>CAWEXD010000014.1:0-38503 GCA_963812945.1 uncultured Candidatus Rokubacteria bacterium | reverse complement strand
TTCAGGTCCCCGGAAGCCCGTGGCCAGACGGTCGCGCCGCCGCTCAGCGAACCGTCCTTCGGCCAGGTCCCGACGCCGTCGCGCTACGTCAGCTCCACGTGCTCAATGAACGCGAGGCGACGATCCTTCTTGGCGGGGATCGCGTCGCCGAAGCCGGGGTGCGTTGCCGCCTCGGGTTCGGTGGACTACCCTGGCCTCCGACGGACTCTGAGCCGCGCCACACCGCAGGGAGACAGCATGTCGACGACGAGCCTGCCCGGCCCGATCCTCCGCGACGAGATGCTCGAGGCCCGGGGTCGAACCGGCTTCCCGGTCGACCGCGGCCAGACCGTCCGCGTCGTCGACGTGGATGGCCAGCAGGTGGCGGACTTCGTCTGCTTCCGGCGCCCCGACACGAGCGAGAAGCTGTCGGTTCACAACACGGCCTTGATCCAGGGGACGATCCACATCAGCACCGGGCACCTGCTCCTGTCCGACCGGTGCGGGACGCTCATGACGATCACCGCCGACACGTGCGGCCTGCACGACCTCCTGGCGGGCTCCTGCAGCGAGGGCACGAACCGCTGGCGCTACGGCGTGGCCGACACGCCGAACTGCCGAGCCAACTTCGAGGCGGCGCTCCGGCCGTTCGGGATTCCCCTCAAGGAGGTCCCGTACAGCTTCAACATCTTCATGAACGTGCCGATCGGGGACGGGAAGATGGGCATCGCGGAGCCCCTCTCCAAGGCCGGCGACTACATCGACCTCCGCGCGGAGACGGACCTCCTGGTGGCGATCTCGAACTGCCCGCAGGAGCGGAACCCCTGCAACGCGTACAACCCGACCCGGCTGCGGGTGATCGTGTTCGGGTCGGCGCAGGCCTGACGCCCGCGAGGACGGCTCGCCGCGTGAGCCCCCGGGCCGCCGCGTGACCGCCCCGTCACCGTCCGCGCCCCCGCCCCTCGACGTTCGCTTCGTCGGGAGAGACGGCAGCGCGCGGCTCGCCTACGTGAGCTGCCCCGGAGCGGGCCCGACTGTGGTCTTCCTGGGGGGCTACGCATCGGACATGACCGGGACCAAGGCGTCGCACCTCGAGGGCTGGTGCCGGGCGCGAGGCCGGGCGTTCGTCCGGTTCGACTACCAGGGCCACGGCCGCTCGTCGGGACAACTCGGAGAGGGAACGATCGGTCTCTGGCGGGACGACGCGCTCGCCGTCATCCGGGAGTGCGCGCCGGGCCCGCTCCTCCTCGTGGGCTCCAGCATGGGCGCGTGGATCATGCTCCTGGTCGCGCTCGCGATGCCCGAGCGTATCCACGCCCTCGTGGGTATCGCCTCCGCGCCGGACTTCACCGAGGACCTCCTCTGGGCGCGGCTCGCCGAGGAGCAGCGCGTCCGCCTCCGGCGGGACGGCGTGATCCGTCTGCCCTCGGGCTACGGCGAGCCGCTCCCCTTCACGTGGCGCCTGGTCGAGGACGGCCGACGGCACCTCGTGCTCCGCGCGCCCATCCCGCTTTCCTGTCCCGTGCGCCTCCTCCACGGAACGGCGGACGAGGACGTGCCGTGGGAAACGTCCCGGCGCCTGGCCGAGGCGCTAACCGGACGGGATGTCGCGCTGACGCTCGCGAAGGACGGAGGGCACCGCCTGTCGGAACCCCACGAGCTCGGGCTCCTCGGGGCGCTCGTCGGGAGCCTCGTGTGACGCGTCCGCTTCAGAACCGCGTGACCCCGTTCGGCGACCTGATCCGGACGACGGCGCGCGGCACGCTCATGGGGAACCGGGGCCGCCTCCACGACCCGACTCGGCGGATCGTGCGCCGCGTCGCGAGCGGCTACCGCGCCTGGGTCGCGTGCCAGCTCTCGTTCCGCGGCCGCCATCGCACCGTGATGACGCCCGGCCACTACACGGAGCTGTTCTTCCTGGACGAGGCGACGGCCCTGGCCGCCGGCCACCGGCCGTGCGGCGAATGCCGCCGCGCCGACTTCCGGCGCTTCCGGGCCGCGTGGCTCGCCGGGAACCCCGACCGGGAGCTCGACGCGGATGCCCTCGCCAGTGCGATCGACCGAGAGCTCCATCGCGACCGGCTCGGCGCCGGCGGCCGATCCCTCACCTACCCGGCGGCGCTCGAGTCGCTCCCCGACGGCGTGTTCGTCGCGGGAACGAGCGCCGGCGACGCCCTCCTCGTCTGGCGGGGGCACCTGGTCCCGTGGTCGCCGGCGGGGTACAGCGCGCCCCGGCCACGGCGGCGGGGCCGACCGGTCACGGTCCTGACGCCCCGCTCCACGGTCGCGGCGATCGCCGCAGGGTACGTGCCACGCGTGCATCCGAGTGCCCGGCCGGCTCCGGGGGGCGCGGCCCGACGATAGCGCCCCCGGCGCCTCACGGGCCGAGCGCTGCGGTCCCTCAAGCAGTGCGAACTCGTAGTTCAGGATCAGCCGGAGCTCCTTCTCGGTCGTGCGGCCGCGGTCCTGGACGATGGCGCCGCGAAAGCGAAACCAGAGTCCCTCGAGCCACTCCTTCCTCGGATCGGTCGATCCTCGACCATGGCCTCGTCGGCCCAGCCTGGCTGCCCACCTCCGACGGCCAGCAGCCACACCCCGAGGCCCAGGCCAATGAGCCAGCGGCGACGGTCGCAGCCCAGGAGTCCGGCCACAGGTGGGTGACTCTTGATTTAACTCACGTGTCTCTCTCTTCGGGGCCACCTCAGGGCAGCAACTAGCGGATCCAGCCCTGCTCCTTGAATCTCACCCGTAGTCGCTCGGCGATGGTTTTGGCGGTGTTCTTGGCCAGGCCCTCAATCGTATCCTTCCCAGCTATCTCCCCTTGCGCCTTCGCCGCGCCCCCCGCCAAGAGGCCGATCGGATTCGCCGTCGCGACCATCACCACAGCCGGCACAATCAGCCCCGGCGTTTTGCCGCCGCTCGCCGTACCCTTGCCCGATCCGAGTTGGCGCGGGCCGTCTTTCGTCATCTGGTAGGCTTCGACCGCCGTCCTCAACTCGGCCGCGCCCGATCCGAAACCGAACGTGACGCGGTCGCCCGCGCTGCCCTTCTCGACCGATTCGAAATAGCCCACGAAGAGCAGATCGTTGACCTGCAGAGGCGTTTGGAGCCCCGCCACCGCCCCCGGTAGGCCCATTCCCCGAATCTCCGAGACCAGCTCATTCGCCACGAGAGCGCCCAGCTTGCGACCTGCCTCGAGCTCCTCCGCTGTGCGGGGTTGAGCATGCCGGCCGGCCGCAGCGGACCAGGTCGGAATGTCGCCGGGGGTCTCCGCAAAGGGATACACGTAGATGCGATCGGGCCGAGCCAGCTCGGCTGTCCCCGCGTAATAACGCTGCTCGGTGACGGTCGTGGAGGCGCATCCGGCTGCAATCACGAGAACGGACAAGCACGATGCGACACGCTGAAGTGACATCAAGGAACCCCCTCCTTGAGTGAGTTCGGACGACGTGGCGAGGACGACCCGCGCGACGACTCCTCTTGGCGATCGTCTGCCGTAACGGCGCCCGTTGTGCCGCCTCAACCGAAGAACTCGACCAGTCCTGAGTCGAGGTTGTACATCGCACCGACAATCTTGATCGCGCCCGAGGCTCCGAGGTCGGCCAGGACTGCACTGCGCTTGCGGACGTCCGCCATCGTCAGCTCGACATTCTTCCGCGCCACCGCGTCCACAAAGTCGTAGTTCGTCGCCGAGCGCTCGCCCTGATACCGGGTCGCCTCCACGGCCGGGCGAATCTTGGCGAGCAGCCCGGTGAGCTTGCCAAGCTGCACCTTGTCGATCGCGCCCTTGATCGCGCCGCAGGCGGTGTGCCCCATCACCAGGACAACCTTCGCCCCGGCGACCTTGCAGGCGAACTCCATGCTCCCGAGGATGTCGTCGTTGGCGATGTTGCCGGCCACGCGCGCATTGAAGACGTTGCCGATGCCCAGGTCCATGATCGTCTCGGCGGGCGCCCGGGAGTCGATGCAGCTCAGGATCACCGCGGCGGGATACTGACCCTTGGCGCTGGCCTTCTGCTGGACGAGATAGTCGTGCGGGGATTCCTGCCCAATGCGAAAGCGCTCATTGCCCTTCTTCATCAACGCGATGATGTCGTCCGGCGTCAGCTTGTCGCGCTGCTCCTTGGTCAGCGTCGCCGCGTACGCGAGGCGGCCGGCAGGGACGATGCCCAGAATCGCGGTGGCAGACGCGATGCTGGTGGTCGTGAGGAAGGCGCGGCGGTTCACCCGATTGTCTAGGGGCGTCGGCGCGTTCTTGCGCATGGTGACAGTCCTCCCCTGAAGAAGCATCGGGCCGGTTTGCCGGTCCGAGGTCGGTGTGTTGGCCATCAACGGCCAGGCCGGTGCGCCGACAAAGGCCGGGCCGACATCGTCGTTCATGGTTTCCTTGCGCCGGAGGTGTAAAGATACATTCCGTCGGCGAGCAGCGAGGACCAGGCCTTGATCGCGTTCTCGGCGTCTCCCCACTGCCACTGAGCAGCCGTCTGAATTGCCCCGCCCCCGGCGCGGCGATCCACGGCGAGTCCGAGGACTTGCTCCGTCATGGAGTCCGAGATCCGGGCGGCGGCCTGGCCTCCCCCCGAGAATGGGTATCTTCCCGACGCGAGGGCGTAGCCAACGCTGAGGACCCTAAACTGGGGGACCACCATCGTGACCGCCCGGAGCCCCGGAGTCGCCGCCTCGACATCGAGGAGCGCGACCTCGACCTTCATCACCCCGGGACCGACCTCATCCACCACCTGGTAACGCGTGGCCAGCGCCTCGTTGAGGTTCTTGTAGAAGAGGTCGGTGAGTCGCTGCTCGTCCTTGGGCGACACCTTGGCCGGATCGCCCCCGAAGAAGCCCACTACGACGATCATCACCTTGTCGTACTGGGTGAACATGCCCTTCGGGTTCACGTAGCGCAGGCCCGCTTCCTCCTTCGCGCCCGGCTTGAGCTCGGCACACAGATCCGCCGCCAGGAATCCACAAATGATCGGCGATTGCTCCGCCGTTCGCTGCACCGTGGTGGTGCAGCCCGCCCCAAGCAATACAATCATTACCACTGCCAGTGCGAGAATGGCGTTCATCGGCCTTCTCCTCTTGCGTCTACTACTGCCTCAGACACCTGCTCGGGCTGACAGCAAGGCGGCCGTTCCCAGAGGGCGAGCACCTTCCAAGCTGCTCCCGAGTCCCGCCATGAGGCTCAGCCCGCGTGGCATGCCCCCACTCGGCCGGGCCGAGCGCGGCCGCGCCGCCCGGTCTCCCGCACCTACTGGTTGAGATGCGCAAGCGCGTAACGCAGCGGCTCCGCCGACACCTTGAGCACGCCGTAGAGTGGCGCATACAGCTCCAGCAAGAGAAACACGGCGCTACCGACGGACAGTGCACACACGAAAAGGACCGCGAGGACCGTGGCATTCCGCGGGGCAAACAGCCCGAAGCTCGAGAATGTGATTGTGAGCCAGAACACGAGAATCAGAAAAAATGGCATTGACACTGATGTCTCGGCGGCGGCGACTGACAGCCATCGCGTCCGCAACATCGTCTCGGCGAGCTCCAGCGCACGCACCCGGAGCTCTCGCTGGGAGTCATCGCGCGGCCTCAGGCCGTGGATCGCCGCCGCGATTCCCTCGGCGGCTCGCCCCGTCACCGCACGACTCGGATCCAGATCGATGGGTTTGGATGAGTCCTGCGGCCAGATCGTGTCGATCCGGGCCCGAAGCGCGTGCTGCAAGGCCCTTCGAATCTCGTTGGTCTCGGACCCATAGCGAGCCAGGGTGCGATCGAGCGCGAGAATGTTGGTGGCACTCTGTTCCACCGCTGCGTCCGCCGCGTCAAAGGAGCTCTTGGCGGAGGCAGTGACGAGACCAAGAACGAGTGCAGTGATCGTGGAGATGAGCCCGATGCCAACCCTGATCGTGTCTTTCGACCTCGTGTCGAGGTGATGCGGTGGCAGGACCCTCTGCAACCACATCCCGAGCATCGCACCACCGAACGTACACGTGAAAGCGATGATGCCGACACTAGTGGGATTCACAGTCTGATGGGCGGCTGGCGCCAGCCGCTAGCGCCGGGCCGAATCGCAGCCGGACGCAGCAGCGCGCTCCAGTGGGCGGGAATCGGGAGACGCCGCACCAACCCACGGAGCGTCAACCCTACCGTGCGCGGACGGCCCAGCCGAGCATCAAGAGCCCGCTGGCTGCGATCCAGCTTCCAGCGACGCGCACGGAGATCCGGGCCCACTGGGTGCGGAGGCCGGCCGCGAGCGCGGCCGCGAGCGCGACCAAGACGAACACCGCCGACGCCAGGCCGAGGAGCGCCGCCACCGCGACCCCGAGCTGTCCCATCCCGCTGCCATTCAGGTATCCGCGGGACAGGCCGAGCAGCCCGGCGAGCACTGTGGTCACACCGAGGGAGAGCTTCGCGTCGGTCGCCAGCAGTCCACCCAGTAACAGGACAACGATCGCGGAGGACAGAGCGCCGCCACTTGTCGCGAGAGACGTGGTTCCGACGAGACCTCCCAGCAACCAGGTGACCGGGAGCACGAAGAGGGTCCTGCGCCCGTGGTCGGCGCCACGCAACCCGGCCAGGAGGGCGAGCGCCAGCACCGGGGCCATGTCCTCGGGACTCGTGACGAAGTGCACCACCCCGTCGTAGACCGGCCCCATGCCGCTCGAGTTCAGGTGCGCCTCGGCAAGGGCGGGACATGCCATCATCGCAAGAACGGCCACCGCGTGAAGCGGCAACCCGGGTCGGTCGACGTCCTTCATGTGAGCGCCTTCCACATGAAGAAGACCCCGCCCACCGCGACGACGGCGCCGCTAGCGCGTAGCAGTCCCTTACCCCATACCCATCGCCGGGCCTCGCCGACACCGATGCCCATCGCATGCAGGCAGCCCGTCGCCGCGACGAAGCCCATGCTGTAGAGCATGGCGCTCTGGCCCGGTGGCAGCTCCGTCCCGTGGGCGTGCCCATGGAAGATGGCGAAGAACGCGACCAGCGCCGCCGCCACGGCGAGGGGCGGACGCAGCTCGAACACCACGGCCGCGCCGAGCAGGATGGCGGACGCGGCGATCCCGTACTCGACGCCGGGAAGCTGCACGCCCACGAGCCCGAGCATTCCGCCCAGTGCCATGACCATCGGAAACGCGACGGGCAGTAGCCAGATGGCCGGGCTGCCCAGTTGCGCCCCCCACAGGCCGACCGCCACCATCGCCAGCACGTGGTCCAGCCCCGAGATCGGATGGGCCAGGCCGCTTACGAACCCGGCGGCCTCGCCCTGTCCCACGTGTGCGAAGGCGGGCTCTACCCAGAGGCACCCGGCCACGAGCACGATCATCCAGCGCGCCATGCTTGGCCTCCCCGTTTCCGTTCTCACCGTGCGCCTCCGACGAGCACCACCAGGCGCTGCACGGTCCAGAACGCGCCCAGCGTGCCGACCGCGTAACCGGGCAGCACCTGCGCCCAGCGCGGCCAGCGGATCTCGAGCACGCGGAACGCACGCTCCGTTGCGAGACTGAGCCCCACGAAACCGAGCTGCCCGACTTCGACGCCGACGTTGAAGGACAGGAGCGCCAGCGGCAGGTCGCCCCGCGGCAGACCGGCACCGGTCAGCGCGCTGGCGAAGCCGAAGCCGTGGAGCAGCCCGAAGGCGAACGCCACAACCCACGGGTGGCGGATCGTGAGGCTCGTCTGGCCCCGCCAGGAGCGCACGATCTCGGGTCCGAGAAAAAGAATGCTCAGGGCGATCGCGGCGTTGAGCGGCAGCATCGGCACCTCGGCATAGCCGAGCGTCGCGATGGCGAGCGTGAGGCTGTGGGCGATGGTGAAGGCGGTGATCGTCTTTACCAGCATCCACCGATCCTTCACGATCAGCAGCAGGCCCAGCACGAACAGCAGGTGATCGGCGCCAAACAGGATGTGCCGGACTCCCTCCACGATGTACGTGACGATCGCCTGCCACCATGACGGCGAGGCGGCGATCTCGACCCACGGCCGCGACGGGCGTGCGATGGTCTGCAACGTCCGGCCATCGAGGAACTGGACGCGAACGAGCACGTCGGTGATCGTCAACTGAAGCCCGACGATCTCGATGCGCTGGCCGGCGAGCCCATCCCGCCCCGCGTCGATCCACCGGCGCTCCACCAGTGAATCGGTGAGCTCCTGGACCACGGGCTCCTTCAGGTTCGTGACGCCCTCGGGCATCTTCAGCACCAGCGGCAAGCGCTTGCCCGGCGTGCGCCAGAGCACCGAGAACTGGCCCGACGCCGTCTCCTTGATCTCGAGGTACGCGGGGCGCGACTCGTGAGCCCCCGCTGCGGGCACGAGCAACGCCGTCGCCAGTAACCAGACGGCGATGAGAGTTCCGACGGCGCGCATCGCGACGCTCACCGCGCCCCTTTCGTCGCGGCCTCCGACCTACCTCCCGACGACAGCGACGCGGCCCGGGGCCCCGACGACGCATTCTCGGGAGGCACGGGCAGCAGCACCGTGTACTTCGCGCGCATCTCCGTGAACGCCTTGTCCCACGCCATCGCCTTCTGCTCGGCGAGCCATGCCGCCTTCACATCCGTCTCGACTTCCTCGAAGGACGGCACGCGGCCGGCAATCAGCGTGTCGACGAACACGAGGTGCCACCCGAGGCCCGACTCGATCGGCCCCTGCCACGTGCCGACCGGCAGCTGACGCACGGCCGTGGCGAAGTGACTGCCGAAGATGGCGGCCATCTGCTCCGGCGTGCGATCGGCGTAGTGCTCCTGGAACATGAACGGGTCGCCGATGGCCGAGAGCGCGAGTGTATCGGTGGGCGTCCGGCCGAGCTTGACAAGCGCACGCACGGCGTCCTGCTGCGCACGATCGCCACGGCGGTCCGCGGAAAAGTATAGGTGTCGGAAGGAACGGCGATCAGGATCCGCGAACTGCGCGGAAGTGCGCGAATACCAGGCGCGGACCTCTTCGACCGACGGAGTGCGCACGGCCCAAAGGTCGTCGGCCAGGAACTCCATTTTCTGCGCCAACCGGCGCTTGATGATCGTGTCGCCGCGCTCGAGGCCGAGCGCGAGCGCCTCGCGGTAGAGGATCTCCTCGCGGACTCGGCTCGCCACGAGTCCCTGCAGCTCATCCGGCGTCGGTGCCCGATGCCATTGCGCCGTCCACACGATCTCGAGTTGCCGCACGTCGGCGGCGGTCAGCTCGATGCGCTGGTCCTCGCCCTTGGCCAGCCGCTCGGGATGAACGAGCCGGTAGCCCGCGAACAGCAACACGCCCATCACGATGAACTGCAACAGCGGCTCGCCCAGCGCACGCCTTAGCCCGGATATCGCGCGCATCTATTCCACCTCGTAGTTGGCGTACCCGAACTCGTTACTGCGGGCCGCGACGTACTTGTCGCCGATCTTGTAGACACTCACCTCGAATGGTGCACCCGCGATCGTCGTCATGATCCTGTTCTCGCGGATCTCGTAGTGCGCCGGCGACCCGAGCTCGCCGCTATGCATTACGTCGCCCACCTGACCGGCGGGCGGCTGCTTGCCGTCGACGCTGAGGATCAGGCGCCGCCCCTCGGGTCCGTAGAGGATCTCGAAGCGCTGCCCTGTCACCGTGTTGCGGATCTTGAGCGTCTTTCCGACGATCAATTGCGTCAGCTGCGCGTCACCGAGCGCGATGGCGCCCTTCTGCTTCAATTCGGCAACGGTCGTCCCAGGCTTCGCCGCTTTGCGCGCTTCGTCGCTCGGCGAATACCAGATCGGAGACGTCCACGCACGATCCTGAACCGTCGTCGGCACGTTGGCCGGCGGCGGGACACCGAGCTTCTTCGCGTCGTACGTCGTCCAGCGCGGCGTCGGAATCTGCAGCACCCGGGCATAGTAGAAAGCAAACTGGCTCGGATCGAAGTCCGGGTCGGTCCAGACCGTTTTCAACTCCACCGCGCCGCTCGTGTTGGAATACGTCGCGTTCTTGACATCCACGGTGTTGCGCACCGGCGGCAACTCGGCCTCGCCGCGCCGAACGAGGGCATCGGACATTCGGGCGCCGCCCTTGACCGCGCGGTCCCCGGACCAGGCGACGTTGTAGATCTTCTCGAAGATCTGGCCGTTGCGCGTCCATCCCTTGACGATCTGGATCCGATCGAGACTGGCGTCGTCGGGATCCTTGACGGCCCACACGATGAACGTCGGCGCCTTGGATGTCGCCGCCGGCAGATCGCCGCCCATCGGAACGCCGTTCGCGTACCCGGTCCTGACCCAATCCTTGCCTTGCAGGACGCCGGGCGCGAAGCCCCAGCCGCCGAAGAAGCGTACTCTGATGCGCACGCCACTGGTCGCGAATGTTTCCTTGCGCTGCATGGCGGCAAAGATCGCCTCGCGGGTATTTTCCTCGGCCCAGACGCCGCCCAATCCGGACGTCGCAAACCGGTCCGACGTCATCCCGGAATGCTTCTCGCCGCTGAGTCGGCCTTGCGGCGTAGCATCGAGCAGGGCGTGCCCGCCGAAATAGTTCGATTGCGTATGCGCCATCGCGGTGCCATGCGTGTCGCTCGCGCCCACGAGGCCGAACCTGTACGGGTTGTAGCCGCGCGTGTCCTGTAGCGCGAGCCCGTTCTGGTACGCCTCGCGGATGTAGCTGCCGTGCAGCCTGGGGCCCCGGTCGACGCCGCCCAGCAGATACTCCATGATCTCGTGCTGGGCGAACTCGTCGCTGGGCGATAGCGCCGGATGCGTTTCCGATGCGCCCTTGAGCTGCTGTATCTCGGACAGCGGCTCGTTGTTCACCCGGGATTGCGTCCACGCGGCATCGATCGGCCGGCCCTTGCTGTCGACCTCCAGCGGAAACATCACGCCATCGGAGAGGTTCGCGTTATGCGAAATGGCGAGCAGCTCGTTCCCGGCCTTGCGCTGGCCATCCATCCAGGTCCACAGCTCCTCCGGATGGGTGGAATCGATCGCGCTAAACGGCACTATCGGAATCTTCTTCGTATCTCTGAAGATCAGATTGCGGTGCAAATTGCGATTGTCGGGCGTCGAGCTCCATTCGTACGCGGCGAAGGTGGTGAACTTGCCCGGTTTGTAGAACTTGTCGGCAATGTCGGCGACCCGTCTCCAGACGGAGCCGGCGACCTCGGGGCTTGTGAGCTCCTTGATCGGCTCGTTCTTGAGGATCGTAGTGGCGAGGAAGAGATAGATCCTCTGGATATCGTCCTTGCTCTTGACGGTCAGCTGTCGCGCGATCGGCAGCTTGCTCAAGTCCGACCGTGGATCGTTGGCGAGGGGGATCGTGCCCATGTATTCCGCGTGATCCGTGACGGCCGCGAAATCGAGCGGACGCTTCATCTGCACCATGTAGCCCGCGGGATGCCGGATCGGCTTGCCCAAGGCGAATTGGTACGCGTCTTCGGGCCCGGCCAGCGTGTTTCCGAAGACATACGCATCGAACGACCAGCTCGTATGGAGGTGTGTTTCGCCGAAGAACACGTCCCGCAGCGGGTTCGGCTTGGCCGGCGCGGCGGCCGGAGACTGGGCCGGGGCGGAAGCCGCGGGTTTGGCGGGAGCTGCCGGCGCCGGCTTGGTCGGTACGGAGGTCTGCCCCCGCAGAGTCGCCGGGGATACGGCAAGCCCGACCGCAAGCGCTGTGGCGAGGATCCCCGCTGCCCTGTAAACCCGAGAGCTCACCCTGCTCATGGCCCCTCCCTTTCGTCGAGGTCCCGCGGCCCCAACTCGTCTCGCTCTTGCCCTGCGCGACACACGGCTAACAGCTCGAGTGCGGGAGCCGTCCGCTGCATGTGGTTGTTGGCCTCAATGGCATCGGTCGGCCGTCTTCACACTCGCAATTCATGAGCTTCGGAATGACGGGGGTCGCCCGCCTTCGGCCCAAGGGGGTCGGCCGGACGCAAGGTCACGGGACTCTTCGATCGCGCCCGGCCGGCAGACGCGCGAGCAAGGCCATCGCCCCGGCGCCCCCCTCGGCCGGCTCGCCTGCCCCCGCGGCCCACGGCTCAGAAATAGAAATTGAAGCCGAGGAACGGTCCGTTGAACGAGACGTCCGCATTCCACGTGCTTTTCTCGATCTCGACGTGCATGTAGCGCCATCCGGCAAAAACGGACGAGACTTGCGAGAAGCGCCAGTTCACCCCCGCGATCAGGTTGTACGTGAGCTCGCTCTGGCTGTCGGAGATTCCGAAGCCGGCCACGTCCCCCCGAAACCAAAGCGCGACGGTGTCGGTGATGTGGTATGCGATGCGGCCTCCGAACATCGGGTCGACCACCGTCCCGGTTCGCGAGCGCGACTGGGCGCCAACGGTGAGCTCGGCGTCGATGTGCATCAGCCGGAGGCCGGCCAGCGCCTCGAGCGTGAGCCGGCCGGTACGTCCGACGGGCAGGGTGACGAGGCGATAGGTCCCGCCGACCTCGAAGAGCAGCTGCTCGTAGTCCAGATCCGTTTGAACGCCGGCCCCCGTCGTCTCGTCTTTGCCGACCTTGAGGTACAGGAGATCCGCCAGGAGGGTCCACTCCCGCCAGGTGGCCTCGAAATGGCCGGTGAAGCCGAAGTTCAAGTGGTCGGCCACGTCCTCGAAGAAGTCGATCGTGGTGGACCGAGTGACAGGCCCCACCGTGAGATCGATCTCGGTGCGCGGTGTCCAGAGATACGGGGCGATCGTGAACTGCCAGCCGCCGGGGGCGGCGGCCGGCGCGGCGCCGGCGCCGGCCTGGGCGAGGAGCACGGACCCCGGCGTGAGCGCTGCGACGACATTCTGGCTGGCCGGCGGCCCGGCGGCACTGCCGGCGGGCGACTCCAGCAGCCGGAGTCGCTCACTGCCCGTCCACGGTTCATCCGCGCGGCCCGGCCAGGGGACCAACGCCAGGACAATGGTTACCAGTCCCAGGCCGGCCCAGTGCCACGTGCCGCTCCCGGAGTCCTTCGCATAGTGGGATCGATCCATCACTCTCCTCCTCGCCCTTCGCTTTTCCGACGACTCACACGCGCCGACCCGCGCCGTGTGGATCGCCTGGTCTCTCTGCAGTCCCCTGGCCTCACGACCGGGATCGGGCTAGCGCACCGTGTAGCCCCGGGCGGTCAGGCAGGCGTTCAGTGCCCGTATGTACCCGTCCTGCTGGGAACCGGCCGCGTTCTGCCCGACCAGCTGCTGCCGCCGCACGTCCCGCCGCTCCTCCCGCCGCTGGATCCCGCCGAACACCCCAGGAGGGGACGACGCGCCGGCAGCGCCCACCCCGGAGGAGGGGCCGCCCGGCGCGTTCGGGTCGAATCCCGTTTGCCGAGACGCCCACGCCCCACACTCGCTCTGGTCGGTCGTGGCCTGCTGCGGGTTCTGCCCCTGCTGGGGATAGGCATAGGGCGGTTGATAGGCTGGAGGCGGGACGTTCAGGGCGAGATCCCCGGATGGCGCGTAGCTTGCCGCTGGTGGACAACCCGGTGCCGGACCGGCGGGTGCCGGGTAGCCACCGGGCGGTGGGGCGTACGCGCCCGGAGCCGGGTAACCGCCCGGCGGGAGCGGCGCGCCTCCTTGCTGCTGCCAGGCAGGCGGCCCCGCCGGACGGACCGGCTGAGCCGTCCCCACTCGCGGCCAGAGCGCGCCGGCCACCACCAGGACCACGATCGCCGTCACCACTGCTCGAATCTTCATCGCTCTCCTCGTTTCTCTGGTCGCCTCGCGGGCGAGTTCGGGCAGAGACACGGTCCGCTCATCGCCCCGCCCACAGGTGGGCCTGGCGCTGCTCGTAGAGGCAGCACTGCTGCTGACTCCCCTGGTCTCGGCTATGGCAGCGTGCAGACGCCAGCGATGAGGAAGCCGCCATCGTGGTCGGCGACCGCGGCCGTCATCTCGCCCGTTTTCTGGTCGATCACAAGACTCCAGGCCCGCCCGTTCTCGCCGCCCTGGAGGATCAGCCGCGCCTGCTCCTTCACCAGCGCTGACGAGTGGATCGCCGTCGTGCGGCCCGACCCATCCATCGCCTCGAGGGCCTTCGCGGCCACGTTTACCCGCACGAACGGCGGAAGCTCCAGAACCTCCCGTCCGACCCGCTCGCACGCCCCCCAGCGATCGCACTCGGTGAGGCCCATGACGACACAGAGGATCGGGGCCGAGCCGTCCAACTCCGCCGCCCCTGCCATGCCTGGCGCCGTCGCGCACAGGCCGATCACTAGCCAGCCACGTCCTGCCCACCGGATCCACTGACTCATGCGTTTTCTCCTCTAGCGCACGGTGTAGCCTTGCCCCGCCAGACATGCCTCCAGGGCGCGGCTATAGGCGACGCTTTGCTGGCTCTGCTGCTGCAGCGCCTGGTTCTGTTGCTGCATTTCGGCGGACCGCTGGTCTCGCCGCTTGACCCCGCCCATCACCCCCCCGACGGCAGCTCCCGCCGCCGCGCCCGTCGCGGCGGTCTTCCCGGTATCCTCACCCTGGACGGCCGCGCCGGCCGCGCCCCCCGCTGCGCCTGCGGCGGCCCCCCGCGCGCCACCCCGGACGACCGACCGTCCACCCGCCATCGCGACCTGGCCTGTCGCTACCGTCGTGCCCGGGCTGCCTGGCGCGTTCGGGTTGTACCCCGATTGCGCGCTCGCCCATGACTGGCACTGCGTCTGGGTCGCCGCCGCTTGCTGTAGGTTCTGCCCCGGAGGGGGATAGGCGTAGGGCTGCTGATAGGCCGGCGGGGCGTACCCTTGTGGCAGGGAGCCGGGAGGTCCATATCCGCCAGGCGCGTATTGCGGTGCTGGTGCGCCGTAGCCGGCCCGGGGGTAGGCCGGGGGCGCCGGCGCCGAACCGCCCTGATAGCCGTACCCGCCTCCCGGCGCGCCATAGCCGCCGGAGGGGGCGCCGTACGCTCCGGGACTGACCGGAGGTCCACGACGGCCCACCTGGGTCCATCCCACTCGCGGCAGGAACATCCCGGCCAGCATGAGGATCACGATGCCCGCGATGAACACCAGCGTTGGCGTGTTCCTCCGCGCGCCCGCACAGGCCTGCTTGGGTCCCATGAGACGTTTCCCCCATCGCGCGTTGATCGGCGACCAGCCACTCTGCGCGACGCACACCGTCACGGGTCTCGCACGCTCCGGACACCGAGGCGTCCAGGTCGCGCAGCTGCCGACATCGTTTCTCGCATCGCGGATGAGACCGATCAACTGGACCTTGGTCCAGTACCGGGCTGGACCTTGGTCCAGTAGCGGACATTCCCGGGCGTGCCCCACCATCGCGTCCAGAACGTGCCATCGCCGCCTGGATCACCGGTCGCCACCGACGATAGATCGAGGTGCGGTGCACGTGTTGGGGGACGCTGAAGGCTTCCGGGACATCAGCAACCTCAGAGGCCTGTCCCGGGCGGAGGCTCTCCGCGTGATTGGCGTGTGGGGAACGACCCGGGTGACCGAAGAGGCCCGACGCCTCAGCAGCTCGGGCGCCGCGCTTGGCGTCGACCGCGCGCCGAGCCAGGCCGCCGGTCGCCGCCGGCCAACCGGCGCGTTCGAGGCATGCGGCCATCGCGGGCGCGGAGCGAACCGGAGGGGACCGCCGGCGTGACCCTGCACACGGTCGCGCTCATCGAGGATGACGCGCCAGTCCGGAAGGCGCTCGCCCGCGCTCTGCGCTCCGCAGGGTTCAGGGTGATGACGTTCGAGTGCGCTGAGGAGTTCCTTGCCCGCTCACCTGGGGAGACGCCGGACTGCCTCGTTCTCGACCTCAATTTGACGGGGATGAGCGGGGTGGAGCTGAGCCGGATGCTGGTCGAGCGCGGCGCGGCGATCGCGACCGTGTTCATCACGGCGGCGGACGACGCACGGACCCGGGAGGCATTGGCGGGCGCCGGCGTCGCCACCTGGCTCCGCAAGCCAATCGACCGGTCCGCGTTGATCGAGGCCGTCGGACACGCGATCCGACGCTCGGTGAACGGCTAGCCTCCGGCAGACTCGAGAGCGATCGCGGCACGCGCCAAGCCGATGCTCGTGTAGCTGCCCTAGCTCCGTTGCCCGACTCGCCGAGCGTGGCTCGGAGCGGGCGAGGTCAGGCGAGGCCGGCCCGGTCGACGAGGCGGACGAGCTCGGCGACCGAGCCCACCCCGAGCTTCTCCATGACGTGGGCGCGGTGAAGCTTGATGTTCTTCTCGCCGGTGCCCAGCTCGGCGGCGATCTGCTTGTTCAGCATGCCAGTGGCGACGAGCGCGCACACCTGGCGCTCCCGCGGAGTCAGGCGTGCCACGCGCGCCCGGGCCGCGTGCTGCTCGGCCCGGGCCGCGTCTCGCTCGACCCGGGTGGCCCGCGCCGCGCGGTCGCGAGCCAGGGCCCGCTCGATGGCCTGGAGCAGGTCGCGGTTCTGTACCGGCTTCGTGAGGAAATCGATCGCCCCGGCCTTCATGGCCTTCACGCTCGCCGGGATATCCCCGTGGCCGCTGACGAAGACGACCGGAATGGCATAGCCAGCGCGCTCCAGGGCGTCCTGCAGCTCGAGCCCGGTCATACCCGGCATGCGAAGGTCGAGCACGAGACAGCCCGGCCCCTCGTCCCGCTCCCGGGCCAGGAACTCGCGGGCCGAGGCGAACGCCTCGACCGCGTGCCCGGCCGCACGGAGCATCCGCACGAGCGCCTTGCGGACGCCCGCGTCGTCGTCAACCAGGAAGATCAGCGGGGTGGTCCGGTGGTTTCCGCGGCGGTGGAGCTGGCCGGCAGGCGAATCCGGAAGATCGCGCCGCCATCGGGGTTGTTCTCGGCCCAGATCCGGCCGCCGTACGTCTCGACGATCGACCGGCTGATGGACAGCCCCACCCCAAGCCCCTCGCCCTTCGTGCTGTAGAACGGCGCGAAGACCTGCTGCAGGTCGCTCTCGGCGATGCCCTTGCCCGTGTCCTGCACGGACACCTCGACGCCGCCATCCCGGCTCGCCGTGCGCACGATCACCCGGCGCCGGGGTGAGGGTTGCTCGGTCACCGCGTGGAGGCCGTTGACGAGCAGGTTCAGCAGGACCTGCTGGAACTGGACCGCATCGCCCCGGACCGTCGGCAGGGCCGGCCACAGGTCGCACTCGATCGAGGCACCCCGGAGCAGGGCATCATTGGCGATCAGCCGGGTGACATCGCGGGCAAGCTCATTGAGGTCGACGGCATCCGATCGCAGCTCACCCTTCCGGAGCAGCCCGCGCATCCGCCGGATCACCTCGCTCGCCCGGATGTCCTCCGTGATGATGTCGTCCACCGTCTCCCGGATCTCCGCGAGGTCGGGGGAGGCGCGCGAAAGCCACTCCTGGGCGGTCTGCGCGTTTGCCAGGATCGCCGTGAGCGGCTGGTTCAGCTCGTGGGCCAGCGACGTCGCGAGCTGGCCCATGGTGGAGATGCGCGCGACATGGGCGAGCTCCGCGCGATGCCGCTCCGCCTCCAGCTCGGCGGCCTTTCGCGCGGTGATGTCAATGACGGATGCCAGCACGAACAGCCCTTCCGGCGTCTGGATGGGGGTGAGCCCGATCTCGACCGGCACCGCGCTCCCATCCTTGCGACGACCGTAGAGCTCGCGCCCCGCGCCCATCATCCGCACACTGGGATCGGCGAAGTAGTGGGTGCGATCGCCCGGGTGGTGAGACCGCACACGCTCGGGGACCAGGATCTCGATGGCGGACCCGATGAGCTCCTCGCGGGCGTAGCCGAACACCGTCTCCACGGCGGCGTTCACCAGGGTGATCCGGCCATCCTGATTGACCATGATCATCGCGTTCGGCGCCGCGTCGAGCACCTGCCGCGGCAGCTCCTCGCCTCGCTTGCGCTCGGTGATGTCGTCGGCGCACCCGATGTACCCGACAAGCGTCCCGTCCGGCGCGAACCGCGGCACGCCTCTATCCACGATGGTGCGGTACTGCCCATCGTGCCGGCGCAGGCGGTATTCCATCGAGAACGGGTGTCGAAGGTCGAAGGCGCTCACGTAGGTTTCGAGACAGCGGTCGACATCATCGGGGTGCACGCCGTCGACCCATCCACTGCCCAGCTCCTTCGCCATGGGGCGTCCCGTGAAGTCCAGCCAGCCCTTGTTGAAGAACGTGCAGCCCTTGTCGAGACCGGACATCCAGATGAGGACAGGCGCGTTGTTGGCCATGGAGCGAAACCGCGCCTCGCTCTCGCTCAGCGCGGCTTCCGCCTGGGCCCGCGCGAGCGCGCCCGCGAACACCTCTCCGACCGTCCGGAGACGCTGAACGACGTCGTCCGGCCACGTTCTCCCGTTCCGCAGGGTCAGGCAGGAGATCGTCCGGCGATCCGGGTCGGCGGCCTCCAGTGGGACCGCGACCAACGACCGGACCTCGTATCGCGTAAAACTCTGCCGATCGACGCTGGCCTCGGATGGCAGCTCGTCCAGGCTCAGGAGCCGCAGGGTCTCGCCCTGCATCACCCTCGTCCGCAGGAAAGGAAAGTCATCGAGCGAGACCTCCGCGGGCGGGGCGCTGAGCCCCGGTTGCGACCAGGAGACGGTCAACGACGCCCCTGAGGTCGAGAAGCGCCACAGGCTCGCGCCCTCCGCGCCGAGCCCCTGGGCGATACGACGGAGACCTTCGCGGATCAAGTCGTCGACGCTGTCCGCTGGACGGGCTGTTCGGTCAGGCTCCCGCAGCACGCCGCCCGGCGGGTCGGCGAAGCCGGCGGCGATCTCGGTCAGCAGCGTCTCGAAGCGCAGGCGGTCCTCAAGCGCCGCCTGCGCACGCTGCCGACGGCGCCGCTCGAAGAGCAGCGCCGCGACGACGAGCGTCTGGCCAGCGAGGACACTCAGGGCCAAGATGATCGCCCAACGGTGTTGCTCCCACAGGGAGGGCTCTCGGAACCGGACGACAGTGCCGGCGGGCAGCCGTCGTGCATCGAGGTGCCAGCGCGTGAGCTGGCGTGCGTCGACCATGGAGACGGTGGTGCTCGCCTCCGTCGGTGGCGGCCGCTCGCCCGCCAGGACCCGGAGCGCCAGGTCCGCCGCGGTGCGACCATGAGCCTCGAAGCTCACCACATGCCCTCCGACGGCGCCGGCTCCCACAGCACTGTCCATGACGCCGTAGGTGGGCACGCTGGACGACGCGGCGATCCGTCCGATCGCCTCCGGCATGACAAAATCGCGCCCGGTCACGTCGCGCAGGAAGGGACCGACCAGGACAACCGTCCGCGTCGGGAGGGCGGCGACCGCCTTCAGGACGTCCTCCAGGCCGAGACCGGCGAGATACTCGACCTCGACCGATCCAGACCGCATGCCGAGCTGCTGGCGCGCCTGATCCAGCCAGACCCGATCGGCGGGCGTCACACCCCCGATCACGACCGCTCGTCGGATATCGGGCTGGAGGCGGCGCGCCAGGTCGAGCGTCTCCGTCCAGCCAATGTGGAGCCATGTGCCCGTGACGTCGGCATCGAGCCGAAGGTCGGCGGCGGCCTTCGAGTCCACGCTCACGAAGACGACGGGCGCGTTCGAGAAGAGGTCCTTCCGGTTGCGCAGGGCGACGCGGAGCGGACGGCTGGCGAGCGCCACGATCAGGTCGATGGGGCGGGTGGCGTACTTTCGCCCGAGCAACGCGCGCAGCTCGGGCTGGGGTTCGTCGCCGCCGAAGAGGGTGAAGTCCAGATATTCGGTGTAGAAGGTGACCGGGATCGGCGATCGGGACTCGATCGTCGATCGAATCGCCGTGTCGACAGCCTCGATGGCCGGGGTCAATCGCGGCGCGCCGAAGAGGAGGAGCACCCGGCGGGCCTTCCCCGGGCCGTCCGGCACCGGGCGGGGGTCCGAGGGCGGTGGACCTCCCGTCGAGGGGACTGGTTGACCCACGGCCAGCCCGGACCCGGCCAAGAGCATCCAGAGCGCCAGCGCCGCCACGGAGAGGTGGCTCTTGAGACACCCCTGGCGAATGTTCACCGGCCGCTCAGGCATCCGGGCCAGTCATCGTGGCGAGCCTCCAAAAGCCAGACTGCCGGTCGAGGGGTGCCACGCCTTCCCGTTGGGGCACGTGGCCTCCGTCGATAACCGCCACAGGCTCGCGCCCTCCGCGCCGAGCCCCCGGGCGATACGGCGGAGAGGGCCGCGACGGCGCGTTGCCGCCCATGCCGCGCGCGTCGCGATGGCCACGAATGCCGGGTCCTCCGAAGAACATGCGTGAGGCGGAGCCTCCTTGACCACCGGCTCGCAATTCGCGAGAGCCATCGGGAGTGATGGCGCCCGGACCGCGCCAGCAAAGCCGCAAGAATTATGGCAGAACTGCCCTGGGAAGAACAACACGAGCCTTGCCGGGCCCTCGCATCGGCAGCTCGATGCGAACTCGTCTGATGCCGAGGTGGCCGGCGACGACCGTACTGGACCAAGGTCTAGTTGATCGGTCTCCGCGATGCGAGAAACGATGCCGGTAGCCCGCCGAGAGCCGCACTGTGGAGCAGGCGCAAGGTCGGGGATGACCTGAGGAGGTTTCGAGATGCGGCGACCGGTGGTGACCAGGTGGATGCAGAGGCTCGGTCCCGTGGCCACGTGGCGACCATGTCCACTGCGTACCAGTTCTGAGGGCCCTGAGCGTCGATGTGGCCAGAAGGCGGAATAGGCGTCTTCTGACACCGTCGAGCGCGGGGAGGACTCCTCGTCGGGGCACGCTCCAGCGCAGTCGCCTCGCGCTTCTCGGCGCCCTGTGGATGGCCGCGGCGGCCTGCGCAAGCCCGGTGGGCGCGGTACGCGTCGACCCCGCGGTCGCTCACCGCCAACTGGCGCGGAGCGCCACCACCACGGGCGAGCCGAGCTGGCCCACCCGCAACCATCTTGCCGAGCGCGGCCTGCTCGATGCCTTCGAGACGCGCCCGGAAGCCGCGGTCGCCGAGCTCCACCGAGCCATGGTCGCGTCGGGGGGGGACGCGGGCCTCCTGTTCGCCTTGGCCGAGCTCTCCTTCCTTCACGGGCAGGCGACCACGAACCCCAGCTTTCACCTGGCCGCGGCCGTCTATGCGTACGCCTTCCTGTTCCCCGAGGGATCCGAGGCGGCCCCCGGGCGCTTCGACCCGCGTCTGAGGATCGCGGCGGACCTCTACAACTGGGCGCTCACCGGCGCCTTCGCCTCCCAAGACCGTTCGGAGGTCGTGCTCCGCGGCGGCACGTTCCCCTTGCCCTTCGGACCCATCGAGGTGGCCTTCGATCCGGCCAGCCTGCGGGCCGGGGACCGGGAGCTCTACCGGTTCACGCCGACGACGGAGCTGGAGGTGCACGGTCTGGCGATGCGGTACCGGTGGCCGGGACTCGGCGCCCCGCTGGCCGCCGCCACTAGACCCATCGATCCCGCAAGCCCCGGCCGGGACCTGGTGGCGCCGCGCATCCAGGTGCCGGTGACGGCCTTCCTGCGGGTCCCCGAGACCCGGCGGGCCCTGGTGGAGGGGCGCCCGCTCTCGGCCACGCTCGAGCTCCACCTGGCCTGGGATACGGAGACGGTCTCGATCGCCGGCGAGCCGGTCCCCCTCGAGATGGAGCCATCGGCGGCGCTCGCGCTGACCCTCACCGACGTGCCGACCCTGCGGCTCGAGCTCCTCGGGTTCCTAGGCCGGCTCGGCGGGACCACGCGGCTGCCGCTCATCTCCGTCACGCCGTACCGGCCAGGGTTGGTCCCCGTCGTCTTCGTGCACGGCACGCAGTCGAGCGTGGTCCGCTGGGCGGAGATGTACAACCGCCTCCAGGCCGATCCCGAGATCCGACGCCGCTTCCAGTTCTGGTTCTTCCAGTACGATTCCGGCCAGCCCGTGGCGCTGTCCTCCCTTCAGCTGCGCGATGCGCTGACCGGGGCGGTGGCGCAGCTCGACCCCGGGGGCACGGACGCGGCCCTCCGCCGGATGGTGCTGATCGGGCACAGCCAGGGGGGCCTGCTGGCCAAGATGCAGGCGATCCACAGCGGAGATCGGATCTGGAATGCGGTCAGCCGCAGGCCGTTCGCGGAGGTGCGGGTGTCCGACGAGACCCGCGACCTGCTCCGGCGCGGGCTGTTCGTCGAGCCGCTCCCGGAGGTCTCTCGCATCGTGTTCATCGCCACGCCGCATCGCGGGAGCTTCGTGGCGGGCCGGCGGATCATCGCCAACGTCGTCCGGAAGCTCGTAAGCCTGCCCTTCGCTCTCACCGGAGTAGCGGCCGACATCGCCCGAAATCCGGACGCCGCGTACGGCCCGCTCGTCGTCCCGTCGGCCATCGACAACATGTCGCCGCGCCACCTCTTCATCCGGGGCCTGCAGACGATCCCCGTCGCCCCGTCCGTCACGGCCCACTCGATCATCGCCATCCAGGGGAACGGACCGATCGAGCAGGGCAGCGACGGCGTCGTCGCGTACGCGAGCGCCCACATCGATGGGGTCGAGTCGGAGCTCGTCGTGCAGCCGTCGAGCCATTCAACTCAGGGACACCCCCGGACCATCGAGGAGGTGCGCCGCATCCTCCGCCTCCACGTGGGCCTGACCGGCTCGTGATCGCGTGACGGCGAGTCTCCACGCCCCGCAGCGCATGGCGCGTCAAGGCCAGCCCTCCTGACAGCCTTCAGTTCCGCGGGGTCGCATGCCGGATGCCGACACGTTCACGGTCACGATGAGGGACTGAATGCGGCCGTTGGCGACTCCAGGGTTGCGATCTTGCCCACCGGTCTGGAGCAAAAAAGCTAATAAAAGCGAGTGGATCTTCAATGGGTTCGAGCCGGGCGGGCACGGCTCTAGCGTAAGCGCCAGCGGCGAACCAGGGGGGATCGGTAGCCGGCCGATCGGACGGGTCCCGTTACGGGAGGCGCTTCTCGCGGTCGCGCGGGGCGGCCGGCAGGCGATCGCCGACCCCGCTGACCGGGGTCGGCTCGCCGGACCATGTCGGACCGTTCCGCGCCCCGCTCACGTCGCCCGCGACCGCGAGCGCGGGAACGGCACCGGCCGCGGGCTCGTGACGCGCCGCCGCCGGCCCTGCCTCATCAGCGCGGCGGCGCCCGCCCAGGAGCCGCGCCAGGTCGTCGAGCCAGAGATAGGCCACCGGCGTCACCAGGAGCGTCAGCAGGAGCGAGAGGGTCTGGCCGCCGATGACCACGACGGCGATCGCGCGCCGCTCCTCCGAGCCGGGACCGGTCCCCATCCACAGCGGCAGCATGCCCCCCACCAGCGCGAGCGTCGTCATCAGGATCGGCCGCAGCCGGTTCCGGTTGCCGAGGAGGATGGCCGTGCGCCGATCGTGCCCCGCCTGCCTGAGCGTGTTCATGTGGTCGATCTGGAGGATGGCGTTCTTCTTGACGACGCCGAAGAGGACCAGGATGCCGAGGGCCGAGTAGAGGTTGATGGTGTTGCCCGTGTACCAGAGCGAGAAGAGCGCGAAGGGCACCGCCAGCGGCAGCGAGAGCAGGATGGTGAAGGGGTGGACCACGCTCTCGAACTGGGAGGCCAGGATCATGTACATGAAGATCACGGCCAGCAGGAAGACCCAGAGGAACTCCACGAAGGTCCGCTCGAATTCGCGGGCCCGCCCCGACACGACCGTCGTGTAGCCGGCGGGCAGCTTGAGCTCGGCGGTCGCCTGACGGAGAGCGTCGATCCGGTCGGCCTGACCGTAGCCGGGGGCGACGACCCCGCGGAGGCGGTTCTCGCGCTGGCGCTCCGACCGGTCGATCCGGGACGCCGTCTGCCCGGGCACGATCTTCACGACGCTGTCGAGCCGAACCAGACCGCCGCCGGGCGCCAGCCCGACCTGGGGGGCGGCCCCGAGCGAGGTGGACGCGGTCGACGAGGCCCTCGAGACGTAGAGCCGCTCGATGGTGCGGGGGTCGCGCCGGTCGGCCTCGCTGAGACGCAGCTGGACGTCGTAGTCCTGGTCGAGGAACGGGTCGTGGAAGCGGGAGACCTCCTGGTCCCCGCCGACCATGAGCCGGAGGGCCGTCGCGATCTGCTCGACGTCCACCCGGAGATCGGCCGCCCGGTCCCGGTCGACCTGGACCCGCAGCTCCGGCCGGTCCAGGCGCAGCGTCGTGTTCAGGTCGAGCATCCCCCCGATCTGCTGGGCGCGCTGCCGGAGCTGCTCGCCGTACAGCGCGAGGGTCGGCAAGTCGGGGCCGCGGAGGACGTAGTCGATGTCGAAGTTCCCGCCCCCGATGTTGAAGCCGGGCACGTTCCGCACGGTGATGCGCATGTCGCGGAACTTCCGCAGGCGCTGCCGGACCTCCTGCATCACCTCGCGCTGCGTGTAGTTGCCGCGGAATGCCGCCAGCGGGTCGCCCTGCCGGAGCCCCTCCCAGAGGCGCGCCGGCGTGACCGTGCGCTCGCTGTGCGGGGCGATCCGGATGTAGCCCCCGCCCTGGTTCACGCGCCCCAGGAAGTTGCCGCCCGCGGTCAGCAGCGCCAGCCGCACGCCGCGAACTCCCTGGATCTCGCGGCTCATCGCCTGGACCGCCTCGTCCATCGCGGCGAGACTGATCCCCTCGGGCCCCTCGTAGAACATCTCGAACTCGGCCTCGTCCACGTCGGTCGGCACGTACTCGCGCTTGACCATCCCGTAGAGCGGCACCGAGGAGGCGATGACGGCGAGCGCCACCAGCGCCACGACGACGCGCCCGATCGGGGTGATCGCCAGGCGGAGCAGCCACGCGTAGGTGGCGTCGATCCATCGGTAGAACCCGCGCCGCGAGCGGGCCGCCTCGTGCTCGCCCAGCGCGTCCTCCGCGCGGAGCATCCGGGCGCTCATCATGGGCGTGAGCGTGAACGACACCAGGAGGCTCACCAGCACCGACACGGCCGCCGTGAGCCCGAACTGGTAGAGGAATCGGCCGGACACCGACGACATGAAGGACACCGGAACGAAGATGACCACGAGGGAGAACGTCGTGGCCATGACGGCGAGGCCGATGTCGGCGGTGGCCGCGCGCGCCGCCTCGAACGGGGACATCCCCTTCTCCTCGACGAAGCGGAAGATGTTCTCGAGCACGACGATGGCGTCGTCGATGACGATGCCGACCATCAGGACCAGGGCCAGCATCGTGACGCTGTTCAGGGTGAAGCCGAGCGCCCACATCATGCCGAACGCGGAGATCACCGACGTCGGGATCGCGACCGCCGCGATGATCGTGGAGCGCCAGCTTCGCATGAAGGCGAACACCACGAGCGACGCCAGGATGCTCCCGAGCACGAGGTGGACGTTGATCTCGCGAAGCGCGGCGTGGATGTACCGCGACTGGTCGCGGATGATGTCCACCTTGATGTCGGCGGGCAGCACCGACGCGAGGCGGGCCAGGTTTGCCTTGACCGCCGCGATCACGGCCACCGTGTTCTCGCCCGACTGACGGCGGACCTCCAGGATGACGGTGGGCACGCCGTTCACGCGGACGGCCGAGCGCTGCTCCTTGGTGCCGTCCTCCGCGCGCCCGATGTCGCGGATGCGCACCGGCGCCCCGTTGATCGTAGCCACCACGACGTCGTTGAACGAGCGGGGGTCGACCACCCGGCCCATGGTCCGGAGCGACTGCTCCTGGCGGCCGGCCGTGACGTTCCCCCCGGGCAGGTCGGCGTTCTGCCGCACGATGGCGTCGCGGACGGCGGTGATCGGGATCTGGTACGCCGCCAGCCGGTCCGCCTCGACCCAGACGTTGACGGCACGCAGGAGCCCCCCGACGAGCCGCACCTCCCCCACGCCCAGGGCCCGCTCGAGGTCGACCTTGACGATCTTGTCGGCGATCTCCGTCAGCTCGCGCAGGGTTCGGTTGCCGGACACGGCCAGGGTGAGGACCGGCGCCTGGTCGTTGTCGAGCTTCGAGACGGTGGGAGACCGAATGTCGCGGGGCAGGTTGCGCACCGCGTTCAGGACCTTCTCACGGACGTCCTGCGCGGCCACGTCCACGGAGCGGCTGAGGTTGAAGGTGACGGTGACGTTGCTGGTCCCGGGGCCGGTGAGCGACCGGAGCTCCTGGATGCCCTGGACCGTGTTGACCGCCTCCTCGATCTTCTGGGTGACCTGGGTCTCCACCTCCTCGACCGAGGCGCCGGGGAGCTCCGTGCGGACGCTCACCGTGGGCAGCTCGACGGACGGGAACCGGTCGACGCCGAGGCGGAAGTAGCTCGCGCTGCCCACGACGACGAGGGCGAGGACGATCATCGTCGCGAACACGGGCCTGCGGATGCAGACCTCGGCGAGCTTCTGCACGCTCTCTCCCCCCTACTTCTCGATCGTCACGGCCTGGCCGCCGGTGAGGTTCCCAGGTTGGACGATGATGGGCTCGCCGGCCTTCACTCCCGAGACCACCTCGACCTGCTCGCCGAGGCGCCGCCCCGTGGTGACCCGGAGCTCCTCGCTCTTGCCGCTCCGGACGGTCAGCACCTTCTCGACGCCCGCGAAGGTGACCAGGGCCGACGCCGGCACCGTGACCACCCGGTCGCCCTGCTCGACCACCACCTCGGCCTTGGCGAACGAGCCCGGTCTGAGCCGGTTCCCGGGATTGGGGATCTCCGCCTCGATGAGGAGCGTCCGGTTCTGCTCGGCGATCGCGGGCGACAGGCGCGCCACCGTCCCAGTGTGCACCCCCGCGTCGCCGTCCACCGTCACGCGCACGGGCTGCCCCCGTCGCACGCTGATCGCCTCGCGCTCCGGCACCGACAGCCGGAGCCGCAGCGGCTGCAGGCGGACCAGAGTGACCACCGGCGCCCCGGCGGCGAGGTACTCCCCGACCGAGGCCTGGCGCTCGACGACGGCGCCGTCGATCGGCGACGCGATCACCGTGTCGGTAAGCTGCTGGCGGACGAGCTCGACCTCCGAGCGGCGCTGAAGCAGCATGCCCTGACGGTTCTGGACCTCCTCCAGCGCGTCCTGATAACGGCCCTCGGCAACCTGGAGCGCCGCGACCGCGTTGTCCAGCTCGACGCGCGCGACCAGCTGCTGGTCCCAGAGCCGCGCCAGCCGGTCGCGGTTCAGCTGAGCCTGGTCGAGCAGCGCCTTGGCCTGCCGCACGACGGCGGTCTGCGTCGCGTCCACCCGGTCGTCATCGCCGTCGGCGGGGAGCCCGAGCCGGACGCGCGCCTGCTTGAGGGCCGCGACCGACTGGTCCAGGCGGTACTGGTAGTCCTTGGTGTCGATGCGGGCGACCGGCTGGCCCTGCTTGACCAGGCTGCCCAGGTCGACGGAGATCTCGGCGAGCCGTCCCACGACCTTGGTGCCGAGCACGATCTGCTCGTCGGCGGCCAGCGTCCCGGTCGCGGTGACCGTGCGCGCGACGGCGGACTCGGTGGCCGGTACGACCCGGACGGCCCGCGGGGCCGCGCCGGCCGGAGCCGCGGACGCCGACTTCTGGGAGGCGGCCGTCGCAGGGGTCTCCTGCTGGCAGCCGGCCGAAACCATGCCGGCGGCCACGAGGAGTGACACCGCGGTCCTCACGGTCAGGCGGGCTCGGTCGGACCCAGGCACGGTGGCGCCCCGGCGCGCGTCCTGGTCGAGATTAGCCACTGTAGTCATGAGGATAGGGTATCCCGCTCTGCTTCGCCAGCGACGGAATGGTGACGGTATGGTCCGCGGGGCGGCGGGAGACGCCCTTCGAGCCAGGGCCGGCTCAGAGGATCTTCAGGAACTCGACCAGGTCCTGGATGTCGGCATCCGTGAGCTTCTCGGTGGTGCCGGCCTTCTGCACGTACTCCCACATGGCCCGGACGGTCTGCTCCAGGGTCTGGTAGCGGCCGTCGTGAAAGTACGGCCCGGTCCGCGAGATGCTCCGGAGCGACGGGACCTTGAACTTCCCGCCGGAGCCGATGTCCTCGAGGTCCTTCTTCTCGTAGTGCGGCAGCTCGTGGCAGGTCTTGCACCCGGCCTTCACGAGGAAGAGCTCGTAGCCCCGCTTCGCGGCCGCGGGTGCGCCGTCCGCCGGCGAGCCGTCCTCCTTCAGGTTGGGATTCGGAGGATACGGCAAGGACCGCACGTACGCCGCCAGCGCGGCCAGGGTGTCCGGCGACGGCTCGGCGCCCTTCATCCGGTTGACGATGATCCCGCGGATGTTCGCCTCCAGGCTGGGCGCGGTCCCGGCCCACGAGTACGCCCGCCGGAAGCCGGCCCCCCAGAGCGTCGGCGTGCTGCGCCCGGTCGGCTCGCCGTCCGGCACGACGGTGACGCCGACGTAGGTCTTGTTGTCCGTGTGCGCCTCGTTCGGATGACAGGAGGCGCACGACCACTTGCCCTCCGCCGACAGGCCGACGTCGCTGAAGAGCGCGCGGCCTCGGGCCACGAGCTCGGGAGACGCCGGGGCCACGGCCTGGGCGACCCGGCGCTCCTGCGCCAGGGAGGATCCCTGGAGAAGCAGACCCCCCAAGGTGAGCACACCGATGATGAAGAGGCCCGTCCGGGTCCGCATGGTCCACCCCCCGAGAGTTGGAGTGAACAGTCTGGGAACGCTGGCTATCCTAGCACGCCCATGACGCCCGACCGGCCAGCCGCGGGCGCTAGAACTTCATCCGGATGTCGGCGCCCACCGACCACCCGGAGAAGCGATCGTTCCAGAAGTATCCCGCCCCGATGCCGAGCCACTCGACCTTCCAGAGGACGCCGAGGAGGTCCAGCACGATCCGACCCCCGACGTCGTACATATGATCGTTCCCGAACGCGTTCTGGAGGCCACCGAACAGCTCGGACCTGGCGAAATAGGCGCCAGTCCTGAACTGCCGTCCGAACGCATAGAAGGGCAGCCGGTAGTCGACGTCCAGCTCGTTCCGCCACCACTGGGACTCGCTCTCGAAGCTGAGCGCCTCGGTCGAGCGGCGGATCGGCCAGCTATGGAAGTACTTGAAGACGGAGGTCAGCTCGATCGTCACCGGCCCGAAGCGCTGGCGGTAGCGCCCCTCGAGGCCAGGGACGATGGTAAAGATGTCCGCGTCCCAGTTCACGAGAGTCCCGTCGGCCCGCGCCAGCACCGCCCGGCCGACGTCCGTCCTGGCGGTGAACTCGTTCTCGCTGTGCGCGTAGATGACCCCGACCGTCGGGGCGAGACTGAAGCGCTCGAGGAAGGTGAACCGGACGCCGCCGCCCAGGAAGACCGCGAGGGTCGAGACCTCGCTCTCGTTCCCGGCCAGCTGGTTCGTGTTGAACCGGTTCGTGTAGCTTGCGTTTCCGATCCCGCCCTCGAAGAGGAGGTTCCAGCCGACGCCGGAATCGCCGATCGGCTTGGGATCACCTATGTCGCCCCGCCCGATGATCCTGCCGATGTCGAGCGCCGTGTCGTTGGCGTCGAAGACGTAGGTCCCGCCGGAGCCCCCGCTCTGTGTGTTCAGGATGGACATCGTCTCGACGCGGTCGCCGATCAGGGTGTCCAGCTGCTCGAGGGCTCCCGGAGGCACGACCTGGGCATGCGCGGCCGTGAAGGACACCACGACGCCGAGGCCCACCGCCAGCCGCTCGACGCGGCGCCCCCAGGACCGACGGTCTCTCACCCGCATGAGTCTCCTCCGGCTCGTGGTGAGTGTCACACCGCCGTACACTACCATGGTCAGGAGGCTACGCCGGAATGGTCCGTTCCGACATGATCCCTGCCCGCCTGGGCCGCAAGGTGTCGAAGAGGTGCGGTAGCGCCGAAGTTATTTTTTGTGCAGGGAGACGCTCCGCGGCGCGGAGCATCCGCTGCCCCCCTCCTGCGTCACCTCCAGCCAGACCGCGTGCTGACGCCCCCGCCACCGGAGACGAGGCTCGGGAACCCGCGGGTCCATCGTCCGCGTCTCGAGCACGATGTCCAACCCGGTCACCTGGCCCGAGACGTCCCAGCTCGTCGCTCCCCACTGGTGCTCGGTGGCGGCGACCCCGACGATGCGCCCGCCCTCCTCGATCGAGACGTCGAAGTTGAACGGTATGCACGCCTCCTGGTCGCCACTGCTGCGTCCGGCGTAGTAGTTCCCCCGTATGAGGCAGCCCGTCGCGAGCCACGCGACGAGCGCCCCGGCCAAAACGGCGCGCCGCCGGGTCCACCCCACCGAGATCATGTTCGTCATCGCCGACCGCCTCCGCGTCCCCCACCGCCCCCACGCATGCCGCCGCCCGCGCCCGCCCGCGACGCCGCGCTTCCGCCACTGCTTCGCCAGGCCTGGGACTCGCTTGCCCGGCTGGCGCCGGAGGACCGGAGCTCGGCGTCGCGGTTGAGACTCTGGGCGGTGGCCGAATCGACGCGCGAGGCCCCCCCGCTCCACTGGCCGCCCTCGTACCGGTCCCAGCCACCGGTGTCGGTTCGGCGATAGACCTGGCCGTCCTTGCCGACGTACACGTTGTTGTCGCCCCGCGCCACGACGGCGCTGTCCCCGCTCGAGGTCCGGACGGCCGCGGCGCTGCCGGCGCCGCCGCTGGCACGCGCGGTGCGGGCCCAGTCGTCGCCCCGCACCACTGCGGTGGTCCCCCAGTTTCCGTAGACGTTGCTGCCCTGGGCGGTGCGCGCGTAGGTGCCGGTTCTCGGGTTGTACGCCTCGGCCCAGCCCCGCGCCTGGTAATCCCCGTACGCGGCGGCGCCACGGGCGTAGGTGCCAGTCGTGGGGTTGTACGCGGCCGCGCGGCCGACGCCGCCGTACGGCCCGTAGGCGGCGGCGCTCCGCCCGTACGTGCCAGTGTGCTCGTTGTACCAGGTCCCCGCGCCGTAGGTGTAGGCGTACGGCCAGTAGACGTCGTCGTAGACGTACGACGCGTAGTACCAGCCCGTGCCGAACGCCATCACTCCCCAGGCGTAGTAGGTGCCGTAGTAGCCCGGCATGTAGCCGTACGTCACCCAGTCCGGATCCGTGTCATAGACGTACACGTAGGACGTGTGATAGACGGGGCTGCTCGGCGGGATGTCGTAGACCGCGCCCGGCACCTTGTCGGCCGCCTCCCATGGCCCCTGCGGGCTGCGCGACACGAACCACACCGCCTGGAAGCACAGGTAATAGAGATCGCCGACCTTCAGGATGTCGTACGGGCTGTTCGCGGCGTACGCCAGCGGCGTCCCCTCGATGGGCTTCCACTCGGGCGTCCCCCGATAGCTCACGGTGGGCGGCTGGACCTTCTTCCGCTCGACCCGGGCGGTCTGCGGGATGTGCCCCTGGATCACCGCCTCCTGCGCCTGCCGGGTGCCCGGCACCAGGGCGAGGACATCGCCCCGGGGATGGTTGGAAGGGATCCGTGCGAAGTCCGGGGGCAGCTCCGTCGTCGCGAAGCGCCACGGCCCGTCCAGCTTGTCCGCCCGGAACCACCGTCCGGCCACGAGGTAGTAGTACCGCTCGTCGGTGGACGAGCGGAACAGGTCGCTCTCCGTGTTCGTGACCCAGGAGAGCTTCGTGCCCGGGATGGCCTCCAGCTTGGGCTCCCCCTCGAGGAGGATCAGCTCGGCCGGCGTCTCGCTCACGAGGACCGTCGGCAGAGCCGCTGGCGTCAGCGGCTTGGCCGGGACCGCCTTCCGCACGTCGTCCCAGTTCGGATCGCCCGCCGGGATCCGCTCAAAGCCCGGTGGCAGCGTGCCCACGGGTGTCCAGGGCCCCGTGGGAGCGGGAGCGGTGAGCCAGCCCTGTTCGTGGCGGAGGTAGTACGCCGCGCCGTCGCGGAGCAGATCCCAGTTCGTGTTGACCGCGTACTTGAGGTCCGTCCCGGCGATCGGCGCCATCACCGGCGCCCCGTCGAGGACCACCAGGACCGCGGGCCGTGTGCTCACGAAGATCTTCGGGGGATCCGTCTTCAGCGGCACGGCGGTGAGGGCCGTCTCGGCCCGGTCGAGGTAGGCCGTGAGCCGCTCGAGCGCGATGACCACGTCTTCCTTCGTCATGCGCGCCCGCAGCGCGTCGAGGAGCCGGTCGGACTCACTCGGTGAGAGCGCCGGGAAGCGCCCCTCGAGGATCCGGATGTTCGAGATCCGGACCTGTCCCGCCTCGCTGCTGGTCGCGGTGTCGCCCTCCAGGACCACGCCGCCGAGGACGGGGGCCGGGGTCCCCATCCGCCGGAACGCGACCGCCATGCGGGCCCGGACGAGCTTGTGGTCCTTCCAGCTCTCGACCTGGGGCTGGTAGAGGAGCACCGTCGAGCCGTCCCCGCCCATCAGCTCCTGGGGCCACTCCTGGTCCGCCTGGACCGACTTCCCCCCGAACACGGGCGCGGGCGTGCTGCTACCGCTGCATCCGGCCAGCACGGGCAGCAGGACGAGGACGCCGACTGCACGCCTCATCGATCGACGCACGACCCGTCCTCCGCCGAGGCCCGGCCCGTCGTCTCGGAAATCTGTGGTCATCGTCTGGTCATTTCAGGACGGCCGGGGCACGTCGAAGACGTGATAGCCCCATCCGGGTACGTCCAGATACAGGCCCCGTGCCAGTAGCTCGTCGCCGCTCCGGTCGTAGACAGCGGGGCTCATCTGGTCGCGCAGCCGCACGGACGTTCCGCGCAGCTCGTCGAACGGCAGCCGAACGTAGCACTGACCCTGGGTCGGCACGTAGTTCACGGTGACGAGCGTACGGTGGCCGTCCTGCCCCTGCCAGCCGAAGCAGATGAAGCCGTCCCATGACCCGTTGCCCGCCCAGGCCGGCACGCGCTCGAGCAGGCTCCACTGGCCGTCGCGGACAGTCGGCTGCCGGAGCGTCGTCAGGAGAGTGTCGTAGAACCGACCGAGCGGCACATCGGCGGGCTCCACGGGCGCCCGGACCAGGTGCGGGGAGATTCGCTTCCGCCGGCCCTCGAATTGCCCCTGATGGAAGAAGCGCAGGCCTGGCGACAGGTACGTGAGGACGGCGGCGGCCTCGTGCTGGCGGGACGCGAAGGTCGCCGCGGCCCGGGGCTCGTCGTGGTTCTCCAGGAACCGGGCGAGCTTGCTCTGGTAGTCGAGCCCGGCCAGGAAGTGCTCGCGGACCGGCCGCGCGTGCCCCTCGTGCAGGCGGTCGTAGAGGCGCTTGTCGTACGCGTAGTCGAACCCCTGCTGGAGCATCGTCCACTCCAGGTCCCAGTAGACTTCAGCCATGAAGCAGAAGCCGGGCACGCGCTCGCGCACCCGCTGGGTCGCCCGCCGCCAGAAGGGCGGCGCCCGGCGGCCCCAGGTCCGCTCGAAGACGTCGGGCTGGACGAGCATCGCCATGTCGCAGCGCACGCCGTCGCACTGCCCGCTGATCTTCAGCAGCTCGTCCAGCATCGCTTCCTGCGTGGCCGCGTTGCTGTAGTCGAGCTGAAGGGTGTCCGGCCAGCCGGAAAAGTACGGGTCCCGGCCGTGGGCGAGCAGCCGCAGACCCTGCCGCCGCTTGACCCAGGTGTAGTTCTGCGGCGCCCGGGCCAGGTCCGTCTCCGTGCCGGGCACGTAGTACTCGGGGTGGCTTTCCACCCACGAGTGGTCGAGCGCGGTGTGATTCGGGACGAAGTCGAGCATGAGCCGGAGGCCGCGCTTCCGGATCCGGTCGCGCAGCCGGGCCAGCGCCGGATCCCCGCCGAGGCTCGGATGCACCGTGTAGCCGGTGATCGCGAACCCGGAGCCGGCGATGTCCTCCTCGGTGAGGTCCGGCAGGGTGTGCTCGAACTCCCGCCGCCACTCGGGGTTCTCGCGCGACGCCCGCTGCCCGGCCGCCCCGGTCCGCCACACGCTCAGGAGCCAGATCCAGTCGAACCCCATCTGCGCGATACGGTCCAGCTCGGCGTCCGGAACGTCGTCGAGGGTCGCGGGCCGCCCCAGGATCTGGGACCGCTCGGTCAGCCAGACGCGCGTGTTGACCTGGTAGAGCGCTGGGTAGGACGGTGCAGGCCTCATCGGCGCCTCCATTACTGCGTCGGGATCGTCAGGACGGGGACCCCTTCCTTCCCGCCGGTCTCCACGAGCGTGAAGATGAACATCAAGAAGCTGAACAGCCGCTTCGACCCCATGTCACGGTCGTCGATCCAGAACCAGTAGCCCCGATAGGGCACGGCCAGAAACGCGTCGGCCGGCCGCTCCGGGGAGCTCCCGATTTGGATCAGGGGCCGGATGGGCCCGCTCGGTCCCACCTCGGGCTCCGCCGTCGGGGTCACGCGGCGGTCGGCCACGTGGGCCTCGGGCACCGCAATGAAGGACGAGAGATCCACCAACACCTCCAGGATGGACCGGCTGAGGATCGCGATCTGCTTGTCGTTGGCCGCGACCGAGCCGTACACGACCTGAAACTCGGCGCCGCCCGGATCGAGGCCGAGCAGCTCCCGGAGGGCCCGCACCTCCGCCTCGATGCTCGGGCCTACCTTGTGCCGGAAGGTCATCACCACGGCCTCTTCGCGGTCGATCCGGCGCACCCGCATCCCGATCGCTCCGGAGAGCTGGACCCGCCGGAGCCCCTCCAGGAGCTGGTAGAACTCCGGGTCCGCCGCGCGCGCCCGCGCGTCGCCCCCGTACCGGTTGTGGATGCCGTTCACGACGTGCACCGCGAGCCGCATCACCAGGTCTACGGGGTTCCCGGCCTGGATCAAGCTCAGGAGGGCCGCCGGGGGCACCGGCGTCATGAGGGAGCGCGCGAAGCGCTCCCCCGCGAGCGGGGTGTAGGTGATGGTCGGCCGATCGGTGTATTGGCCCTGAGCGCCCAGCGTCACGCTGCTGTTGGGGACCCCCGGCACCACCCCGCTTGTGCTGAAGATGCTCCCCCCCGCCGAGAAGGTGCTCTGCACCGTGTAGCCGCTGACGATCTGTCCGACGTCCAGGAACACCGGCGTGTCGCCGTAGCGCAGCTTGACCAGGTTCAAGAGCATCTGGCTCTTCCACGACTCGGCGACCGCCCCCGTGTAGTCGAATCGGTCGCGCGTCACCGTCGACGGGCCAATGCTCGCGCATCCCGCCATGCCGAGCGCGGCGAGAAGCCGAACGGTCCGGCTCATGGTCCCGCGAGACGGTCCGGCCCGGCGGTCCCCGCGTCTTGCGGCGTCACCGGCCGGCCCAGGGCGCGAGACCACTCCGTCAGCCAGGCGCCCGTGTTGCTCCGGTGGAGCGACGGGTGCGCCGGTACCCGCACGTCAGCGCTTTCGGCTGGGCGGCGCGCCCCCGGTCTGGCCACTCGCTGCCGGCTCCGCGCCCCCGGCATCCGTCCCGAGCTCGAGGAACTCCTTCGGCGTGCTCGTCGCGAACAGATGCATGGCGCGGGCGATGATGCCGGTCCACCCGGTCTGGTGGCTCGCGCCCAGGCCGGCGCCGTTGTCGCCGTGGAAGTACTCGTAGAACAGGGGGTAATCCCAGTGCGGGTCCTCCTGGAACTTTCGCGCGCCCCCGTGGACCGGACGCCGGCCCTGGTCGTCTCGCAGGAAGATGCTCGTCAGCCGACGGCTGAGCTCCTCGGCGACCTGGTACAGGGTCATCTGCCGGCCGGAGCCCGTGGGGCACTCGATGGTGAACGCGTCGCCGTAGTACGTGTAGTACTGGAGCAGCGCCCGGATGATCAGCCCGTTGACGGGCATCCAGATCGGTCCCCGCCAGTTGGAGTTGCCCCCGAACATGCCGCTGTCGGACTCCGCGGGGAGGTACGACACCCGGTACTCCTGGCCGTTCACATGGAACACGTACGGCTGCTCGGCGTGGATGCGGGACAGGGCCCGGATGCCGTAGGGGCTCAAGAACTCCCGCTCGTCGAGCATGATCGCCAGGACCCGCCGGAGCTTGGTCTCGTCCAGAATGGCGCCGAGCCGCCGGCCCCCCTGACCCTGCTTCGCCGGGTCGTGGATGAACGCCCGGAGCTCCGGGCGCGCCTCGATGAACTGGCGCAGCCGCTGGCGTAGCTCAGGGTACTTCTCCAGCAGCTTGCCGTCGAACACGGTGACGGCACACAGCGGGAGCAGCCCGACCATGGAGCGCACCTTCAGACGCTGGGCGTGGCCGTTCGGGAGCCGGAGGACGTCGTAGAAGAACCCGTCGGCCTCGTCCCACATCCCGGTGTCTCCGCCGGCGTGCATCATCGACGTCGAGATCCACAGGAAGTGCTCGACGAACTTCAGCGCCATGTCCGCGTAGGCCGGCCGCTCGAGCGCCAGCTGACTGGCGATCTCGCACATGTTCTGGCAGAAGAGCGCCATCCACGCGGTGCCGTCGGCCTGCTCCAGGTAGCCGCCCGTCGGCAGCGGGGCGCTGCGGTCGAAGACTCCGATGTTGTCCAGCCCCAGGAAGCCGCCCTCGAAGAGGTTGCTACCAGACCGGTCCTTCCGGTTCACCCACCAGGTGAAGTTCAGCGTCAGCTTCTGGAAGGCGCGCTCGAGCCATTCGACGTCGCCCTGGCCCCGCCGGGCCTTCTCGAGCCTGTACGTGAAGATCGTGGCCCAGGCGTGCACCGGCGGGTTGACGTCCCCGAAGTTCCACTCGTACGCGGGAATCTGACCGCTGGGATGCAGGTAGTGATCCCGGAGCATGAGGTCCAGCTGCTGCTTGCCGAAGTCCTCGTCGACCAGCGTCAGCGCGAGGATGTGGAACGCCAGGTCCCACGCCGCGTACCAGGGGTACTCCCACTTGTCCGGCATGGAGATCACGTCGGCGTTGTGCATGTGGTGCCACTGGTCGTTGCGCGAGGCGGCGCGCCGCGTCGGCTTGAAGGGGCCGGCGCCGTGCTCCTCGAGCCACCGGTCGACATCGTAGTGGTAGAACTGCTTGGTCCACAGCATCCCGGCCAGTGCCTGGCGCATCACGTTGGCCGCATCGTCCTTCAGCGACGAGGGGATGATCGCCGCATAGAACTCGTCCGCCTCCGTCCGACGCGCCCCCATGACCTTGTCGAAGTCGCTGCCGGACGGCCCGCCACGCCCGTGCCCTGTCGGCGCCGGCCCCGCCGGCGTCACGTCACTGAGCCGCAGCCGAATGGTGCGGGATTCCCCCGCCCCCACCGTGAGCGGATAGTGCGCCGACGCCTTCGTCCCCGTCTGCTGGGGGTTCACCGCCTCGCGGCGCCCGTGGACGAGGTAGTCGTTGATCCCGTCCTTGACGTAGGGGGTCCGGTTGGGGCTCTGGAACAGCCGCTCCGTGTTCGTCTCGTTCTCCGTGAAGAGCAGCGCGGCAGCGCCTTCGCAGGAAAGAAAGCGCTCCCCGATATCCGGGTGGGAGGCCGCGATCACGCCGGAGGCCGCCTGCCGGAGCGCTGGGCGAGGCGCGTCTCCTCCCCACGACCAGGTGTTGCGGAACCAGAGGGTCGGCAGCACGTGCAGCGTGGCCGGCTCCGGACCGCGGTTCTCGACGGTGATCTGGACGAGGAGGTCCTCCGGGGACGCCTTGGCGTATTCGACGAACACGTCGAAGTAGCGATCGTGGTCGAACACGCCCGTGTCGAGCAGCTCGTACTCGAAGTCGTGTCGGCCCCGGCGGCGGTTCTGCTCGATGAGCCCGCCGTACGGATACTCCGCCTGAGGGTACTTGTAGAGGTACTTCATGTACGAGTGAGTGGCCGTCGAGTCGAGGTAGAAGTAGTACTCCTTGACGTCCTCGCCGTGATTCCCCTCGCTGTTGGTCAGCCCGAACAGCCGCTCCTTGAGGATCGGGTCCTTCCCGTTCCAGAGCGCCAGTGCGAAGCAGAGCAGCTGCCGGTCGTCGGAGATGCCGGCCAGCCCGTCCTCGCCCCAGCGGTAGGCGCGCGAACGCGCCTGGTCGTGGCTGAAGTAATCCCAGGCATTGCCCGAGTCGCTGTAGTCCTCGCGGACCGTCCCCCACTGGCGCTCCGAGAGGTACGGGCCCCATTTCCGCCAGGGCACGCCTTGCCCACGAGCCTCCGCAAGTCGCTGCCGCTCGGCCCCGTCGCGTCCCGTCGTCATCTGTGTCACCTCATTGCCGCGGCGCGCGCCGCGCGACCGAGCATCCCGTCACATTCGCGGTACCACGACCGACTCCACCGTCGGGCCCGCCGCCACTTGGTCATGGGGTCGGGGCCTTCAACCGCGGCCGGAGGTGAGACACCGGCCCGGTCGCGTCCGACCTCTGCTTCCCATCGGAGCGAGCGGGCCGGTGTCCTTCCGTCCCCGCCCTGGGCTAGCGACCGCCCGCGAGCTTGGTGACCGCCTGGAGCAACCCCTCCGCCTGCGGACTCTTCACCTCGCCCTTGATGAGGATTTCCGCCGGGGTCACGGGCTTGCCGAAGAACGCGTGATTCAGCGACGTCCGAGCCCCCACCACCGAGCCGTCGACCGAGAAGCCGCCGTAGAGGCCCTTGGCGATCGAATAGCTGACCAGGTCCGCGCTCAGACCCGCCGTGGCCGCGGCGGCGCCGGCCCCGACCGGTCCGGCAGTGACGCTGATGTCGGCGCCGAGCTTCACCTGGGGATCCATCAGCTTGTTGACCCCGCGCTCGGTCAAGGCCAGGATGATCACCTCGGCCGCGTCGGCCCCCGCCTGGAAGCCGAAGCTCGCGCCGCCCAGCGTGTGGAACGTAGGCCCGCGCCACTGCCCGCCCTCGTGTGCCACCAGCACGCCGCTGCCGCCCGACGCCCCGAGGATGAACGCGGCGCGGACCATCTGGGGCAGGATGAGCATGCCCTTGGCCCGCTTGGCGAGGTCACGGAGCGAGTCCATGTTCTTGTCGGTCTGGAACTCCTCCACCGTGAGCTTGGCCTTCTCGACCAGCTGCCGCGCGTCCTGGGCGTCGTCCGCCCACGCCGGCGCGGCCCCGAGCAGAAGCGTCAGCGTCATTGCCAC
>CAWEXD010000013.1:0-17452 GCA_963812945.1 uncultured Candidatus Rokubacteria bacterium | reverse complement strand
CCTGCCTCGAGGGTGAACGCGACTCGGGATGACGGGCAGCCAGTGTAGCGCATCGTCGAGCCGGGGCCGTCGCGGTTCGCGGGGACCGGCCGCGCGTACTACCCGAACGCTGCAGCGTGGCGCGGTTGCCAGACCGAGCGCAGACCCCTTACATTACCCGGAACGAAGAAGACAGCAGATCGCCGTCGATGAAGCTCACGATCATCACTTCGCCGTTCTCGCTCGATGAGCCGCGGCGCCTCGGTGGCCTGGGCCCGGGCGCCCTGCTGGCCGCCGGGCTCGTGGAGACCCTACGGGGCGACGGGCACGACGTGGCGCTCGCCGAGCGCGGGCTCGACCTGGGACCGGGCGACGCCCGGGCGCGGATCGGCCGGAACGGCGGGATCATCGCGGACCTGGTCGCCGCGGCGCGCGCGGCGGGGCGCGTGCCCCTGGTGCTGGGCGGCGATTGCCTCGTCGCCATCGGGATCGTCGCGGGGATCCGGCGGAGCTCCCCGGGCCCGCTGGCGCTCGCGTACTTCGACGCCCACGGCGACTTCAACACGCCCGAGACGTCGCCGTCGGGCTACCTCCCGGGGATGCCGCTCGCCTGCGTGTGCGGGCGCGGCCTCGACGACCTCCGGCTGGCGGCCGGGCTCCTGGAGCCTGTCGCCGAGGCCGACGTCTCGCTCCTGGGCGTGCGGAACCTGGACCCGCCCGAACGCGCCGTGCTCGACACGACGCCGGTGCGCCGCTTCGAGCCGGATCAGCTCGACGCGTTCGCGCCGCTGGGCTTCCCGACCTACCTCCACATCGATCTCGACACGCTGGATCCCTCGCTGGCGCCGGGCGTCACCCATCCCGCCCCGGGAGGGCTCGCCCCGGCGCAGGTGGTCGGGGCCGCCCGCCGGGTGCCGCGAGAGCTCGCCGCGATCGCGCTGACGACGCTGGTACCCGAGCGCGATCAGAGCCAGAGTACCCAGCGGAGCGCCCTCGAGATCGTCCGCGGGGCGCTCGCGGGAGCCTGAGCCCTCCGTTCCTCGCGTCGCTCGGGCTGGCTCACGTCCCCGCGGGCGCGGGCTTGACGCAACTCGATCGCCATCCGCTCGGCCTTCCAGTCGCGAACGGCGATGTCATAGCGCTCGAGCACCGCGGCGCGTGAGCGGTCGAAGCGCATCCGCTCGATCAGGATGCCGCCGAGGAGGCCGAGGGCCAGGAGGTAGACGGCAGCGAGGGCCAGCGCCGCCTTCGCCCGGATGGGATCGGATCGCGTGCCGTCGCTCACGGCCGGACGGTCTCGGGAGAGTCCGTGGTGAGCACGGGCGCCCGTGACAGGCGCGCCCGGAGCACCCACCGCCGATTCCGCAGAGCGGCATCGGTGGGAGGATCGAGCGCGTCCGCGATCCGGAGACTCTGCGCCGCCGGCTCCGCATCGCCCAGGGCCGCGAACGCCTCGGCGACCCGGATGACCCCCTCCCAGGATCGCTCGGCCCGCGCGACGAACAACGCCGCCAGGTAACTGTGCCGAGCCCGGGCCGCGGCAGTCTGCTGGTCCAGACCGGCGTCCCCGAGGCGGAGCGCTGCATCGCCGACCGCCACTCGCGCCCGCCAGTCTCCCCGGAGCGCCGAGACGTGGGCGTCGTGCCAGGCGCGCCCGGCCGCGCGGCCGTCGCCGCGCTCGAGGGCTCGCTCCAGGCGCTCGAGCGCCAAGTCCGTCGTTCGGGTGCCCACGCCATCCTGTTCGGGGTCGATCCGGACTCCGGGTCCAGCCCCGGCGACGATCAGCGCCACCAGAAGGCCGCAGCCCAGGCCAGCCAGGAGCGAAGCGGGGGCGGGGAGCCAGTGCCGGCGGTTCTCGACAACGTGCGCCATACCAACCTCTCGTGTTGCCGAGGACGGGGCTCAGGGCTCCGGGTCGGACTCCCGCCTCGGGTCTTCGCCACCTAGGCGTGAGAACGGACGGAACGAATGTTCAGCCGGACGGAACGGTCGCCGTCGACGGGTGACCGCCGAAGGGCCAGAGGGAAGGATTCCCTCCGGGGGAGTCGGATTCCGGGGTGGCTAGAGCCGCCAGGCCCCGGGAACGCGTGGGTCGGGGGCGTAGGAGCAGTAGATCCCGGTGCGCACCGTGCGGGCGAGATGCCGGCCGAGGGCGGGGCTATGCTCCTGGATCCGGGCCAGCACGGCCTTGATCGCCCGGGTGACGTTGATCCGCGCTCGCTCGGCCGCCGAGGCGGCCATCCGGTCGCGCCCCCCGAGCCCCACGGCGCCGGCCAGCGCCTGCACGAGGAACTCCTTCTCCTCCCGGGCCCGCTCGGCGCGCCCCGGGTCGCGCCAGGCCTCCGCCTCGGCGATCTCGACCTCCAGCTCCTCGAGCCGCCGACGGTAGGCGGCTTTCGCCTCGGCGTCCAGAATCGGGCCGGCATCCCTCAGGCGGGCCGGACGCTCCAGGTCGCCGGGGGCGGAACCGGGCGTCTCCGGCGGCAGGCCTTCCTCCACCGCGACGAGATCCAGGACGTGGAACTCCCGACCCGGATCCTCGAGCAGGCGGCCCAGGTAGCGGAGCCCCTTGGCATCCTTGAGGCGGAAGATGTGCCCCTGGAAGGCGATCGACCAGTACTCCCCTTCCCGGCGAAAGACACTCGCGTCCATCGCCGGGTGCGGGCTACCCGACGGAGCGCCTGATTCCGGTCCGCTGAGGACGGCGTCCGCCAGGCCTCGTTCCCCCGCCTCCAGTAGGGCCGAGAGGCGCTTCGCCAGGGCCGTCATGTCGAGCTCCTGACACGTCCACCGCGCCCGGGCGAGGAGGTCTCTCGCGCGTTCCCGGTCCCCCGGCGCGTCCCGCGTGAGCAGCAGGCGGCCGTAGTCGCACTGGGTCCGGGCGAGCCACGGTCGGGCGTTGGTCCGGGCGTTCATGGCGAGCGCGTCCTCGAAGTGCCGGATCGCCTCCGGCCAGCGCCGCGTCATGGCCGCCAGGACGCCCAGGCTCCGCGCGACGGCGCCGATGCAGTTGTCGGGATTGCTGAGCGCGTTCCGTCCGGCATACGGCAGCAGGAGCCGGTAGAGCGCTTCGGCTCGCGCCACGTCTCCGAGAGACTCGGCCACGTCCGCCAGCACGCTCAGGCAGAAGATCCACTCGTCATCCCGCGGAACCCCCGCGAAGTCGTCGGCGGCCAGGGTCTCGAAGATCTCGCGCGCGGCGTCCTCCCGGCCCAGCTCCGTGTGGAGCTGCGCGAGCACGGCGCGCAGCACCAGATAGGTCGGAAAGTCGCGGGCGGCCTGCTGGAGGCGCTCTTCCACCTTCTCCAGGCGCGCCTGCTCCCGGCGCAGGGCGTACCACCGGAGCGTGCTGTAGACGGGCTCCATCCAGCCGTGCGCCCGCTGACCCAGCGCGAGGGCGCGCGGGATCAACGCCTCCGCGTCGACGAACCGACCCTCGAAGAGGGCCAGGGTGGCCTGCATGCCGACCACGTAGGCTTCCTGCGCCGGCTGTCGGAGCCCCTCGGCGAGGCGGGCCTTCGCGTCGGCGTCCGCGTACACGCCGGGCATGTCCCCGCGCTCCAGCCGGGCGAGACACCGGTAGTGATGGCCCTGCAGCGCGCGCTCCTTGTCCCCGGCCTCCTCGGCGGCGTGGATCAGCTCGGTCGCGATGGCCAGCCGGTCCTCCAGGTTCTCGGGCCACCAGACGGCCGCGTAGCGGCCGTCCAGCGCGTAGGCGAGCGTGGCCGGGTCGCCGAGCCGCCGGGCCATCTCGACCGCCTGGCGACTCATGGTGTCTCTCGGCTCGCGTACCATCTCGTCGCGCATCGGCCCGCCGGCCAGCCGGGCCATCGCCTTGACGCGTAGGAGGCTGTCCTCCTTGCCCAGGCCCGCCAGCGCGTCCTTGAGCAGCGGGACGAGGTGCCGGTCGCCGCGCGCCGCCTCCCACACGAACCGCCCGCCGTAGCCGAGCGCGGCCCGCGCCAGCTGCTCCGGGGTCCGGCTCGTTCGGGCGAGGTCGGCGGCGGAGAGGAACGTGTCCTTCGCCGCCGGGAACTCGCCCGCCCGGGCCTGCGCGTCGCCCAGCGCCAGCCGGAGCTCGCACCGCTCGACGTCGTTCCGTGACTTCGCCGCGTCCGATGCCCGGAGCGCCATCCGGTAGAGGCGAACGGCCTCCTCGTACGCGAGGAGCTGGATCGCGCGGTCCCCGGCGGCCCGACCGTAGCGGATGGCCTTCCCGGCATTGCCGGCCGACGTCGCCTCGGTGAAATGGTGCGCGAGCTCGGCCAGGTGGGGATCGAGGTTGCCCGCGTACAGCGCCTCCAGCACCTCGCCGGTCCGCTGGTGCAAGCTGACGCGGCGTGACGGGGACAGGTCGTCGTACAGCACCTCGCGAACGAGGGCGTGGGAGAAGCGCAGCTGGCCGGGGGTCGACGCCTCCGTCACCACCCGAGCGACGACGGCCTCGTCGAAGGCCTCGACGAGCCGATCGCGCGGGAGCCCGGCCACCCCTCCGACGACCTCGGCGTCGAACTCCCGGCCCAGGACCGAGGCCACCGTGAGCGCGTGCTTGCAGGCGTCGGGGAGCTGGCCCAGGCGCCGGCCGATGATCTGCTTGATGCCCTGGGGAATGCCCAGTCCCTGGAACGGAGCGTCTTCCGACGGGTCCAGGCGCCCCTCGTGGGCGAGCAGCTCGACGACCTCGCGCGCGAACAGCGGGTTGCCTTCGGTCTCCCGGTGCACCGCGGCCAGGAGGTGGTTCGACGGGGCACGCCCGACCGTCAGCTCGATGAAGCGCGCCATCTCGGTCCGGGACAGGCCGCCGAGAAGAAGGCTCCGGGTCCCCGGGTGGCGCGCCAGCTCGCCCAGGGTCGCGGTGAGAGGATCGTCGGCTCCCAGCTCGGTGTTCCGGTAGGTGACGAGCACCAGGAGACGGCCCTCGCGCAGCTCACTCGCCAGGAACTGGAGCAGCAGGAGCGACGGCGTGTCGGCGGCATGGAGGTCGTCCAGGATCGCGACCGACGGCTGAGCCGCCGCGACGTTGCGCAGGAAGCCGGTGACGGCATCGAAGAGGGCGAAGCGGGCCGCGTCGGGGTTGACGGACGGCGGGGCCGGCAGCCCCGGAAACAGCTCGTGGACTTCGGGAAGGATCTGCGCGACGTGGGAGGCCCCCGGGCCCAGCTGGGCACGGAGCGTGTCGGGCGGGCCGTCACGGAGCAGCGACCGGAGCATCTGCACCCACGGCCAGTACGCGGGTGCCCCACCCGCTTCCCAGCACCGCCCCCAGAGCACCCGGAAGCCGCGCGTCCGCGCTGCCGAGGCGAACTCGTCCGCCAGCCAGCTCTTCCCGATCCCTGGCTCGCCGGCCAGGACGAAGAGCCGCCCTCGGCCCGAGGCGGCGTCCTCGAGACCGTTCAAGAGAGCTTCCATCTCGCGCTCCCGGCCGACGAATGCGGCAGCGTCCGTCGACCGCGGGCGGTGGTCCCTCTCGCGCGAGTCTGCCCGAGAGCCCATCAGATGCGGGTACTGCCCTTCTCCAGAAACTATGGCACGCCGATCCCGCTCAGGGAAGACGACCCTGGTTCAGCGACCCCGCCGCAGCTCTCGCGGGCCTGGGGTACACTCGACGGTCTATGGCTGTCCCGCCCACCGCGTCCTTCTTCGCGCTCACGCCGGACCGGGTGCTCGACGCGGTCGAGGTCGGCGGCCTCCGCAGCACCGGCCGGTGCCTCCCGCTCCGCGCCTTCGAGAACCGCGTCTACGAGGTGGAGCTCGAGGACGAGCGCCGGCTCGTCGTCAAGTTCTACCGGCCCGGCCGCTGGTCGCGCGAGACCATCCTGGACGAGCACCGGTTCCTCCAGGACCTGGCCGACGCCGAGCTCCCCGCCGTGGCGCCCCTCGACCTCGGGACCGGCACCACGCTGAACGAGGTGGAGGGCATCCTCTACGTCGCGTTCCCGAAGGTGCGCGGGCGCACGCTCGACGAGCTGGACGCCGAGAAGCGCCGCCACATCGGGCGCACCGTCGGCCGCATGCACGCGATCGGCGCGGCGCGCCCCGCCCCGCACCGCCCCCGGCTCGACCTCGAGCGCTACATCCACGAGCCGCTCGAGATCCTCGCGAAGAGCGCCGTCATTCCCGAGAACCTCGGCCCGCGCTACCGCGACGTTGCCCTCCGGATCGCCGGCGCCGCGGCGCCGCTCCTCGCCGCCGTCAAGCCGCAGCGCATCCACGGCGACCTCCACATGGGCAACATCCTCTGGACACCGGGCCCGGTGCTGGTGGACTTCGACGACTGCCTGATGGGGCCGCCGGTGCAGGACCTCTGGCTCCTCGCCCGCGGGCGCGGCGAGGAGGCCACGAAGGCCCGCGAGGACCTGCTGGAGGGCTACGAGGTCTTCCGCGAGTTCGACCGCGGGACGCTGCCGCTCGTCGAGCCGCTCCGCGCCATGCGCATCGTCCACATGTCGGGCTGGATCGCGCGCCGGTGGGAGGACCCGTCGTTCCCCCCGGCCTTCCCGGGCTTCCGCGACCACCGCTACTGGATGCAGGAGTATGAGGAGCTGGTGGCGATCTCGGAGGCGCTGGGGTAGGCGGCTCCTCCGCGCCGCGCTGCTCGTGCAGATCTGGGTCGACGCCGACGCCTGCCCGAGGATCATCAAGGAGATCCTGTTCCGCGCCGCCGAGCGCGTGCAGGTCCCCATGATCCTGGTCGCCAACACGCTGCTCCGGACCCCGCCGTCGCCCTTCATCCGGGCCATGCGCGTGCCCCGGGGCTTCGACGTCGCGGACCGCGAGATCGTGGAGCAGGTACAGGCCGGGGATCTGGTCGTGACGGCGGACATCCCGCTCGCGGCGGAGGTGATCAGCCGCGGCGCCAGCGCGCTCGATCCGCGTGGCGTGCTCTACACGGAGGACAACGTCCCGGAGCGCCTGGCCATGCGGAACCTCATGGACCAGCTGCGGGCAAGCGGCCTCGAGGCCGGCGGCGGGCCCGCGCCGTGGACCCAGGGTGACAGCCGCGCGTTCGCGAATCAGCTGGACCGGCTCCTCTCGGCACACGGGAAGGCCGACCAGGGTCGCGTCTGAACACCGCGCGTCGCTAGCGGCGCTCGAGCACGGCCTGGATCGAAACGATCCGCTCTTCCTCCCGGTTGCGGTCGCCGGCCTGGTGGATCGCCTCGAGCGCCTCGCCCATGAGGATGCGCTGGATGCTGTGAGCCGGCAGCTCGGCCCCGGGGCGTGGCGTGATCTCACGCGTGACGTCCTCCCAGACCCGCACCCGGAAGCCGGCCGCCTCGATCAGCCCGCGCATCTCGGCCGGCGGCAGAAGGAAGCTCGACCGGGCGTCGCGCGCCCACATCACCGGGTAGACGACGGGCTGGACCGGACCGGCCATCGGCTCCTGGATGGCCAGGAGGCCGCCCGGGCCCAGCACGCGGGCGAACCCGGCGTAGAGCCCGGCCTTGTCCTCGATGTTCATGCCGCTGTTCTGCGTCCAGATGAGGTCGAACGCGCCGGGCGCCGCGGCGAGGGTGCGCGCGTCGCCCTGCTCGTGCGTGACGCGGCCGGCGAGGCCGAGCCGGGCCGTCAGGGCGCGGCCGGCCCGCACGTACGACTCCGTGAGGTCGACGACGGTGACGCGACACCCGTGCTCGACCGCGAGCGTGCGCGCGGGCCCGCCGAGCCCGCCGCCGACGTCGAGGACCCGAAGCCCCGGCCGGAGCCCCGCGAGCCGGGCCAGGCGGTCGGTCGCGGCCTTGCCGCCGCCGTGGAACTGGTCGGCCGGCGCCAGGTCGTCGACCGTCAGCGCGTCCACGTCCTTGCCGGCGGCGGCGAGCGCGGCAAGGATGGCGCCCTCGAGCCCGTCCCGGCCCCAGTACGCTTGAATCCCGCGCGCGGTGGTCCGATCGTTCATCAGGACACCGTCACCGGATGGTGGCGCGGGGCTGTGGCATCATGTCGGCACCGATGAGGCACGGACGTGCGTGAGCCCATCGACACCGAGCCCCCCGCAGGGCCCCGCCTGCCGCGCGTGGTCTCCCAGGACGGGACCGCGATCGCGTACGAGCGATCGGGAAACGGGCCGCCCCTGGTTCTCGTGCACGGCTCGATCTCGGATCACACGTACTGGTGGGCCGTGCGCCCGGCGCTCTCGGCGCGCTTCACCGTCTACGCGATCGACCGGCGCGGCCGCGGTCAGAGCGGCGACTCCGATGAGTACGCGATCGGCCGCGAGGGGGAGGACGTCGCCGCGGTCGTGGACGCGATCCCCGAGCCGGTGGCGTTGTTCGGGCACTCGTACGGCGCGATCTGCGCCCTCGAGGCGGCGCTCCGCACCGACAACCTGCGGACGCTCCTCCTCTACGAGCCGCCGCTCGCCCTCCCCGTCCCGCCGGGCTTCATCGGCCGGATCGAAGCGGCCCTCGCGGCAGGCGATCGCGACCGGGTGATCGAGACGATGATGGCCGAGGTGGTCGGGCTGTCGCCCGCGGAGCTGTCGGCGCTGCGCGCCAGCCGGTCCTGGGCGGCGCTCGTCGCCACCGCCCACACGCTGCCCCGCGAGGTACGCGCCGTGGCGCAGCACCGGTTCGACCCGGCGCGGTTCCACCGGTTGACTCTCCCGGCCGTGCTGCTCGCGGGCGAGGACAGCCCCGAGCCGCTCCGTGTCGCGGGCATCGCCCTCGCGCGCCGGGCCCTCCCGCACGCGCGCGTCGTCAGCATGCCCGGCGTGGGTCACGAGGCGGTCGAGACGGGGCCCGAGGTGTTCACCGCCGCGGTCCTCGCGTGTCTCGCTCAGGCCGGTCCTGCGAAACCGACGTAGGCGCCGCAGGCCTCGTCCGGCCGGACCAGCATCGCCTGCTCGCCCGTGTTGCGCACGCCCCTGACCGGGGGCGGCACGCCGTGGGCGGCCATCGCGCGGGCCGCGGCGTCCATGCTGCGCGTGCGATAGAGCACCTGGAAGGGCCCCGGCCCGCGCCGCGCGATCGCGTCGGCGGCCGGACCCGGCTCGGCCGGCTGGGCCACGCCGAGCCCGGTGGGCCCAAGCGGGAACACCGCCATGTCGGCCTTGATGACGGCGCCCCGCTCGACGTGAGGCACGGGCATCCCGAGCACGCGGGCGTAGGCTTCGGCCGCCCGCGCGACGTCGGGCACGGCGACGTAGGCGCGCTCCGTGCGCAGGACGCCGTTCGCGTGCTCGCCGGCCCCCGGGGCCGCGCGCCGCCTGGCGTCGAGCGGCGTGAGGTGCTGGATGAAGACGAGGGGCAAGGGGTTCGCCGGGCCGAGCCGCGCCGTCCGCCAGGAGAGCTCGTGGCCGGCCGGCGTGCGGCGCCCGCCGGCGGCGGCGGCGGAGACATCGACCCCGCGGTCGCGCATGGCCCGGACGTCGGCCGCGAGGTCGTCGCTCTGCACGACGATGTAGCGAAGTCCCCCGCCTCGCGCGAGGAAGGCCGTGAGATCGGGGCTCGCCAGGTGCGACTCGGCGTCGCGCACGCTCACGAGCTCGAGGTAGTCCTCCCCGAAGAAGGCGATCGCGTTCTCGGTGCCCCGGCCCGGATGCGGCCCGCCGGGATGCACGGCGAACCCGAGGCGCGTGAAGGCGTCGATCCCCTGCTCGAGCCGCGGCACCGCGATCGCGACGTGATCGATGCGCGTGAGCATGCGAACCCTCCGTCGAGAGTGCTGGGCTATTGTAGCGGTGCACGCGGTGCGCGTGCCACCGAGTTGCGGCGAGCGAGAGATTCGGCGGCCGCGGCGGCTGCAGGGTCCTCCCTTGGCACCCCGTCGCCGATGGGGTATGGTCGGCGTGCCGCGAGCGCCAGCCCGCATGGGGCGCTCCGAGGTCAAGCACGCCGCGCCCGGAATGAGCGCGGGCTCCGTCGACGCTGGTGACGGACCGAGCCCGGCGCTCGCAGCGGCTCGCGTGAGTGGAGGCGAAGGGCCCTCATGGACGCGCCTGAGCTGAACGCCGTGTCCGTTGACGGCCGCGGGCACGACGGCGAGCGCGCGACCGACCAAACGGTCGTCGATGTGCGCGGGCTCCGGAAGTCCTTCGGCACCCTGGAGGTCCTGAAGGGCATCAGCTTCACCGTCCGCCAGGGGGATGTACTGAGCGTCATCGGCGCGAGCGGCTCCGGCAAGAGTACGCTCCTGCGCTGCGTCAATCTCCTGGAGCAGCCCACCTCGGGCGAGATCTACGTCGCCGGCCAGCCGATGGGTTTCCGCATCGACACCCAGGGGCGCCGTCAGCCCGATTCCTTGCGGAACGTCAGCCGCCTCCGCCGAGAGATCGGCATGGTGTTCCAGCAGTTCAACCTGTGGCCGCACATGACGGTGCTCGGCAACGTCATGGAGGCTCCGCTGCGCGTGCGGAAGCTGCCGCGGGCGCAGTCCCGCCAGATCGCCCTGGACTACCTCGAGCGGGTGAATCTCCTCGACAAACGGGACGAGTACCCGGCGCGACTCTCCGGCGGCCAGCAGCAGCGGGTCGCGATCGCGCGGGCGCTGGCCATGCAGCCGAAGCTCATGCTCTTCGACGAGGCCACGAGCTCGCTCGACCCCGAGCTGACCGCGGAGGTGCTGGCCGTCATGCGAGACCTCGCGCGGGACGGGATGACCATGATCGTCGTCACCCACGAGATGGGCTTCGCCCGGGAGGTGTCCACCCGGGTGATGTTCCTGCACGACGGGGTCATCGACGAGGAGGGCGACCCCGACAGCGTGTTGGGCAGCCCGCGCAGCGAGCGCTGCCGGCAGTTCCTCTCCAAGGTCCTCCGGTAGGCGCCAGGGGCGGAAGGCGGCGACCCGCGTGGACTTCGAGAGCTTGCGGCAGGTGTTCGACCTCTCGTACGCGTGGGAGTACCGGAGCGTCCTGCTCTCCGGGCTTCTGGTCAACTTTCTCGTCTTCGGCGGTGCGGTGTTGCTGGCGGCCGCCTCGGGCTTCGTCGTCTGCCTGTGCCGGTTGAGCCGATACCGCGCGGCGCGCGGGGCGGGGACGTTCTACGTCGAGCTGTTTCGCAACACGCCGGAGTACGTGTTCCTCACCTGGGTGCACTTCGTGCTGCCGCTGATCCTCACGCGCCTGCTGGTGACCCGCATCAACTTCCCGCCCGCCCTGTCCGCGGTCCTGGCGCTCGGCATCTGCTACAGCGGCTACTTCGCGGAGACGTTCCGCGCCGGCATCCAGTCCATCGGCAGGGGGCAGCTCGATGCCGGCCGCGCCGTGGGCATGGGTCGCGGGCTCCTCCTGCGGCGCATCGTGCTGCCGCAGGCGCTCCGGCGCGTGCTCCCCGAAGCGCTGAACAACTGCGTGTCGCTGTTCAAGGCGACGTCCATCGTCTCGCTGATCGCCGTGCCGGACCTCATGTACCAGGTCGTGAACATCGTGCAGTACGAGATGCGGCCGCTGCCGCTGTACTCCAGTGCCGCGTTCGTGTTCTTCGGCATCATCTTCGCCCTGTCCACCGCGGCGCAGCTGCTCACCGAGCGCTGGCGCACCCGCGGGTGGGCGTGACGAGGCGCGCAATGGACGTCTTCCGGCGGGTCGTCCTGAACAACCTGGACGCGCTCCTCGGCGGGCTCTGGGTCACGGTGCAGGTCTCGGTGCTGGCTTTCCTGCTGGCGCTCGTGCTCGGCTTCGTCGCGGCGATCCTGAGACTCTACGTGCGGCCGGCGCGCTACCTGGCCGAGGTGTACATCCAGTTCTGCCGCAACACCCCGATCCTCGTCCAGCTCCTGTGGGTTGCCTACGTGTGGCCGGACGTGGTGGGCTGGCCGCGGACGTTCGTCGGAGCGGGGTGCACGGCCCTGGCGCTCCAGTCCAGCGGGTATCTGGCGGAGACCTTTCGCGCGGGGATCCAAGGGATGGACCGAGGGCAGCGGGAGAGCGCCTACTCGCTCGGGATGTCGCCCTTCCTCACGATGCGCCGCGTGATCCTGCCCCAGGTCCTGCTCGTCATGTCGCCGGCGATCATGAACCAGTTCCTGGTGGTGGTGAAGTCGTCGACGCTCGTCTCGGTCATCGCGGTGCCCGACCTCATGTATCACGCGCTGCGACTGACCCGGATCTGGCTGGAGCCGATCGAGATCCTGAGCGTAACGGCGCTGCTCTACATCCTGATGGTGTTCGCCTGCTCGAGCCTGATCAAGCTCTACACGGACCGGCTGCGTGCGCGCTTCGGATAGCGCCACGCCGGCCGGCTGTCCGCGGGCCGTCCCCAGTGCGCACCGGGGGTCCGACGGACATCGGTCGAAACCCAGCAACCACGGGAGGTCGCCATGTCGAGATCGAAGGCGTTCAGCGACAGCAAGCGCACGCTCATCAAGTCGGCCATGGGGATGGCGGGCCTGGCGGCGGCGGGCGGGGTCGTGTCGGCAGCAGCCACGCCGCGGACGGCCTTCGCCCAGCTCCTGGAGGCAGGCATCCGCGAGGACTCCATGCTCGCGAAGGTGAGGAAGCAGGGAGTGCTCCGGGTCGGGTACTCGCAGACCCTGCCGTGGTTCCAGAAGGACGCCAAGACGGGCCAGCTCGACGGGATCTACTGGGAGGTCTGCGAGCGGCTGGCCAAGGAGCTGGAGGTGAAGCCGCAGTATCAGGAAGTGTCCTGGGCGAACTCGACCGTTGGCCTCCGGAAGGGCGACTTCGACATCTTCGGCTCGTCGCTGTTCTACACGACGCCCCGGGCGCTGGTTGCGAGCTTCGTCGGTCCCATGTGGCGCAAGGGGCGTCTCGTCGTGACGCACAAGGAGTGGGCGGAGCGGTTCAGGGGCCCGGACGACTTCAACCGGGCGGACGTCACGTTCTCGCTGATCGGAGGCACCTCGGAAGAGGACTGGGTCAAGAAGACCTTCCCGAAGGCCCAGATTCTGGCCTCGACCGGACAGATCGCCGTGGCGCTGGAGCCCGTTCGGACCAAGCGCGCCCAGCTCTTCGCCGCCGGCGACCTGGACGCCCTCCTGTACGCCAAGCGCAATTCGTGGGCGCACGTCATCAACCCTGACAAGCCGATCGGCATGACTCCCAATACGTGGGCCATCCGCTACGGCGACCCGGAGTGGAAGGACTTCCTGGACTTCTGGGGCGAGCACTTGCTGACGAGCGGCGCGATGCAGGAGCTGTACGACAAGTACGTCCAGAAGATGCTCGCGTAGCAACGCTCCGGACTGGCCACGCTGGGCCTGACGCCCGGCGTGGTCAGTCCCCCGGCCCGCGCTCCCGCCTGAATCCTGGGAGCAGGGACGGGCTTGCGCGACGGAGGACGGCCGGGACCATGATCGTCGACTCGCACGCCCACGTGTTCCAGAACTGGTTCGGCCACTGCGGCATGGCCGACCGGCAGGTGCACCTGCGGTACATCCAGAAGAACCTCACGCGCCCGGCCGCCCGCGTGTACCGCGCGCGGGACGGCGCCCTGGCCAGCGGGCAGCTCCTGTTCCGCGAGGGTGACGACGGCTGGGCCGGGCTCCGCGACGACGTGAACTTCCGCGTGGGACTCTACGGGCGGCTCGAGTTCACCGTAGACGGGGAAGACCACTACGTGCAGTACATGCCCGTCGCGATGCGGGAGATCGAGTCGACGCCCGAGTTCATGGTGGCCCAGATGACCGCCGCGGGCGTCGACCACTGCGTGCTCCAGGCGGGGTTCACCTACGGGTACATGAACGACTACAACGCGATGGCCCAGCGCGCGTTTCCGGATCGCTTCACGGGTCTATTCCACGTCGACGAGCCCATGGCCGACACCCCCTACTGGACCGGCGAGGTCGAGCGCGCCCTCGGGCCGCTTGGGCTTCGGGGCCTCTACTATCAGCTGGACGGCTACAGCCGCTACGGCTTCCGCTGGTGGTTCGACGACGCGCGGTTCGATCGCTTCTGGGAGCGGATCGAGAGTGCCGGGGTACCGGTGTTCTTCGAGGCGGCGGCCATCCCGAAATACGACCGGGCCAGCTGCCTGGAGGTGCTGCGCCGGCTCGGCGGGCTGCAGGACCGGTTCCCCCGGATTCGCTGGCTGATCGTGCTGGGCCCGCCGGTCCAGTACTTCGCCCCGGAGGGTCGCTGGGAGTTCCCGGAGGTCGCCGCCAGGGTGTACGGACGCGACACCGTGTGGCTGGAGGTGTGCTACCCCATCAGCTGGGGTGGCGTCTGGGAGTACCCCTATGCCGAGGCTCAGCGCCTCATCGAAGCCTTGCGGGCGCGCTACGGCGCGGAGCGGCTCATCTGGGGCTCGGACATGCCGAACGTGGAGCGCTTCTGCACCTACCGGCAGGTGGTCGACTACCTCCGCCGGCACTGCTCCGGGCTGTCCTCGCGCGACAAGGACCGGATCCTGGGCGAGAACGTGGCCGAGCTGCTCGGCGTGAGCCTGAAGGGAGCGCGTCAATGAATCCGTTCGATCTCACGGGGAAGGTGGCCATCGTGACTGGCGGGAACGGTGGCATCGGGCTCGGCATCGCCAAGGGCCTCGCCGGCGCCGGCGCCGCGGTGGCGATCGCTGCCCGCAACGAGGCGAAGACCCGAGCGGCCGTCGAGTCGCTGAAGGCCACGGGCGCGCAGGCGCTCGGCCTGACCGCGGACGTCACGAGCGAGGACTCCGCTCGTGAGATGGTGGCGACCGTCGTGCACCACTTCGGCCGGCTCGACATCCTCGTGAACAACGCCGGCATCAACATCCGGAAGCCGCCCGAGGACTTTACCCTCGACGAGTGGTTCCAGGTGCTCAACACGGATCTCACCAGCATCTTCATCTGCAGCCGGGCCGCCTACCCGGAGTTCAAGAAGGTCGGCGGCGGGAAGATCATGAGCACCGGGTCGCTGGGCGCGCTCTTCGCCGCGCCCTACGCCGCGCCCTACAACGCGGCCAAGGGTGGGATGGTGCAGCTCACGAAGTGCCTGGCGACCGCCTGGGCGAAGGACAACGTCCAGGTGAACTGCTTCCATCCGGGCTACACGGACACCGAGTTCATGCGGAAGGCTCGGGACGAGGTGCCCGGCATGCACGAGAAGGTCATCTCCCGGAGTCCGATGAAGCGCTGGGGGGTGCCCGAGGACTTCGCCGGGCTCGCGGTCTACCTCGCCAGCTCCGCCTCGAACTTCGTCACCGGCGCCTCGATCTTCGTCGACGGCGGCTTCTCGTGCATGTGACGGGAGAGGCACGCGCGGGCGCCCTCGCTGCGGCGCCTGGCGGGCGAGGGCCCGGCTGTGCGTCGAGCCCGGGCTCCGCGTACGCCGCGCCATTGGCCGGCTGAATCCGAGGGGCCGAGCGCAAGGGTCCTGCCGGGGACTGCCGCCGCCGGCCGGCGTCTAGCCCGGGTCGCGGTCCCCCGCATAGTGCCCGCGGGTCTTCCGGATTTCCGAGAGGAAGCGTCCGGCGGTCGCCTGCTGGGCGACGACGGCGTCCTCGAAGCTCAGGGCCGGCGGCTCCGGCAAGAGCCGGAAGTGCCCGTAGGCGTCGCGGCCGCGCGCTAAGAGGGCGGTGGGCGGCTCGCCGTCGATCTGGCGGGTCCGCGGCGTCGTGTACCGGGGCGCGAAGCCGATCCGCGAGCCGTCCGACGGGTTGGGATTCGAGCCGTGGATGATGTTGACGTGATGGAGCGACATCTCCCCGGCCCGGAGCATCACGTCCACCGCGTCGTCGTCGGCCACGTCGACCTCGATCTCCTGGCCCCGGCTCAGGCGGTTGTCCGCCGCGTACGTATCCCGGTGCGGGAGGATCGGCCGCCGGTGCGAGCCCGGCACGACCCGCATGCAGCCGTTGTCGATGTCGCTGTCGGTGAGGGCGACCCACGCCGTGACGACGTCCGTCGAGTCCAGCCCCCAGTACGTCCCGTCCTGGTGCCACGAGATGAAGCCGGGATCGCGCGGGTACTTCGGGAAGATGGACACCGTCCACACGAGGATGTCCGGGCCCAGAATGTCCTCGACAGCGTCGAGAATCCTCGGGTGCGTCGCCAGCTCGTACGCCCAGCGGAAGTGCACCTGGGTGTGTCCCAGCGCTTGCGCCACTGGCCGGCCGCCCAGGTGGGCGGCCAGCTCCTCGAAGGCGGCCCGAAAGCGCGCCGTCTCGGCGGGCGAGAGCACCGGAATCGGGAAGAGGATCCCGTCCCGGCGGTAGCGGTCGACCTCGGGGGCGGTCAGAAGCTTGCCCATGTCGTCCTCCTTCGCGGTTCGTCTCACCTCGCCACCCGCGGCAGCCAGAGGGCCAGCTCCGGGAACGCCATGACGAGCGCGAGCCCGACCAGCTGGAGCCCCATCCACGGCCAGCACGAGGCGAAGATCTCCTCCATCGTCACGTCGGGCGGCGCCACGCCCTTCAGGAAGAAGCACGCCCCGCCGAACGGCGGCGAGAGGTACGCGATCTGCATGTTGATGTTGAACAGGATCCCGAACCAGACCGGGTCGTACCCGAGTCCCTTGATGATCGGCATGAAGATCGGCAAGGTCAGCAGCATGATCGCGATCCACTCGAGCGCGCTCCCGAGGATCACCCAGATCACCATGATGACGATCACCATGCCGAACGGCGGCAGGTCCAGGCCATTCATCAGCTTCTGCATGAAGCCGATGCCGCCCATCAGATTGTAGACCCCGATCAGGGCGTTGGCGCCGAAGACCAGCCACAGGACCGTCCCGCACGTGGCCATCGTCTGGGTCAGGGACTCCCACAGCATCCGCACCGAGAACTCGCCGCGCAGCCAGACCGCGATGAGGACGCCCAGCACGCCGAGGGCCGCCGACTCCGTCACCGAGGCGAATCCCGCGTAGATGCTCCCCATGACCGCCACCACGATGAAGAGCGGCAGAACGATGCCTTTCATGAGCCGGAGCTTCTCGCGGAGGGGCAGCGCCCGCTCGCGCGCGTCGGCGACCGGCCCCTTCCGGGGGTCGAGCCAGCAGACCGCCAGGATGTAGGCCGAGTACAGGCCGGCGAGGACGAGGCCGGGTACGACCGAGGCGAGCAGGAGGTCGCCGATCGACACGTTCCCGGCCAGGCCGAAGAACACCAGGATGATGCTCGGCGGGATCATCGAGCCGAGCGCCCCGCCCGCGCAGATCATGCCGATGGAGAGCTTCCGGTCGTACCGCAGCCGGAAGAGCTGCGGCAGGGCGACGATCCCGAGCAGCGTCACCTCGCCGCCGATGACGCCGATCGTCGCGCCGATCAGGACGGCCATGAGCATGGTCGCGACCCCGACCCCGCCCGCGACGCCGCCGGCCCAGACGTGCACGGCGTTGAAGAGGTCCTGGGCGACCCCCGAGCGCTCCAGGATCGACGCCATCAGGATGAACATCGGCACCGAGGCCAGGACGAACTCGGTCATGAAGCTGTACGTCCGGCTCGGGATCAGCGTCAGCGCCGCGGGCCCGAAGAGGGTCCAGGCGAACAGGCAGGCGACCAGCCCGGTGGTGAACGCGAAGGGGAGGCCGATCGCCAGGAGCGCCATCGTGGCCCCGAGCATGAGGACGGTCAGGAGCTCGATGCTCACGGCGGGCTCA
>CAWEXD010000012.1:0-448761 GCA_963812945.1 uncultured Candidatus Rokubacteria bacterium | reverse complement strand
CTATCCAAACCATTGGTTCGACTTTGCATTGGTAGACGGCGCTATGCGCGATAGATGTGTTCGTGCGGTGGTCGACAAGGTAAAGCATGGAGGCTTTGTGTACCTCGATAATACTGACTCCAAGATGGCGACTCCGGACAGTGAGATGCGCACTGCGGAGCGCGAACTACTGGAGGCGGTGAGGAGGCGTGGCGGGCAAATCAGGCGGTATACCGACTTTGCGCCAGCTCAATTCCACTGCAACGAGGGCACGCTGGCGCGGCTTGATTGATGATCGTCAACAATCAGCAAGGTGACACCCTGACAGGAAGCGTGGGGAAATGCTGATCACCCATCATATCTAGATTCGAGGTGCGTGCCGTGATCCGCGGCGTCAAGAATGCCGTCAAGGGTCTGATGGCGCGCGGCTTTTCGCTGGGCCAGTGGCTCGGATATGACGTACTGCCGAGACATTTCTACTCTGAGATTCCCGATCTCCGCAAGCTTCGTCGCACCGAACACTGGCGCAAGCCGTATTCGTTGATCGGCGTTGCCGGCGCTGATCCCGACGCGCAATTGGCGTTCGTGCGGTCCGTCATGGCGGACGACCTCCGCCGCCGTGTTGCCGTCGGCGACATCTTCGACTTGGCGTGCCAACGCAATGGCGCGGTTGGCTACGGTCCGACCGAGGCCGACTTTCTGTTTGCGTTCGTCGCCGCGCAGCGACCTGCCCGGATCATCCAAGTCGGCTGTGGCGTCTCCACCGCCGTGTGCTTGTTAGCCGCCAACGAGGCTGGGTACCGGCCGGCAATCACCTGCGTCGAACCGTATCCAAACGACTTTCTCAAGACCGCAGCGGCTGCGGGCGTGATCACGCTTGTCCCGCAGCCTGTCGAAGAACTCGACTCCGGCTTCCTGTCTGGAATGGCGTCGGGCGACCTGTTCTTCGTCGATTCGACGCACACGCTGGGGCCTGCGGGCGAGGTCACTCGCATTATCCTGGAGTTGTTGCCGCGGTTGCCCGCCGGGGCGCGAGTCCACTTCCACGACATCTGGTTCCCGTACGACTACTCCAGCGACCTGCTCAATGGGGCGTTGTTTTTCTGGCATGAAACGGCCCTGCTGCACGCCTACTTGGCGTTCAATCGGAAGACGCGCATCCTCGCCTCACTGTCACTGCTGCACTACGCCCGCCGAGCCGAATTGGGTCAATGCCTGCCCAACTACCGGCCCCGCGAAGACCGGGACGGCCTGAGGGTCACGACGGGCCACTATCCGTCGTCGACTTATCTCGAAGTGACCGAGTGAAGAGCAATACCTGGAGCACAGGGACGTTCACCGCTACACGCTGTCATGGGGGGCGTGGTGCCGGCGGGATGTGGCGTAGCGTACCTTCTCGGTCGGGTCCCATGGGGGCTGGTCCACCCGCCCCGCGGACGCGCGAGGTGATGGCCACGCGCGGCGGGGAAGTCCGGACACCCTCGCTGCGGGACGGCGGTGCTGCGGAGCCGATCGTCGCCGTGCTCCGGCAACCGCCATGAGCGATCTTCCCGTGGACGAGCAAAGCGGGTACCGCCAGCGGGTCTATCAGCGCTATGCCTCGATCTTCAAGGCGGGCACCGTCGCCGTGGACGAGGCGGCGATCGACCGCTGGGGCGGCGCCTACGACGTCTATCTCGCCGGCTGGCTGCCCGAATCGCGCGACGCCGCGATCGCCGACGTCGCCTGCGGGCCGGGCTGGCTGCTGCGCTTCTTCGCCCGCCGCGGCTACCGCGACGTGCACGGCGTGGACGCCAGCGCGGAGCAGGTCGAGCTCGCGCGGCACCACGCGGCGCAGGTCGAGGTGGGCGATCTCGTGGCGTTCCTTCGCGCGCACCCGCGGCACTTCGATCTCCTCACCGGGCTCGACATCGTCGAGCACTTCACGAAAGACGAGGTGCTCGACTTCCTCGAGGCGTGTCACGGCGCGTTGCGGCCCGGCGGCCGGCTCGTGCTGCAGACGCCCAACGGGGAGAGCCCGTTCGCCGGCGCGGTGCGCTACGGCGACTTCACCCACGAGACCTGCTTCACCCCGCGGCTGCTCGCCCAGCTGCTCGAGCTCACCGGATTCACCGCCGTCGAGTGCCGCGAGATGGGTCCGGTCGCGCGCGGCGTGGCCTCGCGGCTGCGGATCGCGCTGTGGCGGGTGATCCGTCAGCTCCTGCGGCTGTGGAACCTGGCGGAGACGGGTAGCGCCGGCAGCGGGGTTCTCACGCGCGTCTTCCTCGTGTCTGCCCGGACGCGCTGACGCCAACCGCACGCTGCGCGCACCGGACAACGCGCTCGGCCGGCGTCGGCGGTCGGCCGACCGTCGAGCCACATGCGGCGACGTTCCTCGTTCAGGGCAGGAGCACGAGCGGGCCGGTGGTGCGGCGCCCCTCCAGGTCGCGATGCGCCTCGGCCGCGGCGGCCAGCGGATACCGGTGCCGCCCTTCCACCCGGATCACGCCGGCGCGGAGGGCCTCGAAGGTCTGCCGCGCGATCGCGTCGAGCGCGGCCCGCTCGGCGGTGTAGTGGAAGAGCACCGGCCGGCTGAGCGTCACCGACTTCTGGGCCAGGGCCTCGGGGGCGATCGGGGAGAGCGGGCCGCTCGCCTGACCGTAGCTCACCCAGTGACCGCAGAGCGCGAGCGCCTCGAGATTCTCCTCCATGGCCGCCCGGCCGAGCCCGTCGTAGATCACGTCCGCGCCGCGGCCGCCGGTGGCGGCCTTGACCGCGGGCGCGAACCGGTAGTCCCCGGCCACGAGGGGGAGCTCGCAGCCGTTCGCGCGCGCAATGCGGGCCTTGTCCTCGCTCGAGACGGTGCCGATGACCCTGGCCCCGAGCGCTCTCGCCCACTGGCAGAGCAGGAGCCCGACGCCGCCGGCCGCGGCGTGGACCAGCACCGTCTCGTCCGCCCGCACGCGATGCGTGCGATGGAGCAGGTAGGCGGCGGTCATGCCCTTGAGCATCAGCATGGCCGCGGTCTCGTCGTCCACGTCGTCCGGGAGCACGACGACCTGATCGGCCGGCATCGTGCGCACGCCGACGTAGGCCCCGACCGGCGCGCAGGCGTAGGCGACCCGGTCGCCGGGGAGGAGATGCGCGACGCCGTCGCCCACGTCGACCACGACGCCGGCCGCTTCCATGCCGAGGGGGGCCGGCGGTTCGATCATCCGGTAGAGTCCTGACCGCACGTAGACGTCGACGTAGTTGACGCCGACGGCCGTCTGCCGGATCCGCACCTCGCCCGGCCCGGGCCGCCGCGCGACGAGCGGCTGGTAGCGCAGGACCTCGGGCCCGCCGAAGGCCGTGGCCACGACGCCCTGGGTCGGCAGGCTCTCCGGCGTCCCGGCCGCGCGCGAGCCCGCCGCCGGGCGGCCGGGCGCCTGGCGCTCGCGTCGGAGGTACGTGCGCAGCCCCTCGAAGCCGCCCTCGTAGACCCCGGTGCCGACCATGTCGGCCAGCTCGCGCTCGCGACCCCGCGGGGTGTCGAAGGTGGACTGCCAGTGCCAGAACGTGCGGTCGCCGTCCGTCACGCGCTTCAGCTGGACGGTGGCCACGTAGCGCTGGAGCGGCACGGTCGCGTCGAGGATGCAGTAGGCGGAGATGTGCTCCCGGTCGGAGAGCGCGAGGAGCTGCTCGCGGATGCGGTTCCCGTCCCGCAAGGTGAACCGCCGGACGCAGCCGACCTGATCCGATGGCTCGCCGCCCTCGATCTCCGACTCGGCCACGACTGGGTGCCACGCGGTGTGGCTGTTGAAGTCTCGGAGGACGGCCCACACCCGCTCGATCGGCGCGTCGATGACCGCGGAGCGGGTGACGCGGATCATCGGAGGCGCACGGGCGAGCTCAGCCCCGTCAGGACGCGCGCGACGCCGCCTTGCCCGGCGCGGAGCGCCGCGGCCGGGATGGGGCGGCCGCCCGCCGCCGCGACGAGGCCGCGGTTCGCCGGGCCGGGACCACCGGCGGCGCGATGACCGGATCGGCGGCGGCGGCCTGCTGGAGCTGACGCGGACTGGCGCCGGCGGCGCGCCCGATCTCGGCCAGGGAGCGGCCCGACACGACCGACAGCGGCTTCGAGACCGTGAGGTCCTCCCCGCTCGCGTAGTCGTCCTTGTGCTTGATGAGGAGCCATTGCCGGGTGCCGCGCGTGCGCACCAGCACCCACGAGCCCGCGAGCTTCTCGCCCAGGATCACGAACTTGAGGTCCCCCTTCTCGAGCTGGCGGTCGACGTCGCTCTCGTCCCCGAGCCGGTCCTGGGCGATCGGCGCCCAGATCCCCTTGTCCCAGATCATCACCGTCCCGCCGCCGTACTCTCCCTCGGGGATGACGCCCTCGAACTGGTTGTAGTCCATCGGGTGCGGCTCGGTCTCCATCGCCAGCCGCTTCACGGACGGATCGGGGGACGGGCCCTTGGGGACCGCCCACGAGAGCATGACGCCGCGGTGCTCGAGGCGGAAGTCGTAGTGGAGCTGGGTCGCCCGGTGCTTCTGGACGACGAACTCGAGCGGGCGCCCCGTCTCCCGGGTCCGGGCGGTTCCCGGTGGCTCGGGCGTGACGCCGAAGTGGCGCTTCCGGTTGTACTCGGCCAGGCGGCCGTACTGGCTCAGGTCCGGGAGCTCGGCGGCCCGAGACGTCGATCTCGCCGGCCGCTTGGCCGCGCGGGACGCCGGTGCATCGCCAGGGGTGACTTTCTTCATGGAACAGTCCCAGCATACCGCGGACGCCGGCGCTCACCGGTCCCGCTCGGCCGGTCACGCCTGGAGCACGGTGCAGAGGCGGCGGAGCGACTCCACGTAGCGGTAGTTCACCGCCGTGTGGTCGTCGTCGAACTCCTGGTACTCGTGGCGGATCCCCAGCTGCGCCAGCCGGCCCCGAAGGATGCGCGCGCCGTGGTGGAGGTTGTACTGGTCCCGGCTGCCACACTCGATGTAGATCAGACGCAGGGTGCGCAGGCTCTCCGCGTACCGCTCCGCCATGAGGACCGGGTCCCACGTGAGCCAGCGCGCCCACACGGCCTCATCGATCTCTCCGGTCTCCGGATCGAACGGCAGATCGAACCCGTGCGGGCGCTGGGGGTTCGGCGAATAGGCCATGGCCATGCAGACGACCGTCACCATCGGCCGGACCAGCTCGTCCGTCTTCTTGGGCGCCTCGCGCCAGGCCCGGAGGTATCCGTCGAGCCCCCCGTGCTTCCTGAGCGTGTCCGCGGCGCGCCAGAAGTCCACCTTGTAGGCCGCCTCGAAGTACATGTCGCCGCTGTGGGAGGCGGCGGCCCCGAAGATCTGGGGGTTCCGCATGGCCAGGACCAGGGCCGCGTAGCCGCCGCTGGACTTCCCGTCCAGGCCGCGGTGGTCCCGCGAGGGCAGCGTGCGATGGCGGGCGTCCACGTGGGCGACGAGCTCCTTGACCGCGTCCTCGTACCGGCCGGTCGCCGAGGAGTTGACGCACTGGCTGTGGCCGTAGGCCGTGTAGACGTCGGCCATCACCAGGATCGCCGGCGGCGCGCCATCCCGGATCACCCGGTCGATGAGCTCGGGGAGCGACGGGATCCAGGGGTTGAGGTTGGTCTCCCGCAGCCCGGTGCCGCCCCAGCCGTGGATCCAGTAGATGACCGGATACCGGCGGTCGCCGCGCTCGTACCCCGGGGGGAGATAGATGGGAACGGACCGCTGGTGCGGGTCGCCGAGCGGGTTGCCCTTCAGCGCCTCGCAGTCGAACTCCTCGACGACGACCCGGCCCTCGAGCTTCATGCGGCCCCCGAGAAGGATGCGACGCAGCCGGCCACGGCGCTAGCGCCGGAACGTGTTTTTCAGCGCGTCGAAGGCCGTCTGGAACACCCCCTGGCCGATGCTCTGGGCCAGCTCTCCCTCGCGCTCCGGCGCGCAGTCGAACTCGGCCCACCATTCGGCGAAGGTGCGGCCGCCGTCGGTCACGGGCGTGAGCTTGAGCGTCGCCACGTAGTTGTCCACGCCCATCGGGGATTCGAGGATCGAGTAGCTCTGCTGGAAGTCGTAGTCGGAGAGCGTCAGGAGCTGCTCGCGGATGACCCCGCCGTCCTTCGCCCGGAGGTTCCGCACGCAGCCCACGGTGTCGGGCGCCATCCCGCCCTCGATCCGCGACTCGACCACGAACGGCGTCCACTTCGGGAGCCCGTTGAAGTCGCGGATCTGCGCCCAGACCGCGTCCGCCGGGGCGTCGATCACGCTCGAGACGTAGACCTTGATCACGGCAGCTCGCCGTGCCCGGAGCCGGCCTCGCCCTCGCCGCCCCGCGACAAGGCCGCGGCCTGGCTGCGGTCGAGCAGGCCGCGCGCGGCCTTCCCGACGTCGCCCGCGTCCACCCCGATCTCCCGCAGGAGCTGGTCCACCAGCGGGGCCTGCGCCCGGAACCGGAGCGCCGAGTTCACCACGTTGTCGGCGAGGCTTCCGCCGTTGCCCCCGTCGCCCCGCCCGCCGCCGCCCCCGCCGAGGCCGTCCACCTGGAGGATCCGGATGCCCTCGATGCGCTCGAGCGGCTTCACCGACTCGCGGACGATCCCCTCGAGCTTGTCGATGAGCCGGATGCGCATGGCGGACAGCCGCGCCTCGGGCGTCAGGAGGTTCTGGGCCTCGTTCATGAGCCGCATGCCCTCCGCCTCAAGGCTCCTGGAGCTGTCTTCATGAATCTGGTTGCCAATTGCCGTTCAGGGCTTCGCGCGCTTGAACGTGACCAGAACATGCCCGGACCCGCGCTTGGCCTCGAACGCGGTCGGCCGGCTCTTGTCCAGGTTCGGCGCGTTGTCGCACACCTTCAGCGTGTCGCCGTCCAGGGCGTAGATGCCCTTCCACGCCTTCCCCTTCACGGTCCCTTCCGTATGCGCGAAGTCGATGGCCGCCGGCTTCGCGCTCGGGTCCACCCGGACGGTTCCCGCGTAGAGGAGCTTGCCGTCCTTGGACTCGATCCGGAACCGGTTAGCGGTGAAGGAGAGCCGATGCCCGACGACGTCATCGGCGGCCTTGCCATCACGCTCCGCCTGCGTCGCCGTCCAGGACCCTTCCAGCTTCTTCTGGGTCTCACCAGCCGGCTGCGCGAAGGCCGCGACGGGCCCCGTTCCGAGGATCAGCGAACAGATCGCCACGATCAGCCGGTGCATGATGCGTCTCCCTGTAGACGAGGAATGAAGGCGCTACCGGGCTCATTTTGCGGGCCAGGCGGAGCCGTCCGAGACGCGAGCGGCCATGCTCGTCGCATCATCCTGCCGCGTCACCTCCCGCGGGCCAGGACGGCGTCCGCGTCGATCTCGATCAGCGCGCCCGGCCGGACGAACCCGCTCACCTGGACGAGCGTGCTCGAGGGATAGCGCCCCGGCGTCCAGTACTCGCTCCGGACGCCGTGGATTTCTTTGAGCGCGTCCGGATCGATCGCGACCACGAACACGCGCACCCGGACGATGTCGTCCATCGTGCCGCCCTCGCGCTCGACGATCCGCTTGATCCCCTCGAGCACGCCTCGCGTCTGCTCCCTCATGGTCGAGCCCGTGACCTCGCCGTGGGCGTCGGTCGACAACCGGCCCGAGATGTAGAGCAGCGTGCACTCGCTGAGATCCACGCGCACCGCGTCGCAGAACACCGCCGGCACCCCCGCCTCCCTGAGCCCGGGAATGCCTCTCGCCGTCTCGGTCGTCAACGACACATGTCGCCGCTCCATCGGCCCCCCTCCGCGTGAGTCGTTGCTCAGCATGCCATCTTAGCGCGCCTCCCGGCGGAAGTGGTGGCGTGGGTGCCGCGATCGGCGCTCCTTCCGGCGCGATGGCGTCAGACCGACGGCCCGGAACCCAGACCCGGCCCGCGGGCGAACGCACCGCCTCGACCATCCGTCCCAGCGGGTCGTGCGGGACCGGGCGCTCAGGATCCGACCAGGCGACCCCTGCGATCCCGCACAGGATCGGCTCCTCCTCCGGGCCTCCCGTCACCGGGGATGGCCGGCTTGACGCCGCGCGTCGGTCCGTGGCGTGCTAGCCTACCCACCCAGAAGGAGGATGTCATGTCAATGGAGCCCACGTTCGACACGACGCCGCCACCTCCGGAGCCGAGGAGTTACGAGCCCCCGCGTATCGAGATTCACCTCACCCCTGCCTGTTCTTCGTGACGCTGTCCATGAGTCGACCACACCGTAAGCTGGTCGCCGATGGTGGATCCACGTGACCAACGAGAGTCCCGAGAGCGAGCTGGCCCGCCTGCGGGCCGAGAACGAGACGTTGCGGGCCCGGACCCGGCGCGGGACGCATCTGCGCGTCAGCGAGAAGGGCGGGGTCTCCGTGTACGGGCTTGGCCGATTCCCCGTGACGCTCTACAAGGAGCAGTGGGTCCGGCTTCTCGACATGGCGGACGAGATCCGCGCCTTCATCCGCGAGCACGAGGCGGACCTCAAGACCAAGGAGTGATCCGCGCGCCCGACCGGGAGCCGCTTCGCGGAGCCCGGGCGCGTGACACGAGTCCGGCCCGGGAGGGTCTCGGCGCCGCTCAGAAGCGGACGGTGAACCCCAGCACCGGGCCGTGCATCACGGTGTCCCAGCGGAATCGCTGGGGGCCCGAGCCCGTCTCGTAGTCCTGACCGAGGGCCTTGTACCCTGCCAGGATGGCCCACTCGATCGTGCCGCTCTGCCACGTGTACCCGAAGAGCCCCATGATCGACCAGGCGAAGTCGGAGCCGATCCCGAACCCGCCGACGTCGCCCGCGAAGAGCAGGAAGACGTGCTCGGAGAAGTGCACCCCGACCCGTGCGCCGACGATGGGGTCGACCCAGTCCTTGGATTCCTTGGCTGACGCGGTCCCGGCGGTGTCGAGATCGAGCTCCAGATAGGAGTAGCGGCCGCCGCCGTACACGTCGAGGGTGAACCCAGGAACCCGGTCGTCGGTCGTGTCGAGGACCCTGAACTGGCCGCCGAATTCGATGAACCACATCCGGGTGGTGACGTCGAGATCAGTCCTGCCGGCGCCCTCGACCTTGGTCTTCGAATAGAAGAAGTCGCCGAAGACCCCGAACCGTCCCTTCGTCACCTCCAGACGTCCGGCGAGCCCGACCAGGGTGTCCGTCTCCTCGAGGAGGTCGAGGAAGCTCGAGTCAACCTCCGAGTTGACCCCGAGCACCGTCACGTCGCCGTAGATTCCCGGGGCCCAGACGTAGGGCGTGACGCTCACGTGCCAGACGTCCGGGTCCGGGTCGGCGGCCCGCGCCACCGAGGCGGTCCAGGCCATCAGCAGCCCGATTGCGAGCATGGCCACAACTCGCGCCTTGATCACGCCCGTGTCTCCTTTCCCGCGCCGGTGGAACCGCTCGGCTCACGCGCCACCGGCTGAGGCTGGTCCCCAGGGTCGAGCCCCGTGGCCTCGATCGATAGTAGTGTACTTGTACCATGCCAGGTAGCCCTCACCGGAGCGGCGGCGCCGGCCCCTCCAGGAGACTCGCGCTGGCCCGTCTCGCGACCGGCCCGCCGGCCGGCGGCCGGCGTCGCCCGTGACCTCGCCGCCCGCCGGGCGGCGTGTCCGGACCCGGCCGCCCATCTCGATCGCCCTGGTGGGTCTGGTCACGCTCCTCACGGCGGGGACGGGCGCCGTCCTCGGCACGCTCGCGTGGCGCGAGAAGCTGACCGGATCGCGCGCGCTCGTCGACAACGCGATGGCGCAGGCCGTGCGCATGACCGCCGACCACGCCTCCGCGTTCCTGCGCCAGACCGAGGCCTTCGTGCGCCTCGGTCCGAACCTCGTGGCCGGCGGCCTCCTGGACCCGGGCGACTTCCGGGCGGTGGGGGAGTTCGCGCTCTCCGTGCTGCGCGCCAATCCCCAGCTGAGCTGGGTCAGCTACGGCGACCGGGACGATCGCTTTGTGGGGGCGTGGCGCGACGGGGCCGGCCAGCTCTACCTGAACCGGAGCTTCCCGCGCGGCGGCCGGATCCGCCTGGAGGAGGACCGGGTCCTGCCCGAGGGGCGGCGCGAGCGCGTCCGCACGCTCGACGACCACGGGTATCGGCCGCGCGAGCAGGCGTTCTTCCGCCTGGCCGAGACCAGCCGGGATCCGGTCTGGACCGAGCCGTACCGCTTCTACGACGGCGCTCTCGGGGTCACGTGCGCCATGGCCCTGCTGGACGCGGCGGGCCGGGTGCGGGGCGTCTTCACGGTCGACCTCTCGCTCGACGGGCTGTCCCGGTTCGTGGGGAACCTCCGGATCTCGCCGCGCGGTCGGGTGTTCATCGCCACCGCGGACGGAATGCTCGTGGCCGCGCCCGGCGGGATCGGCGGCGCCGGGCAAGCCGTTCGGGAGGACTCCGCGCTCGTTGGCGAGGTCGTCCGGCGCGCGGGAGGCGGCGCGCTCGCGAGCCACACGTTCGAGCGGGACGGGGAGCGGTACCTCGGCCGCGCGGCGACGCTCCCCATCGGGACGCGCCAATGGATCACCGCGGTGGTGGTGCCCGAGCGCGACTACACCGCCGTCATCGAGGCGCAGGCGTGGCGCGCCGCCGGGCTCGGACTCCTGGCGCTCCTGGCCGCCATCGCGGGAGGGATCGTTCTGGTGCGCTGGATCGCCGCGCCGCTTCGCGAGCTCGGCGACCAGGCGCGCCGGATCCGGGAAGGAGACCTCGACGTGACCATCGTCCCGCGCAGCCGGGACGAGATCGGGACGCTCGCCCGCACCATGGCCGACATGGTGCAGGGGCTGCGCGACCGCGACTTCATCCGCGACGTGCTGGGGCGGTACGTCAGCCCGGAGCTGGCGGAGCAGTGCGTCCGGGACAAGAACGCGCTGCGTCTCGGCGGCGAGCTGCGGACCGTCTCGATCCTGATGTCGGATCTCCGCGGCTTCTCGGGGCTCTCCGAGCGCCTCGGCCCGGAGAAGATGATCGGGCTGCTCAACCGGTACCTGGGTCAGATGACCCCGGTGATTCTGCAGCACCGGGGGACGATCAACGAGTTCATCGGCGACGCGATCCTGGTCCTCTTCGGCGCTCCCTTCGAGCGGCCCGACGACGCCGAGCGGGCGGTGCGGTGCGCCGCAGCGATGCAGCGTGCGATGATGGGCTTCAACGCCGAGAGCCGGGCCCAGGGCCTGCCCGAGCTGGTCATGGGCATCGCCGTGCACTCGGGGCCGGTGGTCGCGGGCAACATCGGAGGCAAGGACCGCATGAAGTACGGTGTGGTCGGTCCGGCGGTCAACCTGGCGGGGCGGATCGAGTCGCTCACCGTGGGGCCGCAGGTCCTCCTGTCCGAGGCGACGCTCGACCGCGTGCGCCACGTCGTGCGCGTCGGCCCGCCGAGCCAGGTGGCGGTCAAGGGCGTGACGGAGCCGGTGACCGTGTACGAGCTGCGGGAAGTGGTCGGCGAAGAGGCGATGGCCGCGTCCGGCGAGGGCGGGACGCTGGCCGCGGTCGACCTGCCGGCGGTCGTGCACGTGCTGGAAGGGAAGCGAGTCGACGAGACCCCGCACGCGGTCCGCGTCACGGGCCTCAATCGCGATGCCGTGGAGCTCGTGGCGGCCGCGGATCTGCCCGGGACCCCCTCGGACCTGAAGCTGCTCGTGGACTTCGGCGACGGCGCGCCGGGGGAAGGGAGCTATGTCCGCGTCGCCGCCCGCGAGCCCGGGCCGGGCGGAACGCGGGTGCGCGCCGTGTTCACGTTCCTGGCGGAGTCGGACCGGGCCCGCCTCGAGCGGCTGCTCGGTCCCGGGGTGTCGGCCCAGGTACGGTAGGATGTCGCCGGCTCCCGAGACCAGCCCACGCGAAAGGCAGGCCGTACCGCCTCGCCGCCGGTCTCGGAGCCAGGGGAGGGATCGATGACGCGACGTCGCTCATGGGGCCGGATCGTGGTCATGGTGGGCCTGCTGTCGGCCCTCTCGGGGGTCGTCCTCCCCGTGCTCTCCGCTGTGGGCGCGGAGAAGGCCGTCAAGCTGCCCGACCCGTTGACCAAGGAGGCGATCCGCGAGCTGGTGTCGCGGCTCAGCGACGCCGAGGTGCGGGAGCTCCTGCTGGCCCAGCTGGACAAGGCGGCGGCCCCGGCGGACGCCAAGGCCGGCCAGTCGATGGAGGCCGGACTCGTGGGGGACATGGACCGCGCCCGGACCGAGATCGGCGCCGTGCTCCGGTCCTGGTCCGCGCTGCCCGCGGCATTCGGTGACGCGGTTCGCCAGTTCTCGGAGGGCCGCGAGCGCTACCATCTGCTCCTGGTCGGCGCCCTCTTCGCGGTCATGCTGGCGCTGGCGTGGACCGTCGAGCGCGTGGTGGGATGGCTGCTCGGCGGCGTCCGGGCCCGCCTCGGCGACGGCGCGGACGAGGGGCACGCCGCGGGCGCGGGCAGCGTGGTGATCCGCGCGGTGCTGGACCTCGTGCTCCTGGCCGTCTTCGTCGTCACGTCGTTCGCCATCTTCCTGGCCCTCTACCAGGGCCACGGGCCCAGCCGCGAGCTGATCGTGCACGCGATCCTCACGATTGCCGTGGCGCGGCTCGCGATCCTGATCGCGCGCACCCTGCTGGCCCCGCACGCGCCCGCGCAGCGGTTCCTGCCGTTCGACGACGCGACGGCCCGCGTCCTCTACCGCGGCGTGGCCGGGCTCGTGTGGCTCTGGGCGGTCCTCGACCTCAACGGGTTCTTCGCCGAGCGCTTCGGCATGGCCCGGGAGCCGGTCCTCCTCGTGATCCTCCTCGGCCGGCTCGTGTTCGTCGCGGCGCTCCTCCGCCTCGTCTGGCGCGTCCGATGGCCGATCGCAGCCAAGATCCGGGGAGACGGGCACAGCACCATCCGCCGGGTCCTGGCCGACCTCTGGCCCGCGCTGATGACGGCGTACATCCTGGGCATCCTGGCGATCGTCACCATCGAGCAGCTGGGCGGGCGCGTGCGTACGGGCCGCGCGGGGATCCTCAGCCTGCTCGTCGTGATCGCCATGCCGATGGCCGACATGGCGCTCAGGCGGGTGCTCGAGCGCGGGGCCGCGAAGATGGGAGCCGGCGGGCACCCAGACTCGCGGACGAGCTTCCTGCCCGTCCTGCAGCGGGCCGTTCACATCGTGGTCACGGTGGCGGGCGTCCTGGTGATCGTCAATCTGTGGAACCTCGACCTGATGGGCCTCGCGGCCCGCGGCGTCGGAGCCCGGGTGACCGGGGCGCTCACCGATATCGGCCTGACGCTTCTGCTGGCGTACCTCGTGTGGCAGTTCGCGAAGACGGCGATCGACCGGCGGCTCGAGCAGGAGACCGGCCCCAAGGGCGTCAGCGATCCGGGCGAGATCGGAGGGACCGGCGGGTCCCGGATGAGGACGCTGCTGCCGCTCGCTCGCGGGACGATCTTCGCGGTGGTCTGCGTCATGAGCGTCCTGACCGTTTTCGCCGCCCTCGGGGTCAACATCGGGCCCCTCCTGGCCGGCGCCGGCGTCGTCGGGCTCGCGGTGGGCTTCGGCGCTCAGACGCTCGTGCGGGACATCATCTCGGGCGCGTTCTACCTCATGGACGACGCCTTCCGGCTGGGCGAGTACATCGACGTCGGCGACGCAAAGGGCACGGTGGAGAAGATCGGCATCCGCTCGATGCAGCTCCGCCACCATCGGGGTCCGGTCAACATCGTGCCGTACGGGGCGATCCGGCGCATGACCAACCAGAGCCGCGACTGGGTCGTCGAGAAGCTCGAGTTCCGGCTGACGTACGACACGGACATCATGAAGGTCAAGAAGATCATCAAGAAGATCGGCCAGGAGCTCGCGGCGGACCCCGAGATGGGTCCCCACATCCTCCAGACCCTCAAGTCGCAGGGCGTCCTGGCCATGGAAGACAGTGCCATGCTCGTCAAGGCGAAGTTCACGGCCAAGCCCGGCGAACAGTTCGTCATCATGCGGGAAGCGTACCAGCGGATCAAGCAGGCTTTCGACGAGGCCGGCATCCACTTCGCCCACCGCCAGGTGACGGTCTTCGTGCCGCCGGGCGCGCCCGCGTCGGCGGCGGCGGCGGCCGCCGCCACCGCCGAGCCCCGACCGGGGGGCACCCCATGAGGGTCCTGACCGGTGCGATGGCGATCCTGTTCCTCTTCGCCGTCGCCGTCCAGTACAACGACCCCGATCCGCTCCGGTGGATGGCGATCTACGGCCTGGCCGCGCTGGCGTGCGGGCTCTCGCTCGCCGGCCGCCTTCCCCGGCTGGCGCCCGTGGCGGTCGGCCTGGCCGCGCTCGGGTGGGCCGCGGCCCTCGCGCCGGGCGTCGTCGGGCGGGTCTCGGTGGGGGATCTCTTTGAGTCCTACGCCATGAAGAGCCAGCCGGTGGAGGAGGCCCGGGAGATGGGCGGGCTCCTGATCGTCGCGGCCTGGATGGCCGTCCTCGCACTGGTCGGGGCCCGCCCGGCCCGATAGGAGACCGGCCGAACGCGATCAGGCTCCTCGATCGCGTTGACCTTCCGCTGAAGCGGTGATCTGCTGGTAGGGAGCAGTCCGACCCGAGCATGAGCGGGCGGCAGGACCACGTTGTGAGCACGCCGACATGAGCCGCTTCGGCAAGCTGACCCTCATTGCCGTCGCCTCGGTGCTGCTCCTGGTGGGCGGCCTCCTGTGGGCGCTGCCCGAGATCATCCGGCGGGTCGCGCTGGATCGGATCCCCAGGCTCACCGGCCGCGCCGTGACCATCGGGGACATCGATCTGAACCTGTTCACCGGCCGGCTGGCGATCAAGCGCTTCCGGCTGGCGGACCGCCCGGGTCCCGAGCCCTTCGCGGAGTTCGAGCGGTTCGACGTCCGCCTGTCGCCGGCGGCGCTCCTGCGCTCCAACGTCCACATCCTGGAGATCGCCCTGACCGCGCCGTCGCTCCGGATCGTGCGCACGGGCCCCGCCGAGTTCAACTTCTCGGATCTCTTCGCGGGGACGAAGGAACCGGCGCCGGAGCCGAGCCCTGCCGCGAGTCGCTGGACGGTGACGGTGGAGCGCCTCGCCATCGAGCGCGGCCGCGTGCAGGTCGACGACCGGGCCGTCTCGCCGGCGTCCGAGTGGGTCGTGCAGCCGCTCGACGTCGACGCGAGGGGTGTCACGACGCGGGCCGGCGCGGCACAAGGCCGGCTGACCGTCCGGGCGCGGGTCAACGAGACCCCCGTCACCGTCGACGCCGACCCGTTGCGGCTCGCGCCGCTTCGATTCGCCGCCCGGGTGTCCGTCGAGGGGTTCGAGACGCAGCGCCTGAATCCGTACGTCTACATCCCCATGGGGACCCCGTATCGCCCGACAGGCGGGAGGTTCAGCTTGGCACTCACCGCGGATGTCGATAGCGACGCCGAGCAGCTGCTGAAGGCCACGCTCGCCGGCACCCTTGCACTGGATGGCGAGGCGTTCGCTGCCGTGGGCGGCGCCGATCCGTTCGTCTCCGCGTCCCGGCTGGCCGTGGAGATCAAGGAAGCCGACATCATTGCCCGCACCCTGACGGTGGGGAGCGTGGCGCTGGAAGGCCTCGACCTCAAGGTGCGCCGGGACGCCCGCGGGGTGATCGACCTGGTGGAGATGTTCACCCCGAAGGCCGCGCGCGCCGCGGCCCCGGCTGCCCCGTCCGGCGCGGCCGGGCCGGCGCCCGCGACCACGGGCCCGGCGCCCGCGACCCCCGCCCCGCCGGCCCAACCGCCCGGCCAGCCGCAGCGCCGCACCCTGTTCCCGGTGATGCGAGAGCTCGCGCGGGGCTTCCACCAGATCCACGTCGAGCGGGCCACGCTGGCGCCGAGCCGCGTCCTCTGGGTCGACGAGCGGGCGGCGCCGACGGTGCGGCTCGCGCTCATGGACCTCCAGGCGCGCTTCGACGGCTTCACGTGGCCGGTGCGGGGGCCGGCGACCCTCGCGCTGTCGACAGGGATGCCGGGCGGCGGGCGCCTCGAGCTCAAGGGGCCGATGACCGTGTCTCCCTTCGACACGGAGCTGGCCGTCACGCTGCGCGACGCGCCGGTGGCGCCGTACCAGGGTTACATTCCGATCCCCGCGCTCCTGTCGGGCCGGTTCAGCGGCGACAGCAAGAACCGCATCGCGGTGCGGAACGGCGTCTTCGTCGCGCAGTCCAAGGGCGACAGCTGGGGGCGGGACGTCGAGATCCGGGAGCCGGGGGCCGCGCGGCCGGCAATCCGGGTCGAGCACATGGAGGTCCGGGGCATCGACTTCGACTGGCCCCGGCGCGCGACGCTCGTCAGCGCCGGCTTTCGACGCCCCCGCGTGGAAATCGAGCGCGCCGCGGACGGGTCGTTCAACCTGCGCCGACTGTTCACCCCGCGCGGGACGGAACGGGAGCCGCCGCCGGAGCCAGCGCCGAAGCCTCGCGCCGCCTCCGCCGAGGCGCAGCCGAAGAGCCTGCTCGAGACGATGCGGCTCGAGTTCGGCAAGGTCCGCATCGAGGACGGCGCGATCCGCTTCCTGGACCGGACCACTCAGCCCGCCTTCTCGCAGGACCTGTCGCGGCTCGAGCTGACCGTCACCGACTTCGGGAACCGGCCCGACCGCCGCGCCAAGCTCGCGCTCCAGAGCGTCGTGGGCGGGGACGCGGGCCTCGACATCCGGGGCGAGATCGGTCCCCTCGGAGCGCCGGCCGCCGTCGACCTCGTCGGGGAGCTGCGGAGCTTCAAGCTCCCCAGCGTCGATCCGTACGCGGTGGCAGCGACCGGATGGGTCATCAAGCAGGGGGAGCTCCAGTACAAGTTCCGCGTCAAGCTCGACGGCAATCAGCTGTCCGCCGACAATGAGCTCGTCGTTCAACAGCTCCAGGTGGCGCCGGCCAGCGCCACCGACGAGGTGAAACGGCGGATCGGGCTGCCCCTCGGGCTGATCGTCGCGCTGATCAAGGACCAGCGGGGTGACATTCGCGTCAACGTGCCCGTCACCGGTCCCCTCAACGATCCGAAACTGTCCCTCGGCGACGCCATCTGGACGGCCATCAAGAATGTACTGGCCAACGTCGTGACCGCGCCCTTCAAGGCCATCGGCCGGTTGTTCTCGAGGGGCGAGAAGAGTGACGAGAAGGCCGCGGAGGTCGAGGCGCCCAAGGTGGAGCCGGTGACCTTCGCCGCCGGCAGCGCAGTGCTGTCGCCCGCCATGGAGGAGCACCTGATCCGGGTGGCCGACGTCCTGCGCCGCTCGCCCTTTGTAAACCTGGCGCTGACGTCGGTTCCCAGCCCCGCTGATGCCGAGGCCCTCAAGCACGACGCCGTGACGGCGCGGCTCGAGGCGCTCCAGAAGGAGCGGAGCCTGCCGGACGGGGCCGCCGCCCTCGCCGCGTACTACCAGCAAGAGCTCCCCGACGTTCCCGTTCCCGCGACCGCGGAGGAGCAGGTGGCCCTCCTGCGCGAGCGCGAGCCCACCCCCGATGCCTCGCTGGCCGACCTCGGCCGCCGCCGCGTGGATGCGACGCGCGAGCGGCTGATCACCGCCGAAGGAATCCCGGCGGCGCGTGTCACCGACGAGGGGGTCGAGCGCCCAGCGTCGTCCGGCGCCGGGCCGGCCGCACCGACACCGGCACCGGATGCAGGAGGTCGCGTGGAGTTCGCGATCGTGGCCGGAGAGTAGACTCGTGGACGCCCGTCGCAGCCTGCCGGCGCGCGGGCGGCGAGCCCTGCTCCGTCCGAATTCCTGGCCCTTCCGGCCGCCGGGCCGCCGATAATCGATCCGGATGGGTGTCAGCCGCTCGACTCCTCGCGGCGCCCGGGCATCGTCGGTGAGCACGCGGATCGCTGGCCGGATCGCGATCCTCTCGCTAGCGACGCTCGCCGCGGCGTGGTCGAGCCTCGGCCCGCTCGGGTCGCCGGCGCTGGCCGCCGAGACGCCCGGCCCCGCCGCCAACGGCGACCTGCCCGCGATCCGGAAGGCGGGGGTGCTCCGCCTGCTGGTGACCGCGCCCGAGCACCTCCAGCGCGCGGGCGACCCCAAGCGCGAGGAGCTCGCGCTCGCCGTGACCTTCGCGCGGAAGCTGGATCTCCGCGCCGTCCCGGTCGTGGTGTCCGACCGGAGCCAGCTGATCCCGGCGCTCCGAGCCGGCCGCGGGGACGTGATCGTGGGCTCGCTGGCGATCACGCCCGAGCGCGCCCAGGAGATCGCCTTCACCCGGCCGGTCCGCTACGTGTCGCAGCAGGTGGTGGTTCCCAAGGCGGACCGGAGCATCCGGCGGGCGGCAGACCTGGCCGGGAAGACCGTGACCGTCCGTCCCTCGAGCTCGTACGCCGGAGCCCTCACGCGGCTGGCGTCGCGGGTCAAGGGCCTCGAGATCAAGCCGGCGCGGGAGACGGCGGACACGTTCGATCTGATCCAGAAGGTGGCGCGCGGCGAGGAAGCCATCACGGTGGCCGACTCGGACATCCTGGACGCGGCCTTGACGTTCGAGCCCGGGGTGAAGGGGGCCTTCGCCCTGACCGAGCGCGACCCGATCGCCTGGGGGGTTCGCAAGGAGAACCCGGCGCTGAAGGCGGCCCTCGACTCGTTCCTCGTGGAGCGGGCGCTGACCGGCTACAAGGATCGGCCCGTGCGGGCCGACCTCCACGCCATCCGGAAGCGGGGGGCCCTCCGGGTCCTGACGCGCAACTCGAGCACGACGTACTTCCTCCACCGCGGCGAAGAGCTCGGCTTCGAGTACGAGCTCGTCCGCGAGTTCGCTCGCACGCTCGGCGTCCGTCTCGAGCTGGTGATCCCTCCGTCGCGGGAGGAGCTGTCCACCTATCTCCGGGAGGGCAAGGGCGATCTGATCGCCGCGGGGCTCGCGATCACGCCGGAGCGAAGCCGGGAGTTCGCGTTCACGTCGGCCTACAACAAGGTCAGCGAGCTTCTGATCGTGCCCGCGAAGGACCGGACCACCCGGAGCCTGGCCGACCTCCGGGGCCGGAAGATCGCGGTGCGGCGCTCGTCGAGCTACCACCAGGCGCTCGCGCCCCTCCAGGCCCGGCACGGATTCGAGCTGGAGCTGGTTCCGGAGGACGAGGAGACCGAGGACATCCTCGACGCCGTCGGGGAGGGCCGGCACACCGCGACGGTCGCCGACTCGAACATCGTCGACCTCGAGCTGACCTTCAGCGACGCGATCCGCTCGGCGGGCCCCATCGGCGACCCCCGGGACATCGCCTGGATGCTCCGGAAGGACCAGCCCCGTCTCAAGGCGGTCGCCGACCGGTTCATCCGGCGGATCTACCGGAGCACCTTCTACAACATCACGATGACCAAGTACTTCAAGAACCAGCGGCACATGCGGGCGGCGACCAGCGAGGACCGGTCGGACCAGGCCGGCAGCCTCTCGCCCTACGACCCGCTGGTCAAGAAATATGCGACGATGTACGAGCTCGACTGGAGGCTCGTCACGTCTCAGATGTTCCAGGAGTCCCGCTTCGACCCGCGGGCGCGGAGCTGGGCGGGAGCGCAGGGCTTGATGCAGGTGATGCCGCGGACGGCGCGGGAGCTCGACGTCGGCGACGTGCGGCAGCCGGAGCAGGGCATCCACGCGGGGGCGAAGCTGCTCGCGCGCTACGTCGCGATGTACCGGGAGCCGGAGATCGACGAGCAGGACCGCCTCCGCTTCGGGCTCGCCTCGTACAACTGCGGGCCCGGCCACGTGGCCGACGGACGCCGGCTGGCCGCCGACCTCAAGCTGGATCCGAACCGCTGGTTCGGCCACGTCGAGAAGGCGATGCCGCTCCTCGCCAAGCCCCGGTTCGCGCGAGTGGCGCGGCACGGTTACTGCCGCTGCGGGGAGCCCGTCAAGTACGTCAGCGGCATCCAGAGCCGGTACGAGTCCTACTCGAAGCTGATCGCGCTACACTGATCGGTGGGGCGGTCCCTGCCGCGCGGCCGGGCCGAGGACCCTGACCATGTTCCCGTACCGGGACGAGAACGAGACGATCCGGACGCCGTTCGTCACCTACGCGTTGATCGGGCTCAACGCGGTGAGCTGGCTCTTCGTCCAGGGCGCGGGGAGCGATCTGCCCCTGATGAAGTCCGTCTGCGAGCTCGGGCTGATTCCCGGCGAGCTGACGCAGCGCGTGCCGCCCGGCACGCGCTTTCCGATGGGCGAGGGGCTGGCCTGCCTCACCGATCCGGGTCGGCAGACGTCGCACGTCTTCACGTCCATGTTCCTCCACGGCTCCTGGATGCACGTGCTGGGGAACATGTGGTTCCTGTGGATCTTCGGGAACAACGTCGAGGACGCGATGGGCCGGCTCCGCTTCCTGGTCTTCTATCTCTTGACCGGCGTGGCCGCCGCGCTGACGCAGGTCGTGCTCACCCCCGCGTCGGCGGTGCCGATGGTGGGCGCCTCCGGGGCGATCAGCGGCGTGATGGGCGGCTACGTCCTGCTCTACCCGCACGTCCGGGTGTTCGTGATGGTGCCGCTCGGGTTTATGATGACCTCCATGGCATGGCCGGCCTGGATGATGCTCGGGTACTGGCTGCTCCTCCAGTTCGTGAGCGGGCTGACGGTGCTCGGCCGCGAGGGCGGGGGAGTCGCCTTCTGGGCGCACTTCGGCGGATTCGTCGCGGGGGTGGTGCTGGTCAAGCTCTTCGCGCGATCGGCCTACGTCGCCGAGCACCAGGCGCGGCACTGGCGCCCGCGCCATCTCGGTCTCCACTCCCGTGACCTCTGAGCGATGCATGGACGAGGCCGGCGCACGATGATCGCCCGGTTGGTGGCCGTCGCCGTTTTGGCGAGCCTCGTGGGCTGCAGCGGAACCCGCCTCGGCGACGTCTGGAAGGACCCCGGACACAGCGGCGCACCTCTCCGCAACGTCGCGGTGTTCGTGCTCGGTACCGACCCGGCCGTTCGGCGTCTCGCCGAGGACGAGTTCGCGCGCCGTCTTCCCATGAACACCCGCGGGGTCGGGAGCTACGGGCGCGTGCCCACGGCGGAGCAAGGCGACCTCGAGAAGGTCCGGGCCTGGCTGCGCGCCGACGGGTTCGACGGCGCGATCGTCGCGCGGGTCGTCGACGTCGACGGCGCGTCGCCCCGGGCGGCGAGCGGGGCCGGTCAGACCCTCGGCGACTACTACGCCAGCACGTACAAGGAGCTCGAGCGACCTGACTCCGCTCGCCAGAGCGTGACCGTGCGGATGCAGACCAATGTCTACGCGGTCGCCTCCGAGAGCCTCATCTGGTCGGGGTCGAGCCGGACGTTCGACCCCGCCGTGGCGCGGGAGGTGGCGGGGGACGTGGCGAAGGCGGTCGTGGAGCATCTCCAGCAGGCCGGCATCCTGTCCGAGGACTGAGACTGGACCCATGACGCCGCCGCACGGCCACGGTGGAGAAGGAAGGGCGTGACGCCAATGCATCGAGGCATCGCCATGATCCTGATCGGGATCCTGATCCTTGCCGTCGCCGCGCCGCCGGCCCAGGCGTGCCTGGAATGCGTGGCCCTGGGGCTCGCGTCCTTCGCCGTCTTCACCCAGCTCGTCTCGGCCATCGCGGCGCCGCGCGTCGTCTACACCGCGCCCGCCTACCCGGTGGCGTACGCGTGGCCCCAGGCGCCCGTGTACGTTCAGGCGCCCGCCTACTCCGTGCCGTCCCAGGCGGTCGCGCTCGCCCCGGCCCCTCAAGGCGGCTGGACCGGGCCGCGCGTGGTGCAGTACCCCCACGGCCGGTACGAGCTCTGGGGGGACGGGGTGAGGGTGGCGTGGACGTGGGTGTGGGTGCCGGCTCAGGCTCCTGTGGCGCCCGTGATTGCGCCGGGCGGGTCCGGTCACGACGGGCCCGAAGGGAGCGGCGGGACCCGGACTCCCTGACCGCTCGCTAGGTCGCCCGCTGCCTGGCGCCGCGGTCCGCTGCCGACGGCGACGTCGGGACGGGGTCGCTCAGTGCGGGTGGACCAGCGTGCGCCGGCCGAACACCTGGCCACAGGGCGGGCACCAATAGACCAGTTCGATGAGGGTCGGGTCCGCCCCGGCGATGGCCCTCGCCTCCGGCTGGCCGCGCCGCTCGCAGCCGGGGCACCGGGGGACGCGGAGGACGAGGGCGCCCAGCCCGACCGAGAAGGCGAGCACGCCAGCCCCGCCCAGGACGAGGCTCAGGTCCGGGGCCATCGACGGGAGGGCTAGCCGTCCAGGGCCAGCGAGCGCATCAGGTGGACGTTGTGCGTGTGCGCGGCGCGGTCCAGCCGGGCCACCGGAACGCCGTACACGACGAGCGGCACGCGAAGCTCGTGACAGGACCCGTGGGTGCGGAAGCCGGCCGGCAAGTCCTCCACCGGGCGCTCCAGCGGCCCGAAGACCGTGTCGCGGTCGCCGAGAACGACGAGATCGCCGATGCGGTCCGGGTGGAGCCGGAAGCGCGCTGCGGCCTCGTGACGGGTCAGGACGTCCTCAACGCCCTCGAGGCCGCGAAGTGCCGCGTCCACCCCCTCGCGGTCGCCGGGCGCCTCCAGCCACACGTACGCGGTACCGCCGAACGTCCGGTGATGACGGACGTAGGGGTCACGCTCCGCGGACATGGCGAAGAAGATTGGCCGGCCGGCCTCGGCCATGGCGCGCGCGAGATCGTAGCAGCGGCGCTTCGAGTTCATCCCGTGGTCCGCGGTCAGGTACACGGCGAGGCCGGGGCACGCGTCCAGGACGACGCCGAGCCGCCGATCCAGCTCGGCCAGATGGCGCTGGGATAGCTCCCCATCTGGCGGCGCCATGTGCATCGGGTAGTCGGTCGTGTGGCAGTAGACGACCCCCACGTCCGGGGAGGTGCGGAGCACCAGGGTGGCGGCGTCGAGGAGCCAGTGGTTGATCTCCGCTGAGTAGATTCCCGGAGGCGGCCCGAGCCGGGCCACCCACGCCGGGTCAGGTGCCTCGGCGGCCAGCGTGATGTCGGCGCCGCGCGCCAGCATGCGGATCGTCTTCACCTTGGCGGTCAGCAGGGCGGAGCGGCGCCCGATCGTCGCCGCCCGCTCGAAGAGCGTCGGTGCCAGGAGGAGCTCAGCCCGATCCATGTAGTGCTCTTCACGCGTTGCCAGATCCAGGTACGAGTTGGCCGTGATGCCGTGGACGGCCGGCCACGTGCCGGTGCAGATCGATGCGTTGTTCACGTTCGTGACCGTCGGCATGCATGCGTCGACGGTCGAGTGGAAGCCCTCGGCGATCAGGCGGCGCAGGTTCGGCATGTCGCTGGCCTCGAGGTAGTCGGCCCCGAAGCCGTCCAGCATGAGGACGAGCACGCGCGAGGGGAGGGGAATCGCCACGGGGACGCCGCTCAGTCGTCCATCTTCTTGAGATCGAGCTTCAGGACGGTGGCCGTCTCCCGCACGATGTCGTAGGTCCGGTCGGACACCTCGACGAAGTGAGTCAGCTCGCCGAGGGTGCCGAACGTGACGTCCCGCATGCCGAGGAACGACCGCTTGAGCCCGGCCTTCGTCGCCTCCGGGAGGTCGCGGCGCCAGGCGATCGGGCCGAGCGGGATGGGGCCGGAGCGATGGATGATCCTGAGGTCGCCCGGCTTGAGGTCACCCCGCTTGATGAGATTGTCCATTACCCGGTCGTTCGACGCGCCTCCGTCCACCCGCCGGTTGAGCACGGCCAGCTGGGCCGCGTCGTGGGCGCCGGCGAAGACCACCTGGGAGAAGAAGGCCGCCGGATCGGCGATCCCCATCTTCACCATGCCGGCCCGGGGGAAGAGATGGCCGGAGGTCGAGGCGGGGTCCACGAAGGCGAAGCTCTTGCCCCTGAGGTCCATGACCGACTGGTATGGCGCGTCGCCCCGGACGAAGATGAGGCTCGTGTAGCTGGCCTTGCCGGTGCTCTTGCGGACGCCCGCGATGAACGCCTCGGCGCCGGCCTCCTGGGCGGCCAGCACGTAGGAGAAGGACCCCAGCCACGCGACGTCCACCTTCTTCGCCCGCATCGCCTCCACGATGGAGACGTAGTCACCCGCTGTGTACGGGACGACGCGGAGGTCGAGGTCCTTTTCCAGGCGCTGGATCACCTGGGCCGACCGCTTCATCTGCTGGTCGGTCGTCTCCTCGGAGGGCGTGAGGGCAAAGCGGAGCGTTCGCTCCTGCCCGTCAGGCGGCGCCGAGGGCGCGAGCAAGGTGACGGCCAGGGTCAGGACGAGGGCGAGGGAGACCATCGGCAGATGCATGGCAGCCTCCTTAGAGGTATCGCCTGCGGACGCGCGTGGAGACGGCGTCCGTCAGGACCACCAGGCCGACGATCGCGACGAGGATCATCGCGACCTCGCGGTACTTGAACAGCCGCATGCTGCTCATCAGCTCGAAGCCGATCCCGCCGGCGCCGACCAGGCCGAGGACCGTGGCGGAGCGGACCGACACCTCGAGCCGGTAGAGGTTGAAGGCGACCACCGCAGGCAGAATCTGGGGCAGCACGGCGTAGCGGATCGTCTGGAGCCGGCCCGCTCCCGTGGCGGCCAGGGCTTCGACCGGACCCGGGTCCACCCCCTCCATCGCCTCCGCGTAGAACTTCCCGAGCATGCCCGCCGTGTGGACGGCGAGGGCCAGGACGCCCGGGAGGGGTCCGAGACCCACCGCTGCGACGAACACCAGGGCGAAGACCAGCTCGTTGATGCCCCGCATGGCGTTGAGGAGACCCCGGGCTGCCCAGAAGCAGAGAGGATGGGGCGTCAGGTTGCGCGCCGCGAGGATGCCGAGCGGCGCGGCAAGCGCGATCGCAAGCACCGTCCCCCAGAGGGCCATCTGGAGCGTCTCCAGCGTCGGCCCGACGAGCGCGGGCGCGTGGGCGAGGTTGGGCGGGAACATCCGCCGGAGGAAGTCGGCCATGTAGGGCGCGCCCCGGACCAGCTCGTGGAGGCGGAGATCCGCCCCGTGCGCAGCCCAGAGGAGCACTCCCGCCGCCGCGCCCCACCCGAGGAGGGCCCAGCGGGAGCGCGTCCCCCGCCAGGCCTCAGGCGTGGGCCACGACCGCCACGAGGTCGTGGTGGCCATCGTCCTCCTCTGGATTCTCCGGCAGAGCGCCGTAGATGGTGGCGAGTGCCCGATCGTCCAGCGCGTCCGGCGGGCCCTCGAAGACGAGGCGTCCCCCGGCGAGGCCTGCGACGCGATCCGAGAACTGTCGGGCCAGGCCGACCTGGTGGAGGCTCATGAGGACGGTCAGGCCGTCCTCCCAGCTGACCCGTCGAATGAGCTCCAGCACCTGGCGGGTCGACCGGGGGTCGAGGCTCGCCACCGGCTCGTCCGCGAGGAGGATCCGGGGCTCCTGGGCAAGCGCCCGGGCGACGGCGACCCGCTGGCGCTCGCCCCCCGAGAGCGTGTCTGCGCGCTGGCCGGCCCGGTCGGCGAGTCCCACGCGCCGGAGGCAGGCCATCGCCCGCTCGTAGTCCTCCCGCGGGAAGCGCCGGAGGAGTGTGGGGAGCACCGGGCGGTAGGACAGGCGAGCGGTCAACACGTTCTCCAGCGCGGAGAGCCGGCCGACCAGGTTGAACTGCTGGAAGATCATCGCGGCCCGCTGGCGTACCCGTCGAAGCACGGACTCGTCCTGATCGAGGACCAGCCCGTCGACCCGCACGTGGCCCGCGCTCGGGCGGACGAGGCCGTTCACGCACCGGAGGAGCGTCGACTTGCCCGCTCCCGAGGGGCCGAGGAGCCCCACGGTCTCGCCGGGGGCAACGCGGAGATTAACGTCCCGGAGTGCGACGGTACCGGTTGGGTAGACCTTCGATAGGCCGACGAGGTGGACCCTGCCCGTCTCGAGGTCCGGCAGCACCACGCCTCGCACGGTAGCGGCCGGACGTTGCCGGGCAATGACGGCTCGGCTACGTCTCCGCGACGCCGGCGCCTGACGGCCCTATTACGAGGGAACGGTGCCGGGCAAGCGGGCGCAGGGCGTTCCACCGCCCGCCCGCGGCGCGGGCCGGCCCGAGAGCCGGCCCGCGGCAAACGGCCTGGCGGTGCGCGACCGCCGGGCTAGGCCTTGGCGGTGAGGCCGAGCCGGAGCTCGAGGAGCGTGCGGATCTCCTTGGCGGTGTCGCGCCAGAGGCTCTTCTCCGGGGCGGTGGCGTAGGCGGCCTGCACCTGCGACCGGAACTCCTGGAGCGCCGCCTCCTGCTTGTCCTGGGGGGCGATGTCGGTCGTCTTGGCGCGGATGGCGAACGAGCGCTGCGTGGCCGCGTGCGGCCGCTCGATCCAGCGCGCCACCTCGTTCCAGTCCTCGTCGAAGAAGACGAGGACGGGGATGGACCGGTACCCGTTGTTGAGGAAGACGTCCGTCAGATCGAGGTGCTGGTCGCGGAAGAACACCCGCAGCTCGCAGTGCGGCATCGCCTCGGCGATGCGCGCCAGCATCGGGGAGTTGCGGTGCACGTCGCCGCACCAGTTCTCGGCGAGCATCAGCGCGTGCCGCACCTGGCGGATACCCGAGAAGAAGCGCCGCTCCTCCTCGGTCAGCGTCGCGTGCTGGTAGTTCTCCTCCGTGCGCGCCCGCGTGTCGCCCATCTGGGCCAGGTAGTCCTTCCAGGTCATGCCGGTCGCGAACCGCTTCGCGTCGAGCGGGATCTTCAGCTGCGCCATGCTGGGGCTCTCCTTTTGGATCGAGTCAGGTGTTCGATGTCTCGGACCTTCGAGCGGGCGCCTCCGATGTTAGCAGAGCGCCCCGGTCTCCGGGGGCCGGCTCAGCCGGCCCGGCTGCGGACGGCCTCGAGAACCTGGGCCGGGTGCTTGGCCGCGTCGGCCACTCTCTTCCAGTGCTTCCGGACGGTCCCGTCGGGGCCCACCCAGACGGTCGAGCGGATCACGCCCGTGGTCTTCTTGCCGTACAGGACCTTCTCGCCGTACGCCCCCCACGCCGTCATGACCTTCCGGTCCGGGTCCGAGAGAAGCGTGAAGGGCAGCCGGTACTTATCCGCGAACTTCGCGTGGGACGCGGGGCTGTCGGCCGACACCCCGAGCACGGCGACTCCCGCCGTCCGGAGATCCTTCCAGAGGTCCCGGAAGCCGCACGCCTCCTTCGTACACCCCGGGGTGTCGTCCTTGGGATAGAAGTAGACGATCATGTCCTTGCCGGCGAAGTCGGCGAGCGATACGCGCTGGCCGGCGGCACTCTCGAGCGTGAAGGCGGGGGCCTTGCGGCCCTCTGTGATGCCGGGCATGGTCTCACCTCGTCACAGTGCTGGCCGGCGGCAGCTGCCCGCCCGGCGTCGTGAGTGCGTTCCCCGAGCTGGCCAATCATGGGACGGCTCGAGCCCTCCGGGAGATTCCTGGGGCCATCCGGAGCCGCCGGGTTCCATCCGGTATGGTACCCTGAACCCGATCGGCCGGCGCCCGCTGGCCGGCTTGCCCATTGACCGCGACCGATTGACCGCGAGGAGGACGCCTGTGCCGATCAGGGTTGGAGATCGCCTGCCGGAAGGCACGCTCACCGAGTTCTACGAGCAGGAAGCCCCGGGCTGCAGCGTCGGCCCCAACAACTTCCCCGTGTCGGACCTGGCGAAGGGACGGCGAGTCGTCGTCTTCGGCCTGCCCGGCGCGTTCACTCCGACGTGCTCGGCCAAGCACGTGCCGGGCTACGTCAGTGCCCACGACCGGCTCCAGGCGCGCGGCGTGGACGAGATCTGGTGCGTCTCCGTCAACGACGCCTTCGTCATGGGCGCCTGGGGCCGCGACCAGAAGGCCGGCGGCAAGGTCCGCATGATGGCCGACGGCAGCGCCACCTACACGAAGGCCCTGGGCCTCGACATGGACCTGACGGTGCGCGGCATGGGGATCCGCTCGCAGCGCTACTCGATGCTGGTCGAGGATGGGGTCGTGAAGGCGCTGCACGTCGAACAGCCGGGGAAGTTCGAGGTCAGCGACGCCGAGACCATGCTGCGCGGTCTCGCCTGACGGAGCCGCCGCCCCGGCCGCCGGCGCGACGCCCACCGCCGCGACGGCAGGCAGCGGCGGCCGTCGGCGCATTCGCCGGCGGGCTCGATGAGCCGCGCCGAGGGCCGGCCAGGGGCCGCCACGGCCGAGCCCGAGTGGGCCACCTGGCCCGACGAGCGGCTCCTGGACGTCAGGCTCTGCGACCTCGGGCTCGTGATCCGGGAGGGCGAGCTCGCGGATCGGATCGATCAGCTGCACGGCGAGCTCGAGACCCTGGGGCTCCGCTTCCGGCCGCACTTCTGGCTCTCCGACGAGTGGTACTGCCCCGACGGCGTCCCCGGAGTGGCCATCCCCTTCTACCTCGCTCACCCCCGGCTCGCCCGGCTCGAGCTGACCCACATGCTCGAGGTCGAGGGCGGGACACCCGAGTGGTGCATGCGGCTCCTGAGACACGAGACGGGGCACGCCATCGAGAACGCCTACCGGCTCCGCCTTCGCCGCCGCCGCCAGCGGCTCTTCGGCAAGTCGTCGGAGCGCTATCGCGACTACTACGTCCCGAGGCCGTACAGCCGGCGCTTCGTCGTACATTTGGAGCAGTGGTACGCGCAGAGCCATCCGGACGAGGACTTTGCCGAGACGTTCGCGGTGTGGCTCGCGCCCGACTCGAACTGGCGGGAGCGGTATGCGGGGTGGCCCGTCGTCCGAAAGCTCGAGTACGTCGACGAGCTGCTGCAGGAGATCGGGGACCATCGGCCCGTGGTGCTGTCACGGGCCCGCGTCGATGCGCTGTCGCGCCTCCGAAAGACGCTGCGCCAGCACTACGAGGAGAAGCGCCGTCACTACGGTCTCGGCCAGGACGTCTCCTTCGACCGGGACCTCCGGCGCCTGTTCTCGGCCGCCCCGGAGTTCCATGACCGGGCGCCGGCCGCGCAGTTCCTCAAGCGCATCCGCCGGGAGGTGCGCCGCCGCGTGGCCCAGGGAACGGGCGTCTACCAGTACACGATCGACCAGGTGCTGGGGGACATGATCGATCGCTGCCGCGAGCTCGGCCTGCGCGTCGCGGTGCCGGAGGACCAGGCGAAGCTCGACTTCATCATCGCGCTCACGGTGCAGACCATGAACTACCTCCACAGCGGTCGCCACCGCGTCGTCCGATGAAGCCGCTGCGCGTCCTGGCGCTGATGCACGAGAACCTCGTGCCCCCGGATGCGGCCAGCGACGCGGACCTGGCCGCCGCGCCGTGGAAGACGGAGTTCGACGTCGTCAGCACGCTGCGGGAGCTGGGGCACGAGGTGCGAGCCCTCGGGGTCCGGAGCGATCTCCGCGTGGTCCGCGAAGCGATCGAGGAGTGGCAGCCTCACATCGCGTTCAACCTCCTCGAGGAGTTCGACGGCGTCGCGACCTACGACCAGAACGTGGTCGCCTACCTGGAGCTCCTGCGCGTCCCGTACACGGGCTGCAATCCGCGGGGCCTCATGGTGAGCCGCGACAAGGCGCTCTCGAAGAAGATCCTTGCCTATCACCGGATCCCGTGCCCGGACTTCGCGGTGTTCGCGATGGGCCGAGCCGTGCGGCGCCCGCGGCGCCTGTCCTTCCCCCTGATCGTGAAGTCGCTCACCGAGGACGCGTCCCTCGGCATCGCCCAGGCGTCGGTGGTCGAGAGCGACGAGAAGCTCAAGGAGCGCGTGGCGTTCGTCCACGAGAGCGTGGGGACCAGCGCGATCGTGGAACGCTATATCGAGGGCCGCGAGCTGTACGTGTCGGTCGTGGGGAACCGCCGCCTTCACGTGTTCCCGGTCTGGGAGCTCCGCATGGACGGGCTGCCGGACGAGGCCCACCCCATCGCGACCCAGCGGCTCAAGTGGAGCCGACCGTACCAGAAGAAGTACGGCATCCAGTGGGGCGAGGCGCGCGAGCTGCCCGACCCGGTCGCCCGGCGGGTTCAGGAGCTCGCCAAGCGGATCTACCGCACCCTCGGGCTCAGCGGGTACGCGCGGATCGACTTCCGGCTGGACGCGGCGCAGGGCGCGTACGCGCTCGAGGCGAACCCCAACCCCGAGATCGCGAACGGCGAGGAGCTCGCCGCGTCGGCGGAACGGGCGGGCCTGTCCTACAAGGCGTTGCTCCAGCACATCCTGAGCCTCGGGCTGCACTGGCGTCGCGACGTGTACGCGTAGGCCACTGCCAGCGTAGACCCGTGAGCGCGTGACGACCGTCCGGCGGGAGCGGCCCGACGACCTCGCCGCGATCCGGGCCGTCAACGAGCTGGCGTTCGGGACCGCCGCCGAGGCGGATCTCGTGGACGCGCTCCGCGCGCGCGGGCAGGCGACGCTGTCTCTCGTGGCGGCCGAGGGGCATCGCGTCGTCGGGCACATTCTCTTCAGCCCGGTGACCATCGAGTCGGGTGGCGAGCCCGGTGGCGATTCGGGTGGCGATTCGGCGGCGGCCCTCGGGCTCGGCCCCATGGCCGTCCTGCCCACGCGTCAGCGCCTGGGCATCGGGTCCGCGCTGGTCCGGGCGGGGCTCGCGGCGTGCCGCGACGCGGGTCACGGATGCGTGGTCGTGCTGGGCCACCCGGAGTACTACCCGCGCTTCGGCTTCACGCGGGCCAGCCGGCACGGCGTGACCTGGGAGCATCCCGCCCCGGACGAGGCCTTCATGCTCGTCGAGCTGCGCGACGGCGCCCTCGGCGGGCGAGGGGGGATCGTGCGGTACCCGCCCGAGTTCGGAGCCGTCTGAGGGACGGGTCAGCCGGCGACCGGACGGCGCCGGTGCCAGTCGGTGCGCGCCTGGTAGGCCCGGGCCGCGGCGAGGATGGCGTTCTCGCCCCACTCGCGCCCCACGAACTGGAGGCTCGTCGGCAGCCCGCGCTCGCCGAACCCGTTGGGGACGGCGACCGCCGGGAGCCCGGCCGCGTTCCCGATCGCTCCCGTCGGGTCCAGGACCGTGCCGCCGAAGGCGCTCCGGAACGGCTCGTCGAGACGGGTCGCCACGGTGAAGCGGCCCGGGGCGACCAGCGCGTCGAGCCCGGCGAGGATGCGGCCGATCTCGCGCGCCGCCACCGCCCGGAGCCGCAGCGCCTTGATGTAGTCCTTGGCCAGGATCGCATCCCGCGCGTAGAGCGTGTACCGATCCTCGGGCGCCGTCAGCTCGGCCAGGGCGCCGTCCTCGACCAGCCCCTCGAGGGCGCTGGCCGCCTCGGCGAAGAGGATGGTCCGCGTGATCGCCTCGTAGGGAAGGGCCGGCAGCGTGACGTCCTCCACGGTGCCGATCGCCCGCAGCACCTCGAGCGCCTCCTCGAAGCGCGCACGCACGTCCGCGTCGGCGACCTCCGCCGCCGCGCGGAGCACACCGAACCGGAACCGCCGGCCCGGCGGATCCTCCGCCTCGTAGCGGAACGGGCGGTCCGCCGCACTCGGATCGAAGGGGTCCGGGCCGGCGATTGCCTCCAGCACGAGGCCACAGTCGTCCGCCGTGAGGCCGAGCGGCCCGATCTTGTCGAGGCTCCAGGAGAGCGCCATCGCGCCGTGACGGCTGACGCGCCCGAGGGTGGGCCGGAGCCCCGTCACCCCGCAGTTCGCCGCCGGCGAGACGATCGATCCCCACGTCTCGGAGCCGAGCGCGAAGGGCACGAGCCCCGCGGCGACCGCGGACGCGGATCCGCTGGAGGAGCCGCCGCTCCAGGCATCCTCCCCCCAGGGAGACCGTCCGGGTCCCGTGAACGACGCGCGGGGCTGCCGGTATCCGGCCCCGCCCGCGAGCTCGACCATGGCGAGCTTCGCCGTCAGGACGGCGCCGGCGTCTTCGAGGCGGCGGATGACGGTCGCATCGGCGTCGAAGGTCTGGCGGCGGAGCGGCGCGGCGCCCCAGGTGGTGGGAATGCCGCCGGCCGTCGCCAGGAGGTCCTTCGCCCCGTACGGGATCCCGTGGAGCGGCCCCCGCCACCGGCCTGCCCCGATCTCGGATTCCGCCCGGCGAGCCTCGGCGAGCGCCCGCTCGCGAGTCAGGGTGACGACGGCGTTGTAGCGCGGTCCGAGAGTCTCGAGCCGTTCGAGGAACGTTTCCGCGAGCGTCACCGGCGAGACGTGACGGGCCCGCACGAGCGCCGCCAGCTCGCGCAGCGTCAGGAAGATCGGGCTCGGCGTCACGGCGCGGGCGGGAGGTCGAGCGGCGCCGGGAGGGCCGGCCCGTCGGCATTGTCCAGACGGACCGCCCGGAGGGCGCGCGCTCCCTCGACGATCGCCGCGACGCCCGTCCGGACGGCCTCGAGCTCCTCGGGCGTGAGCCGGTGTCCGTAGCGCTCCCGCACGAGGGCGAAGAGAAGGTCCACCTCACCCGACATCGGGCCCGGCCCCGACTGGCTCACTCGGCATCTCCTGATCGGACGGCCTTCAGCCTGTGGCGGCCCGTGGCGGCCATGATAGGCGGCGGGTGCGGCCGGGACAAGAGTCGGCGGCCGGCCGCTCGGCGAGGCGGGCCAGTCGGTTAGGCCTTGCGCGAATCGCGCGCGGACCCTACCCTCGCTCGGGTGCGGCGCGGGACGGTCCCGGGCCGCGATCGGGAGGGACCGTCACAGCGTGAGCGTCTACGAGCGCTTCTTGCGCCGCCTGCCCGTGCGTCGGTTCGGGCATCGGGCGGACGTCCACGAGCTCGACCCGGAGGCCGTCCGGCACATCCGGCGCGTCGAGTGGCTCCTCGTGACGGCAGCGGCGGCCCTCGCGGTGATCGGCTTCCTCGCCTACTACGTGCCGGTCTACCGGGCGCCGCAGCTCTTCCCGGCGGCCACCGTGGCGGCGCCCGTGCTCGGTCCCGTGCGTGTGCCGTGGGGCGAGCTTCTCTGGGCCGTCCTCCTCACGACCGTCGAGCTCACGCTCCTGACCCTCCTGAACATCATCGGCGTTCACGAGATCGCCGTGGCCACGGGCGTCGTGACGCCCGAGACCAAGGAGGGCCAGGCGCCGGCGCTCCTGTCGATCGGTCTCGAGCGGAAGAGCACCGAGGTCACTCGCTACGGTATCGACCCCTTCGAGGGGCTCAGGCCCTGGATGCTGTTCCTGTTCAACCTGTTCATGCGGCTCAAGGGGTTTCTCGCGAATCAGGCCGTCCGCTACCTCGTCCGGCTCCTGCTGGGCCGCTACGCGGTGCGCGCCCTCCTGGACTTCGCCGGTGTGCCGATCTACATGGCGATCAACGCCTACGCCACCCACGCGGTGCTACGGGAGGCGAAGGTCGTCCTGATGGGGCCCGCCGCCATCCGCGGCCTGGTGCAGCGCCTGGAGAAGCACGCGCCGTCGGCCGCCGACCGCACCCTCGTCTACGACACCCTCCAGTACATCGCGGTGAGCAAGCGCGACTTCCACCAGAACCACTATCTCCTGACACGGGAGCTGCTGGAGCGGTGGGGCGTGCCCGCGGAGCCCCGGCACCCGCTGCCGGCGGACTACCTCCTTCGCTTCGCCGCCGCGCCGCCCGCGACCCGGGCCGTGTGCCAGGCGCTCATCCTCTCCGGGTTCATCCTCGACGGCCAGCTGTCGTGGCGCGAGCGCCGCCGACTCGAGGCGCTGAACCGCCTCGGCGTCATTCCCGAGAATCGGGCGAGCGTGAAGCGCCGGCTCCGTCAGTTCCTGCGCGGCGGCGGGCTCCCTCTGGACGGTCTAGCCGGCTGACCGCTCAGTACAGGTAGAAGTGGATGCCGACCCCGAGGTACTCGACCTTCTCCCGGTAGAACTGCCCGTTGGGTGAGTAGCCGTTGAAGTACTCCACCAGGAGCTGGATCCGGCGGTCGAAGATGGGGAGCTTCTCGAACTGGACGCCGGCCCGCGCGGAGAGGTCGGTGTGCCAGTCGTTCTGCTCGCGGTACTGGATATCGACGGCGGCCAGCGGCCGGAGCGTCCCGGCGAGGAAGGTCCAGGGGCTCCGGATCTCCGCCCCCACCTGGGTCGACCAGGGCTTGAGATCGTCCGGATCCCGCCGGAGGATGTAGCCGGCCCCCCCGTACACGCGGAGCCAGTCGGTGACCTCGTAGGACAGCCGGACGTCGACGGCCTCGTAGCTCAGGTTGACGCGCTCGACCCGGTTCTCGATCAGGAACTCGTCGCCGAGGTGCGAGCTCTGGTGATAGAGGCGCGCCATCGCCGAGAAGTCGCCCAGCCGGTACGCGAAGGGGAACCCGACGATGTAGTCGGAGTTGACGAGGTCGGTCGACGGCGCGTCCATGTCGAAGAGGCTGAAGACGCCGGCCTGGATCCCGACCTCCCACGCGCCGCCGCTCGTGGCGAGCGGGCCCCGCAAGAGCGAGAAGGTCTCGCCCAGGGTCGCGGTCGCCGCGTTCTCGAGCCGCGCGTTCTTATAGAAGCGCTGGTACACGGCGGAGAAGTGGGGCCAGCGGGGGTCGGCAATCAGGGGCGCGAAGAGGAGCCCCTTCGGCAGAATCTCGAGGCCCCGTTGCGGGACCTCGGCCTCCACGGCGGGCCCGCTCGGCGTCGCCGCGGTCGTCGGCAGGGATGACGCCGCGGGCGGCGCGGTCGCGGGCGGCTTGGGCAGGTCGACGACCACGACGCGGGCCACTCCCGCGACCGACGAGAGCGTCGACACGAGCTTCTCCTGGTCGCTGGTCGCGAGCCCCGCGGCCTCGATCGTGACCACGCCGTCCTTCACCGTGATCTTGCTGCCCTTCACGTCGAGTTGGCGTTCGAGCACGGCCGTCACGTAGCCGGCGATGTAGGCGTCCTCGGCTGGCCCCGCGAGCGCCGGTGGTGCGGCCGCGACGATCCCGGCGAGCGCGAGGACCGCGGCGCGAGCGTGAACCGGCCACGATCGGCGCCGTCCCCTGGCGACTTCCTGTCGAGACCGCGACATGCTGTCGTCCTCCGCGCCCCGCGCCCCCCGTCCGAATGCGGCTGTGTTCACCACAAGTTTCGGGCGGCTCGGCTCGCCCCGCCGTCTTTCCCCGCCGAACACGGCCGTTCTGGCCGATGGCATGTGCCTTGCCCCTTGAACAAGGTCGGGAGGCGCCGCGCACGCGTCTGGCTGGCGCCTCTGGACGTGGGCTATTTGCGAGCCTCGTGCCGACACGGGGCGCGCGGACGGAGGGGAACAGCGATGCGTCACACGTGGCGTGGGAGTCTCGTGATCCTGGTGAGCGCGGGCCTCGTGCTCGCTCCTGGATTCGTCGTGGCCCCGTCCCAGAGCGCGGCCCAGTCCGTGACCGACAGCGCCAAGCAGACCGGCGAGAGCGCGGCCGAGACTGGGAAGGAGACGGGGAAGAAGGTCGCCGACGCCGGCAAGCGTGCGGGGCAGAAGGCAGAGAACGTGGGCGACCGGCTCCACGACAGCGCGAAGGGCTTCGGCGAGTCCATCTACGACGGGATGAAGCACGTCGGGAAGACGCTCAAGAACTTCTTCACCGGCGACTAGCCGCAGGGTAGTTGCCACAGGAAGGCCATGCGCTCCGCGGCCGGAGCGCAAGCACAACTAGGGAAGCCAGGGAAGGAGGGACGTGTATGACGTCACGATGGACGATGGTCATCGGGCTCTCGGCGGCGGTGTTCGCCGCGCTCGTGAGCCTCCCGCCCGCGACGATCGCCGCGCCGGAGGATGTCGGCGGCGCCACGGGCTCCGCGGCGGGGCCTGTCCGGAGCGACCTCCTGTCGGAGACGCTGTTGCCCGGCCACACGTCGAGCGAGGAGCGTGACCTGCGTCTCGGTCCGAGGCCGCGCTTCATCGAGCCGGCAGCGACGACGACCGAGCACACGCGGCTCGGCCTGAGCGCCTGGACCGTCCAGGGGCCGCCGCTCGAGCGCTGGAATCCGGGCGGGGTCGCGATGGGCTTCACGATCGCCTGGCCCCCGCCCCGGGCGGAGAGCCCGTCCGCTCCACGCCCGTGACCGCGGCCGGCGCGCTGATCGCCGCAGGGGTGGCGCTCGGCATCTTCGGGGTCGTCCCGGGGGACGGCCCCGGCGTGATCGCGCCGGAGCCGACCCCGGCCTCGCTGACCCTTCGCTTCGTGACGATCAACCTCTTGCACGGCGGGATCTTCTCGGAGCTGACCGGCCGCGACGACGGACTCGATGAGCGGCTCCGGATCACCGTCGAGGGGCTGCGCGCCCTGGACGCCGACGTCGTCGGACTCCAGGAGGCGTCCATCGGCCGCCGGCGCGGGAACGTGACGGCGCGCCTGGCCGAGGCGCTGGGATATCGCCACCACGTCTACGCCCCCGCGGCGACGCGGCCGCTCGGGAGCGAGCACATGCGTCGGGGGGTGGCGTCGGTCCTCGGCTTCAGCGAGGGCCCGGCGCTCCTGAGCCGCTTCCCGATCGTGCGATCGCGCGCGTACGAGCTTCCGCGCTGCGGGCGTCCCTTCGACGTCCGGGTGCTCCTCCTGGCCGAGCTAGAGACCCCCGCGGGCCGGCTCGCCGCCTTCTCGGCGCACACCTCCGGGGATCCATGTCACGCGCGGGCGGTCGTAGACCTGGTCGCCGCGCACCGAGGGCCCCTGCCCGTCGTCGTGATGGGAGACTTCAACGCCGCCGACGCGTCGCCGGCGATCCGGGTCCTCACGGGGCAGGGTGGTCTGGTGGACGCGTTCCGCTCCACGAACCCCACGGCGCCCGGCTTCACGGATGGCCAGGACGTGGACGCCGGGCGCGCGACGGCCGACGCGCGGCTGGACTACGTGTTCCTCGCACCAGGAGCGCGGATTCCCGGCCGGATCGTGGCGAGCCGTGTGGTGCTTCGCGAGCCCCGCGGGAGTGGCCGCGTGCGGTGGCCGTCGGACCACTACGGGGTGCTGGCCGACGTGGCGCTGGACGGTCCGGGAGTGTCGGGCGGTGGATCGCGTCGCGCCGGCGCTCCGCGACGGGACTCGGGGCGGGACTCGGGCGGCTGATCGCCCTCGGGCTCCGGCGCTCGGCCCGCCGCGGGACGTGACGCCCCGAGCGCCCGGGCCAGCGGCGGCCGCAGGCGTCCTGGCACCACGCGGCCGAGGTCGACCTGGTCGGCGTTGGTGAAGCGGGCCAGCGACCAGAGCGCATCCGCGACGCCCGCCAGCGCCGCGTCCTGCTCGATTGCTCCCCAGGTCGTGGCCGGCGGCACGCCCCCGGTGGCGAACCAGCGCTCGAAGTGCACCCCGCGCACGGCGAGTCGCCGCTCGGCCCGATGCGCCTTGGCGTCCACGCGGCCGATGAGCTGACCGTCGTGGAGGATGGGCAGCGTGTAGTAGCCGTGCACCCGCTGGGGGCCCGGCGTGTAGACCTCGATCCGGTAGCTGAAGCCGAAGAGCCGTTCCGCGCGCTCGCGGTGCCACAGGAGCGAGTCGAACGGGGAGAGCAAGGTCGTGCCGCGTGACGCGGCCCGCCGCCGGGCGGCACGCCCGAGCGCCGGCAGATCCTTCGCGAGGGCGAGCCACCGGCTGCGGGACCCTTTGACCTCGATCTCGACGACCTCGCCGGCCTCGAGGAGGCGCCGGAGGGCCGCCCGACGGACGCCGGGCCCCATGCGCGGGAAGGTGAGGTAGCGCGTGAGGTCCGTGTCGGTCGCCCCGCCCATCGCGTGCAGCGACCGCGCGACGTGCCACGCCCGGAATACGTCGGTCGAGAGGGGCTCGCCGGCCGGCCAGGCCGGCAAGATGCGCTCGGCCAGGTCGTACCGCTTCTGGAAGTGCGGCCGTGAATGCACGGCGAGCGCCCCGGTCATCCAGAGGTAGTGGAGCGCGTGCTGGGCCGGCTTCCAGCTCCACCAGCCGCCGCGCCCGCCCGGGCGGCGATGCTCGAAGTCCGCGGTGCCCGCCGGCCCGCTGGTCCGGATGGCGTCCGTGACGAGGTCGAGCGTCTTCTTGTGGCGCCGGAGCCAGGAGGACCACCCGGTGTGGCGGAGCCGGTAGTCCAGCATCGCCCGGCGCCAGTGCGCCAGATGCGACACCGGGACCAGACAGGCCGCGTGCGCCCAGTACTCGACCAGCAGCCGCCGGCGGTAGACGAGGCGGTCGAGCCGCGCCCGCTCGTAGGGACCGAACCGGCTCCACAGGGTGAGGTAGTGCGCGCGGTCGAGCACGTTGATCGAGTCGAGCTGGAGCCCGCCCGCGTCCTCGACGAACTGGACGAGCCGCCCGGGGGTCAGCCGGCGGGCGCGCGGGCGAGTGAGGTGCTGCCGCTCGAGGAAGAGCGCGGCGACGGCGCGGAGGGGGAACCTCGGGATCGGCATGCCCCCCGGGTCAGGGCGCGAGGGGCACCCGCAGGACCGACACCGAGTGCGCCGGGAACGCGTGGTCGAAGCGATGCCCGGTGACCGCGCGCCGGTGCTCGCGCACGCCCACCCGGTCCGGGTGCTCGAACGAGTTCGTGGCGTCCACGTCGGGGCCGTTCACCTCGTAGACGCGCACCTCGCCGTTCGCCGTCGCGACCCCGAGATCGATCGTCGCCTCGTGGCGCCGGTCGCGGTCGCGGTTGACGACCCCGATCGTGAGCTCACGCCCGGCCTCGTCGCACGTGGCCACCGCGTCGAGGAGGGAGAACGGCCCGAGGTCCGCCACCCGGTGGACCCGACCGAACGTCCGCTCCTCGAGGTCCTTCGGCAGGTCGTGGCGGGGCCCGTCGACGCGGACGTCGAGGGCGACGTCCTGCATGTGCTCGGCGTAGAGGCGCAGGGGATGGTAGATGGTCTGCAGGAACAGCCCCTGCGTGTTCGTGAAGATCGGCGCGATCGCGTTGACGAGCTGGGCGAGGTTGGCCATCCGGACGACCTGGCAGTGACGGATGAAGCCGTGGAGGTAGGTGGCCACCGCGAGCGCGTCGGTGAGGTTGTAGCGCTCCTCGATGCCGCTCACGCGATCCTGCTCCGTCCGGGTCCGGTACCAGACGTTCCACTCGTCGAACGCGATGTGGATCGGATGGGTGAGTCGCTGGGCGTAGCGGGCCCGCTCGATCAGCGCGGCGCAGATGCGGATCGCTCGCTCCGCCTGGTGCGACTGGAACGCCGTGACGTAGTGGTCCGCCTGGCCGGTGTAGAGGTGGATGCTGTACCAGTCGATGATGGGGGCGAGGCCCTCGATCACCGTCTCGTCCCAGTCGCTCCAGCCGTTGTGGCCGCAGCCGACCAGCTCGATCGCCGGATCGGTGCGCTTCATGACGAGGGCGAAGGCGCGCGCCCTCTTGACGTAGTCGTCGGCGCTCAAGTGGCCGATCTGCCAGCTCCCGTACATCTCGTTGCCGAGGCCCCAGTAGCGCACGCGATAGGGCTCGGGATGGCCGTGCGCCCGCCGGAGGTTCGCCCAGTGCGTGTTCCCGGTGCCGTTGCAGTACTCGACCCACGCCTGGGCCTCGTCCATCGTGCCCGAGCCCATGTTCACGCAGATGTACGGGTCGGTGCCGAGGACCCGGCAGTACTCGAGGAACTCGTTGGTGCCGAAGCGGTTCGACTCCTCCGCGCACCACGCGAGCTCGCTCCGCCGGGGCCGGTCCCCGACCGGTCCCACGCCATCCAGCCAGTGGTAGCCGCTGACGAAGTTGCCCCCGGGCCAGCGCAGCACCGGCACGCGGAGCGGGCGGGCCGCCTCCAGGACGTCCTGGCGGAAGCCGCGCGGGTCGCTCAGCGGCGACCCTTCCTCGAAGATGCCGCCGTAAATGCAGCGGCCGAGATGCTCGATGAAGTTGCCGTAGATCCGCCGGTCCACCGTGCCGATTCGCCGCGCGAGGTCGATGCCGATGTGTGCCATGCGCCGGAGTCTAGGTGGCGCGCTTGGGACTGTCAACGCGTCCGGTGGTCGTTGACGGGCCGCCGCCGAGTGTGTCTATATTCCTTGCGAGACGATTCCGTCGACCCAGCCCATCCCGGTCCCGCGCCCGGCGCGGGCCTCGCGACAGGAGGACGTCATGAGCCACGCCTCGAGCAAGGTCACTCGTCGCCGATTCCTGGGAGGGGCGCTCGGCGCCGTCGCCGCGGCACCCGCCCTCGCGCGGCGTGCCGGCGCCCAGGCCAAGCCGACCATCACCTACTGGAACGGCCTCACCGGGGCGGACGGCAAGGTGATGGACGAGCTGAACGACCAGTTCACCAAGGAGACCGGCATCAAGGTCGAGCAGCAGCGCATCGTTTGGCCGGATCTCTACGCGAAGCTCCAGGTCGCGGTGCCGGCCGGGGAGGGACCGGACCTCGCGCTGATCCACCTCGTGGAGATCCCCCACTTCGCGAGCGACGGCATCCTCGACCCGGTGGACGAAGGCATGCTGGGCGCGAAGGGCTTCCGCGGCGAGGACTACATCCAGTCGACCTGGCAAGGCGGGATCTTCCAGGGGAAGCGCTACTCGATTCCTCTCGACGTCCCGCAGCACATCCTGTACCTCAACACGAAGATCATGAAGGACGCCGGGCTGGTGGGGGCGGACGGCCAGCCGAAGGTGCCGTCGAGCGGGGCCGAGTTGGTGGCGATGGCGAAGCAGATCGCCAAGGGCGACACGTTCGGGTTCGCGCTGGGCACCCTCAACCTCGGCCAGTACACGTTCGGCTTCCACCACATGCTCTGGCAGAACGGGGCGAACATCTACGCGCCCGACCTCAAGCGCGCCGGCGTGGCCGAGCCGGCGGCCGTCGAGGCGGCCGAGTTCTGGGGATCGCTCCACGCCCAGCACAAGGTGGCGCCGCCCGCGAACGCGAACGCCCGCGACGCCTTCACCGCGGGGAAGCTCGGCATGTGGCTGGCCGGCTCGTGGAACTTCACCGGTCTCCGGGCGGCGAAGGTCGACTTCACGGTGGCCCCGGTCCCGCGCCTCCTGAAGCAGCCCGTCGTCTGGACCATTCCCCACCAGTACGTGTTTCCCAAGCCCAAGGTGCTGGACGCGGCCAAGCGCGACGCCGTCCTGACCCACGTGCGCTGGATGTCGGATCACGTCGCCGAGTGGACGCTCAAGGCCGGCCAGGTCTCGGCGCTCAGGAAGGCCCACTCGGACCCGCGAATCACGGGAGACCCGGTCCTCCGGACGCTGCTCGCTCAGGCGCCGAACTGGCAGTTCGGCCAGGCCACGCCAAAGTGGGTCGCGGCCGAGAACGTGACCCGTCCCGTCATCGAGAAGCTCTACATCGGTCAGGTCACCGCCCGCGCGGCGATGGAGGACCTCGCCAAGCAGATCAACGCGCTGCCCACCTGAGGGTCGGGCTGGAGTCTCGCGACAAACCGTGGGCCGTACCGCGGTCGACATGCCCCGGCCCGTGCCCGGGCCGGGGCCACCCGACGCCACCCCGGCGGGAGCCCCGGCTCGCGCGCGCCGCCGGCCGACGCGTCTCCGCGAAGCCGCCCTGACGCCCTGGCTCTTCCTCGCCCCTGGTCTCCTGCTCTTCGTCGGCTTCCGTGTCTACCCGCTGCTCGACGGCCTGTATCTCTCCTTCACCAACGCGCGGCTCGGGCGGACGCAGCACGCCTTCGTGGGGCTCGCGAACTACGAGCGGCTCCTGGAGGACACGCGGTTTCACGTGAGCCTCTGGAACACGGCCTTCTACACGGTGGCGAGCACGCTGCCGATCCTCGCGATCCCGCTTCTGCTGGCCGTCCTGCTCGACCGAGGACTGCCGCTGCGGACCTTCCTCCGCAGTGCCTTCTTCTTCCCGTTCACGCTGTCCGTGGTGACGGTGGGACTCATCTGGCTCTGGCTCCTCGACCCGGTGGTGGGCCCCTTCAACTACTACCTGAAGGCGGCCGGGGTTCCCGTGTGGTCCTGGCTGGCGGACCCCTCGACGGCGATGTGGGCCATCATCCTGACGACGGTCTGGTGGGTCACGGGCTACTACCTCGTGATCTACCTGGCGGGGCTCCAGGACATTCCGCCCGAGCTCTACGAGGCCGCGGCGCTGGACGGGGCGGGCGGGGTGCGGCGATTCTGGGCCATCACGCTGCCGCTCCTCCGGCCGGTGTTCCTCTTCGTCCTGGTCACCCACGTCATCGGCTCGTTCCAGGTCTTCGGCCAGGTCTTCATCCTGACGGTCGGCGGGCCCGGCGACGCGACGCGCACGGTCGTCCAGCACCTCTACGAGACGGCCTTCCGGAGCTTCTTCCACTTCGGCTCGGCCTCCGCGATGGCCTGGGTGCTCTTCGTGATCATCCTGGGCTTCTCGCTGCTCCAGTTCCGTCTGCTCCGGGGCCACACGGAGTACTGAAGCCGTGAGCGGCCGGCCCTCCGCGACCGTGTCTCGTTCCCGGGCAGCCCGGGCCCGCTGGGGCCGGGGCGTGCTGGCCGGCGTGCTGGCCGTCTGCGCCGTATTGTGGCTCTTGCCGGCGGTCTGGATGACGGTGACGTCACTCAAGCTGACCGAGAACATCGTCCGAATGCCGCCCGAGTGGATCCCGTGGCCGGCGACGCTCGCCCACTACTGGGAGGTGCTCTTCTCGTCGTCGCGAACGGCCCGGATCGGGCGCGCCTTCGTGAACAGCGTGATCGTCTCCGTCGGAACGGTCGTCCTCGTGCTGATCACGAGCGCCATGGCGGCCTACCCGCTCGCGCGGATGCGGTTCCCCGGGCGCGACCTGGTGTTCGTCGTCCTGATCGGCAGCCTGATGATCCCGAACGCGGTCGTCCTCGTTCCACAGTACGTGCTGACGCAGCGACTCGGGTGGCTGTCGACCTACCAGGGCCTGATCGTCCCGGAGGCCGCGGTGACCTTCGCTTTCGGGGTGTTCCTGCTCCGCCAGTTCTTCCTGACCATCCCGGGCGAGCTCGAGGACGCGGCGCGGATCGACGGCGCCGACAGCTGGCGGATCTTCTCGCGCATCGTGCTCCCCCTGTCGCAGCCGGTGCTTGCGGCGCTCGCGATCTTCGCCTTCCGGTCCGCCTGGAACGACTTCCTCTGGCCGCTCATCGCGGTCAACAAGGCCGAGATGTTCCCGCTCCCGGTGGCCCTGTCGTTCCTCCGCGGCGCCTACGCGTCGGAGTCGTACGGCCCGATCATGGCCGGGGCGACCCTCTCGGCGCTCCCGCTCCTGGTCGTGTTCGTGGTCGCCAACCGGCGCATCGTCGAGGGGGTCCGGGTCAGCGGGCTGAAAGGATGAGGCGAGGATCACCACGATGAAAACGATCTCGATCGATCGCCGGAAGCCGCTGGCCGCCGAGCCGCGGACGGGCCACAACCGCTGGCATCCCGACGTCGCCCCCATCGTGGAGGTCGACGAGGGCGAGGACGTCGCGCTCGAGACCCGCGATGCCTGCGATGGCCATCTCACCGCGCGCTCGACCGTCTCGGACCTCGCGAGCCTTCCGGTCGGCGCCATCCATCCATTGACCGGCCCCGTGTTCGTGAAGGGCGCCGGCGCCGGCGACCTGCTGGAAGTGGAGTTCCGGGAGATCACTCCCCAGCCGTGGGCTTTCAGCGCCATCATCCCGGGCCTCGGATACCTCCGGGACGTCATGACGACGCCGTTCCTCGTCCACTGGACCATCGCCGACGGCTGGGCCACCTCGCCGGAGATTCCCGGAGTCCGCATCCCGGGCGCCCCGTTCATGGGCGTGTCCGGGGTGGCGCCCTCGCGCGCCCAGGTGGACGCGTGGGCCCGCCGCGAGGCCGACGTTGCGGCGCGCGGGGGGATGGCGCTCCCGCCGGACCCCGGCGGCGCGGTCCCGGCTGGGGGCGCGGCCGCGGCCCACGGTCTCCGGACCCTTCCGCCCCGGGAGAACGGCGGCAACTTCGACGTGAAGCAGCTCACGCGCGGCTCGCGGCTCTACCTTCCGGTGGCCGTGGACGGCGCGCTCTTCTCGACGGGCGACGGCCACTTCGCCCAGGGCGACGGCGAGGTGTGTGTGACGGCGGTCGAGATGGGCGCGACGTGCGTCGCGCGATTCAAGGTCCACAAGGGCGAGGCCGCGCGCCGCGGCATACGCTTCCCCCGCTTCGCGCACGGCGAGTACTTCACGGATCCTCGGTGGGCCGTCCCCCGGCGGTTCGTCGCGACGATGGGGATGCCCGTGGATGCGCAGGGGGTCAATCACGGCGAGGACCTGAACCTCGCCTGCCGCAACGCGCTGCTCGGTATGCTGGATCTCTTGCAGGAGCGCGGGCTCGGCCGGGAGCAGGCCTACGTCGTCGCGAGCGTCGCGGTCGACCTCCGGATCAGCAACGTGGTGGACGTTCCGAACGTCGTGGTCTCGGCGCTCCTGCCGGAGGACATCTTCCAGGGCTGAGCGCGGTGAGAGGTGGCGCCCCGGGACTTGCCTCCCGCGACGGCGCGTCACCAGCGCGACGCGTTGTCGCCCCGCCGCCACCGCAACTGGCGTCGTGCGAGTAGGGTTTCGGGCGCACAAGGCCTTCGGAGGGTGGTGCTCAGGGTTCGTTACTGGCACGAGACTTGCCCTGACTTAAGGGCCGGGAGGTGGACATTATGCGAGGCATGCGCGTCCTGGTCCTCGCGGCATCCGCTGCCGCGGTGCTCGTATTCCTGCCGGGTCTCGAGCCGACATGGTCGGGTGAGTGGGCCGGACGTGCCGAGGGCGCAGCGTCGGCGGATCGGGGGGCAAGCGGGAGCACCACTGGAACGCGTCTCCACGACGGCGCGAAGGGCTTCGGTGAGAGTCTGCTCGGCGGAATCAAGTTCGTTGGTCGGACCGTCATCAGCCCGTTCACCGGCACGACGGACAGGGTGAGCCGGGATGCGGACGCGACGGGAAACAAGGTCCACCGGGGCGCCAAGGGGTTCGGTGAAGGGCTGCTCGGCGGCTTGAAGTACGCCGGCCGGAAGGTCGGCAGCTTCTTCGATTCCGACTGACGACGCTCAGCGGGCGCGGCGCCGCGCCCGCAGCCGGTTCAGCGCGCCGGCCCAGGGCGGGCGAGCTTCCGGCGCGCGCGCTTTGCCCGGCCCGGTCGCGAGCTCGACGTCCTGCACGCCGATCCCCAGTTCCCGCGGGTCCTGGCTCCCGTCGAGCACGAACTTGGGGACCCACACCACGTCGACGGAGAGCTCCAGGACCGTGTCCCCGGCGTGGACGGGCAGGGATACCGGGACCGGCTCCGGCGAGACGAGGGTGACCCGCGCGACCTCCTTTCCGGACGCCTGGTCCACGAAGCGCGCCGTCACCGGGCACAGCCGCCCGACCTGCGGGTGGTGGCTGAACACGCGGAGGCGCAGCCAGCGGGCGTCCTGGGCCGTCACCCGGATCTCTGCGCGGCGCTCGCTCCAGCGGAACGCGCCGCTCGCCGCCCCCTCCAGCCGGTGCCAGCCCGCGCAGAAGACGTGATCGTTCGCCAGGACGTGCGCGTTCGGGGGCAGCATCCCGACGACCTCGCCGAGCGCCGGGGATGCCTCTGACAGGAGCCGGTAGACGATCCCCTCGCTGGCCTCCGGCCGGCCGTTCTTCGAGAAGACGTAGAAGGCCTTGCGGGCCGGCCCATAGCTGTCGAAGAAGCGGTCGTAGCGCTGGTGCACGGCGCGCTCGATCGCCTCCTCGCGCCGGAGCCCGTGGCGCTCGAACTGCGTCACCCACCAGCGCGAGTCGGCCCAGACGAGGTGGCCGTTCAGGGGGTAACCCTTGCCGTCGACGTGGAGCAGGTGGAAGGGCCGCGCCCGGGCGACGTCTCCGTACCATTCGCGGAGGTACATGGGGAAGACGAGGCCGAACACCGGGTCGTCGCCAAACGCGGGGAGCGCGGCGTAGAGATAGCCGCCGTCGGCGAGGAGGGCGGCGGCCCGCGCCAGGTAGTCGTCGAGCCGGTTCGGGTTCAGGTGCTCGAAGACGTCGAGCCCGTAGACGAGATCAAAGGGCCCCGTGAGAGGCAGCGTCAGGAGATCGCCCTCATGGATGCGATCCCCCACCTCGGGCGCCGCCCGCTCGATGGCCATGCGGCTGATCTCGACACCCTCGCAGGGCGTGCCCAGGCCGGCGAGGTAGTGGAGGACGGCGCCGCTGGAGCAGCCGATCTCGAGCGTCCGCCCGGGACGGAACATGCCCATGATCTCGGCCATGGCCTGCTTGTCGGTCGAGAGCCCGAGGTCCCAGACGCCCTCGTGCTCGTAGTAGCCGTGCGTGAGGATCATCTGCTCGATCCAGTCGAAGTCGGCCGGCCCACGCGCCTCGAATGCCAGGAGATCGGGTCTGCTCCAGAGCGGCGGCCGCGTGACGAAGCAATCCGGCCTGAGGGGCCGGATGTCGGGCAGTTCGGTCTCGCGCACCGCGTCGAACCTAGCATCCTCATCCGCGCAGCTCTGTCGGGATTTCCCTGACAGAATGCGGCAATGCGTCGGCGGGCGATGGTAGGATCGGGACCCAGGACCGGAGGAATTTCCCATCCATGACGCGCGTGTCGACCCGAGCGACCGTCTGCACGGCGCTGCTGCTGGCGGTCCTGGCGGCCGGCGGAGCGCTCCGGGGCCCCGGCAGGGCGCTCGCGCAGGGCCAGGCGGCGTCGGTTCGCTACGGCATCGCCGACGGGAGCGAGGTTCGCTACCGCGTCCGGGAGCAGCTCGTCGGCCTGAGCTTCCCCAACGATGCCGTGGGCGCGACGAGCGCGGTCGAGGGCACGATTGCCTTCGACTCCCAGGGCCGCCTCACCGGGGACTCCCGCTTCACGGTCGACCTGCGAACGCTCCGGAGCGACGAGGCGCGGCGGGACAACTACCTCCGGCGCAACACCCTCGAGACGGACCGGTACCCGACGGTCACGTTCGTGCCGACCGAGGCGCGGGGTCTGCCGACACCCCTCCCGCAGTCCGGCTCGGTCCCCTTCGAGCTGGTCGGTGATCTCACCATCAAGGATGTCGTCCGGCGCATGACCTGGACGGCCACCGGCAGCTTCGAGGGCCCTCGCGTCAGCGTCCGGGCGCGGACCGCGTTCCGATTCGGCGACTTCGGCCTCCGCGTCCCCCGGGTGTCGGTGGTGCTGAGCGTCGAGGACGACATCAAGCTCGAGGCCGACCTCGTCTTGCGCCGCGGCGCCTGACGCGCGTCCGGCCGGCCGACCGCGCGCCCGCTGTCGGCGGTCACCAGCTGACTCGCAGGACCGCCCTTTCCGTCCCCGGAGGGTGGCGGTATCCTCCCACTGTGGCCACTGTGGCCATCGGGGAAGTGGTCTCGACCGACCAGGTCCGGGTGAGAGCGCGCGGTCCGACACGCACGGGAGGCGCATGATGGCCAGGTTGACGCTCCAGGTCAACGGCGCGGCGCGGGTGGTCGACATCGACGACCCGAACACCCCGCTGCTCTACGTTCTCCGCAACGACCTCGAGCTGACCGGGGCCAAGTTCGGGTGCGGGCTCGCCCAGTGCGGCGCCTGCACCGTCCACGTCGACGGCCAGGCCGTCCGGTCGTGCTCGATGCCTGTCAGCGCCGTCGTCGGTCGGCCGATCACCACGATCGAGGGCCTGGGCTCGCCCGAGCGGCCGGACCCGGTCCAGGCGGCGTTCATCGCGGAGCAGGCGCCCCAGTGCGGCTACTGCACGGCGGGTCTCGTCATGACGGCGCGCGCGTTTCTCCAGCAGTGGCAGCAGAACCGGCGGCCGACCGAGTCCGAGGTCAAGCAGGCGCTGGCCGGGAACCTCTGCCGCTGCGGGAGCCATGTCCGCGTGGTTCGCGCGGTGCTCCGCGCGGCCGCCACGATGGGAGGGGCGTGACATGACGCCGATCACCCGGCGGGCGTTCCTCGGAGCCGGCGGGGTCCTCGCCGTCGGACTCGGTCTCGGGGGTCGGGCGCCGCGGCGTGCGGCGGCCCAGGCGGCCGCCCCGGCCGCTCTACCTGCCTGGCCGGCCGATCGCTACCTCGGCAAGACCGTGGCTCCGGATCAGGTCGACGCGTTCCTCGCGATCCACGCCGACAACACGGTCACCCTCTTCACCGGCAAGGTCGATCTCGGCACGGGGCATCGCGCGGCGATGCGCCAGATGGTCGCCGAGGAGCTGGACGTGCCCATCGAGCGGATCACCGAGATGATCGAGGGGGACACGGCCGTCTGCCCGGACCAGGGCGGCACGGGGGGGAGCACCGGCATCACCCGGGGCGGCCAGGAAGTCCGGCGCGCGGGGGCGACCGCCCGCGAGGCGCTCCTGGCCCTCGGCGCCCAGCGGCTCGGCCGTCCCGTGGGGGACCTCGAGACCGCCGACGGCATGGTGCGCCCGAAGGGCGGCGGTGCCGGCGTCAGCTACGGCGACCTGATCGGTGATCGGCAGCTCGGTCTCAAGATCGACCCGAAGGCGCCGCTCAAGCCCTCGTCCGCCTTCCGCTACATCGGCCAGTCCGTCCGGCGCCCGGACGTGCCGGCGAAGGTGACCGGTCGGCACCTCTTCGTCCAGGACCTGCGGCTCCCGGGTCTGCTGCACGGACGCGTGATCCGGCCGCCGGCCCTCGGGGCGCCGGCGGCCGGCGTGGACGAAACCTCGATCGCCGCCATCCCCGGCGCGCGCGCCGTCCGCATCGGCAGCTTCGTCGGCGTCGTCGCCGAGCGGGAATGGGACGCCGTGCGGGCCGCGCGCGCCCTCAGGATCCAGTGGTCGGCGGGGACGGGCCTGCCCGATCACGCGACGCTCGCCGACGCGGTCCGCGCGACGCGGGTGGTGCGCAATCAGGACGTCGCCAAGCAGGGGGACCTCTCCCCGCTCGGGGCGCCCGGCGCCGGCGTGCGGACCCTCGGGGCGACCTACTGGTGGCCGATCCAGACGCACGGCTCGCTCGGCCCGTCGTGCGGCGTGGCCGACGTGCGGCCCGACCGCGCCACGATCTGGACGTCGTCCCAGGCGACCCACCGCTTCCGCGAGGCGTTTGCCCGGATCCTCGGTCTCCCGCGGGAGACGGTCCGGCTGATCTACGTGGACGGGGCGGGCTCCTACGGCCAGAACGGCGCCGAGGACGCGGCGTGCGACGCGGCGCTCCTCTCGCGGGCGGTGGGCCGGCCGGTGCGGGTTCAGTGGATGCGCGAGGACGAGCACGGCTGGGACCCGAAGGGGCCGCCTCAGCTCCTGGACCTTCGCGTGGCGGTGGGCGAGGGCGGCGACGTCCTCGCGTGGGAGACGCGGGCCTGGCTCCCGGCCGCCACGCAGGGTCTGCCGAACATCCCGCTCCTGGCGCCGATCGAGGCGGGGATCACCCAGGCGCTCGGACGCTCCTCCGGCCAGATCCAGCAGAACATCGACCCGCCGTACCGGGTCGGAGCCGTCCACGCCGTCGTGCACTGGATCGAGGACTCGCCGTTCCGCACGTCCCCGATCCGCACCCCGGGCAAGATCGCGAACACGTTCGCCGTCGAGTCGTTCGTGGACGAGGTGTGCGCGCTCGCGAAGGTCGACCCCGTCGACTACCGGCTTCGCCACCTGGCCAACGCCCGAGGGCAGGAGGTGATCCGGCGCGCGGCCGCGCGGATGGGCTGGCAACCCCGGCCTTCGCCGCGCCCCCCGGATCCCGGCGCGGCCGTCCTCACCGGGCGCGGGATTGCCTACGTCCACTACAAGCACGCCGAGACCCACGTCGCGATCGGCATGGAGGTTGCCGTCGAGCGGGCGAGCGGCGTGATCCGCGTCACGCGCGTGGTCTGCGCCCAGGACTGCGGGCTCATGATCAACCCCGACAGCGTCGCGAGCCAGCTCGAGGGGAACATCCTCCAGACCATCTCGCGCACGCTCCACGAGGAGATCGTCTTCGACCGGCAGCGCGTGACCAGCCTCGACTGGGCCGGCTACCCGATCCTCCGCTTCGACGAGGTGCCCCAGATCGAGCTCGAGATGATCCAGCGGCTCGACGAGCCGCCGCTCGGCGTCGGCGAGGCCGCGTCGTCGCCGGTGCCGGCGGCGCTCGGCAACGCCGTCTTCGACGCCACCGGCGTCCGGCTGCGAGTCGTGCCGTTCCGGCCGGACCGCGTCAAGGCGGCCCTGGCCTCGACGCGCAGCTAGCGCGCGCACCCGAGAACGGACCGGACCCGGCGACGCGACGGGTCGGTCGGAGGGCGATGGCATGCGCATCGGGCTGACGGCGCCGACGCCGGGCGACAATCCCGACCTCGCGACGCTCCTGTCCCTCATGGAGCGCGCCGACGGCGCCGGGCTTCACGCCGTCTGGATGCCGAACGTCTCGTCCCGGGGATTCGACGCCGCCATGGCGCTCGCGCTGGCGGGCGCGCGGACGCGGCGGATCGAGCTGGGGACGTTCGTGGTGCCGACCTTCACGCGCCACCCCGTGGTGATGGCGCAGCAGGCGCTGACCGCCCAGGCGGCGACCGGCGGGCGATTCGTCCTCGGCATCGGCCTGAGCCACAAGGTCGCCATGGAGGGGCAGCTCGGGTTCGACTTCTCCCGGCCGGTCCGCCACATGCGCGAGTACCTGACGTGCCTCGAGGCGCTCTTCACCGGGAAGCCGGTCGACTTCACGGGCGAGGACTTCCGCATCCGCAACTTCGCCCTGGTTCCGCCGCCCGGCGTCACCCCGCCGCCGATCATCGTGGCGGCGCTCGGCCCCCAGATGCTGCGTCTCGCCGGCCGCCTCTCCGCCGGCACGGCGATCTGGGTTGGGGGCCCACGGTACGTCGCGGAGGCCGCGAAGGCGATCGGCGCCGCCGCCCACGAGGCGGGACGTCCCACGCCCCGGGTGCTGGCGAGCGTGCCGGTCTGCGTGACCGACCGGGGAGCGGCGGTCCGCACGGCGGCCGCCCAGTTCTTCACCCGCTACGGCCAGCTGCCGTCCTACCGGGCCATCCTGGACAAGGAGGGCGTGGGAGGCGCCGAAGAGGTCGCGCTCATCGGCGACGAGGCCGAGGTGCGGGCCGGCATCGCGGCGTTTGCCGCCGCGGGCGCGACCGACTTCGCGGCCGCCGTCTTCGCGCCGCCGGGCGAGTCGGCCGACCGGACGCTGGATCTCCTGGCCACGGCGGCCAAGGCCGTCCGGTGACGGGGCCGGCGGGCCTCCGCGGCCTCGGGCGGGCGTGAGGGCGCGGTGGAGCAGCGGCTGAGCCTGGTCACGCTCGGTGTGGCCGACGTCGCCCGGAGCCGGTGGTTCTACGAGGCGCTCGGCTGGCGAGCGTCGACGGCGAGCCAGGCCGACGTCGCCTTCTTCCAGCTCGGCGGCATCGGGCTCGCCCTCTTCGGGCGGGCGGCGCTGGCCGAGGACGCCGGCCTGCCGGACGCGCCCGGACCGGGTGGCGTGGCGCTCGCGCACAACGCGCGCACGCGCCAGGAAGTCGACACGATCCTGGCGCGCGCGCGGGCGGCGGGCGCCCGGATCCTCAGGCCGGCGCGGGAGACGCCGTGGGGCGGCTACGCCGGCTACTTCGCCGATCCCGACGGCCATCCGTGGGAGGTGGCCTGGAACCCGCACTTCCCGCTGCGGCCGGACGGCAGCCTCACGCTGCCCGACTGAGCCCGCATCGCGAAGGCGCGCGAGGCACGATGACCGACGGTGATCGCGGGGACGGCTGGCGCCGCGCGGTCGAGCGGCTCGAGGCGGCGATGAACACGCTCATGTCGGGCGACGCGAGCGCCATCAAGGCGCTCTACTCGCACCGGGACGACGTGACCGCCTTCTTCGGCTGGGGCGGGTACGAGCGGGGCTGGGCCGAGGTGAGCCGGCGGTGGGACTGGGCGGCCGAGCAGTTCAAGGGCGGCGGGCCGGTCACCTACGAGCACCTCACCGCCGTGACCGCGCCGGGGCTGGCCGTCACGACCCACGTCGAGACCGCCCGCGTGCGGCTCCGCGGCACCGAGCGGCCCAGCGAGTGGTCGAATCGCGTCACCCACGTCTTCCGCCTGGAAGACGGAGAGTGGCGGCTCGTCCACCGCCACGCGAACCGCCTCGAGCCCCGCTACGAGCCCGGCGCCCGGCTCGGGACCTGAGGGCCGCCGCCCGGCCGGTCCCGGCGGCGACTCGCGATCCCTGGCGAGGGCGTCCGTCCCTCAGGCCCGCTCGGCGACGACCAAGCGGTAGCCGAGGTCGAGGCTCTCGCGTCTGCGTAGCGCGCCGTGCTGCCCGTCCCAGCGGCCCGACCCGAGGTCGTCGGCCAGGCGCGCGAGCCCGGCCCGAAGGCGCTCGGCGCCGAGGTGGACGAAGCTCGAGATGGCGCCGCGCACCATTGGGTCGAGGTACGCCTCGGGCCGACGCCAGTAGGCGCCGAGGAACCCGTCCCGGCAGTCGTGGGGGATCGGCACCGGCGTGACGCCGGTCGCCCCGAGGGAGCGCCGGAGCGTGGCCATCGTCGGGAAGCGCGGCACGTCGAGGTCGAGCATCTCCGGGAAGTACTCGGTCGTGAGCCAGAACGCGCCGCGCGCCGCGGGGTCCCAGGTGAACGCGACGACACGCCGGCGGGCGATTCGGCGGAGCTCGGCCAGGCCTGAGGCCTGGTCCCGCCAGTGGTGGATGGTCAGGACGGCGAGGCATGCATCGGCCGCGCCATCCCGGAAGGGCAGCGCCTCGGCCGCCGCCTGGACGCACGGGGCCGCCCCGGCCGGGCGCTGTTCGATCATGGCGCCCGAGGGCTCCACGGCCAGGACCCGGCGGTCCTTCGGCTCGTACGCGCCGGCCCCGGCGCCGACGTTCACGACGGTTCGCGCATTCCCGAGCGCGGCGCCGATCGCGGCGGCCAGGCGAGGATCCTGTCGGCGCACCGCGGTGTAGTTGGCGCCGATCCGGTCGTAGAGCGGCACCGCGCCCGGAGTCACGAGTCCATTGTCCTACCGGTCGCGTGACCCGTCAAAGGCAAGGCCGGCTGTGGCAGAGTGGCAGGCGGTATGACGAGGATGCTGCTCGTGTTCCTGGGGCTCGCCGGCCTCGGGCCAGGTCTGGTTGGAGCGGTAGGCCCGACCGACATCCTCCGGGTCGACGACTACATCGGGGCGCCGCGCGCCCTGTTCGGGCGGACGGGCCCCGACGTGGAGCGGATGCTCGGGCCACCCGGCGCGACCGAGCCCGGCCGGGTGCCGAGCTTTCGCGATGCGGCCGTGTTCCACCCGGTGCGGCGCCTCGTCTACCCCGGGCTCGTCATCGAGGTGCTGGAGACGGGGCGCCTGCGCCGTGTCCGGATCGGAGCCCCGGGCCGGGGCCTGCCCTACGGGCTCGACGTGGGGAGCCCGCGGGAGGAGATCGAGCGCGTCCTGGGGGAGCCGCAGGATGCCGCCGACAACCACCTCATGTACCTCTACTCGGACGGCTATCCCGAGACGGTGCATTTCCATCTGCGCGAGGGCCGCGTCCGCGGAATCGAGTGGAACTTCGGCTCCGCCGAGTAACCGGCAGCCGCCCGAACATCAAAGTCGGGGTCAGACCCCCGGTTTGGAGGAGCGATGGTGCAGGAGCGACCAAGGGTGCGCGTGGGGCTGGCCGGGTCAGGGTTCGTCGCCCGGATCCACGCCGAGGCTTACCGGCACGTCCGGGGGATCGACGTCGACCTCCGCTGGGTGACGGCCCTCCGGCCCGAGCGGGCGCGGGCCTTCGCCGAGGAGTTCGGCGTCCGGGGCGTGGCCGACGACGTCCGGCGGATCCTGGACGACCCGGAGGTTGACGTCCTGGACCTGTGCGTGCCGAACGCCGTCCATGCCTCCCTCGGCCTCGAGGCGGCCCGGGCGGGCAAGCACGTCATCGTCGAGAAGCCGCTCACCGGGTTCTTCGGCGACCCGGCGACCCCGCGCGCCGACATGCTCCGGGGCGCGCTCGCGACGGCCGATCAGCTGATCGACGCCTGCCGCGCGGCGGGTGTGCGCCTCTGCTACGCCGAGAACTGGGTCTACGCGCCGCCGGTCCAGAAGGCGCGCCGGCTGCTCGCGGCGGGGGGCGGCCCCATCCTCCGCCTGGTCGGCGAGGAAAGCCACTCGGGGACCCACGCCCCGGCAAACAAGCGCTGGCTGACGGCCGGCGGCGGCTCGCTCCTCGGCAAGGGCTGCCATCCCCTCGGGGGCATCCTCTACCTGAAGGCCGACGAGGGCTGGAGGCTCCGGGGCCGGCCGGTCCGGCCCGTCTCCGTCGTGGCCGAGGTCGCCCAGCTCGCCGACACCGAGACCTTCCGCGGCGCCGCGCCCCGCTACCTCAACACCGTCGAGGGTTCGGACGTGGAGGACTGGGGCAGCATGCTGGTGCGCTTCGACGACGGCACGGTCGCGCAGGTGACCGCCGCCGACGTCGTGCTGGGCGGCATCCGGAACCAGCTCGCCGTCTACGCCGCCAAGTCGGTGATCTTCTGCAACATCAACCCCAACGACGCCGTCCAGGCGTACGCGCCGGACCCCTCCGTGTTCGCCGGCGAGTACATCACCGAGAAGATCGAGACCAAGGCCGGGTGGACCTTTCCGCAGCCTGACGAGGACTGGATGGCCGGCTATCCCGCGGAGCTCCAGGACTTCATGGAGAGCGTCGCATTCGGTCGCGAGCCCCTCTCGGGTGGCCCGCTGGCCCGTGACGTGCTGGCCGTCATCTACGCCGCCTACGTGTCGACCGCCGAGGGCCGGCGCGTGGACCTCGCTCCCTACCTTCGCTGAGCCCGGCGACCCCGCGCGCTCGGTGGACGGGCCCTGTCCATGGTCGGGGAGCCTCGTGACCGTGGCCTACTCGAACAGGTCGATCTCGTCGACCACCCACTTGCCGGCCGGCACGCCCGCCGCGGGGCGCACTCGGAGGTGCCGGACGCGGTCTGGCGGGAACGTGAACTCGCGCCGGTCCTGACTGTTCCGCAGGAGCTCCCACCCCGTCCAGTAGAGCGGCCCGGCCCACATGAGGGGTCCGAGAGGCCGCCAGGACACGCCGTCGTCCGACCCATCGAGCTCGATGTCGTGCGATCCCGCGGCCGCGGAGCCGGGGGTCAGCCGGATCCGCGCAACCCGGGTGAGTCGGCCCAGGTCGATCGCCAAGAACTCCCCGGCGCCGACGGTTCCCGCCCAGCCGGTCCGTCGGTTCCCGTCGATGGCTCGAACCGCTTCGGCAGGGTTCGCGCTGCTCCTTGCCTCCCATGCCTCGCGCCCGATCGGCCGTGGCGCCCCGTCGGGAGCCGGAAACCGGAGCAGGCGGTAGGGCCCCGCCACGGCCTCCCGTACCGGAGCGCCCTGACCTCCGAGCATGGCCCGCACCTGGCCGACGTCGGCATCGCGTCCGAGGAGAACCGGGCGTGACGAGCCGGGGCGAAACGGCGCCAGCCGCTCCGGACTCGGCGTCGGCCGGCCGTTGCTGTTGACGAAGAAGTTGGACTCGGGCGCCTGGACCTGCCCACGGAGCTCTGCCCACAGGCGCGCCGCCAGCCACGGGCTCGTGTAGACGAAGTCCACCGCGTCGCTCTGCACGAGCGGCGCGAGGGCGGGCTCCCCCTCGGCGGGTGGCGGACCGGGCACGGAGACGAAGACCTCGCGCGCCGACCACCGCCGATGGGGCGCCGTCCCCGTCTGGACGATTCGGACGAACCGCGCCGGCACCGGGGCGAAGGCGGCCTCGACGCGGCCCCGCCGGACCTTGAGCATCGCGTGGTGCTCGGACACGAACAGGGGGCCCCAGTAACGAGGGACGGCGACCGCGGTGTGCCAACGCACGCCGTCCCTCGACACATCGATGCGGAACCCGACGGGAGTGTCCTGCCAGTCGAGGGACAGGAGCGCGACGCGGGTGACCGGCATCTCCCGCCCGAGATCCACCGTAATCCTCTGCCCCGGCCGCTGCCCCCGGCCAGTGGACCAGCCGGTTGCGGCGTCACGGTCGACGAGATTCCCCGCATGATCCGGGTTCGGCTCGGCGCTCACGCGCCAGGCGTCGGGCGGCAGCCCCACGGCCGCCGGGCGCGCTCCGGGGTCGATCTGGGTCTCGATCACGACGTACTGCCCGACCTGGGTCTCCCGCACGTCGAGGCCGAGCGCAGGGAGGCTCGCCCGGAGCTCCGCGGCCTCGTCGCTGCCCGCGATCGCCACGAAGACAGGGCGGCGGCTGCCGTCCACGACGCGTGCGTGGGGCAGAGCCAGCTCCCGCCAGGGATCCGCGAACACGATTCGCCCCCGGGCGAGATACGTCATCTCGTAGCTCGGCGGAAAGTCCCGCAGGGCCCAGTAGGCGTGACGCAGGTTGCGCGCGTCGAGCCAGCCGACCAGGGGCTCGAGCCTCTCCTTGATCGGCCTCCAGCGCCACTGGGACGACGGCACGCCGCCCGGCCCCTGGGTCCAGTTGAGCCATGCGTGCGGCACGAGAAGCACGGCGGCCGCGACGATGCCGAGCGCCCGGCGGCGCCGCCAGGCCGACGCCAGGGCCATGCCCGCCCAGCAGGGAAGGACGCTGTACAGAGGCAGGAGGTAGCGGTGTCCGATGGCGCCCTGCGGGCTCGCCAGGACAATGGCGAGGTTGACCGCCGCGACGCCCCACAGGAGGGCGCCCCCGGTTCCTTGCGCACCACCAAGCCCCAGGGCCCATCTGAGCTCGGGGCGGTCTCGCCGGAGCGCGATGCCCGCGCCGAGGAGGGTGATGGCCGCGGATGCCACCAGCGCGGCGATCCGAGGTCCGGGCTCCGCCTGTTCCGGCACCAGCAGCGCTGGAAGGTGCTCGCCCAGGATCGACAGCGTGCGCGCGGTGAGGGGCTGCGGGGGGAGCGCGCCACCCTGGTGGACGATGTAGCGCGTGGATGGGAAGTACACGGCCTCGTACGCCCAGCAGGGGAGGCTGCCGAGGAGCGCGCCCCCGGCGAGCCACGCGGCCGGAGCACGCCAGAGGAGTCCCTGGCGGAGCGCCAACCAGACGAAGGGGGCCAGGTACACGACGAACAGCGGGCTCGTCCACCACCCGAGCCCGGCGACGATCCCGAGCGCAAGGAGCGCCCGGGGCCGTGAGACCGCCCGGTAGAGCACGGAGTGGGTTCCCAGGAGGAACACGTTGCCGAGCGCGAGCAGCACGGGGTAGTCGAGCGCGGCGCTCAGGCTGCGGGCCGCGAGCGGCACGGGCGGCATCGCCAGGATGACGAGGGCCGCCAGCGCGGCGTCTCGCGGGACGAAGCGCCGCGCCACGAGCCAACCGGTCCAAAGGACGAGGAGCCCTGTCGCCCACGCGAAGGCGTCGAGCGCCCACGTGGAGGAACCGACGAGCGCGAACCAGGCCGCGAGCGGATACGCGGCCGGAGCCCCCTGATACTCGTTCCCGAGGAAGTTGACTGGGTAGGTGCCCGCCAGGACATGCAGGGCCGAGACCCCCGTCGCGGCCTCGTCCCAATGATAGGGAGTCGGGAACCGCGCGCCGAATCGGAGCGCACGCACGCCTGCGCCGATGGCGAGAAGGAGCCAGACAGCCGGCGGCGTGCCGCCGTCGGCCCCTCGTCTGCCGACGGCGGGTGCCGGGCTCGGCTCGCCGGTGTCCAGGTCCGGTTCGGTGCGCAAAATGGTCCGGGCCACCACATTGGCGACGGGTCTCAGCGCTGTCAAGGGTGAGGCATCTCCCGAAGGCGTTGGTTGACCGGAAACCGGGGAACCGGGTAGGGTCTTGTGAACGTCGATAGCAAGCCCATTGCCCGGCCGTGGGCTGGGACGCGGAGACCTGTCAGCCGACGTCGCGCGTTTGGCCCGGCTCGAGGTGGAGAGATCGGCCTTCCAGACGGCCTGAGTCGGGCCGTGACGAGAGGGGCCGCGGTTGCCGCGGCCCTTTGGTCGCCTCCGCCGCTCGGGAAGCCGCCGTGATGTCCCGGCGCGGAGTGGGCGGCGCCATCCTCGGGCTCGCGGTCCTGGCGATGGCGGGCATCGCGAGTCGCGCTGGCGTGGCCGCCACGGCGCGCATCTGGTTCGACGAGGCCACGATGGGCCTCATGGGCCGAGACGTCCTCCACGGCCAGTTCCCGTTCTTCTTCTATGGGCAGCCCTTCATGGGGGCGGTCGACGGGTATTTCCACGCGGTCCCGTTCGCCCTCCTCGGGGAGTCGGTGGGCGCGCTGCGGCTCGCCGCCGTCCTCATGTCGCTGGGGCATGTCGTGATGACCGCCCTCCTGGCACGGCGCGTCTTCCGCGCAGGTTGGTGGACGGCGGTGCTGACGCTCGTGCCGTCACCGTATCTGCTGAAATGGGCGGGAGACGCCCGGTTGCACTACGGTATCGTGCTCGTCCTCGTCCCGCTGTGCCTGCTCCTCACCCTCGCGGCCGTCGATACCCGGCGGCCGCCGGCGCGGCGGACACAAGCGCTTCTCGTCTTGGCGCTGGTCGGAGGCGTGAGCCTTTGGACGAACCTCCTGCTGGCCCCCGTGCTCCTTGCGTGCGGGCTCGTGCTTCTGCCGAGACTCCCTCGGCTCCGCTGGCGCGCGATCCTGCTCCCTCTCGCGTTTCTTCTCGGGAGCCTACCAGTCTGGCTGTTCACCGCCGTCTACCATCGGCTGCCCGCGACGTCGGTCCCGCTGGTCTCCTGGCGCGGGATCGCCGAGCACGCCCGCAATCTCGCGACGACCGCGCTCCCGCTGGTCGCGGGGGTCCCGCTCGCCACGCTCCGGGCGCGGCCGCTCGTGCTGCTGGCCCTCCTGGGCGTGGCCGTCGCGCTCGTCCTGGCCCTCGGCGATCGGCGGGCCGGCGGCGTCGGCCGGCTCCTCCTGGGGCTGGTCGGCGCGATCGCTCTCGTCACCGTGCTCGTGACCGAGCGGGGGCTGACGCTGGCCACCGAGGACCCGCGCTACCTCCTGCCGGTCCTGGCCGTCCTGCCGGTGCTCCTCGGCGGCGCGCTCGCGCGCGTGGCGCGCCGGCGGCCGGCGTGGGCCGCCGTCCTGTGCGCGGGGATCGTCCTGGCGCACGGCGTGGGCGTGGCGACGGCGTTCCCCGCGCTCCGGTCGACCGACGCCTGGCGGGCGTCGCGCGCCACCCTGGCTCGCCCGGCGGCCGTCGCGGATGCGCTGGCCCGGCGTGGCTTCGCGGCCGCGTACACGCACGATCCGGACGTGATCAGCTTCGTGAGCGGCGGGCGCGTCACGGTGTCCCACTTCTACCTGGCCGATGACGCCCTCCGGGCCGGGCAGGTGGATGCGGCGGCGCCGGTCGCGTACCTCGCGCCCGTGCGGATTCCGGCGGGGTTCACGGAGAGCCTCGACGCCGCGGGGATCCGGTTCGAGCGGGAGGACACGCCCCTTGGACCGCTCCTGACGGGATTCCGCGTCGAGCCAGTCGGGCTCCGCGAGATCCCGCCGGTTGCGTGGACCGCCATCGCCTCGGTCCGGACCGAGCTGGCGGGCCACGCGATCGACCGGGACGCCGGGACGCGGTGGCGGGCTCCGCGGCGACCGCCGGATGCCTGGCTCCAGGTCGATCTTGGACGGGTCCATCCGGTCGGCATGGTCGCGTGGCTGCCGGGCACCTACCAGGAGGTGCCTCTCGGGTTCCGCCTGGACACCTCCGTCGACGGCACGGCGTGGACCGTCGCCCGGGAGGTGCCGGCCTACTATGGACCGCTCTACTGGGCAGCCGGGCATCCCATGGGACGCGTGCGCTGGGGCCGGGTGGAGGCGCGCTTCCCGCCGCGGCCGGCGCGCCACGTGCGGCTGATGCACATCGGACGGGACGAGCGCTACCCGTGGACCGTGCGCGAGCTGTTCGTCCACGAGGCCGGGGACCCGGGCCCCGAGCCTGGCGTCGACGCGCGCGCGGCGGCGGCCGCGCTCCTCGCGATGGGCGCCCGGCGCGTCTACGCGGACCACGGGGAGGGGCCGCGGCTCGTCGAGCCCGCGGGCGGACGGCTCCTGGCCCCGCCGGACAACGTCCGCGTGGACCGCTACGGTCTGGCGCCGCCGCTCGAGCGGCTCCCGTTCCTCGCGCCGGCGCCGGACGCGGCCGTCGTCTACCCCGTGGGGACGCCGTCGGGGCCGTCGATCGAGGCCGCGCTCCGGACGGCCGGCGTGGCCTACTCTGCCGCCGAGGCCGGCGGGTACCGGCTCCTCGGCCCGCTCGAGCCGCCCGCGCCGCCCCGTCGCACCGCGGGCGCCACGCCGGCGCGCGTGACCGCGGCGCCTGCCGGCGACGATCCGCGCGCCGCCACGGACGGGCGTCTCGAGACCCGATGGTCGTCCCGGGTGCCGCAAGCCCCCGGCCAGTGGCTCCAGGTCGATCTCGACGCGCCGGCCGAGCTGAACGGGGTCGAGCTGCATCTCGGTGGCGCGGCGTTCGAGTATCCGCGCCGCCTTCTGGTCCAGGTCGTGCGGGACGCGGGCTGGGAGGACGTGGGGGCGGCTGTCCACTGGGTGGGCCCGCTCGTGTGGACGGGCACCCACGTCCTGCGGGCGGGCGTCGAGCGGGTCGTCGCAACCTTTCCTGCGCGCCGAGTGCGCGCGCTGCGCGTCGTCCAGACCGGCCAGGACGGATTTCATTCCTGGTCGGTGGCGGAGCTGCGCCTGCTGGCGCCCTGACGACCGTGGCAGAATGACGCGCGCGGGGCCGGCCCCACGTCCGACGCCCATCGGGCTCCGGCTCGCGCGTCGACCAGCGCCTCGGGAGGAGGCTGGCCATGAGTGACCTGACGATGGCCGTCGAGACGCTGCCGCGCGCCGACCTCGAGCACCTCCAGCTCGAGCGATTGCGCGCCCTGGTGGCGCGAGCCGCGCGCGTGCCGCTCCACCGGGACCGGCTGGCGGCCGCGGGCGTCACGGCGGACAGTATCCGGACGCTCGGCGACCTCCGGCGGCTGCCGTTCACCACCAAGGCCGACTTTCGCGATACGTACCCCTTCGGACTCCTCGCCGTCCCGATGGACCAGGTGGTGCGCATCCACGCCTCCTCCGGGACCACGGGCAAGCCGACCGTCGTCGCGTACACGCGCGGCGACCTGGACGTCTGGACCGAGGTGATGGGCCGGACGCTCCGGGCCGGCGGCGTCCGGCCGGGGGACGTCGTGCAGAACGCCTACGGGTACGGCCTGTTCACGGGAGGCCTCGGCTTTCACTACGGCGCGGAGTCCGTGGGCGCCGCGGTCATCCCGATGTCCGGCGGCTTCACCGAGCGCCAGCTCGTTTCCCTCCAGGACCTCGGGACCACGGTCCTCTGCTGCACGCCGTCGTACGCGTTGCACCTGGCGGAGGCGATCGAGGAGGCCGGCATTCGCCCGGCGGATCTCCGGCTCCGGGTCGGCTTCTTCGGCGCGGAGCCGTGGACGGAGGCGATGCGCGACGCGATCCAGACCCATCTCCGCCTCATGGCGCTCAACATCTACGGGCTGTCGGAGGTGACCGGCCCCGGTGTCGCCGTCGAGTGCCCCGAGCGCCGGGGCATGCACGTCGCCGAGGACCACTTCCTGCCCGAGGTGGTCGATCCGGACACGCTCGAACCGGTGCCGGCCGGGACGACCGGCGAGCTCGTGTTCACGACGCTCTCCAAGCAGGGGATGCCGCTCATCCGCTACCGCACCCGCGACCTCACCACCGTCGATCCGGCTCCGTGCCGGTGCGGGCGCACGCTGGTGCGGCTCGGCCGCATCGTGGGGCGCTCCGACGACATGCTCATCATCCGCGGGGTCAACGTGTACCCCTCCCAGGTCGAGCACGCGCTGCTCCAGATCCCGGAGCTCGCGCCGCACTACCTCCTCGTGGTGCGGCGCGAACACACCCTCGACACGCTCGAGGTGCGCGTGGAAGGGCAGTCGGCGGTGATGGCGGGCGGCGACGCCGCCGTCGGCGCCGTCACCGCGCGCGTCCGGCGGCGGCTCCTCGATTCCCTCGGCGTGTCGGCGGACGTGAGCCTCGTCGCGCCGAAGACGATCGAGCGGAGCGCGGGCAAGGCCAAGCGGGTCCTCGACCTCAGGGCGGAGGGCGGGACGGGACGGGGCTGAGGGCCGCGCGCAGGCCCCCGCTCAGTCGAGCCAGCCGGCGGCGTCGCGGAAGAGGTGCTGGAGCCGCTCCGCCGGCACGGTCGCCCCGTCGGGCGTCGGCCGGCCGCGCCGGGGCCGCAGCAGGTAGAAGCCCTGCGGGGCGTGCTGTCCCGTGAACTGGAGCCCGATGTTCGGGGCCGCGACGCGCGGGGCCGCCACGCGGACGGGCGACACGAAGGTCGCGTCGTCCCAGTGGACGACCAGATCCGGCAGGAGCGAGGCTGCCGCCGTCGCGCCGTCGTCCGCCGTCCGGACCACGGCGCGCACGAGCGGCCGCCCGTCCGCGAGCCGCGCGCCGCGGAGCATCGCCTCGAGGCGCCGGCAGAGGTCGTCGTACCCGGCGGGCGCGACGCTCCCCTGCGCCTCGCGCCCCCGAAGGTTCACCCGGACCCAGCCATGCTGGTCGGTCGGCAGGGCGAACGCGGTCGTCCGGCCCCAGTCGTAGGCCGGCACCGGCATGGACGGCTGCGTCAGCATGCCGGTCATCGCGGGGGGCATCGAGCGGTGGTAGAGGCGCTTGACCGGGGCAGGCACGGCCCGCTTGACCAGGGTGAGCGCGCCGGCCGCGCGCTCGGCCAGCGATTGATCGCGCCACCGCCGCCGGACCGCGAAGCCGTGGGCCTCCAGGAGCGGAGCGAGGATCGTCGGGATCCCGCGCGCCGGCCGCATCCCGTGGAGCGAGAACACGACCATCGCCGCCTCCGGCCCCGCGAGGTCGCGGAGGCGACCGATCTCGCGGTCGATCGCGGCCAGCAGGTCCGGCAGGCCCCGCGCGGCTGCGGCGCCGTCTCCGCCTGCCGGGCCGGGGGGCGAGTCGACCGCGTGCCACAGGACATGGCCGGCCCGGTGGAGCTCCGGGAACACCACGAGCAGGAGGTCGGGCGCCGTCTCGGCGAGGAGCCGGCCGGCCAGGCGGCCTCGCTGCTCCACTCCCGCCAGGCAGCCGGCGACCACGCTGTCCAGACCCGTCCGGTCCTGGGGTCCCGTCGCGGTGACGTGCCCGGCGACGAAGGGATGCACGCCCCCCGCCTCGGCGACCAGCGGCTCGAGATCGCGCGGGGCGACGTGGAGGCGCCCGCCGGGAAGGTCGTGCGAGCCCCAGTCGAACACCTCGACGCACCCCGGAATGCCGAGGCGGGCGGCGAATGGAACGTCGACGACGGTGACGCGCCGGCCACGGCTGGCGTCGAGCCGCCAGAAGGGCTCGAGGTGCTCGTACGACGGACGCTTGAGGCGCATGGCGTCGGGCTGCCACGCCCACTCGCCGTAGAGCCCGTGCCGGGCCGGGCCGTGCCCGGTCTGGAAGGTCGGCCAGATGGCGGCGCTGCCGATCGGCGCCGGGGAGACGACCCGGCCCCAGACGCCCTCCGCCAGAAGGCCGTGGAGGACCGGCAGGTCGCCGCGCTCGACGAGGCTCCGCACGAGCGTCGGCTCGGCCGCGTCGATGCCGATCGCGACCAGCCCCGGGCCGTCAGAGCGGCTCATCGAGGAGATCCTGGGGATTGATCCGTCGACCGGCCGTCGCGGAGCGGGCGCAGGCCTCGAGGAGCGCCACGGTCTGCAGATTGTCCCGCCCGCTGCACTCGGGCTCCACTCCGTCCGTGATCGCCCGGGCGAGCTGCCGGAGCAGCGTCATCTCCTCGACCTCGGGCCGCGGGCCGCGGCGAACGAGACGGGGATACCGCCCCTTCTCGCACCAGACCACCCAGCGGTGGAAGACGTGGAGCGTCCCCCGGTCGGTCGCGGCGCGGAGGTAGAATTCTTGGCCGCGCTCGAAGAACTCGTGCCCGCGCGAGTCGTAGCTCGCCCCGTACGAGGCCCGGGCGCCGCCGTCGAACTCGAGCAGGAGCTGGATGCCGGCGCCCGGCGGCGCCGCGCTCCAGGGCAGGGCGAAGCGCTGGGCGAGGACGCCGACGGCCGGCTGGCCCATCGCGTAGCGCAGGACGTCGAGGTGGTGGACGGCGATCTCCCACAGCACGCTGTCCGGCAGCGTCGCGAGCGCCCGCGCGACCTCCTTCTGGGCCCGATAGGTGCCGGCGGCGATCAGGCCGATCCGGCCGAGCTCCCCGCTGCCGAACAGCCGCCGGAGCGTTCGGGGCATCCGCATGTACCGGTAGTTCTGGCCGACCATCAGCGGCAGGCCGCGCGCCTGGGCCTCGGCGACCAGCCGGCGGGCATCGGCGAGGGCGAGCGTGAACGGCTTCTCGACCAGGACGGCCAGGCCTCGCGCGAGCGCGGCCCGGCAGGGCTCGACGTGGCGGTCGATGGAGGTCGCCACGATCGCGGCCTGCGGGCGCCCGGCCTCGACCGCGGCGTCGAGCTCGGCATGGCAGAGCCCGTCGGGCAGCCCGAGGGTGGCCACCGCGGCGCGCCGGACCTCGGAATCGGACTCGACGGCGCCGGCCAGCTCGAACCCCGGCGCGGCGCGGAGCACGCGGATCCACTCGCGGCCCCGTCGCCCGAGCCCGAGGACGACTACTCGAATCGCCACTCGACAGGCCTTTCGTCCGGGACGCGGGCGCTCGCGCGCGCGTCGCGCAGCCGGATGAACGCGGCCAGCGCCGCGCGCACCGGCCGAGGCGCGAGCTCGCCGGCGGTCGCCAGGACGAGCAGGCCCAGCCAGAGGGAACTCGGCCAGGCTGGACGCACGGCGCCGAGGTGGCGCACGATGCCCGGAGCCTGGCCGGCCCAGAGCCGACGCGCCGCCAGGAGGTAGAGCGTCGCGGGACTCAGCGCCAGTCGCCCGCCGGCCTCGGCGGCCCGCGTCAGGAGCGGCGTGTAGTCGCCGCCCGCCCGGCGGACGGCGAGGCACCGGATCATCAGCTCGGCGGCGCGCGCCTCGCCCGGCCGGATGGCGCCGCCGAGCGTGGACGCGTCGTGGAACCGATAACGATAGAGCGGCGCGGGGACGACCAGGATCCGCCCGCGCGTCGCCATCCGGAAGTACAGGTCGAGGTCCTCCCAGTAGTCGCAGCCCGCGCGATAGCCGCCGACGGCCTCGAAGGCCTCCCGGCGGAACATGATCGAGCCGTGGGGGAAGGGGGAGAAGGACGACCGCCGCGTCAGCCGCCAGCGGTCCCGGGGCCGCACGAGCCGTCCGCTCGCGTCGATCCCTTCCCAGAGCGTGCCCACCAGGATCGCGTCCGGATTGGCTTCCAGGACGTCCCACTCGGTCGCGAGCCGCGCGGGGCACGAGACGTCGTCCGCGTCCATCCGGGCGCACACCGGGGCCCGCGATTCCCGGACGACGCGGTCGGAGCTCCGCGCCATGCCGAGCCGGGTCGGGCTCTCGACGAGCCGGATCCGCGGATCGCGCTTGGCCCAGTCCCGGAGCTGGCCGGCGGACCCGTCAGTCGATGCGTCGTCCAGGACGACCAGCTCGAAGTCGGTGAAGGTCTGGGCGAGCACGCTCTCGATGCTCGCGTCGAGGTAGGGGCCGGCGTTGTACACCGGCATCACGACGCTGAGCCGCGGCGCGGGCGGGACGGTCACCGAGCGCGGTTCAGCGCGACAGGCATGGATGCTCCGGATCGGCAGGCATTCGCGGATCCCGGCGGTCATCTTCGCCCGCTCGCGGAGCGCGAGTCAAGGCGGACCGGTCTTTTCGAGGCTCCGCAGGCGGTCAGGCCCGCGCCGACTGCGAGCCGCGGATCCTCATGGCGAGGCTGGAGTCCCTTGCGGGCGCAGCACCATGTCCTCGCGGATGCTGGCGACGAACAAGGAGCCGGCGAGGCGCCGCAGCGCGTCCGCCGACACGGCCTGGGCCTGGGCGATCGCCTCGCGCGTAGGGGGAGCCGGTCCGTCGGGCCGCACCTCCACGATCACCCGGAGAGAGCCCTGGCGCGCGGCCTTGGCGAGAAGCTCGTCGTAGGGGGCCGGGGCCGTGTGCGCCGCCGCCGTCCCCGCCGCCAGCAGCAGAGCGATCCCGGCCCGGAAACCCGGGCAGGACGGCTGGCTAGACGCCATCCGCCGGCTGTTCACGATTTCCCCAGTGTCCGTCGGGCTCGCGGGAGCGCTTGGCCGAGCACGCTACGTCCTCGCTGACCCCCGGTCAAGAAGTTCGGGAGCCACGCCCGTTCCGCGTTTCGCGACATCACGGCCGAGGGGCCGAGACGCGGGCGCACGCTCTTGCCGATCAGGTCCGCCGCGCCGCCTCGATCGCGGCCGCCACCCGCTCCATCGCGCGGCTCGCCGCTTCGGGGCGCGCCACGGCGAACCCGAGGACGAGCGCGTTGGCCGCGCGTGCGCGCCGGGCGTAGTAGGCGGAGAGCGGCGCGACCTCCACGCCGCGAGCCGCCGCCTCGCGGGACACGGCGACGGCGTCGGCGCCGTCGAGGTCGGCCACCACGTGAAGGCCGGTCTGGACCGGGCGCAGCCGGAGCCTGCCCTGGCAGAAGCGCTTCGCCGCCGCGGTCACCGCCTCCAGGCGCTCGCGGTACCTCTCCCGCATCCGGCGGATGTGGCGCGCGAAGTGGCCCTCGGCGATGAAGTCGGCCAGGACGGTCTGATCGAGCACGGGCGGATGCTGGTCGGCTGCGGCGCGCGCGGCGACCAGCCGGTCCTGGAGATCGGCCGGCACGATCACGAAGCCCAGGCGCAGGGCGGGGAAGAGCGTCTTGCTGAAGCTGCCGACGTAGATCACCCGGCCGTCGACGTCGAGGCCGTGGAGGCACGGGATGGGCCGGGCCCCGTACCGGAACTCGCTGTCGTAGTCGTCCTCGACGACCCACGCCCGCGAGCGGCTCGCCCACTTCAAGAGGGCGAGCCGCCGCGGCAGGCTCATCGGGACTCCGAGCGGGTACTGGTGCGACGGCGTCACGTAGACCAGGCGCGCGTCGCCGGCGCCCCGCACCCCCGCCTCGACGTCCAGGCCCTCGGCGTCGACGCGCACCGGGAGGATGCGGGCCCCGGCGCCGACGAGCGCGCTGCGGGCGCCCGGGTAGCCGGGATCCTCCATCCACGCCCGGTCCCCCGGGTCGAGCAGGAGGCGGCACGCGAGGTCCAGGCCCTGCTGCGCGCCCGCCACGACCACGACCTGGTCCGCGTCGCACTCGGTGCCGCGGGCGATCCGGATGTGAGCGGCGATGGCCTCGCGCAGGACGCGAATGCCGCCCGACTCGCCGTAGTCGAGCTGGGCCGCGGTGATGGCGCGGACGCGGCGCGTGACGAGCTGCGCCCACAGCCGGACGGGGAAGAGGTCCACCCCGGGCGTCCCGATGCGAAACGGCCGGGGCGGACCCGCGAGCCGCTGGCCGCCCGTCGGCGTCGCGGCCAGGGCCGCGCCCCGGCGCGACAGCGGCGGATGGCGGGGGCTTCGGGCCGGCCGCGCCGCGCGCCCTTGCGGGAGGTCGTCCGGGAGGTCCTGCGCCACGAAGGTGCCCGAGCCCCGGCGCGTGGCGAGGTACCCCTCGGCCAGGAGCTGCTCCAGCGCCAGCACGGCGGTCGTGCGGGACACGCCGAGATCCCCGGCCACCGCGCGCGAGGAGGGGAGGCGCGTCCCCGGTGCGACCACCCCGTCCAGGATCGCCCGTCGAATGCCGGCGTAGATCTGCTGCTGGAGCGCGCCGCGGGCGCGGGGATCCAGGCGGATCAGGAGGTTCGTGGCCGGCCAGGTGCCCATTCGCGGCCCTCAGGTGGCTGTATGAAGGGTGCCGGGATTGGCTGACCAGATGATACCAGCGGCGCGCCCCGGGGAGGGCGGCCCTCGCCGGCCTGCCGCGCGCCAAGTGGTCTTATCGCATTTCCACGAACTGGCTCTCCACGCCGGTGAGCCTCGCTGGAACAATGAGGGTGCGAGACGGACCACGGGCGCCGCCGAGGCGGCGCCGGATACGGAGGCGGACATGATCACCCAGCTGCTCGTCGTCCTCACGGGACTCCTCTTCTGGCTTTCCCCGCTCCTGCTCGTGGGCGGGCTGCTCGCGCTGGCCGGCTGGCGCGACCGCCGCGCGCTGGCGGCGACCGCGCGCCAGGCGCGGCTCACCGATGCGCTCGCGGACGAGGTCGGGGTCATCGTCGCGCCGGTCGTCGAGCGGCGCCTGGGAACGTGGCGCGTGAAGGTCGCCGTGCCGCTCGGGCGGCCCCTCGTCGTCGCGCGCATCCTGACGGTGCTGCACCGGACGCTCGGGCGCATCGGGCCCGAACGCTACGAGATCGTCCTGTCCCCGCAGGAGCCGGCCCCGCCGGCGCCGGCGCCGAGGCCGTGGCCGGCGCGGCGCGCGAGAGCGGCGTGAGTGCGCCCGTGGCGACCCGCGAGCACGTCCCCGCGCCGAGGCGAGATGGCGAGCGAGACTTCGACTTCTTCATGGGCCGCTGGGCCGTCCGCCATCGGCGGCTCGAGCAGCGGCTCAAGGGGTGCGACGCGTGGGAGGAGTTCGAGGGCACGGTGGCGGCGCGCCCCCTCTGGGACGGACGGGCCAACGTCGACGAGCTCGAGGCCGACACCCCGTCGGGGCCGCTCCGGGGCACGACGCTCAGGCTCTACGAGCCGGCGTCTCGCCAGTGGCGGCTCTACTGGGCCAACGGCGCGAAGGGGATCCTGGACCAGCCCATGGTCGGGGCCTTCCGCGACGGGCGGGGAGAGTTCTTCAGCCACGAGCTCCACGAGGGCCAGGGCGTGCTCGTCCGGTACCTCTGGTCGGACATCACGCCGGCCTCGTGCCACTGGGAGCAGGCGTTCTCGCCGGATGGCGGGCGCACATGGGAGACGAACTGGATCATGGATTTCACGCGGCAGGCGTGACGGGGTCATAGAAAGACATGGAGCTCTACGTCTTCGCGCGCTTTCACGCCCGCCCGGGCCACGAGGCCGCGGTCGCGGACGTGATGGGTGATGGCCTCGCGCCCACGCGGGAGGAGCCGGGCTGTCTGGGCATTCACCACTTCCGGTCGATCCGTGACCCGCAGCTCTTCTACATCCATTCGCGCTGGAAGGACGAGGCGGCGTTCGAGCGTCACGCCGAGCTGCCGCACACGGTGCGCTTCCTCGAGCGCGTGCAGCCGCTGATCGACCACCCGCTCGACGTCGCCCGGACCGAGCGGATCGCCTGACCCGGCGCCGGAGGACAGCGGACGATGCGCGTGATCGAGCTCCGCAACTACCTCATCCGGGACGGCATGACGGGCGATTTCACCCGCTACTTCGAGGAGCACTTCCTCTTCTCCCAGCGGGAGACGGGGATGCACGTCCTCGGACAGTTCGAGGCCGTCGATGACCCGAACCGCTTCGTCTGGATCCGCGGCTTCGAGGACATGGCCGCGCGCCTCCGCGGACTGACTGACTTCTACGGCGGGCCCTTCTGGCAGGCACGCCGGGCCGCGGTCAACGCGATGATCCTCGACTCCGACGACGTGCACCTGCTCAGGCCGCTCGGACCCAGCGTCACGCTGGCCGGGGGGCTGTCGCTCGAGGACCGGGCGCCCGAGCCGCTCGGCGCCGTCCCGCCGCGCACGGGGCTGGTCGCGGTCGACTTCCACCGGGCGGAGCCGGGGGCGCTCGACCGCCTGGTCGAGCTCTTCGAGCATCGCGCGCGGCCCGCCCTCCTCGAGCAGGGCCACCACGTGCTGGGCCACTTCGTGGCGGAGCGGGCGCCGAACGACTATCCGCGCCTGCCGGTCACCCAGGACCCGACACTCCTCCTGGTCCTGTCTGCCTATCGTGATGCCGAGCACTTGGCCGCGATGCGGACGGACTGGCCCGGTGGCGATCCGTGGAAGGCCGTCCTCGGCCGCGGATCGCGGGCGCCTCTGGCTGCCGAGGTGTCGACGCTACGGCTCCGGCCGACGGCTCGGTCGCTGATCCGCTACCCGACTGGCGCTCACGGAGGTCGATGAACGATGACTCGCAAGGAGGGGCGCGGCGCTCCGCGCCCGAGCGGACCGGAGGCGCCTCGGACCGCCGCGGCCGGGCTGTCGAGATCCGGCCTTGCCGGGCGTCATTGTCGTGGCGGCGGACGTGGGCCGCGACGACCGACGAGGAGCGAGGACATGAAATTCCTGCTGCTGAACTACGTCGACGAGACCGCCATGCGGAGCCTGCCCAGAGAGGAGGCGGGCCGGATGCACGCCGCCTACATGGCCTACACCGAGGCGATGACGAAGGCGGGCGTCCTGCTCGGCAACCACGGCCTGCGGCCCACCGCGGAGGCGACCACGGTGCGCGCGCCCGGCGGCAAGCAGAGCGTCGTGAACGGGCCGTTCGCCGAGACCAAGGAGCAGCTGGGGGGCTACTTCCTCATCGACGTGCCGGATCTCGACGCCGCGCTGTCGTGGGCCGCGCGCAGCCCGGCCGTGCAGCACGGCGCCATCGAGGTGCGCCCCGTGTGGGGGTAGCCGAGAGGACCGCGGAGGCGCTGGTCCGCCAGAGCTACGGCAAGCTCGTCGCGTATCTCGCCGCGCGCACGCGCGACGTCGCGGGGGCGGAGGACGCGCTGTCGGAGGCGTTCGCGGCGGCGCTCGCCGACTGGCCGCGGAGCGGGATTCCGCGCGCGCCCGAGGCCTGGCTCTTGACCGTGGCGAGGCGCAAGCTCATCGATGCCACGCGGCGCCGGCGGGTGGGCGAGGCGGCGACGCCGACGCTCGCGCTCCTCACGGACGAGCTGGACGACGCGGGCGGGGAGAGCGGGAGTCCCGGCGAGACCGGGATTCCCGACGAGCGCCTGCGGCTCATGTTCGCCTGCGCGGATCCGGCCGTCGACGCCGGCGTGCGCGCGCCGCTCATCCTCCAGGTAGTGCTGGGCTTCGACGCCGCCACGATCGCCTCGGCCTTCCTCGTCGCCCCCTCGGCCATGGCGCAGCGCCTGGTCCGCGCGAAGAACCGGATCCGGCAGGCCGGGATCGCGTTTCGCGTGCCGGAGCGGAAGGAGCTCGGCGAGCGGCTTCACGCCGTGCTGGAGGCGATCTATGCCATCTACGCCGAGGGCTGGTCCGATCCCGCGGGCACGCAGGCGAGGAGCCGCGGCCTGGCGGAAGAGGGGATCTGGCTCGGGCGTCTGGTCGCGTCGCTCCTGCCCGAGGAGCCCGAAGCGCTCGGGCTCCTCGCGCTGATGCTGCACGCCGAGGCGCGCCGGGACGCGCGGCGCGACGCGAAGGGCGAGTTCGTGCCGCTGCACGCGCAGGACCCGGGTCGCTGGGATGCCGCGCTCATCGACGAGGCGGAGACGCTCCTGTTCTCGGCGAGCCGCATGGGCGCGCCCGGGCGCTTCCAGCTCGAGGCCGCGGTGCAGTCGGCACACGCGGCGCGGCGCCTCGCCGGCTGGACCGACTGGACGGCCATCGTCCAGCTCTACGATGGGCTTGTGGCGCTCACCGGCTCGGTGGTGGTCGCGATCAACCGCGCGGTCGCGCTCGCCGCGCACCTGGGCGGCCTCCGCGGCGCCGCCGAAGGGCTTGCGGCACTCGACGCGCTCGAGGGCGACGCGCGGCTGGCCGAGTACCAGCCCTACTGGGCGGCGCGGGCTGCCCTCCTCGCCCGGACCGGCCGCGCGCAGGCCGCCGCCGAGGCCTACCGGCGCGCCATCGGGCTCGAGCCCGATCCGGCGGTGCGCCGCTTCCTCCAGGCCGAGCTGTCGCGAGCCAGGCGGCCCGCGGCCGGCACGTCGCCGGCGGCCCGCGAGGGGCGATCGCGGGCGCCCCTGCTCCCGGCGCGATCCGCCGCCGCTCGATCGCACCGCCGCTGAGTTGCCCGAGTAGCGGACCTCGGTAGCGCATCCCATCCGCCCGGGGCGGCCCCTCCTCCGGCGCGGCCGTGAGTCCACCGTTAGCCCACGGTCGCCACAGGCCGAAGGCCGTCCACCACAGGCCGAAGGCCGTCCAGAGATAGCCGAGCCCATCGAGCGTGGCGGTGGCCTTGACACGTCTCGGGCCGCTCGCCCAGAATTCCAAGCATCGGCACGTCTCGAGAACCGACCACGCTCGACCGAACGCGGGGAGGAATCGCCATGAGCCGACTGGACCGCCGGACCTTCCTCAAGGGCGCAGGGATGCTGGGGGCCTCGACGGCGCTCGCCGGGGCCGGAGCCCGGCCGGCCCGCGCGACCGACAAGCCCATCAACCTGAGCGGCTGGGTCTTCAAGCCCGATACGGTCAAGGACTACGTCGAGTTCTACAACAAGAAGCACGGGGGCCAGGTGAAGTACGAGGCCATCCCGTGGGCCCAGTATCACCCGACGATGGAGACGCGCGCCTTCGCCGGCGAGGTGGTGGACGTGATGTACTGCCAGCACGGCTTCCGCGAGCGCTGGCACGAGAACGGTCTGCTTCGCAAGATCGACGACCTGCCGGGTGTCGACGAGCTCAAGAAAAAGATGACGCCGGCGAACCTCGAGAGCCTCAAGAACAAGGACGGCTCGCTCTCGTCGCTTCCGTACTTCACGAGCCTGTTCGTCCTGATCTACAACGAGCCCATGCTGCAGCAGGCGGGGATCAAGGCACCCGCGAAGACCTGGGACGAGCTTATGGACCATTCCATGAAGCTCAAGCGCGACAAGGTCAGCGAGACCCCCTACCTACCCAACTGGAACAACAGTCCCTCGGGCACGATGCAGCAGTTCATGAGCGACTGCTTCTCCGAGGGCGCGAACATCTTCGACGCGAAGAACCAGGTGATCGTCGACCAGGAGCCGGGCGCCGCCCGCGCGATGGAGCGCTGGCAGAAAGCGTGGAAGGCCGAGCTGGTCAATCCGGAGGTCCTGACCAAGACCTCGTCGACCGACACGCATCGCCTCTTCTGGACCGGGCGCTACGCCTACACGACGACCCACTCCTACTACCTGAAGTCGAGCGCCGGCGAGCCCGAGAACTCGAAGCTCGCGCCCAAGAAGGCGAAGATGGCGATGTACCCGGGCACCGGCCAGACGTACATGTGGACGGACGGGTACACGATCAACGCCAAGTCGAAGAACCTGGAGGATGCCTGGAAGCTCGTGCGGTTCCTCGGCGGCAACCTGAACGGCGACTGGTACGTCCAGCGGCAGTGGTGCCTGATCGCCGGCCTCGACAACCCGTATCCCGAGATGTACGACCACCCCGAGATCGTGAAGTCCTACGACAACTGGGTCGATCTGAAGCTCCTGAAGGCGCAGTACCAGAAGGGCAAGGCCATCGCGGCCTACAAGGAGCCGTGGTACGGGGAGTACGACACGAAGGCGATCCCGATCGTCCAGAACATCATCCGCGGGACCCTGACGGTGCCGCAGGGTCTGAAGGACCTGGCCAAGCTCCAGAAGTCGCTCGCGTAGGACGGAGCCTGGGGGATGGGCGCCGAGGGCACGGGGGCGCCCGGGACCCTCAGCATCGAGCGGACCGGCCGGAAGCGGACGCGCGCCGCCTTCCGGCCGGTCGTTCTTTCCGAGGCGGCGTTCGCCTGGCTCCTGATCGTCCCCGCCGTCCTCGGCATCGTCCTGGTCATCGTGTTCCCGCTTCTGTACTCCCTCTGGATGAGCTTCACCGAGGTCAACCTCCTCCGGGCCACGGGTCCGGCCATCGAGCTCTTCGGTGTCAGGCTCCCGCTCTTCCGGTTCGTCGGCCTCCAGAACTACGCGCGGACCTTCGCGGATCCGGTCTACTGGAGCTCGCTCTGGCGCACGCTCTACTTCGTCGGCGCGTTCGTTCTCGAGGCCACGCTGATCGGACTCGGGATGGCGCTCGTGCTCCACGAGCGCTTCGCGGGGCGCCCGCTCATGCGGAGCTTCCTCCTCATTCCCTGGTCGCTCTCCCGCGTGGTGGTGGGGCTCCTCTGGATCGGGATCCTCGACTTCGAGTTCGGCATGCTCAACGGCGTCCTCCACCGGGCCGGGCTGATCGACGGGTACATCGCGTTCTTCAAGGACGGGTTCCAGGCGCTCAACGTCCTGGTCTCGGTCTACATGTGGAACCAGGCGCCGTTCGCGACGCTCCTCCTCCTGGCCGGGATGCAGTCGATTCCCGAGGAGCACTACATGGCGGCCGCCGTGGACGGGGCGGGCTACTGGCGGCGGCTCTGGTACGTCACCCTCCCCGCGCTCCGGCCCATCCTGTTCCTGATCCTGGTGCTGAGCACGGTGAACGGCTTCCTCATGCTCGACCTGATCTACGTCCTGACCATGGGCGGCCCCGCGCAGGACACCACGACGATCTCCTGGCTCGGGTTCCAGACGGCCTTCAGCTTCTTCAAGTTCGGGCCCGGCACGGCGATCCTCTACACGCTGACGGCGCTGTGCCTGCTCCTGACCTTCGTGTACCACTGGCTGGTGCTGCGCCGGTTCGAGGCCGAGACCTGATGGGCGGCACGATCGTCGGCGAGCGGGGGCTCGGCCGGCGCCTCCTGGTCTACGGCCTGGTCGGGGCCGTCACGCTCTGGCTGATCGGCCCCTTCGTCTGGCTGTTCATCACGAGCGTGTCGTACCAGAAGCATCTCCTGGCCCGGCCGCTCTCGCTGATCCCGCCCGAGGTCACGTTCGACAACTACCGGATGATCTTCGGCCTGGTGCGCTTCCACGCCGAGGGGCAGGCGGCGAAGATCCTGCCGTCCATGCTGAACACGCTGATCGTAGCGTCCCTGGTGACCGTGCTGAACCTCGTGGTCGGCACGACGGCGGGGTACGCCTACGCGCGCTTCCGGTTCCCGCTGAAGGGCTTCTCTCTCTACAGCCTGCTCTTCACCCGCATGCTCCCCACGATCGTGCTGATCCCGGCGTTCTTCCTGATGTTCCGGACGCTCGGGCTCCAGAACACGCTGACCGGGCTCACCATCGCGTACTGCGCCTTCACGCTCCCGTTCACGATCTGGATCATGAAGGCGTACTTCGAGACGATCCCGGCGGAGCTGGACCGGAGCGCCCTCGTCGACGGCTGCAACCGCCTCCAGGCGTACTACCGGGTCGTCCTGCCCATCTCCGGCCCCGGCCTCGTGGCGGGGGGCGCCTTCACGTTCATGCTCTGCTGGAACGAGTTCCTGGTGGCGCTCGTGCTGAACACGAAGCCCGGCACCACGACGCTGCCCCCGGTGATCGCCGCCATGAACGCCCAGATCAACATCGATTACTCGGTCATCGCGGCCTCCGGGTTCCTCGGCGCGCTGCCGGCGGTCATCCTCGTTCTCGTCTTCCAGCGCTACCTCGTCCAGGGCCTGACGGCGGGCTCGGTCAAGGGGTAGGGTGGCTGCGACGGCGCTCTCCGTCGGATCGCGCCGGACGATGGGGGCGGCCGTGAGACTCATCGTCCTTCTCGCGATCGTCCTCCTCGCCGCCGGGTCGTTCGCCGCGCCGGACGAGGCGGTGCTGGGCAAGAACGAGGGCTATCCGCTCTGCCCGGCCTCCCTGCGGCCGGAGCTGCGGTGCCTGGTCGGTCTCGTGAGCCGCTTCGACGAGGCCTTCCCGGCGCGCAAGGTGGCCCGGGCTCCGGCGGCCCGTCCCCTGAAGCGTGCCGCGGCCGAGCCGGCGTTCCGCTACACGTACGAGTCACAGAACAGCGGGCTGGACGACTACCTCGCGCGCAACCGCACCACGGGGCTCTTGCTCCTGAAGGGCGACACCATACTCGCCGAGCGGTACCAGTACGACCGCACGCCCGAGCACCGCATGAACTCCTACTCGATGGCCAAGACGATCGTGGCCATGCTCGTCGGGGTGGCGCTGTCCGAGGGCCGGATCCGGTCGCTCGACGATCGTGCCGAGCAGTACGTCGCGGAGCTCACGGGCACCCCCTACGGCGAGACGCCGATTCGCCACCTGCTGACCATGTCCTCCGGCGTCCGGTTCACCGAGAACTACAGCGGCGCCGACGACGTCGCAACGCTCGCGCGGCTGTCGGTGCTGGGAGAAAGCGAGGGCGGAGCCGCGACCGTGATGCCCTTCCGCACGCGCGATCGCGCGCCCGGCGAGCGATTCTACTACTCGTCGGCCGAGACGCAGGTCCTCGGCCTGGTGCTGCGCGCGGCCACCGGCAAGCCGCTGGCCGAGTACCTGTCGGCGAAGATCTGGCAGCCCATGGGCGCCGAGGCCGACGCCTCCTGGGCCGTGGCGAGGGGGGCTACGAGCGGCGATGCGTCGCAGCGACACACGGCCACGCCACGTGCGCGACTACGCGCGGCTCGGCATGCTGCTCGCGAACGACGGCGCGCTCGACGGGCCGGCCGATCATCCGGGGCTGCGGTGCGCGCTGGACGAGCAGTCCCGACGCGCCGGTCGGACGCGCCGTTCCGAGCCCCGCGCGACGGCCCGGAGTTCGCGCCCGGTGAACACTGAGCTCGTTCTTCGGGCTACGGCTACACCAGACGTGGATCGTGCCCGGTCCGGATCGGCAGTTCGTGCTGCGCGGCCTGCGGGGGCAGGCCGTGTTCGTGGACCCGAGGACGAAGCTCGTGCTGATCCACACCGCCGCGCGCGACGTGGGCGACCCCGGGCCGGGAGCTGGCTCGCGCGCTGGCTCGCAGGCCTGGCGTGAAGCGACGAGCCTGGCCGCGACTGAGAGCGCGACGCGCGCGCTCCCGCGGGCCGGTCACCCCGGCGGGGTCACGGCGAGTCGGCGGGGTCGACCTCGGCGCGAGTGGCCCCGCGGCGGAACCGCGCGAGGAGCATCGTCATCGGGACCGCGAGATTGTCGCGATAGAGCCCGATCTTGAAGTACACGTGGTCCAGGTCATCCGTGTAACCGATCCGGCCTCGGTAGTCCGTGACCTGCCGGCCGTTGAGCCACACCCGGAGAAAGCCGTCCGGGCGGGGCGTGAGTCTGAGGTGGTACACGAGATGGTTCCAGCGGCCGCGAATGTCGGCCTTCTCCTCGAAGAGCACCACCCGGCGCTCGGCGTCCTGGATGGTGATCGAGAACACCCCGTTCCGGTAGCGGTTGGCGATGCCCGGGCTGTGGTCGGCCGTGCAGTCCCCGCAGCCCTGCTTCCATTGCCCCAGGACGAGGCGGCGGTCGACGACGGGGAAGTCCGGCGGCAAGTAGAACGAGAAGCCGTACCAGACGTCGGTGCCGGTCGGAAGGTGGAGGTGGTCGGCCTCCGAGAGCTCGGCGCGCTCCGAGACGCCGCCGCTGTCGGCCATGTCGCCGGACCGGAGCGTGATGGCCACGACGTCGCGGTCCAGACCGGTCGGATCGCGGATGGTGGCGATCGCGTCCGGCCGGATCCGCTGGAGCCGCCAGATCGGCCCGACGCCGCCCTGGAAGTCGTCCGCGATGGAGATCGGCCGGCCGGGTGCGTCGGCGGCCGATCGGTCCGGCCCGACTCCGGTCAGGGCGAGCATTGCAGCGACCAGTCCCCACCGCAGAATCGCACGGATACCTCGACGCATGGTCCCCCCCCGACCCCCCGTGCAGCGCACACGATGCGAGCACCCGAATGCTAGCACCGCGCGCGGTCCGAATGGACCCCTCGCCGAGCGCCGCGATGGCGCGCGCTTGACAGGCCGGCGTCCCGCCCCGATCATGCGTCAAACGCCCGACCCCGGATCCCGGCGGAGCGACGGCTCGCGCCTGCGGCGGCGGGCCCATGGAAAGGAGCTTCGCATGAGGAGAATCACCTGGCTTCTCGCGGCAGCCGTCCTGGTCGCCAGTCCCGCCCTGGCGGCGACGCCCAAGGACACGGTCGTCATGGCCAAGGCCATCGACGACATCATCTCGCTCGATCCCGCGGAGTCGTTCGAGTTCTCGGGCAGCGAGGCGGTGGGCAACGTCTACGAGCGGCTCATCGCGTACGACCTCAAGGACGTCAGCAAGCTCAAGGGCGAGCTCGCCGAGAGCTGGTCCATCGGCGCCGACGGCAAGACCTACACGTTCAAGATGAGGAAGGGCATCAAGTTCCACTCCGGGAACCCGGTCACCGCGGGCGACGCGGCCTACTCGCTCCAGCGCGCTGTGATCCTCAACAAGTCGCCGGGGTTCATCCTGACCCAGTTCGGCTTCACCAAGGAGAACGTGAAGGAGAAGATCCGGGCGACCGACGACCAGACGCTGGTGATCGAGACCGGCGACGCGGTGGCGCCCACCTTCTTCTACTACTGCCTGACCGCCACGGTCGGCTCGATCGTGGACAGCAAAGTCGTCCAGGGCCACGATAAGGGCGGCGACTTCGGCAACGAGTGGCTCAAGACGAACTCCGCCGCCAGCGGCCCGTTCAAGCTCGTGAGCTGGAAGGCGAACGAGTCGTACACTCTCGAGCGGTGGGACGGCTACCACGGAACGAAGGCGCTCCCGCGCCGGGTGGTCGTGCGCCACGTGCCCGGAGCCCGCGACTCAGCGTCTGCTCCTCGAGAAAGGCGACGTCGACTACGCGCGCAACCTGTCCAAGGACCAGCTGGACGCCATCAAGGGCAACGCGAACCTCGCGACCAAGCAGGGCCCGAAGGGCTCGATCTTCTACCTGGGACTCAACCAGAAGAACCCGAACCTGGCCAAGCCCGAGGTGCGCGAGGCGCTGAAGTACCTGGTCGACTACGCGGGGATCGAGGAGAACATCGTCCGTGGCCGCTACGCTGTCCACCAGGTGTTCCTGCCGAGCGGCTTCCTCGGCGCGATCGACGACAAGCCCTACAAGTTCGACCTCGAGCGGGCCAAGGCGTTACTCGCCAAAGCCGGGCTGCCGAACGGATTCAGCGTGACCATGGACGTCCGCAGCACCTCGCCTTACATGGACATCGCCCAGGCCATCCAGGCGAGCTGGGCGAAGGCCGGCGTCAAGTTCGAGCTCCTGCCCGGCGACGGGAAACAGACGCTGACCAAGTACCGGGCGCGGAACCACGACATCTACATCGGCCAGTGGGGCCCCGACTACCAGGACCCGCACACGAACGCCGAGACCTTCGCGATGAACGTCGACAACACGGATAACGCGAAGTCGAAGACGCTCGCCTGGCGGAACAGCTGGGACATCCCCGACATGACGAAGATCGACCCAGGCGGCCGTCCGCGAGAAGGACGCGAAGAAGCGCGAGGCGACTACCAGCAGCTTCAGCGGGAGCACCAGAAGACGTCGCCGTTCATCATCATGTTCCAGGAGAGCGAGGTCGTCGCCCACCACAAGGGCGTCGACGGGCTCGTCATCGGCCCGAGCTTCGAGAACAACCTGTACCACGCCATCAAGAAGTAGCTGACGGCGCGGACGGCCGCGCTGCGGTGACCGGTCCGCCGGCTTCGACGCCTCCGCCGGGAGTGAGGCCGACCTCACTCCGGTGCGCGTCCTCTGGCCGGTGGCGCGGCTCCTAGGGACGGTCGCCCTGACCTTCCTCGGCCTGCTCCTCGTCACCTTCCTGATCGGCCGCGTCGTCCCGATCGACCCGGTCCTCGCCGCGGTCGGCGACCGCGCGCCGGCGGAGGTCTACGAGCGGGTCAAGCACGAGCTTGGCCTCCACCTGCCGCTCTGGCAGCAGTTCTGTCTACCTGACGAAGGTGCTGCACGGCGACTTCGGCCGGTCGGTGCTGACCTCGAACCCGGTGCTCGCCGACATCCGCCGGGTCTTTCCGGCGACGCTCGAGCTGGCCACGGTGGCGACGCTGATCGGCGTGGCGCTGGGCGTGCCGCTGGGCGTCGTCGCCGCCGTGGAGCGCGGGCGCTGGCGGACCAGGTCGTCCGGGTCGTCGGCCTCCTCGGCTACTCGGTGCCGGTCTTCTGGCTCGGCCTCATCGGGCTCCTGCTGTTCTACGCGCGGCTCGGCTGGGTCGCCGGGCCGGGCCGGCTCGACGTGGCTTCGACGACCTCGTTCCCGCCGTGGACCGGCGTCATCCTGGTCGACTGCCGTGCTCGGCGGGCGAGTGGGAGGTCTTCTGGAACGCGCTGCGCCACATGATCCTGCCGGCGTCGATCCTGGGCTACTTCTCGCTCGCCTATATCAGCCGCATGACGCGCAGCTTCATGCTCGACCAGCTCCGCCAGGAATACATCACCACCGCCCGCATCAAGGGCCTCTCCGAGCGCCGCATCATCTGGCGCCACGCGTTCGGCAACATCGCTGGTGCCGCTCATCACCGTCATCGCGCTGTCCTACGCCAACCTGCTCGAGGGCTCGGTGCTGACCGAGACGGTCTTCGCCTGGCCGGGCCTCGGCCCCTACATCACCAACTCGCTGCTCAACGCCGACATGAACGCCGTGCTCGGCGGCACGATCGTCGTCGGCGTCCGTCTTCATCGGCCTCAACCTCGCTGTCCGACCTGCTCTACCGCCTGCTGGACCCGCGGCGCACGATGAGCGCCGGCCGGCCGCGCCGCGACGCTCGCGCGAGCTGGCTCCTCGCCGAGACGCCGGCCTCCCGCGCCCAGGCGCGGCTCGGCCAGGCCTACGTCGGCTGGCTCGGGCTTCCGCCGGCAACCCGCTGGCGGTGGCTCGGGCTCGCCATCGTCGTCGTCCTGGTGCTGATGGCGCTGCTCGCGCCGCTCCTGACCGACCCACTCACCCTTCGCGCAGGATCTGCGGCAGCGCCTGCAGCCGCCGAGCGCCGCCCACTGGTTCGGCACCGACCAGCTCGGCCGCGACATCTACTCGCGCGTCGTCTACGGCGTCGCGCATCACGCTCTACATCGTCGCGCTGGTCGTCGTGATCGTCGCGCCGGTCGGGCTCGCTGATCGGCACCGTCGCCGGCTATCTCGGCGGCTGGGTCGACACCGTGCTGATGCGCATGACCGACGTCTTCCTTGCCTTCCCCCGGCTCATCCTGGCGCTGGCCTTCGTCGCGGCCCTCGGCCCGGGCATCGAGAACGCCGTGATCGCCATCGCGCTCACCGCCTGGCCGCCGTACGCGCGCATCGCGCGCGCCGAGACGCTGACGATGCGCGGACGCGACTTCATCGCGGCCATCCGGCTCCAGGGCGCGGCGCCGCTGCGCATCGTGCTGGGCCACGTGGTCCCGCTCTGCATCTCCTCGGTGATCGTCCGCGTCACGCCACGACATGGCCGGGATCATCCTGACCGCCGCGGGCCTCGGCTTCCTCGGCCTCGGCGCGCAGCCGCCCTCGCCGGAATGGGGCGCCATGATCGCCTCGGGCCGGCAGCTTCCTCCTCGACCAGTGGTGGGTGGCGACCTTGCCCGGGCTTCGCGATCTTCATCGTCAGCCTGGGCTTCAACCTGCTCGGGCGACGGGCTGCGCGACGTGCTCGACCCAAGGCGGATGAGCGCGCGCCGATCCTCACCGTCGAGGACCTGCGCGTCCGCTTCCCGGGCCGCGTGGCCACGGTCACGCCGTGCGCGGCGTGAGCTTCGAGGTCGGGCGCGAGAAGCTCGGGCATCGTCGGCGAATCGGGCTCCGGGAAGTCGATGACCGGGCGCGCGATCCTGCGGCTGGTGCCGCCACCGCGGCGAGGTGACCGCGCGGCGCCTCGTCTTCGACGGCATCGACCTGCTCATGCCGCGACCGAGGCGGAGATGCGCGAGATCCGGGGCCGGCGGATCGCGATGATCCTGCAGGACCCGAAGTTCTCGCTGAACCCGGTGATGACCGTCGGCCGCCAGATCGCCGAGGCGTGGCGGGTGCACTCGGCGCGTCCTGGGACGAGTCGCGCCGGCGCGCGCTCGAGATGCTCGAGGCGGTGCCGCATCCGCGACCCCGGGCGCGTCTACGACGCTGTATCCGCACGAGGTCTCCGGCGGCATGGGCCAGCGCGTCATGATCGCGATGATGCTGGCGGCCGGGCCCGACCTCCTGATCGCCGACGAGCCCACCTCCGCGCTCGACGTCACGGTGCAGATCGCAGGTGCTGGCGATCCTCGACGACCTCGTGACCGAGCGCGGCATGGGGCTCGTCTTCATCAGCCACGACCTGAACCTGGTCGCGTCCTTCTGCGACCGCGTGCTGATCATGTACGCGGGCCGGATCGTCGAGACCTCCCGGCGCCCGCGAGCTCGCGGCCGCGCGCCACCCCTACACCCGGGGGCTCCTCGCGCTCGCTGCCGCGGATCGACGAGCCGGCGCCGAACTGGCCGTCCTCGACCGGGACCCCGCCTGGCGGGACGGGCCGTCGGCGTGAGCGCGCCCGGTCGGCGCCCATCCTCGAGGTCGACGGGCTCCCGTGCTCTTCGGCCAGGGCCGCGACGCCGTGCACGCCGTCGCGACGTGTCTTCCGGGTGCCGGGCGCGGCGTTCGGCCTGGTCGGCGAGTCGGGCTCCGGCAAGTCCACGGTGCTGCGGGCGATCGCGGGCCTGGTCCCGCGCGCGGCCGGTGCGAATCACCGTCGACGGCCAGGCCCGGAGGCGCATCGCGAGCGGGCATTCGCGCGCGTCTGCCAGATGGTGTTCCAGGACCCGTATGGGTCGCTGCACCCGCGCCACACGGTCGACCGGATCCTGGCGAGCCGATCGCCATCCACGGGCTGGGCGACGCGCGACACGGACCGCGGATCGACCGGGCGCTCGGCGAGGTGGGGCTCGGCCCGGGCTTCCGCTTCCGCTTCCCGCACCAGCTCTCCGGCGGCCAGCGCCAGCGCGTGTCGATCGCCCGCGCCCTGATCCTCGAGCCGCGCATCCTCCTGCTGGACGAGCCCACCTCCGCGCTCGACGTGTCGGTCCAGGCGGAGATCCTGAACCTCCTCGCCGAGCCTCCGGCGCGAGCGCGACCTGACCTACGTCCTCGTGAGCCACAACCTCGCCGTGGCGCACCTGTGCGAGCGGCTGCTGGTGATGAACGCCGGGCGGGTCGTCGAGGAGCTGACGGCCGGCCAGCTGCGCGCGGCGGAGCCGCGGAGCCTACACCCGCCAGCTCCTGCGGGCGAGCCTCGGCTACGACCGCCAGGCGGCCGCCCAGCTCACGACGTTCGACTGAGGGCCCGGCCGGGTCCGTCGTCGCGGTCCCGCTGTGGGCTGCGCGTCCGCCGTCGGAAGCGCCGGGATGCTCCACCGGCGCCACGATCGCCGGCGCATGGTGTTCAAGGCGAATGTGACCCGAATGTACAACAACTGGGTGCCCATCCTCGCGGGTCCCGTGGCGCGCTACGGACGCAGCGTGAACGGAGAACTCCGCTCTCCACGACGTGGCCGTCGACCGAGAGCACCCGGAAGCGGACCCGGTAGGTGCCCCGGCTGCAGCGGCCGGAGACCGACGGTCAAGCGCTTCGGGTCCTCCGGCTCGACCCGCGCGTCCCGAGGTCGACCTGCTCGCCGGCCGCGTCCCGCACCGAGACGCTGGAGAAGCGCGGCTCGACGCCTCGTTGAACCAGAGCTGGACACGGTCCGGCGCCGTCGTGAGGGTGGCGCGGCGCGCGGGACTCGACCGGACGAGGGAGGCGTGCGGCCACGCCGGCGACGCGATCAGGAGCAGGGCAAGACCGCGACGCCCGTGAGCCGGCGCCGGCGCCAGGCGACGGCGACCGCCGCCGCGACCGCGAGACCTGCTATGCCCAGGGCGGCCGGCCACCATCCGAGGCCCGCCGGCTCGACGTCGACCGGGAAGCTGACGGCGCCCGGGCCTGCGGGCCCGGCGATGGACACCGTCACCCGCCACGGCCCGGCGCGCCCCAGCGCGAGGCTCGCGCGATAACGCACCCCGAGGGGGTCGGCGTCGCGGCGCGCGTCGGTCTCCACCGGCGCGCCGGCGCCCTCGAGGGGCTCGGCGCGGACGCGGACCATGGCGTCCGCGACCGGCACGCCGCTCTCCTGCATCACCGCGACGTCCACCTGCCAGGGTCCAGGACGGGGGGGCGAGGGCTGGGTCCAGACGGAGAGGGCGTACGGACCCGCGGCGGCCCGGTTCAGCTGCACGATGCCCCCGTGCCCCGCGAGGGCCGGTCGCGGCTCCCGGCAGGCCGGGCAGCCAGGGCAGCACGGCCAGCGACACGACGACGCGACACGCCGTCGTCCGGCGTCGTCGATCACGTGACACCGATCGTATCGGCACGAGCTTCGCAATCCCCGAGGTCCAGGGTAGCCCAGATGAGGCAGCGCAAGTCGGAAACCCTGAGGGCCCGGCCCCACGATGCGGGCCATCATGACTATATTTTGTCATATATGGCAGCATGTTACGAGGATTGACCGGGCGCCGATGTCCGCCAGCGGGAGTAGGGATGGATTCCCCTCGGGAAACTGGAAGATTTCCCTTGACCGCCAGGTCGCCCAGTGTACAATGCCGCAAGCATTCGTGGTTCAGTGGTCAGGCCGTCAGGAAGTGACAACGCCGCGCGAACCAGGGTTCGTGCGGCGTTTTCGTTTGTCCCCCGATGTGGGGGAAGCACCGCCGCATCGGCGGGAACCAAGCAAGGAGGAGTAGGAGCATGGCAAGCGGACTGGTGAAGTGGTTCAACGACGCGAAGGGCTACGGGTTCATCACCCAAGAGGACGGACAGGACGTGTTCGTCCACTACTCGGCCATCCAGGCGAGCGGTTTCCGCAGCCTGGCCGAGGGTGACAAGGTCGAGTTCGAGGTCACCCGGGGGCCGAAGGGTCTCCAGGCGTCGAACGTCAAGAAGTCTGCCTGACCGGTTTCGCGAGCGCGCGGCCCGGCCCCGTCAGGGGCCGGGCCGAAGCGCGTCTAGCGGCTAGCCCCGTCAGACCCGGGCGCTCGCGCTCCGGTCGATCCTCCGAGCCGGCCCTCCGAGGGCCCCGAACACGCGGTCCACGATGGCCAGCGTCTCCTCGACGTCGGCGGCCGTGTGGACGGCCGAGACGTAGAACCGGCCGTCCGGCAGCACGTGGAGCCCCTCCTCGAGGGCGCCGCGGAGGAACCCCCCGAGCATCTCGGCGTCGTCGTCGAGCGTGTCCCGGTAGTCCCTGAGCTCCGTCCGCCGGGTGAAGTGAAGCGCGAACGCCGCGCCGAAGCCCGCGACCAGGAGCGGCAGGCCGTGGCGCCGCCCGAGGCCGCGGATCCCCTCCAGCAAGGCCTCGCCCGACCGGTTCGCCTGCCCGAGGGCCGCGCCCCCGTCACGCGCCAGCTCGGCGAGCGTGGCGTCGGCGATCGCCAGCGACAGGGGGTTCCCGTTGAACGTCCCGCCAAAGGCGACGCCCGCGCCGTGAGTCTGCTCCATGATCTCCCGGCGGCCGGCGACGACCGACAGGGGCGCCCCGCCCGCCACCGCCTTCCCGAACGTCGAGAGGTCGGGCGTGACGCCGAAGTGAGCCTGCGCGCCGCCGAGGGCGATCCGGAAGCCCGTGATGACCTCGTCCATGATGAAGAGCGCCCCGTGCCGCCGGCAGAGGTCGCGCACGCCCTCGAGATAGCCCGGGACCGGCATGATGCACCCGCTGTTGCAGAGGACCGGCTCCATGATCACACCGGCGATCCGGTCCGGATGAGCCCGGAACAGGCCCTCGAGCACCGCGAGGTCGTTCCACGGCGCGACCAGGACGTTGTCCACGACGTTCGGCACCTGGCCGAAGGAGCCCGGGATCACGTGCGGCGCCTCGCGGGGCCCGAGCCCCTCGCGCGGGTGGTAGCTCACGAGCGCGCCGTCGATCCACCCGTGGTAGTGGCCCTCGAACTTCAGGATCACGGTGCGGCGCGTGAAGGCGCGAGCCAGCCGATGGGCGAGCTGGACGACCTCGCTCCCGCTCGAGCTGAAGGCCACGCGCTCCGCGCTCGGCACGGCCGCCTGGATCCGCTCGGCCACGGAGATCTCGAGCTCGTGCTGGGCGCCGTAGGTGAACGGGCGCTCGGCCGCGCGGTGGGCGGCGGCGACGAGGGCAGGATGGGAGTAGCCGAGGATCACGGGCCCCCACGCCGCCGCGTAGTCGAGGTACCAGTTCCCGTCGGCGTCCTGGAGGCGGGGCCCCTCCCCCCGGGTGAAGTAGAGCGGGACGGGCAGCGTCCCGCGGACGGGGCTCGACACGCCGCCGGCGAGGGACCGGCGGGCGCGCTCGAGGAGGGCTCGGGAGCGGTCGAATGTACGCATGCTGGCTCCTATGCGAGGCCGTGGGCCGCCATGGCGCGGCGGTAGGCGACGGCGACCTTGTCGAAGGTGAGGTGGAGCTCGGCGGCGAGGTCGAAGGGGACCCTGTCGGGCCGCTGCGACTCGACGACGCGCTGATCCTGACCGAAGATGACGCGCTCGAAGTCCTGCATCACTGTGTCGGGCTGGTCGAGGTTGTAGTTGCGCGCCACCAGGCAGTAGCCGATGCAGCGGTCGGGCGCCACCGGCTGCGAGGCGAAGAAGTACACGAGCCCGTCGGCCCGTCCCCAGGTGATGTGCTCGACGATCGTGTAGGGGAGGTGGAGCGCGTAGCGCGTCTGGCGGGTCGGCTCCTTCCGCGTCTCGGCGGCGAACACCGGGAGCTCCTCCGTGTTGGGCTCGTCCGGCCGGGCGTACCGGTACCGGAGGACGTGGCCGTCGGTCTCCACCTCGTGGGCGGCCACGACCGGCTTGGCGGGGTCGCCCAGGAGCCCGGGATGGACGAAGGCGAAGTGACCGAAGTCCGTGAAGTTCTCCACCTGGCGGGAGGCGTCGCACCGCCAGGCGAAGGGCCCCGTGGGGACCGTCCGCCAGCCGGGATCCTCCAGCTCCGGCACCTCGGGGAGGGGCCACTCGGGCTCGTCCAGCGCGACCCACACCAGGCCGTAGCGCTCGCGGGTCCGGTAGGCGGGGACCCGCGCCCGGACCGGGACGCGCGCCGGGTCCGCGAGCTGTGGGATGCGCGTGCAGGCGCCGTCGGCGCCGTAGCGCCAGCCATGGTACGCGCAGGCAAGCTCGTCCCCGTGCACCGTGCCGAGCGAGAGCGCCGTCCCGCGATGGAGGCAGAGGTCCTGGAAGGCGCGGACCGCGCCCAGGGAGTCGCGCCAGATCGCGAGCGGCTCCTCGAGCAGCGTGGCGGCGCTGGGGCCTGCCCCGACGTCGGTCGAGTACGCCACCGGGTGCCAGCAGCGGCGGAGCGGGGTCAGGCCTTGACGTCCAAACATCAGGGTCCTTTGACGCCCCAGCGGAAGGCGGCGAGGAGGCTCGCGAAGTCGTCGGTCCAGGGCGGGACGTCCGGCGGCGCGGCGGGCGCTTTCCAGAGGGGGTCGCCCCGGAGGGCACCGAGATCCTCCTCCCGCCTCGCCATCACGACCCACTGCGACTCCACCTTCCCGGCCAGGCGCTCCGCGGCCGCGACCCGCGCGTCGTCCCGGGTGCGCGCGACGAGCCCGGCCGCCCGGGCGATCGTGCCGAGAACGGGCTCGAGATCCAGGTGGCGGTTCGAGATGTTGAAGAGCAGCACGCCGCCGGGTGCGAGCTTGGCCAGGTAGAGGCGGACCGCGTCGAGCGTGATCACGTGCACCGGCGGAGCGTCCGAGCTGTAGGCGTCGAGGATGATCAGATCATAGACCCCGTCGGGGGCCCGGGCCAGGGTGAGCCGGGCGTCGCCCAGGATGACGAAGGTCTTGGGCGGGCAGTCCCGCAGGAACGTGAAGAAGCGCGTGTCCCCGGCGATCCGGAACACGACGGGGTCGATCTCGTAGAACGTCCACCGCTGGTCCGCCTTCCCGTAGCAGGCGAGCGACCCCGCGCCGAGCCCGACGACGGCCACCGCCCGCCGCGGTGTCGCGCCATCGACCGCGGCGAAGAACTGGCCGAGGGGCCCGCTCGGATGGAAGTACGTCAACGGCACGCGCCGGCGTGCCGGCGCGAGCCCCTGCATCCCGTGGAGCGTCGTCCCGTGCATGAGCATGTGGTACTGGCCGCTCGGGTCCCGCGTCACCCGGGAGACGCCGAAGAAGCTCCGCTCGGCGTAGAGCAGGCGCCCTTCCTCGCCTTGATAGACGGCGCCGGCGAGGAGGAGCGCGGCGAGGCCCAGCGCGAAGCGGACGGGGCGGCGCCAGAAGGCGAGGCAGAGGAGCGTCACCAGCCCTACGGCGGGGCCGATCGCCTCGGGCCCATAGCCCGCGCGCTCGAGGCCGACGAGCAGCCCGACCGTCAAGACGCCGAGGCCGAGCGGCAAGAGGAGGTCCAGGATCCGGCTCGTGCGGCCGAGCCACGCGGCGGGGGGTCGCGCGGGCAGGAGCGGGAGCAGCGCCAGGACGAGGGGGTACTCCAGCACGTTTGTGAACACGATCGGGGCGAGCAGCGCCGTGAACGCGCCTCCCACCACGCCGCCGACCGAGAGCCAGAGGTAGAACTCGGTGAGGTCGCGCGGGTCGGGCTTGTCGCGGGCCAGCTCGCCGTGACAGACCATCGCCGCCACGAAGAAGACCACGAGGTGCGTCGGGATCACGAGGGCCAGCGGCTCGTTGGCCCGGGCGACCAGGACGAGCACCAGCGGCAGGAGTGCCACCGGCAGGAGCTCGACCCAGACGCGGTGCGGGATGATCCGCCGCCGGCCGAACACGAGGGTGAACGTGAGGAGGTAGATCGCCAGCGGCACGACCCAGAGGAGCGGGATCGCCGCGATGTCGGTGGACAGATAGGTCGTGACGCTCAGCATCAAGCTCGACGGGACGGCGGCGAGGAGCACCCAGCGCGCGCGCCGGGCCCGCGTGATGGGCCGGTCCGCGCCGTCCGGCGTCGCGGGGCCCGGCGCGGCCGCGGCGAGCGGGTGCGCGGGCTCCCCCGCATGACCGGCCGGGCGGGCACGCCAGAGCGCGAGGGCGCAGACGGCGGCCAGCACGACGAGGCTCCCGTAGCCCCATGCCCAGAGGTGACTCTGCGCGTGCAGGCGGAGCAGGCGCTCGACGACGACCGGGTAGGCGAGGAGCGCGAGCATGCTGCCGAGGTTGCTCGCGGCGTAGAGGACGTAGGGATCTCGCGCTCCCGGATGGCCCGTGGCGGCGAACCAGGCCTGGAGGACGGGGCTCGTCGCGGAGACGGCGAAGAAGGGGAGCCCGACGGCGACCGCGAGCAGGGCGAGAAGCCAGGGGATCGGGCTCGTCTGGCCGGGCGGCGTCCAGCCCGCCGGCAGCGCGATCGGCAGGACCAGGAACGGCAGGAGCAGGACCAGGAGGTGGAGGCCGGCCTGGCGGCGCGGCCCGAGCCAGCGCATCGTCGCGTGGGCGTAGGCGTATCCCACGAGCAGGACCGCCTGGTAGAAGACCATCGCCGTGTTCCACACGGCCGGCGCCCCGCCGAGCAGCGGCAGCGCCATCCGCGCGAACATGGGCTGGACCAGGAACAGCAGGCTCGCACCGACGAAGATCGTGACGCCGAAGAGGATCAGCACTGGGCGGGCTCCTGGCGCTCGACGCTAGCCGCGCCCGCCCACCGGGTCAAGGCCTGGCGGGTGCATACTGTGGGCGGGCGCGCTCCGGCGCGATCCCGCGGGAGGAGGAGCGGGGATGGGCTTCCTGATCCGGGTCCTGGTCAACGCGCTGGCCATCTGGCTCGCCACCGAGATCGTGCCCGGCATCGAGGCGCGCGGCGCCACCATGGTGCTGGTGGCGGCGATCGTGCTCGGTCTGGTCAATGCGATCGTGCGCCCGGTCCTCCTGATCCTGACGCTGCCGCTCACGCTCGTGACGCTGGGCCTCTTCCTGTTCGTGCTGAACGCCCTCTGCCTCTGGCTCACCTCGGCGATCGTGCCGGGCTTCGACGTGCACGGGTTCTGGCCGGCCTTCTGGGGGGCGCTTCTCGTGAGCGCGCTCAGCTGGGTGGTGAACGGCTTCGTCAGCGACCGTGGGCGCGTCTCGATCATCACCGAGCGCGACCAGTCCCCCCCGCGCGACTGGCGCGTCTTGCCCCGCCGCTAGCCTGCGCCGGCACGCGAACCCGGGCCTCACCAAGCCCGCGTCTCGCCGTGCCGGAGGACCCAGATCCGCTCCGGGTCGAGCCCGCGCCGGCGCGCCTCCGCCCGGAGCCGGACCGGCGGCTCGCCGAGCGGCTCGTACGCGAGGTCGAACGTGCCCCAGTGGATCCCGACCAGCCGGCGGGCGTCCACGTCCTCCTGGACGTCGAGCGCCTCCTCGGGGGTGAGGTGCGAGACTAGCATCAAAGCCTGCGGCAGGTACGCGCCGATGGGGATGGCCGCGAGGTCGAAGGGGCCGAGGCGCCGACCGATCTCTCGGAAGATGGGGGCGTAGTACCCCGTGTCGCCCACGAAGTAGAAGCGCCGGTCCTTGCCGAGGACGGCCCAGCTCGCCCAGAGCCGGCGGTTCTCGTCCCGGAGGCTCCGCGCGCTCCAGTGCTGGACCGGCGTGCACACGACCGTGAGGCCCTTGACGGTCCGGCTCTCCCACCAGTCGAGCTCGTCCACGGCGTCGATCCCGAGCTCCGCAAACCACGCCTTGAAGCCGAGCGGCGCCAGGAAGCGGGGGCGGTGGGTGGCCCACAGCCGCTTCACGGTCGGGGCGTCCAGGTGGTCGTAGTGGTCGTGGGAGATGAGGACCAGGTCGATCGGCGGCAGGTCCTCGAACCGGAGCGCCGGCGGCGCGACGCGCCGGGGTCCCGCCCACGTGACCGGGCTGGCCCGCTCGGACCACTGCGGGTCGGTGAGGACGCTCACCCCGTCGAGCTGGACCAGGAGCGTCGAGTGGCCGACCCACGTGACGGTCGCCGCTCCGGCGTTCTCCCGCAGGGCGCGCCCGTCGTTCACGACGATGGGGAACCACGCCTTCCGGGGCGAGCTGAGGAGGCGGGGGATCACGAACCGCCAGCGGGTCCAGAACCCCGGGCGCGCGTAGTCGGGATTGAGGTTCCGGAAGCCCCGCTCCAGGTGGTGCGGAGGCGCGTCCGCCTTCGGCGGGCCCGGGCCCTGGCAGCCCGGGACCATGAGAGCGACGACGGCCAGGGCGACCGCGAGTCGGGCCGGCCGGCGGGCGGGACGCACGCCCCGGAGTATACGCGAGCCACGGGCCGTCCCCGCGAGGTCTTGACACGTGAAACAGTATGGAGTATCGAATGTAACAACTGATGCACGGCCATGGAGCCTCCTGACTGACGCCATGAACGGCCACCTTTACGACTGGTGGGCCCAGGAGCGCATGCGGCAGATGCAGGACGAGGCCGCCCGACGGGCGCTCGCGCGCTGCCTGCGTCGGCCGCTCTCGCTCACGCTCGGGACTCTCCTGGTCCGCCTCGGAGGCGCCCTCGCCAGGCGAGCCTCGGATCACCGGGCGCCGGAGCACCTGTCCGTCGCCGTCGATCGCGCCATGCGCGAGCAGGGGCTGCCGCACCATGGATGACGCCGGGACGGCCATCCAGGACGTCGCCGCCTCGGCCGGCCCCAGGCCACTCCTGCTCCTCGGACGGCGGGCCGTGGCCGAGCTGCTCCCGCTCTCGGCGTGCATCGACGCCGTCGAGGCGGCCTTCCGTCTTCTGGGCGAGGGACGCGCGCCGGCGCCCGGCACCCTCGCGCACCCGGTCCGGGGTGGCGGATTCCACGTCAAGATCGCCTCGATCGAGAGCGGGCGGCGCTATTTCGCCGCCAAAGTGAACGGGAACTTCTCGGACAACCCCGATCGACGGGGGCTTCCCACCATCCAGGGCGTGGTCGTGCTGTGCGACGCGGACACGGGCACTCCGCTCGCCGTCCTGGATTCCGGCGAGGTGACCGCGCTCCGCACGGGGGCGGCCACGGCGGTCGCGGCGCGCCGCCTGGCGCGGGCCGACTCGAAGGTGGCCACGATCGTCGGCTGTGGGGTCCAGGGCCGGGTCCAGCTCCGGGCGCTCCGCGCCGTCTTGCCGCTCACGCGCGTGTTTGCCGTCGATATCGACGGGGCCCGGGCTCGGGCGCTCTGCGACGAGGCCCGGGCGGACGGCTCGCTCCGGGCCGAAGCCACCGACGACCTCGAGGCGGCGGTCTCGGCCAGTGACGTGTGCGTCACGTGCACGTCCGCGCGCCGGCCCGTGCTCCGGCGCGCCTGGGTGCGTCCCGGGACGTTCGTCGCCGCCGTGGGGGCCGACGCGCCTGACAAGCAGGAGCTCGAGCCGGCCCTCCTCGCCGCGGGCCGCGTCGTGGTGGACGTGCTCGAGCAGTGCGCGGCGATCGGCGAGCTCGCGCATGCGCTGCGCGAGGGTGTCCTCACGCGGGGCGACGTCGCCGCCGAGCTGGGCCAGGTGGTCGCAGGGCTCCGGCCGGGGCGCGAGGGTCCCGACGAGATCGTCGTGTTCGACAGCACCGGGACAGCCATCCAGGACGTCGCCGCCGCTGCCCTCGCGTACGAGCGCGCGCTCGCCGCCGGCCGGGGCGTCCCGGCGGACCTCGCCGGCTGAAGGAGGCGCGCGCGGTGGAGCCCCAGGCGTGGCTGGTGCTGATCCTGCGGCTGCCTCCTCAGCCCTCGAGCCTCCGTGTGCGCACGTGGCGGCGGCTCCGCGCACTGGGCGCCGTGGCGCTGAAGAGCTCCGTGTATCTCCTGCCCGCCGGCCCCGAGCACCACGAGCAGTTCCAGTGGCTCGCCCAGGAGGCCCAGCGCGCGGGGGGCGAGGCGACCTTGCTCCAGGTCGAGCGCGTGGAGAACCTGGCCCCCGACGAGCTGGTCCGGCTCTTCCAGGCCGCGCGGGAGCGCGACTACCAGGCCCTGGCCGAGTCGTACCGGCGGCTCCTCCGGGGCCTCGAGAGCCGGACGCGCCGGAGCGGGAGCGCCGAGCGGGCGGCGGACGAGGCCGCGCGCCTCGCGCGGGAGCTCCAGCGCGTGACGGCCATCGATTTCTTCGGCGCTCCCGCACGCGCCGAGGCGGAGCGCCTGCGCGACGCGGTTGCCCAGCGCCTCGCCCCGCGGCCGGCAGCGGCGCGCGGCGTGGCGCGGGAGGGGACCACCCTGACGGGGCTCCGGGGACGCCGCTGGGTGACCCGGCCGCGCCCCCACATCGACCGCATCGCCTCGGCGTGGCTCATCCGGCGCTTCGTGGACCCGGAGGCCGAGTTCCTCTTCGCCCCGCCCGAGAAGTTCCCGGCGGACGCGATCCCGTTCGACGCGGTCGGCGCCGAGCTCGGGCATCAGGGCGAGGACTGCACCTTCGAGACGCTGATCCGGCGGGCGGGCCTCGACGACCCGGCGCTCCGGGGGCTGGCCGAGGTGGTCCACGAGGCGGACCTCCGGGACGGGAAGTTCGCCCGCGCGGAGGCGGCCGGTATCGACCTCGCGATCCGCGGGCTCCTGGCGGCGCTCCCCGACGACCACGCCGTCCTGGCCCACGGGCTCACGCTCTTCGACGGCCTGTACCGGGCGCTCGAGCGCGGGCCGCGCCCGCCGCGCGAGGACTGAAATGCCCGGCCTCTGGGCCCTCGTCCGCTACTTCCTCTACCTGGGGAGCCTCGGGTTCGGCGGGCCCGTGGCGCTCGTCGGGTACATGCAGCGGGACCTCGTGGAGCGGCGCGGGTGGTTCAGCCGAGAGACGTACATGAAGGGGCTCGCGCTGTCCCAGCTGGCGCCGGGGCCGCTCGCGGCCCAGCTGGCGATCTGCCTCGGCTACGCCCACTCGCGGATCACGGGCGCGACCCTGGTCGGCCTCGCGTTCGTCCTGCCGTCCTACCTGATGACGCTCGCGATCGCCTGGGTCTACGTGCGCTACGGCGGCCTCGTCTGGATGCAGGCCGCGTTCTACGGCGTCGGCGCGGGCGTCATCGGCATCATCGTGCGCGCGGCCTGGAAGCTCACGCGGCTGACCGTGGGAACGGACCGACTCCTGTGGGCCATCTTTGCCGCCATGGCGGTCGTGACCGCGTGGGCCGAGACGGAGTACGGCTCGCTCTTCGTCCTCTGCGGCGTCCTGACGCTAGTCGTCAAGGCGCCGCCCCGCGGGTGGATCACCCGGCTTGCCGCCTGGCGCCGCCGGGCTGCCGGCCGGCCGCGCGCGCTCTCCGTCCTGGCTGCCGCTCCCCGCGGTGCTCGGCATGCTCGGGAGCCCGGCGCCGGCCGAGACCCTCGCCCAGATCCTCTGGTTCTTCACGAAGGCCGGCGCCTTCGTCTTCGGGAGCGGGCTGGCCATCGTCCCGTTCCTGTACGGCGGAGTCGTCCAGCAGTACGGCTGGCTGGACGACCGCCAGTTCCTGGATGCGGTGGCGGTCGCGATGCTGACGCCGGGCCCCGTCGTGATCACCGTGGCGTTCATCGGGTACCTGGTCGCGGGCCACGCCGGCGCGTTCCTGGCGGCGCTCGGCGTGTTCCTGCCCGTCTGGCTCTTCGTGGTCGTGCCGTACCCCTGGTTCGACCGGTTCAGCGAGAACCCGCAGGTGAAGGCCTTCGTCCACGGCGTGACCGCCGCCGCCGCCGGGGCGATCGCCGGGGCCTGCGTGGTGCTCGCGCGGCGGGCGGTCGTCGACGTGCCGACGCTCGCGATCGCCGTCGCCGCGCTCCTCGTGACCTGGCGCTGGCGCGTGCCCGAGCCCTTCCTCATCGCCGCCGCGGCGGCGGTGGGGCTCGGCCTCGCGTGGGCGCGCTGAGGGAGGGTTGAGATGGACGAGATGGATGGGCTGTCCGACACCCTGAAAACCGGCCGCCGCGCCGAGCCCCCGACGGTGGCCTTCGTCTGCCTCCACGGCGCGGCGAAGAGCGTCCTCGCCGCCGCGTGCTTCGAGCAACTCGCGGCGGCCCGCGGAATCCGCGTGCGGGCGATCGCGGCGGGCACCGAGCCCGATCCCGAGATCGCCCCGGCTGTCCTCCGCGGGCTTCTCATGGAGGGCATCGACCTCCGGGACGAGTCGGCCGCGACACGCCACCCGCGAGGACCTGGCGGGCGCGGCGGCCGTGGTCTCCTTCGGCCCGGATCTCTCGGGTCTGGTCCCGCCGGGCCGCCCCATCGTCCACTGGGACGACGTCCCGGCGCTGAGCGAGGACTACGACGCCGGCCGCGCGGCCATCCTGGCCCGGCTGCCGGCGCTCCTCGAGGAGGTGTCACGATGAAATGGGTTACCCGCGCCCGCCCCAAGGTCGACCGCGTCGCGTGCCCGTGGCTCATCCTGCGGTTCGTCGACCCGGCCGCCGAGTTCCTCTACGTGCCGTCCGACCAGGTCCAGACCGTCGCCCGCCGCGAGGGGGCGACGCCGTTCGACGTGCCGGGGGCCGAGCTCGGCCATCACGGCGCCGAGTGCAGCTTCGACGCGATCATTCGCAAGTACGGGCTCGGCGAGCCGGCGCTCCAGGACCTCGCCCGGATCGTCCGCGGCGCCGACACCGACGCGCGGGACCTCACGCCCGAGAGCCGGGGCCTCGAGGCGATCGCCGAGGGCTTCCGGCTCGTGTACGCGGACGACCACGCGCTTCTCCGGGCGGAGCTCCCCGTCTACGATGCCCTCTACGCCGCCTGCGGCGCCCGCCTCGGGACCCATCGCTGACGGGAACGCCGCGACGCCCGGCTGCGCGCGTCCGCTACAATCGACTTGTGGTGGGCACGCGGTCGTCGAGCCGTGCTAGCCGGGTCCTGTCCGGCCTGGCGCTGCTCCTCGCGGGGCTCGCGGCGGCCGGCGTGCTCCTGGCCGGGCCCGGTTACCGGTTCGGCGGGTGGGGCCTCGGCCCGGCCTTCACGCTCCTCCGCTGGGGCGCTCAGCTCGGCGCGATCGCCGCCGTTCTCGCGGTCGTCGCGCTCGTCGTGAGCCTCGCTCGACGCTCGCCGCGCCACGCCGGCCTCGCCGCGCTCGCCCTGATCGTCGCGCTGGCTGCCTTCGCGATCCCCTGGCGGATGCAGGCGGAGGCGCGCCGCGTCCCGCCGATCCACGACGTCACGACCGATCCGGAGGATCCGCCCGCGTTCGTGGCGGTCGTGGCGCGCCGGCAGGGCGCCCGGAACCCCGTCGAGTACGGCGGCCCCGCCGTGGCCGCCCAGCAGCGGAAGGCCTTCCCCGACCTTCGGCCGCTCGACGTGGACGCGGCGCCCGATCGCGCCTTTGCCGCGGCCGAGGCCGCCGCCCGGGCGCTCGGCTGGGAGATCGTGGCGGCCGTTCCGAGGGAGGGCCGGCTCGAGGCGACGGCGACGACACGCTGGTTCGGCTTCAAGGACGACGTGGTCGTCCGCGTTCGCGCGCGGGGCGCCGGGAGCCGCGTGGACGTCCGCTCGCTCTCCCGGATCGGCGTGGGCGATCTCGGCGTCAACGCCGCCCGCGTCCGGGCGTTCATCGAGCGCCTCCGGGCGGAGGGACTGCCCGGGGCTTGACACCCCGGGACCCGGTGGTTTGAAGTAGGCCCGCGAGCAGTTCCGCCCGTCGGGCGGCGCCCACCGCCCGTCCCCGCAGGGTTCCCGGGACCGGTCCATCTTCGAGGAGGACGGCCATGAGCGATCGGTCACACGCGTTCGAGGAGGGTGTCTCCCGCCGCGCCTTCGTCGTCCAGGTCGGCGCCGCCGCGACGCTGCTCGGCGCCGGGCTGCCGGTGCGCGCCCAGACGGCGGCGCCCGCGGCCCCGGTCCCGGGTAAGGACAAGCTGATCCTCCGGAGCCCGCGCCCCATCAACCTCGAGACGCCGCTCCGGGAGCTCACGAGCGACGTCACGCCGAACGACCTCTTCTTCGTCCGGAACAACTACGACGGGCCGGTCATCGACCCGGCGGCGTACGCCCTCACCGTCGACGGCGAGGTCGAGAACCCGCTGACGCTGCGCCTCGACGACCTCCGGCGCCTCCCGCAGGTCACCCAGACCATCACGCTCGAGTGCGCCGGCAACGGCCGGAGCTTCCACAAGCCCCCGGCGTCGGGGCTCCAGTGGGAGAACGGGGCGGTCGGGACCGCGGTGTGGCGCGGGGTGCGGCTGGCCGACGTCCTCCAGCTCGCGCGGCCGCGGGCGACGGCGCGCCACGTCGTCCCCGACGGGAACGACACGCCGCCGACGCCCCAGGCGCCGGACTTCGTCCGGAGCCACCCCATCCAGAAGGCGATGGAGCCCCACACGATGATCGCGCTGGAGATGAACGGCCAGCCCGTGCCGCATCTCCACGGCGGGCCGGCGCGCCTCCTCGTGCCGGGCTGGGTCGGCTCGGCCTCGATCAAGTGGCTGACCAAGCTCACGCTGGCCGACCAGGAGTGGGGCGGCCCGTTCATGGCGCGGAGCTACCGGTCGCCGCGCGTGGACGATCCGAACCAGACGTACTCGCTCCAGTCGGTCGAGTGCAAGTCGATCGTCGTGGCGCCGGCGGACGGCGCCTCGCTCACGGCCGGGTCCCAGACGGTCACCGGGTTCGCGTGGGCGGGCGAGGGGACCGTCGTCGCGGTCGACGTGTCGACCGACGGGGGGCAGAGCTGGAAGGCCGCCAATCTGGTTGGCGCGGAACACCGCTACGCGTGGCGCCGCTTCGAGCTCGGCTGGACCGCGCCGCCGGGGGCGCACACGGTCATGGCGCGGGCCAGCGACTCGCTCGGGCGCCACCAGCCGGCGAGCCGGCCGCGCGACCCGCAGGGCTACCGCTGGAACGTGATCCACGCCGTCCGGGTGAATGTGGCGTAACCCGGCCGCCGTCATGCTCGTGGCGCTGGTCGCGGGCCTCGCCGTCGGGCTCGCGGGCGGACGGTCCCCCGCGCAGTCGGCCAACCCGCTGCCGCCAGGGGAGCACATGCCGCTCGTGCTGGGGGCCTGCATCCCCTGCCACAGCGCGGAGATGGTCGCCCAGCAGCGGCTCGACCGGGCGACGTGGGAGGCGATCGTCGACCGCATGGTGGCCTACGGCGCGCCGATCACGCCCGAGACGCGCCCGCTCATCCTCGAATACCTCGTGACCCGCCTGGCGCCGTGAGCCTGAACGGCCGCGCCCGTCTCGTCGAGGCCTGCGCCCGCCCCGGGTGCCCGCTCTGCGGGTGTCTGCGCGAGCTGGCGGTCCGACACCTCGGCACGGTGGTCGCGGAGCACGTGACGGATCCCGTCACCCGGACGCGCCTCGCGGAGGCGTGGGGCTTCTGCGCCGCCCACGCGGCCGCCCTCCGCGAGCTGCCCGACGCCGCGCTCGGAGCGGCGATCGTCTACCAGGGGCTCGTCGAGCGGGCCTGCCGGTGGCTCGACGAGACCGCGGAGGCGGTGGAGACGCGTGATGGCCTTCGCGGCTGGCGGGCGCTTGTCGGCGGAGGGCGCCACGGGCGGACGACGGGGAGCGCGTCGCGCCCTCGCCGCGCGCGGTGCTCCGTCTGCGTCGCGGTGGCCGACGCCGAGCGGAGCGACCTCGACGCGCTCCTCGCCGGACTCGGGAACGCCGAGCTCGATGGGGCCTACGCCGGCTCGGACGGCCTCTGTCTCCCGCACCTCGAGCTGGCGCTGGCGCGGGGCGGGTCGCGGCCGGGGGCCGCTCGGCTCGTCGCCCTGACACGCGAGAAGCTCCAGGCGCTGGCCGACGATCTCCGACGGTTCGTGGACAAGCACGACCACCGGGTCCCGCCGAGCTTCACCGATCGCGAGGCGCGGGCCTGGGGCCTCGCTCTCCAGCTGGTCGCCGGCCGGGCCGAGCTCTTCGGTCCCGAGATGGCGCGCGATCGCGCCGCCGGCGGCGGCCGGCCGCCGGGCCGAGCCCATGAGCCTCGAAGCGATTCCCGGTCTCCGGCGCGTGCTGATCGGGATGGTCCATCTCCTCCCGCTGCCCGGCAGCCCACGCTGGGGCGGCTCGATCGAGGCCGTCGTGGAGCGGGCGGTCGCCGACGCGCGGGCGCTCGAGGCGGGGGGCTTCCACGCCTGCCTCGTGGAGAACTTCGGGGACGCGCCGTTCAGCCCTGACCGGGCGGACCCGGCGACGGTGGCGGCCATGGCCGTCGCGGCGGGCGAGGTGCGGCGGGCCGTGCGCTTCCCGATCGGCGTCAACGTGCTCAAGAACGACGCCCGGGCGGCGCTCGGCCTCGCGGCCGCGGTCGGCGCCGCGTTCGTGCGGGTCAACATCCACGTGGGCGCGGTCGTGGCGGACCAGGGCGTGATCCAGGGCGACGCGTACGGGACGCTCCGCTACCGGCGGCTCCTCGGGACGGAGACGCGGCTCTTCGTGGACGTGGGCGGCAAGCACGCGGTCCCGCTCGCCCCGGTCGAGCTGGACCAGGTCGCGCGCGACGCCGCCTACCGGGGGCTGGCGGACGCGCTGGTCGTCTCCGGCGTCGCGACGGGGGAGCCGACGCCGCTCGGTGATGTCAAGCGCGTGCGCGCAGCCGTGCCCGACCGGCCCATCCTCGTCGGCTCCGGCGTCGCGCCGGACACCGTGGGCGAGCTCCTCCGGGTCGCCGACGGCGCTATCGTCGGGACCTGGGTCAAGCGCGACGGGCGCACCACGGCGCCCGTCGACCCGGACCGCGTGGCGGCCATCGCCCGCGGCGCGCGCGCCGAGTAGCCGCGCGAGGCTCCGCGGGCGCCCGCCATGCCCATGATCCCGCTCGAGCCGGGTCGCGGGTGAGATGCACGTCGGGCACTTCCTGACCCGCGCGGCGCAACGCTGGCCGGACCGTCCTGCCTGGCTCGCGACCGACACCGTGGTTACCTTTCGCGACGCGGAAGCGCGCGTGAACAGACTGGCGCACGCGTTGCTCGCCCTCGGCGCCGAGCGCGGCGATCGGATCGGCATGCTGGTCCCCAGCTGCCCGCAAGGGCTCGAGACGATCCTCGCGCCGATGAAGGCCGGCATGGGCGTCGTGCCGATGAACGTCCGGCTGCATCCCAGCGAGCACGAGTACATGCTGAACGACTCGGGCGCCCGCATCCTGGTCTACCACGCGGACTTCCGGTCGCACCTGGCGATGATCCGCGGGCGCCTGAAGACGGTCGAGCGATTCGTGGCCATCGGCCGCGGCGAGCCCGGCGACCTCGGCTTCGAGGACCTCATGCAGGACCGGCCGGCCTCGGCGCCCGAGATCGTCGTCGAGCGCGAGGACCTCGCGTGGCTCTTCTATACGTCCGGCACCACCGGCCGGCCCAAGGGCGCGATGCTGACCCATCGCGCCCTGCTCGCGATGGTCCAGATCTTCCTGCTGGACGTAAACCCTGCACGGGAAGCCGATGTGCTCCTTCACGCGGCGGCCATCACGCATGGATCCGGTATCTCGATCTTCCACCACATCGCGCGGGGCGCGGCCTCGGCCTTCCCGGCCACGCGGTCGTTCGAACCGCGCCGGATCTTCGAGGCCATCCAGCGGTATCGCGTCACCACCATGTTTCTTGCGCCGACCATGGTCCACACGTTGACCACGAGCGGCGTCCATCGGGAGTACGATCTGTCGAGCCTCCACACCATCTTCTATGGCGGCGGACCGATGTACGTGGAGCAGCAGCAGGAGGCCGTGCGGACGTTCGGGCCGATCCTTTGCCAGATCTTCGCGCAAGCCGAGGCGCCCATGGTCTGCACGACGCTGCCCAAGGAGGAGCACCTCGCCGGCGATGACCCGGTCAGGCAGCATCGTCTCGCCTCAGCGGGACGCGAGACCACTGGGGTGAGGGTCCGGATCGTCGACGACGGCGACCGCGATGTGGCCCCGGGGACGCCGGGGGAGATCGTCGTGCGGGGCGACCTTGTCATGAAGGGGTACTGGAACAATGCCGAGGCGACGGCGGAGACCCTCCGGAACGGCTGGCTCCATACCGGGGACGTGGGGCATCTGGACGAAGAGGGCTACCTGTACGTCACGGATCGCAAGAAGGACATGATCATCTCCGGCGGCGCCAACATCTACCCCCGCGAGGTCGAGGAGGTCATCTGCACGCACCCCGCCGTCCGCGAGGTGGCGGTGATCGGCGTGCCGGACCCCAAGTGGGGCGAGTCCGTGAAGGCCGTGGTGGTCCTGCGAGACGCGGCGCGGGCATCCGACGCCGACATCATCGAGCACTGCCGCCGGCATCTGGCGTCCTACAAGAAGCCGGCGTCGGTGGACTTCCTCCCGGAGCTGCCGAAGAACGCGTACGGCAAGATTCTCAAGCGCGAGCTGCGCGAGCGGTACTGGGCGGACCGCGACCGCCGAATCTAGAGAACGAACGCGGAGACCCGGTAACTAGCGGGATCCCACCGACGAGGACGTCGACCCCTCTATGCTGACCGGGCTCGGCCGGAGAGTTGACTCTCTGCCTACACCGACACCCAGCCGGTCCGCGTGGTGCGGCGGACGCCGTCCAGCACGCGCTGGACCGCCAGGCCGTCGCGGAACGTCGCGGCGGGGCCGACGGGCGCGCCGTCCAGGACGGCCTGGACCAGGTGCTCCGCCAGGCGGACGAACGACACGCCCCAGAGCGCCACGTACTCCATGCCGGGCGGCGGGGTGAGCGTCTCCGGCTCGGTGAGCTCCGCGAGCGCCTCGCCGCGCCGGGCGCCCCAGAGCCGGTCCTCCCCGTCGAGGAGGAGATAGCCCTCGTCACCCCAGACCTCGACGCGCGGGCCGACGCCGTGCGCGGCGACGCAGCTCAGGAACACCGTGCCCACGGCGCCCGACCGGAAGCGGAGCGCGAAGGTCGTGAACTCGTCGGCGGTCACCGGGCGGCGCCCGCTCCCGTCGGGCAGGGGACGCTCCGGGACGACCGGGTCGGCCGTGCCCGTGACGGCGGCGACCTCTCCCAGCCAGTAGCGGAGGAGGTCGACCTGGTGCGATCCCACCGCGCCCAGGAGGCCGCCGCCGCGCGCCTCGTCGAACCACCAGCCCCACGGCTTCTGGGGGTCGAGCCGGCTCGCGTTCACGGCCGTGAGGAGCGCGTGGCGCGGGGCGCCGACGAAGCCGTCCGCGATGAGCGCCCGGGCCTTCCGGCGGTTCGGGTTGAAGCGGAGCTCGTGGTCGATCACGTGGATGCGCCGCGCCCGCTCGCCGCGCGCCAGCATCTCCTCGGCCTCGGTGGCGGACATCGCCATCGGCTTCTCGCAGAGCACGTGCCGGCCCGCCTCGAGCGCGGCGAGCGCCATCGGGTGATGGAGCGCGGGCGGGGTCGTGATGCTGACGAGGTCCAGGTCGGCGGCCACGAGCTTCGTCCAGTCGTCGAAGGCGTGCGGCACGCCGAAGGCCTCGGCCGTTCGCCGGGCCTTGCCCGCGGTGGCGCTCGCGACCGCGACGACCTCGGCGCGGGGGTTGGCGCGAAACGCCGGGATCTGGACGGAGGCGCCGAATCCGGTGCCGATCACGCCGACGCGAAGCCGTGCCATGCGGGAATCCTCCTGGGGTGCGCGGGAATGATGGACGGGGTCAGGGGGCCCGGAGCGCGGCCAGGATCGCCCGGCCGAAGGCGTCGACCCGCCAGCGCCGGAGCCCCGGGACGCTCCGCAACCCATCGAGGTCGGCCGGCGGGTCCAGCGCGAGCGCGTCGATGAGGCGCTGGGGAAGGAGGACGCCCGGGTCGAGGCCCGCGGCCTCGGCCGCCTCGGCCCGCCACTTGCGGAGCGACTCCGCGCGCTGCCGGCTCGCCGTGGTGATGACCGGGCGCGCGGGCCGGGGCCCGCGCGGTGGCTCCGGAGGAAGCCGCTCGGTGAGGCCCTGCCTCACGGCCTTGAGGAGCCCCTCGCCGTAGCGCTCCACCAGCCGGGGGCTCAGTCCCGGGACGCCGGCCAGGCCCGCCAGGTCGACAGGCTGACGCTCGGCGAGGGCGGCGAGGGTCTCCGGGCTCACGACCTTGAACGGCGGCCGGTGCTCCGCGAGTGCCCACGCCTCACGCTGGAGGTAGAGCGCGCGGAGGACGGCCAGCCCGCGGGGCAGGAGCCGCGAAGCGCCCCGGATCCGCCGGTAGCCGTCCTCGTCGGAGGGGCGCTCCGGGACCGGGAGCGCGGCCAGGGCCTCGCACTCCTCCTCGAGCCATTCCCGGCGGCCGATGGCCTCGAGCTCGGCGAGGAGCTTGTCCCGGAGCACGATGAGGTGACGGACGTCCTCGGCGGCGTAGGCCTCCTGGATCGGCGTCAGAGGGCGCCGCGCCCAGTCCGTCTTCTGCTGGGACCGGACCGGCTGGACGTCGAGGTACTTGAGGAGCAGCCGCTCGAGGCCGAGCTCCCGCACGCCGAGGAACCGGGCCGCCAGCATCGTGTCGGACAGCCCCGCGAAGGCGAGGCCGAACCGGCGCTTCAGGTACACCACGTCGTTGTCGCCGCTGTGGAGCACCTTCGCCGTGGCCGGGTCGGCGAAGAGCGGCCGGAGCGGCTCGAGATCGTGGACGACGAGCGTGTCCACGAAGAAGACCCGCCCCTGGGGATCCCCGATCTGCACCAGGCACAGCCGCTCGGGATAGTGGTGGAGGCTGTCGGCCTCGGTGTCGACGGCGATGGCCGGGACGCCGTGGAGCTCGCGGGCTAGCGCCTCGGCCTCACCGGGGGTGCGGATCCAGACGGGGTCGGGCCACACGCACCCCAGGATACCAGGGCGCGCGCCCGCGCGGTGGCCCCCCTCAATCCTCCGTCCAGCGCTCGAGGAGCCGCGCCCCGAGCGAGCGGTGGCCGAGGAAGAAGTACGTGATCATGGCCACCGAGGCGAGGAGGTTCCCGATCGCCACGTTCCACCAGGCGAGCGCGCCCGCCAGGTGGGCGTCGAGCGCCTCGAGGAACCCGAAGAAGAAGACCTGGAAGCAGAGGAAGAGGATCAGGAGCCCCAAGAGAATCCGGGGCTCGCGCTCCGCGGCGAGGAGGATGGCGGCAATGGCGATCCCGAAGAACGCGAAGACCGCGAAGTGGAAGATGGTGTAGCCGACGACGACGTCCAGCTGGGGGACCAGCCGCTCCGGGTCACGGAGCCCCTGGAGCACCGCGGCGCCGAGCAGGGCGGGCGTGTGGAGGGGCCGGAGGCGGATGGCGTCGTAGAGGAGGAACCAGACCGCGACGACCGCGCCGCCGAGGAACCCGGCCACGATCCCCTCGCGCACGAGGTCGACCCAGCGGCCGATCAGGCTCCGCGCGAGGCCCGGGTGCCGCCGGTGGAAGTAGTAGAGCATCGCGATCGAGGCGACCAGGTTCCCCGCGAGGATCTCCCACCAGGCCAGCGCCCCCAGCACCGGGAGGGCCCAGAATGCGATCAGCGCGAGGAAGAAGACCTCGAAGGCTGCGAAGAAGATGAGGAGCGCCAGGACCATCGCCGGCTCGCGCTCGGCGGCGGCCACGAGCGACGCCGCGACCAGCCCCACCAGGACGAACCCCAGGCCGTGAAGGATCGTGTAGCCGACGACGGGGCCGGCCGACACGGTCACCAGGCTCGGGTCGCGGACGCCCTTGAAGATGGCCGAGCCCAGGATCGCCGGGCTCTGGAGCGGGGCGCCGCCGGCGACGTCGAACACCAGGATCAGAATGGCCACCGCGGCGGCCCCGATCAGGCCCGCCACGACGCCTTCGCGGACGATGCGGCCCTCAAGCGCCATGCGGCGTCGCCTCCGCGGGGGCGAGCCGGGTCTCGCCGTCCTCGCGGCTCTCGGGCCCCGCCCACCGGAAGAACACCACGGTCCCGGCGATCAGGTAGCCGAGCATCCCGCCCACCCACATGAGCACCCCCGCCAGCTCCTGGTCCGCCCGCGGCGCCAGCGGCCAGGGCCGCCCCGCGAGGGCGTAGTACGGGTACAGGAGGTCCTCGGCCAGCGTGATCGGGGCGGCGATCGCCATCATCGGGATCGTGGCCAGGAAGAGATAGAGGAGCTGCGCCGGCGGCGCCGGCCGCGGCCACTCCGGAGCCGGCCCCGCCACCGGCCACCAGAGGAGGATCCCGGTGGCGAGGAGCGACACGTGCTCGAGAGCGTGGACCCGCTCCACGTGGAGGGCGGCGTCGAACGCGGCCGGAACGTGCCACGCGATCTGGACCGCCGAGGCCAGCGCGAGGGCCGGGAGCGGCCGCGTGAGCCACCAGCCGAGCCGCCCGACGACGGGGGCCCGCGCCACCGGCCCGAGGAGCCATGCGGGGAGCCCGAGGAGCCACAGCACGGGCACGACGAGGATCATGAGGAGGTGCTGGACCATGTGCGCCGAGAGCGCGACGTGCTCGGCCCACTCCGCGAGAGGCCCGAGCACGGCGCCGGCCAGGATCACCGTGCCGGCGACGAAGGCCGCGACGCGGCCGCGGTGGGGCGGCGGGCCCCAGCCCCAACGCCGCCGGAGCGGGCCCGTGACGAGGAGGTATCCCACGAGGAGCGCCTCCAGGCCGATGGCGACCTCGGGGTGCCAGTGGAAGCCGGACATGGGCGTCACCCGGCCCCCGTGACGCCGGTGGTGCCGATGTGCCCGAAGAGCCAGAGGAGCGAGACGGCGAGCCCGATCGCGATGATCAGGGGCCCGATGAACACGTAGGAGAACCACGCGTGATCGAACTTGAGATGCATGTAGAACATCGCCACGAGCACGAACTTGAGCGTCGAGAGGATCAGCAGGATCGGGACGAGGACGCGCGCCAGGGCCGGGACGTAGAAGACCCAGACCTCCATGACCGTGATGGCCAGGAGAAAGGCCGCCACGACGACGTAGGTGCGCGCCCCGGCGCCCGTATGGGCCGGGCCGTGGCCCGCTCCCGGCGTCGCGCGGGGCCCCGGGTCCGGCGTGGGATGCGTGCTCATGCGCTGTCGCCTCGCTGAGTCGCCACGATCTTACTGGATCAGGTAGACGAGGGTGAAGATGGCGATCCACACCACGTCGACGAAGTGCCAGTAGAGCCCGGCCATGTCCACGAGCGCCTCGTCGCGGGCGCCCAGGCGGCCGCGCGCCAGGAGGTACCAGAGCGCCGTGAGCCAGATCACGCCCACCGTCACGTGGGCGCCGTGGAAGCCGACCATCACGTAAAAGGTCGCCGCGAAGAGGTTCGTCGTGAGTCCGAGCCCCTCGTGGACGAAGTGGCTGAACTCGTACACCTGCCCGGCGAGGAACACGCCGCCCAGCGCCGCGGTCGCGAGGAGCCAGCGGCGCGCGGCCCGCACGTCCCGCGCCTGGATGGCCGCCACGCCGAGGACCATCGTCAGGCTCGACATGAGGAGGACGAAGGTGCTGACCGTGATCAGCGGGACGTTCAGGATGTCCTGGGGGTACGGCCCCTGGAGGCTCCGCCCGCGGTAGACCATGTAGGTCGAGATCAGCGTCCCGAAGAAGAGGCACTCGGAGCCGATGAACACCCAGATGCCGAGCTTCCGGTGGTCGAGCCCGGTCGCGCCGACGTGGGAGTCCTCGTGGTGGCCGGCGGCGTGCCCGCCCGGCTCGGCGCGCGCCGGCACCAGCTCCGTCGCGAAGGCGAAAACGGCGAGCGCGGTGAGGAGGCCGCCGACGATGACGACGCCCACGTGGAGCAGCGCGCCCGCGACGAGGACGATCATCGCGAGGGCGGTGAGGAGCGGCCACCAGGAGGGCTCCGGCATGTGGATCGGCCCCGTCGGCGTCACCAGCGCGCGGAGGTCCGCCAGGCCCGGCCCGCGGGCATCCGGATGCTTGGTCAGCCAGAGGGCGTCGCGGCGGAGGATCGTGGGGAGCGTGGCGAAGTTGTAGGCCGGCGGGGGCGACGGGATCGCCCACTCGAGCGTCCGGCCGTCCCAGGGGTCCGACCCCGCCGGCGTCCCCCGCGAGAGGGTCCGGGCGACGTTGGCGACGAAGACGAGCAGGGAAACCCCCTGGACGACCGCGCCGACGGTGCAGACCAGGTTCCAGAAGTCCCACCCGAGCCCGGGGGCGTACGTGTAGATCCGCCGCGGCATGCCCATGAGCCCGAGGAAGTGCATGGGGAAGAAGGTCAGGTTGAACCCGATCAGCATCAGCCAGAAGTGGCAGAGCCCCAGCCGCTCGTCGAGGAGGCGCCCCGTCATCTTGGGGAACCAGTAGTAGATCCCCGAGAAGAGTCCCAGCACCATCCCGCCGAAGAGCACGTAGTGAAAGTGCGCCACGACGAAGTACGAGTCCGTCTGCTGGAGGTCGACCGGCGGGGATGCGTGCATGACCCCCGACAGCCCGCCGATGGTGAACATCGCCACGAACGAGACGGCGAAGCAGAACGCGGTCCGGTAGCGCAGCGAGCCGCCCCAGAGCGTCGACAGCCAGTTGAAGATCTTGATGCCGGTCGGGATGGAGATCAGCATCGTCGTGAGGGCGAACGCCGAGTCCGCGATCGGGCCCATCCCGACGGCGAACATGTGATGCGCCCAGACGCCGAAGCCCAGGAAGCCGATGAGGGCGGTGGCGTAGACCATCGCGGGGTAGCCGAAGAGCGGCTTCCGCGCGAAGGCCGGCAGCACTTCGGACACGATGCCCATCGCGGGGAGGATCAGGATGTAGACCTCCGGATGGCCGAAGATCCAGAAGAGGTGCTGCCACAGGAGGGGGGAGCCTCCGCCGCCGGGGATGTAGAAGGGCGTGCCGAAGAAGCGGTCGAACATCAGGAAGATCAGGGCGACCGTGATCGGCGGGAACGCGAGGAGGATGAGGACGTTGGTGACGAGGGTCGTCCACACGAAGAGCGGCAGCCGAAGGAACGTCATCCCGGGCGCGCGCAGATTGAGGATCGTCACCAGGAAGTTGAGCGACGCGAGGATGCTCGACGTCCCGAGGAAGAGGAGACCGAGCAGCCAGAAGTCGGAGTGGGGGCCGACCGAGAACGGCTTCGACGTGAGCGGCGCGTAGCCGAACCAGCCGGCATCCGGGGGAGTGCCCACCAGCCAGCTCGCGTTCAGGAAGAGCCCACCGAGCAGGAACACCCAGTACGAGAACGCGTTGAGCCGCGGGAACGCCACGTCCCGCGCGCCGATCAGGAGCGGGACCAGGTAGTTGAAGAACGCGGCCGACAGCGGCATCACCGCGAGGAACACCATGCTGGTCCCGTGCATGGTGAAGAGCTCGTTGAACCGCTGGGCGCCGACCAGCTGGCCGTCGGGCCGGGCCAGCTGGAGCCGGATCACGAGGGCCTCCAGGCCCGCGACCAGGAAGAAGACGAAGGCGCTCGTGCCATAGAGGAGGCCGATCCGCTTGTGGTCGACGGTCGTGAGCCAGGACACGAGTCCCCGCGTCTCGATGCCGGCCACCGGGCGGGCGGGGGCCGCGACCGAGGCGGCGTGACCGTCGGCGCCGGCCGTCACGGTTACCGGAGGCTCTGGAGGTAGGCGACCAGCGCCGCCACCTCGGGGTCGGAGAGCTTCTGGTCGGGCATGAGCGAGCCGGGCTTCACCGCGGTCGGGTGCTTGAGCCAGCGCGCCAGGTTCTCCGTCGTGTTCGGCAGGATGCCACCCGCGATCGTCTTTCGCGAGGCGAAGTGCGTGAGATCGGGCCCCATCCCGCCGCCGGACACCCCGCGTACGGAGTGGCACCCGACGCAGGCGGCCAGGCGGTAGACGGCCAGGCCGGCGGCTGCCGGTGACCCGTCGGGCGGGGTCAGGGCCGCCTCCTTCTGCTTCGCCACCCAGGCGGCGAAGGCCTCCGGCGTCTCCACGACGGCGAGGTGGCGCATGTTGGCGTGCGACACGCCGCAGAACTCGGCGCACTGCCCGTAGTACTCCCCCGGCGCGTCGGCGGTGAGCACGATGCGGGTCCCGCTGCCCGGGATGGCGTCACGCTTGCCCCCGAGCTGGGGGACCCAGAAGCTGTGGATGACGTCCGCGCCCGTGATCTCGAAGCTCACCGGCCGGCCGGCGGGCAGGTGGACGTCGCTGGCGGTGGTGAAGCCGAGATCCGGGTACTGGAACTCCCACCACCACTGGTGGCCGATCACCTTCACCCGGAGCGCGTCCTTCGGGGGCGCGGCCTGTGTCCGGAAGATCGCCCCCACGGTGGGGAAGGCGATGAAGACCAGGATGACCGCCGGGAGGACGGTCCAGCCGAGCTCGAGCACGGCGCTCCCGCGAACTTGCCGGGGGATCGTCCCGGGGTCGCGCTCCCGGAACCGGAAGACCGCGAAGAGGAGCAGCACCTGCACGACCAGGAAGATCGCCGTGTCCCAGCGGAGGATCTGGAGAAAGATCCGGTGGGAGGTCCAGCCGAAGTCCGACCGCGGCGTCAAGGTCGTCGCCGGCGAGTCCAGCAGCCCGCACCCGGCCGCCGCGAGGGCGACGGCCATCACCCAGAGTCCGAAGACTCCGGTGAGCCGCCCGCGCCGGAAGGACGGTCCCGATTCCATGTGATGCGATCGGCGGAGGTCCGATCGACGAGCGCCGACCACCAGCCTAGCGCAAGGGCGGCGAGCCTGCCAGGGTGAGGGGGGCCCGGCGAGACATCGTCGCGGAGAGCCGCGAGGCCAGACCGTGAGGCGGGCCGGGTTCTTGCTAGACTCCGAGGCACATGCCGACACGACTCGAGTCGCACGGCTCCGCAGTCCCTGCGACCGTGCCGGGAGGGACACGCCCCGTCGACGAGTCCGTCCACGTCGACCTCGCCGCCGGCCTGCGCCGGCTGGGTTACACGGGCTTCCGGCCCGGGCAGCGGGAAGCCATCGAGCGGCTCCTCGCCGTTGGGCGCCTCCTGCTCGTCGCCCCCACGGGCGGCGGCAAGAGCCTCGTCTACCAGCTTCCGGCCACCGTGCTCGGCGGCACCACGCTCGTCGTCTCACCGCTCATCTCGCTCATGCAGGACCAGGTGCGGGCCCTCGCGGCTCGCGGCATCGCGGCCACCTACCTGGCCTCGACCCTGGACGCCGCCGAGATGCGACGCCGCCTCGGGCAGCTGGGGGCCGGGCGTCTCACCCTGGCCTACGTCGCCCCCGAGCGGCTCGCCTACCCGGGTTTCCGGGCGCTGCTGCGCGGGCTCGCGTGCCCGCTGGTGGCCATCGACGAAGCCCACTGCATCAGCGAGTGGGGGCATGACTTCCGGCCGGAGTACCTGGAGCTGGGCGCGGTCCTCGCCGAGCTGAAGGCGCCGCGCGTCATCGCCTGCACGGCCACCGCGACCCCGGTGGTCCGGGACGAGATCCTGGCCCGGCTCGGCCTTCCCGCCGACACGCCCCAGATCGTCCAGGGCTTCGCTCGGCCCAACCTGGCCCTCCGCGCGGCCGAGGTGGAGGGGCGACGGGATCGCGCCCGGCGCGTGGACGCGCTCCTCGCCGAGACCCTCGCCCCACCCGGGGCCGGGCGCGGCGCCGCCATCGTCTACGCGACGACGCGGCGGGAGACCGAGACGGAGTGTGCGCGCCTCCAGACGGCCGGCTGGACGGCCGCGGCCTATCACGCCGGGCTCGACGGGCCCCGACGGGACGCCGTCCAGGAGGCTTTCGGCGAGGGCCGGGTCGAGGTCATCGTCGCCACCAACGCCTTCGGCATGGGCATCGACCGGCCCGACGTCCGGGCCGTGGTCCACCTGGCCCCGCCCGGCTCGATCGAGGCCTACTACCAGGAGGTCGGGCGGGCCGGTCGAGACGGGGAGCCCGCGGTCGGGCTGCTGCTCACGGGGCCCGGAGACATGGCGCTCCGGCGACGGCTTCTCGAGCGCACGGGCGACGGCGAGGTCGCCGACGCCGCCGCCCTCGAGCACAAGTGGACGCTCTACCTCGAGCTCCTGCGGTGGGTGGAGGGCGGGAGCTGCCGGCACGATGCCATCCTGCGCTACTTTGGCGACGAGGCGGAGGCGCTCGACGGCTGCGGGCGCTGCGACGAATGCCTGGCGCTCCGCCTGGCCGAGGAGACCAGCCCCGCCGAGACGACGCTGATCGTCCGGAAGGCGCTGAGTGGCGTCGCCCGGGTGAGCGGGCGGTTCGGGATCCAGCTCGCGGTCAAGCTGCTCCGGGGCGAACCGGACCCCCGGCTCGATCGCGCCGGGCTGGCGGCGACCCCCACCTTCGGCAACCTGCAGGAGCGTTCCGCGTCCTGGCTCCTGCGCCTGCTCCGGCGCTGCGTGACCGCGGGGTGGGCGACCTTCACCGGCGGCGACCGGCCCGTGCTCGTGCTGACTCACGACGGGCGCGCGGTGATGCGCGGCGAGCGGCCGGTCCGCCTGCGCCTGCCTCCCGCCTCGGTGGCCCCGGCGCGGGGGCCGGCGCCGGTCTCGGAAGGGGCCGGCGTCTCTGGCCTGACCTCCGGTCAGGCACCAGGCGCTGCCGCCCCGCGTCGGGACGCCCCGGTCGTCGAGGCCGACCCCACGGCGCGCGCCCTCTTCGAGGCCCTGCGCGGGTACCGGCTGGCGCTGGCTCGCGAGCAGGGCCTGCCGCCCTACGTGATCGCCAGCGACCGGACCCTCCGCGAGGTGGCCGAGCTCCGGCCGCGCACGCTGGACGAGCTCCAGCTCGCACACGGGATCGGTCCGCACAAGATCGAGCGCTACGGGGCCGGGCTGCTGGCCGTCGTGGCCCGGACGCTGGCCGGTGGCTCCAGTCCCGACACGTGACCGGGCAGCATCATGACAGCATCCCTCCGTATGCGATGATGCTCCATGCGTACCACGGTGACGCTCGACGCCGATGTGGCCGCGAAGCTCAGGGCCGCCGCCCGGCAGCAGGGGATCTCGTTCAAGCAGGCCCTGAACCAGGCCGTCCGGGCCGGTCCCGGCCCCGCTCGTCGATCGGCCCGGCGCTTCACCCAGCTCACGCAGCCGATGTCGCTACGGCCGGGTCTGAATCTCGACAAGGCGCTTCTGCTCGCCACGGCCCTCGAGGACGAGGAGCTCGTTCGCAAGCTCGAGCTGCGCAAGTGAAAGCTGGTCGACGCGAATCTTCCGCTGTACGCGACCGATGAGCGATCGCCCCGGCACCGTTCCGCGCGGGAGTGGCTCGAGGCGCGTCTGACAGGAGAGGAGCCGGTGGCCTTCGCGTGGTCCGTGCTGCTGGCGTTCCTGCGCCCCTCCACGAATCCCAGGGTCTTCGAGCACCCCCTGTCAGCCGAGCGGGCGTTGGACGTGATCCAGACCTGGTTGGCGCAACCGTGTGCCACCGTGGTGCACCCCGGCGACCGGCACGCCGGCCTCGTCCGTCAGCTGCTCGGGTCGCTCGGGACGGCCGGCAATCTCGTGACCGACGCCCACCTGGCGGCACTCGCGATCGAGCACGGAGCCGAGTTGAGCTCCCGCGACACGGACTTCGCGCGATTCTCCGGACTCCGCTGGAGGAACCCGATCTCCTGAGCGTCAGCCGCATCCCGCCAGGGCCAGGCCGTCCCGCGTCCCCACGCCTAGCGCAAACGCGACAGGTCTTCCACGGGGGCCCGCGCGCGTTGCGTTGCCGCTCGCCCGGCGCTATGCTCCCCGCGGCGCGCCGAACCGTGTACGCCACGCTGGTCCCCCGACTCGTTCTTCCGTTCCACGCCCGCCTGAGCGGCCGCACGTTCTGGCCGGAGTATCGGCGGCTCCAGGCGCTGCAGTGGGAGCCGCCGGCGACGCTTGAAGCCCGGAGCCTCGGGAAGCTGCGCACCCTCGTGGCCCATGCGATGGCCCACGTCCCCTACTATCGGGAGCGGTTCGGGGACGCGGGCGTGCGACCCGAGGCGCTGCAGACGCTGGACGACCTGGCGCGGCTGCCGATCACCCGGAAGGCGGAGCTTCGCGACAGCCCGCCGGACCGGACGATCGCCGACAACCTGCCGGCCGCGCGGCGACGGCGCACCGTCACGTCCGGCTCGACCGGCTTCCCGTTCGAGTTCTACAGCGATGCCGCCGACGCCGATGGGGTGGTGGCCGCGTATCTCCTGTGCCTGGACTGGGCGGGGGCAGCGATCTGGCATGCCCGCATCGACATCGGAAACAGTCGAGAGCGGCCCATACCGTCCGCCCTGCCGTGGCCCTCGGCACCCGTCCGGTGGGCGCGGCGCATGCTGCTCGGCGAGCAGGCGGTGGCGCTGGACGGCGTGGACCTGTCTCCGGAGGAGTTCCTGTCGCGGAGTCGCGCGGTCGCGCGGCGCGGGTACGTCGTCCGCGGGTACGCGGCCTACCTGGCCCGGCTGGCCCACCGGCTGCTGGAGGCGCGGGTCACGTTGCCCGCCCCGCCACGTGTGGTGATCAGCGGGGCCGAGACGATGACGGCACTCGACGCGGACACGATCGGGCGGGCGTTCGGCTGCCGGGTGGTGAACCACTACGGCGCCTGGGAAGTGCTGCACATGGCGCAGACCTGCCCGGACAACCCCGAGGTCCTCCACGTGAACAGCGAGCGGGTGGTGCTGCGGGTCGTGGGGGAGGACGGGCGGCCGGCGGCGCCGGGGACGCCGGGGCGAATCGTGGTGACGGCGCTCGACAACTACGTCATGCCGTTCATCAACTACGAGATCGGGGATACAGGGGTGTCGGAGGCGCCGTGCCCGTGCGGTCGCGGATTCCCGACCCTGGCCAGGGTCGAGGGGCGGCTGGGGGAGGCGATCAGGACCCCAGCGGGGCGGATCATCTCTCCCGTGACGCTCGACAGGGTGTTCCGGTTCTGCGCGGAGTACGTCCGGGAGTACCAGGCCGAGCGCACGGCAGCCGCCATCGTCACCGTGTGGGTCGTGCCCACGCCGCGCTTCGGCCCGGAGATCGCCGAGCGGTTGCGGACGGAGCTGGAGCGGCACGCGGGGGCGGGGATGGAGGTGCGAATCGAGACGGTTCGCGGGATTCGTCCGGAGCCCTCCGGCAAGCGGTCCGTGCTCAGGTCGCCCGACCGCCCCTGAGCGTCACCGAGGCCTCTACGCGGGCCGGGGCGTCGGAGGGGCGCCGGTGCGGCGGTGGGACGATCACGCGACCCGTGGCGTCGAGCCGAACGCCCCCGGTCAAGATCGGGGACCGCCAGCAGCCGAGCGCCCAGTAGCCCACGGTGCCGACGACCGCGCGCTGGAGCCTCGTCTCGGCGACGCGGAGCGCCGGCCGGTTCCAGCCCGCGATGAGGCCAATGAGCCGCGTCTGCCCTCGTGCGCGGGCCCGGTGCATGGCCATCGCGGTCGCCGTCGTGTAGAGACCCCGGCGTCGGTGGGACGGATGCGTGTAGACGTCCGCCACCCACAGATCACCGTCGAGGGGACGCACGATGCGGCGCAGGTACGGCAAGTAGGTCTCTCCGGCCGTCTCCCACCGCCAGTGCGCCGCTGTCTCGCCGATCCAGCCCACCCAGCATTCCTGACCCTCCTGCCGTCGCCGCCTGACCTCCGTCTGGGACAATGTCGGGCTGCAGGCGAGCAGACGGGGCAGATCCGTATCCGTGAGCCGCCGCCAGGTGACGCCGGAAAGCGGGGAGATCGCCGGCAGCGGGCCGGTGAGATCCTTCACGGTGACCAGGAACTCCCGCTGGATCAGCCAACGTGGAGCCGTCCACGCGAGCCGCGCGAGCCCGATCGCGATGCCGGCGTCCCGGAGGCGGGAGACGGCCTGGCGAAGCGTCACGGGACTCAGTGCATGATGGCGCCGCCCGCCACGTTGATCGCTTGCCCGGTGACGTACGCGGCGGCGTCCGAGGCGAGGAAGGCCGCCAGCTCGGCCACGTCCTCCGCGGTGGCGACGCGTCCGAGCGGGATCTGGGCGGATCGCTCGGCGATGGCCGCCTGGCGGAGCGCCTCGTCGTAGCTCCCGTCGGCCTGCCGGCCGAGGTAGTCGAGCCGGTCGGTGTCGGCCGCGCCCGGGCAGATCGCGTTCACGGTGATGCCGTGGGGCGCCAGCTCCATGGCAAGCGCCTGGGTGAAACCGATCACGCCGAACTTGGAGGCGCAGTAGGCGGCCATCCGCGCGTAGCCGACCTTGCCGCAGTTCGAGGACATGTTGATGATCCGCCCGGGTGCCCCGCGCGCCACCATGCGCGCGGCGACGGCCCTGGCGCAGAGGTAGGTCCCGGTGAGGTTGGTCTCGAGGATCGCGTGCCAGGCCGGCTCGGAGAGCTCGAGCACCGGGACGCGGTCGGCCCCGGGTGGGGCGGCGGCGTTGTTGACGAGGACGTCGATCCGCCCGAAGGTCCGGTCGGCCAGGGCGACCGCCGCCTGGATCTGATCGGCCGAGCGCACGTCGACCAGGGCAGTGACGGCCCGGCGCCCGGACCCGCGGACATCGCCCGCGACCGCCTCGAGCCCCTGCCAGCCCGTGCCGGGCTTGGTGGCCACCACGCGGATCCCGGCGGGAGCGATGTCCGTCAGCACGAGGTCGGCCCCCTCCGCGGCGAGCCGCCGCGCGATGGCCCGCCCGAACCCGTGCTCGCCCCCGCTGCCGGTCACCATGGCCACCTTGCCCTCGAGCCGTCCCATCCGGGTCCTCCTCGGCGATCTGGAAGCGGGCCATGATACCGTGCGCCGCCTGTGGTACGCTCCCCCCGCACGAGGGGGAGCCAGGTTGAGCATGTCGCCTCTCGGACGAGACCCGGTGCCGGGCCACGTGGTCCGGGTGGTCGAGATTCCCGCGCGTCACGGGGCCGCGCTCGAAGTGCCGCGCGGGCTCGTCCTGCGGGTGATTGACGTCGAGGGTCAGCAGGTCGGGGACTTCGTCTGCTTCAACCGGGACGACCTCCGGGAGCGCTACTCGCCCCAGAACACCGTCCTCTTCAATCGCACGATCTATCCCCAGACCGGCGCCGCGCTGGTCTCCGACCTCGGCCGTCCCATGATGCGCCTCGTCGCCGACACGGTCGGCGTCCACGACCTGATCTGCGGGTCCTGCAGCGAGGAGTACTATCGGGACCGTCTGGACTACACCGGGCCCCACCGGAGCTGCCGGTCGAATCTGGCCGAGGCCCTGGCGCCCTGGGGAGTCCACCTCCAGGACGTGCCCTTTTCCTTCAACGTCTTCATGCAGTGGCCCGTTCAGCCCGACGGCGCGGTCCGGCCCATGCCGGCGCCCTCGCAGCCGGGGGACTACATCGACCTCCGGGCCGAGATGGACGTGATCGCGGCCAACTCGGCCTGCCCGTCGGACATCACCCCGACCAACGCGCATCGCCCGACACCCATGCGGTTCGTGCTCTACGAGCCGGCCCCCGCAGCCTCGCACTGAGCCCGATGCCCCCGCTGCCGTCCGGGTCGGATCGCGGTGTCCGGCCCGTCATCCTGGTGGTCGACGACGACCCGGGCATCCGCGAGTCGTTCCGGCTCGTCCTGGAGGAGCAGTACGAGCTCCTCGAGGCCGAGGACGGGCCGAAGGCCGTCGAGCGCGTCCAGGCCGCGCCCGTCGACCTGGTCTTGCTCGACGTGCGGCTGCCCGGCATGGACGGCATCGAGGTGCTGGAGCGAATCAAGGCGATCGACGACCACGTGGAGGTGGTCCTGGTGACCGCCGTCCAGACGGTCCGCGCCGCGGTGGCGGCCATGAAGCTCGGGGCGTTCGACTACGTGACCAAGCCGTTCGACGAGGACGAGATCCTGCCGCTGATCCGGCGCGCGCTCGAGCGGCGCGCCCTCGACCGCGAGGTCGTCTACCTCCGGTCCGAGCTGGCCCGCGAGCGCGACTTCGACCAGCTGGTGGGTCAGCACCCGCTGATGCAGCAGCTCTACCAGATGATCAGCGCGGTCGCGCGAAACCCGCTCACCGTGCTGATCGTCGGGGAGAGCGGGACGGGGAAGGAGCTCGTCGCGCGGGCGATCCACCGGCACGGGCCCCGGCGGGACGAGCCGTTCGTCCCGGTGAACGTCGCGGCGATCTCCGAGACCCTCATCGAGTCCGAGCTGTTCGGCCACGAGAAGGGCGCCTTCACGGGCGCCGTGTCCCGGAAGCTCGGGAAGTTCGAGCTGGCTCACCGGGGCACCCTGTTCCTGGACGAGATTGCCACCCTCCGGGTCGACCTCCAGGCCAAGATCCTGCGGGTCCTGCAGGAGCGGGAGATCGAGCGCGTCGGGGGGACTCGCCGCATCCCGGTCGACGTGCGGGTGCTCGCCGCCACCAACGCCGACCTGCGCAAGGCCATCCAGGGAGGCGTGCTGCGGGAGGATCTGTACTACCGGCTCAACGTCGTCCAGATCACCGCGCCGCCGCTTCGAGAGCGCCGGGAGGACATTCCGCTGCTCGTCGAGCACTTCGTCCGCCGATCGAACCATCTCCTGCACAAGAGCGTCGCCGGAGTGTCGGTGGCAGCCCTCGACGTTCTCCGAGCCTACGGGTGGCCCGGCAACGTGCGCGAGCTCCAGAACGTCGTGGAGCGCGCCGTGGCGCTGGCCGACGGCCCCGTCATCGAGGTCAAGGACGTTCCGCTCGACCTCATGCTGCCCGACGTTCGACACCTGGTCGACGATCCGGCGAGCCTGCCGCTTCGCGAGGCCCGGGAGCGGTTCGACCGCCAGGTCATCCTTCGCGTGCTGGAGCGAGTACGCTGGAACCAGTCCGAGGCGGCCCGGCTCCTGGGCCTCCACCGGAACTCGCTCAAGACCAAGCTCCTGGCCTGGGGGGTCGACCCCGTCGCGCTGGCCTCCGGTGGGGGCCGCCCCGAGGGGGGAGGTGCACAGTAGACAGTGCAGGGGTGCACACTCCAGTGTGCAGTAGTAGCTAAAGGCCTGATTCTAGAGGGCCGATCGCTGCTCGGCACCCCGATCGGAAAACCCACTGCACAGGAAACAGTGCACATCGGCTCGGCCGAGATTCTCGAGCCTCCGCTCCCATCATCGGCCGATTTCGTCGTACTGGCAGTAACTTGCGCCTTGTGACCGCGCCGTCGACTCCCGTGGCCCCGTCATTGCTCTAGCGGGGTTCGACAACAACCCACAGACGCGTCCCTCGAGGGGATGCATGGAGGAGTCTGCCCATGACAAGGTTCACCGCAATCCTGCTTCTCATCGCGTCCTTCCTGCTGGTGGCTCCGGTCATCGAGTCCGGGACCCAGAGCCGCGTGCCCGTGTTCCAGGCGATGGGCAATGCCTGCGATGGCGACGGCGGCGGTGGCTGGTAATCGCGATTCTCGGGGTGCTTTTCATCACGCCAACCACGTCAACCCACCGAGTGGGGCGCCTAGCGGCGCCCGGGAGGCTATGATGGCCAAGGTATGGGCAGTGCTCGTGATCGTGACGTCCGTTCTCCTGGTGGCCCCGGTGATCGAGTCGGGGACGCAGACCGCGACCCCCGTCTTCCAGGCGATCGGCAACGCCTGCGACGGCGACGGCGGCGGCGGCTGGTAGCCCCGCCGCCCTACCGGATGCGCCTGACCGGGCCGGGGCGCGCCCGGTGCCGTCGACGACGGCTCCGGGGTCTGCTCCTGGGGGCGCTCTGGCTCTCGCTGGGCCTCGGGCCGGGACTGGCCGGGGCCCAGGAGCGCTCGCCTGCCCAGACGGGGGGCGTGTATCGGCGGCCACTTGCGCAGGATCCCGCCACCCTGGATCCCGCGCGCCTCCGCGATATCTACAGCCTCGCGGTCGGACAGCAGCTGTTCGACGGTCTCGTGCAGTTCGACCAGACGCTCAGCATAATGCCGGCGCTCGCCCAGTTCTGGGTCGCCTCCCGCGATGGCCTGACCTGGACGTTCACGCTCCGGAAGGGCGTCAAGTTTCACCACGGCCGGGAGGTGACGGCCGACGACGTCGTCTACTCGTTCACCCGGCTGCTCGACCCCCGGGTCCACTCGGGCGTGGCGGACCACTTCCTGTCCGTGCAGGGGGCGGCGCAGTTCCGGGAAGGGAAGGCGAAGACCGTGACCGGGCTGACCGCGCTCGACCGGTTCACGGTTCGGGTGACCCTGACCGAGGCCCCGGTGCCCTTCGTGTCCATCCTGGCGGTGGGCCAGGCGAAGATCGTCCCCCGGGAGCTGGTGGAGTCCCAGGGCGAGGCCTTCGGGACGCAGCCGGTGGGCACGGGGCCGTTCCGCTTCGTGCGGTGGGAGCGCGGGAAGGAGATCGTGCTCGCCGCGAACCCTGACTACTTCGACGGGCCTCCCAAGCTGGCCCGCCTCGTCTACCGCATCTTCCCGGGTGAGCGCTTGGACGGGGTGTTCGCCGAGTTCCGCGCGGCGGCGCTCGAGGACACGCCGATCCCCACGCGGGACTACCGTCAGATCATCGGCAGCCAGGCCTACCAGTACGTCCGCCGGCCCATCTTCAACCTCCGCCACTACGGCCTGAACACGCGCACGAAGCCGCTCGACGACCGGCGGGTGCGCCTGGCCCTCGTGCATGCGATCGACCGGGAGGCCATCGTCTCGGAGATCTGGCTGGGCCGCTACGCGTTCGCGAAGGGCATCCTTCCCCCCGGGACCCTGGGCTTCAATCCGAAGCTCCGCGGGTATCCCTACGACCCCGCCCAGGCGCGGGAGCTTCTGGCCCAGGCCGGCTACCCGGGCGGGCGGGGGCTCCCGCCGGTCGTGATCTGGTCGAGCGTGCGGTCGGACGAGATCCTCCGCGAGCACGATCGGATCCGCAAGGACCTGGAGGCCGTCGGGATCACGGCCGAGTTCCAGTACAACGCCGACTGGCCGAGCTTCTCCAAGGCGATGGCCGAGCGGAGACTGCCGGTCTTCCTCCGGGCCTGGTTCGCCGACGTTCCGGACCCCGACAACTTCCTCGCGAAGCTCTTCCACTCCGGCAGCCCCTGGAACTACATGGGCTACGCGAATCAGGCGGTGGACGGGCTCCTTGAGAGGGCGCGGGGCGAGTCGGACATGGCGCGCCGGGTCGAGGTCTACCGGCGGGCGGAAGAGCTGATCCTCGAGGACGCGCCGGTCATCCCCCTCTGGCACCAGACGTACGAGCGGCTGTTCCAGCCGTACGTCAAGGGCGTGGAGGTCAACGGGCTCGGCGACTCGTACATCCCCTTCCGGAAGGTGTGGCTCGAGCGACCGCGCTGATCGGACTCCCGGATGGCGCGCCCCATCTTCGTCTCGCTCCGCACGAAGCTCCTGATCGGGACGATCCTGATCGTCGCCGTGCTCATGGCCGCCGTGACGGTCGTCGTCGAGCGCCGGCAGCGGATGACGATCATCGACGAGGTGCACCGCCGCGGGACCGCGCTGGCGGAAGGCCTGGCCGGCCTGTCGGCCGGCGCCCTGGTGCTCTACAACTTCACCGCGCTCGAGCAGAACGTGGTGCGCTTCGACCGCGAGACCGACGTGGTCTACGCGCTGATCCTCGACCGGGTCGGCGAGGTCGTGGCGCACAGCCGGGCGCCAGGGCACGTGGGCCTGACCCTGTCGGACTCCGTGTCGCTTCGCGCCCTGGCGGCCGCCCCGGTGGTCCAGGAGACAGTCGGCGCCGACGGCGAGGCGCTCTACGACTTCGCGGTGCCGATCCTGGTCGACGGCGACCACTGGGGCACGGTGCGGGTCGGACTGTCGCGCCGGCGGGTGGACGAGCAGATCGCCGGCACCCGCCGCGAGCTGATCGCGCTGGCGGTCGTCGCGCTGGTCCTGGGCGGCCTGGCGACGGCCATGGTCGCCCGGCGCATCACCCGTCCGGTCCGCCAGCTCGTGGACGGCGTCTCGGCGATCGCGCGCGGGGAGCTGGACCAGCGCATCGACCCGGGCCGCTCCGACGAGCTCGGCCGGCTGGCGCTCGCGTTCAACGAGATGGCGGCGCAGCTCCGGCAGCAGCGCGTAGACCTCGAGACGGCTCATACGGCGCTGCGCCAGCGCTTCACGGAGCTCTCGGACCTCAAGAGCTACACCGACCACATCCTCAGCTCCTTCGTGAACGGCCTCGTCACGCTCGATCTCGACGGCCGCGTGGTCACGGTGAACCCCGCCGCGGAGGCCCTGACGGGGTGCGCCGCCCGCGCGCTGCGCGGGCGCGCCGCGACGGACGCGTTCCAGCATCTTCCCGAGCTCCGGGACCTTCTCCTCGAAACGCTCCGGAGCCGGGTGGGGGTGGGACCGGTGTCGTTCATGCTGGCCCGGAGCGACGGACGGTCCGTCCCGGTGGAGCTGGCCACGACGCCGCTCCGGGGAGGCGAGGAGCAGGCGCTGGGCGTGATGGCCGTCCTCCGCGACCTGACCCCCGTCCGGCAGCTGGAGGAGCAGCTCCGCCGCTCCGACCGGCTCGCGGCGCTGGGCACGCTGGCCGCCGGCCTGGCCCACGAGATCAAGAACCCCTTGACGGCGATCATGACGTTCAGCCGACACATCGCTCGGCGGTTCAACGACGAGCGGTTCCGCCAGCGCTTCCAGAGCGTGGTCCCGCGGGAGCTCGAGCGGATCAACGCGATCGTCGACGGGCTGCTCCGGCTGGCCCGGCCGGCCCGCCTGGTGCTGGCGCCGGTGCACGTGCCGCCGCTCCTCGAGCAGGCCCTCGACCTCTTCGCGCCGCAGATCGAGGCCCGCGGGATCCGTGTCACGCGGGAGTGGACCGTCGGCATCCCGCCCGTTCCCGGTGACGCCGAGCACCTCTACCAGGCCCTCCTCAACCTCGTGGCGAACGCCATCGACGCCATGGAGGAGGGTGGCACCCTCGCGGTGAGCCTGGGCTGGCCCCCCCTCGGGGAGGCCGCGGGCGGCGTGGGGCGCGACCGGCTGGTGGTGGAGATCGCGGACACGGGGAGCGGGATCAAGCCGGAGGAGACCACGAGCGTCTTCAACCCCTTCTTCACCACCAAGTCCGGGGGCACGGGGCTCGGGCTCGCGATCGTGCACAAGATCATCGAGGACCACGGTGGCACCGTGACCTTCCGGAGCGTCCCCGGACAGGGGACGGTGTTCACGGTGGCGCTCCCGCTCCGGGTCGGCCGGCGGGCCGACTGGCCCGCGTCCGGCGGCCGGCGGCTCGACAGCCAGATCCCGTGAGAGCCTGGATGGAGACCGCAGGTCGCCCCGGACCCGGGCCCAATCCGGGACCGTCCCAGCCCCCGGGCGCACGGGCGCTCCTGGTCGAGGACGAGCGCGTCGTCGGAGATCTCCTGGCGGACTTCCTGACGCTCGAGGGGTACGAGGTCGACCGGGCGATGGACGGGCGCCAGGCGCTGGAGCTCGTGCACCAGCGGACCTACGCGCTGATCGTCAGCGACGTGCGGATGCCGGACGTGGACGGGCCCGCCCTCTACCACGCGCTGCGGTTGGTTAGCCCGGAGCTGACCCGGCGCATGGTCTTCGTCACCGGGGACGTCATGAGCCCTGAGACGCGCCGGTTCCTCGACCAGACCTGCCTCCGCTACCTCGAGAAGCCGTTCACCCTCGATGAGTTCCAGACCGTGGTCCGCAGCCTCCGGGGAGAGGCGCCGCCTCCCGGGGAGCCGGGCCCCGGCCCGGCGCGAAGCCGGCCGCGACGGCCTACTTGAGGCGCTTGTAGCGCAGGCGGTGGGGGTGCTCGGCCTCGGCGCCGAGCCGCTTCTTCCGGTCGACCTCGTAGTCGGCGTAGCTCCCCTCGGACCAGATCACCTTCCCCTCGTCCTCGAAGGCGAGGATGTGGGTCGCGATGCGGTCCAGGAACCACCGGTCGTGGCTGACCACGACGACGCAGCCCACGAAGGTCAGGAGCGCTTCCTCGAGCGCGCGGAGCGTGTCGACGTCGAGATCGTTCGTCGGCTCGTCGAGCAGGAGGAGGTTGCCGCCCCGCTTCAGGAGCTTCGCCAGGTGCACGCGATTCCGCTCGCCGCCCGAGAGGTCCCCGGTACGCTTCTGCTGGTCCGCGCCCTTCAGGTTGAACGAGGCGACGTAGCTCCGGGAGTTGAGCTGGCGCTTCCCCAGGGTCAGCAGGTCGGCTCCGCCCGAGATCTCCTCCCAGACGGTCTTCGTGCCGTCCAGCGCGTCACGGCTCTGGTCGACGTGCGCCGGGACCACGGTCTCACCGACCCGGATCGTGCCCCGGTCCGGCTTCTCCTCGCCGAGGATCATCCGGAGGAGCGTCGTCTTGCCGGCGCCGTTCGGCCCGACGACCCCGACGATCGCGCCGCGCGGAATGGCGAACGTGAGATCGTCGATGAGGACGCGGTCGCCGTACCCCTTCGTCAGGTGCTCGGTCACGACCACGACGTCGCCCAGCCGGGGGCCCGGCGGGATGACGATCTCGATGTCGTCGGAGCGGCGCTCGACCTCCTGCTGGAGCAGTGTCTCGTAGGCGGTGACTCGCGCCTTGCTCTTCGCCTGGCGGGCGCGCGGCGCCATCCGGATCCACTCGAGCTCGCGCTCGAGCGTCCGCTGGCGAGCGGCCTCGGCCCTCTCCTCGCGCGCGAGGCGCTCGCTCTTCTGCTCGAGCCAGGAGGAGTAGTTGCCCTGCCAGGGGATGCCGTAGCCGCGGTCGAGCTCCAGGATCCAGCCGGCGACGTTGTCGAGGAAGTAGCGGTCGTGCGTCACCGCCACGACCGTGCCCGGGTACTCCTGGAGAAAGCGCTCCAGCCACGCCACCGACTCGGCGTCGAGGTGGTTGGTCGGCTCGTCGAGGAGCAGCATGTCGGGCCGCTCGAGGAGGAGCCGGCAGAGCGCCACCCGGCGCACCTCCCCGCCCGAGAGCGTGCGCACGTCCTGGTCGCCGGGCGGGACGCGCAAGGCGTCCATCGCCATCTCGACCGTCCGGTCCAGCTCCCAGCCGCCCACCGCCTCGATGGCGTCCTGCAGGCGCGCCTGCTGGGCGAGGAGCTTCTCCATCTCGGCGTCGGACATGGGCTCGGCGAAGCGCGCGCTGACCGCCTCGAACCGCTCGAGGAGGGCCCGCGTCGTGGCCACGCCCTCCTCGATGTTCCCCAGCACCGGCTTGGCCGGGTCGAGCCGCGGCTCCTGGGGCAGAAAGCCGATCCGGGTGCCCTCGAACGGGCGCGCCTCGCCGAGGAAGTCCGGGTCGACGCCGGCCATGATGCGGAGAAGCGTCGACTTGCCGGCGCCGTTCGCCCCCAGCACGCCGATCTTGGCGCCCGGGAAGAACGAGAGGTTGATCCCGCGGAGGATCTCGCGCTTCGGCGGCACGACCTTCCGAAGGTCGCGCATGGTGAAGATGTACTGGGGCGGCATGGCGTCCCGTATGATACACGACGCGGCCGACCGAGGGGTCCGGCGCCGCGCACTGGGAGGAGAACGCGGTGGGCGATCGCCGGGTCCTGTTCGACTTCGAGGTGGACTTCTCGAACGGCGGCGGCATCCAGGGGCAGGGCTTCCGCCTCGACATCGAGGGCGACGACATCGCGGAGGCGGCGTTGGCCGAGTACATCGTCCGGGACATGCGGCTCCTGATGGTCGGCGCCGTCCGCATCCTGAACAAGCGAATCATCGGGGAAGCCCACAAGCGACCGCCGACGGCCGCGGCGTCGGCCCGCCTGGTCGACCTGAGCCACGACGTCGAGGACGGCATGATCACCTACCGGGGCTTGCCGGCGCCGGTCATCCGCGATCACTGGACCCGCGAGGAGTCACGCCGCCACTTCGCCCCCGGCACGGAGTTCCACATCGGCCGGATCGACATGGTCGCCAACACGGGCACGTACGTGGACAGCCCGTTTCACCGCTACCCGGATGGTCGGGACCTGGCGGCCCTCCGTCTCGAAGCGCTGGCCGACCTGCCGGGCGTCGTGGTGCGCGCTGAGAGCCGGGCGGACCGGGGGATCGACGTGGCCGCCCTCGCGGCCCTCGACGTCCGAGGCAAGGCGGTGCTCATCCACACGGGCTGGGACGCGCACTGGCGGACGGAGCGCTACTTCGACGGCCATCCGTTCCTCACGGCGGCCGGCGCCGAGTGGCTGGCCGGTCACGGCGCCGCGCTGGTCGGGATCGACTCCCTGAACATCGACGACACCGGCGACCTCACCCGCCCGGCCCACAGCCTGCTCCTCGGCCGGGACATCCCGATCGTGGAGCATCTCACCGGGCTCGGGCGCCTGCCCGACTCGGGCTTCCGGTTCTTCGCCGTGCCGGTCAAGGTGCGCGGGCTCGGCACCTTCCCGGTGCGCGCCTTCGCGGTGATCTGACTCAGCGCTGGACGAGCGGCACCCAGGCGGTCGTGCGGCCGCCGACCGTGTCCCAGCGGATGGCGTCGCCGCGCCGGGTCACGCCCGGCCGGCGGGCCCACCGCCGGTGAAACAGCCACGACCGGGGGAAGCGGTCGCTGTCCGCGCCGACCTGGACCGCCCGGCGGACGACCGCGCGGAGCCGGCCGCGCAGCCGGTCGAGCTCCGCGTCGGACAGCGAGCGGGCCGGACGGCGCGGCGCGATCCCGGCCTGGTAGAGCACCTCGTCGGCGATCCAGTTCCCGACGCCCGCCGCGAACGACTGGTCGAGGAGGAGCGTCTTGACCGGCGCCGCGCGGCCCCGCGCGAGCGCCCGAAAGCGCGCGGGCGGGGGGAGCCCCCGCAGCGCGTCGAACCCGAGCCCGGCGATCGGGGGCTCGCGCGCGGGATCCCGGCGGAGGCGGATCCGGCCCAGCCGGCGGCCGTCGGCGATGGCCAGCGCGCCGCCGTCGTCGAAGCGCAGGACGAGCCGCGTGAACCGGGGCGGCCACTCCGCCTCGGCGCGCCCGCGGCTCGAGATCAGACGCACCGCCGGCCGGCGCGACGTGGAGAGACTTCCGGCCATGCCGAAATGGGCCGCGAGCCACGGCCGGCGGTCGAGCTCGAGCCAGAAGTGCTTCCCGTGCCGATGGACGGCTAGCACTCGCCGGCCGAGGAGCGCGCGCCGGATCCGCGCGACCGGGACGCCCTCGAACACGATCGGGTCGTCGGCGACGGTGGCCCCGATGATCCGGCGGCCCACCGCCACGGCGGCGGCGGCCCGGCGGGCGGCCTCGACCTCGGGCAGCTCGGGCATGCGTCAGGCGAGCGGTCGCGCCCGTGCGGTCATGCCTTGGCCACGAGACAGAACGCCGCCAGCGCGACGACGGTGATTCCGAGGAGGCCGACCGCCACCGCGTAGATCAGGGCATACGAGCCGGTCCAGTCGTGGAGGGCGCCGGCCAGGAAGGGCCCGAGGGCGGAGCCGAGGCTGTTGCCGATCCCGAGCAGGCCGAAGACCACGCCGTAGCGCGCCGGCGGGGTGATCCGCCCGACGAGCACCGACCCGATCGTGGACCGGGAGCCCATCGGGAGGAACAGGAACAGCACGTAGCCGTAGGCCAGGACGGGCGCGGCCCACGCTTCGAGTCCTAGGAGGCACGCGAGCCCGAGGAACGTGAAGCCGAAGGACACGAAGCCCGCCGTCGGGGCGCCCACGCGATCCGCCATGAGCCCGAACAGGACGCGGCCGCTCGCGGCGAGCACGCCGCCGGCGGCGAGGAGGACCGACGCCGCGTCGGCCGAGAAGCCCCGTTCCGTCAGGTAGAGCGCATGCTGGGTCGTCGCGAGGCCGCCGAAGATCGGGGGCATCGTGAAGACCACGAGCAGGAGCCAGAACGGCGCCGACGCCACCGTCCTGCGGACGCTCCGCTCGTCGAGGGTCGCGCGCCCGAGCGGCATTCCGGCGGCGCGCAGCCGCGCCGGCAGGATCGTCCAGGCCGCGGGAATCAGGGCCGCCACCGCCACGGCATACCCGGCGAGGGCCGCCCGCCAGCCGAAGCGCGTGATCACCCACTGGCAGGGCGGCGCGAGCCCGTAGGCAGCCATGCCTCCCGAGAACGCGATCCCCATGGCGACGCCGCGGCGCGTGACGTACGCGTCGGCGAGGAGGGCGGCCTGCGCCACCATCCCGGTCAGCCCCACGCCGATCCCGCCGCCCACACCGAACGCGAGCGTGAACAGCGCCAGCGATGGCGCCGCGGCCCCCAGGCCAATACCGGCCGAGGCCGCGACGAGGCCCAGGATGACGATGGCGCGGGGATCCCATCGCGAGACCGCCCAGCCCGCCAGCGGACCGAGGAGGGCCCCGAGCCCCCAGACGACGGTGATGGTCGAGGCCGTGGCGGCCCGGGAGCCTCCGAACTCGGCGAGGAGCGGCGGGAAGAAGACCGGAAACGTGTTCGTGATCCCGGCCACCAGGAACGTGCAGGCGAAGGCCAGCGCGAGCCGTCCGCTGGCCAGGCTCTCCCGGGTCGCGGTCACCCTCCGAGTATGGCCGATTCGTGGCCGCGGTCGTGCGCCGGTTGACAGCGTCCGTGGGCGACTCTAGAGTCGCCGGCAACGATCAGGAGGGACGATGCCAAGCCGCGTGCCGAGCGAGCAAGAGGTCATCGGGTACGTCAAGACGCTCTCGAACTGGGGGCGCTGGGGCGCCGAGGACCAGCTGGGGACGATCAACCTCATCACGCCCGCCAAGCGCGCCGCCGCGGCGCGGCTGGTCCGGGACGGAGTCGGGGTCACCGGCGCCCGGCCGATCGTGACGGACGTCACGGCCGACACGACCTTCCAGGTGATGCGCTTCATGGTGGACAGCGGCGAGGGCCGCGACACGGCGTCGGCGGAGCGGCTCCTCGCCCGCCGCGGCGCGAGCGAGTTCATCGGGATGGTGTTCCACGGCTTCACGGTGACCCACGTGGACTCGCCGGCGCACTTCTTCTGGGAGGGCAAGCTCTACAACGGCCGCTCCTGCGACCTCGTCACGTCGCGCGAGGGCGCGACCGTCGAGGCGATCGAGCTCCTCCACGACGGCGTCGTCAGCCGGGGCGTCCTCCTCGACGTCGCGCGCACGCGGGGCGTGCGCTGGCTCGGGCCGGGCGAGGGCGTCATGCCCGAGGACCTCGAGGCCGCCGAGAAGGCGTCGGGAGTCCGTGTCGAGTCCGGGGACATCCTGGTGGTCCGCACCGGCTACTACGGCCGGCGGCTCGCCGAGGGCCCGGTGAACCCGGGCACGGCAGGATCGCCGGGGCCCCACGCGGCGCTCCTCCCGTGGCTCAAGGAGCGCGGCGTCGCGGTGTGGGGCAGCGACACCCACAACGACGTGACGCCGACGCCGTACCCGGCCATGGGCCACCCGTTCCACATCGGCGCGCTGGTCGGCCAAGGGCTCTGGCTCATCGACAACATGAACCTCGAGGACATCGCGCGAGCGTGCGCCGAGCGCAACCGCTGGGAGTTCCTGCTGACGCTGGCGCCGCTGCGCCTCCGCAACGTGACGGGGTCGCCGGTCAACCCGATCGCGCTGTTCTGAGCCCGTCCGTCGACGCGATCCAGATCCCGAGGGCGACCGCCGCGACGCCGGCGACCAGGTTGAGCCCGATGGGTTCGCCCAGGAGGAGCGCGGCCACGATCGACGCCGTCACCGGGTTGACCGTGATCGTGCTGGCGACGCGCGTGGGCGTCGTCCGCTCCAGCGCGAACGCCCACAGGTAGAAGACGAGCGCGGCGCCGAAGACGCCCAGGTAGCCGATCGCGGCCCACTCCCGCGGCCCGAACCGCCCCGCCGCCGCGAAGCCTCCCGTCCCCCACGCGAGGAGCGTGAGGGCCGCGGCCCCCGCGCCCATCCCGGCGGTCGTGAACGTGAGCGGCCCCGACCGGCCAATGAAGGGACGGGCCCACACGCTGTAGCCCGCCATGCAGAGGGCCCCGGCGAGCATGACGAGGTCGCCGCGCCAGGCGCCGGCCGGCGCATGGGCGACCCCGGCCGCGAGCGCGACGGCGACCCCGCTCATGGCGATCAGGACGCCCGCCGTCTTGCGCGCGGTGAGCCGCTCGATGCCGAGCGCCGCGGCGACGACCATGGTCAGGAGCGGCAGGGTCGAGAGCGCGAGCGCGCCCCGCGCGGCGGTCGTGTACGTGAGCGACAGGTTGAAGAGGACGAAGAACACCGCGAAGAACAGGAGGCCGAGCGCGGCTACGGCGAGCCAGTCCGACCGAGGCGGCGGCGCGGGCGGGCGAGGGCGATCGGCAGGAGGAACAGGAACCCCAGGCCGAAGCGGAAGGCCGCCAGCGTGATGGGGTCGGTGCCCCCGATCACGAAGCGGGTGGCCGCCGCGGCCACGCCGCCGAGCCCGCTCGAGAGGACCGCGGCCAGGATGCCGGCGCGCTCGGTCACCCCGTCAGGACCATCTGCGTCTGGATGGTCAGGGAGATTAGCCGCCCGCCCGCGTCCGTGACCCGCGTCTGCCACACCATGGTGCGCCGCCCCCGGTGGAGCCACGTAGCCTCCGCGCGGATGGTGCCGCCCCTCCCGGCCGCCAGGAAGTTGGTCTTGGACTCGAGCGTGGTGGTCGTGGCGCCCTCGGGCAGGTTGAGGAACGTGGCGGCCGCCCCCACCGTGTCGGCGAGCGCCATCAGGGCGCCGCCGTGGACCGCCCCGCCGACGGTTTGCACCGCGGGCCGGACGGGAAGCTCCGCGACGACGCGGTCGGCGCTGGCCTCGACGAAGCGGATGCCCAGGAGCTCGGCCAGCGTTCCGCGGTGATGCTCCGAGAGGGTCGCGAGATCCATGTCCATGGTGTCCTCCGCGTAGCACGCTCGTCGTGCGGCCCGCCGGCGCGCAGACGGCCAAGAGCTCGCCGCCCGGGTGCCCGGCGCGGCGGCCGCCACGACCGCGTTGGGGTGATCGGGGCTAGCGGACCGGCGTCCAGGCGCCGCCGTGGCGCGCGGACTCGGTGGCGGCGAGCGCGATCCGGAGCGCCATGAGCCCGTCGTGCCCGGTGGGCGTGACGGGCTGCCCGCTTCGCACCGCCGCGACGAACGCCTGGAGCTCCGCGGTGTAGGCCTGGGCGAAGCGCTCCGGGAAGTACGGCACGTAGTCGTGGTGGGCACCCGCGCGGTCGTACCGCGTGATCGGCGTGTGGCGCTCGTAACCCACCTTGAGGCCACCGTGGTCGCCGAGCACCTCGGTCTGGATGTCGTAGCCGTATCCCGACTGCCGCGAGTTGACGATGGACCCGAGCGCGCCCGATTCGAAGCGGAGCGCCAGGACCGTCGTGTCCCAGTCGTCGGCCGCCCGGAAGGCGCCCGCCTGCGGCCCGAGCGCCGTCCCGGCTCCGGACACGGCCTCCACCTCGGAGTCCGTCAGGAACCGCGCGACGTCGAGGTCGTGAATCGTCATGTCCACGAACTGCCCGCCGCAGGTCGGGATGTAGTGGGGCGGGGGCGGATAGGGGTCGTAGCTCACGGAGCGGAGGATGTGGATCCGCCCGATCTCCCCGGAGGCGATGCGGCGGCGCGCCTCGGCGAACCCCGTGTCGAAGCGCCGCTGGAAGCCGATCTGGAGCGGCACCCCGCACTCCTTCACCACGGAGAGCGCGCGCTCCGTCGAGGGGACGTCGAGGGCGATCGGCTTCTCGCAGAAGATGGCCTTCCCGGCCCGGGCCGCCGCCTCGATCTGCGCGGCGTGGGCGCCGGTCGGCGTGACGATCACCACGGCGTCCACCTCTTTGTCGAGGATGGCCTCGTGCGCGTCCGAGATCGCCCGGGCGCCGTACCGGGCCCCCAGCTCTCGCGCCGCCGGTGCCGGGTCCGCGACCACCGCTAGGTGCACCTCCGGGAGGCTCGCGAGGGTCCGGGCGTGGGCGGCGCCGAGCCGTCCCGCCCCCAGGAGCGCGATGCCGAGCCGGCCGGGGGCCATCACCGCACCTTCCCGCGGGCGGCGACCGGCCAGACGACCTCGACGCGGTCCCCCCGCACCCCGACGAGCTCGTCGACCATGTTGCTGACCACGCAGCAGTGGTTCGGCACCACGTGGACGACGTCGCCGACCGCCGGCCGCTCCCGGGAGCGCGACAGGTCCACGGTCCCGTGCTCCTCGGAGAGCGCCGTGATCGGGGCGTCGGGGTACTCGAGGACGTGCCCGTAGCCCGGCATCCCGTACTGGTCCGACGTGAGAACCTTGGTGCCGCAGTCGAGGATCGCGCGGCCGTCCGTCGGGCGGCTGACCACGGTGGCGCGCACGCGCATCGCGCACTGGTCCCACGTCGACCACCCCGAGCGGACCGTGGCCGCGTCGTTGAAGACGCAGGTGCCCGCCCGGTGCTCGGTGAGCATCGGGAAGTGCTGGACGGTGAGGAGCGCCGGCGTGCCGCCGCCCGAGACGATCGGCACCGGGATGCCCGCCCCCTTGAAGAGCTCGAGCGCCCGCTCGAAGTAGACCCGGGTGTCGGGGTCGCGATTGGGGAAGGTCATCAGGCCCTGGAAATCCATCCGCGGGAGCCTCATCGCCGTCTGCGCCAGGTCGAAGGCCCCCTCCGGCGTCGGGACGCCGTTCCGGGAGAATCCCGTGTCGCACTCGACGAGGAAGCGGACGTCCCGCCCGTGCCGGACGGCGGCCTCCGACAGGCCGCGCGCGACGACCTCGTTGTCGAGGACCACGGTCAGGCGCTCGACCCGGCGGGCGACCGCCATCAGCCGGTCCAGCTTCTGGCGCCCGAGGATGTTGTACGTGAGGAGCACGTCCGGCGCCACGCCGTGGTCCGCGAACACCTCGATCTCGCCGATCTTCTGGCACACGATGCCGCTCGCGCCGCCCTCGAGCTGGAGCCGCCCGATGGCCGGGACCTTGTGCGTCTTGATGTGCGGGCGGTTGCCGATGCCGTGCCGGTCCAGGTGGGCCTGCACGCGGCGGATGTTCTCTTCCATCGCGTCGAGGTGAATCGTGACCACCGGGGTGTCGAGGTCCTGGACCTTCATGCCGCTTCCTCCTGGGGTGCGAGACGACCGGGCTGTCTATCCCGGCCGGGACGGTCCGGGCCGCCGTGCCGGGACCTCTAGGATGCGACGCGGGCGCGATGCCAGCAAGGGGTGTCGCGGCCGGGGGCCGCCGGCGGGCACGCGGACGTCTCGCTTGACACCCGCGGAGCGTCCGCCCCAGCATTGGGGGCGGCTGAGCCCGGACATGAAGATCGCGGCGATCCGACTCTTCCTCGTCGAGTGCCGGCTGCCCGAGCCGCAGGGCAACGCGCGCCAGTTCATCGACCGGCGCGCGGCCCTCGTGGTCGAGGTGCGAAGCGACGAGGGCCTCGGAGGCTGGGGCGAGACCTGGCACTCGCCCCCGGCGGCCTGGACCATCATCGAGACGGCTCTCGCACCGGCGATCCTGGGGCAGGATCCGATGGAGTACCAGCGCCTCTGGGCCGCCATGCACGAGCGCCTCGGGTACGAGCGCCAGGGCCCGGGCCTCATGGCGCTGTCGGCCGTCGACATGGCGCTCTGGGACCTGCGGGGCCGTGCGCTCGGTCAGCCGATCTGCCGGCTGCTCGGCGGTCCGATCCGCACGCGCGTGCCGGCCTACGCGAGCGGGCCGTACCTCCGGCCGGGCCGCGACCCGTACCGGGCCTACCGGCGCGAGGCCGAGCGGATGATCGCGCCGGGCTTCCGGGCGATGAAGATGAAGATCGGGGTCGACCCCGGCGCCGACGGGCGCGCGGCGAGCGCGGTGCGGAAGGTCGTCGGCCCGGACGTCATCCTGCTCGCCGACGCGAACCAGGGCTACACGGTGCGGCCCGCGATCGAGGCCGGCCGCCAGCTCGAGACGGAAGGCTTCGCCTGGCTGGAGGAGCCGGTCGCGCCGGACGACGTCGAGGGATACGCGCACGTGGCCGGGGCGCTCGGCCTGGCGGTCGTCGGGGGCGAGGCGCTCGGCGGGGTCCGCGCGTTCCGGACCTTCTTCGAGCGGAACGCCCTCGACGTGGCGCAGCCCGACCTCGCGATCGCCGGCGGCTTCACCGAGGTGATGCGCGTCGCGGCCCTCGCCGCGGCCTGGGAGGTGCCGGTCGTGCCGCACGTCTGGGGCACGGCCTTGAACCTCTACGCCTCGCTCCAGCTCTGCGCCGTCCTGCCCGGGTACCGGAGCCACACGCCCATGCCCTACCCCTGGTTCGAGTACGACCAGTCGCCGAACCCGCTCCGGGAGCTCTGGGGCGCGCCGGCGGTCGGCCCGGACGGCATGGTGGAGATCCCGCAAGGTCCGGGGCTCGGGATCGAGGTCGACCCGCGGGCGTTCGAGCCGTATCTCCTGCGCCGCGGGGAGGTCAGCCGGGACTGAGCTCCAACCCGGGCGCTTGACGCCGGGTGTGCCGCGCAGACCGTGCGGCTAGCCCGGTGCCGGGCCCCCGTTACCGCGCCTCGACCTTCCCGACCTTTCGGACGCCCTCCGCCAGCCGCTGCGCGTCGGCGTCGAAGAAGCGCCGGAACTCCTCCCCCTGCTTGAAGGCGATCGGCGTCTCGATCTTGTCCATCGCCGCCTTGAAGTCCGGATCGGCGACCGCCACGCGCAGCGTCTCCCGGAGCTTCACGAGGACCGGCTCGGGCGTGCCCCGGGGGGCGAACAGGCCGGCCCAGATGTAGAACTCGGCGCCGGGATAGCCGAGCTCCCGGAACGTGGGGACGTCAGGCAAGGCCGCGACGCGCTCCGCGCCCCATCCCGCCAGGGCGCGCAGCTTGCCGGCCTTGATGTGGGGCAGCACCACCGCGGGGCCCGAGGCGAGCGCGTCCACGTGCCCTCCCAGGATGGCCGTCAGCGCGGGCGCCGCGCCGCTGTGCGGCACGTGGCGGAGCGTGATGCCGGCCGCGTGCGACAGGAGCTCCATGGCCATGTGGAGCGTGCCGTAGATCCCCGAGGAGCTGTACGTGATCTGGTTCGGCCGGCGCCGGGCGTCCTCGATGAACTCCTTGGCCGTCTTCCATGGGCTCTCGGCCCGCACGACCAGGATCGTGGGATCGGCGGAGATCAGGGCCAGCGGCTCGAACTGATCGACCGTGAACGCGGGCTTCCGATCGAACAGCTTGTCCGCCTCCGGGATGATCGAGATGCTCGACAGCGCGAGGAGGAGCGTGTAACCGTCGGGCCGGCTGGCGGCCACGAACTGCATCCCGACCGCCCCGGCGGCGCCCGTCTTGTTCACCACCCCGACGGGGTTCTTCAGCGCCTTCTCCATCGCGACCGCGACCGGCCGGGCCGTCAGGTCGGCCACGCCCCCCGGGGGGAAGGGCGCGACGATGCTGATGGGCCGCGAGGGATACGCGTCCTGCGCCGAGGCCGGCAGGGCGGCGAGCGCGATCAGGAGCTGGAGGACGAGACCGGCGAGGATCATCACGTTTCTCCTTTCTCGATCAGGGAGAGCCGCTCGCGCCAGTCCAGGGCGCGCGAGAGCGTCGGCAGGAGCCCGAGGAGCAGGATCGCGGCGCCGAGCCCGAGCAGCGCGACGGCGATCGGCCGCGAGAGGAAGATGGCGTAGTGCGCGTCCGACATCGCCAGCGACTGGCGGAGCGTCATCTCGAGCATCGGCCCCAGGACCAGCCCGAGGACGACCGGGGCGGTCTCGAAGTGAAGCTTGCGCAGGAGATACCCGGCCACGCCCATCGCCAGCATGATCCAGACGTCCACGACGCTCTGGTTCACCGCGTAGACCCCGAGCACGCACAGGGTGAGGATGGCGGGATAGAGGACGGCGTAGGGGAGCCGGAGGAGGTTCACGAAGAGGCCGACCAGGGGCAGGTTCAGGGCCAGGAGCACCACGTTCCCGACGTACATCGACGCGATGAACCCCCAGAAGAGCTCCGGCTGCGCCGTGATCAGGAGCGGGCCCGGGGCCACGCCGTGGACCATCATCGCGGCCAGCATGACGGCGGGCACGGGGCCCGACGGCACCCCGAGGGCGAGCATCGGCACGAAGGCGCCGGACGTCGCCGCGTTGTTGGCCGACTCGGGCCCCGCGACGCCGGCCACCGCGCCCTGGCCGAACGTCTCCGGATGCTTCGAGAGCCGCCGCTCGAGGGCGTACGAGACGAAGCTCGACAGGATGTGGGCGGAGCCGGGAACGATGCCGATCAGGAACCCGAGGACGGTGCCCCGGGCGATCGGCGCGGCCGACTCCCGCCACTCGGCCGGCGACGGCAGGAGCTCGCGGAAGCGCGGCTTGATGATCTCGGGCGGTGTCGGCTGACCGGCGGTGAGGAGGACCTCGGAGAGCCCGAAGAGCCCCACCGCCACCGGGACCACGCCGAGGCCGTCGCCCAGCTCGACGACGCCGTGGGCGAAGCGGAAGTAGCCGCTCATCTGGTCGATGCCGACCATGCCGAGGAGGAGCCCGAGCGCCGCCATGGCGAGCGCCTTCGCCATCGACCCGGCGCCCAGGTACGCGAGGGCCAGGAGCCCCAGCACGAGGAGCGCGAAGTACTCCGGCGGGCCGAACCGGAGCGCCAGCGCGGCCAGCGGCGGGGCGAGCAGCATCAGCGCGATCACGCTCACGGTGCCGGCGACGTAGGAGCCGACGGCGGCGATGGCGAGGGCGGCCCCCGCCCGGCCCCGCCGTGCCATCGCGTAGCCGTCGAGGCAGGTCATCACCGAGGCCGCCTCGCCGGGGATGCGCATGAGGATCGAGGTCGTCGAGCCGCCGTACATGGCGCCGTAGTAGATGCCCGCCAGCATCACGATGGCGCGCGTCGCGTCGAGCCCGAACGTCAGCGGGAGGAGCAGGCTGATGCCGGCCAGGGGCCCGATGCCGGGCAGCACGCCGACGAGCGTCCCCACCAGGCAGCCCGCCACGGCGTAGAGCAGCACCCCCGGCGCCAGCGCGACGCCGAACCCGACCGCGAGGTTCCCGAGCGTGTCGAGCACTCGGCCCTCAGAGCCCGAACGGGCCCCGGGGGAGGGGGGTCCGCAGCAAAGTCGCGAAGAGGTGGAACGTGCCGAAGGCCAGGCCGAGGGCGACCCCGACGGTGACGACGGGACCCTTGCGCTCCACCAGCCCCAGGAGCGCCACCAGCGACAGCGTGACCGTGAGACGGTAGCCGAGCCGCTCGAGCCCCCACGCGGCGAACACGCACACGGCCACGATCGCCAGCGCGTGACGCCACTCGCCCCAGCCTACGTCGCCGACCCGCGTCGCGCGGCCGCCGGTCGCGGCGATGAGGGCGCCCAGGACCAGGAGGCCGCCGGCCAGGAGGACGGGCACGTAGGCGGGGCCGGGATTGCGCAGGGTGCCGAGGGGCAGGCCGCGGCTGTCCGCGAGCGCCAGCAGGGCGACCAGGACCAGCGCGGCGCCCGCGACCCGATCGGTGGTCAGCACGGCGGCCCCATTCTAGTCCAGCGGACCGACGCCGGGCGGCTCCCGGAACGCGCCCAGCGGCTAAGTCACCGTCGCCCCGAAACACCGTTGCGATAGGCGCGAATCCCCCGGCCGAGCCGGCGGCGGAACCGGGCCCGCTGCCTTCGCGACAGTCACCGAGACGACCACCGAGAGCACGGATCAGAGCGGCTGGAACGTGAAGGTCTGTCCACCGATCGACGCCTCGAGCATCAGCCCCTGCTCGCCGACCGTGAGCACTCGCACCCCGTCCCGGTACTGGGCGTTCGCCCCCGACCCTGCCTTCAACCCAACCGCCGTCGCCTGCCCGGCAAACTTCACATGCCCCGCCCTGAAATTGTCCAGGGCGGCCTTGTTCTCGAACACGATGATTTCCGTGTACGTCTGGCCCCCGAGGGCTAGGCCGATCGTCGCCTGTGACAGGTCGCAGTACCCGACCTTCGCCCCGTGCTCGAACACCTCGCCCTTGCCGTACGCCCCGCCCACTCCGACGGCGCCCTTCGCAACCGCCGGGAGTATCGCGTAGCCGTGAGCTGTGTCCAGGAAGGCCTGGAGGCTTGGATCCCGCCACTTCGCCCTAGCCAGGGCGCTGTAGACATCGCGGCTCAGTGCCGCCTTACCCTCCGTGCTGTCTGGCGCCGTGGCGCACCCGCTCACGGCCGCTAGACCGACCACCGCGGCAGCTATTGGCCTCATCCACTTCCACATGGTCGACCCTCCCTTGGTCCCGCGCCCTCGCGGGGAAGACGCGGATGCCGGAGCGCTCCCGTCGGCTTCACTCGCCGCCTCCGAGGCCCGGCGCGTCGCGAGGGGCGAGGGCCCCGAGGAACAGCACCGGCGGTAGCGCGAGCCCGCCACCCATTCCCGGGACGCCCACCAGAAGAACAGCATCCGGCCCGGGGGCGCGTCAAGGCGGCGGTGCCGCTCCCGCGGCGGCTTGTCACCGGTGCGGGGCCGGTCTACCATCCGTGACAACCGAGGCGGTCGTCGAAGCCAGACGACGGGATGACCCGGAGGATGCGCCTCGTCCTCGGCGCGCGGGAGACACTTACCAGTGGCACCAGGAGGGTCGCGTATGGCACGAGACACGTCACGCATCTATCGCGGGATCGACCGGCGCACGTTCCTGGGAGGCGGCCTGGCCCTGGGGGGTCTGGCGGGGCTCGACCTGTCCAGAGCGCAGCTCGTCTCCGCCCAGACGCCGAAGCGCGGCGGGACGCTGATCGCCGCGGCCGAGATCGATCCCATCGGTCTCGATCCGCACAACAGCTCGAACTTCTCGTCGGCCCAGGCGTACGATCACATCTACGAGAGCCTCACGACGTACGACGAGAAGACCAACATCCAGCCCTGCCTGGCCACGAGCTGGGAGATCACGAACGGCGGGAAGACCTACACGTTCAAGCTCCGCCCGAACGTCAAGTTCCACAACGGGCAGACGATGACCGCCGACGACGTGAAGTACAGCATCGAGCGCGTCCTCGATCCGAAGACGGCGTCACCGTGGCTCTCCTGGCTGAACGCGATCAAGGAGATCAAGGTCGTCGACCCGCTGACCGTCCAGATGAACCTCGACGCCCCCTTTCCGCTCCTCGGCTCGTTCGCCGGGATCCGGGCGTCGGGGATCATCCCGAAGGGGTACGCGGAGCAGGAGAATCTCAAGATCAAGGGGATCGGCACCGGTCCGTTCAAGCTCGTCGAGTACGTGCCCCAGGACCGGATCGTCTACGCGCGGAACCCCGACTACTGGGACAAGTCGCTGCCGTACCTCGACGGGATGGTGTTCAAGGTCCTGACGGAGGAGAATGCGCGGATCGCCGCCCTGCGGGCCGGCCAGGTCCAGTACGCGTTCCTCAATCCCCCGGGCGCGACCCAGCTCGAGGGCGCCCCCGGGATCACCATCCAGCGAAGCCCGTACGCCTGGGTCGTCCTTCACTACCTCAACGTCCGTAACAAGCCGCTCAGCGATGCTCGGGTGCGCCGGGCGATGCGGATGGCCGTCGACACGAACGAGGTCATCCAGAAGTCCGTGTTCGGCGCCGGCGTGCCCTCGGGCCCCGTGCCCACGGGCTACGGCGACTGGTACCTCGACCCGAAGACCCTGCCCTACCTGAAACCGGACGTCGAGGGCGCCAAGAAGCTCCTGGTGGAGGCTGGCTACCCGAACGGCTTCAAGGTCGAGATCAAGTGCTCGCCCCAGTACCCCGAGTTCGTCGCCTCGACGCTCGTGATCCAGGAGTCGCTGAAGAAGCTCAACATCGACGTCACTGCCACCCAGATGGAATGGGGCGCGTTCGTGGCCGACAACGCGAAGTCGAACAACTCGTGCGGCAAGGAGGGCGGCGACATCTACGCCTCCGCCAACACCTTCCGGCCCGACCCCGACGGGTTCCTCTACCCCTACTTCCACTCGAAGGGGAACATCAACAAGGGCGGCTGCGACACCCCGGACGCGAAGCTCGACGCCCTCCTCACCGAGGCCCGCCAGTCCACCAACCACGCCGAGCGCCGGCGCCTCTACGAGGAGGCCCAGCGCATCGTGGTCCGGGACTGCCAGAACTGGTGGTGGTTCGCGAAGCACAACATCGAGGCGGTTTCGAACAAGCTCCAGGGCTACTCTCAGTCCTTCACCGGCCGCCGGCTCTTCCTCAAGAAGGCCTGGCTCGCCTAGTGAGGGGGGCTCCGCCCCCCTTTTTGGGTCGCCTGGCGCACGTCGCGCCTGTGAGCGCGACGTGCGCCACCCTCGAGGGAGGCCGACGGCCCAGGCGGTCCACGGGTCGTGGGCCGTCCGAACAGTCCCAAGAACGCGGGTCGTAGATGCGCTACCTCGCGCGGCGCGCGATGTGGACCGTTCTCGCCCTTCTCGGCGTCTCGGTCCTGATCTTCCTGCTCGTTCGTCTCCTTCCGGGTAACATTGTCGAAATCATCGCAGGGACGGAAGGCCAGCTCAGCCGCGCGCAGCGCGCGGCGGTGCTCCGGGAGTTCGGCCTCGACCGACCGCTTCCCGTCCAGTACCTCCTGTGGCTTGGCAACATGCTCCAGGGGAACTTCGGGTGGTCCTTCCGCACGGGCCAGCCGGTCGCGACTCTGATCACGTCACGGCTGCCGATCACGATCGAGCTGGCCCTGCTCGCGGTTCTGAGCGTCGCCTTCGTGGGAATCCCGCTTGGTGTGGCGGCGAGCGTCTCGCGGAGCCTCCGCGTGCGGACGCTGGTCCAGATCGTGGGCGTCCTCGGATTGTCCCTGCCGAACTTCTGGATCGCCATCCTGCTCATCATCGGCGCATCGTCGCTCTTCGGCTGGCTGCCGGCCCTGATCTACGTCACGCCGTGGGCGGATCCGTGGGTCAACCTCCAGCAGATGTTCCTGCCCGTCCTGTCGCTGTCGCTCGGGCTCTCGGCGGTCGTCGTGCGCATGACTCGGTCGTCGATGCTCGAGGTGCTGGGACAGGACTTCATCCGAGTCGCTCGCGCCAAGGGGCTGGCCACGCGGGCCGTCCTTCTGCGTCACGCGCTCCGGAACGCGCTGATCCCGATCGTCACGGTCCTCGGGCTCCAGACCGGGTTCCTGCTCGGCGGGGTCGTCATCACCGAGCAGATCTTCGGGCTGCCGGGGCTCGGCTGGACCCTCCTCAACGGGGTGTACCAGCGGGACTACCCGGTGGTGCAGGGGACCGTGATGGTGTTCGCCGTCACGTTCGTCCTGGTGAACCTCCTGGTGGACCTCCTCTACACGTACCTCGATCCGCGGATCCGCTATGAGTGACGGCGCCGCGACGCCGGCCGTCGCCGCCCTGCCGCGCGGCCTCACCCCGGACCAGGTCGCCCGCGCGCGCTTTCTGCGCACGCTGGCCGGAACGCCGGTCGCCCTCATCGGCGCGGTGCTGGTGGGCATCGTGGTGACGGTGGCGCTGACCGCACCCGTCATCGCGCCGTATGCGCCGGCCGCCCAGATCGCCAAGCCGCTTCTGCCGCCGGGGGGCACGCATCTCCTCGGCACCGACGAGTTCGGCCGGGACGAGCTGAGCCGCCTGATCTGGGGGGCGCGGGTCTCCCTCTACGTGGGCGGGCTGGCCGTCCTCATCGCGCTCGCTCTCGGCGCGACAGCCGGCGTGGTGGCCGGCTTCTTCGGCGGGTGGGTGGACGACGTGATCATGCGGATCATGGACGTCGTGCTGTCGCTGCCCGCGCTCGTCCTCGCGATCGCCATCACGAGCATCCTCGGCCCGACCCTGACCAACGCGATGCTGGCCATCGGCCTCGTGTACGCGCCGACGTTCGCGCGGGTCGCGCGCGGGCCGACCCTCACGGTGGTCCGGGTGCCCTACATCGAGGCGGCCCGCTCGATCGGCGCCTCGAACGGGCGGATCATCGCGCGGCACGTCCTGCCGAACGTGGCGGCGCCGATCCTGGTCCAGATGACCGTGTCGTTCTCGACGGCCATCCTCACCGAGGCCGCGCTCTCCTTCCTCGGGCTCGGGACCCAGCCGCCGACGGCGTCCTGGGGGCTCATGCTCAGCGCCGCGCGCCAGTACATGCTGATCGACCCCTGGATCGCCGTCCTGCCCGGTTTCGCCATCGCGGTGACCGTGCTCGGCTTCAACCTCCTCGGCGACGGGCTCCGCGACCTCCTCGATCCGCGCATGCGGACTCTCTGAGCCGGGGCGACGCCGCGTGCTCCGGAGGTCGGGGCTGACCGAGACCTAGGACGAGGGTGCCGGAGGGCCGGGGATCCGGACCCAGGGCACGAGGAGCCAGCACGCCGCCAGCGAGACCGCGCTGATGGCGATGAGCCAGTTGAGCCCGACCAGGTCGTAGAGGTGGCCGCCGACCCACGCGGCCCCCGTCGTGCCGAGGTTGTTGACCGACATGAGCGCGGCGAAGAACGTGCCCTCGGCGCGCCGCGGGACCGCCCGCGCCGCCAGGTCGAGCGTGGCGAGCAGCGCGATCACCGAGACGAAGCCCACGACGACCGTCAGCGCCACCGCCGACCACCAGCCGACCAGTCCGTAGTAGGCGAGCGTCCCGGCCACGCCGATGGCGATGGCGAGGTTCAGGAGCGGCTTCGGCGCGAGCCGGGTCGCGTAGCGCCCGAACACGAGCGCCCCGAGCATCGCCGCGCCGCTTCCGAGGCTCGACAGCACGCCGAGCTGGATCTTGCTGATCCCGAGCACGTCCACCATGTGGTACTCGAGCGGCACTCCGAACGACGGCGTGAAGTTCCAGAGGAAGATGAACGCCGCGGCCCGCCAGAGGGGGCCCGAGCGGGCGCCCTCGCGGAGGGCGGCCAGCGTCGACGTCACCGTCGCGCGGTCGAAGTGCGTCCGGGGCTCGCGCACGGCCCAGGCGGAGGCGGCGAACGAGAGCACCGGGAACAGCGCGACCAGGAGGAAGGTCCGGCTGTAGGACACGTGCGCCGAGAGGTAGCCTCCGGCGACCCCCGCCAGGAGGCTCGCCCCGTAGATCGCCGCCCACTGGATCGACTGGAACCGGGCCGTGAGGCCGCGCGCCTTCCCCTCCTCGACCATCACCGCGTCGCAGAGGACGTCCGTGAACGCGAGTCCCAGGCCCGTGATCGAGAGAATCGCCAGCGTGAGGCTCCACGGGTAGTGGGGCAGCAGCCCCAGGACGAGCCAGCCCAGGGCCGCCAGCACGGTCGTCACGAGCAGGTAGGAGCGCCGCCGGTAGCCGAACAGCGGGATCAGGTCCGAGACGAGCCCGTAGAGGGGCTTCACGTTCCAGGCGAAGCCGATGAGCGCGAGGAAGGTGGCGGTCTCGGCGGCGCCGAGCCGCATCTCGTCCTTCAGCAGGAAGAAGAGGGGCTGGGTCGCGAGCCCGGCCTTCGGCTCGGCGAGGCCCTGGACGGCGTAGACGGTCGCGAAGAAGACGAGGAGCCGACGGAGCGGCACCGACGACCTCGCGCCGGGCGTCGGAGAACTCGCGGCCCCGTCGGGAGCCGGACTCACGCCTGGCTCGCCCCGACCGGACGCTGCATGCGCGCGCGCTTCATCGAGGTGTGCCGCACTATGCTCAGGGGATAGGCGGTCCCGAAGACGAGCCGTTCCGGGGCGCAGGGATCCGCATCCAGGGCACGAGGAGCCAGCACGTTGCGGTGGCCACCGCACTGACGGCGATCAGCCAGGGGAGGCCGATCAGGTCGTAGAGCTGCCCGCCGAGCCACTCGCTCCCGGTCGTGCCGAGGTTGCCGACCGACATGAGGAGGGCGAAGAACGTCCCCTCGGCGTGGAGAGGAACCGCCCCGGCCGCCAGGTCCAGCGTGGCCAGCAGCGCGATGGCGCCGACGAAGCTCACCGACACGGTGAGGGCGACTGCCGACCACCACCCCACGAGGCCGTAGTAAGCGACCGTCCCGGCGACGCCGAGGGCGATCGCGATGTTCAGGAGACGCCGCGGCGCCAACCGCCTCGCGTAGAGCCCGAACGCGAGCGCCCCGAGCATCGCCGCGCCGCTTCCGAGGCTTTCCAGCGCGCCGAGCTGGATCTTGGTGATCCCGAGCACGTCCACCATGTGGTACTCGAGCGGCACGCCGAACGATGGGCTGAAGTTCCAGAGAAAGATGAATCCCGCGGCCCGACCGAGCGGTCCCGAGCGAGCGCCCTGGCGGAGAGCGCCGACCGTCCGGCGGGCCGTCGCGCGGTCGAATCGCGTCGGGGCCTCCCGCACGGCCCAGGCCGAGGCGGCCAGCGAGAGCGCCGGGAAGAGTGCGACCAGCAGGAACGTCCGACCGTACGAAACGTGCGCAGAGAGGTAGCCTCCGACGACTCCGGCCAGGAGGCTCGCCCCGTAGTTGGCCGTCCACTGGACGGACTGGAAGCGCGCGGTGAGACCGCGCGCCTTGCCCTCCTCGATCATCACGGCATCGCAGAGGACGTCCGTGAAGGCGAGCCCGATTCCCGTGAGCCCGAGGATCGCGAGCGTAGGGTTCCACGAATACGCGGGAAGCAAGCCGAGGGCGAGCCAACCCAGCGCCGCCATGGCCGTCGTCGCGAGGAGGTAGGACCGTCGTCGGTACCCGAGGAACGGCACCAGGTCCGAGATGAGCCCGTACAGGGGCTTCACGCTCCAGCCGAGGCCGACCAGGGCGAGGAACGTGGCCGTCTCGGACGCACTCAGCCCCATCTCATCCTTCAGGAGGAAGAAGATGGGCTGGGTGGCCAGCCCGGCCTCGGGCTCGGCGAGGCCCTGGACGGCGTAGACGGTGGCGAAGAAGACGAGGAGACGCTGGATCGGGACCCGCGGTCCCGCGCCAGGCCCGACCGGGGTCCCGCCGGCGGCCGCGGTGCCGTCCGGCCCCGGCCGGCTCACGACGGGATCACGCGGGCCGGACGACGAGGTCGATCTCGACCAGTGCGCCGAGCGCGAGCCCGGTCACGCCGACGCACGTTCGTCCGGGCAGGCGGCCCGGCGCGAAGTAGCTCTGGTAGACGGCGTTCATCGCCGCGTAGTCGGCGAAGTTGACCAGGTAGACGCGCGCGAAGACGACCCGCTCGAGGCCCGTGCCGGCTCCCCGCAGCACGGTCTCCAGGTTCCGCATCACCTGGTGGGTCTGCTCGGGGATCCCGCCGGCGACGAGCCGCTCCGTCCGAGGGTCCGCGGGAAGCTGGCCGGTGACGAAAAGCCAGTCCCCGGCTCGCACCGCGTGGCTGTAGGGCGCGGTCGGCGGAGGGGGCGGCGCACCGGGGACCATGAGGAACTCCAAGGTCACTGGGCCAACCCGCGCCGCGAGCGCGTCGATCGGACGGCCTGCGGCCTGTGGGTCCATGGCGCCTCAGGATGAGCCGGCGCTCGAGGGGGTGTCAAGGCGCGCCGGCTGCCGTGCTGCTGGTCCCTTTCAACCCGAGGATCTCTTGACCGACCGCGCGGCGTAGAGCGCAACGACGCCCATCGCAAGGTAGCCGCTGATGAGATGCCGGGGAAAGTAGATGGTCGTCGTGTAGACGAGGTGCACGCCGAGATAGAGAGCGGGAAGCACCAGGAGGGGGGAGACGCGGATCCAGGACCACCGCCACCGCCGAGCGACCAGAAAGACGGCCAGGATCCAGGCCGCCTGCAGGCCGTGCATGACGGGCTGGAGGAGCGCCTCACCGGAGCTCGTCAGGTAGAGAAGGTATCTCACGTGAGTCCATGCCGCGTCGCGCGCCTCCGCGTCGTGCACGATGGTGAGCCAGCGCGTCGGGGGAAAGGACAGGTTCGCGGGGAGGTCCGCGCTGGAGGTGACGAAGACCCAGCGGCGCCCGTAGTAGAGATTGTGGGCGAGGGGCAGAAGGCCCATGAGCAGGACCAGCGCGCTGGCCAGGATGGCCGATCGGGGCCGCCGCCGGTAGGCCCGCCCGAGGAAGATCAGCCAGATCCCGAGGAGGGCAGGGGCGTGGTTCGCGCGCGTGAGGAAGGAGAGGCCCACGAGCGCCGCGCCTCCCAGCCAGTCCCGCGTGCGGTCCGAGCAGAACAGCAGGGGAACCAGCAGCGGCAGGAAGATCCACGTCGGATACTCGGAGAGCGGCGCCTGAACGAACGTGACGACCGTCGCGGAGTTCGCGAGGCCCAGGAGGAGAAGGCCGGCGCCGATGAAGAGCGCGATGCCCGCTCGTGTCGGTCGCGACCCTCGCCAGAGCCGGGCCATCAGCCAGAAGAGAGCCCAGTTCAGCGCGGCCAGCGAGGCGGCGAGGAGCAGGAGCTCGCCGTCGCCGAAGAGCAGGTGGCCGACGAACCGCACGTAGCGGAGGAGCGGCTGATAGAAGAACACTCGCTCGCCGCCCGCCGGCGACCACGTCTCGAGCATGGAGTAGGCGAGCGATTCGTACGTGAACCAGTCGTCGTTGGGCGGCCGGTAGACCACGGTGTCGAGGCGACTGAAGCTGCGGAAGGCGGTGAACAGAGCCAGGTATCCGGTAGACAGATAGACGGCCAGCAACCGGCGATGTCGGGGGCGGGCGAGCAGAAAGACGAGCAGGCAGCCGAGGAGGAGGAGGAATCCGGGGCCCCGGGGGAGCCCCGGCAGCGTCACCCGGAACCAGTAGGCGAGCGGGCCGCCCGCGGCGACCAGCGCGAGCATCCACCAGTCGCGCGCGAGGAGGCGGGCATAGAGGAGAAGCGTCGGGCCGGCCAGGAGGAGCACGGCGGCGTCCACGAGGCCAGCCCCCGCGCGCGCGAGGCGCGACGGCCGCGCAGCCACGAGCGCCGTCGGTCCCGCGGGGGTGGGCACTCGAAGCCGGAAGGTCGCGTACGAGCCCGGGGGCGGACCGCTGCCCACGCGGGAGCCGTCGTCGAATCGATAGGTGAGCGTCATCTCGTGACGGCCGGCCGGGATCTCGACAGTTGCCGTGGTCGGCTGGCCGTAGTGTGGTGGCAGGTCGACGATCGGGCCGGCGCCCAGGCGCATCGTTGCCTGTCCGACGTAGACGATCTCGGCCACGGCCGACTGCGTTGGCGCGAGGACACCGTTCCAGCGCGCCTCCAGCGGGAGCCGGTCGCGCCGCACGTGGCCCGGCACCCAGGGCAAGAAGTGGAAGCGCCGGGAGTTCACGAAGACGAGGTTCCAGTCCGCTGGCCCGAAGTCGATCGACCGGTCCAGCCGCGTCACGCCGAAGCGAAGGAAGGGGTTCTCGTAGGAGCGCTCGCAGGATCCGGCCGAGGGGGCAGCGGCCGGTGAGCGATAGCACGCCAGGAAGCCGGCGTGGCTACCGGAGGCGAGGATGACGAGCTTCAGGCCGAGGGCGGCGACGGCCACCCCGACCAAGCCGCGGCTGGCCAGCGGCCCGAGCCGGCGGAGGAGTCGTCGGTAGGCGGCCCGCAGCGCTCGACTGACGGCGAACGGCGCCAGGAGAGCGAGGGCGATGGCCTGCGGAAGCGTGCTGAGCGGGATACCAGTGAAGACGCCGTAGTCGGCCGAGGGGACCAGCAGGAGCGCGCCCGAGAGGACCAGAAGCAGGTGCGCCTGCGGCACGCCCGATCGTAGCACGCGCGCCTGACAATCGTTTCTCCCAGATGGATCGGCCGCGCCGCCTGCCGCCGGGTCGCTTGACTTGACGCGGGGCGTGGGTGAGATTCGGCGGATGCGGCTGGGGCTCGGCCTGGGATATGCGGGCGCGCGCGTGCAGGTGGACGTCCAGGCGGTGCAGGACGCCGAGCGCCTCGGCTACCACTCGGTGTGGACGGCGGAGGCCTACGGCTCGGACGCGGTCGTCCCGCTCGCGTGGGTCGGCGCGCTCACGTACCGGATCCAGCTCGGCACCGCGATCCTCCAGATGGCCGCGCGGACTCCCGCGATGACCGCGATGACGGCGATGACGCTCGACGCCCTGTCGGGGGGCCGGGCGCTCCTGGGCCTCGGTGTCTCCGGGCCCCAGGTGGTCGAGGGCTGGCACGGGCAACCGTTCGGCAAGCCCCTCGGGCGGACGCGGGAGTACGTGTCCATCGTGCGCGCGATTCTCGCGCGCCAGCGGCCGCTCGAGCACACCGGGGAGCACTACCAGATCCCGTACCGGGGGCCCGGCGCCACCGGGCTCGGGAAGCCGCTCCGGAGCATCGTGCACGCCCGCGCCGACCTCCCGATCTATCTCGCCGCGATCGGGCCGAAGAACGTCGCCCTCGCCGCCGAGATCGCGGACGGCTGGCTGCCGGTATTCTACTCGCCCGAGCGCGCGGGCCTCCTCCGCGAGGCGCTGGCCGAGGGCTTCGCCCGGGCGGGCGTTCCGGGGAAGCGCGAGCGCTTCGACGTCGCTCCCATGGTGCCGGTGGTGGTCGGCCCGGACGTGGACGCCTGCCGCGCGCGGGTGAAGCCGCGCATCGCGCTGTACGTGGGAGGGATGGGCGCGCGCGGGCGGAACTTCTACTTCGACCTCGCGTGCCGCTACGGCTACGAGGAGGCGGCCGTCCGCCTCCAGGAGCTGTACCTGGCCGGGCGCCGGCCCGAGGCGGAGGCGGCCGTTCCCGACGCGCTGGTCGACGAGGTCGCGCTCTGCGGGCCGCCCGAGCGCATCCGGGAGCGCCTGGCGCTCTGGCGGTCGGCCGGCGTCACGACGCTCATCTGCGCGACGACCCAGCCCGAGGCCATCCGGGTGATGGCCGGGCTGGTGCTCTGAGCCTAGAAGAGGCGCCGGGCCTCCTGGAAGTCGCGGTCTCGCTGGACCTCGCCGTCCAGCGCTTCCAGGGCACGCCGGGTCGCCCCGGTGTCCCCGCTGGACGCGATCTGATCGACCAGGGTCTGAGCTCGCTCTCCCCACGGGCGCGCCTTCGCGCCGTAGGCCCACGGATCCGGATGCGTGTGCTTGCTCCTCAGGATGTCGTCGCGCAGGCGCTCGGCGAGCTCCATGAGACCCGGGCCCGCCGGCCGGGCGGGCGCGGCGGCTCGCGTCGCCGGCGCGGCCGCCCTGGCCTTCGGCGCCGGCTTCGCGGTCTTCTTCGCCGACGGCTTTCCGGCGGCCTTCGTGGGTTTGCTCGATGCCTTCTTCGCTGCGGGGCGCGCCTGACGCTTCTTCGCCACGATCTCCCGTCCTCCTGGTGTGCTGGTGGGTGTTGTTCTAGCGCGTGATAGTCGCTCGATCGCTCGTCCGTCCGTCTCGGGCCGGCTCCGACAGGCCGGCCAGAGGCCGGACGAAATGATACATCGCAAAGATCTCGAGGGCGAACGGCGGGAACCCCAGGTAGCCGGCGAGGGGCATCTCGAAGAGCTTGACCGCGGGGAAGACGGGGACGCCCACGTAGCGCCACCGGGCGAGCGCCCAGTAGTTCCAGAGCTCCCACAGGAGACCGCACACGAGGCCGGCGACCAGCCAAAGGCCGGTGAATCGCCGATCGCCGGCCCGCCACGTGCCGAGGAACGACGGGCGCCCCGCTCGGGCGTTCAAGGGGTCGAGGAGGAGGACGAACCCGAGCCACACGAACCCGAACGTCCAGGGCCGCACCGCGGCCGGGAGAACGGGCGGCACGACGACGAAGATCACGCCGACCACCACCGCCAGCCGGAGCCCGGCGGAGAGCGGGACCCGCGCCGGGGGCGCGTCCGGGGTGGGCAAGGGCCCGGCGCCGAGCAGCGCCGCCGTCTCGAAGAGCCCCGGCCAGATCGTCGCGAACGCCCACGCATAGGCGAGGGCGGCGACCCAGGGCGTCTCGGGCACGCCGAAGTACGCCCAGTTCTGGAGGCGCACGTTGTAGCCCTCGAAGAGAAGCCAGAGCGGAATCGAGACGGTCGCCATGAAGAGCGCCTCCCGGGGCCGGTCGTGGAGCAGCGACCGGCCGTCCCGGCGGAGGACCCAGGCGTCGACCAGGAGGATGTAGGCCGTCCACATCGCGGGGGTGAACCAGCGGGCGAGAGGCTCGATCTGCCAGGGCAGCAGGGCCTGGTCGATCAGGAGGACGAGCGCCCCGAGCCAGCCGTACCAGGCCATCTCCTTATATACTCGGCCCGTGGCGATCCTGACGCGACTCCTCCAGCGCCTGAATCTGCGCTTCCCGGCGCTCTTCACGATCTTCGCGATCCTGACGGTGGTGGACTTCGTCCTGCCCGATCCGCTGCCGCTGGTCGACGAGATGGGGCTCGCGCTCCTCACGCTCCTGCTCGGACTCTGGCGCGACCGGCGGCCGCGGCCGGCGCCGAGCCGCTAGGCCGAACCGCGACTCCACGCGGGCCCCGCGCCTCGGGGCGCTCCTCGTCCGGGCCGCTTGATGTTGACCCGCGGGGGCGGCCGGGTGGAAAATGGCGGCGAGGACTCGAGGGCCCGAAAGGGGGCGTGCGTGCCGAGGACGAGACTGGACGTCCCGTCGATCGAGTATCTGTCCGTTGTCGACGAAGAGGGTCACGTCGACGAGTCCCTCGAGCCCCCGATTCCTCCCGAGGATCTCCGGCGTCTCTATCGCACCTTCCTCCTGGCGCGGCGCTTCGACGAGCGCATGCTGCGCCTCCAGCGCCAGGGACGCATCGGCACCTTCGGCCCCATTCGCGGTCACGAGGGGGCCGTGCTCGGGAGCATCTACGCGCTCCGCCCCACGGACTGGATGGTGCCCTACTACCGGGAGTGGCCCGCCTACATGTGGCGCGGCTGGCCGCTCGAGAACCTGATCCTCTACTACGCGGGGTACGCGGAGGGGATGCGCGTCCCCGACGGCCTCCGGGACCTGCCCCTCTGCATCCCGATCGCGAGCCAGGTGCCCCACGCGGTCGGGCTCGCGTGCGCGGCGCGCTACAAGGGCGAGGACAGCGTCACGATGGTCTACTTCGGTGACGGTGCCACGTCGCACGGCGACTGCCAGGAGGCGATGAACTTCGCCGGCGTCTATCAGGCCCCGCTGGTCTTCTTCTGCCTGAACAACCAGTGGGCCATCTCGCTGCCGCGGTCCAGGCAGACGCGGGCGCGCACGCTGGCCCAGAAGGCGATCGCGTACGGGTTCCCCGGGATCCAGGTGGACGGCAACGATCTGCTGGCCTGCTACGTGGCGACGCGCGAGGCGGTCGACCGCGCGCGGCGCGGCGAGGGGCCCACGCTGATCGAGGCGCTCACGTACCGGCTGTCGCTCCACACCACCTCCGACGATCCGACCAAGTACCGCGACGAGGCCGAGGTGAAGGCGTGGGAGGCGCGGGAGCCCTTGCCGCGCTTCCGCCGGTACCTCCAGACGAAGGGCGTGCTCGACGCCGCCAGTGAGGCAGCCCTGGAGGCCGAGGTCGACGCCGAGGTCCGGGCCGCCGTCGAGCGGGCCGAGGCGCGGATGCAGCCGAACCTCCTCGACGCGTTCGAGCATGTTCACGCCGAGCCCACTGAGGAGCTCCGGGCGCAGCGCGCGGAGCTCGAGCGCGAGCTCGCCGAGAGCGCCGAGGCGGCGCAGGGGAGCAGGGCATGACTGAGCCCCGGAAGCTGACGATGGTCCAGGCCATCAACCTCGCTCTCATGCAGGAGATGGAGCGGGACGACGACGTGCTCGTGATGGGCGAGGACATCGGCGTCGACGGCGGCGTCTTCCGCGTGACGGACGGTCTCTTGGCGAAGTTCGGGGAGCAGCGGGTGATCGACACCCCGCTGGCCGAGGGCGCCATCGTGGGCATGGCGATCGGCATGGCGCTCTACGGGCTCAAGCCGGTGCCGGAGATCCAGTTCTCCGGGTTCTCGTTCCAGGCGTTCCACCAGATCGAGAACCACGCGGCGCGCTACCGCGCCCGGACCCGGGGCCGCTACCACGTGCAGATGGTCGTGCGGATGCCCTACGGCGGCGGCGTGCGCGCCCTCGAGCATCACTCGGAGAGCGAGGAGGCGTACTACGCGCACACACCGGGCCTGAAGATCGTGATCCCGTCGAGCCCGCGTACCGCGCGCTCCCTCCTGGTGAGCGCCATCCGCGATCCGGACACGGTGATCTTCTTCGAGCCGAAGGCCCTCTATCACGCCGTCAAGGAGGAGGTCCCGGTCGCCGAGGAGACCTGGCCGATCGGGAAGGCGCGCATCGTCCGCGAGGGGAAGGACCTCACGCTCATCGCCTACGGGGCGATGCTCCACCGCTGTCTCGAGGTGGCCGAGCGCGTCCACGCGGAGGACCAGGCCGAGGTCGAGGTGGTCGACCTCCTGTCGATCTCGCCGATGGACACCGAGACCATCGCCGCCTCGGCGCGGAAGACCGGCCGGGTCGTGGTGGCGCACGAGGCGCAGCGGAGCTTCGGCGTCGGCGCCGAGGTGATCGCCCGGGTGGTCGAGACCGCGTTCCTCCAGCTCGAGGCGCCGGTCCGGCGAGTCACGGCGTTCGACATCGTGTATCCGGGCTTCGCGCGGGAGCGCGGCTGGCTGCCCGGGCCGGATCGCGTCCTGCGCGCCGTCCGGGAGACGCTCGCCTTCTAGCCGGCATCCGGCCGGAACCTCCACCCGCGATGGCGAGAGATTTCCGGCTGCCCGACCTCGGGGAAGGCCTCACCGAGGCGGAGATCGTCAGCGTCCTGGTCGCGGAAGGGGAGGAGATCAAGGAAGACCAGGCCGTCCTCGTGGTGGAGACCGAGAAGGCCCAGGTCGAGCTGCCCTCGCCCTTCGGCGGCCGGGTCGACCGGGTCCACGTCCGGTCGGGGCAACGGGTCCAGGTCGGCGCCGTCCTGCTGAGCTTCGCGGATGCCGGGGGCGCGGCGCGGTTGGCCTCGGCGCCCGCGGCGCCTGCGACGGCTCCAGCGCCCGCCATCCGAAGCGCGCCGGCGGCGACGGCACCCCCGGCGGCCCCGGCCGCGCCCGGACTCCCGCCGGCCGCCGCGCCCTCGACGCGGCGCCTCGCGCGCGAGCTGGGCGTGGACCTGACCCAGGTCCGCGGGACCGGTCCGGGCGGCCGGATCTCCGACGACGACGTCCGCGCGGCCGCCTCCCCACATCGGCCAGCGGGCGCGACGCCGGCGGGAGGCGCGCGAGCGTCGGCGCCGGCGGCTGCGCGCGGCCAGGCCGGCGCCGCTGCGCCGCTCGCGTCGCCCACGTCCCCCACGCCGATGGAACCGCCCCGACCCCTGGCCGGACCGGTCGCGCTCCCGCCGCTCCCGCGGTTCGAGCAGTGGGGGCCCATCGAGCGGGAGCCCCTTCGCGGGATCCGCCGCCGCAGCGCCGAGCACCTCTCGCTCGCCTGGGCCGTCATCCCGCACGTCACCCAGCACGACCTCGCCGACGTCACCGAGCTCGAGACCATGCGACGCCGCCAGCAGAAGCGCGGCGACGGGAGCGCGGATCTCACGCTGACGGTCTTCCTGGTGAAGGCGGTGGCGCTGGCGCTCCGCGCGCACCCGCGCTTCAACGCGAGCCTGGATCAGGCCACGGGTGAGCTCGTCCTCAAGCGCTACTACAACATCGGCGTCGCGGTCGACACGGATCAGGGGCTGATGGTGCCGGTGGTGCGGGGCGTCGACGGGAAGGGGATTCGCGAGCTGGCCGCCGAGCTGGCCCAGCTCGCCGCGCGGACGCGCGAGGGCAAGGCGACGCTCGAGGACCTCCGCGGGGGGACGTTCACCGTGACCAACACCGGCGCGCTCGGGGGCACCGGGGCCACGCCGATCATCAACTACCCCGAGGTCGCGATCCTCGGCGTCGGCCGCGCCCGCCCGACGCCGGTCGTCCGGGACGGCCAGATCGTCCCGCGGCTCGTCCTGCCGCTGTCGCTTGCCTTCGACCACCGCGTCATCGACGGCATGGAGGCCGCCCGCTTCTCGACCGACCTCGTCGGCCTTCTCGAAGCTCCCGAGCGCCTCTTCCTCGAGGGATAGGGGCCGGCGCCCATGGTCATGGGCGAGCTCCCCCGCGAGGCCGATCTCGTCGTGCTGGGCGGCGGGCCGGGCGGGTACGCCGCGGCGTTCCGCGCGGCCGATCTCGGGCTCGATACCGTGGTGGTCGACGCCCGCGGCGCGCTCGGCGGCGAATGCCTGCACGTCGGCTGCATCCCCTCCAAGGCGCTCCTCGGAATCGCCGCGCTGATCCGCGACGCGGCCGAGGCGAAGGACGCGGGGGTCGCGTTTGGCGCGCCGGGTGTCGATGCCGCGAAGCTCCGCGCGTGGACCCAGAAATCCATCGACCGGCTCGCGCGGGGACTCGGCGGCGTTGCCAAGGCGCGCGGCGTCGACGTGGTGGCGGGGCACGGACGCTTCGAGGCGGACGGCTCCATCCGCGTGGCGCGGGAGGACGCGCCGCCGGCGACGCTCAGGTTCAAGCACGCCATCGTCGCCACCGGCTCCCGGCCCGCGACCCTTCCGGGGATCGAGCCGGGACCGCGAGTGTGGGACTCGACCGCGGCGCTGGCGCTGCCGGCGATCCCCGCGCGCCTCTTGGTCGTGGGCGGGGGCTACATCGGGCTCGAGCTCGGGAGCGTCTACGCGGCCCTCGGGAGCGAGGTCACCGTCGTGGAGCTGCTGGAGGGGCTCCTGCCCGGCGCGGATCCCGACCTGGTCGCGCCGCTCGCCCGCCGCCTGAAGCGGCAGTTCAAGCAGATCCTGCTCGGGACCAAGCTGACGGGCGTGCGGGAAGAGGGGAACGCGGTGAGCGTCGAGCTGGCCGGTGACGGCGCGCCGCCGCGCCTCGAGATCGACCAGCTGCTGGTGGCCGTGGGGCGCCGTCCCAACACGGACGACCTCGGGCTCGAGCACACCCGCGCCGCGCGCGACGCGCGCGGATTCATCGTGGTCGACGCGCAGCGCCGCACCGGGGATCCGCGGGTCTTCGCCATCGGAGACGCCGCCGGGGAGCCGATGCTCGCGCACAAGGCGATGGCCGAGGGGCTGGTCGCGGCCGCCGCCGCGGCCGGCCACCCGGCTGCCTTCGAGCCGCGGGCGGTTCCGGCGGTCGTGTTCACGGACCCCGAGGTCGCCTGGTGCGGGCTCACGGAGGCGGACGCCCGCGGCCACGGGGTGGAGGTGCGCGCGGTGAAGGTCCCGTGGAGCGCGTCGGGGCGCGCGGTCGCGATGGGGCGGGTCGACGGGTTGACGAAGCTCGTGTTCGAGGCCGCGTCCGGGCGGCTCCTCGGGGTGGGCCTGGTCGGCCCGCATGCCGGCGATCTCCTCGCCGAGGGCGCCCTGGCCCTCGAGATGGGCGCCGTGGCCGAGGACCTGGCCGGCACGATTCATACCCACCCCACGCTGTCCGAGACGCTGGGCGAGGCGGCCGAGCTCTTCCTCGGGCACCCGGTCCACCTCCCGCCGCCGCGCGGCTGATTCCCACTCGCATCCGGTCGGGCCGAGCCCGCGCTCGCGATCGCCCCCATGTCCGCCACCGGCTCGACGTCTCGCCCGGTCCTCGTCGCCGCGCTCGGAGTCCTGACGGTCTTTCTGGACTCCGCCGTCAACATCGCCTTTCCCGCGATCTCGGCGGCGTTCGGCGTGCCGGACACGTCGATCCAGTGGATCGTCCTCACCTACGTCGTGACCTTCGCCGCGGCCCTGATCCCCGCCGGCCGGCTCGCCGATCGGGTCGGGCACACCCGGGTCTTCCTGGGAGGACTCGTGCTCACCGGCCTGACGCACGTCCTCTGCGGGCTCGCGCCCGCGTGGGCGTGGCTGCTCGGGGCGCGCGTCGTGCAGGGGCTGGGGGCGGCGCTCGTGATGGCGAGCGCTCCGGCGCTCGTCACGCTGTCGACCGATGCCGCGCGACACGGGCAGGCGCTGGGCCGGCTCGGGCTGGCGGCGAGCCTCGGCATGGTGCTGGGGCCCCTGGCGGGCGGGGCGCTCGTGGGACTCTTCGGCTGGCGCGTGGTGTATCTCGGCCGGCTTCCGCTCGCGGCGCTCGCCCACGGGCTCGGCCGGGGTCTTCGCCCGGCGGCGGCGCGCGCGCCGACCTTCGCGGGCGTGGACGCCGAGGCGCCTCCGTCGGCGGAGCGCGCCACCGACCTCCGGACGCTCGTGCTCGCGAACGCGTCGAACCTCCTGGCGAACGCGGCGCTCTTCGCCGTCTGGCTCCTCGTGCCCTACTACCTCCTCGACCGGCGAGGCTTCTCGGCGGCGCTCGGGGGCCTCCTCTTCACGGCGGGGCCGCTCGCCTGGGCGTGCGCGTCGCCGATCGGCGGGCGCCTGGCCGACCGGGGCGCCGGCCGCTGGCTGGCGCCGCTGGCGCTGGCCGTTCAAGCATTGGGACTCTGGCTGACGGGGCGCCTCGACGATCGCGCCGGCCCGGCGGACATCCTCGCGGCGCTCGGCATCGGCGGCGCCGGCTACGGCCTGTTCGTCGTCGCCAACATGCACTACGTCATGCGGGCGCTGCCCCGGGCGCGCCAGGGCATCGCGGGGAGTCTCGTCGCGCTCATGCGGACGGCGGGGATCGTCGTGGGGGCGACCGTGACGACCGCAGTCTACGCGTCGCGCCTGTCCACCCACGCGGCCCTCGGCCCTGGTCCCGCCATGGCGGCGGCGTTCGCCGATGCCTTCCGCGTCGCGGCGGCGATCGCGGTGGTGGCGGCCCTCCTGAGTCTCGTCCCGCCGGCCCCGCGGGACTCGGCCCGTCCGGCCGCGCCGCCCGATGTGCCTTGACACCCTTCGCGGGGGCGGTGTATACCCCGTCGCGACGGCGTCGCCCTCCCGGACGCCACGACATGCGCTGACCCTCATGACACGCGTTCCCGAGCCCACCCGAGACCAGCTCGACCCCGATGCCCGGGCCGTCTACGATCAGATCGCGACGACGCGCGGAGCCACCCGGGGGCCGTACGGCGTTCTCCTCCACCATCCGCCGCTCTGCGAGCGCGTCGGGGCCCTCGGGGAACAGCTCCGCTTCCGCTCCGGCCTTCCGGGAGCGGACCGCGAGCTCGCGATCCTGACGGTCGGCCGGGAGATCGAGGCGGCCTACGAGTGGGTCGCCCACGAGGTCATCGCGCGCCGCGAGGGTACCCGCCCCGAGGCGATCGCCGTGGTGCTCCACGGCCGGTCGACGGGCGAGCTCACCCCGCGCGAAGCGGTCATCGTCGACACCGTGCGCGCCCTCTATCGCGCCCGTCGCCTCACCGAGGCCGAGTTCACCCGGGCCGAGGCGGAGCTCGGCCGCCGGAATCTCGTCGAGCTCGTGACGCTGGCGGGCTACTACGGGATGATCGGCGGGATCCTCAACGCCTTCGACGTGGACCTGCCTCCCGGCACGGCGTCGCCCTTCCCGCGCTGAGCGACGGGTGGCCACGTTCGGCCTCGTCCACGGCGCCGGACACGGGGCGTGGTGCTGGCAGCGGTTGATCCCGGCCCTCGAGGCGCTGGGCCATCGGGCGTGGGCGATGGACCTGCCGGTGGAGGATCCCGAGGCCGGATGCCAGCGCTACGCGGAGGTCGCGGCCGAGGCGATCCCCCCCGCGGACGACCTGGTCGTCGTCGGCCACTCGCTCGGGGGGCTCACGATCCCGCTCGTCGCGGCCCGCCGGCCCGTGCGGCGACTCGTGTTCCTCTGCGCCCTCGTGCCCGCCTTCGGGCGGAGTCTCCTGGAGCAGGTCGCGGCGGAGCCGGAGATGTATCACCCGGTCGGGCGCGGACACCCCGGGCGCATCACGGGGCCGGACGGAGCCACGTGGTTCCGCGACGAGGTCGCGGCGCGCGACGTCTTCTACCACGATTGCGCGCCGGACGACGTGGGCTGGGCGTTCAGGCACCTCAAGCGCCAGGCCGCCGCGCCGCGGCGCGAGCCGTGCCCGCTCTCCGCCTGGCCACCGGGCGAGCGTGCCTACGTCTTTTGTCGGGACGATCGCGCGGTGTCACCGGACTGGTCCCGCCGCGCCGCGCGCGAGCGCCTCGGTGTGGAGCCGATCGAGCTCGACGGCAGCCATTCTCCGTTCATCTCGCGGCCCGCCGCCCTCGCCGCGGTGCTCGATCGCCTGGCGCGCTGAGCCGGCGGGCGGCCGGTGCCCCGCGGCGCCGTCACGGTGCTAAGATGCTCGCGCTCGGCTTTCCGGCTGGCGCGATCCGGGACCTTTGACGCGGGAGGCGCCTCATGGCGTCCGACGAGCTCTGCTGGCTGTCCGCGACCGACCTGGCGGCCCAGATCCGCCGCGGCAAGGTCTCCCCGGTCGAGGTCGTCGACGCCGTGCTGGACCGCATCGGGCGGCTGAACGGCCAGCTCAACGCCTACGTGACGGTGACCGCGGACGAGGCGCGCCGGGCCGCGCGCGCCGCCGAGCGGGCGCTGGGCCGGCGCCGGGCGACGCTCGGCCCGCTCCACGGCGTCCCGTTCTCCGTCAAGGATGTCGTCATCACGAAGGGCGTCCGGACGACGTTCGGGACGCGGCTCTTCTCGGACAACGTCCCGACCGAGGACGCTCCGATGGTCGCGCGCCTGAAGGCGGCCGGCGCCATCATGATCGGCAAGACCAACACCCCCACGTTCGGCTGGCTCGGGGCGACCCACAATCTGCTCTTCGGGGCGACGCGCAATCCCTGGGGGCGTGACCGGACGCCGGGCGGCTCGAGCGGCGGGGCGTCGGCCGCCGTCGCCGCGGGGCTCGCTCCGATCGGCGTCGGCACCGACGGGGGAGGCTCGATCCGGATCCCGGCCTCGTTCGCGGGGATCTTCGGCCACAAGCCGTCGTACGGCCGGATTGCCACCTATCCGGCGAGCGGCGCGTGGAGCCTCTCCCACATCGGTCCCATGACGCGGACCGTGGCCGACGCGGCGCTCGCGATGCAGGTGTGCGCCGGCCCCGACGAGCGCGACCCCTACTCGCTCCCCCGGGACGGGGTGGACTACGTCCGTGCGATCCGTAGCGGGGTCAAGGGGCTCCGGGTGGCCTACGCCGAGGACCTCGGCAACCTGACGGCGGTGGACCCGGAGGTGCGAGTGTCGGCGGCCCGGGCGGCGCGCGCGTTCCGCGAGCTCGGGTGCCGCGTGGAGGTGGTGGCGCCCCGCTGGCCGTCACCGGGTGACTGCTGGTTCGAGATCTTCTGTGGCGGAATCGCGACGCGGCTCCTCCCGTACCGCGACCGCAAGGACGACATCGAGCCGGGGCTCCAGGAGATCATCGCGGCGACCGCCGCCAATCCCCCGGCCCGGTACGTGCAGGCGTGGTTCGACCGGCTCGCCTGGTGGCAGCACCCGCGCGCGCTCTTCGAGCGCTACGACCTTCTCCTGACGCCGACCGTCGCGTGCCCGCCGTTCCCGATCGGCCTCGACGGGCCGGGCGAGGTCGCCGGCAAGACCGTCACGTCGTACGGGTGGATCCCGTACACCTACCCCTTCAACCTGACGGGGCAGCCGGCGGCGTCGGTCCCGTGCGGCTTCACCAAGGACGGGCTGCCCATCGGGCTCCAGATCGTGGGCCGGCGCTTCGACGACGCGACCGTGCTCCGCGCCGCGGCCGCGTTCGAGCGGGCGCGGCCCTGGGCGAACGCGCGGCCCGGTCTCTGAGGGGCGCCTCGCTCGACGGCGGACGGGGACCAACGGGCGGTGGGGGCGGTGGGGGCGGTGGGGGCGGAGCGACGGGGCGGCCTTGACGGGTCCCGGGCGCGGGCTGAGGATGCTGGTCGAGCGCCAGGACGGCCGGCGCGACCGTCGGGACGAGATCCCAGGGAGGAACCCACGATGAGACAGGCACGGTGGTGGATGTGGTCCGGCTCCGCAGTGCTCGCGCTGGCCGTCATGCTGTTGCTGGGTGGACCGGACGCCCTCGCCCAGAAGCGGGGCGGCGTGGTGCGGATCGCCAATCTCGGAGAGCCGCCGACGCTCGATGCCCACTGGACGACGGCGACCCTGACGGAGGTCCTGACCAACCACCTCTACGAGGGGCTGTACGCGCTCGACGAGGGGTATCGGCCCATTCCGATGCTGGCGGAGTCGATGCCCACGGTTTCGCCGGATGGCCTGACCTACGCGATCAAGCTGCGGCAGGGGATCAAGTTCCACAACGGCAAGGAGATGACGTCGGACGACGTCGTGGCCTCCCTCAAGCGCTGGATGCAGCAGGGGCAGTACGGGCGAGCGCTCGGCGCCGTGACGGCCGACCTCAGGACGTCGGGCAAGTACGCCGTCGAGCTCAAGCTCAAGCAGAGATACGCGGCGGTCGAGGTGAACCTGGCGGCCCCCAACAACTTCGGCGCCATCTACCCGAAGGAGATCGCGGAGAAGTTCGCGCCGGCCGAGAAGGCGACCGAGTTCGTCGGGACGGGCCCCTACAAGCTGGCCGAGTGGAAGCCGGACCAGCACATCCGCATGGTTCGCTTCGACGACTACAAGTCGCGGACCGAGAAGACGAGCGGGTACGGCGGCGCCAAGACCGTCTGGGTCGACGAGATTCGCTGGCTCGCGGTCCCCGACGTCGCCACCCGGGTGGCCCAGATGGAGACCGGGGAGCTGGAATTTGCCGACGACCTCAACATCGACGCGTTCGATCGCCTGCAGAAGAGCGCGAACGCCCGCCCGGTGGTCGCCAAGCCGTACTACTGGCTGGTCGCGGTCCTCAACAAGAAGGAGGGCCTGATGACCAACCAGAAGCTGCGCCAGGCCTGGCAGGCGGCCATCGACATCGAGCCGATCATGAAGGCGGTGGCGGGCGGCCGGTCCGAGTTCTATCGCATGGACGCGGGCCTCGCCTTCGTCGAGAACGGGCCGTGGTACGTGAAGTCCCAGGCGTCCTGGGGCTGGAACGAGCGCAACAAGGACAAGGCCAAGAAGCTCATGCAGGAGGCCGGCTACAAGGGCGAGCCCATCCGGTTCGTGACGACGCAGGAGTACAAGTGGATGTACGACTTCGCCCTCGTCACGAAGCAGCAGCTCGAGGACGTCGGGTTCAACATCGACCTCCAGGTCGTGGACTGGGCGACGCTCGTGAAGCGCCGCAACAACCCGAAGGAGTACGAGGCGTTCACGACGGGGACCGGCAACATCTTCGAGCCGACGGCGTACACGGTGCTCTCCTGCACCTGGCCGGGCTGGACCTGCGACGCGGACATCCAAGGCCTCCTGCAGGAGATGGCGAAGGAGACCGATCCGAAGAAGCGGTTCGCCCTCTGGGAGCAGATGCACAAGCTCTGGTACGAGAAGGTGCCGTCGATCCGCTACGGTGACCTCCACGGCCTCCGGGCGGCGTCGAAGAAGCTCCAGGGCTTCAGCGAGAAGACCGAGCGGCCCCGGTTCTACAACATCTGGCTGGACCGCTGAGCCGGCGCCCCGGGATCCCTCGGCGCCCGGAGGGCCACGGGGTGACCACGGGCCACGGACGGGCACGAATGGAAGGACCCTTGACGGGACGGCGGGTCGCGCCCGACGATGAGAGCGCCGCGACTCCACGGAGCATGGCCACACGCGGGCGGCGGACGGATCCGCCGCTCCAACCCCCACTGACGAGGTGGAGCTCATGACTGACGGGAAGCTCTTCCGGGCAACTCTCTTCCTCGCCCTGGCCGCGATCGCGATCGCGGGCCTCTCGACCGACGCCGCCGCCCAGAAGAAGGGCGGGACGATCAAGGTCGGGAACCTCGGCGAGCCGCCGACGCTGGACGCCCACTGGACGACGGCCAGCATCACGGAGACCCTCACCAACCACCTCTACGAAGGCCTCCTTACGCTGGACGACGAGAACAAGCCGGCCCCGATGCTGGCCGAGACGCTGCCGGCCGTCTCGCCCGACGGGCTGACCTACACGTTCAAGCTCCGGCGCGGCATCAAGTTCCACAACGGCAAGGAGATGACGTCCGACGACGTCGTCGCCTCGCTGACTCGCTGGAGCAAGCAGTCGATCTACGGCAAGGACCTCTTCAACTACGTGGCCGAGGGCGGCCTCCGGGCGGTGGACAAGTACACCGTCGAGCTGAAGCTCAAGGAGAAGGTGGCGATCGTCCTCATCAACCTGGCGGTGGCCAACAACTTCGCCGCGATCTACCCGAAGGAGATCGCCGAGAAGTTCCCGCCGCAGGAGAAGGCGACCGAGTTCATCGGGACCGGCCCCTACAAGCTGGTCGAATGGAAGCCGGACCAGCACATCCGCATGGTCCGCTTCGACGACTACAAGCCGCGCAGCGAGAAGCGCAACGGCTACGGCGGCGCGAAGATCGCCTACATCGACCAGATCGACTGGATCCCGGTCCCGGACGTGGCCACGCGCGTGGCCCAGATGGAGACCGGGGAGCTGCAGCTGGCCGACGACCTCATCGCCGACTCCTTCGACCGGCTGAAGAACAGCGCCAACGCGCGGCCGATCGTGTCCAAGATGTACTACTGGCTCGTCGCGGTCCTCAACAAGAAAGAGGGCCTGATGACGAACCAGAAGCTCCGCCAGGCCTGGCAGGCGGCGCTCGACATCGAGCCCATCATGAAGACGGTCGCGGCCGGCCGGCCCGAGTTCTACCGGATGGACTACAACCTGATCCACCAGGAGCTGGCGGCGTGGCACGTGAAGATCCAGGGGCTGCCCTGGAACGAGAACAACAAGGCGAAGGCCAAGAAGCTGCTCCAGGAGGCCGGCTACAAGGGCGAGCCGATCCGCTTCATGACGACCCAGGAGTACAAGTGGATGTACGATTTCGCCCTGGTCTCGAAGCAGCAGCTCGAGGACGCCGGGTTCGTCATCGACTTCCAGGTCGTCGACTGGGCCACGCTCGTGAAGCGGCGCAACAACCCGAAGGAGTACGACGCGTTCACGACCGGGATCGGACCCCAGTACGACCCGACCAACTCCAACGTGCTCTCCTGCAGCTGGCCGGGCTGGACCTGCGACGAGCAGATTCAGAGCATCAAGACCGCGATGATCCGCGAGACCGACTACAAGAAGCGCTTCGCGCTCTGGGAGCAGATGCACAAGGCGTTCTACGAGAAGGTCCCCGTCATCCGCTACGGCGACCTCTTCGGGCTCCGCGCGGCCTCCAAGAAGCTCAAGGACTTCAACGAGAAGATGGAGCGGATGCGGATCTACAACGCCTGGCTGGATCAATAGCTCTCGGGTGACCTCGGGGCCCGGCGGGGGTCGTCGGTCGCGGCGGCCCCCGCCGTCCTCATCATGACCGCGTACCTCGTCCGGCGTCTCCTGGCTCTCATCCCCGTCATGGCGGTGGTGGTGACGGTGGTGTTCCTGCTCATCCACCTGATCCCCGGCGACCCCGTCGCGGTGATGCTCGGGCCCGACGCCACCCCGGCCCAGATCGACGCGACGCGGGCGCACCTCGGGCTGGACCGCCCGCTGCTCGAGCAGCTCCTTCTGTTCTACAAGCGCATCCTGCGTGGCGACCTCGGGCGCTCCTACTTCCTGGATCGGCCGGTGACGCAGGCGCTCTGGGAACGGGCCGAGCCGACGCTCCTGCTGATGGGCGCCTCGCTCCTGGTCGCGCTCCTGATCGGCGTGCCGTCGGGCATCGTGGCCGGCGCCAACCAGGGCTCCTGGTGGGACCGCCTGCTGATGCTGGGAGCCCTCCTGGGAGTCTGCATTCCCGGCTTCTGGCTCAGCCTGAACTTCATCTACCTGTTCGCGGTCCGGCTCGGCTGGCTGCCGGCCGCGGGCTACGCGTCGATCCTCGACGACCCGTGGACGGCCCTCCGGTACATGATCCTCCCCGCGGTCTCCCTCGGCTTCAACCAGTCGGCCCTGATCGCGCGGATCGCGCGGTCGTGCATGGTGGAGGTCCTGCAGCAGGACTACATCCGGACCGCGCGCGCCAAGGGCCTGTCCAACCGAGTCGTCGCGTACGTCCACGGCTTCCGGAACGCCCTGGTCCCGGTGGTGACCGTCATCGGCATCACGATCGCGATCCTCATCGGCGGCGCCGTCGTGACCGAGATCGTGTTCAACATCCCCGGGATGGGCCGGCTGATCATCTCGGCGATCCTGCGGCGCGACTACCCCGTGGTGCAGGGAGTCGTGCTGGTGACGGCGGCGTCGTACGTCCTGATCAACCTCGCGGTCGACATGGTCTACGCGTTCATCGACCCCCGCATCCGGTACGACTAGCGTGGCGACGACGACGGACGTGGCGGTCGAGAAGGTCGCGGCCGGGGTCGCCGGGCCCCGGGTGGCGGAGCCGACGGCGCCCCCGATTCGCTGGTTCCACCGCCTCTTGCGGAACCGGAGCGTGGTGGTCGGGGCGGCCGTGTTCCTGATCTTCCTCGTGGCCGCCACCTTTGCCGACCAGCTGTCGACCCACAACCCGCGCCGTCTCACCCCCGCGGAGCGGCTCAAGCCGCCGCGGGCGCAGAACTTCCTCGGGACCGACGAGTTCGGCCGAGACGTCTACAGTCTGGTGATCCACGGGAGCCGGGTCTCGCTCCTGGTCGGCGGCGTCACGATGCTGTTCACGTCGCTCGGGGGCACGCTGATCGGGCTCGTCGCGGGCTACTACCGCCGCCTCGACCTGGTCGTCATGCGCTTCATGGACGGGCTCATGGCTTTCCCCGCGATCATCCTGGCCATCGCGTTCATGGCCGCGCGGGGGCCCGGGGTCTGGAACGTCATCCTGGCCCTGTCGCTCGTCTACATGCCGCGGACGGCGCTGCTCGTCCGGAGCACGGTGCTGAGCCTCCGCGAGCTCGACTACGTCGCCGCGGCCCGGGCGCTCGGGAGCCGCGATCTCGCGGTCGCGTTCCGGCACATCCTGCCGAATTGCCTCGCGCCGCTCCTGGTCCAGGGCACCTTCATCTTCGCCTACGCCGTCCTGGCCGAGTCGATCCTCGGCTTCCTGGGCGTGGGCGTGCCCCCGTACGTCCCCTCGTGGGGCAACGTCATCGCGAGCGGCAAGAACGTGATCCGGGAGGCGTTCTGGGTCAGCCTGTTCCCAGGCATCACCTTGACGGTCGCCGGGCTCAGCCTGAACCTGCTCGGCGACGGCCTCCGCGACACCCTCGACCCCCGCCTCCGCGGGTCGGTCGGCACCGGCACAGGGAGATAGAACGCATGAAGCTCTTCGATCTGACGGGCAAGGTCGCGATCGTGACGGGCGGCAACGGCGGGATCGGGCTCGGCATGGCCCGGGGCCTGGCCCAGGCGGGCGCCGCCGTCGCGATCGCCGGACGGCAGGCTGGGAAGAGCGCCTCCGCCGTGAAGGAGCTGGAGGCCCTCGGCGCCCGGGCGATGGCGGTCGAGGTGGATGTCCGGCGGGAGGCCTCCTGCCGGGAGATGGTCCAGAAGGCGGTCGAGCGGTTCGGCCGGCTCGACATCCTCGTCAACAACGCGGGGACGAACGTCCGGAAGCGGCCCGAGGAGTACACGCTCGAGGAGTACAACACGGTCCTCGAGACGAACCTCACCAGCGCGTTCATCTGCTCCCAGGCGGCCTACCCCCACATGGTGCGGGCCGGGGGCGGCAAGGTCGTCAACATCGGCTCCATGATGTCGATCTTCGGCGCGGCCTTCACGGCGCCATACGCGGCCAGCAAGGGCGGCATCGTCCAGATGACGAAGGCGATGGCCACGGCATGGGCCCGGGACAACATCCAGGTGAACGCGGTCCTGCCGGGCTGGATCGACACTGACCTCACCAGGAAGGCGCGCGAGCAGGTACCGGGGCTTCACGACCGGGTCGTCGCGCGGACGCCGGCCGGGCGCTGGGGCACGCCCGAGGACCACGCGGGCATCGCCGTGTTCCTGGCCAGCGCCGCGTCCGACTTCCTCACGGGGACCGCGATCCCGGTCGACGGCGGCTACTCCGTGCAGGGCGTCTGAGGGGGAGTCCGGCCGTGCCCGGGGGACGAGCCCGGCCCGGGCGCAGCCTGGTGACGGGGGCCGCGCGACGGCTCGCCTCATGGCTGGCGGCGGGAGGGGTCGTCCTCCTCGTCCTTGCGGGGGGTGGGGCGGGGGCGCAGCCCGCGGATCAGGCTGCGGCGATGACCCGGACGGTGCTCGAGCAGCTGGCGGCCTTCCGCCGCGATGACTGGGCCGCGGCCTACGCCTTCGCGGCCTCGGGAATCCAGGCGCAGTTCGGGGCCGAGGCGTTCCGCGCGATGGTCACGCAGGGCTACGCGCCGATCGCCCGCTCGAGGACGGCCACCGTGGGCCGGGTCGAGGCCCTCGACGGGCGACACGGCCTGGTCGAGGTGCGGGTGGAGGGGGAGAACGGGGAGACGATCGACGCGCTCTACGAGCTCGTCGAGGAGCAGGGGGCCTGGCGCGTGAACGGCGTGGTGACACGTCCGGTCGAGCGCGGGCCGACCGCCTCGGCCCGCGCCGGCCGGCCGGCGCCGGTCTGAGGCTCGCGGGCAATGCTACAATCCCGTCCGCGGACCGGGCTCAGGGCGAGTCGGAGCAGCAGGGGAATGCGGCGCGGCTGCCGCGAATCGAGACCGGGAGACAACCGGAGAGAGGACACAGCCATGCGCACCCTCGTATCGGGTTCCATGCGTCTATTCGCCGTCGCGATCGTCCTCGCGATGCTGGCCTCCACGCCGGCGCTCGCCCGTGTCGAGAAGATCGGCAAGGGCGAGGGCGCCGTCGACATCGTGGCCTGGCCCGGCTACATCGAGCGCGGCGCGACGGACAAGGGCTTCGACTGGGTCACCGAGTTCGAGAAGAAGAGCGGGTGCAAGGTTCGGGTCAAGACCGCCAACACCTCGGACGAGATGGTCGCGCTCATGAACGAGGGCGGGTTCGACCTCGTCACCGCCTCCGGGGACGCCTCGCTCCGGCTCATCGCCGGGGGCCGGGTGCAGGAGGTGAACGTCGGCCTGGTCCCGAGCTTCAAGAACGTCGACCCGCGGCTCCAGAAGGCGCCGTGGCATCACGTCAAGGGCAAGCACTACGGCGTGCCCTACCAGTGGGGCTACAACGTGCTCGCCTACAACACCGAGGTCTTCAAGACCACGCCGCCGAAGAGCTGGGAGGTGGTGTTCAAGGAGGCGACCCTGCCCGACGGGAAGTCGAACAAGGGCCGGGTGCAGGCCTTCGACGGCCCCATCTACATCGCCGACGCCGCCCTCTACCTCATGCGCGCCCAGCCCGACCTCGGGATCAAGAACCCCTACGAGCTGGACGACAAGCAGTACAAGGCGGCCCTCGATCTGCTCCGCGAGCAGCGCAAGATCGTGTCCCGCTACTGGCACGACGCGTTCATGCAGATCGACGACTTCACCAACGAGGGCGTGGTGGCCTCGTCCTCGTGGGGCTTCCAGGTGAACCTCCTCAAGTCGAAGAAGCGGCCGATCGCCAGCGTCGTGCCCCAGGAGGGCGCCACCGGGTGGGCCGACACGACGATGATGCACGTCAAGGCGCCCCACCCGAACTGCGCCTACATGTGGCTCGAGCACTCCGTCAGCCCGAAGCTGCAGGGAGACCTGGCGGCCTGGTTCGGGTCCGTTCCCGCGGTGCCCGCGGCGTGCAAGGGCAACGCGCTCCTCGGCGACAAGGGGTGCGAGCAGAACGGCTACGGCGAGTTCGACCGGATCTGGTTCTGGCGCACGCCGGTCGCCGACTGCGGGGGCGGCCGCACCTGTGTGCCTTACTACCGCTGGGTGACCGACTACATCGCGATCCTCGGCGGCCGCTGAGGCGGAGGCCCGTCCCGGCCGGCGGCAACTCCTCGCCGCTGGCCGGAGCCCGCATGTCTCGGATCCCCGCGCCGGCGGTACGGTTCGTCGACGTCGTCCGCTCGTTCGGTGATGTCCGGGCCATCGATCGGGTCTCCTTCGAGATCGAGGACGGGGAGTTCTTCTCGCTGCTGGGCCCCTCCGGCTCCGGCAAGACGACGTGCCTGCGCCTGATCGCCGGCTTCGAGCAGCCGGACGCGGGCGAGATCCTGATCCACGGCGAGAGCGTGGCCGGGGTGCCGCCCTACGAGCGCGACGTCAACACCGTCTTCCAGGACTACGCGCTGTTCCCCCACATGACGGTCGCCGCGAACGTGGAGTACAGCCTGATGATCAGGAAGGTGCCCGCCACCGAGCGGCGCCGCCGGGCCGGCGAGATGCTGGAGCTGGTCAAGCTCGGCGGGCTCGGCGGCCGGAAGCCCAGCCAGCTCTCGGGCGGGCAGCGGCAGCGCGTGGCGCTCGCGCGCGCCCTGATCAACCGGCCCCGGGTGCTTCTCCTCGACGAGCCGCTGGGAGCGCTCGACCTCAAGCTGCGGGAGCAGATGCAGGTGGAGCTGAAGGCGCTCCAGCGCCAGGTGAGCATCACCTTCGTCTACGTGACCCACGACCAGGGCGAGGCGCTCTCCATGAGCGACCGGCTGGCCGTCTTCAACCGCGGCCGCATCGAGCAGATCGGCGGGCCGGCCGAGATCTACGAGCATCCCGCGACGGGCTTCGTCGCGGGCTTCGTCGGGGTCTCCAACGTCTGCGAGGGCGCGCTCGCCCATCGCTTGACGGGCTCCGCGCAGCCCTTCACGATCCGCCCCGAGAAGATCCGCCTCGGCGATCCCGAGCCGCCTCTCGACAGGGGATCGCTCGGGGTGGCGGGGGTGATCGACTCGGCGCTGTACCTCGGGGCGGCCACGCGATACGCCGTCAACCTCGACGGCGGCGGGCAGCTCCTGGTCCTGGAGCAGAACGTGGACGCCGCCAAGCCGACCGCCATTCCCGGGCAGCGGGTTCGCCTCACCTGGCAGCGCCGGCACGAGCAGCCCCTCCGCGGGGAAGGGGAGGCCTGTCCCGCGTGACCTCGACCGTGGCCGGGCCGCCGTCCGTGCTCCAGCGGCTCTCCACGGGGCTCTACCTTCGCCCGCGAGTGCTCCTGGCGCTCCTCCTCGGCCCGCCGCTCTTCTGGCTCGGCGTCGTCTATCTCGGCGCGCTCGCGGCCCTCCTCGCGCAGAGCTTCTTTCACGTCGACGAGTTCTCGGGTCTCGTCGTGCGCCGGCTCTCGCTCGCGACCTATCGCCAGCTCTTCACGGCCGCGAACCTCGACGTCGTCGTCCGCACGACCGTGATGGCCGGGGCGGTCACGCTGGCGGCGGCCTTCCTGGCCTTCCCCCTGGCGTACTACATGGTCCGGCGCGCCAGTCTCCGCGCGAAGGCGCTCCTCTACCTCGGGGTGATGCTCCCGCTCTGGTCGAGCTACCTCGTGCGCGTCTACTCGTGGAAGCTGATCCTCGCCAAGGAGGGCGTCGTCACGTGGCTCGCCGAGCGCCTCGGGCTGATATGGCTCCTCGACGCCATCCTCGGCCTGCCCGTAGTCGGCGGCCCGTCCCTGTCCACGTCCTACCTCGGCACGTTCCTCGTCTTCCTCTACGTGTGGCTGCCGTTCATGGTCCTGCCCATCGTGGCGGCGCTCGAGCGGGTCCCGCGCTCGCTGGTCGAGGCGTCCGCCGACCTGGGGGCGCGCCCGGTCCAGACGTTCGGGCGGGTGATCCTGCCCCTCGCGGTTCCCGGGGTCGTGGCGGGCTCCATCTTCACCTTCTCGCTCACGCTCGGCGACTACATCATCCCGGGCATCATCGGGGGCTCGCAGCCCTTCATCGGCCAGGCGGTGTTCCAGCACCAGGGCACGGCCGGCAACATCCCGATGGCGGCCGCCCTCACCCTCGTGCCCATCGCGCTCATGGCCGCGTATCTGACCATCGCGCGCCGGCTCGGGGCGTTCGAGGCCCTGTAGGACTAGTGATGCACGCGGGCGCGAACCGGCGCCGCGGGCGGGTTGGCCCTCCGTGAGCGCGCCTGCCGACGCGGGCTCCAGGTCGACGCGGGGCGGGCGGCGCCACGCGGGAGGGGGCTGGCTGCTCGGGGCGGCCACCGCGGGCACCCTGCTCTTCCTGCACGTCCCGCTCCTCTTCATCGTGCTCTACGCGTTCAGCGCGGAGGACAAGAGCTTCGTCTTCCCGCTGCCCGGGCTCACCCTCCGCTGGTTCGGAGTCGCGTGGGCGCGCCCCGACGTCCACGAGGCGCTGCTCTTGTCGCTGCAGGTGGCGGCGGCCTCGACGCTCATCGCGCTGGTGCTGGGCACCCTCGCCGCCGCGGCGGTCTGGCGCTCGCGCTTCTTCGGGCGGGAGACCGTCTCGCTCCTCCTTGTCCTGCCGATCGCGCTGCCCGGCATCATCACCGGCATCAGCCTCCGGAGCGCGTTCAGCCTGGCGGAGATCCCCTTCAGCTTCTGGACGATCGTGCTGGGGCACGCTACGTTCTGCATCGTGGTCGTCTACAACAACGCGCTCGCCAGGTTCCGCCGCACCTCGGGAGCCCTGATCGAGGCCTCCATGGATCTCGGCGCCAACGGGTTTCAGACCCTGCGCCACGTCGTGCTCCCGAACATCGCGACCGCCCTTCTGGCGGGCGGCATGCTGGCCTTCGCGCTGTCGTTCGACGAGGTGATCGTCACGACATTCACGGCCGGCCAGCAGTCGACCCTGCCCATCTGGATGCTCACCGAGCTGGTGCGCCCGCGCCAGCGTCCGGTGACCAACGTGGTGGCCGTCTTCGTGATCGGGGTCACCCTCGTGCCGATCCTTCTCGCCTTCTACCTCACGCGCGACACGCACGAGGTGGCCGGCGCCGGCAAGTGAGCGGGATCGAGGATCCCAGAGGAGACCGCTGATGTTCCAGACGAAGCTCCTGATCGACGGAGACCTGGTCACGGGTGAGGGGACCGAGGAGCCGGTCGTCGATCCGGCGACCGGGCGGACCATCGCTCACGTGCGCGAGGCGTCCGCGCACCAGATCGACCAGGCGGTCGAGGCGGCTGGCGCGGCGTTCCGGACGTGGGGCCAGACGACCCCGCAGGAGCGCTCGCTCCTCCTTCTGAGGCTCGCCGACCGGCTGGAGCAGGACGGCGCGGACTATGCCGACCTGGAATCGCTCAACTGCGGGAAGCCCCGGGCGCGAGTGCTCCCCGACGAGCTGCCGGCGATCGTCGACTGCTTCCGCTTCTTCGCGGGCGCCGCCCGGGTCCTCGGCGGCAGCGCCGCCGACGAGTACCTTGCGGGGCACACCAGCATGATCCGGCGCGATCCGATCGGCGTGGTGGCCCAGATCACGCCGTGGAACTACCCGCTCATGATGGCCGCGTGGAAGCTCGCCCCGGCGCTCGCCGCCGGCAACACCGTGGTGCTCAAGCCCTCCGAGCAGACGCCGCTGACCACCCTCAAGCTCGCGACGCTCCTGGTCGAGCTCTTCCCCCGAGGCGTCGTGAACGTGGTCGTCGGTCGCGGCGACACGGTCGGCTCGCCGCTGATCAACCACCCGGGCGTGCGGATGGTCTCGCTCACCGGCAGCATCGCCACCGGCCAGAAGGTGCTCCAGGCCGCGTCGAAGGATCTCAAACGCACGCATCTCGAGCTCGGGGGCAAGGCGCCGGTCCTGGTGTTCGACGACGCGGACCTCGAGGCGGTGGTGGCGGGCATCCGCAGCGCCGGCTTCTACAACGCCGGCCAGGACTGCACGGCCGCGTGCCGCGTGTACGCCTCGGCTCGGATCCACGACCGGCTCGTGGCCGATCTCGCCACGGCGGTCGGCTCGCTTCGTTACGGCGACCCGAAGAAGGACGAGACCGAGCTAGGGCCCCTGATCAGCGCCCGGCACCGGGAGCGCGTCGCGGGCTTCGTGGAACGGGCGGTGGCCACGCGGCACGTGGAGGTCCTGACCGGGGGCCGGCCGGCGACGGGGAAGGGGTTCTTCTACGCGCCCACGCTGGTGACGGGCGCCCTCCAGACCGACGAGATCACGCGGCGCGAGATCTTCGGCCCGGTCGTGTCGGTGACGCGCGTCGCCGACGCCGAGCAGGCCATCGAGTGGGCCAACGACTCGGACTACGGCCTGGCCGCGTCGGTGTGGACCGGCAGCGTGAAGACGGCCATGCAGGTCGCCGCCCGGCTCCAGTACGGCTGCGTGTGGGTGAACCAGCACTTCACGCTCGTGAACGAGATGCCGCACGGCGGGCTCAAGACATCGGGCTACGGCAAGGACATGTCCGTCTACGGCCTCGAGGACTACACCGTCGTGCGCCACGTGATGGTGAACTTCGGCTGACGGCGCGGGCGGCCCGAGGGCTCGCGGCTCGTTGGGACGCTCCCGGCGGCGGTCGTGTCAGGCGAGGGGATTGTGCCAGCGGAGGCCGGGAAATCGGGCGAAGTCCGCGTCGTTCGAATGAAGCTCGCACTGGTGCTCGATGGCGAGGGCGGCGAGATGTGTGTCCGTCGTCAGATTCCCACCCACGCCGGTGGCCTCGAAGAGTCGTTCCAGGATCAGGAGGTGCCGGGGCCCGGGAACGAGCTCCTGGACGTGCTCACGCGCGAACCACTCCCGCACCCGATCGATCGCGGCCTTGGGCGGCAGGGGCTCCTCGAGAACGGCCGGATGGGTCAGCAGCCGGACGAAGCCCATGACGACGGCCCACGGCATCCCCACGCGCGCCCGGCCCGTCATCAGCCCCTCCCACCAGACACGGGCCGCGGCATGCCGGGGCGCCGCCTCGTTGTAGGCAAACACGAGCAGGTTGATGTCGGGGACGATCACGGCGACGGGCGTGAGCGCCCTGCGTCGGCGAATCGCCGCGCCTCGAGCTCATCGCCCAGCTGGTTGAGTCGCAGGGCGTCGACCCCGGGCCGGAAGGGGCTGCGAAAGACCTGAACCCGGAACGGCTCAGTGGACTTGGCGCGGCTCTCCTGAGCCGTGAGACCGCGTCGCAGCACGAGGTTGACCATCTCCCGGAACGAGACCCTGCGCCGGTGCGCCAGTTCGCGCAGCTTCGCGGCCAAGTCGTCGTCGAGCCGGATCGTGGTCCGCATGGTGGCATCTTGATGCCTCGAGGATCGTATGTCAAGGTGCGTGTGGCGCCGACTGGCGCGGCCCGGGCGCCGCCAGGAAGTCGAAATCGCAGCCCTCGGGCGCCTGGAGGACGCGCTCCGCGAAGAGCCGCCGGTAGCCCCGTGCCGGGGGCGACGCGGGCGGGCTCCACGCCGCCCGCCGCCGCCGGAGCTCGTCCTCGGCCACCAGGAGATCGAGCCGCCGCGCCTCGGTGTCGAGCAGGATCTCGTCCCCGTCGCGCACCAGCCCGAGTGGTCCGCCGGCGGCGGCTTCCGGCGCCACGTGGAGAACGACCGTGCCGCCCGCGGTGCCGCTCATCCGGGCATCGGAGATCCGCACCATGTCCCGGACGCCGGCCGCGAGGAGCTTCCGCGGAATCGGGAGCGAACCCGCCTCGGGCATTCCGGGCCCGCCGATCGGGCCGGCGTTCTGGAGCACGAGCACGCTGTCGGGCGTGACCGGCAGCGCCGGGTCGTCGACCCGTGCGGCGAGGTCGGCCAGGCTCGTGAAGACGCAGGCGCGGCCCCGGTGGCGAAGGAGCGCCGGGGTGGCGGCCGACACCTTGAGTACCGCACCGTCGGGCGCGAGACTGCCGCGCAGGATGGCGATCCCGCCCTCGCGCTTGAACGGCCGGTCCAGCGGCGTGACGACCTCCTGCCAGGATCCCGGGGCCGGGATCTCGTCGAGCACCGTACCGAGCGGCTGGCCCGTCACGGTGAGGGCGTCCAGGTGGAGGAGCGGCGCGAGGACCTTCAGAACCGCCGGGATCCCGCCCGCCTCTGCCAGATCCTCCATGTGGTACTTCCCGGAGGGGCGGACGTTCGCCACCATCGGCGTCGTGCGGGCGAAGCGGTCGAAGTCGTCGAGGTCGAGCTTCACGCCCGCGCGCCCGGCGATCGCGGGGAGGTGGACGACGGCGTTCGTCGAGCCGCCGAGCGCCATCAAGAGCCGCACGGCGTTCTCGAAGGCGGGCCGGCCGAGGATCCGCGACGGGCGCAGGTCCTCTCGCGCCATCTCGACGATCCGGCGCCCGGCAGCCTCGGCGAGCCGGAGCCGGCGCGAGAGCGGGGCCGGGATGGCCGCCATCCCGGGGAGCGTCATCCCGAGGGCCTCCGTCACCGCCGCCATGGTGCTGGCGGTCCCCATCACCATGCACGTGCCGGCCGACGGGAAGAGCTCCCCCTGGATCGCCTCCATGCGGAGCGCGTCGATCGTGCCCGCCCGGTGCTCGGCCCAGAGCCCGCGGCAGTCCGTGCACGCGCCGAGCCGCATCCCCTCGTAGCGGCCCGTCAGCATCGGGCCGGCGGTCACGACGATCGCGGGCCGGTCCGCGCTGGCCGCGCCCATCAGCTGGGCGGGGAGGGTCTTGTCGCAGCCGCCGAGGAGCACCACCCCGTCCATGGGCTGGCCGAGGATCATCTCCTCCGTGTCCATCGCCATGAGGTTCCGGAAGAGCATGCTCGTCGGCGACAGGAAGATCTCGCCGAGCGAGATCGTCGGGAACTCGAGGGGCAGGCCGCCCGCCTGCCACACGCCACGTTTGACGGCCTCGGCGACCTCGCGCAGATGGCGGTGGCAGGGATTGAACTCGCTCCACGTCTGGGCGAGGCCGATGACGGGGCGGGCGAGGTCCTCGGGCGTGAGACCTCCGCCGCGCGCGTAGGCTCCGCGGACGAACATGCTGAACTCGGGGTCGCCGTAGTTCGTGAGGCCGCGCCGGACACCGGTCGGCATGTCGGAACGAGAGGCATCGCCCATGGGTGGAACGCTCCTTTCAGCACGGCTGGACGGCCGTCCGGCGATGATACCGCCGACCGGGGTAAGATACCGAGCCGTGGAGCCCACCCGCAGGAGTCCGCAGCTCGGTGACGAGGAGCGCCGTCTCCTGCTCCGGATCCAGGACCGGCTCCTCTGGCTCACCGTCAACACGATCCACCACGCGAACAGCCGGCGGGCCAACCCCTCGCCGGAGCGCGTGGGCGGGCACCAGTCGAGCTCGACCTCGGTCCTGACGCTCCTCACCGCGCTCTACTTCAAGCTCCTGCGGCCGGGCGATCGGATCGCGGTCAAGCCCACCGCGGCGCCGGTCTTCTACGCGATCCAGGTCCTGCGCGGGCTCCTGCTGCCGGACGGCCTCCGCGCGTACCGATCGCTGGGGGGCCTGCAGGCGTACCCGAGCCGGGCGAAGAATCCGGACTGGTTCGACTTCTCGACGGGCTCGATGGGGCTGGGCGCGGTGGCGCCCGCCTTCGCGGCCCTGATGGACCGGTACGTGCTCGACCGCTTCGGGGGCCCGGGCCCGCCGGAGCCGGGCCAGCCAGCGGCGGCCGGACGCCCGCGGAACATCGCCCTGGTCGGTGACGCCGAGCTGGACGAGGGGAGCGTCTGGGAGGCCTGGACCGAGGAGGCGATGGCCGACCTCGCCGGCCACGTGGTGGTCGTGGACCTGAACCGCCAGAGCCTCGACCGCGTCGTGGGCGACCACCGGAGCCGACAGCTCGACCGCCTCTTTCGCGCCCTCGGCTGGCACGTGGTGTCGCTGCGCTTTGGCCGGCGTCTCGAGCGGCTCTTCGCGGGGCCCGGGGGCGCCTGGCTGCGCACCCGGCTCCGGAGCATGGAGAACCTCGAGTACCACGCCCTCCTCCGCTTGCCGCCGGCGGCCGCGCGGAAGGCCCTCGGCGAGGGTGCTCCGCCGGAGACGGCCGCGCGCCTCGAGACGATCGGCGACGCCGAGGTCGCGGCGCTCCTCGCGGACCTGGGCGGCCACGACCTGGACGCGATCGTCGACGCGTTCGCGGAGGCGGACGCGGTCTCCGACCGGCCGGTCGCCATCCTGGCGTGGACGCTCAAGGGCTGGCGGCTGCCGTTCGGCGGGGATCCCCTGAACCACGGAGCCCAGCTGACCGCGGACCAGCTCGCCGCGCTCCAGCGCGAGCTCGGCGTGGCGGAGGGCGAGGAGTGGGCCCCGTTCTCGCCGGACAGCGCGGAGGGCCGTCACATCCGCCGCCTGACGACCGAGGGCATCGGGCTTCCGCGGCGGTACCGGCCCCCGCCGCCCGCGCCGGTCCCCGAGCGGCTCGATCTGCCCCCGCGCCCCGCGACGTCGACGCAGGAAGCCTTCGGGGACGTGCTGGCCGCGCTCGGGCGCGAGCCCGGGCTCGAGTCCCACCTGGTGACCGTGTCCGCCGACGTCGCCACCACGACGCACCTGTCGGGCTGGGTGAACCGGCGGGGCGTGTACGCGACCCGGGAGCGCGACGACGCCTTCGAGCGCCACGGGCTCCGGCCGCTGATCCGCTGGCGGGAATCCCCGGCCGGCCAGCATCTCGAGCTCGGGATCGGCGAGGCGTCGTTCTTCGTCCTCCTGTCCGTTCTGGGACTGGCGCCGGAGCTGTCGGGCCGGCGACTCCTCCCGATCGGGACGCTCTACGACTGTTTCCTGCCGCGAGGGCTCGACCCCCTCTTGCACGCGACCTACTCGAAGGCGCGCTTCATCCTCGTCGCGAGCCCCTCCGGCATCACCCTCGCCCCCGAGGGCGGTGCCCACCAGTCGGTGTTGACGCCGGCCCTCGGGATCGAGGTCCCGAACCTCCGCGCGTACGAGCCCACCTTCGCGCGGGAGGTGGAGTGGCTCCTGCTCGAGGCGCTCCGCGTGATCCAGGATCCCGAGCACGGCGAGGCCGTCTACCTGCGGCTCTCGACCAAGACCGTCGATCAGGCGCTCCTCCAGCCGGCGCTGGACCGACTGGGGGAGGCGACCCTGCGCGCGCAGGTGCTGCGCGGCGGGTACCGGCTCGTCGACTGCGCGGCCGAGCCCGGCTACGAGCCCGGCGCCAACGTCGTGACCCTGGTGGCGCCCGGGGTGATGGTGCCGGAGGCCGCGGAGGCCAGCCGGCAGCTCGCCGAGGAGGGCATTCACGCGAACGTGGTGGCGCTGACGAGCCCGCGAGCCTGCTACATGGAATGGCGGCATCGAGTCGACGGCCTGGTGCGGGGAACGGAGCCCTCCGCCTCCGCGTGGATTCACGAGCTGTTCCCGCCCGAGGATCTCGAGGGCGAGGTGCCGGTGGTGAGCGTCCTGGACGGTCATTCGCACGCCCTCGCCTGGCTCGGGACGCTCCTGGGCGTGCCCCACGTGCCCCTCGGCGTCGACGCCTTCGGTCAGTCGGGAGCGCGCTCGGACCTCTACCGCCACTACGGGATCGACCCGGCCGCCATCGCCCAGGCGGCCCGCCTCCTGCTCGCGTAGCGGCGCGCGTCCGCGCCCGCGTTGTGAGGCTTGACAGCGTTCGGGCCACCGGGCTTTAGTAGGGAGAACCCCGCGATCCTCGCGTCCACGGGCCCGGCAGCCCGTTCGGTGCGAGAGCGCGGTGGCCGGGCGGGTGAGTGCCCGACCCCCCAAGGAGGCGCGAGCGATGGCACTGTTCGGACAGCAGCCCCGAAAGGACGAGCCGGCCCCGAGGCCCGAGCCGAGGGTCGAGTCCCCGCCGGCGCCGGTGTCGGCGCCCCCCCCGCCACACACACCAGCCGCTCCCCCGATGAGCACGCGACGCGCAGAGGAGGCGCCGATGTCGATGACCACTCTCAAGGGATCCGAATCGATCCTCTCCGCGGGCCTCACCATCGAGGGGAAGATCGAAGGCAACGGCAACATCCGAGTGGCCGGCCGCTTCAAGGGCACTGTCAACGTCAAGGGCGAGCTGACGATCGAGCCCGGCGCGTCCATCGACGGCGAGGTCAAGGCCGACACCGTCCTGGTCGGCGGCGAGGTTCGCGGCCACCTGATCGCGAACTCGCGGGTCGAGTTCAAGGAGTCCGGCACCCTCATCGGAGACCTGAAGGCCGGGAGCCTCACGGTGGCAGCCGGATCCAAGATGCGCGGTAAGGTCGAGTTCGGCTGGAAGGAAGGCGAGGTCGAAGCCCTGTCGCCTCCGGAGCAGAAGGCCCATTCTCACTAGGGGGTTCTGCCCATGACGGGCGAGGCGTGGAACTGTCCTCACTGCGGGGAGCGCATACTGCGGAGCGCGCCCACGTGTCCCGCCTGCCTGCGACATCTCCGGTTCGATGCGGTTGCGGTGAGCCGGCCGGCGCGCGCCTCGGTCTGCCCGCTCTCGGTCGACGGCACGATCCGGCATCCGGGCAGCGAGGCGCCGTGGGAGTATTCGGTCCTCATCGAGGTTCACGACGAGCACGACGAGATGGTCGCCCGGCGGGTCGTGGGAGTTGGCGCTCTCCGACCCGGCGAGGGCCGGAAGTTCACGCTGCGCGTCGAGGTGCTGGTCCCGGAGTCATCGCAGCTGACGGCGGCGTCCTGATTCGCGAGGAGCCGGGGACCAGCGGGACGATACCCCGCTAGGACCGGGGCCCGGCGGTCCGCTCACACAAGCCGTGTCCGCCGGCGTGAGCCGGCGAGGAGGTCGACGATGGCTCGCGTCCACCGTCCACTGCTGGTCGGCGCCGTCGGCGCCGTCCTGCTGGCCATGGCCCTCGCCGCCGCGGCGCCCGCGCTCGCGCAGACGCCCAAGTCAGGGGGCCTCCTGACCCTCACCCTGCGGGAGGATCTGCCCCAGGGCTTTGCCGTCCACGAGACGTCCACCATTTCGGTGGTCTGGCCGGCGATGCCGTGCCTCAGCAACCTGGTGCTCTTCGATCCCCTGAAGGCCACCGAGAGCGCGGACACCGTCATCGGCGAGCTGGCCGAGAAGTGGTCCTGGCAGGACAACTACCGGAACCTCGTGTTCTTCCTCCGCAAGGACGTGAAGTGGCACGACGGGAAGCCCTTCACGTCGAAGGACGTGAAGCACACCTTCGACATCGTGCGGGAGGCGCCGGACGCCGGGCAGAAGCTCCGCATCAACCCGCGCAACGACTGGTATGCGAATCTCGAGGCGGTGGAGGCGGCGGATCCTCACACGGTCATCTTCCGGCTGAAGCGCCCCCAGCCGTCGCTGCTCATGATGCTCGCCTCGGGCTACTCGCCCGTCTACGCGGCGCACGTGCCGGTCGCCAACTACCGCACCGGCTGCGTGGGCACGGGGCCCTTCAAGGTCAAGGAGTGGCGGAAGGGCGAGTGGCTGGAGTACGTCAAGAACCCCGACTACTTCGTGAAGGGCCGGCCGTACCTCGACGGGCTCAAGTACGTGGTGATCAAGGAGCCGGGGACCCGGATCGCGGCGCTCCAGACGCACCAGGTCGACGTGTCGTTCCCGAACGAGGTCTCCAAGACGAGCGCCGAGCAGCTGAAGGCGGCCGTCCCCAGCCTGGTCATCACGCCCTACAGCACGAACGTCAACGACAACATCGTCATGAACATCAAGAAGCCGCCCTTCGACAACCTGAAGGTGCGGCTCGCCGTGAGCCACGGCATCGACCGGCGCGGGCTCATCCAGGCCGTCCACCAGGGCGGAGGGCTCCCGGGGGCGGCCATGGCGCCGAAGCCCTACGGCGTCTGGGGGCTTCTCGAGAGCGATCTCAACACGAGGGCCGGCTACGGCAAGCCCGCGGACGACAAGGCCAAGGCGCGGAAGCTGCTCGCCGAGGCGGGGTTCTCGCCGCAGAGCCCGCTCAAGGTCGAGATGGTGACCCGCAACATCGCCATCTACGTCACCATGGCGTCCTTCGTGATCAGCGAGCTGAAGCAGATCGGGATCGAGGCGACGCTGAAGCAGATCGAGACGGCCCAGTGGCATCCCCTGGCCACGCGGGGCGAGTTCCAGATCGCCGCGAACCTCACCGGCATCGGGGCGGACGATCCGGACGCCAACTTCTACGAGAACTTCGCCTGCGGCTCGCCCCGGAACTACAGCTTCTACTGCAACGAGCAGGTGATGGCGCAGATCCACCAGCAGTCGCAGGAGCTGGACCCGAAGAAGCGCCTCGCCCAGGTGCAGGCGATCCAGAAAAAGCTCGAGGAGGAAGCGGCGCGGCCGCTGCTCGACTGGCGCCTCGACTACTTCACGGTCTGGCCCCACGTCAAGAACCTGATCCCGCACCAGTCGATCTACAACTTCGGCCGCATGCAGGAGGTGTGGCTGGACAAGTAGGCGGGATCTCGGCCGTGACCACCGACGGCGGGGGAGGCGAGAGCCTCCCCCGCCTGGCGTTCGGGAGCGGCCGGTGAAGACATACCTTCTGCAGCGGATCGCCATCGCCGTCCTCACCCTCCTCGGCATGTCGGTCGTGATCTTCGGCCTCCTCCGGTTCGCGCCGGGGGACATCGTCGACATCCTGTTCGCGGCCGCCGGCTACGTCGACGCAGAGCAGAAGCAGGCGATCCTGAAGGAGCTGGGGATGGACCGGCCTTACTGGGTCCAGTACCTCGAGTGGCTCTGGCAGATCGTGACCGGCGACCTCGGAAAGTCCTACCGGTACGAGGTGCCCGCGTGGCAGCTCATCCGGCCCCTCCTGCCGGTCACGCTCGAGCTGGCCGGTCTGGCCATCGTGATCTCGGTGCTCCTGGGGGTGCCGACCGGGGTGATCAGCGCCGTCCGCCAGGATTCCGCCCTCGACTACGTCCTCCGCCTCGTCAGCCTCGCCGGGCTCTCGATGCCGTCCTTCTGGCTCGCGATGGTCATCATCCTCGCGTGCGTCGCCTGGCTCGGCTGGATCCCGCCCGTGTCCTACGTCTCTCCGACCGAGAACTTCCGGCTCCACGCGCTCCAGTTCCTCCTGCCCGCGCTGGCCGTCGGGTACCGCTCGTCGGCGCTGATCATGCGCATCACGCGGTCGGCGGTCCTGGAAGTGCTCCGGGAGGACTACATTCGAACCGCCCGGGCGAAGGGCCAGAGCACCCGGGTGGTGGTCTGGCGGCACGCGCTGCAGAACGCGCTCTTGCCCGTCGTCACGGTGATCGGGATCGAGTTCGCCTTCATGATCGGCGGGCTCGTGGTCACCGAGACCGTCTTCAACCTGCCGGGCGTGGCGCGCTTCCTGGTCGAAGCGATCCAGTGGCGCGACTACCCGATGGTGCAGAACCTGGTGATGTTCATCGCCATCGTCGTCATCCTGGCGAACCTGACGGTGGACATGCTCTACGGCGTCCTGGACCCGCGCGTGCGCTATGGCGACTAGCGGCGCGGTCGACGTGGCGGCCCGCGGAGCGCCGCTGGCCGCCCGCCGTGCGGAGCCCGGGATCGGCCGCACGGTGTGGCGGTTCGCGAGGAAGAAGCCCCTCGGGGCGATCGGCGGGCTCATCATGGCCGCCATCCTCCTGACGGCGCTTTTTGCGGACGTCTTCGCCACCCACGATCCCATCGCCGCGGAAGCGGCGGAGACACTGGCCCCGCCGAGCGCCGCGCACTGGCTGGGCACCGACAACCTCGGCCGGGACATCTATTCGCGGATCGTCCACGGGGCGCGGGTCTCCCTCATCGTGGGGGTCGCGTCGACGCTCCTCGGCTCAGTCCTCGGCGGGGTGATCGGGCTCCTGTCGGGCTACGCCGGCGGCAAGACCGACCTCGCGACCCAGCGGGTGCTCGACATCCTTCAGGGCCTCCCGCTCCTGGTGCTGGCGCTGGTGATGTCGGCGGCGCTCGGCCCGTCCCTGACCAACGTCGCGATCGCGATCTCGGTCCCGATCGTCCCGCGCGCGGCGCGGGTCATCCGCTCGAGCGTGCTCGCCATCCGCGAGATGCAGTACGTGGAGGCGGCGCGCGCGGTGGGACTCCGGCACATCCGGATCGCCTTCCGCCACGTGCTGCCGAACACGATGGGGCCGTTCATCGTGCTGTGCACGGCGCAGCTCGGCAGCGCGATCCTGGTCGAGGCCGCGCTGTCGTTCCTCGGCCTAGGCGTGCCCGAGCCCTATCCCTCGTGGGGGCGCATGCTCTCCCTGTCCGCGGCCGAGTTCGCGCAGAAGGCGCCGCACCTCGTGCTGTTCCCGGGACTCGCCATCAGCCTCGCGGTCTTCGGGACGAACCTCCTCGGCGACGCCCTCCGCGACACGCTCGACCCGCGTCTCCGCGGCGCCTAGGACGTCGATTCGGGGCGCCGCCCCGAGTGCTAGAATCGCGTCGGGACCCCCGCCCGTGCCCGCGATGACCGAACCCGACCAGACGACCGCTCCTGGCCCCTCAGGCGCCTTCGAGCCCGATGCCGCCGATCCGCGACGTCTCGTGCTGGCCGATCTCGTGGCGCGCCTGGCCGCGGGCGTGACGACGCGGGCCCGGGCGTACGAGACCGCGGCGGGCCACGCCGGAGGCGATCTCAGGCAGGCGCTCGACCGCCTGGGGCGCGCCAAGCTCGCCCAGGCCGCCGACCTCCTGCCGCTGGCCCGGGCCTTCGGGGTGCCGGTGCCGCCCGCATCGCCCCCGGGCTCCGCCCGCCCCTGGGGAGTCGTTCTGGGCGAGGCCTTCCAGGACGAGCGGGAGCTGGAGTGGACCAGCCGGGAGCTGGCCGTCCTGGCGGGCGACCCCCGCCTGAAGGGCCTCGCGGCCCGCCTGGCGGGCAACGCCGCCCGGGACGCCGGGGAGGTTCGGAGGCTCTACCTGCAGTACTCCTAGCCCCGGCCGGCCCCCACCAGTTGACGATTCTTCAAAGCCCGTTTTTCTCTTTTTCGAACAGCATTTTTCCCCTTGACAGCCCCTTGCGCACCCCGCTAGTATCCGGCCTCAAGTGGGATGAAGTGGGATGGATGCCCGTAAAGGGACGGTTTGAGGCCCATTTCGGGGGCGCGTATGGATGCCCGTTGTGAGGCCGTCGCGGCCAGGGGGCGGAGGCGCCGGTAGGTGTTTCGCGGCAGATACGAGCACACGATCGACCCGAAGGGTCGTCTCAGCATCCCCGCGCGCTATCGCGAGGAGCTCGTGGCGCGCAGCATCACCATGCTCGTCCTCACCGAAGGTGACCTCTGCGTGTGGGCGTTCCCCATGGATGAGTGGCAGAAGCTGGAGCAGCAGCTGCTGCAGCACCCGCAGCTCTCGCCGGAGCGCCGCAGCGTCGTCCGCGTCATGGTGTCCAGCGCGAAGGAATGCCCGGTGGATCGCGCGGGGCGCACCCTGGTCCCGCCGGAGCTGCGCGACTTCGCTGGGCTCAAGCGAGACGTGATGATCGGGGGCGCGCTCGACTATTTCGAGATCTGGAGCCGCGATCGATGGACCGAGCACCGCCAGACGCTGCGAGTCGGCTTCGACGACATGACGCGGAAGCTCTCGGAGCGGGTGCTGTGATCGCCTCGGAGCCGACGGTCGACGTGAACGCCGCGTCGCCTGCGCATCACGTGCCGGTGCTTCTCGACGAGGTGCTCCGGTGGCTCACCCCCGTGCCGCCGGGGAGCTGGATCGTCGACGGGACGGTGGGGCTCGGCGGCCACGCGGCCGCACTGCTCGCGCATGCTACGGACACCCGACTCCTCGGACTCGATCGAGACGCGGAGACCCTCGAGCACGCGGCGCGCCGTCTGGCGCCCTTCGGGCCGCGCTGCGTCCTGCGGCACGCCGATTTCCGCTACCTCGACGCCGAGGCGCGCGCGTGCGGCGCGGCCCCGGCCCACGCCGTGCTCCTGGATCTCGGGCTCTCGTCGTTCCAGCTCGAGCGAAGCGGCCGCGGCTTCTCCTTCCAGGCTGACGAGGCGCTGGACATGCGCTTCGACCGGCGGCAGGTGCTGACCGCCGCCGAGCTCGTCATGGGGACGCCCGAGCCGGAGCTCGCGCGGATCATCTATCAGTACGGAGAGGAGCCCGCGGCGCGGCGGATCGCCGGCCGGGTCGTCGCGGCGCGGGGGCGGGCGCCCATCCGGACGACGCGACAGCTGGCGGACCTGGTGGCGTCGGCGATCCCGCCGCACCGGCGGCGGCATCGCATCCATCCCGCGACCCGCACGTTCCAGGCGCTCCGGATCGCGGTCAACGACGAGCTCGGAAGCCTCGAGGCCGCGCTGCCGGCGGGGGCCGAGCTCCTGGCGCCGCGCGGCCGCTTCGGCGTGATCGCGTTCCATTCCCTCGAGGACCGGCTGGTCAAGCATGCCTTCCGTCGGCTGTCGAGCTCCGGCTGGCAGGTGCTCACGCGGAAGCCGCTGCGCCCGGGGCCCGACGAAGTCCACTCCAACCCCCGAGCCCGGAGCGCGCGGTTCCGGGTGCTCGAGCGAGGCACTACTTCATGACGCGGTTGATCCAGGATCAGTCCACGACAGTTGTTCGCGAGCGTGACCGACATCGGCTCCGGGCCATGGCCGGCATGCTGTGTCTCGGCTGCGTGCTCGTCGGGGCCGTGCTCGGCTACGTGTGGGTGCAGGTCCAGCGGGTGCGGGCCTCGTACGAGCTCGAGGGGTTGCGTAGCGCCCGTACCCGCCTCGAGGAGCAGAACCGGAAGCTCCAGCTCGAGCTGGCCTCCCTCCGGGCGTTCGCGCGGGTGGACTCGGCCGCGCGGCGGCTGGGCCTCGCCCCGCCCGCGCCGGACCAGATCCGGCTGGCGCGGGAGTTTCAGGCCCCGGACGAGAGCGGGCGCAGCGTCTCGTTGCGAGCCGCGGGCGACACCCGCGAGCCGACTGGACGACCCTGAGCGATTCATGACGCGTACCGGACAGCCCGCTCGCGTGGCCTGTCCCCGGGGAATGGCCGGCTCTCGACCGGCCACGGTGACGCGGTGGTGACCGCCGGTACGCGACCGGACGGGCGGGTCTCGCGGCCGCACCGGGTCTTCCCGGCGGCCGCCCCCGCCCTCGTCCGGAGACCATGACGGAGCCCGCGTCCCGATACCGGAGCCGTGCGCTCGTCCTGACTGGCTGTCTGCTCCTCCTCTTCGGGGCCATCGTCCTCCGGCTGGGCTACCTGCAGATCGTCCGCCACGACGAGCTCGCGCGCCTCGCCGAGCGCCAGTACTCGAAGACCATCCCGCTCCGGCCCGAGCGGGGTCCCATCCTCGACAGGAACGGCTACGCGCTGGCCGTGAGCGCGGCGGTCGAGTCGGTGTACGCCCTTCCGGCCAAGATCTCCGACCGGGCGGCGGTGGCCGCCGCCCTGGCCCCGCATCTCGGCGAGCGGCCCCGCGACGTTCAGCAGCGCCTGGCGAGCGATCGCCCGTTCGTGTGGGTGAAGGTGAAGATCCCGCCGCCCGCCGCCGAGGCCATCCGCGCTCTCCGGCTGCCGGGGATCGGCACGGTGCCGGAGACGCTCCGGTTCTACCCCAGCCGCGACCTGGCGGCGAACGTGCTCGGGTTCGTGGGCCGGGACGACCGGGGGCTCGAGGGGGTCGAGCTGGTGCACGACAAGACCCTGGCCGGGGAGGCCGGGCTGGCGCTGGTGGAGCGCGACGCGCTCGGGCGCGAGGTGACGGGACAGCCGACCATTCTCAAGACGCCCACGCCGGGCACCGGGCTCGTCCTGACCCTCGATGCCACCGTGCAGTACCTGGCCGAGCGCGAGCTGGACGCCGCGTGGCGGGCCACGGGCGCCAAGGGCGGCATGATCCTCGTCATGGATCCGCGGACGGGCGAGATCCTCGCGATGGCGATGCGGCCCACCTTCAATCCCAACACGTACCATCTCGCCACCGCCGAGCAGTGGCGCAACCGGGCGGTGACGGATCCGTTCGAGCCCGGCTCGACGTTCAAGGCGATCCTGGCCGCCGCCGCGCTCGAGGAGGGGGTGGCTCGCCCCGGGGACCGCTACTACGGCGAGCAGGGCGTCATCACCGTCGCCAACAAGACGATCCACGACTGGAAGAAGTACGGCTGGCTCACGTTCCAGCAGGTGCTCCAGAACTCGTCGAACGTGGGCGCCATCAAGGTGGGCCTCCAGCTCGGTCGGGAGCGGTACTACCGGCACATCACCGGGTTCGGGTTCGGGAGCCTGACGGGCGTGGGCCTCCCCGGCGAGAGCCGCGGCCAGCTCCGCCCGCCCGCCCGGTGGTCCGGGCTCTCCCTGGCCAGCATCTCGATCGGCCAGGAGGTGTCGGTGACGGGGGTCCAGATGCTCGCCGCCTTCGGGGCCATCGCCAACGGGGGCCGGCTGATGCAGCCCTACGTGGTGCGGGCCCTCCTCGACCGGGACGGGCGGGAGGTGCGCAGGACGGAGCCCCAGGCCGTGCGTCAGGTCGTCTCTCCCGAGACGGCGGCGACACTGACGGACATCCTGACGTCCGTCGTCGCCGACGGGACGGGGCACAAGGCGGCCGTCCAGGGCTACGGTGTCGCCGGCAAGACGGGGACCGCCCAGAAGCCGGATCCCGTCACGCACGTCTATTCCCGTAAGCCCGGCGTGCTCTCGTTCGTCGGCTTCGTCCCGTCGAACGCCCCCCGGCTGGTGATCCTGACCCTGCTGGACGAGCCCAAGACGGTGGTCTGGGGCTCGGAGGCGGCGGCGCCGATGTTCGCCGCCGTCGCCGCGCCCGTCCTGCGGCATCTCGACGTGGCGCCGACCGACGCCATGCCGCCGATCCAGATCGTGCGGGCGAGCGGCCGGGACGCCGAGCGGGAGCCGCAAGCGGAGCCGGAGGCCGGGCTGCCACCGGATGGTGATGCGGTGATGCCGGACCTCGGGGGGAAGGGCCTGCGCCAGGCGCTGGCGCTCCTGGGCGCGCTCGATGTCGACGTGGCGGTGGCCGGGCGGGGAATCGTCGTGCGGCAGACGCCGGCCCCGGGGACGCCGCTCAGCCCGGGGGCGTCATGTCGGCTGGAGCTGGCGCCTCCGGCCGCCGTCCCGTCCCAGGCCGCCGAAGGTCGTCAGAAGCCGCCACAGACCGCCGCAGGCCGCCACGGGCCGCCACGGGCCGAAGGCCGTTCGATCGACGCCGTTCGATCCAGGCCGGTCGATCCGGCGCGTCCGATCGGATCCGTGCCTCCCACGGAGCTGGGGTAGCCCGGTGAGCCCACAGGCCGACGGCCGCCCGATCAACTCCGAGCCGCGCGAGGTCCCGCTCGAGACCTTGCTCGAGGCGATGCCCGAGCGAGAGGTCCGGGGACCGTTGCCCGCGACCGTCCGCGGTCTGACGGACGACTCGCGCCGGGTCACCGCCGGCAGCTGCTTCGTCGCGGTGCGCGGGCTCCGCGCCGACGGCCACCGCTTCATCCCCCAGGCGGTCGAGCGTGGCGCCCGCGCCGTCGTGGCGGAGCCGCCGGACCCGCTGCCGGGACAGGATGTCGGACGGATTCTGGTCCCCGACACTCGGCGGGCGCTGCCGCGGCTGGCCGACGCCTACTACGGGCATCCCTCGCAGGCCCTGACCGTCGTCGGCATCACGGGCACGAACGGCAAGACCACGACGTCGTACCTCTGCGAGGCGCTCCTCCGGGCTCGGGGCCTCGAGACGGGCGTCATCGGTACCATCCAGTACGTCGTCCGCGGCCGGGCTCGCGACGCGGGTCAGACCACGCCCGAGGCGATCGAACTGCAGGGGCTCCTGGCCGAGATGGTCGCGGCCGGAGTGGGTGGGGTGGCGATGGAGGTGTCCTCCCACGCGCTCGCGCTCCACCGCGTGGACGGCGTCGCCTTCGACGTGGCCGTGTTCACGAACCTCACCCAGGACCACCTCGACTTTCACGGCACGATGGGGGAGTACGCCACCGCCAAGCGGCGGCTCTTCTCCGAGCTCTTGCCGGCGGGGCGGAAGCCCGGGTCGACCGCCGTCCTGAACGCCGACGACCCGGTGGGGGCCGCCTGGGCCGCGGCGCTTCCCGGCCGGGTGCTCACGTTCGGCCTCGAGCCCGGCCACGCCATCCGGCCGGTGCGGCACGAGTCGGGTTTCGGGGGCATCCAGCTCCTGGCCACGAGCCCGCGGGGCCCCGTCCGGATCGACTCCCGGCTCATCGGCGAGCACAATGTGATGAACCTCCTCGGCGCGGTGGGGATCGGGGTTGCCCTCGGCCTCGAGCCGGGTGCGATCGCGTCCGCGCTCGCGTCGGTGACCCGTGTGCCGGGGCGGTTCGAGCAGGTCGAGGCCGGCCAAGACTTCCTGGTGGTGGTCGACTATGCTCACACCCCCGACGCGCTCCAGCGAGTCCTGGAGACGGCGCGGCGTCTCACCCGGGGGCGGCTCGGCGTCGTCTTCGGGGCGGGCGGGGACCGCGACCGGACCAAGCGTCCGGTGATGGGGCGGATCGCGGCGGCGCTCGCCGACCGGATCTGGCTGACGTCGGACAACCCGCGCTCCGAAGACCCGGCGGCCATCATCGAGGAGATCGCCACCGGGGTCGTGCCGCCTCCTCACGGCGGCTGTGCGCGGTATCCGGACCGGCGCGCCGCGATCCGTGAAGCGCTCGACTGGGCGCACCGCGGCGACACGGTCGTCATCGCCGGGAAGGGTCACGAGACGTATCAGATCATCGGCGGCCAGGTCCTCCCGTTCGACGACCGGCTGGTGGCCGGGGAATTTCTCGCCGGGCGCGCGCATCAGCCAGGCGGAGGCTCGCCGTGCCCCGCCTGACGCTGGCCGAGCTGGTCCGGGCCGCCCAGGGCGCCCTCGTCGGAGGACGCCTCGACACCGTCGTCACCGGAGTCTCGATCGACAGCCGGACCTGCCGGCCCGGGGACGCGTTCTTCGCGATCCGCGGGGCGCAGCAGGATGGTCATGCTTTCGTGGGCCACGCTCGCATGCGGGGGGCCGCGTGCGCCGTCGTGATGCGGATCCCTCCCGGAACCGGGTCGGAGAGCGACTTCCCGGTCGTGCTGGTCGACGACACGACGACGGCGCTCCAGCGCTGGGGCACGGCTCATCGCCGGCGCTTTGCCATCCCGGTGGTCGCCATCACCGGGTCCAACGGCAAGACGACGACGAAGGAGCTCGTCGCGACGGTGCTGTCCGCGCGCCGGCGGGTGTTGAAGCCACAGGGCAGCTACAACAACCAGTGGGGAGTGCCGCTGACCCTCCTCGCGCTCGAGCCAGAGCACGAGGCCGCGGTGCTCGAGCTCGGCATGAACGCCTTCGGGGAGATCAGCGCGCTCGCCCAGCTGTGCCAGCCGACGGTCGGCGTGGTCACGACGATCGCCCCCGCCCACCTCGAGGGGGTCGGCTCGATCGAGGGCGTCCAGAAAGCGAAGGGGGAGCTGGTCGAAGCGATCCCTCCCGACGGGATCATCGTCCTCAACGCCGACGATCCGCTGGTGCTGGCGCTCGCCGCGCGAGCCCGCGGGCCGGTGATGACCTACGGCCAGGCGGACGCCGCGGATGTCCGGCTCGGCGACGTCGCCTTGGCCGACGGGGGACTCGCGTTCCGGCTGGTGGCGGGGACCGCGACCGCCGACGTCCGCCTGCCGCTGGCCGGCCGGCACAACGCATGGCACGCGGCGGCCGCGGCCGCCGTCGGGCTCGGGCTGGGCGTGCCGCTCGACGAGGCGGCTGCGGCGCTCGCGCTGGCGGCGGCCGTCAAGGGGCGGCTCGTCTGGCGCGAGGCCGGAGGGGTCCGGATCCTCGACGACACCTACAACGCCAACCCGGTGTCGGTGCGCGCGGCCCTCGACACGCTCCGGGAGGCCCCAGGCGGGGGGCGCCGCTGGGCCATCCTCGGCGACATGCTGGAGCTCGGTGCGCACTCGGAGGCGGCGCACCGCGAGGTCGGGGCCTGGGTGGCCGCCCTGCCGGTGGCCGGGTTCATGGCCGTCGGCCCCGGCATGCGGCTGGCCGCCGAGACCGCCCGGTCGGCGGGGTGCCCCGAGGTGGCGACGTTCGCCAGCCCCGAGGGCGCCGTGGCGCACGCGCTCGCCCGTGTCGCGCGCGGGGACCGGGTGCTGGTGAAGGGATCACGGGGGATGCGGATGGAGCGCGCCGTCGACGCGCTCCAGACGGGGCTCGGCGCGGCCCGGGAGGCACGGTGCTGACGGCCCTGGCCGGCTTCGCCAAGTACCACATCCTGTTCAACGTCTTCCGGTACATCACCTTCCGGACGGCGATGGCGCTCGTGACCGCGCTGGTCGTGTCCCTCTGCCTCGGCCCGTGGATGATCCGGAAGCTCCGCGAGCGGCAAATCGGGGAGACCATTCGCACCGACGGTCCGCAGGGCCACCGGGCCAAGGCCGGCACCCCCACGATGGGCGGACTCCTCATCCTGGGGTCGCTCGTCGTCTCCGTGCTGCTCTGGGGCAACCTCGGGAATCGGTACGTCTGGGTCGTGCTGCTCGTGACGGTCGCGCTCGGGGCGATCGGCTTCTACGACGACTGGCTCAAGCTGAGGACGGGGCGTCCCCTGAAGATCCGCGAGAAGTTCCTGGCCCAGCTGGCGGTCGGGCTGGCCGTGGGCCTGTACCTCTACCGCTTCCCGGCCGATGGCGTCACCACCCAGCTCTCGGTCCCGTTCGCCAAGGAATGGACTCCGGACCTCGGGGCCTGGTACATCCTCTTCGCCGCCCTGATCGTGGTCGGCGCGTCCAACGCGGTCAACCTGACCGACGGGCTCGACGGGCTCGCCATGGGCCCCGTCATCGTCGCGGCGCTCGCATTCGGGATCATCGCCTATGTCACCGGCAACGTCCGGCTGTCCGAGTACCTCTACATCCTGAAAGTTCGGGGGGCGGGTGAGCTGACGGTGTTCTGCGGCGCCATGATGGGGGCCGGGATCGGTTTCCTCTGGTTCAACAGCCACCCCGCCGAGGTGTTCATGGGGGACGTGGGGTCGCTCTCCCTGGGCGGCGCCATCGGCACCCTCGCCATCCTGTCGAAGGCGGAGCTCCTCCTGCCGTTCATCGGCGGCCTGTTCGTCGTCGAGGCGGGATCCGTGATCCTCCAGGTCGCCTCGTTCCGCCTCACGGGCCGGCGCATCTTCCGGATGGCGCCGCTCCACCACCACTTCGAGCTGATGGGGTGGGCCGAGAACAAGGTCGTGATCCGATTCTGGATCCTCGCGGTGCTGATGGCCCTCATGGCGCTCACGACGCTCAAGCTCAGATGACCACGATGGCGCCCGAGCGAGTCGGTCCGGCGTTCCTCGAGGCCGCGCGCGGACGGCCCTGGCGGGAGGCACTCGCCGGGCGGCCGGTGACGGTGGTCGGCCTGGCCCGGAGCGGTGTCGCGGCATGCCGGCTGCTCCGGACGCTCGGGGCCCGCGTTACCGGCACGGACGCGCGCGCGGCGGATGCCCTCACCCCGGAGGCGCGGGCCCTCTCGGCCGAGGGCGTGCGCCTCGTCCTGGGCGGCCACCCGTCCGAGGCGTTCGAGACGGCCCAGCTGGTCGTGGTCAGTCCCGGTGTGCCGGCCGATCACCCGACGCTCGGCGGCTGCCGGGCGCGGGGGATCCCCGTCCTCGGCGAGGTCGAGCTCGCGTACCGGACGATGACCGCGGAGTTCGTCGCGATCACGGGCACGAACGGGAAGACCACGACGACGGCGCTGGTGGGCGCGCTCTTGGGGGAGTCCGGCCGGCCCGTGCTCGTGGGCGGGAACATCGGCCGGCCCCTCACCGCCGACGCGCTCGACTTCCCGGCCGACGGATGGGTCGTCGCGGAGGTCTCGAGCTTCCAGCTGGAGACGACGGAGGCCTTCCGGCCGCACGTCGCGGCGGTCCTGAACGTCACGCCCGACCATCTCGATCGGCACGGGAGCCTCGCCGCCTACGCGGCGGCCAAGGCCCGGATCTTCCGCGCCCAGGGCGCCCAGGACTGGGCCGTGGTGAACGCCGACGATGCGGGCGCGGCGGGCCTCGTGCCGAGCGTGCGGGCGCGGCTCCTCTGGTTCAGCCGCCTGCGGCCGGTGCCGCACGGGACGTGGGTCCGGGACGGCTGGGTCACGCTCCGCATCGGCGCCGACGATCAGCCGGTCTGCCCGGTCTCCGACATCTTCCTTCGCGGGGCGCACAACGTCGAGAACGTGCTCGCCGCCACCGCGTGCGCCGGGGCGCTCGGCGTGCCTCCCGCGCGGCTCCGGGCGGCGATTCGCGCGTTCCGGGCCGTGCCGCACCGGCTCGAGTGGGTCCGGGAGCGGGCCGGGGTCGCCTTCTACAACGACTCGAAGGGCACGAACGTCGACGCGACGCTCAAGGCCCTCGCGGCGTTCGACGAGCCGATCGTGCTCATCGCCGGCGGCCGCGACAAGGGCCAGCGCTTCGACGCGCTGGCGGCCGCGGCGCGGGGGCGGGTCAAGGCCGCCGTCCTGATCGGCGAGGGCCGTGCGACGCTGGGTCCGGCGCTCCGCCCGGTGACCCGCGTCGAGGAGGCGGCGTCGATGGGCGAGGCCGTGCGACGCGCGGCGGCGCTCGCCGCGGCGGGCGACGTGGTCCTGCTCTCGCCCGCCTGCGCGTCGTTCGATCTCTTCCGGGACTACGAGCACCGAGGCGCCGTGTTCACCGAGGAGGTCCGGGCCCTCCCGGAGCCCTGAGCCATGCCGCGCAAGATGAGCCCCGACTACTGGCTCTTCCTGGTCGTCCTGGGCCTCCTGGGGCTGGGCGTGGTGATGGTCTACTCGGCGAGCGCTATCCTCGCCACCGACCGCTTCGGGGACGCGCACTTCTTCCTCAAGAAGCAGCTGTTCTGGGCGGTGCTGGGGCTCGGCGTCATGTGGGGCGTGATGGCCGTCGACTACCGCCGGTGGCGGCCCCTGGTGAGCCCGCTCCTGGCGCTGGCCTTCGTGCTTCTCGTGCTCGTGCTGATCCCGCCGTTCGGTCAGTCGATCAACGGCACGCGGCGGTGGCTCCGCTGGGGACCGATCTCCGTGCAGCCGACCGAGCTCGCCAAGCTGGTCTTGGTTCTCTACCTGGCCGACTTCCTCGCGCGCCGGCAAGCCGTGGCCGGGAGCCTGTGGCGGGGGGTCCTCCCGCCCTTACTCGTGACCGGCGGGGTGGCCGGACTGGTTCTGCTCCAGCCGGACCTCGGCTCCGCCGTGGCGATCGTGGGCGTCGTCCTCTGCATGCTCTTCGTCGCCGGGGCTCGGATGACCCATCTGGGGCTGATCGGCAGCCTGGCCGTCCCGGTCGTCGCTCTGGCCGTCTGGGTGGCGCCCTACCGGTTGCGCCGGTTCTTCGCCTTCCTCGATCCGTGGGCCGACCCGCGAGGGGCGGGATTCCAGATCATCCAGTCCTACCTCGCGCTGGGCGGCGGCGGGCTTCTCGGGCGCGGCCTCGGAGAGTCGAAGCAGAAGCTCTTCTACCTGCCCGAGCCGCACACGGACTTCATCTTCGCCATCCTGGGCGAGGAGCTCGGGTTCGTCGGCGCCGTCCTGACGGTGACCCTGTTCGGCCTCCTGCTCTGGCGTGGCCTCCGGGTCGGCCTCCGGGTCGGCGACCCGTTCGGCGCCCTGCTGGCGTTCGGGGTCACGGCGCTCCTCGCCACTCAGGCCGCGGTCAACCTGGCTGTCGTGGTCGGGCTCTTGCCCACGAAGGGGCTGCCGCTGCCGTTCGTGTCGTCCGGCGGATCGGCCCTCCTGGTCGCGATGGCCGCGGTGGGCATCCTCCTCAACGTCTCGCAGCGGGCCGAGGCCTGACGCGATGACCGGGACCGGGACCCGCGTCTTCAAGCGATACCAGCAGGTGCACTTCGTGGGCATCGGCGGTGTCGGGATGAGCGGCCTCGCCGAGGTGATCCTGACGCTCGGCTACCGGGTGACGGGCTCCGACGCCCGGCGCAACGAGGCCGTGGAGCGGCTCGAGCGGCTCGGCGCCAAGGTTCACGTCGGCCACGCCGCGGGCCACATCGAGGGCGCCCACGTGGTCGTCTATTCCTCCGCGGTGACCCGCGACAACCCGGAGCTCCAGGCCGCGCGGCAGCGGGGCATCCCGGTGATCCCCCGCGCGGAGATGCTCGCCGAGCTGATGCGGGTCAAGCACGGGATCGCCATCGCCGGCACGCACGGGAAGACCACGACCACCTCGATGGTCGGCGCCGTCCTGGCCGAGGCCGGGTTCGACCCGACGCTGGTGGTGGGCGGGCGGGTGACCGCGCTCGGCTCCAACGCGCGGCTCGGGCAGGGCGACTTCCTGGTGGCGGAGGCCGACGAGTCCGACGGCTCGTTCCTGCGGCTCACCCCCACGATCGCGGTGGTGACGACGATCGACGCCGAGCATCTCGACTACTACCGGGACCTCGCGGCGATCCGGGAGGCCTTCCTGTCGTTCGTGGGCAAGGTGCCCTTCTACGGGGCGGCGGTCCTCTGCGCCGACCAGCCGGAGATCCAGGCGATCCTCCCCCGCGTGGAGAAGCGTGTCATCACGTACGGGCTCCACGCGCCGGCCGATCTCGTCGCGGCCTCCGTGCGGCTCAGCGAGCTGACCGCGCGCTTCGAGGTGCTGCAGCGCGGGGACTCCCTCGGGGAGCTCCGGCTCCAGGTGCCGGGCCTCCACAACGTGGCCAACGCCCTCGCGGCGGCGGCGGTCGCGCTCGATCTGGAAGTGCCGTTCGCGGTCGTGCAGCGGGCGCTCGCCGCCTTCACGGGCGTGCAGCGCCGCTTCCAGGTGAAGGGCGAGGTGGCGGGGGTTCTGGTGGTCGACGACTACGGTCACCACCCGGCGGAGATCCGGGCGACCCTGGCCGCCGCCCGGCAGGGCTTTGCCCGCCGGCGTGTCGTCCTGTTCCAGCCTCATCGTTACACGCGGACGTTCCATCTGTTCAACGAGTTTCTGGCGGCGTTCGACGACGCGGATGTGCTGATCGTCACCGACATCTATCCGGCGGGCGAGCCGCCGATCCCCGGGGTGCATGCCCGGAGTCTGGCCGAGGGGATCGGGGCGCGCGGCGGCCGCGATGTCCGATACGTGGGCGACCGGGCCGAGGTCGTGGAGGCGCTCCTCCACATCGCGCGGCCCGGTGACTTGGTCCTGACCCTCGGGGCGGGCGACGTCGGCGCGATCGCGGACCAGGTGCGGGAGCGCCTGGGAATGCGAGAGGCCCCGACCGGTGATCCGGCCTCGGGCGGAGAAGGAGACCAGCATGCTGGGTGAGATCCGAGGCGAGGTGCGCTTCAAGGAGCCACTCGCGTTCCACACGTCGCTCCGCTGCGGCGGGCCGGCGGACATCTTCATCATCCCCCAGGACGTCGACGACGTCCGGAAGACGCTGATGTTCGCCGACAAGGAGAAGCTGCCCGTCGCGATCCTGGGCAGCGGGCACAACACGATCGTGAGGGACCGCGGCTACCATGGCATCGTCCTCAAGATCGAGGGGTGCCTCGGCCGCATGGAGTTCCACGGCGAGGAGGTCACGATCGGCTGCGGCGCGGGCCTGTCGACGATGATCCGCGAGGCCGCCGCGCTCGGGCTGGGCGGGATCGAATGCCTGGTCGGGATCCCGGCGACGCTGGGGGGCGCCCTCGCCATGAACGCCGGCACCCACGACGGCGCCATCTGGGACTTCGTGTCGGCCGTGTACTTCCTCCACGGGGACGGGACCATCGGAGAGCTGAAGCCCGCCCCGGGGGTGTCCATGTACCGCACCTTCGCGCTTCCGACCGGGGCCATCCTCCTGGGGGTGCGGCTGCAGCTCCACCGGAAGCCGCAGAAGGAGATCCTGGCCGAGATCCGAGGGCGACTCAAGCAGAAGAAGGCCACGCAGCCGCTCGCGCTCGCGGCGGTGGGCGCTGTCTGGAAGAACCCCGACTACGACCAGGCCGCGAAGCTGCTCGAGAAGACCGGGCTCCGGGGCAAGCGCGTGGGCGGCGCCGAGATCTCCGCGAAGCACGCCAACTTCATCATCAATCGCGGCGGCGCCACCGCGCAGGACGTCATCGGTCTCCTGGAGCTCGCGTTCGAGCGCGTTCACAGCCAGACGGGGATCCGGCTCACGTCGGAGCTCCGAGTCCTGGGCGATTGAGCCGAGCACCGACCGTCCGACGCGGTAGCGTGGCCGGCACCACCCGAGGCCTGTCGGGCCCCCGCGCCCGGCCGGCGCCGCCGGAGGACCTGGCGTCCCGCGCGCGGCTGATGGCGAACCAGCGCCACCGTTCCCGCCACGTCAGCCGGCCGCTCCGCGTGGTGGTCCGAGCGCTGGCCCTCGGCCTGATCCTGACGGGACTGGGGGTGGCGGCCTTCGTGGCCTGGGACTGGGTCCTGCGGACGCCTCTTCTCGCCACGCGCATCGTCGAGGTCACCGGCGCCCGCCGGCTCGACGAGAGCGCGGTCCTGGCGGCCGCCGGCATCGAGCCCGGGACGAACCTCTTCGCGCTCGACATCCTGGCCACCGAGGCGCGCGTGGCTGCCCTCCCCGGCGTCCGGCGCGCGCACGTCGTGCGCCACCTGCCCGACCGGGTGACCGTGCTGGTCGAGGAGCGCGAGCCGCACGCGCTCGTCAACGCCGGCGGGCTTCACTGGGTCGACGCCGAGGGGTATCTCGTGGCCACCGACGCCCGGCCGGGCTCGACCGGCCTGCCGATCCTCACCGGGGTCGGCGCCCCGGTGCCCGGCACCGGCGCGCCGTCCGAGGGCCTCAGGGCCGGGCTGGCGCTGCTCCACGTGCTCGAGCGCACCTCCGGGCGGCTGGCCGCGCGCGTCTCCGAGGTGGACCTCGGGCGCCCCCCCGGCCCCGTGCTCTACCTGGTCGACGGGATCGAGGTCCGGCTGGGGGCGGACGCCTGGGCCGACCGCCTGGCCCGGCTGGACGGAGTTCTCGGGGAGCTCGACGCCCGTGGCGAGCGCGTGGCGTCCATCGACCTCCGGTTCCGGGACCAGGTCGTGCTCACGCCGCGGACTTCCGCGACGCCCACCGGTCCCGTTCGCGTGGCCGGCGCCGTCAGTCGCCGCCGGCCCGCCGGGGATTCCACCACACTCCCGACGCCGGCCGCGGCCGGCTTGGAGCGACGCTGACGGTGCGCAGGATGCCGAACATCATCACGGGGCTCGACGTGGGGACGACGAAGGTCTGTGCCGTCATCGGCGAGGTGACGGCCACCGGTGTCGATGTGATCGGCATCGGCCAGCACCCATCGAAGGGGATCCGCAAGGGCGTCGTCACGAACGTCGAGGCGACGGTCGAGGCGATCAAGCGCGCCGTCGCGGAGGCGGAGCAGGTGGCCGGGGTCGAGGTGGACGCCGTCTATGCGTCGATCGGTGGCGGACACGTGCGGGGGATCAACAGCCAGGGGGTGGTGGCGGTCCAGGGCCGCACCCGGGAAGTCACCGCCCTCGACGTCGCGCGCGCGGTGGAGGCGGCCCGCGCGGTGGGCCTTCCCCCCGACCGCGAGATCCTGAACGTCCTGACGCAGGGATTCACCGTCGACGACCAGGACGGCATCCGGGAGCCGATCGGGATGCTCGGGAGCCGGCTGGGTGTCTCCGTGCACCTGGTCACCGGGGCCGCCACCGCCGTGCAGAACGTCGTGCGGAGCGTCAATCGGGCCGGCCTGACCGTCGAGGACGTCGTGCTGCAGCCGCTCGCCTCGGGGGAGTCGGTCCTCACGCCCGACGAGCGCGAGCTGGGTGTGCTCCTGATCGACGTGGGCGGCGGCACGACGGACGTGGCGCTCTTCCGGGACGGGGCCGTGTGGCATACGGCCGTGATCCCGCTCGGCGGCGACCACATCACGAACGACATCGCCGTCGGGCTCCGGACGCCGCCCCCCTCCGCGGAGGAGCTGAAGAAGCTGTTCGGCTGCGCCCAGGCGAGCCTCGTGCTCGAGGACGAGACGGTCGAGGTGCCCTCGATCGGCGGCCGCAAGCCGCGAGTGCTCTCGCGTCAGACGCTGGCGCGCGTCGTCCAGGCGCGCATCGAGGAGATCGTCACGCTGGTGGCGCGGGGCGTGAGCGAGGCGGGGCTCGACGACGCGGCGACCGCGGGAGCCGTGGTCACGGGAGGGGCGACGATCATGGAGGGCGTGCCGGAGCTGGCCGAGACGATCCTCGACCTGCCGGTCCGCCGCGGCATTCCGAAGTGGGTCGGTGGGCTGTACGAGCAAGTGGAGAGCCCCGTGTTCGCGACCGCTGTCGGGCTGGTCCTGACCGGCGCTCGTCGGGACCGGCCGGCGGACACCGTCCGCGTGGCCGCGCTCGGCGAGGGCTGGCCCGGCGTGGGCCGGACGGCGCGTCGCGTCCGCGAGTGGCTCCGGGAGATCTTCTGATGGCGCGGCGCCGCCGCAAGGGAAGGCAAGTCAACGAGTCGGCCGGCGGAGACCGTCGGCCGGCAGGGGGAGAGGGTACGATGCGGGAGGAGCTCATCTTCCGGCTCGAGGAAGAGGACCGAGAGCTCGCGGCCAAGATCCGGGTCGTCGGGCTGGGCGGCGGCGGGTCGAATGCCGTGAACCGGATGATCACGTCGCGCTTCACCGGCGTGACGTTCGCGGTCGCGAACACCGACGCCCAGGCGCTTCGCGCCTCCCCGGCCCCGATCAAGATCCAGCTCGGCACCAAGCTCACCGGGGGCCTGGGTGCCGGGTCCGACCCGGAGGTCGGCCGCCGGGCCGCGAGCGAGGACCGGGAGGTCCTCCACCAGACGCTCACCGGCGCCGACATGGTCTTCATCACGGCCGGGATGGGCGGCGGCACGGGCACCGGGGCCGCGCCGGTCGTCGCGGCGATCGCCAAGGAGCTCGGCGCGCTCACCGTTGCCTGCGTCACGAAGCCGTTCCAGTTCGAGGGCCCCCGGCGGATGCGCCAGGCGGACGCCGGGATCCAGGAGCTGCGGGGGATCGTCGACACGCTCTTGACGATCCCCAACCAGCGACTCCTCACGGTCGTCGAGAAGGGCACGTCGCTCCAGGAGGCCTTCAAGGTCGCGGACTCCGTCCTGCAGCAGGCGGTCCAGGGCATCTCGGACCTGATCCTGGTCCCGGGCCTCATCAACCTCGACTTCGCCGACGTGCGCACGATCATGTCCGGGATGGGCATGGCGCTCATGGGCACCGGGATCGGTCGCGGCGAGCACCGTGCCGTGGACGCCGCGCAGAAGGCGATCGCGAGCCCGCTGCTGGAGGAGACGTCGATCCAGGGCGCCCGCGGGGTCCTGATCAACATCACCGGCGGCGCGGACCTCACGCTCCACGAGGTCAACGAGGCGGCCAGCACGGTGGCCGAGGCGGCCGAGGGTGACGCCAACATCATCGTCGGCGCGGTGGTGGACGAGGCTCTCGGCGACGAGATCCGGGTCACCGTCATCGCGACCGGCTTCGACGACGCTCGCGGCGCCATCCAGCCCATGGCGGCGGCGGGGGCCGGCGCGGGGGCGCCCGGCGCCCGGACCGTGGATCTCAAGGCGTACCGCGGAGGCGATCGACCGTCGCCGTGGCGCCGCCCGCGCGTGGACGGGGTGCGCGCGGACGGGCTCGACCAGATGGCCGACGACCTGGACATCCCCGCGTTTCTCCGGCGGCAGGCCGACTGACCGGCGCCGAGCGGATCGCCTGGCGTCCGGCACTCGGCCGGTAGCGCCCCGGCGGGCCACGGCTGGCCCACGGCTGCCATGGCCGCCACGGCTGGATGTTAGGATTCGAGTCCATGGTCAGCTGGCACGGGGAGCCGCCGACGCACGCCGTCGTGCCGGCCCTCGCGGCGCTCGGCGTCCGCCACGCCTTCACGACGCGCCACCACGGGAGCTTCGACGGCGTCTCGGCGCCGGATGGTCCCTTCGGCGCCCGGCAATGGCCGGCCCTCGCGGCGCTCGGCCTCGAGCCCGGGAGCGTCCGCTACGCGCGCCAGGTCCACGGCGACGCCTGTCTCGACGCCGACGGCGTAGCCTCCGGGGGGCTCTGCGGCGCCGGCGATGCGCTGGTCACGGGGCAGCGCGCGCGGCCCCTGGCGGTGTTCACCGCCGACTGCGTGGCGCTGATCGTTGCCGATCCCGAGCGGCCGGCGCTCGGAGTGGCGCACGCGGGGTGGCGCGGCACCGTGCGGGGCATCGCGGGCCGGCTCGTGACGGCGCTGGTCGAGCGGGCCGGCGCGCGCCCCGAGCGGCTCCAGGCCGCGATCGGCCCGTCGATCGGGCCCTGCTGCTACGAGGTCGACGAGCCCGTCGTCGGGCCGCTGCGCGCGGCGTTCCCGGAGGCGTGGGAGGGCTGGGTGCGCCCCGGGGCGCCGGACCGCCATGGTCACTGGTGGCTCGATCTCTGGACGGCCAACGCCGACCAGCTGGTGGCTGCCGGCGTGCGCGCCGACACGATCTGGAACCCCCGCCTGTGCACCGCCTGCCGGCGGGACCTGTTCTTCTCGTACCGGAAGGAGGGGATGGCCGGACGCCTCGCGACGCTCGCGGTGCTCGACTGAGCGCTCACGCCCCGGCGCCGCGCCGGTCGCTAGCGTGCTGAGCGTCGGCCATCCGGAGGTAGCCAGCGCCGAGGCCGATGGCGAGCCCGACGCCGGTGGCCAGCATCGCCACGCTGAAGCCGATGATCAGCGAGATCCGCCCGCCGTAGACGGTGCGGCTGTAGACGTCGCGGCCGAAGCTGTCGGTCCCGATCCAGAACTGCTCGGACGGTGGCCGGATCCCGACCGGCAGGGCCAGGATGACAGCGGGGACCAGCGTCGTCACCGACGGGACGACCGTGGGCTTTTGCCGATCCACCGCGAGACCAGGTGGTGGGAGAAGATCGACGTCCCGTATCCCCTCGGCGACACCCCGACCGCACCCCTGACCAACGTCTCGCTCGCCAAGTCCCCGTGGCGACGAGACAATCCTGTGAGAACCCGTCCCGGCACGGCGCCTGCGTTCTGTGCGTGCCATGGCCCGGGTCTGCGCTACCACGGCCACCTACCACCCCCGCCAGCCCACGGACACGGTGCTCTACCGGACTGTTGAGGCCCACCTCCAGACCTTTCTCGCCCACGCGGCCGGGGACGCCGAGCGCTCGGGGCTGCCCGTCTTCGTGAAGCGGGAGTTCGAGGCCTACCTTCGGTGTGGGATCCGGGCTCATGGGTTCGCCCGGGTCCGCTGCGACAGCTGCGCGGTCGAGCACCTGGTGCCCTTCTCGTGCAAAGGCCGGGGGTTCTGCCCGAGCTGCGGGGGCCGGCGGATGGCCGCGCACGCCGCCCAGCTGGTCGAGGCGGTCCTGCCGCGGGTGCCGGTGCGCCAGTGGGTGCTCACCCTCCCCTATCGGTTGCGGTATCGGCTCGCGTGGGACCATGGGTTGACGCGCGCGGTGCTGGGCGTCTACGCGCGGGTGCTCCAAGACTTCTACAGCCGCCGGGCGCACCGGCCTGGCCTTGGCAAGGGCCGGACCGGGATGTTGACCGTGATTCAGCGCTTCGGGAGCGGCGTGAATCTCAATCTCCACTTCCACACCCTGGTCCTCGACGGGGTCTTCACCGAGCGCACCCCGAGCGGGCTCGAGTTCCACGCGGCGACGCCACCCAGCGATGACGACGTGGCGCAGGTGCTCGGCACGATCCGGCACCGAGTGCGGCGGCGGCTGGCGCGCCGGGGGCTGGAATCCGGCGCAGCCGAGCCGGACCCTTCGGAGGGGCTCGCCGAGGTCTCGCCCATCCTGGCCCAGATCATGAGCGCCTCGGTCCAGGGGCGGGTCGCCCTCGGCCAGCACGCAGGCACGCGGGTCGGCCGCCTGGGCGGGGCACCGCCCGGACTCGCCGGCGGCGCCCGCGGGCCGCGCCAGGCTCACCTGGACGGCTTCGATCTGCACGCCAACGTGCGGGTGCCCCCCCACGATCGGGCCCGGCTGGAGCATCTGTGCCGGTATCTGCTCCGCCCCCCGCTGGTCCAGGACCGGCTGCGGCTCCGGGCGGATGGGCGCGTGGCGGTCAAGTTGAAGGGGGCCTGGCGCGATGGGACGACGCACCTGGTGTTCGAGCCTCTGGAGTTCCTCGGGAAGCTGGCCGCGCTGACACCCCGCCCCGAGATCAACCTGCTCCTCTACCATGGCGTCCTCGCGCCACATGCGCGCTGGCGCCCCCAGGTCGTGAGCTATGGTCGGGTGGCGCCCGAGGCCGGCGCTGATGACCCCGCCCAGCCCCGCTCGGGTCCGCCGTCCCGACGGCGCAACTGGACCTGGGCGGCCCTCATGCGACGCGCGTTCGCGATCGACGTGTTGGCCTGTCCGAACTGTGGGGGGCGGATGCGGGTGATCGCCATGGTCGAGGACCCGGTCGCGGTGCGCCAGATCCTCGCCGCCCGGCGTCCGGCCGCGCCGGCCGGGCCTGGTCCGCCGCCCGGGGCTCCCGCCATGGCCAGCTGAGTTCTCCCGACTGATCTCTCCCCGTGGACGGGTCGCCCGAATCCGCCGCAGCGGACCGGCCAGCCGCGCCTCGCTCCCGTCTCACTCAGCGGCAGTGGCTGTCGGGGCCGCGCCGGCGCCTCTCACCCTGCCAGGCGTCGCCCTTGACACGGCCCGCGTCGGTCGCGCACCATCCGGCGCAAAGCCGGTCCGAGCCCGCTTCATCCGCCAGCCCCCCTGGGGGGAGAACGGGGGGAGAACGGAGAACGGCCGAGAACGGGCATTATGTCGACTATCAGCAGGCTCGAAGAGCACGCGGGTCTGCGCGAGCGTCGGAAGTAGTCAGACGGATATCACAGACGACAATCAGCATCGTGATACGAAGCCGATATCAGTACGTCGTTGAGGTCCGCCTCACGATGTGAACGACCTCGACCACTCGGCGATCCGGGTAGGCGTCGAAGAAGATCCGCCAGTCGCCGACTCGTCGGCGATAGGCAGTCGGCTGGTTCTCGAGCGGCCTTACATCCCCCCCGAACGGGTCGGACGCCATGCTCTCGAGCGCCCGGTGGAGACGCTCCCGCTCATGCCCTGGAGCGCGCCGCACGTCCTTCACGGCGCTTCTTCGTACCCGTACCTCCCACGGCGGCTCGGAACTCATCGACGGTATAGTAGTCTCCCCGCTTCATCGCGGCGCGACCTTTGCCGATCTCGCGGCGCTCGGCTGCCGTGGGCGCGTAGGGCCGCGCCTTCACGAAGTAGGTGCGCAAAGCTTCCCGGACGAGCTCGGAACGCGTCCGGTGCTCGGCCTTCCGGATCTCCTCCACCTCCCGGATCATCTCCGGGGGGAGCGAAATGGTCATGGTCTGTCTGGTTCTCATAGTTTGGTCTTGATTCCCTTCTTACCGGGTGTTACCTTATCCTACCGAACGGGAGGGGTCCGGTCAAGACCGGGAGGCCACGGACTGTGATGTCCTCCCCGGCCAGAGTTGCTACGTAGAGAGGCGCCTCTTTGAAGAGAGGCGCCGCCTTCACTTCTCATTCTCGACCACAGGCGTATGACGTCAACGACTGACCGGACGTCGGGCCAGGTCCACGGCGACGCCTGTCTCGACGCCGACGGCGTAGCCTCCGGGGGGCTCTGCGGCGCCGGCGATGCGCTGGTCACGGGGCAGCGCGCGCGGCCCCTGGCGGTGTTCACCGCCGACTGCGTAGCGCTGATCGTTGCCGATCCCGAGCGGCCGGCGCTCGGAGTGGCGCACGCGGGGTGGCGCGGCACCGTGCGGGGCATCGCGGGCCGGCTCGTGACGGCGCTGGTCGAGCGGGCCGGCGCGCGCCCCGAGCGGCTCCAGGCCGCGATCGGCCCGTCGATCGGGCCCTGCTGCTACGAGGTCGACGAGCCCGTCGTCGGGCCGCTGCGCGCGGCGTTCCCGGAGGCGTGGGAGGGCTGGGTGCGCCCCGGGGCGCCGGACCGCCATGGTCACTGGTGGCTCGATCTCTGGACGGCCAACGCCGACCAGCTGGTGGCTGCCGGCGTGCGCGCCGACACGATCTGGAACCCCCGCCTGTGCACCGCCTGCCGGCGGGACCTGTTCTTCTCGTACCGGAAGGAGGGGATGGCCGGACGCCTCGCGACGCTCGCGGTGCTCGACTAGGGCCGCTCGCGTCGCACGAGCCTCGTGGCGCCGGGGCGGCGAACCCGCTAGAATAGCGACCGCGCATGACCCAGATCGATGTCCGCGCCAACCTCGCCGCCGTGCGGGAGCGGATCGCCCAGGCGGCCCGCCGGGCCGGGCGCCGCGATGACGCCGTGCTCCTCGTCGCGGTCTCCAAGACGGTGGACGTCGACGGCGTCCGGGCCGCCGTCGCGGCCGGCGTGCCCGCCCTCGGCGAGAACCGGGTGCAGGAGGCGCGGGAGAAGATCGCCGCCATCGGGCGGCCCGTCCCCTGGCACCTGATCGGCCACCTCCAGACCAACAAGGTCCGGGACGCGCTGGACTGCTTCGATCTGATCCAGTCGGTCGACCGCCTTCCGCTCGCGGAGGCGCTCTCGAGCCGGGCGGCCCAGGCCGGGCGTCGCGCCGACGTCCTGGTCCAGGTCAACGTCGGCGACGAGCCGCAGAAGGGGGGCATCCGGCCCGAGGACCTCCGGGCCGGCCTCGAGGCGATGGCGGCGCTCCCGGGACTCCGGCTCCGCGGGCTCATGACGATCCCCCCGCTCCCGCGGGACCCCGAGGACTCCCGGCCCCACTACCGGCAGATGTCGAAGCTCCTCGAGGCGGCGCAGGGGTGGGGGCTCCCCGGCGAGTTCACGGAGCTGTCCATGGGGATGAGCGGGGACTTCGAGGTGGGCGTCGAGGAGGGGGCGACGATCGTGCGGGTGGGCACCGCGATCTTCGGCCTCCGGGAGACCTGACCGTGGCGGTACGGGACAAGCGCGTCGGGTTCGTGGGCGGAGGCAACATGGGCGAGGCGCTCGTCCGGGGCCTCACCAAGACCGGGCTCATGCCGAAAGGGCATCTGCTGATGGCGGATGTCCGATCGGAGCGCCTCGACGAGATGAAGAAGCTCTACGGCGTCGTCGTGACGTCGGACAACGTGACGCTCGTGCGCCGGGCGGACGTGATCATCCTGGCCGTCAAGCCGCAGACCCTCGGACCGGTGCTGGACGAGATCGCCCCCGCCACGCCCGGGAAGCTCCTGATCTCCGTGGCGGCGGGGGTGTCCACGATCGAGATCCGGCGCCACCTGCCTCCGGGCACCCGGTTGATCCGGGTCATGCCGAACACGCCTGCCCTCGTGCTGGAAGGGGCCACCGCGATCGCCCGGGCCGACGGGCTCGCCGACGGGGACCTCGACACGGCGCGCCAGATCTTCGAGGCGGTCGGGCGCGTGGTGATCCTCGACGAGGAGATGATGGACGCGGTGACCGGCCTCTCCGGCTCCGGGCCCGCGTACATCGCGCTCGTCGTCGAGGCCCTCGCCGACGGCGGCGTCCGGGTCGGGCTGGACCGCAAGACGGCCATGACGCTGGCCATGCAGACGGTGCTCGGCTCGGCCCGCCTCCTGATCGACACCGGCATGCACCCCGGTCAGCTCAAGGACATGGTCAGCTCGCCCGGGGGGACCACGATCGCCGGCATCCACACGCTGGAGATCGGGGGACTGCGCCGCACCCTGATCGATGCCGTGGAGCGCGCGACCCAGCGGTCGCGCGAGCTCGGCCAGGGCAGGTAGCATCGGTCCGTGTACGTGGTCAGGGAGCTCCTGCTCGCGGCGGCGTGGCTCGTGGAATACGTCCTCTGGGCCTACATGTGGATCATCATCATCCGAGCCCTCATCTCGTGGGTCAATCCGGACCCGTGGAATCCGATCGTGCGCTTCCTCTACCAGGTGACCGAGCCCGTGCTCCGGCCGATCCGGCGCCGCCTGCCGTTCGCGGGGATCGACCTGTCTCCGATGGTCGTCATCCTGATCATCTACTTCCTCCAGCGATTCCTGGTGCGGGTCATCGCGGAGACGGCATACCGGCTGGGCTGAGGACTGAGGATGGCGCGCAGGGAGGAACACCGATGCGCATGACCGCGACGGACATCCGCCAGCAGCAGTTCGCCGTGCGACTCTTCCGCGGGTTCGACCCGCAGGAGGTCGACGCGTTCCTCGAGGAGATGGCCGACGACTTCGAGGAGCTGATCCGGGAGAATGCGCTCCTCAAGGAGCAGCTCACCACGGTCGAGGAGAAGTCCCGCGGCGTCGAGGGGCGAGAGAAGACGCTGCAGGAGACGCTCGTCACGACGCAGAAGATCGCCGAGGAGTTCAAGGAGAACGCCCGGCGCGAGGCGGAGCTGGTCCTTCGTGAGGCGCACCTCCGGGCGGAGAAGTTCATGCAGGACGCTCGAGAGGAGCACACGAGGCTCACCGCCGAGGTCTCTGGGCTGAGGCGTCTCCGGCGGCAGCTGGCGGAGGAGCTCATGAGCACCCTGGCGACGCACAAGCGCCTGGCCGACCAGGCCCTGGCGGAGGGCGATGTCGCCTCCTGACGCGCGCCTGACCGTGGAGGTCCGCCCCCGCGCCGGCCGGGACGCGATCGTCGGGTGGCGGGGCGCCGTCTTGCGCGTGCGGGTGTCGGCCCCGCCGGCCGACGGGGCGGCGAACCTCGCCGTCCGCCGCCTCCTGGCCGAGCGGCTGGGCTGCGCCCCGTCGCGTGTCGAGATCGTCCGGGGCCACGCCGCCCGGACCAAGGTCGTCCGGATCGCGGGTCTCGTCCCGAGCGAGGCCACCGCCCGCCTGGGGATGCCGGGGGCCGCGCCCTCGGCCCCCGCACCGGCACGCTCCGCCTAGTGGGCGCGCCGCCGCTCGCAATCTCCCCCGTCCGCTGGCAAGGTGACCGGCTCGCGCTCTTGGACCAGCGGCGCCTGCCGGGAGAAGAGGTGTACCTCGAGTGCCGCACGTGGCCCGAGGTGGCCGACGCCATCCGGACCCTCGCGGTCCGCGGCGCGCCCGCCATCGGCGTGGCGGCGGCCTTCGGGGTCGCGCTCGCGGGGCTTGCCAGTCGCGCAGGGACCGGTGACGCGCTCGTCCGGGATCTCGAGCCGGCGCTCGAGGGGCTTGCCGCGACCCGCCCGACGGCGGTGAACCTCTTCTGGGCGCTCGACCGCATGCGGCGGCACGCGGAACGCCACCGAGCGCTGCCGATCCCCGAGCTTCGCGGCAGCCTCGTGAGCGAGGCCGAGCTGATTCTCGAGGAGGACGTGGCGGGGAACCGGCGGATCGGGGTCCACGGCGCCGACCTGGTCCCCGAGGGGGCCCGCATCCTCACACACTGCAATGCCGGCGCGCTCGCGACGGGCGGCTACGGGACGGCGCTCGGCGTCGTGCGCGGGGCCGTGGAAGCCGGGCGACGGCCCTTCGTGTGGGTCGACGAGACGCGGCCGGTCCTCCAGGGCGCGCGGCTCACCGCGTGGGAGCTCGCCCGCGAGGGCATCCCGCACGCGGTCATCGCCGACGCCGCCGCGGCCTCGACGATGGCGCGGGGCGAGGTGGACCTCGTCGTCGTGGGCGCCGACCGGATCGCCGCCAACGGGGACACGGCCAACAAGATCGGCACCTACGGGGTGGCGGTGCTCGCGCACCACCACGGGATCCCGTTCTACGTCGCCGCGCCCTTCTCGACCATCGACCCCGGGATTCCCGACGGGTCGGCCATCCCGATCGAGGAGCGGGACCCCCGGGAGGTCCAGGAGCTGGCCGGCCAGCGCATCGTCCCGGCGGCGTCCCCGGCGCGGAACCCGGCCTTCGACGTCACCCCGGCTTCGCTCATCACGGCCTTCGTGACCGAGCGCGGCATTTTCCGGCACCCGTACCGCTTCACGGCATAGCGCGAGCTGAAGGAGTCTCCCATGAAGAAGTACCACCTACTCGCGCCCGGGCCGACCCCGATCCCGCCCGAGGTGCTCCAGGCGATCGCCCAACCGATCCTCCATCACCGCACGCCCGAGTTCGAGGCGCTCTTCGGCCGGGTCCGGTCCGGTCTCGCCGAGCTGATCGGGACGCGAAGTGAGGTCATGATCCTGGCTGCCTCGGGCACCGGCGCCCTGGAGGCGGCCGTCGTCAACCTCTGCTCGCCGGGAGACGAGGTGCTGGTCGTCCAGTGCGGCAAGTTCGGCGAGCGCTGGACCGGCATCGCGCGCGCCTTCGGGCTCACCGTCCACACCCTCGACGCGCCGTACGGGGACACCGTGCCACCCGAGCGCGTCTCGGCGGCGCTGGCCGCGCACCCCCGGGCGCGAGCCCTCTTCGTGACCCAGAGCGAGACGTCGACCGGGGTGCTGGAGGACGTGGAGGCCTACGCGGCCCTGACCCGGGGGACAGAGACGCTGTGCGTGGTGGACACCGTCTCGTCCCTCGGCGTCGTGCCGTGCCCGATGGACGCCTGGGGGATCGACGTGGCCGTCGCGGGCTCGCAGAAAGGGCTCATGTGCCCCCCGGGCCTTGCGTTCGTGGCCCTGAACGACCGCGCCTGGCGCGCGGCCGCGGGGGCCCGGTGCCCCCGCTTCTACTGGGACCTTCCCACCGAGCGCGGCTGGCAGGCGAAGAACCAGGGCCAGTTCACGCCGGCCGTGTCGCTCGTGGCGGGCCTCGACGTCGCGCTCGGGCTGCTGCGCGCCGAGGGGTTCGGCGAGGTCTACCGGCGCCATGATCGGCTCGCCCGCGCGACGCGGGCGGGCGCCGAGGCGCTGGGGCTGTCCCTGTTTGCCCGGGCGACGCCGAGCCCGGCGGTGACGGCGATCGTCCCGCCGCGGGGCATCGACGGCGAGGCCGTCGTGCGCGGGTACGGCGCAGACGACAACATCACCATCGCGGGCGGCCAGGGCGAGATGAAGGGCAAGCTCTTCCGGCTGGCCCACCTCGGCTGGGTCGACGAATCCGACCTGATCGTGGGCCTCGCGTCACTCGAGCGCGTCCTCTCGCGCCTGGGCGTGCCCGTGGAGTTCGGCGCCGCGGTTGGGGCCGCGCAGCGGATCTTCGCCAAGGAAGGGTGAGCCCGCGGTGAGCGACGCGACGCCCGCGCTCCACACCCCCTGCCCGCAGTGAGCGACGCGGCCCCGAAGCGGGTCCTCGTCACCGACTCCCTCCAGGACGTCGGCGTCGAGACGCTCCGCCACGAGGGCCTTCTGGTCGACGTGATCCCGACCCTGCCGCCCGTGGAGCTCGCGCGGCGGATCGGCCCCTACGCCGGGCTCGTGGTCCGGAGCGCCAGCCAGGTCACGGCGGAGGTGATCGAGGCCGGCTCCGCGCTGGAGGTGATCGGGCGCGCGGGAGTGGGGCTCGACAACGTCGACGTGGAGGCGGCCACGCGGCGGGGGATCGTCTGCATGAACACCCCGGGCGGCAACACGATCGCCGCGGCGGAGCACACGATGGCGCTCCTCCTCGCCGTCGCCCGGAAGCTCCCGCAGGCCCACGCCCACCTCCGCGGCGGCAAGTGGGAGCGCGAGCGCTTCCTCGGGACGGAGGTGTACGGCAAGACGCTCGGCATCGTGGGCCTGGGGCGAATCGGCACCGAGGTGGCCCGGCGCGCCCAGGGCTTCGCGATGGCCGTCGTGGCGTACGACCCGTACCTCGGCACGGAGGTCGCGGAGCGGCTCGGCGTCGAGCTGGTCGACCTCGACGCGCTGCTCCGGCGGTCGGACTTCATCTCGGTGCACCTGCCCCTGACGAAGGAGACGCGCGCCCTCATCGGGACGGCCGAGCTCGCGCGGACGAAGCGCGGCGTGCGGCTGGTCAACTGCGCGCGGGGCGGCATCGTGGACGAGGCCGCCCTGGCGGCGGCGATCCAGTCGGGGCACGTCGCGGGCGCCGGGCTCGACGTCTTCGAGCGGGAGCCGCCGTGGGGCTCGCCGGTCCTCGATCTCGAGGCGGTGGTGGTCACGCCGCATCTCGGCGCCTCGACCGAGGAGGCGCAGACTCAGGTCGCGGTGGCCATCGCGCAGCAGGTCGCCGACCTCCTCCTGCGCGGGATGGTCCGCCACGCCGTCAACGCGCCCAGCGTGGACCCCGACCTTCTCCGGGAGCTGGCGCCTTACCTCGCGCTCCTGGTGAAGCTCGGGTCGTTCCTCGGGCAGCTCGCCGAGGGGCGTATGGCCGAGGTGCGGCTCACCTACGCCGGCGAGATCGCCGGCCACGCGACCCAGCCGCTGACGGTCACCTTCCTGCGGGGCCTTCTCGGCGTGATCCTCGAGGAGAACGTGACCGACGTGAACGCGCCGTACCTCGCGCGGCAGCGCGGCCTCCGCGTCGTCGAGGCGAAGACGCCCGTGAGCGAGAACTACGCGAGCCTGGTGACGGCCGAGCTCGTCACCGACCGCGGCCAGTGGCAGGTCGCGGGGACGCTCTTCCACCGAAAGGAGCCGCGGATCGTCCAGGTGGACGGGTTCGACCTCGAGGCCCACGCGGCGGGCTGGATGGTCGTGCTCACCAACGACGACGTGCCGGGCGTGATCGGCCAGATCGGTACGCTTTTCGGCACGCACGGGATCAACATCGCGGGTATGCAGCTCGGGCGGCAGCGACCGGGGGGTCGCGCGGTGTCGATCCTGAGCCTCGACACGCCGGTCCCCGATCCCGTCCTCGGGAAGCTCCGCGCGCTTCCCTCGATCCGCTCGGCCCGCCTTGTCCGACTGTAGCGGCGGACGCGGCGGCAAAGGGCGATCATGGTGACCCTCGACGATGTCCTCATGGGAGCCCGGTTCCTCCGGCGCCTCCCGGCGTTTCTCCGGAACCCGGTCACGATCGAGGAGGCGCGGCAGACGGTCCGCCTGCGACTCGAGCGGCGCGCCGCCGACTTCCTCGCGATGGTCCGCCACGCGGTCTACGATCGACCGGAGAGCCCGTACCGCGCGCTCTTGCGGATGGCCGGCTGCGAGTACGGGGACGTGGAGGGCCTGGTTCGCCGGGACGGGGTGGAGGGAGCTCTCGGAGTGCTGCTCCGGCACGGGATCTACCTGACGGTGGACGAGCTCAAGGGGAGGAAGCCCCTCGTGCGCGCGGGAATCACGCTCGCCACCGACGCCGATCGTGTGCGGAACCCGGGCGCGGCCGCCCATCTCCCGGTCCAGAGCAGCGGGAGCGGCGGCTCGCCCACGGCCATGGGACTGGACCTCGATTTCCTCCGGGACTTGACCGTTAACGTCCACCTCGTCCTGGACGCCTGGGGCGGGCGGGAGTGGCACCACGCGCCGTGGGGCGTTCCCGGGGGAGCGGACCTGAAGCGCCTCCTGACGATGGCGGCCGCCGGATACCGCCGGCTCCACTGGTTCTCTCAGATCGACCCCGGCCGGAAGGACCTGCACCCGCGGTATCGGTGGAGCATCCGGGCCCTCCGCTGGGGCGGACGGGCGGCGGGCGTGCCCATGCCGTCACCCACGTACGTGCCGCAGGAGGACCCTTCCCCGATCGTGCGCTGGATGGCCGAGATCCTCGGTCGTGGCGGCACGCCTCACGTGCTCACGTTCGCGAGCTCGGCGGTGCGCATCTGCCAGGCAGCCCGGCAGATGGGCATCGAGCTCCGTGGCGCGCGATTCACCATGAGCGGCGAGCCGGTCACGGCGACTCGCCTCGCCGAGGTCCGCGGCACCGGCGCGGAGGTGATGCCCCGGTACGGGAACAACGAGGTGGGCGGTCTGGTGGCTTGCGGCTGCCTCGCTCCCGAGGCGCCGGATGACCTCCACCTGCTCCGCGACCTCTTGGCTCTCATCCAGCCGGGCGCCGACGGGGCCGCCCGCGGCCTGCCGCCGCGCGCGCTCCTGGTCACCTCCCTCAGGCCTACCGCCCCCCTCGTCCTCCTCAACCTCTGCCTGGGGGATCAGGCCGAGGTCCACCTGCGGGCGTGCGGCTGTGCCTTCGAGCGCCTCGGGTGGACGACACAGCTTCGGACGGTGCGGAGCTACGAGAAGCTCACATCGGGGGGGATGAACCTGCTCGATGCGGACGTGATCCGGATCCTCGAAGAAGTGCTGCCCGGCCTATTCGGCGGCGGTCCGACCGACTACCAGCTCGTGGAGGTGGAGACCGAGACTGGTCGGCCGAGCCTCCGGCTGGTCGTGCACCCGGCGGTCGGCCCGCTCGATCCCGAGGCCGTCGGCGCCGCGTTCCTCGACGCCATCGGTGTCGGGCCGGGCGTCGAGCGCGTCATGAGCCTCGCCTGGCGAGAGAGTGGTCTCCTCCGCGTGGAGCGCCGGGCGCCGGAGGCGACCATGGGCAAGATCCACCACCTCCGTGTTGCCTCGAGCGCCAATGGGCGCCAGGAGCGTTCCTGATGCGAGCTTCAACGGACCGCGGTCCTGCCGTCCTCGTCGCGCTCACCTTGGTGGCATTCCTCGCCGCGGGCGCCACGGTCGTGGCGGGCCCTGCGCGGGCGGCCGGACGTCTCGAGAAGCCCGAGCTGGTCGTCGCCATCGCGGCCCCGGGCGCGACGTACCTGCCGACCTTCCTCGCGATGGAGGAGACGGCGGGAGTCGAGGGATTGACGCTGAAGCTGGCGATGATCGGCGGCGGCCCCCAGACGGCGGCGGCCCTCGCCTCGGGCTCGGTGGACGTGGCCGTGACCGCTCTCAACATCGTGGTCAACATGATCAGCGCCGGCCACCCGGTGCGGGTCTTCTACGCGGGGAGCTCCCAGGCCGAGTTCGAGTGGTTCGCCCGGGCCGGCATCCGGAGCTGGGGGGAGCTGGATGGCAAGACCGTTGCCGTCTCGGCGCCGGGCTCGCTGACCGACGGCCTCACGCGTCGCGCGCTCATGAAGCACGGCGTGCGACCCGGGCAGAGCGTTGCCCTGATGTCGTCGGGCGCCGCCGCCGGTCGCTTCGCCGCGCTCAAGGCGGGTCGGGTCGACGCGGCGATCCTCTTGCCACCGTTCACTTGGGCCGCGGAGGCGCAGGGGTTCACCCGGCTGGGGACGCAGACCGGCGAGATCGCCCCGACCTGGCCCCGGACCGTGTTCGCGGCCAGGGAACGCTTTCTGGCAGAGCACCCCGCCACGATCCGCGCTCTCCTCCGCGCTCACGTCCAGGCCATCCGGCTGGGCAGCGCGAACCCGGAGCTCGCCATCCGGCTCCTCGGCAAGCATGTCCGCGACGAGGCGCAGTACCACGAGCGAGCGTACCGAGAGGCGATGCCGACCTTCGACGAGCGCGGGCGCCTGCCGGCTGCGGCGATGCCGATCTTCTGGGAGATGGCCATCGAGACCGGCGACGTCGGCGAAGCGTGGCCGGAGTCTCGGTTCCTCGACCGTCGCTACATCGACTCGTTCGAGAGTTGGGCTCCGGACCCCAAGCGGCCGTAGGCGGTGCGCGTCCGGGGGCCCCGGGAGGCCCCGGACGCGTGAGCGAGAACTACGCGAGCCTGGTGACGGCCGAGCTCGTCACCGACCGCGGCCAGTGGCAGGTCGCGGGGACGCTCTTCCACCGGAAGGAGCCGCGGATCGTCCAGGTGGACGGGTTCGACCTCGAGGCCCACGCGGCGGGCTGGATGGTCGTGCTCACCAACGACGACGTGCCGGGCGTGATCGGGCGGATCGGCACGCTCTTCGGCGCGCACGGCATCAACATCGCCGGCATGCAGCTCGGGCGGCAGCGGCCGGGCGGCCGCGTGGTGTCGATCCTGAGCCTCGACGCGCCGGTCCCCGATGCCGTCCTCGGGGAGCTCCGCGCGCTCCCCTCGATCCGCTCGGCCCGGTTGGTGCGCCTCGAGCCCAAGGAGCCTGCCCCACGGCCGTCGCGCGCGGCCCGTGCAGAGGGAGGAGCGAGTGGCGTTGTGCACGACCCGGATCTCCCGCGGGCAGGCTGATCGTCCCCCGTGAACTGGAACGCAATGTGGTCTTGCGGGCCACGCCTCTTGCGCGCCGTATCTCCATACCTAGTGGACTGCAGCGCCTGTGCGGGGCTGCTGGTACTGGTCATCGGAGCCCTGCGCGTGCGCTGGGATCCGACGCTGCCGAACGTGGACCGGATCCTCTACGGCACGTTGTTCCTGCCGGCTGTGGCGTGTTTGGTCTTCGGGTATCGACCGACCGGCAGTCGTGTGTTGGCGTGGCTGGAGGGGTTGTCCGCGCGGATCGATGCGCTGCCGTCAGACGCGCGCCGCCGCTACGTCGTGTCATCGATCGCGCTGGTGACGCTAGGGCATGCGATCGGGACCTATCTGCGGCACGCCTCGTTTCGGACCGGAATGGATCTTGCCATCTACGCGAACGCCTGTCGCGGGATGCTGTTCTCGACGATGAAGGGGGATGTCTGGATCCTCGCCGACCACTTCGAACCCATGCTGATCGTGTTCGCGCCGCTGTGCCGCGTGTTCCCGCCAGCAGTCACGCTTCTAACCATCCAGATCATGTGCTTTGGTGTGGGTGCGCTCGGTGTTCACGCACTGGCGCGGCACGAGGGCTGGAAACCGGCGCTGGCCTGGCTGGTGGCGCTGCTGTACTTGGGTTTCGCGGGGAACGTCAGCCAGGCCTATCACGACTTTCATCTGATCACGCTTGCGATGGGGATCGTCCCCTGGCTGTGGTGGATGCTGCAGACGCGTCGGTACGAGTGGGTGCTTGCTCTGAGCCTCCTGTACCTGGGTCTCAAGGAGAGCGCCGCGCTCTCATTGATCGGGCTCGGCGCATACCTCGTGCTGCGACGCCAGGATGATGATGATCGGGGCAGAACCCGTCGGCTGGGGGCGCTCCTGATGGTTCTTGGGGCGTTGTCGTTCGTGATCGTCATGGAGGTGATCTTCCCGTTCTTTCGCGGTGGCGAAGCGAGCGTGTACTTCGGCAAGTACTACGGTCATCTGGGCCGGAGCCTCGCGGAGTTCCTGGCTACGATCGCCACGCGACCCCAGGACATCATGCGCACGCTGCTGCACCCGTGGAAGCTCCGGTACGTTGCGGGCGTGCTTGCGCCGTTTCTCGCATTCCCCCTTGTGCGGCCGGTGTACCTCCTGCCGATCGCGCCGGCCCTTCTGATCAACATGCTGTCGAACGAGTGGCCACTGGTGTCCCGCTCGTTCCACTACGAGAGCGAGATCTATCCCGCGCTGTTCGCCATGGCGGTAATCGCATTCAAGGCACCCAGGGTGCGAGCGGCGTGGCTGGCCGTCATGCTCCTGGTGTTCACGGTCCCCGGCATATTTGGCGTTGCGCGGCTGCACGGGCCGACCCTCGACCAGCGCCGTCTCCACGCGCAGCTGGAGGCGCATGTCCCGCGACACAAGGCGATCGCGGCGCCGCAGCGCATCGCGGCCCATCTCACGGACCGGGAGCGACTGTACATGTTCGACTATGTGGGGATGGAAGAGGACTGGAGGCGTGCCGACGTCGTCGTGCTGGGCTACCACGGCGACGAGATGGGCTGGTACTCCCGCGGAGTGTTCGAGAAGGAGCTGCTTCCGAAGATGCTTCCCTCGTTGCGGCTGGTGTACGAAGATCCCGCCGATCGACGCTTCCGTCTCTACGAGGTGCAGCGCTAGCTAGCGGCGCAGGCCCTCGACGACCGGGGCGAGCATCTCGATGCCCTTCGGGCCCGGAGGGTGAACGAGGCTGAAAGTCAGCTGCTGGACGCCGACGGCCTTGAAGGTTCGCGCGTGCTCGAGGATTTCGGCAACGGTGCCGGCGCGCGCCATCTGTCGCATGCCCCCGAGCTCGAAGACCGCGGCGCCGGTGGGGGCCGCGACGCCAGGCAGCCCGGGCCGTGGCTCTCCGGGCGCCTGGAGCGCGATGCGGGTGCCGGCCGTCCGGGTGATGGACGCCGGGGCGCGCCCCACCTCCACGCATGCCCGGTCGAGGGCCTGGAACGCGGCGCTCACCCCAGCGACCTCGAGGTGGTAGTCGGCGTCGTAGATGTCGGCGTACCGGGCCGCCAGCGCCAGCATGCGCGGGCGCTGGGCGCCGATCAGGATCGGCGGGCCTTCGGGCCTCGGCCCGCGCGGGGCGAGCACGCAGTCTCGCGCCTGGTAGTACTGCCCCGAGAAGTCGACCCGGCCCTTGCGGAGGAGCGGCACGATGATCGCCAGCGCTTCCTCGAAGCGCCCCACCCGGTGATCGTAGGGAATGCCGAAGGCCTCGTACTCGGGCTCGTGCCAGCCGGCGCCCAGACCGAGGACCACCCGGCCGTTCGACACCTCGTCGAGCGTGTCCGCCATCTTGGCGAGGACCGCCGGGTTCCGGAAGCCGGTGCACGCCACGAGCGGCCCGAGGTGGAGGCGGTGCGTCGCCTCGGCCAGGGCAGAGAGGATCGTCCAGGACTCCCAGATGCCCCGGACCTTCCCCTCGTCCATGTTGACCTGCATGAGGTTGCCCGGCGGCGACTTCCGGAACAGGAGGTGGTCGGGAAGGTACAGCGTGTCGATGCCGACGGCCTCCGCCGTGCGGGCCATCTCGCGGAGGTCGGTCCAGCGAACGGGCCGGCCCTCGCCAAGGGCGCCGGCGCCGATCGGAAGCATCAGTCCTAGCCGCATCCTGCTCGGGTCTGTCACGCGTCTCTCCTGTTCTGGGTTCGGGGGAGGACACCCATCGCCGGGAAGCCGACCGCGGTCAGATCACCGCGGTCAGATTGTAGCTCGCGGCACCCACACGCGCATCGCGCCCTGCTCGCGATTGGCCCACGCGTAGTACGGGATCGCCGTCAGCTCGATGCGCTGGCGCGACGGCGGCGCCCCGGAGCCCACGGGGCGATAGAGCCGGCCGCGCCACGACGCCGTGTCGACCCGCGCGCCCGTGGCGCGGACGACCTCGACGCCCTCGAGGAGCTCGGGCGCCCAGCGGGACACGAGCGGCGCGGCGGCGTCTATCGTGAGCTCGTCGATGGGGACGTCCCCCTGATCGGCCTGCTCCAGGCAATAGACGAGCGGGCCGCGCTCGATCGCGACGGCGCCGCGGGTGGACTCGATCGCCGGGTGCGGCTCGACGAGCCGCGCCGCCATCGGGAAGTCCACCTCGACGGCGTCCCCGCCGCGCCAGTCCCGCTCGAGCCGCAGGTAGCCGCGGCTGTCCGGCGCGGCGCCGACGGCGTCGCCGTTCACGCGCACGGCGGCGCGGCCGGACCACTCCGGGACCCGCAGGGCGAGCGCCCACGGGCTCCCGTCGCCGTCCTCGACCGTCAGCCGGACCGAGCCCTCCCACGGGTAGCGAGTCTCCATCCGGAGGCCCAGGCTCCGTCCCGACGCGAGCCGGGTCGCGATCCGCGCCGGCGCGTACTGGTGGATCTGGACACCGGTGTCGTCGCGCGTCGCGACGTAGTGGCCGAGCGAGGCCACCAGCCGCATGACGTTCGGCGGGCAGCAGGCGACCAGATGCCACTCCTTGCGCCGGCAGCCGCCCCGCCCGAGGCGCTCGGTCGCTCCGTTGCTGGCGAGGGGATTCACGTAGAAGTAGCGCTCGCCGTCGAGCGACACGCCGCCGAGGACGGCGTTGTGAAGCGTTCGGTCGATCAGGTCGGCGAAGCGGCCGTGACCGGTGGCGAGCAGCATCCGCCAGCTCCAGAGGATGCTCGCGATCGCCGCGCACGTCTCGCAGTAGGCGAGATCGTTGGGCAGCTCGTACGGCTGGCCGAACGCCTCCCCCAGGTGGCGGGATCCGACGCCCCCGGTCACGTAGAGCTTGTGGCCGGTGAGGTCCGCCCATTGCCGCTCGAGCGCCGAGAGGAGCGCGGCCTCCCCGGTCTCGAGGTACACGTCCGCGACGCCGGCGGTCAGGTATAGCGCGCGGACGGCGTGGCCCTCGAGCCCGGTCGCCTCGCGCACGGGAACCCGGTCCTGATAGTAGGCCGAGCTGGCGTACCGCCCGGGCCCGAGCCAGCCGTGCCCGCGCTGGTCGAGGAAGAATCGCGCCAGGTCCAGGTAGCGCCGCTCGCCGGTCTCCCGGTAGAGCTCGGTCAGCCCCATCTCGATCTCCGGATGGCCGGGCGTGGCGACGCGCTTGCCCGGGCCGAAGGTGCCGTCGAGGTACTCCGCGAAGCGGACGGCGACCCGGAGCAGGCGGTCCTCGCCGGTGGCGCGCCGGTGCGCGACCGCGGCCTGGAACAGGTGCCCGGCGCAGTAGAGCTCGTGGCCCTGGGCGAAGTCGGTCCAGCGGCGGTCGGGCTCCGCGACCTGGTAGTGCGAGTTGACGTAGCCGTCGTCGCCCTGGGCGGCGGCAACCACGTCGATCGCTGAGGCCATGTGAGACCGGAGCCAGTCGCCCGGCTGCCGCGCGTGCTCGAAGGCGGCCGCCTCGATCCACTTGTACACGTCGGAGTCCATGAACACCGGGCCCTGGTACCGCCCGGTGGACGCGCCGGCGGCGATGCGGAGGTTCTCCAGGTTGCCCGCCACCTCGAGCATCCGGTAGCCGTGGGGCAGCGCGGCATCACGGTTGATCTGCTGCCGGCGGGCCCACAGCCCGCCCTCGATGATCGCGCCGCCTCCCTCGAGCGTCCGCCACGCGGCCGCCGGGCTCTCGGTCGTGTCGGTGGGACTGGCGCCGCGGGCCGGGATCGCTGTCATCGAATCCTCCTGGTTCGGATGAACGGGAGCCCGCGCTCCGGGGACGACCGGGCGTGGTTCACGGTCACAGGAGCTCCGGGGTCAGGGTGAACGTGGCCCGCACGGACTCGCCGGGCGCGAGGGTGAGCATCCCCGTGCCGGCCTGCCCGCCGGCGGCCAGGTTGAAGGCGTCGGTGATGTGGCTGACCGGCTCCGCGCAGAAGAACGGCTGGGCGGGCGGCGTGTACACCACGAGGGTGCCGAGCGGCGGCGAGGCCGCCAGGCGGAGCCGCGCGCCTCGCTCCGGCCACGTGACGACGGCGTGACCGTCCCAGCCGACGAACACGTTGTCGAGCGCCACACGGTCGACGGCCAGGCCGGGCCGCGGATCCCGGTCCGGCGCCGGCGCCACGCGCGTGGTCGGCAGGATCTCGGCGTCGGTCAGCCAGATCTCGGTCACCTGCGCCGTGAGCGTCGTCTCCGGAGTCCGCGGGAAGTAGGGGTGCCAGCCGAGGCCCGCGGGCATCGCCGCGTCGCCCTCGTTCGTCACGGCGAGCTCGAGCTCCAGCCGCGTCGGCGTCAGGCGGAATCGCTGAACAGCCCGATACGCCCATGGCCACGCGTCCGGCGTGTGCCGGTGCTCGAGGGTCGCAGTGGCTGGCGCGAGGTCCAGGACGGCCCACGGCACCTGGAAGCCGTGCCCGTGGATCGGGTGTCGCTCGCTGGGGCGATTCGGCGCCAGGGTGACCGTGCGTCCACCGTACGCGAAGCGCCCGTGACGGATCCGGTTCGACCACGGCACGAGGGGGTAGCATGCGGTCACGCCGGGATCGCGCTGCCGGAGCGCGAGCTCCGTAGTGGGACGGAGCAGCTCGACGGCCGCTCCGGCAGCCTCGGACCAGAATCGGGTGATCGCGCCGCCGACCGAGGGAGCGAGGACGAGGCCCAGCGGACCGCTCAGGAGAGTGATCGGCTCCATGCCGGCCGAGGATACCGGGTCGCGCTCCTTCCGGGCAAGCCGACCCGCGTGTGCTCGACGCCCGGTGTGGTAGGATGCCGGCTCGCCGTCGACCACCCGCACCGGCCCCACCGGTTCCCACCGGCTAAGGAGGATCGCATGACGTACGCCACGTACCCGAGCTTGCGCGACCGCGTCGTCCTGGTGACCGGGGGCGGCAGCGGGATCGGCGCCTCCATCGTGGAGCACTTCTCGGCACAGGGCTCTCGGGTGGCCTTCCTGGACATCGATCGGCCGGCGTCGGAGCGGCTGTGCCGGGAGGTCGCCGCCGCCGGCCGCGGGGAACCTCTGTTCCTTCACTGCGACCTGCGCGACATCGGCGCCCTCAGAGCCGCGGTCGGCGACGTGCGCCGCCGGCTCGGCCCGATCCGCGTGCTTGTCAACAACGCCGCCCACGACGAGCGCCACGCGCTCGACACCGTCACCCCCGAGTACTGGGACGAGCGACTCGCGGTCAACCTGCGGCACCAGTTCTTCGCCGCGCAGGCCGTCTACCCGGACATGGCCGCCGCCGGCGGCGGCGCCATCGTGAACCTGGGCTCCACCTCCTGGATGGTCGGGCAGGGCGGCATGCCGGGCTACACGGCGGCCAAGTCGGCGGTGGTCGGCCTGACGCGCGGGCTCGCCCGGGACCTGGGACCGCACGGGATCCGCGTCACGTGCGTCGTGCCCGGCTGGATCATGACCGAGCGCCAGCTCCGGCTGTGGCTCACGCCGGAGGGCGAGGCCGAGCTGCTGCGCCGCCAGTGCCTGAAGCGGAAGCTCGTGCCCGAGGACGTGGCCCGGATGATCCTGTTCCTCGCCGCCGACGACAGCGCGGGGTGCACCGCCCAGAACTACATCGTCGACGCCGGCTGGACCTGACCCGGCCGGGGGCCGACGCGGCGTCGGCCGGGTCACTCGGTCCGTAGCTCGCGCGCGCGGGCTTTCAGGACGATCACGCGGCCGTCGACGGCCCAGCCGCGGTCGGCCCGCTCGAGCGCCGGCGGATCGAGGCGAGGCAAGACCTGGCCGTCGGCCAGGGCGGCCGCCGGGATCTCGACGTCCCGCAAGCGGAGCACGATCGTGGGAAGGCCGCGGTCGGGCTCGCCCGTCCGGCCGCCGGCGCGACCCGCGGCGCCGGCGCTGCCGATCGTGAAGACGGCTCGCCGGCCGTCGCGCCGGCAGCGGAGCTCGGCGGTCCCCGAGTCGCCCCGCAGCGCGAAGGTCGCCTCGATCCTCACGAACGCCTCCACGGTGAGCGGGTCAGCCGGTCGCTCGGCCACGTGGCTGCGCACCGGGCCCAGCACGAGGAGGCTGTTCTCGCGGAGGTAGAGCGGCAGCTCCCGCAGCGGCACCTGGCGCCGGAGGGTCAGCGCACCCTCGTGAACGGCCCCGCTCCACCAATCGAGCCACGCGCCGGGCGGCAGGTATGTGGTGACCCACCCGTCGGGCGCCACGACCGGCGAGACGAGCAGCTCGCGTCCGAGGCAGTACTGGAGGTCGAAGGCGTACCCGGCGGGGTCGTCCGGGAACTCCATGACCATCGGCCGCATGAGCGGGATGCCCGTCTCGGAGGCCTCCCACCCGTGGCTCACGAGGTATGGGACAAGGCGGCTCCGGAAGCGCGCGTACTCGCGGAAGATCTCGAGCGCCTCCTCACCGAACCGCCAGGGGTCGCGCGGGGTCGCGCCGTGGTAGCGGGAGAGCGACGAGAGGAACCCGAGCTGGGCCCAGCGGACGTAGAGCTCCGGCGACGGGTCCCCCCAGAATCCGCCGATGTCGTGGCTCCAGTAGGCGAGCCCGCTCAACGCGCTCGCGAGGCCGCCGCGGAGCGTGTTCGCCATGTCGAGGAACGTGCACTCGGAGTCGCCCGCCCAGTGCCCGGGATAGCGCTGCACGCCCGGGGCCGCGCTCCGCGACCAGGCGACCGCGCGGCTTCCGTGGACGGCCTGCGTGGCCTCGAAGCACTCCCGCTGGTAGAGGAGCGGATAGGGGTTGTGCATCTCCGCCCCCGTCAGCCCGTTGGCGAAGCGCGCGTCGTCGGGGATCTCCTCGGCGAAATCCGGCTTGAAGGAGTCGGCGCCGAGGGCGAGCTGGGCGTCGAGCAGGCCCCGGTACCAGCGGGCCGCCTCGGGATTGGTGAAGTCGACGATGGCGCAGAGCCCCATGCCCCGCTCCGTGCGCTGGTTCCACACGAGGGCGTCGTAGACGCTGCCGTCCGGGCGGCGCAGGAAGTATCCGCCCTTCACGCCCTCCTGGTAGAGCGCGCTCTGGCAGGCGACATACGGGTTGATCCACAGGCAGTTGTGGAACCCCTCCCGGTGCAGCTCGTCCATGAGCCGCTTGGGGTCCGGGAGCCGCTCGGCGTCCCACTCGAAGTCGCACCACATGAAGGCGCGCTGCCAGAAGGAGTCGAGATGGAAGACGTCGCAGGGGATGCCGTCGTCGCGGAGCCGCCGCGCCTCGGCGAGCACCGACGCCTCCGTGAACTTCACGAAGCACGTCGAGGCCCAGAGGCCGAACGCCCACTCCGGCGGTACGGGCGGCTTCCCGGTGAGGTCGGTGTAGGCGGCGAGGATCTCCTTGGGCGTGCCGGCGAGCACGTAGTAGTCGAGCTCGGGCCCGGCGGCCTCGACGGTGAAGGTCCGGTTCGAGCGGCTGCCCACGTGGAACGTGACGGCAGTGGGGACGTCCACGAAGAGGCCGTACCCGCGGCTGCCGACGAGCAGGGGGATGTTCTTGTAGGCGAGCTCGGAGCGGGACCCGTACGGATTGCGGTTCCAGATCCGGATGGAGCGGCCGACGTGGTCCAGCCGCGTGAACTTCTCACCCCCGCCGTAGAAGTGGTCCTCCGGATCGAGCAGCAGGCTGTCCGTCACGGCGAGCGTCCGGCGCGCGGGATCGTGCGGCAGGCTCTCGACCTGGAGCCCCGGCCGGGGGCCCAGGCGATGGCCGGCGAAGTTCACGTCGTCCTGGACCTCGTGCGTCAGGAGGCGGCCGTCGGCGTCCCGGAACTCGAGCTGCCAGGGGTCGAGGGTCGCCTCGACCGTGAGGTGCCGGGCCCGCACGATGACGCGCCCTTCCGGCGTCTCCACCGTTAAGCCGCCCGCATCCGGTCGACCCGCGACGTAGGTGAACGCCTTGCCCAGCGGCGCGGCGCCGGCCGTGATCCGCACGCGGACGGCGCGCGGGCCGGCCACCTCGACGGCAACGCGCGCCGCGGCGAGCAGCTCGGTGACGCACCGGAACTCGACGCCGGCCGGGGTCCGCTCCCACGCGAGCGCCCGGATCAGACCGAGGTTGCGGGATTCCATGGGTCCTCCACGATCCATCGGTGGTTCGGCTATCCCTTGACGGCCCCGAGCGTCAGCCCCCGGACCAGGAAGCGCTGCAGGGCGACGGTCATGACGATGTTCGGCAGCATGACCATCACGGCGGCCGCGCTCATCTCGCCGTAGAGCGGCCCCGCGTCGGTGTTGAACCCGGCGACGACGACGGGCAGGGTCTTCGCCTTGACGCCGCTCAGGATCAGCGCGAAGAGGAACTCGTTCCAGGACACCAGAAAGGCGAAGATCGCGGCGACGACGAGCCCGGGCGCCACGATCGGAAGCACCACCCGCAGGAGCACCCCGACTCGGGAGCAGCCGTCGATCATGGCCGCCTCCTCGATCTCGAGGGGCACGTCCATGAAGAACCCGATGAGGAGCCAGATGGTGAACGGAAGGGCGAAGGAGATGTACGCGATCACGAGACCGGTGTAGGTGTCGAGCAGCCCGAGGCGCTGCATCATGAGATAGTACGGCACCACGAGGACGATGCGGGGCGCCATGCGGGTGACCAGCACCATGAAGCGCACCGCGTCGGATCCGGGGAACCGGAAACGGGCGAATCCGTAGCCCGCCAGCACCCCGAGCACGAGGCTCCCGACCGTCGTCCCGATCGCGATCACCAGGCTGTTCGTCATGTACTCGATGAACGGGATGTTGCCCAGCACCCAGCGGTAGTTCTCGAGGACCGGCGTGAAGAAGAGCCACTGGGGTGGGCGGGCGTAGAGACTGCGCTCCGTCTTGAACGAGGCCGTCGTGATCCAGAAGATCGGGAACAGGGTCCAGAAGAGGACGGGGACGAGCGCGATCACCGTCAAGACGACCCGGAGCCGGGTCGGTTTCACGCGGCGTTCCCGGCTCGACGCGGCGGACGCAGGATCGTCCGCATGAGGACCCAGCACATGAGGGCGACGAGCGCGAGCGTGACCATCCCGAACGAGTTGGCCATGCCCATGTGCCCGAGCCCGAACACCCGGTAGTTCAGCATCTGGATCGTCTGGGTCGCCGTGCCGGGCCCGCCCCCGGTGAGGACGAAGATGATGTCGAACTCCCGGAAGGCGTCCATGCCGCGAATCAGGAGTGCCACCAGCATGATGTAGGTCAAGAGCGGCACCGTCACGTGACGGAAGGATTGCCAGCGGGACGCCCCGTCGACCGCGGCCGCCTCGTAGAGCTCGGCGGGCAGCATCTGGAGGCCGGCGTACAGCACGAGGAACATGAACGGGATCGTGCGCCACGCGTCGACGAGGGTGATCGACACGAGGGCCAGGGTCGGGTCGCCGAGCCAGGACGGGCGGCCGAACCCGGCGAGGTTCAGGTAGTAGTTCAGGACCCCCAGTTCGGGGTGAAAGATGACACGCCACATCGTCGCGCCGACGACCGGCACGATGAAGAGGGGCAGGAGCAGGAGGACACGGAGGGGTCGGAGGAACCGGAGCGGCTGGGCGAAGAGAAGGGCGAGGCCCAGCCCTGCGAGGAACTCCACGGCCACCGCCCCGACGGTGAACAGGGTGGTGACCACGACGGCACGCCCGAACTCGGGGTCGGTCGCGAGCTGGAGGTAGTTACGGAGCCCGACGAACCGGATGTTCCGCGGACGGAGGAGCCACCACTCGTAGAAGCTGATCCACGCGGAGTAGATCAGCGGAACGAGGTCGATCGCGAAGAGGAAGACGAGGCCCGGAAGCAGGAACCAGCGTCCCGCCCGGGCCCCGCCCATGGTCTCGCTCGGTCCGGCCCAGTTCCCCTACTTGCCGAGGATCTTGTTGACCCCGGCGTCGATCTCCTTCAGCGCGGCGTCGAGCGTGAGCTCGCCCGCCGTCAGCTTCCCGGCCGTGATGCGGACGTGCTCCTGGATGTCGGCGTATTCTGTGTAGCGCGGCCGCCCCTTCGTGACCTGGAGGCTGGCCAGGAGGGTCTCGGCATAGGGCAGGGCGGCCTTCGTGCCGGCGTCCTGGAGGACGGACACACGCGGGCTGTGGATGGCCGACGTCGCGCTCGGGAACTTGACGGCGGCGAGCCCGAACTCCTTGCTCGAGATCCACTTGGCGAACTCGAACGCCGCGTCCTGATTCGGGCTGTTCTTGGCGATCGCGATCGTCCAGACGCCGCGCATGGGTGTCTGGCGGACCGCCTTCGGCACCACCGCGTAGCCGAGCTTCCCGGCCACGCTCGACCGGCTCGGGTCCTCCATCGGCTTCGCGCCCGAGGCCCACTGGATGGCCATCGCGGCCTGACCGGTCTGGATCGACTTGTTGACGTCGGCGAAGGTATAGCTCCGGACGTTCGGCGGGGTGAACTTCAGGAGCTCCAGGAACATCTCCCCGCCCTTCCGGCCCGCGGGGGTGTTCGCGCCGCCGCGCCCCTGAGCGTCGATCAGCTCGGCCCCGTGGGACCACATGGCCAGGAGGAGGTACAGCGAGGTCTGGATGTCGCTGCTCGCGGTCATGGCGAACCCGAACTGCTCCTTGGCCGGGTCATGGAAGGCCTTCGCCGTCGCCAGGAGCTCGTCCCAGGTCGCGGGCGGCTTGAGGTTCTTCTGTGCGAAGAGATCCTTCCGGTACACGAGGATCTGGACGTTCGGATCCACCGGGAGCGCGTACTGCTTCCCCTGGAACGCCCCGGAGGCGACCGTCGTCGGGACGAAGTCCTGCATGTCGACGCTCTTCAGCCGCTCGTCGAGCGGCGTGAGGAACTCCGAGAGCGGCGGGACCCACGGCTCGTCCAGGAACAGGACATCGAACCGCCCTCCGGTGCTGAGCGCGAGGAGGTTCTTCTTGTACATGTCGGCGAAGGGCGACGCGTCGATGAGCACCTTGATGCCGGTCTTCTTCTCGAACTCCGGCAGGTTCGCCCGGAGGACGTCCTCCTTGAACCCGGCCAGCATGGACAGCGTGATGGTCTTGCCCTGGGCCCAGGCCGCTGAGCTCGCGACGAGGAGCGCGGCGACGACGAGGGCCAGGGTCAGGGCGAGCCGCGGCCGGTGCCACCGGCCCCGGACACTCCGGCTGAGACGCGCAGTCTTCATCTCGACGCCTGTCCTTTCCGCGCGGGCTCGGTCCGGGCTCCACGCCCGGACTCCCGCCGCGCCTTCACGGTGATCTGGATCGGTGTCGGAAATGGTGGCTGACGTTCGGTGTCGCACGGCGGATCGTACTCGCGAGCCTCCAGGCCCCGAATCGCTGAGCTGGACGTGACCGGTCACAAATCTAGCATGCCACCCGTCACGCGTACACCGTCACCCCGGCGCGTCGACACCGGCCTTCGGCCGGAACGTCCCGCGCGGAACGCGGCAGTCATCGAGATGGTCGGGCGAAGCGCCGCGCGGGCGCGGGATTCCCGAACTCGTGCGGAGCCGTTGACAGCCCATGGGTCCCTTGCTACGGTGTGACCGGTCACACGACGGGGGAGCATGACGATGACATTGCCACCCTCGGGGAAGCGGGTGACGATCCGGGACGTCGCCCGGTTCGCCCGCGTGTCCCACCAGACGGTCTCGCGCTTCATCAACGGCGAGAACCACATCGCGCCGCTGACGCGGACGCGGGTCGAGCAGGCGATCGCCAAGCTGGCCTTCCAGCCGAGTCACATCGCGCGGAGCCTGGTCAGCCGCCGGACGAAGACGGTCGGGCTCGTGATGGGCGACGTCGCGAGCCCGTTCTTTCCCGACGTGGCGCGCGGCGCCGAGGACGTCCTGGCGCCAGCAGGGTACAGCCTGATCCTGTCGAGCAGCCGGCGCGACCCCGAGCGCGAGCTCCGGAACGTCCGGCACCTGCTCGAGCGCAGCACGGACGGCCTGATCCTCGGCGCCCCGCAGTGCCCGCCCGATGAGCTGGCGGAGGTGGCGCGGCGCGCGGGCGTCCCGATGGTCTTCCTCAACCGCGAGGTGACGGGGCCGCACGTCGCCGCCGTCTGGATCGACTGGCCGGCCGCCACCGCCGAGGTCGCGGCGTACCTCGCCGGCCTCGGCCATCGACGCGTCGCGCTGATCGTCCCTTCCCGGAGCGACGCCCGGGTCGGCAACCGGGAGGACTGGTACCGTCCGGCCCTGGCCCGGATCGGCCTCGGCCCCGAGCGGTCGCTGATCTTTCGCGAGGCCATGTCGCTCGAGGGCGGCCACCGCGCGGGCGAGCGCCTCCTGGCGCTCGCGCACCGCCCGACCGCGGCCATCTGCCACAACGACGTGATGGCCATCGGGCTCCTCCAGGCGTGCGCCCAGCATCGGGTTCGGGTGCCGCACGACCTCTCCATCGTCGGCTGGGACGACGTGCCCTACGCGAGCCTGGTGACGCCGCCCCTCACGACGGTGCGAGTCCCGCGGTACGAGCTCGGGCAGGCGGCGGCCCGGCGACTTCTCGATCTGATGGCCGGGCGACCAGGGGCCGGCACAGAGACCCCGCTGGCGCTCGAGCTGGTCCGCCGCGAGAGCTGTGCGCCCCTTGGGGGACGTCCATCGCGAGTCCACGACGTGAGGTCCGGAGCGCGACGAGCTCGGCGCCCGTCTTCGAGCCCGCCGTCATGATCGCCAGACCGGAGCCGGCCCTCGTCCCGGAGGGCGAAAGGGGAGACCCATGAGCGATGCAGAGGGAACCGAGCGACCCCACGACGAACACGGCCTGTCGCGCCGCACGATGCTGCGGCTCGGGATGCTGGCCATCTCGGCGACGCAGCTTCCGGCCGGTCGCGCCGCCGCCCAGGGCGCCAAGCCCGGTGCGCACCTGATCGGCAAGCTGGAAGGTCCGGAGGTGATCACCGATCCCGCGCAGTACCCGAAGCGCTTCAACGAGGCGCCCCAGCTCGCCGAGCTCGTCAAGGCCGGCAAGCTGCCCCCCGTCGAGCAGCGCATCGGCCAGGATCCGCTGGTCGTCAAGCCGCTCCGCGAGATCGGCAAGTACGGCGGCACCTGGCGTCGCGGGTTCACTGGTCCCTTCGACTACTCGAACGGCAACCGCGTCGCCCAGAACGACAAGCTGCTCTTCTTCGACTACACCGGCACGAAGATCGTGCCCAACATTGCCCGCGGCTGGGAAGTCAGCCCGGACGGGCGAGTCACGACGCTTTTCCTCCGGCGCGGGATGAAGTGGAGTGACGGTCAACCGTTCACCGCGGACGACTTCGTCTTCTGGTTCGAGGACCTCTACCAGAACAAAGACGTGGTTCCGATCCCTCTTCCGGTCATGACGATCAACGGTAAGCCGATTGCCGTTCGGAAAGTGGACGCCAGCACGGTCCAGTTCGTCGCGCCGGATCCCTACCACGCCCTGCCGATCGTGCTGGCCTCGGTGTGGGGCGTCGGGCACCACGCCCGGTACGGCCGGTTTGGCCTGGGCGGCTTCGCCCCCGCCCACTACCTGAAGCAGTTCCACCCGAAGTACGCATCCAAGGACGACATCGACAAGAAGATCGCCGAACTGAATGTCGACAGCTGGGTGACCCTGCTCAAGAATCGCAACAACGCCTCTGTCAACCCCGACCTGCCGGTGGTTACCCCCTGGAAGACGACGTCCCCGATCAACACGCCGCGCTTCGTCCTGGAGCGGAACCCGTACAGCATCTGGGTGGACAGCGCCGGGAACCAGCTCCCCTACATCGACCGGGTCCAGATGACGCTCGGCGAGAACCTCGAGATCATCAACCTCCGGGCGATCGCGGGGGAGTACGACTCCCAGGCGCGACACATCGACATCGGCAAGCTACCCGTGCTGCTCGAGAATCAGCAGAAGGGCGGCTACCGCGTCTACCTGGATCCCTCCGACCAGGGGGCGGACGTCGGCCTGATGTGCAACCAGAGCTACGAGAAAGACCCCGAGGTCGCGAAGTGGCTCAGCTCGCGCGACTTCCGGATCGCGCTGTCCCACGGCATCGACCGGACGCAGATCAACGAGACGTTCGTCCTCGGGCTCGGGCAGACGGGCTCGGCCGCGCCCGGTGAGCGCACGCTCTACTTCCCGGGCCCGGAGTTCAAGACGCTCCACACCGCGTACGACGTCCGGAAGGCCAACGAGATGCTCGACAAGCTCGGGCTGGACAAGAAGGACAGCGAGGGCTACCGCCTGCGGCAGGACGGCGGGGGCCGGCTCCGCCTGGCCCTCACCACCTATATCGGGTTCCTCCCGTTCACCCGGATCGCCGAGATGGTCGTCGAGCAGTGGAAGAAGGTCGGGATCCGAGGCGAGGTGCAGGAGCTCGAGCGAGGCCTGGCGACCAACCGGCTCCTTGCCAACGAGCATCAGGTCTACTTCGAGACGCAGTGGGGCGCCGACAACATGTTCGGGCATGCTCCCTGGTTCTTCCCTGTCGACCCCCAGATTCCGGTCGGGCCGCTCTACGGGACCTGGTACGCCAGCGCAGGGGCGAAGGGGAAGACCCCGCCGCCCAGGATGCGGGAGGTGATGGACAAGTACCGAAAGGCATTCGGCGTGCCGGAGCAGGAGCGGACGCAGCTGGGCAAGGAGATCTGGAGGATCGCGCTCGACGAGATGTGGATCATCCCGGTCGTGGCGAACTCGCCCGCCTCGCAAGGCGTGCGGGTCATCAAGACGAACATGGGCAACATTCCGGAGCGCCTCTGGAACAGCGCGGTGAGCGACAATCCCCACATCGCGCACACGGAGACCTGGTACTTCAAGTCCTGATCCGGACGGTCACGGCGGCGGCGGGCCGGTCGGGGAGCCGCACGAGGACGAATCCCTCGGCGTCGACCCACCAGCCCCCGCCGCCAGGGCCGGGCCCATCCCGCCTGGCCAGCTCCCCGTGCCCGTCAACGGCCACCGAGGCGGGCTCGTCGAGCCGCAGCTTGAGCAGGTAGCGCCGCCCCGGCGGGACGACGGACCGGTCGCCCGCCGGCTCGCCGATCCGCACCGTCACCTCGCCCGACGAGGCCGCGCACTCGATCGCGGTCACTGCGTGGCGTCCGCGCCGGTAGTCGTTCGACCGTCCGTCGTCCTCGTAGAGCTCGAACCGCGACACGCCGTCCGGATAGATCAGGAGCGTTACCTCGTCGAGCGGGCGCTCGCCCGTGTGCTGGACGACCGGGCCCAGCGGCAGGATCGCGCCGGCCCGGACGAGGAGCGGGAGCCGATCGAGGGGCGCGGGCAGCGTCACGCCGCCCGGGCCCTGGTACCGGACGCCGGTCCAGAAGTCGTGCCAGCGGCCGGCGGGGAGGTACAGCGGCCAGGCCGTCGCGCCCTCGCGCGTCACCGGCGCCACCAGGAGGTCGTCGCCCCAGAGGAACTGGTGGCCCAGGCTCCAGACGCGCGGGTCGTCGGGGTAGTTGAGCACCAGGGGCCGCATGAGGGGGAGGCCCAGGGTGTGCGCCTGCCACGCGAGGGTGTAGGTGTACGGGAGCAGCCGGTAGCGCAGCTCGGCGTACCGGCGGCAGATCGCCTCCACCTCGGGGCCGTGCGCCCACGGCACGTGCTCCCGCCAGACCCAGCCGTGCGAGCGGAAGATGGGGCTGAAGGCGCCGAGCTGGAACCAGCGGGCGTAGAGCTCGCCGGTCTCCTCGATCGGATGGAAGAACCCGCCGATGTCCGTCCCCCAGTACGGGACTCCCGACAGCCCGGTGCTGAGGCCCAGCGGGATCTGGGCCTCGAGGGTCACGAAGTCGTTGTTGATGTCGCCCGACCAGCACGAGGCCCCGAAGCGCTGCATCCCGGCCGCCCCGGACCGGCAGAGCAGGAACACGCGCTGGCCGGGGCGCTCGGCGGCTTCGCCCTCCGCGAAGGCCTGGTGGCGCAGTCGGTCGTAGATGTTGTGCAGGCGCCGCCCGTCGCCGGCCTGAAGCTTTGCCGCCGCCGGCGGCCCTTCGCCACCGTCGAGCCACCAGCCAGCGACGCCCTGGCGCACCAGGTCCTGGTGGGCCGCCCACCACCACGCGCGGAGCGCCGGGTTGGAGAAATCGAGGTAGCGCTGCCCTTCCCGGTAGGTCGCGGCCGGCCGGCCGCTCCCGACGACGCGCTCGTAGCCCTCGTCCAGGAGAAACCCGCGCGACTCCGCCTCGGCGAAGCGCGGCGAGTCCTCGTGGAGCACCGGGTACTCGTGGGTGATGAGCTCGAAATGCTGGGCGCGCGCGTCCGCGAGCAGGGCGGAGGGATCGGGCCAGAGCTCGGGCTGGAATTCGAGGTGCCCGACGCCGCGGTTCCACCCTCGCGCCTCGCCGTAGGTCGACAGGTAGATGAGCCCGTCGCACGGGATGCGCTTGTCCCGGATCGTGCGCGGCAGCTGCCTGAGCTCCGCCGTGTCGTGGAAGTGGCGGGTCGACTGGAGGAAGCCGAGCGCCCAGCGGGGGGGCAGGGGGGCGCGGCCGAGAAGCTCGGCCACCTCGTGCATCACCCCGCGCAGATCGGGGCCGATCAGGAAGTACCAGGTGAGCGGGCCCGATTCTGCCGTGTAGGCGAGGCGGACCCCGTTGTCGGACCGCCCGACGCTCAGTCGCGCGTCGCTCGGGTTGTCGAAGAAGAGGGCGTACCCGCGGTTCGACAGGAGGAGCGGCACGCCCATGTCCGACCCGGGCCCGTGACCGAGATGCGTGTTCCAGAGCTGCCGGCTGGTGCCCAGGCGATCCAGCGGCCCGCCCCCCTGGCCCAGGCCGTAGAAGTGCTGCTCGCCGGCGTAGGCAAACCGCGCGTGGACACGCGTCTGGCCGTCCGTCGACGGTTCCGTCGCCATCCCGCCGTCCGCCGGCTCGCGAAGGAGCAACGCGCCCCCGGCGTCGAGGAACGCGAGCCGCACCGGCGCCGTCGACACCTCGATGCGGAGGTCGGACGTCTGAAGCCGCACCGGCTCGCCGTCGTCGAGGGCGAGGGCGGCGCCGGGCCAGTCGCGTGGACCGACATAGGAGAGCCCGTCGTCCGCGCCCTCGCCGGCGAGGGCGATCCGCACGATGCGCGGCGTGCAGACCGTGACGGTCACCCGCGCCCCCGCCGGGTCGGGCCGGCCGAAGCGAATGGTCGACCCGTCGCGCTCGAATCGTGACGCCGCCCTGGACTGGCTCCCCAATTTCCCCTCCTCGTTCGGATTGGCCCGTGACCGGTCACATCCTACCAGACAGGGCTCTTTCCGCGGCGCCGCCCCTGCCAGGCCGGCGCGCGCGGACGGCCGGGCGCCGGCGCCGTGCGGCCCCCGTCTCTCCCCGACGTGTCTCCAGCGTCTCGCCAGCGTCTCGGATGCCGGCCTCTCCGCGCGCTGGATTTCGGTGGGCCGCTCCCGTATACTTCCGGGGGTTTGCCCGGCCTGACGGGCACGCGCGCACGATGGACCGGCGGAACCTCCAGTCTCAGCTCCCCACCGGGGTGAAGATCTACCTCCCTGACGAGGCCGCACGCCTCCGGGGCCTGCAGGAGCGTCTCCTCGGCGTGTTCCGGCTGTGGGGATACCGCGAGGTGATGACCCCGACGTTCGAGTTCTTCGACGTGCTCGCGCTGGGGACGGACGAGGCTCTCCAGGAGGGGATGTTCAAGTTCGTCGACCGGGACTCGGGGCGGATGCTCGCCCTCCGGGCCGACGTGACGCCTCAGATCGCGCGCATCGCCGCCACCCGCCTCCGCGACCGGCCCAAGCCCTATCGGCTGGCGTACCGGACGAACGTGTTCCGGCACGAGGCTCCGCGCCTCGGGCGGATGCGGGAGTTCTACCAGGCGGGCGTCGAGCTGCTCGGTTTGGACAAACCGGAGGCCGACGCGGAGATGATCGCGATGACCATCGAGGCGTTCCGCGCCGCCGGGCTGGAGCGCTTCCAGATCGACGTCGGGCACGTCGAGTTCGTCCGGGGCGTGTTCGAGAGCCTCGGCGTCGGGGGGGACGTCGCCCGGGCGCTGCGCGCCGCCCTCGGACGGAAGGACGCGGCCGAGCTGGCCCGACTCGTCGGGGAGCTGTCGGTCTCCTCCGCGACGGCGGACCTCCTCCTGGCACTGCCCGGGCTCCAAGGCGGCGCGGAGGTGATTCGGCGGGCGGCGGAGCTCGTCCAGAACCCTCGGTCGGAGCGCGCGGTGACCGGGCTGGCGGAGGTGTACCGGCTGCTCGGCGCCTACGGTCTGGCCGAGGCCGTCCTCCTCGACCTGGCCGAGGTGCGAGGGTTCGACTACTACTCGGGCGTCAACTTCGAGGGGTACGTCGAGGGCTTCGGAGCGGAGCTCGTGGGTGGCGGCCGGTACGACCAGATGCTGGCGCGCTTCGGCACGCCGTGCCCGGCCACCGGGTTCGCGTTCGACGTGAACCGCGTCCTGCTCGCCCTGACGGCGCAGGGTCTGGAGCCCCCCGTGATGGGACCGGAGTTCTTCGTCATCGACTTCACCGAGGACAAGGGCACGGCGCTCGCCCTCTGCCGGCGCCTGCGCGAGCTGGGGCTCGGGGTGGCGCGGGACATCATGAGCCGGCCGCTCGCGGAGTCGCTGGCCTACGCGCGTGACATCCGCGCCGCGCGGGCCGTGGTGATCGATCAGGCGGGGCTCGCGCGGGGGGAGGTCCGGGTGATCGACCCGGCGAGCGGCCAGGAGACCGCCTGCCCGCTCGCCGGACTGATGGCCGCGCCCGGCCGGGTCCTGGAGCCGGCGCCCGGAGCGGCCCTTGCCTAACATCGTGATCGTCGGCACCCAGTGGGGCGACGAGGGCAAGGGGAAGGTCGTCGACCTGGTCGCGCCGTGCGTCGACGTCGTCGCCCGGTACTCGGGCGGCCCGAACGCCGGCCACACGATCGTGACGGAGGATCGGCGCTTCGTCCTCCAGCTCGTTCCCTCGGGGGTCCTCCGGTCCGGCAAGAAGAGCGTGATCGGCTGCGGGACCGTCGTCGACCCCGTGGGGCTCGTCCAGGAGCTGGACGGCCTGGCCGCGGCCGGCGTCTCCCTCGATCAGCTCTACGTCTCCCAGGCGGCCCACGTGATCCTGCCGTACCACCGGGCGCTCGACCAGGCCGTGGACCAGGAGCGGATCGGGACCACCGGGAAGGGCGTGGGGCCGGCTTACGCGGACAAGGCCGCCCGGCTCGGCATCCGCGTCGGCGACCTCCTCGACGAGGCGTTCCTCCGCCGGAAGCTCGAGGCGGCCCTCCCCCTGAAGAACCAGCTCTTGCGGGCGTGTGGCCGGGATCCCTTCGAGGTGGACGAGGTGGTGAAGGCCGTTCGCGGTCCTGCCGAGCGGCTCCGCCCTCACGTCGCGGACACGGCGCTGCTCCTCCACCGATGGATGCGGGACGGCGCGACGGTGCTCTTCGAGGGGGCGCAAGGCACGCTCCTCGACGTGGACCACGGTACCTACCCCTACATCACCGCCTCGACCGCGACGGCGGGTGGGGCGGCTCCGGGCACCGGCGTGCCGCCCACTCGCATCGACGGGGTGCTCGGGGTGACGAAGGCCTATGCCACGCGGGTCGGTGCCGGGCCCTTTCCGACCGAGGTGACCGGCGACCTCGGTGAGCTGATCCGGGCGCGCGGCAAGGAGTACGGCTCCGTCACCGGGCGGCCCCGCCGCTGCGGGTGGTTCGACGCGCCCCTCCTGCGCCATGCCGTTCGCGTGAACGGGCTGGACACGCTCGCCGTGACGAAGCTCGACGTGCTGGATCCCTGCCACGTCGTGCGGGTGGGCGTGGGGTACCGCTACCGCGGCACGCGGCTCGACGAGTGGCCGGGCGACGAGCAGACCATCGCGGCGCTCGAGCCGGTCTTCGAGGAGCGCCCCGGGTGGCTCACCGAGACGGCGGGGCTTCGCGCGTGGGAAGACCTGCCGCCGCGCGCGCGGGACTACCTCCGCTGGATGGAGGACCTGATCGAGTGCGAGATCTCGCTGGTGTCGACCGGCCCCGGGCGCGACGAGACCATCCTCGTCGAGCCGTCGAACCTGACGCGCTGGTTCCCCGACCTGCGCCAGCTCTGCCTGCGATAGGGGCTACTTAAAGCTGAATCCCATCGTCCGACAGTGGTAGTACACGCCCCCGTCCTGGACGATGAGGAACAGCGCCAGCTCGCGGCCGTCGTTGTGGTGGGAGTGGAAGGCGGCGGGCGGCGTGATCATGACCGTATCCGGCTCCCAGTCCACGCGCTCCCCGTCGATCAGCGAGTAGCAGCCCTCGCCGGCGAGCACGAGCGTCACCGCCACCGCGTTGTGGCGATGGCCGCGCTGCGCTTCGCCGGGCAGGAGCGAGTTCACGGCGAGGGTGAACGAGGGCGTCGTGGTGCGGCTCCCCTCGAGGGCGACGTTCCCGAGGTTCACCGACTTGCCCGGCATGGTCGCCCCGCGCGGATCCAGGTACACCTCGAGGAGCCGGCGCCGGATCTCCGACATCGGGTAGAAGGCGGGCTGGATCGGCGCCGCGCCCGGCCCCGGCGGCCGGAGGCCCTCGAACTGGAGCTGGGGCTCGTTGGTCGCGACCCAGAGCACGGTGTCCGCCGCCGCGCGGTGACGCACCGTCGACCCGCCGGGCACACAGAAGGTGTCGCGCGCCTGCCAGGCGATCGACGCGCCGCCGCCGGGCCCGTTCGCGCCATCGGTTGTCGTCGTGCCCGACCCGCGGATGACGTGGTAGATCTCCGCGCTCGCCCGGAAGGCCGTCGACAGCGTCTCACCCGCCCGGATGCGCGCGTAGCTCGAGAGGATGAGGGGAGTGGTCGCGGGATACTGGAGGCCGAGCGCGGACGAGAGGTCCAGCGGCAGGAGGCCGGTGGGCGCGTCCCCCGCCAGTGCCCGGTCCCGCTCGGCGCGGAACATGTGGGCGGGGATCGGCGGGCGCTTGATGTTGAAGCCGTCGAGCGACGTCAGGTAGCGGGCGTTGGCCTCGTAGGGCGAGGAGCCTCGCGGGACGGTGGACTCGGCGTCGAGGAGGGTCCGGAGCTCCAGCTCGTCCAGCGTCTTGGCCATGACCATCCTCCATCGTTGGCATCGTGGGCAGCCCGGGTTGCGTGGGTGCCCGCAGTCGATTCGCGGCGATGCTAGCGCGGGGCCCTTCGGAAGGTCAAGGTGCGGGGGTCGGGACGGGCGACCTCGCCGGACGATGCGCGTGACGAATCGCCGAGCAACCCGCGTGGCGCCCCGGTGGTGACGGCGAGGCGGCCCGATGGTGGGGACGGCGCGCGGCGCCCGGGCATCGCCGTGGCGCTCTGCGCGTGGCTCGCGCTGGCGCCGCTCCTCCAGGCCGTGAGCCTGGCCGGCTTCCGCGCGGCCAACTTCGCCCCCGATCGGCCCTGGAACTACCTCGCGTACGGCCTGGCGGCGCCGTACGTCGCCTGGCTCGTGTGGCGCCGTCACCCGCGCGCCCGGTTCGCCGCCTACGTGTTCTTCACGCACGAGGCGCTGCGAGGCGTTCACCTTCGTCGGTGGGACGCCGTGGCCCTCGCGGCGCTCTGGATCCTGCTCCTCCAGCTGCCCGCCGCCCGGCGGTGGCTGCCGTCCATCCGCCCCGCCGAGATGCGGGCCCGCTGGCGCTGGGGCGCTCGCGCCGGCGTGGACGGTCGGGCGATCCATGCGCCGCCCGTCGCCGGGCCCGACGCGCCATCGCCGCCATCGCCACATGAAGCCCCGGCCCGCCGAGACCGGCCGTGAGGGGCATGAAGCCGCTCCTGGCGCCGGCCGCTCGGCTCGACCGGCCCCTTCACGGCATCGGCTTCGTGCTCGTGGCCGCGTCCGTCTTTCCCATCCAGGACGTCATCATCAAGGGACTGAGCGGCCGGTACCCCGCCCTCCAGATCGTCTTCGTGCGAAGCCTGGTCGCGCTCGCCCTCTACGCGTGGCTGCTCTGGCGGGAGCGCGATGCGGCCACCTTCCCGCCCGAGCGCCCGTGGCTCCACGCGGCGCGAGGGGCGCTGGGCCTCGTCTCGTTCACCAGCTACTACATGGCCCTCGCCGCCATGCCCATGGCCACCGTCACCGCGGTGGCCTTCGCGGCGCCGCTGTTCGTCACCGTGCTCTCGGCCCGCGTCCTGGGCGAGCCGGTCGACCGGAGCAGCTGGCTCGCCGTGCTGGTCGGCTTCGTGGGCGTGCTCGTGGTGCTGCGGCCCGGCGCGCGGACCTTCGAGCCGGCCGCGCTCCTCGCCCTCCTGTCGGCACTGACCTACGCGTCCTCGCAGACCATCACGCGCGAGCTCGGGCGGACGAATTCCGGGGCGAGCATCGCGTTCACCTCGACAGTCGTGGCGGTGGTGGTGGCCGCGGTGTCCGGGCTCGTCGCCGGCGGCGGCGGGGACCGAGGCGCCGATCTCCACCCGAGCCTCGCCTTCCTGGTGCGGGGCTGGGCCGGACCCTCCTGGGGCGACTTCGGCCGCATGGTCCTCTGCGGGCTCATCTCAGGAGTCGGCATGTACTGCTTCACGCAGGGCTATCGCGTGGCGTCGCCGAGCACGGTCGCCCCGTTCGAGTACGTCATGATCGGCTGGTCGGCGCTCTGGGGCTATCTCTTCTGGGGCGACGTCCCGGGGCCCTCGACCCTCGTCGGCGTGGCCGCCACGGTGGCCGGCGGGGTCTACGTGCTGCAGCACCAGGCGCGGGCCCAGCGCGCGCGCCGCGCCGCGGCCCAAGCCGGCTCGGGCTGAGGCGGCTGGCGGTTCGCGTTCGGCGAGCGTCCGCGGGCCGTTGGCCGGCGGGGGCTCGAGTGCGGTATGATCGAGGCCGCTCCGGACACGAGTCCTGCCGCTGTCCTCCACACTCTCTGAGGGAGACCGGGATGCGGAAGCCACCCCGTCGAGCGGCGCGTCGACGCGAACCCGAGATCGTGACCACCAACCAGATCGTGGCCTGGCTCGACACCCGGCTCCGCGAGGATCGCGACCTCCGGCGAGCCGTCACGCGCGTGCTGGCGGCGCTCCGGAAAGAGCAGGAGGCGTCAGCGCGCCGGGCGCGCCGGGCGCGCTGATGACGGTCGAGGGCGCGCGTGCTTGACGCGCGCGCAGCTTCACGATTGGTCTCCACCTTCTGGCCGTCATGAAGCCCTTCACGATGATCGCGGTCGTCGTCCTGTGGCTGATCGCCCTCCTGCAATTGCTGCGGTTCATCGCGGGGTGGGACGTCAGGCTGAACGGCGCCCCGGTCCCCCTGTGGCTGAGCCTTCTAGCCGCAATCGTCGTTGCCGGCCTCGGGGTGATGGTCTGGCGTGAGCAACGGAAGGGCGGGTCACGGTGATCGCCATGCGCGGTTACGGCGTGGCGGCATTTCTGATCCTCCTTCTTGACGGCTGCGCTGCGTCGGCCCCAACGCCGGGCCCGGCGGCCTATCCGTTCCACAGCGTGGCGCTGCCACCGGCGGAATACCCGTCGTCCTACCCAGTCCCCAGCGTGGCGCCCCAAATCGAGATCCACTGGCAGTTGACCGGAGATTCGAACCGCGTCCAGGCCGACGGACTGATCGAGCGGCAGCAGGAGTCCCGCATCATGGAGGTGTGGCTGCAGCTCCTGGGAATCGACGCGACCGGCCAGACCGTCAGCTTCACGCCACCAATCCGGTTCGCCTGGCGATCCGCCAGCGCGCTCGAGTCGTTCACCATTGCACTCAAGCCTCGGGGTGGCGAGCAGCGATACGAGGTGCGGCTGTACATGTTCGAGTTTGCGCCACAATTGAGGGGCTCGCAGTAGAGGCTCTCGGCGTGCCGGTGACGGGGCGCCGTCAACGCGTTGACGGTCGCGGCGCAAGTGTGCAGAATGACGCACGGGAGGCGTTAGCTCAGCCAGGCAGAGCTCCCGCCTTTTAAGCGGGGAGTCGGTGGTTCGAATCCACCACGCCTCACCATCACACCATCCCCCGAGCGCCGGTCTCGCGCGGCGGCACGCACGCTGCCGGAGGCGGACATGAGTGACGGCACGACCCCCGATCGCGAGACCGCCGCGACGCTGGCGGCGGTCCGGCGCTTCCTCGACGCCTTCGGCCGTCACGACGTGGACGGCATCATGGCCGCCATGACCGAGGACTGCGTCTTCGAGAACACGTACCCGCCGCCGGACGGGGAGCGTCACGTCGGCCAGGCCGCCGTGCGTGGCTTCTGGGAGCGGTTCTTCCGCGAGACTCCGTCCGCCGCGTTCGAGACGGAGGAGGTGTTCGCGGGAGGCGCCCGGTGCGCCGTGCGCTGGCTCTATCGATGGCGGAACGCGGACGGGTCGGCCGGCCACGTGCGCGGTGTGGACGTCCTCCGAGTCCACGACGGAAAGGTCGTCGAGAAGCTCTCCTACGTCAAAGGCTGAGTAGCCGCGTGCCGTCGCGATCCGGGAGCCGGCCGCGTCACGGCGGCGGCGCCGACCACACCACCGTGCCCCGCCCGTCCGCGAGGGCGAGGGCCGCACCCTTGCCCTGCACGAACGTCATGGTCGCCCGCGCCCGTCCGTCGGCGCCGTGGAGGTTCAGCGCCGGCGTGCCGTCGGACAGCACGCCGAGGGTCGCGCGGCCGCGCCCCTGGCCGTCCCGGAGGGCGAAGTCCGGGGCGCCGTCCCCTTGCACGCGCAGGACGGCTCGCGCGGCCCCGCGGCTGTCCGCGAGCTCGAGACCCGCGACGTCGGAGCTCCGCAGCCCGAACGTCGCGCGCACGACCCCGGCGGTGTCGTAGGCGACCAGAGCCGGCGCCGGCTCGGATCCCCGCCCGGCCGCGGCGGCGCCGCTCGTGTGAAACAGCGCCGCCGCGAGGCGAGGCTTTCCGGCGGAGTCGAAGAGGGCGAATCCCGGCGCCCCGTCCGGTCCGACGACGAGGGCCGCGCGGACCGTCTTGCCGTCGGCGTCGAGGAGGCTCAGTCCGGGGGCGCCGCCCGCGCCGACCGTCAAGACCGTGCGGGGCTGGCCGGCCGGGTCGTGGAGGACGAGGCGCGGCGTGCCGTCCGCCTCCCACCCGAGCGTCGCGCCCGTGCCGCCCCGCCCGTCGCGGAGGATGAAGCGCTCGGCGTCGACCGTGCGGGCGGGATTCGCGGGGCGAGGCGCCCGGGACGGGCTCTGCCCGAGGAGCAGGAGCGCCGTGATCACAAGCCAGGAGCCGAGGGCCACGCGTCGCCATCGGCTGCTCTCGCGCTCGAGCCGATCGAGACGGGCCATGACGGGGTCCGCAATCGTGGGCGACATCGCGACCTCCCCTCGGCCGCGCGATCCGACGGGACGCGACGGGGGTCGTCGCGCAGCCGGGACGCGGCCGGTACGACGCTACGCCGGCGGCGTCGGGCAGGTCAACGTGCCGTCGCGTGCCTCCTCAGTCGAGGGGCGGCCGATGGGCGGCCCACGGCTGGAGCGCCTCGAACGAGGCCGCGGCCCGGAGCACGTCCACCTCCCGGTGCCAGCGCCCGACGATCTGGAGCCCCACCGGCAGCTTCTCGCGCGTGAAGCCGCACGGCACGTTCGCCGCGGGGTAGCCCGTGAGGTTGAAGGGGTACATGAACGGCACCCGATCGAAGATCGAGTGCGCGGGCTTGCCCCCGAGATCGGGCAGGCCCTCGAACGGCCCCGGATCGGCCGGCCACGCGGCGACCGGCATCTGCGGCGTCAGCAGGAGCTGGTAGCGGTCGAACGTCTTCCGGACCTTCTCCGCGAACTCCGTGCGCGCGAGATGCGCCTTCAGGTAGTCGATCGCGCTCAGGTGCCCGGCGTCGAGGATCATCCGCATGAGCGTGGGCTCGATCCAGTCCGGGCGCTCCCGCGCGCGGTCGTAGTTCCGCGCCCCCACGCTCGTCGAGTAGATGATCTTGTGAAACTCGTACGGATGACCCCAGTCGACCTTCGCCTCCTCGACGTGCGCCCCCAGCTCCTCGAACCGCCGGGCCGCCCGCGCGGTGAGCTCGGCGACCTCCGGGTCCACGGCGGCGAATCCGAGGTCGACGCTCCAGCCCACGCGCCAGCCGCGCACGTCTCCTTCGCAGGCCGCCAGGTAGTCGTCGGGCGGCGCGTCGATCGAGAGGGGATCGCGGGGGTCCGGGCCGGCCATGGCCTGGAGCAGGATCGCTGCGTCGCGGACCGTGCGGGTCATGGGCCCGTTGTGGGAGCGCGCGTTCCAGAGGTCCGCGCTGGGCCAGGAGGGGACGCGCGCCAGCGAGGGCTTGAGGCCGAAGATGCCGCAGAGCGCCGAGGGGATGCGGATCGAGCCGGAGCCGTCGGAGCCGTGGGCCAGAGGCCCGAGGCCGGCCGCCACCGCGGCCCCCGCGCCGCCCGAGGATGCCCCCGACGTGCGGGCGAGGTTCCAGGGATTCTTGCAGGGCGGGCCGATCAGGTTGTCGCACATGTCCTTGTAGCCGAAGTGGGGCGTGTTGGTCTTGCCGAGGAGCACGCCGCCGGAGGCGCGCAGCCGCGAGGCGACCACGCCGTCCTCGTCCGGCACGTTGTGCTCGAAGAACTTGGAGCCGTAGGTCGTCCGGATGCCGGCCGTGGGCTCGAGGTCCTTGATCGAGTAGGGCACGCCGTCGAGGGGCCCCTTGGACTGGCCGCGGGTGAAGCGCGCCTCGGCCGCCCGCGCCAGCTCGCGCGCGTGGCTCGCCGTGACCGTCAGGAAGGCATTCAGCTTCGGGTTCAGGCGCTCGATCCGCGCGAGCGCCGCGTCCGTTACCTCCACGGGCGAGAGTGTCTTGGCGCGGTAGAGCCGGCCGAGCTCGAGGGCGGGCATGTAGGCTACGTCGGTCGCGTTCATCCGGGCCTCCTGGTGGTGGTCGACGAAAGCGCGGGCGGAGGCGCCTTCCGGCGCTCCGCCCGCATGAAGATCAGCGTAGAGGGAGCGGGGCCGGCTGTCCAGAGGGTGTCGGGCCGGCCGGCGCGGTGGCGGCTCGGAGCGCCCGCGTGCCGGGCGCCGCCCGTGCGATGATCGACGGCGCGGTCACCCTGCTCCGAATGGAGGGCCAGTGCCCATGTCCGACTCGAAGACCCCCGTGCTCTGCCCGCCCGATCCCCTCCGCGAGTTCGTCGCCGCCGTCGCGCGGCGCATGGGGGCGGACGCGGACGTGGCGGCGGAGCTGGCGCGCCACCTGGTCGGCTCGAACCTGGCCGGTCACGATTCCCACGGCGTCATCCGCGTCCCGCAATACGTCGGCGACATGGACGGGGGGCTGGTCGTCCCGTCGGCCCGCCCGGTATTCGTCCGGGAGGCGGCGGTTGCCGGCCTCGTCGACGCCAAGCGCGGCTTCGGCCAGCACTCGACGATGTTCGCCCTCGAGTGGGCGATGGCGCAGGCGCGGCAGCACGGCGTGGCGATGGTCGCGGTGCGGCACTCCACCCACATCGGCCGGCTCGGTGAGTACGCCGAGCGCGCGGCCGGCGAGGGGCTGATCGGAATCGTGACCGTCGGCGCGGTCGGTGACGGGATCGGCGGCGTCGTGCCGTTCGGGGGCCGGACGCGGTTCCTGGGGACCAACCCCTGGGCGATCTCGGTTCCGGGGCGCACCCGCCACTTCATCTTCGACGCCGCGACGTCCACGGTCGCCGAGGGCAAGGTCCGCGTCGCGCGGGCGGCCGGGAAGCCCCTGGCGCCGGATTCGATCGTGGACCGGGACGGGCATCCCACACGGGACGCCGAGGCCTTCTACGCGGGCGGCGCGCTGCTGCCGCTCGGCGGCGCCCTCGCCGGGCACAAGGGCTACGGGCTCGGCCTGGCCTCCGCGCTCCTCGGAGCGCTCGGCATGATCGAAGACCCGGACCCCACTCTCGTCGGCGCCGCGCCCCCCGAGGCCGCGGACCCCCGGGGCCGCATCGCGGGAGTGTTCCTCCAGGTCGTCGACCCGGCAGCGTTCGGTGACCCGGCCCGCTACGCGGGCCTCGTCGACCAGGCGCTCAGCGCGGCCAAGCGACAGGCCCCCGCCGATGGCGTGGCCGAGGTGCTGGTGCCCGGCGAGCCGGAGGAGCGAGCCCGGGCGCGGCGGAGCCGTGAGGGCATCGCGCTGGCCGCGTCGACGTGGGACGAGCTGGGAAAGGTCGCGGCCCGGTTCGGCGTGCCGCTCCCGCCCTCAGAGCCGAGCGCCTGACGGGTCCGCGCCGGCGACCGGACCCCGTGTCGGAGCCGGTTCCCGGTTACTTCGCGCCCGGGGCCCGGTAGTTGACGGTCTTCTTGACCGCCTGGTCCACCTCCTCCGGGGTGACCAGGACCGTCGTCTTGAGCCGGACGGCCCCGCTGGCTCCCACCGTCAGCGCGACCGCCGTTGCGCTCACCGAGTCGGGCAGATCGACGATCACGAAGGCGTCGGTCTCCCCGTAGGCGAAGTAGAAGGCCTCGACCCGTCCGCCCATGCTCTTGGCCAGCGCCTCGACGGCCGCCCGGCGCTTGGAGCCGCCGTCCTTGATGATCCCCTTGGCGCCTTCCAGGGTGTAGGACCCTTCGAACAGGTACTTGGGCATCGCAGTCCTCCCGTGCGCCGGGTCTGGCGCTCATGACTCCCACGGATTCCACGGCGGCGAACGTCCTCGTCGCGGCGACAGGACGATAGCGCGCTCCGGTCGAGCCGGCAAGAGGTCCGCGCTTCGCGAGAGATCGGCCCGTCAGCCCTTGCCCAGCACCAGGATCACGATGCCCGCCAGCATGACGGCGCAGCCGAGCCAGATCTGGCGGATCCGCGCGCCCTCGCCGAAGACGAGCCAGCCGATCCCGAGCGCCAGCAGGATCTCGATCTGCTTGACCGCCTCGACGTACGAGCTCACGGTCATCGTGTACGCCGTGGTGCCCAGCTGGGTGGACAGCGCGGCGAACGCGCCCAGCCCCACGAAGCCGAGCCAGTGCCGTCCGAGCTGGCGGAAGTGCCGGGCGGAGCGGTAGAGCACCCAGGGCGTGATCAGGACCGAGCAGAAGAGGTAGCCCATGAAGACCGCGTAGGCCGGATTCGAGAGCAGCGCGATCTTCTTGATGATGACGACGGAGGGGGCGTAGAAGAGCGCCGCGCCCAGCGTGTAGCGCTGGCCGGGGTCTCGGATCAGCGACAGGAGCGGCGCCCAGAGCGACACGCGCGCCCGGCTCACGTTGATGAGATAGACTCCGGCGACGCACACGAGCACGCCGACGACGCCCAGCGTGGACGGCTCCTCGCCGAGCGTGAAGTACCCCCAGACCATCAGCAGGACGACCGAGAGCTTCCAGAGCGCCGTGACCAGCGAGATCTCCGCGAGCTTCAGGGCCATGGCCAGGCACTGGGTACCGGTGATCTGCGTGACGGCGAAGAGCAAGCAGTACCAGTACACCCCCGGCTGGCGGGGCGGCAGGCCCTCGACGACGAGCGGCAGCGCGGCGAATGGGAGGATGAACGTGAAGCGGCCCCAGACGTTGATCGTCTCGTCGAGGGCGTGGCCGAGCCGCTTCATCACCATGTTCCGGAGGACCTGGAACAGGGCGCTTCCGACCGAGAGCACGAACCAGAGCACCGGCGCCTCCCGCGCCTCGACCAGAGGTTCCGGTCTCGGCGCACGCGCGCCATCGTAGTGGAAACGTCCCACCCGGGGAAACCCTCCGCGGAGCCGGGCCGCGCGTCGAGGCGGCCTTGACAAGGATCGTGGAGTTGCCTCAATTCTCTTATGGTCTCTTGTGGCTGCTGTGACCGGCGAGCGGCCATGCGGAATTTTTCCACCCCGCCCCGACCGAGGAGGAGGACCTAGGACAATGAAGTTCGTCGCGACCATCCTCACGATCCTCATGTGTGGTGTCCTTGCCGCGGGTCTCGCATCGGCAGAGGTGACCGTCAAGCTCGAGGTCGCCGCCGACGGCCTGACGGCGCCCCTCAACATGGTCACGCCGCCCGACGGGACCAAGCGCCGCTTCATCACGGAGCAGATCGGGGTCATCAGGATCCTGATGCCCGACGGGAAGATGCTGGACGAGCCGTTCCTCAACATCCGGCACCGGATCCCGAAGCTCCATCAGGACTTCGACGAGCGCGGCCTCCTCGGTCTGGCGTTCCATCCCGACTACAAGAACAACGGGCGGTTCTTCGTCGCCTACAGCGGGGCCCTCCCCGGGGACTCGACGCTCGACAAGGTCGTCTGGTACTCGCACACGAACTACGTCGCCGAGTACCGCGTGTCCCCGACCAACCCGAACCGGGCCGACGTGATGAGCGAGCGGATCCTGACGAAGATCGACTGGCCGCAGTTCAACCACAACGGCCACTGGATCGGCTTCGGGCCGGACGGGTTCCTCTACATCTCCACCGGCGACGGCGGCTACGCGAACGACTGGGGCATCGGCCACAACGTCACCAAGGGCAACGGCCAGGACCTCGGCTCGCTCAACGGGAAGATGCTCCGCATCGACGTGGACAGGATGGACGCGAGCAAGGGTGAGTCCTACGGCATCCCGGCCGACAACCCGTTCGTCGGGCGCCAGGACGCCAAGCCGGAGATCTGGGCCTACGGGTTCCGGAACCCGTGGCGCTGCTCCTTCGACATGGGCGGGAGCAAGCAGCTCTTCTGCGCCGACGTCCAGCAAAACAGCGTCGAGGAGGTCGACATCGTCACGAAGGGCGGGAACTTCGGCTGGCGCGTGAAGGAAGCCAGCAAGTGCTTCGACTTCGTGAACCCGAACACGCATCCGGCGAGCTGCGAGTCGGCCGGGATGATCGATCCGATCATCGAGTACCCGAACTGCAACGTGACCCAGAACTGCAAGGGGCTGTCCATCACCGGCGGGTTCGTCTACCGCGGGAGCCACGGGCCCTGGCAGGGCAAGTACTTCTTCGGGGACTGGAGCAAGCAGTTTGCCGTGCGCGACGGGCGCATCTACGTCGCGACCGAGGCCGGCGGCAAGTGGACCATGGAGGACGTGAAGGTCGGCAACATGTCGAACTTCAACTCCTACGTCCTCGCCTTCGGGCAGGACGCCGACGGCGAGGTGTACGTCCTGACGCAGGACACCACGGGGCCGGTCGGCGGTCTGGCGAAGATCTACAAGATCACACCCTAAGGGAGACTCGCGGGCCCGGCTTCCCGCCGGGCCCGCCCACTCCTTCCATGCGCGGAACGACGATCCTCAGGCTCGCCGTCGGGGCAAGCCTCGTGACATGGCTCGCCGCGGGCATCGGCACGGCCCAGTCTCCGCCGGCCGCGCCCGCGGCTGTCGGCGCGCCTGCTCCGAACGCCACGGCACCGCCCGGCCCGTCCGGACCCGCCGCGAATGCGCCGGCGTCACCCGTCGAGTTCAGTCAGTCCTTCTTGAGGGATCCGAAGAACGTTCAGAAGGGGCGGGAGGTCTGGCAGGCGCGGTGCCAGTTCTGCCACGGGAAGGCCGCGTACCCGGGCAAGGCTCCCAAGCTCGACCCGTCCCGCTACACGCCCGCGTTCGTCTACGACCGCGTGGCGAACGGGTTCCAGGGCATGCCGCCCTGGCGGCACGAGTTCTCGGTGGACGAGCTGAAGGCGGTGGTCGCCTACGTCCTGAGCCCGACGTTCTCCAACTGACACGCATGTGACACGCATGCCGCCCATCCTCCAGAAGATCACCGTCCCCTACGAGTACCCCGTCTATTTCACGGTGGACGTGTTCGAGCCGGGGAACCCGGACCTCGTGGAGGCCCTCACGCGGAAGGAGCCTTCCCGTCGCCACCGCATGCTCGTCGTCGTGGAGCGCGCCGTCGCCGAGGCGTGGCCGGGGCTCGCCGCGACGGTTGCGCGCTACGCCGACCGGCACGCGGACCGGCTCGAGCTGGTGGCCCCGCCGTGGATCGTCGAGGGCGGGGAAGCGGTCAAGAACGACCCGGCCCCGCTGCTGGCCCTCCAGACCGTCCTCCACGCGCTCCGGCTCGACCGGCAGTCCTACGTGATCATCGTGGGCGGCGGCGCCCTCCTCGACGCCGCGGGGTACGCCGCGGCGACCGCGCACCGGGGGATCCGGACCGTGCGGCTCCCGACCACGGTGCTGGCCCAGGCCGACTCGGGCGTGGGCGTCAAGAACGGCGTGAACGCGTTCGGCGTGAAGAACTTCCTCGGCACGTTCGTCCCGCCGTTCGCCGTCCTCAACGACCGCCGGTTCCTGGAGAGCCTCGGACGGCGGGACACGCTGGCGGGCATGGCGGAGGCGGTCAAGGTGGCGCTGATCCGCGATCCGGAGTTCTTCGCGTGGCTGGAAGGGCACGCGGACGCGCTGGCCGCGTGCGCCCCCGACGCCGTCGCGGAGCTGATCCGCCGCGCGGCGGGGCTTCACCTCGAGCACATCGCCACCTCGGGCGACCCGTTCGAGGCGGGGAGCGCGCGGCCGCTCGACTTCGGGCACTGGGCCGCTCACCGGCTCGAGTCGCTCACCCGGAACCGGCTCCGCCACGGGGAGGCGGTCGGGATCGGCATCGCGCTCGACACGCTCTACTCGCGCGCGGCGGGGCTGCTCCTCGAGTCGGCGGCCGACCGCGTGCTCGCGCTCCTCGGCCGTCTCGAGCTCCCGCGCTGGGACGAGACGCTGGAGCTCCGCGACCCCGCCGGGCGGCCCGTGGTCCTGGACGGGCTCGCGGAGTTCCGGGAGCACCTGGGCGGCGAGCTGACCGTCACGCTTCTCGCCGCGATCGGCCGTGGCGTCGAGGTCCACGAGATGAAGGAGCCCCTCGTGGTCGGCGCCCTCGACGAGCTGCGCCGCCGCCACGGCCGGCCGTGAAGCTCGCCGTCCCCGGCGGGCCCCACCTCACCTACTGCACGAACATCCACGCCGGCGAGACCTGGGAGGAGGTCCGGGCCAATCTCGAGCGTCACGTCCGCCGGGTCAAGGCGGCGGTCGCGCCGGACCGGCCGTTCGGCGTGGGACTCCGCCTCTCGGCGGTGGCGGCGACCGCGCTGGCTCGCCCGGCCGAGCTCGAGGCGTTCCGCGCGTTCCTCCGGGAGAGCGGGCTCTACGTCTTCACGATCAATGGCTTTCCGTACGGGCCGTTCCACGGAACGCGGGTCAAGGAGGAGGTGTACCTGCCGGACTGGCTGGACGAGGCGCGCCTCGTGTACACGGACCAGCTGGCGGAGCTGCTCGCGGCGCTCCTGCCCGACGAGCCCGGGCTCGAGGGGACCGTCAGCACCGTCCCGGGCGCCTACAAGGCGCGCGTGCGCGGCCCGGCCGACGAGAGCCGCATGGCCGAGCTGATGATCCGCCACGCGGCCTCGCTCCACCGGCTCCGGGAGCGCACCGGCAAGATGGTGTCGCTCGCGCTCGAGCCGGAGCCCTGCTGCCAGATGGAGACGGTCGACGAGACGGTGCGCTTCTTCGAGGATCACCTCCTCGCCGCTCCCGGCGTCACGGCGTTCGGCCGTCTCACCGGACTCGGCCGCGGCGAGAGCGAGGCCGCGCTCCGGCGCCACCTCGGGGTGTGCTTCGATGCCTGTCACATGGCGGTCGAGTTCGAGGACGCCGCCGCGGGGCTCGCGGCGCTCGGCCGGGCGGGCATCCGGATCGGCAAGGTGCAGGTGAGCGCCGGCCTGCGCGTGCGGATGGACCCGGGGGACGCCGCGCTCGTTGACGCGCTCCGGCCTTTCGCCGAGGGCGTCTACCTCCACCAGGTGGTCGAGCGGCGGGACGGCCGCCTGGTCCGGTACCTCGACCTGCCCGAGGCGCTGGACGCGGCCGCCCGGGACGGGGGCGGCCCGCGCGAGTGGCGCATCCACTTCCACGTCCCGCTGTTCCGCGAGGAGCTCGGCCGGTTCGCGAGCACGCAGGATTACCTCCGGGGTGTCCTCGGCCTCCTCCGGCGGGAGGCGCACACGCCGCACCTCGAGGTCGAGACCTACACCTGGGACGTGCTGCCCGAGGCCTTCCGGCGCGAGGACATCGCCTCCGCCGTCGCCCGCGAGCTCCGCTGGGTCCTCGACCAGCTCGGGGTCAGGCTTTGACTTCCGGACAATTGCCTGCTCCAAACCGCGCAAAGTGTCCCGAAGTCAAAGTCTGACCCCGTATCTGCTCCTCGGGCGGGTGTCGAACCTGCCGACGGTGTGGACGAACACCCTCGCCGGGGCGGCCCTGGCCGGCGCCGCGGTGGGCGCGGGCCGGCTGGCGCTCCTTGCGCTCGCGTTCTCGCTGCTCTACACGGGGGGCATGTACCTGAACGACGCCTTCGACCGCGAGAGCGACGCGCGGGAGCGGCCCGAGCGCCCGATCCCTTCGGGGCGCATCGGCGCGGGGCAGGTCTTCGCGATCGGCTTCGGGCTCCTCGCCGCCGGGGTCCTCGCCGTGGGCGTCGCGGCGGCCGCGCCCGGCGGCGGCGGCCGGGCGGCCGTGTGGTCCGCGGTCCTGCTGGCGGCGGTGATCACCGGGTACGACGCCTGGCACAAGGCGAACCCGCTGAGCCCGGTGGTGATGGGCCTTTGTCGCGTGCTCGTGTACGTCGGCGCCGCGCTCGCCGTCACCGGCCGGATCGGCGCCCCGGTCTGGGGCGGCGCCGCCGTGCTGCTCTCGTACCTGATCGGCCTCACCTACGTGGCGAAGCAGGAGAACCTGACCGAGCTGCGGCACGTCTGGCCCCTGGTCTTCCTGGCCGCGCCCTTCCTCTACGCGTGGCCGACGCTCCTGACGGCGGGGGCCGGGAGCATCATCTACCTCGGATTCCTGGCCTGGGTGGCCTACGCGGTGTCGGGCCTCGTCCGCCCGGGGCATCGCGACATCCGCCGCGCCGTGGTCAGCCTGATCGCGGGCATCTCGCTGCTCGACGCGCTCCTCATCGCGGGCGCCGGGGACCCGACCCGCGCGGCGTGGGCGGTCCTCGGCTTCGCCCTGACGCTCGTGTTCCAGCGCTGGGTGCCCGGGACCTGAGGAGACCTGGAGGACCCATGATCGCCTTCTCGCTCGCCGACGCAGTGCGCCAGACCCTCGCCGGCACCGGGGCCGATCGTTTCCGGACGACGCTCGCGGCGGTCATCCGGCACTTCGGGGCCGACATGGGCATGATCCACCGGCTCGATCCGGCCGACCAACACCTGGAGCTGGTCGCGACGAGCGACGGCGTGCCCGAGCCCGTCCTCGCCGCGGTCCGGCGCATTCCGCTCGGCAAGGGCATCGCCGGTGAGGCGGCCCTCACCGGGAGGCCGGTCTCGATGTGCAACCTCCAGACGGACACGAGCGGCGTGGCGCGGCCGGGCGCGAAAGCCGCCGGGGCCCAGGGCACGCTCTGCGTGCCGGTCTTCCGCGGCGATCAGGTCGTGGGAACGCTGGGCATCGGCGTCCGCGGCGAGCGGATCTTCACCGACGCCGAAGCCGAGGAGCTACTCGCCGTTGGGCGCGTGCTGGCCGGTCCGCTCGGGCAAGGCCAGGCCTGAGCGACGCGGGAGAGGGGGCGCCATGGCCCGCTGGAGCTTCAACGAGGCGCACACCGCCGCCGAGTTCTCCGTGCGGCACATGATGATCACCTACGTTCGCGGCCACTTCAAGAACCTGCAGGGCGTTCTCGAATTCGATCCCGACGACCCCGAACGGGCCTGGACCGAGGTCAGCATCGATGGCGCGACGCTCTGGTCCGGCGAGCCGGAGCGAGACGACCACCTGCGCAGCGAGGACTTCCTCGACGTGGCGAACCATCCGCGGATCCTGTTTCGCAGCACGCGCGTGGAGCCGGTCGCCCGGAACGAGTATCGCGTGACTGGCGATCTGACGATCCGCGGGGTGACCCGTCTAGTGAGCCTGGACGTCCGCTACCTGGGCCAGTGTCGCTCGCCCTTCGACGACACCCGGGTCGGCTTCACGGCCACGACGCGGATCAACCGTCACGACTTCGGCGTGAGCTGGAACGCCGACTTGAGAGATGCTGGTATCGTCGTCGGGGACGACGTTCTCATCACGATCGACGTCGAGGGCGAGAGGCCGGATGAGGCGCCACCGTCCTGAGCAGCGGGGGTAGACCTTCCACGGCGAGTGCCGCCCAGCAGAAGGCCCGGAAGGATGCTGCAACAGTTCTCGTCGACACTCTTGTCGGAGATGTACCAGCGCCGGCTGCCCGACCGCCTGGCAGCCCTGGCCTGAGGCCACGCCGTCAAGCGTCAAGCGGCGACCGCGAGGAGGCACCCCAGTGGCCAGGACGAAGGTCGCGGAGACGAAGGACATCGCGCCCGGCTCCGGGCGGATCGTCGAGGCCGGCGGCCGGACGCTGGCCGTCTTCAACGTCGACGGCGCCTTCTACGCGATCGACAACGGCTGCCCGCACCGGGGCGGCCCTCTCGGGGACGGTCCGCTCGCCGGCGCCATCGTGACCTGCCCGTGGCACGGCTACCGCTACGACGTCCGGACGGGCGCGCATCAGCTGAACGCCTCGTTCAACGTGCCGTGCTACCCCGTCACGGTGGAGGGCGGCGTCGTCTACGTGGACCCATGAGGAGGGCCGGGCGGGCAGGGAGGGGCTTGACGCTTCAACTACACTGAGGCCGGAAGGGGAGGTCTCACATGGCGAAGGACGCTGTCCGATCCCCGGCCGTCGACGTCCGGCGGGCCCGCGAGCGGTTCCATACGCGAATCGGCTGGCTGGACTCCCATCACAGCTTCAGCTTTTCCAGCCACTTCGACCCGGCCAACACGCACCACGGTCTCCTCCTCGTCTCGAACGACGACACGGTGCGGGCCGGCACCGGCTTCCGGACCCACCCCCACCAGGACATGGAGATCGTCACCTGGGTCCTGGACGGGGAGCTCGAGCACAAGGACTCGGAGGGCAACACGGGCATCATCTACCCGGGGCTGGCCCAGCGGATGAGCGCGGGCACCGGCATCTGGCACTCGGAGATGAACCCCCGCCACGATCGGGACGTCCACTTCGTCCAGATGTGGGTGCCGCCGGACACCGGCCGACTCCGGCCCGGCTACGAGCAGCTCGACATCAACGCCCTGCTCGCATCGGGGGGCCTGGTGCCGATCGCCTCCGGCCGTGGCCACGCCGCTGCCATTTCCATCCGCCAGCAGGGCGCGGTGCTCTGGGGTGGGCGGCTCGAGCCCGGAAGGACCGTGCACGTGCCCGACGCGCCGTTCGTCCACCTCTTCGTGGCCAAGGGCGGCGCCACCCTCGAGGGCGCGGCGGCGCTGGCGACCGGCGACGCCGTGCGCCTGACCCGGGCCGGCGCCCGCGCGCTCACCGCCGACGTCGCCACCGGGGCCGAGGTGCTGATCTGGGAGACGGCGGGCGAGCCCCCCGGCGCCTGACGCGACTGACGGATGGGCAGGTGCGTGCCGGAAGCGCAGCGGCGCTCCCACGAGCGCCGGAACGGCGAGCGCCGCGGGGCGAGCGTCCTGGTCTAGTCCCGGAACACGTGGTCCAGGAGGAGCGCCTTGACGCCCGTCGCGTCGACGGGGCCGTCGGGCAGGAGATCCGGCTCGCTCGAGATGACGAGCGGTCCCGCAGCTGGGTCGTCGGTGGGCCGCCCGTGGGAGCCCTTCACCAGACCCGCGTCGAGCGGGATCACGTCCATCAGGTACCGGAAGCCGAGGGCCTTCTTCGCGAGCCGCCAGCCGATCTTCGCCTTCGCGAGCCGGAGGGCCGGGTCGAGGAACAGCTCCACCGGGTCGTAGCCCGGCTTCCGGTGGATGTCGACGGTCCGCGCGAAGTCGGGCGCGCGGGCGTCGTCCAGCCAGTAGTAGTAGGTGAACCAGCGGTCGGCCCGCGCCACGAGGACCAGCTCGCCCGACCGCGGGTGGTCGAGCCCCGCCGCGCGCTTCCCGTCCTCGTCGAGCACGCGCTCGACGCCGGGCTGCCCCTCCAGGAGGCGCTTGACCTCGGGCACCCGCTCCGGTCGCCGCACGTAGACGTGGGCGACCTGGTGGTCCGCCACCGCGAAGGCGTCCGAGGCGCCCGGGTCGAGCAGCTCGCGCCCGAGCTCGGTGCGCACCTGGACGAGCTTCGCCTCCCGGAGCGCGCGGTTCACGTGGACGGCGCCGGTCACCGGCGTGATGCCGTACTCGGACAGCACGACCACGCGGGCCCCGTCCCGCCGCGCGTGGGCGATCAGCTCGCCCGCGAGGGCGTCGACCGCGCGGAGGTCCTGCGCGATGGCCGGATCGCGAGGGCCGAGGCGCTGGAGGTTGTAGTCGAGGTGCGGGAGGTAGACGAGCGTGAGGGTCGGGCGCCGCGTGTCGTAGACGTGGCGCGCGCAGTCGGCGATCCAGCGGCTCGACGTGAGGCCGGCGGTCGGGCCCCAGAAGTTGAAGAGCGGGAACTGCCCGAGACGCCCGGTCAGCTCCTCGCGAAGCTCGGCCGGCTGGGTGTAGACGTCCGGGATCTTCCGTCCGTCGGCGGGGTACATCGGGCGCGGCGTGACCGACCACGTCGCCGCGCTGTGCATGTTGTACCACCAGAAGAGCTTGGCGCACGTGAACGCGGGGTCGCGCCGCTGGGCGGCCTCCCAGATCTTCTCTCCGGCGACGAGGCGATTCGACTGGCGCCAGAGCCACACCTCCGCGAGGTCGCGAAAGTACCAGCCGTTGGCGACCGCGCCGTGATCCCGCGGGAGGCTGCCGGTCGTGAGCGTGGCCTGCACGGAGCAGGTGACCGCTGGAAGGATCGTGCGGAGCGGGCGGGAGGCGCCCTCGCGGGCGAGGGTCGCGAGGTTCGGGGTCGCCTCGCCGACGAGCTCCGGGGTCAACCCGACGACGAGAAGGACGATCGTTCGGTGCACGCGTGAGATCGGGGGCGCGCGCGGCGGCCGGGACGCGCCGCGTCGCCCGGGTCAGGCGCCCGGGCGGCTTCCGCCGGTCGGGCCGCCGGTGACGCGGGGCGCCTGGCCGCGGAGGACCGAGTTCCCCTCGAAGAGCCGGCTCTGGTCGATGGCGGGCTCGGCCTCGAGCAGGGCGGGATCGAGCTGGCCGCTCTGGGCGAAGAAGGCCACGGGGTTCTCCCAGGCCACCCGCCGGACGTCCGCTTCCGCGATCCCGCTCTCGCGCATGAGCGCGACCGTCTTCGGCACCTTGAGGGGGTCGCTCACGCCCCAGTCCGCGGCGCTGTTGACCAGGATCCGCTCGGTTCCGAAGCGCTTGACGAGCGCCACCATGCGCGGCTCGTCCATCTTCGTGGAGGGATAGATCGAGTGGCCGGCCCAGCAGCCGGTCGCCAGCACGAGGGGCAGCGTCTCCTCGGTGTTGTGGTCGATGAGCACCCGCCCCTCCGGGAAGCCGACCTCGCGGACGAGCGCGAGGCTCCGCTCGGTGCCGCGCTTCTTGTCCCGGTGGGGCGTGTGGACCAGCACCGGCAGGTCGAACCGGAGCGCGAGCTCGAGCTGCGCCCCGAAGTACTTTTCCTCCTCGGGCGTCTGGTCGTCGAACCCGATCTCTCCGACCGCGACGACGCCGTCCTTCGCGAGGTAGCGCGGCAGGAGCTCCATCACGCCGGGCGCGACGCGCCGGTTGTTCGCCTCCTTCGGGTTCAGGGACAGCGTGCAGAAGTGGTGCACGCCGAACTGACTCGCCCGAAATCGCTCCCAGCCGAGGAGCCCGTTGAAGTAGTCCTCGAACGTGCCCACGTGGGTGCGCGGCTGCCCGAGCCAGAACGACGGCTCGACGATCGCGGCGATGCCGGCCTGGGCCATCGCCTCGTAGTCGAGGGTGGTCCGCGACGTCATGTGGATGTGGGGATCGAAGAGCTTCATGACCGGCCCCCGTTCTCACCCAGGAGATGGGCGACGTCGTCCGGAACGCTCCGGCCGGCCGCCCGCCGCTCGCTGGCATAGTCGGCCGCCATCCGCCGGAGCTCCGGCGTGATGCGGGCCTCGAGTCCGAGGATACGCCTGACGGCCACCTCGATGAAGACCGCCTTGAGGACCATCTGGTTGAAGCTCGACTCGGGGAAGTAGAGAGCCGGATAGGGGTTCTCGCACGCGATGGCCTCGAAGACGGGCTGGACCGACGTGCGGCAGGCGTCCACGGCCAGCGCCACGAAGCGCCCCGGATCTGGCAGGAGGGCGAGCGTCCGGAGAACCGCCTGACGCTCCCGGGTGTCACCCCCGAGGAAGCACTCCTCCACCAGGGCTTCGAGCTCGCCCGGCAGGAGCCCGGCGGCCGCGTGGAGTAGGAGGCCGGCGCGGGCCAGCCCGTCGAGGCCCCACCACGTCACCGGCCATGTCACGCCCGCCGTGCGGAGGCGGGCGATCTCCGCGGGCGTCGGCTCCGGCGTGGTCCGGCCGGCCTGGCGTCCGGCCAGCGCGAACGCCGTGGCGAAGCCGCCCCGGTCGAGTGGCGCGCGAGCGGTCCGGATGGCCCCGGCCAGCCACTCCCGCGCCGGAGCGCCGGCGTGCGCGCGGACGACACCGAGCAGACCCTCCGCGACGTCCAGCGGAGGAGCCACCGGGACTGGGGACAGCGGGCTCGACGGGGTCAAGGCCCCGGCGGGGTGGGCGGCGGGTGGATGACGACGATCTCGCTCAGCACCCGGGTTACGCCGGGGAGGCGCTCGACGATCTCCTCGGCGGCGCGGCGCTGGTCGTCCCGCGACACGCGCCCGCTGAGGGAGACCTGGCCGTCCTGGCAGCTGAAGAAGAGCCCGAGCCCCTGGGTTCCCGGGTGGGTGAGCAGGGCCGCCTGGACGCGGGCGGTCAGGCAGCGGTCGCGGACCTCCGCGAGCGAGGGCAGCGTCGCCTGGAAACGCTCGGCCGCGATCGCCGCGTGGATCGTGTCCACCGCCGTGGGGATATCCAGGCGCGCCGTGCTGAGCACGAGGTCGTACTGGAGAGGGTCGTCCAGGGCCACGTCGTAGAGGTAGCGGATGCGCGCCGCCCAGTCCCGATCGGCGCGCGCGACCACACTCTCGGCGTCGGGCACGAGTCCGCGCTCGACCTCGAGACGGCGCGCGCGCACGTGAAGGGGCGCGGTCACCCGCACGCGGAAGGCGTGACGGATGCGCTGGAGCACGAACGTCGAGCCGCGCCCCACGATGACGACGTTGTCCTGCGCGGCGAACTCCCAGATCACCGCCTCGACGGCTGCCAGGTAGTTGCGGCGCGTCTCGGTGAGCCGCTCGAGGAGGCTCGGGCGACCCTCGAGGAGCTGCTCGAGCTCGGCGACGCCCTGGCCGAGCCGCTCCGCGGCCTTCAGGATGATCTCGCGATCGGCGAACGTGTAGGTCAGTTCCTCGGCCAGCGCGCGCCCGATCGCCTCCCCGGAGCTTCCGAGCGCCGACGAGATGGTGACGATGCTCACGGCCGCCCTCGAGCGCGGCGGCCGAGGCCCCGAGGGCCAGCGGCACCAGGCGGGACGGCGCGCGCGGGCTCCGGGAGCGCTCGCGCCCGGGGCACGGGGAGGCGAGGGACGGGGCCAGAGTCGAGGCGCATGGCTGTGCCAGCGGCGTCAGGCGATGCCTGGAGCCTATGCCGCGGCGCGTCGCACTGTCAAGGCGCGCGCGCCGCTCCGTGCGCGCGCCGCTCCGGGAGGCCCGCGGAGCGCGGCCCCGCCTCGTCGTACGATGAAGGCGATGAGCCAGCCCCCGGACGACGACCCCGCGCGTGTTCTGGCGCGGGTGCCACTCTTCGCCGGGCTCGACCGGGTGACCCTCGCGAAGCTGGCGGCCCGGTTCGAGCGGGTCCGGTTCGGCGCGGGCGAGCTGGTCTTCCAGGAGGGCGATCCCGGGGACGCGTTCTACGTGGTGCTCCACGGGACGTTCAGCGACTTCGTCGGCGCGCCGGACACGGGCGACACGCGCCTCGCGACCCGAGGCCCGGGAGGGACGTTCGGCGAGATCGCCCTCCTCTCGAACCGGCCTCGCTCGACCACGGTCCGGGCCGACGCGGATGCCCAGGCGCTCAGGCTCGGGCGCGGCCGATTCCTTGAGCTGGTGGCCCAGGAGCCGGCGGTGGCGCTCGCGATCGCGGCGGCCCTCAGCGAGCGCGTGTGGCTCGCCAACGTCCGCGGGGTGGGAACCGTGGAGGGCCGGGACCCCGAGGCGCTGCCCGGCGACCTTCGCGGTCGTGCTCCCGGCGGCCGGAGCGACGCCGGCGGACGCGTCGGCTCGAGGCCGAGACGCATCGTGGGCGGCGGCCTGGCCGTCCTGCTCCTCGTCGTGACGTGGGCCACGCCGCCGCCGGCCGGGCTCGAGCCGGCCGGCTGGCGCGCGCTCGGGACCCTCGGCGCCATGGTGCCCGTGCTCGCGCTCGAGGTGGTGCCGGAGGGGATCCTGGCGCTGCTGGTGATCGCGGCGTGGACGCTCGGCGACGTCGCGCCGGCCCGGATCGGGCTCGCGGGATTCGCCACACCGAGCTGGGTCCTCGTCGTCGCGGTGCTCATCTTCGGCGCCACACTGGCCTCGACCGGGCTGCTCTACCGGCTGGCGCTCGCGATCGTCGGGCGAGCCCGGGGCGGGTTCGCCGGCCAGGCCGCGGCGCTCGCGCTGGCGGGAGTCGCCCTCGGCCCGGCGGTCCCCAACGCGACCGGCCGGGTGGCCCTCCTGGCGCCGGCGCTCGGCGAGCTGATCGAGGCGCTCGGCCACGCGCCAGGCTCCCGGCCGGCCGCGGGCCTGGCGCTGGCCGCGCTCGTCGGCTTCGGCCAGATGGGCGCCGTGTTCCTGACGAGCTCGACGACGGCGGTGCTCGTCCACGCGGTCCTGCCGGCCGAGCTCAGGGCGAGCGTCGGGTGGGTCGGCTGGGCGGCGTACGCGGCGCCCGCGAACCTGCTCCTCCTCTGCGGCATGCTCGCCGCCCTGGTCGGGCTCTACCGGCCGGGGCCCGGGGCGGCGCCGGCCCCGAGCCCCCGGCCGGACGTGCTCGCGCTGCAGCGGGCGCTCCTCGGACGGCCCTCGCCGGCCGAGCGGCTCTGTCTCGCGACCGGCGCGGCGCTCGTCCTGGGCTTCGCGACCCAGCCGCTCCACCATGTCGAGCCGGCCTGGCTGGCCGTCCTCGCCCTCGGGGTGCTGGCGGCCGGGGGGCTCGTGACGACCGACACCCTGCGAGCCGTGAACTGGAGCTTCGCGCTCTTCTTCGGCATGCTCGCGAGCCTGTCCGACGTCCTCTTCGCCACCGGTGTGGACCGGTGGCTCGCGGGCATGGTCGCCGCGCTCTCGGGCGATCTGAGCGGGGCGGCCGTGGCCCTGGTCGGCGGGCTCGCCGTCCTCGGGATCCTCGCGAGCCTCGTCGTCCGCTGGCAGGCCGCGGCGCCGCTGCTCACGATCGCGGCGACGCCCGTGGCGGTCGCGGCCGGGGTCTCGCCGCTCGTGGTGGGCGTCGTCGCGACGATCGCGTGCAACGGCTTCCTCGTGCCGTACCAGAGCACCACGTACCTGGCGCTCTACCACGGGACGGGCGGGCGGTTGTTCGACCACCGGCTCGCGCGGCCGGCCGCCCTCGCCTACGCCGTGCTGAGCCTGCTCGCGCTCTGCGCGAGCGTCCCAGCCTGGCGCTGGATGGGGCTCATGTAGGCGGCCGTTGCGCTCGGGGGTCACGGAGGGAGTCGCCGGGAGGGGGAGTGGTCCGGACGGCCGCCCGGAGGGGCCGGAGCGGCCGTCCGTCCGGTCTGCCGGGCTAGGTGATGTGCGCGCCGCGCGTCTCCACGTACACCGCGTAGAGCGACTGGCTCGCGGCCATGAAGAGGCGGTTGCGCTTGCTGCCGCCGAAGCAGATGTTGCCGCAGATCTCGGGCCGGCGGATCTGTCCGATGCGCTTCCCGTCGGGGGAGAAGATGTGGACGCCGTCGTAGCCGTCGCCGACCCACCCCATGGCGGCCCACAGGTTGCCGTCCTCGTCGACGCGGATGCCGTCGGCGTTCCCCGCCTTGCCGTTCAGCGTCATGTCGGCGAAGGTCTTGCCGTTCTTGAGGGTCTGCCCGTCGACGTCGAAGACCCAGATGATGGGCTTCGCTTCCTTGTAGTGGGACGAGCCCGTGTCGGCGATGTAGACCTTCTTGTAGTCGTGGCTGAAGCACATGCCGTTCGGCTTGAACGGCTCGTCGGTGACCTTGGTCACCTTCTTGGTCTGGGCGTCGATCCGGTAGACGGCTCCTTGATGAAGGGCCGCGGGCTGCCGGTGTCGTAGCGCTTGCCCTCGTAGTTCATGAGCGCGCCGTAGCCGGGGTCGGTGAACCAGATCGAGCCGTCGTTCGGGTGGACCATGGCGTCGTTGGGCGCGTTGAGCTCCTTGCCGTCGTCGCTCTTGTCCGCCAGCACGGTGACGGTGCCGTCGTGCTCGTAGCGGATCACGTTGCGGGTCCCGTGGCAGAAGGCGATCTGGCGGGCGCTGTAGTCGAACGTGTTGCCGTTGCTGTTGCCGGCCGGGTAGCGGAAGCGCCGCCCGACGTGGCCGTCCTCCTCGGCCCACCGGAGGCACTCGTCGTTCGGGATGTCGCTCCAGACGAGGTAGCGCCCGGCGCCGTTCCACGCGCAGCCTTCCGCCCACATCGTGCCCGTGTAGAGCCGCACGATGGGCGTGTTCCCGAGCTTGTACTTGAACCGCGGGTCGAGGTCGACGACGTCCGGCTCCGGGTAGCGTGTGGGGTCGGCGCCCGGCGCGAAGTTCCGGGCGAAGGCCTCCGACGCCATGCCCGTGACCGCTGCCATCGCCCCCGCGCCCTTCAGCAGGAAGTTCCGGCGGTCCACGCGCTCCGCGCTCTCGCGGCCCTCCGGGTCGGCCGCCTCGAGCGAGGCCGGTCGGGCGGGTCTGGGCCGCGCGAGGTCGATGAATCGCTGCAGTCGGACACGCTCCATGTGAGGTCCTCCTTTACCGGTGTGGCTGCGCCGCCGAGATCCGATGGCGTGAGCGGGCGGATGCAGCGCTGACGGGCCGAGCCCGGCAGTGGAGCCAGCGTCCGGGCGGAAGGCCGGCGCAAGATGGTGTCCGCGCCCGGCGCGTGCGGCGACCGGGCCTCGGTTGATCCGCCGAAGATGGTGCCCTAGTGTCGTCACATGACCGGGCGCGTGGCGCTCGCCGTGATGACCAAGATGCCGCGACCCGGAGAGGTCAAGACCCGCCTCTGTCCGCCGCTGACTCCGGCCGGTGCGGCGACGCTCGCGCGCTGCTTCCTCCTCGACCGGCTCGAGCAGCTTCGCGAGGTGGCGGAGTGCGAGGCGCTCGTCGCCTTTGCCCCGGGGGAGGGCGCCGCGGAGATGCGCGATCTCGTGCCCGCCGGCATCCGCCTGGTTCTCCAGGAAGGCGCGGATCTGGGCATGCGGATGAATCGCCTGTTGACCGACCTCCTGGCCGAGGGCTACGCGGGGGCGATCGCGGTCGGCACGGACAGCCCGACGCTGCCGACGGCCTACCTGCGCCGGGCGTGCGCCGCGCTGCGCGACGAGGCCGTCGACCTCGTGCTGGGCCCTGCCGAGGACGGTGGCTACTACCTCATCGGGCTCCGCGCCCCGGCCCCCGCGCTCTTTGCGGACATGCCGTGGAGCACGGCGACCGTGATGGCGGAGACGCTCGCCCGCTCCGGGCGGCTCGGGCTCCGGCACGCGCTGCTGCCGACCTGGTTCGACGTGGACCGGAGGGAGGACCTCGCACGCCTCCGCGCGTCGGCCCACCCCGAGGCGTTTCGGCCGCCGCGGACCCTGGCCTTCCTGGAGGACGGCGGGGTGCCAGGATGACCGGCGATCGGCAGGCGTTTCGCGGGTTCCCGCGAGAGGAGGGAGCATGATCTTGGGGATGTCGCTCGCGACGTTCACCGCGTTCCACGTCGTCTTGAGTCTCATCGGGATCGGCGCCGGCCTCGTCGTGCTGGTCGGCATGCTCGGCTCGAAGAGACTTCCCGGCTGGACGGCACTCTTCCTCGTCACCACCATCTTGACCAGCGTGACCGGGTTCTTCTTTCCCTCCAAGCAGTTCGGGGCGCCGCACCTGTTCGGGGTCATTTCCCTTGTGGCGCTGGCGGTGGCGCTCCTCGGGCTCTACGGGACGAAGCTCGCCGGGCCGTGGCGCTGGCTCTACGTGGGGACGGCGGTGCTCGCGCTCTACCTGAACGTGTTCGTCGGGGTGGTGCAGGCGTTCCAGAAGCTCGCGCCGCTGAACCGGCTGGCGCCGACGCAATCCGAGCCGCCCTTCGCCGTCGCGCAGCTCGTGGTGCTGGCCCTCTTCGTGGTGCTCGGCATTCGCGCCGTGAAGCGGTTCCGTCCCGCCCCTCACCCTTGACGGGTCCCGGTGGCTTTGCTAGCGTCGCCGTTACTTGTCGGGGACGCCCCATCCTGCTGCGCATGAGCCCGCACATCGCCCTGGTCGCGAGTCTCGAGCCTCCCGGTCGGCCGTGATTCCTGCGCTGGTCGTCGCGGGTGTGGCGAGCGGAGTCGGGAAGACCACGCTCACCCTCGGGCTGATCGAGGCGCTGCGCCGTCGCGGCTTGACAGTGCAGCCCTTCAAGGTTGGCCCCGATTTCATCGATCCCGGCTTCCACGCGCTCGTGTCCGGCCGATCCTCGCACAACCTGGACGGGTGGATGTGCTCCGAGGCGCACGTGCGGGCCACCGTGGCGCGTCGGGCCGCGGATGCCGATCTGGCGCTGATCGAGGGGGTGATGGGCTGCTTCGACGGCCGCGACGCCACGAGCGACGCGGGCTCGACCGCCGAGGTGGCCAAGTGGCTGGGCGCCCCGGTCGTCCTGGTCGTGGATGCCGGGGCGATGGCGAAGAGCGCCGGGGCGATCGTGCTGGGCTTCGAAGAATTCGATCCCGACCTGGACCTGGCCGGCGTCGTCTTCAACCGGGTCGCCGGCGAGACGCACTGGCAGTGGCTGCGGGAGGCGGTGTCGGCGCGCTGCCGCGCGGTGCCCCTCGGGTACATTCCGCGGCGGGATTCACTGACCCTCCCGGAACGGCACCTGGGCCTGGTGACGGCGGCGGAGGGGGGGCTTTCTCCTGCTCTTCTGGACGAACTGGCCGGCGCGATCGAGGCGACGGTAGACGTCGACCGCCTGCTCTCGCTCGCGGGGAGTAGGGTCGCGCCTGCTGCCGATGACTTCGAGGGAGTGCACGGTCCGACCGTCCCCGGTCGAGGCTCGTCGGACCGACCCCGGATCGGTGTCGCCCGCGATCGCGCCTTCCAGTTCTACTATCCGGCGAACCTCGATCTCCTGCGGGCGGGCGGCGCAGAACTGGTCTTCTGGAGCCCGCTCGAGGATGCGGAGCTTCCCGATGTGGACGCTCTATACATGGGCGGCGGCTATCCAGAGGTGTATGCGGAGCGTCTCGGCGCGAACACCCGGATGCGAGAGGCGATCCGCGCATTCGCCGCTGCCGGCCAACCCGTGTACGCCGAGTGCGGGGGCCTCCTCTACCTCGCGGAGGCGCTCGAGGACGAGCGGGGTGTGCTCCAGCCGATGGTCGGCCTCCTGCCCACGGTCGGGCGGATGGAGCCGCGGTGTCTCACGCTCGACTACGCGGAGGTGGAGCTGACCCGGTCGACCCTGCTCGGGCCGCCGGGCTCCATCTTGCGCGGCCACGAGTTCCACGCGTCCCGGATAGAGCCGGTCCCGGAGCGGGTGCCCCGCGCGTACACGGTCCGGATGAGTCGAGGCGGCCCGCCCCGGGCAGAGGGATATCTCGTCGGGGGCGCCCTCATGAGCTACGTGCACCTGCACTTCGGCTCGAACCCTCGGGTGGCGGACCACCTGGTCCGTCACGTACGCGCCCGGCGCCACGGGCGCACGAACGAACCGCTCTCCGTCGTATCGGGGGAGGAGGAACGGGGTCATGGATAGGGTCTACGCATCACCGGCCGAGGCGCAGCCCTGGACGCTGGTGGGGCTTTCGGGGCTCGCGCTCTTCGGGTTCTACGTGCTGGCGCTCGACCAGGGCTGGCTCCTGTCCCTCGTTCAGGGTGCCCGGGCCTTCGACCTGAACCTGATCCACGAGGCGGTCCACGACGCGCGCCACGTCGCCGGCTTCCCCTGCCACTAGGGCCCCCTTGAGCGTCCTGCGAAGCGCCCTCCTGTCGGCCGTCACCGCTGGCCTGATTGCCGGCGCAGTCACCGCCGCCTTTCACGGAGTGCTCACCGAGCCCGTCATCGACCGGGCCATCGCCGCCGAGGAGGCCCGCGCCGCGGCGCAGCCGGGCCACACGCACGAGGAGCCGCTGGTGAGCCGGCGGGGCCAGAAGATCGGGCTCGTCGTCGGCCTGCTCCTCTACGGCGCGATCTGGGGGGTACTGGTCGGCCTCGGCGTCTACCTGACGCGCGGCTGGGTGCCGGCCGACTGGAGCCTGGGTCGCCAGGGACTCGTCCTCGCGGGGCTGGTCGGCTGGTCGGTGGCCTTGTTTCCGTTCCTCAAGTACCCCGCCAATCCTCCGGGTGTCGGCGAGCCGGAGACGATCGGCTATCGCCAGACGCTCTACCTGGGTTTCATCGTGCTCGCCGTCCTCGGCCTCTGGCTGGCTCTGGCCCTCGGGCGGGTTCGCGCCGCGTCCCGGGGGGCGGGAGCCTGGATCGCCCCGGCCGTCCTCTACGCGACGTGGGCGCTCGGGATCTACTTCCTCATGCCCCCGAACCCGGATCCCGTGGAGATGTCGGAGACGATCCTCCGGCCCTTCCGCCAGCGCTCGCTGACCGGGCTGGTCATCTTCTGGGCCGCGCTCGGACTCGCGTTCGCGTGGCTCGCGCGCGAGCGCCCGCCGGTCCGGCGGCGGGTCGCCGCGTGATCGACGGCGCGGGCCTGGCCGTGGAGGCTGCGGCCGATGCCTGATCGCGGACTGGTCTTCACGTGTAGCGGGTGCTGCTGCGGACACCCCGACCGGGGTGGCGCGCTCGCCCCGCCCCGGGTCCTCAAGGCGACGGCCCGCCGCCTGTACAAGGCCTCGGGCCTGGCCGACCGGGTCCGGCTGGTCTTCAGCGACTGTCTCGGCCCCTGCAGCGAGGCCAACGTCGTGCTGCTCTATCTCGACGGCGCGCCGTGGTGGTTCCGCCGCATGAACGCGCCGGAGCTCTTCGCCGCACTCCTCGCCTACGCGCGGGGCGTCGTCGAGGGCCGCACGCCGGCCCTGCCTCCAGAGCTCGCGGCGCGGTCGTTCACGTGGACCGGGGGCGGGCTCGGGCCGGAACCTCCGATCGCGGACCCGCGCCGGACGCGGGCGCCGCGTGACCGCGCCGGCCGCGGCATCCCGGTAGCCTCCGAGCGAGGCCCCGGGGCGCGCCCGACCGTCCCGCGGTACCCTGGATTCATGCGGATCGCGACCTGGAACGTCAACTCGCTGAAGGCCCGCCTGGAGCGGGTCCTCCCGTGGCTCGAGCGCGCCCGGCCCGACGTGCTCCTGATGCAGGAGACGAAGCTCGCGGACGCGGACGCGCCCGCCGACGCGTTCCGCGTCGCCGGCTACGCGCTGGCGCATCACGGCGAGGGGCGGTGGAACGGGGTCGCCATCGCCAGCCGTGGCGAGATCTCGGACGTCGTGACGAACTTCGGCCAGCCGCTGCGCCCGGCCCGCACGGACGATGCCGGAGACGACGAGCCGCTCGCCGAGGCCCGGATGATCGCGGCATCGTGCGCTGGCGTCCGCGTCGTCTCCGTGTACGCGCCCAACGGCCGGACGGTGGGCTCCGTCTTCTACCAGGCGAAGCTCGCCTGGTTCGACCGTCTCGCGCGCTGGCTCGGGGAGGCCGCGCAGCCGGGCGACCCGCTCGTCGTCGGGGGCGACTTCAACGTCGCACCCGCGGACATCGACGTGTGGGACCCGCAGGCCTGCCACGGCGGGACGCACGTCTCGGAGCCGGAGCGCCGCGCCTTCGCCCGGCTCTCGGACTGGGGGCTGGTCGACATCTACCGCCGGCAGCACCCGGAGCCCGAGCGCTACAGCTGGTGGGACTATCGCGCCGGCAACTTCCACAAGAACTACGGCATGCGCATCGACCACCTCCTGGTGTCGGCGCCGCTCGCGGACCGGGTGGTGTGGACGGAGATCGATCGCGAGACGCGCAAGGGCAAGCCCATGCCGTCGGACCACACGCCGGTCGTGCTGGACCTCGACGCACCGGGGCACCCGTTCGACGCCGGCTGGGTCTCGGCCGAGGCGCGCATCGCGGCGCGACGCCCCCGGTGATGGTCGAGTGATCGCCGAGTGATCCTCGAGCCGCCGATCGAGCCGATGCTGGCCAAGTCGGTGCCCGAGCTGCCGGCCGGCGAGGGGTGGCTCTTCGAGCCGAAGTGGGACGGGTTCCGCGCGATCGCGTTCCGCGACGGCGACCGCCTCTACCTGCAGAGCCGAGACCTGCGGCCGCTCGATCGCTATTTTCCCGATCTGGCGGCGCCGCTTCGGGCGACCCTCCCCGCGCGGTCGGTGGTGGACGGGGAGATCGTGATCGCCACGGACGAGGGGCTCGACTTCGACGCCCTCCAGATGCGCCTGCACCCGGCGGCCTCGCGCGTCGCCAAGCTGGCGGCCGAGACGCCGGCGTCTTTCGTCGCCTTCGACCTCCTGGCGGAGGGAGACGAGGATCTCCGATCCCGGCCGCAGGCCGAGCGCCGCGCGCGGCTGGAGGAGGCGCTCGCGCGCGCCGCCGGCCGCGTCCATCTCACTCCGTGCACCCGAGACCGGGCCGTGGCCCAGGAGTGGTTCCACCGATTCGAGGGGGCGGGTCTCGACGGGGTCATCGCCAAGCACGAAGGCACGACGTACCAGCCCGGGAAGCGCGTCATGCTGAAGATCAAGCACACACGCACGGCTGACTGCGTGGTCGCGGGGTTCCGGTGGCACAAGACCGGCCCCGGCGAGCTGGTCGGGTCGCTGCTGCTCGGCCTCTACGACGACGAGGGCACCCTCCACCACGTCGGGGTGACGTCGTCCTTCACGACGCTGATGCGGCGGCAGCTCGCGAAGGAGCTCGAGCCCTTGCGGACCCGCGCGCTCGATGGGCACCCGTGGCGCGAGTGGGCCGAGGCGCTCGAGGGCTCGCCCCGGATGCCGGGCGGCCAGAGCCGCTGGAGCCAGGGAAAGGATCTCTCGTGGGAGCCGCTTCGCGTCGAGCGCGCCTGCGAGGTCACCTACGATCACCTGCAGGGCGACCGGTTCCGGCACGCGGCGACCTTCGCGCGATGGCGGCCGGACAAGCCGCCCGCCGAGTGCCGCTACGACCAGCTCGAGGTCACGCCGCCCGCGGAGCTGGCCGGGATCTTCGGAAGAGCTGGGGGATAGTCGCCCGACGACCCCGGCCCCGCGCCGTCAGGTCTCTGCCCCGGATCGGCGCATCGAGGACGACCACCGCGGCATGTCGTCGGGATCGAGCGGCTCCTGCGCCGGACGCAGCGCCTCGGGCACGTGCTCGAGGTTCACGCGGACGCGGGTCCAGGTCGTGGAGCGCCCGCGCATCGAATCGACGAGCACGTCGGCGGGCTGGAGATGCGGCACGACGGCGGGGTGGCGTGCCTTCCAGCGCTCGAGCCCGGCGAGGGCCTCCGCCTTCGTGTGCGCCCGGCCGATCTCGACGAGCGGCCTCGTCGGGACCCGGCGGCCGCCGGGGGCCGGCCCGTCCTTCTTGCGTGACGGCGCCACCCGGAGCGGCTCGCCCGCCTGCTTGGCGTAGTGGGGCGGCCACGGCGCATCGCCGAGGCCTTCCGCCTCCTGCTCGGCGGAGAGCGCCAGCAGCGACTCCAGCGACCCGGGGTGGTCGTCGATCGCCGCGTGCCGGTCGCCGATCGACGCGAAGCGGGCCGGCATCGTGCCGAGCGTGAACTCCTCCGGCTGGCAGCGGTCGAGCTCCTCCCACGTCAGCGGCGCCGAGACCCGGGCGTCGGGCCGGGGGCGGACCGAGTACGCGCTGGCGACGGTGCGGTCCTTGGCATTCTGGTTGTAGTCGAGGAAGACGCCGTGGCGTTCTTCCTTCCACCACTTGCTGGTCGCGAGCGCCGGCGCGCGCCGCTCGACCAGGCGGGCCAGGGCGAGCGCCGCGCGCCTGACCTCGACGAAGGACCATCGCCGGTGGATCCGCACGTTGACGTGGATGCCTCGAGAGCCCGAGGTCTTCGGCCAGCCCACCAGGCCGTGGTCGGACAGGGCGGCGTGGACGACCCGCGCGACGGACACGAGTTGGGGCCACTCGACGCCGGGCACCGGATCGAGGTCGATCCTGAGCTCGTCGGGACGCTCGAGGTCCTCCGCCCGCACGGGATGGGGATGGAGCTCGAGGCATCCGAGGTTCGCCATCCAGGCCAGCGTCGCGGCGTCGCGCGGCACGACCTCCTCGGCGGCGCGGCCCGAGGGGAAGCGGAGCGCGACCACGTCGACCCAGGCGGGGCGGACCCGGGGCGCCCGCTTCTGGTAGAAGTGCTCGCCGTCGATGCCGTCGGCGTAGCGCACCAGCACGTTCGGGCGGCCGCCCGCGTGGCGCAGCGCGCCCTCGGCCACGGCGAGGTAGTAGCGGACGACCTCGAGCTTGGTGATCCCGGCCCCGGGAAAGTAGACTTTCCCGGGGTTGGTGATCGTGACGTCGCGGCCGGCGACCTGGAGGACGACGCGCTCGGCCCGTGCTGGCGCCATGCCCCGAGCATATCGGAAACCGGCAGCGGGTCGTTCGGGATCGCGGTGCGTTCGGCGGCGCCACCCAGCGCCGGCCGGTCGACGGCGCAGGGACGCCACGGACGGGACAGCGCGTCATTCGGGCGACATGCTGTCGCCCGGTCTCAGCAACCACGGTAGTCGGGCGAGCCGCGGGCGGCACCAGCCGCCGATATCCCAAGGGGCAACGCTCTTGCACCAGCAGGACGGCATGGGCGGCGTGATCCGGTCGTTGAACGCGCTCACGCTCGCGCTCCTCCTTCTGGCGAGCCCGTCACTCGCCGGCGGCGCCGCCGAGCTTCGATCGGGCACGATCGTCCTGGGCGTCCCGCGGGCCCAGTTCGTGGTGGTCGGCGCGGATCGACTGTGGACCAAGGTGCTGCCGAAGCCCGGGGCCACGCCCTGGGAGCGGCAGGACCGCCGAACGAAGATCGCGCTGCACGGGTCGCTGCCCCTGGCCGTCGCCGTGGCGGGTCTCGCGACCCTTGGTCCGGCGCAGGACACCGTGGCCTACGTCCACGAGCTCATCACTCCGCTGGACGCCTCGAGCCTGACCTTCGAGACGATCCTCGAGCGCCTGCGCCAACCCCTCCAGCGGAGCCTCCGAGAGATCCGGGACCCGGCGAAGCGCGCGCTGGCGGCGAACCCGGCGGACGCCGAGGCGAAGGTGCGCCTGAAGGCGGCCCGAGTGACCCTCCTCGTCGCGTACGTGGCGGCCGGCCGCGCCACCCTCGGCTGGGTCCAGCTCGACGACGCCTGGAAAGCCGGGCGCGCCTCGCCGCCGCGCGGCGTGGCGGCGTGGCCCGACGCGCTCGACGCCTTCTACCGGAGAGGGCCCCTGGCCGGCGCCGCGGCCCTGTTCGGCGCGTCCGTCCAGGGGCCCGCGAAGGTCGCGGAGCACGTCCGCGAGGTGATCGAGGCAGGCATTCGCGAGGATGCTCGCCTCAACCAGGATCGTGACCGCCACGTCGGCGGACCCGTCGACGTCGTGGTGATCGACGCGCGGGGCGCTCGGTGCGTGGCGCCGTGCGCCCCTCCGGGCCCGAGGTGATCGCGCGTCGACGGCTCCTGAGGCTCGCGCCGGGAGTGCTGGCCGGGCTCCTGGTCGGGACGGCCGGTCGCGCGGGCGCCGACGGTCCTGCCGACGCGCTCGCCGAGCTCGAGCTGAGGACGCGGGAGTACCAGGACACGCTCGCCAGGCTGCTCGCGCTCGAGGAGGAGGCGGTCGCTCGCGCGACGGCCACCGCCGTGCGGTACCGCGCTCTCCATGCGCAGGGACTCGTCGCGCGTGGCGAGATGGAGAGCGCCGAGCTGGCCGTGACCCAGGCCCGAGCGCGGCTCGAGGGGACGCGGAGGCAGATGGAGGACTCGCAGCGGATCGTGGTGGAGGCGCAGGCGCTCGGGAGGCTGGCGGCGCTCCCCCCGGTGCCCCCGGGCGAAGAGCGGTCGACGCCGGAGGTGGTCGAGTACCGCGGCGCGAGTGCCTGGACGCTCGCGCAGGTCGAGCGGCTGGAGCACTTCTTCGCCGCGCGGTTCGGGCGGCCGCTTCCGGTGAGCGCGCTGGGGCAGACGCCGCTGCACGACCGGTTGGGCTTCGATCACCGGAACGCCGTGGACGTCGCGGTGCACCCGGACACCGCCGAGGGCCGCGCCCTGCTCCACCACCTCCGCGCGCAGGGCATTCCGTTCCTCGCCTTCCGGGGGCCGGTGGCGGGCGCGTCGACGGGGGCGCACGTGCACGTGGGAGCCGCCTCCCCGCGGACGGGCTAGGGGCGCTTCGCAGGACACGGTCGCCGCGCGGACCTTGCCCGCACGCTACCAGACGAAGAGGATCACGGAGGCAGCGAGCAGCGCGCCCATCGCGACGTTGAAGATCCGGAATGCGCGCTCGGTCTTGAGCACGCGATGAAGGACCGCACCGAAGGCGAGCCAGGGGAAACAGCTGGGGAGACACGCCAGGAGGAAGAGGAGCCCGAAGGCGACAGACTGCCCCAGCGCGCTTCCAGCCCCCTCGTCGAGAAAGGTCGCGGCGGCGCTGGCGCAGACGAGCCACGACTTCGGGTTGACCCACTGGAAGGATGCCGCGCCCAGGAAGCCGACCGGGCTGACATCCGGTCCGGAGTCGACCGGACGGGCGGTCGCGATCCTCCACGCGAGCCAGCACAGGACGACGGCGCCACACCACCTGAGCCCCCGGATGATCACGGGATTGTCGAGGATCACGCTGCCGAGCCCGAAGGCCACGAGGAACATCATCACCGCCATGCCGAGGGCCACCCCCAGCAAGCAGGGGAGGCCGCGCAGCACACCGACCTGCGCGCCCGTGGCGGTCAGGAGCACGTTGCTGGGCCCGGGGGTGCCGGCTGCCGCGACCGAGAAAGCGATGAAGGCGAGAGCCTGATCGCGCGTCATCTGGGCGGGCCGGGGGACGCCGTTGGCGGAGCCAGCGCTCGCGTCAGGGTTCGCCGATCAGGCGCATTCACGCGTATGTTCGAGCGGCCTTCGGCGTCACGCCGGGACGCTACCTGGGGCTGCGCTGCGGAGAGCGTGGACACTCGCGCCACCGCCCTCCATACGCAGAGACTCGGGCGGGGAGGACCAGGATTCGCTAGCGGGCTCCGGCCGGCTCGCGCGCCGCGCTGTACACGGGCGTGAGCCAGTGGCGATAGGCCGGAAGGTCCCCGCGGGCGGCGCCGAAGTAGACGTCCTGGATCCGCTTCGTCAGCGGCCCGCGCGCTCCCTGGCCGATCGTGATGCGGTCCACCGAGGTGATCGGCAGCACCTCGAGGCCGCTCCCGCACATGAACACCTCGTCCGCCACGTACAGCTCGGTGCGGTCGATCTCCCGCTCCACCACGTCCACGGCGAGCTCGCGCGCGGCCAGGTCCATCAGGGTGGCGCGCGTGATGCTCTCCAGGATCCCGGCGGTGACGGGCGGCGTGACCAGCTTCCCGTCGCGCACCATCATCAGGCAGGCGCCCGGACCCTCGGCCACCGTGCCGCGGTTGTTCAGGATGATCGCCGTGTCGTAGCCGTTCACCCGGGCCTCGGTCTGCGCCAGGCGGCTGTTCTGGTAGTTGGCGCCGGCCTTGAGCCGCGGGGGGACGCTGTCGTCGCTGATCCGGCGCCACGAGGCGACGCAGGCAGCCACGCCGTTCCACAGGGCCGCCGGCTGCGCCCACGGCACCGCCGTGATGTAGACCCCGTTGTCCACGGTGGGGCCGAGCGTGTTGAAGTTGTGCGCCCCCATCCCGAAGAAGGCCACCGGAACGAAGTGGGCGTCCTGGCGGAACCCGTTCGCTCGGAGGAGGTCCAGCGAGGCTTGGCCGATCTCCGGCAGCGTGTAGGGCACCTCCAGGCGCACCGTCTTCATCGAGCGGGCCAGCCGCTCGAGGTGCTCCGCGTGCTTGAAGACGAAGAGCTCCTCCTGCGGCGCGTTCCAGTAGGCGCGCACCCCTTCGAAGACGTTGCTGCCCATGAAACCGCCGGCACTCCGCCCGTGCACCACGCACTGGTCCCAGGGGATGATCCGGCCGTTCATCCACGCGTGCTTCGGAGCTCCATCGGCCATGTCCATACCTCCTTCCGGTGTGCCGCCAGTCTAGCAGACGCCCGCCGGCGCCGGGAGGCAGGGTCCCGTCCAAGCGGCCCGTGACTCGCTCCCGCCCCGCCGCTGTGTAGTGGGCCTTGTACGAAGGGTCCGCTCCGGTGACCATGCTCCACATGGACACCCTCGTCGACCGTTCCGTCGACCTCGTCGAGTGGTACTACGAGCAGGGCTTTTCGGACGGCTTGCCGGTCGTGCCGCCCACGCCGGAGAAGATCGTCGCTATGCTCCGGGCGCTGGGGGGCGAGCCGGACCTGGTCGAGTGCCGGGTGCCGCCGCGCTGGGGCAATCTGACGCGGCGGGTCCTGGCGATCAACCTGGTGATGGCCGGCTGCCAGCCGGCGTACGCGCCGGTCGTGCGCGCGGCGATGCTGGCCCTCACCGCGCCGGCGTTCAACCTGAACGGGGTCCAGGCGACGACGCACATGGCGGCCCCGCTCCTGGTGGTCAACGGGCCGATCGCGCGCGAGATCGGCATGAACGCCGGCGGCAACTGCTTCGGCTCCGGCAACCGGGCCAACGCCACGATCGGCCGGGCGATCCGGCTGATCCTCCTCAACGTCGGCGGCGGCTGGCCGGGCGATCTCGACAAGGCGACGCTCGGCCATCCCGGCAAGTACACGTACTGCATCGCCGAGAACGAGGCGCAGAGCCCGCTCGCCCCCTACCACGTCGACAAGGGCTTCGACGAGCGCGACTCGACCGTCTTCGTGCTCGCCGCCGAGCCGCCGCACAGCGTGACCAACCACGTCGCCAACGACCCCCAGGGCATTCTCGACTCGATCGTCTCTGCGATGTCCACCATCGCCCACAACAACGCGGTGTCGTCCGGCCACTGCGCGGTCGTCCTCGGTCTCGAGCACGCGCGGACGATCGCCGCGCACGGCTGGCGGCGGGCGGACGTCCGCAGCTATCTCTGGACGAACGCCGGCAACCGGTTCGGCGACCTCGCGTTCGAGCACCGCTACGGGAAGGTGTACAACCGGAACCTCCCGGTCTGGTACAAACGCGAGCTCGACTCGCGGATCCCGGTCGTGCCGAGCCCCGATCACATCCACCTGTTCGTCGCGGGCGGCGAGGCCGGGCGCTTCTCCGCCTTCATTCCCGGCTGGGGTCACATGAGCAATCCCGTGCTGCGAGGGATCGACGGGGCGGCGCCGGTCAAGGGGCCGCTCTGCGTCGACGGCGCCTGCTACCTCTGAGCCCGAGGAGGCACAACCATGGTCCAGGGCGTTCCGGATGACGGCCTGCCGGTCTACGATCCGCGCGGCGTGGTGACGGCGGCCCCGCAGCCGATCGCACCCCGTGTCGAGGGGCTGGCCGGCCTGCGCCTCGCCGTGCTCGACAACACCAAGTGGAACGCGGGCAAGCTCCTGCGACGGGCGACCGAGCGGCTGGGCGCCGAGCATCGCCTGGGCGCGGTGACCTACTACCGCAAGGACAGCTTCTCGCGGGTGGCGGCGCCGGAGCTCCTCGACGTCATCGCGCGGGACAACGACATCGTCCTGACCGCGATCGGCGACTGAGGGTCCTGCACATCGTGCTGTATGCACGACGGCGTCCGGCTGGAGGCCCTGAATCGCCCGACCGCGGTGGTGGTGACGACCGAGTTCCTGCACGAGGCCGAGGTGCAGCGCGCGGCGCTGGGGATGGACGCCTTGGTACCGGCGGTGATCCAGCATCCCCTCAGCACGCTGACCGAGGCCGAGATCGAGACGCGCGCGGCGGACGCCGCGGCGCAGGCGGTCCGGATCTGGCTCGGCCGCTGAGCCGGCGCTGAGGCGCGGCATGCCGGGCATCCTCGCCGGGTTCCGCGTGCTCGACCTCACCCAGTACCTGTCCGGGCCGCAGGCGACCTTGTTCCTGGCCGGCCTCGGCGCCGAGGTGATCCACGTCGACAACCCGGCGACCGGCGACGTGACCGCCGACAGCGCGCCGTACCTGGGCCCGGAGGGCGTGTCGCTCGGCCGGCGGACCCCGGAGGATCTCGGCGTGCCGTACCTGAAGCGGGCGCGAGGGAAGCGGGCGATCACGCTCAACCTCAAGCACCCCGAGGGGCCGGCGCTGTTCCTCGCGCTGGTGCGGCAGGCCGACGTGGTGGTCGAGAACTGGAGCGTCGGCACCGCGGCCCGGCTCGGCGTCGACTACGCCGCCTGCCGGGCGGTCAAGCCCGACATCGTCTACTGCTCGATCAGCGGCTACGGCCAGACGGGGCCGGACGCGGGCGTGAAGGCCTTCGACACGATGGCGCAGGCGGCCTCCGGGCTGATGACGATGACGGGCGATCCGGCGGGGCCCCCGATGCGGGCCGGCGCCCCGCTCGCCGACACGATCGCCGGAACCTTCGCCTTCGCGGGAATCCTGGCGGCGCTGCTCCACCGGGCTCGCACCGGAGAAGGACAGCATGTCGACGTCAGCATGGTCGACTGCCTGCTCGCGCTCGTCCTGGACGAGTCGCCGGACGTGTGGCAGGCCCTGGGGATGCCCGTGCGCCAGGCCAACCGCATGCCTCGCACGTCTCCGTTCAACGTCTATCCCACGGCCGACGGGTGGATCGTCATCGGCACCGCCAGCGACGCCGAGTGGGCACGCCTGCTCGGCGCCATCGATCGGGCGGACTTGAAGGGCGATGCGAGCTTCATGAGCCGGGCCTGGCGGCTCGCGAACAACGACCGGGTCGACGCCGTGGTCACGGCATGGACGCGAGGCCAGCCGACGGCGCAGGCGCTCGCGCATCTGCGCGCCGAGGAGGTGGCCTGTGGCCCGGTCCGTGACATCGACGATCTGAAGGCGTCGCCTCAGCTCGCCGCGCGCGGCATGCTGGAGCCGATCCGCCACCCGACCCTGGGCCCTCGGCCCGAGGTGGTGGCGCCCGGCTTTCCCCTGAAGCTCGGCGAGACCGAGGTCGGCTACGCCACGCCGGCCCCCCTGGTCGGCAGCGACAACGATGCGATCTGGGGCGATCGGCTCGGCCTCGACGTCGCCCGGCTCAAGGCCATCGGCGCGATCTGATCCCCGGCCCGGCGCGCGGGCCAAAGCCGGCCGGCCCTCCGCAACCTTGACACCACCGGCCCCTGCCACCACGATCAAGGAGACGGAGCGGGCGCGCCGGTCGCCCGATCGAAGCCGCCCGCCCGGGGAGCATCGGAGTCGCGCATGTCGTCAGCCGAGCAGGACCGTTCCGCGCGGGAGCGCCCGGTCGAACAGCAGCTCCGGGAGCTGCGAACGGTCAACGAGCTCATCCGGACGCTCACGTCGACCCTCGAGCTGCCGGAGATCCTGCGCATCGTGCTCGATCGCCTGAAGCGCTTGACCCAGGCCGAGGCGCTGTCGCTCATGCTGTACGATGCCGACCGCCAGGAGCTGGTCTTCGCCGCGACCGAGACGCTGCGTGAGAACGCGCTGGTCGGCGTCCACTTGCCGCCGTCGACGAGCCTCGCCAGCTGGGTGGCGCGCAGCGGCGAGACGGTCGTCGCCAACGACGTCCAGCACGACCCGCGCTTCTACCCGGAGATCGACCGCGTCGCGCAGTTCACGACGCGGAATCTCCTCGCGGTGCCGGTGCGGCGCGGCGACCAGGTGGTCGGCGTGATCGAGGTCGCCAACCGTTACGGGGGCGGGTCCTTCGATGGCGGCGACCAGACCCGCCTCGAGCTCATCGCGCGCGAGGTGGGTGACGCGTGCGAGCCCGACGCGCTGTCCCTCGACGAGAGCGCCATGCGCCAGCTCCTGGCCCGCGTCGTGACGACGGTGCCCAGCGAGGCGGCGGCGCTCCTGCTCCTCGACCGGGCGGGCCGCGAGCTCGTGTTCCGCGCGTCGCGCACCATCCAGCCGGGCGTGATCGACGGCCTCCGGCTGCCGATCGACCGCGGCATCGCCGGCTGGGTCGCGCGGCACCGCCAGGCCGTGCGGCTCGACGACGTGGCCGGGGACCCCCGGCACTACGCCGGCGTGGGGGAGCAGACCGGCCTGGTCCCCCGCACGATGATCTGCGTCCCGCTGGTCAGCAAGGACACGCTCCGCGGCGTGATCCAGGTGCTCAACAAGGTCGACGGCTCGACGTTCACGGAGGCCGAGCTCGACCTCGCCCAGGCCCTCGCCGACCACGCCGCGATCGCCATCGAGAACGCCTCGCTCTACCGCCAGGCGTACCTCGCCTCGATCACCGACGACCTCACCGGCCTCGGGAACACGCGGCACTTCCACAAGAGTCTGGCCGACGCGATGGCGCGAGGCGGGCCGGTGTCGCTCGTCGTCCTCGACCTCGACCACTTCAAGGCGGTCGTCGACCGCTACGGCCACCTCGCGGGCTCGCGCGCCATCGCGCAGGTCGGTCGCCTGATCGGCCGCCTGATGCGGCCGGGCGACATCGCGGCGCGCTTCGGCGGCGACGAGTTCGTCGTGGTGCTCCCCGATACCGGCGCCGACGAGGCGCACGGGATGGCCGAGGCGATCCGGAAGGGCATCGAGGCCTGCCAGGAGCTGGAGGGCGAGCCCGTCGACCTCTCGCGCGTCACCGCCAGCGTCGGGCTCGCGTGCTTCCCGGCGCACGCCGCCGACGCGGAGGGCCTCTTCCGGCGCGCCGACGACGCCATGTACGCCGCGAAGCGCGCGGGGCGGAACCGGGTCGCGGTGGCGCCAGGGCCGAGCGACGCGCCCGCCGCGTGACCCGCGAGAAGGTGCGGACGCGCGGGGCGAAGATCGCCATGCGCTGACCTCTTGGATCGATCCCCGCGTGCTGTTACACCTCGCCCGGGAGAACGCCTTGCCGCGCCGGCCTCGTGAGGCGATTCACGACCAGTCGCCGGGTCGGGCGCGCAGGCGCTTCATCGCGCTGCGCTGCTTCTTGCCCGCAATCCGGCGCTCGCGAGACGTTCGGGTCGGTCGGGTGGCGCGGCGCGGCGTCGGCCGGGCGAGGGCGGCGGCGATCAGCTCGCGCACCTTGGCACGGGCGTCCTCGAGGTTCAGAGACTGGGTGCGCGTGAGTTGGCTGGTGACCACGAGGCGGCCGTCGGCGTCGAGGCGGCGGGCGACGAGGTGATCCAGACGGCGCCGGGCCCCCTCGTCCAGCCCCTCGATCTGGGCCAGCTCGACTCGAAGATCGACCCTCGTCGCAACCTTGTTCACGTTCTGGCCGCCGGGGCCGGAGGCGCGGCTGGCGCGAACGGTGATCGCGTGCGCGGGGACCCGAACGGTCTCGCTCACGACGATCGAGGTCACGCCTCGTACTCCTGGGAGACCCGGAGCTCCACGTCGCCGTCCCGGTCGACCACCAGCGTGATGAGGTTGGGGCGACAGCAGACCGCGCAGTCCTCGGTGAAGGTCTGATGACGGCCACCGCTCGCGTCGACGAGCACTTCGTTCTCCGCGCCGCAGAACGCGCAGGCGTAGGTCATGATTCCCCGCCACCGTTGGACCCAGCCATGCCGCAGCCTCCTCGATGGCTCCCGGCCTCCGGGGCGCCTGCCGCCCAGGCGGTGCCGTCGATCGCGCTGGCCACCGCCGAAAGGAGGCGCGTGACTCAGCCAGCTCCGGATCCTGTGCGACCGGCCGAGGGCCCGCCGTCGGACCTGCTTTGAGGACGGTGGCGCGGCGCTCAGCTCCGCGTCGGCGCCACGTCGGTCGGCTTGCCGGTGATCTCGTAGCGGCGGAGCGCCGATTCGTCGAGCACGATGCCGTGGCCCGGCCGGGCCGGCGGCGCCAGCTCGCCGCGCTCGACCCGGATGGGCTCCGCGAGGAACCCGAGGTCGGTGAGCGATCCCCCCTGAAGGTCCTCCAGAATGAGCCCGTTCGGGACGGCGCACAGCGCGTGGATCGATAGCTCCATGACGAAGTGGGGCGCGACCGGCAGGTTGAAGCTCTCGGCGAGCTTGGCGATCTTGAGCCACTCGGTGAAGCCGCCCACCCGCACGACGTCGGCCTGGACCACGTCGAGGGCGCCGGCCCGGAGGAAGTCGGCGAACTCGTAGCGGGTGTACATGGTCTCGCCGGCGGCCAGAGGGATGCCCGCGCCCTCCCGGACCCGGCAGTGCGCCACGCGATCGTCAGCCAGCACCGGCTCCTCTAACCAGAACGGGCTGAACGGCGCGAGCATCCGCGCCCGACGGATCGCCTCGCCCGCGGTCCATTTCTGGTTGGCGTCGAGCATGAGGAGGACCTCGGGGCCGACGAGCCGCCGGACGACGCCCACGCGCTCGACGTCCTCCTCCGGGTTGTCCCGCCCGACCTTCATCTTGACGGCCCGATAGCCCCGGTCGAGGAAGCCCCGCATCTGGTCGAGGAGGGGCTCCCCGTCGAGGTGCGCGTTGATGCCGCTGCCGTAGGCGCGGATGCGGTCGCGCGCCCCGCCCAGCAGGCGGTAGAGCGGCAGGCCGGCGCGCTGGGCCAGGACGTCCCACAGCGCGATGTCGACCGTCGCCAGCGCGAGGCGTGTGAGGCCGCCGGAGCCGAGGGAATGAAGCTCCCACCAGCAGCGGTTCCAGATCCGCTCGACGTCCCGCGGGTCCTGGCCGTGGACGAGAGGCGCCAGGTACGTGTTCACCAGCTCGCGGATCGCGCTGCCGCCGAGGCCGCCCGTGTAGGCGAATCCGGTCCCGGTCAGGCCCGCGTCCGTCGTGAGCGTGGTGACGATCCACTCCCAGTGCGCCACCCGCTGGATGGAGTCCTGGATGCGGATCGGCGGCGGGATCCGGAAAAGCCGGGCCTCGAGCTCTTTCACGCGCACGGGCGATGCTCCTCTCGTCCTGAGGACTGGAGACGATGCAGGCGGGTCAGTGACCGGGCCTGAGCGGGGTGACGGCAAGCCGGCTCTGGGCCGGGCTGCGCAGGGGCGACCGTCTGGCGAGCACTGCGGTCCGCGCGGCGCTAGCGGTCCCGCGCCGCGCGGCCTGAGGAGCCGCGCTCATGGCGAGCGAGCGCAGGTAGTCGACGGTTTCCAGTCCGGACTGGTATACGTGGTCGCGCCAGACCTGCTCCACCTCGTCCGGGTCGCGATTGACGATCGCTTGCACGATGCGCTGGTGCTCCTTGTGGCGGAGTCGCCGGAAGTGCGCCTGGCTCAGCACGCGGGCGCTGAAGTGCCGAATGCTTCGGTCCCAGAGCCCATCGGTCATGCGGGTCAGAAGGCGGCTGCCCGAGCGGTGGATGACCACCCGGTGAAACTCGGCGTTCCCCTGATGCCAGGCCTCGGGATCGTTCCGGGCCGCCGCTCCCTGCATTGCTCGGAGGAGCTCGCGCAGTCGCTTGACGTCGGCGCTCGTCAGGTTCGGCACGGCCAAGCGGGCGGCCAGGGCCTCCAGACGACTGCGCACCTCGGCGATCTCACGGACGGCGTCGGGTGACACCAGGCTGACGCGTGTGGCGCTTCGAGGCGTCACCTCCACGAGATCCTCGTGTTCGAGTCGCCGGATGGCGTCGCGGACCGGCATGGGACTTACCCGAAACTGCTCGGACAGCCGCCGGACGGAGAGGGTGGTGCCGGCGGCGATCTCGCCCCAGAGGATCTGGCGCCGGAGCTCGCCGTAGACGAGCTCGTTCAGGCTCTGCGGCCGGGCGGGGAGGGGTGAGGAAGGGGCGGGTCCTGGCGCCGCGCCTATCTTGCTGGAACGCATTGCGGAGTCTGATATCACAGCGACGAGCGATCTGTCAAAGCGGAGTCGGGCATTGTCCGGCATTCGCGGACAGATGTCCGGATCGGGCTGCCGGGGATTGACAACGTTACGTGGTCTGAGATATCAGATGGCATCTGGTGGCCGGACACCAGCTGCCCGGATCCCGAATCGAGACCTGCGAGGAGCGATGGGCCGAGTCGACCCGAAGCGACTGAGTCTGCACGCGGAAACCCTGCGCCCCGTGCAGCGGTTCGAAGGGAAGGCGGCCGTGACGGCGGAGACCGGCTCGCTGATACAAGGCGCTCGAGTCCGTGTAGACCACGGCGTTCGGAGGCGAACCCACCGCGTGCCCTGATACGGGATCGTCAGGCCGGACGACCGGCCCGATCCTGCCGAAAGGAGCGAGTATGCAGCGTCGCATGTCGCATTTGGTCCTGAGCGTCCTGTTCCTCGCGGCGGTGGCCATCGCTCTGCTGCCGGCCGGGTCGTCGCCGGCGGCGGCGGCCGAGGTCGTCATCGCGGTCTGGACCAGCCCCGAGGCGGAGAACTTGAAGCGCGCGGCCCCCATCATCGCCCAGAAGACGGGCCTCAAGGTCGAGATCGACGAGATCGCGCGCGACGCCTACCGGTCGAAGGTGAGCACGACGCTCCTGTCGAAGGCGCCGGCCTGGGATGTCGTCTGGCTCCCGGGCGAGTGGGTGCCGGAGTTCGCGAAGGCGGGGGCCATGGTCCCGGTCGACTCGATGTTCACGAAGGAGCAGCTCGCGGAGCTCCGGGGGCTCGAAACCAGCACGTTCGAGGGAAAGCTGTGGGGCCTGCCGACGGAGTACCACCCGGTCTACCTCTGGTACCGGCCCAGCCTCCTCAAGGCCGCGGGCGTGGAGGTGCCCCAGACCTGGGACGACTACCTCGCCGCGCTCCGGAAGCTGCAGAAGGTCGACGCCTCGGGGAAGGTCGAGCGGTACGGGACGGTCCTCCGCACGGGCGTGCCCGGGGTGAGCGGCGGCATCGAGTTCGCCACGTTCTTCCTGGGATTCGGCGGCGCGTGGCTGGACGCGAACAACCGTCCGGTGATGAACAGCCCGCAGGGCATCGCCGCGCTCAAGTACTTCGTCGACATCCTCCGGAACGAGAAGCTGGCGCCGCCTGATTCCGACGCGATCGGCTATCTCGAGAAGAACCAATACCTGCAGGGAGAGCGCGCGGCGATGGCGGTGCAGTGGTCGGCCGCCTTTGATCTCCTCACGTCCTGCGAGAAGAGCCCGAAGATCTGCAAGGACATCGCCGCGACCGTGGTGCCCGGCCGGCGCGAGGGCAACACCGTCAAGCGCGGCGCCTTCATGAGCGCCGAGAGCTGGATCGTGCCCGCGAGCTCGACGCGCAAGGACGCCGCCAAGACGTTTCTGACCTACCTGGCCTCGAAGGACGGCGCGACCGTCTGGGCGGTGAACGGCGGCGACCCGGTCAACAAGGCCGTCTACTCGGATCCCGAGGTGCTGAAGGTCCGGAAGGATTTCCCGCTGATGGCGGAGACGATGACGTTCGCCCAGCTCTTCCCGCGGATCCCGCACACCGAGCAGCTTCGCCAGGTCTGGGCTCGGGAGGTCAACCTGGCCGCCAACTTGAAGAAGAGCCCCGAGGCGGCGATGAACGACTGCGCGACCGAGTGGATGCGCATCCTGAAGGAAGGCGGATACCTGAAGTAGGCCGATCGACCGCGGGGTCGGCCGGCTCTCCGTGCCACCCGGAGCGCCGGCCGGTCCCGATCCCCCACGACAGAAGGAGCGAGGTCATGCGTCTCGAAGGCAGGGTTTCGCTGATCACGGGAGCCGGCGGGGGCATCGGGCGGGCCACCGCCCTTCGTCTGGCGGAAGAGGGCAGTGACCTCGCGCTGGCGGACATCAACCCGGCCCTCATGGCGGAGACGGCGACGCTCGTCCGCCACAAGACGGGCCGCCGGGTGACAGAGGCCGTCGTCGACGTGACCCAGCCCTCGCAGGTCGGGACGATGGTCGACCGGGCGGTGACGGACTTCGGTCAGCTCGACACCCTCGTCAACAACGTGGGTGTCCAGCACATCGCCCCGCTCCTCGAGGTCACCGAGGCGGACTACGACCGGATCCTGGCGCTCAACCTGAAGTCCGTGTTCTTCGGAATCCAAGCCGCCGCGCGCGTGATGATGAAGCAGCGCGCCGGCAAGATCGTGAGCCTGTCGTCCACGGCGGCCCGCGTACCCGTACCGAACTGCATGGCCTATGGCGCCGCGAAGATGGGCGTCATCAGCCTGACGCAGTCGGCCGCGATCGCGCTCGCGCCCTACAACATCAATGTGAACGCGGTCTGCCCCGGCTTCGTCCCGACGCTCATGGCCGAGGACATCGGGCGCGGCTACATGAAGCACTTCGGGATCAGCAAGGAGCAGCGCATCGAACAGCAGATCCAGGGGGCGCCGTTCAAGCGGCTTCAGCAGCCCGAGGACATCGCGGCGACGATCGCCTTCCTGGCGTCGGATGACGCGCGCGAGATCACCGGCGTGACCCTGAACGTGAACGGGGGCATGTCCATCAACATGTAGCTGCCCGCGAGGCCAGCGGGTGAGCCGAGCCGGCGATCCTGGCCGGAGCGAGGGGCCGTGACGAGCGTGCAGCGCCCGAAGCCCGTGGCCGTTCCGACGCCCGTGGCGACCGTCGCGCGGCCGAGCCGACGGTTCCGACCGGCTCGGCTGTACCCCTATCTCCTCGTCGCGCCGACGCTGCTCTTCCTCGTGACCGTTTTCCTGTACCCGGTCCTGTATTCCCTCTATCTCAGCACCCGCCAGATGCAGCTCTTCGAGTTCTCGACGGGGGGTAAGTTCGCCGGGGCCGCCAACTACCTGGCCGCGATGCGAGATCCCCTCGTGTGGAACGCGCTCACCCAGACGAGCGTGTTCGTGGTGGGGGCGGTGGCGCTGGAGCTGGCCCTGGGCCTCCTGATCGCCCTCTTCCTGAACCAGCGACTGCCGGGGCGACGTTTCCTGCGAGCGGTGGCGCTGCTCCCGCTCATGCTCACGCCGGTCGTGCTCGGCATCACGTTTCGGATCTTGTTCAACTACTCCTACGGCATCGTCAACTACGCGCTCGACCGGGTGGGCGTCGACCCGGTGGTCTGGCTGGCGTCGACGCCGTGGGCGATGATCGCGGTGATCGCGACCGATGTGTGGAACCAGACGCCGTTCGTCACACTCCTGCTCCTCGCGGGCTTGCAATCGATTCCCGAGGAGTACTACGAGGCAGCCCGGGTCGACGGTGCCGGCGCCACGCTTCGCTTCCTCCACGTCACGCTCCCGCTGCTCGCGCCCGTGGTCTTCGTGGCGATCTTCTGGCGATTCGTGGCGACCTTCCGGGTGTTCGACATCGTCTTCGTCATGACGGGCGGCGGACCGGCCGAGTCGACGGAGACCATGAGCATCCTGGTCAACAAGCTGGCCTTCAGCTACGGGCAGCTCGGGTACTCGGCCACCGTGTCGGTCGGGATGGTGCTGTTCATGGCGACGGTCGCCGTCGTCTACTACCGCGCCTCGAGCGGCGTGCGGGGAGACTGAGGATGTCCGGGGCGGCGCGGCCGACCCTCCGTCGCATCGCCATCATGCTCGGGAGCGTCCTGCTTGTCGGATACGTGGCCTTTCCGATCCTGTGGCTGGCGCGGCTCTCGATCCTGCCGGAGACGCTGCTGATCGAGCTCCCGCCGGCCTGGCTGTTCGCGCCGTCCCTGTCCGGCTACCGCGAGGTGCTGACGCTCCACCCGTTCTTCCGGTATCTCCAGAACAGCCTTGTCGTGGCCGTCTGCAGCAGCGCCGGGGCCATCGCGATCGGGCTGCCGGCCGCGTACAGCTTCGTGCGGTTCCGGTACCACGGGCGGGAGACCTTGTCGCTGGCGGTCCTCTGCGTGCACGTCATGCCGCCGATCGCGATGATCATCCCGCTCTTCGTGATCTACTCGCGGCTGGGCCTCCTCGATACACGGCTCGGCCTGATCGTGACCCACATCTCCCTGACCCTTCCGCTGTCCGTGTGGCTCTTGCGGGGGTTCGTGCTGCGGGTGCCGGTGGAGCTGGAGGAGGCCGCCCAGGTGGACGGCTGCGGGCGGCTCGAAGCCCTGTGGCGGGTCGTGATCCCCATCATGGCGCCGGGGATCGCGGCCACCGCCGTCCTCACGTTCCTCTACTCGTGGAACGACTTCATCTACGCGGTGATCCTGACGGGCCGCGGCGCGCGCACGCTCCCGGTCATGATCTCCGGGTTCATCACGGAGCGCGCGGTGTACTGGGACCGGGTCGCGGCGGCGGGCATGCTCGTGCTGCTCCCGACCGCGATCCTCGGAGTGGCGGTGCAGCGATACCTGGCGACGGGCCTCGCGGCCGGCGCCGTGAAGGGGTGAGAAGACGCGATGGGAACGGTGCGCCCGCTCGACGTGGAGGGGTACATCGCCGCGCCGGTGCTGCCGCTGCGGGACGACGGGGCGATCGACCTCGAGGCGATGGAGCGGTACGTGCGGTGGATCGCCGACGACGGGCCGAAGGCGCTCGTCGTGAATTCCAGCGCGGGGGAAGGTGAGCTTCTCTATCCCGAGGAGCGCGCCCAGGTGCTCGAGCGGGTCGTGGCGGCGGTCGCCGACCGGCTGCCAGTCCTGGCCGGGATCATCAGCGAGTTCACGGCGGAGGCGGTGGCCCAGGCGCGGGCGGCGAGGCGGACCGGGGCGGCGGGGTTGCTGGTGTTTCCGCCCCGGGCCTTCGGTGGCGAGGGGCTCCCCGCCGAAACCGTGGTCGAGTATCACCGCGCCATCATCCGGGCGAGCGAGCTGCCGGTGATCCTGTTCCACCGGCCGGCGCAGTTCGGCGGCGTCGTGTACCCGGCCGAGACGCTGCGTCAGCTCGCCGCGCTCGAGGGCGTGGTCGGGCTGAAGGAGGCGAGCTTCGACGCGACCCGCTTCATTCAGATCGTCCGGGTGAACCGGACGTTCCCCCGACCGCTGAAGATCCTCACCGGGAACGACACGTTCATCTACGAGTCGTATCTGCTCGGAGCGGACGGGGCGCTCCTCGGCATGGGGGCCACCGCGACGGCGCCCCAGATCAAGATGCTCGAGGCCGTGCGGCGGGGCGACCTGGTGACCGGGGCCACCCTGCGGGATCGGCTCGACCCGCTCTGCCAGGCGATCTACGCGGCCCCCCTCCGGAACTACCGAGTCCGGATGAAGGAGGCCCTGGTGTTCCAGGGGATCCTGAAGAACGCGGTCGTGCGAGCGCCGCTTCCCTCCGCGTCGGACGAGGAGCGGGCCACCATCCGGCGAGCGTTGAGTCACGCCGGGCTCCTGTAAGGCGGGGATGGTGTCCGACGGATCGCCGAGGGGACGGCTGGCCGGTCGGGTGGCCGTCGTGACCGGCGGGACCTCCGGCCTGGGCCGGGCGATCGCGCTCGCTCTTGGCCGGGAGGGCGCGGCCGTGACGATCGGCGACGTCCGGGAGCGACCGGCCGGCGGGGAGTCCCCGACCGCCGAGGCGATCCGGAGCGCGGGCGGACGAGCCGCGTACGTGACGACGGACGTGACCCGCCAATCGGACGTCGATGCGCTCGTGAAGCGGGCCGTCGCGGAGTTCGGCGCACTCCACGTCATGGTCAACAACGCGGGCATCCAGTCCGTGCTGACCCCGGCGGTCGACAAGACGGAGGCGGAGTGGGCGCGCGTGATCAGCGTGGACTTGACCGGAGTCTGGTTCGGTTGCCAGGCCGCCCTGCGTGAGCTGATCCGACAGGGCCAAGGGGGCCGGATCATCAACATCTCCTCGCGGCTGGCCCTCCAGGGGGTCGCGCCCGGCCGGGCCGACTACTGCGCGGCGAAGGGCGGAGTCTCGAGCCTGACGCGCCAGCTGGCCGTCGAAGCCGGACCCCATGGGATCACTGTCAATGCGATCTGTCCGGGGTTCATCCTGACCGACGCCACGCGCGAGCTGGCCGCGGCCGGCAAGCTCGAAGAGGTGCGCCGGCGGACACCGTATCGGCGCCTCGGCACGCCGGAGGACGTGGCGGGCTGCGCGGTCTTCCTGGCCTCGCCGGAGTCGGAGTTCATCACGGGCCAGAACCTCGTCGTCGATGGGGGCGCCTCGATCGCGGGCTGACCCGCGAGCGCGCCTGGTCGCCAGGAGCCGATACCAATGGAGCTGCTCTACGACGTGAAGGACGGCGTGGCCACGCTGACGCTGAACCGGCCCGAGAAGTTGAACGCGGTGACCGACGCCATGCGGCACGGTCTGGCGCGTCACGTCGAGGAGATCAATCACGATCCGGAAGTGCGTGTCGTCGTCGTGCGTGGGGCCGGGACCCGCGCCTTCTCCGCCGGCAGCGACATCTACGAGACGTCGGGCCGGACGCCGGTCGAGAAGCGGGACACGGTCGAGATGGAAGCGCCGCACCTGCTCCGGCGCTGCATCAAGCCCGTCGTCGCGATGGTCCGCGGATACGCCCTTGGCGGCGGCCTCGAGCTCGCGCTGGCGTGCGACCTGCGCATCGCGTCGGAGACCGCGGAGTTCGGCCTGCCCGAGGTGACCCTCGGCTGGATTCCTGGCGCGGGTGGGACGCAGTACCTCCCACGACTCGTCGGCCGCGGCATGGCGGCGTACCTCCTGTACACGGGGGAGCGCATCGACGCGACCCGGGCGAAGGCGATCGGGCTCGTCGATGTCCTGGTCCCGGACGACACGCTGGAGGCCGAGACCGCACGGGTCGCGGCCCTGATCGCGCGGAACCGACTGGAAGCGCTCGTGTTCCTCAAGGCCGCCCTCCGGATGGCGGACCGGACGAGCCCCGAGGTCGGGGTGGACTACGAGCGCGAGCTGATCGCCCTCTGCTATTCGTTCCCGGATCGCGAGGCGCGGATTCGCGCGTTCCGTGACCGCAAACCTTGAGACTCGCAGGCGTAGAGGAGTCGGCATGGCTGCCTTTGTGAGCGCCGCCGAGGCCGCGGCGCGGGTCCGCGACCAGGCCACCGTCGTCCTGTCCGGGAACACCTATCGCCTGGTGGCCGAGTCCGTCCTGACGGCGCTCGAGGCGCGTTTCCTGGAGGCGGGCCAACCCCGGCGGCTGCAAGTGATCTACCCGATCATGGCGGAGCGGGCCCGCGCCGGGAGCGGCGGCCAGGGCACCGGCGTGAACCGGCTGGCCAAACCGGATCTGATGCGGCGGGTGGTAGCCGGGTCCTTCAGCCGGGACGCCGACAAGGAGCTGAACCGGCTCGTCACGCAGGACGCCGTCGAGGCCTACAACCTGCCCATGGGCACGATCTTCGCGTGGATCCGCGCGACGGCCGCCGGCAACCCTGGCCTCGTGACGCCGGTCGGCATCGACACGTTCGTCGACCCCAGGCGTCAGGGCGGCCGCATGAACGCGGCGACCCGGATGCCGCTGTCTGAGCTCGTGACCCTGGGGGGCGAAGAGGCGCTCTTCTACCCGCGGCAGCCGATCGACGTGGCCATCGTCAAGGGGACGACCGCGGACGAGCACGGGAACATCGCGCTCGAGCGCGACCCCTTCACCCTGGGTGTGCTCTACATGGCGATGGCCGCCCGGAACTCGGGCGGTACGGTGATCGCCGAGGTGACGCGCACGGCGGCGGCCGGGTCGCTCCACCCGAGAGCGGTGGTCATCCCGGCGCCCATGGTGGACTACGTGGTGGTGGCGCCCGAGGAGTTCGAGGACGAGCACGACCCGGCGATGAGCGGGGAGGTCCGTGCGCCGCTCCAGCCGTCGCGATTGCCACTTGACGAGAAGGTCGTCATCGCCCGTCGGGCGATTCAGGAGTTCGCTCCGGGCAACGTCGTGAACCTGGGGGCGGGCATCCCGATGTACGTGGTCCCGCACGTGGCCGTGCAGCGGGGGGTGGCCCAGCAGATCACCTTCACGATCGAGCAGGGGCCGATCGGGGGGCTCCCGGGGGTGGGCGGCGTGGCCGTGGGACCGTCGGCGATCCTCGACTCGCTCCAGGTCTTCGACTGGTACGACGGAGGCGGCATCGACGTGGCGTGCCTGTCGTTCGGCGAGGTGGACCGGCTGGGCAACGTCAACGTCGCGCGGTTCAGCGGGATGATGCCGGGCTCGGGCGGCTTCATCAACATCGTCCACGCGGCGCGCAAGATCGTCTTCTGTGGGACGCTGACGGCCAAGGGCCTTCGGACGGCGGTGAGCTCGGCCGGGATCCGGATCGAGCGGGAAGGCACGATCCGACGGTTCGTGAAAGACGTCGAGCTGATCACGTTCAACGGCGAAGGGGCCGTGAAGAAAGGCCAGGAGGCGGTCTACGTGACGGAGCGTGCGGTGTTCCGCCGGGAGCGGGATGGCATGGTGCTCACCGAGATCGCCCCAGGCCTCGATGTCCGGAAGGACGTGCTGGACCACGTTGAATTCCCGGTTCGAGTGAGCCCGGGGCTCAAGCCGATGCCCGCAGACCTGTTCGCCGCCGAGTGACTCCGTTGACAGGGGACGGCGGAACCGGCCGGACGACCGGTCCGGCGGGACGGGATGTCGGTCGATCCGTCGCGATGGAGACCGACGCTCAGGGGCTCGCGAACAGCGATGCCACAATCCAGCTCGCCGGCCGCGGCGACTCCTGGCTCCGACGCCTCGCATGGGCGTCGGCCCCGGTGCTGACGTTCGTCGTCCTCATCGTCCTCTGGGGCGCCCTGGTCGCGATCTTCCGGGTGCCGGACTATCTCGTGCCCCCGCCGCAGGCGGTCATCCCGAAGCTGATCCAGGCCCGGCAGGCGTTGTGGCAGAACACGGTGATCACGCTCCGCGAGATCGTCATCGGGTTCGTCATCACGGTGGTCCTGAGCATCCCCCTGGGGCTTCTCATCGCGCTGTCGCTGGTCGCCCGGCGCATCGCGTACCCCGTCCTGGTCTTCATCCAGCTGGTCCCGAAGATCGCCGTCGCCCCCCTCTTCCTGGTCTGGTTCGGCTTCGGGATCCAGTCCAAGGTGCTCCTGACCGTCCTGCTGTCCTTCTTCCCGCTCCTGCTGGCGAGCATCGCGGGGTTCCAGGCGCTCGACACGCGGCTCCTGTACCTCACCCGGTCCATGGGGGCGTCGTTCTGGCAGACGTTCTGGCACGTGCGGTTTCCGAGCGCCCTCCACGTGATCTTCGCGGGCCTCAAGACGACGGCGACGATCGCCGCAACCGCCGCCATCGTCGCGGAGTTCGTCGGCTCGAACGCCGGGCTCGGGTACCAGCTCCTCGTTGCGACCGGCGTCCTGGACACGCCGTTGATCTTCGCGATCCTGCTGATCCTGACCGTGATCGGCATCGGCCTGAACTACTTCATCGAGGCCGTGGCGTACTTCGCCATGCCGTGGCAACGGACGCGTGAGTAGTCTCACCCCTCGACAAGGAGGTCGACCCATGGCTCCCGCGCGGAGAACCAAGCTTGCGGTGCTCTCGGTGTGTGCGCTCGTCCTCGCCGTCGGCGCGATCGTCGGGATACAGTGGGCGACGCCCGCGTCGGCGCAGCCCCTGACCCCCGTCGCCTTCCAGCTGAACTTCACGGCCGGCGGGTACAATGCCGGGTTTGCGCTGGCCCTGCAGGAGGGCCTCTACAAGAAGGCGGGCCTGGACGTCACGATCATCAAGGGACAGGGATCCGGCGTCACGGCGCAGCTGGTCGCGTCCGGCAAGGCCGACATCGCCTACGCCGACGCCCTGGCGGTGATGCAGCTGATCGCCAAGGGCGCCCCGATGAAGATCGTGTCCACGATCTACCAGTCGAACCCGAACGCGGTGACGATGCTGACCACGTCGGGGATCAAGTCGATCGCGGAGCTGAAGGGTCGCTCGGTGGCGGTGCCCAGCGGCCAGTCCCAGACCGCGATGATCCCGATCCTGTTCAAGGCCAACGGGCTGGCCGAGAGCGACGTGAACCTGGTCAACATGCCCGGCAACGCCATGATCGCAAGCCTCCTCCAGAAGCAGGTGGACGCGATGCTGGGCTCCCTCGACAATTACGACCTGATCTTCCGCCAGCGGGGCGTGGACATCCTCAGCCTGCCCTTCGCGGATCACGGGGTGGCGACGGTGAGCACCTCGATCATCGCGTCGGACGCCGCCCTCGCGCAGCGCGGCGACGTCGTGCGCAAGTTCATCCAGGCGAGCCTGGAGGGCTGGGACGCGGCGATCAAGCGCCCGGACGACGCCATCAAGGCGCTGGTGCAGACGTTCCCGACCGACACCGAGCCGCCCCGGAACCTCGGCGAGCTGAAGGCGGCCATCTCCCTGATGTGCAAGAACGGCGCGAAGTTCGTCGGGAAGGCCGAGGCCGAGGCCTGGACCCGGACGGTGAGCGTCGCCCAGCAGGTGCTCGGCCTGTCCACGTCCGTTCCGGCATCCGCGTACTACACCCACGAGTTCCTCCCGGCAACCCTGCCGACGAAGTGCCCGCTCGGATAGGCGCCAGGCGCGCCGGGGACGTCGTTTCGAAATGGCCAAGGAACGGGGTGTCGCGATCGACATCGATCGCGTCACCAAGGCGTTTCCGATCGACGGCACGCGGGCGACCCAGGCCCTGACCGAGATCTCACTGCACATCCGGCCGGGCGAGTTCGTGAGCGTCGTCGGACCGAGCGGCTGCGGCAAGAGCACCCTCATGCTCATGACGGCCGGGCTGCTCGGTCCGACGACCGGTGTGATCCGGGTGGGAGGCGAGGCGCTCGCGGCCCCGCTGACGGACGTCGGGATCGTCTTCCAGGACGACCTCTTGCTCGAGTTCAGAAAGGCGCTCGACAACGTGCTCCTGCAGGGGCGCATCCGGCGTCTCGACCAGCGCGAGGTGCGATCCCGGGCGGAACAGCTGCTGGAACAGCTCGGTGTGGCCCACGCCGCCGACCGGTACCCGCGGCAGCTCTCGGGAGGCATGCGCCAGCGCGTGTCGATCGCGCGCGCCCTGGTCCACGGGCCCTCCGTGCTCCTGATGGACGAGCCGTTCGGGGCGCTCGACGCGCTGACCCGGCTCCAGGTCCGGGCCGATCTGGAGCGGCTGTGGCTGTCGGAGCGGCAGACGGTGCTGTTCATCACGCACAGCATCGAGGAGGCGGTGGGCCTCTCGGACCGCGTGGTGGTCATGTCGCCGTCGCCCGGGCGGATCGTACGGGAGATGACGATCGACCTGGCGCGCCCGCGTCCGCTGGCGCTAGGGGAGGCGCCGGAGCTGGAGGGCCACGTGCAAGCGATCTACGGGATGTTCGAGGAGATGGGTGTGCTCCACGGTCGGGGCGCCGGTTCTCGCGACGGGCGCGCGGCCCGCTGAACGGGAGGAGGGACGCGTCATGGGAGAGATCCGATACTACGAGGACGTCGCGGTCGGCGAGGAGTTCCGGTCGAGGACGCGGACGATCACCGAGACGGACGTGGTCACGTTCGCCAGCCTGTCCGACGACTGGAGCGAGGTCCACATCAGCGACGAGTTCGCCAAGGGGACAGCCTACGGTCGCCGCATCGCCCACGGCCTCCTGGGCCTGGCGATCACCGAGGGCCTGAAGCTGCGCGGGGGCGCGGATCAGTTCGCGGGGATCGCGTCCCTCGGCTGGACATGGGACTTCCGGAAGCCGGTGTTCCTGGGAGACACGGTCCACGTCCGGTGCCGCCTGCGGGACAAGCGGCCGACAAAGGACCCCGGGCGCGGCATCTTCTTCCTCGCCCTCGAGCTCGTGAACCAGCGCGGCGAGGTGGTCCACGAGGGTGAGCATCGGCTGATGGTCGAGACCCGGAAGCTGGCCAGGTCGGCCTACGCGGAGTGACGGGGCGGAGTCCATGAGCAGGGGCGCGGCCACCCGGTCCAAGGTTGTCACCGCCGAGGCGGCGGCGCAGCTGATCCGCGACGGGGCCACAGTCGGCGTGGAGGGCGCCGGACGGCTCCTCCTGTCCGAAGCGGTGTCGTCGGCGATCGAGCGGCGGTTCCTGTCCACCGGGCATCCGAACGGCTTGACGCTGCTCCAGCCGTGCGGATTCGGCGACGACGCGGACGCCGGCGCGAGCCACTTTGCCCACGAGAGACTGGTCCGTCGTGTCATCTCCCCGGGGTACGGTGACTCGCCCCGGATGGCCGCCCTCGCGCTCGCGAACCGGATCGAGGCCTACTGTTTCCCGCAGGGCGTCGTCTGCCAGATGGTCTGGGCCGCCGCGAGCCGGAAGCCGCGGATCCTGTCGCACGTGGGTCTCGACACCTTCGTGGATCCGGGGCAGGGCGGGGGGCGCCTGAACGACGTGACGACCGTGCCCATGGTCGAGCGGGTGCGGGTGGACGGGGGCGACTGGCTCTCGTTCACGGTGGTGCCCATCGACGTGGCGATCATCCGCGGCACGACGGCCGACGAGTTCGGGAACATGAGCATGGAGCACGAGCCGGCGATCCTCGAGCCGCTGACGCTCGCCCAGGCCGCCCGGGCCAACGGGGGTCTGGTGATCGCCGAGGTCAAGCGCATGGCGCGACGCGGGAGCCTGAGCCCCCAGCTCGTGCGCGTGCCCGGAATCCTGGTCGATGCGGTCGTGGTGAATCCCGAGGCCTGGCAGATCCACGGCGTCGAGCGCTACAACCCGACGGTCTCGGGAGAGCTCCGCGCGCCCCGGGGTCCGGCCCCACCGGTGACGCTGGACGAGCGCATGCTGGTCGCGCGGCGGGCCGCGATGGCGCTCCGGCCGGGGGCGGTCCTCAACATCGGGTTCGGGATCTCGGATGGGGTCCCGGTCGTCGCCGCCCAGGAAGGGCTCCTCGACGACCTCACGATCACGATCGAGCAGGGGACGATCGGCGGTCTGCCGATGCGCGGCCGTGCCCTGGCCGCCCAGTCGAACGTGGAGGCGATCGTCGATCAGATCTCCCAGTTCAACTTCTACCAGGGCGGCGGGCTCGACCTGGCGTTTCTGTCGTTCGCCGAGGTCGACGCGGCCGGGAACGTCAACGTCAGCAAGTTCGGCTCGCACCTCCCGGGGTGTGGCGGGTTCATCGACATCTCCCAGAACGCCAAGGGAGTCGTCTTCTGCGGCCTGTTCGGGAAGGCGGGGGACACGCGCCTGGAGAACGGGCGCCTCCACGTCGTCGGCCACGGCAGGGTGATGAAGTTCCGGAAGCAGGTCGAGCACGTGACCTTCAGCGGCCCGCGCGCGGCGGCCGCCGGGAAGCCCGTGCGCTACGTGACCGAGCGGGCCGTCTTCGGCCTCGGCCCGCGGGGCGTGGAGCTGCTCGAGCTCGCCCCCGGGTGCGACCTCGAGCGGGACGTGCTCGCCGAGATGGAGTTCCGGCCCACCATCGCGCCTGACTTCAAGCCGATGGATCCCGCGATCTTCCAGCCTCGCGGCCTCGGGCTCCGGGAGCGGTGGGATGCCTAGGTGCGCGGCCGCCCGCGCGGGTCACCGCGCGGCGTGACCGGCGCTCCGCGGCCCTTCCGGTTCGGCCTGATCGGCGCGGGCGTGGCGGCGGAGATCCACGTCGCCGCCATGCGGACGGTTCCCGGCGTTGAGGTACACGCGATCGCCGACATTGTCCCCGAGCGCGCCCGCGCCCTGGCGGCCCGGTACGACATCCCCGAGGTCCACGAGAGCGGCGAGGTTCTGGCGGCGCGCGCGCCGGTGGACGCGATCGCGGTGCTCACCCCGCACCACCTGCACCTCCCGTACGTGGTGGCGGCGGCGAACGCGGGGCGGCACGTGCTTGTCGAGAAGGCGATCGCGCACACCGTGGCCGCTGCCGACGAGCTGATCGAGGCATGCCGGGTCCACGGCGTCACCCTGGCCGGGATCTTCCAGAACCGGTTCACACCCGCGGCCCGCCGTCTGCGTGAAGCCGTGGGCGGCGGGGCGCTCGGCCGCGTGTTCCTCGCCTCAGTGACCGTGAAGGAGCATCGCCCGCCGGCATACTACCTCGGCTCCCCCTGGCGCGGCCGGAAGGCGGAGGCCGGCGGCGGCGTGCTCATGATCCAGGCCATCCACATGATCGACCTCCTCGTCTGGGTGCTGGGCATGCCGCGGCGGGTGGTCGCGCAGACCCGGACCGCCGTGCACGATGTCGAGGTGGAGGACGTCACGGTCGGCTTGCTCGAGTTCGCGGGCGGCGTGATGGCGGCGCTGCAAGCGACGACGGGGGCGATGCCGGAGCAGCCACCCTCGATCGACATCCATGGGGATCAGGGGACGGCCACGGTCAGCGGCAGCTGGGGGCATCTCGCGTTCCGACTGCGTACGGGTACCGAGCTCGGTGAGGACGTCGAGCAGGAACCTCGCGCCGCAGGGCCCTCGGTTGAGCCATACGCGGTACAGATTGCGGACTTTGTCGCGGCAGTCCGAGAGGGTCGCCCACCCCTCGTGGATGGCGCGGAAGCGCGTAAGGCGCTCGTGGTCGTCGAGGCGCTGTATCGCTCGGCCGGCACGGGTGGATGGGAGATGGTGGATGCGACGCCCTCGAGGAGCCGCGTGCGGTGAGGCATCGCCGCCGGGTTCCGCCTTGCTCCGGCCGGTTGCGGCGCGGCGGCGAATGGTCCAGTATTGTGCCGGAAGTTCGCAGGGGTCGTCTTCCGCTTCCACGACGCGCTCAGGGGGAGAACGCCATGACCTCACGTTTCGCCCATGTCGTGATCGGCGCCATCCTCGTGGCGGCGCTGGCCGCCTCGGCGGAGGCGCAGCAGCGGGTGAGCGTCTACACGGCTCACACCGCCAACATCGTCGAGCGCCTCATCCCCGAGTTCGAGAAGGCGACCGGGATCAAGGTCGACGTCGTGAAGGCGGGGTCCGGCGACATCATCAACCGGGTGCGCGCCGAGGCCGCCAACCCGAAGTGTGACGTGATCTGGAGCATCGGCGCCGAGCTGCTCGAAGCGAACAGCGACTTGCTCGAGCCGTATCAGCCCAAGGAAGCGGCGATGATCTCCGACGCGTTCAAGACGAGCGGCGCCTGGCTGCCGTACACCGGGATAGTCAACGTGTTCGTCGTCAACACCAAGAAGCTGAAGCCCGAAGAGTATCCGAAGACCTGGCTGGACCTCGCCCACCCGCGCTTCAAGAACCTCGTCTCGCTCGCCGATGTCGAGAAATCGGGCTCCGCGTACATGCAGCTCAACACGTTCCTGGCGATCTACGGCGACAACGCGGCAGGCTGGAGCAAGTTCAAGACCGTCTTTCAGAACGTCGCGGTGTCCACCAGCTCGGGCGCCGTGCCGCGCTTCGTGAACGACGGCGAGGCCGTCGTGGGCGTGACGCTGGAGGACAACGCGTACCTCTACGTCAAGGGCGGCGGGCCCGTCGCGATCGTCTACCCCGAGGACGGCACGTCCGCCATCGCGGACGGCATGGCGCTGGTCAAGCGCGCGCCCAACCCCGCCGCCGGCAAGGCGTTCATCGACTGGTCGCTCAGCGCCCCGACGCAGAACCTGGTCGTCCAGGAGCTCGGCCGTCGCCCCATCCGAAAGGACGCCAAGCCGCTGGCGGCTCTCCGGCCCCTCGAGCAGATCAAGCTGGTGAAGTACGACATCAAGAACGCGGCGGAGAAGCGCAAGGAGTACGTCTCGAAGTGGCACGAGCTGGTCCAGTCGCGCTAGGCGCGATCCGCGGCCACTAACGCAAAGGCGGCGGCGCTCGGGCGTCGCCGCCTTTCGATGCCTCCCGGATGCGAGGGCCCCTGAGGGACCGGTGGCGCGGGTAGACCTCCGGCACATCAGCAAGAGCTACCCGGGCCTGAAGGCGCTCGACGACGTCACGCTCGCCATCCGCTCCGGCGAGTTCTTCACGCTCCTCGGACCGTCCGGATGCGGAAAGACGACGCTCCTGCGCACCGTCGCCGGCTTCAACCGGCAGGACCACGGCGAGGTGTTGGTCGAGGGCACGCGCATCGACGACGTGCCAGCGCATCGCCGCAACATGGGCATGGTGTACCAGGACTACGCGGTCTTTCCGCACCTGACCGTCGCCGACAACGTCGCCTTCGGTCTCCAGATGCGGGGCCGGCCCGCCCGGGAGATCGCCGAGCGCACGGCGCGCGCGCTGGACCTCGTCCAGCTGGGGGACTCGCCGCGCGCCTGCCGCACGAGCTCTCGGGCGGCCAGCAGCAGCGGGTGGCGCTGGCCCGCGCGGTGGTCATCAATCCCCAGATCCTGCTGATGGACGAGCCGCTGTCCAACCTGGACGCGAAGCTGCGCGTCGAGCTGCGCGACGAGATCCGGGATCTGCAGCGCTCGCTGGGGATCACCACGATCTACGTGACCCACGACCAGGAAGAGGCGCTCGGGATCTCGGACCGCATCTGCGTGATGCGCGGCGGCCGGGTGCACCAGATCGGCACGCCCCGGGACATCTACGCCCAGCCGGCCACGCTGTTCGTCGCCTCGTTCGTGGGGGCGATGAACGTCGTGCCCGACGTGGCCATCGGGCCGGGCGGGGAGCTGGCCCTCGGCGCTGGCGCCGAGCGCCTGACGGGGCTGGCGGGCCGCGGCCGGGCGACCCTGGCCATCAGGCCCGAGGACGTGATCGTGGCGGATCGCGCGACGGACGGCCCGGCGATCGCGCTGGCGGGCGTCGTGACGAAGGTCACGTTCGCCGGCCGCGAGGCCTACTACCGGGTAGACGGCGGCGACGGCCGGGAGCTCCTCGCGCACGTCTATCGGCCGTACGAAGGGCCGCTCGCCGCGGTGGGTGAGCGGGTGAGCCTGGCTTTGCCGGTGGGGCGGCTGCATGCGTTTGCGGAGGACGAGAGCCGGATCGAGCTCGGGACATGAGGCAAGGCCTCCGGGTCGAGTTCTGGACCGCCGTCCTGCTGCTGGCCATCGCCGTCGTGGCGGTGCTCCTCGCCTGGCCGCTCAGCCGCATCTTCGTCGCGAGCTTCATCGACAACCTGACCGGCGCCGTGACGCTCGGGAACTACGCGCGGGTGCTGGGCCAGCCGTTCTTCCAGACGGCCCTGGTCAACAGCCTGCTCGTCGGCCTCGGGGGTATGGCGGGCGCGATGGCGCTGGGCGTCCCGCTCGCGGTCCTGACCACGCGCTACCTGATCGCGGGACGGAACCTCATCTCCACGGTGGCCGTGCTGGCCCTCGTGTCACCGCCGTTCATCGGCGCCTACGCGTGGATCATGATGCTGGGGCGCAATGGCTTCCTGCGGCAGGCGCTGGAGCCGTGGGGCATCGAGGCGCCGCCCATCTACGGCTTCTTCGGCATCATCCTGGTCTTCAGCCTGAAGTTCTACCCCTTCGTCTTCCTGCTGACCGCCAGCAGCCTGCGCACGATCAACCCGGCGGTCGAGGAGGCTGCGGAGGGGCTGGGCGCCGGTCCCTGGCGGCGCTTCTTCCGGGTGACCCTCCCGCTGATCTCGCCGGCGGTGAGCGCCGGCGCCCTGCTGACGTTCGTGCTGTCGATCGCCGACTTCGGCACGCCGTCGATCGTGGGCGGCAAGGTGCGCGTCCTGGCCACCACCGCGTTCAACCTGTTCACCAGCGAGATGACGGGCAATCCGGGGCTTGCCTCGGCCACCAGCACGGTGCTGATCGCGCTGTCGATGGTCGCCATCGTGCTGCAGCGCTGGTCGGTGCGGCGACGGAACGTCGCCGCGTCGATGCTGCGCCGGCCGGTGCCGACGCGCCTCGGGCCCGTCGCCTCCGCGTGCGCCCATCTGGTGTGCTACGCCATCGTGCTGGCCAGCTCGGCGCCGTCGCTCGTCGTCGTCTACACCTCGTTCCGCAAGACCAGCGGCCCGGTGTTCCAGCCGGGCTTCGGCCTGGACAGCTATGTCCGCGTCCTGCGCCAGGTGCCGCACGTCATCACCAACAGCGCGGTCTTCTCGCTCGTCGCGGTGGCCTTCATCACGGTCATCGGCACGCTGGTCGGCTACATCCTCGCGCGGCGCGAGACACGCGTGACCGGGGTGCTCGACGGCGCGCTGGTCGTCCCCTACGTGGTGCCGGGCGTGGTCATGGGCCTCGCCTTCGCGGTGACCTTCAACGTGCCCCCGCTGGAGCTGACCGGCACCGCGACCATCATCGTCCTGATGCTGTTCATCCGCCGGCTGCCCTACGCGGTGCGATCCAGCGCCGCGATCCTGAAGCAGATCCGGGCCAGCCTGGAGGAGGCGGCGATCTCCCTCGGCGCCTCGCCGGCGCGCGCGTTTGCCCGGGTCACCCTGCCGCTGATGCTGCCCGGTGTCGTGGCCGGCGTGCTGATGAGCTTCATCACGGCGATCAACGAGCTGTCCAGCACGCTGATCCTCTACGTCGGCCGCACCATGACCATGCCGGTGCGCATCTACCTGTCGGTGCTCGACGGCGAGTTCGGCACCGCCGCCGCCCTGTCCACGATCCTCCTGGTCGCGTCGGGCGTCGCGGTCTACGCTGTGTTCCGGGTGTCGGGGCGCAACGAGAACGCCTTCCTGTGAGACGGGCCCCGCTTTTGACCGCCGGTCGGCTCCCGACTACAATCGGCGGCGGTGGGGCGCAGGGGCACGCCATCGTCATGAACGCCATGGACGGGCAGCGCCCATGACCATGCCCGCCCTCGAGGTGGAGGGGCTTCGCAAGACGTTCGCCCGCGACGGGCGGGCGGTGGAGGTCCTGGACCTCGAGCGTCTGACCGTCCGCGACGGCGAATTCGTGACGATCGTGGGCCCGAGTGGTTGCGGAAAGACGACGCTTCTCCACGTCCTCGGCGGATTCCTCCGGCCCGACGCGGGACGGGTGCGGGTTCACGGCCGCGACGTCGCCGGCCCCGGCCCCGACCGCGGCATGGTCTTCCAGGAGTTTGCCCTCTTTCCGTGGCGTACCGTGGCCGGCAACGTCGGCTGGGGGCTTGAGGTCCGCGGGGTGTCACGAACCGAGCGGGCGGCCGTCGTGGACCGGTACCTAGACCTGACCGGCCTGCGGGAGTTCCGGGACCACCTGCCCGGGGAGCTGTCCGGCGGGATGAAGCAGCGGGTGGCTCTGGCTCGCGTGCTCGCCTTCGATCCCGAGGTGCTGCTCATGGACGAGCCGTTCGGCTCGCTGGATGCCCAGACGCGGGAAGCGATGCAGGACGAGCTGACGCGCATCTGGGAGCAGACCGGGAAGACCATCGTCTTCGTGACGCACGACATCGAGGAGGCCGTCTACCTCGGCGACCGGGTCGTCGTCCTCACCGCGCGCCCGGCGAGGGTCCGGGAGGAGGTGGCGATCGATCTCGCTCGACCCCGGGACATCGCCATACGGAAGTCCGTCGCGTGCCTCGAGTGGCGGAACTACGTGGGGGACCTGATCCGGAGCGAGGCGATCCGGACCGGCCAGAACAGGCGCCGGCCCGCCCGCATCACGCTGGAGACCGGCGGGCACAGCCCAGGCGGGGCCGGGTCCTGAGCCGGTCACGCCGCCGTTCCGGACCACGGGCCCGGCCCCTGGAAAGGAGAGTTTCATGAAGCGTCGAGTCATCCGCGCCGCCGTGACCTCACTCATCGTCTCGATCTGGCTCGCGCCAATGCCGGCGAACGCTCAGGAGCTGCCGCTCATCCGATTCGGTCACGGCTTCGCCGCCGAGGAGCAGGTCTGGCTCATGGCGGCCCGGCCCGATCTGACCCCCGGGCAGGGAATCAAGTACCGCCTGAAGTTCATCTCCTTTCAGGGAAATCCCGAGCGCTTCCAGGCCTACCTCGCCAACGAGCTCGACGGCGGGACCGCTCCGGGCCTCTCCGTCATCTTCAGCCGGGCCCAGGGTCTCGACATCCGGATCGTCGCCGGAATCTGCCAGGAAGCCGCCGGCTCGGAATGGTTCTCGACGACCTACATGACCCGAGAGGACGGGCCGGTGAAGACCGTCAAGGACCTTCGCGGGGGGACCATCGGGGTGGTGGGGATCAAGACGGCCACCGACCTCTGGGCGCGTGCTGCGCTCCTCGGGGCCGGGCTGGTTCCCGACCGGGACGTCAAGGTCGTCCCCATCGCCTTCCCGGCGATCGGGCCGGCGGTCCGGTCGGACAAGGTCAGCGCGGGCGTCTTCGTGGAGCCGTTCTACTCGGCCGAGCGGGCCAAGGGCGGGCTCCGGCCGCTCTTCACCGCGGTGGAGGCGGTGGGCTATGACCACGAGCTCCTCGACGTCTGGTTCGGCGATCGCTTCTTGAAGGCTCACCCGGACGTTGTGCGCGCCTTCCTGGCCGACTACGTCGCGGCGACGCGCTTCTACCTCGCCAACACCGCCCAGGCCAAGCGCGACATCCACAAGGCGGGCTTCGTCCGGAGTCCCCTCGACATCTACCTGAAGAACGCCGACTGGAAGCGCGACCCGACCGGGCGCGTCGACGTCGCCAGCCTCCGGAAGCTCGCGGCGTTCATGCGCGAGAAGCTCGACTGGCTGGAGAAGCCGGTGAACGCCGACGAGATGGTTGACCTGGGGTATCTGCCCCGGTAGGGTGGCCTACGGGCCCACGAAGTAGGAGTCGAGACGCTCCCAGGCGACCAGCCGATCCCGGACGCGGAGGAGGACCTGGTCGAGGGCGAGACCGAGAAGGGCGATCACCACGACCACCGCCAGCATCCGGTCGGTCTTGAGCGAGGCCAGGGAGTACACCACCAGGTAGCCGAGCCCGTCGGCGGAGCCGATCATCTCGGTGATGATCACCACGATCATCGCGATCGGGAGCGCGATCCGAAACCCCGCGAAGATGTAGGGCGCGGTCGCGGGAACGACCACACCCCAGAGAATGCGGGCGCGCGAGGCGCCCATGTTGAGCGCGGACCAGACGAGCGCTCGGTGAACCGTCCGGCTCCCGGCGCATGTCGTGACGACGATCGGGTACAGACACTCCAGGAAGACCAGCGCTACCTTCGACAGGCTGCCGAAGCCGAACACGAAGACGAAGAGCGGGAAGAGCGCGATCTTGGGGATCGGATACGTTCCGGAGAACAGGGGATCGAGGATGCCCGCGGCGACGGTGGAGCGCCCCATCACGACGCCGAGCGTTACCCCGACCACCGCGGCGAGGGCGAACCCGGCGAGCACCCGGTAGACCGAGAGCCACGCCTCGCCGAGGAACGCCGCCTGGCCCAGGAAGAGCCCGAGCTCGCGTCCGATGCGCACGAGCGAGGGCACGAGAATCGGGCTCACCTGGCCGCTTCGCGCCACGGCCTCCCAGACGGCGAGCCCGGCGCCCACGAGCGCGAGCCGGCGGGCGACGGCGACCCAGCCCCGCTCCGACGTGCCGGCTCTCACGGGCCCGCGCCTCCTGCGTGGAACGGCCCGCGCTGCGTCACGCGCGCACGACCTCCTGCCACGCGAGCACGCGGCGGCGCACGAGCACGAGGAGCTGGTCCGACGCGTAGCCGAGCACCGCCACCGCGACGATGGCCACGTACATCAGGTCGAACCGGAGGCTCCCCTCCGCCTGGCGGATGAGATGGCCGAGGCCCGACCGCGCGTTGATCATCTCCGTCGAGAACAGGAGGATGAAGGAGAGGGCGAGCGAGACGCGGAGGCCGGCGAAGACGAGCGGCAGCGCGCTCGGCACGACGATCTTGCCGAAGACCTGCACCCGGCCGGCGCCCATGCTGAGGCCCGACCACACCATGAGCGTCGGCGTCGAGCGGGCGCCGTAGTAGGCGTTGATGAAGCACGGATAGAAGCACGCCAACGCGATGATCAGAACCTTCGAGACGTCCCCGATGCCGAACCACAGCATGAACAGCGGCAGAAACACGATCTTGGGGATGGGGTAGGTGAGGAAGACCAGCGGGCTCAGCGTCTGGTCGAGTCCGCGGGCCACGCCGGCCAGGAGCCCGAGGCCGACGCCCGCGAGGGAGCCGAGCGCGAATCCGGGCAGCGAGCGGGCGAGGCTGGCCAGCACGTGCGGGCCGAGCTCCCCGGACCCGAGCGCGGCGACCACCTCACGCGCCACTTCGCTAGGCCCGAGGACGAAGTCGGGGTGCGGGAGCAAGGCGACGAGCTGCCAGAGGCCGATGGCGCCGAGGAAGAGGCCGCCAGCCACCAGGCGCGGCGAGGTCGTCAGAACAGACAGACGAGACCCTCCAGCTCGCTCTCGGAGTTGACGAGGTCCACGCGCTTGGCCACGATGCGGAGACCCCTCGGCGTGCGCCGCAGGCGGTGCTCGACGAGTGCGCCCCACACGCGCTGGCGCTCGTTCCGGTACTCGATCAGGACCAGCGTGGAGGCGACGACCAGCTCGCCCCCGGCGTCGTCCAGGATCTCGACGTTGCCGACCTGGTGGACGGTGCGAGGCGCGGGCACGCGCGCGTGAGCACGGGGGTGCGTGAACTGGCGCACCCGCGCCTCGAGGAGCTGCCGATCGTCGTAGAGGATGGAGCAGGTGGTCAAGGGGTCCTGCTGGCCGGCCAGGAGCGGGATCCAGTAGGTCGCGTCCCCGGTGAAGAGGCCGAGCCACTCCTCACGCCGGCCTTGGTCGAGGAGCCGCGCTTCCCGATACAGGAGCGCCTCGACCTCGCGGAGCCCGGGGCGCCGCCCGGTCGACGCGGGACGCGACCTCGTCACGGGCACCTCACATCTCTCCGGGGCTCGTCAGGTACTCGAGCCAGGCGGCGAACTGATTCCGGATGTGGATCTCGCTGGTCCCGGTGGCGCCCCGTGCGGTGCCGTCCACGTCGGGCACGTCGCCCCCGGCGCCGCGGCGCATTCCGCGTCCGAGGTACACCCAGTCGGAGCCCTGGGTGGTGAGCCCGTGCTGGACCCGCTCGTAGACTTCGAGGTCGTCGGTCAGCACCGGGGAGGCGGTGCCATTGACGACGTTGGCGAACGCCACCGTATCGCGGAACATCCCCTCCGGCGCCCCCTTGAGCCGGAAGGAGTAGGCGTGGACGACCGTCCGGTCGACGGCGACCGGCTGGATGATCCGGAGCTGGCGAAACTGGCTCATGAACGAGCAGCTCGGATACACGATGCTGTTCCAGCGCTGCTCGCCGAGGACCCGCCGCGCGCCGTCTGATCCGAGCCGCCGCGCGAGGGCAGCGCGGTAGTCGGCGAACGCTGGGTGGTCGAGGGCGGCCACGAGCCGGCTGTCGTCGTGGTAGTCGCCCATCCAGGAGTGGCCGTGGCGGGCGGTCCAGAGGCCGGTACCCTCCCACACCTCCCAGGCCGCACCGTTCTGGAGCATCTGCCGCAGGGCGATCTCGGCATAGGCGCCCGGGGGCACGGCCGGCTGCTCCCGCGCGGCCCAGATGGACGAAGCGTGAACGAACGCGGGGTGGACGGTGTCGTTGTGGTTCTCGAGCACGAGCTTCCAGTTCCCGGCGTACGCGTGCTTGAACACGCCGCCTGCGACCTCGATCTCGCCATCGGGGGCGCGCTCGACGAAATCGTCGAACGAGGCCCGGAGCGGGCCGAGGAACTCGAGGAGGTTCGGCCCGTACGGGGCGAGCGAGCCGAACAGGAAGCCTCGGTAGCGGTCCACGCGGGGGACGCGCGCGAGGCGGAAGTCGTCCACGCCGACGACCGGTTGCGCGTAGCCGCCGGGAAGTGGCACGCCGCAGAGCGTGCCGTCGGTGGCGTACGTCCAACCGTGGTAGGGGCACACGAGCTGGGGCGCGTGGCCGGCCGCGGCCTCGCAGACGCGCGCCCCGCGGTGGGCGCAACGGTTCCGGAGGACGTGGATGGCGCCGTCCGTGTGGCGCGCCACGATCACCGGCTGGCGCGCCAGACGCGTCGTGAAGAAGTCGCCGGGGGTCGGGATCTGGCTTTCGTGGCCCAGGATCAGCCAGGCGCGCCCGAAGAGGCGCTCCATCTCGAGCTCGAACAGGGCGGGGTCGGTGTAGACAGCCCGGTGGACGCGGTCGGTCTCGACCAGCCCCTTGAGGGATGGAACGTCCGCGGTGCCCATGGCCTGTCGCCGCGTCTCACGATAGAGCACCCCCGGGGCGGAGACAAGCGACCGTATCGAGTGGGTCTGCAGCCCGGCCAGACCCCTTGTCGATCCGCAGCGACCGGACTACCGTCGCGAAGGGAGGAACGACCGCTGGACCAGGCGGCGCGAGGAGCGAGGGCACCGTGATCGGTGACCTGATCGCGGGGACGCGCTTCCTCGTCACCCTGCCGGCATTCCTCCGTCGGCCGCTCACGCCCGCCGAGGCCCACGCGATCCTCGGCGAGAGGCTCGAGCGACGCGCCGCCGATTTCATGAGCCTGATGCGGCTCGCGGTGTATGAGCATCCCCCGAGTCCGTATCGACCGCTTCTGCGGGCGGCCGGGTGCGAGTTCGGAGACCTCGAGCAGCTGGTTCGGCGAGAGGGGGTCGAGGGCGCGCTCGGAGCCCTCTACCGCGCCGGCGTGTACCTGACGGTGGATGAGTTCAAGGGGCGCCGCGTCCTCGTGCGAGGCGGAGAGCGGATCGAGTCATCCCCCGAGCGGCTCCGTAACCCTCTGTCGACGTTTCACGTCCCCGTGCGCAGCAGCGGGACGCGCGGGCCCGGAACGCCGGTGCCGATCGACCTCGCGTTCATCCGGGACGACGCCGTCGACCGCTTCCTGTTCCTGGCCGCCGAGGCCGAGCCGCGGGCGGTGCACGCGGTGTGGGGCATTCCGGGAAGCGCGGCGATCGGCCACATCCTGCGCTTCGCGACGTGCGGCCTCGCGATGGCACGCTGGTTCTCTCAGGTCGCGCCCGATGCCCCCGGGCTCCACCCGAGGTATCGATGGAGTCCGCGGGTCCTGCGATGGGGTGGGCGCTTGGGCGGCATGGCTCTCCCCCGGCCCGAGCACGTGTCGCTCGAGGCTCCGCTCCCGATCGCCGCGTGGATGGCGGGTGTCCTCGCGCGCGGCGGCGTCCCGCGCCTCATGACCTACGCGGGATCCGCGGTGCGCCTCTGTCAGGCGGCTCACGCGGCGGGCATCGATCTCGCCGGCGCGCGGCTGGAGATGTCCGGCGAGCCGGTGACTTCTGCGCGCGTGGCCGCCGTCCGTCGCACGGGCGCCACGGTCAGCGTGCACTACGGGAGCAGCGAGGTCGGATGTCACATCGGCTACGGCTGTCTCCGTCCGCAGGCGAGCGACGACCTGCACCTGCTGCACGATCTGCTCGCCGTCATCCAGCCCGGAACGGCTGCGCAGAACCACGGCCTGCCGGCGCGGGCGCTCCTCTACTCGTCCCTCCGCGCGACCACCCTGTTCGTGCTGTTGAACGTGAGCATCGGGGATGCCGCGGACCTCGATCAGCGGCCGTGCGGCTGTCCCCTGGGCGCGCTCGGGTGGACGACGCACCTACGCAACGTGCGGAGCTTCGAGAAGCTGACTGCCGGCGGAATGAACCTCCTGGACGTGGACGCGATCCGGATCCTGGAGGAGGAGCTCCCGGCCCGGTGCGGCGGGGGGCCCGGTGACTACCAGCTCGTAGAGCAGGAGGGCGAGAACGGCGAGTCCCTCATGCGGCTCCTCGTGCGTCCCGAGATCCGCGCGGAGCCCGACGAGGTCCATCGCGTGTTCCTCGCGGCGGTCGCCCAAGGACCCGGCGTGGGGCCTGCGATCGCGGCGCTCTGGCGAGACGCGGGGTCCCTCCGGGTGGAGCGGCGCCCGCCGCTCTCCACGACGGCGGGGAAAATCCTCCATCTGCACCGCCTCCATCGCGAGCGGGCCGGGTCCGCAGTCCACGTTCCTCCGCCGTGACCGCGCACCCCCGCCTTCGGCTCTGATCTCGGGGCGTGCCGCGCCCCTCACCGGACGAGCGAGACGTTGCGCACCCCCGCCAGCCGGAGCAGCACCTGGAACACCAGGAGGCTTGCCATCACCACGGCCATGATGCATGTGGAGAACGCCGCCGCCTGGCTCATCTGGCCGGCCTCGCACGCGCGGGAGATCCGGAGCCGCTGGACTTTCCTCGATCTGGCCGCCGACCGACACGGGCCGGCTCGAGACGTTCGCCGGGTCGCTTTGATACCCTGGAGTGGAGCCGGCATTCCGGACGGAACTCGAGCATGACGCGATCGGCCGCAGACGTGTGCGTGGTCGGCGGCGGCCCCGCCGGGCTCCTCCTCGGATTGCTCCTCGCCCGGCGCGGGGCCCGGGTGATCGTGCTCGAGGGGCACGAGACCTTCGACCGCGAGTTTCGCGGTGAGGTGCTCCAGCCGAGCACGGCGCGCCTCCTCGACCAGATCGGGCTCCTCGAGTACGTACTCGCGCAGCCGCACCTGACCTTGACCCGAGGCCGGCTCCTGATTCACGGGAAGCCGGCCGGGGGGTTCGACTTCCGGACGATCGCGCCCGAGTATCCCTACGCGATCTGGATGCCGCAGCCGGTCTTCCTCGAGGCGCTCATGCGAAAGGCGCAGGCGTTTCCGAGCTATCAGTGCTGGATGGGCGCGCGCGTCACGGAGCTGGTCGAGGAGAACGGAGCCGTGGCCGGCGTGAAGGGGCGGCGCCACGGCGGGGATCCGTTCGAGATCCGGGCCGACGTGGTGGTGGGCGCCGACGGGCGGCACTCCACGACGAGGCGCCTGGGCGGCTTCGCGACCGAGTACGAGCACGACGACTTCGACGTCATCTGGTTCGTGGTGGCTCCGCCGCCGGACTGGGACAAGACGATCTACTTCTCGGTGGGCTCGACGCCGTTTCTCTTGCTTCCGAAGTACCCGAACGAGGTCCAGGCCGGGCTCCTCCTGTCGAAGGGCGAGTGGCGGGCCTGGCGCCAGGAGGGTGTCGCGGCGGTGGCGGAGCGCCTCCGGCGGCTCAGCCCGCTGTTCGGCGACTTCGCGGCGGGCCTGCGAGACTTCACGCCCTTCTTTCCCCTCCCGGCCGTGATCCTCCTCGCCCGCGACTGGGCGCGGGACGGGCTCCTCCTGATCGGGGACGCGGCTCACACCATGAGCCCGGCGGGGGCGATCGGGGTGAACGTCGCGCTGGCGACGGCGGCGGTCGCCGCGCAGGAGATCTTCCCCAGGCTGGGGCAGGGGACGATCCCGCGGAGCGTGCTGGCCCGGGTCCAAGAGCTCCGCGAGGGGGACGTGCGGACGCTCCACGGGCTCCAGCGCCAGGCCGGCCGGACGCTGCTGGGGTCGGGGAGCCGGAACCCCGCCGTTCGCTGGCTCGTGCAGCGGGCGCTGCCGCTGGCGGTCCGCTCGGGGCTGTTCCCGCGGCTGCAGCGGCGGCTGTTCTTCGGCGCGCCCTTGCCGCCGCTCGACCCCGCGTTCAGCTTTCGAGCGGCCCCCCAGCCCTGACGGGCCGTCCGCCACGCGCCGGCGCGCCTGCCGACCTAGAGGGCGGTGATCAGGTACACGCCCAGCACGATCAACGACGTCCCCGCGACGAGCCGGACGCCGACGGACTCGAGATCCCGGAGAAAGACCCACGAGAGCGCCAGCACGAAGAGGGGCGTGGTTCCGCTGAGAGGCGCCACCACGCTCACGCTGCCCGCGCGAAGCGCGAGCACGGTGCAGAGGACTCCGGCGTTCTCGAAGATTCCGGCGGCAATCAGGTGCTTCAGGCTCCGCCGCTCGCAGCGGAGGTGCCGCAGGTAGCCCGAGGCGGCCAGGAAGGCGGTGAACGCCACGAGGGCCGTGGTGACGTTGACGGCGAAGCCAAGGAGCGGCCCCGCCCCGCCCAGGCCGACCTTCCGGAGGATCGCCACCGCACCGAAGCACCCCGCGGACAGGAAGGGAAAGGCCAGCTGAGAAGGGCGGAAGCCCAGGATCGAGCCACTGAACGAGAGCAGGACGGTGCCGGCCACGATGACCGCGGTGCCGGCCAGGATGGGCGCCGTCACGGCTTCCCCCAGGAGGAGGATCGCCAGTCCAGCCGCGACGAAGGGGTAGAGGTTGATCAGGGCGGACGACACCGACGCGCCCACGCGCTCGATGCTGACGAAGCGGAGCAGCCGGCCCGCCGTCGTCCCGACGAGCCCCGCGAGCGCGAAGTAGAGAATCCCGTGCAGCTCGGCTCTCTCCGAGGGCGCCAGCAGGAGAAGGGCGATCCAGAGGCCGATGGTGCCCACGACGAGGTTGATCCAGTACGCGGTGAACGCGTCGGCCCCCCGGAGACCCTGGCGGATGAGGATGGTCGCGACCGCGGAGAGGACGGCGGACCCGATGGCGAAGACGTGGACGGGCTGGAGCAGGGAAGTGCCCTAACGGCGTCGGCGCGATCGCGCCATCCGAGGCCGGCGAGGGTGCGACCTCACCGCGAGGGAGGTCGCTTGTCCGTGGACTCCGGACTCCCGCCCTCGTCGGTGCGACCTGATGGCGCGGTCTCGCCGGTCGCGTGGACGTAGGCCCAGCCGAAGCGCCCCTTCACGCAAAGGTTGCCGCGCGTGACGTCATGGTCGAACGGCGACGTGACCTTGACGATGCGGTTGTCCTGGACGTGCAGCGTGAGGAGGCACCCCACGCCGCAGTAGGGACAGATCGTGTCGGTGCGCGTCTGCGCCGGCTCGTTCCAGCGCGCCGCCTGGCGGAGGTCGAACTCGGCCCGGCCGACGAGGGCGCCCGTCGGGCACACCGCGATGCAGTTGCCGCAGTAGACGCACGCCGAGTCGGGGAGGGGCACCTCGTACTCGGTGGCGATCCGGGCCCCGAATCCGCGCCCGGCGACGGCGATCGCGAACGTGTTCTGCCACTCGAAGCCGCACGCCTGGACGCACTTGTAGCAGAGGATGCATTTCGCGTAGTCGCGCACGTACGCCTCGTTGTCGAGCTTGGGCGGCGTCGCGACCGTGCGTCCGCCGGCGAACCGCTCCGGCTGGCCCCCGTAGCGCCGGAGATAGGCCTGGAAGGTCGGCGCGGTCGAGACGTCCACCGACGAGCCCAGGAACTCGAGGACCAGCTTCCGGGCGTGGCGCACCCGGTCGCTGTCGGTCCGGATACGCATACCCGGCTCCACCCGGCGCTGGCAGGCGGGGACGAGGACGCGGGCCCCTTCCAGCTCGACGACGCACACGCGGCAGGCGTTCTGCGGGATCAGGGTCTGGCCCCAGCAGAGTGTCGGGGTGTCGATGCCGAGCTGCTCGCAGGCGCCCAGGATCGTGGTGCCCGGCGCGGCGCCGACCTCCCGGCCGTCGATGGTCAGGGCGACGGAGTCGCTCATGGCCGGCGCAGGTGACTGAGCCCGGACTGGACCATGCTGGCGGCGGTCTGCCCGAGCCCGCAGATCGACGCGTCGCGCATGGCGGCGGCGACCTCGCCGAGGAGCGCCGACACGTCCTCGCCGTGGGCCAGCCGTTCCAGGAGCTCGACCTGGCGCTGCGTCCCGATCCGGCACGGCACGCACTGGCCGCAGGACTCGTGGGCGAAGAACTCGGCGCCCCGGCGGATCAGGTCCAGCACGTCGGCGGTCTCGTCCAGGACGACGATGGCGCCCGACCCCACCGTGGCGCCGCGCGGGCGGAGGCCCTCGGCGCTCAGCGCCAGGTCCAGGTCCCCGGGGCCCAGCATCGTCGCCGCCGCGCCCCCGCACTGGACCGCGCCCAGCCGGTGGCCCGCGCGCACGCCGCCGGCCAGCTCGAGGAGCGCGCGGAGCGTCGTTCCGGACGGGACCTCGTAGACGCCGGGCCGCCCGACGTGCCCCGCCACGGAGAAAAGCTTCGTGCCCGGCGAGTCCGGGGTGCCGAGGGCGCGAAAGGCGTCGGCGCCGTCCGTGAGGATCACCGGCACGCACGCCAGCGTCTCGACGTTGTTGATCACAGTTGGCTGGCCGAAGAGGCCGTAGTGAACCGGGAAGGGGGGCTTGGAGCGCGGCTCGCCGCGCTTCCCCTCGATCGAGTTGAGGAGCGCGGTCTCCTCGCCGCAGATGTAGGCGCCCGCGCCGCGTCGGAGCTCGAACGAGAGGCGGGCCTCGCTGCCCAGGATCTCACCGAGGACGTTCCGGCGCTCCACCTCCCGGATGGCCGCGAGCAGCCGGTCGTGGCCGTGGCGGTACTCCCCGCGGACGTAGATGAAGACCCGCTCGGCCCCGCACGTGTAGGCGGCGATGGCCGCGCCCTCGAGGACCGCGTAGGGATCCCACTCAAGGAGGATCCGGTCCTTGAAGGTGCCGGTCTCCGACTCGTCCGCGTTGACGACCACGTAGCAGGGCCGGGCGGGGTGCTGGGCGACCGCCTCCCACTTCGTCGCGGCCGGAAAGGCGGCGCCACCGCGCCCCGCCAGCCGGCTCGCCTTGAGCGCCGCGAGGACGCCCGCGGGGCCCAGGCGCCGGGCCTCGCGGAGCCCGGCGAGGCCCCCGTGGGCCGCGTACGCGTCGAGATCCCCGGGGTCGACCCCGGCCAGGACGCGGCGGAGAAGCGGCGCGGGGCCCGACGCCGCCACGCGAGCGCGCGGCGGCGCGCCCGCCGGCGGCGGACCGCTCAGGGCGCGCCGCGCGGCCACGGCTCCCGACAGCGCGTCCGTCACCGTGCTCGGCCCGCCGACGTGGACCGCGCGGCCGTCGACCAGCGCGGCCGGCGCGAAGTCGCAGAGGCCGAGGCACGGGCTCGGCTCCCAGACGGCGCCGTCGCGCGGCGTGCGGGGCGGACCGAGGCGCGCCTCCAGGGCGGCGATCCGCTCGAGGGCGCCCGCCAGCCGGCACGGCACGTCGTCGCAGACGTACGCGACGGTCGGCGGCCGCGGCGTGGTGGAGAACATTCCGTAGAAGCTCGCCACTCCGAATCCGACGGCGGGAGCCAGATCGAGGCGGCGCGTGACCTCGTCCAGCGCGGGCCGCGAGATCCAGCCGACGTGGTCGTTGAGGGCGTGCAGCGCCGGCAGGAGCTGGTCGGCGGGCGCGTTCTCCGCCACCTCCGCGAGCGCCGCCAGCTCGGCCGGGCTGGCCGGCCCCCCGCCCCGGTACGCGTCCATGCCTCAGGGCGTCCGGGCCGCCAGGACCTTCTCCACGCGCACCGCCGACGCCTTGAACTCCGCCGTGCCGGAGAGGGGATCCACCGCGTTGATCGTGAGGTAGTTCGTCATGACCTGCTCCGGGAAGTGGAGCGTCATGAAGGCGAGGCCGGCCCGCACCGTGTCGTCGGTGCGGACCGGCACCTCCAGCTGCCCCCGGCGCGAACGCACCCGGACGCGCTCGCCGTCGACCAGGTCGAGAGCGAGCATGTCGTCAGCGCTCAGGAGGAGCGCCTCCTCTGAGCGCAGCGGCGTCGAGTAGCGGTTCGACTGGACCCCCGTGTTGAAGGAGTCGAGACGGCGCCCAGTCGTGAGGAGCAGGGGATACTCGGCGTCGACCAGGTCGACGGGCGGATCGTGGACGACGGCCTTGAACGGGGCCCGCTCGCCCTGGCAGGGCGTTGCCCAGAGGCGGGCGTGAAGGAACTGCTCGCCGGGGTGGCTCTCGTCCCAGCAGGGCCACCGGAGCCCGCTGCCGGTCTCGAGGCGCTCGTAGCTCATGCCGCGGTGGATCGGCGAGAGCGCCCGGAGCTCGTCCCAGATCTCCCGCGCCGTCTGGGGGCGCCACCAGGCGGCCCCGAGCCGCCGCGCGACCTCCTGGACGACCTCGAGATCGTCCCGCGCGCCAGGGGGCGGGTCGAGCGCCTTCCGGATGCGCTGGACGCGCCGGTCGCTCGCCGTCACCGTCCCCTCCGTCTCGCACCACCCGGCCGCGGCCGGCAGGACGACGTGGGCCAGCTGGGCGGTCCGCGTCAGGAAGAGGTCCTCGACCACGAGCAAGTCGAGGCGCCCGAGCGACTTCTCCACGTGGTGGGTGTCGGCGTCGGAGACCGCCGGATTCTCGCCGATGACGTAGAGGGCGTGGAGCGTGCCCTCGCCGGCGGCCTCCAGCATCTCGGTCACGTTGAGGCCGCGGGTCGCCGAGAGGCGGACGCCCCAGCGCTCCTCGAACGGGCGCCGCTTGGCGGGATCGAAGACGTCCTGGAAGCCGGGCAGGCGGAGCGGCACCGCGCCCATGTCGCCCCCGCCCTGCACGTTGTTCTGGCCGCGCAGCGGATTGAGACCGGAGCCGAGGCGCCCCACGTGGCCGGTCAGGAGCGCCAGGTTGATGAGGGCGTGCACGTTGTCGACCGCGTTGTGGTGCTCGGTGATACCGAGGGTCCAGCAGATGATGGCGCGCTCGGCGGTCGCGTAGCGTCGCGCGACCCGCCGGATCTGTTCGGCCGGCACGCCGGTCTCGCGCTCCGCCCATTCCGGCGTCGTGTCGGCGACCGACGCCCGGAACTCCGCGTAGCCCTGGGTGCCGTTGTCGATGAACCACGCGTGCTGGAGGCCCTCGGCGACGATGACGTGCGCCATGGCGTTGGCGAGGGCGATGTCCGAGCCCACGCGAAGGGCGAGATGCTCGTTCGCCCAGTGCGCGCTCGCGGTCCGGCGAGGGTCGACGACGACCAGGTGGGCGCCGTTCCGCTGCCCCTTGAGCATGTGCAGGAACATGATGGGATGCGTCTCGCGGGCGTTCGAGCCCCAGAGCACCAGGATGTCCGTCGCTTCCAGCTCCTCGTAGGACGAGGTGCCGCCCCCGGCACCGAACACGGCCGCCAGACCGGCGACCGAGGGGGCGTGTCAGGTCCGGTTGCAGCTGTCGATGTTGTTCGTGCCGATGACGGCGCGCATGAGCTTCTGCGCGGCGTAGTTCAGCTCGTTGGTGGTCTTCGAGCACGCGAACATGCCGACGGCGTCCGGTCCATGGGCGGTCTTGGCGCGCTGGAGCCCGCGGACCACGGTGTCGAGCGCGATATCCCAGGAAGTGGGCTTGAGGACGCCGTCGACGCGCACGAGGGGCGTGGTGAGACGGCCGTGGACCTCGGGAGCCTCGTGCGTCGCCATGATGCCCTCCTTGGCGTCCTGACCCTGCCGCAGCGCTTCACCGACACCCGCCAGCGTGGCCCGGGCGACCCCGCCAGCGCGCCGCATGATATGGTAGACAAAGCATATATCAGTCAGCCAGGTCTGACGCACGGGCCCCCGACGCCCGTCGAGGGACGAATGCCCACGAAGCGGTTCCTCATGAACGCCGGCCGCACGACCAAGCAGGGCCAGCAGGTCAACGTGGGCAAGGACTACCCCGAGTACCAGGCGATCGTCAGCACCCTGGCGATGCATCCCGACGACATGCGCGCCGTGGGCGTGGCCCCGGGCGGGACGGTCCGGGTGAGCACGCCCTACGGGGAAGCCATGTTCCAGTGCAGCGAGGGCAAGGTGCCTCCCGGCATGATCTTCGTGCCGTACGGCCCTCCCACGTCCCGGCTCATGGGGGGCGGCACCGACGGCACGGGGATGCCCACCTCGAAGGGCTGGGAGGTCGAGGTGGAGCCGGTCGGCCCCGGGGGTCCGTCTCCCTCGTGATCGCGACCGCGGCGAGGATGACGCCCTGATGGCCGCTTCCGATCTGCCCAGCGACTCCGGGTCGAGACGGGAGCCGCCGCCGGCGCCGCCCGAGCCCGACCGCGGCCCCGCCTGGGAGCTCGTGGAGACCGGGCGCTATCGCCCCCGCCGGATCCGGGGGAGCTTCCCCGGCCGCGAGCTCGGCTGAACCTTCGCCGTGCCGCCCCGGCCGGGGCGGGAGGACGGGCTGGAAGCGGGCGACGCATGACCGTCACGATCGTGAAGAACGCCACCTGCACCTTCTGCGGGTGCGTCTGCGACGACATCGAGCTCCACGCCGAAGGCGACCGGATCGTCAAGAGCAAGAACGCCTGCAGCCTCGGCGACGCCTGGTTCCAGAACCACACGGCCGAGCGCCTCTACCCCGACGCGCTGGTCGACGGGAAGCCGGCCACGGTCGACGCGGCCGTCGAGGCCGCCGCCGCCCTCCTCTACGACGCCGACATGCCGCTCGTCTACGGGCTGAGCAACATCACCTGCGAAGCGCAGCGGGAGGCGGTCGCGCTGGCCGAGCTGATCGGCGGGGTGATCGACAGCCACACCTCCCTCTGACACGGCCCCACTGAGATAGCCGCCCAGTTGGGTGGCAAGGTGACGTGCACGCTGGGCGAGGTGAAGAACCGGGCGGACTTCATCCTCTACTGGGGCGGCAACCCGGCGGAGTGCCACCCGCGGCACTTCACCAAGTACACGCTCACCCAGAAGGGCAAGTTCGTCCCGCAGGGCCGCAAAGGCCGGACGATGGTCCTGGTGGACATCCGGGAGACCCCGAGCGTGCGGGCGGCGGACCTCTTCCTCCAGATCCAGCCCGGCAAGGACTTCGAGCTGGTCACCACCCTGATCGCGCTGGTGAAGGGGCGGCCGGTGAACCGGGACCGCGTCGCGGAGACCGGCGTGACCGTCGAGCAGCTGCAGGACCTGGTCGACCGGATGAAGCGGGCCCGGTTCGGCGTCCTGTTCTTCGGCATGGGGCTCTCGATGACCCGCGGGAAGCACATGAACTCGGCCTCCGTCCTGTCGCTCGTGACCGAGCTGAACGCGTTCACCAAGTTCGTGGCGATGCCGATGCGGGGGCACGGCAACGTGACCGGTGCGGACATGGTGATTCGCTGGACGACCGGGTATCCGTTCGGGGTCAACCTCTCGCGCGGCTATCCGCGCTTCAACCCGGGCGAGTTCTCCACGGTGGACCTCCTGGTCCGGGGGGACAACGACGCCGCGCTGATCCTGGGCGCCGATCCCGGGGCCACGATGCCGCAGCCGGCCATCGAGCACCTCCGGCGCATCCCGACGATCGTGCTCGACCCCAAGGTCACGCACACGAGCCGCCTGGCGCGCGTCCACATCACCACGGCTGTGACCGGGATCAGCGCGCCCGGCACCGTCTACCGGATGGACGAGGTGCCGCTCCCTCTCCGGCCCGCGCTCCGCTCGCCGTATCCGACCGACGAGGAGGTCCTCCGGCGCATCCGCCAGGCCGCGGCGGCCAAGCCGCCCTGGACGCCGGCCTCGAACGGCACGCCGCTCACGGCGTAGCGGCGATGCTGCGCATCACCGGCGGGAAGGTCTACGACCCCGCCAACCAGGTCGACGGCGAGATCCGGGACGTCTCGATCTCCGACGGCCGGATCGTCTCCCGGGTCGACGGCGGCCGCACGATCGACGCCACGGGCATGGTGGTGCTCCCCGGCGGCGTCGACGTCCACACCCACGTGGCGGGGGCCGCGCTCAACTTCGCCCGCGCGATGACGCCCGAGATCCAGCGCAAGGGCCTGCCGTTCCTGCACACGCCCGAGCGGCGGATGGGCCTCGGCGGGCTGACCCCCACCACGTTCGCGACGGGCTACCTCTACGCCGGCATGGGCTACACTACGGTCACCGAGGCGGCCGTGCCGATCCTGAGCGCCAAGCACACGCACGAGGAGCTCCGCGACACGCCCATCCTCGACAAGGCGTGCCTCCTCCTGATGGCGAACAACGAGATCGTCATGGACCTCCTGGAGGCGGGGGAGACCGAGCGCGCCGGCCACGTGGTGGCGTGGCTCATCTGGGCCGCGAAGACCTACGGCGTGAAGGCCGTCAACCCCGGCGGCGTGGCGGCCTGGAAGTGGGGCAAGAACGCCAGGAATCTGTCCGAGCCGGTCGAGGGCTACAGCCGGGTGACGCCAGGGAAGATCATCGAGAGCCTGGCGAGCATCATCGACGGGCTCGGCCTGCCGCATCCGCTGCACCTTCACTGCAACAACCTGGGGATGCCCGGGAACGTCGCGACCACTCTCGAGACGATGCGGATCCTGGAAGGCCGCCGGGCCCACATGGCGCACCTCCAGTTCCACGCCTACGGCGGCGACGACTGGCCGACGATGCGCTCCGAGGCGACCGCCGTGGCCGAGTACTTCAACGCGCATCCCGGCTTCACCGCCGACGCGGGCGCGGTGCTCTTCGGCAGCGCCATGACCATCACCGCCGACGGGCCGTGGCAGCACCTCCTGCACGAGCTGACCGGCCGGAAGTGGGGCAACATCGACGTCGAGAACGAGACCGGCTGCGGGATCGTCCCGTACGTCTACAAGAAGAGCAGCCTGGTGAACGCGGTCCAGTGGGCGACTGGCCTCGAGCTCCTGCTCCTGATCACCGATCCCTGGCGGATCTTCCTGACGACCGACCATCCGAACGGCGCCGGGTTCTGGCGCTACCCGGAGCTCGTCCAGCTCCTGATGAGCGCGGACCACCGCCGGGAGCGCTTGAAGGCCCTGCCGGCGAAGGTGCTCAAGCGGACGGTGCTGGCCGACCTGGACCGGGAGTACTCGCTCTCCGAGATCGTGATCATCACCTCCGCCGGCCCCGCGCGGGCGCTCGGGCTCGCGCAGAAGGGGCACCTCGGCGTCGGCGCGGACGCCGACGTGGCGATCTATCAGCCGGGGCCCGAGGGCGTGGCCCTGTTCAAGGCTCCGCGCTACGTCATCAAGGGCGGGGAGGTCGTGGTCGAGGAGGGGCAGATCCGGGGGGTGCCCGAAGGCCGGGAGTTCGTCGTCCGGCCGGCCTTCGACGCCGGGATCGAGGACTACCTGCGCCCCGTGTTCCAGCAGCTCTACACGATATCGTTCGAGAATTATCCGGTCGAGGCCGAGCGCGTCCACGGGATGCAGCTGGCCGAATGCACCCGCTGACGCGGACCGCCGTGATCACGCTGACCCTGAAGGAGCAGCCGACCGTCCCCCTCGAGGCGGAGCGCATCACGCCCGACGTGATGGCGAGTCTCGATCACGACGCCATCCGGGCGTTGCCGGTGCTGCTGGGGAAACGGCAGCGCCGCCTCGACGACTTCTTCGAGATCGCCGGGGCGGCCAGCGACGAGCTGGCGCTCCGGGGCGACCTCAGCCGGGTGAAGTGGATCGGGCGCGGCATGACGCGGGGCCGGGTCACGATCGCCGGCGACGTCGGGATGCATCTCGGCGCCTCCATGAAGGGCGGCGCCATCGAGGTGACCGGCAACGTCTCGGACTGGCTGGGCGCCGAGATGACGGGCGGTCTCATCCGGATTCGCGGGAACGCCGGCGGGCAGGTGGGGGCGGCGTACCGGGGCGGCGCCCGGGGCATGAACCAGGGAACCATCCTCATCGAGGGCTCGGCCGGCATCGAGGTCGGCATGCGCATGCGACGCGGCGTCATCGCCGTCGGCGGCCCCGTGCGCGACTTTGCCGGGCTCCAGATGAAGGGCGGGACGATCCTCCTCCTCGGCGGCGCCGAGATCCGGACGGGCGCCTGGATGTCCCGTGGCACGATCGTCTCGCTGAAGCCGATCCCCCTCTTGCCGACCTTCACCTACGCGTGCGCGTACCAGCCCACGTTCCTCCGGCTGTACGCGCGGCACCTGGAGACGCTCGGGTTTTCCGTTCCCCCCGGGGTCGGCGAGGGGATCTACCAGCGGCACACGGGCGACACGTCGGGGCTGGGCAAGGGCGAGATCCTCCTGTGGGAGGCGCCGTAGCGTCGCACCGCCGCGCGCCCGCCGAGCGGGCCCGTCTGACGCGTCGCGTCAGGCGGGCTCCGCCGCGTGACGTGAGGCCATGGCCCCGCGTGTATCCTGGGGCCAATCGACACAGCACCATGGCTCTCTTTGCCGCGAAGCCAGAGCTCGAGCTGGACGTTCCGAGGGGCGCCTCCGCCGTGCCTCACACGGTGGTGAGCTTCCACGGACAGACTTCCGCTGCCCAGGAAGACCAGCTCGCGGTCGAGGAGCCGCTCGAGATCCGGCTGGGCGGCAAGAGCCTCGTCGTCACCATGCGGACGCCCGGCCACGACGAGGAGCTCGTCGCGGGCCTGCTCCTGTCGGAGCGCGTGATCGAGGGTCCCGCCGACATCGACGTGATCGCCCACTACGCCGGGCCGGACGACGATCCCCGGGTCGGGAACGTTATCAACGTGCTCCTGAACCGCCCCGGGCCCGCGGTCCACCAGCACCTCCACCGCAGCTTCTTCGCGTCCTCCGCCTGCGGCGTGTGCGGCAAGACCTCGCTGGATGCCATCGACATCGACCTCCAGCCCGTCGCCAGCGACATCACGGTCACGCTCGATGCCCTCTACGCGCTCGCTCCCGCGCTCGCCGCGGCTCAGGAGACCTTCGAGCGGACGGGCGGCCTTCACGCGGCGGCCCTGTTCGACTCGACCGGGCGGCTCCTGGCCGTGCGGGAGGACGTGGGGCGGCACAACGCGGTCGACAAGGTCGTCGGTCACATGCTGCTGGCCGGCCGCCTGCCGCTCGACCGGCACCTCCTGATGGTGAGCGGGCGGGCGAGCTTCGAGATCCTGCAGAAGGCCCTGGTGGCGCGGATCCCGGTGGTGGCGGCCATCTCGGCGCCGTCGAGCCTGGCGGTCCAGCTCGCGCTGGCCAACGGGGTGACCCTCATCGGGTTTCTCCGCCCCGGGCGGCTCAACGTGTACGCGAATGCTCACCGGATCCGGACGGCGCCGGCGTGACGGCGGCCCGGTGAGCCGCACCTCGCGCGGACGAGGCGTTACGAGGGAGTAGCGCCCTCGCGAAGGCGGTCGATGAGCGCCGTCACCTCTTCGAGGCGCGCTCGCGCCTCCCGCTCGGACCTGCGCATCTCCTCCGGCGACGACCGGTTCTGAACCGCATCCTCGTACGCGGTCACGGCCACGCCGAACGCCCTCAGGAGGCGGCGGGTCTCGTCGCTGGGCATCGATGTCCTTCCTTTGCGGCCGCGGCAATTCCGAGCTCGTTGACCTTCCACTCGGGTACGAACCCGTGTTCGTCCCACTGCCTCGCCTCGTAGTAGCCGCCCACCATCTCGCGCAGCTCGTCTCGGGACAGCCCGACGCCGGTGGCGACCCCGGTCGGCAGCGCCTCGCGCAGCAATCGCTCGGGCAGCCAATCGTCCTCGGGCTGCCAGCGCTCGCGGATGTTGAAGAGTTTCTTCAGCGTGTGGATGCGCGCGCCCGCTTGCCGCAATTCCGTGGCCGTGTAGTCCCAGCCCGTCACTCCGGCGAGCATCTCCGCGGCCTCGGCGTAGAAGTCGGTGAAGCACTTGCGCAGGAACTTGCAGACGATGAGCGAGTCCAGCACCGCGGCGAAGTCTTCCGACGCAGCGACCAGGGCGCCCCGGCTCGCGTCACCGCGGAATCGATCCACCTCTCCGGAAAAGTCGGCTTCGTACGCGCCCGACCGGTTGTGACAGGCGCCGCGCGGGCTGACGGCCAGGCCCAGCGCCATGGTCTTCAGGCTTCGCGGGTCGTACCCCGGAAGCTCGAGACCCTTGACCTGCATGGACCAGTAGCCGCTGTCGTGGCCGGTCTCGATCGCGGCGCGTTTCGATCCCTCGGCCAGGAGCGCGCCGACGCCTTCACGATTGGCGATCGCGCGAATCGTGGCCAGGATCGCTTCGCCGTGGCCGAAGCGCAATCCGAGCGCGGCCGCCTCGGGCAGCACTCCCTTCTCGACGCTCTCGATCGCCCACGCGAGCGTGCCGCCGGTGCTGATCGCATCGAGGCCATAGCGATCGCAGAGACCAGCCGCGGCGAGCACCACCTCGGGATCGCTGATGCCGCACAGCGGTCCGAGCGCAAACAAGGTCTCGTACTCGAGCCTCTGCTCTTCGCCGGCATGCGACCTGAAGAGCCGCTCGCAGCGAATCGAGCAGGATGCGCAGCCGTGCCGGCGGCTGAAGCTCGTCTCGGTCAAGGATTCCCCGGTCAGGGCGTCGGCCTCTTCGAAAGTGGACTGCTGGAAGTTGCGCGTGGGCAGCGTGCCGAGACGGTTGAACACCGCCAGGTTGGCGACGGTCCCGACGAGCCGGTACTTGGCGGTCACCGCGCCGAGGCTCTTGCGCCGCAGCGACTCGGCGATCGCGCTGACCTGTCGAGGATCCGCGACCGACGTGGCCCGATCGCCGGACACCGCGATGGCCTTCAGATTCTTCGACCCCATCACCGCGCCGACGCCGCCCCGGCCGGCCTGGCGACCCTCGTTGCTGATCGTGGCGAAGCGGACCCGATTCTCGCCGGCGCTGCCGATGGACGCCACCCAGGCGCCGGGGCACCCCGCGTCGGAGCGGATGAACGACTGCGTCTCCTCCGGGGTCTTCCCCCTCAGCTGGTCGGCCGCTCGAATCTCGACCTCCTCGCCACGGATGAACAGGTAGACCAAGGACGGCGCCTGGCCGGTGATCACCAGAGCGTCGATGCCGAGTCGCTTCAGCTCCAGGGCGAAGTGGCTCGACGAGAGCGAGTCCGCGATGAATCCGGTCAGCGGCGACTTGGTGACGACGGCGAACTTCGCCGTCGTGGTGAGACCGGTTCCGACCAGGGGCGCGGATGCGAAGATCAGGGGGTTGTCGGGCGACAGCGGATCGACGCCCGGGGGCGCATAGTCGTGGAGCAGGCTCGTTCCGAGGCCGATGCCGCCCATGTACTGGCGCAGCCGCGACTCTTCCAGGTCGTGGTGCGCGCTGCGGCCGCTCGTCAGATCGACGTGCAGCACGCGGCCGGAGAAGCCGTGCACCGCTAGCCCCCCGCGTCCGCCGAGAGAATGACGATGTTGTCTCCCTGATTGACGGTGACCGTCGGCGTCCGGATGAAGTCCAGGCCGTTCACGTTGCAGGCAAAGCCGTCGATGAGGCGGGCCCGATCGGGGTCGATGACCTTGCCGACCAGCACCGGCAGCTCGGCGGCGAGCGCCGCATAGACCTGGGAGAACGTCGCGCCCGCGGGCAGCCTGAGGGGCACCTCCCGCGTGTGCGCCAGGAAGCGCGCCGCCCCGAACAGCTCGACGGTGCACTGGATCGAGGCATCCGGGTCCGGGTCGGCTGGTCGTGGCGCGTGGCTCCAGCGCCTCTGCGCCTCCGCGTAGTCCTCCGGGGTGTTCATGTTGAAGAAGCTCGAGCCGTCGGGATCGAAGCGGCGAATCTCCTCCTCGTCGATCCTGCGGGTTCGCACGCGATCGAACAGATAGACGGGCCTCAGCTGGCCGCGCGCGAGGAGCTCCGCGAGGTGCGGTAGCACGCTGCGTCGATAGACCGCATGCAGCGGCTGGTCGCGGCCCTCCCAGTGAGGCACGACGACGTCGTGCTCCGGCATCTGCGAGACGAGGTGTGAGATCAGGTCCACGTTCAGGAACGCGGAATCGCAGGACGTGGCGAAGCTGACGTCCCCGCAGGCGGCGCGAAGGCCGTAGTAGAGCCCGCCAACGGGCCCTTGGTGCTCGACCTCGTCGCGCACCAGCGTGACGGGCATCGACGGCAGGCTCTGTCCGGGTGCGGCGACGACGACGACCTCGGCAAACAGGCGTCGCAGCGTGGCGACGATGTGCACGATGAGGGGCTCGCCGTCGAAGAGGAGCAGCGCCTTGGGCGAGCCCATGCGCGAGCTCCGGCCTCCGGCCAGCACGATGGCCGTCGCACCGGTCGCGTTACCTGGACGTTCGATCGCAGCCATCGTCGGACGGCACCCCGAGCTCGAGGGAAGGCCCGCACGCGCTCAAGGAACGAGTCGGGCTCCGCTCTTCAAGAACGACGTGGAAGCGCCTAGCGTGACGACCAACCGACCTCGAGCCGTGCGGTGGCGGCCGTCCGTGGTCACGCGGGGCATCAGGCCCCCGCAGCGCTCGCGTCCTTGGGTGGTCCACAGCGCCAGTGTCGACAGGCGTGACACCAAATCCTTTATACACTGGCGTTTGCGAAAGAGGTAGCCCCGCTCGTCCCGGGCTCCCGGCGTCTCGAGGGCGCCGAGTGACGTTCGGAGCGGCCCGGCGAGGAGCATCATGGCCCCCCCCCGGGCGCACTCGGCGGCTCGGGGTTTGACCGCCGTCCGCTGCCCTGGCTATACTCCGGCCGACGGCGCCGGCTGCCCCACACCGTCTCGCGCTGGACAGGTATGAGCAAAGAGCGCTCCGCGGACGAGCCCCCGGCCAATTCCCCCTGGGGAGGGCCCTCCGAGCGGGCCCTCAAGATGCGCAAGCGGCAGGACCAGGGGGCCGACCTCTTCCGCGCCGCGCTCCAGCAGATCGAGGATCCGGCGCGACTTCGGCAAGCCCTGCTCGAGCTTAGCCGGACCTACAACCCGGTCACGAACGCCACCCTGCTGGCGCCCGAGGTGCGGCATCGGGTCCTGGAGCTTGCCGGTCGAGGGGCGGGTGACGAGGCCCGCCAGCTCCTGGAAGCGGCCCTTGGCCGCTACATCGAGTCGGGGCAGCCCCCCCGGTCCCCGGAGGCGTCACGCGGCGCTTGACACGGCCCCCCTCGGGCCCCTAGCATCGCGGTAGCGGTTCTGTAACACCCCCGTAGCGCGCCTTGCTGAACTGATCGAAGGCCGAGGCCAGCGGAGGTGGTGCATGTCTTTACCGTCTCGCCCGACTGCGTGGCTCCAGGAAAACCGTCTCGTCGTCGTGTCCGTCGATCCGGTGGGCGGTCATCTCCGCCTTCGGGGCGTCCAGGACCAGTGCTCGGACATGAGCTGCGGCGGCGATACCGTCGTGGTCGCAGACGAGACGACCTCGGCGCTGGACGCGCTCAGCCCTGGTGACATCGTGAAGATTGAGTCCCCCGCCGTCGGACCGACGCGCATCGTCGTTCTCCGGCGCGCCTGGGAGGAGTACGCCAGCCCGGAGCTCTAGCCATGGTGCTTCGCGAGCCTTTCGGCCTCCGCCTCACTCCACGGGCTCGCTGCGGTTACCTTTTGCCCGAAACCTGCCCTGGGATCGGGCACCCCGAAGTGACGCCAGCCACGCGAGAGGAGAACGGCCATGAGCCTGTCTCGACGTGACTTCCTGAAGTGGTCGGGCGGCGCCTCCGGCGGCGTCCTCGCGGGCACCCGGGGCATCGACCTCGCCCCCGTCGAGGCCGCCGTGAACGATCTCCGGATCAAGGAGGCCAAGACTTTTCCCGGCGTCTGTCCCTACTGCGCGGTCGGGTGTGCCCAGCTGATCTACGTGAAGGACGGCAAGATCGTCGACATCGAGGGCGACCCCGACACCCCGCATACCGAGGGCGCGCTCTGCCCGAAGGGCTCCTCGACCTACCAGCTCTCGGTCAACGAGCGCCGCTTGACCAAGCCCCTGTACCGCGCGCCCGGCAGCGACCGATGGGAGGAGAAGCCCCTCGACTGGATGATGGAGCAGATCGCCCAGCGGGTGAAGAAGACGCGCGACGCCAGCTTCGTCGAGACGGTGACGCCCGCGCCGCCCAAGGTTGACGCGCAGCCCAAGCCCGCGGCCACGAGCGCCGCCAAGCCGGGGACCGGCGACTCGCCCTATCCCGCGCAGGCCAAGGCGCCCGAGGCGTCCGGCAAGCCGATCACGGTCAACCGCTGCGAGGGCATCGCCTGGCTGGGCTCCTCGGTCCTGGACAACGAGGAGAACTACCTCATCGCGAAGCTTTCCCGGGGCCTCGGCCTGGTGAACCTGGAGAACTCCGCGCGGCTCTGCCACTCGGCGACGGTGCCCGCGCTCGGCGCGACCTTCGGCCGGGGCGCCATGACCACCAACCTGATCGACGTCGTCAACGCCGACGTGATCATGCCCACCTCCAACTGGGCCGAGTGCCACCCGGTCAGCTACAAGTGGGTGATGAAGGCCAAGGAGCGCGGGGCGAAGATCATCCACGTCGACCCCCGCTTCACCCGGACGTCCGCGACCGCCGACATCTGGGTCCCGATCCGCTCCGGCACGAACATCGTGTACTTCGGAGGCTTGATCCGGTACGCGATCGAGAGCAAGAAGTACTTCCACGACTACGTGGTCGCCTACACGAACGCCTCCCTGCTCCTGGACCCTGGATTCAAGGGCGCGGCGGATCTCGACGGGCTCTTCAGCGGCTACGATGCGGGCAAGCGGGCGTACGACCAGGCGATCCTGGAAGTTCCAGCTCGACGGGGAAGGGTACCCCAAGCAGGACAAGACCCTCCAGGATCCGAACTGCGTGTTCCAGCACCTCCGCCGGCACTACGCGCGCTACACCCCGGAGATGGTCGAGAAGGTCTGCGGGATCCCGAAGGACCTCTTCCTCAAGGTGGCCGACATCTTCTGCTCGGCCTCGGGGCCGGACAAGACCGCGACCATCTCCTACGCGCTCCAGCTCAACCAGTCGACCAACGGCGTCCAGCAGATCCGCGCACTCTGCATGCTGCAGCTCATCCTCGGCAACGTCGGACGTCCCGGCGGCGGCGTGGTGGCCCTGCGCGGGCACTCGAACGTCCAGGGGGCCACGGACTTCGGGACGCTCTACCACATGCTGCCGGGCTATCCCGCCGAGCCCCTCCAGGCGCCCCACCCCACCTTGACCGACTATCTCGAGAAGACGACGCCCAAGGGCGGCTACTGGGTGAACAATCCCAAGTTCGTGATCAGCCTCCTCAAGGCCTGGTGGGGCCCCGCCGCCACGAAGGACAACGACTACGCCTACGACTATCTCCCGAAGCGGGAGAAGGCGGATGCGTACTCCCACCAGCACTTCACGGTGGGGATGGTTCAGAAGAAGGTGACCGGATTCATCTGCCAGGGCCAGAACCCCGCGGTGGACAGCCCCAACGCCAGCATGGTCCGCAAGGGGCTCCGCAACCTCGACTGGCTGGTGGTCGTCGACCTCTTCGAGACCGAGACCGCCGCTGTGTGGAAGGCCCCCGGCACGGACCCGAAGTCCAGCCAGACGGAGGTCTTCTTCATCCCCGGCGTGCCGGCGGCCGAGAAGGACGGGTCGATCACCAACACCATGCGGCTCGCGCAGTGGCACGTGAAGGCCGTGGAGTCCCCCGGCGACTCGCGGTCCGACGCGGCGTTCATCGTCGACCTCGGCAACCGGCTCAAGGCCCTCTATACCGGCTCTCGCGCCAAGAAGGACCGGCCCGTCCTCGACCTCGTCTGGGACTACCAGCCCGAGGGCGCGAAGAAGGAGCCGAAGATGGAGCTGGTCCTGAAGGAGTGCAACGGCTACGCGACCGACGACATCCCGGACAAGGACAAGCCCGGCGAGATGCTCTACAAGCGCGGCCAGCCGATGAAGACCTTCGGGCACCTGCGGGATGACGGGGCGACGGCCTGCGGCAACTGGATCTACACGGGGATCTATCCGGAGGAGGGGAAGAACCTCGCCCTCCGGCGCGAGAAGCCGAAGGGCGACGACTACATGGCTCACGGCTGGGGCTTCGTGTGGCCGGCCAACCGACGGATTCTCTACAACCGCGCATCGGCCGACCCCTCCGGGAAGCCCTGGAGCGAGAAGAAGAAGCTGATCTGGTGGGACGCCGCCGGGAAGAAGTGGGTGGGCAACGATGTCCCCGATTTCCCCGGCACCATGGCGCCCGACGCCCCGCGGAACAAGGACGGCCCGTTCAAGGGCATCTCCGGCACCGACGCGTTCATCATGAACCCGCACGGCCTCGGCCAGTTCTTCGCGTCGGTCCTCGACGGGCCCTTCCCCGAGCACTACGAGCCCTTCGAGTCGCCGACCCAGAACCTCCTGTCCAAGGTCCAGAACAACCCGGTCGCCAAGGTCTACGACATCGGCGACCTCAACAAGCTCGGGACCCCGGACAAGTACCCGTTCGTGCTGACGACGTACCGGCTCACCGAGCACCACGCGGCGGGCATGTCGCGCCACGTGCCGTGGCTCTCGGAGCTCTTCTTCGGCCACTTCGCCGAGATCGGACCGGAGATGGCCAAGGAGCTCGGAATCCAGAACGGGGACATGCTGAGCGTCGAGACGCCCCGCGCGAAGATCAAGGTGCGGGCCATGGTGACCGAGCGCATCAAGCCGTTCGTGATCAACGGCAAGAAGGTCTACCAGGTCGGCATCCCGTGGCACTGGGGGTACCAGGGCGTCATGAAGTCGGCGCGGGGCGACGTCACGAACGACCTCGTCGCGAGCCTCGGAGATCCGACGACGTTCATCCAGGAGTCCAAGGCGCTCCTCTGCAACGTGCGGAAGGAGGCGTAGCCATGGCCCGCACCCTCGCGATGTTCACGGACATCTCGCTGTGCATCGGGTGCCGCGCGTGCCAGGTCGCCTGCAAGCAGTGGAACCAGCTGGCGCCCGAGGAGCCGGAGTGGACCGGCACCTACCAGAACCACGCGCACTTCACGGACAAGAGCTACCGGCTCGTGCGCTTCTTCGAGGAGCCGGACGACAAGGTCGGCGTGCGCTGGCACATGATGTCCGACGTGTGCAAGCACTGCGCCCAGGCAGGCTGCCTGGAAGCGTGCCCCACCGGGGCGATCTACCGCACCGAGTTCGGCACGGTCAACATCAACCAGGACATCTGCAACGGCTGCCGGTACTGCGTGTCCGCCTGCCCGTTCGGCGTGGTCGCGTTCAACCACGACACCGGCACCGCGACCAAGTGCACGTTCTGCAACGATCGCATCCACAACGGCCTCGGACCCGCCTGCGCGAAGGCCTGCCCGACCGAGTCGATCCGGTTCGGCTACCGCGACGAGCTGGCGGCCCTTGCCCGGAAGCGGGTGGAGACGCTCCAGAAGCAGGGGCACAAGGACGCCCAGCTCTACGGCGAGGATCAGAACGGCCCCCTGGGCGGCCTGAACGCCTTCTTCCTGATCACGGGGAAGCCGGCGATCTACGGGCTGCCCGAGAAACCCAAGCTCCCTCAACGCAACGTGTTCGTCGACTCTCTCCTGTCGATCGGATCGGCGCTCGCCGTCGGGATCGGGGCCGTCGTGGCGTTCCGCTCGCGCGGCGGGACGGACGGGAAGGAGGGCTGAGATGGAGCCCGGGCTTCTCAAGAGCGCGGACTGGCCCCTCCTCATCGACGTCTACTTCTTCCTGGGCGGGATCGCGGGCGGCGCCTTCGTGATCGCCACCGTCGCGCATCTCCTCGGCCCCGAGCGGTACAAGAGCGTCGTCCGGGTCGGCTACTACGTCGCGTTCCTGGCCGTGCTTCCGACACCCATCCTGCTCATCGTCGACCTCGGACTCCCGACCCGATTCCTGCACATGATGATGGTCTCGAAGCCCTCCACGGCGATCGGTGACGGTGCCATGACGCTCGGACCGTTCCACCTGAAGCCGCTGTCGCCCATGAGCATGGGCGCCTGGGCGCTCCTCGCCTTCAGCGGGTGCGCGTTCCTCGCCGCCCTCGACGTCCTGCTCGAGCATCGCGGCGGGCGAGGCTTCCCGGGCCTCCGGACGCTGGTGGGGCTCGTCGGATCGGTGTTTGGGTTCTTCCTGGCGGCGTATCCCGGCGTCTTGCTCGGCGCGACGGCGCGACCGCTCTTCGTCAGCGGCCACTGGCTGGGAGCCCTGTTCCTGGCGGTAGGGGCTTCGACCGGCGCCGCGATGATCGCGCTGGTGCTGGCGCTGTTCGGCGGGGAGCGACGCGACGCGCTGGCGGCCCTCATGCGGGCGCTGGCCGCCGCGTTGGTCGTCCAGGCGATCGCGCTCGTGCTCTTCATCGTCACGGTGAGGATGAGCGGCTCGGTCGGCATCCGCCAGGCCCTCGCCCCGCTCCTGTCCGGCCAGTACAGCCTCACCTTCTGGCTGGGCGCGGTACTGGTGGGTCTCGTGGTGCCGCTCGCGCTCCAGTTCGCGGGCGGCGGCCTGCGGCGGGCGTCCGCCGGGATCACCGCGCTCGTGGCGATCCTGGTGCTGGTGGGCGGCTTCGTCATCAAGTACGTCCTGATCGCCGCGGGCCAGGTCACCTGACGGCGTCGGTCTCCGGCGACCTGCCGGTGGACCACGCCCTGCTCGAGGAGTGGCGCGCGCTCCTCGAGCGCCGCGCGAGCTTTCGCGAGACGCTGGCCCCCTGCGAGCCGCTGCTCGAGGCCTGGGCCGAGTGGCGCAGCGAGGCGGTCCTCCCGGCACCCTGGCTCGCGGACGAGTGCCGGCTCTCGTGGAGCCGTGGCGAGCCGCTACTGGCCCGGGCCCAACCCGAGATTCCGAACGCCGAGCTCGAGCCGGTGCTCGGCCCCGCCCTGGACGCCCTGGGAGCGGTGGGCGTCGACGTCGACGGGCTCCGCACCTTCGGCGAGCTCTGGGACGCCGGCAGCGTCACCGTGCGGGATCTCCTTCCGGCTCCGGGGCGGCTCGGCGCCGGCTGGCTGCCGGAGCGCACCCGGCTCTCCGTCGAGAGCCTGGGCTTCCTGGCCGTGGCGGCCCTCCGACCCGTCCTGACCCGATTCTTCGCGGCCGCCCGCGCGCACTTCGACGCCGGATCGTGGGGCCGGGGCGTGTGCCCCTTCTGCGGCGCCCCTCCGGGCTTCGCCGATCTCCCGGAGGACGGGCAGCGCCGGTTGACGTGTCACGCGTGCGGCGGCGCCTGGGTGTTCTCGCGGACGCGGTGCCCGCTCTGCGGGACCCTCGACCTTCAACAGCAGATCCGCCTGGTGCCCGAGGGCCTCGCGGAAGAGGGTTACGCCATCACGGCGTGCAAGGGCTGCGGCGGCTATCTCAAGGAGCTCGACCGCCGGGTCCGCTGGAATGCCGGGGGCGCCCTCGTGGAGGACTGGGGCTCACCGCACCTCGACCTCGTCGCCCGGCGCGCCGGGTACTGGCGGCCCATCCCGGTCCTCGTGACGGCGGCCGACTGAGCGCCGGGTGCCGCGCCTGTTCCTGGTCGCGGACCGCTCGGAGATCGAGCGCCGCCGGAGGCAGCTGGGTCCGGGCGAGCTGGTGGAGGTCTGGGAGGCGCTGCACACGCCGGACGTGACGTGGCTCGGCGATCCCGAGCTCCGCCGGATCGCGTACCAGCGCGGTGGCACGACCCCGACGCCGGGCCTCTTCTGGATCGGCGAGTCCGCCAAGGCGACGCTCGACCGGGTCGGCGCGCCGCTGCCTCACTTGCTGGCGATTCCCGAGGCGAGCGTGCCCGTCTACTACGGGCCCTGGCTTCGTGACACCGAATCCCTCCCCACCGAGGAGTCGCTCAAGGCGCGTGTGCTGTCGGCGCGGGGCATCGCGGTCGCCTGGGCTACCTATGACCATGCGGGGGCCCGGCTGGAGTACCAGCCCGTCGACCCCCTCGATCCGGTGTTCTACCTGCGTCGAGCCCGGACGCGGGCGCTCCACGCGTGGCGGCTGTTCCGCACTCGCGCGGAGGCGGCTCGCTACGCCGAGACCCTGAAGGGAGACGAGGACGCAGGGCGCTGGGCGGAGGGCATCCCGTCAGGCGACTTCGACGAGCTCGTCCGGACGTTCGGCGCCGGCCCGTCCGCCTGAGCGCTACGGCTTCATGCCCGCCGGCGCGACCTGCTCGTTGGTCAGCCCGACGGCGTCGAAGCCGCGGCGCACCAGGCCCGACGCCTTCGCCTCCTCGACGAACGCGCTCACGTAGGCGAGGGCCGCCGGCCGGCCTTTCGGCACGGCGATCGCCGTCGTCGAATTGAGGAAGCCGCCGTCGAGGATGCGCGAGCCCGGAATCTTGGCGGCCACGCCGCCGAGCGAGGCCCGGCTGAGCGCGATCGCGTCGGCCTTGCCCGCCAGCATGGCCTCGATGGCGTCGGCGGGCCCGGCCAGAGCGGTGTGGGCCGCCTCGGGCGAGGCGCGGTTGGAGGCGCGGAAGGTCGCCGTGTCCCGCACGCCGGCGATGCGCACGCCGGCGCGGTTGGCGTCCTGGATCGTCTGGATGGGCGAGCCGGGCGCCACGAGATAGGTGCTTTGCAGGAGATGATAGGGGCTGCCGAAGTCCAGGATCTTCCGGCGCTCGTCGTCGACCGGCATGAAGGTGAGGTCCCACACGCCGGCCGCGGCCGCCGCCTGGATCTCGCCGGTGCCGGCATAGGGGATGAACTCGATCGGCACGCCGAGCTTCCTGGCGAGCTCGGTGGAGAGATCGACGGGGACCCCGCGATACTGCCCGGTCGCCGCGTCCTTGATCGAGTAGGTTCCCGACGGCGCCGGGCCGACCGCGATCGCGACCCGCAGCGTCCCGGTTGGCGCGAGCTCGGCCTTCGCCGCGGCGCTGTCCTGCGCGGACGCCGGCGGCGCCGCGAGCAGGGCCGCCGCCAGCAAGAGGCCACCGAATGCGCGTGGTGTCATGCTCCCTCCTCCTCGCAACATGGTGTGCCGCTCGAGCCCACCCTGCCGATGTATGGGTGCGGTCCCGGCACCGACACCATACATCGTGTCGCGCTTGCCCGGACGCGACGCGTGTCTGGTAGATGCCCCGGGCACAGCGCCGCTAGAATGAGCCGGAGGGCCGCTGGGAGCGCGCCCGGCGACGGAGGGGAGAGCGGTGAAGACGATCGGCGTGCTCGGCGGGCTTGGGCCGCAGGCGACCATGGACTTCGAGGCCCGCGTGCACCGCGAGTCACAGCGACGCATCCCGCCCCGAGAGGGCTGCGGCTATCCGCCGATGATCGTGCACTACCACAGACATGCGCCGTTCCGGACGAACGACGACGGGTCGCCGCACCTGCCGAAGGAGGCCGATCCCGACCTGCTCCAGGCCGCGCGGCGGATCGGCGCCATCGCCGACTTCCTGGTCATCCCGTCGAACGGGGCGCATCTCTTCCAGGAGGCGATCGAGCGCGCCGCCGGGAGGCGGGTCTTGAGCATCATCGACGTGACGCTCGGCGAGGTCCGGAGGCGGGGCTGGACCCGGGTCGGCGTGCTCGCCCTCGGGGAGCCGGTCGTCTACACCCCCCGCCTGGATGCTCTCGGCCTGGCCTACGAGATCCTCGAGCCCGAACGGCGGGCGCCGCTCGACGACGCGATCTTCCGGCTCATGGAAGGCCGCGACGGCGACGAGGAGCGGCGGGTCGCGCGCGAGGCCGTCGAGCGGCTGCAGGGCCGCGGCGTCGAGGGCGTCATCCTCGGTTGCACGGAGCTGCCGCTCCTGCTGCGCGAGCATGCGGAGGGACCAGACCTCCTGAACCCCGCGCAGTTCCTGGCGGAGGCGGCCGTCCGGCGCGCCCTGGAGTAGGCGGGCGCGGCGCCCGCGAAACCATCCGGGCGGGCCGGGCGTTCCGCTTACGAGGGAGCACGCTCGGGCGCGTGGCGCTCGAGGCCTCTCGTGTACGCCGTCGAGGAGGGTGCCAGACTTCCCGCCACCCTTGCCAGACAGGAGAATCCTCCATGAGGACGCTGAGATACGCGCTGATCGGCCTCGGCCTGGTCGCGGCCGTCGCGCTCGCGCCGGAGGCGCGAGCTGACCTCCAGGCGGTCGCCCAGGCCATGGGCACCGGGAGGCTCGACAGCCTCCAGGTTTCCGGAACCGGCTACGCCTACCAGGTCGGCCAGGCCTTCGTGCCGGGCCAGGCGTGGCCGAAGATGAACGTCGTCCGGTACACGCGGACTGACGAGTACGCCAAGGCGGCCCACGGCTTCGACTACGCCATGACGCGGGCGGAGGTGAAGGGCGGCGGCGCGATCCCCCAGGTCGGCGAGGCGCGCCGCACCGGCGGCGTGAGCGGCGATCAGGCGTGGAACGTCGCCTATCCGCAGGGGACCGCCACCCAGACGGGACCGGCCGCGTACCAGCACGATCTCTGGACGAGCCCGCACGGCATCGTCAAGGCGGCGATCGCCGACAAGGTGGCGATGAGCGGCTCGACCTTCACGATCGCGCGGGAGGGGCGGTTCCGGGCGCGGGCGACCGTCAACGGCCAGAACCTGGTCGAGAAGGTCGAATCCGTGGTCGACAACCCGGTGCTGGGCGACACGGTGGTGGTCACGACGTACAGCGACTACAAGGACCACGGCGGTGTGAAGTTCCCCGGTCGGATCACGCAGACCGCGGGTGGTTTCCCCTCGTTCGAGCTGAACGTGAGCGAGGTCAAGGTCAACCCGGGGCCCGTCGCGGTCCCGACGCCGATCGCCCAGGCTGTGGTCGAGGTGAAGATGGACAAGGCCGCCGACGGCGTGTGGTTCGTGCACGGCGGGTCCCACCACAGCGTCGCCATCGAGATGCGCGACCACATTGTCCTGTTCGAGGCGCCGCTTGGCGACGGGCGCGTCAACCCAGTGCTGGAAGCGGTGAAGAAGACCATCCCCGGCAAGCCGATCCGCTACGTCGTCGCCACGCACCATCACTTCGATCACTCGGGCGGGCTGCGGGCGGCGGCGGCCGACGGCGCGACCCTCGTCGTGCCGGACATCGCCAAGACCTTCTTCGAGCAGGCGTACGCGGCGCCCCGCACGCTCAATCCCGACACGCTGGCCCGATCCGGGAAGCAGGCCAAACTCGAGGGGTTCCGCGACAAGCACGTGCTCGGCGACGGCTCGCGGACCGTCGAGCTGCATGTCCTCCGGGAGAACATCCACGCCGAGGGGTTCGTCATCGGCTACCTGCCGGCGGAGAAGATCCTCATCGTGGCCGACGCGTTCAGCCCCCGTGCGCCGGTGACCCAGACGCCGGCGAACATCAATCCGGCCACGAAGAACCTGTGGGAGAACATCGAGCGGCTGAAGCTCGACGTCCAGACGGTGCTGCCGATCCACGGCCGGATGGTGAAGGTCGACGAGCTGAAGCTCGAGGCCGGCGTCCGGCCCTGATCGGGATCTGAGCGGGCGAGGGGACGGGCGGGGCGCGCGCCCCGCCCGTCGCTCTAGCTCTCGGCTCTGAGGCTCGGTTCCGAGCCTCGGACGCCCCCGGCGGCATGGGGCTTCAGCGCCCCGAGGGCGACGCCGTGAAAGGGCGTCGGGATCCCCGCGGCTCGCCCGAGCCGGCAGACGGCCCCGGAGAGCCAGTCGACCTCGAGCCGGTTCCGCTGCTCCAGATCGACCGCCAGCGAGGCCCTCCAGGTCCGCGGCATGCCCTGGACGAACGCGAGTGTCCGCTGGACGTCCTCCTCGGTCAGCCCGACGCCTTCGGCGTTGGCGACGGCGACCACCTCCCGCATGCCCTGCTCGGCCAGCCGCCACGTCTCCTCCTGCTGGCGGATGCGCGCGAGCTCGACCCGGGTCAGGGCGCTGAGGGCCGACATCGGAGCCAGGAGGAGGAACTTCCGCCAGATCTCGAGCCGGATGTCCCGGCTCACCGCGGTCTCGATGCCGGCCCCGGTCGCCCGCGCCACGAAGCGCTCGAGCCGCGCGGTCGAGCGCCCGTCCAGCTCGCCCACGGTGAGGCGGTTCAGCGCGTTGTGCCGGATGATCCCCGGCGCCGTGATCTCGGCGTTGATCATGACCACGCCGCCGACGACGCGGCCGCGGCCGTGGAGACGGGCCACGATGTCCGTCGCGTCGACCCCGTTCTGCAGGCAGACGACCGCGGTCTCGGCGCCGAGCATCGGCGTGATGGCCGCGGCGGCGGCCTCCACGTCGTAGAGCTTCGTCGCGAGCAGCACGGCCGCGACCTCGCCGACCGCGTTGGGGTCGTCGGTGGCGGTCGCGGCATCGACGTGGACGTCGCCGAGCGGACTCCGGACCTCGAGGCCGCGTTGACGAATCGCCGCCAGATGCCGTCCGCGGGCGATGAAGGTGACCTCGGCGCCCGCGGCGGCCAGCCGTGCGCCGACGTAGCCGCCGATCGCCCCCGCCCCCATCACCGCGATCTTCATGGTCCGATCGGCGAGCCTCTCCGACTCGATTCCGGTGGGGAGCCGCCGTCCGCCCCGGGAGCTCTTGCTCAGCCGCCCGCGATCTGCGGGAGGAGGAAGACCTCGCTGTCGGCGCCGATGGGCTCGAAGAGGGCGTCCTGGAAGATCTGGCCGTCGATGGACACGGCGATGCCGCTCTCGAGATGGGGCGCGATCGCCGGGTGCAGCGCCGTTAGCTGCCGGAAGAGCTGTTGGACGGTCGTCGCCGAGAGCTGGAACTCGGCGACGCCGCCCGTGATCTGCGCGAGGTTGCCGACCAGCACCACGCGCGCCATGCGCGGGACTAGGCCTTGTTCAGACCCTTCTCCTTGAGCGCCTTGAGCACCTTGGGCGGCGACATCGGCAGCTCGGTGAAGCGGATGCCGGTGGCCTGCTCCATGGCGTTGGCGATGGCGCCGAGCGGCGGGATGATCGGCGTCTCGCCGACCCCGCGCACGCCGTACGGATGCTTCGGGTTCCCGACCTCGACCAGGATCGCGTCGATCATCGGCACGTCCGAGGCCACCGGCATGCGGTAGTCGAGGAACCCCGCGTTCTGGAGCTTGCCGTCGGCGCCGTAGACGTACTCCTCGTTGAGCGCCCAGCCGATGCCCTGGACGGCGCCGCCCTGGAACTGCCCCTCGACGTACGCCGGGTGGAGCGCCCGCCCGGCGTCCTGCGCCACCGTATACCTCAGGATGGTGACGCGGCCGGTCTCCGGATCGACCTCGAGGTCGACGAGGTGCGTGCCCAGGCTCGGGCCCGCGCCCTGGGCGTTGATGCGGCCGTACCCGCCGATCGGGCCGCCGGTCTTGCCGGCGATCCTGGCGAAGTCGGCGATGGACATCGGCTTCACCTTCTCCGCCAGCGCGCCGAGCGGCCGTACGTGGCCGCCGGAGAACTCGACCTGCTCAGGCTTGGCCTCCCAGAGCTTGCAGGCGCGCGCGCAGAGCTCGGCCTTGATCTGCTTCGCCGCCTCGACGATGGCCATCGACCCGGAGAAGGCCGAGCGGCTGCCACCGGTGAGGAACGTGAAGCCGAGGGAGCCGGTGTCCCCGATGATCGCGCGCACCTTCTCGTAGGGGATGCCGAGCTCGTCGGCCGCCACGTTGGTGAGCGCGGCGCGCAGCCCGCCGATGTCCGGCGTGCCCGCCATCAGCGACACGGTGCCGTCCTCGTTGATCGTCAAGGACGCGCACGTCTCGCCGCCGATGTTGAACCAGAAGCCCGAAGCGACGCCGCGGCCCTGCCACTTCCGGAGAGGCGTGTTCCAGTGCTCGGTCTTCTTGATCGAGTTGAGCGTCTCCTCCAGCCCGATCGGCCCGAACTTCGGCCCGTAGGCCGCCTTCGTCCCCTCGCGGGCCGCGTTCATCATGCGCAGCTCGATCGGATCGAGCCCGAGCTTCTTGGCGATCTCGTCGACGACGCTCTCGACCGCGAACTCGGAGATCGGCGCGCCCGGGGCGCGGTAAGCCGCGACCTTCGGGCGGTTCGAGACCACGTCGTAGCCGATGACCTTGACGTTCTCGATGTCGTACGGCGCGTAGGCGCAGAAGACCCCCGGCTGCACGGGCGAGCCCTGGAAGGCGCCCGCCTGGTACTTGAGCTCGGCGAAGCCGGCCACGAACTTCCCGTCCTTGGTGGCGCCCATCTTGACGCGGACGACGGCGCCCGAGGTCGGCCCGGAGGCCTTGAAGACCTCCTCGCGCGACATGACCATCTTCACCGGGCGCTTGGCCTTGCGGGAGAGCGCGATGGCCAGGGGCTCCAGGTACACGACCGTCTTGCCGCCGAAGCCGCCGCCGATCTCGGTGGCGGTGACGCGGACCTTGGCGATGTCCAGCCCGAGCAGCCGCGCGCAGTGTGCGCGGACGATGAAGTGCCCCTGGGTGCAGCACCAGAGCTCGGTCGAGCCGTCCTCCGACACGCTGGCCAGGGCGGCGTGGGGCTCGATGTACCCCTGGTGGACCGGCGCGGTCCTGAACTCGCGCTCGACGACGATGTCGGCGCTCCTGAAGCCGGCCTCGACGTCGCCGAGAACGATCTCGACCCGCTTGGCGACGTTGGACGGCTTGTCCGGCTTGGGCTCGACGCCGACGGTGAACAGGTCGTCGTGCAGCAGGGGGGCGTCCGGCCGCATCGCCTCCACCACGTCGATGACGTGCGGGAGCACCTCGTACCGGACGTCGATGAGCTTGAGGGCGCGCCGGGCGGCGGCCGCGCTGGTCGCGGCGACGGCGGCCACCGCGTGGCCCTCGTAGAGCACCTTCTCGCGGGCCATCACGTTCCGGACCACGTCCTTGTAGTTCATCATCATCTCGCCGGCCGGGATGAACTCCGACGGCTGGTCGCCGAAGTCGTCGCGGGTGACGACGGCCTTCACGCCGGGCAGCGCTTCCGCCTTCGACGTGTCGATCGACAGGATGCGGGCGTGCGGGTGGGGGCTCCGGAGCACGCGCCCGATGAGCTGGCCCGGCAGGTTGAAGTCGGCGCCGAAGCGGGCGCGCCCGGTGACCTTGTCCACCCCGTCCGGGCGGATCGTGCGCGTGCCGACGTAGCCCTGCCCGTTCGTGCCGTTCGTCCCGTTCTTCCCGGTCTCGGTCATGTGGCTAACCCTTTCTCATCGCGACGGCAGCGTCCTTCACCGCGGTGACAATCTTGTCGTACCCGGTGCACCGACACAGGTTGCCGGCCAGCCAGTAGCGGATCTCGGTGTCCGTCGGGTCGGGATTCCGCTCGAGGAGCGCCTTGCCGGCCACGATGAAGCCGGGCGTGCAGATCCCGCACTGGAGCGCGGCGTGCTCCAGGAACTTCTGCTGGAGCGGATGCAGCGTCTCCCCCTTCGCCACGCCCTCGATCGTGTCCACCTGGCGCCCGCCGACCTCGCACCCCAGCACGAGGCAGGAGCAGACCAGCCGCCCGTCGAGCATGACGCTGCAGGCGCCGCAGTCGCCGGAGGCGCAGCCTTCCTTGCTGCCGGTCAGGCTCAGTGTGTCGCGGAGCACGTCGAGCAGCGTGTCCTCGGTCTCGCAGAGGAACTCGACCGCGTCCCCGTTTACCGTCGCTTCGATGTGGTGCTTGGCCATCAGCGCGTCCTCGCTCGGTCCAGCGCGATCAGGGCGGTCCGCCGGGCCAGCACGGCCGCCACGTCGATGCGGAACTCGATGGTGCCGCGCTTGTCGTCGATCGGCCGGCAGGCCGCCCGGGCGGCCGCCTCGAGCCGATCCTGCGCGGCCTTGTCCAGCCGGGTCCCGATGAGGGCCTGGGCGGCCTCCGTCACGAGCAGCACCCGGGCTGCCACAGCCCCCAGGCTCACCCGCGCGGCCGTGATGGTCCCGCCCGCGTCGAGGCTCAGGCTGACCCCGGCGCCCACCACCGCGATGTCCATCTCCGTCCGCGGGATGAAGCGCAGGTAGGCATCGCCGGCGCGCGGCGGGCGCGGCGGCAAGAGGAACGACACGACGATTTCGCCCTTGGTGAGCGCCAGCTTGCGGGGGCCCAGCATGACGTCCTCGACCGGGAGGTCGCGCCGGCCCTTGGGTCCGACCAGGGTCGCGACCGCGCCGGCCGCGATCAGCGCCGGCACGCTGTCGGCGGCCGGCGAGCCGTTGCAGAGGTTGCCGCCCAGCGTGGCGCGGCCCTGGATCTGGGTGGAGCCGATCAGGTTGGCGGCCTCGACGACTCCTGGCCACGCCTGCTTCAGGCGGGGGTGTTCCTTCAGCTCCGCTCCGGTCACCGCGGCGCCGATCCGCCAGCCGCCCTTCTCCTCGGTGACGGTCCGGGTTTCCCGGATCCGCTTGATGTCGACGATCAGCTCGGGGTCGAGCACGTCGGCGCGCAGCTGGACGAGGAGGTCGGTCCCTCCCGCCAGCACTCTCGCCTCGCCCTTGGCTCCCGCCAGCAGGGCCACGGCCCCCTCGAGCGACTCCGGGGCTTCGTATCGCATCGGCTCTGGTCTCCCTCCGTGGTTCGGCGCGTCGGGGTCGTCCGCTTCCCGGCCGATATCATACCGCACCGCCGGGGGCGGGCAGCGCCGGATCAGACCTCCGAGTCGGCCCCGCGGACGCGGGCCGCGATCCGCATGGTCGAGGCGATGGTGAAGAGGCCGGCGATGACGATCAACGTCAGCGAGATCGGCCGGCTGACGAAGATCGAGAAATCGCCCCGCGAGATCTCGAGCGACTGGCGCAGCGACTGCTCCATCAGGGGGCCGAGGATGAGCGTCAGGATCAAGGGGGCCAGCGGCACGTCGAGCTTCTTGAAGAGGTAGCCCATGACGCCGAAGGCCACCATGAGCCCCACGTCGAACATCTGGCCGCTGATGCTGTAGGCGCCGATCACGCAGAACCCCAGGATGAACGCGTAGAGGATCGGCCGCGGGATCCGCAAGAGTTTCACCCAGAGGGGGATGAGCGGCAGGTTCAGCACCAGCAGCATGACGTTGCCCACGCACAGGCTGGCGATCACGCCCCACGCGACCTCGGCGTGGTCGCGGAACAGGAAGGGGCCGGGGATGAGGCCTTTCATCATGAAGGCGCCCATGATGATGGCCGCGGTCGGCGACCCGGGAATGCCCAGCGTGAAGAGCGGGATGAGCGCCGCGGTGGCGTAGGCGTTGTTGGCGGTCTCCGGGCCCGCCACGCCCTCGATCATGCCGGTCCCGAACCGCTCGGGCGTCTTCGACATCCGCTTCTCGGCGACGTAGGACATCACGGTGGGAACGACGGCGCCCACGCCGGGGATGAGGCCGAGGAAGAACCCGATCGCGGTCCCGCGCGCCACCGGCATGACGGAGCGGCGGGCGTCCTCGGCGCCGAGGAACAGGTCGCGCAGCCGCGCGCCGATCGGCTTCATCGCGACCTCGCGGTCCACGCTGAGCAGGATCTCGCCCACGCCGAAGAGGCCCATCGCCACGATGACGACGTTGATGCCCGACATCAGCTCGAGGCGGCCGAAGATGAAGCGCGGCGCGCCGGCGACGGGGTCGATGCCGACCATGGCGATCAGGAGGCCCACCACCGCCGAGGTCAGCGCCAGCAGGACCGAGCGCCCGGCGAGGCCGGTGACCAGGGACAGGCCGACCAGCATCAGCGCGAAGAACTCCGGCGGGCCGAACTTGAGCGCGAGGCGGGTGAGGGGCACGGCGAGCAGCACCAGCCCCAGGGTCGCCACCATGCCGCCGACGAAGGACCCGAGCGCGGCGATCGTGAGCGCGGGGCCCGCGCGGCCCTGGCGCGCCATCTCGTAGCCGTCGAGGCACGTGATCGCCGAGGCCGCCTCGCCGGGCACGTTGACCAGCACCGAGGTCAGCGTGCCGCCGTACATGGCGCCGTAGTAGATCGCCGCCAGCATGATGATGCCGGCGGTCGGCGGCAGGCCGAAGGTCACGGGCAGCAGCAGCGCGGTGCCGGCCACCGGGCCGATCCCCGGCAGGATCCCGATCAGCGTTCCCAGGAGGCAGCCGGCGAGGGCGAAGAGCAGGTTGACGGGCTGGAGCGCGGTCGCGAAGCCGCCCAGCAGGAACCCCAGGCTCTCCACCGCCTAGAACCCGAAGATGCCCACCGGGAGCGGCAGCTTGAGCCACTCCACGAACAGGTAGAAGGTCACGAAGCTTCCGAGGAGAGCGAGCACCGGGGTCTCGATCCAGCGCCAGCGGCCGAGCACGGCGATGACTGCCAGGTAGAAGGCCATCATCGTCAGGCGGAACCCGAGCGTCGTCGTGAGCGCCGCCACCGCGATGAGCGCGGCGACGACGGCGAGGATCCGCCGGGCCGCTTGCCGATCGGGCAGGGGAATGGGCGCCCCGGCGTCCTTGCTCCAGGTCGCGCGCGCGATCACCACGAGGGCCAGGAGCGCGAGGACGCCGCACAGCCACCGGGCGAAGAACCCGGGGCCCGGCCCGATCCGCGTGTAGTAGGTGAGGCCGGCCGCCTGATACCCGAGCACGACGGCGACCAGCAGCGCGGCAAGCCCGCTCAGCTGGTAGGTGCGCCGCGCTGGCACCATGACGGACCCTCCCCGGCCGGCACCCGGTGGCGTGGCCAGCGGGGGAACGGCCTACTTCTGCTGGCTCACCTTCTCCATCAGCGGGCGCATCCGGGTCTCGGTATCGATCCAGTACTTCGTGTACCCCTCGGGGTCCTGGTAGAACGTGCCGATGCCGAGCTCCTTCATCTTGGTCTGGTGCTCCGGGCTCTCGATCACGGCCTTCATCGCACGGGTGAGCTTGTCCACGACCGGCTTCGGCGTCCCGGCGGGCGCCAGGATGCCCGCGGCCGACGCGGCGACGACGTCGTAGCCCAGGGACTTCATGGTCGGCACGTCCGGCATCGAGGGATCCGGCTGCTCGGCCGCGACCCCGAGCACGCGGAACTGGCCGGTCTTCTTGTGCGCGAGCGAATCCGCGGTCGAGCCGGCGAGCGCCTCCACGTGGCCGCCGAGGAGCGCGGTGACCGAGGGCGCGCCGCCGGTGAAGTGCACCGAGGCGAAGCGGACGCCGGTGACGAGCTCCAGCATCACCACCTGGGTGTGCGGGACCGCCATCAGCCCGCTGTCGCTGATCCGGATGCCCTCCGGCTTGGCGCGGGCGGCCTCGACCAGCTCCTTGAGCGTCTTGTACGGGCTGTCGGTCTTGACCGCGAGCATCATCCAGGTCAGGTGGTGCATCGCAATGGGCTGGAAGTTCGCGCGCGTGTAGACCGCCGCCCGCGTCGGATCGAGGTAGTGGGTGGTCACGGTCGGCAGGACCGCGTAGGAGAGCGTGTACCCGTCGGGCGTCGCGCGCGTGAGCTCGGTCAGCGCGAGTTGGGACGCCGCGCCCGGCTTGTTGGCGACCTGGACCGTGGCGCCGAGCTCCTTCTCCAGCCCCGCGGCCATCAGCCGCGCGGTGACGTCGGTCACGCCGCCCGCGGCGTAGGGCACGACGAGGGTGATCGGCTTGCCCTTGACCGGAAAGTCCTGGGCGGAGGTCTCGCTGGTGACGGCGGCGAGCGCCAGCCCCAGCGCCAGGGCGAGCGCAGCCTTCGACAGACTGTGCCGGAGCTTCATCGCGTTCCTCCCGGTTCTCGAGGGCGGGCCGTGCGGAGCCGACTGGGGCCCCATCGTTTCAAAAAGCGCCAGGCTTTGCAAGCGTCCGGCGCGTCAGCCGATCACGAGAAGCCCGTCGACGGCGGTCACGCGCTCGGCTCCGACCTTGAGCGGATTGACCTCGAACGTGAAGCTCGGCCACGGCGCGGTGGCGACCAGCGCCGAGAAGCGCGCGACGAAGTCGGCCGCCATCTCCCGCTGGCGGGGCGTCAGGAGATCGGGCAGGCGGCCGAGGGTCCGGAGCCGGCCCAGGACGTCGAAGGCGCCGTCTGCGTCCAGGGGCGCGCGCGCGAGGACGACGTCGTCGATGAGCTCGGTCGCCCCGCCGCCCATGCCGCATCCCACCATGACGCCCCATTCCTTGTCCCGGAAGGCGGTGACCAGGAGCTCCACGCCGCCTGGCACCATGTGCTGGATCCAGGTGCCGTCCAGCGTGACGCCAAGGCTCGCGGCCCGAGCGCGGAGCGCCCGATCGATCCTGGCGACGGCCTCCGGGGAGTCGACGTCGAGGGCGACCAGCCCGGCGGCGGCCCGGTGAGTGATCGCGGCGGAGATGCCCTTGACGGCGACCGGGAACCCGACCTCGTGGGCGGCCCTGACGGCCTCGTCGACCGCCGTCGCCAGCCGGCCCCGGGCCACCGGCAGGCCGGCAGCCTCGAGGACGCGCGCCGCGACGGGCTCGGGGAGGACCTGGCGATCGGCCGTGGGGGCCGCGAGGTCGCTCCAGGGGAAGGCCCGCCCCAGATCCGGCCGGTGCCGGATTCGATGGCGCATGTCGCCGGCGTGCCGGGCCAGATGGGCGGCCGCCCGGATGGCGCGGGCGTGCTCGTCGAAGAGCCTGACGCCGCGCGCCGCGAAGCGCTCGGCGATCCCGGGCGGCGGCGACAACCAGCTGACGCAGAGCGGCTTGTCGGCCTGGCTTCGGAGCGCCTCGAGCATCGTGGCCACCGCCGGCGCGAGGTGGCCGAAGCCGGACGCCAGGAGGACGCACAGGTCGACGCCGGGCGCGTTCGCCAGCAGGGCGAGGGCCTCGGGCAGCGTGGCGCGGAGCCTGGGATTCGTCATCGATCCCGGCGTGAGGTCGATCGGATTGAGGGACGAGGCGAGCGACGGCAGGAGAGGCGCGACCTGCCGGCGCGTGTCCGGGTCGAGCGGCGGCACCTCGAGACCCTCGCGCGCGCACTGATCGGTCCCGAGGACGCCGCTGCCGCCGCCGAACGAGGTCAGCAGGACGCGATTGCCGGCGGGCAGCTGACCCGGGCGCAGCGACGCCAGCTGGAGGCACACGTCGAGCATCTCCTCCGACGAGTGCACGCGGATCGCGGCGACCTCCCGGAAGATCGCGTCGTAGGTGCGATCGAGGCCGACCAGCCGGCCGGTGTGGGCCAGCGCCGCCCGGCCGCTCGTCTCGGTCGCGCCGCCCTTGAGCACGACGACCGGCTTGCCGCAGCGGCGGGCTTCGGCCAGCGCCTCGAGAAAGCCCGCCGGATCGGAGAGGCCCTCGGTGTAGACCGCGATGACGCGCGTGGCGTCGTCGTGGACGAGCGCGCGGACGAAGTCGGGGATGCCCAGGACCGCTTCGTTCCCGCAGCTCACGGTGACGTGGAAGCCGAAGCCGAGCTCCTGCGCCCGGGCGTGGGTCGTCACCGCGATGCCGCCGCTCTGGCTGACGATCGACACGGCGCCCGGGATGAAGCGATCGACCTCGGTCATCAAGGAGCTGAAGGACGCCGTCAGGCCGATCGCGGTGTTGATGATGCCGATGCAGTTCGGCCCGCAGAGCTTGATGCCCGTGCCGCGGCAGACGTCCTCCAGCTCCTGCTGCCGCGCCCGGCCCTCGGCGCCGGTCTCGGCGAATCCTCCCGCCCAGACCACGGCCGCCGGGACCCGGGCGGCGATGCAGTCCTTGACGACCGCGACGACGGACTCCGCGGGAACCGCGATGATCGCCTGATCGGGGACGGCCGGCAGGGCGGCCAGGCTCGGATAGCAGGGCAGGGTGCCGACCACGTCGCGCCCGGCATTGACCGGCCAGATCGACCCCGCGTAGCCGAACTTCTGGAGGAAGCCGACGGCCAGCCCGCCGAGGTTCCCTTCGCGGTCGGAGGCGCCGATGACGGCCACTGACCGTGGAGCGAGGAGAGGGGACAGGTCGCCGAACGGCGCGGCTATCGCCCCGTCCATCGCGGCTTGCGCTTCTCCCGGAACGCCCGGGGGCCCTCGGCCCCGTCCTCGCTTTCCGCGGTCTCCTGGTCGAGATGGCGCGCGTAGGCGGTCAGCGCGGCCGGGAACGCCGCGCTCAGGCGATAGAGGCGGACGGCCGCCTGGATGGCGCGCGGGGAGCCCTCGCAGACCATGTCGGCCAGCTCCTCGGCGACGGGGATCAGCTGCGCCTTCGGCACCACCCGGTTGACGATGCCTTGCTGGAGGCACTCCGCGGCGGAGAGCCGCCCGTTGCAAAGCGTGAGGTAGGCGGCGGCGGCGCGCGGAAGCGATTCGTACAGGTTGTGCGCCGAGCCGAGGCGCCCGACCTTGGTGTGCGTGTCGCCGATCCAGGCGTCGTCCGCCATCACCCGCAGCTGGCACTGGAGCGCCAGGCTGAGCCCGACGCCCACGGCGAAGCCGTTGATGGCCGCGATGAGCGGCTTTTCCAGGTTGACGTCGCTCGGCTGGCCGCCGCCACCCCAGTGGTACATGGGGTTGTTGGGGTCCTCGTGCGGCGTGCGCTTGCCCTCCGCCTGGTGTGTGGCGAGGAACTTCACGTCCCGGCCGGCGCAGAACGCCGGCCCGGCCCCGGTCACGATTCCGACGTAGACGTCGGGGTCGAGTCCCATGTCCCGCCAGCAGCGCCTGAGCTCGACGTAGGCGTAGGAATGCAGCGCGTTCCGCGCCTCGGGACGGTTGAGCGTCACGTACGCGACGTGGCCCTTCTTCTCGTAGCGAACGTGCTCCAGGTCCCTGGGCATCGTGGTCGGGTCGTACGGGGACTCGTATCTCGGCATGACGGCGCCTCGTCCTTTCTCTGCCGGACTCCTCGCCCCGGGACTCGGGGGCTCACGCCGACGATACCCCGAGCCCGCCCGAGAGGGCCAGCGGGACGCGGCGTGCCGTCGACTGCCCGCCGGGCCCCGGCGCGGCTCAGGCTCCGGAGGGACGGCAACGGACAGCCGTCGCCCGCACGGTTCACGCGGGTCCTGGCACCTGGTCGCCGGGTGCGCTATCGTCGGGCAGCAGTCGCGGCCGGGATCGCGGGGATGTCTCGTGCGGCTTCGAGCCCGTGGCGTGCCATGGGCGGGGGCACCACTGTCAGCCTCGAGGGGAGCGCCAATGCGCGAAGCGCCGGATCGTGTGCGGTCCCTCCTGTCCGTCCTGATCGCGCTCGGCCTGTCGGTGACGGCGCCGTGGTCCTGGGCCGAGGTCGCGGAGCCCGCGCGCGCGGGTCAGGCGGGCACGAGCGAGACGCCCATCGCCCCGGTGACGCTCAAGATCTGGAACCGGCCGATCGTCGTGTTCCGGGCCCCGGTCAACCGGATCCCTCCCGCGGAGCGCGCCGCCGCCGTCGCCCGGCGCTTCGACGCGCTGCCCGACGACGTGCGCCCCGACGAGGTCACCGCGACAGCGACGGCGATGGGCGATCTCCGAGGCGTTCTGGTCACGGCCCGCGAGCAAGTCCTGTTCGGGATCCTCGACGAGGATGTCGATCCGACGGCGGGCGAGACCCTGGCCGAGGTGAGCCAGGGCGCACTCACCCAGCTGCGCGCCGTGATCGAAGCCCGGGCCGAGCAGCGCCGTCCCGGCGTCATAACGCGGGGCATCGGGCTGGGGCTCGGCGCGGCCGCCGTGCTCGCGCTCGTTCTGTGGGCGATCTGGCGGGCCGCCGATCGCGCGCTCCTCCGCCTCGCCGAGGCCACGAGCCGGCGGGCGATCTCGATGCTCGGCGTGGACCTCCGCCGGCCCCTGGACGCGCTGGAGCGGGGGCTGGTGCGGGTCGTGGCCTGGGGCCTGGCGGTGGTGGCCGCGTACCTCTGGCTGGCCTTCAGCCTGCAGCAGTTTCCCTACACCCGACCCTGGGCCGCGGAGCTCCGGGCGGATTTCCTCGGCCTCCTGCAGGAGCTCGGGACGGGCGCGTTGCGGGCGATCCCGGGGCTATTCGCGGTCGTGGTCATTTTCCTCGCCGCCCGCTTCGTTACCCGGATCGTCGACGTGTTCTTCCTGGCCGTGGAGAAGGATGCAGTCAAGCTGCGCGGGCTGCAGTCCGACACGGCGAGGGCGACCCGGCAGATCGCGATCGTCCTGCTCTGGCTCTTCGCCCTCACGGCCGCCTTCCCGTACATTCCCGGAGCGAGCACCGATGCCTTCAGAGCCATCGGCGTGTTCCTGGGCCTGATGATCTCGCTGGGCTCGTCCGGCCTCGTGAACCAGGTGATGAGCGGCCTCGTCGTGGTCTACTCCCGCGCCTTGCGGCCCGGCGAGATCGTCCGGATCGGCGACCACTTCGGGGGAGTGAAGGAGGTGAGGCTCCTGTCGACGAAGCTCGTCTCGAAGGGCGAGGAGATCACCATCCCGAACGCCGTGCTGGTGGCGACGACGGTGACCAACTACTCGCGGCTGGGCGGCGAGAACGGGCCCGTCGTGTCGACCTCGGTGACGATCGGGTACGACGCGCCCTGGCGCCAGGTGCACGCCATTCTTCAGCTGGCCGCCGAGCGCACGGCCGGGATCCGCAAGCAGCCGGCGCCCTACGTGCTGCAGCGGGCGCTGTCCGACTTCTTCGTGGAGTACGAGCTGCGCGGCCACCTCGAGATGCCCGCCGAGCTCGCCCGGGTGCGATCGGAGCTCCACAAGCAGATCCAGGACGGGTTCAACGAGTTCGGGGTGCAGATCATGTCGCCGGCGTTCGAGTCCCAGCCCGAGCGCCCGATCGTCGTGCCGAAGTCGCGATGGTTCGCGGCGCCCGCGGCCCCGCCCAAGGACGGCCCCGCGGGACCCGCCCGAAAGGAAGCGCCCTAGCGAGGCCTGCCGGCCGCCCGCGTCCCGGCAACCAGCCCCCCGCAAATCAGCCGCGCATCGGGGGATGGTCTGCTATACTCCCTCCGCGCGGTGACGGGACACCGCAGTGCCGTGCTGTCCGCCGGCGCGCCAGGCCTTCCAGCCAGGTTTCCCTCTCCGAGAGAGACTGGCCTCGCCTCCGTCGGGTCGTCCGCATCTACGGGGCGTGTGCGGCATGCGGATGAGTCGATGCCCCCGACCTCGTCGGGGACCGAAGGAGGCGCCCCATGGCGTCCACGCGGTGTGTCCTGAACGAGGTCACCGGACGCCATCGGTGTCTCGCATGACGCGTGTGTCGGCGGCCGATACGGTGCCGGCTGGCGGCCCTCGTCACTCCGCGGCAGGGGGCAGGGGGCTCGCCTTCCGTCGCGACACGGCCTTCCACCTGGCGCTCCGGGAACGGGTCGACGCGCACTTCCGCGCCACCGGCCGGCCGTCGCGCGACTGCTGGCAGCAGTACCTGAAGGCCGCGATCCTCCTGGCCGGCTTCGCCGGCTCCTATCTCTTGCTCGTGTTTGTGGCAGAGACGTGGTGGCAGGCGTCGCTGCTCGCCGTCCTCCTCGGCCTCTTCACGGCCGGGATCGGGTGCAACATCCAGCACGATGGCGGCCATCAGGCCTATTCGAGGTCCCGATGGGTCAACGCGCTCACGGCGATGACGCTGGAGCTCCTGGGCGGGAGCACCTACTTGTGGCGCTGGAAGCACGGCGTCTTCCACCATACCCACGTCAACATCGCCGGCCACGACACGGACATCGATCTCGGCATGCTCGCCCGCTTGAGCCCGCACCAGCCGCGGCGCGCCTTCCACCGATGGCAGCACCTCTATCTCTGGGTGTTCTACGGGTTCCTGGTCATCAAGTGGCAGCTCATCGGGGACTTCCGCAAGCTCATCGAGGGGCAGATGGGCGGCCGGCCGTTCCCGCGCCCGAGGGGCTGGGACCTCGTGGTCCTCGTGGGGGGCAAGGTCGTCTTCTTCACGCTCGCCTTCGGGATCCCGCTGCAGCTCCACTCGGTCGGCGCCGTGCTCGCCTGCTACGCGGTGGTCGGGGTCGTGGCGGGGATCCTGCTGAGCCTGGTCTTCCAGGTGGCGCACTGCGTGGAGGAGGCGGCGTTCCCGCTACCCGACGCCGACACGGGTCGCATCGAGCACGCGTGGGCCATCCATCAGGCGGAGACGAGCGCGAACTTCGCGCGGGACAGCCGCGTCACCACGTGGCTCGTCGGCGGGCTGAACTTTCAGATCGAGCACCATCTGTTCCCGCGGATCAGCCACGTGAACTATCCGGCGCTCTCGAGACTCGTGGAAGAGACGTGCCGGGAGTTCGGCGTGCGGTACACGGCGTTCGCGTCGTTCCGCGCCGGGATCGCATCGCACTACCGCTGGCTGCGGCGGATGGGGACGGCGGGCGCGCACGACGTGACCGCGACCGACGTCGGGCGCTTCGTGCTCAACGGCCGGGCGTGAGGAACGCCCCGGGACCGACCGCGAGATCGTCAATCGGGGCCGGAAGCACCCTCTGATCGCTCCGGCCGCTCCGTCGCGGCACGCTCTCCCACCGGTCCTTCCTCGGTCGCGTGGACGTACGCTCAGCCGAAGGCCAAGCCTGGGTGTGCAGCGCGCAGCGGAGCTGAGGCGTCCATCATCCCGGCCGCTTGGGAAGCTAGCCCAGTTCGGCCGCGTGCCGCCCAAGCCTATCTGGTGCGCTGGATCTTGAGCTTCTTCATCCGCGAGTAGAGCGTGCTCGCGTTGAGACCCAGTCGTTCGGCGGCGTTGCCCGGCCCCCGGACGCGCCACGCGCACTCTGCCAGGACGCGCACGATGTGGTCCCGCTCCACCTGCTCGAGCGTGCCGATCTCGCGCGTTTCGACCGCCGCGCCGGCTGGGCTCCCGCTCGCCTCGAAGGACTCGTCCAGGGAGAGAACGGGGCCCCGGGAGATGATCACGGCCCGCTCCAGGACGTTTCTCAGCTCCCGGATGTTTCCGGGCCAGTCGTACGCGACCAGGTGATTCATGACTGACGGGGGGACGCGCTCGACCCTCTTCCCGAGCGCGGGGCCCAGCTCACCGAGGAAGAACCAGACCAGCAGCGGGATGTCGTCTCTCCGCAGTCTGAGCGGCGGCACCTCGATGGGGAACACGCGAAGCCGGTAGTAGAGGTCCGCCCGGAAGGTCCCCTCCCGGACCGCGGCGCCGAGGTCGCGATTCGAGGCGGCGATGACGCGCACGTCCACCTTGCGCGTCGCCGTGGAGCCGAGGCGCTCGAACTCGCCCTCCTGGATGACACGGAGCAGCTTCGCCTGCAGCTCCAGGGGCAGCTCCCCGATCTCGTCCAGAAAGATCGTCGACCGATCGGCGACCTCGAAGCGTCCCGCCTGGCGGGTCAGGGCCCCCGTGTAGGCCCCCTTCTCCCGTCCGAACAGCTCGCTCTCGATCAGGGTCGCGGGAAGGGCCGCGCAGTTCACCTTCACCAGCGCGCGGCTCTGCCGCGTGCTGTGCCGATGAATCGCACGGGCGACCAGCTCCTTGCCCACCCCGGTCTCCCCGAGGATGAGGACCGTCGCATCGGTCCCGGCGACCTGCTCGACCTGGCTCAGGACGTGCTTGATCGCGGGGCTCTCCCCGACGATCCCCTCGTGCGCATGAGTGACCGTGATCTCGTGCCGGAGATACGCGTTCTCCAGCTCCAGTCGATCCTTGAGGTCCCGGATCTCGGCCGTCGCGCGCCGGAGCTCGGTGACGTCGTCGGCGCACCCGACGTATCCCTGGAGAGCCCCGTCGGGCCCGAGGCGGGGCACGCCCCGGTCCAGGATCCGGCGGTACTCGCCGTCATGCCGCCGGAGGCGGTACTCCACGGTGAACTCCCGCCGTCCGTCGAAGGCGTCGGCGTAGGCACGACGGCGGGTCTCGCGATCGTCCGCATGGACGCCTGTCGACCATCCCTCGCCCAGCTCCTCCTTCATGCTTCGACCCCTGAAGTCGAGCCAGCCCTTGTTGAAGAAGGTGCAGAGCCTGTCGGCGCCCGACATCCAGATCAGCACCGGCGCGCCGTCGGCCATCGAGCGGAAGCGCGCCTCGCTCTCGCTCAGCAGGCTGGCCCTCTCGCGCCGTTCGTGCATGAGCGTGGCCAGGACCATCAGCGGGACGGACATCGTGACCAGGAACAGCTGGAGCGCGAGGACGTTGTCGACCTGAGCGCTGACGGCGAACGGGCCGCGCCCGTGGACCGCCCCGGAGATCGACAGAGACGCCACGACCAAAAGACACGTGTGGACGCCAGCGGGGCGGAACCGGACCGCCGCCCAGAGAAGAAACGGCAGAGGCAGGTACACGAGCGCGGGAACTCGGCTCTCGACGACGGTGGCCTCGAAGACGACCACGCCGATCGTGACCAGCCCGCCACCGACGAGTGCGGCTTCGATCCAGCGCTCGCGGGAAATCCTCCCGGAACCGAGCCGGTCCTTCGCCGTCGCGATCCAGGCCAGGATCGCCGGGGCCAGCATCAGGAACGCGAGGCCCTCGGACAGAAGCCACACGCGCCAGTAGAACCAGTAGCCCTCGCCCAGCCCGGCGAGAGCCGCCACGAAGGCGGAGACGCACGGGGCGAGGACCACTGCGATCAGGACGTACGCCACCAGGTTTCGCAGACTGGTGAACGCGCGGACCCCGTCGGCGAAGCGGCGCACCCCGACGGCGGCGACCACGATCTCCAGGATCCCGGCCAGGATGAACAAGCCGGCCGGGGCCGAGAGGCCCTCCCGGATGTCGGTGACGACGGAGCTGAAGTAGGCGGCCAGCGTGTAGGCCCACCAGTGCCGGACGGGGGACGCCACCAGGACGCTGAACAGGATCGCGGTCGTGGGCCAGAGGGGCGAGATGTCGTGAGGCGGGATCTTGTGAGCGAACCCGATCTGGGTGCTGAAGTGGCAGATGACGCCCACGAGCAGGACCTTGGCGGCCAGGCGGCCCGCGGTCCCCCCTGGCAGAGCGATCGGGGGGGTTCCGGGGGCGACGACCCGGAAGATGCCCGGGGCTGTGGCTGCCACCCTCTGGGACATCTCTCCCGCTGCACCCGCGTCGCGAAAGCCGCGACTCCGGGAGGCGAGATTTCGCCTCGACATCGACATCGCGCCTCAACTCTAGTCGATATCTCGACTGGCGAGCAACCCCGCCCCGCGATCGGCTCGCGCGGTGCCGCGACGCAACTACTCGATGGGCAAGAGTTTTCAACTATCTGATCCGCCGCATTGTAGACCTCTGGCACGCCGCTTTCATGGTGAACTCCCCGTGACGATCCGGATCTCGGTGGTGCGGGAAGGCGAGATCTCCAGGCTGAGGGTGGACGGCCATATGGAGGGGGACGACAGCGCCGAGCTGTTGCGGGTCTATGAGGAGCTGTCCGGGTCGAAGACCGTCGACCTGGGCGGCGTGCAGTTCGTCGACGGCCGAGCGGCCGTGGCGCTCCGGACCCTCCAGGCTGGAGGCGCCACGCTCGTGGGCGCGTCCCCCTACGTCCGGCTGGTGCTCGGCCGGCCGGCGACGGACGAGGATTCCCCCCGGCCCTGAGGTCGAAGAAAGGGAGAAGACGGCATGATCCCCAAGACCTTCGTAGTGCCGTTCCTCGTGCCCCGGGCCGGCTCCACCGTGGCATGGCTGACGATCCTGTTGCTGCTCGCGACCGTCGTCACGGCGAGCGCCCAGACGGACCCCTTGCCGTCGTGGAACGACGGCCCCGCCAAGCAGAGCATCGTGAAGTTCGTCCAGGCCGCGACGGATGCGGCCGGCCCCCAGCACGTTCCGCCCGCGGCCCGGATCGCCGTGTTCGACAACGACGGCACGCTCTGGAGCGAGCAGCCGATGTACTTCCAGGGGCTCTTCGCCTTCGACCGCGTGAAGGCCTTGGCGCCGAAGAACCCGGAGTGGAAGACCCGGCAGCCTTTCAAGGGCATCCTCGAGAACGACATGAAGGCGGTGGCCGCCGCCGGGGAGAAGGGGCTGTTCGAAGTCATCGCCGCCACCCACGCGGGGATGACGACCGACGAGTTTGCGCAGACCGTGGCGGATTGGGTGGCGCAGGCCAAGCATCCCAAGCTTCAGCGCGCCTACACGGACCTGGTCTATCAGCCGATGCTGGAGCTCCTCGCCTACCTGCGCGCGAACGGCTTCAAGACCTTCATCGTGTCGGGCGGCGGCATCGAGTTCATGCGCGTGTTCGCCGAGCAGGTCTACGGCATCCCGCCCGAGCAGGTCGTCGGGAGCGTGGGCGAGACGAAGCTCGAGATGCGGAACGGCAAGCCGGTGCTGGTGAAGCTGCCGAAGATCAACCTGGTCGACGACAAGGCGGGCAAGCCGGTCGGGATCAACCGGTTCATCGGGCGCCGGCCGGTCCTGGCCTTCGGCAATTCGGACGGGGACCACCAGATGCTCCAGTGGACGGCGGCGGGCGACGGGCTCCGGTTCATGGGCCTGGTCCGCCACACCGACGGCGAGCGGGAGTGGGCGTACGACCGGCAGTCCTCGATCGGGCGCCTCGACAAGGCGTTGGACGAGGCGACGCAGAAGGGCTGGACGGTGGTGGACATGAAGCGGGACTGGAAGGTGATCTACCCGTACCAGAAGTGAGGTGGCGAGGAGCAGGCGTCCGTGGTTCGGGCGCCACGAAGTAAAGGCAACCGACGTGGAAGGGAGACTGCGATGAAGAGCACGAAGGGTTGGGCCGGGATGACCGCGCTGGCGTTGGCCGGGCTGATCGCGGTGAGCGTGGGCGGTCGGACCGACGCCCAGGTTGCGGGGTCGACGACGGTGGGCATCACCGTCGAGGAGCTGAAGGTCGTCGCGCTCGGGTGGAGCGCCAAGAAGAAGATCCTGGGCAAGGCTGTCTACAACGACAAGAACGAGAAGATCGGCGTCGTCGACGACCTGATCATCACGCCGGACAAGTCGGTGTCGTACGCGATCGTCGGCGCCGGCGGGTTCCTCGGCATGGGCAAGCACGACGTGGCGGTGCCGGTCGGGCAGCTCAGGGAGGACAAGGGCCGGATCGTGCTGGCCGGTGCGACCAAGGACGCCCTCAAGGCGATGCCAAAGTTCGAGTACGCGAAGTAGCCGCTCGAGGGGGGGGACGAGGCGCAGGCGGCCGCTCGCCTGCGCCGGTCCGAACCGGGGCGGGGCACTATCGAAACCACTGGCGGCAGGGGACTGATGGGGGTCGCTTCTAGCCATGGCTGATGACCGGGATCGGCGTGAGTCCGCGAACCGAGGCCAGTCGAGTCTGGCGAAGAGTCGTCGTCTCGGGGGCGCCCTTCTCTTGCTCGTGGCATGCGTCCCGGGTCTCGCCGAGGCCCAGGGCGACTCCGAGCTCGCGAAGAAGGCCCAGAACCCGGTGGCGGATCTGATCTCCGTGCCGTTCCAGAACAACGTCAACTTCGGCGTGGGCCCGAACGACGACGTCCAGTACATCCTCAACGTCCAGCCCGTCATCCCGTTCCGGCTGACCGAGAACTGGAACCTGATCTCGCGGACGATCGTGCCCCTGATCTACCAGCCCGAGCTGGCGCCCGGGGTCGGCGACGTGTTCGGGCTCGGCGACATCCAGCAGTCGCTGTTCTTCTCGCCGGCGAAGCCGGGGAAGCTGATCTGGGGCGCGGGGCCGATCCTCCAGTTTCCGACGGCGACCGACGACTCGCTGGGCCAGGGCAAGTGGGGCGCGGGGCCGACGGCGGTCGCGCTGACGGTGCACGGGCACTGGGTGCTCGGCGCCCTCGTCAACAACGTCTGGTCGTTCGCCGGAGACAGCGATCGCCGGGACGTGAACCAGATGCTGATCCAGCCGTTCGTGAACTACAACCTGCCCGACGCGTGGTACGTCGTCACGGCGCCGATCATCACGGCCGACTGGGAAGCGGAGAGCGACAACCGGTGGACCGTGCCCCTCGGCGCCGGCGTGGGCAAGATCGTGCGGATCGGCAAGCTGCCGGTCAACATGCAGGCCAGCGCCTACTACAACGTGGTGCGGCCGGACAACGCGGCCGAGTGGCAGCTCCGGATCCAGATCCAGCTGCTGTTTCCGAAATGACGGCCAGGGTCCGGGCGGCACAAGGTGTCCAGACGCTGCAACCGAGCCGCCGCGGTGGAGGCGTGCGGTTCATTGGCCTGGTCCACCACACGGACGCTTGGCGGGACGCGTGTGTCTGCTCGAGAGGCCGTGAGAGGGCCGACGACCATCGGGTCGGCCGGCTCAGCAAGCACCCCAACTGACGAGGAGGTCGTGGTGAGAAGTCCACGTGCACCGATCGTTCGTCGCGTGGCGGCACTGGACGGACGCTCAGCGGGAATGATCCAAAAGGCGGAGGACAAGATGCAGAGGATCCTAGGGACGCTTGGTGTACTCGTGGCCGCGCTGGCCTGCGCGACCGGCCCGGCGGTCGCGCAGCCGAAGCCCAACATCGTCGTCATCATGGGCGACGACATTGGTATCTGGAACATCGGCGCCTACCACCGCGGCATGATGGCGGGCCGGACGCCGAACCTCGACAAGATCGCGGCCGAGGGGATGCTGTTCACTGACTACTACGCCGAGGCGAGCTGCACGGCAGGGCGGGCGAACTTCATCACCGGCGAGCTGCCGATCCGCACCGGCATGACCACGGTTGGCCAGGCGGGGGCGCCTACCGGCCTGCCTGCGGAGGCGGTCACTATCGCCGCGGTGCTCAAGTCCATGGGCTACGCCACCGGCCAGTTCGGCAAGAACCACCTCGGCGATCGCAACGAGTTCCTGCCCACGGTGCACGGATTCGACGAGTTCTTCGGCTATCTCTATCACCTGGACGCGATGGAGGACCCCTGCCATCCAAACTACCCGCAGGACCTCCGGCCGCAGGTAGGCCCGCGCAACATGCTCCACTCGTGGGCAACCAGCGTGGACGATGCCACCGTCGATCCCCGCTGGGGCAAGGTCGGCAAGCAGAAGATCGAGGACGCGGGCGAGCTGTGCCCGAAACGCATGGAAACGGTGGATGACGAGATCCGCGACAAGGCCCTGAGTTTCCTCGACAAGGCCAAGGCCGACGGCAAGCCGTTCTTCCTCTGGCTTAACCCCACGCGCATGCACATCGTCACGCACCTGTCGCCGAAGTATCAGGCGACGCGCAATTCCAAGAACGGCTGGTCCATCCATGAAGCCGGCATGGCGCAGATGGACGACGACATCGGCCTCGTGATGCAGAAGCTGAAGGACATGGGCGTGGACGACAACACCATCGTCATCTTCACCACCGACAACGGGACCGAGGTCTTCACCTGGCCGGACGGCGGACAGACGCCCTTCGCGCAGAGCAAGGGGACGGTCATGGAAGGCGGGTTCCGCGCCCCGGCGATGATCCGCTGGCCGGGCAAGGTGCCGGCCGGCAAGGTCGAGAATGGGCTCATCTCCGGGCTCGACTGGTTCCCGACCCTGGTGGCCGCTGCCGGCAACCCGAACATCGTGGACGAGCTGAAGAAGGGCAAGCAGCTCGGTGGCACGACCTACAAGGTGCATCTGGACGGCTACGACCAGACGGCCATGATCACCGGCAAGGGGCCGTCGAATCGCAACGAGATCTGGTACTTCGGGGAAAGCGAGCTGGGCGCCGTGCGCATCGGTGACTACAAGTTTCGGTTCATCGACCAACCCGGCGGCTGGCTGGGCGACAAGACCAAGCCTGACGTGCCGTACATCACGCACCTGCGTCTGGACCCCTTCGAGCGCACGGGCTGGCCCAATAGCGGGACCCGGGAAGGGGCGCAGCAATACTTCGATTGGTTCAAGTACGAATTCTGGCGCTTCGTGTTTGTCCAGCAGGCGGTGGTGAAGCTCGCCATGACCGCCGTCGAGTTCCCGCCGATGCAGAAGGGCGCCAGCTTCAACCTCGACGCCGTGAAGGCGAAGATCGAGGCAGCTCGGGGGGCCATGAGCAAGTAGGCACGCGAGGCCGATCTTCAGGCCGGGTGGCCCGTGCTGAGCCGCCCGGCCTGACGACCCTCGGCCGGTCCGAGCTCTTCGGCGGCCTCGAGGACTCCTTCGGGACCAGCTATTTCTACCAGACTGGCGGCCGGCTCGTGATGGACGTCCAGGGGCTCTTCTGGAAGCTGGAGACCCTGGGCATCGGGGCGGGGTACTTCTGGTCCGACAACTTCTCGGGCTGGACGATCGGCGCCGAGATCAGCTTCGCGTTCTAGGCGACGACGAGCCACCTGTACGGCCACCTGTTTCAATCCCGGCTGTCTCGCATCCATCGGGTAATTCTTGTCCATCAGAGGTGTCCCTGGAGAGCCATACTCCGGAGCGCCGGCCGCCGAAGCTTCGTGTAGCCGCACCACTCCTTCGGCGCGCCACGAGGCGCGTCACCCTGATATCATGTGGCGGAATCGCTCTGAGGGCGCGAACTGAGCGACGCAGGCCTGCGCTGCCACCCAGGCATGCTGCGGGTGCTCGAAAGGCAAGCTCGACGCCGAGGGATTTGTTGGCTTTTCAGCCGGCTTCGACGGCGCAGCGCGCCAGTGGGGTGACGGACATCCGGGCGACGGGAAGATTGAGATTCGAGCTCAGGCGCTCGACGTTGCTTGAAACCCGTACGTAGCAGGGAAGGTAGCCATGGCGGAACAACCGAAGTGTCCGACCTCGCACTGCGACGACAAGGGAAAGCCCATGCCGCCTGCTGGCGCCCGTCGACACGACAAGGACCGGAAGATCACGCGGTACAAATGCCCGACGTGCGGGCAGGAGATCACCCAGCGGACGGCCTAAGCGTTCAAGGCTGACCCACTACCCGGCCACGCGTGTCCAGCGGGGCCTCACCCGGGAGCCCCCAACCGGCACACACCGAGCATCTCCTGGCGGGGTAGCGTGCGGAGTCCCGCGCCAGCATTCGCTGGCTGACGGGACCGAGATCTCCCCGTACGCACCGTCCCGGTGTGTTCCACGGACCGGGCGTTCTGACGGAGCCCTCCGCGTGGCCTCACGGGTGAGTTCGCGGCGAACTGACAAGCCCGGGGCCCTGGAAAGCGAACGGTAGCCTGCCCCCCTTCCGCGTAGGTGTGGCCTGGCCGGGGCGCGCCACCTCTCAGTCCCTCCTGAAACCGGCACCGAGAGCCTGCGCTGGCGAAGAGCACGTCGCTGGTGCGGGGACCGGCCACGCGCGTCGCGACCGATACCTGGAAGTCGTCGCCATGGCTCTTGGGGTTGACAGGAGCGTACTACTGTACTAGTATTATAATACAGATGAGGAAATCGATGGATCTGCACATGGATGCGCACAGCCCAACGCCGACCCGCTGGTCGGAGGCGGAGCCCCTCACGGACGTCATCGAGGGCGGCGGTCTCTCTTGGGGCCCACCGCTGCCGTGGCAACTGGACGGCGTCGCCAGCACTCCGAACGCGGTCGCGCGCGCCATCGAGGATCTCAAGCGGAGCGGGTATCGGCCGCTGCATGCGCGCCAGGCAGCGCCGGAGCCCTCGTGGATCCCGCGAGCGCGCGCCGCCCGAGGGCGCGACGTGTGAGACGGAGAAGCGGCAGTCATCGGGGAAGGCATACCCGGTGGAGGAGGACGTCATGACGCTCGCGATGGCGGCGATGTGGGTGCTGGTAGGGCTGCTGGTGGGCTTGCTGGCTGGGCTCGTCATGAAAGCCGGAGGCTACGGGCGGAGCTGGGACGTTCTCCTCGCTCTCGTCGGGAGCGTCCTGGGGAGCGGGATCGCCTGGCTGCTGGCGATCACTCTCGACGCGGGGATGGTTGCGGTGGTGATCGTCGCGTTCGTCGGCGCGGCGAGCCTGATCGTCGCCCAGCGGAAGATCTGGCCCATCATCGCCCAGTGACCGGACGGCCCGCTTGACCGGACCCCGGCGCGATGACCATGGCCAGCACAAAATCGCGGCCGCTCCGATGTGGACCCATCCCGAGATGAGAGCCTGAAGCCGATGCGGAGGGAGATCAAATCAGTGGACGCACGTGGTGCCGCGGTCATGGTAGCGCCGGCGCGCCGCGCCGAGCAAGTGCGGGAGACCCCACAGAACGTGTGCCGCTGGCCCACGAGGACGATCAGAGAGCTGACGATGGCCGCGGCCGACTCCGCCCTCGCCGCCGATCCCCTCTTCCATCTCGGCCCGGGAGGCCACGTGGGCCGGATCGCGGTGCGCTATTGGTACTTTCGTCCCGAGCTGAAGTACTTAACCTGTCAGGCGTGCGCTGAAGGCGACGGTCGGTCCGTCGTTGAGCTCGAGGAAGTGGCCTGCCAACATCGGATCCCCAGGAGCTGATGCTCGTGCGCGTCCGTTATCTTCGTGGTGTGCGAGCGGCGTCCGAATGGAGTCCAGACCCGCGATGAGCGGGACGGCTCCACCCCCCAAGCCGATCTTGTACCTGAATGGGGAGACCAAAGACGCACACTGGGCAAAGGGCCTTCTTCGTAGCCACGTCTCACGGAGGTCATCCATGCGATACGCCGTAGCTTCAACGGTGCTGTTTACCATGCTGCTGGCGGGTGTCAGCCTGCAGGTCGCTGGGTCCCAGGCGCCGAGCCGTCCGAACATCGGTCAAGCGCTGGGGGGCGCTCCGCAGGATCAGATTAGGGAGCTCCGCGGCACGGTCCAAACCGTCGACCGAGAGACGAAGGCTCTCCTGATCGCTCAGCACCAGGTTAACGTGCTCGATACGATGCTGCTGATGACGGACGACACTCAGGTTCGAATCGAGGGGCGTCCGGGGTCGCTGGCAGATATCCAACGAGGCACCCGCATCAGAGCGTCCTACCAGGATCGCTACGGGATCAACGTGGCCCGGCTCATCGAGGTCACCGGGTAGCGCGGCAACAAGTGCCGGGTCGCCGGGCAACCGCGCGTGGCCTCTCAGACGGTGCGACCGTAGCTGTCCCGGTTAGAAACCTCCGGCGTCCTCGCCCCGCGGGCCCGATGGCGCGGCGATCGCGCCGTCGGCAGCCCCCATGACGGCGCGAACGCGAACGCGGGCTCGCGGTCACTGGGGCGGCTGAGCTGGGCTCGGCTTCTCCGCCGCGTGTTCGCGCGATCCAGGTGCTGGTCGGTGAGCGCTGCGGGGCGCGCGCCGGTCCTGGGCGCGGTGACGGAGGCCTACGCGGTGCGACGGCCTCTTGGCCGCGCTGGGGGGGCTGGCGCCCGAGCCGCCGCCGAGCTGTCTCGTCGGGGCCGCCGCCCTCCCCAATGGCGCTCAATGTCACCTGCAGTGTGGCGGGGGAGACGCGCATGGCAACCGCATCAGATCAACGCCGGACGGTTGCGCGTCGTCCGGCTCCCCGGGCACCCCGACCAGCCCTTCCCAGGAATTTGGATGTCCCGTTTCCGGACAGGTCAAGGTGTCTAGCCGCACGCCGGCGGGGAGCTGACGCGCTGTTTGCCTCGATAGCGCCCGCCTGGGATCCCGCTCCTTGCCTTGACAGGAGTATATTACTGTACTAGTATTGTCATACAGTATGAGAATTCCGATGCGCCTGCGCGTGGATGCCCACAGCCCGATCCCGATCCGCTGGCAGCTGACGGAGCAGCTGAAGCACGTCATCGAGGGCGGCGGCGTCCCACGGGACGAGGCGCTGCCGAGCATTCGCGAGCTGGCCGGCTTTCTCGGCATCAATCCGAACACGGTCGCGCACGCGATCGAGGATCTCAAGCGGAGCGGGCACGTGGAGGCGCGGCGAGGCAAGGGCGTGTTCGTCGCCCCAGCGTTGCCCGCCCGCCTGTTCCCGACTCGCCGCGAGGACTTTCTGAAGGACGCCGTGATCCGCGCGGCGGTCCTCGAGATGACCCCCAACGACGTGGCAGTGGGCGTGCTGAGCGTGGCCGGCGTCGGGTTGGCCGCTCTCCGGGGGGCCGTCGCGGTGCTCCTCGTCGAGTGCAGTCCGCCGGAGCTCGACTTCTTTGGGCGGGAGCTCGAGGCGCACCTGCCGGTCCGCGTGGACAAGGTGCTCCTGAAGAGCTTGGCGACCACCGTCCGACGGCACACGGGGGCCAATCACTGGGCCGCCGCGGTCACCAGCTTTGGCCATCTCCCGGAGGTGGAGCGCCAGCTGGACGGCCTGGGGGTCCCGGTGGTCGCGCTTCTCGCCGAGGTGCATCTGGAGACCCTCCACCGCTTGGCCCAGCTTCCGCCGGGGACGCGGGTCGGCGTGGTCTCCGCCGAGCGCGAGACCGCCCACAACCTGGAGCATTCGATCGCCACCGCGGCCCTGCCGAACATCGCGCGGGTCGAGGCCGGCCCGGCCGCGGGACCGGCGCTGGGTCGGCTGGTGCGGCGCGTGGACGCCATCGTCTGTTCCACCTCGGCTGCCGCGCGGGTCCAGAGACTCGTGGGGCCCACGGTGCCGGTGATCGTCGACGACCGGGCCCTCAACCAGCGGGCCATCCAGATGCTCGGGGCCATTCTGGCGCAACAGGACGGCGACCACTCGACCGTCACGCCCCCCTCGCCCGGGAGCGGCTCGGTCCTCGTGCAGTCCAGGCGTCCCCGCCGGGTCGCATCCGGAGGAAACGGCGACGGGGTAGTGAGGCGGCGAAGGGCCATGACCCGATGAAAGGTGAACAGTGATGAGTGTCGTCATGTGGGTGCTGGTGGCGGTATTGGCCGGCTTGCTCGCCGGGTTCGTCCTGAAACGCGGAAGCTACGGACGGGGGTGGGATATCGCGCTCGGGCTCATCGGGAGCGCGGTCGTGAGCTGGATCTTCCAGAGCCAGTGGGTCTCTCCCGATCCGGACATGGTGGCGGGAACCCTCGTCGCGGCGGTCGGCGCAGCGGGCCTGATCGTCGCCCAGCGCACGATCTTTCCCGCGCGCGCCTAGTCGAGCGCCGTCCGATCGCCCCATCCCGGCGCGGCGCGCCGGAGTCTGACCAACGTCCTGATCATAGGGAGGAGCCAACGCATGGAAGCGAATCGAAACAAGCCGAGTCTGGGACAGCGGTGGAGTGACGCACAACCGACCAAGACCGTGCTCTTCTGGTCGTGCGTGGCCTCGATGGTGCTCACGATGATCGTGGGCTTCAGCTGGGGCGGCTGGGTCACCGGGGGCACGGCCCGGCAGACTGCGGAGAACATGGCCCGTGACGCGGTCGTTACGCGCTTGGCCCCGATCTGTGTCACCCAGTCCGGGCGGGACCTGGGGAAGGGCCAGAAGCTCGTGGCACTGAAAGACGAGAGCTCGTGGCAGCGAGGCGAGTATGTCGGCAAGCAGGGGTGGGCGACGATGCCGGGTGAGCAGGAGCCGGATCGCCGAGTGGCCGAGCTATGCGCCACGCTGCTGATGCCGAGTAGCTAGTTTCTGGAGCAGCGCACGCGGAGATGGCTCTCCCTTGGGCCATCTCCGCTCTCACGCTCGGGGTCTCGAGGCTCCGCCCATGCCTCCGGGAGTCCCCAGCTGTCGGCCCCCAAGGTCCCACGGTCCTGACGCGCAGGGGAGCATGATGCGAGCGATGACGGGCTTCAACGCACTTCGCGAGCACAGCCGGATCACGTGGATCGAACAGGAGCACGGCTGGGCGGCGACGCCGGAGGATATCGTGACCGTCCTCTCGAACGAGGGCTTCGAGGAATGCAAGCGTGAGCAGACGACCAGCCGGCCGAATCGCCGACCGGCGGGCGGCCTCTGGCAGGGCGTCAATCCTCACACGGGATCTGTCGCGTCGGCGATCTGGGTGAATCGCCCGGCGTGGCCGCACGACATCGTCTTCATCGAGGTCGACGGGGAGTCGCTCGCGGGCGGGGAGGATGGGTGTGGCGATCCATGGACTGAACCCATCGCTCCGAGAGGAGCCGGGCAGGGTCCCAACTAGTCAGATCTCCCAGTGGGCACAACGCGCTAAGGAGCGGACGGCCATGGGGCACGAGCCAGACGCGCAACAGACCACGTCCCGGACGCTGGGCCGCGAGCACGGCGATGGCCCGAGCCACGCCGCCGAAGGGGCTCACGCCGTGAGCGGACCTGCGAGACCCGAGTCGCGCGATGACGGCCGCGGCGTCCCATCCCTGGAGCGTGATGCGTATCAGGACGAGGGAGGAGAAGGCTAGCGCTGACCGGTTCGTCCCACAAGGCGCCGGGCGACACCGACAGGAGGAGCGGGCGGACGAAAGTGCGAGCCTTTCGGTGTTGGCCTCCGAAATGGTAATGGGCTCTTCGCGAATCGGGCCATGTCGCCTACGGCAAGGATGGCCTCCGGATCCGGCCCCTCCACACGCACGTGCGTGATCGGCGGGTCACCGAGGTGGTAGGAATCCGCCCGGAGCGGCCCTCACGTCAGAAGACGCACAGAGTGAGCGGTCGGCGGCTGCAGCGGGAGCTCGAGAACGGGCAGGGCTGTACGGGGCGTCGAGGAGACCGCGACCATGGAGAGCCAGAAGACCTGAGGCAGGCCCCGAAGCCCGATAGGCACTGGACTAGTGTACTAGTAAAGTGATACAGTCTAGGAACTGGACGCCAACGCTCACCCCACATCTGGACGAGGGAGGACCCCGACGATGGCTCAAGCAACGAAAACCACGATGGCTCACGCAACGAAGACCACCCTGCGCCCGCTCCATGACCGCATTCTCGTGAAGCGTCTCGCGGAGGGGGACGAGAAACACGGAAGCATCATCATCCCCGACTCCGCCAAGGAAAAGCCCCAGGAGGGCAAGGTCATCGCGGTCGGCACCGGCAAGGTGACCGAGGCCGGCAAGAAGCTCCCGCTCGACGTGAAGGCGGGGGACCGGATCCTGTTCGGCAAGTACTCCGGGAGCGAGGTCAAGCTGAACGGCCAGGAGTACCTCACCATGAGGGAGGAGGACGTGCTCGGCATCCTGAGCGCGTGACCCTCGCGGCCTCGCCACGGTCACCCCATTCGTACACACTCGGGAGGAAGGATATAGACCCATGGCCAAGCAACTCCTGTTCAACGAGGAAGCCCGCGCGGCGCTCCTGCGCGGCGTCAACACCATGGCGCACGCCGTCAAAGCCACGCTGGGCCCCAAGGGCCGGAACGTGGTCCTCGACAAGAAGTACGGCAGCCCGACCATCACCAAGGACGGCGTGACGGTCGCCAAGGAAGTCGAGCTGAAGAACCCCTACGAGAACATGGGGGCCCAGATGCTGAAGGAGGTCGCCTCGAAGACCTCCGACATTGCCGGCGACGGAACGACGACGGCGACCGTGCTCGCCCAGGCCATCTTCCGCGAGGGCCTCAAGAACGTGACCGCGGGGGCGAACCCGATGGGGCTCAAGCGGGGCATCGAGCAAGCGGTCGAGAAGGTCGTCGCCGAGCTGAAGGTCATGACCAAGTCGACCAAGGACAAGAAGGAGATCGCGCAGGTCGCGACGATCGCGGCCAACAACGACAAGACCATCGGGAACCTCATCGCCGAGGCCATGGAGAAGGTCGGCAAGGACGGCGTGATCACGGTGGAAGAGGCCAAGGCCATGGAGACGACCCTCGAGGTCGTCGAGGGGATGCAGTTCGACCGCGGGTACCTCTCGCCCTACATGGTCACGGACCCCGAGCGCATGGAGGCCGTCCTCGAGGACTGCCTCATCCTGATCTACGAGAAGAAGCTCAGCGTGATGAAAGACATGCTCCCGCTGCTCGAGCAGGTGGCGCGGGCGGGCAAGCCCTTCCTCCTCATCGCAGAGGACGTCGAGGGGGAGGCCCTGGCGACTCTGGTCGTGAACAAGCTGCGCGGGACCCTCTCCTGCTGCGCCGTGAAGGCCCCGGGCTTTGGCGACCGGCGGAAGGCCATGCTGCAGGACATCGCAACCCTGACCGGGGGCAAGGCGATCACCGAGGATCTGGGGATCAAGCTGGAGAACATCAAGCTGGAGGATCTCGGGAAGGCCAAGAAGGTGGTCGTGGACAAGGACAACACCACGCTCATCGACGGCGCGGGGTCGACCAAGGAGATCGAGGGGCGGATCAAGCAGATCCGGGCCCAGATCGAGGAGACGACCTCGGACTACGACAAGGAAAAGCTGCAGGAGCGCCTGGCGAAGCTCGCCGGCGGCGTCGCCATCGTCAAGGTGGGTGCCGCGACCGAGACGGAGATGAAGGAGAAGAAGGCGCGCGTGGAGGATGCCCTCAACGCGACGCGGGCGGCCGTGGAAGAGGGCATCGTGCCGGGCGGCGGGGTGGCGCTACTCCGCGCCGCGAAGGCGCTCGACCACTTGAAGCTGGCGGGGGACGAGGCGACCGGCGCCCACATCGTGCGGCGGGCGCTGGAGGAGCCGATCCGGCGGATCGTCGAGAACGCGGGGCTGGAGGGCTCCGTGGTGGTCGAGAAGGTGAAGGCCGCCAAGGAGCTGGCGTACGGCTTCGATGCCGAATCGAACACGTACGTGGACATGATGCACGCGGGGATCATCGACCCGACCAAGGTGGAGCGGATCGCCCTGCAGAACGCCGCCTCAATCGCGTCGCTCCTTCTGACGACCGAGGCGCTCATCACGGACTTCCCGGAAGAGAAGGGGGCCATGCCGGCCATGCCGCATGGCGGTGGCATGGGGGGCATGGGCGGCGGCGACTTCTAACCCACCGGCCAGAGCATCCGGCTTCGCCGACGGCCTCCGGGGGCATCCCGCCTCCGGGGGCCGGGCGGTGTCGATCGCGATCGAGATGTGGCGATCGGCCTCGAAGGCCGCACGATCAAACGCCACGTATATGAGAGAGTGCACTTCGTTTGAGTCCTAAGTACTGAGATATTGAGAGGAGAGCACCATGACCACCATGCTTCGCTGGTCCCCGACTCGGAAGTTCCACTTCCACCACGACGTCGACGCGCTGTTCCCGGAGTTCTTCAACGGCGCCACGGACGAGGCCGCTCAGCGTGCCCCAGCGTGGCTTCCCGCCGCTGAGGGGCGGATCGACGACGGCGCCTACGTCATCCAGCTCGCCATGCCGGGCGTGGATCCGAAGGACGTCGAGGTGTCCTGGATGGACAACGTTCTCACCGTCAAGGGGGAGCGCAAGGCCGATCCCAACACCACGGGCAAGGACTACTTCGTCCGCGAGCTCGCATACGGCGCGTTCCAGCGGAGCTTCCAGCTCCCCGAGGGCGTCGACGTCGCCCACGTCGAGGCGAAGAACGCGAACGGGATGCTCGAGGTGAGGATCCCCGCGCCGCAAGTGACGACGCGGAAGATGATCGCAGTCAAGGCCGCTTGATCCTGAGCGGCCGGGGCCGAGGCCGTGCCGGTGTCGACCGGGACGCGCCTCGGCGCCTCAGCCATCTCTGGGAGTCGTCGACGATCGGAGCACCGGAGAGTTGAGGCTGGGATAAACGACGCCGATGGCCGCCAGCGGCCCTGAGACCCATGCATGATCTCGATGAATGTCACAAGCAGGGCAAGGAGACCTGGATCGACGAGGAGCACGGCTGAGTCGCGCCGGGCACGGCGCGCGGCAGAATCGCACCAGGAGGTCGGCGATGAAGTGGCTGATGCAGTTCTACAACGAGAGGCGAGGGATCCTGGCGCGTTACGGCATCGAGGCTCCGGTACCGGCGGAGGCCGTACTGCTCGGCTGGAAGGCGGTGCTGGCGGAGCATCCATCGACTCCGCGAAAAGGGCGGCTCAGCTTGTTCGAGCGGGCTCAGCGCGCTGGCGGCCAGGACGCCAGCGGGTGGGTCCTCTACCGGATCGTGAACGAGAGCGAGCACGAATCCCCCCACGTCGCACAGGCGCCCGCGGCATAGCGGGCCGGCGGGCGTGGCCGCCTCCGCCGGCGGCGTGATCGGCTCGTCTCTACCGTCGTCGTGAGGGGTGGTCGTGCGGTTCTGGATCGGGTTCGTCTTCGAGTCCGGCACTCCGAGCGGCCAGGACGCGGGGTCTATCGCGGCGAGCTCGAGCATGAGCTGTGGGAGGAGCGTGGGCTCCTGGGGCAGCGATCGGCTCGGGCAGCCGAAACCAATCAGTCAGACCTGGCCGACTCATGACGCTGACGACCGAGATTCACGTCTCACGATGGAGATGCACCAGCTCGTGAAACGATCTGCTGCGTGAAGGAAGATGGAAGGACGGGTGGGACCTGAGGACGGGCGGTGAGACCCTCCCGAGCATGACCTCCTCGTCGAGGTCCGTGCTCACTGCCCTCACACACTCACCTGGGAGGGGCGACCGTGTGGGCCTTCTTGACAAGAGTCTCGTGCACCAAAGGGGTCGAGCCACCCGCGGCGGCGATTGGATTGATCCCCTAAAGGGAGGGCACGTGTCACTTAGCGGAGAGAAGGTCAATGGCACATGGCTCGATGCGTTCACACAGATGGGGTTGGCGAGTAGGCTTCCCGGCGACGCCGGCATAGTGTCGAGGTTGTTGGGATTACTCGGCTCCCTGCCGAGCACCGCGACCTACTCGGTGTCGATACCATCGGCCGATCATGTCAGCGTTCTGCTGAACACCGCCTTTTGGGCGAGTCTTCAGCAGGAGGAGGGGCGGCCGGTTGCCGTGCCTCTGTTGCTTCAGTCACCTTCGACCGCTGAGGATCTGATCTTCGAGCACTCTATACCGTTGGACGTTCAGGCTGTCGTCAAGCTAGCCCCAGCGGTTCACCGAGAGCGGCGCGGTCTTGGTATCCGACCGGATGGCCCTCAGGCGCTCACGATCTGGGGCCTCACCCCGATCACCCCCACTGCGCTATGCGTGGATGTCAAGGGACCGGGACTTCTGGTGGTCAAAGGCATGCTTCGCAACGTGATGATCTACCATGCTGGAGAAGCGACCTTCCTCGAAGACGAGGACTACGACACCCTGGTCCGCATCACCCGGCTGGCGCTGCCGGCCGACACCCCCGCCGGCGATCGGTTTGTGACCGCCTATTGGACCACACGGGTGGTGGACTCCATGCGCAGGGCCGGGCATGGGGGCATCGTTCTTCTCGTGCCGAGTGGCACATCCGACTGGAGAGACGCGCTGAGCGACGCGCCAAGGTATCAGTGCTCTCCACCCTTTCGCGGCCTCCGCGACGCCCTGGATCGCATGCTCCCGAACCCGTACGCCGTAGACGCATTCATCGGGCCGGAGCACCTGCAGAATGCAGCGGACACGGTTGGCCAAGTCACTGCGGTCGACGGCGCCACGGTTCTCGACATGGATCTGAGGTTGCTCGCGTTCGGAGCCATGATTCAATCCGGTCAGCTCTCCATCGGCGACGTGTTCTGCGTCGAGGCGGGTCGAGCGAAAGCTGGAGGGGTCACGCGCTCCATTCGTGAACTTGGAGGTGCCCGACACCGTGCGGCTGCGGAATTCTGCTGCCGGATCCAGGAGTCAGTCGCCTTCGTCGCTTCGCAGGACGGAGGGCTGACAGAGCTCGGCTGGCTCAAGGCCGAAGGGAAACTGGTGGCGCTCCTTCACGCAGAGCGCTACCTCCTGTGACGGCAGGGTGGACGCGCTCACGCTACGGGGCGAAACGACGCTGATATGCAGTCCCGATAGGCTCCCGGAAGCCGAATTCGAGGATCCCGCTCGATGCCGTGGCGATCTCCTCACACGCCGCAACGAGTCGTCCGGATCTTCTTCGGTGTGGGCGGCCCGAACGCCACCTCCTCTTTCCGCGTCATCGGCCCGCGGGGTGATCGTCTGATCGTCGTCGGTTAATAACCCCCAGAGTCATTCCACCCCCCATGCGCCTACGGGAGATGTCGAACGTCCCCAGATTTCGAATCTGGGATCTTTTCGGCGCAGTGGCGTGGAGCCCGAGGTTTTCGCGCCTTTCGTGACGTCGTCGGGACTGAGCCTCTCCCATTGTGCCCTTCCGCACAGCCACAAAACAGCCACCTGGCGTCGCTTGACGAGGAGCGCGTCTGTCGTGTAACCTCTCGTCATTAAAAGCGTCCCCGTCGTCTAGGCTGGCCTAGGACCCCAGATTTTCAATCTGGAAACACGGGTTCGAATCCCGTCGGGGACACCATCCAAAAGCGTGTAAGCGCCTCCAGGTTCGCCGCCACGAAGACCTTGCGCTTCCAGGGCTTGGCCCCGGTTTTCGGCCAGATCCGGATCTCCTGGTAGACCTCCCGGAGGAGCGTCTTCCGGCGAACCACGTCCCCCTCGCGCATCCACTGGTCCATGTCGGCCAGGAAGGCGCGGAGTCGCTCCCGATTGACGGTGAAGTCCACCTGGAGCGGGGCCTCGAGGGTCGCGAGCTGCTCTTGAATCGCCTCCTGGCGTCGACGGAGGCGACGATTCAGCGCCGCGAGGGACTCCTCGTCGAGCTTGCCCTGGCCGTAGAGATCGAGGATCCGTTCCAGTCTCGTGGCCACGGCGTCGAGTTCGGTGCGCAAGGCGTTCCGGTCCGTCACGGGAAGGCGACGTTTGCGGGTCAGCGCGCGCCGCTGGAACCGCCCCACGAGATCCGCGAGCCGCTCCTCCCGGAGCAGCTCAGCCTTCAAGATGTGGATCGCGAAGCCCTCGATCGTCTCCCGGGCGATGTCGTTGTTCGAGCACGCGGTGCGGCCGCGCTTTGAGCGCGTGAGGCAGCGGTAGAGATACCGCTGGTTGGACCGCGAGCCGACGAAGTGCTCGCCGCAGAGCCCGCACCGGATGATGCCGGACAGGAGGTAGGCGGTTCCCCGGCGATCGGACACCCCGAGTGTGCGGAGCCGCGCCTGGACCTTGGCGGCAATCTCGGGGGTGATGAGCGCCGGGTGGGCGTTCTCGGTGATCGTCCAGTCATCCCGCGGCCGATGCTTCAGGCCGCCGACGAACCCTCGCTTCTTGCCACCTGCCAACCCCTGTTCGCGCAGCCGTTCGTTCATCCGCCCGTAGACGAGATGGCCCAGGTACGCGAGCACGTTTTCTTCGAAGCCCCGGGCCGTCGCGGGCGCCCACCCGGCTCGCCCGCTCGGCGAGGGGATCGCCCGACGCTCGAAGTCGCGGAGGATCACCCGGCGTGATTCTCCGCCGGCCCGTCTCCGAAAATACTCCTGCACGACCGCTGCAGTCTCCGGGTCCGGTTCGTTGACGCTCTTGGTGATCGGCTGGCCGCTCCGGTGCTGCCCGATCACCATGACGCGGCGCCGGTAGCCGTAGGGGGCCTCGCCGCCCGCCCGGTATCCCCGTCGGACGTTCTGCTTCTGACCTTCGACGCCCTTGGCCTTGGACATCCGGGAGTGGAGCTCGTCCCAGACCTCCATCATCTTCTCGATCGGTTCGTCCATGTACGAGCCGGTCTGGGGCAGGTGGAGGAAGACGAGCTCGATCCCTCGCTTCTTGCGCAAGTAGAACTTCAGGCTCTGGGCCTGGAGCGTGTCCCGGGCGATCCGGGACGTGTCGAGCACGTAGACCCGCCGGAATGGCACGGGATCCTGCTTAGCGGCGTCGAGCAGCGCCAGAAGGCCGGGGAGGTCGTCTCGAGTGGACGATAGCGCTCGGTCCTCGAAAATACCCTGCAGGGCAGCCGGGAGACTGACGAGGCGCTCGCTCGGCTGGACGCTCCGGCGGATCTGCTCGGCTTGCGCCTCGCAGCTCACATCATGGGCGTCTTTCGAGCTACGGACGTAGCCGACGACCGGCGTGTCAGCCGGCCGGAGCGCGAGGGTGGACGGGCTCGAGGATGGCCGGGTCATGTTCGAGGGCCAGTTCGATCAGAAGCTCGGCGATTCGATCCCATGCCGACTCTTCGCTCTCCGTCGCGGGCGCGGCCGCCGTTTTCGCCGTCAGGCCGGAGTGTCGGGCCGACGCCGCGTCCGTGTCAACACGCCTGCGCACCTGCCGTGCCGGCGCGGCGCCAGCAAGGCTCGGCGGCGCGCCCATGGGCGGCGTCGGCGCTCGGGACTGGGTCGTGTCTTCGTCCATCACCAACGGTCTGGGCAAGAGCCGCGCCAGTAACGCCGCGGCCGACGGCCGACTCCCCAATGAGTGCCCGAATGACGGGCCGAAGGAAGCGTTAACGCATACCGACGCGAGGTTGCGGAACCCGGCCCTGATCCTGCTGACGCGGCTGGTCCGACTGCGTTGTGGGCCGAGATCCGCTTCGGAATCCGCCGCGAATCCACTCGCGCGGCGGAAAGGCGGCGGATTCGCGGTGGAATCGCCGGCCACACAGGCCGGACCCTTCGGCTCCGTAAGCCTGCAGCCCCGCAGCACGTTTGGTGCCTGGACCGTGGCACCGGCGGGGCTGGCCTCTGTCTTGCCCTCTGCCCGGGGCATGACGAGCGTCCCGTTCGACGAACGAGCTGGCGACCGAGAGCGGATCGGCGGTGCGACCCTCTTCGGCGGGCTCGATCCCGCGGTTCTCGCTGGTCCATATCCCGCCTACGCGCGCCTCCGGGCGGAGGATCCGGTGCACCGCACGGCGCACGGGCTGTGGGTCCTCACGCGCTACGCCGACGTGGCCGCAGTCCTCCGCGACCCGCGGTTCGGGCGCGAGGGGTTCGAGCGGCACTTCGCACCCACCAACGGCCACGGCTCGAGACGGCGGCGGTCACCGGCAGTCGATGCTCTTCCGCGACCCGCCGCACCACACGCGGCTGCGCGACGCGGTGAGCCGGGCGTTCACGCCGCGCGCCGTCGAGGCGCTCCGGCCTCGGATCCAGGCGCACGTCGACGCCCTGCTCGATCGCGTGGCGCCCGGCCGGCCGGATGGACGTCGTCGCCGACCTGGCCGAGCCCCTGCCGCGCACCGTCATCGGCGAGCTCCTCGGGATCCCCGAGGCGCACCGCCCCGCGTGCGCCGCCTGGTCGGCCGCGGTGGCGCGGAGTCTCGACGCCCTCCCGATCCCCGAAGACCACCCGCTCGTCGCCGAGGGGCAGGCGGCCCGACGCGTCCTTGGCGGCTACGTCCGCGAGCTGATCGCGGCGCGGCGCGCTCAGCCCGAATCCGACCTCGTGAGCACGCTCGTCGAGGCGGCGGACCAGGACGGCCTCCTGAGCGACTCGGAGCTCGTGGCGATGATCGTCCTCCTGCTCGTGGCCGGGACCGAGACCACGGTCAGCCTGATCGGCACCACGGTCTGGGCGCTCCTCCGCCACCCCGACGAGCTCGCGCGCCTCCGCGAGGCGCCGTGGCTCCTCCCCGCGGCGGTCGAGGAGGCCGCGCGCTGGGAGAGCCCGGTCCAGCGGACGTGGCGGATCGCCAAGACGGATGTCGAGGTCGCCGGCCACCGGATTCCCGCCGGCGCGCTCGTCGTCCTCCTCCTCGGCGCGGCGAACCGGGATCCCGCGCGCTTCGCCGACCCGGACCGGTTCGACCTCCTGCGCCGGGATCTCGGCCACCTCGCCTTCGGCGCCGGCGTCCACGTCTGCCTCGGCGCCTTTCTCGCCCGCCTCGAGGCCCAGGTCGCGGTCGGCTCGCTCCTGCGGCGCTGGCCTGCGCTCCAGCTCGCGACCGAGCACGCCGTGTGGCGGCCCACCGCGACCCTCCGCGGGCTCGCGACCCTGCCGGTGACGTGGTGACCCCGGACGTGGCGCCCGTGGATGGCGAGACGCGAGCCGGCGCGACGGAGCCCGCGGCCGACGCCACGCGCGAGACCCTCCAGCGCGTCCTCGCGAAGCTCGACATCCCGCGCGACTACGCCGCCGTGCTCGGCGTCTGGCCCCGACGGGACGGCGGCGTCGAGGTCCAGCTGAGCCCGGGGACGTTCTGGCGGACCGTCCAGCGGGCGGGGCTCGCGGTGACCAGCACCGAGCACCCCGAGCGGCTCTTTCCCCACCGGCACGCGTTCGCGATCGACGGGATCGAGTGCCTCACGTTCTCGGCCGAGCCGGTCCTGCCGCCCGGCGTCCTCACGCCCGGCTACGCGCTGAGGCTCACGTGAAGCCGCGGCCGGCCGGCGCCGACAACTTCCTCAAGTGGCGCCGGACCATCGACGAGCACCTCGAGCTCCGCCGGATGACCTGGGACGAGTACGCCATGTTCAGCTGGCTCTGCACGAAGGCGAGCCCGCGGACGGGGACGCTTCGCACGAGCTGGCCGACCCTCGGCGAGCAGACCGGCCTGACGGCGAACCACGTCGAGAAGCTCTGCCGGGCGCTGAAGCGCAAGCGCTACGTCTGGTACCCGGCCCACCGCGGGACGCGCGGCCGGCTCGTCGACGTCGCCATCCACAAGTACCCCCTCGCCCAGGGGACGTACACGGATCTGTCCGCGCGCTTCGCGGCGGAGCTGCCGGCGGAGGTCCCGGCGGACGTTCCGGCGGACGTGAGCGGAGCCGCCCGCCATCCCGCGCGGCCCCGCGCGGACGTCCTGGCGGAGGTCCCGGCGGAACTCGCGGGAAAAATGGCAGAGACATCGCGAGGTTCGCCGCCCGGAAGACTCGAGACGAGAGAAAGAAAGAGAACAAGACCGAGACGGAGACGCGCGTGTCCTGCGCGCGCGTCGTGCGCACGACGCGCGCGCAGGACAGCTTCCCCCGCGCGGCGACGACATCGCCACCCCCGTGGCCATCCGGGAGCTCCTCGCGACCCAGCCCTGGTGGCGACCGTCCGTGGATGGCCCCCCGAGTCCGACCGGGGCGGAAGCCGGCGACGCCCGTGACGGCGGACACGCCGAGCGCGATGAGCCCGGCGACGATCCCGACGCGACCAGCCCGCCGTGGCACGACTGGCGGTTCGAGCTGGTTCCGCGGGGCGAGCCGGATCGACCCGCGGCGAGCGCGGAAACGCGGAGCGGCGGGCGACGGTCTCGAGGACCGCACGAGCCGAGACGACGTCGCGCACGCCAGACTGCACGCACCCCACAGGAGGCGAGCCCATGACGACGACGATCCGCTCCCGCAAGGTGCGCCGGATCCTCCGGCTCGAGGCCCGGGCCGACCGCCAGGCCACGCGCGAGGCGCGGGCGGCGTCGCGCGCGACGCTGCTCCAGCGCCGCGTCGACGCGCTCCGCACCGAGGCGCGTGCCCTCGAGGCGAGTCTCAACGGCGCCCAGCGCGCCGAGCTCGGACGCGCTCGGACCTGCCCGGAGCCGGCGAGCCCCAGCCCGTCGGTACGGAGGGGACGGCGTCGGACCGCGGAGGGCCCGGTGGCGACGAGCCCCACGAGGCTGGGCACCCAGGCGCGGCATCAGGACGTCGATGGCCCGCGCTGCCCGGTCATCCACGGCGAGGCGGCGGCCGACGGCGTTGCCACCACCCCCGAACCCCAGGAGGTCTAGCCATGGCGATGCTCTGCGCCCTCGACTGGCGGCACTACGGCGTGATCGCGACGCTCACCCAGGACCCCGCGGGCGGCGCGCGGCTCGTCCTGAGCCACGGCGCCGACGAGCTGGTCGTGCATCTCAGCTGGGCCAGCCTCGACGCGCTCACCTACGCCGGGCTCCAGTGCCCGCGCCCGCCCGGAGCCGACGCGTGGGACCTCTCGCGCCTGAGCTGCCGCTGATCGGGCGCGAGGCCGAGCGCGCAGCGCCTCCTCGCGAACGTCGCGCGGGGGCGCCACACGCTCCTGGTGGGGCCGATCGGGGCGGGAAGACGCCACCTCCTGCGCGCCGTCGCCGCGGACGCTGCCGGAGGCCGTCTACGTGCCGCACGTCCAGCCGCTCCGGCATGAGCCTCCTCGCGCTCTGCCGAAGCGCTCCACGCGCGCGGCCAGCTGGTCCTGGCGGCCGGCGCGGCCGCCCCGGAGACCTGGCCCGAGTGCGCCCGACGTCTCGAACCGCGTCACGGTCCGCGAGCTGACCGCCGTCGTCGTGGCGAGCCTCCGCGCGCGCCCGACGGTGCTGATCCTGGACCAGCTCGAGGCGCGCGACGCCGGCGATGGCGCCGGTCCTGGAGCGCTGCCTCGAGGCCGCGGTCGTCCTCGGCGCGACGCGCGACTGCCGGCCCGGGCCTCCAGAAGCTCTGGTGGGCGTTCGAGCGGCTCGACCTCCCGCCGCTCGCGCGCGACGAGGCGAAGGCGGCTCCTCTGGACGGTCGTGGACCGGGCCCGGATCCCGACCCGACGCTCTTCGAGGCGACGGTCCTCGAGCAGGCCGGCGGGCAACCCCCACGCGATCGTCGAGATGGCCCGCCAGGTCGCCGGCCGAGGGGCCGGTCGCCCTCGAGGCGATCCGGGCGCTCCAGCACGGGGCGGGGCTCCGCTACCTCGACCTCACGCCGCTCCTGCTCCTGGTCGCGCGCCGGGCTGGTCGCCGCGCGCTTCGTCGCGCTCGGGCTCGACGACCGGGACCTCTACATCCTGGCCGGGACGCCTCGGCGCGCTCTTCTTCGTGGTCCGCGTACCTCCTCACGCGGCGGGCGGAGCTGAGCGCGCCTGCGCGGCCAGCGTTTCGTCGACCCCGCTACCCCGGGGACAGGCACCACCCCCGAAAGCCCACGCGGCCTGCGCCCGCGGGCGCCGGGCCGGTGAGGCGCCGCGCTCGTGCCCACGCTCCCGTGTCCTTCTCCGGCGGCGAGGCCCGCGGCTACGCCCACGTCGGCTGCCCTCCAGGCCATCGAGCGCCTCGGGCTCCGCGTCACCGAGGTCTCGGGCTCCTCGATCGGCGCCTTCGTCGCCGCGCTGGTACGCGGCCGGCTACTCACGCCGGCGGAGATCGCGCGGCTCGGGACGACGCTCCGGCGGCGGGACTTCCTCCGCTACATCTGGCCCGAGCGCGCGGATCGCTCGCGAACTGTTCCGCCGGCGCGCCCACCGGCGGCCGCCCGGCTGGTGGAGCCGTCGCGCCCTACCGCCGGACCGTGGACCGGCTCCTCGGCCGCGTGCGGTTCCAGGACCTGCGGCGCCCCTGCACCATCCAGGCGACCGACCTCACCCACGGCCGGCCGGTCTGCTTCGGCCGCGACCACGACCCCCGACGTCGAGGTCGCGCTCGCGGTGAGCGCCTCGGCCGCGCTGCCCGGGCCTCATGACCCCGGTCGAGTGGGACGGCCGGATCCTGGCCGACGGCGGGGCGTTCGTCCGGACCTGGCCCGACTCCCGATCGGCGCCGATCGGATCGTCGTGTCGGACGTCTCGACCCACGGACGAGCGCCCGGCGGCGATCACGTCGCTCGGCCCGGGCCGTCGGCGCCTACCTCCGGGCGCGCGAGCACGGCGACCCGGCCGCCGCGGCGGCTCCGCGGCCGGCCCGGTCACCGTGCTCCCGCTACGCGCCGCTCGTCGAGCCGCTCCCGCCTTCCGGCGGCCGCAGCCCGACGGTCGTCCGCCAGATCATCGCCGAGGCCTGCGTCGTGGCGCTCCAGGCGCTCGCCGCGGTCCGGCCCGTGGAGGAGCCCCCATGGGTAAGCGCGTGATTCGCGATCGCCTGGCTGGCCGCCTGCCTCACGGTCGTCGGCGGCATCCGCCGGCCGCGGCCGAGCTCGCCGTTCATCGACCCGGCGGACCTCCCCCTCGAGACGCTCGCTGGACCTCGCCCGGGAGCACGCGCCGAAGCTCCAGGACGCGCGCGCCAAGGTCGCGCTCGCCCGCCTCGACGTCCGGGGGACCGAGTGGTGGACCTGGCTCGTCCCGAGCGTGACGGCGCACCAGGGCTACGACTTCCTCACCGGCCAGGAGCGCGCCGCCGTCGCGCTCGCCCTCGACCTCTCGAAGTTCCTCGGCGCGGGCGCCCGGGACGCCGAGCGGGCGCGGCTCGGCCTCGCGCAGGCCGAGCGCGCGCTCGCCGTGACCGAGGCGGAGGTCGTCGCCGAGGTGATCCAGGCGCTCTTCCAGGTGACGGCCGCCCGCGCGACGGTCCAGGTCCGCGAGACGGCCGTCGCCCACGCGGTCAAGCTCGAGGCTCCTCGAGCGGATCAAGTTCGAGCACGGGACGGGCGATCTCGCGCCGCTCCTCCAGGCGCGAGGGCGCGCTCGCCCGCGCCCGGCTCGAGCTCCTCCAGGCGCAACAGACGGCGGACCTGGCGGCCCTCGCCCTCTACCGGGCCGTCGGGCTCGTGGCCCCGGAGCGCTGACGCCCGATGCGCGCGCCGACCCACGCGACCTTCGGGCTCGTCTTCACGATCGCGGCCGGGACCGTGCTGGGCGTCGTCCTCACGCCCGGCGGTCGCGGCCTTCGTCGCTGCTCGGGGCGCTCCTCCCCGACATCGACACGCCGACGTCCCTGATCGGCCGGTGCTGTCGCCCGCTCGCCGGCTGGCTCGAGCGCCGGGTCGGCCACCGCACGCTGACCCACTCGCTCCTGGGCCTCGCCCTCGCGAGCCTCCCCGTCGTCCCGCTCGCGCTGGATCGAGCCCCACTGGCCGCTCGCCTTCGCGCCTCGGCTACCTGAGCCACCTCCTGGTCGACGCCGCGAACCCGCCCGGCGTCGCCGCTGCTTCTACCCGAGCCCGGTGCGCGCCGTCTTCCCGGGGCGCGAGGCCCTCCGGCCCGCCGAGGGCTCGCGCGGGGAGGCGGTCCTCTGCGCCGGCCTCGTCCTCGGCCTCGCCGTGCTCTGGCCGCTCCACCAGGTCGGCTTCACGCGCGTCGCTCCACGTGCTCACGCGCACGACCGCCGGCGCGATCGCCGACTTCCGCCGCTGGGAAGGGACGCGCGAGGTCTGGGCCGACCTCGACGGCCACTTCCGGCTCTCCCAGCGCCGCGTCCACCGGCGCGTCCGGATCCTCGGGATCGAGAACGTGAGCACGCTGATCGTGCTCGATCCCGCGACCGGACACGATCCACACGGTCGGCCCGAACGAGACCGCGAACGTCTACCCCTGCGGGATCGTCGCGCAGCCGGGCGCGGCCGTGACCGTCGAGACCCGCCCGGTGACCCTCACCCAGCGCCTCCTCCGCGAGCTCCTGCGCGAGGTTCCGCCGGACGGCGAGACGTACTTCCACGGGATCGTCCGCACGCCGGACGTGGTGGTCCTCAAGCCCGACCCCGAGGCCTACGAGGTCGCTGAAGGCCGGCCTCAGCGAGCTCGAGCTCCGCTTCGCCCGCCCGCGCGACCTGGAGGAGCCCGCAGCTCGGGAGCCTGTTCGTCCTGTCGGGGCTCGTGCTGGTCCAGACGATCCGGCCGGCGGAGGCGACCGCCCGCGCCCGCGCCCGCCGCGCCGCCGCCGGCGGCCGAGTTCGACGACGTGACCGAGCTCTTCATCGCCCACCTCACCGACCCCGCCCGCGAGCTGCTCGTCCGGGAAGGGGACCGCGTCCAGCGGGGCCAGCTCCTGGCCCGGCTGACCTGGCGGGACCCGGAGCTGGAGCGGAAGCGCCAGCACGGCCCAGGCCGAGCTCGCCGAGCGCGAGGCGACCCTCGCGCTCCGCGAGGCGGCGATGGCGCCAGGCCCGGGCGCTTGTCGCCGCCGGGCTGGCGGCTCCCGGGCGCCCTCGCGCGAGCCGAGGCGGACCACCGGCGCCGCGCGAGAGCCGTCGCCCAGGCCCGGCGGGCGCTGGACCAGCCTGGCCGACGAGGCGCGGCGCGCGAGCCGAGATCCGCGCCCCCGTCGACGGCCAGGTCCTCACCGTCCGGGTCCACGTCGTCCACGGGAGCGAGGGGACGGCGATGCTCCGGCTGCTCTACCGGCGGCCGTCTCCGATCGGCGACAGTGGCGTGTCTGGAACGTGATCTGCCGCCTCTCCAGGCACCTGGCGAGCGAGGCCGGGGCCATCCCTGAGTTGAGCCATGTCCCGGATTGGACTGCGGTGTGGACCGTTGTCTCCCGCCAGACGCAGCTCGTCCCCAGCGGGATACAGGAGGGGCGCCGGCCGTCTCTCTTCCGGTACACGGGATCGTCCGAGCCGGGCTGGCCTTCCTCCTAGCCCTCGGGCTCGTCGGCGCGGTCGAAGCCCGGGAGTTCCAGGGCCGCGTGGTCGGCATCACAGACGGCGACACGCTCACGGTCCTCCAGGACGGCCGCCCGACGGTCATTCGTTTGCATGGGATCGACGCCCCGGAGACCGGGCCAGGCCTTCGGCATGCGGGCGAAGCAGTTTGCGGCCGCCCTCGGCGTTCGGGAAGACCGTCGTCGTGTCCGTCAGGGAGCTGGATCGCTACGGGCGGACCATCGGGGACGTCACGCTGCCCGATGGGCGCAACCTCAACCAGGAGCTGGTCCGTGCCGGGTACGCGTGGTGGTTTCGTCGGTACTCGGCGGACTCTCGCCTCGCGACCCTGGAGGCTCGAGGCCCGCTCCGAGCACCGCGGACTCTGGGCGGACCTGGACCCAGTGCCGCCCTGGGAATGGCGACGGAGTCGGCAGGACACTCGCCTTCGGGGTCGAGGACGCTGAGGGACGGTCAGCCATGAGGGCGCCCAATGCCGAGCGGCCGGCTCGGATCGCTCCGCGAGTCCTGGCGTAGAAAGGCGCAGATGGGCGCTTCGCTGTTCGTTTCTCGGCCGTCGAGCAGGTGGCCATCGCCAAGATCCTTCGGGACTTCCCGGCCGCGGCCGCTGGCCCTGGAGACCGGGCGTGCGACCGATCCTCGAACGGCTGGTCCGGGAGTGCCGGGGTCGTCCTCCTCTCGGAAGACGAGGCGGACTACGTCTTGGCGGGTCTGGCAGATCGGATCGTTGGGCGTACGATCGGCGAGACGGGCGATTGGGGCGAAGCCGATGCGCTCCGCACCACGGCCATAGACCTGCTGACACGGCATCTGCTCGCGAGCATGCGCGACGAGTTCCATCGGCGCGTGCTGGTCTCGGTGAGAGAAGAAGACAACAAACCACCAGCCTGACCGTGCGGGTCACTCGGCGGGGGCAGCGACGAATTCCAATCCTGTTGTCCGAGCTCACCGATCCGCGCCCACGGGCGATTCCGTAGTGCTATGACCCAGGCCTGCTCTGGCAGATTAGATGCATGCGGATCTGTCGTGCCTCTAGTCGATTCGCCACCGCCATGTTGACCGATAGATCTGGAGATTATTCATATCGGTCCAGCTGGCAGCCTCCCACATCGACTTGCCGTTCGAGAACTTCAGTTCGTTCTGGAGTCTGTCATACACATCCTTCGTGATCCTCGATGGGTAGTCGCTTGAGAGGTCAGATAGCTTCGCCGCATAGTTCGCCGCACGCCCGACCCAAACCAAGTCATTCGCTCCCCGGACGCCGGTACGCGCCGCGTGGAGCTGACTTCGATCGATTCCAACCACGTGCTTTAGTTGATACTGAACTGACGGGTATCGGTTGGCGAGAATCGGGTTGATGATTTCTGCACGGCAATAGTTGATTTTCAAAGCCGTGCGGGCAGCCGACGTATTCTTCAAGTCGCCGACATAGACTGCCATGATGCGGTCGCCATCGTACGCCGTGATCACTCCCCCTTCCGAGCGAATGACGCGTGCCGCGCAATAGAGAAAGGCCTTGTAGATCTCGGCGGCGAAATGCCACTTGTGGCCATCGACCAAACGCGTGGACCCCGCCATATCCGCGTACAGCACGACGGCGTCCTCAAGCTTGACCGCCTCGTTGCCAAGGGCAAGATCCTCGGACTCCGGTACCTGACGGCCGTCGCGAACATTCCAAGTAGTGCGGAAGATCTTGTCAACTTCCTCGGAGAGGTCGTCGCGAAGTGCCATACTTCGGTCTACTTCGGCCCTTTGGCCTTGATAGTTGCGATGAGTTCGTCTTTCGCTCTTGCGACCCCATCATCGGTCGTCCGCGCGTTCGCCTCGTAGTGAACAAGAGTCAAACCGAGAAGATCACTTGGAATCTTGAGGTCAACATCTGTCGGAACAAGGAGAAAGGTGCGATGTCTTGACAGAGCACCCATGAATAGACCCAACTCAAAGATAACGTTGTCCCGCGGTGCGTCGAAGTCCTTCCCGCGGCTACTGACACGATCGTCGGGCCCAGCGACTAGCGCCGCGAAGTCGGAGACTCTCAGTTGTGCATCGAGGTCTTCGATGGGAAAGCGTGACACACCAAAGACACCGTGAGCCCAGAGTCGGACGGCCGCGATGTCGGCTGGGATGGATCTACGTATTGCCTCACTGACTGGCAAGGTTTCCTTAGAGGATCCGATGAACAGGACTGGGATAGCATTCGGCTGGGCGTGAAACTGCTTGCGTTGGTCAAGACGCCGGCTGAGTTCCACCGCCATGGCGCGCCACAGTTGCGGATGGTGATCAGCTATTCTCGAAAGGTCTGGCTCATGGACTCTGGCGACGACTGTTGGCTCTGCCGTCACATTCGTCGCAGTTCGACGGGAGATGGGATCGATGGCGCAGATTTCGCCGACATGCTGCCCAGGCCCGCGGGTGGCAACTTCACGGCCATTCACTAGTACGAGTACGCGTCCGGCCAGAATCAGGAGGAGATCGTTATCCGCGTCCCCTTGTCGGATCAACAGTTGACCTGCGTCGAGTTCCTCGATTGTTGCGACGGACGCAAGCGCATCCGCAACGGCGTCCTGACCACGGACGATGAATTGACTTTTCAGCGCCTCGACTAGGAGTCGCCTCCCCGTGTCACCCTTGAATCGTTCTGCGAGCGTCAATGTCACCCTCCGGCGACCGTAGAGCTCGCCCGGGTGGTCCTAGAACTCCACCCGGGCGAGGGGTCCTACTGCTTGATGCTACGCGGCGACAGTGTTGATGTTCGCCATCGCGTTCACCGAGGCCCAATCGGCCACCTGAACGACCAGCAACCGATCGTTGCTATCGATGAACTGCTTGAGGAAGTTGCAGATCTGAACAGCCGTGGACGAGCTCCGGCAGACCCAAACCGAGTACTCCACCTTCACCGCCTGCAGGCGCTCCAGCGCCGCGAATAGCGTGGTGTAGCTCTGGCCAGGGATCCGGAGATCGTACGAGATCGCGAACAGGTTCACGAGATGGACCCTCCTTCTGAGGGTCAGGGGACCGGCTTGACAAGCACGCGGTATCCACCCACAGTGGCGTCCGGACCGTGTGGGTCTACCCCATGCGTGCCTCAGCCGACCCGAGTGCATTGCTCGGAGCTCATCCGGTCGGTCTGTCGTCTGCGAAACGGTTACCGACCGGGTGAGCGGCTGGGCCACAGGTCGAGTTCGTCGGACGAAACCACCCCCCCTCTGCCCGGGATCGACCCAGGCGAAAAAAACTTGGTCCCTCTGCAGGGGGTGGGGTACTACGAGAGGCGTCAGGGTTCCCACTCCGCGCAGTTCAGGGGGCGCCCGGCCTCACCCGGGTCAGCCCCCTTTGTTCTCATCGGCTACACCTGGGCCAACTAGCCCGGTTCCGTCTTTGCCCCCGCTTATACCGAATGTTGTGGGCGGGCGAATCCTGTCATACGAGATTTGGGGCTGTCAACAAGAAATCAGACGCTCCATCGAGAAAAAGTTCACAAGGGACGGCCACTTAGGCGTTATCGATCTGCCGCCAATAGCAGCAAAATGGGGTCTGGCCCGTTCCGAAGAGGCATATGGCGGAGAGGGTTTCCGGGGCGGCTATGTTTGCCGGCTACGACCCGGACTCGCGCGCTCGGAGCCATTTTGACAGCCACGCGAGGTGGAGGAGGCCGCCGCCGGGCGCCTCGTCTGGCCGGTGCGCACGTCCGCGGTCTCGATCGGGATCTCGATCAGCAGCTGGTGAGCGCTGGACCCTCCCTCGGATACTGGGCCTCGTGATACAAACACGCTGACGATGGACAGCCAGTTCTTCGAGCGGCCGATCCTCAACTCGCCCTACGAGTACCCGGCGCGGCACTGGGAGCTCGACGCGGAGGGCCAGCCGACGCAGCGGATCATCGAGGCGCGCCGGCGGCGCGCAGTTCATCACGCCCGATCCCGAAGCCGAAGAAGCGGAAGGGCCGCCCCGGCCAGGAGGCGCTGGTCTTCGACGAGGGCGCCGGCCTCTCGACCGCCGCAGCAGCAGTACGACCCGACCCCGATCATCAACGAGCTGCGCCGCCGCGTCGACCAGTGGCGCGCGATCCGCAACCCGAACGCACTGGCGGGTCACGCCGGAGACGGCGCGGCTGCTCCAGCACTGGCGGCACCACGACTTCAGCGGACCTCCGGCCGTTCTTCTGCCAGGTCGAGGCGGTCGGAGACGGCGATCTGGCTGACCGAGGTGGCGCCGAACGATCGGCAGCGGGCAAGGGCTTCCTCGAGCACCTGGCGAACGCGAACAGCGACGCCAACCCGGAGCTGCTGCGCCTCGCGCTGAAGCTCGCCACCGGCGCCGGCAAGACGACCGTCATGGCGATGCTCATCGCCTGGCAGACGGTCAACGCCGTGCGCCGCCCGCAGCAGCAAGCGCTTCACCCGCGGCTTCCTGGTCGTCACGCCCGGGCTCACGATCAAGGACCGGCTGCGCGTGCTCCAGCCGAACGACCCGGACAGCTACTACGCGAGCCGCGAGCTGGTGCCGGGCGACATGCTCGACGACGTCGACCGGGCCAAGATCGTCATCACCAACTACCACGCCTTCAAGCTGCGCGAGCGGGTCGAGCTGTCCAAGGGCGGCCGCGCGCTGCTCCAGGGGCGCGGCCGGCGACGAGCTGGACACGCTCGAGACCGAAGGCCAGATGCTCCAGCGGGTCATGCCCGAGCTGATGGGCATGAAGAACATCCTCGTCCTCAACGACGAGGCGCACCACTGCTACCGCGAGAAGCCGCCGCGACGAGGACGAGGACGACCTCGAAGGGCGACGAGCGGAAGGAGGCCGAGAAGAACAACGAGGCCGCCCGCCTCTGGATCTCCGGCCTCGAGGCGGTGAACCGCAAGCTCGGCGCTCGCGCGCGTGATCGACCTCTCGGCGACGCCGTTCTTCCTGCGCGGCTCGGGCTACGCCGAGGGCACGCTCTTCCCCTGGACGATGAGCGACTTCTCGCTCATGGACGCGATCGAGTGCGGCATCGTGAAGCTGCCGCGCGTCCCGGTCGCGGACAACATCCCCGGCGACGAGATGCCGATGTTCCGCAACCTCTGGGAGCACATCCGGCAAGGACATGCCGAAGAAGGGGCGCGGCAAGGCGGGGACGCTCGACCCGCTCAGCCTGCCGCCGCAGCTGCAGACCGCGCTCGAGGCGCTCTACGGCCACTACGAGAAGACCTTCGAGCTCTGGGAGAGGCGCGGCGTCCGCGTCCCGCCCTGCTTCATCGTCGTCTGCAACAACACGTCGACCTCGAAGCTCGTCTACGACTACATCTCCGGCTTCCAGCGGGAGAACGAGGACGGCTCGACGCACGCTCGAGAACGGCCGGCTCGCGCTCTTCCGCAACTTCGACGAGCACGGCAACCCGCTCGCCGCGCCCGAACACGCTGCTCATCGACAGCGAGCAGCTCGAGATCGGGCGAGGCGCTCGACGACAACTTCCGCGAGCATGGCCGCCGACGAGATCGAGCGCTTCCGGCGCGAGATCGTCGAGCGCACCGGCGACCGGCGCGCGGCGGAGAACCTCACCGACCAGGAGCTGCTGCGCGAGGTGATGAACACGGTCGGCAAGCCCGGGCCGCCTGGGCGAGTCGATCCGCTGCGTCGTCTCCGTCTCGATGCTCACCGAGGGCTGGGACGCGAACACCGTGACCCACGTCCTCGGCGTCCGCGCCTTCGGCACGCAGCTCCTCTGCGAGCAGGTCATCGGCCGCGCGCTGCGCCGGCAGTCCTACGACCTGAACGAGGAGGGACCTGTTCAACGTCGAGTACGCCGACGTCCTCGGCATCCCGTTCGACTTCACGGCCAAGCCGGTCGTCGCGCCGCCGCAGCCGCCGCGCGAGACGATCCAGGTGAAGGCGGTCCGGCCGGAGCGCGACGCGCTCGAGATCCGCTTCCCGCGCGTCGAGGGCTACCGCGTCGAGCTGCCCGAGGAGCGGCTCGACGGCCGCGCTTCAACGACGACTCGACGCTCGAGCTGACGCCCGACCTGGTCGGGCCCGACGATCACGCGGAACGCCGGGCATCATCGGCGAGGGCGTCGACCTGAACCTGGAGCACCTCGAGCGACGTGCGGCCGTCGCACGCTGCTCTTCCACCTGACGCAGCGCCTGCTCTACACCAAGTGGCGCGACGCCGGCGAGGAGCCGAAGCTCCACCTCTTCGGTCAGCTCAAGCGCATCGCGAAGCGAGTGGCTCGACGACCACCTCGTCTGCAAGGGCGGCACGTACCCGGCGCAGCTCATGTACCAGGAGCTGGCCGACATGGCCTGCGAGCGGATCACCGCCGCGATCACGCGCGCGCTTCGTCGGCGAGCGGCCGATCAAGGCGGTGCTCGACCCGTACAACCCGGCCGGCTCGACGGCGCACGTGCAACTTCAACACGTCCGAGGCCGACCGCTGGGAGACGGACCCGCGCCGCTGCCACGTCAACTGGGTCATCCTCGACAGCGACTGGGAGGCCGAGTTCTGCCGCGTGGCCGAGGCGCACCCGCGCGTGCGGGCCTACGTGAAGAACCACAACCTCGGCCTCGAGGTGCCGTACCGGTACGGCTCGGAGACGCGCCGCTACCGGCCCGACTTCATCGTGCTCGTGGACGACGGGCACGGCGACGACGACCTGCTGCACCTGGTCGTCGAGATCAAGGGCTACCGGCGCGAGGACGCCAAGGAGAAGAAGGCGACGATGGAGACCTACTGGGTGCCGGGCGTCAACCACCTCGGCACGCTACGGCCGCTGGGCGTTCGCCGAGTTCACCGAGGTCTACCGAGATCGAGGCCGACTTCGAGGCGAAGGTCGAGCAGCGAGTTCGACGAGATGATCGACGCGGTCGCCGCCGCAGCCGGCGCGGGCCGGGAGCTGAGCATGGCGAAGAAGGCGAAGACGCCGAAGGCGCGCCGCAAGACGGTCGAGACGCTCACGCACGACGAGGCGAAGCGCAAGAACATCCCGACCGCCGAGTACCAGTCGGTGCTGGAGAAGGACGCAGCAGAACCCGATCCGCGTCGCCTACGAGCGGCGCAACCGCGACCTCGACCCGCAGCTCGTCTGGCGCGGCAAGGACGAGCAGGACTGGTGCGACCTCGTCGTCCATGCGCCGCCGCTCTACATCCAGGAGAAGGTGCACCCGAAGGTGCTGATCGACGACCTGCTGCGCCAGACGCGGGAGACGCCGGCACGAGGCCGGCGCGAGCACGACCGACCTCTTCGCCGACTTCAACGGCATCCCGAAGGGCGTCGACAAGACCGAGTTCTACCAGCACGACCAGAACTGGTCGAACCGCATGATCCTCGGCGACTCGCTCCAGGTGATGGCGAGCCTGGCCGAGCGCGAGGGCCTGCGCGGCAAGGTGCAGTGCATCTACATCGACCCGCCCTACGGCATCAAGTTCAACTAGCAACTTCCAGTGGTCCACGACGAGCCGCGACGTGAAGGACGGCAACGCCGACCACATCACCCGCGAGCCGGAGCAGGTGAAGGCGTTCCGCGACACGTGGCGCGACGGCATCCACAGCTACCTGACGTACCTGCGCGACCGGCTGACCGTCGCGCGCGATCTGCTGACGCGATTCCGGATCGATCTTCGTGCAGATCGGCGATGAGAATGTGCATCGCGTGCGAGCGCGTGATGGATGAGGTGTTCGGCGATGAGAATTTCGTCGCGCAGATCGCGTTCACGAAGACGACTGGCGTCAGACCGCAGCTATCTCGCCGGTACTGCTGACTACATTCTGCTGGTATCGCGAAGAATCGAGACGCAGATGAAGTTCCGACAGCTCTTCGATCGCGAAGAGCTCGGAGCGCAGGTCAGAGATTCAGCTGGTACTGCTACGCCGATGACGGACTTCGAGTCGCGCTGCAACGAGGTCGAGGACGAGACTCGAGCCTGCAGCGAGTGCTCCGACGGCTACGACATTTCGCGTCGATCGCGACAGACGCGCATCGGCGCAGGTTCGACGTTCAAGTCGAGGGCGAGTCTTCGACTATCCGACGACGGGACGAGCTGGAAGACGACATCGAAGACGGCATGGACCGACTTGCAAGGCGCAGGCCGGCTCGGATCGCGCTCGGCAACAGCCTTCGCTACGTGCGGTTCTTCGACGACTTCCCAGTCATGCGCGATCAGCAACATCTGGGACGATACTGTGACGGGTGTTCAGCGAGCGACAAGATCTACGTTGTTCAGACGCGACGCGAAGTCGTTCGAGCGCTGCATCCTGATGGCCACCGATCCTGGCGATCTCGTCCTCGATCCGACCTGCGGCTCCGGCACGACCGCCTACGTCGCCGAGCAGTGGGGCCGCCGCTGGATCACGATCGACACGTCGCGCGTGGCGCTCGCGCTGGCCCGCGCGCGCATCATGGGCGCGCGCTATCCGTACTACCTGCTCGCCGACTCGCGCGAAGGCCAGCTCAAGGAAGCCGAGGTCACGCGCACGGCGCCGTCGTCGCAGCCGACGCACGGGAGACATCCGCCACGGCTTCGTCTACGAGCGCGTGCCGCACATCACGCTCAAGTCGATCGCCAACAACGCCGAGATCGACGTCATCTGGGAGAAGTGGCAGGCGACGCTGGAGCCGCTGCGCGAGAAGCTCAACGCGGCGCTGAAGCAAGAATGGGAGGAGTGGGAGATCCCGCGCGAGGCGGACGCGAAGTGGCCGGACGCGGCGAAGAAGCTCCACGCCGACTGGTGGCAGGCGCGCATCGCGCGCCAGAAGGAGATCGACGCGTCGATCGCCGCCAAGGCCGAGTTCGAGTACCTCTACGACAAGCCCTACGAGGACAACCGGAAGGTCCGCGTGGCCGGGCCGTTCACCGTCGAGAGCCTCTCGCCGCACCGCGTGCTCGGCGTCGACGAGAACGACGAGCTGATCGACCGCGTCGTCGGAGGCCGAGCGCGAGTACGCGGCGAAGCAGACGTTCGCCCAGATGATCCTCGAGAACCTCAAGACCGCCGGCGTGCAGCAGGCGCACAAGGAGACCGGATCGCCTTCACCTCGCTCACGCCCTGGCCGGGCGACCTACGTCTGCGGCCGAGGGCCGCTACCTGGAAGGCGAGGGCGCCAGGCGGCGGAGCGGCGCGCGGCGATCTTCATCGGCCCCGAGTTCGGCACCGTCAGCGCGCCCGGACCTGGTCGCGGCCGCGCGCGAGGCGGGCGACGCCGGCTTCGACGTGCTGATCGCCTGCGCCTTCAACTACGAGGCGCACGCCACGGAGTTCGACAAGCTCGGCCGCATCCCGGTGCTCAAGGCGCGCATGAACGCCGACCTGCACATGGCCGACGACCTCAAGAACACCGGCAAGGGCAACCTGTTCGTCATCTTCGGCGAGCCGGACATCGACGTCCTCGCCGGCCGAGGACGGCCAGGTGCGGGTGAAGGTCAACGGCGTCGACGTCTTCCACCCGAGCACGGGCGAGGTGCGCAGCGACGGCGCCGACGGCATCGCCTGCTGGTTCATCGACACCGACTACAACGAGGAGAGCTTCTTCGTCCGCCACGCCTACTTCCTCGGCGCGAACGACCCCTACAAGGCGCTCAAGACGACGCTCAAGGCCGAGATCGACGAGGAGGCCTGGGCGACGCTCCACAGCGACACCTCGCGGCCCTTCGACAGCCGAAGTCCGGCCGGATCGCGGTGAAGGTGATCAACCACCTCGGCGACGAGGTGATGAAGGTGTTTCGGGTCTGAACCCCAAACCTTGGGGGACGGGCATGAAGGTCGATCTGCTTCCGAGTACCGCATCACGGAAACATGGGCTTCTAGTTCCATTTGTGGAAGCCCTACAGCTGGTTGGCGTTGAAGGAGTGAGCGTCAAGGCGGGATTTCCGTATGTGTCGCTCGGAGGCCTGGAGCATTTCCTGGCGCGGGTCGAAGGAGTTGAGGCCTGGAGGGATCTCCGAAAGCACTTCGTGGTAGGCCTACATAACGGAATCACTGAACCATCGGCTCTCGAAGTACTAAGAGTGATGCCACATGCTCAGGTTCGAGTCCCATTGCCGGGCCCCAAACTGACCGCAGCGTCGTTAACGAGCAAGCCCCTGTTTCACGCCAAGGTGATCGCGATCACAGCAGGAGGCCCAGGAGGTCTGCGTTTTCTTCACGCCGGCTCCGCGAACGCTTACCGCTGCCGCAATCGCCAGCGAACCTGCCAACGATGAGTTCGCAATCGCATTGACCGATGAGAACGGTGAGAGTGTCGACGGAAAGGGGCTGTGGGATCCCGGTGGTCCGCTGTCTGGAAGCGATCTCGACGTCTCGATAGGAAACTGATCAGCGTATATGCCGAGTTGCGACGAAAGCTACTACTTCAGAATCCGATTCTGGGGTTGACGACTGAAGTTCCGCTGAGCATTGCGACGGCCCGCTTCTTCTTCGCTGAGGTTGGCGCGGCCTCGGGGCCTCCTGGTGAAAGACATCAGATTGAGTTTCCGCTGGGGTTGGCGCGCTTCTTTGGGGAGGTGCATCGGAGCCGCCGCGACTTGATGCTGCGGCGAGGTGGGATCATGTGGCGAGGGCGCCCATTATCCTACAAGCGTACGACGTACGGTGTCGAGATTTGGCGGCTTGGAATGCCGACCCAGAGGACCGGAGGGGAACCTATTGCCGAGCGAGCGATAGGATTTCGACGAACGGATGATCCCTGCAACTTTTGAGTTCAAAATCGTTGATCCGAAGGGTCGCGAGTTCGGGGAATGGCTGCAGCGCGCGAATGTTAGCGGGCACATCGGGAAGACTTACGGAGCTCGGCCGCGACAGTATGGCTTTTTTTGATAGTGGCCTCGGCGAGTTGGCCCAACGTGAAGGATTCCCGCGAGTTGAAGCCGCCCTTCGGACTGACACGGAGAGTCCTGCGCGACAGCGACTCCTACGACCGCGGGACTGCGACTGGGCTCGCAGCCAGGGTCGCCGTCTTCTCCTCCTGGTGCTGGACGACTTGTCCGCAGTGCGGGTCTCGGATTCGCGCCGCGAGCCTCAGCAAAGCATGTTCGAGAGCGCCTGAATTCGTCTGGGCCGACAGTATCGAGGATTGTCGTCACTGGCCGCGGTTCAGCGCGGGTCATTCCAATTCGATAGCTGAGTTGCTGGCTCGGCGCGAAGCGTCCGCGTAGCCTCACCGACGCCCAGAATCGGGCCGACGCCCTGGAGAGCCGGTTCGACCTGGCCTACGGCACCGCGCACGCGCTTATTCTCGCCGCGCTGCTCCGCGCCGGATACGGCCCGTCGAATCGCTATCTGGTGTTCCGGATGCTGTCCCACACGCTGGGACGCGGCCCCGAGGTGTGGCGGGTCCTCGAGTGTGCCACGGGCTGCGGAAGGTGGGTGACTACGAGGGGGGCCTGGACGTGGACGAGGGTCTCGTGGCCGACCTGATTCGGGCCTGCAAGGCCGTGGCGGCGGCGATCGAGAAGCTGCCGCCGATCTGACTGGCACGGCATGCAGTTCCGGATCGCCGACACCTTCACGGACAGCCTGGCGCGGCTCACCGGCGACGAGCAGAAGGCCGTCAAGACGACGGCCTTCGACCTCCAGCTCAATCCGGCCAGTCCCGGGATGAGCTTCCACCGGCTCGCCAAGGCGAAGGACAAGGGGTTCTGGTCGGTGCGCGCCGGCAGCGACCTCCGGCTGATCGTGCACCGGACGGCCGGACAGCCTGCTGCTCTGCTACGTGGACCACCACGACAAGGCGTACGCCTGGGCCGAGCGCCGGAAGCTGGAGACGCACCCGAGGACGGGCGCGGCCCAGCTGGTGGAGATCCGGGAGCGGGTGCAGGAGATCGCCGTCCCGGCGCCCGCGCGGCGCCCGGCCGGCCGCTCCCAGGCCGCCCCTGCTGGCGCACGTCTCCGACGATGAGCTGCTGGGCTACGGGGTGCCCGTCGGAGTGGCTGGCCGACGTGCGGCAGGCCACACGAGGACACGATGCTGGCGCTGGCGGACCACCTCCCGGCGGAAGCGGCCGAGGCGGTGCTCGACCTGGCGACCGGGACAGCCCCGTGCGCGGCCGGTGCCGCGGACGCGCGGAGTGACGCGATGCCATCCGCCGAGATGCCGGTCGAGGCGCCAGGCGTCGCTGCACCCCCACCGCCGACCCCTTCGACCACCCGACGCGCGGCGCCGCTTCCGCGTGGTGACGGACGTCGACGAGCTGGCCCGCGCCCTCGAGTACCCGTGGGAGCGCTGGACGGTCTTCCTCCACCCCGCGCAGCGCGAGCTGGTCGAGCGGCGCTTCGGCGGGCCGGCGCGCGTCGCCGGCTCGGCCGGCACGGGGAAGACCGTCGTCGCGCTCCACCGCGCCGCCCACCTGGCGCGGGCCCACCCGGAGGCGCGCATCCTCCTGACCACCTTCTCGGAGACGCTGGCGAGCGCGCTCCGCATCAAGCTCGGGCGGCTGATCGGGACCGAGCCGCGTCTCCGCGAGCGCATCGACGTGGACACGCTCGACACGGTGGCCCGCCGGCTCCACGAGCGCCTGCTCGGCCGGCCGACGGTCGCCTCACGCGAGGTCGGTCCGCGATCTCCTGGAGGAGGCGGCTCGCGGGAGCGTCGACCAGAAGCGCGCGCTGCCGTTCCTGGTCGCGGAGTGGACCGAGGTCGTGGATGCCTGGCAGCTCGCCTCGTGGGAGGCGTACCGGGACGTGCCCCGCCTCGGGCGGCGGACGCGCCTGCCCGAGAAGCAGCGGCAGGCCCTCTGGGACGACCTTCGCGCGGGTGCGGGCGGCCCTCCACGAGCGGGGGCTCATGACCCAGGCCGACCTGTACAGCCGCGTGGCCGCGCGCCTCGCCGCAGAGTGCGGCGTCACCCTATGACTTCGTCGTCGTGGACGAGGCGCAGGACGTGAGCGTCGGCCCAGCTCCGCTTCGTCGCCGCGCTGGGCGCCGGACGGCCGGACGCCCTCTTCTTCGCCGGCGACCTCGGGCAGCGGATCTTCCAGCTGCCCTTCTCCTGGAAGGCCCTGGGGGTCGATGTCCGCGGCCGCTCGGCGACGCTGCGCGTGAACTACCGGACGTCGCACCAGATCCGGACCCAGGCGGACCGGCTCCTGGAGCGGCCCGTGGCCGACGTGGACGGCCTCGCCGAGGCGCGGGGTGGGACCGTCTCCGTGTTCAACGGCCCGGACCCGGTCGTGCGCGTGCTCGACAGCGCCGAGGAGGAGGCGGCCGTGGTCGGCCGCTGGCTGGCCGCCTGCGCGGCCGGACGGCGTGACGCCCGGGGAGATGAGCGTCTTCGTCCGCTCGGACGCCGAGCTGCCGCGGGCGCGCGCCGCCGTGACCGCCGCGGGCCTCCCTTCACGGTGCTCGGCGAGGACGTGAGGACCCCGCGGGACCGCGTGTCCGTCGGCGACGATGCCGCTCGCGTAAGGGGCTGGAGTTCCGCGCGGTGGCCGTGATGGCGTGCGACGACGAGGTAGTGCCGCTCGCAGGCGCGGATCGAGTCGGTCACCGACGAGAGCGACCTCGAAGGAGGTCTACGAGACCGAGCGGCATCTCCTGTACGTCGCCTGCACCCGGGCGCGCGACCACCTCCTGGTGACGGCGGTCAGGCCGGCGTCGGAGTTCCTGCAGGACCTGGGCGCCAGAGAGCGGAGGGAAGGCGAACGTCGTAGCCCGTGAGACCCGACCGGATGGACGAGTGTCCGCATTGCCCGGCGAGGAGGTGACATGCCGGACCGCCTGCGCGTCTTCATATCCAGCAGAGTTGGTGATGACCTGCCGAGACGCCGGCCGGCTGGCGATCCCACGACTGGCCATGACACCCACTTGCCGTCAAACTGAGAGGCCACCCATGACGAAACGACGGCGCGGCCAGCCCTCTCCGGTCGGGTAGCAACGCTGATGCAGTATCTCGCCGGCCAACTCCTGTGCTCTCCCTCGGATCTCGCCGGCTTCGTGGCCTGCGAGCACCTGACGCAACTCGAGTTGGCCGTCGCGCTCGAGGGTGGTCGCCGGCGGAGCGTCGAGAACGCGTATGCCGATCTGATCAAGCACAAAGGCGAGGAGCACGAGGCGAGCTTCCTCGACGCGCTGCGAGCGGCGGGCCACATGGTGACGGAGGTCGGGCTCCGAGAGCCGCGAGACTTCGACGCTGGGGCCAGGGTGACCGCGGAGGCCATGCGCGCCGGCGCGGAGTACATCTACCAGGCCGTCTTCGTGACGGACGGGTGGCGTGGGATCGCCGACTTCCTCGAGCGGGTCGAGCGACCCTCCGGGCTGGGTGCATGGAGTTACGAGGTGCTCGACACGAAGCTCGCTCGACATCCAAGGCCCGAGCACGCCCTTCAGCTCTGCTTCTACACGCAGGCGCTGGGAGAGATCCAGGAGGTGCAGCCCGAGGTCGCCTACGTCGTCCTGGGGACCCGCGAGCGAATCCCGATCAGACTCGCGAACGTGTCGGCCTACTATCGTCGTCTTCGACAGCGCTTCGAGACGGCGGTCGCTGGTCGGCCGGTCATCGCGCCGTACCCGTGCGAGCACTGCGCCCTGTGTGACTTCCGCCCGCAGTGCGAGGCTCGGTGGGAGCGCGAGGATCATCTGGTCCGTGTGGCCGGCATCCGACGTGACCAGGTCGGCCGGCTCGTAGCACATGGGGTGTCCACGCTGACCATGCTCGCCGAGGCTAACGTGGAGACGCGCATTCCAAAGATGCAACCCGAGACCTTCGAGGGGTTGCGTGAGCAGGCCGGGCTCCAGCTCGAGCGTCAGCGCACGGGGAGGATCGGATGGCGGACGCTTCCCATCGAGGGCGGGCGCGGCTTCGCCGCCCTGCCGCCGCGGTCGCCGGGCGACGTCATCCTCGACCTGGAAGGACATCCCTTCTTCGAGCCGGCGCGAGGCCTCGAGTTCCTCTTCGGCGTGCTCACGATCGACGGAGCGGAGCCTCGGTACGACGCATTCTGGGCGCACGATCGCGACGGGGAGCGCCGAGCCCTGGAGGCCGTGATCGACCTGATCCACGCGCGGCTTGCGTCGTGGCCCGACCTCCACGTGTACCACTTCGGCGGTCTACGAGCCCACTGCGATCAAGCGTCTCATGGGGGAGCACGCGACCCGGGAGTTGAGGTCGACGACCTTCTCCGGCGGAAGGTGTTCGTGGATCTCCACACGGTCCTCCGACAGGCGCTCCGGGCGGGCGTGCCGAGCTACTCGCTCAAGGAGCTGGAGGCCTTGTTCGGATTCACGCGGACCGCGACCGTGGAATCGGGCATGCAAGCCATCGTGAGCTTCGAGCGGTGGCTCGTGACCAGGGACGAGAGTCTCCGCGCGGAGATCGCGGCCTACAACGAGGAGGACTGCCGGGCGACACTCGCGCTCCTGAACTGGCTCCATGGCGTGCGACCTGCTCGACCTGTCCTGGCCCGGCCGCCTCCTCCGATGCGGCTCGTCTCGGAGGAGGCCGCCGCGGCTCTTGATGCTCGCCAGCGACTACGCGACGGAGCTCCTCCAGGACGCCGAAGCAGGGACGTCGCGGTGGCTCGCGGCGGAAGTCCTCGAGTACCACCGCCGTGAGGCACGTCCGGCGTGGTGGTGGTACTTCGAGCGACTGGGGATGACGCCGGAGGAACTCGTCGACGACACCGAGTCGATCGGTGGTTTGGAGCCGGATCCGGCGCGGAGCCGGAGCCGCGGAAACGGTCCGTCGTCCACACGCTCCGGTTTCCGCCGCAGGACCACAGGCTTGGCCCGGGCTCGGCCCATGATCCCGCGACAGGCAAGAGCGCCGGCGAGATCCTCGAGATCGACGACGCGACCGGGACGCTGCGACTCTTGCGTGGGCCGACGCTGGCCGCGGTGCCGCTGCCACGGGCGCTGATCGCCGGCGGCCCCTACAACGATCGCGACGCAGCGGGATGCGGTCGTGCGCGTGGGCGAGTCGATTCGCCGAGGCGATGCGCGCTATCCGGCGCTCCAGGCGATCCTGGATCGCGAGCACCCCCGTGTTCGGGGGCTCACGCCGGGCGGGCGACTCCAGACAACCGATCTCGCCGAGATGAAGGCGCTGGCGCTGGGGCTCGACGGCAGCTACCTCTTCGTGCAGGGACCACCCGGGACCGGGAAGACGTGGACCGGCGCTCGCCTCGTCACGCACCTGCTCGCCAACGGACGGCGCGTGGGGATTGCGGCGCAGAGCCACAAGGCCATCCACAACCTGCTCGATGAGGTCGAGGCCGTCGCCCGACAGCGACGGGGTGCGGTTCCGCGGTCTGAAGAAGTCGACGGCGGGGAATGCGGAGTCGGCGTACGAGGGCGACTTCATCACGAGCGAGCCCGACATCTCGCGGGTCTGCCGTGCGAACCGTAGGATCGAGCTGCTTGCCGGCACCGCCTGGCTGTTCGCGCGAGGCGAGATGGACCGGACGCTGGACTACCTGGTGATCGACGAGGCCGGTCAGATGTCGCTCGCCGACGCCCTCGCGATGGGGACCTCGGCCCGCAACGTGATCCTACTGGGCGATCCGCTCCAGCTCGCGCAGGTGTCGCAGGGCGTGCATCCACAGGGGAGTGGCGCATCCGTCCTGGAGCACCTCCTCGGGAGATGCGCCCACGATCCCGGAAGACCGCGGTGTCTTCCTCGAGCGCAGCTTTCGGATGCATCCCGACGTGTGCGCGTTCATCTCGGAGATCGTCTATGCGGGCCGGCTCCACTCGGATGAGTCGGCGGCCCGGCGGACGACCAGTTTCGGGACAGGCATCCGGTTCATCGGAGTCGAGCATGAGGGCAATCGTTCCTCGTCCGACGAGGAGGTGGCGCGGATCGCGGCCATCATCGGTGAGATGCTCAGGGGTTCGTTCACGGACAGCGACGGGACGTCCCGCCGGCTGCGACAAGAGGATTTCATGGTCGTGGCGCCCTACAACGCGCAGGTGCGTCGCCTGCGCGCGGGGCTCCCGGCAGGGTGCGTGTGGGTACCGTGGACAAGTTCCAGGGGCAGGAGGCGCCGATCGTCTTCTTTTCGATGGCGACCTCGAGCGGGGAGGACGTGCCGCGGAACCTGGCGTTCCTGTTCTCGCGCAACCGCCTCAACGTGGCGATCTCGCGAGCGCAGTGCCTCGCGATTCTCGTCTGCTCGCCGCGCCTCCTGGAGGCGCGCTGTCACTCGATCGAGGAGATGGAGCTCGTCAACGCCCTGTGTCGGCTGGTCGAGTACGCGGAAGGCAACGTCCGATGAGCAGGTGTCCACCGGGTGGACCTCGAGATGATCAAATGAGGACGCGCCAAGCTAGCCTCCAGAGGGCGACGTTCACGCGAGGCAGGTTTCAGGGCCGATATGACGCCACTCCTTGGTGGGCAGAACTATGTCGCGTGATACCGGTCCTGAATCCGGAAGTGCGTCCCGAACTGACTCGATACTTTAGTATCTAGGCTTCGTAGTGTGAAGCCCGGCGAGGCGCCATCTAGCGTTGCTCCGGTGCCCGTCTTCGGTGTGCAGTAACGTCGGGACGGGGTGACCCCTGGACTTCCCGTTTCCCCTCTTGCGCCCTCTGTGCCCCGGCGCGTGCGGGCATAGCTGTTCCCCGGAAGCTTCCCACTCCGGCGCACTCCCCGGGGCCTTCGGCGTGCATCCGCGGCGCATGCCTTGGCCCCGCGCGCGTGCCGAGCGAGCTGTGGCGTGCCGTGACCACGCGGGGCCGGCGGCATGCATCCGCGGCAGCACGCCTCGTCCCCGGGCGCAGGCTGAGGTAGCTGTTCCCCGGAAGTTGCCGCCCGCCGGCGCATGTCCGGGGCCTTCGCCGTGCAAAGGAAACGGCGCACGGCTCGGCCCCGGCGCACGCTGAGGTAGCTGTTCCGCGGAAGTTGCCGCCCGCCGACCGGGCTGGCGCATGACGTTGTCGCACGCTCAGCAGTAAGCCCGCCCGCCGGCTGTCTCAGCGTATCGCCCCTTTCGCCCCCGTCAACCCCTCCGGCCCGGGCTGGTGAGCATAAACGGCTGCCTCCCCACGCCCGCCCTTCGGTCGGGCGTGGGTCCCCTCCATTTATCCCTCCCCAGCCCGGGCCTCCGGGGTCCGCCTGACGGCGGCCCTTCGGGTGACGGGGGCGAAACCGCGGCGGGCGGCCCTGATTGATTCATCTGCCGCGGCGGCGCCGCGGCGCGGAGGCACTGCGGTGAGGGCCGCCCGCCGCTGGGGCGATCCCCTGAGACATCCGGCGAGCGGGCTCGCCGGATCCGCGCTCACGAGCGCGGCACTTCGTCGACGGGAGGGAGCGACATGGCCAGACAGCGGATCGGGGCAGCGGTGGGGACGCAGACGATGCCGGGCACGAGGGTCCCGCAGGGCCTGGAGCGGTCGACCGAGGGCCGGCCCTCCGGCCTCGCGCGGATCTTCGCGGTGCCGGACGGCGAGCCGGTCGACGCGCGGCTCGCCCACATCCGGCAGCTGACCCCCGGGGAGCGGCTGTGGTTCGAGCAGGGGGTGCGGGTCGGGCGATCGCGTCCTCGTGCCCTACGAGCGCCTCGACGACGGGAAGCCCGCCGCCCTCGCGGTGGACCGCCTGATGCGCCGGCTCCGCTGCTCGGCGAAGGCGGCGTTCGACCTCGGGGAGGCGCTGCTCGCCCTCGACGCGGACGCGACGGTGATCGCGCACTACGTCGCGGAGGCGCGGCGCCGGGGCGTGGGCCCGGTGCTCGACCGAGCTGCTCGCCTGGGCCGCGCGGCTCGGCGCCGTCGCGTCGGTGCCGGACGACGGACGCGCTCGACCACGCCGAGCCGCTCGGCGACGACGTCGAGCGCGTCACCGACGCGGGCGAGCTGGCCGGCGGCGCCGTCGGACGCGCCCGACCCCGACGCGCGTCACGACGCCGGAGCCGGCGACGCTCGCCTGGCGCGTGCTCGGGACGCTCGACCCGCCGCGGGTGCGCTGCCCCCGCTGCGGCACCGGCTACGTGGCCGACGACGACGCCGCCGGAGCTGCCCGCCTGTCCGCGCTGCGGGACGCCCGACACGTGGGAAGCGCGGCAACCGGCGGCGTTCCGGGCGTGGCTCCAGGCGATCGACGACCTGCCCGACCCGGACCGCCCTGGCCGACCTCGGCCGTCGGCTCTACGCGGCGCGCCTGCCCCGGGCCCAGGCCGGCGTCGCGTGGACGCGGTACCGGATCCGCCAGGCCGCGCTCGACGCCGCGGTGCCGCTCAGCGCCGCCGCGCGCGAGCTGCTCGCGACGATCGAGCGCGCGGACACCTGGGCGCTCCCGCGCTGGGCGCGGCGCTCTACCGCCGCCAGCACGCGGCCGGCGCGCCCGGCCTCACGCCGGCGGAGTGGCGGCGGATCTGGGCCGCCTACCGGGCGCGCCGGCCAGCCCGGCCGGCGTAGGCCGCCGGCCGCGCCTGGCGCCGTCAGGCTCGGCGCGACTGCGCCAGGTAGAGTGCACGACCGGCACCACGTCCCCGGGCTTGCCCGAGAGGCGAACTGCTCGCTCGGCTCGAAGCAGAGGGCGAGCGCGAGATGCTGCTCGACCGGGCTCGGCTCGTGCCGCCACGCCGCTCACGCTCACGTGCAGCATCGGTCCGGGTCGAGCGAGAGGAGGCAGGTGAGGTGGCCGATCCGGACTCGCGCGTGCAGCGCCGGGTCGGCCGCGGCCTGGATCGCGCGCCGCGCCCCCTGCACGGCCGCAAACGCCGCGGCCGGCACGGCCATTGGGCGCTCGAGGGGCGGGGCCAGGAGCCGTTCGAGGTCGATATCCTCGAGATCGAGCGAGGACATGCAGGGAGTCAGGTCCTCGGTCGCGGCCCAGCGGGTGTGCTCCGCGCGCACCTGGGCCTCGAAGCCCTCGACGAGCGCCGCATAGCGGCTGGCCAGCGCCGCCGCCTCGGGCTCGGGGCCTCCACCCTCCGCCATCACGCGGCCGACGAGCCCGGGCTCGCTCGGCCAGACCACGACGTCGGTGGGCGTGTCGCACGTCCGGCAGTGCGTCGCCACGAGCGGCAGATCCGCCTCCGCCACCACCCCGATCGGGCCTACCAGGAATACGGCATCCGCCGCATCCCCGTCGGCACCGCAGCGGGGACAGAACAGGCGGAACGGGCCGGGCTCGGACTCCACTGCGGGTGATTGTACGCCCCGGGTCAACGGGCCCCGCGTGCCGGCCACTCCGGATCTGGATCGGGGTGGGTCTGGGGGTGACCCACCCGGGGCGGCGGGACGCCCCGCGGCGGTGGGTCCGGCCCGCGGCGGCCGACCGGCCGGCCGCGACGCCCCATGTCCGCCACCCCGAGATCCGAAGGAGGTTCCCGATGGAGACCCTGACCGACGTCGTCCAGCTCGACCTCGTCCCGCTCGTGGCCGCGACCCTGAAGGAGGCGGCGCGCCTGGCGGCCGCCGTCGAGGGCCTGGCGCGCGAGGTCGACCAACTCACCGCCGAGCCGAGGCCGGCGAGCTCCGGGACACGAACCGGCTGCTCGGCGCGCTCCTCAGCCAGCTCGGCTGCCCCTACGAGCGGAGGTGACGCCATGAACCGACAGCTCCTCGAGCATCCCTTCGACCCGGCCCAGATCAAGCAGCGCAAGGGCCGGAACGGCGTCCTCGACTACGTCGAGGGCCACACGGTGATCGCGCGCCTGAACGCGGCGCTCGACGGCGCGTGGTCCTTCGAGGTGGTCGCCCACGAGGTCCGGGACCACGAGGTCCTGGTCCTCGGGAAGCTCACGGCCGCCGGCATCGTGAAGATGCAGTTCGGCGCGTCCCAGGTGACGCGGGACCGCGAGACCAAGGCGCTGATCTCGCTCGGCGACGACCTCAAGGCCGCCGCCACGGACGCGCTGAAGAAGTGCGCGACGTTCCTGGGCGTGGGGCTCCACCTCTACGCGGAGCGGCCGCTCCGGCCGGAGCCGGCGCGGCCCGCGTGGGCCGGGCTCCTGCCGGCGGCGCTCCCCGGCACGCGGGCCCGGCGCCGGACCGGAACGGCGCGGGCGGGGCCGCGCCCGTCGCCTCGCCGGCCCCGCTCCAACTCCCGGCCGCCCCGGTGGCGGCGCGAATCCCCGCCGGCGCCGGCGGTGCCGGCCGCCCGCGAGACCGCTCCCCGACGCGCCGTCACCGCGGCGCCGCCACGCCGCGCCAGCTCCAGGCCATCTGGCGGATCGCCCGCGCCAAGGGGCTCGACCCCGGGGCGGTGGAGGGGATGAGCCTCCGGGCGTTCAACCGGAAGCCCGACGCCCTCACGACCGGCGAGGCGTCGGCCCTGATCCGCGAGCTCTCGACGATGCGGCGCGTGGCGGCCTGACGGCCGCTCGCGCGTTCGACCCCGCGGCCGGGGAGGGCTGTTCGCCCTCTCCGGCCGCTCTCTTTCACCACGCAACCAACCCGCCCTGAGCGGGCGGGAGGAGGACTCCCATGGTGCCGCCCGAGTTCCGCCAGGAGCCGCACGTGAGCTTCACCCAGCTCGACACGTATCTCCGCTGCCCGCTCCGCTACCGGCTCCAGTACGTGGACCGCGTGGAGCCCGACTTCGTCCCGGCCGCCCTCGCCCTCGGCTCCGGGATCCACGGGGCCGCGGCCCTGCTGTTCCGGGGGATCGCCAGCGGCGCGCGGCCGACCGTCGAGGACGTCCAGGCCTACTTCGCGAGCCTCTGGGCGCTCGAGACCACCCACCGGCCGGTGCGGTTCGGGGAGCGGGACTCCCCGGAGTCGCTGCTCGACCTCGGGACCCGCATGCTCGCGGTCCTCTGCGCCGAGGTGCCCGACGCGACCGAGGTCGTCGCCGTCGAGTCGGCGTTCGCCGTGCCGCTCGTCGACCAGGCGACCGGCGCCGTCCTCGACCGGGACCTGGTCGGCACCCTCGACCTCGTCGAGCGCGATGCCGACGGGCCGCCTGGTCGTGGTCGACCTCAAGACCGCGGCCCGGAAGTACTCCGACCTCCAGGTCGAGGCCTCGCTCCAGCTCTCGATCTACAGCTACGCGACCGCCATGAACGGCCTCGCCGACGAGGCCGACCTCCGCCTCCGCTTCGACGTGCTCACGAAGACCAAGCAGCCCGAGCTCCACCGCTACTGGACCACCCGCGACCGCGCGGCGAACGTCCGGCTCTACCGCCTGGCGGCCGAGATCCTCGCCGCCGTCGACGCGGGCGTCTTCCCGCCGCGCGTCGGCTGGCACTGCCAGGACTGCCCGGTGCGGAGCCGGTGCTGGGCGTGGGGGTAGCCATCGCACGGCGACTTGACCGAGCGTCAGCCCTCCTCTTGACCGCGCGCGTACGCCAGTCCAGGATCGGTGGGCGGCGCCTGGCCAGCCATACTCGAAATCAGAGACAGGGCTCGAGGAGAAGCATGGACAGCCCCAGGGATGGGCAGCCCGTCCAAGTAGGCATGCCCGCATCTGACTTCACCCTGCCGCTCGTAGACGGGGAGCGGCTCGTTGCCCTCGCTGACTACCGCGGCAAGAGCGGGCTACTCCTGGGCCTGTTCCGCGGAATTTATTGCTCGTTCTGTCGGCGCGCGGTCGCGAAACTTGGCCTGACCGGCGATCGACTGCGGCCGTTCGGGGTCGAGACGCTTGCCGTCATCGCGACCCGGTTGGAGAATGCGCGCCTCTACTTCCGATATCGTCCGACTCGCATGACGATCGCTGTTGACGCCGACCTGGCTACGCATCGCGCCTATGGACTCTCGAAGATCGACGCGTCTTGGGAGGTGGTCAGCTCGATGCGAGTCAATCCTTCCGGCGAGCTCCCGGAGGCCTTGCCGGTCTGGGAGGCGACCAAAGCCTTGGCCCGGCTCGAAGGGTTCAAGCCGACTGACACTGACAAAGACGATATGAAACGCACCTGGAATCAGTCGGTCGGCGAATTCCTCATAGATCGAGACGGCGTGGTTCGGTGGCTCTACGTGGAGGGCACGACCGCCCCCGAGTATTGCGCGAGATACCCACCCGAAGAAGAGCTTCTGTCGACGGCTCGGGCCTTACAGCTCGCGCGACGTTAGGGGCGCATGGAGCGGGCACCTCGCCGCCCCCATGGGAGGCCTCGCTAACGAGGGGGACAGGAGGGGGTGGCGGTGCCGTCCGCGCGGAGTGTGAGCAGCATGGAGGACGCGGTACAAGCCATGCGACTGAGCCCGTGGACCGATTGGCTGATTCGCTGGGGCATGAAGGACCCGGAATGGCGAACGAAGGCCGAGTCTAGCCTCGGGCGACCCATCGACTGGTCCGGGGTCGCGTCACGTGACGCGACAATCGGGCACACACTCAAGCGCGTGGCCGAGCGACATCTACAGCAACTACCCTGAGGCTGTTCGGCGCTACCGGGACCAAGGCCCCCGAGCTCCATCGCTACTGGACCACCCGGGACCGGGCGGCCAACCTGCGGCTCTACCGTCTGGCGGCCGAGGTCCTCGCTGCTGTCGGCGCCGGCATGTTCTCGCCGCGGGTCGGCCGGCGGCGCCGGTCCCGCGACGCTGGCCCTGGGCCCAGCTCCTGCGCCGGGTGTTCGGGGTTGACGTGCTCGTCGGGCCGCGGCGGATCGTGGGCGCGGTGACGGAGCCCCACGCCGTGCGCCGGCTCTTGGCGGCGCTCGGGTTCGCCGCCGAGCCGCCGCCCGGCCGCCCCGTCCCCGCCGCCTGACCCACGGTCGATCGCGCTCCCCACCCCGGCGCCGCTGGTCCCGTCTGTCCGGCGCTGCGTGGGACGCGTCTTGAGCCCTCCCGTGCCGACCGCCGGCGGCCCTTGCCGGCCCCGCCGGAGCCGCGGTATCGTTCCGGCGGCAGCCACCGGCGGCCGGGGGCGGGCCGACGGGGCCGAGAAACGTGTTTAGCATTGCCTAGGTTCTCAGCCTATCTAACGACCTTCACCCTGGTGGCGGGCATGCTGCCGCTCCGGCTCGCTGGGGGCCGAAGGGTAGTTCGGCGCACAATCGCGTTGTGACAAGGGGGTTCTGATTCGAGAGGACGGAAGGATGCTGGATGAGCGAGCAGCCGATCGATGCTGACGCGTTTCGGGACTTCGAGCGCGCCGCTCACGACGAGATCGCGGACGGCTATCGCCGGTTCTTTACCGCCGTGACCGATTGCGCTGTTGAGCCGTTGCTCGCCGCCGCCGCAGTGGGAGCGGGTAGGCGCGTCCTTGACGTGGCCACTGGCCCCGGACTCGTCGCTTTTCGGGCCGCCAGCCGTGGAGCGGCGGCCACTGGCGTTGACATCGCGCCCCGAATGCTAGAACTTGCGGCGGCGCAATACCCTCGTGTCGACTTTCGGCAGGCCGACGCCGAGAATCTCCCGTTCGCGGATCACTCCTTCGACTGCGTCGTCAGCAACTTCGGCCTTGGGCACTTCCCGCGCCCGGAGCGCGCGCTACGCGAGTTCGTGCGGGTTCTGACACCTGGCGGCGCCGTCGCGGTCTCCTGGTGGGACGTCCCGGCTCGCCATCGCGTGATGGGGATCTTCTTCGACGCCATGAACGAGGCAGGAGCCACCCTGCCGGCGGAACTTCCGACGGGTCCGCCCATGTTCCGGTTCTCGGACGATCAGGAGCTATCAGGTGCGCTGCACGCCGCCGGCCTTGCGGAGGTGATAGTTCGAACCTTCGCCTTCGTCCATCACCTGGCTAGCCCGGAGGAATTGTGGAATGGCATCCTCGGCGGGACGGTCCGAACGTCAATTGGGATCCGTCGCCAGCCGAAGGAAGTACAGGATCGCATCCGAACCGCGTACGAACGGCTGATACAAGCATATGCGGGGCCCGACGGCGTCAAGGTGCCGCTTGCGTTTAAGATCGGGTCCGGTCGAAGGCCATTCGTCTGAGTCACCCTGGGCCGAACCACAGCATGGAGCCGACGGCTTCGCCGCGGCTCATACCGGCCGTTCGTGGAAAAGAAGCGCGGCGGCCCGGAAGGCCGCCGCGTCGACTGCGAGAAACGTGGCTAGGGGTTCCTCGGTTCCGCACCTGAGGTGGGCCGAGTGTTTTGACGTCGATGATGCAAGCGACGCATCCTAGAGACCCGGGCAGTGAAGACGAGGCGCGGAAGGTAATCGAAGCGTTTTTCCCGCTGTTCAGCCGCCGCGATGTCCGAGGGCTGCTGAGCGTCGTCAATTTCCCGCATATCCGCGTCACGGGCTCGCGCACGGTGATCATACCGTCCGCGAACGAGTGGACCGGCGATCCCACGCCTCTCGAAGACGACTGGCACCACACTGCCTTGGACTCCGTGACATTCGTGCAGAGCAGTCCCGACAAGGTTCACGCGCTGGTAGTCTTCAGCCGGTACCAGGCGAACGGGCAACGATACGTTTCCCACCCGACGCTGTGGATTGTTACGAACATCGATGGCCACTGGGGCATCCAGATGCGGTCCACGTTCGCGCCGTAGGAGTGATCGAGAGTCACCGAGGAGGAATACGCGCGATTCGACCGGTCGTTACACGATCCCGCTTTCGCGTACCTGACGCACATGAGCGTGGCGGCGTGGGCCGGCGGCCATGAGCAGAGAAGTACGGCGTGAGCGGTCTAACAAAGTGTGCAGCCGCCCGTCGAACTGTGGCGCTCCTGCCACCTGGCGGCCGTCTCGTTGATCGCGCCCGTGTAGGGCCTGCAAGAATAGAGGCACGACATCATGAACGCGACGGGCCCACATGCCCACGTCGAGCAGCTGTACGGAACATGGCGGCTGCTGAGCAACGTCCGGGAAGTTGTAGGGACAGGAGAGCGCGCCAACATATTTGGCGAGGCTCCCCACGGCTTCCTCACCTATGGCCGGGACGGCCGAATGTCCGCCATCGTCGTCGGAGAGAACCGTCCGAAACCCATGGATCTGGCGAAGCTCACGGACCAGGAACGGGCCGAGTTGTTCAAGACGATGGTGGCCTACGCTGGAACATTCACCGTAGAGGGCGACCGGGTTGTACACAACGTGGACATATCGTGGAACGAGAACTGGACCGGCACCGCTCAGGCTCGCCACTTTCGGATCGAGGGGCGCCGGTTGGTCATAACTGGCGGTCCCCAGATTGGCGCCGACGGAAGAGAGGTCATCGCGATCTTGACGTGGGAGAAAGTAGACTAGGGGAATCGCCTCCCAAGCCAGCTGCGACTGCTGACATGCGCGGGGTGAGCCGGCGCTCGGGGTCGCCCCCGGGGCCTGGGGTTGGCCGCCGGAGAGGCAGGAGGAGGCCGGACCTCGACTCCGCCCGCGGAGGTGGCGCTCATCGTTCCTATGCGCACACCGCCACGGAGCGCCCCGGCCGTCCGACGGAGGGCAAATGACGGCGCGCGTCGCAGGTTCCGGTGGGCATCTCTGCTCCCGACGGTGCCGCGCTATGGTTCCAGCGGCGACCGAGGGGGGCCGGGATGACGGGGGGCGGGCAAGGGGGCCGGGGTAACGGGGCCGAGAAACGTGCCTAACGCTTCCTACGTTCGGTAGAGGCCGGCTGTCTGATGAGTTACGCGCCCAATCTCTACGACCTGTATCGGCGCTCGGCGTCGTATGTAGACAAGATCCTCAAGGGCGCCAAGCCGGCCGATCTCCCAATACCAACAACCCACCAAGTTCGAGTTCGTGATCAACCTGAAGACCGCGAAGGCCCTCGGCCTCACGATCCCGCCGTCGGTACTGGCACGGGCGGACCAGATCATCGAATGACCCCGCCCACCTGGCTCGACGCCCAGGGCCGGCCGCGTCCCACCCGCGCCTGCTGGAACTGTGGGCGTGAGGTGGCTGCGATGCGGGTATTCGCGCCGCTGAGGTCCGACCGTACGGCTCGTGTCGCCTCAGGCCACGGAGCGCTCCGGACACAGCGCGCCGGAGACAGCGCGCCGGAGACGGACATGGCGCCTGCACCACCAGGCCACTCGCGCGTTGACGGTCGCTAGTAGGCCGGCGATCTGCAGCGAATGGCGTAGCATCGCGTGACTCAGGTCGCACGACGATCAGGAGGACGACATGATGACTACGGACCAACCGCCTGCGGTGGTACTCAGACGGATGACCACCGCCTACTGGACCTCCCAAGCCATCTACGTCACAACGAGGCTCGGTATCCCAGACCTGCTGGCGAACCGACCGCAGACCAGTGAGGCGCTTGCAGCAGCGACTGACACCCACGCACCCTCGCTGTACCGCCTGCTCCGGGCCGTTGCGAGCCTCGGTATCCTCGAGGAGGACGAGACACGGCAATTCACCCTGACGCCGATGGGAAGGCTGCTGCGGTCCGACGTCTCCGGCTCGATGCGGGCCTGGACGATTCTGCTCGGTGAACCGTGGTTCCGGGGTGCCTGGGATAACCTCCTGCACAGCGTCCGGACGGGGAATGCCGCATTCGAGGCGGTGCACGGCGCGGAGTTCTGGGCATATGTCGGGCGAGACCCCGATGCCAACGCGCTCTTCAACGCCGCGATGAGCAGCGTCGCCCCAATCAGGACGAAGAGTACCGTCGAAGCGTACGACTTTTCCGCGTTCCGGGTCGTCGTCGACGTTGGTGGTGGGCACGGGACGTTGCTGGCCGCGATCCTCGCCAGTCATCCCAAGGTCCGTGGCATTCTCTTCGATCTGCCTCACGTCGTCGAAGGAGCGGGCGCCGGGCTGCGAGCTGCGGGGGTCTCGGATCGCTGCGAGATCGTCGGTGGAAGCTTCTTAGAGGCGGTACCGGCTGGCGGCGACGCTTACGTTCTGCAGTCGGTCATCCACGATTGGGATGACGAGTCCTCGGTGCGTATCCTCCAGAGCTGCCGGCGATCCATGGGCCGGGGCGCGAAGCTTCTGCTGGTTGAGCTGGTCGTGCCGACCGGTAACGAGGATCACCCCAGCAAGCTCAGCGATCTCAACATGCTCGTGCTGTGCCAGGGACGCGAGAGGACGGCCGAGGAATTCAGTGGACTACTTGCCATCGCGGGATTGATGCTCCGTCGCATCCTCCCGACATCATCTCCGTGGAGCGTCCTCGAAGCAGTGCCCCAGTAAAGACGGCTGCCACCCGAATGCCGATTGAGCGCCGCCCCTACACGCCCCCGCGCTGTGCCACTCCCTCAAGGTTCCGAGGTGCTCCGGCGCTGCCGGCCCCGTCTGTTCGCCGGCTCGGGGGGAGGGTGCCGGGCCCACCCGGCCCACCCGCGCCGACCGCCGGCCGCCCTTGCTGCTCCCGACGGTGCCGCGCTATGGTTCCAGCGGCGACCGAGGGGGCCGGGATGACGGGGGGCGGGCAAGGGGGCCGGGGTAACGGGGCCGAGAAACGTGCCTAGCGCTTCCTACGTTCCCCGGCCGGGACAACCGCTGGAAGCCGCATTCGAGACCCTGACCGGCAAACGCGTGGACGGACTCCTCATCCGGGAAGCATCGCAAGCAAGGAAATGCTCGACTTGGCGATCAAACATCGCTTGCCGGCATTGACGTCCATTCGGCTCGGGCCTCCACTCGGAGCGCTGGCGTCGTACGGTTCGGATTATTTGGCACTGGTCGCCAGAGCGCGGTCTACGTCGACAAGATCCTCAAGGGCGCCAAGCCGGCCGATCTGCCGGTCGCCTTTCCCACCAAGTTCTTATTGATCATCAACCTCAAGACCGCCAAAGCGCTCGGCCTCACCGTGCCGCCCATGCTGCTCGCGCGCGCCGACGAGGTGATCGAATGAGGCGACGCGAGTTCATCACGCTGCTCGGCGGCGCGGCGGCCGCGTGGCCGCTCGCGGCGCGCGCGCAGCAGGCGGGCAAGCTGCCGACCATCGGGTTCTTGGGCGCGAGCACGCCTTCGGCTGAGAGCCAATGGGTCGCCGCTTTTGTGCAGCGGCTGCGCGAACTCGGTTGGATCGAGGGTCGCAACGTCGCGATTGAGTATCGCTGGGCGGAGGGTCGCAGCGAGCGCTACGCCGAGATCGCGGCCGAGTTCGTCCGGCTCAAGGTCGATGTCATTGTCACGCGCGGTAACCCCAGCAGTCCTCGCGGCAAAGCAAGCGACAGCGGTCATCCCGATCGTCTTCGCGGTGGCGGCGGACCCGGTCGGCACCGGCCTGGTCGCAAGTCTGGCGCGACCGGGCGGCAACGTCACCGGCCTGTCGAACCAGACGACCGATCTTGCTGGCAAGCGACTCGAACTCTTGCGCGAGGTCGTCCCCGGTCTCCGCCGGTTGGCGATCATGGCCAATGTCGGCAATCCCGCCGCCGTGCTGGAGATGCGCGAGGTTCAGGCAACGGCCCGCACGCTCGGCCTCGAAGTCGTCACATCGGAAATCCGGCGAGCGGAGGATATCGCGCCCGCCTTCGAGGCGCTCAAGGGCCGCGCGGATGCACTTTATGTCTGTGGCCGACCCGCTCGTGATCACCAACCGGATTCGCATCAACACCTTGGCGCTGGCCGCGCGACTGCCGACGATGCACGGCACTCGGGAGTACGTCGAAGCGGGAGGTCTGATGTCCTATGGACCAAACCTCCCGGACCTGTTCCGGCGCGCCGCCGACTTTGTCGACAAAATTCTGCGCGGGGCGAAGCCGGCCGACATCCCGGTCGAGCAGCCGACCAAGTTCGATCTCGTCATCAATCTGACCACCGCCAAGGCGCTCGGCCTCGACCGTGCCGCCGACGCTGCTCGCCCGCGCCGACGAGGTGATCGAATAGAGCGGGAAAATTGCTCCCGCTCACGCCGGCGGAATGCGGCGGGGGTCCCGATGTGGCAGCGGCCCGCGCCAGGCGGGCGCCAGATCGTCCGACCGAAGCGTGTGCCGGCGACCGAGGGGGCCGGGATGACGGGGGGCGGGCAAGAGGGCCGGGGTAACGGGGCCGAGAAACGTGCCTAGCGCTTCCTACGTTCGCGACGCCGTTATCATGGGACCATGATCATGCGGTGCGTCCGGATCGCCCCGGCCGGCTCATGTACCTAGACCGCCAGCTCTGGACCTTCACCGCCGGGGTCCGGACCCGCATCCTCGCGACCGCGGCTCTGGGCCTCCTGGCCGTGTCTGCCGGGATCGCGCGCCTCGCCCTGCTGGGCTGGCTGCTCGGGCGCGTCCTGGCTGGGGTCCCGCTGGCGGCACTGATCGGACCGGTCTCCGCCGTGGCGCTCGCCATCGGCCTCCGGGGCGCTCTCGACTACGCCCGGACGATGGTCGCCCACGGCACGGCCGCCCGCGTCCAGGCGCGCCTGCGCCAGATGGTGCACGCGCACGTGCTCGCCCTCGGCCCGGCGCACTTCACGGCGGCGCGGACCGGCGACGTCATCCTGTCCGTGGTCGAGGGCGTGCAGCAGCTCGAGGTGTACTTCGGCCAGTACCTGCCGCAGCTGGGTGTGGCGGCCGTGACGCCCGTGCTGATCTTCGCCTTCATGGCGTGGCTCGACCTGCCGATCGCGCTCGTCCTGCTCGGCGCGGCGTTGGTGACGCTGCTGGCGCCGGCCCTCTGGCACCGCTGGGACAGCGCGCGGAGTCTCGCGCGGCAGCGGGCCTACAGCGCGTTCGGAGCCGAGTTCCTCGACGCGCTCCAGGGGCTGGGCACGTTGAAGGCGTTCGGCCAGAGCGGAGCGCGCGCCACGCTCCTGGCGGCGCGGAGCCGCGAGCTGTTCCAGGCGACGATGGGCGTGCTCGGGACGAACACGCTGGCCCGTGGCATCACGGACGTGGGCATCGCCCTCGGCGCAGCCGTCGCCCTCGGCTGGGGGGTGCATCGCGTCCGATCGGGCGTCATGCCCCTCGAGACGCTGTTGGTCATCCTCATGCTGGGCGTCGAGGTGTTTCGCCCGCTGCGGGACCTCCGCGTGCTGCTCCACCAGGGCATGTTGGGCCTCTCCGCGGCCCGAGGCGTGCTGGCTCTGCTGTCGATCAGGGCCACGGTCCACGACGCGTCAGGCGCCGTCACCGACGCACCACGTCTGGCCCCGACGGTCGCCTTCGACGACGTGACCTTTGGCTATCCGGGTGGCCGCCGACCGGCCCACGAGCACCTGTCCTTCAGCGTGCGGGCCGGTGAGCATGTGGCCATCGTCGGGCCGAGCGGCTCGGGCAAGTCGACCGTGGCCCGTCTCCTGCTCCGCTTCCACGATCCCCAGGAGGGCCGCGTCGTGGTGGGCGGCCGCGACATCCGGGACTTGCCCGCTCGCGGACCTTCGCGCGCTCACGGCGGTGGTCCACCAGGATACGTATCTCTTCCACGGCACGGTCGCCGAGAACCTCCGCATGGGGAGAGCGGAGGCGACCCTCTCCGAGCTCGAGGCGGCGGCCCGGGAAGCCCACGCCCACGAGTTCATCGCCCGCCTCCCGCAGGGCTACGAGACCATCGTCGGGGAGCGTGGGATCCGGCTGTCGGGCGGGCAACGGCAGCGCATCGCGATCGCCCGAGCCCTCCTGCGCGGGGCGCCGATCCTCATCCTCGACGAGGCCCTGTCGTCCGTCGATACCGAGAGCGAGGCCATCATCCAGGCAGCGCTCGACCGGCTCATGGCCGGCCGCACGACCCTGATCTTCGCGCACCGCCTGTCGAGCGTCATCGATGCCGACCGGATCCTCGTGCTCGAACACGGGCGCATCGTCGAGAGCGGACGACACGCGGAGCTGCTCGGGCAGCAGGGGCGCCTACTGGCGGCTCATGGCCGGCCAGGTACGGGAGCACGGCAACCATGACGGCCCCGATCGAATCGCGGCGGGCTGCCGTCGCCGGCGGCCGCACGGAACGAGCCAGAGACCCAGCCAGAGCCCGTCGAGGGCATCCTGCCCGCCGGGGGTGTCCTCGGATGGGCCCACGTCCTGTCGGTTCTTCTGGGCCTCAGCCGCGGCTACCGGGGACGCCTGCTGGCCACGTTTCTTCTGGGTGTGGCGCGCGTGGCGGCGCTGATCGGGGTCGGGGCTGTGAGTGCCCTCGCCGTGCTGGCCGTCAAGCGGGGCGCGTCGGTCGGCGGGTGGCTCACCGCCCTCTTCGTCGTCGCGCCCCTTGCGGGGCTCCTTCACTGGCTCGAGTCGTGGCTGGCGCATGACGTCGCGTACCGGCTCCTGGCCGACATGCGGCTCCGGCTGTTCCGCGTGCTCGATGCCCTGGCGCCGGCCTACCTGACGCGCCGGCGGACGGGCGACCTCGTGGGGGTGGCGACGCACGACATCGAGCTCGTCGAGTACTTCTTCGCGCACACGATCACCCCGGCCGTGGTCGGGGTCCTTGTGCCCGCGGTGGTGCTCGGCGTGCTACTCGCGCATGGCTGGCCGATGGCCATGGTGCTGGCGCCCTTTCTAGTCTATGTCGCGCTCGGCCCGGTGCAGGGGCGCGCGCGAATCGACCGGCTGAGCGCCCGGGCGCGGGAGGCCGCCGGGTCACTCAACGCGCATGCCGTCGACTCCATTCAAGGGCTCGCGGAGGTGGCGGCGTTCCAGCAGGAGGCGCGGCGGGACCGGGAGTTCGCGACCCGCGCCCAGGCCTACGCGCAGGCCCGGATGCCGTTCCTCCGAGACCTCGCGCGTCAGAGCGCCTTGCAGGAGGTCGCGACGGGGCTGGGTGGCCTCGCCGTCGCCGTCACCGGCGCGGCTCTCGCACAGCGTGGCGCCCTGGACCCCGGGATCGTGCCGCTCCTGACGCTCCTCGCCCTGTCCGCCTTCGTCCCGGTGTGGGAGATCGCCCAGGTGGGGCGACAGCTTGCGGACACCTTCGCCGCGACTCAGCGTCTTCACGCCATCCATGCCGAACCGGTCGCCGTCATGGACGGACCGGGCGTGTCGCCGGACGCTCCGGAAGGGGAGGTGCCGGCGCTCGAGATGGTCCGGGTGCGCTTCACGTACCCCGGTCGCCGGCGGCCGGCCCTCGACGACGTGTCGCTGTCCGTGCCCGCCGGCAGCACCGTGGCGCTGATTGGGCCCTCGGGTGCCGGGAAGACGACGGTCGCGAATCTCTTCCTGCGCTTCTGGGACCCGGCCGAAGGCGTCGTCCGACTCTGGGGTCATGACCTCCGGCGGTATCGGCTCGACGACCTGCGAGGCCGGATCGCGCTCGTCGCCCAGGACACCTACCTGTTCAACGACACGCTCCGGGCGAACATCCGATTGGCGCGCCCGGACGCCTCCGACGCCGGCGTGGCGGCCGCGGTGGAGCGCGCAGCGCTCCGGGAGTTCGTCGAGTCACTGCCCGACGGGCTGGACACGGTCGTGGGGGAGCGGGGGGCGCAGCTCTCGGGCGGCCAGCGCCAGCGCGTGGCCATTGCCCGAGCCTTCCTCAAGGACGCGCCCGTCCTGATTCTCGACGAGGCGACGTCCCACCTCGATGCGGTCAGCGAGCACGCGGTACGCAGCGCTCTCGATCGGCTGGCTCAGGGGCGGACCACGGTGGTCATCGCCCACCGGCTCTCCACCGTGCGCGATGCCGATCAGATCCTGGTCTTCGACGAGGGCCGCTTGGTCGATGCCGGGACGCACGAGGGTCTTCTGGCCGGAAGTGGGCTGTACCGGCGCCTCGTCGCCCGCCAGGGCGGCGCTGGGCTCGCCGCCCGCAGTTGATGGGACCCCAGGGATGCGTGGCCGTGAACGTCGCCATCCGAATGGCCTGACGCTGCGCACTGCTGCCGAGGCCCCGTCGGGTACGAACCCTTCCCCACTCGAAGGCGTCGTGGCAACCGCGAGTGTCAACGGCCCCGCAAGTATGCGTCATAGTAGGCCACGTCACCGCCCTCAAGGCTGAAACACGGGTTCGAATCCCGTTGGAGCCACGCCCGCCTTTGTACAGACGACGCCGGCCAGGACCCGGCCCAGCGAGGCCTGGCCGCTAAATTCGTAGACCCCGTCCTTCCGCTGCCGGAAAGACAATCCGTCCCACCAGGAGCTTTCTGAGGATCTGGCGGCTCTGCACGACCTGACGCCGCAGGAGACCCCGCCAGTTCGTCAGCCGTCCCTCCACGTCCCGCTGGATGTCCTGCAGGTCCCGGGCACCGTCGACACGCGCGCCCCGCGGCGCTGGCCCTGGGCTCGGCTGCTCCAGCGGGTGTTCGGCTTTGAGGTGCTGGTGTGCGATCGCTGCGGGGGCCGGCGGCGGATCCTCGGCGCGGTGACGGAGTCCCATGCGGTGCGCCGGCTCCTCGCGGTGCTGGGACTGGCGCCCAAGCCGCCGCCGGGGCGGCCCGCCCCCCCCCCGCCTGACCCACGGTCGGTCGCGCCCCCCGCGGCGCTGCCGGCCCCGTCTGTTCGCCGGCTCGGGAGGAGGGTGCCGGGCCCACCCGGCCCACCCGCGCCGACCGCCGGCCGCCCTTGCTGCTCCCGACGGTGCCGCGCTATGGTTCCCGCGGCGACCGAGGGGGCCGGGATGACGGGGGGCGGGCAAGGGGGCCGGGGTAACGGGGCCGAGAAACGTGCCTAGCGCTTCCTACGTTCCACCATCCGCCGTCTGCGGCCCCGGCACCAAGAAACGCGATCGCCCCGCGCCCCCAGGATCGAAGATCTCAGGCCAACCCATATCCCGATATGGCCGTGTCCCGAATGATGTGGAAAAGCCTTCTCGGAGAGCGGAGCCGGTGGGGCTCGGATCGGGGGCAAGGCCCGATTTCGGGGGATACCCGGATATGGGTCGCCCCGTCAAACGCGATCCTGAGCCAATTGTGCGAAGGCGAAGTCGCGGGCATTGGATCAGGCGGCCTCTTCCGCCGTCGGCGCCGGGGTCGTGAGGGTGCGCGTCATGTCCTGCCAGCCTTCGAGTTTGCGGAAGACGATCTGGCCCGAGGCCACCAGGCCGTAGAGCAAGGCGAGCGCCGCGTCCGCCGTAGGGAAACTGCCTTGCGTCTTCACCCGACGCCGGAACTCGAGATGCAGGCGCTCAATGCTGTTCGTCGTGCGCCAGCTCTTCCACTGGCTACGCGGGTAGCGGAAGAAGGTAAGCAACTCGGCGCCGGCCTCCGCCAAGCTCGTGACCGCACCCGGACAGCCCTTGGTCCACTTCTTGATGAACGCTAGGTACGCGCGCCGGGCGGCGGCCCCGTCCTCGGCGAAGACGATGGCGTGGTAATTGTCGCGGAGCTCGTCATGGAGCCGCCGTGGGGCATGGGTCAGGAGGTTCCGCAGCTTGTGCACGGTACACCGCTGGATGGCCGCCGCCGGCCACGTCCGTTCGACGGCGGCGCGCAGCCCCGGGCCGCCGTCGATGATGCAGAGCTGGGGCGCGCGCACGCCGCGGGCCGCCAAGTCCTCGCAGACCGCCGCCCAGGCATCAGTGCTCTCGCTCCCGCGAAGAGAGAGATGCACCAGGACCTTCTGGCCACTCCGCTGTACCCCCAGGACGGCCAGCACCGGGACCGGGCTCACGCGCCCGCCCAGCCGCACGCGCAGGTGAAAGCCATCCAGGTAGAGGGCGACGAGATCGAGATCGGCCAGCGGCCGCGCCCGCCAGGCCTCGAGCTGAGCCTTCAACCCCTGGACGATCCGGCTGATCGCGCTCTTCGACAAGGCCCGGCCCTGCAACAGCGGCTTCAGGGCACCGCGGATCCGGCGCGTGTTCGCCCCGCACAGGTAGGCCTGCAGGACGGCCTCGTTGACCTGGCGCATCCGCCGGGCGTAGGCCGGCAGGACCTGGCTCTGCCATTCGGTGGCCGCGCTGGCTCCGACCTGCAGGCGCGCCCGGGGGATGGTCAAGGTCACAGCGCCCACGGGGCTGGTGATCGTGCGCACCTTCGACCCATGGCGATAGCCCAGCCGAGCCTCGCCACGCGCGTACGGGGGCCCGAGCACCGCGCCGAGTTCCGCGCCCACGAGATGCTCAATGGCCTGTCGCACGACGGTCCGCATCTCGACCTGCAGGGCCGCGGCCCAATCGATCTCGGCCGGCTTGTCCCCGGCCGTCTTCTGTGGCAACGTCGGCATCGGCGTATCTCCTCTCGGTGCGCCCCGCCAAGGGCGTCACGGTTGGTGGTCTCCAATCCACCGAGAAGATACGCCATTTCTCTTTTCCACAACTATCGGGACGCCGCCCCCGATATCCCCCCAAGAGGCTCTTCCTCTCTCACTGAGGCGGAGGGTAGACCAGTGAGCGCGTGTTCTCTCAGTGGGGCACTGTATGCCACCACGTCGAGTTGGCGGGTCAGCCGCTTCATCCGATCTACGCGCTGAATTCTGTGGTAGGCTCTTCCCCTCCCCACTCCCCGGGTGCCGATCGTCAATTCAGGGAAGCGGAGGGCGCGCCATCATGCCACCGCCGATAGAAGGACCTGGGACCGGGCTCGAAGACGTCCCGTCCGACGAGGACCTAAACACAGAGCTGCGCGGCATGGCCGACGACGGAAGCACTGTCGTGGGGACCCTGCCCGAGGAACAGGCCCAGCTCAACCAGATAGGCCAAGACCTTGGTCAGCTGACTCTCTCCGTCGACCAGCAACTCGACGCGCAGGTCAGGATGGACCAAGTGGCGTCCACAGGGCCGCAGCCGAATGGAGAGATCCGAGTCACCGGCGAGGTCGGCGACCGGCTCACGCGCCAGCGCGCCGAGGTTCAGGAGCTCCGCGACAAATCCATTCGCGGAGCGGACAAGAAGAAGGTGTGGTACGCGCGCTGGAAGTTCTGGTCGTTTGTGACAAGCATCGTCGCCGCGACGCCGGGCACGCTGGTCTTCATCTACCTCCTGGTCATCATGCGAGAGGACCCCCCTGAGCTGACGGAGGAGCAGAAGGAGCAAATCAAGAGGCAGGCTCAGCGTTGGCGTGACATGAGCGACGAGCAGTATTGGAGCGCCATCGCGGACTATTGCGACCGATGGAACCCTTCCTGGGCCGCCCAGCTTCTGTTCATGGACGACACCCAGGAGTTGAAGCCGCTTTCGCAATGCGTGCCGCCCGAGTGGAATTGGGCGTTGGGGGACGATCAGTACGACTTCGCCATGCAACTCGCCAACGCGTTCGGCGATCAAAGCGTCACGCCCCGCAAGAGCGGCGTGCTGTACCGCGCTCTCGCCGATCTCACGTACGCCGGCGACGCATCGAATCCCCGCGTGGCCGTGCCTTTTCCACGCTGGGTCGCCGCTGACACCGCCAAGCTGGCGATCGCCTACGTCGCCAACGCCCAAGGCCCGCCGGTTCCACCGTCGAATTGAGGTTGCGCGCTTGCCGGGAGAACACCGATGGCGATCAGGATCATTTTTCCGAGCGACCAGGGTGCTGACCGGGCCGTCGCGCTTGCGACCGATTTCGTCGCACGCGGGCGCATCGGGGGCCACCCATTGTTCCCGCACGCAGACGCCGGCCAGGCGGACGCGGCGCGGTCCATGGTGCAACCCATGCCCGCGTGCGACGATCTCGATGCGCTGCTGGCGCTTGGCGGCGTTGGATCGAGCGCTGAAGCGCTGTTGAGGGTCATGATGGCGCGCGGCAAACAGGGGATCCGCCGCCTGGTGCCTCCGTTGGATGGCGACTCCATCCTCGAGGAGGAATTCCTAGCCCTGAAGGAGCCGTTCGATGGTTGCCCGGCGCGCGCGATCGCCTATCGCCGCCAGACGACACGCGGTGTCATGGTCATCATCGACCAGGCGACGACACTCGCACAAGACGGCAGCCTCGTCCTGGCGCCGGTTCCAGCTTCACCTCGTCCGGCGGCAGTGGTCAGTTCCTTCGCCGTCGCCGCGAGCCCTGAAGTCGTGAGCATCATCGACGTCGGGTCGACGATCGGTCAGTTCGTCGGCTTCGCAATCGCCGCTTCAGGGAATCCGCTCGCGGGAATGGCCCTGGCCGGCGGATCCGCTGTGATCGGGCAGGTACTGACCGGGATGATGAGCGGCACGAAGTCGGACCTCGCCACCGACGTCTCGGCGCTTGTTACGCACGACCTCATGCAGTACGACATCAGCCAGCATGTCGCGACGATCCAAACCTACTACAACTGGTTTGTGGTCCGGTACGACGCCGTCTGGTCCGAAGGCGATGATATGGGCGATCCATCGGATCCCGAGAGCGCCTACAACAAATTCATCAAAGACCTCGACGAGCAGGTCGATGATTTGGGCGCCCTCCCACAGGCGGTCGGTCAACTCCAGAGCGAGGTGCTCGGCGGCGATCCAACGTTCCAGCAAGTCGCGTTGCAGCCGTTTCTGTTGGGTGCCAACTTGCACATGCTGTTTTTCAAGACCGCGCTGCTGCTCGACGTCCACTCGAGGACGATATATGCCAGCCCTTACCTCGACCACATGGTGTGCTGGCTTGGAATCTACTTCGGCCACGCCGACCAGATTGCCAAGGAGATCGACGGCAAGGTTGCGGAACGGCTGGCAAAAATCAGCGACGTCATCGACGACACTTTCCTTCCGCCCGTGAGCGAACCGGACCTATTGCCGGTGCCGTACTCGTACGTCACTGACAGCGACGTGACGCCACACTCCTCCTTTTGGGACGGACTGCCGAGTAACACAGTCTGTTCGGAACTTGGGAATGCGACCGGCTGCACGTACTGCCCGACTTACGATTATTCGACGTCGCACGCGGCGTGCCAGCAGCAGCGTGACGATTACGTCAAGTCGGTGACGAATCAGATACGCGAGAAGTACAGCTATGAACAAGCCGAAAAGATCAAGCAGACCATCCAGGACATGAAGGACAACCTGACGAAATACCAGAACTGGCAGGAGTTCGCGAAGGAAAACCCTCAGGCTCCCGTGGCGATCAAGAACGCGTAACGGTGGTGGTCTTGGTTCCTCTCGTCCCATCGCGCTGCTCAGGACACACCGCAAGCTTCAGTAGATATCTCACTCTCCGTGATTCGAGTCGGTGCTCGGCGACACGTGCCGGAACGACGTGCCGCGGCTGGCGATTCCCGCGAGCTACGCCGGCCAAAACGACGGCGTCCGCGGCATCCTGAGCGCGGGCGCGGTCGAGATGGCCGACGTCTTCGCCTGCGTGGACGGGCATGCGCATCCCGACGAGATCGTCCCGTGTCTCGAGATCCTGAAGCGCGGCCACAGGGCCGTGGGGCCGTGAGGGTGCCGCTGGCCAGGTTGGCGGCCAGGACCTTGCGGACGGCGGAAGCGCTCGGCCCTTCCTGTGGCCCGCCCTCACGCCGGTGCGCAGCGCGCCTCGAGGGGCAGCACCACCCCGGCCGCCTCCTGCGTCAACAGGTGGAGGTAGGTCGAGAGAATGTGCTGGCAGGCGATTTCTGGCTTGACGAGGATCTTCGGCGGGAGACCGAGGATGACCGGGTTGAGCTCCGTGACGTTGGCAACGTGCTCGTAGAGAGGCGGCAGGGGCAGCTTGGGCACGAGGTCCATCCGGTTCGCGATTCGGCACGTGCGGGGTACGACCTGGTTGTACGTACTCACGAAGTCTGGATCGCCCGCGCGAGGGCTCGCGTAGGTGTAGACCTCGGGATCCTTGACGCGCGTATTGGCGGCGACATCGAGGGCCAAGAGCGTCACCAAGGCTCCACCTAGACTGTGCCCGCAAATCGTGAGTGACTGGACGGGCATCCTCCATGAAAGCCCCTCCAGTGATTTCGCCACGGGCGGCGAGCCCGGAGCCGCATCGACGGCAAGGGACATGTACATCGACGTGAACCCATCGTCGGTGTGCCCGGCGCCGGCGAGGAACGGGGTGGGAACGAGAAGGAATCGCGCGTCCTGTACCCACTCATGCACACCCTCGGTGCCACGGATGGCGATGACGGCGTCGCCGGTAGCGGGGTTCTGGAGGATGAGGCCGATGGAGACCCGGGCGTCGCCCCGCTGCGGATTCATGTCCGTCGCCAGGTCGTTCGCGTAGACGGTCGTGATGACCACGTACGTTGTACTGGCGCTGCCGAGGCTGACGGTGAGCGTCTGTCCGGCTAAGTTGGCGAGCTGGGTCGGGGCAATCTCGAGGCTTTTCCGACTACCTGGCCAAAGTGAATCATGTTGCTCAGGTCCATCAATCGACCCCTCCCGTTCGGATGCTGCTGGCGAGTCTATGCGGGCGCGTGGAAGGCAGTCAACAGATGGATCACCCCGAGGCGTGGTGGAACCCCGGTCCCCTTCGAAGGCAAACGCCGCCGGGATGCCGAGGGCGCGCATGATGGCGAAGCTCACAGGGCCAGCGGGGGGCGCACGAGGTAGCGCACCAGGCGCTCGAGCTGGTCCCGCCGGTGCGCGCGCACCGCGACATCCGCATGCAGGCTGAACCCCGCCAGCCGGGTCGAACGCCGCCCGGTCGGCCTCACTGCGGCCGTCGAGCGGAGCCGACGCACGGGCTGCCCGGCCCGCGGGCCCAGCGCCACCCGGCCCTGGAGCGATGCCGTCACCGCGCTCGCGACCAGCGGCGCCTGCGCCGCGAACGGATCGCTCCCCGCCTCCGCATCCGACCCCCGCCCGCGGCGAACCACCAGCCGCTCGACCCGGCGCTGCACGCGGGCGAGGAGCGCCGCGATGTCGGCGTCGGTAGGCGGCGGCAGCCGGTGGAACACCGGCCGCACCGTCGCGCTTGCGCGCGTATAGACGCCGTCGAAGAGCAACGCGTGAAAGTGGACATTGAGATTGGCTGCTGGACGATCCGGCGCGGCTGGCAACGATTCGGCGAACGCGCGACGGCTGGCCCGGCCGAGACTCCGGCCACCCTGCTCGACGCGCCAACCCGACTGCCGGCGGCCCTGGAGGGAAGGCAGGAAACGGGCTTTGGACTGCCTAGATTCCGTGGCGCCGTCTCTGGAATGCCCTCGGCGCCCTCGATCTGATCGTCGCGGTGTCGCTCGGCGGGCTCTCGGCCCCGGGGACGCCGGTCCGGGTCTTCACCGAAGGGCCGGGCAGCGCGGCGATGACCACCCTGCCGTGGGTGATGGTCCCGACCATGCTCGTCCCGCTCTATCTGCTGATCCACCTCACGATCGCGGTCCAGCTCCGGTCGTGGCGGCCCACGACCTACGCGGTGGCGGTGGCCCGGTAGGGCGGCCGCGAGGCCGGCTCACGCTGGCCGTGGCGATCCGGACGGGCGCGCGCCGAGCTCCTTGCCGGGGTCGACGCGGTCGTCTTCCCCCCGCGTCGGCTGGCACTGTCAGCTCGGTGCGGAGCCGCGGCTGGGCGTGGGGGAGCGCGATGGCCCTCCTACCTCCGCCCAGGTCGGCGGGGATCAAGGGATGCGCGCTGGTTGCGTCCTGGGGTGTGTCCGGAGTCGAGGGCGTCCGGGCCTGGGAAGGCGCCTAGCGTCCCCGGTAGAGGGGGCGCCGCTTCTCCGCGAACGCCCGGATGCCCTCCGCGACGTCCTCGCTTCCCATGCACTCGAGCAGGCCGTCAACCTCGAGCCGGAGCGCGGCCTCGAAGTCGACGTCGTGGATCGTGGCCAAGTGCTGCTTGAGCAGCCGCAGCGGGATCGGCGCGTTCGCCGCGAGGCGTGCCGCGAGGTCCAGGACCCCCGACAGTAGCTCCGCACCGGGGACGACGTGCGTGACGAGCCCCGCGGCAAAGGCCTCCCCCGCCAGGATGGCCGAGCCGGTCAGCAGCCACTCGACCGCGCGGCCGTGCCCGACGAGCCTGGGGAGCCGGTACAGCACGCCATTGCTCGGATACAGCCCCCGCGTCACCTCGGTGAAGCGGAACTGGGCGTCGTCCGCGGCGACGCGAATGTCGCTGGCGATGGCGACCTCGGCGCCGAAGCCCACGGCGTGGCCGTGCACGGCGGCGATGACGGGTTTCGGCAGCTGGACGATCCGCCGCGTGATGTCCTGCAGCCGCTCGATCTCGTCGCGCCACTGATCGAGCGGCGTCCCGGCGCGGAGCAGGTCCCGGGCCTCCTTCAAGTCGTCTCCCACGCAGAAAGCGCGCCCCGCTCCGCGCAAGACCAGGACCCGCACGCCGTCGTCGCCCTTCACCACGTCCAGTGCGGCGTGGAGCTCGCGATAGGTCTGGAGCCGGCAGGCGTTCAGCCGGGCCGGGCGATTGAAGGTGAGCAGGCCCACCCCATCCCGCGACTCGTAATGGAGATCTTCCAAGGGGATCATTCGAGCCCCCATCGGTGACTCAGGGCATCGTAGGCGCGGGCCCGCGGGTCGCCCGTGGCGCGCAGCAGCTCGTGCTTGGCGACCCGCTCCGAGGGGGTGAGGGGAAAGCGGTCCACGTACTCGAGGAAGCGCGGCACCTTGAACGGCGCGAGGCGGGCCCGGACGAACTCGAGCAGCGCCTCGGGGGGCGAGGTCGCGGGCGTCTGCCCGGGCTGGAGCTGCACGAAGGCCTTGACCTCCTCGCCCCTGAGCTCGTCCGGCACCGGGACGACGGCCGCCGCACGCACGGCCGGATGCTCGCACAGCACGGCTTCCACCTCGGCCGCCGCAATGTTCTCGCCCGTGCGCCGGATCATGTCCTTGGTGCGGCCCACGAGCCGGAAGTGCCCCACCTCGTCCCGGACGACGAGGTCGCCGGTGTGGAGCCAGCCGCCGGCAAACTTCTCGGCGGTAGCCGCCGGGTTGTTCCAGTAGCCCCGCATCATGCCCTCCCCGCGGAGGAGGAGCTCACCGACCTCTCCGTCGGGGAGCTCGCGCCCCTGCGCATCCACTACTTTGGCCTCGCGTCCCGACACCGGTCGTCCCATGCGGCCGGAGCCGACCGAGTCGGTCTCCTCCGGCCGCACCACGAGGTCCACCCCGCTCTCGGTGGACCCATAGCCCTCCCGCCAGGGACATCCCCACCGTGCCTCCAGCGCGGCGTGGAGCTCCCTCGGGATCCCGGAGCAGACCGCCACCCGCATGCGATGCGCCCGTTCAACGGCCGGATTTTCCGGCTGCTTGTAGAGGTACACGGGCATGGTGCCGAGCACGTAGAAGAAGGTGACGCCGTGGTCCTTGACGGACTGCCAGAAGGTCGAGGCCGAGAATCGCGGCAGGATCACGAGCGGGCACCCCGCGATCAGGCAGAGCGCCGTGGCCCATTGGGGATCCAGGTAGGAGTACGGCTGCGCGGTGAGCATGACGTCCCGCTCTGTGACCCCGTAGGCCTCGGCGGGCACCATGCCCATGCGGACCATGTACGCGTGGCTCAGCATGCAGCCCTTCGGGAAGCCGGTCGTGCCCGAGGTGTACTGGATGCTCATGAGGTCGTCGGGCCCGACGGCGTCCCACTTGACGCTCGAGGGTGGCTCGCTCAGCTCAGCCGCCAGGGACACAATCCCCGGCGCCGCCTCCTCGCCCAGCACCGCGATCGTCTCGAGCGTTGCCAGGCGATCCCGCACGGTCGCGAGCCGGCCGGCTTCCCGGGCGCCGGCGAGCGCCAGCCGCGCTCCTGAGTCGGCGAGGACGTACCCGAGGTCGGCCGCCTGGTACTGGGTGTTGAGGGGGACCATCACCGCCCCGATCTTCGCCAGCGCCATCCAGCATGTGGGGAACTCGATCCCGTTGGGGATCATCAGGGCGACCCGGTCGCCTTTGCGGATACCCCGCCGGACGAGGACCTGGGCGAGCCGGCTACTGGCCTCGTCGATCTGGCCGACCGTCCGCGAGCGGCCCTCGAAGCGGAAGAGCTCGCGGTGCGGATCGCGCCGCGCCCGGTCCCGCAAGAGGGCGGCGATGTTCGGCCAGGGCACCATGGGTCCGAAGATACCTCAATCGCCGCCAGTCCTTGACACGGGTCGGCCGCTCCGGAAGCATTCCGGCGCTCCGACTGTCGGGCTTATGGCTACGCGACGGCGATGAACGGCCTCACCGACGAGGCCGACCTCCGGCTCCACTTCGACGTGCTGACCCAAGACCAAGCAGCCCGAGCTCCACCGCTACTGGACCACCCGCGACCGGGCGGCGAACGTCCGGCTCTTCCGCCTGGCGGCCGAGATCCTCACCGCCGTCGAGGCGGGCGTCTTCCCGCCGCGCGTCGGCTGGCACTGCCAGGACTGCCCGGTGCGGAGCCGGTGCTGGGCGTGGGGGTGAGGGCGCCCGCGGCATCACCCGTACGGATTGTTGACATCCCTAACCCTGTAGTGCTAGACGTACGGCGGCCTACTACTCCACGGGAGGTCAGCGCCGGATGAAAGGTGCTCCGCCCACGCCTTGAGCCTCTTCGCGCGGCCGCCCGGCGAGCATTGTGCACTTCCCGAGGGAGTCAGCCGTCAGGTAGGGCGCGCAAGGCCATGCTTCATAGGGATCGACCTTCAAGAGTAATCCCATGGCCGCGGCTAGCTCGCACATGACAGTGGCACACCGTGATCTTCTTGCCAGGGAGGTAAGGTGCAATTCCATGCGCATTCGACGACCTGCGGTCGGATCGCTATTGAGTCGCATTGCTGTGACCCTGTCTCCCCTCTTGTTGTTCCTCCCCTTGGGGTTCGCCGAGGACTGCAAGTGTACAAACATGGAGGCCTCGTCGAGTCCAGCCAATAGCAATGACGTATGCACCGTTACAACAACATCGAGCAGCTGTGCTCTGAAGTGGAACGTGTCTTCTCAAGCTTCGTCCGGCGGGAGCTCATCCGGCAGTGCGTCAGGCGGTGGCGGAGGCTCAAGCGGAGGCACCACCAACGATGCTGGCTTCCGAAGCGCCTTCCTATCATCCATTGGACGGTTTCAAACCTCGGCTAGTCTGCTTCTCTCCCCCGAATGGGAACGCTTCTCGCGTGATCCCAATGATAAATGGATCAATTTCTTGCGATTCGGAAACTACAGGGACAATCCAGTCGCGGCTGCGGCCGGATTTATTGCCTTAGTAGCTGCGGCTCTTACAGTGCAAGGACAGGACGCGGCCGCACAAAGCATGACAGCTGCTCTCTCACAATCATCAACCCTCGCCGAGATCGGCGGTGAATTAGCGCGCGACGCGGAATCTTCGACGCGGACAGTATCTCGGGGCGGAACGGAGGTCCTCGTCGGGACCGGCTGCCTTCGCCACCGACCCCGGGGGGAGGTATTCGCGAGGTTCTTGTAGAGAATGATCGTGGGCGGACGAGCCGCCGATGTCGCTGACCATTCGAATGACCAAGTGGCGACTAATAGCTTCCATTGGCGTAGCGGCCTGTGTCATTGGGATCGCAGTATGGCGGTGGGGATGGAGCGACCGTATCCCACCAGATGCATTCAAGCTTATACCCATGCACCAGGTAGTGACTGACCGCGCAATCGTCTTCATTCATGGGCTAGACGGCGACCCTATTGAGACGTTTCGGGCGAAGGGATATCCAAGCTGGTTCGAGTTGATGAAGGCGGATCAGCAGCCGTTCCCCAACGACAACCAAGCGCCTCCGCTGTCCGGCTTTGCGATCTATTCACTTGACTACCGCAGGGTCTTTGTTTCTCATAATACGATTGAACAGGCAGCGGTACAGATCGCTGATCTGCTGCAGTCGGATGGGATCTTTCGGCGATACAATCACGTCTTCCTGGTCACGCATAGCCTGGGCGGGGTGCTGCTGAAGCGTGTCACCATGCTCTACGCTGAACGTGAATATAGGGGTGTGATAAGACGCATCGCTGCAGTGTTTCTGCTGGCGGTGCCATCGCGAGGATCTCCGCTAGCAAATCTAGCCGCATCCGACATCGGCGAGGCGCTGAGTGTGTCAATAGGTAAGCGATATCGGATGGTCGATGACCTACAACCCGAGAGAGCCAGTGCGTTCCTGGATTCACAAGAGAATTCCTGGTTCAATTTCCTGAAACGAAGAGAGCATCGTGACTGGCTCTCCACGCCGTTCATCTACTGCGCCTACGAGGTCGATAGAACACGGGCTGTAGTGAAAGTCGTGCAACAGTTGTTCGCAGTGACGACATGCGACGAAATGCCGTTCCCGATGTCGCGTGACCACGAGACGATCGTAAAACCTGTATCTCAAAGTGACCAGCCGTATAGTTGGGTGCGCGAGCGCATCGGACGCACAGCCGAGAAGATCAAGCTACTACCGGTGGTGACTGTGACGGTCGGCTTGGAGTCATTGGGTGGCATTGTGGCGCAGTACGCGACTCAGGAGCGAGCCAGTCTAGGAACAGACGGGATCCCGGAAATCTCGGAAGCTATTCGGTTCAAGAGCGTTGAGTCGAAGAGCCGCGCAGCGACGCTTGGTCTTGCTCGCCGGTCACGGGCTGCGTACGACTACGGTGGGCCAACTGTCGCCGATGTTTTGGAGCGGATCGCAGAGAAGAATACGTGTGTCCTAGTCGGCGTAAGCAGAGACCGACGGGTGGTTGAGATCGAGGTGACGGACAAGACTCGGCCGTGCGCGAGGGGAAGGTCGATCAGATTCGTGTGCGCAGAGGTGGAGTGTTTCCGGTGAACGGGGTGCGTGCACGCAGGAGGAGGCGGCTGACTAGCCGTTCTGCCACGAGCATGGCTGCCAGGTACGCTCCGTAGCTCGCCCCGCACGCGCCGATTCTCGCCGCATCGAGAATCGCTTTCGTCACGCGCTCTACCGTGGCGAGCCGTCTGATGTCACTACGCGTGGTAGACAGTTCGGCAACGAGGTTTGGAAGCGGGGCGCTTTTCGCACTATGTTGCCGTGAGCAGGAGGGTTTCCTGGCCGTGACCCGGTCGGTTGGGGTTCAACCGGCCGGCCAGCCGGCGATCAGCACCGCCGCGATGTCCCGGGCCGCATGCGGCCGTCCGAGGCGCCGCGCGTTCGCCCGCATCGCCGCCAACCGCGTTGGCTCGCCCAGCAGCCGGTCGATCTTCCACGCGAGCGCCGGGAGGTTGTTGCACCGGATGGCCGCTCCGGCCTCGAGCAGGTGGTCCGCGTTCCGTTCCTCCTGGCCGGGGATGGGGTGGACGATCACGAGGGCGAGGCCGCGCGCCAGCGCCTCGGAGCGGCCGCCGGGACGCCGAGGCGCTCCAGGTGGACGCGCGTCTCGTCGAGGGCGACGAAGTAGCGGTCGACGTGGCGGGTGAGCCACATCGCCTGGACGTCGAAGTCGGTGACCACGATCGCCTGCCGGGTGTCGAGCCGGCCCTTCGACCGGAGCCAGGCGATGAGCTCGGCCGGCAGGAAGTGGGTGGAGACCGCCCAGTCGGGCCGGTAGTCGCTCGAGGAGCCGGACGAACCGCGTCGCGTTCAGCTTGTCGAGGGCGAGGCGCAGGCGCGCGTGCTTCCCGGGCTCGTCGAAGTAGTCGTACACCCAGCCGAGCACCTCGGGGGCGCGGTTGACGAGGTCGAGGTAGGCCTGGGCGTAGACGCGGCGGAAGAGCTTGCTCGTGTACTGGAGGATGTCGACGTGGCGGACCTCCTGGACCCGGCCGGTGGCCACCAGGGCGCGCTCGAGGGCCTGGGCTGCGCGGACGTGGCCCGCGCCGGCGGAGGCGGAGAGGATGAGGACGCGGTTCAGCCCCGGTGGCGTTCCAGTGGCGTCGCGAGCGTCTCGTTCCATCACGCGGCGGGAGCCCGCATCAGCTCTCAGGCCGGCCCCATCGCGGGTAGGGGCTGGGCGGCCTGTCCCGCTGTTCCATCGATATGGCACAGCTCAGCGTGGCGCGTCACGCAGGGCCTCTACTGCCGGGTGCCCGTGAACGTCGCCTTGAGGGGGACGCCGTCACACCCTGGCCCCGTGTACGATACGGCCAACGCGGCTCCGCCCCTATCGATGGACAGGACGCCGGTGAAATCCGCGCGGCACGGATCGGATTGCGTCATCCGCACCATCGTCCGGCCCATGTCCCAGACGCCGCCGCTGAACACCCCCGACATCAGCGGCTCGGGACGCTGCCAACTTCCGGTCAAGTCGGTGATGCCTTGGCGCAGGTAGAAGGTCGCGGACGAACTCTCGGTGCGCCCCTCCTGCTCCATGGTCAAGCTCCCCTTGTAGGTCAGGAGTAGTCCCCCAAGGACGATCACCGCCCGCTGTTCGGGCGAAACGGACTCGAGGGCGATATCGCCCACGGCATATACGGCGCACGCCGTGCCCCTCTTGCCGCATTCGGACAGGGCCCGCTCCATCGCCGCGGTCGCGGACCCGAGGTTCCAGGCACGGCCCCAGGCATCGGACCTCCGGTCCGTGGCGAACGCCTTGAAGTGGGCATACTTCGGGTCGGCCTTGTATGCCTCGAAGGCCCTTTGGACGGCCGCGGACAGACTGGGGTCACGCGTGGGTGACGGCGGCGCGGTCGCGGTGGCCGGTGCGCTGCTGGTCCGTTCGAACCATATCGGGACGCGGGCCGCCGCCCCGCCGCCCGTCCCGGGTGTCAGATGGCCGACGAGCACATGTCGCCCCCCTCCCTCGTGGTACGTGAACTCGGCCGTGTCCCGTGCGGCATACCACACCCGCCCCTCTCGCACGCTGAGCGTGCCTCGGAAGCGATTCGTCACGGGGTCGTGCTCCCCGAACTCCACCGATCCATCGTCACGGATGAGTGCTTCGATCGGAATCTGAAAGCCCGGCACCTGGTAGTAACCCTCCCAACGACCGGCGAGGCTCTTGAGGTCCGGCGACTGGAGGAGCTTCGCCGGCGGAGCTGGCGGCGCCGACTGGGGTGGCTGCCGTGACCCACGTCCGAAACCCCGGTCGAGGACCACCCGGACGGACACGGCGACGTCGTGGCCCCGCGAATCCTTCCCAATGAATTGCCGCTGCATCGCGAGAGGGCCGAGCACCCCGACGCCGCCGAATTGCGCCCCTGGTCCAGGGACCCATCCCCAGGCGTCAGTCGTGTGGTATCGGAGCTCCCCATTGGCGTCGAGGCGACGGTCGAAGTCGATCCGTGCGATCCCGCCCGTCTCGAGCGTCTGCGCGTGCGCGCCCCGCTCGATCCGTTCAAACTGGATCGCCGTCCCGGCCTTCTCCTTCAGGACGATCGTATAGCTCCAGCGCGAGCGATTGCCGTCGGCGGAGTCGACCCGGCCGACATCGATGACCTCCCACTCGACCGGGCCATCGACGCCAGCAACCCGTCCGGTGGTCGCGCAGCCCGATGCCAGCAAGCCCAGGACAAGAAGGCTGCGCCGGAACGTCGTCGGTCTCATGTGGCTCCTTTCTCGATCCGTGCCCTGGCAAGGCGGCTCCTGGGCTCAGGGTGGTCCCGTTCGCGCCGTGACCGGCGACACGCTCGCGAGTGCTGCGCTTCGGTGCCGAGGCCCACCTGTCTCGCGTCAGCCACGCTTCCGACGACCTCGGCGTCCCGAACGGGGCCAGCGCGTCACGGCGCGATTGACGCCCGCAGGAAGGCGAAGACGTCGCCAGACCAGATGTGCGCCCCGCGCACGCAAAACTCATGGCCGTCCTGCGCGCTGGCGCCGAACGGCGGGAAGAGGAGCAGCTTGGCTGGTTTGCCCGCCTTCTCGGCCTCCTTCGCGAGCGATCGACTCGGCTCTAGGTCGTAGTCGTTCTGCGCTTGGACGAACATGAGGGGGATGGCGGCCTGTCTCGCGGCCTTCCGGAGCCGGTCCCGCAAGGCGAATGAGTGTTTCCATGTTTGGGCGGCGGCGGCAAAAGCGATCGCGGCGCGCGTCCCATGTCCCTGCTCGGCGGCCAGGACGGTCTGTATTCCACCAAAGGAGCAGCCCGCGATGGCAACTCGACTGCCATCGACGTAGGGGAGGGTACGCGCGAAGGCCAGCGCCGCGACCTGATCTTGAAGGTGCTCCTCCTGCAGCGCGACGAGCCGCCGGCTCCAGGCGTCCGGGCCGCCTTGTTCCATTTCCCGGCGGAGCAGATCGACGATGTAGTCACCGGGCGACCGGCCCTGACCGCGTCGGTGCGGCACGAAGAAGACGTAGCCTCCCATCGTGAACATGGGACCCAACGCCGGCAGCCAGCCCGGGCGCCGCTCGCTCCCGTGGTTCCACAGGACGACGGGAAACGGGCCCGGTCCGTCGGGCCGATAGATAAAGCCCCGTAGCGAGAGCGAGCCGCTCTCGAACGCGACTTCGTGAGGCCCTCCGGTCTCTGCCGGCTGCGCCTGGACCGGGAGGGGCGCGAGCAGGCAGCCGAGGGCGAGGACCACGCTGGCCGCGACTGTCGGAACGCTCATGTGTGTCTCCGGCTTAGGCGGTGTGCGGTTCGGCCGTCGCGCGGGCCACCGCGTCAACGGGTCTGGTCTCGCCACGCCCCGCGTGCTCAGCGACCTGAGCACGCGCGGGCGGCAGCATAAACTGGCGCATTTCATTGCGGCTTTCGAGATATCGAGTTCGCCACGACTGTCGGCCACTTCGGCCGCCGCCAGCTCCGTCGGAACGCCTCCACGTCGCCGTCGCACCGCGACGCCGCCGGCTCTCCGGCCGTCGAGGAACCGCACGAGCTCGAGCTGCGCCGCCGGCGTCCCGAGCTCGGCGTCGAAGAGCCGCGCGATCTCGCTCGGCGGCGAGGACCGGGCGGCCGAGGACCTCGACCAGCGGAAGGCGGAGGCCCTGGCGGCCGGGGCCGGGCTCGTAGGCCTTGTAGACGAGCTCGGAGCAGACGAGCGCCGCGTCGGTCCGGAAGTCGAAGTTGAAGTCGTAGGGGCGGCCGGCGTAGCCGAAGGCCCGGAGGAGTGCCGCCGCCTTCTCGACGGCCGGGAGCCGCGGGCGGAGCGCCGCCACGTGGTCGGCGCCGGCCGCGTGCTCGAGGGTCGTGAACGCGACCCCCTCGCTGATCGCCTCGAGCGCGCGCCGGGGCGCGCCGCCGTCGGGCGCGAGGGCCCGCGCATATGCCGCCGGATGCGTTCGGGCGAGGAGCGCCTCGAAGTCGCCGTCCGGCTGGCCGCGGGCCTGGACCCAGGCGGCGACCTCGGGGCCGGCGAAGGCGCGGCGGCGCTCCTCCGGCGTCCCGACGTAGAGGACGGCGTGCGGCCAGAACCCCGGGATCCCGATGTTGGAGAGGTACCCCTCGCGCCGGGCGAGGAGGATGTCGCCCGGCTCGAGGACGGCTCCGAGGGCGGCGACCTGCGCGGGCGAGACCAGCGCCCGATCCTTGGGGCAGGAGCCGCGTGTCGCCCATCCAGTCGGCGATCCCTGCCTGGACCGGGAACCATGCGGCGAAGCCGGCGCGCTGGACGACCTGGAGGGCGTTCGTCCCCGTCATGACCAGGCCGCGCCCGGCGCCGTAGCGCCAGAGAGCGCCCCGGTCCTCGAGGATCCCGGCCGCCAACGCGGGCGGGCCCGCGACCCGGGTGGCCCCGTCCACCGCGCCGAGCGCCGCGAACTCGATGCCCCGGGCCGCGTTGAGGAACCGGAGCCGCACGCCGGTGTAGGTGCCTTTCGGCAGGCCGAGCTCGGGCACCGGCTCGTTCAGCAGAGGCTGGAGGTCGGGGTTCCGGTCGAGGCGGGCGAGAAGCTCGAGGGCGAAGCGGTACGAGGCGACGTAGGCCGCGTGGCCGATCGCGAAGGACTGCTCGCGCTCGGGCGACGGGCGCTCGGCGAACCGCTGGTGCGCCCGGCCGATCGTGTCGAGGGCGAGGATGTAGTCGAGGAAGCGCTGCCACGCGGCCCAGACCGCCTCGCGCGTCTCTCGCGACGGAAGCGCCGGAGCGGGCGGGCGGTCCCGGCCGAAGAGGTCCGGCCGCGCGTCGACGTAGGCGACGACGTCGCGGAGGCCGGCCCGGTAGACCTGGACGGCGGCGGCGTCGCTGGCGAGCCGTGCCTCGCGGGCGGGCGGATCGAGCTGGGCGAGGGGTGGCCCGGCGGCACAGGCGGAGAGACTGCCGACGGCGAGGCCCAGCCCGAGGGCGTGAACGAACGCACCGATCACGTCCCGGATCCCGATTTGGTCGTGACGTGGCGACGCGTCGCGCCGTTCCCGTCTTGGAGGACTGCCAGCCACGCCGGATCGACCCGGTCCCGCACCGTCCGCGGGTCGAGGCCGAGGCGCCGCGCGGTCTCGCCGTAGCTCCCCGTCCGCGCGTAGACCCACGTGCAGTAGTGGCGGAGGAGCGCGTCGGCGCGGAGCGCGCCCGCCTCGACCGCCGCCAGGAACTCCGCGCGCGCATCCCCACGCACGAGCCCCTGGGGCTCGTACGTCCCGCGGATCACGAGGTTCCGGAGGCACTGCTCGAGCTCCCGGACGTTGCCGGGCCACGGGTAGTCCGGCCCGAGGTGCTCGTGGATCCAGGCCTCGGCCTCCGCGGCGACGGCGTCCGCCTCCGCGTCGCCCGCGACGCGCCGGGCGATCGCGCGGCAGAGCGTCCGGAGCTCGCCCGGCGTGTCCCGGAGCCGCTCGGCGAGGGACGGCGTGACGAGGAGGTCCGCGCAGAGGCGGTAGTAGAAGTCCTCCCGGAAGCGGCCGGCCGCGAGCGCCTGGCGGAGATCGCGGTTCGTGGCGGCGATGAGCTTCCCGCGCGAACGTCCGGTCCGCCGTGTCGCCGAGGCGCTGGAAGGTCCGCGTCTGGAGCACGCGCAGGAGCTTCACCTGGATCGCCGGGTCCACCTCGCCGATCTCGTCGAGGAAGACCGCGCCGAGCGGGCGGGCACGTCTCGAACCAGCCCTTCCGGTCCTCGAGGGCCCCGGTGAAGGCGCCCCGCCGGTGGCCGAAGAGCTCGGACTCGATGAGGGTGGGGGAGAGGGCCGCGAGGTTCAGCGGGAAGAAGGCGCCCGCCGCCGGCTCGGCGAAGGCCTGCGGTCTTCTCGTCGAACGGGATGTAGCCGCGCGAGGCCGATCGCCCGCGCGACGAGCTCCTTGCCGGTGCCCGACGGGCCGGTGACGAGCGTGGCGACGTCGCCCATCCGCGCGTAGAGGGCGCGCCGGTAGCGGCGCCCGTCGCGCGTGAAGATCGACTGCCAGACGGCCGCGCGGAGGCGCCGCGCCGGGCCCGACTCGCCGAGGATGTTCGCGTGGATGTGATGGAAGGCGCGCCGGACCTGGTAGAAGCCCGCGAAGACGTGGGCGGCCTCGTCGCGGAGCGGGCTCGCGCACCCCCGGACGTCGAGGTAGTGCGCGAGGTCCCGGCGGACGCGCTCGAAGAGCGGCACGCGGCCGCTCGCGGCGGGCCGGGCGCGGAGCCACGCGAAGAGGGCGCCCTGGTGGCGCTCGTAGAGCGCGTAGAGGACGAGGTCCTCGTAGAGCCCGATCTCCTCGGCGCGCGGCCGGGCGCCGCCGGCGAGGCGCGTCCCGCGCGGCGTCGGCGAGGGCCGTCGCGCGCGCGGCGATCCGGACGACGTTCGGCGCGGGCTCGGGCTCGGCGGGGGAGTGCCAGAGCGTGCCGGCGGGGTCGAAGGCCGTCGCCGAGGGCCGCGCGCTCGGCCTCGAGGCGCTCCGGGAGGAAGGGGTTGCCGGCGCTCGAGCTGGCCGACGGCCCGCGCGAGCGTCGACTCGGCCTCGGTGAAGAGCATCGCAGGCCTCCTGGCTCGGGAGCGGATGGTCGCGTCGAGTGGCAGGAGGGTAGCGCCAGGCCCGCCGGTTTCCCTAGGAATGTCTGCACGCCGTGCGGGTCGACCCGCACCGGATGCGGGTCGCCTCCGAGCGCGTGGCCGGGGCCCCGTCTCGGAGTCGCGGCCAAATCGGTCGATTCGACGCGAGGTTCCGACGATCCCGGACCCGTGGCACCCACCCTGCTCTTCACCTAGGCGGTGCGCCCAGGACTCGAGGGGCGCCGGGAGGTCCGGGGTGGAGTCGCTGCCGGGGTTCGAGGGGCTGATCGGCCGGAGCGCGGGGATGCAGGCGCTCTTCGATCGGATCCGGCGCGTGGCCCCGTACGACGTGCCGGTCCTGATCCTCGGCGAGACCGGGACCGGCAAGGAGCTGGTCGCGGCCGCCCTCCACCGGCTGAGCCGCCGCCGCAGCGCCCGGTTCGAGGCCGTGAACTGCGGCGCCCTCACGCGCGAGCTCCTCCGGAGCGAGCTCTTCGGCCACGAGCGCGGGGCGTTCACGGGCGCGATCGACCGCCGGCCGGGGCTCCTCCGCGAGGCGGACGGCGGGACCGTGTTCCTCGACGAGGTGGCCGAGCTCGCGCCGGACGCCCAGGCGATGCTCCTCCGGTTCCTGGGGGACGGTGAGGTCCGTGCGGTCGGCGCGAGCCGCGCCGGCCACGTCGACGTCCGGCTGATCGCGGCGACGCACCGCGACCTGCGCGACGGCGGTCGGCGAGGGTCGCTTCCGCGAGGACCTCTACTACCGCCTGCGGCGCGTCGTCCTCACCGTGCCGCCGCTGCGCGCGCGGATCGAGGACCTGCCGCTCCTCGTCGAGCACATCCGCCGCCAGGTCGCCGCGCGCCACGGGCTCCGGATCGACGGGGTGACCGAGGGCGCGTTGGATCGCCTCGCGGCCTACCCCTGGCCCGGGAACGTCCGCGAGCTGGAGGCGGTGCTCGAGGAGGCGATGATCCTCCGCGGCCGCGGCGCGCTCCGCGCCGAGGACCTCGCGCTGCCGGAGCCGGCGGACGTGCCCCGGCGGGCATCGGCGGTCGCCCGGATTGCCCGCGCCGGGCGCCCGCCCCGCGGAGACGCGCCGCCGGCTCGCGCTCGAGCTGGGGGCTGCGGACGCCGGCGTGTCGACCGGGCGAGCTCGCCCGGGCCGCGGGCGTCGGGCTCTCGCTGGCGCGGCGGGAGCTCGGGGCGCTGGTGGCCGCGGGCGAGCTCCGTCGGACCGGTCGCGGTCGCGCCATCCGGTACGTGCGGCCATGACGACGGGGTCGGGTGTCCCGTCACGCCCGCTTGGGGGAAGCGAATCGGCCTCATCCTCGGGGTTGTCGCGCGGGCACGCCCTGGACGCGGAATTGCTCGGGTCTTCAGAGACCCCGGCCAGGAGGACGCGCGATGGCGATGGCGATGACGAGTCGAGTGCGAACGCCGTGGGGCGCTGTGACGAGCCGATGGCTGGCGGCGCTGCTCTGGCTCGCCCTGCCGACGCTCGCCCAGGCGGCGGGCCCGTGGCGCGCCCAGGTGGTCGACGCCGAGACCGGCCAGCCCCTCGAGGGCGTCGCGGTCATCGGCGTCTGGCAGCGGCGCTTCCTGGATCGCGGGCTCGTGCCCCTCTGCGCCGACGGGCTCGATCAGCGCGGACGAAACGGTGACCGACGCGGAGGGGCGATTCACGCTGCCGCCCCGGCTCTTTCTGCGCCCGCTCGCGCGGCCGGTCCGTGAGCCGGAGCCCGAGCTCGGGCTCTTCAAGGCGGGCTACGGCGGCTGGCGGCTCCGGGACCGGGAGGCGCCCCTGACCAAGCCGGGCGCCGTCATCGAGATGCGGCCGCTCCGGTCGCCGGACGAGCGGCGGAAGTACCTCGAGGGCACGTGGACCCGCGAGGAGCGCGCGGCGCTCCAGGGCCGCTGGCAGAGCATCGGGCCGCCCCCGAACTGGATCGACCTTCCGTACCGGGAGGCGCGGCGGTTCGAGGACGCGATCAACCGCGAGCGGGCGGCCCTCGGCCTCCGGCCGATCGGGATCGGCTACCCCCCGCTGTGGACGAAGTACCTCGCGCCCGCCCCGCCGTCGGCGGGCCCGGAGGCCGCTGCGGCTTCGCGGCGCGCAGGCGGTCGCGCTCGACGCCGCCGGGCTCCGCTACGTCGCCGACACCGCGCACCACCGGATCGTGGTGCTCGACGCGGCCGGCGCGATGGTGCGGACCTGGGGCCGGTTCGGCCGGGAGCCGGGCGCGTTCCAGTACCCGCACGGCGTGGCCGTGGACCGGGCGGGGACGGTCTACGTCGCCGACTGGGGGAACCACCGGATCCAGCGGTTCACGCGGGAGGGGCGGCTCCTGGAGGTGTTCGGCGGGCTCCGGTTCGAGGACTTCGACGGGCTGTTCAACCCCGCGGGCGTGGCCGCGCCGGACACGGGCGAGATCCTCGTCCATGACCGCCACGTCTACGTGTTCGGACCCGGGGGCCGGCGCCTCGGCACGCGGCCGCTCCCGTTCCCGATCGCGCCCCACTGCGGGATCGCGGTGGACGCGGCCGGGCACCTCTACGTGGTCGGCGACCAGGACCGCCGGGTGCACAAGCTCGACGCGGCCGGGCGGGTGCTGGCGAGCTTCGGGGGTGGGCGCGGGGAGGGCGACGGCGAATTCTTCGAGCCGATGGGCCTCGCGGTCGACGCGGCCGGCCGCGTCTACGTGGCCGACTGGCTCCGCGGCCAGGGCCGCGTCCACGGCTTCGCCCCCGACGGCCGCCTCCTCGGCACCTGGCGGCGCGGCGACGACGGCCAGCGGCTCCGGTCGCCGCAGGGGCTCGCGGTGGACGCCGCAGGGGCGGCTCCACGTGGTCGACCGCGACCTGCCGGGGCTGGTGACGATCACGCCGTCTCGGGTCCGTTAGTCGTCCTTGTTCGGATGGTCAGATCGAGAGCAGCTCCGCTGGAAGGCGGCCCGAGTGTTCGGTGTTCAAGGGAGGCCTACTCCTCGGTTCAGCGATGGCGGATGGGGTCTACCGAAGGTCAGGTGACGCGGACCGGTGCCAGCGTCAGCGCTGGTCGCCACATACTGCGTCCGACATCCGGCCAACGCGTTCTTCTTGACACGGTTACGTGCTTTGTGATTCTATGCGTCGGCTAGTTATCTGGATCCTCCCTCCTCCAAGGAGGAGCAAGGTGTGGACACTGGATAGACTGGCATCATCGTTCTTCCCTTTGCACGTCTACACGCGCGCGACGCACATAAAGCGCGGTCGCGGCGGAGCGTGTCGACGGGCCTTCCTGGTTATCGCTTGCCACCTCGACCGTAGTCAAAAGCCAGAGGCATACCCATTGATGCACTCGAGGCTTGGACGCCGCCGTTCCACGCACTCGTGAAACCACTTGAGGGTCGACGGAACGCTTCACGTACGCATGTACCGCCGAGCCTCGGGTGCAGTCCGAGCCCACGGGCACTGACGAAAGAATTGATCGCCTTAAGCCCGACGCCCCTTCTCGCAGGCCACCACCGCGGCACTCATGTCGCAGAAGGCGATTTCCGCATAGGTCCAAGACGACCAGAACAAAGGAGATGCACGATGGGGCGAGTGAGGGGCGGGGTCGGGACTTGGGACTTGATCGGCACCGTCGGTGTAGGACTGGTTCTGCTTGGCGCATGCGCGACGACTCAGGGCAAGCCCATCGCGGGGGGTGAAACCACCACGGTCGAGGCGCCTACGTTCAAAGTCGGCGATGAGTGGCGTTGGGAGGGAGGGACGTACCCCACGTTCGTCAAGGTGGTTGCGGTCCAGGGCGACCAGTCCGAGGTCGAATCGAACATTGATGCGTGGTGCCAGGAAGGGTGCCGATACGTGCGTGACAGGAATAGCCTCGCCATAAGCGGTACGAACAGGAATGGTGCGCCAGTGTACATCACCGGGCTGAAGGTTCTTGACTTTCCCCTCCGTGTGGGAAAGGAGTGGTCGCAACGGCTAGATCTTCGGGCAGGTGCTACTGGCGCCATGCTGCCTTACATGAATCGGTGGAAGGTTGAGGCGTTCGAGGAGATCAGCGTGAAAGCGGGCACGTTCAAGGCGTTCCGGATTTCCTGGCACCAGGAGAACCTTGGCCCCTACACGTGGTGGGGGAATTCCACGCTGTGGTGGTCACCCGATGCGAAGGCTTTTGTCAAGCGTGTCGCAGGTACGACGAGCAGCGGAGGTTGGGGTCGCGACTGGGAGTTGGTGTCCATGACCCTGAAGTAGTAGTTGGGCGGAGGTAGGCTCGAAGGGTGTGGAAACGAGTGAAGGCGGTGTACCTTTCGGTTCGGCCGGAACCGAGCCGGGCGTTGACGCGCCCGGGAAAGGAGACACCGCCCATGAGGGAGCAGAGCACCGAGCGCGTGATCGAGTCAAGGCCATCCTGGGAGGACGTGGAGGCCTTCGCCCGGCAGCGCATCCAGACCTGGTTCCAGCGGTTGCTGGAAGAAGAGGTGGAGGAGTTGTTGGGGCGAGCCCGGTACGCGCGGCGTGACGGGATCGACGCGCCGGGGGGCTACCGCAACGGTCTGGGGAAGCCGCGCCGGCTGACCCTGAGCGCGGGGACGATCACGGTCCGACGGCCGAGGGTCCGCGGCCTGGCGGAGCGCTTCGAGAGTCGCCTGCTGCCGGTGTTCAAGCGCCGCACTGACGCCGTGGGCCAGCTGCTCCCGACGCTGTACCTCCACGGGCTGGCCGAGGGCGACTTTGATTTGGCCCTGCGGGGGCTGCTCGGGGACGGCGCGCCGCTGTCGGCGAGCTCGGTCGCCCGCTTGAAGGCCACCTGGCAGGCGGAGTACGACGAGTGGAAGACGCGATCGCTGGCCGACCTGGAGCCCGTGTACCTCTGGGTGGACGGCGTCTACGTCAAAGCCGGGCTCGAGAAGGACAAGGCGGCCATGCTCGTCGTCCTCGCCGGCCTGCGGGATGGGCGCAAGATCATCCTGGCCGTCGAGAGCGGCTATCGGGAGTCTACCGAGAGCTGGGCGGCGTTGCTGCGAGAGCTGAAGCACCGGGGCCTCCGGCCACCGCGGCTCGTCGTCGGGGATGGCCATCTGGGCATCTGGGGCGCACTGACGGCCGTGTTCCCCGTGACCCACCAGCAGCGGTGTTGGAACCACCGGCTCCTGAACGTGCTCGACAAGCTGCCGAAGCGGCTCCAGGCCGAGGGCCGGCGACGGCTCACGGCGATCCCCTATGCCGAGACACGGGAGGACGCGGAGCGCCAGAAGCGGGCGTTCCAGACATGGTGCACCAAGAGCGGCGTGACGGCCGTCGGCCAGACACTCGACCACGACTGGGAGCGGCTGGTCACCTTCTACGGGTTCCCCAAGGCGCACTGGAAGCACCTGCGCACGTCGAATCCGATCGAGTCGCCCTTCGCAGCCGTGCGGCTGCGCACGGCAGCGGCGAAGCGGTACAAGAAGGTGGAGAACGCGACGGCGGTCATCTGGAAGACTCTGCTGATCGCCGAGCGGACGTTCCGGCGGCTCGATGCGCCCGAACTGCTGGCCGAGATCGCGGAGGGCGTGACGTACATCAACGGAGAGCGGGTGAAGCCGAGCCCGGTTACGGTTCATGGGAGGGCTGCCGCGTGAGTGCCACAACACCGACAGACGCCAGCATGGACGAAAGGTGGCCGCGATTCAGGGCGAGGTTCCAGATGGCGCTCGCCGCGCAGCTGGACGGAAAGCCCGAGGCGTTCAAGGCGCTCTGGTCGCACAGCCCGGATGTGTCCATTCTGGGGGCCTTGGGCGGACTCGAACGTGGCTGGACTGAAGTCGGTCCCCGGCTGGACTGGGCGAGCGGCCAGGTCCGTGCCAGTGATCTCAGGCTGGAGAACATCCTGACCGTGGTCGGCACTGACATGGCCGTCACGGTGGATCTTGAGCGGATGATGCGGATCGTGGACGGTCAACCGCTGCCGCGCGTGCTGCGTTGCACCCAGGTGTACCGGATGGAGCATGGAGAGTGGAAGATCTTTCACCGCCACGCCGACGAACTGCGGCCAGCTGCTCGCTAACACGCGGTCGGCTTCGTGCACGACGAACGTCAACGGAGTGCTTGTGAAGCTGAGCGCGCCCACGGCCGATTCCGAAGGCCGCCGCCTGAGCTGTTTACACACCTATTGACATGACCTCGTTGGGCGTCCGCCGCGTGTACGTGGCGGACTCGTTTCGTGGCCAGAGCCGCATCCACGGCTTCGCCCCCGACGGCCGGCTTGCTTGGCACCTGGCGGGTCGGCGGCGACGGCCACCGCCTCCGGCTGCCGCAGGGACTCACGGTGGATGCCCGGGGACGTCTCCACGTGGCCGACGCGACTTGCCGGGGCTCGTGCCCGATCACAGTGGGCTTTGGTGCCGGACCAGTAGAGACGATCGAGTCGTGCGCGCAGACCGTGTGCCCCCTCTTCCAGTTGATCGTGGAGCGGTAAACACCCCGCGCTCCCCGAGGTGTGCCCCCGAACGACTCGCTGTCGGATATCATTGCCGTCCACGATGGAAACGCTCGACGAGGTCGCGATCAGACACGAAGCCGCATGGCGTTCGGCGGAGGAGAGTGTCGCGCGTGCCCGTCAGGGCGAGGAGGCGCTCGAGGAGACCCTGAACGACTGCCTCTACCACGCGGAGCGGCGCGCCCGGGCTCACCCGCTCGACGATGCAGAGGCGCGCGTCCTCGACGGCGCGCGCGATGCGATCCAGTCCCGTGACGCGGCCCGGCTCGAGGCCGCGACGTACGCGCTCTGCGAGCACTACGCGTCGGAGATCGGCGGGCACTTCGATCCGCGGATGTTCGCCCTGGCCTCCTGGCTGGCACCGGGCTTCCTGACCCTGCTCCTCTCGGCCACGACCCTGCCCCGCCTCGTGCTCGAGGGGCTCAAACGCGAGGATCTCGACCAGCGCCTGGTCATTGGGGGGGAGGTCGAGCAGATCGCGCGCCTCGCTCGGGAGGGCACCCTCGTGTGCACGCCCACCCATGCGTCGCACATGGACTCCCTGGTGATGGGGTACGCGTTGCAGCGGGTCGGTCTCCCGCGGTTCATCTACGGAGCGGGCAAGAATCTGTTCGCGAATCCGGTGCTCGGGTACTTCCTGCAGCATCTCGGCACGTACAAGGTCGACCGGCTGAAGGACGATCAGCTCTACAAGCGGACGCTGAAGAACTACTGCGTGGCCACGCTCAGGCGGCGGCTCGGCAACATCTTCTTCCCGGGCGGGACGCGCTCCCGATCGGGCGCCATCGAGCAGGAGCTGAAGCTCGGCCTCCTGGGGTCGGGGCTCGAGGCCTACATCCTCAATCTCCAGGCGGGACGCGACCACCCGCGCCTGTTCGTCGTCCCGGCCACGGTCAGCTACCACGTCGTCCTCGAGGCCGAGACGCTCATCGACGACCATCTCCGGGACGAGGGCCAGAGCCGGTACATCATCGACGACGACGAGGTCAGCCGCCCCGCGCGCGTGGCCCAGTTCATCACGGCGCTCCTGCGCATGGACGGGCAGATCCACGTGCGCTTCGGACGCGCGCTGGACCCGTTCGGGAACGAGGTCGACGACGACGGGCGGTCGTGCGACCCGCACGGCCGTGTGGTCGACGCGCGCCGCTACGTGTTTGACGCGGACGGGCATCCGGGCCAGGACCCGGCGCGCGATCGCCAGTACACGCGGGAGCTCGGGGCGGCCCTCGTCGATCGCTTGCACCGGAACAACACGGTCTTGCCGACGCACGTGACCTGCTTCGCCGTCATGCAGGCGCTCGCGGAGCAGTCGGGCGAGCGCGACCTGTACCGGGTCCTGCGCTCGCGGCGCGTGACGGAGGGACTGGACGCGGCCGAGCTTGCGGAGCGTGTCGAGCGGCTGCTTGGGGTGCTGCGGCAGAAGATGCAGGCGGGCCAGCTCCACCTCGCCGCCGGTCTGGATGTCGGCGCGGCGAGCATCGTGACGGCCGCCGTGCAGGCCCTCGGCCTCTATCATGCGCCCGCGCCGCTGGAGCGCCGGGGCGACCGGATCCACGTCGGCAACCCGGCGCTGGTGTACTACTACCGGAATCGGCTCGCCGGGTACGGTCTGGACTCAACGTCGTTCCTCGAGCCGCGGGTCCGCAAGGGCCACCGCCGGTGAGTCTGATGCGGTCGCTCGAGGTTGCCGTGCTCGGGGGCGGGAGCTGGGGCACCACCCTGGCGCACCTCTGTGCGCTGGCTGGAGGGCGCGTGCGCTTCTGGATGCGCGACCGCGAGACGGTGCGCGAGATCCGCGAGCACCGGACGAACCGGCGGTACACCGGCCCGGTCGCACTCGCGGCCGGCATCGAACCCACCGACGATCTGTCCGAGGCCGTCGGTGGCGCCCGCCTCGTGCTGGCGGTGGTGCCGTCGACGGCGGCCCGCCTCGTGATCCGGGAGCTCGGCGCCGTGGTGCTCGCGGACCAGATCGTGGTGCACGCCACCAAGGGCCTCGAGGTGGAGACGGGCTGGACCCTGTCCCGGATCGTGCGCGAGGAGACGGCGATCCGGAAGCTGGGCGTCCTGAGCGGTCCCAACATCGCGCCGGAGATTCTCATGGGGCTACCGGCCGCCACCGTGGTGGCGAGTGCCTACCCGGAGGTCGTGGAGGTCGCCCAGCGGGCGCTCACCGGCCCCCGCTTTCGCGTGTACGCCAACGATGATGTGATCGGCGTGGAGCTCGGGGGCGCGCTCAAGAACATCATCGCGATCGCGTCGGGCGTCGTCACCGGGCTCGGGCTGGGCGAGAACGCGCGGAGTCTGCTGATGACCCGTGGCCTCGCCGAGCTGGCCCGCTTCGCGGTCCATCGCGGCGCGCGGCTCCTGACGCTGGCCGGCCTGTCCGGGATGGGTGACCTCGTGGTGACGTGCGCGTCCCCCCACTCGCGCAACTATCGGGTCGGCCTCGGGCTGGCGCGAGGCCAGGCGCTGCCCGACATCCTCCGGGAGCTCGGCATGGTGGCGGAGGGCGTCCGTACGACGCGCATCGTGCATGCGCTCGCCGCGCGGGAGGGTCTGCACATGCCGATCACCGCGGCACTGGCCCGCGTGCTCGAGGGGGAGCTCGACGTCCATCGCGCGATCGCCGAGCTCATGGCGCACCCGGCTCGCGCGGAGGTCGACGCCGACCGCGTTGCCCTGCGCTGAACCGCCCTCGTGGCCGGCTCATGGGGAGGCGCGGGGGCTCGTCGACCCACCGACCTGCCGTCGACGGGGGGCCGGCTAACGCCCAGGGTCGCCTCCACGTGGCCGACCGCGACCTGCCGGGGCTCGTGACGATCACGCCAGGCGAGCGGCCATGAATCTGTTCCTCGGCGCGTGAATCCTGAGCGATAATGCCGGCCCGAATACCCAGAAACCGGTCAGCAGGGGGACGGCATGGTGCAAGGGCCCGTGGCGGACTCGAAGGGCGCGACGGGTCGTCGATCACGCCGAGGGTGTAGCCCGTCGTGCGGCCGTACTTGTGGACGACTACCTCGGGTGTCGCGACGCTGGTGCCGCTAACCGTCCCAATGCTGCAGATGCCCCCTATCATGGCGCTCGGGGTATCGAGCTTGGCGATCGCGGCATCGACACGGTTCCCATGGTCGGAGTTTCGACAATCGTGACGAAGCGTTCGAGGCCGCCGAGGCGCTGGGTGGGCGTGCCGCGGTTCGTGTGATTGTTGGCGAGGACGAAGCGGTCGCCGGCGTCCTCGGGCCGCCGCGAGCTGCGAGCGTGTCGGCCCGAATGTTCTGGTGCGCCCCCGCTGATGCCACCTTGCGCCGGACGTTGCTCTCGGAGCTTGCGTAACAAGCACGGTGCCGGCGGGGCCGCAAGATATGCGGGCGGCGCCTCGACGACATGTGGGATCCCATCGGTGCGATCCGGCAAGCACTGATGCGTATGCAGGAGGCGCCGGGGAAGCTTTTGGGTGACGTAGAGTCGAACGCACAGTGTCTTCGTGAGGGCGCCCTGGACGAGCTTGCGACCGATGCCGACGGGGGTTAGAAGCCATCAGGAACCGCGATCTTCACCTCCGCGGCCCGGGGGAGCAGCCGACGGGCCACCAGTGGTGTCGACCTGCACTGTCTACAGGGCAGGATGCACTGTCTACTGTGCAGTGGCTCCAAGCCAGCGATTCTCTGATCGTTCGAGTCATTTCCGGACCCCACCTTAGACCGCGCTGCCCTGTTTCTGTGCACGTGCCTCGTCCATGGCGTGTGGAGCGCGGCTCCAAAGCGCGCGTCCCGACAGGAGAATAGGCGCGCCCGGATCCCATCCTCGTTGGCGCGGATCTCGCTTCCTGACGGGGTCTGACGCGGCCGCGCGCTCCTGAACCACCGCTCGCCAGAGCGAAAGGAGTCTCACACCATGACGACCGAAGCCAAAGGAACCGCCATTCCGCGCCTGCGTGCTACGGGTCCGATCCGCATCACGTTGCCGGCCAGGATCGCCTACGATCCCGGTGCCCTCAAGGAGAGCATCGCGAGCGTCGTCGAACGGCTCGGGTGCCCGAAGTGCTTCTCCGGGGCTGACTGCCTGTTCCAGATGGAACGGGCGTTCGTGGTCGATCCCGCGCGGAAGGCTGGGCCCCTCCCGGATCCCTGGGTGTCCTTCGCGGGATCCAACCCGATGCCCGGCCTGACCTACCAGGCCACCGTGGGCGTGGCGCGGGCAGTCAAATACGACCTCGACAAGGTGTTCAAGGCTGTCGACCGGGTCATCGACCTCATCGGGCCTCATCCGTGCATCTCAGGGTTCGACGTTCTGTTCAAGGATGAGATGATCGTGGTGAACGAGAACCTCGAAGCACATCGGTTCTGATCCACAGCGGTTCTGATCACGGTGTCTCCGCCGACCTTGCCGGAGCTCGGGGTGGGGATCGTCTACAGTTCGGCGCTCAACCCCTTCCTGGCGGCTTGCCCTGACCTCGTCGACGTCCTGGAGGTCGAGCCCCAGACGACGTGGATCGAGACGCGGAATGCGGACGCTCCCTACCTCGCTCGCCCCGACGTCCAGGACCAGATCGGGGCGCTGCCCGGCCGCAAATTGGTCCACAGCATCGGCACCCCCGTGGGCGGCAGCGTGCAGGCGCATGCCGCCCAAATCCCTCTCCTGAAGCAGACCATTGAGCGCTTCCAGGCGCCCTGGGCCAGCGAGCACCTGAGCTTCAACCTGACGCCCGAGTTCTTCACGGGTTTTTTCCTGCCGCCCCGGCAGACGGATGGCGGGCTCCGCACCTACGTCGAGGCGATCCGGCGCCTTCGGGACGGACTGGGGGTCCCACTGGCGGTGGAGACCGGGGTCAACTATCTCCGGCCGCGGCCGGACGAGATTCCGGATGGCGAGTTCGTGGCCGCTCTGGTCGAAGAGGCTGATTGCGGCATCCTGCTCGACCTTCACAACGCCTACTGCAACGAGCGGAACGGCCGCCAGACGGTCGAGCGCTTCCTCTCCGAGCTCCCCCTGGACCGCGTCTGGGAAGTGCACTTGGCCGGCGGCTTCGAACTGGACGGGTTCTGGCTGGATGCTCACTCCGGGGCAGTCCCAGCGCCCCTGCAGGGCCTCTGCCGAGAGGTGATCCCCTCTTTGCCGAACCTGAAGGCGATCATTTTCGAGGTGTTTGCTTCCTTCCTCCCCCACTTTGGTCTGGACGCCATCCAGCGGGAGCTTGAGAAGCTGCACGAACTCTGGACCCACCGGCGCCCTGGACCGGGTTCTGGACCGGCGCCCCGGACACGCCACGGGGCTCCGGGGGACGGGCGGCCGGCCCCGCTCGAGTGGGAGACCGCGCTCGGGAGCGTCGTGATCGGACGTGCGCCATCGAACCACCTCGAGGAAGCGCTGGCGACGGATCCTGGCGCCAGACTGATACAGGGGCTGGTGAAGGAGTTCCGTGGGTCCATGGTCGTGGCCGTGTACCGGCTGACCAGCCGCCTGCTGATGCTCGCGCTGGGGCCTGAGGTGTTCCGGGCGCTGCTCGAGGATTTCTGGTCGAGGACACCACCGCGGCAGTACGCGGGCACCGAGGCGGACGGGTTTGCCGACTATCTCGTGGCTCGAGGGCTCCGCATTCCGCAGCTACAGTCGATCCTCGCCTTTGAGCGCGCCGCGCTCGAGACGCTGCGCGACGGCCAGCCGCGCGTGGTGAGCTTCAACGTCGATCCACTTCCGATGCTGCGAGCACTGGCCGACGGGAAGCTGCTGGACAACCCCGGCACACCCGGCCGGTACGAGATCGAGGTGACGGCGGACGGCCCGGTCGCTGTAACCGTGGCAGAGACAGAGGCAGCCACCCGGACCTTCCCCTTTCACTAGGACGCGTTCCTAACCGACACCGAAGGACGCGCCAAATGTCCTCGTCATCCTCGATGACGATGCGGGTTGCGCGGCCTGGTTGGCACAGGACGGATCGCGCATAGCCGCCGCGCTGGGCGCTGGGCGGCGCCGAGGCGTCGTCGCAGTAAGCCAGTAGAACTGTCCGGAGCGACGAGCCAAGGTTCGATGGCGAGATAGGTATCGCTGACGCGCTGAACGAGGCTGCGGAGCCGAACTTGCGAGGCAGAGTGCATCGACCAGTTGATGTGAGACGGACGCCATGGGATGGAGGCCTAGAAGGTGGCGCGCACTCGGAGGCCAGCTCTGCTGGAGGCACCGGTCATCGGGAGTGGTCAGGTTTGCACCACCACCGTGGTCGTGATCGCTCGCGGCGCCCCCGCTGTCCATGGCGGCTAGCGCGTGTGAGGACCGCGTGCTCCGTGCGCAGGCTGCCCCGCAACTGCTGTGCCCCAAAGCCTTCTGACCGGCGTATCGATGTGGAGACGCCCTCCCAGAAGGCATCCCTTGCGTTTCCAGGGGGGGAGCTGGGAGGCGGCATCGAGGTTGCACGGAATCGCGGTCGCGCGCTCCTATGTCAAGGGCGGCCCGAGGACGCCGGGGGCCGTTTTGCGATCGCGCCCTGATTGACTCGCGCGTCATCTGGCGCCGGATGGGGAGGGACGCCCATGGAACGCAGCAAGCGGGTTCGCATGGAGCAGCGGGAGCTCTCGGCGCGCGCCTTCGAGCGCTGGCGGGGGTTCCAGGTCGATCCGACGGTGATGCGGAGCGCCCGGCCCGACCTCGATGGCTCGATTCCGATGCCGCGGGTGGCAGCGAGCACGCCGAAGCAGCTCGCGCGCAAGGAGCAGCGCGAGGCGCTGCGGAGCGTCGTCGAGAGCACGGCCTACCGGGAGCTGCGCCGGGTGGCCGAGCGGCAGATCGGCGCGACCCTCGACTTCGCGGACCTCCCGCCGGACGAGCAGGCGCTCAAGGCCGGCCGGCCGGTGGTGCGGCTTGTCACCCTCGGGGCCGCCGGCATCGTGCCGGAGGGGATCGCGACGGGCTTCCTGGTCGGCCCGGACCTGCTGCTCACCAACCACCACGTGTTCCGCACGGCGGACGAGGCGACCGGCGTCGGGGCGCAGTTCCTCTACGAGCGCACCCAGGGGGGCGTGCGAGCCGGGGTCATCTTCGAGCTCGAGCCCAATCGCTTCTTCGTGAACCACAAGGGGCTCGACTACGCGGTCGTGGCGGTCAAGGCTACGGCGCTCGACGGCGCGCCGTTGCGGCAGTTCCAGTATCTCCCGCTGATCGCCGTCACCGGCAAGATCGTCAAGGGCGATCCGGTGAACATCATCCAGCATCCCGAGGGGCGGCCGAAGCAGTACGCCACCATCAACAACAAGCTGCTCGACCTCCGGGACGATGGCTTCCTCCTCTACGAGACCGACACGCTCGAGGGGTCGAGCGGCGCCCCGGTGTTCAACCGGCACTGGGAGACCATCGGCCTCCACCATTGCGGCGTGCCGCGGATCGAGGACGGGCAGCTCGTGACCCGCGACGGGCGGCGGCTGCCGCTGGACGCGGAGGTGGCGGACAGCGACCTCATCTGGGTCGCGAACGAGGGCATCCGGGTGAGCGCGCTGGTCGCGTCGCTCGCCGACCGACGGCTCGACCGGCCCGAGCAGCAGCGCATCCTCGAGCAGCTGCTCAAGACCACCACGGATCCGTTGCGCATCGTGGCCGAGGGGAGCCCGCTGGTCGCCGGTCCCTCGACCCTGGGCGCCGCGCAGACCGCAGGAGGGAGCGTCCCCATGGCCCAGAACGTGTTCCAGTTCAGCGGCCCGGTCACGATCCACGTGAGCCCCCCCGCCGCGTCGCCGGCGCGGGAGCCCGCCCCGGTCGCGGCGATCCCGGCCGAGGTGTCGGAGCCGGAGTTCCGGGAGAAGACCCTCAAGTTCGACGAGGACTACGAGAGCCGCAGTGAGCGCGGCTACCAGGCGGGCTTCCTGATGGGGTGGACCGTGCCCGCGCCGGGCGTGAACGCGGACCACGAGGGCGAGTTCCTCCGGGACGACGCCGGCGCCCAGTGGATGATTCCGTACTACCACTATTCGCTCGTCATGAACCGCGACCGCCGCCTGGTGGCCTGGGCCGCCAGCAACGTCGACTACAGCACGGCGGCCCGCGCGCACACGAAGACGCGGAAGCAGTACGGCGGCGAGAACTGGCGGCTCGACCCGCGCGTGGCGCTTGCGGCTCCCGGCCTCCAGATCGAGGACGCCGACTTCTACGCGCCGGCGAAGAAGATCGACCGCGGTCACATCGTCCGGCGCGAGGACGGCGCGTGGGGCGGCACGAGCCGCGAGGCCGAGTTCGGGAACAGCGACACCTACCACTGGACCAACTGCACGCCCCAGAGCGAGGCGTTCAATCAGAGCGGGAAATCGGGCATCTGGGGTCAGTTCGAGGATCACATTCAGCGAGAGGTGAAGGCCGAGGGCGGCCGGATGACGGTGTTTGCCGGGCCGGTGCTGAGCACGGACGATCCGCGAGCACGGCTACGAGAACGGCACCGAGATCCAGGTGCCGATGGAGTTCTGGAAGGTGGTCGTCTGCGTGAGTCAGAACGGGGGGCAAGCCGAGAAGCTTGCCTACGGGTTCGTCTTTGATCAGACCGAGCCGGTGCAACGCCTCGGCTACGAGCGGATGAACATGGACGACTACGAGATCTACCAGATGCCGATCCGGGAGATCACGAAGAAGACCGGCGTCGTGTTCGACGCGACCGTGCTGGCAGCCGACGTGCTCGGGACAGGTGGCGCGCCCGAGAGCGTCCGCGGCTTTGCTGGCAAGCGCCTCCGGTCGCTACAGGGCGTGGTGCTGCGGTAGCGGCGCGCTGGGCGCGGCGCCGGCCCAGAGGTTATTGAGCTCGTGGCACCGCTCAATCATGGCCCGACGGAAGCCCCTTCTAGGAGCGAACCGCTGCGGCATCGCCGACCCTCAGCCAAGAGACGGATCGAGAAGAGAAGCCCGGCCGATGTGGCGCGATTGCGTCGAACGGTGGAGGCCTGTCGCCACGCCTATGGGCGGTATCCCAGCGTGGTCGGAATAGGAACAGGCCTCAAGTTTACCGGTGGGAGACGAATAGCAGATGCGCCTCTGTGCATCCACTTCTACGTACGTCGGAAGCTAAGACGTGCTGCCGGACGGAGGCTGCCACGGTTTGTGTATTCGCGCAAGAGTGATGGCTCGGTGGACCGTTCACGGCGTATTCCGACCGATGTGATCGAGCTGAAGAGGCTTCGTTTTGCATGCCGCTCGGGTGACCAATTGGAAGCGATCGGTGAGCTTGGTACGCTGACGATTCTCTTTCGTGACAAGGGTCAAGCAGCTGAGCGGTATTACCTCGTGACATGTGCTCACGTGGCCGGAGACGTCCGCCAATCTCCGCCGGTGGATCCCGCCTTACGTGGTAGGTGCTGCATCAGTGGGGATCCCCTGGCCAGAACGCTCGTGAACTCGGTCCAACAGGCCGGACAGGTGACGTATGACGTTGCCCTCGCGGAGCTTGCCGAAGGATGCACGCCTCAGCCTGATTTGATGGTCGTCGGCTCCTCACACCGTCTGACTGGATTCTTTCCAGCAGCCCAGATACACCCGGGGATGAGTGTGAGCTGCGCCTTTCCAGTGTCGAACGTGGTGGCGGCCACGGTCGCATCGGGCCGGACCACGCTTCCGCTCACCCTTGATGGAGTTGAGTATCACGTGGCCAACCTGTTCCTGATCGACCGAGGGCCTCTTCCGGGAGACTCCGGAGGCTTGTTGTACGACGGCTCGGACGCGATCGGCATTCTGGTGGGCGTAGCAGACGGATGGGGCCTCTTTCAGCCGCTTGAGGAGGCGTTCTCGTTTCTCCGTCAGCTCTCGCCGGTACCCATCCGTTGCTTCTAACTCCGAACCCATTGGACGAGAGGACTCAACCGATGAGAGGCTCGGCGGTACTGTTGTTGGGCTTGGTTCTGTCGTTCAGTCTGACCGGCTGTTCGACGTTCGCGACCAAGAAGGCGGATTTGTCGCAGGCGCCCGACGGAGTGCGCATCTATCCACCACGTGTGTGTCTGTTCGTCGATGAGACAGAGAAGAGGAGCACGCTAGCGTACCTGCCGGACTACAGGCGCGCGTACGACATAAAGCCGATCACGGTCGTGGCAAAGCAGGACTTCAAGGTCGAGCTCGAAGAGGGCCAATTGAAGGTCCTTACGTCGAACCAGGACACAACCGCGTTGCTAACTTTCATCAAGGAGGCTGGGACCCTGGCGGCGAAGGCAGCGGGTGTCGGTGTTTCTGCACAGGTGCTGAATGGCACGTTCGGTTTCAAGAGTGGCATCTACTGCATGAACGATGAGGGGGTCATCCGATAAGTCCGGGAACGTGTTCGCTTGACCAAGTGACCGGGGTTGCACCGAGGCGCGGCGTAGAGGGGCGCGGCCCGCGGGTAGCCTCGGGCCAGGGTCCGCGTTGGTGGCCCCAGACGACCGGGGAGGACGAATCGCGGTCACCGGGGCGCGCTGGGCTTACGGCGTCCGAGCCGGGAGTCCATAAGGCCCTGAGGGTGGGTAGAGGAAAGTGGGTGGCAGGCAATCGGGGGCGGGACGGCGCCACGGGGTGACCGACCGCTGCGCCGTGCACCGCCACATCTCACATCCCTCCGAGCAGAAGGGAGGGCGCCGTTGAGTCTGCTCCGTCTGGTCGCGGCCGTGGGTATGGTCGTTCTCGTGTGCGTCGAGGCGATCGTTCTCGCCCTGCCCGTGCGAACACGCTTTCCGCGTTGGTTCGCCGGTCTTCTCTTCGGTGTGGCTGGCCTCGGGTTGCTCTTCTCTATCTCGGCGGTTCGGGGCTGGCTCGTCGTCAGCCCCGAGCTCGGCCTCCTGTTTGTCGAGGGCGGGGCGATGGCATACGGCAGCATCGTCTTCCTGGTGCTTGCATCCGCGATGAGCTTCGGGCTCTTGCTCCCCGCCATTGGCCACGCCGTGGAGCGACCGAGCAGGGTGTTCTGGTCGCTCCTCGGATCGGCGCTGGTTGCCGCATTCGCCATCGCCAGCATCCGCGGGATCAATCCCGCCGACAGCTCGGAGCTCAAGGTCCACGTGTACGATCTGTGGTCGCCGGCGCTCGTCCTCTGGCTGTCGGTCTCCCTCGTCGAGAGTGGACTCCGCGCCGGCCGGATTGGTCGGGCATCCTTGCGACTGGGTGCACACGCGTTCGTGATCGCTGCCATCGCCTGGGTCGCGATGGCGCGCTTCGAGTTTCTCCATCCGAGCACGGCAATGTTGTGGCGGAACATCGGACTCGCCGCGCTGGTTCTGAGCGTCGGGGGGCTGCCGGTGTGGCTGGTGGCCGTGGCCCGGTCCGACGGCAGTCAGCCTCGGCGGTCCGTGGCGGTCGCCGGCGCCACCCTCGCCACGTGCGCGGTGCTGGCGTTCGCCTGGTGGATGTGGCCTGACCATCGACATCTCGGCGTGTGGGCGCTCTGGGCCGGATCGGTGATCCTAATTGTTCTTGTCGCATGGAGGCGGCGTCATCGGACTGCCCCGACTCTGCCCCAGCCGACGGTGCCTCGACGCGAACAGGCGCTGATGCAGCTGGCGCTCGTGATCATGGCGACGAGCCTCTTCTCTGTCCAGGTCGTCGATCATGGGTTGATCACGCTGGGCCTGCTCACGGGATGGGTAATGCTCGCTGAGTCGACCGGCGAGGGAGCCCTGAGCCGCTACCTCCGAAGGCTGCGGGCCGGGAGCTCCGCCGATCGCTCGGCCTGGGGGCTCGCGTTCGGGCAGCTCCGATCGGCCCTCCGCGACGCGCTTGGCTACGTCTTCCGGCTGGTGAAGAAGCCGTTCGAGGGAAGCTCAATGCTCGGAGGTGTCGCCAAGGCGCTGGTCGGCATCGTGATTCTCATCGGTCTAAGTGAGTACCCGAATGCCGGGACGACGATCATCGGCAGCTTCAGCGTGGACTCGACCGCGAAACAGAAGGACCTTGGCCAGGCGGTGGCCAATCATCTCGTGTTCGCCCTTCACAGTCTGCACGAGCAGCTGCGGCCCGATGTGGCGCTCGTGACCGCCGCGGGGGGGGCGAAAGATCGGGGATTCAGGTTTGTGGCCGCTAAGGATGACGCGGCAAGCCTGGACTCGGCGCTGGCGAAGCAGCCCGACGTCGACCTCGGGCTTCTCAAGGTGCCGCTGGGCGTGCTGGCCGCACCGATCAAGGCGCCCGCCCGCTGGCTGTTCCGAGTTCGTGTGATCAGTGGCGCAGTGCACGAGGACGCGCCGCGCACGACCGTGCTCGCGCGGTCGACCAGTGGTGATGCCTGGAAGGTCCCGCTCGGCCTTGACGCGGAGGCCGCGCCCACTGGCGGACGGCCTCCAGAGCGCCGTGAGGAGATTGATACTGCCCGCCGTCTGGCGGAGCAGCTCGCGCTTCAGATCGTCGCCTCCGACCGATCGGCCCCCGCGGCCGGGTTGACCAGATCGACCGAGGCGCTGGAAGCCTTCCAGCTAGGATGGTCCCAGTGGAGCCGCTTCGAGATCGACGAGGACCTGACGGCGCTGGCCACGGCCATCAAGCACTTTCACGATGCGACGACGAAGGACTGGCAGTTCGCGCTCGCGCACTACCGATTGGCCCGGGCCCTCCAGAAGGCGCGCCGGCCAGGCGCTGCCACCGAAGCGTTTCGCGCCAGTCTTCGCATGAATGATCAATTCGGTCCTGGACTGATCGGGCTGGCGTCGATCCTCTACGACTACGACGCCTACTTGGCGTCACCGCCGGCGGCCGCCAGGGTGCGGCCCGCTTCTCCAGGCGGGGATGAGAATCTGGTCGGCCTATTCCGGAAAAACGAGGCCGCCCAACTCTGGCAGAAGGTGGTTCGGGCGCGAGCAGGCACGGTGTCGTCCATCGACCGCGCGTCCGCGTACGCCGGCCTGTGCCTGCGCGCGCACGATGTCGGGCTCTCGCTGGAGTCCTCGGCTTGGACGCTCGCCGACGTCAGGAGCACGCTGACGGACTTCAGCGCTGAGACTGCCTTCCATGCCTGGACCGAACGGCGTGCGATGGAGCAACGCATCCAAGTGCTTCGTGCGGAAAGCAAGGTACCGATGCCAGCGCAGCAGGCAAGGATGAACGAGCTTGTCGCCAAGCATGAGGCGCTGTTCGACCCTGTGAGCCGCGCTGAAAAGGCGGTCGTCAAGGCACTGAAGGAGCTGGACGCGCTGGGGGCCGACGAAGCGCGCAGGGCGCTGGTGGAGACAAGCGACACGCTTGCCGGGTTCACCACGGCGGCGCCAACGGACGAGGTGGAGGCCAAGAAGCTCACCCATCAGGCGATCGAACAGCTCGATGTTGCCGAGAATCAACGACAGAACCGGATTCCGATGCAGTCCCTGCTCACGTACTTCTACTGCAAGCGCGCCGACAGGATCTATTCCACCCTGGCCGACATGCGCGCTCAGCAAGACTTGAGGGCCGGCGCCGCCCGGGTGGCCCACCTCCTGGGACTGACGCTGGAGCGCCGCCATAGCGCGGACCATGAACCGCCCGCGCCGGCGGCGTGGAGCTGCATGACCCCGGCCAGCCTGCCACGAGGACCCTACAGCCGCGCGGCGCTGCGACACTACGACCGCGCCGTCGATGTTGACCCCGGAGGACGTGCTCATCCGCTGCAAGGCGGCCCTCACCGCCAGTCAGGTCGGCGACGCGACGCGGATTCGCGCCCTGGAAGCCGACTCCCATGCGCGGTTGAGTCTGGCTGAACAGTATGTCGACGATGCTCTCGGGGCCGGCAGCGGCGGAGCTGGGCACAACTACCATCGCGCCATCGCCGAGTACGCCGCGGCGATCGAGCGCAATCCCAACAACGTCGATGCATTGAACGGGTACGCGTACACGTTCTGGATGTGGCACTACGCGGGCCTTCGAGAAGTGGCCGAGGCGTCGCGACCGAGTCCCGAGATAGCGACGCAGGCGCACGCGCATGCCGAGCGGGCGCTCCAGCTCGTCGAGAGCAAGCGTCCGAAGCGGATCGAGATCGCGATTCGGTCCACCCTCGGCGAGGTTCTGCTGGCTCTTGGCCGCTTCGAGGAGGCGTATGTGGTGCTGGAGCGCGCGCTCCCTGATGACCTCGTGAAGAGCCATGCCGTCTACAACGAAGTGCGGTGGGACCTGGCGCAGGCGTGCCTGTGCGTCGCGCGCAGGCCGGACGCGTTCGGGGCGCGGCGTTTCGCCACCCGGGCTAGAGGGCCGGGCGAGAAAACTGCTCGAGGAGATCCACAGGCTCGAGCTCGGCGAGGAATACCGGCCGTTCGCGACGCTGGTCGATGTCGGTGACGTGTGTGCGGCGGGCTCGGCAGCGGGCCGCGGCTTTCGAAGGCGCCGAGACCGGCTCCGGTAGGCGGACTCGTGGTTCGATGAGGACGGCCAGCCCGGGACGCCGTCATCCAACTACACCTCGAATCGGTCGAGTTTTGGCTTCGTCAAGCGTTACCGGCCTGAGGACCCGAAGATCCAGACCGAGCTCAATGTCGCCTTGGGCTACCACGCTCGGGCCGGGAACGAACGGGGGATAGCGCTCTGCCTCTGGGCCGGAGCTGACCCGCACGCGCCGGCGCCCAACCCCAGCCTCGGCATCGAGGATGACCCGGGGGCCAAGGACGAGGAGGACCGCTTCATCGGCTGGACGGCAATCGAGGAGGTCGCACGTGAGGGACGTCTGACGATTCTCAAGAAGCTGGGACCGGATCCCGCTCGGGACAATTTCGACCACCTCATGTCCTGGAAGGCTCCATTGTGATGCAAGTGAAGGGAGGGGAGGAAGTAACCCTGACACCAGGACAGAGCTTTTACGAGGGACCCGAAGATGTTCATGCCGTAGGCCGGAACGCAAGCACCACCAGACCGGCAAAGTTCCTGGTCGTGTTCGTCAAGGACAAAGGGTCCCCGATTCTCGTGCCGGTTAGGTGACGGCCGCAATTGGCGAACACAGCGAAGGTACCGGATGATGAGATACAGAGTGACCGTCGAGGAGGTCCCCAACAACGATGACGTGCGGACGTTCTCGCAAGGGTCGCATTGGGGCACCGGGACTCGTAGGCGCCATCGTTCGCTAGTGGCCGCCCCGCCACGTTTACGTGACCTCGCGAGGTTACTCTCGTTTCTGATGAAACGTTGGAGGGTGCGCATCTTGAGTCAGCAATCCGAGTCTGTATATGCCCACGAGTGCTGATGAAGTCTGGGCTGCCCTAGCGTGGGGCGCAGTGTCCTCCGTCGGGCTCCTGGTCGGCGCGATCGCCGGATCATTCGCCCGAATGCCGCACCACGCGATCGCGATGGCCATGTCGGTAGGGGCGGGACTGCTGCTCGCCGGTGTGTCCCTTGAAGGTGGCCGCGGATGCGATCCTGATCGCCGGGCCAGTGGCAGCGGCGCTGTCACTGCTGGTTGGGGCAACCGTGTTCAGCGCGAGCAACGCGCTTCTCGCGCAGTTCGGTGCCGCTCACCGCAAGCGATGCGGCGATTGTATTCAGCAGCCGGTCGAGTCGCAGCAGCCTGGCAGCGGAGTAGCCATCGCGCTCGGCCACGCGCTTGACGCGGTCCCGGAGGCGATGGTGTTGGGAATTGCTCTGGGGGATCGGGTAGTCCCCTTCGCGCTGGTGTTCGCGTTCTCGGTGGGCAACCTTCCCGAGGCTCTATCGAGCGCAGCGGGGATGCGGGCTGCCGGCCGCAGTTACACCTACATCTTTCTGCTTTGGAGTGCGATCGCCATCGGGGCCGCGGTAGCAATCGCGGCAGGGTATGTTGGGTTCGGTTCGCTCAGTGAGGCGTGGCCACCGCGGCTGCAGGCATTTGGAGCCGGAGCGCTGCTCGCGATGACTGCGGAAACGATGATTCCCGAGGCCTTCCACAACAGTCCGCGTTTCTCAGGCTTGCTCGCCGCCTTCGGTTTCGGCCTCCTGCTGCTTGTCGACGCGACGATACGTTAGAGACTCTGTTCATCTGTTGACCCACGAATCGTCCGGTGCGGACCGTCCTTGAGGGGCGAAGGGAGAACGCATGGACTACGATCTGATGGTCATCGGGGCGGGAACGGCGGGAACCTGGGCCGCGCGGACGGCGGCGGGCCTGGGCGCGCGGACGGCGCTCGTCGAGCAGGATGGCTTCGCCGGCACGTGCCTGGCCACCGGCTGAATACCCAAGAAGGTGCTGGTCAGCACCGTCGAGCGAGCCTGGCGGGCCCGGCAGGCCGCGTCCCTGGGGCTCACCGGGACGGAGGGCATCGGGCTGGACTGGGCGGCCGTGATCGACCGGAAGAACCGTATGGTCGCCAGCGGCGCCGAGGCGAAGGCGCGGGCGGTCGAGCGCGAGGCCTTCACGGTGCTCCGCGGCCGCGGGCGACTCACCGGCCTGCACGAGGTGGAGGTGGACGGCCGGCAGATCACCGCCGAGCGGCTCGTGATCGCCAGCGGCTCGTCGCCGGCCCGCCCGCCCATCGAGGGCGTCGAGCACGGCGTCACGAGCGACCAGCTGCTCCAGCACCGGACGCTGCCGCAGCGGCTGGTCGTCATCGGCGGCGGGTACATCGGGCTCGAGTTCGGCTTCGCGTTTGCGCGGGCGGGTAGCCACGTCACGATCCTCCAGGGCGGCCCCGCCGTGCTGCCCGAGGTGGACGCCGAGCTGCGCGATGCGCTGGTCAAGCTCGGCGGCGAGGCCGGCATGGAGTTCCACGCCGGGGCGCGGGCCCGCCGGATCGGCTCCGACCGGACGGTCGAGGCGGAGGTCGGCGGGGCGTCCCGGCGCTTCCCCGCCGACGTGGTCCTGGTCGCCACCGGCCGGCCGCCCAACACGGCGGGCCTCGGCCTGGAGGCCGCCGGCGTGGCGCTCGAGCGCGGCGCCGTCAAGACGAACGAGTACAAGCAGTCGACCACCGCCCCCCACGTCTACGCCGCCGGCGACGTCGGAGGCTCCCACCAGCACACGCCCGTCGCCTGGTACGAGGGCCGGCTCGCGGCGGAGAACGCGCTGCAGGGGAACCGCCGCCGCGCGGACTACTCGATCTTCCCGAGCACCGTCTTCACCCTGCCGTCGCTCGCCCAGGTCGGAATCACCGAGGCCGAGGCGCGCCGCCGGGGGCTGCGCGTCACGGTGAGCCGGACCCCGTTCGAGTACAACGACGCCGCCGACGTCCGGGGCGAGACCGAAGGGCTGGTGAAGGTGGTCGCCGAGGAGGGAAGCGGCCGGCTGCTCGGGGTCCACATCCTCGGTCCCGAGGCCGAGGACCTCATCCACATCGCCGCCGTCGCCATGCGGGGCGGCCTCACGCGGCAGGACCTCGCCGCGATGCACTACGTCTTCCCGACGCTCGGCGGCGCGCTCTTCGACGTGATGTGGGACTGACCGGGGCGCTGGGCCGGCGGCGCCCCTTCGCCCCGCGGAGGATCAGGCCGGTGGTGCCGGTCCGCGCGCGGCGCACGGCCGCGTCGCGGAGGAGGCCAGCGCCTCGAGGATGCCGCGTCGCTCGAAGAGGACTGGGTAAGCTCCCCGGCGACACCGCCGCCGTCGCCGCCTTCCTGGATCGGCTGCTGCACCACTCCCACGTCTTGACCTGCGCGGCCCCCGGAGCTGGCGGACCCGGCTTCACGGCGAGCGTCCCAGCGGCTCCAGGATCGACGATTGCGGGCCGGCCCATACCCCAGCATCCCCCGAAACCGGCCCTTCCCCGGCCGATACCGCTCCGCGTCGGCCCCGCCCCCTCGGCGACGCCGGCCTCGGCCCTCTTGCGCACCATGGCTCCGATGCGGTAACCCTCGTGCTTGGGGCGTGCGGTCACCGGTCGGTTCTGACCCGTCCACCACTGGCCGGCTTTGGGTGTCCACCGAGGCCGAGGGGACGGTACCTTGAGCGGGGCGAGACCCACCCGCTCATCAAGAAGGAGACCGAAGTGGAGTTCGGCGTCTACCTGCCGACGTACGCCTGGCCGGACCTCGCGTTTGATCAGGTTACTCGCATCCGCGACTTCGCGCAGCGCGCCGAAGCGCTCGGCTTCGATGCCCTTTGGGTCAGCGAACATTTCGTGGTCGCGGGGCACTATGGCACCGCCTGGATGTCCCCGCTGCTCTGTCTGACGTATGCCGCGAGCGTAACCACCCGCATTCGTCTCGCCACAGGCGTGCTCGTGCTCCCCTACTACCACCCGCTCACGCTCGCCCGCCAGATTCAGACGCTGTCCTCGCTCTCGCAGGGCCGCTTCGTCCTCGGCGTCGCCCCCGGCTGGGACCGGTACGAGTTCGAGTCGCTCGGTCTGCCGCTCGCGGAACGGGGCGCCCGGACGGACGAGATCCTCGCGGCGTTGCGCCGTCTGCTCACCGAATCCGACGTCACGTTCGACGGTCGGTTCTACCAGTTTGCGCACGCCACGATCATGCCCCGCCTGCCGCGATTTCCGGAGCTCTGGGTCGCCGGCGGATCGAAGCTCGAGAGCCGCTCGTCGCCCGACAAGCCCTACATGGCGACCCCGGTGCTCGAGCGAATCGCGACCGCCGACGGTTGGTTGGCCCGTGCCGATGCGAGCCCTGAGATGGTCACTCAGGACCTGCACACGATTCGCGCATACCTGGAGCGGAAGGGCCGCGACCCCGATACCCTCCGGTACGGGCACTACAACTGTCTCCACCTCGTGGACACGAACGATCACGGCGAAGCGGTGCGTCAGCAACGGCAGCCATTCGCGCGAGTCATGGGCACGCACCGATCGTTCGAGGACCTCCAGCGGTCGTACCTCTTCGGAACAACGGCGGAGATCCTGGAGCGGATCGCCGACCTGGAGCGAGCCGGATTCGAGTATTTCGTCCTCATGACGCTGGAGGACGATCTCGATCAGCTTGAACGGTTCGCCGGCGAGATCATGCCGCGCTTTCGATCCCGGGGCTGAACCGTCTCGCCGACGTTCACCTTGCCGACCTTCTGCCC
>CAWEXD010000011.1:0-7920 GCA_963812945.1 uncultured Candidatus Rokubacteria bacterium | reverse complement strand
CCTCGGGCGGGCGCCCGGTCGGCGACAGGGGGCACTGCCGGCAGAGCGCGTACCGGTGCCGGCGGCCGGCGATGAGATCCTCCACGATCAGGACGTGGCGCGGCGAGAGCCAGAGCTCCGCGAGCGAGCTCCGATGGACGTTGCCCAGGCCGAAGGCCCCGCGCGTGTCCTCACAGCAGTTCGCCATCTCGCCGTCGTGCTGGATGATCATCCGGAGGGGGGGCCGATGGCACGGCGCGTGCCCGAACGTGAGATCCGGGACGGCCATCCGGGGATCGGTGGGCACCAGGGCCCGGGGAATCCCGAGGCTGTGGCCCGAGCGGATCCCGGCCACGCCGATCGGGCTGAACTCGAGGCGCGCCCCGGCGAGCCTCCGCTCCCAGTATCGCTCGGCCTCGGCCCGCTCCTCGTCCGTCGTGTAGTCGTACAGCCCCACGACGATGCGCGCGTACACCTCCACGACGTCCCGGCAGAGCCGGTCGTCGTGCCGCAGCACGTCCCCGTTCGTGTGGAGGTAGGGGTGGAGGCCCCGCCCCCGCGCCTCGCGCGCCAGCATGACGTTCCGCCGGTCGAGCAAGGGCTCCGAGTAGTGATGGAAGCCGACCTCGCCCTGGAAGCCGAGCACGCGCGCCTGGTCCAGGATCCCGAGGATCGTCTCGGTGGGCATCTGGCCCGGGACGGCCCGGCCGGCCCCGTCGAGGTACTTCCCGGACCGGTCGAAGGTGCGCGGGCAGAACCAGCACGCGCGATTGCAGTGCGCCTGCGACTCGACCTGGAGCCGCTCGAACAGCGGAATCGGGTGAGACCCGGCGGCCGGCGACGCCATGCCGTCGCTCACTGGGCTACCCTCTCACGGCCTTCGGCCTGTGGCGGCCTGCGGCGGCCCGTGCGCTCATGCGCCCGACGGGAACGCCGGGAACTCGTAGGGGCGTGGGGGGGTCGTGGCGTCGCGACGCCGCCGGTCGAGCGACGCCTTCAGGATGCGCAGGTACTCCCGCCGGCTCGACTCCGCCAGGCGCCGGCTCCGGTTCGCGAGGTGGAGGCGCCGGAGGACGAGGACGTCGGGGAGGAGCTCCATCACCACCCCGTGCTCCGCGGCCCGGAGGAACCACGCCGTGTCGTTCCCGTGCCGGAGCGCGGGATCGAACGCGCCCACGAGCTCGAAGACCCGTCGGCGGGCCAGGAGCGTGACGCTCCGGTAGCCGGGCACCGGCTCCATCACCTGCGGCACCCGGGGATCGAGGCCGCCGTCCGGCACCGGCGCGTCGGGGCTCCAGAAGTTCCGCACGTGGGTCACCGAGATGCCGAGCTCGGGCCGCGCGTCGAAGCGCCCCATCTGGCGCGCGAGCTTGTCCTCGTGCCAGAGATCGTCCGCGTCGAGGAACGCGACGAACGCGCCGCCGGCGGTGGAGAGCCCGAGGTTCCGCGCCGCGGCGTGGCCGGCGTTCGCCTGGTGGAGGTAGCGCACGCGGGACCCGAATGCGCCCGCCACGTCCCGCGTGCCGTCCGTCGACCCGTCGTCCGCGACGATGACCTCAACCGCGCCGTAGGTCTGCCCGAGCACGCTCTCGAGGGCGGCGCCGAGATACCGCTCCCCGTTCAGGACCGGGATGATGCAGCTGACGACGGGCGCCGTCACCCGCGCACCACCTCCGCCAGCAGGGCGCCGACCCGGCGAGGAATGGCGTCGAGCCGGCGATCCACGTCGACCCAGTAGCTCGGGACGCGCGTCGCCAGCGCCGAGAGTCGCCGCAAGGCGTCGTGGGCGGGCGCGGCGCGCTTTACGAGCGAGCTCGGGCCGAGCGCCAGGAGGGCCTCGGCCCCGCTCGCCGGTCGCACCCCGAGGGGGCCGCGCTGCACGATGCGGGGCAAGACGAGGAGCCGGATCCGCGCCATCGGCGGCAGCCGGCCGGGGAAGGCCTCGGTGCCGAACACGATGGCCTTGTCGTCGTCGCCCGGCGCGGCCTCCGTCGCGTGCGCCGCCAGCGCCGGGAACCACGGGAGCTCGGCCGGCGCGAGCGCGGTGGAGCAGTAGAGACTGTGGCCCTCGAACGCTCCGTCCCCGTTCCGGCGGAGCGCGACGCAGTCGTCGCCCAGGAAGTCGAATCCCGCGCTGGCGCAGGCGAGCGCAGCGGTCGACTTGCCGGCTCCGCTCGATCCGCCGAGGAGCACGCCGTGCCCGTCTCGGGCGACGAGGCCCGCGTGCACCAGCTGGATCTCCCGGTCGCCGCACCAGACCGCCAGCATGAGGCTCAAGGGCCGCGCGCGCTCGCGGCCGGCCTGCCGCCCGTCGGGATCGATCCGCCCCGCGAGGTGGCCCTGCCGGCGATCGAGCACCGTGAGCGAGTCCGGCCGCGCGTGGGCCAGGAGCGCGCCGTCGGCGGACGACGCGAGGACCCCGGCGAGCGGGAGCGCGTGCCCGCGCGCCGGCGACGTCCCCTCGTAGAGGTCGATCGTGAGCGCCGGCGAGCCCGGGTCAGAGATCCGGACGTGGGCGAACGGCCGGGACACGAGGCGCGCGAGGCGCAACCCGACGACGCGAAGCCGCACGGTTCGGCCCGCGAGGAGGTACGACGCCTCGAACACGGCTCGCGGCGCCTGCGCGCGCTCGCGCGCCCAGGCCACCCGCAGCGCCTCGAGCGCGCCGGCGGGATCGAGGCGCGCGTCGCCGCCACGCTCACCGCGGGGATCGGCCGGCCGGCGGCCCGGGTCGGTCGGCGGGCTCACCCGGGATCGGTCGCGGACGCCTTCCAGGGGATGTCCCTCAGACCGGGCGCGGGCGGGTCCAGGGCGAGCAGCGCGCTCAGGTCGCGATAGACGTGGAGCTGCGGCGCCTCGTAGGCAGGCTGGGGCCCGGGCCCCGGCGAGGCGGGGGGGCGCGGGGGCGGCGCGGCGTCCCCTCGGACCACGAGGCCATGCTGGAGGAGCTCGGCGGCGACGCGCTCGACGTCCGCGCGCACCCGGTCGACCGGCACGTCGTAGCGCGCCGCGATCGCCGTGGCCGCGTCCCCGAGGCTCCGGCCTTCCTCGAGGAGCGCCCACAGGACGCCGCCGGCGCCGGTCATGCTATAGTACACGCCGCTCGCGAGGTCGATGATGATGGCCTCGCCCTCGATGACCTCGCCCGCGACCTCGCTCGTGTTCGGGACGAGCCGATCGTCCGGCCTCAGCATCACGACCCTCCCCCGACCGCCCGGTAGACCGCCTCGTATGCGTCGACGCAGCGCTTCCAGCCGAGCACGTCGCGGGCTCGCGCGCGCGCCGCCCAGCCGAGCCGCTCGGCGTCCGCGGGGCGCTCGAGGAGCCGCGCGACTGCCGCGGCGAGACCGGGCGCATCGTCCGGCGCGACCAGGAGCCCGGTCTCCCCGTCGATCACCACCTCAGGGAGCCCGCCGACGCGCGTCGCCACGAGGGGGCGCGCCATCAGGGCCGCCTGCACGGCCGCGAGCGGGAGCCCCTCACGCCGCGACGGTAGCACGACCACGGTGGCGGCATTGAGGAGCGCGGGGACCTCGGCGGGAGCGACCCACCCCAGGAAGTCGACGGCGTCCGCGATCCCGAGCGCCCGCGCCTGGCGCTCGAGGGCCGGCCGCGCCGCGCCGTCGCCGGCCACGATCAGCCGGAGCGCCGGGAACCGGCGGCTGAGGGTCGCGAAGGCCGTCAGCGCCACGTCGTGCCCCTTCGCCGGCACGAGCCGCCCGAGACAGAGCAGCCGCGGCGGCTCGAGCGGCAGCGGCCCGGGCGCCACCGCGGGCACGTCGACGGCGTTGCGGATCACCGACGCGCGCGGGGTGATCTCCGGGGCGACCGCGCGCGCCTGCCCGAGGACGGCCTCCGCGCACGCCACGACCCAGCTCGCCGACGAGAGCGCCCGGTGGAGGAGCGTGTCCGTGCGGCCGGTCTGGTCCGGCAGCACCTCGGTCTGGAGCGTCAGGACCCAGGGGGACGGGTGCGCCGCGTGCGTGAGGAGATGAAGCAGAAGGCTCGGCCCCATGCCGTTCACATGGACCAAGTCCGGGGCGAAGGCGCGCTTGAGGGCGAGGACCTCGGCCCCGAGCGCGCGCAGCCGGGCGACGTCGCGCTCGGCCGTGGCTGCGCGGAACGGGAGCCGCCGGACCGGAATGCCCTCGAACGACGCGTCGTCCGGCAGGTCCAGGCAGTCGTGCGACGTGACCACGAGGAACTCGTGGCCGCGGTCCCGCAAGGCCGGCATGAGCCCGGCGGCGAGAACCTCCGCCCCCCCGACGTAGGGCCAGAAGAGCTCCGACCAGAGCAGGACTCGCATGGGCGCGCCCGCGCGGCGCCATTGTACCGTGGAGCCGCGCGGGGACAGGCTCACTGCCCCCGGGACGCTATCGCAGCGGGTTCACCGTCCGGGCGGGGCCCCCGAGCCCGGTGCGCAGCGTCGGGCCGTGGCCCTTCGGGACGCGGATCGCGTAGCGACCCTTCCCGAGCCAGTCGTCCACGATCTCGGGGTTCAGCGCCTTCAGCTCCCGGTAGAACGAGCCGGCCTGCCGGGCGAGCTCGGCCACGGCCGTCCGGTCCCGGAGGTCGATCACGATGACGTCGGCGTCGTGGGGCCGGTACCGCTGCTCGTGCGGCACCTCGAAGCCGTACCGCTCCGGCTCGGAGAGGATCAGCTTCGCCGCGAGCGCCCGGAACACGTAGCGCTCCGTCTCGTCGGCCAGGGCGAGCTGGTAGTAGCTCGTCACGCCCTGGTGACGCATCGCCTGGTCGACGCGGGTCTCGCCGGCGTTGTAGGCGGCGAGCGCGAGCGGCCACTCGGCGAACCGCTGTCGGAGCTCGCGAAGGAAGGCGAGCGCGGCGGCGGTGGAGCGCTCGGGGTTGCGCCGCTCGTCCCAGCCCGAGGTGACCGAGAGCCCGTAGCGCCGGGCCGTCGACGCGATGAACTGCCAGATGCCGAGCGCGCTCGCGTGCGAGTAGGCGCCCGGCAGGAGCGCGCTCTCGATGACGGCCACGTACTTGAGGTCGTCGGGCAGCCCCGCCCGCGCGAGCTCGCGCTCGATGTACGGGAAGTAACGCGCGCTCCGCTTGAGCCAGAGGACCACCTGGGCGGGATTCCCCAGGGACAAGAGAAACTCCCGCTCGAGGCGCTCCGCCACGTCCCACCGCCCGAGCGGCACGGCCTCCCCGGCGAACTCGAGGCGCGCCGGCAGCGGAAAGGCGTGGAGCGACCGGGGCAGGCTCGCGTGGACCGTCTCGAGACGGTTCAGCCGCTCGCGCAATTGGTCGAGTTCTTCGCGGAGATCGGCGGGCTCCGGGGCGGACGACTCGCCCGCCGGCGCGGGCTCCGGCACGCCGTCCAGCGCCGCGGCCGGCGCGGCCGTCAGGAGGCTCAGCAGGAGCCCGGCGAACAGAGCGATCCCGTGCATGCGCTTGGAGTGAGCAACCCGCGTGCCACGCGACCCGCGTCGGCCCGGTGAGTGGCAAGCCTGCCGGAATCCGGGCCCCGAAACAGCGAATCCGCGGGGCCGGGCCTGCGCCTAACCCCGCGGATTCAAATGGTGGAGCTGAGGGGGATCGAACCCCTGACCCCGAGACTGCCAGCCTCGTGCTCTCCCAGCTGAGCTACAGCCCCGTAGGAACTGGACGGTACCGTGCGCGTCACCGCCTTGTCAAGGCGCGGGCCCCGCAGAATCGCGTGGATTCACGCGTTCCGCTGGGCCTCAGCTCACGGGGCGCCCTCGCCTTGACCCCCCCCAGGACCGCACCCTAGACTCGGGAGGCTGCCGGGATGGCGGAACTAGGCAGACGCGCCAGACTCAAAATCTGGTGGGCGCAAGCCCGTGGGGGTTCGATTCCCCCTCCCGGCACCAGTTTCTTCTGGAGGCTTAGGCGGGCTCATCCACCACGAAGGGGGACGTCATTCAAGCCACGGGGGGCGATGCTCTGGGCGAAGTGCCTGCCACGGGGGACGGTTCATCCGACGCTGGCCAAGTGGACGGACTGCCCAGGCGGTAGGTTCCTAGGAAGACCGCTCGGTCGAGCGAAGAGCCGCCACGGTAGTCGCGACGGGCAACGTACCCAGAGAAGCTTCTGTCCTCGGCACCGACTCCCGCACATCCTTCTCGCTCGTGATGCTGAGCGGTCGAAGATGGTCCGGATCTTGTACCTCGCCCGTTGCCGGCGCTCTCACGAGGCCAGCGAGCTCGACCGTCAGCGGCTCGCGGCGTCCCCTCCTCGCGGAGGGCCTTGAGGAGTTCATCCATCCCGTCCCCTCGTGCGATGCCCTCAGAAACGGACTGTCGAGTTCGAGGCGGGAAGGACGCCCCAAGGGGTTGACCGCCGCCCGCGCGGCGAACGTGGCGCGGGCCTACTCGAGCCGTGCGTGGGCGACCGTCCAGAGATCCTCCGGACGGCCATCGTGTCGACTACCCTCGGGGAAGCGCGGGCTCGCCCTTGCGACACGGGGCAGGTAGCTGCGTGCCCTCTGGATCAGGGCGTGGGGATCGGGAGAGCCGGGAAACCATCACCGCTACTCAGGCGGTTGCACAGAGAATTCGCCAGGGTTCCTGCGGGCAAGAGAAAGTTTACCGCGGCGATGTCGGCATCGACATTATTTTGATCGAATACGTACTTCACCAGGCTGATCTCGGTGTTTTGATCGGGGCATTCCGGTCTTCCGCTGCAGAGCTGACCAGCCGGCGTGAGAAGTTGGGTCGAGTTGACAGCGAAGCTGCCCGCCACATTGCCGTTGGCGTCATACAAGAGCTCTACGGACTTGTAATTGACGACGTTCTTGCTGATCTTTGTCCACTGCCCGACGCCGCCCCCTCGGCTGTGGAACCCGGAATTCTGCACCGGGCCCTGAGCAATGCTGTTGATCGTTGTGCCGGAGGAATAGTTAAAGATTCCGTCAGCGCCGAAAGTGAAGATGATGGGTCGTTCTATGGTGCCGGCTCTGACAACTGTGCAAGTCCAAACACCTTGCACTTCCGCACCACCTTGCACTTGACCCCCCGGAGCCGCCAGCGCACTCCCGATCGGGATCGCAACAAGAACCGCTGCGAAAGCGAGAACGGTCAGTCCTGTTTTGGTGACCATGGGCTTCTCCTTTTTCGACTGCACTGTGTGTCGTTACCCCTTACACCCGTTGATTCGAGGGAAGGCAAGCCTCCTTGGGGCGGGGCCCCGGGGGCACCCCCCAGCCGGTTGACGCGTCAATCTGCTTTGCGAAGCGTCGAACGGCTCCTTCAGACAGCCTGCTAGACGCGGTCACCCTTAGGGCTTGGGCGTTGGCAGGTGCACGAGGGACTTAGTCGCCCATCACAGCAGTAGACTCGGACACCGTAGCAACCGCAGGCGCCCCCGTGCCACGAGCAGCACTTATCTTCGACCCACCTTCAACTTGTGCTGCCCGAGACGTGTAACACTAGTGCGTCGCAGGCAACGCTGTCTTGGCATTCGACGACAAATGTTTGACACGTGAACCGTCCCCACCTTTCGGTTCAGGTCGCCGGATTGTCATTCAACGTGATTCGCCGATTCCGCTCGTCCAGCCGCCAGGATTCGATCCCCGGCCCCGCCGTCAGCCCAGCGGGCTCATTCCCAGGGTGGCCGGACTCTAGCGGGCGGCAGACCGGTCCGGCAAGGGCCAGAGCGGGCCGGGACGGACTCGGGGAGACGTAGGTGAGCAGCGGCCCGCCTGTGTCACTTCTGTGCCAGAACCATCGAGCGGGGAGAGGGACCATCGGGCTCGACGCCCATCGCCGAGAGCCCCGAAGTCTCGATGATTGCGACGATCATGACCGATGGAGACCCGTGGTCCCCCCTCAAACGAGCGACTCAAAATCTGGTGGGCGCAAGCCCGTGGGGGTTCGATTCCCCCACCCGGCACCACCGCTCGCGCGGTTGCGAGGTCAGATTCTGACCGACGATCGAGCTCGCCGGCCCCGGCAG
>CAWEXD010000010.1:0-789711 GCA_963812945.1 uncultured Candidatus Rokubacteria bacterium | reverse complement strand
CGCGTTCACACTGTTCTCCGCACGCGAATCAGGATGGTGGGATCACGATTGACAGGCTAGTCTGTGCTCCTGCCAGGCGCAAGGGGTTGACGCTGAGAACGGCGCTGCCTATGGCGTTCCGGTAGTGCAAGCGGTCGTCGCGCGGCTCCGCAGCGACGGCACAAAGCTCGCGAGCATGATCATCGAAGAGATCACTTTACCCATCTCGCCGCTCGAGCTCCTCGGACGGCTCCGCGGCGAGCAGGGGCTCGCATATGTGGACGGCGTGACCGGAGTGGACGGACGCCGGCTCACGATCATCGGATGCAATCCTCGGCACGCGCTGAGAATCGACGCCGACGGCCGCGTGTCGACCGGGTTCCCCTGGAGCGAGCCGATGGCTGCGGAGCCGCTCGTGGCGTTCGAGCGCTTCCTCGCCGCGCTTCCGCGCGCCGAATCTGCGCATGCATTCCCATTCCCGTTTCGCGCCGCGGCGATCGGCTACCTCGCCTACGAGTTCGGCACGCTCCTCGAGCCCAAGCCGTCGCGCGCCGTGGACGATCTGCGTCTTCCTCGCCTGCAGTTCGCGCTCTACGATCCGCTGGTCATCTGCGACGCCGACGCGCGGCGCTATCACGTCGTCGCCACGACGCGAGCCGATGCCGAGCGCTGGCGCACCGAGCTGTGCACGCGAGCACAGCTTGCCGTGCCCGGCGCCGCGGAGGAGACTGCCGGCATCGCGCAGATGCTGCGCAGCAACATGACCGTGGACGCGTACCGGCACGCCATCCAACGCATCCACGATCACATCGCCGCCGGCGACGTCTATCAGGTGAACCTGAGTCAGCGCTTCGCCATGCCCCTGCACACAACTCCCCTGGAGCTCTTCGCGCGCCTCGCGCGAACGCATCCCATGCCCCGGGGCGCCTACTTCGATGCGGGCGCCTTCCAGATCGTCTCGAACTCGCCGGAGCTGTTCCTCGAGCGCCGTGGGCGGAACGTCGCCACGCAACCCATCAAGGGCACGCGGCGGCGCGGCCGCAGCGGCGAGGAGGATCTGCGCCTCCGGCGCGAGGTCGAGACGAACCCCAAGGAGCGAGCCGAGCACGTGATGATCGTGGATCTGGAGCGTAACGATCTGGGCGGCTCTGCGTACCCGGCTCGGTGCGCGTCCGATCGCTCGCCATGGTTGAGAGCTATCCGTCCCTCCACCATCTCGTTTCCACCGTCGTGGGCGAGCTGCGTGCGGGCGTGAACGCCGTGGAGATCCTGCGCGCGACGTTCCCGGGCGGGTCGGTCACCGGAGCGCCCAAGATCCGGGCCATGGAGATCATCGACGACCTCGAGCCCAACGCGCGCGGCGTGTACACCGGCGCCCTCGGCATCATCGACGGCACGGGCGACCTTCACTTGAATCTCCCGATCCGTACCGCGGTGACGATGCACGGGCGCGCATATTTCGGCGCGGGTGGCGGCATCGTCGCCGATTCCGACGCGGACGCCGAGCACGCCGAGACGCTGCTCAAGGCCGAGGCCATCCTCGAGGCCCTCGGGGCGCGCAGCGGCCGGGCGGCCTGAGCACGCGCATGGCAGGGCACCGAGGACGATCCGGGCGGCAGCGCCGGCGCCGCGCGGCAAAGGAGTCCGTGTGGCTGAACGGTCGCATCGTCGATGCCGGCGGCACGCTCCTCCCGATCACCGAGCGCGGGTTTCTCTACGGCGACGGGCTGTTCGAAACCGTGCGCGTGTACGGCGGCCAGCCGTTCCTCCTGGCGCGGCACGTCGCCCGCCTGCGGGCCGGTGCCCGCATCCTGGCCATCCCCGTCCCCGGCACCACGTCGTACTGGGCCCGGGCCATCGGCCGGGTCCTGGCCGTCAACGGAATCGGCGATGCGGCGGTCCGTCTCACCGTCACGCGAGGGACGGCCGTCGGTCTCGAGCCGCCGGCTGATCGACGACCGACGGTGCTGGTGCAAGCGCGCGGGCTCGACCCGGCGCTGTCCGCCGCACAGATGAGCGGGGTCAACGTCTGTCTGCTCCCGTTCGCCCGCGGATCGGGCCCCTTCGTCGAGCTCAAGACCCTCGGCTATCTGCCGGCCGTGCTCGCCAAGCGCGAGGCGCGGCGCCGCAAGGCGTACGATGGCCTGTACGTGACCGACGACGGCAATGTCACCGAGGCAACCACGGCGAACTTCTTCGTCTGGCAGGACGATCGACTGCGTACCCCGGGCGAGGGGATTCTGCGCGGGATCACGCGTGACCTCGTCGCGACCCTCGCCCGGCGTCTTGGTCTCCGCGTGGAGGAGAGACCGATTCGCCGTGCCGCCCTTCGAGGCGCGCAGGAGATGTTCCTCACATCCTCGGTCGTGGAAGATTCTCCCAGTGGTGCAAGTGGACGGCAGAAAGATCGGCACGGGAGCGCCGGGACCGATCACCCGCCGCCTTCAGGAAGCGTACCGGCGCCAGGTGGCGCGGGTCACGACCTAACCCGCGCCGGCCAGGGAGCGCGCTGTCGGATTCTCGAGCGGCGAGGTTCCGGCGCTAGCGCAACAGTAACGTGAGGCCAACCCCGAGAGGGATGCCGACACCGATGCCGAAGAACAGGTCGCGCCGAAAACGCATGCGCGGGTCGCCCGAGGCCTGAAATGCCCAGCCCGCCAGGCCAATGATCAGCGCGAGCCCAACCAGCGCCGCGCTGATGCCTGGAATCGGGCTACTGCGAACGAGCAGGCTGGCAGCAAGCGCAACCGCGACGGTGATGGCGGCGAAGCGACTGCCCGGCGGGCCGATGCCTACCGCTGCCACGTGGCGCTACTCTCTCGCCGCTCCCAGCGCGTGGCCCGGGTAACAGGACACGGCTGCGGCACGCGCGCGCAATGGTGGTGACCCACCGCTCACACGAGGAACGGTAGCGCCGCCATTCCCAAGGTGAAGGCGACAACCAAGACGGACCAGGTAGCGCGCCCGAAATCCTCCATCTTCCCGCCGGGGCGCTCCTCGGCGTCGCCGTCGGAAGCGTAGTCCGCATCACCGGCATCGTCCCCATCCAGGAGGGCGATCTCCTTGTCCAGCTGGTGCTGCTCGGCCGCGTATTCCTCGAGGCTCCAGAGGCGCTCGAGATCGTTCTCGCGGATCACATCCTCGGCGGTGACGGCCTTACCCAACCGGGCGGTGGGCTCGACGTCCTCGACCTTCGCCTGCCGAGGCGCGCAGCTGATGAGCCAAGCGACCACGAGCATCCCCGCCGCACATGCATGTCTGACGCGCATGTCGCTCCTCCCTCGGACCCCTTCCGCCGCTCGGGGCGCGAGCGCCCGCTTTGCCCGTGACTCAGACAGTATCAGGCGAACTGTTCAACTACAACGCACGCTTGTCATGCTCGTCCGTCACGCACATCCGCGCGCCTCACGGCAGCCCGAGCTCCCGCGCGATGATGGTGAGCTGGATCTCGGTCGTGCCCTCGGTGATCGTCATCAGGCGCGCATCGCGCCAGAAGCGCTCGACCGGGAACTCCGTGATGTAGCCGTAGCCGCCGTGGATCTGCATCGCCTCCCAGGTGACGCGCTGCGCGACCTCGGACGCGAAGAGCTTCGCCATCGCCGCCTCGCGCATGCACGGCCCCTGGTCGAAGAGCCACGCCGCGCGCCACATCATCGGTGCGCGCCGTCTCCACCTCCATCGCCATGCGCGCGAGCTTGAACTTGATGGCCTGGAACTTGGCGATCTTCTGCCCGAACTGCTCGCGCTCCCTGGCGTAGCCGAGCGCCGCCTCGAGCGCCGCCTGGCTGACGCCGACCGAGCGCGCCGCGTGCGTGATGCGTCCGCCCTCGAGCGTGCCCGTCACCTGCTTGAAGCCGCCCTCGATGCCGCCGAGCAGCGCCGACGCCGGCACGCGCATGTCCTCGAACGTGAGCGCCGCCGTCTCGGAGGTGTGGTGGCCGGTCTTCCTGAGCTTCCGCGACACGATGGAAGCCGGGCGTCTTCGTGTCGACGACGAACATGCTGATGCCGGTGCCGCGCTTCGAGCGGTCGGTGTACGCGGCGACCAGGCAGTAGTCGGCGATGTTGCCGTTGGTGATGAACATCTTGGAGCCGTTGATGACGTACTCGTCGCCGCTGGCGCTCGGCGGTGGTGCGGATCGACGCCGCGTCGGAGCCCGAGTTGGGCTCCGAGAGTCCGCAGCAGCCGAGCTTCTCGCCGCGCAGCGCCGGCACCAGGTACTCCCGCTTCTGCGCCTCGGTGCCGAACTTGCAGGAACGGGATGCAGCCGAGGCCCGACGTGGGCGAGCAGCGCGGCCGCGAAGCCGCAGTTGACGCGCGCGATCTCCTCGATGAGGAGGCAGCGCATCACCATGTCGCCGCCGCTGCCGCCGTACTCCTCCGGATAGCCGACGCCGAGGTAGCCGAGCCGGCCGAGCTCCCGGAACAGATCGAGCGGGAACGTCTCCGTCGCCTCGAGCTCCTCGACGCGGGGGGCGAGCGCCTTCTCGGCGAAGCCGCGCACGGCGGCGCGGAACGCCTCCTGCTCCTCGTTCAGGGTGAAGCCGAGCATGCGTGGATCCTCCGTGGGGCGGCGGACTGTACCAGCGCGCCGCCGCGACTGTCACGGGCCCCCGCCGATCTGCTATGCGCTCGCCATGCCGGTGGTACGGTGGAGCAGATCGGCGCGCACGAGGGCGAGACGGTCACGCTGCGCGGCTGGCTCGCGGCGCGACGCTCGAGCGGCAAGCTCCACTTCCTCCAGGTGCGCGACGGCACCGGCACCATCCAGTGCGTCATGGGCAAGAGCGACGTGCCCGAGGACGTCTTCGCGAGCGCCGACCACCTGCCGCAGGAGACCGCGCTCGAGGTGACGGGCACGGTGCGCGCCGACGCGCGCTCGCCGATCGGCTTCGAGCTCGGGCGTGACCGACCTCGCGCGTCGTCCAGGTGCCGGCCGCCGAGTATCCGATCACGCCGAAGGAGCACGGCACCGCCTTCCTGCTCGAGCACCGCCACCTCTGGCTGCGCTCGAGCCGCGCCAGCACGCGATCCTGCGCGTCCGCGCCGAGATGATCCGCGCCTGCCGCGAGTACCTCGACGAGCACGGCTTCGTCGGCTTCGACGCGCCCATCCTCACGCCCGCGGCGTGCGAGGGCACGACCACGCTCTTCCCGGTCGACTACTTCGGCGAGACGGCCTACCTGACGCAGAGCGGGCAGCTCTACGGCGAGGCGGGCGCGCATGGCGTTCGGCAAGGTCTACGTGCTTCGGGCCCACCTTCCGCGCCGAGAAGTCGAAGACGCGCCGCCACCTGACCGAGTTCTGGATGGTCGAGCCGGAGATGGCCTTCGCCGACCTCGACGACGACATGGACCTGGCCGAGGACTTCCTCGTCCACGTCGTCGGCGCGCGTGCGTCGAGCGGCGCCGGCCGGAGCTGGCCGAGCTCGAGCGCGACGTCGCGCGCGCTCGAGCGCATCGCAGAAGCCGTTCCCGCGCATCACCTACGGCGAGGCGATCGAGCGGCTGCGCGCGGCCGGCGAGCGACATCGCGTGGGGCGACGACTTCGGCGGCGACGAGGAGACCGCGCTGTCGCAGCGAGTTCGACCGTCCGGTCATGGTCCACCGCTACCCGGCCGCGGTGAAGGCCTTCTACATGAAGGCCGATCCCGCCGACCCGCGGCTCGCGCTCTGCGTCGACGTGCTCGCGCCCGAGGGCTACGGCGAGATCATCGGCGGCGGCCAGCGCGAGGACGACCTCGGCGGCTGCTCGAGCGCAGATCGCCGAGCACGGGCTGCCGCGCGAGGCGTTCGACTGGTACCTCGACCTGCGCCGCTACGGCTCGGTGCCGCACGCCGGCTTCGGCATGGGCATCGAGCGCACCGTCGCGTGGCTCTGCGGCCTGCACCACGTGCGCGAGACCATCCCGTTCCCGCGCATGCTCGAGCGCCTGCGCCCCTAGCGTGGGAGAGCACCGCGGCTACGTGCTGCGCTCGTAGCGCCAGCCCGTCTCCAGCATCCACAGGCGATGCCGGGGGCCGGGTCGCGTCGCGTCGCCGTCGGCGTATCCCGCGTCTCCGTGCCAGAGCGCGACCGGTCCTCCGGGAGTCAGGGCCGCACGGGTAACGAAGTGTTCGGGTCGCCGCGCGGCGGCAGCCGCGAGCACATCGCCGACCCCGGACCAGCACGTGAGCTCGTGGAGTGTCACCCAGGTGGGCGGCGTCAGTTGCAGCTCACCCGCGTCCCGCCGCCGCAGCGCCTCGACGGGCCGAAGCCGAACGTGGTCGCGGATCTCGCCCTGGTCCACGGCTACCTCGCCTGCCGGCGCCTCGCCGATGAAGAACCAGGTGCTGAACCGCTTGGGGGTGATCGCCGGCGGCATCCAGTGGGAGAAGGGGATGAGCGTGTGCGGCGCAACGACGAGGCCCGCTTCCTCCTGCGCCTCGCGCGTCGCCGCCCGCCGCGCGGCGCCGAGCTCGTCGTCACCCGCCAGACCGTCGCGGTCGCCGTCGTCCACCCGCCCCCCGGGAAACACCCACATGCCGCCGGCGAAGGCCAGCCGGAAGCGCTGCGCCGCAGCATCAGCGTCGCACCCCGGCGCCGTCACGCACCAGGATGACCGTGGCGGCAGCCACCGCCGCGGTACCCTCGCCGCTCACGTCGTCCTCGCGGCCGTCGCTCCGCTTGGCGGCCGACGGGCTTACCACCCCGCACTACCCCGCCGCGCGCAGCTGCCGCACCTGCCCGCGCGCCGCTTCGCGCGCCCAGCGATCGGCGGCCAACAACCCTTCGAGGGTGTCGCCGGCAGTCACCGTGTGGGACTCGAGGACGTCCTCGATCAGACGGGGAATGTCGGTGAAGCGCAGATCGCCGCCCAGGAAGCGCTCCACGGCGACCTCATTGGCGGCGTTGAGCACCGCCGGCGCATCCCCGCCGCGCAACAACGCGCGGTAGGCGAGGCCGAGGCACGGAAACTTCTCCTCCTCGGGCGTGAAGAAGGTCAGCCCCTGCCCTGCGGTCAGATCGAGTCGCGGCAAATGCGGCAGCGGCATGCGTTCCGGGTACGTCAGCGCGTAAGCGACCGGGATCGCCATGTCCGGTACGGCTAGCTGCGCGATCACCGAGCCGTCCACGAACTCGACGAGCGAGTGGACGATCGATTGCGGATGCACGAGCACGTCGATGCGATCGAAATCGATGCCGAAGAGCGCCTGCGCTTCCAGGATCTCGAGACCCTTGTTCATGAGCGTCGCCGAATCGATGCTGATCTTGGTGCCCATCGACCAGGTCGGATGTTTCAGCGCGTCGGCGGCGCGCGCCTGTGCCATCGCGGCGCGCGTCCAGGTACCGGAAAGGGCCGCCGGAAGCGGTGAGGACGAGTCTGCGGACACTCGGACACCTTGCCAGCGCGCAAGCACTGGTGGAGCGCGCTGTGCTCGCTGTCCACCGGCAGGATGCGGGCGCCGGATCGTGCCGCAGCGGCCTGCAGGAGCGAGCCTGCCACCACCATGCTCTCCTTGTTCGCGAGCGCGATGGTCTTGCCGGCTCGAATCGCCTCCAGCGTCGGCAGCAGGCCGACCGCCCCGACCAGCGCTGACACCACGATGTCGGCGTCGGAACAGGTCGCCACGGCGCGAAGGCCCTCCTCGCCGGCGAGAACCTCCTCCTGCAGCGGCTGGCGTCGCGGATCTCCCGCGCGTCCTCCGGAGTGAGCACCGACACGACGCGCGGTTGGAACCGCTCCATCTGCTCGCGCAACCGACGGACGTTCCGTCCGGCCGCCAGCGCCACGGCCTGGAATCGCTCGTGCGAGCGCCCGATGACGTCGAGGGTCGTGACCCCGACCGTATCCAGTCGATCCAAGAATCGCCACGCGTTTCATGGACATCCCCCCAGCCGCTCCGCGGCCACCATACCGTCAACGGCTCGCACTCGAGAGCACCGATCGCTCGGATTGCCACACCAGCGCCAGGCCGAGCAGGCCGCCGATTCCATCCAGCGCCACATCGCGTAGATCGTAGACTCGATCGGGAAGCACGGACTGGAAGAGCTCGCTCGCCCAGCTGCTGGCAACGACGAATCCGCCTGCGGCGGCATACGCCCATCGACGCGGCAGCGTCTCGCCGAGCGCCTGGACGGCCAGGCAGCCCATCACCGCGTACTGTGCCAGATGGATTCCCTCGACGGCCGCTGGCAGACCAGCCACCAGACGACCAGATAGAGCCCGGCGATGATCCCCCAGGCCGGTACCGTAGCCCGGAGCGCGGCCCAGCTCAAACCGCCACGACGAATGCCGCCAGCACACCGACGGCGCTGGCCACGGGCGCCGCCACGAGCACGGCGCGGCCCGCGGGACCGGATCCGAGCGATGCGGCGAGACCGGCCGTGAACGGGGTGCTCACCATCACGGCCACGACGTACGCCGCGAGCCACCGCCACGCAGGCACGCGCTGGCGCGTGCCCCGGCTCCGCCCGTCGCTCATGGTCGCCCCAGCACCACCACGCACGACACCGCGCCCGGGCCGCCGACATTGTGTGCGAGGCCGAGCTGGGCATTCTTCACCTGCCGCTCGCCGGCTTCGCCGCGCAGCTGCTGGACGCACTCGTAGATCATGCGCACGCCGCTGGCGCCGATCGGGTGCCCGAACGACTTGAGGCCGCCGCTGGGATTGATCGGGATGTCGCCCGTCGAGCGCGGTGCGGCCCTCGTGGCCGAGCTTGCCGCCCTGCGCCCTTCTCGCAGAATCCGAGATCCTCCGTGTTGGAGATCTCGGTCCAGGTGAAGCAGTCGTGCACCTCGGCGAAGTCGATGTCCCGCGCGGTAACGCCGGCCATGCGGTAGGCCTGCGCGACGCCTTCTGCGTCGAGCGAAAGCCCAAATAGTCGAACGTCGGATCGAAGTACGGCCGACCGGTCTTACCGCGAGGCCGACTCCCTTCACCAGAATGGGGTTGTCCGGAAGCGTGCGCGAGGTCGGCACGGCACACGATGGCAGCGGCGGCGCCGTCGGTGGTCGGGCAGCAGTCGAACAGCCCGAACGGCCAGGCGATGATGGGCGCTTTGAGAACCTGTTCCACCGTCACCTCCCTGCGGAGATGGGCCTCTCGTATTCGGGCGCCGTTGTCGTGATTCTTCACCGCTACCCTCGCCAGGGTCTCCCGTCCGACGCCAAAGGTGTGCATGTAGCGATTGGCGGCGAGCGCGAACAATCCGGGCGCCGTGTTGCCGTGCCCAGCAACGGATGGCCGATCCGAGGAATGCCGCGACCGCCACGATCCTTCAGCTTCTCCGCCCCGACTACGAGGACCACGTCGTGGACGCCGGCGGCGACGGTGATGCAGGCGTTGCGGAAGGCGTCGGTGCCGGTCGCGCAGTAGTTCTCGACCCGCGTGATCGGCCGGCCGTACAGCCGGAGCGCGTCGGCCAGCGAGGTCGCCGACTTCCCGCCGCCGGGCCCGGGAAGGTACGTGCCCAGGTAGCCGCCTCGATCTCTGCCGGATCGATGCCGGCGTCGTCGTAGGCGGCGAAGGCCGCGTCGCAGATCAGATCCTCGTAGCCCCGGTCGTAGCGCTCGCCGAACTTCGTGCACCCCACGCCGATGACGGCGACCTTGTCCTTCATCTCTGTCTCGCCGGCGCGGCTCGGACGAATCGCGCTCCCCTGCCGGCCTGGCCTTCCAGAAGTAGTTGCGGTTGCCTCCCGCCTCGTGGAGCCGGCGGAAGGTGAGCCGACGTGCGTCGATCTTCACGCCCTCGGCGCGTCCGTGCCCTGCAGATACAGTCGCCCGCCGCCGTCGAGATCGACCACCACCATCGGCATCGGGTGCTCGCCACCTGGCGCGAAGGTTGTCGATGGTGAAGGTGAACACGCTGCCACGGTGCCCGAGGCGCTGATCCGCCATCCGGCCGCGCGCCGTACACCGATGCAGACGAGCGCCTCGGGTACTGCACCAGCCCGCACGCCTCGCAACGGCTGCCGTAGAGGCGGACGTCCTGCTTGAGCTCCTTCCACTCGATGTAAGTCGGCACGGCCTCGCCCACCGATCTGGACGGCAGCACGCCGCGCGCACGCAGCCAGCGCTCGTACGACGGCACCGCCGTTCCGCCGTCGAGCCGGGCGAGCAGATCGGGGCGGTCGTAGCCGGCAACGCGTCCGTCGCGCGGAAGAGAGCGCATCGGCCCCTTCGCCGTAGGCGGCGACGACGAGGAAGTCGCCGGGCGCGGCGGTATCGAGCGCGCGACCGAGCAGCACGAACGGGTCCGGCGCGCCGAGCACGCCGATGATCACGCTGCGAGCTGCGTCTTCGGGTCGCAGCCGATCCGCTTGGCCGCCGCCGCCGCGCGCGTCGGGCGCCGGGCGCCAGGCAGAAGGTTGCCACGCGCGACGGCGGCAGCTCGGCCTTGCGGAGCGCCGCGCCCACCGCCTCGGGCAGGTCGCGCGCGACGCCGTACTGGTTCCCGAAGCGCGACCCTCGACCTGCACGTAGCGTTGCGTGTCGGTCCGCCACGCGTACGTGAACTCCTCGCTCACCGAGGCGGCCCCGACGACCTCGGCGATCACGCCGCGGCCCCGACCGCGACGCACGCCGCGCCGTCGCCGAGCGGCTCTGCTCCGAGCCGGGCGCCGGGCGCGCGTCGGCGGCGACGACGAGCGGCCGCGCCAGGCTCCCCGCCGCGCACCGCTCGCACGCCGCACGCAGCGCCGCCAGCCCGGCCCGGGGCGAGCCGCCGAAGTCGGCCACGCCCGACGTAGCGCGGCAGGTCGATCGCCGTCGCGACCACGCTGGCGATCCTGCTTCTCGTGGTAGGGAGCGCTCGTGCTGGCAAAGAGAGGCCGTCGAAACCGCGCCGTCACCGACGACAGGCCAGCGCGGCATCGACGGCCATCGTGCAGGGCGTCCTCGTCGTAGCTCGCGACCGCCTTGCGACCGCGGGATGCGTGTGTCCCCAGGCGCGGGCAATCAACTCGCGGTCGAGTCCTAACCGTGCGGAGGTAGGTCCGCAACCGCCGTGATGCCGAACGATGATCCGCTCGCACACACCGCGCCGGTGTCGTGCTGGCTTGTCCTAGCGCAGACGCGGGATCACGCTGACCTCCGTCGCGTTGAGTGAAACTGCTCGGAGCCAGTCACCTCGCAGGCGCCGGTGATTCGGCGCGGCGCCAGATCGGGAGCTGGATCGCCGTCCCGAGCCCGGCCGGGCCATTTCGATCTCTCCTCTCTCCTCTGCTACTTCCGGCCGTCGCCATGTGGTCGCTGTCGGAAACTCGCCCACATCATCGAGGATGCGCGGCGGTCATACTCCTGGTGATCCGGCCGCTCGAAACGCACGCATCTGTGGCTTGTGTGCTGTGGATGGTGGTGCTGCTGGCGGTCGGCTGACGAGTGTCCGATGAATTTCATCAGAGCCTCGGAACCGACCGGCATCCGTCGCCTCCGACATCGCCATCGACTCCATCGGAATCTCGGCGGCGAGCATCCTGGGCTCCGTGATCTACGAGCAGCGACGTGAGCGCGGCACCGAGTGAGCGATTTCGCGGCCGGGCAAGCGCCATCGGAAGATCTGCGGGCGGGGGGCGGCCGCCGCGCTCGTACCGTTCCCGCCGCGCACCCTCGGGAACGGCATCGGACGGGAGCCCCCCCCCCGACCCCTGGATTCGTCGGGGAGTCTGGTAGGCCTTCGACTACAGCGGCGGTGTGCGTCCGGCCGGCTTCCAGAACGACGGTTCGGCCCGGCCCTGTTCCTGGGATGCCATTGAAACGGCTCCTGCGGCGGACGTCGTCTCGCCCTGTCGTCGCACTCTCGGCAGCGAGCATCCCAGCCTGAAACACGGGCGGAAGACTCCGGCGCCACGCCCAGGCGAATGCCGACCCACCTGCGTGGGAGCTCGACGACGAGGCTGCCGGCGAACCCCTGGGGTTCCCGGCCCCTTCGAAGGCATCACCCGGCAAACCTACGGTTCAATCAGCATCTCGATCGCTGGCAACTCCCCCCGATCATACGCACTACGGGTTCATCGATCCGAACGAGGACGCGGCGCCGTGCGCCGGGTGTCCGCGAACCTCAACTGTCCCTCGATCCTGGTGAACGATCTGCTGCAGCGCGAATGGAGCGATGCCGCGTCACGGCCGCCCGCTTCGCGATCAACACGACGATCGGCATCGCCGGCTCTTCTGGATCCGGCCACCAAACTCGCTTCCTGCGCCATGACTCGGACTTCGGCCAGACCCTGGCGCTGGTCCGGCGTGAAGAGCGGTCCCTTCATCATGTCGCCCGCGCTCGGGCCGATCACGACTCGCGACTTCTTCGGCTTGTTCATCGACGCCCTCTCTCGACCGACCACCTACTTCCTCGGTCCCGGGGTCGAGATCATCTACAGCGGGAGTCACGGCTTCGTCGCCCGCGAAGGCGCCCTCGATGCGCTCCAGGCGCTCGAAGCATCTTCCGTTCGATTACTACTCAGCGCTCAGGAACGCGTACTACCAGGATCGGACGGCCATGATCTGGAACCGTTCGCGAGCATCACCGTCCTTTCGCTGCACCGAGGCCGCGTCCCCTCCGCAAGTTCGGCACTCCTGGCGGTCACGCCGGCGTGCAGTTCACGCTCTAGGAAGACGACGAAGTAGCGGGCTACTCCTCGCCCGAAGACAATCCGCCATCCGCGCCTCGACGACCCCGGTACCCATCTTTCCCTCTGACAGGGGTTTACGACCCGAAGGCCTTCGTCCCCCACGCGGCGTCGCTCCGTCAGGCTTTCGCCCATTGCGGAAGATTCCCCACTGCTGCCTCCCGTAGGAGTCGGGGCCGTGTCTCAGTCCCCGTGTGGCCGGTCATCCTCTCAGACCGGCTACCCATCATCGCCTTGGTGGGCCGTTACCCCGCCAACTAGCTAATGGGCCGCGGGCCCGTCTGGGAGTGGCTGCTTGCGCGGCCTTTCCTCCCCGAGGCTTGTGCCCCAGGGAACGTATCCGGTATTAGCGGCCCTTTCGAGCCGTTATCCCGGTCCCCCAGGTGGGTTACCCACGTGTTACTCACCCGTCCGCCGCTAACCGTCCGAGTTTCCCCAAACGGTTCGCTCGACTTGCATGTGTTAAGCACGCCGCCAGCGTTCGCTCTGAGCCAGGATCAAACTCTCCAGTTTGATTCGAGCATCTTGAAACCCCGCCCTCGGCCTTGCGGCCTCGGACAGGGCAAAGGGCATGCACACCATATCGGTGAGCCAGTAGCATATTCGGCTTTCAAAGAGCAGAGACAGCAGGTCAAAACAACGACCGCTGATTCGATGATCAGCCGGGCGGGTGTCTCAACCTCGACGCCCAGGTCACAGTGGGCCTAGGCAAAGGAGGATGTTAAGAGCTAAGCCGACCCGTGTCAAGGGGTTTTCCCGGACTCCGGCGCCTCGGGGGCCTGGACCCCCCGGAGCCGCGCAAAATCCCGGCGGCCGCGCTGGATGAGCAGGGTCTGGCCGGCCCGGATCTCAACGGTTTGATAGGGGTCCTCGACCCGCTCTCCCTCGATTCGGATCCCCCCCTGCTGGATCAGCCGGCGCGCCTCGCTCCCCGAGGAGGCGAGATGGGTCGTCGCGACGACCTCCCAGGCTCGAACCTGGACCCCCACTTGGAGCGGGTACTCCCGCACATCGCTCGGGACCTCCCGGCTCTGGAACTGCCGGCTGAAGGCCTCCTCGGCGGCCCGGGCGGCCGCCGCGCCGTGGAAGCGGGCCACGATGAGCTGGGCCAGCTGCTTCTTCGCGTCCATCGGGTGGAGCGTGCCGTCCTGGACGCGGGCCGTCACCGCCTCCACCTCACCGGGCCCGAGGCCGCTGACGAGCGGGTAGTAGCCCAGCATGACGGTATCGGAGATGGACATGAGCTTCCCGTACATCTCGCCGGGCGGCTCGGTGATCCCGATGTAGTTGCCGAGGCTCTTCGACATCTTCTGGACGCCGTCCGTCCCGACCAGGATGGGCATCGTGATGGAGACCTGGGGCTCCTGCCCCACGGCCCGCTGGAGATCCCGCCCGACCAGGAGGTTGAACGTCTGGTCGGTGCCCCCCATCTCCACGTCGGTCTCGAGCGCGACCGAGTCCTGGGCCTGGAAGAGAGGGTAGAGGAACTCGTGGAGGTGGATCGGGCGCTCCTCCTCGTATCGGAGAGCGAAATCCTCTCGGGACAAGAGCCGCGCCACGGTGACCTGGGCCGTCATGCGGATGACGTCCTCCGCCCGGAGCGGCGCGAGCCACGAGGAGTTGAACACGACGCGGGTCCGCTCCGGATCCAGGATCTTGAAGACCTGGTCCCGGTAGGTCTGCGCATTGGCCTCGATCTCCGCGCGCGTGAGGGCCTTCCGCGTCTCGGACTTGCCCGTGGGGTCGCCGATGAGCCCCGTGAAGTCGCCGATCACGAAGTAGACCGTGTGACCGAGGTCCTGGAACTGCCGCATCTTCTGGATCACGACGGTGTGGCCGAGATGGAGGTCCGGCGCCGTCGGGTCGAAGCCGACCTTGACCCGGAGCGACGCGCCGGCGCGCCGCGCGCGCTCGAGCTTGGCCCGGAGATCCACTTCGCTGACGATCGCGGCGGTGCCGAGACGGATCCGCGCGAGCTGCTCGTCGACGGGCGGGGACGAGGCCATGGCGGGAGGGTTGTAGCACAGGCCCCAGGCCCTCGCAACCAACGGAGACTCCGGAGCCGCGACGACTCCCGAGGGTATAATGGGCGCGTTCCCGAGGCTCCAGGGGAGGTCCGCGCCAATCGTGTCCGCACCCCGCCGCCGTCGTCCCTCGGGGCCTGGCCCGCGCGCGGCGCCCGGCCGCCGCCGGTGGCGCTTCGTCCCCCCGTGGCCCCCGTGGCCGCCGTGGCGTGTCGTTCGATGGATCCTGCTCCCCCTGCTCGCCCTCCCGATCCTCGCCGTCGCCGGCGTCGCGGTCGCCGCGTTCGTGTTCTGGCCCTCCGACCTGCCCCCGGCGAAGGCCCTGGAGGAGCACGCCCCGAGCCTGGGGAGCCGCGTCTACGCCGACGACGACGAGTTCTTGGTCGAGTTCCAGGCGGAGAAGCGCATCTTCGTGCCCCTCCAGCAGATCCCCCCGACCCTCCGCAACGCGATCATCGCGGTGGAGGACGCGCGCTTCTACTCGCACTTCGGGGTCGACGTGCGGGGCATCTCGCGCGCCGCCTACCAGAACTTCCGCCACGGCCGGGTGGTCGAGGGCGGGAGCACCATCACGCAGCAGCTTGCCAAGGTGCTCTTCCTCACTCCGGACCGGAGCTTCTCGCGCAAGGTCAAGGAAGCCTTGCTGGCCCTCGAGCTGGAGAAGCGGTACTCCAAGGACCGGCTGCTCGAGCTCTACCTGAACCAGGTCTACATGGGGCACGGGGCCTACGGGGTGGAGGCGGCGGCGCGGATGTACTTCGGCAAGTCGGTCCAGGACCTGACGCTCCCCGAATCGGCGCTCTTGGCCGCGCTCCCGCGCTCCCCCGGGAACTACTCGCCCTTCGAGCGCCCGGAGCTGGCGCAGCGGCGGCGGGCGATCTCGATCGCGCGCCTGCTCGAGCAGGGCTACATCAGCGAGGCGGAGGCGAAGAAGGCCAACCAGACCCCGCTCGGCCTCATTTCCTCCGAGCGCCGGCGCGGTTCCGGGCTGTACTTCCTCGAGTATCTCCAGCAGAGCCTCGAGGCCAAGTACGGCGGCGACGTGCTCTACAAGAGCGGGCTCGCGATCTACACCACCCTGGACCGGGGCCTCCAGCGCGCGGCGGAGCAGGCCCTCCGGGACGGGCTCCAGGCGCTCGCCGCGCGGCAGGGCGCGCGCGCCGCCACGCGGGGCAAGGGGGCGCCCCCGGCCCCGGTTCCCGAGGGGGCCGTCGTGGTGGTCGAGGCCGGCACCGGCTACGTCAAGGCGCTGATCGGGGGCGCCGACTTCGCGCGCACCGAGTTCAACCGCGCGCTCCACGCCCATCGCCAGCCGGGATCCGCGTTCAAGCCTTTCGTCTACCTGGCCGCGCTCGAAGCGGGCCATTCCCCGACCGAGGTGCTCGACGACAGCCCGGTCCGCTACGTGTCCGCCGGCAAGGTCTGGGCGCCCGAGAACTATGACGGCAAGTTTCGCGGGCCCGTCACGCTGCAGCAGGCGCTCGAGGAGTCGATCAACGTGCCCACCATCCGCCTGCTGGAGCAGCTCGGCGTGGCCCCGGTCATCGCGGCGGCCCGGCGCGCCGGGATCCAGAGCCCGCTCCCCCAGGACCTGACGCTGGCCCTCGGCTCAGGCGACGTCACGCTCCTCGAGCTGACGGCCGCCTACGCCACGCTCGCCAACCAGGGGGTCCACATGGAGCCCCTCATGGTGCGCCACGTGACCGACGCCCAGGGACGGCTCGTCGAGGAGAACATCCCGCAGGGGCAGGAGGCGATCGACCCCCGCGCCGCCGTCGGGTTGACCCACATGCTCCAGGGCGTCGTCGAGCGCGGCACCGCGGTCGCGGCCAAGGTGCTCGAGCGCCCCCTCGCGGGCAAGACCGGCACGACCAACGACTTCTCGAACGCCTGGTTCGTCGGGTACACGCCGTCGATCGTGGCGGGGGTCTGGGTCGGTCATGACCGGCCACGGAGCCTCGGCCCCGAGGAAACGGGCGCGCGGGCAGCCCTGCCGATCTGGGTCGCGGTGATGCGGGCCGCCCTCCGCGGGCGCCCGGTGGAGGAGTTCCCCGCGGGGCCGGAGGGAACGCCCGGCGCGCCGGTCACGCGGCCCTGACGGGGGCCGCCTCTACCCCGCGGGGTTCCCGATGCGCGTCCGGGCCAGGAACCGCGGCGCCCGGAGCGGAGCGCCCACCAGGATCTGGAGGTAGTCGTCGAGCACCGCCGCCGCCGCCACCTCGGTCGCCGGGGTGAGGCGGGCGGCGAGCCGCGCGTCCCACGAGGCGCTCTGCAACCCCCGCAGGGCACCGGCCACGGCCGGGGCGAGGGCTGCGTTCCGTCCACGGCAGCGCCCGCAGACCACGCTCCCCTCGACCGGGTCGAACGCGACCCCCTCGGTGGCCACCGGCCGCCCGCACCGGCCGCACTGATCGAGCCGCGGGCGATGCCCGAGCAGGTCCAGGAGCCGGAGGACGAAGGCGAGCTGCACGCGGGCGGGGGCGGCGCCGGCGTCGAGCGCGCGAAGCCCGCGGAGGAGCAGCGCGAAGCACGCGGGCTGGGCGTCCCGCTCGCCCGTGAGGCGCGCCACCGCCTCCACCATGCGGGCGCCCTGGCCGAGGCATTCGAGATCCTCGCGCAGCTTGCGGAACGGCCGGCGGATGTCGAAGTGGTCGAGCCGGACCAGCGCGCGGCCTTCCCGCTCGAAGCCGACCACGTCGCCCCAGGTGAAGAGCTCGAGCGCGCCGGCGAAGCGGGAGCGGATGCGCCGCGCGCCCCGGGCGACGCCCGCCAGCCGGCCGTGCTCCCGCGTGTAGAGCATGACGAGCCGGTCGTGCTCGCCGAGGTCCCAGGCGTGGAGCAGGATGCCCTCGGCCCGCAGGAGTGGCACGTGGGAGGCCCGCTCAGGAGGTCAGCTGGTAGCCGAGCTCGCGCAGCGCCCGGTCGTCCTGCCGCCAGTCGCGCCGCACGCGGACCCGCAGGTCGAGGTAGACCCGGACCCCGAAGAACGCCTCGAGCTCCTTCCGCGCCGCCTGGCCGACCCGCTTGAGCCCCGCGCCGCCCTCGCCGATCACGATGCCCTTCTGCGACGGGCGCTCGACGAAGATCTCGCCCTGGATGTAGAGGGGGGCGTTGGGGCCCCGCTCGGTGACCTCGTCGACCCGGACGGCGCAGGCGTACGGCACCTCCTGGCGCGTGGCGAGGAAGAGCTTCTCGCGGATGGTCTCGGCGACGAAGAACGTCTCCGGCTGGTCGGTCACCGTGCCCGGCGGGTAGAGGGGCGGCCCCGCGGGGAGGAGCGCCAGGACCTCTTCCTCGAACCGGTCCACCCCCGAGCCGGTCTTCGCCGAGATCGGCACCAGCGCCCGGAACGGGTACCGGGCCGCGTACGTCTCGAGGCGCGGCAGAAGCTTGGCCTTGTCCGCGACGAGGTCGACCTTGTTGAGCGCCAGCACGACCGGCGCGGTGACGGCGTGGAGCGCCTGGAACACCCCCGCCTCCGGGGGATCCACGGGCGTCGTCGCGTCGCCGACCAGCACGATGACGTCGACATCCTCCATCGCCTGCGTGACCGTCGACGCGAGAAGCCGGCCGAGCTTGCCCCGGGGCGGGTGGAGGCCGGGGGTGTCCACGTAGATGATCTGCCCCTCCGGCCGCGTCCGGATGCCGCGGATGCGGTTGCGCGTCGTCTGCGGTTTCGGCGAGACGATCGCCAGCTTCTGGCCGAGCAGGCGGTTGAGCAGCGTCGACTTGCCGGCGTTCGGCCGGCCGATCAGGCAGACGAAGCCGGCGCGCTGATCAGGCGCCGACGTGGAGGGTGGCGGCGGGGCGCTCATAGAGCCGCCCGAGGAGGTCCATCTCGCGCCGGTGCATCAGGCGCGCCTCCAGGGGCTCGCGGTCGTCGTAGCCGGCGAGGTGCAGGCACGCATGGCAGCAGAGGAGGTCGAGCTCTTCGCCGAGCGAGTGGCCCAGGGCGCGCGCCTGGCGGCGCGCCGTCTCCACGGAGATGATCGCCTCCCCGACCACCGCGGCCGGCCCGGCCAGGGGAAACGCGAGCACGTCGGTCCGGCGGCGCACGCCCCGATAGCGGGCGTTCAGCGCCCGGATCGTCCGATCGTCCACCAGCGTCAGGCTCAGCTCGTGGTCCCAGACGCCCAAGGCCCGGAGCGCAGTCCGCACCGTCCGCCGGACCCGGGGGAGGTCGACCCGCAGACGCTGGCGGTTGGCGACGACGATCACGTCTCGCGCCGCCGGGCCCACTCGTCGTAGGCCCGCACGATCTCCGAGACCAGCTCGTGGCGCACGACGTCCTTCTCGGTGAAGTACACGAACCGGATCCCCTCGATGTGCTTCACCACGGACTGGATCTCGATGAGCCCGGAGGCGCGCGTCGACGGCAGGTCGACCTGGGTGATGTCTCCCGTGATGACCATCCGCGAGTTGAATCCGAGCCGGGTCAGGAACATCTTCATCTGCTCGGAGGTCGTGTTCTGCGCCTCGTCGAGCACGATGAAGGCGTCGTTGAGCGTGCGGCCGCGCATGTAGGCGAGGGGCGCGATCTCGATGGCCCCGCGCTCCGTCATGGTGGCCACCTTGTCCGGCTCCATCATGTCGTAGAGCGCGTCGTAGAGGGGCCGGAGGTAGGGATGCACCTTCTCGTACATGTCGCCGGGAAGGAATCCGAGCCGCTCGCCCGCCTCGACGGCCGGCCGGGTCAGGATGATCCGGGAGACCTCGCGTCGGGTCATGGCCGAGACCGCCATGGCCATCGCCAGGTACGACTTGCCCGTCCCCGCGGGTCCGATCCCGACGACGACGTCGTGCGCGCGGATGGCCTCGACGTAGCGTTTCTGGTTGAGCGTCTTCGGGGTGATCTGCTTCTTGCGCGACGGGACGGGAATGGCGTCGAGAAAGATGCTCTTGAGGTCCGCGTTCTCGTCGTCCGTCAGCACCCGGAGGGCGGCGCGGACGTCCGCCACCTGGGCCGGCAGGCCAGCCCCGAGGCGGGCCACGAGCTCCTCCACGATCTGGGCCCCGCGGGCCACGCGGCGCTCGTCCCCGCGGAGCGTGATCTCGTTGCCGCGGGCGACGATGCGGAGGGCGAGCTGGGACTCGAGGAGACGCAGGTTCTCGTCGTTCCGGCCCAGGAGGGCTCCGAGGTCGACCTCGGGGGCGAGCGTGATGCGCTGGGTCGTGGGCTCAGCCACGCGGTGGGCTCGAGGCCTCCTTCACACCCTTTCGCGTATCACACGCGCCGCGGCGTGTCAATTTGCCGTGGCCCGGGCGGATCAGGGAGCGGCCTCGCCGATCCGACCCGCGGGGGGCTCGGACGCGGCGCGGGGCACGCTGACGTCCAGGCCGAGCTCCTTGAGCTGGTGGGCACTGACCGGCGTCGGCGCGTCCGTCAGGGGGCAGGTCCCCTTCTGGGTCTTCGGAAACGCGATGACGTCCCGGATCGAGTCCACCCCGGCCAGGAGAGCCACCAGGCGGTCCAGCCCGAACGCGATCCCGCCCATCGGCGGGGCGCCGTACTCGAGCGCTTCCAGCAGGAAGCCGAACTTGGCCCGGGCCTGGGCTTCGTCGATCCCCAGGAGCTCGAAGACCCGCTGCTGGAGGGCGCGCGAGTGAATACGGATCGAGCCCCCCCCGATCTCCTGGCCGTTGATGACGAGATCGTAGGCCTTCGCGCGCGCCGCGCCGGGGTCCGCCAGCCCGGCCTCGGCGTCGGCGTCCCGCGGCGCGGTGAAGGGGTGATGCATGGCGTCCCAGCGCCGCTCCTCCGCGTTCCACTCGACGAGCGGGAAGTCGACCACCCACAAGAGCTCGTGCGCCCCCTGGGGGACGAGCCCGAGGCGGTGGGCGAGGTCGACGCGCAGCCGGCCAAGCACCGTGGCAGCCAGCGGCATCTGGTCCGCGACGAGGAGGAGGAGGTCGCCCGGTCCCGCGCCGGTCCGCGCAAGGAGCGCCTCCCGGAGCCCCTCCAGATGGCGGGCAGCCGGGCTCTGGATCGTCCCCTCGCCGACGCGCACCCACACCAGGCCCTTCGCGCCGGCGCCCTTGGCACGCTCGACGAGGTCGTCGAGATCCTTGCGCGAGAAGGCCGCGCCCGGCACGGTCAGGGCCTGGACGGCGCCGCCCTGGGCCACGGCCTGCGCGAACACCTGGAACGCGCCGTCGCGGAACAGCTCCGAGCAGTCCGTGAGCTCGAGGCCGAACCGGAGGTCCGGCTTGTCCGAGCCGTACCGCCGGATCGCCTCGTCCCAGTCGAGCCGCCGGAACGGGCGGGGGAGATCGATCCCTTTCACGCGGCTGAAGATCTCGACGACCAGGCCCTCGACGATCGGCATGAAGTCGTCCCGGTCGAGGAACGCCGTCTCGATGTCGATCTGGGTGAACTCGGGCTGACGGTCGGCCCGCAGGTCCTCGTCCCGGAAGCAGCGCACGATCTGGAAGTAGCGCTCGAGCCCGGCGACCATCAGGATCTGCTTGAAGAGCTGCGGCGACTGGGGCAGCGCGTAGAAGGCGCCCGGGGTCAAGCGGCTCGGCACGAGGAAGTCGCGCGCGCCCTCCGGCGTCGAGCGCGTGAGCATCGGCGTCTCCACCTCCACGAACCCCTGGCCGTGGAGATAGTCGCGCGTCGCCCGGCAGACCTGGTCCCGCAGCAGGAGGTATCCCAGCATGGGGGGGCGGCGCAGGTCGAGATACCGGTACTTGAGCCGGAGCGGCTCCACCGCCTCCTGGGACTCGTCGAGCGGGAAGGGCAGGGGCTTCGACTCGTTCAGGATGCGGAGCCGGCGGACCGACACCTCGATCTCGCCGGTGGCGAGATGCGGGTTCACGGTGCCCGGCGGGCGCCGCCCCACCGTACCCTCGACCGCCAGGACGAACTCCGCCCGGATCCGCCCGGCGACCTCGTGGGCCGCGGCGTCGGTCGCCGGGTTGAACACGAGCTGCGTCAGGCCCTCGCGGTCCCGGAGGTCCACGAAGATGAGGCCCCCGTGATCGCGCCGCCGGAACGCCCACCCCATGAGGGTGACGGCCTGCCCGGCGTCCCCGGCGCGGAGGGCGCCGCACGAGTGAGTCCGCCGCAGCCCGCCGACCGATTCGGTCACCCTTGACTCTCCGGTTCGCGACGCATCTTGCGCTCGGCGAACCACGTGACGTTCGGCACTCCGTCGAATCCAATCATGGCCGCACCGTCGTAGCCTTGCTTCTCCAGAGCGGCCCGCTGCGCCCCCAGGCTTCGTGCCTGGCGCTCGAGCGCCACGAGGTGGCCCTGCGCACGGAGCTCCCGGGCAGCCCGCAGGGCGCGACCGAGCCCCCCTTCGGAGTCGTCGAAGAGCACCGCGACCCGGTCGGCGCGGTCCCCCCGACCCCGGGTCTTGCCCAGGATCTCGATCACCCGCTCGAAGCCGATCGAGAACCCGGTCGCGGGGACCGGGCGTCCGAGGAGCGCGCCGATCATGTCGTCGTAGCGGCCGCCCCCCGCGATGGACCCCGCCGCGAAGCTCGACGAGCCGATCTCGAAGATCGGACCCGTGTAGTAGCCCATCCCCCGCACCAGTGTCGGATCGAATGCGATCGTGAACCGGCCCCCGCTCTCGCCTCGGACCGTGTCGACGATCCGGGTCAGCGCCGTGAAGCCGGCGTCCTCGCCGGACAGGCCGAGCGCGGCTCGCATCGCGTCCAGGTCGACCGGCCCGGGCGCGCCCGCGTAGAGCTGCATCAACCGGTCGATCGCGGACGCCGGGTGCGCGGCATGCTCGAGCTCCCGGCGGATCTCGGTCGGGGGGAGCTTGTCCCACTTGTCCAGCGTGATGAAGACGCTCGCCCGACGCTCCGCCGCGAACCCGCACCAGGCGGCCATGGCGGCCAGCACCCGCCGGTCGTTGATCCGCACCGTGAGGCCGGCGAGGCCGAGCTCGCCGAGCGCCTCCGTGGTGGCGAGAATGAGCTCGATCTCGGCGATCTCCGAGGCGACGCCGAGGATGTCGATGTCGCACTGGGTGAACTGCCGGTAGCGGCCCCGCTGGGGCCGCTCAGCGCGCCACACCGGCCCGATCTGCACCGCGCGGAGCGGATGCGGGAGGGTAGCGTGATTGTGGGCGTAGTACCGGGCGAGCGGAACGGTCAGGTCGAACCGGAGGCCGAGGTCCGCGAGGTCGGCCTCGCTCAGGGCCGCGGCCAGATCGAGCTTCTCCCCGCGCTTGAGGACCTTGAAGATGAGCTTCTCGTTCTCGCCCCCGCCGCCGCCGGTGAGCAGCTCGAGGTGCTCGAGCCCCGGCGTCTCGACGCGTCGAAACCCGTAGCGTCGGTACACGCCCAGGATGGTGCCGGCCGCGAAGTCCCGCAGCTCCGCCTCGGCGGGCAGGATGTCCCGCATCCCGCGGGGCGGCTCCGTCGGGCGCTTAGGCGCCATCCCGGTAGAGCTCCATCAGCTTGACGTAGTTCTGCGTCGGCCGGTGAATCAGCTCGAGGTCCGCGTCGGTGAGCGCCCGCCGGGGCTTGGCGGGGCTTCCCATCATGAGCGTTCGGCGGGGAATGCGCGTTCCCGGCGCGACGAGCGCGCCCGCCGCGACGATGGACTCGTCCTCCATCTCGACCCCGTCGAGGACGATCGCCCCGATGGCGATCAGGCAGTGCGACCCCACCCGGGCCCCGTGGAGCCGGACGGCGTGCCCGAGCGTCACGTGGTCGCCGATCTCCACCGGGTCGGTGCGGTTCACGTGGATCACGGTGCCGTCCTGGATGTTCGTGTGGTGCCCGATGCGGATCCGGTTCACGTCGGCCCGGATCACGCACTGGAACCACACGCTCGAGTGCGCGCCGAGGTCCACGTCGCCGATGACGTGGGCGCTCGCTTCCACAAACGCCGTCTCGTGGACGCGCGGCATCTTGTCCTGGAACGCGCGGAGCATCCTGCCTCCCCCGGGAAGGACCGATGGACATCGGGTCGGAAAAGCCCCGTGAACAAAGGGGAATGGTAGCAGGGGGGGCTCATCGTCGCAATCGCGAAAAGCCTCCCGGCGGCTCGCCGCGCCTGGCAGCCGCCGAGGGCGAGTGCTATACTTTGCGGGGCGGCGAGCTCAGGCGATGCCGTCCGGACGTGGGGCGCGAAGGCGCGCCCTTTCTGTTGGAGGGAACGCGGTGCCCACCTACGACTACCGTTGCGACCAGTGCGAGCGCACCTTCGAGGTGCGCCAGCGCATCTCGGCCGAGCCTCTGACCACCTGCGAGCGATGCGGCGGCCCCATCCGGCGGCTCCTGTCGGCCGCGCCGTTCATCCTGAAGGGCGGCGGCTGGTACGTGACGGACTACCCGTCCGAGGGCCGGAAGAAGGGGATGGAGTCCGAGAAGAAGTCGAGCGGCGACGCGACGGCCGCCCCGGCGGCGACGCCGTCATCGACCGACGGCGCGGCCTCGAAGACCGACGGCGCGGCCTCGAAGAGCGGCGCGACCTCGAGCGAGACGACGGCGGCGAAGCCGAGCCCGGCACCCACCAGCTAACCGGCGCGCCCGGCCCCACTCCGAGCCGCGCCGCGGCGCTGCCCTCCCGCACGAACACCTCCACCCGGCCCGAGCTGTCGATCACGGCCCCCAGCGCCTGACGCGGACGGTCGGCGTAGGTGCCGGCCAGGCCGCGCACGCGGGCGCCGCCGATCCGGAGGACGCCGCGCGCCCGCGACCGGCCGAGGGCCTGCCGCGTCAGGCTCGTCAGGAGATTCCCGAAGCGGTCGGCCAGGAGCACCTCGCCCTCGAGCCGGCCCGCGGCCCGGCGCAGCCGGGGCCCCGGGAGACGCACCGGGTCCCGCAGCGCGGGACCGAGCGCCGCCAGGCGGACGCCGCGCGAGCAGTGGGCGGCGACCGGCGCGAAGACGTCGCGGCCATGGAACGTCCGGCTGACGGGCCGTCGATGGTACCGCGGCTCGGCCAGCACGACCCCGCGCGCCCCGGGGACGTCGAAGCAGAAGCCGAGAAGCCCGTTGTCCGGTCCGACGAAGTAGTGCCCGCCGGCCGCGATGACGATCGCCCGGCGCTCCCCGCCGACCCCGGGATCCACGATCGCGAGATGCACCGTGCCCCGCGGGAAGAACCGCCAGGCGCCCTCCAGCAGGAGGGCGGCCCGCCGGACGTCCTGCGGGGGCACCGCGTGGGTCAGGTCAACGAGCCGGGCCGCGGGGTTGACCGACAGGAGCACACCCTTGACCGTGCCGACGTAGGCGTCGTCGTGCCCGAAGTCGGTGAGCAGGGTGACTATTCCGCTTGGGCCGCTTCGGCCGTGTGGCCCGCGCGGGCCGGGCGAGCGCCGTCTCGGGCGCCGCCTCATCGATCGCGATGGATCACGTACTCGGCGATGAGGGTCAGGATCTCGCGCCCCGCGGAGGCCGGGAGGCGGTCCAGCGCGGCGACGCCCGTCACCGCGTAGGCCGACGCCCGCCCCACGGCGTACCCGACGCCGTCGTACACCTTGACCAGCCGGTGCACCTCCGCCACGTCGGCCTCGAGCACGCCCGGCCGCCCGAGCGTCTCCAGGATCCGCGCGCGCTCGTCGGCCGTGGCCCGGTCGAGCGTGACGATCAGCGGCAGGGTGCGCTTGCCCTCCCGGAGGTCGTGGCCGATGGCCTTCCCGAGCCGGACGGGGTCGGCCCCGAAGTCGAGCGAGTCGTCGATGATCTGGAAGGCGATGCCGATCTGCTCCCCGTACGTGCCGAGCGCCTCGACCGCTGCCCCGTCGAGTCCCGCGGCGAGCCCGCCGAGCCGGCAGCAGGCCGACATGAACGTCGCCGTCTTCTGGCGGATGATGTGGAGATAGTCGGCCTCCGACAGCTCGCCCGCGCGCTTCTGCTCGAGCTGGAAGACCTCGGCCTCGGTCATCGAGACCATGGCCGACGCGAGCGCGTCCATGACTCTCAGGTCCCCGTCCCGGACGAGCAGCGCCATGCAGCGCGAATAGAAATGATCGCCCACCAGGATCGAGGCATCGACGCCGAATCGGGCGTGGGCCGACGGCCGGCCCCGCCGGAGAGGGGATTGGTCGACCACGTCGTCGTGAATCAGCGTCGCCGTGTGGAGGAGCTCGACGACGCACCCGAGCCGGACCGCGCGGGGTCCCACGGGCCCGCCGAGCGCGGCGCCCAGGAGAACCAGGATGGGCCGGAGGCGCTTGCCCCCGGCGAGCGCGACGTGCTCTCCGAGGTCCCGGACGAGCCGGACCGGCGAATCGGCCAGCTCGCGGTTGATCTCCGCCTCAGAGGCGCGGAGGGCGTCACCCACGAGCCGGAGGAGCCGCTCCCTGAGAACGCCCTCGAGGCCGAGACTCACGGGACAGGCCTCGCGGTGGGCGGGGACCCGAGTGGGCTCCGCACCGCTCAGCGGACGAGGGGGAACGGCAGGGCGGAGCGCTTGGGGAACTCGCCGTCCGGATCCGGCCTGAGCGTGCGGTCCTTCCACCCCAGCACGAGTCCGGACGCGCCCCGGGCCAGCGTCGCGGCGTCGACCCGGATGAACACTCGGTCGCCATCGCGCCAGTCACCGACGGTCCCCAGCGGCACGGTGTCGGCGGGGCCACTCGCCGTCATGTCGCCGTTGCGGATGTCCCAGAGGGGACTCCGGACCACGAGGAGGCTCATCCCGGCTTCCTCGCGGAACCGCTGGCCCATCGCCGCCGGGAGAGGCTGCTCGAAGGGCGCCGCGACCACCGGCACCCCCGCCCCCGGGATGAGGGCCGACCGCGCCAGCGGCACCGCGACGAGCTCCCGCCCCGGCTGAGCGATCAGGAGGGTCTCGAGCACCTGAGACACGGTGTTGCGCTCGCCCCCGATCTCGAGGACCAGGACGTCGTCTGCACGGGGAGCCGCGCGGGTCACCTCGATCTCCGTCCAGGCCGACGGGCCCGCCGGTAGCCGCACGGCTCCGAGATCGAATTGCCCGCGACCCCCGAGGGGCGCCGCCTCGGCGCCGGGGAGGACGCGGACCGGCTTACGCACGAGCGCCTGCCGCTGGATGACCCCGCGCTGCCAGGCGAAAACGGTCCGGTCGACGACCCCCCCCTCGATGGCCGCGCGGAGGGCCAGCCCCCCTCGATGCTGGTGGATCGTCCACTGGGGCAGGAGGGCGACTCGCAGGACGGTCGTGGCGGCCGGCTGCTGCCCCCAGGCCGGCAGCCACGCGCCCCCGCCGATCGCCGCCACCAGCCCCAGCGCCCACAGACGACGTGCCGTCCGCCCCATCGTGCGGTCATTGTCTGGTCGGCCTCGCGGGGAATCAAGGGGAAACAAAAACGCCCCAGGGGGTCACCCCCCTGGGGCGTGGGACTACCGGACAGGGTCTAGAAGGAGTACTGCGTCCGGAAGGTGAGGGCCCAGGCCATGTCACCCTCGTCAGGAAGCATGACACCGCCGAACAGGTTGAAGACCAGGTTCGGGTTGAAGCGGTACGTGGCGCCTGCGTCGATCTCGAAGAGAGCGTCGCCGTAGGGGCCCGCCGCATCCGTGGCCATGACGTACGCCGCACCGCCGCCGACCGAAACCGCCGGCGTCAGCGCGTAGGTCACCGAGGCACCGAGACCCCACGTGCCGGTCGGGTCCGCATAGTGGACCTGGCCGATCGACGGGGCACCGAGCGAAGAGAGACCGAAGAGCCACTCCGCGATGTACGGGCCGCCGCCGCCGAACCAGCCAGCGCCGGACTCCGGGATCGGGAGCTTGTCAGAATCCTTGGCCAGGGTCCGGGCTCCGCCCTGGGCGTTGCAGCCTGCGTTCGTGCCGGGGCCCGCGCAGCCCGCCGGCCCGACCGCGTCGTCACCCGTGGTGTACCAGCCTACCGCAAACACACTGAGGGGACCGACCGGGATCCGCGCCGTCACGAAGGCGCCGAACCCCTCCTCCGAGAACGGATCGCCCGGTCCGGCGGCTGCCGCGCGGGCGATGGCCCGCATGCCGTACACGACCGCCCCGTCGATCTGGATGTCTCCGACCTTCGCGCCAACCGTGGCGCCAACCCAGAACGTGTCACCGAGGTTCCCGCCGGCGAGCGCCTTCTCGTCGACGAGCATGCCCTCGAGCGTGAGCCGGATATTCTTGTCGATGTTGGCCCCGAGGCGCGCGACGTACATGTCGGTGTCGTCGGCGTTCGGCCGGAGGCCTTCACCGACCTTCGCCGTGTACAGCTCGACGTCGACCGGGTCGAACTTCATGTTGAGCTTGATCGCCGCGCCGTCCTCGTCGAAGTACCCGCCGAGCGGCCCGGTCATGAACACGATGCTCTGCTGACCCAGCGTGATGGACGACCCCGGCAGCCACTGCCCGGTGTCGAACCAGAGGTACGCGTGCTTGGTCTCGACGTTGAGGCCGTCACTGCCGAGACAGCCGCCGGATCCCTTCCCGACCGCGTTGTTACCGCCGATGGCCGGGACCGTGACCGTCGCCGTGGTCGGCGGCGTGCCCGGCGGTGAGCCCGCCGGCGCGGGAACCGTCACAACGGGAGTGGTCCCCGCCAACGAACCCGGGCAGCCACGATACTCGCCGCCCGACGAGCCGCCGTTGGTGCCCCAGGTGAGGTCGCCGACCTCGACGCCCCAGACCACCTTGGCCTTCTTGTCGGCGCTCTCGACGTTCGTGAACAGACGCCACCGCTGGAAGTAGAAGCTGTTGCTGTCGCGGGTGGCGCCGCCTTCGCTGTCCTTGAAGTCCGTGATGTTGTCGAAGACGAATCCGTAGACACGCATCTGCCCGCCGAAGCTGACGGTCGGGGCCTGCGCGTGCGCGGCGAGGGCCGATCCGAGGACCAGCACCCCCCCGACGAGCAACGCCAGTGCTCGCTTCATTCCCGTACCTCCCGACGCCATCCAACCCTGGATGACGCCCGTCTCTGGTGCACTACGTTCCGGTGCGCTACTTAACGACGATGAGTGCCTTGCTTGGGTGAAACGGGCGACGACCCTTCCCTTGGTGCCCTGCATCACCCCCCCCTCTCGACCATCGCAGCTCCGGCCGGATCGCCGGAGAGACGTCGAGATAATGTACAAAACCGGCGCAACCTTAGCACCGGCCAAAAACCCGTGTCAAGCCCCGTTTCGGCCGGGTGTCCGCCCGTGGACACCCCGCTCAGAGGGGCCCGCGGGCGGCGTCAGGGCAGCTCGTACACCAGGATGCGCCCGCGGGGGCGCCCGACGGGGCTCAGCGTCTCGGCGTCGAACCCGCGCGGGACGACCCCGACCACCACCTCCGGCAGGCCATCCCCGTCGAGGTCTCCGTAGCCGAAGTCGGCGATGTACCCGTCCGTCACGCCGCTCTGCCACACCCGGACGAACGCGCCGTCGCGCCAGCGGAGCCGGTGGATCCGGCCCCGGTTGTAGAGGGTCGCCGCCAGCCGGGGGAGGAGGCCGCGCCCCTGCTGGAACGTCGGGAGGAGGTTCTCGTAGACGAGGACCTCGGGGGCCGACCCGCCCGGCAGCGGAACCACGCGGCCGGCCACCCGGCCCACGAGCGTGTCGTCCCCCGACTGGCGGCGCGCGCCCCCGGTCGGCTGGAACTCGAACGTCACGGCGGAGCCGCCCAGCGGCTCGACGCTCGTCCAGAGGCGCTGCCCCTTCGCGGTCCACGCGCTCAGCCGGTAGTCATCGGTGAAGGCCACGACGTCCGGCTCGGGACTCCCGGACAGGCGGACCAGGGCCAGCCCGTAGATGCTCATGCCCCGGGGGACACGGAGCCGCGCGCCCTCCTGGAATCGCGCGCCGTCCCAGACGAGGCGCCGAACCTCGGGCGAAAACGGCTCGGTCTCGGCGGCCTCCTGCTCGAGCAGCCAATCCTCGGTCCCGACCCGAATCACCCGCAGGTGGCGACCCCACGTCTCGTAGATCAGCCGGAATCCATCCCCGCCCCATTCGAGAACGCGCGCGCGTACGCCGATGCGACCCTCCCCACGCTGGTCCACCACGACCAGCTGGGCCTTCGGGGTCCCCATCACGGGCGCCACGTCGACCGAGAGGATCAGGCCGTCGGCCCGGAACACGGTGCCCTCCACCGGGGCCGGGCTGCCGCCCTCCACCGTCCGGTACGCCGTGATGATCTGCTCGTCGCCGACGACCAGCTCCGCCCGCCCGTCGCCATCGAGGTCCCCGAGCGCGAGGGCCCGCACGGGCCCGTCGAGCGGGTAGCGGCGCTCGAGCTCCGGCGTCTCCTCCCACGCGAACCGGGGTGGATGGGGCGTGGGCACCAGCCGCGTGCGGAGGGACGCGAGCGTGTCGCCGGTCTGGCCGGACGTCCACGTCGTCTCGAGGACGCGGGCCGTCTCCTCCCGGACCAGGCGGGAAGAGACCACCGCCACGCCGCCGAGCTGCCGGCTCACCTCGAGCGGCGTGACCTGGGAGGCCCGGCCCCGTCCGACCAGGTCCAGAACGCGCTGGGGGTCCACAGCAAGGAAGCGTCCGGTCTTCTCGAGCAGCGCGGAGAACCGGGCCACGAGCAGGAGCTGGGTCTGGTCCGCGCTGTCGAAGGCCGCCTGGACCCCGCTCGTCGGCAGGACCGCGACCGGGAGCCGCCCGGCCGTGATCCGCGCGCCGTCGCCCGCCGCCGGGGCGGGGCGATCGGGCGCGGGCAGGAAGCGGCCGCTCGCCCCCCCGCCCTCGACCGCCCTCACGACGAGGGTGCCCAGGACTTGCTCCATGTGCCCCAGCGGCTGGCCCGTGATGGGGTGCCGGAACATGTCCCCGCGCCGGAAGAGAGTGACCTCCAGACCCGGGCGCAGGCTCTCGATGCCCGTGCCCTCGACGCGGACGGCATCCGGGCCCACCGCCGCCACCTGGCCCTCCCACTTCGGGAACGCGGCGGCGAGCGTCTCGGCGGCCTTCTGGTAGGTCGTCCCGAGGTCCTGCAGCACGTCCGCCCGCGCCGCGCCGGCCGGCCCGAGGACCGCCGCCAGGCCCAGGAGGATCCGGATCATGGTTCTCCTCACGTCTGTCTCCCGTAGACCTCTCTCGTCGACCCCGGCCTCGAATCGTCGCATGCGGTCAGAACGCGACCGACGGGCGATGGACGCCGAAGGCCGCCCGCAGTCGCGCGCAGATCTCCCCGAGCGTCACCTCGGCCCGCACGGCATCCAGGAGCCGGGGCAGGAGATTGTCGGTCCCGCGGGCCGCCCGCTCCACGGCGTCCAGCGCGCGGGCCGCCCGGTCATGGTCGCGCTGCCGTCGGAGGTCGGCCAGCCGTTCGGCCACCGCGGCCTCGACCGCCGGATCGACCCGAAACGCCGCGGCCGCGGGCGGCGCGTCCGTCGCGAACTCGTTGACGCCGACGACGATGCGGGCCCGGCTCTCGACCTCCTGCTGGTAGCGATATGCCACGTCCTGGATCTCCCGCTGCATGAACGGGATCGCCGCCACGGCGCCCCCCAGCCCCTCGATCTTGTCGAGGTAGGCCACGGCCGCCTCCTCGATGTCCCGCGTGAGGCGCTCGATCAGGTAGGCCCCGCCGAGGGGGTCCACCGTGGCCGCCACCCCCGACTCGTGGGCGAGGATCTGCTGGGTCCGGAGCGCGGTGCGCACGGCCGCCTCGGACGGCAGCGCCAGCGCCTCGTCCATCGAGTTGGTGTGCAGCGACTGACACCCGCCGAGCACGGCGGCCAGCGCCTGGACGGCCACGCGGACGATGTTGTTCTCCGGCTGCTGGGCCGTGAGCATCGAGCCCGCCGTCTGGGCGTGGAAGCGCAGCGTCCACGCGCGCGGGTCGCGGGCCCCGAACCGCTCCCGCATCAGGCGCGCCCAGAGCCGGCGCGCGGCCCGGAACTTGGCGACCTCCTCCAGGAGATCGTTGTGGGCGTTGAAGAAGAAGGAGAGCTGCGGGGCGAACTCGTCGACCTCGAGGCCCGCGGCCCGGGCGGCCTCCACGTAGGCCACCGCGTTGGCCAGGGTGAAGGCCACCTCCTGGACGGCGGTCGAGCCCGCCTCCCGCATGTGGTACCCGGAGATCGAGATCGTGTTCCAGCGGGGGAGGTGGTCCCGGCAGTACGCGAAGACGTCCGTCACGAGCCGGAGCGACGGCGCGGGGGGGAAGATGTAGGTGCCGCGCGCGACGAACTCCTTGAGGATGTCGTTCTGGACGGTGCCGGCGAGCGTCGCCGCGGCGACGCCCTGCCGCTCGGCGACCGCCACGTAGAGGGCGAGGAGGATGGCGGCGGTGGCGTTGATCGTCATGGAGGTCGAGACACGGTCGAGCGGCAGGTCCCGGAGCAGCTCGGCCATGTCGCGGATGCTCGAGATCGACACCCCCACGCGCCCGACCTCGCTCCGCGCCGCCGGGGCGTCGGCGTCGTGCCCCATCTGCGTCGGCAGGTCGAAGGCCACGGAGAGCCCCGTCTGGCCCTCGGCGAGGAGGTAGTGGAACCGCCGGTTGGTCTCGGCCGCGGTCCCGAATCCCGCGTACTGCCGCATCGTCCACAGGCGCCCGCGGTACATCGTGGGCTGGACGCCCCGCGTGTAGGGGTACTCTCCGGGGAACCCCAGGTCGCCGAGGTAGTCGAAGCCCCCCAGGTCGGCCGGGGTCGCCAGGCGCCGCGCCGGCGTCCCCCCGGACGTCTCGAGCCCTGCCCGCTCCGGCGTCCGCTCGAGCGCCGGCCGCAGGGTCTCCCGCTCCCAGCGCGCCTGCGCGTCTTCCAGCGTTGGCAGCGTTGGCGGCGACGGCGGCCGGGGCGTGGGCTCGTCCTGCGTGCTCACTGGGGCTACCCTGGCTCCGCGGGAGTTGATCGGACGGCCTCGATCGGACGGCCTTCGGCCTGTGGCGGCCTGTGGCTCACAGCGGCAGGTTCCCGTGCTTGCGGGGCGGATTCTGGTCCCGCTTGGTGCGCAAGGTCTCGAGCGCGGCGGTGAGCCGCCGGCGCGTCTCCCGGGGCTCGATCACGTCGTCGACGTAGCCGCGCTCGGCGGCCACGTACGGATTGGCGAACTTCGCCCGGAACTCGGCGATGCGCTCGGCGCGGAAGCGCGCGGGATCGGCGGCCTCGCCGAGCTCGCGCCGGTACAGGATGTTCACCGCCCCCTCCGGTCCCATCACCGCGATCTCGGCGGTCGGGAAGGCGAGGTTGACGTCGCCCCGGATGTGCTTGCTGGACATCACGCAGTAGGCGCCGCCGTAGGCCTTGCGCGTGATGACGGTGAGCTTCGGCACCGTCGCTTCGGCGAACGCGTAGAGGAGCTTGGCGCCGTGCTTGATGATGCCGCCGTACTCCTGCGCGGTGCCCGGCAGAAAGCCGGGCACGTCCTCGAACGTGACGAGCGGGATGTTGAAGCAGTCGCAGAAGCGGACGAAGCGGGCGCCCTTGAGGGACGCGGCGATGTCGAGGCACCCCGCGAGATGCGCTGGCTGGTTGGCCACCACCCCGACCGGCCGGCCCCCGAGCCGCCCGAACCCGACGACCAGGTTCGGCGCGTACTCGGCCTGGACCTCGAAGAAGTGCTGGTCGTCCAGGACCGTCTGGATCAGCTCCTTCATGTCATAGGGCTTGGTCGGGTTGTCGGGAACGAGGCGCTGGAGGCCCTCGTCGATCCGGTCGGGCGGGTCGGCGGTCGGACGGACCGGCGGATCCTCGAGGTTGTTCGGGGGGAGGAACCCCAGGAGCTCCCGGATCCCCTCGAGACAGACGTCCTCGCTCTCGGCCGCGAAGTGGGCGACCCCCGAGGTGCGCGCGTGCGTGTCGGCCCCGCCGAGCTCCTCGAACGTCACCGCCTCGTGGGTGACCGACTTGATGACCTCGGGGCCGGTCACGAACATGTAGGACGACCCGCGGACCATGAAGATGAAGTCGGTGATCGCGGGGGAGTAGACGGCCCCCCCGGCACAGGGTCCCAGGATCGCCGAGATCTGCGGGATCACGCCCGAGGCCAGCACGTTCCGGAGGAAGATGTCGGCGTAGCCGGCGAGGGAGACCACGCCCTCCTGGATGCGCGCCCCGCCCGAGTCGTTGAGCCCGACGATGGGCACGCCGACCTTGAGCGCGAGGTCCATGATCTTGCAGATCTTCTGCGCGTACGTCAGCGAGAGGGAGCCCCCGAACACGGTGAAGTCCTGGGCGAAGACGTAGAGCAGCCGCCCGTTGACGCGCGCGGAGCCGGTGACGACGCCGTCGCCCAGCACCTTCTGGTCGGCCATGCCGAAGTCGGTGGCCTGGTGGACGACGAACCGGTCCAGCTCCTCGAACGAGCCCTTGTCGACGAGGGCGGCGACGCGCTCCCGCGCCGTCCGCTTGCCGCCGGCATGCTGGCGGGCGATGCGCTCGGCCCCGCCCCCGAGCTCCGCCGCTCCGCGGAGGCGCGCCAGCTCGGCGAAGCGCTCGTCGAGGCTCAACCGGGCAGCCCAGGGGCAGGGCGCGGGGGGACAGCCGGGGGGGGGAACATGAGTCCCACAGTATACGAGGCCGTCCGACAGAGCGTCAACGCGCGCCGAGGCCGCGCGGCCCGCGCCGGGCGTGCCCCCGGGCCCCGGAGGGCGGCGCCGCCCGATCGGCCGCTCGAGCGCCCGCACCCCTTCCGACCCACACGACCGCGCCCCCCGGCCCCGGGGTCGGGGCCGGTCACGGGGCCGTCCGGCACGTCACGAGCGACGAGCAGAGGCCGAGGCGGTCCTCGAGGCGCTCGACGCGGAAGCCCGCCGCCTCGACGAGGCGCATGACGTCCGCCGACGTGTACATCCGGCTCCGGCCGTTGGCCAGGCACGTGAAGTACAGCGAGATCAGCTGAAGCGAGAACGTGCCGATCTCGTGCCGCTGACGATCCCAGAAGGTGTCGAGAATGTAGAGCGTGGCAGCAGGCCCCATCGCCGCCCGGGCACGCTGGAGAATCCGCAGCGCATCCTCCTCGGAGAAACAGACCAGGAGCTGGCTCATCCAGATCGCGTCGAAGCCGCTCGGGAAGGGCCTCGAATGGTCGAGCAGGTCCATGGCATGGGTGTTGATACGGTCGCCCAACCCCTTCGCGGCGATCGCGCGCTCCGCCAAGACCAGCACCTGCGGGAGATCCATGATGGTCACCCGCACGTCGGCCGAGTGCTCGGCACAGCGCAGCGCCCACTCGGCGGTGTTGCCCCCGACGTCGAGCAGCCGGCGCGGCGGCCGGGCGAACACCCGCCGGACGGCCTCGGGAAAGGCGAGATCCGAGAAGTAGTGATCCCAGCGGAACCAGGCGTTTTGGGCAGGCTCGGGCAAGCTCGCGAGGGCCGGGTAGATCGTGTCCCGATGGCCAAACACCTTTTCGAGCCCGACCGGGGCGCCGTGCCGGATGGAGTCCTCCAGGTAGTACAGGGCCTGGTAGAGACAGTGTTGCACCACGTCCAGATTGACTCGTGTCAGCTCATCGGTGAGGAGGCACCGCCCCACCTCGGTCAGACCGTAGCGGCCGTCCGAGGCTCGCACGAGGCCGGCGGCCAGGCCCGCCTCCAGGAGCACCGTCACCCCGTACGGCGCCACGTCGACTCGCCGAGCGACCTCCTCTCGCGTGAGTCCGGAGGCCGCCGACTGGAGCGCCTCGAGGATCCCCAGATCTCTCAGCAGGCGCGCCGCTTGAAACACCAAGGGCCCGAAGGCGATGCGCTGGGCGGCGAACTGCGCTTGGAGAGACCGCCGCGTGTCGGGTCCCTCGGGTGTCACCGCTGGCATCGACGCCTCCCTCTCAGGACGACAAGCCGCACGACGGGGGACGCGGAGGCGCGTGGAGCTGCGCGTCGAGGCTCAATCCCCCGGGGACAGGAAATGCCAGGACCACCTGCGGTGAGACATCGGTCCACGCGGCTGCAGGGCCTCCTGGGAGTATACGAGGCCTCCCAAGAAAGCGTCAACGCGCGCCCGGAGAACCCGAGCGCGCGTTGACGGGCCTTTGTCGCCCTCTTACACCTTGACCGTCAGGTACCGGGCCGAGCCGTCACGCGTCACGAGGAGCACGAGGGAGCTCCCCGCCTGATGCTGCGCGACGGCGCGGCGGAGATCCTCGACGCTCTTCATCGGCTGCCGGTTGACCTCGGTGATGACGTCGCCGGAGCGGATCCCCGCCAGCTCGGCCGGGCTCCCCTCCTGGACACTGCGAACGATCACGCCGTGCTTGTCCGAGGCGCCGAGCCCTCGCGCCGTCTCCGGCGTGAGCGGCTCCACCACGATGCCGAGCCGGCCGCGCTTCGTCGCGTCGGCCGGCGCGCTGGCCACCGCCCCATCTCCCTTCTCCGTCAACTGCGCGATCGTCAGAGACAGGGACATCTCCTTACTGTCTCGCAGGACCTTCATCGTCACCTTCTTGCCGACCGGCGTCGCCGCGACCATCCGCGGCAGCTCAGGCGTCCGCCCGACCTTCTGGCCGTCGTACTCGACGATGACGTCACCGTGCCGCACGCCCGCCTGCGCCGCCGGCGAGTTCTCGGCGACGCTCGACACGAGCGCGCCCTCCTGCTGGGTGACGGCGAACGCCTTCGCGAGCTCCGGGGACAGCGGCTGGATCGTCACGCCGAGCCACCCGCGCTCGACCCGCCCGTGCTCCGCCAGCTGCGGCGCCACGAGCTTGGCCATGTTGATCGGGACCGCGAAGCCGATGCCGACCGAGCCGCCGGTGCGGCTGAAGATAGCCGTGTTCATGCCGATCGCCTCACCCCGGGCGTTGATCAGCGGGCCGCCGCTGTTGCCGGGGTTGATCGAGGCGTCCGTCTGGACGAAGTCATCGTACGGGCCGCCGCCGATCACCCGGCCGGTGGCGCTGACGATGCCGGTGGTGACCGTCTGCTCGAGGCCGAAGGGGTTGCCGATGGCCATGACGGGCTCGCCGGTCTGCAGCGCCGCGGAATCCCCGAGCGGCAGCACTGGCAGGTCTCCCGCGCCATCGATCTTCAGGAGCGCGATGTCGGTCTTGGGGTCCTGGCCCACGGCCTTCGCCGTGAAGCTCCGGCCGTCGGACAGCTTGACGGTGACCTCGCTCGCCCCGTCGATGACGTGGTTGTTGGTCAGGATGTACCCGTCCTTGTGGATGATGAACCCCGAGCCCCGGGCCTGCGTCGGCTGGAGACCCCTGGGGAACTCGAACCGCTTGAAGAAGTCGCGGAACTGCTCCCGGAACTCCTCAGGCGCCTGCATCTCGGGCCCACGCGCCTCCGCGCGCTCACGGGCGACCTTGGTCGTGAGATTCACGACGGCCGGCTTGGCCGCCTTCGCGATCTCGGACCAGGCCGGCATCGTGGCGGTGGGGGCCGCGGTCTGGGCAGCACGCTCCGTCCAGAGCTTCCCCGACACCGCCGAGGATTCGAGGCTCGGCAGGACTAGCAGCGCAGTCAGGACGATGGGCATCGCCCATCGGCCGTACGGGCGAATCCGACGCATTGATGGCCCTCCTGTTGGTGGTGACGGAATTCGAGCGACGGGCCGTCTGACGGGCAGGCGTGGCACCGTATTCGTCGCGGGTCAGGTAGGAAGCCGGGCGGCGGGCCTTGGGCGCAGACCCGCGGATCAAGCCCGAGTCATGTAAACGCCCGAGTGCCCTCGAGAGTTCCGCCGCGGCAGTCGCGGCCTCCGCCCACGGCCGCGGGCCTCATCCGGACGGTGGGGGGGCCGAGGTCATCGTCCCGAACGCGGACCTGATCTCGGAGAAAGTCACGAACCTGACCCTCTCCAACCGGCGGATCCGGGTCGAGATCCCGGTCGGCGTGCCCCACGGGACGCCGCCGGATCAGCTGTCGCGCGTCCTGGTGGACGTCGCGCGGGCCCATCCCAACGTGCTGGCCGTGCCGGCGCCGACCGTCCTGTTCCAGTCGCTCGGCGACAGCGCGCTCCAGCTCGAGCTACGGTGCTGGGCCGATGACTTGGACGCGTTCCTGATCGTCCGGAGCGAGGTGACGGCCGCGGCCTATCGCGCGCTCGCCGAGGCCGGGATCCCGATCGCGGCCTCGAAGCGAGACGTCCGGGTGACGATGGAGGGGCCGCCGCCTCCTCCGTCCGGCGCCTGAGCGGGAGGGCTCCGAGGCGGCGGTGCCGTTACCTTCGATCGAGCGCCCCGCGGACCGAGGCGCGAAGGAGGCTCCACAAGGCGCCGCCGGAGACCATGCCGAGCAGGTACACGACGACGACGACCAGCCAAATCGGCATCGTGACCCGGGCGCTCATGAACGACACGGACACCGGCGCGAGGTTCTGGACCATGAAGAGGAGCACGGCCAGGGTGCCGAGAACGACCAGCGCCAAGTAGACGTATCGCATGGTGGGCGGAGTGTATAACGTCGCGGAGGGCCGGGACAAGGCGGGGCGACGGCTCACGCCACGCGCGCCGCCTGGCCTCGGCGTTAGCCTCGACGTGAAGACGGGCGCGCGCCGGCGGCGTCCCGATAGTTGTGGAAAAGAGAAATGGCGTATCTTCTCGGTGGATTGGAGACCACCAACCGTGACGCCCTTGGCGGGGCGCACCGAGAGGAGATACGCCGATGCCGACGTTGCCACAGAAGACGGCCGGGGACAAGCCGGCCGAGATCGATTGGGCCGCGGCCCTGCAGGTCGAGATGCGGACCGTCGTGCGACAGGCCATTGAGCATCTCGTGGGCGCGGAACTCGGCGCGGTGCTCGGGCCCCCGTACGCGCGTGGCGAGGCTCGGCTGGGCTATCGCCATGGGTCGAAGGTGCGCACGATCACCAGCCCCGTGGGCGCTGTGACCTTGACCATCCCCCGGGCGCGCCTGCAGGTCGGAGCCAGCGCGGCCACCGAATGGCAGAGCCAGGTCCTGCCGGCCTACGCCCGGCGGATGCGCCAGGTCAACGAGGCCGTCCTGCAGGCCTACCTGTGCGGGGCGAACACGCGCCGGATCCGCGGTGCCCTGAAGCCGCTGTTGCAGGGCCGGGCCTTGTCGAAGAGCGCGATCAGCCGGATCGTCCAGGGGTTGAAGGCTCAGCTCGAGGCCTGGCGGGCGCGGCCGCTGGCCGATCTCGATCTCGTCGCCCTCTACCTGGATGGCTTTCACCTGCGCGTGCGGCTGGGCGGGCGCGTGAGCCCGGTCCCGGTGCTGGCCGTCCTGGGGGTACAGCGGAGTGGCCAGAAGGTCCTGGTGCATCTCTCTCTTCGCGGGAGCGAGAGCACTGATGCCTGGGCGGCGGTCTGCGAGGACTTGGCGGCCCGCGGCGTGCGCGCGCCCCAGCTCTGCATCATCGACGGCGGCCCGGGGCTGCGCGCCGCCGTCGAACGGACGTGGCCGGCGGCGGCCATCCAGCGGTGTACCGTGCACAAGCTGCGGAACCTCCTGACCCATGCCCCACGGCGGCTCCATGACGAGCTCCGCGACAATTACCACGCCATCGTCTTCGCCGAGGACGGGGCCGCCGCCCGGCGCGCGTACCTAGCGTTCATCAAGAAGTGGACCAAGGGCTGTCCGGGTGCGGTCACGAGCTTGGCGGAGGCCGGCGCCGAGTTGCTTACCTTCTTCCGCTACCCGCGTAGCCAGTGGAAGAGCTGGCGCACGACGAACAGCATTGAGCGCCTGCATCTCGAGTTCCGGCGTCGGGTGAAGACGCAAGGCAGTTTCCCTACGGCGGACGCGGCGCTCGCCTTGCTCTACGGCCTGGTGGCCTCGGGCCAGATCGTCTTCCGCAAACTCGAAGGCTGGCAGGACATGACGCGCACCCTCACGACCCCGGCGCCGACGGCGGAAGAGGCCGCCTGATCCAATGCCCGCGACTTCGCCTTCGCACAATTGGCTCAGGATCGCGTTTGACGGGGCGACCCATATCCGGGTATCCCCCGAAATCGGGCCTTGCCCCCGATCCGAGCCCCACCGGCTCCGCTCTCCGAGAAGGCTTTTCCACATCATTCGGGACACGGCCGACGGGCGCGCCAGGGCGGAGCATCGCCGTCGCCCAGGCCGCCGCCTTCCGCACGCCCGTCGCCATTCCGGTCAACCTCATCGTGATGGGACCCAGCGTGTATCGCTTCGATGGGATGGCTCTTCGTGGTGGGGACGTTCCTGGTGCCGATTGTCTGGCCCTTCTGATCGAGGAGGCGCCGGCCGAGGTGGGGTGGACTCTACGGATCATCTGCGCCACGATGGACACTGAGAGCTCAGACCCCGTTTCTGGAGAGGAGAGACGTCGATGGTGAGGAAAGCGTTGTGGGCATGCAGTGTGACGCTGGTTCTGGCGCTGCTCGTCGGGGGGTGCGCCGGAGCGAAGACGACGGCGCAGCTGCCACCGGCCAAGGCGTTGCAGGCGGGCGATCTGGCGAGCCTGGCGGGAGACTGGCAGGGGACACTGCGGGGCACCGGCACGACGGGGCCCGCAAGCGCGGGACGGACCGCGAACCTTCGTCTGGCCATCGCGCCGGATGGGTCCTTCACGTCGAACATCGACGGCATGCCGGGCACGGGCCGAGGCCGGATCGAGGGCGGTAGGATCCTCTTCGAGGGCTCCGCCGCGCGAGGGTCGGCGGCGCTCCACGAGGACGGCGGCCGCCGGGTGCTCGTGGGCGAGGGCTCGTGGGTGGGGTTCACGGGCAACGCCTCCTTCGAGGTCACGAAGCGCTGACGCCCGTCCTCACCTACACCGCCTGCGGCCCGCGGCGAGCGTTCGCTAGGCGCCCCGGTGCGGCCAGCTCCGCCGAGTCGGGCCGGCCCAGGGGCAGCAGCCGACGCCCCCGAGCCCGTTCGACCTGACGGACCGGAACAGAGATGGGCGGATCACGCCCGGGGAGTACCGCGCCCGGATGGTGGAGGTGTTCTTCCTCCTCGACCGGAACAAGGACGGGTCGCTGGTCAAGGACGAGATCCCGGGGGCGAGCGATGCGGCCTTCCGCACTGCCGACCGGAGCGGTGACGGGCGGCTCTCGGTCCCGGAGTATACGGACGCCCGGATGAAGGACTACGAGGCGGCCGACCAGAACCGGGACGGTGGCCTCACCCGCAACGAGACGGAAGGCAAATAGCTCCGCCGCCCCCGCCCAGGGCCGTTAGCGCGAGTCGCGGCGGCGGCGGGGACGCAATGAACTTCACGCGAGTGCGCTCGCATGCTCAAGAACACGAGAACGAGGGAGGTCAGTCATGAGCACGCTGGTGGTGGTCGAGTACGAGGATCAGTACAAGGCCGAGGAGATCCGCCTCAAGCTGATCAAGATGCAGAAGGACTTCCTCATCGACCTGGGCGATGCGGTCGTGGTCGTGAAGGACGACAAGGGGAAGGTCAAGCTGCATCAGGCGGTCAACCTGACGGCCCACGGGGCGATGAGCGGGGGGTTCTGGGGCGCCCTGATCGGCCTGATGTTCCTGAATCCGCTGCTGGGCGTCGCGGTGGGCGCGACCGCCGGCGCGGTCTCGGGCGCGCTCACCGATGTGGGCATCAACGACGGGTTCATGAAGGATCTGGCCGGCGGCCTGCGCCCGGGGAGCTCCGCCCTGTTCGTCCTGGTCCGAAAGTCCACCCCGGACAAGGTGCTCGAGGAGCTCAAGGGGACGGGCGGCAAGGTCCTGAAGACCTCCCTCACCCACGAGAACGAGACGAAGCTGCAGGCGGCCCTGAGCGCCTCCAAGGGGTAGGCTGGGCGCGATCCGGACGATCCGTCGGCGCCGGCGCGATCGGCCGCCTCGTAGCCGAACCGGGACGGCGCCCTCACCCGCAGCAAGACGGAGGCAAGGTAGCGACGGCCCTCCGCGCCCGGCCAGCCTCAAGGGGTTGACCGGGCGCCGGGCCGCCGCGTGGGACGGGCCGACCCGGGTGCGCGGGGCGGCAGCCGGCACCCGACTCCGGTTCCGGGCCCTGAGTTTGACGCCGCCCCCGGCCCTCTGCTAGCCTGGAGGCTCACCCTCGCCACGACAAAGGGGTCTTCCCGGTGCTACAGATAGCCGCGCTGATTGCCAGCTTGGCGTTCCTCGCCTTGGTCGTGTTCCTCATCCCGACCCTGCTCCAGGCGGTCCGGACCGCGCGCGCGGCGGAGCAGACGCTGGCGTCGGTCGACCGCGAGATCAAGCCCCTGACGACCCAGATCCAGGCCCTCCTGCAGGAGCATCGGACGCTCGCCCAGCAGGCGACCCGCGACCTCCGACAGGTCGAGAGCACGGTCCTGATGGCCCAGGACGTCCTGGCGCGTCTCACGAACCTCACGAGCCTGCTCTCGAGCTTCGGCGCCGTGGGCCGCGTCGTCGGCGTCGCGCGAGGCCTCCAGAAGGGCATCGATGTGTTCGTTCACCGCCTGGCGCGCCGCCGCCGCAAGGAGTGAGCCATGAGTGAAGACCGCGACGATCTGAACTTCCTCGGGGCGATGGGGCTCTTGACCGTGGGCGCCATCCTCGGCGCCGCCGTGGCCCTCCTGCTCGCGCCCAGGACCGGGGGCGAGACGCGGGAGATCCTGAAGGAGAAAGGCACCGACTGGGCGCGCCAGGCCCGAGAGCGCGGCGCGGAACTGGCCCGGCGGGCGCAGGAGACCGTGACCGATCCCCAGCTCCGGGCCCGGGCCCACGAGTACCTCGGGCGCGGCCGGGAGATGGTCGAGGACAGCTCCGCCCAACTGAAGGCCGCGTTCGAGGCCGGCCGCGGCGCCATGCGGGAGGAGATCGCGCGGCTCCGCGGGCGCGAGGAGCCGCTCGAAGGCGTCTAGCCCCGGGCGCTCGCGGGCGGCGCGAGCAACGGCGGCACCGATCGTCGGCGACGGGGGGACCCCGCTCGTCGCCTCTCGCCGCGGCTACAGGTGGATCGCCTGCCCCATCGCGTCGAGGGCGGCTTCCATGACCGCCTCGGCCATCGTCGGGTGGGCGTGGATCGTGTGGCCCACCTCCTCGACGGTCGCCTCGAGCGTCTTGCCGAGCGTGAACTCGGCGATGAGCTCCGTCGCCTCGGCGCCCAGGATGTGGGCGCCCAGGATCTCGCCGGTGTCGGCGGCCGCGACGACCTTCACCAGCCCCTCGGGCTCGCCGAGGGCCTGCGCCTTGCCGTTCGCCAGGAACATGTACTTCCCGACCTTGACCTGGCGCCCGTCGGCGCGCGCCTGGGCCTCGGTGAGCCCGACGCTCGCCACCTGGGGGTGGCAGTAGGTGCAGCCCGGGATCGCGCGGTAGTTGATCGGCTGCGCGGGATGGCCGGCGATGACCTCGGCCGCCAGGACGCCCTCGGCGCTCGCCTTGTGGGCGAGGAGCGGCGGCCCGGCCACGTCCCCGACGGCGTAGAGGCCCGGGAGCGAGGTCTCCATCCGGGGTGACACCTTCACGAAGCCCCGCTCCATCGCCACCCCGAGCCGGTCCAGGCCCAGACCCTCGGTCTTGGCGCCGCGGCCCACCGCCATCAGCACGACGGCCGCCTCGAGGCGCGCGCCCTGGCCGTCCTGCTCGATCTCGACGGTCACGCCCTGCCGCCCCGGCTTCACGGCCTGGACCTTCACGCCGACGCGGACCTCGATCTTCCGCTTGGCGAAGCTCCGCGCGAGGAGCTTCGAGATCTCTTCGTCCTCGATCGGCAAGAGGCGCGGCAGCGCCTCCACCACCGTGACCTCGACCCCGTAGGCCGCGAAGACGTCGGCGAACTCGACCCCGACCGCGCCGGCCCCGATCACGATGACCGAGCGCGGCAGCCGGTCGAGCCGGAGCGTCTCGTCCGAGCTGATCACGCGCGTCCCTTCGATCGCCACGCCGGGCAGGCTCTTCGGCACCGCCCCGGTGGCCAGGATCACCGCGCGCGCCTCGAGCGTGCGAGCGCTTCCGTCTCCCGCCGTGACCCGCACCGCGGCCGGGGCCACGAGCTCGCCCCGCCCGGGCACGAGCGTGATCTTGTTCTTGCGGAAGAGGAACTCGACCCCCTTGGACATCCGCTCGGAGACCTGGCGGCTCCGGCCGTGGGCCACCGCGTAGTCGGCGCGGAGGTTCTCGACGGTCACGCCGAACTCGGCGGCCCGGCGGAAGAGCTGGAGCACTTCGGCGTTCCGGAGGAGCGCCTTGGTCGGGATGCAGCCCCAGTTCAGGCAGATGCCGCCCGGCCGGTCCGCCTCGACGACGGCGACCTTCTGGCCGAGCTGGGCGGCCCGGATGGCGGCGACGTAGCCGCCCGGCCCCGAGCCGACGACGAGGACGTCGACCTTCTCGGTCGCCATCGGGTCAGACCAGGAGGCTCAGCGGCGCCTCCAGCGCCGCCTTCAGATCGGCCAGGAACCGGGCGCCCATCGCGCCGTCCATCACCCGGTGATCGCACGAGAGCGTCACCCGCATGCGCTTGCCGACGGCCAGCTGACCGTCCACCACCACGGGCTTCTCCATGATCGCCGCCACCGCGAGGATCGCCCCTTCCGGCGGGTTGATGATCGCGGAGAACTCGTCGACCGGGAACATGCCGAGGTTCGAGATCGAGAAGGTCGCGCCCGAGAGCTCCTGCTGCCGGAGCTTCCGGCCCCGGGTCCGCTCGACGAGGTCGCGCGAGTCGGCCGCGATCTGGAAGAGCCCCTTCTGGTCGGCGTCCCGCAGGACCGGGGTGATGAGCCCGTCCTCGACCGCGACCGCGATGCCCACGTGCACGGCCTGGTGCCGCCGGATCGTCTCCCCATGGAAGCTCGCGTTGACGCCGGGATGCTTCCGGAGCGTCACCGCGCAGGCGCGGACCACCAGGTCCGTGAAGGTGAGCTTGGGCGCCCCGGGGAGCGCCTGGAGCTCCTCGCGGAGGGCCACCGCCCGCTCCATCGCGATCTCGGTGGTGATGTAGAAGTGGGGCACCGGCGCCTTCGACTGGACCATCTGGCGCGCGATCGCCGCGCGGATCGGCGTCAGCGCGAGGTCCTCGGTCTCGGGGCCCGTCCGGGCGACCGCCACGGCTGCCGCCACGCCCGCCCGGGGGGCTCCCGCCGGGGCGGCGGCGAGGTGCGCCTCGATGTCCCGCTGGATGATCCGGCCGCTGGGGCCCGTGCCCGTCACCCGGGCCAGGTCGACGCCCGCCCGATGGGCGAGCTTCCGGGCGAGCGGCGAGACCCGCAGCCGGCCGCCGGGCAGCACTGCCACGCTGGATGCGGGCGGGGCCGGGGCGACGGCCGCCACGGGAGCCGCGGCGGGCCGGGGCGCCGGGGCCGCGGCCGGCGGGGCCTGGACGACCGGGCGCGTCGCGGGAGCGGCCGCGGGGGCCGGAGGGGCCGCCGGGGCCGGGCTCGCCGCCCTGGGCGCCGCGGGCGCCGCCGCCGCGCCGCCGCCCACGACGGCGCCGATGTCCTCGTCCGGATCGGCGATGACCGCGATCAGGCCTCCCACCGGCACCGCCGTCCCCGGCTGGACCAGGAGCTTCCGCAGGACGCCCGAGCCGAACGCCTCGAGCTCGATGTCCGCCTTGTCCGTCTCGATCTCGGCGATGATGTCGCCGCCCGAGATCCGGTCGCCCTCCTGCTTGAGCCAGCGGAGCAGCTTCCCCGTCTCCATCGCCTCCGACAGCTTCGGCATCACCACCCTGGTCACCGCCATGGCCCGCTCACCCTCCTGCGGAAATGGGGAGAATCGTCAGACGGCGCAGAGCTTGCGGATCTCGTCGACGATCTGCTGCTTCGACGGGGTCTTCAGCCGCTCGAGGTTCTTCGCGTAGGGCATGGGCGCGTCGGCGCCGAACAGGCGCTCGACCGGGGCGTCCAGCTCGTCGAAGGCGTGCTCGGTGATGAACGCCGCGATCTCGGACCCCATGCCCGCGAATCCCGCCCCGGACTCGGCCACGAGCACGCGATGCGTCTTCCGCACCGAGGTCAGGATGGCCTCGGTGTCCATCGGGCGGAGGGTCCGGGGGTCGATGATCTCCACGGAGACGCCGTCGGCCTTCTCGACCTCCTCGGCCGCTTCCAGCACCCGGTAGTACATCCCCGACCAGGCGATGACCGTCACGTCCCGCCCTTCGCGCTTGACCTCGGCGACCCCGAGGGGGATCACGAACTCGGCGTCCTCCGGGACCTCGCCCTTGACGCCGTAGAGCGTCTCCGACTCGATGAAGATCACCGGGTTGTCGTCGCGGATCGCGCTCTTGAGGAGCCCCTTGGCGTCGCGCGGCGTCGTCGGGCGCACCACCTTCAGCCCCGGCACGTGGCAGAAGTACGACTCCATCGACTGGGAGTGCTGGGCCGCCAGCTGGTGCGCGGGGCCCCCCGGCCCCCGGATGACGAGCGGGATCGCGTACTGGCCGCCCGACATGTAGTGGATCTTCGCCGCGTGGTTGACGATCTGGTCGAGGGCCACCAGGGCGAAGTTGAAGGTCATCATCTCGACGACGGGCCGGAGGCCGACCATCGCCGCGCCGATGCCGACCCCGGTGAAGCCGGACTCGCAGATCGGGGTGTCGACGACGCGCCGCTCGCCGAACTTCTCGAGGAGGCCCTGGCTCACCTTGTAGGCGCCGCCGTAGACGCCGACCTCTTCCCCGATCAGGAAGACGCGGTCGTCCCGCTCCATCTCCTCGCGGAGGGCGTGGTTGAGCGCCTCCCGGTACGTGATCACCGCCATGACGATCTCCCTCCTGGTGTCTCCCGGCCGCCGTCCGCCCTCACGCGTAGACGTCCGCGGTCAGCCACTCGGCCGGCGGCTCCGGCGAGGCGTCCGCGAAGGCGACCGCGTCGGTGACGCGGGCCTCGACGCGCTCGGTCAAGGCCTGCCAGCCCGCCTCGTCCAGCGCGCGCTCCGCGAGGAGCCGGTCGCGGAAGAGCGCGATGGGGTCGCGCCGCTTCTCCTCCTCCACCTCGTCCTTCGTGCGATACACGGCGGCGGCGGGATCCCGCATCGAGTGGCCGCGGAACCGGTAGGTGCGCGCCTCCACGAGCGTCGGGGTCTTCGTCTCCCGGGCGAGGGCGACCGCGCGCCCGACGCACTCCCGCACGGCCCGGACGTCCATGCCGTCGCACGCCTCCCCGGGCATGGCGTACGACTGCGCGTAGCGTGAGATGTCGGTCTGGGCGAGCGCCCGCTGGATGGCGGTGCCCATCGCGTACCGGTTGTTCTCGCAGATGAACACCACCGGCAGCTTCCAGAGGGACGCCAGGTTCAGGGACTCGTGGAACTCCCCCTGGGGCACGGAGCCGTCCCCGAAGAAGCAGAGGATCACCCGGTTCCGCTCCTCGTAGCGGATGGCGAAGCCGACGCCGGTGGCGATGGGCAGATAGCCGCCCACGATCGCGTGTCCGCCCAGGAAGTTGATCTCCCGGTCGAACATGTGCATCGAGCCGCCCTTGCCCTTCGAGACGCCGTCGCGCCGCCCGAAGAGCTCCGCCATGACCCGCCGGGGATCGGCGCCCTTGGCGAGCGCGTGCCCGTGCTCCCGGTAGCCGGCGATGGTGTAGTCGTCCGGGCGGAGGTTCGAGATCGCCCCGACCGCCACGGCCTCCTGGCCGATGTAGAGGTGCAGGAAGCCCCCGATCTTGCCGAGCGCGTACATCTCGGCCGCCTTCTCCTCGAAGCGCCGGATCAGGAGCATCTGCTCGAGCAGCGCGAGGTCCACGGCCACCTCGCCGCGCGCCGGGGCGCCCTTGGTCACGGACCCTGTCGTCGCCATTGCCTCGGCCCCCTTCCGGCCCATCTGTCCCGGCTCACCAGCGCATCAACGCGAGATCGTCGACGTCGATCCGGTGCCGGGCCCGAAAGATCGTCACGATGATGGCCAGCCCGACCGCGACCTCGGCCGCGGCCACTGTCATCACGAAGAACACGATGACCTGCCCGTCGGCCGCGCCGTGGACGCGCCCGAAGGCCACGAACGCCAGGTTCGCGGCGTTCAGCATAAGCTCGATCGACATGAAGATCACCAGGGGGTTCCGGCGGACCAGGACCCCCGCCACCCCGATGGCGAACAGGATCGCCGACAGCGCGACATAGTACACCGGCGGGACGGGCGTCACGAGGTCGCCCGCCGCCGGGCCAAGGTCAGGGCTCCGACCAAGGCCGCCAGGAGCAGGAGCGAGGTCACCTCGAACGGGAAGAGGTAGTCCGTGAAGAGCAGGCGGCCGATCTCCCCGACCCCGCCGGGCGGCGCCCCGGGGGCCGGCCCCCCGGTCCGGCCGGCCACCAGGACGACCGCGATCCCGAGCGCGGCCGCCACCGGCAGCGCGAGCCGGCGCGCGCGGACCAACGAGTCGGGTCCCGACTCGGCCCGGCCCGGGATCAGGAGCATGATGGCGAAGATGAACAGCACCATGATCGCGCCCGCGTAGACGATGACCTGAGCGAGCGCCAGGAACTCCGCCCGCAGCATGAGGAAGAGCACCGCCACGCAGAACAGGTTCCCCACCAGGAAGAGCGCCCCGTGGAGCGGATTCGGCCGGACCACGAGCCCGATGGCGGTCCCGATCGCCGTCACCGCCACGAGCCCGAAGACGAGCCACTCCATCAGTCGAACCCCAGGCGGACCAGGGCCGGCGGCGGCGCCGTGGTCGGCAGGCCGTCCGCCCCGGCCGGCTCGAGCGCCAGGAGCACGTCCTTCGAGTAGACGAGCCCCTCGCGGCTGTACGCCGAGAACTCCAGGATGCCCGTGTCCATGCGGATCGCGTCCTCGGGACACGCCTCGACGCAGTACCCGCAGAAGACGCACTTGCCGAGGTCGATGTCGAACCGCTCGGGGTACTTCTCGATGTCCGGGTTCGGGTGCTCGGCCGCCACGATGTAGATGCAGTGCGCCGGGCACACGGTCTCGCACATCATGCAGGCGACGCAGCGGGGCGAGCCGTCCTCGCGCCGCACCAGCCGGTGGAGGCTCCGGAGCCGCGTCGCGAGCGGCCGGCGCTCCTCCGGCCACTGGTAGGTCACGGCGCCCTTCCGCCCGCGCACCCAGAGTCCCATGTTCCGGAAGAAGTGGCCCGCGGTCACCCGGAGCCCGACCAGCACCTCCGCGAGGTAGAAGCGCTGCTGCGGCCGGACGGTCACCTGCTGCCGCACGCGCAGGATTTTTGGCGGTGAGGGCGGTGGGGGCGGCACGTGCGGCGCGGGCGTGGGCGCAGTCGCCATCGTGGGTCGCGTCCTCCTAGAGGAGCAGCACCGCGGCCGTCAGGACGATGTTCAGCACGGCCAGCGGCAGGAGCCCGAGCCAGCCGAGGCGCATCGCCTGATCGTACCGGAAGCGCGGCAGGGTCCAGCGGACCAGCATCAGGAACCAGACCACGGCCACGACCTTCGTCACGAACGCCCCGACCTGGAGCAGCACCACGACGAGGTGCGGCAGGCCGAGGGTGAGCCCCCCGGGCAGGTGGAAGCCGTCCCGGAAGAGCCACGGCACCTGCCAGGCGCCCAGGAAGAGCGCGGTCGTCATCCCGGCCACCACGACGGTCTCCAGGAAGTCGGCCATCAGGAACATGCCGAACTTCATCCCGCTGTACTCGACGTTGTAGCCGATGATCTCCGACTCGCCCTCCGGGAAGTCGAACGGCGCTCGCTTGGTCGTGGCGATGCCCGCGGTCAGGAACAGGATGAACCCGAGCGGCTGGGTGAAGAGGCCCCACTTCGGGATGACGCCCCACCAGTACGCGCCCTGGCCTCGCGCGATCTCCTGGAGGTCGAGCGAGCCGTAGACCATGCACACCCCCATGATCGAGGCTCCGATGGCGACCTCCGCCGAGATCATGAGCGCGGCCGCGCGCTGGCCCCCGAGGAGGGCGAAGTTGTTGGCCGAGGCCCAGCCGGCCAGGACGACCCCGTAGACGCCCATCGACAGCATCGCGAACACGAAGAGGATCCCGGCGTTCAGCTCCACCGCCTGGAGCGAGATCTCCCGGCCGCCCACGATCAGGACGTCGCCGAACGGGATCGTCGCGAAGCCGGACAAGGCGAAGAAGACCGACACGACCGGCGCGGCCAGGAAGAGCACCCGGTCGGCGCGCGCCGGCATGAAGTCTTCCTTGGTCAGCATCTTGAGGGCGTCCGCCAGCGGGTGGAAGAGGCCGAAGAGCCGGAGCCCCAGGATCGAGGCGCGGTTGGCGCCCACCCGGTCCTGCATCACCGCGGATTGCTTCCGCTCGACCCAGGTGAGGATCCCGCCCAGGTTCAGCATGAATCCCATGACGAACGCGACCCGCGCGAAGGCGATCCCGAGGTCCACCATCACGGCGCTCATGGCATCACTCCGGAGCCCCGCGCGTGTTGATTGGACGGCCTTCGGCCTGTGGCGCCCCGTGGTCGCCGAGGGCCTTGTAGCTCAGCCCGGCGAAGGCCGGCACCGCGGCCGCCAGCTCTCGGAAGAGCGCCTCCGCGCGGGCGGGCCGCCAGTCGTGGCCGAGGGCGCGGGCGACCGCGGCGAGGATCTCCCAGCCCGGCCGCGCGTCGCCGCGCGGCAGCACGGCCCGCCAGAATCGCTGGACACGGCCGTCCACGTTCGTCCAGGTGCCCTCGCGCTCCACCCAGGCGGCGCTCGGCAGGACCACGTGGGCCCGCGCGCTCGTCGCATGGGCATTCGGGCCCTGGAAGACCACGCCCTCGACGCGCCCGAGCGCCTCCTCCACCTCCGCCTGGGCCCAGCCCGAGTCCAGGAGGTCGTGGTCGAAGACCCAGAGGAGCTTGAGGCGGCCGGCGCGGGCGGCGTCGAGGACGTGCCGGCCGTCGGGGGCCCCGGCCGGGCCCGCGCCGAGCAGCGCGGCGCCCCGCGTGTTCGGCGCCTTGTCCGCGACGCGAAGGAGGTCGTCCGCCGAGCCGGGCGCCGGGGGCGGCACCCGGAAGTCGACGTGCCGCACGCCGAGTGTGTCGACGAACAGGCGCCGGGCCAGCCAGAGATCCTCGTTCGTCATCCGGGGGGAGAGGAGCACGCCCGTCGACTCCGGGCCGGCGGCGCGGAGACCCTCGGCCAGCGCGGTCACGGCCTCGTCCCAGGTGAGCGGGCGCGGGGTCCCGCCCTCGCGGAGCTCCGGGCGCTCGAGCCGGGTCGGGGCGTCGACGTCCCCGAAGCCGTAGCGGCCCTCGTCGCAGATCCACCAGCGGTTCACGTCGGCGTTGAACCGGGGCTTCAACCGCACAACCCGGCGGCCCTGCGCGTGATGGGCGCGCCGCTGGTTCACGTGCACGTCGATGTTGCAGCCCCGGGCGCATCCCGGACAGACGGACTTCGCGCGGTCGAGGTACCAGACGCGGGCCTGGAAGCGAAAGTCGCGGTCCGTGAGGGCCCCGACCGGGCAGATGTCCACCACGTTGCCGGAGTAGGCGTTGTCGAGGACGGTGCCCGGAAAGAGCCCGAGCTCCGAGTGATCGCCCCGGTTGAAGATGCCGAGCTCGCCCGTCTTCGTCACCGTGTCGCAGAAGCGCACGCAGCGCGAGCAGAGAATGCAGCGCTCGGCGTCCAGCATGACGTGCGGGCCAATCGGCACCGCCTTCGGCTTGTGCACCTTGTCGTCGATCATCCGGGACTCGTAGAGCCCGTGCTGCATGTAGTAGATCTGCAGCCAGCACTCCCCGGCCTGGTCGCAGACGGGGCAGTCGAGGGGGTGGTTGATGAGGTGCCACTCCATGACCGAGCGCCGGAGCTCGAGGACGCGCGGCGTCTGGGTCAGGACCGCCATGCCGTCCGCGGCGAGCGTGTTGCACGCGATCGTCGGCCGCGGCGTCTTCTCGATGTCGACCATGCAGAGCCGGCACGCCCCGGCGATCGGGAGCCCCGGGTGGTAGCAGTAGTGGGGCACCTCGATCCCGAGCCGGCGCGCGGTCTCGATGAGGTTCGTCCCGGCCGGAACCTCGACCTCCTTGCCGTCGACCGTCAGCTTCGGCATCGCGCTCAGTGCGCCATCGCGCGCGGCGCCGCGGCGGGCCGCACGTCGCACGCGCCGTGGCGGATGTGGTGGTCGAACTCGGGCCGGAACTTCTCGACGTACGAGATGTACGGGCCGATCGCCCCGTCGTAGAACGCGCAGATCGTGCTGCCCATGCCGCGCTTGGCGACGTCGACGATGGTGTCGGGATCCTGCGGGACGCCCTTGCCGGTGAGAATGCGGCCCGTGATCTTGTAGATCCACCCGGTGCACTCCCGGCAGGGCGTGCACTGGCCGCAGGACTCGTGGGCGTAGAAGCGCGCGACGACGTGGAGCGCCTCGGGGATACAGGTCGTGTCGTCCATCACGATCACGCCGGCGGAGCCGGCCATCGAGCCCGCGGTCCGCAGGCCGTCGACGTCCATCGTGACGTCGATCTCCGCGGCCGTGAGGAGCGGCGCGGACGACCCGCCGGGGACCACCGCCTTCAACCGCCGCCCCGGGCGCACGCCGCCCGCGAGCTCGACGAGCTGGCGAAGTGTGATCGCCACGGAGGCTTCGTAGACTCCCGGCCGCGCGACGTGGCCCGACACGGAGTAGAGGCGCGTCCCGCCCTGCGTCTTCGACCCGAGCGCGGCGAACCACTCGCCGCCGCGCGTGACGATCTGCGGGATCGCCGCCAGCGTCTCGACGTTGTTCACGACGGTCGGCTGGCCGAAGGCGCCCTTGATGGCGGGGAACGGGGGTTTGACCTTCGGCCACCCCTTCTGGCCCTCGAGCGAGGAGATGAGCCCCGTCTCCTCGCCGCAGATGTAGGCGCCGGCGCCGCGATGCACGACGATCTGGTGCGCGAATCCGCTGCCCGAGACGCTCGGCCCGACGAGGCCGGCCGCCTCCGCCTCCCGGAGCGCCTCGCTGAAGCGGCGCCAGGGCTGGACGTACTCCCCCCGGATGTAGATGAAGGAGGTGTGGCAGCCGATCGCGAAGGCCGCGAGCAGCATGCCCTCGATCAGGGCGTGGGGATCCCGCTCCAGGATGTAGCGGTCCTTGAACGTCCCCGGCTCCCCCTCGTCGGCGTTCACGACCAGGTAGACGGGCCCGGTGCGCTGGGCGGGAATGAAGCCCCACTTCGTCGCCGTCGGGAAGCCGGCGCCGCCGAGCCCTCGGAGGTTCGCCTTCTTCACCTCGGCGGCGACGCTCGCGGGCCCCGCGGCCAGCGCCGTCCGGAGCGCCTCGTAGCCGCCGGTGGCGCGATACCCGGCGAGGGTCCGCGCGTCCGGCCGGTCGAAGTTCCGGGACAGGATCGGCTCGGTCACGGGAGCTCGGCCAGCACGCGGTCGACCGTCGCCCGGTCGAGCGGACCCACGTACTCGTCGTCCACCTGCATCATCGGGGCGACCTCGCACGCGCAGAGACACTCCACCCGGAGGAGCGTGACGCGCCCGTCGGGCGTCGTCTCGCCGGGTTCGATCCCGAGCCGGGTCTTCAGGTGGGCGAGCACGTCCTCCGCCCCGGCGAGCGTGCACGAGAGGTTGTGGCAGACCGCGAGGACGTGCCGGCCGACCGGCCGCTGGTAGAACAGGGTGTAGAAGGTCACCACCTCGTGGACGTGCGCGGGCGAGAGGTCGAAGAGGCCGGCCACGTAGACTTCGACCGCGGGCGAGACGTGCCCGAAGGTCTCCTGGGCCAGGCGCAGCACGGGCAGGAGCGCCGCCCGCGGCACCGGGTAGAGCGCCTGCAGCCGGCGCACCTCGGCGAGCTGCGCCTCCGAGAAGCGCACCGGCCCGGCGGCAGGGGCCGACGGCGCCGGCATGCTCACTGGGCTACCCGCGCTTTGCACGAGTTGATCAGACGGGTCTTGTCGGACGGGTCTGACCGGACGGCCTTCGGCCTGTGGCGGCCTGTGGCGGCCTGTTGGCTCACCGGTCCATCTCCCCGCCGATCATGTTGACCGAGCCGAACGTGGGCACGATGTCGGCGACCATGCCCCCCTCGAGCATGCGAGGGAGCGCGGCCATGGGCGGGAGGCACGGCGGCCGGCAGCGCACCCGGTACGGCCGGTCGGTGCCGTCGGAGACGACGTAGAAGCCGAGCTCGCCGTTCGCCCCCTCGACGGGGAAGTACGCCTCGCCCCGGGGCGGGCGGATGCCGTAGCCGTCCATGATCAGCATGAAGTGGTTCATCAGGCCCTCGATCGAGCCGTACGTCGTCTCCTTGGGCGGGAGCACGGCGCGCTTGTCGGGGGCGTTCAGCGCCACGTGGTGCCGGCGCTCCTGCCCGGCCAGGTTCGGCGAGAGCCGGATGTCCGTGATCAGGAGGCCCGCGGTCTTGCCGAGCTTGCCGCGGTCCACGTACTCGGCCGGCGGGACGAACGGGCGCCCCTCGTGGTCGACGTTGACCGGCCCGCCGGGGAGCGCGGCCAGCGCCTGCTCGGTGATCCGCATCGACTGCTCCATCTCGGCCATGCGGACCAGGTAGCGGTCGTAGTTGTCGCCCCCGTCGCCGACCGGGATCTCGAAGTCGAGCCGGTCGTAGACCCAGTAGGGCGTCGCGCGCCGGACGTCGAAGGGCACCCCCGAGGCGCGGAGCAGCGGCCCCGTGACCGAGTACGCGATCGCCTCGTCCCCGGAGAGCACGCCGACGCCCTGCATCCGGTCGACGAAGATCCGGTTGGTCGTGAGCAGCTGGTGGGACTCCGCGAGGACCGTTCGCGTCTCGGCGAACGCGTGGCGGACGCGCGCCTCGAAGTCGGGGGGCAGGTCCGCCTTGAGGCCGCCGACGCGGCCGTACGAGATGGTGAGCCGCGCCCCGGTCACGAGCTCCACGAGCTCCCAGAGGAACTCGCGCGCCTTGATCATGTAGAGGAACACGGTGAACGCGCCCAGCTCCATCGCCGAGGCGCCGACGCACGTGAGGTGGTCGCAGATCCGCGAGATCTCGCTCATGATCACGCGGATGTACTGGCAGCGCTCGGTGGGCGTGATCCCCAGGAGCTTCTCGACCGCCCCGCAGAAGCCGAAGTTGTTGATGAGGGGCGAGACGTAGTTCAGACGGTCCGTGTACGGCATCGCCGCGTTGTAGGGCCCGATCTCGCACTCCTTCTCGAACGCGCGGTGGAGGTACCCGATCTCGACGTCGGTCTTCACCACCTGCTCGCCGTCCAGCTCCGTCACGATGCGGACGATGCCGTGCATCGCCGGGTGCGAGGGGCCCAGGTTGACGAGGAGGTTCTCGGTCCCGCCCTCCGGGACGCCCTCCCCGAGGAAGAAGTCCTGGGTGCGCGTGGCGGGGGGCGGAGTCGCGCTGGCGGTCTCGGAGGGCGTGCTCACCCGGCCGCCCTCGCTGGGCGCTGAACTGATCGGACGGCCTTCGGCCTGTGGGGGGTCATGGGCGTCCCGGGCTCAGTTCCTGGGGCCGATGAGGGGCTGCCGGCGGTTGACCGGGTAGTCCTTCCGGAGGGGGTGCCCCTCGAACCCCTCGTAGAGCAGGAGGCGGCGGAGGTCGGGATGGCCGGTGAACCGGAGGCCGAACATGTCCCACACCTCGCGCTCGAACCAGTTCGCGATCGGCCAGAGCGGCACCGCCGACGGGACGACCGGGTCGTCCTCGTCCACGCCGGCCTTCACCCGGAGCCGGTGGTTGTGCGGAACCGAATAGAGGTGGTAGACGATCTCGAAGCGCGGCGCGTCCTCCCGGCCGGGGTAGGCGAGGTAGTCCACGGCGCTGAGGTCCATCAGCATGTCGAACCGGAGCGCCGCGTCGTCCCGGCAGAAGCGGAGCACCTCGGGCAGCGCCGTCCGCTCCACCACGAGGGTGTGGTCCCCGTGCTCGGCGTGGGACAGGAGGACGGCCGCGCCGAAGCGCTCGGCCAGCCGCGCGAGGATCTCCGTGCCGTCCATGGGAGAGAGGCGCGGGCGCCCGGTCTCAGTACCGCTGCCGCCCCACGGCGATCTTGTCCTGGAGCTTCATCAGGCCGTCGAGCACGCTCTCGGGCCGGGGCGGGCAGCCCGGGATGTACACGTCCACCGGCAGGATCGTGTCGATGCCCTGGACCGTCGCGTAGTTGTCGTAGAACCCGCCCGTGCAGGTGCAGACGCCGAAGGCGACCACCCACTTCGGCTCGGTCATCTGGTCGTAGACGCGGCGGAGGACCGGGGCCATCTTGTGGCTGATCGTGCCCACGACGAAGAGCACGTCGGCCTGGCGCGGCGAGAAGCGCGGCAGCCCGGCCCCGAAGCGGTCGACGTCGTAGTGGGAGCACGCGGTCGCCATGTACTCCATGCCGCAGCACGCCGTGACGAACGGGTACTGGAAGATGGAGTACTTCCGGGCCCAGCCGAGCGCCGCGTCGAGCTTCGTCGTGAAGAAGTCGGCTACTCCCACTCGAGCCCTCCCTTGCGCCACACGTAGTACAGCCCGAGCATCAGGATCCCCAGATACACGACCATCGTGAGGAACCCGTAGAGGCCGAGGCTCCGGTACACGACGGTCCAGGGGAACACGAACATCAGTTCGATGTCGAAGATGATGAAGAAGATGGCGGTCGTCGAGAACTTGATCGCGAACCGTCCCTCCGGGCGCGCGAGAACGTCCTTGCCGCACTCGAACGTCTCGAGCTTGATCGGGGTCGCCCGCCGCGGGCCCAGCAGGGCGGGGAGGTACGCGAGCAGACACGCCACCCCGAGCGAGATGGCGAAGACCATCAGGATCGGGACGTACTGCATCAATCAGCAGGCCCGGCAGCAGGCCCGGCAGCAGGCCCGGCAGCAGGCCCGGCAGCAGGCCCGGCGGGGGCGGCGGGGGCGGCGGCGGCGGCGTGCTCGACCTGGCGCTTGGCGTGGTACGAGGAGCGCACCAGGGGCCCCGCCTCGACATGGCGGAACCCGAGCGCCCGGCCCTCGGCGCCGAGCGCCGCGAACTCCTCGGGCGGGGCGTAGCGCACCACGGGCAGGTGCCGAGGCGAGGGCCGGAGGTACTGGCCGAGGGTCAGGAGCTCGACGCCGGCCGCGTGGAGGTCGGCCATCGTGGCGCGCACCTCCTCCAGCGACTCGCCCAGGCCGAGCATCATGCCCGACTTGACGACGGGCGCCGTCTCGTGGCGGCGGGCCCGGCCGAAGAGCTCCAGGCTTCGCTCGTAGCGCGAGCCCGGCCGCACCTCGCGGTAGAGGCGCGGCACCGTCTCGATGTTGTGGTTCAGGACGTCGGGCCGGGCGCGGAGCACGGTGTCGAGCGCGGCCGCCGAGCCCTGGAAGTCCGGGATCAGGACCTCCACGCGGCAGCCCGGCGCCTCGCGCCGGATCGCGGTGATCGTGCGCGCGAAAATCTCGGACCCGCCGTCGGCGAGGTCGTCGCGGTTGACGCTCGTCACCACCACGTGGGCGAGCCCCATCTCGGCGACCGTGCGCCCGACCCGGTCCGGCTCCCCCCAGTCCTCCCACTCGGGCCGCCCGTGCGCGACCGCGCAGAACCCGCAGCGGCGAGTGCAGACGTCGCCCAGGATCATGAAGGTCGCCGTCCGCTCCTCCCAGCACTCGCCGATGTTCGGGCAGCGCGCCTCCTCGCAGACGGTGTGGAGCTTCCGCTCGCGCATGAGGGCCTGCAGGCGCATGTAGTTGGGGCCGCCGGGCGCACGGACCTTGAGCCAGGCCGGCTTGCGCGCCTGGGGCTCCCGTGGTGCGTCGGGCTGGATGACGGGAAGCGTCAGCATCATTCGCGGGAAGTGCTCGTACCGGTGGTCATTATGCCACAGCGCCTCGGACCCGGCCCATCCCCGAAACCACGACGGGGCTCCGGTTCGGAGCCCCGCCGTCCCCAGAAGGGGAGAGGGTGGTGCCGAAGGGGGGACTCGAACCCCCACGGGTTACCCCACACGCCCCTCAAACGTGCGCGTCTGCCAGTTCCGCCACTTCGGCGTAGGGCGTATCTTGCCGCCCGGTCTCGCGCGTTGTCAAGATCGCGGCACCCCGGTCAGCGCTCGCGGAGCCGGGGGTTGAAGGCCTCGCGCAGCCCCTCGCCGAAGAGGTTGAACGCGAGGACGACGACGAGGATGGCCGTCCCGGGGATGAGCGTCAGCCACGGGGCGTCGAAGATGAAACGCTTGCCGTCGGCAAGGACGTTGCCCCAGGTCGCGTCGGGCGGCGGCACCCCGAAGCCGAGGAACGACAGGCTCGACTCCGTCAGGATCGCGCCCGCGACGCCGAGCGTCGCCGACACGAGGACGGGCCCGAGGGCGTTCGGGACGAGGTGCCGGGCGATGATCCGGCTGCCCCGCGCCCCCGACGCCTGGGAGGCGTGAATGAACTCCTGCTCCCGCAGCGACAGGATCTCCGCGCGGACGAACCGGGCCGTGCCCTCCCAGCTCGTGAGCCCGATCACGACCATGATGTTCCAGATCGACGGCTTGAGGATCGCCACGACCGTCAGGATCAGGAAGAACGCCGGGAACGACAGCATGACGTCGATGAGGCCCGTCACGATCGTGTCGACGGTCAGGAGCCTGAGCGGCCCCACCCGGAGGCGGACCGGCCCGTAGTACCCGGCGACCCCCCCCACGACGATCCCGATCGCCACCGCGAGGCCGACGGCGACGAACCCCACCGAGAGCGACACGAAGGCGCCCTCGAGCATCCGCGCGAAGACGTCCCGCCCCAGCTCGTCGGTGCCGAAGGGGTAGACGCCGAGCCGCGGCCAGCTGGCCGCGGGCACCGACTCCTTGTTCGGCCGCGCGAAGGGCCCCTGGAGCCGGTCGGGCAGGCGCACCTCGCGGGGATCCAGCACGGGCCGCGCCCCCTTCGTCAGGGCGACCCCGACCAGGGCGATCAGGAAGAAGGCGAGAACGATCCCCAGGCCCACCACCGCCGGGCCGTTCCGGCGAAAGCCCCGCCAGGCCAGGCGTCCCGGCGACTCGCCGCGCGCGCCGGGGCTCACAGGCGGATCCGCGGATCCACCATCATGTAGAGGACGTCGGACAGGAGGGTGCCCACGACGGTGAGGAGCGCCGCGACGAAGTTGAGCGCGATCACGACCGGATAATCGCGCGCCAGGATGGCCTCGTAGCCGAGCCGGCCGATCCCCGGCCACGCGAAGATCGTCTCGAAGATGACGCTTCCCCCGATGAGCGCCGGAATCAGGAGCCCGAGCATCGTGACGAAGGGGAGGAGGCCGTTCCGGAGGGCGTGCCGGTAGAGCACCGCGTCCTCGGGCAGCCCCTTGGCGCGGGCGGTGCGGACGTAGTCGGAGCTGATCACCTCGAGCATCTGCGAGCGCACGTAGCGCGACAGCACGGCGATCCCCGCGGTGGCGCCGAGGAGCGAGGGGAGCACGAGGTGCCAGGTGCGATCCATGGCCCGGACCCAGAGCCCGGTCGGGTCGCGCCCGAACGTCTGGATCCCGATCACGTCGACCTGGAAGGTCTCGACGACGAAGATGATCGCGAGATAGGAGAGATAGAACCCCGGGATCGAGATCAGCGCGAAGACGAGCACGGTCGTCGCCCGATCGAACCACGAGTCACGGCGGACGGCGGTCGCGATCCCGAGCGGGAAGGCGAAGCACCAGACCAGAATGGTGCCCACCACGAAGAGCGGGAAGCTGTTCCACGCGCGCTGGACGATCTTGGGCAAGACGGGCTGGTTGTCCTTGAACGACCGGAGCTGCCCGGTGAACAGTCGCTGGTAGAAGAGCCAGTACTGGACGTGGAGCGGCTTGTCGAGGTCGAAGGCCGCCTGGTAGCGGGCGAGCTGCTCCTTGGTGAAGCGCGGGTTCATCGGGTCGATCTGGCTGGGCGAGCCGGGCGCGAGATGGATCACGAGAAAGGACACGATCGAGATCAGGAAGAGCGTCCAGACCTTTCGCCAGCACGCGCGGGCGAGGAAGGGGAGCACCGGCTACCCCGTGGTCAGCTCGGGCCGGAAGGGGGGGAGGACCGGCCGGGGCGTCTTCAGCCACTGGTCGAAGTGGAAATTGATGCGGCCCAGGCGGTTCGGCTCGAACGGGAGGTACTGGGGGGTTCCGTCCGGCCGCCGCACCATGCGGACGATCTTCCCGTCGAGCAGCGACAGCGCCTGGCGCACGTAGAGGAACGTGTACGGCTGGTCCCGGGCGATGAGCCGGTGGAGCTCCCGGGCCATGGCGGTCTGGCGGGCCTCGTCGTACTCGCGGCGGATGCGGATCATGAGCTCGTCCGCCCGGGGGTTCGCGTAGCCGACGAAGTTGAGCTGCTGGGGGCCGGCCTGGCTCGAGTGGAAGATCTGGAAGATGTCCGGGTCGAGTCCCATCGCCCAGCCGAGCACGACCGCGTCGAAGTCGAGCTTGTTCACGCGCTCCCGGATGAAGACCGCCCACTCGAGCGACAGAATCTCGACCTTGACCCCGAGCCGGCGCCACGCGTTCTGGGCGATCACCATGATCGCCTGGCGCTCCTCGTTCCCCGCATTGGTGATGAGCGTGAACGCGAGCGGCTTCCCGTCCTTCTCGAGGATCCCGTCGGCGTTCTTCCGCCAGCCGCCCTCGGCGAGCAGCCGCGCGGCGCCGGCCGGATCGTAGGGCAGGGGCTTGACGTCCGGGTCGTAGTACGCGGTCTGCTGAGGATACGGCCCCGTCGTCCGCCGGCCCTGGCGGAAGAGGACGTAGCGGATGATCTCGTCGATGTCGATCGCCATGCCGAGGGCGGTCCGCACCCGCACGTCCTGGAACAGCGGGCGCCGGAGGTTGTAGCCGACGTAGCTGTACCCGAGGCCCAGCAGCGAGTTCACGTGGAAGCGGGAATCGTTCTGGAGCCGCGCCACCTGGTGGGCCTGGGCGCCGTAGCCGTCGGCCGTGCCGGCGTAGAACGCGAGCTCCGACGTGAGCGCGTCCGGTAGGATCCGCACGAAGTACTCCCGGAAGTTCGGCGGCCCCTCCCAGTAGTCCTCGTTCCGGACGAGCCGGATGGACACGTCGCTGTCCCACGCGGCGAACCGGAACGGCCCGCTCCCGATCGGCCGCCGGTTGAAGCCGGAGTCCCGCACGCTGAAGGCGCCGGGGTCCTTGCCCACCGCGCGGGCCTCGGCGGCGAGCGCCGCGCGGTTCAAGAGGTGCTCGGGCAGGATCCCCATCCCCCAGCTCTCGAAGCCCGGCTGGAAGAGCTCCTTGTACGTCACCCGGACCGTGTGGGACTCCGGGGTCTCAACCGCCTTGATCGGCTCGAAGTCCGGCACGCGCGGGGAGAGGTTCCGCGGGTCCATGATGGTCTCGAAGGTGAAGCGCACGTCCTTCGCGGTGACCTCGCGTCCATCGTGGAAGCGCACGCCCCGCCGGAGCCGGAACACGATGACGGGGTTCTCCTCCGCCGGCTGGACGTGCGCCTCGGCCGCCGCCCGGGCCGTCGCGGCGTCCGGTGCGGCGACGTAGCGGAGAGAGGTCGAGTCGCTTCACGTACCCCCCGAGCAGCCGGTCGAGGTTCTGGAAGAAATCCTGGTCGACGGCGCCGAGCGTGAACTTGACCCGCGGCGGGCGCCGGACGGTGGCGGGGACGCTCGCCGGAGGCGGCGCCGGGGGGGCGCCCGGCCGCCGGGGCGGGCTCGGGAGCGCGATCTGCACGCTCGCGGTCTCGGCGGGCAGCACGGTCATCGCCTCGACGGCCCGGAGCTCGGGCGCGCCGCGGGCCTGGGCGGCCCGGAGCCGTGCCACGAGGGCCGCCGGCGTGGCCGGCGCCCCGTCCGGCAGCCGCTCGGTCTCGTCCGCGTAGAGGTAGGCCTCCTCAAGGATCTGCCAGGACTCCGCCAGGCGACCCCGGAAGGACAGGTCCAGGTCCCGCTCGATCAGCCCCTCGAAGACCAGCGAATTCACCTCGCTCGAGGCCGAGTCCGCCGAGATGGCCGGGTTCAGGATCACGGCGTCGCCGATGGAGCTGCTGATGAAGCGCTCGAGGCGGCCCGGGTCCCCGCGGACCTGGTCCTCGAAGGTCGGGACCCAGAAGTACGACTGGAGGAGGAAGACGCCGACGAGGGTCGGCGCGGCCAGCAAGAGGAGCTTGGTCCCGCGCATCCGATGGTCTCCTGGCGCCCTCCCGGCAGCCTCCCGGCGCCCTACTTCGGGGCGACGGGCGGGGCCGCCGGCGTGGCGGGGACCGTGGCGGCGGGGGCCGTCGTCTCGGCCGGCGCGGCCGGCGCCGGCGCGCTCGCCGGCACGACCGACGCGGGCCGGGAGGACATCTTCGCCAGGCTGAACGAGGTGATCATGAACAGGATCGCGACCACCGTCGTGATCTTGCCGAGGATGGTCGGCGTCCCCATCGAGCCGAACACCGCCTGGCTCCCGCCTCCGCCGAACGCCGAGCCGATGTCGGCGCCCTTCCCGGCCTGGAGCAGCACGATGCCGATGATGGCGAAGCACACGAGGGCATGCAGGACCACTACCGCGATGTACACGTCAGGCTCCTTCTCCGGGCGCCGGGCGCGCGTCGGCGCCCGGGCCTCCCAAGTTGATGGCGCATCGAATCCGGTGCCGGGGCCTCATCGTTCCGCGGGGCTCACCGGGGCGGCGCCCCGGCCCGGCCCTTGGCCTCGAGGCTTGCCCGGACGATCCCGAGGAAGTCGGCCGCCTTCAGGCTGGCCCCGCCCACGAGCGCGCCGTCGATGTCCGGCTCCCCCATGAGCGCCGGCGTGACCTCGGGCTTGACGCTCCCCCCATAGAGAATCGGACAGGCGGCGGCGACCGCGGGGCCCGCCAGCCGCGCGAGTCCCAGGCGCAGCTGCGCGTGAACCTCGGCGGCCTGCGCGGGCGTCGCCGTCTGCCCCGTCCCGATCGCCCACACGGGCTCGTAGGCGAGCCAGCACCGCGCGACGTCCGAGGCGGCGCGCCCTCCGAGGGCCGCCTCGAGCTGGCGCGTGACCACGGCGAGCGTCTGCCCGGCCGATCGCTCCGCCGCGGTCTCGCCCACGCACACGAGCGGGGTCAAGCTCTCGCCGAGCGCCGCCGTCACCTTGCGCCGCACGACGTCGTCCGTCTCGCCGAAGATCTGACGCCGCTCGGAGTGCCCCAGGATCACGAGCCGCGCCCCCGCGTCCCAGACCTGGGCGGCCGACACCGCCCCGGTGAACGCGCCCGCGGCCTCCCAGTGCGCGTCCTGGGCCCCCACCAGCACGGGGGAGCCCGCGAGCACGTCGGCCACCGCCGCCAGCGCCGTGGCGGGCGGGCACACCGCGACCCGGATCTCCGCGAGCCCGCGGCAGCCGTCGCGGACGGCGGCGGCCAGCGCCCGGGCCTCGGCGAGCGTCAGGTGCATCTTCCAGTTGCCCGCGACCACCGGCGTGCGCGGGACGGCGCCGTCTGCCATCAGGCCGCCATCAGACGTCGTCGAGGGCGGCCACGCCGGGGAGGGTCCGCCCTTCCAGGTACTCGAGGAACGCCCCGCCCCCGGTGGAGAGGTAGCCGATCCGATCGGTGACGCCCGCCGCCTGGACGGCGGCCACCGTGTCTCCCCCGCCGACGACCGACAGCGCGGGCGCCTCCACGACCGCCCGGGCGAGCCCGAGCGTCCCCGCCGCGAACGGCGCCCGCTCGAAGACGCCCATCGGGCCGTTCCAGATGATGGTCCGGCTGTCGCGGAGGGCCTCCGCGAAGTGGCGCACCGTCGCCGGGCCGATGTCGAGCCCCATGAGGTCCGCCGGGATCGCGCCGCTCTCGACGACCCGGCCCTCCGCCGCGTCGGGCGAGCTCGCCACCACGGTGTCGACGGGGAGCCGGACGTCGACCTGCCGCGTCCGCGCCTGCTCGAGGAGCCGGCGGGCCCGGTCGACCAGGTTCGCCTCGAGGAGCGACCGCCCCACCTCGCGCCCCTGGGCGCGGAGGAACGTGAACGCCATCCCGCCGCCGATCAAGAGCCGGTCGACCTTGCCGAGGAGCGACTCGATCAGCGCGAGCTTGTCGGACACCTTCGCGCCCCCCAGGATGGCCACGAGGGGGCGCGTCGGCGCGTCGAAGATCCGCGCGAGGGCGGTGAGCTCCTGCCGCATGAGGAGCCCGGCGACCGCGGGCCGCAGGTGGCGCGTGATCCCCTCGGTCGAGGCATGGGCCCGGTGGGCCGCCGCGAAGGCGTCGTCCACGTAGACGTCGCCGAGCCGCGCGAGCGCCTGGGAGAACGCGGGGTCATTCGCCTCCTCTCCCGCGTGGAAGCGCAGGTTCTCGAGCAGCAGCACTCCGCCCGGCGGGAGCGTCGCCGCCTGCGCCTCGACGCCGGGCCCGACGCAGTCGGGGGCCAGGGGGACCGTCTCACCGAGGAGCGCCCCGAGGCGCCGCGCCACGGGAGCGAGCGAGTACTTCGCCTCCGGCCCGCCCTTGGGCCGGCCGAGGTGCGAGGCGACGACCATCCGGCGCGCGCCCTGCGCCCGCGCGTGGCGGAGCGTCGGCAGCGCCGCGCGGATCCGCGCGTCCTCGCTCACCTCGCCGTCCCGGCCGAGCGGCACGTTGAAGTCGACCCGCACGAAGACGCGCCGGTCCCGGAGGTCGACGTCCTCGATCGTGCGCTTGGGCATCGGCGGGGGGGCGGCGGCGGCCGCTCGGGCGGGGCCGCCCCGGGGCCCGGAGTCTACCGGCCTCGTCCCATGAAGAGGACGAGATCCCGGACGCGGCTCGAGTATCCCCACTCGTTGTCGTACCAGGCGAGCACCTTGACCAGCGTGCCATCGACCATGGCCGTCGAGAGCCCGTCCACGACGGCGGAGTGCGGGTCCCCGTTGAAGTCGACCGACACGAGCGGCTCGTCCGTGTAGGCCAGGATGCCCTTGAGCGGCCCGGCCGCCGCCGCCCGGAAGGCCTCGTTGACGGCGTCGACCAAGGCAGGCCGCTCGAGCTCGGCCGTGAGGTCGACCACCGACACGTTGGGGGTCGGCACGCGGATGGAGATCCCGTCCAGCTTCCCCTTGAGGGACGGCAGGACGAGCCCCACGGCCTTCGCGGCGCCCGTCGTCGTCGGGATCATGGACAGGGCCCCCGCCCGCGCCCGGCGGAGATCCTTGTGGGGGAAGTCCTGGATGTTCTGGTCGTTCGTGTAGGCGTGGATGGTCGTGCAGTAGCCCCGGCGCACGCCGAACCGGTCGAGCAGCACCTTGGCGACCGTGGCGAGACAGTTCGTGGTGCAGGACGCGTTCGAGACGACGTGGTGCTTCGCGGGATCGTACGCGGCCTCGTTGACGCCGAGGACCAGCGTCACGTCCGGATCCGTCGCGGGCGCGGTGATGACGACCTTCCGCGCGCCGGCGTCCAGGTGCTTGCTGGCGCTCGCGCGGTCGACGAAGCGCCCGGTCGACTCGACGACGACGTCCACGCCCAGCTCGCGCCACGGGAGCGCCCCCGGGTCCTTCTGGGCGAGGACGCGGATCGGCCGCCCGTCGACGAAGATCGCGTCGCCCTTGGCGACGACCTCCGGCCCGAACGTCCCGTGGACCGAGTCGTGCTTGAGGAGGTGCGCCAGCGTCGCCGCGTCGGTCAGGTCATTGACCCCGACCACCTCGAGCCCCGGAGTCCCCCACGCCGCCCGGAAGAACACCCGGCCGATCCGGCCGAACCCATTGATGCCCACCTTGAGCGCCATGCGTGCCGACTCCTCTCGTGCAGGATCCCGACGTTGGGCCGCAGGAAACACCGCGGATTATCGATGATTATAGGCCGCGGGCGCGAGGCGGTCAACGCGGCGCGGCTGGTTGCGCTGGGCGCCCCCGGGCGGGGGCGCCCGTCAGCGGCCGACGACGCGGGCGAGCGCGAGGACGCCGACCGCCGCCGCCCCGGCCGTGCGGAGGGCCTGGGCCGCGGCGTCGGCCGTCGCGCCCGTGGTCAGGACGTCGTCCACGAGAAGCAGGCGCCGCCCGCGGACTTCCGCGGGCCGGGGGACCGCGAAGGCGTTCCGCACGTTGGCGCGCCGGGCCGCCGCGTCGAGATCGGTCTGGGGCGGCGTCGGGCGCGTGCGGACCAGGACGCGCCCGAAGACCGGCAGGCGCCAGCGCGCCGCGCACGGCGCGGCCAGGAGCTCCGCCTGGTTGAACCCCCGCTCCGCGAGCCGGGCCGGGTGCAGCGGGACCGGGACGAGGCCCTCCGCCCACTCCGACGGCGGCGCCGGCACGACGCCCGGCGCCGCCTCCGCCAGGAGGCGCCCGAGCGGCGCGGCCACGACCGGGCGGCCCCCGTACTTCATCGCGTGGATCGCCTCGCGCATCCCGTCCCGGTAGGGGGCGACCGCGCGGGCGAACGCGTAGGCCGGCGGGCGCCTCCGGCACGCGTCGCACGGGAGCGCCCCGGCGAGTCCCGGGAAGGGCTCGCCGCACACGGGACATCCCGGGTCGACACCGCGCGGGAGCGACGCCCAGCACGGGCCGCAGAACGGGCGGTGGACGGGATCGTCCGAGCGGGTGAGGCAGACCGGGCAGACGGCGGGAAAGACGAGATCGAGGAGGGGATCGAGCCAGCGGGTGAGGGCCATCTGGCGGGCCCCCGGAACGGCGCGAGCCGGCTCAGCCGGCGGCGGCCTTGTCCTCCCGCTCGAGGAGCCGCTGGCACTCGATGCAGTAGCGCGCGAACGGCAAGGCGTCGAGGCGCTTCTCGCCGATCGGCTCCGCGCAGCGCTCGCACTCTCCGAAGCCGCCCTCGTCGAGCTTCTGGAGCGCGGTCAGCACCTCGCGCAGGAGCCGCCGGTCACCGTTGCCCAGCTCGAACTGGAACTCGCGCGTGTACGCGGTGTTGGCCTGATCCCCGAGATCCTTGGTCGAGTCCTCGTCGAGGCCCTTCTCGTACTCCACGCTGCGCCCGACCTCGGTCTCGAGCTGCCGGCGCTTGGCCACGAGCGCCTCGCGCAACTCCTTCAGCCGATGCTGCCCGAGCTTGATCGCCATCGACGGCTCATCTCCTCCGCATCGCCCGATCTGTGCCGCGCCCCGGGCGCGTAGGTCACCGTAGCACGCACCTTTTGGGGTGTCCAGCGGTGAGCGGATCACGCCTCGATGGGCAGCTCCGGCGCGTCGCCCCACAGGCGATCGAGCGCGTAAAAGGCGCGCGTCTCGGGCAGGAACACGTGCACGACGACGTCCCCGTAGTCGAGGAGCACCCAGCCCGACTCGGCGACGCCCTCGCGGTGGAGGGCGCGGTACCCGGCGGCCTTGAGCGCGGCCTCGATCGCCTCCGCGATCGTCCTCACGTGCGTCGTCGACGAGCCGGTGCAGAGCAGGAAGTAGTCGGCGATCCCGGACAGGGCGGCGAGATCGAGGAGCTGGGGGGCCTGGGCGCGCTTGTCGAGCGCGGCGCGCGCCGACAGCCGGGCCTTCTCGACGACAGCGCCAGGCACGCTAGGCGCGCTCGCGGTAGAGCTGGTGGTCGGCGATGTACTCGGCCACGGCCAGCGGCACCTGGTACCGCGCGCTCTCCCCGGCGCCGAGGCGCTCGCGGATCTCCCGCGCCGAGACGTCGACCGACCGCGTCTCGACGAGCGCGCACTCCCCGGGAGCCAGCGCCTCCGCGGCGACGGGGGGGACGCGGCGCCACCCGGGCCGGCCGAGCCGCGCGAGCACGGCGCGCGCCACCGCGCCCTCCGGGTCGAACGCGCTGCCGGCCCGGTAGCCGACCGCGAGGGTGGCGAAGGCGCCGAGCCGCTCCGGCGTCCGCCAGGTGGGCAGGTCGAGGAACGTGTCGCTCCCCATGAGGAAGAAGAGCCGCGCCCCCGGCCAGTCGCCCGCCAGCGTCTCGACGGTGTGGACCGAGTAGGACGGCCCGGCCCGCTCCACCTCGACGGGGCACGCGACGAAGCCCGGATGCCCGGCGACGGCGAGGCTCACCATGGCGTAGCGGTGGAGCGCGGAGACGAGCCCCGCGGACGGCTTGTGCGGCGGCGTGCCCACGGGCACGAAGAGCACGCGGTCGAGCGCCAGGCGCTCGCCGAACGCCTCGGCCAGGACGAGGTGCCCCAGGTGAATCGGGTTGAACGTGCCGCCCAGGATGCCGAGCCGCCACTCCGCCATCGGCGGCGCCTCAGGCGCAGGCCTCCGCCACGGCTACTCGCGGATCTGGCCGGAGCCCATCACCACGAACTTCGTGGTGGTGAGCTCCTCGAGGCCGACGGGGCCGCGGGCGTGGAGCTTCGACGTCGAGATCCCGAGCTCCGCGCCCATGCCGAACTGCTGCCCGTCGACCAGGCGCGTGGAGGCGTTGACGAGCACGCAGGCGGCGTCCACCTCGGCCACGAAGCGGCGCGCCTGCTGGTAGTCCCGGGTCACGATGGCCTCGGCCAGCCCCGAGCCGTGCTGTCGGATGTGCCGGACGGCTTCCTCGAAGCTCGGGACGACCCGGACCGAGAGGATGAGGTCGAGGTACTCCGTGTCCCAGTCGGCCTCGGTCGCCGGGCGCGCGGCCGGGACGAGCTCCTGCGTCCGCGGGCAGCCCCGGAGCTCCACGCCCGCGTCGCGGAATCGCGCGGCGACAGCGGGCAGGAACGCCGCGGCGACGTCGCCGTGGACGAGGAGCGTCTCCATCGCGTTGCAGACGCCCGGGCGCTGGGCCTTCGCGTTCACCGCGATGTCGGCCGCCATCTGGAGGTCCGCGCCGGCGTCCACGTAGACGTGACAGAGGCCCTTGTCGTGCTTGAGGACCGGGATGGTGGCCCGCTCGGCGACCAGCCGGACGAACGCCTCGCCGCCGCGCGGCACGACCAGGTCGATGTACCGGTCGAGCCGGATGAGGATCTCGACCGCCTCGCGATCCGGCACGTCCACGAACCCGATCGCCTCGGGGGGGAGCCCGGCCTTCTCCAGGCCCTTGGCGAGGATCGCGGCGATGACCGCGTTCGACTCGATGGCTTCCTTGCCGCCGCGGAGCACGCAGGCGTTCCCGCTCTTCACGCAGAGCGCCGCGGCGTCGGCCGTCACGTTCGGGCGGCTCTCGTAGATGAAGCCGATGACGCCCAGCGGCACGCGGACCCGCGCGATCTCGATCCCGTTCGGCCGTCGCCATCCCCGGACGGTCTCGCCGACGGGATCGGGGAGGGCGGCGACCTGGCGGATGCCGGTCGCCATGGCTTCCACGCGCGCGTCCGTGAGCGTCAGCCGATCGAGGAAGGCGCGCGGATGCCCCTGCCCGCGAGCGCGCTCGAGGTCCGCGCGGTTCGCCTCGAGGATCGCGCGCGCCTTCTCCTCGACGCCGCGCGCCATCTGGAGCAGGGCCTCGCTCTTGACGCGGGCGTTCGCGAGGGCCACGGTCCGGGCGGCCTCGCGCGCGGCCCGGGCGCGCGTCTCGACCAGCTCGCGCACGTCGATCGCCGCCACGGCCCTAGAGTATCACGGGGTCAGAGGATGACGAGGTTGTCGCGATGGATGACCTCGTCCGTCACGCGGTACCCGAGCAGCCGCTCGATGTCGGCCGTCTTCGCGCCGCGCAAGAGCTCGAGCTCCCGCGCGTCCAAGCTCACGATTCCCCGGGCGAACTCGCGCCCGTCCGCGTCGCGGACGCCCACGGCGTCGCCCGCCGCGAACTGCCCCTGCACCGTGAGGACCCCCGACGGCAGGAGGCTCCGGCCATGCTCGACGAGCGCCCGGCGGGCGCCCGCGTCCACGGCGATCGTGCCCTGCACCGGCAGCGCGAAGGCGATCCAGCGCTTGCGCGCGGCGAGCCGGTCGGTGCGCGGCTCGAAGTAGGTCCCCTCGGCCTCCCCCCGCACGATCGCGCGCAGGACCGCAGGCCGCCGGCCGTCGGCGATGACCATGGGGATCCCGGCGGCCATGGCCTTCTGCGCGGCCTGGAGCTTCGTGACCATGCCGCCCGTCCCGATCGGGCCGCCCGCCCCCGCCTGCGCCTCCATCTCGGGGGTGATCGTCGTCACGCGCGCGATCCGGTGCGCCGCGGGATCGTGCCGCGGATCCCCCGTGTAGAGCCCGTCGATGTCGGAGAGCACGACCAGGAGGTCCGCGTCGATCAGCGCGGCGACGAGCGCCGCGAGGTTGTCGTTGTCGCCGACCTTGATCTCCTCCACCGCCACCGTGTCGTTCTCGTTGATCACCGGCAGCACCTTGAAGCCGAGGAGCGTCATGAGGGTGTTCCGGGCGTTCAGGTACCGCTCGCGGTGACTCACGTCCTCCTGCGTGAGCAGCACCTGCGCCACGCGGATCCCGTGCGTCGCGCACGCCTGCTCGTAGTGCCACATGAGCGCCGCCTGGCCGACCGCGGCGGCGGCCTGCTTTTCCGGAATGGATCGGGGCTTCCCGCCGAGCCCGAGCCGGGCGGTGCCGGCGGCGATCGCGCCCGACGTCACCAGGGCGACCTCGACGCCCTGCGCCATCATGTGCGCGAGCTCGGCCGCGAGGGGCTCGATCCGGGCGGGATCGGGTCCGGTCGCGGGATCGGCGATGAGCCCGCTCCCGACCTTGACGACGACGCGGCGGAGCCGCCGCCGCGGCGTCATGCCGGGGCGCCCGCCGCCTGGGCGGCCGGCGCCGCGAAGAGCGCCGCCCCGAGCGCCGTCCGGAGGGCGTCGAGCCCGTGGCCCGCGCGGGCCGCGATCGGGAAGACGGGAAGCCCCTCGGCCTGCGCGAAGGCCGTGACGGCGGCGAGGCGCTCGGCCGCGCCCGGGAGGTCGGTCTTGTTCGCGCCGATGAGCTGCGGGCGCGCGGCCAGCTCGGGCGAGTAGGCCAGGAGCTCCGCCTGGATCGTCCGCCAGTCGTCGACCGGGTCGCGGCCCGTGGCCGGGTCGAGGTCGAGGAGGTGGACCAGGAACCGGGTCCGCTCCAGGTGACGCAGGAAGCGGAGGCCGAGGCCCTTGCCCTCCGCCGCGCCGGGAATCAGGCCCGGCACGTCCGCGATGACGAAGCTCCGCCCCTCGTCGAACCGGACCAGCCCGAGCGTCGGGATGAGCGTCGTGAACGGGTAGTCCGCGATCCGCGGGCGCGCGGCCGAGAGACGCGACACGAGGGTGGACTTCCCCGCGTTCGGGAATCCGACGACGCCGACGTCGGCCAGGAGGCGGAGCTCGAGCCGGAGCCAGCGCTCCTCGCCGGGCTCGCCGGGATCGGCGCGGCGCGGCGCCCGGTTCGTCGAGGTGGCGAAGCGGGCGTTGCCGCGACCCCCGCGACCGCCCCGCGCGACGGGGAGGCGGTCGCCGTGAGCGGTGAGATCGCCCAGGACCAGCACGCTGTCCCGTTCCCGCACCGTCGTCCCGACGGGCACGCGCAGGACCAGGTCGCCGCCGCTGGCGCCGTGCCGGTCGGAGCCTTCGCCGTGGCGCCCGCGGGGCGCGGCGTAGTGGCGCCGGTATCGAAAGTCGAGGAGGGTGCCGAGGCCTTCGTCGGCCTCGACGATCACCGAGCCGCCGCGGCCGCCATCCCCACCGTTCGGGCCCCCGCGGGGCACGAACTTCTCGCGACGGAAGCTGACGCAGCCGCGCCCGCCATCACCGGCCCGGACCTGGATCTCGACCTCGTCGACGAACACGGCGGTCCGGGGGGCACGGCGGGGCCGGGAAGGCTAGGTCGCGGCCTGCTCGAGGATGCTCACGAGCCGCCGGCCGTTCCGCTCCTCGAAGGCCACGACGCCGGTCGCCTTGGCGAAGAGCGTGAAGTCGACCCCGAGGCCCACGTTCCGGCCCGGGAAGAACCGCGTGCCGCGCTGGCGGACGAGGATCGACCCGGCGGGCACCCATTGCCCGGAGAAGCGCTTGACCCCGAGCATCTTGGGCTGGCTGTCCCGCCCGTTCCGCGAGCTTCCGACGCCCTTCTTGTGTGCCATGGTCGCGGTGCTCCGTATCCCCTCAGGCGCCCGCGTCGATCCGGGTGATCCGGACCTGGGTGAACGCCTGGCGATGGCCCTGCCGGCGCCGATAGTTCTTCCGGCGCTTGAACTTCACGACCACGATCTTCTTGTCGCGTCCCGTGCGCACCACCTGGCCCAGGACACGCGCCGCGCCGAGCCGGGCGGGGTCCACGACGGGATCCCCCTCGCCGCGGACGTAGGCCACCTCGCGGAACTCCACCGTGTCGCCCTGTCCGGTCGGGAGGCGCTCGAGACGCACCACGTCTCCCTCGCGAACACGGTACTGCTTGCCTCCGGACACGATCACGGCTTCCACGGCGGTGCCTCCTCGGAAAGTCGCGGCGAGCGCGGGCTGTTGGAGCCCCCGATTTGACCACACCGGTCGGACACTGTCAACGTTCGGGTGTTAGCATGGCCGGGTGCGGCTCCGTGCCCTGGTGCTCCTCCCGGCCCTCGGTCTCGCGGGGCTGCTCCTCCTGGCGGCCTGGTCCCCCCTGCGCACCGAGCTCCTCGAGATCGGCCACCTCCTGGCGACGGGGGACCGGGCCGGCGTCCGCGATCACCTCCGGGCATTCGGGCCCTGGGCGCCCGGCGTCAGCGCCGCGCTGATCCTGGGCCAGGCGGTGGTGGCGCCACTCCCATCCTTCCCGGTGATCTACGCGAACGGGCTGCTCTTCGGCACGCTCTGGGGCGGGCTCCTGTCGTGGGCGAGCGTGCTCGCCTCCGCCGCGCTCTGCTTCGGGCTCGCGCGGCTCGGGGGGCGCCCCCTGGTCGAGCGGGTCGTCAGCCCGGCCGCGCTCCGCCGGACGGACGGCTTCTTCGAGCGCTACGGCGTGTTCGCGGTGCTGCTCGCGCGGCTCATGCCCCTCACCGCGTTCGACCTCCTGAGCTACGCGGCGGGGCTCACGCGGATGCGTCTCGTCCCGTTCCTGGTCGCGACGGCGATCGGCATGACCCCGGCGACCTTTCTCATGGCCGCCGCGGGCGACCTCGGGAGCCGGGGGCTCGGCCCGCTCGTCGCCGGGGCGCTGGGGCTCGGGGCGCTGACCGCCCTCGCGCTCTGGCTCCGCCCGTCGCTGCGCGTCAGGCGCGCCCGAAGTAGTGCGCCAGACGCTGACGCAGGAACAGTCGCGAGCGGTGAACGCGCGACTTGACGGCGGGCAGGCTCACGCCAAGCATCTCGGCGATCTCCGGGTTGGACAGGCCCTCCATGTCGTGGAGGACGAACGCCGTCCGATAGTCCGCGGGGAGACTGTCGATCGCTTCCTTGAGCCGCTGCCGCGCTTCGGCCTGAAGCGCGGGATCCTCGGCTTGCTGGGTCCAGTCACGGCCGGGCTCGAGGAGGTGGCCGTCGCCGTCGAACGCGGGCAAGAGCGCTTCCCACGAGACCTGGTCCTTGCCGCGCCGGCTGCGGAGCTTCTCGTAGGCCGCGTTGGCGGTGATCCGGTAGATCCAGCTGCCGAGCGCCGACTCCCCCTTGAAGGACTCGATCTTCCGCACGATGGTCCAGAGAACGTCCTGGCTCACCTCCTGGGCGTCCTCGGGGTTGCCCGTGATGCGCAGCGCGAGGCGGTAGATCTTCACGCCGTAGCGATAGACGAGCGCCTCCACCGCGCCGGGCGCGCGGGCGAGCAGGTCCTGGTGGAGCCGCTGGTCCGGCGTCTCGGCCGACACGACGGGGGCGCGCTCGGTGGTCATCGCCGCGCGCTCGCCACGACCGGCGCGTCGTCGCACCGGTAGAGGCCGAGGTGCCGCCGGAGCTCGGCCACGCAGTGCTCCATCACGCGGATGTCCTTCTGGACCTTGGTCAGGAGGATGGCGCCCTCGATGCCGGCCACCAGGAAGCGCGCGACGGCGTCGGGCTCGACCTCGGACGTGAGGGTCCCGGTCGCGCGGGCGCGCTCGAGCGCCGCGGCCAGGCATCGACGCCATCGCTCGAACCCGTCGGCGAGGCGCTGGCGAAAGCCCTCGTGGGCATCCGCGAGCTCGGTGGCGAGGTTGCCGATGGGGCAGCCGCCGACGCAGTTGCCGGCTCGCTGGGTGGCCAGCACCTGATCGAGGAAGGCCTCGACCTGGTCGAGCGGCGGACGCTCGGGATCTCCGAAGATGGGGCCGAGCGTCCGGACCTCGAACCGTTCCAGCAGCCGGTCGAGGATGGCGTAGCCGAGGTCCTCCTTGGAGCGGAAGTAGTGGTAGAAATTACCCTTTCCAGCTCCGCTCTCCCGGAGAACGTCGTCGAGCGCGGTCCGATGGTAGCCACGGACGGCCATCAGGCGCGTGGCGACCTCGAGGATCTGCTCCTTGACGGGCGACAGGCGCGCAGTCATGACTGTACCGACCGGTCGGTACGGTAGCGTGCCCCCCTTTCGCTGTCAAGCGCGGACCGGTTCCGGGAGGGCGGCGGGGCTCCGGCCGTGCGTGTCGGGGCCAGCCCGCTTGACGGGTGGGGGGGCCCCTGCTTAGCTAGGCCAGATCTAGCGGCCGGCGGTCCCGCTGAATGCCGCGGGCGGCGTGTCGTCGGAACGAGCGTGGGGAACGGGAGAGCGAACATGAAGATGCGCGTGGGTCACGGGGTCCTGGCGACCGCCCTGGGACTCGTGGTCCTGGGCGCGGCACCGGCGTCCGCCGGGGCGCCCGACCCGCCGCCGGCGGTTCAGGTCGAGAAGCCCCCGCCCTCGCCCGGGCCGCAGTTCGTCTGGATCGCCGGCCACTGGGCGTGGACGGGCAGCGCCTACGGCTGGGTCAACGGCCGGTGGGTCCAGGCGCAGGGAACCTGGATCCCCGGGCGCCACGTCAAGACGGCCGAGGGCTGGGTCTACCAGGAGGGGCGCTGGAAGAGGTGAGCGCCGCCCGGACGGGGCCCGTCAGAACAGCGGCGCCGCCGCGCGGAGGGCCGTGTCGACGAGGGGCCCCGGATAGAGGCCCAGGAGAACGACCGCGGCGGCGCTGACCAGGATCACGAGGGCCAGGGCCGGGGGCACGGGAACCGGCGTGGAGCGGGCCGGCGCGTCGATGTACATCTGCTTGGCGACCAGGAGGTAGTAGAAGAGCGCCACGACGGTCAGCACCGCGGCGAGGAGCACCAGCCCGTAGAACCCCGCCTGGGCCGCGGCCCAGAACACGTAGAGCTTGGCCCAGAAGCCCACCACGAACGGAATCCCCCCCAGCGACAAGAGGAACAGGAGCATCGCGAGCGCGAGCGCCGGCGAGCGCTGGGCGAGGCCCCGGAAGCTCCGGATCGTGGACGAGCCCTCGGCCTCCGCCACCGCCTCCACGACCATGAACGCGCCCATGTTCGAGAACAGGTAGGCGACCAGGTAGAAGAGCATCATCGCCACGCCGTGGGGGCTCATCGCCGCCAGGCCGAGGAGCATGTAGCCGATGTGGGCGATCCCCGAGTAGGCGAGGAGCCGCTTCGCGTCCGTCTGGGGCAGCGCCATGAGGTTCCCCGCCACGAGCGTCAGCGCGCCCAGGACGGCCACCGTCCCCGACCACACCGGCGCCGTCGGCCCCGCCCGCTCGACGAAGATCCGCAGCAGCGCGGCGAACCCGGCCGCCTTCGGCGCCACTGACAGCCACGCGACGAACGGGGTCGCGGCCGCCTCGTAGGTGTCGGGCACCCACATGTGGAACGGGAAGGCCGCGATCTTGAACCCCACCCCGCCGAGGACGAGGAGGAGGCCCAGGATCAAGAGCGGGTCCCCGCCGGCCGCCGCCCGCGTGACGACGTCCAGCCGCGTGCTGCCGCTCGCCCCGTAGACGAACGACAGCCCGTAGGCCAGCACCGCCGTCGAGACGCTCCCGACGAGGAAGAACTTCAGCGACGCCTCGACCGCGCGCGCGTCCTTCTTGACGAACCCGGCCAGGACGTACAGCGGGATCGACATCAGCTCGAACGCCACGAAGAGCAGCACCAGCTCACGGGCCGACGCCAGGATCATCATGCCGAGGAGCGAGGTCAGGACCAGCAGGTGGTACTCGAGCGCGCGCCGGGCCTCGGGGGTGTCCCGCCGGGCGAGCCCCCCGACCACCGCCAGGAGCGTCGCCAGGAGAAAGATCTGCTTGAGGAACACGGCCAGCGCGTCCACCACGAAGGCCCCGTCGAAGAGGGGGCCGCGGGCGTCGATCACCAGCGAGAGCCCGTAGAGACCGGCGAGCCCGACGGCGGTGACCCACCCGACCTCGCGCGAGCGGGCGCGCCCGCCGCCGAGGCCCAGGACGAAGACGACCAGGGCCAGCGCCGCAACCCCGAGCTCGAGCGCCAGCAGCATCACGGGAGCACCCCGATCCGGTCCAGCAGGGCGACAGTCGCCGGGTCGATGCGCGAGAGCACGAGCCCCGGCACCAGGCCGAAGAGGATCAGGAGCGCGGCCAGGAAGACGAGACTCACCCACTCGGGGCCCTCGGCGTCGGGAAGGGCCGCCCACTCCCCGTGCGGCCCGGGGGCGAGCGGCCCCCAGAAGATCTGCTTCGCCACGCGGAGGACGTAGATGGCCGTGAGGAGCGTGCCGAGGACCGCGGGGAAGAGCCACCACCGGGTGGCCGACTGCCAGGCGCCGAGGAAGGTGAGGATCTCCGCGACGAACCCGGCGAGGCCGGGGAGCCCGAGCGACGACAGGCCCCCGAGCGTGAAGCAGGCCGCGATGCCGGGCATGCGCCGCCCGAACCCGCCCATGCGGCCGATCTCGCGCGTGTGGGACTTCTCGTAGATGAGTCCCACCAGCGCGAAGAACAGCCCCGTCATGATCCCGTGGGCGAACATCTGGTAGACGGAGCCGTTGAGCCCCGCCTCGGTCAAGGTGGCGGCGCCCAGCATGACGAGCCCCATGTGGGAGACCGACGAGTAGGCGACGACGTACTTGAGATCCGTCTGGGCCATCGCCGACAGCGCGCCGTACACGACGTTGATGACCGCCACGGTCCCCACGAGCGGCGCCCAGGCCTGCGTCCCTTCGGGCAGGAGCGTCATCGCCACGCGCACGACGCCGTACGCGCCGAGCTTCATGAGCACGCCCGCGTGGAGCATCGAGACCGCCGTGGGGGCGGAGGCGTGGCCGTCGGGCGACCAGGTGTGGAGCGGCCAGATGCCCGCCAGGATGCCGAAGCCCACGTAGAGCAGCAGGAACACCCAGCGCTGGGTGGCCGGCGAGAAGGTGACCTCCGAGAGCGCGACGAGCGAGAACGAGCCGACGCCGGCGGCGAAGTACAGGACGAAGAGGCCGACCAGGATGAACGCCGACCCGAACAGGAGGTAGAGGGTCAGCTTCATCGCCGCGTATTCCTTGGTGCCGACCCCCGTCTCCCGGAACGCCCAGGCGAAGATGCCCTGGGGGCGGACCTCGCCCGTCGAGCCCCAGATGCCGATGAGGAGGTACATCGGCAAGACGGCGATCTCGTAGAAGAGGAAGAACACGAAGAGGTCGAGCGAGACGAAGACGCCGAACACGCCGGTCACGAGCGTGAGGAGGAGGGCGTAGAACTCCTGGTCCCGCACCCGCACCGTCCACGACGCGAACACGCCGGCGAAGATGATGATCGCCGTCAGGAGGATCATCAGCGCGGACATGCCGTCGGCGCCCAGCTCGACGGCGATGCCGAGCGCCCGCACCAAGGGGTACCGCTCCTGGAACTGGAAGCCCCCGGCGGCCGGGTCGTACGCGGCGTACACGTACACCGACAGGACGAGGGTCAGGCTCGCCGCCACCGTGGCGATGAGCCGCACCGCCATCGGGCGCGTGCGGCCGAACGCCATGATGAGACAGGCCGCCAGGAACGGCGTCACCGTGACGAGCGAGAGGACGGGCAGCTCGGTCACCGCGCGACCCGTGGCGCGCTCACTGGGCTACCCTGGCTCCGCGGGAGTTGATCGGACGGCCTTCGGCCTGTGGGCTCACGCCCAGAGCCTCCACAGCACCAGGACGAGGAGCAGGCCCGCCGTCACGCCGTAGAGGTAGTCCTGGGCGCGCCCGGTCTGGAGCCGCCGGAGGTCCGAGCCGGCCCGGAGCGTGAACGCGCTCGCCACGTTGACGAGCCCGTCCACCAGGTACCGGTCGATCCACCCGACGAGCCGCCCCAGCGCGAGGACGGCCCCCCGGTAGAGCGCGATGTACAGCGCGTCGAGCCCGTAGCCCCGGGCCGCCCAGCCCGGGAGGGGCCCGAGGGCGCGCGTCAGGGCGGCGGCCGGGATCGCCCCCCGCTGGTAGACGAGCCACGCCAGGACGAGCCCCGCCAGCGCGAGCCCGACGGAGAGCGGGGTGAGCCACGCCGGCCCGTGCGGGAGCGCCACGCCCGGCGTCCGCGCGAGGAACTCGGGGAACGTCTGGCCGAGCGCCGCGCTGCCGAGCGCCGTGCCGACGATCGAGAGGACCGCCAGGAGCCAGAGCGGGCTCATCATGACGGCGGGGGGATCGTGCGGGTGGCCGCCGGCGTCCCGGGTCCCGAAGAACGTCAGGAAGACGGCCCGGAACATGTAGAGCGCGGTGAGAAACACGGTCGCGGCCAGGAGCACGAAGGGCCCGCGGAGCCCCGCCTCCCACACGCCGGCCAGGATCGCCTCCTTCGAGACGAAGCCCGAGAAGGGGGGCACCCCGGCCAGGGCCAGCGTGCCCACGACGAACACGATCGCCGTCTTCGGCATCGCGCGCGCGAGCCGCCCCATGGCCCCCATGTCGTTCGTGTGCACCGCGTGGATCACGGCTCCGGCCGCGAGGAACAGGAGCGCCTTGAAGAAGCCGTGGAGGAGGAGGTGCAAGACCCCGGGGGCGAGCGCGCCGGCCCCGAGCGCCGCCATCATGTAGCCCAGCTGGGACACCGTCGAGTAGGCGAGGACGCGCTTGATGTCCGACTGCCCGAGGGCGAGCGTCGCCGCGAGGAAGGCGGTGAAGGCTCCGACCCACGCGATCAGGAACAGCACGTCGGGGGCGGCCAGGAAGAGCGGGTACGCCCGCGCCACCAGGAACACGCCCGCCGTGACCATGGTGGCGGCGTGGATCAGGGCCGAGACCGGCGTCGGGCCTTCCATCGCGTCGGGGAGCCACACGTGGAGGGGGAACTGGGCGCTCTTCCCGACGGCCCCGAGGTAGATCAGCGCCATGTACAGGGTGAAATTCGCCGGGAGCGTGCCGCCCGCCGCCGCGCGGAAGAGCGTCTCGAACTCGAACGTCCCGGTCGCGCCCCAGAGCAGCACGATTCCGAGGAGGAAGCCCACGTCCCCGAGCTTCGTCACCCAGAACGCCTTGACCGCCGCCTGGGCCGCCGCGGGGCGCTGGTACCAGAAGCCGATCAGGAGGTAGGAGCAGAGGCCCACCAGCTCCCAGAAGACGAAGAGCTGGAGGAGGTTCGGCGCGAAGACCAGCCCGAGCATCGCGAACGCGAAGAGCGACTGATAGAGGTAGTAGCGGCCCAGCGCGGGCGGCGTCTCGTCGGCCAGGTAGCCGAGCGAGTAGAGCTGGACCAGCCCGGCGACCAGGGTGACCAGGGCCGCCATCCCGGCGGCCAGCGGGTCCACGTACACGCCGACCGTCGCCAGCGGCACCGGGCCGGCCTGGGTCAGCCACGGGAGCGTCAGCGTCACCTCCCGGGTCCCGCCGCCCCCCTGGGCCAGGGTCTGGACGCCCACGAGCCAGAGCCCCGCCACCAGCCGGATGGCCGCCCAGAGCGCGACACCCACCCCGGCCAAGGAGACGAAGGCGGCCAGGTGTCCGGCCCGCCGGAGCGGCGGACACGCGCCGAGGAGAAGCGCGGCGGCGAAGGGGGCGCCCAGGATCAGGAGGGCGAGCTCGGCCTCGGTCACCGGCACTCAGCCCCGGAGGAGATGCAGGTGATCCGCATCGACCGTGCGGCGGACGCGGAAGATCACGATGACGATGGCCAGCCCGACCGCGACCTCCGTGACCGTGATCGCGATGGTGAAGAGCGAGAGCACCCAGCCGCCCATCCCCGCGCCGAACCGCGCGAAGGCGAGCAGGTTGATGTTGACGGCGTTCAGCATGAGCTCGAGGCCGAGGAGGATGCCGACGGCGTTTCGCCGCGTGAGGACGCCGAAGAGCCCGATGGCGAACATGGCGGCGGCGAGGAGGAGGTACGCCCTCAGCACGGACGCCGCCCCCCGAGGCCCAGCGCCGCCCCCGCGGCCGGACGAAGCCTCCCGCGCATGGTCGCTCAGTCCTCCGTGCGCGCGAGATAGAGGGCGCCGAGGAGGGCCGCCACGAGGAGGACCCCGAGCACCTCGAACGCGAGGACCCACTCGGTGAGGAGCGCCGTCCCGAGCGCCGCCGTCGTGAGGTCCGCCGTCGGGGCGCCGGCGCGCGGGGCTCGCAGGATGGTCCCGGCGAGCGCGACGAACACGGCTCCCGCCGCCACCGCCCCCGCGGCAATGCCGCGGTTCGTCTGGCGGAGGGTCTCGCCCACCAGCCGCTCCGTCAGCATGATGGCGAAGACCACGATCGTCACGACGCCGCCCGCGTAGAGGAGGACCTGGACCGCGGCGAGGAACTCGGCGTGGAGGAGGACGAAGAGGCCGGCGGTCCCCACCAGCGCGAGGGCCAGCCACAGGACGGAGTGGAAGAGGTTCCGCGAGAGCACGACACCGAGACTGGCGCCGAGCACCAGCACGGCCACCCCGCCGAGCCCCAGCGCTTCGCCGGTCATGGGCAGCGGCGCGCCGCTGGGCGGGAGCCCCCGCGGCCCGGCCACGCGGGGGCGCTCACTCGGCCGCGTCCTTGGCCGCTTCGCCCTTGGCGCCTCCCCGGGCCGGGGGCGCCTGCATCGCCCGGAGCCCGGTCCCGGTGGCCCAGGACGGTGTGAACTGCCGGCCGAGCGCATGGAGCCGGTCCTTGTCGAGGAGCAGCTCCCGGCGGTCGTGGACGGCCAGGTCGAACGTGCGCAGCATGATGATCGCGTCCGTCGGGCAGACCTGGACGCAGAGCTCGCAGAACTCGCACGCGTAGAGCTCGAGGGTGAAGAGCTTGGCGTAGTTCCGCTTCTCCGCCTTCAGCATCTCGACCTTGATCACCTGCGGCGGGCAGATGAACTCGCAGAGCCGGCAGCCGATGCAGTTCTCCTCGCCGGTCTCCGGGTCGTAGGTCAGCGCGAGCAGTCCGCGGAACCGGTCGGGGTAGGGCCGCGTCACCCGCGGGTAGTGCACGGTCACCGGCGCGCGGAAGAAGTTCCGGAGCGTCATGGCCATGGCCGTGCCCGCCGCCCGCGCCATCCGCCAGGTCGTGCGCACGCCGCCCTCAGCCACCGGCCCCTCCGCGCGCCGCCACCACCGCCGCCGTGGCCACCAGGAGCCCGATCGAGAGCGGCAGGAACACCTTCCACGACAGCGCCAGGATCTGGTCCACCCGGATCCGGATGAACGACCACCGCACCCAGATGACCAGGAGGAAGAGGAAGAGCGCCTTCAGCACGAACCAGACCGGGCCGAGCGCCGCCGGCCCGGGGCCGAGCCACCCCCCGAGGAAGAGGAGCGTGCCGAGGCAGGCCACGCCGAAGAGGTGGACGAACTCGGCCAGCTGGATCAGGGCGAACTTCATCCCGGAGTACTCCACCCGGAAGCCCGCCACGAGCTCCGACTCGGCCTCGACGATGTCGAACGGGATGCGGTTCTCCGAGGCGAGCGCCACGACCATGAAGAGGACGAAGGCCACCTGGCCGAGCGCGGGATAGAAGACGAACCACCCGAGGAGCCCCGCCTGGGCGTCGACGATGGTCGAGAGCCTGAGCGATCCCGTGAGCACGACCGGCACCAGCGCCACCAGGATGAAGGGCACCTCGTAGGAGATGATCTGGTTCACGGCGCGCATCGCCGAGAGGAGCGCGTACTTGTTGTTGGAGCCCCACCCGCACATGAAGAGCCCCACCACCTCCAGCGAGGAGACGGCGAGGACGAACACGAGGCCGATCTCGAGGTCCGCCAGCGCCCAGCCCCGGGCGAAGGGAATGGTGGCGTACATGAGGAACGCGGGGACCAGGAAGACGATGGGCGCCAGCGTGTAGACCACGCGGTCGGCCGCCGTCGGGACGATGTCCTCCTTGAGGAGGAGCTTCACCGCGTCGGCGATCGGCTGGAGCCATCCGTGCGGGCGCCCGACCTCGTAGGGCCCGACCCGGGACTGGAGCCGGGCGGCGAACTTCCGCTCGAGGAGCGTCAGGTACGTGACGAGGATGAGGACGCCGTTCAGGAGGAGGAACGGCGGCCCCAGGGTCCAGAGGAGCGTGTCCATCGCGGCTAGCGGTCGACCTCGCCGAAGACGGGGTCGATCGAGCCCAGGATGGCGACGGCGTCGGCGATCTTGTGGCCCGGCAGGATGTGGCCCGCCACCGCCAGGTTCGAGAACGACGCCCCGCGCCACTTCATGCGGTAGGGCTTCGTCGAGCCGTCCGAGACGAGGTAGATCCCGACCTCGCCCCGCGGGCTCTCGACCCGCGCGTAGGTCTCGCCCTTCGGGAGCTTCACCTGGCCGATCGACTTGACCCCGGGGCGCGACGAGATGGGCCCCGCCGGCAGCCCGTCCAGCGCCTGGCGGACGATGCGGATCGCCTGCCGGAACTCCTGCATCCGGACGCGGTAGCGCGCGTGGCAGTCCGCGGCGGTCTCGACCGGCACGTCGAATTGGAACTCCTCGTACGAGGAGTAGGGCTCGACGCGGCGAATGTCGTGGGAGAACCCCGAGCCTCGGAGGAGCGGGCCGGAGACGCCCACCTCCTGCGCGAGCTCCCGGGAGATCACGCCCACGCCCTGGGTGCGCACCAGGAAGATCGTGTTCCCCTCGAGGAGGGCCTCGTACTCGAAGAGGCGCCCCTCGATGTGGGTCAGCGTCTCCCGGCACTTCTCGGCCCACCCGGCGGGGATGTCGTAGCGCGTCCCGCCCACCTGGTGGAACCCGTAGAGGAGCCGCGCCCCCGTGAGCGCCTCGAAGAGGTCGAGGATCATCTCCCGCTCGCGGAAGCAGTAGAGGAACATCGTCGCCCCGCCCCCGAGCGCCCCGCCCATGTCCATGCACCAGGTGCCGAGCCAGAGGCAGTGGGAGGCGACGCGCTGGAGCTCCGCCGCCAGGACGCGGAGGTACTGCGCCCGCTTCGGGACCTCGATCTGGCCGAGCTGCTCCGCCGCCCGCACGTAGCAGAGCTCGGCGGTCATCGCCGAGACATAGTCGGTCTTGGAGGCGATGGACGGGTACTGGACGTAGGTGAGGGTCTCGGCGAGCTTCTCGTGGCAGCGGTGGAGGTACCCGATCACCGGGTCGACGGCGACGATCGTCTCGCCCTCGAGCGTGAGGATCATCCGGAAGACGCCGTGGGCGGACGGATGCTGGGGCCCCATGTTCATCACGAGGCGCTCGTTGCCCCCGTAGCCGTACTCGACGACGGTCCGCGCGGGCGCGGTCATGGGAGCGTCACGGGCATCGGGCTCCGCCGCATCGAGCTAGCGGCAGGGCGAGTAGCTCGTCGGCACCAGGATCGTCGACACCTGGGCCTGGAGGAGCGGCACGAGCCGGCCGACGGCCGTCTGCCAGGTCGCGTCGGCCGCCAGCGCCTTCCGCACGTCGGCGCGGTGCGCCAGGTCCTTGTACCCCCAGAGGTGCACGACGGTGTTGAGCGGCCCGATCTCGACCTGCCAGTAGCCCACCGGCACGGAGTGCTTCTCCCGCAGCGGCAGCGCCTCGCGCATCGCCTCGCTGTACGCGGGCACCTTGCCCGGATGGAGCCGGTAGACGCGGAGCTCGTGGATGCCCATCCCCGAGGTCGGCCGGAACGGCGCCCAGTCGAACGGCGTGAGGATCAGGTTCTCCTGGGCCTCCAGGAGGGGCCCGCTCACCGGCAGGTACTCCTTGACCCAGCGCTCGTCCTTCGCGAGCCCCGCCCGCGCCGCCGCCCGCGCGGCGAGGTCGGCGAATTCCCAGAGGTGCACCACCTGGTTCAGCGGCCCCAGCTCGGTCGACCAGTACCCGAGGAGCTTGCCGTAGCGGTCGCCGCGGACCGGGCGGCCGATGGAGCCGGACTTCTCGACGTACTCGGCGGTCTTGCCGGGCTTGATCGTGTAGCGGCGGAGCTCGTGGATCATCGGGACCTCCCGTGAAGGGCTCGAGTCGGTTCATGCATGGGTCGGGCGCGGCGCGCCCTCATCGGTACGGAGGATGCGGCGTGTCGACCGCGTAGTCCTTCCGGAGTGGATACCCTTCCCAGTCCTCCGGCAAGAGGAGCCGGCGGAGGTCGGGATGGCCCTCGAAGCGGATCCCGAAGAGCTCGTGGCACTCCCGCTCCATCCAGAGCGCGCCGCGGAAGAGCTCCGTCAGGCTCGGGCACGGCGCCTCGCGGGCGACGCGCGTCTTCACGGTCAGCCCGAGGTGCGTCTCGAGATTCTCCACGCGGCAGACGACGTCGAAGCCCTCCGCCTTCCAGTCGACAGCCGTGAGGTGGCAGAAGTAGCGGCAGCCGAGGGTGTCGCGGACGAACCGGAGACACTCCACCCACCGCTCCACCGGCACCGTCACCACGAGGTGGCGGACGTCCAGGGGGCGCTTCGGATCCTCGCCGGCGGCCTCGACCGCGAAGGCCTCCCGCAGGCGGGCGATCGCGGCGTCGGCCGTCACGAGCGCGGGCCGACCGCCCGGGGCTGCGCGCTCCTCGGCCCCTCGACGCTCCCGACGATCCGGCGTGATCGAAGCGGCGCCACCGTCAGTCCGGGGGAGCACCCGGCGCGTCCCGCTGGCCGGTGTGCTCGAACGTGGCGACCTTCTCGTGGAGCTTGAGGATGCCGAACATCAGGGACTCGGGCGTCGGGGGGCACCCGGGGACGTAGACGTCGACCGGCACGACGCGGTCCACGCCCTTGACGACGTGGTAGCCGTGCCGGAAGGGCCCGCCCGAGTTCGCGCACGAGCCCATGGAGATGCACCACTTGGGGTCCGCCATCTGCTCGTAGATGCGCTTGAGCATCGGCGCCATCTTGATGGTCACCGTGCCGGAGACGATCATCAGGTCGGCGTGACGCGGCGACGCCCACGGCACCATGCCGAAGCGCTCGACGTCGAACCGCGAGGCGAAGGTCGCCATCATCTCGATCGCGCAGCACGCCAGCCCGAACGTCACCGGCCACATCGAGGATTTCCGCGCCCAGTTGAAGAGCTTGGTGGTGGAGGTCACCGCGAGCCAGCCGCCCGGGAAGTGCTCGAGACGGTCCCACAGCCCCTGGACCGCGTCCGAGACCTGGTCCCCGCCGGGTCGCTCCTGCCGGTACTTGACCCACTCCTGGAGGTCCTTGATCTCCTCCCAGCCCGGCATCGGGACGACCGGGATCGGCGGCTTTATCTCCACGCGAGGATCCCTTCCCGGTACGCGTAGAGCCACCCGAGGCCGAGGATGAGGAGGAACAGGAGCATCGGCCCGAAGGCCGCCCACCCGAGCGCGCGGAGGACGAGGGCCCACGGGAAGAGGAACACCACCAGGGCGTCGAAGACGATGAACACCAGCGCCACCAGGTAGAACCCGATCGGGAACTGGATCCAGGCGGGGCCGATCGGCTCCGGCCCGCACTCGTAGCTCTCGAGCTTGGCCGGGGTCGGGCGCGAGGGGCGGACCACCGCCGCGGCGGCCAGGCTCACGACGCCGAAGGCCACGATCATCGCGAGGAAGACGAGAACGGGGAAGTACTCAGCCACGGCGGCTGGTATTATACCAAGGCGGTCAGGTCCGGGTACCGCCGGGCCGGGAACCTTGCCGAAGGCCCCGCCGTTTCCCCGACGGGGTTCTCGCTCGCCACGCTCACCTCGAAGAGGAGGCCTGCCATGCGGACGTTCTTCGTAGTCTCGCTCGCGCTCCTGGTCGGACTCGCCGCCGGCCAGGTCTGGGCGTTCAGCTGTCCCACCCTGGTCAAGGGCGCCAACGAAGCCATCGCGGCCGCCGAGCCCAAGGCCGGGATGGGCGACGATCGGCAGAAGGCTCGCAACGCCGGAATGATCGAGGAAGCCAAGATCCTGGTCAAGGACGCCGAGGCCTCGCACGGAGGCGGCAAGCACGGTCTGTCCGAGGCGCAGGCCAAGGCGGCGAAGTGGCTCGCCGAGCAGGTGAAGTAGCGCGCCCTCGCGACCGACTCGGCAGGCGCCGCGGCCGCGGCCCTGTGACAGCGCCGCCCCCGGAACGCTCCGGGGGCGGTGGTGTTTCCGGGGCGCGACGCGCCAGGCGCGTCAGCCCGCGTCGACGTCGTGCGGGCGCTTCAGTCCGCCGCCCGGCCGCGCGTTGAGGATCGCCTCCGGGAAGAGCTCCGCCAGCCACTGGACGATGTCGTTCACGGTCATGATGCCGATCGGCCGCCCCTGGGCGTCGATCAAGGGGATCGTCCGGTAGCGCGCGTTGTGGAGCCGGTTGATCGCGTAGGCGATCAGGGAGTCCGGGCCGAGCGTCTCGGGCTCGCGCGTCATGACCTCGCCGAGGGGCGTCGTCTTCGGGTCGCGCCCGGGCACCGCGACGCGCCGGAGCAGGTCGCGCTCGGTGAAGATCCCTTGGAGCTCGCCTTCTCGGTTCACGATGACCACCGCGGCCCGGCGCTTCTCGGCCATCTGGAGGATGGCGGCCTGGACGGTGGTGTCGGCCGAGCACTTGATGGGCTCGTTCGGCGCCAGGATCTTGACCGTATCGCTCAGGAGGGCGCTCTCGAGCTCCCGGAAGTCCGCCTCGAGCGATTCGGAGTAGGCGTCGTGATACTCCCGCGCTTCCATGTCGCGCTCCCCTTCCGGCGGGCCCGCCGAGGGCAGCGGCGCCCGCAGGACCTGATGGGAGCGACTCTATGCCGGAGCGCGGGGGCTGTCAACGCCCGCAACTGTGGCCGGCAGCAGTAAATTTTCCCTGCCGGCAACGCCCGCCCTAGACCCTCCCGCGGCGTCGGGCCGGGGCGGTCACCACCATCCCTGCATCTTCCCGGCTAGGGGGAGGTAGAGGAGGATCGCCACGAGCAGGATGGCCAAGACGATCAGCACGAAGCTGGGATCTCCGCCCACCCCCAGCTCCCCGGCGCGCCGGGCCAGCTCGGCCTGCTCCGCCGGGGTCAGGCGGGCCAGGACGAGGTCCGCGTCGGCGGGCGTCAGGCCCTGGGCCAGGAGGGCGTCGCGGAGCGCGGGGCCGTCGGCCCCGGAGGCGCCGGCCACGTCCGCGGCCCCACGAGCCGGGGGCAGTGGCGCCCCCTCGCCCGGGGTCGGGAGCGCGAGCCAGGCCGACGCCCAAAAGATCAGGGCGCCGGTCAGCCAGCGTGGGCGCAAGACGCGAGTCTGGAGCATCGTGCCCTCCCGGGAAGGGAGGGCCCTTCCCGCGATCGAGAGATCCAGTCTCCCACCGGGAGGAGCGCCGCTCGGCAGGAATTGCGACGGCCGCCTCGGTCTGTTCCCCGCGCGCCCCCGGGGCCCGGCTGGAGGCGCGTCAGCCGGGACTCACGCGGGCGCGCCCGGGCGCTCGCCGGGATAGCGGCGCGGCGCGATCGTGATCCGGCGCCCCTCGGGCGGGCGCCCGGTCGGACGCTATCGCACGGGGCTTCCCACCCGGCCGGGGAGCCCGGCGCGCAGGGTCGGGCCGTGGCCCTTCGGGACGCGGATCGCGTAGCGACCCTTCCCGAGCCAGTCGTCGACGATCTCGGGGTTCAGCGCCTTGAGCTCCCGGTAGAACGAGCCGGCCTGCCGGGCGAGCTCGGCCACGGCCGTCCGGTCCCGGAGGTCGATCACGATGACGTCGGCGTCGTGGGGCCGGTACCGCTGCTCGTGCGGCACCTCGAAGCCGTACCGCTCCGGCTCGGAGAGGATCAGCTTCGCCGCGAGCGCCCGGAAGACGTAGCGCTCCGTCTCGTCGGCCAGGGCGAGCTGGTAGTAGCTCGTCACGCCCTGGTGACGCATCGCCTGGTCGACGCGGGTCTCGCCGGCGTTGTAGGCGGCGAGCGCGAGCGGCCACTCGGCGAACCGCTGTCGGAGCTCGCGAAGGAAGGCGAGCGCGGCGGCGGTGGAGCGCTCGGGATTGCGCCGCTCGTCCCAGCCCGAGGTGACGGCGAGCCCGTAGCGCCGGGCCGTCGACGCGATGAACTGCCAGATGCCGAGCGCGCTCGCGTGCGAGTAGGCGCCCGGCAGGAGCGCGCTCTCGATGACGGCCACGTACTTGAGATCGTCGGGCAGCCCCGCCCGCGCGAGCTCGCGCTCGATGTACGGGAAGTAGCGGGCGCTGCGCTTGAGCCAGAGGACCACCTGGGCGGGATTCCCCAGGGACAAGAGAAACTCCCGCTCGAGGCGCTCCGCCACGTCCCACCGCCCGAGCGGCACGGCCTCCCCGGCGAACTCGAGGCGCGCCGGCAGCGGAAAGGCGTGGAGCGACCGGGGCAGGCTCGCGTGGACGGTCTCGAGACGGTTCAGCCGCTCGCGCAACTGGTCGAGTTCTTCGCGGAGATCGGCGGGCTCCGGGGCGGACGACTCGCCCGCCGCCGGCTCGGGCGCCGGCGCACCGTCCAGGGCCGCGGCCGGCGCGGCCGTCAAGAGGCTCAGCAGGAGCCCGACGAACAGACGCGATCCCGTCGCATGACGCTTGGAGGGAGCAACCTCCGTGCCACGCGACCCGCGTCGGCCCGGCTGAGTGGTGAGCCGACCGGAATCGGGCCCCGAAACAGCAGAATCCGCGGGGCCGGGCCTGCGCCTAACCCCGCGGATTCAAATGGTGGAGCTGAGGGGGATCGAACCCCTGACCCCGAGACTGCCAGCCTCGTGCTCTCCCAGCTGAGCTACAGCCCCGTAGGAACTGGACGGTACCGTGCGCGTCACCGCCTTGTCAAGGCGCGGGCCCCGAAGAATCGCGTGGATTCACGCGTTCCGCTGGGCCTCAGCTCACGGGGCGCCCTCGCCTTGACCCCCCCAGGACCGCACCCTAGACTCGGGAGGCTGCCGGGATGGCGGAACTAGGCAGACGCGCCAGACTCAAAATCTGGTGGGCGCAAGCCCGTGGGGGTTCGATTCCCCCTCCCGGCACCATCAATCTCTGCACGTAGTTACCGCGCAGCGCCGACCGCCACAGGAGCGTGGTTTTCGTGCGCCGAAGGAGCGCCGGGACAGTTACGGGCTAGTTCCACAGCACCGGTATGCTCTCGGAGCCGCTGTCACGAGCCGCTCGACCGCAGCGGCAAGATGGCCCGGTGCGAGGTGCGCGTAGCGGCTGACCATGCTGGCCGTCTTCCAGCCGCCGAGCTCCTGGAGCGTGCGCAGATCCACGCCGGCCATGACGAGCCGTGAGGCGAACGAGTGCCGGTTCGAATGCCACACGTACCCATCCAGGCGTGTCGCGTCCCGTCCCTGCTCTCGGAGGGCCGCCTGGGCGCGCTGGACGGCCTGGGGGAAGAACACGTCGGACTGCTTGGGCTGCGGCTTGAAGACGGGCTCGTCGGCATCATCGGGGCGCGTTCTCCGGGTCGCCAGGTCCACGAGCACTGACCGGACCACCGAGTTCATGGGCACCCGTCGCGCCCCGCCGTGCTTGCTTCGTGGCACGGTCAGAAAGCCGGTCAGGAAGTCCACGTACCGCCACGTCAGCCCCATCTGCTCGGACCAGCGAAGGCCCGTATGGACACTGACGGTGAAGTGCGGTCGGAAGTGAACCGGGAGAGCCGCCATGATGGCCGCCTCCTCCTGGTCGTTTAGGAAGGCGAGCCGCGAGTTGTTCTCGGTCAGCCTCGAAACATCGCGCACGGGGTTGCTGGTCACGTGCCCATCCCGGCGGGCTCGCTTGAACAGTGCCGAGAGGAAGCTCCGGTACCGGTTGCGGGTGGCCGGCGCGCGTTTGGCGCCGATCGCGTCGAGCGCCCGCTCAATGTCGTCTGCCGTGATCTCGTCGAGCCATTGATCGCCTAGCTTGTCCGTCAGCACCGCAACCTTGCCCTGATCGGCCTTCCGAGACCGTGGGAGGTGGGCCTCCCGCCAGCGATCGAAACCCTCAGCGTAGGCCTTGAAGCGGACCCTGCGTCGAGCCTTTGTTCGCTCCGCTGCCCGCTCCACCCCAGGGCACCAGCCAGCCTCGCTCAGCGCACGCTGGCGGCGCTGGTGGTAGCGAGAGATGGCGTCGGACTTCAGAGTCCCCACCTTCTCCTTGTGAAGATGGCCCGCCCCGCACGTGTACCGGATCGCCCACACGCCGGACGGATGCCGTCGGACTCCGCGAGGTGCGTCATCCTTCTTCCGCCGAGACCACGTGCCCGCCTCCACGCCTTGCGTGACTTCCGTGAGCATCCCTCCGGTCTCCGCTGATTGCACCCGCTGCGACGTTTCTCTCCGTCCTCGCGGGAGGGAATCGCGGAGCTCATCCCACCCCTGGCCCTCTCGTGCGATGCCACGTCGGTTGTCGATGTTCGAGGCGGGAAGGACGCCCCAAGGGGTTCGACTCGCCGCCCTTCGCGAGCCGGAGCACTATATGCGCCTGTTCCAACAAGGGCGGCACAGATACCCAAGAGAAGGCCAAAGTTACCAAGTTGCTTCGGGAGCGTTGGATTGGAAACGCCCTCCGTCGGAATGATCTGTAGGACGCCGTGACGTTGAATCTGATCGAGTGCGATTGTGGCCACAACTGGCACAAGTTGTTCCCGAAGGAACTTCACTAATCCGCTAGTCATTCACCTTCACTAACGTTCAGGGATTACGCCGGAACTCGGCCCTAACGAGGAGGCGAGACTTCTTGAGAGAAGCCGACCGCTTTCTGGATCCGCTATTTCAATGGTGCCTACGCCGGATTTGGGCGGATTCGAGCTCTTCTGCGAGAATCGCAACGGCTTGCCTGGGTGAACCAGGATAAAACGTTCTGTGCCCAAGGCGTAGTCCTTGAACTCGTCCCATACAGGACCCTCTGACACAACAGACCACCGAACATTCAAGGGCACGGAAGCATCATGCGCGACTCTCTCCACCACCTCCCGAAACTCCCGAGCGCTGAGATGGGACGCCTTGAGCAGGGGCGAGTGCTGAATACCCGGCTTGCGGCGAATGATCGCCAGAACGCGCTGCCGCTGCTTCTCGGCGCGTGTGAACGCCAGGCCGTCCCGCAGGAGCCACTCCACTTGCTGCTGAAGCCACCCCGTGAGCGCCAGCGCTCGCGCCAGGGCCTCCCGGCTAACCGTCAGGGACGACGGATACTCCGCCACGTGGTACAGCAGGGCGAGCTTGAGGGCGGTCACCGTGAGGCGACCCACGAATGCGCCGGTGGCCTCGTTCTCCTCCTGGGCATAGGTGGCGGCTCGATCCGCCGATACCAGCCCTCGTAGTCGTCTCGGACGGCCTCCAAGCTCGCCATGCCTTCCAGGCGCTGGAGACTGGCGAGCCCGTGGACGATCCGATTCTCGGCCACCGGATCCGGCGGTGGAGGAATCGCCAGGGATCGCTCCTTGGGGGCCTCCGGCACGAACAGGAAGCGCGGGAAGAAGCCGCCCCGCACGTCGTCCTCCCCCATCTGACGCTGGAGCCATTCCAGGGTGCTGCCGGCCAGGATCGACACCACCGGACGCTCGATCTCGATCTTGTTCCCGCCCCGGAGCTCGCGGCTGTAGCGCGGGGGGCAGTCGTAGAGCTCCGTCAGCCGCTCCACCATCCCGGCCATGTAGTCGCGTCGGAACGCCGCCAGTGCGCGGCTGAATTCGGGGTAGATCAGCAATCCCGCTGGAGCTCGACCCAGCTTCTCGAGGAACGCCTCCGGCGAAAACTCCGAGGGCAGCACTTGCGTGCCCTCGAAGTGCCGGAGGATGCCTTGCGCGATCGTGATGCTCGTGGTCTTGCGCGAGAAGGTGGACCGCCCGATCAGGACCACGTACAGGTTGGGCATGAGGGCCTGGGGACCGAAGGGGATCGACACGCGGTTGCCCAGGAGCGCCGACAGGACCACCAGCCCGGCAAAAGAGGTGGTACGGCTGCGGGGCGTCGGTCGTGGGGCTGGCGTAGGCGAGGTACTCGGCCAGGAGCCCTCGCTCGGGCACGGCCTCCGGTGGCAGGGGCTTCATTGCCGCGCACTCCCAGGGGCCGTGGCTCGGATCGCTTCCTCAAGGTGCGCGATCTCCCCGGCGAGTGCCCGGATGGCCTTCGTACAACCTTCTACCGCAGATGCGTGGTTCTCGACCGTCTTCACCAATCGGACCAACATCTCCGGCTGTTCCGTGTCGGTGCTCATCGGGACACCTCGTCCCGCGAGCCCCGGAAGCCGGCCCGTAGCATGGCCTCAAGGTCGCGCTGGGCGATCCTGACGAGCCTTCCGATCCGGTGCACCGGGATCCTTCGACGCGCGATGGCCTTGCGCCAGTAGGCGACGCTGGTTCCGGTGAGCTCTGCGCACTCCTGAACCGTGAACAGCTTCATCTCGTTCATTCCTCTCCCTCCCAATCCGGCGTTCGCCGTCTGTCCGAGTCGTGGTACACGGCGCGATTGTGCGGGATGGAGGGAAAGCGAGCTATTTACCTGCCTCGCTGGCGAAGGCACGGCAAAAGACGTGATCGGACGAGCGTTTACCGGAGTTTGACCGGGTTCGTAGCAGTCTTCGGGGAGAGTCCCTACACGTCCTCGGCGCGCCGGTTACGCTCGTCGAGACACGTCTCGACGCACTTCTGGGAGGCGCCAGGGGGAGCATCTCGTCCCGGCCATGGCATCGGCTCGTTATTGTTCCGGTACCTGCCCAGGTTTCGCAGCGCGTGAGCGAACCAGTGTTCGATCCATCGATCCTCGGAGGCGCGCCGGGCCCGCCCGGTCTTCCCCTTGGTTAGCTCTTGCGGAATCTGCGACACCGTCTTCACGCGCCGCCCCTCGACCGTCAGCCCAGCCTGCTGCCACGCTCGACGCCCTTCCGGGGACGGCACCAGCACGCCAGCACCTCTCAAATCTGACGCTTGCGCGCTGTAACGCGCATAGACTTGCCGCGCCCATGATTCGCTACGGCCAAAGCGTTCTGCCACCAGAAAAAGCTCCTCGTCTCGTGGCTTACTTCTGGTGATTTGATCGTAGGCTAGTTGATCGCGTGCGATGTTTCGTAGCAGGGTTCGCCACTGGCCACTTCGCAGGCTCCACGCAGAGTCAATCCGCTTTCGCGCTTCCGTGTCGAGCTTGCGGTAGAGCGCCTGGGCACCGCGGACATTGTTCCAGCGTGAATCTGTGGCCGCGAGCTCCTCAAGCGCGAGACGTTCCCGATCCTTGGGCGTCGCATTCTGATAGAGCTTGTCGGTCCCGCATCCAGGCACGCCGCATGGACCGTTTCTGTGCTTCTGGAACCGGTCCGCAAACTGTTCGTGGCGATCCTTCGACGCGGACCGTCCGAACGACAATTCAAGCGCAGACGCGGGCCGGGTACCTGCCCTTGTCCAGTAGTTGAAGCGCGTAAGGCGCTTCGGAATATCGCGATGGCTGGCCATAGGCTCCTCCCACATGAAGCCTGCCCACTCGAAAAGAGAATTCCCGCCCCAGGGCCGATGGGTGCGGCCTTTTCCCGGCGTCCCGGTAGGGGCGAGATGTTCGGGAAGCTACCTAGTCGTTCTAATGGCTAGTCTGGCTCACAGCGAAACGTCCACGTAGGATCCTGCCCAGCGGCGACCCTGGCCTTGACCCACTGTTCACAATAGCTCCGAGTGGCGACGTTGCCCGTCCGTCCGATGATCGCCCATTGCCCTTCTGTGATGGAATCGCACCGGTATAGCCATTCAGGATTCCGCGGCCACCCGTTCACTACTCGCTCGCAGGCTTCGAATGATGGCCACGCCCGTGACGACGTTCGCACCGCTCGCCAGAATGTTGGGGGGTCGGGGCGGGCCGCCGCCAAGGCTGCTGGTTCTGGTGCCTTCACGGGCTCGCAATAGGACGACAGCCATAAGCCAAGTCTCAGCAGTACGTCGCGTCTCTCCTTACATGCGGTCTCAGTCGGCCACGGCTCGAAGGCATCGCCCTGTCCGCCCTGTCGGAGTAGCCACTGGGGCGTCCCGGCTGGCTTAGCAGTAGGCGCGGGCTCATCGAGCCGGTACTCCCAACCGCGAGCCTTCAGGCAAGATTCGTACAGGGCCCAGTCGCGCTCAGGCGAGCCTGGGAACACAATGGGTGCTCCGGGAATTGTCGTTACCACGCCGCTTGGGCCATAGATCGTAGTGGCACCCCCCGGTACGATGAACGGCGCCCCGGGACCAAGCGTGCTCACCCGGAGGCACTCGTATTCGTCCGACGCCCGCCGCTGCGGATCGCTCGGCCCATACCAGTGGCCAGCTGGGGCGCTGGCGCAGGCAGCCGTTAGCAGGCCGAGGGTACCCGGAAGGAACCAGCGTCTCATGGCACGGGTCCTTTCGAGGCCGGGAGCGTCACGGCGCCAGGGCCCGCATGGTAGCAGCCCGGAGCATCCGGCTGACAGCAGCTTTAAGAGCGCCAAGCGGAGACGGACTAACCGCGTAAAGGTGCCGGGCTAGGGGAGGGGACGGCCTCCCTGCGGGCCACAGTTGCCCCAGGATCGAGCCGGAGACGCGACCGGCAGGGTCGATATGGGACGCTGTGCGGTCTACTCTCGGGCTAGTTGCACGGCGCATTCCGGCATTCTCCGGGTCACTCGGTCGCACTCATCGAGGTGAGTCGGGTGGTCCTATCGCCTGTGTTCATGCGGTCTGAGTGAGACCACGCACGACGGCGTGAGACCGCCCTGCGTGGCGGTGGACACTCTCAAAATCTGGTGGGCGCAAGCCCGTGGGGGTTCGATTCCCCCTCCCGGCACCAAACGATTCCGGAGGGTGTTGACTAGCCGCTCACCGTGGGGCCCAGGTGTCGAAGCTATCGATGAAGCGTTGGTCCAGGAACCGTGACGGAGGCAACGGGCGGCTCACCTCGCCGGCCGCGATCGAGAGATCCCAGAAGGCGGCGAGACCTACGGCCGACATGATCCCGCGCTCGTTGAACCCCCGCACCACTCCGTCGTACGCAAGCCCCGCCACCGTCGGCTCATACTTGAGATGGTGGATGAGGGTCTGGGTCGCGGTCTGGGCGTCGTTCCGCGCGAGGCGGATGGCGCGGACGTGGGCGCGCAGGAGCGCACGCACCGTGCGCGGGTGGCTGGTCAGGAACGACTGCTTCGCCACGAATAGATTCTTCGGCCACTCCGGTGCGATCTCGGCGGCTTCCGTACCGATCTGCACGAACCCTCGGCTCTGCGCCTCCCACTTCGCCGGCGGCCCGAGGAACGCGACGTCCACTCGTCCGGCGACGAGGGCCTGAAGGGCGGTCGGCGAACCGCCGACGGGCACGAGATGGACGTCTCGTCCGGCCTCCAGACCGTGCTTGCGCAGGACGTGGCGCGTCATCGCCTCGAAGAAACCTCCCGGCTGCGAGATCCCGAACCTTCGTCCCCGCACATCCATCCAAGACCCGATGCCCGGCTGAGCGAACCACTCGTTATCCGCCCGAGAGAGGCCGCCGTAGAAGACGCGGACTTCATGCCCCGTGTCGAGCAGGTTGACGACCGTGCCCAGTGCCATCAGCGCCACGTCGACGGAGTCGGAGGCAAGAGCTTGCGCGAGTCCCGACCCTCCACGAAAGGTCAGCAGCTCGATTCGGAGCCCTTCCGACTGAGCCGTGCGGTCGGCGGCGAGATACAGTGGCAGGAACACCCCGGCCGGGGCCGCGAGGCCGACCCTCAGGGCACTCCGCTCCGGCAGTTCGGTGTCGGCAACGGTGGTCGGACGGAGTTGGGTGGCTCCCGGCAGGGGAAGGCCCGAGAGGACACCGGCCAGCAACGTGACGGTGACCTGCTTCCACCAGAGTCTGCTCATGCGTCAACTCCCGTGGTGCCGGTTCGGCCGTGACGGGTCGCCGCCGCCGATCCCGCCAAGTGGAGGATCTTTCCGGACGCGGCCACGATGGGAGGCCGGCGCTCCAGGCAATCCATGTGCGCATCGTTCCAGACGGCGGCCATAACGCGCTCGGCCCCGGAGCCGGCCCCTAGGGCCTCGAGGAACGCGTGGACCAGCGCGTCGGCATCGATCGCTCCCACCCGCGGATGCACGAGCAGCCGGAGCTTCGGTTCGCCGAGCGGTCCGACCTCCTCGACGAGCTGGTAGTCGGTCGGAGAGCCTCCGAAGCGAGCGGGAAGGATCTCCTCGAGGACGACGAGCACGTCGGAGTCCGGACGGCCACGCCGCCCCCGGTCAGCCTTCCGTAGCTGCGGATCGTGTGGGCGTGGGTCGTCCAGCCGAGTCCGTCGAGAGGACATCCGCACGCCCGTTGGCGGACGACCGCCTGATCGCCGAGGGAGACGTTGAGGAGGATCAGCGGTGCGGTCGCGCGCAGCGACGTCGTGAGGATTGCGCCTGGTGGAAGGCCCCCGGGACAATCCGGGCCCGTCTGGATGAAGGCGTGCAGGTCGTGCAGCAGGTGGAGGTCGTCGGCCGCCTCCGGCTCCAGGCATCCGTACCCGATCGGCCCACACTCCCGGCTTCCCCACCGCGGGACAGCGTCGGCGCCCGCCTTGCGGATGGTGGCCATGCGGGCGTCGGTGATCGGCTCCCCGCTGACCGAGAGCTTGACGCCCGTCAGATCCGCGCCCGCCTCGAGCGCGCGGAGGCAGAGGCGGACCGCCGAGCTCCCGTACGTCTTGAGGTGGGGCGTGCCACCGGCCTCCCGCACCGTTCGCAGCCAATGCACGATCGGGAGCGGATCCTCCAGATGCACGTGCTCCGGCAAGGGGAGCGGGGCTCCGGCCAGACGACTGACCCAGTGCATCAGCTGCGGGCCGAGGCGGTAGCGTGGGTGAAGCCCCTGCGACCTCGGGTCGAGCTGCGAGAACCACCGCTCGACGCGAACCCCGGCTCTCGCTGTCTCGATCACCTGCGCGACAGCGGCCCCCCCGGGCACCTCCCAGAACGCGTGCTGCCACTCCGCGGCGCCACAAGCGTCGAGGAAGAGGCGCAGGTTCACCGCGAAGTCGCCGATGAATCGGAGGTCTGTCTGGATGAGCACGGGCTGGCCGCGGTTCCCGCTGGTTTGGCCGGGCACGTGCCAGTCCGCGAGCGGATTGATCAGCTGGTTGGGGTGGAAGTCCAGCGTTGTCGTGCCGCGTACCACCGGGCGACGGCCCTTCAGCTCGTCGATGGTCAGGTAGACCCCGTGGCGAACGAGGATCTCGAGCGCTCCTTCAACGCCGCCCTGCGAGACGAGCCGCTCGACATCGCCGGATTCGCAGCCGACTCGCGCCAACAGGCGGCGATAAGGACTCCCGGCATGCCCGTAGATGGTGGCCCTCACGAGCGCGAGGAAATCTGCCTCGCGCTCGGCCAGGCGGCGGCGCAGGATGCGGCGGGCTTGCAGCCCGTCGATCGGGTGTCGGAGGTAGGCCGGGAGCCGCCACAGCAGGCGCATCCCTGCGACGACGTCTTCGAGCGGACCTAACCCGGGACCGAGACGGATCACGCGCCCCCGATCATACGTCGAGACTCCGGCCATCGCCCCGGCGGGATGGTGCCCCGAAGCTCGCCTGCCGCATCAGAAGGTGACGGGCACCCGGGAGATGATGGACCGGGGCTTGTCCGGGTCGCGCTCGATACGGGCGACCACCTCGATCCGGACGGCAGCCTCGTGGCGGACCAAGTGCTCCATGCTCCGCTGCAGCCGCTCCCCCAGTTCGGGGTCGCTTCCGCGGCGCACGACGAGCTGCAGAACGATCGAATCGCGGGCCTCCTGAACCACGAGGTACTCGTCGACCGCGGGCTCGCCACGCATCATGGCCGACACCACGCTCAACGGCGACAGCATCGCGCCGCTTGGCAGCGTGAGGAAGCTGTCCGACCGGCCTTCGATCACTCGCATGAGCGGGAGCGTTCGCCCGCAGGGGCAGCGCTCGGTCGTCGGGGCGCCGATGTCGCCCTGGCTGTAGCGGATCAGAGGCATCGTCCGCCGGAACAGCGGCGTCAGCACGACATGTCCGGCCTCGTGCGGCCGGGCTGGCCTCCCGTGCCGGACGAACTCGACGACGACGATGTCGGAGCTTAGGTGATAACCCGTGTGAGCCGGGCACTCCCAGGCGATGCAGCCCGCCTCCGCCGACGCATACTCGTCGGCCATCCGGACGCCGAAGGTGTCGTCGATGAGGGCCCGGGAGGCCGTGTCGAGCAGATTCGCCGACCCAATCACGACGCGCGGCCGGATGTCCGGGATGCCCCGCTCTCTGATGATCCGAGCGAGGAGTCGTAGATTGGGGTTGCTCGCGGCGAGCACGTGAGGGTGAAAGGCGCGCAGGACGTCGATGTGCTCCCGCATGTCTCTTGCATTCGACAAACGGAGCTTCCGTGATCCCCGCAGTCGGTCGATCCAGTGCTTGCGCCCGCGCAACCGGAAGTCGGGTGAGATCGTCACCTGCTTGTGCCAGGGGCGCACGCCATTGGCCAGATGAGACCGGACGTAGGACATGTCGCTGACCGTCTTCTCGGGCATCGTGTGGTACAGGGTCAGCCACCGGCCGGTTGAGCCACTGGTTCGGCTTGTCGCGCAGCGTTGGAGGTCGACGCCGCTCGCGAGGAAGTCGGCCGCGTGCCCTTGAGCCAGCTCGGCTCTGGTGAGAATCGGGATCTTGGGGAGATCCTCCACAGTGGCGATGTCGTCGGGGCGCACGCCTCGCGAGTCGAACAGGCGGCGGTAGTGGGGAACTGAGCGGTAGGCGTGCCGGACCAGCGCTCGAAGGCGGGCGTTCTGGAGCTCCCGCAGCTGGTCCTCGGGCAACCATTGCTGCCGATACAGCTCCCACGCCGGCCGGAGCCGATCCCATGCCATCGTGGACCTCATCGCCAGGCCGTCGCGCCGTCCGTTTCGAGCCGGATGGCCTCGCGGTCCACACGGGTGACGCTCCACAGGCGCGCGGGCCGCCCTCCCGGCGTCACTGCACCACCGTTCGCAGGGTTGCGGCCGCCACACCGGCCCAACACTCATGGCCGAGCCTGCACCTTCCTCTCGCGCCGCCGTGCGCAGAGGTGGTGCGATCGACTCTCCCTCCCGAGGTCAGATTCTGACCGACGATCGAGCTCGCCGGCCCCGGCAGCCTACTTCCCCGGCGCGCCCACGGCGACGTCGAACGTCGCGTCGATGCCGGCCGTGCGCCCGCCCCCGAGGTCCACGGACGGCTTCTTCGTCTTGATCGAGCCGACGAGGCGCGGCGAGGTCGACTTGAGGTCGAGGACGTAGTGGTCGCTCCCGATCATGAACGTGTTGTTCTGCCCGCCGACGAGAAACTCCTCGGTCATGAGGGTGCCCTTGGGGCCGATCGTGAACGTGAACCCCGAGAGCTCCTTGCCGGCGTGCTGGCTCTTCCACGCGCCTTCGAAGATGCCCGCGACGTAGCTCTCGCCGGCGCCGATGCGGGTGTCGGTCGCGAACTCCTTCGCGCTGGCAGGCTTGTCCGACAGCAGGACGGAGATCAGCTGCCCGTTGGGCGCCTTGTAGCCGACCGCCATCGCATTCGCGATCGTCACCTTGGTCTTGCCGACCGTCACGGTTCCTTGGGCCTTCGAGGCCTGGCCCAGTGCCGTCGTGGTCACACCGACCGCGATGAGGGCCATCGCGAGTGTCCACATCGAAGCGCCCCGACGCACCTTGGTCATCCTCGTCCTCCCAGGCTGTCAGGTCTGTCGTCCTCGTCGCCCGGGCGACGAGCCTGGACTTCAAGGCGGCACCGTAGCATGCCGGTTCGATTCGGTCGCTGACTTGTGTGGGGCCGCAGGGGCGGCCGGTCACCGCAGGTCGGCGAGGAAGTCCAGGAGCAGGCGGTTGACCTCGTCCGGCCGCTCCTGCTGGGTCCAGTGGGAGCAGCGAGGGATGTTCGCGATGCGGAGATCGGGGATCCACTTCGGCATCCCCGCGGCCAGGGCCGGCCGCAAGATGGGGTCGTTCTCGGCCGTGATCATGAGCGCGGGCACGCGGATCGTCGGGTCGGCGATCTGCCGCTCGTCCTCCCAGTTCAGGTCGAGCGCCCGGTACCAGTTGAACGACCCGCGGGTGCCCGTCTCCGCGAACGCGCGCACGTAGACGTCGAGCTCGGCGTCGGTCAGGAAGCAGCCCTCGGGAGACACGGCGGCCAGGAGGCTCCCGCGGCCCTCGCCCAAGGTCGCCATCGTCCAGAGGTCGCCGGCGTGCTCGAAGCCCTTGAAGACCTTCCGGAGGTTGCCGCGGAGGTCGGCCTCGAGCTCCGCCTCGGAGCGGCCGGGCTTCTGGTGCCACAGCATGTAATAGCCGTCCTCGCCGAACCGCTCGCGGAGCCACTGGGTCGGCGGCACCGGCCCCGGGGGCCCGTACGGCGTGTTGAGGCCGACCAGCCTCATGCACCGGTCGGGATGCCGGAGCCCGAACTGCCAGACGTGATGCCCGCCCCAGTCGTGGCCGACGACGACGGCGCGCTCGAGTCCCAGCGCGTCGAGGAGCCCCAGGATGTCGGCGCAGATGACCGACGTCCGGTACTCGGCCGGGTCCGCCGGCGCGTCGGTCTCGCCGTAACCCCGCATGTCCGGGGCGATCGCGCGGAAGCCGCCGGCCGCGAGCGCGGCGAGCTGGTGCCGCCAGGAGTACCAGAGCTCCGGCCAGCCGTGGCACATGACGACCGGGACGCCCGCGCCCGCCTCGGCCACGTGCATGCGGATCCCGTTCGCGCGGATCGTGCGGTGCCGGATCTCGGTCATCCGCGCTCCCTCACGGCCGGCCCCAGAGCCGCGCCGACGCGAGGGCCGCGCCCTCGACGAGCGCGCCGAGCTTCGCCCACACGACGCTCTCGGCCACGTTCTCCGAGCCCGCGAACGTCCCGAAGCCGCAGTCCGTCGAGGCGATGACGCGGGTGCGGTCGCCGACCGCCTCGACCGCCTGGGCGATCCGCTCCGCCACGACCTCGGGGTGCTCCACGACGTTGGTCGTCGTGTCGATCACGCCGGGCAGGAACAGCATGCCGTCGGGCAGGGGATGGCGCGCGAGGACCCGGTACTCGTGCTGGTGGCGCGGCCCGGCCAGGGGCAGCGAGAGCGCGCCCACGTTCGCCCGGTAGAGGAGCGGCAGCACGGCCTCGAGCGGCACGTCGTGGGTGTGCGGCCCGTCGTAGTTGCCCCAGCACACGTGCAGGCGCACGCGGTCCGTCGGGATCCCCGCGATCGCCTCGTTGATCGCGTCGACGTGGAGCGCCACCATCGCCTGGAAGCGCTCGAGGGGCTCGTCCTGGAAGAAGCGCGCCCGCTCCATGGCGAGATCCGGGCAGTCCAGCTGGAGGACGAGGCCCTGCGCGTGGACCAGCTGGTACTCCTTCCTCAGCTCACGGGCGAGCGCCCGGACGTACCGCTCGTGGGAGTCGTAGTGGGCGTTGAGCAGGATCGTCGCGGCGGTGCCCGGCGAGACCGCCGTCATGAAGCGCTCGACGAACCGCCGCGGATGGGCGGCCGTCGCCGCCAGGAACAGCTGGCATTCCGCCTCGGCCGCGCCGAGGTCGGCGTACTCCACCTCGGCGACGGCCTGCGGGGCGTTCCCGATGCGGGCCGCCCCGCGGCGCCGGGACGCGAGCTGCTCGGCGAAGTCGGGGTGGTCCGTGAGGTCCCGCGCCAGCCGCCGCTGGCTCGCCCCGCCGAATCCTCGCATCCTTCGGGCCACGTAGGTCGAGAACCCCGCCCGGGGCTGCTCGCCGTCGTTGCCGACGTCGATCCCGACGGACAGCTGCCGGTCGACGGCCCAGCGGACGGCCGTCTCGGTCTCGTGGGCCAGCTCCGCCACGTTAATGCGCTCGCCGCGATCCTGGCGCACGAGGAGCTCCCGGAGCGGGGGCGGCCGGGGCAGGCTGCCGACGTGGGTCGTCAGGATGCGGTGCTCGCTTCGTTCCATGCGCTAGTGGCCTCCGGCGATGGGCATCCCCGGGGAACGTATCACGCGCGGGCGCCTCACGGGTCGAGGTACACGATCCGGCCGCGCACGCCCGCACCACGGACCGTCAGGAAGCCCATGGCGATCGGCAGGGTGAACCGGCGGGGCCCGATGCTGCCGGGATTCATGAACAGGATGCCGTCCCGGCTCGCGAGCGCGGGCTTGTGGGAGTGCCCGGCGACGACGGCGTCGATGCCCTCCGCCCGCAGGTCGATGGCGATCGTCTTGACGTCGTGGAGGATGTAGAGCCGGACCTGGCCCACCTCCAGGATCACGGTCTCGGGGAGATCGCGCGCCCAGGCGTCCCGGTCGTTGTTCCCGCGCACGGCCGTGACGGGCGCGACCGCCGCCAGGGCGCTCAACACCTCCGGGCTGCCGATGTCACCCGCGTGGACGATCCGGTCGACGCCCCGAAGCCGGTCGAGCGCCTCCGGACGCAGGAGGCCGTGCGTGTCCGAGACCACCCCGATCCGCGTGGGTCCTGACATCGACGCTCGGCGCGGGCGCCTTCCGCGCGCTGCCGCCGGTCAGGGATCGGACGCGAGGTCGGTGTCGAGGGCCCGGCGCCGCTCGGCCGTCAAAGCCGTCTCGGCGCCGGTGGCCGAGAGGTCGATGCGGCGCGGGTGGTCATTCCGCCCACCCGCGCCGCCTGGGATCACGCCAGCTCGTAGCGATCCAGGTTCATCACCTTGGTCCAGGCCGCGACGAAGTCCTGGACGAACTTCACCTGCGCGTCCGAGCTTCCGTAGACCTCCGCCAGGGCGCGGAGCTGGGAGTTCGAACCGAAGAGGAGATCGACGCGCGTGCCGGTCCACTTGGCTGCCCCGGTCTTGCGATCGCGCCCTTCGAACACGTCCTTGGCGTCCGATGTCGCCTTCCACTCCGTGCCCATGTCGAGCAGGTTCACGAAGAAGTCGTTGGTCAGCGTCTCGGGCTTCCTGGTGAAGACGCCGTGTTTCGTCCCTCCGACGTTGGTGTTCAGGACGCGCATGCCGCCCACGAGCACCGTCATCTCGGGCGCGGTCAGCGTCAGCAACTGCGCGCGATCGACCAGCAGCTCCTCGGCCGATACCGGGTACTTGCCCCCGAGGTAGTTTCGGAAGCCGTCCGCGGCCGGCTCGAGGACGGCGAAGGACTCCACATCGGTCTGCTCCTGCGAGGCATCCATGCGTCCCGGCGCGAAGGGCACCGTCACGGCGTGCCCGGCATTCTTCGCCGCCTGCTCGACGCCGGCGCCACCGGCGAGCACGATCAGGTCGGCCAGCGAGACCTTCTTGCCGCCCGACTGCGCCTGGTTGAACTCGCTCTGGATGCCCTCGAGCGTCCGGAGCACCTTCACCAGCTGGCCAGGCTGGTTGACGTCCCAGTCCTTCTGCGGCGCGAGGCGAATGCGCGCGCCGTTCGCCCCGCCGCGCTTGTCGGAGCCGCGGAAGGTGGACGCCGAGGCCCAAGCGGTCGAGACCAGCTGCGAGACGGACAGCCCCGACGCCAGGATCTTCGCCTTGAGGGCAGCAACGTCCTTCTCGTCGATCGACTTGTGATTGACCGCGGGGATGGGGTCCTGCCAGATGAGCTCTTCGGCCGGAACCTCCGGGCCGAGGTAGCGCGCGCGCGGCCCCATGTCCCGGTGCGTCAGCTTGAACCAGGCTCGGGCGAAGGCGTCCGCGAGCTGCTCGGGATGCTTGAGGAAGCGCCGGGAGATCTTCTCGTACGCCGGGTCGAGCCGCAGCGAGAGGTCCGTGGTCAGCATGGCCGGAGCGTGACGCTTGGCCGGGTCGTGGGCATCCGGAATCGTGCCGGCACCGGCGCCCCCCTTCGGCTTCCACTGATGCGCGCCGGCCGGGCTCTTCGTCAGCTCCCATTCGAAGCCGAACAGGTTCTCGAGGAAGTTGTTGCTCCACCGCGTCGGCGTCTTGCTCCAGGTGACTTCCAGGCCGCTGGTGATGGTGTCACCACCCATGCCCCTGCCGAAGGTGCTCCGCCAGCCGAGGCCTTGCTCCTCGATGCCGGCCGCTTCGGGATCCGCCCCCACATGGGACTCCAGGCCGGCGCCGTGCGTCTTGCCGAAGGTGTGGCCGCCGACGATCAGCGCGACGGTCTCCTCGTCGTTCATCGCCATGCGGGCGAACGTCTCCCGGATGTCCCTGGCCGCCGCGATCGGGTCCGGGTTGCCATTCGGGCCCTGCGGGTTGACGTAGATCAGCCCCATCTGCACGGCGCCGAGCGGATTCTCGAGATTCCGGTCGCCGGAGTACCGCTTGTCACCGAGCCACTTGTCCTCGGAGCCCCAGTAGACCTCGTCCGGCTCCCAGACGTCCGGACGCCCGCCGGCAAAACCGAAGGTCTTGAAGCCCATCGATTCCAGCGCGACGTTGCCCGCGAGGATCATGAGGTCGGCCCACGAGATCTTCCGGCCGTACTTCTGCTTGATCGGCCAGAGCAGCCGGCGCGCCTTGTCGAGGGCCACGTTGTCGGGCCAGCTGTTGAGGGGCGCGAAGCGCTGCTGGCCGGCCCCGGCGCCGCCGCGGCCGTCGCGGATGCGGTAGGTCCCGGCGCTGTGCCAGGCCATGCGGATGAACAGCGGTCCGTAGTGGCCGAAGTCCGCCGGCCACCAGTCCTGCGAGTCGGTCATCACCGCCGTGAGGTCCTTCTTCACGGCCGCCAGGTCGAGGCTCTTGAACTCCTTGGCGTAGTCGAAGTCCTGCCCCATGGGATCGGACGGGGACAGCGTCTTGAGGTTCAGCTGATCGGGCCACCAGTCTCGGTTCGACCGGCCGCCGGCAGCCGTGTGCGTGAACGGGCATTTTGCTTCATCTGCCATGTGTCGTCTCTCCTTGGATCGGTGGATTGAGTGGCCTCGCGTGCAAGAACCCTGATTCCAAATCTAGCTCAGGTAGACCGTATGCGGTGGGTCGATGCCGGGCGCGCCCGCCGCCGCGCGGCGCGGGCCGGGCCGCGCGGGCCGGCCGGGCCCGGCGGGCACGTCTCACACCGGCCGACGATGCGGACGTCGACGTCCTCGACGACGAAGCGCGGCCGCACCTCGGCGGCCAGGCGGCCGACTTCCACCGCGCGCACCGCGGGGGCGTGGACGTCGGTCATGCGGCCGCAGACCCGGCAGATCAGGTGCTGGTGGGGCAGGAGGTTGGCGTCGAACCGCCCCGCGCCGCCGGTCGTGCTCACGCGCCGGAGGAGGCCGTCCCGCACGAGGGATTCGAGCACGCGGTACACCGTCGCGGGCGAGAGCGACGGCATCGCCCCCCGGAGCCGCTGGTAGACCGTGTCGGCGGTGGGATGGCTCGGATCCTCGGCGAGCGCCCGGTAGACCGCCAGGCGCTGGGTCGTGACCCGCACGCCGTGCTCGCGGCACCGGCGCGCGAACGCCTCGCAGAGCCGGGCGATGGGCGCGGAGGCCGTATCCGGCTCGGGTTCGTTTCTGCGAGTGATTCTCATCTAGGAGATATTCTCGCGGGCGGCGGCGGGCCTGTCAAGGGGGCGGCGGACCGGCCGGGCACTCGACCGCCCCGGGCGCCCCCTGGCGGGGAGCGCCCGGGCTCGGAGCGGGCGGCGGGCTACCCGTGCCGGGCGGCGCCCAGCGCGCTGTCGTAGTCCGGGTGCTCCGTGACCTCCGGCACGTACTGGACATGCTTCAACCGGCCGTCGGCGCCGACCACGAAGAGGGCGCGCGCCTCGAGCCGGAGGGGCTCGATGAGGGTCCCGTAGGCGTGGCCGAAGTTGGCGTCGCGGTGGTCGGAGGCCGTCTGGACCCGGTCGACGCCGTGCTGGCCGCAGAAGCGCGCCTGGGCGAACGGCAGATCCATGCTCACCGTCAGCACGGCCACGTTCCCCGGCAGCTTCGCCGCCTCGTCGTTGAAGCGCTTCGTCTGGGCCTCGCAGACCGGCGTGTCGAGCGACGGCACCACGCTCAGGACGAGCGTCTTCCCGGTGAAGTCGTGGAGGGTGACGTCCCGGAGGCCTTCCGCCCCGCGCTGGTGGAGCTTGAAGTCGGGAGCGCGGTCGCCGACCCGGAGCTCCGGGCCCGCGACGGGCAAGGGGTTACCACGCATCTTCACCGTGCGTCCGGCCATCGGCGTGTCCTCCCTGAGAGTTGGTGTCTCGCGCTGGGATCGCGGCGCGCCGGGCGCCCGCAGCGGGTCAGTTCCATCGTACCACCGGCGCATGGCCGCGTATGGCGGCGTACGGCCACCCCCCTGGGGAGCCGTGGGTCAGGCGGACTCCCCCCGGCGCGGCGCGCGCAGGTGGCGATCCCGCAGCGCGTCGAGCTCCCCCTCGAGCGCCTGCGCGCGGGCCGCCGCGACGGCGCCGGCGGGGCCCGGCGCCTCCTCGGCTGGCCCGACACGCCACTCGGCCAGGTAGGCGTCCTCCTCCGCGGCCCCGTCCTGCATGGCGACGCGGTCGACCAGGTCCTGGAATGCCGGGCCGAGCGGCACGCTGACCTCGCCGCCGGCGTCCCGCGCGGTCACGAGCATCGGGATGTCGCGCCAGTACGTGATCCGGACCGTCGCCATCGTCCTCCAGCTGGCCTCAGTCGGCTCCTGTTGGCCCCGGCTAGCCTCGGCCGGCCGGGGCGCGGGCCCGGCCCCGGCGTCAATTTGGAGGCGCCGGCGTTGACACCCGGATGCCCCCCGGCTAGCATGACCTCGGATTCCCGATGATCAGCGTCGCCGCGCACCGCATCAAGCAGTACGGCGTCGAATTCTACCAGGCCTCCTTCTCCGCCCGCGAGATCGACCAGCTCGTCCGGTTCGAGGTCCTGGGCTACGGCGGCCTCCCCGAGGCGAAGGCCCCGCGCCGCGCCGCCCGCACGCGCGTGAACTGGGAGGTCCTGGAGAGCCGGATCGGCGAGACCTCGGAGGCCTACCAGCGCCCCGTGATCCGCCGCAAGATCGAGGAGCTGGTCTCCTACTTCCGCGACTGCCGGGAGGCGGGGAAGCTCCCGGCGATCCCCGGCGCCGTGATCATCACCTCCGACAAGCGGCTCGGCTTCCGCGCGGTCCCGCACCACCCCGACCTCGGGTTCCTCGAGATCCCCGAGGAGCCGGGGGTCCTCCGCGTGCTCGACGGCCAGCATCGCCTCCTCGCCCTCCACGCGCTCGCCGCCGAGGGCGATCTCCGGGGGCTCGACGTGCCCGCGGTCCTCTTCGACACGCTGGACGCGCAGCAGATCGTCGAGCTCTTCGTCACGATCAACGCCAAGCACACGCGGCTGAACCCGTCCCACCTGGTCAGTCTCGCCGGACGGAAGCTCTACCCCGACGAGACCCAGGCCCTCGCCCACGACATCATCCGGACGCTCAGCGAGGACGAGACCTCGCCCCTCCAGGGGGAGATCAAGATGCTCGGCATCGGGCGGGGCCGCGTGGCCCAGGCGCCCCTCGCCGAGGAGATCGTGGACCTGGTGGAGAGCGTCGAGAAGATGGGCGGGCGCGGGCGCGCCAAGGAGCTCCGCGAGGCCGGGCGGCGCTTCTTCCTGAACTACGTGAAGGCGCTCGCCCAGACCTTCCCGAACGCGTGGGCGGGCCGGAAGTACTCGATCAAGACCGGGACCGCGCTCCGGGCGTTCATCCGCGTGGTCCCCGACGTGATGGCCCGGGCGCGCGAGCTTCGGGGCGACCCCTACGAGATCCGCGCCATCCGGGAGGCGATCCGGCCGTGGGCCGAGCGGCTCGGCGACCGCCGGTTCGTGACCGACGGGGAGTGGCGGCAGAAGCTCGCCGGCGGCACGCGTGGCACCGTCGAGACCCTCGCCCGCGAGCTCCGGGACGCGCTTCGGGCCTGACCCGGGCCCCGCGGCCCACGCACCCTAGCCGCCCGGGCGGGGCGGTTCCCAGGGGAAGTTCGCCGCCACGATCTCGAGCTCCCGCGTCCCGCCGGGCGCCTGGGCCTTGACCACGTCGCCGACCTCCTTGCCGATCAGCGTCCGGGCGATGGGCGAGAGGATCGAGATGCGGCCCCGCGCGGGGTCGGCCTCGTCGGACCCGACGATCTGGTAGCGCAGCTCCTTGCCGTCGGCCGCCCGGAGGCGGACCGTCGACCCGAAGGTCACGCGCGGGCCGGCCCCGGGGGGCTCGATGACCTCCGCGCCGCTGACCTTGGCCTCGAGCTCCCGGATCCGCGCCTCGATGAACCCCTGGCGCTCCTTGGCGGCGTGGTACTCGGCGTTCTCGGAGAGGTCCCCGTGCGCCCGCGCCTCGGCGATGGCCTTGATGATGGCGTGGCGCTCCACGCGCTTCAGCTGCTCCAGCTCCTGCTGGAGGCGGGCGTGGCCTTCCCGGGTCATCGGCGTGCGCTGTATCATCCGTCGGGGCCGCCGGCCATTTTACTACCCCCTGCTACAATGGACGCCACCCCTGTGGCACCGACGGTTTCGCCCTCCCGCTGCCGCGCCGCCCGCGTCCACGGACCCGCCTCGGTCGTGCTCCTGGGCCTGGCCCTGGCCCTCGGCGCCCCCGCCCAGCCGCGGGCGCCCGGCGGGGCCCGCCCCGGAGCGGGCGCGCCCGAGCCACCCGCGCTCCGCATCACGACGGCGGTCGTCGAGGGCCGGCAGGTCCAGCGGAGCGTCGACACGGTCGGGAGCCTCCTCGCGTGGGAGGAAGCCGTCGCCCGCACGCAGATTCAGGGGATGGTCGTCCGGCTCCACGCGGACCTCGGGGACGCCGTCCGGGAAGGCCAGCCCCTCGCCGACCTGGACCGCCGCGAGGCGGACCTCACCGTCGACCAGCTCAACGCCGATGTCGTCGCCGCCCGGGAGAATCTGGCGCGGAGCCGCGCCGCGGCCGACGCGAGCCGGGCCAACCTCGAGCGGATCCGGGACAGCCGCCGGGCGCTGGGGGCGGACGTCGAGCGCGCGCGCGCCGACGCCGAGTGGAAGCGCCGCGAGCTCGAGCGGAACCAGGAGCTCCGGGCGAAGGAGCTGATCGCCGCGCGGGACGTCGACCAGGCGCGCGCCCAGTCCCAGGCCGCCGAGGCGGTCGTCCAGATGGCCGAGACCACGCTCGGCCAGCACGCGGAGCAGGTGCGCGCGGCCGAGGCCCAGTGGGAGGCGGAGCTCGGCGGCGTCAAGTCCGCCGAGGCCCAGGTCCGCCAGCGCGAGGCGGCCCTCGACTTCGGCCGAAAGCGCGCGACCGACACGGTCGTCACGGCCCCGCTCACCGGTGTGGTGGCCCGCCGGCACGTCGCCGCCGGCGAATTCGTGAAGGACAACACCCCGCTCTTCACGGTGGTCGCCACCGACCCCCTGAAGTACGCCGGCACGGTGCCCGAGCGCGCCACGCCGGAGATCCACGGCGGCCAGGAGGTGCGCCTCACGGTCGACGCCTTCGGCGCCCGCGCCTTCCCCGGGCAGGTGACGCGCGTGGCGCCGGTGGTCGACGTCCCGACGCGCACGCTCGCGCTCGAGGCGAAGGTGCCGAACGGCCAGGGGCTCCTCCGGCCCGGCTTCTTCGCGCGGGGGGTCGTCCTGGTCCGCCGGGATGCCCGGGTTCCGTTCGTCCCCGCCGAGGCCCTCGCCTACGTCGTCGGCATCAGCAAGGTGTTCGTGGTGGCCGACGGCCGGGCGCAGGAGCGCCTCGTCCGAGCCGGGCTCCGCGAGGCGGGCTGGGTCGAGATCCTGGACGGGGTCAAGCTCGGGGAGACCGTCGCCACCTCCGGGCTGGCCCAGCTCTACGACGGCGCCCCCGTCCAGCCCGGGACGCCCGCGCCGGCCACGGCGCCGGCCGCCAAGCCCTAGCGCCGTGTCGCTCGTCGAGCTCTGCGTCCGCCGGCCCGTCTTCGCGACGATGCTGGTCGTCTCGCTGGTGGTCCTCGGGGTCGCGTCCTACCGCGACCTCGGCCTCGACATCTTCCCCAAGGTCGACATCCCCACGGTGACGATCACGACGCGCCTCCCCGGCGCGAGCCCGGAGGAGGTCGAGAGCCAGATCACCAAGCGGATCGAGGAGGTCGTCAACACCATCAGCGGGATCGACGAGCTCCGGTCGACGACGATCGAGGGCCAGAGCCAGATCTTCGTCTCGTTCATCCTCGACCGCGACATCGAGGCGGCGGCCCAGGACGTCCGCGAGAAGGTCGCCACCATCCTGGCGCAGCTCCCGCAGGGCACCGAGCCGCCGGTGATCGAGAAGTTCGACGTCGACGCGGCGCCGGTCATGGCCCTCGTGGTCTCCGGCCGGCGGTCCGCCCGCGAGATCACCGAGATCGCCGACAAGCGGATCAAGCGGGCGCTGGAGGGCGTCAAGGACATCGGCGCCGTGACGCTCGTCGGCCAGCGGAAGCGCGAGATCCAGATCGCGGTCGATCCGAACCGCCTCACCGCCTACGGGCTGTCCGTCCAGCAGGTGCAGACCGCGCTCGCGCGCCAGAACGTCGAGACGCCCGGCGGGCGCCTCACGGGCGGCGGCCGCGAGGAGGGTCTCCGCACCCTCGGGCGGGTGACCGCGGTGGCCGACTTCGACACGATCGTGGTCGCCGAGACCCCGCGCGGCCCGGTCCGCATCCGGGACGTCGCCCAGGTCCTCGACGCCGAGGAGGAGCCCCGCACGCTGTCCCGGCTCGACGGGCAGAACGCCGTCGCGCTCCTGGTCCGGAAGCAGTCGGGCACCAACACCGTGGCCGTCGTCGACCGCGTGAAGGCCCGCCTGGTGGACATCCGGTCGACGCTGCCGGCCGACGTGACGATCGACGTCGTCCGGGACCAGTCGCGCTTCATCAAGCGCGCCCTCGGCGAGGTGCAGCACCACCTCGTCCTCGGCGCCCTCCTGGCGAGCCTGATCGTGTGGGTCTTCCTCGGGTGGCGGAACTGGCGCCCGGCCCTCATCGCCGCCGTCTCCATCCCGACCTCGATCATCGCGACGTTCTTCGCCATGCGCTGGGCCGGCTTCACCCTGAACAACGTCACGATGCTGGGCCTCTCGGTGTCGACCGGCATCGTGATCGACGACGCCATCATCGTGCTGGAGAACATCTTCCGGCACATGGACGAGGAGAACCGCTCGCCGTGGGAGGCCGCGGTCACCGGGGCGAAGGAGATCGTGCTGGCCGTCGTGGCGACCACCGTCTCCCTGATCGCGATCTTCTTCCCGGTCGCGTTCATGGGCGGCCTGGTCGGCCGCTTCTGGCGGAGCTTCGGGCTCACCGTGAGCTTCGCGATCCTGGTCTCGCTCCTGGTCGCCTTCACGCTCGTGCCGACGCTCGCCGCCCGCGTGCTGCGCCCCCACCGCGCGGCGGGGCCGGGCGCGGAACCGGGCCGCACGCCCGGGCGGCGGGGCGTCTACGCGCGCGTCGAGGCCGCCTACGAGGCGCTCCTCCGCGTGAGCCTTCGCCACCGGCTCGCCACCGTCGTCGCCACCGTCCTCCTCATCGCGGGCACGCTCTTCCTGGCGCGCGGGCTCAAGGCCGACTTCATCGTGGCCGACGACATGTCGGAGTTCGAGGTCGTGATCGAGACCCCGCCGGGCTCCTCGCTGGCCCAGTCCGAGGCCATCGCCCGGCGGATCGAGGCCGGCCTCCGCACCATTCCCGAGGTCGAGCACGTCTTCACGAACATCGGCGTCCGCGGCGGCGTGCAGTCCAACGTCACCGACATGTCGATCTACGTCGGGCTCCAGCACCTGTCCCAGCGGCGGCGCAGCCAGTTCGACATCATGCAGGCCGTGCGCCAGCAGATCCGCGAATCGCCCGAGCTCCGGGCGAGCGTCCAGCAGGTGAGCCTCGTCTCCGGCGGCGGCTTCCGCCAGACCCCGTTCAACCTGATCCTGCGGGGCCCCGACCTCGACCGGCTGACCGGCTATGCGCAGACGCTCGTCCAGCGCCTCACCGCGCTCCCGGGGTTCGTCGACGTGGACACGGCCCAGGCCCAGCGGAGCCCGGAGCTCCAGGCGGTCATCGACCGCCAGCGGGCCGCCGATCTGGGGGTCCGGATGGCCGACGTGGCCGCGACCCTCCGCGTCCTGGTCGGCGGCGAGAAGGTCGGCTTCTACCGGGAGGCGGGCGAGCAGTACGACGTCCGGCTCCGCCTCGCCGAGCCCTTCCGGCGGGACGCGAGCACGCTCACCGACGTCACCGTCCCCGCGGCCGGCGGGGCCCTCGTCCGGCTGGGCAACCTCGGGCGCCTCGTGCCGGGCATGAGCCCGGCCCAGATCGACCGCTACGCCCAGGAGCGCCAGATCACGGTGGTGTCGAACCTCTACCAGAAGCCGCTCGGCGAGGCGATGCAGCAGGCGCTCGCGATCGTGGCCGAGCTCGACATGCCGCCTGGATACCAGGCAGTGCAGCTCGGCCAGGCGAAGCTGATGAACGAGGCGTTCTCGAACTTCCTGGTGGCGTTCGGGCTCGCCCTCGCCTTCATCTACATGGCGCTCGCCGCGCAGTTCGAGAGCTTCGTCCACCCGGTCACGATCATGGTGTCGATGTTCCTGGCGATCCCGTTCGGGCTCCTGGCGCTGGTCATCACCGGGATGACGCTGAACATTTACGCGATCATGGGGATGTTCCTCCTGATCGGCGTCGTCAAGAAGAACGCGATCCTCCAGGTCGACTACACGAACGTCCTCCGCGGGCGGGGGCTCTCCCGGTTCGAGGCCCAGATGGAGGCGGACCGGGCGCGGCTCCGCCCGATCCTCATGACGACCTTCGCCATCGTGTTCGGCATGCTGCCGGTGGCGCTCGGCCGCGGGGACGGCTCGGCCTCCCGCGCGGCGCTCGCCATCGCCGTCGTCGGCGGCCAGGCCCTCTGCCTCGCGGTCACGCTGGTCATCACGCCCGTCGTCTACTCGTTCTTCGACGACCTCCGCGGCTGGCCGCGCCGCCTGGCCGCGTGGCGCCCTCGCTGGCGGCCGCGCGCCGCCCTCGGCCGGCGGATCGAGGCGGGGCTGAACGGCCGGCGCGAGGCATGACGGGCCAGGGGAGCCGGGGCCCGAGCCGGCGCCGGCTCCTCGCCGCCCTGGCCGCCGTGACCGCCGGCCTCCTCCACCCGCGCGGGCCCGGCTGGGCGCAGTCGGTCCCGCCGCCTCCGCCCCGGCCCGTGCCCCCGGGCCGCCCGGCCACGCCGCCCGCACCCGCGGCCCCCACGCCCCCGCCCGCCGACGCCCGTCCCGGCACGCCGGCGCCGCCCGCGGTGGTGGAGGAAATCCGCGCGGCGATCGCCCGGGCCGTCGACCGCTTCCAGGCGCGGGACGCGGAGGGCGTCCTGGCCCAGGTCTCCGAGGCGTACTGGACCGGGCCCTTCGGCAAGCGCTCCGTGCGGGCCCAGCTCCTCACGCTCTACCAGCTCCACCAGCAGGTCCGGGCGCGCGTCGAGCTGAACGAGGTGCGCCTGGTCGGCGCGCACGCGTGGGTCTGGACCACTGGCGAGGTGTCGGGCCAGGTCGCGCTCGTCGGGCAGTGGCTCGGGCTCTTCCAGTGGGAGCGCGAGCTCGAGGTCGCGCGGCGCGAGCAGGGGGTGTGGCGGCTCTACGGCTACCAGCAGTAGGGCGCCGGCGCGGCGCCCGCGGGCGCGCCTAGTCGAAGCCCCAGGCGAAGACGCGCCGGGGGACGATCTCCACCACGACCGAGTCCCCGTCGCCGAGCGTCGCCTCGGTCCGGTACTGCGGATACTTCTGGTAGAGGCGCCGCCGGATCCGGCGAAACGTCGCGTTCCGCGCGTGGATTCGGGCGGTGCCGCTCACGACGACGCCGCGGAGCCCGTCCCACAGCTCGGTGTAGTCGTCGGCGCTCACGGCGATCTGGGCGTTCGCCCGGAGATCCCGGATCTTCCGGCCGGTCTTGCCGGACGCGAAGTAGAGCCGCCCGCCGTCCACCGCGAGGCACACCGGGACCACGTGCGGCGCGCCCGTCGGACTCGCGGTCGCGACGTGGGCGACCCGCTGGCGGGCAAGGAACTCGGCGTGGGCGCGGCGGAGCCGCATCGCCTGGATGGTCCCTAGCTGTCGGAGAGGATCTGGCGGTTGATCTCGATCTTGGCGCTCGCCCGCTCGGCGGCGAGCCACGCCTGCCAGAGCCGCGCGCGCTTCTCGCGGAGGAGGCGCGCCTCGGTCTCCACCCGCGCCGCCTCGAAGGCCGCGGGCTCGGGGCGCTCCCGCTCGAGGAGCTTGACGACGTAGACGCCGCCCGGCCCCTCCACGGGCCCGCCGACGCCCCCGTCGGGCAGGGCCAGCGCGGCGGGCCCGAGGCTCTGGCCGAGCGCCCGGTCACCGAGCGGCTCGGTCCGGGAGAAGGGGCCGATCTCCGCGAACGTCGCCCCATGCTGGCGGGCCAAGGCGCGCGGGTCCTCGCCCTTCCGGACGGCCTCGACGAGCTTCTCGGCCCGCCCGCGGGTCTCCTCCCGCGCCTTCTGGCGCCGCACGGCGCGCAGCACGGCGGCGCGGGCCTCGGCCAGCGGGACGATGCGGGACGGCTCCCGGCCGAGAAGCCGCAGGATCACGAAGCCCTCCGGCACGCGCACGGGATTGCTCACGCCGTCGGGCGGGAGGGCGAAGATGGCGTCGCTGACCTCGGCGACCTGGCCCACGCCCTCCACCGGATCGCCGCGCCGGAGCGGGCCGACCTCGCGGACCGTGAGGCCGAGCCGGCGCGCCTCCGCGGCAAAGTCGGCCGCCACCAGGAGCGCGCGCTGGGCGTCCTGCGCGCGGTCCCGGTGCGCCCGCATCTGCCCTTCGGCGGCGAGCGTCGCCCGGAGGGTCGAGGCGACCTCCTTCAGCTCCTTGCGCGAGCCCGGCGCGCGCTCGAAGACCTTCACGACGTGGTAGCCGAAGGGGCTCCGGACCGGCCCGCCGAGCTCACCCGGCTTGAGGCTCTGGATGAGCTTGTCCACCTCGGGCACGAGCTCGCCGGCCCCGATCAGCCCGAGGTCGCCGCCCCGGCTCGCCGTCGCGGGATCCTCCGACATCTCCTTGGCGACCTGGGCGAAGTCGGCGCCCCCCCGGATCCGGCCGAGCGCGGCCTCGGCCCGGGCCCGAGCCTGGTCCTCCGCGCCGCTCCCGCCCACGCTGGGCACCTTGACGAGGATGTGCGAGACCTTGGTGCGGGGCGGCTGCTCGAACTGGCTCTGGCGCGCCTTGTACGCGGCCTCGATGTCGGCGTCGGTGATGGCCGGCGCGGGCACGCTCGCCGCCGGCAGGACGGCGGCCAGCACCCGACGCCGCTCGGGCTGGGTGAACTCGGCCTGATGGGCCTGGAAGTAGGCCTCGAGCTCCGCGTCGGTCGCCTCGAGCCCGTCCCCGCTCCCCACCGGGAGCAGAAGATAGGCCGCGCGCACCCGGCTCCGGTCGATCTCCCAGGCCCGGCGCGCCTCCGCCTCGGTGACCTTGGCGCCGTCGGCGACGAGGGCCTGCAGGCGCTGGCGCACGAGCTCCGCGCGGAAGTCGGCCTCGAACTCGGTCGTCGTCATGGGCGGCTGGGTCATGGCGAGGAGCCGCACGTAGCGGTCCCGCGAGAAGCGCCCGCCCTCCTGGAAGGCGCCGACGCGCATGATCTGCTCGGCGAGCTCCGCGTCGGAGACGGCGATCCCCTCGCGGGCCGCGCCCCGCGCGACGAGGCGCTCCTCGACGAGCCGCTCGGCCACCTGATCGCGGAGCCGGAGCATCCGGGGCAGCTCCTCCGACCAGCGCTCGCCGGCCATCTGGCGCATCTGCTCCACCGCGGCGCGGTAGGCGCGGTCGAAGGTCACCGCCGACACCGCGTCCCCGTCCACCGTCACGACCGCGGCCCGGCCGCCGTCGCCGCCCGGGTTCCCGGTCGTCCCGAAGTAGGCGAGGCTCACGACGAAGGCGAGCAGCACGGCGGCGAGCAGATACGGCGACAGGCGCCGCATCCACGTCATCATGGCCATAGGGGAAATAGCCTACCACACGGGCCCGGCGCGGCCGGGGCGCGGGACCGCCTCAGTGCAGCACGAAGTACAGCACGAACGCGAGCGCGGCGGCGTACATGAGCGGGTGGACGGCTCCCGCGCGACCCCGCGCGAGCTTGATGGCGACGTAGCTCACGAACCCCGCCCCGATCCCGTTGGTGATCGAGTACGAGAACGGCATGAGCGTCATGGTGAGCAGCGCCGGGAACCCTTCCTCGAGGTCCGCGAACGGGATCTCCCGGACGAGCGCGCACATGAGATAGCCGACGATGATGAGCGCCGGCGCCGTGGCCTCGGGCGGCACGACGCCCGCGAGCGGCGCGATGAAGAGCGCCAGCGCGAAGCAGAGGGCGACGACGACCGACGTGAGCCCGGTCCGGCCGCCGGCGGCCACGCCCGCCGCCGACTCGATATAGGTGGTCGCCGACGAGGCGCTCGCGGCCCCGCCGAGGGCCGCCGCCAGGGAGTCGACGACCAGCACGCGGTTCATGCGGGGCAGGCGGCCCGCCTTGTCGAGCCACCGCGCCTCGCCCCCGATCCCGATCACGGTGCCCACCGTGTCGAAGAAGTCCGAGAGCATGATCGAGAAGATCGCGAGCGCGGCGCCCAGGAGGCCCAGCCGCACGAAGACCTCGAGGTTGACGCCGGCGCCGAGCGTCGAGAAGTCGGGCCAGCCCACGACCGACGCCGGCACCACCGCCACCCCCGGCGTGGTCCACACCGCGCCCCCGCGGAGCGCGTTGACGGCGATCGCCAGCAGCGTGGTGCCGAGGATCCCGAGGAGAAGCGCGGCCCGGACGCCGCGCGCGAGGAGCAGCAGCGTCAGGAGCAGCCCCACCACGGCCACCACGACCTTCGCGCTGGTCAAGGCGCCGAGCGTCACCGGGATGCCCTGGCCGGGCCGGACGATCCCGGCGTTCACGAGGCCGATGAAGAGGATGAAGAGGCCGATCCCGACCGAGATGGCCCGCTTGAGCGCCAGCGGGATGGCGTTCAGCACCGCTTCCCGGACGCCGATCAGCACGAGGACCGTGATGAGCACGCCCTCCCAGAAGATGACGCCCATGGCCGCCGGCCACGGCAGCCCTTGCGCCGCGATCAGCTGGAAGGCGACCACCGCGTTCAGCCCCATGCCGGACGCGACGGCCAGGGGGTAGTTCGTGACGAGCCCCATCGCGGCCGTGGCGAGCGCCGCCACCAGGCACGTCGCCGCGAGCGTGGGGGCGAAGGGCACGCCCTGGGCCCGGAGCGCGGGCACGCCGACGAAGGAGAGGATCGCGGGGTTCACGAAGATGATGTAGGCCATGACCATGAACGTCGTGAGCCCGGCCAGCACCTCGGTGCCCGCGGTCGTCCCGTGCTCCTTCAGCCTGAAGTAGCGGTCCAGCATCACGCCTCCTCCGGACCGTCGGCCGGACGGTCCGCCGCGTCGGGTCCCTCGTCGGAGGCCGCGTCCGCGGGCGGCGCCGGGCGGCCGGCGTCGGGCTGGACCCGGCGGGCCAGGGTGAGAAAGCCCGTGTGCGCGACCATGCGGTGGGCCGGCCGGACGGAGGGGCCGGCGATGTTCCAGGGCCGGAGGAGCGTCTCGAAGGTCTCGGCGAGCGCGAACGCCGGGTGCGCGGCGAGCGCCTCGTGGACGCGCTGGGATTGCGGGATCGTGGGGACGTAGGCGCAGAAGAGGCCGCCCGCGCGGAGCGCCTGCGCCGCCGACTCCACGAGCCGCCAGGGCTCGGGAAGGTCCAGCACCACGCGATCGACCGCGGCCTCCTCGATCCCGAGGTAGACGTCCTGGAGGCGCACCGTGTGGGGCACGCCGGGGCCGAGCCGCGCCTCGATGTTGCGCTGGGCCCGGCGCGCGAACTCCTCGCGCGCCTCGTAGGAGACCACCCGTCCCGTCGGGCCGACCAGGCGCAGGAGCACGAGGGTCAGCGCCCCCGAGCCGAGGCCCGCCTCCACCACCGTCTGCCCCGGCCCGATGTCCGCGAAGAGGGCGATCGTCGCGAGGTCCTTCGGGTAGATGATCTGGGCGCCCCGCGGCATCTCCAGCACGTACTCGGCGAGCGTCGGCCGGAGCGCGAGATACCGGGCCCCGCGCGACGTGACCGCCACCGCGCCCTCGGCCTGGCCGAGCAGGGTCTCGTGCGGGATGAACCCCCGGTCCGAGTGGAACGCTTGCCCCGCGCGGAGCGTCACGAGGTGGCGCTTGCCGCGCCGGAGGTCGACGAGGAGGATCACCTCGCCGGGCTGAAGCGGCGTCTCGTCGGCCATGGGGCTCAGGCGAAGGCGTCCAGCCCCGTGACGTCGCGCCCGATGATCAGCGTGTGGATGTCGTGCGTCCCCTCGTAGGTGACGACGGTCTCGAGGTTCAGGAGGTGCCGGATCACGGGGTGCTCGTCGACGATCCCCGCCGCCCCGAGGATGTCCCGCGCCATCCGCGCCGTCTCGAGCGCCATCCACACGTTGTTCATCTTCGCCATCGACACCTGCTGGGGCCGGACGCCCGGTCCGTCCTTGAGCCGCCCGAGCTGGAGGCACAGGAGCTGCGCCTTGGTGATCTCCGTGACCATCCACACGAGCTTCCGCTGGACGAGCTGGAAGGCGGCGATGGGCTTCCCGAACTGGACGCGCGTCTGCGCGTACTGGAGCGTCCAGTCGTAGCACGCCTGGGCCGCGCCGACCGCGCCCCAGGCGATCCCGTACCGCGCCTGGGACAGGCACGAGAGCGGCGCCTTGAGCGCCTTGGCGCCCGGCAGGCGGTTCGCGAGCGGGATGCGGCAGTCCTGGAACGAGAGCTCCGAGGTGACCGAGGCGCGCATCGAGAACTTACCGTGGATGTCGAGGGCGCCGAACCCCGGCGTGCCGCGCTCGACCAGGAAGCCGCCGATCTCTCCCGTGTCGTCCTTCGCCCACACGACGGCGACGTCGGCGACCGAGCCGTTCGTGATCCAGAGCTTGGTGCCGTTCAGGACGTACTCGTCCCCCCGCCGGACGGCGCGCGTCGCCATCCCGCCGGGGTCCGACCCGTGGTCGGGCTCGGTCAGCCCGAAGCACCCGATCGCCGCGCCGCGCTGGAGGGCGGGCAGCCAGCGGTCCTTCTGCGCGTCCGAGCCGTAGCGGTGGATCGGGTACATGACGAGGCCGCTCTGCACCGACGCGAAGGACCGGAGGCCCGAGTCGCCGCGCTCGAGCTCCTGCATGATCAGCCCGTACGCGACGTGGGAGAGCCCCGCGCAGCCGTAGCCCTTGAGGGTCGCGCCGAAGATCCCGAGCTCGCCCAGCTGCGACACGAGCGCCATCGGGAAGGTGCCGGCCCGGTGGTGCTCGGTGACGAGCGGCAGGAACTCCGCCTCGACCCACTCCCGGACCGCGTCGCGCACCATCCGCTCCTCGTCCGACAGGAGCGCTTCGATCGCGTAGTAGTCGACGCCGCGGAACTTCTCCATGAGTCCGTCTCCCCAGCCGCCTCAGCCGCCCCCAACCGCCAGTGAGAGTGCCCGGTCAGCCGCCGGTCAGCAGGGTGAACATGCGGCGGAGGAGCGCCTCATGCTCCTCGACGTTGTGACGAAAGATCCGGAGCCCGGGGTGGGCGTGGAGATCCCCCGCCACGACGGCGGTCCCCGCCGACCACGACGTGAGATCGACGAGCTGGAAGCACGAGCGCCCTGGCTCCGGGTGGTCGGTGACGAAGACGAAGACCAGGTCCGGCCACTGCCGCCGGGCGACCGTGAACAGGGAATGCGGGCCCCGCTGCGACTCGATGAGCAGGTACTGGCCCACCTGGGGCCGGTAGCGGACCTCGACGACGACCGTGGGCTCGGCCGGGTCCCCGGCCGCGGGCGCCAGGGTCGCCTGGAAGTCCGGGATCAGGTCCTCGCGGCCCTGGCGCGGCGACGTCTCGGGGTGGACGACCGGGGCGAGCGCGAAGCCCGCCCGGCGGAAGATGGACTCCACCAGGGCGACCGCGATCCGCCCCTTGATCTCGAGGAGGTCCACGGGGTCAGCCCGGCCGGGGCGCCGGGTCGTGGAGGACCCGCCGGAACGCCTCGGTGAGCTCCCGGTCGTGACGGTGGTCCCGCGCGAAGATCCGGCACTGGGCGACCTTGCCGGGGAGGTACTTGAAGAGGGCGGCCAGCGCCTCCGTGGACACGCGGCCGGTCGCGCCGTCGTAGACGTAGATCTGCCGGTCCCCCATCGCGAGCGGGTTCTCCGGCCGGGGGTCCTGGAACGCGAGGTCGACCTGGAACTCGAGGGCGTGGAGCGCCGGCGGCAGGGCCGCCCGGACCTCGGACGCCACGGACTCCGGCTGCATGCCGGCCCAGCCCCGGATCAGGGTGTCGTCGAGGACCTCCTCGTGGACCATGCGCCACCGGATCCGGCGGTCGAGCACCTGCCGCCACTCCCGGCCGAGCGCGCGGCGCTCGGGGTCGTCGGCGTCGTGCCAGCGGCCGACCTCCTCGAGGAGACTCCACTCCGTGAGCTGGAGGTAGGGCTGGAGGTCCTTTCGGAGGTCCCACGGGAAGACGATGCGCATCGTCGGGCGGAAGATCTCCTTGAGGTGGAGGTCGATCGCGCGCGTCGTGCGGTGGTAGTAGACGTTCGTGTACATGTAGAAGCGCGCGGTCAGGAACATGATCAGCGCCTGGGTTCCGCTCCGGTCGAGCGTGAGCCCGTCGGGCGTAATGAAGCTGTAGTAGATGATCCGGTCGAGGTCGGCGCCCACCGCCACGCCGCACATGTGGGCGTCCCGAAGCACGTAGTCGAGGTTGTCCGCGGTGTAGATCCCCGAGAGCACGGGCTTCAGGCACGCGAGCCAGCGGGGATCGCCCGGGCCCGGCTGCGTATAGCCCTTGCCCATGAGGTAGCAGATCCACTCGGGGTCGAGCGCCTCCCCGGCGGCGAAGGCGCCGTGCGGGCTCCGGCGGAGCGCGCGGATGACGTCACCGAGCTCCTCGCGAATGATCCGCTGGCCGACCAGCTCGTGGGTGAGGTCGATGTCGGCCAGGAAGTTCTCGTCGAAGAAGTGCCCGAACGGGCCATGGCCCACGTCGTGGAGGAGGCCCGCCACGCGGAGGAGCTCCTCGACGAGCGGGGCCGAGGGGGCGTCGGGGAACACCGCCTTGAGCGACGGCCACAGCTGCTGGGCGAAGCGGCCGGCGACGTGCATCGCCCCGAGGGCGTGGGGGAAGCGGCTGTGCTCGGCGGTGGGGAACACCCAGCGCGCGGACTGCAGCTGCGGGATGCGCCGGAGGCGCTGCACCCAGGGCGTATCGAGCAGGTCCTGCTCGGTCGCCTCCCCGGCGGTGATGCCGTCGGACCGGGTGTAGAGGAGGTACCCGTGGATGGGGTCGACGATGAGCCCCTTGCCCCGGTACGTCTCGGCGCCCGTCATGCCGCCTACACGAGCCCGACCTGGCTACGGTCACCCAGCATGAGATTGTACGCGCGCGGCTTCGTGGCCGCCCGGTAGACCTGGACGTTCCGGCCGAGCAGGCTCGACTCGATCCGCGCCCCGACGTCGCTCAGGGACGAGCCCTCCAGGATGATCGAGTACTCGACCTCGCTCCCCCGGATGTGGACGCCGTCGCCGATGGCGGTGAAGGGCCCCACGTACGCGTTCTCGACCACCGCGTCCCGGCCGACGATGGCCGGGCCCCGCACGACGCTTCGCGTCACGCGCGCCCCCGCCTCGACCACGACGCGCCCGCTGATCTCCGAGTCCTCGACCAGCCCGTCGACGCGCGCCTCGAGCGTGTCGAGCACCATCCGGTTCGCCTCGAGGAGGTCCTCGAGCTTCCCGGTGTCCTTCCACCACCCCTCGATCACGTGGGGGCGCACCCGGTGCCCGTGGTCGATCAGGTACTGGATGGCGTCGGTGATCTCGAGCTCCCCGCGCCCGGACGGCCGGATGGCGCGGGCCGCGTCGAAGACGTGGTCCCCGAACATGTAGACGCCGACGAGGGCCAGGTCCGACGGGGGGGCGGCCGGCTTCTCGACGAGCCGCACGACGCGCTCTCCGTCCAGCACCGCGACGCCGAACTCCTGGGGGTTCGGCACCTTCGCGAGCAGGATCTGGGCGGCCGGCGCCTCGGCGCGGAACGTCGCGGCCAGCGGGGCGAGCGGCTCCCGGATGAGGTTGTCGCCGAGGTACACGATGAACGGATCGCCCCGGAGAAAGTCCTCGGCCGTCAGGACGGCGTGCGCCAGCCCGAGCGGGGCCGCCTGGGGGATGTAGGTGACCCGCACGCCCCAGCGACTGCCGTCGCCGACGGCGTCCCGGATCTCCCGATGGGTGTCGCCGACGACGATCCCGATCTCCGTGAGGCCCGTCGCGGCCAGCGCCTCGAGGCCGTAGAAGAGGATGGGCTTGTTGGCGACGGGCACCAGCTGCTTGGCCGAGGTGTACGTGATCGGGCGGAGCCGCGTCCCCCGCCCGCCCGAGAGGATCAGCCCCCGCATCGCCTCACCCACATCACACCCTCACGCGAGGTGCCGGTGCTGCCACGCCCGGTAGAACGTGAGGATCATGATCTTCACGTCGAGCGCCAGGGACCAGTTCTGGATGTAGTAGAGGTCGTACTCGATCCGCTTCTCGATGGAGGTGTTCCCCCGGAGCCCGTTGACCTGGGCCCACCCCGTGAGCCCGGCCTTGACCTTGTGGCGCAGCATGTACTGCGGGATCCGCGTCTTGAACTGGTGGACGAAGAAGGGGCGCTCGGGGCGGGGCCCGACGAGGCTCATGTCCCCGGTGAGCACGTTCCAGAGCTGGGGCAGCTCGTCGAGCGAGAAGCGGCGGAGCAGCCGTCCGATCCGGGTCGGCCGGCGGTCGCCCCGCGGGGCCCACATCGGCCCCGTCTCCGCCTCGGTGCCCTCGGGCATCGTGCGGAACTTGAGGATGTCGAACGTGCGCCCGTCGAGCCCCGTGCGCTCCTGACGGTAGAGCACGGGCCCCGAGGACGAGCGCCGGATCAGGTACGCGATGACCCCGAAGAACGGGGCCAGCACGATCAGCCCGGAGGCCGCCAAGCCGAGGTCCATGAGGCGCTTGAGCACGCGCGCCCAGCCGGTGATGGGGGACTGCGCGAGGCTGATGACGGGCAGCCCCTCGAGCTCCTCCACGGCGGCCCGGAGGGTGACGAACTGGAGCACGTCCGGCACGATCTTGACGTCGACCAGCTCGCCCTCGATGGCGTTCAGCACCTTCAGCACTTCGTGGTGCGCATCGAGCGGCAGCGCCAGGAAGAGCTGGTCCACCCGGTAGTCGGCGAGCACGCGGGTGACCGCCTCGCAGCCCCCGAGGACCTCCCGCCCCTCCAGGCGCTCCCCGACCGGGAGCCCGTCGTCCAGGTAGCCGACCACGCGCACGCCGAACTCCGGGTGGCTCCGGAGACGCCGGACGACCTCCTGCCCGAGCTCCCCGGCCCCGACCACCAGCGCGCGGCGGACGAAGCGCCCGTGGCGTCGCAAGGCGCGCACGACGTCGCGGATCGCCAGCCGGACGCCGAACACCGCGAGCACGTCGAGCGCCCAGAAGATCAGCATGAACCACCGCGAGTAGGAGAAGGCGCGGAAGAAGAACGTCGCGGCGACCAGGAGGAGCGTGGCGAGCGTGACCCCCTGGACGACGGTGAAGGCCTCGTCGGCCTTGGACCGCTCGTGGCGGTACTCGTAGAGCCCGACCGCCCGGAGCGAGAGCGCGTGCAGGGGGAGGAGCAGGACCAGGAGCGACAGGTACGGCTCCAACGGGGGGATGCCGAGGGGCGCCGGGATCACGTCGGCCTGGAAGCGAAGGAGGTAGGCTCCGACGAGCGCGAGCGCGCCCGCCAGCGCGTCGCCCGCCGCGAGCGCCAGCACGAGCCACAGGCGGCGCTCCTTCAGCACGCGACCCGCGCCTCCCGGGTCCCCGCGGCGAGGGCCGCGTCCACGAAGGCGCCCATCTCCCGGCGGAAGGTCTCCTCGCTGAAGCGGAGAGCGTGCGCCCGGATCTTCTCCGGCGAGAAGCCCGTCACCTCGCTCCGCTCGAGCGCGTCGATCAGGGCGTCCGCCGTCTGCTCCCGGAAGAAGAGCCCGGTCACCCCGTCCACGACCGTCTCGGTCAGGGCGCCGCGCCCGTAGGCGATGACCGGCCGCCCGGCCGCCGTGGCCTCGAGCGGGGCGATCCCGAACTCCTCCTCCCCCGGGAAGAGGAACGCCCGGCAGCGCGCGACCGCCTCCTGCACGACGGCGTCGGGTTGCCAGCCGAGGAAGCGCACCGTGGGGCCGGCGCGCCGCCGGAGCCGGGAGAGCTCCGGGCCCCCGCCGATGACGTCCAGCCGCCGGCCGAGCCGCGTGCAGGCGTCGACCGCGACGTCGACCCGCTTGTAGGGCGTGAGCGCGGACACGCAGAGGAGCGCCTCGCCGACCTCGCCCCCGGCGGCGGGACGGAAGAAGGCCGTGCGCACCGGCGGGTAGAGGACCTGCGCCTCCCGCCCCCACGCCCGGCGGATCCGCGCGGCGACGTGTCGCGAGATGCACCCGAGGCGGCCCGCCCGCCGCCCCGCCGCGCGGTCCCATCGGCGGAGCGCGGCGAGCGCGAGCCGAATGGGCCCGCGCGCGAGCGGCGGGACTCGCCCGACGTAGGCGCCCTCGAAGGTCCACGCGTAGCGCATGGGCGTAAAGCAGTAGACCACATGCGCCGCGTTCGCGGGCGGCCGCGCCCCCACCGCGACGCAGTGGCTCGTCGCCAGCACGAGATCGTAGCCCCGGAGATCGAAGCGGCGCACCGCAAGGGGGAAGAGCGGCAGGTACTGGCGAAATCGCCGCGGCGCCCCGGGAAGTCGCTGGATGAACGACGTGCGGATCGGCCGGGCCTCGATGGCCGGGGCGACCGTGTCCGGAACGTGCACGAGGGTGAAGATGTCCGCCGCGGGGAAGAGGCCCAACAGGGCTTCGAGGACGCGCTCCCCGCCTCGCATGCCGGTCAGCCAGTCATGGACCAGCGCGACCCGCATCAGTCACCCGCGCTCATCAGGGCCCCAGCGCCTCCCGGTAGACGGCGACCGTGGCCTCGGCGACGTGCCGCCACGAGAATGCGCGCGCGCGGGCCAGTCCGCGGGCCCGGAGCGCGGCGCGGAGAGGTTCTTGAGTGGCCAGAGTATACATACCCTCACGCAGCGCGTCAACGCTAGTGGGATCGACGAGCAGCCCCGCGTCCCCCACGACCTCGGGGAGCCCGCCGCGGTTCGCGGCGACCACCGGCGCGCCGCACGCCATCGCCTCGAGCGCGGCGAGCCCGAACCCTTCCCACAGGGACGGGCACACCACCGCGCGGGCCTGCTGATAGAGACGCGCCAGCGTGACCGCCGGCAGGGGCGCGAGCGCGCGGACGCGGTCCCGGAGTCCGCGCGCCGCCACGAGGCCGTCGACGTGGGGACGCGCGGCCGGCGGGATCCCGGCGAGGACGAGGGAGCCGAGCGCGGGCGGGAGCCCGGCGAACGCGTCGAGCAGGCCGACCACGTTCTTGTGCGGCAGCGGATTGCCCACGAAGAGGAAGTACGGCGGCTCCACGCCGAGGGGGGCGAGCGCGGGGTCCGCGCGCCCCGAGGGCTCGGCGGGCTCGAAGGGCGCGCCCACGCCGTTCGGGATCACCCGGATCCGCTCGGGCCGGGCGCCGAGCCGCTCGACGAGATCCCGGCGGGTCGACTCCGAGACGGTGATCAGCCGACGCCCGCGGCGCACCGCGAGCCGGAGCATGAGGCGCGCGTACAGGGGCGCCACGGGGTGGCGGTGCCGCGGGGGAAAGCGCAGGTGGATCAGGTCGTGCACCGTCACCACCGCGGGGCAGGGGAGGAACGGGGGACACACGTAGTGGGGGGCGTGGAAGAGGTCGGCCCGGTCGCGGCGCGCGGCGAGCGCGAGCTGCCAGAGCTCTCCCACCGAGTAGGTCCCCGCCGCGATCGGGCGCCACCGCGCGCGCGGCCCCCACGCGGCGGCCCCCGCCGGGGGCGGCGGGCGGCCCGGCGGGAGGTAGGCCACCAGCGCCTCGGGCCGCCCGAGCGCGGGGAGGGCATCCAGCAGTCCCTGGATGTAGGTCCCGATCCCGAAGTCGTCGATCTTCCGGGCATCGAGCGCCAGCCTCATGTGCGGCGGTACACCGCCTCGTAGACCGCCAGCGTGCGGCGGGCCACGGTCTCCCAGTCGAACGTCGCCGCGCGCGCCCGGCCGTGGGCGATCAGGCGCTCGCGGAGCGCCACGTCCGAGAGCACGGTCTCCATCGCCGTCGCGAGCTCCCCGGGGTCGCGGGCGTCGACGAGAAGCGCGGCGCCGCCGGCGACCTCGGGAATCGAGCCCGCGCGGGCGGCGATGACCGGGGCGCCCGCGGCCATCGCTTCCAGCACCGGCAGCCCGAACCCCTCGTAGAGGGACGGGAAGACGAAGCAGGTCGCCCCCGCGTAGAGCGCCGGCAGGTCCCCCACCGGGACGTAGTCCGTGAACACGACGTCCTCGCCGAGCCCGTGCTGCTCGACGGCGCGGAAGATGCCGGCGTGGAGCCACGCGCGCGTCCCCGCGAGGACCAGCTGGGGCCGGGCGCCCCTCGCCAGGCGCCGCCGCACGGCCGCGAACGCGGCGATCAGATTCGGCAGGTTCTTACGCGGCTCGAGGTTCCCGACGAACAGGTAGTAGGGGGGCCGGAGCCCGTAGCGGCGGACCGTGGCCGCCACCACCTCCGGCGCGAGCGGCCGCGCGAACTCGGGGCCGACCGCCTCGTGGATCACGACGATCTTCGCGGGGTCCACGCGGAGCACGCGTTCGAGGTCGGCCTTCGTCGCCTGGGAGACGGCGATGACGCGGTCCGCCGAGCGCGTCGCGAGCCGCGTCATGAGCCGCATGTAGAGGCTGTACTTCTTCGGCACGGTCTCCGGGAAGAGGAACGAGACCAGGTCGTGGATCGTGACGACGCTCCGGTAGCCGAGCTTCACGTGCGGCAGGAAGACGGCCGGCCCGTGGTAGACGTCGGCGCCCAGCGCGCGAAGCCGGATCGGCAGGTAGGCGAGGAGCCACAGGTCCCCGCGAAGGTGGTCCTCGAACGAGACGCGGGTCGGCCACGCCGCGACGTTCGCCTGGTCGACAGGCAAGCCCGGGCCGTCCGCCGCCACCACGCAGGTGTAGCGGTTCCGCTGGTCGATCTGCGCCAGCCCGCCGATGAGCCGCTGGGCATAGGCGCCCACGCCCGACTGCCGCCGCGCGATGTACCGGGCGTCGAGAACGACGTGCACTATCGCGCCTCCCCGATCGACGGCGGGGCGGAGCGGCCGAGCGCGCCCCGCAAGAGACGCATGCAGACGGGCCCCGGCACCGGCCGCAGCACCAGGAGCGCCACGGCATAGCCGCCGAGCGCGAGCAGGAGGCGCCCCGGTCCCCCTGCCGGCCAGAGACTCGCGGCGGCGGCGCCGGCCGCCGCGGCGCCGAGGCTCTTCACGGCGCCCCGGCCGAGCGGCCAGGCGCCGAGCTGGCGGAGGCTCCAGAGGCTCGCCCCGAGGCCGACCAGCTCGACGACCAGCACCGCCAGGGCGGCGCCCGCCGCCCCGCCGGCCAGCACGAGGCCCGGCGTCACGAGCGCGCTCGTCACGAACGCGAGCGCGGCGACGGCCCGCAACCGCCGGGGCCGGTCGAGCGCCAGGAACACGACGCCGCAGAAATGCTGCACCATGGCGCAGCCCACGGCGGCGCCGAGGAGCGCCAGCGCCGGCGCCGCGAGCAGGTACCCCGGACCGTAGATCCACCCGATCAGCCACGGCGCGGCCACCCCCAGCGCCAGGGCGATGGGCCAGGCGACCAGGAGGAGCGCCTCGACCGCCTGGGTCGTCAGGGCGCGGAAGCGCGGCGCCGCGGCCGGCGTCCGCGCGAGCTCGGGATAGACCGCCGCGATCAGCGTGACGGGCACGATCGACACGACGTCGTAGACGCGGAAGGCGGCGCCGAAATGGCCCGCGGCCACGTCGCCGGCGAGCAGCGCGACGGCCACGGGAGCCAGGCGCGAGGTGCCGAAGGCCAAGAGGAGCGCCTGGGCCACGGGCGCGAGCTCGCGCGCGAGGGCCCACGCCCCCGCGGCCTCCCACCAGCCGTCCAGCCGCGCGAGCCGCCGGTGGATGCGCCAGGTCGTGAGCCCGAGCGAGACCGCCGCCGCGAGGACGAACGCGAAGGCGACGCCGAGCAGCCCCCCGCCCAGCCCGAGGGCCGCGAAGCCCGCGACGACGAGCACGCCCTTCTCCACGAGCCGCACCCGGAGCTCGTGATCGAGCCGCTGGACTCCCGTGAACACGGACACCCCATTCTCCACGAAGGACTGGAGCGTGAGCGCCAGGCCGAGGAGCCACACGGCGGCCGTCGTGTCCCACGGGCGGCGAGCGAGGAGCGGCAGGGCGACGAAGAGCGGCCCCGCCAGGCCCAGGAGCCCGAGCTTCAGGGTCGCCGCCGACGCCCACTGGGCCGCGGTCGCCGCCGGATCCCGCGCGACGCCCCGCGTCAGGACCGGCGAGACCCCGAACTCCAGCAGGACGCCCAGCATCGTCGCGAGCGCGTACGCGAAGGTGAACTTGCCGAACTCGGCCGGGCCGAGCATCCGCGCCATGGCGATGACCAGGACGAGCGAGGCGAGCCGCGTCGCCTGGACCAGGATTTTCAGCCCCGCGTTCCGCGCCATCCGCTCCGTGGAGCCCACGGGCGCGCTCATGCGGCCGCCGCTCGGTAGACCGCCAGGGTCTCGCGCGCCGTCCGCTCCCACGAGAACTCGGCGGCCCGCGCCAGGCCCGCGGCGCGCAGCCGGTCACGCAGCGCCGCATCGGCGAGGACCTGGCCCAGCGCCTCCGCCAGCGGCTCGGGCGTCGGGTCGACGTGGAGCGCCGCGCCCGCGGTCACCTCGGGCAGGGCGCCCCGATCGGAGGCGACCACCGGGGCGCCGGCCGCCATCGCCTCGAGGACGGGCAGTCCGAAGCCCTCCCAGAGCGACGGGAACGCGAAGGCGGTCGCGCCGCCGTAGAGGGCGGGCAGGTCGGCGTCCGGCACCGGTCCCACGAATCGGACCAGGCCGTCGAGGCCCAGCGCGCGGGCCTGCCGCGCCGGGTCCGGCCCCCACCCGGGCGCGCCGGCGACGACGAGCTCCGTCGAGCCCCACGCGCCGCGCCGGTGGAGCCGCGCGACGGCCTGCAGCAGCACGCCCAGGTTCTTCTTCGGCTCGAGGAAGCCGACGAACAGGACGTACGGGCGGGCGAGGCCGTAGCGCGTCTTCACGGCGGCCAGGGCCGCGGGCGCCGGGGGCGCGAAGTGCGCTGCGGCGGCTTCCGGCACCACCGTCACGCGCGCCGGGGGCAGGCGGTAGCGCGCGAGGAGCTCGGCGCGCGTGCTCTCCGACACGGCGATGATCCGGCTCGCGCGCCGGAGCGCCCCGCCCAGGAGGCACCGGACGGCCCAGCGATGCCGGGCCGGCACCAGGCCCGGCAGCTGGAGCGGCACGAGATCGTGCACCGTCGTGACGAGCGCCCCGGTTCCGCGCGGTGGCAGCTCGAAACCCGTCACGCCGTGGAAGACATCCACGGGGCGCCGCCGGAGGTCCCGGGACGCATGCCAGAGCGACCAGAGGAGCCGCCGGGGCGTTGCCAGACAGCGGATCTCGGCGCCGGGGGCGCTCGGCCCCGGCGGGCGATCGACGTAGAGAATCCACCGCTCCTCCGGGGCGAGGCGGAGGAGGTGCTCCGTCAGGGAGCGCGTGTAGCGGCCGATGCCGCTACGTGGCTCGGCCCACAGGCGCGCGTCGATCGCGATGCGCATCTATTCGCCAACATTATCCTATTCTGAATTCGTCGCCGGGCCCCTCAGTGTAGCCCGCGCCGTCGGGACCGCTCAAGACGCAAATATCACCCTGGACCCGATCGGGATGCGTAGTATTCTGAGCCGAGGTGGGCCGCCGCGATGGGCGGTCCGATCACTTCCGCCCCCGAGGAGTTGCCGGCATGAAGACCTATCGCGATCTGGTCGCCGACGCCAAGCGCGCCGTGCCCGAGGTGACCGTGGAGGACGTGCACGCCCGCCTCGCGCGGGGCGAGTCGCTCGCCGTGGTCGACGTCCGCGACCCGGACGAGTACCGCGAAGGAGCCGTGGCCGGGAGTGTGCCGATCAGCCGGGGCTTCCTCGAGTTCAAGGTGCCGGAGGCCTTCCCCGATCCCGAGACCCCGCTCGTCCTCTACTGTCTGTCCGGCCTCCGCTCCCTGCTCGCCGGCAAGGTGCTCCACGATCTCGGCTACACCAACGTGAGCTCCATGGCCGGCGGGATCCGCCGCTGGAAGGAGCTCAAGCTTCCGCTCGTCAAGGACGAGCCGCTGACGGCCGACCAGATGGAGCGCTACAGCCGCCACTTCATGCTGACGCAGGTCGGCGAGAAGGGGCAGAAGCAGCTCCTCCGCTCGAAGGCGCTCCTGATCGGGGCGGGCGGGCTCGGCTCGCCGATCGCGGTCTACCTGGCCGCGGCCGGGGTCGGCACGCTCGGGATCATCGACTCCGACGTCGTCGATCTCTCGAACCTCCAGCGCCAGATCCTGCACCGGACGCCCGACGTCGGCCGGCCGAAGGTCGAGTCCGCGCGCGACACCATCCACGCGCTGAATCCCGACGTGACGGTCGTCGCGTACAACGAGCGGCTCACCGTGGACAACATCGAGCGGATCCTCAAGGACTACGACGTCATCGTGGACGGCTCGGACAACTTCGAGACCCGGTACCTGGTCAACGACGCCTGCTACCTGGCGGGCAAGCCCAATGTCCACGGCTCGATCTTCCAGTTCGAGGGCATGGTCACGGTGCTCGCTCCCGAGCGCGGCCCGTGCTATCGCTGCCTCTATCCGGTGCCGCCACCCGCCGGCCTGGTCCCCTCCTGAAACGAGGCTGGCGTCCTGGGCGTGCTCCCAGGACTCATCGGAGTGGTGCAGGCGACCGAGACGGTCAAGCTGCTCCTCGGCAAGGGGGAGTCCCTGATCGGCCGGCTCCTCACCTACGACGCGCTCGGCATGCGCTTCCGTGAGGTGCGGCTCCGCCGGGATCCGAAGTGCCCGCTCTGCGGCGAGGCGCCGGTGATTCGCGACCTCTCGATCCACGCGTCCGGCGACGGGGCCTGCGCCCTCCCGACGGACGACCCCGCGCCCCCCGCCGGCCCGGCGACGCCGCCGGGCCACTGAGCGGGCGGGGCCCGCCTCAGCGCTGGGGGCGCGGCGCCGCCGCGTCCTCTTCCGGGAAGCGTCCGATGGTGACGGTCAGGTCCTGCGCCTGACCGTCCCGCCAGAGCGACAGCCGCACCGAGCTCCCGACCGGCGCGGTCGAGATGACGCGCTGGAGATCCCGCGGGCTCGCGATGGCGCGGCCGTCGACCTCCAGGACCACGTCCTTGGCCCGGAGCCCCGCCTGGGCCGCGGGCTGCCCGGGCAGCACCCCCTCGATCCCGACGCCGCGGGGGGTGTCGAGCCCGTACTCCCGCACGTTGTCCTCGCTGATCTCGTCGATCCGCACGCCGAGCCATCCCCACTCGACGGCCCCCTTGGCGAGGAGCTGCGGGAGGAGCCCCTTGATGAGGTTGACGGGGATGGCGAACCCGATCGAGCCGTTGCGCGCCGCCATCGTGTTGACGCCGATGACCTGGCCACCCATGTCGACCAGCGGGCCGCCAGAGTTGCCGGGATTCACCGCCGCGTCCGTCTGGATGAAGTCGAACCCCGGGGCCGCGGGCTGGAGCGGGGCGCCCTTCCGGCTCACGATGCCGAGGGACACCGTCTGCTCGAGCCCGAAGGGGTGACCGAGGGCCAGCACCAGCTCGCCCACCGCGAGGTTGTCGGAGTCCCCGAGCGAGAGCACCGGCAGCGGGGCCGGCGCGTCCACCTTGACGAGGGCCAGGTCCACCCGGCGGTCCCGTCCGACGACGGTCCCGGTGAGCCGGCGGCCCGACGCCAGCCGCACCTGCACCGTCGTCGCGCGCTCCACCACATGGGCGTTCGTGACGACGTAGCCGCTCGGGTGAATGACGAAGCCCGAGCCGAGCGCGCGCCGCGGCCCGTCCTCGGTGTCCGGCTCCTCGTTCGCGCGCCGCACGCGGATCTGCACCAGCGCCGGCTTCAGCTGCTCGGCCAGCCGCGTCAGCGCCTTGTTGAGCCGAACGAGCTCCGGCTCGGGCGTGACGACCTGGCCCTCCCGCCACAGGGGCCCGACCGGCGCCCCGGCGGGCTGGGCGGCGACCGACCCCGCCAGGACGAGGCCGGCCACGATGCCGAGGATGCCGATCGATGCCCTCATGCGTCCCTCCCGCCCCCGAGGCCGTGCCATGGTGCCATCACTCTATCCGAGATCCCGGCCGGCGGCGCGCCTACCGGCCCCTACCGGCCCCTACCGGCCCCTACCGGCCAAGGAGCCCGGCCATGTGCGAGAGCTCGGGCAGGATCAGCCGCTCGACGGCGAGCCGGCACGCCGCCGGCGAGCCGGGCAGGGAGAAGATGACCCGGCCGGCGCGGACGCCCGCCTGGGCGCGGGACAGCATCGCCGCCGACCCGATCTCCTGATAGGAGAGCCACCGGAACAGCTCCCCGAATCCCGGCAGCCGCTTCTCCAGCAAGGCGTCGATCGCCTCGAAGGTCTGGTCGCGGGCCGTGATGCCCGTGCCGCCCGTGAAGATCACCGCCTGGACGCCGGGATGGGTGCACGCGCGGTGGATCACCGCGTGCACCTGGCTCGGCTCGTCGCGCACGACGTGGTACTCGACCACCTCGTGCCCGGCGCCGAGCAGGAGCTCCCGGATCGCGCGGCCGCTCGTGTCGGTCTCGGGCGTCTTGGAGTCGGAGACCGTGCACACCACGCAGCGCACCCGCGCCGGGGCGTGGGCCTTGTGCTCGGCGACGGGCGAGCGCCCGGGGCCGCCGGGCGGCGTCTCGGCGGGGGTCACCCTGGCGGCCCGTCCGCCGCCCGGTACGCGCGGTCGAGCACCTCCACGACGTGCAGGACCTCCACGTCGCGCCCCGCGGCGCTGAGCCCGGCCTGGAGCTGGAGGATACAGCCCGGGTTCGCGGTCACCACCGTCGCGGCGCCGGTGGCCGCCACGTGCGCGAGCTTCCGCGCGAGGAGCCGCTGCGCCATCTGGGGCTCGGTCAGGTTGTAGATGCCCGCCGAGCCGCAGCACATCTCCGCCTCGCCGAGCTCGACCAGCTCGAGGCCCGGCACCGCGCGCAAGAGCGCCCGGGGCGCCGCCCGCACCTGCTGGCCGTGCGCGAGGTGGCACGGGTCGTGGTAGGTCGCCCGGAGGGGGAGCGGCCCGAGGGGCCCCGCGAGGGGCGCCTTCGCGAGGAACTCCGTGACGTCCATCACCGTCCGCGCGAACGCCGCCGCGCGGGCCGCCCACGCCGCATCGCCCCGCAAGAGGTGACCGTACGCCTTCATGTGGGCGCCACAGCCCGCGGCGTTGACGAGCACGGCCTCCACGCCCGCGGCCTCGAAGGCCGCGATCGTCGCGCGGGCCAGCGCCCGCGCGCCCTCGGGCTCCCCCGCGTGGGCGTGCAGCGCCCCGCAGCAGCGCTGGGCCCGGGGGATCAGGACCTCCGCGCCCTGGCGCGCGACACAGCGGAGCGTCGCCTCGTTGTGCGCGCGGAAGACCGCGTCCTGGACGCACCCGTGGAGGAAGCCGACGCGCGCGCGCCGCGGCCCCTGCGCGGGCACGACCTCGGGCAGGCGGCCGCCCCGGCCCGCCGGCGGCAGCGGCGGGAGCAGGGCCTCCGAGGCGCGGAGCCCGGCCGGGAGCAGGCGCAGGACTCCGCTCGCCCGGATCAGGCGCTGGAGCCCGCTCCGCTGGTAGACGCGCAGCGCGGCGACCAGGGCGCGGAGCAGCGCCGGTCGCGGCAAGAGCCCCTCGAATGCGACGCGCCGCGCGAGGCGGCGCCAGACCGAGCCGGGACGCCGCGCCTCCATCTCGGCCCGCCCCGCCTCGATCAGGTGGCCGTAGGGCACCCCGGACGGGCAGGCGCTCTCGCACGCCCGGCAGCCGAGGCAGAGCGAGAGGTGCTCGGTCACCGAGTCATTGAGCGTGACGCGCCCGTCGGCGAGGGCCTTGATGAGGTAGATCCGGCCGCGCGGCGAGTCGGGCTCCTGGCCAAGCTCCGCGTAGGTCGGACAGCTCGGCAGGCAGAACCCGCAGTGGACGCACTTGAGGAGCCCATCGTACTCGAGCTCGGCCAGCGTCTGCGCGGCCGCGGGCGCCGATGGGCGCGAGGCGTCGGGCGTGGTCGTCGCGGTCGTCATGGGCGGCGCGCGCATCCCACGGGGATCAGATCCCACCCACGAAGCGCCCGGGATTCAGGAGGCCCGCGGGGTCGAGCCGCGCCTTGATGCCGCGCATGAGGGCCACGGCCGGACCCGGCGGATCCCACACGGGGCAGGCCTCGCGGACCCCGAGCGGGGCCCAGTCGATCGCGAGATGGCCACCGCGCGCCCGGGCGGCCGCGCGGCACTGGGCGAGGGCGGCGGCGGTCGCGGCCGCGGGCGGGACCTCCCCTCCGGCCGCGGTGAGGATCAGCGTGCTGAGCCCGTGGCCCGCCTGCGCGACGGCGGCGAGCCGGATCCCGGCCGCGCGGGCCGCCGCCCCCGCCGTCTCCAGATACGCCCCGACGTCGGCCGGCAGGACTCCCGCGGTCGCGACGGCCAGCGGGCTCGCCACGAGCCGGCGGGCCTCGCGCACGGCGTCGAGGGCGCGCAGGGTGGCGGGCGCGTCGAGCGTCTCGACGGCCTGGGCCCCGGCGGCGCGGAGCTGCCCGGCGGCGGCGGCGCACGCGGAGACCACGGCGCTCGGGAGGCCGTCGAAGACGACCAGCGCGGCCGGCGCGGCGACGGCCCCGCGCCCCGCGTGGCGCCCGCACGCCAGGGCGGCGTGGGGATCCAGGAGCACCGCCGCCACGGGGCCGAGGTCCGAGCCCGCGAGCGCCGCCGTCGCGCGGGCCGCCGCGTCGAGGGCGGGGAACGTCGCCCAGCAGGCGCCCTCCGACTCCGGGCGCGGCCGGAGCTTGAAGGTCGCGTCGACGATGATCCCGAGCGTGCCGAGGGACCCGATGTAGAGCTTCGCGAGGTCGTAGCCCGCGACGTTCTTCACGACCTTCCCGCCCGCGCGCACGAGCTGACCGTCGGACCCCACGACCCGGATGCCGATGACGAGGTCTCGCGCGGTGCCGTAGCCCTGTCGCCGGGGCCCGGCGGCGTTGGCCGCGAGGATGCCGCCGAGCGTCGACTCGCCCGGCGCCGGCGGATCGAGGGGCAGCCACTGTCCCCGCGTGCCCAGCGCGGCCTGAAGGCCGCCGAGCGTGATCCCCGCCTCGACCGTGGCGGTCAGATCGGCGGGCTCGTGCTCGAGGACGCGGCCGAGCCGCCGGAGCCCGACCACGAGCGCTCCGTCGCGGGGCGGGGCCCCCCGGTGCATCTGCGTCCCACCGCCCCACGGGACGACGGGCACCCCGGCGCCGGCAGCCGCGCCCACCACCCGCGCGACTTCCTCGGCCGACCCCGGGAAGACGACCCCGCACGGCGTGCGGCCATCGACGACGTAGGCCGCGCGATCGGTTCCGCCGAGGCAGTGCGGCGCCCCGACGATCTCGGCGAGGCTCCGGAGAAGCGTGGCGGCCATGCGGGGGCGGCGCGGTGGACGCGCCCTACAGGCGCTGGATCAGCCCGCTGGCCTCGAGCGGATGGGGCTGGTAGGCGATCTCGCCGGGCGCGCAGGACTTCCGCGTCGGGAAGATCTTGCCGGGATTGCACCGCCCCGTGGGGTTGAACACCGCCTTGACCGCGGCCATCGTCGCCAGATCCGCCTCGGAGAAGATCCACGACATGAAGTCGCGCTTCTCGAGTCCGATGCCGTGCTCGCCCGAGATGGTGCCCCCCACGTCCACGCAGGCCCGCATGATCTCGGCGCCGGCCGCGAGCACGCGATCCTCTTCGCCGGGCTTCCGCGGATCGTAGAGGATGTTCGGATGGAGGTTGCCGTCGCCCGCGTGAAAGACGTTCCCGACCCGGAGCGCGTGCTTCCGGACGATCCCGTCGATGCGGCGGAGGATCTCGGGCAGGCGCGTGCGCGGAATCACGCCGTCCATCACCATGTAGGCGGGCGCCACGCGGCCGAAGGCGCCGAACGCGGCCTTGCGGCCCTTCCAGAGGAGCTGGCGCTCGGTCTCGTCCCGCGCGAGCCGCACCTCCCGCGCCCCGCTCTCGCGGCACGCGGCGATCACTCGCTCGGCCTCCTCGTCGAGGCTCGCGGCCCCGCCGTCCAGCTCGATGAGCAGCGCCGCCGCCGCGTCCCGGGGATACCCCGCGTTGAAGGCGTCCTCGACGGCCTGGATCGTGATCCGGTCGATCATCTCCAGCGCCGCGGGCGTCAGGCCCCGGGCCGTGATCGCCGCCACCGTGCGCGACGCCTGGTCGATCTCGTCGAACACCGCCAGGAGCGTCCGCACCGCCGCGGGCCGCCGCACGATCCGCACGACGACCTTCGTCACGATCCCGAACGTCCCCTCCGAGCCCACGAACAGGCCGACGAGGTCGTACCCCTGCGGGTCGCGAACCTTGCCCCCGAGCCAGACGACCTCGCCGTCGGGCAAGACGACTTCCAGCCCGAGCACGTGGTTCGTCGTGACGCCGTACTTCAGCGTGTGCGGGCCGCCCGAGTTGTTGGCGACGTTGCCGCCGATCGTGCACGCCAGCTGGCTCGAGGGGTCGGGCACGTAGTAGAAGCCCGCCGGCGCGAGCGCCTGGGAGAGGTGGAGGTTCACCAGGCCGGGCTCGACGACGGCGAGCTGGTTCGCGTAGTCCACCTCCAGGATCCGCGCCATCCGGGTGAGCGCGATGACGATCCCGCCCTCGGCGGGGAGGCATCCGCCGGCGAGGCCGGTCCCGGCCCCGCGCGCGACGAACGGGAGGCCCTCCCGGTTGGCGAGCCGCACGCACAGGGCGACCTCCTCGGTCGTGCGCGGGAAGACGACCGCGTCGGCCGTGGCGCGGAACATGGTGAGCCCGTCGGACTCGAAGACCATGAGCTCGGCGGGCTCGGTCAGGACGCCGTCCGGGCCGGCGATCGCCTCGAGCGCCGAGCGCAGGCCGGCCCGGGCGAGCCCGGAGAGCGACGACATGGACACCTCCTCGCGCGGGGCTCCGTGCGGTGGCTCGGAGTATAGCACGCGGCCCGCGGGCCCCGGCCGCGCGCCGACGCGCGAATCGGGCTCGGAACGGGGCGCGGCGGTGGGGTCAGATCAGCGTGAGGACGGTCCGGCCTTCGAGGACGGTCTGGCCCCGCTGGTTCGTGGTCCGCGCCTGGAAGACGAGCTCGCGCCGCTCGGGCCGCGTCTCCGCCAGCGTCAACGCGGTGGTCACCGTGTCGCCGATCAGGACGGGCGCGGTGAACTTCACCTCGTACCGGGAGGAGACGCCACCCGGGGGCGGGAGGAGCGCGGTCATCCGGGCCATCACCGTGGACACGAAGCCCACCAGGAGCGCGCCATGGGCGATGCGGTGCCCGTAGCGCGTGCCGCGGGCGAACTCCTCGTCCACGTGCACGCCCGAGAAGTCCCCGGTGATGCCGGCGAAGAGGTAGATGTCGCTCTCGCCGACGGTCTTCCGCACCGACTCCGTGTGGCCCAGCGGGATCGCCCGGAGCGCGGGCCCCCAGTCGCGCGCCGCCTCACCAGTCGAGGTCGCCAACGCCCCAGCCGCCGTCGACGAGAATGGTCTGCCCGGTGATGTACGCCGCCAGGTCCGACGCGAGGAACGCGACCGCGCCCGCCATGTCGTCCGGCCGCCCGAGCCGCCCCAGGGGAATCTTGCGGGTCATCGTCTCCTCCTTCCCCGGATTGGCGTCGAGGAACGGCCGCACCAGCGGCGTCACCGTGATCCCCGGGCCGACCGCGTTCACGGTGATCCCGTACGGCCCCCACTCGAGGGCGAGGCAGCGCGTGAGCTGGGCGACCGCCCCCTTCGTCGCGCAGTACGCGGCCCGGTTGACGAGGCCGAACGCGGCGCCGATGGACGTGATGTTCACGATGCGGCCCCGCCCGGCGCGCCGCATGACGGGCGCCACCGCGCGGCAGGCCCACGACGTGCCCTTGAGGTTCAGGTCGATCATGTACTCCCAGTCGGCGTCGGCCTGCTCGAGCGCCGGGGCGCGCTTCGCCGTGCCCGCGCAGTTCACGAGGACGTCGATCGTGCCGTGGCGTGCGGCGACGGTCTCCACCATGCGCTCGACGTCGGCCTTCTTCGAGACGTCGGCCGCGAGCGTCGACACCGCGCCGTCGCGAAACGGCCCGGCCAGGGCGTCGGGCGCGGAGCGGCTCACGGCCACGACCCGGGCGCCCGCCGCGGCCAGATGGCGGACGATGGCCTCGCCGATGCCCCGGGTGCCGCCGGTGACGACGGCCACCCGGCCGGAGAGATCGAGCAGGTTCCTCGCGGCGGTCGATGTGGTCACTGGCCTGTCCTCACTCCCTCGCGGGGCTCACTTGAGAAGCTGCCGGCTGATCACGAGCCGCTGGATCTGGCTGGTCCCTTCCCAGATCGGGTACACCCGCACGTCTCGGTAGAGGCGCTCGAGCGGGAACTCCGTCGAGTAGCCGGCGGCGCCGTGGATCTGGAGGGCGTCGGTCACGACCCGCTGGGCCACCTCGGCGGCGACCAGCTTCGCCTCCGCGGCCTCGCGGATGATCGGGCGCCCCTGGTCCCGGAGGAACGCGGCCTTGCGGAGAAGCAGCCGCGCGCCCTCGATGGCCGCGGACATGTCGGCCAGCAGGAACTGGATCGCCTGGAAGGCGGCGATCGGCTGGCCGAACGCCGCGCGCTCCTTCGCGTAGCGGAGCGCCGCCTCCATGGCGGCCTGGGCGATCCCGAGCGCCTGGGCGCCGATCCCGATCCGTCCGCTGTCGAGGGAGACCATCGCGCGCTTGAAGCCGGCGCCGGGGGGGACGAGGAGGGCGTCCGGCCCGACGCGGCAGTCGTCGAACACGAGCTCGCCGGTCGCCAGGCCGCGCATCCCGAGGAGCGACTCCTTGCCGCCGCGCGCGAAGCCGGGCGCGCCCATCTCGACCAGGAACAGCGCGATGGCGTCCCGCCCCTTCGTCCGGTCGGTCGTGGCGACCACGACGGCCAGGTCGCAGAGGAGCGCCTCCGTGATGAACCGCTTGGTGCCGTGGAGCACCCAGCCGCCGTCGGCGCGCGGCGTGGCCGTCGTCTGCACGCCCGCGACGTCCGAGCCGGTCCCGGGCTCCGTCTGCGCGATGCAGCAGATCTTCTCGCCGCGCAGCATGGCCGGGAGATAGCGCCGCTTCTGCGCCTCGGTGGCGTTGTGGAGGAGCATGTCGCACATGAGCTTGCAGAGGAGCTGGGCGTCCGCCACGACCGCGGACCCGCGGGCCAGCTCCTCCTGGGCGACGCACCAGCTCACCGTGTCGGCGCCGGAGCCCCCGTATGCCGGCGGGACGGTCATGCCGAGGATGTCGAGCTCCGCCATGCGCTTGTAGAGGTCCCAGGGGAACTCGTCCGTGCGGTCGATCTCGGCCGCCCGGGGCCGGATCTCGCGCTCGGCGAAGTCGCGGCAGAGCCGGCGGACCGCCTGCTGGGGCTCGCTCAGGTCGAAGTTCACGCCCGCCCCGCCGGGCTCAGGTCGACGCGCGGCCGCGGCGGAGCGCCCGGCCCGCCAGCGCGCCGGTGTGCGCCCCCCGGTCCACGACGACCTGGCCGTTCACGACCACGTAGTCGATGCCGACCGGGAACTGCTTCGGCTCCCGCCGGGTGGCGGGGGCCTTCACCGTCTCGGCGTCGAAGACGACGACGTCGGCCTTGAACCCGTCCCGGAGGAGCCCCCGGTCGGGCAGGCCGAGGCGCTGCGCGGGGAACGACGTCATCTTGCGGATGGCGTCCGCCAGGCCGATCCAGCGCTCCTCGCGCACGAACTCGGCGAGGATGACCGGGAACGTCCCGTACGTCCGCGGGCTCGGGTAGTCTCCGATCAGGACCGCGTCGCTGCCGACCATGTAGAGCGGGTGGCTCACGAACCGCGGGATGGTGGCCAGGTTCGCGCCGGCCGACACGTACGAGACCTGCTGGTCCTCCAGGAGGAGCAGCTCGCAGATCGCGTCGATGACGTCCCGCCCCATGAGCTCCGCCACCTCGGCGACCGAGCGTCCCTCGAAGCGATGGTGCTCCGGGCGCTTGAAGTGCGTGAGCCACATGTCGTGCCACGACACGGCCCGGGGGCCCGTCTCCTTCTTCATCCGGGCCCGCGCCTCCGGGTCGGCGAGGTTTCGCCGGAGGGCGCCGAGGCCGCCGTCGAAGGCCCACTGCGGGATCACGATGTTCAGGCGCGTGGAGCTGTAGGCGTAGGGATAGCCGTCGAACGTGACGTCCTGGCCCTCTCCCCGCGCGTCCTCCACGAGCGCGAGCATCCGTGCCGCGCCGCCCGGCGCCGTCGTCCGCTGATAGAAGTGCGTGATGTGGGCGGGGATTCCGGCCCGCCGGCCGATCTCGAGCGCCTCCCGGAAGGGGTCGAGGAAGCGGTCCCCCAGGCTGTAGCGCACGTGCGTGTGGTAGAAGCCCCCGAGTCGGCCGGCCTCCTCGCTGAGGGCCACCAGCTCGTCGGTGTCGGCGTAGCTGCCCGGCGGGTAGTCGAGCCCGGTCGACATGCCCCACGCGCCCTCTTCCATCGCCGTGCGCAGGAGCGCCCGCTGGTTCCGGAGCTCGGCCGCCGTCGGCGGGCGGTCGTCCCACCCGACGGCCGAGACGCGGAGGGGCGAGTTTCCCACCAGGTAGACGATGTTCACCGCGACCCGGCTCGTGAAGAGGTCGAGATACTGCTCGACGGTCCGCCACCGGGCGGCCAGGGGCGGGCAGCCGTCCAGGCCGGCGTTGATCTCGATGAACTGCTCGAGGTCCGCCTCGGAGGGAAACGGGGCGTAGGAGCACCCGTCGATGCCGATGACCTCGGTCGTCACGCCCTGCCGGACCTTGGGCTCGTGGCGGGGCTCGGCGAGGATGACCAGGCCCGAGTGGGCGTGCATGTCGATGAACCCGGGGCAGACGACGCGCCCCGTGGCGTCGAGCGTGCGGTGGGCCGTCACGCCGTCCAGGGCGCCCCGGAACACCCGCAGGCGCTCGCCCTCGATGCCCACCGCCCCGTGGTAGCCGGGGTTCCCGGTGCCGTCGATGAGGAGGCCGCCGGTGATCAGGAGGTCCAGCATGGGAGGCCGTCCGCGCGGCAGTCTAACACGGGGGCGCCGCGGGGGGCGGCGGCGCCGATCGCCCCGCGCGCCCTTTCCAGCGGCGCCTGAGCCACACCCATCCGCGGCGCCCCGCCAGGTAGAGCCCGACGCTGAACAGCGCCCACGAGATCGCCGCGGCGACGAGCGTCACCTCGATGCGCGCGCGGTCGCTCGTCGGCCAGAGCACGAGCAGGGGATACGCCGGATAGACCAGGAAGCTGCCGGCCATCAGCAGCACCCCGGCCAGGAACCCGCGCCGGCCGCGATGCGGGCGCGGCTCGCCGCGCCGGAGCGTGAGGCGCCGCCCGGGCGGCGGGGAGAGAGGATGCGGCCGAGACGCCGAGCCGTCGCCGCCGGTGCCGCGAGGGGGGTTCACCGAGGCGGCATGGTAGCATGCGGCCGCGCGGCCGGGCCGCGGGAAAGCGAGGCCCTCCCATGGAGAAGACGGCGCTTCTTGTTATTGACGCCCAGCAGGAGTACTTCGCGCCCATCGGCAAGCTCGTCCTGCCCGACGGGCCCCAGGCCGTCGCCCGGATCGCGGATCTGCTCGCCTGGGCGCGGGCTCAGGGCGTGCCGGTCATCCACGTGGTCCACGAAAGCCGCCGGCCGAACCCGACGACGTTCGCGCCCGGCAGCCCCGCGCTCGAGATCCACCCCGCCGCCCGGCCGGTGTCCGGCGAACCCGTCCTCACCAAGCACCTGCCGGGGTCTTTCACGAACACCGCGCTCGAGGAGCACCTCCGGCGGCACGGGATCGAGCAGGTCATCGTCTCCGGCTTCATGACGCAGATGTGCTGCGACACCACCGCGCGCGAGGCCGCGCACCGCGGGTTCAAGGTGCTCATGCCGGCCGACGCGATGGCGGCGATGCCGGTCAAGGGCCCGGATGGCGGCGTGATCTCCGCCGACCAGGTCCATCGGACGCACCTCGGCAGCCTGAACGGCTTCCTGGCGACCGTGACGACCTCGCCCGCCGTGACCGGCGCCGTCCCCGGCGCCTGAGCGCCTTCCGCGACTCCATGCCCGAAAGGCCGAAGGCCGCCGGGGTCACCCCCGACGGCCTTGCCGAGATTGGCTCCCCGGGCAGGTCTCGAACCTGCAACCCCGCGGTTACAAGGGCCCCCGCGTTTCCGCGGGGCTTGGACTATCTCATCCCCGTAGGCGCCCTCAGCGGGCGCCCGTAGGGGGCGGGCGCTTCCCCCGAGGCGCCGCGGTAGCGCGCCGGAGTACGACCTTCCGGTCTAGTCTCTGCACGGTCCCCCGGACGTGGTCCGCCCGGGGGCTTCGCTCAGGATTCCCGTATCCTTCCGGACGTAGGGTTCCCTGAATTCGCCCGCTTTTCCATCCCGCCTTTCGGCCGGGACGCTGCCGACTCGACAGCCGCGTGCTCTACCAATTGAGCTACCGGGGAATGCGCGCATTGTACCCCATCGTCCCGGCGGGGGCGGCAGTTCGCCCGCCGCTCAGACCGGAACGAGCATCCAGAGCCCGGCCGAAGCCAGGAGGATCCCCACACCGAGCAGCAGGCTGCCCGCGCCCGACTGGAGGCCGAGGGCCAGCCAGGCGTACGCCATGCTCAGGACCCCCACGGCCAGGAGGAGCGCCCCCAGCACGTTCCAGGCGCGCCAGACGAGCCCCGCGGTCCGCCGCCGCCCCACGAGCCAGCCGAGCGCGTGGGCCAGGGCGCCGACCAGGACGACGCCCCCCAGCAGGAAGAGGAGCGTCAGCCCGAATTCCCTCAGCGTCGCGAGCATCCTCGCCGTGTGCCTCGCGCGCGCGGAGCGCCGCCAGGTCGCGCGAGTCTAGGCGGCGCGCGCCCGGGTGTCAATCGCCGGTGCTAGGATGACGGGACGATCGCCGGATGGCGCCGCACGGCGCGGAGAGGGACACCATGCCAGGACCCAGGACGTCCCCATCGGTCGGACGGCGGCGGCGGGCCCTCGCCCTCGTGCTGGGCGCCTTCGTGCTCCTCGCCGGGGTGCCGGGAGCTGTCCACGCCCAGGCGTCGAAGGCCGCCGACGAGGTGGTGAAGGGCGCCAAGAAGGTCGGCAAGGGGGTCGAGGAGACGGCCAAGGGGATCGGCAAGACGGTCACCGAGGGGAGCAAGGAGGTCGGGAAGCGGGCCGAGCAGGCCGGCAAGGACGTGAAGCCCACCGCGGACCGTCTGCACGACAGCGCCAAGGGCTTCGGCGAGTCGATCTGGGACGGGATGCAGTCGGTCGGCCGCACGCTCGAGCGGTTCTTTACCGGGAAGTAGCGCCCCGCCGCCCAGGCGGCCTCACATCTCGCGCCGCCCCTCGAGCGCCCGTGAGAGCGTCACCTCGTCCGCGTACTCGAGGTCGCCCCCGACGGGGAGGCCCCGCGCGATGCGCGTGACGCGCAGCCCGAGCGGCCGCAAGAGCTTCGACAGGTAGAGCGCGGTCGCGTCGCCCTCGACGTTCGGGTTCGTCGCCAGGATGATCTCGCGGATGTGATTCGCCTCGACCCGGGCCAGCAGCTCCCGCACCTTGATCTCGTCGGGGCCGATCCCGTCGAGCGGCGAGAGCGCGCCCAGCAGCACGTGGTAGCGCCCCCGATACTCGCCCGTTCGCTCCATCGCCATCAGGTCGTTCGGCTCCTCCACCACGCAGAGCACCTCGGCGTCGCGGCCGGGGTCGCCGCAGATCCGGCAGGGGTCCAGGTCGGTGACGTTGAAGCACACGGAGCAGTAGACGACCCGTGTCTTGACGTCGACCAGTGCCTCGGCGAGGTCCCGGACGTTGGCGGCGGGCTGCTTCAGGAGATGGAACGCGAGACGCTGGGCCGTCTTGGGCCCGATGCCGGGCAGGCGCTCGAGGGCCTCGATCAGCCGGGCGACGGCAGGCGGGTGCGCGGTCACGCGCCCTACATGAGCCCGGGGATCTTGCCGCCGAGGCCGCCCGCGACCTTGGACATCTCGCTCGCCACCAGCTCGCGGGCCTTGCGGAGGGCCTCGTTGGCCGCGGCGAGCACGAGGTCCTCCAGCATCTGCGGATCGTCGGGCGTGATGACCTCGCGGTCGATCCGGATCGCGAGGAGCTCCTGGTTGCCGTTGGCCTCGACGACCACCATGCCCCCGCCCGCCGAGGCCTCGACCTTCTTCTTGCCCACCTCTTCCTTGAGGGCCTCGAGCTGCTGCTGGAGCTTCTGAGCTTCCTTGACGAGGTTGCCGAATCCCTTCATGGTGCCTCCCCGCCACGGTCCCCGGGCGTCGCGGGCGAATCCCCGCGCGCGCCGGGCCCGGGCCGGACCTGGGTGACCTCGGCGTCGAACAGATCGACGGCGGCCTGGACCGCGGGGTGCGCCGGCACGCCGAGGCCCGCCGGCGGCGCGCCGGTCGTGAGCACGATCTCCTTGAGCCCGGGGCAGAGGCGCCGCGCCGTCTCGAGCAGGAGGTCCCGGTTCTCGCTCCGCTTGAGATGGTCCTGGGTGAACGCCGTCCCGTTGGGCACGCTCACCGTGACGCGACCGTCCTCCTCGGCGATGACGACGCCGTCCGCCAGGAGGTGCCCGAGCGTGGGCCGGACCCGGGTGACCTCGGCGACGATCCCGGGCCAGGCCTCCGCGGCGCTGCGGGCCCCGGGCGGGCTCGGCGCGCGGGCGGGGCCCGGCGCATCCCGGACGGCAGGGCCCGGCTCGCGGAGGGGGGCGCTGCGGGGGGGCGGCAGCGCGCCCCGCTCGGCGGGCCGCGGCAGCCCGATCGGCCGCGGGGGCGCGGGCTCCCCGCCGAGGAGATCGGTCTGGACCGGGCCCGCGGGCTCCGTGGGGCTTCCGTAGCCGCGGAGGCGCGCCTCCGCCTGCTCGAGCCGCTCCAGGACCGTCTCGATCGCCGCGGCATTCGGGCGGTGGCAGAGCCGCACGGCCGCGATCTCGAGGTCCACGCGCGGATAGAGCGACTTGCGCATCTCGGTCTCTGCTTCGAGCAGGCCGCGGAGGATCAGGAGGAGGTCGGCCTCGCCGCCGCCGACCTCGGCGCCGAGCGCTCGGAGTCGGGCGGTCTCGTCCACCGTGGCGTCCGGCCCGGGTGTGCCGGTCACGGCGACCAGCAGCGCGCGCCGCAGGATCTCCAGCGTCTCCTGGCAGAGCAACGCCAGGTCGAGCCCCGCCGCCGCGGCGTCGGCGACGCGCTCCAGCGCCTCGGGCGCCGCGCGCCGGACGAGCGCGCCAGCCAGTGCCCAGGCCGCTTCGGCGCCGCCGCTGCCGAGGAGCTCCTCCACGGTCTTGACGCTGACCCGCCCCTCGCCGTAGGCGAGCGCCGTGTCGAGGAGCGACAGCGCGTCGCGGAGACTCCCGTCGGCCGTCCGGGCCAGGAGGCGGAGGGCGTCCGGCTCCACCGCGTCGGGCGCCACGTGCTCGTCGGCGAGGATCCGCCGGAGCGCGTCGCCGATCTCCGCGCCCGCGATCGGCCGGAAGTCGAAGCGCTGGCAGCGCGAGAGGATCGTCGGCGGCAGTCGGCGCGCCTCGGTGGTGGCCAGCACGAAGACGACGTGGGCCGGCGGCTCCTCCAGGGTCTTGAGGAGCGCGTTGAAGGCCGGCTCCGTCAGCATGTGGACCTCGTCGATGATGTAGACCTTGCGGCGGCCCCGGGCGGGGGCGTAGCGGGCGTTGTCGCGGAGCGCCCGCACCTCGTCGATCCCGCGGTTCGAGGCCCCGTCGATCTCGATCACGTCGAGCGCGCGGCCCGCCGCCACCTCGCGGCAGGCGTCGCACGCCGCGCAGGGCACGGCGCCGCCCGCGCGCGGGCCCTCGCAGTTCAGGCCCATCGCCAGGAGCCGGGCCGTGGTCGTCTTGCCCACCCCGCGCGGCCCGGCGAAGAGGTACGCGTGCGCGATCCGGTCCTGCGCAAGGGCATTCCGGAGCGTCCGCACGATCGGCGCCTGGCCGACGACGGCCTCGAAGGTGTGCGGCCGCCAGCGCCGGGCGAGCACCTGGTAGCTCACGCGGAACCTTCCTTGGGGGAGGCAGGCCCCGACGCCTTCGCCGAAGGGCGAAGGCCGCGGCTTTGCCGCGGGGGCCGTCGGGAGGGGGGCGAAGCCCCCCTCCGAGCATTCAAGTGGCCGTGCACCCGCCGTCGATAACCGGTGTCCTGCGATCTCCCCGGGGAGCCGGCTCGGGCCAGGGAGTCCCACGGCACACGAGAGGGTCTGCGGACCGTTGCTCCCTTCCGGGCCTGGCGGGGTTGGCAGATTCTCGTCGCGTGGGGCCCAGCCGTCATCACCACTCCTCGGGGCTCAGTCCAACACGCCGGCACCTCGGGCGGGGATTCGGCCTCGCTAGAGCGGATTGCGAGTACAGGGCACCGCTACCTCCCCGCCTAGCACGGCCACACTCGATCACGCTCGGCTCCATCCGGGGAATGGCGGAGAGGGAGGGATTTGAACCCTCGATACGCCTTTTGGACGTATACACGATTTCCAGTCGTGCCCCTTCGGCCGCTCGGGCACCTCTCCCCGGCCCGGATGGCGCGCACATCCCGGCGCCGCACGGTGTGAGGATGGCGGAGGGGGTGGGATTCGAACCCACGTGGGGGCTCATCACCCCCAACTCGATTTCGAGTCGAGCCCGGTGCGACCACTTCGGTACCCCTCCGCACGTCGCGTCCGGAAAAACGCCAGCAACAGATCCCGCGCCTCCGCGGCGAGCACCCCGCCGGTGACGCGCACCCGATGATTCCACGCCGCCTCGTCGAGCACTCGGGCCTGGCTGACCACCGCGCCGGCCTTCTCGTCCGCCGCCCCGAACACGAGCTCGCCGACCCGCGCGTGGAGACACGCGCCCGCGCACATGAGGCACGGCTCCACGGTGACGTAGAGCGCCGCGTCCGCCAGCCGGTAGTTCCCCACCGACCGCCCGGCGGCCCGCAGCGCCTCGATCTCGGCGTGCGCCGTCGGGTCCGCCGCGGCGATCGGGCGGTTGTGCCCGCGCCCGACCACCCGGCCGTCCAGGACCACCACCGCGCCCACCGGCACTTCCCCGGCCGCCGCCGCGGCGCGCGCCTCCTCGAGCGCGGCGCGCATGAACGGCTCGTGACGGCTCGTGGCCTCGCGCATGGGAAACGGCGTGCTCAGCAGGACAGGGCCCGGCAACCCGTGCGCGTCAAGTCTATCCCCGAATGACATGGTGGCCAAGTATACCCGCGAGACCGCGGCATCGGGGAGCCGCGTGCCGGGTGGCGCGCCCGGCGGCGCGCGGGGCGCGCTACTTCCGGGGCGTCATGCGGAGCGCGGCCGGATCGAGCGACTCGTTGGGGTTCAGCGCCAGCGCCTCGCGCAGCCGAATCGCCAGCGGCGACGCGGCCCACTGGCTGGAGACGGAGACGGGGGCCGGGGCGGCGGCGGCCGCGATCTCCCGGCGGGTGTCCTCGACGTCGTCCGGCTCCAGGAGTCCCTTGCGGACCAGCGTGGCCACGAGGAGCGCCACGTCCGGGTGGAGGGCGGTCGCCAGCCCCCGCTCCCGCGGCCTCGGCTCCGCGGGCTCGGCCTCGGCCGAGGCCTCGGCGGAATCCCGGGGGCTCGGGACGGCCCGCGGCGGCTCGGCCGGCGGGATCTCCAGGTCGATGAGCTCGTCGAGATGTCGCGGCAGGCCCGCGCTCAGCATCGCGTGGACCCGCGGCAGGACGTTCGCGTCATCGGTGAGAAGGCGTCCCCTCAGCCGTCGGCCCCGCCAGAAGTTCACGAGCTCGAGCGAGAGATTGTGCCGGCCCCACTCGACCTCGACGAGGATGCCGGCGAGCGGCTCGTTGCGCAGCGGCTCCGCCCCGGTGTGCGGATCCTGCCACCTCGGGGGGAACGCCGGTCGCCCCTCGCACATCAGGTCGCGGAGCAGCATAGGTACCGTAGACGACTATCCTACCCATGCCCCAGTTGTCAACAGTAAAGTGGTGTAGCTCAGGTTAATTCTCAGATATTCTCCTGACCGCCAGTCGGTGGGGCGTGCCGAGCATCAGGGGGTGTGCCGGCCGCGACCCGGCGGCGGCCGACGCGCGCGTGGTACCGTGAGGCACTCGATGGACACGCGGTGAGGAGCGGACCGTCGCGGGCGCTGTTGCCGGCCCTTGCTGCCGGCGTGGGACTCGTCCTCGCCCTCGTGCTGGGGGAGCTGGCCCTTCGCGGGGTCGCCCTGGTGAGCCCCGGTGTCCGGTACCTGGCGCGCGCCGGCGGCGGACCGCCGCCTCGCCGCTTCCCAAGTCTCGACGAATACCTCTCGTCCAAGGCCGAGCACCTCGTCCCGCACCGCCACTGGTTCAACTACTGGACGAACGCGCTCGGGTTCAACGACGAGGAGTTCGTCGTCCCGAAGCCGGCCGGCCGGTTCCGCATCATGGCCGTCGGGGACTCGTTCACGTACGGCCTGGTGCCGTACCCTGCGAACGTCATGACGCTGCTCGAGCAGGCTCTGCGGCGCGCCTGCCCGCACCGCGACGTCGACCTGCTGAACTTCGGGATCGGAGCGACGGGCGTCCGCGACTACCGCACCCTGATCGAGCTCGCCTACGCCGCCTACGCGCCCGATCTCGTGCTGATCAACTTCTACGTCGGCAACGACAGCCCGCCGCCGCCCCGCGACGACCGGGCCGGGCCGGCCCGGCTGCTCCGGCGCTCCTACCTCTGGACCTTCGCGGCGAACGTGCTCCGGCTCCGGTCGACCGTGCCCGATCCGGGCGCGCTCGCCGAGACCGTCACCGGGCCCGCGGCGCCGGCCCCTCCGCCTGGCGCGCGGCCCGCGGGCGGGCGCATCATCGATCCGGCGCGCCGGCTCCGGGACGACGATCCGGCGCTCGTGGGGCCGATCTTCGACGAGGCCGCCTTCACCCAGATCCTGGCGAACGAGCTCCGCCGGCTCCGCGTCCCCGCCGACGCCGGGGCGCTGGCCCGGCAATGGCAGCCGATCCTGGAGGACCTGGAAGCGACGCGCACCCACGTGGCGCACCACGGCGGGCGCCTGGTGATCACGCTCTATCCGTCCGTCCTCCAGGTGGACCCCGGTCTCCGCGCGGCGGTGCTCGACCGCCTCTGCGGCCGGCGCCGGCACGCGGACCTCGGGACCACCCCGATCGATCCCGCGCTCCCCAACCGGGTCGTCGCCGACTACTGCCGCGGGCACGGCCTGTCCTGCTTCGACCTGACGCCCGCCTTCCTCCGGGCGAGCCCGCAGTCGTCCGCGCCGCTATACAAGCGGGGCGACCTGCACTGGACGGTGCGGGGCAACCGCGTGGCGGCCGAGGCCCAGGCCGCCCACCTGGCGCCGATGGTGTGCTCGGCCGCGGCCGCAGCGCCCCGGGCGCGGCCCGCAGTGTACTCCGGACGAGGCGGGCAGTAGACTGAGCACCATGCGCGCCCTCTGGCAGGCCTGGACGCGGGTGGCGCGGCGGATCGGCGACGTTCAGGCGCGGATCCTGCTCACGCTCTTCTACTACACGGTCCTCGGGCCCTTCGCCGTGGTGCTCCGGATGCGCGGGGACGGCCTCGCTCTCCGGCCGGGCCGCTCCGGCGGGTGGCACCGCCGGGACGAGCAGGGCCCGAGCGCGCTGGACCGGGCCCGGCAACAGTTCTGATGGACATCCTGGGCATCTCCTGCTACTTCCACGACGCGGCGGCGGCGCTGTTGCGCGACGGCCAGCTCGTCGCCGCGGCCGAGGAGGAGCGCTTCACGCGCAAGAAGCACGATTTCGGCTTCCCGCAGCACGCAATCGACTTCTGCCTTCGCACGGGGGGCACCCACGGGCCGGCTCTCGACTACGTGGTCTTCTTCGAGAAGCCCTTCGTGAAGTTCGAGCGGCTCTTGCTCTCATGCCTCCAGACGTTCCCGCGATCCCGGCGGCTGTTCCAGGAAGCGATGGTCGGCTGGCTGGCCGACAAGGTGTGGATCCGGAACCTGATCCGGACCCGCCTCGGCGTTCCGACGTCCCGCATCCTGTTCAGCGAGCACCACCTCTCGCACGCCGCCAGCGCGTTCCTCTGCTCGCCGTTCGACGAGGCGGCCATTCTCACCGTCGACGGCGTCGGCGAGTGGGCCACCGCATCGCTCGGGGTCGGCCGGGGCGGCCAGGTCCGCCTGCTGGGGGAGGTGCGGTTCCCCCACTCCCTGGGGCTCCTCTACAGCGCCTTCACCGCCTTCCTCGGGTTCGAGGTCAACGAGGGCGAGTACAAGGTGATGGGCATGGCGCCCTTCGGCGCCCCGCGGTACGCCGACGCGGTGCGCAAGCTGATCCGGCTCGAAGACGACGGCAGCTTCGAACTCGACATGCGCTACTTCGCCTTCCACTATTCCGCCGAGCGGACCTTCAGCGATCGCTTCGTCGAGCTGTTCGGCCCGCCGCGGGAGCCCGGGCTCCCGTTCTTCACCGAAACGAGCGCCGCTCCGGCCGCGCCGGCGCGGCCCGACGACGGAGCGCTCGCCCGGCGGAACCAGCACTACGCCGACGTGGCCGCGAGCATCCAGCTCGTGGTGGAGGAGGTGCTCCTCCGGATGGCGCGCCACGCCCATCGGGAGACGGGGCTCCGCCGTCTGTGCCTCGCAGGCGGCGTGGCGCTGAACAGCGTCGCGAACGGGCGTCTCCTCCGGGAAGGCCCCTTCGAGGAGCTCTACGTCCAGCCGGCCGCCGGAGATGCGGGCGGCGCCCTGGGGGCCGCCCTGTGGGTCCACCACGGGCTCCTCGGCAAGCCGCGGGAGTTCGTGATGGAGCACGCGGCCTGGGGCCCGGGGTTCGAGACGGCCGAGATCGCGCGCGCGCTCGACGAGAGCGGCGTCGTCCACCGGCGCTACGACGACGAGGCCCTGCTCCTGGCCGAGGTCGCCCGCCTGCTCCAGGCCGGCCGGGTCATCGGCTGGTTCCAGGGGCGGGCCGAGTGGGGGCCCCGCGCCCTCGGCCACCGCAGCATCCTCGCCGATCCCCGCCGGCCCGAGATGAAGGACGTCGTGAACCTGAAGATCAAGTACCGGGAGCCCTTCCGGCCCTTTGCCCCGGCCGTGCTGGTCGACCGCGCCGCCGAGTACTTCACCCTGCCCGACCCGCGCCGGCACTACCCGGCCCGCTTCATGCTCTACGTCGCAGACGTCGTGGAGGCGCAGCGGCCCGTGATTCCTGCCGTCACGCACGTCGACGGGACCGCCCGCCTCCAGACCGTCTGGGCGGCGACCAACCCGCGCTACGACGCGCTGATCCGGCGCTTCGCGGAGGAGACGGGCGTGCCCGTGCTGCTGAACACATCGTTCAACCTGAGGGGCGAGCCGATCGTCAACACGCCGCTCGACGCGCTCAGCACGTTCTCCCGGAGCGAGATGGACGTGCTGGTCCTCGGCGACTGCCTGGTCGAGAAGCCCGCCGCCCGTCCGGAGTCCGCGCCGTGCGGCTGATCGACCGGCTCGGGGACCGCGCGAGCATCGCCGGCGAGCTCCTGGCGTTCTTCTGGGGGCGCAAGTGGTGGTGGCTCACGCCGATGGTCCTGGTGCTTCTGCTGCTCGCCGTCCTCATCATCTTCGCCCAGAGCTCGGCGATCGCCCCGTTCATCTACACGCTGTTCTGACGTGAGCCGGTTGCCCGCCGTGGCCGGCCACGCTCGTCGGAGGACGCTCGCGTTCCACAGGTGGCGGCCCTCGGTCCGCGTGGCCGCGGCCACGCGCTCCCGGGGCTCGAATGGCACAATCACCCCGAGGCGGGACAGGCGCTCGAGGGGTAGGGTCGCCTAGTGGGCAAGTTACTGAGCGCGACGGAACGCTCGGTCTGAGCGACCCTGTTCCAGCGCCTCTGGGAGCCCGCTGGGATGCAGCCCGGGGCGGGTAGGCCAGGCCCCGGGCTATCGGCCGTTCGGCCAGACCGGCTGGTGGCTGCCGAGCGGCACAGTGGGGCGGCCCCGGAAAGGCGGCGTCTCGGACAGATCAAGGGCCGGCGTGAGGTGTCGGAGACGCCCGAAGGGCGTGTCGGTCTCGACGCACAGCTCCGCGGGATCGCCGGCTCCGCTCGCCTCGGCCGGATCGCAGGTCGCGCCCTGGCGGACGAACCACGTCCCGGTCTGGCAGATCGAGGGGCGCACGTGATAGTTCGGGGGTGGTGCGGACCCGTCGCGCGCGCAGCTCGCCGGCCTCACCCAGCATGCGGATCTGGCTTTCCTCCGTGTGCACCTCGATGCCAATATGGTCCATGTTTGGCCCCCCTCCTCCTTGCGGCGTTGCCCGCGTTTCGACGTGGCGGCACACACTGCCCCACGGATCGCGGGCCGCTCTTCGACCCGAGCAACTGAGGAACCGATGCATGTAAGCGTCATCATCCCTCTGTTCAACGCGCGGGACGTCATCGGCGAGACCATCGAGACCGTGCTGGCTCAGTCGTGGCGAGACTGCGACACGATCGTGGTGGACGATGGATCCACGGACGGATCCGGCGAGATCGTCCGGGCGGCCCGGCGTCCGGTTCGCTACGTTCGACAGGAGAATCGGGGGGTCGCGGCGGCCAGGAATCGAGGCGTGGCGGAATCCCGGGGCGACTGCGTGGCCTTCCTGGATCACGACGACCTCTGGGATCCGACCAAGATAGCCAAGCAGGTGAGCGTGCTCGAGGCGCGCCCCGAGGTCGGGATGGTGATCACCGACGTGGCCCACACGGATCGTGAGGGAAGGCCTCTGGGGATCGTGGGGCACGGATACGCCCCATCGGCCCCCTTTGCCCGGCTGTTCGTGCGCGGGTACGTGCCGACGCCATCGGCGGCCCTGATCCGTCGGTCGGTCCTGGACGCCGTTGGCGGCTTCGACGAGGCGTTCGATGCGGCCGGGATGGACGACTACGAGCTATGGACCCGGATCGCGGCGCACTGTGAAATCGCGAGCATCGCCGAGCCGCTCACCTATCACCGCCGCCGGGAGCGCAAATCCCCGTGGATCGGCCTACGGCACCGGCCCATCCTGATCGCGATCCTGCTGGACCGGTTCGGGCACGAACCGGACAAGCGGCGCTACTTGATTCGAGCGCGAGCGTCCTACCTGCGTGATCTCGGGGCGCAACTGGCCAGGGAAGGGTGTCCCGGGGAAGGGCGGGCGCGCCTGCTGGAGGGCCTCAAGCTCAGCCTGGGAGACGCTCGCAGTCCAAGAACCGCCTGGGGGTGCCTGTCGAGGATCGCCCGGTCGTACCTGCCACGGGCTCCCGGATGAGCGCGCGGGCCGGGGGTTGCCCCGGTGCGTCCAACGGCACGGGGACGCCGCTCCCTCCGGTCTGCTTCCTGGGCAGCGCGCGTTACTCCCGGCCGCTCGAGCCGAGCCAGGCAAAGAAGTGGCGGCTGCTGGCGCCTCTCGGACGCCTCTTCGTCATCGGCTTCGCGGCGAGCTGGCGACCGGCGAGGCTCAGCCAGCCCGTTGCGTTCTACCTGCTGCCCGCGCTGCCGGTCCCGGCGCTGCGGTACGCCGTCTTCCTCTGCGCGGGCGCGGCAATCGCGCTCTGGCTCGTCGTGGGCCGCGGTGTGCGCATCATCGTCGCTCAGGGGCCGTACGAGGCGCTGCCGGGAGCATTCGTCAAGCGCGTGGCTCGGCTGCTCGGAACGCGCGTAGCCCTGGTGGTCGAGAGCCACGGCGCGTTCGAGACGAGCGTGTTCGAGTATCGGCGGGTCCGGCTCGCGGCGGCCTATCGGGCGATCATGCCGAGCGCCGCGCGCTGGGCCTTCGGCCAAGCGGATGCCCTCCGCGCGGTCTCCGGCTGGACCCGGCGGCAGCTCGAAACCTGGGCGCCCGACCGGCCGGTCGTGACCTTCCCGGCCTGGACGGACATCGACGTGTTCGTCGAGGCGGGCCGGGGGCGTCAACCGCGCGAGGCCGAGATCCTGTACGCCGGCGTTCTCGTCCCCGGAAAGGGGGTCCTCGACCTTCTCGAGGCGTTCGGCCGCCTCGCCCCCCTGATTCCCGAGTCACGGCTTCGCCTGATCGGACGCGAAGGCCACGCACAGTATGCAGGCCGGCTCCGCGCGCACGTCCGGGCCGCAGGTCTCGAGGGGCGTGTCGCCTTCGTTGACCAGATGCCACAGGCTGATCTGGCCAGGCATATGGCGCGCGCGGCCGTCCTCGTCCTGCCCAGCCACTCCGAAGGTTTGGGGCGGGTCGTCCTGGAGGCGATGGCCACCGGCGCTCCGGTCGTGGCGACCCGGGTCGGCGGGCTCCCGGAGGTCGTTGAGGATGGCGTCACCGGTTTCCTCGTCCCGGCCGGGGACGTGGCCGCCCTCGCCGAGCGCCTGGCGTGGGTGCTGCGCCACCCGGAAGCGGCGCGTTACGTGGGGCAGCGGGCGGCGGCGTTTGTGCGCGCCCACGTGTCGGCCGAATCATACGTGGCCGCCCTCGCGGGCCTCCTGGCCACCGCCCGGGACACGGTGACGTAGCCCCGGCCGTCCGGGCGGTGGCCACCTGCGGCACGACGGGCGGGCATGAAGCGGCGCATCCTCCATATCCAGAAGGCGACGGGCATCGGGGGGGCGGAGCGCCACCTCCAGACGCTCCTGCCTCGCCTGGATCGGCAGAAGTTCCAGGTCGCGCTGCTCCTCCTCACGGATCGGCGCCAACCGGCCGCCGAGTACGCGGAGGCGTTCGAGCCCACGGCCGTCCGGGTCGACCAGGTCCCGATCCGCTCCGACATCGACCCCCGCTGTCTCCTGGACGTGTACCGGCGCCTGCGAGGTCAAGGCTTTGACCTGGTCCACACTCACCTAGTCCATGCCGATCTGTACGGCGGCCTCGCGGCGCGGCTGGCGGGCATCCCGGCTATCGTCTCCACACGACACAACGACGATCCCTTCCGCCGGGGACAGGCCATGCGGGCTGTCGGGCGGGCCGTCGGCTGGAACTGCGACCGCGTGATCGCCATCTCCCGGCACCTGGCCGCGTTCATCCGCCAGATCGAGGGCGTGGCGCCGCACAAGATCCGAAGTGTCCACTACGGCCTGGCCCCGACTCCACGATCGGGGCGCCGGGCGGAGATCCGCCGGGAGCTGGCGCTCCCAGCCGATACTCCTCTGGTTGCCACCGTCGGGCGGCTCACCGAGCAAAAGGGGCACGCCTACCTGCTGCGCGCGTGGGCACTCGTCACGGCCGTGAAACCCGACGCGCGGCTTGTGATCGTCGGGGACGGGCCCCTGCGGGAACGACTCACCATTCTGGCGCGAACGCTCGCCGTGTCCGACACGGTCCGGTTCACCGGCTGGCGACGCGACGCCATCGACGTCGTCGAGGCCGCGGACGCCTATGCCCACCCGTCCCTCTGGGAGGGGTTCGGGCTCGCCCTGCTCGAAGCCATGGCGGCCGGCAAGGCCGTCGTCGCTTCCCGTGTCAGCACGATCCCTGAGATCGTGGTCGACGGGGAGACCGGCTGGCTGGTGGCGCCTCGGGACGGCCAGGCTCTCGCCCGCTCCCTGCTCCAGCTCCTGGATGATCCGGCGGGCTCGCGCCAGATGGGTGAGGCTGGTTGCCGGCGCGTCCGCACGTGCTTCGACGCCGAGCGCATGGTGCGGGCGACGGAGGCGGTCTACGAGGAGATTCTGCCACGATGAGGCTCCTCATCGTCACCCAGAAGGTCGACCGGGACGACAGCTACTTGGGCTTCTTTCACGACTGGCTGCTGGAATTTGCCCGGCAGTGCGAGCTGCTGACTGTCGTCGCCCTGGAGGCGCGCGCTCACGCCTTGCCGGCCCATGTCCGGGTCCTCTCCCTCGGAAAAGAGGACGGCCGCACTCGCCCGCGCAGGCTCGCGCGCCTCCTCCGCCTGGCGCACTCGGAGCGCTCCCGGTACGACGCAGTGCTCTGTCACATGAGCCCGCTCTACGTGGTCGCCGGCGGGCCCTTCTGGAAGCTGTGGGGGAAGACGATCGGACTCTGGTACGTGCATCGTTCCGTGACCCCTACTCTCCGCGTCGCCGAAAGGCTGGCCGACGTCGTCCTGACGGCGTCGAGGGAGTCGTTCGGGCTGTCGAGCCGCAAGACCCATCATGTGGGGCACGCCGTGAGGGCGGACACCTATCGACGCCCGCCCTCTCTCCCGCGCGCTTCCCGGCAGAGGGTCCACGGTGTGTGCGTCGGCCGCATCACGGCGATCAAGCGGCTCGATGTCCTGGTCGAGGCGGCCGCGCTGCTGGCGGACGCTGCCCGCCCGTTCACCCTCGACATCATCGGCGCGCCGGCCACCGAGGCGGACGTCGCCTACGAGGCGCGTCTCAGGAAGCTCGTCGCCGAGCGGCGGCTCGGCCACGTCGTGCGCTTCCGCGGCGCCGTGCCGCACCGGGACATCGCCCGGGAGTACTGGGACGCGGACTTCTCCATGAACCTCTGTCCGAGGGGCCTCATGGACAAGGTCGTGCTCGAGTCCCTGGCGGCAGGCACTCCCGCGATCTGCTCCAACGAGGCGTTTCGCCCCGTGCTCGGGGACCAGGCAACCTCGCTCATGTTCAGGGAAGGAGACCCGGCGGATGCCGCCCGGGTCCTATCCAGCTTCCTGGCGAGGCCGGATCGCTTCGCGCTGGCGGACCGCCTGGCCCACCGGATCGCCGAGGAATTCGCGCTTCACGGCCTGATCCGCCGGATCGTCGCCCTCCTGTCGTGAGGATCTGCTTTTTCGGTACCTACGATCCCGACTACTCGCGGACCCGGGTGCTCCTGTCCGGCCTCCGGCAGAACGGCGTCGACGTTGTCGAGTGTCGTATCGACCGACGCGACACGTCCCGGCTCGGCGCCTACCGGGAGCTGATACGCCGGTTCAGGGCGATTCCGGACCGGCGTTTCGACCTGCTCTGCGTGGCCTTCCCGGGCCACACCGCCGCATGGCTCGCGCGTGTGCTCGCGTGGCGCACCCCGCTGGCTTTCGACGCCTTGCTCTCGCTGTATGACTCCAACGTGGAGGATCGCCAACTCTACGCCCGCCTCTCGCTCCGCGCCCTTCGGGACTGGCTACTCGATTTCACTAGCGTCCACCTCGCCGATCTCGTCTACGTCGATACCCGGCTTCACGCCGCATACTTCGCACGCCGCTTTTTCGCCCGCGAACGGTCCCTCCTCGTCGTCCCCGTCGGAACCGACGATGCCCTCTTCCGTCCGGCGACGTCTGTCCGCCCCGCGTGTGACCGGGGGATCGTGCACTTCCACGGGACGTACATTCCGCTGCACGGAATTCCCCACATCCTCGAGGCCGCCCGCCTGCTGCGCCATGCGCCCCTGACCTTCCGGCTTCTGGGCGACGGGCAAGAATATGCACGCGCGCGGTCGAAGGCCAGCGAGCAAGAGCTCTCCAACGTCGAGTTCGTGGGCCGGGTGCCCCCGAGTGCGCTGCCTCGCTTCATCGCCGACAGTGACATCTGCCTCGGCATCTTCGGCGATTCGGCCAAGGCGCGCCGGGTCATTCCGAACAAGGTCTACGAATGCCTGGCCATGGGCAAGCCAGTCGTGACTGCGCGCACTCCGGCCGTGCTCGAGCGCTTCTCGGACGAGAGCCTGGAGCTGTGCGAGCCCGCCAACGGGCTTAGCCTCGCGGCCCACCTCTTGGCGCTCTGGGGGAACCGGCCGCGACGGGAGGCCCTGGGCGCCGCCGGCCTCAGAGTCGTTCGGGAGCGGCTGACGCCCGCCCGGATTGCTGCAGACTTCCTGGCGTCAGTTCGATGCCGCTCGCATCATCCGGGCCCGACGATCTCGGTGGACGGTGCCCCGTGACCACCACCCCATGGAGGACCCATGCCTACCGTCGCCGTGATTGGGCCAAGACGACGCCCGGACCATCTCACCCGGACGCTCGTCGACGGCCTCGCCTCGCTGCAGGAGAAGGGCCTTGTCTCCTTTCACACCTCGGCCACCTACGGTGGCCACGAGGTCGTCCGGGACGAGTACGCGCTCCCGCGCGCCGCGTTCATCTCCTTCGCGTGGGAGGCGGATCTCGTGCTGTTCTGCTGGGGGAAAGACGGGCTGGACGGCGAGCTGTCGGAGAGAGTCGACCGGTGGGAGAAGACCGTCTACATCGATGGGTCGGAGCCGGGACACAACCGGAGGCTCGACTATGCAGTCCAACGCAACATCCTGGCCGGAACTCACCGGGGTCACGGCGCGATCGACACCGCCATGCTCGCCCGCTGTCCCCTCTACTTTCGGCGCGAGAAGCCCTACCTCCCCGGCATCGTTCCGCTCCCATTCGGCATCGAGCGCCGCTATCGCGCAGAGTATCGGCCGGGCCTCGAGAAGCCCATCGATTTCTTCTGCGTGTTCGGCCAGGACCGGTACTCGACGTTCCGGCGTCATGCCCGCGCCATACTCCGCGAGTTTTGCGCGGCCGAGGGCTACTCCTGCGTCACTAGCCGGATGGACAACCGGCTCTTCTACCAGCTTCTGGCCTGCTCGAAGGTGGGCATCTCCATCGGAGGGAGCGGCTACGATACCGGACGGTTCTGGGAAGTGCTCGGAAACAATTGTCTGCTCATCACCGAGACGATCGACATCTTGGAGCCGGACTCTGACGAGCTGGCCTACGAGCGGATCTACGAGTGCGGCAACCTGTACGATTTCGAGTCCTGCCTGCGGCGCGTCGGGCCGTTCCTGCGGGGGCCGTACGCGGAGCTGGACTTGCTCCCCGAATATTCCGCAATCCTTGCTCGCCACTCCTCGGAGGCGCGGGTCCTCAAGATCCTCGACGTGGCTCGGAGACAGGGCATCGTCTCGTCCTAACGCCTCGGGCCGGGGGCTGCGTTGGTCTTCCCGCCGCGGTGGGCCGGCCGCGGCCGGGATCAGACTCGCCGACCGGCCGCCGCCGCGAGAACCGCCTCCGTCGCGCGAATCATCGGTCCAAGCGCCAGGCGGGCCCGGGCGACCTCACTCGCCCGGGCCACCATCGTGTGCCGCAGCGCCGAATCGGCCAGCAGCCGCTGGATCGCGCACTGGAGGGCACGGTCGGCGGCAGGCGGCACCAGTAGCCCGGTCATCCCGTGCTCGATCAGCTCGGGAGTCCCCCCGACGTCGGTGGCGACGACCGGCACCCCGGCCCACATCGCTTCGATCACGACGTGCGGCAGGCCCTCATACGACGAGTTCAGCACCAGCACGTCGGACGTCCGCAGCAGTCCGAAGACGTCCTCCGGAGCGGCCCGCCCGGTGAACCACACGCGATCCTCGATCTCTAGCTGCCGCGCGAGGGCCCTGAGAGGGTGCTCTTCCGGGCCATCCCCCACGACGACCAGACCCACCTGGTTTCCGAGAAGGGACAGCACTCTCATGGTGCGGTCGACGTTCTTCCAGGGAACCAGCCGGCCGATCGTGATCAGGCGAAACCGGGTGTCCGGCCGAACGAAGGCTCCCGGCGGTACGTCGCCGGGTTCGACCGCGTTCGGGATTAGGCGGACTCGACCTTCCGGCACTCCCCAGCCAGCCACCACGCCGGCCAGGTAGCGGCTCGGCGTGACGACAACCTCGGCGCGGCGAAGGCAAGCATCCCGGAGCCGTACTAGCGCTCCCACCCTTCCGGGGTGCGAGGTTCGCTGGAACTGCGCGAAGCTCTCGCGGGTCCAGCCCTTGCTCACCGCTCGTTCCCACACCCAGTCGCCCACGACCTTGACGAGGAACGGTTTGCGGAGCACCGCGTTCGCGAGGACGGTCTCGGGATACAACCCGTTCGCGAATACCACGTCGGCCCGGCGGCCCGCCCGGAGCACCGCCGCCACGACGGCAGCCCTCCGGAGCGGACGGAGGGGGGGCCGGTTCACGCGCAGAACGCGGTACGGATGGCCGCCGTCGCGGTCATTGACGCGCGCGCTCGTAGTGACGACCGTCACCTGGTGACCCCGACCGGCCAGGGCCTTGCCAACGATCGGAACATAGGTCGCCGGCCCGCCCATGTCGGGCGGGAAGATGCCGGTAACGATCAGGATGTTCATCCCGTCGGCAAACTAACTGGGGACAAGCTGGGGAGTCAGCAGCCCGCTAAGTCGTGGTGCGCCCAGCAGGATTCGAACCTGCGACCTTCGGATTCGTAGTCCGACGCTCTATCCAACTGAGCTATGGGCGCGCCCGACCCCCCGGAAGAGTGGCGGAGAGGCCGGGATTCGAACCCGGGACCAGGCTCAACACCCGGTAACCGCTTAGCAGGCGGTTGCCTTCGGCCGACTCGGCCACCTCTCCGCGCGAGCGTCCCATCTTCCCGGGGGGCTCGGCCTTTGTCAACTCAGCGGGCCACTTCTGGACGGGTGGCGGAGGGGGAGGGATTCGAACCCCCGAGGGCTTGCACCCATACCGGTTTTCAAGACCGGCGCCTTCAACCGCTCGGCCACCCCTCCGGTGTCGACATTCCGCGTACTTCCCTGAAGCGGCCCACCGAGTATAGCGTCATGTGCCCTTTCATGTGCCCTTGGCGCGGTGGTGGGGGCTGAGGTCAGGCCGTCGAGTCGAGCGACCGCCCCCCGAAGATGGGTCGGAGACAGGTGGGCGTAGCGGAGGGTCATCGTCAAGGTCGAATGCCCGAGCAGCTCCTTCAGCTCGGCCAGGGACACGCCCCGCATCACGGCATGGGACGCAAAGGTGTGCCGGAGGTCGTGGAATCTGAAGTCTTGGATCTTTGCCCGCCGGAGCCCCAATTCGAATGCGGTACGGATCCGGTCCCAGCCGGCGCCGTTGGCCTTCTTGAACAGGCGTCCGACTCGGTGCGCGGGGTCCGGCTCGAGAGCGATCAGGGCATCGTACACGGCCGTGTTGATCGGGATGCCTCGCGGCTTGCCAGACTTGGTGCGGTAAAGGGTGATCCGCGCGGTGGCGAGGTCCACCAGCTCCCACTCGAGCCCGAGGATCTCTCCGCGCCGCATCCCCGTGTTGAGCGCCAGGACGACAATGGTCCTCAGGTGCGGGTTCCGTGATTCCGGGCACGCCTCGAGCAGCCGGGCGATCTCGTCCGACTGCAGGTAGCGGAGCCGCCCTTCGGAGCGCTTCGGGAGCTTCACCTTCGGGACCTCGGCCACGTAGCCCCACTCCTGGGCCAGCCGCAATAGATGCCGGAACACGGACAGCTCGTTGGCGACCGTCCCTGCCTTCACCTTGTGCCCTGGCCTCACCTCCTGCTCGAGGCGCGCCTTCGTGAACCGGGCAATGTCTTCCCTGGTGATCTTGCGCAGCGGTGTCTCGGCTCCGAACGCGGGCAGGATCTTCCGCTTCAGGATGAGCTCGTCGTCGTCGACGCTTCGCTTCTTCTCGTTCGCCTTGTGCGCCAGGTACTCGTCCACCACCTGGCCCAGGGTTCGCTGCTTCGGCCGCGTCACCTGGCCCGCCTCGATCTCCCTTTGTCTGGCCACGAGCGCGGCCAGCGCGTCCTGCTCCGAGAGCCACTCCCTGGAGACTCGGCGTTCACGGTGGCGTTTCCCGTCGGAACCTATGAACGCGATCTGGTATCCCCAGGCCACGTGCCTGACTCGCCGTCCCGTCGGCCCCCGGCCCGTCCAGACCCGCCGAATCACCTTGGCCATCCCTGGCTCCTCCCGCCGAGGCGTCTTCCGGCTCGTCCCGTCTCGCAGCCCGCAGCGACGTTCCTGAAGGGCACGCCGTAATCCGCGGTCCACGCCACCACGAACCAGACCCGGCTCAAGAGCTCTCGCCGTAGTCTGCGGGTGTGCTCATGATAGCCCGCGTCGTAGACACGGCATCCCGCTTGACCGGGCTCAAGGGAGAGGCCTCACGTGCGTTCCTCGACGGTTGCCGGCATTGCAGTACCGAGTCTGCTGGCCCGTGGAATGACACACATCGCCGAAGACCTGGCGGCGCCTATCGCGGATCCGAGGGGCTCTGGTGTGGCGGGGGACCCCGACTGACGAACTCGCCGCGCACCACCTGTCCCCTGCTCTCGGCGCCGCACCCAGCGCTCGAGCCGCTCGCGCGGAAAGCGAATCACCCCACCGATCCTGAGCGCGGGCATGCTCGGATCATAGGTGGCCCACCGATACACTGACTTCTCCGACACCTGAAGCCACCGCGCCACCTGCGTGGCGGTCAGGTAGTCAGTCTCAAGGTGGGTCATCGCAGATCCCTCTACCGCGTCCCGACATCTACGCCCAGGGCGGCTTGGCGCGGAGCCTGCTTTCGCCCTTACCAATTCGCGTGCCAACCGGGCGACGGACTGTCCGGGCAGGCCGCAACACCTCGCCGAATCGTACGGAAGGCCGGGAAGCGGTCTTCTCTGGGAGGAACTCAGCGGCGTGCTACCCCGCGCCGCGAAATGCAGCGCGGTGCGGCGAAATCAACCAGTCATGGATCCTCGGGAGAAAGCCTCCGCCTGGGCCAGGTAGAAGCGCATGTCCATCTCGCCGTACATGGCCATGGCCGTGGCCAGGTGCTGCCGACTCTGTGCGCCGTCGCCATGATGTCGGTAGAGCTTGCCGAGGCCGAGGTGGCAGTGGGCCACGAGGGGGCGCATGCCCAGGTCCGAGGCTCGCGTCAGCGCCTCTCGGTAGGCGGTTTCGGCCTCCTGGATGTCGGGTGGATCGTTCGCGGAGGCGATCTCTGCGAGGAGCCGCCATGCCCATGACTCAGTCCCCCGCTGGTACTGGGCGCGTGCCATCTCCAGGCTCACCTGCGCATGCCGCCTCGCCCGCTCCGGGTCTCCGGCAGCAAGATGCGCCTCGCCGAGCCACATCTGGAGAACCGACAGGAGCCACCTCTCGCCGCGTTCGTCGGCCAGGCCACTTGCCCGCTCCACCAGTCCGACACCGTCCACTGAGCGCTCGGTGCGCACGTCTCGCAAACCCAGCAAGCCGAGGGCGGTGGTCCCCCAGTTCAGGAATTCAGTCGCCCTCCCAATCTCGACGGCGCGCGTGAGCGGCGCGAGCGCCTCCAAAGTGTCCCCGCGGTAGAGGTAGACGTATCCGACCGCCGAGAGGGCCGGCGGGAGGTCGCCCACGAAGCCCGTGGACAGGGCCGTATCTAGACCTTCCTGAGCAACCGCCAACCCTTCGGAGAAGTTCCCCAGCTCTGCGAGAGTCCGAGCAAGCCAGTGGCGCGCGACCACCGACGCGGTCGAGGTCATTCCGAAGCGCTCTCGCAGCCACTCGTCTCCGATCAACTGCAGGCCTTGCCGGAGGTAGACCGCCGCCGTGTCATATTCGCCGAGCGTGTGGTGAATCGCGCCCAACCGCAGCACGGCGGTGGCGTGCGTGGCAACATCGCCGAGCCGCTGACCGATCTCCAGGGCCCGCGAGGCCGCTACGATCGCGGCCGCATGGTCCCCGGTGATCCAGAGCGTGTTGGCCAGTCCCGAGGAGATCCGCCCCAGCCGCCGCTCGTCGCCGAGCGTCCGCGCGATCGATTCGGCCGCCCAGTCGCCCTCGAGGAGGCGGTTCGTCCGCGTCATCGCCTGCAGGGGCACGCGCAGGTCGAGGCGCAGGTCGATCGCCTGCTCCTGCCTCCCACGGCTCTCGGGGAAGTGCTCGACGGCCGCCAGCGCATTGTCGTACGCCAAGACGGCCTCCTGGAACGCTGAGCGCGAGACCGCCTTGTGCCCGGCCTGGCGAAGGTAGTCCGCGGCTGTCTCCCACTGCTCCGCCCGGAGGGCATGATTGCCCAGGCGATCGATATGCTCGATGAGCCGATCGGCGTAGAGACGTTCGATGGCTGCGAGGATCTCGCCGTGGAGGCGGCGGCGCCGGTCCTGGAGCAGGCTCCCGTACGCCACCTCATGCGTGAGCGCGTGCTTGAACGTGTACTCGAGATCCGGAAAGAGGCGCGTCTCGTACAGGAACTCGGCGGCCTGGAGGCGGCCGATCGCGGTGCGCAGGTCGTCCTCGGGCAGCGCGGCCGTCGCCTGGAGCAGCGCGAACGGTACGTCCTTCCCGACCACCGACGCCGTCTGCAGGAGCGCCTTGTCGCCGGGGGCCAGCCGATCGATCCGGGCGGCCAGCACGGCCTGCACCGTGGCGGGGACTTCGATGGCCGGGAGCGGCCGCGCCAGCCGGTACGCCCCGCGCTCGCCCGCGAGCGCTCCGGTCTCGACGAGGGTCCGCACGCTCTCCTCCAGGAAGAGCGGATTGCCCTCCGTCCGCGCGATCAGCATGCTCTTCAGCGGGTCGAGGCCGGCGTCGGGCCCAAGCAGACCGCCGAGGAGCTCCTCGGCGGTTTCCGGCGGGAGGGGGTCTAGCCGGAGCTGCGTGTAGTACGTGCGGCTGGCCCATTGGTGCCGATACTCCGGCCGGTAGTTCACGAGGAGCAGGAGCCGCGCCGCCGGCAGGCTTTCGACGAGCCCATCGAGCAGCGCCTGGGTCTCGGAGTCGACCCAGTGGAGGTCCTCGAAAACTACCAGGAGTGGCTGGACCTGGCTCTCGCGGATCAGGAGCTGCTTGAGCGCGTGGAGCGTCCGCTGGCGACGCTGTCGAGGGTCCAGCCCGTCCCAGGACGGATCTCCAGTCGGGACATCGAGCAGGGCCAGGAGCGCCGGCAGGCTCGCCTCCTGGGCGCGGTCCAGCGTCAAGAGCTTCCCTGTCATCCTCTCGCGCACCGCCCGCGGGCCGTCCCGATCCTCGATCGCGAAGTAGCTCTTCAAGAGGTCGACCACCGGCAGATACGACGTCGCCTTCCCGTATGAGACCGAGCCGGCCTGGAGGACGAGCCAGCCGTGGACGCGGTGAGAGTGCGTCACCTCCCACACGAGCCGCGATTTCCCGACGCCCGGCTCGCCGACGATCGCCACCACCTGGCCATGCCCGGCGGCGGCCCGCTCGAGCGCCTGGCGCAGCTGCTCCAGCTCGGTGTCCCGCCCGACGAAGCGCGTCAGGCCGCGCGTGGCGGCCGCGGACAGCCGGGAGCGGCGGGCTCCGGCCCCGACCAGCTCGTAGACCTCGACCGGGGCGTTCAGACCCTTCACGGGCACCGGCCCCAGCGGCATGACCTCGACATACCCCTCCGCGAGCCGCAGCGTGTCAACGGTGAGGAGGCTTCGCCCGCCTGTCGCGAGCTGTTCCATCCGGGCCGCCAGATGCGTGGTCTGGCCGACCGCGGTGTAGTCCATGTGGAGATCGCTCCCGATGGCCCGGACCACCACCGCGCCCGAGTTCAGCCCAACGCGAATCTCGAGCGAGATGCCGTCGGAGCGACGAATCTCCTCGGCATATCGGCGCATGGCGGCCTGCATATCGAGCGCGGCGTAGCACGCCCGCATGGCGTGGTCCTCGTGGGCGAGCGGGGCACCGAAGAGCGCCATGATGCCGTCGCCCATCACCTGGTTGACCGTGCCCTCGTAGCGGTGGACGGCCTCCATCATCCGCTCCAGCACCGGGTCGAGGAGCTTCCGCGCCTCCTCGGGATCCCGATCGGCGAGGAGCTCCATCGAGCCCTTCAAGTCGGCGAAGAGCACGGTGACCTGCTTGCGCTCGCCTTCGAGCACGGCCTTCGAGGTGAGGATCCGCTCGGCAAGGTGCTTGGGGGTGTAGGCCCTCGGTGAGGTCAGATCAGGGGCGCCTTCACGAGGCGGTGCCGGGGCCTCCGCCACGCGCGTGCCGCACCTGCCGCAAAAGGCGAACCCCTCGGGATTCGCGTAGCCGCATGAGGGGCACAGGACCGCAAGCCGCGCGCCGCAGCGCCCGCAGAACGCCATCGCGGGCGGATTCTCGAAGGCGCAGCGCGGACAGGTCATGCCCCGCGGTCCCTCGTCTGTGGCTCAGTCTGCTCCAGCCAGAAGCTCATGCCCATATCGCGGTACATCGCGGTGGCGGTGGTGAGATGCTGATCCGCCTGATCGGGCATGGCCGTGCGCCGGCAGAGCGCGCCCAGGCCACGATGGCAGTGGGCTACTAATGGGCGCATGTCCAACCGTTGGGCCCGCTCGAGGGCCTCGCGATAGTGGCTCTCAGCCTCGTTGGCCACGACCGAGCGTGGATAAGCGCCGATCTCGCCGAGAAGCCGGAGCGCCCAGGCCTCGTGGCCCTGTTCCCCCCGGTCGCGGGCAAGATCGCGCGCCCGCGTCGCGGCGATGCGAGCCTCGTCAACGCGGCCGGCCGCGAGGAGCGCCTCGCCCATGCGCAGATCACGGCGGCGAGCTCCGCCTCGCCCTGCTCGGCGATCGCCAGGAGCAGCCCGAGCGGGACGTCCTTCCCGACCACCGATGCCGTCTGGAGGACCGCCCGGTCCGAAAGCGCCAGCCGGTCGATGCGGGCGGCCAATACCGCCTGCACGGTCGCCGGGACCTGGATGGCCGGCAGGGGCCGCGCCAGCCGGCAGGCGCCGCGATCCCCGACCAGGGAGCCGGTCTCGACGAGCGACCGCACGCTCTCCTCCAGGAAGAACGGATTGCCCTCGGTCCGGTCGATCAACAGGCGCTTGAGCGGGTCCAGAGTGGTGTCGGACCCGACGAGCGCGCCGAGGAGCTCTCCGGCGTGATCGTGCGGCAAGGGGTCGAGCCGGAGCTGCGTGTAGAAGGTGCGGCTGCCCCACTGATGCCGGTACTCGGGCCGGTAGTTCACGAGGAGCAGCACCCTGGCAGCCGGCAGGCTCTCGACCAGCGCGTCGAGCAACGCCTGGGTCTCGGAATCGATCCAGTGGAGGTCCTCGAAGATCACCAGCAGCGGCTGTACCTGGCTCTCCCGCAACAACAGCCGCTTCACCGCGTCCAGCGTCCGGCGACGGCGCTGGGACGGATCGAGCGCCTCCCACTCCGGGTCGTCGGCCGGGACGTCGAGGAGCGACAGGAGCGCGGGCAGGCTGCCCTCCAGCGCGCGGTCCAGGGTCAAGAGCTTCCCGGTCACCTTCTCCTGCACCGCGCGCGGGCCGTCGCGATCCTCGATCTGGAAGTAGCCCTTGAGAAGATCGATCACCGGCAGGTAGGACGTCGCCTTCCCGTACGAGACCGAACCCGCCTGCAGCACGAGCCAGCCGTGGACGCAGTGCGAGTGGGTCACTTCCCAGACCAGGCGCGACTTGCCCACGCCAGGCTCTCCCACGATCGCCACGATCTGGCCTTGGCCGCTGCCGGCCCGACCCAGGGTCTGGCGGAGCTGGTCCAGCTCGCCCGCGCGTCCGACGAAACGGGTCAACCCGCGGGCCGCCGCCGCGTGGAGCCGCGAGCGTCGCGGCCCGGCGCCGGTCAGCTCGTAGACCTCGATCGGCGCGTCCAGGCCCTTCACGGGCACCGGCCCCAGCGGCTTCACCGTCACGTACCCTTCCGCGAGCCGCACGGTGTCGGCCGTCAGCAGCACCGTGCCCGGAGTCGCGAGCTGCTCCATCCGCGCCGCGAGGTGGGTCGTCTGGCCGACGGCCGTGTAGTCCATGTGGAGGTCGCTCGAGATCGCGCGCACCACCACTTCGCCGGAGTTGAGGCCCACGCGGACCTCGACGGTTACCCCGTGGGCGCGCCGGAGATCCTCGGTCAACCGCCGCATCGCCCGCTGGAGATCGATCGCGGCGTAACACGCCCGCACCGCGTGGTCCTCGTGGGCCACCGGGGCGCCGAAGAGCGCCATGATCCCGTCGCCCATCACCTGGTTGACCGTGCCCTCGTAGCGGTGGATAGCGTCCATCATCCGCTCGAGGACGGGATCGAGCAGCTTCCGCGCCTCCTCGGGGTCGCGGTCGGCCAGGAGCTCCATCGAACCCTTGAGGTCGGCAAACAGGACCGTGACCTGCTTCCGCTCGCCTTCGAGGGCGGCCTTCGAGGTGAGGATCCGCTCGGCGAGATGCTTGGGCGTGTAGGACTGCGCGGCGGCGAACCGCGTCGCTGGGGGCGCGGCGGAGACGCTCACTCGGGCGCCACACTTCCGACAGAAGTTGTCGTCCGGAGCGTTCGCGGCGCCGCATTGCGGGCAGGCGACGCTGAGCTTCGCCCCGCATTTCGGGCAGAATGCCGCGTCCGGGGGCGCGTCCCGCTGGCATCGCTGACAGACCATGGGGGGCCTCGGCCTACCTCGACTCGCTCAGCTGCGTCACCGCCTGCTCCAGCCAGAAACCCATGTCCTTCTCCCGGCACATCGCCTTTGCGCCAGCCAAGTGCTCCTCGGCCTTCGCTTGAGCGCCGTCATGGACAGTCTCCCGATTGGGAGCGACGGTGCCCTGGTTAGCCAGTGCCGTAGTGCCGGCCTCCTCACCGCGCCGCTCACAGCCGCGGCGCCGTCGGCCGGACGCGGCCGGGCCAGCAACATCACCGGCTGGGCTCCGAGTACGAGGCCATCGTCACGAAGCCATCGGAGGCGTGCTTCCGCGCCGGGAGTTACCGTTTGACTCCGACTCGTCGCTTCAACTGCCCGAGAGAGAGCGTGGCTTGGCGTCGCCGCGCCCGGATGAGCCGCCAGAATTTCGGGTCTGTCTGGATCACGACCGCATCCCAATCCTCGCCCTGGACGCCGACCAGCACGGCTGCCGGCTTACCGTGGCGCGTGACGATCACGCGGTCTCGCTGGGCGTCGTCCACGCATGCCTTCACCCGCTTCTGGAGGTCGCGCACGGTCACCGTCTTCACAGGATGTCCTCCGTCCTCTTCCCCGCGCGCTTGAGCCGGATCGCGCGGACGTAGACCACGCCTTCCTCGGGGGCGACGTCGTAGAACACCCGATGGGCGCCGACCCTTAGCTCCCAGATCGGCGGATCCGCAGCCCACGGCGGAACGAGGTTGATCAGGAGCTTCCGATGCCGACTCGGTGTCGTCGCCTGATGGGGCAGTTGCTCTTCGACGGCGTCGAGGATTCTGCCGCGATCGTATGCCTTGAGCCGTTTGAGGTCCTGCTCCACCCCTGCGGCGAAGCGGATCTCGTACACGCCCATATCCTTGCATATGCGCCTGACCGGGTCAACGATGCGATGGCGGCTCCAGAAATACTGTGCGAGAGGATGGGAGGAAGGAAAGTGCACGGCAAGATAAAGCGGTACGCCGCGTGTCGGCCAACCCCGGATCGAGGCTGGTCATTTCTCAGGACCGGAACACGGGCGCGTGGCCCGGGACGGCCCTCGGCGAGGGCCGTGTCATTTGAGAGTGACGACCGCCCTCCAGCGAGAGCAGCCGGGGACCGGTGTGAGTCAAGGGCGGGGCGAGGACTCGGCCGCCGGCTCCCGGCGCCACCCCACGAGGCGCGCGAGGCGCACGCGCAGGCCGGTACCGACGGCTGCCTGATCAGGCGCTCGGTCAGGCCCGCCCGGGGCGCGCCGGGATCCCTCATGCGCGGGCCGGTCGAGCGGCGCGGCAGACCTCAAAGGCCGAGGGTCGCCCTGTTCGTCGGGCCGGCCGTCAGGTCTCATCGGGCGTGGCAGGGAGGCCGTCCCGGGATCATCGACGCCCGCGTGGGTCTGCGCCCCCTTCGGCACGAGATTGCCGGCTGGCTCTGGTTCCGCCAGGGGCCACGGCACAGGCCGCCCCGAGGCGAGGAGCATGCGAGCCACGCCCTGGCGCCAGTGCGCGAACCGCCGCTGGCCGCTCGCCAGCGCCCGGTCCTGGGCCGCCGGGGGCACCTCCGGTGTCTGGCACAGGGCGAGGAACTCCGCGCGGTCGGACACGGCCAGGAGGGCATCCACGCCCCCGCGGACCGCCGCAAGGTCGTCTACGTAGCGCTCGAACGTGGCCACCAGGCGCTGCTCGGTCTCCGCCAGCAACACGTGGATCACGCACCGGCTGAGATCACCGGTCTGATCCGGAGTCTCGAGCGCCGTCGCCATCTCCTCGCGCAGCGCGAAGTACTCGCCCAGGCACTCGCCGACGCACTGTGAGAGGGAGACGCGGCGGGCCGCCGCCTCGAGCTTGAGCCGCCTATGGTGCTCAGGCGGGAGATAGGCGTGCACCTCACCACGGACATTCACGGCCGTCTCCGTGAACTCCGGTCGCCTGCTCGCGTGGGTATTGGAGAACTGTTCGACCAGAGACCCCGCCACTCCGATCCTGTCCGGGCGCCACTCTGGATCGAGACCACGGGGCGCCTTGGGCAACGACGCGGGGCGGCGCCCAGAATCATGTGCCCTTTCATGTGCCCTCGGCGCCTCAAACGAGGGGGAACAGGGGCCCTCAGGGAGACGGAGGAGATTCCTGTCCGTCGCGTAAGAGCGGATCAGATATGGGAGCGGGCGGAAGTGCCGGAGTGTCCGGAGGTGCCGGGTCCACTTTCAAGACCGGCGCCTTCAACCGCTCGGCCACCCCTCCTGGGCCCATGATCGCACACCCGGGACTCCGCCCTCCCAAGGCGCCGCAGCGGGCGCGCCGACGCCGGGCGCCGGCATGCGTGCGAGCGAGGTGGTGGGCCCCGCTCAGGCGGGGGTGAGGCGGGCGCGCCCGTCCATGTAGGGCCGGAGGGCCTCGGGGACTATCACGGTGCCGTCGGCCTCCTGGTAGTTCTCGAGAACGGCGATGAGCGTCCGCCCGACGGCGAGGCCCGAGCCGTTCAGCGTGTGGAGGTAGTCGGCCTTGCCGCCCCCGGCGGGGCGGTAGCGAAGCTCCGCGCGCCGGGCCTGGAAGGTCTCGCAGTTCGAGCAGGACGAGATCTCCCGATAGCGCCCCTCCGCGGGCAGCCACACCTCGAGGTCGTAGGTCTTGGCCGACGCGAACCCCATGTCGCCCGTGCAGAGGAGCACCGTGCGGTACGGGAGCCCGAGGCGCTGCAGGACCCGCCCGGCGTCCTGCACCATGGCCTCGAGCTCCTCGTAGGCGGTCTCGGGCGCGGCGAGCTTGACCAGCTCGACCTTGTCGAACTGGTGCTGGCGGAGGAACCCGCGCGTGTCCTTCCCGTAGGACCCGGCCTCCCGCCGGTAGCACGGCGTCAGCGCCGTGTACCGCCGCGGCAGCGTGTCGCCCGGCAGGATCTCGCCTCCGTGGAGCGCGGTGAGCGGGACCTCGGCGGTCGGGATGAGATAGAGCGGCCGCCCGTCCTCGGGCTCCGCCGTCTTGAACAGCTCCCCCTCGAACTTCGGGAGCTGCGCCGTCGCCACCATCGTCTCCATGCTGACCAGGTGCGGGACCCACAGCTCGCGGTAGCCGTGCTCCTTCGTGTGGATGTCCAGCATGAGCTGCCCGAGCGCGCGCGCGAGCCGGGCGCCGGCACCCGAGAGCACCGTGAACCGCGCCTTCGCGAGGCGGGCGGCCCGCTCGAAGTCGAGGATGCCGAGAATCTCGCCGAGCTCCCAGTGGGGGCGCGGCGTGAAGCCGAAGTCCCGGGGCGCGCCCCAGCGGCCGACCTCGACGTTGTCCTCGGCGGAGGCGCCCCGGGGCGCGCTCGCGTGAGGCACGTTCGGGAGCTGGAGCGCCATCTCCGCGACGGCGCCTTCGAGCGTTCGGAGGTGGCCCTCGAGCTCGCCGATCCGGGTGCCAAGGGCGCGCGACTCCTCGACCAGGGCGGCCGCGTCGTGGCCCTGCCGCTTGGCGAGGGCGACCTCTTGCGAGAGGCGGTTGCGGCGGGCCTTCAGCTCCTCGACTTCGCGCAAGACACGGAGTCGGTTCGCGTCGTGGTCGAGGAGATCGTCAATCGGAGCGCTCGATCCCCGCGCCTGGAGCGCCTGGCGGACGATGTCCGGCTGCTCCCGCAGGAGGCGGGGATCAAGCATTCGCGGCCCGCTCGGCCTCCACCCGCGCCAGGCTGACGACGCGATCGTCCGCGTCGACGTCGATCACCCGGACGCCCCAGGTGTTGCGCCCCTGGGAGGAGACGTCCTCCGCGGGGAAGCGGATCAGCTTGCCCTTCGTGGTGACCAGCAGGATGTCGTCGCCCTCCCGGACCTGGGTGAGCCCGACGACGAGGCCGTTCCGGCCGCCGGTCTTGATGTCGATGATCCCCTTCCCCCCGCGCTGCTGGAGCCGGTACTCGCCGAGCGGCGTCCGCTTCCCGTAGCCCCGGTCGGTCACGGTGAGGATGCTCGCCCCTTCCTCGACCACCTCGGCCGCGATGACCGCGTCCTCCGCGTCGACCTCGAGGCCTTTGACCCCGGCGGCGGTGCGCCCCATCGGGCGCACTTCCTCCTCGCTGAACTGGATGGCCATCCCCTGGCGCGTCGCGAGCAGCACCTCGCGCCGGCCGTCGGTGAGGAGGACGGCCATCACCTCGTCGCCCTCGTCGAGGGTGATCGCGCGGATCCCGCCGCGCTGGGGGCGGGAGTAGGCGGCCAGCTCCGTCTTCTTCACGCGCCCCTGGCGCGTCGCGAAGAAGATGTTGCCGCCGATCGTGAAGTCCCGCACGGAGAGCGTGGCCGCGACCCGCTCCCTCTCCGCGAGGTGCAGGAGGTTCACGATGGCCTTCCCGCGGGCGTCCCGCTTGGCCTCGGGGATCTCGTGGACCTTCAGCCAGTGGACCTTGCCGTCGCTGGTGAAGAACAGGAGATACGCGTGCGTCGAGGCGATGTAGACGTTCTCGACGACGTCTTCCTCCTTGGTCTCCATCCCGGTGACGCCCTTGCCGCCCCGCCGCTGGCTCCGGTACGCCTCGATCGCCGTCCGCTTGATGTAGCCCGAGCGGGTGACGGTGACCACCATCTCCTCGTCGGCGATCAGGTCCTCGAGCGTGAGCTCGACCGACTCCTCGACGATCTCGGTCCGGCGCTCGTCGCCGTACTCGGTCTTGAGCGCGAGCAGCTCCTCCTTGATGATCGCCCGGACCAGCGCGTCGGAGGCGAGGATCGCCCGCAGCCGCTCGATGAGCTGCAGGACCTCGGTGTGCTCCTGGACGATCTTCTCGCGCTCGAGCTGGGTCAGGCGCTGGAGGCGCATGTCCAGGATGGCCTTCGCCTGGATCTCGCTGAGCGCGAGCTGCGTCATCAGGGCGTCGCGCGCGGCGTCGACGCTCGGCGCCGCCCGGATCAGGCGGATCACCAGGTCGAGGTGCTCGAGCGCCTTCCGGAGCCCCTCCAGGATGTGCGCCCGCTCCTCCGCCCGCGCGAGGTCGTAGCGCGTCCGCCGCACCACCACCTCGCGCCGGAAGTCGATGAAGTGGTCGAGCATCTGGCGGAGCGTGACGACCAGCGGCCGCCGGCCGACGAGGGCCAGCATGATGACGCCGAAGGTCGACTGCATCGCGGTGTGCTTGTAGAGCTGGTTGAGGACGATCTGGGCGATCTCCCCCTTGGCCAGCTCCATCACCACGCGGATCCCGTGCCGGTCGGACTCGTCGCGGATCTCCGACACCCCGTCGAGCTTCCCCTCGCGCGAGAGCTCGGCGATCTTGGTGATCAGCGCGGCCTTGTTGACCTGGTACGGGAGCTCCGTGACGATGATGGCCTCCCGGCCGCCGCGGAGCTTCTCGGTGTGAGCGCGCGCGCGCATGGTGATGATGCCGCGGCCGGTCGCGTAGGCGTCGCGGATCCCCGCCGTCCCGTAGATGTAGCCGCGGGTCGGGAAATCGGGCCCCTTGATGACCTCGAGCAGGGTCTCCGGCGGGAGCGCGGGATCGTCCAGGACCCGGACCAGCCCGTCCACCACCTCGGTGAGGTTGTGCGGCGGGATGTTGGTGGCCATGCCCACCGCAATGCCCGAGGAGCCGTTGACCAGGAGGTTCGGGACGCGGGCCGGCAGGACCGTCGGCTCCTCCTGCGTCTCGTCGTAGTTCGGAACGAAGTCCACGGTCTCGCGGTCGATGTCCGCCAGCAACTCGTGGGCGATCTTGGCCAGGCGCACCTCGGTGTACCGCATCGCCGCCGGCGGGTCGCCGTCGATCGACCCGAAGTTCCCCTGGCCGTCAGCGAGGGGGTACCGCAGGGAGAACTCCTGGGCCATCCGCACGAGGGCCTCGTAGACCGGCGCATCGCCGTGGGGGTGGAACTTGCCGAGCGTGTCCCCGACGACGCGCGCCGACTTCCGGTAGCCGCGGTTCCACGCGAGCCCCATCTCCTGCATCGCGTAGAGCACCCGGCGGTGGACGGGCTTGAGGCCATCCCGGATGTCGGGCAGCGCCCGCCCGATGATGACGGACATGGCGTAGTCGAGGTACGAGCGGCGCATCTCGTCCTCGATCTGGATGGACAGCAGGCGCTCAGGCATCAGGCGCTCCCGCGGACCGGACCGGGCGTGTCCGGGGCACTACACGTCGATGGTGGCTTCGAGGGCGTGCGTCTCGATGAACTCGCGGCGCGGCTCGACCTCGTCGCCCATCAGTCGCGTGAAGATCTCGTTGGCGGCGACGGCGTCGTCCACCGACACGCGGAGCAGCGTGCGCGTCTCCGGGTTCATGGTGGTGCTCCAGAGCTGCTCGGGGTTCATCTCGCCCAGCCCCTTGTAACGCTGGACGGAGCTCCCCTCGCGGCCGGTCTGGAACACGGCGTCGGCGAGGGCGTCGCGCGACGCCGCCGGTACCTCGGCCCCGCCGGCCGCGACCAGCACGAACGGCGGGCGATCGAGGGCTTCGAGCTGCCCGTAGACCTCGAGGAGCCGCGCGTAGTCGCCGGAGCCGAAGAGGTTCAGGTTGAGCGTCCGCTCCTCGCCGTCGATGACCCCCACGGCGGTGACGGCGTCCTCGGTCTCGCCCCGCACCGTGAACTCGACGTCCGGCCGCCCGAGCGCGCGGGGAATCTCCTGGAGGAGGGACTCCCGCGAGATCCGCTTCCGGTGGAGCGGCCGGTGGCGCGCGAAGGCCTCGAGCCACTCGGCCGGGGCGTAGCGCTTGGCGAGGCGGTTGCGGAGCCGCCGGAACTCGAGGATGTCCCCCACGAGCTGGCGGAGGCGCTCCTCGTTCAGCACCTTGCCGCCCTTCCCGTTCCCGACCCGGAGCTGGGCGCCGGCCGTCCCCAGCGCGAGCAGCTCCTGCTCCAGCTCGCGCTCGTTCAGGAGGTACTTCTCGGTCTTCCCGCGCTTGAGTTTGAACAGCGGCGGCTGGCCGATGTAGAGATGCCCCCCCTCGATGATCGATTCCATGTGCCGGAAGAAGAACGTGAGGAGGAGCGTCCGGATGTGGGCGCCGTCGACGTCGGCGTCGGTCATGAGGATGACCTTGTGGTAGCGGAGCTTCGCGACGTCGAACTCCTCCAGCCCGATGCCGGTGCCGAGCGCCGAGATCAGGAGCCGGATCTCCTGGTGCGAGAGCACCTTGTCGTAGCGCGCCTTCTCGGCGTTGATGATCTTGCCGCGGAGCGGCAGGATCGCCTGCGTCCGCCGATCGCGGCCCTGCTTCGCCGAGCCGCCGGCCGAGTCGCCCTCGACGAGGAAGAGCTCGCGGGCCGCGGGATCGCGCTCGGAGCAGTCGGCGAGCTTCCCGGGCAGGTTGTCCCCGTCGAACCCCTTCTTGCGGGTGAGCTCCCGCGCCTTGCGAGCCGCCTCGCGCGCCTGTGCGGCGTGGACGCACTTCTCGGCGATCTTCCGCGCGGTGGTGGGGTCCTCCTCGAAGGCCCGGGCGAGCCGGTCGTTGACCGCCGACTCCACCAGGCCGCGCACGTCGCTGTTGCCCAGCTTGGCCTTCGTCTGGCCCTCGAACTGGGGCTCCGGCAGGCGCACGGAGATCACCGCGGTCAGCCCCTCGCGGACGTCGTCGCCCGTGATCGCGCCCTTGAAGTTCTTGAGGAACCCGTTGGCCTGCGCGTACGCGCTGATCGTGCGGGTGATCGCCGCGCGGAACCCCGTGAGGTGGGACCCGCCCTCGCGCGTGTTGATGTTGTTCGCGAACGAGAAGACGAACTCCTGGTAGCCGTCGTTGTACTGGAGGGCCACCTCGACCTGGGTGTCGCCCCGGCCGCCCTCGAAGGACAGCACCCGGGGATGCACCGGCGTCTTGTTGTGGTTCAGGTGCTCGACGAACTGGCGGATCCCGCCGGTGTAGTGGAAGGCGACCTTCTTCTCGTCCCGCTCGTCCTCGAGCTGGATCTTGAGCCCCTTGTTCAGGAACGCGAGCTCGCGGAGCCGGTTGGCGAGGATGTCGAAGGCGAACGTGGTGGTCTCGAAGATCTCCGGGTCCGACTTGAAACGGATCGTCGTGCCCCGCTTCGTCGTCTTCTCGCCCGCCTGCAGGTCGCTTTGCGGCTTGCCGCGGTCGTAGCGCTGCGTGTAGACGCGGCCGTCGCGGCGGATCTCGACCTCGAGCCACTCGGACAGCGCGTTCACGACCGAGACGCCGACCCCGTGGAGACCGCCCGAGACCTTGTAGACCGAGCTCTCGAATTTCCCGCCGGCGTGGAGCGTGGTGAGCACGACCTCCGCCGCGGATTTGCCGGTGCCGGTGTGAACGTCCACCGGGATGCCGCGCCCGTCGTCCACGACCGTGCAGCTGCCATCCGTGTGGAGGATCACCCGGACGTTCGAGCAGTAGCCCGCGAGCGCCTCGTCGACGGAATTGTCGACCACCTCGAAGACCAGGTGGTGCAAGCCGTACGACGCCGTGTCCCCGATGTACATGGCGGGCCGCTTCCGGACCGCCTCCAGCCCCTCGAGGACCTTGATGTCGCTCGCGGTGTAGGTGTCCGCCGGCGTGGTCCCGCCCTTGGCTCCCGGCTTCGGGTCGCTCACGCCGCTCCCCGCGCCACGGCCCCGAGCGGCTCGATCCGGCCGGTCTCGACCTGCCAGACGGCCCCCGTCAGGGCCGCGGCCGGCTGCGCGTCGGTCGCGCTGTAGATCACCTGGTCGCCCGTGGCAAGCCAGGCCAGGACGCGGTCGCCGACCTCGCGGTCGAGCTCGGAGAGGATGTCATCGAGGAGGAGCACGGGCGCGTGGCCGAGCCGGCGGCGGAGGACCAGCGCCTCCGCCAGGCGGAGCGCCAGCGTCACGAGCCGCTGCTCCCCGCGCGAGGCGGCGACGCGCGCGTCCGCCCGCCCGATCCGGATCGCCACGTCGTCCCGATGCGGCCCGACGCGCGTCAGCCCCCGGCGGAGATCGTCCGCGCGCCCCGCGGCCAGCGCCGCGCCGAGCGCGTCCCGCGTGAGCGCCCGGTCCGCGCCGGGGGAGACCGACGGCTCGTAGCTGAGGGTCACCCCGGCCGCCGCCGGCGCCAGCGTCCGATGGACCTCGCGGACCGCGTCCGCGAGGAACGCCAGCGCGTCGAGCCGGCGGTGCACGAGCTCGCTCCCGAGGGTCGCGAGCTGGTCGTCCCAGGGGGCGAGCAGCCGCTCGGCGTCGGCGCGGCCCGCGAGATCCCCGAGGAGCCGCGTCCGCTGCTGGAGCGTCAGTCGATAGCGGCGGCACGTCTCCGCGTGCGCGGGCACGAGCTTGGCCGTCGCGGCGTCCAGGTACGCGCGCCGGAGGTGCGGCCCGCCGGCGAGGAGGGCCAGATCGGCCGCCGCGAAGCTGACGGCGCCGGCCCACGGGCAGAGCGTTCCGCGCACCTCGACCCCTCCCTCCCGCGCGTGCAGCTCGAGCCGCACGTCGCGGACCTGGCTCCCGGTGGCGAGCGCGCCCGTCACCGCGGCTCGCCCGCCCGCATCCCAGCCGAGACAGTCGCCGAGCTTCGCCGTGCGGAAAGATCGCCCGGTGATCAGGACGTGGAGCGCCTCGAGGAGCGACGTCTTGCCCTGGCCGTTCTTGCCGACGAGAACGTTCAGCCCCGGCTCAGGAGCGAAGGTGAGGGATGCGTGATTCCGAAACCCGACCAGCTCGATCCACCGAACGTGCACCCCGGGCGGGCCTCCCCTCACATGCGCATCGGCATTATAACACAGCGATACGTGTCGTCCGGCGCGCTGTCTCGCTCCGTAGCGCCCAGCAGCACGCCCGGACTGAGCCCATCCTTGAGCCCCATGACCGTCCACGGGCGATCCATCGGGCCCAGCGCGTCGAGCACGTACCGCGCGTTGAATCCGATCGTCAGCTCGTCGCCCTGGTACTCGGCGGGAAGGGTCTCCTCGGCCTCGCCGAGCTCCTGGCTCTGGGCCGAGAGCCGCACCTGCCCCTCGGTCGCGGTCAGGCGCACGGGCCGCGTCCGGTCGTCGGCGACGACCGCGACCCGCCGGATCGCCGCCAAGAGGGGCTCCCGCTCGACGACCACCTTGAGGGGCGACGACTTCGGGATGACCTGCTCGTAGTTCGGGAATTGCCCCTCGACCAGCTTGGACACGAGCTCGAAGCCCTCCGTGCGCACGAAGAACTTGCTCTCCCCGATGGCCAGATCCACCCGCTCCGCCCCGCCCAGCACGCGGGTCAGCTCCTGGACGGCCTTGCGGGGCACGATGCCCGCCATCTCCACGTCGGCATCCACGGGGCTCCGCGCGAGCGCCAGCCGGTGGCCGTCGGTCGCCACCAGCCGGAGCTCCTGCTTCCGCGCCACGACGTAGAGCCCGTTGAGGAAGGGCCGGCTCTCGTCCTGCGACATGGCGTAGCTGGTCCGGGCGACCATGCCCCTGAGGAGCCCGGCCTCCACACCCAGACTGCCCGCGACCCCGTCCACGTCGAGCGGCGGATACTCGTCGGCCGGCAGCCCGACCAGGCTGAAGCGCGCGCCGCCGCAGGTGAGCTTCACCCACCCGTTGTCGAGGAGCGTGAAGGTCACGGGCTGCGCCGGCAGCTCACGGACGAGCTCCACCAGTTTGCGCGCGGCCAGCGTGATGGCGCCGCTCTCGGTCACGGTGCCGGGGACGGCGACCCGGGCGCCGACCTCGAGATCGGTGGCCGCGAGGCGCAGCCCGGTCTCCCGGGCCTCGATCAGGACGTTGGCCAGAATCGGGAGCGTCTGGCGGGGCTCGACGATGTTCTGCAGGAGCTGGAGTGCGCGCAGGAGCGGCTCGCGGGCAACCTGGAAGTTCATAGATCTTAGTATCCCTCCTGAGAAAGACAAAACCGTCGTCGTAGTAGTAGTAGGGGCTGGGGATAAGAGCCCGACGAGGCGCGCGCGTGCGCCCCGCGCGGCCGTGCGTCACGCGGCGACGTGGGGACAAGTCGGGGGATGGCAGTGGACAGGCGCGGGACCGGTTGGGGAGCGTCGTGGACGACGCGGCTCACGCGAGGCGGATGGTGTTGATGATGTGGTCGAGCGTGCGCCGGAACTTGGGGTCCTGCTGGAGGAGCGCCTCGATCTTGTGCACGGCATGGAGGACCGTTGTGTGGTCCTTGCCGCCGAAGCCCCGGCCGATGTCGGCGTAGGAGTCGCTCGTGAGCTGCCGGGTGAGGTACATGGCGACCTGCCGCGGGAAGGCGACGGCCTTCGTGCGGGTCTTGGAGCGGAGGTCGTGGGTCTTGACGTGGAAGACCTCGCCGACGCGGCGGAGGATGTCGTCGATCGTCACCAGCCGCTCCTCCGCGCCCCAAATGTTGGCGAGGACCTCCTGCGCGAGGTCGAGGGTGAGCGGGCGCCCCGTCAGGTTGCAGAAGGCGCGGATGCGGACGAGGGAGCCCTCGAGCTCCCGGATGTTGGACTTGACCCGGTTGGCGATGAAGTAGGCGACGTCGTCCGGGAGAAGCACGCGGTCGAGCTCGGCCTTCTTCTTGAGGATGGCGACCCGGGTCTCGAAGTCGGGAGGCTGGATGTCGGCGATGAGGCCCCACTCGAACCGGGAGCGCAGGCGCTCCTCGATGTCGGGAATCTCCTTGGGGGAGCGGTCGCTGGAGAGGACGATCTGCCGGTTGGGGTGCAGGTCGTTGAAGGTGTGGAAGAACTCGTCCTGCGTGCGCTCCTTGCCGGAGAGGAACTGCACGTCGTCGATGAGGAGGAGATCCATGGTGCGATAACGCTGCCGGAACTCGGGCGTCCGGTCGTGCCGGATGGCCGCGATCAGCTCGTTCGTGAACTTCTCGGTCGACAGGTACTGGATCCGGAGATGCGCGTGGCTCTGCGCGAGGCGATGCCCGATGGCCTGCAGGAGATGGGTCTTGCCGAGCCCCACACCGCCGTAGATGAACAGCGGATTGTAGGCCACGGAGGGGGCCTCGGCGACCGCGAGGCACGCGGCCTGGGCGAACTGGTTCGAGGAGCCGACCACGAACGTCTCGAAACTGTAGCGGGCGTCGAGGTCCGGCGCCGGCACCGGCGGGGCCGTGCTCGGGACCGGGGTCAGGGGCATCGAGCGGTCGATCGTGAGCACGAGATGGGCCCGCGGCCCGGCTAGCACGGCGGCCGCCGCGCGGAGCGGGTCGAGGTAGTTCTGCTCGAGATGCTGGCGAAAAAACTTAGTAGGGACGCCAAGTTCCACGCGGGAGTCTCCCGCGTCGAGGACGCGCAGCGGCCGGATCCAGGTGTCCAGGACCTCCGGCGGGAGCTTGCCGTCGAGCGCCGCGAGGAACTCTGCGTGCAGGTCGTTGCGCATGACCGGGCCTTCCTACGGGCGTGAGTTACACACACACTTATCCACCGCGGTGGATAACTCCGGGGAGCCTGCCGTCGTCGCGTGACACACTCGATCGCCTGCGCGGCCCGTGGCGCCGCGACGCGGGCGGCGACGAGCGCGCGCGCGTCTTGGGTCCGGACCGAGCGGCCCACCATAGCACGGTGATCTTCGGGGCAGCAACGGGGTCAGGCGTCCGCGCCGCGCGGCCCGGCGCTTGACGCGCTCTAGGCGCGGTCTGTAGGATGGGCGGGCTGTGCGCATTGCATCCACGAGGAGGACGCGGTGAAGCGGACGTTTCAACCGAACCGGCGCCGGCGGGCCAAGACGCACGGGTTCCGCCAGCGCATGGCCACGAAGGGCGGCCGGAAGGTGCTGAAGCGCCGGCGCGCCAAGGGTCGGCGCCGGCTGACAGGCTAGCCGCGTGCCCGCGGCGCCGCCCGCGCGCGCGGGGCTGCCGCGGGCGGAGCGGCTCCGGTCTCGGGCCGAGTTCGACCGGCTGTTTCACCGCGGGGCGCGCGTCGAGGGCCCTGCCTTCGTCCTCCTGTGGATGCGAGAGCCCGGAGCCCGCGCCGCGGGCTTCGTCGCGGGTCGCCGGCTCGGGGGGAGCGTGGTGAGGAACCGGGCGCGGCGACGCCTCCGGGAGGCGTACCGGCGGCAATGTGCCCAGCTCCCGCCGGAGGGCCTCCGCCTCTGCTTCATCGCCCGCCGAGGAGCGCTGACGGTTCCGTTTGAAGGGCTGGTGGCCGCAATGAGCGGCGCCCTGGCCGCGGCGGTGCGGCGGAGTCAATAGAGCATAAAAGAATGGAAAAACGCGCACTTATAGCGATCGCCCTGTCGATCGCGGTCCTCCTCGGCTGGCAGTTCTTTCTTGGCGGGCCCGCGGCGCCGCCCGTCCGCCAGTCCCCCGTGAAGCCGGAGGCCACCGGCCCGGCGGGCCCCGGCGGCGGGGCTGCCGCGCCGCAGCCGGTCCCGGTGCCGCGCGCGACCGTCGCCGCGCCTCCGGTGGCCGAGGTGATCACGCCCCTCTATCGGGTGAGCTTCGCCGGGGACGGCAGCGTGACCGCGTGGACCATCGAGCACTGGACGCCGCGGCGACTCATGATCAGCGGGGCACTGCGGCCCCTGGCCGTGGCCGTGCAGCGGCCCGGACAGGCGCCCGAGATCGTGGCCCTCGCTCCCGACGCGTCGCGGGTCGAGATCGGCGGGGCGGTCCCGACCGGGCGGCTGACGTTTCGCGGGACCACGGCGGACGGGCTTCGCATCCGGCGGACCCTCGAGTTCCAGGCCGACACCTTCCGGGTGGGGGCGACGCTTCACGTCGAGGGATCGGCCCGTGCCGCGGGCCCGCTCGACCTGGTGATGTACTGGACCACGCCGGTCGCCCAGCCCGGGGCCACCGCCGACCAGCCGTGGCATACGTTCGGCGAGGCGAAGGACGGCCAGCACCTCCTGGGGCGGATCCTGGTGGACGAGGCCGCGGGCGATCCCACGGCCTACGAGGCGCCCGCGCCGGCGCTGCAGGACGCGAAGGACTCGCCCGGCGGGCCGGCCCTGAAGGACCCGATGCTCGTGCCGGACGCGATCGTGGGCGACGAGCACCGGTGGGCGGCGCTGGAGGACGACTTCTTCATCGCCGCCCTGATGCGCCGCGCGGGCAGCGCGCTGGGGCGCGGGCGAGCCAAGGACGTGGCTCAGGTGGGCTTCGTGTTCCGCGGCATCCAGCCGGCCGCCGGTCAGACGTGGGAGGGCGGCGGCGATCTCTTCGTGGGGCCCAAGCGGTGGGATCAGCTGCGGGGCCAGGGCGTGGGGCTGGAGGCAGCGCAGGCGCGGAACTACGGGCGATTCGCGTGGGTGCTGTTCCCCATGTGGTGGTTCTGCGTGCCGCTCCTCTGGCTGATGAACCTCTTCGGGACGTGGCTCCCGGGGCAGAACTACGGCGTGGCGATCATCCTGCTCACGGTGCTCGTGAAGGTGGTCTTCTATCCGCTGTCGCTCAAGAGCATGCGCTCGATGAAGCAGATGCAGGCGCTCCAGCCGCAGCTGAACGCGCTCCGCTCGAAGTACCGCTCCGACCCCCAGCGATTCCAGCGCGAGCAGATGGACATTTTCAAGAAGCAGGGCGTGAACCCGATGGGCGGCTGCCTCCCGATGGTGGTGCAGATCCCCATCTTCTACGCCCTGTACCTCACGCTCCAGTACTCGGTGGAGCTCCAGGGCGCCCCCTTCATGCTCTGGATCACGGACCTGTCGAAGAAGGACCCCTACTACGTCCTGCCGATCCTGATGGGCGTCTCGATGCTCGTGCAGCAGAAGATGACGCCCACGGTGGGGGATCCCCGCCAGGCCCAGATCATGATGATCATGCCGGTCGTTTTTACCTTTATGTTCCTGGAGTTCCCGACCGGTCTCGTGCTCTACTGGTTCGTCAACAACGTGCTCACGATCGGGCAGCAGTATCTGATCGACCGGAACTGGGCGCGGTCGGGGGACAGCGGGCGGACGGGCACCCCCGCACCCAAGGGCGAGGCGGGGCCCAGGAAGGCCCGGCGTGGCTGGCGATCCCTGGGCCGAGCTACGGGCAGCGACGGCGGCGCTTGATCTCGGGCTCCCGCCCGATTTCGAGGCGCAGACCCGCGCCTATCTGGCCGCCCTCGCCCGCTGGGAGCGGATCGGCCGCCTGACGGGGTATGCGAGCCCGGCCCTGCGGGTGCGTCACCTCCTGGTCGAGTCCCTCATGCTGCTCCGGGTGGTACCGCCCCCGGGCCCTCCGCTGCTCGACATCGGCAGTGGCGCCGGCGTCCCGGGCCTGGTCGTGAAGCTCGCCCGGCCCGCCTGGGAGGTGGTTCTGCTCGAGGCGACGCGCCGACGCGTGAACTTCCTGCGGGACGTCAGCCGCCGGCTCGGCCTGACCGGGGTGACCGTGGAGGAGGGCCGGGCGGAGGCGCTGGGCGACGGGCCCCTGGCCGGCCGGTTCCAGACCGTGACGATGCGCGCGGTCGCCGGCGGTAGCGAGGCCGAAGCCCTGGCGGCACCGTTCCTCGGGCCCGACGGCGTCCTGGTCCAGGCGCTGGGCCACGCCGCGGCCCCGGCGCGCGGGACGGTGCGGGAGGTCGCCCTCGCCGGCCCGGGGGAATTGCCCTGGCGGCGGCGGTTTCTTATAATCCGGCGAGCGGAGCTGGAGGCGAACGTTCCACGTGGAACACGACGGACAGCCGGGACGCATCATCGCGGTCGTGAACCAGAAGGGCGGCGTCGGCAAGACCACGACGGCCGTTAACCTGGCGAGCGCCCTGGCGGTCGCCGGCCGGCCCACGCTCCTGGTCGACCTGGATCCCCAGGCCAACGCGACGGCCGGGGTGTCCGCCGAGGGGGGGATGTCCCCGGAGGGGCCGACGATCTACGACGTGCTGGTCGAGGGGCGCCCCGCCGGCGAAAGCCTTCGCGCCACGGGGATTCCGGGGCTCAGCCTCCTGCCCGGAAGCCCGGACCTGGTCGGGGCCGAGGTGGAGCTCGTCACCGCGCCCGGGCGCGAGGGCCGGCTCCGGGCGGCCCTGGCGCCGCTTCGCGGGCGGTTTCGCTACCTGGTGATCGACTGCCCTCCGTCCCTCGGACTCCTCACCCTGAACGCGCTCGTCGCGGCGGAGGGCGCGCTCATCCCCCTCCAGTGCGAGTACTACGCCCTGGAGGGCCTGGCGCAGCTCGTGCGGACGCTCGAGACGGTCCGGACCCGGGCCAACGCCGCCCTCGAGATCGAGGGCATCGTGTTCACGCTTTTCGACGCCCGGACGATGCTGACGGCGCAGGTCCGGGCCGAGGTCGAGCGGCACTTCAAGGGTCGGCTGTTCACGACGGTGATCCCTCGTAACGTCCGGCTCTCGGAGGCGCCCAGCCACGGGCGGTCCATCCTGGAGTACGACCTCCGGTCCCCCGGAGCCCTCGCCTACCTGGAGCTGGCCAAGGAGGTGGTAGCACGTGATGAAGCGCGCACTCGGACGGGGCCTGAACGCCCTGCTCCCACCCGCTGAGGGCGAGGAGACCGGCCGGCTTCGGGAGCTGCCGACCGAGAGCCTCGTTCCGAACCCGCAGCAGCCCCGGCGTCATTTCGACCCGCAGGCCATCGAGGAGCTGGCAGCCTCGATCCGGGCCTCCGGGATCCTCCAGCCGCTCGTCGTACGGCCGCGCGGCACGCAGTACGAGATCCTCGTCGGGGAGCGACGCTGGCGCGCCGCCCAGCAGGCGGGACTGGCGCGGGTCCCGGCGATCGTGCGAGAGGCCAGTGACGCCGAGGCCCTGGAGCTGGCGCTCGTCGAGAACCTGCTCCGGGAAGACCTCAACCCGCTGGAGGCGGCGGATGCCTATCAGCGCCTCCTGGCGGAGTTCGGCTGGACCCAGGAGGAGCTGGCGCGTCGGTTGGGGAAGGACCGGTCGTCCGTCGCCAACGCGCTCCGCCTGCTCCGGCTGCCCCCGCTGATCCAGGAGGACCTCCGCGCAGGCCGCCTCACGATGGGCCACGCGCGGGCCCTCCTGGGTCTCCCCTCACCCGCGGCGCAGCTCCGCCTCCGCCAGCGGATCCTGACGCAGGACTGGTCCGTCCGGGCGACGGAGGCCGGTGTCCAGGCCCGCCGGTCCGGTCGGCCCAAGGCGCGCCGGCGGGCACCCGATCTCGAAGCGCTCGAGGAGGAGCTTCGCCAGGCGCTGGGGACGCGAGTCCGGCTGGTCGGGACGATGCTGCGGGGCCGGATCGAGCTGCCCTACACCTCGGGCGCGGAGCTCGAGCGGATCCACGCCCGCTTGACGGGCGGCCCGACGGCGGCCGAGCTCGAGCGGATCCACGCCCGCCTCACCGGCGGCCCACAGGCATCGCAGCTACCGTGATCTAAAGTGAGCAATTACTAATGTCTGCCATTGTAGTCGGCATGAGCGGCGGGGTGGACAGCTCCGTCGCGGCCGCTCTCCTCCGCGCCGCCGGGCACGAGGTGGTCGGGGTCACGCTCCGGACCGCGCCCTGGGCGGAGCCCACCGAGGCGACGCAGCGGTTCGGCGCCTGCTGCTCGGCCGGGACCGCGGCCGCGGCGCGCCAGGTCGCGCGGCGGCTCGACATCCCCTACTACCTCTTGAATCACGAGCGCGAGTTCGCCGAGCGCGTCGTGGCCGACTTCACGCGCGAGTACGGAGCGGGGCGCACGCCGAGCCCGTGCGTCGTCTGCAATCGCGAGGTGAAGTTCGGGACGCTGCTCCAGCGCGCCCTCGCATGGGAGGCGGGCGCCGTCGCGACGGGCCACTACGCGCGCGTGGCCCCGGACCCGCGGACCGGGCGCGTGCTCCTGCTCACCGCGCGCGATGCGGCGAAGGACCAGAGCTACTTTCTGTGGCCGCTCAGCCAGGCGCAGCTTGCCCGGGCGCGGTTTCCCCTCGGCGGGCTTGAGAAGCCCGAGGTCCGGGCCCGCGCCCGCGCGCTCGGGCTCGCGACCGCGGCCGCGCCCGAGAGCCAGGAGCTCTGCTTCGTGAGCGGCGACTACCGGGAGTTCCTGCGCGCGCGGGCACCCGAGGCGTTCCGTCCGGGCCCGATCCTCGACGAGACCGGACGGACCGTCGGGGAACACGCGGGACTGGGCGGCTACACGGTCGGCCAGCGCCGCGGCCTGGGGCGCCTCGGGCCGGCCCCGGCGTTCGTGGTCGAGCTGGACCCGGCGCGGAACGCCGTCGTGGTGGGCCCGCGCGAGGCGCTGCGGGCGACGCGCCTCGTGGCCGAGCAGGTGAACCTGATCGCGCATGACACCCTCGAGGCGCCTCTCGAGGTGGAGGCGCGGGTCCGACACCGGGCGCCGCGCGTGCCGGCCCGGGTGGTCCCGCTCGAGGGGGGCCGGATCGAGGTGCGCCTCCACGCGCCGCAGTACGCGATCACGCCGGGCCAGTCCGTCGTGCTCTACCGGGGCGAGGTCGTCGTCGGAGGCGGCGTGATCGCCCGCGCCGCTTGACACTCTTTGGAAGGGCGTGGTATCCCCTAGGGGGCTGCTTGCCCCTTTTTTCACAACGTCTCCCGCCCGCGAGGCTGACATGACACGGAGCCGGTTGGTCGTGGGTCTGCCCGTTCGTGGCCTCATCCCGGTCGCGGGGGCCCTCGCCCTCGGCGTCGCCCTCCTGGCGCTGCCCGCGCCCGCGGCCGCGGCCGAGGGCGGCGGCGGGAGTCTCATCGAGGTCAACTGGACCCTGGGCGTCCAGCTGATCAGCTTCCTCCTCCTCCTGATCGTCCTCTACAAGCTCACGTACAAGCCGCTCCTGGGCGCGCTCGAGGGGCGGACCGCCGCCATCCAGCAGCAGCTCGCGGAGGCGCAGGCAGCCCGCGACGACGCGCAGCGAGAGCGCGTCGCGATGGAGGAGCGGATCCGGGCGGCGCACGCGGAGGCCCAGACCCTCCGGGAGCGGGCGCTGCGCGAGGCGGCGGAGCTGCGCGAGCGACTGAGCGCCGAGGCGCGCCAGGAGGCGGCCCGCCTGGTGGAGTCGGCCCAGGCGCAGGTGGCCCAGGACGTCCGGCGCGCGCGCGCCGAGCTCCGCGCCGAGGTGGGCGCGCTCGCCACGCAGATCGCCGAGCGGCTGGTCCGGAAGAGCCTCACCGGCGAGGACCACCAGCGTCTGGTCCGTGAGGCGCTGACCCGGATCGAGCCCGCGTGAAGCGCGACGCGGCCGTCGCGCGCCGCTACGCGCGGGCGCTCCACGCGCTCGCGAGCGAGGCGCGGCGCGCCGAGCCGGTGGCCGAGGAGCTGGCGGGGTTCGAGCAGCTGCTCAGCGCCGACAAGGAGCTCCGGGCCGCGCTCCTGCGACCCTGGGTGAAGGCCTCGACCAAGCGCGCGATCGTGCTGGAAGTGGCGAGCCGTCTGGGGGTGTCGCCCCTCACGCGGAACTTCCTGGCCCTCGTCGCGCAGCGCCGGCGGCTCGACGTGCTGGGAGAGATCCTGCTCGCCTACCGGGCGCGCGTGGACGAGGCGGGCGGGCGCATCCGCGCGCGTGTCCGCAGCGCAGCGCCCCTGTCCGACGCCGAGCGGGCGGCGCTCCGCGAGCGCCTCGGGCGGCGCCTCGGCAAGACGGTTCTTCTGGATACGGAGGTCGACCCGGCGCTCCTCGGCGGCTTCGTCGCGGAGGTGGGCAGCCGGGTCCTGGACTTGAGCATCGCGGGCCAGCTGGCGGCCCTCAGAGAGCGCATCATCAAGGGAGCGGAGGGAGCGGCATGATCAAGGCCGGCGAGATCAGCGAGATCATCCGACGCCAGATCCAGGAGTTCGAGGGCGAGAGCGATCTCGCCGAGATCGGCCGGGTGATCGAGGTGGGCGACGGGATCGCCCGCGTCTACGGGCTCGAGCGCGCGATGGCCGGGGAGCTGCTCACGTTTCCCCAGGACATCATCGGGATGGTGCTGAACCTCGAGGAGGACAACGTCGGGGCCGTCCTCCTCGGCGAGGACCGCGCCATCCGCGAGGGCGACGTCGTGAAGCGCACGGGCCGCATCGCCCAGGTGCCGGTCGGGGAAGCCATGGTGGGCCGCGTGGTCAACGCCCTCGGCCAGCCGATCGACGGCAAGGGCCCGATCGAGACCAAGGAGTTCCACCCGATCGAGCGCTACGCGCCCGGCGTGGTCGACCGGCGCCCCGTGAAGGAGCCGCTCCAGACGGGGATCAAGGCGATCGACGCGATGATCCCCATCGGCCGCGGCCAGCGCGAGCTGATCATCGGCGACCGGCAGACCGGAAAGACGGCGATCGCGGTCGACACGATCCTCAACCAGAAGGGGCAGGGGGTCTACTGCTTCTACGTGGCGGTCGGACAGAAGCGCTCGACAGTGGCGCAGGTGGTGCGGGTGCTCGAGGACCAGGGCGCCATGGAGTACACGACCGTGATCGCGGCGACGGCGTCCGATCCGGCGCCCCTCCAGTACATCGCGCCCTACGCGGGCGTCACGATGGGCGAGTACTTCCGCGACACCAAGCGCCACGCGCTCTGCGTCTACGACGACCTCTCCAAGCACGCGCAGGCCTATCGGCAGCTCTCGCTCCTGCTGCGCCGGCCGCCGGGGCGCGAGGCGTACCCCGGGGACGTCTTCTACCTGCACTCCCGGCTCCTCGAGCGGGCGGCGAAGCTGAACGACGAGCGGGGCGGGGGCTCGCTGACGGCGCTCCCCATCATCGAGACCCAGCTGGGCGACGTGTCCGCCTACATCCCGACCAACGTCATCTCGATCACGGACGGCCAGATCTACCTCGAGACGGACCTCTTCTACGCGGGCATCCGGCCCGCCGTGAACGTGGGCCTCTCGGTCTCGCGGGTGGGCGGGTCCGCCCAGGTGAAGGCCATGCGCCAGGTCGCCGGGAAGCTCCGCCTGGACCTCGCCCAGTACCGGGAGCTGGCGGCGTTCGCCCAGTTTGGCTCGGAGCTCGACAAGGCGACCCAGCAGCAGCTGTCGCGCGGCCAGCGGATGGTCGAGCTCTTGAAGCAGGGGCAGTACGCCCCCGTGCCCGTGGAGCGGCAGATCGTCAGCATCTACGCCGGCACCCAGGGCCATCTCGACGACGTCCCGGTCGACGCGCTCCGTGCGTTCGAGGAGGCGCTCCACCAGTACGCCGACAGCCGGGGCGCGGCGATCCTGGCCGAGATCCGGGAGAAGAAGGAGCTGTCCGACGCGCTCCGGCCGCAGCTCGACGAGCTGATCGCGGGGGCGAAGGCCGAGTTCATGGCGACCCGGGGCGCCCCCGCCGCGGCGTAAGGACGGACACGGCCCGACCCGATGGCGACCCTCCAGGACATCCGACGGCGGATCCGCTCTGTCCAGTCGACGCAGAAGATCACCCGCGCGATGAAGCTCGTCGCCGCGGCGAAGCTGCGGCGCGCCCAGGAGCGGATCCTCGAGGCGCGCCCCTACGCGTTCAAGATGGCGGAGCTGGTCGGCGCGCTGGTCCGGGGCGTGGGCGAGGACAAGCATCCCTTGCTCGTCCGGCGCGAGGGGCCGCGCAAGCTCTACGTGGTCGTCACGGCCGACAAGGGGCTCTGCGGCGCGTTCAACTCGAACGTCGTGCGCCGGGCCCTCGAGCTCCTGCGCGGCAGCGCCGACGGCACCGCCGCGGTCCTGACGGTCGGGCGCAAGGCGCGGGACTTCTTCCGGCGCCGCCCCTGGCCGCTCCGCGGCGAGCGGCTCGGCTTCCTCGAGCGGCTGACGTTCGGGGACGCGCGCGAGATGGCGGCCGAGCTGACGCAGGCGTATCTGGGGGACGAGGTCGACGAGGTGTGGCTCGTGTTCAACGAGTTCCGCTCGGTGGCGGTCCAGCGGGTGACCAGCGAGCGGCTCCTGCCCATCGAGCCGCCCGGGAGCGCCGAGCCCGCCGGCGAGGGCCCGGCCACGGACTACATCTACGAGCCCGATCCGGTGACGATCCTCGCCGCGCTCCTCCCGCGTCACGTCGCGGTGCAGATCTACCGGGCGCTCCTCGAGACCGCGGCCGGCGAGCACGGGGCTCGCATGACGGCGATGGAGGCGGCCAGCAAGAACGCCCAGGAGATGATCGGGCTCCTGACCATCCAGTACAACAAGGCGCGGCAGGAGCGGATCACCAAGGAGCTCCTCGACATCGTCGGCGGCGCCGAGGCCCTGCGGGCCAGCGTGGAAGGCTGAGCAGAGGGAGAGGGGAAGGCGCATGCGAGAAGGACACATCGTCCAGGTGATCGGGCCGGTCGTCGACGTGGAGTTCGAGCCCGGCGGCCTGCCCGCGATCTACAACGCGCTCGAGGTGCCGGGCCTCGAGACCAAGGACGTCTTCTCCTACAGCCAGAAGCTCGTGCTGGAGGTCGCCCAGCACCTCGGGGAGTCGACCGTGCGGACGGTCGCGATGTCCTCCACGGACGGCCTCGTCCGGGGCGCCAAGGTCGAGGACACGGGGCGGCCCATCTCGGTGCCGGTGGGGAAGGGCACGCTCGGGCGGATCCTGAACATCGTCGGCGAGCCCGTGGACAAGCTCGGCCCGGTGGTCGGCGAGAAGACCTATCCCATCCACCGGCCGGCGCCGACGTTCGAGGAGCAGTCGACCTCGATCCAGATGCTGGAGACCGGCATCAAGGTCGTCGACCTCCTCGAGCCGTACACGAAGGGCGGCAAGACCGGGCTCTTCGGCGGCGCGGGGGTCGGCAAGACCGTGCTCATCCAGGAGCTCATCCACAACATCGCGAAGCACCACGGCGGGATCTCCGTCTTCGCGGGGGTGGGCGAGCGGACGCGCGAGGGCAACGACCTCTGGCTCGAGTTCAAGGAGTCCGGCATCCTCGAGAAGACGGCCCTGATCTACGGCCAGATGACGGAGCCGCCCGGCGCGCGGCTCCGCGTCGGACTGACGGGGCTCACGGTCGCCGAGTACTTCCGCGACGAGGAGGGGCAGGACGTCCTCCTCTTCATCGACAACATCTTCCGGTTCACGCAGGCGGGCTCGGAGGTGTCGGCCCTCCTCGGGCGGATGCCCTCGGCCGTCGGCTATCAGCCCACCCTCGGCACCGAGATGGGCCAGCTCCAGGAGCGGATCACGTCCACCAAGCGGGGGTCGATCACCTCGGTGCAGGCGATCTACGTGCCCGCCGACGACATCACCGACCCGGCGCCGGCGACGGCCTTCGCCCACCTGGACGCCACCACCGTGCTCTCGCGGCAGATCTCGGAGCTCGGCATCTACCCCGCCGTCGACCCGCTCGCCTCGACCTCGCGGATCCTCGATCCGCGCATCCTCGGCGAGGACCACTACCGCACCGCGCGGGCCGTGCAGCTCACGCTCCAGCGGTACAAGGACCTCCAGGACATCATCGCCATCCTCGGGATGGAGGAGCTGTCCGAAGAGGACCGGCTCACGGTGTCGCGGGCGCGGAAGATCCAGCGGTTCCTCTCGCAGCCCTTCTTCGTCGCCGAGACGTTCACCGGCGCGCCCGGCAAGTACGTCTCCCTGGCCGACACCGTGCGCGGCTTCCGCGAGGTCGTCGAGGGCAAGCACGACGACCTGCCGGAGCAGGCCTTCTACATGGTCGGCGGCATCGAGGAGGCCGTGGAGAAGGCGAAGCGGCTCCGCGAGTAGCGGAAGCGGCCGGCGGCGATGGCGGATCGACTCAAGCTGGAGCTGGCGACTCCCACGCGGCTCGTCGTCTCGGGCGAGGCCGACGAGGTCGTGGTCCCGGGGACGGAAGGCGCCTTCGGGGTCCTGCCCGGGCACGCCCCGTTCCTGAGCCTCGTCGGGACCGGCGAGGTGATGTACCGGACCGGGCGCGAGGAGCACTACCTCCTGGTGAGCGGCGGGTTCGCCGAGGTCGGCCCGGACCACGTCACCATCCTGGCCGAGAGCGCGGAGCGCCCGGAGGAGATCGACCCGGCGCGGGCCCGGGCCGCCGCCGAGCGGGCCGAGCAGCGGCTCCGGGCCCCGTCCGTCGAGGAAACCGACGTGGATCGGGCCATCTCCGCGCTCACCCGGGCGCGGGCCCGGCTCCAGACCGCCGGCCGGCGGCCAGGCGACGCGTGAGCCCACCGGCCGCCACAGGCCGAAGGCCGTCCGATCAGCTCCCGCGGACCGAGAGCACCGTAGTGAGCCGACAGGCCGCAGGCCGTCCGATGAACTCCCGCGGCTCGAGGGTCCCGTGGTGAGCCCGGCGCCGCTCGCCACGCGAGGGAGCCCCGCGCGCCTTGACACCCCCGGGGCCGGTGGGTAGGCTCGAACGGGGGTTGCGGGCGCCGACATGGGACAGCCTGGACTCGTGCGGGTCAGCCTCCGCGACAAGCAGCGCCGAGTGAGCGGGCTCGCGCGCCCGTGGCGGGTTCCGGCGCTGATCGGCGCCCTCGAGACCGACCCCGAGACCATCCCCGAGCTCCTCGTCGCCGCCCAGCGCTTCTTCCACGGGCAGCCGTTCGCGAGCCCGAGCTACGACGGGCTCCTGGGCGCCCTCAAGCGGGCGCGCGTCGATCGCCGGTACACGGAGACGCCGGCCGGGCACGGGGTCGCCGTGTTCGATCTCGACGCGCGCCGGGTGCGGGTCGAGACGCGGGACATCGGCTGGCGCCGCGCCGGCTGGCTCTACTACCACGACGGCGAGACGTTCACGCGGCGGCGCGTGACGTACCGGGTTCCCGAATCCTGGCTCATCGAGGGCACGCCGCCGGACCGGGCGCCCCAGGCCGAGTGGAACGACGACGGGCCGGAGCCGTTCGAGCATCTCTTCATCGGAGGGGACTAGCGTGCGGGGCCGGGACGAGATCGCGAGCCGCATCGGGGACGTCATCGTCAAGCGCCTGGTGGTGCGTCGCTTCATCGAGGCCAAGGACGAGATGCGGGTGCGGCGGGCGATCGCGCGCGTGATCGTGGAGAACCTCGAGGCCGAGGAGCAGCTCGACGTCGAGGCGCGCCGGCTCCTGCAGGAGCACGCGCGGGACATCCGGGACAAGGGCCTCGACTACCGGCAGCTCTTCGCGAAGGCCCGGGAGAAGCTCGCCCGTGACCGGGGGTTCGTCCTGTGATGAAGTGGAGCCGCGAGCGCCTGTTTCACCTGTCGGCGCGCCTCGCCGACGAGGTGCTCGCGCAGGAGGGCGTGGTGGCCCTCAAGACCCCCGACGACGTCCGGACCGAGATCCTCCGCACGCTGTCGGACGAGACGCGCGTGGAGGAGTCGATCGACGCCGAGGTCCGGAAGATCCTCTCGAGCTACGCCCGCCCCGCGCCGGAAGGCAGCGTGGAGTGGGAGATCCTCTACCAGAAGACCCGGGACGAGGTCTTCCGGCGCCGGTTCCGTCTCGCGTGACGCCGGAAGGCGCCGCGGGCGGCCCGCCCGCCTCCAGCTCCCCCTCACGACCTCCGAGGAGACTCGCATGAAGCTCTGCCAGTTCCAGATCGCCGGCGGCGGCCGTCGCGTGGGCGTCGTCGAGGGCGACACGGTCATCGACATCACCGCGCCCCGCGCCGGCGTGGCGTCCGTCCTGGACCTCGTCACGGTCGGCCGCACCCCCGCCGGGATCGAGCGGCTCGCCCGGCGGCTCGCCCGCGCCCCCCGCCGGCCGCGTCACGCCTGGGCCGCGCTGGACCGGGCCCCGAAGGGCAAGGGCGCGGGCCTCTTGACCCCGATCGACCCGCCGGAGGTGTGGGGGGCGGGCATCACGTACCGCCGGAGCCGCGAGTACTACTCGGAGCACGACACGGGCCAGGCGCACCGGGGCAAGGGCATCTACGACTACGTCTACGAGGCCGAGCGCCCGGAGCTCTTCTACAAGGGCTCGGCGGCGCGCTCGGTGGGGTGCCACGCCGCGGTCGGGCTCCGCGGCGACTCGAAGCTGACGGCGGTGGAAGCCGAGCTGGCCGTCGTCATCGGGGCCGGCGGCGCGATCGTCGGCTACACGGTCGGGAACGACCTCTCGGCGTGGGACATCGAGCGGGAGAACCCGCTCTTCCTTCCGCAGTCGAAGATCTTCCAGGGGAGCTTCGCGTTCGGCCCGGTGATCGCCACGCCGGCCTCGGTCCCCGACGCCCACGCGCTCACCATCCGGTGCGTGATCGAGCGGGGCGGCCGCGCGCTCTTCGAGGGGCAGACCTCGACCGGCGACCTGAAGCGGCGGTGCGAGGAGCTGGTGGACTGGCTCGGGCGCTACAACCCGATCCCGGCGGGCACCGTCCTCTCGACGGGCACCGGCATCCTGGTGCCGGACGACCGGGCGCTCGCGCCGGGCGACGTCGTGAGCATCACGATCGACGGCATCGGCACCCTGCGGAACCCGGTGCGGCGCCTCGACTGAGGGGGGGCCCCGGGGAGCGGGAGCGAGGAACGTGGCTGGGATCGCCTAGGTTCCGTCACGTGCTTTCTCACGGAAGACGCGCGGGAAGGTGCCCGGGCGTTCGTGGAGGAGTGCCCGCCTCGGTCCCGGGTGCGGTGACGTCGTCTCCGCCCGCGGCCAGGCGAGTGCTCCGGGGGTGAGTCGCGCGAGTCGGCTCCCGAGGGCCGCGGTCGTGCTGGCTCGGCGCGCGGCCGAGGAGGCTCACGGGACGGTCAGCCGGGCGTGGCGCGCGACCGCCGGCCGCGGGGCCGCCCGGGACGAGGCCGTGCCCGACGTCACGCGACTCGCCGGGATCCGTCGTCAGGCCGACGCCGCGCTGGCCGAGAACATCCTGCCGTTCTGGGCCTCCCACGCGTGGGACGAGGTCGAAGGCGGCTTCATCACTCACCTGGACCGGATCGGCCGGCACCTCGGTCCAACCGACAAGTACCTCGTGCCCCAGACACGCCTGATCTGGACCCTCTCCGCCGCCCACCGGCACGGGCTCGTCGACAAGGGCTACCTCGAACTGGCCGGCCAGGGTGCCCGGTTCCTCGTCGACCGCATGTGGGACCCGGACTCGGGCGGCTTCGTCTGGGCGGTCCGACGAGACGGGCGGCCCCTCGTCACGGCCAAGCGCACCTACGGTCAGGCCTTCGCCATATACGCCCTCTCGGAGTACGGGCTCGCGGCGAACAGCCAGTGGGCGCGCGACTGGGCGGTGCGGGCACTGGACGTCCTCGTCGATCGGGCCGGCGATGGCGACCTGGGCTTCCGCGAGCGGTTCGATGCCGGCTGGACGCCCCTCCCGGCCGGGGGGAACGCGAAGTCCTTGAACGTGCACCTCCACCTCATGGAGGCATTCACGACGCTCCTCGAGGCCACCCGGGACCCGCGCCACGCCGCGCGACTCCGCTCCGTCCTGGACCTGGTCCTCACCCGGGGCGTGGACGCTCGCCGCCACTGCACGATCGACGACAGCTTCGACCGTGAATGGCATCGACTCAGCCGCTGGCGCTGGGTTGTCGCCGTCAACTACGGTCACGAGGCCGAGCTCGCCTGGCTCGCCGGGCGCGCCGTCGAGGTGCTCGGGGATCCCCCGGAGCACGTCCACGAGTGCGCGCTCGGGCTCGTGGACCACGCCCTCACCTATGGCTTCGACCGTCGGCGGGGAGGGGTGCCCATCGGGGGACCCCCGGTGGGCAGCGCCAGGCTGGCCTGGTACCTACCCTCCGCGTGGCGGGACAAGCGCTGGTGGGACCAGGCGGAGCTGCTCGTGGCCACCCTCGTCGCCTACCGGTGGACCCGCGAGCCCCGATACCTCGCCGCGTTCGGCCGGCAGTTCGACTGGGTATGGGCCCACCAGATCGACCACGAGGGCGGCGACTGGTTCGAGGTGACCGCGTGGCGGGACGGTCGCCCCCTGAGCCTCGTGAAGGGTCACGAGTGGAAGGATCCGTACCACGGCGCGCGCGCGCTGATGGAGGTCTCGCGCGGTCTCGGGGCGCTCCTATCAGCCGTGGCCCGCTGACGCCGTGACCCCGGATCAGCTGCGGGCGGAGGTCGCGAAGGTCCGGTGGTGGCACTCGATCGACCTCGGCCATGGGATCGTCACGCCCGGCCGGACGAACCTGCCCAACAAGCTCCAGTACATCGGTCTGCCCGAGGACCTGACGGGGCTGAGTGTCCTCGACATCGGCGCGTGGGACGGCCTGTTCTCCTTCGAGGCGGAGCGGCGGGGCGCGCGGCGCGTCCTGGCGGTGGATTCGTTCTGCTGGAACGGGCCGGGCTGGGGGACCAAGGCCGGATTCGACTTGGCGCGACAGGTCCGCGGCTCGCGGGTCGAGGAGCGGGAGATCGAGGTCGTCGATCTGTCACCCGAGACCGTCGGCGTCTTCGACTTGGTGCTCTTTCTCGGGGTGCTCTATCATCTGACCGACCCCCTCCGCGCCCTGCAGAGCGTGTTCAGCGTGACCGGCGACCGCCTGATCCTGGAAACCCACGTCGACCTGCTCGACTGCGCGTACCCGGCGATGCGCTTCTACCCCAGGGGGGAACTGGACCCCACGAGCTTCTGGGGGCCGAACCCCGACGCGGTCGAGGCGATGCTGCGCTGGGTGGGCTTCCGTCGCGTCGAGCGGGTGGCGCGGCAGGCGGCGGTGCCACGGCGGCTCGTGGGACGCCAGTACCTCAGTCCCCGCCAGTGGCTCCGGCGGCTCCGTCGCATCGAGCCGACGATGCAGGTGTTCCACGCCTGGCGCTGAGCCTCAGCGCCCCTGAAACATCGCCCACGCCGCGGCCAGGCCGCGCCGCCGCCGCTCGAGCTCCGCGCGCCGGCGCCGCAGGTGAACCGGCACGCTGTTCTCGTCGAGCCTGTCCAGCTCGCGGACGACCGCACGCACCGTATCTGCCCACGTGAACCTCGCGCGGGCAAGCCGAGCGCCGCGCCGGCCCCGCGCCTGCCTCTCCCCGGGCGGGCTCGTGGCCGCCTGGCGGAGGTGGGCGACCAAGGTGGGTATCTCCACCTCGCAGAAGTCGACCGTCGCGACCTCTTCCCGGACCCCACGCGAGTTGATCGCGACGGTACGCTCGAGGGGCGCCCGCACGCGCCGCACGGGCATGAGGTACGACGTTCGGCCGGAGCAGAAGTCCAGGCACGCGCCGAAGCGGGGCGCGATCGACGGGACGCCGCAGGCCATGGCCTCGAGGATCGGCATGCAGAAGCCCTCGGCCCGGTACGGGAACACGCCGACGTCGCACGCCCGGTAGAGGGCCGCCAGGTCCGCGGGCGTCAGGAACCGGTCCACCAGGACGACCTCAGGGCCGGTCGGGTCCGCGGCCATGGCCTGTACCTGGGCCGCGTGCTCCACGTGCGGGTAGGCGGGATCCGTTGGATTCGACTTGATGACCAGGCACACCGGATCGGCGCGCGTGAACGCGAGGCGGAAGGCGGCGAGGAGCACGTCAATGCCCTTGCGGAGCACCGGGGCGCCGACGAAGAGGAAGCGGAAGGGCTTCGTGGTGCGGAGCGACAGGCGGCGCCCGTCGGGCCGGAAGACGGCGGGATCGATCCCGTGCGGGACCACGGCCACCCGCGAGCGTGGCACGCCGGACTCGATGGCCTGACGCGCGATCCAGCGGCTGTGGACCCAGAGCCGGTCGCATCGCTCGACGATGAGCCGAGTCCACGCCGGCGGGTAGGGCCCGAAGTCCCAGAACCGCACCGCCACCAGCCGGCCCGTCTCGGGGCATTGGAGGGTCTTGAAGTCCCTCAGGACGTCGTGGTCGATCGTGACGTCGGCCAGCGGCGCCGCCGGCGTGTCCGAATCCTGGGAGGCGACGGCGAAACGACGCTCGCCGGGGAGCCCGGCGAGCCACTGGCGGTTGACCATCGAGAAGGCGGTCGGAAGCTTCGCGGGCCCCCGGAGCGCAACGACGCGCGGGCCGCCAAAGTTGGGCCGCCGCCGCTCGCGCACGAGCTCGCGAATCAGCCGGTCGAGCCGCTGCGTGGAGACGCCGCGGAGGAATCGGGCGGCCCGGCGGCGGCCCTCGCGCGCATTGGCCGCGCAGGCATCGGGGGAGCCGAGCAGGGCCGCCAGCCGGGACTCCCAAACGTCGGGCTGACGGAACTCCCGGACCGCCAGGCGGGAGCCGCCGACGATCTCGCGCAGTCCTCCGGTCGCGCTGGCGAGGACCGGGATGCCGTTGGCCATCGCCTCGACCGCGACCCGGCCGAACGGCTCCGGCCAGAGCGACGGGACGAGGACGATGCGGCTCAGCCGGAGGAACCGTCGCGGAGGACCGAACGGGAGCACCGTGACGTTCGGGGTGGCCTCGACGCGGGGCCGGAGCGCGGGCGCCACCGGGCCGACGAGCAGGAAGCGCTCGCACGGGAAGCGGCGCGCCAGCTCGAGGAAGATGGACGCGCCCTTGAACGGGCGCCCGCACACGGAGGCGATGAACGGCCCCGGCATCGGTCGCTCGGAGAGCAGGAAGTCGTCCGGGAGAAACTCCGGATAGAGGACCTGCGGCCGGACCCCGTGTCGGGATCTCAGGCGATCGCGTAGGAAACGGGAGTTCGCCAGGACGAGATCCGCGCCCCGAACGACCTCCCGCCCCGCGGCGTGGCTCGGGTACGCCGCGTCCTCGGGGAGCCCCCAGCGGCGCCGTTCGACCGGAGTCGGCGGGCACTGCTCGAAGCTATGGGCCGAGACCAGGTGGGGGACGCCGTAGCGACGGGCCACCCGCGCGCAAGCCAAGGAGGCGTCCAGCGCCGACAGCATGACGTCCGGCCGCAGCGCCAGGATCAGCTGCCGCAGCTCCTCCGTATCCCGGTACGACCGGACCGGCAGGCCCCGCACGGTGGAGGCGGCTCGATACGGCGCGCTCCCCAGCGAGTGCACGGCATGGCCGAACTCGTCGCGGAGCCGGCGGAGCAGCGTCAGGTGGCTGAGGTGGGCGCCACCGAGGACGGGGAACGGGTGGCTGACGACGCCGAGGACGACGATCCGCCTACGCACGGACCACGAAGCCCCGCGCCTCCAGCGCCGCGAGGAAGGCGCGGACGTCCCGGGCCGCGCGCGCCGGCGGGACGCCGAACTCCCGCGCCATGGCCCTCGCGATCTCGCTGACCGTCCGGCGCCGCTGCAGACGCCGCCACACGAGCTGGCCCGCGTCGTTCAGGGTGAAGAGCGTCCCCGGACCCGGACCGAGCAGGAGCGTCTGCCTCGCCACCTCCCGGTGGGCGATCCCCGGCGCGATCCGGTAGCGTTCGGCGGGCGGGCCGGGCCGGTGGGTGGCCCCCCGGCGACCGGAGGGGCGTCGTCCGCTCATGCGCCCCGCCGATCCCCCGCGACGCGGGAACGCGCCGGCGCGGCATGCCGCGCGGTGAGCTCGAGCAGCCTGGCGAACTGCCGGGCCATCCCGAACCGCCGCCGGACCCACGTCCGCCCTGCGACGGCGATCCGGCGTCGGGCCGCGGGACGGGCGAGGTAGTGGCGGCAGAGGTCCAGGCACTCGTCGTCGGATTCGAACCACACCAGGTGCTCGTGGTTCTCGAAGAGCGTCTCGAGGCCTGGGACATAGTGGGTGAGATGGAATCCCCCGGCGGCCAGGGTGTGGTACGTCCGGTTCGAGAAGTAGAGCTCGACCGAGTTGACGGTATTGATCCCGAGCACGACACCGGCGGCCCGGCAGATTCTGACGAGCTCCTCGTGGTACGCGGGCCACCGGATCACGCGGCAGCGCGGGATGCCGAGCGCCCGCGGGCCGCCGGGGCGCCGCTGCGGACCCCACACCGTCACTCGATGGTGCCGGCTCAGCCGGGCCAGGAGCCGGCGGCGGCGGCCGGCCAGGCGCCGGTCCTGGATCGGTGGGTGAAGAACGCTACCGACGAAGGCCACGTCCGATCCGTACAGGCGGCGGCCGGCCGGAGACACGGTCACGGCCGGGTACACCGGCAGGTAGACGCCTTCCTGGAGCCACTCGACCGGCGCCGTCGTGGCCGCTCGATACGCGGGCACCATGCCCTTGGCGCTCGTCAGAAACAGGTCCACTTCCTCGAGCCGGGGCGGGAGCCACGCCGGCACGCGCGGCCGGTAGCAGTCGACGTACCAGTGGACCAGGCGTGCCCCTTGTCGTCGAAGCTCGCCCAGGGTCGCGGGCTCGACGCCGTCCAGACCCAGCCCGATGACGACGTCGGGGCGTTCCGCCCGCGCCGCGTCCAAGAGGGCCTGCCCGGCCGCGGCCCGGGTCGGATAGGCGCGGTACGGGAAGTGGGTGCCGGGGAGGCGGGCGGCGCGGAGCAGGCGGAGGAGGTAGGTCCCGAGGTCCCACGGCTGGAAGCTCGGGGCGAGCACCAGGAATCGTCGCCCCCGAAGCGCGACCGGCACCGGGATCATCGGCCGGCCACGCACTCGGCGAGTCCCGCCTCGAAGCGGCGCCAGGGATACCGGCGCGCCGTCTCGAGGGCGGCCTCGCCCAGCGCCGGGAGGCGGTCGCGCTCGTCCGATACCCGGGCGAGCACCCCGGCCAGGTCGCTGACCGAGCCGCTCTCGACGACGTAGCCGTTCTCGCCGTGGACGATGAGGTCGCGGACCCCCGTGGCGGTGGACACGATGGCCGGAATGCCCCGGCCCATGCCCTCGGACACCGCAAAGGCAAACCCGTCCTCCAGGGATGGCAGCACGAGGCAGTCGACCTGCTCGTAGAGCGCCAGGAACTCCCGGTGTCGCAAGAACGCCGGCGTCACCACGATGTCCGGCCGAGCGACCATGACGCGCAGGAGCGGGCGGGACGTCAGGATCTCCGGATTGGCGCGGCAGATCAGCTCGGCGTGGCGCGGACGCGCCCGCGCCCAGGCCTGGAACAGAAGCCGCACGCCCTTCCGGAAGGGCTCGGTGCCGACGAAGAGGAACCGGAGCCGCTCGCGGCGGCCCCGGCGGGGCGGCCGACGAGCCGGGACGTCGATCCCGGGGGGCAAGACGCGAAGCTTGCCCGCCGGGTAACCCGCCCGTACAAAGAAGTTCCGGGACACGCTGCTCTCCACCACGATCGTGTCGGCCAGGTCCGACTCGTGGCGGTGGCGCCAGAGCTGGATGGGCGGGGCCGCCAGCGGGGCCACCCCGCACCGGGCGCGCTCCGCGTTGGTGAGGCGGAGGCTGACCTCGAGCGGCGCGCTCCCGGTGTGCAGGATCAGACGACTGTCGGGATTCCGGTCCCGCGCCGCGTGAAAGGCCTCGAGGCAGAAGCCGGACTGGCCCACGACCACGTCGGCGCTCCCGGGATCGGCCGGCCCCGGGAGTGCCAGGGCAACGAAACGGGGAAAGCGCCGGCGAAGCGCCGTCCGGATCCGCAGGCTCACCTTCCGCCAGCTCGTCTGCCCGGTTTCCCGGAAGGCGTAGGCCACGCGGCGCGACGAGCGGCTCGCCGCGCCCCGCGGACGCGGCGTGGGCCGGCGGCCGGCGCCCCGGCGGCCCCGCCGGGCCCAGGCGTCACGCAGCACGGTGTCGAGGCGCTCCACAGCGTTCGCCCACGTGAAGGCGGCGACGCTGACATGGATCCCCAGCTGCTCCGCGGGCGCGATGGGGCCTCGGCGGTAGGCGTCGCGCAGAAGTCTCCGCAGCGATGCCAGGTCCGGCTCGAGCTCCTCACGCCCGGCGCGCCGGGCAGGTCGCGCGTCGAGGAAGCGGACGAAGGGCTCCCGGCAGAAGTCGAGAGGGCCGCACCCCCGGGTGACGATGGCGGGTCGCCCGCTCGCCAGGCACTCCAGGATGGAGATGCCGAACCCCTCGCCCCGGAAGGGGAAGACGCCCACGTGAGCGGCGGTGTAGTAGCCGGCGACCGACGGCGTGTTGCCGTACTCGTACACGATCTCTGGAGCGCCCGGGCGGCCGACCCCGAGCGCGGTCATCCGCGCCTTCAGCCAGGGTTGGAGGTGGGCATACGAGAAGGCCTTGATGAGGAGGCACACGTCGTCGCGCGCCGAGAACTCCCGCAGGTAGGCTCGGAGGAGCAGATCCGTTCCCTTCCGCTCGTACGCTCCCCCCAAGTAGAGGAATCGGAACCGCCGGCGCGAGGGCCAGGCGATCGGGGGCGCTGCCGGGTGGATCTCACGGGGCTCGACGCCGTGCGGACAGACGTCGATGGGGATCCGCACCCCGCTGCGCTCGCAGCTGGCCTTCGTGAACCGGCTCGGGACGACGAGCCGGTCGAAGCGCGCGTTCAGGGTGGGCGCGAGGAGACGATCGCCCGGGACGAATCGGGAATAGTCGTACGGCAGGTTGAACACGTTGACGCGGCCCGGCGCGTCGATCAGGTCGTACGGGTGGCCGTTGAAGAAGTAGAGGTCCGGCCGGGGGAGCCGGCGGGTGGCCGGCGCCGGTCGGTCGGTCGGCATCACGCTCACGGCCCATCCTTTCCGGCGAAGGCCCGCGGCGAGCTGCCGGTTCACGAGCGTGAAACTGGACAGGCGCTCGAAGGCGCCATGGTAGAGGAGCGTCGGGAGGCTCACGTCCGGAGGAACCGGACCAGCCGGTCCAGCTCACGCAGGTCGGGGCTCAGCTCCAGCTCGAAGGCCGGGACCGTCTCGGCGAGCGTCGTCCAGTAGTCGAGGAACTCGCGATAGTCCATCGCGTCCGCGAACCGGAACGCTCGACGGGTCTTCTCGATGAGCTCGAGCGTGGCTTGCTGGGGGGATATCGGCGTCACCCTGAATTGCGCGCCGACCCGGGAGAAGAACATCCGATGGACCGGGTAGTCGCGGAAGGGAACGCTCGGGAAGAAGTCCGCGACGCGGAACTCCTTCTTCCACGACCCCGAGAAGTCCTGGGCCTCGATCGCCAGCGGCCGCGAGAAGACGAACGCCTCCGTCTTCGGCGTCACGCGCGAGGTCTCCTCGCACCCGCTGACCCAGAACCGCCGGCCGGATCGACGCAGGACGACGTGGTCGTCGGAGAGGATCTTACCACCGCGAGACGCCAGCCAGAGGCTGATGGTGGACTTGCCCGCGCCTCGATCACCGACGAATAGCGAGACGCGCCCGCCCAGAAGGACCGCGGCGGCGTGCACGTGAACTCGCCCCGTCGCCAGGAGGCAGCGGTGCGTGGCGATCGACAGATGCATGCGCTGCGCCTCCGCGGGGTGGGCGCCATCTCGGACCACGATGCGCCAGGCGCCGGGCCGATGGGACGGATCCCACACGGCATCCAGCACCTCGGTGGCGAGCCGGAAGCTGCCGTCCGCACGACGCGAGACCACGAGTCCGTCCTCTGGAATCCCGGCCCGCACCCGCGCGAGCCGGCGACCGCGGACACGCGTGATCACGAGGGTGGCGTCGAGGCCACGGCCTCGCACCGGACGGGGGCGGAGCGTCTGCTTGAAGAACCCCGCGAGGAGGTCCCCGAAGCTGACCGGGCGCGCGCGGACACCCAGGGTCAGGCTCCCGATGGAGAGGAAGCGCTCTCGCCGCACAGCGGACCGTGCGAGCGTCAGGAAAGGATCTCGGCGACCCGGTCGAGTCCCGAGCGAGGCTCGTCGGCCCGGGCGGACGTCGGGCGACCGAGGCCGATCTGAAACGCCTCGGCAAGCTTCACGGCCCGCTTCAGCCGGGCGCCGTCGTCGCTGGCGACGACCTCGTCGAACCCGAGGCCGCTCAGGGCGAGCTCGTCGGCCCCGGCCGCGGCCGCCGCCCGCACGACCGGGACGAGCGCGTCATAGGAGGAGAGGTCGAGCGGGAGCTCGATCCGTACCACCGGCGCGCGAGCCCCGCGCTCGCGCCGGAGCGCGGTCATCGTCGCGGCCCCCTCGAGAGCCCGGAGGCCCGCATCCGCGGGAGCGGCCGTCACGACGACTCGCGCCACCCGGAGGCCGATCAGCTCGGCGGCGACCGCCGGCGTGAGGGCGCCGGATCGCAGGCGAACGTCGAGCCACGCGGTCGGCGCGGCCACGCGCGCCTCGCGGACCGCCGCGAGGACGCCACCCGAGTCGACCTCGTCCACGTCGACCCGGACCCATGGCTGGGAGCTGCCCGCCAGCCCGCGGAGCGCAGCGTAGGGGGCCCGCGCCCAGGCCCGGAGCCGCTGCCGGACGAGGCCGGCCCGGTAGCGGGCGAGGGCGAGGAAGCGGAGCCCGCGCCACGCCGGCTCGTCGTGGGACAGCCACACCCCGTCGCGCTGCCGCGCGATCGCGCGGCCGAGGACGTCCTCCGGCCAGACGTGGAACTCCCGGCCCGGCCAGTTGTCGCCGCGGAGCACGAGCCGCCTGGAGTCACGCCGCACCACGCGGTATGTCGGGAAGCGATCGTCGAGCCGAAACGTCACGACATCGCCCGGCCGAATGTCCGTCCACCCGACCGGCGCCACGAGCACCTCGTCCGCCTCGCGGAGGAGCGGGTGCATGCTCGTGCCGTGAAACGCGACCCGCCCCCGGGGGCCAGACTCCGTCAACTGGAGCTCTTGCGCCACCAGGCGGGCTGTCGTGCCGTCCACCCGGGCCGTCCCGCGGCCTACTCGCCGCTCAGGATGAGCTTCTCGAGCCGCTCGAACTTCGTGAGGCGCGGCGGCTCGTAGACCGGCCGCGGCGGCTTCCCCGGCGTCGATCGCGTTGGCTTCGGTGTCCTTTTCGCCATGTCGTCAGCGCTCCTCGACCAGACGCTCCCGGACCAAGTCCTCGAGCAGGGCGCCCACGTCGGCGTCGACCTCGGCCGGCGGCCGGCCATATTCGGAGGCGAGGCAGGCGACGAGGTCCTCGCGGCTCATGGCGCGCTCCGTCAGGAGGCGCCAGACGACGGTCCCGGTCCGGTTGAGCCCGTAGTAGTAGGTGCTGGCCACGTCCACGACCACCGCTTCGCCGTCCACCACGCGCCACTGGACGCGGGTCGGGTCGATCCAGTAATTCATGCCGGCCTCCGGGCGTCCGGCGGCGCCGGGGGCGGTGCGCCGTAGAGCAGCCGGGCCAGGACCTGGCCGATCCCGCGCCCCCGGCCGCCCGCGGCAGGCCACTGGCGCTGCCACTCGTCCGTGAGCCGGAACGGCGCGATCCGAGCCGCAGCCACGAGTCCACGCAGGCCCCGGGTGGCGCATGGCACCACCACGAGGTTCCGCCCGAGGGGCCCCGTCAGGAGGGGTCGGCGGCGGACCGGCAAGTCTCCGGGAACGAGCCGGTCGAGGAAGGCCCGGCGCGCGGAGCCGAGGCACCGGCCGAGTGTCGCGAGGCCATCGACCGTCTTCGACGAGCTCCCGGCCAGCCACCATTCGGCCTGGCGGAGGCTCGCGTAGACCGCGCCCACGACTCCGGTTCGCGCGCTCGTCTCGACCAGACCGGCCCATCCGTCTCCGTCGAGCAGACTCGACAGGCGCAGAAGGTCCACAAGATCGAGACATCCACCCTTGAACCCGTCGTACGCCCGGTGCACTGCCGTCGCGCAGATGGCATCCCCGGGGGTGGGGACCCGCCAGCCGTCAAGCTCGTCGTGGTGGCTGAGAATCAGACGGGGCAAGGCCGTGGCGAGGGGCCACGGCACGAGGCCGTGATGGAGGTCGACATCCAGATCGAACGGGCCGGCCGCCCCGGCGAACGACACCGAGTGCTTGCGACGCGTCGTGTGCGGGTATCGATCGCGCGGTGTGAGGCCGGCGGCGCGCAGGAGGCGCGACGCGAGGGGGACGTCCGCACGGGCCACGAGCAGGTCCACGTCCGCCATCGGGCGGAGACCCGGATCGTCCCCGAAGCGTACGAGGGTGGCGGCTCCCTTCAGCAGCACGGCCCGGACGCCCTCCGCCTCGAGGCGGTCGCGCAGGCGCCGGGCATGCGCCATGCGGAGGAGATTGGCGGTGGTCGCGTGGCGGAACTCGACCAGGAACGGCCGGGCGCGGTCATCCTCCCGGCTGGACAGGGCCCGGTAGAGGAGCGGGCCCACGCCGAGGCGTGAGAGGAGCGGGGCCGGGAGTGGCGTGTCGGGAGGCGCAGCGTCCTGGTCGCCCAGGGCCTGGTAGGCGAAACCGGCCCAGCGCCGCGCGGAGTCGATCACACTCTCACCGGCGAGTGTTTCCGTCATCACGCCGCGAGTAGGTAAGCACCGGCGCCGGCGACCGTCAAGGTCCATCGGGCCCCCTCAATCTCGCCCCGACCGGGGCGACGATCCGGCCAGTCGCCCCGGCGGCCAGCGTGAGCGCCGGTGGCGGATGGCGGGTATCCGCCGGACGGGTCCGCGGCCGGCCCGCGTGAGGCCCTGGGGCTCGCGGGGATCAGGGATCCCGATCGGGTCCCCGGCGGTTGGTGCGTCCGGACGACGGCCCGGCGTCGTGGGAGCGCATGAGTTCGCCGCGCACCCCGGCGAGGCGGCCTCGCCGTTGCAGCTTGTGGAAGAAGACAGCCGGCCACTCGTCCCGAAAGCTTCGGCTCACGCCGGACTCGGCGTAGATCCGATCGACCAGCCCGATGAAGTGCGCCCGGTGCTCCTGCATCCGCTCGAGGGTGCGGGCCCGGATGAGCGCGGGATCCGGAGCGCGCTCGATCATCTCCTCCACACCGCGACGGACAGCAGTCGCGTCCGGAGCGACCGTCGCGACGTAGCCCTCGTCGAAGAAGACGTCCCGGCCACCCTGGCTCGGCGTGGTCACGACGGGGAGTCCGCACAAGAGGTACTGGATGCTTGCGAACATCGCGCCCTCGACGGCGGAGAGGCTCAGCCCCACCCGGCTCCGGTTCAGATGGTGGCAGACCTCCGTCGGCGTGAGCCGCCGGTAGGACGGTGCGTACGGCGGGTTGAGCCAGGTCGCGTGCCGGAGGCGCTCGACCATGGCGAGCGGGTACGCCTCACGAAGGCCCGGGTAGTAGAGATACGTGATGATGGCCAGCGAGCGAATCTCGACCGTGAGCTCATGCCGCTTGACGGCGCCCAGTTGGGCGTCATGGATCGCGTCGTAGAGCTTCGGAGCGGTCCGATCGATGTTGAAGAGCCGCTCGTCGACGAAGGCGTTGCTGTTGACGAACACTGCGTCGAGCCCCACCGCCTGGAGCCGCACCACTTCGTCGGGAGTGTTCCCGAGGACGACGAACCGGTGGCCCGGGCGGCGGCGGCGATGGGCCTGCGTCTCGTCTCGGAGCGCCCGCACGCGGTCTGCATCGGCGAGGCCGCCCGGGACCTTGACGAGAAACCACGCAGGTCGACCGCGAAGCAGCGCGTACAGTGGGCGAAAGTCCCAGCCATGGACGAGCCGAATGATGGGCGGATCCCGGCTGATCACCGCGTACTCCCCGTAGCCGCGGTCCCTCCAGGTCTTCCGAAGCACTGGCCACCGAGCCTGGCGGAGCGCTCGTCGCAGGCGATGCACCGCCTCCCGAACGGAAGGCATCTCGGTGTCTCCTACCGACTTGGCGCGAGGTCGCGGCCGATCAGCCGCACCACGACGACCCCGTGAGAGTGGGCCTCGATGGGCATGGCTTCCTGCGCGAGGTCCTGCGCACCGCGGCCCGGGCCGAGGCAGTCCGCCCGGCCCCCCCGGGTGGGCGATCGCCTTGCCGACCGTGTGTGCAGGCACCACGGGATGGCGCTCGTGTTCGAAGCGCGCGTCGTCCACGCGGCGGTGAGCAAGCGGCTGTGGCTAAGGCGGGCTGCCCGTGCGAGAATCCGGTGGTGCCGAAGGGGGGACTCGAACCCCCACACCCTTGCGGGCACTAGACCCTGAATCTAGCGCGTCTGCCAATTCCGCCACTTCGGCGCCGAGCAGGCGCTAACGCTACCATCCGGTCCAGAACCCGTCAAGCCGAGGAACCCCGAACGTGAGCAAGCCAGGGCCGGGCGAGAAGCTCATCGCGTCCAACCGCCGGGCCCACCACAACTTCGAGATCCTCGAGACCCACGAGGCCGGCCTCGTCCTCCAGGGGACGGAGGTCAAGTCCCTCCGGGACGGGCGCGCGGACCTGAAGGAGGCCTACGCCAGGATCGAGGGCGAGGAGGCCTGGCTCCTCGGGTGCCACATCAGCCCGTACGCCCAGGGGAACCGGGCGAACCACGAGCCGCTCCGTCCGCGCAAGCTCTTGCTGCATCGGGGCGAATTGAACCGGCTCCTCGGCCGCGTCATGGAGAAAGGGTTGACCATCGTCCCCTTGCGCCTATACTTCAAGCACGGGCGCGTGAAGGTCGAGATCGGCCTGGCACGCGGCCGGAAGACGCTGGACAAGCGTCAGGCGATCCGTGACCGCGAGGAGCGCCGCGAGGTCGAGCGGGCCATGCGCGAGCGGACTCGCTGAACAAGGAGGGCACGGGGGCGACCGGTTTCGACGGGGATCACGACGTCCGAGGCAGCACCTCGAGGGCACCCATCCCCTCGTCAAATGGTGGGTCGGCTATAGCTGCCGACAAAGAGCTAGCACTCGCCGCCTAACTAGCGGCGACGTCCGCCCTTCTCGCGCCAGCAGGGGAGGGGGCCGGATGTCATAATTCTGCCGGCTGGCGCCGTGAGCGTGCCTGGGCAGCACGGCGTGAGAAAGAACAGGCTGGTCCGACGACGATCCGGTCCGTGGGAGCGTAGGTCGGACGAGAATCAAATCGCGGACTATGGGTGTAGCGGCCTCGGGCTGACGGTCTTCGGACGTGGGTTCAATTCCCACCGCCTCCACCATTCTCGCGGGGACCCAACCCCGCGCCAGACAAGGGGCCTCGGAGCGAATCTCCGAGGCCCTTGGTGCATTGATCCGGCGGTCATCCAGCAGGTCGCACCGACGGAGGCCTCGTCCATGGTAGTCCTGCCGATCAAGCACGCCGAGCTGGAAGCAGGGCCTCAGCCCGCGGGACCTCGCGAGGAAGGCTCCAGCCTGCGTGGCCACGATCGAGAGCGGGGTCCGCAATGACATCGCAATGGGGGGAGCGGCGAAGATGACCGACAGGAAGATGAGCGATCCGAAGTTCGTTCAGATCACCACGTCGGTTCACGGTGGCGAGGTTTTGCTCTACGCGCTGGATGAGAGAGGCGACGTGTGGCGCTTCGATGACAAGACTCGTCAATGGGTCATGCTCGCCCGGGACCGGAGGTAGGGAGGCATAGACGCCCCCGCGCGCTGCGTGAACACCGCCGAGGGGCCGGCCTGTCACCCTTCGCTGGGCTGTGGCCGACGGCTTTCGGCCTCTGGCGGCCTGTGGCGCCGCCGAGCGGGAAAACTTCGGCGCCCCCTCCCCCCGGCGCTAAGATGAGAACCTTCCTATGCGCAGGTGGCTCGCCCCGCTCTGGGTACTGGGGCTCTCGCTGGCCCTCCCGGCGAGCGCGGTCGCCGGGCCCGTCGCCGTCGACCTCAGCACCGTCTCCGGTCAGCGCCTGGGCCGGCTCGTCGGCGAGCCTCAGGGGAGCACGACCTACTTCCTCCTGGCGGACGTCGCCCGCCTCGCGAACGCCCGCACGCGCCCCGGCCCGGCCGGGGACCGCATCAGCCTGGTCACGCGCCACGGCGTGATGCAGCTCACCCGGGACGCCCGCCGCGTCACCGTGGGCGGACGGCCGATCGCGCTGGCGGCGCCGGTGCGCGTGCGCCGGGGCACCTGGCGCGTCCCCGGCGATCTCCTGGTGCGGGCGCTCCCCGGTCTCCTCGGCACCGGGGTCCGGGTGACGCCCGGCGAGGTCGGCGCGCCCCGGATCGTCACGCCGAGCAGCGCCAAGCCGGTCGCGCGTCCCGCCGTCTCCAGTCCACCGCGCCCGGTGGCCGTCCCCGCCGTGGCGCCGCCGCGGCTGGACGCGCCCGCGCGTCTCCCCGTGCCCGTGGCGCCGACTCCCCCGCCGGAGTCCGGCGAGCCCGCGCGCGTCGAGCCCGAGCCGCCCCGGATGCCCGCGCGGCCGGCGCCTCGGCCGGCGCCCCGGGTCGAGCTCCGGGTCCGCTCGTACCCGACCTACACGCGGCTGGTCCTCGAGGCGGACGCGCCGATCGAGCCGCGGCTCGTCGAGACCGACGGAGGCCTCACCGTCGCGTTCCCCGACGTGAGCCCACGCGGCTGGACGGGGAGCAAGACGGTGCGGGACGGGCTCGTGGCGACCGCCGAGCTCGGCGAGGCCCGCGGCGCCGCCGCCCTCCTGGTGACGTTCGAGCGCCCGCCCGCCGCGCGCAAGGTCTTCCGGCTGGAGGAGCCCCCGCGGGTGGTCCTCGACTTCCACCGCCAGGCGCCGCGCGTCCCCGCGGCGCTGCCGCCCGGCGAGCCCGCGCCAGGGCCGGAGCTCCTCCGCACGATCGTCGTCGACCCGGGCCACGGAGGGCACGATGTCGGCGCCATGGGGCCGAGCGGGCTGCAGGAGAAGGAGCTCGCCCTCGACATCGCCCGTCGCGTCGCGGCGCTCCTCCAGGAGGAGCTCGGGGTCCGCGTCGTGCTCACGCGCGCGCGGGATCAGTTCATCGGGCTCCGGGAGCGGACGACCTTGGCCAACCGGGAGCGCGCGGACCTGTTCCTCTCGGTCCACGTGAACGCCTCGCCGGCGGCCTCCGCCACCGGGACCGAGACCTACTTCCTCTCCAACGAGGCGACGGACGGCGCCGCGCGCCGCGCCGCGGAGTACGAGAACCGCCTGATCGCCACGGACACGGGGCCGAAGAGCGGCGCCCCCGAGGTGGTGCGCTCGATCCTGTGGGATCTCGCGCAGTCGGACTTCCAGCAGGAGTCGAGCCGCGTGGCCGAGGCGCTGCAGAACCATCTCGACCGCGCCCTCCGGCGCCCGAGCCGGGGCGTCAAGCAGGCCCCCTTCTACGTCCTCGGCGGCGCCGCGATGCCGGCCGTCCTCGTCGAGATCGGGTTCATCTCGAACGCCGAGGAGGAGCAGCGGCTCCGGGACGACGGTTACCGTGACCGGATCGCCCGGGCCCTCGTGGCCGGGGTCGCTGCCTACAAGCGGGGCTACGACCAGCGGGTCGCGGGGTCGGCGCGCAAATGACGCGGCACGACGGCCGGGCGCCCGGGGACCTCCGGCCGGTCCGGCTCACGCGCCGCTACACCATGCACGCCGAGGGGGCCGTCCTGGTGGAGGTCGGCGACACCCGGGTCATCTGCACGGCGTCGGTCGAGGAGCGCGTGCCGCCGTTCCTGCGGGGGAGCGGCCAGGGCTGGGTCACGGCGGAGTACGGCATGCTCCCGCGCGCCACGTCCACCCGGACGGGGCGCGAGGCGGGGCGGACCGGCGGCCGGACGCACGAGATCCAGCGGCTCGTCGGGCGCTCCCTGCGGGCGGTCATGCAGCTCACGCAGCTCGGCGAGCGCACGGTCACCGTCGACTGCGACGTGATTCAGGCCGACGGCGGTACGCGGACCGCCGCGATCACGGGCGGCTACGTCGCCCTCGCCGACGCGATCCAGCGGCTCCGCGAGGGCGGACGGCTCCTGGCGGACCCCTTGCGGGACCTCGTCGCCGCGACCAGCGTCGGGATGGTCCTGGGCACCCCGGTGGTCGATCTCGACTACCACGAGGACTCGACCGCCGAGGTGGACATGAACGTCGTGATGACCGGGGCCGAGCGCTTCGTGGAGGTCCAGGGGACCGCGGAGCGCACGGCCTTCGACCAGGCGCAGCTCGACGCCTTGCTCGGGCTCGCCCGTCAGGGCGTGGCGCGCCTCCTCGCCTTCCAGCGGCAAGTGCTCGCCGACCGGACGACGGCCGTCTTCACGCTGCCGTGACGGCGCCGCGCGCCGTGGCCCGGGGGCGCGGGGGCCGCGCGCGGGCTAGTTCGAGATGATCGCCTCGACCCGCCGGTTCTTCGCCCGGCCGGCCGGGTCGTCCGTCCCGTCTGGCTTCCGGTTCGGCACGACGGGCCGCGTCTCGCCGAGCCCTTCGGCCGAGATCCGATCGGGCCGTATCCCGTGCTTGGCGAGCTCCTTGCCGACCGCGTCCGCCCGGTTCTTCGACAGCGTGAGGTTGTACGCCGCCGCGCCGACGTTGTCGGTGTAGCCCTCGAGCCTGATCTTGCGACTCGCGGCGCGGGGCTGGTTCAGGACCTTGGCCATCCGATCGAGCACCTGCTGCGCCGGCGCGTCGAGATCGGCCCGGTCGAAGGCGAAGAACGTGTTCGGCATGGTGATGACGAGGCCGCGCGCGGTCTCCGTGATCTCGGGGCCGTCGACGCCGACGCCGGCCCCGCGGGTGACGCCCTGCTGGCGGAGCTCCTCGGCGAGCTCCGCGTTCGTGAAGGGCCTGGCCGCCGGCGCGCCCGCGCCCGCGGGCCCCGTCGCCTGCTTGGTGCAGCCCGCGCCCAGGAGGATGACGACCACCACGATCCAGCCGATCTGTCTCATGTGTTCCAGCCCTCCTCGCGCGGCCCAGTTCCGTCCGCGGACGCGGCTCGCTGCGCCGTCCGGGCCGACGCTGGCCCGATGATAGGCGGCGGGGGGCGGCCGGGGCGCAACTTTTGTCACCGTCCGGGCCCGCGCGGAGCGGCCCCGTGACGCCCCGGGTGGTCCTGGCCACGGCGAACGCGGGCAAGGTCCGCGAGTTCACCCGTCTCCTCGCCGGCCTCGGCTACACGATCGTGTCGCTCGCCGACACCCCCGGGGTCGCGCTCCCGCCCGAGGGGGAGGTGAGCTACGCGGAGAACGCCCTCGGGAAGGCCCGCCCCGTCGCCGCCGCCCTGGGCGCGGCCGCGCTCGGGGACGATTCGGGGCTCGAGGTGGACGCGCTCGGCGGCCGGCCGGGCATTGCCTCGGCGCGGTACGGGGGGCCGGGGCTCACCGACGCCCAGCGCGTGACGCGGCTCCTCGCGGAGCTCGGGCCGCTCACGGCGCCGACGGCCCGCTTCCGCTGCGCCCTCGCGCTGGTGGCGCCGTGGGGCGAGGAAGCCCTGGTCGAGGGAGTCGTGGAGGGCGTCCTCACCGAGGCGCCGCGCGGGGTCCACGGGTTCGGGTACGACCCCATCTTCCTCGTGCCGGCGCTCGGGCGGACGTTCGGCGAGCTGTCGGACGCGGAGAAGGACGGGCTCAGCCACCGGGCGCGGGCGGTCGCCGCCGCGCGGCCGATCCTGGCCCGCTGGGCGGACCGGCTCGCGCGGCCGGCGTGAGGGCGCCCGCGCGCGTCGAGCCCGCTCGGCGCGTCGGCGGGCCCGCGCGGGCCTAGCCGCCCGCGGCGCGTCCCGGCGGGGCCAGCGGCCGCCGCCGCTCGAGCATCAGGAGGATCCAGTAGGCTCCCGCCGCCGACGCGAGGTGCTTCCACGTGTGGCCGCTCACCCCGACGAGCCCGAGGAAGCCGTGGTCGAAGTACTCGAACGCCTTCGCGAGGACGTACCAGCCGGTCGCCGTCACGAGCAGGCTGGTCTGCGTGTAGCGGGCCGGGAAGAGGACCAGGATCAGCGGAACCAGCACCAGGCTGCCGAACTGGACGAGCCCGTAGGGCCGGAGGTCCCCCGCGCCCTGCTGCTCGGTGAGGTGCCAGTAGAGGGCGCTCGCCGCGCCCGCGACGATCAGGGGCCAGAGCAGCCGCGCGCCGGCGCGGCGGCTGACGCGCTCGCCGATCACGCTCGCCAGGAGCGCCATGAAACCGATCGTCATGGGCAGGCGATCCCAGAAGAGCGTCGCGTTGCTGGGGCGCCAGTGGTAGTAGGCCGAGCCGAACGCGGTGAGGCCGATGCCCACGAAGAACGGCCAGTAGGGCCGCCGGTCGTCCGGGGTGGCGAACGCCTCGCTCCGGCCGGAACGGCGATCCCGCGCCAGGAACGCGAGTCCCAGCACGCCGACCACGAGGAAGGGGAAGTTCGACGCCACGTTGAGGAAGTTGGGCACCCCGAGGAACGGGCGCCCGTCGGCGAAGGCGTGGTACGCGGGATCCTGGGCGATGCGAGGCAGGAAGACCATGACGACGAGCATGAGGAGGCAGAGCACCAGGAGCAGGCGTACGCGGGGGTGCAGCGCGGGGGCGAGGTCGTCGGATCCGGTCACCGCCGCGGTCATGGAGGCCGGCCCCCCCTGACGGTCCCCCGGTGCCGGCATCTGCGGTCCAGCCCCTCCCCTGCCGCCTTCGCGGCGGCGCGACTCGCTAGCCGAGCCCGCGCGGCCGCTTCGCGGGCGCGTCGCCGGCCGGCCGCCGTGGCGCGAAATCGGCCCGGCGGCCGGGTCCCCCCGATGATACGATCGTTTCCCGTCGGGGCGTGGCGCAGCATGGTAGCGCGCCTGCCTTGGGAGCAGGAGGTCGGCCGTTCAAATCGGCTCGCCCCGACCACTTCCGCGCCCGTCCGGTTCACCTCCCGGCTGAGCCCCGCGCGCGGTTCCCGGGAGCGCCGCATGCTACGGTAAGGCGCACGCGCCTGTAGCTCAGTCGGATAGAGCAACGGCCTTCTAAGCCGTGGGTCGGGGGTTCGATTCCCTCCAGGCGCGCCAATACCCCAATGTTTATAGTCTCTTAGTCAACCTCTTGTGGCGGGCGGTGCGGCTTCTGGATGGGCCGTTGCTCGACGCTCGCCTCGGCGCGTACGGGGGCCCCACGCACGAAGCGAAGCGGGCATGGCGAGCCCAACTCTAAGCGTCGCGTTGCGTGGGTGCGGACACCGGGATTTTCAGTCCCGTGCATTCGCCTGTCTTGGCGCGAACTTCCGGACTCGGGGCCCCAAACGGGGACCCAGTGGGCTCACCGGGTGGAGCCGGCATCCACACTCGGCCAGGCGCCGTCTGTCCGACTAGCACGGACTGTGCGCGGGGCGGCAGATCGCCGGCGGCGCCCGGATCGCCAGCCTGAGGCTCAGGAGCGCCTAGTCACGTCCCAATGCCTGGGCACCGTGCAGGATCGCCTGGACGATCGGCCCGCGGACGGGCTTTGGCCCGTCGATGCCCGGATGCCCCACGAGTAGTCGCCCCGGCCCGTTATCGGCCACGGGCAGGGGAGGAAGGTGCCGCGGGATCGCGGGCGTCGATGTCCGGGGCTTGCCCCGGCTCAAGCGCGCGGCACGGCCCGAGGATCGCCATCAGGACGACGCCGCGCCGCGCGTCGTGTGGACCCAGGCGCGCCGAGACCTTGAGGCGCGCGGCGCGCGGCGGAGCCTCGGCGAGAACCCGGCGAGTCTCTCGGCGCGAGCGATCGCCGCTCATGTTGACCTGGGCGGCCTGGACGGCGCGTGGTCGGGTTTCTTGAGCGGGGGTCTGCGGCGCGACGGGCTCGAAATGGCCCGTCCGGGTCCTTTCCCTCCGCCGACGCCGCCAGAGCGTGAGTAGGAAAGTGAGCAGGGGCACGAGCAGGAACACCGCCAACAGAAGAAGCTGTCCCGGCGACCACGTCCGCATCGGTGCCCTCCGCCGGCTACTTCTTCTCGCGGGGGGGTGGCGACGATGCCTCTCCGGGCGCCGCGATCGCCTCCCGCATGGTCGTGTCCGCCTGGACGTTCTTCATGCGGTAGTAGTCCATGATGCCCAGGTTGCCCTGGCGGAAGGCCTCGGCCATGGCCCGCGGTACCTCGGCCTCCGCGGCGACAACCTTCGCCCGGTTCTCCTGCTCTTCCGCCACCGCCATCGCGCGCCGCTCTTCCGCCTTCGCCTGCGCGATCTGCTTGTCCGCGTTGGCCTGGTCGATCTGGAGCTTCGCGCCGATGTTCTCGCCCACGTCCACATCCGCGATGTCGATCGACAGGATCTCGTAGGCCGTCCCGGCGTCGAGCCCCTTGGAGAGGACGTGCTTCGAGATGTGATCGGGGTTCTCGAGCACGTCCTTGTGGGATGCGGCCGAGCCAATCGTGCTGACCATGCCCTCGCCAACCCGTGCGATGACCGTCTCCTCTCCGGCGCCTCCCACCAGTCGGTCGATGTTGGTCCGGACGGTCACCCGCGAGACGGCGATGAGCTGGATCCCATCCTTCGCCACGGCCGCGATGCGGGGCGTCTCGATCACCTTGGGGATCACCGACATCTTCACCGCCGCCAACACGTCCCGCCCGGCCAGATCGATGGCCGCGGCCCGCTTGAAGGGCATCGGGATGTTGGCCTTGTCCGCCGAGATCATGGCGTTCACGACGTTGACGACGTTGCCGCCGGCCAGGTAGTGGGCCTCCAGATCGTTGACGGAGATGTCGAGCCCCGCCTTCACCGCGCTGATGCGGGCGGTGACGATCGTGCCGGGGGGCACGCGTCGCAAGCGCATCCCGACGAGCGTGAAGAGGCCGACATACGCCCCCGAGGCGAACGCGGCGACCCAGAGCCCAACGGGAATCAGGTAGAGAAGGACGACGAGCGCCGCCACGACCAGAATGAGGAGCGCGACGACTCCGAAGGCTCCGGTCTCAATGCCGATCATGGCTCAGTCCTTTCCGCGAAGGCGGCGCACGACGATCCGGTTGCCGTCCACCCGGACGACGGTGAGCTGCTCGCCCGCGTCGATGAACTCTCCTTCGGAGACGACATCGACCCGCTCACCCTCGATGTCGGCAATCCCGGCCGGCCGCAACATCGACGCCGCCGTCCCGCGCTTGCCGAGCCAGGCGCGATCCGTCTCCGGCGCGGACGCGAAGCCCTCGTTTGCCGTCAACTCGGTCTCCAGAACCAGCCGGCGGCCGAACGGGAGGCGCGGGAGCACGCGCAACAAGGCCAGAGACACCGCGATGGCCAGCAGGAGCGACGCCGCCACCTGCGCGACAGCGGTGACCACCACGGCCCACGTCGCCCCCGCGCCGACGAGGCTCAGTCCCAGGCCACCGATCAGGGAGGCAAGCCCGAGAACCCCGGTGACCCCGAAGCCGGGCGTGACGAAGACCTCAATAACCAGGAGGATGAGGCCGACGCCGACAAGTAGCAATTCCTCCCACCCCGCCAACCGCACCAGCCAATGACCCCAGAAGAAGAGGGCGAGGCTGGTGACGCCGAGCGAGCCGGGCACCCCGAAGCCGGGCGTCCGGATCTCCACGATGATCCCGAGGATGCCGATCGTCATCAGGAGCGAGCTGACGACCGGGTGGGTCAGGAAGCGCACGAGCGTCTCGGCCCACGTCTGCGTCGCGCGGCGCACCTCGGCGCCGGCGAGGTCGAGGGACGCCAGAACCGCGTCGAGGGTGTCCGCGCGGGCGTCCGCGAGGCCGTGCTTCAGGGCCTCCTGGGTCGTGAGGGTCAGAAGCTTCCCCTTGGCGATGACGCCCAGAATCGCCACATCGGCGTCCACCATGGCCTCGGCGAGCAAGGGCGGCCGCTTCCGGCTCTCGGCGGTCGCGCGGAACTCCTTGCGCATGTAGGACACGGTCTTCTCCGCCACGGGTTGCGCCGGCGCGCCCGGCGCGCCGAGCTCCACGGGGGTCGCTGCCCCGATCGTCCCGCCGTCGGCCATGATGATCCGCTCGGCCGCGAGGCTGATCAGGGCCCCGGCCGAGATGGCGCGCTTGTTCACGAAGGCCACCGTCCGGATGCGGCTGCCGAGCAGCGCGTCACGGATCAGGACTGCCGCGTCCACACGTCCCCCGAACGTGTTGACCTCCAGGATTACGGCAGCGGCCCCGACCGCGGCGGCCTCGTCCAGGACGCGCCGGACGAAGGGGGCCAACCCAAGGTCGATCATCCCCTCAATCGGCGCCACGTACACGACCGGGCGGGTTGCCGGCGCCACGTGAGTGGGCCAGAGCGCGAGCATGGTCAGGAGGCCGACTATGAGCGCGCCCGAGTATGCGGCATGGTCTCGGCGGCGCCGCTGGCTGGTTGCGGCGACTCCGTGCATGATCACTTGATACCCCTTCGACGATCCAGCGCGTCGCTGGATTCGAGATCCGGGAGCTTCCGTCTATAGCTCATATCAAGAGTTGTGCGTTCGAGTCGCCGGGATCAGTAGCCCCTCAGTATACTCGCGGGTGTCAAAGTCGGCGGCCGGGGTCGTGCGCCTTTTCGGGACCCACGTGACGGCCGCACGGTCGCATCGTGCCCGAGCATGAACGTGCGTCGACGCCATGCTCCCTTCAGCGTCCTGATACCTGGATTGGCCTCTCCCTTGGCACGGCCGTCGTGGGCGCCGAGGTCATGGGCGAAGGCCGGAGATCGACGCTTACATCCTGACCAGCGCGGGAGTTCAAGCACGTCGACGCAGGCGGTTTAATGCGCCGCCGCGCACGCTACAAAGCCGAAGACGGATGCTGTTCTCACGCGGTTGACGTGCGGGATACTTGCTGCTGGCTATTCGACTGAGTCGCAGGTTGCCGCCTCGGTGGTCCCGCTTAGGCGCCCGCACCCCGGGATTGAACCAGGCCGGCCGGCAGCGTAGCGTGTTTCGCGGAGGGCTACTATGACCAACGCCAGGCAGCAGTTCCAGGAGTACTACCAAGCCATTCACGCCACCGAACTTTTGACGCCGCGCGAGAAAATGTTCATCGGGCTGGCCGTCACGCTGACGCGCACCTGCGAGCCCTGAAGCTACTCACGCCTCGCGGGGGCGAGGCAGGCGGGGGTGTCGCAGGAGACCCTGGACGCGGTCGTGACGATCGCCGGAGCCGTCAATGCCGGAGTGTGCCAGGCGGTCGCGGGTCGCGGCTACAAGCAGCCCGACTACCCGAAAGAACAGGAAAGTGGTGCAGCTCACGATACTCGATAGCCGTTGATCGAGTGTGGCGGCGACTCTGGTGACCGTGCGCTACCCTTGTAGATTGCTATCGCGACGCCACGCGCCAGGTGCGTCGTCAGGTCTTCCTCTCGGCTGGCAACACCCGACCGATGAGGGCACGCTCCTGCACTGGCAGATCGAAGTAGATGGATGATGCAGGCAAGGTGCTCGAGTCACGGCATGCCTGGTAGGCGACGCTGACCTGTACAATCTGGTCTCCCTGGCCAGGAGGCGCCGTGAAGGTCAACGGCAGCGAACCTCGGATCGGTCCCGTATGCACCGCGACCTCCTCGGGCATTCCCGGCACGCGATGCAGCGGCGGCGGCCAGGTCGTCGGACCGACTTCCAATCCCTCGATGGGTGCGACTGAGACTGTGAGGGGCACGACCCCGGGAGGTGCGGGATGGCCGTACACCCCGACTCCCGGGGCGGTAACGACCTCGATGGTCAACCGGAGGCGCTGAAACCAGGCGAAGGTCGGTGAGTCGAGCCAGGCGCGAATCCGCACCGGATGGGTGGGGTGTAGCTCGTCTCCCACTGGGGTGACCCCGAGCCCTTCCAAGGTGTCCGCGATCAGCCCGGATCCCGTGTCCCGTTCACGGTAGCTCTCGTGGAATCGCTTCCGGACGACGATGCCTCGCTCGTCGAGGACGAACACGCCAGGGTACGGCACCCCCAGGTGCCGGGGATTGGGCTGAACCCCGTAGGCGGCGTGGTCTTCCTGGACCCGCTCGTTGAGCAGGCCGAGGCGCCGGATCGCCTCGCTGCCCTCGTCCGACAGGAGGGGGAACGAGATGCCGTGTTCCATCGCGAAACCGCGAAGGATCGCGACCGCATCGTAGCTGATGGCGAAGAGTCCCACGCCCTGGGTGGCGAGCGTGGGAAGCACGCGCTGCAGCTCGACGAGCTGCGTCTTGCAGAACGGTCACCATTCCGCGCTGCGGTAGAAGACGACGAGGGCCGGGCGGCCGCCGCGGGCATGGTGGAGATCGATCACCGCGCCCGTCTGATCGGGGAGTCGGACGTCCGGAAAACGCTCGCCTTCGATCGGACCGATTCGCTGGAAGTCCCTGGGCGGTCGCGTCATCGTTCGACCCGCTCCGTTCGGGCAGGCGGTGGTTGCAGAGGGGATGTGGCGCGTGGGTGACTCTTATGGCCCACGCTCCGGTGTGTTTGTTCTACCGGGAACAGGCTGGATAGGAGGTGCCAGGAAGCACGCATGTCTCCAACCCTCGCCGTCACACTACGACCTGCGTTGATTCTTCTGGGCGATGCCGGTCAGGATGACGACGAAGGCCGCGAGTCGGACGAGGTAGATGAAGGGTCGATGCTCGTTGGTCGGAGCGGTCAGGACTACGAGCGTCCAATGGAGGGCGAGCAGGGCGAACGTCGCGGCGAACCAGGCAAAGAGCTGGTCCGCCGTGTTTCGCCAGAAACGAACGAAGAACAGGGCCGCCACCGCACAGCCGAGTGTGACGGCACCCAGGAGAAAAGCGTTCAGCGGCGCCACGTCAGCGTGTGTCCCAGATGAGCCCGACGAGGAGGAGCAGTACGGCGCCCAGCGCCACGGTGTGCCGAAGCAGGGATAGGTCCACGCTCGGCACAACCACAAGGTCTAAGAAGAGCAAGCTGTTGTTCAGGGCGAGGAGCCCGAAACAGCCGCTGCTCCAGGCCAAGAGCCGCGCGTGGCTCTGCCGGTAACCACGTGCCAGCAGCCACGCACAGGCGAGGCTCGTCAGGGCGCACAGGGCATAGATCGTCTCAGCCATGCTTCCGGTCTTTCCGAATGAGAAAGGCGTCGGCAAAGCTCCGAACCGAATCCAGACCCGACAGGGTCGCGAGGTGCTCCAAGATGGCAATCCGCTGCTCAGCATACGCCTTGGCAAGCGCGGCCACTCCTCGGGCAAGCTCTGGTGAGGTCGGCTCGTAGCGAAAGGCGTCGGACGAGACGGCGGCCAGAAAGCCGTGCCCGTAGAACGTGGCGAGCAGGTCCCGCGCGTCCTCCTCGCTGATCGGCGGGACGCCGCCTGCGAGCTCATGGGCGGTCCAGAGACGGTCCGGGTGGGCGTGCATGTACAGCAGCGCCTCCAGGGGCTGCACCGACGGGCAGAATCGGAACAGGAACTCGGTGAGCGCTGGAGCCAATGTGCGACTCACGGCCAGGACAGTAGCACGGCAGGCCAGGACGGCCCACGGGTGTCGTCGCCATGGCGCATCGTGCCGAGACGCGTGCTAGCATGGGCCGGAGATGACCCTCAGCGGCTGGAGCGTCCTCCTGATCCTGTACGTCGCGGCGGACTTCGCGAACCCGTTGATGCCTGGGGCGGTGACGTTCCTGGATGGGTCCGTCCAGGCTGTGCACGTCGAGCGCGCGCGGCTCGCAGACGTCCCGTCCGCTTCGGCACTCGTACCCTCTCCCGGGGGTATCGAGGTCGGGCGGCTGACGCGTGACATGCCGCCCCCGATGCCCAGCGCTCCCATCGCGCGGGTCTGGCTGACGTCGGTCCGGCACGCGCCGCTGGCAGGGTCCGATCCGTCCTCGTCCCCACCGTCCGAAGACCACTAGCCCGCACTCGCGCCGCAGCCAGTCACGCCCGCCGTCCATCAGACGGTGCGGGTGGGCGTCCACCACAGGCGGAGGAGACGCGACATGCGGGGGACAGGGGGGTGGGACGGCATCGTGATGGGTCTCATCATGGTCGCGTTCGCGATCATGGTGATTGTCGGGGCCACGCTCCTCTGGTGGTAGGAGCGCGATCATGGCCAAGGTGGGTCGTGTGGTGAGCGATCCGACGGCCGCCTCCTACTGTCGGGTCACGCTGGACAGTGGTGAGCGGATCAAGGTTCGTCACGACGTGCGGAGGGGTGCGGGCGGCTCGCTGACAATCGAGGAGGTGCGCTGGTGGGGGTTCGTCACCGGCGCGACGGTGTTCGAATGCGACTTGGAGAGCGCCGAGGGTCGGCGTCTGTGGGCGCGCCTCGTCGAGGGCGCGCCCCCGGGCAGTGCTCGGGCAACGGCCCTGGGGGCCCTGATCGAGTATGTCAAGCGATGCCGGTCGCTGAGTCACGTGAAAGCGGCATGCGAGGGTCTGGTTTCTCCGGGACCCCCCTCGGCCGCGTAGCGCGTGCCATGCCGCACGACCGTCGGTTCTGGCGGGTAGCCGGGGGGATTCTCCTCGTCGCGATCCCTCTCGCCGCGTGGGCGGGGACGGCCGACCCCCCGTCCCGGGCCGGCCCGGTCCTGTTCGCGCTGGCCCTCCTCGTGCTGGCCGCGAAGGGCGGCGGCGTCCTGGCGGAACGATGGGGCCAGCCTTCGGTCCTCGGCGAGCTGCTCGTGGGGATCGGCGCGGGGAATCTCCTCCCCGCACTCTTCGGCGAGCGCGGGATCGCCTTCGTGCGCGGCGATCCCACTCTCCACGTGTTGGCCGAGATCGGGGTGCTGGTTCTGTTGTTCGGCGTCGGCCTGGACGCCGACTTGCGGGCCCTCGTCGGGGTCGGCCCCTCGGCCGCGCTCGTCGCCACCATCGGCGTGGCCACCCCGTTCGCGCTCGGGTGGGGGACCGCGTGGTGGCTGCTGCCCGAGGTCCCGATGCTCGCCCAGCTGTTCGTCGGCGCGACGCTGACGGCCACGAGCATCGGGATCTCCGCCCGGGTCCTGAAGGACTTGGGCGCTCTCCAGAGTCGTGAAGGGCAGGTGATCCTCGGCGCGGCGATCCTGGACGATATCTTGGGACTCGTGGTGCTCGCGGTGATGACCGGCCTGGTGACCGCGACCGCGACGGGCTCGCCCGAGCTCTCGGGGCTCGCGGTCGTGGGGATCGTCCTGAAGGCCATCGTGTTCCTCGCCATCACCATCGGGCTCGGGCACCGCCTCTCGGGACCCATCGTCCGGCTGGCGGGGCGTACGGGCCAGCGCGACATGCTGTTGGTGCTGGGGTTGGCGCTCTGCTTCGCGCTGGCGTTCATCGCGGAGCGGATCGGTCTGGCCGGCATCGTCGGCGCCTTTGCCGCAGGATTGTTGTTGGACCCCTACGGGGAGGGCGTCCGCACCCCGGGGGAGACGGCGACGCTCTCGGAGCTCCTGCACCCCCTGTCGAGCCTGTTCGTGCCGCTCTTCTTCGTCCTGATGGGCATCCAGGTGGACGTGGGGAGCCTTGTCACGCGCGAGAGCGTCGCGTTCGGCATGGTGCTGGTGCTCGTGGCGGTCGCGGGCAAGCTGGCCTGCGCAGCGGGGGTCGTCACGCCCGGGATCAATCGACTCGTGGTTGGCATCGGGATGGTTCCGCGCGGTGAGGTGGGCCTCATCTTCGCGGGGGTTGGGGCGGCCCTCACACTCGACGGTGATCCCCTGCTTCCGCAAGCGACGTTCTCGGCACTCGTGCTGATGGTGGTCGTCACGACGCTCCTCACGCCGATGGGGCTTCGCTGGGCGTTGCAGCGGACGAAACCGGCGAGCCGATCCTGACCGTCTGATCGAGTCCGGGGTCCTCGAAGCCGGCCCCCGACGGGAGGTAAGCAGTGACCTCTTGCTCTTTCTCTCACTTGTCCTGTGTTCCCCGCTGCTTCATCTCCTCTGCCCGATTTCTGCGGTCGCCTGGCCGACCGCAGATCGAGGATTGGGCTTCGAGGGAACTCCTCTCGGCGGTGAGGCGTGCGGAGGGCAGCGGCGATCGCCGCAACAACCGCCGAGGCGGTCTTGACGCTTGGATATCGGAACGGCGAGGCTTGGCGTGGCCATGACCGGGCCGGCTTCGTCATAGTCCGGCGCAATGTTCCTTGCCCAAACGGCGCGACAAGGCGCGCGCAGAGGTGGCTCATGAGAAAAGCGATGCCATGGTGTCTCGGCGTTCTGATGATCCTCTGTCTGTGCGGTGCGGTCACGGTGGGTGCCGAGCCCCGAGCACGAAGGTCACAGATCGACGTCTTCGGCCTGTATCAGCGCGCGAAGCCGGGCATGTCGGTGCAGGCGCTGGATGCGCTCGCCGAGCACGCGACGAAGCTGACGGCGAATCCACCCGTGACGACCTGGTTGCTCTGGCGGCAGTCGGACACCGACCGTGGCACCGAGATCCTCCGCGCGACGTTCCGGGACGGCCGTCTCGCCCGGATCGAGTACGAGTCGTTCGGAGAGGAGTACCAGCGCCTCATCAAGGGCGATCAGTGGATCCCGATGGATGCGGACGAGATCACGCGACTATGGCGGCGGGCGGCGAGGGTCGACCGGGCCGCAGAAGGCTGCCATGAGGCCCTGGATGCCTTCCACCACCTGGTGCTCCGTGTACAGGAGCGGCTGACGACGAATGAGCAACGCGAGTGGGTCCGGGCTCTCCAGTTGCGGCGTGCCGCGGAGGCGCCGCTCCCATAGGGCGCCTGACCTGACGGAGGTGCGGGGCATGATCCGCCGATCACGGGGACGCCATTCGCCCTCGACGCGGGACTGAATGCCGGTGCACTCGCCGCCAGTGCCGGGCCCGCGCTTCGGCCGGGGCATGGTTCTAGCAGCCGCCGATGGCTACGGGATCCCGAAGCCGGGCGCCGTGGCCAGCGTAGGCGCGGAAGACCATCACGTGGAAGTGCGGCTGGGCGAACTCCTCGATCGCGTTGACAAGGCCCCGGGCCGTCAGCCGCCGGAGGACGACGCGCAGCCACGCAATCTCGACGTCGGAGTGCTCGACCTTCGACAGGTCCACCGCGGCGCCGGTCAGGTGCGCTGACGCGAGAGGGCCCCGCGCCGGCGCGGCGTTGCCGTTCCAGTTCCCCAGCGCGGCCTGGACCGCCTCGGTCCGAGTCAGGTCGGTGACGCGCAGGCGGCTCCGGAACAGCGTGTGCACGGCCTCGCCCAGTTGGTACACGAACAGGCGCGTCCACGGGCGCGCCACTCGCCGCCATCCGGGGACGCCGATGACGAAGAAGCCACGGCCGGACTCGGGCACCGGGACGAGTAGGCGACCGCGGACGAATCGATCGAGGGTCCCGCGGGTGCGCAGCCGGGAGAGCCCATCCGCGTCGGCTCGGGCGTTCTCGCGCACGAGATTCCCCCGTGACGCCGGCATGATGGCGGCGAACGATGCGAGCTGCTGGCTCCGGAGGCGCTCGACGGCGGGAAGGACGAGTACGTCACCGCGGCGGATCGGCGCGCCGCGCTCGAGGCCGTTGAGCTGACGCAGCCGCCCCTGCGACGTGCCCGTCCGGCGGGCGACTGCGGCCAGGGACTCCCCGGGCCGCACCACGTGGCACCACACCGGTTGTCCCGGTCAAGAAGTCCATCCGCTTGTCCCGCTTGAACTTCCCTTACCTCCTCCACCACTGATCCGGTAGAGTCTCGGCTCAGACGTCTGATGCCGGGGGGCCCCGATGGTCTTCGTGATCGGTCTCTGGACGTTCCTCCGCGCCTTGTCCCTCGGGTCGGCGGCCATCGCCTTGGAAAACGTGGCGCTGCGCCATCAACTGGCTGTCCTTCAGCGCTCTGTCCGCCGACCCCGGCTCTCCCGTTGGGACCGGATCCTCTGGGTCTGGTTGTCTCGCCTGTGGACGAGGTGGCGCTCGAGTCTCGTCATTGTCCAGCCCGCGACCGTCCTCGCCTGGCACCGCCAAGGCTTCCGGCTTTACTGGCGCTGGCGGTCCACAACGAACCGCGTGGGGCGGCCGCGGCTTGGCGCTGAGATCCGCCAGCTGATCCACCGCATGGCGCGCGAGAATCCGACGTGGGGCCGGCGGCGGATCCAGGCGGAGCTCGCCCTCCTCGGCTACGAGGTCGCCGAGCTGACCGTCACCAAGTACATGCAGCGAGCGTCACCTCGGCCCTCGCCGACCTGGCGCGTCTTTCTGGCCGCGCATGCCCGGGCGATCGTCGCCGTGGACTTCTTCCTCGTGCCGACCTTGGCCTTCCGCCTCTTGTCCGTCTTCGTCGTGCTCCACCACGACCGCCGCGAACTCCTCCATGTCAACGTCACGGACCACCCCACGGCCGTCTGGACCGCCCGGCAGATCATCGAGGCATTCCCGGACGATTCGGCTCCCAGGTTCCTGCTCCGTGATCGAGACGCGATCTACGGCAAGGAGTTCGCGCGGCGAGTCCAGAGCATGGGGATCCGTGAGGTCCTCACCGCCCCCCGCGCGCCCTGGCAGAACCCCTTCGTGGAGCGGGTGATCGGCTCCATCCGCCGCGAGTGCCTGGATCACTTCCTCATTCTGAGCGAGGCCCACCTCCGCCGACTCCTGCACGCCTACGCCGCCTACTACAACACCACGCGGCCACACCAATCGCTCGACGGCAACAGTCCCCAGCCCCGAGCTTGCGAACCCCCACCATGTGGCCGGATCATCGCCATTCCTGAGGTCGGCGGGCTCCACCACCGCTATCAGCGCGCCGCCTGATCACCGCGACCGCGCATTCACCCTTCGCTCCTTCCTCCGGTCCAGCAGGCCGCCCGCCGGCAGCGTGGCGATGCACGGTCACGCCTGGGCCTCCCCCGGCCCCCTTCACATCTCCGTAGCGAAGAGGCACCTCCGGCCCTGGACGATCAAACCCAGCGTGGAACCAGCGTGACACTGGCCCCGATGAGGTTTCTAACCGGGACAGGAGGAGACAGGCGTTGTCGGTGGCGCTGACCCGCGAAGCGATTCGTACCCTCGATCGTACTCCCGGTCCTGCAACTGGCGGAAAACACTGCGAAAGCTGACGGGCTTCTAAGCCGTGGGTCGGGGGTGCGATTCCCTCCAGGCGCGCCACCTTTTTCGGATAGTTAGCGAACACTCTTTTGGTCACGACGGGCTGACCGCGGCTGAAACCGTAGCTGGCGGTCCCTGTGCATCTCGGCGCTTGCGGCGGAGACGGTCCATCGCTGCATTTCCGGGTCGCGACTCATTGTTATTCCTGGAGGAGGGCACGTCGCGCCGACCAACCACGCCGCGGCATTCAACGAAGCACTCCTGAACTTGGGGGTAGACGGGATGAAGCGGCTGACCCCCAGCTCAACGTGGTGGCATACACTGCCCCACCGAGAGAACGCGCTCACAGGCGCACGAGAAGGGGGCCAGCCATGGAATATGTTGGCATCGATCTGCACAAGAAGGACAGCCAGATCTGCGTGCTCACGGAGACGGGTGAGGTGATCGAACGCCGCATCCGCACCGAGCCCCAGCGGTTCGCTGAGATGTTGGGCGGACGGCCGCGAGCCCGGATCCTCGTCGAAGCCTCGACGGAGAGTGAATGGGTGGCCCGGTGTCTTGAGGCCTTGGGCCACGAGGTCGTGGTGGCGGACCCGAACTTCGCGCCGATGTATGCCACGCGGACCCGGAAGGTCAAGACCGATCGGCGGGACGCTCGGGCCCTGCAGGAGGCCTGTCTGCTCGGCGCGTACCGCCCCGCGCATCGGCTGTCCGACGCGCAGCGGCATGTGCGAGGACGGCTGGCGGTGCGCGACGCCTTGGTGCGGACGCGCACCGGGTACATCGCCCTGACCCGGGCCCTGCTGCGCCGGCACGGCTGGCGCGTGCCAACCGGGAGTGCAGAGACCTTCATGCGGCGGGTTGTGGCGCTGCCGCTGCCGGGCCGCCTGCTCTCGGAGGTCGCGCCGTTGCTGGCTGTGATGCGGCCCATCAACCAGCAGCTCGCGTACTCGGACGGGGCGATCGAGGCGGTCACGCGCCCCGATGAGCGCGTGCAGCGGCTGCGGACGGTCCCCAGCGTGGGCCCAGTAACCGCAGCGGCCTTTGTAGCCACGATCGATGACGCGCAGCGCTTTCACCGGGCGCATGAGGTGGAGGCGTATCTCGGCCTCGTCCCCCGGGAGTTGAGCTCGGGGGAGAGCCAACGGCGCGGCCGGATCACCAAGGCCGGCAATACGCGGATGCGCTGGTTGCTCGTCCAGGCGGCCGTGTCGATCCTCCGCTGCCGCCATGCGCAGACGGACGCGCTGCGGACCTGGGCGACCGGCATCGCCGCGCGCCGCGGGAAGAAGATCGCCGTCGTCGCGCTGGCCCGCCGCTTGGCCGGCATCCTCTACGCGCTGCTGCGCGACGGCACGACGTATGCTGCGCGAACGGTGCCGCACCGCGTGGCGAGGGCGGCCGTTCCAGTCTGAGGGGCGGCGCGTCGAGAACGGAGAAATGGCTGCGTTCGGGAATACCCAGATAGCCGTCCGGGTCACCGGACGCGTCCTGGGCCCACGGGGCGATCGCGGTTCACCCGAGTCAGGCTCCGAACCCTGAGAAGGCAGGCACAATCCGCGGTGGGTTGAGCGGCACCCTGGTCTCGCGCAGGTTCGACGGGTGGGTGAGCGCGTATGTCGACTTGGCCGCTGTTCGAGCGCCGCTGCGTAGATGGCGCCCCCACTCTTCGACTCCCCTCATGCGCCGGCGAGCCCTGCTCGCCCCTGACGAGCGCGAATAGAAGGATGACCGAACCTCGCGGGAGCCGTGGGGCCACTCGCCGTGGACCGCTAACATAAGGACGAAGGGAGCAGGGACACCGCAGAGGCAAGTATCAGTTGACACGGGGGACCGCTTCATAGAAGTCGACATAAAGCTCGTTCTCAGCTGTTTCCCCAGGGGGGCGGCCTCCGTTGATGACGAACGCCGCGCACCTGTGTCTCTGCACGCCGGGAAGAATTCAACGTTTCAACTCTTGTGGGCAACGGCCTCAAACCACGCTTGAGCAAACATCGCGTCCGGTTCTTTGGCCCAGGCGCGAAGAATGCCTGCCGCGTCACTGCGCCCCTTTGCATCGAGTTGCAACGCCAGATAATCGGCAATGAGTGCGGCACTCGGATAGATCTTGTACGCGGCGCTGGACTGGATGCGGGCAAACTGTGCCTGTCGCAACCACGCAGCGAGCTTGCGTCCGGCGAAAACATCGCCGCCATTCGCTTGTTGCACTGCCTGGTACTCGGCCAGGGCGCGGGCGAGCTTTTCAGACCAGGGATGCAGCACAAATCCGGCCCAGTCCGGACTGCGCAGACCGACGCAACCACCCGGCTTCAGGACGCGACCGACTTCCGCCAGGGCTTTGATCGGTTCAGCCAGATGTTCAACGAGCGCATGAGAAAAGACGGCATCGAAGTGGGCTTCAGGAAAGGGCAGCGAATACACGCTCGCTTCGCGGAAGGTCGCGCGAACATTTGCCGCGCTGGCCCGCTCACGCGCGCGTTCGAGTTGCTCTCCGCCTACGTCCACGCCAACGACTTCGCCGGGGCTGACGCGTCGCGCCAACCCAATTGTGATTCCGCCCGGACCGCAGCCGCAATCGAGCAATCTCATGCCCGCCTGCAAGCGGGGCAGAAAGAAAGCGGCGTGCGATTCCACCGTGCGCCGCGACATGAAGTCGAGGGCGTTCGGCGTGTAGCCCGGAGTGTAGTTCTCGGAAGCCTGGTTCATCTTTGAGAATCGCGAGCGCACTCAGCAAACCCGCCGCATTGTACCCGAGTTCCGGACCAGTGCGGTCCGTCGTCGCGACGCGGGGCTGCGGCCTCGCCGATGCCGACGTCCGCCCGGCTCCCCCCGAGGTCCCGGCGTGCGCGGCGGCCCCGCGCGGGCCGCGCAGTCGATCCGTCTTCGCGCCGTCGCCTGGCCCCGAGCTGTCGCTTACCTGTCGCTTACGCCGTCGCCAGACGGCCATATTTCGGCCCCTACTCGGCCACCGCTCGGCCGCCGCGTGAGGCGACGACACGCCAACAATGGCGCGGTGTAAGTTGCGATTGCGCCGCGCCCTTCTTCGACAACCCCTACGCCTTCTAAGCCGTGGGTCGGGGGTTCGATTCCCTCCAGGCGCGCCAATCTTGAAGCTCCGCCAAACGTACGAATTCTCATATCTGGCGCTGGGATCCTCGGCCACGAGCAGCACCTGGAACGGACGCTCCGCTTCGCGGCGGAGCTTGTTCAGGTCCGCCTCCTTGAGCACGCGCCACACGTCGGGCAGACGTGTTCGGCGATCGTACATAGCCCGCACGAGCAGCCGCCGAGCCACCGCAGTCACGCGAGCTCGCACGGTTTCGGCGCTTGACCATCTACGTACTACTGTACTAGTATACTCATACAGTATCGACATTCAGAGACTGGCGCGTCGCCAGTCCGGGTGAAGAGGCTCGGCAACATCGAGTTCACTACGTTGGGTGTCTACACCGAGAAAAGGGTGAAGGAGGGCTTCAATATGGTGACGATCTCTCGCCGGGTGGGCGTCTGGGCCGTCGCGTTGTTGGCGGCCGGGACTCTTGCCTCCTGTGCCCAGTTTCCCTCGTCGCAACAGCCGGTGCAGTCGAGCAACCCGAGTGTGACCTACAACTACCGGACTGACCAGGAACTGCTTCAGGCCAACCAGAACGCGACGGTGTACTGCAGTCCGTATCAAACGGTCCCACGAACCTCGGGCCTCACCACCAATGCAGACGGTAGCAAAACCGTGCGCTTTGAATGCGTGCGGACCACGCTTCCCACGCCCGCACCGACCCCTCCCAGTCAGAGCTACACCTATCGAACGGATCAGGAGTTGGTGCAAGCGTCGCAGACCGCGAGTGCCTACTGCCCGCAATACAGCTCCCAGCCGATGACGTCGCGCATCGTGAGCAACGCGGACGGAACCAAGACCGTGACGTTCCAATGCGGCCCACGTTGAGCTGGACGATCCGGGACAGCGGCCCCTCCGCGGACGAGGTCGACGGGCTTCAGGCCAACGAGAGTCGGGAGGTCGGCTTGGCCACGCGCGAGCTCCTGATGGAGCGCGTGAAGCGTCTGTCGGCGGCGCTCGACCGGATGAGCGAGGGTGCGTACGGCACCTGCGTGGAGTGTGGCGACGCGATCTCGGCGGGGCGACTCCGCGCCACGCCCGAAGTGCAAACGTGCGTCCGCTGCCAGGACGGCATCGAGCGTGTCGCTCGCCACGTGGATCGGAGTCGACACGGCGTGTTCGGCACCAGCGACGCCGGGGCAATGGCCGCGGCGAACCAGGTGTCCATTCACGTGCCGTACCGCCCGAGCGAAGACGACCGCAATGTGCGGGTTCCAGGCACGCTGAGATCCGCGGTCAGCTTCTGAGCGATTCTAGGAGGCTCCGACATGACGCACAAGCTGAAGCCGCTGCGATTCCCCTACGATGCCCTGGAGCCGTATATCGATGCCGAGACGATGGAGCTCCATCACGACAAGCATCATCAGGCGTACGTCGACAACCTGAACAAGGCGATCGCGCCGTATCCGCAGCTGGCCGATCTCACGACCGAGGATCTCCTGCGTCGCCTCGAGCAAGTGCCGGAGGAGATCCGGACGGCCGTGCGGAACCACGGCGGCGGCCACGTCAATCATGAGCTCTTCTGGGAGATCCTCGCACCGAAAGCCGGCACGGCGCCGAAGGGCGCGATCGCCGACGCCATCACGAAGCACTTCGGCTCATTCGCCCGGTTTCAGTCCCTCTTCACCGACGCGGCCACGACGCACCTCGGCTCGGGATGGGCGTTTCTCGTCGTGAACCCGGCGACCGAGGCGCTCGAGATCCTCTCGCTGCCCAACCAGGACAGCGTGCTGTTGCACGGCAAAGCGGCGCTTCTCTGCTGCGATGTCTGGGAGCACGCGTACTACCTGAAGTACAAGAATCGGCGCGCGGACTACTTGGTGGCCTGGTGGAATGTCGTCGCCTGGGACGCCGTCGATCAGCGGCTCGAGGATGTGCGGGCCGGGAGTACCACGCGTAGCCATGTCAAGCGAAGAACATGAACATCTTCGCCATCATCGGCGTCGTGGTCGTCGTGCTCGCCATCCTGGGCTACTTCGGGTTCCGTTAGGATCGGGAGCCTGTCTGGGGGACGTCCGTTTGTCAATGCATCCGGTGTTTGCCCGTCGCGTAGAAGTGACGCCCCGGAGAGGTTCTCAACACGCTTGCCTTGTGAAAGACAGGAGAACGTGATGAACCGGTTCGTCGTGGGCATGGTCGTCCTCGGGTTGCTGGGAAGTGGTGTCTTGGTGGGGTGCGAGCAAGGGCCGGCCGAGAAGCTGGGCGAGAAGCTCGACAATGCGCTGGACAAGTTGAGCGGGAAGGGACCGCTCGAGAAGGCTGGCGAGCGGATCGACCAGGCCGTCGACACAGTCAAGAAGAAGTAGAGGCGCTCGGGCCGGCTTGCTGCGGAGCGCAATAGTGAGCGATACGAAAGAACTCGGAGACCCCGCCACGGCGGCTGTGGCGGGTGCGTCATGGTCACAGGCGCGGGCCCTCTTGCGTGTGATCGTCATGTTACTGGTTGTTGCGGCGACAATATGGCTTCTCTACGCGCTCAGAGACGTGATCCTACTCGTCGTGCTGGCGATCTTCTTCGCCTATCTGCTGGCGCCGTTGGTGGAGTTCGCATGCCGTCCGTTCACTGTGCGAAGGCGTGTGCGCGTGATGCCCCGGGCGCTTGCTATCGGAGTGGTGTATCTCCTCATCCTTGGAGTTCTTGCTCTCGCGGCGGCCCTCTTGCTTCCTCAAGTTGGCACTCAGATCACCGAGCTCGCCCAGGAGGCGCCGAGCTACCTCGATCGTGCGCGCTCGCGCGTGCTCGGGTGGACCGCCTCCTATGAAGAGTACCGGCTCCCAGCCACCGTCCGCGATGCCATCAACAAGAGTGCGGCGCGCGCGGTCGAGATCGCAGGGACATATGTGACGGAAGGGCTTGGTAGCGTCCTCATCCAATTGTTCGGGTTTCTCCCGTGGCTCATGTTGATACCGATTCTCGCCTTCTTTCTCCTGAAGGACTCGGCCAGCTTTCGGGCGATCGCGCTGCAGACGCTCCCGCAGGGGCGTTGGCGCTGGCGAGGCCGCGAGCTCCTTCAGGACATCAACGCGACCTTGGCCGTGTACATCCGGGCGCAGCTGATCGCCTGCGTGTTGATCGGCACGGTCTCCACGATCGGCTTCTCCCTCATCGGCGTGCGGTACGCACTCGTGCTGGGCATCGTCTCGGGCCTCCTCGAATTCATTCCGCTGATCGGCCCGCTCGTCGTCGCGCTGATCGCGACGCTGATTGCCAGTGTCTACTCGATGAAGCAAGTCCTCGGAGTCGTCCTGTTCCTGGGCATCGTGCGCATCGTTCACGACTACGTCGTCTACCCGCGAATCATCGGACACGGTATGCCCCTCCATCCGTTCGCCGTGATCGTGGCAATCCTGTGCGGCGCGGCGCTGGCAGGCGTGCCGGGAATCTTTCTGGCGATTCCGACCCTCGCGATCCTGTCCGTCGGGTATCGCCACTGGCTGGAGCACACCGGCAGTGAAGGGCTGGTGGCGGACCTGCTGCAACGACGAGAATAGAAGTCGCCGTCGTCGCCGGCTGCCTTGCTGCGGACGACCGCGGGTAGTCCGGCGTAGTGTTGACCCGCACACCTGAACCAGGACCCCCTCTTCAGCGTTGTGACTACTCCAACACCTGAGGTTCCTGGTGGGCGTCGTGCGCTCTGACCGCTCCGAGATTCAGGTTCCGCGGCACCGGTGGACTGTAGCCATCAGCGCGTAGAGTTCATGCGGGACATGTGGTCGCTGCTGGCCGCCACCGTCCGGGACTGGTACGAGGACCGGGCGCAGCGCCTGGGCGCCGCCCTCGCCTACTACACGATCTTTGCGCTGACCCCCGGCCTCGTGCTGGTCACGCTGAGGCGAGAAGTCTAGGCCCGCCGAGGGGACCATGGGCGCTCCTCAGGCACAGGGTGTCGGAACCTCTCCCGGATCTCACCCTACACGGCTACCGTCCTCAACGCCGCGCTCTGCGACTTCGCCGTCGTGCAGCCGTGCGACCCGGAAATCTCCGCGTCCCCGGATGCCTGCTTCCTTTCCCGAAGCCGGGATGGCATTCGCCAGTCTCACCGTATGCCTCGCCGCGGCGCATCGCGCACCTGCGACGCGTACGCACGGAGGACGGCGCCCGGCGCCCTCGCGGCGGGGCGACGCATTGACGGCACCGGGGAACGGGGCGATGGTTCCAGAAACGCGGCGGCGGCCCCGGAACCGCCGGCCGGGCGGTCACCCGAAGGGGCGCGGCGTACCGCGCAGGGAGGACTGACATGCAACGGACCTACAGCGTGACGGTCGTGACCGAGATCGACTTCGTCGGCTCGCCGAGCGACGAGGTCGTCCAGAGCCATCTCGAGCGCCTCATCGAGAGCCTCAAGGCGGCGGCCGAGGGCGTCAGCACCCGCGTCACCGCCGGTGTGCGCGTGCCGTTCTGCGGGGGCGCGGCCGTCACCGCCGCCGGAACACCGGGGGGGTGACCGGCCGCCCGACGAGCCGACAGCGACACGCGCGCTGAACGTCCGCGCGGGGGCGCCTCAGCGCGCCATCCGGATCACCGCGCTGACGGCGCCCAGCGTGCCCAGCAGGGCCAGCAGCGCCCAGATCAGGTGCCGGAGGCGCGCCTCGTCGAGCCTCACGTAGAGACGCTGGCCGATCCAGATGCCGACCAGCGAGAACGGCAGCGCCACCGCGATCAGCTTCCAGGCGACGCCCGCCAGGAGGCCGGCGCCGCCGGCCCAGGCCAGCCCGTAGGCGTCGGTGAACAGGAAGAAGGCGACGAGGGTGGCGCGGCTCACCGCCATCCCGGTGGTCGCGAAGTAGAACACGATGGCCGGGGGTCCCGGGATCCCGGCGGCCCCGTTGAGCACGCCCGCGGCGCCCCCGACCGCCAAGGCCCCCAGTGGCCCGGGCGTCGAGCGGGGCGTGAAGCGCTGTGCCAGGCCGGAGAGCATCAGGAGCGCGATCGTCGCCAGGCACGCCGACACGACGAGGCGCATCGGGTCCGGGTCCAGGTGCGCGAGCAGGGTCAGCCCGAACGGCGTGGTCACGGCGCAGCCCGCGATCACCCAGCGCAGCGAGCGCCAGTCGATCCGGCGCCAGACGCTCGGCAAGAGGTTCACGGTGGTCAGGAGCTCGAGGCCGAAGAAGGCCGGGATCACCTGGGCCGGCGGCAGCACGAGGGTGAGCCCGCCGATGCCGATCATCGCCGAGCCGAAGCCCGAGAGACCGCGCAGAACGAACGCGGCCAGGGTGGCCAGCCCGATCCAGGCCAGCGTCGGAGGATCGAAGCCGAGCGTCATCGTGGGCGGGCCGGAGGGTACCGAATGGGGCGGGCCGGCGTCAATCGCGCCTCCGACCGGCGCGCCCCCGACCGGCAGTCGACGCGGCACTGTGCCGGCGCCGGCTTCAGATTGCCGATCAGTTCGGCCGCCCGGTGGGCTATCTTCGGGTCCGGCCGTGGGTGGATCTGACCGCAAGCACGCCTTCTCGCCGCGGGTCGCCAGACCGTGGCCGGCGGCCGCCGGACTGGTGGCCGGTGTCGCGCTCGCGTCGCTCCCGCGAGGAGCCGGGCCTGGCGCGCTGGCCGTCGGAGGACTGGCGGGCGCGCTGGTCGTCGCCTGGGCCGCCCGCGTGCCACCGGCGGGCGCGGAGCCGGGGCCGGCAGACCGCGAGCGAACCTTCACCGAGCGCGCCGAGCGGGTCGCCCCCTGGCTGACGCTCCTCTTCCTCGTCCCCGTGGTCACGCTGCCGGTTCCGCCCGGCGCCGACATGGCGATGCACGTTGCCCTCGCGCGGGCGCTCGCGACCGGCGCCCGCGAGGTGTCGCCCGCCTGGCCTGACGTGGCCCCGGTCGTCTACCCCCGCGGCTTCTCCGGCCTCGTGGCCCTTGCCGGGCCGCTCGGGTTCGCGCGGGCCGGTCTCCTGGTGTCGGGACTGACCTACGTCCTCTACACGGCCGGCGCGGCCGCGCTTCTCGGCGCGGCCGGCCTCAGGAGTCCCTGGACGCTCGCGGTGCTCACGGTGCTGCTCACCAAGGTCCCGCAGGAGATGTTCGCCTGGGGCGGGACCCCGACCGTCCTCGCGCTCGCGCTCGGACTTCACGCCGCCGCCGCGCTCCGGGCCCCGGCGCGACATCCGGCGGTCGTGGCCGCGCTCTTGCTCGCGGGGGCGGCGGCCGTCCACCCGATGGGGGCGATGGCGGGCGCGCTCGTGACCGGCGCGTCCGCCCTTCGCCACGGCCTGCTGGCGGGATGCGCCGGCCTCGGCGGGCTCGGTCTCGTGCTCGCGCTCCTTGCCACGGGCGGGCCGGCGCTGTCGCCCGCCGAGATCGCCTGGGTGACGCGCTGGGGGGAGAGCCGCGAGGCACTCCTCCGTGGCGAGCCCTGGCAGTTCGCCTGGCGGATATGGCCCGCCCTCTGGCGCGCTCTGGGCCCGGTGTGGATGGTCGCGGTTGGCGGCGCCGCGCTCGTCCTGCTCGGGCGGGGAGCCCGCGCGGCGGTGGGGCGGACGGTGGGGCTCGTGCTCGCGCTCGGGGCGCTGGCCGCTCTGCTGCGGGTGGTTCCCGCGGCCGCTGGCGTCGTGTATCCGGCGCGCCTCGCGCCCGTGTTCGGCCTCGCGATGGCGCCGCTCCTGGGCGCGGCACTCGCGAAGCTGCCGGACCGGCTCGGGAGCGTCGCCGCGCTCGCCCTTCTGGTCGTCGCGCTCCCGCTGCACCTGCGCTGGTATCAAGGCGCGGGGCCGATGGCCACGCCCGCGGATGTGCGGCTCCTCGAGTGCGTGGCGCGGCGAACGGCCGGCGACGCGGTCATTGCCGGCGCGTATGGCGACGCGACCCAGTGGGTCCCCGCACTCTCGGGCCGGCGGGTCACCCTGCCCCATCGGCACGTGAGCGTTCTCGACGAGACGGCCCCCGGCCTCTCTGCGCTCGTGCCCACGCATCGGCTCCGCGGCGAGCGGACCCGGTACGCGCCCGCGTTCCCCGGTCCTGAGCCGCCGCTGGAGCCGGCCGGCGCGCCCCTCTGCCAGGAGGGAACCGCCCGGCTCTGGGCGCTGCCGTGATGCGCCGGAAATGCCGCCGGCGCCGCCTGGCGCCGGGCCGGCCGGCGTTGGTCGGGGCCTTCCCGATCGAGTAGCATCGATCCGTGCGCGCCTTCCTCCTGGCCCGGCTCGGCCAGACGCTGCTCGTCGTCTTCTGCTCGCTGACCGCGGTGTTCTTCATGACCCGCCTCGGCGGGGACCCGGTGCTCCTGTTCCTCCCGATGGACATCCAGGCCAAGGACGTCAACGAGTTCCGCCAGCGTCTCGGGTTCAACGACCCGGTGGCCACGCAGTATGGGCGCTTCCTCCGGGGGGCAGCCCGCGGGGACTTCGGCGAGTCCCTCAGGTACAAGCGGAGCGCCCTCGAGCTCGTCCTGGAGCGACTGCCCGAGACCGCGAAGCTGGCGGCGGCCGCCCTGGCCCTGACCTTTTGCATCGCGATTCCCGTCGGGATCCTCTCGGCCGTCCGGCGGGGGTCGGTCCTCGACTACGTCGGGATGGGCGGCGCCGTCCTCGGGCAGGCCGTCCCCAGCTTCTGGCTGGGCCTGGTCCTGATCTTCGTGTTCTCCGTCCGGCTCGGCTGGCTTCCGACGGGCGGCACCGGCGGGCTGGCCCACTACGTCATGCCGTCCGTCGTGCTCGCCGCGTTCTACGCGGCCCGCGTCGCGCGCCTCACGCGCTCGGCCGTCCTGGAGACGCTCGGCGAGGAGTACGTCCTCGCGGCGCGCGCCAAGGGGCTGGGGGAGGCCGTGGTCATCGGGAAGCACACGCTCAAGAACGCGGCGATCCCCATCGTCACGCTGGCAGGCCTCGACCTCGGCCAGCTCCTCGGCGGGGCGGTCATCACCGAGACGATCTTCGCCTGGCCCGGGGTCGGGCGGCTGACCGTCCAGGCGCTCCTGAACCGCGACTTTCCCGTGGTTCTCGCCGCCGTGTTCGTGATCTCGGTCGTGTACACGCTGATCAACTTCGTCGTCGACCTGCTCTACGGGTGGCTCGACCCGCGCACCCGCGGCGCGAGCGCGGCGTGAGCGCCCAGTCGTCCACCAGCCTGGCCGGCGCGTTGGCCAGTGGCGGGGCCCGCGTCGCGCTCCCGAGCCGGCTCCGGCGTCATGGGCTCGGCGTGCTCGGGCTCTGCCTGGTGATCGCCGCGGTGACGGCGGCGGTGGCCGCCCCGTGGCTCGCTCCCGACGACCCCTTGCGGAGCGACTTCGCCCAGGGGCTCCGCCCGCCCGGCACTCCCGGGCACCCGCTCGGGACCGACCAGCTCGGGCGCGACCTCCTCTCGCGGGTCCTCTACGGCGCCCGCATCGCGCTCTTCATCGGGCTCTGCACGGTCGTTCTGACCGCGCTCGTCGGGAGCCTCGTCGGGCTGGTGGCGGGCTTCGTGGAGGGGCTTCCCGGGGCGATCCTGATGCGCCTCGCCGACGTCCAGCTCTCGTTCCCGTTCATCCTCCTCGCCCTCACCATCAACGCCATCGTGGGGCTCGGCCTCCGGAACATCATCGTCAGCCTGGCGGCCGCGGGCTGGGTCGTCTACGCCCGCGTGGTGCGGGGGCAGGTGCTCTCGGTGAAGCAGCGGGACTACGTGCAGGCGGCGGCCGCGCTCGGGACGGGGCGCGCGCGGATCGTCTTCCGCCACGTGCTCCCGAACGTGGCGCCGTCGATCGTCGTCGTCGCGAGCCTCCAGTTCTCCCAGTTCGTGGTGGCCGAGGCCGCGATCTCGTTCCTCGGGTTCGGCGTCCAGCCGCCGACCCCGGCGTGGGGCAGCATGCTCTCCGAGGGGCGCGACTTCCTCTACGTCGCGTGGTGGCTGGCGGCGTGGCCGGGCGCGGCGCTGGCCCTGACCGCGCTGGGCGTCAACCTGGTGGGGGACTGGCTCCGCGACGTGCTGGACCCGAAGCTCCGGATCTAGCGGCCGGCGCGATTCGGGCCGATCTTGACGGCCGGTCCCCGATGGTCGACCATCGTGCCGCGGACCAGGCGTCGCGACGCCTGCGCGGACGGCCGGGGCGTTGCGCCCCATCCCGGGCCCCACCAAGGAGGAACTGCCATGCGACGATTCACCCTCGGGACGCTCCTGGCGGCCTGCGCCGCGCTCGCGCTACTCGCCGTTCCCGCGGACTCCCAGGACCGCTCGCGGACGAAGGAGATCGTGGTCGCCTTCGCCGCCGAGCCGCGGTCGCTCCTGCCGAACACGATCGTCGACTGGACGACGAACAACCAGGTCGAGCACATGTACGACCGCCTGGTCGACCGGGACCCGAAGAGCTACAAGCCGGCGCCGATGCTCGCCACCGGCTGGAAGGTCGTGGACGACACGACGTGGGAATTCACGCTCCGCCAGGGCGTGAAGTTCCACAACGGCGAGCTGTTCACCGCCGAGTCCGTCAAGGCGACGATGGACTACATCAAGGACCCGCAGAACAAATCCCACTATCTCCCGCGCTGGGCCCAGGTGAAGGAGGTCCAGGTCGTCAACGACTCCACGGTGCGCTTCGTCACCACGAAGCCGTGGCCCGGCCTCATCGACCGGATGGCCGCGACCGACTTCCTGCCCATGCCGCCCAAGGCCCTCAAGGCCGACCCCCAGGCGCTGGCGGCCAAGCCCATCGGCTCGGGGCCGTTCAAGTTCGTCCAGTGGGTGCGGGACGAGCGGCTCGTCCTCGAGCGGAACCCCGACTACTGGCAGGGGGCGCCCGACGTGAGCCGCGTGACCTTCCGGTTCATCCCGGAGTTCAGCGCGCGCCTGGCCGCCCTCCTGTCGGGCGAGATCGACATCATGAAGGACGTCCCGCCGCACGCCGTCGACCTCGTCGACCGGAGCGGCAAGGCGAAGGTCCGCGCGACCGTGTCCTCGCGGATCAACTACCTCGCCCTCGTCAACCTCAAGCCCGGGCCGATGCAGGACCTCCGGGCCCGCAAGGCGATCCAGCACGCCGTGAACGTCGACGAGCTGATCGCCCAGGTCTTGAAGGGCCGCGCCACCAAGATGTGCGGATCGCTCTCGCCGCTCAACGTGGACTACACGCCGAAGGTCGAGTGTGTGCGGTACGACCCCGCCCGCGCGGCGGCCCTCCTCAAGGAAGCGGGGCTCGATCCGGCGAAGCTCGCGCTGACGCTCGACACGCCGTCGGGCCGCTACCCGCTCGACAAGGACCTCTCGCTCGCGATCGCCGCCCAGCTGCAGCGCCTGGGGATCAAGGTGACCGTGGTGGTGAACGAGTGGGGCACCCACCTCGACAAGATCAAGAACCGGACGACCGGGGACATGTTCTTCCTCGGCTGGGGACCGGCCCTCGAGGCGCAGGGGACGATCGAGCAGCTCTTCCAGACGGCGCCCACCTACTCCTCCTTCGGCGGGAACAAGGCCATCGAGGACAAGATCGCCCGCGCGGTGACCATCGTCGACGCCAAGCAGCGCCTCGAGGCGTGGGCCGAGCTCCAGCAGCTCGTCGCCGCCGAGTCGCCGTGGGTCTTCCTCTGGCAGCAGCACGACCTCTACGGCGTGGCCAACTGGATCGACTGGACGCCGCGGGCCGACGAGAAGGTGTGGATGTACGAGGCCAAGGTCGTCCCGCGCTGACCTCGGCCGGGATTCGACGTGTGCCGGTAGCGGAGCCCAGGCGTTCGATCGCGACCCCTGGGCCACGCTGGCCGGCGCTCCCCGCGTGACGCGACCGCCGGCGCGTCGCGCCTGCCGGATGATCCCGGCCCTCGGCATCCTCCTGGTGCTGGCCCTGGGAGTGGCGGGTCCCCTCGCCGCGCAGCCCGCCGGGCCCCCCGCGTCCCCGCCCGCCGCCCCGGCGGAGGCGGCCGCCGAGCGCGAGCGTGGCCCGGACATCTACTTCGTCTGGCGCGACGGGACCCGCCTGGCGACGGGCGAGAACCCGTACGAGTCGATCCTCGGCGGCAACATGCGGGAGAACCGGAAGTACCCGACGTACCTCCCGCTCTACTACGTCCTGGTGGCCGGCGCCCACCACCTGGGGGTCACCGAGTACCGGGGGTGGATCCGGATCTGGCGGGCGGTGGTGCTCGTCAGTCACGTGGTCATCGCCCTGCTCCTGCTCGTGGCCTGCTGGCGGGCGGGCCATCCCGTGCTCGGCGTCTTTGCCGGCCTGTTCTGGGGGTTCAACCGGTGGACACTCTACGTCGTCGGCGTGGCGCACGTGGACTTCCCGGCCATCCTGTGCCTGCTGGCGTCCCTGCTGCTCTTCGACACCCGCCGCCGCGTTTCGCTCCTGCTCTTTGGCCTCTCGCTCGCGCTCAAGCAGATCGCCGTCTTCGTGACGCCGCTCTATCTCATCTGGACCTGGCGCGAGACGCGTCCGCCGGAGGCGCGGCTCGCGGCGACGGCCCGCGCGGCGGGGTGGATCGCCCTCGTGCCGGGCCTGGTGTCGCTCCCCTTCCTCCTGTGGAATGCCGAGGCGTTCCTGCGCTCGGTCCTGTTCTCGGCGACGCGCGATCCCGAGAGCCACATCACCGCGCTGTCGCTCCCGACGAAGATCGGACTCGCGGGCCTGCCGGGTCGCCTGCCGATGCTCCTCCTGATGGGCCTGGTGCTCTGGGCGGCGGCGCGCGGCGAGATCGGCCGCTACCTGGCCGTCCTCCTGCTCCTGGTCACGTTCGTGGACTTCAACGCCGTCTTCTACCTCCAGTACATGGCGTGGCTCGTGCCGTTCCTGGTCCTGGCCGCCCTGGACAGGCGCTTGTGATGCGGGCGCCCGCGCGACTCGTGGATCACGCCGCAGGCGGGGACGCGGGACGGATCACTGTGCCCGCCCGGACCGTCAGGATCGGTTCCCAGGCGCCGCCCGGCCGGTCGGCCCCGTCGGTGTCGCGGAGCGGCGCCGCGGTCGGATCCCAGGCGAGCACCGCCAGGTCCGCGCACGCGCCGGGCGCGAGCGTGCCGACCTCGGCGCCGAGGCCGAGGATCGCGGCCGGCCGGGCCGTCACCCGCGCGAAGGCGTCCGGCTCCGTCATGCCCACCGCGAGGAGCTTCGAGAGGGTTCGCGGCAGATCGTGACGCGGCGACACCCCGAGGTGTCGCCGGTAGCGGTCGGTCGAGATGGCGTCGGGGAGGAAGTCCTGCGCCACGGCCCGCTCCGCCACCCTGAAGCTGAACGAGCCCATCCCGTGGCCCACGTCGAAGAGCACGCCCCGCGCCCGGGCCGTCCAGACCGCGTCCCGGACCCGACCGTCGTCGTCGAGCAGCCCTTCCGGACAGTCGCTGAAGCAGTAGGTGACGACGTCGCCCGGCCGGAGGAGCGCCAGCTGCTCCTGCAGCGCCCAGTCGCCGGCGCGCCGCGGCCCGAACAAGAGCGGGAGTCCCGTGTCGCTCGCGGCCACGAGCCCCTCCCGCAGCACCGTCCGCGGGTCGGTGCCGCCGCACGTGGCGCGGCTGACGTTGACCGCGATGCCCCAGATGGCGTGCGCGCCGGCTCGCGGGGCCGCGCGCACCGCGGCGGCGCAGGCCAGACCATCGACGTCCTCCCGGGCCTCGCAGGAACCGCCGGGCGTGGCCTCGCCGCGCCGGGAGATGTTGACGGCGAGGCGCACCCGCGTGAGGGAGCGGTCGATCACGGTCTCGAGGTAGCGCACCAGATCGAGGGCACCGGCCTCGCCCTGGGCGAGCACCGTGGTCGTCCCGAACGGCAGGAGGTGGAGGTCGGGGTCGACCCCATAGCGTGACTCGCCGGGGTTCGGATGGGCGTGGAGGTCCACCAAGCCCGGCAGGACCACGGCATCCGGGAAGCGGAGCACCTCGTGCGCCGGGCCGTCGACCCGGGGCCCTGCCGCCGCGATCCGATCGCCGACGATGGCGACGGCCCCGGGGCCGTCGAGGCCCGTCGCCGGGCAGACCACCCGCCCCGCATGGATCACGCGATCGTACGGATCGAGCGGGGTCCGCATCGCGGCCGGCGTCGTCACCATCGATCGGCTCCGGATCCCCGGGAGCGACGCGCGGGCTCGCTCAGGCGGGATATGCGACGGGGCGACCGTAACAGCGTGCCTCATGGTCCGCAAGATGGGCTCCCCGTGCGCCGCCGGGACGAGGGGCCGAGCTCCGCAATCCCGGGAGGCGGCCCCGGCGGAGCGTCGAGAGGGCCGAGCCTTGACAGCCCCGGGGCGGCTCCCTAGTATCGGGACCCTGGCGGTCCGGCCGTCGGCTTCTCCCCGGTCCACTGACCTCCCGCGCTGGGAGCGCCCAGGGAAGGGACGAGCATGATACCTGCGCCCTTCGAGTATCACCGCCCGGCCAGTCTCCAGGACGCGATCGCGCTCCTCGGTCGCCTCGGCGACGGCGCCAAGGTCCTCGCGGGCGGCCAGAGTCTCATCCCGCTCATGAAGCTCCGGCTGGCCTCGCCGCCGCACGTGGTCGATCTCAACCGGGTCCCCGGGCTCGCGTCCATCGCCGAGAAGGACGGCGCCCTCGTGATCGGGGCGCTCGTCCGCGAGTCGGAGCTCGAGGCGTCCGACCTCGTGCGAAAGCGGTTCCCGATCCTCGCCGACGCCTGCCGGGTCATCGCCGACCCGCTGGTCCGGAACCTCGCCACGGTGGGGGGGAACCTGGCCCACGGGGACCCGGCCAACGACCATCCCGCGGTGATGCTGGCGCTCGACGCCGAGGTGGTGGCGGTGGGCCCGGGCGGATCGCGGCGCATCCCGATCACGGGGTTCTTCACTGGCCCCCTCGAGACGGTGCTCGGGCCCGGCGAGATCCTCACCGAGATCCGCATTCCGCTCCCCGCGCCGCGGTCCGGCGGCGCGTACCTCAAGCTCGAGCGGAAGGTCGGGGATTTCGCGACGGCGGCGGTCGGGGTCCAGCTCACGCTGGCCGCCGGCGACGCCTGCTCGCACGTCGGGATCGGCCTCACCAACGTGGGGCCGACGCCGATCAAGGCGAAGCGGGCCGAGGCGGTGCTCCGGGGGCACCGCGTGGACGACGCGCGGATCCGCGAGGCGGCGCGGGTCGCGGCCGGGGAGAGCGACCCGTCGGAGGATCTCCGCGGCTCGGTGGAGTACAAGCGCGACCTGGTGCGGGTCCTGACCGCCCGGGCGCTCCGTCGCGCGCTGGAGCGCGCGGGCGCCGGTCACTGAACGGCGGGGCGCCGGCGCGTCACCGGTGCCCGCGCGATCACAAGGAGGTCCGGATGCGCGTGGCCGTCACGATCAACGGCGAGCGGCGCGAGGCCGATGTCGAGCCGCGCCTCCTCCTGGTCCACCTGATCCGGGAGGTGTTCCGCCTCACGGGCACGCACATCGGGTGCGACACGACCCACTGCGGGGCCTGCACCGTGCTCCTGGACGGCCGCCCCGTGAAGTCGTGCACGGTGTTCGCGGTCCAGGCCGACGGCCGCACCATGATGACCGTCGAGGGGCTCGAGCAGAACGGCAAGCTCCACGCGCTCCAGGAGGGGTTCGTCGAGGAGCACGGGCTCCAGTGCGGATACTGCACGCCGGGCATGCTGATGACGAGCTACGAGTTCCTGCAGCACCATCCCCGTCCGAGCGAGGACGAGATCCGGCACGCGATCTCCGGCAACCTCTGCCGCTGCACGGGCTACGTCAACATCGTGAAGGCCATCCAGCACGCGGCCGCCCAGCTGGCCGCCCCGGCTGGTTAGGAGGGCATGATGGCGCCTGAGCACGCCCCGCGCACCTCGCCCGAGGTCGGCGGCATGGGCCACTCGATCAAGCGCAAGGAGGACCCGCGCTTCATCCGGGGCCTGGGGACCTACGTGGACGACGTCCAGCTGCCCGGGATGCTCTACCTCGACATCGTGCGGAGCCCGTACGCGCACGCGAAGATCATCAAGATCGACACGGCGAAAGCGCTCGCGATCCCGGGCGTCCTCGCGGTCATCACCGGCCAGGACCTCGCGAAGTACAACCTCCACTGGATGCCGACCCTCATGTCGGACACGCAGATGGTGCTGCCGGTGGAGAAGGTGATGTACCAGGCCCAGGAGGTCGCGGCGGTCCTGGCGACGGAGCGGTACATCGCGGCCGACGGCGCCGACGCGGTCGAGGTCCAGTACGAGCCGCTCCCCGTGGTGGTGGATCCGAGGAAGGCCCTCGAGCCGGGCGCCCCCGTCCTGCGCACCGACAAGAAGGGCAAGACCGACAACCACATCTGGCACTGGGAGTGGGGCGACAAGGCGGCGACCGAGCGGGCGTTCCGCGAGGCGGCCGTCACCGTCAAGGAGAACATCTACCTCCCGCGCATCCACGTCGCCTCGATCGAGACCTGCGGGTGCGTCGCCCAGTTCGACAAGGTCTCCGGCAAGCTGACGGTGTGGATGACCACCCAGGCCCCCCACGCGATCCGCACGGTCTTCGCGCTGGTGGCGGGGCACGTGGGCCTCGAGGAGCACAAGATCCGGATCATCTCCCCCGACATCGGCGGGGGATTCGGCGGGAAGGTGCCGGTTTACCCCGGCTACGTGATCGCGGTCGCGGCGTCGGTCCTGACCGGGAAGCCGGTGAAGTGGATCGAGGACCGCATGGAGAACCTCCAGGCGGACTCGTTCGCGCGCGACTATCACATCACCGCCGAGCTCGCGGCCACGAAGGAGGGGAAGCTCACCGCCATCCGCATCAAGACCCTGGCCGACCACGGCTACACCGACGCCGCGGCGAATCCGTCGAAGTTCCCGGCGGGGCTCTTCCACGTGTGCACGGGCTCCTACGACATCAAGGCCGCCCACGTCGAGGTCGACGGCGTCTACACGAACAAGCCGCCGGGCGGCATCGCCTACCGGTGCTCGTTCCGGGTCACCGAGGCCGTCCACACCATCGAGCGGATGGCCGACCTCATGGCCCATCAGCTCGGGATTGACCCCGCCGAGTTCCGGCTGAAGAACTTCGTCAAGCCGGAGCAGTTCCCGTACAAGTCGGCGCTCGGCTGGGAGTACGACAGCGGCGACTACGGCCGCGCGCTCCACAAGGCGATGGACATGATCGGGTACGCGGCCCTCCGGCAGGAGCAGGCCGAGAAGCGGGCGCGCGGCGAGCTGATGGGGATCGGCATCTCGAGCTTCACCGAGATCGTGGGCGCGGGGCCGTCGAAGCACTTCGACATCCTCGGGCTCAAGATGTTCGACAGCTGCGAGATCCGGATCCACCCGACCGGCCGCGCCATCGCCCGCTTCGGGACCAAGTCCCAGGGCCAGGGGCACGAGACCACCTACGCCCAGATCCTGGCCGAGGAATTGGGCATCCCCGCCGCCCACATCCAGGTCGAGGAGGGCGACACGGACACGGCCCCCTACGGGCTCGGGACCTACGCGAGCCGCTCGACGCCGGTCGCCGGCGCGGCGGCGGCGGTCGCCGCGCGCAAGGTGCGGGACAAGGCGCGGAAGATCGCGGCGCACTTGCTCGAGGCCGCGGAGGAGGATCTCGTCTGGGAGCCCGGGAAGTTCTCGGTCAAGGGCGCGCCGGGCCGGTCGAAGACGATCCAGGAGATCGCGTTCGCGGCGTACACGAACCACCCGCAGGGCATGGAGGCGGGGCTCGAAGCGGTGTCCTACTACGATCCGCCGAACCTCACCTATCCCTTCGGGAGCTACATCTGCGTGGTGGACCTGGACACGGGCACGGGCGAGGTCAAGGTCCGCCGGTTCGTCGCGATCGACGACTGCGGGAACATCATCAACCCGATGATCGTCCAGGGGCAGGTGCACGGCGGGCTCACGATGGGGCTCGCCCCCGCGCTCTTCGAGGAGATCACGTACGACGAGGGCGGGAACGTGCGCGGCGGGAGCTTCGTCGACTACCTCCTGCCGACGGCGGTCGAGACGCCGAAATGGGAGACCGGGCACACCATCACCCCCTCGCCGCACCATCCGCTCGGCGCCAAGGGGATCGGGGAGTCGGCCACCGTCGGCGCGCCGGCGGCCATCGCGAACGCGGTCGTGGACGCCCTCTGGCACCTCGGCGTGCGCCACGTGGACATTCCCATCACGCCGGCCAAGGTCTGGAAGCTCCTCCGCGACCACGGCGTCACCGAGTGACGCGTGGTGAACGTGCAGCCCTCCGTGGCCGAGCCCGGGTCGAGCCGGAGCAGCGAGGATAGGCTCCCCTCCCCCCGGTGAGGGGGGAGGGGTCGGGGGTGGGGGGAGACCCGGATGACCAGCTGGCTGGCCGAGGCCGCCGAGCTCGCCGCCCGCGGCGAGCCCTTCGCCGTGGCCACCGTCGTCCGCTGTGAGCGGCCGACCTCGGCCAAGCCCGGCGCGAAGGCGCTCATCCGGCAAGACGGCAGCGTGTCGGGGTGGATCGGCGGGAGCTGCGCCGAGCCGGTGGCGGTCAAGGAGGCGCTGGGCGCCCTCGAAGACGGCGCGCCGCGGTTCCTGGTCCTGGTCGGAAAGGGCGGCGCCCCGCTCGGCCGCGCGGACGGCGTGCGGGAGTACACGATGACGTGTCACAGCGGGGGGACGCTGGAGATCTTCGTGGAGCCGGTCCTGCCGAAGCCCGCCCTCGTCCTGGTGGGCAGCGGCCCGGTCGTCGAGTCGCTTGCCGGGATGGCCGCGGCCGCGGGCTTCGGGGTGACCATCGTCGAGCACGACGCGCCCGAGCCGCCGCCGCGAGCCGGCGTCCAGGCGGTGGACAGCCTCGCGTCGGTCACCGTGACGCCCCAGACGGCCATCGTCGTGGCGACCCACGGCCGGTTCGACGAGGACGCGCTCGAGCAGGCGCTCCGGAGCGAGGCGGACTACGTGAGCCTCGTGGCGAGCCCCACCCGGGCCCGGGTGGTGACGGAGTCGCTCCGCGCGCGGGAGATCCCGGACGAGCGCCTGCGGCGCCTGAAAGCGCCGGCCGGCCTCGACCTCGGGGCGGTGACGCCGGAGGAGATCGCGGTCAGCATCCTGGCGGAGATCGTCGCCCGCCGCCGCCGCCCGAGTCCGGCGGGGACGGCGGCGCCGAGCGCGGCGCCCGCGCCCCGCACCGAGGGGCGGGACCCCGTGTGCGGGATGACGGTGACGATCGCGACCGCGCGCTACCGCTCGGAGAGTCCCGCGGGGCCGGTCTACTTCTGCTGCTCGGGCTGTCAGGCGCGCTTCGACCGCGAGCCCGGACGGTACGCGCTCTCGCCCTAGTGGCGCAGCTCCCTCGGGCTATGCGGGGTTCGACGCGAATCACCCCCGGGGCGGAGGCGCGGCTGAGACTGGCGCTCGGGCTTGTCCTGACCCTCGCCGTCGCCGGGGGTGCGCCCGTTCCCGCCAGGGGGCAGGCGCTCGACGCCGCCTCCGCCACGGCCCTCGCCGCCACGCTGCGCCTTCTGCAGGATCCGGCGCAGCGGGACCCGCTGATTGCCGGCAACCCCCAAGCGGCTCCTGTCGACCGGCAGATGCAGTCGATGCTGGGGACCCCTGAGCTCCGGGAGGAGTTCTACGGGCTTGTGGCCGCCATCTTCGCCGAGCTGACGCAGCGCTCGGCCGGCGACCCGGGCCGGATGGCCCAGGCCCTCGCGGCCGGGCAGGCCGACCCGGCGGGCTTCCTGGCGCGCTTGAGCCCGCAGACGGTGGAGCGTCTGCGCGCATTCGCGGGCAAGATCTCCAGGTAGCGGCCCTGACGCCTGGCGTCTCGGGCTGTCGGGCGTGATTGGATCGCGAGCCGGGGTCGCTATCGCGTCGCCGATCCCGTCCAGTCTGGGGCCGTCCACTCTCCTGATCGGCGGCTGGCCCTCTCCCTGAGGCGAGAGATAAATAGCTAGTGCCTGCGCCATATTACGGCCAGTATCGCCACGGATTGACATTCCCGATAGACAAGGGGACAATCGCCATGGACGGCGGACGGGCGTTCTACTTCCAACCTGGAGGGGAGACGAGCGATGGCACTCAGGCTGGGCGACACGGCCCCCGACTTCAACGCCGAGACCACGACGGGCCCGATCAGCTTTCACGACTGGCTCGGTGACCGCTGGGGAATCCTTTTCTCGCACCCGCGCGACTTCACCCCCGTGTGCACCACCGAGCTCGGCTACGTCGCCAGGCTCAAGCCGGAGCTCGACCAGCGCGGCGTCAAGGCGCTCGGCCTCTCCGTGGATCCGGTGGACTCGCACGCGCGCTGGGCGGCGGACATCCGGGAGACGCAGGGCCACGCCGTGAACTTTCCGATCGTCGCCGATTCGGATCGCAAGGTGGCCGAGCTCTACCGCATGATCCATCCGGCCCACGACGAGGTCTTCACGGTCCGCACGGTTTTCGTGATCGACCCGAAGAAGAAGATCCGCCTGATGATCACCTACCCCCAGACCACCGGCCGGAACTTCGACGAGATCCTCCGCGTGATCGACTCGCTGCAGCTCACCGACGCCCATCGCGTCGCCACGCCGGTGAACTGGAAGCAGGGCGAGGACGTGATCATCGTGCCGGCCGTGAGCGACGCCGAGGCCAAGGAGCGGTTCCCGCAGGGCTGGCGCACCCTCAAGCCCTATCTTCGGGTGACGCCGCAGCCGGCGAAGACCGCCGACCGGTAGGGGCGGCGCGGGCGCGCCGCCCTAGATGAACCGCCGGCCGCGGGCCCGGAAGCGCCGGATCGCGTCGGCGTCCGGGTAGGAGAAGTAGCGGCCCGCGGCCGGGTCGATTGGGCGCGGCCGGGCCGCGCCCCGCTCGAGGAGCGCGATCGCCTCTACCAGGAGCCGGCCGCCCACCTCGACCTTCGTCCGCTGGACCAGGGTGTGGACCGTGTCGTCCGCCCGGATCGGCACCCGCTCCTGCAGGAGCACCGCGCCCTGGTCGACGCGCTCGCCCATGACGTGCACCGTCACGCCCGTGTGCGTCTCGCCGTTGGCCAGCGCCCAGAAGGACGGGAGGAGCCCCTGATAGTCGGGGAGGAGCCCGCCGTGGAGGTTGATCGCGCCCTTGGCCGGAACGCCCAGGATCTCCCGGCGCAGGATCTGGGGGCACGCGAGGGAGACGAGGAGGTCGACGGCGCGGGCGCGGAGGCTCTCGACGAACGCGGGCGCGTTGACGGCCGGCACGCGCTCGAGGGGCACCCGGCGCCGGCGCGCCGCCGCGGCGATCGAGTAGCTCTGCGCGAGCGGCCAGAGGCGACCCGCGGCCGCCAGCACACGGTGGGCTGCGAGGTTGGCGAGCTGAAGCCCGAACGCCCGCGGCCCCATCAGGGCCAGGTAGCGGCGCGCGTGCGCCACGCGGAGCTCGCCCGGCACGACGCCGATGCCGATCACGTCGGATCGGGCCGCGAGGAGCTGGTCGAGGAGCCGCGGGAGATAGAACGCATCCGCCTGCGTGAGCACGTAGAGGCGCACGCGGGGCCGCCCGCCGTCAGGCGTGGGCCGCGGCAATCTCCGCGGCGTACGCCTCGCGGACCGGGGCGAAGCGGAACTCGGCCAGGAGCTGCCGCGTCCGCGCCGCCATCGAGTCGAGGTTCATGTAGTGGGTCACGTGCGGGACGAAGCGGGGCAGCCGGATGCGCGGGTGCTCCGGATCGTATTCCCAGGGATGGGCATAGAAGACCAGCCGCTCCCCCTCGCGCTCGAGGCGCTTCACCAGGGCCTGCGTCAGGCGGTAGGGATACAGCCGGAAGTAGGCGCCGCCGCTCACGGGGACGTTGACGCCCAGCGGGAACCCGTTGCCGGGCAGACGGAGGGTCGACAGGGGGATCTCGAAGATCCGGGCCCCGGCCGGCGTCGTGATGAATCCTGGCTGCCGGGCGGCGCGGGGGATGCCGTAGCGGTGGTTCCACACGGGGAAGATGCTCGAGTCGTAGAGGAATCCCTCCTCGACCAGCACGTCGAGCGCCCACAGCGACTCGGCGGTGATCGAGAAGAACGGCGCGCGGAAGCCGACGACAGGCTCCCCGACGATGGCCTCCAGGATCCCGCGGCCCCGCCGGACCTCCTCGCGGAACACGTCGAGGGTCTGCTGGTACACGAAATGGTGTGCGTACGCGTGGCACGCGATCTCGTGGCCGCGCCGCGCCATCTCCCGGACGACCTCGGGGGTCCGTTCCGCCTGCCAGCCGACCACGAAGAAGGTGGCCCGCACGCCCGCCTCGTCGAGAAGCTCCAGGAGGCGGGAGAGCCCGATCTGAAGCCGCGGCGCGAAGCGGGGCCACTCCGCGGTGTCGAGGGTGAGCCCCTGGTACCAGTCCTCGACGTCGACGGTGAAAACGTGCGGCGCCGACGTCATCGCGCCCGCGCGCGCACTCATGCCGGCAGGGTGATGCCCCGGCGCGCGAGGAGGCGCCGGTAGAGCGCGTGCTGCTCGTCGAGCATGTGCCCGGCGGTGAACGGCTGGATGACGTCCCGGCCGGCGCGGGCCCGGTCGGCGGCCGCGGCCGGGTCCGCCAGCGTGGCGAGGACGGCCCGCGCCAGCGCCGCGGGATCCTCGGGCGGGACGAGGAGTCCGTTGACGCCGTCGGTGACCACGTCGGGGACGCCGCCCACCGCGGTCGCCACGAGCGGGGTCCCGACCGCGAGCGCCTCGAGGACGACCCGCGGCAGCCCTTCGCGGAGCGAGCTGTGCACGGCGACATCGGACGCGGAGAGGAGATCCGGCGCGTCTTTGCGGAGGCCGAGGAAGGCGACCCGCGCCGCGACCCCGGCCTCGGTGGCCGCCTGCTCGGCGGCGGCCCTGAGCGGGCCGTCGCCCACGACCCAGGCGACGGCGTCCGGCCGCTCGGCGAGGATGCGCGGGAGCGCCCGCAGGAACACGAGCGGCGTCTTGGGCGGGCTCAGCCGCTGCACGAGACTGATCACCGGGCTCCCGTCGGTCACGCCCAGGACGGCCCGGCGCGCGCGCCGCGCCGCCTCGTCCAGCGGGCGGACCGTTCCGAGGTCGATGCCCGAGCGGATGACGACCGCCTCTCCCCGCGCGGCGGCGGTGGGCGGGAGGACCCCGAGCGCGACCCCTTCCGCGAGGTCCCGCTGGGAGACGAGCACGGTCGCGTCGCAGAACCGCCGCGCGAGCCGCTCGAGGAAGACGAAGAGCGGCCGGCGACGGTCCACGGCGTTGTTGAATGACCAGCCGTGGACGGTCTGGAGCGTCACCGGGACCCGCGTCAGCCGCGCGGCCAGCGGGGCCAGGAAGCGGGCCTTGGCCGACCGCGCGTGAACCAGATGCGGGCGGAGCCGACGGAACAGGGCCACCAGCGCGGCCAGTGCGCGGGCGTCCATCCCGGCCGCGACCTCGCGACCCAGGCTGGCCAGCCGATGGTGGGCGATGCCGCTCGCCGCGATCTCCGCGTGGTAGTCGCCCTCCGGCCCCGTCGCCGGACCGAAGACGAGGTGAAACTCGACGGGGGCCACGCGCCGATAGTACTGCGCCGTCAGGAGCGAGACCTGCTGGGGGCCCCCGACGATCATGCGCGTGATCACGTTCACGACTCGTACGGCCATCAATGGTCTCCGGGGTCTCCGGCCGTTCCACCCGGGGGAAGGCCGGCGACAAGAGACCACGCAGCCGCGCGCGGCGTCAAGCCCCGGCGCGATGCCTGCGCGCGCGCGGGTGCGGCCGCCGCCGCCAATTGCCGCGTCGGGCGGCTCCGGCAATGTCGCCGCTCGTGAGTGAAGGTGACTCTCCGGTTCGATTGACAGGGCCTGGCACGGTCCGTACCATGGTGGCCCGGAGCCAGGACGGTGAGCGTAGCTCAATGGTTAGAGCACTGGACTGTGGCTCCAGGGGTTGAGGGTTCAAGTCCCTTCGCTCACCCCACGCTCCCCGGCGAATCCGCGAGGCCGGGGGACGTGGCGAGCGGGGATCGATCGGGGCGCCCGTAGCTCAGTTGGACAGAGCGACGGACTTCGAATCCGTAGGTCGCAGGTTCGATCCCTGCCGGGCGTACCACCACTGTTCGGCTGTTCCTGCCGGGCGTCAGGTTGCCGTCGACAGAGCACAGCCGCCCCCCGCGCGGGGGCGGTTTGTGCCTCGCGCCCCCTTGACCCCCCCTGGCCTGCGTGGCAAAATCCGCTCCGCGCCTGGACATGTCGGCACTCGCGGTTGGGCGCCCGTAGCTCAGCGGATAGAGCGTCGGACTCCGGATCCGAAGGTCAGAGGTTCAAATCCTCTCGGGCGTACCACTTGCTCGCTCGTGAGCCGTTAGCTCAATTGGTAGAGCAACTGACTCTTAATCAGTAGGTTGAAGGTTCGATTCCTTCACGGCTCACCACTCAATCAGGGGGTTCCGGGCACCCGGCTCCCCGATCCTGTTTCTGCTACCACTTTGCTCGTCCCGTCGGTCCACGGCCGCCTGGTTGCCCATCGGGAGCCCGCCGTGCGGTGGCGCCGATCTCGCCGGGAGGAACGAGGTCTACCTGCGCGATCTCGTGGCCGGGACGACATGGTGCCGGCTTACGCCAGGTTGAAGGGCAGCTGGCGCAGCGGCTTGCCGGTCAGCCGCGCGATGGCGTTGGCGAAGGCGGGGGCCAGCGGCGGCAGGCCCGGCTCGCCCATGCCGGTGGGCGGTTCGGCGCTGGGCACGACATACACCGCGATCTGAGGCATGTCGGTGATGCGCGGCACGACGAAGTCGCCAAAATTGCGCTGCTGCACCTCCCCATCCTTCAGCGTGATGGCCGCGCCAGGCAGGCACATCGACAGGCCCATCAGCGCCGCGCCCTGCACCTGCGCCTCCACGGTGCGCGGGTTCACCACCAGGTTGCAATGCACGCCGGCCGTGACCCGGTGCAGCACTGGTCGACCATCCTGTACCGAGGCTTCCACCACGTAGCCCACCACGGAGTCGAAGGACTCGTGCACCGCCACGCCCCAGGCGCGGCCGGCCGGCACGCGCGTCTTGCCGTAGCCGCTCTTGTCCACCGCCAGCTGCAGCGCGGCGCGGTGCCGCGGGTGCTTGTCGCCGAACAAGCGCATCCGGTAGGCCACCGGGTCCTGGCTCGTGGCGCGCGCAATATCGTCGAGCAAGGTCTCCATCACGAAGGCGGTATGGGTCGAACCCACGCTGCGCCACCACAGCACCGGCACGTTGAGCTTGGGGTGGTGCACCGTCAGGCGCATGGGCAGCGGGTAGGGATCACGCATGCCCTCCGTGGCGGTGGCGTCGATGCCGTTCTTCACCTGGAACTGCTCGAACACGGAGCCCGAGGTGACGGACTGGCCGACGATGACGTGGTCCCAGGCCAGCACCTGGCCGCGTTCGTCGAAGCCGATGCGCGCGCGGTGCAGGTGCATCGGGCGGTAGTAGCCACCCTTGATGTCGTCCTCACGGCTCCAGAGCGTGCGCACCGGCACGTTCAGACCGGTGGCACGCGCGGCCTTGGCGATCTCGCAGGCCTCGACCACGAAGTCGCTCGTGCTCGAGAAACGCCGGCCAAAGCCGCCGCCCGCCATCGGCACATGCACCGTCACCTGCTCGGGCTTGAGACCCAGCACGCGTGCGGCCGCGGCGCCGTCCAGACCGGGGCACTGGGTGCCGACCCACAGGTCAGCGTGCCCCTCGGAAAACTGAACAGTGCAGTTGAGCGGCTCCATCGGCGCATGGGCCAGGTAGGGGAACACGAACTCGGCTTCCAGCTGCCGGGGGGCGGTGGCCAGCGGCGTCATGTCGGCGTCGAACTGGCGCGGGCCAGGGCGGCCGGCCAGCTCGCGGTACTGGGCCAGTTGCCGTTCGCTGTCCACCTTCTCCACGGCGGCCGTGTCCCACTGCAGCTTCAGCGCGTCGCGCCCCTGCTTGGCCGGCCAGTAGCCGTCGGCGAGCACGGCCACGCCTTCGGCCCCGCGGTCCAGCGGCACGCGCAGCACGCCCTTCACGCCCTTGACGGCGCGCGCCGCACTATCGTCCACCGCCGCCAGGCGGGCGCCGAACACCGGCGGACGGGCCACCACGGCCGTCAGCTGACCGGGCAGGCGAACGTCGATACCGAAGTCCTGCCGCCCGCTGCTCTTGGCGCGCGCGTCCAGGCGCGTGGTGGGACGGCCGATGAAGCGGAAGGCCTTGGGATCCTTCAGCGCGACCTTCTCGGGCACGGGCAGGGCCATGGCGGTCTCGGCCAGTGCGCCGTAACCCAGCTTGCGGCCCCCCGGGCCGAGCACCGTGCCGGCCTGCGTGCGCAGGGTGGCCACGTCCACGTTCCAGCGGGCTGCGGCGGCACCCAGCAGCATGGCCCGAGCGCGCGCGCCGAGCTCGCGATACTGAGTGAAGCTGTTCTTGATCGAATGAGAACCGCCGGTGAGGTGAATGCCGAAGAGCGGGTCGGCGTAGGCGGCGTCGTTCGAGCCGTTCCGGCTGCGCACCAGGTTCCAGTCGGCGTCGAGCTCCTCGGCCAGGATCATCGGCAGCGCGGTCTGCACGCCTTGGCCGAATTCCAGCCGGTTGATGGTCACCGTGACCTCGCCGTTGGGGGCAATCTGCACAAAGGCCGACGGCTGTTCGGTCGGCTTGAGGGCGCCGGCTGCCTGGCCGCCACCGGTGGCCTGTGCCGTGGCCAGGTGAGGAAAGGCGCCGAGCGCCAAGCCGCCGGCACCGGCCAGCTTCAGGAAGCTGCGGCGCGGCAGCGTGGCGGCTTCGTCGGCTGGGCCTCGGGCCAGGAGGTGCTGCAGAGCGCGCGGCAGGTCGCGGGGGTCGATGTTGGGCAACATGGCGGCTCCTTCAGGCGAGGGTGCGGGCGGCATCGGCCACCGCGGCGCGGATGCGGGCATAGGTGCCGCAGCGGCAGATGTTGCCGGCCATGGCCGAGTCGATCTCGGCGGCGGTGGGTGGCTTGCCGCGAGGCAGCGATTTGAGGAAGGCGGTCGCGCTCATGATCTGGCCGCTCTGGCAGTAGCCGCATTGGGCCACGTCGTGCTTCACCCAGGCGGCGTGTACGGCTGCGCCGACACGGTCGCTGCCGTCGGTGGCGGCCTCGATGGTGATGATCGTCTTGCCTTGGGCCGCGGAGATCGGCGTGATGCAGGAGCGGATGGCCTGGCCGTCCACATGCACGGTGCACGCGCCGCACAGCGCCATGCCACAGCCGAACTTCGTGCCGGGTAGTCCGATGGCGTCTCGGATCACCCACAGGAGGGGCGTGTCGGGTTCCACGTCGACTCGGTGGCGCTTGCCGTTGACGGCCACGTCGATCATGCGGGCCTCCTCAGAATCGGGTTGCCGGGGAGTGTGAGGCCATCCTCCACCCCCGTTGACGGCGCCGTCTATCGGGCGCGGCCCGGATTCTGTCGGGATTGGCTCATCTGGAACTGCTTGGGAGTGACGGCGAAACGGCGGCGAAAGCGATGGATGAAGTGCGAGACGCTCTCGAAGCCGACCTCGAGGCTGACATCGGTCACGTTCCGGTCGGCGCGCGCCAGCAGATGCCGCGCCCGGTCGAGCCGGCGCTCGGTCATCCATTCCCGGGGTGACGCGGCGAACGCGCCCCGAAACTCGCGCTTGAACGCCGAGACGCTCATGCCGGCCGTGCGCGCCAGCGTCTCGATCGTGACGGGCCGGCCGAGGTGTGCCTCGACGAGGGGCCCGAGGAGGCTCCGCTTGTCGGAGACGATACGCAGGAGAAAGCGCGCGAGGCCGGCCTCCGGGTCGGCGTCGAGGAGGTTCAGCAGGATCTCCTGGAGCTTCAGCCGAAGGATGCGCGGGCGGTTCGCGCCGTCGTGGGTGAAATAGGGCAGCACCGACTCGATGCTCGCGCGGAGTAGCGGCGACACGCGCACGGGCAGCGCCAGCGGGGACGCCGGGTCGGCGGCCATGCGGCCGTCGGGGAGCAGGCTGTGCTGGTGTGCGAACTCGCCGAGGAAGGCATCGTCGAAGAAGAAGATCGCGCACCGATAGGCGCCGGTCTCCTGGGAGAGCGTGGCGGCCATGCCGTAGTGGCCCCGCCGCAGGAAGATCGCGTGGTCAGGGTCGAGCACGGACACGGTCGCGCCCGCCTCGATGCGCTTCTGGCCCTCCAGCACCACCATGAGCATGTTCTCGGTAACCTGCGCCGTGCAGGGGGGCGCCGGGTGAGAGGCCCGGTATTCGACGAACAGGACACGGTCCATCTCGAGGACCCGCGCGGTGGGGTCCTTCCGGACGGACCGCGGGAGCACGTACTCCGGGAGGGTCCCGTTCGTGTCACGCCTCGAGGTCGCCATACTCTGACTGTAGGGGAGCACCCGGGAAGCTTCAAGGTCGGCCGGCCAGCGTTTCCGTTCGCCACCCGCAATGTTGGCCGCTCCAACTCGCCGCTGGGAGTGGAGGTCGTCTGGGCGCTACCGGGTGGGAGGCGGAGTGGGCGCCGCCTGCCGCCGGTCCGAAGCCTGCGGGTCAACCGGCGCCGAACTTGGGGCCAGGTCACGGGCGGCCCGGCGGGCCACAGCAGAGTCTTCGGTGACAGGGCAGTGCCAAACTCCACCGAACTCCACCACACGCAGGCGAACATCGGTCAGGCGGCTTCGCAGGAAATACGTACGCTTAGATCGTCTGCGTGCGTAGGAGTTCGGTCACAGAACCACCTCTTAATCAGTAGGTTGAAGGTTCGATTCCTTCACGGCTCACCATTCAAATCAGGGGGTTGCCGGACAACCGGCACCCCCTGATCCTGTCTCTGCTACCACTTTGCTACCGTCCTGCTAGGAATTCGAAGGTTCGCTGAAGCTCCGAGGCGTCGACCCTCCCTCTGGCGAGACGAAGCGCATCAGATTTTGAGTTGGGCGCCCGGGGGGAGACCACGGGTCCCCATCGGTCATGATCGTCGCAATCATCGAGACTTCGGGGCGCTCGGCGATGGGCGTCGAGACCGATGGTCCCCCTCCCCGCTCGATGGTTCTGGCACGGAACTGACACAGGCGGCGCCGCCGTCCGGAGGTCGTCGATCGTGACGACTATGGCGTGATGGGGTGGGGTCTTCGCCTCATGAACCAGAGTCGCGGGCCCTCGTCGGGGACGTCTCCCTCGACGGCGATCTCGAAGCCGTACCGCTGGTAGAGCGGCACGTTCCGCGGCGTCTCGGTGAACAGCCGGCACTCGACCCCGTCCTGGTCGATGCGCGAGAGCCCCGCTCGCAACAGCAGGTCCGAGGCCGAGGCCCTGCCGCGCGGGGTCCACGCCGATAAAGGGGAGATGCCAGTGCGGGACGGACGGAGCGGCCTCGCGGATGCGACGCTGGTGCTGGAGCATCGCGTGGTAGCGCGCTCGCGCCCCGTCGCTGAGCGCGCTGACGACCTCGGTCAGCCCCGTCCGGTCTGTGCGCTCCTCGGTCCGCCCGATCGCGGCGCTCGGTGGCAGCCAGATGGCGCTCGCCTCGACCGGCCCGGCGGTCACGTACACCTCGCCAAAGAGGAGGCCGTACCGCGTCCAGGCCGTCATGAACGGCAGCACCAGGCGCTCCCGCTCGCCGGGGTCCGGCAGCAGGTGGGTATGGGAGGCGTTCGCGGCGAAGCAGCTGCAAGTCATCAAGGAGGCCGTGCCCCGAGCCTTACGCATCGGGATCCTCATGAATCCGACCAACCGCATGCACGCATGGACCCTCCCCCAGTCAGAGGCAGCGGCACGTACCCTTGGGGTGACGCTCCAACTCGTCGAGGCGCGAGACGTCTCCGAACTGGAGCGCGCGTTCGAAGATGCGGTCCGGGGGCGCGCGGATGTGCTCCATGTGTATGGCGATCCGCTCGCCTTCAATCAGCGAGCCCGCCTCGCCGAACTGGCGATGAAGCACCGCCTCCCCACGATGCACTTCTTTCGGGAGGCCGTGGAGGCCGGGGGGCTTCTCAGCTTTGGACCCATCCAGACTCAGCTGTACCGGAATGCGGCGAAGTTCGTCGACAAGATCCTCAGGGGCACGAAGCCTGGAGACATTCCGGTCGAGCAACCCACGGAGTACGAGTTTGTGATCAATCTCAAGACCGCGAAGGCGCTCGGCCTCACGATCCCACCGGCGGTGCTCGCGCGGGCGGATGAAGTGATCCAGTAGTGGAACGGCCGGAAGTTTCTCGGCTCTGTCAGGGAAGCTCAGCGAGCCGCGAGGTGGTTAGAATGCGTGCCTACTACACGAGATTGTTCACGGACGACGGTGGCGTCTCTCGCTTCGAGGATCTGGATGCCGAACTTGCCCCCGGCTTCGCGGTTCCGCCCGCAGAGCCGCTACACTCTGCGCCGTTCCTCCCCACTGAGGGCAGTTTCTGGGTCGGAGGGCCGCCTGCCTGGCGGGGCGACGCCCCGCACCCGGCGCCGCGCCGGCAGATCTTCATCACAGTGCGAGGTGAGTTCCAGATCACAGCAGGTGACGGCACGGTCCGACGGTTTCCCACGGGGAGCGTTCTTGTCCTCGAAGACACCACCGGTACGGGGCATTCAACCAGAATCACGAGCGGGGAAGACTGCATCGTGTTCGCCGTAGGGTTGCCGAAGGCGACCGATTGACCCTCAGGCTCGCCCGTCGGTGCTGGCGCGGGCGGATGAGGTGATTCAATAGTGGACCGGCGCGCATTCGTCGCCGGCGCGGTCAGCGTCCTCGTCGCACCATTACGGCGGCGCAGCCGGCTGGGAAGGTATATTGGGTCGGCCACGTGATGTCGGGAACCCGGGACCAGAACGCCGGGGTCGTGGGCATCCCTCGACGCGGCGTCGCCCAGCCGATTCTGGGAGCCGACGCGCCAGATTCTCCATCTGGCGAGTTGTAACACCGAGTGCGGCGCCACTCCGTTTATCCCGCAGTCTCTGGACTCGACCCGGCGATGAGCAAAAGCCGCGAGTCTGCTACCATCCTGCTCCCACACCATCCCATACCAGGAGCATCGACGCGGCCCATCGCTGCTCGGAGAGGTGAATCATCTCAGGCGGATAGGTGCTCCTGGATTCGGGCAGTTCGGTTCGGGGAGAACTCTCAATCAGTAGTTGAAGGTTCGATTCCTCCACGGCTCACCACTCGATCGGGGGCGGCAACGCCCCCTGATTCGTCTTTCCAGTCCCACCGGTTCGTCGAGATCCCGCGCGCGGTGCACACCCTGCACGAGGGCAACCCGGAGGCGTGCTGGACGCGCTGCGGGAATGTCTCGGTTTCTGAGGCTGGTATCATGCGCTGACAGACGCGTAAAGGAGGCAGTCATGGCCGATAACCAGCACATCCTGGGCGAGCGAGGCAAGACCCTCGAGGACGAGTTCTTCCGCAAGGAGGACGCGCGACTCATTGAGAAGCTGCGCGAGCTCAAGGCGAAGGAGGCCACCCGCGAGGAGCTCTCCCGGATCTCCGGCATCAAGAACACCGCGATCCTGGACCGGCTCATCCAGCTCGGCGTCCACGCCGAGACCCTCGTCGCCTTGTCCATCGTGCCGCTTGCCGAGGTGGCCTGGGCCGACGGCGCGATCGACGCGAAGGAGGAACAGGCCATTCTCGACCGCGCCGCGAAGTCCGGCGTCACCCCGGGTTCGGTGAGCTACGACCTTCTCAAGAGCTGGCTGGAGCGCAGGCCCGAGCCGAGACTCCTCACAGCATGGATCCACATGGTCCAGGGCATCAACGAGAATTTGACCCCCGAGCAGGTCGAGGCGCTCCGCGCGGGTCTCGTCGAGCGTTCCCGGGCGGTGGCCAGCGCCAGCGGCGGTGTGCTCGGAGTGGGCAAGATCTCGAGCGCAGAGGCGGAGATGATCGACCAGCTTGAGTCCGCGTTCCGCACGTAAGGCGTCCATGAAGATCAGCCCCTTCCACCTGATCGAGGACAAGCTCACGTTGGTGAGAGCCGGCTCTCACGGGTCGGCGGGCGGACTGGGACGGCGGCGGCTGGGGTGGACGCTGGGATCGATGGCGGGTCACGGGGCGGTGACGGAACGGTGCGGCGGCGGCTGGGCCGCCAGCCCGAGCGAGCCGAGCAGGCGCCGCACGGCGTGGGGCTCGGTCACCGCGCCCCGGATCCGGCGCGGGCCGGCACAGCGCGCAGCAGAATCTCGGTGACAGGCCAGTGCCAACCTCCACCGAACTGCAGCGCACGCAGGCGAACATCCATCAGGCTGCCGCGCAGAAGATTCGTGGCCTTAGCTCTCCTGCGTGCGTAGGAGTTCGGGTCCTGGGGGAAGTCCAGCCGCTCTCAGCGCTCGCCGCGGTCCGTGCTGCGGTACGGGCCGCTGCGGGTGCCGAGGTAGACCACGTCCTGGTTCGCGGGGTGCACGGTGATCGCCTGGACGTGGGTCACCTCGGGCAATCCCTTGGTCATCTGCTGCCAGCGGTCGTCACCCGTCGCCTGACGGAAAACGCCGCCGACCGCCTTGGAACCGATCGCCGCGGCACCGACGTAGACGTGCGAGCTGGTCATGGGCGTGTCCTCTCCTGGGCTGGATCTCCGGATCGCGCCAACTGTGGCAGGAGCCCGAGCCCGGCCGCCAGCCGGGCGACGACCCTCGCCGCAGGCTTGCCCAGACCCGCGCTGGCGTTCACCCCCGTGCCGTTTCAGAAGCTCATCGATCTCTTCAAGCGAAAACTTGTTCAGGGCGACGATCCGCGCCTGCGCACGGGAACCGTGCTGGACACCGACGGGCGGCTCCACGCCCAGCCCTTCTACGTCGTGTTCGGCTTCGCGCCCCGCGCGTACGGCCTCGCCACCCTCGGGCGCGCCTCCCAGGCCCAGGTCGTCCACGTTGCCCAGCGCGGCGGCATGCGCGTACTCGTGCTGGGCCACCCGCCGGGACGGATCGTGCCAGCCGGGCCGCCGACGCATCTGGGACTCCCGGCCGGGAAGCGGATCCTGCTCCAAGGCGCGGCGCAGTAGCGGCAAGCACTGAGCCGGCCGGTCACCACCCGGCCTCGACGACCCTCGCCGGGACGGCGCGCTCGCGCGCAGCCTCGTGCGCCTCCTGGCAGACGACCGCGTCGCGGGCGGGCGCGGCCTGTCAGGCCACGCCGCCGGCGATCAGGGCTTCGCTCGGCCCTGCGAACCCGTCTTCTCCCACGAATCGCCGGAGCGACCTTTCGATCTCGGCCCAGGCGGCGGCCCGGTCGGCGTCGCCCAGCTCATCCAGCAGCTTTGCCAGTAGGGGCTGTGCTTCCTCCAGGTTGCGCAGGGCGTCCGCCAGCGAGGGGAAGCGGTACACGAAGGGCACCGGCCGAGCCTCCACCTCTCGAAAGCCGGCTCGCTGAAACGCGTCGGCCAGCGTTGAAGGCTCGTTGAGCGCCCACTGTCCGGGCCCCGGCTCGGGGAATGGCCGTCCCGCCAGCCGACTGGCGATGGCCTGCGGACCGGCGCGATACGGATTCCTCTCGATGGCGGAGAAGACCACCGCCGCGAACCGGCCGCCGGGCCTGAGCACACGCCGGACTTCGGTCAAGGCCCGCTGGACATCCGGGACGAACTGCAGGCTGAAGCGGGCAATCGCCGCGTCGAACGAGCCAGACGGGAGCTCCAGGCGCTGAGCATCCATCACTCGCGTCTCGACGTTGAGGAGGCCGGCCGCGCGCGCCACCTCGCGGATGAGGCCAAGCATGGACGCGGAGATGTCGGTCGCCAGCACCGCGCCGCCCGGCGCGACGCGCTGTGCCGCCAGCAGCGTCTGGTCGCCCGTACCTGCTCCCAGGTCGAGTACGCGGCTGCCGACCGTCACGCCGGCCACATCGAGCATCAGCTCGGTCACGGGGCCCAGAGCCTGGCCACGGGCCGCCGCTCCCCGCAGCCAACCGCTTGCCACGGCGCCGGACGCCCACGCGCCACCCGCCTCGCTCGACGTCGGCCGATCCATCGCCATGACTCCACCTCCGGGATCGCCGCCATGGTACTGCCTGGGAGCCACGGCCGCGTAAGCCGCTCGTGGGGGCTCGGTGACGCACCGGTGCCAAACTCCACCGAACTCCACCACACGCCGGCGAACATCCATCAGGCTGCCGCGCAGAAGATTCGTCGTCTTAGCTCTCCTGAGTGCGTAGGAATTTGGTCCCGGAACCACCTATTAATCAGTAGGTTGAAGGTTCGATTCCTTCACGGCTCACCACTCGATCGGGGGGCGCCGCCGCCCCCCGATTCGTGTTTCTGCCGCATCAGTGCAACCCGACGACCGCGTCCGACGGCTGTTTCAGCGAGTCTGCGGGATCATGAGGCCTGTCAGCCCATGGCGACGGCCTTGCGCTATGATGGTCAGCCACCAGGCGTGAGAAGCGCAGGCCTCGCCGGAGGCCGGGGGACGGCATGAAGGCTCAACCGCTAGCCGCTGACAGCGTCGCCGCGATCGAGGGCCAGCTCCAGGCGCTGAGAGCCGGCGGATTCTCGCCTACTCTCGCAATAGTCTTCGCGTCGGTCGCCCACGAGCTGACCGATGTCGCGCGGGTCTTCCGGGACGCCGGCATCGACGTGTTCGGCGCCAGCTCGTCGGGCGAGATCGTCGTGGGCGCCACGAGCGAGCCGATCCGAGAAGGCTGCATCGTTGCGCTCCTGCTCGATCTTGACCGCTCCGCCTACGGCATCCGCTTGGTCGAGCAGGACGGACGCACCTCTCACGACCTGGGCGTGGCGGCCGGGCGCTGGGCGAGGGCGACCTTCGACCGAGGACCGATGGTGGTCCTGGCCGCGGGCCTGACGATCGACGGCGAGGGGATTGTTCGCGGACTTCAGAGCGAGGCCGGTCCCGACGCGCCGATCTTCGGAGGATTCGCCGGGGACGACTGGAAGTTGACGCGGACCTACGTGTTCACCGGCCGCAAGCTGAGCAGCGAGGGCATTCTCGTCCTGGCCTTCGACGGAGACCGCGTGACGCTGGACGGCGTCGCGAGCAGCGGGTGGGTGGCCGTCGGCGCCGAGAAGACCGTGACCAAGGCCGAAGGCAACGTCGTGCACACCATCGACGGCGTCCCGGCCCTCGACGTGTACAAGGACTATCTGGGTCTCACCAGCGACACCGACCTGATCATCGCGGAGTACCCACTGCAGATCCAACGTGATGGTTACTCTGTGTTGCGCGCCGCCCTGATCGCTCTCCCGGAGACGCGATCGCTCGTGTTTGCGGGGACGGTACCCGAAGGCGCGAAGGTGCGCTTCTCGTGCTCGCCCGGCGCCGCTATCACGGATCAGGCCTTGAGTGAAGTCAGGACGCTCCACCGCCGCGTTCCCGACGCCGACGCTCTCATGCTCTTCTCCTGCAAGGCGCGGCATATGGCCCTCGGCCCCCTGGCCGAGGACGAGGTGGGCCCGATGCAGCGGCTGTGGAATGTGCCAATGGTCGGGTTCTACACCTACGGCGAGTTCGGCAGGAACGCTGCGGGTGCCACCGAGTTCCACAACGAGACGTGCGTGCTGGTGGCCCTGAAAGAGAACTGAGCGGTGGTGGAGGACGTTGCCCATCTGAGGGCCGCCATCGAGCAACTCGTCGTCGACCCGGCCGCGCGGCAGCAAGCCCTCGACCTCTTGAGCCGGATCGAACGCTCCAGCAAGCGGACCGCCTTCAGCGCCGACCGGACGCGGAAGGAGATGGAGGTCCAGTTTCGCCTCCTTTCCCGGACGACCGACGACCTCCGGAAGGCGCTCGCCGAGACCGAGCAGCGCGTCGTCGAGCGCACTCGCGAGCTCCAGACCACCCGGGACGAGCTGGCCGAGCTGAACCGCACGCTCGAACAGCGGGTGGCGGACCAAGTGACCCAGCTCGAGCGGCTGGGCCGGCTCAAGCGCTTTTTCTCGCCCCAGCTCTCCGAGCTCATTCTGGCCGGCGACGCCGAGGATCCGCTCAAGAGCCACCGGCGCGAGGTCACGGTGGTGTTCCTTGACCTGCGCGGCTTCACCGCCTTCGCCGAGACCGCCGAGCCCGAGGAGGTCATGGGCGTGCTGCGCGAGTACCACGCGGCCATGGGCGAGATCATCCTGGCCCACGAGGGCACGCTCGAGCGCTTCACCGGCGACGGCATGATGATCTTCTTCAACGACCCCCTGCCGGTCCCCAATCCCCACGAGCGCGCGATGCGCATGGCCATCGAGATGCGCGAGCGCGTGGTGGGCCTGGTGGCGGTCTGGCGCAAGCGGGGCTTCGCGCTCGACTTCGGGGTGGGGATCGCCCACGGCTATGCCACGATTGGGGCGATCGGCTTCGAGGGGCGGTGGGACTACGGGGCGATCGGCACCGTGACGAATCTCGCGGCGCGGCTGTGCGGCGAGGCGGGGCCGGGACAGATCCTCGTCTCGCGGCGCCTGCTGGGGCTCGTGGAGGATCTCGTGGACGCCGAGCCGGTGGGGGACCTGACGCTGAAGGGGTTCGCGCGGCCGGTGTCGACGTACAGCGTACGGGCGCTGCGGACGGAGTGAGAGGGGACGACCGCCTCGCGCGCTTGTCCCGGCCTGGCTGTGGTAGCGGGGCGCATCCCCGTCAGGAGGTGCGTCGTGGTGTCGTTCCGGGGGTTCGACGCGGGCCCCTCGCTTCCGGGTCCAGAACGTAGGCGCTCCAAAGCATGTTTCTTGTCTCCCGCCACCGGCCTCGAGCGCTCGGTGGCCGCAGTCTAGGACGCGGCGGAGCGGCCCGGCAATGGCGCCCCCGGGATCGGCGCAGGGGCCCCGGAGGCTCCCTCGAGCCGGCGAACAGGCAGCGGACAGACGGGGACAACGGCGTCCCATGGGGCTCGGTGACGCACCGGTGCCAAACTCCACCGAACTCCACCGCACGCAGGCGAACATCCATCACGCGGCCGATTCGTTTTCCGGCGAGAGATTGCGACTCGTCCCCCGAGCTAGCGACGAGCCCAGCCGCGTCCCGCGGGGGTTTGGATCGACCGACCCAAGACCCGGGCCGGGACGCCGCACGCTCTCAGGCGAGACGGCGAACGAGGACGAGTGCCAATCCATGGATGCCAAGCGCCGAGAGCGACGCCAGCAGGTATGTCCACGCGATTCCCAGCTGGCCAAGCAGCCCACCGACGACCAGAAAGAACATCGCGAAGGCGAAGGAGCCGATGACCGCTCCCCTCAGCGTGCCGGCCGCACCCGGGGCGCCGTCCGCCCGGTGGGCAAATACGGTGAGGATGGTTGTGAAGATCGGGAATGGCGAGAGGATCCCGCTCAGCGCCGGCCCGAGCGTGCTCGCTGCCGTCGTGAGGACGAAGACCATCGTCGCGGCGACGACCATCCGGAGGCCGAGTTCACCGCGCGGTGACCGACTCGTCCGCGCGCGCCGCGACGGGCGAGGCATCGCCACCACCCCCGCTGCGAGGACCAGGCAGAGGAAGACGAAGGCGACCGGGACCGGCACGGTGACGTCCTTGAACACGAGGGTGGATGCGAGGAACGCGCCGCTGCCGGCCGCCACGCTCGCCGGCCAGTTGACTGGGCCGGCGACGCGGCTGTACGCGACGCAGAAGGCCGTGTGGGACACCACTCCGAACAGCGTGCCCAGCGCAGCCCGTGTCGCGAAGTCGGGCCCGTGTTCGAGCGCGAGCAGGAGCGACACCGGCCCTGAGGTGAGGGGAAGCCCCGTCACCCAGCCCCCGACGCCGGGCCCCCAGCGCCGGCCGGCCAGACTCGCCAGGAGAATCAGGCACGGTGCGAGGACGACCTTGAGGATGACCATTGACACGCTGGAGAGCCTCTCACACTTCGTTTGCGGTCGCTCGACGCGCCCGCGCCAATCCGGAATCGGAACGACCGGTGTTCCCCAGCATGAGCAGGTCGCCTCATGATCCTTTCCTGATCTGACGTGCTGATAGCTGTGGATCGCGTGCGGTGCGTCGTGGCCGGTTGGAACTCTTAATCAGTAGGTTGAAGGTTCGATTCCTTCACGGCTCACCATTCGGGGCGCGGGGCGTTGAACCCCTCGCCCCTGTACTTTACGGCCTGTCGAGACCACACGTGCTTCACCTCAGGCTGATTGATATGATTTCCTTCAGCCGGAGCCGCGGTCTTCAGGGAGGACTTCGAGCATGATCACCAGTTTCGGAAGCCTATTCGCGGGACACGTCGATCTGGACAACGAGGGGTTTGACGGAACGCCCGTTAACGATCGCTGGCTCTCCGACGACGACCTGACCACGGTGTTTCCCAAGAGCGAGGCCATCGCCCGACTGATGGATCGGACCGGCTATGACACCTTCTGGCTGGCCGAGCACCACTTCCAGCGGGAGGGCTACGAGTGCATCCCCAACATTTTGATGCTGGCCCTTCACCTCTGCCACATCACCCGCACCATCAAGATCGGCTGTGGCTTCAACATCGCACCGATGTGGCATCCGCTCCGGCTGGCCGAGGATTACGCCACCGTCGACTGGCTGACCAACGGTCGGGTCGTGTTCGGTGTCGGCCGTGGCTACCACACCCGCGAGGTGGAGACGTTCGGGGCGCCCATGCTCGACCAGGACGCCAACCGCGAGCTGTTCGAGGAGCAGGTGGAGCTGATCTTCAAGTCGTTCAACGAGCGCGCCTTCACGCATCAGGGCAAGCACTACACCATCCCGCCCCCGGTGCCCTACCGGGGCTACGAGCTTCGGGAGATCACGCTGGTGCCGCGCCCGAAGACGCTGCCCGTCGAGTGCTGGCAGCCGGTGGTCAGCGCGAGCCCGCGGGCCCTGGACTTCATGGCCAAACACGACATCCGAGGGATCATCGGCGGGGGCGCGGCGCCGGGTGGGGCGCAGGAGAAGGTCGTCCAGGCCTTCCGCGAGGCGCGGGCCCGGGCGGGGCGAGAGGGGGCGCTGGGCGCGGGCCTCTGCATCGGCTTCTCGTTCCATATCGCCGACAGCGTCGAGCAGGGCATCAAGGAGGCCACGCCGTTCTTCGAGGAGAACATCAAGATGTTCGCGCCCCTCGGCTTCGTGCCCGGCCTCACGCCCGAGCAGATCGAGGCGGTGGCGGACCCGAAACGCTGGCGTCAGGCCAACCTGCCCACCTTGCGTCACGCGATCAAGGCCGGCACGTGGCTGATCGGCCCCCCTGAGGAGATCACCGAGCGGTTGATGGAGCTCCAGCACAAGTATCCGGGCCTCGAGGTCGTCAACGTCGGCCAGCCCGTGGGCACGCCCCAGGCCGTGATCTTGGAGCAGCTCGAGCGCTTCTCGGTGCAGGTGATGCCCGCCTTCAAGCGCAAGTAGCTGGACCGTGGACAGGGGTGAGGACCACTCGCGCACGGCCCAGGAGGACGTTGGCGCTTCCCGTCCGGCCCGAGGCCGTGATTCTGGTTCCAGGATGGTTCCAACTCACCTGGATGTACGACGACGTACGAGAAGGAACGCTCAAGATGTGTTCTCGACCTGACGGGCGGATGGGGGCTGGTGAGTGGCGATGCGTGGACCCCTGCGGGGACTCTTGATCAGTAGGTTGAAGGTGCGATTCCTTCACGGCTCACCACTCGATCGGGCGGTGGGGCGAAGGGCGGCGCTTCCAGCCCAGATCAGTATGAGGAGGTTTCTATGAGCCCAAAGAGGGGCACTAAGAAGGCCAGCGAGCGCGCTGCTGGCAAGTCCAAGGGCTTCACAGCCGAGGAACGAGCTGCGATGAAGGAGCGCATTCGCGAGCTGAAGGCCGACAAGGAGGATGGGGAAAGCGCCGTGCTCGCAAAGATCGCGGAGATGCAAGAGCCGGATCGCTCCGTGGCCCAGCGACTCCATGCAATCATCAAAGCCAGCGCGCCGGCTCTCTCCCCCAAGACCTGGTACGGGATGCCCGCGTATGCCAAAGACGACAAGGTCGTCTGCTTCTTCCAAAGTGCACAGAAGTTCAAAGCGAGATACGCGACGTTCGGTTTCAATGACACGGCGAAACTCGACGATGGCGCAATGTGGCCGACCTCCTTCGCACTGAAGGAATTGACCGCCACCGAAGAGGCAAAGATCACCGCTCTCGTGAAGAGAGCGGTGAACCTCTCTTGAGCCGGGCTTGCCTGCCACTACCGAGCGTCGCCGCCCAACAAGTGCTTCCAGCTGACGGGGCTCGCTTCGCCCGGCCCGCGGCTGAAGCACGGCGTTAGGCCGCCCTATGGCGATTGGTACTCTTACGTGATGCGACCCATTCGGTACGCCCCCGGCCCTCGAGCGGTCGCGCCCGTAGGCGCGGCGCAGCCGGAGCCGCTGTCACCTCCAGCCCGAGCGAGGCGTGGCGCCCGCCCGGCGGCCTTCCCGCTCAGACCCGGATCAGGGCCGGACGCCGGCCGCGAGCTTCGGCTCGTCGACCTTCGTCGAGCGGGCGGTCCGCCGGCCGGCCCCTCTCGCTAGCGCCCCTTCTCACACTGGGGTATCGTCAGCCAGTATCCGGCGAGGAGGCCACGGTTGCGACTGCGCGCGCCGCGGGGCGCCACGTCCTATCGCTCGCTCGCGCGCGGCCTGGTCCGGTACGCGACCGAGCTGGGGCCGTTCCTGCGTGCGCCGATCTCTCTCGAGCGGGCGAAAGCCATCGTCCGCCGCGGGATGGAGATGCGGGAGGCGGCGCGTCTGGCGGTGATTGACCGCGCGATCTTCGCCAACCCGACCAGCCCCTATCCAGGACCGGGAACACCCGAAGTTGCCGGCGTCGCCCCTCTTGCGTCACCCACGCCGAGACCTTGACGACGCTCCGATCCTCGGCCGCGACGTGCCCTCCGGATTGCACGGATGCTCCTCAACGGAGCCTCGCTCGACGGTGAACCGGGGCGACCTAGACGCTGGCCCAGGCACTCAGGAAGAGCAGCAGCCCGAGCCCGGTGATCGTAGCGGCGCCCGCGATGCCGAGCGCTGTCTTCAGCCAATGCGCGGCGGCGGACGACGGGCCGACGATGCGCACCGTCCCGCGGCGCGCCGCGACGGCCGCCAGGCCCACGAGCGACACGGTCAGGCCCATGCCGACGGCCATCACGAGACACGCCGCGATGCCCACCAGATACAGCTCCTGCCCGAGGGCGAACAGGAGGATGATGATTGCGCTGGCGCACGGCGTGAGTCCGGTGGCGAGCACGAGCCCGGCGGAGACGGCCCCCTGGCTCGTCCTCGGAGCATCCGGTGCGGCGCGCGCGTCCGACCGATGCCTCCACGCCTCACGGAGCGCGCCCGCGAGCATCACCAGGCCGATCAGCGCGATCAGCCCGTAGCAGACGAGCTCGATGCGCCGGGAATCGCGCAGGACGGTGAAGCCGCCCCGGCCGAGGGCGAGGGCCACCACGGACACGATCGCGATCGCCGACACGGTCTGGAGGAGGGATACCAGCCAAGAGATCCCCAGCGCCGTGCGCAGGCGCGCGTCCCGGGCCAAGAACAACGAGGACACCACGAGCTTGCCGTGGCCGGGGCCGACCGCGTGGAGCACGCCGTAGAGGAAGGCGATCCAGGCCACGCCGAGCGCGGCGCTCGTGACCTCGCCGCCACGAAGCCGTCGCAGCTCGCGCGACAGGGCCTGGTTCAGCTGACGCTGCGCGGCGTTGACCCGTCCGAGCACCCCGCGGAGCCACTCGGGCTGGGCTTCACCCGCAAGGCCGCCGACCGGGCCGGCACCTCCCGGTCCGCCAGGCCGAGCGGGCCCGGCCGGCTGCGCGCCCGGCTGCGTCGCCACGATCAGCACGAGGACGACCCCGACCGCGAGCCGGGCCGCGTGCCGTCCCGTCACCGGCGTCGGATCCCGCATCGCACGGCGTCGGGCGTCGCCCCGGTGCCGTCCCGCACTACCCGGCATTCCACGGTATGGGTGCCAAACGTCTGGGCCTGAGGCGTGACGCTGACCGGGGTGTAGGCGATGTAGTAGACCGGATCGTCGACCAATACCTCCATTGCCGTCGTGGACGTGAGGGGGACCCCGAGGGGGAGCGTGAACTCGTAGGTCACGATCCCCTTGGCCGCCGTCGCCCGGAACTCTCGGGCCGTGGGCGACGTCACCGGCTTGCCGTTAACGCTCAGGGTGGTGTGGTAGTTCACCTTCTGGAACTCCGTGAGGTGCGTCGACTCGATGCGCTGGACCTCCGCGGCCGAGAGCGCCCCGTTTCGATCCTTGTCGAACTCCTGGAGGATGAGCCCGCTGAAGAGGTCGTCGAACGTCCAGGTGAGCCGCACCCCGGCGACGCGATCGCCGGCCACGACGAGGGTCACCGCATAGTCGATGAACACGTGGGGATGCGCGCGGGCGGGGCCGGCCGCGAGGCCGACGAGCGCGCCCGCCAGGACCACGGCCCGCACCAGTCCGACTCCTCGCCGGCCGCGTCGCGTCATGGCGCGATCCTACCCGGGGTGGTTATGTGGCGCCAAACGAGCCGTGGCCGGGGACGCTGGAGCGAGCCAGGGGCCAGACCTCTTCGACGGCGATGGTCCCCGCCCATCGGCAGTGCGCGCGCGTCAGGCGCGCCTAGGATTCGGCCAGGCCGACTTCGCCTCATCGCCTCGGTTCTCGCCGGGCCGACGCGACACGGCGTCGACCGAGGCGACCGGCCAGGGAGACGCCGGCGAACAGGAGCAGTGCGGTCAGGACGATCGCGCCGCCGGCCGCCAGGCCGAGGTAGTAGGCGGCGGCCAACCCGACCGCCGCCGAGAGGAGCGCGCTCCCCACCGCGATCCCTGTCGCCTGCCGGAAGCTCCGACTCACCGCGAACCCCGTCAGCGCCGGCACGACGATCATCGCGCTCACCAGGAGCACCCCGACCATTCGCATGGCGACGACCGTCGTCAGCGCGGTCAGGACGGTGAGGAGCAGGTTCAACCGCCCGACCGGGATCCCGCTCGTCCGGGCGAGGTCCTCGTTCAGCGTGATGGCGAAGAGCTGGCGACGGAACAGAGCCACGACGGCGGTCACCGTGAGCCCGAGACCGAGGATGAGCCAGAGATCCGCCGGGCTCACGGTCAGGATGCTACCGAACAGGAGCGCGAACAGATCGACGGTGAAGCCCCGGCCGAGCCCGATGAGGACGATCGCGACGGCGAACCCCCCGGAGAGGAACACCGCTAGCGCGCCTGCGGCTCCACATGCGTTGCCTCGATGACATACGATGCACTCGCCACGTCATTGCGCACGGCTTCGGCTCGAAGTCGACCGGTGACCGATACGGTCTGAAACATCTGTTTGACCTTGAATGGATTGGCCGCCGTACGGACAAGCACGATCTGATTGGACGGCGGCGGCGGCACATGGATACACGCCCCAAAGAATGGAACGAGCAGAAATTCGGAGACCGCCTTCCCATCGCCTTCGAGGGTCACGAGAAACCCGGAGAGCTTCACGATCTTGTTGTTGAGCGCCGACACGACCGGAGCGCTCTCCCAGGCCTTCCGGAGCTCCTCGGCCAAGCGGACCGCGCGCGGGTCGTTGTCCGCCAGCATGGCCACGTCCTGGTAGTACTTCCTGAGCAGCCGGTTCGGATCGAACCCGGTCGGCACAAGGTCTTTCCAATCGACCTCCTGGGCATTGGCGCTTGTGGCTTTCGATTCCTGCGCCTCGGGGGCCGTGACCCCCAGCAGGCCAAACCCGATCGCAGCGACGAGAACGAACACGACCGTACGATTCATCGCATCGCCCCTTGCAGTCTGAGTTTAGACGTGGACCGTGATGCCATCGACCAGGGAGTAGCGGTAGGCCCGAACCGCGGGCCATAGGCCAGCGACGACACTTGCCAGCAGCACGATGGCAAGGAGCAGCCACTCGTACACGCTCGGGAGACCGATCTCGAGGGAGAGGCCGAGGTGGGTCTGGATGAACGACCGCGCGACGAAGAGACCAAGGTAGAGGAGCGCCACGCCCAGCGCGAGCCCCGCGGCACCAAGGGCGGTGGCCTCCCCGACGATGAGCGCCAGAACGTGTCCGGGTCGCGCCCCTACCGAGCGCAGCACGGCCATCTCGCGCCGGCGCTCGTTGAGGCCCGTCAGGAGCGCCGTGACCATCCCGCACAGGCCGACCAGGGCGACGAGACCGGACACGCCGAGCAGGGCCTGCTCCGCCACTCCGATCGCATCCCACAGCTCCTGCAACACGATGCCGGGGAGGACGGCCAGCAACGGCTCTTTCCGATACTCATTGATGAAGCGCTGCACGTGGAAGACCGCGGTCCGAGAGTCCAGCCCGACGAGGAACGCGGTGATACTCCGAGGTGTCAAGTCCTGCCGACGCGCCTCGTCCGCCGACACGGACGCCGCGGGCGCGCGCATGCCGCTCTGCCAGTCCACGTGAATGGCCTCGAGCCCGGCGAGACTCACGTGCACGGTACGGTCCACGGGTGTACCGGTCTTCCTCAGGATGCCGACCACACGAAACGGCTTGTCGCTGTGTCGTGCCGAGTCGACGTCGACGGCCCCATGAGCGACGACGAGAGGATCATTAAGTCGAAGGTTCAGCTCTCGCGCCACGTCCGCGCCGAGTACGGCGTCGTAGACATCGTCGAACACCGTGCCGGCTCCAAACTCCAGACCGCGCTGCCGGGCATAGTGGTAGTGGCGGAAGTAGTCGGCGTTCGTGCCGAGCACCGTGAAGCCACGGAACGAGTCGCCGAGCGACAAGGGAATCGTCCAGCGTACGCGCGGGTGGCGTGCGATCTCCTGATAGCTCGTCCACGAGATGTTGTTGGTCGCATATCCGATCCGAAACACCGCGTGCAGCAGAAGCGCCGTCGCTCCGGTGCGAGCTCCGACCACGAGGTCCGTGCCAGAAATCGTGTTGGCGAAGCCGGCGCGCGCCTGGGCTCGGAGCCGCTCGACGCCGAGCAGGAGCATCACGCTCAGGCTAATCGACAGGACCATCAGGGTGGCGGTGAGACGGCGATTGAGCAAGCTCTTGAGGGCCAGCGCGAGGACCGGCATCTCAGGTCTCCACTCCCGCCGGCTGACAGCTGACGTCGTCCAGGGCGAGCGCCCGGTCGAACAGGCGCTCGAGGCTTCGATCATGACTCACAAACAGCAACGTCGCCCCCTCGGCCTCGCACTCGCGAAAGAGAAGTCGCAGGAAGGCCTCGCGACGATCGGTGTCGAGGGCAGACGTCGGCTCATCGGCCAGGACGATTTCGGGCCGCCCGATCAGGGCGCGCGCCGCGGCCACCCGCTGTTGCTGGCCCACGCTCAAGCGCATGACGGCACCCGCCGATCGTGCCTCGCCGGTGAGATCGAGGTGTTCGAGCAAGCGCTGGGCCTCGCGCGCGGGTCCGCCGAGCGCCTCCGCCCGTCGACGACGGCGCACCGAAAAGCGGCAGGGCAACGTGATGTTCTCGACAATCGAAAGATACGGGACGAGATTGAACATCTGGAAAATGATGCCGAAGTGGTCCGCGCGAAACGCGTCCCGCGCCGCGGCGGCCAGCCGGGGCACCTCGGTGCCGAGCACTCGGAGTGATCCCTGCTGCGGCAGGACCATACCGGCGAGCAAGCTCAGCAGGCTGCTCTTCCCACTGCCGCTCGGCCCGTGCACGAAGACGCGTTCGGTGGCCGCGATCGCGAGAGAGTCGATGCGAAGCAGCGGCCGGCGACCCGACCAGGCAAATTGGAGATCGCGCACCTCGATGACCGGTGTGGTCACGGCACGATCTTGAGACGCGTGGCGCCCGGTCGGAGGACGGCGGTCTTCTGGCCTCGAGCGCTGACGATCTGGACCTTGAGCTGCTTCAGCCGCGGGAAGGCCTTGAACAGGCCACCGACGTCCACGTGCGCAAGGGCGTCTGGCTTCCCGCATTCCCAGCGCCATTCCGCCTCGATCTCGGAGTGCGTCTCGCCGCTGCCGGCCGCCGGGAGCTTCATGTCGACCCGGGCCGGTTGCCCCGCGCATTCCGCAGCTGGTGGGGTCGCGAACAGCTGGATCGCTTGCTTGAGCTGCTGTTCGGCGCGCTCCACCGTCTTCTTCTGGGCCTCGGTCCGGGGCGCGTGCTCGAAGCCGAGGAGATTGTCGGCCGGACCTTCGAATGCGATTTGCAGGACGCGTCCATCGAGGCCGACTTGCAAGTTCGCGGCGCCGTGCTGATGCGCGGTCTTGTCGGCCCCGGGGGCCAGCGTGGTCACGAGCAGAATGGCGATAATGACGGAACCAGCTAGCATGAGCCTCCTCCTGCGCACCCGGTCGCCAGCACGGGTGCCCCGATCTGAGGTGGTCCTACGGCCGCGTGGTCGCGGCTTGGAAGCGTGGACCGTCAGGAAAGGACGGGAGGGCCCCGCGCGCCGCTGGACTGTGCAGGAAGGGAGAGCGGGGCATCCGGGGACGGCAGCGGCGGGTCGGTCGCGGGCGCGGCAACTGCCAGCGCGGGTACCGGCGCGATGGCCATGGCCAGGTGATCGGCCACCACGTGCAGCCCGCATGGCCCATCGTGCCGTTGCAGCACATGCTGGATCTCGTGCGCGAGCGCCGCGGTCTGGACGACGGCGAAAATGAGGACGATCACCGTGTACACAGTCCGATGGGCCAACACATGGGGGCCCCTGTGCTTGCCGCACGCTGAGGACACCACGGCGGGGAATCGCTGGGCGACGCTCACCAGGCTACCGGCAATGGAAATGATCACCGTGAGGCCAACACATGCCTCCGTCCACACCAAACGGAGAAAGGCCGTCAGTCATCGACCCGTCACGCGATCTCTCACCGGAGAAGCCAGGCCATGCCCGCCAGGGTTGGACGCGGGGCCGACCGGATGCGCTGGTACCGGTCACGTCCGGACCTATCCCCAGAACGGGGTCGCGGGTAGTCGATCGGCGGTCTCCGCTGTCGGTAACGGGTTGGTCCTCCACGAGGACACCACTCGCCTGCGGGCTCGTCGGCGAGATCAGCATGCCGAGGGCCAGAGCAACAGAGACCAAGGAGAAAGGGACGCGGCGGCGAATCCGGGGTAGGGTCGAGGCCCCCGCCGATGCACGGTGCCCGGCTGCCGGCGCCCGGAACGAGGGTCGCGTCAGCTGCATATCGGCGCCTCCGACTTCCGTGCCCCATCATACATCAACGGTTCGCCAAACGACCCAATGCTGTCGCCGTCCCGGGCGCACGCGGGCTCAAGTTCAACAAGACGGAAGCACGCGGGGCAAGCCAGTCCCTGCGTGAAGCCTAGGCCCAGTGGTCGCCGGATCACCTCGTGATCAGGACTGGGCGGCGTGCGGACGTCGGCGTGGAGCAGGCCTTTTAAGCAAGCTCGCAGCGCAGGACCGCACCGGCGTTGGGACGAATCCGAGGCCCTCGATGTTCATGTTCCGACTCGTCGGAATCAGTACAGCATGGCCCAGCGCGGGCTCGAGGCCGCGAGCATCCGGGTCAGGCTGGCGGTCCTCGCCAGCTTCGGCAAGTGGTCAGCGCGCCGGGCAAGCTGTCGGTCAACCCATTGGACATGGTGACGCGACCGAGAAGGAAGTCGAAACTACCCGTGGTTCCGCGGTGGACGGCGGTCGAGGGAATCCTCGGCCGATGCCGGAGGCTCCGGGACAAGGCAGTCGTGGCCCTGCTGGGCTACGGCGGCTTGCGGCGATCCGAGGTCGTCGCGCTCGACGTCGGGGACTACGACGCGGACTTTGACCTGCGGAGAGTCATGGTTCTTCCATCCGTAGGCGTCTGGCCGTCCTTCGACGACGCGCTGGGTCCTCGGATGGCTCGACCGTGGTACCGGATCAGTCGGCTCCAGCAGATCGCGCGACCGGTTCAAGGGCTGGCCTGGCGGGAGAACTGCGTCGAGGCCAGGCTCGACGTGGCTACGGGAGCCTCCTGCTGGCGGAGCTCGTGACGAGCGCGTTCGAGGTGTGCGACGGTGTGGTTGCCGTCCCGTCGGACGCGGACCGGTCCACTTCCCGGGGCATGGAGACCTGGACGATCAGCCTCTATGCCCGTGAGGTCATCGGGAGCGCGAACGGGTGACCTCACGCTTCCGGCCAGAAGCTCGGTTCAGCACCCTGGCACTCGGTATTGAGTCGGGCTGGGCTTGTCGCTAGAATCGGCGCATGCGCGGTCAGCCCCGGCTCATGGCGACTGTTCATGGCGGGTTCGTGTCCCCCTGCCTCGCGGTCGCCCTGGTGATCCTGGTCGTGGGGACTGGCCCCCCTCCCTTCCATGCCCATGACGGGGACGTGGCGGGGTTCTACGACGCTGAATGCCCCCTGCTCGGCTTGGACAGCCTGCCACCCGCTGCAGGGCCAGCCACTCTGCCGCCGCTGTGGAATATCGAGCCTCCCGTCCTGAGCACCGATGGTTTCTGGATCGCCGTGGTCGCCGTCTCGTCGCTGACCCCCAGCCGCCCGCGAAGCCCGCCGCTCGGTCCGCGCTAGAATCGCCGCTCGCGAACGGTTCGTCTCCATCGAACCGGCTCTGGGTCCGGGCGTGCGCCGCACGCTGCGGGGCCTCCGGGACGTGGATTGCCTCTGAATCCTTGGGGCAGTGGCGACGACCATTGAGCCTCTGTCGATTGTGAGGTCAGCTGATGATCTGGTCCATCGTGGGGGTCACGGGGCACCCGGCACACAGCAGTCCGTGCCGAGACGATCCCGGATCTCGAGGCCGGCATGGGCCGGGCAGCGGGTCCGCTTGTCGGGACGGCATCTAGGAGGTTCTCGTGCCTCAATGGCTCCTTTCGCGGCCCGGCTGTATGGACAGGGGGAGCGGAAAACGGTGAATCGCCGCGCCGTCTGTCGGGGGGTTGGCGCGATCCTGTTGGGGCGCGCCCTCGCGGGCTGCGGGAGCCAGGACAGCCCGACCGGTCCCACCACGCGAAATCAGGGGCTCTACGAACACAACGCCCAGTTCAACGATGGTGTGACGGTGCGCTGGCCCGGACTGCCGGTGCGCGTGTTCCTCAACGGGATCGCGCGGGCGGATGAGGTCGTCGCGTGGACTCAGGCGACAGGCGGCGCGGTCACCTTCACGTTCGTGGGCGGGTCCGCGCCGGCGGACGTCACGTTCCGATTCGGGCTCGGCACGGACATCTGCGGACTGGCCGAGGTCGAGTACACGGACCAGGGGGCGATCACGGACGTGGCGATCCAAGTGGTCCGGGATTTCCGCGCACCGTCCTGCGTGCGGACGGTGACGCACGAGATCGGCCACGCCATCGGCTTCCTCAACCACACGCGGGACGGTGGGCTCATGGACGCCAATGGCGGAAGCGGCCAGTTCACGCCGGACGTAATCGAGACGATCCGAGCCCTCTACGCGCTCCCCCCGGCGCCGCCGTGGCTCCGGCAGAGCGTCGCCAGGGCGCCGGGCGAGGCGCTCGACGCCGGATGATCATCGTGGACTAAATTCAGGTGGAAACGACGCGGGATCGGGACCCGGCGCGATGTGCGCGTCTCCAAGTCCCGCTGGAACCCATCGTGGCAACCGACGGTGGCCACCGCGCCGCAAGTCCGCGTCACAGCAGACCGTGTCACAACGCTCAAGGCTGAAACCCACGTCGAAAGCCGTTACCGTCACCTCCCCAACGATCGCTGACGTTCTCGCGCATTGACTCGACACCGGGATCGTCGGGTAGACCGTAGGTATATAGGAAATGGTGGACAGGAAGGGACTTGAACCCCCGACACCAGAATTTTCATCCCGGGATTCGCCTATCACCCAAGTCGGCCGGGGAGGCCGGCCCAGAGACCATCTCCGGGGTCACTCGGCAGCCCGACCATCTTGTGTGCGTAGTGACGGTCACCGACCTCGGTGCCCATTCAAGTCGTCTGGGCGTGGTGGACACGACGATGTCGAATACTTGGCCGAGCCCGCTCGATACACGGACCGGGGTGAGGCACACGGTACGGTCGGCACATGACGGCTGGGGTCAACCCGGTGCAGGCTCTGGAGTGAGCCGGCCGGTGACGTCGTACTGCCCCCGTTATCGCCGCGATTCCAAGGCGGGACCCGACCGTCGGATGGTCGATCCGGGAACGGCAGATCCCACCTGCTCAATCGAGAGCCGCCCCCTCGTGCCTAACGGCCTGGCGGCGCAGGCGCCCTCCGCTCGGGCCAGCCAGGCAAAGGGACTCTGACGCGCCTCGGATCTGGAGTCTTGACAAGCGCCCGGCCCTTGAACTACGGTGCAAGTGAGTTGCATATGAGCCTGAGCGCTTCCGCCGACGTTCGCCAGACGTTACCGCACCTGCTCGCGCGTCGAGGTCTTCGCCTGACGGGTCCGCGCCGCGCCGTGCTCGATGTGCTGGCGGAGAGTGGCGAACCGCTCACCGTGGCCGAGATCCACCAGCGCCTCGGCGGCAGCCGGGCGCACGTCGTGTCCGTGTACCGCACGGTCCACCTCCTCGTGCGCCTGCGCCTCGTCCGGCCGACGGACGCCGTGCGGCCGACGGACGCGACCCGGGGCAGCCGGCGCTACGAGCTCGGGGAGGAGTTCACCGGGCACCATCACCACCTGATCTGCCAGGGCTGCGGGCGGATCGAGGACCTCGACGGCTGCTGGCTCGCCGACGCGGTCCTGACCCGGCTGACCCGCTACGTCCGTCGCACGCGACGGTTCGAGGTCAGCGAGCACGAGGTGCGCCTCTTCGGTCGCTGCCAGCGGTGCGCGCACATGATGGCCGGGCGCCGTCGCCTGCAGGCCGATTGCAACACGATCCCCGCGCGCCGGCGTCACGCATGGTGGGCCGGCCGCCTCTTCGGGCTGCTCCTTGCCCTCCTCGTGTCGGGCAGCGTGCCCACGGTCCACGGTCACGACGATCCGGGCCTCTACGACGAGGAGTGTCCGCTCGTCTCGCTCGCGGTGATGAAACCCGGCGTCCCGTTCCCGTCGATGCCGGCCATGGCGCCGCTCACGCCGGCTCCCGACCCCGTGCCGCCGGTCCTCGCCCTCGGATTCACCGACGTCAGTCTCGCGTCCTTCGATCCACGCGCGCCGCCTCCCCAGACGCCCCTCCCCGTTCTCGCGCACTGACCGCCGCGATCTCGCGGGGTCACGAAAACCGTCCCTTCTCATGAACAGGGAGTGTCGCCATGCGCGTGTTCGTGGTGGTCTGTCTGGCCCTCGGTGTGGGGCTTGCCGCACGTCCGGTCCTGGCGCAGGAGGCGGAGGTACTCCGCCGCGAGCTGGAACAGCTCAAACAGCAGCTTCAGACGACGCAGCAGCAGTACCAGCAGGCGATCGAGGCCCTGACCCAGCGCCTCCAGCGTCTGGAGGCTCGTCCTCAGGTGGCCGCCGCCCCGGCGCCCAGCCAGAGCGGTGGCCCGATCACGCTACCGAGCCTCTACGACCTCGCCCGACCGCGGGAGCCCTTCTCCCTCTACGCCCAGACGACGCCGGGCCAGCCGGGTGCGGCAGCGCCGCGCGGGCCGGTTCCTCTTCGACATGGGGATCGCCGGCGACTTCGTCGCGAACTTCACGTCGAGCCGCGTGGAGCGCGACCAGGTCGGGACGTTCGCGGGCCGCGAGAACCGGGTCATCCCCCGCGAGATCGAGCTCTCGTTCTTCGGCCAGGTCGATCCGTACGCCCGCGCCACGGTGATCCTCGAGGCCGCCGAGGAGTTCGAGGACGGCGAGCGCGCGCTCGAGTTCGGGCTCGCCGAGGCCTATCTGGAGCTGACGAGCCTGCCGTTCGGCGTCGGAGCCAAGGGCGGGCCGCGAAGCGCCTCCGCTTCGGACTCCTCAACGAGTTCCACCTTCACGACCGGCCGCAGACCGATTCGCCCGACCGTCCTCACCCGGTTCTTCGGCGAGGAGGGCCTGACAGAGGATGGACTGGAGGTGTCCTGGGTCGCGCCGCTGCCGGTGTACCTGCAGGCGATCGTCGGCGTCTTCAACGGCGACAACGAGGAGGCGTTCGGCTACGGGAGTCTCCGCGACCCGCTCCTCTCGGCCCGGCTCCGGACCTTCTTCGAGCTGGGCGTCGCGGGCGCCGTCCAACTCGGCGCCTCGGGACTCTACGGCCGTACGACCGACGGCGCGAGAGCGAGCTACCTGGGCGTGGACGCGAAGTACAAGTACACGCCGGCCGGATGGGCCCATGCGCTCCTGACCGTGGGCGGCGAGCTGATCTTCGCTCACCGCAAGGTCTCGGTCGGGGGCGAGGAGGGTGGCGAGGTGGTCGAGCCGCTCGGTCGGCGCCTTCGGCAGGAGCCCGGGGAGGCGACCTTCGAGGAGCGCGACGCCTACGGCTACTACGTGTGGCTCGACGTCCAACCCTGGAAGCAGTGGCTGGTCGGCCTGCGCTACGACTGGACCGAGCTGCCCGACGGCCCGGGTCGACGAGTGGGCCCTCGAGCCCTACCTGGCGTGGATGCCGTCGGAGTTCCTGCGGTTCCGGCTGGGGTACAAGTACACCGATCGGCAGGACTTCGGGGCGGGACCCAGTACCCTCAGCGAGCTGTTCCTCCAGGCGACCTTCATCCTCGGGGCGCACCCCGCCCACCCGTTCTGAGGCGCATGCCATGCGGCACCTGACCGTCGGTCTCATCGCAGCGTGGCTCGCCCTCGGCGGTGGCGGGGCGGAGGGCGCGGGCAAGCTCCGCGTCGTCGCGTCGCTGCCGGACCTGGGCGCCCTCACCGAGGCCGTCGGGGGCGACCTGGTCGAGGTGGACGTCCTGGCGCGGGGTGACCAGAATCCGCACGACATCGAGATCCGGCCCAGCCTCATGGTCAAGCTCCGCCGGGCGGACCTGCTCGTTCGCAACGGGGTCGACGGGGACCCCTGGGTCGAGCCGCTCGTCCAGGGCGCGGGCAATGCCCGGCTCGCGCCGGGGGCGCCCGGCCACGTCGACGTGTCGCACGGCATCCAGGTCCTGGGCGTGCCCGTGGGGCCGGTGGACCGCTCGCGCGGCGACGTCCATCCGTTGGGCAACCCGCACTTCACCCTCGATCCCGGAAACGCCGCCGTCGTGACGGCCAACATCCTGGAGGGCCTGGCCCGGCTCGCTCCCGAGCACCGGGCCATGTTCGAGACGCGACGGCGGGAGTGGCTCGCCCACCTCGACGCGGCCATCCGGCGCTGGGACGCGTCACTCGCGCCGTACCGGGGGGCCCGGGTCGTGACGTACCACGACACCTGGATCTACTTCCTCGACCGCTTCGGCTTCGTCTCCGCCGGCACGGTCGAGGATCGTCCCGGCATCCCGCCCTCGCCCGGGCACGTGGCGGACCTGGTCCGCCGGATGAAGAGCGAGCAGGTCCGCGTCGTGATCTACGAGCCCTGGGCCGACCGGAAGCTGATTGACCGCATCACACGAGAGACTGGAGCGCAGGCGGTCGGCCTGGCCACCGCGGTCGGCGCCACGAAGGCAGGCGACCTCCTACCTCGACGTGTTCGAGTTCAACGTGCGCGCCCTGGCGCAGGCGCTGCGCTGAGGGGAACGCGCCCGATGCCGGCGGACGCCAACGACCTGCTCGCCCTGATGTGGGCGCCGTTCCTGATGTGCCTGGTCCTGACGGGGATCCACGTCTACCTCGGCATCCACGTGATCGCGCGGGAGGTGGTGTTCGTCGACATCGCGCTGGCTCAGATCGCGGCCCTGGGCGCGACGGCGGCCTTCCTGGTGGGGTTCGATGCGGAGGATCCTGGATCGTACTGGTTCGGGCTCGCGGCGACCATCGTGGGGGCCCTCGTGCTCGCCCTCACCCGGAGCCGGACGCGGCGCGTGTCGCAGGAGGCGATCATCGGCGTCGTGTACGCGGTGTCGTCGGCGGCCGCCGTGCTCCTCGCCGATCGCTCCCCCCATGGCGCCGAGCATCTCCGCACCATGCTCGTCGGCAGCATCCTGGCGGTCCGTCTGACCGACGTGGTCACGGTCGCCAGCCTCTACGCGGCCGTCGGTGCTCTTCCACTGGTTCTGTCGGCGCCCCTTCTTCCTCATCTCCATGGATCCCGCCGCGGCCTTTCGTGAGGGCTGGCGGGTCCGGCTCTGGGACTTCCTCTTCTACGCCTCGTTCGGGGTGGTGGTGGCCAGCTCCGTCCGGGTGGCGGGGGTGCTGCTGGTGTTCTCGTACCTGATCGTGCCGGCTCTGGCCGGGATCGCCGTGGGCGGATCCGTGTTCACTCGCCTCCTGGTCGGATGGGCCTTCGGGACCGGGGTCAGCGTCATGGGCATGCTCGCCTCGGCCCTGCTCGACCTCCCGACCGGCGCCACCGTCGCCTGCATGTTCGGGCTCCTCTTGCTCCTCTGGTACAGCGCCACGTATCTCCGTCGGGCCCGAGGCGGGGTCGGGGCGCCAGGCGCACACTCCGTTGAGTCGGCGTTCACCGACAAAGGAGCCGCGTGATGATGTCGCATCGACCCGTCGGCTTGTGTCTCCCAAGTCTCGGATTGCTCGTCTCGCTCCTCTTCGCCGCCCCGTCGGGGGCGGCGGACCGGCCCAAGGTCATCGCCACGACCGTGCAGATCACCGCGTTGGCGACCGCCGTGGCCGGTGACCTGATCGAGTTGAAGGGCCTCATCGCGGCCGGGGCGGATCCCCACGAGTACGAGCCGAAAGCCAGTGACCTCGTGGCGCTCGAGGGAGCGGCGCTGATCCTGCGCCACGGGATCGGCCTCGACGACTGGCTGGATCGCACGCTGAAGGCGGGGAAACGGGCGACCGTCGTCACGGTGACGCGTGGCGTGCGCCTCCAGAAGGGCGAGGAGGACGGCAAGCCCGTCGACGATCCGCACGTCTGGCACGATCCGGCCAACGCCAAGAAGATGGTCGACAACATCGCGGCCGCCCTGGATCGGATCGATCCGGCGCACAAGACGACGTACGACGCCAACGCCACCGCGTACAAGAAGCGGCTCGACGAGGCGAAGGCGCAGGTGCAGGCGATCATCCGCGAGATCCCGCCCGCCAACCGGAAGCTGGTGACGGACCACGATGCGTTTGGGTACTTCGCCCAGGCGTTCGGTCTGAAGATCATTGGGGCCGTGATCCCCGGGACGTCGACGCAGGCCGAGCCCTCGGCCGGAGAGGTCGCGAAGCTGCTGGAGACCATCAAGAAGGAGAAGGTGAAGGCCATCTTCGCCGAGGCCAGCGTCAACTCGAAGCTCGCGGCGACCCTGGCCAAGGAGGCGGGGGTCAAGATCGTCGACGACCTCTACGGCGACTCCCTCGGGGCGCCCGGCAGCGGGGCGGAGACGGTGGAGGGGATGTGGCTCGCCAATGCCCGCAAGATCGCGGACGCGCTGAAGTGACGGAGTCGGTCGCGGATTCCGGTAGACGCGACGCCCAGCCGGCAGCCCCGCGGCTGCCGGCCGGGGACGATGGGCTCATCCTCCGGCACGTCACGGTCGCGTACGGCCGCAAGGTCGTGCTCGACGACATCGGGACCGAGGTTCACCGGGGGCAGGTCGTCGGGGTCATCGGCCCGAATGGCGGCGGGAAGAGCACGCTCCTCCAGGCGATCCTCGGCCTGGTGCCGCTCGTCCGCGGGACCATCACGCTGTTCGGGCGGCCGTCCGCGGCGCAGCGGACGCGGATCGCCTACGTGCCGCAGCGGGAAGTGGTGGACTGGGAGTTTCCCGTCACCGTCCGCGAGGTCGTGCTGATGGGACGCTACGTCCACACCGGGTGGCTTCGGCGGCCGGGACGGGAGGACCACGTGGTCGTGGACCGGATGCTGGACCGGGTGGGCCTGCAAGCCCAGGCGACGACTCAGATCGGTCAGCTCTCCGGCGGGCAGCAACAGCGCGTGTTTCTCGCGCGGGCGCTCGCGCAGGAGGCCGACGTCCTGTTGCTCGACGAGCCGCTCAACGGGATCGACGCGACCACCCAGGAGGTGATCCTGGCGGTGATCGAGGAGCAGCGGACCCAGGGCAAGATCGTCGTCCTCGCGACCCATGACCTGGTGAGCGCGTCGTGCGCCTGCGATTGCCTCTGCTGCCTCAACCAGCGCCTCGTGTCGTTCGGGCCCGTCCAGGACACCTACACGGCGGAGAACCTCTCCGCCACCTACGGGGGTCCCGTGATTCTGCTCGGCAGCCCCTGGCCCGGCCGGCCGGCCCGCGTCGCACCACGCGGCCGATCACCCGCACCCGGCGCCCCCGCCGCTGCCCCGCCGGGGGAGCCTCCGGTGATCCCGATGCTCGACTGGGTCACCGAGCCCCTGCGCTACGAGTTCATGCGCCGCGCGCTGGTCGAGGTGGTCATCATGGGGGCCGTGACCGGCGCCATCGGCTGCTACGTCGTCCTGCGCGGGCTCGCCTTCATGGGCGACGCGCTCTCCCACGCGATCTTCCCCGGGATCGCCCTCGCCTTCCTCCTCGGGCGCAGCATCTTCCTGGGCGCGCTGGCCTTCGGGGTGCTGACGGTCGTCCTGATCGCGATCGCCGCCACGAACCGGCGCGTGAAGGAGGACTCCGCCATCGGCGTCCTGTTCGCCGGGATGTTCGCGCTGGGCGTGGTCCTCATCAGCTCGTCGCCGCACTTTGCGCGCGATCTGGCCTCATTCCTGTTCGGCAATGTGCTGGGCGTCACGGCCTTCGACATCGGGCTGTCGGTCGTGGTGGGCGTCGGGGTGCTCCTGCTGTTGGCGGTATTCCACCGCGCCTTGCTGATCACGTCCTTCGACCGGGCGGGCGCGGCGGCCATGGGCGTCCCGGTCTTCTGGCTGGATCTCTTGCTCCTGCTCCTCATCGCCCTGACGATCGTGGTGTCCTTGAGCGCCGTGGGGAACATCCTCGTCCTCGCGATGCTGATCACGCCGGCGGCCGCCGCGCGACTCCTCACCGATCGGTTCCCCGTGATGATGGGTCTGAGTGCGGCCATCGGCGCCGGGTCAGGCCTCCTCGGGCTGTTCGTCTCCTATCATCACGACCTCGCGGCGGGGGGGACCATCGTCCTGGTGGCGACCCTCGCGTTCGGAATCGTGTGGCTCGCGGCGCCGACCCATGGCTTCGTGGCCACCCGGGTATGGGCCCGGCGGCGGGCCGCGGCCGTCCGGTCGGGGGACACCCAGCGGATCGAATCGATCACCGGGCCGGGGCGACCCGCAGACGACCGGGGACCAGTGTCATGAGGGACGGGGGGGCGGGCGGGGTGGACTGGCCAGCCTGGCTCGACCGGTGGGACGCGCAGCAAACGGGCTACATACCGGAGCGGGAGGCGCGCTTTGCCGCGATGCTCGACGTGCTCGACGTCCTCCTTCCGCCCGACTTCGTCGCGGTGGACCTCGGCTGCGGGCCCGGGTCGCTGTCCCAGCGCCTGTTGGACCGGTTCCCGCGGGCGCGCTGCCTCGCCGTGGACCTCGATCCGGTCCTGCGGACCATGGGCCAGCAGGTGCACGGAACGTTCGACGGACGGCTTCACTGGGTTGACGCCGACCTGCGCGACGCCGACTGGCCCCGGCGGCTCGAGACCGGCAGCGTCGACGCGGTGCTCTCGACGACGGCCCTGCACTGGCTGGCCGCCGACGAGCTGACGCGGGTGTATCGACAGCTGGGCGCCCTCGTGCGCGAGGGCGGCGTCGTCCTCAACGGCGACACGATCCGCTTCGGGCCCTCGTTGCCGACCCTCCGGCGCGTGGCCGCGGTGCTCGAGGAGCGGACCCGACGGCGCAGCCACGAGGCGCAGGCGATCGAGGACTGGGAGCGCTGGTGGGTGGCCCTCGAAGCCGAACCCGGCGTGGCCGATCTCTTCGCCGAGCGCCAGCGCCGCTTCGGGTGGCGCGACCTCGAGCCCGGGAAGCGGTTCTCCGCGCGGCCGATCCAGGGGACGACGAGCCCGGTCATCGACCTGCACGAGGGGGCGCTGCGCAACGCGGGGTTCCGCGAGGTGGGCGTCATCTGGCAGCGCGTCGAGGATCGCATCCTCATGGCGATTCGCTGAGCGTGGGGCGTTTGGCGGATCGCCCGCGCAGCGTCGCGCAGCCGCCCACGGTGAGCCCGGACGCGCGCACCCGGCGTCGCGCGCCGCGTGCAGGATGGACAGTGGTATACTGCGACGGCCATGAGCCGGACGGCCATGCGGCACGCGCTCAGGGTGATCCTCACGCTGGCGCTCGTGACCGCGGCGGCGCCGGTCGTCCACCAGCATCGCGGCGACGCTCCAGCCTTCTACGACGAAGACTGCCCCCTGTCGCAGCTCGCCGCGAGCTGGAGCGAGATCGGTCTAGCCCGGGCGGTCGATCTGATCCAGTCGCTGCCCGCGCTGGACATAGCCCGGCCCTGGACATCCGGGGAGGGCCCGGCGACGTTAGCGCTCCCCTTCAGCCCGCGCGGTCCCCCGATTCCCGCCTGAATCCCCAGTCTCCGTAGACCCTGGCGATCCGACGCCGGGGTGGTCCCGGGGTGGCCTGCGGCGCCCCACGCCGTCCCTCGACTGGGCCACCCCCGAGACACGCCGCGGCGAACGTACAGGGGCGACCCCTCTCTCGCGACCATCGAGGTCATGCGGAAGGCCCGGAGCCTTCCCGAGGGCCACGTGCATGCACAGCAGACGTCTGAGCCGATAGCATGGTCGGACCCGCGGAGCCGGACATGCAGGCCGTGGCCCGAGTCGAGCGGACGCTTCTTCGCGGGGCTGGGGGAGCTCTCGTCCTCGCCCTCGCGGCCCTCGGGGGGCAATACCTCGCGGGTTACGGCGCTCTCGCGCCGGTCGCCGTCTGCCTGTTCCTCCTTGCCTCCGCGTTTTACGTGGTCGGCCGCGGTGGCCAGACTGCGGACCGAGGAACCACGACCTCCACCCGATGATCGGGAGAAGGCGCCCGCGGAGTCGGAGCACCCGCGCGCCGAGGAGGGCGCTCGGCCGAAGGCCGCCGGCGACGGTCAACGAGTGGCGGGCCTCTTCTCCGTGGCGGGCGCCGTGGGGCTGGGTCTGACCGTGGCGTCATTCTGGGGCGATCTGGCGTCCGGGCCTGCCGGGCGGACCACCCTGCTCGTCGGCATGGGCCTGGGGCTTCTCGCGTTCCTGCTCCTGGTGGCTTCCCGGGCGGTCGTGGCGTTGCTCTCGCCCCTTCCGGAGTCCGCGGTGCTGGCGGAGTGGCTCCGCGGCGCGCAGTGGGTGTCGGTCCTGACGGGGGCCGGCCTGCTCGCCCGGGGACTTGGTCTCGAGTCCGTGGATCTGGGCCGGTGGGTCGCCGTGCTCTTGCTCGCGGGGTGCGCCCTGTGCGCGGCTGAGCTGTGGATGCGCGGCCTCGCGTACGGGTTCGGGAGCCCGGCGGCGCGGGTCGAGACCGGCGTCCCACTTCGGCTGATCACCCTGACCGCGCTCGTTCACGGAGGGGTGCCCCTTCGCGGTTTGGCCGAGGTCGCGGAGCAGCGCCTGGGTCTTTCGCTCCGGTCGGCCTGGGCGATCGGCTTCGTGCGCCGGAGCCTGGGCGCGCTCCTGGCGAGCCTGATCGGGCTCGTCTGGCTGTCGACGATGCTCGTGGTCATCGGCCCGCAGGAAGAGGGCATCCGGCTCCGGTTTGGACGCCTCGCCTCGCGAATACCCGTCGGCCCTGGCCTGCACCTCAAATGGCCGTGGCCCCTGGAGACCGTCGATCGGTATCCCGTGACGCGCGTGCAGACCCTGGCGCTCGGCTACGCCGGGCCTCCAAAGGATTCTCTCCTGTGGGCGCGGACGCATGCGGGGGAGGAGTATCAGCTGCTTCTCGGTGATGGCCGGGAGCTGCTGTCGGTCGACGCGACGGTCAGCTATCGCATCCGTGACGTCGTCGCCTTCGCCTTCGGGTCGCAGAACACCCGGGAGACCCTCGAAGCGCTGGCGTACCGGCTCCTCATGCGGGAGACCGTCGCCAGCGATCTGGACCGTGTGCTCACGGCCGACCGGACCGAGTTCGGGCGCCGGTTCACGGGCGCGCTCCAGCGGGCGTGCGACGAGCACGGGCTGGGCTTGGATGTGCTCCACGTGGGCTTCATCAGTCTCCACCCCCCCGTGGGGATCGCCCCCGCCTACCAGGGCGTCGTGAGCGCGGAGATCGAGCGCGAGACGCGGGCCGCCCGGGCACGCACCTACCAGGAGGCCACCGTACCCGCGGCCCAAACTGAGGCCATGCGTCGGGTCCAGGAAGCCGAGGCCGAGGGTGCCCGCCATCTCGCCGAGGCGAAGGGGGCGGCGGTCCGATTTCTGGCCACGCTCGGCACCTCTCGGACCGGGCCCGAGCTTTTTCGGTTTCGCCGCCGGCTGGAGGCCCTCGAGGAGGGGTTGGCCGGCCGGAGCCTGTTCATCGTCGACCACCGGCTGCGGACGGGCGCCGGCGAGCTCTGGATCGACGTGCGGCCAACGACGCCGAAACCCGGACAAAGGGAGAATCCATGATGGGGCGCTCGCTCGTCCGCGGGATACTCGCGGCTGGGATCCTGACCACGATCGTTGCGTCCAGCGTGGTCGTGGCCGTCCGCGAGGGGCAGGTGGCCGTCGTGACTCGGTTCGGCGCGCCACGGACGGTGTGGCCGGACGCGGGCCTCCACGTGAAGTGGCCGTGGCCGGTCGAGCACGTCTGGCGGTTCGACGCGCGCCAGCGACTCTTCAACTCGCGCTTCGTCGAGACCCTCACGCACGATAAGAAGAACATCGTCCTGCGCACGTTCGTCATCTGGTCGATCGGGGAGCCTCTCACCTTCCTGCAGTCAGTGGGGGATCTCGCGACCGCGGAAGATCGACTCGATGGGCTCGTGACCAACGCGAAAAATGCCGTGCTGGGCCGCTATGAGCTCGTCGCGCTCGTGTCCACCGATCCCACCCGGCTCAAGGTCCCTGAGATCGAGGCCGACATTCTTGCCGACGTGCGCGGCACGGCCCGCGAGCGCTTCGGGGTCGATGTCCGCCAGGTCGGGCTCAAACAACTGGGGCTGCCTCCCGAGAACGTCCCGTTCGTCTTCGAGCAGATGCGGACGGAGCGACAGCAGTTCGCCGCTCGCTACCGGGCGGAGGGCGAGCGCGAGGCGGCGGCCATTCGCTCGCAGGCCGACCTCGATGCCGCCAAGGTGCGCGCCGAGGCGACCCAGAAGGCCGCCGAGATCGGCGCGCGGGCCGAGGCGCAGGCCGCCCGCATCTACGCCGAGGCTCAGAGCCGGGACCCTGAGCTCTATCGGTTCCTGCGCTCGCTGGATTCGCTGAAGATCCTCCTCGGACAGCGCGCGACGGTCATTCTCCGAACCGATGCCGCCCCCTTCAGTCTGCTGACGACCCCCGGCCTGGCCGAGGGAGTCGGCTCCACGCCCGGTCCGCAGCCGAAGTAGGCATCATGACGCCGTCCGTGTTCGCGTCGCGGCTGCTGCTCGACAGTCTCACCAGCGTCTTCCGCCTCCTCAAGTGGGTCACGGTGCTGGCGGCCATCGCGGTCCTGGTTTCCGGGGTCACCGTGGTCAAGCCTGACGAGGTGGCGCTCCGGCTGCGGTTCGGGAAGCTGACGGGCCAGACACGGGGCGAGCAGATCCATGGCCCTGGGCTGCTGATCGCCCTCCCATATCTGATCGACGAGGTGATCCGGGTCCCCGTCAAGCGTGTGCAGGAGATGCGCATCGAGGCGCTGACCGGCGGGGCCGGGGCGAGTGGCGACCGCCTCGACGTCACGGCCACCGGATACGCGCTCACGGCGGATCACAACATCGTCCAGCCGCGCGCGGTGCTCAAGTACCAGATCGCGGATCCCTTGGCGTGGGCGCTCCGGGCGGTGGCACCGGAGCGCGTCGTCCACGATGCCGTGGTTTCCGCCCTCACCCGGACGCTCGGTGAAACGACGGTCGATGCGGTCCTCGTCGAGGGCCAGAAGCAGCTGGCCGCTCAGGCCCTGGGGCGCGCCCAGGCTCGGCTGGATCAGGACGGCCAGTGGGTGCGGCTGCTCGCCCTCGAGTTCACGGCTCTCCGGCCGCCACCGCAGGTGGCGCGTGATTTCGATGCCGTGCAGAGCGCATTTGTCGAGCGGAAGACGAGGGCCGACCAGGCGCGGAGCTACCGTGAGCAGGCCTTGCCGGGAGCCGCGGTGGACGCTCAGAACCAGGTCCGAGCCGCCGAGGCCGACGAGGCCGCCCGCCTCGCCGAGGCCCGGGGCGCCGCGGCCACATTTCTGGCGATCCAGACGGAATACCGCCGCAGCCCCGCCGTGGTGCGGCAGCGGTTGTATCGCGAGGCGATGGAGCAGGCCGTGGCGGGGGTCGGCGGGCGGATCCTCGTGCCCGCCGGCAAGGACACGGGGCGCATCCTCATTCCGGCCGACGCCAGGTCCAGCGAGCGCGCGGGACCGGACGAGCCATGACGGTGCTCGCGATTCACCCTCGCCCGCTCAGCGGGCCCCTCCAGGCCGCGCTCGAATCTGGGCTGACGGCGGACGAGCGCCGCCGGATCGCGCGGCGGCTCGGGGGCGCGTTGGTCGCCGGAGTCCTGCTCGTCGCCGGCCTGGCGCACCGGTCCCTCGTGCCGGGCCAGGCGGAGATCACGGCGGTGCTGCTGGCGCTCGGCGCGGTGGTCGCCATGGCCCCGGTCCTGGTGGCCGGGGTCCGCGGCTTTGTCACGCGCGACCCGAACTCCGCCGTGGACCAGCTCGTCAGCCTGGCTCTGCTTGCTGCCGCCGCGATCGGCGAGTTCGAGACCGCGATCCTCGTGCCCCTCGTGATGGAGATCGGTCACTTCTTCGAAGAGCGCAGCATTCTCGGTGCCCGCGCTGCGATCGAGGGGCTCAAGACCTTGCGGCCGGACACGGCCGCCAGGCTGGGAGCTCGCGGCGAGGAAGCGGTGGCCGTCGAGGACCTCCGTCTGGGAGACACGATCCTCGTCCGGCCAGGCGAGGCCTTTCCGGCGGATGGTCGCCTCGTGCGCGGCCGCTCGGCCGTGGACCAGAGCACGATGACGGGCGAGGCCGTGGCCGAGGAGGTCTCCCCCGGTTCCCAGGTGTTCGCCGGGACCCTCAACCTGTCGGGTGTCCTCGAGGTGGAGGTGACCGACCTCGCCGAGGCGACCGTGCTCGGCCGGATTGTCGAGCTGCTCCGGGCAGCCGAGCAGGCCAAGGCGCCGATCGTCCAGCTGATCGAGCAATACACCGAGTACTACCTGCCCGCGGTGCTCCTGGTAGCCGCCGCCGTGCTGGCCTTCACTCAGGATCTCACCCGCGCCATCGCGATCCTGGTGGTCAGCTGCCCCTGCGCGCTCGTCCTCGCGAGCCCCTCGGCCATGACCGCGGCGCTGGCGGTCGCGTCCCGTCTCGGCGTCCTCATCAAGAGCCCCCGGGTCCTCGAGCGGCTCGGGGACATCGACACGCTGATCCTGGACAAGACCGGCACCGTGACCACCGGCCGGCTCGAGGTGGTCGCGGTGCAGCCGCTCGGCGAGCAGATTCCCGATGACGTGCTCCAGGCGGCCGCGCTGTGCGCGGTAGGGTCCCGCCACCCGGTGTCCCGGGCCATCCTGGCCGCGGTCGGGGGCGCGCCTGCCCGCGACGCGGACACGATCGAGGAAGCCCCCGGTCGGGGCGTGGCGGCCCGACACAACGGGGCCGTTGTGCGCCTCGGGTCGGCCGCGTGGCTTCGGGAGTCTGGCCTCGAGCCACCGGAGTCGGCGCCACCCCACACCGGGCCGGCTGTCTGGGTCGCGCGCGACCGGCAGGTGCTCGGGCTCGTGCTCCTGGCCGACCGCCCACGGCCCGGGAGTCGCGACGCCATCGAGGCTCTACGCGGCCTTGGTGTGGCACGGGCGATCTTGATGACGGGCGATCGTGCCGACGTCGCGGAGCCTATCGCCCGCGACCTTGGGGTCGACGAGTGCCTGGCCGGCTGCCTCCCGGAAGCGAAGCTCGCGGTGGTCGAGCGCGAGAAGGCGAGCGGGCGCCGGGTGATGGTGGTGGGCGATGGTGTGAACGACGCGCTCGCCCTCCACGCCGCGGACATCGGCATCGCGATGGGCGCGATGGGATCGGACGTTGCCGTCCAGAGCGCGGACGTGGCGCTCATGGGCACCGACCTCGGACGTCTGCCCCAGACGATGCGTCTCGCGCGTCAGACCCGCGCCGTCGTCAACCAGAACGTGCTGTTCGCGATCGGCGGCAGTCTGGCCATCATGACGTTGGCGGGACTGGGCCTGATCAGCCCGATCGTGGGTGCGGTGGTGCAGAACGTGGGCACGTTCGCCGTGGTCGTGAACAGTGCGCGGCTGCTGCGCTTCGATCAGGCCGCAGAGGGAATGTCTTGGAAGGAAGAGCCCGATGCGCCCAGGAGTTGAGCAACCATGAACGAACACGGGACGCGCGGTGCCCTTCGGGAAGCCTGGAGGATCGCCAGGCCGTACTGGGTGTCGGAGGAGCGGTGGACGGCGCTGGGCCTCCTGATCCTCGTCGTGACGCTGAGCCTGGGCCAGGTCGCGCTCAACGTGCGGTTCAGCTATTGGTACAACGCCTTCTACAACACGCTACAGAATCTGGACGCGCACGGCTTCTACGTGCAGATCGCGCTCTTCGCCGGCCTGGCGACGCTGTGGGTGTTGATCGGCACCTCGCGCGGGTTCCTGAGCCAGATGCTGCGCATCCGCTGGCGACGCTGGCTCACGGATCTCTACCTCAAGCGCTGGCTGGATCACCGTGCCTACTATCGGCTGCAACTGACCGGCCCCGCGGCGCCGGAGCCCCACGCGGCCCGCAGCGTCGTCGTTCGTGCCCTAGAGTTTGAAACCCACTGCCAAGATCGAATCGAGGCGCCAGAACCAGACATTGATGCGCTGGCGCGAAAGCCCCGAAGAGCTCAAGGGGTCAATAAATTGGGGATGCTGGGGTGGACTGGAGTCACCGACACGATGAGCATAGGTGCCCGCTGCCCATCGTAGGTCGATGGAGTGTACAGGTCATAGACTGCACTACTGCTGGTCCGACCCGCACGGATCTGCTTGGGCTCGATGGTCATCGACTCACTCCTGTCCGGAACCTAGGGACTCCTCGTCGAAGCCGCTCGAGATCAGCCTGATCTCGACGTCGCGCCATAACGTCTTGCGGGGCGTGAGCTCCTTCCTTCGCGGCGCTGTCTCAAGGATTCGAGCACTGATTCTCTGAACCGCGCCGGACGGGCCGCGCGAGACGATTCGCTTCCTGACCCGGGGCCGTTCACCACCACTGGCTGCCCTTGACCCTCCAGAGGTAGTCGTCCCAGTTGCCCGCCACCCCGCAGTAGACGAGGGTCCCGGCCGACAAGAGGACGGTGAGCGCGAGGGTGAAGAACGGGCACACGCTGAGCCCGAGCAATACCAGGCCCTTGGCGTACAAGCCCCGCTTGAAATACCAGAGCGGCCCGAACACGAACGCCCGCCAGTTCCAGGTCGGGACGAATTTCCCGCCGTGCCGGACGAAGATCGCAAAGGCCGCCTCCTCGGCCGCGCCGTCGCGTGACACACCGACGTGGAGAGGGCGCAGGATCACGCCGGCCGGCGCCACCCCCGTCGCGTAGAGCTCTCGCAAGAGCACCGCCGCGGCCGCGTCCTCCAGGGACAGCCGGACGACGAGATCGGGCCGGCCGGGGGCCTGGGCGCGGATCGGCTCCGTCGCGGCGGAGGCCCATTGCCCGAGCACGGCCAGCACGGCATCCTGCCGCCGGGCGTCGGTGAGGCCGAGAAGGCGCAGCTCGTAGAGCCGGGCCGCGGGGGTCTCCATCCCGGCCAGTGTACCGCCAGAAGCATCCCGTTCCGGTGACTTACCTCCGATGACGCCGTGAAGACACAGCACGCGGCACCTATGTAGACTCCGTCCGCTCGATGCTTGTCCAGGTGCGACGTGTGCGCCGTGGGGCGCCCCCTTCTTGCTCGCCCGAGAGGGTCTCCAGATATGCCACGAGCTCGATCAGTTGCCGGACCCAACGTTGCCCGCGCGGCGCTCGCTCAGCGCGTCGCTCCGGACCGTGACACGTCGTTGCTCTCGGTTGCGACAGTCTCCCCTGCACTCCACGCCCACCACCACCGGAACCGGCTCACGGCGCGCGCACCGTGAAGCGAAAAGAGCCTTCCACGACGTGCCCGTCGACGGACAGCACGCGGTAGCGCACGGTGTACGGGCCGGGGCCGAGCTCGGGGACCCCGACCGACAGCCCCCTCTGGTCCTCCGGTCCCACCACGATGTCCTGCCGGTCGACCTGGCGCGCCTGCCCGTCCCACACGGAGACGCGAGCAAACTTGGCCTCGAGCGGCTCGTTGAACCAGAGGCGGACCCGGTCGGGCGAGCGGGTGATCACCGCGCGCTGTGCGGGCGTCGACCGCACGAGGGCCGCGTGTCCCCAGGCGAGTCCGGCCGCGAGACCGAGACTCGCAAGCACGAGGCACGCCAGCCCCGCGCCGGCATGGCGCGCGGACCCGGCGCGCGCAGTCGCGACGCCCTCCGTCGAGCCCCGACACCGGGTTTGCTGGGTCACCAGGACTCCCCCGGCATGGGTGATCTCATCCCCCGGTCGAGCAGCCGTCGATTCGGGGACGCCGCCGGCGCGGACGCGGGGGCTCCGCCGCACGGGCCCCCGCCCCGCTTCGCGGCCGACCGAGATCGACCGGGCACGCGCCCGGACCCTCCTTAGTTCTTGGCGACGGCCCAGACGTTGTTCACGCCATGGCCCGTGACGTCCCCGGCCTTCTTGTCGTTCTTCCAGTAGTAGAGCGGCTTGCCTTTGAACGCGTACTGCTTCGAGCCGTCGTCGCGCGTGACGATGGATAGCGGCGCCTTGGGCGCCGGGGCGTTGGCCTCGGGCGTGAACGGCGGCCAGTTCTCGGCGCACGGCCCGTTGCACGCGCTCTTGCCCGGCTCCTTGTCGTTGGCGAACGTGTAGAGCGTCATCCCGGCGGGGCCGACCAGCACCTCACCGTGCTGGGCCACCTTCTTGTGCTTCAGCGGCGTGGGGAGCGAGTCCGCACCCGCGATGGCGACCGCCATGAGTCCCAGCGCCCCGACCACCATGCCCTTCGTTGCCGCGTGCATGTCGTCCTCCTTGGGCTGAACGGCATCACCGCTCGCTGACGGTCAGCAGACGCCAGCGAAGGCGCGCCCACCCGGGCGCGGGCGCCCGCTCGACGACGATGGCCACCTGGCCGTCCTCGTGCACCGAGCAGGCGAAGTCGAACGTCGCGGGCACCTGGAACGGCACCCGGTAGGTCTGCCCCGGCCGCAGCTGGATCGGACCGAACGCCTGCGGCACGTCGTCCTCGTTCCGAAGAACCAGCACGTCCTGGATGCCGATCCACAGGTGTATGTGCGACGGAATGGGCGAGACGGGCTGGCCAGCCGCCTGGCGCGCACCGGTGCCCTTGGGGATCACGTACACGCGCTCGCGGGGCATCGCCGGGAGCGGCGCAAGAGCCCCCCAGCCCGCGGTGGCCAGCGCGACGAGCCCGGCCACCACGGCCGCGACGAGCTCCCACCGACGCCCGCGGCCGGCCATCGTCCCTACCGGACCGGCGCCTCGATGACGCGCTCGCCGGCCTTCTCGAACCGGAGCCGCACCGAGACCGTGTCCCCGGCGTGCAAGTCCCGCGTGAGCCCGAGGAGCATGATGTGGTGGCCGCCCGGTTTCATCTCGATCCGGCCGCCGGGCGGGACGTCCACCTTGGCCAGGGGACGCATCCGCATCACGCCGCCTTCCTGGCGGGTCTCGTGGAGCTCCACCGTCCCCGCCGCGTCCGAGGTCGCCGCCAGCAGCGCGTCGGGCTCGCTCCCGCGGTTCTCGATCAGGACGTAGACGGCCCCGTTCCCGGCTCCGCCACCCTGGCCGTGTCCGTGGCCGGATCCCGACTGGCCCATCATCGGGGCCCGGCGCGCCCATGCCTGGCTGAGCTGAATGGTGGAACCTCCACCCTCGGCGGGCGACGACTGGGCGGCGGCGACGCCGCCCCACGTGGCGGCCAGCAGAATGGCCAGAGGACCGACCAGCGACCTGGACACCTGCATGCGCCTCTACCCTCCTAGCAGGATCCGGAGATCATGCGCCATGTCGTCGGTCGACGTGCCGAAGGGAAACATCAGCCGGAGCCGGCCCTCCGGGTCGACGACGTACACGAAGGCGGAGTGATCGATGAGATACGCGGCCTTGGTGCCCGACACGGTGCGCTTCTCGGCGACGACCCCGTAGGCCCGCCGCACCCGAGCGAGCGCCTCGGAGTCGCCCGTGAGCCCCACGAAGCGCCGGTCGAACGCGCCGACGTAGGTCCGCAACCGCTCCGCGGTATCCCGCTCGGGGTCGACGGTGATGAAGACGACCTGGACGCGCGACGCCCGAGGACCCAGCGCGTCCCGTACCAAGACCATCTCGGAGAGCGTCAGCGGGCAGACATCTGGGCAGAACGTGTAGCCAAAGACCAGCACCACTATCCGGCCGCGCTGGTCGCGGAGCCGGAAGGTCGATCCATCCGACGCGGTCAGCGCGAAGTCCGGCGCCGGGTGCGCGGGCTCGAGCACGCCGCCCCGGAACGTGGGGGCGGCCGAAACCGGACCGGTGCCGGCCAGGCCGCTCCAGAGAAACCCGGCAGCGAGCCAGGCGAGACACCATGCGGAACGCGACTCCGTCCATCTCACGGCACATTCCTCGCCGATGACGCCTCGCGGTGGCCGAGGGCGGATCGCCCGCATCGGACCGCGGGGACTGCGACGCGCCGCGGAGGGCTCGGCGCCACGGCCACCGCCGTGGATCAGAGGACCGCGCGCGTCAGTGAGAAGAGCGCGAGGAGACTATGCGAGGAGGGCGGGCGGCGCGCGAGCCGACGACGCGTCCAGCACCCACGCGGGCCGCGGGGCGTCGCGGGCCTGGAGACGGTGGGAGATCGGCATCGGGAGCGGCAGCTCCGGCGTCGCCAGCCCGGCCTCCAGCCCGGCGACATGGAGCGAGGCCGCGGACACCGGACATCGCTCGGCCTGCGTCGGCTCGTTCACGTGATGCGCGGAGTGCAGAGCCGTCTCGCAGGCGAAGACGGCGACCAGAAGTGTCAGGGCGCCCGCGAGCCGCCGCGGGGGGCGCAGCGCGCACGCGGCCGCGATGGTGAGGCCCATCGCGAGGAGCGCCCATCCCCACTGGACCGAGAGCGCCGAATCCAGGAGGCCCAGGAGCGTCCCCGGCGCGGCCGTGTCGAGAGCACCCGGGCTCGCTGGCTTCCCCGCCGGGTGGTCGGCGACCGCGGAGGTCACCCTCCCAAGCAGGATGAGGAGGAGGACGGCCCAGCCGAACAGGAGGCGTCGGACGCCGGCCCACCTTCCCGGGTCCCACATGGGCCCCACGATAGAGAGCGGGTCGGGGCAAGTCAAGCGAGCGACGCCATGCGCGGGGTGTGTCGCGACGCGCCCAACCTCCAGGATGTTCGACACCATCACGAAGGTCGGACCCCCCGCTCAGCCCGTGGTCACCCCAGCCGGCCCGAGCGCCTCGGGCCACCCGCCCCCGGAGGCCTTGGTGCCCTCACGTCACGCACACCGTGACGGCCTGCTCGAGGGGGTCTGCTCGAGGCGGCGGACGTCCTCGATGCTTCGGACCGGGAACGAGGCCGCGAAGGGGGAACCGTGCGAGCTCTTGTCTCCCTTCATGGGGCGGCGACGCCCCCCGATTCGTGTTTCCTCATCTCAGGCCGGCACCGTCATGCGGTCGGTACTGTCCCCCCGTCGATCACGTACTCCGTGCCGGTGATCGCGGCGGCGCGGGGAGACACGAGGAAAGCGATGAGATCCGCGACCTCCCGCGGCTTTGCCGGCCGCCCGATCGGGATCCCGCCGAGGGCGCCATCAGCGCCTGACGGGCCCCCTCGTAGTCCGTCCCCCGGCTCGCCGCCAACTTCTTGACCAGGCCAACGGCCGCGTCGGTCTCCACCCAGCCCGGGGAGACGCGGACCACGCGGATGCCTTTCGCGGCCACCTCCTTTGACAGGCCCTTGCTGTAGTTGGCGAGCGCCGCCTTCGCCGCGGCATAGGCCAGGGTGGCGTCGGGCAGCGGCAGCTGCCGCTGAATCGACGTGACGTGGACGATGACGCCCGCGCCCTGGCGCACCATCGCCGGCAGGAGTGCGCGGTCGAGCCGGACCGCCGGAAAGAGGTTGAGATCGAGCGCGCGCTGCCACTCGGCATCGTTCAGGACCGCGAATCCGCCTCCAGGCGCCGAAGAGCCGCCAACGACATGGACGATGATGTCGATGCCGCCGAGGCGCTCCCGGACAACGTCCGCGACGGTGGCGCAGCCGTCGGCGGTGCTCAGGTCCGCCGCCACGAACCGATCTTCCGGGGACGAGTCATCGTGCCGGGCGCGGGCGGTCGTGAGCACCGTCGCCCCGGCCTCGCGCAGCCGCGTCGCCACCGCGTGGCCGATCCCCTGGGTGCCGCCAGTCACCAGCGCGCGGCGGCCATCCAGCTCGAGATGGTCGCTCATGGCCGGATCTCCAGCGACGTGATGTGGTCGCGCTTGAGCCTGAAGATGAACGTCAGAGTGACCGGGCTGCCGGGGAAGTCGCCGGAGACTCTCGCCGTGACGACGGTCTGGCCGTCCCGCCGAACCGCCTCGACCGGCTCGACCGTGTAGCGATATTGCTTCTTTGTCTCGGTCCTCCACGCCGTGATGGCAGCCAGACCCTCGAACGTACGGCCTTCATCCCGGACCGTGGCGTCCACGGCAAAGCATGTGGCAAGGGCGTCCGTCTCGTGGGCCGTGTCTGGTGAGAAATAGATCTGGATCGGCCGTGGCAGATGCATGGACATCCGGACCTCCTGGTTGTCGGGACGCTTCGCCGACCGTCGGCTCGGCCGCCCCGTCGCCTGCCGGCGAAGGATGGACCTCGCGCGTGTCGCGGTCTATGCTGCTCCGCGTCGATGGCAGATTACGCCACGCGTGATGGACGATTCATGTCTGGAAGGCGCTATTATTGGTCCGATACGCCAGATCGACAGGTGAAAGATGGACGTTCTCGCTGAGATCATGGCGGTGCTCCGGACGCAGGGTCACCTCTACGGCCGGATGGAGCTGACCGCGCCGTTCGGCCTCGAGTTCCCCGCCGGCAAAGGCATCTGCCTGATCGTCACCCGCGGCGCCTGCGTGCTCGGGGTGGACGAGCTCCCGCTCACCCCGCTAGTCGGCGGTGACTTCGTCTTCCTGCCGGCCCCCCGAACCTATTCACTCCGAAACAACCCCGGGATCCGTGTCCGCTCCGTGCAGGAGGTAACGACGCCCGGGGCCTTTCAACAGTCGCGGCTCATCCGGTACGGGGGTCCCGGCGCCTTGACGTCGGTCGTCGCCGGGTGCTTCACGTTCGCGTCACCGGAGAGCGACCTTCTCGTCAAGCACCTCCCACCGATCATCCATCTGCCCGCCTCCGGGCCGCACTCGACGCCGTGGTTCCAGTCCACGTTGCAGTTCATCGCGGCCGAGACCGTGCAGGACCTGCCCGGATCCGTCGCGATCGTGGACCGGCTGGCCGAGGTCCTTTTCGTTCAAGCCATGCGTAGCCGCATCCAGTCGTCGGTGTTGAACGGGAGCCCGAGCTGGCTTCGGGCGCTCGGCGACGCGCAGATCGGCGAGGTCTTGCGACTCATGCATCTCCAGCCCGGACACGGGTGGACCGTGCCGACCCTGGCGCGCAGGGTGTCGATGTCTCGCTCGGCGTTCGCCGCGCGATTCCGGGCGCTCGTCGGGGAGACGCCCCTTGAGCACCTCACGCAGTGGCGGATGGTGCGGGCCGCGAGCATGATGCGGGAGAGCCGTGCGGTGAAGCTCGCCGCGATTGCCGCCGCGGTCGGATACGAATCCGACAGTGCCTTCGGCAAGGTATTCCGACGGGTCATGGGGATCTCCCCGGGGCAGTATCGTCGAGAGCAGGGAGTCGAAGGCGCAAGCGGGCCGCACCCCACTCGGCCAAGGAAGAAGACCGCACGACGAATGTAGGTTTGGACGACCTGAATGGGTCCATCCGTAGGATGCCGCGGTCGATCTGTGTCGTCGTTCACAACTCGAGCACCGTGGGCTGGCGGTGTGACCCGAGTGGCGCCAGCCTTGGGCACATACCAAAACGGAGGACTTCATGTCCAAGGTCTGGCTGGTAACGAATCTCCGGTGACATGCCAGTGCCAAACTCCACCGAACTCCACCACACGCAGGCGAACATCCATCACGCGGCGCGCAGAAGATTCGTGGCCTTAGATCTCCTGAGTGCGTAGGAGTTCGGTCCCGGGAACCACCTCTTAATCAGTAGGTTGAAGGTTCGATTCCTTCACGGCTCACCATTCAAATCAGGGGGATGCCGGGCACCCGGCACCCCCTGATCCTGTTTCTGCTACCACTTTGCTACCACTCGGGCGGGAGCACCCCTCGCCGACCGCTCTGAGATCGGGGAGTCGGGCGCCCCGGACTAGGGTCCGACCTCGGGACTGTGGCCCTGGTCCCTGACCCTCCGGGTGGTCCCCTTGTCGTCCAGTCCGTCGATCGCCGCCTTGTTGCCCATCGGGAGCCATCGGGCGTAGGTGTTCGACGCCGCCCACCTGGAGGAGCACCGCCAGATCCGCCAGGATCTGGCGCTGAAGCATCGGCTCCCCATGGTCTTCCACGTTCCGGAGCCAGACCGAGGCGGGCGGCCTGCGTGCTCGCGCGGGCGGATGAAGTGATCCACTGACGGAGCCCGCTGGCGCCACGATCGGACAGACAGAGGTATAGTGCGATCGCCTTCAAGCACTCCTGACCGCTCTCTCGCGATCCTAGATCCTGCGCCGGGTCGGCCGGGTGGGTTGCCGGCCGTTCCGGCTCAGACCCTAGCCCCGCGCTACTGTCCGATGCCGGGGTCAGGGGGGCAACTTGTGCGGGAACGCGGTCACTCATAAGTCAGGGTTACCCTCCGAGACCTGTCAGATCAGAAGTCAGGGTTACTCGGGGCCGCGAGGCGGCGGCACGGCCTCGTGAGGGGCGAGCGTGAGGCCGTGCGGGTGACGGCGGGCGGAGCGGGCCGCGCGCCCGGAGCGCGCCGGGGCCGCTCGCAAGGTTCGGGGTGAGGCGCGCGGGCCGCTGGGAGCCCGTAGGCGCGCGAGTTGGGCGCGAGGCCATATCGGCTATCCCCCTCCCTGGGCGTTTTCCCGGGGTGCCGGTGAGGACGACCCGGGCGGGACCGCCAAGGTCCAGAGGCGCTCCAGGGCGGTCTCGAGCTGACGGCGGAGATGCAGCGGGTTCAGGCGCTGATACACCGCCTCGAGCTCCTGCCGCCGACGGGCGGGGAGTACGCCCGTCGCCCCGAGACGCTGATACGGGGTGCGGGCGCGATCGTACACGCGATGCACGCGCGGGCCGCGGCGCTCCTTGCGCACGAGCTGCTGGACCGGTTGGAAGAAGTTGATGTGCAGGCGCGCGAGATCATACACGCGAGCGAGCTGGGCATAGGCGGCCTTGGAGGCGTAGCGATCATAGCCGATGAGCGGGCGGACGATGGCGCCGTTCTTCTGCTCGACGTGGGCACCGTCGTTCTTCTGATACGGGCGGCTGCGGGTGAAGGTGATGCTCTCGCGCTGGCACCAGGCATACAGGTCGTGGTTGATGAACTCGGAGCCGTTGTCGCTGTCCAGGCCGCGCAGGGGCATAGGCAGGCGCTGGCGGACGTGATGGATGGCGGTGCCGACCCGTTTCTGGCCCTTGCCCCAGACGGCTTGGAGGTCGACCCACGTGGTCGCGACATCGACGGCGCAGAGGGTGTAGAGGTAGAAGCCCGTGGTGGTGGGGCCGCAGTGGGCGACCAGGTCCAGTTCGAGGAAGCCGGGCTGGGCGTCGGTCCACTCGGCGAAGGTGCGGACGGGGATCTGGTGCTTGAGCCAGGCGCCGGGGCGGGTCGTCGTGAGGCCCCGGTGCGGCAGGGTGCGCCGAAAAGGCGCCAAGAGGCGGGCGAGGGTGGCGGGGCTGACTTGGCGCAGGTGCTTGTCGACATCGGGGGTGACCCCCACGTCGCCACTCCGAGTCAGCCGATCGAGCAGTTCGGGGAGAAAGGGATGCCACCGGTGAGGGCCGATGTGGCCCGTGGCCTCGGAGAGGAGCTGGGCCGCCGCGGCGACCGCGGGGCCGTAGAGGCGCGGCCGGCCGGCGCGCAGGCGCGAGGCCCCCAGGTGTGGGGCGCGCCGGAGCAGCCGGATGGCCGCCTTGCGGTGGAGGCCCGAGACCGCGACCACCTCGTTCAGCAGCCGGTGCTTCTCCGCCCGCGGGGCGCGCAGGTAGCGCTCCCGCTGCACGGCGGCGTACTCCCGCAGACTGGCTCGGGTCACGGTCACCTCCTGGCTGGGATTGGTAACCGTGACTTTTGATGGAGACCCCTCCGTTCGGTAACCGAAATTTTGATTCGATGCGCGGGATTGACAGGTGTCGCGACCGGTCCTAGAGTCTCGACCAGCCAGTTCCCGTGGCCTCACCCCGTGGCGTCCGCGACGGCTGCCGCTAGAGGCGTACTGACCGTAACAGCTCGTGGAGGGCTTAGATGACTAACTATCCCCAGATGGTCATCGCGGGTGTTCAGAACTTTCTCGGAAAGGGATATAAGGGGTGGCAGTTCTACGCGAGCCCTATGAGCTGCACGTTGAGCTTGTTTGATTTTGATTTCCCGGACTTGAAGGACGTGAACGTTCAGCGCACACCGGAATACCAAGGGTCGTTTGCCTTTGGCGAGGATAAGAGTCAATACTTCGAATCGCTCTCGACGAACATCTCACTTGGGGGCGCCTACGCTGGCTTCTCCGCTGAAGTGAAGGCCAACTTCGACGACGATGTACTCAACAAGGCCGATCATCAGTTCGCGACGGCCCACCATTGCCTGTCGTACTACCGCCTGAGCGTTGGTGACAGCGCCCAACTGAACCCAGATGTGAAAAGCGCTCTCGACACTTGGCCTCCTAGCAAACTCTTCGAGACGTACGGGACCCACTATCTCAATTCGTTCTACCTCGGCGGGCGCGTTTCTTATACAAGCTGTGTGGATACTTCCGAGGTCACACAAAATTTTGACTTCAAGGCTACTGCCGACGCCGCATTCAATGCGTTCCTGACTCCCGGGAAGGGCGGCGGGGAGACGATCGCCAAGAGTGACCTTGATCAGGTCGCGAGCAATAAGACAATTCGCGTTGTGGGCGGCGATCCCGCTCTGGGCCAGCAAGTGGCCACGGGGACTGGACAGGATGTCCCGGCTACGTATGACAAGTGGTCCGCCAGCGTGCCCAATTACGTGTCGATTGCCGACTTTGACCAAGGCGGATTGGTGCCCCTGTACGAATTGACGACCGGCTCGCGTCGGGCCCAGCTTCAAGAGGCCTGGCAAAGCTATATGAGGGGACGGACGGACCCCAATCTCCTTACTGGGGACGTAGTCCGGTATGGTGATGAGTTTTACCTCAAAGACCAGGATGGACACTATGTCGTGGCTGCTGGAACCATGCAAGGGGAAGTGAATTTCTGGAATTTTCCCACCGTGGCGCTGGAGGGTAGGGTGCCGCTATCGTTTGTAGTCGGCGCGGTGGGAGATGTAGTAAGGGCAGGCGAGATTACGCAACTGAGGACGAACGAACCCAATCGCGATCCACCTGGACCGTTCCCCCTGTTCGGGAGCACGATGGCTGTGGCTGCTTCCGTTCCGATCATGTACGTTCCCGCGGGAGCTCCCACGGGAGGCGAGGCCGACTGGACGGTGAAGATACTGGGCGATACCATCGCGAGTTACAAGCCGTTTTGCTACGGTCAACGCGTGCAGATCCTTAGTCACTGTCCTGCATTCGCGGATCAAATACTCCATGCGTCGCAGGTAACAAATCCTGACGTAAAAACACTATTCGGCGATCAACTTGTTCTCTCGCTTGTTCTCTCGACCACAGAACAGGGTGATGGCTATTGGATGCTCGTAAAGAAGACCTAGAGAGCCACGCGCAGGACGGTCCAAGCCACGATCGGTGGTGTCCCGCTTGATGGGGAAAATGCTGGGGCGCGCCTTCCGGTGCGCGGGTGATGTCGCAGCATAGCTAGGGTCCGGATCGCGTCGGCCCGTCGAACGCGATCCTGGCGCCAGCACGCGCTACGTCATGCCGCTGGCCGTCGGTGGTCGCATAGCAGTGCCGGGATTTGGCGCCACCCATCGAGCCGGCGCAGCCGGATCTGCCCGCCGACGACGAGCACCGTCCTGCTTCTACTGGGTCGTTCGCCGGGCTCCGGCCAGCGCCGCTAAGGTGTCCAGACCTGCAAAGGTGTTGACACGGTGAGCGGTCCAGAGTGGTGGATGAGATCATGCGCGCACCGCACCCCAGAAGAGCGAGGCGGGGGGCTGTCCGCGAAGGCGATAGCCCTGATGGGGTCGGTCGTGGTTGTAGAAGCGCAGGAACCCGTCGATCGTTCTGTTGACTGGCTCCCACGCGCCCGCATAGACTCACGGGCATCCTAACGGGAGGGGTCGGATTGATGGACCTGAGCAAGACGATTCACTTTGGCCAGGTAGTCGGAAAAGCCTACGAGGTTCCCCCTACCCAGCTCGCCAACGCGGCCGGCCAGACTCTCACCGTCACCCTCGGCGACGCGAGTACTACGTACGTCGTCATCACGACCGTCTACGCGAACGACCTGGCGACGGACATGAACCCGCAGCGAGGCGACGCCCGGGTCTCCATCGGTCTCATCCTCCAGAACACTACGACCGGCGACGCCCTGATCGCCATCCGTGGCACCGAGGGCGTGCACGAGTGGCTACAGGACGGGCGGTTTCTCCTCGTTGCCACCCCGTTCCTCGCTGGCGCCGGCCACACCGAGGACGGCTTCACGTCGATGTACATGTCCCTCGCTGTCGACGCGGCTCCGGGCTCGCCGTCCGTCTCGGAATCACTGGAAGGGCTTTCATGGAGGAGGCCCGTCCAGTCACTCACGATCTGCGGGCACAGTCTCGGTGGGGCCTTGGTGACGCTCTTAGCCGTCGATGTCGCCGCCAATACGCGCTTTAGGGATCCTGAGGTCTACAGCTACGCAAGCCCGCGTACGGGCGATCCGGCTTTCGCGAGTACATACAACCAGGTCGTTCCCCGAACGTTCCGAATCGCCAACCGGATGGATCTCGTGCCCAAGTTGCCCCTGCCGCCTCTCTACGAGCACGTCGCCGAGGTCACGGAACTCAACCCGGTGATCCTGAGTGTCCCGCCAAAGATCCTCGTCAGGACGGACATCGCCTGCGAGCACATCCTCTCGACCTACCTCCACCTGTTGACGCGGCAGGCGGCCGGGGTCGTCCTGCCCCTTGAACCGCATTGCACACCAGCGTGAGGGTCAACACGAACGCGTCGCGCTAGCAAGATCGCGCGCACCCGCGGACGAGGGTGGACGACGTTGGTTGCGGGGGGCGCTTTGGACCGTGGGCGAACTGCTGCAACGCCATCCAGACGGGCGTCATCCAGGCCGGCGAGAACGAGAGCCCGGCTGGTCCCAGCACTCGGGGCGAGGGGCCCCTCGCCCCTTCTGGCCCCAGGCCGCGGGGGCGACCCAGAGCGCCGGCTCACCCCGCGCCATCCTCCGCCGACGCGGGGCGCACCGTCAAGGAGCGGGCCGCGGGGCGGAGCCGGGTCCCGGATGATGCGACCCGTCACCCCACGCCCAGCAGCGGCTCCGGAACGGGCAGTCCTTTGCAGTGCCAACCGGGGTTCGGGTGGAAGACCCCGGCCTCGGTCGCGTGGAGCACCTCGGCGACCAGCCGGAAGAGGCGCCGGTCGCTTCCTATTCTGAGGTTCGAATCCTCGGTGACATGTCAGTGCCAAACTCCACCGAACTCCACCGCACGCCGGCGAACATCCATCACGCGGCCGCGCAGAAGATTCGTGGCCTTAGTTCTCCTGAGTGCGTGGGAGTTCGGTCCCGGAACCACCTCTTAATCAGTAGGTTGAAGGTTCGATTCCTTCACGGCTCACCATTCAAATCAGGGGGTTGCCGGACAACCGGCACCCCCTGATCCTGTCTCTGCTACCACTTTGCTACCGTCCTGCTAGGAATTAGAAGGTTCGCTGAAGCTCCGAGGAGTCGACCCTCCCTCTCACGAGACGAAGCGCATCAGATTTTGAGTTGGGCGCCCGGGGGGAGACCACGGGTCTCCATCGGTCATGATCGTCGCCATCATCGAGACTTCGGGGCGCTCGGCGATGGGCGTCGAGACCGATGGTCCCCCTCCCCGCTCGATGGTTCTGGCACAGAAGTGACACAGCCGACCGGCGCACGAGCGTCCCCGTCTGTCTAGCGAAGTGGGGAGGACTCCACCCGGCCCTCTGTCCGTCACAACCCGGCCTCCAGAGCAGTTCCGGCCGTGTAGGATCGTGCGCGTCGACTCCGGCGAAGCCCTACCCTTTGCCAGGCGATGAGACGCGATCCTGGGGGCAGAGACCCACCCCTAGCACCGGATCTCCGGTCCAGAGTGAGTCCAGTTGGGCGAGCGCGTCTGGCGCCAGGGGCCGCCTCTCTGGTAGGGTCGGGCGGGCGGCCCTTCAGCCGCGTCCTGGAAAGGAGTACCCATGAGATTGCGGGTGCTCGTGCTCAGGCTGGCCCTGGCCCTCCTCGCCGCGCCGCTCGCCGTCCACGCGCAGCAGCCGGGGAAGGTGCCCAGGGTCGCGTATCTGAGCGCCAACTCCGCGGCGAGCGTCACAGGAGGGGTCGAAGCCTTTCGGCAAGGATTGCGCGAGCTCGGTCACGTCGAGGGACGGAACATCCTGATCGAATACCGGTGGGCCGACGGGCAGTTCGACCGCCTCCCTGCTCTCGCGGCCGAACTGGTCCATCTCACGGTTGACGTCATTGTTGCATCGAACACGCCGGCCGCCTTGGCGGCAAGAAATGCGACGAGCAGGATTCCCATCATCCTCGTGACAAGTGGCGATCCCGTGGGATCGGGACTCGTCGCCAGCCTGGCTCGGCCGGGAGGGAACGTCACGGGGCTGAGCCTGACCCCGACGTTGGCGATCAGCGGCAAACAGCTGGAGCTACTCAAAGAGGCATTCCCGACAGTCAGCCATGTGGCGGTGCTCGCCAATCCCGCGAATCCGCCGACGACTCACCTCTTGAGGGAGACCGAACTCGCGGCTCGCGCGCTCGGACTGCGGCTTCGCGTCGTGCAGGTACGAGAGCCGAAAGAATTCGATGACGCATTCGCCACGATGAAGAACGAACGCGTCCCGGCTCTCTTGGTCATACTCGATCCCTTGGTCAATGACAACCGAGGCCGGATCGTTGCCTTCGCGGCGGCAAACCGGCTCCCCGCAATCTACCCGTACAGGACGTTCGTGGACGCGGGGGGCCTCATGTCCTACGGCGTGGATCTCTCCGACTTGAATCGGCGTGCTGCGACCTACGTCGACCGGATCCTCAAGGGCGCCAAGCCCGGCGACCTGCCCATCGAGCAGCCCACGAAATTCGATTTGGTGGTGAACCTCAAGACCGCGAAGGCGCTCGGCCTGACGATCCCGCCGTCGGTGCTCGCACGGGCGGATGAGGTGATCCAATAGTGGACCGGCGCGCCTTTGTCGTTGGCTCCCTGGCCCTCCTCGCCGCGCCGCTCGCCGTCCACGCGCAGCAGCCGGGGAAGGTCTACCGCATCGGGACCCTCGACCTCCCGGCCCCGCGCTACCCGCTCGGGGACGCCTTCCTGGACGGTCTGCGCGAGCACGGCTACGTCGAGGGCCAGAACCTGACCATCGAGCGCCGGTTCTCCGAGGGGAAGGCGGATCGGCTGCCGGCCCTCGTCGCTGACCTGCTCCGTCTCGATGTGCAGCTGATCGTCGCCAACTCGGTTAGTGCGAGCCTTGCGGCAAAGGCCGCCACCACGACCGTCCCCATCGTGTTCGTGGCCGTCGCAGACCCCATCGGGATGGGTCTCGTCGCCAGCCTGGCTCGGCCGGGCGGCAACGTCACGGGTCTGGCCACCATCGAGTGGGAGGCGTTCGCGGCGAAGCAGCTGCAAGTCATCAAGGAGGCCGTGCCCCGAGCCTCACGCATCGGGATCCTCATGAATCCGACCAACCGCATGCACGCATGGACCCTCCCCCAGACAGAGGCAGCGGCACGTACCCTGGGGGTGACGCTCCAACTTGTCGAGGCGCGAGACGCCTCCGACCTGGCGCGCGCGTTCGAAGATGCGGTCCGGGGGCGCGCGGATGTGCTCCATGTGTATGGCGATCCGCTCACCTTCACTCAGCGAGCCCGCCTCGCCGAACTGGCGATGCAGCACCGCCTCCCCACGATGCACTTCTTTCGGGAGGCCGTGGAGGCCGGGGGGCTTCTCAGCTTTGGACCAATCCAGACTCAGATGTACCGGAACGCGGCGAAGTTCGTCGACAAGATCCTCAGGGGCACGAAGCCTGGAGACATTCCGGTCGAGCAGCCCACGAAGTACGAGTTCGTGATCAACCTCAAGACCGCGAAGGCGCTCGGCCTCACCATCCCCCCGGCGGCGCTGGCGCGGGCGGATCAGGTGATCGAATAGTGGATCGGCGAGCCTTCATCACCACGATCGGGCTCACGGTTCTCGCCAAGTCGCTCGCGGCATATGCGCAGCAACCGACGACAATGGCTCGAATCGGCTTCTTGGCGACGGGGTCAATTGGGTCACCTGAGTTTAGGGGTGTAGTCGATCCCTTCTGGCGAGGCCTACGCGACTTAGGCTATGTCGAGGGTCGCAATCTGGTCATCGAATACAGATCGGCAGATGGAAAGCAGGAGCGGTTCCCAAGTCTGGCACATGATCTCGTTCGGCTCAATGTCGACCTGATCCTCGCCGGGGCTACGCCGCATGCCCGAGCGGCGCAGCAAGCGACGCGTACGATCCCAATCGTCGTGCCAGTTATGGGGGATCCCGTTGCCGACGGACTCGTGGCCAGCCTCGCGCGACCGGGAGGGAACATCACCGGGATGACAAGTCTCGGCCCGGAACTCACGGCCAAGCGCCTGGACCTGCTGAAGGTCGCGCTTCCAGGCCTGACTCGGGTCGCGATCCTCTGGCACCCTGGCGCTTTGAGCGAGGCCACGACGAGCAACATGTTGAATGCAGCGGCGGCCGCAGCCCGGACGTTGCGAATGGAGGCTCCACTCGTACGAGTAGACGGCGCGGATCAACTCGACAGCGCCTTCTCCGCCATGACGCGGGAGCACCCCGGGGCCTTGCTCATCTTCCAGAGTTCGATGTTCTTCACCGAGCGAAGACGTATCGTCAACCTCGCCGCGAAGCACCAACTGCCGACGATGTTTAACGCCAGGGAGTATGCGGAACTCGGTGGGCTCATGGCTTACGGAGCCAACATTGCCGACCTGTTTCGACGCAGCGCGACCTACGTGGACAGAATCCTCAAAGGCGCTAAACCCGCCGACCTGCCTGTTGAGCAACCCACCAAGTTCGAGTTCGTCATCAACCTGAAGACCGCGAAGGCCCTCGGCCTGACGATCCCGCCCTCGGTGCTCGCGCGGGCGGATGAGGTGATCCAATAGTGGAACAGCGCACCTGGCTGCTTGGCGCCGGGGAGCGAGAAACGTTGCCAGGAGTTCCTACGTTCCGGACCTGAGGTGGGCAGAGTGATTTGACGTCGATGATGCAAGCGACGCATCCCAGAGACCCGGGCAGTGAAGACGAGGCGCGGAAGGTGATCGAAGCGTTTTTCCCGCTGTTCAGCCGCCGCGACGTCCGAGGGCTGCTGGGGGTCGTCAATTTTCCGCATATCCGCGTCACGGGCTCGCGCACGGTGATCATACCGTCCGCGAACGAGTGGACCGGAGATCCCACGCCTCTTGAAGACGACTGGCACCACACTGCCTTGGACTCCTTGACATTCGTGCAGAGCAGTCCCGGCAAGGTGCACGCGCTGGTAGTCTTTAGCCGGTACCAGGCGAACGGGCAACGATATGTCTCCCACCCGACCCTGTGGATTGTTACGAAAATCGATGGCCACTGGGGCATCCAGGTTCGGTCCACGTTCGCGCCGTAGGATTGATCGGGGGTCCCGTGTGTCGCGGTCGGATTGTTTTGGATATGTGACTCCGTGCCCGGCTGGCTCGACGCCGGCGGCCGATTCTGGGAGCCGACGCGTCAGATTCTCCATCTGGCGAGTTGTAACACCGAGTGCGGCGCCACTCCGTTTATCCCGCAGTCTCTGGACTTGACCCGGCGATGAGCAAAGGTCGCGAGTCTGCTACCACCCTGCTACCACACCATTCCGCATTAGGAGCATCGATGCGGCCCATCGCTGCTCGGAGAGGTGAATCATCTCAGGCGGATAGGTGCTCCTGGATTCGGGCAGTTCGGTTCGGGGAGAACTCTTAATCAGTAAGTTGAAGGTTCGATTCCTTCACGGCTCACCACTCGATCGGGGGGCGGCGACGCCCCCCGATTCGCTTTTCCGGGCGAAAGGGTGCGGCTCGTCCCCCCGGCGACCACAAGCCTTACCGCCGCCCATTGAGGCTTGGATAACCGACCCAAAACGCGAGCCCGGGATCTACACAAACACCCGTGAACCCCGCTGTCTCGTTCCACGCTGCATCGGCGATCCTTGACCCCCAGCGAGCCTCCGACTAAGCTCGCTCCACTCATCACCCGCCCGAGTCCGGTTCGGCTTTCACAAGTCGGAGGGCGCCCGCGATGATGTGTCCCCGGTGCCAGGCGGAGAACCGCGACGGGGCGCGATTCTGCCGAGAATGCGGCGCGACGTTTGCTGTCGTCTGTTCCGGCTGCGGCGGCATGGTGGGGGCCGGAAGCAAGTTCTGCGATAGCTGCGGGGCGCCTCTTGCGGGCACTCAGGCCCAACCGACCGCGACTCCACGCTTTGCCTCGCCCGAGAGCTACGCCCCGAAACACCTCGCCGAGAAGATCCTCACCTCGAAGAGCGCCCTCGAGGGCGAGCGCAAGGAGGTCACGGTCCTCTTCGCCGACGTCAAGGGCTCGATGGAGCTGCTCGCCGATCGTGATCCCGAAGAGGCGCGCAAGCTCCTGGACCCGGTGCTCGAGCGGATGATGGAGGCGGTCCATCACTACGAGGGCACCGTCAATCAGGTCATGGGCGACGGGATCATGGCGCTCTTCGGCGCGCCGCTCGCCCACGAGGACCATGCCCTGCGCGCCTGCTACGCCGCGCTCAGGATGCAGGACGCCGTGCGGCGCTACTCGGATGAGCTGCGCCGCGCCCAGGGCGTGGAGGTGCAGATCAGAGTCGGCGTGAACTCCGGAGACGTCGTCGTGCGCTCGATCGGGGGCGATCTTCGCATGGACTACACTGCCGTGGGCCAGACCACGCACCTGGCGGCCCGCATGGAGCAGCTCGCAGCGCCCGGCAGCATCCGGCTCACCGCCGGGACGCTGCACCTGGCCGAAGGCTTCGTCCAGGTCACCCCGCTCGGCCCGGTGCCGATCAAGGGGCTCGCCGAGCCGGTCGAGGTGTTCGAGCTCGTGGGGGCGGGCGCCGCCCGCACCCGCCTCGAGGCCGCGGCGCGGCGGGGGCTCACGCGCTTCGTCGGCCGGACCGCGGAGCTGGAGCAGCTCCGCGACGCCCTCGACCGGGCCAGCCTGGGGCACGGCCAGATCGTCGCCGTCGTCGGGGAGCCGGGCGTGGGCAAGTCGCGGCTCTTCTGGGAGCTCACGCATTCTCACCGCGTGCACGGCTGGCTCATCGTGCAGTCCGCCTCGGTCTCCTACGGCAAGGCCACCGCCTACCTGCCCGTGATCGAGCTGCTCCGCGGCTACTTCGCGATCGAGGGTCGAGACGACCCGCGGAAGATCCGGGAGAAGGTCACCGGGAAGGTCCTGACGCTCGCCGCGGCGCTCGCGCCCGCCGTGCCCGCTCTCCTGGCGCTCCTGGACGTGCCGGTGGACAAGGTGTCCTGGCAGGCCCTCGATCCCCTCCAGCGGCGCCAGCAGACGCTCGACGCAGTCAAGCGCCTGCTGCTGCGCGAGAGCGAGGTCCAGCCGCTGGTGGTGGTCGGCGAGGACCTCCACTGGATCGACGGCGAGACGCAGGCCTTACTCGATAGCCTCGTCGAGAGCCTGCCGGCGGCGCGCCTCCTGCTCCTCGTCAACTACCGTCCCGAGTACCGGCACGTCTGGGGCGGCAAGACCTACTACCGCCAGCTCCGGATCGATCCCCTGCCGCCCGAGAGCGCCGACGAGCTGCTCGAGGCGCTCCTCGGCCCTGACGCAGCGCTCGGCCCGCTCAAGCGGCTCCTGGTCGAGCGGACGGACGCGAATCCCCTCTTCCTCGAGGAGAGTGTGCGAGCCCTGGTAGAGACGGGGGCCCTGGCCGGCGAGCGCGGCGCCTACCGGCTCACCCGGCCCGTCGAGCAGCTGACGATCCCCGCGACTGTTCAGGCCATCCTGGCCGCGCGCATCGACCGCCTGGGGTCCGAGGCCAAGCGACTGCTCCAGGCCGCCGCGGTCATCGGCAAGGACGTGCCGATGCCGCTCCTCTTGGCCATTGCCGACGCGCCGGAGCCCGAGGTGCGCGCCGAGCTGACTCGCCTCCAGGCCGCGGAGTTCCTCTACGAGACCCGCCTTTTTCCGGACCTCGAGTACACGTTCAAGCACGCGCTCACGCATGAGGTGGCGTCCCAGGGGCTGCTCCACGACCGGCAGCGCGCGCTCCACGCCCGCATCACGGAGGCGATCGAGCGGCTCTCGACCGAGCGCGTCGCCGAGCAGGCCGAGCGACTGGCTCACCACGCCCTGCGCGGGGAGCTGTGGGAGAAGGCCGTGACGTATCTCCGCCAGGCGGGGCTCCGGGCCATGGCGCGTGGGGCTTACCGCGAGGCCATCCCCCACCTGGAGCAGGCCCTCGGGGCCCTCCGCCGGATCCCCGAGACCCGGGAGCGGACCGAGCTGACGATCGACCTCCGCATCGACCTCCGGAATGCGTTCCAGCCGCTCGGCGATGCGGCGCGCACGGGGGAGCACCTCCACGAAGCCGAGAGGCTCGCCCGGACGCTCGGCGACCAACGCCGGCTCGCGCGGATCGCCACCTTCATGGTGATCCAGTGCCTGTTGGCTGGCGACTACGACGAGGCCGTCAGATTCGGGCAGGAGGCCCTGAGTATCGCGGGAACCCTCGGCGATCGTGCGATCGAGGTGGTCGCCACGTCCTTTCTGGGCTTTGCGCACGTTGCCAGGGGCGAGTTCGGCCAGGCGGTTTCCTTGCTCGAGCGGAACGTGGCGCTCGAGGGCGACCTGCGCGCTGAGCGCTTTGGGGCACCCGCCATCCAGTCGGCGCTCTCGGGGGCCTATCTCGCCGATGTGCTCTCCGAGCTCGGCCGGTTCGACGAGGCCATCGGGCACGCCGAGGCCGCTGTGCGGATCGCTGAAGCGGCCGATCACCCCTTCACACTGCACTTCGGGTTGCTCGATCTCGGGCGCGCCCACCTCAGTCGCGGGGACCTCCCGCGCGCGACCCGGGTCCTCGAGCGGGGCCACGACCTCTGCCGAACATGGCAGTTCCTCATCGGGACACCGCTCGTCGCCGCGACTCTCGGCGCCGCCTATGCCCTCGCCGGCCGCGCGGACGAGGCGCTCCCGCTGGTGGCGGGCGCCGTCGAGGAGTTCCGCCGGCGCCAGGTTCACAACCGGCCGGCGCGCATTCTTCTGTACGCGGGAATGACCTACCTCTCGGTCGGGCGCCTCGACGATGCCAGGAGCCACGCCCGAGAGGCGCTGACGCTCAGCCGCCGGCTGGGCGCTCGGGGCAGCGAGGCGCACGCTCTCCGCCTGACCGGTGACGTCGCGTCGACCGGCGGTGCTGAGGATGCTGAAGGGTACTACCGCGAGGCCCTGGCACTCGCGGGCGAGCTCGGCATGCGCCCGCTGGTCGCCCACTGCCACCTCGGCCTCGGCACGCTCTACGCGCACACGGGCAAGCGCGAGCAGGCGCGGGAGTATCAGCGCACGGCGACGACGATGTACCGTGAGATGGGCATGACCTTCTGGCTGGAGAAGGCGGAGACGGCGCTGGAGTCGCCCCATGGAAACCCACCGTGAAGGGTCCCGACTGAACACTCAACCGGGGGCGCCCCGTGGTCCCCGGGACTCGGTGCGTGGCAGCAGAATCTCGGTGACATGCCAGTGCCAAACTCCACCGAACTCCACCGCACGCAGGCGAACATCGGTCAGGCGGCTTCGCAGGAAATACGTACGCTTAGATCGTCTGCGTGCGTAGGAGTTCGGTCCCGGGACCACCTCTTAATCAGTAGGTTGAAGGTCCGATTCTTTCACGGCTCACCACTTGATCGGGGGGCGGCGACGCCCCCCGACTCGTTTTTCTGGCGCATCAGTAGGTTTGGGTCCCGGATCGCCGGATCGCCGGCCGCCCGGCGGGCGATCCGGCCTACCGGGCGCGGTGGAGCCCGAACCCTGTGGTCGTCGAGCCCACTGCCCCGAGCCCGAACAGCCGGTCCGGCGACAGGAGCACAAGCTCAGCCGAGGCCTGACCCTGCTGGGGCATGGTCCACGTGAGCTGGATCTGTGGCCCCTTGATGCTGCCGATGACCGGTGCACGGACGGCAGCCACCGCCGGCGAGGAGCCCGCCCCGGGATATCCCCAGATGACGATATGACCGACCACATCTCCACGGGTCTCTGTCAGGACGGGTGGTTCCTGCGTGGCGGCGGGGGCGCTCAGCAGCACTCCGGCGGTCAGGGCCGCCAGCGCGGTCAGTCGGCGGCGCCCGCGGCCAGCGTCACCTGCCGGGGGCAAAGGCGTCCGCCGACCGCGAGGTCTTCGTCCCGCGGTGAACAGAACCCGACGCAAGAGGAACCGGATCACGCACCTCTCCCCTGCTCGATCGTACGGCGGTTGCCGCCCTCCGGGCCATCCGTTTCTTGCGCGCGAACTCCGGGGCCGCGGCTTCCGTGAGCCTCCCCGGATTCGACCGCAAGGACCGGAGTGCCTGCGCGTGGCGTCTCCCCGACGATCACCCCAGTGGCGGCCCCGTAGAGTCCAGGGGCCCCGAAAATGAGTGGCATCATGAGGCTAGTGGCAATCCGAGACGAGTCCATCCGGCCCGCGTTCGCCGACAACGAGGATTGCTGGCGGGCCGTCCAGCGGCGGGATCGCCGAGCCGACGGCGCGTTCTTCTACGCCGTCCGGACGACCGGCGACCTCTACGGCGAGCACGTGTTTCCCCTTCAGGTCACCGTGCTGCTCTCGGCGCCGGACCGGGACTTCACGGGCGGGGAGTTCGTGCTGGTCGAGCAGCGGCCGCGCCGACAATCGCGGGTCGAGGTGGTCCCGCTCGATCAGGGTGACGCCGTGGTCTTTCCTGTGCGTCACCGGCCGGTGCCGGGCGCGCGCGGCGCCTATCGCGGCAACGTGCGCCACGGCGTGAGCCGCGTCCGCTCCGGCCACCGCCACGCGGCCGGTATCATCTTCCACGACGCAGAGTGAACCGGCCAGCCAGGCGACGACGTCGGAATCCTCCTTGCGAATTCCCCTCGCGGATGGCGCCTGGCTCGACTTCGACGCCACGTGGCTCGCGCCCGGCGAGGCAGACCACGCGCTGGCGGCGTTGCGCGACGAGCTGACCTGGGAGCAGCGGGAGATCGTGCTCTTCGGGCGGCGGGTCCTGCAACCCCGCCTGATCGCCTGGGCCGGCGACCTCGGGTACCGATACTCGGGACAGACCCTCGAGCCGCGGGCGTTCACGCCCACGGCGACTGGACTCCTCGCGCGAGTGCGCGCCCAGACCGGCGGCGTGTTCAACCACGTCCTTCTGAATCGGTACCGGAGCGGTAATGACAGCATGGGGCTGCACGCCGATGACGAGCCGGAGCTGGGACCCGACCCGCTGGTGGCCATCGTCTCCCTCGGCGCCCCCCGGCGTCTCGTCGTCAAGCCGCGCCGACGAAGAGACCACGGTCGGCACGACCTCGAGCTCGGCCACGGCGCCCTGCTCGTGATGGGCGGGACCTGCCAGCGGCACTACGTCCACGGCGTGCCCCGGCAGCCTGGCATCGAACGCGAGCGCATCAGCCTGACCTTCCGGCGGCTTCTCCGAGAGCCGTGACGGCCGCGCCTCTCGCGCCGGAGCGCGCCCGCGATCCGAGGGGCCGGCCGAGATCATGTCGACGACCTTTCAAGGGCGGCGGATCGCACTCGGGTCACCCAGCGGGGTCGGGGCGGCCGGGCGGTGGCTCGGCGGCCAGGCCGAGCGGGACGAGGAGGCGCCGCACGGCGTGGGGTTCGGTCACCGCGCCCACAATCCGGTGCGAGCCGGCACAGGGCGCAGCAGAATGTCGGTGACATGCCAGTGCCAAACTCCACCGAACTCCACCGCACGTAGGCGAACATCCATCACGCGGCCGCGCCGAAGATTCGTGGTCTTAGCTCTCCTGAGTGCGTAGGAGTTTCGGGTCCGCGACCACCTCTTAATCAGTAGGTTGAAGGTTCGATTCCTTCACGGCCACCATTCGATCGGGGGGCGGCGCCGCCCCCCGATTCGTTTTTCTGGACGAGGGGCCGGGCGGGTGATCCGGGGCGTGAGGAGCCGGCCGGGTCGCGGCGGCCGCGGCTCACGCTCCGCGTGGGAGCTATCCCCGGAGCCCTCGCCCCATGCGCTTCATCACAACGGCCATGAGTTGGCCGCGGCTCCGGACGCGGAAGCGGCGATACAGGGCGGTCACGTACTGATGGGCCGTGGCGTGGCTCACGCCGAGACGCGCGGCGATCTGCTTCTCGCTGTCGCCCTCCACTAGGCACGCGAGCGTCTGTCGGAGCCGCGGGGAAAGCTTTTCCGGGCTCTGCTCGGTGGCGCTGACCAGTGATCGGCCGATCAGCGGGCCGAGCTCCTCGTGAAAGAGCTTCAGCACCCGCTGCTCGCGCGGCGAGAAAGCCCGGTCGCCGGAGGCCCGGTGGAGGGCCACCACGCTGATGGCCCCTTCCCTGGAGGTCTGATACACCGACGTGAGTTGATCGTCGATGTGGATCACGCGGTGATACTCGTTGAAAGAGACCGACCCGTACCACACGGCGTCGGAGACGAGTTGCCGCCGGGTGTGGGTGACGAGTGGGCCGAGCCTGTGCTGTAGCGTGCGGAAGATCGGATCGCCGGCAGGACCCAACTCCCGCATGTAGGCCGCGAACACCTCGTGGCCGCGGGAATCCAGGCCAGCGTCAAATGCAGAGAGTGGCTCGACGGCACGGTGCGGCCGGATCCATCGCCCCTCACCGCCGGCCGCCGCCGGGGCCCCGACAAGCTGGCACACTCCCTCGAGCATCCGGCGATGCCAGAGGGCCGGATCGCTCCCCAGGTCGCGGCACTCCCCGATCAGTCGGTAAGCGTCGCGCACGTCCTGAAGCCGCAAGAGGTCCGATTTCGCCATGGCCCCATTCCTCTATTTAGAGGAATTGCCGCGGGTGCATACCCACGACTAGCCTGGAGACATCCTTTGGATCCTGAGGAGCATGGTCCCGCACGCCGTGCGCGGCGTCAAGGCACGCCGAAGGGAGGTTCCATGAAAGGCGTCGATCGCCGCGCGCCGGCGGGCCCGTGAAACGAGGGGCCCGTGATACGCGAGCGAGAGCCGGCGTGGTGGCGACACGAGGGCGGCGAGGCGTTCCAGCAAACAAGGAGGTTCGCGATCATGACGGCCTGCCCGCCGAAGCGAACGACCCTCGTGACCGGTCTGGCTGCTGTTTTATCGCTCGCTCTCAGCCTGTCGGCGTCGGCCGAAGACGGCGATCGCCGGACGCGCGAAGCAGGGCCTGAGGATGGCATCCTCTGCTGCAGCGGTCTGGAAAGGTTCCTCTTCCACGGCGACAAAGTTCTCGTGACCACAGGCCGGGCCGGCATCTTCCGGTCCGAGCACCGTGGCGAGGGCTGGCAGCGCAGCATGCAGGGCCTCGTCGGGCCGAACGGCGTCGCGCCATATTCCGATTTCGTCTGCCAGGCGCGTTCGAAGCCCCGCGTCGTCTACGCTCTGGTCGGCCTGGGCAGCGATCTCTCGCCCTTCAACGGTCTGTTCTCCAGCGACGACTTCGGCAAGACGTGGACCCGCCGGGCTTCGGTCTTCACCGGGTCCGGCTTCGCCAGTTGCGACGTCGACCCGGAGGACCCCCGCAGCGTCTACGTTTCCGGCATCAACTTCGACGACTTCATCACCGAGGTTTGGAAGTCGACCGATGGCGGGCGCACCTTCCAGCAGGTCGTCGTGCCTTTGGTGTCTTTCGGATTCGTGCGGGTAGTGCGTGGAATCGTCTACTTCGTTGATTTCGACCAGGGCCGCCTGTACGCCTCGACCGATGGCGGCGACAGCTTCCCCTGGGTGCCGACCCCTCCAGGTTTCGTAGGTAACTTCGACGCCAGTCCCGACGGGCGCCTGATCTTTGTCACGACCCTCGATGAGGCGTTCCAGCCGACCGGGACCTTCCGGTCGGCGGATGGAGGGGCGTCCTACGTCCCGGTGAGCGGCCTGTCGGCCTTCTTCACTCTTGAATTTCACCCGATCGACCCATCCCGCATCTATACGAGTGATGGGCTGCTGCACGTCTCCACCGACGGCGGCCTGAGCTTCACGCTCTTGCCCGCCTCGAACGATCCGCGCTTCACCGGGGCTTCCCCCGTCGGTGAGATCGGCGTGGACGCGCGCGGCTCCGTCTACCTCAACACGCAGGGCGGGCCGTTCCGCACCGACGACGGCGGTCAGACGTTCGGTTCGCTGCTGGATGGCTTCCGCGCCTCCGCGGTGAACGATCTGGCCTTCGACGCCGACGGCAAGCTGCTGGTCGGTGTCGTCAATACGCAGGGGATCTTCCGACAGATCCGAGGGCGGATCTACCGCCCGATCGGCAACACGCCTCTCATCGACCTGAGCTTTGGCCCCGGCACCGCCGCGGTGGCGGGCTCTCCTAGCGAGGCGAACGTGGTCCTGGTCGCGACTATCGGGCAGGGCCTGTTTCGAACCGACAACGGTGGGCGTAGCTGGACATTGGCGGAGCTGCCCGATTCACCGACCCAATTTTCCTTCCTAACACGGATGGCTTTTGCGACGGCCTCGCGTGTTTACCTGGTGTCGTCCGGCGTCGGGCTCTACCGCTCGGACGACGCGGGCCGGACCTTCGCGCGTCTCTCGAGCGCGCCGTTCGGCGCGATCGCCGTCGATCCGACCGACCCCGACGTCCTCTATGTCGGCGACTACGTCTTCAGCGGCGGGCTGTTCAAGTCGACCGACGGCGGACAGACGCTGCTGGATCTCGGGCAACCCGGCACCTTCAGCGCGCTGGCCGTGGATCGTCGCAACACGGAAGTGATCTACGCTGGGGAGAGCTTCGGACAGGTGCTGCGCTCGCGGGATGGCGGGCACACCTTCGCGCCGGCCAGCCAAGGCCTGTCCGGCGCGGGGGTGCACGGCCTCGCGCAGGACGCGCGCGGCACGCTCTACGTCTGGCTGCGCGGCGGCGGCCTCTTCTCGAGCGACGACGGTGCCTCCAGCTGGAAGCCGGTCGATACCGGCGAGGCGCTCCGGCGTTCGGGCGTCGAGGCTGGCCAAGGTACACTCGTGGTCGATCCACGTCGCCCTGGCCGGCTCTACCTCGGCAACGCCGGGATGCTCCGAATCGACGCCGACGATGGCGGTGACGATGACTGAGCTTGCCGGGAACGCCGAGACGCGCGCTCCGTCGACGACGGGGCTACCACGGATCGGGACGTCGTAGTCGGCCTGGCGGAGACTCCTCGCGGGCAACGCCAGCGCGCTCTCGCCTCGACGGACGCGCTCTCCGTCCAGGCGTGGCTCACGGCCTTCGCTTCGACGCCTACGCCCGGCGCCCGCGCGAACGGCCCGGTGTATAGGCGCCAACCTTCCCCGTCTATCGATAGCCGAGCGACGCGCCTTCAACCCCGACATCGCCGTGCGGAGTCGTGACGACTTCGGCAATGCCTTTGCGGGGATCGCAAGCGCTCGGGTCGATGCGGTGCCAAGGCCCGGGGCTGACACTGGTGCCGTCGCTCTTGGCACGTGCTGACGAAGTGATTCAGTGAGGCGGTGCCTGCCCTAGCGAGGCTCAAGTCTCGGTGACATGCCAGTGCCAAACTCCACCGAACTCCACCACACGCAGGCGAACATCCATCACGCTGCCGCGCAGAAGATTCGTGGCCTTAGCTCTCCTGAGTGCGGAGGAGTTCGGTCCCAGAACCACCTCTTAATCAGTAGGTTGAAGGTTCGATTCCTTCACGGCTCACCACTCGATCGGGGGGCGGCGACGCCCCCCGATTCGTTTATTCGGGCAAGCAGTCGCAGCCCATCCCGCCATCAGTAGTCGCATCCAGGTGAAGGAGCCGGCCCCATCCCGAGCACGAAGCGCGCTGGACGTGGGCGTGGATGGCGAGCTGGGGGGCTGATCGACGATGCGTTCGATGTCACGGCGCAGATCGACCGGGGCCTGGAAACGGGAGGCGCACGAGCTCGCCGCGATTCGCTGAGGCGGGGGTGGCCCGAGTGGCGCGCTGGCCTTCACACCCCGAGCGCCTGGAGACCGACGGCCAGGCGCTGCAGGTCGGCACGCGTCTTCAGGGCGCTTATCCTCAGCTGCGTGAGCACCATGGCCAGCATCGGCCCGAGCGTGGACTCCAGATAGCGAATCTCCATGGCCGTCGTGTCCACGGGCGGCACGGCGAGGGCGTCGTCGGCCATGGCGCCGGCGAGCGAGACCACGTAGTCGCGGATCAGGGCCATCTTGTCCCACGCCAGTCGGTCGGGCGTGTCGGTCTCCTGGTGGTAGTGGGCCCAGCGACCACAGGTCAGGAACAGGTACGGCACGCCGCGCAGGCGAAAGGCATGATGGTCGCTCACGTCACCGACGACGTCATTCTGCGCGACCACCAGTGGCAGCGCGGCCGGTCTCGGGGTGGCATCGACCAGGCCGGGCAGCGCGCCCGAGCTTTCGATACCGACGGCCACGAGCAGATTGGCGAGGTCCGGTAGCGGCAGCACAAAGTCGTGCCCAACCAGATCCATCACGAGCGCGGCGTGAAAGCCCCGGGCATCGGCCTGGCTCGCGCAGAAACGGACCGAGCCCATGTCGGGACCCAGGAAGTACGGCGGCTCCTCGGCATCGAACAGCGCGATGACGATATCGCGCGCCCGTGGGGTGGCGCCGAGTGCCGCCGCCGAGGACAGCGCGATGGCGACCGCCGCCGCGTTGTCGTCGGCACTGGGGGCGGCGATGACGCTGTCGTAGTGCGCCCCGATGATCAGGGGCGGCAAGCTGCGGTCGGTGCCGGGGATCACCCCGACCAAGTTGTGAGACTCGACACCGCCGCGTGAGTGTCGATACGAGAGCGCGAAGGTCCCTCCGCGATACGGCACGAGGCCCAGCTCGCCGAGACGTTGCTCGAGGTAGTGGCGCGCCCGCGTATGGCCCCCGCTACCGACCATCCGGCCCTCGGGCCGGGCGATCGCCGCGACATCGACGCGGAGCGAGTCGGTGGGCACCGGCGACTGACTCCTCACGGCGCTAATTAGCTTGCCCGTGTCGGCCATCTGGCGCAGGAGCCCGGGGATCCCGCCGATGACCCCCCCGTCTTCCCCTTGGGATTGATCATGGTGATCGTCGTGCTTCCCTCACGACTAGGTTATCGAAGCGGGCCTCGAGGGGAATGCCTTCGTCGCGCTCGACCACGACCGCCACATAGCCGCTGTCGTAGGTGCTGTCCTGAGCCGACGCGACCTCGGTTCCGTTGATCCGGGCAATGATGGTAGACCCAACGCAGGTGAGTTCAAGATGGTTCGACGCGTTCCCACGTCGGATGGCTTCCGAGAATTGGAATGGGACCAGATGGAACCACCGATAGCCATCGAAATTGCTCAGTGCGAACCGCCCCGTCGCCGGAACCGCGAGAAGGGCATAGAACTGAGCCGTACCGTCTTTCGGGTTCATGCGACAGGCTACGCCAATCGAACGGCCCTCGGTGCCTTCCGCTAGGCGAGCATCGACGGCCACCTGGAGGTTGGCGAACACGGAGTTAGCGCCTACCGCCAGAAGGGGCTTGGCGGAGGACGATAGCCGCACCTGGTACTCACCCCCGATGTAGCCTTGCTCGACAGCGGGAGAATCCGATTGGCTCGACAACCGACCTGCGGCGGGATTGTCGAACGAGTCTGTCAGCAAGACCTTTCCCAACTGGATGGACGTGGCACATCCCGAGACGAGGGCCCCAGCTACCAAGTAAGCGAGAACGATTCCTCCCATCACGTGCCATGGAGGGCGGCGCATCCTTCGCGGGCGGTCCGTCAGTCCGTCGAGTCGCATGGCGTCCTCCACGTCCACAGGGGGCACCCCGAGCAAGCGTAGGGCGGCCCATCTACGCACCAGCCGTGCGCGTCCAGCCAGGTCGGCGGCCTTCTTCGATCATCGCACAGGGCCAATCTGGATGTGCGCTGACTGCGAGTACGAGACCGACCGTCTCGAGTGGACCAGGGCGAGTAGAGCCCCGGTGTGAGGCATAGTTCTTTCGTGCTGGCGTCGCGCGATCCTAGGCGGGGCACAAAGCCTGTTTCCCGCCCTCTCCCCGATCCTGCCGTTAGCCAGCGGCGGGCGCATTCCCAGGGTGGCCGGACTCTCGCGCGCGGCAGGCCGACCCGACGAAGCCGGAGCGGGCCGGTTCGATCCCTGCCGGCGTATCATCCACCGAGGGCTCGGTGACGCACCGGTGCCAAACTCCACCGAACTCCACCACACGCAGGCGAACATCCATCACGCGGCCGCGCAGAAGATTCGTGGTCTTAGCTCTCCTGAGTGCGCGGGAGTTCGGGCCCGGAACCACCTCTTAATCAGTAGGTTGAAGGTTCGATTCCTTCACGGCTCACCATTCGATCGGTGGGCGGCGCCGCCCCCGATTCGTTCGGTTCCAGCCTGGTTCCAACTCACGCGAAGGCGCAGTGAGGCGAGGGCAGTTCACTTCACGGCGCGGAAGGGACAGGGCCGCGCCGCCGGGTCCAGCGGCACCCCCCAGGGGTTCAAAGCGGCGCTCGAGCGGATCACGGCACAGGCGCGGATGGGACGGACGACGACCCCGAAGTGACGCGATCTCCGGGCGCGTCAGGGGGCGGCGCCCGCCCAGGGCGTGTGGAGGAGGGTGAACTCGCCGATCGTCCGCTCGCCGGCCGGGCCGACGCCGAGGAGGCCGAGCCGCGCCCGGCCGGCCGGCAGGGGGCGGATCGCGGCGCCCGACTCCACGAACACCACCTCGCCGCGCGCGACGTCGACCGGGACGTCGGTCCAGCGCGCACCGAGGTCGAGGCCCGCCGGCGCCTCGAGGTAGACGAGGTCGACCCGCTCGCCGGCGCGCAGCGGGGCGCGGAGCGTCACGGCGATCAGGTCGTCGTCCGGCCCGGCCGTGCAGCGGGTCTGGCCGCCGGCCTCGACGACGTGGCGCCGGATGCGCACGCCGTCCCGCTCGAGGCGCGCCAGGAGGGCCGGCGTGAGCACCAGCGGCACCCGGCCGCGGGCGATCAGCTCCCGGGTCGCCGCGGCGAGCCGGCCGAGCCACGCGGCCCGCTCCGCGCACGCCCCGCACGCAATGAGATGCTCCTCGACCGCCGCCTCGTCCGCCGGGGCCAGCTCGCCCGCCCAGTGGTCGACCAGCGTCGCCAGGGGCCGGGGCGCCGGGCACGCGCGCTCCGCGCGTCCCGCGCTCATCGGGGGCCCTCCAGGCAGTCGTGGAGCCGGGCCAGCGCCCGGTGGCGGAGCACCCGGACGTGGCCGGCCGAGGTCTCCAGCTCCGCGGCGATCGCCTCCGCGCTGCTTTCGGCGTAGAAGGTCAGCGCGACCACGGTCCGGTCGCGGGCGGGCAGCTCCGCGAGACAGTCGGCGAGCCGGTCGCGGTCGAGGGTCGCGCCGTCGGGCCGGTCCGGCTCCGGCTCGAGGTCCCGGGCGAACTGGGCAAGGAGCCGTGCTTGCCGCTGCGCACCCCGGTGCTGGTTGGCGACCGTCATCCGGCAGGTGCCGAGGATGAACGAGGCCAGCCGCTCCGGCTCGTGGACCCGGCCGGCCCGCAGCGCCTCGAGGGTCGTCACCAGCACCTCCTGGACCAAGTCCTGAGCCGCGGCCGGATTGCGCAGCCGGCGCAGGCCGAAGAGCCGGATGCGGGGCGCGAAGCGCCGGGCCAGCTCCGCCTCGGCCTCACTGGCCGCCCCGGCCTCCCCGGGACGTCCCGCGGCGATCCGGCGGGCCAGCTCCGCGTCGTCGGCCGCGGACTCCGCGGGCTCCTCCCGTTGCTCGAGCACGCCGTCACGGTAGCATGCCCCTCCACGCCCGGAGGTGTCGCGAGCCGGCCGGCCGTTACGGAGCTGCCCGCGCGGCGCGCCGGTGTACCCGCCGGCGTAACGGGCGGCCCCCGGGCGACACACCCGGCCAGAGCACCGAACCGGACGCGAACCGAACCGCACACAGAGAAGAGAAGGAGAGCCCGATGACCACCCCCGGCCCTGGAGCCCGCACCAACGTCCACGAGATCGCGAGCGGCATCTACCGGATCAGCACCCCCGTGCCGGTCGACTTCGACACGGCGGGGTTCACCTTCAACCAGTACCTGGTGGTCGACGACGACCCGCTCCTCTTCCACACCGGGCCCCGCGGCCTCTTCCCCGAGGTGCGGGACGCCGTCGCCCGAGTGCTGCCGGTCGAGCGGCTGCGGTGGATCGGCTTCTCCCACGTCGAGGCCGACGAGTGCGGCGCGCTGAACCACTGGCTGGCGGCCGCCCCGCACGCCGCGCCCCTGTGCGGGCAGGTGGCGGCGATGGTCTCGATCGGCGACCTGGCCGACCGGCCGCCCCGGGTGCTGGCCGACGGCGAGACGCTGGCGCTGGGGATCCGGCGGGTGACCTGGCTCGACGCCCCGCACGTGCCCCACGGCTGGGACTGCGGCTTCCTTCACGAGGCGCACACCCGGACGCTCCTCTGCGGGGACCTGTTCACCCAGGGCGGGGGCGGGCTCCCGGCGCTGACCGAGGCCGACGTCCTCGGCCCCAGCGAGGCCTTCCGGAAGCCCATGGACTACTACGCGCACACCCCGGACAGCCGCCGGCACCTCGAGCGCCTGGCCGCCCTGGCGCCCACCACGCTGGCGTGCATGCACGGTAGCGCCTGGCGGGGGGACGGGGGCGCGCTGCTGCGGGCGCTGGCCGACGCGATCGAGGGCTGACGGCCGGCGGCGGGTCCCGCCCCTCGGCGGTCTCTCAATCAGTAGATTGAAGGTTCGATTCCTTCGGCGACACCGCCGCCGTCGCCGCCTTCCTGGATCGGCTGCTGCACCACGCCCACGTCTTGACCTGCGGCCCCCGGAGCCGGCGGACCCGACTTCACGACGAGCGGAGCGACGCATGAGCCGAGCACCCCGGCTCGGCAAGCGTCCCAGCGATTCCAGGATCGACGATTGCGGGCCGGCCCATACCCGAGCATCCCCCGAAACCGGCCCTTCCCCGGCCGACCCCGCTCCGCGTCGGCCCCGCCCCCACGGCGACGCCGGCCTCGGCCCTCTTGCGCCCCATGGCTCCGATGCGGTAACCCTCGTGCTTGGGGCGTTCGGTCACCGGCCGGTTCTGACCCACCCGTTCATCAAGAAGGAGACCGAAGTGGAGTTCGGCGTCTACCTGCCGACGTACGCCTGGCCGGACCTCGCGTCTGATCAGGTTACTCGCATCCGCGACTTCGCCCAGCGCGCCGAAGCGCTCGGCTTCGATGCCCTTTGGGTCAGCGAACATTTCGTGGTCGCGGGGCACTATGGCACCGCCTGGATGTCCCCGCTGCTCTGTCTGACGTATGCCGCGAGCGTAACAACCCGCATTCGTCTCGCCACGGGCGTGCTCGTGCTCCCCTACTACCACCCGCTCACGCTCGCCCGCCAGATTCAGACGCTGTCCTCGCTCTCGCAGGGCCGCTTCGTCCTCGGCGTCGCTCCCGGCTGGGACCGGTACGAGTTCGAGTCGCTCGGTCTGCCGCTCGCGGAACGGGGCGCCCGGACGGACGAGATCCTCGCGGCGTTGCGCCGTCTGCTCACCGAATCCGACGTCACGTTCGACGGTCGGTTCTACCAGTTTGCGCACGCCACGATCATGCCCCGCCCGCCGCGATTTCCGGAGCTCTGGGTCGCCGGCGGATCGAAGCTCGAGGGCCGCTCGTCGCCCGACAAGCCCTACATGGCGACCCCGGTGCTCGAGCGAATCGCGACCGCCGACGGTTGGCTGGCCCGTGCCGATGCTAGCCCTGAGATGGTCACTCAGGACCTGCACACGATTCGCGCATACCTGGAGCGGAAGGGCCGCGACCCCGACACCCTCCGGTACGGGCACTACAACTGTCTCCACCTCGTGGATACGAACGATCACGGCGAAGCGGTGCGTCAGCAACGGCAGCCATTCGCGCGAGTCATGGGCACGCACCGATCGTTTGAGGACCTCCAGCGGTCCTACCTCTTCGGAACAACGGCGGAGATCCTGGAGCGGATCGCGGACCTGGAGCGAACCGGATTCCAGTATTTCGTCCTCATGACGCTGGAGGACGATCTCGATCAGCTTGAACGGTTCGCCAGCGAGATCATGCCGCGCTTTCGATCCCGGGGCTGAACCGTCTCACCGACGTTCCGCAGAAGGCCTAAAGGAGAGCGAGCGAAACCCGGTGAAGGACTTGGTCTGGGTCGGCCTGTCGGTAGCAATCAGCCGATCCCCGTGGACGTGCGGGTCCTGGCGGCGACGAACCGGGACCTGAGGGGGCCGTTGCGGCCGGCTCCTTTCGGGCAGATCTCTTCTGCCGTCTAGCACGAGATCCCTATCGTCTGCTGCGTGTTCGACGACGGCGCCTACGGCAACGTCAAGCGGATCCAGGAGCAACGGTTCGGTAAGGCCCGCGCGATCGCCTCGACCCTGCGCAACCCCGACTTCGTCGCCTACGCGCGCGCGTTCGGCGCGCTGGGCCTCCACGCCGACGGGCCGGACGAGCTCCGCGCGCGGCTCGACGAGGCATTCAACGCCGGGGCGCCGGCGCTGGTCCACGTCTCGACCGGCGCAATGCCCGACCCGTGGCCATGGTTCCTCCGGGGCCGGGTGCGCCGAGAGGAATCGGTCACGTCACGAAGTGGTGCTTCGCGTTGTCGATGCGGCGACCAGGTGCAGGATCTTCCCCGAGGCAGTCGTGACCGGGGCGCGTCGATCGACGCGCACGATCCCGGCCTCGCGCCACTGGGCGGCCATCACGCGGGCCGCCGGCGACTCCTCGGCGAGGGCATCGAGGAAAGCCTCGATCAGGGCGCCGGGATCGACCGGCCCCACCTCGGGGCGGACGAGGAGGCGCAGACTGGGCGCACCGGTCGCGGCCTCGTCCTCCACCAGCTGGTAGTCGGTCGGCGCACCGCCGAACCGGGAGGGGAGCACCGCCTCGAGGATGCGGATCACGTCCGCGTCGAGGAAGGTCATCCCGCCCGCGGTGAGCTTCTCGTAGCTTCGGACCGTGTGCAGGTGCGTCGTCCACCCGAGCGCCTCCAGCGGACACCCGCAAGCCCGGGAATCGAGGGTGGCCCGGTCACCGAGGGACACGTTCAGCAGCACAATCGGGGCAGTCGGCCGGAGCGAGGACACGAGCAGGGCGTCGGCGGGCAATCCGCTCAGCTCGTGTCCGGCGCCGGGCTGGATCATGGCGAGGCCATCGTGAAGCAGATGGACGTCGTCGCAGTGCGCCGGCGCGGCGCATCCCACGCCGATGCCGCTCACCTCCACGCTGCCGTACCGCGGCCATGCCTGCGCTCCGGCCCGCCGCAGGACCGCGACCTTGGCCTCGGTGATGGGCTCACCCGACACCGTGAACTGGGTGCCGGCGATGTCGACACCCGAGGCGGCCGCCATCTGGGCCAGACGCCCGGCGGAGCTGGGCCAGGTGTGGAGGTGCGGGGTGCGGCCGGCGCGGATCACGGCCGCCAGCCACTCCACGATGGGCGCCGGATCGTCGAAGGGGACGTACTCGACACCCGGCAGGGGAACGCCGCCCAGCCGGCTTCCCCAGCGGAGCGCCGTGCCGCTCCACCGGTGCAGCGCCGGAAGGGCGGCCGCCGTCGGCTCGAGCGGTGAGAACCATCGCACCGGGGGCGAGAAGGCGGCGTACTCGAGGAGGCGCGCGATGCTGCCGCTCCCCGGCACCTGCCAGTGCGCCTTGACGGAGTCCACAGCGCCGCGCGCGTGGAGCCACAGCAAGACGGCGCCCGCGCATTCGCGAATGAAGGCCAGGTCGAGCACGACTGGAGTCCGGTTGCTCCGGCTACCGCTGGTCTGTAGGGGCACGTGGCGAGCCGAGCCGGGGTTCGTGAGCCGCGAGGGATCCACGTCGACCACGGTCGCCCCGCGCCGCACGGGCTGCCTGCCTTTGAACTCGGACACGCTGAGGTACACCCCCGCGCGAAAGAGGGCGTGGAGCGCGTCATCCACGCCGTCACGCCGCACCGCGCGCTCCAGGTCGCCGTACGCGCAACCCGCGCGAACCAGGAGCGGATGGTAGGGGCTGGCGGGGCTCTCGAAGATCCCCTGCCGGACGTGAGTCAGGAAGGCGGTCTCACGGTGTGCGAGCTGCACGCGCAGGGCGGCGCGGGCGCCGTCCAGAGTCAGCGGGTTGCGGAGAAACGCAGGCAGCCTCCGCAGGACACCGACGCCGGCCAGGACGTCGGCGAGCGAGAGCGTCGACCAGCCGGCATGCGTTCGCGCCTTCCGGGGGTCGCGTCCGACGCGCGGCCTCGTCGCGGTCTCTACCGCTCCGGCCCTTGGCGTCGCGCCGGGACGGCTCGAAGCGCTGAGCATCCCGGCCTTATACCATGTCGGGCGGCGTCCGGTCACCGTGAGCCGAGCGCCTGGACCGGTGGGAGAGGGGAGCGCCACGGCGCCGGTCACCGCTCGGCATCGCGCGCGGAGGCGGAGGGCAGGCGGTCGAAGCCGAGGCCGACGTGCCGGAGGAAGGCGCCGCCAGGGTGGCGAAGTAACGCCGGGCCTTTGCGTTGTCGTGCACGGGCGCCGCCATGCGTCGACCTAGCGGGAACCACGGACCGCTAGCTCACTAGATTCGATCTGGCGCCCGTTGGGGGAGGTTGTCCTGTAGCGACCCGCACTTTGGACCGGGAGGACCAGGGCCGGCATGTGCCTTGCCATTTCTTGTATGAAGTAGCTACCTCGCTAGGTCACCCCTCCCCGTCTTCTAGTCGTTCCCTAGTCGGACGGCGGTGTCGGGCCTCACGACGCGCCAAATCTCGGTGACATGCCAGTGCCAAACGCCGCCGAACTCACCCGCACCCAGACGACCATCGGTCAGGCGGCCGCGCAGGGAATTCGTGCGGTTAGCGAGGGGTCCTGAACCCCTCGCCCTTTCGGCTTTTCAGCCTCCGAGCCCTAGCCTCTCGCGTGCGCGACGGGACCTACGCCGCTACGATCCGGTGCGACGCGCTGCTGCCCATGCGGGCGCTGACCTAGCCGACCCGCGCCACCCGCAGGCCGCCCCTACCGGAACTCGTCGAGGCGGACGCGCCCGAGCCCGGGCGCGCGCTTCCGCGCGTGCTCGGCCCACGTGCCGAATGGGATCGTGGCGTCGATCCCGAGCTTGCCGGCGTGCATTCCGTGAGGGTCCCGGGGGAAGCCGGGCGCGCCGGGCACGTGGAGGAGGCCCGAGGCGAGTCGCGCCCGGGTCGCGACCGCCCAGGCCACGTCGCGCGTATCGAACACGTCCACATCGTCGTCGACGACCACGCAGACCTTGAGCCACCGGTAGCGACCGAAGGCGGCGGCCATCACCTGTGTCGGCTCGCCCTCGAAGCGCTTCCGGATCGCGATGGCGCCGCCGAGGATGGTCGGCGTGAGACTCACCTCCCGGACGTCGACGCCGACGGCGGCGATCGCCTCGTAGAGCTGCGCCTCGCGCGAGATGGCCAGGAGCGTCGTGTCCTCGGCCTGGCCGGCGTGCATGGTCTGGAAGATCGGATCGCGCCGGTGCGTGACGGCGGTCACCCGCATCACGTGGTTCGGCATGACCGGGATGTAGAACTGCATGAAGTCGCCGAACGGGCCCTCCGGCTCGAGCACGCCCCGGAGGATCTCCCCCTCGAGCACGATCTCGGCGCGGGCCGGCACCTCCACGTCCACGGTCACGCCCCGGGCGATCTCGAGCGGCTCCCCGTGGAGCGCACCGGCGAGGGAGAGCTCATCGTCGCCGTAGGCGATGGTCGTGGCCCCGGCGACGAGCTCGGCCGGATGATTGCCGATCGCGACCGCGACCGGCAAGGCGCGGCCCCGCGCCGCGGCGCGGTCGTACATCTGCCCGAGGTGCTGGGGCGCCATCATGCGGATCCCAAACTCGTCCCGGCTCCTCAGCATCATGCGGTTGAACGACACGTTGCGGATGCCCGTGTCGGGATCCTTCGCGATCACGAGCCCGGCGGTCGAGTAGGGCGCCGCGTCGTGCTCGGAGAGCACGACGAGAGGGAGGCGCCGGACATCCACCTCGTCGCCGGTCTGGACGATGTCCTGGGCCGGCGCCTTGCCCACGAGCGCCGGCGGGATCCGGCGGCGGCTCCGCTCGAGGAACGCCGGGACGGCCGCGCCCGGCTCGACGCCGAGGGCGAGGGCCAGCATCGTCCGGTCGCCCACGACGTTGGCGACCACCCGCGTCGCCGAGCCCTCGACCGATTCGAACAGGACGGCCTGGCCGCGCCGCTCCGCCTCGATCACGAGCGCGCCGAGCTCGGTATGGGGATGGACCGTTCTTGACAGCCGGACGAGCCGGCCGTGCCGGTCGAGGACGTCGAGGAACGCGCGGAGATCGGCCGGCATGAGCCTCCTCGACAATGCGGATGGCCCGGCGCTCGCCCCTCCGGGGCCCGGACCCGGAAGCTGGTTGCCTTCGTCGGAACGTCGCCAGTATACTGCCGCCGCATGCGCGTCGGCATTTCCCGCTGCTCGAGCAGCGCGCCTCCGATGTGACCCGCTGGCAGTGACGCTCGGGAGGAGTTGACGATCATCGACTGGCTGAGCTCGCCGCAGGTCTCCTCGCTCGTGGTCAACATGCTCGAGCAAGGGTGTCTCTTCGCGTTCCTCGGTCTCGGGGTGCTCATCTCCTTTCGGTTCTTCCGGTTCCCCGATCTCACGGCCGAGGGGAGCTATCCGCTCGGCGGGGCGGTGGTGGCGGCGCTGCTCGTCGGGCGCGTCAACCCCTTCGTGGCGACCGGCCTCGCCGCGCTAGCCGGGGCCGCGGCGGGCGCGATCACCGGGCTCGTCCACACCAAGCTCCGGATCAACAACATCATCGCGGGCATCATCGTGATGACCGCGATCTACTCGGTGAACCTGCGCGTCATGGGCCGCTCGAACACTCCGCTCCTCGCGACCGGCTCCGTGTTCGACGACGCCGTCGCCGGGCTGGCCACGCTCGGCCTCCCGCTCCGCGCCGGCCCGCTCGCGACCATCCTCGTGCTGCTCGTGGCCCTGGTCGCGGTCGCCTGCGCGCTCGGCGCCTTCTTCCGGACGGACCTCGGGCTCGCGGTTCGGGCCACCGGCGAGAACGAGGCGATGATCCGGGGTCTCGGGGTCGACACGGACCGGACGAAGATCCTGGGGCTCGCCATTTCCAACGCGGTGATCGCGCTCTCGGGCGCGCTGGTCGCCCAGAACCACGGGTTCGCCGACATCGGGATGGGAATCGGGGTGCTGGTGACGGGCGCGGCGGCCGTCCTCATCGGCGAGGCGCTCTTCGGCGATCGCACTGTCGGCTGGTGGATCGTGGCCGCGATCGTGGGGGTCGTGATCTACCGCTTCCTGGTGGCCCTCGCCCTCCGGATCGGGCTCCAGCCGACGGATCTCCGCCTGATCACTGCGGCCCTGCTGCTCCTCGCCCTCATGCTTCCGCGGCTCCGCTTCACGGTGGCGAGCGGGTAGGGGGGAGAGGGCCGTGCTGCGGCTGGGCGGTGTCACGAAGACCTATGGCCGAGGCACGCCGAGTGAGGTGACGGCGCTCGCCGGGATCAACGTGGAGGTTCGCGCGGGGGAGTTCGTGACGCTCATCGGCTCCAACGGGGCGGGGAAGTCGACGCTCCTCAAGACGGTGGTCGGACTCGTCACCCCCGACGCCGGGCGCGTGGAGCTCGACGGCCGCGACGTGACGCGCGAGGCGGCCCACGTCCGGGCGCGGGCGGTCGGGCGCATCGCGCAGGACCCGCAGGAGAGCACGTGTGCCGGGATGACCATCGAGGAAAACCTGGCCATGGCCGCCTGCCGCGGTCAGTCGCGGGGACTGCGTCGCGCGGTCACCGAGCCGCGCCGGATGGCGTTTCGCCAGCGACTCGCCGACGTGGGGCTCGGTCTCGAGGGACGTCTCGGCGTCCGGGTCGGGACCCTCTCGGGCGGCCAGCGCCAGGCCCTCGCGCTCCTGATGGCGACCCTGGGACAGCCGAAGGTGCTCCTGCTCGACGAGCACCTCGCGAGCCTCGACCCCCGGACGGCGGAGGCGGTCATGCAGCTGACGGCGCGACTGGTCGCCGAGGGCCGCCTCACGACCCTGATGGTGACCCACAACATGCACGAGGCGATGCGGTGGGGGACCCGGCTGGTGATGATGCACGAGGGCCGGGTGATCCTCGACGTCGCGGGCGACGACAAGACACGTCTGACCGCGTCGACCCTGGTGTCGAAGTTCTACGAAGCGAGCGGGGCAGAGCTCTCGGTCGACCGGATGCTGCTCACACGCTGAGGAGGAGAGTCGGATGCGATCGTGGACGAGGACAGTCACGCTCCCGTGGACGTTGTCGGCGGTGCTCGCGCTCGCCGTCCCCCCCGCCTTCGGCCAGGCGGCGGGCCCGCAGCCCGGCCGGGTCTACAAGGTCGGTTTCTCCCAGATCGTGGACCATCCCGCGCTCAACGAGACCCGCCGGGGCTTCGTGGACGGCCTGAAGCAGGCCGGGTTCGAGGAGGGGAAGAACCTGGTCTTCCTCTATCAAAACGCGCAGGGGGACGTCGGCAACGCGCGCAACATCGCGGAGAAGTTCGTGGCCGACGCGGTGGACCTTCTCGCGCCCTGCACTACGCCGAATGCTCAGGCCACGGTGCGAGTCGCCAAGGGCGGGAAGATCCCCGTCGCATTCGGCTGCGTGACGGACCCGGTCTCGGCGGGCATCCTGGAGAGCGTCGAGCGGCCGTCGGGGACCAACGTGACGGGCCTCTACAACCCACTCCCGATCGCCGAGTTGTTCGACCTGTTCCTCCGGATCCAGCCGGGTCTCAAGACTGCCGGCGCCATCTACAACGCCTCCGAGTCGAACTCGGTGACGATCAACCGCCAGGCCAAAGCCGAGGCGGAGCGGCGTGGGATCAAGTGGATGGAGGCGACGGTGGCGGGCAGCGCGGACGTCAAGACGACGGCCGAGTCGCTCCTCGGCAAGGTCGATGCCTTCGTCCTAGGTCAGGACAACACCGTCGCCTCGGCGTTCGAGGCCGTGGTCAAGACGGCGCAGGACGGCAAGCTGCCGATCTTCTCCATGGACCCCCAGGCGCCGGCGCGCGGCGCGGTGGCGTCCCTAGCAGCCGACCAGCACGCGCAGGGCATGCTCTGGGCCACCCAGTTGGCGGCGCCCATCCTACTCGGGGCGGATCCGGCGAAGCTCGCCCCGATCCGACCTCGCATGTTCGACCTCCAGGTCAACGTGGCGTCGGCGACCGCGGCGGGGCTCACGATCCCGAAGGACGTCCTGGACAAGGCGAGCCGGGTGCACGGGCGCTGACGCAACCCGGCGCACCCTCGCCCGCTCCACGAACGCGCGAGCTCTTGCCGGGAGCATGTTGGCCCCAGCCTGCGCGCACGGTCTATCGGACCGGGATCGTGGGAGCCGCCGGTCCTTCCCTATTCAGAAGCTCGAATCTCGGTGACATGCCAGCACCGAACTCACCCGCACCCAGACGACCGTCGGTCAGGCGGCCACACAGAGAATTCGTGCGGTTAGATGGCACCAATCGGGCGGGGGGTCCTGGACCCCTCGCCCTTGTAACTCTCCGTCCTGTCGAGACCATACCTGGCCAAGCTCTCCATGTAACTCATTGATATGATGGCCTTCAGCCGGATCCGTGGTCTTCCGAGGTGGTTCAGGGAGGAGTTCGAGCATGATCAGCAGGTTTGGAAGCCTGTTCGCGGGGCACGTTGATCTCGACAACGAGGGGTTCGACGGAACACCCGCCAACGATCGCTGGCTCTCCGACGACGCCCTGGCCACGGTCTTTGCCAAGAGCGAGGCCATCGCTCGCCTGATGGACCGGACCGGCTACGACACCTTCTGGCTGGCCGAGCACCACTTCCAGCGGGAAGGCTATGAGTGCATCCCCAACATTCCGATGCTGGCCCTCCACCTCTGCCACATCACCCGCAACATCAAGATCGGCTGTGGTTTCAACATCGCGCCGATGTGGCACCCACTGCGGCTAGCCGAGGACTATGCCACCGTCGACTGGCTGACGGACGGTCGCGTCGTGTTCGGCGTCGGCCGTGGCTACCACACCCGTGAGGTGGAGACGTTCGGGGCGCCCATGCTCGACCAGGACGCGAACCGCGAGCTGTTCGAGGAGCAGGTGGAGCTGATCTTCAAGTCGTTCAACGAGCGCTCCTTCTCGCATCAGGGCAAGCACTACACCATCCCGCCCGCCGTGCCCTACCGGGGCTACGAGCTTCGGGAGATCACGCTGGTGCCGCGCCCGAAGACGCTGCCTGTCGAGTGCTGGCAGCCGGTGGTCAGCGCGAGCCCGCGGGCCCTGGACTTTATGGCCAAGCACGACATCCGGGGGATCATCGGCGGGGGCGCGGCGCCAGGCGGGGCGCAGGAGAAAGTCGTCCACGCCTTCCGCGAGGCGCGCGCCCGGGCGGGGCGAGAGGGGGGGCTGGGTGCAGGCCTCTGCATCGGCTTCTCGTTCCACATCGCCGACAGCGTCGAGCAGGGCATTGAGGAGGCCACGCCTTTCTTCGAGGAAAACATCAAGATGTTCGCGCCCCTCGGCTTCGTGCCCGGCCTCACCCCCGAACAGATCGAAGCGGTGGCGGACCCGCAGGGCTGGCGTCAGGCCAACTTGCCCACGCTGCGTCACGCGATCAAGGCCGGCACGTGGCTGATCGGTCCCCCCGAGCAGATCACCGAGCGGTTGATGGAGCTCCAGCACAAGTATCCCGGCCTCGAGGTCGTCAACGTCGGCCAGCCCGTGGGCACGCCCCAGGCCGTGATCCTGGAGCAGCTCGAGCGCTTCTCGGTACAGGTGATGCCCGCCTTCAAGCGCAAGTAGTCGCCTGCCGCCAGGCCCGTCACCGCGAATCTGGTTCCAGTGCGTCGCGGCTTGGTCGAGCAAGGCCGCGCCGCGCGGGCCGGCACCCCTACCGGGCGGCCGGACCGGCCGTCAAGATCGGCCACGGGGCGCTCGGGCGTCCAACTCTCCGACCCCGACCTCGTCGGGCTCGCTGTCCCCGACGAAGTCTGGAGCATCCATCTCGCGGACCACCTCGGCGACGACCAACGTGCGTGAGGGCTTGTGGGCGCGCGCCGGGTTGTCGGCGAGCTCCCGGACACGGAACCCTGGATGCGTGCGCAATCGATCGAACTCGGCGCGCTTCACGAAGAGCGTGACCGGGACCCCACGCGGCAGCCGGCCGTACTCCCTCGGCCCGAGGAGTTTGAGATCGCGAGCGAAATAGAACAGGACATTGTGATAGCGGACCCGGGCGTACTGGGGCTGCTCGGGCGCCACGTGCGGGCTCACCGTCCGCCACGCCACACGCGGCGGATCCCGCTCCGCCTGCCACGGACGGAGGACGAGCGCCGCCTCGAACCAGGCGAGGAGAATCACGACGGCGAGGGTGGCCAGCGCCGAGACCGGGCGGTTGGCCGCGGCGGGCGCGCGGTTGAGGAGGTATAGCGCCACGGAGGCGGCGATACCTACGAGCAGACCCACGAGCGCGACGTCCCGTGCGCCTGGCGTCAGCACTTCGGTGGCGACGAGACCCGCGGCCCCCAGCACGAGCGGCACCGCAGGACCCAGTCGCTCGACCGCGCGGACGGCGAGCGCCACCAGTCTTCCGGGCTGGCCGGCCGCGGCAGCGACCATCGCGGCAAGGACGCCTACCGCATAAGAGACGACCAACACGTATCGCGCCCGGGCCTCCGGATACAGCCAGAAGAAGATGACCGGGGCGAGGACTACGCAGGTGAGCCAGCGGCTGACGCGTCCCCCGGGTCCCTGGTCCTCACGGAACGCGCGAAGCACGGCGATCACCGCCACGGGCCCCCACGGCAGAAGCATCAGCAACACATCCACAGGGAACCGGACGAGGTGCAGGAGATGGCGGTAGAGGAGAGACTCCCCGGTCGCGCCGGCCCGGATCAGCTCCCTGACCCATGTGTCGACGACCTGGCCCCAGTCGAGCTGGGCGGCCAGGCGCCACGCCCATAGGAGCCCCGGCAGGATGGCCAGCGCCAGCCCCAGGGCGTGGGCGGGATGCGCCAGCCGACGCCAGTCGCGCTCCCACGCCAGGAAGGAGAGGACCGGCGCGTAGAAGAGAACCAGGGCCGCCGGGCCCTTGACGAGGATGGCGAGCCCGAGCAGGATCCCCGCGGCCAGCCAGCCCCATTGGGCTCGACGCCCGGGACCGGTGCCGGCCCACCACGCCGCCAGGGCCGCGAACACGAGCATCGAGAATGGCCCGTCGATCTCCCCGAGCGTGCCTTTCTCCAGCGTGACGAACGCGGAGAGGAAGAGGAGCGCCGCCAAGTGGCGGGTCAGTGGCGAGAGGGCACGGCGCGCAAAGGTCCCGACGAGAAGGGCGCCGCCCAGGGCGGCCAGCGCCGAGGGAAGGCGCGCCGCCCACTCGTCAACGTCCCCCCGGAGCGCCCCGATCCCGGCCACCGCCCAGAAGAACCCCGGGGGCTTGTTGAGATACGGCCGGCCGTAGAGGATCGGGACGGTGTAGTCCCTGCTGTCGAGCATCGCGCGCGCCGGCGCCGCGCGGCGTCCCTCCTCCAGACGCAGGGGACGCACGCCGAGGTTTGGCAGGTACGTTAGGGCCCACAGAGCGGGAATCGCGAGCCACAACCAGGCGCGCGTAGAGAGCAGCGTCGTCCACGTGACCGGGCCGTCCCGACGGAACCGGCCGGTCGACGGGACGCGGTCTCGCGCCGCTTCGGGCGCGGATGCCCTCGCACGTGCGGCGGCGCCCTCCCGCTGGTCACCCATGCGCTCCCTCCCGACTCCTTGGGACAATCTCTCGAGGAATCCAGGCTTGGGCGGCGCCACTCCCCGCGCCGTTCGTCGGCGTCCATCTGAGCCGCTCCACCCGGTCAGGAGCCGAGGGTCAGCTTCGCCTTCCTCGCTGCGCGCTCCGTCCGGGGCAGGTGCCCACCATACCCTTTCTCCCGCGGTAGGCGCCCGTGGCGGACTACCCCGCGGCTATCCTGTATGGGCAATCTGAAGATTCGCTGAGGATCGGCGGCCAATCTCACTTTCCAGGAACCGCTGCGAACTCGGGGGCTGGTCAGCCCGCTGGACCTGGTCGACCGCGACGCCGAGGGCCGCCTCGTCAGCGGCGCCTGACTTCGCGCGCGATGGCGAGCACCACGCGGTGCTGTCGTCCCCGTTCTTCGGCCTGGCGGGGTGGGTTCCGAGCTCCCCCCCTGCGCCGTTGTCGTCACGGCTCGCCACGCGCTACCCTCCGGGCATGGCGCCGATCGGCGAGCGGACGGGACGAGGGGCGGAGGAAGGGGACCAGGAAACGTGGTGAGTACGTCCTACGTTCCCAGCCGGGGCCTGGTGACCACAGTCCTGGCGCTACTCCCGTGGCTGGGCCATGCGGATGAACCGTGGACGCACGGCCGCCAGGGCGGGCTGCACGGGTCAACCACCGGACGCGACGCCGGATCCGTGGCGGCCCAGCGCGTCGTCGCGGGCCTGACGCCGGGATCCGTGCTGATCGCCCAAGCGGGCGGCTCCTCGACGGACACGTCCACCGGCGGGTGGCAGTTCACGGTCGCGCCCTCCCTTTGGACGCCGCGCACCGAGATCGACCTCACCGTGGGCAATCTCAGCCGGTCCGCCACGCTCGACTTCCCGGACATCGTCGACGATCTCAGATTCGGCTTCACGACCCACTTCGAGGCCACCTGGCGACAGTGGACTCTCCTGCTCGACGTGCTCTATTTCAAGCTCGAGAAGGACGAGACGACGGGCACCGGCGTTCCGACGGAGGTGGACCTCCAGGAGGTGCTCGTCGAGCTCGGCGGGACCTATCGGCTCGCCACCCTCCCGGTCGGTCGCACGGGCCGGATCACCCTCGAGGCGCTGGCCGGCGGGCGGCTGATGCACTTCAACACAGAGCTCTCCATCGGAGCACAGCTGCGCAAGCGAAGCGCGACCCTGGTCGACCCCATGGTCGGCGGACGCATTGCCTGCCACGTCACCGACACGGTGGTGCTCTGGTTCCGGGGCGACGTGGCGGGCTTCGGGATCTCGGACAGCCAGAGCCGGCTCACGTACAACCTCGTCGCGGGGCTCAACTGGCGCTTCACCGACGTCGCGTCCGTCTTTGCGGGATGGCGCTACATGCACGTCGACATCGAGAAGGGCAGTGGCGCCAGCACGCTCGATGCGGATCTATCGATGAACGGGCCGTTCCTGGGGTTCAACTTCTACTTCTGACGCGTCCGTGGCTGCGTGGTACATCTGCTCGGCAGGCATGTGCCGAGATCCGATCTGGCCGGATGCGGAAATTCCTGGGTTGACGGATGCGAACACGCCGTCAAGGCGCCTGGAAGTGATGGTGAGGGCGCGGCGGCCCGGTCAACTGGGTCAGCCCCGACGTGGGGTCTGGGCGAGCGGCCGTTCCGACGGTGGCACCGCGACGTCGGACACGCACTCGGAACGGGTCGGACGGCCGGCTCGGTGCGCGCGGCGTGAGCCCGGTCCACGCCTGGATTCGCGTGACGGCTAGCAGGACGACGCCGGCCCGAGACGTGTCCCAGCCCGATGGAAGAGCCGATCTTCGGACGCGCTGAGCTGGACCGAGTGCGCATAGGAGTTCTGGCGCTCGGCGTGGCCCTGTCTGCTCTGCATGGACTGCCAGGTGCCGCGGCACAAGAAATGGATCCGCCTGCGGAGCAAGCGACAGATCTTCCGCCAGTGCTCCCACCACCCGCCTTTCTCGCCAACAGAGCTCCCCTGCCGGATCTACTCCTCAAGGACAAGCGAGAAAACCGATACTTTACCGGTTTTCCGGCATTCGGCTGGAGTCCGGAGACCGGAGTCACGTACGGTGCCGCAGTGCAGTGGTTCGACAATGGCCCCGCCGATAGCCCCTTCTTTCGCTACACGCCTTACCGCCAGCGCATTGCCGTGGCGGCAACCGACAGCACCGGCGGCTCGACCAGTGTGATCATTGGATACGACGGGCCGAACGTTGTCGACTCTCCATGGCGCATTCGCGGGGCGGGCGTCTTCGAGCGAAACAGGTTCGAGAACTATTTGGGTATCGGCGCATCGACCCTCGGTCCCCTGACGTTTCCCGGCTCATCCAAGCGATACGACGATTGGGACGAATACGAGGACGCGCTGAATCAGGACGTCGGAGGTCAAACCTGGGCCCGCTACAACGACTACCGCAAGACAGAGGCCGGTGCGCTGGTGACTGTAGAGCGGGACTTCTGGGGTGGCTGGCTCCGACCGCTACTGGGATTGCAGATTACGTACGTGGACGTGAAGGACTACACCGGCGACACCATCAACGGGGCGACCATGCAGCCTACCCGCCTTTTCACCGACCACCAGGCCGGCAAGATAGCCGGCTTTCGCGGTGGCTGGGACAACGCGCTGAAGCTTGGCTTGACCTTTGATTCACGTGACTTCGAGCCGGATCCGGCTTCGGGAGTCATGCTTCAGGCCGTGGGCCGTGTGTCGAGTGAAGCACTGGGATCGGCGTTCAACTATCAGCAAGTCACCCTCAACGCGCGCGGATACCATAATTTCCTCGGCGATTCCGGACGCCTCATTCTGGCCGGGCGTGTGACCTACGTCATGCAATTCGGCGACGTACCCTTCTACTCTGCTCCGGTCATTCCATTCACCGACGGCGACGCCGATGGTCTGGGCGGCCACGCCACTCTGCGCGGATTCATCACGGATCGGTTCGTTGGCCGCGCCGCCGCGTATGCGAATGTCGAATTGAGGTGGAGCTTCGGCGAAAGGGTGCTGTGGAATCAACATCTCCGGTTCATGCTCGTGCCGTTCGTCGATGCCGGCCGCGTCTTCGATTCGATAGGCGACACGACCCTTGAGAATTGGAAGTTCGACGGTGGAATCGGCTTCCGCCTGGCGTGGAATCTCTCGACCATCGTGAGCTTCGATTTCGGCCGGTCGAGCGAAGGCAATATTTTCTACATGCTACTGGGCCATCAATTCTGATCTTGACTACCATCCCCCGCTGTGACTTGCCCACGACTTGCCCTGACGCGTCGGATCTGATGGGTCAGGATCGGTCGCCATGCCTGGGAGGGGCGCAAGGCAGCCCGGCACGGTCGACGGCCCAGGTCAAAGCTCCGTCGCGCCGGTGCGCCAGTTTCGGCACCAGGTTGACGCCCCGGGGACGAGTTGATCGTGGGGAGGCCGCGGGACGTCGGTCTGGACCTCGGGCTACGGCAGTTCTCGGTAGACCGCGGCCACCCCGCCCTGCACCCTCGCCGGCTGCGCCCAACTGGGATACGTCGCCTTGAACTCGTCGACGAGGATCTTGCCCGCCTCGTCCGCCGACCTGCAGTCCCGAGCGGCTCGGAGCTTGATGCGCGACGAGCCCGAGATCTTCGCCCCTATGGGGTGAGCAAGGCGGCCAGATCTTCGGGCTCGATCCTGAACGCCGTGCCGACGCCGCCGAAAAAGGCGTGATCGCGGATGAGGTGGGCGCTGATCTCGAAGCCCGCAAGCCGGCGGCGCGACTTGCGGTTGCGCACCACGAACTCGTTGGCAGTCGCCCGCGATCCCTCGCCAACGACGCACTTGGCGTATTCTTCAGGCGCCCAGGGGCACGTGACGAAGCCGCGCCGCCGGTGCAGTTCCACCTCGAAGTCTCCCTGCCCGCGCGGCCGGAACCAGTCGCTGGCCGAAGCGCCCGCCAGTAGCTCCGCCAGCCTTCCGCCCAGGACCGACCCGGTCGTGCCCATCCGCTTCAGCCGGTGGGCATCGTCCTGCAGACGCGCCGACAGCGACTCGTCGTGGGCAAGGAGCGGCCGGGCCGTCCAACCCCCCGGCCGCATCCGCCGTTCAGTCTCTTCGAGCTGCATCCCTCTTCCGAAGCTTCTGCGGTTTGACCGCCGCAAAGCGCTTCTTACCCATGAGTCTACCGTAGGCTCTCTCACCGGCGTGCACGACGTAGGCGGATTTCATCGCGACCTCACCATCACGCACGACGAGGACGAACGCGTAGGCCGGCTCGAGCACGGTTTGCTGGTCGCTCGCGCCAAGCTCGAAGTAACCGAACGTCGACTTGACGACGGTCGTGTCACCTCTGAACTCGCCGGCTCGCTTCCGTAGTTCTTCAAGCGCACCGTCAGGGGGCTTGATCTTGACCGTGGCCAGTCGCGCCCCCAGTGGCCGCCAGACACAGCGCATTCCGACGACCGCGGCCTCGGGATCGATGTTCACCATTGCAAAGCCGCCCGGGCCATCTACGGGCAGGCCTTCAACGGTCCGTCCGTACACCACGCCCGCATCCAGCACCTGTTCGGTGATTCTCTTGGAGGCAAGGCTGGCGCTGGCGCCTCGCATGTGCGTGACCCCTCGGAGCTTCGCGGACCCCTTGGGGAAGAGCCCCGAGGTCGCGAGGAATCGACTGGCCACACTCGCTGCGCGTTGGTCCGGTAGCTCGAATGCCTTGTCTGTCTGCACACCGTACTTGTCGAGGTGCGTATACCTGAGCGCACCCGAGACGCGCTGGATCTCGAGCTGCCAGCGTCCCTCGACGTAGGCGAGCGAGTCCTGCGCCATGATGAAGTCATGCCCGTTGCCTTTCAGGCCCAGGCGCTTGGCGGTCTTGGCGAGCTGCGCGGTCGATACGGCGGGCTTACCGAGCTTGTATACCGTGGCGCTCGTGGGAATGTTGCGAGGCAAGTCAGCTTCGAACGTGATCGCCATCGGAGCAACCTCCTTCGGGTGCTTCGTTCAGCGTTACCCGGAATCCGAGAGGGTCGGCCCAGCAGGGGAACGCAGAGGAGCTGGCCCCATGGATGCCGGAGGTGACACTAGGATCTCCAGCGCCAGGCGTACCAGGCGACTTCGCCGTGGGGAATGTCGCTGAACCCGGCTCCAAGGCGCTCGTTGTCGCGCCGGCTGATCGCATCGCTCTGGGTGCGCCCCGCCGCCATTGTGGCCGGGTTGTCGTCGGCCCAGTACGAGTAACACTCGTCCAGCCAAGCGTTCGTGAGACGCTCGCCGTTCCCCGCCCTGCGCGCGAAACGGTAGCCGCGATCATCGGTCCACCAGGAGTCGGACACCAGGTCGGTGAAGGCCAGAATCATCCGCATGCGGTGGAAGCTGCCGTGCCAGGTGGCGATGATGTCGAGTGTCAGCTCCAGGCTGTTGCAGGCGTCGATGCAGAGATATTCGAGCTGGTTGTTGCCGAATCGCGCTTTGTTCGACTTCCAGGTACACGCATCGACCTGACCCCCGAAGAACCCGGAGAACACGTTGGCGGAGCTGGTCGACCCGTGCGACGAGAAGTGCACGAAGTCGACCTTGTCGGCCCAGTTCGTGTCGTCGCCTCCGAACGCGGGGTCGCGAAAGTCCTGTTCCCACGCGTTGCCGTTGCCCCAGTTGAACAGCTGCGTGTGGCCTCGTGAAACCATGCCGTTGAGAAACCCTTCGGAGGTTTCGTCGCAGTAGGACAGCTCGTTCTGGTCGCAGGGGTCGGGGAAGTTGTTGATCCACTCAGCTCCTACTGTCGCCATGAGCACCTCCCGTGTTGCCGTCTGCTCGGTGAAGGTGAAGGTCTGAGAACCTACGATGCGCCAGCGAGGGTCCCCAGATAGCTCGGCGTGCGAGACGATCTTCTCTCCACGGGACGAAGGGGTCAGAGCTTAAGGGGGGCGGCCGGGCCCTGTCAGGCGCCCGACGCTCGCGAGGACCCCGCGCCCAACGCGTACGGGCAGAGCGCTCTGGACTCCGTCGAGGTCCCGTTCGGGTACCCGCACCGGACCGTGGGTACCCCCCAGCTGGCGACGTGCAGCCAAGGTAATCGTGCCCGTCTGACCATTCTGGTGACCACGCCGGACACTCCAAACGGAGAGGCTCGGGGACGGGTCTGGACGGTCGGCCGCCCGACTCGCTGGCAGTTCGGATCTCGGCTACGGCCCGGCCCGCCGGCCGCTCCCAGCTCGAGTCCGACCACACGCCACGGCGTCGAGAACTTCGGTGAGACATGGCCGGGGCTCGACCCATGTCGGGAAGCGAGATCCACGCCAAGCGCCACATGGTGGCTTGAACGGTGCCGGTTCTGGCTGCTGCCCTGCGCACTTCGGTGCCATGTCCCGTGCCATGCACCGGGCGGGCCTGTCGGGGGGGTGTGCACAGAAAACAGGGCAATCGACTGCCCAGGTGGCGCCCGAATCGACTCGAACCGTCCAAGAATCGCTGAGTTCCACGACGCTGCACACCACACTGTGCAGGCTGCACTGTGTACTGTGCAGTCCAGGGCGACGCAGACGATCCGAAAGCGACGGTCGGGAGGGATGGGGCCGCGCGGGGGCGGGAGCCGTCGTCGATGAGCGCGTCGGCCTCAAGCACGATGGGGTAGCGGACGACCTCGGGTTCCCTGGGGACACAACCGAGAAGGGCCTTCTGCCCGCCGATTCCCGCTCGAAGGCGGCATGGGCCGCGCCCGAATCCTCGGTGGCATGCCAGTGCCAAACTCCACCGAACTCCTCCGCACTCAGACGACCATCGATCAGGCGATCCTGCGTCAAGTCCGCACGACTAGGTGACCTGAGTGCGTGGGAGTTCGGTCCTGGGACCACCTCTTGATCAGTAAGTTGAAGGTTCGATTCCTTCACGGCTCACCCACTCGATGGCCCTCGTACGCGAACGGCGTCGAGAGTGATGGCGGCAGTTTCGGTTACACGGGGCGGCCATGGGCGTCGAGCCGGGTCGGCGGGGTCTCCGCCGCCGTCATGAAGTCCTGGAGGACCTGGCCGCGGCCGGAGCGTCATGTCATTCGCAATACGCCGCACCGGTGACCACCCGGAGCGCTGCCACATCCATCTGACCGGCATGTATACTTCTGCGTGAGTGCCAAGGCGATCCTTGTAGGAAGACGGTCGTCAAGGAACGCGGGTCTGCATGGAGCTCCTGCTGCTGTTCGCATCCGGGCGGTGCACGCTGAAACCCCGAGGGGTTTCCCGAATCTCAGGCCGTGTGCACGTCGGTCTGTCCGCGAAGATCCGTGGCCAAGCGGCAAGAGGGAGGACGGCGATGAATCGAGCTGTCGGCTGGGTCCTGATCGTGGCAGCATTCGTGGCCCCGGGGTCTGCGCTGGCACAGGCGCCGGCCGGGAAGACCAGTTCCGAGCTTGCGAGCCTGCTCGCCAAGGAGTTGGGCAGCACGACGAAGCAGGCCGAGGGTGCGGCGGGGTCGCTCTTCCGCCTGGCCAAGACCCGGATGGCGCCCGAGAACTTCGGCAAGGTCGCCAGCGCCGTTCCCGACATGGACCAACTGCTCGCTGCGGCCCCCGCTCTCGACGCCAAGGCGGCCGGCGCCGGAGCGCTCGGCCAGGCAGTGGGCAAGGAGGGCGTCGGGGACCTGGCCGGTGTCGCACAGTCGTTCAGGAAGCTCGGGCTCAAGGGCGACGCGGTCAAGAAGGCGGTGCCCGTGCTGACCAACTACGTCGGCAAGACTGGTGGCGGGGATCTCGCCAAGCTCCTGGGGGAGTCGCTGCGCTGAAAGCGGTCCCCCGGGCCCTGGCGACACGGTCGACGCTCCCCAGGGTGCCCCTCGTCCCGTGTTCGTCCCCGACGGCGCGAAGGAGCGCTTCAGGCCGCCGGCCGGCCGGTCTCAGCGGGATGCGCTGACGAAGCGCACCAGGTCTGCGAGGCGGTCCGCCCTCGATTCCCCCGCGCTCGTCACGCCAACCCGAGACGCCTGGCCCCTTTGCGAAACAGCGCCGCGCCGGGCGGGTCGAACCGAAAGGCACCGAGGAAGTCGGCGATGCCGTAGCCGGGATGCGCGCGGCGCAGCGCGGTGGCCCACTTGCGCGCCTCGTCGAGCGACCCCGACAGCGCCAGGCTGAAGGCGGCGATCGCGAGGATGTGCGGATGCGCGTTGGGGCGGCAGGCGGCCTTGACGGCCCAGTCGGCGGCTTCCTCGAGCCGGCCGAGCCGGACGAGCGCCATGGCGCGCGCGCCCAGCATGCCGAACAGGAGGGGGTCGAACGGGCTCAGTCGGCGCGAGTAGTCGGAGGAGGAGATGGCGGCCTTCGGGTCGCCCGTCTGCGAGTTGACGAACGCCAGCGTGTAGTGGCCCAGGGCGAAATTGGGGCTGAGGTCGATGGCCCGCTCGAGCTCGACGACGGACTGGTCGTCCTGGCCGCGCAGCCAGAGCGCCCGGCCCATGGCCCAGTGGGCGGCGGGGTCGCGGTCGTCGGCCATGAGGCCTTGCGTGGCGGCCTCGAAGGCCCGGTCCACCGCCGGCCCGCGCTTCGCCCAGCCCTGGAACGCGGTCTGGAAGTGCGTGAAGGACAGGCCGGCGTAGGCGCGGGCGAAGGTCGGGTCGAGGCGCACCGCCGTCCCGAAGAAGTGCCGGGCGCGCTCGTTGTCGGCCTTGCTGAACCGGTACATGTGCCACAAGCCCCGGTGATGCGCCTCCCACGCGTCCAGCGAGCTCGGCGGCCGTAGGATGGCGCGGTTGCGCTCGATCGTCTCGATCTCGCTCGCGACGGTGGCGACGATCCGGTTGCCGATCTTCTCGATCACGAGGAACGCATCGTCCAGCTTGTGCTTCAGGCCCTCCGCCCACACGATCCGGGCGGTCCGCGTCTCGGTCAGCTCGACCGTCACCGCGAGCTGCTTGCCGTCGCGCCGGAGGGTGCCGCTCACGACGTAGTCGACGTTCAGCATCCGGCCGGCTTCCTCGGGACCGACGCGGCGCTCGTGCAAGGCGAACACGGTCCCCTCGGCGATGACGAACAGGATGCGCAGCTTCGCGAGCCGGGTGATCACGTCGTGGGCGAGCGCGTCGGCGGGCCCGCCGCGGGTGTCGGCGGTGGCGGACCGGTCGACGAACGGCATCACCGCGATGGAGGCGCGGCGAGCCGCCGGGATGATGACGGCGTCGCTGCCAGCGGCGGGCATCCACGGAGCGGAGACCCGGATCTCCGGCGTGGAGGCGGCGCGCGCCCTCGCCGACTGCCAGGCGTCGCGCAGCGGCGCCGCGTCGAGGCCTTCGCCCTCGAACAGCCGGGCGGTCGCGGCCAGGTGCTCCTCGCCTTCCCGGATCTGGCCGCGCCGGGCGAAGGCGCTCAGCAGGAGGTCGTGGACGCGCGGATCGAAGGGCGCCAGCTGGAGCCAGTGCTCCAGGTATGGGAACGCCTCGTCGTCGGGCACGCGCTTGACGAGGTGCTCCAGCAGGGCCGCGTGGCAGCCGCGGAATCGGCGGCGCTGGGCCGTGAGCCACCCGTCGAAGGCGGGGCTGCGGCCGATGGCCAGGCCTTCCAGGAAGTCGCCGCCGAACAGCGCGGCCAGCGCGCGCTGCCGGCCCGCCGGGAGCGTCTCGATGCCCTCGCCGGTCGCGCGGGCCACCTCGATCGCGTCGACGAGGCAGTCCGACAGGTCCAGCCAAACGGTGTCCGCGCGGGTCTGGACGCGCCGGCGGCCACGCTCGTCGACGAGGCGCCGGACCTTGCTGAGAGACCACCGGAGCTCGCCACGCGGGTCGTTCGGAACCTCCCAGAGGAGCTCGCACAGCTGGCCCCGCGTCACGGGCCGCGGCGCCAGGGCCAGGTAGGCGAAGAGCGCCCGCACCTTGCGGGAGGCCGGCAGCGCCAGGGGGGCGCCCCGCCGCCAGACCGTCAGGCGCCCGAGCATCCGAACGTGGATCGCGGGGGGCTGGCCGGGCCGGCCCAGCCCGGCGAACTCCTCGGGAATTCCCACGGCGGCTACCACGGTGGCTCCCACGGCGGGACGCTACGCTCGCAATCGACGGTCACGAGCCGCACACGGAGCGCGGCCCGGATGACCGCCGTGGCCGATGCGAAACGAAGCATCGAAGGACGACGAGGAGAGATGACATGGACGCAAGCACCGTACCCATGACCCGAACCCGCGAGCCCGCCGGCCAAGCCGACCTCCAGGCGCTCAAGACGCGCCAGCGGGCCGCCTGGTCCTCGGGCGATTATGCCATCGTCGGGACGACCCTGCAGATCGTCGGCGAGGAGCTGTGCGAGGCCCTCGACATCCGCGCGGGACAGAAGGTCCTGGACGTCGCGGCCGGCAACGGGAACGTCTCGCTGGCGGCCGCGCGCCGATGGTGCCAGGTGGTCGCCTCCGACTACGTGCCCGAGCTGCTCGATCGCGCCCGCGAGCGAGCCGCCGCCGAACGGCTTGACATCGAGTTCCGCGAGGCCGACGCCGAGGCGCTTCCGTTCCCGAGCGAGAGCTTCGACGTCGTCGTGTCGACCTTCGGGGTGATGTTCACCCCCGACCAGGAAACGGCGGCGAGCGAAATGCTCCGCGTCGTGAAGTCCGGCGGAAAGATCGGGCTCGCCAACTGGACGCCCGAGGGCTTCATCGGTCAGGTGTTCAAGACCATCGGCCGCCACCTCCCGCCGCCTCCGGGCGCCCGGTCGCCGGCGCTCTGGGGCACCCGGGCGCGGATCGCCGAGCTGTTCGGGCTCCACGGGGCCTCGATCGCGACCTCGCCACGGCACTTCGTGTTTCGCTACCGCTCGCCGGCGCACTGGCTGGAGGTCTTCCGGAACTACTACGGCCCGGTCCTCAAGGCCTTCGCCGCGCTCGAGCCCGCATCGCGAGCCGAGCTCGAGCGCGACCTGATCGCCCTGGTCGAGCGGTTCAACCGCGCGCGGGACGGCTCCATGGTCGTACCCGCCGAGTACCTCGAGGTCGTCGTCACCAGAGACTGACGAGTGTGGGCCACCTGAGCCCACGGGAAAGGACAGAGTCATGAGCCATGCAGGACGTTCTCTCGCAGTGATCAGCCTGACCGCCGCGGCGCTCGGCCTCGGCGCCACGCTGGCCCTCGCGCCGTCGCCGCACGCCGCCGTGCTGCATCACACGGTGGTGGCCGCCGACGCCGTCGCGTGGGGCCCCGCCCCGCCCTCCCTGCCGCCGGGAGCGCAAGCGGCCGTCCTCCTGGGCAACCCGGCCAAGGAGGGGCCGTTCGTGCTCCGCTTGAAGTTCCCCAACGGCTACGCCGTGCCGCCGCACCGCCATTCGAAGGACGAGCTCGTCACCGTGATCGCGGGGCGGTTCGCGGTCGCGTCCGGTGAAAAGCTGGCTCGCGCGGCGAGCCCGTACCTGCCGCCGGCGAGCTTCGTGCACCTCCCGGCCGGGATGCCGCACTACGCCTGGGTCGAGGGGGAGACGATCGTCCAGATCAATGGCGCCGGCCCATTCGACGTGACGTACGTCGATCCGAAGGACGACCCGCGCAACAAGTAGCAGCTCAGTACGGAAGGGCGGGGACCGCTCACGGCCGCATGGCGGCGGCGGTGACGGTCCCCACCCTCTGGATCGACTCGCGACCGATGGAGCGGCGCCCCCCTGCGGGCGATCCTGCCGTTCAACCGCTCCGGCGTTCCTTGCGTCCGGGCCCCGTGACCTCCGGAGTGTCGGTGACATGGCAGTGCCAAAGTCCACCGAACTCCCCAGCACTCAGCCGAACATCGCTCAGGCGGCTTCGCAGGAAATGCATACGCCTAAGATCGTCGAAGTGCGTGGGAGCTCGGTTCCAGATCAGTAGGTTGAAGGTTCGATTTAAGCGTGCGAGGCTCAATCTGGGGGCACCTCGAGGAGCCGAATCGGCGTCGTGTGCGGGCTCCAGCGTAGCGGTCGTGCCAAGGACGTGCGCCGAGGCCGCAGGGCCGCAGTAGCCGACCTCAGGGGGTTCGTCGATCGGGCCCGGGCCTGTCCACCTCGGCGTCCCCTCCGCGCGCCGGTGCACACCCCACAGTGCAGTGTGCACAGTCCGGTGTGCAGCGCCCGCAACTCAGCGATATTCCAAGTGTTCGAGGGGATCCTGGCGGTTGGCCGGCGTGGACTGCCCCTTTTACAGTGCACCTCCTCGAGCGGCCAGTAGCAGCCGGCGCGCGCCGCTCCACCCACGAAGTGCGCGGCCACAAAGCCGGAACGGGCGCGCTCCGCAGCGCTCGGCCCCGACCGACGAGGTTGGCGTGGATCTCGCTATCAGCGCGGAGCGCGCGTCAGCGCCACACCGCGTGTCCGCGTCGGGACTTGGACACGGCGTGGGCGCAGGACGCCCCCATGCAATGCGGACGTACCGCCCCCCCGGCCGGACCGGGTCGGCTTAGCAACAGCAGGAGAGGGAGATGGCGCTCACGGAGCACTGCGACGTGTCCAGGCCGTCCACGCGCGCGGGCTTCACCGAATCATCCTGGGCCTCGACCACACCCGGTCTCCATCGGATTGTGGCGGATCGTCGACCCCAGCCGGCTTCCAGCGAATCGTCGTGGATGGCCGGCGACACGGAGGCGCCAGCCATGAACGCGCGCGGGGCCATATGCCGCGCACTCCTTCTGGTGACGCTTCTCACCGGATGCTTTGCCAAGGTCACGGACCTGCCATCACTCGCGGCCACGCCCGCATTCGAGCCGATTCCGGAGGCGGACCCGGACTTGCTCGTGGGTCTGGCGATCTCGGGGGGCGGCAGCCGGGCCGCCACGTTCGCCGCCGGTGTCCTGGAAGCGCTGGCGCGAACGCCGGTCAATCACGTGGGCGGCCAGCGGAGCGTGCTCGATATGGTCCAGTACATCTCGAGCGTGTCGGGCGGGAGCCTGGCGACCGGCTACTTCGCTGCCCGCAAGCCGCCGCGCTCGGAGCCGATGCTGACCGCGGGGAGGCTGTCGCCGGTCTACGAGTCATTCTTCAAGGACTACAAGGCGGCCATGCAGGAGGATTTCGAGTTGCCCGCCGCCGCCAGGCAGCTCCTGCTCTTTCGAGCCTTCAATCCCACGAAGCTCGCCTACTCGCTGGCGGACGTGTGGGACGGACGGTTCCTCAATGGGATGACGTTCGCCGATCTGCACGCCCGCGAGAAGCGGGGCGACAGCCCGCGGATCATTCTCAACGGGACCTCCTACAATTCCGGCCAGCGCTTCGCGTTTACGACGCTGCCCGCGGCGGACTTCAAATACGAGTTCGTCGACACGCTGCTCGAGGAGCTCGAGGGGCGAGCGCGTGCGAATCCGAGCGCCCGTCAAGGCACCGCGATCATCCGGCAGAACCTGGAGGCGGCGAAGAGCCAGTTTCTCCCCCTGACCTTCGAGGACATCCGCGCCGACCATCGGGACCTCAAGCTGTCCCTCGGGGTCGTGTCCTCGGCATCATTCCCCCCGGTCGTTGGCCCGGTCACTTACAGCGTCGCCGGTCGGGCACCGTACCAGCACGTGGGCGACGGCGGTCTGTTCGACAATCTCGGTACCGAATCGCTCACCACGCTGTTCCTGAAGAAGATCCCCCGCGGCTCATCCAAGCGAGGGTTGATCATCGTCATCGATGCGGCGTTTCCCTTCAACGCGAACAAGAGCGTCCTGGACAGTGGCCGAAAAGGGTTCCAGGTGTTCAGGCGGGATCCGGGGAGGATCGTTGGCATCATGGAGCAGCGCGCCAACGCCTACCAGCTCATGCTGTGGGATGCGCTCCGGACCCAAGACGTCGTGCTGCCGGACTTCGGACACCTGCGCATCGAGGTGCTCGGCCACACCCAGGTGGACTGGGGCGGCTTCGCGGAGCTGCCCGCGGAGTGTCGCGACAAGTTTCCGGCCGACGTGAAGGCGGAGGTCCTCAAGCAGGAAGTGAGCGGGGTGCCCACCCTGTTCCGGATGGCGCCGTGTCACGGCGCGCTCATGATCCAGGCCGCCCAGAAGGCGGTCGAGAAGCACCGGGCGCGGATCGTGGAATTCCTGGAGCGCCGGTGAGGGCCCCGTCGCAATGCTCGCTCCGTTTCTAGCTGGCGGGCCGATACCGATGCTCGTCGACGTGTTGCGTGCCGCGTCACGCTAAGGCCCGACAATCAGACGAAAGGACGCGCCATGCGCCGATACGCCGCGGAATTCATCGGGACGTTCTTTCTCGTATTGACAATCGGCTGCACGGGGCTCGCCGCGGCTCCGGGCGTGATTGCTCCGCTGGCCATCGGGGCCGTGCTGATGGCGATGATCTACGCGGGCGGCCACATCTCGGGCGCCCACTACAACCCGGCCGTCACGCTCGGGGTATTCCTGCGGGGGCGGTGTCCTGCCTCGGACGTGCTGCCATACTGGGGGGCGCAACTGCTCGGTGCGGCCGGTGCGGCCTGGATCGTCGGCTTCGCCCTTCGGGGCGCGCCGGTGAATCCATTCCATGCCCCCGTATTAGGGGTGTTTCTGGCCGAGTTCCTTTTCACGTTTGCGCTGGTGTACGTCGTGTTGAACGTGGCCACGGCCGACGCAACAGACAGGAATTCCTACTTCGGTCTTGCTATCGGCTTCACGGTCCTGGCTGGCGCCTTCGCCGTCGGCCAGGTGTCGGGAGCGGCCTTCAACCCGGCCGTCGCCATCGGCGCCACGATTCGGGGCTTGCTCCGGTGGTCCAACTTGTGGCTCTACATCGTTGCGGAACTGCTGGGAGGGGCCGCGGCGGCGTTCGTCTTCAAGGCGCTCAACCCAACCAGCCGGCCCGGGACCGCATAGTACCGGGCCGCAGCCCGGCAAGTCCGGGGGCAACCGAGTGGCGCCGAATGGCGTCCAGGTCTGGGCGGCCCATCAGCCCCGGGAACCTGGTGTCCGGCAGCAGAATCTCGGTGACGGGTCAGTGCCAAACTCCTCCGAACTCAGCCGCATCCAAGCGCACCCGCGCCCAGGTAGTCGCGCTGCGAAGCCGTGCGGTTAGGTGGCCCGAGTGTGTGGGAGCTCGGTCCCAGAGCTAGCATCCAGTACGCATCCGGTAAGCGTGCGAGGCTCACTCTGGGGTCACCTCGAGGAGCCGAATCGGCGTCGGTGGGGGCTCCGGCGTAGCGGTCGTGCCAAGGAGGCCACCAGAGCCGAACTCGCGGGGTCTCCCGCCGGGCCAGATAAAGGCGTTCACCCCCCGTGCTGTTTCAGAAGCTCATCGATCTCTTCAAGCGAAAACTTGTTCAGGCCGACGATCCGCGCCTGCGCACGGGAACCTGGCGGCAGCGTGTTCCGCGCTTCAACCCTGCTATCGACGTCGACGATGATCCATCCGCGATGATCGCCGTCGCGGCAACCGAAGTCCGCGTGCGTTAGGTAGTGGGAGCCGGTCTGCAGAAGAAGCCGAACCGCCCGCGCGCACGCGATCTTCTCGGCCTCGTGGGGAACCTCGATGAGAAATCTTGGCATGGGCACCCCTCCTGGGAGAGCGATGGACGTGGGATGGACAGCCGGGGTTTGCCGATACGGCTCATTGCCGGCCCCAAGGCGTCCCGCAAGCGGCCCGGAGCCCACGCCGGGCGCGCCGCCGCCGGTCGAACGCCACAGTTGACTTGCCAGCCCATGATGATCCCGCGCTCCTCCTTCCGGTGTCATTGACCAAGGTCGCCAGCGTCAACGATCTTGCCGCTTGTACCCACGATGAGCAAGAGCCGGTCGTCCGCACGAGGATCGACGCGCGGTCGTAGGGATACTGAAACCGTCTTGGTTCCAGCCTGGTTCCAACGCACCCGGATGTACTCACGGCCACGTGGCGGAGGCGGTAACGGTCCCCGGATCTCTGGATACCGATGGTCGCTTGACGGGCGCGCGAGCCGGCGAATCGTGACAGCTCTTCAGCCGCGCGGCCACGCCGGTTGGCGGTAACCCGCGACGACCCGCGCACGCCCCGCTCGCAGCGATACCGGCTCGACCCGAGCCGGCCAGGCGCCCGTCGACCGCTCTCCAGCCGGTCCGCCACCGAGCGCGCCCCGATCGGCGTTTGCATTCCGGCCGCGTCGTGAATAGATTACGGCGGGCAGCGAGCATGGACGCATGGTCCCGTTCTCCGTCCGGCGCAACGGTGGTCCGATGACCGTCGTCTGGCTCCTGGTCGCTCTGGCGATCCTGGCCTGGGCCGTGTTCGTGTTCAACCGACTCGTGCGGCTGCGCAACCAGGTGCGGTCGGCCTGGGCCGACATCGACGTGCAGCTCAAGCGCCGCCACGACCTGGTGCCCGACCTCGTGGCCACCGTCACCGGTTACGCGGCCCACGAGCGCGGCGCGCTCGAGCGGGTCACCGAGCTGCGGACGCAGGCGGTGGCCCTCCGGAGCCCGTCCCGGCTGGGCGAGGTGGAGTCGGCCCTGCAGCAGGCGCTGGCCCGGATCATCGTGCTGCAGGAGGCGTATCCCAACCTCAAGGCGAACGAGACATTCCTCCAGCTCCAGCGCGATCTCGTCGAGATCGAGGACCACCTGCAGTACGCCCGCCGGTTCTACAACGGGTCGGTGCGCGACTATCACAACGGCATCCAGCGCATTCCGGATCTCCTGGTGGCCCGCATGTTCGGATTCGGCCCGGCCGAGCTCTTCCAGGCCAGCGAAGAGGAGCGTCAGGCCGTACCGGTGGAGTTCTCTCGATGAGATACCGAGCGCTCGCGATCCCCCGCGGCATCGTCGGCGGTCTCCTGCTGGGGTGGGCGAGCGTGCTGGCGGCGCTCCCGGCGGCGGCCCAGGAGCGCATCCGCGCCTACGACATCGCCGTCGAGGTCAAGGCCGACGGCAGCCTGGACGTGACCGAGCAGATCAGCGTACGGGCCGAGGGGAGCCGGATCCGCCGCGGCATCTATCGCGACTTCCCGACCCGCTACCGGGATCGATACGGCAACCGGGTCGTCGCCGGGTTCGAGCTCTTGGACGTGCGGCGCAATGGCCAGCCGGAGCCGCACTTCACCGAGTCCGTGGCCAACGGCATCCGGATCAATACGGGCAACGACGACTTCCTGCGGGTGCCCGCCGACTACACGTTCACGCTCCGCTATCGCACGACGCGCCAGCTCGGCTTCTTCTCGGACCACGACGAGCTCTACTGGAACGCCATCGGCACCGGCTGGATCTTCCCGATCGACCGGGGCCAGGTCACCGTACGCCTCCCCAGGGCGGTGCCGGTCGGGGAGATGCGTGCCGAGGGCTACACCGGACCGCAGGGGGCGCAGGGTCAGGCCTACGCGGCCGACTTGCCCGAGGCCGGGCTGGCGCGCTGGCGCCTGACCTCGCCGCTCGCGCCCAACGAAGGGCTCACGATCGTCCTCAGCTTTCCGAAGGGAATCGTTCCGGAACCCGGCCGGGGCCAGCGTCTCTGGTGGCTGCTGGCCGACAACCGCGGCGTGCTCGTCGCGCTGGCGGGCCTCGTGGGGCTCCTGGCCTTCTGCGTGTGGCGCTGGCGCATGGTCGGCCGAGATCCCCGGCAGGGCGTGATCATCCCGCGGTACGAGCCGCCCGAGGGGCACGGGCCGGCGGGTCTGCGCTTCGTGCGCCGGATGGGATACGACACGCGCTGCTTCTCGGCCGACGTGCTGGCGATGGCGGTGGCGGGGCACCTCCGCATCCACCACGAGGATGGATGGCTCAGCGACGGCTGGGGACTGGAGCGGACCGGCGCAAAGTCGACGCCGCCGGCGGACCCCGGCCAGCGGAAGCTCCTCGACAGCCTGTTCCCTGGCGGCGCGACGCGCATCGAGCTCAAGAAGGCCAACGCCACCACGATTTCCGGTGCGCATCGGGCGCATACGAGCGCACTCGAGAAGGAGCTCCAGCCGCGCTACTTCCGGCGCAACGCCAGGAGCGTGACGATCGCGCTCCTGATCGCCGTGGGGACCGCGCTCCTCGCGTTCTTTCTCTCGGACGGGACGGGCATCGTGGCGATCGTGGTGGTGCTGGTCGTGATGGTGGCGACGATCAGCCAGTTCAGCCGCCTCGTGCGCGCGCCGACGAAGGACGGCCGGGCGCTGCTCGACCAGATCGAGGGGCTGAAGCTCTACCTGAGCGTGGCCGAGCAGGCCGAGCTCGAGCGGCTGCCCGGGCCGGGCGCCGCGCCGGCGGTGGACGCCAAGCGCTACGAGACGCTGCTCCCGTACGCGGTGGCGCTGGAGGTCGAGGACGCCTGGACGAAGAAGTTCACGGCAGCCGCCGGGGCCGCCGCCGTCGCGGCCGCCACCGCCGGCATCGCCTGGTACCGGGGCAGCGGGACCTCGAATCTTGGCAATCTGACGCGAGCCGTCGGCAGCAGCCTGAGCTCGCAGATCGCGTCGTCGTCGAGCCCGCCCGGCTCGTCGAGTGGGAGAGGTGGCGGAGGGTCGTCGGGCGGAGGGGGAGGCGGGGGCGGCGGCGGAGGCCGATGAAGGAGCCCCGCCTGGGCCGGCGAGGGCCCGAGCCGGCGAACGAGCGAGGACGGCGTGGGCCGGACCGGAACCGGGCCGGCCGCGGTTGCTAGGACCGACGCGGATCGAACCCCACGGGCCTGACCGCCCGGGTCTGAAGATCGTAGCGGTGCGCGAGAATTCTCGCGGTGAAGGCAACCAGAACGACGAGGGTCCCGGCGACGGCGGGGGGCACGCGCAAGAGACGGCTCAGAAGACAGAAGAGCACACTGCCGCCGAGCGCAATCCCCGCGTTCCATTGCCCCGGCTTCAGCAGGCTCGCTTCCTCTCGGGTGAGAATATCCCGGATCAGCGCGCCGCCGATCGCGTTGAGGGTGCCGATGAGGATGGCGGCGGAGATCCCCAGCCCGGCATTCAACGACTTCTGCGTGCCGATCACCGCATACATCGCAAGTCCGAGCGAATCCGCCACGAGAAAGATCCAACGCATTCGCGAAACGAGCGGGAACACGTAGACGCTCAGGAGCACGGCGGCGAGGACCGCCCAGATGTACGCCTCGTGCTCGAGGAACACCGGGCGAACGTTCAGGAGGATATCGCGGATGAGCCCCCCGCCGCATCCGGTGGCGAGCGCGATCGACACGGCGCCGATCCAATCGTAGCCGCGCCTTGCGGCGCTCAGCGCACCCGTAATGGCGAAGAGAATGATGGCGATGAGATCGAGGATCGGCGGGATGTAAAATTCAGCGGCATATCTGAGGACGAAATCCACGGTTCTATCCTACCCGAGGCGTCGTCTGGTGCTAGAGCGAGCGACTCCAGCGGTCCCGCCGCAACGCGGTCGGCCCCGGGCGCCGCCGGCGTCGGAACTGGTAGAGGAGGGGCCGCCCGGGTTCTCGGTCACGGGCTCCAAGGCCCGAGGCGGACGCAAGAGGACCGGCAGACCCGCTGACGGCTCGGCGGGTCGTGGGAGGGGAGCGGGCGCCATGTGCGGCATCGCCGGGGTGGCCTGGGCGGATGGGGGTCGCCCGGGCGATGCCGCGCTCGTCGAGTCCATGGCCGCGACGCTCCGCCACCGCGGGCCCGACGGGGAGGGCTGCCACGTCGGCCCGGGCGTGGCCTTGGGCATTCGGCGCCTCGCCGTCATCGACCTCGTGACCGGGTCACGGCCCATGGAGAACGAGGACGGGACCGTGGCGGTGGTCTGCAACGGCGAGATCTACAACCACGCGGAGCTCCGGGCCGAGCTGACGGCCAGAGGGCACCGCTTCCGCTCGACCTCGGACGTCGAGGTCATCGTCCATCTGTACGAGGAGCTCGGGCTCGAGAGCGTCGGGCGCCTGCGCGGGATGTTCGCCTTCGCGCTCTGGGACAGCGCGCGCCGCCGCCTCTGGCTGGTGCGCGATCGCCTCGGCATCAAGCCGCTTCACTATGCCCTGACGACCGAGGGGCTCTTCTTCGGCTCGGAGATCAAAGCCATCCTCGCCGCCGGCCGGACGGCGAGGGACCTGGACGTGCGGGCCCTCGACGACCTCTTCGTTTTCGGCTTCGTGCCGGATCCGCGGACCCTGCTCCGCGCCGTGCGCCGCCTGGGAGCGGGCGAGTGGCTGCTCTACGAGGGGGGGCACGTCACCCGGCGCCGATACTGGCGGTACGGCGACGTCGCGGTCGGCGAGGATCGCGTCAGCGCCCGTGGGTGGGCCGAGCGCCTGCGGGACAAGCTCGAGGAGACCGTGCGTCTTCACCTTCGCGCCGACGTGCCGGTCGGCGCCTGGCTGAGCGGCGGGATCGATTCGAGCGCCGTGGTGAGCCTCGCCCGGAAGCTCGTCGGGCCGCTGCCCACCTTCACACTTGTTTTCGACGATGCCGCGTTCGACGAGACGCGTGGCCAGCGCACGCTCGACCGCGTCCCGGGATACGAGCTCCCCAACGAGCGCGTCCCCTGCGACCGCCGTGTTCTCGAGCGGTATCCCGAGGCGCTCTGGCACACGGAGACGCCGGCGGCGGGGGTGCTCGGCCTCCTCCGGCTGCTGCTGTCGGAGGCGGCGGCCCGGCACGTCAAGGTGGTCCTCACCGGCGAGGGCGCGGACGAGGCGCTCGGCGGCTATCTCTGGTTCCTCATCGACCGGCTCTTCCGTCCGATCGCGGCGCTGCCGGCTCCCCTCCAGCGCGCGGTGCTCGCGCCGCTGGGCCCGGCCCGGCGAGCGTTTGCCCGCCGGCTCCTGCTCGGGCCGCGGTCGATGGGGCCCGCCCGTTACGCGCGGCTCGTTGGCCCCCTGGGCGGCGAGCGGCGAGCGGCGGTTTTCTCGGCCGACGTCCGGCACGAGCTCGGCGCCGATGGAGTCGATGGCGACCAGGAACCCGCGGGACCTTCCGGGCAAGACCCGTTCCTCCAGCTGCAGCAGCTCGAGCTGAGTCTGCGCCTGCCCGCCTACATCAACCACACGCTGGACGCCGCGAGCATGGCGTGCGGTCTCGAAGCGCGGGCTCCGTTCCTGGACCACGAACTGGTCGAGCTGTGCGCCCGGATTCCCGTCTCGCTGAGGCTGCGCGGCTTGCGCGAGAAATACGTCCTGCGGCGCGCGCTGGAAGACGCGCTGCCGCGCGACATCCTGTGGCGGCGGAAGCGTCCGCTGATGGCGCCGCTCGAGGCGTGGCTTCGCGGTGCGCTCCCGGCGTTCGCGGAGGAGCTCCTGTCGCCGGCGCGCCTCAGGGCCACCGGCTACTTCGAGCCCGCGGCCGTCCAGGGCCTGGTCACGGACGTCCGGACGGGGAGGAGCCTCCACGCCCGCGTCCTGTGGATGGTGCTGGGCGTGCAGCTCTGGGACACGCTGTTCGGCCACCCGGCCGGACGTCAGGGAGCGACGGTGAGCCCGCGCTCGCCGCGCGGGGGCGCGCCCATCTCGACGGGGGGCTGAGCCCACGGCGAAACGCGGGGGGGTGTCATTGTGCCCCGGCCCGCAGGTGCAGGATCTTGCCGGTTCCCGAGACGAGGGGGGCGCGCCGCTCCACGCGCAGGATGCGGCCTTGGCGCCAGGCGAGCCCCATCACGCGCTCGACCCCCGCGCCGGGGCCGACGGCGGAGAGAAAGACCTCGGTCACGGCCTCGTCGGGCACCCCGTCGAGCCGTGGGCCGAGCCGTGGATGGACGAGCAGCCGGAGTGTCGAGCGGCCGTCCACGTCCTCGTCCTCCACCAGTTGATAGTCGGTCGGCCCGCCACCGAAGCGAGCGGGGAGCACCTCCTCGAGCACCCGGACCAGGTCGGAATCCAGGAAGGTCATTCCGGCCGCGGTCAGCTTCTCCACGCTGTGGATGCCCTGGAGGTGCGTGTCCCAGCCCAGCCGTGCCATCGGACAGCCGCAGTCGCGCCGGCGAAGGGTCGCGCGATCGCCGAGGGAGACGTTGAAGAGGACGAGGGGGGCCGTCATCCGCAGGGAGGAGACGAGGAGGTCGGTGCCGGCGCGCTGCACGACCGCGTGGAGATCGTGGAGGAGATGGATGTCATCGGGCGCCTCGGGGCGGAGGCAGCCGTGCCCGATCGGCCCGCACTCGATGCTGGAGTACCGCGGGACGGCGTCCACGCCGGCCTGCCGGATGGTCGCGAGCCGCGCGCGGGTGGTCGGCTCCCCGCCCATGATCATCTTCGCGCCCGTGAGATCGGCGCCGGCGGCGAGCGCGGCCTGACAGAGTCGCACCGCCGAGGTTGGAAACGTCTGGAGGAACGGAGTCCGCCCCGATCTCAGCAGGTCGGCCATCCATCGGACGATGGGGTGCGGGTCCTCCACGCTGACGAACTCGGGCGCGGCAATGGGCCGGCCGGCGAGGAGGCTGCCCCAGCGGAGCCCCGTCACGCTCCATCCGTAGCGGGCGTCGAGCCCGCGGGTCCAGGGATCGATCTGGGAGAACCAGCGCACGACGGGGGCCCCGAAGGCGCTCAGGCGGAGCACCACGACTGTCGCCGACGCGCCCGGCACTCCCCAGTACGCCTTCTGCCAGTCTCCGCCGCCGCGGGCGTCGAGCGTGAGACGGGTATCGACGCCGCAGTCGCGAATGTAGTCGAGCGCGATGAGGACGGGCGTGGCGGCGCCGCGGCTCCCGCTGCTGCGGCCTGGCACGTCGGGCGCGCACATTGGATTCGTGAAGGCCCGCGGGTCGGGATGGAGGTGCGTGCTCCCGCGGATCACGGGCCGGCGCCCCTTGAACTCGTCCACGGTCAGGTAGACCCCCTGGCCGGCGAGGGTGGCGAGGGCGCCTTCCGGACCGCCGGTCTCGACGAGCCGCTCGAGGTCGCCGTACTCGCAGCCGACCATGCGGAGAAGGGCGCGGTAGGGACTGACCGCGTGGCCGAAGATCAACCGGCGCGCGAGCGCGAGGAAGTCCGCGTCACGCCGCTCGAGGCGATCGCGCAGCGTCGCGCGCGCCTCCTCCGCCGTGATGGGCTTCCTGAGAAACGCGGGGAGCCGCCGGAGCAGGCGGGCCCCGGCCCGGGCATCGGCGATGTCGAGCAGCATCTGGCTACTGGCGGCTTCTGGGTGGTTGCGTCGTGGCGTCACGCCACGACCTTCGAGCCTGGGAGACTATGACCAGCCGCCCGCCGGTCCGTCAATTGAAGACTGGAGCGGCGGGAGGCGGGGTGTCGACGACCTCCCTGGAGAATCCAGCGGTTGCGCTTCATCCTGGGCGCTCCCCGGAGCCTGGGCCATTCCGGACGAGCATCCGCCCGCGTGGTGCGGCTCCGCGATGGGCTCCCCGAGGCCCGAGCTGAGTCGCGGAAGACCGTAGCGGGTCAGGTGCGGAGCCTTGACACGGTGGCGGCCCCCTCCTAGGATCCGCTTGGGGATTCTCGCCGGCCCGCCCGGCCCTAGGATCCCCTGCCATTGCCTGCCATTGTTCGCCGGCCCCGGTGGGGACCGAGAAGGGGCGTGATGCTGACCACCCTCTCGCGCCGTGCCTCGAAGGGCCTGCCCCGCCGCCGTGAGGCACCGCGATTGCCGGCCACGGCGGTCGGATCCGATCTTCGTCGTTCCGCCACCCCCGGAGGCCACATGCCCGCCGTCACTCGGACTCGCGCCGCATGAAGATCGTCGATCTTCGCTGCGCGGTAATCGGCAAGAATCCGATCGTCCGCCTCGTCACCGACGAAGGCTTGAGCGGCTACGGCGAGGTCGAGCAGTACAAGCCCTACCTCAAGCCCTTCGTGCTCTATCTCCGCGAGGCGCTGCTCGGCGAGGACCCGACGCTCGTCGAGCGGGTGATGCTCAAGATCCGCCAGCGCGGGGCCTTCAAGCCCTACGGGTCGGCGGTGAGCGCGATCGAGATGGCGCTCTGGGACCTCGCGGGCAAGGCGGCGGGGCTCCCGGTCCACCGGCTGCTCGGCGGCAAGATCCGCGACCGCGTGCGTGTCTACAACGGGGCGCTGCGGAAGCCCCTCACCGGCCAGACCCCGAAGCACTACGCTGACGAGATGCGGCGGATGAAGGCGCTGCCCGAGGGCTTCACCATCGTCAAGCAGGGCATCGCCTTCCACAGCCCGATGAAGCACGAGGTGCCGGACTTCACCTACGGCGAGATGGTGCCGAGCACCTTCCACGCCTGGACCGACCGCGGGCTCCTGACCGAGCGCGGGCTCGGCCACGTCTTGGAGTGCGTCGCCGCGATGAAGGAAGCGCTCGGCGACGGGATCGGGCTCGCGCTCGACTGCGGGCCGGGATGGACGCTGCCCGACGCCATCCGCTTCGCGCGCGCGGTGGAGAAGCACAATCTGATGTGGCTCGAGGACATGCTGACCGGCGACTACATCCCCTACGTCAACGCCGACGTCTACGCGGAGGTCACCCGCGCCACCTCGACGCCCATCCACACCGGCGAGCAGATCTACCTGCGGCAGAACTTCAAGGACCTGATCGAGCGTCACGCCGTGCGGGTGGTCGGCCCCGACCCGTGCGACGTCGGCGGCATCGCCGAGCTCAAGTGGATCGCCGAGTACGCCGACCTCCACGGGATCCTCATGGCGCCGCATGGAACCGGGAACGGGCTGCTTGGCCTCGCCGCGCTGGTGCAGGTGTCCGCGACGCTGCCGCAGAGCTTCATCGCCTTCGAGTACCCGGCCGGCGACCCGGCGTGGTGGTACGACATCGTCGACGGGCTGCCGAATCCGATCGTGAAGGACGGCCACATCACCGTCTGGGACCGGCCCGGCATGGGGGTCGAGCTCGTGCCCGAGCGCGCCCGGCGCTACCTGTCGCCGGAGGACTCGACCTTCTTCGACTGAGCCGATTGGCAAGCGACAGGGGCGGACCGGGGGCAGTGAGCGCAACGACGAGAACGACGAGGAGGATCATGGTATGAGCCATTCCGACGACCGTCCCGAGTTGAACCGTCGCGCCTTTCTCGCCGGCGCCGCCGGCGCCGCCGTCGCGGGCCTGGCGGGCCAGGCGCTCGCGCAGGGGAGCAGGACCGGTGTCGACGCGGCAACGTGGACACCGCAGCACATCGCCAGCATCGCCGGCACGGCCGAGTACGACACCGCGGCCGAGTGCGCCAAGGTCGTGCCGCTGAACCACTCCGGCCGGCTCAGCTACTGGTACTTCGGCCCGACCCAGGCCTCGCCGCAGATCGACCACGAGCTCGACGCGCAGTTCTGGGACGCCTTCGGCAAGCTCTACCCGAACATCAAGGTCACCAAGCAGAACCTCAGCTACAACGAGATGCTGGACAAGCTCCGCACCGCCGCGCTGGGCAAGGCGGCGCCGATGGTGGCGCGGCTGCCGATCCTGTGGGGTGTCGAGTTCGCGGCCAAGGGCCAGCTGCGCGAGTTCGGGCCAGCCGAGGTCGGCTACGGCGCCGACGAGTTCTGGCCGGGCGCGATGAAGTCGGTGACGTGGAAGGGCAAGACCTACGGCGTGCCGACCAACAACGAGACGATGGCGCTGATCTGGAACGCGGCGATCTTCCGCGACGCGGGCCTCGACCCCGAGTCGCCGCCCGCGACCTGGGACGACGTCGTCGCCTACTCGCGCAAGATCAAGGAGAAGACCGGGAAGTACGGCTACGGCATGGTGGCCCGCGTCAACGCCGGCAACACGCCCTTCCGCTTCATGCCGCAGGTCTGGGCCTACGGCGGCGGCGCGCTCGACGAGGCCGAGGCCAGCCCGACCTACAAGACCATCTACGCCAACAACGCGGGCACGCGGGCGGCCCTGCAGGCGTCCTACGACATGTACGTGCGCGACAAGTCGGTGCCGGTCTCGGCGCTGACCAACACGCAGGTCGAGAACCAGGACCCGTTCATCGCCGGCAACCTCGCGATGATGATCGCCCATCCCGCGGAGTACGCCGTGATGGTCGAGCGCGCGCGGAAGGCCACCGGTGACGACCGCAAGAGCGCCGACGCGGTGGTCAGCAACATGCGCTACGGGCTCATCCCCAAGGGCCCCGCGCGCCGCGCGGTCGTCTTCGGCGGATCGAACGCGCACGTCTTCCGGCCCGACCTCGTCGACGGCGGCCTCGACCTCGGCGCGGCGAAGGCCATCATCGCCTTCGCCACCGGCCCGGAGTGGTCGACCAAGATGGCGTGGGTGGGCTCCAACCCGGGCAACCTCCGCGGCTTCCGGACCAAGTGGATGAAGCAGCGGCTCGAGCAGATCCGGTTCCTGAACGTGACGACGTCCATGCTTCCGCACGGCATCCCCTTCCCGGTGCTGCCGCAGTCCGCGGAGATCATGAACATCGTCATGCCGAACATGATGCAGGCCGCGCTGACGAAGAAGATGACGGTGGCCGAAGCGACGGACGACGCGGCGAAGAAGATCAAGGACCTGCTTGGCGATCTCTGACGCGGGCACCGCGCGCGAGCGGCCGGTAGCCACACCGCCGGCCGCCTCGCGCTCGCGGCCCGGCGGCGTGCTGGCGCGCGTCGTCCGCCACCGCGCCGACTACCTCTACGTGCTGCCCGCGCTCGGGGTGATGGCGCTCGTCATCGCCTACCCGGTCTACTTCACGGTCTATCTCTCGTTCTTCAACACGCCGCCCAATCTCGCGCTCGAGGACAAGATCTTCGTCGGGCTCGGCAACTACGGCCGCATCCTCGCCGCCGAGAGCTTTCACGAGGCGACCTGGAACACGCTGGTCTGGACGGTCTTCTCGACCCTCTTCGCCTTCGTGCTCGGCTTCGGGGTGGCGATCACGCTCAACCGCGAGCTCGTCGGGCGTGGCGTGCTCCGGGGCACGCTGCTCGTGCCCTACGTGATCAGCGCGGTCGCCGCCTCCTACGTCTGGCGCTGGCTCTACCACAGCGACTTCGGTGTCATCGGCGCGCTCCTGGTGGCGCTCGGCGTGACCGACGGGCCGATCAACATCCTCGACCATCGCGCGCGGGTGATGCCGGCGCTGATCGTGGTCAACGTCTGGAAGGAGTTCCCCTTCGCGATGATCATGATGCTGGCCGGGCTGCAGACCGTGCCCGACCAGCTGCTGCGAGCCGCCCAGGTCGACGGCGCCAGCGCGTGGCAGCGCTTCTGGCACGTCACCGTGCCGCACCTCCGGGGCGTGTCGCTGGTCACCCTGCTGCTCTTGCTCGTGACCAACCTCAACAGCTTCACCATTCCCTGGATCATGACCGGCGGCGGGCCCGCGGGGGCGTCGGAGATCTGGATCACGCACATCTACCAGCTCGCCTTCGGCCGCATCCGCTTCGGTCTCGCCTCGGCCTACTCGGTGATCCTATTCGTGGTGATGATGGCGATGGGCTGGTTCTACGTCCGCGCGCTCACGCGCGGCGAGGACCGGAGGCCGGGATGAGCGCCGCGACGCCGGCGGCCGCGCGCGCCGGCCGGCGGCGGATCGAGCCGTGGACGCTCGTCGGCGCCCTCCTGCTCGTCCTGCTGCTGGTCTTCTCGCTGCTGCCGATGGCGTGGATGCTGCTCACGTCGATCAAGACGCAGTTCGCCGCGGTCCAGTACCCGCCCGAGTGGATCCCCCGAAACCCGACCCTCGAGCAGTACCGCCGGCTGCTCTCGCCGGCGAACGAGGTCGGGCGTGAGTTCCTCGGCTACCTGCTGAACAGCCTCTGGGTCTCGACCGCGACCACCGTGCTCGGCGTGCTGGTCGGCGTCCCGGCGGCCTACGCCTTCTCGCGCTTCCGCTTCCCCGGCCGCAACCTGCTCTTCTACGCGGTGCTGGTCCGCAACATGTTCCCGGCGGTCGTGTTCCTCATGCCGCTCTTCATCATGATGCGCTGGATGGGGCTGGTGAACACCCACGCCTCGCTGATCCTGACCTACCTCACCTTCGGGCTGCCGCTGTCGATCTGGCTGCTGAAAGGCTTCTACGACAACATCCCCATCCAGCTCGAGCAGGCGGCGCGCATCGACGGCGCGTCGCGATTCAAGGCGTTCGTGCTGGTGGTCATGCCGCTGTCCGCGCCGGGGATCATCGCGACCGCGATCTACTCCTTCATCACGGCGTGGAACGAGTACGTCTACGCGCTCACCTTTCTCAACGACAAGAGCCGGCTCACTCTGCCGGTCGGGCTCCAGCGCTTCTTCACCGAGTTCGCCAGTAACTGGCCGGGGCTGATGGCGGCGTCGTTCATCATGAGCGTCCCGGTGGTCGTGCTCTTCCTGGTGCTCCAGAAGTGGTTCGTCAAGGCGCTGACCGAGGGCGCGGTCAAGTCGTGAGCCGGGCGGGGCGAATCCGGCGGGGCGCGCGATGGCCGAGGTGAGGCTCACCGAGGTGGTCAAGACCTACGGCCGGCACCCGGCCGTCGATCGCGTGTCGCTGACCGTCGCGGACGGCGAGTTCGTGGCGCTCGTCGGGCCGTCGGGGTGCGGCAAGACGACCACGCTCAACCTCGTGGCGGGGCTGATCGAGCTGACCGCGGGCGAGATCCGCATCGGCGACCGCCTGGTCAACGACCTGGACCCGAAGGACCGCGACGTGGCGATGGTGTTCCAGAACTATGCGCTCTACCCGAACAAGACGGTCTACAAGAACCTCGCGTTCCCGCTGAGGATGCGCAAGACGCCGAAGGCCGAGCTCGACCGCCGGGTCCGCGAGGCGGCGAGGGTGCTCGACATCGGGCACCTGCTCGAGCGTCGCCCACGGGAGCTCTCCGGCGGCCAGCAGCAGCGCGTCGCCCTGGGCCGGGCGCTGGTCCGGGACCCGAAGGTCTTCCTGATGGACGAGCCGCTCTCCAACCTCGACGCCAAGCTTCGGGTGCAGATGCGCGCCGAGCTCAAGCGATTCCACCAGGACCTCCGCGCGACCGTGATCTACGTGACGCACGATCAGCTCGAGGCCGTGACCATGGCGGACCGGATGGCAGTCATGGACGGCGGGGTGCTGCAGCAGTACGATCGGCCCGAGCGCGTGTTCGACCATCCGGTCAACCTCTTCGTCGCCGGCTTCGTGGGCAGCCCGGCCATGAACCTCCTGAAGGCGCGCGTCGCCGGCGACGCGACCGGCGCTGCGCTCCTGGGGACGGACGGCTGGCGGGTCGCGCTTTCCCCCCGAAACGCGCGCCGCGCCCTCGCCGCGTCCTCGCCCGAAGTGGTGATGGGGGCGCGCCACAGCACGCTCCGGCTGTCGGCGGACACGGCCGCCGACGCCATCGCCGGCCAGGTGTACACCGTCGAGCCGACCGGAGACGTGACCTACGTGCACGTCCGGCTCGGGGCGGACACCGTCGTCGTGAGCATCCCGCCGCACGCCCGGCTCGAGCCGAACCAGCCAATCTGGCTCGCGTTCGATCAGGAGAAGATGCACCTGTTCGACGCCGCGACCGGACGCGCGCTGGCGTCCTAGAACGTGGCCCGCGCGCCTCATGCCGGTCTCGCGCCTCCTCGGCGACCCACCATGAGCGCCGGCCCCGGGCCGGAACGGGAGAACGACGGATGACCGACACGCCGAAGATCGTGCGCCCGCGGCGCGATCTGATCGACGCGATCCGCGCGATCGGCGCTGCCACCGCGAGCGCGACGCTCGCCCACATGGGCATCCGCGGCGCGGCCATCACCGGCCCCGTCGCGTGGACGAAGGGCCGTGCGGTCGCGGGGCCGGCGCTCACGCTCCAGTTCATGCCCAAGCGCGAGGACCTCTACGGGGAGGGCGAGTACAAGGACGTCGAGAAGCAGCTCCACCGCCACGTGCTCTACCACGTCGAGCGCGGCGACATGGTGGTCGTCGACGCCCGCGCCGACATGCGGAGCGGGGTGTTCGGCGAGATGATGATGACCTACTTCAAGGGACAGGGCGGCGCCGGCATGGTCATCGATGGCTGCCTGCGCGACTGGCCGAACATCGCCAAGCTCGACGTGCCGCTGTGGATCCGCGGCGTGACCCCCAACTTCCACACCCAGATCGACCTCATGCCGTTCGCCGTCAACGGCCCGATCGCCTGCGGTGGCGTCACCGTGATGCCCGGCGACATCGTGGTCGCCGACGACGACGGCGCGGTGGTCGTGCCCGCCGGACTCGCCGAGGCGTGCGTCGCCAAGGCCAGGAAGGACCACGAGTGGGAGGACTTCTCGCGCGAGATGCTGGCGCGGGGCGGTGATCTCCGTCGCTACTACCCGCTGTCCGACGCCGCGCGGCCCGAATACGAGGCCTGGAAGGCGCAGCGGGCGGGCCGCGATCCGTCACGCTGATCGGGCATCTCCGAAGATCCCAGCGCGCCGCGCCCCGAGCGGGACCGACGCGCGCCGAGATCCTCAGGCCGTCGATCCGGCAGTTGCAGCTGCTTGGATCCTGATCCCCATCGGGATCGCGCTCGATGCGAAGAGGCGGCGCGAGCCCCGGCCCGGTGCCGTGGCCGGAACTATTGTAAGCTCGACGGCGTTTTCGTATGGAGCCTGGTCCGTGCCCATCACCGCGAGCACCGTAAGGAGGGAACGATGATGCCGATTGCGCGTCGTGGATCCGCCGCGATCCTCCTGATCGCCGCAGTGACACTCACCGTGGCGGGAGGTGCCGAGGCGCAGCAGACCCCCCCCGCGCCGCCGCCGCTGCCGACGCAGCCCCTGGGCTTCTTCGTCACCAGCGTCGGCCTCGGCGATGGGGCAAACCTGGGCGGTCTGGCGGGCGCCGACCGGCATTGCCAGGCGCTGGCGCAGGCCGTCGGCGCGGGCAATCGCACGTGGCGCGCGTATCTCAGCCAAACCGCCGTGCCCGCGACGGGAACCTTGCCGGTCAACGCGCGCGACCGGATCGGCCCCGGGCCCTGGTACAACGCGAAGAACGTGATCATCGCGGCCAACGTCGACGAATTGCACGGCGACTCGCAGCGCGATCGCAACAACATCAGAAAGCCCATTGCCCTCAACGAGAAGGGCGAAGTCGTCCTCGGATCGGGCGACACGCCCAACGTGCACGACATCCTGACGGGTTCGGATTCGCACGGGCGGTCGCTCATCGGCAGACCCGACGTGACCACGTGCGGGAACTGGACGAGCAACGCCGCGGGCAGCGCCATGGTCGGCCATCACGACCGACTGGGCGGCCCCAACTCCTCGTGGAACGCGGTGCACCTGAGCAACGGCTGCAGCCAGCAGAACCTCGTGAGCACGGGCGGCGCTGGCCTCTTGTACTGCTTCGCCGCACAGTGAGCGCGGGTGAAGGGTCGATCCCTTCACGGCTCACCATCGACGCGCAGGGCGGGAGCGGCCTTCGGGGCCGCTCCCGCGTCTCTGGCCGCGCGCTACCGATAGTCGTCGTTCCCCCACCCCGCCGGGAAGGCTCATCCGCAGGCCGGAACGGACCGGCGGCCCCGGGGCGAGGGGGGCGGAACCCCTCGATCCGGGACGGTCCGGAGCGCTCGAATCGCCGGAGCACGGACGCGCCTATGCGTGCTATGCTCGGAATGGCTTTCCTGCCGGATTCGGGTACGAGTCGAGTCCAGCCTCGCCGCCGACAGCGCTTCCGCGTGTTCGGGGCGCGAATCGTGGCTGCGGAAGCGGTTGACCCTGGAAACGGGGTCTCGAAGGAGGCGCCCCATGGCGTCCAAGCTCTATGTCGGTGGCCTGTCCTACTCCACGACGTCCGATAGCCTGCGCGAGTACTTTACGCAGTGCGGCACCGTCGAGTCGGCGACCGTGATCACCGATCGCTTCTCGGGGCAGTCGCGCGGCTTTGGCTTCGTCGAGATGTCGACGGCGGCCGAGGCGCAGGATGCGATCGCGAAGCTCAACGACCAGATGTTCGAAGGGCGAAAGCTGCTGGTCAGCGTCGCCAAGACGCCGGGCGACGGCGGCGGATCGCGGCGCCCGGCCCGTTGGTAGGCTTGCTCCGGGCCGCCCGCGCGACGGTGTCGCGCGCGGGTCGACCGTAAGGGGGCGGCCCATGCGCGCGACCCGGCCGCGCGAATTCTGGTGTTCCGTGGTGTCGGAGCCCGTCCTCATCCGCCTGACGCGCCCGAGCGGCCTCCGGCCGGCGACCAGCTACTTCGTCCAGTGCAACCAGGCGGAGTGTCAGTACGTCGAGGCGAACGAGCCGCCGTGTCCGCTCCACCTGGGCATGTTCGCGGAGGAGATCAAGGCCGCCGTTGAGGCCCGCGCGGCACGGCGCGAGGGGTACTGAGGGGTTCGGAGCCTGACGAGCGGCGCGGCCCGCCGCGGATCGGTCGAGAGGAGATCAGCCATTCCAGCACGCATCTTCGTCGGGAATCTGCACCTCGAGACCACGGCGGACACCCTGGCGCAGCTCTTGTCCCCGGCCGGCGCCATCGTCGAGGTCTACCTCCCCACCGATCGGGAGACCAGACGCCCGCGGGGGTTCGCTTTCGTCCAGTTCGCCACCGAGGCCGAGGCAGCCGAGGCGATCCGCCTCTTCCACGACCACGAGGTGGCGGGGAGGAAGCTCACCGTCAACGCGGCGGAGGATCGCCCGCCTCGGCAGGATGGCCCGCGACCCCCGCGACCGATGAACACAGACCGTTCGGGCCCGCGCAACGATCGGCCGGGCGGCGGGCGGCCGTTCAAGCGCAAGGGCAGCCGCCGTGGGTTGCGCGCGCGGAAGCGGAGTCTCTGAGCGCGTGATGTCCGCGGTCGGGGTCGCGCGTCGCGGCTGGCGGGACACCGCTTGATCGGCCAGGCCTCCCGGTGCCGAATGTGCGGCCAGGCGCTCGTCACCGGCGGGGTCGAGCATCTGGGCTGTCGGGAGATGCCGGCGTCCGTCAACGATTGGCCGGCCGGTAGCCGCCAGCTCTCCTGCCTGGGGTGTGATCGCCCCTTCCGGAGCGACTCCAAGGCCCAGCGCCTCTGTCACGGCTGCCGGTCCGGCGGCGGGCCGAGCGCGCGGTAAGCGCCCCCGCTCCCCGTCAGGGCGTGACCTCGAGCGGCACCGTGCGGGGGAGTGGTGCCGCGGTCGGCGAGCCCCCGGACCCCTCCCGGCGCCCGAGCGGCCTCCGGCCGGCTGGGCCTCCGGAGGAGGGCTTCGCCGAAGGGCTCGCCCCTTGTACACTTGGGCGCCAGGGTGCCGCGGGTGCGGCGCCGTCGGACACACTCCGGAGAGAAGGGGGCGCAGCCATGGTGGGGCGGTTGGTGATCGGAGGACTCCTGGGCAGCGCTCTGCTCGTGACGGGGTGCGCCACGAAGAAGTTCGTCCAGGAAGAGGTGGCCAAGAGTCAGCAGAAGGTCGGCGCCGACGTCGGACGGGTCGAGACAGCGCTCGGGGAGGAGAAGACGCGGAGCGAGCAGCTCCAGCGAGGCCTCGCCGAGACGCGCACCGCGACCGCCGAGGCCGACCGAAAGGCCACCGAGGCGACGGCGCTCGCCGGGCAGGCGGCGACCAAGGCCACCGAGGCGAACACCAAGGCCACCGAGGCCGCCAGCCGGGCCGACGCGGCCGGCGCCACCGCCAAGGAGGCGCACGCCAAGGCGACCGACACGGACCAGCGTCTGACCAAGCTCTGGACGAACCGCAACAAGCGCACGCTCACCGACACGCAGCTCGTGCACTTCGCGTTCGACAAGTGGGAGCTGGACGACGGGGCGCAGACGAAGCTGCTCACGCTCGTCAAGCAGCTGCAGGACCAGCCGGAGCTGACGGTGGAGCTCGAGGGCTTCACGGACAACATCGGTGCCAGCGCCTACAACATCGGACTCAGCCAGCGCCGGGCGGAGGCGGTCCGCCGGTTCCTCGTGGAAAAAGGGGTCGACCTGCCCCGGATCCACAACATCGGCCTGGGCGACATCCGTCCCATGGCGGACAACAAGACCCGTCAGGGGCGTGACCAGAACCGACGGGTGTCGATCCGGCTCTACTCGTCGGCGGAGTGACCGCGGGCCGAAGACCGGGCGGCGCCCGCGCCGTGGGGCGCTGCGCGTTCGGCGCGACGACCCGGCGGCGGTGTCCACGCCGACGGGAATGTCGCGCGTGAGACGCGGTTTCTTGCCGGGGGTTTCTCCGTCCGGTATACTCGTCGGGGTCGAGACAGAATGCTACGCGAGGCAGGGAGGTTCGCCGCCGCGACAGTCCCGGACGCGCGAGAGTGGCGGAACTGGCAGACGCGCTGGACTTAGGATCCAGTGGGCGAAATCCCTTGGGGGTTCAACTCCCCCCTCTCGCACCACACCTCTCGCAGGACAACGGCACGGTCCATCTGAATGAAGGTCGAGGTTCAAGAGCTCGATCCGTGTAAGCGGCAGCTGGTCGTCGAGGCCCCGGAGGAAGAAGTGCGGGCAGCCTGGACGGCGGCGTGCGGCCGCGTCCAGCGGGACGCCCGGTTGCCGGGGTTCCGCCGCGGCAAGGTACCGATGACGCTCGTGCGCTCCCGCTTCGCCGACGAGGTGCGCCAGGCGGTCGCGGAGGCGCTGATCCCGGCGGTCTACCGGCGCGCGGTGGACGAGGCGCGCCTCCGGCCGGTCGAGGATCCCGACTTCCGGGAGCTCGAGCTCGAGGAGGGGCGGCCGCTCCGCTTCACCGCCGTCGTCGAGATCAAGCCGGCGATCGCGCTCGGCGAGTACCGGGGGGTCACGGCCAAGCACACGTCCCGGCCGATCGCGGATGCCGACGTCGAGACGACGCTCGTCAATCTCGCCGAGCAGCGGGCGACGCTCGTGACCGCGGCCCGCCCGGCCCGCGTCGGCGACTTCGTGGTCGTCGACTACGAGCTCACCCCCGAGGGCGGCGAGCCGCGCACCGAGCCGGGCTACGCCTTCGAGGTCGGCGCCGGCCGGGTGCTCCCCGAGATGGACGAGGCGGTGATCGGGCTCGAGGCCGGGGCCGAACGGCAGGTGCAGGTGCGCTTCCCCGAGGGGCACTCGCGAGAGGAGCTCCGGGGGCGGACGGGCCAGCTCGCCCTGCGGGTGGTCGAGGTGAAGGAGAAGGAGGTCCCCCCGATCGACGACGAGCTCGCCCGCGGGCTGGGGGTACACGACACCTTGGCCGAGCTCCGCGAGACGGTCCGGACCCGGCTCACCGCCGAGCGGGAGCGCCAGGACCGGCACGCGCTCGAGGAAGCGGTCGTCGACGCCGTGCTCGCCCGGCACACCGTCGTCGTCCCGGAGAGCCTCGTCGGGCGCGAGGTGATGCACCGGATCGAACACGGTCGCGAGAGCCTGCGGCGGCAGGGCGTGGACCCGGACGCCATGCGCTGGGACTACGGGAAACTGGCGTCCGAGCTCAGACCGGACGCCGAGCGGGTCGTGCGCCGGGCGCTCCTCCTGGAGGCCATCGCGGCGAAGGAAGAGATCGCCATCGGCGACGCGGACGTGGATGCGGAAGTCGCGCGCCTGGCGAAGGAGTCCGGGCGCGCCCCCCAGGCGGTCCGGAGCTTGCTCGAGCGGGGCGACGAGTTGGACGGGCTGCGCCTGGCGCTCCGGGAGGCCAGGACCCTGGCCCTCCTCGTCGAGCACGCGCACATCGAACCGGCCGAACCGACGGAATAATGGGCCTGACGCGCGCGTCGGGCTAGGGTAGGAGGCAGCGTGGCACTCATTCCAATGGTTGTGGAGCAGACCCCGCGCGGAGAGCGCGCGTACGATATCTTCTCGCGGCTCCTCAAGGAGCGCATCATCTTCCTGCCGAGCTACATCGAAGACGACATGGCGAACCTGGTCATCGCGCAGTTGCTCTTCCTGGAAGCCGAGGACCCGGACAAGGACGTCTACCTCTACGTCAACAGCCCGGGCGGCTCGGTGACGGCGGGGATGGCGATCTACGACACCATGCAGTACGTGAAGCCCGCCGTCTCGACGATCTGCATGGGCCAGGCGGCGTCGATGGGCGCGCTGCTCCTCTGCGCGGGGGCGAAGGGCAAGCGGTTCGCCCTGCCCCACTCGCGGATCATGATCCACCAGCCGCTGGCGGGGGTGCAGGGCCAGGCGACCGACATCGACATCCAGGCGCGAGAGATCCTGCGCATCCGGGACGAGCTGAACAAGATCCTGGTGACGCACACCGGCCAGCTGGTGGAGCGGATCTCGAAGGACACCGACCGCGACTTCTTCATGACCGCCGAGCAGGCGAAGGAGTACGGGATCGTGGACCAGGTGATCGTCTCCCACACCCCGGTCCTCCGCGCGGCGGCGGCGGGCGACGGGCGGCGGAGCTAGGGCGGGCCCGCGGGGGGAGCGAATGGCGCGAACACGGGAGACGAACGGCGGGGTCCTGAAGTGCTCGTTCTGCGGCAAGAGCCAGAACGACGTGCGCAAGCTCATCGCCGGGCCGACCGTGTACATCTGCGACGAGTGCGTCGAGCTCTGCAACGACATCATCGCCGAGGAGTGGGAGGAAGAGCGCAGCCGCGAGATCCGGAGCCTGCCGAAGCCGGCCGAGATCAAGGCGATCCTGGACCAGTACGTCGTGAACCAGGAGCGCGCCAAGAAGGTGCTGGCGGTCGCGGTCCACAACCACTACAAGCGGATCGAGGTCGGCGCCGGCGGCGGGGACGTGGAGCTCCAGAAGTCCAACATCGTGCTGATCGGGCCGACCGGCTCCGGCAAGACGCTCCTCGCCCAGACCCTCGCCAAGATCCTGCACGTCCCGTTCACGATCGCCGACGCCACGAGCCTCACCGAGGCGGGCTACGTCGGCGAGGACGTCGAGAACATCATCCTGCGGCTCCTCCAGGCCGCGGACTACGACGTGGAGCGCGCCGAGCGGGGCATCGTCTACATCGACGAGATCGACAAGATCGCCCGGAAGTCGGAGAATCCGTCGATCACGCGCGACGTGTCGGGGGAGGGCGTGCAGCAGGCGCTCCTCAAGATCCTCGAGGGCACGGTCGCGAACGTGCCGCCCCAGGGCGGGCGGAAGCACCCCCACCAGGAGTTCATCCAGGTCGACACCACGAACATCCTGTTCATCTGCGGGGGGGCGTTCGTCGGACTCGACAAGATCATCGAGGGCCGCGTCGGGAAGTCCGGGATGGGCTTCGGCGCCGAGATCCGGGCCAAGGCGGACCGCTTGCTGGGTGACGTGCTCGCCCAGGTCCAGCCGGAGGACCTCCTCAAGTTCGGGCTGATCCCGGAGTTCGTGGGGCGGCTCCCGGTGGTGGCGACGCTCCACGACCTCGACGAGGCGGCGCTGGTGCGCATCCTCACCGAGCCCAAGAACGCGATCGTCAAGCAGTACCAGAAGTACTTCGAGCTGGAGAAGGTGCGGCTGAAGATCACCGACGAGGCGACGGTGGCCATCGCGCGGGAGGCCCTCAAGCGGGGGACGGGCGCCCGGGGGCTCCGGGCGATCCTCGAGGACGTCATGCTCGACGTGATGTACGATCTCCCGTCGATCCCGAGCCTCATCGAATGCGTCATCACGCGCGACGCCATCCTCGGCACCGAACGCCCGATCCTCGTCACCGAGCGGAAGGCGGAGAGCGCCTGATCGGTCCCGCCGCGGCGGTGGCCGTCCCGGCCGGCCCCCGGTCCGCCCCGGGCGACGAGGGTCTCGCCCCGGCCACGCCGGCGGCGCTGCCCGCCGGCACCCTCTTCGTCGTCGCCACGCCGATCGGCAACCTCGAGGACATCACCCTGCGGGCGCTCCGGGTCCTGCGCGGGGTCGACCTGGTCGCGGCCGAGGACACGCGCCGGACGCGGACGCTCCTCCAGGCCTACGACATCCGCGTGCCGGTGGTCTCGTACTTCGCGCACAACGAGGGCCGCCGGGGGCCCGAGCTGCTCGGGCGGCTCCAGGGCGGGGCGCGCGTGGCGCTCGTGACGGACGCCGGGACCCCGGGCGTGTCCGACCCCGGGTTCCGGCTGGTGCGGCTGTGTCGCGACGCGGGGATCCCGGTGGTGCCGATCCCTGGCCCCTCCGCCCTGGTCGCCGCCCTGTCGGCGGCGGGCGTCCCCGCCGACCGGTTCGTGTTCGAGGGTTTCCTGCCGCCGAAGCCCGGCCGCCGGCGCGCGCGGCTCGAGGCCCTCCACGCGCTCGGCCGTCCGGTGGTGCTCTACGAGAGCCCGCATCGCGTGCTGGCCACGCTGGAGGCGATCGAGGCGGTCTTCGGGGACGCCGAGGTCGTCCTCGCGCGCGAGGTGACGAAGCGGTTCGAGGAGTTCCGGCGGGGCACGGCGGGCACGCTCCGGGCGGCCCTCGCCGGCACGGCCGTGCGGGGCGAGGTCACGCTCGTGCTGAACCCGCGCGCGCCGGCGTCGCCGGCGGGCTCGAGCGCGTGATGTTCTTCAAGAAGGCGCTGCCGCCCGGCGCCGCCCCCGAGGACGCCCAGGAGGGGCGCATGCCCTTCCTGGCGCATCTGGGCGAGCTGCGGCAGCGGATCATCGTGAGCCTGGTCGCGCTGCTCGTCGGCTTCGTGCCGGCGTTCATGTTCTCGGAGCGGATCATCACCTGGCTGGCGCGGCCCATCGCGCCGATCAAGCTCGCGTTCATGGAGCCGACCGAGCCGTTCTGGGTCAACATGAAGGTCGCGCTGATCACGGGCGGCTTCCTCGTGCTGCCCGTGATCCTCTACCAGGTCTGGGCGTTCATCGCCCCGGGACTCCTGCCGCACGAGCGGCGGTTCGCGATCCCGTTCGTGATCCTGTCCACCCTGTGCTTCTTCGTGGGCGCGACCTTTGCCCTGACCGTGGTCGTGCCGCTCGCCGTGAAGTTCCTGGTGAGCTACAAGACCGAGAACCTGGTGCCCACGCTCTCGGTGAACCGCTACGTCGATTTCATCCTCAAGTTCACCCTCGCCTTCGGCCTGATCTTCGAGCTGCCGCTCGCGATCACGCTGGGGAGCCGGCTCGGCCTGGTCACCCCCGAGTTCCTGGCCAAGAACCGGAAGTACGCGTTCCTGCTCTGCTTCGTGGCCGCCGCCATCCTGACGCCGACCCCCGACGCCTTCAACCAGATCCTGATGGCCGGCCCGCTCATCCTGCTCTACGAGACGGGCATCCTGGCGGCCCGGATGTTCGGCCGGCGGAAGGTGGCGGCCGCCTGACGCCGATGCGATTCGCCGAGCTCGACCTGCCGCCCGAGGTCCACGAGGGGATTCAGGCCGCGGGCTTCACGGTGGCCACCCCCATCCAGGAAGCGGCGCTCCCGGTGGCCCTCCGCGGCAAGGACGTGGCGGGGCAGGCCCAGACGGGCACCGGCAAGACCGCGGCGTTCCTGATCTCGACGTTCACGCGGCTCCTCCGGCACCCGTCCAGCCCCCGCGACGGCGCGCCGCGCGCCCTCATCGTCGCGCCCACGCGCGAGCTGGTCGTGCAGATCGACGCGGACGCGCGGCTGCTCGGGCGGTTCACGGGGCTCCGCACGGCCCTCGTCTTCGGCGGCGTCGACTACCTCAAGCAGCGCGACTCGCTCCAGGGGCCGATCGACCTCCTGGTCGGCACCCCCGGGCGCCTGATCGACTACCTGAAGCAGCGCGCCTGGTCGCCAGCCCGCGTGGAAGTGCTCGTGCTCGACGAGGCGGACCGGATGTTCGACATGGGGTTCATCGCCGACATCCGGTGGATCCTCCGCCGCCTGCCCCCGCCCGAGGCCCGCCAGTCGTTCCTGTTCTCGGCCACGCTCTCGTTCCGGGTGCTCGAGCTGACCTACGAGTTCATGAACAACCCCGCGCAGATCACGGTCTCGCCGGAGCAGGTGACCGTGGAGCGCGTGGAGCAGCTTCTCTACCACGCGGGGCGCCACGAGAAGTTCGGCCTCTTGCTGGGGCTCCTCGGCGCGGAGCCCGGCGGGCGCACCCTCATCTTCGCCAACACCCGTGACGAGGTGCACCGGCTGGTCGAGCGGCTCGAGCGGAACGGCCACGCGGCGCGGGCTCTCAGCGGGGACGTGGATCAGCGGAAGCGCCTCAAGACCCTCGAGGGGTTCAAGGACGGGAGCGTGCCGATCCTCGTGGCGACGGACGTGGCGTCCCGGGGGCTCCACATCCCCGACGTCAGCCACGTCTACAACTGGGACCTGCCGCAGGACCCCGAGGACTACGTCCACCGGATCGGCCGCACGGCCCGGGCTGGCGCGTTCGGCAAGGCGGTCAGCCTGGTCGACGAGGCGAGCGCGTTCTCGCTGGAGGGCGTCGAGCGCTTCATCGGCCAGCGCATCCGCGTCGAGTGGGCGGATGACACCCTGTTCCTGCCGGAGGTGAAACCGACGGCCGAGGAGCGCCGCCGGTCGGCCGAGGCCCGCGAGGCGCGCCGGGGCGGGCGCTTTGGCCGGGGCGCGCACAGTGACGCCCCGGGCCCGGGCCGCCGGGTCCCGGGGCGCCCGTCCGAGGGGCCCCGGCGCGAGGGCCCGCGGCCCCCGGTGGACCGGCCCCGGCCGGCCGGGCCGGGCCCTGCCGGCGCGCCGGGCCGGCCCCGCCGGCGTCGCGGCCGCCGGCCGGGCAGCGCGCCGGGCGCGCCCGCGGCCCCGCCCGGCGCCTAGGGGGATCCTCAGGACGTTCGGCGGATAGCGGAGCCGGGAGCCCGGACCCCGCGCCCTAGTACTTCAGCTCGATCAGGGCGTGGGCCTCATGCCCCCCGAAGCCGTCGTTTCGGGGCGCGTCGAAGCCGTAGCCGTACCCGGCGACCACCGTGACCCGCGGCGTGATCGCGATCGACATGTCCCCCCCGACCCCGCGGAGGTGCTCCCTGGGCAGCCGGTGCCGGTCTACGTACTCGACGCCCGCGATGTCCCCGCTGATCCGGAGATGCACGTTCCGCGAGCCCGGCCAGGCCGGGAACCGATACGACAGGTTCAGCAGCCAGAATCGCTTGGCGAACACCTCCTCCACGAAGTACCCGTGCAGGATGAGCGGGAACTCGCTCCGGAACGGGAGCGCGCTGCCCATGCGGAAGCTCGACAGGAGATCGGTGTCGAGGGTGAAGCCGGCCGTGAGGAGAACGTCGACCGTGTGGCCCTCGGTGGGCTTGAGAACCGCCGCCAGGCGGCCCCAGGCGCGCTGGGTCAGCGATTCCAGCGGCTCCGGGCGCTCGGGGAGCCCGAAGGTGCCGGTATTCGTCCGGTAGACCGCCTCGTACCAGGCGGAGGCCTCGAGGGCGAGCTGCGGCAGGAGCTCGGGCGGGACGCCGCCCAGGCGAAGCCCCACACGACCGGTGAGGAGCCCGGTGTCCGGGGGGAGCTCGAAGCGCTCGGCCGTACCGAACGAATCCTGGTAGACGATGAACGCGGGCGTGGCGCGGATCTGGCCCTGGAGCGGGAGCTTGTCGAAGAGCTTCGTGCCCGCGTAGTAGGAGAGCGGCAGCTCGGCGCCGTGGCCCCAGAAGGACTCGGCGTCCTTGTAGCTCCCGTTCCGGTACTCCTCGTGGCCGAACCGGATGCCCCCGCCGTTCAGGCCCGCGCTGACCGCGTGCCGCCCGAAGGGCCAGTGATCCTGGACGAGCTCCGTGAGGATGTACGTCGGCGCCACGACCACGCGAAGGTACTGATCCGGCTCCGGGAAGTGAGGCCGGTTCCAGAGGAAGAAGGCGTACCCGTTGATGGGCGCGTTGCCCTTGAGCGGCACCTCGGTGCCGACTTCGAGGTAGGAGCGGGCTTCGGGATCGGCTTGCGCGAAGGCGAGAACGGGGGCGAGGCCGGGAGAAAGGCCGAGGACGAGGCCGAAGACCCGGAGGAGCTGACGCGCCCGCCTAGAAGCGGCGCCGACCAACCAGCGCACGCTTCCGCAGGCGGAGCGAGGTCGGGGTCACCTCGAGGAGCTCGTCGTCCCGGATCCACTCGAGACACTGCTCGAGGCTCATGAGGCGCGGCGGCGACAGGCGGATGCCCTCGTCGGAGGTGGACGCCCGCATGTTCGTCAACTTCTTCTCCTTCGTCACGTTCACGTCGAGGTCGTTCTCCCGGACGTGCTCGCCGACGACCTGGCCCTCGTAGACGGGGTCGCCGGGGCGGACGAAGAAGGTCCCGCGCGCCTGGAGGTGGTCGATGGCGTAGCCGGTCGCCCGCCCCTCGCGATCCGACACGAGGGCGCCGGTCGTCCGGCGCGGGATGTCGCCGTGCCAGGGCTCCCAGCCGTCGAACAGGTGGTTGAGGAGCCCGGTGCCGCGCGTGTCGGTGAGGAACTCGGAGCGGTAGCCGATGAGGCCCCGGGCCGGGATCCGGTACTCGATGCGCACCCGGCCCGTGCCGTGGTTCGTCATCTTGACCATCTGGCCGCGGCGCGTCCCGACCTCCTGCGTGACCACCCCGATGTACTCTTCGGGGCAGTCGACGACCAGGTGCTCCATCGGCTCGAGCCGCTGCCCGTCCTCCGTGCGCGTGATGACCTCGGGCTGGCCCACCTCGACCTCGTACCCCTCGCGGCGCATCATCTCGATCAGGATGGCGAGCTGGAGCTCGCCCCGGCCCGAGACGCGGAAGGTGTCCGGCGCGTCCGTCTCCTCGATCCGGATCGCCACGTTGGTGCGCGCCTCCTTGAACAGGCGCTCGCGGAGGTGGCGCGACGTGACGAACTTGCCCTCGCGGCCGGCGAACGGGGAGACGTTCGCCGAGAACAGCATGGCGACCGTGGGCTCGTCGATCCGGATCGGCGGCAGGGCGACGGGTCGCTCGAGGTCGGCCAGCGTCTCGCCGATCTCCATCGCCTCGATGCCGGCGACCGCCACCAGCTCGCCCGGCCCGGCCTCGGGCACCTCGACCCGCCGGAGGCCCTCGTACACGTAGAGCACCGTGACCTTCGCGGGCTCCACCGCGCCCGAGCGCCGGACGACGGCGACGCGGTCGGTGGCGCGGACTACGCCGTTCGTGACGCGGCCGATGATGAGCCGCCCCACGTAGTCGTCCCAGTCGAGGCTCGCCGCCCGGAGCTGGAGCCCCATGGCGGGGTCGTGGCGAGGCGGCGGGACGGCGGTCAGCAGGGTCTCGAACAGGGGCTCGAGGGTCCGGCCGGGCTCGTCGAGGCGCCGGCTGGCGGTGCCCCGCCGGGCGTCCGTGTAGAGGACGGGGAAGTCGAGCTGGCCCTCTTCGGCGTCGAGGTCGATGAAGAGATCGTAGACCTCGTCGAGGACCTGGGCCGGGCGGGCGTCCGCGCGGTCGATCTTGTTGATGACCACCACCGGCGTGAGCCCCGCCTCCAGCGCCTTCTTGAGGACGAACCGGGTCTGGGGGAGCGGCCCCTCGGCGGCGTCGACCAGGAGGAGGACACCGTCGACCAGGGTCAGCGTCCGCTCGACCTCGCCCCCGAAGTCCGCGTGCCCCGGGGTGTCGACGATGTTGATCTTGACGCCGCGATAGGTGATCGCGGTGTTCTTCGCCATGATCGTGATGCCCTTCTCGCGCTCGAGGTCGATCGAGTCCATGATCCGCTCGGGCACCGACTCGTTGGCGCGGAAGATGCCGCCCTGCCAGAGCATGGCGTCGACCAGCGTCGTCTTGCCGTGGTCGACGTGGGCGATGATGGCGACATTGCGGAGGTCCGGCCGGATCTGCATGTGCCTTCAGTGTAGCAGATGGCTACACGGGTGCCGCCGTCGCCCGGCGTCGCCGGCGCGGGCCCGGCACGCGGTCGGGGCCGTGGTGGCGCCCGGACGCCTGGGGTAGAATGACCGGCGCTTCGACGCGGAGGAGGCGCACAGCATGCGGGCGTGGCGATGGATCGTGCTCACGGGGCTCGTGACGGCGCTCCCGGTCATCCCGGGCGGCGTGGAGGGGCAACAGCGGATGCATCCGACGGCGGTGATCACCATGGAAAAAGGCGGGGAGATCCGGATCGAGCTCTACTCGGAGGACGCCCCGAAAACGGTGGAGAGCTTCATCACGCTCACGAAGAAGGGCTTCTACGACGGGCTCAAGTTCCACCGGGTCGTCCCGGGTTTCGTCGCGCAGGGCGGGGACCCGAAGGGCGACGGCACCGGCGGCCCGGGCTATCAGCTCAAGGCCGAGTTCAACAAGCGGAAGCACGTGCGCGGGACCGTGGCCATGGCCCGCTCCCAGTCCCCGGACTCGGCGGGGAGCCAGTTCTACATCTGCTTCGCCCCCGCGCCGCACCTGGACAACAACTACACCGTCTTCGGCCAGGTGACGGCGGGGATGGAGGTGGTCGACCGCATCCAGCCGGGCGACAAGATGCGGAGCGTGAAGATCGAAGAGGCCAAGCCCTGACCGTCCCGGCCGGCTTGCCGGCCGCCCGGCGCCGCCGGCCGCGCTGAGACCCTCCCCATGGCGTTCGACTGGCTGATCCGCGGCGGGACCGTCCTCGACGGAACGGGCGGCCCGGGCCGGCAGGCGGATGTCGGACTCCGCGGCGATCGCGTCGCGGCGGTGGCGCCGGCTCTCCCGGGCGACGCGGCCCGGGTCGTGGAGGCGGCGGGGTGCATGGTCGCGCCCGGCTTCATCGACATGCACGCCCACTCCGACTTCGCCCTCCTCGCCCACCCCTCGGCGGAGGCCAAGGTCCGCCAGGGGGTCACGACCGAGGTGACGGGCATGTGCGGCTTCTCCCCGGCCCCGGCGGCGCTGGGCGGAGGGCTGCTGCGGGAGTGGGCCGCGTTCCTCTCCCCGGACCTCGACTGGGGGTGGACCAGCTTCGGCTCCTGGCTCGACCGGCTGCGGCAGGCCGGGCTCACGGCGAACGTCGTGCCCTTCGTCGGCCACGGGACCCTGCGGATCGCCGCCATGGGGCTCGAGCAGCGCCCCCCGACCGTGGACGAGGGGCGACAGCTGGCGGCCCTTCTCGGGGAAGCGCTCGACGCCGGCGCCTTCGGCCTGTCGACGGGGCTCATCTACGCGCCGAGCGTCTACGCGGCCACCGACGAGCTGATCGCGCTGGCGCGGGTGGTGGGGGGCCGATCCGGCCGCCTCTACGCCTCGCACATTCGGGGCGAGGGCCCGACCCTCGAGGCGGCGCTCGCCGAGGCGATCCGCATCGGCGACGAGGGCGACGTGCCGGTCCAGATCTCTCACCTGAAGGCGTGCCTGAAGGCCAACTGGCCCAAGATGGGCGAGGCCCTGCGGACGATCGAGACCGCGCGAGCGCGGGGCGTCGACGTCACGGCGGACATGTACCCGTACACGGCCGGGTCGACGACGCTCGCGACCTTGCTCCCCGTGTGGGTCCAGGCGGGGGGCATGGCCGCGCTGCTCGGCCGGCTGGCGGACGGTCCCACGCGCCGCCGGATCCTCGATGCCGGCCGGGCCGCCGACGGAGGCTGGAGCGGGCCGAACGGGCCGATCGCCTGGCCGGACGTCCTGATCGCGGAGTGTCCCCGGGTTCCCGGAGTCGAGGGCCGGACCATGGCCGAGATCGCGGCCGACGGGCGGGTCACGGCGGAGGACGCCCTGGTCGACCTCCTCCTCGAGGCCGAGGGGCAGGTGTCGATGATCCACTTCCTGATGCTCGACGCGAACGTCGCCCGGGGCCTCCAGTTCCCCCACGTGACGATCGGCTCCGACAACCTCGGGCTCTGCGCGGGCCCCGAGGAGGCGCACGCGGGGAAGCCCCACCCCCGGCAGCACGGGTGCTTCCCCAAGGTCCTGGGCACCTACGTCCGGGAGCGCGGTGTCCTCAGCTGGGAGGGCGCCGTCCACAAGATGACCGGCCAGTCGGCGGCGCGGCTCGGGCTCGCCGACCGCGGGATCCTCCGGCCCGGTGCCGCCGCGGACGTGGTCGTCTTCGACCCGCGGACGGTCGACGACCTCGCCACCTACCAGGCGCCCCACCGCTACCCGGCGGGCATCGACTGGGTCTGGGTGAACGGGGGCGCCGTGCTGGAGGCAGGGCGCTTCTCTCCTCGCCCGACCGGTCGCGTTCTCGCGCCCGTCCGCTAGGAAATCCGTCCACCTCGCTGGAATCCTGGGACTCGTACTCTAGAGAGTATTATTGATCGGTTATGATTCTGTATGATCCATTGTGATTTCAATGTAGATTGGCTCTTGGGATGGAGTCGCGTCTGCTGACCGTGGCCGAGGCCGCGCGCTACCTCCGGCTGAACCCGCGTTCGGTGTACCTGCTGGCCCAGCGCGGTGCGATTCCGGCGAGCCGAGTCACGGGCAAGTGGCTGTTCCCGGTGCCCCTGCTCGACGAGTGGATCGAGACCAGCGCACGGGGACGCGGCCGCCCGGCGCCGGCCGGGAGCGTGGCCCTCCCTGCCAAGGGCCTCGTTCTGGCCGGCGGCGATGACCCGGCCCTCGCGCTACTTCCGGATGCCGTCCGTGGCCAGCCCGGACACCCCCTGCTCTTCATCGCCAGCATCGGGAGCCTCGGGGGTCTGGCGGCCCTGAGCCAGGGTCGAGCCGACGTGGCCGCCTGCGGTCACGTCGAGCCCGCGTCCGGGGAGCCCGACCTCTCGCAGGTCTCCCGCCACCTGCCGGGGTCCCCCGCGGTGGTGGTGAACGCCTTCTCGCGGGAGCTCGGGCTCCTGGTCTGGACCGGCAACCCGCGAAAGGTCGAGGGCGTGGGGGACCTGGGCCGCCGCGGCCTCCGCTTCGTCAATCGCCAGCCCGGCTCGGGGACGCGGGCGTACACGGACGAGGCGCTGGCCGCGGCCGGGGTCGAGCAGGCGGGGGTCGTGGGCTACCGGGAGGAGGTGTCGACCCACTGGGCAGTGGGGCTCCGGGTCCTCCGGGGCGAGGCCGACGTCGGGGTCGCGACTCGCGCCGTGGCCGGCGCGCTGAGCCTCGGGTTCGTGCCCCTCGCGCGCGAGCGATTCGACTTCGTGATCCCCAAGGACCGGTTCTTCCGGTCCCCGATCCAGGCGCTGATCGAGGCCATCCGCTCGGAGCGCTTCCAGCGGGAGCTCGAGCGCCTCGGCGGCTATGACTCGTCGCGCAGCGGGCGCGTGCTCGGCGAAGTGGCCGGATAGCCTCCGGCGAGCCGAGCCCCGCGGCCGCCCACGCCCTCACCGTCCTGGCTGGCGCCCGTGCCGAACGCGCGCTCCGGCTGGTATCGTTCATACTGTCACCGGAAGGCCAGGGGTTCCTGGCCCGGCAGCGTTTCACCGCGCCGACAGCTGGGCGGTCTGGCCGGCCGGGCTCGGTCCCCGAAGCCACGGCCGAAGCCACGGGAGGATGCCGAATCATGACGCGACGTCGACTCGCCCTCGCGACCCTCGCACTCGTGGTCGCCGCCGGGCCTCTCGCGGCCCAGACGCCCGCCCCGGCCTCCCGGACGGTCATCCTCTCGACGACGACGAGCACGCAGGACTCCGGGCTCCTCGACGTCCTCGTGCCGACGTTCGAGAAGACGACCGGCTACTCGGTCAAGACGATATCGGTCGGGACGGGCCAGGCGCTCGCGCTCGCCGCGCGCGGCGAGGCCGACGTCACCCTTGCCCACGCGCCCGCTCAGGAGAAGAAGTACGTCGAGGACGGCAAGATGTCGAACCGGCGCCTCGTCATGTACAACGACTTCATCGTGATCGGGCCCGCCGAGGATCCGGCGCGGGTCAAGGGGTTGCCGGCGGCCGAGGCGTTCAAGCGCATCGCCGCCGCCGAGGCGCGGTTCGTGTCGCGGGGCGACAAGTCGGGCACCCACAGCCTCGAGCTGGCGCTCTGGAAGCAGGCCGGGATCGAGCCCAAGGGGAGCTGGTACATCGAGTCGGGCCAGGGCATGGGGCAAACCCTGCTGGTGGCGAACGAGCGGAAGGCCTACGCCCTGACGGACCGGGGCACCTACCTCGCCTTCCAGAAGCGCGTCGACCTGCCCGTGCTGGTGGAGAAGGACCGGGCGCTCCTGAACATCTACTCGGTGATGGAGGTGAATCCGGCCAACGGGCCCCGGGTCAACGCGGCGGCGGGGAAGGCGTTCGCGGACTTCATGGTCTCCCCCGAAGTCCAGGCGGTCATCAAGACCTTCGGCGTCGAGAAGTTCGGGCAGCCCCTGTTCGTGCCGATCGCCGGCCAGCGGGAAGACCAGGTCGGCGGCTGACGCCGCCCCGCGCCGCGATCTCGTCGGGGGCGGGCCCGCTCGGGGCGCCGAGCGCGCCGTCGATGGTCCGCCGGGCGGTGAGCAGCCGGGCCACCATCCGATCCCCGAGCTCCGTGAGGACCGTGCCGCGCGCCCGGCCCTTCCCGGGTCGGGTGGCGGTGAGAGGGGCACCGAGGACCGCCTCCGCCCGCCGGAGATACCCCCAGGCGTGACGATACGACCAGCCGACGCGCCGCACCGCCGCCGCCAGTGAGCCCAGGCGGCGGACCCCGAGGAGCAGGTGGAGCCCGCCGTCCCCGAGGGCGAACTGGCCGTTCACCTCGAGCCAGAGCCGGGTCTTGAGGCGGGCGCCCCGTATGTCGGGCCGAGCCGTTTGACGAGCCCTGCGGGCGCCGGTACGGTCGGGTCGGGTCATGGGCGGTGCATAGGGCACATCGGACCGAGATCATGCCAGACGATGGGGTTCGCATGCTGAGGCGAAACCTGGTTGGGGGGCTCCTGGGAATGCTCGCGCTGTGCGTGGGGGTCGTCCCCGCGGCGAGCGCCCAGGAGGTGACGCTGTCGGTCGCCATCAGCATGAAGGACGCCGTGGAGGAGCTGGGGCGCGCGTTCGCGACCCGGCACCCCGGGGTCCAGCTCCGGTACAATTTCGGGTCCTCGGGCGAGCTCCAGAAGCAGATCGAGGCCGGCGCGCCCTTGGACCTGTTCGTGTCGGCCGCTCAGCGTCAGATGGACGAGCTGGACCAGAAGGGGCTGATCGTCAAGGACAGCCGGCGCAACTTCGCGCGGAACGTCCTCACCGTCATCAGGCCGACCGACTCGCGGGTGGATCTGGCCAAGCCCCAGGATCTGCTCGACGCCCGCGTGGGTCGCATCGTCATCGGGAACCCGAAGACGGTGCCGGTGGGCCAGTATGCCGAGGAGAGCCTGCGCGCCCTCGGGCTCTGGGACCGCCTCCAGCCGAAGCTCGTCCTGGCCGAGAACGTCCGTCAGGCGCTCGAGTACGTGGCCCGGGGTGAGGTCGACGCCGGCTTCGTCTACACCACCGACGCCGCGGTGCGGCGCGACCGCGTCACGGAAGCGTTCCGCCCCGGCGAGGAGACGTACCGTCCGGTCGTCTACCCAGTCGCGGTGGTGGCGAGCTCGAAGCAGCCTGCCCTCGGCCGGGCCTTCATCGAGCTCCTGGCGAGCGCGGAGGGCCGGGCCGTGCTCGCGCGCCTCGGCTTCCAGCCGCCCCCGCCCGGGGCCCGGTGAGCCAACAGACCGCCACAGGCCGAAGGCCGTCCGAGAAGGCCGTCCGACAGGAGCGTCCGACGATTCCCGGGGAGCCGGGATAGCCCGGTGAGCGTGCCCGCGGCGGGCACTCGGGTCCACTGGGTCGGCGCCCAGCGCGACGTCCTCGGCGGCGACATTGCCGGCCATGTCGACCTGCGGACGCTGGCCGGCCGCCCGCGCCTCTACGGGCTCGGCCCCCTCGAGGGGTGCCGCGGCGAAGTATCGATCTTCGCGGGCGTGCCGTCGATCGCGACCATGGTCGACGGGCAGCCCACCGTGGTGACGGGCTTCGACCATCGCGCCTGCTTCCTCGTTTCCAGCGAGGTCCCGGCGTGGCGGGAGGAGCCGCTGGAGTCGGAGGTCGACGATCGCGCGCTGGTCGAGGCGATCGTCCGGCGAGCCGCCGCCGCGAGGCTCGCCGAGCCGTTTCCATTCCTGATCCGGGGGCGCGTGACGCAGGCCCGGCTGCACGTCCTCGACAAACGCGACGGGGAGCGCCACACGCCGGAGCGGCACGAGGCGGCCAAGGTGCGCTTCACCCTGGAGAACCGGGCGGCCGTAATCCTCGGCTTCTACTCGACGGCGCACCACGGAATTTTCACGCCCGCGGACGCCGACGTGCACATGCATCTGAAGACTGTCGACGACCGGATCTCGGGTCATGTCGAGCGGGTCCGCCTCGCGGCGGGCGCCCGGCTCGGCTTTCCCGAAGAGGAGGCATAGCCAGCGATGCGGATCAGCGCGCGCAACGTCATCAAGGGGCGAATCGTCGAGGTCGTGAAGGGCGCCACCACCGCGCACGTCAAGCTCGACGTGGGCGGCGGGACCGTGATCACGGCGTCCATCACCAACGAGGCGGTGGAGGAGCTGCGGCTCGCGAAGGGCGACACCGCCTACGCGGTGATCAAGGCCTCGGACGTGATGGTCGGCAAGGACTGACCGAGCCCCTCGGCGCGGCTTCACCCGGGTCCTCGCTCGCCCGGCCGCACCCGCCCGTCGAGACCGTTTCGCCCGCAACCCGGGCGGGCGGCGTCTTCACCTGGCCGGCGGGGTATCATCGGGCGCGGAAGGCGGCACGGCGGGGAGGCCGGCATGGAGCTGATCTGGGACGGGCTCGTGCGCGCGGTCGGGCTGATGTGGAGCGGGGACCCCGAGGTGCTCGGAATCACCTGGCTCTCGCTCAAGCTCTCCGCGACCGCGACGCTCCTCTCGCTCGTGGTCGGCATCCCGCTCGGGACGCTCCTCGCGCTGGTGCGCTTCCCCGGCCGGCGGCTCGCGATCGCCCTGGTCAACACCGGGATGGGCCTCCCACCCGTCGTGGTTGGCCTGTTCATCTCGATCCTCCTCTGGCGGAGCGGTCCCCTGGGAGTTCTCGAGCTTCTCTACACGCCCTCCGCCATCGTGCTCGCCCAGTTCGTGATCGCGGCGCCGCTCGTGATCGGTCTCACGCTCGCGGCCGTGCAGCAGATCCCGGAGCGGTTCCGTCTCCAGATGCAGGCGCTCGGCGCCTCGCGCGGCCAGCTCCTGTGGGTCCTCGTCCGCGAGGCCCGCCTCGGGCTCCTGGCCGCTTTGATGGCGGGCTTCGGCGCCGTCATCTCGGAGGTCGGCGCGTCGCTTGATGGTCGGCGGCAACATCCGGGGGCAGACGAGGGTCCTGACGACGGCGACGGTGCTCGAGACGGGCAAGGGGAACTTCGACGTCGCCATCGCGCTGTCGGTGATCCTGCTGGGGCTGACCTTCCTCGTGAACTGGGTGCTGACCGCCCTCCAGCAGGGGCGCCGTGTCTGAGCCGATCGCGAGCGCCCTCTGGCTCTCGGTCCGGGTGTCGATCCTGGCGACCCTGGCCGCCGCCGTGATTGGGATTCCGCTCGCCTATCTCCTCGCGAAGCGCCGCTTCTGGGGCCGGCAGGCGCTCGACGTCCTCGTCATGCTGCCGCTGGTCCTTCCGCCCACGGTGACGGGCTACTACCTCATCGTGCTCCTCGGCCGCCGCGGCTGGCTCGGCGGCCCGCTCTATGACCTGACGGGCTTCAGCCTCCCGTTCACCTGGTACGCCGCGGTGGTGGCGTCGGCGGTCATGGCGCTCCCCTTGCTGGTGCGCCCGGCCCGCGCCGCGATCGAGAGCGTGAGCCCGGACCTCGAGCGCGCCGCGTTCGTGCTCGGCCGATCGGAGTGGCGCACGGCGCTCGAGGTGACGCTGCCGCTCGCGCGGCGGGGCATCGTCGCCGGCGCGGTGCTTGCCTTCGCGCGCGCGCTCGGGGAGTTCGGGGCGACGCTCATGCTGGCGGGGAACATCCCGGGCCGAACCACCACGGTGCCGCTCGCCATCTACACGGCCGTGTCGACGGGCGAGACCGGCGAGGCGCAGTTCCTGGTGCTGCTCTTGACGGCGCTCTCGTGCGTGGTCGTGGTCGTCGCCAGCCGGCTGGGGAGCCGGCTGTGAGGCCCCGATGATCGAGGTGGCGCTCCGCATGGCCCTGCCGGGGTTCATGCTCGACGTCCAGTGGCAGGCGGGCGACGAGGTCGTGACGCTGTTCGGGCCCTCGGGCGCGGGGAAGAGCCTCACGCTCCAGTGCCTGGCGGGGCTCGCTCGCCCCGATGCGGGCCGGGTGGTCGTCAACGGCCGTGTCTTCGACGACACGGTGACCGGGATCCACCTGCCGCCCCAAGCCCGCCACCTGGGCTACGTGTTCCAGGGCTACGCCTTGTTCCCCCACCGGACCGTGGCGGAGAACGTGGCGTTCGGGCTCCGCGGCCGCCCGGGGCCCGAGCGTCGACGGCGCACGGCGGAGGTTCTCGCCCAGATGGGCCTCGAGGAGCTGGCCGGGCGTTACCCCGGGGCGCTCTCGGGGGGCCAGCAGCAGCGGGTGGCCCTCGGCCGCGCCATCGCCCCGGACCCGGCCGTGCTGCTCCTCGACGAGCCGCTCTCCGCCCTCGACGCGCCGCTGCGCCGGCAGCTCCGCGAGGAGCTGCGCGCCCTCATCGTCGGGCTCCGGCGGACCGTCGTCCTCGTCACCCACGATCTCGGCGAGGCCTATCAGCTCGGCGATCGTTTGATCCTCTACGAGGCCGGCCGGGTCGTACAGGCCGGCCCGAAGACCGAAGTGCTGGGCCGTCCGGCCTCCGAGACGGTGGCGCGGCTGATCGGGCTCCGCAACGTCGTGCGCGGCAGCGTGATCAAGACCGCCCCGGACCGCGTGGAGATCGCCTGGCGCGGGCACACGATCGAGGCGGTCAACTTGCCGACCGCCCCGCTCCAGGCGGCGCCGGGGACGTCGGTCGCGTTCGTCGTGCAGCCGGAGCACGTGCGGCTCATCCGGAAGGATCGCGCGCGCCCCGATCCCGGCCACCACATGAACCTCCTTCGAGGGACGATCGTGGAGGCGATCGACCACGGACGGTCGTGGACACTGCTCTTCCGGATCGCCGCGCCGGGTCCGCCGAGCCAGGGGGCGTACGACCTCGAGATCGAGGTGCCCCACCTCGTCTACGAGATCCTGGAGATCGGCCGCGATCGAGAGTGGGACGTCTCGATGCATCGCGGCGCGCTCCAGGTGATCGCCGAAGTGTGACCGCGCCCGTCCTCGAGGTCCCACAGGCCGCAGGCCGTCCAATAGAGAGACTGCGGTGACCGCGCCGGTGCTGGAAGTCACCGACGTCGAGGTCCGGTACGACGGCCAGGTGGTTCTCGCCGTGCCGGCGCTGGAAGTCCGGCCCGGCGAGGTGCTGGCCGTGATCGGCCCGAACGGCGCGGGCAAGTCCACGCTCCTCCGCGTGCTCGCGCTCCTGATGCGCCCGCCCCGGGGCACGGTGCGCCTCCACGGCGCCGCGCCGACATCCGAGGCCGAGCGGCTCGCCTGGCGACGCCGCATGGCGTGCGTCTTCCAGGAGCCGCTCCTCTGCCGGGGCTCCGTCCTCTACAACGCCGGCCTGGCCTGCCGGCTGCGCGGCGTGGCGCGCGCCGAGGCCGACCGGCGCGCGCGAGACTGGCTCGGGCGCCTCGGGATCTCCGCGCTCGCCGACCGGCCGGTGGACCGGCTCTCGGGCGGCGAGGCCCAGCGCACGAGTCTCGCCCGAGCCTTCGCCGCCCTGCCGGAGATCCTCTTCCTGGACGAGCCCTTCGCCGCGCTGGACGCGCCGACCCGCGAGGGGCTGCTCGACGACCTCGGACGCCTGCTCGGCGCGACCGAAACCACGACGGTTCTGGTCACGCACGACCGGGCCGAGGCGCTCCGGCTCGGCGACCGCGTGGCCGTCCTCCTGGAGGGCCGGCTGGCGCAGGTGGGCCCGCCCGCGGCGGTCTTCGGGGCGCCCGCCAGCGAAGCGATCGCCCGCTTCGTCGGGGTCGAGAACCTCCTGCCGGGACGCGTGGTGGCCGTGACCGATGGGCTCGCCGAGGTGGACGTGGGCGGGGCCCGGCTGACCGTCGCGGCGACCGCCCGTCCGGGCGAGCGCGTCCTGGTCGGCTGCCGGCCGGAGGACCTCACGCTGGCCCATGCTCACGCCGGCGGGCCCACGAGCGCCCAGAACCGCCTGGACGGCCGCATCGTGGGGCTCGCGCCGCTCGGGCCTCTCTGGCGCGTCGGAGTCGACTGCGGGGTGTCGCTCACCGCGCTCGTCACGCGGCCGGCCGTCGAGACGCTCGCGCTCGCGCCGGGCGTGCCGGTCGCGGTCTCGATCAAGGCCACGGCCCTCCACCTGGTTCGGCGCGATCCCGGCGACCCGTCCTGAGGGTGCGCGCATCCCGGCCGAGTAGCGCGCGCATCTCTTCGAGCCGTTCTTCACCACGCGCGAGGTGGGGCAGGGCACGGGGCTCGGCCTGGCCACGGTGCACGGCATCGTGCGGCAGCACCATGGCCTGGACAGCGCGGTCGGCCGCGGCAGCCGGCTCGCGCATCAGGGCCACACCGTGCTCGAGGCGGCCAACGGCGGGGAAGCGCTCTTCATCGCCGAGTGGCACGAGAACCAGATCGACCTCTTGCTCGTGCCGGCCGATCTGCCGCAGCTCTCGGGACCCGATCCGCTCAGGCTGCGCGCCGCGCGCCCGGAGCTCCGTGTGCTCTATCTGGTCGAGGCCGACGCCCCGCCCGGCGGCGCGTCCGCGGGCGTTCCCCTCGGCGCGCCCCGGCTCGGGTGGCCGACCGCGCCGCACGTGCTGGCCGCGCGGCTCCAGGCCCGTGCTGGACGCGCCGCCCGCGCCCCCGTGAAGCCGTCGCGAACGCGCCAGCCGTCGGACGACGAGGCCGCGGGGACGCCGACACTGTCTTGACAGAGTCGCGCGCGGTCTGCTACAAGGAGGCTGAACGCGGCAGGCCAAGCCCCGGGCGTCAACGGGAGGCCGAGTGTGTGAGAGCCGGACGCCAAGACCGATCGCTGAGATGGCCAGCTGCCCGTGCGGGCGCTGGCCGTTTTGTTTTCTGACGGGAGGAGGGAAGCATGCCCGATCGCGAGGCCGTCGTCCAGCGTCTGACCGAGCTCAACGAGGAGTTCCGCCGCCTGCGCGCCGAGCACCAGGCGCATGAGGAGGAGCTCCGGCAGCTCCAGACGCAGTCGTTCCTCACCACCGAGCAGCAGTGGCGCGTGAGCGAACTGAAGAAGCTCAAGCTGATCGGCAAGGACCGCATGGAGACCTTGATCCGGCAGAATCAGGCCGCCGCCCACATGTCGGCCTGAGGCCGGGTCACCCCCCTCCAGCCCATGCCCCGCACCCCTGCGGGCGCCCGGGCCCGTTCACGGCCCGGCGTGCCCGCGCTCCGGCGTGCGGGGAGGCCCCGCCGCTCCCCGCCCCCCGCTGACGTCGTGGCCGCCCCGTCACGACGGCGTGTTCCGCCGGCTCCGCGCGGCCCGCTGGGGCTGGCCGGGCTGAGCCACGTCGATCGGCGCGGCAAGGCCCGGATGGTCGACGTCTCCGCCAAGCCCGACACGGTGCGCGAGGCGCGCGCCCGGGTCACCCTGCGCCTGCGCCCCGCCACCCTGCGGGCGATCCGGCGGGGCGAGGTCGTCAAGGGGGACGTCCTCGGAGTCGCCCGGCTCGCGGGGATCATGGCCGCGAAGCGGACCGCGGAGCTGATCCCCCTCTGCCACCCGCTCCGGCTCACGGGCATCGACGTGCGGTTCGTCCTGGACCGCGCGCGCTCGGCGGTGCACGTCGAGACGGCGGTGCGCACCGTGGACAAGACGGGCGTCGAGATGGAAGCGCTCACGGCCGCCGTGGGAGCCGGCCTCGCGATCTACGACATGGTGAAGGCGATCGACCGGGGAATGCGGCTGACCGATCTCCGTCTCGTCGAGAAGTCCGGGGGGCGGAGCGGCCACTGGGTCGGACGATGAAGACAGCCCTCGTCCACTCGGACGCGTACAAGCGCTTCGACTACGGGCCGGAGCACCCCCTCCGAATGGAGCGTCTCGGCCTGACCTTCGGGCTCATGGAGGCGTACGGGCTCACCCGCCTGCCCGGCGCCGAGGTGCTGCCCCCGGTGTCGGCCCCCGAGGCCGCGCTCCGGGAGTTCCACACGGACGAGTACCTCGCGGTGCTCCGGGCCGCCAGCGCCGGCGAGCGCGTGCCCGAGGCCTATCGGTACGGGCTCGGCCCGGGCGACAACCCGATCTGGCCCGGCTGCTACGAGGCCTCGGCGCTGGCCGCGGGCGGGTCGATCCTGGCGGCCGAGCTCGTGGCCCGGGGCGAGGTCGAGCGCGCGTTCGCGTTCGCGGGCGGGCTCCACCACGCGATGCCGGATCGCGCGTCCGGGTTCTGCTACGTGAACGACGCGGTGCTCGCGATCCTCGCGCTGCGCCGCCACGGCCTGCGCGTGGCCTACGTCGACATCGACGCGCATCACGGAGACGGCGTGCAGGCGGCGTTCTACCGGAGCCCGGACGTGCTCACCATCTCCACCCACGAGCGCGGGGACCGCCTCTTTCCCGGGACCGGGGCCGTCGAGGAGATCGGCGAGGGGGCCGGCCGCGGCTACGCGGTGAACCTGCCGCTGAACCCGTACACCGACGACGTCGTCTACCTGGACGCCTTCGAGGCCGTCGTGCCGCCCGTGCTCCGCGCCTTCGCGCCCGACGTCGTCGTGGCCCAGCTCGGCATCGACGGGCACCGGACGGACCCCTTGACGCATCTCGCGCTGTCGGTCGATGGGTTCGCCGAGGCCGTGCGCCGCATCCTCGGGCTGGCGCCGCGGCTGGTCGCGCTCGGGGGCGGCGGCTACGACCTCTCCAACGTCGCCCGCGCCTGGACCGCCGCCTGGGCCCTCATGAACGGGGTCGCCCTCCCGCCCGCGCTCCCCCCGGCCTTCGTGACCGAGGCGGCGCCCTACCTGGGAGGCCAGCGGTCCTTGTGGGATTCGCCCATCGTCCTGCCGATCGAGGCGATCCGCCCCGCGCGGGAGTTCGCCCAGCGCCAGGTCGCCGAGCTCCGGCGCCTGGTCTTTCCGTTGCTGGGCGTGCGCGCCGCCGGCGCATGACGCTCCGGGCGCGCGTGTGATAGCGTGATCGGCGCCATGGCCGGTGTGCGTCCCGAGGGGTCCCGTGGTTGCCTGATCACGATGGAGGGGGTCGAGGGGGCGGGCAAGTCCACCCAGCTCGAGGGGCTCCGCGCGTGGCTGGCGGGGCGCGGGATCGCGGTCGTGACGACGGCCGAGCCGGACGGGACCCCGCTCGGGGCGAGCCTCAGGCGGCTCCTGGGCGAGGTCGACCGGGTCGGTCCGCTGGCCGAGGCGCTGCTCTTCGCCGCGAGCCGGGCGGAGCATGTCCAGCGGGTGATTCGACCGGCCCTCGCGGCGGGCCAGGTGATCCTGTGCGACCGCTACGTGGATTCGACGGTCGCGTACCAGGGGCATGGCCGGGGCCTCGGGCTGGAGGCGGTCGCCCAGCTCAACCACCTCGCCACCGACGGCGTCATGCCGGATCTCACGCTGGTCCTCGACCTCGACGTGGCCGAGGGTCTCCGCCGGGTCCGGGCCCGGCGCGGCGCGCTCGCGGCCTGCGATCCGTTCGAGCGGCTCGCGATCGAGTTCCACGAGCGGGTCCGAAAGGGCTACTGGGCGATCCGCGATCGGGAGCCCGATCGCGTCGTTCTGATCGACGCGGACCGTTCCGAGGCGGTCGTCGCCGCGGAGGTCAGGACGGTCGTCGCCCGCCGGCTCGGCCTCGCGCCGCCGTGACCCCACCGGTCGCGCCCGCGGTCTGGGCCGGCATCGTCGGTCAGCCGGGGGCGGTGACGCTGCTCCAGCGCGCGATCGCTCAGAACCGGCCGGCACATGCCTACGCCTTCCTCGGCCCCTCCGGGGTCGGCCGGCGGCTCACGGCGATGGCCTTCGCCCAGGCGGCGCTCTGCCCCGAGCAGGGCTGCGCCAGCTGCGCGACCTGCCGGCGCGTGGCCGCCGGGACGTATCCCGACTGCCAGGTGCTCGTCCCGACGCCGCCCCGGGACAACCCGAAGGGGCTGGCCACGATCCGGATCGAGCAGGTCCGCGAGCTCCAGCGCGCCGCGGCGCTGGCCCCGCTCGAGGGCGGCCGGAAGATGTTCATCCTGGATGAGGCCGAGCGCATGACCCTCCCGACCGCGCAGGCGCTCCTCAAGACGCTCGAGGAGCCGCCGCCCCGGACGCATCTCGTGCTGATCATCCAGAATCCCCGGGCGCTGCCGCCGACGGTCCTCTCGCGCTGTCAGCGCGTGCGGTTCGGTCCCCTCGGCGACCGCGCGGCGGCGGAGCTCCTCGAGGGCCGCGGCGTCCCGGCCGCGGCCAGCGGACTGCTCGCGCGGCTCGCGCAGGGCCGACCCGGGCGGGCGCTCGAGCTGGACCTCGAGGCCTTCCGGGCCCGCCGGCAGGCGGCGCTCGCCCTCGCGGCGGGGCCCCCGGCGCGGCTCGGCGCCGCGCTGGACGCCGCGTCCCTCGACCGCGCGACGGTGGCGGCGTACCTCGAGCTCTACTGGTCGTGGTACCGGGATGCCCTCTGTCTCGCGGCGGGCGGCGCCGCGGAGCTGCTCGTCCACGCCGACCAGGAGACGGAGCTCCGCGCCCTCGCGACCCGCGTGCCGGCGCCGGCGCTGGCGCGGGCGCTCGGCCGGGTGAAGGCCGCGTGGGTGGCCCTCGAGGGCAACGTCGGCCCGCGGCTCGCGCTGGAGATGGCCGTGCTCGGCCTCGGCGAGGCCGCATAGGAGGGTCGGCGATGCACGACACCCCCGAGCTCCACGACGACGCGGCCGAGCCGGTCCGCCAACTGGTCGGCATCCGGCTCCGCGAGGGCGCGCGGGCCGATGACTACCTCGCCGAGGACCTCACGCTCCACGTGGGGGACCACTGCGTCGTGGAGGTGCCGAGCGGCCACGCGATCGGGCAGGTCCGGCGCCCGGCGCGCGAGGTGCCCGCCTCGAAGCGCGACCGCACCTACCCGCACGTGCTGCGGCTGGCCACGCCCGACGAGGTGACGGAGCTTCGCCGGCGCCGGGAGCGGGAGGCGGACGCCATCCACACGTGCCAGCTCCGCGCCCGGGGGCGGGGGCTCGAGCTGAAGGTCGTCGACGTGGAGATCACGCACGACAGCCGCCGCGTGACCGTGCTCTTCGCCGCCGAGACGCGGATCGACTTTCGCGAGCTGGTGCGGGACCTCGCGCGGGAGTTTCGCGCGCGCATCGAGATGCGACAGGTGGGCGCGCGCGACGTGACGAAGGTGCAGGACGGCATCGGGCCGTGCGGGCGCCAGCTCTGCTGCTCGAGCCACCTGCGCGGGTTCGCGCCGATCTCGGTGAAGATGGCCAAGAGCCAGGACGTGCCGCTGAACGACAGCCGGCTCCTCGGCAACTGCGGCCGGCTCAAGTGCTGCCTCCTCTACGAGTTCTCGCAGTACGAGGCGCTGCGCGCCCAGCTCCCGCGCGTCGGCTCGGCCTGCCAGGCCGATTGCGGAGGCGGCGGGTGCATGGAAGGGCGCGTCCGCTCGGTGAAGGTCCTGAAGGAGACGGTGATGGTCGGCTTCGCCGACGGAACGGAGGCGGAGGTCCCGCTCTCCCAGCTCACGTGGGAGGGGCGCCCGCATGTCAAGCCGCTCCCCTGACGGCGTCTTCTACCTCACGACGCCGATCTACTACATCAACGGGCCGCCCCACCTCGGCCACGCCTACACGACCATCGTGGCCGACACGATGGCCCGCTACCGCCGGCTCGCGGGCGACGACGTCTTCTTCCTGACCGGGACGGACGAGCACGGCGACAAGATCGCCCAGGCGGCCGCGAAGGCCGGCGAGGCGCCCCAGGCGCTCGCGGACCGGAACTCGAAGGCCTTCCGGGAGGAGTGGGACGCCCTCGGGATCACGTACGACGACTTCATCCGGACGACCGAGCCGCGGCACCTGCGCGTGGTCCAGGCCATCCTGCAGCGGCTCTTCGAGAAGGGCGAGATCTACTTCGGCAAGTACGGGGGGCAGTACTGCTTCGGGTGCGAGCGCTTCTACACGGACAAGGAGATCGTCGACGGCAAGTGCCCCGATCACCAGACCCCGCTGACCTACATCGAGGAGGAGAACTACTTCTTCCGGATGTCGGCGTACCAGGACTGGCTGCGGCGCTACCTGGAGAGCCGCCCCGACGCCGTCCAGCCCGAGCGCTACCGGAACGAGCTCCTGGGATTCCTCCGCGAGCCGCTCCAGGACCTGTCGATCAGCCGCCCGAAGAGCCGGCTCCAGTGGGGCATCCCGCTCCCCTTCGACGAGCGGTTCGTGACCTACGTCTGGTTCGACGCGCTGCTCAACTACGTGTCCGCGCTGGGCGACCCGGGCGGCGACCGGTTCCGGCGGTACTGGCCGCACGTCCACCACCTGATCGGCAAGGACATCCTGAAGCCCCACGGGATCTACTGGCCCTGCATGCTGAAGGCGGCCGGGCTCCTGAAGGACGACGGCTCGCCGGACGCGGGCCTCCCCGGCTTCGCGCGGCTCCGGGTGCACGGGTACTGGACGCTCGGCGGCGGCAAGATCTCCAAGAGCGTCGGCAACGTCGTCGAGGCGCTGGCCCTCACCCGGAAGTACGGGAACGACGCCTTCCGCTACTTCGTGCTCCGGGAGATGCCCTTCGGGCAGGACGCGAACTTCACCGAGGACGCCCTCGTCGAGAGGCTCAACGCGGACCTCGCCAACGACCTCGGCAACCTGGCCTCGCGCGCGACGACGATGCTGGTGAACTTCGGCCGGCAGGTCGCGGAGACGGAGCCGGCGCCGGGGGCGGCGGAGGCGGAGATCGCCGAGCGGGCCGGCGGGACGACGAGGGGGCTCATCGCCGCGATGAACGGCTTCGCGGTCCACGCCGCCCTGGTGGAGATCTGGAGCTTCATCGGCGTGGTGAACCGGTACATCGATGCCGCCCGGCCCTGGGCGCTTGCGAAGGACCCGGCGCAGCAACCGCGGCTGGCGGCCGTTCTGGTGACCCTCGCCGACGCGCTCCGGTATCTCGGCATCGTCCTCGAGCCGTTCGTACCCGCCGCCGCCGCCCGGATCCGGGAAGCGGTCGGGGACACGCGCCCCCCGGTGCTCACGAACGCCGTCGTGGGGCGCGGCGACGAGCGAGGCCCGGTCGAGCGGCTCTCCGGGCTCTTCCCGCGGATCGACACGAAGACCCCGCCAGCGGTGGCCGGCGCGCCCGTGGACGCGGCGCCCGCCGCGAACGCGCCGACGCGCATCACGATCGACGAGTTCAAGCGCCTGGACCTCCGGGTTGCCGAGGTCGTCGCGGCGGAGGCGGTGCCGAAGTCCAGGAAGCTCCTGAAGCTCACCGTCCGCCTGGCGGACGAGACGCGGACCGTGGTCGCCGGGATCGCCGAGCACTACCGGCCCGAGACGCTCGTCGGACGGAAGGTGGTCGTCGTCGCGAACCTGGAGCCGGCGACGCTCATGGGCGTCACCTCGAACGGGATGGTGCTGGCGGGCTCGGCGGGGGACACTCTCGCGCTCCTCACGCCCGACCAGGATCTCCCGCCCGGGGCGAAGATCCGGTAGCGCCGCTCCGCGTCGCGCGCCCCCTCCGGTGACCCTCCCGATCGATCCGTCGCTCTCGCGGCGCGAGCTGGCCTCCGCCGACCGCTCCGCGGCGCGGGCCTTCCTCCGCCGCTGGGGGATCTCCCTCGCGTCCCTGGCCTCCGGCTTCGCGACGCTCGTGGTCTTCCGGCGCGGCGTGCCCCACGTCGGGTGGATCGTCGGCTACATCGTGGTGCTCTGGTTCCTCTTCGCGGTGCTCGGCCAGACGCGCGCGGCGCTCCTCGCGCGCGGGCGCCGCCTGGTCGTGGTGGCCGGGGACTACACGATCCAGACGCTCTACCACGGGCTCCTCCTGTTCGTGCTGCCGGGCTACTTCGCGAGCACGACGCTCGATGGGATCACGGTCGCCTTCTTCGTCGTCCTGTCGGCGGCGGCCCTCCTGACCACCGTGGATCCCTGGTACCGCGCCGTGGTCCACCCGCGGCCCTGGCTCGGGCTCGCCTTCCTCGGCTTCTCGCTCTTCGCGGGGCTCAACCTGGCGCTCCCGCTGGTCGGCGTGCCGCCCGCGGCCGCGGTCGTGGGGAGCGCCCTGCTGGCCGCCCTCGGGCTCCTGCCGACGCACTTCCAGCGGGCGGGCGTCTGGCGGGCGGCGGCGGTGCGCGCGGCCGCCGTCGCCGCCGTCGCGGTCCTGGCGGCGTGGGCGCTCCGGCCGGCGATCCCGCCGGCGCCGCTCAGCCTGGTGCGGCCGACCCTCGCCCGTGACGTGCGCGACCTCGAGCCCGTGGACCCGGTGGGGCGGGTCAGCGTGGACGAGCTTCGCGCCTGGGGCGGACTCTTCGCGTTTACCCCGGTGGCGGCGCCCGCGGCGCTCCGCCAGCCGATCGAGCACCGGTGGCGCCACGAGGGGCGGGTCGTCTCGACGGTGCGCCTGCCGACGCCGGTGCGCGGGGGCCGGCAGGGCGGGTTTCGCACCTTCTCGCGGAAGGCGGACTTTCCCGCCGACCCCCGCGGCGCCTGGACGGTGGACGTCGTCACGGCGTCGGGGCAGCTGATCGGCCGCGTGCGCTTCCGGGTGGATGCCTGAGATGAGCGGGCTCGTCGACACCCACGCGCATCTGCACGACCCGGCGTTCGACGCGGACCGGGCGCTGGTCCTCGCCCGCGCCCGCGCGGCCGGCGTGACGCGCTTCCTCACGATCGGGACCGACGTGGCGACCTCCGAGGCGGCGGTCCTCCTCGCCGCCGCCGAGCCCGACGTGTACGCGGCGGTCGGCATCCACCCGCACGACGCCGGCACGGCGGAGGCGGCGGCGCTCGGCCGGATCGCGGCGCTCGCGCGGGCGCCGAAGGTCGTCGCCATCGGCGAGCTCGGGCTCGACTACTTTCGCGACCACTCGCCCCGTCCCGTCCAGCGGACGGCGCTCGTCGCCCAGCTCGCGCTGGCGCGCGCCGTCGGGAAGCCGGTGCTCCTCCATTGCCGGGAGGCGCACGCGGATCTCCTCGACATCTGCCGCGCGGAGGACGTGGGCGCGGTCGGGGGCATCCTGCACTGCTTCTCGGGCGACCTCGAGGTGGCCCACCGCGGGATGGACCTCGGGCTCCTGATCTCGATCGCGGGGCCGGTGACCTACCCGAGCGCCCGGCGGCTCGCGGAGGTCGTGCGCGCCCTCCCGCTCGACCGGCTCGTCGTCGAGACGGACTGCCCGTATCTGCCCCCCCAGCCCTGGCGGGGCCAGCGCAACGAGCCGGCGTATCTCCCGGCCACCGCCGCGCGCGTGGCCGAGCTCCTGGGACAGCCGGTCGCGACGGTCGCGGCGGCCACGACGGAGAACGCTGTCCGCCTCCTTGGACTGCCCGGCCTCTCGGCCGGCGGGCAGGTGCCGCCGGCATGAACCGGCCCCGGGCGGGGCTCTGGCGGCGGGAGCTCCGGCGTGTCCTCGGCGGCGCGCTGAACGTCACGACGGCCCGGATCATGAACCGCCGGCGCGGCGCGCGGCTCCAGCCGCCCGCGCTCGACCTCGCGACGTATCTGAGCCTGCCCGCGCCCACGGCGCTCGACACGGTGCGGCTGCTCGCGGGGCGCTCGAATCGGGAGCGCGGCCAGCTGACCGAGGCGATCCTCCACGCGGGCGGGCTGCCGGTCGAGCACCGGCCGTACCGGACGGTGGAGGGCGCGGGCGTCAACCTCTTCGTGGACCTCGGGCCTGGGGGGCCCGGACCCCCCACGCTCGTCCTCGCAGGCCACCACGACGCCGTCCCGGGCAGCCCCGGCGCCAACGACAACGCCGCGGCCGTGGGAATCCTGCGCACGCTCGGCGCCCGCCTCCTCGCCGATCCGCCGCGCCAGCTGCGCGTGCGCCTCGGATTCTTCGGGGGCGAGGAGCGCGCCATGCTGGGCTCGCGCGTCCACGTGCGGCGGGCCGATCTCCGGGACCTCGTCGGCGTCATGAGCCTCGAGCTCTGCGGGATCGGGGACAGCCTCGCGCTCTGGGACGTGACGCCGGCGCTCGAGGCCACGCCCCTCGTCCGCACCTGGATCGCGGCGGTGGAGGCGCTCGGCTACCGCCGGGACGAGACGTACCACCTGGCGGAGCCCGTGCCCTTCTTCGGGAGCGACCACCGGCCGTTCGCCGACCGCGGCGTGCCGGGCGTGGGGCTGACGGCCATCCCGCGGGAGGCGATCACGCCCCTGCGGGCCTTCATCTACGGCGGCGTCCGCGGCATCCTGATTCCGCCGGCGCGGCGGCCCCCGCCCTTCACGACCTACCACACCAGCGACGACACCGCGGAGACGCTCGAGCCCCCGACCCTCGCCGCCGTGGAGCAGGTCCTCGAGGTCTTCGTGCGGACCCTCGACGCGGCGCCCCGCGGTTAGAGCCGGACCCGCCGGATCGGAGTCGGGCTTCGGTCGGTCCTCGGGAGGGCCGCGGGGCGCCGGGGCCCGGGCGACGGCGCGATTGACGCGGTCTCGGCCCTTCGATACGCTCCGGCCGTCCGCTCCGTCGAGTTTGGGGGTGCCCCTTGACGCTCACGGTGCGCGTCTTTCGAGCCGCCGCCCTCCTCCGCGCCGTGCCGCTGGCGGCCGAAGCCCCGCCAGTGGAGAAGCCCGCGGGGCTCGGCATCCTCTACTTTGCGTCACCGGCATTTCGTCCCGACAGCGAGCTGACCGACAGGGCCTACGCATCCGGGCTCCGGGACCAGTAGTGGACCGACGCCGAACCGCCGAGACGTTCGCGCTCCGACCTCGCGCACTGGCAGACTGAGGAGGACCATCATGCGGAACACAAGGTCACGCCTGACGGGGCTCACCCTGATCCTCCTGCTCATGGGCCTCGACGTGTCAGGGTTGTCCACCACGACCGCGCGCGCCTACGACGGTCCGGTCGAGAAGAAGATCTTCTCGACGCCGTCCTACACCACGGTCGGCGGCCACACGATCAAGAACGTACGGGTCGGGTATGAGACGTACGGCACGCTCAACGCGAATCGGGACAACGTCATCCTGATCTGCCACTTCTTCTCCGGCAACTCTCATGCCGCTGGAAAGTACAAGGCGAGCGACGCCGCGCCCGGCTACTGGGACGCGATCATCGGCTCGGGGAAGCCCATCGACACCGACAAGTTCTTCGTGATCAGCTCCGACACGCTGGTCAATCTGAACGTGAAGGACCCGAACACAGTGACGACGGGACCCGCCTCGATCAATCCGGACACCGGCAAGCCGTACGGGATGACCTTTCCGATCGTGACAATCCGTGACTTCGTCGAGGTGCAGAAGGCGCTCCTGGACTCCCTTGGGATCGCGAAGCTCCACGCAGTGATGGGCGCGTCCATGGGCGCCCTCCAGAGCTTCGAGTGGGCGGTCGCCTACCCCGACAAGGTCGGGCGCATCGTGCCGGTCATCGGGGCGGCGGAGATCAATGCGTATGCCGTTGGCTGGCTCAACATCTGGGCGGGGCCCATCCTGCTCGACCCCAAGTGGAACAACGGGGCGTACTACGGGGGGGACGAGCCGGTCGAGGGCCTAGCCCTGGCGCTCAAGGCCGTCACGCTCCACGCCCGCCACTGGGGCTGGGCGGACAAGGCGTTCGGGCGCAAGTGGGCCACACTCGACAAGGACCCGGCCAAGAGCTGGGACAACAAGTTCGCGATCGAAGCCACGCTGGACAGCGCGGCGGCTGCCCGGGCCAAGGTGTCGGACGCGAACTCGTTTCTCTACCTGACCAAGGCCAACCAGCTCTTCTCGGCGGGGCACAAGGGCTCCCTTTCGGACGCGCTCCGGGACGTGAAGGCCAGGGTGCTTCTGGTTCCCGCCCAGTCCGACCTCCTGCTCTTTCCCGAGTACTCAAAGCAGGCCATGGCCATCCTCGGGCAGCACGGCAAGACGGTGGAGTGGTTCGAGATCGAAGGGGACGGAGGGCACCTCGACGGCGTCCTCGCCGTCGCCAAAGCGGGCGAGGCGATCCGCCGGTTCCTCGGCCAGTAGTGGGCGGCTTACCCGTGGAGCTGCCCGCGAGCTAGCGGACGGGGTCCACGCCCGACGGGCCCGGCGCGCCCCGAGCCAGAAGAGCGCGGGCTGCCGCGACCGCCTCCCGCCGGACCAGGACCTGCACGGCGCCCTGGTCGCCCACCGAGAAGGGATGGACGGACTGGGCGACGTGCGTCCGCAGGAGGACCTCGATCCCGTGCGCCTCCAGGAGCCCGCGCACGACGAGGACCTCCGCCTGGTCCCGCACGCGCGTCAGTTCCGCCCACTCCGACTCGTCATCACCCGGCTCGGGCGCGCGGGACGGAAAGGGGATCACGCGGCCGGTCACGCGGGCGCGCCTCCCACGCCGGCCGGATCTCCGAAGAGGTCGCGCCAGGCCGGGAGCCCGCCGAGCGCCGTCGCGGCGCGGATGGCGCGGACGATGGCCTCCGCCACGCAATCCGCGGCCACGAGCCCGAGGGCATCGGGCGGGGGCGCCTCGGCGCGCGCGAGTGAGCCCGTCGCCAGACAGAAGAGCGCGTCCCCGTCGACGCTCAAATGCGGCGGCGAGAGCGCCGCCGCGAAGCCGAGGTGCCCGAGCGCGGCCACGCGGCGCGCCTCGGCCTGGTCGAGGGTGGCGTCCGTGCCCACGATGCCGATGGTCGTGTGGGTCTGGCCGAATCCCGGCGCGATGCGGCCCTCGCGGAGGAGCCGCGCCGTGTCCACTAGGCGGCGACCGTCCGGCGCGTCGCGCGCTCCGGCCAGGAGGCGGCCGGTGGCGGGGTCGCGGACGTCGCCGAACGCGTTGACCGCGACGAGCGCCCCGACGGTGGCGTCGCCGACGCGGCGGCTCGCGGTCCCGAGCCCGCCCTTCATGGCCCGCGCGAGGCCGAGCACCTTGCCGACGGACGCGCCCGCGCCCGCGCCGACGGAGCCCTCCGCGACCGGACCGCTCTGGGCGGCGGCCGCCGCGCGGGCGCCCATGGCGCGATCCGGCCTGACGCCCGGCGCCCCCACGGCGAGGTCGTAGAGAATGGCGCCGACGACCAGCGGCACGGGGCCGCCCGACGTGGGCAGGCCGATCCCCCGCGATTCCAGCTCCGCCATGACGCCGAAGCACGCCTCGAGCCCGAACGCGCTTCCGCCCGCCAGGACGGCACCGTGGATGCGCGTGACCAGGTGTCCCGGGTCGAGCAGGTCGAGACCCAGGAGCCCCGTGGCGCCTCCGCGGACCTCGACGGCGGCCACCGCGCCGGCCGGGCAGAGGACGGCCGTGCACCCCGTGAGCCCGACGAGATCGGCGGCGTGCCCGACCAGGAGGCCGGTGACGTCGGTGAGGCCTCCCACCTAGCTACCGCGGACCGGCGTGGCCGGGCCGCGCGGCGCCCGGCTCGCCGCGCTGGCGGACAGCCGGCCGGTCGCGACCTCCCCGGCGATCTGGAGGCTCCGCTCGCCGAGCGCGCGGAAGAACGGGATGCGCCAGGGGGCCGTGTCCTGAGCGGCCAGCGCGCGGGCGACGGCGACGGCCGTCGCGGCATCGGGCGCGCGCCCGAGGGCCAGGAGCACGTAGGCCTGGTCCTCGAGTCGCGCCTGCCAGCGGTGGCGCGTCGCGTCGTCGAAGCGGCTCTCGATGACCCGGTCCACGAGGGCCGCGAGCCGCTCGGCCTTGATCTGGTCGCTCACGACGAGCCGGCTCTCCAGCGCCTGAAGCCATTCCAGGGCGTCGCTCGCCAGGCTGAGGGGGTCCAGGAACCAGCCCGTGAACTCGGGGAGCGTGAGCAGCGTGGCCGAGCGCTCGAGGAGGCTGCGTTCCTCGCTCGCCGGGGCGGTTTCGGGCAAGAGTGCGTGGATCGGAGCCGCCTCGGCCGGGGGGATGCCGAGGCGCGCGATCCAGCCCGCGAGCTCGGCCGGCACGGGGTGACCGTGCGCGCGGGCGCGGTCCGCCGCGGCCACCAGATGGGCCCACGCCCAGCCGGCCGGGACCGTCACCCAGGGCAGCGGACTCTCGGCGCGGAGCGCGCGCAGGCGCTCCTCGACTCGGCGCTTGGCCAGGGTCCCGGCCGAGAAGTCGACGAGCCCCGTCTCGTCGGAGACGATCGCGGCCAGGAGCGTGCGCTCCCCGTACGGTCCCGCCAGGGTGAGCCAGAGGCCCCGCCCGCCCGTGCCGTCGATGGCGGACATCCAGGCTTCGTCCGGGGTCACGCGGGCTGCCGCGGCCGGCCGGGCCGGGGCCTCGGGGCGCGCGACGCCCGCTTGGCGGAGCCGGTAGAGCGCCCGGCGCGCGGCCGTGCGGACTGCCTTGGGGACCGTGGCGGCCTCGACCGTCTCGAGCGCCTCGGCGGCGGCCGGCACAGGAAGCGTCCCGAGCGCCTGCGCGGCCGCGACCGCGCGCTCGACCCGCCCCTCCAGGCAGCGCCGGAGAATGGGCAGGGCGTCCACCCCGCGCTCGCGCGCGAGCCACCGGAGCGCCGCCTCGAGCTCGCCGGCCGGGATCGTCGCGAGCGCCGCCTCGAGCGCCTCGTCGGGGGGCTCGCCGCCGACGAGCGCCTCCAGGGCAGCCCCTACCATTGGGTCAGGAGGCGCAGCACCGGCTGGAGAGCGGGCGGGGAGTCGACCGGGCCGAAGTACACGCGCTTGAGATAGGCGAGCGCCCCCGCGTAGCGCTCGAAGCCTGCCGCGAGGGCCCCGAACAGGCGCGCGTCCGGCCGGAGGGCGGAGCGCTCGAAGTCGGCGACGGCCTGGTAGGCTCGCTGCCCCTGCCGCACGTAGTACTGGGCGCCCGCCCGCCGCTCGACATGCTCGCGGAAGAGCCCCGTCATGAAGAGCGCGTAGTCGCCCACGTGCTGGCGCACCCGCCGCTCCCGGAAGGGATCGAAATCCGGGGCCTGGAAGTCCCAGGCGCGCTCGGCCTCGATCAGGAGGCCCGCCACCGAGTCGAGCGGCCGGCCCGCCGCGTCGCGAATGGCATAGAGCTCCTCCGTGCGCGCGAACCGGGTGAGCAGTGCGGCGAGATACGCGCCCTCGGCCGGGCCGCCGAGCCGGAGGTCGCCGAGCGCCTGGCGGACGACGCGCTCGAAGAAGCGCGTCAGCCCGGGCGTCCGCGCCGGATCGCCTGTTGCCATCATCGCCCTCCGGTGCTCGCACTATACCGCAGCGCCGTGCGCCGACCGAGCCCTGACGAGGCCGGCGCGCCACGAATTTCTTTTGGGGGCCCACGGCCCCGGTGGGACAATCGCGCGCGAGGGAGGTGCGCGCATGGCGACGATTCAGCAAGAGCTCAAGCCCGAGCCGCGGGACCCGGACGACGACATGGACGAGATGTACGAGGACGAGCCGCGGCGCCGCGCCTGGGGCGCGATCGCGAGCGTGATCCTCGCCCTCGCGCTGGTCTTCGTCGGGTACCAGTGGAACCAGACCGCCAGCCGCGCCGAGGCCCTCGGGGCGCAGGTCAACGGGCTCCGCGCCGAGGCCGAGACGCAGCGCTTGAGGGCCGAGGACGCCCAGCGCCAGGTCGACACGATCCAGAAACGGCTCGTCGCCATCTCGGCCGAGAAGGAGACGCTCGCCGACCGGGTGGTGGCGCTCGAGAAGGCGGCGCAGACGCGCCCCGTGGCGACGGCCAAGGTCGAGAAGAAGGCCGAGAAGCCGGGCATGGCGAAGGCGTCGCCGGCCAAGCCGAAGGCGACGCCGGTGGCCACCCGCCCGGGGGCCAAGCGCACGCCGTAAGCGCGCCGGCCCCTAGCGCGTCAGGGCGACGTCGAGCGCGGCGAGGAGCCGCGCGTTCTGCTCCGGGGTGCCGACGCTGATGCGGAGGTGGTCCGGGTAACCGACGGCGGCCCCGTCGCGCACCAGCACGCCCCGCGCCCGCAGCGCCGCGACCACCGGGACGGCGGGCCGGTCCAGGCGGACCAGCAGGAAATTGGCCTCCGTCGGGGGATGCGAGAGTCCCCGGGCGGCGAAGGCCGCCGAGAGCGCCCGTCGTTCCGCCCACACGACCCGGCGTGTCGCCTCGCAGTGCGCCGGATCGCGCGCGGCGGCGGCCGCGCCTGCCTGCGCGACCCGCCCGACGTTGAAGGGCTCCCGCGTCCGCTCGAGCTGTCCGATCACCCCGGGGCTCGCGATCGCGTAGCCGACCCGGAGCCCCGCCAGCCCGGTGATCTTGGAGAACGTCCGTAGCAGCACGAGCCCATCGGGCCGGGCCGGGAGCGTCGTGAGCCCGTCCGCGGCGCGGTCGGGCGCCTCGATGAAGTCGACGTACGCCTCGTCGAGGAGCACCAGCACGTCGGCCGGACACCGGGCGCAGAATCGCTCCCACGCGCCGCGGGCGAGCACCGTCCCGGTGGGATTATGCGGGCTTGACAGGCAGACGAGCTTCGTGCGGGGCCCGATGCGGGCCAGGACGTCGTCGAGATCGATCCGGTAATCGCGGAGCGGGCTCGGGACCACCGTCGCCCCGGCCAGCCGGGTCGTGGTCGTGTACGGCTCGAAGGACGGGTCCGGGATGACCACCTCGTCGCCGGGATCCAGGAGCGCGCGCGCGAGGAGCGTGATGATCTCGTCGCCGCCGTTGCCGAAGAGCAGCTGCCCGGGCGCGATGCCGAGCGCCCCGGCCACCGCTTCGGCGAGGGCCGGCGCGCCCCCGTCGGGGTAGAGGTGGATCCGCTCGGCCTCCCGGCGGATCGCGGCGACGGCGAGGGGCGACGGGCCCAGCGGGTTCTCGTTGGCCGACAGGCGCAGGACCGGCTGGCCGAGCTCGGCCGCCAGCGCGTCGAGCGGTGGCGGCACGACGTAGGGCTCGATCTCGGCGAGGACTGATCGCCAGCGGGGCGGCATGGCGGACGGAGTGTAACATCGTTCGTGACGCCTTCCGGCCGCCACCCACCGCGCGCGCCGAGTACAATCGGGGCGTGCACCCGGCCTCGCCCGCCGCGGCTTCGAGCGCCGCCGCGCGTCCCGCGTGGGGCGGGTGGCTCCTCGGCGCGATTCTGGCGATCGCCTTCCTCCTGCGCGTGGCCGGGGTCAGCTACGGGATGCCCGAGTGGGTCTACCACTCGGACACGTCGAAGCAGCTCGAGCGGATCGTGCCCTTCATGCGCGGCGACCTGGTCCCCGCGGACACGTACCCCGTGCTCCACATGTACCTCGCGGCGCTCTTGCTCCGCGCCGGCGCGCTCGTCGACCCACACGGCCCGGCGGGCCAGCCCTCGTGGCCACAGCTGGTCGTCACCGTCCGGGTGCTGAATGCGCTCCTGGGCACGGCGACCGTCGCGCTCCTCGCCGTCCTGGCGCGCTGGCTGTTCGGCTGGCGCGTCGGGCTGCTCGCCGCCGCCCTCCTGGCGCTCAGCCCGGTCTCGATCGTGCACGCCCACTACGAGATGGGCGACGTTCCCCAGGCGTTCTTCGTCGTCGCGGCCCTCGGCGCGGCGACGGCGGCGCTCCTGGGCGGGGGACCCGCGGCGTTCCTGGCGACGGGCGTCCTGGCGGGCCTGGCCGCGTCCGCCAAGTTCTTCGGCGTCGTCGTGATCGCGACGGGCCTGGTGGCGGCGCTCGGTGGCCGGCGCCGCGCGCCGGCCCGGGTCGTCGCGCTCCTCGCCGGGGCGGGCCTCGCGGGGCTCGGGGCCTTCGTCCTCAGCACGCCGCTCCTCCTCCTCGAGCCCGGCCGCTGGCTGGCCCAGGTCCGCGAATCGCCGGAGCTGTTCCTCGGGCCGCCGCCCCCGCCGCTCCAGCGCCTCTGGCTCGGGGGCCGCATGGTCGTGGGGCTCGCCCTCGCGTGGTTCGGGTGGCCGCTCTGCGTGGCGGCGCTCGCCGGGGCCGCCGTCCTGGCGCGGCGCGGGTGGCGAGGGGCCATCGTCCTGGTGACTCCCGCCATCGTGCTCGGGATCTACTTGTGGTTCCGGCCGCACGGGCTCGATGACCGGTACCTCGTGATCCTCGCCCCCTTCATGACGCTCGGGGCCGCGGTGGCTGCCCTGGCGCTGTCCCGCTGGTCGCGCCGCGCGGCCTTCGTGGTGGCCGTCGCGCTCCTCGCCGTGGCGGCGGTGGACGCGCTCCACGTGGCCTATCTCTTCTGGACCGACGACACGCGCGAGCATGCGCTCCGGTGGCGGCGGCGTCACGTCCCGGCCGAGGCCACCTGGGTCGGGCTTCGCGACTGGGCGTTCGACGACCCGCGGACCCGCGGCGCGTCCCTCCTCAGCACCGACACGCAGAGCGACGATCGGTACCATGCCTGGCACTCGGCGCAGAAACTGGAACCGATCGTCCGGGCCTTGGCGCGGCTCGAGCGCGAGGGGAAGCTCCTGCGGCGGTTCGAGCTCCTGCCGCGGGGCTTCATCGCGCCGACGATCGCCCTCTACGACCTGGAGTCGATGCGAGCGCCGTACGCCTTTCTGCCTCCGGACGCCGCGGCCTCGGACGAGGCCGTCGTCTTCGTCGATCCCGACGCGGTGCCCGACCGTGCTGCCGTGGTCGTGATGCCGGGGCACCCACGCACGTGGACCTTCGTGTCGCGGACGCCGCTGCCCCGGATCACGCTCGCCCTCTCGGGCGAGGGCCGGTTGCGCGTCGGCTGGGGGCTCTCGAGCCGGAGCTGGTCCGTGGACCCCCGGCGTCCGACCCTCGTCGAGCTCGCGCCGTGGCGGGAGTTCCCGTGGTTCAAGCCGGTCTACCGCGTGAGGCTCGAGACGGCCGAGGGCCGGGTGGCCGTGCGCCTGCTCCGCACGCCCTGCGAGGTGGCCGAGCAGCGGCTCGCCCACGAGGACTGGGCCGCGGGCATCACCCTGCTCGAGGCGTGCCGGGACGCGCGCTGGATGCGGCCGGAGCGGCTGCTCGACCTGGCGTGGGCCCGGGCGCGATCGGGCCAACCCGACGAGGCCCGGACGGCGCTCGCCGAGCTCGAGCGGGCGGCGCCCGGGCTCTTCGCGAGACTCACGGAGCTCGTCGCCCAGCCGGACGGGGAAGCGTGGCGCGCACGCTATGCGACGCTCGCGGGCCGGGGCGCCTTCACCTGGCACGGCCACACCTTCCACGGCGAGGCCGAGGCGTCCCCGGCGCGGCTCGGCGTCGTGGCGGAGGACGCGACGGCCAGCGGCGGCCGCTTCCTGCGCTCGGCCGCCGGCGCGACGCCCCCGGGCCCCCTCAAGATCTGGCTGCCCGAGCACTTCCTCCGGGGGCGGTTCCTGGGGATCTTCCGGGTGCGGGGGACGCGGGCAGGTCCGGGACCGGTAGCCAAGCTCGAGATCGTCCGCCACCTCCCCGGACGCGGGTACGACGTGGTCGCCGCCCGGGAGTGGATCCCCGGATCCGGGGCCGCCGCCTGGGAGGACGTCGTCCTGCCCTTTTCGACCAATCTGGAACCGGTGGATCTCGAGCTCCGGGCCCACTACCACGGCCGGGGTACGCTCGACGTGGACCGGGTGACCGTGATCCCGGACGTGCGGGCGAGCCTCGCCGAGCGGCTCGCCGTCCTCCGTCCGCTCGTGACCCTGCCGCCTGGCTGAGCGGCGCGTGACCTACGCGCGGGCCGCCTCGCCCTGGCTTCGCACGCTCCTCGCGCGGCCCCGACCGCCGCGGGGATGCCTCGCGGCGTGCGTGGTGGGCGCGTTTCTGCTGCGGGCCGTCGGCGCGAACTATGGTCTCCCGTGGGTCTACCACTCCGACACACCGAAGCAGCTCGATCTCGTGGTCCCGTTCATGCGCGGCGCGCTCGTGCCCGAGACGGCCTACCCGGTGCTCCACATGTACGTCCTGGCCGCCATCTTCAAGACGGTCACGCTCCTCGACCCGTTCGCGTTCGGCCCCGGGCCGTCGTGGACGGCCGTCGTGGCCGCCGCGCGCCTCCTGAACGCCGCCCTCGGAGCGGGGACGGTCGCCCTCGTGTACGACGCGGCCCGGCGGCTCTTCGGATGGCGGGTGGGCCTCTTTGCCGCGGCGTTGCTTGCCGTCAGCCCGGTCTCCATCGTTCACGCGCACTACGAGATGGGCGACGTGGCGCAGACCTTCTTCGTGATGGCGAGCCTCGACGCGGCCGCGGCGGCGCTGGTTGCCGGCCGCGCGGGGGCGTTCCTGGCGGCGGGCGCCCTGGCCGGCTTGGCCGGCGCCGCCAAGTTCTTCGGTTGCGCGGTCTTCGCCTCCACTCTGGTGGCGGCGCTCGGCGCGCCTCACCGCACCGGGCGCCAGCGCGCGGGGCTGGTGGTTGCCGCGGCGGGGATGGCCGGTCTCGCGTTCGTGGTGGGCACGCCGAAGCTCGTCCTCGCGCCCCGCGCGTGGATCGAGGGGGTGACGCAGGTGCCGTCCGGGCTCTTCCTGCCGAACATCCCCCGCCCGCCCTGGTACCTGGCGCCCGTCGTCGGCGGCCGGGCCCTGGCGGGCCTCGCGCTCGAGTTCCTCGGGCCGGCCGCCTGCGTCGCCGCGGCGGGGGGCGCGCTCGTGCTGGCCCGGCGGGGCTGGCGGGGAGGCCTGATCCTGGCGCCGCCGGCCGTGTTCACCGCGATCTATGTCCTGTTCCGCCCGCACGGGCTGGACGACCGCTATCTCGTGGTCCTGGCCCCGTTCGTGGCGTTGACGGGCGCGCTCGCCGTGGCGGCGATCCGTCCGCGGATGCCCCGGGCCGCGGTCGCGGCTGGCGCGGCCCTCGCCGTCGCCGGCACGGTCGGGTCGCTCCATGCGACCTACCTGTTCTGGGAAGAAGACACGCGGGAATTCGCGCAGCGCTGGCGGGAGCGTCACGTGCCGCCCGATGCCCGAATCACACCGAGCCTCGCAGACGACCGGACCGCAGCCGCGGGCGAGCGAATGGAGCTCGTGATCAGCGACACGCAGTCGAACGACCGGTTCCTCCGCTGGCACTCGCCCCGACGTGACGCGCGTGTCGTCGAGGCGGCCGCGGCGCTCGAACGCGACGGCAAGCTCCTGCGGCGCTTCGAGCTCCTGCCGTGGGGATTCACGGCGCCGACCATCGTCGTCTACGAGCTCGACCCGGCCCGCGCGCCCTACGCCTTTCCACCCGCCGACGCCGTGACGGCCGACGAGCGCGTGGTCTTCGTCGATCCGGACGCCGTGCCGGACCGCGCCGGGGTGACGGTCATGCCCGGGCGGCCGATCACGCTCACCCTCGTGGCCCGCCGTCCCCTCGCCGAGGTGACGCTCGCCCTGAGCGGGTCGGGGCGTCTCCGGCTTCGGTCAGGGGTCCGAAGCCGCACCTGGGCCCTCGATCCGGTGCGCCCCCAGCTCGTGACCGTCCAGCCGTGGCGCGGCTTCCCCTGGTTCAAGCCGGTGTACCGGATCCGCCTCGCGGCGAGCGGCGGACGCGCCGCGGTCCGGATCTTGGGCTCGCCCTGCGACGCGGGGGAGCTCCTGCTCGATCGCGGGGAGGGGAACCCCGCGATCCCCCACCTGCACGCGTGCCGGGGAACGCGGTGGGCCGAGCCGGCCCGGCTTCTTCATCTGGCGCGCGCCCAGGCCGGCGCCGGGGCGCCCGAGGCGGCGCGCGCGACCCTGGCCGAGCTGGGCCGCGTCGCGCCCGGTCTGCTCGAGGGGCTCCGCGCCCTGCTGGAGGCGCCGGGGCCGGATGACAGCGCGTGGCGCGAGCGATACGCCGCGCTCCTCGGACGGGGCCGGACGTTCTGGCGAGGGCAGACCTTTCACGTCGAGGCGGAGACCACGCCGGCGCCCCTCGGGCTCATCGTCGAGGCGAAGGACGCGAGCGGGGGCCGGCTCGTGCGCGCGTTTCCGGGCACCACGCCGCCGGGCCATCTCAAGGTGTGGTTCCCGCAGCATTTCCTGCGCGGCCGTTTCGTCGCGACCTTCCGGCTCCGGGCGCCGGGGGACGGGCGACCCGCGGCTACGCGGCCCGCGGCCACGCTGGAGGTCGTCGGGCATCACCCTGGGGGCGGGCACGCGGTGCTGCGGGCCCGTGACTGGTCGCCCCCGCCCGGGCTCCCGGTGTGGCAGGACGTCGCGCTGCCGTTCGAGACGGAGGTCGAGCCGATGGACGTCGAGCTCCGCCTGCGCTATCACGAGCGAGGCCCGCTCGACGTGGACTGGGTCACGATCGTCCCGGACGTCCGACCGGGCCTGGCGGCGCAGCTGGCCCCGCTTCGGGCCTTCGGCGCCACCCCGGTTCGATGAGCGGGTAGTCCTCGCCGCACCCGGGCGGCCGCGGTACCATGCGGGCCGTGACCGGGGCCCACATCGAGGTGCGCGCCGTCGCCAAGCGCTGGATCACGCGCGATCAGCCCGTGCCGGCGCTCGAGGCCATCTCGCTCGACGTGGCGCCGCAGGAGTTTCTGACCGTGCTGGGCCCGTCGGGCTGCGGCAAGTCGACGCTGCTCTCGATCATCGGCGGTCTCACGCCGCCCGACACGGGCGAGGTTCGGATCGCCGGCCACCGGGTGTCCGCTCCGGACCCGCGTCAGATGGCGCTGGTCTTCCAGGACCCGGGGCTCTTCCCGTGGCGCACCGCCCTCGAGAACGTCGAGTTCGGGCTCGAGCTCCAGGGGGTGCCGGCCGCCACGCGGCGCGAGCGGGCGCGCGCCCTCCTCGAGCCGGTCGGGCTCCGCGGCTTCGAGCGCCGGTATCCGCGCGAGCTCTCGGGCGGCATGAAGCAGCGCGTCGCGATCGCGCGGGCGCTCGCCCTCGACGCGCCCATCCTCCTGATGGACGAGCCGTTCGGCGCGCTCGACGAGCAGACGCGGCTCCTCATGGGCGAGTGGCTCCTCGGCATCTGGGCCCGGACGCGGAAGACCGTCGTGTTCGTGACCCACAGTCTCCAGGAGGCGATCCTCCTCTCCCAGCGGATCGTGGTCATGACCGCGCGCCCGGGCCGGATCAAGGCGAGCTTCGAGGTGGCGCTCCCGACGCCGCGCGATCTCGACGCCCCGCCGGCCGCGGCCCTCCGGCACGCCCTCTGGGACGCGATCCGCGACGAGTCGCGCCGGGCGCTCGACGGCGGGGCATGAAGCGGATCGCCCTCGCCCGGCTGGGGCTCCTGGCGGGCCTCGTCGCGCTCTGGGAGCTCTGGGCCGCGCGGCGCGATCCCTTGCTCTACGCGCCACCCTCGCGTGTCCTGCCGGCGCTCGCCCGTGTCCTCCGGCTGGAGGCGTATCCGACGCTGCTCGAGCATTTCGGGCTGACGGTACTGGAGGTCCTCGCCGCCTACCTCGTGGCGGTCGGCCTCGGCCTCACGCTCGGCTTCGCGCTCGGACTGCCGCGGCACGTGGGCGAGATCTACGAGCCGCTCATCGCGGCCCTCTACGCGATTCCGAGCGTGGTCTGGTACCCGTCGCTCATGCTCCTCTTCGGACTCGGCGCCGCCTCGAAGATCGCCTTCGGCGTGCTGCTGGGGTTCTTCCCCATTGTGCTGGCCGTCCTGGCGGGCATCCGCTCGGTGGACCCGCACCTCCTCACCGTGGCGCGGGGCCTCGGGGCGGGGGCGTGGACGTGTTTCGTCAAGGTGATTCTCCCCGCGATCACGGCGACGCTCCTGGCCGGCCTCCGGGCCGGCCTCGCCTTGACGGTCGTCGGCGTGCTGGTCGGCGAGATCCTCGGCTCCCGCCGCGGGCTCGGCTACCTCATCAACTACGCGTACGGGTTCCTGCGGACGGCGGAGTACGCCGCGCTGGCGCTCCTGGCGCTCGGGCTCGTCCTGGCCGTGGACGGTGTCGCGGCGTGGATCGAGGCGCGCGCCCGGCGGTGGACGGAGGGCGCCGCGTGAGCCCCCGGGCCGCCACGGGCCGAAGGCCGTCCCAGGGTCGTCCGATCAACTCCCGGGGGGCGGGGGTGGCCCGGTGACCGCGTCCCGCCGGCTCCTGGCCCAGGGCGCCTCCCTCGCCGTGCTGGTCGCGGCCTGGGAGCTGGCGGTGCGCGGGGGATGGGTCGATCCGCTCTTCGTGCCGGCGCCGTCGGCGGTGGCGCGCGCGCTCCGCACGGTCACGCCGGACGCGGTCGGGCTCCTCGGCGAGACCCTCGGGAAGACGCTGGTCGCCTACGTGCTGGCCGTCGCGCTCGGCGTCGGCGCCGGGCTCCTGATCGGCGGCGTCCGGTACCTCCACGACGTCCTGAGCCCGTTCCTCGTCGCGGCCTACGCCTTGCCCAAGATCCTGGTGCTGCCCTGGATCCTGCTCATGTTCGGGCTCGGGATGACGCCCGCCGTCGTGTACGGTGTGCTCCAGGGCTTCTTCCCGATCTGCCTCCTGGTGGCGGGCGGGGTGCGGGACATCGACCGGATGCCGCTCCGCGTCGCCCACTCGATGGGCGCGACCCCGTGGCAGCTCTACCGGAAGGTGGTCCTGCCCGCGGTGCTGCCCGCGGTGCTGGCGGGCATGCGGCTCGGCATCGTCTTCTGCCTGCTGGGGGTCCTGGTCGTCGAGATGTTCGGCGGGATCCGGGGGATGGGCTTTCTCTTGGTCAGCCTCGCGAACGCGTTCCGCGCGCCGGAGCTCTTCGCCGCGACGGCGCTGGTATCCGCGCTCTCGATCGCCGTCGTCGTCGGGCTCGAGCGCCTGAACCGGCGCCTCGGCCACTGGCGCTAGGCCGTTTGGCGCCGGCGGCGGCGATGCGCCGGCCTGACCCGGCGGCGGGCGGGATCAGCTCCGCCGGCCGCCCGCCAAGCGCAGCATGAAGAGGAAGAGGTTGATGAAGTTCAGGTAGAGGGACAGGGCGCCCGCGATCGCGACCGACCCCGCCTGGCCCTCCGGAACCGCGAGCGCCATCTGGCGCAGGCGCTGGGCGTCGTACGCGGTCAGCCCGGTGAAGACGAGGACGCCGACGACCGTGATCAGGAACTGAAGCGCGTCATTGTGCCAGAACATTCCGAGCACCGACGCCAGCACGAGTCCGATCAGCCCCATGAAGAAGAACTGACCGACGCCGGCCAGGCTGCGCGAGGTCATCGTCCCGAAGGCGGCCAGCGCCGCGAACATGCTCGCCGTCACCACGAAGGTGGTGGCCACGGATTCGCCGGTGTAGGCGAGCAGCACCACCGACAGGGTGACGCCGGTGAGAGCCGAGTAGAGCGCGAACAGCAAGGCGGCGGTGCCGGGGGCCAGAGACGCCGCGCGCCCGGACAGGAAGAACACGAGGCCCAGCTGGGCGATGATCAGCCCGAAGAACACGAGGCGATTGCCGAAGACCACCTGGAGGATCGCGGGCGAGCCCACCACGGCGAAGGCCACCAGCGCGGTGATGGCGAGCCCGGCCCCCATCCAGCCGTAGACGCGCCTGAGGAACGCCGATACGCGCTCGGCGGCGTGCGCGGATGTGATCGGGGCACCGGTGCCCGCTTTCAGCTCATAGGGTTCCATGCGTGTTCTCCTCTCGGGACCCCTGGCTACAGCCGGACCGGGGTGAACTCCGTCGTGTAGAGGTCGGCCGTCGGGACGCGCTTGTCCTGGGCCTTGTACTCGAGGAGTGTCGTCTGCATCGTCTCGATGGCGTCGACGTGGAGCGCCCCGTCCTTCGAGAGCAGCGGCCCCGAGACCTGGTGCGCCCGGAGGATGGCCTCCTCCGACCACTGGAGGGTCTTGGTGGCGATCGCCGCCGCTTCCTTGGTGTTCTCGAGCATGAAGCGCGATCCCTGGAAGAGGGCCTTGAGGGTCCGCTGGATCGCGTCCTTGTTGCCCTTGATGTAGTCGTCGGTCGCGTAGTAGGCCTGGCTGAGCCACTTCGGGGTCACCGTGTCGAGCCGGAGCAGGATCTTCGACTTGCCCTGAAGCTCGGTGACCGCCCCGCCGTCGCCCCACACGAAGGCGGCGATCTCGCCCCGGCTGAGCGCCGCCAGCTGGGCGTCGAGCCCGCCCAGGCCCACGACGGTGAGGTCCTTCTCCGGCGTCCAGCCTTGCTGCTTGGCCAGCATCATCGCGAAGACCCACGTGGTCGCGCCCACGCGCGTCACCCCGATCGACTTGCCCTTGAGATCGGCGAGCTTGCCGATCGTCGGCGCGACGTTGAGGGTGAAGTGGTTGCCGTCCACCCCGGAGGCGATGAACCGGATGGGCACGCCGGTGGCCCGGAACACGGGCACGTCCGTCGCCCCGCTGGTGGCGATCTGGAACTGCCCCGCCACCACCGCCTTCACCAGGTCCGGGCCCCCGCGGAGCGGCTGGTACTCGACCGTTACGCCCTGGCTCCGGAAGAAGCCCTTCTCGAGCGCCACGAGGATCGGCGCGACCATCGAATAGTCGCCGAGCACCGCCGAGCCGATCTTGACCGTGGGGCCCTGGGCGGCGACCGGACGGACGCGCCCGGCAAGCCCGCTGGCGGCGACGAGACCTCCGGCCGTGACCTGGAAGAACTGGCGTCGCGAGGTGCCCATGGCGCTCTCTCCTCTTGTGGGTTGGGGTGGCCCCCTCGCCCGACGGTCCAGCCGAGCCGAGACGGTCGGGGGGCGGGTGGATCATACGGGCCCGGACGTGAACGTGTCAATCGTCGAGGCGCCAATGGTGACGCGGGTTTGACACCCCATACCCCCCATGCTAGCGTCGATTTCGCAATGGCTCAGACGCTGGCGGGCCGCCTGCGTCGCGCGGAGGCGACGCTCAGGGAGAGCTTCGTCGGCCCCGAGGCGGAGTGGCCCGAGCGACGGCGGCGCGCGCGCCTCGACCTTCTCCGCGAGCACGTCACGGCCGGGTACGACCGCCTCAAGGTCCGCCACGCGGACGGCGCGTCGGGGGCCGAGAGCGTCCGCGCGCACACGGCCTTCATGGACGATCTCCTGCGGTGGCTCTACGAGACCGCCGACAGCGAGGTGCGCGCCGCGGGCCACGCCCCGTCGGCCCTGGTGCTGGTCGCGCTCGGAGGATACGGGCGGGGCGAGCTCCACCCTTCGTCGGACCTCGACCTCATGCTGATCCACCAAGGTGAGGTCACCCCCTACGTCCAGCGGATGGCCCAGGAGATCCTCTACACGCTCTGGGACCTCGGGCTCCGCGTGGGCCACGCCTGCCGCTCCCTCGACGACTGTCTCGCCATTGCGCGGACGGACCTCCCGAGCCGCACCTCGATGCAGGCCGCCCGCGTGCTCGCCGGGGACTCCCGGCTGTTCCGCCAGCTCCAGCAGACCCTTCGGCGCGAGGTGTACCGCCGGGACTACCCGGAGTTCCTCGCCCAGATGCTGACGGAGCGGGACGAGCGGTACCGGCGCCACGGCGGCTCCGTGTATCTCCAGGAGCCCAACGTCAAGGAGTCGGCCGGGGCGCTGCGCGACGTCCACACCGCGCTCTGGCTCGCCTCGGCCCGGTTCGGGACGCGCACGCTCCGGGAGCTCGAGGACAAGAGCCTCCTGACCGCCAAGGAGCGGACGGCCACGGACGCCGCCCTGACCTTCCTCTGGCGCGTGCGGAACGAGCTGCACTTCCTGGCCGGGACGAAGCAGGACGTGCTCGAGCGGGGGCTCCAGGCCCCGGTGGCCAAGAGTCTCGGTTACGAGGACGACGAGGTCCGGCTCGGGGTCGAGAGCTTCATGCGGGACTACTACCGCCATGCCCGCACGATCCACCGCATCTCCGCCCGGCTGATCGCCCGGTGCCAGGAAGGCCTGGCGCGCCACGGCACGGTCGGGCGCCGGGGGCGGCGGGCCGCCCTCGCCGAGGGCCTGGTCGTCTACGACGGCCGGCTGCACCTCGCGGAGCCCGGCGCGCTCCAGTCGGATCCCGCCCGCATCCTGCGCGTCTTCTGGCACGCGCAGCAGCTGGGCTCGGAGCTCGGGGTGGAGCTCGAGCGGGCGCTGGAGGAGGCCGCCCCGACTCTCGCCAAGCAGGCCTGGCGCGCGTCCCCCGAGCTCAAGGGCGTGTTCCTGTCGATCCTGCGCTCGTCGGGGCGCGTGGCGACGACCCTCCGGCGGATGCACGACACCGGCGTCCTCGGCGCCTACCTCCCGGAGTTCGGGGCCCTCGATTGCCTGGTCCAGTACGACCACTACCACCGCTTCTCCGTGGACCAGCACTCCCTCCTCGCCGTGGAGGTGCTGGAGGGGCTCGGGCCGGGGCAGGGCCCGGAGATCGACGAGCTGGCGCAGATCTTCGCTGAGGTCGAGCGCCCGGAGCTCCTCACCCTCGGCATCCTGCTCCACGACATCGGCAAGGCGCTGGGCCACGGCCACGCGGCGAAGGGCGTGCCGCTCATCAAGGCCGTGACGCGCCGGCTGAACCTGGACGCCGACGACGCGGCGGCGGTCGAGTTCCTGGTCGAGCACCACCTCCTTCTCTCGCACATCGCCGAGCGCCGGGACCTCGACGACCCGAAGACGGTGGAGCGCCTGGCGGCGACGGTGCGCTTTCCCGCGTGGCTCACGATGCTCTACCTCCTCACGTGCGTGGACATCCGGGCCGTCGGCACCGGCGTCTGGAACGCGTGGCGGGGGGCGCTGCTCCGCGAGCTCTACCTCCGGACGCGGACACGGCTGGCCGGGCGCTCCCCGAAGGCCCCCCGCCGGGCGGTGGTGGCGCAGCGGATCGTGCAGGCCCTCGCGGACCCGGCCTACGCGGAGGCGGCGGCGCGGCACCTCCAGGCGATGTCGGACCGGTACGTCCGCACGACGTCGCCCCAGCGCATGGCGGCCCATCTCCGGCTGATCGAGCGGCTCCGGGAGGAGGCGGTCGCGACCGAGGTGTTCCACTTCCCGGATCTCGGGGCCTCGGACTTCGTGGTGGTGACCCGGGACACGTCGGGGCTGTTCGCGCTCATCGCGGGCACGCTCGCGGCCCACGGGGTCAACATCCTGTCCGCCCAGATCGAGACGCGGGCCGACGGCGTGGCCGTGGACACGCTCCATGTCAACGACCCCGGGGGCGACGCGATCCTCGACGAGAGCCGCTGGGAGGCGGTCACGCGAGACCTCCGCCGGGCCCTCGCGGGCGAGTGCACCGTGGAGGCGCTCCTGGCCGAGCGGCGGCCGGGCCGGGCGGGGCTGGTCCGCCCCTCGACGCCCGGCCCGGCCCGCGTGACCGTCGACAATTCCCTGTCCGACACCCATACCGTCGTCGAGGTGCGGGCGCCGGACCGGCTCGGGCTCCTCTACCTCGTGACCCGGGCCCTGGCCGCGGAGGGGCTCGACATCGCCACCGCGAAGATCGCCACCGACCGCGACCACGCGCTCGACGCGTTCTACGTGACAGGGCGTGCCGGGGGCAAGGTCGTGGCGCCGGACGCCCTCGCGCGCCTGCGCGAGGCCATCTCGGCCGCGCTCGCGGGGGAGGCTGTACCCAGTGCTCGGGCGGTATAAGGCCGAGGTCGCGCGGATCGCCGAGCCCGTGGCCCGGGCCATGGGCGGGCTCCGGCTCCAGCCGAACCAGCTGTCCTGCCTGGGGCTCGTCTGCTCGATCGTCGCCGCCGGCGCGTTCGCCGCGGATCAGCGGAGAGTCGGCGCCCTGTGCCTGGCCCTCGCGGGGGCGCTCGACATCCTCGACGGGGCGCTGGCGCGCGTGTCGGGCCGGGCCTCGCCGTTCGGCGCGTTCCTCGACTCGGTCCTCGACCGGTACTCGGACCTGCTCGTCCTGGCCGGGCTCGCCCTCCTCTTCGCGCGCCTCGGCCGGTCCGAGGCCCTGGTCGGCGTGCTCCTGGCCGTGATCGGGACCGTGATGGTCAGCTATACCCGGGCTCGGGCCGAGTCCGTGGGCGTCGAGTGCCGGGTGGGGCTCATGGAGCGGGGCGAGCGGATGCTCGTGCTCATCGCCGGGGCGCTCGTGGACCTCCTGGTGCCGGCGATCTGGGTCGTGGCCATCGGGGCCAACCTCACCGCGGTCCATCGCATCGCGCATACCTGGCGGGCCACCCGCGGCGTCCTCCGCTGATCCGCACGGCTCGCCGCCCCCTCCTGGTACACTGGCGAGCGATGTCGGGTGGACGATCCGCACTCGCCGCGGTCGTCTTGGCTGGGGCCCTCGTCGCCGTCGCGGCCCCCCCGGCCGGGCCGGCGGTCGTGGTGTCACCCAGCCCGCTCCAGCGCTATCGCGAGGCGCATGTCGCGATGGCGGGCGGGGAGTACGCCCGGGCGCGCGCGCTGCTCGACGGGCTGCCCGCCGACTTCCTGCTCGCCGACTACGCGGCCTTCTACGCCGCCGAGGCCACGCTCCGGGGCGGCGACGAGGCGATCGCGATCGCCCGCTTCCGCGGGTTCTCCGAGCGCTTCCCGGACTCCGTGCTCGCCCCCCAGGCCGTGCTCGCCACCGCGGACACGGTCTTTCGGCTGGGCTCGTGGGCCGAAGCCGAGCGGGAGGCGCGGCGCTTCCTGGCCCGCTGGCCGGCCCATCCGGAGGCGGGACGGATTCTCGTCCGGCTGGGCGAGGCGCGGGCGGCCCAGGGGCAGGTGGCGGAGGCGGTTGCCGACCTCCGGCGTCGGTGGCTCGAGGCCCCGGCCTCGCCCTGGGGCGAGGCGGCGCGGGAGGTGTACGAGGAGCTGGCGGCGGGCGCCGGCCTGACCGTCCCTCCGCCAACGACCGAGGAGCAGCTGCTGCTGGCCCAGCGTCTCGCGGACGCCGGCGAGCAGACGGCGGCGTCCCGCGTGCTCGAGGGGCTTCTGTCCCAGGGCCCGGAGCTCGCCGTGCGACACCGCGCGCTGGCCCGCCTGGCGCCGATGCTCGGGCGCCTGGCGCGGAGCGACGAGGCCATCGCGCGGCTGGACGCGGCCCTGACCGAGCCCGTGACGCCGTCGCGCGCCGCGCTCCTCTACGAGCTCGCGCGCCTCCTCCAGCGCTCCGGCCAGACGAGCCGCGGCGCGACGGTGTACGAGCGGCTGCTCGCCGAGCATCCCGATGCGAGCAACGTGTCCGAAGCCGCGCTGAACCTCGCCCGCTCGCGGGCCGACCTCGGCCAGTTCGACGCCGCCCGGGACGCGTTCCAGGTGGTCCTGACGCGGCATCCCGAGGGCCAGGCGGCCGCGTCCGCGCGCTGGGAGGTCGCGTGGCTCGAGTACCGGGCGGGCCGGCTGCGCGACGCGGCGCTCGCCTTCCGCCAGCTGTCGACGACCGTCCCGAGCGCCCGGCTGGCGGGACTCTACTGGGCGGGGCGCACGCTCGACCAGCTCGGGGAGAAGCCGGCCGCGCTGGCCCTCTACCGGGAAGTCCTGAGCCGCGGTCCCCACGGATACTACGGCATCCTCGCCGCCCGCCGCGTGCGGGAGAAGCCGCCGGCGCCGACCGCGGCGGCCCTCAAGCTCACCGCGGACCCGCTGAAGCTCCTGCGTTCGGAGCCACGCTACCAGCGGGCGCTGGCGCTGGGCTCGATCGGCTTCGACGGGTTCGCGATCCTGGAGCTGGAGACCCTCGGTCGAGACGCCGCCGGCGACAGCGATCGGGCGTGGGCGCTCGGGTGGGCCTTCGCCGATCTCGGCGAAGCCGGCCGGAGCCTTCGCTACCTGCGTCGGGCGCTCGGGGCTGCCGTCGAGGCCGGGGCGCCGGGATTGCCGGCGCGACTCTGGCAGCTCTACTACCCTCTCGGGTATGCCGAGAGCATTCGGAGCGCGGCGCGCACGGCGGGGCTCGACCCGTACTACGTCGCGGCGGTCATCCGCGAGGAGTCCTCCTACGACCCCCGCGCCCGCTCGGGGGTCGGGGCGATCGGCCTCATGCAGCTCATGCCCGACACCGCGCGCCACGTCGCGCAGGACCTCGGGCGACCCCTGACGGAGATCTCCACCGTGTGGGAGCCGCCGGTGAACATCACGCTCGGCTCCCGCTACCTGGCGCAGCTCCAGGCGCGGTTCCAGGAGCCGCTCTTGGCCGTCGCGGCCTACAATGCCGGCCCGCATCGCGTCCAGCGGTGGGTGGCCGACCGCCCGCGCGCCGACATGGAAGAGTTCGTCGACCAGATCCCCTTCGACGAGACGCGGGCCTTCGCGAAGCGCGTGTACACGAGCTGGCACCACTACCGGCGGCTCTACGGAAGCGGCGGCGGGCCCAGCCTCGGCGGGCGCGGGGAGGCGGTGGCCGCTCCCCGCCCCTGACGGCGCGGTCCCGTGCCGGTCCCGGTGATCGTCGACGGCTACAATCTTCTCTACGCGCGCGGCGAGGCGCCCGCGCCGGCGAGCCGGGCCCGGCTCGTGACGGACCTCGTCCGGTGGGCGCGCGCCCGGGGCCGAAGGGCCGTGCTGGTCTTCGACGCCCAGAAGGGGGGCACCCGGGAGGCGCGCGAGGTCGCCCATGGCCCGGTCACCGTCCACTTCACCCGCGCCGGCGAGCTGGCCGACGCGTTCATCCTCCGTTGGGTCGCCGCGCATCCCGAGGCCGTCGTGGTCAGCTCGGACCGCGAAGTGCAGCGAGGCGCGGCGCGCCGTGGCGCCGCGGTACTGGACGCGGAGAGCTTCGCCGCTCGGCTCGGAGGGGACGGAGAGGACGGAGAGGATGGAGAGGACGACTCGTCGGCACCCGCCTCGCGGCGGCCCGGTCCGCGCAGCCGAGGACCGCAGGCGGCCTGGCTCCGGGGGCTCTGAGCCCGCGGTGACGCTCGCGATCGGCCTCTACATCGCGTGCGAGCTGATCGCCAACGTCACGGCGGTCAAGCCCATCCTCATCGGCAGCCTCGGCATCGTCGTCCCGGCCGGGGTGTTCATCTATGCCATCACCTTCACGCTGCTCGATCTGATCAATGAACGGCTCGGCAAGCGCGGCGCGCGGCAGATCATCGGGACGGCGTTCTGCGCGAATCTCCTCCTCGCGGCGTACGCGTGGCTGACGGTGTGGTGGCCGGCGCCCGCGTTCTTCGACGGGCAGCCGGCGGTGGCGCGGGTGCTCGGGGCGACCCCGCGCATCGTGGGGGCGAGCCTCGTCGCCTACCTCGTCGCGTCGCTGGTGGACGCGGAGCTCTTCGCCTGGTGGCGGGCGCGGATCGGGGGCTACCGCTGGGCCCGGGTTCTGGTGTCCAATGCGGCATCGACCGCGGTAGACTCGATCGTGTTCGTGACGCTGGCCTTCGCGGGCGTCCTCCCGATCCTCCCGCTCGCCGTCGGCCAGTACGTGGTGAAGATGGCGGTCACCGTGCTGAGCTTGCCGTTGATCTACGCGATCCGCGCGGGAGCCCCCATCCCGATCGGGACGCCCGGGCCTCGCCCGCTGGCGCCGTGATGACCGCGCGCGGGGTGTGGACGGGCGCCGTTCCCCTCGCGGCCCTCGCGGGGCTCCTGCTGGTGGGTGGCGCCCGCGCGGCCCCGACGCCGGGGGCGCCACGGCCGGAGCCCGGCGCCACGGCGGCGACGCCGTCAGCCGTGACCCGGGTCCGCGCGGCCGTCGTGGCCATCCACACGCACGTCCCGCCCGACCGGCCCTCCGTGGCCACCCTCGGCGAGGAGCGGGCCGGCTCGGCCACGGTGATCGAGCCCGATGGGCTCGCCGTGACGGTGGGGTATCTCGTCCTCGAAGCGGCCCGGATCGACGTGGGCCTGGAGGACGGGCGGCTCACGACGGCGAGCGTCGTCGGGCACGACTTCGAGAGCGGCCTCGCTCTGATCCGGCTCGACCCGGGCGCCGGGCCCTACGTGGCGGCGCGGGTCGGACAGTCGGCCGGCCTCGCCCCCGGACAGCCGGTGGCGATCGTCGGCGTCGGGACGCCCGCGCCGAGCGTCGGGGTCATGGCGCGCGTCACCTCCATCGGGCCGTTCGTCGCCTACTGGGAGTATCTGCTCGATCGCGCCGTCTTCGTGGCCCCGCACCATCCGGCCTTCGGCGGCGCGGCGCTGGTCGATCCCGATGGCGCTCTGGTCGGCGTGGTCTCGCTCCGGCTGGCGGCGGGCCATCTGGCCATCCCGATCGATCTGCTCGGGCCCGTCCGCGACGCGCTGGTCCGGACCGGCCGGCCGGCGCGGCCCTCGCGGCCGTGGCTCGGTGTCCGCGCGGTCGCCCTCGATGGTGGCGTTGGGATCGCGGGTGTCTCGCCCACTGGACCGGCCCACGCGGCCGGGCTTCGGGTGGGCGACGTGATCCTGCGTCTGAACGGGGAGCGGGTCGCGGACGTCGAGGCGTTCTACCGGCGGCTCTGGGCGCAGCCGGTGGGCGAACCGCTCGAGCTGTCCGTGTGGCGGGAGGGCGCGCTCCAGATGGTCACGGTCCGCCCGCGCGACCGCTACGCGACCTTTGGACCCCGGACCCCCTGACCGCGGCGCGGTCAGGAGCCGAGCGACATCCGCTTCACGGCCACCCCGAGCCCGCGTCCGTCCTGAGAGCCCGGGATGCGCTCCCGGGGGATGCGGACGGCCGGGACCTCGATCGTCACCCGCAGCGGCCCGGCGGGCGCCGCCAGCGGCGCGACCAAGTCCGTCCAGACATCGGGCGCGAGGTCGAACGCTAGCTCGCCGACCGGGTGCGGCGCGGCATCCGTGGCGAGCCGCTCGATGACGAGCCGCCCGGCCACGGGACCAAGCTTGGGCTCGCCGGAGTAGATCCGGACGCGCACCGCCGGGGCGCGCCCATCGTGGGCGAGGTACGCCTCGGCGCGCCCGCCGGTCCACCGCATCGCGCCGAGCTTCCCCCAATCCTCGCGCCAGTACCAACCGGGGCCGATCTGCCCCTCGTCCCCGGCCCCGACCTCCAGCGCCGCCGGCAGCTTGAGGTGCGGCAGGTAGAGCGTCTGGGCGGCGTACCACCAGTGGTCGAGGAGGTCCTCGGCCTGCCGTTCCGCGCGGACGCGCGCGATAGCCCCCTCGATCGCGGCGGGGGTCGCCAGCCGCTCGGCCAGGACCCACTGGGCCCCGACGTGGAGGCCCACGTCCCGGCCGCGGAACGAGTCGTGCCACGTCGTCGTCTCGAGATCGACTCCCACGGCGCCCCGCCGCGCGACGGACTCGGGCACGAGGAGGTGGACGCGGAGCGGGCGGGGGCTCACCTCGAGGTCGAGGGTCATCGCCGGCGTCCCGTCGAGGCTCCACGTGGTGCGAAGGGGCGGGGCCTCGGGATCGGGGTGGGCCACGACGAGCGAGAGGAGGACGGGCCCGTCGCCGGCCGGGAGCGGGGCCTCGAAGCGCGCCCGGGGGCCCGTCAGGCGAATCGGGAAGGTCAGCCGCCGCGTGAACCCCTGCGTCGGCCGCTCGTCCTCCTCGAGGGGCCCGAAGCCCGCGACGTCCGCGAGCGAGTCCCAGGGGATGAGCGTCATCGGCGACCGCCACGCGCGCACGATCAGCTGGCCGCGGAGGCTCGGCATGACGCGGCGGAGGCCCCGGGCCAGCCACTGCTCCGACGGGCCCGCCCGCTGGCCCAGGACGCCCGGGACCTCGTGGGCCCCGTCCAGCGCGTCCGAGTAGTAGACGCGGTCGAGGCGGAAGTCGTAGAGGTCCTTCCCCTGGAGCGCGAGGTAGTAGGCGAGCTCGCTCGCGGTGTACTCGCGGTTGTGGCGGTGGTAGAGGAGCGACGGGAGAAGCTCGTGAAACGTACGGCTCACCGGCGGTTGGCTGCCCCAGCCGTGCCAGAGGCGGGAGAGCGTCTCGACGCGGCGGAGGTTCGGGGTCGTCAGGAGCAGGAGGCCGCCGGGCTTGAGCACCCGGAAGATCTCCTTGAGGGTGTGGAAGGGGTTCACGTGCAGGTGCTCGAAGAGCTCGCAGAACAGCACGGCATCCATCGAGCCCGTCAGGACGGGGAACGGCTCGCGCTCGACCTCGCAGCTCTTGATGGCGATCTTGCGCTCGCCGCAGCGCTGGAGGAAGTCGGTCATCACGCCGGACCCCTCGATCGCGTTGTTGAGCCCGACGACCTCCCAGCCGCGAGCCTGGGCGAGCGCGGAGAGATGCCCGGGAAAGGAGCCGACGTCGAGGAGGCGCCGTCCCTCCCCGGGCGGGAGCAGCCGGAGCGTGTCCTGGTAGCGCCGGCGGTGGTACTCGAGGTAGCCGACTTCCCAGTCGGGGAGGCGGCCGCCCCCGAAGGCGTGCACCTCGCGGGTGATCTCGTCGAGGTCGGGCGGCGGCGTTTCGTCACCGGGCCGGGGCCAGAGGGGCATGCGCCGTTACCTTAGCGCGCGGTCCCGGCACCGCCAAGAGCGCGGCGCGCCGGGGCGATCAGGGCTGTCGGATCTGGGCGCGGACGATGGCGCCGGCGGCGTCCACCCAGAAGAGGTACGAGCGGGCGTACACCGTGCCCCCCCGTGCGGCCTGGTTCGCTTGTTCCGCCGCCGCCGCGCTCCCCGCCTGGCGAGCGGTGACCGTGTTCTCGAACTTCAGAGACTCGTTCCGCTCTACCTCCTCGTAGATCATGACGCGCTGACCGGCGTCGTCGACCTCGCGGGTCGGCGCGCCCCAGGCGCGGACGAGGTCGGTCGCAGGCCGGCCTACCCAGGCCTGAACCTGCTCGGCGGGCAGGCCCCCGCGTGAGCAGGCGGCCAGGCCGAGGGCGACGCCGGCGGCGATGACGGCGAGGCGGCGCATCGCCCTCATGCTACATCACGCCGCGCGGGCGGCAGGAGGGCGCTACGGGGCGCTCGGAGCATCCGGCGGCGCCGCGGCCGGGGCTGGCTCCGGCTCTTCCTCGACCCAGCTCCAGGGCACGGTCACCATCGTGCGCGGCGCGTCGAGCTCGATCGAGACCTGGCGGCCCTTCGGGGTCCCGCCGACCACCACCCCCGCGGCCCCGGCGGGGATGAAGGTGGTGTGGGGACTGGCGATGGGGATGCGGAGCCGGACGCGCATCCCGACGTGGACGCGGCTCGGGGCGCGCCAGCGGGGAACGGGCCCCGCGGGGGTCCGCTCGGGCGGCCGGAACCAGAACAGCCGCAGGAAATCCTGGAGGGCCATGGCCCGCACGATAGGGCGGCGCGCGGCCACGGTCAAGGCGCGGCGCATCCCCTCACCAGCGCGTGTTCTTCCCCCTCGTCCTGGCGGCCTCGAACCCGCGCCGCTCCTCGCGTTCGCCGGCGGCCCCCGGCAGGGTCGGCGCGGGCGGGGTCGCACGCTGGACTGAGGCCCGAGGCTTCTCGAGCTCCGGGCGCTCCGAGAGCCCGATGGCCGGGACCACCACCAGGAGGTTCACCAGCTCCGCGAGAGCCCAGAACTCCACCATTGGCGGGCCTCCTTTCCCTCGGTCGAGGATCATACGTCTCCCCCCGACTAGTTCGGACACCGCACCACCGGGCCTCCCCGCTCGGCGTCGCGGTAGGCGGTCAAGAATCGCCGGTCGTGGCGCATCCCGATGCCCTACCGGCCCGCGCCGAGCCTGCACCAGAGGCCCCCACCAGGCTCCCACCAGGCCCGTGGTATCCTGAGCGCCGTTTCGGAGCAGGCGGGCATCTCGACATCCCGATCGTCCATCGACCAGGAGGCCCCGACGTGGAGACGCACCCCCCGGACCAGCTGGAAGCGCTCGCGACCCGCATCTTCGCCGCTCTCGGGGTGCCCGACGGCGACGCCGCCTGGGTCGCCCGGCTCCTCGTGCGCGCCAATCTCCGCGGCCACGACTCGCACGGCGTGATCCGGGTGCCGCAGTACGCGGGCTCCATCCGCAAGGGGGACACGAACCCCCGGCCGGCGATGCAGGTGCTCCACGAGACCCCCACCACCGCGATCGTCGACGGGGACCTCGGCCTCGGCCAAGTCGTCGCCCGGCGCGCGACGGACGTGGCCCTCGAGAAGGCCCGGCGCCAGGGCCTCGCGGCCGTCGGCGTGCGGCGCTCGAACCACATCGGCCGCCTGGCGGACTACGTGGAGCTCGCCGCCGAGCAGGGGTTCGTCGGGCTCGTCTGGACCAACGCGCCGACGGCCCCGTCGGTCGTTCCCTACGGGGGCACGAGCCGGCGCCTGTCCACGAATCCCCTCGCGGTGGCGGTGCCGGGCCCGGGCGGCGGTGTCGCGATCTCCGTGGACATGGCAACGAGCATCGTCGCCGAGGGAAAAGTCCGCGTGAAGCGGAACCGCAAGGAGCCCTTGCCGGACGGCTGGGCGATCGATCCCGCCGGCCGGCCCGTGACCGACTCGGAGGGCTTCTACGGTCCGCCGCGCGCCGGGCTCCTGCCGGCCGGCGCGCACAAGGGCACCGCGCTCGGGCTGATCGTGGAGGTGCTCGGCGGGATCCTGTCCGGCGAGGGGGCGATCGGGGATCGGACCGGGCCCGTGCACAACGGGACGTTCCTCGTGCTCATCGAGGTGGCGCGGTTCCTCCCGCTCGTCGACTTCACGGGGCAGGTGACCGACCTGGTCCGGTTCGTGAAGTCCTCGACGCCCGCCGCGGGGGTGGCCGAGGTGCTGGTGCCGGGCGAGCCCGAGGCGCGCTCGGAGGCCCAGCGGCGGGCCCATGGCATCCCGGTGGAGGCCGAGACGTGGCGGCAGATCGAGGAGATCGCCGCCGAGCTCGGAGTGGGCTAGGCGGCGACTGTCCGCCTGGCGTCCCTCGCGCCGGGGCCATGAGGGGAACATGCCCTCCCGGGCGCGGGTTTTCCGGACGAGTCCGGGTGGTGGTTCCGGTGGCCGGGCCGACGGGGCCGGGATCGGCTCTTGCCGGCTCGTGAGCCGCCGGCCTATCATCGGTCGCGTGGCCTGACCATCGGGCCACCGTCCCGAAGCAGGGGTCCGCGCCTTGACTAACCAGCTCGCGGAGTGCGGAGGGCACCGGCGATGAGGATCAAGCTGCCGCTCGTGCTGGCGATCCTGCTCTCTGTCCTCGTGGCGACCGCCACGGCGGAGGCGCAGAAGAAGACCCTGGTGATCGCGCTGAACCAGGATCCGGACATCCTGGACCCGACGATCGCGCGAACGTACGTCGGGCGGATCGTGTTCGCGGCCATGTGCGAGAAGCTCTACGAGATCGACGAGAACCTGAACATTCACCCGCAGCTCGCCGCCGAGATGCCCCGCTTCACCGACGGCGGGAAGACGGTGACCATCAAGCTTCGCTCGGGGGTCAAGTTCAACGACGGGACGCCCATGGACGCCGCCGCCGTGAAGTTCTCGCTCGAGCGGCACCGCGACATGAAGGGGAGCACGCGCAAGAGCGAGCTATCACTGGTCACGGAGGTGGAGGCACCCGATCCCGCGACCGTCCGCATCCGGCTGTCCAAGCCGTTCTCGCCCATCGTGGCCGTCCTCGCCGACCGCGCGGGCATGCCGGTGTCGCCGACGCAGGCGAAGAAGCTCGACGACAAGTTCGGGACCGCGCCCGTCTGCGTCGGCCCCTGGGCCTTCACGGAGCGGGTCGCTCAGGACCGCATCGTCGTCGACAGGTCCCCGCACTACTTCGACCCGGGCCAGGCCAAGTTCGACCGGCTGATCTTCCGCATCATCCCCGACGACAACGTCCGCGTCGCGAACCTGCGCTCTGGCGACGTCGACATCGCGCAGCGCATCAGCCCGACCGATGCCACGAGCCTCCGGAAGGAGGCGAAGTTCTCGGTGTCCGGCGTGACGGGCATCGGCTACGACGGCATCACGGTCAACATCCACAACAAGACCGGGAAGCACGCGCCCCGGGGCGACCTCGGCACGCCCTTGGCCAACGACCCCAGGGTGCGGGAAGCCCTCGAGCTCTCGATCGACCGAGTCGCCCTGAACCAGGTGGCCTGGGAAGGCCAGTACACCTCGGGCTGCGGGCCGCTGCCGCCGAACAGCCCCTACTTCGACAAGAGCCGCCAGTGCTCCACCCGCGACGTGGCGCGGGCCAAGAAGCTCCTCGCCGACGCCGGCCTCGCCGGCGGGTACGCGTTCGAGATGGTGATCGTCAACAACCCGCAGGAGCGGCGGATGGGCGAGATCATCCAGGGGATGGCGAAGGAGGCGGGCTTCAACATCACGCTCGTCCCGAAGGAGTTCGCCTCGGCGCTCCAGGACAGCGACGCCGGCAAGGACCAGGCCTTTCTGATCGGCTGGAGCGGGCGCGTCGATCCGGACACCGAGTTCCACAACTTCCACGCCTGCGGCGCCAGCCTGAACCAGTCCAACGTCTGCGACGAGGGCCTCGACACCATCCTCAACAAGGCGCGCGAGGTGAGCGACCAGAAGGAGCGCGTCGAGCTGTACCGCCAGGCGATGGACAAGGTCGGTGCCCGCCGGAACCTCATCTATCTCTACCACCGGGGCTACATCGTCGCGTTTCCGAAGAACCTCACGGGTTACCGAGCTGTCCCGGACGGCCTGATCCGCGTCAAGGGCGTTAGCTGGAACTAGCCGGAGGGGTCGAGGGGATCAACCGACTCGCGGAGTGCGGAGGGCAGGGATGATGAGGATCCGACTGGGGTGCACGCTGGCGATGCTGTTGAGCGTCCTCATGGCGGTGGCCACCGCCGAGGCGCAGAAGAAGACGCTCGTGATCGGGCTGAACCAGGACCCGGACATCCTGGATCCGACGCTCTCCCGCACGTATGTGGGGCGCATCATCTACGCCCACATGTGCGAGAAGCTCTACGAGCTCGACGAGAACCTCAAGATCTCGCCCCAGCTCGCCGCGGATCTCCCAGCGTTTGCCGACGGGGGGAAGACCGTCACGATCAAGCTCCGCTCCGGTGTGAAGTTCAACGACGGCACCCCCCTGAACGCGGAGGCGATGAAGTTCTCCCTCGATCGCCACCGGGAGATGAAGGGCTCCAGCCGGCGCAGCGAGCTCGACCACGTCAACGCGGTCGAGGTAGTGGACCCCCTCACCGTGCGGCTCCGGCTGAAGGCCCCCTTCGCACCCATCACGGCCATTCTGGCCGACCGGGCCGGCATGCCCGTCTCGCCCACCCAGGCCAAGAAGCTCGACGACAAGTTCGGAACCGCGCCCGTGTGCGTCGGGCCGTGGGCCTTCACGGAGCGGGTCGCCCAGGACCGCATCGTGCTCGAGAAGTCCACGCACTACTTCGACCCGGGCCAGGCCAAGTTCGACCGGCTCGTCTTCCGGATCATCACGGACGACAACGTCCGGCTCGCCAATCTGCGCTCGGGCGACATCGACTTCATGCACCAGGTGAACCCGACCCACGCGACCAGCCTCAAGAAGGAGACCAAGTTCGACGTCGCCAGCGTGACGGGCATCGCCTACACGGGGATCACCATCAACCTCCGCAACAAGAACGGCAAGCCCCCCGCGGCAGCGGGAGACCTCGGGACTCCGCTCGCCAACGATCCCCGCGTCCGCGAGGCGCTGGAGCTCTCGATCGACCGCGAAGCGCTGAACCAGGTGGTCTGGGAAGGCCAGTTCACGGTCGGCTGCACGCCTATCTCGCCGGTGAGCCCGTTCCACGACAAGAGCCGCAAGTGTCCGGGCCGGGACGTGGCACGCGCCAAGAAGCTCCTGGCCGACGCGGGCCTGGCGCAGGGCTACGGCTTCGAGCTCACGGTTGCCAACCAGCCGCCGGAACGACGCATGGGCGAAGTCATCCAGGAAATGGCGAAGGAAGCCGGGTTCAACATCTCCATCCGGCCGTCGGAATTCGCGGCGTCCCTGAACGACGACGACGCCGGGAAGCTCCAGGCCTTCCAGGTGGGCTGGAGCGGCCGCGTGGATCCCGACGCCAACATCCACCAGTTCCACACGTGCCAGGGCAGCCTGAACACGACGCAGGCGTGCGACGAGACGATCGATTCGCTGTTGACGCGGGCGCGCGAGGTCAGCGACCTCCAGCAGCGCACCCAGCTCTACCGCGAGGCGGTCGACAAGTTCGGCGCGCGCCGGAACATCCTCTACCTCTACCACGCGAACTACATCACGGCCTTCCCGAAGAACCTCAAGGGCTACAAGGCCGTGCCCGACGGGCTGATTCGCATCAAGGGCGCAAGCTGGAATTGACCTGACCAGGTCCCGGGGCCCCGCCGGGGGCCTCCGGACCGGCGCGGTCGGAGCATCGTGGCCGAGTTCCTGATCCAGCGGGGTGCCATCTCGCTGATCACCCTCTTCCTCATCACTGTCATCGTGTTCACCGGCGTGCGCATGATCCCCGGGGATCCCGCCCGGGTCATGGCCGGCACCGAGGCAGACGAGTCGGGCCTGGAGGAGATCCGCCGGAAGTACGGCCTTCGGGATCCGATTCCCGTGCAGTACGTGCGGTGGCTGGGGCTCGCGCTCCGGGGCGACCTCGGCGAGTCGATCCGGACCCGCGACTCCGTGCTGCGCCTCGTGGGGCAGAAGCTGCCGATCACCCTCCAGCTCGCGGCCTACGCCCTGCTGGTCGCGCTCCTGATCGCCATCCCCGTGGGCGTGCTCGCGGCCGTGCGCCGGAACACCGCGTGGGACTACGTCGCGAGCAGCGTGTCCCTCTGCGGGGTGTCGATCCCGAACTTCTGGCTGGGGATCATGCTGATCCTGCTGGTCTCGGTGCGGCTGCGATGGCTGCCCGCCTCCGGCTTCGTCCCGTTCGTCCAGGACCCGTGGGGGAACACGCAGCGCCTGCTGATGCCCGCCGTCGTGCTGGGGGCCGCCCTGGCCGCGGTCCTGATGCGCCAGACCCGGAACAGCATGATCGAGGTGCTGAGCGCCGACTACATCCGTACGGCCTACGCTAAAGGACTCCGGACGAGGATCGTCGTGTTCCGCCACGCCATCCGGAACGGCCTGGTCCCGGTCATCACCATCTTCGGGCTGCAGCTCGGCGCCCTCATCGGCGGCGCGGTCGTCACCGAGCAGATCTTCGTGGTTCCGGGCTTCGGCCGGCTGATCCTGGAGGCCGTCTTCACCCGCGACTACCCCGTGGTGCAGGGCGTCGTGCTCATCACGGCGAGCTCGTACGTCCTGATCAACCTCCTGGTCGACCTGTCCTACTCACTCCTCAACCCGAGGATCCGCATCGGGGGCGGGCGCGATGAGCCCTGACGGGACGCCGCGAGGGGGCGCGGCGGCGGCGCTGCCGGCCCTCGGGCCCGTCGCCGGGGCCGCGGCCCCGGGCCGCCTCCGCGTGGCCTGGCGGCGCCTCGCCCGACGCCCGCCCGCCCTGGCCGGCACGGTCGTGGTCCTGGCGTTCGTGGTCCTGGCCGTCGGCGCGCCGTGGCTCGCGCCCAGCGACCCGCTCCAGACCAGCTGGAGCCAGATCCGCAAAGCGCCCACCTGGGCGCATCCGTTCGGGACCGACGATCTGGGCCGGGACATGCTGTCGCGCGTGATCTGGGGCGCGCGGGTGTCGATGCAAGCCGGGGTCCTGTCGATCCTCTTCGCCATCGTCGTGGGCGTGCCGACGGGCCTGATCGCGGGCTACTACCGGGGGTTCATCGATCAGGCGCTCATGCGGCTCACGGACGCGTGGCTGTCGTTCCCCTTCCTCATCCTGGCCATCGGGCTCGTGACGATCCTGGGGCCATCGCTCACCAACGCGACCCTGGCCATCGGGCTCGGTGCGACGCCGACGTACATCCGGCTCAGCCGGGGGCTCGTGCTGGCGACGCGCGAGGAGGAGTACGTCCAGGGCGCCCGCGCCATAGGGGCCGGGGACCTCCGGGTCATGGGCCGCCATGTGTTCCCCAACATCGTGAGCTCGATCCTGGTGCAGGCGACGGTCTCGATCCCGGCGGCCATCATCGCGGAGGCCGTCCTCTCGTTCCTGGGGCTCGGCGTCCAGCCGCCCATTCCCAGTTGGGGCACCATGCTCAACGCCGCCCAGGCGTTCCTCGAGACCGCGCCGTGGATGGCCTGGTGGCCGGGGCTCGCGATCTTCGTGCTCGCGCTCTCGTTCAACCTGGCCGGCGACGGGATCCGCGACGTCCTCGACCCCCGGGACTACTAGGCATGGTGTGCGGCGCGCGATGCGGGCCGGGCTCTCGCGCCGGAATTGACGCGCCCAGCGTCCGGATGCTACGGTCTCGACGCTACCCCATCCAGCCGCCGCGGCGAATGCGAGAGCTCCCTGACCCGGACAGCGTGTGCCATGGCGTGGTCGACCCGGTGACCGGCGGAACGCCGGGCCGGGCAGGGTCCGCCCCGGCCGGGCCGCTGGTCTTGTCGGTGCGCGACCTCACGGTCCGGTTCGGCGGAATCGTGGCGCTCGACGGCGTCTCCTTCGAGGTGGAGTCCGGCCAGATCGTGGGCCTGATCGGGCCCAACGGCGCGGGCAAGACGACGCTCTTCAACTGCCTGTCGTGGCTCTACGTGCCGCAGCACGCGAACGTAGGAAGCGCTAGGCACGTTTCTCGGAGAACGGAACGTAGAAGCCATCCTGTCAAAAGCGTGTTCCCGACCGGCGCCCCTTTCGCACATACTCGGGCAACCCTGTACCAGGCCACCGCGACCATGCTGGCATGCCGCTCCTGAGCGTCCAGGGCATCGGCGTCCGCTTCGGCGGGATCGTCGCGCTCGACGACGTCTCCTTCGACATCGAGCCTCGCCAGATCGTGGGGCTGATCGGACCCAACGGAGCGGGCAAGACCACCCTCTTCAACTGCCTGTCCCGCCTCTACCAGCCCACCAGCGGGCGCATCCTCTTCGAGGGCCGGGACCTTCTGGGCGTCGAGGCGCATCGCATCGCCGGGCTCGGGATCGGGCGGACCTTCCAGAACCTCGCGCTGTTCCGGAGCATGACGGTCCTGGACACCGTGCTGGTCGGCGCGCACAGCCGGACCCGGAGCGGCTTTCTGTCCAACGCGGTCCGGCTGCCGGCGGTGGGGCGGGAAGAGCGCGCCCTCCAGACGACCGCGGCCGAGGTTCTCCGCTTCATGGGCCTCGAGGCCATCCAGCACCGGCCGATCGCCGGGCTGCCCTTCGCCACCCAGAAGCGAGTGGAAACGGCGCGGGCTCTCGCCGCGCAGCCGCAGCTCCTCCTGCTCGACGAGCCGGCCAGCGGACTCAACCACGAGGACGTGGAGGCGCTGGGCGCGCTCATCCGGACGATCCGGGACCGGCTCGGCGTGACCGTCCTCCTGGTCGAGCACCACATGAGCCTCGTGATGCAGGTCTCGGACAAGGTGGTGGTCCTGGACTTCGGCCGGCGTATCGCCGAGGGCGCGCCGACGGAGGTCCAGCGGAACCCCGCCGTCATCCGCGCCTACCTGGGAGAGTAGCGTGGCGCTCCTCGAGGTGGAGGGTCTGGAAGCGTTCTACGGACGGACCCGGATCCTGCACGGGGTGAGCTTCGCCCTGGAGGAGGGCGGCATCACCACCGTCCTCGGCGCCAACGGCGCCGGCAAGACCACCACGCTCCGGGCCATCTCGGCCATGGTGAGGACCGCCGGGGTCATCCGGTTCGCCGGCCAGCGGATCGACGGCCGCGCCACCGAGGACATCGTGGGGCTCCGTATCGCCCACGTCCCGGAGGGGCGGGGCACGTTCGTGGACCTCACCGTGGAGGAGAACCTCCGGGTGGGCATGTACGCGCGGCGCGACCGCGGGGAGGCGGTGCGGGACCTGGACCGCGTGCTCGGCTACTTCCCCATCCTGCGCGAGCGGCGGCGCCAGGTCGCGGGCACCCTTTCCGGCGGCGAGCAGCAGATGCTGGCGATCTCGCGCGCGCTCATGCTGCGGCCCCGGCTCCTGCTGCTGGACGAGCCCTCGCTGGGTCTGGCGCCCCTGGTGGTGCGGGAGATCTTCCGCATCCTCCGCGCCATCAACCGCGAGGCGGGCGTGACGCTCCTCCTGGTCGAGCAGAACGCGGCCCTGGCCCTCGATCTCGCCGATCACGTCTTCCTCCTCGAAACCGGGCGCGTCGTCGTGTCGGGTCCCTCGGAGGTCCTCAAGCGCGACGAAGCCATCCGGCGCTCGTATCTCGGGTACTAGCCGGTGGAGACCTTCCTCCAGCAGGTGGTCTCCGGGCTCGCGACGGGGGGCATCTACGCGAGCCTCGCCCTGGCCCTGGTGATGATCTACCAGGCCACCGACGTCGTGAACTTCGCCCAGGGCGAGATGGCGATGTTCGCGACGTACCTGACCTGGTCGATGCTGAACGCCGGGGTCCCCTACTGGTGGGCCTTCCTCGCGACGGTGATCGTCGCCTTCGTGGGGGGCATTCTCATCCAGCGGATCGTCATCCGGCCCGTCGAGAACGCCCCGATCCTGACCATCGTGATCGTCACCCTCGGGCTCCTCGTCATCTGCAACAGCGTGGCGGGCTGGATCTGGTCCTACGTGCAGAAGCCGTTCCCGAGCCCGTTTTCCGCGAAGCCTCTCCGGCTCGGCAGCATCGTGTTCGGCGCCCACGACCTGGGGGAGATCGGCGTGACGCTGCTCTCGCTCCTCCTCCTCTTCCTCTTCTTCCGGTACACCCCGCTCGGCCTGGCCATGCGGGCGGCCGCGCAGAACCCCGTGTCGAGCCGGCTCGCCGGTATCCGGGTGAGCCGCATGCTCGCCCTCGGCTGGGGCCTGGCGGCGACGTTCGGGGCGGTGGCCGGAATGATGGTGGCGCCCATCCTCACGCTCGAGCCCAACATGATGGGTGGCATCCAGATCTACGCGTTCGCGGCGGCCACACTCGGCGGCTTCACGAGCCCCCTGGGAGCCGTGGTGGGCGGCTTCCTGGTCGGGATCATCGAGAACCTCGTCGGCACGTACGTGAGCTTCATCGGCACCGAGCTCAAGCTCACGGTCGCCCTCGCCATGATCATCGTGGTCCTCTTGGTCCGGCCGAGCGGGCTCTTCGGCCGGACCCACGTGAGGCGCGTGTGAGCCGAGCCACGCGGGTCGCGCTCTTCGTGGCCATCGTGGGCGGGGCGGGCCTCTTGCCGGCCTTCCTCAGCGGGTTCCGGCTCTTCCAGTTCACGCAGGTCTGCATCTACGCCATCGCCCTCATGGGCCTGAACCTCCTCACCGGCTACAACGGCCAGATCTCGCTCGGCCACGGCGCCTTCTACGCGGTGGGCGCGTACACCTCGGCGATCATGATGGACCGCTGGGGCATCGGCTACGGGTGGACGCTCCCGGCCGCGGCGCTCGTGTGCTTCGTGGCGGGCTTCCTCTTCGGACGCCCCGCGCTCCGGCTGGAAGGGCTCTACCTCGCGCTGGCGACCTTCGCGCTGGCGCTGGCCGTCCCGCAGATCCTCAAGTACTTCGAGCACTGGACGGGCGGCTCCCAGGGCATCGTCCTGTCGAAGCCCCGCGCGCCCTGGGGGCTCCGGCTGACCGAGGACCAGTGGCTCTACCTGGTCACCCTGGCGGTGACGACGGTCATGTTCGTCCTCGCCGTCAACCTGGTCCGGGGGCGGGTCGGCCGGGCGATGGTGGCGATCCGCGACAACCCGGTCGCGGCCGAGGTCATGGGTGTCGACCTGGCCCTCGTGAAGTCCCTCACGTTCGGCGTGAGCGCCGCCTACACTGGGGTGGCCGGCGCTCTCTCGGCGGTGGCGATCGCCTACGTGGCGCCCGACTCGTTCAACGTGTTCCTCTCCATCACCTTCCTCATCGGCATCGTGATCGGCGGCCTGGCGTCCATCTGGGGCAACGTCTTCGGGGCCATTTTCATCCAGTTCGTGCCCAACTGGGCCCAGGACATCTCCAAGGCCGCCCCCTGGGCGATCTTCGGCATCTTCCTGATCGGGTTCATGTACGTCATGCCCGACGGCGTCGCCGGAGTGGTCCGGCGGCTCTCGAGCCGCTTGCGCTCAAGGCGCGTTTCCGAGAGATTAGGAGACGACGCGGTCTCTTCCGAGGTGCGTCCCTCAACCCCCGAAAGCCACAGGAGGACGACATGACCGGACGAACGCGTACCGCGGTCCTGGCTGCCGTCGCGCTAGCGGCTCTGGGCCTCGCCCCGATGGCGTCGGCCCAGACCCCTGGCGTCACGGCGACCGAGATCAAGATCGGCAACACCAACCCGTACAGCGGGCCGGCCTCCGCCTACGGCACGATTGGCAAGGCCATCGGCGCCTACTTCAAGAAGGTGAACGACGAGGGCGGGGTCAACGGGCGGAAGATCAACTACATCAGCTACGACGACGGCTACGCGCCGCCCAAGGCCGTCGAGATGGTGCGCCGGCTGGTCGAGCAGGACGAGGTGGCGCTCCTCTTCCAGACGCTCGGCACGCCCACCAACAGCGCGATCCACCGGTACATGAACCAGCAGAAGGTCCCGCACCTCTTCGTGGCGACCGGCGCCACCAAGTGGAACGATCCGAAGAACTTCCCGTGGACCATGGGCTTCCAGCCCAACTACCAGACCGAGGGCCGGGTCTACGCGGGCCACGTCCTCAAGAACCACCCCGACGCCAAGGTGGGCATCCTCTACCAGAACGACGACTACGGGAAGGACTACCTCAAGGGGTTCGAGGACGGTCTCGGCGAGGCGGCCAAGAAGATGATCGTCCTCAAGCAAAGCTACGAGGTGACCGACCCGACGATCGACTCCCAGATCGTGAACCTGAAGAGCTCCGGCGCCAACGTGTTCTTCAACATCACGATCCCGAAGTTTGCGGTGCAGGCCATCAAGAAGGCCAACGACATCGGGTGGAAGCCCACGCACTACCTCAACAACGTGTCGAGCTCGCTCGGGACCGTGCTGAAGCCCGCCGGCCTCGAGGCCTCCCGCGGCCTGATCACGGCGCTCTACATGAAAGAGGTCACCGATCCCCAGTGGCGGAACGACAAGGGCTATCTGGACTGGGTGGCCTGGATGAAGAAGTACTACCCGGAGGGCGCGCTCGACGACCAGTTCAACGCCTACGGGTACAACGTCGCCATCCTGATGACCCACGTGCTTAAGCAGTGCGGCAACGACTTCTCCCGCGAGAACATCATGAAGCAGGCGGCAAACATCAAGGACCTGGAGCTCCCGCTCCTCCTGCCTGGCATCCGGATCAACACGAGCCCGACGGACTTCGCGCCCATCGAGCAAGAGCAGCTGGCGAAGTTCGACGGGGAGCGCTGGGTGCTCTTCGGCGACCTCTTCGACGCCTTCCGCAAGCAGTAGCCGGCCGGTCGGAATCCGCCGGGGGGCGCCCCGCCCCCCGGCGACCTCTCCCCAGCAGCGGTTTCCGGACCTCGATCCTTCGAGCGCGGCGCGGCGGCTCGGATCAGGGTCCCGTCACGGGGACCGGCGCCACGCGAAGTGATCGACCAGCTCCCCCCGCGCGGTGACCGCGTAGCGCCCCGCCGCCGCCTCGCCCCGCCCTTGCCCCGGCATCCGGCAACGTGCATCATCCCCGAAGGAATGGCGGCCGGCGGGCGGCCGCAGCGGACGCGAGCCAGTCGGGACGCTCGGACGAGCGGGCGGAGGCGTCAATGGCGGGGATGGCCCAGGAGTTCAAGGCCTTCGTGACGCGGGGGAACGTTGTCGACCTGGCGGTCGGGGTCGTCATCGGGGCGGCGTTCGGGAAGATCGTCACGTCCTTCGTCGGCGACGTGCTCATGCCGCCGATCGGCCTCTTGCTCGGGGGCGTGGATTTTTCCCAGCTCGGCTGGGTCCTCAAGCCGGCCGCCGGGGACAAGCCCGCGATCGTGCTCGGCATCGGCAAGTTCATCCAGGCGATCGTCGACTTCCTCATCATCGCGTTCGCCATCTTCATGGTCGTCAAGGCGGTCAACCGGATGAAGCGTGAGGAGCCGCCCCCGGCGGCCCCCGCCCCGTCGGCCACGGAGCGGCTGCTCGGCGAGATCCGGGACCTCCTCCGCGCGGGCCGCTAGGGCGCGCGTGCGCGATCCCTCTGGGCGGGGCGGGCGACGCCGCGCGCGCCCTACGCGCTTGCTGATCTGGTGAAGATCACCGACGTCGACGCGATCGCGCTCAGCATTCCCTGGCAGCCGACCGATCCGCCGTCCGCCTGGACGGCGCGGCTCGGCCGGCAGATCCTGGTGCGCGTCGAGACCGACGCGGGTCTGGTGGGCTGGGGCGAGGCCTTTGCGCTGGGTGCGCCCGCGGCGGTGTGCACCGTGGTCCACGAGGTGCTGCGCCCCCTCCTACTCGGCGAGCCGCCCACCGAGATCGAGCGGCTGACGGACCGGATCCAGCGGGCCACGCTCATCTTCGGGCGCCGCGGCCTCGCCATGTTCGCGATCAGCGGCGTCGAGCTGGCGCTCTGGGACCTCGCGGGCCAGGCGCGGGGCGTCCCGGTCTACGAGCTCCTGGGCGGTCTTCTCCAGCCCCGGATTCCCGCCTACGCGAGCCTCGCGCGCTTCGATCGGCCGGCGGACGTGGCCCGGGCGGCGGCGGCCGCGGCCGCCCAGGGGTTCCGGGGGGTCAAGCTCCATCAGACCGACGTCGCGTCGGTGGCGGCGGCCCGGGAGGCGCTGGGGCCCGGCGTGGCGCTGATGCTCGACGTCAACTGCCCGTGGACGCCGGACGAGGCCATCCGGATGGGCGAGGCGCTCCGCCCGTTCGACCTCGCCTGGCTCGAGGAGCCCGTGTGGCCCCCCGAGGACTATCCGGGCCTCGCCCGGGTGGCCGCGGCGCTCTCGACGCCCGTCGCCGCCGGCGAGAACGAGGCGACGGCGGTGGGGTTCCGGGCGATGCTCGCGCTCCGCGCGGCCGATATTCTCCAGCCGAGCCCGACGAAGGTCGGGGGCCTCGGCGAAATGAAAGAGATCGCGGCGCTCGCCGCGGCCCACGCGGTGCCCCTCGTGCCCCACTCGTTCTACTTCGGTCCGGGCCTGGCGGCCGCGCTCCACCTGGCCGCCTCGACGCCCGGCGTGCCCTGGGTCGAGTGGCCCATGGGCGAGCTCGTGACGCCACTGCTGGAGACGCCGATCCGGCCCGTCGAAGGCTGGCTCGCGCCCTCCTCGGCCCCCGGTCTCGGGGCGCGTCCGAACGGCGAGGCGCTCCGGCGTCATCCGCTCGACGGCGCTCCCGTGCCCCTGTTCACGACCGTGTAGCCCCCGCCCGCACGAGCGGGCCGGGCGCTGACCGAAGGAGGTCCTCCATGTCGATGCGTCGGATGCTCGTGAGCCTCGCGCTGCTTCTGGTCTTGCCGGGCGCCTCGGCGGACGCCGCCACCGTCTTGCGCTGGGGCGAGGTCCTGGCGGCGGACCACCCGTCGGTCCAGATGATCGACCGCATCGGGAAGCGCGTGGCGGAGTCGAGCCAGGGCCGCGTGACGATCCAGGCCTTCCCGGCGAGCCAGCTCGGGAGCACCAAGGACCAGATCGAGAACGTCGCCCTCGGCACCCAGCAGATGACCACCGAGGGCGCGGCGGCCATCAGCCAGTTCGTGCCGGCGCTCGGCGTCGTCGAGGCGCCGTACGTCTGGCGCGACGCGGCCCACCTGCTCAAGGTGATGAACGGCCCGATCGGCCAGGATCTCTCCCGACAGCTCGTCGAGAAGCGGGGGATGCGCGTCCTCGGAACGACCTACTACGGCGTGCGCCACGTCACCACGACGAAGAAGCCCGTCCGTACCGTCGCCGACATGCAGGAGTTCAAGCTCCGGGTGCCCGAGAACGACGTGTTCCTCGCCATGGCGCGGGCCTGGGGCGCGAAGCCGACCCCGATGGCGTTCGGCGAGCTCTACCTGGCGCTCCGGCAGAACGTCGTCGACGGCCAGGAGAATCCGCTCCCGACGATCGACTCCGGCAAGTTCTTCGAGGTGCAGAAGTACCTCGTCCTGACCGGCCACATCCTCACGCCCCGTCTGGTCCTGATCAACGAGAAGACGTGGCAGGGGCTCGGCGCCGCCGACCAGAAGGCGCTCGCCGACGCGGTCTCCGAGGGGATCGCCTGGCAGAACCAGGAGATCCAGGCGCGCGAGAAGACGCTCCTCGACAAGTTCAAGCAGGCGGGGATGGAGATCATCCAGCCGGATTACGAGTCGTTCCGGAAGCCGGTGCTCGACACGGTGCCGAAGCTCTTCGAGGCCAAGTGGGGGGCTGGGCTCTACCAGCGGATCGTCGACACGAAGTGAGGAGGTCGCGATGCCGGCGCCCGATGACAAGGCCGCGGTGACCGAGACCCTGCGCCAGTACTACGCCGCCTCGAACAAGCACGATGGGCCAGCGATGGTCGCGTACTACTCGGAGCCCGTCATGTTCATCACGGCGGAAGCGGTCGCCGCACGGGCGACCCACGAGGACGTCCTCCCCGTGCTGAGGCAATTCTTCGAGCGCCTCCGAACCATGGGCGTGGCGCGGAGTGACTGGGCCGAGGCTCATTTCAAGCAGCTCAGCGCCACGCTGGTCGTGGCCGGCATCGTCGTCGTGCGCTACGGGGCCGGCGGGGATGAGCTGGAGCGAGTCGGCTGGACGTACCTGGTTCAGAAGACCAGTGCGGGCTGGAAGATCGCCGTTCTGGCGAGCCATTCCCCCGACACGGTGCTGCGCGTCGCCTGACACCACGATCGTGGGGGGCTGGGCTCTACCAGCGGATCGTCGATACGAAGTGAGCCGCCTGAGGAACGCCGCGGGGAGGCCTAGCCCGTGCTGACACGGCTCAACGCCACCCTCCACCGGGCGACCTGCGTGGTCGCGATCGGCTTCCTCGCGGCGATCTTCGTGATCCTGATCCTCCAGATCGCCTTCCGGTACGTCCTGAACGCGCCGCTCGTCTGGACGGAGGAGCTGGCGCGGTACCTCTACATCTGGGCGTGCTACCTCGGGGCGGCGGTGGCGCTCCGCCGCGGAAACCACATCGTGATCGCGCTCGTGCTGGAGCGGCTGCCCCCCCGGGTCGGGGGCGCCGTCGCCCTCGGCACGGAGGGGCTCGGCCTCCTCTTCTTCGGCGCGCTGACCGTGCTGGGCATCCAGCTCATGGCGCGGACGCACACGATCGAGGCCATCACGCTGCCGATTCCCTGGTCCGCGATCTACGCAGCCGCCCCCGTCGCCGGGACGATCATGTTCTTCCAGACGCTCGAGATCATGGGCCGGACGCTCCGCGCGCTGCGAGGTGCCCAGCCGTGACCCCGAGCGTCCTGGCCGCCACGTGGCTCGGGCTGATGGTCCTCGGCATGCCGATCTTCCTCACCCTCGGCGTCTCCTGCCTCGTCTACATGTGGGCCAACGGCGACGTGCTCCTGGCCGTGCCGCAGCGGCTCACCGCGTCCGCCAACTCGTTCACCCTCCTGGCGGCTCCGTTCTTCATGCTGTCTGGCCTGGCGATGAACACCGCGGGGGTGACCCACCGCATCTACGATTTCGCCGAGTGCCTGGCCGGCTGGCTCCGCGGGGGCCTCGCCCACGTGAACGTCGTCGGCAGCGTGATCTTCGCGGGGATGTCGGGCTCGGCGGTGGCGGACGCCGCGGGGCTGGGGACGATCGAGATCAAGGCCATGGCCGACGAGGGGTACCCGCGGGACTTCGCGGCGGCGGTGACGGCCGCCTCGGCGACCATCGGGCCGATCATCCCCCCGAGCGTGCCCCTCCTCTTCTACGGCGTCGTGGCGGATGCGTCGATCGGCCGCCTCTTCCTGGGCGGCGTGATCCCGGGGCTCCTCATGGCCGGGGCGCTGATGGTCATGGTCGCCTGGATGAGCCACCGCCGGGGCTACCCGTCGCACCCGTTCCCCGGGGTCCGCGTCGCGGCCCGGCGGACGCGGCGGGCGGCGCTCTCGCTCCTGACGCCGGTGATCCTCTTCGGCGGGATGCTGAGCGGCGTGTTCACGCCGACGGAGGCGGCGTTCGTGGCCGCCGCCTACGCGCTGCTCCTCGGGCTCGCGGTCCACCGGGAGCTCAAGTGGCGGGACCTCCCCGGGCTCTTCCTCGAGACCGTGGAGACGAACGCCGTGGTGCTGATGCTCGTGATGACGTCGTCGCTCTTCGGCTGGGTCCTCGCGCGCGCCCAGGTTCCCCAGGCGCTCGGCGCGTGGTTCCTCGGCCTGTCGACGGATCCGCTCGTCGTCCTCCTGGTGATCAACGTGTTCCTGCTCGTCGTCGGCTGCTTCATGGAGGCGCTGGCCGCGCTGGTGATCCTGGTGCCGGTCTTCCTGCCGGTGATCAAGTCGCTCGGGATCGACCCGGTCCACTTCGGGGTCGTGATGGTGCTGAACCTCATGATCGGCACCCTCACGCCCCCGATCGGCATCGTGCTCTTCGTCGTCGCGCGGGTCGCGCAGCTCCCGTTCGAGCAGGTGACCCGGGCGACTGCCCCCTTTCTCGTGCCCCTCGTGGCGGTCCTCCTCCTCATCACCGTGTTCCCCGAGCTCGTGCTCTTCCTGCCCCGCCTCGTGCTGGGGCCCTGAGGCCGACGGGGCTGGGACGCGGGGGGCCACGCTCGAGGACCGGCCCGGAGACTGAGGCTCGGGATCGGGCGACGATGGACGCGCGGCCAGGCTGGCCGACTCGGGCGGCTCTCGGGCTCGTGACGGGCTACCAGCGGTGGCTCTCGCCGCTGCTTCCCGGCGCGTGCCGCTTCTGGCCGACGTGCTCCGAGTACGCCCGGCTCGCGCTCACCCGCCACGGGGTCGTCCGCGGGAGCGCGCTCGCCGTCTGGCGAGTGTGTCGCTGCCACCGGTTCGCTCGTGGGGGGATCGATCCGCCGCCGTGACCCCGCGCGCGGCGACGGGACGCGCGGACGTGTCACACTCGGCGCGCTCCGGGCATCCAACACGATGGGGCCGGCCGAGAGCCCCAGGGAGGATCGCGATGGGGAAGCACATCGGATGCGGCGACGTGGTTCCGGGTTGCCAGTTCACCGCGCAGGCGGCGACGGAAGAGGAGCTGCTAAACGCGGTGAAGGCCCATGCGGCCAAGGAGCACGGCGTGAAGGACGTCACGCCGGAGCTGGCGGCCAAGGTGAAGGCGGCGATCCGGACGCGCTAGGCGGACCGGCGCCTCCGTGCCCCCCGCCGCGGAGATCACGGACGCGGACCTCGCGACCCGAGCCGCGGCGGGGGACGCGGACGCCTTCGAGACCCTCGTGAGTCGTCACGAAGGGCGAGTCTATCGGCTCGCCTACCGACTCACGGGGAGCGACGCGGACGCCCAGGACGTGCTCCAGGACGCCTTCCTGGCGGCCTACCGGGGCCTCGCCTCGTTCCGGGGGACGGCGCGCTTCTCCACCTGGCTCTATCGCATCACCACGAATGCCGCGCTGCTGCACCGGCGCGCCCGCCAGCGGCGTCCGGTGGAGTCGCTGGAGGAGTTCCTGCCGAGCTTCGACGCGGACGGGCAGCATGGCCCGGAGCCTGCCGATCTCGGGGTGGCGAGCCGGGCCGACGAGCTGCTGGACGGGAAGCTCCTGGCGGAGAAGACTCGGGCGGCGCTCGAGCGGTTGCCGGACCTCTATCGGGAGGCCTTCGTGCTCCGCGACCTCGAGGAGCTGGACACGAGCGAGGTGGCCGACCTCCTCCGGGTCGACGCCGCCACGGTGCGGCAGCGGGTGCACCGCGCGCGGCTGATGCTGCGCGGATATCTGTCTCATGTCGTGGAGGCAAAGACGTGACGCCAGGTTTCACCTGCCGCGACGGGGTCGACAAGCTGATGGACTACCTCGAAGGCGTGCTGGGGGGGCCGGAGCGCGCGGCCATCGACGCGCACGTGGCGGGGTGTCTGCGGTGTGTGGCGTTCCTCGAGAGCTACGTGCGGACGCCCGTGATCTGGCGAACCGCCACCGCCGCGGTTCTGCCGGCCGAAGGCGCGACCGCGCTCCGTCGGTTCCTGGCGGCCCGGTCCGCGTGATGCACGTCGCCGAGCTCTGGCGGTATCCGGTGAAGTCGCTCGCCGGGGAGCGGCTCGAGGCCGTGGAGATCCGGTCGGATGGGCTCGTCGGCGACCGGCTGGTCCAGGTCTACACCGGGCGCGGGCGGGTGGTGACCGCGCGGACCCGCCCGGGCCTGCTCGGGCACCGGGGCACGCTCGGACCCGATGGCGAGCCGCGCATCGACGGCTGGCCGTGGGCGTCGCCCGAGGCGGCGGCCCTCGTCACGGGCGCGGCGGGGCCGGACGCGCGGCTCGACCGCTTCACGGGGGAGGAGCGGTTCGACGTCCTCCCGCTCCTGGTCGCCACGGACGGGGCGATCGCGGCTCTCGCGGTCGACGGGCGGCGGCTCAGGCCGAACGTCGTGGTGGGCGGGGTCCCCGGGCTGGCGGAGCGGGAGTGGCCCGGCCGGCGGCTCCGGATCGGCGAGACGATCGTCTCCGTCGCGCAGCTCCGGGACCGCTGCGTGATGACCACCTACGACCCGGACACGCTGGTCCAGGATCCGGGCGTGCTCCGCCGGATCGTCCGGGAGTTCGGCGGCTCGATGGCGCTCGACTGCGCGGTCGAGGTGGGGGGCCCCGTTCGCGTGGGCGACCCGGTCGTCTTGCTGTAAGAGGGGCTCCCGGTCGGCGGGCCCCCGATCACTGGGGGGTCCCGCCCGACAACCTCGCCAGATGTAGTGGTTGTCCATGATACACAACTCGTGTTTAGTATTCCTCGCGACGCTGCACCGTCGCCTGTCCCATGGAGCCCGCGTCTCTGCCCCTGGCCGCTTCGCGCTGGACCCCCCCGGCGTCCCGCTCCTCGCCGCCGGGGGCGCCGGCGGTGGACGCCCCTCTTCTGGCGGCGTTCCGGGTCTCGCCCGCCACCCGCTCCCCGATCGGGCCGCGGATCTCCACGGGGCTCGTCTCGCTCGACGCGCTCCTCGACGGGGGCTTCCCCCGGGGTCAGGTCGCGGAGCTGGTCGGCCCGCGCACCTCCGGCCGCACCCGAGTGCTCCTCGGGACGCTCGCCAGCGTCACCGGGCGAGGCGCCTGGGCGGCGCTCGTCGACGGGACGGACGGTCTCGATCCGGCCGCGGCCGCGGCGCTCGGCGTCCCACTCGGTCGCCTCCTCTGGATCCGCTGCGGCGGCCGGGTCGCCGCCGCGTGGCGCGCCGCGGACGTCCTCGTCCAGAGCGGTGGGTTCGAGCTGGTCGTGGTCGATCTCGGGGATCTGCCGCCGTGGGCGCTCGGGCGCACGCCCCCCGCCGTCTTCGTGCGCCTCCAGCGGGCGGTCGAGCGGAGGGCGACCGGGCTCCTCGTCGCAGGGCCCCGGCGCGTGGCCGGGAGCCTCGCCGCGGTCACGGTGGCGCTCGTCCCGCGGCAGATCCGGTGGGTGCCCGGCGGGCCCGGACTCCTCGCGGGACTCGAGACCGAGGCCCGGCTGGTCCGGTCCCGGACCCGTGCCCCGGGCGCCGGCGTGCGGCTCACGTGGACCGTCCTCGAGACCGACCAGCCGTGCGCGCCGGGCGACGCGCCTCCGCGCGGACGCGCGGAGGGCGCGCGCTGATGGACGGCAGCGCGGCCGCCGCGTCTTCGCGCTACGCGTGCGCGTGGGTGCCGGGGTTCGCCGCCGCGGCGCTGGTCCGTCAGGACCCCGCCCTGTGCGGGCGCCCCGTCGCGGCGCTCCGGGACACGGCGCTCCGGACCGTCGTCGCGGTCACGCCGGAGGCCGCGGCGGGCGGGGCGCGCCCGGGGATGAGCGCGACCGAGGCCGCGACCCGCGTGCCCGACCTCGTCGGCCGTCTCGAGGACGCCGAGGCCGAGCGCGCCGCCGCGGGCGCGCTCCTCGATGCGGCGTGGGCGATTTCACCGCGGGTGGAGATCCTCGAGCCTGGCTGCCTCGCCTTGGACCTCGTCGGGCTCGCCGCGCTCTTCGGGGACGAGCGGCGGATCGGCGAGCGGCTTCGGGCGGCGGGCGAGGCGGTCACGTTGCCGGTCCGGGTCGGCATTGGCGCGACGCGAACCGTCGCGCGGCTCGCCGCCCGCGCCGGGGCGGGCGTCCTCGTGGTGCCGCCGGACACGGAGCGCGCGTTCCTGGCGCCGCGCGCGCTCGCCTTCCTCGAGCCCCCGCCCGACATGGCGCTCGCGCTGGAGCGCTGGGGGGTGGACACGCTCGGCGCGCTCGCGGCGCTTCCGACGGCGGCGCTGCTCGCGCGGCTCGGCCCGGCCGCGGTGCGGCTCCAGGCGCTGGCGCGGGGCGCGGATGCCGGGCCGTTCGTTCCCCGCCCGCCGCCCGAGCCTTGCCAGGAGGCGATCACGCTCGACTGGGAAGTGCCCGCGCTCCCGGCGCTCGCTTTCGTCCTCGAGCGCCTCCTCGCGCGGCTCGCGGCGCGCCTCGCGCTCCGCGAGGCCGGCGCGGCCGCCCTTCGCCTGACGCTCCGTCTCGCGGACGGCGGCGTCCATGCGCACCACCTCGGCATCGCTGCGCCGCTCCGTGACGCGCGGACGCTCGGCCACCTGCTCCGGACGGCGCTGGAGACGCTCCGGCTGCCGGCGCCGGTCGTCGCCGTCGCCGTCGAGGCCGAGCCGGTCCCGCTCGCCGCGCTCCAGGCGGATCTCTTCGCGCCGCCACGGCCGAGCCCGCGGGAGCTCGGCGAGATCCTGGGCCGGCTGTCCGCTCTCGTCGGGGCGGACCAGGTCGGCGCGCCGGTCGTGCCCGACACGGATCGGCCCGGCGCGGTCGCCGTGGGCCCGTTCCCCGGGGAGCCCGGCCCGCCGGGACCCTGGCTCACCGGCGCGGCCCTCGTCCGCCGCCGGCTCGTGCCTCCGCGCCCGGCGCAGGTGGAGTGCGGCGCGGGCCGACCCGTCCGCGTGGAAGCCGAGGGGCTCCGCGGCGCGATCGTCGCCCGGGCGGGCCCCTGGCAGACCGGGGGCGAGTGGTGGGCGGAGACCGCCTGGAACCGCGAGGAGTGGGACGTCGCCCTCCCGGACGGCACGGCCTGCCGGCTCGTGCAGGACCGCGCGACCGGCGCCTGGACCGTCGACGCCGTCTACGACTGAGTGGGACTGAGTGGCGACGTCTCGAGAAGGAGGGCGCGATGGCGACACTGGTGCCGGCTGAACGCATCGAGCCGCGGATTCTGGCCCTGCGCGCGCAGAAAGTCATGCTGGATGCCGATTTGGCGGCGCTCTACGGAGTCCCGACGAAGGCCCTCAACCAAGCCGTGAAGCGGAACCGGGCGCGATTTCCGGAAGACTTCATGTTCCAGCTCACCTGGGAGGAAGCCCTCGCCGTGAGGCCTCGGTTCGCGCCCGTGAGGGACGACGGAGCTCTCCCAAGGTCACGATCTGTGACCTTGACGCCGGGTCGGAACATCAAGTACCGGCCGTACGCGTTCACCGAGCAGGGCGTGGCCATGCTCTCCAGCGTCCTCCGGAGCCGTCGCGCGATCCTCGTCAACGTCGAGATCATGCGGGCGTTCGTGCGGCTCCGGACCATGGCGTGGTCCGTGGCCGAGCTGCGACGCCAGGTTGATGGGCTCGAGCAAAAGTACGACGCGCAGTTCAAGGAGGTCTTCGACGCGATCCGGGACCTCATGGCGCCGCCGGCGGCGGGGGAGAAGCGTCGGTTCGGCTTCCGGCCGGCAACGGGCGCTCAGCTGGCCGCGAAGCCGCCCGGTGAGCCCCGCCGCCCGTCGACCCTGCGCGCCCGGTAGCCAGCGCACCGCCTGTCCGTCGCCGCTCATCACGTGTCCGGGCATGGCCGTTCCGAGCTTGAGCATCTGCCGGTGAAGCCGTCAGCGGAGCGCGGGACGGGGCGCCGGCGCGGCGGGGCACACCAGGCCCGCCAGGAACCGGGCTTCCGCGTCCGCCGCGACCTGGTTGCCCCGGATCGTCCAGTGCGCGTCCCGATGCTTGTAGAGGGGCTCCTCCGAGGCGTGGCTCGCCTCGACGAAGGCCGGCGTGAGGTCGACGCACCGGAGGGCCGCGCGCTGACAGTAGGCGGCGAGCTGCCGATTGGGGAGCGCCGGGTCGAGCGCGTCGCCCGAGAGCGCGACGTACCGCGGGCGGCGCCGCAAGGTCTCGACCAGAGCGGCCCGCTGAGCCGGGTAGACCTGGAGCGCCGAGGGGTAGACGGCCAGTGCGAGCCCGCGGCCCTGCCGGAGGACCTCCGCGCGGATCGCCTCCAGGTCGGCGAGCACGGGCTGCCAGGTGCGCTCCACGATCAGGGGATCCTCGGGGCGGTAGAGCCGCCGCAGCTCCTGCGCCTGGATCGAGGCGAACACGGTTTCCGTGAAGACCGGGCCCGTGAGGGCAGGATCCCGCTCGCTCACGTGACGGCTCGGGTCGACGAGGGTGCCACCGCGGGGCGTTCGCCCGGGGGGGGTGGACCCCACCGGCGGCGCCTGGACGGCGTCGAGATCGTGGACCCCGCGCCAGACACGAAGCGCGTTCCGCCCGAACGTCCAGAGGCGCGAGGCGCCGAGGATCGTCGGCCCTCGCGATCGCTCGTGGACCTGTCGATAGAGATCCGGCCCGTCATTGCCGGCGTAGAAGTTGACCAGGACGAGATCGGGATCGTAGGTCGCGAGCCCGAGCGTCACGATGGCCCGGTAGTCGCCGGTCCCGGACCCGCCGACGCCGAAGTTGAGGACCTCTAGCTCCCGGCCCGGACAGGCCGCGCGCAGGCGCGTCTCCAAGAGAGTCATGGCGGTGTGCGGATAGGGAACGAGTCCGAACGTGAACGAGTCCCCGAGCGCCAGGATGCGGAACCGCCCGACGGGCTTTGGGACTTCGAACTCTTCATCGTTCAGGCCGAGGGCGTTGTTCCAGTAGTTGAACCAGTTGCGGTGGGGGACGACCTGCGTGGGCTGTGACGCGAGGTATGCCGCCAGGGAGGCGAAGGTACGCGGCCCGCGGCGGTCTCGGGGGACCGCGAGGTCCCGGACCGCCGGGCTCCAGCGCGCGGCCAGGCGGACCAACCCCTCGCCGGCCACGAGAGCCGCCACGATCCCGAGGAGGAGAGCGCCGAGGGCGCCGCGTGTCGGAACGCGCATCGTTCAGGCGCGCGCCGGCTCGCCGTCGCGCGGAGTCAGAATACCGCGGGTCGCCGGCCGCCCGTCGCCCGCCCTCCGAGGCGCGTGACGCGAATGATGCCCTACGTCGAGCTGTCCGCGCGGAGCGCCTTCAGCTTCCTCGAGGCCGCGTCGGCGCCCGAGGCCCTGGTCGACGAGGCGGCGCGGCTCGAGCTGCCCGCGCTCGCCCTCGTCGACGTGGACGGCGTCTACGGCGCCCCGCGCTTCCACAAGGCGGCGCAGGCGGCGGGCGTGCGCCCCCTCGTCGGCGCCGCCCTCACGCTCGCCGACGGCACGCGTCTGCCGCTCCTCGTCGAGTCCCGCGCCGGGTACCGGGCGCTCGGGCGCCTCATCACCCGCGTGAAGGCCCGGGCGCCGAAAGGCCAGGCGCGGGCGACGCTGGATGACTTCGACGGCGCGGGCGAGGGCCTCGTATGCCTCACCGGGGGCGGGGACGGGCCGCTCGCCCTCGACTGCCTCGCCGGGCGCCGGGACAGGGCGCGGGCCACGCTCGAGCGGCTCGTCCAGTGCTTCGGCCGGGACCGGGTCTACGTGGAGCTCCAGCGGCACGGCACGCGCGAGAGCGAGCTCGGGACCCGCCGCGCCGTGGCGCTCGCGCGGGAGGCCCGGCTCCCCGTCGTCGCCACCGGCGGCGTCCGCCACGCGACGCCCGGCGAGCGCCCGCTCTTCGACGTCCTGACGGCCGTCCGCCTCCGGGCCCCGCTGGACGCGCTGGGCCGGCGGCTCTCGCCGAACGCCGAGCGCCACCTCCGGGCTCCCGCCGAGATGGCCCGGCGGTTCGCCGACCTCCCGCAGGCGCTCCTCGCCACCGGCGAGATCGCCGCGCGCTGCGGCTTCACGCTCCAGGATCTCGGCTACCGCTTCCCCGCCTACCCGGTCCCCGACGGCCGGCCGCAGATCGCCTATCTCCGCGAGCTGGTCGAGGCCGGCGCGCGCGGGCGCTATCGTCCCGTGACGGCGCGCGTGCAGGAGCAGCTCGCCCGCGAGCTCCGGCTCATCGAGAAGCTCGACCTCGCCGGCTACTTCCTGATCGTCTGGGACATCGTCCGCGAGGCGCGCGCGCGGGAGATCCTCGTCCAGGGCCGCGGCTCGGCGGCGAACAGCGCGGTCTGCTACAGCCTCGGGATCACGGCGGTGGATCCGATCGGAATGGATCTCCTCTTCGAGCGCTTCCTGTCGGAGGAGCGGGGCGAGTGGCCCGACATCGACCTCGACCTGCCGTCGGGCGACCGGCGCGAGGCGATCATCCAGTACGTCTACGGGCGCTACGGCGGGACGGGCGCCGCGATGACCGCGAACGTCATCACCTACCAGCCGCGCCGCGCGGTCCGCGAGGTCGGCAAGGCACTGGGGCTCCCGCCGGACTTCCTCGACCGCCTCGCCAAAAGCGTCCCCGGCTGGGGCTACCACGATCCGGTGGAGGAGTCGCCCGCTGGCCACCTCCGGCGCGCCGGCGCCGATCTCGAGGATCCGCGGATCCGGCGCTTCGCCCGGCTCTGGCAGGCCGTGGTCGGGCTCCCGCGCCACCTCGGCCAGCACTCGGGCGGCATGGTGCTCGCGGCGGGCCGGCTCGACGAGGTGGTGCCGCTCGAGCCGGCGACGATGCCGGGCCGGGTCGTCGTCCAGTGGGACAAGGACGACTGCGCGGACCTCGGGATCATCAAGGTCGACCTCCTCGGCCTCGGGATGATGGCCGCCCTCGAAGAGGCGATCGCGCTTTGTCGGGCGGCCGGCCACGAGGTGGACCTCGCGCATCTCCCGCCCGACGACCCGGCGGTGTACCGGCTCCTCCAGGAGGCCGACACCGTCGGGCTCTTCCAGGTGGAGAGCCGCGCCCAGATGGCGACGCTCCCGCGCCTCCGGCCCCGGCGCTTCTACGACCTGGTCGTCCAGATCGCGATCATCCGGCCGGGGCCGATCATCGGCCAGATGGTGCACCCCTACCTCGCGCGGCGGGCCGGGCGCCAGCCGGTCACCTACCCCCACCCCTCACTCGAGCCGATCCTCCAGCGGACGCTCGGGGTCCCGCTCTTCCAGGAGCAGCTCCTCCGGATGGGGATGGTCGCCGCCGGGCTCACGGGCGGGGAGGCCGAGGAGCTCCGCCGAGCCTTCGGCTTCCGGCGCTCGCGGGCGCGGATGCAGGCGATCGAGACGAAGCTCCGCGCCGGAATCGCCCGGAACGGGATCACCGGCAGAGCGGCGGAGGAGATCGTGCGCGCGATCACGGCGTTCGCGGAATACGGCTTTCCGGAATCGCATAGCGCGAGCTTCGCGCTCCTCGCCTACGCGAGCGCGTACCTGAAGGTCCACCACCCGGCCGAGTTCTACGCGGCGCTCCTCAACAACCAGCCGATGGGCTTCTACCATCCGGCGACGGTCGTCCGGGACGCGCTCCGGCGCGGCCAGGCCGTGCGCCCGGTGGACGTGGGCGTCTCCCTGTGGCGCGCGACGGTCGAGGCCGGCGCCGTGCGGCTCGGGCTCGGGCAGGTGAAGGGGCTCCGCGAGGCCGCCGCGCACCGGCTGGTCGCCGCGCGACAGGCGTGCGCCTTCGCCTCCGTGGACGACCTCTGCGCGCGGGCCGGACTCGCGCGCCTTGAGGTGACGGCGCTCGCGGAGGCGGGCGCGCTCGGGAGCCTCGGGCTCCGGCGCCGGGACGCGCTGTGGCAGGCCGAGCGGGCGGCCCGGCCGCCGGGCCCGCTCTTCGCCGGCCACGCGCCGGCGCCCGAGCCGTCACCGCTCCGCGAGATGTCGGTGGCCGAGCGCCTCGTCGCCGACTACCGCGGGACCGGCGTCACGGTCGGGCCCCATCCCATGGCGCTTCGCCGCGCCGACTGGGCGCGGATGGGCGTGACGCCCGCCGCGGGCCTGGCCGCGCTCGCGGGCGGCCGGCGCGTCCGGGTCGCCGGCGCCGTGGTCGTGCGCCAGCGGCCGGGCACGGCGAAGGGGTTCGTCTTCCTCTCGCTCGAGGACGAGACGGGGATCGCCAACGCCATCGTCCGGCCCGCGCTCTTCGAGCGGGCGCGCGCCACGCTCGTCCACGAGCCGTTCCTCCTGGTCGACGGCATCCTCCAGCACCAGGACGGCGTGACGGCGGTGCAGGCGACGGCGATCCGGCCGCTCGCGGCGCGGGCCGCCGTCCCCTCTCACGACTTCCACTGACGGCAGCCCATCCCAGCGGCCTGACACGTCTCGCCCCAAGCTCACGCTCCCGCCGATGGACGGGTCCCGCCGCTGTCGTCGCCGCAGCACCGCGAGCCCGCAGCGATCTCCGAGGGCGGGGTGTCAGCTCAGGGCGCGGCACACCCCGCGAGCTCGGCCTCGGCCCGACGCGCCGGCGTGTCCATGCCCATCGAGCGGAACAGCGCCAGCGAGGTTTCCAGCTCGGAGCGTGCCGCCGCCATCCGTCCAGCCAGCCGATGGAGGCGACCGAGGCCCAGGTGGCACTGGGCCACGAGCGGGCGCATCTCGAGCTGTTCAGCCAGATCCAGGGCCTGGCGGTACGAGTCCTCCGCCGTCTCAATCCCGCTCGGGCTGCGCGCGAGCGCAATCTGTCCAAGAAGACGGAGCAGCCAGGCCTCGCGACCTCGCTCGCAACGGTCCCGAGCCAGGGTCAACGCCTCATCGGCCAGGCGCGCTGATTCCTCGACCCGGCCCGCCAGTAAATGCGCCTCGGCGAGCCACACCTGTCGCTGAATGCGCTCGACTCTGAAGCTGTGATAGGCGCTCTGTAGGATCCGGAATCCCTCGTCGACTCGACCAGCGGAAGCATGAGCTAAGGCGAGCGCGAATCTGGCCGTCTCGAACCAGGAGCTGACGGGCAGGCGGCCCTCGAGGTCGACCCCCCCTTCCAGAGAGCGGATAGCGGCGGTTAGATCGCCTCTAACGAGGTGTAGGAAGCCCACCGCCAGACGTGCGGAAGACTGACTGGCCAGGTGCCCTGCCGAATCGGCGATCCGGACCGCTTCCTCGCCCCGGCGGGCCCCCTCGTCGAACGCGCCCAGCTCGGCCAGGCAACAGGTCAGCCATCGCCGGGATTGCACGGAGGCGATGACGGACATGCCCAGGCGCTGGTGGAGCCGCTCCCCGCCGCTCAGGTCGATCGCCCGCTCCAGATGCGCCACTGCCTGCCGATACTCGCCGAGGGTGTAGTGGGGAGCGCCCAGGTGGACCCTCGCCATGACTTCGAGCTCCGTGTCCCCGAGCGCCACCGCGATCTCGAGGGCCGTCGACACTCTCTGGATGGCGCTCGCGTGGTCACCGGAGAGCCAGAGGAGCGTCGACCGGTAGACGAGCACACGAGCGAGCCGGGCGCGGTCCCCGAGCGTCGAGGCGAGCCGCTCGGCCACGTCTAGGTGCGGGCGGATGCGTTTGACGTCCTCGGCCCCGATCAGGACGTTGCGGAGCTCGAAACGCAGGTCGATGGCCAGCGCAACCGCCTCCGGGCTCCCCGGGAGGTGATCCAGCGCCACCAGGGCCTGCTCGAACGCGGCGGCCGCTTCTGGAAATGCGCAGCGGGCGGCTGCGCGATGCCCCGCCTGCTGGGCGAAGGCGAGCGCCCGGTCCCACAGCTCACCGCGGGAGGCATGGTGAGCCAGGCGCTCCGTCTGCTCGCCCAGCCGGTTCCTGTAGACCGCGTGGATGGCTTCGACGACCCGCACGTGGAGCGTGTGGCGCGACCCCTCGGACAGGCTCTCATAGGCGACGTCGTGAGTCAGGGCGTGCTTGAACGTGTAGCCGGGCTCGCCGGCCAGGCTCACCTCATAGAGGAACTCCGCCGCCCGGAGCCGCCGGAGAGCCTCCGTGTGGCTCGATCCGGCCAGGGCCTCCAGGAGCACGAGCGGCACGTCGCGTCCGATCACCGCCGCCGCCTGCAGCACCCGCTTGTCCTCGGGTGACAGGCGGTCCATCCGGGCCGCGAGGAGGGCCTGGACGGTCTCTGGGACCTTGATCGCGTGAACCGGCCCGGCTAGACCGCGGGCACCCGGCTCTCCGGCGATGACGCCGGTCTCGGCGAGCATGCGGACCGTCTCTTCGAGGAAGAAGACGTTCCCTTCGCAGCGGGCTGTCACGAGCTCCGCCACGGGACCGAGGCTCCGGTCACTCCCCAGGAGATGTCGGAGGAGGTCCGCCGTTCCCTCCGGGGTCAACGGATCGAGCCGGAGCTGCGTGTAGTAGGTCCGGTCGGCCCAGCCGTGCCGGAAGCCCGGCCGGTACGTGACGAGAAGCAGGATGCGGGCCGCCGGCAGGCTCTCCTCCAGGGTGTCGAGCACGGCCTGCGTCTCGGAATCGCTCCAGTGAAGATCCTCGAGGATGAGCAGGAGGGGCTGGAGCTGGCTCTCCCGGATCCACAGCCGCTTGATCGCCTCCAGGCAATGCTGGCGCTGGCGGGCTGGATCGAGGCCGGCCCACCGGGCGTCGTCCACCGGCAGCTCCAGGAGGCTGAGCCACGCGGGGAGATCTGCCTCGAGCGCCGGCCCGAGAGTGCGAGCCCTGTCCGCGACGCGCGCGCGAAGCGCGAGGCGCGGCTCGGAATCGTCCAGCTCGAAGTAGGTCCGAAGGAGCTCGCGAATCGGCAGGTAGGGCGTGGCAGTCCCGTGCGAGGTCGCGGCGCACCCCAGGACCCGCCAGCCCTGTAGGCCCTCCAGGCGGCTCACCTCGAAGGCGAAGCGAGACTTCCCGACTCCGGGCTCGCCGACGACCCCGAGCAGCTGCCCGCGGCCCTGCGCCACGCGGGCGGCCAGCGTGGAGACGGCATCCATTTCGTGAGCCCGACCCACGAACGGACTGAGGGGCCGGCCCTCGAGTCCGAAGCCGGAGCGTTCGCGACCCACAAGACGATAGCCGGTAGCCCCATTCACCCGGTCGACCGGGAGCATTTCGAACCGGCGTGCGAGGAAGGGACCCGCCGCGTCGCTCACGAGAATCGCCATCGCCTCGCGCCGGGCCAGCAGGCTCTCGAGGACTCCGATCGCCACGCGCCCGCTGGCCTGATCGACTCGAGGCACGTTGCCCGGTCCGCCGATGAGGACCTGAGTGACATGGATTGCGAGGGCGACCCCGGGGGGACGGGGCTCGAGAACCTCCAGGTGCTCGGCCGCCTTCCGGATCGCCAGGGCGGCGAGCGCGGCTCGAACCGGGGCGTCCTCGATCGGCTCGAGGCCGAACGTGACGACGACCCGCGTCGGGCCGACCTCCGCGACCACGCCACCGAACGCCTGCAGCTTCTCGACGTGGTCGGCTAGGGTGCCGCTGGTGTCGAAAGAATCCTCCCCGCCCGCCGCGATCATCGAGACCCCGACGAAGGCCAGGTGGCGGCGCTCCCAAGGGAACCAGGTCGCCGGTGCGGCGGCCGGGGTGGCTGGTGCCGTGTCCGGCGCAGCCGGGACGGACCGGCTCCGGCGCCTGGAACGAGTCTCTGGCCGCAACTGGTACTTCTCGATCCGATAGCGGACCTGGTTCCGCGAGACCCCGAGTCGCTCGGCCGTCCGCGACACGTTCCACCCGGTCTCGTCGAGCGCCTGGAGCAGGCGGGAACGCTCGAGGTCGCTCACGGAGTCCTTGAGGCTGGGGAGCGCGGCCGACGCCGGCTCACCCGCGGGATCCGGCGCCCGGCCCGCCGGCAGCCTGAGCATCTCGGCGGTCAGGTGGCTCGACTCCTCGACGAGCGCCACGCGCTCGATCACGTTGCCGAGCTCCCGGATGTTCCCGGGCCATGGATAGGCGAGCAGGACCGCCCGGGTATCGCGCCCCAGCGTCTTGGCGGGAAGCCCATAGTCGGCGCACGCCTTGGCCAGAAAGCGCTCGGCCAGAAGGACGATGTCGTCGCCCCGCTCGCGGAGCGGCGGCACGGTGAGCGTGAGGACGGCGAGCCGGTGATAGAGGTCCTCGCGAAAGGTGCCCCGACGAGTTGCCGTCACCAGGTCGGCGTTGGTGGCGGCGATGATCCAGACGTCGACCGACTCGGGCGTGACGCTGCCGAGGCGTCGCACGGTGCGCTCCTCGATGGCCGTCAGAAGCTTCGGCTGGACCGCAGGGGGAAGCAGCGCGATCTCGTCGAGCAGCAGCGTCCCGCGATGCGCGGCCTGTAACAGCCCCGGCTTGGCGTGTCGGGCGTCGGTGAAGGCGCCCCGCTCGAAGCCGAAAAGCTCCGCCTCGAGCAAAGATTCGGGGACGGCGGCGCAGTTGAGGGCGACGAAGGGGCCGTCGCGCCGGGGGCCCGCCCGGTGCAGCTCGCGCGCCAGCAATCCCTTGCCGCTGCCGGTCTCACCCAGGATCAGGACTGCGGGCGGGCGCCGCGCGCCGACCTGGCGGAGGAGCCTGTCGACCTCCTCCCGGAGGGCCAGGATCGTGGGGCAGTTCCCCAGGACTTGGCCGAGTGGGGCCACGGCGCATCGTATCGCGGATTGGTCCTGTCGCCGAGCGGTGAATTTTCACCACCGGTGGCCACACACTGGTCACAACATGGCGTGCAAGTACCTGTGATGTAAGGATTTTCTATTCGGCACAGGGGATGCTCCTTCCCACGGTGCGGGTCCGCTCCACCGCAAGAGACCCGAGAAGGAGGAGACGCTGTGACAGATCACCGACTGACGCTCCCCTGGCTGGCCGCCACCGGAATTGCTGCCCGGCTGACGGCACTCGTCATATCCCTCGGCTTGGCACCCTCGGCCAGGGCCCAGCATGTCCCGGGCGACCGCGACCCCGGGACACCCCAGACCTCCCGGACCGTGCCATGTGGCCCCCACCCTCATGCCCTCGAACGACTGCCCGTGTCGGCCCGGATCGAGATCCTGTCACGGATCTAGCCCGGCGGAGGGTAGCGAGGCGCACCTCGGTTTACGGTTCTGATCGGCGGTGAGCGGCTGGGCGACACGACGCTCGCGGCGCGCCCGACCGGCCGCGCCGCGAACGCCGGACGCGGAGAGCGTCGCTACTTGCGGGCGTCGCTGACGGTCACGGCCGACTTCACGAGGAAGTGCGCGCGCCGGTTGTGGACCCAGCACGTCTCGGCCGACTGCTTGCACTTGGGCCGTTCCTCGCCGTAGCTCAGGATCGTGATGCGCGAGGCGACGACACCGCGGGCGACGAGCTGGTCGCGCGTGACGCGCGCCCGGGTCTCGCCGAGCGACAGGTTGTACTCGTTCGTCCCACGTTCGTCGGCGTGCCCCTCGATCAGGATCAGCGTCCCGGGGTGCGCGAGCAGCCAGCGCGCGTTGGCGTCGACGATCCGGACGTCCTCCGCCCGGAGCGTCGCGCGATCGAAGTCGAAGTGGACGTCGCGGAGCCCGGCCGCCTCGCTGAACTCGTGGGGCGAGGGCAGGGCCGGGAACATCGTGGCCCCCGGCGCGCTGACCCCGGCGCGCTGACTGCCCGCGCCCGCGGCCCCGCCCGCACCGGCCGCCGCCTGGCCGTGTCCGCCGGCACCCGCGCCGGCTGCCTGGGCGCCGGTCGCATCCGCTCCCGCCCCCGTCGTGGAGCGGGCCGCACACCCCGTCAGCGCCACGGTCAGGCCCGCGGCGACGATCAGCCCTCGGGACAGCCACCTCAGATCGACACATCGTGTCATTGACAGTTCTCCTCCTCTGCATGGTGTGCCGGGGAATGCCAGCACCGGTCGCCTTCACCGTGCAACCTGCGCGCCGGGGAGCCGCAGAGCCACAACCCATCGAAAACATGGAGGCTGGCCAGTGCCGAGGGCGGATCGGCTGCCGTGTGGGTGACACAGCGCCGGTCCGGACTGTCAGGGTCCCCGTCGCGGATTGTCAGTCGCCGAGGGCCGGTTGACGGTCCCCGGGGCCGCGGCTAGACTCCACCACCAGGGAATCGCGGGAGCTCGGAGCGCCGAGCTGAGAGGGCAGCGCGCCCGCTGCCGACCGCCTGAACCTGACCTGGGTAATGCCAGCGCAGGGAGGGTCCAATGGTGTATCGGTCCGTCGCCCTGAGAATCCTCGCCGCCGGACTCCTCGTCGCCGTCACGGGCGGGGGGTGGCCGGCGGGCGCCCAGACCTCGCTTCACCTGGTCCTCACCCCGTCCCAGAAGCCCACGGATCTCCTCGTGGCGGGGGAGGCCTTCGGGGCCGCGCTCGGCAAGCTGGTCGGCGTCCCCGTCCGTGTCACGGTCGCCTCGGACTACGCGGCGGTCGTCGAGGCGCTGCGGAACAGGACGGCTGACCTGGCCTTCGTCCACCCGGCCGGCTACGTCCTGGCCAATCGCGAGGCGAAGGCCATGATCGTCGCGAAGGACCAGTGGCACGGGAACACGTCCTACACCTCGCGGATCTACGTCCGGAAGGAGTCCGGCCTCAAGACGCTCGAGGACCTTCGGGGCAAGACGATCGCCTTCGTGGACCCCTCCAGCACGTCGGGCTACGTCTATCCGATGGTCATGCTCATCGAGAAGGGGCTCGTCCGGAACCGGGATCCGAAGACCTTCTTCAAGGAATTCGTGTTCGCCGGCTCGCACGATGCGGGCCTCCAGGCGCTCCTGAACGGGCACGTCGACGCCTTCGCCTCGTTCGACCAGGCGCGCGAGCAGTACCTGAAGGACCCGGCGCAGCGGGAGCGGCTCATCTTCGTCGCCGAGAGCGCGCCGATCCCTGAAGGCGGCATCGCCGCCCGGGACGGGCTGGATCCGGCGCTCTTCGCCAAGGTGCGCACGGCGCTCCTGTCCATGAAGGGCCCGGCGTACGCGCCGCTCCTCAAGCAGCTCTACGACATCGACGGCTTCGAGCCGGCCGAGGACCGGGAGTACGATCCGGTGCGCGCGGCGATGGACCTGCTCGGCTGGCGTCCGAAGCGCTGACCCCGGGCGGCCGGGGCTCGGACGCCCCGGCGCCCATCGGGGGACCCATGATCGAGGTTCGGGGTCTCCGGGTGGTGCTGCCGCCGGACACGGTGGCGCTCTACGGGGTCGATCTCGTCGTCCAGCCCGGCGAGTTCGTCGTGATCATCGGACGCAGCGGCGCGGGCAAGACGACGTTTCTCCGCGCGATCAACCGTCTCGTCGAGCCCACGGCCGGGACCGTGCGGGTCGCCGGCCAGCCGGTGACCGGCGCCGATCCGAGCGCGCTCCGCCAGGTCCGCCGCCAGATCGGCATGATCTTTCAGCAGTTCAACCTGGTCCGCCGCGCGTCCGTGCTCGAGAACGTGCTGGCCGGCCGGCTCGGCTACGTCCCCGAGTGGCCGAGCCTCGTCGGTCGCTTCCCGCCGCGCGACTGGGCCCTCGCGCAGGAGTGCCTGGGCCAGGTCGGCCTCCTCGAGTTCGCCGACCGGCGCGCCGACACGCTCTCGGGCGGGGAGCAGCAACGGGTGGCCATCGCGCGAGCGCTGGCGCAGGAGCCGCGGGTGATCCTGGGGGACGAGCCGACGGCGAGCCTCGATCCCGCCCTCACGGGCTCGATCATGGGCATCCTGGGGCGGATCAACCGAGAGCGGCGCCTCACGCTCGTCGTCAGCCAGCATCAGCTCGAGGCCGCGCTGGAATACGGCACCCGGATCGTCGGGTTCCGGGCGGGGCGAATCGTGTTCGACGGCCCGCCGGCGGCCGTCTCCCCCGCCGTGGTCCAGGCCGTCTACGGGGAGGCGGCGGCGTGAGGCGCCTCGGGTGGATCGGCGGCGCGCTCCTGCTCGCGGTGATTGCGTGGGACATCGACGCCAACCCGGCCCGGCTCGTGCGGGGCATCCCGTGGATGTGGGACTTCGTTCGCCGCATGGTCCCCCCGGACCCGGCCGTCCTCCCCGCGGCCCTCAAGGGGGCGGTCGGCACGATCGAGATCGCGCTTCTCGGGACCGGGCTCGCGGCGGCGCTGGCGGTGCCGCTCGGCTTCCTGTCGGCCCGCAACGTGGCGCCACCGGCCGTGTACTACGCGATGCGCACCGCGCTCAACTTCTTCCGCAGCATCGACACGCTGGTCTACGCGCTCCTCTTCGTCGCCGCCGTGGGGCTCGGGCCCTTCCCCGGCATGCTGGCCGTGGTCGCGTACACGACGACGTCCCTGGCGAAGCTCTACTCGGAGACCATCGAGGGGATCGACCCGGGGCCCGTCGACGCCATCCGTACGACCGGCGCGACGCGGTTCCAGGTGCTCCGGTTCGGCGTGCTCCCCCAGGTGCTGCCCCTCTTCCTCTCCTACGTCCTCTACCGCTTCGAGTCGAACGTCCGGGCGGCGACGGTGCTCGGGTTCGTCGGCGCGGGGGGCATCGGGCTCTATCTGCAGACCTACCTCCGGATGATCGACTACCCGGCGGCCTCCACGGTGCTCCTCGTCACCGTCGTGATGGTCATGGTCGTCGACTTCGCGAGCGCACGGATCCGGGCCCGGCTCGTCTAGCGCGCGGGTGCCGCGACCGGGCGGCGCGAGCCGGACCGGTCGGCCTCGCTCGCGATCCGTGGGCGGGCGTAGTAGGATGAATTTTACTTCTCGTGGCGGGCGCCCAGGTTCGGCGGTGCCCGCGGGTAATCCCAACTGTCAGGAGGATTCGACCGTGGTGATGGCCGACGGCATCGAACTGCACGGGCCCCGCGAGGGCCGGTTCGCCGAGATCCTGACGCCGGCGGCGCTCGGTTTCGTGGCCGCGCTCGAGCGCGAGCTTGGCCCGACCCGCACGGCGCTCCTCCGGCGCCGCGCCGAGCGCCAGGCGGCCTTCGATGCGGGCGCCCAGCTCGACTTCCTGCCCGAAACCCGCGGGATTCGCGAGCGGGCGTGGACGGTCGCGCCCGCCCCGAAGGATCTCGAGCGCCGGTGGGTCGAGCTGACGGGCCCTGCCGAGCGGAAGATGGTCATCAACGCGCTCAACTCCGGCGCCGACGTCTTCATGGCGGACTTCGAGGACGCCAACACGCCGAGCTGGGGCAACATGGTCCAGGGTCAGGTCAACCTCGTCGACGCGGTCGCGCGGACGATCGAGCACACGAACCCGGACGGGCGGGTCTACCGCCTGAGCGACGTCGTCGCGACCCTGCTGGTCCGTCCGCGCGGGTGGCACATGCTCGAGCGGCACCTCCGGGTTGACGGGGCCCCCGTCTCGGGGAGCCTGTTCGACTTCGGGCTCTACGTCTTCCACAACGGCCGCCCGCTGCTCGAGCGCGGGAGCGGCCCGTACTTCTACCTGCCGAAGCTCGAGAGCCATCTCGAGGCGCGGCTCTGGAACGACGCGTTCGTGCTCGCCGAGGATCAGCTCGGGCTCCCGCGCGGCGCGATCCGCGCCACCGTCCTGGTGGAGACGATCCCGGCGGTCTTCGAGATGGACGAGATCCTGTGGGAGCTGCGCGAGCACTCGGGCGGGCTCAACGCCGGGCGGTGGGACTACATGTTCAGCCTCATCAAGAAGTTCCGCATTCAGCCCGAGTTCACCCTGCCGGACCGGGCGCAGGTCACGATGACCGTGCCGTTCATGCGGGCCTACACCGAGCTCCTCGTCAAGACCTGCCACCGCCGGGGCGCCCACGCGCTCGGGGGCATGGCGGCCTTCATCCCGAACCGCCGCGACCCGCAGGTCACCGAGGTGGCGCTGGCGCGCGTCCGGGACGACAAGGTCCGCGAGTCCGAGGACGGGTTCGACGGCACGTGGGTGGCGCACCCGGATCTCGTCGCGGTCGCCCGGGAGCCGTTCGCCCGGCTGCTCGGGGCGCGCGCTCACCAGCTCGAGCGGCAGCGCCCAGAGGTCCCGGCCGACGCGCGGGCGCTCCTGGACGTCCGGGTGCCCGGCGGGACGGTGACCGAGGCCGGGCTCCGGAACAACGTCGGCGTCGCGCTCCAGTACCTGGCGGCGTGGCTCGGCGGGAACGGCGCCGTCGCCATCTTCAACCTGATGGAGGACGCGGCGACCGCCGAGATCTCGCGCTCCCAGGTCTGGCAGTGGGTGCGTCACGGCGTCCGCCTCGTCGAGGGCGGCCGGGTCACCGGGGAGCTCGTGCGGCGCATCGTGGGGGAGGAGCTCGAGAAGCTCCGCGCGGCCGTCGGCGAGGCCGCGTACGCCGCCGGGCACTACGGCGCGGCGCAGGAGCTCTTCGAGGCCGTCGCCCTCGGCGAGCCATTCGTCGAGTTCCTCACGCTCCCGGCGTCCGAGCGGATCGATCTGTAGCCGGCTAGGCGTCCTTCGGGGGATTCTCGGCGAACCACCGCGCGATCGCCGGCATGCCCGCCTCGAAGTCGCCGGGAATCGAGACGTTCAGGACACCCGCGCGGCGGGCGCTGCGGTTCTGGAAGTCGTGCGTCAGGCCGCCTGGCGCGAGGACGAAGGAGCCCTGGGGGGCCTCGATCCAGCGATCGCCCAGGAGAAAGCTCATCGTGCCCTCGATCACGTAGAAGACATCGTCTTCCGCGTGCGCGTGCGCGCCGGGGCCCTCGGTGTGAGGCTCGAGCCACCACTCGGAGATCGAGTACGCGCGCTGCGTCTCGCCGCCATCCGCCTTGAAGAGCGCGGCGATGCGCCCCATGGCGTAGGGGCGTCCCTCTCCGGGCGCGAGGAAGATGCCGGCTCGGCGTGGAGGGGGCTCCGGGCTACGCATGCGTCCTCCGAGAACGACGTGCTGGCCAGCCGGGGGCTCGCGGCGCCCCGGCCGTCGGCATCGTCGGGCTGCACGGCGTCCACCTCGAGGGTGACCGTGCTCGCGCCCGGCGTCAAGTCTGCGTGAGCCTAGTCCGTCCTGTCGGCGAGCCACCCGTCGAGCGGTGGGAAGGGCACCGCCGGGTGGGCACGGAGGCGGCCGAGGAGCTGGACCGGCAGGTGCATGCGATAGTTAGGCATCTCCGCCTCCCCGTCTCCTAACGCGCAGAGCTAGCAGCTGTGCAAAGGCGCCGAGCGCGGTGCCCACGAGGAGGACGGGAGGCCACACCCAAGCAGCCGGTACGATCACCAGCGCCCAGAATGCCGTTCCGTCCTGGGAGATCAATCTGTGCTGCCCAAAGATGTAGATCGCCGAAAGAGAGACGTATAGCGTAGCCGCCGATGCCAGACCGATTGCTGCACCTCGTCCTATGCTCCGGGGATGCGTTCGGGACACGAGCAGAACTGCCGCGATTGCCGCAGCCGGCGGTAGGAGCGCCAGAACATGAGTCCACTCCAGACCTTGCCGCCGAAAGTACCCGAGAGCGATGGCCGCGGTTGGAAAGAGGACGATGGCATTGGTAACAATTGCCAGAATGCTTGTAGTTCGCGCAGCCAAACTCATCGGGCATGCCTAACGCGGGCGCTCAGCCGCGCGGCGCCGTTTGCCGCGTCGGCTGCAGCGGTTTGTTAGACGGCGCTCAGATCGAGCCGTTTGCTCATGGGAATTGAATTGTTCGCCTTGACCTCTCCGACCCGTCTGTAACCGCGACGCGCATAGAATGCTTCGGCATTTGGGCTTGCGTCCAGGTAGGCGACAGAAGCACCGGCATCGCGGATCTGCCGTTCGGCGTGCGCCAAGAGCGACGAGCCGACTCCTCGGCGCGCGGCAGCGGAGCTGACATACAAGCTTTCGATCGTCGCGCCGCTGACCTCAACCCAGCCAACGACCTTCGAACCACACTCTGTGACCCAAACACTGTTGGTAGCAATCGCCTTGGCCGCACGGTCGGGATGTGCTGCACTTGCCCATCGCTCGGCCGCTACGCGGCCGTCCTCCTCGGCAAGAGCCATAATGGCGTCTCGTCGTATCGCAAGGAGCTCATCCGCGTCCGTGGGATTGGCCGAGCGGATCTTGAGGTTCTCGGTCATTACTTTGCCGCCCAACGCTGCGTTAAGCGGCGGCGCGCTTGCGCGCCGTCCGACTTTAACGCTGAGTTGGGCAGCTCTTCGAGACTCTTACTCAATCAGCGCATCCGCCCGCAGCAGGATCGACTGGGGGATCGTGAGCCCGATCTGCTTGGCCGTTTTCTGATTGATGACCAGATCGTACCTCTGCGGCTGCTCGACCGGGAGATCGGCGGGCCTGGCCCCCTTCAGGATTCGGTCGACGTAGTAGACGATTCGCTGGGCGGACTCTACGTGGCTTGGCTGGTACACCATCAGGCCGCCGGCTTCCACCAAACCGCGAGTCGCAGACATCGTGGGGAGCCGGTGCTGCACCGCGAACTTCAGAATTGCGTCCCAATGACCGGCAGGGAAGGTCGGACTCACATAGAGCCCGTCGGGCCCCCAGCGGCGGACCTTTTCCAGGGCGCGCGCCACGTCGTCTCTCGGCAACGGGACGTCGTGCAGCGCGAGCCCCAGCGCCTTGGCGCCCGCCGGAAGCCCTTCCATGCTTCCTGGCTGCCACCTCTCCCCACGCAAGTACGCGACGCGGGTGAGCGTGGGAACGGTTTCTTTGAACACCTCGAGCTGCTTGGCCACTGTCTCTGAGCTGTACACTCTGCCGGTGATGTTGCCCCCGGGCCGAGCCAGGCTGGCCACAAGTCCGGTGGCGACGGCGTCGGCGCCTGCCCCCATGATGATGGGGATCGTGGTCGTCGCCCGCTTCGCCGCGAGGATGTCCAGATTCGTGATGGCGACTATCACATCCACCTTGACGCGAACCAGTTCGGCCGCCAGGTCGGCCAAGCGATCGGGCTTCCCATCGGCCGAGCGCCAGTCCAGGATGATGTTCTGCTTTTCGATGTAGCCAAGATCGCGGAGGGCTTCGGGAAACTGCCGCGGGAACGTGATGGACGACAAGGGGAGTACGGTCAGGACATCGATCCGCGGGACCCTCCCCGGCGGCTGCGCCTCCGCGGCGAGCGCTGCGGCGAACATGACAAGGATGAGGGCGGCGACCAGCTTGGCAGCGGCGAACCGCATCGCCATCGTCGTTGTCACCTCCTGCCTGCCCAACTCGAATTCGGCCCCAGGATACGCAGGTCCGCGTATGACAGCAAACGCTGCGAGTCCACGCGGCCTCTCTCGACGTTCCGCCAGTTCCCCATACTGACCTCCGGTGCTTTCACTCCGCGACGTTGCACCGGATTGACGGAACGTTGCCGAGCCAAGAGACGCGGAGCGGGCCCGCTGCGTATCTTGGCGCACATTACTGCGGAAGCGGCGGGCGAGGTACGTGAGGAGCATATTGGGTCCGCCGGACTCCGCCTGAGCACAACGATGAACTACACCCATATCCTGGACGGTGGCCCGGTGGCCATGTCCCGGTGTCCCAGCAAGCTCCTGCGTGGTGGTTTCAGGCTGAACAAAGCACGTTCTCGACGGGGCGTCAAGGTTGGCTAATGGTCGCCGCCGTCCAGGAGCGGCCCGAGCGCCGGGAAGGCCACCGCCGGGTGGGCGCGGATGCGGCCGAGGAGCTCGTCGACGCACGCCCACGCCGGTGGGGACAGGTCGCGGTGATGCGTGAGCAGCCCCGTGGGCTCGGCGGGGTCGACCGACTTCGCCCGCCGGGCGGCGAGGTGCGCGGTGAGCTGATCCAGCGTCGACGCCGCCCCGCCGAATTGCCGGCCCGCGCGCCACTGGATCGGGTCGACGTGGCAGTTGAGCGCCCGGAGGCCGGCGCCCGCCCGCGCTGACGACCGGGGCCCGAAGGTCGACAGGACCCGGTAGCCGGTGCCGGGCAGCGCCGCCTGGATCGCGGGAGCGATCCGATTCCACGGGGGCACGAGGGCCGCGCGCAGTCGCGTCGAGACCAGGGCGGCCAGCCGAGCCCGGCCGGTGGCGAGATCGGCGAGGGCCGCATCGACGGGGCGCGCTGCGCCAAACTCGGCCGGACGCCCACGCGTGCCGGCGGCGGCCGGGGGCTCGTGGTTCCGGTGCGCGTATCCGTGCTGGAGCACGTGGACGCCCGCCGGCGCCACGCGGATCTGGGCGGCCACGGTCTCGTCGAGCCATGCCGGGACCACGGCGAGGGCGAGCGGCGTCGAGTGCGCCGCCGCCAGGGCGAGAAGGCGGTCGAAGGCGGCGCTGGCGGCGCCCGCGTCGTCGTCCCGCCACCAGCACGTCGCGGTGCTGCGGGGCCAGCGCTCGAGCTCCGTCGAGAGGCGTTGCCAGGCGGCGGCGTCCCACGCGCCCGTCACGGGGGGCCCGGATCGGCGCCGCGTGGCGTCCGGACCACGTGGCGGGTATGCTCGGAGGACCCGTCATGAGCCGGCTCGACTTTCACATCGAGCAGAAGATCGCCCAGCGCGACAGCATCGACCTCGCGGCCCGACACCTGGCCGGGCGTGCGGGCTGGATCGTCGAGTTCGGCCTCGGCCGCGGCCGATCGTACTCGCACCTGGCGGCGCGCTTCCCCGGCCGCGAGATCTACTGCTTCGACCGCGAGCTCGCGACCTACTCGCCCGGGGGCCCGCCGCCGGAGCGCGTCCTCGTCGGCGACCTCACGACGGTGCTGGCGGATCCGGCCGTCCAGGCGCGCTTCCAGGGCCGCGTGATCCTGGCTCATCTCGACCTCGCCTGGGGCGACGGGCCGGAGGCACCGCTCCATCACCTGGTCGTGGACCGGACGCGCGGCTGGCTCCTCCCGGGGGCCTGGGTCCTGAGCGATCGCGCGGTGCCGCTCGACCCCGCGTGGGGCCTGGTCCCGGTCTCCGCCGCCGACGGGGTCGGCCACGCCCACCGCTTCTTCCGCTACGAGCATCGCGGGTCCTGAGCCCGCGCGGCGCGCACGCCGCGCGCCAGCTCGGCCAGGATCTCGACGGACCGAGCCGCCCCGCCCAGATCGAGGCGGACCGGGGCCGGGAACCCCGGTCGAGCGAGCGCCGCGTCCATCGCCGCCGCGAGGCGGGCCGGCGTGAGCTCCGCCTCGGGGACGACCTCGAAGAGACCCCGCTCCGCGAGGAGCGCCGCGCGGAGCGGCTGCTCGTCGCCGCTCCCCTCGTACGGAACGACCACGGCCCGGACCCGGTGGGCGACGAGCTCGAGTACGGTGTTGTAGCCCGCCTGGCTGACGGAGAGCGCGGCGCCCCCGAGATGCGTGCCGAGGTCGGGGCGATTTCCCTCGACCAGGACAGCCGGTCGGCCGTCGCGGGTCGTCAGCCCGCGGGCGGCCTGCGCAAGCTCCGCGCGGATGGCCTCGGGGAGATAGGGCCCCGTCACGAGCCGCCACGGCCGCTCTCTGGCCGTCGTCGTCAGGGGCCACGCGGCGAGCGCCACGCGGAAGAGCGGGCCGCCGACCTGCCCGCCGCCCGCCGAGACGACGACCTCGCCGTGCGGCGGCCCGGCCGGCGCCGGCGCGTCGGGCCCGAGATAGCCCGTGTAGACGAGTCGGTCCCCGAGCTGGTCGGCCAGGGAGAGCGTCCGGTCGAGGGGGATCACATCAGGACTCCCGTGGACGAGGACGCGGTCGGTCCACTGGCGGGCGACCGCGACCGACGCGAGCTCGGCCCAGGCCTGGTTCGGCTTGCTCACGAGCACGTCGCGGAGACTCACGGCCACGCGCGGCGCGGCGGCGCCGCGCCGCCCGCGGTCGTCGGCCACCGCCAGGAGCAGCGGGCCGAGCTCGAACGTGAGGCCGTGCCGGCCGAACGGGAAGAGCTCGAGGAGCACGACGCTCGGGTCGTGCTGGCGGAGGCACGTCAGGAGCCGGTCCCGGCGATCCGCGAGCTCGGCCGGCGTCGGCCGGCGGCCGTCGGCCGTGGCGAGCGCGCTGGCCGCCTCGTTCGCCGCCACCAGGGGCGGCAGCGGCACCACCTCGGCGCCTCCCAGGTCGAGCCCCGGCACGGCGCGCCCGCCTTGCACGAAGACGACGGGCTCGCCCGCTCGGCGCAAGGCGCGGGCGAGCCGGGCCGCCCGCTCGAGATGGCCGAGGCCGAGGAGATGCTGGCAGTAGAAGAGGATCGGGCCGCGATTGAGATTCACGGCAGGAGCGGCTCGTTGAGGCCGACGAGCTGGAGCAGCCCATCGCCCCGGCGGCGCACGCGGTGGAGCCGCTCGGGCAGGAGCTGCACCGGGGCGGGCTCGTGGAGGTCCCAGCGCATCGCGGCCGCCACCACGGCCCGGATCACGCCCATGTGGGTCACGAGCGCCCAGGTGTCGGGGCCATCGGCGGGGGCGAGCTCGTCGAGCCACGTGCGCACGCGGGCGAGGACGCGCGCCGGGGATTCCCCCCCGGGCGGTGTCGCGTCCCAGCCGGCCTCGTGCGTCGAGCTGGTCACGGCGGCCCGCGGTCGCCCGGTCCACTCGCCCCAATCCTGCTCGACGAGGCGCGGGTCGGTCACGGGGGCCGTCGCGCCGAGGGCCCGGGCCGTCTCGACGGTCCGTCGGAGCGGGCTCGCCGCCCAGCCGAGCCGTCCGCTGGACGCCAGCGCCTGAAGGTCCGCGGGCAACCGCCAGGCCGCGGCGCGCGCGGCGCCCTCGGGCGAGAGCGGCGGGTCGGCCTGGCCGAGCACGCGCCCCTCGGCGTTCCACGCCGTCGGCGCGTGACGGATCAGCGCGACGTAGATCGAGCGCACGGGAGATCCAGGATGGCGAGCCCCGCGGCCAGGCGGTGCTGGAGCGCCTCGACGGTCCGCTCGGCGGCGATGAAACGCCGGGCGGTGGCGCCCATCGTCATCCGAAGGGCCGGCTCGTCGAGCAGCCGGGCGATGCCGTCGGCGAAGGCGTTGGGCGTGGGCTCGGTCAAGAGCGCGCCGCCGGGGGCGACCATGGGATCCGGGCCCGGCCCCGCGCACGCGACGACCGGGAGGCCCGCGGCGGCGGCCTGGAGATAGACGACATGGAAGCGCCCGGGGAAGGCGAAGAGATCAGCCCCCCAATAGACGGTGGGCAGGATTTCGGGCTCCAGCGACCCGAGGAACGTGATGCGGCCGGGGGGCAGGACCGAGAACGCCCCCGTGACCTCGGAGCGGGCCGGCCCGTCCCCGACCACGGCGAGGCGCCAGGATCGGGTCGGTGCCCGGGTATGGAGACGACAGAGGGCGTCGGCGAGCATCCGGTACGGCTCGAGCTTCTTCACCTCGCGCATGGCGGCGACGGCGAGGATCAGGGGGCCCTCGGCCTCGGCGAAGCGCTCGTCCAGGGCGGCGCGACAGGCCGTCCGGCGCTCCGCGCTCGCCTCGAAACGCGCCAGGTCGACGGCGGGCGGGAGGTCGAGAATCCGCTCGGCGTCGAAGCGCCGTCCCCGGCAATCGGCGACCCGGGGCCGGTCCCGCGGGCTCATGAGGAAGATGAGGTCGGCGCGCCGGACCGCGAGCCGGGCGGCGCTGACCCACGGGCGGAACGGCGTGCGGCGGCTCTTCCCCGACAGGTAGGTGTCGACGAGGACGTAGGGAATCTCCAGCGCGGTGGCGACGCTCGGCCCGATGAGATCGGGCGCCCGGTAATAGCTCTGGTACGTGATCCAGGCCCGTGGCCGCTTCCCGAGCGGGGCGCGACGGTAGCGCGCGATCAGCCGTGCCGACGTGAGCGCCGCGACGCGCTCGACCCGCGCGGCGTCGGTGGGGTCGAAGGCGCGCCGATAGGTGAGGAGTCGGCTCGCCAGGTGCGGCGGGCACCCGAGTCCCCGGAGCGCGGCCATCAGCACGCGACCCAGCTCGCGATCGCCGGAGGGCTCCGTCTGATACGGATGCTTGACGGGCGTGTAGAAGGCCACGGGGGTCATGACGGCACGCTCGGCACGACCTCGGCGCGGGCCCGGGCGGGGGCGGCGGCGTCCAGCGTCGCGCGGAGGAGCGCGCCGATCCGGTCCGCCCCGGCGTCGAGATCCCAGCCCACGGCGATGTGCGCGATGCCGGCGACGCCCATCCGATGCCGGAGGCCCGGGTCACCGGCCAGCGCCTCGATCGCCGCCGCGAGCGCGTCCCCGTCCCCGGGCGGAACAAGCCGGCCGTGGACCCCGTCGACGACGAGCTCGGGGATCGCCGCCGCCCGCGTGGCGACCACGGGCAGTCCCTGGGAGAGCGCCTCGACCACGACGTTCGGCAGCCCGTCCCGGTCGCCATCCGGGGCGACCTCGGAGGCGAGCACGAGGAGATCACTGGCCCGGTACTGCGCCCGGACCGCGGGCTGGTCGAGCGCGCCGGCCCAGAGTACCCGATCCGCGAGGCCGAGGGTCTGGGCGCGGGCGCGGAGCGCCGCATCGAGCGGCCCGTATCCGACGACGGTGAGCCGGACCGCGCGCCGGACGCGGGCCACGGCCTCCAGCAGGGTCGCGTATCCCTTCTTCGGCTGGAAGCGGCCCACCGCCAGGAGCCGCACCGGGTTGGCCGCATCGCTGCCGTCGCGTGGCGAGCCGACGCTCGGCGGGGCCGTGAAGAGCCGACGGTCGAGGCCGTGATAGACGAGTTCCACTCGCCCTGGCAGGAGCGCGTCGAGGCGGGCCCGTCCGGCCTCCGTGCAGGTCACGGTGAAGCGCGCATCGCCGAGCTTGGCCCGGAGCTCCCAGTCCGGGGTGGTCCACACGTCCTTCGCGTGCCCCGAGAAGCTCACGCCGAGCCCGGTCATGATCGCCGCGTAGCGGGCGACGGAGGCCGGGGTGTGGAGGAAGTGGGCGTGGATGTGCGCGGCCGCCGGGGGAAGCTCCGCCGCCAGCACGCCGGCCTGGCCGAAGCGCCGGCCCCGGTTGGGTGTCGGGTCGCGGAGGAGGTCGGCGAGCCAGCGCCCGAGTGCCCGGAGGTAGCGGCGCGGCGCGCGCGCGAAGGCCTGGACGTGTCCCCTCAGAACGCGCCCGGGCGCCTCGTGGAGGTACTCCGGCAGGTACGTCACCTCCGCGCGGATCGTCGCGTGGACCGGGTGGGTGAGGGCATCGTAGGGCCGGCGCAAGGACACGATGTAAAGCGAGAGCCCGCGACGCTCGAGCGCGGCCAGCTCGTGCGCGATGAAGGTCTCCGAGACGCGCGGGTAACCCTTGAGGACGACCACGATACGGGGCGGGGCGATCGCAGGCCGCATCCGCGCGGCCGCGGGCGGAGGGATCAGACGGCTCGCCGGCTGTGGGCGCGCCGGCCGGTGCGCTCCAGGGCGCGGCGCCCGGGACCGGGCGGTCCTTCGACCCGCCACTTCGCGACGGCCTGGTTGATGAAGCGGAGGCCGTCGAGCAGGCCCGGGACCCGGTGGATGGCCGGCGGCGGCTGCTCGGGCAAGTGGATCAGCGCCTCCGCGAGCGTTTCCGGTGTGAGCCGGCTGGGGTCGAGCGTCTGGGCCAGCCCGAGCCCCGTGGCGGCCTGGGCCCGGAGGAGCTGCTCGGCGCGGGGCTTCACGCGCGGCACCATCAGGCTCCGCTTCTTGAGGGACAGGACCTCGCAGAAGGTGTTGTACCCCCCGAGGCACACGACGGCGGCCGCCTTCTCGATGAGGTTCTCGAGGTGCTCGTGGAACTCGAGGGTGGTGACGCGCGCGAGCCGGGCCGCCCGGCGCTCGAACGCCGCGCGGTCCCCGGCCGGCAGGAAGGGCCCGTAGACCACGAGCGCCGGCCACGGCAGCCGGCCGTTGAAGCGCTCGTACGCGGTGAGGGTCGCATCGACGAGCCGCGCCCCGTCACCGCCGCCTCCGGGCGTCACCAGGAGAAAGGGGCCCTGCTGGACGGTCGCCTGGACGTCCGCGGGCAGGGTGACCTCGGGGTTCGTCTCGCGCGGGAGATAGCCCGTGAAGGTCGTCTTGGCGGCGACGTCGGGCGGGAAGCCGTACGCCTCGATCGGATCGTAGACCTGTGACACCCCGTATACCCAGATGTGGTCGTAGAAGCGCTTGAGTGCGGGAATCGCGCGCTTGCGCCGCCACTCCTCGGCGAGCGACGTCGGATCGTCCATGATGTCGCGAAGGCCGAGGACGAGCCGCGTGCCGCCCTGGCGGCGCAGGTGCGCGAGGGTGCTGCGCACCTCGCCGAGGAGCCCGAGGGGCTCCTTGTCGACCAGGAAGAGATCGGGCCGGAAGACGCGAGCCGTGTGCTCGATGATCGAGGCCCGGAGCGCGAGGGTCTGCTCGACGTGGAAGTCGAGGTTCAAGCTCGTGTACTCGCCGTTTCGCCGCTTGATGATCCCGGGCACGCGAACGAAATCGACGCGGGAGCGGAAGCTGAAGCGCCCCAGGATCGGGGAGCCGCTCAGGATCAGGACGTTGAGCTTCTTGTGATGGGCGACGAGGGAGTGCGCGATCGTCCGGCAGCGGCGGAGATGCCCCAGGCCAAACGAATCGTGGCTGTAGATCAGGACCCGATACTGGGCCTGGTCGTCGGCCTCTGGCCCGCGGGGCCCATGCCCGTTGCCCAAAGGCCCCGCGCCGGATCGGACGGCTCCCACATCTTCCTCCCGCAGGGTCCCCGAGCGGCGCCGACCGGGGGGGTGTCTCTGTGGCCTTCCGGGAGACGCCCGCCCGCACGGCAGCCCCAGGGGCCCGAGCAGGTCACGTTTATCAAAAACCCATGGAAAAGGGAAGCCTGCCCGGACCCCCGGTGGCCGGCCCCTCCCGGGCTCCCTGCGGCTCCCGGGGGGCCTGGACCGAGGCCGGGCCCTTGCCTCCGAACAGCCCCGAATGGTAGTGATACCCTGCGATGGGCGCTCCCCTGCTGGAGGTCCAGGGCCTACGGACGTCCATCTACCTCGACGAGGGGGTCGTTCGGGCGGTAAACGGCGTTTCCCTTTCGGTCGACCGGGGCCAGGCGATGGCCGTCGTCGGGGAGTCCGGCTCCGGAAAGAGCGTGCTGGCCCAGTCCATCATGCGGATTCTCCCGAGCCGCGGCCGCATCGAGGCGGGCCGAGTCCTCTTCTCCCCGGATGGGGGCGCGCCGGTCGACCTGGCCGCCCTGGCCCCCGACGGCCGGCAGATGCGGGCCATCCGCGGGGGGGCGATCGCCATGATCTTCCAGGAGCCGATGACGGCGTTCTCGCCGGTGCACACGATCGGCGACCAGATCGGCGAGGTGGGGCGTCTGCACCGCGGCATGAGCCGGGCGCGCGCCCGGGCCGCGACCATCGAGGCCCTGACCGAGGTCGGGTTCCCCGACCCGCCGCGGAAGGTGGACGCCTACCCGTTCGAGCTCTCGGGCGGGCTCCGCCAGCGCGCGATGATCGCGATGGCGCTCGTGTCCCGGCCGGCCCTGGTCATCGCGGACGAGCCGACCTCGGCGCTCGACGTGACCGTCCAGGCGCAGATTCTCGACCTCCTGGTACGCCTCCAGCGCGAGCACGGGATGGGGCTGATCATCATCACGCACGATCCTGGAGTCGTCGCCCACGTGGCCGACTTCGTCACCGTGATGTACTGCGGCCACGTCATGGAGACCGGCCCCGTCGGCGAGCTCTTCGCGCACCCCGAGCATCCCTACCTCCAGGCGCTCCTCCGCAGCACCCCCCAGTTCGGCGTGGCCGAAGGCGAAAGGCTCCAGACGATCGCGGGCGCCGTGCCGGACCCGCTGGCGCCGATTCCGGGCTGTCCGTTCCTGTCGCGGTGCCCGGAGGGTGAGCCGGCGCTGTGCGGGGACGCCATGCCCGCCCCGTACACGCTCTCGGCCCACCGCCATGTCGCCTGCTACAAGCGGGGATCCATGCCCGAGATCCCGGCGGCCCCCGTGGGAGCCTGACGCGTGGCGGAACCGGCGCTGCCGATGCAGCCAATGCCTCCGATGCTCGACGTCCGCGACCTTACCAAGCACTTCCCCCTGTACCAGCCCTGGCTGGCCGGCCTCGCGCGGCGGCAGGTGGGGACCGTCGTGGCCGTGGAGGGGGTGAGCTTCGACGTGGCGAAGGGGGAGACCCTGGGCCTGGTCGGGGAGAGCGGGTGCGGGAAGACGACCACGGCGCGCCTGGTCCTGCGGGCGCTCAAGCCCACCCGGGGCGAGATCCTCTTCCGGGTCGGCGACCGGGCGGTGCGGGTGGATCGGCTGGAGGGACGGGCGCTGCGCGCCCTCCGCCCGCACATCCAGATGATCTTCCAGGATCCGTTCTCGTCGCTGAACCCGCGCATGCCGGTCGGCGAGATCATCGGGGAGCCGCTCAGGATCCACCGGCGGGGCTCGCGCGACGAGATCCAGGAGCGCGTGAAGGCGCTCATGGGAATGGTGGGCCTCAACGTCCAGTACCTCCGGCGCTACCCGCACTCCTTCTCCGGCGGTCAGCGGCAGCGCATCGGGATCGCGCGCGCGCTCGCGCTCAACCCCGAGCTCGTCGTCTGCGACGAGCCGGTGTCGGCGCTGGACGTCTCGGTCCAGGCCCAGGTGCTCAACCTGCTGAAGGACCTCCAGAGCGAGCTGGGGCTGACCTACCTGTTCATCTCCCACAACCTCGCCGTGATCGACTACGTCGCCGACCGGATCGCCGTGATGTACGCGGGCCGGATCGTCGAGCTCGCGGCGAAGCGACAGCTGTTCGAGCGGCCCAGCCACCCCTACACCGAGACGCTCCTGGCGGCGGTGCTCCGGCCCGACCCCCGCCTGCGCGGGGCCGCGTTCGGGGGGGTGCGCGACGGGAGCGGCCCACCGGCCGGGGGAGGACCGGGGTGCGCCTACGCGACCCGCTGCCCCTACGTCGTCGACCGCTGCCGGGCCGAGACGCCGGAGCTGCGCGCGGTCGGGCCCAACCATGTGGCGCGGTGCCACCGTATCGGGGAGCTGCAGCTGACGCCGCTGCCGCGCCGCCCGGCCGTGCGGTCCGCATGAGGCCGACCGCCACGCCTATCGTCCGCCGCGGGCCACGGCCCCGCCCGGTGACCGAGGGCCGCTGACCGTGGGTCGGTATCTCGTTCAGCGCCTGCTCCTCATGCTGCCGACCCTGCTCCTGATCTCGCTGGTGACGTTCGTCATCATCCAGCTACCGCCGGGCGACTACCTGGAGACGCTGATCAGCGACCTGGAGTCGTCGGGGGAACGGGCGGACCTGGCGAAGGTCGAGTTCCTGCGCAAGGAGTTCGGGCTCGACCAGCCGCTCTGGAAGCAGTACGGCCTGTGGCTCTGGGGGCTCTTCCAGGGGGACATGGGCTACTCGTTCGAGTACGATCGGCCGGTCGCCGACATCATCGGAGAGCGGCTGCTCCTGACCTTCGTCGTGTCGTTCGCCTCGATCCTGTTCACGTGGCTCGTCGCGTTTCCGATCGGCGTGTACTCGGCGACCCACCAGTACAGCTGGGGCGACCACGGGCTCACGCTCCTCGGCTTCCTCGGCCTGGCGACGCCGAACTTCCTGCTGGCGCTGATCCTGATGTTCATCTCCTTCACCTACTTCGGGACGAGCGTGGGGGGACTGTTCTCGCCGGACATGCAGAACGCCCCGTGGAGCCTGGCCCGGGTGTGGGACCTCATCCAGCACCTCTGGATCCCGGTGATCGTCATCGGCACGTCGGGGACGGCCGGCATGATCCGGCGGCTGCGGGCGAACCTGCTCGACGAGCTCCGCCGGCCCTACGTGGTGACGGCCCGCGCGAAGGGCCTGGCGCCGCGGCGCATCCTGCTCAAGTACCCGCTCCGGCTCGCGCTCAACCCTTTCATCGGCGACATCGGCAATCTGCTGCCCCAGGTGATCTCGGGCGCTATCATCGTGTCGATCGTGCTGTCGCTCCCGACCACGGGGCCCATCCTGCTCCGGGCGCTCCGGGCGCAGGACATGTACCTGGCCGGCTCGTTCCTGATGCTGCTGGCGGCCCTCACGGTCATCGGCGTCTTCCTCTCCGACATCGCCCTCGCGGCCCTGGACCCCCGGATCCGCCAGGGTGGCGGGCAGACCCGGTGAGGGTGCCGGAGTGAGCCCACAGGCCGCCACAGGCCGAAGGCCGTCCGGTCGAGGCCGTCCGATCAACTCCCGCAGATCGAGAGTGCCGTAGTGAGCGTCGTCCCCGCCCCGGCGACGCTCCCCGTCACGGTCGACCGCGCCCGGGCGTCCGAGCAGGAGCGGTACTACTTCGCGTCCCAGTGGCAGCTCATTTGGTGGCGCCTCAGGCGGCACCGCTTCGCGATGATCTCGTTCTGGTTCCTGGTGGCCCTCTACGCGACGATCCCGTTCGTGGAGTTCCTGGCGCCGTACGAGCTGCGCAGTCGCCATGCCGACTACGTCTACAGCCCGCCGCAGCGGGTGCGGCTGTTTCACGAGGGTCGGTTCGTCGGTCCGTTCGTCTACGGGCAGTTCTTGACCGTCAACATGGAGAACCTCCGCCGCGAGTACCGGGAGGATCGAACGCGGCTGTACCGCCTCCGCCTCTTCGCGCCCGGCGAGCCCTACCTGTTCTGGGGGCTCTGGCGGGGTGATCGGCACCTCATCGGCGTCGAGGAGGGCGGCACCATGTTCCTGCTCGGGACGGATCGCCTGGGCCGGGACATGCTCTCGCGGATCATTCACGGGGCGCGCATCTCCCTGACGGTGGGCCTGATCGGTATCGCGGTCAGCTTCGTGCTGGCGCTGATCTTCGGAGGGCTGTCGGGCTACTACGGGGGGACCATCGACATCCTGATCCAGCGGTTCATCGAGGTGATCCGCGCGTTCCCCGAGCTGCCGCTCTGGATGGCGCTGTCGGCCGCTTTGCCGCCGCGCTGGGATCCGATCCTCGTCTACGTCGGGATCACGGTGATCCTCGGGGTCCTCGAGTGGACCGGGCTGGCGCGCAGCGTGCGCGGCAAGCTCCTCTCGGTGCGCGAGGAGGACTTTGCCACCGCCGCGGTGCTGATGGGCGGCTCCCCGCCGTACGTCATCCGCCGGCATCTCCTGCCGGCGTTCACCAGCCACCTGATCGTCTCGGCCACCTTGTCCATCCCGAACATGATCCTCGGGGAGACGGCCCTGTCCTTCCTGGGGCTCGGGCTGCGGCCCCCCATCACGAGCTGGGGGGTGCTCCTGTCCGAGGCGCAGAACATGAACGCCGTGGCGCTCTACCCCTGGCTGCTGACACCGGTGGTCATGGTCGTGCTCACCGTCCTGACCTTCAACTTCCTGGGTGACGGGCTCCGGGACGCCGCGGACCCGTACTCCTAGCGCGAGCCCCTCGTGGAACGGAACCTTCACCGCTACATCATCCGCCGGAGCCTCCGGCCCCAGCTGGCGCTGATCGCGATCGCCTTCGTCCTCGGCCTCGCGTTGAACCCGATCATGCTCAACCTCCAGAAGCGGATCATCAACGAGGCGATCGGGCAGCGCAACTTCGACGCGCTCCTCTGGCTGTGCTTCGGCTTCCTGGGGGCGGTCATCGCGAACGGCGCGTTCAAGTACGTGAAGCAGAACCTGGAAGGGTACATCTCCGAGACGATGCTCCGGGATCTGCGGAGCGAGCTCTACAATCGGATCCTGCGGTTCCCGCTGCCGCACCTGAAGAGCACCTCGACCGGGCAGCTGGTCGCCATGATCCTGGGCGAGGTGGAGGATCTGGGCGGGTACTTCGGGCTGGCGCTCTCCACGCCGGCGTTCCACGGGGCCATGCTGCTCGGCACGCTCGGCTTCATGGTCTGGGCGAACCCGTGGATGGCGCTGGTGAGCATGGTGATGTTCCCGGTCCAGATGATCTTCATCCGCCGCCTTCAGCGCCGGGTGAGCGCCCTGTCCCGGGAGCGGGTGCGCATGGTGCGCGGCCTGTCCGACCGGATCCAGGAATCCGTGGGTGGGCTGCAGGAGATCTACGCGAACGACACGCTGGCCTACGAATCCGGCCGGTACCGCCACCTGCTCCAGCGGATCTTCCGCGTCCGGCTGAACATCTACAATCTCAAGTACCTGATCAAGTGGATCAACAACTTCCTCGAAAAGTTCGGCCAGTTCGTCCTGCTGCTCGTGGGCGGGTGGCTCATCATCAGCCGCCCCGAGGAGTTCAACCTCGGAGCGCTGGTCGCGTTCCTGCAGGCGTACGGGCAGCTCAACGAGCCCTGGCGCGAGCTCATCAACTTCTTCCAGCTGAAGGAGAACGCCCGGATCAAGTACGAGCACGTCATCGTGAACTTCGATCCGTCGGGGCTCCGGGCGGAGTTCCCCCGGGACGATGCCCTGGGCGGACCGCTGCCCCCGCTGGCCGGCGCCTACGACCTCCGCCAGACGAGTGTCCTGCTGGACGGGACGACCCAGGCTCTCGACCACGTCCAGCTGACCCTGGCTCCCCGCGAGCACGTCGCGCTGGTCGGCACCGCCGGTAGCGGCAAGAGCACGCTGGCCCTCGTCCTGGCCAAGCTGAGCAGCTACACGGGGACGGTCCTCCTGGACGGGGTCGATCTGGCCCAGGTGCCGACCGGCGTGGCCGGGCGCGCGATCGGCTTCATCCCGAGTGACGCGCGGCTCTTCACCGGCTCCGTGCTGGACAACCTGCTCTACGGGTTCCGCCACCGCCGGGGCGGCGAGGAGGACACGAAGGACGCCGGCCTCGGCGTGGCCGGGGAGGAGTGGCTCGACCTGTCGCCGCTCGACGTGAGGGACCGCCAGGGGCTCGTGGGAGCCGCCCTGGAAGCCGTCCGGCTCGTGAGCCTGGAGGGCGACCTCTTCGCCTTCGGTCTCCGGTCCCGCGTCGATACGACCCGGCATCCCGAAACCGCCGAACGGATCCTCGCCACGCGACGCATCGTGTCGGATCGCTTCGCTGGCGAGGGGCAGGAGACGGCCGTCGAGTTCTTCGATCCGGGCCGTTTCTCGGCCTACGCCTCGATTGGCGAGAACATCCTCTTCGGCCACAGCCCCCATCCGGGGCTGGCGCTCGAGCAGCTCGTCCTGCATCCGCACTTCCGGGAGGTGATCGCCCAGGTCGAGCTGGAAGGGCCGCTGGTCGAGCTCGGGGTCGCCCTGGCCCGGGACATGGTCGAGATCTTCAAGGACATCGCGGCCGACAACGAGCTCTTCGCGCGCTTCAGCCTGGTGACGGCCAGCGAGCTGCCCGAATACGAGCAGGTGCTCGGGCGGGTGGGCCAGGGGCCCCTCACCCAGCTGGCGCCGGCCGACCGGGACCGGTTCATCCGCCTCGCGCTGCGTCTGATTCCCGCCCGCCACCGCCTCGGCCAGATCGACGAGCCCTTCGTGACGAAGGTGGTGGCCGCGCGCCGCCGGTTCGCGGAGACGCTGCCCCCGGAGCTGGCGGCGACGTTCGCGCCGTACGACCGCGAGCGCTACTTCGCGGACGGGACGCTGCTCGACAACCTCCTCTTCGGCAAGGTCGTGGCGACCAGCAGCCTGGCCGTGAAGAAGGTCAACGCCATCGTGGAGGAGCTCCTCGAGGCGGGGGACCTCCGGAACCTCGTGCTGGAGGTCGGCCTCGACTATCACGTGGGCCTCTTCGGCGGCCGGCTCTCCCCGCCCCAGCGGCAGCGGATCGCCCTCGCGCGCGTCCTGCTCAAGCGGCCGGAGATCCTCATCTTGGACACCGCCCTGGGGGTCCTCGAGCCCGGAGAGCGCCTGGAAGTCCACCAGCGGGTGCTCGCCGCGATGAAGGACCGGACGGTGATCGCCGTGGTCGAGCGCCCGGATCTCGCCCGTCTCTATGACCGCGTGGTCGTTCTGGACGCGGGGACGGTCGTGGAGACGGGCACGTACAAGGAGCTGATTGGCCAGCCTCGTGGCGTATTGCGCCGGATCGCGACCCAGGCCGGCGTGCCGGTGACGGGGGAGGACTAACATGCAGTCGTTCGAGCGCGACGTCGAGACCCTTCGGAAGATCCCGCTCTTCGGTGGGCTCCCAACGGCCCGACTGAAGCTGATTGCCTACACGGCGGAGGTGGTGGAGTTCGCCCCCGGGGAGATGATCGTCCAGCAGGGCGATCCCGCGGACGCGGTCTACATCCTGACCGAGGGTGAGGCCGAGGTCTTCATCCGCGATGTGGACGGGCACGAGATCAAGCTGACGACGATGGGACGGCACAGCCTGTTCGGCGACGTGGCGGTGATCAGCAAGGGCCGGCGCACGGCCACGATTCGCGCTCGCGATCGGGTCGTCACGTTCAAGATCTCCGGCGACGTGTTCCTGGACCTGGTGCGGCAGAGCCCGGAGATCAGCATGCAGGTGATGACGTCCCTCGCTCGGCAGGTCGAGCGTTCGAGCGCCATCCTACAGCAGCATCAGAGCCACTCGTAGGCGCGGCGGCCAGGGACTACCGCCGGCCGTTCTGCCAGTAGAAGGTGTCGGGGTTGTGGACCCCGAAGTGCGATCCCGGCTCCCAGGAGTAGACACCCTTGGCCGGGACGCCGCGGAGCCCGTTCTTGACGACGACCGGCTGAAGCGTCCCGCCGACGATGCCGATCGTGAAGACTTCCTCCGCGTTGATGTCGAGCATCTCCGCCCAGATCCGGGCGCGCTCGTCCTGGTCGGTCGACACGAGCCAGCGCTGGTACAGATCGACGAGGTGCCGCGCGGCGGGGAGCGTGGGGGCCTGCCCCGAGTTCCCCTTGCTCTGGAAGTAGGCGCCCCACTTCGGCCACTGCAGCTGCTGCTCGCTGACCGGCGCGAGCCAGTCCGGGCTCATGTCGGCCGTCGGGAGCCCGAACCCGAAGTTTCCCTCGTAGGCGCTCATCATGGCGTCGCCCGAGAAGACCCGTCGCCGGAACACCTCGAGCTGGCTCGGACGGATCAAGAGCTCGATGCCGAGCTCCGCCCAGGTGTCCTTCACCAGCTCCAGCACGTCGGTGTGCTCGGTCGAGTCCCCGGAGGTCTCCACGATGACGTCCAGGCGCTTGCCGTCGGGCCGCAGCCGGAAGCCGCGCGAATCGCGCGCCGTCAGGCCCATCTCGTCGAGCAGCCGATTGGCCTGTGCCGGATCGAACCGGCTGTAGGCCATCCGGGGCTCCTCGTGACCGGCCGGACTCCGCAGGACCGTGTTCTGTCCCGGCTGGCCGAGCCCGTAGTAGAGGATCTTGTTGACCTCGTGCCGGTTCACGCCGAGGGACAGCGCCTGGCGGAAGCGCCGGTCGTGGAAGAGCTTCCGCATGACCTCGTCGTTGGTCGTGAGGTTCGGGTAGATGGCGACGGTCGACGGCACCCCCGTGTTCCAGAGGAAGACGCGGAACCCGGCCTGCCGCTCGTTCTTCCGCAGGAACGGCACCTGATCGAAGTAGAGGTACCGCGCCTGGAGGTCCGCCTCGCCCGTGGAGGTCTTGACCGGGATGACCGCCCGCTCGACGAACATCATCACGAAGCGATCGATGTAGGGCAGCTGCCGCCCGCGCTCGTCCACGCGGTGGAAGTAGGGGTTCCGCTCCGCGACGAAGACCTGGGCCGGCGGCCCCACCGTGGGGCGCCACGGCTGGAGCGTCGGGAGGTCGGGGTTGTCCATCAGGTACATCGCGTCCTTCTTGTTGTGCAGCGCCGACCAGTTGCGGCGCCCCTCGGCCTTCGCCATCTTCTTGAGGGCCTCGGGGGTGTTGAAGGCGCGATGGAACTGCTTCAGGTAGTGCGCGGGGCGGTAGACGATGGTCGGGTAGGCGCTCGCCTGGTCGGGGAGAAAGAGGTTGTTGGGCTGGGACCAGCGGAAGCGCACCGTCCACTGGTCGGGGAACGCCACCCGCGGCATCTCGCCTTCGACCCGGAGCGTGGCCGGCGGCCCGCCCGGGGACAGCTCGGGCTCGTTGGCGACGTGGTTCCACCAGTAGGCGAAGTCGGCGCTGGTGAACGGCGCACCGTCCGACCAGCGATGGCCCTTGCGGAGATGGAACGTGAAGCTCCGGCCCCCCTCGGCGACCTCGACCCGCTCCACGATGTCCGGCACGAGACGGAAGCCCCGATCGAAGCCCACCAGGCGGGCGTAGCCGTACACGAACGCGAGCTTCGTGTCCTTGAGGGTGGCGATCAGCGTGCGGAGCTCGCCCCCGTAGATCGCGTCGGGCTCCGTGGCCAGGACGCGCGGCTTCTCCGGCAGGCGCTGGGCGAGCGGCGGGAGCTTTCCGGCGGCGACCAGCGCCGCGAGGACGGGTGCCTCCCCCCCGCCCGCGCCGCCGGCCAGGGGGCGCAGCGCGAGGCCGAGGGTCAGGGCGAGCCCGATCCTGAGCCAGCCGCGGCCGATCCGCATGGTGGTCCCTCCCGGAGGACCGGCGTCGGTCCGCATCGATCCCCCTCGGCGGGCAGCGTAACGCGGGGCTCGGAGCCACGCAAGGCGACGGCGCGGCGGCGGCCGGGTTCCGCAGGACCATGGTAGTGTACCGGGGCGGGCGCGAACGCCGGCCCGGTGCCGGCCCGTTGGAGGTTGGAGGTCCGGCAGCCCGACGGACCCTGACTGCGGAGGGAACGCATGCGGCGATGGCGGCATCTGGGGATCCTGCTGGGGCTCGTCGCGAGCGCCGTGCTCGTGGCGGCCGCCGCGCAGACGCAGGACGCGGGCATCCAGCGCTTCTTCGGCAACTACGCCGGGGAGGCGGTCTCCGAGAGCGGCGACGGGCTGGACAAGCGCGACATCAACGCCGAGATCACGTCGCAGGGCAAGGGTTTCAAGGTGCGCTTCACGGTCGTGGTCAAGCGCGGAAGCGACAAGCCCCGGCGCGACGAGTACACCATCGCGTTCGTCCCGTCCAAGCGCCCGAACATCTACAGCTCGGCCATGCGGACCGACGTCTTCGGCAATGCGGTACCCAAGGATCCGCTCGTCGGCGATCCCTACATGTGGGCCCGGCTGGACGGCAACAAGCTCTGGCGGTATGCCCTCTTCGTGACCGAATCCGGGGGCTACGAGATGCAGACGTACGAATACACCCTGGTCCCCGGCGGGCTGGATCTCCGGTATTCGCGCGTCCGGGACGGCGAGGTGCTGCGGACGGTGACCGGGAAGCTCAAGAAGACCCACTAGTCCGGCCGGCCCGGGCGAACGCCGCGGCCGCGCCCGGGCTCGCGAAGGCGAGATACACGCGTCCGTCGGCCTTGAGCCCGTGCCGCCGGCGGAAGGCGCGGTCCAGCCCCTGCAGGGGATCGAAGCGGAGCGGGGCGAGTCCGGCGGCTCTCAGGCGTCCCGGATAGTCGCGCCCGTAGAAGCGGTGGGAGCCGTTGATCGCGACGTAGGCGGCCGTGAAGTGGCGGGAGTCGCGCCGGCGCAACCGCGCGGCCGGCGCAGTTCGCGCGAGCCGCACATCGACGTCCAGCATTGCCACGCCGTCGGGCTTCAGACAGCGACGGACCTCCCTGAGAATCGCCGCATCGTCGGCCACGAAGGGCAGGACGTTGTTGCAGAGGATCAGGTCGAACGTTCCGTCGCGGAAGCGGAGACGGGTGGCGTCCATCCGCTGGAAGCGGTGCGGGGGCTGGAGGCGCCGATGGTGAGGGCGCGCGTCGAGGTCGATGGCGGTGTAGCGGGCGCGGCCGATCGTCCGCCGTCGGGGCACGAAGCGCGTGGCGGGCTGCGAGGGGCCGATGTCCAGCACCTCGCCCCCCGCCCGGAGCCGCGGGCGGAGCCAGCCGCGGAGGAAGATCAGGAGCGCCCGGTGGCGCGACTTCGCGCCGCAGCGGGGACAGAGCCCGCGCCGCGGCGGGAGACCGTGGCGCGCGAAGGCCCTGAAGCGCCCGCCGCAGGCGAGACACGTCACCCCGGGCGCGATCCCTGGCACGAGGCCATTGTACGGCTCTCGCGACGCGGGGTTACGAGCCGTCCGGGCGGCCCCGGTCGGTGCCGCCGGGCCGAGGGGACCGATTCCGAAAACCCCGTATCGCCCGGGCCGGGGGTCTCCGGCGACCCGGAGGACGCGCTGTTCGCCGCGAGCAACCTGCGGGGGAGCACGGCGGCCGCCGGCCCCGAGCTGGCCCTGCGCATCGGCATCAACCTCGGGCCCGTCCGGGTCGTGAAGGACGTCAACGGCCAGCCGAACATGCTCGGCGACGGCATCAACGTCGCCCAGCGGGTGATGAGCTTCGCCGCGCCGAACCAGATCCTGGTCTCGCGGTCGTACTACGAGATCGTGTCCCGGCTCTCCCACGAGTATTCCCGGCTCTTCCAGTACCTGGGCATCCACCGGGACAAGCACGTCCGGGAGCACGAGGTGTACGCGATGTCGGTGGCCGGCGCGGCGACCCCGGGCGTGGATCCCGCGGCGGCCCCGGGCGCGCCGCCGCCGGCGACCGCGCGGCCAGCGGAGCCGGTCGAGAGCACCGAGTTCGTGCCCGCGCCCGGCGCGGGCTTCGAGCCCGCGACGCTGGCACGCATCGAGGGCGCGCTCGCGGAGAGCATCGGGCCGCTCGCCCGGGTGCTGGTGCGGAGGGCCGTCAAGACCGCGCCGGACCTGACCGCGCTCTGCCACCTCCTGGCGGTGGCCGTGCCCGAGGCCCAGCAGGCGACGTTCCGGGAGCGGCTCGGCGATCTCGCGGGGCTGGCGAAGCCGGCGGCCCCGCCGGCGGCGGGGCCTGCGCCCGCGGCCCCCGCTCCCGCGAAGCCCGAGCGCCCCCTCTTGGCCGCGGTGCTGGCCGAGGCCGGCGAACGCCTCGCGGTCTACATCGGCCCCATGGCGAAGTTCCTGGTCAAGCGCGCGGCGGAGCAGGCGAGCGGGACGCGCGATCTCTACGAGCGGCTCGCCCGACACATCGACGACCCGGCGGATCGTCGCCGGTTCACGGCGGCCACCGAGGAGCTGACGGAGCCCTAACCGGCTCGGGCCCCGCGAGCGTGCCCGCCGATCCCGCTCGGAGCGCGGCTACTTCTTGACGTGCCCGAAGGCCGTGGCGGGGACGGGCACCAGCTTCCCCTTCTCGCCGGGCCCGATCCAGGCCAGGATCAGCGACGCGGTGCCCTTCTTCTGGAAGTAGGTGATCTTGAGCGGATACCACCCGGGCTGGTCGATCTTGACCTCGAGCCGGTCCGACGTGCTGTCCGGGTGGACCCCGTCGTCCTGGTGCAGCATCTTCCCGCCGAGCTCGACCCAGATCCCGTCGTTCGAGGTGACCTCGAACCCGTACACGCCCGGCTTCTCGAAGCGGATGAAGCCGGTGATGTTCGCCCCGACCTCCTCGCGCACCTTGCTGGTCAGGACGTTGCCACCGCCCCAGCGATAGTTGAGGTTCGCGAGCGGGGGGCCCGGCTCGAACTTCCGTCCCTTGAGCTGCTCGATCCAGTTCACCTTGACGTAGGTGTACTCGACCGCCAGACCCGGGGTGACCTGGGTGGGCTGAGGTTCGGCCGGTCGGAGCCCGGTCAGAGTCTCGGCACCGGCCGCGGGAGCCAGCGTCAGGAGGACGGCGAGCGTTGCCGCAGCCAGGCGGTGGCGACTCCGTGACGTCATGGTTTCCCCCTCGGGTGGGATCGATTCGGCGTCTTACGCCGATGATGTGAGCGCCATTTTAGAAGAGGGACCCGGCCGTCGCAAGATCCGCGGACCCTGCCAGCGGCGGCGCCACGGATGGCGCGCCTCCGCGGGCGCCCCGAAGCACCCTTCCGGCGGCCGCCTTCGGGGTGGCGGCCGCTCTTGACACGCCGCGCCCCGGCTGCGCAACATCGGTTCGAAGCGGGCATGGTCTGCTAGGGTGAGGGCCGGGTGTCAGCCGCTGGCGAGGCCTGACGACCCCCTGCCGGACGGCCCTCGGCGACCTTGGGTCCACGATGACGAAGGGCGCGACCCGGGACCAGTCAGGCGGGGCGCCGTCCAGAGCGGGCGGCTCCGCCGGGGACACCGGCCGGACAGGCCGGGCGAGAGGCGCTGAGGAGCGACGATGAGCGTGACCAGGACCGAGATCCACGCGGCCAAGGGGGTCCGCACCCTGAGCCGGGTGCCGAACGCCAGCGGTCTCTATTCCGAGATGTTCATGGTCGAGCCCACCACCCAGTGCAATCTCAAGTGCCCGCTGTGTCCGGTGCCGACCCACATGCACCGGCCGGGAATCCACATGCAGCCGCACACCTACCGCGACGTCGTCGACGACATCGTCGGTCACGCCAAGATGATCGCGCTGTGGAACTTCGGCGAGCCGTTCCTCAATCCCGAGATCTTCGACATGATCCGATACGCCGAGGATCGCAACATTCCGGTGCGGGTCAGCACCAACTCGACCTTCCTCGAGGACAAGGACGTCGAGAACATCTTCGCGTCCAATCTCAGCTCGATCATCGTGTGCCTCGATGGGGCGAGCAAGGCCACGCACGAGCGGTACCGGATCGGCAGCGACTTCGAGGCGGTCAAGGCGGGGATTCGGCGGCTGGGTCACCGCCGGCATGCCCTCGGGCGCAAGCGGCCGTTCATTCGCCTGCAGTTCCTCGTCTTCAGCTACAACGAGTCCGAGATCGAGAGCATGATCGACCTGGCCGAGTCCATGCGGGTCGATCAGCTGGCGCTGAAGAACGTGTCGCTCGGATCCTGGGTCAAGGAGCACCTGCGCGGTCGGATGGCCCGGAAAATGCTCCCGAAGGGCGAGAAGTATCGGAAGTACCGGGTGGACGAGGAGCGGGTCGAGCTGAAGATCCAGGACCAGGTGTGCAGCTGGGCCTACGAGAACGGTGTGGTGCTGGCGAACGGGGACGTCACGACCTGCTGCTACGACAGCAACGGGGACCACGTCTTCGCCAACGTCCAGCGGGACGGCGGGCTCATGAACATCCTGCGGAGCGAAAAAATGCGCGAGGTGCGCGCACAGATCGTGAGCCGCGAGCTGCCGCTCTGCGGGACCTGCCAGTACAGTGACTACGGGCACACCATGATCAACTTCGAGTATGCCTGACGCGGGCGCCCGCGCCCTGCTCCTCCGGAGCGCGTGATCGTGGAGCGCTAGCGCCCGGGGATCCCCGGGCGGCGCGCCGCGGCGGCGCGCCCGGCGCCGGTCCTCCTCGCGCGAGCCGCACGCGCGACTCTCAGTGCGCCGTGTACCCCCCGTCGACCGGTAGCGTGACCCCGGTGATCCAGCAGGCCTCGTCGGAGGCGAGGAACAGCGCCGCATTCGCGACGTCGCGGGGCTCGCCGAGGCGGCGCAGCAGGTGCTGATCGAGGAGCCGCTCCCAGGGCGCCCCCTCGGCCCGCATCCGCTCGAACATCGCCCGGTTGATGCTCGTGATCACGAACGACGGGCTGAGCGCGTTGACGCGGACGCCGTGGTGGCCGAAGTCCACCGCCAGCTGCTTCGTGAGGATCGCGACCGCGCCCTTCGAGGCCGAGTAGGCGGGGCGGACCGGCAGGCCGACCACCCCGGTGATGGACGAGAGGTTCACGATCGCCCCGCCGCCCTGGGCGATCATCGCCGGCAGCACGGCCTTGCTCATGAGGAAGACGCCCTTGACGTTCACCCGCATCGTCTCGTCCCAATCGGCCTCGCTGGTGTCCAGCACGGTCTCCCGGGAGGGGAGGACGCCCGCGTTGTTGACCAGGACGTCGATGCGGCCGAATCGCTCCACGGTGGCGTCGGCCACCCGGCGCGTGTCGGCCGCCGCTGCGACGTCCGCCTCCAGGGAGAGGGCCTCGCCGCCGGCCGCGCGGATCGCGTCGACGACCGCGTCGTTCGGCACGGGCCGGACGTCCACGCACGCGAGGCGGGCGCCCTCCTCCGCGAACCGCCGCGCGATGGCCTCGCCGAGGCCCATGCCGGCCCCGGTGACGACGGCGACCTTGCCGGCCAGTCGAAGCGGAGACACGGCAGACACCTCCTTGGCCGCCCGCGCGGCGTCCGTCGGTCGGCGCGCGAGATCGGGCGCGCGCAGCGTACGGGACCGCGCGGGAGTGGTCAAGCCGCCAGGCCGGCGTCTTGTCCTCGGCGGTCACGCCAGGCGGGGCAGGACGCGGCGCCCGAGAAGCTCGACGGCCCGCACCGGGTCGGGGCCGAGCGGCGGGCCGAACGAGACGTGCTGCACGCCGGCGCGCACGAGCGGACCGAGCCGCTCGACCACCGCTTCCGGCGGGCCCACGATGCCGATCGCGAGCATCTGGTCGGTGACCATCGCCGCGGCGCGGGCGAGATCGTTCTCCGCCATGGCGGCGCGCGTGATCGGGGCGAACGCCTCCCGCGTGACGCCGAGCCGCGCGTGGATGAGGTCGCCGAGGGCCTGGCCGTAGTAGGCGACCTTCTCCGCGAGCGCCCGCCGCGCCGCGACCCCGTCCTCGGCGACCGAGACCCACACGCATGCGGCCAGGTCGAGCGGGCCCCGTCCGGGGTCGCGTCGCCGGACGCCGGCATCGATGAGGGGCCGCACCGTGAAGTAGTGCTCCGGCGGGAGCAGGAGGGGCAGGACCCCGTCCGCGAGCTCGCCGGCGACCGCGAGCAGCCGGGGCCCCATCGCCCCCACGTAGATCGGCGTCACCCGGGGTGGCCGGAATCGGAGATAGGCTTCGGCGCTCCCCCGCAGGAAGCGGCCGCCCTCGGCCAGCGGCTGGCCGCTCAGGAGGCGCCGGAGCCCGTCGATCGTCTCGCGCATGGTCTCGGCTGGGTGCGGATCGGCCAGCCCGACCCAGGCGAGGAAGTCGGCGGCCCCGGCGCCGAGCCCGAGGTTGAACCGGCCGCCGCTCAGCTCGTCCAGCGTGGCGGCGAGCATCGCCAGCTCGGCCGGGTGCATCGTGTGCGGGTTCAGGATGCCCGTGCCGAGCTCGATCCGGTGCGTGGCGTGGGCCACCGCGGCGAGGATCACCGGGGCGCTCCGCAGGAAGAGATCGTTCGAGACCCAGAGCTGGTCGAACCCGACCGCTTCGGCGGTGCGGGCGAGGGCGACGTAGTCGGCCAGCCGGAGGTCGTTATTCAGCCGGAGACTGAAACGCATCCCCCGCGCCGATCACCGCCTCGGCCTCGATCTCGACGAGATACGCATTGCCGACGAGCCCGGCCTGGACGAGCGTGTTGGCGGGCCGGATCGTCCCGAAGCGCTCGCCGTGGACGCGGGCCACCGCCTCCCAGTCCTCCTGGCGGCGCACGTAGACGCGGGTCCGCACCACATCCCGGAGCCCGCCGCCGAGGGCCTCGATCGCGCGCTCGATCTTGTCGAGGATGAAGCGCGCCTGCCCGGCCGCGTCCCCGGCGGCCGCCACGGCGCCGTCCGGCCCGGTCGCGGTGGTGCCCGAGACGAGGATGCGGTCGCCGATGCGCACCGCCCGGGCGTAGCCCGCCATGGCCTCCCAGACCGTGCCCGTGCCGACGCTGGCCCGGATCATCGCGCCCGGCCCCCGGTGGGGGCTACGGCTCGAGCTTCGCCTTGAGCTGGTCGACCTCGGCCGCCGACATCTCGCCGGTCGTCTGCACCTCGCCGTTCTGGATCCGCCAGAGGCGGAACGGGCCGGTGATGTCGCCGAAGCGATCGAACTGGACCGGGCCGATCACACCGACGTAGCGGATGGCCTTGCCCTCCTTGAGGAGGTCGAGCGCCTTCCGGAACTCCGCCGCGCCCGCGTGAACGACCGTGCCCCGGGGATCGAGCACCTTGCGGATCGCGTCGCGGATCGCGGCCGATTCGGCCTTGCCGGCCTGCGCGATCGCGAGGCCCAGGATCGCCGCCGCGTCGTAGGAGCGGTCGGCGGCCGGCGCGCCCGCCTCGAACGGCTTGGCGAAGGCGGGGTACTCGCGCGCGAAGTACTCGGTCGAGGGCGTCTTCGTCGTGCCCGAGGACGTCCCGTGGGCCTGGTTCAGGTGCTCGGCGCCGACGTCCTGAACGAACTTGGCGCTGTTCATGCCGTCGTTCAGGAGGAACTTCTTGACGCCCCCCTGCGAGATCCACGTCCGCGCGATCGTCGCGCCGTCCACCGGATAGCTGACGAGGTAGAGGGCGTCCGGCGTCCCCTGGAGGGCCTTCGTGACCTCGGGCTGGTAGGAGGCCTGGCTCGGGTTGTACGGGGTGACCGAGACGAGCGTCCCGCCGAGCGCGGCGTAGGCCTTCGAGAACTCGCGCACCATGTTGACGCCGAAGTCGTTGTTGACGTGGATCACCGACAGACGGCGGAGCCCCAGGTCCAGCGCGTACTTCGCGGCGGCGACGCCCTGGAGCGCGTCGGTCGTGATCGTCCGGAAGAACCAGCCGCCGCTCTTCCCCTCGCGCCCGAGGTTCGTGAGGGTGGGGGACGACGAGGCCGGCGAGATCTGGACGACGCCCGCCGGGGCGGTGACGGAGGTGAGGACGGGGATGGAGACCGACGAGATGATGCCGCCGATGATGGCCGGCACGCGCTTGATCTCGACCAGCTGCTTGGCGGCGTCGACGGCGACCGTGCCCTGGCTCTGGGCGTCCCGGATCTCGACCGCCAGCTTGCACCCGGCGACGCCGCCCGCTTCGTTCAGGTCGCGGAAGGCCAGCTCCACCGCCTTCGAGCCGGCTTGCCCGAACTGGCCGGCGGGCCCCGTCAGGGACATCACCACGCCGATCGTCGTCGTGCACTGCGCTTCGACCGTCCCGGCCCCGGCCAGCGTCAAGCCCAGGGCGACGACCGCGAGACCCCACCGCGCACCAGTCTGGAACATGATTTCCCCCCGCGTGATCAGTTGACTCGCTCGCGCCGTGCTCGCTATCGTGTGGCCCGCATGATACGGGGGCGGCTCTCCCGTGACAAGCCGCGGCGCCCCTGACCCGACACCACGCCATGCTCGAGCTCCGGCACGTGACCCGGCGGTTCGGCGGCCATGCCGCGGTGCTCGACGTCTCTCTCCAGGTGGCCGCGGGCAGCATCACGGGCCTGATCGGCCCGAACGGCGCGGGGAAGAGCACGCTCTTCAATCTGGTGGCGGGCGCGCTCGCGCCCAGCACCGGACGGATCCTCCTGGACGGGCGCCGGCTCGACGGCGAGCCGCCCCACCGCGTGGCCGCCCGCGGCGTGGCGCGCACCTTCCAGGTGCCGCGTCCGTTCCCGGCGATGACCGTGCTCGAGAACGTGATGCTCGCGGCGCAGGGTCAGCTCGGGGAGCGGTTCTGGACCAACTGGACCCGGCCCGCAGCGGTCGCCGCCGAGGAGCGGCGCCACCGCGATCGCGCCTTGGCGCTGCTGGATTTCCTCGAGCTCGGGGCCCACGCGAGCCAGCCCGCGCGCGTGCTCTCGGGCGGCCAGCGGAAGCTGCTCGAGCTCGGGCGGGCCCTCATGACGGAGCCCCGGCTCTTGCTGCTGGACGAGCCGGCGGCGGGGGTGAGCCCGGCGCTCCTCGAGACCCTCGTCGACCGGATCAGCGCCCTCAATCGCCAGGGTCTCACGATCCTCGTCATCGAGCACAACCTCGACGTCGTGATGGAGCTCTGCCAGCCGGTCCTGGTGATGGTGGGCGGCGCGCTCCTGGCGGCGGGCGACCCGGACGCCGTGCGCGCGGATCCGCGCGTGATCGACGCGTACCTGGGCGGGGCGCCCCTGTGAGCGGCCCCGAGCCCGACGGGCTCGCCCTCGAGGCGCGCGAGCTGGTGGCGGGCTACGAGCCCGGGCTGCCGGTCGTCCGGGGCGCGAGCCTCGCGGTGCGTCCCGGCGAAGTGGTGGCGGTGCTCGGCCCGAACGGGTCGGGGAAGTCCACCCTGGTCAAGGCCATCGCCGGCCTCGTGCCCGTGACGGCGGGGACGGTCCGGCTCTTCGGGCGGGACGTCACCGGGCTCCCCGCGCATCGGCTCGTGCGCGAGGGCCTGGCCTTCGTCCCGCAGACGGAGAACGTGTTCGCGCGCCTCGCCGTGTGGGAGAACCTCGAGCTGGCGGCCGCCGTTCTCCCAGCTTCCCGGCGGCGGGCGCGCGTCGAGTCGCAGTACGCGCTCTTCCCCGACCTCCAGCGCCTGCGCCGCCTCGCGGCCGGACGCCTGTCGGGCGGCCAGCGGCAGATGCTCGCCGTGGCCCGCGCGCTCGTCGTCGAGCCCCGTGTCCTGATCCTGGACGAGCCCTCGGCCGGCCTGGCGCCGCGGCTCGTGGCCGTCGTCTTCGACACGCTTCGGGCCGTGCGCGCCCTGGGGGTGACGGTCGTCCTGGTGGAGCAGAACGCCCGCGCGGCGGTCGCGCTGGCGGACCGCGCCACGGTGCTGGTGGAGGGCCGGGACCGGCTGACCCGCCCGGCCGCGGGCTTCATGGACGACGCCGAGGTGGCGCGCCTCTATTTCGGCGGTCGCGGGGACCGGGCGCGGTGAGCCGGCGCCCGGTCGTCCGCGCGGCGGGCTCCTCGTGAGCTGGCTCCCGTTCCTGGTCGACGGCCTGCTCCTCGGCGCCACGCTCGCCCTCGGCGCGGTGGGGCTCACGCTGACCTACTCCATCCTCGGGTTCGCCAACTTCACGCACGGCGATCTCATCACCTGGGGCGCCTACTTCGTCCTGAGCTTGCTCGTCGCGTGGACGGCCAGCGGCGGGAGCGGCCTCGGCCGGCTGGGCCCCCTGTCGTTCGGCTGGCCGTTCCTGGCGATGCTGGCGGTCTCGATGCTCCTCACCGGGGCGCTGGGGGCCCTGCTGGATCGCTGCCTCTTCCGGCCCCTCCGCCGGCAGGGGGCGCAGATCGTCCTCGTGATCGCGAGCTTCGGGGCATCGCTCGCCCTCCGCTACGGGCTCGCGTTCCTGTACGGCCCCGAGCCCGCGTATTACACGCGCCAGATCCAGATGGCGGCGCCGGTCGTGCCCGGGCTGCCGGCGGTGCGCGCGACGCCCGATCAGCTCTTCGTGCTCGGGCTCACGGCGGCCCTGGTCGTGGGGCTCCACGGGCTCCTGACCCGCACGACGCTCGGCCGCGCGATGCGCGCGGTGAGCGAGAACCCGGCGCTGGCCCGCGTGGTCGGCGTGGATCCCCAGGCCGTGGCGCGCTGGACGTGGCTCATCGGCGGCGCCCTCGCCGCGGTGGCGGGGGTGTTCGTGGGGCTCACCGTCCAGGTCCGGCCGTGGCTCGGCTTCGACCTGCTCCTGCCTCTCTTCGCGGCGACGATCCTGGGCGGCGTGGGGAGCGTGTACGGGGCCGTCCTCGGCGGCCTCCTCATCGGCCTGGCCGAGGCGCTCGCCGTCCCGCTGGTCGGCGCGGAGTACCGCGCCGCCGTCGCCTTCATGGTGCTCCTGGCCGTTCTCCTGGTCCGGCCGCGGGGCCTCCTCGGGACGCGCGAGTGATGACCGCGGCGGCGCGGGAGACGTCGTGATCGCCGACGTCGGCGCGTACCTGGTCTTCTTTTTCGTGGTCGCGCTCTACTACGCGCTCCTCTGCCTCGGTCTCAATCTCCAGTGGGGCGTGACGGGGCTCTTCAACGTGGGGGTGGCCGGCTTCGTCGCCGTCGGGGCGTATGGCTCGGCGCTCCTCACGGGCCCGGATTCCCCCGAGCACTGGGGCGGGCTCGGCCTGCCGGTGGCCGTGGGCTGGGCCGGCGCGGCCGTGCTGGCCGGGCTCGCCGCCTGGCTGGTGGGTGCCATCACGCTGCGCCTCCGCCACGACTACCTCGCGATCGCCACGTTCGGGATCGCGGTGACGATCCAGCTCGTCGCCCTGAACTTCGCGCGGCTGACGAACGGGCCGTTCGGGATCACGCAGATTCCGCGGCCGCTGTCCGGATGGGCCGGGATGCCGGTCGGTCGAAACGCCCTGTATCTGGCGCTGGTCGTCCTGGTCGTGGCCGCCACGTACGTGGGGCTCGAGCGACTCGTGCGGAGCCCGTGGGGGCGGGTGCTCCGGGGACTGCGCGAGGACGAGGCGGCGGCGGCCGCGCTCGGGAAAAGCCCGTCCCGCTATCGCCTCGAGGCGTTCGTGCTCGGTGGAATGGTCATGGGGCTCGGGGGCGCGATCTACACTCACTTCATCGGCTTCGTCGCGCCCGAGGACTTTCTCCCGATCCTCACCTTCCAGGTCTGGACGATGCTCGTGGTCGGCGGGGCCGGCAGCAATCGCGGGGCGCTCCTGGGCGGCGTCCTCGTCTGGGGCCTGTGGAGCGCCAGCGGGGCCCTGGTCGCCGCCCTCCTGCCCCAGGCGATGCAGGCGCGGGGCGCCGCGCTCCAGGTGGTCCTGATCGGGGTCGTCCTGGCCGCGGTCCTCCTGCTCCGGCCGCGGGGCCTCCTCGGCGAGGAGGCCGTCGTCTCGCGCCACGTCCGGCCGTAACGGCCCGCGCTGCCCCCACTGGCCACCGGGGTGGCGTCAGGCGCCCGGTTGGACGCTGGGCCCCGGGGGCTCCCAGGGCACCGCGCTGACGTCGTCGTGACGGAGGACGCGCCGCCCGGTGCGCTCGATGCGCATGATCAGCCGGCACGCCGGGTCGGGGCACGTCACACGAGTGTCCGTCTCCATCCAGTCCGCCGGGTGGCTCGTCCGCTGCTTGGCGGGCAGGAGCGGCAGCGCGGCCTGGAGCGCGTAGAGGCAGAAGCCGCGCGCCTCGGCGATCGCCAGCTTCCCGCCGCGCACCTCGACCCGGTCGCCGACCCGCATGTCACACGTGCACTGCCCCTCGATCCGCTCGACGACCAGGGCGAGATCGTAGAGCTCGAACTCGTCGGGGCGACGCGGGCCCGTCACGGCGCGGCGCCGATGCCCCGCCGGCGGAGACTCGGGAGTACCGCCTCGCCGAGGAGGCGCACCCCGGCCGTCTCGTCGAGGCCGTGCGGCGTGCCGAACTCGACCCGCCGGGCGCCGGCCGCGTACAGTTCGAGCGCCTGCTCCGCCACCTCGTCCGGCGTGCCCGCGAGCGCGAGGCTCCGGAGGGCCGCGTCGGGGACCTCGCGGCCCGCGCGCGCGATGTCCCCGGCCGCCCGCGCCGCCTCGATCCGCTGGACCTGCTCGGGCTCGACGGGGAGCGCGGGGTCGAGCCGCGCGATGACCGGCAGGTAGAGGGCGACCTTCTGGCGGGCCAGGGTGCGCGCCGCGCCGCCGTCCCGATCGACCACGGAGACCGCGCCGACGGCGAGCCCCACGGTGTCGGGCGGCCGGCCGGCCTGGGCGGTCGCGGCGCGGAGCTCGCCGAGGACGGCCCGCACCACGCGGGGGCTCGCCGTGCCGCCCACCTTGACCTCGTCGACGTGAGGCGCGCACGCGCGGATCGCCCGCGGGCCCCACGCGCCCAGGAGGAAGGGGACCTCGCTCCGGGGGACGGGCCAGCGCAGCGTCTGGCCGCCCGCGAGCGAGAAGACGCGGCCCCGGTACGGCCTCCGATCCCCGCGGAGGAGGTGGCGGACGCACTCGAAGGCCTCGCGGAGCGCCGTCACGGGCTGCGCCGGGTCGAGGCCCAGGAAGTCGAGCCAGGCACCGCGCGCGAGCCCGAGGTAGGCGCGCCCGCCGGAGGCCTCGTCGAGGAGCGCCACGTGGCCGGCGAGCGTGACCGGGTGGCAGGTGAACGGGTTCATGGCGGCCGGGCCGATCCGCACGCGGCGCGTGGCGCGCGCGATCTCGAAGAGCGCCGGCCACGCGGGCTGGTAGAGGAGATCGTTGTAGACGGACACGCCGTCGAAGCCGTGGCGCTCGGCGAGGGCGGCGAGCGGGCCGTAGGCGGCGAGCGGGTGGTCGGTCTGGAAGGCGATGCTGACGGCCGGGCTCATCGCACGAGGATGCAGCTCCGAGGCTCGATCCGGACGGCCACGCTCTGACCGACGGCGAAGCGCGGCGCCGGCGGCCCGGTCACGCGGAGCGTCGTGGCCATCTCGTCGACGGCCACCAGGTAGTCCATGGTGTCGCCGAAGTAGCTGGCGCGGGTGACCGTGCCCGAGAAGACGTTGAGCCGCGCGTCGCCCGGCGTCCCCGTCGTCCCGGCCGCGGCCGGCGCGAGGCCGACCATGTGAGGCCGGATCGATACCGAGACCACCGATCCCGCCGGATGCTCCGGTCCCGCTCCGGTGTGGAGGTCGAGCCCGCCCTCGCACGCCACCCGCCCCTCGCTCACCACGCGGCCCTGCAGGAGGTTCGTCCGGCCGATGAATCCCGCCACGAACGCCGTCGCCGGCCGCTCGTAGATCTCCGCCGGCGTGCCGACCTGCTCGACGCGGCCTGCGCTCATCACGGCGATGCGGTCCGAGGTGACCATGGCCTCGGCCTGGTCGTGGGTGACGTAGACGGTCGTGATCTGCAAGGCCTCGTGCACCCGCCGGATCTCGAAGCGCATCTCCTCCCGGAGGTGCGCGTCGAGGTTGCTGAGCGGCTCGTCCAGGAGGAGGATCGCGGGCTCCACGATCAGCGCCCGGGCGAGGGCGACGCGCTGCTGCTGGCCGCCCGAGAGCTCCCCGGGGTAGCGGTCGGCGAACCCCTCGAGCCGGACGAGCGCGAGGGCCTCGCGGAGCCGCCGAGGCCACTCCGCGCGCGGCACGTCGCGGAACTTGAGGCCGTAGGTCACGTTCTCCGCCACGGTCTTGTGCGGCCAGATCGCGTAGGACTGGAAGAGCATGCTCATCCCGCGGCGCTCGGGCGGCACGGCCTCCCCCGGGGACGAGAGGCGGCGATCGCCGAGCCAGATCTCCCCGGCGTCGGGCGCGAGGAAGCCCGCGATCAGGCGGAGGGTGGTGGTCTTCCCGCAGCCCGAGGGGCCGAGGAGCGAGACGAGCTCCCCGTGGCGGATCTCGAGCGAGAGGTCCCGGACCGCCGCGACGTCCTCCCCGTACCGCTTGGTGAGCGCCTCCAGCCGGACGGCGGCCATTCGGTCGCGATCAGATCTGGAGGAAGCGCCGGCCGAGGAACCGCTGCGCGATGGCCACGAGGGCGAGGGTGAGCCCGAGCAGCAGGATCCCGAGGGCCGAGACGGCCTCCCAGAGGCCCTCCTCGTAGAGCGAATAGATGACCACGGACACGACGCGGGAGCGGCTCGTGAAGAGGAGGATGGAGGAGGACAGCTCGCGGAGGCTCGGGAGGAACACGAGGAGCCACGCCGAGATCAGCCCGGCGCCGAAGAGCGGCACCGTCACGTCCTTGAACGCGACCAGGCGGTTGGCGCCCAGGACGCGCGCCGCGTCCTCGAGGTCCACGTGCACCGTCTGGATGGCGGCGTGACAGGCCGTGTAGGCGATCGGCAGGTACTTGGTCAGGTAGGCGACGAAGATGATCCAGATCGTGCCGTAGAGAAGGAGCGGCGGGCGCGAATAGGCCTTGAAGAGCCCGATCGAGAGCACGATCCCCGGGATCGCGAGGGGCGCCATGGCGAGGAACGCCAGCGCCCGCGCGCCCCTGATGAGCCGCCGCTGGGCGACGTAGGCGATCGCCCCCATGAGGATGGCCGCGATGGTGGCCGTCACGACTGCCAGCTGGAGCGTGTTCACGATCGCCGCGCGCGTCGGGTCGAACTCGAACATGACGTAGCGGAAGTTGCGCAGGGTGAGGTTCTGCCAGGACCAGCCGAGTCCCCAGGCCTTCGCGAGCGCCGCGCGGAGGAGCGCGAAGTAGGGCAGCCCGATCGAGAGCAGCAGCACGCCCCCGCAGGCCGCGAACGCGGCCCACCGCCAGGGACCGAGCGCCACCGGCCGCGCGGCCGTGGCGCGCCCGCCGACGGTCGCGTAGCCGCGCCGTCCCATCAGGCGGCGCTGGGCCACCAGGAGGACGACCGCGACCAGGAGGAGCGGCATGGCGTAGGCGGCGGCCACCTCCACCTTCGGGGGATAGTGGAAGAAGGCCCAGATCTGGGTGGTCATGACGTGGAAGCGCGCCGGGATGGCGAGCATGGCCGGCGCGCCGAACAGCACCAGCGCCTCCAGGAACGCGAGGATGAAGCCGCCGGCGATCGCCGGAAGGGCGAGCGGCAGCGTGATCGTACGCATCACCGCGAGCCGGCCGGCTCCGGCGATCTGGGCCGCCTCCTCGAGGTCTCCCGGCGTGGCCGTGAGGGCGGCGCTGGTCAGGATGAAGACCACCGGGAACGTGTAGAGGCTGGTCACGTAGATCAGCCCCGTCATCGAGAAGATGTTGACGAGCGCCCCTTCCGCCCCGGTGATGGCCCGGTAGAGGACGTTGAAGAGCCCGGCGTTCGGCCCCGCCAGGATCACGTAGGCGGTGGCGCCGAGGAAGGACGGCGTGACGAAAGCGGCGATCGTGAAGGTCCGGACCGCCGCCTTGCCGGGCATGTCCGTCCGGGTGACGAGCCAGGCCATCGGCGCCCCGACGAGCACGCTCAGGATGCCGACCGACGTCGCGTAAACGAGGGAATTCCCGATCGGACCCTGGTAGATCGCCTCCCCGAACGCCTCCAGGAAGTTGGCGAGGGTGAAGCCCGCCCCTGCCGGCGTCTGGACGGCGGTGACCAGGAGGATGGCGAGCGGGGCGACGACGAGGACGGCGAGGATCGCCGTGGAGAAGAGCCAGACGCCGGGCGCGGCGTCGAGCCGCCCCCGGGCCGTCCCGCTCCCGCTCGCCGTCCCCGCCGCCGCGCCCGCCACGAGGTCAGACCCCGAACAACTCGCGGAACTTCTTCTTGACCTCGTCGTCCCGCTTCTGCATCTCCTCGGGATCCACCTTGATGAGCTTCAGCTCCTTCAGCGGCCGCTTGTCCTTCGGGTAGGTCACCGCCTCGTTCGGCACGTAGAGGCCGTCGTCGGCGAGGATCTGCTGGGCGTCCTTGTCGAACAGGAAGTCGGTGAACACCTTGGCGGCGTTCGGATGCGGCGCCTTGGCCAGGATGGCGTTGGCCGAGGTCACGAAGGGCACGCCCTCCGCGGGGAAGACGATCTGGACGGGGTTCCCCTTCTTGATCTCGCGATAGAGGTTGTACTCGCCCGTCGGGCCGACCCAGGCCTCGCCGCCCGAGAGCTTCATCGGCGGGTCCTCGGCCGACTGGACGACGAGGGGGTTGTTCTTCGCCACCGCCGCGTAGTAGTCCCAGCCGCCCATCACCGGGAGGAGGCCGATGATCCCCGTCATCACCACGCCGCTGTACCCCGGATGCGCGTGGACCAGCTTGCCCTTCCACTTGGCGTCGGCAAGGTCCTTCCAGGTCTTGGGGGCGTCGGCGGCGCTCACCTTCTGCGTGTTGTAGCCGATCACGTAGGGCGTGCCGCGCAGGATCGTGTAGAGCCCGTCCTTGTCGCGGAAGTCGGCGGGGAACTTGTCCGCGCCGGCCGGGAGGTAGCGCATCAGCATGTTCTTCTGCTGGAACTCGAGGAAGTGCGAGATGTCGGAGGTGTGGACGACGTCGGCGATCGCGAGGTTCGCCCCGGCCTCCTGCATGACCTTCTGGAAGACGCGCTGGGAGCCGTCCCGGGTGAGCTCGCAGGTGATGCCGAGCGCCTTCTTGTTGAAGGCGTCGCAGACCTTCTGGGCGACCGACAGCCCGAGCGACGAGTACCAGACGACCTTGCCTTCCTTCTTGGCGGCCTCCATCACCGCCGGGTCCGCCGCCTCGGCCGGGGCGAGGAGCCCGAGCGCGAGGGCGAGTCCGGTCAGGAGTCCCCAGAGCCTTCGGTGCGTCATGGTCGATCTCCTCTCATTCGGTATCTGGCCGTATCTGGGCCCTGTCTGGCTCACGCGGCGCGCCGGAGGACCGCCGCCGTGGGCGCGACGTCTGCCGCTCGGTCGATCGCGAGCAGGCCTTCGAGCAGCATCTCCACCTGCGCCCCGGGCAGCGCCCGGGCCGCGTTGGCGCGGAACTTCGCGTGGAGCTCCTCGGGGGCGAGCGGGTACTCCGCGCCGCCCCGCGGCGCGTCCTGCGTCTCCTCCAGCACGCGCCCGCCCGCAAGCTCGACCCGCACGTGCCCCGTGAAGCGCTGGGGATAGGGCAGGCTCGGGTCCACGACGTAGCGGACCTTCCCGGCCACCTCCAGGATACGCGGATCCCGGGTCTTCGCCTCGCTGAACCCCTCGACCCCCGCCTGGCCTTCCACCAGGACGAGGGCGATGCAGTAGGGCAGGCTGAACTTCGCCCCGTAGGGCGTCGTCGGCCGCCGCTTCTCGGCGAGGGGCTCCCAGAGGCGGTGGATCGGGCCCTCCGCGGTCCGGCAGACGATCCCCTGGATCCCCGCCGGATCGAAGCCCGGCCGCGTCCGGATCCGCGCGGCGCAGTCCATGTAGGGCTGGTTGATCGAGCCGCAGGGGTACGCCTTGAACATGAGGCGCAGGATGGCCCACTCGCGGCCGAGCCCCCCGGCCAGGGCGTCGAGGCGCTCCGCGGGGGGCCGCTCGCCGCCGAACGCCTGGTAGAAGCCGTGGGTGCCCTCGAAGACCGTCCGCGGGCTCGTGAAGCCGGCCTGCGCGAGGTACGCGGCCACGACGCCCGCGTGGGCGGCCCAGCCCGCGTGGAGGCGCTTGGTCCAGGAGCCGTCGGCCAGGTACTCGATGATCCCGCTCGCCTGGCTGCCACAGAGCCCGAACGCCGTGGCGAGCTCCGCCGCGCCGAGGCCGAGGATCCGCCCGACGGCGGCCGCCGCGCCGAACGCGCCGCAGAGCGCGGTCGGGTGGAAGCCGCGCCGGTGGAACGCCCCCGGGCAGGCCCGCCCGACCGCGGCCATCACCTCGACGCCGGCGACGAGCGCGGCCAGCACCTCGCCGCCCGAGGCGTGACGCGCCTCGCCCGCGGCGAGCGCGGCCGTCGCGCAGCAGGAGCCGGTGTGGACGATCGCCTCCTCCAGCGTGTCGTCGTAGTCGAGTCCGTGGGCCAGGGTCCCGTTGGCGAGGACCGCGGCGGCCGTCCCCACCTGCGCTTCCCCGCCCCAGAGGCTCGCCTCGGGCGGCCCGCCGAGCCGGCGGGCGACCGCGTGAATGCTGGCCGCGAAGTCCTCCGGCACCGCGGCCAGCGTCACGCCGGCGGTGTCCAGGAGGAGGTGGGTGGCCTGCCGGGTCACGCCGGGTGGCAACGCGGAGGGAGACAACCCCGCGGTGAAGGTCGCCAGCGTCTCGGCAAAGGTTTCCATGGGCTGTGGGGGGTCGTCGCGCGCGATGCGTACAAGCCCGTATCATGGCCCGCGCGGGGCCGTCAAGGACGGCACGCCCCGATCGCGCGGGGCGGTCCCCGGTCCCGGCGCGGCGGCGCACCCATACGAGGAGGATCCAGCGGTGACGGACCACGGACGGCTCGGCATGTCGGTCGGCGAGGCGATGTTCACCCAGCGGTCGATCCGGCGGTTCCGGCCGGATCCGATCCCGGTCAGGGACCTCGAGCTCCTGTTCGAGGCTGCGGTGCGGGCGCCGAACGGCGGCAACCGCCAGATCGGCCGGTTCCTGGTCGTGACCGATCGGGCGCGGATCGCGCAATTCGGGGCGCTCTATCACGAGGCCTGGTGGGCGAAGCGCCGGGACGAGCACGGATGGACCGGGCCCCAGGACATTCCGCCCGACGCGACGAACTACCGGGCGGCCGCCGGGCTCGCGGATCACATGCGGGACGTGCCCTGCGTCGTGCTCGCGTTCGCCGAGCCCCCGGGCTGGGCCAACTCCATCCTCCCCGCCTGTCAGAACCTGATGCTGGCGGCCCGCGCGCTCGGGATCGGCTCGATCCCGACGACGCTGCACCCGTCGGTCATGACGCGCGTCTGCGCGCTCTTCGGCGTGCCGTCGGAGCTCGCGTTCCACTTCTGCATCCCGCTCGGCTACCCCGTCGAGGGCGCCCGCTTCGGCGGGAGCCGCCGCCTGCCGACGCGGGAGACGACCTATCTCGATCACTGGGGAGCGCCGGTGCCGTGGTCGTAGGATCAGGCGGCGCTGGACCGGCGCTGAGCACGAACCCTCGCTCCGGCGGCCTCGCTGGTGTGGCGGGATCACTCGGCCGAGTCCCGCCGTGGGGTTGGGTGATCCTCGTGTGGGTCGTTCTGTTCGTGCCCCGCTACGACTTTCCATCGTTCTATGACGAGGAGGGCCGGCGGGCACTGCTGGCGCGCGACGTCCTGGAGCACGGCGACTGGTTGCGGCCGCAGGTTCTCGGGTTGCGCTACGTGAACAAGCCGCCGCTCATGCCCTGGCTGATCGCGGGGACCGCGTGGCTCAGCGGCGGCGGCGGCGGCGGGGAGCTGGCGGTGCGCCTCCCCTCCATGCTCGCCGGCCTCGCCGGCGGGATCCTCGTCTTCGGGCTGGCGCATCGTCAGCTTCCCGCCGGCTGGTCGATTTTCGCGGCCGGCGTCTTCTTCCTGTCACCCAACGTCTTCTCGGCGTCGACGCGAGGGGTCGCGGACGCGACCGTCACGACCGCGTGCTTCGCCGCCTTCGTGCTGTGGTGGGCTCGAGTCGAGCACGACCGGCTGTCGACCTTGAGCTGGCTCGGCTGCGGTGCCCTGCTGTCGGTGGCGGTGCTGGCGAAGGGGCCGATCCCACTCGGGTTCTTCGCGGCTGGCGTCCTGGCCTTCACCGTCGCCCATCGGCGCTGGCGCGACCTCTCGGGCCTCGCCGTGGCCCTGGGATTGCCAGCCCTCGTCCTGGGCGTCTGGGCCCTGGCCGTGTTCCAGCCGGGCGACGCGGACACCTGGTACCGGCAGATGAGGCTCGATGGGCGACCCCGTGGCGTGATGGACTACGTCGTGGCCAGGGGCTCGCTGTCCCGCCGGGTCGTCGGTCTGATGCCCTCGGCGCTGGGCGTGGTCCCCGCGCTGATCCTCGCCGTCCGGCGGCGCTGGGGTGTATCGAGCGGGCTGGCGGTCGCCTTGCTCGGCTACGCCGGGTTCGCAGTGGCCGTCCTGCTGTGGCCCAGCGCCCGGCCGCGCTATGTCATCCCGGCGGCCCCGGCACTCGCCGTGCTCGCCGGGCTGGCTGCCGCGGAGCTCTGGCGCCGGGGGCGGACGCCGGGCCGAGTTCTGCTGGGGCTGGCGACGCTGGGGGCGGTCCACCTCTTCCTGTCCGCCTCGATCCTTCGGCCGCTCAGCAAGGAGGCGGCCCTCTTGACTGCGGGCGGGGCTCCGCGCCCGGAGGACTACTCGGCGAGCCGGCGAGGCGGCGCCGAGCTCTCGCGCGTGCTCGCCGGGGCCCCGGGCCCGGTCTACTTTCTTGGGCCACCGAGGGCCGATGACTACAACGTGCTGGCCTATGTCGAGCGGTCGATCCTCGCGTTGCGGCGGGGCGAGTGGCACGCGGTGACCGCGCCGGCCTGGGTGATCGCGCGGCCCGAACACCTCGACGGTATCCGTCAGGTGCTGCCGGACCTGGCGCGGGCGCCGGTCACCGATATTGCCGTCCAGCACGGGCGCCGGTTCGTCGTGCTTCGCCTCGGTCCGCCACCGTGAGGCGCACGAAGCTCATGGCCGTCGTCCGCCGCTGGGCGAGGAGGGACCGCCGGCGCCTTGGCACCGGGCGCCGCCGCCGGGTCGCGCTCGCGGGGCTCACGCTCGTGATGGTGGCCACCGCCGGGATCGGCCGGGCGCAGTCGCCGCTGGTGGCCGAGGTCGAGACCCTGGTGAACCGGTACCACGAGAACCTCGGACGGATCGACACGATCCGGACCGAGCTCGAGCGCGCCGTCCGTGACGATCCGCATCCCAAGAACTATCTGGCGCTCGCGCGCGTCCAGGTGCTGTGGGGGGACATCCGCGCCACGAGCCCCGAGCAGAAGCTCGCCGCCTACGCGGCGGGGCGGGAGGCCGCGCGCCGCGCGGCCGAGCTCGCCCCGCGCGAGGCGCTGGCGCACGTGCTCTACGGGGTGAGCACCGCCCGGTGGGGCCAGACCAAGGGCATCCTGCGCTCACTCACGATGCTGCCGGACGTGCGCGCGGCGATCCAGCGATCGCTCGAGCTCGATCCCGGGCTCGCCGTCGCCTATGCGTTGGCTGGGTATGTGGATTTCGAGGTGCCCGCGCTCTTCGGCGGCAGCCTCGAGCGCGCCGAGACGGCGTTCCGCACGGGGCTCCGGCTCGACCCCCGGTTCACCGCGATCCGGGTCGGCCTCGCCCGCGTCCTCATCCGGCAGGACCGGGTCGTGGAGGCGCGGCGCGAGCTCGAGGCGGTGCTCGAGGAGCGGGCGCCGACGAGTCTCGCCGACTGGACGATCAAGGACCGCCCCCGGGCCGAGAAGCTGCTCGCCGCGCTCCCCTGATGGCCCGAGCCGCGTCTGACCGACGCCGAGCGGGCATTCCTCCCGCGCGCGCCCGCGCCGCCGGTGCGCTCTCGACGATCCCAGAGATCGCCGGACTCCCTTGACGCCCGCGGTCGGGGGGTGGTACAGAAATCCGGTCCCCTCGGGCGGTCCGGATATCCCACGATCTCGGAGGTCCGCATGAGCCAGCTCCCGCAGAGTGTCCACGCCGTCGTCGTCGGTGCCGGCATTCACGGGTTGAGCACGGGCTGGCACCTCGGCATGGAGCTCGCGCGGCGCCGGCGCGGCTCGGGCCAGGACGTCGTCGTGCTCGACAAGACCGGGGTGGGGGCGGGCGCATCCGGCATCGCGTGCGGCTGCGTCCGGAACCTCTACATGACCCAGCCGCTCCACGCCATCCTGCGCCACAGCGTGGACGTGTGGACGTACGACCCGGTCGCCTTCGGCTTCCAGCAGGTCGGCTACGTCGGCGTCGACGAGGAGCAGAACCTGCCCGCCTACGAGCGCGTCTGGAAGAGCCAGAACGCCGCCGGGTACCCCTCCGATCTGTACGCGGGCGAGGACGCCCGCCGGTTCGTCCGGAACCTCTGGCCGGACTTCAACACCTCGCGGGTCGGGCTCGCCCTCCACGAGCGAGTGAGTGGCTACGCGGGAACGCGCCAGGCCGTGGCCGGCCTCGCCCAGAAGTGCGCCCAGGAGGGGGTCCGCGTCCTTCCGGGCGTCGAGGTGACCGGCTACGACGTCGAGGGCGGGCGGGTGCGCGCGGTGGTCACGAAGCAGGGCCGGATCGCCTGCGACGTCGTCGTGTGGGGCCTCGGCGCCTGGACGCCCCACCACTGGCGGATGCTCGGGAAGCCCGCAACGGTCACCTGCCGCTATCCGGACGGCACCGTCGAGACGAAAGACATGTGGACGTACTGGCGGCTGCTCGAGGGCGAGGTCTACCACGACGAGCCGTACCTGACGGCCGCGGGCCTGAACCCGCCCGTGCTGCACGTCGAGACGACCGAGCCCGTGGTCGACCCGGGGACGGGCCGGCCGATCAAGGATTTCACGTACGTCTACTTCAAGAACGGCAACGAGCGGATGGACCGGCCGGGGCTCCAGGGCGGCACCACGCCCGTCAAGCTCGGGCCCACCGCCGTCACCGACCCCTACGGCCACGCGAACGCCGAGTACCAGGCGGATCCCTGGTTCGCCGACTACTTCTGCGCGGCGATGGGCCAGACGATGTCGCGATTCAAGGGCTGTCGCCCGCACTTCCGGGAGCGGCCGAACGGCGGCGTCGGCGCGTTCACGCCGGACAACGTGCCGGTCTTCGACTGGGTGGCGTCGAACGTCTTCATGATCGCGGACTCCAATCACGGCTTCAAGATGACCGGCGCGGGGAAGCTCGTCGCGCGGCTCCTCATGGGTGACGACGTCCCCGAGCTCAAGCCCTTCGCGCTCGGCCGCTACGCCGCCGGGCGGACGTTCGGGGCCTCGGGCAGTCACTCGCCCTGGGTGTAACGCGGTCGTGACCGGCGTCGGCCGCCGATTCCCGCCCGGTCCGGGCACCCCCGTCTGATGCCAAAGACAGGGATCCTCGATCGGCTCCGGGAGGGCGTGGTCCTGGGCGACGGCGGCTACATTCTCGAGCTCGAGCGCCGCGGCTACGTCCAGGCCGGCCCGTACACCCCCGAGGTCGCGATCGAGCATCCGGAGGCGCTCCGGCAGCTCCACCAGGAGTTCCTGCGGGCCGGCGCCGACGTGCTCCAGGCGCTCACCTTCTACGCGAGCAAGGAGAAGCTCGGGACCGCCGGGTACGCCGACCAGGTCGAGGCCATCAACCGGGCGGCGGTCCGCATCGCCAACGAGGTCGCCGGCGATCAGGCCCTGGTGGCCGGCACGCTCTGCCTCACATGGATGTACGACCCGAAGGATCCGGGCTCCAGCGCGGTCGTCCGCCGGCTCTTCGACGAGCAGATCGCGGTCCAGGCGGCGGAGGGCGTCGACTTCTTCATCGGCGAGACGTTCACGTTCCTCGAGGAGGCGCGCCAGTGCCTCCGCGCCGTCAAGGCGGCCGGCTACCCGGCGATGATCACGTTCACGGTGCGGGACACGGAGACCGCCGAGGGGGTGTCGCTCGCCGAAGCCACGCGCATCCTGGCGGGGGAGGGGGCGGACATCCTCGGCGCGAACTGCGGCCGCGATCCGGAGCGGATGCTCCCGATCGTCGAGTTGATGCGCCGGGCGACGTCCGGCTTCGTGGCGGCCCAGCCGATCGGGTTCCGGACGCGGGACGATCTCCCGAACTTCACCCAGCTCCCCGAGTTCCCGCTGGCCCTCGATTCCCTCACGCTCAGCCGGGCCGAGATGGGTGCCTACGCCACCCGCGCGCAGGCGCTCGGCGTCAACTACATCGGCTCGTGCTGCGGCTCGGTCGCCCACCACGTCCGCGCGATGGCCGAGGCCCTCGGGCGCCGCCCGCCCGCGAGCGCCAAGTCCGCCGCCCTCGACCGGCACCCGGGCATCCAGAAGAGCCGGACGCTCGAAGAGATGGCGGGCGTGAAGCCCAAGTCGGCGGACGCCCCCCGCTTCGCGACCGGCGACCGCAACTGGTAACGAGCCCGTGACGCCCGAGGTCCCCCGCGCGGCCGACGCCGTCGTCATCGGCGGCGGGGTTCACGGCGCGAGCGTGGCGTATCACCTGGCGCGCCGCGGCGCCCGCCGCGTGGTCCTCGTCGAGCGAAAGTTCCTGGCGTCGGGGCCGACCGGGCGGTCCTCGGCCCTGGTCCGCCGGTTCTACGCGATGGACTTCCTCACCCGGACGGCGAACACGTCCGCGACCGTCTTCCAGCACTGGTCGGACCGGATCGGCGGCGGCGACCCGGGGTTTCGCCAGGTGGGTGTCCTCTGGCTCGTGGGCCCCGACCGGGCGGAGAACCTTCGCGCGAACGTCCGCCGGGCCCGAGAGCTCGGCGCGAACGTCGTGACGCAGTCGCCGGCCGAGGTGCAGGCGCTCGTTCCGGCGATCGCCGTCGGCGACGTGGCGCTGGCCGCGTACGAGGCGGAGTCGGGCTACGCGGACGCCGCGATGACCACGAACGCCTTCGCGGCGCGGGCGCGCGAACTGGGGGCGACGGTCGTCCAGTACGTGGCGGTCGAGGCGATCCTGACGGCGGGCGGGCGGGTGACCGGCGTCCGCACCGCGGCCGGCGAGATCCACGCCCCCGCGGTCGTCGTGTGCGCCGGCCTCTGGGCCGGGCGACTCCTCGCCCCCCTCGGCATCGACGTGCCGGTGGCGCCCACCCGCCACCAGATGTGCTTCTTCCGCCGGCCGCCGGACTTCGGTCCGCATCCCGCGATCCTCGACCGGCCCCACGGCACGTACATGCGTCCCGAGACCGGCAACCTCACCATCCATGGGCCCGTCGCCTACGACGAGGTCGTCGACCCCGACCACTACAACGAGGGGGCCGACCCGGCCGAGGTCCTGCGGAACGCCGAGCTGATCGCCGAGCGGTTCCCGGCGATGGAGCACGGGCTCTCGATGGGAGGCTACTCGGGCGTCTACGACAACACGCCCGACCACGAGCCGGTGCTGGGCCCCGTGCCCGAGCATCCGGGGCTCTTCGTCGATTTCGGCTGGAGCGGCCACGGCTTCAAGCACGCGCCCGCGGTCGGGGATATCCTGGCCCAGGTGGTGATGGACGGGCAGGCGCCCGGGTGGGACCTCCGGCCGTTCCGCTGGTCACGCTTTCGGGACGAGGCCTTGCTGCCCAGGGCGGCGGCGTCGGATCCACCCCACTAGCTGAGACTCGCTCGGCGAGAGAGGAAGAACCAGATGGCGACGAAGACGGCGGCGAAGAAGGCAAAGAAGGCGACGAAAGCAGCTTCCAAGCCGGGACCCGGGCTGCTCGCGCGGCTCGCCAAGGGGCCCGTGATCTGCGCCGAGGGCTACCTCTTCGAGTTCGAGCGTCGCGGCTACCTCCAGGCCGGCGCCTTCGTGCCCGAGGTCGTGCTCGAGCATCCGGATCTGGTGGAGGGCCTCCACCGGGACTTCGTCCACGCGGGCTCGGACGTCGTCGAGGCGTTCACGTACTACGCGCATCGGGCCAAGATGAAGATCGTCGGCCGGGAGCGGGATCTCGAGCGGATCAACCGCACGGCGCTCCGGCTCGCCAAGAAGGTCGCGCGGGAGACCGGCACCCTCCTGGCGGGGAACATCTGCAACACGGCCATCTACGCGGCGGACGACCAGAAGTCGCACCAGCAGGCGCGCCGGATCTTCGACGAGCAGATCGGCTGGGCGGTGGACGCCGGGGTCGACTTCATCGTCGGCGAGACCTACAGCTGGGGCAGCGAGGCGCTGATCGCGCTCGACGCGATCCGGCGGTCGGGCAAGCCGGCCGTGATCACGCTCGCCGTCCCGCGGGAAGGGCGGATGCGGGAAGGGTGGAGCGTCGCCGACGCCGCCCGGCGGCTCGAGGCGGCCGGCGCGGACGTGGTCGGCCTCAACTGCTCCCGCGGGCCGGCGACCATGATGCCGCTGCTCCGTGAGATCCGCGCCGCCGTCCGCTGCCACGTCGGCGCGCTGCCGGTGCCGTATCGGACCACGCCGGCGGAGCCGACCTTCCAGGCGCTGAGCGACCCCCAGTGCAAGGTGCTTCCGGAGGGCCGGCCCTTCCCGGCGGCGCTCGATCCCTTCACCTGCAATCGCTACGAGATCGCCGAGTTCGGCAAGGACGCCTACGACCTCGGGGTCCGCTACCTCGGCGTCTGCTGCGGCGCCGGGCCGCATCACGTGCGGGGGCTCGCGGAGGGACTGGGGCGCCGCCCGCCGGCGAGCCGCTACTCGCCCGACATGTCCAAGCACATTCTCTTCGGCACGGACAAGCGGCTTCGCCAGGACAATCTCGCGTACGGCTTGACCTACCGGCGCCCCGCCGGAGGGTGAGGGGGCCCATGGCCGGGCTCCCGCCCGTCCCGGGCTCGCCGAGCGCCCAGAACCGCCGGGCCGACCCGCGCTACGCCGGCAAGGACCTCGAGACCCAGTGCGTCCACGCGGGCGAGCGCTGGGAGCCGCCCGGCGCCTGGCCGAGCAGCACGCCGATCCACAACGCCACGACCTTCTTCTACGACCGGGCGGAGGACCTCGACGACGTGGTCTGGCGCCGGAAGGCGGGCTACTCGTACAGCCGGGCCGGCTCGCCGACCACGGCGGCGCTCGAGCGGGCGCTCTCCACGCTGGAGAGGGTCGAGGTCACCCGCGTGTGTGGCTCCGGGATGGCGGCGAGCCACCTCGCCGTCCTGACGGCGGGCGCGGGCAAGGCCGGGCCGATCCTCGCCTCGAGCGACGTCTACGGCAGCGTCACCACGTTGGTGGAGGGCGTCTTCCCGGCCCTCGGGACGCCGAGCACGGTGACCAGCTTCGCGGATCTCGATCGCCTCGAGGACGCGATCCGGCGGGTGCGGCCGCGCGTGGTGTACTTCGAGGCGGTCACGAACCCCCTGACCCGGGTGATCGACGCGCCGGCCGTGATCGAGCTCGGGCACCGGCACGGCGCGCGGGTGATCGTCGACAACACGTTCACCACCCCGTACCTGCTCCGCCCGGCGGCGCTCGGCGCCGATCTCGTCACGCACAGCGTGAGCAAGTTCCTGTCGGGCCACGGGGACGTGCTGGCCGGCTCGGTCGGCTGCCGGCTCGAGGACTACGACCGGCTGACGGACATGCTGATCCAGGTCGGGTCCGCGCTCGGCCCGAACGAGGCGTGGCTCGCCCTCCGTGGGCTCAAGACGTTCCCGCTTCGGATGGCGCGCCAGTGCGAGAGCGCGGTCCGGGTCGCCCGCTTCCTGGAAGGCCACCCGGCGGTCGCGCGCGTCCGCTTACCCGGGGCTTCCGAGCCACCCCGATCACGCGACGGCCCGGCGGCTCTTCCCCGAGGGGCGCTACGGCGCCATGCTGTCCTTCGACGTCGCCGACTGCGACACGGCGAGGGCCTTCCGGTTCCTCGACGCCCTCCGGCTGGTGCTCCCGGCGACGACCCTCGGCGATCTCTACTCGATCATGGTGAATCCGGCGCGGACCACGCATCGCTGGCTCAGCCCGGACCAGCAGACGGCGCTCGGCATCGGGCCCGGCACCTTCCGCATGTCGGTGGGGATCGAGGGCGTCGAGGACCTCCTGGAGGATCTCGCCCAGGCGCTCCGCAGCTGCCAGACGGGCCGAGGTCGGAGTCTCAGCCCCGCAGCGTCACGACGACCAGCGCCAGCGCGAGCAGGGCGACGCCCGCCAGCTCGCGCCGGGTCAGCCGCTCTCGAAACACCTGCCGGGAGACGGCGCAGCTGAACAGGAGCTCGATCAGCCCGAGCGTGCGCACGTGGGCGACCGGCTCGATCGTCATGGCGGTGAACCAGCCGGCGGACGCCGCGGCGCCCATGAGTCCCGCGAAGAGCGACGCGCGCCAGGCCCGGAGCACGCCCATGAGGACGGCGGCGTCCCGGACGAGGAGCCAGCCTCCGAGCAAGACAGTCTGGAGGAACTGGGCCGCGACGAGAGTGTAGGCCGCGGCCCGGAGGAACCGCGCGTCGCCGAGCGCCAGGGCGGCCCCGCGATAGCCGACGGCCGCCAGCGCGAAGCCGGCGCCGGAGGCGAGCCCGAGGAGCGCCGGCCGGGACGTCCAGCCCAGCAGCAGCGCGCGCACCGGGTGTCGGGCATCGGCCGGCGACAGGAGCAGCACCCCGAGCGTCCCCAGGGCGATGGCGAGCGCGGCCGCGCGGGAGACCGGATCGCCGAGAAACGCGAAGCCGAAGACCGCGACCTGGATGAGCTCGCTCTTCGAGTAGGCGACGCCCAGCGTGAAGTTGCGCTCCGCCATCACGCGGAGCAGGAGCGCGGTCGCCGCGATCTGGCACACGGCGCCCAGGAGCACCCAGCCGATGAATCCGGCGCTCGGAGTGGGGTTCGGCCCGGCGCCGGCGCCCCGGACGAGGGCGAACCAGAGGGCCGCGAAGGGGAGCCCGTACAGGAAGCGCACGAGCGTGGCCCCGAGAATGCCGACCGAGGCGGTGAGGTGTCGCTGCGCCGTGTTCCTGAGCGTCTGGGCGAGGGCCGCCCCGATCGTGACCGGGATCCAGAGCCAGGCCGCGGGCGTCACGCGCCGGGGCTCATCGACCGCGATGGCCCCTCGCATGCCGCGGTCCGCGGGCCGGGAGGGGCCGGCCGGCAGCTAGTCCGACGAGGCTTTCGGATGGTCGGCGTCGAGCGCCATGGTGCCTCTTACGGGCCTCTGCGCGCCACGCTCGACAAGAAGTCCGCCAGCTGGTGCTTCCACCACTTCGCCTGCGCCGTCGTCCCATGCCCGGCGGTCTCCTGGCTACCGGGGATGAGGAGCAGACGGGCCTGCTTCACGCGCTTGAGTTCACGCTCCATGATCCCGAGTTCCGGCGGATTGCGTTCGTCGTCGGCCGAGTTGATGGCCAGGACCGCAGCCTGGATGCGCTCCAGTCCCGGCGAGGAGTTGTAGTCGCGCGAGGCATCCCACTGGTACAGGTGGTCATTGGCGTCGCCGGAGAAGGGCGCGCTCAGGCGCTGGTTGAGCAACTGGTCCGCCTTGTCGCGGGTCGGAGCCAGCTGCTGGAGGCGCTGATTGCCGCCGTTCGTGGCGATGCCGTAGAACACCGTGGCGAACTGCAGGCTGCGCGGCTGCTTGGTGTAGTTGCCGTTCATCCATTCCGGGTCGTTGCGGATGGAATCGATGATCAGACGGCGCGTCAGCCAGTTGCGGCCCGACATTTCCGTCGGCATCGAAGCCATGGGCACCAGCGCATCCATGAACTCGGGGTACTTCACGCCCCAGATCCAGGCCTGCATGCCACCCATGGAGTTTCCGAGCACCAGGCGCAGACGTCGAATCCCCAGGGCTTCCGTCACCAGCCGGTACTGTGCGGTGACCATGTCGTCGTAGTTGTAGCGGGGAAATGTCGTGCGCATCCCGTCCGAGGGCTTGCTCGACTTTCCGGTGCCGATGGCGTCGGGCAGCACGATGAAGTACTTGCCCGCGTCGAGGGGCTGCCCGGGGCCAAACAGTTCGCCGGCGAACGCGGGGCCGAGCATGCCGGTGCCGGAGCCCGTGGTGCCGTGCAGGATGAGCACGGGGTCACCGGTCGGAGCGCCCACCGTTGTGTAGTGCAGGCGCAGTTCAGGCATCACCTCACCCGTATGGAACCGGAAGTCACGAGCGATCCACGTGCCCTCCTTCGGAGTCGGATACCCTTGAGCCCACGCCGAGAGCGGGGCCAGCGCGATCGTGAGACCGACGGCGGCGCGCCGAAGCCACTGGGTGACGTTCATGACTGTCTCCTCTGTGTGTCCGGGGTGTGGTCCATATTCTGCGCGGCGCGCCGCGAACCGAGGGATCCCCCCCGCGCTTCCGGGCGTGGACTGAGGGCACGACCGGCGTCATGGAACCGCCGTCGCCGCGGCGCCCCCGAGGATCTGGTGGCGACCGAGACGGTTCATCTCACCGGCCCGAGGCTACACCGGGCCAGGGTCGGGGTCAGCGGCGGTCACCCCGAGCTGCGCTAGCACGAAGTCGTTGAACCCGCGGATGTGGCGCTCGATCGGGACGTAGACGCCCCCGGCCGCGAAGGCCCGCGAGCGGACGCCGGCCTGGACCCACTCGCAGACCTCCCAGTCCTGGCGGTTGACCCGATCGAACACGGAGACCGTGTCGGTCGGGTCGAAGCCGGGCCGGGCGACCACGTCGGGATCGAAGAGCCAGTCACACGTCACCCGCGAGCGATCCGGCGCGAGCGGCGTCAGCGTGTGCACGATCACGTGGTCGGGGAGGAGGTTCAGGAACAGGTTCGGGCGGACCACCATCCCGTAGTAGTGCCGCTCGTGGCCGGGTACCAAGCCCGGGAACGGCGGGCCGGGCGCCCGCCCGCTCACAGTGAGCGCCTCCGCGTCGTCGGCCAGGCGCGTGCCGAGCCCGTGCTCCTGGGTCGCCCCGCTCCGGAAGGCCGGCAGGAGCCGCACCAGCTCCGGGTGCATCGGCGCGCAGTGGTAGCACTCCATGAAGTTCTCGACGATGACCTTCCAGTTGGCCCCGACCTCGTACTCGAGCGTGCGGCCTACCGCGAGCGCGCCGATCCGGTACGCGGCCAGGCGCCCGGCGTCGCCGAGCCGGTCCAGGAGCTGGGGGAGGATCTGGTCGGCAACGGGCGGCGGGTCCGCGGCGAGGCTCACCCACACGAGCTCCTCCCACGTGTCGAGGGCCACGGGGACGAGCCCGAACGCGCCGCGGTCGAAGTCCCTCGCATCCTGGAGCCCGGGGGCCCGCAGGAGGCGCCCGTCGAGCCCGTAGGTCCACGCGTGATAGCGGCACTGGAGCGTGCGCGTCTGGCCGCGCTCGGCCGAGCAGAGCTGGGCACCCCGGTGCCGACAGACGTTCAGGAGCGCGCGGAGCCCGCCGTCTTCGCCCCGCACGACGAGGACGCTCTCGTCCCCGACCCGCACGGTGCGGTAGTGCCCCACGGCATGGAACTGGTCCGCGCGCCCCACGAGGACCCAGAGGCGCCCGAAGAGGCGGGCCTGCTCGAGCTGCCAGATCGCGGGATCGTGGTAGAAGCGCCCCGGTAAGGTCCGCGCGAGCGGGCCCCCGGCGTCAGGCGCGGGCTTCACGGCGCGTCGACCTCGGGGAACACGACGACGTTCCGAAGCGCCTCGCCGCCTTCCATCGCGACGATCGCCTCGTTGATCCGCTCGAGCGGATACCGTGCGGTGATGAGCTCGTCCAGCTGGAGGCGGCCCTCCCGGTAGCGCGCCACGAGGCGGGGCACGTCCACGCCGAGCCGGGTCGAGCCCATGTTGCTGCCGAGGAGCCGGAGCCCGTTGCCGGCGAAGTCGCCGACCGGGATCGGCGCCGTGGCGCCTGCCGCCGGCATCCCCACCAGGACCACCGTCCCCCCGCGCCGGACGAGCGTGAGCGCCTGGCTCACCGCCGGCGGGCTCCCGACCGTCACGAAGACGTAGTCGGCGCCCCGGCCGGCCGTCAGCTCCCGCACGAGCCCCCGGACGTCGTCCTGGCGTCCGTCGACGGCATGGGTCGCCCCGAAGCGCCGCGCCACCGGGAGCTTCGACGGGACGACGTCCACGGCGACGAGGGGCGACGCCCCCGCGAGCCGGGCGCCCTGGATCGCGTTCAGACCGACGCCCCCCGCCCCGATCACGACCGCGCTGCTGCCCGGGGTGAGCTCCGCCGTGTTGAGCACGGCCCCGACGCCCGTGATCACGCCGCAGGCGAGGAGGCACGCGCGGTCGAAGCCGAGGTCGGCGGGCACCGGCACCAGCTGCGACTGGTCCACGACCACGGCCTCCGCGAAACCCGCGACCCGGATGCCCGCGTTGAGCGGCCGGCCGTCCGGTGTGTGGAGGCGGTGCTCGGTCATCAGGGCGTAGGTCCCCTCGCAGAGGTAGGCGGTGCCCGTCAGGCACGGGATGCACCGGCCGCACGTGCGGAGGAGCGACACGACCACCGGGTCGCCCGACCGCACCGCGGTGACGCCCGGGCCGACGTCCTCGACGAGCCCCGCCGCCTCGTGGCCCGCCACCACGGGCGGGGGCGTCGAGCTCCAGCCGAACCAGTCGCCGCGGACCAGATGCACGTCGCTGTGACAGATCGCGACGGCGCCGATCCGGACGCGGACCTCCCCCGCCTCGGGTGGATCGAGGATCACGTCCTCGACGATCAAGGGTTTCCCAAGCTCGTAGCAGACCGCGGCCTTCACGGGGTCAGACTTTGACTTCTGAACATTTTGGCTGGGCCTCGGCGACAGTGGCCAAGAGATCAGGGCCCGGGGGCGGAAACTGTTTGGAAGTCAAAGTCTGACCCCGTGGGGAGCCAGCCCAGCCGCGTGCGCCAGTCCGGGGGCGTGTCGGCGAAGCGGTTCCACCGGAGCGCGGTGAGGTCGGCGAAGCGACACCGGCCGTGGAGGACGAGCTCGCTGATGGCCCTGCCGGAGGCTGGCGAGAGCCCGAACCCGACGCTCGACATGGTGGCGAGGACGACGTTCGACGGCTCGGCCAGGCGGTCGACGATGGGCAGCCCGTCCGGCGTGTTCTCCACGATCCCGGCCCAGCTCCGGATGATGCGGACGTGCGCCGCGCCGGGGAACAGCTCGGCGAGGCGGCGACCGAGGTTCCGGAGGAGCGGCGTCGTGGGGCGCGAGCCCGGCGCCGAGAGCCAGGCGCCGTCGAGCCACTCGTGGGGCCCGCCGCCGTAGACGAGGTTCCCGCGGCGCGTCTGGCGCCCGTAGAGCCCGTTGCCATCCACCCCGCCGACCCGCATCAGCGGCAAGGGCTCGGTACAGATCATCTCGACGCGCGACGGGGCGAGCGGGACCGTCACGCCGAAACGGGTGGCCAGGCGATCCGTCTGCGGCCCCGCCGCGAGGACCACCGTGTCGGCGCCGATCGGCCCGGCGTCGGTCTCGACGGCCGTGACGCGCCCCCCGGCAACCCGGAAGCCCGTCACCGGCGTGTGCTGGCGGATGCGACCGCCCAGGTCCTGGAGCGCCCAGGCGTAGGCCTGCACGGTGCGCTGCGGGTTCGCGTGGCCGCCGAAGTGGAGGTAGAGCCCGCCGATGGCGTTGTCCCCGACGATCGGGATGAGCTCGCGGAGCTCTTTCCGGTCGAGCGGCTCGGTCCGGAAGCCCTGCCGGGCGGCGATCTCGGCATTGGTCCGGTAGAGCGCCAGCTGCTCGTCCGACAGCGCCACCTTGATCCGGTGCGGCATGTGCTCGGTCGGATACCCGAGGAGCGCGTCCATCTGGGGCCAGAGCCGCTGCTCTTCGAGGCCGAGGGGGCTGTAGACGTGGGTCGCGCCGCCGCCGTTCCGGCCCGACGCCTCCCACCCGACGATGCCCGCCTCGAGGACCAGCACGTCGACGCCGGCCCGCGCGAGCCACCAGCCCGCGCTGAGGCCGGTCACGCCTCCGCCGACGATGACGACGCTGGCTCCACGCGGCTCCGTCATGCGTCTCCTCGTCCGCGTCGCCGCGGTCTCACTCGACCGGGATCCCGCCCGGCACGTCCAGCATGACCGTCGTGTCCGGATCACCGGCCCAGTGGGGGGCGAACTGGGTCGGGATGCCGAACCAGCTCACCCAGTGCTCCCGCATCGCGGCCGGCTCGTCGTGGGGCCAGAGCACGGACAGCGGGAGCGGCCGGACGGGCGGCCGGTAGCTCGCGAGCGGGATCGTATCGACCGGCACGTCGCCTGCCTCCGCGAGCAAGAGCGCCACCTGCTCCCGGCAGCGGCGGCCCTGGCACGGTCCCATCCCCGCCCGCGTGAGGCGCTTCACCTGGTCCGGATTGATCGGCCCGTCCTGGCCCAGCGTCCCGAGGTTCCGGGCGCGCATCGGCGCCGCCGCCGACCCGAGATAGCGCGGCGGCTGGACGCCGACCAGCTCCTCGCGCGTGACCTCTTCACACTGGCAGGCGAGGATCGCCTGCCCGCCCGGGCCGAGCGTTGCGCGAAGCCACTGGCGCCAGTAGTCGTGCGCCCGCGAGACGACCCGCGGGTCGGGCGCTTCCGGCGCGCCCGGCCCTGCCCCCATGCCGAGCGACGCGGCGGCGGCCAGCCCCGCGCGCCGCCCCGCCCGGATCGCCCGGTCGGGTGCCGTCACGACGCCCTCGTCGACCCCGGCGCAGTCGCCGACGGCGAACACCTCGGGCAGGCTGGTCCGGTGCTGCGCGTCGGTCTCGGGAACGAACCCCCCGGATTCGGAGCGGAAGACGAGCCGGCACCCCAGAAGCTGGGGCAGCTCGACCTGCGGGACGAGCCCGATGGCGAGGCACACCGTGTCGCAGGCGATCTCGGTGTCGCGGCCCGGCAGCGGCCGGCCGCCCCCGTCGAGCGCGACGAGACGAACCCCCTCGATCTCGTCGCGCGCCCCCAGCGCCTCGGCGATCACGTGGCTCGGGTAGACGCGCACCCCTTGCCGCGAGAGGGCGTCGGCCGTCGCCTGGTCCCCGCGCACCGCCGGCGCCACCTCGACGATGGCCGGGACCTCGATGCCGCGGGCGCGCGCGAGCGCGGCCACCGCGAGGCCGAGCGGCCCCGAGCCGAGCACGATCATCCGCCGGGCGGCGCACGCCTGGTACCGGGTGAGGAGAGCGAGGGCCCCGGCGGCGCCCATGGTCCCCGCCTTCTCCCAGCCCCGGAACGCGAGCACGAGATCACGGGCGCCCGCCGCCACGATCAGCCGATCGTAGCCGACGAGCCACGACCGCGACAGGTCCGCCACGCCGAGGCACGGCCCGAGCGCGCGCATGGTCGGACCTGGACGAAAGGCGCCCCACACGGAGACGCCCAGCTCGACCTCGACCCCCGCGTCGATCGCCTCCTCGAGCGCGGCGTTCGCCCGGACCACGCGCTCGAGCATGACGCCTCGGTCCCGCACCGCCACGCTCATGCGCTGGCCGAAGTAGAGTGGGACGTCCATCGCCATCAGCTCGGGGTCGAGCGGATGCTCGTCGAGGAGAAGCACCCGCACCCCGGCCCGCGCCGCGGCCGTGGCCGCCGCGACACCGGCCGCGCCGGCGCCGACCACGACGAGCGGCACCTGCCGCTCGGTCACGGGCGTCTTCCCGGCGACGGAGTTGAGATCCACCGCGCGTGCCATCGTTGACGCGGATGATATCAGACCAGGTCGCGGGGGATCGACCGCTCCCAGCGCTCGCTGTGCACCGCGTCGTCGCCCTCGAAGGCCTCGAGCGTCGCGGCGAGCTCGAAGGTGCTCTTGGTGGCCGTGAGCACCGTGCGGGTCCGGGTCTCCACGCGCCAGTCCCCGCGGGCGAGCTGGACCCGCCAGGCGATCTCGACGCGCGCGGACAGGGGATCGTCCGGCCGGATCGTGTAGCGGTCGGTGGCCACGGTGTGGACGGTCAGGTCGATGTCGTCGAACCGGTGCCGCCCGCTGTCCTGGACCCATTCGAGCGTGACGTCGTCGCTGGACACGTCGTGACGGATGACCCGCTCGGTGCGCGCGGGCTCGTAGACGGTCGTCGCGAGCGGCGGCGGGGTCTCGAGCGGCGGCAGCGGGGGGAGCGCCGCGTCCGCGGGGTCCGGCGGCCGCACCGGGAGCGTGAGGGCGCTGGCTCCCGCATAGAGCGTGAGGGTGACCGGCTCGGGCGGCGGCCAGGCGATCGGCCAGTAGGCGGTCGAGAGCGCGAGCCGGATCCGATGCCCGGGGGGGAAGGCTTGCGCGACGTCGTTCAGCGGGAGGCGCACCCGGTAGCGGCGCCCCGGCTGGAGCGGCGCGGGATGCTCGTGGCTCTCCCGGTGGGTCAGGTTCAGGAGGCCGTAGCTGACGCGCGTGGCCGCGCCGTCGGGGGCGACGTCCGACACACGCGCGGCGACCAGCGCCACGGGCCGGTCCACCGTCAGCTCGAGCTCGGCGACGGGCGCGCCGAGGATCTCGAGTCGCTCGGGGAGGGGCTCGGTGTCGAAGGTCAGGGCGCCGCCATCCTCGAGCCGCTGGTCCAGGGAGAGGTCGGGGGTGAGGCCGTACGGGCACCACCGGCCCGCATAGAGGCCCACCGTCTCCGGCGAGCGGAGCGAGAGCGGGACCTCGGGGCCGGTCTCGGGGGCGAGGCGGGCCGGGTGGAGCACGTAGCGCCGCGGGGTGATGCGCGGGGACGGCCAGGCGCGCTCCGCGACCCAGCGGCCTGGGCGCGTCACGTAGTGCGCGGCGGGACGGGCGCTCTCCAGCATGAAGACGCGGAGCAGGGGCTCCTCGGAAGAAGACGACTCCCGGCCCTTGAGCCACGTGTCCCACCAGCGGATGGCGAGCTGGAGGAAGCCCACCGCCGGGCCAGGCAGCGCCATGTGGGGATAGCGATGCGCCCACTGGCCGATCAGACCCTGACGGGGGCTCGTGAGCCCCTGCATCAGGCGCGGGATCGCGTTCGAGTAGCCGTCGGCCCAGCCGCCCACGGCCAGCACCGGGCACTGGATCGCGGCGAAATCCTCGCACACGGAGCCGTGCTGCCAGAACGCGTCGCGCCGCTGGTGGCGGAGCCACGTGTCGATCCAGAGCCCGCTGCCGCGCAGTCGCGCGAGCCACATCTCCCGCCAGCGCGCGCCGACGACCGCCGGATCCGGCGGCCGGGAGTTATGGGCGAACATGGTCGACGCCCAGCGCAGGTTGTCGGTGAGGAGGCACCCGCCCATGTAGTGGATGTCGTCGGCGTAGCGATCGTCGGTGGAGCAGGAGGTGATGATGGCCCGGAGCGCCGGCGGGCGGCGAGCCGCGACCTGGAGGGCGTTGAAGCCGCCCCAGGAGTTGCCCATCATCCCCACCGCCCCGGTGCACCACGGCTGGGCCGCGAGCCAGGCGATGACCTCCACGGCGTCGTCCTGCTCGACGGGGAGGTACTCGTCGGTGAGCACGCCGTCGGAATCCCCGCTGCCGCGCTGGTCGACGCGCACGCAGGCGTAGCCGTGCCCGGCGACGTAGGGGTGGGTGAGCGCGTCCCGCTGCGCCGTGAAGTCGCGCCGGCGGTAGGGGATGTACTCGAGGATCGCCGGCACTGGATTCTGGTCGGCGTCGACCGGCAGCCACATCCGCGCGGCGAGCCGGGTGCCGTCCGCGAGGGGGATCCAGACCGGGTCGAGACGGTGGATCGCCCGCGGGAACGTGCCCACCGTGGTCATGGCGCCGCATTATACCGGCTTGTCGCGACGCGGGCCGCCGGCGTATGGTCGGGAACCACGAGGCGCCGGCGTGATTCGCTACCTGGCTCGCCGTCTGGCCCTGGCGGTCGTGATCGTGAGCGTCGCCATGGCGATCCTGTTCTCCGCGGTCCATCTCGTCCCGGGCGATCCGGCGAGCGTGGCCCTCGGGCCCCGAGCCACGCCGGAGATGCGCGAGGAGTTTCGCGTCCGCATGGGGCTCGACCGGCCGCTGCCCGTGCAGTTCCTCCGGTTCGCGGGGAACGTGCTCCGCGGCGATCTGGGGACGGACATCTGGTCACGGCAGAGCGTGGCGAGCCTGGTGTGGCGGGCGTTGCCGTCCACGGTGGCCCTCACGGCGCTCGGCCTCGGCTGGGCCGTCCTCGTCGGCATCCCGCTCGGATGCTTCTCGGCGGCCCACCGCGGGAGCTGGCTCGACCGCGCGGCGGGCGTCCTGTCGGTCAGCGCGATCGCCTTGCCCTCGTTCATCGTCGCGATCTACGCGCTGCTCGTCTTCGCCGTGTGGCTCAAGTGGTTTCCGGCGATCGGCGCGGGCCGCTCCGGCGACCTCGGCAATCAGCTCTGGCACCTCGTCCTCCCGTCGCTCGCGATCGGGCTCGGGTGGGTGGGCTTCCTCGCGCGCTTCGTGCGGGCGTCCATGGTCGAGGTGCTGGGGGAGAACCACATCCGGGCCGCCCGCGCCCTCGGGCTGTCGGAGCGGCGCATCGTGTACCGGTACGCGCTCCGGCTCGCGATCCTGCCGACGGTGGCGCTGCTCGGGGTCGGGATCGGGCGGCTCCTCTCGGGGGCGGTGTTCGCGGAGATCGTCTTCGCGCGCCCGGGTCTCGGCCGGCTCGTCTACGACGGCGTGATCAGCCGGAACTACCCGGTGGTCATGGGCGCGGTCCTGGTCACGACCGTGCTCTTCGTGCTCTCGACGCTCGCCGCCGACCTGGCCGTCGCGGCCCTCGACCCCCGCGTCCGCGAGCGGCTCTGAGGCCGCGGTCGATCACCCACACCCGACCCCAACTAACGAAGGAGGGGCAACCATGGCGAAGAAGGGATCCGCAGAAGGCGTGTACCGAGTCATCGACGTCATCGGCACCAGCAAGCGGTCCTGGGAGGACGCCGCGAAGAACGCGGTGGAGACGGCGACCCGGTCGCTCCGCGACCTCCGGATCGCGGAGGTCCAGAAGCTCGACGTGAAGATCGACAACGGGAAGATCGTGGCCTATCGCGCCCGCGTCCAGGTGTCCTTCAAGTACGAGGGCTGACGGCGCCTGACGGAGGGCTGCCGGCCGCCAGGGCTTGGTCGGTCTGAACGCTACGGCAGGAGGTCTGCCACCGGGACGAGGACCCCCGGCGCCGCCAGCGGCGCGACGTGGCGACCGCGATCCAGTCGCGTCAGGGTCGCGAAGCGCCAGCCGTACGGGGCGGTTGGATCCGGCGCGGGCTGCCGGTACACCTCGAGCACTTCGTCGACCAGATTGACAAGCCAATAGTCGGCGACCCGCGCCCGGGCGTAGAGGCTCGCTTTCTCCCCTCGATCGAGCGCCAGGCTCGACTCGGCTACCTCGACGAGGAGCGCAGGCTTCGAGGGATGCGCCGCGAGGTAGTCGCGGGGACCACCGGGGACCACGGCCACGTCCGGCTCGGGCTCGGATTCCTCGTCGAGCGCCAGTGGAGCCTGGATGCGAATGTGCCAGGAGGGTCCCAGGTCCCGCCGAAGGACATCCGCGACCAGGGCGATCACTGCAGCGTGCCGGGTGCCCTGTGGCTCGGCGACGATGAGCTCCCCGCCCAGGAGCTCCAGCCGCTCTGCGGGGCGGAAGACGCCGACCTCGACGAGCCGCTCGTATTCGAGACGCGTCCAGCGCCGGGTCCGAATCTCGGCCGCGTGCATGATCGGTACCTGTGACCCACCGTATCGGCGTCTGCGACCGCGGTCAATATCCACGATCGGAGACACTGCCGGGCGGCGTCCGGGGTCAGCGCTCGTGGCGGAGGGTGGGGTCGAAGACGTCCCGGAGGGCCTCGCCCAGGAACGTGAACCCGAGGGTCGTCACCACCAGCGGCAGCCCTCCGGCCACCACGGGCCACGGCGTGTCCCGGATGAACGTGTAGCCGTCGTTCAGGATCGAGCCCCAGCTCGGCGTCGGCGGCCGGATTCCCACTCCGAGGAAGGAGAGCCCCGCCTCGATGGTCACGACGACCGGGATCTCCATGCTGGCCAGGATGAGGACCGGGCCCAGGACGTTCGGCAGGATGTGGCGCACAAGCACCCGACCGAGGCGGGCGCCCAGGGCGCGCTCGGCGAGGACGAAGTCGTAGGCCTTGAGCGACTGGGTCTGGGTCCGGACGACGCGGCCGTAGACCGGAAACGAGGTGACCACGACGATCACGACGATCGTGAGGATGCTCGGTCCGAGCAGCGTGACGAGCGCCAGGGCGAACATGATGGTCGGGAACGAGCGCACCGCGTCGAAGGCCAGGACGAGCGCGTGGTCGAGCCAGGGCGGCCCGAAGCCCGCCAGCATGCCGAGGACGACGCCGACCGCTAGCGCCAGCCCCACCGACACGCCGGAGACCTGGAGGGCGACCTGCCCCCCGTGGAGCACGCGCGCGAAGAGATCCCGCCCGAGGTGATCGGTCCCGAAAGGATGCGCCCAGCTCGGCCCCTGGAGCCGCGCCGGCAGGTCGAGCGCGGTCGGGTCCGTCCCGCTCAGCCCGGCCAGGACGGCCCCGGCGACGACGAGCGCGACCAGGCCGGCGCCGAGCGCGCCGAGCGGATCCCGCAGGAGCCGGCGGAGGGCCGGCCCGCCCCGGGGCGCTGGCAGGCCTCCCGGCATCGCCCGGTCAGGCGAGCTGGAACTTGCGCAGCAGCATCCGGTTCCCGTCGGGCGAGAACGCCGGCTTCAGGTGATTCCGGTGGAGCAGCGCGTTGATCCCGTGGGTGAGGAACACGTAGGCCCCGGACTGCTCCATCAGGTCCTGCATCCGGACGTACATGGCGTTGCGCTTTGCGGGGTCGGGCTCGGCGAGCGCTTTCTCGTGGAGCTGGTCGTACTCGGGGTTGCTGATGCGCTCCCAGTTCCACTCGCCGATCTGGGCGGACGTGAACCACACCGTCGCCCAGCTCGGGTCCGGCCGCATCGAGAAGCGCTGAATGTGCATCTGCATCTTCTTCCATCCGCCCGCCTTGTCGGAGGCCATCGCCTTCTGCACCCCGCTGTCGAACGGCGCGACCTCCGCCTGGATGCCGACCTTGGCCAAGCTCGCGGCGATCACCTGGGCGGCGTTGATGAACTCCGGCGTGTTGCGGGCGCCGATCTCGGTCTTGAAGCCCCGCGGATGCCCCGCCTCGGCCAGGAGCTTCCGCGCGGCCTCGAGGTCAGGCCCTGTGACCAGGTTCTTCTCGCGATTCCCGATCAGGCCGGGGGCGATGATGCCGTAGGCCCGCGGCGCCACGCCGAAGAACGCGCCGTCGAGGACCGCCTTGACGTCCACCGCCAGCTGGACCGCCTTGCGGACCCGGACGTCCTTGAAGATTCCCTCCTCGCTCTGCATGCCGAGCCACCAGTAGGTCAGGCCGGGCCGGGCCACCAGCGTCGAGTTGGCCGGCAGCTTGCCCCGTAGGCGCGGCACGGAGGTCATCGGCACCTGGGTCACGTCGATCTGACCGGCCTCGTAGGCGATCTCCCCCGCGTTGGCGTCGACGATGCCGATCGCCTGGATCTCGTCGAAGGGGGGCGGGGGCCCGGCCCACTGGGGGTTCCGCTCGAGCGTGATCGATTGGCGCGGCTCCCACTTCCGGATCCGGTAGGGCCCACAGACCGCACCCGGGTCCATCGTGAAGCGCTGGCCATCCATCTTCTCGACGGCCTTCTTGCACACGATCGCCGAGGAAGCTGTCGGGAGAGTCGTCGTCCAGAGCGGGATGAAGGGCTCCTTGAGCTTGATCACGCCGGTATGGGTCCCCGTGACCTGGACCTGGTCGAGCTTCGCCCAGTCGCCGCGGTAGGGCGACTTCATGGCGGGATTCGCGATCCGCTCGTACGAGAACTTGACGTCCTCGGCGGTGACCTCGCCGAACCCGCCGGTCCAGCCGAGGCCGGGGCGGAGCTGGAACCGGATGTGGGTCGGGTCGACCTGCTCGATGGAGAGCGCCGCGTCCCGCTCCCAGCCCCAAGTCTCACCCGGCTTCGTCGTCACGAGACTCATCAGAATCGTGTCGATGATGTCGCCGTCGGACGCGGAGATCTGGAACGCTGGGTCCAGGGCCTCCAGCTGGTAGTACGACCGGACCTTGAGGACCTTCGGATCGGCCGCCTCGACCGGCCGCCCGCGCGGCGCGGCTGCGGTCAGTCCGGCGGCGGCGGTCCCGGCCAGGAACGCTCGGCGAGAAACGCGCTGGTGTGGCATGCTCGCCTCCTTGTGGCCCGTCCGTATGGCTGGTCCCCGTATCATGGCCGGGCCGGACTGCCTTGACAAGGTCGGCCGGGCGCGCTGAGATGGGGGCGCCCGGGCCGGCGCGAGGCCGGGTGTGCCGAGCCTCCGTTCCCGTGCCTTGACCTTCCGGCCTGACCGTACCAGGGAGGAGCCGACGATGGCAGATAGCCAGGAACACCCCTACATCCCCACGCTCAAGCGGCAGCTCGCGGACGGTCAGCTGGACCGCCGTGAGTTCCTCCGGACCGCGACGCTCCTCGGCATGTCCGCCGGCGCCGCCTATGCCTTCGCGGGCAAGGTCACGGGCGAGGGGCTCGTCCCGGCCGCCCAGGCCCAGACGATGCCGCGCGGCGGGACCCTCAGGCTCGGCATGCGATGCCAGGACATCAAGAGTCCCCACACCTACAGCTGGGTGGAATCGTCCAACTCGGGTCGTCAGGTGCTCGACTACCTGGCGGTGACGGGCGTGGACAACGTCACCCGCCCGGGCCTGGCCGAGAAGTGGGAGGCGAGTCCCGACCTGAAGACGTGGACGCTACGGCTCCGCCGGGACGTCAAGTGGCACAGCGGCCGGCAGTTCACGGCCGACGACGCGGTCTGGAACCTCAAGCGCGTCCTCGACCCGAAGACCGGCTCCTCGGTGCTGGGCCTGATGAAGGGCTTCATCCTGGAGGAGTACGAGACGGGCGAGAAAGACGACAAGGGGAACCCGAAGAAGACGACGCGCCTCTGGGACGCCAACGCGATCCAGAAGGTCGACGACTTCACGGTGCGTCTCAACGGCAGGACGGCACAGCTAGCCGTGCCCGAGATGCTGTTCCACTACCCGCTCCTGATCATGGATCCAGCCGAGAACGGCGAGTTCAAGGTCGGCTCGAACGGTACGGGGGCCTTCCAGCTCGTCGAGAACGAGGTGGGCCGGAAGCAGGTGTTCAAGGCGCGCAAGGACTACTGGGGCGGCGGGCCCTACCTAGACCAGCTTGAGTTCATCGATCTCGGCGACGATCCGGCCGCGGCGGTGAACGCCCTGGCCAGCAAGCAGGTCCATGGTGTCTATCTCGCCGACATCGGCACGTTCGAGGTGCTGCAGAAGATTCCCCATGTGCAGATCCAGCAGGTCACGACCGCCTACACGGCGACTGCGCGCATGCACCCGGTCAAGCCCTTCGACGACAAGCGCGTCCGACAGGCGATGCGGTACGCCATCGACGCGAACGCGATCCTTCGGATCTCCCACCGCGGCCTGGGTCAAACCGCCGAGCACCATCACGTGAGTCCGGTCCATCCCGAGTACGCGAAGCTCCCGGCGTTCCAGCGCGACGTCGCCAAGGCCAAGAAGCTCCTCGCCGACGCGGGCTACCCCAACGGGATCGACGTCGAGATCGCCGCCCGCGCCTCCGACACGGCAGCCTGGGAACTGGTCGCCGTGCAGGCGATGGTCGAGCAGTGGAAGGACGCCGGCATCCGGGTCAAGATCAGCGTCCTCCCGTCGACCCAGTACTGGGAGGTCTGGACGAAGGTGCCCTTCGGCTTCACGACCTGGGCCCACCGGCCGCTCGGGGTCATGAGCCTCGCGCTCGCCTACCGCACGGGTGTGCCGTGGAACGAGTCGAAGTACTCGAACAAGGACTTCGACACGCTCCTCACCCAGGCGGAGGGGACGCTCGATGTCAACCAGCGCCGGGAGCTCATGGTGAAGCTCGAGACGATCCTGCAGGACGACGGGCCCATCGTGCAGCCGGTCTGGCGCGCGCTGTTCACTTTCCTCGACAAGCGCGTCCAGGGTTTCCGGATGCACCCGACCGGATACCTCTTCGGACACCAGCTCGCGATCAGCGCATAGCGTCGCGGCAGACGGCGGATCCTCGGGGGCCTCGATGAGAGGCCCCCGAGCCATTTCAGGGGTCGGTCCGTGACGGACGAGCCCTCGCGCGCGGCGTCAGGGACGCGCGGGGGCGCCGGCCTGGTGGAGGCGGACCAGCTCGTCGGGCGCGATGTGGCAGGCGATCCGGTGCCCGCCCGGCAGCTGGTGCTCGGGCGGCGGCGTGTCGTCGCAGATCGGGCCCAGCCGGCGCGGACAGCGGGTGCTGAACGGACAGCCGGCCGGCACCGCGTCGGCGCTCGGGAGGCTCCCCTCCAGCAGGATGCGCGGGCGCTGGTCGTCCAGGTCGGGGACCGGCACCGCCGAGAGCAGCGCCTCGGTGTACGGGTGGTGCGGCGGCGCGAACACGGCCTCCACCGGGCCGAACTCGACCACCTTCCCGAGGTACATGACCGCCACGCTGTCGGCGAGATAGCGGACCACGGCCAGGTCGTGCGAGATGAAGACGAGGGTGGCCTGGCGGGCGGTCTGAAGCTCGCCCAGGAGGTTCACGATGGCCGCCTGGACTGACACGTCGAGTGCGGAGACGGGCTCGTCGGCGACCATCACCTCTGGATCGCCGGCCAGCGCGCGGGCGATGGCGACGCGCTGCTTCTGCCCACCCGAGAGCTGGTGCGGCTTCCGGCCGGCCAGCTCCGCCGGCAGCTTGACGGTCTCGAGCAGGATCGCGACCTCCCGGCGTGTCGCCTCGCGCGACAGCCGGCGCAACCGGCGGAGGGCGCGGCCGATCGCATAGCCCACCGTGTGGCTCGGGTTCAGCGTGCTGTCCGGGTTCTGGAAGACCATCTGGAGCTTGCGCCGGAGCGGGCGCGACCGCCGGTCGATCGCCACGCTCCCGATCTCCACGCCGCCCAGGTGGACCTCCCCGCCCGTGGCCGTCTCGAGGCCGCTCAGCACCCGGGCTAGCGTCGACTTGCCGCAGCCCGACTCGCCGACGATGGCCAGCGTCGTCGCCTTCTGGGCGGCGAGGTCGACCTCGTTGAGGGCGCGCACGACGCCCCGCCGAGCGCCGAGCCAGCCGCGCTTCGTCCGGTACACTTTCCGGAGCCGGTCGATGACGAGGGTCGCGGGCCCGGCGGCCTCACCGTCGGCGGCGGCCGCGGCGCCCCGCGCGCGGGCCCAGGGCGCGAGCTCCGCGGCCCGCACGCAGCGGACGCGATGGCCCGCGTCGTCCGGCACGCCGGTGACGCCGATCGGCGCGCCCAGGCAGCGCCCGGGGTCCACGTGGACACAGCGCGCGCCGAACCCGCAGCCGGGGGGGCGCGCGCGGGGCGAGCCGACCTGGCCCGGGATCGGCCTCAGGGGGGCCGCCCGCTTGTCACGGCCGAGCGTCGGCAGGCAGTCGAGGAGACCCCGCGTGTAGGGATGGCGCGGGTTCGCGAAGACCTGCCGGATGGCGCCCTCCTCGACCAGCTCGCCCCCGTACATGACGCCGACGCGATCCGAGACGCGCGCCACCGTGCCCAGGTTGTGGCTGATGTAGAGGATGGCGGACTCGTGGCGCCGGCGGAGTGCCCGGACGAGGTCCAGGACCGCGGCCTCCACCGTGACGTCGAGTCCCGTGGTGGGCTCGTCCATGATGAGGAGGGCCGGCTCCGCGATGAGGGCCATCGCGATCACGATCCGCTGCTGCTGCCCGCCCGAGAGCTGGTGCGGGTAGCGCCCGAGCACGGCGACCGGATCGGCGAGGTTCACCTCGGCGAGCATGCGGAGGGCGCGCTCGCGCGCCGCGGCGGCGCCGACGCCTTCGTGGAGCATGGGCACTTCCATGAGCTGGTGCCCGACCGTCATCACGGGGTTCAGGCTGGCCATGGGGTCCTGGTACACCATCGCGATCCGCCGTCCCCTGAGGCGGCGGAGCTCGGCCTCGTCCATCGCGGCCAGGTCCTGGCCCTCGAAGAGGATCCGGCCGCCCATCACCCGGCCGGTCCGTCCGAGATAGCGCATGATGCTGAGCGCGACGGTCGACTTGCCGCAGCCCGACTCGCCCACCAGCCCGAGCGCCTCGCCGCGGCACAGCGTGAAGCTGAGCTGCGGGATGACCGTGACCTCCCCGCCGCGCGGGAAGTACGAGATCCGAACGTCCTGGAACTCCAGGAGCGGCGCGGGTCGAACCGGCGCCCCCCCACCGTCGGACCCCGAGGGGTGGGCGACGGTCTCCCGGGCGCGGTCAGTCACGCAGCGCGATCTCCCGGAGTCCGACCGCGAGGAGGTTGAAGCCGATCACGAGCGAGGAGATCGCCGCGCAGGGGAAGAGCGACATGTGCGGCCACACCGACATCATGCCGTACGTGTCCTTGACCATGCCGCCCCAGTCGGGATCGGGCGGTGGGAGCCCGATCCCGAGGAAGCCGAGGACTCCGATCAGGACGATCGTGTAACCCATGCGGAGACACATGTCCACGATGAGCGGCCCGCGCGCGTTCGGCAGGATCTCGGCGATCATGATGTAGAGAGCCGACTCGCCGCGCATCTTGGCGGCGGCGACGTACTCGCGCTCCCGGAGCTCGAGCGTGAGCCCGCGCACGATCCGGGCGATGATCGGCGCCTTGGTCAGCGTGAGGACCGCGATGATGTTGCGGGCCGACGAGCCGAAGGTCGCCAGCACGATCATGTAGAGGATGATGACCGGGAAGGTCAAGATGATGTCCCCCGCCCGGCTCACGATCAGGTCGACCCAGCCCCGGTGGTAGCCGGCCGCCAGCCCCAGGAGCGCGCCGAGGAGCGCCGCGCCGAGGACGGCCAGCGGGGCGACGGTGAACACGGTGCGGGCGCCCCACAGGATCCGGGCGAGGATGTCCCGGCCCAGGTGATCGGTCCCCAGCCAGTGGGCGCCCGAGGGCCGGGGGTCCGCGAGGGCCGTGTAGTCGTTCGCGTTGGGCGCGTAGGAGGCCAGCGCGGGGGCCAGGAGGGCGGCGAGCACCCACAGCAGCACGATCGCGAGCCCGATGGTGGCCGACGGCGACTCGGTGACGCGGGCCAGCCCGCGGCCGAGCGTCCGGAGTCCCATGAGCGTTGCCGGCGCCCGGGGCAGCGCGACGGGCTGGACGGTTGCGGAGTCCGCGACCGGGGGCGTCATGACGGGGCGCGCCTCGCGGCGGGCCTCACGTGCGGATCCTCGGGTCGAGCAGCATGTAGGCCAGGTCAGCCAGGACCTGGGTCAGGATCGCGACCCCCACCGCGACCAGCGCCCCGACCTCGATGAGCGCGATGTCCTTGAACAGCGCCGCCTCCAGCATCATCCGGCCGAACCCCGGGTAGGCGAAGACCGTCTCGACCACGACGACGCCCGAGACCAGATAGCTGATCTGCAGGCAGATCACCGTCACCGGGTTGATCATCGCGTTCCGGATCGCGTGACCCGTGACGACCTGGCGGAAGGCCATGCCCTTGAGCACGGCCGTCCGGATGTAGGGGCGCTGCATGACCTCCACCATGGAGGCCCGGATCATGCTCACCACGTATCCCGCGTCGTAGAGCACGATGACCGCGACGGGGAGGACGAACTGGGACGCGACCGACCAGCCGCCCCCCGCGACCAGCGTCGCCGTGCCCGGCAGCCAGCCGAGCCACACGACGAAGATGCTCGCCAGGAACACCCCCATCGCGAACTCCGGCACCGACGCGGCGACCGTGCTGAAGACGAGGATCGCCCGGTCGAGCCAGGAGCCCTCCCGCATGCCGGCGAGGACGCCGAGCAGCATCGAGACCGGCACGATCAGGGCGAAGGCGACGGCGGCGAGGACGAGGGTGTTGCGGAGCCGGTCCCAGATGATCTCCCGGACCGGCACCTTGAACCGCGTGGAGAAGCCCAGGTCGCCGGCCGCGAGCTTCCTGACGTACTCGACGTAGCGCACCACCACCGGACGGTCGAGCCCCATCTCCTTCGTCAGGAGCGCTACCTGTTCCTGGGTCGCATAGGCGCCCAGGATCTTGCGCGCGACGTCCCCGGGCGAGAACTCGTTGAGGGCGAACACGAGGAACGAGACCACCACGAGCGTGATGGTCAGGGCCAGCAGGTGCTTCAGGCAGAAGCGTGCCATCGCCAAGGCGTCTCGTCGCGCGGAACCGCCCCATTGTAGTGCGGCGCCGCGCCCGGCCGCAACGCAGCCGGCCCGGGGCCCCGCTGGCGCCGTCTTGATCGGAACCGGCTCACTCGCGGATACTGCCCGGGTCACCCGCGGGCCCGTCACCGAAAGGAGCCTCGTCCATGACCACCGAGCGTGGCCGCGCCCTGGCCGCCCGTGCGCGCGTCAGCGCGCTCCGGGTACCGAACCTCTCCGACATCGACTTCGGCGCCCTTCGCGCGGGACGGCTCGCCCGGCTGCAGGCCATGATGAAGCGCCACGGGCTGCCGGTATGCCTCTTCTACGGCACGGCGAACATCCGGTACGCGACCGGGGTCGACGTGATGGGAGTCTGGACAGCCGGCACGTTCGCCCGGTACTGCGTGGTTCCCGCCGAGGGCACGCCCGTGCTGTTCGAGTACAAGGGCTCGGTCCACGTCGCCCAGAAGCTGGTCCAGGACGTCCGGCCGGCCTTCACCTGGCAGTTCGGCGGGACGGAGTCGCAGGCCAAGGCCCGCGAGTGGGCCCAGTCCATCCGCGCGGTGCTGCGCGAGCGCGGGTTGGACCAGGAGCCGCTCGCCGTCGATCGCCTCGACACGATCGGGTTCCTCGCGCTCCAGGCGGAAGGATTCCGGATCGTGGACGCGAGCCCCGCGACGGTGGACGCGCGGGAGGTCAAGACGCCGGAGGAGATCCAGCTCATGGCCGTGAACGGCGGGATCGGCGACGCGATGCTCGCCGAGTTCGAGGCGGCCATCCGCCCGGGCATCCGGGAGTACGAGCTCCTCGCGGTGCTGAGCGACTCCTTGCTGCGGCGTCACGGCGAGTTCCTCTTCACGCGGCTCGTCGCCTCCGGGACCAACACCAACCCGTGGCTGACCGAGGCGCACGACAAGATCGTCCAGCCGGGCGACCTCGTTGGGGTCGACACCGACGCCAACGGCTACGAGGGATACGTCATCGACGTCTCGCGCACCTTCCTCTGCGGGGACGACCCCTCGCCCGGCCAGAAGGAGGCGTACCGCGCGGCCTACGACTGCGTGACCGGGATGGTCGAGCTGGTCCGGCCGGGCATGACGTTCGCGGAGTTCGCCGCGCAGGCGCCGAAGCTGCCGGAGGCGTACCGGGCGATGCGCTATCCGGGGATGGTTCACCAGGCCGGGCTCGAGGACGAGGGCCCGGGGATTCCGTACGTCGACGACGATCGGGGACCGCGGCGCATCCTGCCGCAGCGGGAGCTCAAGGAGGGCATGGTCCTCAACCTCGAGTGCTACGCGGGCAAGGTCGGCGCCCCGTACGGCGTGAAGCTGGAGGACCAGGTGGTGGTGACGGCGTCGGGGTGCGAGCTGCTCTGCACCTACCCCTACGACGCGAAGCTCCTGGGCTGAGACCGATCCGCGCCCGTCAGCGGAGCGTCAGGAAGCCCGCCGCCTCGGCCCGCCGGACCATCGCGCGAATCGGATCGTAGTCGGCGTCCCGCACGGGGACGAAGCCCGTCATCCGGGCGTCGGCCAGGATCGCGCGGCCTGCCGGGTCCGCCGACATCGTGAGGAACGCGTGCTGGAGCCGCGCCCGGAGCGATGCTTCCAGCCCGCGCGTCACCACCACCGGGGGAATGGGGCTCGGCCCGATCGCGGCGACCGTCCGGAGGGCCACCTCGAGCTCCGGCCGGCGTGCCGTCTCGAGCTCCAGCACGGTGCTGTCGATGCCCGAGGCGTCAACCGCGCCGTCGAGCACCATCTGGATCGAGGTCTGATGCGCGCCCGAGGCGACCACGCGACCGAAGTAGCCCCGCGTCTCGCCGAGCGCGAGCAGGTGGTGCCGCACCACGTTGTACCCGGAGTGCGAGCCGCCGTCATTGTAGGCCCAGGCCGCGCCCCGGAGATCGGCGAAGACCCGGGCCGGGTGGTCGCGCCGGACGACGACGTCGGTGAAATAGACGGCCCGCCCGCCGTACCGCGGCGCGGCCATGAGGGGCGCGCACAGGAGCTCGATCGGCCGGTCCGGGCGATCGTGGCGCTCGGAGTACGGGAGCCCGCAGACGAAGGCGACGTCGATCCGTCCCGCGTCGAGCTCGTCCCAGGGCCCGCCGGCACGGAGCTCGGCCGGGACGCCCAGGCGGTCGGCGAGGTAAGTCGCGATCCGCGCGTAGATGGGCCGGGCGTTCTCGGCCAGAAAGGACGCCAGGCGGAGCATGGCGCCATTCTACGGCGCCCCGCCGGGCCGTAGCCGCCGCCTCCGCGCCGTTGACAAGGCCTGCCTGCGGCGGGAATCATCGACCGCACGGAGGGTGCCGTGGACGAGTGCGTGCGTCTCGGCCCGTGGGAGACCGCTCCGGGGCACGGTTTCACGGATCCCGCCCAGGTGAGCCGGGACCTGCTGGCGGTCGGCGTGATGCTGGCGGCGCTCCGCCGGGCGCTCGTGGCCGGAGCGGGGTGGTCGGAGGGACCCCGTCCCCTCGTCCTCGCGCCCCCCGGTGTCGAGGGCCGGGCCCACCGCGCCCTGGTGTGCGACGCGCGGCGGCTCGATGACGGCCGCGAGCTCGCCTGGGTTGGCTTCTTTGCGGTGAAGGGCCGTGATCGCGACCCGGCGCCGCTCACCGCCATGGACGACGAGCTGATCGGGGAGTTCCCGGCGCACCCGGGGGTGCTCAGCTACAGCTCGCTCGAGCTCGCCGGCGGCGACTGGGGCAACCTCATCCTGCTCGACGGGGACGGGGCGCGCCAGCGCTGGCGCGACGGCGCGCGGCACGCCTACGCGGCGAGCGAGCTCGCGCCCCGCCACTACACGGACGTGCGCCTCCACCAGGGTGTCCTGCCCGGGGGCGTGGGGGGCGAGCCGATCCTGCGCCGGACGCGATACTACGACTACCGGGCGGCCGTGACCTGGCGCGCGGAGCGCGAGGCGCCGGCCTGACGCGGGCCCCGCGCCAGCTCAACTGGGCTTCCCTCGCTCCGCGGGAGCTGATCGGACGGCCTTCGGCCTGTGGCTCAGCGGGCGGCGTCTGCCGGGGTCAGCCGCGACCGCGCGTCCAGCACCTCGCGCACCTTCCGGACGAGCGTGTCCTCCCGTGAGCCTCGAGCGGGTCGGGACGGTGGACCTCACGTGGCAGGTGAAGCTGAAGGCCTCCCTTCGCCCCCGGCGCGCGCCGGTTCCCGGGCAGCGCGGCTACCGCTGACGCGTGGCTCAACGCCGGCGTCGGCGACACTCGCGGCCGCCGCGCCCGTGGCCCCGGCCACTGCGGCCGGTAGCCCCCGGCCCGCCGGGGCCGTGGTAAGGTCCCGGTGAGGGGGCAGCCGCCGTGGCACTCGAGATCGAGATCACCGAGGTAGGACTGGGCGGTCGCCGCGTGGCGCTCCACGGGCGCCTCGACACCCAAACGGCACCGATCCTCGACGACCGCCTCGGGCCCTTGCTCGAATCGGCGTCGGTCACTGCCCTGCTGTTCGACCTGGCCGGCCTCGAGTACATCGGCAGCGCGGGTATCCGCGTCCTGGCCCGAGCCCGCAAGGTGCTGGACGCGCGGGGTGGCGGGCTGGCCGTTGCGCGTCTCCAGCCGATGGTGCGTGCCGTGCTCGACATCGTGAAGGCGCTTCCGTCCGTGGACGTCTTCCACGACGACGCCGAGCTCGACGCGTACCTCGCCCGGATGCTGCAGCCTCGCCCGTCGGCCTGAGGGCCGACGCCCGCTCGCCGGTCGGCCGCGGGGTGGCGGGGACTTCTACTTCAGGTCAATCCGGGATCGGCCGTTCTCGACGTTGAACCGGAAGTACTGGACCGGGCGCGGCGCGCCCTCCAGGACGGCCGAGTCCTGCCCCACGGCAGCCGTCCCTTCGATGCATCCGCAGCGGGCGACCATCATGTCCGCGAGATCCGAATAGAAGGACCAGCTGTCAGGATCGTGAGCGGGGCGATGGAGGGGGACCCACAGGTAGATGGTGTTCCCCTTGATCTCCACGTCGGTGAAGAGCTGCTGACCCAGGACGGTTCCCGTCTGGAGCACACGTTCCTCGATCGCGTCGTCAGGAACGCTCGCCAGGTTCCGCCATTTCCGAGCGAGCCGATACGGGACCGTGAAGTCCCCCCGGACGGCGTCGTCCCGCTTCTCGGTCACGACCGTGAATCGCAGCTGGGTTACGTCCCGCGACTCCTCGGCCGGAAGGCTCGAGACGAGGCTCAGCGTGGCCACGAAGACCGTGACCAGCGTCAGTCGACGGACGAGGTTCAGGAGCCGCATCTGGTTGCTGTTCCTCCGGGAGTGCCAGGGCGCGCAGAGTGACTAGCAAACCAGAGGCCAAACACCGGACGAGATCCTGAACCAGTGATCACGCGGTCTTGCAGCGCGCCGCCCGGGTCACCGCTCGGGGGGAGTGCCGAAGCACGGGCATTCCGCCCGATACCGAGTGACACGGACCGTCAGCCTGGCAGAGAGCTCTCGGGCCGCCGGGGCTCGTTGATCCCGGCGGGGCGACGGCCGATCATGGGTGGGTGCCGGACCCGGGCCGGGCCCCCGTCGGTCGCCGCTCCTTCCTGCGGGGCGCCCTGCTTGGCGCGTTCGGCGGTCCGTCCCTCGTCGGCTGCGCCACCCCCGGACGCCCCGAGGTCGCCGGTCGTGATCCATTCACCCTGGGAGTGGCCGCAGGTGAGCCCGGACCGGACGGCTTCGTGCTGTGGACCCGCCTGGCGCCGGAGCCACTCTGGGAAGATCCGGCCGCGCCGGGCGGCCTGGCGGGCGGGGACGTGGCCCTCACCTACGAGATCGCGGCGGATCCCGGGATGCGCACGATCGTCCAGTCGGGCCCGGCGATCGCGGAAGCGGCCTTCGCCCACTCGGTGCATCTCGAGGTGCGCGGGCTGGCGCCCGGCCGGCTCTACTGGTATCGCTTCACGAGCGGAGACGCGCAAAGCCGCATCGGCCGGGCGTGGACGGCGCCGCCGGCGGGTCAGCCGCTCCAGCAGCTCCGCTTCGGCTTCGTCTCCTGTTCCAACTACGAGCGGGGCTACTTCGCGGCCTATCGGCATCTGGCCGACGAGTCCCCCGACCTCGTGCTGTTCCTCGGCGACTACATCTACGAGCACGTCGACCGGGACCGACCGACGACCCGCCGCCACAGCGACGGTGTCGAGGCGACGACCCTGCCCACCTATCGCAACCGGTACGCCCAGTACCGGGTCGACCCCGATCTCCAGCGGCTGCACGCGGAGGCCCCGGCGCTCCTGACCTGGGACGATCACGAGGTCCAGAACGACTACGGCGACCGATGGTCGGCGACCTTCGACGATCCCGACGCCTTCCTGATCCGCCGGGCCGCCGCGTATCAGGCCTTCTACGAGCACATGCCGTTGCGGCCGAGCCGGTCCCGCCCCCAGGGGGCCACGCTCCGGCTCTACGACCGCTTCCCCTTCGGGGACCTCGCGGAGTTCTCGGTGCTCGACGGGCGGCAGTATCGCTCTCGCGGGGCGTGCTCCGGCCGGCTAGGCCGCGGGGGCGGGCATTTCGAGACCGATGCCCGCTGCCCGGAGCGCCTCGAGCCCGGCCGATCCATCCTCGGAGCGGCTCAAGAGGCGTGGCTGTTCGACGGGCTGGCACGCTCGACGGCGCGGTGGAACATCCTCGCCCAGGACACCCTGATGGCGCAGCTCCGGCAGCGGGTCCCCGTCGTGGGAATCGTCGGCCACTGGACGGACTTCTGGGATGGCTATCCCGCGAGCCGGACGCGGCTCCTCGGGCACATCGAGGCGAGCCGCGTGGCCAACCCCGTGGTCATGGGGGGTGACCTGCACTCCTTCTGGGTCAACGACCTGAAGCGAGACTTCGACGATCCGAGCTCTCCGACCGTCGCGACCGAGTTCATCGGCACGTCGGTCTCCTCGCCGGGGCCCTCCCATTCGCAGTTCATGCGATGGATGCCCGACAATCCTCACGTGCGGTACTTCGAGAGCCGCCACCGCGGATACGTCTCGGTCGAGCTCACGCCCGAACGGATGACCACGCGCTGCCGCACGGTGTCGGATGAGAGGGACCCCAGGGCGACGGTGTCGACCCTGCGGAGCTTCGTCGTCGAGTCCGGTCGGCCGGGAGCCGTGCCCGCGTAGCGGGGGCGACGCGAGGAGCGGCATGGGACTGACCGTCTTCACCGCAGCCGAGCGTCCGGACCTCGTCGAGCGGGCGTGGGCAGCCACACGCGACACGCTGCCGGAGTTCAACAACCACGGCGCCGTCCTCAACCGCTACTGGGACCGGCTCGTCGGCGAGCGGCCGGAATTCCAGCTCCACGTCGTGGAGGGCGGCGACCCCGTCGTCCGGGCGCGCGCGGTTCCCGTGCGCTGGGACGGGACGGTCGCCGATCTCCCCGCGGGGATCGACGGCGCGATCGCGCGGGGCTTCGAGGAGCGCGGCGCGAACGTGCTCTGCGCGCTGCTGATCGCCGTCCGCGGCTCGGAGCAGGGCCGAGGGCTCAGCCGGGTCGCGCTCGAGGCGATGACCCGGCTGGCACGGGCGCACGGCTTCGGATCGCTGATCGCGCCGGTTCGCCCGAGCTGGAAGGAGCGGTACCCGCTCGTTCCGATCGAGCGCTACGCGTCGTGGCGCCGCGGGGATGGCTGGCTCTTCGATCCGTGGCTACGTGTCCACGAGCGGCTCGGCGCCGATGTGCTGCGGCCGGAGCCCCGCTCGCTCGGGATCGCCGGCTCGGTCGGAGAGTGGGAGGCGTGGACCGGGCTCGCCTTCCCCGAGAGCGGCGAATACGTCTTCCCGGGCGGCCTCGCAACGCTCGCGATCGATCGGGACGCGGACCGGGGCTCGGACTGGGAACCGAACGTCTGGATGCGGCACCGCGTGGCCCCGTGACCCCCTCGGTCACCCCCACGGCCCGGGCGAGGGATCGGACCCGCTCCCCGCGCGCCACGCGTGTGGGACCAGCGGCGCGTGACCCTGGGACGTGGATCGGGCATCCTGGGCGCGGGGCGGAGGTGCACTGTCCACAGGGCACCACTGCACAGTCCACAGTGCAGCCGAGATAACACTTCATCGCATAAGGCATTCCGTCTCGCCGATCAGCCCGATCACCTGCGACCTGCCGCGTGCACTGTGCAGGCCGGCAGCCGCCGTGGCGCGGCTAAGCTCGCGCCGCCGCATGCTTCGATAGACCCTGCCGCAGTGGCATTTTGCTTGCTACGCGAGATCGTGAATGCACCCGCGACGCATCCTCGGCGGTCCAAGACGCATGGCGCAGCCACGCGGAGCGCTCGGTCTCGAGCGAGGGAAGGCCGGCTCGACGGCCTGGAGGGAGAGTCGCCATGGCAGGATCAACTCCGAAGCCAGTGCCGGTCCGAGACCTGAACCGCGTCTTCAAGCGCCGGTCCAGGATGCTCCTGTTTGCCCTCGGCCTGATCGTCGCGGCACCGGCCGGCGCCGTCGATGGCGTCAACCTTCCCGGCCGCGACTATGCGAATTTCCCGGCTCCGTCGGCGGGCTCGTGCCGGCGTAGCTGCGGCGGTGACGAGCGCTGCCAAGCCTATACTTGGGTGAAGCCGGGCATTCAGGGACCGCAGGGCATGTGTTGGCTCAAGAGCAGCGAGCCGCCAATCGTCAAGGATGCCTGCTGCGATTCCGCGCCCCGCCGCTACATCGAGCCGAAGGACATGGTGCTCGAGGACAAGATCAACCGGCCCGGATCGGACTACAAGAACTTCGCGACCACCTGGACCAAGGGCTGGGACGAATGCCGCCAGGCCTGCGACGGTGAATCGGCGTGCCGTTCGTGGACCTACGTGCGCAAGGGCGTCCAGGGCCCAGAGGGCCGCTGCTGGCTCAAGAACCGCGTCGCCCCGCCCGTCAGCGACGACAAGACCGTGTCCGGCGTCAAGTATCGCCGGCCGTCGCAGCGGATCGACTAGGCCTCCTGGCTAGCTGAAGAAGAGCGTCCAGCAGAACGCTCAGTCGCCCCCCCGGCGAGTCGCCCGGGGGACGCCCGCGCGGCGACAGGCCCCGTCGCCCCCTCACCCCCCGAATCGCCGAATTTCGGGTAGAATTCTCGGCAGCCTCGGATACAGCTTCGCGCGCCCATGCGGGTTTCGCGGGAGCCGGCCGCCCGGAGTCTGTCGCGACCGGACCGTCATTCACACGGGAAGGGTGGGAGATTCAGATGAGCCAAGCGTCACCAGCATCGGTCGGCGGATCGAAGGTGCCATCGGAGCGGGAGCGTCTCGAGGACGTCGGATACATGACGTGCATGACGCTGGTGCTGCTCGGCAACTACGCGCAGACCGGACATTTCGGCGGGCCGCTCGCCTACACGCCCTTCAACGTGGCCACGCACCTGGCCGGACCGGCCTCGGGCGGGCTCCGCTTCGACTACCGGCGGCAGAAGCATCCCTATGCCGACAAGTTCATGCTGGCCGCCGGCCACTGCGCCCCGACCTGCTATGCCCTGTGGATGGTGATGGGCGAGGCGCTGTACCGCCGGTTCGAGGCGACCGGCGACCGGCGCTATCACGTGGCGCCCGACGCGGCGATGCTGTCGGTGGACGCGCTGGGGTTCCGGCGCGGCGCCGGCGCCCTGAAGACCTTGCTCTCCGATCAGGGTCTCGCCGACCACCCGCTGTTCGCGCAGGCCAGGGGCCGCGGCATCCGAGCGCTGTCGGGGCACATCGAGTCGACGGACGTGACGAACGACGTCAACGGGGGCCCGTCGGGAATCGGGATCGCCACCGCGGCCGGCAAGGCCGCGTTCTGGGACGTCATCGGCGCGCCCGCGGGGGTGCCCAAGGTTGTCGCCTTCGAGGGCGAGTTCGCGATGTGCGCGGGCCACGCCCAGGAGCTGAAGACCCAGGCCATCGCGCTCCAGGTCGGCAAGCGCCTCCGGATCTTCTTCTCCGACAACAATGCCGGCATCGACGACGCGTTGATCGGCGGCGTGGTGAGCCGGAAGTTCGACGGCTACCGCCTGACCGACCAGTGGACGTCCTACGGCTGGAACGTCTTCTCCATCCCGGACGGCCACGACTACGACCAGATCGTCCGGGTGCTGCGGGAGATGGAGGAGTGGGACCCCCGCGATCGCCGGCCGATGATCGTGTTCGGCAAGACGATCAAGGGGTACTGGCCCAGCGCGGTGAACGGCAAGCTGCTTCCGGGTGTGGACCAGATCGTGGGGTATCCGAGCCATCCCTACGCCTTCAAGATGAACGCGGACTACTTCGTCTCGCTCGCGGAGACCTTCGAGCAGCACTACGGGGTGAAGTTCGCCGGGATCCGCGACGGCGCGGTGACCGACCCGCGCGAGCGGCTGATCCAGTTCAAGACGAACGTCGACGTCGCGATGTCCGTGCTCGATCGGAACGGACTGGGCGACTGGCTCGCCGAGCGCCTCGTCGAGATCGGCGACTCGCTGACCGACGACCTGAAGGTGCGCATCGACCTCCACCGCGATCCCTTCCAGGACGAGCGGCTGCGTGTCGCCAACCTGCCCGAGGAGCCGCAGACTCTCTCCCTGAAGAACCCGCTATCGGGCGCGGACAAGCAGGTCAAGGTCGCGCTCTTCCGGAAGTACGGCGAGGTCGCGGGCGCGCGCCGCGGCATCTCGGAGCTCGTCAAGTGGCTGAATTACGTCACGGAGAACCGCGCGCTCACGCTGGCCGCCGACCTGTCGGAGTCGGTGAACCTGGAGCACGGCAGCCTCTGGGGACACTACGATCCGGACACGAATCCGCTCGGCACCCGACTCAAGGCGGCGATCCAGGAGGCCGGCAACGCGTCGACGGCGATCGGCCTGGTCAGCCAGAACGCGTCCGTCGACCCCGACAAGTTCGCCGGCGTCTGGGCCTTCAGCGGCACCTACGGCGCCTTCACGCCGCTGATGTACCTGCCCGCGCGCGTCTGGAGCCAGCAGAACCAGGACAGCAAGTTCCGTACCGGCGTGCTCCACATCCTGGCCGGGCATTCCGGTCCGGAGACCGCGGCGGATGCCCGGACGCACTTCGGAATCTTCTCGCCCCAGGTGTGGAAGCTCTTCCCGCGCGGCCAGGCCATCCACCTGAGCTTCTGGGACTACAACGACGTCGCGCCGGGCTACTTCGCGGCGGCCGAGATCGCGGCGCGCGAGAAGAAGGTCGGCGTGATCATCATCGAGGTGGCACGGCCGGACTTCAAGGTGGCGGACCGCACCAAGTTTGCCGACAAGGACCTCCGCGCCGCGGCGAAGGGACTCTACGTTATCCGGGACTTCGCGCCGGGCCAGCCGAAGCACGGCTACGTGGTGGCCCAGGGGTCGAGCGCGACGTTCAACCTGGTGAGCGTCTGGCCACGGCTGGAGCAGGCGGGGATCAACGTGAAGATCATCTCCGCGATCAGCGAGGATCTGTTCGATCGGCAGCCCGCTGCCTACCAGCGGGCCGTCCTCCCGCCCGAGGCGAAGCAGGATCTCATGTTCGTCAGCTCAGGCACGCGCCGCATGTGGCCGCTGCGGAACGTCGGCTCGCTGACCGACGACTACTCGATGACCTCTGACTGGGACAACCAGTGGCTGACGGGCGGGATGGAGGCGGACGTCATCGCCGAGGCCCACCTGGACCCCGAGTCGATCCTGGCCGGCGTCACGCGCTTCGCCCGGGATCGGGCGAAGCGGCTAGAGGAGCAGCGGGGGTTGCTGAAGGCGCTGGAGTAGGGCGCGCCGGGGCGCCGCGGGCTCCACCGGGCGGCAGATGTCGAGCCTGGAACCATCTGGAGCGCCCATAGTCTGTTCGGCACCCTGCTCCAGGACCGAGACACGGACCACCGCTTGGGCCGGGCGATCGCTTGACTGCGGTTAGAATCTGCGCATGGCTACCGTCGCTGCGCTCTACCGCTACCCCGTCAAGAGCTTCACACCTGAGAGCCGCGAATTCCTAACGATCGTCAACGGACGCATCGCAGGCGACCGGGTGCTGGGCTTTCGCTTCGCAAACACGCCGGAGCCGGACGAGGCCTGGGGTCGCAGGCAGGGCATGCTGGTGTTGGTGCACACGCCCGGGGTCGCGCGCCTGCGCCTCAGCTACGACGAGGAAGCTCAGCGGCTGAGCATCAGCTTGGACGGTGAGCTGCTGGTCGAAGACGGGCTCGACGCAGCCGGACGCGGGCGGATCTGCGGAGTTGTCGCCAACTTCGCCAGGGACTTGGCGGAGAGCGGCCTGCAGGGCCACCCGGAGCGCTTGCCCCTGCGTCTGGTCGGCGATGGACGCACTCCGCGCTATCAGGACCGGCCGGACGGCTACGTGACGATTCACGGTCGGGCCAGTGTGCGGGCGCTGGGCAAGGCGTTGGACGATCCCAACGTCAGCGAGCTGAGATTTCGCTCCAATGTTTCGGTCGATGGTCTGGAGCCGTTCGAGGAGCAGGGCTGGATCGGCAAGATAGTCCGCGTCGGCTCGATGCGGTTCCGTGTGCAGTTGCCCATCGTCCGCTGCCTCGCGACGCACGCCAACCCGGAGACGGGGCAGTGTGACCGGCCGATCTTGACGACGCTGACCCACGCGTTCGGTCAGGAGAAGCCGACGCTGGCCGTTGGTTTGGTTCCGGAAGGCACAGGCATCATCCGCCTCGGCGACGAGGTCGTGCTCGAAGGCTGAAGGTGCTGAGGCGTTTACTGAAGAAAAGCGCCAGAGGGAGCTTGTGAGCCGGGATACGGACGACAGGCCGTGGACCACATATCTGACGCGGCCTTACGCTTCCGGGCTTACTGACCGAAGGATGCTTCTCATAAGGGATGCTAGAGAGTCTGCCGTTGGTTGAGCGAGGGGCGAACCGCGCGCCTTCCTCGTTGCCCTCACCCTCGCGCCGGTATCCGGCAACGGTTCCGGGAATAGCTCGTGCGCCAGAAAAGAAGCGAACGGCGTGCGGATGTCCCGGGTGGCCGGAGTGACGGCGCTGATCGAGCTACGCACGGGCTGGCCACGCCACCGGGCGGAATTGAGCTAGGATTGACTGTCAACTCCTCGTTCGAACGACCCGGTCTCCGGAGGGAGGGACTATGGGCATCATCGTGACCCTGATTATCGGGGGCGTGATCGGATGGCTGGCCAGCCTCGTCATGAAGACCGGCGCCCAGATGGGCGTCATCGCCAACATCGTCGTCGGGATCATCGGCGCCGTGCTCGGCTTCTGGTTGTCGGGAAGGCTCGGGATCGTGGCCGTGGGTTCCAGGGGCGCGTGGATCATCAGCATCCTCGGCGCTGTAGTGCTGATCGTCATCCTCAAGGCGTTGAACATCTACCAGTAGCCCCCGTCGTCGCGCGATCCCTGAGTCGACAGCTGGCGATCGAAGCCCTCGTCTGCCCCCGCTGTGCCGGCCCGCGCCGGATGGTGGTCGCGGTGACCGAGCCTCATACGGGCGGCGGCTCCTCGGCGCTGGGGCTGGCGCCCGATCCGCAGGAGGGGCCGGTGCCCGCCGTCTGACCCGTGCGGCGTGGATCTCGTCGATCGCCTCTTGCAGCAGATCGGCGCTAGCCAGGCTGAACTGCTGGCCGAAGCGCTGACCGGTACCCTCCGTCGGCGAAGGAGAGTGACATGGAACGACGGCGCGTCGTAGGATTCGTCGGCCTCGGAGAGATGGGAATCCCCATGGCGGCCAACCTGGTGAAGGCGGGCTGGGGCGTCGTGGCGTTCGACACCGTAGCCGAGCGGGTGGGGGCCGCCGAACGTCTCGGCGCGCAGGCCGCGAGCTCCTGCCGGGAGGTCGCGCGGGCCGCCGACGGGATCGTCGTCAGCATCGTTCGGACGCTTCCCCAGATCGAGGCGGTGCTCTTCGGCGACGAGGGGCTCGCGAGCGCTCATCGGCCGGAGCTGTACGTCGTCGTCATGAGCACGCTCGATCCCGCCGCGATGGCGGACCTCGCCGATCGCGCCACGGCGGAGGGCATGACGTTGATCGACGCGCCGGTCAGCGGCAGCAAGGGCGGCGCCGAGGCGGGAACGCTTTCGATCATGCTCGGCGGGCACCCGGAGGCGATCGAGCACGTCCGCGCTGTCCTGGAGTGCTTCGGGCGGAACCTGTTCGTGCTCGGCGCGCGCCCCGGCATGGGCCAGGCCGCCAAGCTCGCCAACCAGGTCATGCTCGCCGCGGCGATGCTGGGCGTCGCGGAGGGCTTGACGCTGGCCCGGGCGTTCGGCCTCGACGCCTCCCAGGTGCTGCCGATCATCGCGGTGAGCACCGGGAACAGCTGGGCCGCCCAGAACTGGGAGGTTGTCCGCCGCATGTGGGAGCAGTACGCGCCGGGCACGACCCTGGATATCGTCGAGAAGGATCTGCGCTCGGTGGCCAGCGCCGCCACTCGCATGCACCTGCGGCTTCCGGTGTCAGCGACGGCGCTGGAGGCGCTGCACGGCGCGTGGCGAACGCCCGTGTCGAGCCGCCCGTAGCACGCGTGACTTCGGTCGGAGCGTGATGCGAGGGGTGCCGTCGCCCCGCCCGATCGGGCGAAGGCGGTGCTGCGGCTACCGTGGAAGGTGGGGCCGTGAGGCGGAATGTTTCACGGAGTGTTCCACGCGCTTATGTGCAGGGCTTCTGTACGTCGTTCTGATCCTGTAAGCCGCTGCGCCGTAACGGTCCGTCCACCAAAGAAAAGCGCCAGAGGGAGCCTGTAAGCCGGGTCCTGTGCGCCAGCCGGTATCCTGAGCTGGCGCGATGGTCATTCCTCTCGACGACCGGTTGCCCGGCCGCTCCAGCAGCCTGACCCGAGGGCCCCGAGCGGGCCGCCCTTCGCCCCCGTTGCCGGGGACTCGCCCTCCTATTCGGCCTTGCACCGGGTGGGGTTTGCCGAGCCGGCCCGGTCACCCGGGCCGCTGGTGCGCTCTTACCGCACCGTTTCACCCTTACCGCGCCCCCGAAGGGGCGGGCGGTCTGCTTTCTGTGGCACTGTCCGTGAGGTCGCCCTCCCTGGCCGTTAGCCAGCACCCTGCCCGACGGTGCCCGGACTTTCCTCCGGTCCCACCCGTGACGGTGGGATCGGCGACCATCCGGCTCCCTCTGGCGCCGATCTGTCAAAGAGCGTGATCAGAAGCCTGCGGACTGCTGAAAGTATACTCGACGCCGCCGACCCGGTCCGAGGCGCGCCCCCGACCCCGGCGCGGGATGAAGGCGGATCCTGCGGGCGGTGAGCGGGTCCTGACGGCGGTGAGTCGACGGCGGCGAGGCTACGGCTGGTAGTATAGGAACCGGCCGCAGTTCTCGCAGAGAAGGATCTGGCTGGACTGGCGCGCCTCGTTGAAGCGCTGGGGCGTGAGCGTCATCCGGCAGCCCGAGCAGAGGCCGTTACTTCCCACCAGCGCGACCGCGAGGCCGCCCCGCTGCTTGAGGATCCGCCCGTACTGGGCGATGAGATCCCGCGGGACGTCCTTCGCCAGGCTCGCGCGCTCGCTCCGCGCCCCCTCGAGGTCCACCTCGAGCGCGCGCATCTCCTCCGTGGCGGCCCCCTCCTGGACCCGCGCTTCCGCTTCCAGCGGCCGGAGCCGCGTCTCGCCGTCGACCGACTCCCGGCCGAGCCGCTCCTGGAGCTCCATCAGCCCGAGGACCTCCTCCTCGAGGCGGCCCTTCTCGACCTTCAGCGCCTCGATCTCGGCGAGGACCGCGGAGTACTCCTTGTTCGTCTTCACCTCGTAGAGCTTCGCCTCGAGCTTCTTCCGCTGGCTCGCCTGGTACTCGAGGTCCTTTTCCTTGGAGCGTATGTCCTTCCGGGTGGCATCCAGCTTGGCGCGGATCGCGTCGACCGCCGTCTTGGCCTGCTGGAGGCCGTCGCGGATGATCCGGATGCGGCCGGGGATCGCCTCGAGCTTCCGCTCGAGCCCGGCGACCCGGCTGTCGAGGACCTGGAGCTCCTGGAGGTGCTGAAGATTCGGATCCATATTCAGATGGTGGGCCCACCCGGACTCGAACCAGGACCAAACCGGTTATGAGCCGGCGGCTCTGCCAATTGAGCTATGGGCCCAAGCGGGGGTGATGCTAGCAGATTTCGGCCGAGGCCACAAACACGCGCGCCCGGGCGGCGCCGCGACGCCGGGTGTCCGGCCCGGGAGGCGACGGGGTGGGACTGACCGGCCGGCATCATGACTCCAGGAAGCTCCGGAGCTTCTTCGAGCGGGAGGGGTGGCGGAGCTTCCGGAGGGCCTTGGCCTCGATCTGGCGGATGCGCTCGCGCGTCACCGCGAAGTCCTGGCCGACCTCTTCCAGCGTGTGCTCGCACCCGTCGGTCAGCCCGAAGCGGAGCCGGAGGACCTTCTCCTCGCGCGGGGTGAGCGTCGCCAGCACCTTGTTCGTCTGCTCGCGGAGCGAGAGCCCGATGATCGACTCCACGGGCGAGACCACCTGCTTGTCCTCGATGAAGTCGCCGAGATGGCTGTCCTCCTCCTCCCCGATCGGGGTCTCGAGGCTGATCGGCTCCTGGGCGATCTTGAGGACCTTGCGCACCTTCTCGACCGGGACGTCCATCTTGGTCGCGATCTCCTCGGGGGTCGGCTCGCGCCCGAGCTCCTGGACCAGCTGCCGGGAGGTGCGGATGAGCTTGTTGATCGTCTCGATCATGTGCACGGGGATGCGGATCGTGCGGGCCTGATCGGCAATGGCGCGCGTGATCGCCTGACGGATCCACCAGGTGGCGTAGGTCGAGAACTTGTAGCCGCGCCGGTACTCGAACTTGTCGACCGCCTTCATGAGGCCGATGTTCCCCTCCTGGATCAGGTCGAGGAACTGGAGCCCGCGGTTCGTGTACTTCTTGGCGATCGAGATGACCAGGCGGAGGTTCGCCTCCACCATCTCCTTCTTCGCCTGGGCGGCCTTCTCCTCGCCCTGTCGGATGACGTGGACGATGCGCTTGAGCTCGTCGACCCGCGCCTCGGCTTCCTGCTCGACGCGCTTGGTCTTCCGCTCGGCATAGCGCTTCCAGCGCTCCCGGGGGGGCAGCCGCCGGTCGGCCGGCGTGTTCAGGAGGTCGGAGTCCTCGGCGTCGTCGAGGGACCGGAAGAAGTGCTCGAACTCCACGGCGCGGCCCTTGTCGGGGTCGCTCCAGAGCCGGATCTCGTGCTCGGCCTGCTGCACCTTGGAGACCATCTGCTTGAGACGCGTGGACAGGCGCTCGATCACGGACGGGTTGAGCGACATCTCGCGGAGCGAGGCGAAGAGCTTGTCCTGCTTCCCCCGCACCTGGAGGTCGAGCTTCTGCCGCTTGGGCTGGCGCGGGCGGTGCTTCCGCTGCTCCCGCTGGAGCGTCTGGACTTCCTTGAGGAGCCGGTCGACGACCGTGAGGCCCGCGAGAACGCCGCGGACCAGCTCGCTCTCCTTCTCCTCGGCCCAGTCCTCGTCGGAGATGTCCGCGATGTCGCGGACCGACAGGCGCGCCTTGCGGAGCCCGTCCTTCAGCGCCTGGAACTCGCGCTTGGCCAGGTTCGTCGACATGACGGCGCGCGTGACGCCTTCCTTGCCCTCCTCGATCCGCTTGGCGAGCGCGATCTCGCCCTCGCGCGTGAGGAGCGAGACCCGGCCCATCTCCCGGAGGTACATCCGAACGGGGTCTTCGGTGCGGCCGATGGGTCCGGGCGACAGGTCGATCGCCTCACCGGGCTCGGCCGGGGCCACCTCCTCCCGCTCGTCGAGCGAGTCCTCGAGGTCGTTCGGGCGGGGAGTCTTGGCGGTGTCGACGACGTCGATGTCCATGGCTCCGAACATCAGCATGATGTCGTCGAGCTGGTACGAAGAGACCAGGTCCCCGGGCAAGGCGTCGTTGAGCTCGTCGTAGGTGACGTAGCCCTTCTGCTTGCCCGTGGAGATCAGCTTGTCCAGCTCTTCCAGCCTCGGATCCTCGCTCACTGGGGTACCCTCCCTCCGCGGGAGTTGCTCGGCCCGTTTTGATTGGACGGCCTACGGCCTGTGGCGCCCTGTGGGCTCATCGACGTGGATCCTCCGTGGTGGGGTTCGAGCGGCTCGGGGGCCCCGACGGGCTCCCGGCGCCGGCATCGGCCCGGATGCGGGACGTCTCCTGGCCCTGGGCGATCAGGAGCGACTGGTAGTCGGCGGCGCCCCCGGTCGACTCGGATTGGGCGATGGTCTGTGTGATGGCGCGGACGCGGCGCTGCGCGTGGCGGCGCTCGAGCCGCCGCCGCATGTCGTCGACGACCGCGGCGATGTCGCGCCACTCCCGCTCCTCGACCAGCCAGCTCGCGAGGAGCGCGCGGGCGGGGTCCCCGGGGAGCCGCGGCCCGAGGTCGGCCGGGGCGACGGCGGCGTGGGCGCGGAGCGCTTCCACGATCTCGCGCACGGCGGGATGCGCGATCGTCGCGGGGTCGAGGAGGGGCAAGAGGACCACGCGCGCGGTCTCCGCCTGGACGAGGAGCTGGCCGAGGTCCCGCTCGAACGGCGCGGCCGGCGTGTCAGCCGGCGCCGCCGCCGCCGCGGGGCGGGCGACCGGCCGGGTGTGCGCCGCGGCCAGCTGCCGCGCCTGGTTCCAGAGGTCGCTGGCGTCGACGCCCAGCCGGCGGGCGGCCTCGCGCCCGAGCTCGATGGCCTCGTCGGCGTCCTGGACCTTCGAGAGCATGAGGGCGACGCGAGCCACGCCCGTGGCGCGGCCTCGCTGGCTCGCCGTGTCCTCCTCGGCGAACACGCGGTCGAGCGCGAAGAGGAGGAGCGACCGCGCCGCCCGGCAGCAGGCCTCGAAGGCCTCGCGGCCCTCGGCGCGGAGGAAGCTGTCCGGATCGTGACCCGCCGGCAGGGTCGCGACCTTGAGCCGCAGGCCGGCGCGCGGGAGATCGTTCGCCCGCCGCGTCTCCGCCCACCGCATGGGGGCCGTCGACTGCTCCAGCAGGTCCTCCGCCCGGCGCGCCGCTTCCTGTCCGGCCCGGTCGGCGTCGAAGAAGAGGATGGCCTCGTCGGCGTAGCGCCGGAGGAGCGCGAGCTGGGGCGGGGTGAGCGCGGTGCCGAGGACGGCGACGGCCTCGTCGACCCCGTGCTGGTGCGCCATGACGCAGTCGACGTAGCCCTCGACTAGGAGGGCGCGCCGGGTCTCGGTCATCCGCTCGCGCGCGCGGTGGAGGCCGTAGAGCGTCTGCCCCTTCTGGTAGAGCGGCGTCTCGGGGGAGTTCAGGTACTTTGGCTCCTCGCCGGCGAGCGCGCGGCCGCCGAAGGCGATCACGCGCCCCTGCGTGTCCGCGATCGGGAAGATGAGCCGGCCGCGGAAGCGGTCGTAGTGGCCGGAGGCGTTCTGGCGCGGGAGGACCAGCCCCGCGCCGAGGAGCGCCTCGACCGCATGGCCGTCCCGGCGGGCCGCGCCGAGCAGATGGTCCCAGCCCTCGGGCGCCCAGCCGAGGCGGAAGGCCCGCGCGGTCTCCTTGCCGAGGCCGCGGCCGTCGAGGTACGCGCGGGCGCGCTCCGCGTCCGGGCCATCCCAGAGCCAGCTTTCGAAGCGGCGCGCGGCCCACTCCATGAGCGTGAGGAGCCCGTCGCGGGCGCTGGCCTCCGGCGTGGACTCGCGGCCCGGCAAGGGGACGCCCGCCCGGTCGGCCAGGAGGCGCACGGCCTCGGGGAAGTCGAGGCGATCGTGCCGCCGGAGGAACTCGAAGGCGTCGCCCCCCGCGTGGCAGCCGAAGCAGTGGAACAGGTGGAGCTTCGGGTGAACCGTGAAGGAGGGCGTCTTCTCCTGATGGAAAGGGCAGAGGCCCTTCCACCGCTCGCCCGCGCGCTTCAAGGGCACGACCGCCCCCACGAGGTCGACGAGATCGACGCGCGCGCGGATCTCGTCGAGCACCTCGGGGGGCACTCTCATCGGGTCGCCCTCCGGCCTCGGAGGCTTCCGACCCCGCGCCGTCGCGCGAGCCCGTCGGGGGCGTCCGCGCCCTCCAGCGCCACCACGGTGGCCCCGGCCCCGCCGGCGGCGGGCTCGGCGAGACGGAAGCCGCCGACCAGGGGATGCCCGCGGAGACACCCCTCGACCGCGCGCCGGAGCGCGCCCGTGCCCTTGCCATGCACCAGCCGGACCTCGCGGTGCCCGGCGAGAGCCGCGTCGTCGAGGAACCGCTCGACCGCCACGCGCGCCTCGTCCGAGGTGAGCCCGAGGAGATGGAGCTCCTGCGGCACGTCCTCGCGGGTCGGCACGGACACGGTGCCGCCGGGTGTCGGGGCCGCGCCGCCGGCGGCCGGCCCGATCTCGCTCCGCGCGACCCGCACCGTGAGGCGGCCCGCCTGCACGGTCACGAGTCCGTCGGCCTCCCCCACGACCCGGCCCCGCACGCCGAGGCCGCGGAGCTGGACCTCGCCGGGACGGACGGGCGTGTCCGCCGCCGCCCGCGCCGGCTGGAGCGCCGCCTCGGCGGCGCGGAGACGCCGATACGCGTCCTGGGCTTCGCGGCGGCGGTTCGTCTCGTCGGCCTTCAGGCGATCGAGCTCCCGGCCGACCTGCCGGCGGGCCTCGGCCAGGAGGGCCTGCGCGTCGGCCTCCGCCGCGCGCCGGAGGCGGAGCGCCTCCGCCTGCGCGCTCTCGGTCGTCCGCCGGATGTCCGCCAGCGCGTCCCGCGCCTCCGTCTCGCGCCGGGCGGCGAGAGCGCTCCGCGCCTCGGCCTCCCGGGTGCGCGCCTCGAGGGCGGCGAGGAGCGTCTCGAGCCGGCGCCCCTGCTCGCCGACGTGCGTGCGGGCGCGTGCGATCACCGCGGCCGGCAGGCCGAACCGCTCCCCGATGGTGAGCGCGTGGCTCGGGCCCGGATGCCCGTACTCGAGCCGGAACGTCGGCTCCAGCCGCTCGGCGTCGAAGGCGACCGTCGCATTCTGGAGGCGGGGCTCGACCTGGGCGAACACCTTGATGGGCTCGAGGTGGGTCGTGACGACCACGCGCGCGCCCCGGTCGAGGAGCGCCTCGAGCAAGGCCGCGCCGAGCGCCGCGCCCTCGACGGGGTCGGTTCCCGCCCCGAGCTCATCGAGCAGGACCAGCGACCCGGGGCCGGCGATCGCGAGGATGTCCCGGACCTGGCGGACGAACGAGGAAAACGTCGAGAGGTCCTGGGCGAGACTCTGCTCGTCGCCGATCACCGCCAGAACCTGGCTCGAGAGCGGGATGCGGCTGCCGGGCGCGGCGGGGACGTGGCACCCCGCGTGCGCCATGAGCACCAGGAGGCCGCACGTCTCGAGCGCGACGGTCTTGCCGCCGGCATTGGGGCCGCTCAGGACGAGGCCCGGCCGGTCGGCGGGGACCCGGAGATCCACGGGAACGACCTCGCCCACCCCCGGCGAGATCCCCCATCGCTGGGCGACGAGGAGCGGATGCCGGGCCTGGGGAAGATCCAGATCGCCGCCGACCGCGACCTCGGGCAGGGCGGCGCCGAGGCGCTCGGCCAGGCCCGCGCGGGCGAAGACGAGGTCGAGCGCGCCAAGGCCCTCGACGAGCTGCGTCAGGGCCGGGAGGGCCAATCGCACGGCGTCGGTCAGCTCGGCGAGCACGCGCAGCTCCTCGTCGCGCTCCTCGAGGCAGAGACGGGTCAGCTCGTTGTTGAGCGGGATCGTCTCCTCGGGCTCGACGAAGACCGTCGCCCCGCTCTGCGAGCGGTCGTGGATGATGCCCCGCACGGCGCGCCGGGCGTCGTCCCGGACGGGCACCACGTAGCGGCCGTTCCGTACGGTGACGTAGCGCTCCTGGAGCGCGGGGGCGACGGTGGGGTGATCGAGGAGCCGCTCGACGCGGGCCTGGAGATCCGCTCTGAGCGTCGTGATCTGCCGACGCAGAGCGCGGAGTCGGGGGCTCGCGCGGTCCGTCAGCCGGCCGTCGGGATCGAGCGCCTCGCGGAGAGCCCACGCGAGCTCCGGGCAGTCCGGCAGGGCGGTCCAGACCGCGGCGAGCGTGGGCGCGACGCCGGCGATGCGCTGGCCGTAGGCGCGGAGCCGGGCCGCTGCGTCGAGCGTGCGCCCGAGCGCGACCAGCGCGATCCCGTCCAGCGTGGCTCCGGCCGGCGCCGCCTCGGCCAGGATCGGCCGGGCGTCTCCCGCGTCACCCCACGGCGGCGGGCCCTCGGCCGTCAGGGCGCGGCGCGCCGCTGCCGTCTCCTGGAGCGCCCCCTGGACGGGGAGAAGCTCATGACCGGGTTGGAGAGCGTGGGCGTGGTCCCGCCCCGACGGTGTCGCCGCGAATCGGGCGAGCAGGTCGCGGAAGGTGTTCCAGCCTAGAAGGTCGTCGCGGATCAACTCCATCTCGACCCGACCCGCCGGGCCGCTAGTCCGTGTACCGCTCCCGCCGCTGGGCTTTCTTGCGCGCCACCAGCGCTTTCCGCTTCCGCCGGACGCTTGGTTTCTCGTAGTGCTGGCGCTTCTTCAGCTCGGAGAGGAGCCCGGCCTTCTCGCACTGCTTCTTGAAGCGCTTGACCGCGCTCTCGAAGGACTCGTCGGGCTCCACGATGACCGTCGTCACCTACCCGTCCCCCCTTCCCGAAACCGCCTGGGTAAACGCATAGTTTATACCACGGGCCCCCCGCGGTGTCCACGCGCGGGACCCCCTCGCCCCTCATGCGCCCGGCCCCCGGGCCAGCGCCAGGGCCGCGTCGGCGGCGCGCTCGACCACGGCGGGGAGCGCCGCCTGCTCCTCGGCGGAGAACGGCGTGAGCACCCAGTCGACGATCTCGTCGCGGGTGCCGGGGCGCCCCACCCCCAGCTTGACCCGCCGCACCTCCTGCGTGCCGAGGGTCACGAGAATCGACTCCATGCCGTGGTGACCCCCATGTCGCCCCCGCTGGCGCGTCCGGACCGTCCCGAACGGCAGGTCCAGGTCGTCGTACACCACGACCAGCTGGCTCGGATCCGCGTCGAGCAACCGTAGGAGCCGGGCGAGCGGGGGTCCGCTGATGTTCATGAAGCTCACGAGCTTCGCCAGGTGGAGCGGTGCCCCATCCCAGACGGTCTCGGCCACGTGCGCCGGCCCGCGGAGACGAAACCGGGCGTCCAGCCGCTCGGCCAGATGCTCGATGACCCGGTGGCCCAGGTTGTGACGAGTCTCGTGGTACTCCGGGCCCGGGTTTCCCAGGCCCACGATCACCCGTGGGACCCGTGGCGGCGCAGTCCCCTCCGCGGCCATCGGCAGGCGCCTCGCGCAGGAAGGACCGGCTCGGCCTTACTTCTTGGCCTTGCTCTCCTCCTTGCCCTTGGCAGGCTCCTCCTCTTCCCCCTCCTTGGGCTTGCGCTCGGTGACGACCTCCGGCTCCGCGGCCGGCGCGGCGGCGGCGGCCACCACCTCCTCGGCCATCGGCGGCGCCACGGTGACGAGCGGCTGCCCGCTCGGGGTCGTCACGCGGACCCCTGCCGGCAGCTGGAGATTGGCGACGGTGGCGACGTCGTGGATGCGGAGGGCCGAGACGTCGACGTCGAGCCGCTCCGGGATCTGCGAGGGGAGGACCGAGACCTCGACGGTGCGCATGAGGATCGCGAGGACGCCGCTCTGCTCCTTGACGCCCGCGGCCTCGCCGACGACGTGGACGGGCACCTCCACCGTGATCTCCTCGTCCATCCGGACTGCCTGGAAGTCGATGTGGATCAGGGAGTCGCGGACCGGATCGAACTGGAGGTCCCGGACCACGGCCGGCCGGGGCTCGGTCTCGCCCGGCAGGCGCAGGCCCACCAGGATCCCGCCCGCCGCGTGGGCATGGAGGGCGCGCTGCACCTCCGCCGGGGCCACGGCCAGCGGGAGCGGAGTGCCGCCGGCGCCGTAGAGGATGGCGGGGACGAGGCCGCGGCGGCGCAGGCGCCCCACGGCCCCCTTGCCGATGGCGTCGCGGGGCTCGGCGGACAACTCGCGGATGTTCATGGCAACGTCTCCCTTGGCGCGGCCGCGCCTACACGAACAGGGTGGACACCGATTCCTCGTCGTGGATTCGCCGGATCGCCTCCGCGAGGAGGGGCGCCACCGAGAGAACCGTGATCTTGGGAAGCAGCTTGTCTTTCCCGAGCGGGATCGAGTTGGTGACGATGACTTCTTCGAGCGGCGCGCCCTCGAGCCGAGCCATCGCCGGGCCGGAGAGCACGGGGTGCACGCCGCAGGCGAGGATGCGCCGGGCGCCCTCCCGCTTGAGGGCGTCCGCGGCCTGCACGAGCGTGCCTGCCGTGTCGATCATGTCGTCGATGATGACCGCGTCCTTGCCCTTGACGTCACCGATCAGGTACATGAAGACGGCGACGTTCGGGCCGTCGCGCCGCTTGTCGATGATGGCCAGCCCCGCATGGAGCCGCTTGGCGATCGCCCGGGCCCGCTCGACCCCGCCGGCATCGGGCGAGACGACGACCGGGTCGGACAGGCCGAGCTTGGCGACGTAGTCGATCATCACCGGCGCGGCGAAGAGGTGGTCGACGGGAATGTTGAAGAAGCCCTGGATCTGCCCGGCGTGGAGGTCGAGGGCGAGCAGCCGGTTCGCGCCGGCCGCCGTGATGAGATCGGCCACGAGCTTGGCCGAGATCGGCATCCGCGACTGCACCTTGCGGTCCTGGCGGGCGTAGCCGTAGTAGGGCACGACCGCGGTGATGCGCTGCGCGGAGGCGCGCTTGAACGCATCCAGCATGATCAGGAGCTCCATCAGGCTGTCGTTCACCGGGGGGCACGTGGGCTGGACGATGAAGATATCCGCGCCCCGGACGTTCTCGTCGATCTGGACGAAGATCTCGCCGTCCGAGAACCGGGAGACCTCCGCTTGACCGATCGGGATGCCCAGAGAGGCGGCGATCTCCTCGGCCAGAGCCCGGTGCGCGTTCCCCGAGAAGAGCTTCAGCTCGTACGGCATGGCTCCGGCTGCTCCTCCGCGGCGCCCGTGTCGCCGGGCCCGCGCGTTGTCCGCGGTTGGCGCGGTTCGCGAATGGTTGGGGCGGGAGGATTCGAACCTCCGAATACGGGATCCAAAGTCCCGTGCCTTACCACTTGGCCACGCCCCAGGTCGTCTCGGCCCGCCGCCGCCGGCCGGGTGGGCTCCCTGCGGCCGGCGCGTCCCGGATCGTCAGGACCGGGCCCGTGACCGTGCGAGTCACCCAGATCCGCCACGGCCGTCTTCCCAGCCGGTCCCGGATCCGGAGCGCCGCCCGGTGCGAGGGGGCGATCCCGACCACCGTCGGGCCGCTGCCCGACATCAGCGCCGCGAGGCACCCGGCTTCCACGAGCGCCGCCTTCACCTCGCCCAGGCCCGGCCAGAGGCGTCCGGCCGCGCGCTCGAGCCCGTTCGTGACGGTGGCCGCGACCGCCGCGGCCCCACGCCGGAGCGCGGTCACCAGCGTGGCCACACGCCGCCCGTCACCGTAGTCGGCCGGCTCGACCCGCGCGTACACCTCCCGCGTGCCCAGCGGGAACCCCGGGTTCACGAGCACGAGCGACAGGTCCCCGCTCGCCGGGACGGGCCGAAGCCTCTCGCCGCGCCCGCGCGCGAGCGCCGGGCTCCGGCCGAGAAAGAAGGGCACGTCCATCCCGAGCGCCACTGCCAGGGCCCCCTGCCGGCGCGCGCCGAGCGCCCGGTCCCCGAGGCGCCCGAGCCCTGCGAGGACAGCCGCCGCGTCCGCCGAGCCTCCTCCGAGACCCGCGGCAACCGGGATTCGCTTGTGGATCCGGATCCGGAGCCCGGCGTCCCCGCCGGTCTCGCGGCGCACGAGCTCGGCGGCTCGCCAGGCCAGATTCTCCGAGGTCCGCGGGACGTCGAGCGCCGCACACTCGAGCGCGATGCCGACCCCACGCGCCTCGAGGGTCACGCGATCTGCCAACGCGATCGCCCACATGACGGAGCGGAGCTCGTGGTAGCCATCGGCCCGCCGCCCGAGCACCTCCAGCCCCAGGTTGACCTTGGCCCGCGCCCGGACCTCCACCTGCCCGCCCTGCCTACCGGAGAACGCGGAAAACGCTAACACGACGCACAGTTCCTGTCAATCGAGCCGCTGAACGGGAACGTCCGGTGGAATGGTCAGGCGAAAGGCCTCCGGGGGATTCTGGGCGCGTTCCGCGGAGAGATACCGGACCTGGAGCTCGGTCCCTCGCTCGGGCGCCTCCACGCGAAGGGCGACCAGCCCGCCTCCCACGCTCCACTCGAAGTCGGCGGTGAGCCAATCTCCACCGGCCGCGGCGAGCAAGAGGCGCGCGGGTCGCCCGTCCGCGGTCACCCAGACGCGATACCGGACCCCGTTCTCGGTCCAGGTCAGGTGCGAGGTCGGCGCGCTGTCCGTCGTGATCGTCCCGGGATCGGACGGGGGCGGCACGTTGCCGACCAGGAGCCGGATCAGGGTCTGGGGCGCCAGCGGGACCCCGAGCCAGCGCCCGACGGCTTCGGGTGAGGGCCGGGCGGTCTCGACCCGGCGCTCCAGCACGTGGAAGATCGTGATGTCGTCGGCCCCGGCCGTTGCCACCACGGCCGGCAGGCCGAACGGCGTGGCGATCTCCACGCGGAGCGCCGTCGGTGCCACGAGGAGGACCGCGGCCGCGCGCTCACTCCCGCGGCGATTCCGGACCCGGAGATCCACGGCAGCCCGGAGCCCCTCGAAGGCCTCCCACTCCGCGGCCCACCGCTGGGCGAGCGGGATGGCCTGGCCCGGCGGGATCGTGACCGCCACCGGCGGGGTCGGCGGCGTGGCGGCGCACCGGGCGAGACCGAGAACCAGCAGGCCGGCCAGCGCGGCTCGCCGCGCGCCGTCCCCTGCCGGCCCCGGCACTACTTCCGGCCTTCCAGGCGCTGGCGGGCCCGCTGGACCTTCTGGCGGACGCCGTCGTTGGCGGGATCGAGCTCGAGCGACTTCTCCCAGGCGGAGAGGGCGGCCGGCTCGTCGCCCGCCTGGAGGTACGCGTCGCCGAGGTGATCGTAGATCACCGGGTCTTCCTTGCCCCGCGTGAGCTCCACGGCGCGCCGAAGCTCGCGCACGGCATCGGTGTAGCGGCCCTGCTGGTAGAACGCCCAGCCGAGGCTGTCGATGTAGTAGCCGTTCTCGGGCTCGAGCTCGAGGGCCTTCCGGATCAGCCGCTCCGCCTCGTCGAGACGGATGCCCTTTTCCGCATACATGTAGCCGACGTAGTTGTACGACTCGGCGTGCTTCGGATCGAGCGCGATGACGCGCCGGAACTCGGCGACGGCCTGGTCGAACCGGCCCTGCTTCTCGTAGGCGACCCCGAGCTGGAAGCGCAGGTCCTTGTGCTTGTCGTCGAGGGCGAGGCCCTCCTCGTACGCTCGCACCGCGCGGTCGTACCGGGTGGTCCGGTACTGAGCCATGCCGAGGTAGAGGAAGATCTCGGGGCGCCGCGGGTCGAGGTTAGCCGCCTCGGTCAGCACGCGAACGGCGTCGTCGTAGCGCTTCGCCCGGCTGTGGAGAAAGCCGAGCTGGAGCCGGGCATCGACGTTCTTCGGATCGGAGCGGAGGACCTCGTTGAGCGCTTCGAGCGCCTCTCCCTCCCGGCCGGCGTCCAGGTAGGACGAGGCGAGATAGAACCGGGCGCGCAGGTTCTGGGGCTCGAGGAGGATGGCGCGCCGAAAGGCCTCGATCGCGCGGTCGTAGGACTTCTGCTCGTAGAGCACGGCCCCGAGCTTCATCCACACCCGGGGGTCGTTCGGCACCTGGTCGGCGAGCGCCTGGAACGCCTCGCCCGCGCCGGGCAGGTTGCCGAGTCGCACGAGGAGCTCGCCCAGCCGGTCGCGCAGCACCGGGTTCTCCGGGTTCGCGTCGATCGCGTCCCGGTAGGCGCGGAGAGCGTCCTCCGGCTTCTTCTGCTGCTCGTAGACGAAGGCGAGGGCGGCCCACGCGCTGTCCTGGTCCGGATCGAGCTCCACCGCCCGGCGCAGGTGGCGCACGGCGTCGTCCCACGCCTCCCGCTCGACGGCCAGGCGGCCGAGCAGGAAGTGCCCGCGGGCGTGTTGCGGCTGGACCTGGAGCAGCCGTTCGAGCGCGGCGGCCGCCTTCGCGTTGTCTTTGCGCTCGGCCGCGTAGCGCGCCATGATCTCGTACGCGTCCGGGGCCTGCGGGTTCAGCCGGATCGCCTGCTCGAGCGCCGCGGTCGCCTCCGCCTCGTTCTTCTGGGCGTGATACGCCTCCGCGAGCGCGAGATAGGCCGGGCCGCGGCCGGGATCGAGGGCGAGCGCCTGCTTGGCCGCGGCGACCGCATCGGCGTGGGCGCCCTGGCGGATGAGCCAGCGGGCGAGCTGGTGCCAGAGGGCGGCGACTCGGGGATCGCGGTCGAGCGCCTTCCGGAGCTCCGCCACCGCCTCCGCCCACTCGGCCGCCTCCGCGTGGTAGTGGGCGCGGACCACGTGCAGGTAGATCACCGGGTCCGCCGGCCGCTCGACCGACGCCGGGCGGCCGCGCTGGGCGGGCGCGGCGGCTTCCGGGGCCGTGCCCGCGGGATTGGGCGCGGCGGCGCACCCCAGGAACATGAGCGTCACGAGCCCGGTTGCGACGGCGCACCGCGTCAACCTCATGAAGACACCTCTCCTTCGCTCACCCCGGGGTCGGGGAGCGGGGCCAGCCGGAACCGGATTCCGCGAATCGCTGCGATCTCACGGCAGCGAGCGGTCAGCCGGGGCTCTTCCAGGGTAAGCCGGTGAAGCCAGCCTGAGCTGTCGACGGCTACCTGGAGCACGCCCTGGTCGACCGCCTCGGCCCGCGAGCGCGAGCCCGCCACGCCGGCAATCACCGGCCAGCTCGCGACGAGCCGTGCCTCAGCGAGCCGGTCGTGGAGGCCCGGGAGGCTGCCGAGCAGCTCGCCGACACGGACCGGCTCAGCCACGGGACACCCCCTCGCCTGGGGCCAGGCCCAGTCCGAGCCGCCGCATGTCAGCGCCGACGACGGTGGCGGCGGCGAGTGCGATCAGGCCAGCGAAGAAAACCAGGACGGGCAGCATGAGCATCGCGGCCTGCAGGGACTGGCGCCGGTCGGAGACGAGCCCGACCACGGCCGGTGACAGCGCCGCCCCGCCCAGATTGATGATGAAGACGAAGATGGCGACGGCCGTCGCGCGGAGAGCGGGGTGCACGACGTTATGGATCACCGCGTTGATGCTGCCGATGTAGAGGACGAGAAAGGCCACCGCGAAGAAGAGCGCCGGCAGGAAGACCGCGCGGTCTTGGGCGAGCATCATCACGATTGCGGCCGGCGCCGCGAGGAGGAAGCCCCCCGCGATCGTCAGGAGATGCCCGGCGGGGGTTCGGCGCGCCAGGAGATCCCCGACGTACCCGCCGGTCACCACGCCGATGAGGCCGCCGGTTGCCGACAGGACGCCGAACCAGAAGCTCGCCTCGGGCACGGAGAAGCGCTTGACCCGGTGCAGATAGAGCGGGAGCCAGTGGTTGAAGGCGCCGATCGCGAAGGCCACGAGCATGCCGACCACGCACACCATGACGAACGTCGGCGTGCGGAACAGGCCCAGGACGCCCTCGAAGAGCCCGCCCCGCGGGCCGGGCGCCGTCTCCGCGGGCAGACGGTCCTGCCCGCCTCGCGGCGGGTCCCCGAGACGCCACGCCAGGACGGTGAGCGCGAGGCTCGGCACGCCCACGAGGAGGAACGCGGCGCGCCAGCCGTACCGGGACCCGACCAGCCCCCCCGCGATCACCCCGATCGCGCCCCCGAGCGGGATCGCGGCGTTGAAGAGCCCGTTGACGAAGCCCCGGCGCTCCCGCGGGAAGAGGTCCGAGACCATCGCGGTGGCGGTGGGCCCGTAGGACGCCTCCCCGATCCCCACGAGGGCGCGGGTGACGAAGAGTTGCCCGTAGGAGCGGGCCAGCCCCGAGAGGAAGGTCGCCGCGCCCCACATGCCGACGCCGAGGGCGATGAGACGGTGGCGCGCCACGCGGTCGCCGAGCACGCCCAGCGGGATCGAGCCCAGGAGGTAGAGGACCATGAACGCGGACGCCAGCGAGCCAAGGGCCGTGTCCGAGAGCTGGAGGTCCTGCTGGACGAGCGGGAGGACTCCCGAGATGACTTGGCGGTCTATGTAGTTGAACAAGTTGATCGTGAACAGCACCCCGAGCGCGTAACGTGCGCGACCCGGTGAGACCATTGTGACCCGTTGGGCGCTCATGCCATCGAGGGCTTGACTCGTTATCGTAGCACGGACCTTGCTTCGGAGGCGCCCGAGCGTTGACGCGGGTTTGGGCCTGCCGTAGCATGCAGGGCGACATGGCCTCGGCGCGGCGCGGTGATCTCGTGACCGTGGACGTGACCGACCTGGCGTTCGGGGGCGAGGGTGTCGCGCGGGCCGGCGGCTATGTCGTGTTCGTGCCCGGCGGCGTGCCGGGCGACCGCGCCGACGTCCGGCTCCGTGAGGTGCGGCCGCGGTTCGCCCGGGGCGCGATCGAGCGCCTCGAGCGGCCCTCACCCCTGCGCACCGACCCCCCGTGCCCGTACTTCGGGCGGTGCGGCGGCTGCCGGCTCCAGCACGTCCGCTACGAGGCCCAGCTCGAGTTCAAGCAGCGTCAGGTCGTCGAGTGCCTGGCCCGGCTCGGGGGGCTCGGCGAGGTCCCGATGTCCCCGATCATCGGGGCGCCCGAGATCTACGGCTACCGGAACAAGATGGAGTTCACGTTCGCCGAGGTCGACGGCCAGCCCGTGGTGGGGCTCCACGAAGCCGCGCGCTACGACGCGATCCTCGACGTCGAGCGCTGCCTCCTCCAGTCGGACGGTATGAACGCGGTCCTGGCGGAGGTGCGCGCCTTCGTGCGCGAGCGCGGCTGGAGCGTCTACCGGCAGGAGACCGAGGAAGGGCTGCTGCGCTTCCTGATGCTCCGCGAGGGCCGGCAGACGGGCGAGGGGATGGTGAACCTGGTGACGGCCTCGCCGGACGTGCCGACGGCGCAGGCCCTCGCCGACCGCCTCCGGACGCGGTGCCCCCACGTCACGTCGGTCGTCCTCAACGTGAACCCGAAGAAGGCCGCGGTCGCGGTGGGCGTCGAGGAGCACCCGGTCGCCGGCAACGAGACCATCCGGGAGCGCCTCGGGGACCTGACGTTCTCGATCTCGGCGAACTCGTTCTTCCAGACGAACACCCGGCAGGCCGAGCGCCTGTTCGGGATCGTGGGAGACTACGCCGGCCTGACCGGGCAGGAGACCGTGCTCGACCTCTACGCGGGCACCGGCGCGATCAGCCTCCTCCTCGCGCGCCAGGCGCGGGCGGTCTACGGCATCGAGCTCGTGCCGGCCGCGATCGAGGACGCCGTGCGGAACGCGCGCGAGAACGGGATCACGAACTGCACGTTTCTCCCCGGCGAGGTGCGCCACGTGCTGCCCGACCTGCTGGCGCGCGGCGTGCGCGCCGACGTGGTGGTGGCGGACCCGCCGCGCGCCGGGTTCCATCCGAAGGCGCTCCGGAGCCTCGCCCAGCTGACCGCCCGGCGGATCGTCTACGTCTCGTGCAACCCGGCGACGCTCGCCCGGGACCTCGGGACCCTCTGCGCCGCCGGCTACCGGCTGACGGCGGTCCAGCCGGTCGACATGTTCCCGCACACGCCGCACATCGAGGTGGTCGTCCGCCTCGAGCGGGGGGCCTGAGCCCGAGGCGGTCGCGGCCGGGCCGCCCGGAGCCGGAGCGTCTCGCCCCGGCCCCGGACGGTGGTGCGGGCGCGCGGTCTCAGTCCTGCCGGGGCGTTCCGCCTAGCACTTCTGATCCGCCAGGCAGATCCAGGCGCCCACGAGCTGCTCGGACGACAGGGCCTGGAACTTCACCCGCTTGGCGACTCCGTAGATGTCCATCTGCTGGTAGAGGGGGATCGCGGCGCCGTCGTCCACCCAGATGTTGAGCGCCTTCGAGTAGAGGGCGAGCCGCGCTTTGGGGTCGACCGTCGTCGCGGCCTCATCGATGCAGGCTGTCGAACTGCTCGTTGTGATAGTTGGTGAAGATCTTGCCGGTGCGGAAGAGCGGGGTGAGCGTCCCATCCGCGTCCCACGTCGTGTTGCCCCAGCCGATGAGGTTCATCGGACCGGCGCCGTGCACGTACGTCATCTGGTTCAGGTACGTGCCCCACTCGTGCGTCTTGACCGTCGTCCGGATTCCCGCCTTCGTGAGCTGCCCGCCGATCGCCTCGGACACCTCCTTGTCCTTCAGGTACCGCCCGTCGGGTGAGTTCAGGACGAGGTCGATCCCGTTCGGGTAGCCTGCCTCGGTCAGGAGCTGCTTGGCCTTGGCCACGTCCTGCTTGATGGGCTGGATGGTGGGGTCGAACCCGAAGTGCTTGCTGGAGAGCACGGTCGCGATCCGGATCCCGTTGCCCTCCAGCACGTTCTTGATCACCTCGTCGACATTGACGGCGTAGTTGAGGGCCTGCCGCACCCGCTTGTCCTTGGTCGGACCGTCATACGGGCCAACGAGCTTGTGGTCCTTGTCGTACTTGTGCGTGTAGATCCAGAGGAAGATCGTGCGGACGCTCGGGGCCTTGGAGACGTAGAGCTTGGCGTCGGCCTCGACCTGCTTCACGAGGTGAGGCGGCACGTTGGTGACGATGTCCACCTCGCCGGCCTGGAGCGCGGCGACCCGCGTGGTGTGCTCGGGGATCGGCCGGAAGACGAGCGTCTTGACCTTCGGCGCCCCGCCCCACCACGACTCGTTGGCCTCCATCGTGATGGCCTCGTCCTTGGCCCACCGGACGAACTTGAAGGGCCCCGACCCGACGGGATTGCGAGCCAGGAAGGCGCCGTCCTTCTCCTTGAAGTACTTGGGCGGCACGATGGCGCCCCGGAGGGCGAGCTGGTTCTCGAGGGTCGGGAAGGGCTTCTTGGTGATCACGCGGACCGTCTGCTTGTCGGGGGCCTCGATCTTGTCGATCAGGGTGAAGTTCGGGGCCTGGCGCATCTTCAGGTCAGGGTTGATGAGGCGCTCGAGGCTGAACTTCACCGCCTCGGCGTCGAGCTCCTCGCCGTTGTGGAACTTGACGCCCTTCCGGATCTTGAACTCCCACGTGGTGGGGTTCACGACCCGCCAGGACTCGGCGATCCAGGGGATGATCTTCAGGTCCTTGTCCCGGAAGAGCAGGGTGTCGTAGAGGTTCAGGAGGACGTTGTAGGCCGGCGTCTCCTCGTGGTTCTGCGGGTCGAGCGTCGTGGGGTCGACGCCCTGCGCGATCACCACCCGGCCGGCCGGCTGCGCGGCGGCGAGCACCGGCCCAACCAGGACGAGGGCGCCAAGGGCGAGGAGGAAGAGCGTGCGTCGCATCGCTAGGGCTCCTTTCTGCGTGGCGGCTAGACCTTGAGCCGCGGGTCGAGGGTATCCCGGAGACCGTCACCGAGGAGGTTGATCCCGAGCACCGTCACGAGGATCGCGAGCCCCGGGAAGGTCGCGAGCCACCAGGCGGTCGACATGTAGACGCGGCCGTCGGCGAGCATGCCCCCCCAGGTCGGGGTCGGGGGCGGGATCCCGAGGCCCAGGAAGGACAGGGCGGACTCCACGATGATCACCCGCGCCATGTCGAGCGTCGCGATGACCAGCCACGGCGCGAAGGCGTTCGGCACCAGATGGCGCACGATGACACGGGCCGGGGGGCTGCCCATCGCCCGCGCGGCCTGGACGAACTCGCGCTCCCGGAGCGAGAGCACCTCCCCGCGGACGATCCGCGCGTAGACCACCCAGCCCGAGACGCCGACGACGACGATGATGTTGCGCAGGCTCGGACCGAGGACCCCGATCACCGCGAGCGCGAGCAGGATGAACGGGAAGGCCAGCTGGATGTCGGCCAGTCGCATGAACAGATCGTCGACCCACCCGCCGAAGTACCCGCTCACGACCCCGACGACGAGCCCGAGGGTTCCGGCGATGGCGACCGCCGACAGTCCGACGACGAGCGCGATCCGGCTCCCGGAGAGGATCCGCCCCAGGATGTCCCGGCCGAGATGATCGGTGCCGAGCCAGTGGAGGCGACCCTCGGGGCTCACCGATCCCGGCGGCTTGAGCCGCTGGCTGATGTCCTGGACCAATGGATCGAAGGGCGTGAGGACGGGCGCCAGGAGGGCGGCGAGGACGACGGCGGCGACGACGACCAGGCCGACGAGCGCGGTGCGACGCCGGATCAGCCGCCGGAGGAACGCCCACGCCTCGCTTTGGCCGAGCTCCCGCGTCCTCGGAAGCGTGAGCGCGTCGACGTGCGCGTCGGCCATCGGAACGTCAGCCGGCGGCTGCGGGACTGGGCGGTGATGCGGTCATGGCTTCAGCCGAGGCGGATGCGCGGGTCGAGATAAGTGTAGACGAGGTCCACGGCAAGGTTGACGAGGACGAAGGTCGAGGCCAGCACGAACACCGAGGCCTGAACCAGCGGGTAATCGCGGTTGTAGATGGCCTGGACCGACAGTCGCCCCACGCCGGGCCAGGCGAAGATCGTCTCGGTGATCACCGCGCCGCCGAGGAGCGTGCCGAGCTCGAGGCCCACGATGGTGATGATCGGGATGGAGGCGTTCCGGAGGGCGTGCTTCCACACCACGCCGCGCTCGGCGACGCCCTTGGCGCGCGCCGTGCGGACGTAGTCCTGGCCCAGGACCTCGAGGAGGGCCGACCGCGTGAGTCGCATGGTCCGCGCCGCCGTGAAGAGCCCGACGGTGACCGCGGGGAGGATCAGGTTCGCGAGCCCGCCGCGGCCCGAGGAGGGCAGGACCTGGAACCCCACCGCGAAGACCAGGATCAGCATGATCCCGAGCCAGAAGGTCGGCATCGCCTGGCCGGTGAGGGCCACCACGGTGCTGACATAGTCCAGCCCGCTGTTGCGGAAGAGCGCGGAGACGATCCCGGCCGGGATCGCCAGCAGCAGGGCGATGCCGAGCCCCACCGCCGTGAGCTCGAGGGTAGCGGGCATCCGCTCGAAGACCAGGCCGAGAGCCGGCTCGTCGTGACGGAGGGAGTTCCCGAAGTCCCCCTGGAGGACCCCCCGAAGGAAGCGCCAGTACTGGACCGGGAGCGGGTCGTCGAATCCCATGGCGCGCCGGAAGCGCGCGACCTCTTCGGCCGTGACGTCCGGCGGGAGCATGAGGACCGTCGGGTCCCCGGTGAGGTGGAGGATGACGAAGACGACGACCGAGATCCCGAGGAGCACGATCAGGGCCTGGGCCAGCCGGCGCGCGACGTAGACGCTCATGGCGGTGCGGGCGCTCGCGGCCCCGATGATACCCGAATCCGCGCGGAGCGGGCCAGGCGCGCGAGGGCGCTCGCGATCAGGCCGAGCCCGAGCGCCGTGACCGCGAAGGCCGCAGCCGGGCGGCCGAGGGCCAGGTCGATCGAGACCAGGAGGAGGCCGAGCCCCGTCGCGAGCCATAGCCCCCACGCCGCCGCCCGCAGCGTCCCGGCCGCCAGGGGGCCCGCTCCCTCCCAGGCCGCCAGCCCGAGCAGCGCGCCGAGCGTGTCGATCGCCACGTCGGTCGCGGCGGGCACGCGGTCCGGCGTGAGCCCCTGGCGCCACTCGTCGATCCCCGCGTAGAGGCTCGCGAGGACGAGCGCGGCGGGCACGGCGCGGGACCACGGGGCGAGAGCCCGTCGCCACAGGACGGCGAGGATCCCGAACTCGACCAGGTGACCGAGCTTTCGCAGGCCGAAGTGAGCCGCGGCGAGCGTCGCGGGGCTCGCCCAGGGCGCGAGGCGGCCGAGCAGCGCCGGGAGCCACTGGGCCGTTCGGTCGCCCGCCAGGAGGCTCGACGAGCCGAGCGCGATGAGCGCCATCCAGAGGAGTGGCGGCGCAAAGCGTGTCAGGCTGCCGACGGCGCGAGGGCCGGCATGCGCGCGCATGGGGATCGCTCTCATTGAACCGCGCGGCCCGAACGTTGACAATGCGCGCGCGCGACTCCTAAGATGACGCGAGATGGCGGGGCCCGGGGAACCGCGCGTCGACCTCGCCGAGCTGATCGACCGCCTCGTCGGAGAGGCCGGTGGAGCCGTGACGGCGCTCCGCCGCTTTCCCGCCCGCCCGGCCCGCACGGTCCCGATTCCCGACACGGTCGATCCCCGCGTGGGCGACGCCTTGCGGGCGCGGGGCGTCGAGGCCCTCTACACGCACCAGGCCGACGCTCTCGGGCTTCTCGCCAAGGGGGGGCACGCGGTCGTCGTGACGCCCACCGCGTCCGGCAAGACCCTCTGCTACAACCTGCCGGTTCTCCAGGCGCTCCTCGGCGAGCCCGCGGCGCGGGCCCTCTACCTCTTCCCCACGAAGGCGCTCGCGCAGGACCAGCTCGCGGAGCTGGAAGAGCTGGCGCGGGCCTTGCCGGAGCTCCGGATCCACACCTACGACGGCGACACGCCCCAGGACGCCCGGCGGGCCGTCCGGGCCCGCGCCAACGTGGTGCTGACGAACCCGGACATGCTCCACGCGGGGATCCTGCCACACCACACGAAGTGGGTCGCGCTCTTCCAGAATCTCCGCTACGTCATCATCGACGAGCTCCACATCTACCGCGGGGTCTTCGGCAGCCACCTGGCGAACGTGCTTCGCCGGCTCCAGCGCATCTGCCGGCACTACGGCGCGGCGCCCCAGTTCATCTGCACCTCGGCGACGATCGCGAATCCCCAGGAGCTGGCGGAGCGGCTCGTCGGCCAGCCGGTGGGGCTGGTCGCGGAGAACGGCGCGCCGGCGGGCGAGAAGGTGATCGTCTTCTACAACCCCCCCGTCGTCAACGCCGAGCTCGGCATTCGCCGGCCGTACCTCAAGGAGGCGAGTCGGCTCGCGACGCCGTTCCTCCGGGCGCGGGTGCCGACGATCGTCTTCACCGGGAGCCGGCTGGCCGAGGAGGTCGTGCTGACCGATCTGAAGGCCGCAGTCGAGCGGGCACCGGCCTTCACGGACGTGATTCGCGGCTACCGCGGCGGGTACCTGCCCAACCGGCGCCGCGAGGTCGAGCGGGGCCTCCGGGCGGGCGACGTGCTGGGGGTCGTGTCGACGAACGCCCTCGAGCTCGGGATCGACATCGGACGCCTCGACGTGGCCGTGCTGGCCGGATATCCGGGCACGGTCGCCTCGACCTGGCAGCAGGCGGGCCGGGCCGGGCGCCGGACCGGGCTCGGGGCGGCCGTGCTGGTGGCGTCCTCGGCGCCCCTCGACCAGTTCATCGTGACCCATCCCGACTACTTCTTCGGGGCGCCGCCCGAGCACGGACTCATCAATCCGGACAACCCCTACGTCCTGGTGAGCCACCTGAAGTGCGCGGCGTTCGAGCTGCCGTTCGCCGACGGCGAGCCCTTCGGGACGGAGGACGTCACGCGGTTCCTGCGGCTCCTCGAAGAGGAGGGACTGCTGCACCGGGCCGGCGGCCGCTACCACTGGACGAGCGAGACCTATCCCGCGGATCACCTCTCGCTCCGGACGGTCGCGAGCGACAACTTCGTGGTGATCGACACGACGCACCAGACGCTCGACCCCGTCGATGCGGTCCGCCGGCTCACCAAGAAGCGGGAGGTGGTCGCCGAGGTCGACTGGCGGAGCGCCTTCGCGATGGTGCACCCGAAGGCGATCTATCTCGTCGAGGGGACGCAATTCGAGGTCCAGGAGCTCCGCTTCCGTGAGGACGAGGAGAAGGTGGCCTACGTCAAGCGCGTCCAGGTCGACTACTTCACCGACGCGGTGACGGCCAAGGGGGTCTGGGCGCTCGACCGGTTCCAGACGGCGTCGAGCGGCCCCGCCGCCGCGGGACGCGTCGAGCAGGGCGAGCTCCTGGTCGCCGAGCAAGTGGTGGGCTTCAAGAAGATCAAGTTCGACACGATGGAGAACGTGGGCGCCGGACAGGTCGAGCTCCCCCAGCAGGAGATGCAGACCGCGGGGCTCTGGCTCACGATCCGGCCTGAGGTGCTCGCCGCCATCTCGCCCGACCGGGACGCGCTCGTCGACGGCCTCCGCGGGCTCGCCTACCTCCTCCATCACCTGGCCCCCCTCTTCCTCATGTGCGACGTGCGCGATCTCGGTGCCTGGCTCGGGGACGCCGCCCCGCCGGAGCCCCGGGACGCCTCGGCGGGGCCGCGCGTCCTCACCACCGAGCGAACGCGCGCGCGGCTCCTGGCCGCGGAAGAGTTCGAGCCGACGGTGTACCTCTACGACAACCAGCCGGGCGGCGTGGGGCTCACGGAGCGCCTGTTCGAGCTGATGGCCCCGCTCCTCGGCCGGGCCCGTGAGACGCTCCGCGCGTGCGCCTGCCGGGCGGGGTGCCCGTCGTGCGTCGGGCCCGTGAACGAGGTCGGTCGCCGCGCGAAACCCGTGGCCGCCGCGCTCCTCGACCGTCTGGCGTCGTAGCGCCGCCCGGGCATGCGCCCCGGGGTGGGTCCCCTCGCCGATCGTGACGTCGAGGTCGCGCGCCTCCGCGCCCTGATCCGCCGCCTTGAGGCGACGGCCCCGCCGGCGCGCCGGCCGCCGCCCGTCCCGGCCCTGACACTGGAGCAGGTCCCCACGCCGCACGGGATCGCGCTCCGCCACGTGGAGCGCGTCCCGATGCCCGAGGCCCTCGAGGCGGCGTCGGGCACCCTCTATCTCGATACGGAGACGACGGGTCTCGCGGGCGGCACGGGGACGTACGTGTTCCTGGTCGGGCTCGCCGCGTGGACGGGTGACACGCTCACCGTCAGCCAGTACTTCCTGGGCGATCTGGACGGGGAGCCCGCGCTCCTCCATGCGGTGAGCGAGGCCGTTGCCGCCGCCGGCCAACTCGTGACCTTCAACGGGCGCGCCTTCGACCTGCCGCTCCTCGAGACCCGCTACCTCCTGGCCCGGGCGGGCTGGTGGGGCCCGGATCTGGCGCACCACGACCTCTATCCGGTCGCGCGCGCCCTCTGGCGGGGCCGCGCCGCCGACTGCCGCCTGACGACGCTGGAGGGCGCGCTCCTCGGGCTGGATCGCGGGGACGACCTGCCGGGGGCCCTCGTGCCCCAGGTCTACTTCCGGTACCTGCGGACGCGGGACCCGGGCGCCCTGCCCCGCATCTTCGCCCACAACCGCTGGGATCTCGTCGCGCTCGCCCAACTCCACGCGCGCGCGGCGGCGCTCCTCGAGGGTCCCGATCCCCGGCACGACCCGGCGGAGTGGGTCGGCGCGGGGCGCTGGCTCGAGCGCCGCGAGCCCGCCCGGAGCGCGTCGTTCTACGAGGCCGCCCTCGAGGCGGAGCTTCCCGCCGCGGTCGCCGCGCGCGTGGCCTGGCGGCTCGGGTGGCTCTGGCGGCGCGCCGGGCGTGTCGCCGACGCGCGGGCGCTGTGGGCGGACGCCGTGGCCCGGGCGGAACGCCCGCCCCTCCCCCTCCTGGTGGATCTCGCGAAGCTCCAGGAGCACCACGCGCGCGATTTCGGGGCGGCGCTCGACACGACGCGGGCGGCGCTCGCGGCCACGGAGGCCTGGGCCCTGGACGGCGGCCAGGATCTCGTCGAGGCGCTGGAGCGCCGCGCGCGGCGGCTCACCCGGCGGCTGGCGCGCGCGGTGGCGCCGGCTCCGCGCCGGGCGCGGACGCCGGCGGGCTGACCCCCCGGCGACCGCCGGGCCCGCCGGCTCGCGCCGGCGCTATCCCGCGTCGGCGAGCGGGAACGCCACCACGTGGAGCAGGTTCGCCACGATGCGGACCCGCGTCCCCGCGGGATAGAGGGTCGCCGACGGCTGCACCGAGTGGACGCGCGCCCCGGAGGTCAGCCGCAGCCGATAGAGGTGGTCGGCGCCGAGGAACTGGCGGCCCATCACCAGGACGTCGCCCTCCGGGTGCGGGATGAAATCGATGTCGTCGGGGCGGATCATGATGTCGACCGCCTGGCCCGGCGCGAGCCCCGGTGGGCGGGCGAGCGTTCCCAGCTCGGACACGATCCCCTCCTCCGTCACCATCGACCGGAGGAAGTCCGCCGCGCCCACGAACTCCGCGACGAACCGCGTGCCGGGCCGGTGGTAGAGCTCGTAGGGCGGGGCGACCTGCTCGAGCCGCCCGGCGTTCAGGACGCCGACCCGGTCGGCCAGCGCGAAGGCCTCTTCCTGGTCGTGCGTGACGAACACCGCGGTCGTCCCCGCGGCCCGAAGGATCTTGGAGATCTCCTCGCGCATCGCGACGCGCAGGTCGGCGTCGAGGTTCGAGAAGGGCTCGTCGAGCAGGATCAGCGCCGGCGCGGGCGCGAGCGCGCGGGCCAGCGCCACGCGCTGCTGCTGGCCGCCGGACAGCTCGTGCGGGAAGCGCCGGTCGAGGGCGCCGAGGCCGACCAGGTCGAGAACCTCGCGCACGCGCCGCGTCCGGGCCGTGCGCTCGTGGCGGGCCAGGCCGAACGCGACGTTGTCGCCGACCGAGAGATGCGGGAACAGCGCGTAGTCCTGGAACACGACGCCGACGCCGCGCGCCTCGGGTGGGACCGCGACCCCCGCGCCGGCGACCAGCTGGCCGCGCAGCTCGACCGTGCCCTCGTCGGGGTGCTCGAAGCCCGCGATGAGGCGCAGCGTGGTGGTCTTCCCGCAGCCCGAGGGCCCGAGAAGCGCCAGGATCTCGCCCGGCTCGACCGCGAGCGAGAGCCCGTCCACCGCCGCCCCGTGGCGGTCGAACCGCTTGGTGAGCCGCTCGAGGCGGAGGAGACTCACCGCTCGGCGTCTCGGCCCGGCAGGGTGGCCGGGAGGACGTCGCGCCCCGGCGCGCTGCTGCGCACGAGCAGCATCACCGGGATGAGCCCCGCGAGGACGAGCATCAGGGCCGGCACGGCGGCCTCCTCCCAGAGGGACTCACCAGTGCGCCGCCAGATCGCGATGGCCAGGGTGTCCAGGCTGAGCGGCCTGAGCAGGAGAGTGGCGGGCATCTCCTTCATGACGTCGACGAAGACCAGGAGCAGCGCCGCGAGGAGCCCCCGCTGGATCAGCGGCACGTGGATCCGACGCATCGTCCGCCCGGGGCTGGCGCCGAGCGAGCGGGCGACCTCGTCGAGACTCCGCGGGATCCGGGTCAGGCTGGCCTCGACCGTCTGGAGGCTGATCGCGAGGAAGCGGACGAGATAGGCGTAGAGGAGCGCGGCGGCGGTGCCGGTGAGGAGCAGCCCCACCTGGACCCCGAGGACGCGCTCGATCGTCCAGGCGAGGGCGTGGTCCAGGCGCGACAGTGGCAGCAAGACCCCGACCGCGATCACGGCGCCGGGCAAGGCGTAGCCGAGGGCCGCCACGCGCACGGCCGGCCCGATCTGGCTGGATGGGCGGACCCGGAGCGCGTAGGCGAGCACCAGGGCGACGCCGAGGGTCAGGGTCGCGGCCGCGGCGGCGAGGCCCAGACTGTTCCCGAGGGCGTCCAGGAAATCCGGCGGGAGGCCGTCCCGCCGGACGATGCCCACGGCCCAGACGAGCAACTGGCCGACGGGAAGGCCGAACGCCAGGGTCCAGACCGCGAGACACAGCAGAGACGCGGCGATGGCCGGGAAGCCCCGGAGCGGCACGCGCGCGGGCGGCCGGGTCGGGCGGCGGCCCTGCGTGAAGCGCGCGCGGCCGCGGGACAGGCGTTCCAGCAGCATCAGGAGCGCGGCGAGGCCGAGGAGCACCGCGGCCAGCTGCGTCGCGGCCAGGCGGTCGAACATCCCGTGCCACACGCGGTAGACCGCCTCGGTCAGGGTGCGGTAGCTGAACGTCGCGACGGTCCCGTAGTCCGCGAGCGCTTCCATGCAGGCGAGCGTCGTGCCGGCCACGAGCGCGGGGCGCGCGAGCGGCAGGCTCACGTCCCGGAACGCCTGGAGCCGCGAGCGCCCGAGACTCCGCGCGCTCTCGAAGGCCTCGGGCGCCTGCTCGAGCAGGGCGGCCCGCGCCAGCGCGTAGACGTAGGGGTAGAGGACGAGCGTCATCACGAGGATCACACCGCCACCGGAGCGAAGGTCCGGGAGCCGTACCGCCGGCCCGAAGGCGTGCCGGAGGCCCGTCTGCAGCGGTCCGGCGAACTCGAACATGCCCAGGAAGACGAAGCCGATCACGTAGGCCGGGAGGGCCAGCGGGAGCACCAGCGCCCACTCGAAGGCGCGCCGCCCGGGGAACTCGTGGAAGACGACGAGCCACGCTAGGACGGTGCCGAGCGCGAGCGTGCCGGCGCCCACCCCGAGCAGCAGGACGAGCGTGTTCCAGAGGAGCGCGGCCAGCTGCGTGCGCCAGAGGTGCGCCCAGATCTCGTGGGCCGGGGTCGCGAGGGAGACGAGCACGGCGAGGATGGGCACGGCGACCAGGGTCGCCGCGCCGAACGCGGCAGGCGTCAAGAACCACGGCCCCGGGCCACCAAGGGCCCGAGGCCGTGGGGTCACCCCGGTTGCGGCCGGGGTCGTCATGATGATCGCGGACTACTTGTAGCCGACCCGGTCGGCGAGCCGCGTCGCCGCGGGCTGGAACTCTCCGGCGGCCGCGATGTTGAGGTCGTCCATCTTGAAGGCGCCCCACTGGGCGAGCAGCGCGTCGGGCGCGACCGCGGGGTTCACCGGGAACTCCTGGCTCTGCTTGGCGAACATCCCCTGGGCCTCCGGGCTCGAGAGGAACTCGATGAAGCGGATGGCCTCGGTCCGCTGCTTCGAGTGCGCCGTCACCCCGGCGCCCGAGATGTTCACGTGGACGCCGGCGCCCTGCTGATCGGGCCAGAACGGCCGCACCGGGAAGTTCGGATCCTTCATCAGGATCCGCGCGAGGTAGTAGTGGTTGGTCACGCCGACGTCGCACTGGCCGGCGGCGATCGCCTCGAGGATCTTGGTGTCGCCGTCGATCAGGGTCGGCTGATTCGCGACCCAGGCCCGCGCCATCTCCTCGGTCTTCGCCTCGCCCTTCCGCTTGATCATGGCGGCCAGGAGCGACTGGTTGTAGACGTGCGTCGAGCTCCGGAGGCACAGGCGCCCCTTCCACTTGGGATCCCCGAGGCCGGCATACGTGGAGAGGTCCGCCGGCTTCACGCGCTGGGTGTTGTACATGATCGTCCGGGTGCGCACGGTCAGCCCGAACCAGCGATTCTGGGGATCGCGGAGATGCGCGGGGACGTTGGTCGTGAGCTCACGGGAGTCCACGGCCGCCAGGAGTCCCGCTTGACCGGCTTTCCACAGGTTGCCCGCGTCGACCGTGATCAGCACGTCGGCGGGGGTCTTGTCGCCCTCGGCCTTGAGCCGCTCGAACAGCTGGGCGTCGCTCGCGTTCAGGATCTTCAGGGTGATGCCGGTCCTCTGCTTGAACGCCTCGAACGCCGCCTCGTTGGGGTAGTGGCGCGACGAGTACACGACGAGCTCGGTCGCCTCGCCGCTGCCGGCGCCGAACAATGACGTGGCGAGGGCCAAGGTCGCCGCGGCGCCGAGGCGCCGGAGCCACACGGGGGATCGCATCTGCGTAATCTCCTCCTCGAGTATCGGGCTGAGAGGGCCGGCGTCGTGATCGCCTGGTCCCAAGGTCAGCCCTGGTTGCGTCGCGCCCGGTCCCCCGGCTATACTTCGGAGGAACCAGCGCCGATGATTAGGTACCGTTAACATGCCGAGTGTGTCAAGCCGAAAATCCAGGCCCGCGCGCACCCGTCCGCGCCTGGGCCCCACCACCGCGTCGATCGAGGACTACCTCGAGGGGATCTACGACCTGACCGGCAGCGGGGGCCCCGTGTTCGGCGCCCGCCTGGCCCGCCACCTGAAGGTCTCCCCGCCGGCCGTGACGGAGGCCCTCCAGCGGATGGTGCGCGCGGGGTATCTCCGCGTCGGAGAAGGCAAACACATCGTCCTGACGCGCCGCGGCCTCACCGTCGCCGAGGGCATGGCCCGGCGCCACCGGCTCATCGAGCGCTGGCTGACCGACATCCTCGGCCTCGACTGGATGGAGGCCCACGAGGAGGCGCACCGTCTCGAGCACGCCCTGTCCCCGCGCGTGGAGGACCGGCTGGCCGAGAGCCTCGGGATGCCGACCACGTGCCCGCACGGCAACCCGATCCCCGGGATGACCGGGCCGCCGGGCCCGCGAGCGTTTCCCCTCGACCGGGCCACGGAGGGGACCACGGTCACGGTCGAGCGGATCACCGAGGAGGCCGAGGCCGACCGGAAGCTCCTCGAGCATCTCTGGCGCAGCGGCATCCGCCCCGGCACGCTCCTCGCGATCCAGGAGATCGCGCCGTGGGCGGGCACCATCACCACAACCAGTGAGGGACGGACGATCGTCCTGGGGCTCACCGCTGCCGGGAAGATCTGGGTGCACAGCCCGAAGTAGCCGCGCGCGGGCCCGCCGCCCGGCGGGCGGTCAGCGATCCCAGCGCCTCCGGGTTCACGGCATCGGCCGGGTGACGGCCCTCCAGGACAGCCAGCGCCAGGACGGCCTCGGGGTGGCCTCCGCGCCCCGCCTGGTCAGTGCGCCAGAAATGCCCGAAAACATGGGCGCGACCGGGGGATTCGTGCCTCCGGGGCGGGCCCTCGACTCCCCCGGGTCACGCTCGGGGTTGACAAGGCACCGGGCGCGGTTATATTAGCACTCGTCTCAGGTGAGTGCTAATAGCCGAGTTGAAATCCCGGCGCACCGCCGGTCAACCCCAGTCGAGCAACCCCCAGTCCAGGAGGGAGGCACACGTCATGGCCACGGCCACCAAGGTCAAGATTCGCCCGCTCCACGACCGCGTCCTCGTCAAGCGTCTCGAGGAGTCCGAGGAGCGGCACGGCAGCATCATCATCCCCGATAGCGCGAAGGAGAAGCCGCAGGAGGGCAAGGTCGTCGCCGTCGGCAACGGCAAGGTGACCGACGACGGCAAGAAGCTCCCGCTCGACGTCAAGGCAGGGGACCGCATCCTCTTCGGCAAGTACTCCGGCAGCGAGGTCAAGATCGACGGGGTGGAGTACCTCATCCTGCGGGAAGAGGACATCCTCGGGATCCTCGACTAGCCCGGTTCTGGTCGCCGACCAGCAGCCAACAACTCAAGGAGGAACGTGTCCATGCCCAAGCAGCTTCTCTTCAACACCGAGGCGCGTGCCGCGCTGCTGCGCGGCGTCAACATCATGGCGGAGGCCGTCAAGGCCACGCTCGGCCCCAAGGGCCGCAACGTCGTCATCGACAAGAAGTTTGGCAGCCCGACCATCACCAAGGACGGCGTGACCGTCGCGAAGGAGGTCGAGCTCAAGGACCCCTACGAGGACATGGGGGCCCAGATGCTCAAGGAGGTCGCCTCCAAGACCTCCGACGTCGCCGGTGATGGCACCACCACGGCGACGGTCCTGGCCCAGGCGATCTTCCGCGAGGGCCTGAAGAACGTGACGGCCGGCGCGAACCCGATGGGTCTCAAGCGCGGCATCGAGCAGGCGGTCGAGAAGGTCGTCGAGGAGCTCAAGAAGATGTCCAAGACGACCAAGGACAAGCGGGAGATCGCCCAGGTCGCGAGCATCGCGGCCAACAACGACAAGACGATCGGTAACCTCATCGCCGAGGCCATGGAGAAGGTCGGCAAGGACGGCGTCATCACCGTCGAAGAGGCCAAGGCCATGGAGACGACCCTCGAGGTCGTCGAGGGGATGCAGTTCGACCGGGGCTACCTCTCGCCGTACATGGTGACCGACCCGGAGCGCATGGAGTCCGTGCAGGAGGATGCGCTCATCCTCATCCACGAGAAGAAGATCAGCGTGATGAAGGACATGCTCCCGCTCCTCGAGCAGGTGGCGCGGTCGGGCAAGCCGTTCCTGGTCATCGCGGAAGAGGTCGAGGGCGAGGCGCTGGCCACCCTCGTGGTCAACAAGCTCCGCGGCACCCTGGCCTGCTGCGCCGTCAAGGCCCCGGGCTTCGGCGACCGGCGGAAGGCCATGCTGCAGGACATCGCGACCCTGACCGGTGGCAAGGCGATCACCGAGGACCTCGGCATCAAGCTCGAGAACATCAAGCTCGAGGATCTCGGCCGCGCCAAGAAGGTGGTCGTGGACAAGGACAACACGACCATCGTCGAGGGCGCTGGCAGCTCGAAGGAGATCGAGGGACGGATCAAGCAGATCCGGGCGCAGATCGAGGAGACCACCTCGGACTACGACCGGGAGAAGCTCCAGGAGCGCCTCGCGAAGCTGGCGGGCGGCGTGGCGGTGATCAAGGTCGGCGCCGCGACCGAGACCGAGATGAAGGAGAAGAAGGCGCGGGTCGAGGATGCGCTCAACGCGACCCGGGCCGCCGTCGAGGAGGGCGTCGTGCCCGGCGGCGGGGTGGCGCTGCTCCGCGCGGCGAAGGGCCTGGATCACCTGAAGCTCTCGGGCGACGAGGCGACGGGCGTCCAGATCGTGAAGCGCGCGCTGGAGGAGCCGATCCGCCAGATCGTGGCCAACGCGGGTCTCGAGGGCTCGGTGGTCGTGGAGAAGGTGAAGGCGGCCACCTCGGTGTCGCAGGGCTTCGACGCCGAGAAGAACGACTACGTGGACATGATGCAGGCGGGGATCCTCGACCCGACCAAGGTGGAGCGGATCGCGCTGCAGAACGCGGCGTCGATCGCGTCGCTTCTCCTGACGACCGAGGCGCTGATCACGGACATTCCCGAGGACGAGAAGAAGGCAGGCGCGCCGCCGATGCCGCACGGGGGCGATTTCTAAGACCCAGACCGCTGGTCAGGAGGGCCCGCGCCCTCCTGAGACCGGCGTCAGCTCGATACACTGGCCTCCGGGCGCATGCCCGGAGGCCAGTGTGCGCTCGGGCTCCGGTGTGCGCCGACGCCCGGCCCGGGCCGGAAGCCGGCCGGTCGGCTTGCACCCCCGAGGAACCCGCTGGTATCCTAAGTCGCTTTGGGGACTGCTCCGGCGGCGTCTGCCGGGGTCGCAAAGGAGGTGATGAGGTCTGCGCACGTACGATGTGTTGCTGATCGTGGATCCACGGCTGACGGACGAGGAGGTCGCCCAGCTGGGCGGGCGCGTGCAGGAATCGCTGGTCGCGCTGGGCGGCGAGGTGACGGCCTCCGAGGACTGGGGTCGCCGTCGGCTCGTGCACGAGCTCAAGAAGCAGCGTGAAGGGCACTACGTCCTGCTGCAGGTGCGCGCCACGCCGGCGATCCTGCGTGAGTACGAGCGGCAGCTCACGCTCAACGAATCGGTGCTGCGGTTCATGAGGACGCGCGTCATCGAGAGTCGGCGGCAGGTGAAACGTGACGGTGCGGCTCCGGCCGCGACGCCGGAGCCGGTGCCACCGGCGGTGAGTGAGGTCGGGTAATGGCGAGCCTGAACAAGGTCTTCCTGATCGGGAACCTCACTCGCGCGCCGGAGCTGCGGTACACGCCCAGCGGGACCGCCGTCTCCGACCTCCGGCTGGCCGTCAACCGGTCGTACACGACCCAGGGCGGGGAGAAGCGCGAGGAGACCTGCTTCCTCACGGTGGTCGTGTGGGGCAAGCAGGCCGAGAGCTCCGCGCAGTATCTTGACAAGGGTAGCCCGGTCCTGGTCGAGGGGCGGCTTCAGACCCGGGACTGGGAGACGAAGGACGGGCAGAAGCGGAACGTCGTGGAGGTGGTCGCCGAGCGCATCCAGTTCCTCGGGCGCGGGCGGCCGGGTGGGCCCGCGGCGGGGTCCACGGAGGCCGAGGCGGTCGAGGAGGCTGCGGGCGCCGACGACGTGCCCTTCTGAAGTGTCGCGGGGCCTGACGCTCCGCATCCATCCGGCGAGGCGAACAGCGAGGAGGCGAACAGGTGGTCAAGCCCGTGAAGCGGCGTCGGTTCGGCCGACGCAAGGTGTGCAAGTTCTGCGTCGACAAGATCCTGGCCGTCGACTACCGTGACGTCAAGCGCCTCCGCAGCTTCATGACGGAGCGGGGCAAGATCATCCCGCGCCGCATCTCCGGCAACTGTGCCCGGCACCAGCGTCAGTTGACGGGCTCCCTGAAGCGCCTCCGCACGGTCGCCCTGATTCCGTACGTCGCCGAATAGGACCCGCGGTGGGCGCGAGCCCGGAGACGCGACGGGCGGTGTTGCTGGGGGCGGGAATGGGCCTGGGGCTCGCCTGCCTCGAGGCGGTCTCCGTGCGCGGGTGGTGGGGCGGTCTCGCCGCCATCGTCAGCCTGGTCCCGGTGGCCGTCGCGCTCGTCCTCGGGGGGCCCTTGGCCGCCGTGCTGGCCGGCGGGTTCGCGATGACCGCGATCGGGGTGGCGCGCGGTGGCCCGGCCATGCTCGTGGTCGCCCTGCGGTGCGTGCTTCCGGGGGCGGTGCTCGGGCTCGGGCTCGTCCGGGGCTGGCCGGTCAGCGTGACGACCCTGCTGACGGCCGTCGTGAACCTGACCGGCGTCATCGCGCTGCTCGCGATCCTCGCTCCGGCGGGCATGGGCCCGATCACCTACCTGGAGCACCAGATCGCTGCCCATGCGACCGAGTTCGAGCAGTGGCCCGCCCGGCTCGGGGCCGCTGGCCAGGACGCGGGATGGGCGACCGATGCCGCGCGATTCGTCGTGGCGACACTCCGGCTGGCCGGGCCGGGGATGATCGGGCTCGGCGTGTTCGCCGGCGCCGTCGCCAACTACGCGGTCGCCCGGCTCTGCCTGCGCCGGCGGGTCGGCTTCCGGGCATTCTCCGAGGAGTCGGTGCCCGACCACTTCGTCTGGGGCGTGGTCGGGGCGTTAATCCTGCTCGTGACGCGCCCCGATCGCCTGGAGACGGCGGGGCTGAACCTGCTCCTCGTGCTGATGCCGCTCTATGCGATCCAGGGCCTGGCGGTGTTCCGCCACTTCTTCCAGCGAATCGGCGTGCCGCGCTTGCTCCAGGGGGTGAGCTTCGGCCTGTTCGCGATGCAGCCCCTCCTGCTGGTGGCGGTGTCGTGCGTCGGGCTGTCCGACCTGTGGATCGACTTCCGCAAGATTCGCCAGGCACCGACCGCCGCCTCCGGGTGAGGCCGGTCCGGCCCTGGGCGAGCGATAGGAGAGCAGACCCATGAAAGTGATCCTGATGAGCGACGTGCCCACGCTCGGGCACCGGGGCGAAACCCGTGACGTCGCCAACGGCTACGCCCGCAACTTCCTGCTTCCGCGGAAGCTGGCCGTGCCGGCCACCCCGGCGAACCTGAAGAACGTCGAGCATCTCAAGCGGCAGCGCGCGAAGGAGGACCACCGGGCGCTGGAGGTGGCGAAGGCTGCCGCCGAGCGGATCGAGGCGCTGACTTTGACCGTGACCGCCCGGGCCTCGGAGGACGGACGGCTCTACGGCTCGGTGTCCCAGCAGGACGTGGTCGAGTTCCTGGAGCGGCACAAGCTCCCCCTCGAGAAGCGTCGCGTGCTCCTGGGGGAGCCCATCAAGGCCCTCGGAGAGTACAAGGTGCCGGTCCGGCTGCACGGCGACGTGACGGCGGCGCTGACGGTCTCGGTCACGCGCGAGTAGCCCGGCCGCGCGCCGCCGCCCGGCCATGGCCACAACAATCGAGGTCCCCGGCAAGGTCCCGCCCCAGAGCCTCGAGGCGGAGCGGGCGGTGCTCGGCGCGATCCTGCTCGAGCCGACCCTCTTGCCGCGCGCGATCGAGGCGCTGATCCCGGACGAGTTCTACAAGGAGGCCCACCGGAAGATCTTCGGGGCGATGATCCGTCTGTTCGAGCGCGGCGAGCCCGCCGACGCCATCCTGGTGGCGGAGGTGCTGCGCCGCGAGGGCGTCTTCGAGGAGGTGGGCGGGCACACCATCCTGGCGACGCTCCAGGAGGAAGGCACCGTCGCCACGCAGTTCGCGGCGTACGCCGGCGTCGTCCGCGAGAAGGCGCTCCTCCGGGAGATGATCCGCGTCGCGCGCGAGATTGTGGAGGAGGGTTACGAGGAGACGGACGACGTGCAGGCGCTCCTGGACCGCGCCGAGCAGATGCTGTTCCGCATCTCGCAGCGGCGCTTCCAGCGGAGCGCCTTCCCCGTGCGCGAGATCCTCGACGATGCCATCAAGCACATCGAGATGCTCTACCACAAGAAGGAGGACATCACCGGCCTCGCCACAGGGTTCACCGAGCTGGACAAGCTGACATCGGGGCTTCAGCGGTCGGATTTCGTCATCATCGCCGGCCGCCCCTCGACCGGCAAGACGGCCTTTGCGCTGAATCTCGCCGCCCACGCGGCGGTGGAGATGCGGCGCCCCGCCCTGATCTTCAGCCTCGAGATGTCCAAGGAGCAGCTGGTGCAACGGCTTCTCTGTGCCGAGGCCCGGGTCGACTCCCGGAAAGTGCGCTCGGGCTTCCTCCAGGAGCCGGAGTGGCGCCGCATCATCGCCGCGGCCGGCCGCCTCCACGAAGCGCCCCTGTTCATCGACGACACCGCGAACCTCTCGGTCCTGGAGGCGCGCGCCAAGGCCCGGCGCGTCCAGGCGGAGCATCGGCTGGAGCTGGTCGTCATCGACTACCTCCAGCTCATGCAGGGGCGATGGCGCGCCGAGAACCGCCAGCAGGAGATCTCCGAGATCTCGCGCTCGCTCAAGGCGCTCGCCAAGGAGCTGAGCGTGCCGGTCGTGGCGCTCTCGCAGCTCTCGCGCGCGGTGGAGGCGCGGGGTGACGCGCTCCCGCGCCTGTCGGACCTGCGCGAGTCGGGGGCCCTCGAGCAGGACGCCGACCTCATCATGTTCCTCGCCCGCAAGGAGAACGCGCCCGACGCCGAGGCGGGAACGACCGACCTGGTCATCGGCAAGCACCGGAACGGCCCCACGGGGCGGCTCGAGCTCGTGTTCAACGCCGAGTACACGCGGTTCGACAATCTCGCCTCGTCGGCCCGGCGCGAGCGCCCCTGACCCTCCCGGCATGACCGCGCCCTGCCCGTGACCGATTCCGCGCGCATCCGGCGCGACAACCAGACCGCCCTCCTGATCAAGGGCGCACTGCTCTTCCGCCGGGCGTCATCGTGACCAACGTGCCGTATCACCTCCAAGAATAGGGAGGCATAGACGCGGTCATGTCGGTCCACAACGTGAAGCGGATCCTCCTCGGGACGCCGATCGCGACGGCGCACGCGGCGCACGAGCGGCTCGGCCCCCTGACCGGCCTGGCCGTGTTCGCGTCCGACGCCCTCTCCTCCGTGGCCTACGCGACGGAGGAGATCCTGCTGATCCTCGTCCTCGCCGGCGGGGCCGCGCTCGGGCTGGCGCTGCCCATCGCCGCCGCCATCGGGGTCCTGATCGTCATCGTGGTGAGCTCCTACCGGCAGACGATCCTCGCGTACCCCCAGGGCGGCGGGGCCTACGTCGTGACGCGCGAGAACCTCGGCCGGTACCCGAGCCTCATTGCCGGCGCCGCTCTCCTCGTCGACTACGTCCTCACGGTGGCGGTGAGCATCGCTGCCGGGATCGCCGCGATTACCTCGGCGATCCCGGAGCTCTACCCGCACCGGGTCACCCTGTGCGCCGTGGGCGTCGGCGTCATCGCCGTCGGCAACCTCCGCGGCATCCGGGAGTCCGGCCGGCTCTTTGCCCTGCCGACCTACCTGTTCCTCGGCGCCTACTTCCTGCTGATCGGCTGGGGCGGGGTCCAGTGGCTCTGGGGGGCGGCGGGTGCCTTCGCCGTCCCGCCCCCGGTGAGTGGAGGACACGAAGCGCTCAGCGTGTTCCTCGTGCTCCGGGCCTTCTCGTCCGGATGCGCGGCCCTGACCGGGATCGAGGCGGTGTCGGACGGCGTGCCGGCCTTCCGGTCCCCCGAGGCGCAGAACGCCCGGCGGGTGCTCCTGGCGCTCGGGGGGATCCTCGTCGTGCTCTTCCTCGGGATCTCCGCGCTCGTCCACGCCTTCGGCGTCGTGCCGGTGGCGGGCGAGACCGTGAACTCCCAGCTCGCCCGTCGCGTCTTCGGGGAGTCCCCCCTCTACTTCGCGGTGCAGGGCGTCACGATGCTGATCCTGATCCTGGCCGCCAACACGAGCTTCGCGGACTTCCCGCGGCTCGCGTCCTTCCTCGCGAAGGACCGCTTCATCCCCCGGCAGTTCGCGAACCGCGGCGACCGGCTCGCGTTCTCGAACGGCATCATCATCCTGGCGCTCCTCTCGATGGGCCTCCTGGTGCTGTTCTCGGGGGACACCCACGCGCTGATCCCGCTGTACGCCCTCGGGGTGTTCGTCTCGTTCACGCTGTCGCAGTCGAGCATGGTGCGCTACTGGTTCCGGCACCGGGGGGCGAAGTGGCCGCTCCGGGCCCTGCTGAACGGGACCGGCGCGGCGGTCACCGGCGTGGTGGCGGTGATCATCGGGGTCACGAAGTTCACGCACGGGGCGTGGATCGTCGTGGTCCTCCTCCCGTGCATGATCGCGCTGTTCCTGACGATCCGGCGGCACTACGACGCCGTGGCCCTGCAGCTCTCGGTGGAGGGGGTCCCGCCCGCCGCGCCGGCCACGGGGAACGCCGTCCTCGTGCCCGTCGGGGATGTCCACCGGGGGATGCTCCCGGCGATCGAGTACGCGCGGGCCCTGTCCGCGGACGCGCGGGGCGTCTACGTCGAGGTGGATCCGGAGCAGACGCGTCGCTTCGAGGAGCGCTGGGCGAAGTACTCGGACGGCATGCCGTTGGTCGTGCTCCGGTCCCCCTACCGGTCGGTCACGGCACCCTTCCTCGAGTATCTCGACCTCCTCCAGAAACAGGCGCCACGCGGGGTGATCACGATCGTCCTGCCCGAGTTCGTGCCGGCGCGCTGGTGGCAGCATCTGCTCCACAACCAGACGGCGCTCCTGATCAAGGGCGCGCTCCTCTTTCGCAAGGGCATCGTGGTCGCCAACGTCCAGTACCACCTCGCGCGCTAGGGCCGAGGTCGGGTCAGGGCTGTCGAGCAGAGTGGCGCGCACTCCGTCCGCCCCGTATGGACGTCCGGGCCTGACTCCGCTTCCGCGGGGGGCTCTCAGTCGTGAGAAGTCCGCGAGTTGGACGGCCGGATGTCCATGCTCGCCCTGTGCTACACTTCGGGCTCCGCCGGGCGCCAGCGTGATCCCGCGGCGGCACAGCCTTCTCAACCGAACAATGCAGGGGCCTTCAGAGAACGGGCGGGCTCAGTTCGCGTTCCGACCGCGTCCTCCGCTCGACGCGGGCCTGACGCTTGCGCGGTACGGGCGCTGGGGTCCGGATCCCGCGAGTCCCTACCGGGACGGCACGCTCTACCGGGTGGCCCGGGTGGGCCCTCGGCTCGTCCCGTTCCGACTCGTGGTGGCCGGGCCGCCGGAGCGTCCGCGCGCGAGCGTCGCCTTCCCGGGTCCGGACACGCGTCCGGTGCGATCCGCGCTCCGGCGGGAGGCCGCGCACCTGCTGGGTGAGGCGTGGGACCTCGCGGCGTTCTACGGCGGTGCCGCGCAGGACCCCGTGCTCGCCTCGCTGGTCCACCCGGCCGGGGAGCTCTTCGGCTTGCGCCCGACCCTCGCCCCGGACCCGTTCGAGATGCTGGTCGGCGCGATCAGCGCCCAGCAGGTCAACCTGGCCTTCGCCTTCGCGACGCGCGCCCGCCTCGTTCGGCGGTACGGGACGCCGGTCGAGTTCGATGGCGTGACCGTGCACGCCTTCCCGGCGCCGGCGGTGCTCGCCGACGCGCCGACGACCGCGCTCCGGGCGATGCAGTTCTCGGAGCGGAAGGCCGAGTACATCGTGGGGCTCGCGCGCGAGCTCGCCGCCGGCCGGCTCGACCTGGCCGCCCTCGCCGGCGTCCCGGACGAGGCGGTCGTCGCCCGTCTGACGGCGGTCCGCGGACTCGGGCGCTGGACCGCGGAGTGGTTCCTCGCTCGCGGCCTCGGCCGGCCGGACGTCTGTCCGGCCGACGATCTCGGGGTGCGCCGGGCGGTCGAAGCCCTGTGCTTCCGGGGGCGCGAGCGGGACGCCGCCCAGGTCCGACGGCGGGCGCGGGCCTGGCGCCCTCACCGCAGCCTCGCGACCCACTACCTCCTCGCCGCGCACGCGAGCCTCCGTGGCGCCCCTCCCGCGGCGCGAGCGGCCCGCGGTGCCTGAGGGCGTCCGCGCCGTGCCGGGATCCCTGCTCCCGCTGGTCGGCGCCGACCCGAACCGGCTGGAGGCCGTGTCGCTCGTCGGGCGCTACGCGCTCGGTGTGACGTGGCAGGACCGGCACGGAAGCATCTACCCCTTCGCGCTCCTGCGCGCGGCATGCCCGTGCGGCGCCTGTCCCCCGGAAGGGGACGCCTGGCCCACCGAGATCCGCCGGGAGACGGATGGCCTCCGGGTCAGATGGCAGGACGGGCACGAGACCCTGCTCCCCTACGGCGACCTGCGCCGCCGATGCCCGTGCGCGCAGTGCACCGTGACCCCGCGGGGGACCCCGGCGTGACCGAGCGCGCGCCCCGCCGCGGGCTGGTCATCTTCGGCGTGATGCTGGGCCTCTTTCTCGGGGCGATGGAGTCGACCGCCGTCGCGACCGCGATGCCGACCGTGATCGCGAGCCTGGGCGGGCTCGCGATCTACTCGTGGGTCTTTTCGGGCTACATCCTCGCCGCGACGATCTCGATGCCGCTCTGGGGGCGCCTCGCGGACCTCTACGGCCGGCGCACCATCTACCTCACCGGGCTGACGATCTTCCTCGTCGGGTCGGTCCTTTCGGGGTTCGCGCCGTCGATGACGGTGCTCATCGCGGCCCGGGCGCTCCAGGGCCTCGGGGGCGGCGCGCTGATCCCGCTCGGCATGACGATCATCGCGGACCTCTACGGACTCGAGCAGCGCGCGCGGATGCAGGGCTACTTCTCGGCCACGTGGGGCCTCGCGTCGATCGTGGGCCCGCTCATCGGCGGGTTCCTCACCGACCACCTGTCCTGGCGCTGGGTGTTCTTCGTCAACATCCCCTTCGGGCTTCTCACCGGCGCCGTTCTCGGGGTGGCGCTCGCCGGGCTGGACCGGCCGCGGGTCGCGGTGAAGATGGACCTCCGCGGCGCCCTCGTGCTCACGGCGGGTCTCGGCGGGCTCCTGGCCGCGCTCGTCGAGGGGGGCCGCGCCGGGCGCGTCGGGCCGGGCCATCTCGTGGTGGCCGCCGTCTCCATCGGGCTCCTCGTCGAGTTCGCCCGCTGGGAGCGCCGCGTCCCGGAGCCGCTCTTGCCGCTCCGGCTGTTCGCGAACCGTATGTTCCGGGCCGCCGCCGTGTCGGGGTTCCTGGCGGGGATGGCGATGTTCGGGACCATCTCCTTCATCCCCCTGTTCGTGCAGGGGGTTCTGGGAGGCAGCGCCACCGAGGCGGGGTCCGCGCTCACCCCGTTCGTCCTCGGCTGGGTGACGCTCTCGGTGGTGTCGGCGCGGCTCCTCCTGAAGGTCGGCTACCGCTGGCCGGTCGTCGGCGGCATGCTCTGCCTCGCCGTGGCGTTCCTCCTGATGAGCCACATGGACCTCGGCACGACCCGCGCCGCCACGGCGCGGAACATGCTCCTGGCCGGGATGGGGATGGGCCTCATCATGGTCCCGCTCCTGATCGCGGTGCAGAACGCGGTGCCCAAGGCGGATCTCGGGGCGGCGACCTCCGCCACCACGTTCTTCCGGTCGATCGGGGGCGCCGTCGGCGTCGCGGTGATGGGCGCGGTGCTGTCGGCCGAGCTCGGCCGCCAGCTCGCCGGGGTCCTGGCGGGGGTCGAGGGGCCGGCCCGGGCTCAGCTCGAGATCCTGATCGCGCACCCGGACGCCCTGATCCAGCCGTCTCTCCGGAGCGGCCTGCCTCCGGTGGTGCTGGCGGCGTTCAGCCAGGGCCTGGCCAACGCGCTGCACGCCGTGTTCCTCGTCGGGCTCGCCATTGCGTCGCTGGCCCTGCTCTCGGCCTTCCTGGTCCCGGCGGGCCGGGCCCAGGACCTGGCGCTCGCCGAGAAGCCGGCGCCGCGCGCATCGTCCTGATCCGGGCCACAACCTGGAGGTCGTCATGGGCCGTCCTGCTCGAGCCGAGATGCTGACGGTAGACCGGGAGATCCGCATCGCCGGCGGGACCGGCGCCGGCCTTCGCCTCGCGGCTGGTGAGTATCTCCAGATCGTCGACGTGGAGGGCCGGGGGTGCGCGGACTTCTTCGCCCTCGCGGCCGCCGACCCCACGGAGTATCTCTCGGCCTCCCACACGCGGGTGGCGGTCGACCGGCTGTTCCCCCAGGTCGGCCAGTCGTTCTTCTCGAGCCTCCGGCGCCCCCTCTTGCAATTCGAGGAGGACCGGACGCCGGGCGTCCACGACATGCTCTTCGCCGCGTGCGACCCGGCTCGCTACGCCCAGTACGGCGTCCCCGCGCACGCCTCGTGCGCGGAGAACTTCCGCGGGGCCCTGCGCTCTCTCGGCGCGAGCTCTCCGCACGTCCCCCAGCCGGTGAACTTCTTCATGAACGTCGCCGTCCGCCCGGACGGGACCGTCACCTTCGGGCCGCCCCAGACCGAGGCGGGGGACTGGGTCCTCCTGCGCGCGTTCGTGGACTGCCTGGCGGTGCTCTCGGCCTGCCCCCAGCAATGGAACCCCGCGACGAACTACCACCCGTCCGACCTCCTGGCGCGCGTACTCCGGCACTGACGCCGCCGCCGGGCGGCTTCGTGAGCCCGGTCACGGAGGACGACGTCCGGCGCGAGAAGGCGCGCGCCCGCGAGCTCCGGGCGAGTGCGTGGTGGAAGCGTCGGGTCGGGCGCGGGCGCTGCGGCTACTGTGAGCGCCCGACGCCGCCACGCGAGCTCACGATGGACCATCGCGTGCCGCTCGTCCGCGGCGGCCGCTCGGTGCGCTCGAACCTGGTGCCCGCGTGCCGCGAGTGCAACGCGGCCAAGAAGTACCTCCTCCCGGTGGAGTGGAGCGCCTACCTGGTCCGGCTCGAGGGCGAGGCCGACAAAATCCAATAGACAGTCGCTTTGGGCCAAGCGTAGGATGGGCGCGAAGTCGATCGGGGTGTACACAGCCCCCTCGCGCTCCGATCCTGGCAGGAGTGCCGGGCGGAGCGGATCGAGCCGCGGGCCGGCAGTCGGCGGCCGGTTCTCGGTGGCGGGTGCGTGGGCCCGCGTGGTGGGTGCGCCGAGAAAGGAGGTGGTCCAGCCGTGTGTGGAAGTCAACCGGTGAGATGTGAGGTGGTGACCTCCTAGGTCGTGCGCACCCGTTAGCAGCGAGGGTGGCCTGCCTGGGAGGATCCAGGCACCACCGGCCCCGAGGGTCCCGCGTACTCACCTGCGGGGCGGCCTGCGCCGGCTAGCGGCGGCGGGCCGCAAGTGCCCTCGGGGCTCCCTATTTTCGGGCGCCCGGGCGGCAGCTCAGTTGAGAAGCCCGAGAAGCCGGTGTAGCTCGACGCGAGCCGGCCGGTACTGGGGCGCGATGGCGAGCGCGGCGCGGAGCTCGGCGATCGCCGCGTCAAGCTGCCGCAGCTTCACGTAGACGCGCGCGAGGTTGACGTGCGGGTAGTGCCGAGGCTCGTAGCGCGGCGCCCTCACGGCTTTCCGGAGCCAGGCCATCGCCTCCTGCGGCCGGCCGAGCGCGATCAGGTACGAGCCGATGTCGTTGTAGGGGTTGCCGAACCCAGGGTCGACCTCGATGGCCCGGCGGCACTCCTGGATCGCCCCTTCGTAGTCGCCGCGGAACGAGAGGGTCCAGCCGAGGAACGTGTGCGCCTCCGCGGTGGGGACGCGGGCGAGCGACTTCCGGTAGAGCGCGACCGCTTCGTCCAGATCGCCGCGCATCTGGGCGGCGTGCGCGGCCCGAAAGTACGCGTCAGCCTGCTGGCCCGCGTCGTGTTCCACGTCTCGCCCCGTTGGTGGTCAGGATCGCGTCACCCCAGTCGCCGGGCCGAGGATGGGCGCCGCGCCGGGCGCCTGTCAAGCGGCCGGCGACGGCGGTGTGCGTGCGGACATCGATCGCCGACGTCGCGCGGGCCGGCGTGTCGTGAGGGCGTGTCGTGCGATTGTCGATCCGTCCCGGGCGTGGCGCGCATCGTGCGTGATCGCCTGAATGGCTCGCGTCGACGGTCGAGGACGGTCCGCGTTGATGTGGATCCGGGGGGCCACTGCGACCATCGACGGGTTTCTCGGTCCCTAAGTACCTGTCACAACAGCGGAATTGAGTCCCCTAGCCAGGCTTGTCCACTTCCGCGGCCCTTGTGCTATCTTCTTGCCAAGGTTTGGCGAGGTCCCAGGAGGTGCTACTTCGATGTTGTTTACGCTAGTTGCTGGTTTCTTCTCAAACGACATGGCTATTGACCTGGGCACCGCCAACACCCTCGTCTACGTCAAGGGCGAGGGCATCGTCCTGAACGAACCCTCGATCGTCGCCATCCACCAGGCCGACAACACCGTGCTCGCCGTCGGCAAGGAAGCCAAGGCGATGCTCGGGCGCACGCCCGGCAACATCGTGGCCATCCGCCCGCTCAAGGACGGTGTGATCGCGGACTTCGACGTGACGGAGAAGATGCTGGGCTACTTCATCCGTCGCGTGCACAAGCGCCGCGCGCTCGTGCGCCCGCGCATCGTCATCGGGGTGCCGTCGGGGATCACACAGGTCGAGAAGCGCGCGGTCCGCGATTCCGCGATGCAGGCCGGCGCCCGCGAGGTGTACCTGATCGAGGAGCCCATGGCCGCGGCCATCGGCGCCGGCATGCCGATCACGGAGCCGGGCGGGAACATGGTGGTCGACATCGGGGGAGGGACGACGGAGGTCGCCGTCATCTCGCTCTCCGGCATCGTCTACTCGCGGTCGGTGCGCATCGCGGGCGACGAGATGGACGAGGCGATCGTCCAGTACATCCGAAAGAACTACAATCTCCTCGTCGGCGAGCGGCGGGCGGAGGAGATCAAGATCAAGCTCGGCTCGGCCTACCCGATGGGCGGCGAGCGCCGGACGATGGAAGTCAAGGGCCGCGACCTGATCGACGGCATCCCGAAGACCATCGTGATCGGTGACGACGAGATCCGCGAAGCCTTGCGGGAGCCGATCATGACGATCGTGGACGCGGTGCGGACGGCGCTCGAGCGAACTCCACCCGAGCTCGCGGCTGACATCGTCGACAAGGGTATCGTGCTGACGGGCGGCGGCGCGCTTCTCAAGGGGCTCGACCTCCTGCTGCGCCAGGAGACGAACCTCCCCATCACGGTGGCCGAGGATCCGCTCTCGTGCGTGGCGTTGGGGACAGGCAAGGTGCTCGACGAGCTCAACCTCTTGAAGAAGGTCGCCATCCCGACCTGATCGGGGCGGAGGTCCCGTCGTGCTCGACCTGCTGGTCCGCTACCGGAAGTACTCGGTTCTCGCCATCGTGGTGATGGCCGCGGTCGCGCTGCTCACCGCGCAGCAGACCCGGCCCGGCGAGGGACTCTGGCTCGCCGAGGGGATCGCCACGGTCACCGCGCCGATCCAGACCGCGTTCGCGCGGGTCCACCGCGGCGCCGCCGCGCTCTGGGCCGGGTACCTCGACTGGAAGCATCTGCGCGCCGAGGTCGGGCGGCTGCGCGCCGAGACCGCCGCCCTCCGGCTCCGACAGCTCCGCCAGGAAGCCCTCGAGGCCGAGAACACGCGGCTCCGGAGCATGGCAACCCTGCGCGAACGGCTTCCCGAGCGGACCCTCGGGGCCGAGGTCATGGCCCGGGATTGGAATGGATTCACACGAGGCCTGACGGTCGACCGCGGTCGCGCGGACGGCGTGGAGCGCCTGTCGGCGGTGGTGGTCACCGGCGGGGTGGTCGGGCGGGTCGCTGTCCTCCGCCGCCACTCCGCCGTGGTGCAGGTTCTCACCGATCCGGCCTCGAGCATCGGCGGGGTCGTGCTGCGCACGCGGGCTCAGGGCCTCGTGGAGGGGGTCGCGGGCGGCCGCCTCCGTCTCAAGCTGGCCGCGAGCGAGGAGGCGTTGCAGCCGGGTGACCTCGTCCTCACGTCGGGCGTCGGAGAGCTGTTCCCCAAGGGATTGCCGCTCGGGCGGGTGCTGCGCGTGTACGCGCCGACCGGGCTCTTCCGCACGGCGGAGCTCGAGCCCGCCGTCGACCTCACGAGCGTCGAGGAAGTGCTGCTGCTCCCGCGCGGGACGGGCGGGGACCTGGCCCCGGCGTTCCCCGAGTCCTGAGCGGTGCGCCTCCCTCTCTACATCCTTGCCGTCAGCGGGGGGGCGCTCGTGCAGTGCACGGTGGTCCCGGTGGTCGGCATCGCGGGTGTCGTCCCCGACGTGCCCATCGTGCTGACCGTGCTGCTGGCGCTTCGCTTCGGGGCCGAGGCCGGCTGTCTGACGGGCTTCGCCCTGGGTCTCGCGCAGGACGCCGTGGCCGGGGGGCCGCTCGGTCTCCATGCCCTGTCGAAGGCGCTCGTCGGCTTCGTCGCCGGCGACCTGCCGCGCTGGATCCTCGTGACGCGCCCGATCGTCCCGGTGGGCCTGGCGATCTTGGCCACGGTGGTCGACGGGTTGGCGCGCTTCGCCCTCCTGCAGCTGTTCCACTATCCGGCGCCGCTCGGTGAGCTGTTCACTCGGGTGATCGTGCCGCAGGCGGGATACAACGGGATCCTGGCCGCCGCCGCGCTGGCCTGGCCGGTCAGCCGGCTCGTCTCGCGTCGATGATGCGACCTCGCCCGGCGTCCGCCGTCCAGCGGACCCGGCTCCGGCTCCTGGCGACGGTGCTCGGCGTGGGGTTCCTCGCCGTCGCCACCCAGCTCGCCTACCTCCAGATCCTGAGCGGCGAGCGGCTGGCCGCGCTCTCGGACAAGAACCGGATCCGGCTCCGGCCCATCGCGGCGCCCCGGGGCATCCTGTTCGACCGCGCCGGGCTTCCGCTGGTCGACAACCGACCGGCCTTCACCCTGGTCGTGGTGCCGCGCGACGTCCCGGACATGGGCGCCCTGGTCGACCGACTGGCGGGGCTCGTCCAGACCCCCGCCAGCGAGCTCCGGGACCGGCTGGCGCGCGTCTCGTCGGATTCGCCGTGGCCGCTCAGGCTCTCGCGGGGTCTCACGCTCGAGGAGGTCGCCCGCATCGAGGAGTGGCGGCTCGACCTGCCGGGAGTCACCGTCGAGGTCGAGCCCCAGCGCGCGTACCCCGGAGTCCGGTTCGCGGCCCACCTCTTGGGCTATGTCCGCGAGGCCTCGGACCAGGACCTTGGGCGGGGCGGTCTTCGCCGCGGGGACCTCGTGGGACAAACAGGGCTCGAGCGACTCCACGACGAGCACCTTCGAGGCCGGGATGGGGGCGAGCAGGTCGAGGTGGACGCCTACGGGCGGCTGATCCGGGTGCTCGACCGCCGGGAGCCGGTGTCGGGGGCCCACATGTACACGACCATCGACCGCCGGATCCAGCAGGCGGCCGAGGACGCGCTCGGCGCGCGGGCCGGCGCCGTCGTGGTCATGGATCCGCGCAACGGCGACGTGCTCGCCCTGGTGTCCCACCCGGCGTTCCCCGTGGAACGGTTCTCACGCCCGCTGGACCGCGAGACGTGGCTCGAGCTCGTGCAGGACCCCACGCGCCCGCTGCTCAACCGGGCGGTCCAGGGGCTGTATCCGCCGGGCTCGCTCTTCAAGCTCGTGGTCGCGGCCGCGGCGCTCCAGAGCCAGGTCATCACGCCGTTCGACCGCCTGGCGTGCGCGCGCCAGTGGGTGTTCGGGGGGCGCCCGTACCACAACTGGGAGGATCATGACCGGGGGGCGCTCACGCTCCACGAGGCCATCCAGTTCTCCTGCAACACGTTCTTCTACCAGCTCGGGCTGAAGGTCGGCCCCGAGCGGATCGCCCAGATGGCCGAGGAGTTCGGCCTCGGCCGGGTGACGCACAGCGGGCTCATCGGCGAGCGGCCAGGGCTCGTGCCCTCGCCGGCCTGGAAGCGGGAGGCCCTCAAGGACAAGTGGCATCCGGGCGACACCGTGAGCCTGGCGATCGGCCAGGGTCTCATCACCGTGACGCCGCTCCAGATCGCGCGCATGATGGGGGCCGTCGCGAACGGCGGCACGCTCTGGAAGCCGCGTCTCGTCGACCGGGTCGTGACGCCGGACGGGCGGTTGATCCGGGAGGAGGCCCCCCAGATCCAGGGCCGGGTCGAGCTGGCCCCGGTCGTCTTCGAGTTCCTGCGGGAGGCGCTGGGGGCGGTGGTCGCGGAGGGCACGGGCAAGCAGGCGCGGGTGCCAGGCGTGCGTGTGGGCGGGAAGACCGGCACCGCGCAGACCCACGAGTTCCGGAGTGACGCCGACCGCAAGCGGAGGGACCAGGACCACGCGTGGTTCGCGGGATTCGCGCCACTCGACGAGCCGCAGGTCGTCGTCGTCGTGTTCGGCGAGCGCGCGGGCCTCGGAGGGCAGGTCGCCGCACCGATCGCGCGCGACGTCCTCAAGGCCGTGTTCCTCGAGAAGGTCGCGCGCGGGGATCTCGGCCAGTGAACCCGAGCGGCGGCGTTTCCGGTCGTCCGGCCGGCCCGGGAATCCCGGGGCGGCGCGGCGCGCCCGTCGGAATGGCCTGAGCCATGCTCCGCGTCGACCGCCGCCTCCTGGTCCAGTTCGACTGGCAGCTCTTCGGCCTGGCCGGTCTGCTGATCGCGATGGGCCTCCTGACGGTGTCGACCATCGTGCCGCGCCAGGGCGCCCGGCAGCTGATCGCCCTCGGGATCGCGACCGTGGCCGCCGTGGTTATCGTGTCCGTCGACTACCGCGCCCTGGCGCGCTGGGCTTGCTGGGGCTACGGCCTCGGCCTCCTGACCCTGCTCTTCGTGCTGGTCGCGGGGCGCTCCGCCATGGGCGCGCGCCGCTGGATCCACCTGGGGCCGGTGGGCTTTCAGCCGTCGGAACTGTTCAAGCTCGCCTTCATCGGGACGCTGGCCGTCTACCTCGCGGCGCGGGAGTCACACCGGCCCGGGTGGGACCGTGTGCTCGTCCCGCTGGCACTGACTCTTCCCGCGATTGGTTTGATCGTCAAGCAGCCCGATCTCGGGACTGCGCTCACGCTTATGCCGGTAGCGGCCGCCCTCATCGTCGTCGGCGGCGCGCGCTGGCGTCACCTCGGGATGCTCGCCGGCTGCGGCCTCGCGGTGCTGCCGGCGGTCTGGTTCTTCCTTCGCGACTATCAGCGCGAGCGGATCCTCGTCTACATCGACCCGTCGCGGGATCCGCTCGGCAGCGCCTGGAACGTCATCCAGGCGAAGATCACGATCGGCTCCGGCCAGCTGTGGGGCAAAGGGCTCTTCGGGGGCACCCAGAGCCGCCTCGCCTTCTTGCCGGAGCGCCACACGGACTTCGTGTTTGCCGCCTTCGCTGAATCGTGGGGTTTCCTCGGGGCGCTCGGGCTGCTCATCGTGTACATCCTGCTCGTGCTCCGCGGCTTCGAGGTCGCGGCCACGGCGCGGGACACACTGGGCAGCCTGCTCGCCACCGGGGCCACCGTGCTCCTCGCCTCCCAGGCGCTGGTGAACCTCGGGATGGTCACGGGGCTTCTCCCGGTGGTGGGCATTCCCCTTCCCCTCGTCAGCTACGGCGGCTCGGCCCTCCTGACGGCGGTCGGCGCCGTCGCCCTGATTGCCAACGTGCGGATGCGTCGGTTCGCCTGAGCCATGCCCTCCGTCCCCGTCCGATCCGGTTCTGCGGGATCCGGGCGCGATGGCCCGCCGGGGCTTGTCGCGCGCCCGCGGGGCGGGTGTTCGGGAGGGCGGGATGGCCCGGGCGGCCCCGGCGCCCCGCTGGGAGCCACGGACCCATGCCACGTCACATCGTCGTCAATGCCGGGATCAGCGAAACGCGCGTCGCCATCCTCGACGGCGGCGTCCTCACCGAGCTGTTCGTCGAGCGGCGCCGCCACCGCTCCATCGTCGGGAACGTCTATAAGGGCGTCGTAACCAACGTCCTCCCCGGCATGCAGGCCGCGTTCGTCGACATCGGCCTGGCCAAGGACGCCTTCCTCTATGCCGGCGACTTTATCGCCAACCTGGGCGAGTACGAGCGGCTGATGCTCGCCGAGGACGAAGATCTCGAGCTCGAGAGGGAAGACGGCGGCCCCGACGGGGAGGGCGCGGAGTCGGCGCCGGCGCCGCCCGCGCGCGAGCGCCGCGAGATCACGCCGATCGAAGACGTCCTCCGCAAGGGCCAGGAGATCCTGGTCCAGGTCTCCAAGGAGTCCCTGGGCACCAAGGGCGCCCGGATCACGTCCTTCATCAGCCTTCCCGGCCGCTACCTCGTGTACATGCCCCAGGTGAACCACGTCGGCGTCTCGCGGCGGATCCGGGACGCGGATGAGCGGGATCGCCTGCGGCAGATCGTGCGGAGCCTGCGGCCGGCGGGGGGTGGCGGACTCATCGTCCGCACGGTGGGCGAGGGACGAGGCGAGGTGGAGTTCGGCGCCGACATCACGTTCCTCGCCCGTCTGTGGCAGCAGGTGCAGGCGCGATTTGCCCAGGCCCCGCCGCGCGCGGCGCTGCACGAGGAAGGCGATCTGGTGTTCCGGGTGGTTCGGGATCTCTTCGCCGCCGACGTCGAGGAGATCCTGATCGATTCCGAGGAGGAGTACCGTCGGGCGCTGGAGTACGCCGAGGCGCTGGTTCCTGCCCTCGCCGACCGGATCCACCTCCACGCCGACCGGGAGTCGATCTTCGAGGCCCGGGGGATCGAGAAGGAGATCGACAAGGCCATCCGGCGCCGCGTGTGGCTCAAGTCCGGGGGCTACCTGGTCATCGACCAGACCGAGGCGCTGGTGTCGATCGACGTGAACACCGGCAAGTACGTCGGCAAGCGCGACCTCGAGGAGACGATCCTCAAGATCAACCTTGAGGCGGTCGGGGAGATCGTCCGGCAGATCCGCCTGCGCGACCTGGGCGGGATCATCATCATCGACCTCATCGACATGGACCAGGAGGACCATCGGGCCCAGGTGTCCCGTGCCCTGAAGCGCGCCCTCGGCGACGACAAGTCTCGGACGAACGTGCTGGAGATCTCCGAGCTCGGCCTCGTGGAGATGACCCGAAAGCGCGTGCGGCAGAGCCTGCATTCCTTGCTCATGCAGGCGTGCCCGACCTGCAAGGGGACCGGCGTGGTCAAGTCGGCGCCCGCGCTCACGGCCGAGATCTACCGGAAGATCCAGGTCGCGATCCGGGACATCTCCGGGCAGGAGGTGCTGATCCGGGTGAATCCGGATCTGGCGGCGCACCTCCAGGAGGAGGAGGGGGAAGGCCTGGAGGTCCTGCAGCGTCGGATCCAGCGCAAGGTCACCGTCCAGAGCGTCCCCGGGCTTCACAAGGACGAGTACGAGATCATCACCCGCTGAGCTCGCGGGGTGGCCAGCCGGCCCGATGGGGCGCACGCCGACGCCGCCGGCGGATGGCCGGCGGCGTCGCGAGCGGTGTAGCGCGGCTCAGGCCTGGCCCTTCTTCTTGCCCTTGCCCTTGCCGTTCCCGTTGCTGTTGCCGTTGCCCTTGCCGTTGCCCTGCCCGTTCGCTACGCGCAGGTCGTCCAGCTGCGCCGCGTCGCAATGAATCCCCCCGCCGATCACGCCCGGGTGGACGCCCTTCAGCTTGGCAATCTTGCCCCACCCCATCTTTTGATCGACCCGCAGATCGATGATCTGTCCGAGGGGGACGTTGGCAGCCACCGCGACGCGGCTCGCGATGCAGAGCTGGGCGTCGTTCTGGAGGATGCCTTGGGCAGTCACCGACTCGGCCACGATAGACACCTCGAGGACGGTGGTGTCGTCGTCGAGGACCGTCCCGTTAATCGTCCCCAGATCGGCGGGTCCCACCGTGATCTGCGCCGGCGCCGGTGACAGGATGGTCTGGGGTACGCAGGCGGGGGCGGGCGGGGTGACGACGCAGACCGAGAACGTGTAGGTGCCGGGCAGCAAGTCGGGGAAGCTGAAACTCCCGCTGCCGTCCGTCGTGTCCGTGAACGTCCCTCCAGGGCCGCTCAGCGTTACTGTGGCGCCCTCCAGCGGGAGCGTGGCGGCTTCCGCGAGCCCGATGCCAAGGGCAGTCCGGAAGACCACGAAAAGGACTGACTCGCCCTGTGCCGACCCCGCCCCCCGCCGGAGCTGGCCCTGGACGACCGCGCCCGAGCTGCCGCTGCCTACCCCCCCGCCGCCGCTGGATGGCCCGGTGCTGGAGCTGGTGCTCCCGCCGCACGCGGCGACGACGCCGGTCAAGAGTCCGAGTCCTGCGAGCAATCCCCACATTCCCCTGCGCGATGGCATGATGGCTCTCCTCATAGGGGCCGAAGCCCGGAAGACGACAGCGATCCAGAGTGCAACCACGATGCCCCCGGCGGCGCGGGCGTCGGAGGGGGCCCGGGATGGGGGTTTGGTCCCCCTTTCCGCGCCATCCAGGGCCCCCGGCGCGGCCCTCCGGGCGGACGGGGCCGGGGAAAGCCCCCGGGGTGGGCATTCGCCCACGGGGCAGGGCTATACTGGGCGGGCTCGGATGACCATCCCGCTCCCTCTCGGCAAGCTGCGCCCGACTCTTCTCCGCGAGCTGCTGGCCCGGCACGCGGCCCCGGATCCCCGGGTCGTCGTGGGGCCGCGGGTGGGGGAGGACGCCGCCGTGCTCGACATGGGGGACCGCTACCTGGTGGCCACGACCGATCCGATCACGTTCGTGACGGAGGATCTCGGCTGGTACGCCGTGGTCGTCAACGCGAACGACCTCGCCGTCCGCGGAGCCACCCCGCGCTGGTTCCTGGCCACGTGCCTCCTTCCCGAGGGGCGCACCACCGAGTCGGACGTCACCGCGCTCTTCGCCCAGCTCGGCTCCGCGTGCGAGCGTCAGGGCGTGGCGCTCGTCGGCGGCCACACGGAGATCACCCCCGGGCTCGAGCGGCCCATCGTGGTCGGCACGATGCTCGGCGAGGTCGACAAGGCGCGGCTGGTGACGACCGGCGGCGCCCGCCCCGGGGACGTGCTGGTGCTGACGAAGGGCGTGCCGCTCGAGGGAACCTCGATCATCGCCCGCGCCCGCGCGGACGAGCTCCGCGCCCGCGGATACGACGACGCGTGGCTGGCCCGGGCTCGCGGCACGCTGGCCCGGCTCTCCATCGTGCCCGAGGCGCTCCTGGCCGCGGAGCTGGTCAGTGTCCACGCGATGCACGATCCGACGGAAGGGGGCGTGGCGACGGCGCTGTGGGAGGTCGCCGACGCAGCCGGGGTTGGCCTGGTCGTGGAGGCCGAGCGGATCCCGGTGCTGGCCGAGGGGGCCGCGCTCTGCCGGGAGTTCGGGCTGGACCCCCTCGGCACGATCGCCTCGGGCGCGCTCCTGGTGGCTCTCGGCCCAACCGACGCGGGGATCCTGCTCCACGCGCTCGCGCGCGAGAACATCGAGGCCGCCTTCATCGGCCGCGTCGTTCCGCGCGAGGCCGGGGTGGTGCTGACGCGAGGGGGGCAGCCGGGGCCCCTGCCACGCTTCGATCAAGACGAGATCACGCGCCTCTTGGCGTGATCGCCCTGGGCCAGGACCTCGCCTCGCGCGGGGCGAGGGGCTCGCGCTAGGGTATGAGGGAGGAGAGCAGGCCATGAGCCTCACGGTCCGCGATGTGATGGTGACCGCGCTCGTGACCGTGGAGCCCCGCGAGACGGCGCGTCACGCCTATCGGCTCATGCGGGACCACCGGTTCCGGCATCTCCCGGTCGTCGAGGACGGCCAGCTGGTGGGCATCCTGTCGGACCGGGACCTCCGGCCGGTCCTCCTCTCTCCGACTCTCGCCCGCGCCCGCGTCGGCGAGCTCATGAGCGAGGACCTGACCACCGTGGGGCCGGATGCCCTCGTCGAGGAGGCGGCGAGCCTGCTCGTGGTCAAGAAGATCGGATGCCTGCCGGTGGTCGCCGACGGGCGGCTCGTCGGCATCGTGACGGAGACCGATCTCCTCGGCGTCCTCGTCGAGCTCCTGGGCCTGCTCACCCAGTCGACGCGACTCGACGTGGCGGTCGCCGGCGGCCCCGACGCGTACGAGCGCATCGTCGAGATCATCCGCGCTCACGACGGCCGCATCATCAGCGTCGGCGCGGTCCCCGGATCGGATAGCAAGACGGTGTTCAGCGTGCGTCTCGAGCCCCGCGACCCCCGACCCATCGTCGAGGCGCTGCAGGCGGCCGGCTTCGAGGTGCTCTCGCACCGCCGGGGCGGCCGGGCATGAGCCGGCTCCGGCGGAGCCTCCTCTTCGTCCCGGGGACGCGGCCTGAGCGCGTCGCCAAGGCGGCGGCGATGGCCGCCGACGGCGTCATCCTCGACCTGGAGGACGCCGTCCCGCCTGCCCAGAAGGCGCAGGCGCGCGAGTGGGTGGTCGCGGCGCTCCGGCGCGTGGACTTCGGGTCTCGCGAGCGCATCGTGCGCGTCAACGCGCCGGGCGCGCCCGAGCTGGCGGCCGATCTGGCCGCGGTGGTCCCGGCCGGGCCCGATGCCCTGCTCCTGCCCAAGCTATCGGACGCGGCCGGCGTGGTCCGGCTCGACGAGGAGGTCGCGCGGCTCGAGCAGGCCAGCGGCCGCGCGCCGGGGACGGTCCGGTTCCACCTCCTGGTCGAGACCGTGATGGCCGTTCTCGGCCTCGAGGCCCTGGCTCGCGCCGTCCCCCGAACCGCGGCGCTCTTCTACGGCGCCGGGGACCTGGCTCGCGAGACGCGCGCGCGCCTGGTGCCGGGCCGGCTGACCGAGCTCCACGCGATGAGCACCGTCGTGCTGGTCGCGCGCGCCACCGGGCTCGATGCCATCGACTCCCCGTGCTTCGACCTCGGGCAGGCGGACCGGCTGGAGGCCCACACGCGCGCCGGCGCGGATCTCGGGTTCGACGGGAAGGCCCTCATTCACCCGAGCCAGATCGAGGTCGCGAACCGCTGCTTCACCCCGTCTCCGGAGGCGGTGGCGGAGGCCCGGCGAGTGCTCGCCGCCTACGAGGAGGCCGAGGTCGGCGGCCGCGGGGCCCTGGCCCTCGACGGCCAGTTCGTCGACGCGGTCCACGTCCACATGGCCCGCGAGACGCTAGCGCGTGCCCGCCTGGCCGGAGCCCTGGCGTGATGGGCCGGCGTCGTTCCGTCTGGCCGGGCGCCTGGCGCCGCGGGGCGGCCTCACTCGGGCTCGCCCTCGCGCTGGGGATGCTCGCCGGGATCGGGGATGTCGGGGCCGAGACCTGGGGCGGCATCGCGCCCGGCGAGACGACGCGCGCGGGCGTCGAGACCCTCTTCGGTCGCCCGAGCCGCGAGCGCACCCTGGTGGAGGAGGGGCGGACGGTCTCCGAGTGGACCTATGCCGCCGAGCGCGCGCCCCGGGGCCTGGAGCGCATGGTCATCAGCTATGGTTACCTGGTCGGGGGCCGCTTCGCCCCGGACCTCGTGCGCGCGGTGACCCTCTACCCGAAGCCTCGCGTGTTCCCGCTGCGCGTGATCACGAACGGATGGGGGGCTCCCGACGCGATCGGGACGGAGGAAGCAACCGGGCGCCCGTCGTTCCAGTACCGCACCCGGGGACTCCTCATCATCCTCGACAAGACCGGCGCCTGGGCCGAGTTGATGCTGTTCGGCCCCCGCCAGCCCGGCCCGGGAGCCTGAGCCCCCGGAGTCTCGGCGCCGTCGCGGCGTGAAGCCCGCGCGCCGTTGTCGGGTCCCGGACCCGGTGTTAGGCTTGGTGAGCCATGCCGCCCGTCCTGGACCCCGTCGAGACCCTCTGCGCACTGGATCTCGGCGGGCGCGGGATCGGGCGTCTGGTCGTCCCGGGAGCCATGGCTGCGGCCGCCCGGAGCCTGGCGGGCGCCCGTCGCGTGGTGCTCGTGACCGGGTTCGTCGCGCGGGCCGCCGGGGCGGCCGAGACGGACGGGCCTTCGGGAACGGTTGTGCTGGGACGCGCCCTCCGGCGCCTGGGGGCGCGCGTCCGGTATCTCGCGGATCCTCCGGTGGTGCCTCTCCTGGACGCGTGCCTGCGCACCCTCGAGGAGCCGCGTGACGTGCTCACGGTGCCGGCCGAGCCGGCCGCCGCGATCCGGGCAGCCCGCGCGGTCGTCGGGGCGTTTGGCCCCACGCACCTGGTGGCCGTCGAGCGGCCCGGCCGGGCGATCGACGGCGGCTACTACAACGCGCGAGGGGTCTCGATCGCGGCGGCGAACGCGCCGCTGGACGCTCTCTTCCTTCGCCGGCGCTCGGGCACGGTGACGATCGGAATCGGCGACGGAGGGAACGAGATCGGGATGGGACGGGTACGGGCGGGCGTCGTGCGCGACGTGCCGAACGGGGCCAAGATCGCCTCGGTGGTCCGGACGGACCACCTCGTGGTCGCGGGCACCTCGAACTGGGGCGCCTGGGGCGTGGCCGCGCACCTGGCGCTGGCCACCGGCCGCGCGCTTCTCCACACGCCCGCAGAGGAGGCGCGGCTGACCCGCGCGATGGTCCGCGCGGGGGCCGTCGATGGATTGACCGGGGCGCGGCAGCCCACGGTGGACAGCCTGCCGCTCGGGCTCCACCAGGCGCTGCTCGAAACACTCCGAGGGCTGGTCGAGCACTTGAAGACGCGGCGTGGCGCGATAGCCGCGGCACGCGAAGAGGAGACGGCGTGATGCGGGACATGGTGACCGATCGATATCGTAAGACCCTGCCCGGTTCGTGGGCGCGCTGGGAGCGGGCCCGACGAGTCATTCCGGGCGGCATCACGCACGACGGACGGCACCTCACGCCGTTCCCGCTCTATATCGAGCGGGCCGCGGGTTCCCGCAAGTGGGACGTCGACGGGCGCGAGTACATCGACTACTGGATGGGGCACGGCGCGCTGTTCCTGGGGCACTCCCATCCCGCCCTCGTGGAGGCCGTCCAGCGGCAGATCGCGCGCGGCACCCATTACGGCGCCTGCCACGAGCTCGAGGTGGAGTGGGCCGAGTGGATCACCCGGCTCGTGCCCTCGGCCGATCTGGTCCGCTTCACCATGTCCGGCACCGAGGCGACGCATCTCGCCCTCCGCCTCGCGCGCGCCTACACCGGGCGCCCGAAGGTCGTGAAGTTCACGGGGCACTTTCACGGCTGGCACGATGGCGTGTCCGCCGGGGTGAACCCGCCGTTCGACGTGCCGATGTCCGCCGGGATCCCCGGCGCGGTCCTGGGAGAGGTCCTGCTCGCGCCGCCCAACGACATCGGGGCGCTCGAGCAGATCCTGGGGGGTCGCAGCGACATCGGCGCGGTCATCCTCGAGCCGAGCGGCGGACAGGCGGGCATCTCCCCGATCGACCCCGGATTCCTGAAGGACCTCCGCCAGCTCACGCAGGACCGCGGCACCGTGCTGATCTTCGACGAGGTCATCACCGGGTTCCGGTACGCGCCGGGCGGCGCCCAGGAGTACTACGGGGTGACGCCGGACATGACGACGCTCGCCAAGATCGTGGCGGGTGGGCTGCCGGGGGCGGCGGTCTGCGGCCGCCGCGACATCGTCGGTCTGATGGCGTTCGGTGAGGACGCCGCGTGGAACCGGTCGAAGCGCGTCGCGCAGAACGGCACGTACAACTCGAACCCCGTCGTGGCGGCGGCCGGCATCGCCATGCTGTCGCAGATTGCCGACGGCAAGCTCCACGAGAAGGCCAACGCCCTCGGCGCGGAGCTCCGGGGGGCGCTGAACGACGTCTTCCGGAAGGCCGGCGCGCCGATAGTCGCCTACGGGGATGTCTCCATCTGCCACATCTCGCTCGACGGGCCGCCGCCGGCGCCGGGAAAGAGCGCCCCGAAGGCGAAGAATACCGGGCTCGTCCACAAGTGGCGCTGCGCGCTGATCCTGCACGGCGTCGACATGTCGCAGAACCACGGCTGGGTGTCGGCGGTCCACACCGAGCGCGAGATCGAGGAGACCGTCCAGGCGGTGGGGCGCGCGGTGGCCGACCTCCAGGCGGAGGGCGCGGTCTAGCCGACGCTCAGCGGGGCATGGGCCGGCACCAGCGGCACCGGGTTCCCCACGCGGCACGTCGTGGCCGCCCGATGCGGCCGTGGGTGACTGCCCTCGCGGGCGGGCTCGCGGTCGGGGTGGGGGTGCTGGGCTTCTGGGCGCCGGCCTCTCGACCGGCCGACGGCCAGCCAGGCCCGCCGAGCGCGGTCGTCCGCGCTCATCCGGGCCGGGCCGTCTACGAGAAGCACTGCGCGACCTGCCATGGGCCTGGCGGGGGGTCCGACGGGCCCGGGGCCAGCGCGCTGCCCATCAAGCCGCCACCGTTCACGGACGGGCGGCTCTTGAACCCCCTGCCCGACGACTTCCTGTACACCGTCATCCGGGACGGGGCGGCGGCCGTCGGCTTGGCGCCGCAGATGCCCGCCTTCGGACGGCTCCTGACCGACCGAGAGATCCGGGACGTCGTCGCCTACGTCCGCACGCTCGCCCAGCCACCCTATCGGCCACCCCCGGGCCCGGGCCCTCCGCCGATCGCTCCGGCGCCCGCGCAGCCGATCGAGTTCAGCCACACGATCCATGCGGGGTCGTACGGGATCGATTGCCAGTTCTGCCACGCCGACGCGCGCCGGAGCACGTTCGCCGGCCTGCCATCCGTCGCCCGCTGCATGGGCTGCCACAAGATCGTCGCCGCCCAGGGCAACCCCGAGGTCCAGAAGCTCCACCAGTACTGGAACCGGAAGGAAGCCATCCCCTGGGTGCGCATCCACAAGCTGGCGGGCTTCGTCTACTTCCCCCACAAGCGGCACGTGCAGGCCAATCTGCCGTGCCAGACGTGCCACGGCCCCGTCGAGGCCATGCAGCGAGTCGCTCAGGTGGCGCCGCTCACGATGGGCTGGTGTGTGGCCTGCCACGCCGAGCGGCGGGGCCCGCTGGACTGCGTGGCCTGCCACCACTGAGCCGCCCGTGCGCGGGCGGCGGGGAGGCCGGCCGAGGCGTCTGTCTAGGCGCGGCCGCGCGCGGCCTGGATGGCCCCCCACACGGCGTCCGCCGTGAGCGGGATGTCGAGATCCCGCACGCCGAGGGGCGCGAGGGCGTCGAGCACCGCGTTCGCGATCGCCGGCGTCGAGCCGATGGTCGCCGACTCCCCGATCCCCTTGACGCCGAGCGCCGTGCGCGGCGACGGCGTCTCCGTGTGCCCCGTCTCGAACCCCGGCAGGTCGTCGGCCTTCGGCACGACGTAGTCCATGAGGGACCCGGCCAGGAGCTGTCCGGCGGGGTCGTACCGCCCCCACTCCCAGAGCGCCTGGCCGATGCCCTGGGCGAGCCCCCCGTGCACCTGGCCGGCCGCCAGGAGGGGGTTCACGATGGGCCCGCTGTCGTCCACCGTCACGTAGCGGAGGACGCGCGTCCGGCCGGTGTCGGGATCGACCTCGACCATGGCGAGATGCGAGCCGAACGGATAGAGGAGCCCCTCCCCGACGAAGTCCTCGCGCGCCGCCAGCCCCGGCGGCATCCCGGCGGGCACGCGGCCCGCGTGGGCCGCGCGGGCCACCTCGACCCAGCCCACCGCGCGGTCGGGCACCCCGCGCACGTGAAAACGGCCCGCCTCGAGCACGACGTCGTCGGCCCGGGCCTCCAGGAGGTGGGCGGCGACTCGGCGCGCCTGCTCCCGGACGTGCCGCGCGTTCAACACGGCGGCCATGCCGCCCCGGGCGATGCTCCGGCTCCCGTAGGTGCCCTGGCCTCGGCGCACGACCCGGGTATCGCCGTGCACGATCGTGACCCAGTCGACCGGGATGGCGAGCTCGTCGGCGACGATCTGGGCGAAGCTCGTCTCGTGGCCCTGGCCATGGGGTGAGCAGCCGGTCTCGACCGTGACCCGTCCGTCCGGTCTCACGATCACGTCACTCGTCTCCTCGTCGACGAACCCGCACATCTCGACGTAGGACGCGAGCCCGAGCCCGACGAGGCGCCCGGCGGCGCGCGCGCGAGCCTGCTCGGCCCGGAGCGTCGCGTAGCCCGCCCGCTCCAGGAGGGCGTCGAGCGCCCGGGCATACTCCCCCGAGTCGTAGCTCGTGCCGACCGCGGTCTCGTACGGAAACCGGGCGGGCGGGACGAAGTTCAGCCGGCGCACCTCGGCCGGGTCCCGCCCGACCCGGGCGGCCAGCCGGTCGAGCATCCGCTCGATGAAGTACGCGGCCTCGGGCCGCCCGGCGCCCCGGTAGGCGGCGGTTCCCATCGTATTCGTGAACGCGCACCGGACCTCGACCCGCGCCGCCGGCACGTCGTAGCAGCCCGTGATCATCTGGCCACAGAGCACCGGGAGGATCGGCCCGTCGCTGAAGAGGCAGAATCCGAGGTTGCCGACGATCCGGGCCTCGAGGGCCTGGATGCGCCCGTCCCGGTCGGCCGCCAGCCGGAGGTGCGCGGCCACGTCGCGGCCGTGGGAGGTGGCGGCGAGGTCCTCCCGGCGCGCCGCCGCCCAGCGAACGGGCCGATCGAGGTGCCGCGCGAGCCACGGGACGAGCAGGTCCTCGGGATAGAGGGCGATCTTGGCGCCGAAGCCCCCGCCCACGCGCGGGGTGACGACGTGCACCCGCGCGGGCTCGATCTTCAAGTGCTTCGCCACGTTGTCGCGCAGCCAGTGCGGGGTCTGAGTGGAGCCCCAGACGGTCATCGTCGCGCCGGCAGAGTCGTAGACCGCCGCCACCGCCCGGGGCTCCATGGCCACGGCCAGGAGTCGCTGGTTGCGGAGCCGAGCCTCGACGACGACCGGCGCCTCGCGGAAGATCCGCGTCACGTCCCCCTTTTCCCGGGCCCATCGGACGCCCAGGTTGGACCCGAGATCCGCGTGAACCAGGGGCGCGGCTGGCGCGAGCGCCGCCTCCGCGTCGGTCACGGCCGGGAGCGGGGCGTAGTCCACCAGGACCAGCTCGGCGGCGTCCTGCGCGTGGTAGGGCGTGTCGGCGACGACCACGGCGACGGGCTCCCCCACGTACCGCGTGCGGCCGGCCGCGAGCGGCGCCCGCCCCGGTCCATGGACCTCGTCGAAGGCCTCGGGGCCGATGATCATCGGGATGTCCCCGAGCTCGGCGTTGACGTCGGCGCCGGTGAAGACACCGGCGACACCGGGCGCCCGGCGCGCGGCGGCGACGTCGATCCGCCGGATCTCGGCGTGAGCGTGAGGGCTCCGGACGACTGCGGCGTGGAGCGCTCCGGCGAGGGGGAGATCCGCGACGTAGCGCTCACGCGCGGTGAGAAACCCCGGATCTTCCTTGCGCTTGAGCGGCTGGCCGACGGCGGGGCCCATGGCCGCCCGAGGATAGCACGAGGCCCCGAGCCGGCCGGGCCGCGCTACTCCACGCGGGCGTAGATCCCGGCCGGAACCAGCCGGTACACCCGCACCGGCTGCGCCACGTTCTTGAGCTGGTGCTCGCCCGCGTCCTCGAGGACGTAGTGATCCCGGATCCGGGCCGCGGTCTCCGGGCCGACCTTGACCTCGCCGCCCTTCGTGAGCCCGGCGATCCGCGCGGCGAGGTTCGTGGTGGGGCCCGACGCCGTGAAGGTCCAGCGCCCGCCACCGGTCGCCTCGAGCTTGGTCGCCCCGACGAGCGCCGCCCCGCTGTTGATGCCCACGTGGATGGCCACCGGCGGGTAGGTGCCGGTGAACTCCTGGTTGAGCTGCGTGACCCGGGCGAGGAGCCGGAACGCCGCCCCTGCCGCGTTCTGGGCGTGGCGCGTCGGACTGCCCTCGCTCTGGAAGATCACCATGAGCCCGTCACCCGCCGTCTCGTTGACGTCACCGTGGTGGGCCCGGATGATCTCGAGGAAGGCGGAGAAGTACTCCTGGATCATCCGGTTCAGCCGCGGCGGCGGGAGCTGCTCGGACAGCCGCGTGTAGCCCTCGACGTCGAGGAAGAGCACGGAGACGTCGGCCTCGCGCTTCTCCAGCACGCGGGCGTCCGGATGCTGTTCGAGCAGTCGCGTCACCGCCTCCGGCACGAACTTCGACAGCTCGCCCTTGAGCTGCTCGAGCAGCTCCAGCTTGCGGGACGACTCGCGGAGGCTTTCGAGCGCGGTCGCCAGCTCGACGTTGCGGGTCTCGAGCTCCGAGCGAGCCGCCTGGAGATGGCCGGCCATGTCGTCGATCGTGCGGCCGAGCTGCCCGATCTCGTCGGCGCTCCGGACCCCCGTGCGCGCGGCGAGGTCGCCCTCGCCGATGCGGCGCGCCGCGCCGGCGACGCGCGCGATCGGCGCCAGGACGACGCGCCCGAGGAACACGACGATGCTCGCCCCCAGCCCGAGGATCGTGACGCCCGCGACCAGGAGCTGCCGGTTGCGGGCCCGGGCCACTTCCTGGTCGAGCGCTTCCAGCCCGAGGCTGATGCGCACCACCCCGCGCACCGGGTGGCCCGGCCCGTGGCACTGCTGGCAGGGCTCGCCGTTCTTCAGCGGGCGGAAGAAGGTCAGGACGCGCCCCCCGTCCAGCTCCTCGGTGAGCTCCTGGGGCTCGACGGTCTCCACCGCGCGGCGGAAGAGCGGATGGTCGATGCGCTGGCCCGGCTCCCGGCGGAGCCGCGTGATGCGCTGGATCAGGTCGGGCTCGAGGCCGGCGTAGGCGTTCACCTCCTCGACGGTGGCGAGGTCGGTGAAGGCCTCCACGCCGTTCCGCCGGTACACGTCGATCCGGCGGATGTCCCCGAGCTGAGCGCGCAGCTCCTGGACGAGGCGTCGCGTGATGTCGGGCCGGGCCTCGAGCATCCCGTTCTCGACCGCGGTCAGGATGGAAGCCGCCAGCACGCGGGCGGTCTCGCGATGGCGCGCCTCGAGCGCGCCGCGCTCGCGGCCGAGGTTCAGGAGGAGGAGCAGACCGAACCCCAGGATGAGGATGCCGACGACGAGCGCGAGCACCTTGGCCCGGAGCCGCTCGCGGAGGAGCTGGCTCAGGCCCACCGGGCCCCCCTGGTGGGCCGACCACCGGCGAGCGGGGGTCGCGCGAGCCTCGGGCCGCCGGGGCCGGTCAGGCGGCGCATCGCCCTAGGATACAGGGCCCGATCCACCGCGGACCCATCCCGGAAAGGGCGGGTCCGAGTAGCGTCCATGCTCGTCACATGGAGAGTCAGGCAGGTTGACATGGGTTGCCACTTCGCGCGTCTTGCTTGACGAGGATCGTCATCCCGGGGCCGGAACGCTCGACCCCCTTCGACCCGGCGGGTCGACTGGGTTGATTATTCCTGGGTATACATGCGAGCACGCCGATTTATCTTGTAGCTCCTCTCCGACTGCGCATGATCTGACGGTGGCACGCTCATTGCTGTTCCGGCCAGCGGCGAGGTGAGCCATGACGCGAAAGGACTCTGGAAGCCCGGTCACGAGCGGCAGGGGGATCATGCGATCCCAGGCCGGCGTCACCCTGACCGAGATGGTGGTGGTCGTGTCCATCATCATGATCTTCGCGGTGGCGAGCCTGCCTTGGCTGGGTTCGATCATCCCGGATCTCAAAACCCGAGGGGCGGCCGAGCAGGTCGTGGAGTCGCTCCGGATGGCCCGGCAGAACTCCATCGGCACGACCGCGGTGTACCGTGTGATCTTCACGGCCACGACCATCCAGATCATCTGCACCGACGGCGTGCCCGCCGTGCCGCTCAACAACTGCCCGGTGAACCGGCCCCCGGACATGACGGAGGACGTGGTCAGCCAGGGCGCGACGCTCGCCGCGACCCCGACCGAGATCAGGTTCGATCCCAAGGGCGCGACCCTCACCGGAGCCGGCAACGTGATCGTGACCTACCCGGGCGGTCCCTCCTGGCGCGTGGACGTGAACGCGGCGGGTCGGGTGCGCGCGTGCCTGGGGACAGGAGCGTGCTCATGACCATGCGACGAGACGCGGGAATCTCCCTGGTCGAGCTGATGGTGGCGATGCTGCTCCTCGGCGTCGCCCTGATGGGCCTGGCGGCGGCCTTCGTGCCGGGCCGCGTGGCGATCCAGTCGGGGGACCAGTCGACGACGGCGACCTTCCTGGCCCGGCGGGTGCTGGAGGACATGCGGAACCGCGCCTACGACACGGGCACCGACGAGATCACGGTGGCGAACTTCCCGGCGACCACCGCCTTCGGCACCGGCGATCTGGCCGGCTACCCGACCTTCCGCCGGACGATCAACATCGCCACCGACACGCCGATGGCGGGGACGAAGACCGTGACGGTCACCGTCTTCTACAAGACGGACTCCGGGACGGAACGGCCGGTGACGCTCTCGATGATCTTCGCACAGGCGAACTAGGGGCACGGCGATGCTGAGACACGGCAAAGGCGAATCCGGGGCGACCATCATGGAGGTCGTCGTCGGCCTGGCGGTCGGCGCCCTCCTGGTGGCCGGCATCCTCACCCTGGTCGAGCAGGCGCAGAAAACCTACATGCACAGCTCGGAGGCCGCCGACCTCCAGCAGAACGTGCGCGTGGGCATGGACCGCGTGACGCGCCTCATCCAGGCGGCCGGGGTCAATCCCCGGAATGAGACATGGGGCGGGGCGACGGCCAACGATCCGGCATTCACCGCGTTCCGCGAGGCCGGCCGGAACTGCATCCGCCTCTACGCCGACCTGAACGGGGACCAGGACCTCAATGTCGACGACGCAGGGGACGATGAGGCCGAGGAGAACGTCTACTTCCACTGGTCCACGACCGCCGGCGAGGCATTGATGGAGCAGCGCGGGACCAACGGGGCGCAGCCCGACGCCGGGGCGTGGTGGGTCGCCACCGGCCCGGCCGCCGAGAAGCTCGCCGATGGGCTCGTGGGGAGCGGCACCATCTTCCGGTACTTCTCGGGCCCGAACGACCCGGAGGGAGCGCCCGGCACGGAGCTGGTGCCGCCCCCGCCCGACACGAGCTTCGCGTGCGCGTCCCTGACGCCGACGGACCGGGCCCGGATCTCGCGGGTGGAGATCACCCTGACGGGACGCGCCACCATCGGCAACCAGACGTTGACGAAGACCCTGCTGTCGGAAGCGAGAGCGCGGAACGTTCCCTGAGGAGGAAACTGGCGATGCGTGCAACGTGGGCTCGATTCACCGTTCAGACCCGGAACGACCGCGGCGTGGCGCTGTTCGCCGCCATCGCGGGCATGGTGCTCCTGAGCACCATGATCGCGGCCCTCGTCATTCTGGCGCGGAACGAGAACCTGATCGCCCAGCTGAACAAGGATGAGGCGCAAGCCGCCTACGCCGCGGAGGCGGGGGCCAACTGGGGGCGGAAGCTCCTCGCCCAGCGGCTGATCAACGACCTGCCGACCAAGGTCGTCACCGAGCCCCGCGCAAGCATGGGCACGGCGCTGAAGACGACGTACAACAGCATGAACGGCGCGGCCCAGTTCATCCGGGACTTCGCCATTCCCGCGAGCGGACCCACGTTCGCCGCGTGCACCGACTGCACCGAGCCGAGCTACAGCGTCTTCGTCCCGAAGGAGATCCCGGACGCTCAGCAGAGCGTCCTGACGCTGACCTGCCCGGGGGCGACCGGCTGCCCGGCGGGGATGGCGTTCACGACCCGCGTGATCGTCGGCGCCCACCCCACGATCGGGCCGCTGGTCATGAACGGCGAGAACCGCGCGCTGTTCACCTACGTGTGGCGGATCGAGTCGAGCGGCACGTCCGGGCGGGCCCGCCAGCAGTGGGTCATTCACGACTCGTCGGTGCCGGACAACCAGGTCGGCTCCTTCACCATCGCGGTGACCGCCGAGTTCGTGAAGTACGCGCACTTCATCGATCAGTTCCAGGACGCCGGCTCCGGCGAGCCGTGGATCAGCTACCGGCACTTCTATACGGGCCCGGTCCACACGAACACCCGCTTCAGCATCCTCGGCAACACCGGCACCAAGGGTCAGGAGGGCCCGACCTTCCGGAGCGAAGCCACCCAGACCATGGACTCGACCCGCTTCAACAACGGCGGGAAGGCCACGAACCTGAAGCAGGACAGCTCGGCCAAGGACTGGCCGATCCTCGGGCCCAACCCCGGCATCTTCTGCAAGACGGCCGACTGCTCGGGCTTCTCGCGCGCCTTCGACTTCAATCCGGCGCCGTCGTCGCCGGGCATCGACCCGATTCCGTTCCCCGGCGGGGCGAATCCGCTGGACCGGCTCAAGCAGGCCTGCGTGGCGCGGGCGGTGGCGTTGGCGGCGTGCACGGCGGCTGGTAGCATGGGGGCCCTGCCGGTCCTGTGCGGCAGCCATCCGGTGATCGTCTCGAACAGTTGCGGCGCGACCCCTGACCTCCTGGGCGGGATCTTCGTCACCGGCGACGTGCGCGATCTGCTCCTCGCCCATACGGACCAAGGCCAGACCATCGTGATCTACACGGCGGAGAACCGGCGGACCGTCATCGAGGAGGGCCAGGGTCTAACGGGCCCGGAGGTGGGCAAGACGCGCGTGCGTCGGGAGTGCCGGAAGAGCTCGGCAGGGGGGAACCACACCCCGGACGGCCAGTGCGCTCTGTCCGGCTCCGCCGGCAGCCGGTGGTTCCTGATCGGGGCGACGGACACGGCCGCGGTGGCGGTGCCGGGCTTCGCCTTTCGTGAGCAGGTGTTCAACGGCGTCTTCAGCCCGGACATGTCGACGGATCGGGGCGTGATCTTCGTCACCGGCTCCGCCGGCAACGCCGACATCGGCTCCACGGGCACGGCCGGCGACGCGACCACGCTGCGTGGGCTCCGGCGCGGCACCTTCGTACCCCTCAACATGCCCACGGGGCTCGGCAACGACGCCAACGGCGGCATCGACCTCAGCCCGGTATACGCGATCTACCAGGACACGGCCGCCCCGACGCGAGGCATGCGCCTGACCGTGGCCGCCGACGGCAACATCTGGGTCGCCGGGCCGCTGAACTACCGGGTCGAGCCCCGCGGCCCCGACGCGTTCTTCAGCGATCCGATCCCCGGTGACGCGAGCGGCACGAGCGCCGACGACGAGCTGGACGTCCAGAACGTGCTCGGGATCGTCTCGTGGGGCGCGGGGATGGCGGGCGGCGTCCGGCTCTCGGCCGCCCTGAACGGTAACCTCCAGACCCACGGCATGGTGTTCGTGGCGAACCTCAATGGCAACGGTGAGCCGAGCGGGCAGTTCAGCTTCGACGATCCGGACGGTGCCTACCGGGGGATCTCGACCGTCGTCGGCGGCGTGGTGCAGAAGACGATGGGGACCTTCGGGCAGCCCGGGTCGAACACGGGCTACGCGCGGGACTGGGTGTACGACGAGCGCTTCCGGTACAAGGCGCTCTCGCCGCCGGCGTTCCCCGGATTCCCGAACTTCACCGCGGCGACGTCGCTCGGGATCGACAGCTACACCTGGCGCCTCGGCCTCTTCTAGGCCGAGGGGACCGGGGCCGTGGTGCGCTGGGTCAATCTGGGGCTCGCCCTCGTGCTGGGGGCGCTCCTCTTGATGGAGCTGATCCGATCGGACCCGACCGAGGACCCCGCCCCGGCCGTCGTGACGGCCAAGCCGGTCGTGGTCAAGGAGAAGCCCGGCCGGCGTGCCCGGCGCCTCGAGGCGCGGGCGGCGATGGAGGAAGCGCGCCGGCAACAGCGTGAGCGGGCGCGCATGCCCGCGGGATTGATCGAGCTCGACGACGCCGGACGCCCCTTCAAGGACTGAAAGCGCGCCGGTCACCGGCCCTCCCAAAGACCCTCCGCTCGAGCCGCCGCGCGGCCCGCAACGTCTCCCGGGCTAGCGAAGCAGCCAGGCGTCGAGGGCCAGCGCCCCCCCGCCCGCCAGGAGACACGCCACCGCCATCGCCAGGAAGCCGAGATTTGCCTCGTAGCCATGCCCCTTGTTGGGGGTCAGGCCCCAGTTGATGAAGAGCCCGTGGGCCCAGTGCACCTTGGCGATGGCGCCGACCATGACGATGCCCACGGCGAGCGCCGACAGGCGTGTGAGCAGGCCCAGCACGAGCCCGATCCCGCCGAAGAGCTCGAAGAAACAGACGAGATAGGCGACGGCGAGGGGGAGGCCGAGCGATCGGAGGTAGCCGGTCGTGCCCTTGAGGCCGTACCCTCCGAACCAGCCGAGGACCTTCTGGGCGCCGTGGGCGAAGAAGATGACGCCCAGCACGACCCGCACCACGGTGATGGCCCAGGACGGCGAGGTGGCCAAGAGTCCTTCCATGGGGGGCATTCTCCTCGGGCCGGGGACCTCTCCTGAGCCGCCGGTCAACCGGGCCCCCGGGCGCCGGGCCCAGGATACTCCGGGGGGTGCTCGCCGGCGGCCGTTCTCGGGGAGGGCGGAATCGGCGGCCGCCGTCAGCGCGCCGGCCGCCGGTCGAGCACGATCTCGCCCGCGACGAGCGTGAGCACGGGCTCGATGCTCGGGATCTCGGCCTCGGGACACGTGAACACGTCCGCCGAGCACGCGACGAGGTCGGCCCACTTGCCCGGCTCCAGCGTGCCGAGCTCCCCTTCCTGGTGCGCGGCGTGGGCGTTCCAGACGGTGAACGCGCGGACGGCCTCGGCGCGCGTCATCCGCTGCTCGGGCTGCCAGCCGGGATCGGGGCCCGTCCGGGGTCGCCGCGTCACCGCGGCGTGGATGCCGTGGAACGGGTTCGGCAGCTCCACCGGGAAGTCGGAGCCACCGGCGATGATGGTTCCCGTCGCGAGGAGCGAGCGCCAGGCGTAGGCGCCCGGAAGCCGCTCGGGCCCGAGCCGGCCCGGGGCCCAGGGCATGTCCGAGGTGCAGTGGGTCGGCTGCATGCTCGGGAGCACGCCGAGCGCGCGGAACCGGGGAATGTCGCGCTCCGCCAGGATCTGGGCGTGCTCGACCCGGTGGCGAGGATCGACGCCCGGCACCGCCGCGAGCCGGCCTCCCGCGCCGCTCGGGCGCCCGCGCATCACGGCCTCGAGCGTGTCGAGGACGAGCGTGTTCGCCCGGTCGCCGATCGCGTGGACGCAGACCTGGAACCCCCGCTCCGCTCCGGCGCGCGCCCGGGCCTCGAGCTCGTCCGGCGGGAGCAGGAGGAGCCCGGTGTTCCCCGGGTCGTCGCAGTACGGCGCGTGGAGCGCGGCGCCGCGGGAGCCGAGCGCGCCGTCCGCCATGAGCTTGACCGCCGCCACCACGACGCGCTCGCCGGCGTCACGCCTGGGACCCTCGTCGAGCGCCGCCCGCCATGTGGCTTCGTCGGCGCCCCGGAGCGCGACGTGGTTCCGGAACGGGAACGCCCCCGCGGCGGCGAGCCGGCGGTAGGCGCCGACGGCGTCGAGGTCCGCGCCCATCTCGTGGACGCCGGTGAGCCCCACCGCGAGACAGCCGGCGACCGCGGCCCGCACGGCGTCCTCGAACTGGGCGGGACTCGGGCGCGGCTCGACTCGCCGGATGAGCTCCTGGGCGGTGTCGATGAGGACGCCTGTGGGCTCGCCGGTCGCGTCACGCACGAGCCACCCGCCGGGCGGATCGGCCGTGTGCCGATCGACCCCGGCGATCCGGAGCGCGAGCGAGCTGGCCCAGATCGCGTGGCCGTCGACGCGGCCGAGCGCGACGGGGTGAGCCGGCGCGGCCCGGTCGAGGGACACGCGCGTCGGGAATCCCGCGCCCGGCCAGAGGTTCTGGTCCCAGCCGCGCCCGGAGATCCACTCGCCGGGTCGAGCCAGGGCGGCCCGGGCGGCGACGCGCTCCGCGCTCGCCGTCTCCGAGCGCACCCCCGCGACGTCGAGCGCCAGGCGGAGGCGAGCGAGGAACATGAGGTGGCCGTGGGCGTCGACGAGGCCCGGCAGGACCGCCCGGCCGCCGAGGTCGATCGTGGGCTCCCCCGCCGGCGGGTTCACGTCGGCCCGCCGGCCGGCGAAGACGACGCGGCCCGCCCGGACGACCAGCGTGTCGACGACGCGGTTCCCGGCGTCGAGGGTGTAGATGCGACCGTTGGTCAGCAGCACGGGGGGCCGGCCTATGCGGCGCTGGCCGGCGCGCCCGCCGGCCGCCCGCCGCGCGCGCCCAGGGCCGGCCGGACCGCCAGCCACACGAAGAGCAGGATCCCGAGGAGCCGGCCCGCGCCACTCGCGCCGAAGATGACGTGGAACCCGTACGTGTCGGCGAGCCATCCTCCGAGGAGCGGGCCCGCCACGGCGCTCGAGAACACCACCGTCTGGTAGAGCGCCACGGCCTGGGGGCGGTGCGACGCGGGCGTGAGCTCCAGCAAGAGCGCGAAGTTGGCCAGGTTGTAGCCGGCCCAGACGAGCCCGGCGTAGGCCTCGAGGACGCCGACCTGCCAGGGCGCGGTCACCCAGATCCAGGCCGTGGGGATGATCGGGATGAGAAGCCCGGTGAGCGCCTGCGTCCGGAGCGCCCCGAGGCGGTCCATCACGCGACCGAAGAGCCCGCTCCCGAGGAGGCCGAAGAGCGTGTTGACCCCCGCAAGGGCGCCCACCGTGGCGACGCTGGCGCCGAGGTCCCGGACCAGGTAGACGTTGAAGAACGGCGCGGCGACCTGGAGCGCGAGGTTCCAGACGAACCCGCTCACGACCAGCCCCACGAAGGCGCGGTTGCCGAGGACCGCGCTCATGAGCCCGGTCCCGCCGCTGGCGGCCGGCCGCTCCCGGAGTCGGCGATGCGGCTCCGGGACCAGGAGGAAGCACAGAGTGCCCGCCACGCCGGTCAGGAAGGCCAGGGTGAGCACGGCCTGGTACCCGAGGTGCGGCTGGCCGAGCCACCCGTTGCCGGCCTTGATGAGCCAGCCCGCCAGCGGCGCCACCACCAGGGCCGCGAGCATGATCATGAGGTTGCGGTTGCCGAAGTACTGCGCGCGAAGGCGTGGCGGGACGAGGTCGCCGACGAGCACGGTCCAGGCCGGGTTGCCGAAGTTCGACATGAAGGAGCGGAGACCGTTGAGGCCGATGATCAGCCAGATGGCGGTGCGTGGCGCGCCCGTCAGCCAGGGCACGAGCGCCAGCGCCAGGAGAGCGACGCGGGCGAAGCCGCCCACCGTCCACGCGACGAGGGGCTTCCGGTGCACGGCCGCGTCGGCGGCGCGCGCGCCTGGAAACAGCGACACGGCCCCGAGGAGATTCTGGACGGCCGCCAGCAGGCCGAGCTCGCTCGTGCTCGCGCCGTAGGCGAGCGCGTACAGGACGACGAACCCGAGGTAGAGGTTCTCGCTGACGGTGGTGAAGAGGCCGTCCAGCCAGGACCACCGGATCCCCGCCACCCGGCGCGGCGTCAGGGACTCGTCGTCGTGCTCGACGGCCAGATCGGGGTGCTTGAGGGCGTCCCAGTTGAGCCGGTGGGGCCGGAGGTGATCGAGTCGGCTCACACGCCGCTGGACGACGTGCTGGTGCCAGCGGCTCGGCGCGATCGGAGTTCCCGCCGGCAGGATGAAGCGGTCCAGCCAGGCGAGTCGCGATCGGCCCCGCGGGTTGGCGCTCACCGAGCCATGGTGACCGCTGGGATGGACCCGTGCAAGAGCTAGACTGACGCCGTGGCGCGCAGGACGGGACGCGGGCGGCAGGGACGACCGTGGCGCCGGCTCGCGCTCGTCGGCCTGGTCGTGGTGATGGCCTGGCTCGGCTACGAGGCGTGGACGTGGCCACGGGTGGCCCGGCTTGCCACGCGCCCGGCGCGGACGACCGCGTTCATCGAGCGCTACCGGGCCGAGCAGCGGGCCCTGGGCCGGGACGACCGCGTGCAGTGGATCTGGGTGCCGTACGCTGCCATCTCCCGCTACGTCAAGCGGGCCGTGGTCGTCGCCGAGGACATCCGGTTCTTCGCGCACCAGGGCGTCGATCTGGAGGAGGTCGAGGAGGCGCTCGAGCAGGCGGTCGAGCGGAGAGCGCTGCCGCGCGGGGCCTCGACCATCACGCAGCAGCTCGCGAAGAATCTCTGGCTGTCACCCTCGCGGAGCCCGCTCCGGAAAGCGCGCGAGGCCGTGCTGGCCTGGCAGCTCGAGCGAACCTTGAGCAAGCGGCGGATCCTGGAGCTCTATCTGAACGTCGCGGAGTTCGGGCCGGGGCTCTACGGGGTCGAGGCGGCCGCCCGCCGGCACTTCGGCAAGTCCGCGGCGGAGCTCGGGCCCCTCGAGGCGGCCCAGCTGGCGGCGAGCCTGCCCAACCCGCGGAGCTGGCATCCCGGGTCGGCGAATCGCGCCTACCAGGCCCACGTGGCCCGCATCCTGCGGCGGATGGAGCGTGTGGACTGGCTCGATCGTCTCCTCTGACCGCGGGTCAGCGGGCGAGGCCGAGGATCGGCCGGGTCGACCCCCCCAGGCCCCGGATGACCGCGGCCAGCACCTCGTCGGGCGTGTCCGGCCACACGGGGCCGCCGGCGCCCACGACGAGGCCTCGGCCCCCGACGCCGGCCAGCGCGGCGCGGGCTGCCCCCACGGCCGTCGCGGGGGGATCGTCCCGGAGCGCGCGCGGCTCGAGGCCCCCCAGCGCCGCGCCCGCCAGGCGCGCGTGGCCGTCGGCGAGTGCCGGCAGGTCGGGGCCCGGCGTCCAGCTGACGATGTCCGCGGGCCAGGTTGCCACGCGGCCGAATGCGACCGGCCCCGCCACCTGGACCACGACCAGCTCGGCCCGATCCCGCAGGGTGTCCAGGACCGCCCGGTCGTGGGGCTCGAGGAACTCGGCGTAGGTGCTCTCCCCGAAGGCCGCCTCGGCGGGCGCGTGGACCGTGAAGAGCACGCCGGCCAGCCCCTCGGCCAGACAGAGCTCGCCAAACCGAGCCTGGGTCTCGGCGAGCGCCGTGAGCGCTCCGCCGACGAGCCCCGGCCACTCTCGGAGGTGGGCGGCAAGTCGGCCGCCCCCCAGCCGCGCGGCCACCGTCGAGGGCGCGGGGAGGGTCATGATCACGGGCGCGCCGCCGATGCGCCGGTCGAAGCCGACCCGTACCATGGTCTCGACGACGTCGGCGTAGCCGGGGGCCGCCGCGGGATCGACGGCCCGGATGGCCCGCCAGTCCTCGGGTCGGGCGACGGCGCAACTGGCGCAGGGGCGGCTCCCGTCCTGCCAGACGGTGTCGGACTCCACGCACCCCCACGCCTGTGCCGCGTACCCGGCCGGCGGCACCAGGGCCAGGAAGTCCGACGCATACCGGTCGTGGAAGCGGAGCGTCGCCTGGGACAGCCCGGCGGGGGACCGATCCGCGGTCGGGAAGTGGCGCCAGAAGGCGTACGGGGGCCGGTCCACTGGCTCGCGCCGGGCCGTGGCGCGGAGTCGCTCGAGGGGGCCGAGGGGCGTCATCCGCGGGGATGCTAGCACAGAGGTCGACCGGCCGGCGGAGTTGGCGTATTCTCTTTCGACGGAGTCCGGTTCCATCCATCCACATCACGGCGTCCGAGGGACGAGAGGGGTTCCTGACATGACAGGGTCCAGGTTGCGGTGGGCAGTCCCCGTGGTTGCGGGCGTTGCCTTGCTGGTGGCGGGTTGCGATTCGCCGCCGGAGGCCGAGCAGAAGGCGGCCGCGACGGCGGTCGCGGCGGCGAAGTCAGCGGAAGCTGACAAGTACGCGGCCCCTGCCTACAAGGCGGTGACCGACCTCCAGAAGCAGGCCGACGGCCTGATGACGGACAAAAAGTACAAGGAGGCCAAGGCCGCCTACGAGCGGACCAAGGGTCTCGGCGACGATGCGGCGAAGGCGGCCGCCGCCGGCAAGATCGCGATGAAGGCCGAGGTGGAGAAGGGGATCGCCGCGGCGGAAGCCGCGTGGGCGGGACTCGAGAAGCAGGCCACGGCCGCGGCCAAGAAGATGAAGCCCGAGGTCAAGAAGGCGTGGGAGGACGACGCGAAGGCCGCCCAGGCGGCGCTCAAGTCCGCGAAGGCCACGGTGGCCACCGCCCCGGCTGACGCCAAGGCCCAGTTGGCCACGGCCCTGAACACGATCGAGAAGTGGACGAAGGATCTTGCGGCCGCGCCCGCGGCGGCGAAGGCGCCCGCGGCGAAGGCGCCCGCTCCCGCCAAGAAGCCCTAGCGAGTTCCACGCCGCGGCCGGCCGGGCCTTCTTTCGGAGCCTGGCCGGCCGTGGTCGATCGTGGCGCGGCCGTCACGCTCACGCCGCGTCAGCCGAGCTCCCGTTCCACCACCAGGGAGACCTCGTCCTCGATCGCCCGGCCACGGTTGCCCGGACGCACCGCCCAGCCCGGATGCGCGCGGATCGCGCGGACGGCGGCGTCCACGACCCCGGGGAGGACGCGGTCCTGGAACTCGCGGAGCCACGCGTAGCCGTCGAGCTCTCCCTCGTAGCCGTCCTCGAACGTGCAGCGAAGATCCAGTCTCAAGGTGAAGTCCCGCTCTTCGACGAAGCGCATGCGACGCTCCTCCCGTGCCTCACGGTGCCCGTGACGCCGGGGCCGGTCAAGTCGCGAGGCGCCGCGCCACTGCCGGCGACGCCTTGACACGATCTCGGCGCTGGCCGACACTCGGTCCGTGTTCGGGCTCCGCCGCGACCGCGCGCGCCCTGCGGGTCCGTCGCGGCACCGTGACATCGGCGTGTCGCTGTTCACTCCCGCGTGGAACGAGTGCCCCTCCCCCTTGGCATGTGTATCCACCGCCAGCCACCGCTCGCCACCGCTCGATGGTGAAAGGGTTCGGGCGCGGTCCCGGGGAGGGGCTGAGCACGGGCTCTGGCGCCGGAGGTGTCCCATGAGTGTCGTGATCGGAGCGATCGGGTTCGTTCTCCTCGCCCTCGCCGCCCTCCCGGCCCCCGCGGCGGCGTACTCGATGGTGGCGGTCATCGAAACTCAGGCGCAAGGCCCCTTGACCTGCGGGAACACCGCCCGCGGCCTGGAGGGGACGCAGGTGCTCCTCGGCATCTCGGACGAGATCTCCCTTCCGGTGGCCGAGGGGGGCGTGGAACCGGGCGGCGCGCTCCAGGTCCGCCCGCTCGTCATGCTCAAGGAGCTCGACCGGTGCTCGCCCCCCCTGTTCCGGGCGCTCGTGAACCGGGAGAAGATCAGCCTGGTCGAGATCCGGCTGTTCGACCGGCAGGGGGTGCATTTCTTCACCATCCGCCTCGAGGACGCCTTCGTGACGCGCATCTCGCGGGCCGTGCGATCCCACGGTCTCCACGAGGAGGTCGCCTTCCTGTATCGGGCGATCCAGCTCGTGGACGAGCGAAGCGGCGCGAGCGCGTCCCACCACTTCGCAGGCTGACGGCGAGCGCGTGCCGCCGGAGCGATGCCGGACGTGCCCGACTCACTGAACCGGTTCGAGGGCACCTTTTACCCTCGGGTCTTCGCCCTCATCACCGGCGGCCTGCTCTGTCTGGCGCTCGTCCGGATGGTCCAGCCCTTCGCGAGCGCGCTCCTCTGGGCCCTCCTCTTGGCCTTGATGCTGGCTCCCCTCAACGAGGCGCTGACTCGAACCCTCGGCGGTCGCGCTGGCTTGGCCGCGCTCCTGCTCACCATCGCGAGCACGCTCCTCATCCTGCTGCCGGCCGTGCTGGTCGGCGTGGCGTTCGCGAACCAGGCCGGCGAGCTGGTCGGCCTGCTCCAGGAGCTCGCCGAGCGTCACCGCATCTCGCGCCTGAGCGACCTGTTCCGGCTGCCGGTGCTCGACAAGGCGATCGAGGACCTCGGCGCCTACGTCCCGATCAGCGCCGGCCGGATCCAGTCCTGGCTGGTCGAGGGCGGGCAAGGGGTGCTGCGGACGCTCGTCCTGGCGAGCGGCGCCGTCTTCGCCGGCGCCCTCGGCGCGGTGGTCCAGTTCCTGCTCACGCTCTTCCTGCTCTTCTTCTTCCTGCGCGACGGGGAAGACCTCGTCCGGCGGGTGGTGCGCCTGATCCCGATGGACCCGAGCCGGAAGACGACGCTGATGGGCCACCTCGCCGCGGTGACTTACGCGGTCGTCCTGGGGACGCTCTTGACCGCGGTGGCGCAGGGTGTGCTGATGGGGGTCGGCTTCGCGATCGTCCGGCTGCCGTCTCCGGTCGTGTTCGGCGTGCTGACCGCGATCGTGTCGCTCGTGCCCCTGGTGGGGACGGCGCTCGTCTGGGTTCCCGCCGCCGCGGTCCTCTTCGCGCAGGGGCGACCGGGCGCGGCGATCTTCCTGGTGATCTGGTCCATCGTCCTCGTGGGCATGGCGGACAACGTCCTGCGGCCGCTGGTCGTGTCGGGCCGAGCCCAGATCGCGACGCTGCCGGTCTTCCTGGGCCTGATGGGCGGCCTCTCGGCGTTCGGCGCCATTGGGATGGTCCTCGGGCCCGTCATCGTGGCCCTGGTGATCGCGCTGCTCCGGTACGCGGAGGAATCGCGGCCGGCCGAGGATTCGCCGCCAATCGCCGGGGCCTGAGCGGCCCGGGGCCCGGACCGCCGCGCGGCCCGGCAAGGAGGAGACATGGCGCTGGACATCGCGATCACGGAGCACGGAGCCGAGGGTCGTCGCGTCGTTCTCACTGGTCGTCTCGACACGGATACGGCGCCGCTGCTCGACGCGTGCGTCGCCCGAGTGCTGACGGCGCCGCACGTGACCGCCCTCCTCTTCGACCTGGCCGCCCTGGAGTACATCAGCAGCGCGGGAATCCGCTCCGTCGTGCGGGCCCGGAAGGTGCTGGACGGGCGCGGGGGCCGCGTGACCCTGGCCCATCTTCAGCCGGCCGTCCAGAAGGTCTTCGACATCGTGCGCGCCTTGCCGGCGGCCGACGTCTTCACGAGCACCGAGGAGCTGGACGCATACCTGGACGCCATGCAGCGCCGGGCGCGCGGCAGCGACTAGGCTAGCCGCGAGCCCGGCGGCGCCGCGCTGCCTGCCGGGCGACGACGGTCAGCGTCGCCGCGCGCTCACCGCTGCCCGGTCTCGCGGTAGGTGTCGAGCTCTGCCTGGGTGGCGAAGACCTGATCGGCGCGGACGGCCCTGACCATCTCGAGCACCCGCCGCACCGAGGGCTGCGCGTCGACGATCGCCACCCGCCCCCCGCGGCCCTCGATCAGCTTGCGCGCCCGGACGATGCACCGGATCCCGGCGCTGCTCATGTACCGGAGGCCTTCCAGCCGGAACACTAGCGACGTGACGGTCGGCGGCTCGAGCCCGGGGGCGAGCTCCGCCTCGAGCCTCGGCGCGGTGACGCTGTCGAGGCGCCCGCGAAGTGTCACCCGGCGCTCCGCCGGCCCTGGCCGGTTGACGTCGATGTCGAGCTCCGCGGATTCGTCGGGGCTGGGCGGTGCCGCGGGCTCGAGCAGCGCGCCCGCCGGAGGCGCAGCCGGTCTCCGCCAGTAGAGCGTGACGACGTTGGTCGTGCCCACGCGGGCGTATTCCCAGCGGTCGACGAGGTGCCTGACCAGGACGAGGCCGAGTCCCCCCACCGGCCGCTCGGCGATGGGCGCGTCGAGGTCGGGCGCGGCCCGCTCCAGCGGGTTGAAGGGCGGGCCGACATCCTCGAACCGGATCCGGATCTCCTCCGGGGGCATGCGGACGCCGACGAAAGCCTGGCCGCCAGGCTGCCCGCCGTACGCGTGCATGACGACGTTGGCGAGTAGCTCCTCGGTGGCCAGCGCGCAGTCGTGGATCAGCGAGCCCGGCACCTCGCGCGTGCGCAGGATCGTCTCGATCCAATGCCGCGCCCGCCCGACGGCCTCGGGCTCGCTCGTCACCGAGAGCCGCCACGACTCGGGCTCCTGCACGTCTACCTCGACCTCCGGCGGGAGGTACTGGATGGCCAGCAGCGCCAGGTCGTCTCGCGGGCCGCCCCCGGCCGAGAAGCGCTCGACGGCCTCCACCAGCCGATCCGGGAGCGTGCCCAGGGCCCCCGCCGGTGTCTCGGCCACCACCTGCCGGAACCGCTCCAGGCCGAAGGCGACGCCCTCCGCGTCGAAGGCCTCGGTCACCCCGTCCGTACAGAGGACGAGGGCGTCACCGGGAGCGAGGTGCCCGATCCACACCGGAAACCCGCCCTCCGCCCCGAGCCCGAGGGCAGGGCCGCCCTCGAGGACGAGCACGGTGGTCGCGCCGCCGACCCTCCGGAGTAGCGGCCGCTCATGGCCCGCGCTGGCGTAGTGGAGCTCGCCGCTCTCGCCGTCGAGCACGGCGCACGCCATCGTGACGAACATGCACATCTCGTTGCCCTGGGACAGGCGGGTGTCCATCTCCCGGAGAATCTCGCCGGGGCCGGCCTCGCCCCGGCCGATCGCGCGCAGGAGCCCGGTCACCCGCGCCATGAGCAGAGCGGCGGGCATGCCCTTGTCCGCGACGTCGGCGATCGCGAATACGAGCCGGCGGCCGTCCAGCATGAAGAAGTCGTACAGGTCACCGCCCACCTCGCGGGCCGGCTGGAGCGCTGCGGCGATCGCGTACCGGCCCTCCAAGGGCTCCGATGGCGCCTGGGGGAGCATCGACTGCTGGATCTGCCGCGCGATGTCGAGCTCCCGCGCGCGGCGCTGCTCCTCCACGAGCCGGGCGGCCCGCTCCTCGATGTGTCCCCGGATCGTCCCGCGCATCCGATCCGTCACGTCCCGGAGCGCGCCGACCTCCAGCGGGTTCCAGACCTCCGGCAGGGGCGTGTCGAGGTCTCCATGGCCGATCCGCTCCACCGAGCGGGCGAGCGTTTCGAGCGGCCGGGAGATGCGGCGGGCCGAGAGCCACACGAGGCCCACGGCGAGCCCGAGCACGGCGAGGCCGATCACGAGCTGCCGCTGGGCCAGGCCCCGCGCGCCGGCGACGAGCTCGTCGCGCGGAGCCGCCAGCAGCAGCGTCAACGGGTCCCCCGCCTCGACGTCGATCGGGCGAGCCAGCCCGACCCACGCCCGTCCGTCGAGCGAGAACTCGGCGTGGTCCCGCCCGGCGCCGCCCGAGGTGGTGTGGAGGCGCTCCAGAACGGGATCCCCGAGGTCGCCGAGCCGCGTCAGGCCGGGCTCGCCACCCGGCCCCGGGCGGACCAGACGCGCGGCATCGGGATGGGCGATCACGAATTCCTGCCGACCGATGAGCGCGATTCGGGCCGTGGGGGTCACACGGGACTGGGCGAGATGACGAGAGAGCTCCTGGAGCGTGATGTCGGCGCCGACGACGTTCGCGCTGCCGTCGCTCCGCTGGGCGAGGGTCGTGCCGACCTCGCGCGTGGTGAAGAACACGTACGGGATGGTGCGCACGAGTGTGGCGGTCTCGAGGGCCTGGCGGTACCAGCCCCGCGTCCGGGGGTCGAAGCGGTAGTCGGGCCGCGGGTCGTTCCGGACGATGCGGAGCTGCGGATCCAGGAAGAGATAGCGCCCCGGCGCGGGCGCGTCGGCCGCGGCCACGCTCTGGACCAGGAACGCCGCGTCCGCCGGCGCGTCGAGGCCCCGTCGGACCGCGGTGCTCAAGGAGCGGACGAGAAAGAAATCGCCGCTGCCGAAGCCGACGTAGACTGCCGAGATCTCGGGATGGCGAACCAGCGCCGCGGTGAGGAGAGGGAGAGCCTCGAGGCGCGCGGTGAGAGTGCCGGTCCGCGTGAGCGAGTGTCGCGTGAGGAGTTCGACCAGAAGGCGCGCCGGCGCGAGCAGGTTTCGAACCTGTCCCGCCGTGCGGTCCGCGACGTGGCGGAACTCCTCGTCACCCGCCGAGAGCAGGAGATTCGAGGTGGCGCGGTAGCCGTATCCGGCGATGGCGAGGCCGGCCGCGGCGATGAGGGCGACGAACAGCGTCGCGATGTGCACGCGAAGAGGGAACCGCCACCGCCCCGGACGAGGAGGCTCGAGGGGGGCGCTGGCATGAGTCTGGCCCGCTTCCGTCGGATCGGTCGCCGGCAATCGAGGCTGGCCTCCGGACCCTCGTGGGGACAAGGGCGCCTACAGTTATACGCCGAGTCCCCGGGACTCGGGAAGGACGGCGCGGAGATCCGGCGCGTGCTACGGTGAGGCGAGACCGGCCAGTGGATCCGCGCGCCCGCCCCTCCCGGACCCACTGGTGAGCGGCACGTAGTCGTACTCGCCGATGCCCTGGAGAACCAAGAAGACGGCCGACGTGTCTCCGGCATTGGTGACCAGATGCGGGCGGCCGGGTCTCACCGCGTAGGTCTCCCCGGGTCCGAGCCGGACGTCCTCCTTGGGATCCTGCAGGAACAGGCGGAGCCGCCCCTCGAGGACGTAGAAGGTGTCCTGGATCCGCGTGTGGTAGTGCCAGGGCACCTGCTGGGTCGGGCCGATCTGCAGCTCCGTGATGCGGAAGCCGGGGCGCTCGGCGTGGCGGGCCCGGCGCTCGGCCTCGTAGAGGTGGCTCGCGTCGGTCACCGCTTCCATGGGAGCCTCCTACGGCGACGGCGTGAGGACCGCCTGCTCGTAGCGGCAGGCGCCCAGGCCGCCATCGGCGAAGATGCCGTGGGCGGCGATCCACTCGACGGTCTGGTCGAAGATCTCCTTCGTGTAGGGCTCGAACACGAGGCGCTCGCCCGGTCCCCAGCGCCGCGTGTCCATGAAGGGATGGAAGCGGACCGGGAACTCGTTCCGGTAGTAGTGGGTGTAGAGGTCGGGCCGGAGATCGATGTCGCGCTGCGCCCGCCGGAGGGCGCGGAAGAACTTGCCCAGATCCTCGGGATCCGGGGCGCCGTGGATCATCGTCGTGATCATGAAGGCGGTGTCGAGAATCTTGCGGAAGCCGAGCTGCTCGGCGAAGTAGTACGGGCCGCTGAAGAGCGCCGCCGCCGGGATCGCGCCCTCGATCAGGAGCTCCATGCGACGGAAGAGCATGCCGTCGTTGAAGGACAGGTTGATCCGATCGGCGGGCATGTACTGCTCGAGCGTCTGGATCGTCGAGTAATGGCTACCGGACTGGTAGCCGACCGCGATCGGCACGCCGGCGAGATCTTCCGGCGCCCGGACGGGCGAGCCGGCCGGGACGAAGATCCCGGCCGGCGCGACGGAGTAGGCGTCGGGATAGAGCTTCCCGTGTCCGGCCGCCGCCGCCACGCCCACCGTCCAGTGACACGCGCAGCTCACGTCGGCCGCACGGCCGGCTTCGAGCGACTGGTAGGCGCCGACCCGGTCGCCCTTGTCATGGATCCGGCCGTCGGTTGACTGCACCAGCTCGCGGAAGACGTAGTCGAGCCCTTCCTGCGTGAAGTACGCCTTCTCGTGCGCGACCCACTCCTGGAGCCGGAAGTGCGGCTCGATGACGAACGCGGGCATGTCATTCTCCTCGGTGGCGTTCCCGCCGGGGCCCGCCGGCGCCGCGGCGGTCGTGCGCCCATTCTACCGCCGCCCGGGGTCGGGTCCCCCGGGGGCTCCTCACGTGTTCACCGATCCGCCATCGACGGCGAGGGTCTGGCCGGTGATGAAGTCGCTGTCGCTCCCGGCGAGGAAGACGAGCGCGCCGAGGAGGTCCTGCGGATAGGCATCGCGCTTGAGCGCCCGGAACTGCAGCACGGACGGCCGTGCCGTCTCGACGTGCTCCGGATTCTCCGCGACGAGGCTGTCACTCAGGATGAGGCCCGGCGACAGCGTGTTGACCCGGATCCCGTGCTCCCCGAGCTCCCGCGAGAGCGCCCGGGTGAAGGCCAGGATGCCGCCCTTCGACGTGACGTAGTGGAGCATCCACGGGATCCCGCGGTAGGCGGTGCCCGACCCGATGTTGATGATCTTGCCGTACCCCCGCGCGATCATGTGCGGCGCCACGTGCTTCACCATCAGGAAGGGGCCGCGCAGGTTGACGGCCATGACCCGATCCCAGAGGCTGGCGTCGATCTCCGTGCAGGCCGTCTGCCGGAGCGGCGCGAAGAGCGCCGCGTTGTTCACGAGGACGTCGACCTGACCGAAGCGCTCGACCGTCCGCGTGACGAGCCTCTTCACGGACGCCTCGTCGCTGACGTCGAAGACGGCCCCCACGACGGTCTCGGGGCCGTGCTCGGCGGCGATCGCCTCGACGACCTCGGTGCCGTCGGCGATGTCGGCGACCACCACCCGGGCGCCCTCCTGGGCGAGCGCCCGCGCGTAGTGGCGGCCGATGCCCTTCGCGCCGCCGGTGACGATGGCCACGCGGCCCTCGAGCCGTCGCACGCTAGGGCAGCCCCGGCGCGCCGCCGTCCACGATCGCCGTGCCGTGCCAGAGCCGGGCGAGGCGCGCCCAGTAGGCGCCGGCCTGGCACATCGGGCAGGCCCGCGACGTGCCGTAGAGCTCGCAGCCCGACAGATCGGGGGTGCGGAGCCGGCGAGCGGCGTCGCGGATCGCTAGGAGCTCCGCGTGCGCCGTCGGATCGGGGGTCGTGATCACCGCGCTCACGCCCTCGCCGACGATGCGCCCCGCCCGGACGATCACGGCGCCGAAGGCTTGGTCGCCGCGGTCCTGGGCGAGCCGGCGGAGCTCGAACGCCCGCTGCATGAAGGCCTCGGGCCCCGGCTGAGCGGGCTGCGCGATCTCCCCCAGCGTCTCGCTCGCCGCGGCGCCGGGCCCGGCCGCCAGCAGCGCGCCCAGACCGGCGAGCCGGGCGAGCGCGCGGCGCCGGCCGTCGTGCCGCGGGGGCGTGACGTCTTCTCGGCGCACCACCGTCCCGCTGCGGTCGACTCGCATCCGCGTCCTCCTTCTCGACGGGGCGATTCTACCCCCGCCCGGCACCCGGGCACGGGGCGCTGCGCGGCGAGGCGGGGCGGGCGGCGGGCCGGCGCCCGCGTCGTCGGTGCGCGCCCTTGACACCTTCTGCGCCCGAACCTCATCATTTCCTCCGTGCCGACCGGGTCCGTTCCGCTCGGCGCGTGACTCAGCGGGCGCCCGCGAGAAGAGGGAGACATGCTCGGCGGATACATCAGTGACCTGGAGGCGGGGGACGTGTTCGAGCCGGTCGAGTACGTCCTGACGGCGTTCATGGCCAGCGAGTACGCGCACGGCGTCGAGGAGGGCTGGGAGGGATTCCAGTCGTCCCGCGCGCCCGGGGGCCGGCAGATACGGACGCCGACCATGATCCACGTCGACAAGATGCGGATCCTCGAGAAGAATTGCCTGAAGGAGCGTCGGGTTGGCGGGGCCAAGGGGCCCCATGCCCGGATCCACTACGAGTACTTCGCACGTCATCACAGCCCGGCGTACGTCGGAGAGCGGCTGGTCGTCGGCGGTCGGATCACCGACAAGTACACCAAGCGCGGCCGGGAATACATCGACTACTACCTCGAAGTGCGGACGTCCGATGGTCGGCTGGTCACGACCTACGAGGACAAGACGCTCCTCCGCTACGAGCCGGAGGGCGGCACACGCCAGAAGCCGTCCGACCGTCCCTCGGCGGGGGATCTCGCGCGCACGCCCGCCGGCGGCCGTCACTCGGCGGCGGGCGCGAAGGACACGCGTGCCGCCGCGCGCGACCTCAAGGTCGGCTCGGAGATCTGGGGCCCGGCCCGGCTGATGACGACCGAGCGCATCGAGTGGTACGACAGCGCCATGCTGTCGGCGGCGAAAGGCGAGCTCGCGCAGGTCGGCTCCAACATCCACACCGACGAGGCGTACGCCCGGTCGCAGGGTCTCTCGGCGATCATCGCCGACGGCATGATCATGACGAACTGGGCCTCGAGCATGCTGGTCGAGCACTTCGGGATGGGCTACGTGGAGCGCGGCGAGCTTCGCACGAAGTTCATCAAGCCTGTGCCCCTCGGCATGACGGTGGTCTGCCGCGGCCGCGTGCTCGCGGTCGAGCCGCTCGCCGCCGGCGGGACCGCCTGCCGGCTGGACGTCTGGTGCGAGGACGAGCACGGTCTGAAGGTCGTCGACGGCGGCGCGCGGGTGGAGGTGCCGGCGTGAGGCGGGCGGCGCCCTCCGGCCCCCGGTGAAGCGCGTCCGCCAGTTGGCGAGCCTGGTGCTGGCCGGCACGGGAGTGCTCCTCGTGCTCGCGGGGATACGGCTTCGGCTCGAGGGCCAGTACGGACCCGGGCCGGGGTTCCTGCCCTTCTGGGTGGGCGTGCCGCTCACGATCCTGAGCGTGGTCTGGCTCGGCCAGACGTCCCTCGCACGCGCCGACGCGGCGCCGCTCGTGGCGGGGTCCGGGCCGAGCGGGGGGACGCGCGTGGCGTCGATCCTGGCGGCCCTGGTCGCCTTCGCGTTCCTGCTGACGCCGCTGGGGTTCACCCTGAGCATGCTCGGGCTCCTGCTGTTTCTCTTCTTCGCCTTCGACCGGACGCACGTGGTCGCGAAGCTCGTCGTGGCCTTCGCCGGCAGCGCGGGCACCCAGTACGCGTTCGAGCGCCTCCTCCGGGTTCCGCTGCCGTCCGCGTCCCTGCCCACGCTCCGGTCGCTCGGGTTCTAGGGACCGCGCGGGGGGGAGGGCTCGATGCGGCCCCGCTCGGCCAGCGCGTTTGCCGACGTCTCGGGGATCCTGGAGCCGGCATCGGTCGCCGTGATCGGCGCCTCCGAGCGGCCGGGGAACCTGGGCGGCGATACGGTGCGCCGGCTGGTCAAATTCGGCTTTCCCGGTCCGGTCTGGCCCGTCAACCGGTCCGCCGAGCCCGTGGCCGGCGTGCGGAGCTTTCCGTCGATGTCCGCGGTGCCCGGCGTCCCGGATCTCGCCGTCCTGGCCGTCCCGGCGGAGGCGCTCCTCGACGCGGTGCGGGACTGCGTGGCCGCCGGTGTGCGCTTCGGCATCGCCTACGCGGGCGGCCTCGGCGAAGCGGGCGGGGCCGGGGCCGATCTCCAGCGGGCCCTCGTCGCGCTCTGCCGCGAGAGCGGGTTCACCCTGTGCGGGCCCAACTGCGTCGGAGTCATCAACGCCACCATGCCCGCGACGCCCACGTTCTCCACCGCCCTCCTCGAGGTCGACGCGCTCCGGCCCGGCGGCATCTCGATCGTCGCCCAGAGCGGCGGCATCGCGACGAGCGCGTTCTCCCTCGTTCAGCAGGCGGGCTTCGGATGCCGCCACATGATCAGCAGCGGGAACGAGGCGGTCGTCGGGTTTCCCGACTACCTCTACGCGCTCGCCCGGGACGAGGGCACCGAGGTCATCGCCGGGTACCTCGAGGGCACCGCCGACAACGAGAAGCTGGTCCGCGCCCTCGAGGAGGCCCAGCGCCGCCAGAAGCCGATCGTCCTGATCAAGGCGGGCGCGACGGGCGCGAGTGCGCGGGCCGCCCAGGCGCACACGGGCGCGCTGGTCGGCGAGAACCGCGTGGTCGACGCCGTCCTGCGCGAGCTGGGCGTCATCCGCGTGTACTCGATCGAGGAGCTCGTCGACGTCTCGCTCCTCCTGGTCGGCAACCGGAACCGGACGCCCGTCGGGCGGGGCGTGGGCGTCGTCACGTTCGGCGGCGGCAACGGGGTCCTGGCGACCGACCAGTGCGCCCAGTTCGGGCTGACCACCCCGCCGCTGAACGCCGCGTGCGTCGAACGCCTCCGGGCCCTGCTCATCTCGGTCGCGACGGCCGCGAACCCGCTCGATCTCACCCCGACCACCGCCTTTCGCGCCGAGGCCCTCGCGCTCCTGCCCCAGGCCCTCGACGCGGTCGCGGCCGAGCCGAAGATCCACACGGTCCTCGTCATCGCCGGGTCGATGGCCGCTCGGGGTGCGGAGATCGCGAACGTGATGGAGGGGTTTGCCACCCGGGCCACGAAGACGGTGTGCGTCAGCTGGCCCTCGCCGCCTCTCGGCATCCCGGAGCGGTTGGCCCGCGGGGGAATCTATTCGTTCCTCGACCCCGTCCGCGGAGTGCAGGCCATCGCCCGCATGGCCACCGGGGCCGCGGCGTCGTCGCGGCCGCCGCGCCCGGCGGCGGTCAGCCTTCCAGTGTTCGACTGGACGGCCCACGTCCCGGACGGGGCCGGGCAGCGTATCGTTCCGGAGGATCGGTGCCACCGGATTCTCGCGGCGGCCGGACTTCCCGTGGCCGCTGGCCGGCTGGTCCGGGACGCGGCGGCGGCCATCGAGGCGGCCCTGAGCATCGGCTTTCCGGTGGTCCTGAAGGGCATCAGCCCGAGCGTGGCGCACCGGGCGGCCGCCGGCCTTCTCGCCGTGGACCTCCGCACGGAGGCGGAAGTCTCGAGTGCCTGTGGCCGGCTCTGGGCGCGCGCCCGCGAGATCGCGGTGGAGCTCGACGGCGTCTACGTCCAGAAGATGCACGGGGGTGGCACGGAGCTCCTGCTCGCCGCTTTCCGGGACCCCATGTTCGGCGTCATGGTGTCCTGCGGCAGCGGCGGGGGTCTCACCGAGCTGATCGACGACGTCGTGACGGAGCGCGCGCCGGTGGACGCCCGCCTCGCGACCCACATGCTGGACCGGCTCCGCATCCGGCGCTACGCGGCCGACCCCCGTGGACCCCTCGATGTCGAGATCGCGGCCGCGTTCGTCGCGCGCTTCTCCGAGCTGGCGGCGACCGCGCCCTGGCCCCGTTTCGTCTTCGAGGTGAACCCCCTCAAGTGGACGCGGGAGGCCGCGGTGGCGGTGGACGGCCTCCTGATCGTCGACTCGGACTGACGCCGGGTCGGGCTCACGCGCCCGCCGGCGCCCGTCCCAGGCGGCGCCGGAGGAGCGACACGAGCGGGGTGAGCAGCACGAGGAGCGAGGTCACGAGCAGGCCGGTGGCGAGATAGCTCCGGGTGAGGATCGCGAGGCTCCCGCCGGACATCGACAGCGCCTGGCGGAGCGCCTTCTCGGTCAGCGGGCCCAGGATCAGCGTGAAGGCCATCGGCGCCACCGGGAAGTCGATCTTCTTCGCGACGTAGCCCACGAACCCGAAGACGATCAGCACGCCCACGTCGAAGAGACTGTTCCGGGTCACGTAGGCGCCCACCGCGGTGAAGGCCAGGACGAGCGGGAAGAGGATCGAGTAGGGGACGCGGAGCAGCCGGACCCAGAGGCCGACGAGGGGCAGGTTGAGGACGAGCAGCATCGCGTTGCCCACGTAGAGGCTGGCGATGACCGCCCAGACGAAGTCGGGCCGCTCCTTGAAGAGGAAGGGCCCGGGCGTGAGGCCGTTCATCATGAAGGCGCCGAGGAGCACCGCGATCGTCGGCGAGGCGGGCACGCCCAGCGTGAAGAGCGGGATGAGCGCGCCGTTCGCGTAGGCGTTGTTGGTCGCCTCCGGGCCGGCCACGCCCTCGATGGCCCCGCGGCCGAACCGCTCGGGGTGCCGGGACACGCGCTTCTCGACGGCGTACGAGACGATCGTGGGCAGGATCGTGCCGATGCCGGGGATGAGCCCGAGGAGGACGCCGATCACGGTGCCCCGCGCGATCGGCATCGCGGAATCCCGCGCCTCCTGCCGGGTGAGCGTGGTGGCGTGGATCCCCACCGTCGGGACCGGGAGTGTCTTGGCGTCCAGGTTGGCGAGGATCTCACCGATCCCGTAGAGGCCCATGATGACCGGCACGAAGCTCACCCCGTCGAGCAGGTCGGCGGAGCCGAATGTGAGCCGGGGCGTGCCCTCGACCAGGTCCGCGCCGGGTACCGACAGGGCAAGGCCGAGCAAGGCGCTGAGGAGGCCGGTCACGAGCGAGCCGCCCCCGAGGCCCACCACCAGCACGAGGCCCAGGACCATCAGGCCGAAGAACTCCGGCGGCCCGAAGGAGAGCGCGACCCGGGCGAGCGGCGGGGCCGCGACGACCAGCACCAGGGTGGCGACGGTGCCCCCGATGAACGAGCCGACCGCCGCGATCGCCAGCGCGGCTCCGGCCCGGCCCTGCTTGGCCATCTCGTAACCGTCGATCGCCGTCACGGCCGACGCGGCCTCGCCGGGGACGCGCATCAGCACGGTGGTGATCGTGCCGCCGTACATGGCGCCGTAGTAGATCGCCGAGAGCATGATGATGGCGCCGGTCGCGTCGAGGTTGAAGGACAGGGGCAGGAGGATCGCGATCCCGGCGATCGGGCCGATGCCGGGCAAGACGCCGACGGCGGTGCCGATGACGCTGCCGACGAGCGCGAACAGGAGGTTCGCCGGCCGGAGGGCCACGCCGAACCCCCCGACCAGGCTCCAGAAGGCGTCCATCGCCGCTGCCGCGCGGCCCGCGGCTCCCCGCGCGGGCTACTTCTTGACCTTGTCCAGCACCTTGCCGATTTCCAGTTGCTCGGCCTGCACGCGCGCGGCAGTCTCCCGGATCTGCTGTCCCGTCTTGTACTCGATGAACTCGCCGATCCTCTCCAGCTTGGCGAGTGTGTCCGGGTCACCCATGGCCTTGGCGAGGGCGTCCTCGAGCTTCTTGTGGATGGGCTCGGGCAGCCCGGGCGGCCCGACGACCGCGGAGAGGTTGCGGGCGCTGAAGCCGTAGACCTTCGAGCTGAGCGGGACGCCCATCTTCTCGAGCTCGGGCCAGGACGTGCTGACGACGAGGAGCGCGCGGATGGCCCCCGACTTCACGTGCGACATGGTGGCCGCGGCGGAGTTCGCCTGGGCCTGGACGTCGCCGGACAGGAGCTTCAGGACCTGCTCGGCGCCGCCCGAGGTCGGGACGGTCCGGTACTGCATTCCGCCGACCGCCTTGGCCAGCTGGGCCATGGCGATGTCCGGCAGCCCGAAACCGCCGGAGTTCGCGGTGATGAGCTGGTTCGGGTTCGCCTTCGCGTGCGCCACGAGGTCCTGCACGGTTTTCCACGGGCTGTCGCCCTTGACGAAGATCGCGTAGAAGGACTCGTGGGTGGAACCGATGAACGAGAGCTTGAGCGGGTCGAATCCGATGTCCATGGTCCACGGGAGGACCGTCAGGATCGAGCCCGAGGTCATGGCGAGCGTGTACCCGTCGGGCGCCGCCTGGAACGCGGCCCGCGTGCCGACCGTGCCGTTGCCCCCGGGCCGGTTCTCGACCGTGATCGGCTGCCGGAGCGTCTTCTCCATGTGCTCGGCGACGATCCGCGCGGCCAGGTCGGTGGCCCCCCCGGCCCCGTAGCCCACGATCAGCCGGATGGGCCGGGTCGGATAGTCCTGCGCGGCGGTCACCCCCGGCACGAACAGGCTCAGCGCGCACAAGCTCGCCAGGACCAACCGGAGCATCATCGGTTTCCCTCCCGCGGGGTTTGCCCGTCGGCGGCTGGCCCGGGACCACCGTGCCCGTGGTGCCGACGACCGGGCATCGAACGCCGTCAATCTAGGCCATCGGCCGCGACCGCGCAATCCACCGGGCCGTGCGGCGGCGCGGTCGCCTGGCGGCCGTGATCGGGGGCGCCCTTGACGCAGCGTCCCTTTGGGCAAATCCTTGGACACGTTCCGCGACGAGAACGCTAGCCGAGGGAGGAAGCGAATGACGCCCACGCCCGACCGCACGTCACGCTCGCTGATCGACCGCCGGTCGTTCCTGAGGACGATGGGCACCGCCGCAGCGGCCGGGCTCGCCGTCCCTCGGCGCGGGCTGGCCCAGGCGCCGGAGATCACGCTGCGCTTCGCGAGCCTGTATCCGCCGGCCCATTCGGCTTCCCGGACCGCCATCCGCCTCGCCGAGCTGGTCGCCGCGAAGACGGGCGGCAAGGTCAAGGTCGATCTCTTTCACAACGCCGCGCTCGGCAGCGAGCGCGAGGCGGCCGAGGGCGTCAAGTCGGGCAGTATCGACATGGCGTACTCGGGCCTCACCGGGTTCGGCAGCTACGTCCCGGAGTTCGGCGTCCTGGAGATGCCGTTCCTCTACGACACGCTCGACCAAGTGAAGAGCGTCGTCGACAAGATCTCGCCGCAGCTCGAGGCGCGGATGGCATCGGTGGGCCTGGCGCTGCTCGGGTATCTCTACGATGGCCCGCGGGTCACGCTCTCGACCCGCCCGCTCGACTCCATCGACGATTTCAGAGGCCTGAAGCTCCGCGTGCCGCAGATCCCGCTCTACGTGCAGATGGCGCAGGCCTTCGGCGCCACGCCGACCCCGGTGGCCCTCCCGGAGGTGTACACGGCGCTCCAGTCGAGGATCGTGGAGGGGCTTGAGGGGACGCCGACCTCGCTCTACGTGCAGAAGTACCACGAGGTGGCGAAAAACCTCGCGCGGACCGACCACATCTTCTTCGTGGCGTACATCGCGATGAACGCCGGGCTCCTCGCCAAGCTGTCGCCCGACAAGCAGGACGCGATCCGCGCGGCCGGCCGGGAGGCGAGCGCCTACAACCTGGAGATCGCCAAGCCGGCGGTCCAGGAAGACTTCGCCCGCCTGGCCGCCGGCGGCGTCAAGGTCACCACGCCGGACCGCGCGCCCTTCCGCGCGGCGGTCGGGCCGATGCGGGAGCGCTACGCGGCCGGCCTCGGCGCGCGAGGCCAGGAGATCTACGACGCGGTCAAAGCCGTGACCAAGAGCTGAGCGGTCCGCCCGGCTCGGCTCCGCAAGGGTCCGGTGGTGAGGCGCTGGTATGACCAGGTCGTCACGACGCTGGTCGTCGTGGCGGTCAGCGTGATGCTCGGCGCGGCCCTCATCGGCACGGTGTCGCGCTACTTCACCTTCCTGCCCATCATCTCGTGGGGCGAGGAGGTGACGCGCTTCGCCGGAATTTGGTCGGTGTTCCTCGTCGCCGGGCTCACGATTCGTCACGGCGCCCACCTCGGCGTGGACTTCCTCACGACGCGGTTCTCGCCGCGGGCGCGCCGCCGCGTCGCTCTCCTGAACGGCGGGCTCATCCTGGCCTTCTCGAGCCTCCTCCTTGTCTACGGGCTCCGGCTGGCGGCGGAGAACATGACCCAGTACTCCCCCGCGCTCGAGTGGTCGATGGGGATCGTCTATCTGTGCGTCCCGATCGGTGCCGTCCTCATGGTCGTCGAGATCATCGGGGTGATGCGACGCCTGGCCCGGGGCGATCCGCCGGCGCCGACGCCAGTCTTGCGGGTCGCTGAGTGACCCTCTTCCTGTTCGGGCTGTTCTTCGCCCTGCTGCTGCTCGAGCTGCCGGTCGCCTTCGCCATCGGCGTGTCGTCCAGCGTGGCGGTGCTCCTGAGCGAGCGGCTCCCGCCGACCTTCATCGTCTCGAAGATCTTCGCGGGCCTGGACTCCTTCCCCCTGATGGCGATTCCCTTCTACATCCTGGCGGGCAACCTGATGACGGAGGGGGGCCTGACGCAGAAGATCGTCAATTTCGCCAACGCGCTCGTCGGCCACGTGCGCGGGGGCCTGGCCCACGTGTCGATCATGTCGGCGGCCATCTTCTCGGGCGTGTCCGGGTCGGCGGCGGCCGACACGGCGGCGATCGGGTCGATCATGATCCCGGCCATGAAACGGGAGCGCTACGCCTCGGACTTCGCCGTCTGCGTCGTCGCCTCGGCTTGCACCATGGGCCCGATCATTCCGCCGAGCATCCTGTTCATCGTCTACGGGTCGCTGGTCCAGGTGTCGGTCGGCCAGCTGTTCCTGGCCGGCTTCCTGCCCGGCGTGCTGATGGCGCTGATGCTCATGGGCTTCGCCGCCGTCATCGTGCGGCGGCGGGGGTACGCGCCGTCGCATGCCCGCTTCGTGGTCCGGCGCGCGGCCGAAGCCCTGGCCGGCGCCGGCTGGGCGCTGCTCGTTCCGGTGATCATCATCGGAGGTATCGTCGGAGGCTGGTTCACGCCGACCGAGGCGGGCGTCATCGCGGTCGTCTACGCCCTCCTGGTGTCGATGCTGGTCCTCCGCACGGTGCGACTCCGAGACGTGCCCCGGATCTTCGTCGAGTCGGCGATGATGACGGCCATCGTCATGCTCATCCTCGGGCCAGCCACGGTGTTCGGGTCGTTGCTGATCCGCGACCACTTCCCCGACAAGATCCTGGCCGCGCTGGGCGCCCTCACCAGCAGCGGGACCGCGTCGATGTTCCTCATGATCGGGTTCGTCATCGCGGCGGGCTTCGTGATCGACGTGATGGTGCTCATCATCATGCTGGCGTACCCCTTCGCCCAGGTGGCGGCGCACTACGGGTACGACCCGATTCACTTCGGGGTCGTCTTCACCCTCGCCGCCACGATCGGGGGCATCACGCCGCCAGTCGGGAGCCTGCTCTTCGTCGCCTGCAGCATCGGCCGGATCGGCCTGACCGAGGCCTCGCGCGCGATCTGGCCGTTCGTGCTGGCGCTCGTCCTCGTGAACGTAGCGCTGATCCTCTTCCCGTCGGTGACGACGATCGTGCCGCGGCTCTTCTTCGACTGACGGGCCCAGCGGGCCGCGTCAGCCGCCGGTGAGACGCCCGTCGCAACTAGCCGCGGCGCCCGTCCTGGAAGAGCCGGACCAGGCGATCGACCACGGCTGGCTGGCCGAAGACGGCGCTCAGGATGCGCTCGCCGTCGGGCCCCGGGAAGTCCCGCACGACCGCGTAGCGGCCGCCCGCCTCCTCGATCAGGACGGCGCTCGGGGCCTGGTCCCAGAGGTGGTTGTGCATGTCGACCATGGCGTCGGCCGCGCCGATGACGACCGCGGTGTGCGCGTAGGCCGCCCGATAGATCCGGTGGTTCGGGAAGGCGCGCGTCAGGGCCTCGAAGAGATGCCCCTCGTCGACGTGGTGCGTGAAGTTCACCCGGGCGCTCAGCACGAGCCGCACCGCCTCGGGGCGCGGGTCGACCGGCGGCGCGGGGAGCCGGATCCGGCGGCCGTTGCGGAACGTGCCCAGCCCCCGCCCCGCGGTCACGCGGAGGTCCAGCGCCGCGTGGTCGATGACGCCGACCAGCGGCGTCCCGCGATGATGGAGGGCGAGCATCGTGCCGAACGTCGGGATGCCGTGGACGAACTCCTCGGTCCCGTCGATCGGATCCAGGATCCACTGGAACGCGCTGTCGGGACGGGTGGGCGGGTACTCCTCGCCGAGGACGCCGTGCTCGGGGAACCAGCGGCCGATCAGCTCGCGCAGCCGGCGCTCGACTCCCTTGTCGGCGTCGGTGACCAGAGAGCGGTCGAGCTTCGTCTCGACGCTGAAGCCCCGTTCGAGGGCGGCCGTCACGATCGCGCGCGCCTCGTCCGCCAGCTCGAGGGCCGCCGTGTGGTACCGCGCGATGTCGCCGGCGGAGACCTCCGGGGACGCCCCGCTCATCACGCGGGAATCCTAGGGCATCCGGCGCCGCAGGGTCTCGACGAGCGTCCGGGCCCCGGGGTCGTCCGGGTCGAGCGCGGCGAGCCGCTCGGCGTACTCGACGGCCTGCTTGAGGTCGCCTCGCTCGGCGACATACGTGGCCAGCGCCGCCAGCGTGTCGCGGTTCGCGGGCCGCCGACGGTGGGCGGCCGCGAGGACGGTGATGGCCTCGGCGGCCCGCCCCGTGTCGTGGAGCGCCACGGCGTACACGTAGGCGAAGCGCGGGGACTCGGGCCGTCCCGCGGCGGCGCGCCGCAGGAGGTCGACCGCCTCGGGCAGACGGTTCTGGCGCACGCGGAGGAGCCCGAGCGCGTGGAGCGCCTCGGGATGGTCGGGGTCGACGCGAAGGGCGTCCCCGAGAAAGCGCTCGCCGTCGGCATCGCGGCCCTGCATTCTGAGGAGGTCGGCCAGGTTGACGAGCGCCGGGACGAAGCGGGGGTCGAGCAGCAGAGCAGCCCGGAGCGCCGACTCCGCGTCGGCGGGCCGCCCGCGGCGGCCGTAGAGCGTCGCGAGGTTCAGGTGGGCCTCGGGGCGATCGGCGTTGACCTGCTCCGACCGGATCCATTCGGCCAGCGCGCGCTCGAAGTCGCCCTTCTGCGCCTCGGGCAGGGCCACGTCGGCGAGCGCGTGGGCGGCGGCCAACCGCACCGCGCGGACCGGATCCTGGAGGAGAGGCGCTGCCAGCGTCGCGCGGCGCTCGGGCGGGAGCGCCTCGGCCGCCCGGAGCGCGCCCATGCGGACGAGGGCGTCCGGATCCCGGAGCGCGCTCTCCACCGCGGGCGCCGTCGACCCACGCAAGAAGTCCGACAGGTGCGCGAGCGCCGTGGCCCGCGCGATCGCGGGCTGGCTCCGATCCGTGGCCAGGGCCGCCAGCGCCGGGCCCGCCTCGGGACGGCCGCGTCGCGCGGCGTCCAGGGCTCCCGCGAAGTGCGGCGCGGCCGGGCGGGCCGGCGCCCGCCACGCCGCGACACGGTCGGCGGCCCACTGGGGCGGACGATCGCGGTGGCAGCCCGTGCACGCGTTCGGCGTTCCGAGGGAGACGGAGAGATCGGGCCGGGGCACCCGGAAGCTGTGATCCCGGCGAGGGTCCACCACCATGTGGGTGCGCGCCGCCATGTGGCAGCTCACGCAGCGGGCGGCGTCCGTCGCGACGCGATGGTGGTGGTGGGCCGGCGTGTCGAACCGCGCGGGGAGGTGGCACTGGGCGCACACCGCGTTGCCCGGCGCGCGGAGGGCGGTCCGATGGGGCTCGTGGCAGTCCGAGCAGATCACGCCCGCGCGCTGCATCCGGCTCTGGACGAAGGATCCCCACTCGTAGACCTCGCCGAGCACCTGCCCGTCCGCGTGGTAGAGCCCGGGCTCGAGCAGCGCGGGCACGTGGGTGTCGAGGAACGGCCGTCCATAGACGTGCGGGTCGACGATCGGCCGCCGCCGCGCGTGGCACCGCGCGCAGACGTCGAGCTCCATCGAGGCGCGCGGCGGTCCGGTCCACTCGGCGATGCCCCGCTCGGTGTCCCTGATCGCCCACGCGCCCTCCCCCCGGCCGAGGCGGACGACGAGCCCGGTCGCGCCGGGCGGCGGCCGGGCCGCGCCCGGCGGGCGACCCTCGGCCCAGGTGACGTGCGCGGAGCCGGGCCCATGACACTCCTCGCAGGACACGGTGAGCTCCGCCCAGGTCGTCGCGTAGCGGTTCGCGGCGACGTCGTACCCCTTCCGGAGATCGGTCGAGTGGCACTCGGCGCACTGGAAGTTCCAGGTCTGCTCGCGGCCGGTCCAGTGGAGCGGGTCCGGGGGCCGGAGCGTCGCGCCGGGATACAGGTGGAACCAGCGCTGCCCCCCGGCCGCGGGGGGCCGGGTGTCCCACGCCAGACCGAGCGCCTGGAGCCGGCCGTCCGGGAACCGAATGAGGTACTGCTGGAGCGGATCGGCCCCGAAGGTGTAGGCGATCTCGAACTCGGCCGGTTTCCCGTCCGGCCCGTCGGTCCGGACGACGAACTTCCCGTCTCGGCGGAAGAACGTCGAGACGACGCCCTTGTGGGTGACGGTCGCCTGATCGAAGCGACCGAGCACGGTTTCCGCGGTCGCGGGCTGCATCGCCCGCGCGTGGTCGGAGGCCCGGTAGGCCTCCATCTCCTTGGGGTGGCAGGTAGCGCACCGCGCGCTGCCGACGAAGGTCGGCGCCGAAGCAGGAGGCGTAGTCGCCGTCCCCTTCGGCGGGTCGGCCTGCTGGCAGCCGAGGACCCACAGGAGGCCCGCCAGCCCCAGCGCCCGGGGCAATTGGCGGGTGGGCCGGCCCTCGCGGCCTGCGCGCCCGTTCCGCGCTCCAGGCGCCGGCCCCGCGAGTGGACTGGTCTTCGCCGTCACGCCCGGGTTCGACTCCTTCGCCGTGGTCCAGGCACTCGCGTCGGGACGAGACGGTCGCCCTTCGGGCCCGGCCGGCCCCACGCTATCATGGGGGCTCATGAAGCGCATTCGCCTGCAGTACGGGACCGAGGGCCTCGAGCTCTCGACGGATGCGCCCGACGTCACGGTGATCGCACCCCGCTTCCTCCCTGGGTTGCCGGACGAGGCGGGGGCGTTCCGCGACGCCGTGCGGGCGCCGATCGACGCCGCGCCGCTCCGGGAGCTGGTCCGGGCGCGCGACCGCGTCGCGGTGGTGATCCCGGACATCACGCGGTCGTTGCCGTCCGAGCGGCTGCTGCCGTGGCTCTTCGAGGAGATCGCCCACGTCCCGGCGGGCAACGTCACGATCATCAACGGCACGGGCTCCCATCGCCCGAACACGCCTGCCGAGCTCGAGCGCATGGTCGGCCGGGCCGTGGCGGCGACCTACCGCATCGTCAACCATGCCGCCCAGGACCCGTCGGGGCTGGCGCTGGCGGGGACGAGCGCGGACGGCCGCTCGGTCTTCATGAACCGGGCGTACGTCGAGGCCGACCGGCGGATCGTGCTCGGCTTCATCGAGCCCCATTTCATGGCGGGGTTCTCCGGGGGCTACAAGGGAATCTTCCCGGCCATCGCCGACATCGACTCGATCATGCACTACCACCGGGCGGCGGTGATCGCCGACCCGCGGTCGACGTGGGGCGTGCTCGAGGGCAACCCGACGCAGGCGCAGATCCGGGCGAACGGGGCGCTCCTGCCGCTGCACTTCTGCCTCAACGTCACGCTCAATCGGGAGCGCGAGATCACGGCCTTCTACTGCGGCGACGTGCTCGAGGCTCACCGGCGGGGCGCCATCGCGGCGAAGGCGACCGCCATGGTCGCCTGTGAGCGGCCTTTCCCGATCGTCGTCACGACGAATGGGGGGTATCCGCTCGACCAGAACCTCTACCAGACGGTCAAGGGCATGTCGGCGGCCGCGCAGATCATCGAGGACGGCGGGTACATCCTGACGGCCGCGCGCTGCAACGACGGCTTCCCCGCCCACGGCAACTTCCGGCGGCTCCTGGTCGAGCACCGGACGCCCCAGGCGATCCTGGACACGGTGATGACCCCGGGCTTCTCCGTGTACGACCAGTGGGAGGCCCAGGTGCTGGCGATGATCCTCGTCCGCGCGCGAGCCGGGCTCCACAGCGAGATCCCCGCCGGCGAGCTCCGCCAGGCCCACGTGGAGGCGGTCCCGGACGTGACCGCGCGTCTTGCGGAGGAGCTGGATCGAATCGGCCGGGAGGCGCCGGTGGCGGTGCTGCCCGAAGGGCCGATGACGATTCCCTACCTGTCCGGCTAGCCCCGTTCCGTCACGAGGCGCGCGCGTTCAGGAGGTCGGGAGCGCGCTCGGCTCGATGTCGAGGGTGGTGACGCGCCGGAGCTCCCGGCGATGCGTGAGGTCGTCGAAGGGCCGCGCTCGATGCATCGTGGCGCGGTTGTCCCAGATGACGAGGTCGCCCACGCGCCAGGCGTGCCGATAGACGAACTCCGGCTGGGTCGCGTGCTCGGTGAGGTCACGGAGAAGGAGCCGACCCTCGGGGAGGGCCCAGCCGACGACCCGCGAGGCGTGAGACGCGAGGTAGAGCGACCGGCGGCCCGAGCGGGGGATGGTGCGCACGAGCGGATGGACCGCGCCCCGCAGCCGCTCTTCCTCCTCCGGCGAGAACTCGAAGCCGAGCGTCCGCCGCGAGTGCGCGATCGAATGGTGCACGCGGAGGCCCTCGAGGCGAGCCTTCCGCTCCGCGGGCAGGGCGTCGTAGGCGCTGCGCATGTCCGCGTACTCGGTGTCGGCGCCGGCGGGCGGGACCACCTTGGCGGACAGCATCGAGTAGCGCCCGGCCGGATCCTGGAACGACGCGTCGGTGTGCCAGAGACGGTTGCCGAGCCCGTACGCCCGTCGGCGGTCATCGGGGCTCGCGATGTCGCCGGCCTCGTCGAGGTTCGAGATGTCGACGAGGGCGTCGTGCCCCAGGCGGTTCAGGCCCAGGGCAGCGGTCCCGGTCTTCGTGTGGAGGTGGCCGTCCAGGCGCTCGGCGAAGGCGAGCTGCTCCTCGTCGGTGAACGGCTGGTCGCGGAACACGAGGATCGCGTACTCGTCCATCCCGGCGCGGATCTCGGCGAGCGTCGCGGCGTCGTGAACGCGGCGGAGGTCGACCGGGCTGACCTCGGCGACGAAGTGGGGGTGCAGCCGCCGGAACTGGAGTGGCATGGAGCGTCCTCCTCCGAAACGCGGTGGCGAGCCCGCGATGGGTCCGCCGCCCGCGTCGATCCGATCGTAGCATCGGCGGCGGGAGGCCGTCGAGGCCGGGACGCCCTCCCCCCGGATCGCCTATTCCCGCCGGGTCCGCCGCGCCTGGCTGCTACGATGGAACACGCTGGGGAACGCGCAGGGGACACGCGGGGAACACGCATGACGGCTCCGGGTGACCGAGCCGAAGGCCTGGTGCACGGCGCCCGCCGCGCGCAGACGACGTCCCGGCGTCGGCTCTGGGCCAGCCGAAGTCCTGGCCGCGTGGTCGTCCGGTATCTGGACGGGCGGGTCCTGAAGGGGTACGCCGATTTCGACCCGGAGCAGCCATCCTTGCGCTTCGTTCCCCACGATGAACCGGGCGCCGAGGGCATCGAGGTCCAGGTGGCGGACCTGAAGGCGCTCTTCTTCGTTCGAACCTTCGACGGGAACCCCGAGCACGCCGAATCGAAGGATCTCTATCAGTCGCGGCCGCCGGACACCCGCAAGGTGAGCGTACGATTCCAGGACGGCGAGGAGCTCGTCGGATACACGAGGCAGCTCGACCGGCATCGCGCGGGGCTGTTCTTCGTGCCGCTCGATCCGCGCAGCAACAATCTTCGCGTGTTCGCCGTGTTCGACGCGCTCGCCGGGGTCCGGCGACTCCTGTAGCGCGGCGCCGGCGTCCCTTTCCCGACGGGCGGCGCAGAGGGGTGCTACAGCCGCCGGTTCGTCCGGACGTCCCAGCCGGTGACGACCGGCGGGCCCATGCTGCCGTCGGGCATCTGGGGCCGGTACTCGATGACGATCCGGCCGTAGACCAGCACGACCTCCGCCGAGGGCGGCGCGTCGGCCGTCTCGGCCAGGCGCACGCCGGTCACCAGGACGTCCGAGAGCGCGATCTTGAGGTAGTCGGCGGCCTCGCGCCCAGGGCGGCGGCACGTCAGGGTCGCGGTGGCGACGTGCTGCCCGGCCGCGACGAGCCCGACGAGCGGGGGGATCGCCCGGTCGACCCGCTGGGTCACCTTGAGGGGCTGAAACTCGGCGCGTCCGGCGCCGACCCCGCCGCCCGCCACGACCGACCCGGCGTTCGCCACGCCGAGCGCCCAGCCGGTGAGCTCGATCTCGCCCCGATGGCGCGCATCCGCGCTCTCCCCCGCGATGTTGTCCATCTTCAGGAAGCACTCGGGTGTCGCCGCGGCCACCGGCGTCGCCACCAGGACGGCGATGAGCGCCACGAGCGTCCACAGGCCGTGCCCCACGCGCTTCCGAGTCAGGTCGCCCATGTCTTCCTCCTCGAGCCGGTCCGGATGGGGTCCAGGATCCGCGGCCACCGGTGGGTCCGGGTGGTCAGCCTCGCCGCCGCGCTCACCCCGGTCTCGCCCCCCGCGATCCCGGCCGCGGGGCGGACATCGATCGGAGCAGGCGCTCGACGGTCGCGCCCGGTACCCGGGCCAGGGACGTCAGGCGCCAGGTCGCCTGAAGGTAGCGCGGAAACGTGACGAGGGTCGTCGCGAGCCCCCCGGGCGAGGACCGGAGATGATTGCACCAGTACACCAGGACCCACGGCCGCCGCCGGTCGCGCACGCCCCAGCGCTCTTCGAAGCGCTCGAGCCGCGAGACCGGGGCGGCCGCCAGCATCGCCAGCGCTTCCGGGGGGATCGGGGCGTCGAACGTCGAGCGGAGATAGCCCAGCTGGGCGCGGAGCCGCAGGACGAAGCGGCGGCGCACCGCCTGCTCCACGAGCCGCTCCCACCGGACCTGGCCGCCGCGGATGACCACGACGGCGTCGGCGACCCAGCGCACCCCCGGGACCTGCACCCACTTCTCGCCGTGCACGCACGCGTGGATCAGCTGGTCCTCGGGGGCGGGGACGCGGGTAGGGGCGCCCTCGATCGCGACGGGAACGGAGGCCGCCCACAGATCGTCGTCGTCTCCGGGCCGGCAGCACTCCTCGAAGACGTGCCAATGCAGGTCCACCGGGACCTTGGACGGTCGCGTGAACTGCAGGGCGTGGACCATGCGCGTCATCGACGGGGTCACCGGCGCCTCCGCCGCCCACCCGAGCTCCTCGAGCGTCCGGCTCGCGTGCGCGACCCGCTCGACGGGCACGAGCAGATCGATGTCGCTCATCGGTCTCAACCCGAGGTCGGCGTAGGCGCTTCCCAGGAGAGCCCCGCCCTTGAGCACGAGCGTCGGGATGCCGGCCCCGCGGAAGGCCTCGAGGAGCGGGCGCATCTGGCGGAGCAGGGCTGCGTTCTTCTCCTGCGTCGCCCGGTAGTGCTCCTCGAGCCGCCCGATGAGGGGACTCTCGAGACCGTGCTGCCGGAGATTCCACCAGACGAGCGGGAGCAGCCGCTCCGAGCCGCGATCGAGGCTCTGGAGGTCGAGGCCGGGGCCGAGGCGCCTCCAGGCGTCGACGGCGCCGGGACCTGGCAAGAGGCCCGCCTGGAGCAGGAGCTCCTGCTGCCGATCCGGCCAGAGCCGCCCCGAGGTCATGGCTCGTTGTCGTCGGCCGGCCAGAGATCCGTGCTCAGATACTTCAGACCGGAGTCGGCCAGCACGACCGCGACCGTGCCGCCGGCATGCTGCCCGTCGAGCAGCGCGAGCGCCGCGGCGACGACCGCCCCCGACGAGAAGCCGGCGAAGACTCCCTCCTCGCGCGCAAGCCGCCGGGCGACGGCGATCGCGCCAAGGTCGCCGACGCGCAGATAGCCGTCGACGGGGACGTCGCGGAGCAGCTCGAGCTCCGGCATCGCATAGCCGCCGCCCTGGATGCGGTGGTGCGGATCGGTGACGGGGTGACGGGCGAGCGTGGCCGCGCCCTCCGGCTCGACCACGTAGCAGCGGACCGAGGGCCGCCGGGCCTTCAGCGCGGCGGCGACCCCCGCGTAGGTGCCGCCCGTCCCGACGAAGTCGCAGAAGGCGTCGATCTGCCCCGCGGTCTGGGCCCACAGCTCGGGCCCCGTGTGGCGCTCGTGGGCCAGCCGGCCCGCCCGGCGGACGAACTGGTCGGCCCGGAACGCGTCCCGCTCCCGGGTGAGGGCCCGGGCCCGCACGTCGACCAGCGCGAGATCCTCGCCGGTCACCTGCCCCGGCCGCGAGCCCGCCGCCTGGGGCACCAGGACCACCTCGGCGCCGAGCGCCCGCATCATGCGGGCGCGCTCCCGGCTGTTGCCCTCGGACATCACGGCCACGAACGGATGGCCACGGACGGCGCAGACGATGGCCAGCCCGGTCCCGGTGTTGCCGCTGGTCAGCTCGACGACGCTCTGGCCCGGCCGGAGCTCACCCGACGCGGTCGCCTCGGCGACGATCTCGCGGGCGATCCGATCCTTCTTCGAGAAGCCCGGGTTCAGGTAGTCGAGCTTCGCGACGATCCGCCCCCGCCGCCCGCGGGTCAGTCGCGCGAGCTCGATGACCGGCGTGCGGCCGATGACCTCGACGATCGAGGGCGCCACCTGGTCCAGGAGGCGGGCGTCGACGCGGTCGCTCACGCTCCCTGGCCCGCGCCTTCCCGGGGAGCCTGACGGCAGGTCAGCCGAAGCCCGTGGGGATCGCTCCCCGCGGCCGCCCCGTCGCGCCCGATGCCGATTCTCGAGATCCCGCCGAGCCGCCCCGCGCGCATGGTTTCCTCCAGCCGTCACGTTGGCGGAGGCAAGGGTAGCGCGGGGCCACGCCGCTCGGGAAGTGCCTCACGGCCGGCGCTCGTGCCACTGCCGATTCCGGCGCCGCATGGGCGCGACGCCGGAATCGAGACCGGCCCGCTTCAGGAGCGCCGGCGAGAACGTCCTGCCCGCCGGGCCTGACGACCGCCTCCGATGCGCGCCACCCGGATCGCCTCGCGCCGATTCCTGGCCTCGATGACGTAGTAGCCGCCCAGCTGCTCCTTGGTCTCGACGAACGGCCCGTCGGTGGTCGAGATCTTGCCATGCCGGACGCGGATGGTGGTCGCGGCGTGGGGCGGCTTCAGGCGGTTGACCGCGACGAGGTGGCGGCTCTTTCGAATGGCCGCGGTGAAGCGTGTGTAGTCCTCGTAATGCTGTTTCGCGACGGCCGCGGACATCTGCTCCATCACGGTCTCGGCGCAGATCAAGCAGAGGTATTTCATCGCGTCCTCCTGGCCCCAGGCCAGCACAGGCCAGCCTCGGGATGTCTAGCCAGAGCCGGGGCCCCCCCCGATGTCTGAGCTCCCCAGCTCGCGCAGCCGTCGCTCGAGGAGCCGCCGCTCGGGCTCCTGGCGCGTGAGGCTCAGTGCCCGCTGGTAGGAGGCGCGGGCCTCCGCGTTCCGGCCGAGCCGCCGGCACAGGTCCGCCCGGGCCGAGTGCGCCAGCTGGTAGTCCTCCAGGTCGCCCCGCGCCAGGATGGCGTCGATGAGCGCGATCCCCGCCCCGGGGCCGTCGCGCATCGCCACCGCCGCGGCGCGGTTGAGCTCGACGACGGGGGACGGATCCGCGCGCACGAGCACGTCGTAGAAGCCGACGATCTCGGCCCAGTCCGTGGCGGCCGCGCTGGGCGCCCGCGCGTGCACCGCCGCGATCGCGGCCTGGAGCGTGTACGGGCCGATCCGGCGCGACGACATCGCGCGCTCCACCAGGGCGGATCCTTCCGCGATCTGATCCCGGTTCCAGCGCGAGCGGTCCTGGGCCTCCAGCAGGACCACGTCCCCCTCCGGCGAGGTGCGCGCGGGCCGCCGCGACTCGTGCAGCAGCATCAGGGCGAGGAGCCCCACCGCTTCCGGCTCCGGGAGCCACTCGGTCAAGAGCCGGCCCAGGCGGATCGCCTCGCCGGAGAGGTCGTGGCGCGTCAGCGACGCGCCGGATGACGCGAAGTACCCCTCGTTGAACACGAGGTAGATGACGTGGAGAACGCTGTCCAGCCGGTCCGGCAGGTCGGTCCGGGACGGCACCTGATAGGGAATGCGCGCGTCGCGGATCTTCGCCTTTGCCCGCACGATGCGCTGCGCCACCGTGGGCGCCGCGACCAGGAACGCCCGCGCGATCTCCTCGGTCGTGAGGCCGCAGACCTCGCGGAGGGTCAGGGCGACCTGGGCGTCCGGCGCCAGGGCCGGATGGCAGCAGGTGAAGATCAGCCGCAGCCGGTCGTCCTCCAGCTCCGCGTCGTCGCCCCCGGTGACGCCGGGGTCAGGCGTGTCGGCGTCGAGCCGCTCGGCGAGCTCGGTCAGCGACGCGTCGAACCGGGCGCGCCGGCGCAAGGCGTCGATGGCCTTGAAGCGGCCCGCCGACACGAGCCAGGCGCGGGGGTTGGCCGGCGTGCCATCCCGCGGCCATTGCTCCACCGCGGCGGCGAAGGCCTCGTGGAGAGCGTCCTCGGCGAGATCGAAGTCACCGAGCAGACGGATCAGGGTAGCCAGGACGCGGCGCGAGTCGGTCCGGTAGACCGCCTCCACCTGCTCGTGCACGCGTCCGGCCGCGTCGTGGCTCACGGGCGCCGGGTCATCCCGGCGCGGACGGCATGCTCCCGGAGGGGCCGCACCTCGACGCAGCCCAGCCGGATCGGCGGGAGCCGGGCGGCCACGCGGATGGCGTCGTTCAGATCGCGGGCCTCGATGAGCATGAACCCCCCGAGCTGCTCCTTCGTCTCGGCGAAGGGTCCGTCGGTGGTGGACACCCGGCCGTTCCGGATCCGGATCGTCGTGGCCGTCTCGACGGGCTCGAGGCCGTCCGAGGTGATGTAGTGGCCGCTCTTCCGGAGCACGTCGCGGTAGGCGAGGACCTCGTCCACGAGAGCGTCGTACTCGCTCGTCGACAGGGCCTCCAGCTGCTTCTCGTCATAGTAGACCAGGCACATGTACTTCATGGCTCCCTCCTCGTCGCGGGGGAATGGCGATCGCCGCCCAATAGTCGTTGCGTGGAGCCGAGATCGACAGCGGGGCCGCGGGGGAAGGGGGACCTGGCGGGGTGTGTCGAATCCGCGGGCCCCCGCTCGACCATGGAGTGACGGAGCCACCCGGGCCCGGACGGCCATGGCGGGCCATGGCAGGACGGCGAATGGCTGCCCAGAGGAGGGGATCATGGATCACACGATCGTGCACTTCGAGATCCCGGCGGACAACCCCGAGCGCGCGACGCAGTTCTACCGCGAGCTGTTCGGGTGGGACATCCAGAAGTTCGAGTCCGAAGGGGGCCCCGAGTACTGGCTGATCTCCACCGTCCCGAGGGACGCGAAGGGCCACCCCGCCCGGCCCGGCGTGAACGGCGGGCTGATGCGCCGACAGCACCCCGAGCATCCACCCGTCAACTACGTCGGCGTCGAGAGCGTGGACGAATACGTCCGGAAGGCCAAGCGCCTGGGGGCGAAGGAGTACATGCCGAAGACGCCGGTGAAGGGCATGGGCTGGTTCGCCTACCTGACGGACACCGAGGGGAACGTCTTCGCGATCTGGGAGACCGACGAGAAGGCCGCCTGACCGCGCCACGATGGGGGCGCCGGCCGCCCGGGTGGGCGCCGCCCCCTCGTTCGGGGTTCCTAGCCGGGATTCAATTGGCTCGCCCCGCGGATCAACTTCTCGATTGGAGTTGGAAATCGCGTCTGAAAGTCCAACAACTTGGCCCAAAGCGGCGTGATCTCAATACGAGCCATCCGCTTGTACATCGCGCGCACCTGCGCCTCAAAAGCATCCCATTGGTCGGATCCGACAACCTTTCTAGATGCAGCGAGGTATTCGGGCGGTACGCCATCCACGATATCGATGGCGACGGTACCTCGCACGAGCAAGACATGCGGCGGGAAAGCGTTCGTATCAACGGTAAATGCCACCTTCGGGTTTGCTTTCAGTGCCGACACTTTGGGCGCGTGCGGAACCGTACAAAGCACAAACTGAACACCGTTCCAGTGGAAACCAATCGGGATCGCGCGCGGAAATCCGTCGGGTCCCAGGTATGCCAACCGCGCCGGAATACTGGATTGCATTAGCTCTTGTGCCAGCGGATCGCTAAGCACTCGGGTGACATCCTGTGGTTGCATCCTTAGCCAACCCCCTCTGGGCTCAGTTGCATTTAGCCTAGACGTCGACCAGGACCTTGAACCCGCCGTAGGACATGCGCTTCATGTCGAAGGGCATCGACTTCGGATCCATCATGCTGGCCAGCCGGGGGTCCTTCATGACCCGGGCATTGACCCGATCACGGTGCGCGCGGGACCGGTAGACGATCCACGAGAAGAACACCGTCTCGCCCGGCTTGGCCTTGGCCACTCGCGGGAAGCGGGCCCCCCACTTGACCCTGAGGTCGTCGCCCGCGGACTCCCGGTACTCGAGGGCGCCGTGCTCCCGCCAGATCCGGCCCGCCTTCCGGGACATCCGGAGATACGCTTCCAGGTTCTTCCTCGGTACCGGCACCAGGAAACCATCGACGTAGAGCATCGGTTCCTCCTCGGGCTACCGCTGTGTGAGCTCTCGGATCGGCCGGACCTCGATGCTCCCCAGGCGCGCCGGCGGGATCCCCGAGGCCACCTGGATGGCCTCGTTCAGATCCCGGGCGTCGATGAGGTAGAACCCGCCCAGCTGCTCCTTCGTCTCGGCGAAGGGGCCGTCGGTCGTCGACAGCTTGCCGTCCCGGACGCGGAGGGTCGTGGCCGTGCGAACCGGCTGGAGGGCCTCGGCGGCGAGGTAGTGGCCGTTCTGTCGAATCCCCTCGCCGTAGGCGAGGCACTCGCCGGTGAGCGCGGTCCACTCGCTCGTGGACAGGGCGTCCAGGTTCTTCTCGTCGAAATAGACCAGGCACAGGTACTTCATCGTTCCCTCCTCGTCGGCGCCAGGCCGGGCCCACCAGCTTGTCGCTCGGGCACGCCCGGAATCGACAGCGGGCCAGACCGAAGCCGCGGCGGGCCGCCGCGGCCGGCCTACGAGCGAGGAGGCGCAAGCGCCATTCTGTCGCGCCGCGCCCCGAACGGGCGCGCGGGCCACCCGATCCGGGCGGGCCGGCCGCTTGTCGATCACGGGCCGCTCGTTCGACTATACAGTGGGTGAAGGCGGGCGGAACGCCGGCCGAGTGAAACGATCGCGAAAGGTCGGGAGGACCAAGGATGAGTGAGGTACGGGTTCTGGTGGGAACGCGCAAGGGGGCGTTCGTCCTGACGTCGGACGCCAAGCGCGAGGTGTGGGACGTCAGCGGGCCCCACTTCGCCGGCTGGGAGATCTACCACCTCAAGGGATCGCCCGCGGATCCGAATCGGCTGTATGCGTCCCAGTCCAGCGGCTGGTTCGGGCAGATCATTCAGCGCTCGGACGACGGCGGCAAGACCTGGTTCCAACCCGGAACGCCCCCTGGCGAGCCGACCACCACCCCGGAGGGCATGCCCAAGGGCGAGAGCAACAACTTCCTCTACGACACCTCGCCCGGGACCGGCAAGCCACTCACCACGCACCAGTGGTACGACGGCACGCCGCATCCCTGGGAGTTCAAGCGCGTCTGGCATCTGGAGCCGTCGCTCACCGATCCGGACACCGTCTACGCCGGGGTCGAGGACGCCGCCCTGTTCCGCTCGACCGACGGGGGCACGACGTGGCGGGAGCTCGCCGGACTGCGCGGCCACGGCTCGGGGCCCTCCTGGCAGCCGGGCGCCGGGGGGATGTGTCTGCACACGATCCTCCTCGATCCGCGCCATCCCGGGCGGATCTTCGTCGCCATCTCGGCGGCGGGCACGTTCCGCACCGACGACGCGGGAAAGACCTGGCGGCCGATCAATCGGGGCCTTCATTCGCTGTACATCCCGAACCCGACGGCCGAGGTCGGCCACTGCGTGCACCGCATCGCGATGAACCCGTCGCGCCCGGACGTCCTGTTCATGCAGAAGCACTGGGACGTCATGCGCAGCGACGACGCCGGGGAGTCGTGGCGAGAGATCAGCGGGAACCTGCCGACCGACTTCGGCTTTCCCATCGAGGTGCACGCGCACGAGCCGGAGACCGTCTACGTCGTCCCGATCACGAGCGACTCGCTGCACTATCCGCCGGACGGCAAGCTGCGCGTGTACCGCAGCCGGACGGGCGGCGGCGAGTGGGAGGCCCTCACGAACGGCCTGCCGCAGCGCAACTGCTACGTCAACGTGCTGCGCGACGCGATGGCCGTGGATTCGTTCGACCCGTGCGGCGTGTACTTCGGCACCACCGGCGGGCAGGTGTACGCCTCGGCCGACGCCGGGGACCGCTGGACGCCGATCGTCCGGGACCTGCCGAGCGTCGTGTCGGTGGAGGTCCAGACCCTGCGATGATCCGAGTCGTGCTTCCCGCGCATCTGCGGACGCTCGCGCGCGTCGAAGGGGAGGTGACGCTTCACGTCGAGGGTCCGGTGACGCTGCGCGGGGTCCTCGACGCGCTGGAGGCCAAGTATCCGATGCTGCGCGGGACGGTCCGCGACCATGTCACCCACGAGCGCCGGGCGTTCGTGCGATTTTTCGCCTGCGAGGGGGATCTGTCGCACGAGTCGCCCGATACGCCGCTGCCCGACGCGGTCGCGCGAGGGGCCGAGCCCTTCCTGGTCGTGGGCGCCATCGCGGGCGGCTAGGAGAATCGGGAATGCTGACGGGGATTCTTGCCGCCATCGGGGCGGTCGTGGCCGGCTTGGGCATCGTCGTGGCCCGGCGGCCGTCCGAGTTCCGCGTGTCGCGGACGATCACGATCGCCGCGCCCCCGCCCCTGGTGTTCACGCAGGTGAACGACTTCCGGAAGTGGGCCGCGTGGTCCCCGTACGAAAAGCGCGATCCCGCGATGCGGAAGACGTACGAGGGAGCGCCGACGGGCGTCGGCGCCGTCTATGCGTGGTCCGGCAACAAGGAGGTCGGCGAAGGGCGCACGACGATCACCGAAAGCCAGCCGAACGACCTGATCCGAATCCGGCTGGAGTTCGAGAAGCCCTTCAAGGCCACCAGCACCGCGGAGTTCGCGTTCGAGCCCGCCGGCAGTCGGACCGCCGTGACGTGGAGCCTGACCGGCCGGCACAACTTCATGATGAAGGTGATGTGCCTCTTCATGAACATGGACCGGATGATCGGCGGGGACTTCGAGCAGGGCTTGGCGCAGATGAAAGCGGTGGCGGAGACCGCGGCGGCCCGACCATGAGGGAGCGGCGCGCGGGAGATCGACCATGAACCTCGCGCTGTGGATCGTCCAGGGCGTGCTGGCGGCCCTCTTCGTGTTCGCCGGGGGCATGAAGCTGGTCATGCCGGTCGAGGAGATGACCAAGCAGATGCCGGTGGCGATCCCGGGCGCGGGCGCGTTTCTGCGATTCATCGGGGTGGTCGAGCTCCTCGGAGGGCTCGGCCTGGTTCTGCCGGGGCTCCTGCGTGTCCGGCCGGGCCTGACGCCGCTGGCCGCTCTCGGGCTGGTGATCATCATGGCCGGGGCGACGGGGCTCGGGCTCTTGATGGGCGACCCCGCGGCGACGCTGATCCCGTTCGCGGTGGGAATCCTCGCCGCGTTCGTCGCCTACGGCCGCTGGCGGCGGGCGCCGCATCACGCGCCGGCCCCCCCGGCGTCGTTCCCGTCGGCCCGCTAGCTTTCCCACTCCGTCACGACCGATCCGCGCGGCCGCCCCGTGCACCGGGTCGGGTGCGCAACCCCCCAGGTGCCGTCCGCGTATAGTGAGTGATGGGGGCGTTCACGCGAGGGCCGGCACTGGTGACATCCCTGCTGTCCTCATCGGGTTCCACGGGGCGAGCCACATCGGCGGCGGACCCCCACGCGCCCGGCGCGGCCCCGGGCCGCCCCGCGCGGCGCCGCCTGATCCGGACCGGGCTCCTGGCGCTGGCGGTCGCCGTCCTGCTGGCCGCGGCCTTCCTTCTCGACACGGTGGCGGCCACGCGCGCGCGCGCCGTCGATCTTCTCCTGTTGGCCCGCCCGGTTCGGGCGGCGACCTCGACCGTGATCGTGGGCGTGGACGAGCGGAGCGCGCGCCGCCTGAGGCCCCGCTACGGCCCGGTGGCGGCGTGGCCGCGGTCGCTCTACGCGCGCGCCCTCGACGCGCTCCAGGCCGCCTCCCCGAGGCTGATCGGCCTGGCCGTGCTCTTCGACGCTCCGCGCGCCGATGACGAGGAGCTGTCGGCGGCGCTCCGGCGCGCCGCCAGCGTGATCACGCCGGTGGTTGCCCAGGGGGCGGGGGCCTTCGACCCGCGCCCCGGCGTCGCGCAGGAGTTCGAGCGGTTTGCCCGTCCGACCCGGGCGGTCCGGGACGCGCGCCTCGACGAGGGAATCGTGAACGTGACCGCGGCCCGGGACGGCGTGGTGCGCGGCCTGCCGCTTCTCCTCCGCGTCGGCGAGGAGCAGGTTCCGAGCTTCGCCGTGGTCGTCGTGGCTCGGTTCACCCGGCGCCAGAGCGTGATCGATGCGGCGCCGTCGGGCGGGCTCCTCCACGCCGCAGGCCGGACGATCCCCGTCGCCGAGCGCGATTCGATGCTCATCAACTTCCTCGGCCCCCCGTCCGAGCCCGGCGGCGGCGGGCCGTTCCGCATCATCCCGCTCGTCGACGTCCTCGAGGGCACCTTCGACCCAGAATCGGTGCGGGACAAGATCGTCCTGGTCGGGTCCACGACGCCGGGGATCGACGAGCATCCCACCCCGACGACGGGCGATCGGCGGATGTGGGGGGTCGAGATTCTCGGCAGCGCGATCGAGACGATCCTGCACCAGCGCTTCCTCCGGCCCGCCCCCCGGCCGGCCGTCGTCGCGCTGATCGTCGCCCTGGCGTTGCTGGGGGGCCTCTTCGCGGCCGCCGGACGCCCGCTCGGCATGGGGCTGCTCGTCCTCGCCGTCCTCGGCCTCTACCTGATCGTGGCGACCATGCTGCTCGAGGGCGGCGTCATCCTCGACCTGGTGCTCCCGCTGAGCGCGCTCCTCGTCGCCTACGCCGTCGCTCTCGTGGACCGGGTCGTCTTCGAGCAGGCCGAGCAGCGCCGGGTTCGCGAGGCGATGGGCCGGTACCTCTCGCCCTCGGTCAGCCGCTGGGTGCTGGCCGACCCGAGCCGGCTGCGCCTCGGGGGCGAGCTGCGCGAGATGACCGTGCTCTTCAGCGATCTGCGGAACTTCACGACGCACGCCCACGCGCTGCCGCCCGAGACGCTCGTCGGCCTCCTGAACGACCACATGACCGAGATGACGGCGATCGTGTTCCGGCACGACGGGGTCCTGGCCCACTACGCCGGGGACGGACTGGAGGCGTTCTGGAACGCCCCCATGGCCCAGCCGGATCACGCGCGCCGGGCGTGCGCAACGGCGCTGGCGATGATCGAGGCGCTCGGCCCCCTCCGGGTCGAGTTCGCGGCGCACGGCTGGGGGCAGCTCGACATGGGGATCGGCGTCAATACCGGGACCACGATCGTCGGGAACCTGGGGTCCCGGGATCGCCTGGCCTACACGGCGGTGGGGGATGCGGTCAACGTGGCGTCCCGCATCGAGGGGCTGAGCAAGGAGTACGGGGTCCACATCGTGATCGGCGAGGCCACGCGGCAGGCGGCGGGCGACGCCTTCGAGTACCGCTTCCTCGACCTGGTGGCCGTGAAGGGCCGCGCCGAGCCGCTCCAGGTCTACGAGCTCGTGGGGCGTGCGGGCGACGTCACGCCTGCGCGGCGAGACGTTGTCCGGCGTTACGAAGAGGGGGTCGCGCTGTACCGAGGGCGCCGGTGGGCGGAGGCCACGGAGCTCTTCGAGGCGCTGGCGGTCGCGGCGCCCGACGATGGGCCCATCCTCTTGTACCGCCGCCGAGCCCGAGAGCTCCTCGCCGCGCCGCCGGCGAGCGACTGGGACGGAGTCTGGGTGGCCAAGACGAAGTAGGCGCTACCGACGCTCCGCCGCCGAAACCTCGAGGGGTGAGAGGAGGACGAAGCCGGGTGTCGCCTCTCCGGCCGGCCGTAACCGCGAGGTGGTGCCGCTGAGCGTCTCCGCCTCGTTGGCCGGAACGGCCTGCCGCACGTCGAAGTCCTGGATCACCCCACCGGCGAGCCGCTGCCCTCGCGCGATGGTGCCGGCCCACGTCCGCTGGTAGACCGCCCGGCCGCGGACACGGCCGGTGACGGTGACCGCGAACGCGCCGTCGGTGATGCCGCTCAGGATGACCTGATAGGGGCCCGAGAAGCCGCCGGGCACCTCCACCGTCCACGTCTCCGCCGGGCCCCGCGCGGTCAGGGAGCCGAACACCTGGTTCACCTCGATCCCGGGGGCCACGAAGCCCGCCAGGCGGACGCCGTCCGGCATGACGACGAGCGGCCACACGGGTCCGCGCGCGGTGATCTCGACGACGCTCCTGTGGACCGAGAAGGTGTCCGTCACCGGGGGGCTTCCCGCGGGCACCGTCGCCTTGTGTCCCGGCTCGAGGTGGCCCTGGGCCGCCCCGCCCGCGTCGACGAGCTGCACGGTCCCGGCCCGCGTCCAGCACACGAAGGTCCCGTCCCGCCGCTGCTCGGCGCCGATCAGCCCGTCGTGGGCGATGGCGGCGCGCGTGTTGGACGCCAGCGACACGGTCCCGCGGCCGCCCAAGAGGTTGGCGATCCGGGCCCACACGGTGCCGGCCGTGATGAGGACCTGGATGTTCGAGCGCTCGCGGTCGCCCACGTCCATGTGCCGCACGGCGACCTCGGAGCGCGGCTCGACGGTCACCGTGGTGCCGTCGAGGAAGGTGATGAGGGCGCGGCCCTCGGGCCCCGTGAGAATGCGGTCGCCCACGGACAGGCTCGTGCCGCTGGCGACCGCGGCGCGAGCGCCGTCGGCGCGCACGAGATCGACCGCGCCGCCGAGCAGGGTCAGCGTCGCGGCCGTCGAGACGGTGGGGAATCGTGTCTGGGCGAAGCCGAAGGCGTGGGCGAGCAGCAGGCAGGCCACGGTGAGCGGTGTGCCCCACCGGGGGAGACGCCCCGCCGAACGGCCGACGACCGGCACGCCGCTCCGCATGTCCAGCGCCGGGGGACGGCCGGCTCACCGCACTCTGCCGCGCATGGCAGCCGTCGCCCGCCGACACGACCATCGTCGCCAATGGCGGGGGCGCCGTCAAGCGTCCGGGGCGGGTGGGCCCCGCGTCACCTCCACGGGGATCGCCGGAGCGCGGACCGCGCGGGTGCGTGCCGACCGGCGGGGCGGTATCATCGGGTGAGACGCCCAGCGATCGCGCGGCATCGCGACGCTGAGGAGTCGGCAGGACTCCGGCGCGGGATGCGCCGGCGCACATCCGCACGTACGCGCCGGCATCGGCCGGCAGGAGGAGCCTCCATGGAGAGGAAGCAGGCGTCGGAGTACCCGCAGGAGCTGCTGGACCTGTTCCACGAGTACCAGCATGGCGAGATCACCCGGCGCGACTTCTTCGACGGCGCCGCGAAGTTCGCCGTCGGCGGCCTGACCGTGACGGCGATCTGGGAGAGCCTCCGGCCCAACTACGCGTGGGCCCAGCAGGTGCCCAAGGACGACCCGCGGATCGCGACCGGCTACGAGACGGTCCCGTCGCCGGACGGCAACGGCTCGATCAAGGGCTACTTCGCGCGTCCGGCCCGCGCCGCCGGCAAGCTGCCGGCCGTGCTCGTGATCCACGAGAACCGCGGGCTCAACCCCTACATCGAGGACGTGGCGCGCCGGCTGGCGGTGCTCGACTTCGTCGCCTACGCGCCGGACGGCCTCACCTCGGTCGGCGGCTATCCGGGTGACGACGAGAAGGGGGCGGCGGCGTTCCGGACGGTGAACGGCCCGAAGATGGCCGAGGACTTCGTCGCCTCGGCGAAGTGGCTGAAGGCGCGCCCGGAGTCCAGCGGCAAGCTCGGCGCCGTCGGCTTCTGCTTCGGCGGCGGGATCGTGAACCAGCTGGCGGTGCGGCTGCCCGAGCTCGACGCGGGGGTGCCGTTCTACGGCCGGCAGCCGGGCGCCGACGACGTGCCGAAGATCAAGGCGGCGCTCCTGCTCCACTACGCCGGCAACGACCAGGGCATCAACGCCGGGATCCCGGCCTACGAAGCGGCGCTCAAGGCCAACGGGAAGGCCTACACCCTCCACGTCTACGAGGGGACGCAGCACGGGTTCCACAACGACACGACGCCGCGCTACGACGAGAACGCCGCGAAGCTCGCGTGGCAGCGCACGGTCGACTTCTTCAACCGGTCGCTTCGCTAGGAGACGGAGATCGTGAGCCACGCCGCGACGGAGCCGGGCGACGCGCAGGCCGCGCGGCTCGAGCGCGTCTACGACGAGGTCGCTCGGCTCCTGCGCGATCCCGGCGTGGCGTCACGTCTGCGCACGGCGCCGGGCGACCACGAGTGGTCGGCGATGGAGACCCTGGGCCACATGACGGAGATGATCCCGTACTGGCTGAGCCATTGTCGGGTCCTGATGGCGGCGACGGGGGAGCTGCCCACGCTCGGCCGCGCGCCGGGGTCCCCCGAGCGGCTCGCGGGGGTCGCGCACGGGGCGGCCGCCGGCCCCGACGCGCTGCTGACCGAGCTGCGGGGCGCAGTGCGATCGGCCGCGGACACGATGCGGCGGCTCTCCGAGGCCGACCGCGGCAAGCGGGGCGTCTACCCGGGACGGGGCGAGATGAGCGTGGCCGACGTCCTCGAATCGTTCATCGTCGGCCATGCCGAGGAGCACCTCCGGCAGGTGCGGGCCGCGCTCGCGGGCTGACCGGGTTCACGGCGACGCCCCGTCGGCCGCACCGGCGGGCCGCCGGCCGGCCCGCCACGCCCCCGGGGCCACGCCCACCTTCTTCGGCGCCGCGGCGCCCTTCGCCAGCGGCGGGGTCTACGTGAACTTCCTCGGGGCCGACGAAGGCGAGCGTGTCCGCGCCGCCTATGGCCCGAACTACGATCGCCTCGTGCGGCTGAAGCGCGAGTACGACCCGGACAACCTCTTCCGCATGAACCAGAGCATCGAGCCAGCCTGAGCGCATGGACGATCGGATCCCTCGGATCGGCGAGCTGGCACGCTAGACTACGACGTTGGCGTCGCTCGCGTGGCGAGGCGAGGGCGACGCGGGAGGAATGGCCTCGCGCTGACCGACCGCCCCGCGGGAGGACCCGGACCATGAGGGCACGATGACGCCGGTGATTCGGCTGTACGTGAAGACCAGCTTCGCCTTCCTGCTGCTCGGGTTGCTGCTGGGCGGCTACATCACGGTGCAGGTCAATCTGTTCGGCCGGGCGGTCCCGTGGCCCCTCATGACCGCCCACGCTCACCTGGTCCTGGTGGGGTTCATGGTGATGCTCGTGTTCGGGGTGGCGACGTGGATGTTTCCACGGCCGGGCCGGGACGACGGGCGGTACCGGCCCGGACTGGCCTGGCTGGTCTACTGGCTCCTGACCGCATCGACGGTCGTGCGCGCCCTGGGCGAGTTGACGGCGGCCGCGTCGGGCGCGCGGGGCTCGGCCCTGGCGGCGGTCGGGGGGCTCGGTCAGCTCGCCGCTGCCGTCGTCTTCGTCACCAACATGTGGACCCGGGTGCGCATGCCCGGCGGGGCCACGACGCCCTCGGCATGAGTGATCGAACGTCGAGCGGCCGCGTCACTCGAGGAGTTGCCGCGTGCCTCCGCTGATGATCCTGGTGGCGGGTCCGTACCGCTCCGGCACGAACGACGATCCCGAGCTCATCGCCAGGAACGTGGCGGCGATGACCGAGGCCTCGCTGCGGCTGTTCCGCGCGGGCCATCTCCCGGTCATGGGCGAATGGTTCGTCCTGCCGCTCATCGCGCACGCGGGCTCGACGGGCATCGGCGATCCGGTGTTCGACGAGATCTTCCATCCCATCTCGCGCCGCCTCGTGGCCAGGTGCGACGGCTGCCTGCGCATCGGCGGCGCGTCCGCGGGGGCCGACGAGATGGTTGCCCTGGCCGGGCAGCACGGCAAGGCTGTCTATCGTTCGTTCGAGGACATACCGACGGCGTTGTAGCGGAGCGACGCCGAACCCTTCGATCGAGCCGACGGCCTGCGGACGGAAGGCGGGCGCCCATCCGCGTGCCGGCTCCGACTTAACCCCGCATCGTTGCGTGCTATCCTGGCCGGCGATGTCCCGTTCCGGCTCCAGGGAAGTCCTCGACTTTCTGCAGGCCAGCCCCGTCTTCGCCGGCCTTCCGGCGCGAGAGCTCGAGTCACTGGCGGTGACGGTCCGCGAGGAATCGTGTCGAGCCCGGGAGTACCTCTTCCACGAGGGCGACCCGGCGCTCTGGCTGTATCTCGTCAAGACCGGCCACGTGCGAATCGTCCGGCACTCCCGCGTGGGCAAGGACGTCGTCCTGGAGCTCCTCGGTCCCGGCGCGATCTTCGGCGGGGTCGCGGTCATCGAGCGACGGCCATACCCCGCGGCGGCCCAGGCCACGGAGCCGAGCGTCGTGGTGAAGATCCCGGCGGACGTCGTCGTGGGGCTTGCGGAGCGGCACCCGCCGGTCGTGCGCGAGATGGCGCTCTTGATCGGGCGCCGGCTCCGGGCGGCCCACGACTCGGTCACCCGATCGGTCGAGCCCGTGGAGGCGCGCCTCGCGGCCACGCTCCTGCGTCTGGCTGACCGGGAGGGGGTCCGCACCAAGGACGCGGTCGAGCTGCCGTTCCACCTGACGCGGCAGAGCCTGGCCGACATGTCCGGCACCACCGTGGAGACCGCGATCCGCGTAGTGAGCCGCTGGCTGCGGGACGAGGTCGTCGAGGACCGGGGTGGCCGGCTGGCCCTGCTGGACCGGGACGCCCTGCGCGGGCTCACCGAGGGAGACGCCGGATAGTGGCCCTGTTCATCCCTTGGGTCCATGTCCTCTCGGCGATCAGCTGGGTGGGCGGCATGCTGTTCATCGCGCTGGTCCTCGTCCCCACCGCTCGCGCGCTCGGCGATGAGCGGCTCCGGATGCGCCTCAAGCAGAAGAGCGGCTGCGCGGTGTGGCGTTCTGGATGCTTCTGGGGGGCGTCATCATCCGGACGGCGGAGGTTCCAGCCGACGACGGCCTAAGGGCCGTCCTACCGCTCGAGCCGCTCTCAGGGGTGCTGGTGTGGATCGCACTGGCCTGCCTGGGAGCGAGCGTCCTCGTCGTCATGGCAGGCGGCTCTATGACGTGGGTCATACATGCGGGCGCCCGCCCGCCCTAGGCTGGAATCGAGGAGGACCAGCCGATGGCCCAGACCTGCGAATGTGGATGCCGTCACGGTACGTCGCCGAGCTCCGCGCCGGTGGGGCACGCGGCGCGCCCCCCCGCCCTGACGCCCGAGGACACCGTGGCGGCCGCCGCGCTTCGGACGCCCTTCGCCCTTCTGGTCCTGCAGCGCTTCGGCATCGACGGCTGTTGCGGCGGGCCCCTGACCCTCGCGCAGGCCGCGGCCTTGGCCGGCGTCCCGGCGGAGACGCTGCTGCTGGCGCTGGAACCCGCCGTGGCGCCGCCGACGACATGAGACCCCCGGCCCTCGATCGCCTCTCCGAAACCGCGCGCGTCTACCTCGACGTCCGCGAGGACCTTCGCGAGGGTCGCGAGCCGTTCGCCCGGATCATGGCGGCGGTGGACGCGCTCCCGCCCGACGGCGCCCTGGCGCTGCGGGCGCCCTTTGAGCCGGTGCCGCTCTACCGGGTCCTCGCCCGGCAGGGCTTCGCCCACTGGACGGAATCCGGCGAGGCCGGGGACTGGCGCGTGTGGTTCTATCGCGAGGACGCGACGGCGGACCCGGCGGCGGCGCTCCCGTCCCGCGCGACGCCGGTAGGCTCGGCCGGGGCCGCTCCGCCGGCCGACTCGATCGTCCGGCTGGATGTCCGGGGCCTCGAGCCGCCGCTGCCGATGGTGCGCGTCCTCGAGGCGATCGAGGTCCTGGCGCCGGGCCAGCGCCTCGAGGTCCTGCACCACCGGCGGCCGATCTTCCTGTACCCGCAGCTCGAGGAGCGCGGCTGTCGGCACGAGACCGACGAGCCCGAGCCCGGGCTCGTCCGCATCGCCATCTGGCGCGGCGGCTCCCGCCGCATGATCCCGGCGGGCGGGCATCCGGGCCGCACCCCGTCGGTGACGCTGCCGCTCGCCTACCTGGCGACTGCGGCGACCGCCTTCGTCCTGGCTGCCCTCGCGCTCCCCGGGCTGGGCGCGGCGCTGGCCGGGCACTACTACCAGCCGCGCCTCCTGGCCCTCACGCATGTCGTCACCCTGGGCTGGATCACGCTGGCCATCATGGGCGCGAGCTACCAGCTGATCCCCGTCGCGATCGAGCGGCCGCTTTACAGCGAGCGCCTCGCGCTCTGGCAGCTCCCGGGGCTCGCGGCCGGGATCCTCGGGATGGTCAGCCACTTCTGGCTCGGTCGCTGGGATGGCCTCTCGTGGGCGGCCGCGCTGGTGGGGGGCGGGATCCTCGCCCATGTGATCAACGTGGCTCTGAGCGTGCGAGGGCTGGCCCGCTGGTCCTTCACCGCCCGCGGGGTCGCGCTCGCGCTCGGGGGGCTCGCGCTCACGGTCGCGTTCGGGGTCACGCTGGCGATCACCCACGGCGCGCCCGTCTTCCCGGGCGGGCTGCTCGGAGCCGTGCACGCCCACTTCCACCTGGCGCTGTTTGGCTGGATCGCCCCCATGATCGTGGCCGTCGGGGCCCGCGTGTACCCGATGTTCCTCCTCGCGCCGGAGTCGGGTGGGTGGGGCGCCTCCATCCAGCTCTGGGGACTCGGCCTCGGCGCCCCCGCCGTCGCCACGGGGCTCGCGCTCGGCCGGCCCGCGCTCGTGGTGCCGGGCGCCGTCGGGGTCGCGGTGGCCCTCGGGGTCCACGTGGCGTGGGTCGCGGGCATCGCCCGACGGCGGAAGCGGCCGACCCTCGACTGGGGACTGCGGTTCGTCCTCACCGGCACGGCGTGTCTCGTGCCGTCCGGGGCCCTGGGCCTGGCGCTCGCCCTCGGCCTCGGGTCCGGGCCGCGCGCGGCGCTGGCGTACGCCGTCCTGGCCCTCGGCGGCTGGGTCTCGCTGACCATCGTCGGCATGATGCTCAAGATCGTGCCGTTCCTGGTCTGGTATCGGGTCTACGCGCCGCGGGCCGGGCGTGAGCCGGTCCCCACGCTTGCCCAGCTCTCGTGGCCGGCCGGCGAGCGGCTCGCCTACGGGCTGCTCACCGCCGGGACCCTCGGCCTCGCCGCCACCGTGGCCGCCGGCGCGCCCGCGGCCATCGCGGTGGCCGGGACGATCGTGGGCATCGGCGCGCTGGTGTTCGCCGCGACCCTCGGGCGCACGCTGTGGCACCTGCGTCCCTCCGGCGCGGGCCGTCACGCCCCCGCGCTCCCGGCACGGCCATGACCGGTCCGTTCGAGCAGGCTCCCTTCATCGTCATCTGGGAGACGACCCGGGCCTGCGCGCTCGCCTGCGTCCACTGCCGGGCCGAGGCGGCGCCCCATCGTGACCCCGGCGAGCTGACGACCGAGGAGGGCCACCGCCTGATCGACCGCGTGGCGGCATTCGGTACCCCCCCGCCCATCCTGGTCCTCACGGGTGGTGATCCCTTCCGGCGCCCCGACCTCGAGCACGTCGTGGCCTACGGGACGCGGCACGGCGTGTCGGTCTCCGTGACTCCGAGCGGGACCGCGGCGGTGACCGAGGAGCGGTTGCGCGCGCTGCGCGACGTTGGACTCGCGCGACTGGCGGTGAGTCTCGACGGAGCCACACCCGAGACCCACGACGCCTTCCGGGGCGTACGGGGCTCGCACCGATTCACGATGCGGATCCTCGAGCGCGCGAAGAAGCTGGGCATCCCGCTTCAGGTCAACACCACGGTGTGCCGGCTGACGGTGGACGAGCTCTCCGACCTCGTCCCGCAGCTCGAGGCCACCCAGCCGACGCTCTGGGCGCTCTTCTTCCTGATCCCGGTGGGGCGCGGACAGATGAGCCAGACGCTCTCGGCGGAGGAGATCGAGGGCGTACTCCACTGGGCGGCGGCCCTCGCCGAGCACGCCTCATTCGGGGTGAAGACCACCGAGGCCCCGCACTACCTTCGCGTCGTCGCGACGCGCCGCCAAGCCGCGCGGCTGGCGTCGCCGGCGGCGGATGGCGCCATCACGGTGATCCACGCCCGGCCCGACGCCATCGGGCGTACCCGCCGCGCGGTGACCGACGGCAACGGCTTCGTCTTCATCGACCACGTCGGCCAGATCTGCCCGAGCGGGTTCCTGCCGCTCCCGGTGGGGAACGTGCGGGACCAGGACCTCGTCACCGTCTACCGGGAGGACCCGCTCTTCCGCGCGCTCCGTGACCCGGCGCGGCTCGGCGGCCGCTGCGGCCGTTGCGAATACCGCGCCCACTGCGGCGGCAGCCGAGCCCGGGCCTACGCCGCGACGGGAGACCCGCTGGCCGAGGACCCGGGATGCATCTACCAGCCGAGCCCGGCGTCGCCGGGCCTGGCCGGGATCGCGGGCGGCTCCGACGTCCCGGCGACCCCCGTGACCTCTGAGCAGGTCACCGACGCGCTGCGGTCAGTCCTCGACCCGGAGCTCTCGCTCTCGGTCGTCGACTTGGGCCTGATCTACGGGGTCGCGATCGAGGGCCGCGCCGTCCGCATCACCATGACGCTCACGGCGCCGGGCTGCCCGCTCCACGACGTGATGACGGACTGGGTGCGGCGGGCAGTCCTCGGAGTGCCCGGCGTCGAGCACGTCGACGTGTCTCTGACGTTCGACCCGCCCTGGACGCCGGCGCGCATCGCCGCCTCCTGAGCGCGCTGGGCGGACCGCGGCCGTTCCGCCTCGGCCTCTCCGGTAGGGCGGATCTACTTAGCTGGATTCAGTTGGGCCGGGGTCGTCCGACGCGCCCGGGGACCCTTCGCGAGCGGGCGGGCTGGCCAGGGTCCGCGCGACGACGTCCCGGAGCTCTCCCACACCGAACGGCTTGGCGAGGTACGCCGCGGCGCCCGCCTCGCGAGCCCGCCGCGCCGAGTCGGCGGATGCGTACGCGGTGACGATGATGGTGGGGACCCCGGGCGCGAGCCGCCGGGCATGGGCGAGGAGGGTCAGCCCGTCCATCCCGGGCATCCGGAGGTCGGCGAGGACCAGATCGAGGCGGCGGCTGTGGAGCAGGTCGAGGGCTTCGGGGCCGCCCGTCGCCGCCAGGCAATCGTACCCCCCCTGCTGGAGGATCCTGGCGTAGGTCTCCAGCATGTCCCGATCGTCGTCCACGACCAGGATCGTGCGTCGGCCGGACCGCCCCGACTCCGTCCGCGACGCCAGCCCCCGGATGGTCGCGGCGAGCTCGCCGACTCCCAGCCGCTCCGCCGCCAGCAGGAGTCGCCCGAGATGCGCGGGCGGAGCGGGGAGGAACGGCCCGGGATCGTGGTCGTGAGAGATCGCGGCGACGAGATCCACCAACGCTCGGCCCGCCTCCGACGTCTCGATCGCAATCGCCGCCGCGAGGGCGTCCACGCTCGAGCCGCTCCCGCCCTCGATCCGTTCGCGCTCTCGTCTGATCACCTGGAGGGCGGCCTCCAGGGGCGCGGCCGGCGGCGCCGGGAGGCTCGCGAGGACTCCCTCGGCGAGCCGGGATCCCTGGAGGCGACGCACCCAACTCGCGTGCTGGCGCTCCTCCTCGGCCAGGCTGAGCCACAGGGCATGCAGCTCTGGCGGTTCGCCGGCGCGGCGGGCGAGCCCCTCGTAGAATTCTGCGGTCTCGGTCTCGATCTCGAGCAGGAGCTCGATCAGCCGCTCGCACTCGGGCATCATCCAACGATCCCGTCAGGCGCGCGCTCGAACCCGGAACGTGCCGTCCGGCCGCCCCGTGCGCTGGGCCAAGCGCTCGGCACGCTCCTTGATCCCGAGGAGCATGCGGCGTTCCATGACGAAGTGAGCGGGCTCCCAGAAGAGGTAGTGTGCGAGCCGTCCCCAGGCGCCGGCGCCCCGGCTTCGGACGATGAGACGCGTCGCCCGGTCGCCGAGTGGCTCCAGCACGAACGCGCCCCATCCGTCGAGCACCAGCAGCCGGTTGGGCTCGACCGCCAGCACCTTCCAGCCGGTCTTGTGGGCGAGGCGGCCGCCCAGCACGTCGGGGGGAGCCGCCGGGATGAAGTCGCCCGCGCGTAGCTGCTGACGCGTCGGGAGGATCGTCTCCGCCGACCGGTACCCCGGGGTGCCACCGAGCGACCACACGAACAGGTTCTCGAGCCAGTCGTAGCTGTAGAAGCCGCCCCGGCCGTAGCCGATCTGGGCCAGCCACGGCCACACGTCCTCGGCCGGCGCTTCGATCGTGACGGCGCGAGTCGACCCGACGGTCGAGTCCTTCCCGAGGTCGTCGCCGGGCAGGCTGCTCGTGACTTCCTCGTCCGTGGCTCCCCAACGGAGATACCAGGGGCGGGCGACGACCGCATACGTCGCGACCGCCACGCCGGCGGCAACCAAGCCCTGGGCCGTGCGCCGCCCCCGTCCTGAGTTCATCGAGTCTCCTCGAGGGCCGGTGCCCTAGCGTCCCGCGGTGAGGGCGGCCGCCTGGCCTTGCCGGGCGAAGTCGATCGCCTCACCGAGGATGCGCGCGGCCTCCTGGGGCGCGTGGAAGCCCTTCGAGTTCTCGGCTGCCACGAAGTCGAGCCGCCACTGCGCCTTCCGGTGGAAGACGCGCGCGTCGCCGAGCGCCTCGGGACGGACGCCGCGCGCGGTCGCCGCCTGCACGGCGTCCATGAGCGCCAGCACGGCATTCTCCGCAAGGCCCATGAGCCGCTCGGTCCGGTCCTGGATGGCCTCGGCGCGGGCGAGGATCTCCTGCTCCGGGTATCGGTGACACGTCTGGCAGGCCCGGGCGATGTTGAGCAGCGGGCTCCGGACGTGATGGTCCGAGACCTTGATCGCGCCCTCGCGCTTGTAGGGCATGTGGCAGTCGGCGCACGCGACCCCGCTCCGGGCGTGGATCCCCTGGCTCCACAGCTCGAACTCGGGATGCTGGGCCTTGAGGACGGGCGCCCCGGTGTCCGGGTGGTCCCAGTCCTTCCACTGGACCTCGTCGTAATAGGCCTCGATCTGCTCGACGCCGATGCCCTTCGCCCACGGGTAGACCAGGGTCTTGCCGGGGCCCTTGAAGTAGTACTCGACGTGGCACTGGGCGCAGACGTAGGTCCGCATCTCCTGGCGCGTCGCGTCCTTGTTCACGTCGTAGCCCGTCACGCGCTGGCTGGCCTTGTAGGCGGCGATGCCCGCGAGGAATCCCGGGCGCGTCACGCGCAGCTGCATGCTCGCCGGGTCGTGACAGTCGCCGCACGAGATGGGATGCGAGACGTGCTGGCGCGCCTCCTTCCAGGACATCGCGTTCAGGAGGTCGAAGCCCTTCATCACATCGCCGTTCCCGAGCTTCCGGTAGGCAGGCATGACCGCGGAGTGGCAGTGCAGGCACGTGCCCGGCTGGGGCCGTTCCTGTGTGCGCCGCGTCTCGTCCTGGTCCGAGAGCATGTAGGCGTGACCGCGCTCCTCGCGGTAGTCGAGCCCGAAGGCGTAGCCCTTGAAGATCCGCCGCCAGCGGGGATCCTCGTCGAGCCTCTGGAAGGCCTCGCTCCCGCCGTGCCGCGTGCGTGCGGTGTCCACCGTCCGGCGATAGCCGTCGTACTGGCGGGGGAAGTTCTTGCCCCACTCGGCCGGATCGATCGTGTCCTCCGTCAGCTTGACCAGCTCCAGGTAGTGCTCCTTGGCCTCCCGCTTCCGCTCGGCGATGTTGAGGAGGAGCGCGGTGACGCCGACAATGCCGGCGGCGGCAAGCACGGCGACTGCGAGCAGGCGGAGCTTCATCGGGGACCTCTCTCAGCGCGCGGGCCCGTGGCCCACCTGGAGGTGACAGGTGACGCAGCGGACCGCCGCGGCCTCGCGCTCGTGGGGCGCCGCGATCTCGCTGACGAGCTCTCCGTGGCAGCGCACGCAGTTCTCCTGGAGGAGCCTCCGGTCCCTGGGCTTGACCCGGATCGGCTCGGGGAAGTCCTGGAGCGTGAACCCCTTCGAGTGCCAGAAGCCGTTCTCGGCCTTGGCCAGGTACTTGGCGACGAACGCGGTCGGCAGATGGCACTCCACGCACGTGGCGGCCGCGTGATGGCTCGCCTTCTGCCAGGAGTCGTAGGGCTCGCGCATGATGTGACAGTTCACGCAGGCGCGCGGGTCGGTGCTGAAGTACGAGAGCCCCTCGGCGTACCGAAACGTGTAGGCGCCCAGCCCGACGAGGGCGCCCAGGAGCGCAGCGACCAGAAAGGCCCCACGCGGTCTCACGCCACGCCGCCTCTTCCCGCACCGGCCGTGGTCTTCATCGGACGACCAGTGGCGACCGCGGCCTGCGCGGGGCGGGACCCGTCCGTCGCGACCACCACGCCGAAGCGGGCTCGATCGGGCATGGTCTCCTCAGCGGTCGGCGCCCGCGCCGGGTGTGGTATCGGGTGCGCTGGCCCCCGCGGGTCGGGCGAGCGTCGCCCGCGCATCCACCGCGACGACGCCCGTGGTGGTCGCCACGAGCGGGTTCAGCTCGACTTCCAGGAGGTCCGGGCAGTCGGCGGCGAGCTGGCTGAAGCGCGAGACGGTCGCCGCCAGGGCCGTCCGGTTCACCGGCGGCTCGCCGCGCACGCCCCGGAGCAGCGCGGCCGCCTTCAGCTCGTCGAGCATCCGGAGCGCCTCGGCGGGGGAGACGGGCGCGAGGCGCGTCACGGTGTCTCGCAGCACCTCGACGTAGATCCCGCCAAGACCGACCACCACCAGGGGTCCGAACTGCGGGTCGCGGATGGCGCCCAGCAGCAACTCCTTGCCCGGCGGGGCCATCGGCTGGACCAGGAGCCCGCGAATCGTCGCGTCGGGGCGCCGCACCCGGGCACGTGCGAGCATCACGACGGCCGCGTCGGCGACGTCGGCGGGTGACGTCAGGCCGAGCGTGACGCCGCCGACGTCGGTCTTGTGGCTGATGTCGGCCGACGCGATCTTGAGGGCTACCGGACACGCGAGCTGCGCGGCGAGGGCGGCCGCCTCCTCGGGACTGCGAGCCAGTCGCGGTGTCAGGATCGGGATGTCGTACGCGATCAGGAGGGGCGCCAGCTCGGCGAGGCCGAGCCGCTCCCCGTCGGCGGCCCGCAGCCCCTCCAGCGCGGCGACGGCCGCGGTCGGCCGCGCCGATGGGCTCGGCTCGGCGGGGTTCGCCCGGGCGCGCTCGGTGACGAGCGCCATGCCGGCGAGCGCCGTGACCGCAGGCTCGGGGAAGGCGAAGCAGGGCACCCCGGCCTCCTCGAGGATCCGGGCGCCCGGCGCGACCCGGCCGCCGCCCACCAGCGCGGCGACGACCGGGCGCGACCAGCCTCGGGTGGCCCCGAGCACGGCGCGGGCGATGCCGCCGGCGTCCGTGGCCGCCTGCGCCGTCACGATGATCAGCGCGGCGTCGACCCCCGCATCGGGGCCGACGGCGTGCAGCGCGTTCGCGTAGCGGGCGGCATCCGCGTCGCCCACGAGGTCGACGGGGTTCCCGAGGCTCGCCGTGCCAGGCAGCACCTCCCGGAGCCGAGCCTGAGCGGGCGCGTCAAGGGGCGCGACGTCGAGCCCCCCGTCGCGAGCGGCGTCTGTCGCGACGACCCCGAGCCCGCCTCCGTTGGTGACGACGAGAAGGCGGCGGCCGCGCGGCACCGGCTGACTGGCGAGGCTCCGCGCCAGGTCGAACAGCTCCTCGACACCCCGGGCCCGCACGGCGCCGGCCTGCCGGACGGCCGCCTCGAACGCCACGTCGGAGCCCGCGAGGGCGCCCGTGTGGGAGGAGACGGCGCGGGCACCCTCGGCGGAGCGTCCGGTCTTGAGGACGACCACCGGTTTGCGGGCGACGGTCCGGCGGAGCACCTCGAAGAAGCGCCGGCCGTCCGCGAGGCCTTCGAGGTACGTGGCGATCACGCGTGTCTCGGGATCGTGCGCGACCGCCTCCAGGACGTCGGACTCGGTGAGGTCGGCCTGGTTGCCGAGGGTCGCGAAGAGCGAGAAGCCCAGCCGGCGATCGCGTGCCCAGTCCAGGATGGCCGTCGCCACGGCGCCCGAGTGCGAGACGAACGCGATGCCGCCGGCCAGCGGCATTCCGGGCGCGAACGAGGCGTTGAGCCGGCGCGCGGGCCGGATCCAGCCGAGGCAGTTGGGACCGAGCACCCGGATGGGCTGGTTGGCGAGCCACGTCCGCAGCTCGGCCTCGCGCTCCCGCCCATCGGGGCCGGCCTCGCGGAACCCCGCGGAGATCACCACCGCGCCGCCGACCCCCTTGGCGACGCACTCCTTCAGTGTCGGCAACACGGCCGGCGCGGGCACGGCGATCACCGCGAGGTCCACGGCCCCGTCGACGGCGCGGAGGGACGGCCTCGCCGGCAACCCCTGGACCACGTCGGCACTGGGGTTCACGGGCACGATGCGACCCTCGAACCCTGCTGCGCGGAGGTTGGCGACGACGCTGCCGCCAACCCGTGACGGATCGCGCGAGGCGCCGATCACGGCCACGCTTCGCGGCTCGAAGAACGGCGTCAGCCCCAGACGGCGCCAGCCGCCGTTCATGCCGGCCGCGTCCTGCAGACTAGCCGCCCGGTTTCGGCGCCTGACCCGGGGGCATCATGGGGCAGTGCTGCATCATCATCTGCTGGTGCTGCGCCATCGTCCCCCGCATCTGGCCCATCATGCCCGACATGTGCCCCATGCGTCCATGCATGGGGCCCATCCCGGCCATGCCCTTCATCTGCTCGGACATCTGTTTCATCTGCTCCTGCATTCGCGTCATCTCGGCCTGCATCGAGGTCATCTGCTCCATCATCTTGGCCGTGTCGGACGCGGACCCTGGTGGAGCAGACCCTCCCGCCGGCAACCCTGTCTGGGCGAGCACGGTACCGACGGCGGCGGTCAGGATGACGGCTAGGGCGATCGTGAGGAGACGGCTCATGGGGCGACTCCTTCCTGCAGCGACGGCTGCGCTTGGCCAGGTCTGATCCTGGCCTCCCCAATTGCAACCTCGATGCCGGGCCCATTCGGCCGCCGCGCGGCGTGCTCACCGAGGGTTGGCCTGACCGGCTCCAACCTGGCGCGGGCTCGGCTGTCCCAATCCCGGGACAGGGGGGCAGGGTGGCCCCACCGTCGCATGGCTGTCACCCCGCGAGATCGCCTACCAGACCCGGAAGCCCGGAGTCGTGAGCGGGGTCGTCACCACCAGCCGGGCTAGGGATGGACCGTAGGCGATGACGATCAGCCCGGCGGCCAGGGCGAGCCAGGGCCGCCATCGATCGAGGATGGGCGGGGCGTGGTCCGGCCCCGAGAGCGCCTCTGCGAAGCCCGGCATCGCGGGCGCGGGCCCTCGCGACCATGCCAGCGTGCCCACGATGTTGAGGAAGTAGAGCAGGGAGCTCAGGAACAGGCCGGTTCCCCCGATCCCGACCCACATGAGGTCCCACTGCCACTCCGGCCGGACGTACGGGGCGGCGCTCAGCATGGTGCGGCGGGGCGCGCCCGCGAGGCCGAGGTTGTGCTGGGCGTGCGAGAAGACCGACATCGCGACGAACCAGAGCCAGGCCTGGACGAGCGCCAGGCGGCGGCTCCACAGCGCCCGGCCCCGGAGCACGGGGATCAGCCAGTAGGTGATGCCCATGAACGAGAGCGTCACCGCCGTGCCCACGGTGAGGTGGAGGTGGCCCGGGATCCAGGCCGTGTTGTGAACGACCAGGTTCAGGTTGTAGGAGGCGTTGATGAGCCCGCCGACCCCGCCGAAGACGAACAGGAGCATCGCCAGCACCTGCGCGGCCACCGACGGATCGCCCCAGGGTAGCTTGCCGAACCAGGCCACCCAGCCCCGGCCTCCCCGGGCGCGCGCCCCGCTCTCCAGGGAGGCGACGACGTTGAAGAACGTGAGGAGGCTTGGGAAGAAGACAGCGAATGTCAGGAAGGCGTGGACCAGCTTCCACCCGTGATGGATGCCCGGATCCGTGTACTGGTGGTGGAAGCCGAGCGGCGTCGAGAGGACCAGGAACAGGATGAACGACGTGCGCGCCAGGGGATCGCTGAAGAGCTTGCCTCCCGCCTGGCGAGGCACGAGCGTGTACCAGGACATGTAGGCCGGCAGGAGCCAGAAGTAGACGATGGGATGGCCGCTGAACCAGAAGAGGGCGCGCGCCAGGAGGGCATCGGTGCCGCTCAGGAGCCCGATGGACCACGGAATCAGGAGGAACAGCATCTCGGCGGCGATCCCCAGCGAGGCGATCGACCACATCGCGAAGGTCACCATGCCCATGAAGGCTGCCAGCGGTGTGCGGCGTCCGGGGTTCTGCGCCCGCCAGGCGCGCAGGGTGAGCGCCAGGTTCAAGGTGACCAGCCAGGTCCCGACGACGACCAGAGTCAGGCCTACGTAGAATGCCCAGTGCGCCTTGAGGGGCGGGTAGAAGGTGAACATCACGCTTGCCGCGTTCCCGACCAGAGGGATGGCGGCCAGGACCAGTCCACCCACCATGAGCCAGAACGTGCCCCGGGCGAGCGGCCGGCTCCAGAGCGGACGCTCGAGGGCCCGCGCGACCAGGAGCGGCACGAACCCGCAGATGAAGAACGTGGTGAAGACGAGCACGTTGAGGACGCCGTGCAGCGTCAGCCCGTGGTAGTAGGAGCGGATCACGGGCACGAGGGCCGGATAGAGATTCAGCCCGGCATGCTCCAGCGCCTGGAAGAGGCCCACGGTGACGCCGCCGAAGAGGGCGACGAGCGCCACCACCAGGTTGACCCCGGCAACCCGCTGCTCCGCCGAGAGGTCGAGCGCCGACTCGGACGACGTGACCGGGGTCATGGCCGGGCCTCCACGATCACCTTGCCCCACATGGTGTGGTGGGCGATCCCGCAGTACTCGTGACAGACGAACGGGTACTCCCCCGGTCGGGCGAAGCGGGCCGTCACGCGCGCGATCTGGCCCGGTAGCAGCATCACGTTGACGTTGTGGCGGTCCACGTGAAGGCCATGGACGACGTCGCGGCTGGTCGCGACGAACGTCACCGTCGAGCCCGCCGGCACCCGGATCTCGTTCGGCGTGAAGCTCCAGATGCCGGCGATCATCCGGACCTCGTAGCGGTCGGGGCCGGTCTGGACCACGCCGGGCTGGTCGAACGGCGGCGTCTCGGCGAGCTTGGTCACGTCGACGCGCCCGGCGTCGCTCGGCAGGTGAACCCCGACGCCGAAGGCGGTGACGACGAGGGCGACCAGCATCCCCACCGGGATCGCGATGCTCGGCAGGATCCAGGCCAGCTCGTAGAGGTAGACGGTCGTGCCCTGCCTCATCGCGCTCTTCACCTCGTCCAGAGCTTCAAGTACAGGTTGGTCCACATGAAGGCGAGCAGGGCGAGGTAGACGAGCATGAAGAGCAAGGCTCCCTTCGGATGGTCGTTCTCGTTCACGTGGCGGCTCCTTTCGCGCGGGCGGGCTCCGGAGGGTCGAGAGCAACCCGGGTGCCAGATGGCACGCTCCCGCCACGAGGTAACATCCTCGCGGGATGGCAAGCGATCCGGGCCGCCGGTGGGCGGGTGCGCCGCTCTTGAGTGGGGCGTCACCGTCCCAGGTGGGGCGCTCCGGCCCCAGCGGAGATCTCGCTTGAAGAGACCGTGGGGGTTGGCGTGACCTGGTCCGAGGCGTTGGACGTCGCGACGCGGCTTGGCGTGGCTGCGCTCGGCGGACTCGCCGTCGGGATCGAGCGCGAGTGGTCGGCCCGCGCGCGCGGCCGGCCGGCCCGTTTCGCGGGCGTGCGCACGTTCCTGCTGCTCGGACTCCTCGGCGGCCTCGGCGCCACGCTGTCCGAGCTCGCCGGCCCGGCGGTCGGCCTCGTCATCGTGGCGGCGTCCGCGGCCCTGGTGGTCGGTGCCTACATGGTCACGGCGCGCGGTGGCGGTGACGTCGACGGCACGACAGAGGTGTCCGCCCTTGTCGTCCTGGCAGCGGGTGCGCTCGCCGGGACAGGACGCCTGGCCCTCGCGAGCGCGCTGTCCGCACTGACCGCCCTCGTGTTGGTGGAGAAAGGGCGGATCCACGCGCTGGTGCATCGACTCCAGTCGGAGACGCTCGAGGCGGCGGCGCGCTTTGCCGTGCTCGCCCTGGTGGTGTTGCCTCTCTTGCCCGAGGGGCCGTTCGGTCCCGTCCCAGGGCTCCGGCCGCGCGAGCTCTGGGCGCTGGTCCTGCTCTTCTCGGGCTTGAGCTTCGGGGGCTTCCTCGCCTTGCGCCTCGTCGGCCCCGACCGTGGGTATGCGCTGGCCGGGCTTCTCGGGGGTGTGGTCTCCTCGACCATGGTGACCCTGAGCTTCTCGCGCGAGAGCCGGCGCGAGGCGGCCCCGGGACGCGCGCTGGGAGCAGGGGTGGTCGCGGCCTGCACGATCTTGCTGGTCCGCGTCGGGGTCCTGGCGACCATCCTGTATCCCGCCGTGGGGTGGCGGGTCTGGCCCTACCTGCTCCTGCCGCTCGCCGCCGGGCTCGGGCTCTCGGTCGCCATCAGACGGTGGGAGACCGGCGCCACCGGGGCGTCCTTGCCGGGAAACCCGCTCCGCCTCGGCGCGGCCATCCAGATGGCGCTGGCCTTCCAGGCGGTGCTGTACGTCGTGGAATGGGTCCGTCGCTGGTTCGGCTCTCCTGGCGTGCTCCTGTCCGCCGCCGGGCTCGGGCTCACGGACGTGGACGCGCTCACCTACGCGATGACGCGGTTCCCGGCCGACGGTGTGGACACTGCGACGGCCGCGCAGGCGCTCGCGGTGGGCGTGCTCGCGAACACGGTCTTGAAGCTGGTCCTGGTCCTGGTGGTCGGGCACGGGACCTTCCGACGGATCGCTGGCTTCGGCCTCGCCGGCTTGGCCGTCGCGAGCCTCGCGGCCCTCCTCGGCCTCCGTCCGGGCCCCTGAGCGCTGGAATGAAGCGTCGGGCTCGCCGGCGATCGCGTCTACCCCGTGCTCAGCCGGGCCGCGAGGCTGGCGTCGATCGGGTCCGGAGGTAGACGAACCAGTAGACCAGACCGACCAGGCCCGCGCCCCCGATCACGTTGCCGATCGTCACCGGCAGGAGATTGCGACCCAGGAAGGCGCCCCACGTGAGGGCGGGGACCGCCGGCTGCGAAGCCGCGGCGGCGAACTCGCCGTCGAGGCTGGCGATCAAGAGACCGAACGGGACAAAGTACATGTTGGCGACGGAATGCTCGAAGCCCGTGGCCACGAACGCGCTGATCGGCGGCACGATGGCCAGCACGCGGTCGGCGGTCGAGCGGGCGGACAGCGTCAGCCAGACTGCCAGGCAGACGAGGGTATTGCAGAGCACGCCGAGCGCGACCGCTTGCGTGAAGCCGAGCTGGACCTTCGCGTGCGCGATCGCGAGGGCCGTGGCTCCGAACGTGCCACCGCCACTGCGGTGAGTGCCGGCGAGATAGACCAGCGCGGCGGTGCCGCCGGCGCCTACGAAGTTCCCGGCGAAGACGATCAGCCAGTTGCGCAGAAGCGCCCGCGTCGACACGCGACGGCTCGCCCACGCCATGACGATGAGGTTGTTCCCGGTGAACAGCTCGGCGCCGCCCACCACGACGAGGACCAGGCCGACGCTGAACGCCACGCCGGCCAGGACGCGGACGGCGCCCCAGGGAGCCGAGCCGGCCCCGGTCAGCGCCGTGGTGGCGAAGACCCCGCCCAGCGCGATGAAGGCGCCGGCGAGGACGGCCAGCGTGAAGGCGGTGATGGCGTCCATGGCGGCCTTCCGGACGCCAACCTCCTCGGCCCGGCGCGCCATCTCGGGCGGCAGGAGCGCGTCGAGTGGCGAGTCGCTGCCCGATGCGTCATCGATTGGCCGCATCCTCGCCGTCCTCAGGCCTTGAGCGCGGTTATCAGGTCCCGCCGCGTGAGGACCCCGACCACCACCTTGCCGCCCGCCGCGTCGTTCACGACGGGAATCGTGCGGATGCGGTAGTCCACCATCAAGGCCATCGCCCTGATCGCCGGTTCGAGCGGGTACAGCGTGATCGCGCCCGGGCTCATGATGGCGCCGACCGAGGAGACCCAGGCGTTCTCCAGTGCGGGGATGAACCGCGGGTAGGGCTGGAGGTGGAGCTTGAAGAGATCCAGCTGTGTCACGATCCCCTGAAGAAGCCTGAGGTCGTTCACGACCGGCAGGCCATTGAACTCGTGCTCGGCGAAGAGCCGCGTCAGCTCATCGATCGTTGTCTCCGGCGTCACGGTCAAAGCCGGCGCCGACATGAGGTCGCCGACAGGAATCTCGATGATCTTGCGCATGGTGGCCCCCCTTCTTCGCCGCCGGAACCGCCTCGGATTGTGTGGCCGCCCGCGAGCGCCTCGTGGTCACGGGTAGGAGATCACGATGTCCAGCTCCGGACTCCCGGGCGCTTCGGCCCCCGCGATGTGACGCAGGACGTCGATCTCGGTGAGCATGCCGACGACGCGCGAGCCCTCGACGACGGGCAGGCACCCGACCTTCTCTCGACACATCCGGGTGGCCGCCTCCGCCACGTCCGCCGCCGCGCCGATGCTGAGGACCGGCGCCGACATCACGGCCCGCACGGGCGCCTGCTGCAGGAGCACTCTCAGCGGAACCGTTCCGATCTGCCGATAGACGTCGGGCGAGAACAGGCGGTGGCGGAGATCGCGGTCGGTGACGATGCCGACGAGCGTGCCCGCGCGATCCAGCACCGGCAGGTGACGGACCTTCCGGCGGCACATCTGCTCGACGGCCTCGAGGCACGTGTCGGTGTCACCGATCGTCACGACGTCGCGGCTCATGAGCTCGCTGACTCGCATGCCTTAGCCTTCGGGCGTCACTTGACCAGTTGGCGGCGGAGAGCCTCGGCGCGCCACGACTAGACCCCGTGCCCGGGCGCCGCGTCGCTCCTGGCCATCGTCCGGATCAGGAGGACCGGCACCGGCGAGGCTCGAAGCACGGACTCCGCCACGGAGCCTAACAGCGCGCGGCCGAGGCCCGACCGGCCGTGCGTGGCCATGGCGATGAGATCGGCGCCAGTGGCCTTGATGGCAGCCAGGATTTCCTCCGCCGGGGGGCCGCCGAGGGCGACGCGTGTGCGAACGCGGAGGCCTTTTTTCGACAGCCGGCGCTGGACTTCGGAGAGGTAGGTCTTGGCGTCCATGTTACGGAGCGTGAAGGTATCCGGAGCGACGACGCCGGCAGATGCCACCAGCTCAATCGGGGAAGGCGGCTCGATCACGCGGAGGAGGACCACCTCCGCATCGAGTGGGCCGGCCACCTGCTCGGCGAAGGGCAGGATGGCCTCGGCCAGCTCGGAGCCATCGAGGGGAACCAGGACGCGCTCGTACACGGAGTCCCTCGTCTACTCTAGCAAGCTCCGCAGCATCCAGGCCGTCTTTTCGTGAACCTGCATCCGCTGCGTCAGCAGGTCGCACGTCGGCTGATCGCTCACGCTCTCGGCGGTCTTGAAGACCTGACGCGCGGTACGCGCGACGGTCTCGTGGCCCTGGACGAGCTTCTTGATCATGTCCTGCGCTTTCGGCACGCCGTCCTCTTCCTTGATGGCCGAGAGCGCGCCGAACTGCTTGTACGTGGCGGGAGCAGGGAAGCCGAGCGCGCGGATCCGCTCGGCGAGGAGGTCGACCGCGAGCGCGAGCTCGTTGTAGTGCGCTTCGAACATCAAGTGGAGCGTCTGGAACATGGGACCCGTCACGTTCCAGTGGAAGTTGTGGGTCTTGAGATAGAGCGTGTACGTATCGGCCAGCGCGTGCGCGAGACCGTTCGCGATCTCCTTCCGCTTGGCTGTCTCGATACCGATGTCGATTCTCATGGCTTTCTCCGTCGGCGCGTCGCCCATGGCACGGGCCGTGTTCTCGAAGAGCGCCTGATTCTGCACCGCGTGATACCGTCGCGTGACGTTGCAACCCCGGTGCCCCGAGCTGACCGCGTGGAAAACGGCCGATTTCGTGGGCTCAGGCGATCGGCCGGGCATCTCGATCCGGGACCGGCGGTGCGGCGTCCGTGCCCCGCTCCGGGCGCCGGCGCCCCACCGCCAGGCCGAGGACCGCCAGGCCGGCGGCCGCGGCGAGGCTCAGCCACCCGGTGTGCACGAGCAGCCACCCGCACATGAGCAGGGCCAGCGCGGGCAGGCCGACGTCGAGTCCCCGGCGGACGAGTCCGGGGCCCGTCGCTCCACGGCGCGCCAGCCACGGCAGGCTGAGGTTGACGAGCATGAAGCTCAGGAGCACCGCCGCGTCGGTCATGGCCGCCACCTGCGCGAGGTCACCCAGGAGGACCAGGGACCCCGTGATGCCGGTCACGAGAAGGGTCGCGGGGAGGGGAATGCCCCGGCCCCCGACGGCGCCGAGCCGCCGGGGCAACACGCCGCCCGCCGCCATCCCGTACACCGAGCGCGCGGCCGCCACCAGGAGCAGCAGCACCGTGTTCGCCGTCGCGGCCAGGGCGATCACGCTGATGGCGGTCTCCGCCGTTGGCCCCAGCGCCTGTCGGGCCACCAGCGCCAGGGGGGCCGTCGACGCGCTGAGGTCCTGCCAGCTGACCGCGGCCGTCACCGACAGGGCCACGAGCAGGTAGATCAGGGTGGCGCCGGCCATCGAGAAGAACAGGGCGCGCGGAAGGTTCCTCTCCGGCTGATGCATCTCCTCGGCGAAGTTCCCGATCTCGTCGAATCCCAGGTACGCGAAGAAGATCAGCGCGGCGGCCCCGGACAGGCCGGCGACGCCGTGGGGCGCCTCCAGGTAGCTGACGCGGCCCCAATCGGGGAGCCCGATCGCAATCACGAACAGCAAGCCGGCCGCCTCGACCCCGGTGAGCAGGACGGCCAGCCCGACGGACTCACCGATGCCGACCAGGAGGACGACGAGTGTCACCGCCAGGAGCGCGAGCGCGTTCGCCACGGCGGGCGTTCCCGCGAGGTGAGCGAGGTAGCCGCCGAACCCGAGGGCGACGGCGGCCACCGCGAGCAGGTCGGCGGCCAGCATCAGCCACCCCGCCAGGAAGCCAATCCGCGGCCCGAAGGCCAGCGCCGTGTACTGGAACTCCGGCGAGTCCTTCGGCCGCATCGTGCCGAGGCGGGCGTACGAATAGGCGGTCAGGCCGGCGGCGATGCCGGCCAGGAGAAAGGCGAGCCAGAGCGCGTTGCCCGCGAGCCCCGCGGCCGGACCGATCAGCGCGTAGACCCCGGCCCCGAGGATGACGCCGATCCCGGCCAGGGAGACCTGCCAGAGCCGGAGCGTCCGCCGGAGCGCCGGGGCCGGTCCCCGCTCCGGGACCGGCCGCGGCGGCGTGGCTACGTCCACGTCGAGCCGCCGGGTCGCTGGGCCTCCGTCGCGAACGTCCGGGCGCACACGAGCGAGCAGAAGTGGAAGACCCGGCCCGCGTGGGTCAGCTGCGACGCGGCGGTCGCCGGGTCGACCCGCATCTGGCAGACGGGGTCGATCGGCTGCATCTCCTCCTTCCGGTTCGCGGCGAGGACCTCGAAGACCGAGACCGGCGCGAGAATGTTCTTGAGCGACACCGGCCCGAGGCTCCGGAACTCCACGCCCTCGAGGCCCGAGGCGGCCGCCGCGATGGACTCGGTGCAGAGGATCTGGCCGGGCATCGCGTGGGCGGCCAGCCGCGCCGTGAGGTTGAGCGGCGTCCCGAAGTAGCTCCCATTGAGCTCGACGACCGGGCCGCCGTGGACCCCGAGCCGCAGCAGCGGAAACAGCGGCTCACGCTCCGTCGCCGCGCGCAGGTCGATGGCCGTCCTCAGGGCGCTCGCCGCGCCCGGGGCGACGATGAGGACGGCGTCCCCGACTCGCTCCGCGAGCCGAGCGTCCGGGTGCAGGGCGGCGCGGACGATCTCCACGTACCGTGTCACGACCCAGGCGGCGTGGACGCTGCCGTGGATTTCCGTGAGAGCCGTGAAGCCCGCGAGGTCCGCGATCAGGAAGGTTACGTCGACCTCGGTCACGGACAGGCCCAGGCCCGGCGTTGTGGTCACGACTCGAGGGACGAGCTCCCGTAGTTGAGCGCTAGGACGACCACGGTCCGAACGGAGTCGCGCCCTACCGCTTCGGGAACTTCGGCTTCGAGGCCGGCCAGCGCGCGCGCGGATCGGCGGGCGACTGGAGCAGGCTCGTGTCCTTCCGGACCGCGGCCTGCGCCGTCTTCTGTCGGCGCCGCACCCGCGGAGCGACGGCGACCGGCTGGGGCGGCTGGCCAGCCTTCTTCGAACGGGTCGGCCGGATCGGGGGTCCTTGGCGTGGCATCGCGCGCCTCCTCTCAGCGGCCCCGGACGGTGAGGACGGGAGAGGGGGCGAGGCGGACGACACGCTCGGCGACGCTCCCGAGGAGCACCTTGGAGAGGCCGCTCCGGCCGTGGGTCCCGATCACGATCAGGTCCGCGCGTGCGCGCCGCGCGGCACGCAGAATCTGCTCGTGCGGTGCACCGTCGAGCAGGAGGCCCGTTGCGCGCACGCCGGCCTTTCTCGCCCGCCCGACGCGTGCCGTGAGCTGCTTCCGGGCGTACTGGCGAGCGCTGCGGTCGATCATCTCGTAGGTCCCGGGGGAGACGAAGCCATCCCCGACGATCATGGTCGGCGGCGGCAGCGCGTGAGCGATCGACAGCAGGGCCCGGTTCTGCCGGGCGAGCGCAATCGCCCGGGCGAGCGCCGGGCGCGAAGCGCTGGAGAAGTCGGTTGCGTGGAGGATGCGTCGGAACGCTTTCATGGCGCCTCCCAGGGTTTGGCTGCACCGCTCGGCGTTTGGACGGCGGCACCTGCCGTGCGGAGGAGCAGGAGGGGCGTGGTGGTGCCGCGCAGGACGGACTCCGCCACGCTTCCGAGGAGGAGTCGTCCCAAGCCGCTCCGGCCATGGGTGGTCATCACGATCTGGTCGACCTTCCGGCTCCGCGCCGCCTCCACGATCGCATGAGCGGCGGGCCCGTACCAGACCGCCGTCTCGACCGTGACGCGATCCCGCCGGGTCAGCCGCTTCCGGATCCGGGCAAGGTAGGCCTCCGCTTCGCTCACCACCTTCACCTGGGCCTCGGTGGGATCGGCGCCGAGCAGCGTCTTGGCCTCGGCCGCCCGCAACAGGAGCAGGCGCGCGCCCGAGACCTCCGCGAGCTCCAGGGCCTTCGGGAGGGCCGCCTCCGCCAGGATCGACCCATCCAGAGGAACAAGAATCGTGCCGAGCTTCATGCCGGGCCCCCTCCTCTTGGCTTCGCGCTCACGGGAGCGACGCCAGGTAGGCGGCGAGGGCGCGCGCCTCGGCCTCGCTCAGCTGCAGGTTGGGCATGTGGCGGGTCTGCGCCTGGGCGGCCGGATCGCGCAGCCACCGCGCCAGCGTCTCCTCCGAGTAGCGGGCGACTGCCCGGCGGAGGTCCGGAGCGATGGGCGTCCCGGCGGCGCCGATCGTGTGACAGCCGTAGCACCCTTTGTCGGTGAAGAGCTGCCGTCCCTGGGCGACCAGCGCGTCTCGGCCCTGGGCGTCGAGCTGGGCGCAGCCGGTTCCGAGACCCGTCACCAGCAGCGAGGCCACGGCGAGACCTGCGACCCTGAGGCGCCCCATCATCGCCGCCAGGCGTCCCGGGCGGTGAATCCCCGGGCTTCGAGCGCCCAGACGACCGGAGCCGGGTTGATCGTCCGGACGCGGAGGACCACTTCCTTGAACCCGCCCTCGCCGGCCAGGGTCATGATGCTCGAGATGTCGGCGCCGGCGGCGTCGACCGCCTGCACGGCCTCGGCGAGCGCGTGGGGCCGGTTGCCGAGGACGATGTCGAGCCGGCTGGACGGCTCGCCGGCGCCCAGGGCTCGGACGAAGAGACGCAGCACGTCGGTCTCCGTCACGAGCCCGACCAGCCGCTCGCCGTCCGTGACCGGCAGCGCCCCGATCTTCTCCTGCAGCATGAGACACGCCGCCGCCTCGATGGGGAACATCCGGCCGATCGTGATGACCGTCCGGGTCATGACCTCGCCGACCCGCAGGCGGTCGAGGAGATAGGTGAGCTCGTGCGCCTCGAGGCTCGTGGCCGGCGAGGCCATGGCCCGCTTCAGGTCGCGGTCCGACAGGATGCCCACCAGCCGGTCGCCATCGAGCACGGGGAGGTGGCGGACCCCGCGCTGGCCGGTCAGGCGAAGCGCTTCGGGGAGCGTCGTCTCGGGCGTGACGGTGAAGAGCTTCGTCTGCATCACGTCCTGGACCAGCATGAGTCATCCACCTCCAGGCCGTCAGGCCATCTGGCCCAGCGCCCCGACGCACCTAGAGCAATGACGGTGCCAGACCCACTCTCCCGTGAGAATCAGGACTTGCGCATGCATTCCCGGCGTGGGTGGTGGGACATTGCCCGCCCGGATGGGACGGTCGCGCCTCAGGGCACCCCTCCGCCCGAGCCCACCGTTGGCCTCCGTGCATCTCGAGCCTCAGCCTGGTCCGGCGGCCTCACCTGGCCTGGCACCACGATTGCTCGGAGTGAGCCGAGGACACCCACGTGACTCGGACCATCCTGGTCGTCGATGACGAGCCGGATCTCGTCGCGAACTGTGAGCGGCTTCTCCAGCGCGCAGGGCACGAATCCCTTCGGGCCCACACGGGGCCGGACGCGATCGCGCTGATCGACCGAGAGAGGCCGGACCTGGTGGTGGCCGATCTGCGGCTCCCCGGGGTCGATGGCCTGGTCGTGGCACGCCACGCCCGTGGCCATGCTCCGCCCATCCCCGTGATCCTGATCACCGCCTACGATTCCCCGCAGGCGCGGTCCGCCGCCCGAGAAAGCGGGGTCAGCATCTACCTCGCCAAGCCGTTCGCGAATGCCGTGTTCCTCGACGCCATCTGGCGAGCCTTGCCTCCCAAGTCGACCGACGAGGTGGCTGAAGGCTGACGTAGGATGGGCGTCGTGGTGACGAAGGAGGAGCAAGCCCGGTCGCTCCTCGATGACCTCCGGCGCCCGGAGGCCTATCCCGCCCCGCGACCCTCGCAGGTCACGCAGGTCACGACGCACATCTCCTGGGTGTTCCTCACCGACCGGGAAGCCTGGAAGCTCAAGCGCCCCGTCGACTACGGGTTCGTGAACTACACGACGCTCGAGCGGCGCCGGCGCTGCTGCGAGGACGAGGTGCGGCTGAACCGGCGGCTCGCGCCCGACGTCTATCTCGGGGTCGCCCCGGTCCGGCTCGGCCCGCAGGGCCACTGGTTCGGCGCTGACGGTGAGATCGTCGACTACGCCGTCCGCATGCGGAGGCTCGCGGACGAGCATGGCGCCGAAGCATTGCTCAGACGGGGGATCCTGACGCCCGATCATCTGACACGCCTGGCGGCGAGACTCGCCCGTTTCTTCAGCGACGCGGCTCCGGCACCTGAGGCGGGCGCCATCGAGGCCATTCGCGACAACGTCGTCGAGAACTTCGTGCAGGTGGAGCCGTTCGTGGGCCGGTTCGTCTCGCAGGACACGTCCGACGCCGTGCGGGCCTGGCAGCTCGGAGTCCTGGCGCGGCACGCCGGCCGGTTCCGGGCGCGGGTCGAGCAGGGGCGGATCCGCGACGGGCACGGCGACCTCCGGCTCGAGCACGTCTACTTCGAGGACGCCGAGCCGCTCGTCATCGACTGCGTCGAGTTCAACGAGCGACTCCGCGGCGGGGATGCCGCCGCCGATGTGGCGTTCCTGGCCATGGAGCTGACCGCCCGATCGCGCGCCGACCTCGCGGAGCGGTTCCTGGCCGACTTCGCCGTGGCGTCCGACGACCACGACCTCTACGGGGTCGTCGACTTCTACGCCGGGTACCGCGCCTGGGTCCGTGGGAAGGTCGCCGCCTTCCTGGCCGCCGACTCGTCCACGCCGCCCGAGAAGGCCGCCCGGAAGGCCGAGGAGGCCCGGTCGCTGTTCGCCCTCGCCCGCTTCTACGCGGAGGCTCGGCCGGGGACGCCGCCGGTGATCGCCGTTGGCGGGGTGATCGGCAGCGGCAAGAGCACGCTGGCGGAGGCGCTCGGCCGGGCCCTCGGCGTCCCGGTCGTCTCGTCGGACCGGGTCCGGAAGGCGCTGGCGGGGGTCCGCGCCACCGAGCGGGCCCCGGAGGGCGCCTACTCGGCGGCGTTCTCGGCGCGGACGTTCGACGAGGTGTTCCGGCGGGCCGGAGTGGTACTGGACTCCGGACGCGGTGTCGTGCTCGACGCGACGTTCCGCGAGCGAGCGCTCCGGCTCCGCGCGCGGGACCTGGCCGAGCGCCACGGGCGCCGGTTCCACTTTGTCGAGACGGTCTGCGACGAGGCCACGCTCCGGGAGCGCCTTCGTCGCCGGGCCGCCGGCCCGTCGATCTCCGACGCCGGTGAAGCGCTGCTGGAGCGCGTGCGCGCGGAATTCGAGCCGGTCACCGAGCTCGGCGCCGGCGAGCACGTTCGCGTCGACACGACGGGGCCGCCGGGAGCGGCGATGCGGGCCGCCCTGGAGGTCCTCCTCGTCTGACGTCGTCGTCCGGTGGCGCGAGCGGCCAAAGCCCGCCACGCCATGCTACCTTATGTGCACCGTGGGTGCCTTGTGAGCGCGAAGCCGCGCGTCCTGATCGTCGACGACGAGCCCGACGTCGTCGCCAACTGGAGCCGCCTCCTCGGCCGGGACGACTATGCCTGCGTGACGGCGACCGACGGTGAACGCGCGCTGGCGCTGCTCGAGAGCGAGCGTCCCGAGATCGTCCTCACCGATCTCAAGATGCCTCGGGTCGATGGGATGCAGGTTCTGACCCGCGCCCGCGAGCTGGATCCCGACGTCGTCGTGATCATGATCACCGGACACGGGAGCGTCGAGTCCGCGGTGGAAGCCATGCGAGCGGGGGCATTCGACTACCTGCTGAAGCCGCTGCCGTCCAACGACGTGCTCCGTCTGGCCGTCGAGCGCGCGGCCGAACGGCGCCGCCTGATCGAGGAGAACCGCCGGCTTCGGGAGCCGCTTGCGCCGCGCGCCGGCTTCGACCACGTGGTCGGCAAGAGCGCGGCCATGGAGGCCGTGTTCGACCTCGTCCGGAAGGGCGCCCGGTCGGAGGCCAACATCCTGATCCAGGGGGAGTCCGGGACCGGGAAAGAGCTGATCGCCCGGGCGATTCACGCGCAGAGCGCCCGGGCCGCCGAGGTGTTCGTTCCCGTGGACTGCGCGGCGCTGCCCGATGCGCTGCTCGAGTCGGAGCTGTTCGGGCACGAGCGCGGCGCGTTCACCGGCGCGGACCGGACCAAGCCGGGGATGATCGAGGTCGCGGACCGGGGCACGCTCTTCCTCGACGAGATCGGGGAGCTGCCCCAGGCGCTCCAGTCCAAGCTCCTCCGGGCCCTACAGGAACGGCAGATCCGTCGCGTCGGCGCGACCCGCTTCACGACGTGGACGTCCGCCTCGTGTCGGCGACCAACCGGGATGCCGCGGAGCTGGTCCGGAAGGGGGAATTCCGGGACGACCTCTTCTACCGCGTCAACGTGATCACGATCACGCTACCGCCGCTCCGAGAGCGGTCGGGGGACGTGGCGCTCCTCGCGCACCACTTCCTGCGACGCTACGGGCGGAACCGTGAGCCGCTGCTTGCGGGGATCGAGCCGGACGCACTCGCATGCCTCGAAGCCTACGCCTGGCCCGGTAACGTCCGCGAGCTCCAGAACGTGATCGAGCGTGCCTGCGCGCTGACGGATGGACCGATGATCCAGGTCCGAGATCTTTCCGACCACATCCGCGGCCGCGGTCGTCCGGCCGCCGCGGTCCCGGGCAAGGACCTGCCCCTCGCTCAGGCTCGCGAAGCCTGGCTGCAGGCCTTCGCCCAGAGGTACCTGACCGATCTGCTCCGACGGCACGGGGGGAACATCTCGCAGGCCGCGAAGACGGCCGGCGTCGACCGGAAGACGCTGCACCGCCTGCTGGCCAAGCACGGGATCAAGGCCTGACACCAGCGGGGCATCGTTCCCGCCCCTTCAGAGGTGTCCGAGTATCTCGGCGAAGCCCGGTCGACCGGCTTCCTCGATCTCGCAGTGCACGCGAACCACCGGCTGACGCAGCGCGAGGATCCGCGGCTCCCAGGATGAGCACGCGGGAGGGAGGTCGCACGGCGTCCGGCGTTACAGGGCGAATCGCAGGCGCGCGGCGACGCCGCCGACCGCGCCCAGCGCCGCATGCGCGTCGACCATCGTCACCGTTCCGCCCGCCGCGATCGTGCGGGTCACCATCGCCTCGCCAAGCTCGACCGACGCAGTGGCCTGGCGGCACAGCCGGCACGCGGCCGCGTCTCCCGGCTGGAGCGTGGCGCAGGCGGTGCACGCCCGCCCCCGCTCCCGGAACTCACGCAGGAGATAGAGCCGGTCGACCGCTCCGCGCCCCACCGCCTCCAGCACTCCCTCGAGACTCGCCGCGGCCTGCCCCCCCTTGGCCGCCTCCGTCAGGAGGCCATCGACGGCCGCGTCAACCTCCCGGGCCGCGGCCCGGCCGACCAGCTCGGCGGCGCGCGCGACGAGCTCGCTGGCCGGCTCGTCTCGGCGCCCCGCCACGACCCCGGCCACCCGCGCGACGACCGTCGAGGGTAGGGCCCGTCGGAAGGCTGCGGCGCTGTCGGGGCTCCCCGCGATGACGATGCGCTCGAGGCCCTGCTCCTCGACGAGCCGAGCGAGCGCTTCCGCCACCGCTTCGAGATGCCGCTCGCGGCGTTCCTCGATGCGGCGCTGATAGTGGCCCAGGGCGAGCTGGGCCCAGCCGCCCCGGCGGTGATGGCCGGGGATCTCGCTCTCCAGACGCACCTCCTCGCCGGCCCCGGCCTCGAGGAGGGGGATCAGGCGCGCGCTCTCCGCATCGATGAACACCACCAGCGTGGGCGGCGTCTCCCCCTCGGCGGCGGCGAGGGGACGCAGGAAGGGCCGGTCAGCCACGACGACCGCGTTCTCCAGGGGAGCCCGGACCGGGATCACCTCTCGGAGGCCGAGGGCGGGGCAGGCGAAGAGCGCCACGCCGCGGGCATCGGCGTGGCTCGCCTGGCTGATGAGCGCCTCTCCCTCGGTCTCGATCCAGTCGAGGGCATCGGCCCAGCCCTCCCCGGGGCTCGCCTCGCGGGCGCGGCGGAGCTCGCCCTTGAGGAAGAGCCGGGTACGCTCGCGCTGGTGCTCGTCGGTCCACCGGGTATTGAGATAGACGCTCACCACCGGCCCGGTGGACGCCTTCAGCTTCGACAGTCGGACGATCTGCTCGGCTAGCGTCATGGTGTGGGGTGCCCTCGGACCCCTATCGTTCTCGGACGGCGATGCCGACGCGGTGGCTGCCAGTGAGCGCTGGGGCGTTGACCGCGCATGAAGCACGGTCCTCCCTCAGCCGCCCCGTGCGGCCACCACCCCGTCGGTACTGCCGTGGTGGCGGCCTACTCGGCCTTGATCGGAATGGTCGTTCCCTTCGCGGTGGCGGCCTTCGGCAGGGTCACCTTGAGCAGCCCGTTCTTGAAGGTGGCCGTGACCTTCGAGCCGTCGACCGTCGCCGGGAGCCGCACCGTCCGCACGAAGGCTCCATAGGACCGCTCCGAGCGGTAGTAGTGCTCGTCCTTCTCTTCCTTCTCCTGCTTCTTCTCGCCCTTGAGGGTGAGGAGCTGGTCCTCGAGGGAGAGCTGGATCTCCTTGGGATCCATCCCCGGGACCTCGGCCTTCACCATCACCGTGTCCTTCGTCTCGGACACGTCCAGGGCGGGCGCCCACTCGCCCATCGAGGGCAGCTGCGGGAAATCCCCCTCCCAGACCCGATCGAACAGGCGGTCCATCTCCTTCTTCATCGTCGAGAGCCCCGTCCACGGTGTCAGTGCTCGCATCGCCCGGTCCTCCTGGTTTGGTGTTCTAATCGGTCATCAGAGAGCCGGAGCAACCGCAATGCCAGAGGAAAATGGCCGGTCGGATCGCGAGTTAGCCACCGGGGCGGCTGCCACGGGTGGGGCATCGGCGGGTCCGGTGGGGCACGCTGGCCCCATGAGGCCGGTGATCCTGACGGACGGCACCCCGGTCACCCTGCGCCACATCCGGCCCGAGGACGAATCCGCCCTGACGGCGCTCTACGAGCGGCTCAGCCCGGAGACCTCGTACCAGCGGTTCTTCACGGTGATGCGCCGGCTGCCGCCGGACTGGACGCACATCCTGGCGAACGTGGACTACGACCGGCGCATGGCGATCGTCGCTCTCGACCCCAGCGGCGAGCTGATCGGGGTGGCGCGCTACGTCCACGATGAGCGGGCCCAGGAGGCCGAGATCGCCGTCGTCATCGAGGACCGGTGGCAGGGACGGGGCCTCGGAACGCGACTGCTCGGCGAGCTGGTTGGCTACGCGGAAGCGAGGGGCATTCGCCGTTTCCGGGCCTACGTCCTCGCCGACAACCTGCGCATGCTCAAGCTCATCGGGCGGGTCGCGACGATCCTGGAGCGGAAGCTCGACTCGGGAGTGGTGTCCTTGCTTCTGGGGCCGCACGAGTCTCGCTGGCCTGCCGTCGAATCGACGGGCAGCGCTACGCAGGGCCCGACAGACTCTCCAGCACCGGGAACCTGAGGATGAACGTCGCGCCCTGGCTCGGGAGGGAATGGACGTCGATCGTCCCCAGGTGGCTCTGAACGATCCCGTAGCTCACCGCGAGGCCCAGACCCGTTCCCGATGGCTTGGTCGTGTAGAACGGCTCGAACAGGTGGGGGAGATGCGCCGGGGGAATTCCGGGTCCGGTATCTTTCACGATCAGGTGCAGGTGACCCGGGTGCTCGGCGTCGCGTCCTGTCTGGATCGAGATCTCCCCGCCGCCCGTCAAGGCTTCTCGCGCGTTCGTCAGAAGATTCAGCAAGACCTGCTGGAGCGCGTTGGCGTCGCCCAGAATCGAGGGAAGCGCCGGATCGAGTGCCGTCGTGATGCGGACGTCTTCCGTGCTCATGGACTTGCCGACGAGCAGCAGTGTCTCTCCGACCACCGTGTTCAGGTCGATCGGCTGCCGCTCCCCGGTGGACTGGCGCGCAAAGGATCGCAGCGCCTGGGCCACGCCGGCCACGCGCATGACGTTGCGGTGGACCACCCGGAGGTCGTCGAGAAACTGGGCGGGAATCGTCTGACCTTCGGCCTCGCCGAGCATCAGCTCGATCCGCGACGAGATGATACCCAGGGGATTGTTCATTTCGTGGGCGACCCCGGCCACGAGGCGCCCGAGGGCCGACAGCTTCTCGCTCTGGAACAAGACTTCGCGCTGCTGGCGGAGCTGGGTCTGGACACGACGGTGATCGAGGTGCTGACCGATCCGGTTGCCGATATCGGTGAGCATCGCGAGCAGGGTGTCATCGGGCTCGCGCGGGGCTCGATTCAGCATCACGATGGCGCCGATGAACGAGTCCTGGCCGCGGATCGGGAAGGCGCAAGCCGGCTTCAGCCCGATCCGGGCCGCCGCAGCCGCGCGGCCCCCCCCGAGGTGCTCGCCCGACTGGACCCAGCACGCCTGGCCCGTCTCCCAGACGCGGCCGGCCAGCCCCATCCCGCATGACAACACCGTTTTGCGACTGACTTCGTCGAACTCCCGCGTGTCGAGTCCCGGCCGATGCCACCCGGCCTCGTGCCGGAGGACGTCGCCGTCCACGCGCCAGAACTCCCCGAGATCCCAGGCGAGGCTCTCGCACAGGGCCTGAAGCAGGCGCGGAAGTAGATTTCCCGAATCGTCCGGGTCCGCGAACACGCGCGTCACCAGGAACTCCGCTTGAAGGCGCTGCTCCGCGTTCCGGCGGGGCGTGATGTCGGTCACGAAGCCGAGGGCCAGGAGGCCCTGGTCGCTCTCGACAAAGCTCAGGCTGATCTCCACGGGAAACTCGGTCCCGTCCTTGCGGCGGGCGGTGAGCTCGAGACCGTATCCCATGGGTCGCACCCGCGGGTCGCCGAAGAAGCCACGGCGGTGTTGCGCGTGAGCAACCCGGAGCCGCTCGGGCAAGAGCGCTTCGATCGTCTCACCGTCGAGGTCCTGCTGCGCGTAGCCGAACATCTGAGCGAGGCGAGCGTTGGCCCGCACGATCCGTCCCGCGCCGTCCACCATCACGACTCCCAGGGACGACGTCTCGAGAACGGCGTCGGCCAGGGCCGCCCGGCGGCTGAGGGCCGTGTCGGGCGACCCCTGAGGTGGGGGTGCAGGTTTCCGGGTGACCCCGCGTCCTCCAGAGCTCGCCGTCCTGCGGTTCTGCCCTGGCGGTCGCCCATTCGCCGGCATGCCGGCATTCTCGGCCGTGGCCCATCGGGCCGTCAAGGCAGACGGCGCACAAGCTGGGGTGCCGGTGTCTCTTCCGGGGTGGCGATGCCCCACCCGGGACGACCCCAGGTCATGGACCGCACGCTAGCGCAGGGGTAGCGGCCTCAGTCCTTCCGGGGCATCGTTATTGCTTTGTAGTTACCGGCACCCGGACGTGGCGCGCAAGATCTTGCTGGTGGACGACGAGCCGGACCTGCTCGCAAGCTGGGAGCGGGTTCTCCGGCCGCTCGGGCACGCCTGCCTGACCGCCAGTTCCGGACCCGCCGCGATCACACTCATCGACCGGGAGGCTCCCGACCTCGTCGTGACTGATCTCCATCTGCCCGGGGGAGTCGACGGGCTGGCCGTCGCGCGCCATGCTCGCGCCCGTGTCCCGCCGATCTCGGTATTCCTCATCAGCGCCCACGACTCCGACCAGGCGCGGGTGGCTGCGCGAGAGACCGGGGTCAGCGCGTTCCTGACGAAGCCCCTGGCGAACGCCGCGTTCCGCGAGGCCGTCGAGCGTGTCCTGGGAGACCACGGCTCGGTTTGGTAGGGGCGCTCATCAGGTCGAACTGGCGGGCGATCTCGAAAGTCTTCACGGGCTGGACGCCACGGGGTCCTGGTAGGCGTGGAACACGTACTCCTGGAGCATCCGCTGGGCGTTGAAGAACGAGGCGTTGAGCGCGATGGTCAGGCGCATCACCTCGCCCCAGCCCGCGGGCCGGTCGGCGTACAGGGGGAGGATCGTCTCCTCGAGCGCGGCGTAGAGATGCCGCGCGTCCTCCTCGTCACTGGCCGCGGCTGCACCGTCCCGGCGTCCGATCGACCAGCCGGTGACCCCTTCGACGTGACCGTCCAGCCACCAGCCGTCGAGAACGCTGAGGCTGGGGACGCCGTTGTGGGCGGCTTTCATCCCGCTGGTGCCCGAGGCCTCCAGGGGAGGCTTGGGCGTGTTCAGCCAGAGGTCCGCGCCGGCGACGACGTCCCGGGCGAGCTCGAGGTCGTAGTCGGGCAGGTACGCGATCCTGACGTCGGGCGCGAGCAGCGCCGCCTGGTTGACGATCTCCCGGATCAGGCGTTTGCCCTCGGCGTCATGGGGGTGCGCCTTTCCGGCGAAGACGACCTGCAGGGGGCCGTGGGCGGCGGCCAGCCGGCGAAGCCGGACCGGATCACGCAGCAGCAGCGTGGGGCGCTTGTAGGCGGTGGCCCGGCGGGCGAACCCGATCGTGAAGCGCTCGGGCTCGAATCGAGCGCCCGTCCGGGCGTGCACGGTCCGGACCAGCTGTGCCTTGGCCTGTCGGTGGGCCTCTTGAATGGCGGTCACGGGAACTCCCAGCGCGTAGCGCAGGGAGAAGCTGTCCCGCCGCCAATCGGGGATGTAGCGGTCGTACAGGGCGGCGAACGGGGGAGCGGTCCACGTGGGCGAGTGCACCCCGTTCGTGATCGAGCCGATCGGATAGCCGGGAAACATCGAGCGCGACACCTCGCCGTGGCGCTGGGTCACCCCGTTGACGTAGTGGGACAGCTCGAGGGCGACCAGCGTGAGGTTCAGCGCGCTGTTGCAGCACTTGAGGGTCTGCAGAGCCTCGACGCGGGACGGGCCGAGCACCGCCCGCGCGAGGCCGAGCTCGAACTGATCGTGGCCGGCCGGCACCGGCGTGTGAGTCGTGAACACGCATCGTCGCTTCACCTGCTCGATCGCCTCGGCCGTGGGCTCACCGGTGTGCGACTCTTCCTCGGCCAAGAGCTCGAGCGCGAGCAGCGCCGCGTGGCCCTCGTTCATGTGGTATCGCGCGACGCGCGTGTAGCCGAGGGCCCGCAGCATCCGCACGCCGCCCGCCCCTAGGATCAGCTCCTGACAGAGGCGGTAGCGAGCGTCGCCGCCGTAGAGGCGATCCGTCAGGCGACGGTCTTGCGGCTCGTTGCCCAGGATGTCCGTGTCGAGGAGGTACACGGGCACCGTGGCGCCCGCCACCCCGTGGACGAGGTAGCGCCACGCTCGCACCATGACGTCACGGCCCTCGACCTGTACCGAACAGACTCCATCGGTGGACTCGAGCCGGTCAGTGACTGACCAGGTGACGGGCTCTTCGCGCTGGGTGCCGTCGGCCTCGAGGCGCTGCGTGAAGTGCCCCTGGCGGTGGAGGAGGGTCACACCGACCATGGGCACCCCGAGGTCGGCCGCCGCCCGGAGTGTATCCCCGGCCAGGACGCCGAGTCCGCCGCTGTACGTCGGGATGCGGCTATCGAGGGCGATCTCCATCGAGAAGTACGCGATCACCCCCTCGGTCATCACGACGGCTGAAGTCCGTCAGTTTCCATCCCCGGTCGCCCCCGGCAGGCTTCCCGGAGCCCGTCAGATCCGGCGCCGACCGAGCTCGCCCGCGAGGGTCGAGGCGATGTGGCCGAGCTCGCTGCCGAGGAGCATCAGCAAGTCGTCCAGGGAGATGATCCCGACCAGCTTTCCTGCCCGATTCACCACCGGCAAGCGTCGGACTCCTCGGCCGCTCAGGAGCTTGGTCGCGTCGAGAATCCCGGCATCTTCGCGGATCACGGTTGGCTTCCGCGTGATCAGGCCGCCTACGCGAACGAGAGCCGGGTCGGATCCCTGGGCGACGACCTTCACCGCGATGTCCCGGTCCGTCACGACCCCGATCGGCTTGCCCTGCCCGTTGACCACCACGACGGCCCCCACGTTTCGGGTCCGCATTCGGTGGGCGGCTTCCCGAGCTGTCGTGTCGGGTGACGCTGTGATGGCGGGCTTGCTGCAGATCGCTCCGATCATGGTCAATCTCCTCGTGAGTGTGGATGTGAGCGGCGTCACTGTCGCCTGGTTGCAAGTGCCGTGCAAGCCATCGAGGGCCTCGGCCGAGCTCGGCGGGCCACGCGCATCAGCGGATGCGGGGCGAGCCAGCCCTCCCGCCACTGCCCCAGGTGGGGCGGCGGAGTCTCACCGGCTGGCTAGCGAGGCGTTCGAGCCAGCAGCGACTCGAGACGCGCTTGCAGGGTGGCGCGCGGCGGCACGCCGGCCAGGCGATCCCGCAGCTGGCCGCCATCGAAGAGGAGCAGTGTCGGGATCCCCTGGACGGCGTAGCGCGCCGCGACGCCCGGGTTCTCGTCGACGTCGAGCTTGGCCACGCGGACACGTCCGGCGTACGCGCCGGCGAGGGCGTCGATCACGGGGGCCAGCGTCCGGCACGGCCCGCACCAGGGCGCCCAGCAGTCGAGGAGGACGGGGAGGGGAGACCGGAGCACGTCGTCTTCGAACGAGGCATCGGTGACGACCCGAGGGCCCGCCGGCTCGGTTCCGAGGGGGACATGGCACCGTCCACAGCGGGCGCGGCGATGCCCGGCGTCGGGCGGGATGCGGTTCGTGGCCCCGCAGGCGCCGCACTGCACCTCGCCGGGAGTGCTCATGCCACCAAGTCCCTCTGCCGGGCTACCGCGCCTTCGCGATGTACCGGACCAGGTCGCGGACCCGGCAGGCATAGCCCCATTCGTTGTCGTACCACGCCAGGACTTTGACGAGGTTTCCCTCGACGACCGCCGTCGAGGGGAGGTCGACGATGGCGGAATGGGAGTTGCCGTTGAAGTCCACCGACACGAGCTGTTCGTCCGTCACGTCCAGGATGCCCTTGAGCGGCCCGATGGCTGCCTTCCGGAACGCCGCGTTGACGGCCTCTGCCGTGGCGAGCCACTCGAGCTCGGCGACCAGGTCCACGAGCGACACGTTGGCGACCGGGACTCGGATGGCGAGGCCATCGAGCTTCCCCTTGAGCGCCGGGAGGACGAGCCCGACCGCCGTGGCGGCTCCGGTGGTCGTGGGGATCATGCTGAGCGCTCCGGCCCGCGCGCGCCGGAGGTCCTTGTGGGGAAAGTCGTGGATCGGCTGGTCGTTCGTGTAGGCGTGGACCGTCGAGGCGAAGCCTCGCTTGAGGCCGAACTCGTCCAGCAGCACCTTGGCCACCGGGGCCAGACAGTTGGTCGTGCAGGACGCGTTGGAGATGACGTGGTGGCGCGCGGGGTCGTACTCCCGCTCGTTCACGCCCAGGACCAGGGTCACGTCGGGATCCTTGGCGGGCGCGGTGATGATGACCTTCCGCGCGCCGGCTTCCAAGTGCTTGCTCGCGCCGGTGCGGTCGCGGAAGATGCCGGTGGCCTCGACGACCACGTCCACCTCCAGCTCCTTCCACGGGAGCCGAGCGGGATCCTTCATCGCGAGGGCCCGAACGGTATGACCATCCACGGCGATCTCGTCCCCCTTCACCACCACTTCGGCGGGGAGGCTGCCGTGCACGGAATCGTATTTCAGGAGGTGGGCCAGGGTCTTCGCATCCGTGAGGTCGTTGACGGCGACGATCCGCATGTCGTCCGCGGTCCGGGCCGCCCGCAACACCAGCCGTCCGATCCGTCCGAACCCGTTGATGGCCACTCGAACCGCCATGTTCCTCTCCTCTCACGCCGGGCGGCGCGTCCCCGCGGTCGCCTCCGGCACGGTCAGGGGCGCCGCGATCAGCGGGGCTGGGCTGGTCGCCGCGTTCTCCGCCGCGGCGATGGCCTCCAGCCCGGCGATCAGGGCGTCCGGGTTCAGGGAAATGCTGGTGATGCCCCGCTCGACCAGGAAGCGGGTGAACTCCGGATAGTCGCTCGGGGCCTGGCCGCAGATGCCGATCTTCCGGCCGGCCGATCGGGCCGCTTCGATCACGGAGGCGACCATCGTCAGCACCGCGGGGTTCCGCTCGTCGAAGATCGGCGCGACGAGCGCCGAGTCCCGGTCGACGCCCAGGACCAGCTGCGTGAGGTCGTTGGACCCGATCGAGAAGCCGTCGAAGATCCGGGCGAAGTCGCGGGCCTGGAGGACGTTCGAGGGGATCTCGCACATCACGTAGACCTCGAGACCCCGCTCGCCTCGCCGGAGCCCGTGCTCTCCCATCAACGCCACGACGCGCTCCCCTTCCTCGGGAGTCCGGCAGAACGGGATCATGAGCTTGACGTTGGTCAGCCCCATCTCGTCCCGCACGCGCCGCATCGCCCGGCACTCGAGGGCGAAGCCCTCCCGGTAGTGCGGATGCGCGTAGCGGTAGGCGCCCCGGAAGCCGAGCATGGGGTTCGCCTCCGCGGGCTCGAAGGCCCTGCCGCCGACCAGCCCCGCATACTCGTTCGACTTGAAGTCGGAGAGGCGGACGATCACGTCCCGCGGGTAGAAGGCGGCGGCGATGACGCCCACCCCTTCGGCCAGGCGGTCCACGAAGTAATCCGCGGGATCCGCGTACCCGCGCGTGAGCGCGTCGATCGTGGCGCGCGCCGCCGGATCGGAGACGCGCTCCGGGTGAAGGAGCGCGAGCGGATGCACCCGGACCACGCTCGCGATGATGAACTCGATCCGGGCCAGGCCGACGCCGTCGGTCGGCAGGACGCCGAGGCGGAACGCCTCGCTCGGATTCCCGACGTTCAGCATGACCTTCGTGGCCCGGGAGGGCAGGCTCGTGAGATCGACGGTCCGCCGCTCGAAGGGCACGGCCCCCCGGTAGACGGACGCGAGCTCGCCCTCGGCGCAGCTCACGGTGACGGTCTCGCCCTCCGGGATGAGCTCGGTGCCCCGCTCGGTGCCGACGACGCACGGGACGCCGAGCTCCCGGCTCACGATGGCGGCGTGGCAGGTCCGGCCGCCGCGATCGGTGACGATCGCCGCCGCCTGCTTCATGACGGGCTCCCAGTCGGGATCGGTCATGGGCGCCACGAGCACCTCGCCGGGGGCCAGCCGGGCGAGATCCCGGGGGCCCTGGAGGCGCCGCGCGCGGCCGACCCCGATCCGCTGACCGATCGCCTTGCCGGAGACCAGCCGCTCGAACCCGGCGGTCGCTCCGAGCGTGAACACCTGGATCAGCGGCCGGCGCTCGGCCCCGTGCACCGTCTCGGGGCGCGCCTGGAGAATGTAGAGGCGCCCGTCCGCGCCGTCGCGCGCCCACTCGATGTCCATCGGCGTCGGCCGACCGGCCTTCGCCGAGTAGTGGGTCTCGATCGCGATCCCGAGACGCGACAGCTCGAGCACCTCGGTGTCCGCCAGGCTGAGGCGTGGTCTCGCCTCGGCGGGGACCTCGACCCGTGCCGGCGTGCCGTCGGCGCCGAGCCCGAGCTTCCAGTCCTTCCGGCCGAGGGTGCGCTTGAGAATCGCCTGCTGGCCCGCGCGGAGCGTCGGCTTGAAGACCCAGAACTCATCGGGGTCGAGCTGTCCCTGGACGACGGCTTCCCCGAGGCCGTAGGCGCTGTTGATCACCACCACGTCCCGGGAACCGCTCTCCGGATCGAGGGTGAACATGACCCCGGCCGCTCCCAGATCGGCGCGGACCATGTGCTGGACGCCGATGGAGAGGCGGACCGCCAGGTGGTCGAACCCGTGCTGGTTCCGGTAGACGATGGCCCGGTCGGTGAAGAGCGAGGCGAAGCAGCGCCGGCACGCGGCGACGACCGCGTCGGCACCCCGCACCCCGAGGTACGTCTCCTGCTGCCCGGCGAAGCTCGCATCCGGCAGATCCTCGGCGGTCGCGCTCGAGCGGACGGCGACGCTCGGATCCGGCCCGCCTTCCTGTGCGAGGGCGTCGTAGGCCTCACGGATCTCCCGGTCGAGGCCGGCCGGCCAGGGTGCCTCCAGGATGAGCCCGCGGACCGCGGCCGCGGCTCTGGCCAGCACGGCCACGTCCTCGCCCGAGACGCCCTCCAGGATCGCTGCCACGCGGGGCCGTAGGCCGGTTTCATCGAGGAGCGCGGCGTACGCCTCGCCGGTAACCGCGAAGCCGTTCGGCACCCGCACGCCGGCCGTCGTCAGCTCCCCATAGAGCTCGCCGAGCGAGGCGTTCTTGCCACCGACGCGCGGAAGATCCTCGAGGCGGATATCCCTGAACCACGCGATGTATCCGGTCACTACGCAGTCCCCCCGACGCGGCTCGAGCCCGTCGACGTCACGCTGCCCCGCTCTGCGAGCCGGGGTTCCCCGGTGCAGCCGGCGCTGCGGGCGAGGCCCCCTCGGTGGTTCTTCCGGTTTCGCGCGTCGTGACCACCGCGCACGGCGCGGCCCGGATGACCCGGTCCGCCACGCTTCCGATGAAGAAGCGCTCGAGAGCGCCGCGACCGTGTGTGCCCATCACGATGAAGTCGGTGCCCTCCCGCTTGGCGGTGTCCACGATCACCTGATGGGGAGCGCCCGGGACGACGCGAGCGAGCGTGGGAACGCCTTGCCCCCGACAGTCGGCCGCGCGCTCTTCCAGCGCCTGCCTGGCCCATGCTCGCTGCTCCTCGAACCAGCGCTCCAGCTCGCGCGCACCCATCAGGCCTTCGCGGAACAGCGGCGTTTCGACGGCGACGTGGAGCAGGATCAGCTCCGCACCCAGCGCGCGGGCGAGCCGCACCGCGAGCGCCCGGGCATCCTCGGCGCACGGAGAGAAGTCGGTCGGATGGACGATCTTCATCGTGGGTCAGCCCCCCCCCGACGGTCGGCTGCAACCGCGATGCCACTGGAAACACGATGCTCGCAGAGCAATCGGCACGCCAGCCCGCAGCCGGCATGGGGCGTCGCTGCCCCGTCGAGGCGCGCGCACCCCAGCCGGGCTCAGGCGCGCTCGGACCCGGAGGTCCTGATCGGCTCTTCGTCGGCGTAGGCCGTGAAGACCACGTCGGCCCGCGCCATCTTCCGGTAGAAGGCGTACTCGCGGGCCAGCTCCCGGGTGCCGTAGAACAGCTGATCGAGGCCGAACCACACCGCGAACCATCCGGCCGGCTCCAGGAGCACGTGGAGGACGGTGCGGGTGACGGTCTCCGGCTGCCGTCGGAGCAGCGCCGACGCGGTCATGACGGCGAACCCCGCCGCCGCGATGGCGACACTCACCCAGATCGCTCGCCGGCGCTCCCTGGCGAGCCGGTCCGCGTGTCGCCGGAAGTGATCGCGGAGGCGCTTCCGGATGGTGGTCTCGTCGTCGAGGTTGCGAATGCGCGTGGGGACCAGCAATCGCAGCTCCGGCACCTCGTCGCGACGATCCCGCACCGCGCGCTTGGCCTCGACCAGGAAGTCCTCGGACAGCGCGCGCTGCCCGAAGGGGTGGGGATCGAAGTCCGAGAAGATGTCCTCGTAGGTGTCCAGCCACAGGCTCACCGCCCCGGCCGCTGGCGCCTTCGGGCCAGAGGTCGGCTCGTGCGGCCGATCGGAGACGTGATCGGGTGGCTCCCGCCGGGGGGCTGGTGTGGGCTCCGGGGTTGCCGGACCGGGCCGGGCAGGACGCCCGCTCACGGCTGTGCGACTCGCGCTACCGGCCGTGCCCGGCCGACATCGACATGGTCGACCCGTGATTCGCCGGGCCGGGCAGCGCGCGTCTGGCACTCCGCCTCGCGACCCCGCACGACGCGCTGGCCTGTGAGAGGACCCTGCGTCTCCGTGACGATCGTGTGCTGTCCCTCCTGGTGATCGTCGTCGTAGAAGTAGACCACCACCCAGTCCTCGGTTCGCCCCAGGTCATGGGCACGCGCGGTGTTCGAGTAGAGCGCGGTGAAGTGCCACCGGCCACGACGTGCATGGAGCACGGGGAGCCAAGACTTTCCCTCGGGGTTGAAGCGCCGGGGCGCGATCGTCCGCAGCGCTCCTGCCGCCGCCTTCTCCCGATACTCACGATCGACGTCGAGCAGCGTTGCGACCGAGGGGCCGCCCGGCAGCCGGCGGCTCGCCGGGGTCGAGCCCAGCAGGTTCTGCAGCGCCCCTCGGATCATGGCGGCGCGGCGGGCGCCGATACCGGGCACCGCGTCGAGACGCCCGTCGTGCGCCGCGATCTCGAGAGCCTCGAGGGTGTCGACGCCGAGGGTATCGTGCACGCGCTGGGCGAGTGCGGGCCCGATGCCGGGGACCGTCCGAAAGACGCGGACCGGATCGAGGGCGCCCCGGAGCCGATCCAGTTGGCTCCAGCGGCCGGTCCGGACCATCTCGACGATCGCCGCCGCGATGCCCCGCCCGATGCAAGGGAGCGCGACCAGTCCGGCCGGCCCCTCCCGCTCAAGGATGTCACGGAGATCCCAGCTCTGGCCTGTGATGGCGTCGGCCGCCCGCCGGTAGGCGGAGACGCGGAACGGATTGGCCCCCTGCTGCGCGAGGAGATCAGCGGCCTGTCGAAGCTTGTCGGCGACCTGCTGGTTCACGCTGAGGGAGTCCGGCGTCCGGTCGAGTGCCGCTCCGACGGCCGAGCTGTTCACGCGGTCTTGCAGGGAGGTGTCCGCTGCGCGAGGCGCGCGAGCCGGGCGCGCGTCAGCTCGGTGCGGAGCTTCCACGATCGGTCCGCGTCGGCGTCGGTCTTCTTCATGAGGAGCCATTCCTTGCCGGTCTTGCCGCTCCGAAGGCGGGCCAGCGCGAAGCGCCCCTTCAGCTTCCTGCCTTTCAGCACGAAGGCGAGCTTGCCGGCCCGGAGCTGACCCCGCGGACTCACACCGTCCTCGACCCTGTAGGTGCCGCGATCCCAGACCACCACCGGGCCGGCGCCGTACTGTCCGGCCGGGATGATGCCCTGGAAGCCGATGTAGCCGACGGGATGGTCGGGCACCATCACCGCGAGCCGCCGATCGGCGGGGTTCAGGGATGGGCCCTTGGGGATGGCCCACGACTTGAGGACGCCGGCGAGCTCGAGCCGGAAGTCGTAGTGGAGGCGGGAGGCCTTGTGCTCGTGCACGACGAAGCGCCCGCGGGCTGCCCGCCCGAGCCGCGTCGCCGGCCGCGGCCTGCCGGGGCGCCGCGTCCTACCGCCTGGCATAGACCCAGACGATCGCGGCGACGACGAGCACGACGACGGCGGCCACGATGGCCCACTGGTCCTGAATGGCTTCGACCATTTGCGTCCTCCTCGGTTTGCGCCGCCGGCCGGCGTCCCTTCTCTATCGGCGGCCTGGGGTGCATCGGGAGTGCCAGCTCGGAACCCCGGGAGGGGAGGCGGCAGGCGGCGTGAGCCGCCTCCCGCCCGGTGTCCTGCCGTCGCCTCAGGTGGGGCGGGCCGGTCCCATGCCGCTCAGACCACTCGGTGGACCCGGCCTACCTTGGTAAACGCGGCCACGGCGCGCTCGAGGTGCTCCTGCGAGTGCGCCGCGCTGATCTGGACGCGGATCCGGGCCTGGTCTCTCGGTACCACCGGGAACCAGAAGCCCACGACGTGGATCCCCTCGGCGAAGAGGTCGGACGCCATGGCGCGGGCGAGGCGCGCGTCGCCGAGCATGATCGGGACGATCGGATGCTCCCCGGGGCGGATCCGGAAGCCCGCGTGTGTCATCGCCTCCCGGAACCACCGCGTGTTGACGGCGAGCCGGTCGCGCCGCTCGGTGCTCCGCGAGAGCAGCTCCAGGCAGGTGAGGGACGCGCACACGACAGCCGGCGCGAGCGTGTTCGAGAAGAGGTAGGGCCGCGACCGCTGCCGCAGCAGCGCGACGATCTCGCGCCGGCCCGTCGTGAAGCCCCCGCTGGCGCCGCCGAGGGCCTTGCCGAGGGTCGAGGTGACGATGTCGATCCGGCCGCCCACCTCCCAGTGCTCGGGCGTCCCGCGGCCCGTCGGCCCGAAGAATCCGGTGGCGTGGCTGTCGTCCACCATGACCAGCGCGCGGTGCCTGTCGGCGAGGTCGCAGATCTCGCGCAGCGGCGCGACGTCGCCGTCCATGGAGAACACGCCGTCGGTCGCGATGAGCCGGGTCCGCGCTCCGGCGGTGTCTCGAAGCAGCCGGTCGAGGTCCCCCATGTCGCCGTGAGCGTACCGGTGGCGCTGGGCCTTTGACAGCCGGATGCCGTCGATGACGGACGCATGGTTCAGGGCGTCGGAGATCACCGCGTCCCGCTCGTCGAGAAGCGTCTCGAACAGGCCGCCGTTGGCATCGAAGCAGGACGTGTAGAGGATCGTGTCCTCCGTCCCGAGGAAGCGCGTGATCGCCGCCTCGAGCTCCTTGTGGATGGCCTGGGTGCCGCAGATGAACCGGACGCTCGAGAGGCCGAGCCCCCATCGTTCCAGGCCTTCCCGGGCGGCGCGGACGAGGCGGGGATCGTCGGCAAGGCCGAGGTAGTTGTTCGCGCAGAAATTGAGGAGCGTCCGGCCCCCGACGCTGATCGTCGCCCCCTGGGGGCTCTCGATGACGCGCTCGTGCTTGGTCAGCCCCGCGGCCTCGATCTCGTCGAGCTCGGCCTGGATCCGCAGTCGCGTGGCGGCGTCCATGTCATGCGCTCCCGTAGCGTCGCCGGATGTTCGGCACGAGGTATTCGCGCATCGCACGATCGAGGTCGTACCGGGGGCGGAACCCCCAGTCGCGTCGCGCCCGGGCGTCGTCCACGTCCTCCGGCCAGGAGTCGACGATCCGCTGCCGGCGCCGATCGGGCGCAAAGGTGATGGCCGCTGCCGGGAAGGCGGAGCGCACCAGATCGGCCAGCTCGCCCGCGCTCGGGTTGAAGGCGGTGACGTTGTAGACCGGGTTGGCCAGGCCCTCAACCGGCGCGTCAGCGAGCGCCAGCAGCGCATCCACGGCGTCGGGCATCGCCATGAACGGGATCCGCGTGTCCTCACGGACGAAGCATGCGTACGGGCGTCCCTGCGCGGCGGCGTGGAGCATCTCGGGCGCGTAGTCGCTCGTCCCCCCGCTGGGCGTCGTGAACGCGGAGATGAGCCCGGGCAAGCGGATCGCCCGGAAGTCGACGCCGCGCGCCTCCTCCTCGGCCGCGAGCTGCCCGTAGTGTCGGCTGTAGTAGCGGCCCAGGTGCTCGCCGTAGAGCTTGTTGCACCCGTACATGGTGATCGGCAGCGTCCACGCATCCTCCGCGACGGGCCCGGCCTTTCGCTTCGCCTCCACGTCCGGCAGCCCGTAGACCGCGATCGAGCTGGGGAAGAGGAACCGCACGCGGTGGCCATGCCAGCGCGCCTCCTCGACGGCCAGCTGCAGCAGGTTCAGCGTCCCTCCGACGTTGACGTCGTGGGCAGTCTCGGGGACGAACTCCGCGCGCGTGGAGAGGATCGCGGCGAGATGGTAGATCGCGTGGATCTCGAACTCGCTACGGAGCCGCTCGAGGAGGCGGCGATCGCGGATGTCCCCCGTGAGGGTGACCGCGCACCGACGCGCCAGCTCGGGGTCGAGCGGACGCACGTCGAGCGCCACCACGTCGACGGCCCCGATCTCGGCGAAGCGGTGGATCAGGCCGTGCGCCATCTCCCCGCTCCCTCCGGTCACGAGCACCATGGGCCGGCGTGTCATCTCGCCTCATCGATCGGGTGACGTGTGACCCGGGAGTCCTGTTCTGCCGGCCGGCAACCGTGGCGTCGGGCGCCGGGTCGATCCTCGACCCGTGGAGCCATTCAGGTGGGCACGCCCAGGCGGGGCAGGATCCACCGCATGATGACGACATACCCGGCCAGCGCTGCGACGATCCACAGTGCTTCCATGATCTCCTCCAGGTGTCTCCGCCTCGAGCGGCTCGGTGTGTTCCGCGCGGGAAGGTTCTGGCGGCGGGGGTCCCGGCGGCCGGGGCGGGTCAGGCTCCGGGGCCGGTTCAGGCGGGTCCGGCAGTGGCCGGCGAAGCTGGCCGGGGCCCAGCGGCGCTCGGCTCTGGCGTTCCCTCGTCCGGGGGCGGGTCCCAGGCTCACCCCGCGGTGAGGGGTTCACGCGCATCACCGAGGTCATCGCTCGGTCCGCTCGCGGCAGGGCTACCAGAGAAAGCCCTCGACATCGACGGGCGGGTCTGGCGCCAGGATGCTCACGGCTCTCAGCAGGTCTCGCTCGGTGAGGACCCCCACCAGCTTCGTGCCGTCGAGCACCGGGAGGCTGCCGAATCGTCCGAAGAACAGCGCGCGCGCCGCATGCCCGAGGGCGACCTCGGGATGCGTGGTCACGACGTCCCAGGTCATGGCATCGCGCACGCGGAGCTCCTCCAGGGCCTGGGCCACCCCGCGCTGGCGGCGCTGGGCGGTGACGGAGAGGTGCTCGATCAGCGCTGGCGCGAAAGCGGCGCTCCGGAGATCCCGGTCGGTGATGATGCCGAACAGCCGGCCGGCGTCGTCGATCACCGGCAGGTGGCGGATCCCCTCCTTCTTCATGACGGCCATCGCCGTGGCCAGCGGCGCCTCGGGATCGATGGTGATCGGGTTCCGGGTCATCACATCCTTGACCTTCATCGTCTTCTCTCCCGCGTCACTCAGGCTTCTGCGAGGGGTCGCTCTCGTCTGGGCGGATCGCGGCGCCGGCGAGCTACTTCGCCCGGACGGTCAGGACCGGGCAGGGGGCGAGCGTCAGGACACGCGCGGCGATGCTGCCGAGAAAGAAGCGGTTGAGGCCCGTGCGGCCGTGAGTCCCCAGCACGATGAGATCCGCCCGCGTAGATCGGGCTGCCCGCACGATGCGGTCGTGGGGGATTCCCTCGAGCGCGAGACCCTTGGCCCGGACCCCCTTCTTCCTAGCCTCGGCCACGAGCCGCCCGAGCCGGCGCTGCGCATCTGTTCGGATGTCGGTGAGCATCTTGTCGTAGACCTGTCCGCCGACATACCCCTCGCCCGTCACGGGGATGAAGGTCGAGTAGACGTGGACGAGGGTCAGGGTGGCCCGGTTCGCTCGTGCGAGGTCGAGCGCACGGCGAAACGCGGGGCGCGAGGCCGGGGAGAAGTCGGACGCGTGCAGGATACGTCGGAACTGGCTCATCGCACTGTCTCCTTGCTTGGCGGCGTGGGGGCGACGCGAGATGCCGCGATGTGGCTCACTGGATGAGGCGGACCTCGCCCGTGACGACCGTGTGGACACGTTTGCGGGTGTCCTTGACCTGGAGATGTCCCTCGGCGATGTTCAGCGCCTCTCTTGCGACGGCGGCATCGGGCGACATCAGAGGGCTCCTCTGTTCGGCTCGCCACCCCGCCGTGGAGGAATGGAGGCACGGAGCCGTCGGGATGACGTGCTCGACCGTCCAGAGCTACCGAAGGGCGAGCCCATGGCTTCAGCGAGCGCGGACGAGCAGAACCGACCCGGGGGCCATCCGCGCCACCGCCTCGGCGACGCTTCCGAGCAAGAGGTGCTCGATGCCATGACGGCCGTGAGTGCCGAGGACGACAAGATCTGCCTGCCACCGCGTCGCGTCGTCGACGATCACGCGGCTCACGCGCCGGCCATCCAGCTCGAGCAACGCCGTCTCGACGACGATCCCGGACTCGCGCGCGAGCGTGGCCGCCCGCTCCAGCACTCGGAGTCCGGCCTGGCGCCAGATCTCTCGCAGGGCCTCGAGATCGGTACGGATCTCCGTGTACCAGCTCTCCGGGTACGCGTAGGGTGAGTCGACGGCGTGGACGATCCGCACCTGGGCCGTATGGGCCTTCGCCAGCGCTAGCGCTTCGCGGAGCACGCCCTCGGCCATCTTACTGTCGTCGATGGCGACGAGGATCCGCTTGTACATTGATTTACTCCATCACGGGGGCGCGCTCGGCCTTGGGCTCCGGCACCTCCGTCAGCGTCGCCTCGCTCAGGAGCAGCAGGCTCGCGGCCGAGACCGCGTTCTCGAGGCCCACCCGGACCACCTTGGTCGGATCGACGATGCCGGCCTCGAACAGGTCGACGTACGTTTGCCGGGCGGCGTCGAAGCCGACGTGGCCGGTGCCGCTCCGCATCTGGTTCACGACGACGCCGCCGTCGACGCCGGAGTTCTCCGCGATCTGGCGGGTCGGCGCGTCGAGCGCGCGGCGCAGGATCTGTAGGCCGGTCCGCTCGTCTCCCTCCGCCTTCGCCTCTTCCAGGCTCACGGCGTCGATGGCGCGCAGGAGGGCAAGCCCGCCCCCCGGGACGATGCCCTCCGCCACGGCCGCCTTGGTCGCGGCGATCGCGTCCTCCAAGGCCTCCTTGCGGCTCTTCATCTCCGCCTCGGAGGGCGCGCCGACGCGGATGACCGCCACGCCCCCGGACAGCTTGGCCAACCGCTCTTCGAGCTTCTCCCGGTCGTAGTCGCTCGTCGTCTTCTCGATGAGCTGGCGGATCTGCTGCTTCCGGGCCTCGATCGCCTTCTTGTCGCCGGCCCCGCTGATGATCGTGGTGCTCTCTCGATCGACCACGATGCGCTTCGCCCGGCCGAGGTGGCTGGGATCGACGTTCTCCAGCTTCACGCCGAGCTCTTCGGAGAGCACGCGGCCGCCCGTGAGGATGGCCATGTCCTCCAGCATGTCCTTGCGACGGTCGCCGAACCCGGGCGCCTTGACGGCGACGCAGCGGAGCGTGCCCCGGAGCTTGTTGACGACGAGAGTGGCCAGCGCCTCGCCCTCGACGTCCTCGGCGATGACCAGGATGGAATCCCCCGCTCGCGCCATCTGCTCGAGCAGCGGGAGAAGGTCCTTCATGACCCCGATCTTCCGGTCGGTGAGGAGGATGGCAGCGTCTTCCAGGACGGCCTCCATCTTCTCCGCGTCGGTGACGAAGTAGGGCGAGACGTACCCGCGATCAAACTGCAGGCCCTCGACGACCTCCAGTTGTGTCTCGGTGGTCTTCGACTCCTCGACGGTGATCACGCCCTCGCCGCCGACCTTCTCCATCGCGTCGGCGACGAGCTCGCCGATCGAGGGGTCGTTGTGGGCCGAGATGGTGGCGACCTGGGCCTTCTCGAGGCGGCTCTTGACGGGACGCGACTGGCCGCGGATGGCCTCGACGGCGACCCGGACGCCGCGATCGAGGCCGCGCTTGAGGTCGATCGCACTGGCGCCGGCGGTGACGTTGCGGACCCCGTCGGCGAAGATGGCGTGGGCGAGCACGGTCGACGTGCTGGTGCCGTCCCCGACGGCATCCCCGGTGCGCTCCGCTGCCTGCCGGATCATCTGGGCGCCGAGATTCTCGGAGGGGTCCTTGAGGGCCATCTCCTTGGCGATGGTGACGCCGTCGTTGCAGACGAGCGGAGGGCCGTAGCTCCGCTGGATCAGCACGCACTTGGACTTGGGGCCGAGCGTCACACGCACGGCGTCGGCCAGGGTCGACGCCCCGCGCAGGATCTTCTCGCGGGCCTCGGATCGGAACAGGACCTGCTTGTACGGCATCGTTCGCGCCCTCCCTCACGGTCGCTCGGCCAAGCCCACGGGCGAGGTCCCAGTCATCGGGGCCTCCTTCGAGGCTCGAGTGCAATGCATGTGCCGGGGATCGCGCATCGGCAAAGTCCCGTGCCCTCGGGCAGCCGGCCTGCGGCGGGGGGTGGCGTGGTGTCCCATCACGTCCCCACCTGGGGAAGGCGCGCCGCTCACCCACCATCGAACCGGGCCCTTCGGCACGCCGGCAGTGGGGGTCGAGCGTCGCTACGAGTCCTCATCGGCCCCCGGTGTCCCCTGGCGGGCGTGGACCCAGATCGACCGGGAGGGGGCTTCCAATCCGGGCACGAGACTCGCACGGAGGATCGTGAGGAGCGCATGGGAACGATGAGACCGAAACCGTCAGGATCTCGGCAGCACGCTCGGCGTCGCAACCCACGGCGCTGGGTCAAGACGGTCACCACCGTCTCCACGACGACGCCAGCGGGGCTGTTCACGCGGGACGCCGCGACCATCGCGCGGACGCTCGCCTTGCCGCGCGTCAGCCCCAAGGGGCCGGTCTCCGGCTTGCGGATGCTGTCCTTCTTCATCAATCGCGCAGGCCGGCAGCTCTCGCGGCCTCGCCGGGCCGAGCTCGAGAAGGCCAAACGGCTCATGCGGAAGACGATCGAAACCGAACGGGCCAGGTCGTGACGTCCATGAAGGTGCGAGAGATGAAGGTGCGAGAGATCATGCGGCAGGCCCTCGTGACGGTCCGGCCGGACGCTCCCGCGAGGGTGGCGGCGGAGCTCATGCGCAGCCGGCAGGTGAGACATGTGCTCGTGACCGACGAGCAGGAGCGGTTGATCGGCATCGTGACGGACCGCGACCTCCGGCATTCGATGTTTCTGCCCATGCTCGCCCGATACCTTGCGTGGGAGGAGCGATGGCTGACGGCGCCGCGAGCTCGGGACGTCATGAGCTGGAACGTCGTGACGATCGACCCGGACGCGGATCTCGTCCGGGCGGCTTTCTTGATGTTCACGCGGCGCATCGGGAGTCTGCCGGTCACGGAGCACGGAACGCTCGTCGGGATCGTGACCGAGCGTGACCTCTTCGACGCGTTCCGGACGGCGGGCGAGTCCCCGGATCCGGCCGAGCTCTACCTGGGCTGACTCACACTCGGTGTTCCCGAGTGACGAGCCGTCCACCGGGAGGTCGGCGAGGCTGGTGACTTCGCGCCGGCGCGCGGGTCACGGGGCAGGCTTCCCCCGTCCTGCTCCCGCGTCGCTTGCCAGGTCGATCACCGCTGTCTCGAGCGCCCGCACGATCCGGCGCGCGGCCTCCTCCGGCGGCGTCCCGGGCGGGACCAGCTCTCGAGGGTCCAGGGGGACCCCGAACGTCACGGCTACGGGATGTGGCCTGATCACCCAGCGGCCCCGTGGCAACGCCTCACGCGTGCCCCGGATGGAGACCGGCACGACCGGGCGCGGGAACCGGGCGAGCAGGAGGCCGATGCCCGGGCGGAAGGGCAGGAGCCGGCCGGTCCGGGACCGCTCTCCCTCGGGGAACCAGATCAGGCAGCCTTTCCGCTTCAAGACCGCCGCCGCGAGAGCCAGGCTGGATCCGGCGCCCCGCGCCTGGTCGATCGGGAGGACCCGCCACAGCCGGCTGATCCCTCGCATCAGGGGATTGGCGAACGCCACGCCGGTCCAGCCGCCCCAGTAGCTCCGCTCGAGCTCGCGGCGGCCCAGCGCCGCGGACAGGACCAGCGGGTCCAGGAAGCTCACGTGGTTGGCGACGAGGACCCAAGGCTCTCGGGGAAGATGCTCCAGCCCCGCCGTCCGCAGCCGGAACACGAGGCGCATGAGCGTGCCGTTCACGGTCAACAGCGTCCGCGACAGCAAGGTCAGACCGGGTCCCAACGGCGCGAGCCAGCGAGCCTGCGCCGGCGACAGCAGCCGCTCGGGCTCGTCCCAGAGCGCGCCCCAGGACCCGACTCCGGCCGGCGGGGCGTCGGCGACCGCTCGGAGGAGGTCGCGGATCGTCGCGACACGGGCGATCTCGGCCTCGTCGAGCTGCACGCCCGCCCGCCGCTCGATCTCGAGCGTGAGGCCGAGCCACTCGAGCGAGTCCACGGCGAGATCCAAGCCCAGGCTCACGTCCATGGTGAGCCGGCGCGCGGGATAGCGCTCTGACAGCCAGTCCCAGATCACCTTCGCGGGCGGGTGCTCCAGGAGCAACCGATCCGCCTCGACCATGTCCGTCACCGCGATCGGGCCGCGTTGGCTCGGCTCGCCGGCCATGGCCTGGGCGGCGGTGTAGAGGCCCGGAAGCTCTCGACGCCGCAGCTTCCCCAGGCGAGTCCGGGGCAGAGGATCCCGCGTGACGGCCACGTCGGTCATTCGCTGGTACGAGGGGAGTGTGGGATCGATCTCGGCGACCGCATCGTGCACGGCCTGGACCACGTCCCGGCGGCCGGCACGCTCGATCATCGCCATGTCGGGCAACGCCAGCCCCACCAGACGACCGTCCCGCTGCAGGACCGCGAAGTCCCGGAGGAAGGCGTGCCGCAGGAAGGCGGCCTCGACGTTCTCGGGGTTCACGTTCTCGCCACCCGGCGTCACCAGCATCTCGTCCGCGCGACCCGTGATGAAGAGGAAGCCCTGTGCGTCGAGATAGCCGAGATCGCCGGTCCGGAACCAGCCGTCGCCGGTGAAGGCCTCCCGCGTCTTATCGGGCAGATTCAGGTACTCGGTGAACACGCCGGGACCCCGCGCTTGGATCTCGCCCGCGCCGGGCTCCTGGCCCGCTGATGAGGCGATGCGGAGCTCGACTCCGGGAATCGGCCGCCCGGCGCTGTCCACGCGACCGCTGCCGGGCAGGTTGAGCGTGAGCATCGGCGAGGTCTCGGTGAGTCCGTACCCGCTCGCCAGCTCCCAGCCCAAGCCTTCGAGTGTCCGGGCGACGGCCGGCTCGAGCGCCGCGCCTCCCGAGGTCAGTAGCCGGAGCCTGGGGCCGATCCGCGTGCGAACGGCGCGAAACAGGCGCGTGCCCGAGCGCAGGCCGAGCCGCCGCCGCCCCCAGACGGACAGGTCGAGCGCGAGCCGGGCGGCCGTCGCCACGCTCCGCCCACGACTGGCCAGCTCGATCTCGATGGCCGAGAGCAGGGCACTGTACAGACGCGGCACCCCCAGCAGGACCGTCGCCTCGCCCTCCTTCAGCGCCCGGACGATCTGGGGGCCGGTGAGGGCGTGCGGCAGCACGAGGGGCAACCCGAGCGCGAGAGGGGTGAGCAGGCCGACGACGAACGGATAGACGTGATGCAGGGGGAGGGGCAGGCACACCCGGTCGCCCGGGATGACGAGCCCGATGCCGGCGAGCGTGTCGATCTGAAACGTCAGATTGCCGTGACTGAGCGGGACGCCCTTGGGCGGTCCCGTCGTGCCCGAGGTGTAGAAGAGGGCGGCGGGGTCGGCGTCCCGCCGCTCGGGCAAGAGCTCGGTCGAGCCGCGCAGCTCGCGCCAGCTCGCGCGCCCCTCCGCCGCGTCCAGCAGGACGATGCGGGTCGCCGAGGCCAGGCGGACCACGCGGTCCGCCCGGTTGGCCGTCGTGAAGACGAGGCGTGCCGCGCTGTCGATCAAGGTATGGGCGAGAGCATCGTCCGTGAGCTGCGCGTCCAGCGGAACCACGACGCCGCCGGCCCGGATGACGGCGAGCGCCGAGGCGATCCACTCCGGTCCGTCCGGCGCGAACAGGGCCACGCGCGCTCCCGGCTCGAGCCCGGCGGACGCGAGCCCCGCGGCCAGCTCGCGCACGGTTCTGGCCAGGTGCCCGTAGGTCCACTCGCGGCGCTCTCTTGCTCCAAAGGCGACCAGAGCAGGCCGTTCGCCGTGAGCGAGGAGACCGTCCGCGACCTCGATCAGCGTGGTGGACGGTGCCATGGTTTGTTGGGTTCAGGCGCGGAGGACCGGCGCCCGGCTCTGGCCGTCCTATTGCAGTAGCCACGACGGCGTCGGTGAACCGGCTGACGCCAGAAGGGAGGCGAGACGGTGATAGTCGTGCGAAGCCTCGTTGTCCTGGGCATCCTGGTGATGGCGTCGGCCTGTGTCGTCGTCCCGGCGCCGGTCGTCGATGTTCCACCGCCGGTGCCCACGCCGTACGTCGAATACGCGCCCGTCTGGCCCGGGCCGCCGCATGTCTGGGTACCGGGCTACTGGGCCTGGCGGCACCCGGGCTACGTCTGGATGCCGGGTCGCTATGCCGTTCCCCCCGCGCCGGCGTACGTGTGGATCTCGCCCTACTGGGCGCCGACGATCACCGGTCACGTGTGGATCGGCGGTCACTGGCGCATCCACTGAATCCTGTCCTCGCCCCGGGCCATGGCGTGGCATCGGGCGCCCGTAGATCGTGAGCGTGCTGGCGCCCGTGTTCCGGCGGGGGATCTCGTCGATGCCGTCGTCGACCGCGATCGGCCACCACGCGCGAGACTCAGCCGCGGCGTGGGCCGAGGCCCCGCCGACCCGACCTGCGCTCGGGGGCGGGGGCCGCACTCCCGGCCTCCGGCGTCATGAGTCGCCTGGCGATGTAGTACTTCTTGGGATGTCGCTTGCTCTCCCGGTCGCGGTCCTGGTACCGCGCGAGCTCCCGCTCGAGCTTCGCGAACGCGCCGTCGAACGCGGTCCGCAGCGTCTCCGCGGTATCCTCGACGTGGACGTGCGGGCGGTACGGCAGGCGCACGGTGACCGCGCAGCGCATCGCGGGCCCACCCTTCGGTCCGTTCTCGTCGAAGAAGGTGACCTGAGCCGCGATCGGCTTCGTGGCCACGTGCAGAAGGCTGGGGGTCAGCCGCGCCGTGACATGTGCGCGCAGGGCGCGGTCGGTCGGGACGCCTCGGATCTCGATCGCCATGGTCTCGCTCCTTGTCGATCCGTCGGTTTGCGTTGACGGCCTAGCGTGCAACCGAGGTGCCAGAGAAGACCTGGGGAAATGGAGCATGCGACGGCCGCTTCATGTCCTGCCGCGCCACAGGTGGTGAGGCGAGTACTCCCCAACACGGCCCACCCCGTTGCCTTGCGCATGTCACGCCCTCCCTGGCACACGCGCCGCGATCGCACGGCGGCGGCGCCTGAGCATCATCCGCTGCGTCCGTTGGCCGAGCGCCTTGACGATCTCGTCCTGCGCCACCCACGGGAACGGGACCGGTCGTCCACCCCGCCGCGCGACGACGCCCTGACCGCGCTCGGCCCGGCCGATCACGCGGCCGGCGATGCCGTTCCGTTGCCAGGCGCGCAGCAACGGAGCGACCCGGCTCGAGGCGATCGCCACCAGGAGGGCCCCGGATCCGATGAGGCCGAGCGGGTCGATGCCGAAGTGGCGACACACTTGGTCCGTCTCGCGGAGGATCGCCACGCGATCGAGCTCGATCCGAAGGCGCACACCGGACGCGTGCGCCAGCTCATGGAGGGCGGCGCGCACGCCCCCCTCCGTCGGGTCGTGCATGGCGGAGGCTCCGTGCCGGGTCGCCATCATCGCCTCGGTCACCACGGAGATCCCGGGGCGGCGACGAAAGCCCTGGGCCCGGCGAAGGAGGGCCGCGGGCAGGGCCCGCCGGAGCTCCCGGGCGCGCTCCTGAGAGAGAATCGCCGTACCTTCCAGGCCCGCGGCCTTGGTGAGGAGCACGACGTCGCCCGGGCGGGCGTCGGCGGCCGTGATCGGGCGGCGCCCGACCAGGAGCCCCTGCATGTCGCCGGCCACGATCGCCCGAGTGACCCCCTCCGTGACCTCCGTGTGTCCTCCCGTCACGGCGATGCCGAGCGTCCGACAGGCCCGGTCGATGTCACGGACGATGGCGAGGACCTCGGAGGGCCGTGTGCCCGGGGGCAAGAGGATCGTCGGCTGGAACCAGCGGGGCCGGGCGCCCATGACGGCGACGTCGTTCGCGTTCACCTGCACGACGTACCAGCCGAGATGCGTCGTCGTGAACGTCACCGGGTCGCTTTTCAGCACGAGTCCCCGGGAGCCGATCCTGACGACCGCCGCATCCACGCCACAGCCGGGCCCTACCAGCACCTGACCGTCCTTCACCCCGCGCCAGCGCAGTAACCGCTCGAGCAGGGCAGGTGGAAGCTTCCCCAGACGAAGCGTCGATCCGGCCGACGGCCCGTGGATCGCTGATCGGTTCAACGCGGGCCGCCTCGAGCCCGAACGGCCTTGAGGGCTTCCAGGAGGAGCACGGGGCACAAGATCCACAGCATCGCCCCGCCCCAGTCCCAGGCCGACAGGTTCACCGTGCCAAGCAGCCGTGCGAGCGGGGCCCAGGACACGGCTGCCCACTGAACGGCCCCGAGGACCGCGAGCGCGGCCCACGAGAGGCCGTTCGGCGGCAGTCGCCACCATCCGACCCGCTCCGAGCGGCAGTTCATCGCCTGGAGCGGGTGGATCAGGACGAGCGCGACGAACGCCATGGTGGTCGCGCGAGGCCCCGGTCCATCCTGCCAGACCGTCCACAGGTAGGCGCCGAGGACGCCCGCACTCAGGAGCGCGCCCTCGGCCAGCATGCGCCGTCCAAGGCGCCAGGTGACCAGGGCGTCCTGCCGGCCTCGCGGCGGCCGCCGCATGACGTCGGGCTCGGCGGGATCGCGGATCAGCGCCATCGCCGGCAGGATGTCGGTGACCAGGTTCACCCACAGGATCTGGAGGGGCAGGAGCGGGGCAGGGAAGCCCAACAGGATCGCGACGAAGATGGCCAGGATCTCGGACAGGTTGCACGTGAACAGGAAGTGGATGACCTTGCGCAGGTTGGCGTAGATCACCCGGCCTTCCTGGACGGCCCGGGCGATCGTCGCGAAGTTGTCGTCGGTGAGGACGATGTCGGCCGCTTCGCGGGCGATGTCCGTGCCCTGGCGGCCCATGGCGACCCCGATGTCCGCGCGCGCCAGGGCCGGGGCATCGTTGACCCCGTCGCCGGTCATGGCCACGATCTCGCCCCCCGCCTGGAGTGCGGCGATGAGATCGAGCTTGTCCTGGGGGCTGACGCGACTGCGGATCGATTCGGGCGCAAGGCCGAGCTGGCGACCGACGGCTTCCGCCGTCAGGCGCTGATCGCCCGTGAGCATGATGGTGCGGATCCCCGCCGTGGCGCAGCTCGCGATCGCCTCCCGGACCCCGGTCCGCACCGGGTCCTCGAGGCCAACGAACCCGAGGAAGGTCAGCCCCTCGATGACGTCCCCCTCCGGCCAGTCACCGGGGCGCCAGGCCATCGCGAGCACGCGCAGCCCATTGCGAGCCAGCGCCCGGTTCGCCTCGAGGAGCGCGACTCGGGTCTCGTCGGTCAGGGCCGCCAGGCCGGCTCGCGTGTCGTACTGGATCGACGCCTCGACCACGGCGGCGGGCGCCCCTTTCACGCAGAGCAGGCGGCCGTCCTCGCCCTCGTGGTAGGTGACCATCAGTCGCACCGCGGGATCAAAGGGGAGCTCCCCGCGCCGCGGCCACCGCCGGCCGAGGGCCAGGGGGTCGAGCCCGGCATCCAGGGCGGCCGCCAGCAGGGCGGTCTCCGTCGGATCGCCCTGGAACGCGAGGCCATCCGCGCCGCGAGTTACGCTCGCGTCGTTGACGAGGGCGCCGACCGTCAGGAGGCGCGCGAGCTGCGTATCGGCGAGCGGATCGAGGACCACATCGCCCCGCACGAATTCCCTGATCTCCCCCGGTTTCCGGGAGACGAGGGCGATCGTCTCCGGGGCCACGTGGAGACGGCTCACCGTCATGCGGTTCTCAGTCATGGTGCCGGTCTTGTCGGCGCAGATCACCGTCGTCGAGCCGAGGGTTTCCACGGCTGGGAGCCGCCGCACCAGCGCGCCCGAGCGCGCGAGCCGCCAGAGGCCCGCGGCGAGCGCCACCGTCGTCACGGCCGGCAAGCCCTCCGGGATCGCCGCGATCGCCAGGGTGAGGGCCGTCTCGAGCATGAGCCCGACCGGCTGGCCCTGGAGGATTCCCGCCAGGCCGACGACCCCGCAGGTCCCGAGCGCGAGGCCGATCAGCCGGCGGCCGAGTTCCTCGACTTCCCGTTCGAGGGGCGTGGTCCGTTCGCCGGCGAGGGCGACCAGCTGGCCGACTCGGCCGAGCTCCGTTGCCAGCCCGGTTCCGGTCGCGACTGCCAGGCCGCTCCCGGCGACCACCGTGGTCCCGAGATAGACCATCGTGCGCCGGTCGGCCAGCGGGGTCTCGGGGGCGAGCCGCGCGTCGACGTCCTTGTCCACCGGCACGCTCTCCCCGGTCAGGGCAGCCTCGGCGGTGCGGAGACGGCTGCCCCGGACGAGCCGCGCGTCGGCCGGGACATGACCTCCCGCCTCCAGGACGAGCAGATCGCCAGGAACGACCTCGGCGGCGCGGATCCGGACGAGGTTCCCCTCCCGCCGGGCGAGCGCAAGAGGCACCGCCAGGGCCCGCAGCTTCGCCAGCGAGATGCGGGCTCGCCACTCGGTGACGAACCCGATCCCCGCGTTGAGGAGAAGCGCGGCCAGGATCGCGAGCGCTTCGACGTGCTGCCCCAGCGTCGCCGCAATGGCCGACGCGGCCAGGAGGAGCAGGACGACGAGGCTGCGAAACTGCGCGAGGACGAGACGCCAGAGCGGCGTGTCGGGGTGCTCGCCCACGGCGTTTGGCCCGACGCGCGCGAGCCGGCGTCGCGCCTCGTCGGCACCGAGCCCTGCCTCCGGATCGACGGCCAGGAGCTTCAGGACTTCCGCAGGCGAGAGGGCGTGCCACTCACGACTCATCGGCCGGTGCCCGTCGGCGGCTGACAGTCCGCCCGCCGACGAGTCCGGAGTTCCCGCACGGCCGCCCAACTTCTGGGAACGCACAGGACCACGGCGGCCGGGGGTGTCTCCATCACCTCTCTGTGGCCAGATCGAGTGTGAGCTTCGCGCCCTCGCGTGCCCGATCGCGGATCGCCGCGTCCGGCCCGTTCAGTGGGACATGAGCACCGGCACGGTCATGTGCTGGAGGATGTGCCGGGTCGCCCCGCCCAGCACCATCTCGCGCACGCGCGAGTGGCCGTAGGCTCCCATGACGATGAGATCCGCGCCGAGATCGGCCGCGCGAGAGAGGAGCACATCGCCGACCGCGAGATCGAGGGCCACCGTCGAGTCCGCTTCGGCCGAGACATCGTGACGCGTCAGGTGGAGCGTGATGTCCGCGCTCGGCACCCTGGACCCCGAATCGTGCTCGGGGTCGATCGAGAGCACGGTGACCTTCGTCGCGCGCGTCAGGAGCGGGAGCGCGTCATGGACGGCCCGCGTCGCCTCGCGGCTTCCGTTCCACGCGATCAGGACCCGCTCGCCGACGGTCTCGAACGTGCCATAGCGCGGGACGACGAGCACGGGTCGTCCCACGCCCAGGGCCAGCTCTTCCGGCAGGAAGGCCAGATCATGAGGCGCCTCCTTCAGGTCGACTCCTTGTCCGACGACCGTGAGGTCGGCGTACCGGGCATGGAGCTTCATCGCTCCGACGATGTCGCCTCTCTCGAGCCGCCATTCGCCGCGGATCCCGAGCCGGCGTGCCCGTCCGTGGAACCGTTCCTCCGCCTGGCGCGCGAGTTCATCCTGGCGGCGCCGCACCTCTTCCCGGAGGCTCGGTGGCAGCTCGATCTCGACGTAGCCGGGCAACGGGAGCGCTTCCGGTACGTGGAGGCCCGTGAGGTGAGCCCCGTGCGCAGCGGCGAGCGCGACCGCGACATCCATCCGTGTGTCGCAGGCCGGGTCATTGTCCACGTGCACCAGCAGGTCCTTGAGCCCCATGCTCCCCTCCCTTGTCGGGAACTCTCGTTTCCCGGCGTTGCCGGCGTGGCGTCGCCCGGCAGGCTGCAACCCAGGTGCCACTGGAATGCCCAGTCACCAGGCGACGCGCTCGCCATGGAGGTGTCCCACCCCTGCCCCGCATGGGGCGGACTCTCCGCACCGGCCCCGCGCGCTCGCACGACCGGTCGGCGCGTCGGCCCCGCCATGCGCCGGAATGCAGTGTCCATGGCGAGGAGCGGACTGGCAACGTCATTGCTATCGGGAGAAGAAATGGAGATCGGGGCGAAGGCGCCGGACAGGTGGGCGATGGTCCTCGCCGGGGGCGAGGGGATGCGGCTCCGGCCGCTGACACGACGCATTGCCGGCGACGAGCGACCCAAGCAGTTCTGCCCATTCGTGGACGGGCAGACGTTGCTCGACCGGACGAGCGCCCGGGTCCACCGCATCGTGCCGCCCGATCGGACGTGCCTGGTCCTGACCCGCCACCACGAGCCGTTCTATGCGCCACTCCTCGCGAGGGGACCACGCGCGCCGCTGGTCGTTCAGCCGTACGGCCGGGGCACCGCTCCCGCCATCCTCTACGGCCTGCTTCGCATCGCCGAGACGGCACCGCTGGCCACGGTCGCCCTCTTCCCGTCGGATCACTACGTGTCGGACGATGCGGGTTTCATGGCCCACGTGGTCGCGGGTCTTGCCGCGGCCGAGGCCCGTTCTGACCTGATCGTCCTCTTGGGGATGGAAGCGGCAGGCCCCGAGGTGCAGTACGGCTGGATCGAGGCGGGCGACCGCCTCCTCGGTGGGCCCGACTTTCCCGTCTACGGAGTCCGGCGATTCTGGGAAAAGCCGACCTTGGCGCTGGCGGAGACGCTCTTCGAGCGAGGATGTCTCTGGAACACCTTCGTGCTGGTGGCGGGCGTGCCGGCGCTCCTCGCCCTGATTCGAGCGGCCGCTCCCGATCTGTACGGCGCGTTCATGACCGCGTGGCGCGGGCGGTCGACCCTGGGAGAAAGCGAGGCCATGCGATCGCTCTACGCGCGGCTTCCATCCACGAACTTCTCTGAGGACGTGCTCAGCACGAAGACCGCCAATCTCGCGGTGCTGCCGGTGCGGGGAGTCACCTGGAGTGATTGGGGCGAGCCGGCTCGGGTGGTCGGCACGCTGGGACGGCTGGGCATCCGACCGGAATGGGCCGATCCGGAGCTGGCTCCGGCCGTGGTCGCGGCGGGAAGCGGACGATGAACCCAGGGAGCGTCCTTCCGCCGGGCTCGGGCCGTCGAACCCCGAAGGCCGCGCGGATCGCCCGCTCCCTCCGCCGATTCCTCCCGGCCCTGGCTCTCGTCGTCGTCGCCCTCGGGGTGGTTGGCGGAGTCTGGCTGTACGCCGGCCAGCGCGCGATGCGACACGCCGCCTCGGAGCTCACGATTCGGCTCGAGACGGAACGGGCCCGGCGAGAGGCGCTGGAGCGTGAAATCGCGGAGAGGGGACAGCGTCTGATGGCCTATCGGCAGGACGTCGCGCAGTTGCTCGCGTCACGCCGCGATCAGCTGGACCGGATCGAGCGGAAGGTCCGGGCGCTGGAGATGGAGCGGGATGCCGGCGAACGGATCATCGACGCCTACGCCTCGGGTGTCCCGCTCATCCAGGGCGCCGTGGTCTACGAGGACACCGCGGGTCGGCCACTCCGGTACGTCGGGGTCGATGAAAGGGGCCGCCCCGCGCGCGGGCGCCTCGGCGGGCCGCGGATGTCCGCGGACGGCCAGGGACCCATCGTGCGGACGACCTTCCTCGGCACGGGCTTTCTGGCGAGTCGAGACGGGGCGATCCTGACGAGCCGTCATGTGGCGCGACCCTGGGACGCGGACCCGGAGCTGGCGGCCCTCCTCGAGCAGGAGGGCCTCCGGCCCCGCGTGGCCCAGTTGCGGGCGTTCTTTCCCGGCGTTCCGGATCCCGTGTCCCTGAGCTCCGTCAAGGCCTCCGAGACTGTGGATCTGATCGTCCTCCGCGGGACGACTCCCCGATCCGTGCCCGTGCTCCCGCTCGACTTGGAGGGCGCGGAGGCCGTGCCGGGCCGCCTGATCGTCGTGTTGGGGTATCCGGCGGGACTCGATCTGCTCCTGACGCGGGTCGACCCGGCCCTGCTCGCGACGCTGGTCGACCGCGAGGTGGTGGAGATCACCGACGAGACCGTCGACATTCCCGCCCTGCTGGAGGGACTCTCTCGATTGAAGCAGATCCGTCCATACCCGACGTGGGGCCGCTTGGCCGACGAACGGCCCCACCAGCTCGCCCATGACGCTGGAACGAGCATCGGAGGAAGTGGCGGGCCGATCTTCGCGGCGTCGGGCCGGGTCATCGGGCTGAACAGCGCCATGGCCCGGGACTTCGACAGCGCCGCGCTGGGCGTGCCGATTCGTGAGGCGACTGTCCTGCTGGCGCAAGCCAGGCGGATCGCCGCTCCGGTTCGAACGCGATGAGACGGAAAGGGTCGGCGCGACTGTGGAGGCAGGCCGCATTGGCGGGCGGGTTGCACGTTGCCAGACGTATTCCGCGAACAGGGCCATGGTAGAGACGGGAGGCGCTATGAAACCCGACATCGTCGTGAAGGAGCAGGTGCTGGAAGAATTGGAGTGGGAACCCGGCATCAAGGCCGCCGGGATCGGCGTGACGGTCAAGGACGGCGTCGTCACGCTGAGCGGCGAGGTCGAAAGCTATCACGAGAAGATCGAGGCCGAGCGGGCCGCGCTGCGGGTCGCCGGGGTGAAGGGGATCGCGAGTGCGATCGACGTTCAGCTTCCCGGTGTGAGCCAGCGCTCGGATGCGGACATCGCGCGCACCGCGGTCCACGCGCTCGAGTGGAACAGCTCGATCCCGCGAGAGTGCATCAAGGTCGTCGTCAACAAGGGTTGGATCACCCTGGAGGGAGAGGTGGAGTGGGGGTACCAGCGGACCACAGCCGAGGAGGCGGTGCGCCGCCTCACCGGAGTGCGGGGGGTCTGGAATCTGGTGACGGTCAAGCCGAGAGCCACGTCCGGCACGATCAAGACGAGGATCGAGGACGCATTCCGGCGCAGCGCCGAGGTCGACGCGCATCGCATCAGCGTGGACCTCGACGGCAGCGCGGTTACCCTGCGGGGCACCGTGCGGTCATGGGCGGAGAAGCAGGAAGCCGAGCGCGTGGCGTGGGCGTCACCCGGCGTCTCGAGCGTCACGAACAAGCTCGTCCTCGGCGACTGAACGGGCCCCGGGCAGGCGGCGAGACACACGGAGATGGACCTCGAGTCGGTTGCGCGCGCGCTGGTCTCTCCCGGAAAGGGGATCCTGGCGGCCGACGAGAGCCATCCCACGATCACCAAGCGGTTCGCGGCGCTCGGCATCGAGAACACCGGGGAGAACCGCCGCCTGTATCGCCAAATGCTGTTCACGACGCCGGGCCTCGCCGACTTCATCAGCGGCGTGATCCTCTTCGACGAGACCCTCCGGCAGAAGGCCGATGACGGCACGACCATCGCCGGGCTCCTGACCCGGCAGGGGATCGTTCCCGGCATCAAGGTGGACAAGGGCACGAAACCGCTCGCCGGCGCGGCGGGTGAAGTGGTCACCGAGGGGCTCGACGGGCTTCGCGAGCGGATCGGCGAGTACAAGGCGCTCGGGGCGCGCTTCGCGAAGTGGCGCGCGGTGATCACCGTCGGGCCGGACATGCCGAGCGCCTCCTGCCTCGAGGCGAATGCCCACGCGCTGGCCCGGTACGCGGCGCTGTGCCAGGAGGGCGGCCTGGTCCCGGTCGTGGAGCCCGAGGTCCTGATGGACGGCGAACACACCATCGAGCGATGCTTCGAGGTCACCGAGGCCACGCTGCACACCGTCTTTGCGGCCCTCCGTCATCAGCGGGTCGTCCCGGAGGCAATGCTCCTGAAGGCGAGCATGGTGCTCGCCGGCAAGGGCTGCCCTCGTCAGGCAGGCGTAGACGAGGTGGCGGCGGCAACGCTCCGGTGTCTGAGGCGTGCCGTTCCCGCGGCCGTTCCCGGCATCGTGTTCCTGTCGGGAGGGCAGACCGACGTTCTCGCGACGGCTCACCTGAACGCCATGAATGCCACCGGCGGGCCCCATCCCTGGGCGCTGAGCTTCTCCTATGGGCGAGCCCTGCAGGATCGGGCGATGAGGGTGTGGCAGGGGAAGCCCGCCTTCGCCGCCGCCGCTCAGCGGGCCCTCCATCACCGCGCCCGTTGCAACGGGGCGGCGCGCGACGGGCGATACACGCCCGCGCTCGAGCGCGCGCTCACCTGATCTGTGTCGGTACAGGGAAGGCAGCCCGTGCGCTCGATTGTCACCCTCACGATGAACCCCGCGGTCGACGAGAGCACGACCGTCCCCTATGTTCTGCCCGACCGCAAGCTTCGGTGCCAGGCCCTGACATACGAGCCAGGAGGCGGGGGGATCAACGTCGCGCGAGCGATCCGGAAGCTCGGCGGAGACGCGCTGGCCTGCTTCCCCGTGGCAGGGCCGGCGGGCGAGCTGCTCAAGCGGCTGCTCGATGCCGAGGGTGTGCGTTACGTGGCGATGCCCGTCAACGGCTGGACGCGCGAGAACCTCAACGTGGTGGAGGAGGTGAGCGGCCGCCAGTTCCGGTTCTGCATGCCCGGCGCGGCCCTGGGTGACCACGAGTGGCCGACCTTCCTCGAATGGGTGCGCGAGCTGCGGCCCTCGCCGGACTACCTGGTGGCGAGCGGCAGCTTGCCGCCCGGGGTGCCGGTCGACTTCTATGCGCGCCTGGCTGCGGTGGGCCGGCAGGTTGGAAGCCGGGTCGTCCTGGACACGTCCGGCGCGCCGCTGGCCCGCGCCGTCGAGGAGGGCGTCTACCTCCTGAAACCGAGCCTTCGGGAGTTCCAGGTCCTGATGGGCGAGCCCGAGGGCGACGAGTCCCATCTCGCGAGCCTCGCGGCCATGGTCGTCAAGCGCGGCTGGTGCGAGATCCTGGTCCTCTCCCTCGGGGCAGGCGGAGCCCTCTGGGTGACCGCCTCGGAGCGGGAGCGGCTGGCATCCCCGGCCGTCCGTATCAAGAGCAGCGTGGGGGCGGGCGACAGCATGGTGGGGGGCATCGTGCTCTCCCTCGCCGGAGGCCGTCCGCTCGGCGAGGCCGTCCGCTTCGGCGTGGCCGCCGGCGCCGGGGCCGTGATGAACCCCGGAACCGCGCTCTGCCGTCGCGAAGACGTCGAGCGGCTCTATCCGCAGGTGATGACGGCGTCGGGGTAGGGGCAGAAGAAGGAGGATTCCATGAAGGCGCGTGACGTGATGACACCGAACCCGATCACCGTGACCCCGGACGCAACGCTCGCGGAGGTGTGGGATCTCATGCGCGAGGCGGTCATCCGCCACGTGCCGGTCGTCCACGCGGGCGTCCTGACCGGCATGGTGAGCGATCGCGACCTCGCATCGCTCGACGTGGCGCGGGCGCTGACGACGGATGGCGCCGATGCTCTGCGGCGGGCGCTCGCCACCCCGGTCGTCACCGTCATGAGCTCCGACGTGATCTTCGTCGAGATGGAGGACGATCTGGACGACGTCATCGAGCTCATGCTCGAGCACAAGGTGGGCGCCATCCCCGTGGTCCGCGGTGACACGCGCGACGTGATGGGAATCGTCAGCTACATCGACGTGCTGCGGGGGATCCAGGATCTCGTCGCCGAGGAATGAGATTCGGTCCCCATGCCGCGCGATCAAGAATGCGGTGCTCCTCCGTCCCCGAGGGTTCGCGTGACCGGCGTTTGAGTTCTGGCCGAGGGGGCTCGCCCGAGTAAGGGGTGTCGAGATGCTTGATCTGACAGATGCGCGAGAGAAGATGGTCCGCACGCACATCGCGGCCCGGGGTGTCCGGGATCCGGCCGTGCTCGCGGCGATGCGGAGTGTCCCGCGCGAGGCGTTTCTCCCCCCCGAGCTCGAGGAGTTCGCGCACGCGGACACGCCCCTGCCGATCGAGCGCGGGCAAACCATCTCGCAGCCCTACATCGTTGCGCTGATGACGGCGGCGGCCGCCCTCCGACCCGGTGATCGTGTGCTGGAGGTGGGGACGGGGTCGGGCTACGCGGCGGCGATTCTCGGCCGGATCGCGCGTGAGGTCTACACCGTCGAGCGCCACGAGGAGCTGACACGCGTCGCGGCCGAGCGCCTCGCCCGTCTCGGATTCGGGAACGTGTCGGTGCTCCACGGGGACGGCACGCTCGGCTGGCCCGAACACGCGCCGTACGACGCGATCATCGTCGCAGCAGGAGGCCCGAAGGTGCCCGAGGCGCTCCTGGACCAGCTGGCGCCGGGCGGTCGCCTCGTGATCCCTGTCGGCGAAGGCCGCACCGTCCAGCGCCTGGTGCGGGTGACGCGGGGGGCCGATGGCCGTTTCCGCGAGGAGGAGCTCGGTGACGTGCGGTTCGTGCCGCTGATCGGGGCTCAGGGTTGGATGGCGGAGCCCAGCGAGTGGAACGGGCGTCCCGCGCAGCCCTTGAGCCGTCCGGACACCCTGGTCCGCCTCGTGCGGGAGGTCGCCGAGCCGCTCGAGTCGATCGAGGGTCAGGATCTCGGCGCGTTGCTCGAGCGTCTGGCCCGCTCGCGGGTGGTGCTGATCGGTGAGGCGACGCACGGCACGTCCGAGTTCTACCGGATGCGCGGCCGAATCACCCAGGAGCTCATCCGCACGGGCGGGTTCGGGATCGTCGCGGTCGAGGCCGACTGGCCCGACGCGCGCCGCGTCAATCGCTACGTCCAGGCCCTTCCGGACGGACACCGTCCCGAGGAGTCGGCCTTCGCGCGCTTCCCGACGTGGATGTGGCGCAACCACGAGACCTGGGGGTTCGTCGAGTGGCTGCGGGTCTTCAACGCCGAGGTCCGCGAGCCCGCGCGGCAGGCCAGCTTCTACGGTCTCGACCTCTACAGCCTGTTCACGTCGATTCGCTCGGTCCTCGAGTACCTGGAGCGGGTGGACCCGCCGGCGGCGCGCCTCGCGCGCGAACGGTACTCCTGCCTGACGCCCTGGCAGGCCGATCCACAGGCCTATGGGCGCGCCGCCATCAGTGGACGCTATCGCGTCTGCGAGAAGGAGGCGGTGGCGATGTTGCGCGACATGCTGAGCCGGGAGCTCGAGTATGCCGAGCGGGACGGCGAGCGGTTCCTCGACGCGGTGCAGAATGCCCGCCTCGTCGCCGACGCCGAGCGCTACTACCGCGCGATGTACTACGGAGCCAGCGAGTCCTGGAACCAGCGTGACCGGCACATGTTCGAGACGCTCGAGCGGCTGCTCGCGTTCCACGGGCCGGCGTCGAAGGCCGTCGTGTGGGCGCACAACTCGCACCTGGGCGACGCGCGGGCGACCGAGATGAGCGCGCGCGGCGAGCTGAACCTGGGACAGCTGTGCCGGCAGCGATTCGGCGACGCGGCTTCCCTCGTCGGCTTCGGCACTGACCATGGAACGGTTGCCGCCGCGCACGACTGGGACCGGCCGATGCGGGTGATGACCCTCCGCCCGGCGCACCCCGAGAGCTACGAGCGGCTGTGCCACGAGTCGGGCGTCAGGGCCTTCCGGCTACATCTCCGCGATCCCAGACGCGAGGAAGTGCGCGCCGAGCTGGCGCCATCGCGGCTCGAGCGCGCCGTGGGCGTCGTCTACCGGCCGGAGACCGAGCTCCAGAGCCACTACTTCCACGCCTCGCTGCCCTACCAGTTCGATGAATACATCTGGTTCGATGAGACGCAGGCGGTCCGGCCCATCTTGGCGGCGGAAACGCAGACGCTGCCGGCGCTCCATCCGTTCAGTCCCGGGCCGGCCTAGGGCCGCGTGGAACCGAGCTCGCGAGCCGTGTCGCGCGAGATCGAAGAGACGCTGCGCATGCTCGAGTGGATGCGCAGCGAGCGGATCTGGCCGAACGGGCCCCGCTACCTCTGGACCGATGCCTTCGGCGTGGTGCTGCTCGTGTCGCTCGCCGAGGAGTTGCGGGACGACCGGTACGTGGACGCGGCGGAGTGGGTGGTGGCGGACGTCGCGCGGGTGCTTGGCCGACCGCGCGGCATCCGCATCGGCGAGGCTCCCGACCGCGATGGGCAGTACTTCCACTACCTTGCGATGTGGCTGTTCGCGCTCCACGTGCTCGCGGAGCAGCGCCCCGCGTATCGCCCGCAGGCCGTCGGGTTGGTCCGCCAGATCCATTCCCGCTTCGTCCAGCCCGGCGTCGGCGTGATCTGGAAGATGCGCGAGGACCTGAGTGGCTCCTATCCTGGATTCGGCCTCGGAGCGCTCGATCCGTTCCATGGCTACGTCGTCTACCGGCTGCTGGACGAAGACGAGCTCGCCGCGGAGATCCGGGACATGCAGGGGCTGGTTCAGCGACTGTACCGGGATCTCGAGGTCACCCAGGACCTCGGTCTGGGGATGATCCTGTGGATGTCCCACTTCTTTCCCGGCGCGACCTGGGCGCGGGTCTTGCGCGAGCGTTCGCTCGCGACCCTCGACCGGATGTGGGTCGATCCGCCCGGGTACTTCTGTCGCGAGCCCGGCCTGCGCGACGTGAAGTTCGCGTTCACGAATCACGGGGTGTCGGTCGGACTCCAGGCGGTCGGCGCCCATCCCGACCGGGTGCGTGCGCTGCAGCGCTACTTCGCCACCTACCGCTCGAACGACGAGTACGATCGCAACGCGATCACGCACGTGATGGCGTGCTCGTCTCTGCTTCCGGGGAAGCTGATCGGGCGGAGCGATGGATGACGGCGCGACGCCGCGAGCCATGACCACGGAGGAGTAACCATGCAGCTTGTTCCGGTCGACGAGGAAGCCGTCCACCACGTCGGAAACACGCGATGCCCCGGGTGCATCCAGGAGTATCCCGAGGCGTGCGTGTGCGGCGGGCTGCTCCATGCCGAGAGCGGAGGTCCCGACGATGAGGACGGGAGCCTGTCGCTCCGAAGCCGGTGCGATCAGTGTCGGCGATCGCAGGAGGATGTCGAGGAGGATCTGGGACGCGAGCCCGCCTAGTCTAGCGGGATGCCCGTCCTGCCGGCGATCGACCCAGGATGGGGCGGCCCCGCCCCGGGTGAGGTCGTCCTGACCCCTGGCAGCCATGGCGAGGGAGGCGATCTCCGTTGCAGGGACGCAGGGTTACCGGCTGGCAGCGCCATTGCACCCTCGAGGCCTCGATGGAGAGGAGGGAGTCCCGGGTCCGTCGTCGCTGGATCGTGCCAATGACCCTGCTGCTGGGAGTCCTGGCCGCGGGACTCGGGGTCTGGTCGTGGCAGCGAGCCAAGGAAGTGTCCGTGGCCCGGCCGGTGCGCGCGAGCATCAACGAATCGATCGCCAGCAGCGGCCGGGTCCGAGGCGTGACCGAGACCCTGGCGGGCGCGCAGGCGGCCGGGGTCGTCGAGCGGCTGTTCGTGCGCGAGGGTGACCGCGTCTCGGCGGGACAGCGGCTCGCCATCCTGAAGAACGACGTGGCCGAGGCGCGGGCGGCGCAGGCGGAGGCCGCGCTGACCACGGCCCAGGCCACGCTTGTCCAGGTGTCACGCGGCGCGTTGCCCTCAGAGCTGGAGGCGGCGGCCGCGCAGGTCCAGCAGGCCCGCGCCCAACTCGCCCAGCAGCGGTCGTCGCTGGCCCAGGCCGAGCAGTCGGTCGTCCAGGCGGAGGCCCAGCTCGCCCAGCACCAGGCGGAGCGGGACCTGGCGGCTCGTCAGCTGGAGCGAGCGGAGCGGTTGCTCGAGCGAGGGTTGATCGCCCGGGCCGAGCATGAGGAGGCGGTCACCCGATCCCGAGTGGTCGATCAGCAGGTGGCCGCCCAGCGGCAGGCGGTGGCCGTTGCAGGGACGGTAGTGCGCGCGTTTCGCGGCGGCGTGGCCGCCGCCGAGGCCAACGTCGTGGTGCAGGAGGCGCATCGGCGGACCCTGGAGGTCGGCGCCCGTCCCGAAGACATCGCGATCGCCCGGCAGCGTGTCCGGGAGGCCGAGCGAGCCCTCGCCGTGGCTCGCCGTCAGGCGCAGGAAGCCGTCGTGGTCGCGCCCTTCGGGGGCGTCGTCACCGCGATCAACGCCGAGGTGGGCCAGACCGTCGGGTCGCAGGGAGTGCTGCAGCTGGTCAGCACCGAGATGGAGATCCGGGTGGAGGTCGACGAGACCAATCTCGCGGATCTGGCGCCGGGGCAGGCCGCCGTCGTGTCCTCCAGCACGTTTCCCGGCTCCACCTTCGCCGGATCCGTCCGGGAGATCGCGCCGGCGGTCGACCAGACACGCGGGACCGTGACGGTGACGGTCGCTCCGATCCAGCCGCCTGCCTGGCTCCGCCCCGGCCAGACGGTCAACGTCAACGTCGTGACCAATCCGACCGCCCAACGGCTTTTGGTGCCGGCAACAGCACTCCGTCGCGTCGGGGACCGGATCGTCGTCCTGGTCGTGCAGGACGGTCGCGCCGTGGAGAAGGCCGTCCAGACGCGGCCACCGACGAAGGACGGTGTCCCGGTGGTGTCCGGGCTCGACGCCGACGATCGCGTGATCACGCTCCCGGCCTCGATCCGGGCCGGAGACCGCCTCAGGATCCGGTCGTCGTCTGGGCGGGGGGAGCCGTGAGCTCGGGACCGTCTCCGGCACGCCGGCGGGGAGTGGGCTTCGAGATCCAGGTGGCCGTCCGCCACCTCCGATCCGGAGGCGGTCAGACGTGGCTGACCATGAGCGCGGTCGCCGCGGCGGTGATCATCGTGATCTTCGTCACGGGGCTGATCTTCGGGCTGCGGCAGAAGCTCACCGACCTCCTGACCGAGGCCATCCCGCACGTGACCGTTCGCGTCGCGGACCCGAAGCCGATGCCGCTGGCGGAGGTTCCGGGTGCGCCGCCGGGACCGAGCTCGAGTCGCCTCGAACAGTTGACTCCCCAGCAAAAGGACATCGACGACTGGCCAAGGGTCGCCGAGACGATCCGGACCCTGCCGGGCGTGGTGCTCGTCAATCCGGTGGTCCGTCAGCAGGGATTCGTCTCCAAGGGCGGCCACGCGGTCGGGGTCGGGGTGGTTGGGGCGGATCCGACGCTCCAGGAGGAAGTTTCCCCCATCTCGAAGTACATGGTGGGGGGCCGGTACCGGGGCCTCGCCAGCGACGAGATCGTCGTAGACACCGAGCTGGCGAAGGACCTGAACCTGGTGGTGGGCGAGCGCATCCGCCTGACGTCGAACACGGGCGCCTTCGACGCGTTCACGGTCGCAGGGATCTATAGCCGCGGACAAGGGCGCGGCGATGCTTACGTGACCCTGCGGACGGCCCAGAGCCTCTTCGGGCTGGGAACCGCGGTGAACATCGTGTTCGTGAAACTGCGTGACATCTACGGCGCGGACCAGGTCGCGGACCAAATCATGGCCCTGGTGCCGTACGAGGCAAGGTCGTGGTCGCGCGAGTTTCCGGTTTTCCTGGATCGCCTCCGGATGCAGAGCGCGACCGCGTATCTCATCTCGGCGTTCAGCCTGGTCGCCTCGGCGTTCGCCATCGCGTCGGTGCTGATCGTCTCGGTTCTGCAGAAGTCCAGGCAGATCGGCATCCTGAAGGCGATCGGAGCCCGGCGCCGCCAGATCCTCCGGATCTTCATCCTCGAGGGCCTCGGGATCGCCCTCGTGGGGAGCGCCGTGGGGGCGACGATCGGCACGCTGATCGTCTACGTCCTCGGGCGGATCGAGCAACCCGCGTACCGGCCGGGTCAGCCGCCGGAGCAGTTCTTTCCGGTGGCGATCCTGCCGTCGTACATCGGCCTGGCGGTGGGCGCGGCGATCGTCGCGACCGTGCTGGCGGCCTACCTGCCCTCCCGACGTGCCGCGCGGTTGAACCCGGTCGACGTGATGCGATGAGCCCCGGAGGCGATCGGGCCGGACTTTCGTTTGGCCGCGGCGCGGGCGAGGGCGGGGGGCCAGGTCCGGCCGTGATCGAGACACGCGACTTGCGGAAGACTTACCTCGGCAAGGTACCGGTTCCGGTGCTGCACGGTGTCGACCTCACGATCCGGGCCGGTGAGTTCGTCGCGATCATCGGGCAATCGGGGAGCGGGAAGACCACGCTCCTCAACCTCCTGGGCGCCCTCGACACGCCGACGGGCGGCACCGTCGTCATCAACGGCGTGGACCTCGCCACGCTCGACGAGGATGGGCTGGCCGACTTCCGGAGCGACGAGATCGGCTTCGTGTTCCAGTATCATTACCTGCTCGATGAGTTCAGCTGCCTGGAGAACGCTCTGATGCCCATCGTCATCCGGCACGGGGGCGTCACCGACGCGCGGCACGCGCGCGTCGTGGGACTCCTGGGCCGGGTGGGGCTGGAGGGTCAGCTGCACAAGCGGCCCGGCGAGATGAGCGGTGGCCAGAACCAGCGCTGTGCGATCGTGCGAGCGCTTGCAAACGAGCCGAAAATCATCCTAGCCGACGAGCCGACCGGGAACCTCGACAGCCGCGCCGGCGAAGAGGTCTTCGCCCTCATGCGGGAGATGAGCCGGGAGCATGACGTCGCGTTCGTCATGATCACCCACGACGACCGGCTCGCCCACGTGGCCGACCGCATCCTCCTGATCGAGGACGGCCGCATTCGGGAACTGGCCAAGGCGCATCACCGGGCGCGCTCCGCCGGGAGGCTGCTCGGGGTGACATCCGACGCGCCGGGTGAGGAGGAGCGGGGCGCCGAGGCCGGGCCGGAGCAGTCGGAGCCGGCGATGCGAGGCCGTGTCGTCTAGCGAGGCGGCTCGGGCCCAGCCCGCCGGCGCGCGAGCCCAGCCGGACACGCCAGACGCCTACTGGACGCTGGATCCGGCGGAGGTGGCGCGGCGTCTCCACTCGGCGCCCGCGGGCCTGTCCTCGGCGGAAGCGGCACGCCGGCTGGTCCAGTATGGGCCCAACGAGCTCCGGGAGCAGGGCCAGCTGTCCAGGGCGCGCGTCCTGTGGAACCAGCTCCGGAGCCCCCTGCTGCTGCTCCTGGTCTTCGCCGCCGCGGCCTCGGTGCTCACGGGTGAATGGATCGACGCCGCCATCGTGTTCGCGATCCTCGTCGCGAGTGTCGGCATCGGGTACTCGCGGGAATACCGCGCGCAGGTTGCGGCCGACAAGCTGAGAGCCCGCGTGCAGGCGGTCGCGTCCGTCCTTCGGGACGCACGGCCGGTGACGATCCCGCTGCGCGAGGTGGTGCCGGGAGACGTGGTGGTGGTGGCCGCGGGAAGCTTGCTTCCCGCCGATGCCATCGTTCTGGAGGCGACGGACTGCTTCGTGAACGAGTCGGTGCTGACGGGCGAGAGCTTCCCCGTCGAGAAGACGCCGGGGGTCGTCGCCCGCGCGTCGGTCCTCACCGAGCGTTCGAACTGTGTCTTCCTCGGCACGAACGTGCGAAGCGGCACCGCGCGCTGTCTCGTCGTCGCGACCGGTCCGGCGACCCAGTTCGGCACGATCGCCCACCGGCTGACCCTCCGGCCACCGGAGACGGAGTTCGACCGCGGGATCCGTCGGTTCGGCTATCTCCTCACCAGCGCCATGCTCGTCATGGTGCTCGTGGTGTTCGCGGCGAACATGTTCCTCGGCCGCCCGCCGATCGAGACGTTGCTGTTCTCCATCGCGCTGGCCGTGGGGCTGAGCCCGGAGCTCCTTCCGGCCATTCTCTCCGTCAACCTGGCGCGCGGCGCGCAGCTCATGGCGCGCCACGGGGTGCTGGTCAAGCGACTCAACGCCATCGAGAACCTCGGGAGCATGGACGTCCTGTGCACCGACAAGACGGGCACCCTGACCGAGGGCGTGGTCCAGCTGGAGGGGGCCTATGACGAGCAGGGAGAGCGGTCGCCCGGCGTCCTGGAGCTCGCGAGCCGCAATGCCGCGCTCCAGACCGGCCTGGCCAACCCGCTCGACGACGCCATCCTGCGCGCTCACGAGGCGGACCTGAGGGGCGTGGAGAAGCTCGGCGAGGTTCCTTACGATTTCGTCCGCAAGCGATTGAGTGTCGTCATCCGAGGCCACACGGGTGTCACCCTCGTGACCAAGGGCGCGTTCGAGCACGTTCTGGAAGCGTGCGCGCGGTCCGCGGACGGCCGGCCGCTGGATGCCGCCGGGCAGACCGTCCTGAGGAACCGGTATCTCGCGTGGGGCGCCCAGGGCATCCGTGTCCTCGCGGTCGCCTCGCGCGTGCTGGACGACAAGCCCTCCTACGGCCGCGATGACGAGCGGGATCTCGACTTCGTGGGGTTCCTCACGTTCCTGGATCGACCGAAGGAGGGCGTCGCCGAAGCGCTGACGGACCTCGCGAAGCTGGGGGTCTCAGTCAAGCTGATCACGGGGGACAGCAAGCTCGTCGCCAAGCACGTGGCGACGGCGGTGGGAATGCGCACGGACCGGATTCTCACGGGAAGGGACCTCGACGAGCTGCACGATGAGGCCCTATGGAGCGCCGCCGAGCGCACGGACCTCTTCGTCGAGGTGGATCCGAATCAGAAGGAGCGGATCATCCTCTCGCTCAAGAAGATGGGCCGCGTGGTCGGATTCCTGGGGGACGGAGTGAACGACGCGCCCGCGATGCACGCGGCGGACACCAGCCTGTCCGTGGATCAGGCCGTGGACGTGGCGAAGGAAGCGGCGGACTTCGTCCTGCTCGAGCGTCACCTCGGAGTGATCCGCCGCGGGATCCAGGAGGGGAGAAAGACCTTCGCCAACACGCTGAAGTACGTCCTGACGACGACGAGCGCGAACCTCGGGAACATGGTCAGCATGGCGGTGGCGTCGCTGTTCCTGCCGTTCCTGCCGCTGCTGGCTGGGCAGATCCTCCTCAACAACTTCCTGTCCGACGTGCCGGCAGTCGGGCTCGCGGACGACAGCGTGGATCCGGAGCTCGTCGAGCGCCCCCGGCGCTGGGACATGCGCTTCATCGGCCGGTTCATGGTCGTGTTCGGCGTGCTCAGCTCCCTCTTCGACTTCATGACGTTCGGCGCGCTCCTGCGGCTGTTCGACGCGACGCCGCAGCTCTTTCGCAGCGGGTGGTTCGTCGAGTCCCTGCTCACGGAGCTCGTCATCGCGCTCGTCGTGCGCACGCGGCGCCCGTTCTTCCGGAGCCGGCCGGGGACGCTGCTCTGGACGTCGACGGCCGCGATCATCGCCGTGACGTTCGCGATCCCCTTTCTGCCGTTCGTCGAAGTGCTCGGCTTCACGGCGCTGCCGGGCACGTTGCTCCTGACGCTGATCGGGATCACGGGTCTGTACATCGGGGCGGCCGAGCTGGCCAAGACGTGGTTCTACCGAGGACACGCATGACGAGCTGGCTTCTGAGCCTGGGTAGCGTTGCGGTGGTGAGTCTCGTCTCCCTCGCGGGGCTCGTGACCCTGTCGCTGAACGAAGTGCGAACGCGTCGCTTGGCCGCTTTTCTCGTGAGCTTTGCCGTGGGGGCCTTGCTCGGCGACGCGTTCATTCACCTGATCCCGCAGGCATTCGAGCAGGACGCCTTCACGCTGCGGCCGTCGCTTCTCATTCTCGGCGGGATGTTGCTCTTCTTCGTGGTCGAGAAGCTGCTGCGCCATGAGCATGGTCCACTTCACCGGCACCACCACCCCGAGGTGGGCGCGCGCCCGGAGCTGGCGGCGATCAACGTGTTTGGCGACGCGATTCACAACTTCATCGACGGCGTCCTGATCGCGGCGAGCTATCTCGTGAGCCCGGCTCTGGGCGTGGGCACGACCATCGCCGTGCTCTTCCACGAGATCCCGCAGGAGCTCGGAGACTTCGGCATCCTGGTTCACAGCGGTCTGAGCGCCCGCCGGGCCGTGCTCCTCAACCTCGCCTCGGCGAGCGCCGCCATTCTGGGCAGCATCACCGTCCTGCTGCTGGGCGCGGTGGCCGGAGCGGCGGTCACGACGGCGCTGATCCCGGTGACGGCGGGTGGCTTCGTGTACATCGCGGCCGCGAACCTGATCCCGGAGCTCCAGCACGACCGGACGGGTCGCGGCCTGCTCGTGCAGGTCGGCCTCATCTCGCTGGGCATGGGGGTGATGGGGCTTCTCACGATCCTGGAGTGACACGGCGGCGGCGGGCGCCGACGATGTGGCTGGGCGCCTGGCGCGCCCCCGGGGGGGCGCGGTCGCTACCAGCGCCGAGCCGTGACGCGTTGGGAGGCCGAGGGCCTTAGGCGCGAGGACGCATCGCCGCCTGGGTCAGCGCGGGGAACAGGGCGTTGAGGAGGAATAGCCCCCGGTAGACACGCGGTCTCACGACGAGGCGCCGGCCCCGCTCGATGGCCGCCACCACCGCCGAGGCAGCCTCCTGCGGCGTCAGGGCGTGGATTCGCCGCGCCGGCTTGGGTAGCCGGTCACGGCTCCCCGGATTGTGTTCCCAGTACGGGCTGTCCACCGTCCCGAACATTGCCAGGGTCACTCCGATGCCGGGGCCCCAGAGCTCGGCGCGCAGCGCGCGCGTGAAGCCTTCCATCGCCCATCGGCTCGCGATGTAGGCCGCGGCGTTGGACCAGACGAGGCGAGAGGCCACCGATGTGACGTTCACGATGTGGCCGGTGCCGCGCTCCCGCATGGCGCCGAGAAGCTCGCGCGTCAGATTGAACGCGGCGAGGTAGGGCACCGCCACCATCTGGGCGGCTTCGTGCGGCGAAGTGTCGAGAATCGGGAGCTAGCGTCCGACGCCCGCGTTGTTCACGAGAATGTGGGCGGGGCCGAAGGTGGAGATGATGGCTCTGGCTGTTGTCGCGACGGCATCGGGGTTGGCAAGGTCAACCGCGTAGACATCCACACGGCTCTGCCTCGAACGCAAGTCGGTCGCAATCGCATCGAGCCGGTTCTTGTTCCGGGCCAGCAGGAGGACATGGGAGCCCCTCGCCGCAAGCGCGCGGGCCACCGCCTCACCAATGCCGCTCGACGCTCCTGTGACGACCGCCACCGCGTTGTCGAGCCTCACCATCGTTCTTGACCGGTATCGGTGTGCGCGGCTCCTCGGAGCCACCCATCCACGGAGAGGCGCCGGGCTAGCTCAGTTCGGGCTCGAACCGGATCGGTGTCGCGAGGGAGGCGGAGATGAGGCATGCCTGCTCCGCCTTTTCCAAGGCGCGCACCGCCCGGTCGGGGTCCGCGCCGGCCGCGAGCTGGAGCCGAGGCCGGAGGATGATCTCCGTGAAGCGGATCACGCCGTCCGTGCGGTCGACGGTTCCTTCGGCGGTCACCTCGCATGTCGTGAACTCGATCCGCGAAGCCCGCGCCACGGCGCGCAGGGTGAACAGGAAGCACGTCTCGACCGCCGCCAGCAATAGGTGCTCGGGGCTCCAGGCGTCGCCGGGGCCGTCGAAGTCGAGGGGCGGCGCCGAGCGGAGCTCGGGGGGCCCGTCGGCCGTGACGATGACGTAGCCGCTCGGGCTCCCGGCGAGCCGAACCGTGTAGTGGTGGGGCAGGGGCTTCACCGCCCGGCTCCTTGCGACTCCGCACCCGGACGCGCCTGCGCCGAGAGACTGGCCGGCGCGATCGTGAGCACGGGGCAGGGAGCTGTCTGGATCACGTAGTGCGCGACCGAACCGAGCATCCAGCGGACGACGCCCGACCACCCGTGGGTGCCCATGACGATGAGGTCGGCGGCCTGGGCCTGGTGGACGATCTGCTCCCCCGGAGCCCCCGCGGAGAGGCGCACGTGGATGCGCTCACGCGGCAGCATCGACCGCTCGAGGAACCGTTCGACTTCGACCTGCCCCTGCTCCCGCAGGAGCTGGGCCATGCGCCCGATCGCGTCCGCTGGCAAGTGACGGTCGGCGACCGGTTCGAACGTCACGTGAACCAGGTCGACCTCGGCCCCCGCGGCAGTGGCGATGGCGACCACCCACGGCCACGCGGCGCGGGCGGTCGGGGAGAAGTCCGTGGCGTAGCAGATCCGGCGGAGCTCGTGGCGAGGGACACGCTCCGGTATGGGCCGGACCGTCAGGACCGGGCACGTCGCTTGGCGGACCATCCGGTCGGCGATGCTCCCGAGAATGGCCCGCGGGAGCCCCGTGCGGCTGTGGGTTCCGACGACGAGCAGGTCGGCTGCCTCCTGCTTCGCGACCTCGAGGATGCGTGCGGCCGGCGCCCCCTCTTCGAGGCGGATTCGAATCGTGAGGCCCGAGCCCTCCACACTGCCGAGCAGCCGATCGAAGCTTTTCTCCGCGTCCCGGCGCTCGTTTCGAAGAAGGTTCTCGTATGCCTCGGGCGGGAAGTAGCCCTCGACCGGGAAGACCAGGGGTGGCGACACCACGTGCAGGAGCAGAATCTCCGCCTTGAATAACCGCCCGAGCCGACGCGCCTCGTCCCAGGCCGGCTCCGAGGTCGAGGACAGGTCCGTCGCGTACAGGATTCGATGGATGGTCGTCATAGATCCCTCATGCCCGGCCTCGGCCGCGCCGCCTCGGCCGTCATCCAGACACCTCGTGAGCTCTTTGCCAGGTCTCGTGCAACGGTGATGCCGGCCTTGGGTTTGCCCCTCCTGGCCGGATGGCAAGGCACGCGTCTTGGGGCCTTCGCCGGCCGACCCTCACACCGCGATACCTGGGGCGGAACGCCTGACCGGCTTTGAGTCCAGGCGGTGGCGACAGTGGACCTGGGGACCACGCGCCCCGCCTGGGGCGGCGCTGGGACACCCGTGGCCTGAGCATGCGCTCCGCGGGATGTGGGCTCGTGAGAAGGCAAGGCCGACGTTGAACCGAGCGAACGAGCTGAGGGGGGGTCTGACTGGCAGGGCCGTTGCAGCTCACCCAAGTGAGAGCGCCGGAATGAAGCGGGTGAACGTCGCAATATCGGGCCACGTGAAGCCAGGGTTCGAGGCCGTGCGGGAAGCGTTCGTCGAGAACTTTGCTCGCCGCAATGAACTCGGGGCCGCCTGCTGCGTCTACTACCGTGGCGAGAACGTCGTCGATCTGTGGGGCGGCGTTCGGAACAAGCTCACCGGAGAACCCTGGGAAGAAGACACGATGGTGTGTGTCCACTCGACCACAAAGGGTTTGTCCGGTTTGGCTCTGGCGCTTGCCCATTCGAGAGGCTTGTTCGACTACGACGAGCGCATCTCGAAGTACTGGCCGGAGTTTGCCCAGCAAGGCAAGGACGAGATCACCGTCCGGCAACTGCTGGCGCACCAGGCCGGGCTGTTTGCCTTCGATGAGACGGGGGACAAGCACATCGTCGCGGATCTCGACCGGCTGGCGGCCGTCCTGGCCCGGCAGAGGCCGGCGTGGGAGCCGGGATCTCGGCAGGCCTACCACGCCATCACCCTCGGGTACTATGAAAGCGAGCTTCTGCGCCGAGTCGATCCCGAACGCCGAAGCTTGGGGCGGTACTTTCAGGATGAGCTTGCCGCTCCCCTCGGACTCGATTTCTACATTCGGCTGCCCGAAGAGATTCCCAATACGAGACTGGCTACCCTCGAGCCAGCCAATCCTGTCTGGGCGATGTTCACACTGCCGATCCCATTCTTTGTCGCGACGATCAATCCGCGCTCATGCGTCCGCCGGGCGCTGCGGGGATCGGAGTTGGTCACAGACAAGGAGCGCGTCTACGCGCGGAATCTCGAAGTCCCGGCCGGAGGGGGTGTAGGAACGGCTCGCGCCATTGCCCGAGCCTATGGCGTCTTTGCGACGGGCGGAAAGGAGCTCGGGTTGCGCGAGGACACACTCCGACAGCTCATGGCGCCGCCCGTGGCGCCACGGCATGGGTTCCATGACGAGGCCCTGAAGGTGGACGTCCGATTCTCACTCGGTTTCGCAAAGCCCAGTCCGAAGGATCCCTTCGGTCATCCGAGCTCGTTTGGAATGCCGGGCGCGGGAGGCTCATTTGGATTTGCCGACCCAACGGCCGGGATAGGCTACGGGTACGTCCTCAACCGGATGGGTACCCACCTCGCGGACCCACGCGCCATGGCTCTGCGCAACGCCATGTACCGCTCGATTGGCGAGCCAGATCCGTATCGCGAATGAGCACGGATGCAACTACGGAAGGATGTTGCGTGGAACGCCATCCTCTTTCGGGGCGCTGCTGTCCTGTCCTGCGCCTCGTGGCCCGCACCTTCGCCGGTCGTGATCCCACCCCGCCTCGGGGGCGGCCTGTCCCGTGGCCGCCCCAGTCGGGGCGGCTGCGCCCCAGTCCTCGACCGGTTGCGATGGTGCGTGTACCCGGTGGTGGCCGCGGACCACTTGGCTCCGCGCTTGCTTAGCTCCCACACGAGGGTCTTTGGCTCCGGCCATCGCTGAGGGTTGGAGGATGCGACTCCGGAGCGAGGCAGCGACCGATCGGGCTCGGCAAGGAGCTCAGGCGATGAAGGTGCGGGACATCATGCGTCGGGCGCTCGTGACGATCTTTCCCGACGCCTCGATGCATGCGGCGGCGGAGACCATGCGAGTCCGCGAGGTCCGCCATCTCCTGGTCACGGACGAGAGGGAGCGGCTACTCGGCGTGTTGACGGACCGAGACGTGCGGCAGGCCGCGTTCCTGCCGATGCTGGCGCGGCACCTCCCGTCCAATGCCAGTGGACTCGCGGCGCCCCGCGTGCGGGACATCATGACGTGGTCGGTCGTGACGGTCAGCCCGGAGGCGGACCTCGAGCGCGCGGCGTTGCTCATGTTCGAGCGTCGCCTCGGGAGCCTGCCCGTCATGGAGGACGGTCGGGTCGTCGGCATCCTGACCGAGGGGGATGTGTTCGAGACACTGCGGGACGAGGCCGAACCGAGGGTCCTGGCGGAGCTCTTTCTTGGTTGAGCGGACCGAGAGCCGGGCCGAGCAGATGGCGTGCGCCCGCCCGTCGCTGCGCCCTGCACATGTGATCGGCGTCGTATCCGACGAGGGACTCACGGGCTCACACTGGCACCGAGGAGGAAAGACCGATGAGACGAGGTGATCGAGTCCTGGTAGTCCTTGCAGGACTGGCCTTTGTCGTGACGGCGGCGATCCATGGGCTCGGCGGAGCGGCGGGCCCGGGTGGCTCGGGCCACCGGCACATGGCGCAGACGAAGCCGGCGGCGCCAGCCCCCAAGGCGCCGGCCAGCACGCCCAAGGTGGCGAAGAAGAGCCCGGCCGCGGAGTACACGCCGACCGTGCGCTTTCGTCTCCGCACGGAGCTGGCGGACGGCAAGATGGCGTTCGTCGGCGTGGGCAGCCCCATCGAAGGCGTCGTCAATCCGCCGCTGCGCGTGGCGGAGGGCGACGTCGTGCAGATCACCCTGATCAACAACGACAACGTCGAGCACGACGTCATCTTCCCCGAGTTCGGCGCCGGCACCGACAAGGTCGCGCGGAAGGGCGCCAGCAGCGTCACGGTCTTCCGGGCGGACAAGAGCGGCGAATTCCCGTACTTCTGCTCCTTGCCCGGCCACCGGCAGGCCGGAATGGAAGGCAAGCTCATCGTCGGGAGCGGCAAGGGGCCGGTGGTCGCGTTGCCGCCGTCCGTGAGCATCGCGCGCAATCCCGTGGACCTGCCGGGGCCGCTGGCGGCGGGCCCGCCGCGCACCTTCCAGGTCGAGCTCGAGGCCGTGGAGCTCGTCGGCCGGCTGGCGAACGAGACGACGTACACCTACTGGACCTTCAACGGCAAGGTGCCGGGGCCGTTCCTGCGAGTCCGGGTCGGCGACACGGTGGAGCTGACCTTCAAGAACCACAAGGACAGCCGGATGATCCACTCGGTGGACTTCCACGCCACGACGGGCCCGGGCGGGGGTGCGGTCGCGACCCAGACGCCCCCCGGCGAGACCAAGACCCTGCGCTTCAAGGCGCTCAACCCTGGGCTCTACGTCTACCACTGCGCGACGCCCATGGTGGCCAACCACATCTCGAGCGGGATGTACGGGCTCATCCTGGTGGAGCCGCCGGGCGGGCTGCCGAAGGTCGACCGCGAGTACTACGTGATGCAGGGGGAGCTCTACACCGACCGCCCCTTCGGACAGCGGGGTCACGACGAGTTCAGCGTCGACAAGCTCCTGGCCGAGCGGGCCGAGTACTTCGTCTTCAACGGCGCCGTCGGCGCGCTCACGACCGAGTACCCGATGAAGGCCAAGGTCGGCGAGACCGTGCGCATCTTCTTCGGGGTCGGCGGACCCAACGCGACGTCGTCCTTCCACGTGATCGGCGAGATCTTCGACCGCGTGTACAAGGAGGCCGCCATGGGGTCGCCGCCGGCCACGAACGTGCAGACGACGATGGTGCCGGCCGGCGGGGCGGCGATCGTCGAGTTCAAGCTCGAGGTGCCGGGCCGCTACATCCTCGTCGACCACTCGCTGTCGCGGCTCGAGCGCGGACTGGCCGGGTTTCTCGTCGCCGAGGGCGAGGCCAACCCGGCGGTCTTCCACGGCGAGGCATCCAACATGAGCGGCCACTGACGGTTGGCGGAGGAGGGAGCGAGCCCTTCGCGCGCGTGGGATGGCAGGTGAATGACGCGTGAAGGGATTTGGGCGACCGCGTGCCCGGCTCGCCGGCGAGCCGGGCACCTCCAGCGCGCACCAGGCCTGCCTGCTCGTCGGGTCGGGTGACTCGGCCGCTGAAAACCTGATCCTGCTCGATCCGGGGGGCGGACGCCCATTCCTTCGTCATGCCCGGCAGCAACACGCAGGAATTCGTGTTGCGCAGCCGCCATGCGGGCGGGCGCGATTTGGGCCGCCCGCCGCAAGCCGTCGAGGTGCGCGCGGCCAACGGCGATACCTTCGTCATCGAGTATCGGGAGGACGGCACCACTGGGGACGCTGGCACCACTCGATCGGAACACGAGAGGCCCGGCCGGCCGGCGGTTCGCGCATGCTCCGTTCTGGCCCCGGCCGTCACGGGCCCGCGCACCCGCGCGCCTCTCATGGGCGCATGGCGAGCACCGCCTCGGCTTCCATCTTCTCAAACCGGAAAGCTGATGTCCATCTCGCGACGGTACGGCGTTCCGCTCACCGGCCCTCTTCGCGACCACGGCCTCCGGGGGGATTCCCCCGGAGGCCCAGCTGCGTCGCCTGCTGCGAGACTACCTTGCCTCCAACCACCGTGTCCGGACCCACCTCTCACTGGAGAAGGACTCCCCGGAGCCGAGACTGACGGAGCGCCTCGACCAAGGCAGGATCGTCGAGACGCCCATGGTCGGCGGCCTCCATCATCGCTACACACGCCAGGCGGCGTAAGATCCTTCCGGCTGCGGGGTGTACCCGCCACGCTGAAGTCGCCGGTCGGCCGGTCAGTGCGGTTCGCCTCGGTCTTCCTCCGCCTTGCGTCTGAAACTCCACACGGAACACGTTGGTCCACGCTGGGTGTCCTTCGGAGCCAAGGACGAACGGCCGCAGCCAGTCCTCCGAACACCTGGATGGGTTAAGCGGAAGGGACAACCCACCCGCCGCACCGGCGACCTTGCGTTAGGGGCTCCACTCGTGGGAGGGTAAGAGTGATCGTTCCTCGGGCCGACCGGCGGGCTCGTGCGAAAGGAGACAGACCCATGAGAGCGTGGCTGGCAGTGACAGGCGTGATGGCAGTGGCGTTCGTGGCGGGAAGCGCAGAGGTTGTCTGGGCGGCCGACGATGGCAAGACCGTGTACGCCAAGAAGTGCGCCACCTGCCACGGTGACAAGGGCGAGGGCAAGCCGGCGATCGCCAAGTCGCTGAAAGTGGAGCTCCGTCATCTTGGCGCTCCGGAAGTCCAGGCCAAGAGCGATGCCGATCTGGCCAAGAGCGTCAACGACGGGGCCGGCAAGATGAAGCCGGTGAAGCTGAGCGAGGGCGACGTGAAGGCCGTCATCGCCCACGTGAGGACCCTCAAGCCGTAACGCCGCCGGAGGCCGCAGCTGGCAGCGGGTCGGGGGCGAGCTGCACGTCCCCGACGACGCCCAACGCCGTGGTGTAAGGCGTCGCAAACGTTAGCGTAGCCAGGACGCGGCGTCGCTCGGCCTGTCGTTGGGCATCCGCAATTCGGGCTGACGGCGCCCCACCCGAAGTGCGCGGCTGATTCCCCCTCGCATTCCGGGGCCCCTCCACAATTCACCGTCGAGGTTTCGCGGTGAGTCCCCGTGGTACGCCTCCACGTCCTCGTGCCGGACCGGGCTCAACCAATCGAGCCCGGCATCTGCCCGGCGTGCGGTGGGTACGAGCTAACGGCCGCCGGTGTCGGCCCTCGACGTGTGGCTGAGCTCGATCGGGATGGCTGCCTTGGCGAGGACGGTGAAGACGAAGGCGCCGAGGGCCCACAGCCCCGCACTCACCGTGATCTCCACCCAGGTCGGGGTGTACCGCGGGATCTTGCCCCAGGGCTCGGGGACGAATCCCGGGATGATCGTGCCGATGCCCTTCTCGATCAGGACGCCGACGAACAGCATCGCGCAGGCGAGATAGAGGAGGGGTGGCCTGCGGCGCACCGCGTGCACGCTCAACATCGTAGCGGCAGTCACGACGAGCGCGACCGAGGTCCAGCTCCACGGGACGAGTTCGCGCCGCCCCTCGAGCCCAAAGTACAGGTACACGGCGCTCTCGCTGTGGTGGGTCGTGCGGTAGAACTCGACGAAGAGCTCGGACACGAGCATCACCAGGGAGACCTGGGCGGCCACCGTCGCGACCAGCGCGAGCTTCTGGATCGCGGAGTCGGACACCGGGCAGGCGGTGTGGCGCCGGATCAGTGCGAGGATGATGATCATGAGCGCTGGCCCCGCGGCGAACGCGGTCGCGAGGAACCGGGGTCCGAGCAGCGCCGAGTGCCAGTATGGCCGAGCCGGGAGCGCCGCGTAGAGGAACGCCGTCACCAGGTGCACGCTCACCGCCCACAGGATGGACAGGAACATGGCGGGGACGTAGTAGCGCGGGTCGGGCTCGCGCCCGCAGTAGTGGCTGTAGAGGATGTAAAACGGGACCAGCAGGTTCAGCACGAGGTAGCCGTTCAGCACGAGGATGTCCCACGCCAGCATCGAGCGCGGCCAGTTGAAGATGCCGATGCCCGGGATGAGATGCCAGAGACGCTCCGGCCCGCCCACGTCCACGACCACGAAGCCGATGGCGGTGACGAGCGCCGAGACTGCGAGGCCCTCGCCGAAGAGCACCGCACTCTTGAAGTCATGGTCCTGGAGGACGTAGGTCGGCATCACGAGAATCACGGCGGCGGCGGCCATCCCCACCAGAAAGGTGAAGCTGGAGATGTACAGGCCCCAGCTGACGTGGTCGTTCATCCCGGTGACGGCCAGGCCCCCGCGGAGCTGCACCGCGTAGGCATAGGCCCCGCAGAGCATCACCAGCGTGAGCGCGGCCATCCAGAGATGGTAGGCGGCGCTCCCCCGCGTGACCTCGCGGACGCCGTCGGCGAAGAAGCTGCGGAGCGGCGAGCGGCGGGGGAGGGCCGCGACCGTGCTCACTACGCTACCCTCGCTCCGCGGGAGTTGATCGGACGGCCTTCGGCCTGTGGGCTCACCGGATCAGTCCATGTAGTACCAGAACTTCGGTTCCGTCCCGAGGTCCTCCTTGAGGCGGAAGACCTTCTTGTTCGCGAGCACCCAGCGAATCTCGCTGTCGGGATCCAGGAGGTTGCCGAACACTCGGGCCCCCGTCGGGCACGCCTCGACACACGCCGGGTTCCGACCCTCGCGCGTGCGTTGTATGCAGAACGTGCACTTCTCGACCACGCCCCGCTTCCGGAGCCGGTTGCCCAGGTAGTGCTGGGTCGGATTCACCTCGTCAGCGGGGACGACGGGGTCGCCCCAGTTGAAGCGGCGCGCGTCGTACGGGCAGGCTGCGATGCAGTAGCGGCAGCCGATGCACCAGTTGTAGTCGACCACGACGATACCGTCCGGCTCCATCCACGTGGCCTTGACGGGGCAGACGTCCACACAGGGCGGGTTCTGGCAGTGGAAGCACTGCGTGCCGATGTAGAAGTGCCCGGCGGCGGGCACCTCGTGGAAGAAGTCGTCCTCGGCCTGGCCGAAGTCCATCTGCCCCTTCTTGTGCTCGTGGATGCGGATGTACTGGATGCCGGTGCGCCGGTCCTGGTTGTTCTCCCGCACGCAGCCGCGGATGCAGTCCATGTACCCGCGGCACTTCGAGATGTTGAAGGCGTAGCCGTAGAGGACGCCGGGCCGCGCCCCCGTCGCGCTCACCTCGATCTTCTGGCCGGTGCGCAGCGTGTGGAGCCGCTCGAGGCGGCGTACGGTCTCGGTCTTCTCCTCGTCCGTCATCAGACGGAAGTTGCCCTGGAAGTACTCCTGCCAGTCGAGGACCGCCCGCTCTCGAGCCTCGGCCGGCGCCAGCGGGTTGCACCCGGTCTGGACGAGACCGAGCCCCGCCAGGAGTCCTGCCCCGATGGTGCCGATCGCCGTCCGTCGGTCGACGTCACGCTCGAGGAGCTGGCGGAACCCTGAGAGATTCTGGTCCTCGCCCGGCTCCAGGCCGGCCGGGCACGAGGGCGTGGCGGCGAGCCGAGTGACCCGCTCGAGCCCGCTGTCGGCGCCGCACGCGCACCCGCCACGACGGTCGGAGGTGTCGGGCTGGATCATGGGAAGCGGAGGCTTGATCGGCGTGTTCATCGTTCGCCTCGCGTCAGTGTGGTCTGCGGACCACCGCGGGCCACCGTGTGTCCCACCGGGGGTCATGCGGGTTGTGGCACTGCGCGCAGGGCAGCACCACCCGCGGCGGCGCCCAGCCACCGGCGCGTTTGCCATGCGCGCCGCTCGCCCAGTCGTCCGCCTGGCGAGCATGGCACTGGGCGCACACCTGATAGCTGTGGTCGAAGGCAACTGGGGCGCCCCGAAGCGTGCGCAGCGCATCGGGGGCGTTCGGCGCGTGGCAGGTCCCGCAGCTCATCACCGCCACCGGCGCGTGCTGCAGCGTCACGTCCCAGTGCGCGCGTTTGGGCGAGCCGGCGGGGCCGCGCATCCGCTCGAGCGGCACCGTGTGGCAGCTCGTACAGGGATACTTCACGATGGCCTGCGTGCGGGCGAGCACGAAGAACCGCGGGCGATCGGCGTGGCCCGTGACCTCGACGCGGGCCGCGTCCGCGAGGAATGGCTCGGAGCTGAGGCCCGCATTCGGGTTCTCTGCCGAGGCGCGGTCCGCGATCCGCAGCACCTTCGTCGTGCTCGCCTCCTCGCCGCACGCCGCCAGGAGGAGCGTCACGGCAATGAGCGCGGCGATCCTCACCGGGCGCCTCCATCCGGGGGGCGCGCGAACGCTTCGGCGGGCGGTACACCGAGCGCGTGGCACTGCCGGCACGACACTCGCTCCGGATGGCTCGTGCGAAGCTCGTCGACCGCTCCCGGGCCCGCATGACAGGCGCGGCAGCGCTCCCGCATCTCGAGGCTGTGCGGGATCGGCGGCGGGGCCCCCGACATGGCCGCGCGCCGAAGCGGGGGCAGCGCGGCCGGCGTCGAGGCGGACGAGGTCCCCTGCGGCTCGTGACAGGACTGGCAGGGAGCCAGCTCGGGATGCGGGGTGACGGGCGTGTAGGCTTCGAACCGGGGTACCCAGCCTCCGTCGCCATGGCAGGCGAGGCAAACCTCGCCGGAAGCCTTCCCGTTGTCAACGACGTGCGGGATGACCGGCGGCGCTCCCGGTTCGGCGCGGCGCGCATAGTAGACGGCGCGCGTGCGCTTGCGGTTGGGCTCACGGGGCATGGCCGCGTAGTCCAGAGCCCGGGCGGCGCGCGAGTACATGCCGGCTTCCGACGGCAGGGTGGGCGTGACCCCCTCGCCCGGCGGCACCCGCGCCGGCTGCTGGCCGGCGGTGAAGCTCTGGCCCACGATCACGACGAGGGCCGCCATCAGGACGATGGCGAGCCCGATTAGGAAGTAGCGTGACCGGTTCACGGAGCCCCTGGCCGCGCCGTGGCCCTCAGGCCCGCTCCACCCTGACGGAACACTTCTTGTAGTCGGGCTGCTTGGAGATCGGGCAGAAGGCGTCCAGGGTCAGCTCGTTGATCAGCAGCGACTCGTCGAAGAACGGCACGAACACCTGCCCCTCCGGGGGCCGGGCGCGCCCATCGATCTGGGCGGGCAGGACCAGCGTGCCCCGGCGAGTCGCGAGCCGCACGCGGTCGCCGTCCTTGATGCCGAGCCGGCGGGCGTCGCTCGGATGCAGCTCGACGTATGCGGCGGGCACGGCCTGATGGAGGACAGGAATGCGGCGGGTCATCGAGCCCGTATGCCAGTGCTCCACGACGCGGCCGGTGTTGAGCCAGAACGGGTACTGCGCGTCCGGGCTCTCGGCGGCCGGTTCGTATGGCCGGAACCAGATCCAGGCGCGGTGGTCGGGCTTGCCGTAGAAATCGAATGGGCCCTTGGCGGCCGGGTCGTATTGCCCGTTGTACCGCCACTTGGTCTCCCGGCCGTTCACGAAGGGCCACATGACGCCCGGCCGCCGCTTGAGCTCCTCGTAGGGTGCCATCTCGTGCTGCGGGCCCGCCTGAAACCGCGTGTACTCCTTCCAGATCTCCTCGATGTGCGTGGCCTCGGTCCAGGGGAACAGCTTCTCGAAGCCCATCCGCCGCGCCACCTCGATGATCTGCCAGGTATCGCTCATGGCCTCGCCGGGCGGCGCGAGCATCTTGTCGAAGTGCTGGGTCCGTCGCTCGGAGTTGCCGAACATGCCCTCGCGCTCGATCCACATCGCCGCCGGCAGCACCACGTCGGCCACGTCGGTGGTCGGCGTCGGGTAGACATCGGAGACCACGACGAAGCGGTCTTCCTTCCGCGCGCCATCGCGGTAGCGCCGGAGCTTGGGCAGGGTCACCATGGGGTTGGTGACCTGGACCCAGAGAAACCTGATGTCGCCACGGTCGAGGGCCCGGAACATCTCCACCGTGTGGTAGGTGGGCCGGGCAGGAATGCGCTCGACCGGCACGCCCCAGATCTCCGCGGCGAGCTTCCGGTCCTTCTCCTCGCTCACCTCGCCGTGCGGCAGGCGGTTGGTCAGCGTGCCGACCTCGCGGACGGTGCCGCACGCGCTGGGCTGGCCGGTCAGCGAGAACGGGCTGTTGCCCGGGGTGGCGATCTTTCCGACGAGGAGGTGGATGTTGTACACGAGGTTGTTGATCCAGGTGCCGCGCGTGTGCTGGTTGAACCCCATGCACCAGAAGCTCATCACCTTTCGCTTGGGGTCGGCATAGAGCGAGGCGAGGTAGCGGAGCTCGCGCGCCGGCACACCCGACAAGTGCTCGACCTTCTCGGGGGCGTAGTCGGCGAGCAGGTCGCGGTACCGGTCGAACGTGACCGTCTTCGGCTCGTCCTGGAAGGCGAACTTGTCCTCGAGACCGTAGCCGATGCTGGTCTTGCCCTCGTGGAAGGACACGTGATCCCGGACGAAGGCCGTATTCACCCAGTCGTTCCGGATGATCTCGTGACAGATGGCATTCGCGATGGCGAGGTCGGTCTGGGGGAGGAACAAGAGGCTCCGATCGGCCGCCATGCTCGTCCGCGTCCAGCGCGTGGCCAAGTCGATGATCTTGACCTCGGAGTTCTTCAGCCGCCGCTCGAGGAGGCGGGAGAACAGGACCGGGTGCATCTCGGCCATGTTGTTCCCCCACAGCACGAACGTGTCGGCGTGGTCGATGTCGTCGTAGCACCCCATGGGCTCGTCGAGGCCGAAGCTCGTCATGAACCCCGTGACCGCGCTGGACATGCAGAGCCGGGCGTTGGCCTCGAGGTTGTTAGTGCCGAGCGCGCCTTTCATGAACTTCGACGCGACGTAGCCGTCGGGAATCGTCCACTGTCCGGACCCGTACATGGCCACGGCGTCCTTCCCGTGGGCCTTGATCGTCTCCGCCATCTTCTGGGCGACGAGGTCGAGGGCCTCCTTCATCGGAACGGGCACGAGCTTGCCGTCCTTCCGGACCAGGGCCCGGGTGAGGCGATCCTTGCCGTAGAGCGCCAGGACCGAGTGGTAGCCCTTCATGCAGCAGAGGCCACGGTTGACGGGGCTGGCGGGGTCGCCCTTCACCGCCACCGCCCGGCCGTTGCTGATCCCCACCAGGAGACCGCAGCCGACTCCGCAGAACCGGCAGGGCGTCTTTCTCCAGGCGACACCGTCGGCGGGAAGCGACGGGCCGGCCGAGGCGGCGAACAGGATGCCCGGGAACAGGGTCTCGGCCGCGCTCATCGCGGCCGTGGCCGCCATCGATGTCAGGAGCTCGCGCCGGGTCATCACCCTGCCTGCTGAGGCGGGTCGGGCTCCGGATCGGCACCGTCGTAACCCGCAACCAGCGCGAGGCCCTCGAGGAGCTCCATGCGGGCGAGGGCGCCCTGGAGGGCCTTCTCGGCGACCTCGTCCGGCGTGTCGGTGACGACGACGAGGAGATCGCGGTTGACGGCGGGGATGACCTGGCAGCCCTCCAGCGCGCGAAGGGTGCCCGCCAGCGCGTCGCGCCGGCCTTTCACCGGATACGCCAGATAGCTGTTGATCGGCATGGTCGCCCTACCGCACTACGACTCGCCCAATCGGTCGAAGCATACCGTCCTGCGCCAACGCCGGCAAGGCCTCGTATCGGTGGGTGGCGTGAGCTGGTCACCTGCGTGCGGGATCGGCGACCGCGAGCAGCGCCTCCAGCGCGTCGGACGTCGTGAAGATCCCGACGACCTCGTCACCCTCGCGGACCGGCAGGGCCCCGATCTTTCGCTCGAGGAGCAGCCGCGCCGCCTCCGTCACGGGCGTCTCGGGGGCGACGGTCACCGGATCCTCCGTCATGATGCGGCGGATCGGGTCGTCGAGCCGCGGCGGCCGCGTGGGGTCTTCGAGGAGCCGCTGCAGGTCGCGGTTCGAGACGATGCCGATGACCCGGTCTCCCTCGACGACGATCAGGTGGCGGATCTCGGCGGCGCGCATCTGGCCGATCGCGCGCTGTATGGGGCACTCCTCCGGCACCGTGACCGGGCGCCGGGTCATCCAATCCCGCACCGTGGTTCGTTCGTTGGGATTCACTGCGCGTACGCCACGGTCGGCGTCGCGAACGCCAGGAGCGCGAGGTCGATCCAGTGCGTCATCGGACTCTCCTTACTCGCGGGAGCCCCCGCTAGTCAGGTTCGGAGCACGTAGGAGCTCAGCACCCGCATGTAGTTGGCCCGCTCGAAGGCCGCCGGATCGGCCACCGAGCGGTAGCTCATGCTGCCCTGCATCTGTCGGATGGACGCGTACTCGTGCGCCTCCATCCAGGCGGAGAGGTTCGCGCGCACGACCCTCAGGATGTCGATCCCGTGCTTCAGCAGCGCCGACGTCATCATCGCGACCCGCGCACCGGCCATCATGGCCTTGAGCACGTCCTGCGCCGTGTGCACGCCGCCGGTCACCGCGAGGTCGGCGCGGATGTGTCCGTGCAGGATCGCCACCCAGTGCAGGCGCAGCAGCAGCTCGTACGGGCTGCTCAGCGTGAGGTTGGGCACGACCTCCAGGGACTCCAGGTCGAAGTCGGGCTGATAGAAGCGGTTGAACAGGACCAGGGCGCCCATCCCCGCCTGATCCAGCTGCCGCGCCATGTTGGCCATCGCGCTGAAGGCATGACCCAGCTTGACGGCGACCGGAATGCTCACGGCGGCCTTGACGTCGCGCGCGAGCTCCACGTACCGCTGCTCGACCTGGCTGCCGGCCATCTCCGGATCGGTCGGGATGTAGTAGATGTTCAGCTCGAGCGCATCCGCCCCCGCCTCCTCGATCTTCCGCGCGTAGGTGACCCACCCACCCGTGGAGACGCCGTTGAGGCTCCCGATGACGGGGATGTCGACGGCTGCCTTGGCCCGGCGGAGGTGCTCCAGGTAGCCGTCCGGCCCCAGGTTGTAGCTGACCATCTCGGGGAGATACGTGAGGGACTCCGCGAAGCTCTCGGTGCCGTGGGAGAGGTAGCGGTCCAGGTGGTGGCTCTCGAGCGTGATCTGCTCCTCGAACAGCGAGTGGAGCACGACCGCGGCGGCCCCGGCGTCTTCCATGCGACGGATGTTCCCGAGGTCCTCGCACAGTGGCGACGCGGAAGCGACGAGTGGGCTGCGAAGGGCCAAGCCGAGATAGCTCGTGGAGAGATCAGGCATGGTGCTCCTCCGGGCCAATGTCCGCGACAGGCATGGACGCCCAATGCTCGTAGAGCCGCCACCGGGCCAGGACGTCCTGCTGAGCGCGCTCGAGGAGCTCGGCGGCCACCTTCGGGTTGCTGTGGGCCAGCATGCTGTAGCGCGTCTCGTTGTACGCGTACTTCTTCAAGGGCAGGCTCGGCGGCTTGGAATCGAGCTGCAGGGGATGCTTGCCCTCCTTCGCCAGGTCGGGGTTGTAGCGGAAGAGGGGCCAGTGGCCGGAAAGGACGGCGGCCTTCTGTTGATCCATCCCGAAGCGCAGGTCGTAGCCGTGCGCGATGCAGTGGCTGTAGGCCACGATGAGTGACGGCCCTGCGTACGCCTCGGCCTCGCGAAACGCCTTGACGGTCTGGGCGTCGTTGCCGCCCATCGCCACCCGGGCCACGTACACATGGCCGTAGGTCATCACCATGAGGGCCAGGTCCTTCTTGGCCGCCTGCTTGCCACCGGTCGCGAACTTGGCCACCGCGCCCCGAGGCGTGGCCTTGGACATCTGACCGCCGGTGTTGGAGTAGACCTCGGTGTCGAGCACCAGGACGTTGACGTCGTGGCCCGAGGCCAGGACGTGGTCCAGCCCCCCGTAGCCGATGTCGTAGGCCCACCCGTCGCCGCCGATGATCCAGACGCTCCGCTTGACCAGGGTGTCGGCGATGGCTACCAGGTCCCTGGCGCCGGGTCGGTCGTCCCCGCCGAGCCGCGCCTTGAGCCGCTGCACGCGCTCCCGTTGCGCGGCGATGCCCGTCTCGGTGGACTGGTCCGCCGCGAGGATCGCGACCGCCAGCTCGTCCCCCTCGATGGCCAACAGGCGGTGGAGGAGCTCGCGCGCGTGCTCGGCCTGCTTCGTCAGCGCCAGCCGCATCCCCAGCCCGAACTCGGCGTTGTCTTCGAAGAGCGAGTTGGCCCAGGCGGGGCCGCGGCCCTCGTGGTTCACGGTCCAGGGGGTGGTCGGCTGATTCCCGCCATAGATCGACGAGCACCCCGTCGCGTTGGCCACGATCGCCCGATCGCCGAAGAGCTGGCTCACGAGCTTGAGGTACGGCGTCTCCCCACAGCCCGCGCAGGCGCCCGAGAACTCGAACAGAGGCTCGAGGAGCTGGACGTCCTTGACCTGGCCCAGGTTCAACCCGCTCCGATCGGTCTCGGGCAGGCGGAGGAAGAAGCTCCAGTGGTCGGCCTGCTCCTGGCGAATCGGAGGCTGCGGCATCATGTTGATGGCCTTGTGGCGCACCTCGCTCTTGCTCTTGGCCGGGCACACTTCCACACAGAGGCTGCAGCCGGTGCAGTCCTCCGGGGCCACCTGCAGGGTGAAGAGCGCGTCCGGGAACTCCCGCCAGCGGGCGGCGGCGGTCTTGAAGCCGATCGGCGCGTCGGCAAGCGCTTCGGGCCGGACGACCTTCGCCCGGATCACCGCGTGAGGGCAGACGAGCACGCACTTGCCGCACTGGATGCACAGCGTGTCATCCCACACCGGGATCTCCAGCGCGATGTTGCGTTTCTCCCACTTGGTCGTTCCGCTGGGGTAGGTGCCGTCGCGGGGCAGGGCACTCACGGGGAGCGCATCCCCCTCGCCGGCGATCATCCGGGCGGTCACCTCCCGGACGAACTCCGGCGCCTCCGCGGGAACCGGCGGGCGCCGGTCGAACGAACTCGTGACTCGACCGGACACACGGACCTCGTGGAGGTGATCCAGCGTGCTGTCCACCGCCGCGAAGTTCTTCTGGACCACGGCCTCGCCGCGCTTGCCGTAGGTCTTCTCGATGGCGTGCTTGATGGCGGCGATCGCCTCCTCGCGCGGCATGACCCCGCTGATCGCGAAGAAACAGGTCTGCATGATGGTGTTGACGCGCCCGCCCATCCCGGTCTCCCGGGCCACCCGGTGGCCGTCGATGACGAAGACGCGCAGACGCTTGGTGAGGATCTGTTCCTGGGCGGCGCGAGGCAGATGGTCCCACACGTCCTCGGGGCCATGGGGACTGTTCAGCAGGAAGGTCGCCCCGGGCTCGGCGGTCCTCAGGACGTCGAGCCGCTCGAGGAACGCGAACTGGTGGCAGGCCACGAAGGTGGCCCGCTCGATGAGATAGGTGGAACGGATGGGTCGCGGGCCGAAGCGGAGATGCGACACCGTGACGGAGCCGGACTTCTTGGAGTCGTAGACGAAGTAGCCCTGGGCGTAGTTGTCGGTGTCCTCGCCGATGATCTTGATGGAGTTCTTGTTGGCGCCGACGGTGCCGTCCGCCCCCAGCCCGTAGAAGACGGCCCGTACCGTGTCGGCGCCCTCCGTGGAGAAGCTCGGGTCGTAATCGAGGCTCGTGTGCGTGACATCGTCGCGGATCCCGATCGTGAAGTGGTTCTTCGGGCGTGGCCTCGCCGTTTCGTCGAAGACGGCCTTGACCATGGCTGGCGTGAACTCCTTCGAGGAGAGCCCGTACCGCCCCCCAATCACCCGAAGGACCGACCGGAACGGCGGGCTAGGGGCGCTCCGGGCTTCGCTGACCGCTGCGGCCACATCCAGGTACAGCGGCTCGCCCGCGCTGCCTGGTTCCTTGGTCCGATCCAGCACCGCCAGCGTCGTGACGCTCGCGGGCAGTGCGGCCAGGAAGTGCTCCACCGAGAATGGGCGATACAGTCGGACCTTCAGCACGCCGACCCGCTCGCCTCGGGCGACCAGGGCTTCCACGGTCTCCAGTGCGGCCTCGGCGCCGGAGCCCATCAGGACGAGCACGCGCTCGGCGTCGGGGGATCCGGCGTAGTCGAAGAGGCGATACTGCCGTCCGGTGAGGCGGCCGAGCCGGTCCATCGCGTTCTGCACGATCGTCGGACACGCCAGGTAGTAGGGGTTCGCCGCCTCGCGCGCCTGGAAGTAGACGTCCGGGTTCTGGGCCGTGCCCCGGATGACCGGCCGTTCGGGAGACAGGGCGCGCGCGCGGTGGGCCCGCACCAAGTCGTCGTCGATCATGTATCGGAGTTCGTCAGGCGTGAGCGGCTCGACCTTCGCCACCTCGTGCGACGTGCGGAACCCGTCGAAGAAGTGCAGGAACGGCACGCGCGCTTCCAGGCTGGCCGCGTGCGCCACCAGGGCCGAATCCATCGCTTCCTGGACGGAGTTCGAGGCGAGCATGGCGAAGCCGGTCGCACGGGCGGCCATGACGTCGCTGTGGTCGCCGAAGATGGACAGCGCCTGCGCGGCCAGCGAGCGCGCGGCCACGTGCAGCACGGCCGGGGTCAGCTCGCCGGCGATCCTGTACATGTTCGGGATCATCAGGAGCAGGCCCTGGGAGGCGGTGAACGTGGTGGCCAGCGCGCCGGACTGGAGCGCGCCGTGGAGAGCGCCGGCCGCGCCGCCCTCGCTCTGCATCTCCATCACCCGCGGGACGGTCCCCCAGAGGTTGGGCCGACCCTCCGTCGACCATTGGTCAGCCCATTCCCCCATCGGCGACGACGGCGTGATCGGGTAGATGGCGATCAGGTCGCTGGCCTGGTAGGCGACGTGCGCCACGCCCTCGTTGCCGTCGATGGTGACGGTCGGCCTGCTCATCGAGACCTCCCTCTCAACTCAGCGGACCGCGGCCGCCTGGCCCACGGACAGCAGGGTTCGTGCCAGGCGTCGGCCCGATGCCCGGCCCGACGTGTTTCCGCACGGTTGCTGCTCGACGGCTCAGGGGCGGCGGGAGGCCCGACCGACGGCCATGGGGCGCCGCGACCCCAGTGGGGCGCCGCTACCCAGGTGAGGCACGGCTCCCCGGGGCTATGCCGGTTCGAGCACCGGATAGCGGGGGTTCCACTGGGCGGCGGCGACGGTCTCCGCGATGATCTCGTCGGCCAGAGGACGGCCGAGACCGGTATCGCGGGCCTCACGGACCACCGCCTCCGCGATGCGCGCGGCCACCCGGCGCAGCTCCCGGATCGGGGGAAACAGGGTCCCGGCGTCGAGATGCTCGAGCGAGACCTGATCGGCCAGGCACTCAGCCGCGACCCGGCACATGCCGTCACTGACCTCTCTCGCCTCGGCGACGAGCATCCCGAGCCCGAGGCCGGGGAAGATGAAGGCGTTGTTCCCTTGGCCGATCCGTGACGTCCGACCGTCGAAGGTGACCGGCTCGAACGGGCTTCCGGTGGCCACCAGGGCTCGCCCGTCCGTCCAGGCCATGAGGTCAGCCGGCGTGGCTTCCGCCTGGCTCGTGGGATTCGAGAGCGGCATGATCACCGGACGCTCCACGCTCTCGGCCATCGCTCGGACAGCGGTCTTCGTGAACGCCCCCGGCTGGCCACACGCCCCGAGGAGCGCGGTCGGCCTCAGCGCGCGGATGACGGCCTCCAGGTCGTGGGAACGATCCAAGCCGCACGCGGAGGCCAACGGTGCAGGCCACGCGAAGCCGGCCTGGAAGTGGTCGAGAGGCTGGCCGTTCCACGCGAGCAATCCGGCGACGTCGACCAGCGCCACGGCGCGGATGAGATCGGTCCCCGTCATCCCCGCCCGCTCGATGGCGTCGCGGAGCTGCCGGGCGATGCCGATCCCCGCGGCGCCGGCCCCCAGTATGACAATCCGTTGCCGCGCCAGGGGCGTTCCCGTAACCCGTCCGGCGGCGATGAGTCCGGCCAACACGCAGGCGCCCGTCCCCTGGATGTCGTCGTTGAATGACGGGAGGACCGCCCGGTAACGGTCCAGGAGGTTGAAGGCATTTTGCTTCTTGAAGTCTTCCCATTGGAGCAACGCTCGGGGGAAGCGCTGCTTGACCGCGATCACGAACTCGTTCACGAACGCGTCGTACGCCTCGCCGCGCAGCCGCGGGTGCGGCCAGCCGAGGTAGAGGTCATCCTCCAGCAGCGCCCGGTTGTCGGTTCCCACATCGAGGCTGATCGGCAGCGTCTGGCTCGGATGGATGCCCGCCGCCGCCGTATAGATGGCGAGCTTGCCGATCGGGATGCCCATGCCGCCCGCGCCCTGGTCACCGAGGCCGAGGATGCGCTCGTTGTCCGTTACCACGATCAGCCGGACGTCTTCGAAGGGAGCGTTGTCGAGCATGCCGACGATGCGTCCCCGATCGTCGGGGGTGATCCACAAGCCTCGGCCCCGACGGAAGATGTGGCTGAACTCCTGACATGCGCGGCCCACCGTGGGGGTGTAGACAATGGGCAGGAGCTCTTCAAGGTGGTCGCAGAGGACGCGGTAAAAGAGATGCTCGTTTCGATCCTGGAGTGCGGCGAGCCCGATGTGCCGCTCCAGGGCGTCGGTTTTTCGGGCGATGTTCTCGTAGACACGCCGGGCCTGCTGCTCCATGGTGCTGACCGCCCAGGGCAAGAGGCCATCCAGGCCGAACGCCTTGCGCTCCTCCCGAGTGAAGGCGCTGCCCTTGTTGAACATGGGGTGGGCGAAGAGCTGGGAGCCCCGATACGGGACCCCGACGCATTGCCCACCGTCGGACTGCCGTCTCAGGCGATACGGCTCCATCAACTCCTCGCCCCGGACTCAGCGCGACTCGAAGATCGTCGTCCGGCCGGAGCGGTCGAAGGCCAGAACCTGATAGCCTCCCGGTGGCCGCCCCGGCACCTCCATGCCGGGAGAGCCCGCGGGCATGCCCGGCACGGCGACGCCGACGATCGAGGGGCGGTCCCGCAGCAGCCGATCAATCACGTCGGCGGGCACGTGACCCTCTACAACGTAGTCCGCCACGCGCGCGATGTGGCAGGACGCGAGGGCAGCTGGAACGCCCAGCGTGCGCCTGAGGGGTGCGAGATCCTCGACGTCCTTGGTCGTGACCGGGTATCCGTGGCTGCGCAGGTGCCCGACCCACGCGCTGCAACACCCTCAGGTGGGTGACCGGTGTACCGTGACGTTCGGCTTGGCGCCCGGGGCTGCGCTGGTCCATCGCGGACCGCCGAGTCCCATCGTCAGCGCGCCCAACAGCATCGCTCGTCGCCGGACCCACATGGCTTCTCCTCCAGGCGCCGGACGTCGTTCATCCGGTCGCGATGACTCAGAGTGCGCCTCTGAGACCGTTTGGAACCGACCAATCGCGATGAAAGGTGACGGCATTCCTCGACGGTGCCCTCCGGCCTCAGCCGCGCCGGTCCATCGGTACGTAGTCCCGTCGCGCGGCACCGAGGTAGAGCTGCCGGGGACGTGCGATCTTCTGCTCCGGATCGGCCATCATTTCCAGCCACTGGGCCAGCCAGCCGGCCGTACGCGGGATGGCGAAGAGCACGGGGAACATGTCGACGGGGAGCCTCATGGCCTGGTAGACGAGCCCGGAATAGAAATCGACGTTCGGGTACAGCTTCCGCGTGACGAAATAGTCATCGGCGAGCGCGATGCGCTCGAGCTCGAGCGCGACGGAGAGCAGTGGGTTCGGCTTCGTCACCGCGAAGACCTGATCGGCGACTCGCTTGATGATGCGGGCCCGCGGGTCGTAGTTCTTGTAGACGCGGTGACCGAAGCCCATCAGCCGCCCTTCCCCCGCCTTCACACGCTTGATGAACGCCGGGACGTTGGCCACCGAGCCGATCTCTCGAAGCATGCGCAGGACCGCCTCGTTCGCTCCCCCGTGGAGCGGTCCGTAGAGGGCGGCGACGCCGGCCGCCACGGCGCAGTAGGGGTCGACCTGGGAGGAGCCGACGCTGCGGACGGCATTCGTGGAGCAGTTCTGCTCGTGGTCGGCGTGGAGGATGAACAGCACGTCGATCGCCTGCACGAGAGCCGGGTCTGGTGAGTGCTTCAGCTCCGTGGCCTTGAACATCATGCTGAGGAAGTTGGCCGCGTACCCGAGCTCGTTGTCGGGATAGGCGTACGGCAGCCCGAGGCTGTGGCGGTATGCGAACGCTGCCAGCGTCGGCATCTTCGCGATGAGGCGGATGATCTGGAGGCGCCCGCCATCGCCATCGGCGTGGTTCTTCGCGTCGGGGTAGAAGGTCGAGAGGGCGGCGACCGCCGAGACCAGCATGGCCATGGGATGGGCATCGTGGTGGAACCCGTCCAGGAACTTCTTCAGGTTCTCGTGGATCCACGTGTGGTGCGTGATCTCCCAAGCCCACGCGTCGAGGCCCGCCCGCGTCGGCAGCTCGCCATGCAGGAGGAGGTACGCGGTCTCCAGGAACGTGGACCGTTCGGCGAGCTGCTCGATCGGGTACCCGCGATACTCGAGAATGCCGCGGTCGCCGTCGATGAACGTGATGCGGCTCTTGCAGGCCGCCGTGTTCATGAAGGCGGGATCGTATGCGAGGAGCCCGAAATCGTCCGCGCCCGTCCGGATCTGCCGAAGATCCGTGCTCCGAATGGCGCCGTGCTCGATGGGGAGCTCGTACGACTTCCCCGTGCGGTTGTCGACGACGGTGAGCGTGTCAGCGGTCATGCGTAGCCTCCTCCGCACTCCGGCCGCGGCGCACCGCAGCCGGAGGAATGGCCGCCTTCCAGAGGAGCACCGGTACATCCGCCGTGCGCAGCACTTGCTCGGCGACGCTCCCCACCAGGAGCCGGGCGACACCACTGCGGCCCTGTGTGGTCATGGCCACCAGGTCGGCGCCGCTGCTCACGGTCCGCCGCGCGATCATCGTCGCCGCGGGACCTTCGAGCACGACGCGCGAGACCTCCGGACTCTCGCCGTCGAACCGGGCGGCGACGCGGTCCAGATAGTCCCTCGCCGTCGCGCGCCCCGGACTCGCGTCGGCCAGGGATAGCGGGAGATCCGGATAGGCGGCGGGCGGCAGGGCCTCGAGGACGTGAAGCAGCTCGACCGCCGCGTGGAGCCGCCGCCGGAGCTTGGCGACGAGGGCGAGGATGGCCGCCGATTGCTCGGAGCCGTCCAGCGGGACCAGGATCCGTGGAGGTCGGTCCGCCGGCCACCGCAGCTGGCCCCGAACCAGCAGGACGGGCACGCGCGCCTTCCGAACGACGCTCTCGGCAACGCTCCCGAATCGTAGCCGATCGAGACCCCGCCATCCGTGCGTCGTCATGGCGATGAGATCTACCAGGCCGCGGTCCGCAGCGTTGACGATCGTCTGGCTCGGGTCGCCGTGCCACGCCTCATAGTGGACCCGAAGGCCCGCACGCTCCAGCATGTGGGCCTTCGCGGCGAGATACGCGACCGCCTCCCTCTCCGCCGAGGGCCCGGCTGGGGACTCCGGGGTGAGTGTCCGGACCAGCAACACCTCGGAGCCCCAGGGATGCTCGCCGGCTCCCAGCAGCGGGAGGATCGCTTCGGCGAGCTCGGAGCCGTCGAGCGGGACCAGGACACGGCCAGTGGTCGCATTGGGTGGCATTGAGCGTCCCCATTAGCAGTAGAGCAATGTCTCTGCCACTCGGTGCTCAATCCGCGTCCACGGGCTCTTCTTGCCCGAAAGGACGCAGAGTTGGCGAGATATCGGTGAGGATCGGCCCGACCCTGAGCCTCCCGGCGAGTGGGGCATTCGCACCCGGGTGAGGCAGCGGCGCCCCGTCGGGCGAGCCTCTGGTCAGGCGCTGGGCGGCGCGCCCGGCCCCCTTCAGGTACTGATCCGCGTACGCCTTCGCGGCTGCGTTGGCCTTCTCCTCGGTGGACGAGGGTTTACGCCGGACCCGTCCCCCTCGTCCGGACGACGGAGGTTCGGCGGTGACCGTCGCGGTTGAAGCGATGCCGGTGACCCGGGCGCCGTCGACGATTCGGCAACGTGAATGCCCGCGCACCCGCGACGGCGTACGCGCCGAGTCACAGCCATGGATTCGCATCGCGATGGCCGCCGTTGGAGCGCCGGCGTGCTCGCTGAAGGTCATTCCCAGATTCCGTCCCCGCGGTGCCGCCGCGGGTTCGCCGCCGGTCACCAGTTCGGTGATATCATCACGCCAGCGACCCTGAGCATCCTGATCACGCTTCTCCGGAGAGGGACGCCACGATGAGCCGACCGCGACCGTCCGCGCACCTCATAGCCCTCGTCGTGGTGATCGCCTTCTTGCTCACGACTGCCGTGAGCGCCCGAGGCCAGGAGCGGCCGCCGCATCCCTTCGCGGCGACGTGGGCGAACCTCGCCGGCGGGCGCGTGTTCACCGAGAAGGGCTGTGGTCTGTGCCATGCGATCCGCGGCGCGGGTCCCACGGCCGGCCCGGAGCTCGCCAAGATCGAGCGGAAGAGCTTCTTCGACATCGGCGCGGCGATGTCGAACCATCTGCGCGGGGTGTCGATCCCCAAGCCGAGCCTGTCCGCCGATGAGGTCACCAGCCTGATCGCCTTCCTGTTCACCCTCCAGTACTACGACCAGCCGGGCGACGCGAAGGCCGGCGAGCAGGCGTTTGCCGCGAAGGGGTGCGTCCAGTGCCACGAGGTGGGCGGCCAGGGCGGGCGCCGGGGACCCAGTCTGGATTTCCTCAAGCGCGCGAACTCGCCAGTCCTCGTCGCCGTCGCGCTCTGGAACCACGGCCCCGAGATGGCGGAGGCGGTGGAGAGGCGCGGCATCCCGAGGCCGACGTTCACGGGCAAGGAGCTCGGGGACATCGTCGCGTTCATCGGCGCCGCGGCGAAGGAAGGGAGCGGCGAGCCCACGTCTGTCGACCCCGGCGTGCCCGAGCGCGGCGAGAAGCTCTTCAAGGCCAAGCAGTGCGTGGCATGCCATTCGGTCGGAGGCAAGGGCGGGAGGATCGGGCCCGAGTTGGGGAAGGCGAAGCAGCATCACGTGAGCCTCACCGACTTCGCCGCGCTCATGTGGAACCATGGGCCCAAGATGTGGGCGCGGATGCAAGAGCGCGGCATCCAGATCCCGCGCCTGAAGGGCCAGGAAATGGCCGACATCGTGGCGTACCTCTACGTCTCGCGCTACTTCGACCAGGAGGTCAGCCCCTCCCACGGCCAGCAGGTGCTCAGGGACAAGGGCTGCCTCGCCTGCCACGCGGCACGCGGGCAGGGTGGTCGGACGGCCGCCGACCTGGCGACATACCGGGCGGCGCGCTCCGGACCGGCGTTGGTCGCAGCTCTGTGGAACCATCCGCGCTACCTCCAGAAGGAGCGCCGCGAAGTGCCCTGGCCGCTCCTGACCGGCCAGGAGCTGGCGGACATGGCCGCGTTTCTCGGTTCGCTGCCGCCGGCCGCCGGGACGGCTCCCCGCACGAACTGACCCACACCGGCCCATGGGGCGCGGGTACCCCACCTGACGCCCGACTGTCCCGGCGTCGGCCGACGTCAGGCCGCCCAGTGCGCCGAAATCCCGGCGTTTCCGTTGATTCACCGTGGCATGCCAGTTGCTCCTGCAGACTGCCATGCCGTGCATCGGGCAACTTCCTTACCCGCATCGACGCCGGAGGAGGACCGGTGTAGCCCCGTGGCGTCATAACTGCGAATCGGGCGAGCGATCCGATGACCAGACGGCCTAGGTCCATTTCGACGAGGGCTGGTGAACGACACGGGCGAGGGAAGGGCTCGCCACCGATGCAAGCGGCGTCCCGGACCTATCCCGACGCGCAGACGGCGAGCCACGCGTTTCTCCCCATGGCCGGGATCATCCTGGTCTTCACGATCGTCGACCTCATCGTTCTCAGCCTGCCGATGGGCATGCGGCACGTCTCGTGAGCCCAAGGAGAGAGAGAGAGAGAGTCATGCGATCACTCTGGACGTGGACCCTGCCGGTCGTCCTGGTCGTCGTCGGGCTCGCCGCCGGGCTTCTTGTCGACCAGCCCGAGGCGCAGCAGAAGAACATCCTGGTCTCCACGAAAGTGGCTGCCACGCCGCCGATGGAGCCGGTGACGGGAGAATCCTGGAAAGGCGCGGCGCCCCTGACTGTCAAGCTCATCGGCGGCAAGAACCTACCGGGCGGTTCCACGGAGGTTACCGTCCGTTCCGTCTACACGGCGGACATGGTGTACTTCCTCATCGACTACAAGGACTCGACGGAAAGCCTCCGGCGCGAGCCATGGCAGAAGCAGGCCGACGGATGGAAGCAACAGAGGGACCCGAATGACAAGGGGGGCGACAACAACCTCTACTACGAGGACAAGCTGGCGATCATCTGGAACATCAGCTCGCCAGCCTTCGAGCAGAAGGGCTGCCTCTCGGCCTGCCACACCGGCGAGGGGAAGCCGTTCGGCAACAAGTACACGGCGAACCCCGGCGAGCTCCTGGACATGTGGCACTGGAAGGGCGTGCGGACCGGAACCGTCGGGCAGATCGACGATCAGTATGTGGACAGCACCCGGTACGACAAGGACAAGAGCCCGGCGGCCGGCCGCAAGAACGATCCGAAGACCGCCGGTGGCTACGCGAACAACGTGAGTGACGACAAGAAGGGTCCGAAGTTTGCCCTGCCCGGCAACAAGCCCGCCCCACCGTACTGGATCGTCGACACCGAGAAAGAACCATTCGACGACTCGAAATACAAGGTCGGCGACGAGGTGCCCGGCATCATCGTAGCCCCCTTCACGGGCGATCGCGGTGACATCGCGGCCAAGCATGTCTGGAAGGACGGCGTGCGGACGATCGTGATAGCGCGGAAGCTCGCCACCGCCGGCGAGTTCGACGTCCAGTTCAAAGATATGAAGAAAGAGTATGCCTTCGGCCTGTCCGTGTTCGACAACGCCCAGGTCCGCCACGCGTACAGCCCGGCGGTACTGAAGCTGAAGTTCGAGTAGAGTCCCCAGCGAGTCGTCCATCGTCGGCGCCGGGAGGGAGGGCGGTCCCTCCCGGCGTCTTGTCGAGGTCGACGATGAGGCGTCGGCTCACGTGAGCCGACGCCCGCCGTGAGGTACCCGCGAGAGGATCACCCGTACTGGAACGGGCCATGGTTCAGTCCGTGGCACTCGAGGAAGCACCGGCCGGATCCTGGCCCTCCCCCGGGCCGGGGGGTCTCGTACTCGAGACGCCCGGTGGTGGGGGAGGGCCGCACGACCGGTTTGCCACTCGGGTCGCGCAGCAGGAAGTTGATCAGGTGCGGGTTGAGGCGCGAGCCGTGGGCGTCGTGGCAGACGCCGCACGAGGCCTGCGCCCGGATGAGATGCGCCTCGTGCGGGAAGGACCCGGCCTGGTTCGACAGGAGCGCCGTCCGGTTGTGGCACTTGTAGCAGAGGGCATAGCCGTCGGGCGATTCCGGAGAGGGGTCGTCCAGGCGGTAGTTGCGCTCGAGGATCGGCTCGAAGCGCGAGCCGTGAGGGCCGCGCGGAAGCCCGCGCGGAGCGTCCGTGTTGTGGCAGTCGGTGCAGTAGATGAGACTCCCGGCCGAGTATCCGCTCGTGAAGCCCGATGCCGTCGGATTCCGGCCGGCCGCCGGGACAGGATGGAACGACGCGTTGCCCGGAGCGAACTCGAGTCGCACGTTGCGCGTGTTGTCCTGCCGCACGGCTCGACGGGATGTGGACTGGTCGCGCAGGCCGTGACACTTGAAGCAGACCTCGTACTCGAACGCCGCCTCGACGATCACCTGGCCGCCAAGATTCACCCCGGACACGCCCCGGAGCCGGCCGGTCACGGACGGCGGCGATGCGGACGCCCCGTTCACCTGATGCGGATTGTGGCAGTCCACGCACGTCACGTGCCGCGCCATGGTCCGCGGGTCCTCCGTGGGATCGTGGGTGCCGTCGGAGGCGACGATCGGGTGATTGCTCGTCTTGGCGAACTGGGCCTCGATGTTCGTGCGCGCCACGTTGGAGTTGTGGCACACGAGGCAGACGTTCCGCTCCTCGGGTTGGGTCAGGAGGCGGACCGGGTGCGGGGCGGTGTGCAGCCGGTGACAGTTCTCGCACGCGTTGTCGGCGACGCTGGTGAACGGGGTCGTCGGCCACGGGTTCGTTCCCTGTCGGTTCCAGGTCGCCGGGGAGGTGGCGTGCGTCGAGCTGGCGAAGTTGCGCACCTGGTGGCAGGCTGTGCAGAGCACGCCGCCCCGGTCGTCCACCCGCAGGAAGGCGCGGAAGCGGCTCTCGTGGGGGTCGTGGCACGTCGTGCACTGGAGCTGGCGGGTGGTGTCGAGCGGAACCCGGCTCGTCAGGGTGGCAGGGTCGGCGAGCTGGCCATGAGCGCGGGACAGGGCGGTCGTGTATTCGAACGAGACCGGGTGGTCGTCAGAGAGGTCGGTGCCCAGGTTGGCGCGGCCCGTCATGGGGCCGAGGCTGCTGATTCGGCGCCGCCCGGAAGTGGTCCGCACGAGCCCCAGGGCCGTGGTGCCGTCGTGGCATGACAGGCAGAGTCGAGTGGCGCCGGTCGGCTGAGCCGGGGTCGCCTCGAGGGTGGAGCTCGTGTAGAGCGTGTAGGTGATGGGCGGGAGGTCCCGGCTCCAGAGAGCCCGGGTGGTGGCGGCGCGGTGTGGCGTGTGGCAGAAGCCGCACACCTCGGTGGCTCCGGCGCGCACTCTTCCCGGGCCCGTTGCCGAGAGGTTGTGACGGGTGTCCACGACCGCGGCGCGAGCAATCCCCGGAGCCGAGACGGCCACGAGGAGCGCGAGGGCGAGAAGGCCGGCCAGCCTATCCCCGGTCATCCCCGCCTCCCCGGACGTACTGGAACACCTGGATGCGCCGGTTGTAGGAGTCGCCGACGTAGATGCGGTCCTGCGGGTCGATGAAGAGACCCCCGGGCAGCCAGAACTGGCCCCGCCGCCCGCCTCGCTCGCCGAAGCCCAGGAGGTACTGGCCCGTCCGATCGAAGACCTGGATCGCGTCGAAGAGCGCCTCCACGACGTAGATGTGCCCTTCGCTGTCGAGGGCGACGCCCTTGGGGCTGGCGAAGTCGCCGGCCGTGTCACCATGGCGCCCGAAGTGGCCGGCCGGCTGCCCGTCGGGCGCGAAGCGCTGGACCCGGTAGCCCAGAGCGTCGGTGACCAGCAGCGTGCCGTCGGACGCCACCGTGAGGTGTGTCGGAAAGTTGAATTCTCCGGGCTCCGTGCCACGCTGACCGATCTTCGTGATCAGTTGACCGTTGCCCGTGAAAACGAATACGTGGTGCGCGGCGCTGTCCGCCACGTACAGGCGATCCTGCTTCGCGTCGTAGGCCAGCCCCGCGGGGCGGCGCAGCCCCGGATCGGCCACGGTCGTGTTGGCGCGGCCGGTATCGTCGAGCCGAAACACGCGGGCCAGGGCGGAGTCGGCGAGGAATACCTGGCCACCGGGCGCCAGCGCCACCGCCACCGGCGAGACGAGCGGCTGTCCTCCAATACTCGTGACACGCCGGGACCGGCCCGCTCGCGAATCAAGGATCCACAGGGCCGGCCCGCCAGGGTCCGCCACGTACAGGACCTCGTCGCGCGACGCCAGGCCGGCCGGCCGCACGAACGCCTCGGTATCCCGGCCCGCCAGGACCCCCCCGACGCGCTCCCAGAACGACGGCCGGATGCCGAGGTCGGCCGGGCCCGAGACGATGCGAACGAACCGGATGCGCGGCCGGGCCGGCGGGGCTGGCCACGTGAGCTCGGGAAGCGCGTCGCCGCTCCCGGCGGGAGCCCGCCCCCGTTCGCACCCCGGGCTCAGCAGGAGAACGGCCAGGAGCGCCAGCGCTGGACGCACGGCCGAGTGGGCTAGAATCGGCGGATGACCTGGAGCATCGCCCGCAGCTCGCTCGTGTCCACGTCGCCACGGCGCCGGTCGTAGTAGAATACGCTCGGGTTGATCTCGAGCTTGCGGACGCGCCAGCGGATCCGCAAACCCGCCTCCCGCACCTCCTCCGTGGGGAACAGCGTGTCGTCGAGATACTGGGCGCCCACGGTTGCCTCCACCAGGAGATCCGAGCTGGGAAAGTAGGTGAGCGTCGCTCGTCCCGTCAGCCGCCGGCTGGTGCGGTTCTCGCTCCGGTACTCGTCCAGAGCCTGGTCCGCGACCAGGCTCAGGCTAAGGTCTCGATCCCAAAAGGCGAGCGAGACCGACTCGCTGAACCGGATCGTGTCGTAGGCCAGGTGCGTGGAGTCATAGCGGCGCGCCTCTCCGAGGGCGCTCGCCGTGAGCCGTTCCCCGTCGTGGCGCAGCTCGACGCCGATGAGCGCGATCCGCTGGTCGTCGAGGAACGGGCCCGCGAAGCCGGACACCTGCTCCTGGTCGGAGCTGTCGTAGCCCGCGTAGGCGCGGATCCAGCCGTAGTCCACGTCGACGTCGGCGCGCCAGCCGAGGGTGACGAAGGAGAGGTTCGGCGAGATGGCGAAGCGGTAGTCCACGGCTATCGTGTCCCCGGGGTTGATGCCGACGCCGCTGGTGCTGCACGGGATCGGGACGATCTCGGTGATCGAGCCCACCGTGCGGACGGTGTAGTCCCGACCGTCGACGAGCGGGATCGGCGGCCCCGGGGGGGGCAGGCAGCCGACAGGGAGGGGCCCCAGGGACGTCTTGGTCACGACGATCGAGCTCGGGATCACGAAGGCGTTGCGCAGCCGGACCGGGAGGGCAAACGGGCTCGCGACGGCGTGAGTCTCCTGGGGGACGAACGTCTCCGCTTCTTCGAACCGGTCCTCTTCGTACGCGAGCGAGCTTCCAAGGTTAGCCCGGAGACGGCCGCCTCGCGGCAGCCGCTTCGTGTACAGCAGGTCGAGCCGCCCCGTCGCCACCTGCTTCGAGCCATGCTCGAGATCCTGGTACACGCCCTCGGCGGTCCCCAGGGTGAGGAGACTCTCGTAGAGCTGGTGGCGCACGCCGACCGTGCCAGTGTGGGTGTCGGCCCGGCCGCCGGCGGTATCGGTCGAGACGAACAGGTAGCGGTAGTGGGACTGGAAGGTGTCCGTGTGGTCGATCCGTAGCGCCTCGTCCACGAGGAAGGTGGTGAGGTCGGTCGAGGCGACGCCCTCGAAGGACCCGCCGTACCGTGCGTATCCCCTGAGACGCGAGTCCCAGTGCCAAGTCCCCTCGGGGCCGAAGTCCCGACTGTAACCGAAGACCCCCTCGTGACTCTGGTAACTCAGCGTGGGGAATACATGGTCGTCGAGGTTCAGGAACTCGTAGCGGAGGTCGAGCTCGGCGTCGACGAAACCGCGGAAGCCCTGGTAGGTGACGTACGTGCGCGTCTCGTCGCGCCGACCCACGACGCCCTCGACGGTCGACTCCTCGTCGAGGAGCTCCTGGCGCACGGTCAGGGTCGAGGGCACCAACAGCCACCGGGCCTCCACCGTGACGCCGCGGTTCTCGGTCTCGATCTCGCTGGCTCCCGGTCGCGCCACCGGCAGATGGGATTGGGTGCGGTTCGCGAAGAGCCGGAGCGCCAGTGGCTCGCCCGGCAGGACCTGGAGCAGGATGTCGTAGCCCAGAAGCGTGCCGATTTCGAAGTCCCCGACCTGGCCATTGGTCTCGGTGAGTCGCTCCTGGAAGAGGCCGAATGATCCCTCGACGGACAGCGTGAGGAGCCGGGGGTCGATGATGTGGATGGCCGGATTCCGCAGCGTCAGAATCTCCTGGGCGACGGTGTTCTCGAAGCGCTCTTCTGGAGAGCCGCTCGTCTTGGAGGTCTCGCGATCGTATTCGATCGTGACCTCCAGCTCGCCCTGCCAGGGTGCCATCGTGATGCCCTGGGCGCTCACGGTCGCCGGCCATCCAAGCGACAGGACCACCAGGAGCAGGCGGGCGGGCCGCCCCGGTGCCCCCACCTCACCGCGCGACGTGACAACGGGTGCAGGTGTCGAAGCCGATGCCCCAGGCGGTCCGGCCGTCGTGGCAGGCTCCGCAAGCCTGCCCGGCACTCATGTCCTCGTGGGTGATCGGCTTCGCCGGCGGGCCGATCGGGCCCGGGTGGCACGCATAGCACGTGTACCGGATCCGATGAATCCAGTGGGGGAAGACGGCGGGCGGCGGGTCGGCCGGACCCCCTTGACGCTTGAGCGTGACCACGCCCTCCTCGGCGCCGGCGGCGATCGCGAGGGTACCCGCGACCAGCAGCCCGAGCCCGAGCCGTCGCATCGTCATTCCGCCAACGCCGGGTGGCAGCGCCCGCAGGCGGAGACCGGGAAGGCGACGTGCCGTGACAGACTCCGCACAGCTCCCCCTTCTCCATCTGGGCCATCGTCATCGGGGTGGCCCCCGCCTTGAACGCGAATGGCGCCGGGTGGCACGAGTCGCAGCTGAGGAGGGGGGTGTGGGTCTCGTGAGAGAAGACGACCGTCATGTCCTCGTCGTCCCCCTTGCGGAGCCGCCGGACATCCAGCTCGAGGACGTCCAGGGGAGTCTGCCCGCGCTGGGACCGCGGGGCGTAGAGCCCCTGGGAGAACGCCTCCGACCAGTCCGGCGTGGCGGCTCTCACCGGCAGGCGTGCCTGCACCTCCTTCCACGAGCGGAGACCCTCGAGCGGTGACGCCGGGACCGGCGGCCGCCAGGTGTCGGTGACCGGGATGCCCGGGTGACAGGCGGCGCAGCGAGTGTCGACCCCGAACGTCACCTTCCCATGGCAGAGTCCGCACGTCTGGCCGTCGCGCATCGCCGCCATGGTCACGGCCGGTCGCGGGCTCCCGGCCCCGAGCGGGAAGGGAGCCGGGTGACAGCTTCCGCACGCAAGCCACCGGGTGTGCGGAGCGTGGTGGAAGACCGATGCGAAGAAACGGTGACGGCCGGCCACCTTGACATCGAGGTCGAACATGGCCTGTGTCGGCGCGACGGGGTCGAGACCGGCACGTGGCTTGATGACGCCGGCCTCGATCGCGCCGCTCCAGTCGACCGCGCCATGCGGGTCGCGAGGCAGCAGCGCTTCCGCCTCCTGCCAGGTCCGGGCCCGCTCCGCCGGGCGCTCGGTCTCGGCACCTCGCCCGCTCTCGGCCTTTGCCTTGGCGGCGGCGCGGAGGTCGGCATTCTCGAGCCGGAGGGCCTCGACCTCTCGCTGAAGATCCTGGCGGACCTTGCGAGTGGGAGGCGGCTGCGGCTGCCCGGCCTCGGGCGCGCCGTCGAAGAAGTACGGGAGCCAGCGCTGTCGCGTCTCGGTACTGCAGCCGACGAGGAGGGCGAGAACCAGGCCCAACGCTGTGAAGGCCCCGACGGCTACCGCGTGCCCCGGTTGTGACCGCGCTCCCGGCCGAATCGCCCGGCGGCCCATGCCCGAATGGCGCCGGCCCCAGCCCGGTCGGGCTCTCATTTGATGTGGCACTTGAGGCAGAGGTACTCGGTCCCGACGCCCCCCACGTAGCCCCGGAGGAACCTGCCGTCCACCGAATCCCGGTTGTGGGGATCGTGGCACGACGAGCACTCGATGCCCGTACGCGTCAGCGCTGGCCCGGCCGTGATGTGCCCGGTGCCGTCGTCTTTGAAGAGGCGGATGCCGAGAGTGGTGGGGTCGGGCTGCCAGTCGCGGAGCGCGATCGCGGTCCCGGTCCGGACGCCGTTGTAAGTGCTACGGGCCTGCCGGAACGGGTAGGGCATGGCAACCGGGTGGTTGCCGGCGAGGCTGCCACCCAAACCGATGGTGGCGGGGTCACGCGGTGACAGGCGACCCTGAGGGAAGCTTCCCCGATCCCCGCTCCACCAGTTCACGTCGCCGATCGCCACGCTGCCGTCGTGGCAGCTCAGGCACTTCGTGGTCGGCCCCTGGTAGGTATCGCCCCGGAACGTCGGGAAAGGTGTCCCGGCCGTCGTCGAGGGCACGTCCCACTGGAACACATTGGGTGACAGGCGGTGATTCCAGAGGAGCGACGTCGAGGCGGCCCGGTGGGGCGTGTGGCAGTACGTGCAGAGGCCGGAGCCGGGACTGCCGAAGCCCGAGAAGTCGTGGCGGGTCCCCCGGAGGCCGGTCCCCGGCGCCTGGGCCGCGGCCGGCAGCGCCAGTAGGATCAGGATCGCGAGCAGGGCGACGGCAGGGCGAACGACGAGGGCGACGGCTCGTTCGCCAGCTGGAAGCCTCATCGGGTCCGCGCGGCGGCCGGATCGAGGAAGCTGTCCTCGGCGGTGGTGTTGACCAGCCGGTAGGCCTCCACCCGTCGGTTCAGATAGTCGGCGACGTAGATCCGGTTGTCGCGGTCGATCGCGATGGCGGTCGGGTTCTTCAGCAGGCCGGGAAGCGGGCCCCGGCCCCCGAAGAACAGGAGCACCTGACGCCGCTGGTTGAAGATCTGCACGTTGCTCCACCCCGAGTCCACGACGTAGACGTTTCCGAACCCGTCGAGCGCGACGCCCTTGGGCGTGTCGAACATGCCCCAGGCGGTCCCCCGCTCGCCGATGGTGGCCACGTGCCGGCCGTCGGGGTCGAAGACCTGGACGCGCGCGTTGAGCGTGTCGCTCACGTACACGCGCCCGTTCGCGTCCACCGCCACGTAGGTCGGGAACAGAAACTGCCCGGGGCCGTCTCCCTTGTCTCGACCGATCGCGCCGACCAGGCGTCCGTCCCAGTCGAAGATCTTCACCGTGTGCTCGGCCGACTGGAGGGTGCCCGCGTCGGCGACGTAGAGTCGGCGCCGCGCGCGATCGAGGGCTAGCCCCACGGGGCGCTCGAGCGTCGGGTGGCCGATGAAGGCCAGACGGCGCCCGTCCCGCGCGAAGAGGCCGACACCGCGGCGGACCTGCTCCACGACCCACACGCGCTCCTCGCCATCCAGGGCCAGCCCCACGGGCCGACCGATCGGTTCCACGCCGAGGCGGTGGACACTCCGTCTGGCCAGGTCGAAGACGAAGATCGCGTGCTGGGCGTGGTCCGCAACGTACACGCGGTTCCCGTCGTCGGAGACCGCGACCCCCATGGGCTCGGCCAGCCGGTCCACCGTGGGGCGCGACCCACCCACGAGATCGAGGAGCCAGCTACCCGCCGAGCGCGCCGATCGGAGATCCTCCCCGCTGGACAGGCTCTGCACGAACTCGATGCGGGGTGGCGCGGGGGGCGGCGGCCAGACCAGGCGGGGAGGCTCTGGCGGCGGCGGTGCGGCGGCACAGCCGGCCACCCCGATGGTGACGATCAGGAGGCACACACGGTGCAAGGACACCCCCACCATCGCGGCGATCATACCCCAGCGACCTCCGAGCGACCAAGCGGGATTGTCGATCCCGATGCGAGCTCGAGAACGCCGAGGCACCCTCCCCCGCAGCGACGCCTTCCCGCAGCAGCTCCTGAGGGGTCCCACGGTGCTCTCCATCGATGAGGTGCCGGGTCTTCGATCACGAGCCGGGCGACTGCATCAAGACATCTAGCCAGGTCGCGGGAACCGTCCTGGATGCGCCGTCGATTCTCACAGACGGCAGCCCCGGCTCGTCTATCATGATGGGGACGTTTCCGACAGGCTGTCAGAAGGAGAAAGACATTGAAGGCATTCTTCACGGCGCTGCTCATCGTGCTCGGAAGCTTGGTCATGGCACACGCGCAGGGGGTCCGAGAGATTGAGGTTCGCGCCGAGAAGGCGGGAGATGTCGACCACAGCAAGGAGGAGGGCCGCTGGATGCCCGAGAAGGTTGAAGTGGTTCAGGGAGAGACCGTCCTGTTTGTCTTCAGGCACGAGCTGGAAGGACGCTTCGAGTTTCACGGCCTCGAGATCATCCCACTCCAGATCAAACTCCGCGTGTTCCGACACAAGCCCTTGAAGGTCGAGAAGCAAATTCCGTTGACGCTGAAGCCCGGCGAATACGACATCGAGTGCCGGTTCCATCCGAGGCACGTGCCGGCGAAGTTGATCGTGAAAGAGAAGGCGCCCTGAGTCGGACCTAGCGCTCGACGGCGCCACCCGCCACTCGATCGGTTTCCTCTCGGCCAGCCGCTTCGTCGCACCCGGATTCGGTCAGGTCACACGCGCGGCGAGGCCTCCCGTGAAGACAGCGGGCCAGGCAGTAGCGGACCCAGGCCGCGCGGGCTACAATCTGGCCACGGCCACGGGCGTCCGTGTGGCCGAAGAAGGGCGCTTTACCCCGCCTAGCCTCTCGGGCCGGGCGACGAGCGAAAAGGGGTGTGATTGTGATCATGAGGCGTTGTGCCGAGGCTAGCGCGAGGGCCGCTCTCGCCGTCATCATCGGTATCGCCGCGTGCATCCTGCCGAGCACGATGGAGGCCGGAACGATCAAGGGGACCGTCCGGTTGAAGAGCGGGCCCGTGCCCCAGAATAAGCTGCCGATCACGATCGATCAGTACGTCTGCGGGAAGGAGACGGACGCGGAGGATCTCGTCGTGTCACCTGACCGAGGGATCCGTAACGCAGTGGTCTCTCTCCAGACCCCGCCCCCGGGCGCGAAGTGGGAGACGACTGCCCCACTCGCGAAGATTGACCAGAAGCAGTGCGTCTTCGTGCCGCGCGTGATCGTGACGCCCGTCAGCCGGACCGTGGATTTTCTGAGCAGCGATCCCCTGTTGCACAACATCCATAGCTTCAGCCAAGCGAATCCAAGCTTCAATAGGGCTCAGCCTAAGGGGCGGAAGATTTCCGTTGCGTTCAACGCGCCGGAGATCATCCGGATAGACTGCGACCTGCACTCCTGGATGCGCGCGTGGGTCGTGGTGGCCGAACATCCCTACTACGCTGTCACGGGCGATCGCGGAGAATTCGTCCTCGAGAACGTTCCTCCCGGAAAACACACCATTCGCATCTGGCAGGAACGCCTGCAGAGCGTCACGCAGGAGGTCACGGTGGCGGACACCGGGGTGTCCACGGTGACTGTGGAGATGACCCGGCCCTGACTGGCGTGCGAGTGCCCTAGGGCACAACCACGATCTTTTTGGACGCCTCCCAGGCGGCGGTGTGGTTCGGCTCCTCCACCGCGCGGAGCGCGCCGCCCTCGTCAAGCGCGATCGTGAAGGTGACCTTGGGAAAAGAATAGACGGGATGGAGATAGGCGCGGGCGATCTCTACGGAGTCTTTATACAGGGCGATGTAGCGCACATGGTGCTCCATCAACGACGGGTGATCGCGACCCGTTCCCACGCTTATGGTGACGTCGAACCATTGCCCGCGCTTGACCGAGTCCGGCGCTGTGATTTTCGGCGTGTGCATCGGGTCGACGGACCGATGCGTCTCCCGGAACTCGGGTGTGAACTCCTCTACTTCCTGCTGGGCCCACGCGCGCGGCCCGGATCCCCATCCGAACAATAGCACGAGGGCGAGCCCAGCCGCTGCAGCAGTCCCGGTTCCAGATCGTGCGTTGCCGCTTCCCACGATCATCATCCTCTGCTCTGATGTGGCCTGGACTCGTCCGGCTATGTCACGACACCGAGGACATCGTAGGCGGTTACGCCCTCGTTCTTACCCTTGACGCGGAGGGCTCCCAAGTCTCTGACTTGCACGGACCCCTTGATGCGCTCGTAGGTGTTCCCCGTGATGAGGATCTGTCCCGGGCCGGCGTTGGATTCGAAACGCTGAGCGGTATTCACTTCGTCCCCGATCACCGTGTAGTCCATCCTTCGTTCGGATCCGATGTTACCAGCGATCACGATACCGGTGTTGATTCCGATCCCCATGTGCAGGCGAAGATCCGGGAACTTCCGAAACGTGACACCCTTAAGCCGCTCCTGCATGAGAAGGGCGCAGCGAACCGCGCGCGAGGGATCGTCCTCGTGCGCCAGCGGGGCCCCGAAGAAGGCCATGATCCCGTCCCCACGGAACTTGTCGAGCGTGCCGCTGAGCTCGAAAACCGCGTCGACCACCAGGGTCAGAAAGACGTTGAGAACGTCAACCGCATCCTGGGGATCGAGCGTTTCCGCGATGGGAGTGAATCCGCGCAGGTCGCCGAATAGGACCGTGACCTCGCACTTCTCCCCGCCCAGCTTGAGGTGGCGGTCCGGGTTGGCGACGATCTCGTTGGCGACGTCCTCGGACACGTATCTGCCGAAGAGGGTCCGGAGAAGACGATTCCTCTGTTCGAGGTCGTCGTGAAGGGCCTTGATACGCAGAAGCGACCTGACCCGCGTCAGGAGCTCCTCCCGGTTGAAAGGTTTGCTCAGGAAATCGTCGGCCCCAGCTTCGATCCCGTGGACCCGATCGGCCACGTCGCTGAGGGCCGTCAACATCACGACGGGCAAGAGACGGGTCGCCTCGTTGGCCCGGATCCGCTGGCAGACCTCGTACCCGGACATCCCAGGCATCATGACATCCAGGAGGACCAAGTCCGGTGCGGCGCTGTCAATCACGCTCAAGGCCGAGGTCCCGTCTTGTGCGGTGAGCACCTCGTAATGCGCATTGGTCAGCGCCTTCTCGACGAGGACCAAGTTCTGCTTGTTGTCATCCACCACCAGGATGCGTCGACGTCGCTTCTCAGCTTCCACGTGCCCTCCGGCTGTCCGGGTCACTCTTCCGGGGCAAGGTTCCGAATCGTCCGTAGTAGCTCGCGAGGGCTATACGGTTTGGCCAGGTAAGCGGTGGCCCCGGCATCCTTCGCCTTCTGCTCATCGCCGCTCATTGCGAAGGAGGTGATCGTGATGATGGGGATCGGAGCCGTCTTCGGATCGGCCCGGAGCTGACGCGTGGCGTCCAGGCCCGACAACTTGGGCAGCTGGACATCCATGAGAATCAGGTCCGGCATTTCATGCAGCGCGGTGGCCACTCCCTGCTCACCGTCTACAGCCTCGATCAGCCGATAGGAGGTGCGGGCCAGGAGATCGCGGACAATCTTGCGGTTGAACTCGTTGTCCTCGATGTACAGGATAGTCTTACTCATGGTCGGTCTCCCGTTTCGGCGTGCACGGGGATCGAGAAGTAGAACGTCGAACCCTTTCCAAGTTCACTCTCGACCCAGATCCGACCCCCGTGCATCTCGACGAACTTTTTCGTGATGCTGAGACCCAGTCCGGTGCCTCCGAACTCCCTGGTAATCGTGGCGTCCACTTGCCGGAACTCCGCGAAGATGTTCTCGAGCTGGTCCTTCGGAATTCCGATGCCGCTGTCCTTGACGCGATAGAGCAGTGTCTGCCCTTCGAGCGTGACACCGATCTCGACGGAACCCTGCCGGGTGAACTTCAGCGCGTTCCCGGCCAGATTCAGCAAGCATTGGGTAATGCGTTTTCCATCCCCGGTCGCGATGGGGATGTCCTCCTGCACGTCGGTAACGAATCTCAGCCCCTTCTCCGCAGCCAGGGACTGCAATGAGGCCCGAGCCGTGTCGACAATGTCCTGTACCGAGTATTCAGCCAGGCTCAGCTCCATCCGTCCCGCCTCGATCTTTGAGAGATCGAGTACGTCATTGATCAGGCGGAGCAGGTGCTTTCCATTCGTCTGGATATCGGCGAGAGGTTCTTTGAGATCGGCCGGGAGGTCGCCGTAGACCTCATCGAGGATCATCTCGATAAACCCGAGGATCGCGTTCATCGGCGTGCGCAGTTCGTGGCTCATGTTGGCCAGGAACTCGGATTTTGCCCTGGTGGCTCGCTCCAGTCGCTCATTCAGTGCCTGGAGTTCGGTCGTGGTTTGGCGCTCGTGGTCGTACAGACGTTTGAGCTCTCGACTCATCTGATTCATGCGGTCGGCCAGCGCACCGAATTCGTCGCGATTCGCGACGGTGATGGTGCTAGTGAAGTTTCCTTCCGCCACCTTGCTGAGGAAACCGTGCGCCTCCCGAACGGGAAGGATGAACGACCAGGAGATGACGAATCCGAGCAGAAGGGCCAGCAGGATGGAGCTCGCCACGAACCCCGCGGTCAGCATCAGGGTCCTGTGGTTCTCCGCGGCGACGCTGCGACGGAGACCATCCAGCCTTTCTTGCTCGATGGTCATCAGCTGATCCACGAGGTGCTCGATCTTCAGGTAGACGGGCTCCTGTTGGCCGAGATGCACCGCGTGGGCTTGGTCAAACTTCTTGTCCCGGACAAGATTCGCGATATCGGCTACGGTGATGAGGGCCTCGGTTTGGCTCGCACGGATCTGCTGGATGAGCTCCAGCTCTTCCGGAGGGGCGACGGCTTCGATTCGGGCGAGCGTGTTGTTGAATGCGTTGTTTTCGCGAAGAATGCGTCCGATGGTGTTCTCGTCCCTGAGCAACAGGGCCAGTGCCGTGAAGTGGCTTTGCATGGCCAGGGTATGCCGGATCTGATGGGCCCAGTCCACGCGCTCGTGTCCCTGATCGATAAGCTGGGTCTGTCGCGACATCTTGGCGACCGTCTGGAGACTCATCCCTCCCATCACGACGAAAAGGAGCGTGACGAGGAGAAAGGCACCGAGAAGTTTCGCGTGGACCGAGGCCGGGATCCCCGCGACCCATCGGACGAGTGTTCCGAGGGGTGAGCGCGTCAGCACGAGGCGCAGGATTCGCTCGCCCCGGCCCGCGGTTGGCGCCCGGACTGAGACCGGATGACCGTCAGGAGGACAAACCTCGTGCGGGAGCATGCACGACACGAACTTGACGCGACATACGGGACGCTAGCAAAGGGAAGGCCGCTAGGTCAAGAACAAAATCCAGCAGGACAAGCAGGATGCTGAACACCGCCGCCCCGGAGTCGCGTCCGTCGCGAGCCGGGCCGGGCGGGCGCCCGTCGCCGGCCAGCCCACCAGAACGCGCGTGGCGCTCGAGATCGGTCTCGCCATCGGGGTACTGCTGACACTCATGACGTTACGAGCGCCCGGGATTCTGATGCACGGCCGCTTTTGGGCTGAAGAGGGGAGACTCTTCGCGGTCGTCCGCGAAAGGTCACTTCTCGAACAGGTTCTTTACCTCAAGGAAGGAGAGCTTCAGATCCTCCTCAACATCTCGCTCGCCTTGGCCGCCCGCATCCGCCTCACATGCGCGCCGCTTGTGACTACGTACTTCGGCGTAGTGATCCAGGCACGGAGGACATCCAGGGCCCGGCTCACCACGGTCAAGGCCTACTGGCGGAGACACTCGTATTGGCCGGCGCTAGAGCCGTGGCGTGCGATCTCGATCTCGGGCCAGGGACGTCCGCTCACCGGCGGACGGCACCGCGCGCGGGCGGAATGTCTCCAGCAATGCGCCGAGCGAGAGGTGGCGGTGCTCGGCCTCTCGCCGGTCAGTGGCAGACGAGCCCGTCTAGTTGCAGACGAGCCCGTCGTCGATCCACTGGTCGATGCGCTGGTTCCAGGCGGCGAGGTTTCCGGGCGGCGCTTTCGCGAGGGCCGGGGGGCCACTCGGCACCGTCCCGTCGCTGATCGCCCACTGGATCAACAGGTCGTCCTTCAGATGCGTCTCGATGACGGCGGCGTTGTTCCCCTGCTTGCTCTTGACCAGTTGGCAGATCTGGATCTTCGACAGGCCCGCGAGGTCGAAGGTGGCGTTGGGCGCGTGCCAGCCGGGCACCGTGTGGCAATTGGTGCACGTCGGCGACCGGCCGATGTGGTCGGTCCCGGTCTGGTTGGGGACCTCGAACCCGTGGCAGTTCGTGCAGCGCGGGTGCTGGAACGTCGCGCCGAGGACCTGGACGAACGTGCTCGGGCCCTCCGACGCCGGGGACGTCGGCGGCGCCAAGATGCGGATCACGAGGGGAACCCCGTTCGACTCGAGCCCCTGGGCGTCGATCACGGAGAAGGTGAACTGCAGGGTCCCGACCGTCGACTCGACCAGGACAAGGACCACACGGAGGACGTTCCCGACGACATTCTGCTGCGTGATCGGCGTCTTCGCCTCCAGGGCGAGGCCGCGGCGCGCCTGCGCCGTCGCCGGCTCGAGCTGCGCCGTGCCCCCAACCAGCCCCTGCGGGTTGGTCACGGTCGCGGTGATCTGGTACTGCATGGTCCGCCGGGCGACCCGGCCGGAGAGCGCCTGGATCTGGACATTCGAGATCTCGGACTGGCTCAGGCGGGTGCCGGTCGGGGTGCTGCGATCGTCGTCGCTGCAGCCTGCCACGAGCAACCCGAGTACCAGCGCAGCCGGACCGATTCGCCGGAGTGACGTGCCTCTCATGCCGGATCTCCCCTTGGTCACCGCTGCATGCGTCCCGTCGGTCCCGTCGTCTCTGGTGAGCAACGGTTCGGCGGCCCGCGGCGAGAGCCGGGACGCCATGGATCCGACGGCCGTAGTGCCCTTTACGCTGAGACAACGCCACACCCGTGGCGGCCTCGGGTCCGGCGCCAGCGCGCCGGGGGGGCGTCAGGCACGATCCAAGCGCCCCCGCCCGCCGTCCGCGAGCGGAGGCGGATCGGCCCGGCGAATCTACTCGGGATCAGGAACAGCTGTCAATGGCTCGTCGCCTGGGAGCCTCTGCAATCAGCGCCGGCGGATGCTCAGACCCTCTCCCCGACGACGATGTCTTGATAGCTCAGGGGATCCACGTGACCGGCCCACCAGCCGTAGCGGATGGGGGCGACGATTCGTAGGCCGTGTCGCGCGTAGACCGAGGCGATGAAGTCCTCGTCATGGGCCATGGCGGCCTCCGGCACGGCGGGATCGGCGGTCCAGTAGCCCTCGGGTGTGCACGCAAAGCTCAGGTCGCTCCGCTTCGCCTCGATGGCCCGATGGGAGACGTCGTTGATGAGAAAGTAGGTAACCAGACAGCGCCCCGGCGCTTTCATCACGCGGGCGAGCTCGTCGACATAGTGCACCAGATCCTCCGGCAGCATGTGCGTGAAGACGGAGGTCAGGAAGACGAAATCGAACGAGGCGCTTTCGAAGGGGAATCGATACTCGCTCGCCTTCACTGTCCCGCCCGGATTGTAGCGGCGGTTGAACACGTCCGCACGCTGGAAGCGGAAGTGCGGAAATCGAGGGGTGATGTTGGCCTGGCACCAGTCGATGCCCTCGGACACAACGTCGATTCCCTCGTACGACCCGGTGGTCAGGTAGCGCGTGAGCGGCACGGCCATCCGGCCAATCCCGCAGCCGAGGTCCAGGACGCGATCGGTGGGCTCGAGTCGCCCGAGCGACCGGAAGTAGCCGAGGAACTCCTCCCCGGTCTTTCGATAGTCGCCGGGCCCGACGAAGATCAGTCGGCGCGGCGGGGTCAGATGCCCGCGCCAAAGGTCCAGCGCATCCAGCACGGCGTCATACGCCGCTCGCCCGACGGCCCTGGCGGGAGCGGGGATCACGCGCTTGAGCCTGCGTATCGTCCTGGCTCCCGTGGGCGACCGCACGGTGCCTAGCCGGTCGCGGAGGCGCGCGGGCGGACGCGTGACCGGACCGTCCTCACCATGGGAGCCACCTCCGGCGCGCCCGCCGGCCGCTCCCGGGACGGCTCGCCCGCAGGTAGCGGGCTCGCGCATCGTAGAAGGCTCGTTCATTGATCGGCACGGGACGCTCCGGCTTTCTCAGATGGACGTAGAACTCGTTCCCATTCGTGGCGGAGATGCGGTCGACGTCGAGGGCCAGCAGCCCCAGATACCGGAGATCGTGCAGGATGAGCGCGCACGACTCGGGCGTGAACGCCCAGCAATGAGTGTCGCGGTACGTCGTATCGTTGCTCTCGACGACGCGCTTCCAGTCCGCGTACGCCTCGCGCAGTGTCTCGAGTGGCACGATGTCCCGGGGATCCACGGTGAGATCGAAGCTCCCCACCATCTTCCCGTCGCGCTTCAGCCGACAATGCGTGGCGTTCTGATGAAACCACTGCGCCGGTGTAGGGCGCGTGCGCTTCTCGAAATAGGCGGACAGCCAGTCGGCCGTTGCCGAGGGCGTCCGGAAATGGTCGAAGCAGCAGCGGTGATCCGGGATGGCCAGTGAAACGACGCCGTTCCGGCGAAGGATCCGCTCGCAGCCCTGCAGGAAGCGGATGGGGTCCGGGATGTGCTCCAAGTTGTGGGACGAGAGCACATAGTCGCAGGTGAAGCCCGGGCCGAACCGCGCGGCGGCCAGATCGGCGATCTCCTGCGCGGGGCCGATCAAGTCGACGTCCTCGATGCGCGCGACGCCGGCCTCGTCGATGTTCGGGTCCTCGACCGCGCGTCGCCGCAATGTGTCGACGTCGAACACATCGATCGAGATGCTCTGGTAGCCATCCCGCTTGGGCGCCAGCGGCGTGTGCCAGGGGCCGATCTCGATGCCGACCTGATCGCGGTCGATGAACCGCAGCAGCTCCGCGCGCCTGTCCATCGTGTTCCAGTGCGACTGGACTCCGCTCCTCCCGCTCCGGGCGCTCCCCGGTGGGCGGCCGTCACATTGTATCCCACGGAGACGAGAGATCGCCGCGTCGATCGCGGGACACGCGGCCGGGCGCCCTGTCCGGGCGGGCCGGTGCGCCCGTGCGACTAAGCCGGCTCGTCGGAATCTTGTCCGGTGGCTCCGAGCCGCGGTCGGTCCGGCCCACGCGATTCTGACCGGGCTCCTACAAAAGCCGGGACGCCGCGACCGCGCGCCCCAAGCGGCGGAGGCGGGCCCCGGTGCTCGATGGCCTCCTACTCCGAGGGCTGGAACAGCTCCTCGCCGCGGTGGAGGCGCAGCGCGATCTGGTACGTCTGCCGGAGCGCGCGTGACGTCGGGCTGTGCGCCGCCCCGAAGCGCGCCAGGGCGACGAGCGCGCGGCGAGCAGCCGCTGGACGGGCGGCCTTGAGCAGCGCGTACTGGCGGAACGCACCTTCCAGCGCCTGGTAGTCGTGGAACCCGGCGTCTTCCCGCAGGACCGCCCGCCCGAGGCTCTCCAGCATCGGGCGTTCGTCACGGCCGGATCGAAGATGGGCATCCACGAGCCGGCCGGCCGGCGTCACCTGCTGCTCGCGGTCGAGGAGCTCCAGCAGCGCCGCCGGGACGTCCGCCCCGTCCGGTGGCGCGGCTCCCGGTTGCTCCTCGTCGGGCAGGCGGGCCGGCGGAACGTTGAGAAACCGATCGAGGTAGATCTTCATCGCGGCGTGGAACAGCCCGCGCGCGAGCTCGGGGGACGGCGCCCGGCGAAGCGCCTGGTGCAGGGCGTTGCAGGAGCTGAACGTGTTGTGCACCGTGTCCCAGTCGCCGAACTCGTTGCTCGTCGGAAACCGGGCGATCCGGAGACTGCTCGCGTGCGCGACGGCCTGACCGAGGTCTGCCCGGGCGGTTCCGCGCCGCAGCGCCGCCACGAGGGCGTCGATGACAGCCCGCGGCTCTTCGCCCAGAAGGATCGTCACCAGCTCGTCGAACTCCCCCGGGCGGAGCGGCGACCCGCCGCTGCCATCGCCCTCGAGCCCGGACTGGAGTTCCTCGACCGCTGGCTGGACGAGGGCCGGGAGATCCATCGGCCGGCGCCACGCGCTCCGTTCCTCGCTCCGCTCGGCGCGACAGAGGCCACCGACCAGGCTCGGCAGGATCGCCGCCGCCTCGCTCCAGCCGAGGTGCTCCAGCAGCTCCAGGGCCTTGACCACGAAGTCCAGCGTGTGACCGGCGTCGAGGAAGTAGTGGTCGGTGACGGCCGCGAACAGCAGATCGGCGACCGCGGCGGGCGGGGCGACGTCGATCGCCGTGCGGAGCACGCGCTCGGCACTCTCGGCATCGCGCACCTCCACCGCGTCCCGGAACCACGCCTTCAGCCGGGCCGGCGCGTGGCCGGCCGCGGGCAGGGGGTCCAGCCCGAATCGGGGCGGGCGACCGGCGCAGTCCTCGGCCACCCGGACCACGCCGTGGAAGAGCGCGAGGGGTCGCTCGTCCGGGCCCAGCCACGGCAAGACATTCGCCATCGCGGTCAGGATGCTGAGCCCCGGTCCCCACCCGGCAGCCCGGTATCGGGCCCCGAAGAGCGCCCCCACCCGCAGGATCTCCCGCGGCTCGGCCCCGGCGCCAAGCAGGGCGAGCGTGGCCTTGGCCAGGGCGAGCGGGAGCTGGTCCTCTAGCCCCTGCTCGAGGCGGCGGCGCCACTGGGCCGTTCGCTCCCCGGCCGGCGCCACCTCGACGAAGACATCCCCACCCCGGATGAGCGTCGCGTACGGCTGCACGTCCCCCGCGAACGGATCCAGGGTTCCGCCCGACGCCAGGTCGAACCGGGCGTGGTGCCAGTGGCAGGTCAGCAGGCCCTCGCGCACGGTCCCGCGGCTCAGCGGGAACCCCATGTGCGGACACCGGTTGTCCACCGCCCACGCCCGGCCCTCGTGCCAGAAGACGGCCACCCCGTGCCGCCCGGCGCTCACGACCAGGCAGCCCTTCGCCTTCAGCTCGTCGAGCGAGCCGACACGCACCAGGTGCGAAGTGTCGGCGTCGGTCATGGCCCCGGACTCTCGCCTCCGCAATCCTATTCCGAACAGGGTTCCCGTGCGTACCGGATCGACCGCAGACAGTCCCCGGGGTCCCGTCCCCCGGCTGGAGTCACCGACGCCGCCGACCGGCGACGGCGCCACCACCCTCGAGGCCGCTGGCCGACCCGGCCAGATCGGAGTCGAAAAGCGGAGGGAGAGCGGCAGGGTCGGGCGCGGGCCGCGTCACCTTCCGAGCCGCCTGCCCCGTCATCCCGTGCACACTCGAGGCGTGACTAAGCCCCTGGAGTGGCTTCGGGAGGTCGCGTTCCCAGGTGCGATGACCCCAGCCCGCGCGCCGTCCCGGCCAGGACCAGCAGGCCGCCGAGGATCCACGCCACCGCGCCGAGGCCGGGGTAAGCCAGCGCCCTGAGGCGGGTCAGCGCGTCGGGCACCCCGAGGAGCGGGGGCAGGGTCTCGGGCAGCCGGTAGACGTTCGTCGTGCCGGCCTTGACCAGCGACCCCGAGAAGAGCATCACCTGGGCCCAAGACACGGCGACGCCGAAAAGCAGAGCGTAGCTCACGAGGCCAGCGACGAGCCACCGGAACCCGGCGCGGGGCCACCCCGCCCGCAGCCCGAGCCCCAGGGCGACCCCGAGGGCGACCGCAAGGAAGTGCAAGTAGTGGCCGGGCTGCCCCTGCCCGGTCGCGGCCATCCGGACGATCCCGTGGTAGGTGAACGCGAGGAGCACCCATGCCGTGAGCCACGCCGGGAGCCACGCGAGCGCCGTCGCTCGCCGCCGGAGCGCGACGGCGTATGCCCCCGCCCCGAGGAGAAGGATGGCCACCATCGGCGCGATGGCGCCGGTGGGTGGCCGTACCAGGGACCAGGTCCCCGGCCAGGCCAGCGTGGCAACGAACACCGCGGCGCCCTTCGCGGCGGCGGCCGGGGAGAGCTGGGCGAGCGCCCCGGCGAGCCCGCCGGCGCCCTGCTGCTGGAGGATCTCCATGCTGGCGAGCGCGACCCCGTAGTCCCGCCAGTTCGCGACGTACCACCAGCCCGCCGCCACCACAACGACCAGTGGTGCGACGGCCAGCCGCCGCGCGGCTAACGCCAGGGCGGTCGCGCCCCCCGCGCGCCACGCGCGCCAGAGCCAGAAGCCGAGGAACGCGACCGCGACGGCCAGGAAGTAAAGCTTCGTCAGGCAGCCCGCGGCCAGGAGGATTCCCAGGACCAGGGCCGAGCCCAGCGAGGGGGCGCGGCCGTTCGCGCGGACCGTCACGAGCCACCCGCCGGCCAGGATGAGGGTGGAGAGCGAATCGTTGCCGAGCCGCACCATCTCGGGAAACCAAGATGGCACCAGGGCCGGCCAGAGCGCGATGCCGAGCATCGCCCACCGAGAGGCCGCCTCGCCATCCTCGCCGGTCCAACCCGCTCGGGTCGCGCACGCCCACACCCCGACGACCAGCGCGGCCCACGCCAGCAGATAGGAGGCGAGGCGCAGACTCATGAGGTGCGCCGCCCAGCCGAGCTGCCGGGTCGCGAGGTAGACGGGGGTGAGCACGAGATAGTAGAGCGGCGGGTGCATCGACAGCCCGTTCATCTCGCGGCCGGCGACGTAGCGGCGCGGCGCCTCCGGACGCCCGTGGACGAACGCCCCGGCGTGCGCCACGCGCTCAGCGGGCCCCGCGAAGAAGGCGCCGTACGTCAGGGCTCCCTCCCGCGTGAACGGCGGGGTGTTGGCATAGGGCAGCGGTGCCCGGCGCGCGTACGCCTCGACCTCGGCCGACATGCGCGCCCGATTGAACCGGGGCACTTCCCACCGGTCGGCGAGCTGCTGAACGTAGGAGTAGTGGCTGGTCTCGTCGAAGCCTTCCCATGGGGGCAAGAGTGCCGCGTGGGCGAGCCCGAGGAGCAGATAGCCCGCCAGGAGACACACGACCGCTCGGGACAGATCGGAGGCGTGATCGAGGCGCTCCACACCGGGCTCCGCGGTGAGCGGAGTGTAGCGCGCCCGCGCCGGCCGCAGCAACGCTCCGTATCGCGCCATCTAAATGCTACCGAGCGGGAAGAGCCGCGCCATTTGGAATGTAACCCTCGACGGCCCGGGGGCCGGAGGAGGGTTGGCGAGGCCTTGGCCACCCGGGTGGCGCCGATCGTCCCGCCGGCCCCGCCCAATTCTCCACGATCACCTGCTGGCCGAGTGCCTTGCTCATCGACTGGGCGAGGAGTCGGGTTACGGTATCGGTGGGGCCACCGGCCGCGAACGGCACGACGATGGTGATCACCTTGGTGGGGAACGCCTGCGCGTACGCCATGGCCGGCATCCCGAGCACCAGCAGCACGAGGACGATCCAGTGCGTCGTCGGACTCTCCTTGTCAGTACCGGGACTTCATTAACTCGATCCCGCGTTGCAGGACGTTCCGCCAGGCTCGTTCGGTCTCGCCGCTGAACGAGCGGTCGTGTTCGCGGACCGCCCGAATCAGGCAGTCCAGCCACAGGTCGTACAGCTCGGGTCCGATGGCCAGCTCCGCCCGGCTGTGGCGCCGGGCGATGCGCGTCAGGTGGACCTCGCCTTCGGGATGTCCCAGGGCCGCCGACATCATCATGTACAGTGAGACCTTGACCGCCCGCCGCTGCTGTCGAAAATCCGTGTGCGCGAACTTCGCCGCGACTTCCGGCGAGGATGCCACGAAGAGCTCGTAGAATCGCTCCAGGAACGGACTCCCGCTGGTGCGCTCGAGGCTGTCGTTGAACAGCTCGATGTCCCGCTGGGTCGCGGCCACCTCGCCCTCCTCGGGTCGCGCTACGCTCGCAGCACGTAGGAGCTCAACACCTTCATGTAGTTCGCCCGCTCGAACGCCGCCGGATCGGGGACCGAGCGGTAGCTCAGAACGTAGGAGGTGCTAGCCACGTTTCCCGGTCCCCTTCCCCCGCCCCCCCTCCGGCCCCGCTCGCGCATCGACCCCCGAGCCCAGAGGGTAGCGCGCGGCCAGTCAGCCAGGCAACGGCGATCCCCGGCAGTGGGCCCCCGTCGTCACGGGTCCCTCCTGGGAGGCCACTCTATCTTCGGCACCTGGGACGAGATCGACCGGATGGCCGTCGGCCCCTACCTCTCCCGCGCCCCAGCTCCCGGGCGCCCCGAGCCCCTGGCGCTGCGCCGCCGGGCGACCCAGGGGTCCCCGGGCCGGCCCGGCCCGGGGAGCCGCTTCGACGAGGACGAGAACGTGCTTGGTGCTTCCTAGGCTCGCGCGCGCGCCACGATCCGAAATCCCGGTCCGTCGTGTCCCCGTCCCGGTGACGAAATAGAGGAGCGATGGCGGGTGACGCGGGGGGGAGGTAAGCTGAGTCCTCGGCCGGCCGGCAACTCAGGTCGGCACAGAGCGCAAAGATGGTGGGAGACAATGACCCCGTGCTCCACGGCGACTCACGTTCGGCTCCGCCTTCGCGCCGGAGCGCTCCGGACGCCGTGACCGCGACGGTGACGCTCCCATCGGTCCTGCTAGAGGTGGTCCGCTTTCGGGCGCTGATCAAGAATCTCGTCTTCAAGGACCTGAAGCTCAAGTACCGTGACTCGGTGCTCGGGGTCGTCTGGTCGCTCCTCAATCCGCTGCTCATGCTCCTTGTCTACACGCTGGCGTTCAAGCTCGTCCTCCGGGTGCCGACGGAGAACTACGCGTTCTTCCTCCTGGCCGGCCTCCTGCCGTGGACCTTCTTCGCGAGTTCCCTGACGGCCTCGACACAGGTGATCGTGCGCAACGCGGGGCTCATCCGGCAGGTCTACTTCCCGCGCGAGGTCCTCCCGATCGCGACGGTCCTCTTCACGTTCTCACAGCTGCTCCTGGCCCTGGCTGTGTTCGTGCCGGCGCTGCTCTGGGTCTCCGGAGGCCGGCTCAGCTGGCCGGCGGTCCTCGTGGTGCCGGTGCTGCTGCTGCACCTGCTGTTCACCCTCGGCATCGCGTTCATTCTGGCGCTGAGCACGGTGTTCTTCCGGGACGTCGCCCACCTGACCGAGGTGACCGTGGTCCTGCTCTTCTGGCTGACGCCGATCATCTATCCCGTGACCATGGCCCCCGCTCAGCTCCAGGTGTTCTTCAAGTTGAGCCCGCTGGCGGCGTTCGCCATGATGTACCAGGACGTCCTGTTCTGGGGTCGCCTCCCGGAAGGTGTCGTCGCCGCGGCCGTGCTCGGGTGGACGGCGGCGGCACTCCTCGGCGGCTATGCGCTGTTCCGCCGGTTCAGCGAGAACCTCGCCGAGGAAGTGTAGGCGTGGACTGGGCCGTCAAGCTCCGCGGCGTCTCGAAGGGCTTCGTACTCAGGCGTAACCCGGCGCGCAACCTCAAGGTCCGCCTGATCGGCATGTTCCACCCGAGGCACCGCGAGCAGCTCGAGAGATTCTGGGCGATCACCGGCGTCGATCTCCTGGTACGCAAAGGCGAATGGCTCGGGATCATCGGGCCGAACGGCTCGGGCAAGAGCACGCTGCTTCGGATCATCGCCGGGATCTTCCGGCCGACCGAGGGCGAGGTCACCGTCCGAGGCCGCGTGGCCCCGATGATCGAGCTGGGAGTCGGCTTCCACCCGGACCTGACGGGGCGCGAGAACATCTACCTGAACACGTCGCTTTACGGGATATCGGGACGGGAAACCGACCGCATCTACCAGGCAATCGCTCAATTCTCGGAACTGGGGGAGTTCATCGAACTCCCGGTCAAGAACTACTCCACGGGAATGTACGTCCGGCTCGGGTTCTCCATCGCCGTCCACCTGGAGCCCGACATACTCCTGGTCGACGAGGTGCTCGCTGTCGGCGACGCGCACTTCCAGCAGAAGTGTCTCAAGCGCATGGAAGAAGTGCGGCGGCGCGGCACCACGCTTTTGTTGGTGTCCCACGGGCTGGACACGATCGAGCGCATGTGCGACCGTGCGTGTCTCCTCGTGCGTGGGCGCCTCGAGGCGGACGGCGATCCGGGAAAGGTGATCGCCAGGTACCGGGAGCTCGTGCCGTGACGCGCGCCGCGACCTGCGGCCCGGCGAGCCTGACGGGCGGACGGCGCGTCACGCCGGCGGAGCGTCGGTGCATCGTCCCCATCGCAGCCGGCGGCGGAGCTCTCGGCGGAAGGGATAGGGCGCGAGCCATCGCCGGAACGCCGGCCCGTCAATGAGCCGGTGGCGCTGGATCTGCCGGCGCGTCGCCAGGGCGTGGGGCAGGCGCCAAAACACCTGGACGTAGCCCGTGAGCGCGGTGGGCCGATTCATCCCGTAGTTGACGAAACGGAGCACCTCCGTGACGAGGATCACGCCGAAGCACCGGAGGGCGTCGGCCGGCCGGTCGTTTCGGACCATCATGAGATAGCGGTTCTTCAGCGAGTGTCGGATCGTCAGCGCGCTCCGCCGCCGCCCGTCACCCTTGTGCCCCCGGTCGTGCTCGGCCACCGCCGTGGGGACGTAGTGGGCCTTCCAGCCTCGAAGCCGGGCTCGCCAGTCGAGGTCGACGTCCTCGTAGTAGGCGAAGAACGTCGAGTCGAAGTACTCGCCGTCCAGTCGCACGTCATCGAGCATGGCGCGCCGGTAGAGCGCCGCTGCCGCGCACACGCCGAACACCTCTCCCGCCGTGTCGTATTGCCCGTGGTCGGGCTCGTTCTCGCCTCGGTTCGTCGCCACGCGATTCCGGTGGAGCAAGTGGCCGGTGGAATCGAGCAGGGGGGTTTCCCCGTTCCGGGCGGGCCGGATGAGCTTGCCAGTGACGCTGCCGATGGCGGGGTCGGCCTCGGCCGCCCGCTCGACCTCCTCGATGTAACGGGGCTGGAGGCGAGCATCCGGGTTGAGCAGCAGGACGTACGGCGTCGTCGAGCGCTGAATCAGCTCGTTGGCGGCCCGCGCGAAGCCGACGTTCTCGGCTGCGCGCACGACGGCTGCGCCGAGCCGCTCCACGAGCGCGACCGACCGGTCGGTGGAGGCATTGTCCCAGACCAGGACTTCGGTGGGCGGCCGTGTCTGGCCCTTCAGCGCGCCCAAGCACCGGTCGATGTGGGCCTCGCTGTTGTGCGTGATGATGCAGGTCGAGACCTTGCTGGTCATGTGGGACCTGGCGGACGTCGGGGCGATTCGGCCCGGTGGTGCCGGGGCCCGAAGTAGCGGGAGGCTCTCAAGCGGGGACGACGCGCCGCGGAGAGGGGATGGCGCCGTTCGCCGGGCGCCGCCTCACGAGGCGGCGCGCGTGGGCGCGGAGTCTCCGCGGCGGGACGGCCAGGACGCCTGGACCAACCGCAGGACCAGGCTCGCCAGGAGTCCCGTTCCGACGAGCATCGCCCGGGGATGGAGCGTCGAGATCCGGTGGTGCTTGCAGTAGTAGCGGTGGGCACTCCGGTGAAAGTCCACGACCGAGGCCAGCCGACGGCCAGCCCGGCTGATGCCGACCACGTGGGTGCCACGCGCGGTGGGCACATAGTAGACACCCCAGCCCGCCTGTCGGACCCGGCGACCCCAGTCCGCATCCTCCCAGAAGAGGAAGAACCGCTCATCGAGCAGTCCGGCCTGCTCCCACGCCGTCCGGCGGGCAACGATGCATGCGCCGGACACCCAATCGACCTGCACGGCGTCGTCCCGGACCACCGACAGGGCTGGCAGCTCGCGCCGACTGATCGGGTTGTTCGGGAACAGGCGGGTGAGCGGGGTGACCCTCCCGAAGAGGCCGGTCCAGGCGGACGGGTCCCGGCGGGCCGAGCCCTGCACTCGGCCATCGGCATCGAAGAGCCTGGGTCCCGCAAGCCCGGCGTCCGGGTGACTCGCCATGAAGTGCATGAGCTGCGACATGGCGGACGGTTGCAGGGCGACATCCGGATTCAGGACAACGGCGTACTGGCCACGGGACGCGCGCAGGCCTTGGTTCACCGCCCGCGCGTACCCGACGTTCCGGTCATTCTGGATGATCTCGACTGCGGGATGCACCGAGGCGAGCCCGAGAAGGCTCCCGTCGGTGGAGGCGTTGTCCACGACGATGACCTGGTGCGGGTCGCCTCCCTCGCTGGCGAAAACCGCGTCGAGGCAGCGTCGCAGCGCGGCGCCGGCGTTCCAGTTCACGATGACGACCGAAAAATGGTCTATGGAAGCCTCGATCGCGAACTCAGTCTCGGCGCCGTGGCGTGTGCCCCCTGCGACCGGATTATCCTAGCACGCCCACTGGGTCGCAGTGTCACGGGACGGCCGCGCGTGCGCCGCTCAGTCCGGCAACTCTGAAGGGACACGGGCGTCCTCAGCGCCAGCGTTGACCGCTGCCGGCCGGCGCCGCGGAAGGGCGCCGTCGCGCACGCGGTAGAGCAGCTCCTCCAGGTAGATCCGGTGGCGGTTGAGCATGTCTCCGATGAGGCCGAGGTGCAACATCAGCACGGCGAGCCCGAAGCAGGCCCCTGCGCTCACGCCCGCCCACGTGTGGGGCCAGAACTGGCCCGTTCTGACGTAGTGGAGCGCGAAGAACCCACCGAGGCCGGCGGCGGCCGTGAGCCAGCCGAGTGCCAGCGTCCCGAAGAACCGCAGCGGCCGGTAGTCTCGGTACGAGCGCACGATGATGGCCGCCGTGCGGAAGGCGTACCGCCAGAGGTTGCCGGCCACCCGGCTGCGTCCCACCTCCCGTTGCCCACGGACGCGAATCGGCACCTCGACGATCGACACCTGCCGGTATGCGAGGTTGAGGAAGACTTCCTGCGTGTAGGTGAAACGGGCCAGGAGGTAGAGCTGGAGTGCCGCCCGGCGGTCGTAGCACCGCATCCCGCACGACACGTCGTAGAACCGCTGCCCGGTGAGGTGCGAGATGAATGCGCTCATCAGGCGGTTGCCCCAGAGGCGCACCCAGGGCATGTGCGGCGTGAGGGTCCGATCCTTGAAGCGGGATGCCGTGGCGAAGTCGGCCCGCCCGGCGACCACCGGTGCGATGAGCGCCGGGATGTCAGCGGGGTCGAACTGCCCGTCGGCGTCGATGCTGACGATGAGATCGGCCCCGTGGTCGAGACCAAAAGCGACCCCGGAATGAAAGGCGCCGCCCACGCCGAGCGTGCTGGGGTGCCGGATCACCCGCGCCCCCGCGCGCTCCGATTCCTCGGCCGTACGGTCCCTGCTGCCGTCGTCGACCACGAGCACCTCGACGAGGCCGATGCCGGGAATGTCCCGGGGAACACGCCGGATGACCTGGCCCACCGTCTGTTCCTCGTCCAGCGCCGGGATGATGACCAGGAGGAACAACCCGCCGGGCCCCGGCACCGCGTCCCGGGCATCGCTGGCGTGAGCAGGAGACGCCGGGCTTCCGGTCCCCGCGTGCCGGTTCATCGGGGGAGGTCGGCGAGGTCCTTGACGGCGAGTCCAGCGGGTCTCGCCCTGACCGCGGAGCGTACCCACAGCTCGTAGTCGTCCTCGCGGATCGTCCGGCGGAAACCGGCCCCGGTGAGGATCGCCCGCGCCGTCTCCCCGCGCGGGGAGTTCGCCAGGCACACCGCCCCGACGTGAAAGCGATCGAGAGCCTCACGGAACTGCTGCGGCGCGCCCTCGACGAGCTCCGGTGCCGCCAGCGTCTGCTGCATCCACCAGCGATGGTGGATCTCCTCCGGCTGCACGCCGGGCTGCGCCAGAGGTAGTGGCGAACCACGAGCGGATAGGCATGAGGGAGAAAGGTGCCGATCCACGGATCGATGGCCGGCGGAACCGCAACCGGCGTCCCCGGCGGCACGCTCTGGTTGATCATGGCCGCCCAGCGATAGGGGACGACTGGCACCTTGAGCCTTGGCCAACCCAGCTGAACCCCATTCGTGGCGCTGAGCGCGCCGTACTGGGGCACCAGGAGCGCGAACGCCGTCACCAGACCGACGCAGAGGAGGCGCCCGGTGAGGGGGCGAGATGGCACGATACGGAGCGGCGACGTCAGCACCAGGGTCATCAGAATTGGCAGCGGGAGTGCCCACATGCTCCGCCAGTACGATGGCCCCGTCACGTTCATGCTGGCCCAATCGGCGACGTAGGGATTCAGCAGTAACACCAGCAGCGCCAGCGGACACACGACTGCGAAGCGGCGCGCGAGCCCGGGGGTCGACACGGCCCCGGCCACGAGCAGAGTGCCGAGTCCGACGAGCAAGAGCCAGGAGTCACCGAGCGTGGTGACGAAGGCCGCCAGGAGCTTAGCCCCAGGCTCCCCGTCGGGCAGGGTCCAAGATGCCCGGAGGTCCGTCAGCCGGGCGCGGACGAGGGCGGCCTGGACGAGCACGTAGACCGAGCTGAGCACCCCGATGGCCGCGATCTTCAGGCTCCGGGGCGAGGGGCGAAAGGCGGCGGCCAGCGCCAGGAGCGCGGCGACAGGCGCGGTCCACAGGGCGGATGACGTCCAACCGACCGCGGCGATCTGGGACGCGCCGAGCAAGAGCCAGCCCCGCATGGTGGGCTGCACCGCGAACCGGAGGCTGTAGGCACAGATCAACGGCAAGGCCACCGAGAGAAAGAGCGCCTTTCCCTGCCAGATGCGGACGAATGCGAAGTTGCCGTACCACCGATGGGTCTCGCCGGTGACAACCAGAATGATCGTCACGACACCCACGGACCAGAGCCACCACCGCGGCGTCAGTACGCGGAAGAGCCTGGCATACGCCAGGGGCACCAACAGCGCGCCCAATCCGGCAGCTACCCAGTGAAAGACGTAGATCGGCGGGATGCCGGTCAGGAAGGCCAGGGCCCCGTTCCAGAGCTCGTAGGAGTGCACCCGGTACACCGGAAGGTAGATCGGCACGCCCTCGATGCCGACCAGAGTGTCGTGGCTGAGCAACGCCTGGCCCGGGGCTTCGACCGCCGCCACGGCGATGTTCACGTAAAACGCATCGTCGGCGTCGGGGCGGTGCGCCACCAGCGTCAGGCCGACACACGCCACGGCCAGGAGCCAGAGTAGCCCTTCCAGGCCCCGGCTCGACTGCGGAGGCGAAACGTCCGGCGCATCCCGGCGGACGATGGTGGCCGCGAACAGGCCAAGCAGGACAAGGGCACTCCACCACAGCTGCAGCATATCGGGGCGCCGCACGAAGCTCGCCATGATGATCAGGCTGGCGGTCACGACGGCGATCGACAACAGTGCATCGTTCCATCGGAGCGGACGCGAGGGCCCTGGGGGAACCGCGAGGCCCGCCGGGTGAGGGGTCGGACGGCGCCATGTAAGCTTCCAGGCCACCGCCCCCCCGGTCAGTGCCACGGCATACAGGACGACGAGGGCAGCCAGCCCGCCGCGCGCCGCGACGACGGCGTGAGCACAGACCGTCCAGAGCGCAAATGCCAGGACCACCGCGTCACAGACCCGCTCACTGACGGGAGCGCGGATCGCGCCCGGGCCCGCCCGTTGGTCCGAAGCCGCGTCGAGTCGTGGATGGCTGACGGGTGGCACGCCGCCGCGACCCGCCTTCTGCACCTGCCGCCCGACCAGCGACACCAGGCGGCCACGCAGCGACGTGACCGGCGCCCACTCGGCGCGGCGGCGCGTGAGCCAGCGCCCGACCTGCGCGCCCAACGTGGCTCGCTCGCGTTCATATGCAGCGATGCGCGCGTAGGCGGCTTCCCGGTCCGTCTCGACCCGCCGGAGCTCATGCCGGATAGTCTCGAGTTCGAGCGGGCCCACCAGGCGATCGGCGTCGCGGAGCTGGAGGCGAAGCTCGTTCCACGTTGCCGTCTCGGCGCTGCCACACGAGTCACGGGCCGCCGCCATCGCCGCCGAGTAGGCGCGGCGGATCCACCCAGGGATGGTCGGCGACTCGAGCACCGTGTCGTCCGGAATGCGGTGGTGGCGAAGATCGGCGGCCAGGAATTCCGTGATCTCGGCCTGGCACGTCTCGGGCGGCCGCGGCCAGACGATAGCGAGATCGGCAGCGATCTTCCGAACCGCTTCGGGCCAATCCTCCAGCAGGGTGGCGAAGGTCAGGAAGGTCCGTCGTGCCCCCTGCGTCCCGAGCTCGGCTTCGAGGAGGTACCGGAGCCAGAGCAGGAATGAGGTCTCGCGGGTGAATCCGTCCCGCGCTTGCAGGGAGTCCGCGACCTCGATCGGATTGCGTGTCAGCAGGACGTAGCCGGGCCGCGCGCCAATCCGGCTGAAAACCCGCGTCCAGAGCGGGAGGAGGCGGCACATCCGCGGGTCCTTCAAAACGAAGAGCGGCGCCGTGCCGAACTCGTCGCCTACCGCGTCCACCAGTTCGTCCTCGAAGCGCTCGGCCGTGGGGCCGAGCCACCAGCTCGCCCGTAACGGCGCCGGACTGTCCCATTCGCTGTCGAGTGCGATGAGGAGCCGCGTATGGATACGGAAGATGACGTCGGATTCCCAGTAGCCGTTTGGACTCCCGCGATCGGCCGGCATGAGCGTCCGAGGTGGGGTGGCCCCGAGCTTGGCGAGGACCCCCGCCAGCGCGGAGGTGCCGCTCCGGTGCATGCCGAGCACGACCACGGCCTCTCGCCCGGGGGGCCGGCCGTGGTCTGGCGGCGTCAGGTCAGGCATCGGTCGTCAGGGGCAGTCGGCCTGCAACGCCCAGTGCGGAGCGCCGGGGCCGGAGCAGTCTCTGCCGTGGCGCCGGGGGCAGGACGAACCGTGGCGTCCCCGAAGGCCGGCGTGCGCGATGCCGTCCATCCTCCCGGCTCTGGTCGTCACGTCCGCCCGAGTGTAGCCCGAATGGAAGCGCATATCGAGATGGAAGGCGGCCCGTCGCCGGACGGCGCCAACGGGATCGCATCCGACCGAACCCGGGAACCTGCCCATCGTTGACGCAGGCCCGCCCGGATCGCGTCGCGGCGGCCATCGACCGCGTGCGTTGACTCCCTGCCTAGACTCGAGGGAGGACTTCCGGCGGCCCGCTGGATCGGAGGTCTGGAGTGTTGCGGCGGTTCTCCAGGAGGTGGTTCCCCAGGGCCACGAGCCACGGCGTCGGATTGATCTTGTCCGCCAGCAACCGCGCGCGGCGCTCGGCATAGCAGGCTTTCAGGGCGGGAGTGGCCAGCAGCTCGCGGACCTTGTCGAGCGCCGCGCGTCCGTTCGTGAAGTGATGCAGCAGACCGTATCGCTGCTCGTCTTCGATGTACCCCATGGTCAGGGAATTGACATAGATCGACGGGGTGCCCAGGACCGCGGCCTCCGACGCCATCGTGGCGCCCTCGCCCACGTAGAGTCCGGCGAAGGCCAGCAAGTGGTGAACCTTCTCCGGCGGGAACGGTGTGCTCATCGACCGAAATTCGGGATCCGGGCGACCGCCTTCGACCGACAGCAGCACCCGCCCGTGTGACGAAAGGAGCCGGAGCAGGTCCCGCTTGTCGGCGGGGGTGAACCCGTGCGCGCCGATGTCGTGGGTGGCCCCCCAGGCCACGAAGCGGACCACAAAGAACGGCGTCTCGCGCGCGAGGCCGAGCGGCTCGAGCTCCTTCCAGTCCGGGGTGAACTCCTCTGGGTGGAGGTAGAAGAGCTCGTGGTACGCGCGGTAGCGCACGTGTTTGGGGCCGAACTCCCCCCGGTAGACGTCCGGCGTGGCCACGAGAGTCGAGAACGGCTTGAACAGCATGTGCTGCTCGGTGGCATGCTCGGTATCGGTGAAGGTGATCGTCGGCTTGCCCAGGAGCCACGCCGCAAAGGCGACGGTCATACTGCCGAAGCTGACCACGAGATCGGCCTTCACTTGACGAATCAGGCGCAGCAACGGCCACGGACGCAGCAGGAGCTCGGCGAGCAGGGCCAGCTTGCCGGGGCGACGTCGCCAGATGATCCGGTGGGGCAGTCCATAGTGCTTGAGCAAGTAGGCATTCGTCTCCCGATCCAGTGACGAATAGACGACGCGGTGACCTTGGTTCTGCCAGGCCAGCCCGGCGCGGCGAAAGAGGTGGACGTCCCCAGGGTGGGACAGGTCGATCAGAATGGTCGCCAAGCGGAATGCTCCTCGTGAGACGCCTTGTGCGTAGCTCGTCCACGCGTCCCCTACCTCACGGAGCGTGGGAATGGAGCCAAGTTAGCATGGGACCGCTTGCTCCGACCGGCAGCTAGGCAGAAGGTGTCGAGTACCTGCGGGCTCTTAGCGCCTTCACTCGAGTCCGAAAGGGATCCGCAAGAGCGCCGCCTATCCGCCCGATGGAGCCTGGCGCAAGACCCTGACCCGACTGGGGGTATGATCGAGCAGCACGGGGTGCAGGAGGTTGCGAGGGCGAGTTTGGACCGAACGACGACCGAGTCCCTGGAGGCATTCGGCACCTCCAGGCGAGCCTCGGCCTCGCCTTGGTGTCTGAGGCGATTACCGTGCTCCAACTGGCCCGCAGGCCGCACCATCCATGTGGTCGGAAGGCTCCGCGGCCCGGTCGTTCCCGGCGCTCTCAGGGACGCTACCCGCTTCCGTGCTCCGGGGGGCAGGACAGTGACGGCGCCCGGCGACGGGATGAATGGACTTGGAAGTCTGGCAGGGGCCTCGGTCGGACCGAGGTCCGATAGACTCCCTGGACGGCGGGACGCCCGACCCCGTCGGGCTCACGGAACCGGATATACGCCTGATGACGACCGTGCTGGTCGGTGCCTGGCGTCGGTCCCCGCCCCCCCTTGAGATCTCCGCCGAGGCCCTGCAACGGGTCACGGTCGGGCCTGCTCCGATCCAAGACCGGAGCCCTGGGCTGGTGGCGCGTGCGCCACACGCCGCTCCGCACGTCCGCGGCCGGGATCCGCCTTCGACACGCCTACAATCGCCACAGTCTCCAGGCGGCCCTTCACGGACGCAGCCTCACCCGAGTGGTGACGCGGCTGCGATCGCGCGGCGTGGAGCCCGTGCTGATGAAAGGCCCGGCCATCGCCCGCCTGTATGCCGGGCCAGGGTATGATCGAGCGGCGCCTGGATGCGGATGCTTGCGGACATCGAGGGGGACATCCCCAGGCGGTGGTCGGGCCGCCGGGGCGCCTTGGCGACGAGGAGGAGTGATGTCGGCAGGCAAGCAGGCTCCACGCTCGAGGGCAAGCTAGACCAGTGTCATCCTCGGACGGGCGGGCTTCCGAGCCGGATCTGCGGCAGCTGGCGACCATCCTGGTCGGAGCCTGGCGTCGCTCCCCTCCACCCCTCGAGCTGTCCCCCGAGGCGCTCGATCGCGTCACGGCGGGCCTGCTGAGATCGAAGACCGGAGCCCTCGGCTGGTGGCGTGTGCGCCACGGCCCCTTGGAGACGTCCGAGGCCGGGGTTCGGCTTCGGCGAGCCTACCATCGCCACAGCTACCAGGCCGCCCTCCATGGACACAGCCTCACCCCGGGTGGTGAAACGGCTCCGCTCCGGCGGTGTGGAGCCCATGCTGATGAAGGGCCCAGCCATCGCGCGTCTCTATGCCGA
>CAWEXD010000009.1:0-43704 GCA_963812945.1 uncultured Candidatus Rokubacteria bacterium | reverse complement strand
CGGCGTCGCCGTCGCCGGCGGGCTCGAGACCGGACGGAGGCTGGCGGAGGTCTGCCTTGCGGGGCTCGCCTCGGTGTCCTTCACCAGCGTCGACGTGGGCGGGCTCTGGCTCCCCGCCGTGGGCGTGACGACCGACCACCCGGTGGCCGCGTGCCTGGCGAGCCAGTACGCCGGCTGGGCGATCGACCCGCCCGGCTACTTCGCGATGGGCTCGGGGCCGGCCCGCAGCGTCGCCCGCGTGGAGAAGGAGCTCTACGAGCGGATCGGCTACACGGAGACCGCGGACACGGCCGTGCTCGTGCTCGAGGGACGGGCACTGCCCGACGAGGCGGTCGTCCGATTCGTCGCCGACAAGTGCCGGGTCCGGCCGGCGGCCCTCCGGCTCCTCATCGCCCCCACCGCGAGCATCGCCGGCTGCGTTCAGGTGGCCGCGCGCTCGGTCGAGACCGGGCTCCACAAGATGCTCGAGCTCGGCTTCGACGTGCGCCGCGTGCGGAGCGGCGCGGGCGTCTGCCCACTCGCGCCGGTGGCGAAGAACGACCTCCGCGCCATCGGGTGGACCAACGACTGCATCCTCTACGGCACGCGCGCGTACTTCGCGGTCCACGCGGACGACGACGAGGTCGGGGCGATGGTCGAGCGGCTGCCGGCCTCGACGTCGGCGGACTACGGGACGCCCTTCTACGAGATCTTCAAGCGGGCCGGCAACGACTTCTACAAGATCGACCGGATGCTGTTCAGCCCGGCCGAGGTGGTCGTCAACAACCTGGCCTCGGGACGCGTCTTCCATGCGGGGCGGCTCGCGCCGGACGTGCTGAAGGCATCGTTCGGAGTTGGCGGCGTGGCCGGCGTCGGCGGGGCGGCCGGCGGCGGGAGGACCGCGTGAAGGTCGCCATCCTGGGCTCGCGGTCCGGCTGGCACGAGGCTCGCCTGGCGCACGCCCTCCGGGAGCGGGGCGCGGAGACGGTCGTGGCTCCCATCACGGCCCTCGCGGCCGCCGTGTCCACGACGGGAGCCACCGCCGCTACGGGGGGCACCGCTGCCTCAGCCGCCGCCGGTGATCGATCCCGCGTCGCCGCCGGGGGCGTCCGCCTCGACGACTGCGCGACGGTGATCGTGCGCGCGATCCCCGCGGGCTCGCTCGAGCAGGTCATCTTCCGGGTCGACGCCCTCCACCGCCTGGCGCGGCTCGGTGTGGCGGTCGTCAACTCCCCGCGCTGCATCGAGCGCACCGTGGACAAGTACTTCACCTCGGCGCTCCTAGAGGACGCGGGGCTGCCGACGCCACGAACCCGGGTCTGCGAGCGGCTCGACGACGCGCTGGAGGCCTTCGAGGCGCTCGGAGGGGACGTCGTCATCAAGCCCCTCTTCGGCTCCGAGGGCCGTGGCATCGTGCGGGTGACCGACCCCGACCTCGCCTACCGTACCTGCCGGGCGCTGGAAGTGACGCGCTCGGTGTTCTATCTCCAGGAGTTCGTGCCTCATGGCGGGCGCGATCTCCGCGCGTTCGTCGTCGGCGGGCGGCTGGTGGCCGCGATGACGCGGCGAGCCGCCGGCTGGAAGACGAACGTGTCGCAGGGCGCCCGGACGGAGGCCGCCGTCCTGTCCGGCGCGCTGGAGCGCCTGAGCCTCCAGGCGGCGGCCCTCGTGGAGGCGGACTATGCCGGGGTGGACCTCCTGCACGCGGAGGACGGACGGGCGCTCGTGATCGAGGTCAACGGAATCCCCGGATGGCGCGGGCTCCAGCAGACGACGGAGGTCGACGTCGCCGCCGTGATCGCGGAGCACGCGGTCGCGGCGCGGGGGCGCGCCCTGCCCGCGGGAGCGCTCCGGTGAGCGCCCAGGCCGCACGGCCGTTGGCGCAGGCCTCGGGTCGTCCGCCGCAGGCCGCACGGCGTCCGCCGCAGGCCGCAGGCCGTCTGGTCAACTCCATCTCGGCCGTGCGGCCGTCGGCGGCGCGCCTCGCCGCCGCCGCCACGCTCGCCTGCGCGCTCGAGGCGTGCGCGGAGAAGGTCGGCAACGTGACGCCGACCCGCGGCTTCGCGGATGCGCGCTTCGAGGACTTCGCCCTGAGCGCCCAGGCGCTCGGGGCCGCCGTCGCCTCCGCCGCGCCGGGGCGGGTCGGCCGGACGGTGTACCGCGCGGTGGCGGCGACCGCCCGCGTGGCGCCCTCCAACACGAACCTCGGCATGGCCCTCCTGTTCGCGCCGCTCGCGGCGGCCGCGCGGTCGCCGGAGCGGACGGACTTCCGGCGCCGGCTCGCCCGCGTCCTGCGCGGGCTCGACGTGAACGACGCGCGCTGGGCGTACCGGGCGATCCGGCTGGCTCGGCCAGGCGGGCTCGGATCGGGCGGGGCCGCGGACGTCCGGCGGCCGCCCGCGGTCACCCTGCGCGAGGCGATGCGGCTGTCCGCCGGGCGCGACACCATCGCGTCGGAGTACGTGCGAGGGTTCGCAGTCACGTTCGACCTGGTCCTGGCGAGCCTCCGCCGGGCGCTCGGCCGGGGTCTCGGGCTGCTCGACGCCATCGCGGAGGCTCATCTCGAGCTGATGGCCCGGGTGCCGGACACGCTCATCGCCCGCAAGGCCGGCGCCGCCGCCGCGGCGGCGGTGGCCCGGCAGGCCGGGGCGGCGGTGCGGGCCGGGGGCTTCGAGACCCCGAAAGGGCTCGCCGCCGCGCGGCGGCTCGACCGGGATCTCCGGCGGCGCGGCAACCGCCTCAATCCCGGAACCTCGGCGGATCTCGTCGCGGCCGCGCTCTTCGTGTGGCTGCTCGAGGCCCCCGCGCGAGACCGGCCGGCCCGCCAGGCACGCCGGAAGCCCGTCCACCGGGCGCACAGGGCGGGAATCCGCCCGTGAGCGACTACCGGGTGCGCATCGAGAAGGACTACACCGTGTTCTGCGCCGGTCACTTCATCACCTACGACGGGCACGAGTGCGAGCCGCTCCACGGGCACAACTACCGGGTGGCGGTCGCGCTCGAGGGCCCGCTCGACGAGAACGCGTACGTGTTCGACTTCACGCGGCTCAAGCGCGCGCTCAAGGCCGTGGTGGACCGCCTGGACCACCGGATGCTCCTCCCGACGAAGAGCGCGCTCATCCGCGTCACTCCCGGCGGGACCGAGGTCGAGGCCGCCTACCGCGAGAAGCGGTACGTGTTCCCCCTGAGCGACGTGGTGCTCCTCCCGATCCCCAACACCACCGCCGAGATGCTGGCCTGGTGGATCGCCCAGGAGCTCCGGCAGGCGCTCCACACGCTGCCGCCGGGCGCCACGGCGCTCCAGGTCGAGGTGGACGAGTCGTTCGGCCAGTGCGCCATCTACCGCGAGGCGCTCGGCGGGGGCCCGCAGGGCCGGGCGGAGCGTCCGTGACGTCGCCGTCGGTCGTGTACCTCGGGCTGGGCGCCAACCTGGGCGACCGCCAGGCAAACCTGGCGGAGGCGCTCCAGAGCCTCCGCAGCCACGTGCGCATCGAGCGCGTCTCGCCCGTCTACGAGACGGAGCCCGCGCACGTCGCCGATCAGCCCCGGTTCCTGAACCTGGCGCTGAAGGGCGTCACCGCGCTCGACCCGGCGGGCCTCCTGGCCGTCGTCAAGCGCATCGAGGCCCGCATGGGCCGCCGCGGCGGCGAGCGGTACGGCCCGCGGCCGATCGACATCGATATCCTCTTCTTCGGCGACCAGGTGGTCGACACCGAGACGCTCCAGGTGCCGCACCCGCGCGTCGCCGAGCGCGGGTTCGTCCTGGTGCCGCTCCACGACATCGCGCCCGACCTCCGGCACCCGGTGCTCGGGCGGACCGTCGCCGAGCTCCTCCAGGACCTCGGGGACACGCGCGGCATCGTCCGGGTGGAGCGGGGCCTGACGGCGCGCCTCGAGCGGGACGTCCAGGAGGAATCGCCGTCGGCGCGCCTCCGGCTCGACCAGACGGGCGTGACGGGCCTTCACCGGATCATCCGGCTGGCCGACGGCGGCGGGCTCTTCTACGCGACGCTCGACCTCTTCGTCGAGCTCCCGCCGGACCAGAAGGGCGCGCACATGTCGCGCTTCAGCGACACCGTGGAGGAGGTGCTGGAGGACCTCGGCGCGTTCGAGGCGCCGATGATCGAGACCCTGGCCGAGCGGATCGCCCAGGCCCTGACCGTGGGACACCGCGCCGGGCGGGCGGACGTGGAGATCCGCGCCCAGTTTCCCCTCGAGCGGCGAGCGCCCGTCTCGGGGAAGCCCTCCCAGGAGCTCTACACCCTGATCGGCATCGCCGCCGCCACGCCCCGCCGCACGGTCCAGCTGATCGGCGTGGAGGCGGAGGGCATGATGGCCTGTCCGTGCGCCCAGGAAATGGTCCGCGCGCAGGCGGCGGCGCGCCTGCGCGAGCACGGCCTCTCGCCGGACCTCACCGAGCAGGTGCTGTCCCTGGTGCCGGTCGCGACCCACAACCAGCGAGGGCGCGGGCGGCTCCTCGTCGGCGCCGACCGCCCGCTCCGCGCCGAGGACCTGGTCGAGATCGTCGAGGCCTCGATGAGCTCGGAGAGCTACGATCTGCTGAAGCGCCCGGACGAGCTGTTCGTCGTGGAGAAGGCGCACCGGCATCCGCGCTTCGTCGAGGACACGGTCCGCGAGATCCTGCGGAACTTCGTCAACACGTACCCCGAGCTGCCCGACGACGCCTACGTCCACGCGCGGCAGGTCAACATGGAGACGATCCACAAGCACGACGTCTTCGCCCAGCGCGGGGGGCGGCTCGGCGAGATCCGGGGCGAGCTCGCGGACGGCCAGCCGCGCGGGAGCACCACGCTCCCGGCGTGGCTCGCGGCGCGCCTCGACGCCTAGCCGGCCGGGACCAGGTCTTCGGGCCCGAGCACGCCGGTGTGGAGCGCCGTCCCGACCAGGACCCCGTGATATCCGGCGCTCGCGAGGGCGCGGAGGTCCTCCCGGTCCCGCACCCCGCCGCCCAGCACGATCTCCGCGTCCGGCAGATGCTCGCGGTACGGGCGGGCCGTCTCCACCGGCGGACCGGTCCGGGCCCCGACCCTCGCGAGGTCCAGCACGATGAACGCGCGGATGCCCGCCGCCCAGGCGGTGGCCGCCAGATCCGCCGGGCCGGCCGCGGCCACGGCCGGCGCGCCGCCGAGGAGCTGACCGTCGCGATGGTCCAGGCTCAGGATGCAGTCTGCCCGCCCCCGGCCGGCTGCCCTCACGGCTTCCGCCATCGCCGGCAAGTCGCGCGCGTCCCGGAGCGTCTCGGTCCCGATGATCACGCGCGAGGCGCCGCACAGGACGGCGCGGCGCGCGTCGTCCGCCGTCGCCACGCCCGCGTCGAGCCAGACCGACAGGCCGAGCGCGGCGATCGTCCCGATGACCGCACCGTGGTCGCCGGCGCCGGCGATGGCGTCGAGGTCCGCCACGTAGCACGCATCCGAGCCGAGGCGCTCGTGGAAGGCCCGGGCGAGCGCGACGGGTTCCGCCGAGGCGGAGAGCACGCTCTCGACCGGCCGGTAGGCGTGGCGCTCGCCGCGCACCGCGTGCACGGCCACGCCGCCCTTGAGATCGAGCACCGGGATCACGCGCACGGTCGGGCGCATCGCGGGGGAGGATAGCACGCAGTGGGAGGTGCGAGCCGGGTGCTCGGCTGGGACGTGGGCGGCGCCAACGTCAAGGCCGCCGTCGTCGAGGCGGGCGCGAGCGGGCGGACGGTGGAGACGGCCAGCCGCCCCTTCGAGATCTGGCGCGACAAGCACGCCCTGCCGGACGTGCTCCGCGCGCTCGCCGCCGGGCTGCCGGCGGCCGAGCTGGTCGCGGTGACGATGACCGCGGAGCTGTCCGACGTGTTCCGGACGAAGCGCGAGGGCGTCGGCTTCGTGCTCGACGCCGTGGAGGCCGTGTCGCGGGCGCCGGTCCGCGTGTTCACCACCGCCGGCGCCTTCGTGGACACGGCGACCGCGCGGGCGCATCCGCTCGACGCCGCCGCCTCCAACTGGCTGGCCACCGCGATGCTGGTCGGAGGATTCGTGCCCGACGCGCTCCTGGTGGACATCGGCTCCACCACCACCGACGTGACTCCGGTGGCCGGGGGGCGTGTGATCGCCACCGGCCGGACCGATCCCGAACGGCTCTCCGCGGGGGAGCTGGTCTACACGGGCGTGCTCCGCACCAACGTCGCCGCCATCGTCCGCCGCGTCCCGTTCCGAGGCGGGGCGTGTCCCGTGGCCTCGGAGCTCTTCGCGGTGAGCGGCGACGTCCACGTGCTACTGGGGTCGTTGTCGGCGGCCGACTACACCTCCCCGACGCCGGATGGCCGCCCCCCCACGGCGGAGTTCGCCGGCGAGCGACTGGCGCGAGTCGTGTGCGCCGATGGCGAGATGCTCCTGGCCGGGGAGATCCGCGCCATCGCGGAGGCGGTCGCCGAGGCGCAGGTGGCGGAGATCGCCGGCGCCCTCCACCAGGTCGCGCGACGCCTCGCGCGACCGGCGCCCGTGATCGCGACCGGGCTCGGCAGCTTTCTCGCGCGCCGGGCGGCCGAGCGGGCCGGGATGCCGGCGCAGGATCTCGCCGGCGTGCTCGAGGTCGACGTGGGCACCGTCGCGCCGGCCGTCGCGGTCGCCTGGCTCGCCCTCGACGGGGTCAGACTTTGACTTCCGGACAAGTCGAGCCAGTGGCGTCACGAAAATGTCCCGAAGTCAAAGTCTGACCCCAGACTGGGTGGTCAAGGTGGGGGGGAGCCTGGGCGCGCGGCCCACGCACCTTCGCCGCCTCATGGAGACCCTGGCCGCCACCGCGCGGCGACACTGGATCGTCGTGGTCCCCGGCGGCGGAAGCTTCGCGGACGCGGTGCGCCTTGCCGACCGGCGCTTCCGGCTCGGCGATTCGGCCGCCCACTGGATGGCCATCCTGGCCATGGACCAGTACGGCCACCTCCTGGCGCATCTCGCTCCCCGCGCGAGGCTGGTGCGGAGCCGGCGCGAGCTCTCGCCTGGCGGGCTGAACGTGCTGGCGCCGTCAGCCTGGCTCCGGCGGGCCGACCCGCTCCCCCACTCCTGGGACGTGACCTCGGACTCGATCGCCGCCTGGTTCGCCCGGACCCTGCGCGTCCGGCGCATCATGCTCGTGAAGCACCAGGATGGGTTCATCGGCCCCGACCGCGGGCCGCAGAGCATGCCCCCGCACGTCCGGCGGATCGCGCTCGATGTCTTCGCGGGCGTGGTGGATCCGTACTTCCGCCGGGCCCTGGAGCCCGCGATCGGGTGCTGGCTCGTCCGCGGCCACCTGCCGCACCGGATCGCGCGCCTGATCGAGACGGGCGGCGCCCTGGGCGTGGTCAGGCCAGGAGACCGGCCGTCGGCCGGCTTCCTCGCGCCCGGACGAGGGCGCGGACGCGCTCGGCGTCGACACGCCCGCCGACCCGGTCCCCCACGCACGCGGCGCCGCGAACGCCGACCAGGTCCGGGCCGATCGGGCCGAGGCGCGCCAGGTCCTCGACCGTGAGCGAGCCCGCCAGGGCCGAGAAGAGCCCGTGGCGGCGGCAGGACTCGACGAACGCCAGGAGCTCGGCGTCGTCGAGCCAGTGGAAGAGCCCCCGCCCGTCCTTCACCGCGGTGTCGAGGAGACAGCCGTCCACGCCCGCGGCGGCCGCGAGGGCCGGCAGGTCGCGGGGCGGCGGCGCGCCGGCGCGGGCGAAGTCGGCGAACCCGGCCACCACCAGCCGGACGCCCTCGGGCAGGCGCGCCCGCGCGGCGCGGAGGCTCGCGGACGCCGCCCTGAGCGAGGTGTCGCGAAGGCCGAGCTTCACGAACGCCGCCCCGCTCGCCGCCGACGCGCCGGCGAGGTCCGCCGCGCCGGCGGGCGTGAAGGGCCCGTCCCCGAGCGCCGCGCTCACCGGCAGGTGCGCCGGGGTGGCGTCCCGCACGGCGCGCACGACGTGCGGCGCCGCCTCGCCGAGGGCGCCCCGGGACGGGTCCTTGACGTCGATGACGTCGGCGCCGGCCGCGGCCGCCACCCGTGCCTCCAACGCATCCACGACGCTGACCAGAAGGCGCATCGGAGCCGCATTATAGTAGTCGGGTGGAACCGCGACAACCGAGCACCCCCCTTCCCGCGAGACGTCTCGGGGGACAGGCAGCGGTCGTCACCGGCGCGAGCCGGGGGATCGGACGCGCGATCGCCCTGACCCTCGCTCGCGAGGGCGCACGGGTCGTCGTCAACCACGCGCGCTCGCCCGAGCTGGCGGACACCCTGGTGGCCGAGATCCGGGCGGCCGGCGGCGTGGCGCTCGCCGTTCGGGCGGACGTCTCGCGGTCCGCGGAGGTCGAGGGCCTGCTCGGAGCGGCGCTCGCGGCCTTCGGGCGCGTCGACGCGTGGGTCAACAACGCGGGCGCCGACATCCTCACCGGCGAGGCGCGCGCGTGGCCGGCCGAGCGCCAGTGGGACGAGGTGATGGCCGTCGACCTCAAGGGCACGTGGCTCTGCTCGCGGGCCGCGGCGGTCGCGATGCGCCGTGACGGCGGCGGGGCGATCGTGAACTTCTCGTGGGATCACGTGGCCCACGGTATGGGGAACCAGACCGCCGCGATCTACGCCGCCGCCAAGGGCGGCGTCGCGGCGATGAGCCGGAGCCTCGCCCGGGAGTTCGCGCCGGAGGTGCGGGTGAACGTGGTGGCGCCCGGATGGATCCGCACCCGGTGGCTCGACGGCGCGGGCGCCGAGGTCCAGCGCCGCGTCGCGGAGGCGACGCCGCTCGGGCGCCCCGGCACGCCCGACGACGTGGCCGGGGCGGTCGCGTTCCTCGCCTCGGCCGAGGCCGCGTTCATCACGGGTCAGACGCTGGCGGTGAACGGAGGAGTCGTGATGGCCTGAGGCCGAGCCCGCGAGACCTCGCCTGCCGGCGCGCGGCCGGGGGTCTCCAGGACTCACACAGATCGGCGGAGCCCGGTTCCGCAGGAGGTGCCCGATGGCGGAAGAGAAGAAGCTCCCCGTCCTGGCCGACGACGAGATCGAGCGGCGGCTCCCCGCCGAGCTGCCGGGCTGGTGGTACGAGGGCCGCTGGATCCGCCGAAAATACAACACGGACGGCTGGCTGACCACGCTCGCCCTCGTGAACACGATCGGCTTCCTGTCCGAGGCGGCGTACCACCATCCCGACCTCGAGGTGACGTGGGGCAAGGTGTGGGTGAAGCTCCGCACGCATTCCGCCAACGGGGTCACCGACCGCGACTTCGCGCTCGCCCGGCGGATCGAGGACGCGGCGCTGTGGCGGCCCGCCGCGGACTCGCACATGGAGGGCACGCCCAACAAGTGGGTGAAGGGCGGCAGTCCGGACAAGCCCGCTTGAGCAAAGCCGACCGCGAGCGGCCGCGGGCCCCCGGCCGCGTGCCCACGACGCTGTTCGTCACGGGCAAGCTCGCCGAGCCCGCCCTCCGCGCGACGCTCGCGCGCATGGCGCCCGACTTTCCCCACGAGGTGGCGGTCCTCCGCATCACGGTCGCCGCGCTGATGACGACCTCCTGGATCGCGAAGCACCTCACCGGCGTCGCGGGCTCGGAGCGCATCGTCATCCCGGGCCTGTGCGAAGGCGACGTGCGGGCGATCGAGGACCGCTGGGGCGTGCCGGCCGAGAAGGGTCCCGCCGACCTTCGCGACCTGCCCGAGCACTTCGGGCAGGCGACCCTGAAGGAGGAGTACGGCGCCCACGACATCCTGATCTTCGCCGAGATCAACAACGTGCCGTACCTGTCACGCGAGGAGGTCGTGCGCGCGGCCGACTACTACCGGCAGGGCGGCGCCGACGTCGTCGACCTCGGCTGCTCGCTCGACCGGAAGTTCGACGACGTCGCCGGCGTCGTCGGCCTCCTCAAGGAGCGAGGCTTCCGCCTGAGCATCGACACCCTCGATCCCGCCGAGATTTTCGCCGCCGACCGGGCCGGCGTCGACTACGTGCTGAGCCTCAACAGCCAGAACCTCCCGGTGGCCGCCCAGCTCCGGGCCACCCCGGTCCTCATCCCGGACACCCCGCAGGATCTCGACTCCCTGGACCGGACCATCGCCCACCTGGAGGCGCTGGGCCGCCCCTGCATCGTCGATCCGGTGATCGAGCCCGTCGGCTTCGGGTTCGCCGCGGCGCTCGACCGGTACGTGCAGGTGCGGGCGCGGCACCCCGGGGCCGAGATGCTGATGGGGATCGGCAACATCACCGAGCTGACCGACGCCGACACGACCGGGATGAACGCGCTCCTGATCGGGTTCTGCCAGGAGCTGGGCATCCGGCACGTGCTCACGACCGAGGTGATCCCGTGGGCGCGGGGCGCGGTCCGGGAGGTCGACGTGGCGCGCCGCCTCATGTACGCGGCGCGTCACCGCGGCGTCCTCCCCAAGCACATCGACGACCGGCTGCTCACCGTCAAGGACGCCCGCCCCAAGTACTACACGGAGGCGGAGCTCCGCGCCCTCCACGGGGCGATCACGGACCCGAACTTCCGGATCGCCACGACGCGCGACGCCATCTGCGTCTTCAACAACACGCTGTTCGTCAGCGGGACGGACATCCAGACGCTCTTCGAGCAGCTCCCCGTGCAGGACCCCGGCCACGCGTTCTACCTCGGCAAGGAGCTGATGAAGGCCCGCCTGGCACTTCTCCTCGGGAAGACCTACGTGCAGGAGCAGCCACTCCGCTGGGGGTACCTGACGCCGGAGCGCGAGGACACGTCTCACCGCCGGGTCCGGATCGAGGGGCGGCGGAGACCGCGAGAGCCCTAGGGCGGGGCGGGGTGCGCCAAAGCTCCGGGCTTGGCGCGCCGGAGGACATGGCGTGGCAGACCTGTGGCGTCGATTCCTCGAGGCCCGGGCCATCCTCGGCCTCCATCGCGTCCTGACGCTGGCCCCACGGTGGGCCATACGTCGGGACTACGTGGCAATCGTCCGCGATCTGGCCGCACCGCGCTTCACCGACGCGTCCCGTGGCGGCCTCGGGGACCTCCATTGGGCGCCCCTGGACGACGGAGGCATCAGGCACCTCCGTGCGATGAATTCGAGCCTCTCCTCGGGCGAGATCCGACGGCGGCTGCGCGAGGGCCAGGAATGTCTCCTCGGCTGGTTGGGCCCCATGCTTGTCTACTACCGCTGGGACACCAACGATCCCGCCTACCTTCCGTTCCTCGGCGCCGTGTTCTCACCGATGGAAGGCGACACCCTCGTCGTCGAGGCCTTCACGCTCCCTGCCTACCGGGCGCGAGGAATCCATCACCTCGCCAGCATCCGGCGACTCGAGGCCGCGCGCGCCCAAGGTATGACCCGCTCCGTCACGTTCGTCGCAGGCTGGCACGCGCCCTCGCTTCGCGTCGGCCTGGTCAAGGTGTCGGGCCGCGTTGCCGGCACCGTCACGCTCTGGTCGCTCGGGCCCCTGAGCTCGCTTCGGGTCACGGGCGACGTGCGGCTCACCGCGGGGCGACTCTCGGTCGCGGGCCCGATGCCTGCCGCAGCCGACAGAGCCTCTCGGTGCACCGGCAACCCTGATCCGCGCGGCGCCGAGAGCGCACACGGGAATGGTGAGACGCCGCACCGCCGGGTCCGGATCGAGGGGCGGCGGCGCGCGTCCCGCGCCAACCCGTCCTAGCGCCAGCCTCCCGCACGCCCCCGCTCAATCCCCGGTGCGCCGAAGAGTCCCCTCGTGGGAGGGAATGCCCGTCCCGGCCGTGGCGTCCAACCGTGGGAGGAAGGGGGGGAAGGTCATGCACGGGACGGGCGATCGAGTCACAGGACGCGCGGTGCCAGTGTCACACGCGGCGCGAGGTCTCCGGGCCGGGCTACTCCTCCTGGGCGGGGCGCTCGTGGCCAGCGGCTGCTACGTCGTGCCGGCCCAGACCGCCTACGTCGCGCCCGGGCCAGCCTACGTGGCGCCCGCGCCGGTGTACGTGGCGCCGGCCCCGGTCTACGTGAGTCCCGCGCCCCTCTACGGATGGTGGGGATGGCGCGGGCACGCGTGGCACGGGCACGGGCACGGGTGGCGAGGGCACGGACGCCACTGGCGATAGCGAACGAGCACCCGTCCGCCCTCCCGCGGCGCCGCCCGGCTCTGGGGTAGGATTGGAACGTGAAGAAGGTGCTCGTGCAGCTCGACCCGGATCGGCACCCGAGCGCCTTCGATCGCATCGTGGCCCATGACGCCGGGGCCGACGCTGTCCTGAGCTACGGGAGCGTCGCGCCCGCGGACGTCACTCCCCTCGTGCACGGCGCGATCTTCACGCGCGGCCCGGCGGAGCTGCGCAACACCGCGATCTGGGTGGGCGGCACCGACGTGACGGCGGCCGAGGCGCTCGCCGAAGCCGTCCAGATGGCCTTCTTCGGCCCGTTTCGCGTGAGCGTGATGATGGACGCCAACGGGTGCAACACGACGGCGGCCGCCGCGGTGGCGCGCCTGGCCGGGGTCGTCACGCTGACCGGCGAGCGCGCGGTGGTCCTGGGCGGCACCGGCCCCGTCGGCATCCGGGCGGCGGCGATGCTGGCGCGCGAGGGGGCGACCGTCACCCTCTGCTCCCGGTCCCTCGCGCGCGCGCGGGTGGCGTGCGAGCGGCTCGAGGCGCGCTTCGGCGTCGACGTCACGCCCTTCGAGGCGTGGGACGAGGCCGGCATGACGCGCGCGCTCGACGGCGCCGGGGTGTGCCTGAGCGCCGGCGCCGCCGGCGTCCGCTTCCTCCCCCGGGCGGTCTGGGCCGAGCACCCGACCCTGAAGGCCCTGGCCGACGTCAACGCGGTGCCGCCCCTCGGCATCGAGGGCATCGAGGCCACCGACAAGGGCGCGGAGAAGGACGGGAAGCGCGTGTTCGGCGCGCTCGGGATCGGCGGCCTGAAGATGAAGGTCCACCGCGCCTGCGTCGCGCAGCTCTTCGAGCGGAACGACGCCGTCATCGACCTGGAGCGCATCTACGAGGTCGCGCGCGCCAGCTGACCGCTGACCGCGCCCGGAGCCGCGTCGCCATGCCCCGCGTCGTCGGCGTCGACCCCGGCACCGAGAGCTTCGACCTCTGCGGCCTCGCCGACGGTCGCGTGTTCCTCGAGGCGTCGGTCGCGGCCGACGACGCGCGCCGGGCCCCGGCGGAGCTGGTGGCGCGGCTCGAGGCGGCGGGCCCGCTCGACCTGATCGCCGCGCCCTCGGGCTACGGGCTGCCGCTGTTTCCCGTCGCCGACCTCGACGCGGCGAAGCTGGATCTGGCGGTCCTCGCGCGGCCGGAGGACCGCGGGCAGCCGGAGCGCGTCGGAGGCCTGCGGGCGATCGTGGAGCTCCTGCGAGACCGTGGCCTCCCCGCCGTCCTCCTGCCGGGCGTCGTCCACCTCGACACGGTCCCCGCGCACCGGAAGGTGAACCGAGTGGACATGGGCACCGCTGACAAGCTCTGCGCCGCCGCGCTCGGCGTCTGGGACCAGGGGCGCCGGCTCCGGATCCCGCCCGAGGAGACCGCGTTCGTGCTCCTCGAGCTGGGCAGCTTCTTCACGGCGGCGCTGGCGGTGGAGGGCGGGCGGATCGTGGACGGCATCGGTGGCAGCGCCGGCGGCCTCGGCTACCGGGCGCTCGGCGCGCTCGATGGCGAGGTCGCCTACGCGCTCGGCCGCGTGCGGAAGTCGACGCTCTTCACCGGCGGAGCGGCCTTCGTCGCCGGCGCGCCCGACCTCGCGCCGGACGAGCTCGCCGATCGCGCGACCCGCGAGCCCCGGGCCCGGCTCGCCTGGGAGGCGCTGATGGAGGCGGCCGCGAAGCTGGTCGCGACGCTCCGCGTGGTCGCGCCGGGCGCCCGCGAGGTGCTGCTCTCCGGCCGCGTGGGCCGAGTGCCCGCGGTCGCCCTGGCCCTCGGCGAGCGGCTCGGCGGGACGCCGCCCGTGCGGCCGCTCGGCGGCTTCACCACGCGCGTGAAGGAGGCGGCGCAGGGGGCGGCGCTGATCGCCGACGGTCTCGCCGGCGGGACGCACCGGGACGTGGTCGACGCCATGCGCCTCCGCCAGAGCCGCGGCACCGTGCTGGACCACCTATACATGGCCGGCGCGGACGAGGTGCGGCGCGACTTCGGGCTCGCGTGCGGATCCTGATCGCGGGCCTCACCACCCGCGCGCTGGCCGAGTCGGCCGTGCGCGCCGGCGCGGCCATCGTCACCGTCGACTACTTCGGCGACCTCGACCAGGTGCGCCTCTGCGAGACGCACTCCCTCCGGGAGCTCGGGCGCGGGTACTCGGCCGCGGCGATCCTCGAGGCGGCGCGCGAGCTCGACTACGAGGCGATCGTGTACTGCGGGGGCCTCGAGAACCACCCGGGCGTGGTCGCCGAGCTCGCCCGGGACCGCGTGCTCCTCGGGAACGCGCCCGACATGCTCCGTCGCGTGCGCGACCCCGGAGCGCTCCTCTCGTTTCTCGCGCAGCACGGGTTTGCGGTGCCGGACACGCGCGGCGAGTCGGATCCTCTGCCCGTGGCCGGCCGATGGCTCTCGAAGCCCGCGCGCGGCGGCGGCGGCCAGGGCGTGCGCCACTGGGACGGCCAGCCGCCCGCGGGAACCCAGATCCTCCAGGAGCTCGTCGAGGGGGTGAGCGCGTCGGCCGCGTTCGTGGCCGACGGCCGCCGGAACGTGGTCCTCGCGTGGACCGCGCAGCTCCACGCGCCCCGGAGCTTCCGGTATGCGGGCAACGTCATGCCGCTCGACGGCCCGGCCGCGGCGCGCCAGGAGGTCGCCGGGATCGCCGACGCGCTCACCCGGGAGTACGGGCTCCGCGGGCTGAACGGCTTCGACTTCATCCTGCGCGGTGATCGCCCCGTGGTGCTGGAAGTGAACCCGCGCTACTGCGCCTCGATGGAGCTGGTGGAGCGCGCGTCCGGGGCGTCGGTGTTCGGCCTTCACCTCGCCGCCTGCCGGGGACAGCTCCCCGGCCCCGCGGCCGAGCCTTCCGGCGTCTGGGGCAAGGCCATCGTCTACGCCACCCGGACCGTGGCGGCCCCGGACACGACCGCATGGCTCGCAGGGGGCGTCCGGGACGTCCCCCACCCCGGCGAGATCATCCGCGCCGGGCATCCCATCTGCACGGTGCTCGCCTCGGCGCCGACCCGCGCGGGCTGCGACGCTGCGCTCCGGAGCGAGGCAGCTCGGATCCGGGCCGCCTGCGCGCCGGTCGACGCGCCGGGCTCGGGCGAGGAGGTGGAGGACGACGCGTAGCCGCGGCGGTCACAGACATGGAGCACGCCGATCTGCGCGCCTTGCCTCCTCCGCAAGGCGAGACTAGGATACCGAGCACCCGCCGAAACGCGACCGAGGGAGGCCGACATGGCGCCGAGAGCAATGTCCGCCGACAGCCACATGGACCTGATCTACATCCCGCCGGACACCTTCCGCTCGCGGATGCCCGCGCGGTGGGGCGAGCGGACGCCTCACGTGGTCGAGCGCGACGGCCGGCGAGTCTGGGTCTCGGGCGAGGACGTGCTCGGCCCCTACGGAGTCTACGGCCCCGGCGTCACCGGCGGCCGGCGGGGGCGGATCCTGGCCGAGGCGGGCTTCGCCTCCGGGCAACAGACGCGGCCGTCCGACCCCGGCCAGCGCCGGGAGGACCAGGAGCGTGACGGCGTGGAGGCGGAGGTGATCTACGGGATCATCGGCATCTCGCGCGGCCTCTTCGGCCGGAAGGGCATCACCGACCCCGAGCTCCTGAGCGCCGTCTATCACGCCTACAACCAGTACATCGCCGACTTCAACCGGACCCAGCCGGGCCGCTTCTTCGGCCTGGGCTGCCTCCCGAACCACGACGGGCGGATCGCGGCCGAGGAGATGCGCCACTGCGCGTCGCTGGGGCTGCGGGGCGCCGTCCTGGTGCCATGGGGCGCGGCGATGCCCGTGTGGCACGAGATGTGGGAGCCGCTCTGGGCGGCGGGCGAGGAGACGGGTCTCGTGGTCTCGTTCCACGTCTTCGAGGGCGGCGGCGCCACCGTGGGCTACGAGGTAAAGGGCGTCAGCACGCCGGCCGTGATCGGATCCTGGACCGTGGTCGCCCCGCTCCAGATGGACGAGATCATGGTCTCGCTGATCCTCTCGGGCGTGTGCGAGCGTCATCCCAGGCTCAGGCTCGTCCTGGGCGAGAGCGGGATCGGGTGGCTCCCCTACGTGCTGGAGCGGCTCGACGACACCTACGAGGAGCGTCTGGCCGACGACCTCGGGCTGCCGCTGCCGCCCAGCGCCTACTTCAAGCGGCAGATGTACGCGACCTTCCAGAAGGACTTCCACGGCGTCCGCGCCATGGCGGAGATCGCCCCCGGCAACGTCATGTGGGGCTCCGACTACCCCCACCGGGACGGCACGTGGCCGTTTTCCCAGAAGGCCATCGAGGAGCAGTTCCGCGGGATCGACCCCGCCGTGCAGCGGCAGGTGCTCTGGGAGAACGTCCGGCGCGTCTACTGCATCGAGGGATAGCGCGGGAGGCGCTCCACCTCACGCGGGACGGCGGGCCATTTCACTACATCTGGCGCGCCCTTGACAGGCGGAAGCTGTTTCCTTATGGTGCTTCTCGCCCGCGCGGCAACGACGACACACCACTGGTGAGCTAGGCCACGTAGCGATTCCCACTGGCGGCACCGACTTCGCACCCAGGGGAACTAGGGGAAGGGAGACCATGATGGCCGAGGACGACAAGACCATCGCCGAGACGGTGACCCGGGAGATCGTCGGGGGTATCAAGGGGGTCGGAGACATCGCGAACGCGGTCGTCGACACCGTGAGCGGGAGTCTCGTCAGGCTGATCAGGGGGACGGGGGCGGTCGGCTCGACGCTGACGTCGACCCTCGCGGACGTGGTGCGCGGCGCGATTCAGGGGACCTCGCAGATCGGTGGCGACGTCGGCACAGCGGCCAAGGGCGCCGCCGTGGGCGTGTTGCGGGGCACGAAGGAGGTCGGGGTCCAGACGCTGGACACGGTGAGCACGACCGCCCGCGAGGTGGTCAAGAGTGTGTCGGCCGTGGGCGGCGATGTCGGCGTGGCCGTCCGGGGGGCGGTGGACGGGATCATCGAGAGCACCGCGCAGACGGGAGGCGACGTGGGCGCGGTGGCCAAGGCGACGGTCGTCGGTGTGCTGCGCGGAACCAGGGAGGTCGGAGGTGAAGCGGTTTCCGCAGTCAGCTCCACCGCCAGTCAGATCGTGAAGAGCGTCGCGGCCGTGGGCGGCGATGTCGGCGTGGCCGTCCGGGGGGCGGTGGACGGGATCATCGAGACCACCGCACAGACGGGAGGCGACGTGGGCGCGGCGGCCAAGGGGACAATCGTCGGTGTGCTGCGCGGGACCAAGGAGGTCGGAGGTGAAACGGTTTCCGCAGCCAGCTCCACCGCGAGTCAGATCGTGAAGAGCGTCGCCGCCGTGGGGGGTGACGTCGGCACCGCGGCCAGAAACGCGGTCGAGGGTGCCATCCAGGGGGCCAAGGAGGTCGGGGTGAGCGCTGAGGACGCGGCGTCCGCGGCGGCCACCGGGGCCCTCAAAGCGGCTGGCGAGATCAGCACTGCCGCGGTCGACCAGGTCACTCGGGCGGCGACCGGGGTCATCTCCGGGGTCAAGGTCGTCGCGAAGGAGCCCTTCAAGAGGGCATAGACCCTCCCCGCGAAACACCCCGGCAGAGCATCCGGGCCGCTCGCGCGATCAGGGGACGTGAGCGGCCCGGATTCTTCCCGGCGCCGGGATGCCCTCAGGCTGGGGCGCGCCTCGCGCCCGTGGGCGTCCAGTCCCTGACGACGTGCCGCTGGACGCCGAGGCGGTCGATCCCCATCTCGACCACGTCCCCCGGCTGGAGGTAGCGCGGCGGCCTGGCGCCGTGGCCCACCCCGGCCGGCGTGCCGGTCGAGATCAGGTCGCCCGGCTGGAGCGACATGAAGCGGCTCACGTAGGCCACAAGCTCCCGGACCGGGAACACCATGTGGCGCGTGTGTCCGTCCTGGCGCCGCTCGCCGTTGACGGTGGTCCAGAGCCGGAGCGCCTGGGGATCGGGCACCTCGTCGGCAGTGACCAGCCAGGGCCCCACCGGACCGAAGGTGTCCGCGCTCTTCCCCTTCGTGGTCGTGCCGCCGCGCTCCATCTGGAAGGCGCGCTCGGAGACGTCGTTGACGATACAGTAGCCAGCCACGTGCGCGAGCGCCCGCCCCTCCTCGACGTAGCGCGCCTCGCGCCCGATCACCACCGCGAGCTCCACCTCGTAGTCGAGCTTCGTCGCGTCCCGTGGGCGCACGATCGGGTCGGTCGGCCCGCACACTGCGCTCGGCGCCTTGATGAACACGGTGGGCTCCTTCGGCAGCGGGAGCCCCACTTCCTCGGCGTGGTCCGTGTAGTTGAGCCCGATGCAGACCAGCTTGCCGATCTCGGAGAGCGGGCAGCCGAGGCGCGGGCGGCCCTTCACGGCCGGCAGGCGCGCGATCGTGACGCCGCGGAGGCGCGCCAGGCCACCCGGGGCGAAGAGCGCCGGCGTGATGTCCCCGACGACGCGCGAGAGGTCTCGCAGCGTGCCGTCGGCGTCGATCAGCCCCGGCTTCTCGGCGCCGGCGCGGCCGTAGCGGACGAGCTTCATCGCCGATCGAGCCTAGCGCGCCCGGACGCGCCCGGCAACGGGCTCGTGGCCGACGTCACGGCCGAGCGGGCCCCGGATCGAGGACGCGCAGCGAGCCGCCGTCGGGCAGGAAGCCCGACCCGACGACCAGGCGGTGCCCGCCTCCGCGCTCCCTCTCGAGATGGCCCGTGACCAGGATCCGCTCCCCCTCGGCCGCCGCGCCGCAGTAGAGGCCCTCGAAGCTCGCGACCTCCTCTAGAGGGCCCGGCTGCCCCTCGTGCCAGCTCACGTCCGCGACGCGATACACGGCAGGCAGGAACATGGCCTCGCCGGCGTCGGTCACGCAGGCCTCCACGACCGCGCGGCCGAGCGGCGTGTAGCGCCGGTCCCCGTAGGCCTCGCGGATCTCCTCGTCCGCGCGAGTCGCGTGGAGGGACACGTAGCGCCCGCGGAAGAGCCGGTAGTGCCAGCGCCGCGCGTCGAGGCTCGCCACCGCGTCCCCGTCCAGGCCGAAGCGGGCCGACGTCTCCCTGCGCCACCGGGCGCGCCGCTCCTCCGGCAGCGGCACGAGTCCGTCCTCGTCCAGGTCGTCGATCACGGTCTGGAGTCTCCGGGCCCGGTCGGCCCCGTAGACGAGGAGATCGATGTCGGAGAACGCGGGGTTGTGGAGGCCGAGCAGAACCGACCCCGAGATCCCGAAGGCCTGGAGCGGGAGGCCCGTCGCGGCCGCCAGCAGCGTGACCAGGTCCCGGACCTCGCGCTCGAGCGGGTCCGCGGGCGCGGCGACGATCTCCGCGAGCCGCTCCTCCGGGACGTAGTGGCGGGCGACGGCGTCCGCCGGCACGTGGGAGAAGCGGAGGCCCGTCGCGGGATCGGTCCAGAGGTAGCGCGGATGCTCGGACTCGAGCCAGTCGAGCGTCCGGCGGACGTGCTCCACGTGGTAGTAGGGCAATTCCCGCCGGTACGAGACGGCGCCACGCGCCCACTTCCCCGCGCGGGCCGGCGTGTACTTGAGGTACGCGGCGTACCGCCCCGGCGGATGGAGATAGCCCACCAGGCAAAAGAAGAGCCCCTCGGTCGTCTCGACGAAGTCCCGGTCCTTCGGCGGCCTCACGCTCGGGATGCTACCGCCGCGATCCTGCGCGGTCCACCGAACCCCATCGCGTCGTTTCGCTCGGGCGGCCCCGAAAGATTCTGTAGAGTGATGGGATGCTCCTCCGGCGCGGCGATGGCTGAGTCCACGGAATCAGCCGCCCCGCACCGGGCCAGCGGCGGGGCGGCGCCGTCGGATGCGGCTCGAGCGATCCGGGCGCGCGGTTTCGTCCTCGCCCTCAGCGCGGCGGTCTGCTGGAGCCTCGCCGGCATCCTGGTCCGCCTCGTCGAGGTGGGGACCAGCTGGCACATCATCCTCTACCGCTCGCTGGGGGTGACGGGGACGCTCGGGGCCATCATCGCGGTCGTCCACCGCGGGCGGGTCGCCGAGGCGATCCGGCTCGCCGGCTGGCCCGCGGTCCTGGCCGGGCTCTGCGCGACCGCGTCGTCGGTCCTGTTCATCCTGGCGCTCGCCCGCGTCACGGTGGCGAACGCCCTCTTCATGCTGGGCATCACGCCCTTCCTCGCGGCGATCGGGGGCCAGGCGATCCTGGGCGAGCGCGTCCCTCGCCGGGCCTGGGGCGCCATGGCGCTGGCGACGACCGGCGTCGCCGTGATGCTGGGGAGCGGCCTGGCTCTCGGGCAGCTCGCCGGGAACCTCCTCGCCCTCGGCTCGGCCACGAGCTTCGCCGCCAACGCGCTGCTCCTGCGGTCGAACCGGCAGACCGACATGCTGCCGGCGGTCCTCTATGCGGGGATCTTCGGCACCGTGGTCGCCCTGGCCGCGCTCGGCCTGCTGGGCCTGTCGCCCCACGTGCCCCTCCGGGATCTCGCGCTGGGGCTCGCGATGGGCGCGATCCAGCTGAGCCTCGGCCTCATCCTTTACACCCGCGCGTCGCGCGACCTGCCGGCCGCGGAGCTCCAGCTGGTCGCCACGGCCGAGCTGGTGCTGGCGCCCCTCTGGGTGTGGATCGGGATGGGGGAAACGCCGAATGCGGCGACGCTGATCGGCGGCGGGCTGATCATCCTCGCGATCCTTACGCAGGCGCTTGGCGGGGGCGAGCGGAGCCCGCGCCGCTGATCCCGGCGGACGGCGCGCCTGCCGTCGCCGGGAATGCTACTGCGAGGCTCGCATGAGCTCGAGGACGCAGGCGCGGACGAGCGTGCCGCTCTCCCGCTGGATCTTCCAGCGCTGGCTGCCGGCGAGGCGAGCGCTGCCGTCCCCGATCTGGCCGCGGTAATCCGCCTCGTAGCTGTAGCCCGGCGCGGCCGCCCGGGTGGTCAGCGTGACCTCGCCGCCCGGGCCGACCGGTCCCTCGCCGCGCTCGAAGTTGCCCGAGGGCGTGCCGGTGGGAGTCAGGATCTCGCGCTCGTAGCGCGCGCGCCCCTCGGCGACCGTCATGGACACCTTGGTCTTGAGCGGCCGCAGCGCCGGAAGCGCGTCGCACTGGATCGTGCCGGCGTACGCGCCGTCCCGGGCCTGGGCGCGAGCCGCCGCCCATGGGACCAGCATCGCGAGGAGGCACACGCCCGCGGCGCGCGCGATCGCCGCGCGGCTCATGACCCGGCCTTGCCGTCCCAGTAGGCGCGGGACGCAGGGAAGATCGGCCGGCACCGGATCGCCTCGGTCGGCCCGTCCAGCGCGTCGGCCGCCGCGCGCCAGACCGCGTAGTGCGGGGCGGCGCGATGGGCCTCCAGCGCCGCGGCGCTCGCGTAGACCTCGTAGAAGTAGTAGACGTTCTCGTCCTGCTCGTCCTGGAGGACGTTGAAGCGGTGGCAGCCTGGCTCGTCGCGCTCGGAGCCCAGGGCATCCACCTCGATCGCCTCCAGGAAGCGCCGACGCTGCTCGGGCTTGACTCGCACCTTCACCCAGATCGCCAGCATGCTCCCTCCTCCCGTGGCTCCATGGCGCCCGTTGGCGCATTCCTCGCGGTTCCACGGCTCGCGCTAGTATCATACGGGCGAGCCGAGCCCCCGAGAGCCCCGCGCGGGCCCAGGCCGGCTCATCGGTGGCCACCGGATCCCCTCCGCGACGGCCCGACGCCACGGTCCGGTTCACACCAGACGACGGGAGGGCAGACATGCACGGCGACGCGGCGGCAGCGCGATGGCTGATCGTCGTCCGACGAGACAAGCCCGATCTCTTCCGCGACCTGTCCAAGGCGTTCGCGGACACCCCCCCGATGGCGGTGATCCTGGACCGCCGCGTGCGGGAGCGGCGCGCCGAGCGCTCGCCGGTGGCGGGGGGCCTGCGTCAGGCGCCGCGGCGGACGCCACTCACGGCCGCCGAGCTCGAGCTGTGGGAGACCATCGGCTTTCGGCTGATTCCCCCGCCCGTCCTCAGTTTCCAGGAGCCGTCCCGACCTTAGGCGCGAGGCTTGCAAGACACTGTCTGCATGAACCGGCACGCCAGTCAGCCGCGACCCGGCCGTTATCGCTGGCCCCTCGCCCTGAGCTTCTGCCTGCTCGCCCTCATCGCGTCGCCGAGCCCGGCCGAGACGTCCGGCGAGATCCGGGTGAAGGTCCTGGGCTTCCAGTCGGATCAGGGAGAGCTCCGCTTCGGCCTCTACAACAAGAAGGAAGGGTTCGCCACCAAGGACGGCGTCGTCGCGAAGGGCGTGCATCCGATCAAGAACGGGCAGTGCGAGTTCGTGATCAAGGACGTCCCCCGCGGGACGTACGCTCTCATCGTCGGTCACGACGTCAACAAGGACGGGAAGATCAGCGAGAGCCCGTTCTCGGCAGAGCTCAAGGGCATCTCCAACTACAAGGGGAAGATCCTCTGGTTCCCCGACTTCGACAAGGCGCGCTTCCGGGTGGACCGCGAGCAGGTGACGGTGGAGATCCGCGTGTACTAGCCCGAGCGCCGCGCCGGCCTCACGCGAACACGAACGCCCGCCGGGGGTTGTCCACCAGCAGGGTCTGGATGGTCCGGTCGTCGGCGCCCTTCATGCGCAGCCGCGGAATCACGCTGACGAGCAGGTGGTGGAAGCCGTACCCGCCCCACCGCGTGAGACAGTGCTTGTAGGCGATGTCGTGGGACATGAGGATCTGCTTCTCGTATCCGTGCTCGATGAGGAACAGGATCTGGCGGAGGCGCTCGCCGTCGTTGGGCATGTCGAAGGCGGGATTGTAGGGGTAGTACGAGGTCTCCAGGCCGAAGAGGTCGTACTCGAGGTAGACCCCGGTGGCGGCCAGCTCGAGCAGCACGGCCCGATCCACGATCGTCCGCTCGATGTGGCACATGATGGTCCGGCGCACGTCCCCGCCCTCCCGGCGCACGGCGTCGGCGATCTCGAGGGGCAGCCGCTCGTGGCGGCCGGGGTGGATCATGAGCGGGGCGCCCGTCTCCCGCTGGGCCAGCACCGCGGCCTGGACCACCTTGCGCTCGCTGGCGGTCCACGGTGACGTCGTGCCGATCTCCCCGATGAATCCCGCGCGGACGCCGGTGTCCCCCACGCCGATGGTCAGGTCCGCCACGATCTCGCGCGTGACGTCGTCCACGCTCTTCGCGCCCATGTCGGGGGGGTGCGAGGCCGCCACGTAGTAGCCCGAGCCCATGATGATGTTGACGCCGGTGGCCTGGGCCAGCCGCGCCAGGGCGCGAGGATCGCGGGACAGCCCCTGATTGGTGGGATCGACGACGGTGCGGCCGCCGGCGTCCCGGAACAAGAGGATCTCGTCGCGCATCACGCTCTCGTCGGAAAGCTGCAGGTTGTCCAGGCTCGAGCTGAAGTTCCGGCGCACCCAACCGAGGTTCCCCAGGCTCACGGGCTGGCGCGCCAGCTCGCGGTCGCGGGCGCTCTCCGGCTCCTTGAACATCACCGTGAAGTCGATGAAGAGGTGCTCGTGGGGCAGGGTCACGCCCATGGCCGACGCCGCGATGGGGCCGAGCACCGTCTGGGCCTGTCCGGCGATGGGCGACCGCGGCATCGGGATCCTCCTTCGCGGCCCGCCCGCCGCTCGACCGGGGGCCACCGCGCCCACCGACGGTAACGCACCTGCCCACGGCGCGCCAGGGCGCTCGACCCTACGGAACGCGGCGACGCGTGGGCAACGCTCCCGCGCTCGCGGCGTGGCGGGCCTCCGGCACGTGTCTTGCGAGGGGTCCTCCTCAGAGGTGTGCGCGTGCGCGGTCCTCGGACGGTCCGGAGCCGTCGCGCGATCGGCCTCGACGGAGGGTTGACCTTGAGATTCACTCGACACGTCGGTCTCGTCCTCGTCTCGCTCCTCGGCGCGACCGTCCTCGACGCCGCGACGGTCCGGGTCCGCTTCCCCGAAGGAGTCACCCGCGGATTCCTCGCCATCCGGACTCCCCAGGGAGAGCTGATCGGCCACGGCGAGCTCCGCCAGAAGCCACGCGGCGACCAGGTCGACAGCCGGCTCCTGCTGCAGTTCAAGGACGGCTCGGTTCACGACGAGGTCACGACGTACTCCCAGCGTGGCGTGTTCCGGCTCGAATCGTACAAGCTCACCCAGCGCGGCCCGTCGTTTCCGGGCACGGAGGTCTCCTTCGACCGGAAGACGGGGCGCTACCAGGCGAAGACGCGTGAGCGCCCGGATGGCCCGAAAGACACCGCGAGCGGTGACTTCGAGATGCCGCCCGACCTGTACAACGGGATGTCCCTGCTCGTCCTGAAGAACCTGGCTCCCGGTGAGCGGGCCACTGGGCACCTTGTCGCCTTCACGCCGAAGCCCCGGCTGCTCCGGATGGAGCTCCACCGCGAAGGCGAGGACCGCGTCGTCTTTGCCGGTGACGCCAAGCAGGCCGCGCGCCACCTGGTGAACCTGGAGATCGGCGGGGTCACCGGCGTGGTGGCGTCCGTGATCGGCAAGAATCCGCCCGATCTGCGCTACTGGCTCGTGCTCGGCGAGGTGCCCGCGTTCGTGCGCTTCGAGGGCGCCATGTTCCTCAACGGCCCGGTGTGGCGCGTGGAGATGGCGGGCGTGGAAGGGTCCTAGGCGGGCGACTCCGCTCCTTTCACCTGCTCGGTGAGGCGCCATCGTGACGGACCGACGACACGGTGACGCCTGTCCCCACCGAGCCGCGGGCCCAGTCGCCGGATCAGATCGCCACCGACGCTTGGGACCGCGAGGCGTCGCCAGAGGCACAGGACTTGCTGCACATGCGTGGAGGCCTGCGCATGAAAACCACAAGGCCGCCCCAGAGTCCGCCACCCTCCGGCGCCGGCCGCCAGAGCAAGGACGTCAAGAGGAGAGCCCGCGCGATGCTCCGACCCATCTCGGCCCTGAAGGGGCTGACCCTGAGCGCGATCGGCGGTGACATCGGTCACGTCCACGACGCCTATTTCGACGCTCGCCAGTGGACGGTGCGCTACTTCGTGGTGGACACCGGCACATGGCTCTCGGCGCGCCGGGTTCTCATCTCGCCCATGTCACTCCATGCCGGGGGGGTGATCGGAGACCGCCTGAACGTGGGCCTCACCCGGGCCCAGGTCGAGCAAGCGCCGAGCTGGGACACCGACAAGCCGGTGTCCCGGCAACACGAGATCGCCCATGCGCGGCACTACGACTACCCGTACTACTGGAGGGGCCCCGCGCGCTGGGGTCTCGGGTGGGATCCCCTGACCGGCGTCGCCCCCATCCTGCCTCCGAATCCCGTCGAGGAGGAGATCCTCGCGCGGGAACGGGAGAGCGCGGACCCGAACCTCCACAGCGCGAGTGACGTGATCGGCGCCTACGTAGAAGCCGCGGACGACGACGTCGGCCACGTGGAGGACTTCCTCGTCGACGAGCGGACCTGGGCGATCCGCTACGTCGTCGTGGACACCAGGAACTGGCTCTTCGGCCGCACGGTCGTGATCGCTCCCCCCTGGATCAGGACCGTGAGCTGGGAGGAGTCGAAGATTCACGTGGACCTCACCCGGAGCGAGGTGGAAGGGGCTCCGGAGTACGACCCGCAGAGGCCGATGGAGCGTGCCCTCGAGACACGCCTGTACGAGCACTACCGCCGGCCCGCGTACTGGAACGAGGAGGAGTAGGGGCCCCGGTGACCCGGGGCCCGGATCGCCTGGCGCAACCCGAGCGACAAAGGAGAGCGTGATGGGACTCGACCCGGTGTGCAAGATGGAAGTGAATCCGGCATCCGCCGAAGCGCAGTCCGAGTACGAGGGGCAGACCTTCTACTTCTGCTCGCAGGAGTGCAAGCGGAAGTTCGACGCGAATCCCCAGCAATACATCGACGAGACCGACCGGGCGCACAGCAAGGCGTACCGCGCGCAGCGCTAACGCTGGATCGCCGACGGCGCGGGAGATCCGTCGCGACCTCGTAGCGCGGCGGCCGGCCGCGGGCGTGAGAGCGGCAGCAGGCGCCGCTCAGCCCGCCGTCGGAGGCCCCGGCCCGACGGTGCGCCGCAGCACGGGGAGGATCTTGCCGGCGGCGGTGACCTGCGGAGCGCGCCGCGCGACCTCGAGAATGCCGCTTCGCTGCCAGGTCAGCGCCATGACGCGCTCGGCGCCGGACCCCCGGCCCAGGCGATCCAGGAACCACGCGGCGACTCCGGTGGGATCGAGGGCGCCCACCTCCGGCCGCACGACCAGCACGACTCGCGGGCGACCGTCCGCGCCTTCCTCCTCGAGGAGCTGGTAGTCGGTCGGGCTGCCCCCGAAGCGCGTCGGGAGGTCCACCTCCAGGATCCGGACGACGTCCGTATCGAGAAACGTCATCCCGCCAGCCTTGAGCTTCTCGAAGCTCTCGATGTCGCGCAGGTGCGTGGTCCACCCGGTCCGCTCGTAGGGACAGCCGCAGTCCCGCCGCTCCACGTGTCCCTGGTCGCCCAGCGAGAGATTCAGCACGACCAGGGGCGCCGTCGGGCTCACGGTCGTGAGCAGGAGGGCGCCGGGCGGGAGGGCCGGGCCGGGGTCGCCCGTCGGCGCCCCGCCGGACGGCCCCGGCTGGATCACCGCGTTCAGGTCGGTCAGGACGTGCACCTCGTTCACGGTGCTCCCGTCGAGACAGCCGTACCCGATCCGGCTCGTCTCGGTCGTGCCGAAGCCGGCGACCGCCGACACGTCGGCCCGGCGGATGGCGGCCTGGCGCGCCGCCGTCATGGGCTCGGACCCGATCGAGAAGAGCGCGCCGCCAAGGTCCAGCCCCGCGTCCTCGGCCGCGGCCACGATCGCGACCCCGCTGCTGACCGTGCCGTTGTACCAGGCTTTTCGCCCCGCGCGGAGAATCCCCGCGATCCGGCGGGCCACGATGAGCGCCTGGTCCACGGGAACGTACTCGGGCCGGGCCAGCGGCCTCCCGGCGACCAGACTGGCGGCACGGGTGAGACGAAAGCTCCAGCGATAGGCGGCGTGGAGGGACGGGCTCGCGGGATCGACCTTGAGGAACCAGTGCCGGACCGGCATGCCGGCACAGGCGTACTCGAGCACGGTGAAGAGCGTCTGGCTGCCCGGCACCCCCCACTCGACGTAGGTCGCGCCGACGCCACCCCTCGCCTCGAGGAGAACGTGGCGGTTGACCGCGCGGTCGCGGATGGTTGCCAGATCGATGGGAATCGTGGCGGGCGCGCCGCCGCTCCCGCCCGTGTGCATGAGGAAGTGAGTCGCCAGGAGCGGGTTGTGCAGCTCGCCCGGTCCGATCGTGAAGTCGTGGCCGCCCCGGACCACGGGCTGGCGCCCCTTGGCCTCGTCCGCCCGCAGGAACACGCCGGCGCGATAGAGGGCCGCCAGGCTGCCCTCGATGCCGTCCTGCCGGACCATGCGGGCGAGATCGCCCCACTCGCAGCCGGCCAGCCGGAGCAGCCGGCGGTACGGGCTCTCGGGCCGCGCGTAGATCGCCCGCTGAACGAGGTCCAGGAAGACCGCCTCGCGCTCCGCGAGGCGGCGGCGGATCACGGCGTGCGCCGTGTCGGCCGGCTCGGGGCGCCGCAGGAAGGTCGGCAGGCCCAGGAACAGGCGGGCCGCGCTGGCAACGTCTCCCCGGCGGGCGCGCCAGGAGGCCACCGGCGCCGCCGTGCCCGTCATCCATCGTCCCCCGATCGTTGCATCCTACTGCGGATCTCCCGGCGACGTCAGCCGGCGACTGGCGCTTCGGCGCCGTCGGACCCGGGTCGCAATCGGGACCCGCCGGCCGGGACGCCCGAGCGTGCGACACATCGTGGTCCCAGGGCGCCCGTATCCGGAGGTTGACACATCAAGATGTCTCGATACCATGTGCCCGTGGCCACGCTTCTCGCACGCGATGCGCAGCGGACGGCGCGCCTGTTTCACGCGCTCTCGGATCCGACGCGCCTTCGAATCCTCGAACAGCTGGCCGACGGCGAGCAGTGTGTCTGTGAGCTGACCGACGTGCTGGACGCAGGCCAGTCCCGACTGTCGTTCCATCTCAGGACCTTGAAGGACGCCGGGCTCGTCGTGGATCGGCGGGAGGGCCGATGGATCTACTACGGACTGAATCCGGAGACTCTTGCCGGGTTGCGCGAGGTCGTGTCGACCCTTGGCGCCCCGCGTCCCGGCGGATTGCGCCTCGTGTCCCGGCGTTGCGACTAAATTTAGTGCCCCTTTTTTGCCCATATTCATCAACGGTTCTTGATCAGGACTCCGCCACGACGAACGGGCCTCGAGCGAGGACACCTGGCCGTTGACGCCGAACGAAGGGAGCCACCCATGACCGAACCCAACCTGACCGACGTGGTCCGCGAGAAGTATGCGAAGGCAGCACTCCGGGTCGTCACCGGGGAAGGCGGGTGCTGCAGTCCCGCGACGACTCGCGGCGGGGATGACCCCATCACGAGCCGCCTGTACACGACCCACGAGACCGAAGCCGTGCCGGAGGCAGCGGTGCGAGCGTCGCTCGGCTGCGGGAACCCGACGGCGCTGGCCGAGCTCCGCCCTGGCGAGGTGGTACTGGACCTCGGTTCCGGCGGCGGCATCGACGTGCTGCTCTCCGCCCAGCGGGTGGGGCCGACCGGGAAGGCCTACGGCCTCGACATGACGGACGAGATGCTGGCCCTGGCCAAGGAGAGCCAGCGCAAGGCCGGGGTCACGAACGTCGAGTTCCTCAAGGGCGCGATCGAGGCCATCCCGCTCCCCGACAGCACCGTGGACGTGATCATCTCGAACTGCGTGATCAACCTCTCGGCCGACAAGGATCGCGTCCTCGCCGAGGCCTTCCGCGTGCTCAAGCCGGGGGGCCGGTTCGCCGTCTCCGACGTGGTGGTCCGTGGCGAGGTGCCCGCCGCGATCCGGCGGAGTGTCGAGCTCTGGATCGGCTGTGTCGCCGGAGCGCTGGAGGAGCGCGAGTACCGGGAGAAGCTGGCCAAGGCGGGCTTCGAGGGCGTCGATGTCGATCCCACGCGCATCTACCGGGCCGAGGACGCCCGCGAGTTCCTCCTCCGCGATGCGGGTCTGGACGCCGACGCCATCGCGCCCCAGGTGGACGGCAAGTTCGCGAGCGCGTTCGTGCGGGCCCGGAAGCCGGCGGCCTGAGGCGGCCGCAGAGAGAAGCGCCCTCTTGACCGCCATCGATGCGCGGGCCCGGATTCGCCCGCCGACCGGTGACGGGTCCCGAACCGGCGGGGCCCGGGCCGCTGGCCCTCGGCTCCGATTGGCCCAGCGCGCGGCGACCGAGACGCTGGGGACCGGGTTCCTGGTCGCCGCCGTCGTGGGCTCGGGCATCATGGCGGAGCGGCTCGCCGGGGGCAACGTTGGCCTGGCGCTGCTGGCCAACACGGCCGCGACCGGCGCGATGCTCGTGGCGCTGATCGTCGCGCTGGGGCCGCTGTCGGGGGCTCATCTCAACCCGGTCGTGACGCTCGCCGCCGGCGCGGGCGGCGACTTCCCGTGGCGCGAAGTCCCGGCGTACATCGGCGGGCAGGTGCTGGGCGGCTTGCTCGGCACGGCGTTCGCCCACCTCATGTTCGAGAGCCCGCTGTTCTCGCTGTCGGGACACGCCCGCGCCGGCCCCGCGCAGCTCCTGAGCGAGGTCGTCGCGACCTTTGGATTGCTTCTCATCATCGGGACGTGCGTCCGGGGACGACCGAGCGCGGTCCCGTTCGCCGTGGCGGCCTACATCACGGCCGCGTACTGGTTCACGGCATCGACCTCGTTCGCCAACCCCGCCGTGACGCTCGCGCGCGCCGTCAGCGATTCCTTCGCCGGCATTCGCCCGCAGGACGTGCCGGGATTCATCGGCGCCCAGTGTCTCGGCGGCGCCCTGGCCGTTATCACCATGCGCTGGCTCCTGCCCCGATCGCGCCTCGCCGATCCGGAGGTCTGATGACGCGGTCCCGGGTCTTGTTCCTGTGCACGCACAACTCCGCGCGGAGCCAGATGGCGGAGGGCTTCCTGCGCCACCTCGCCGGTGATCGCTTCGAGGCGGCGAGTGCCGGGACCGAGGCGACGCGGGTCCACCCCCTGGCGGTTCGCGTGATGGGAGAGGTAGGGGTGGGCCTCAGCACGCACACGTCCAAGACGCTGGACGGCCTCGTCGACCGTCCGTGGGACTACGTGATCACCGTCTGCGACAGCGCGAACGCCCGGTGTCCCCTGTTCCCCGGCCGCACGACCCGGCTCCACTGGAGCTTCGACGACCCGTCCCGGGCCACCGGTACCGAGGACGAGCGGCTCGACACCTTCCGGCGCGTCCGGGACGAGATCGAGACGCGCCTCCGGGCGTGGCTGGCGACGACGCGCTGATCAGTCGTAACGTCCTGGGTGCCCCATGGACGTGACTACCCGGCTGGCGACAGTCGCCGATGCCGCCGCGATCGCGCGGATCTACAACCAGGGCATCCAGGAGCGCATCGCGACCTTCGAGAGCGAGCCGCGCTCGGCCGCGCAGATCGAGGCGCAGCTGACCGAGAAGGGCGACCGCTACCCGACGATCGTCGTCGAGCGCGACGGCGAGGTCCTGGCCTGGGCGGGCGCCGGGCCGTACCGGACCCGGGAAGCCTATGCGGGCGTCGCCGAGCACTCCGTCTACACGGCGCGGGAGGCGCGTGGCACCGGCGCCGGCCGGGCGGCGCTGGAGGCCTTGATCCGAGCGTACGAGGCCCGCGGCTTCTGGAAGCTCGTCTCACGGATCTTCCCCGAGAACCAGGCCAGCCTGGCCCTGCATGAGCGGGCCGGATTCCGCGTCGTGGGCGTCTATCGGCGCCATGGCCGGCTGGACGGCCAATGGCGCGACTGCGTCATCGTCGAGAGGCTGCTGGGGTCCACCGCCGACGGATGACCCGATCCGTGCCGGGACCGAGCGGACCCGAGTGAACCCGCGCGCGGGTCGCGCCATCGTGGCACAGAGCGTGGACACGCTTCGCGAGGCGCGACGTTCGACCGGCCTCCGGCCCTTCGGGCGATGACGCCGAACCACGGGGTGGTCGCGATGTGCGCCGCGCAGGCCTGCGCTCAGATCGGAGCCTTCAGCGTCGCCGCGCTCCTGCCGACGCTGATCGCCGCCTGGTCGTTGAGCCACACCGAGGCCGGGTGGATCAGCGGGATCTACTACGCCGCCTACACGCTCGCCGTGCCGCTCCTCTCGTCGCTGACCGACCGCGTGGATTCCAAGCGCGTCTATCTCGGCTCCGTCGCCCTGACCGCCATCGCCTTCGTCGGGTTTGCCTGGGCCGCGACCGGCTTCTGGTCGGCGCTGGCGTTCCGGGCGCTGATGGGCGCCGGGTGGGCCGGGAGCTACATGCCCGGGCTCAAAGCCTTGACCGACCTGGCGGAAGGCCCGCAGCAGTCCCGGGCCGTGGCCGCACACGCGGCGGCGGTCGGCGTGAGCGGCGCCCTCTCGTTCGGGGTCGCGGGCGCCGTGAACGCCTGGTTCGGCTGGCACTGGGCCCTGGTGCCGGGAGCACTCGGCGCCGCCCTGGCATTCGTGCTGGTGCTGGTGGGCCTACCGTCCCGCCCTCCGGGAAGGGCCGCGGGCCCCCGCCGCGCACTGCTCGACTTCCGTCCGATCCTCCGCAACCGGTCGGCGCTCGCCTACTCGGTGGCGTACTGCGTCCACACGTGGGAGATGTCCGCACTGCGCGGCTGGGTTGTCGTGTTTCTGACCTTCGTGGCCGCCCAGGCACCCAACGCATGGGCGCCGCTGGCGCCCGCCACCGTCGCCACCGCGATGGCCTTGCTCGGCGTGTGGGCCAGCGTGTGGGGCAACGAGCTGGCCATTCGATTCGGCCGCCGCCGCTTCATTCTTGGCACCATGCTTGGTTCCGGCGGGCTGGCAGCCGTGATCGGCTTCAGCGCGGCCCTGCCGTATGCGGCCGCGGCCGCGGTGGTGCTGCTGTACGCGATGTTGATCTGGTCGGACTCGTCGTCGTTGACCGCGGGTAGCGCTGGCAGCGCGGAACCCGGCCGGCGCGGGGCAACGCTCGCCGTCCACTCGACGCTCGGGTACGCCGGCGGTTTCCTCGGCCCGCTGGCACTCGGCGCGACGCTGGATCTTCTCGGCGGCCCGAGCGTGCTCGGATGGGGGGTGGCCTTCGGCCACGTCACGGTCGTGCTGCTCCTCGGGGCGCTCGCATTCGTCTGGCTGCGGCCGGCCGATCTTGCCGGTGATCGTTCGTTGGCCACGGCCACCGCTGCGACCCCGCCCTCGAACCGGCCCTGAGACGAGCAGTACCGGGAGGTCAACCGCCAGTTCTCGATCGGGCGCTTCCGCAGACCTCCTCCTACCCCTTGACACGAGACCGATAAGTCGTAATATTACGACCCATGGAAGTCGGCAGCCCGGCAGTCAGGACACCATCCGGTGCATCACGTTCGGCGACGCGCTCGGCGGGGCTGTCGGCCCGCGGTTTGGCGATCACGGCGGCCGATGAGGAGCTCGCCGGGCTGACCCGGGCCCTTGGGCACCCGATCCGCGTGGCGATCGTCCGGTATCTGCTCGAGCAGGGTGAGTCCGTGTGCACAGACCTCTCAGAGGTCGTGCCGCTGGCGCACTCCACCACGATGCAGCACATCAAGGTGCTCAAGGAGGCGGGCCTGCTCTCCGCGGGGCGCTGCGGTCGGAACGTTCTCTACTGTGTGAATCCCGAGGCGCTCAGGCAACTGCGGGCCCTCGTCGGGCGGCTGTAGTTTTTTGTCCCGGTAAGTCGTCGAACGCCGACTAACGACCTGCATCGACGCGGGGGGAAATCGACATGACGTCCGAAACGCTTCCCGTTGCCATCATCGGCGCCGGCCCTGTCGGACTGGCGGCTGCCGCGCACCTCGTCCTCCGAGGTGAGATCCCGATCGTCCTCGAAGCCGGCGACCAGGTCGGCGCGGCGGTCCGGCAGTGGGCGCACGTGCGCGTGTTCTCGCCTTGGCGCTACAACGTCGACCCCACCGCGGCCAGCATGCTGACGAAGGCCGGGTGGACGATGCCGGACCCGGAGCACCTGCCGACCGGCCGGGAGCTCGTCGAGGAATACCTCGAGCCGCTGGCCGCGCTCGCGGAGATCCAGCCGTCCCTCCGGCTCGGCACGCGGGTCCTGAGCGTCAGCCGTCGCGGCGTCGACAAGCTCCGGACCGAGGGCCGTGACGCGGCGCCGTTCGTGCTGCGCGTGCGGACGCCCGCCGGCGAGGAGCGGGAGATCCTGGCGCGGGCGGTCATCGACGCGTCCGGGACCTCGGGGTCTCCGAACCCGCTCGGTGCCGACGGCACGCTCGCGCGCGGGGAAGGCGCGGTGCGCGAGCACGTCCTCTACGGGATCCCCGACGTGCTGGGGATGCATCGCGACCGCTACGCCGGACGGCGCGTGGCGGTCGTCGGGAGCGGCCACTCGGCGCTGAACACGCTCCTCGACCTCGCCGAGCTGGCGAAGGCGGAGTCCCGGACCGAGATCACCTGGATCGTCCGGCGCCCGCTCTCGGCGCGGGTGTTCGGCGGGGGGGCCGCCGACGCCCTGCCGGCCCGGGGCGCCCTGGGGCACCAGGCCCGCCAGCTCCTCGACGGCGGCGCGGTCGCGCTGGTCGTGGGTCGGGTCGCGGCTCTCGCCCGTACGCCGCGCGGCGCGGCCATCCTTGACGAGACCGGCTCGACCCTGGCGGTGGTCGATGAGGTGGTCGCGGTCACCGGGCTGCGCCCGGACCTCGCCCCGCTGCGCGAGCTGCGGCTCGACCTCGACCCGATCATGGAGGCGCCGAAGGCCCTGGCGCCCTTGATCGATCCGAACGTCCATAGCTGCGGCACCGTGCCGCCCCATGGCGAGGCCGAGCTCCGCCATCCGGAGCCAGGCTTCTACGTGGTCGGCATGAAGAGCTACGGCCGGGCGCCGACCTTCCTCATGCTGACGGGCTACGAGCAGGTGCGCTCGATCGCCTGTGCGCTGACCGGCGACGCGGCGGGCGCCGCCGCCGTGGAGCTGACGCTGCCGGAGACCGGTGTCTGCAGCTCGCTGCCCGCTGGATCATCTCTCCCGCGCGTCGTTGCCTCCGACAGCGCGGCGTCGTGCTGTGGCGGGCCGGCGCCCGCGTCGGTCAATGCCTGTTGCGCCCAGGATGCAGAAGCGAAGGCCATCGGCCACGAGGGCTGCGGGTGCGAGTCGACCGATGCGGAAGGAGAGAGCGCGCCGCCCGATGCCACTCGGGTGGCGGCGCCAGGGTCCGCGGCGACCCGCACCACCGTCAAGCCGAGCACGCCGCAGCTCATCTCCTTTGGAACGCGCCGAGGCGGGGGACAGTCGGGCCACTGCTGCAGCTAGGCGTCATGCCGCTCGGCGGTCGCCGGCCCCGGCTACGGGCCGAGTACGGCTGGGTCATCGTCGCCACCCTCTCGATCACCGAGACCGTGACTTGGGGGATCGTCTACTACGGCTCCCCGGTCGGGCGCCAGACGGCCAATGCCCTCTAGGTGCTAGAGCGGCCGCTCACGGAGCCTTCGGCGCACCGGCCTCCGTGGGCATGTCGAACTCACCCTGGCTCGAGAAGCGGTTAATGCCGAAAGCGGAACCGCTCAACTTTCCCTTCATCTCGTACTGAATCTTGCTGGCACCGCCGCCCTGAATCAGGGCGATGGCTTGTCGCACCATCTTAAAAGCAGCGATGGTGACCGGCACATTGATCACCGTTTCGCCAAACCGCGGCACACTGCCAGCCTCATCGCTGACGCCGCTGGCGAAGCTCTTGCCCTGCACCTCCATGTCGAGCGCCACACCGCTGTAGTCTACCGGCGTATCGTTCGGATTCTGTACCCGCAGCTTCACCATCATCCGCATCTCCATCCCCTGCCCCTGCAACGGCTCGATGCCGGCGACCGTCACCTTCAATGGATCACCGCCTTGCAGGCCTGCACAGCCCTGCAGAAGCATCGGACCGACGATCAGCAACAGAGTCCAAGCACGGCGGCTGATACACATGGAAGCCTCCTTCGTGTCGCGCCGACTCACCCACCCGGCTTCGCCGACTCAATCACATCGTTGGAAGGTAGTCAACGATCGCCGTCCCGGCCTTCCCCCGCGGCACCACACGCGCTCTGGGGGGCCGCGCCGGATGCGGGAATCGTGCGACGCCTGGTGACCGAGCGCCACCGAGTGCGTCCGACGGACCGGCCTCGGTCCGACTTGAAAGTCTGGGCCCTAGGTCAGGCCAGACGACGGGGACGCTCTGTGCCCGCGCGAGACAGACGCCGGACCCTCGTTCGCCGGGACCGTCCTGGCGGATATGGGTAAAGCGTTGGTGTCCTCCACGGGATTCGTCCCAGGCGCACTCCTCGTTCGAGTCTAGTAGGAGTGAGGCGTCCGTGGTGGGCGGTGTCCTCGACCGACGGCTTGACTCGCTAGCCCCTTCTCGGTCGTTTCCCCCAAGGGGGCGCGGCTAGCGGGGTGCCGGCCAGACGATGGCCGCGCCCGCGCCGCTGAATTCGCCCCGGCGGGTGAGGAAGCTTTCCGCGCTCAGGAGCACGATCATGAGCAAGGACAGGCAGACCAGGAACATCGCGATGCCGATCACGATCTCGAGGATCTTGAGATTCTCGAACAGCGAGGGTATCGAGCTGCCCCCGCGTTCCCGGCGCGCCCGCAGCTTCGCCGGGATCGTCGCCACGCGCCACGCGGTATTGGCCGCCAAGGCGATTCCCACGGCGGCGATCGCGAGTCCGACGCCGACGAACACGAGGATAACGAAGCGCGTGCCGGCGCTGCCCTCGAGATAGTTTTGCGTCGTGGCGGCAACCAGGCGTGGGGTGCGTGCGAACGCCTCGCCGATCCGCGAGAACCACGGTCGCTGTGAGCGCCGGTCCTCGGCCGCCCTCGCGTGAATCGCCTCCGCATCGTCGTTGCCCATTTCTTTGCGCAGGGCCCTGATGAGGGCGTCGAATCCGCGCTCGTACTGGCCCTGCGGAAAGGCGGGGGCGAGATGCGACTCGAGCAGCTGCCGCACGCGGGCGTCAGTGAACACCGACTCGAGCCCGTAGCCCACGTCGATGCGCGCGATCCGCGGCTCCGTGAAGACGAATACGACGAGCCCGGTGTCGTTCTTCGCCGCGCCGATCTTCCAGTCGGTGGCGGTCTGAATCGCCCACGCCGCAAGGTCCCCGGCCGGCGGCTTGCGGTCGATATAGACAACGATCTCCGCGCGCTCGTCATTGAGCAAGGCCCCGGCCCACTCGCTGGCAAACTTGGGCGACACGATCCCGACTCGGTCGACGAAGGCCTGGGTGGGCTGCGCGAGCGATGGCGGAGGCGGGGGCTTGCGCGGCACGGCGAAGATCAGAAGCAGGATGACCGCCACGAAAGTCGCAAGCGACCACCGGGCGATCCGTACCATCCGGGGCGTCACGAGCTCCGCCGCGGTTCCCTTCGGAGTGAGCTTGGCAGCGGGCTTGGACGAAGGCATCACGCACTCCTTGGGTATCGGCTTTGTATCGGCCGGCCATGTTACCGCGATTGAACCCTGGCTACTCAGGTATCGTCCGGAGGTGGCTCCGGCACAGTTCCCGCACACTTTGCATCGGTGGCGACTCAGCCCGAAAAAGGCGAAGGCCCCGGAAGGTCTTACCTTCCGAGGCCTAGATTTGGTCGCGGGGGCTGGATTTGAACCAGCGACCTTTGGGTTATGAGCCCCGGCATGGCCGAGATCGCCGCCAACCGCCCCCAAGTAACCCCAAGCAAACGCCGACTCCACGCGCCTGGAACTCCACATGGCCTCATGGATCAGTTCGCCAAGTGTGCCCGCACGCCCGTCATGTGGACACCCGCCCTTCCTGGCATGCTCGTCCATAGCGCGTTCCTCCGGTGGCCGTCCTGGCAGGCGGCCGGTCTTGGGTTTGACCACCCTTACCGAACCGGAAGAATGCGCCTTTTCGTTTTTCCACCACACCCGGGACACGACCGCCCGCGCCGCCGCCTAAACTCACGATTAGATGGGGCATCGTGGGCTAGTGTGCCCCCGAGCGGACGTGACACGTTTACCAGGGAGTTTCGAGGGATACTGGCGGCCTAGAAAGTGGATCCGCCGCTGGCAAGTTCGGAGACCCAGGAGGTCCGGGGGCTATTCCCGGTGAAAGTTCTCCCGGCGGTGGCGGCCCTGATCCGGGCGCGGCGACGGCGGGCTGGCCACTCGGCGGGGCTCCGGAATCTGGTCTCGGCGCCTCGACACAAGCGCGACTTCAGCGGCGTAAGGAGGCCGCCTGGCGCTTCACCCCGGCTCCCTGGTAGGGTCGAGGCGACTCTCCGCAGGTATGGCCACCGCTCTGGCCTCCGAGACAAACAGGAGGACCCATGAGGCTCGGCCGGCTCACGGCCCCAGCCACCCTCGTCCTGGCCCTCCTCGCCGCGCCGCTCGCCGCTCAGGCGCAGCAGGCGGGGAAGGTCCCCCGGATTGGGTTCCTGCACTACGGGACTGCCGGACCCTCGCCGGAGGTGGACGCCTTCCGGCAGGGCTTGCAGGCGCTCGGTTACGTCGAGGGGCAGAACATTGCTATCGAGTACAGATTTGCAAACGGGCAGGTGGCCCGTCTGCCCGAACTTGCGACCGAGCTGGCGCGCCTCAAGCTGGACGTTATCGTCACCCCTACTACGCCAGCGGCCATGGCCGCCAAGCAGGCGACCAGCACAATCCCTATCGTCTTCGTGGCCGTTGCCGATGCGGTTGGCGCCGGGCTCATTGCCAACTTCGCGCGACCGGGTGGGAACATCACGGGCTTGGCAAGCGTCAGCGCCGAGTTAGGCGGGAAACGGTTGGAACTCCTAAAGCAAGTTGCTCCCACCGCATCCCGCGTGGCGATCCTCTATAACCCGGCCGACCGATCCAATGTGCTGGTGTTAAAGGAACTGAAGGATTCGGCTCCGGCACTGGGCCTGACACTGCAACCGCACGAGGTGCGAGGACCTGGCGAGTTTGAGAGCGCTTTTGTCGCGATAGCCCGGGAGCGCGCCCACGCCCTTTTTGGCGCTGCCGGTGTTCTGACCTTCGAGCACCGAAGAACCATCGTGGACCTCGCGGCCAAGCATCGGATACCGACGATGTGGGGCCACCGGCAGTTTGTCGATGCCGGCGGTCTCATGTCTTATGCGGTGAACTACTACGACCAGTTGCGCCGCGCCGCCACCTACGTGGACAAGGTCCTCAAAGGGGCCAAGCCCGCCGACCTGCCCGTCGAGCAGCCGACGAAGTTCGAGCTGGTCATCAACCTCAAGACCGCGAAGGCCCTCGGCCTCACGATCCCGCCGGCGGTGCTCGCGCGGGCGGATGAGGTGATTCAGTAGTTGGGCCGGCGGGCGCTCCTGCATCTACTTGGTCTGAGCGTTCTCGCCTCGCCCCTCGCCGCCGATGCCGAGCCGGGGCCACTAGGCAGCCGTCACAGGACCGTGCAGCGGGACGGTCAACCTAAAGCGCTGGTGTCCCCGACGGGAACTGCCCCCCTTAGGTTGCTCGTACCCATCCGCGTCCGGGTACGGGCGGCATGACGTCGGGGCTCGCGTGGACGCAAGCACACAGAGCGAGCAGGTGCGCTCGGCAACTACTCGCCCGAACTCACCTCGCCCAGTACTCGATCTACTGGATCACCTCGTCCGCCCGCGCGAGCACCGCCGGCGGGATCGTGAGGCCGAGGGCCTTCGCGGTCTTGCCGTTGATGACGAGTTGGGGCAGGTCGCGGCATCGGGAGCGGTGCTGGCGCGGGCCTTCGCCAACGATCCGTTCTTCACCCACGTGCTCTCTGACCCCGTCGAGCGGGAGCGCCTCCTGCCGCCGCTCATGGCAGCCTGGACGCAGTACGGCCTCCTCTTTGGGGAGGTGTACGTGACCGCCGGGCCGGTCGAGGCGACCGCTATCTGGCTGCCGCCGAGCGCCGCGATCGGGCGGACCGACGAGCGCGCAGACCGAGCGGGGCTGACCGCGGTCGTCAGCGCGTTCAGCGACGGGGCGCGAGCGCGCTACGACGGGATGCTCCAGCACCAGCGTCGCATCCGCGAGGCCGCCCCGTCCGTCCCGCACTGGCATCTCCCCTTTATCGGCGTGGACCCCGCGCGGCAGGGTCTCGGCCTCGGAACCCTGCTGTTGCGAGCCGGGCTCTCGCGCGTCGACCAGGACGGGGTCGAGTGCCGGCTGTTCACCGAGACGCCGCTGAACGTGCCGCTCTACCAGCGGTACGGCTTCGAGATCGCCGTCGAGGGGGAGGTCCCCGACGAGGGGCCGCACCTCTGGTTCATGCGGCGGGGACCCCACCCCATCACGCCATAGTCGTCACGATCGACGACCTCCGCGGTACCCATCCGCGTCCGGGTACGGGCGGCCTGATGGCAGAACACTCGCCACTCTCCCCTAGCCCAAGGTTGCCTAAGCCCAGATGATCGAATTGGTCCATATATTTTGATTCGCCAGCTCGGGCGCGGCCCGCCGCCTGGTGCGTCCGCCATCGCGCCGGGTCTCACGGGGGGGGCGCTCGATCTCTAGACTCGCTGCGGCGGATCGGGCCCGCCCGTGCTTCCTCGCGCCCTCACCGAACGACGCCGAAGTCCTGGACGCCGCGGATCCCACCCCGTGCCGTCCTTGACACCCTCCGCGCCGACGGCGCAGGCTTGGGGTCGCGGGAGGCCGTCACGCAGGGCGAGCGTTGTCCGCCAGCCCCCAATGGGACCCGACCGAGGAGGGGCGTTATGTCGACCACCCTCTTGTAGAGGGACCGGAGCAGTTTGCGGTGCGCCTGTAAGCGCCGCTTGTGCCTCAGGTAAAGTTATCTAACTGCTTCCCGGCATCGAATGGGGAGACAACCGTGAGCGTCCCCAGCCTCGCCTTCAGTCACATGGGTTTCTACGTGCGCGACCTTCCACTCATGGAGGACTTCTATTCCCGCGTGCTCGGCTTCACGGTCACCGACCGCGGCGAGCTGCCCACGCCGAAGGGCAAGGTGGGCCTGGTGTTTCTCAGCCGCGACCCGAACGAGCATCACCAGATCGTGCTCGCCACCGGGCGGCCGGACAATCTGCCTTTCAACGTCATCAACCAGATCTCCTTCCGCGTGCCCGATTTCAAGGCGCTGCGCCAATTCAACGAGGCACTGAAGGGCGAAAAGGTGACCGAGGTCTCCCCGGTCACGCACGGCAACGCCATCTCGGTCTACTTCCGCGACCCCGAGGGCAACCGCCTCGAACTGTTCTTCGACACGCCGTGGTACTGCGAGCAGCCCTGCCGCGAGACGGTGGACTTCTCGAAGAGCGACGCCGAGATCATGCAGTGGACCGAGAAGCTCGCCCGCTCCCTGCCCGGCTTTCAGCCTCGTGAAACATGGTCCGCAGACCTGCGCCGCAAGATGCAGGCACCGTAGAATTCCCCTCCCTTCCATCAGGACCCCAACTTCATGAAGCCCTTGCCCGATGGTCCGGCGAGGCGCTACAGTCCGGGCGCGCGGCAGGGCCGAGCGGGGAGCCCGGACGGGGGAAGGGGACCGAGCAAGGTGGCTAGCACGTCGGTTCACCGGGGGAAGTCTCCATTCATTGAGTGGAGCGCGGGCAGCCGAAGAGTCGGCGCAGAAGTGAAGGGCGTGCGATGACCGAGTGGTTCGAAAAGCAAACATTGGGATCGCTGGTGGACCAGGCCGCCAGTCGCTGGGGAAGCCGTGAAGCTTTGTGGTACGAGGGCCGGCGCTGGACGTTTGCACATCTGCGGGACGAAGTCGATCGCACCGCTCGTGGTTTTGTCCAGCTCCGCGTGCAGCCTGGCGAGAAGGTCGCGCTCTGGATGCCCAATCGTCCGGAGTGGCTATACGCCTTTTTCGCGCTCGCAAAGATTGGAGCGATTGTCGTGCCGATCAACACTCGCTTTCGCACCGATGATCTGGAATACGTCGTGCGGCAGTCCGACTCTGCCACGCTCATCACGGTGGATCGCTCCGGTCCCGTGGACTATCTGGAGACCGTGCATCGAGTCTGTCCTGAGATCGGATCGGGAGATCCCGACAACCTGCGTCCTACAAAGGTTCCGGAGCTGAAACGGATCGTCGTCCTGGGACAGAGCCCCCATAAGGGAACCCGTGACTGGGAGGCAGTGTTGGCCGCGGGCACTGCGTGCTCCCGGGAGGAATTGGAGCGCCGACAGCAGCAGGTCGACCCTGATGGAACAGCCCTCATCACGTACACCTCGGGCTCGACCGGTTTCCCCAAGGGCGTCATGCACTGCCACAACATCCAGCGGACCGTCGTAGACGGCGCGAACCGCATGGGCGTGACGACCCGAGACGTGATCCTGATGTACATGCCTCTGTTCCATGTGTTCGGGCTCTACGAGGGAGCGCTCATGTCTCTGTGTACGGGCGCGAGAATGCTGCTGGTCGATCGCTTCGACGCGGGGGAAATGCTGGGCCTGATCGAGCAGGAACGGGTCACGATTCTCGATGGTTTCGATACTCACTTTCATGAGCTGACGACTCACCCGGAGTGTAAAAACACTGACCGCTCGAGCCTGCGCACGGCGCTGTTTGCCGCCGGCATGGCCAGCACCGAGCCGGCAGCACGGCGTGCGCAGCAGCTGTTATGCCGCACGGTCACCGGATGGGGAATGACCGAGGTCGGGTGTGGCGTGTCCAGATCGTTTCTGGATTCTCCGGAGGAAGACCGGTGCCTGGCCTCGGGTAATCCACTGCCCGGCTACGAATTCAAGGTCATCGATCCGACGACCGGTGAGATGATGCCGTATGGGACGCTCGGGGAGCTGTGCGTGCGTGGTTACTCGGTCATGCAGGGCTACTACAAGAAACCGGAAGAGACTGCGAAAGCGATCGACTCGGATGGTTGGTTACATACCGGCGATCTGATGGCCATGAGGGATGACGGCCGGATTCGCATCCTCGGCCGATACAAGGACTTGCTCAAGGTCGGCGGGGAGAATGTGGACCCGATCGAAGTGGAAGCATTCCTGCTGCGTCATCCAGCCATAGACAAAGTCCAGGTCGTCGGTGTTCCGGATTCTCACTTAAGCGAAGTCCCCTGTGCCTGCGTCGTTTTCAAGGCGGGTCAGCAACTGAGCAACGACGACTTGAGGGACTTCTGTCGAGGCAAGCTGGCGAGCTTCAAGATCCCACGTCACACGTTGGTCATGGAGGAATTCCCCATGACCTCGAGCGGCAAGGTGCAGAAGTTCCGGCTGCGGGAGCTGGCCGCTGAGTCTCTAGCGCAGACGAGGACCGCGAACTAACGTTGGAAGGGATTTCTTTGACGGGCCGAGGGGGGGCCAGGCCCAAGCGCTCCAACCTTCCGACGCGCCCTTGTCCGCGGGTCGGCGACGGCTACAGTCTCAGCGCTCCGGAGCGGATGTTCTACGGCCTGGTGGAATTCGAGGTCGAGGATCCCGATGGCTACCGGGTCTGTGTGAGCGGCTCGCTGCCGGCGAGTGCGAACGTCCCCCTGGCCAGCAAGGGAGAAGATGCGGCGCCTTGAGACTGGAGGTTGCGACGATGCCGGCTCGAAGCCCGGAGGAGTGCGACCGTCTGTTCGGCGAGTATGTCAGCGCGGGCGATCTGGACAAGGTGGTGGCCTTGTACGAGGAGAACGCGAGCCTCGTTCAGCATGATGGCCAGGTGGTGCACGGCCACGCCGCCATCCGCCAGGTGCTCAGCCGGCTGGTGGCTCTGCGGCCCAAGCTCAGGCTGAACGTGGTCAAGGTCGTGGCCGGCGCCGGCGACCTCGCCATCGTCTACAACGACTGGGGCATGTCGGCGACCGGCCCCGACGGCAGCCCGATCGAGCGAACGGGCAAGGCCATCGAGGTCATGCGCCGGCAGCCCGACGGCAGCTGGCGGGTCGTGATCGACGACCCCTACGGACGCGGCTGAACGATGCTCACCTCCGCCGTGCTGTTCGCGCTCCTGGCAGGCGCGTCCGCGGCCACCTGGACGATCTGTCTGAAGCTCGGATCGACGAAGGTCAACGCGGCGGCGTGGCCTTCCTGGTCAACGCGATCGCTCTGGTCGCGATGCGGGCCAGCGGGCAGGAGATCGTGCTCAAGCCCAACGCGCTCTGGCTCCTGGCTCTGGCGGGAGTCGCGGCGTCCGGGGTCGATATCTTCGGTCTTCTCGCCTACGAGCGGGGATTGCGGGTGACCTCGTCGGTCATCATCGGAGGGACCTCGACCGCGCTGGTGCTCCTGGTGGGGGTTCGTCGCTCTGCAGGAGCCGCTGACGGCAGTTCGCTTGCTGGCGATCGTCCTGATCGTGTCCGGGATCCTGCTGCTCCAGGCCCAGGGCGGATGACGGCGAGCTATCGGATCGTCGTCGGAGACGGCCGGTCCACCGAGGAACTGGTGGCCGCGGGGCGCTACGGCTATGCCCACTCCTGCGTCAACTCCGAGAACTTTCCCGTTCGCCCAGGGCGGCGCCGGGCTGCCGACCGTGATCGCCGCGATCACGCGGCGGGAGGCGGAGAAGGCCGACCTCGAGGCCGAGATCGCACGGCGCTGCCCGCCGCGCCAGCCCTCGATGACGCGGCCGTCCGGTCAGCCATGGAGCAAGTCTTGATGGAGTGGCAGACCGCCCTCCACGAGAACGTTCAGCAGAGCCAGCAGGCGCTCCGCAAGCTGCTCGCCGGGCGCCTGGTCTTCACGCCCGACCGCGACGGCGGCTGGAGCTTCACGGCCGAGGGGCGGCTTGAGGCGGTCGTGGCCGGCCGGCTGCCGGGGTTACCTACTTCGGTCGT
>CAWEXD010000008.1:0-4054983 GCA_963812945.1 uncultured Candidatus Rokubacteria bacterium | reverse complement strand
AGTCAGGCGAGGGTGCGGCAGCCGTCGGGCTTGAAGACGCGCTCGGTCGAGGCGGGATATCGCAGGAGCCGGTCGGCCGGGCGGATCGGGCGCGGAACCAGCTCGCCGCCGCAGTTCGGGCACTGCCCGCCGAGCCGCCCCTCGGCGCACGCGCGGCAGAACGTGCACTCGAACGAGCAGATCATCGCGTTCGGCGAATCGCCGGGCAGATCACGATCACAGCACTCGCAGCCTGGACGGAGCTGGAGCATCCTGCCTCCTTTCCGGGGCGATCGGGGCGCCGTCCTCGTAGACGACCGTGTTGCCGCGCACGGCCGCGACGCGGGGGCCCGGCGTGAGGATGCCGACCAGGTTCAGGGGGTCGACGGCGGCGAGGCGCACGACCTCCCCCTGGCGCTCGCGGCGACGCGTCTGCCGGAGACCCTCGACGGCCTCGGGGAGGGCGAACTGCTCGCCCACGAAGCCCGTGACGAACCGGCCGCCCCGCACCGTCCCGCGGGCCTCGAGCCGCCGGAGCGCCCAGAGCACCTCGCGCCAGGGGACGGCGAGGGTCTCGCGGGCGATCAGATCACGGAACACCACGCCCCATCGGGCGAGGAGCTGCTCGGCGACGGCCTCGGCGAGGGTTTCCCGATCGACGCTCCCGGCCCCGGGCGGGGACGGCACGAGCGCCCAGCGCCCCTCACCGCCGCCCGCGCGCTGGGCGGCGCGGCGCAGGCGCTCCCCGGGCCCCGGCCGCGCGGCCCGCCGCGCCCACCGGGCCCGCGCGCTCAGGAGCGTCCGCACGCTCCCGAAGCCATCCGCGGTCACCACGCCGCGGGCGACCAGGTCCCACAAGGCCTCCGTCACCTCGACGGGCAGGCGCCGGGTGGCCGTGACGAGATCGTGGAAGAAGAGGGCGCCCCGCGCCCGGAGGCACTCGAGCACGTCTTTCGTGGGACCGGGCCCCGGCGCGATCGGCTCCGCGCCGCCCCGCGCGGCGGCGAGGAGCCACGGCAGGTTCTCGCGCACGAGGAAGCTGACGGGCGTGGCGCGGGAAGGGGTCAGGCCTCCGCGGCCCGGCGTCTCGCCGGGCTCGCCCTCGTCGGCTGCCGCGCCGCGAACCGCGAGGCGCGCCCACGCGACTTCCCCGGACAGGCACAGGTCGTCGAGCCACTCCGGCCGGTAGCCCGTCACGCGCGCCGGCAGCACGGAGGCTTCCCAGGCGCCGGCCGCCACCTCGAAGCCCTGAAGCTGCTCGACCGCGGCGAGCAGTCCCCGCCGCCCCTCGAGCTGGGTTCCGGGCGCGACGTGCTGCCACCGGAGGAGGAAGCGGACGAGATCCTGGGCGGTGACCGGCTCGATCTCGCGCCGGAGCCGCTCGGTCGTGTACCGGTGGATCCGCGCGAGGAGGCGCCGGTCGCAGAATTCCACGGCCGCCGCCCCGTCTCCGTCCGCCCGGCCGGGCTCGAACCGGCCGCGCAGCACGACCCCCTCGGCCTCGAGGCGGGCGAGCGGCGCGTGAACGGCCGTCGCGGCGAGGCCGGTGCGCGCGGCCAGATCGGCGACCGTGCACGGGCCGAGCCGCGCGAGATGACCGCGGACGAGGGCGACGGCGGCCTCCTCCGCGTCGGCCTCCCCGGCGAGCGCGGCGGGCAGCCGCACGTCGGGCTCGATCGGCGCCCCCGGAAACAGCGCCTCCACGCGCGGGCGCTGCTCGGCCGCGAGCCAGCGCGGCCCCGACGCCGTCACGAGGCGGGCCGCGCGCCCGGCGGCGGCGAGGTGCGCCCACCAGGCCTCGAAGGCCGGCTCCGGCGGCATCACGACCAGCTCGAGGAGGAGATCGTGGAGCTCCTCGGCGTCGCGGCAGTCGGGCCGCGCCTCCTCGCGGACCCGGGCGATCGCCTCGGGGTCGAGCTGGCCCAGGTCCCGCGCCGTCTCGGGGAGCCCGCGGCGGAGCGCGACCGCGCGGGTGCGGCGCTCCTCCAGCGGCGCGTCGTCGAGGAACGTGTAGGGGCGCCCGTTCAGGATCTCGTGCGCGAGCGGCGACGGCTCCGTCGTCTCCCGGAACACGGCCCGCACCGCGCCCGACCGGAAGCCCTCGAGCAGCGTCACGAGCCCCGCGGCGTCGGTGGCCTCGTGGAGGCAGTCGTGAAGGGTCTGGCGCACGATGGGATGGTCGGGGATCTCGATCGGCCCCGCGGCGGTGTTCTCCTGGCAGGCGGCGAGCGCGGGGAACACCGCGGCCATCAGGTCGTCGGCCTCCATGCGCTGGATGGGCGGCGGCGTCCGGCGGCCGCCGCGCTGGCGCAGGACGACCAGCGCCCGGCCGAGATTCCACCGCCACCGCACCTGGAACATCGGCGACAGGAGCAGCGCCTGCGCCAGGACGTCCTCCGCGCTGGCCGGCGAGAGGAAGCGCGGCACCTCGTCGAGCGGGAAGCTCTGGCCGGGGCCGAGGGAGAGCACGACCGCGTCGTCGCTGGCCGCCGCCTGGAGCTCGAAGTCGAAGCGCCGGCAGAAGCGCTTCCGGAGGGCCAGGCCGAGCGCCCGGTTGACCCGGCCGCCGTACGGCGCGTGGACGACGAGCTGCATGCCGCCCGTCTCGTCGAAGAAGCGCTCGAACACGACCTGGCGCTGCGTCGGCAGCGCGCCGAGGGCGCCATGGGCCGCCCCGAGGTAGCGCACGACCTCGGAGGCGACGCGCGTGTCGACCCCCGCCTCCGCCAGGAGCCACGCCGCGGCCCCGGGCGCGTCGCCCGCCGCCAGCCGCGCCTCGAGGGCCTCCCGCAGCTCCGACACGGCGGCCGACAGCTCGGCGGTGCGGGCGGGCGCCTCCCCGAGCCAGAAGGGGATGGACGGGGGCGCGCCCTGGGCGTCCACCACCCGGACGATGCCGGCCTCGACGCGCCGGATCCGCCAGGACGTGCTGCCCAGGAGGAACACGTCGCCCGCCATGCTCTCGATGGCCCAGTCCTCGTTGACGGTGCCCACGGTCGTATCGTCGGGATCCGCCACGACGCGGTAGTCGGCCGTCTCGGGGATCGCGCCGCCCGACGTCAGCGCGGCGAGGCGGGCGCCCCGCCGCCCCCGGAGGACGCCGTGGATCCGGTCGCGGTGGAGATACGCGCCGCGGCGGCCGCGGCCGGTCTGGATCCCGTCCGCGAGCATGGCCACGACCGCGTCGAAGTCCTCGCGGCCGAGGTCGGCGTAGGGCGCGGCGCGCCGCACGAGGGCGAAGAGCTGGTCCTCCGGCCAGGGATCGGCGGCGCAGGCGGCCACGACCTGTTGCGCGAGCACGTCGAGCGGGGCATGCGGCGGGAGGACCCGGTCCAGCTGGCCCGCGCGGACCGCGCGGAGCAACGCCGTCGCCTCCACGAGCTCGTCACGCGTGGTCGGATAGACGCGCCCCTTCGCCGTGGCGCCGCGGGCGTGGCCCGACCGGCCGACGCGCTGGAGAAGGGTGGCGATGCTGCGCGGGGAGCCGATCTGACACACGAGCTCCACCGGCCCGATGTCGATGCCCAGCTCGAGCGAGGCGGTGGCCACGAGCGCCGCCAGATCGCCGGCCCGGAGGCGCGCCTCGAGCCGCTGCCGGCGGTCCTTGGAGAGGCTCCCGTGGTGGGCGGCGACCCGTCCCTCGCCGAGCCGCTCTCCCAGGAGGTGCGCCACCCGCTCCGCCAGCCGGCGGGTGTTCACGAAGACGAGCGTCGTCCGGTGCGCGCGCACGTGGCCGGCGATCCGGTCGAGGATCTCGCCCCACTGCTCGTGGGACGGGACGGCCTCGAGCTCGCTCTCGGGCAGCTCGATCGCGAGGTCGAGCGTGCGGCCGTGTCCCAGGTCGACGACGCGGCAGGCGGCGCGACCGTCCGGTCCGCTCCGCGCCGGGCCCGCGCCGACCAGGAGGCGCGCCACCGTCTCGATCGGCCGCTGGGTGGCCGAGAGCCCGATCCGCTGGGGTCGCTGGTCGGCGAGGGCTTCCAGGCGCTCGAGCGTGAGGGCGAGGTGCGAGCCGCGCTTGTCCCGGGCGACCGCGTGGATCTCGTCCACGATGACGGTCCGCACGCGCCGGAGCCGCTCGCGGCTCCGCTCGGCCGTGACGAGGAGATAGAGCGACTCGGGCGTGGTGATGAGGAGGTGGGGGGGCTGCCGGAGCATGGCCGCGCGCGCGGTCGAGGTCGTGTCGCCGGTTCGAACGACCGCCCGGAGCTCGGGCACCTCGAGGCCGAGCTCCCGCGCGATCGCGCGGATCTCCGCCAGCGGGCGCTCGAGGTTCTCCCGGATGTCGGTGGCCAGCGCTTTGAGCGGCGAGACGTAGACGACCTCGGTCAGGAGGTCCCCGCCGGGGTTGGCCTGGGCGGCCCGGAACAGCTGGTCGATCCCGACGAGAAAGGCCGCCAGGGTCTTGCCGGAGCCGGTGGGCGCCGCGATCAGCGTGTCGGCGCCGCTCCGGATCGCGGGCCAGCCCGCCTCCTGCGGCGCCGTCGGTCCCTGGGGGAAGCGCCGGGCGAACCAGGCGCGGACCGCCGGGTGGAAGCCGGTGAGCGCGTCCATCGGGTCGAGTGTACCCTATGGCCCGGAGCGGGCCCGGCGCGGGCGCGGGATCGCCTGAGGGCGCTCTCGAGAGGGGAGCGGCGAGTGCAGCTCGGCGTCTACGTGAACGCGCAGCATCCCGCCGGGGACGACCCCGCCCGCCGCTTTGCCGAGACGGTGGAGCAGGTGCGCCTCATCCGCGCTCTCGGGTTCGACTCGATCTGGGGCGGCGAGCACCACGCCACGCCGGGCTTCCACTACTTTCCGCTGCTTCCCTTCCTCCAGCGCTTGGCGGCCGAGGCCGAGGGGCTCCAGGTCGGCACCAACCTGATCCTGCTGCCGCTCCACAACCCGGTCGAGGTGGCCGAGGTCAGCGCCTTCCTGGACGTGATCACCGGCGGGCGGTTCCTGCTCGGCGTGGGGCTCGGCTACCGGCCCGAGGAGTTCGCCATCTTCGGCATCCCGATGGCCGAGCGCGTGAGCCGGCTCGTCGAGGGGATCGAGATCATTCGGCGGCTCTGGACCGAGGACGGGGTCACCCATCAGGGGCGGCACTGGCGACTCGACGGCGTGACGATCCGCCCCCGGCCACTCCAGCGGCCGCGGCCGCCCATCCTGGTCGGCTCGCAGGTGCCGGCCGGGATCGCGCGGGCGGCGCGCATCGCCGACGGCTGGATGGTGGTGCCGGTGCCGACGGTCGACGAGTTCGCGGCGGAGTCGGCGGGGTTCGCGGCGGCACGTGCCGCGGCGGGCCTCCCGCCGAGCCCCCATGTGGTTCGGCTGATCGAGGTCGTGTGCGCGCCCGACGAGGAGACCGCGATCCGGCGCACCGCGCCGTACCTCCTGGCGAAGTACGCGGCGTACCTGTCCTGGGGGATTCCGGGCATCACGCTCGACCCCGCGGCGCCGCCGGCGGCGCAGCTCCGCCGCCTGGCCGCGAATCGCTTCGCCGTGGGATCGCCCGCGCAGGTCATCGAGGCGCTCCTGGCCCAGCACCGGGCGGGCGTCACCCACGCCACCATGCGGGTCAGCTGGCCGGGGATGCCGCAGGCCGACATCCTGGCGGGCCTCGAGCTCTTGGGGCGCGCCGTGCTCCCCGAGGTCCGCCGCCGCGTCGCGGCCGGCTGACGACGAGCGGCGGGCGCTGACGAGGCCGCAGCCCCGGTCCCGCGTCCCGCCCCGCGGGGCCCGCTATCCCGAGCCGGCCGTGCGGCGGTCGGGGATGAGGCGGGCGAAGCGCTCGGGCGCGAGCTCGCTCCAGATGCTTGCCGCGGCGTACGCCAGCACGACCGCGTAGAGCCCGAATCGCCCGAGGGGCACGCCCAGCGTGTAGATCGCGATCAGCACGAGGACCCACCGGGTCATCAGGATGGCGAACGCCTGCTTGACCGTCGCCTCCCCGGCGCGCCCCTCGGCCAGGGCGAGGACGTGCTGCACCGCGGTGACGAGCCCCGTCAGCGCGACCACGCCGATCCCGCTGATGAGCGTGGGGTCCGCCCAGACCTCGCGCCACACCGCGCGGGAGGAGCCGAGGACGATGACGAGGGGGATGCCGAGCGGCACGGCGACGACCGCGACGAGCGCCACGGCGACGCCGATCCCGCTGAGGACGCCCTCCACGACCGTCACGAATCCCCGCCGCGGATCCGCGTTGCTCAGCTTGAAGCCCACCGCGGCGAACGCCGCACCCATCCCCGCCAGGGTGTCCGCGAAGTAGAGAATCGCCAGGCTCGCCGGCGACCACCCGAAGAAGAGGAGCCCCACGACCCCCACGGCGTTGCGGGCCACGGCGAGCGCGAGCCGCGCGACGCGCCCCGCCGCCGACGCCGGGGTGTCCGCCGGGTCGGCGCGCGCTCCCTCGACGAGAGACGCCGAGGGCCCCAGCTGCTCCGGCCGATTCCTGTCTGGCCTTCGTCTCCCCACGCTTGTCCTTGCCCCAGTGGGCTCGGGTGCCTATCCTAGCGCCGTCCCATGCCCATCCGCGGAATCCTTGGCCTGCGTGGTGTGCGCACGCTTCTTGTCTCCCGTGTGAGAGCCCGCGGGGGGATCGTGCGCGCGAGCTGGACGCTCGCCATGGCCATGCTGATCGCCCTCCCGACGGTCGCCGGGGCGGGGCTTCCGCTCATCACGGAGGACACGGGAACGGCCGAACGGGTCGAGGTAGAGCTCGCGGCGGCCTACCAGTCGGCGGCGGACGGTGACAGCGGCGACCTGGCCGTCGCGGTCAACCTGGGCCTTCTCGAAAACCTCGAGGCCAGCGTCGCGGGCACGCTCGCCCTCGACGATCCGGCCGACGGCGGGGCGCAGAGTGGGCTGGGTGACACCTTCCTCGGCGTCAAGTACCGGTTCCTCGACGAGGCGCCGCCCTGGCCGGCGCTCCTGGCCCGCGTCACGCTGCGGCTCCCCACTGGCGATGAGACGCGCGGCCTCGGCGACGGCGACGTCAGCGTCGGGCTGCTCCTCGCCGCCAGCCGCACGCTGGGGCCAGTCACCCTCACGGGAAACGTGGGCTACACGGTCACGACGGGTGAGGCCGCCGCCGACGTTGTGCTGCTCGCGGGCTCGGTGGAGTGGGCCGTGCACGGCCCCTGGCGGCTGGTCGGCGAGATCGTCGGCGAGATCGCGGTCGGCCGAAACGCCGACGACACGGCGGTGGTCCAACTGGGCTTCACGTGGGACGTCTTCGACGCCGGCGACGCGCCGGGCCTCCTCCGTAAGGCGACGCTCGCGGGGGCAGTCGGGGTCGGCCTCACGTCGGCCAGCCCGGACGTGGTGGCCACGCTCGGCCTCACCCTCGTCTACTAGGCGGGCCGGCGCGGGGGCCGCGACCTACTCGATGAGCTTCTGCCTCCTCATCTCCGCCGTGGTGTCCGCCGCGATCGCGCCCACCAGCTGCGGAACGCTCGTCGGATTGTAGGTCGCGCTGCGGCTGGTCCACACGAGCTTGTCGTCCGCCAGGGAGTACACGTGGGTGTCCATGGTCACGACCCGGTCCTGCGTCATATAGCCTGGCGAGTAGACGCTGCCCCAGCCGTAGCTCCAGTAGCCGGTATTGCCCCACATCGCCCCGTAGCTGGCCGGCGCGGTGGAGGCCGCCGCCGGGGCGGGGGAGGCCCCCCGGTCGTCTTCGACCAAACGCGCCACGACGGCGCCGTCGAAGCCTCTCTGCTGAAACAACTGGCGGGCCTGCTCGGGATCACGCGCCTCGCCCTCGGGCAGGATGGTGTGGGACGCGACGGAGCTCCGGATGCGCTTGACCATCTCGTCCTCGACCGACCGGCGGAACGCGGCGTCCTTGCACATGCACACCGCGACAACCTTGCTGAACCTGATGTGGGTGGCCCCGGGGTCCTTCCAGGACTCGGTAATGTGGGTCCCGGGGCCGCACGCCGTGGCGACGCTCGCGATCATCGCCGCGGTGACGTGCATTCGCAGAGATCGCATGGCCATCTCCCCGTCGTGTGATGTCGATGTTGCGCGTGACCCCGACCGTCCGCTAAAGCTCCAACGCCGGCCCGAGCTCCCGGAGCCGCTGGAGCTCGGGGACGGCGACCCCGCGCGGGCGCGCCCAGTCGGACGGCGCGCACGGCACGAACTGCCCCGTCCCGCGCTCGGCGTGGAGCCGGCCGTCCTCGACGACGACGCGGCCCCGCGAGAGCACCGTGACCGGCCACCCGGTGAGCTCGCGGCCCTCGTAGGGCGTGTAGCCGACCTGATCGTGCAGCATCGCGGCGGTGACGCGGACGCGCCGCGCGGGGTCCCAGAGGGCGAGATCCGCGTCGGCGCCGACCGCGATCGTCCCCTTGCGCGGGTAGAGCCCGTAGAGCTTCGCGTGGTTGGTGGCGCCGAGGGCGACGAACTCCGGGAGGGAGAGCCGGCCGGTCCCGACGCCCGCGGAGAAGAGGAGGGGGAGCCGGAGCTCGATCCCCGGCACGCCGTTGGCCATGTCCTTGAAGGTCGTGTGCTCACCCTGCGGGAGCTTGCCCGACGCGTCGAAGCGGTAGGGCGCGTGGTCGGAGGAGTAGGCCTGGAACGTCCCGTTGGCGAGGCCGCCCCAGATCGCCTCCTGGGCGGCCCGGTCCCGCGGCGGGGGGCTGCAGCCGTACTTGGCGCCCTCGAGACCGGACCGGTCGAGGTCGTCGGCCGTGAGGAAGAGGTACTGGGGGCAGGTCTCGCCGTAGACCCGGAGGTTGCGCGCCTGGGCCTGGCGGATCGCCGTCGCGCCGGCGGCGTCCGACACGTGGACGATCAGGATCGGCGTGTCCACGAGCTCCGCCAGCGCGATCGCGCGCTGGACCGCCTCGCCCTCCGCCACGCGCGGGTGGGAGATCGCGTGGTAGCGGGGCGCGGTCGCCCCCTCGCGCAGGAGGCGAGCCGACAGCCACGCGATCATGCCGTGGTTCTCGGCGTGGATCATCGTCAGGGCGCCGAGCCGCCGCGCCGCGGCCAGGACGTCGAGGAGCTGCTCGTCCCCGAGACGGAGCCGGTCATAGGTCATGTAGACTTTGAGCGACGTGACGCCTTCGGCGACCAGCCGGGGAAGGTCCTCGCGGAGCGCCTCCTCCGTCGGGTCGGCGAGGATCAGGTGGAACGCGTAGTCGATCACCGCCTTCTCGGCGGCGCGGCGGTGGTAGTCCTCGACCACCGGCCGGAGCTTCATCCCGCGATGCTGCGCGGCGAACGGCACCACGGTGGTCGTCCCGCCGAAGACGGCCGCGACCGTGCCCGAGTAGAAGTCGTCCGCGCACATGACGCCGGCCGAGGACACCTGCTCGAGGTGGACGTGGCTGTCGATCCCGCCCGGGAGGACGTAGAGGCCGCTGGCGTCGAGCTCCCGGCGCCCGGCGGCGAGCGACTCGCCCAGCGCCGTGATGCGCCCGCCGTCGACGCCGACGTCGCACCGCATGGTCTCGGTCGCGGTGACGACGGTGCCGTGCCGGACGACGAGCTCGTGAGCCATCGCGCCGGCATTATAGCCCCGCGGGTGGCGTCCCGGCCCCGCCGCCGGGCAGGCGACGCGGATCGCAGAGGCGTGCGGCTCAGCCTTTGATCGCGCCGGCGGTCATCCCCTTCACGAACCAGTCGGAGAGGAACACGTAGAGCAGGAGCACGGGCAGGGTCGAGATCATCAGGCCCGTCGCGAGCATCGCGATGTCGAAGTACTGATCGCTCACCAGGAACTGGATCGCGAGCGGGAGCGTCCGGCGCTGCTGCTGCGTGATGAAGACGACGGCGTACAGGAACTCGTTCCAGAAGTAGATGAAGTTCAGGATGACCGTCGTGGCGACCGCCGGGAGCGCGATCGGGAGCATTACGCGCCAGAACATCCGCCAGTCGCCGCAGCCGTCGATCCGCGCCGCCTCCTCCAGCTCGCTCGGGATCTGGGCGAAGAACGCCCGCAGGAGGTAGATCGTCAGCGGCAGCTCGGTCACGACGTAGACGAGGATGAGCCCGGTGAGCGTGTTGAAGAGCTTGTACTGCACCAGGATCTGGAAGAGCGCCAGGAGCATGATCTGCGGCGGGAACATCACCGAGAGGAAGATCAGCAGGAACAAGGGCTCGCGCCCGGGGAACGCGTACCGCCGCCGGGCGAACGCGAAGGCCGACATCGAGCCCAGCACGGTCACCAGGGCGACCGAGACGACGGTGACGATCGCGCTGTTGCGGAAGTAGGTCGCGTAGCCGAACTCGGTCCAGGCGCGGTGGTAGTTCTCCCAGCGCGGCGGGATCGGCAGCCCGTAGTGGTTCCGGAAGATCTCGTCGGTCGTGCGGAGCGACATCGTGGCGGTCCAGAGGTACGGGCCGGCGGAGAACAGGGTGTAGGCCAAGACCGGCAAGAGGAGCAGCCAGCGGGCGGCGCGCGGGCGCACCCTCAGAACTCCAGGGCCTCGCGCCGCTGGAGCGCGCGCGTGAAGGCGTACGAGAGCCCGAAGATGATCACGAACCAGAGGACGGCGATCGCCGACGGGTAGCCGAGGTCGAGCGTCTTCCACTCGAAGGCGCGCTTCACCACGTAGGTCGCGACCGTCTCGGTGCCCCACATCGGCCCGCCCCGCGTCATCACCCACACGAGGCCGAACTGCTTCATCTTCCCGATGAAGTCGAGGATCGCGAGGTTCACGAGCGTCGGGCGGATGAGGGGGACGAGGACGTGGACGGTCCGGCGGATGCTGCCGGCGCCGTCGACACGCGCGGCGTCCAGGTACTCTGGCGGGACGGCCGCGATGGCCGCCAGCAGGACGACCATGTTGAACCCCGCGAACATCCAGGTGGTCACCAGGATCAGGGCCGGCAGGGCGGTCGTCGGGCTCGCGAGCCACGCCTGGGCGTAGTCACCGAGTCCGACGGCGCGGAGCACCAGGTTCGCCATGCCCCAGTCGTAGTTGTAGACCCACAGCCAGATCACGCCGACCACCGGGTAGGACATGAGCACGGGCGTGAACCACACGGTCCGGAAGAACTTCGCGAAGGGCACGCCGGCGTGGAGCAGGAGGGCCAGCCCGAGGGCCAGCGGGATGTCGATGATCGGCGCGACCAGCCCCCAGGTGAGCGAGTTCCGGGCGGCCTTCCAGAAGACCTCGTCGCTCGTCACGATCTCCCGGAAGTGCTCGAGACCGACGAACTCGTAGACCATCCCGAGGTCCATGCGGAGCGTGTGGACGCTGTTGTAGAAGGTCAGGAGCACCGGGTAGATCGTGAACGCGAGGTAGAGGGCGAGGGTGGGGCCGAGGAAGATCGCGATCGCCCCCCACGGGCGCCGCGGCCCCGCGCGCCGCGCGGCGGCCCGGGGGAGGCTCTGGGGCAAGGCCGCGGCCCGGCCGAAGGGGTTGGCGCTCACGGGGCTAGCCGGCCTGGCGCGGGCACTGGGCGGACGGACCTGACGAGAGGGCCCGGATCCGGGCCGGCGCGGGGGTGGCCCGCGCCGGCGACGCGAGCAGGAGCCTGCCCTACTTGCCCTTGAGCCGGGCCTCCTCGAGCTTGGCCAGGGCCTCGTCGGGGCCGATCAGGCGGTTCGGCAGGCCCTGGTTGACCGTGGCCACGTAGGTCTCCCAGAGCCCCGGCTTCATCAGGAGCTTGACCTGCTGGGCGGTGAGGTCGACCCACTTGGAGGTCTTGTTCACCTTGGCGAACTCGTCGAAGTACCACTTGATGGGGCTGTCGATCTTCCCGGGGTCGGTCTTGATGCCCGTCTGGATGCCGGTCTTGGCCATCCACATGTTCCCGACCTCGACGTCGGCGAACGCGTTCGCCACCTCGATCGCGAGCGGCAGGTTGGGGCTCTTCGCGGCGACGGCGAGCGAGCCGGCGACCCCGAGCATCTTCTCGCCGTGCCCCTTGCCGTCCTTCATGAGGGGGTAGTTGAGCAGCCCGAGCTCGAACTCCTTCGGCTGGCCGCCCTTCTCCGGCGGCACGAAGGCCCGCCCCGTGTACCAGGAGCCCACCGGGAACATGCACGCCTTCTGCTCGGTGTGGAAGTACCGGTGCGCCTCGGCGAGCTGCATGCTGGTGAGCACCTTCGCGTACGCCCCGAGGTCGACGAGCTCCTTGTAGTAGCGGAAGACGTCCACGACCCGCGGATCCTTCCAGCTGAGCTCGCCCCGGTAGAGCTTCTGCACGTCCGCGTAGCCGAGCTTGGAGAGCAGCAGCATGTCCGGGACGTACATGGCCGCCCACTCGCGGTCGGCGGCGCCGGTCGCGAAGGCCGCGTGGCCGGCCTTCGCGCACTTGGCCACGACGTCCTTGAACTGGTCCTGCGTGAACGCGAAGTTGGCCGGGACGGCGATGCCGAGCTCGCGGAAGAGCTTCTTGTTGAAGTAGAGCTCGTCCGACGCGGCCTCGACCGGGATCGCCCAGGTGCCGACCTTGCCGGCGGCCCCCGGCCGGGTCCAGAAGGCCTTGCCGTAGGGCTCGACGTTCTCCCAGCGGATGCCCTGCGAGAGGTCGGCGAGCCAGCCGGCGGCCATGAACTCGGGGACGTCGTTGTCGTAGTAGAAGACGTCGGGGAAGCCCGAGCCGGCGGTGAAAGCGGCGCGGAGCGCCGGCCACATGTTCTTCTTCTCGTAGAAGGTGATCTCGACGGTGTGGCCGGGGTGCTTCGCCTCGAAGCGCTTCTTCGCCTCGAAGAGCACCGCCTTCTTGGAGTCCTCGACCGCCCAGTGGCTCCACCACTGGAGCTGCGCGGCCTCGGCGCTCCCGGGGGCGCCCAGGCCCCCCAAGCCGGGAACCAGCAGCAGGGCCAGGAGCGCGATCGTCGTCCGTCGCATGTGGCGTCGCATGGGGCCTCCTCTCGAGTGGGCCTCAACGATGGCGCGGGCCCCCGGCTGCCGTCAAGCCCCGGCGGGCCCGTCAGCCGGCGGCGCCCAGGAGGAGCACGCCGGCGAGGATCAGGGCGGCCCCCGTCAGGCGGGGCGCCGGATGGCGCTCCCGGAGGACCGTGACGCCGAGGAGGGTGCCGAAGACGATCGAGAGCTCGCGGGCCGGCGCCACGTAGCTGACGGGGGCGATCCGGACGGCGAGCAGGATCAGGAAGTATCCGCCCGTCATCAGGAGCGCGACGGCGGCGATCCGGGCGCCCGCGGCCCGCCACTCGGCGACGCACGCCGCTGGCGGCCGCCACGCCCACGGGGCGAGGAGGAGCGCGGCGAGCGGGATCGTCGCCCAGGCGTAGAAGAGCGGGGGCACGCCCTGCCGGACGTTCCAGGCATCGAGGATGGAGTAGACCGTGGTCAGGCCGCCGGTCAGCATCGCCCACCGCGCCGCGCCGGTCCGGAGGGCGCGGAGGGGCGCGAGCCACGCCGTCCGGGCGAAGTGCGGCAGGTGGAGCACGTAGATCCCGAGGCCGACCGTCAGGACGCCGAGGAAGCCGAGGCCGCTCGGGCGCTCGCCGAGGAGAAGCATGGCGGCGGGCGGCACCAGGACCGGGGCGATCCCGCGGGCGAGGGGATAGACCTGCGAGAGGTCGCCCCGCGCGTACGCCCCGGTCAGGGCGAGGAAGTACGCGGCGCGCACGACGGCGGCGAGCACCACCCCCGCCCAGGCCGCCGTCGGCCAGGGCCAGCCCGGCCCGCTCCACGAGACCGCCGGCAGGTACAGGACCGCCCCGACCAACCCGGTCCACCAGAGGAACGCCCGATGGTGTCGGCTCTGCTTGGTGAGGAGGTTCCACGTGGCGTGAGAGAAGGCCGCCAGGACGACGAAGCCGAGCGCGAGCGGGGTCACGGCGCCCCGAGACGCATGGGGACGTGCGAGCCCACCATGGGCGAGGCGCAGTATATACCGGTTGTTCGGGCGCTCGGGGGGCCCTAGAATCCCCTTGGGAGGCGGCGCGATGACCCAGGTGACGATCCACGAACACCCCGGACGGCTCCGGCGACCCGTGCTCCTCCTGGCCTTCGCTGGCTGGAACGACGCCGCCGAGTCGGCGACCAACGCGGCGCGCTTCCTCCGGAGCGCGTGGGCGGGTCAGCGGATCGCGACCCTGGATCCCGAGGAGTTCTATCACTTCGGGCTCCAGCGCCCCCTCGTCCGTCTCCTGCCCGGGACGCTGGAGCGCGAGATCGTCTGGCCCGAGATGGAGTTCACCCTCTGCACCCAGGCGAGCCGCGACGTCGTCGTCGCGGTCGGGATCGAGCCGCACCTCCGCTGGAAGACCTACTGCCGCGCCGTCCTCGACTTCGCGAAGGAGCTGGAGGTGAGCCTGGTCGTCACCCTCGGCGCGCTCCTCGCCGAGGTCCCGCACACCCGGCCGGTCCGGCTGACGGGCTTCGCCACCGATCCCGAGCTGGGCGCGGTCCTCGGCGTCCGCCCGACGCGCTACGAAGGCCCCACCGGCATCGTCGGCGTCCTGTCCTCGTCGGCGCGGGCCACGGGCTTCGCCACGGCCAGCCTCTGGGCCAACGTGCCGCACTACATCTCGGCGATGGAGAACCCCCGGGCCACGTTCGCCCTGGTCCAGCGGGTGAATCGGCTCCTCGACGGCCCGATCGACTACCGCGAGCTCGAGGAGGCCGCGACGCAGTTCGACGCGCAGCTGGCTGAGGTCCTCCAGCAGAACCGGAAGGTGGCGAACTACGTGCGCCGCCTCGAGGCGAAGGACCAGGAGACCGAGGACGCCGAGCCGTCCCCGGTCGGCGACCTGCCGAGCGCGAAGGACCTGGTGGCCGAGATCGAGCAGTTCCTCCGCCAGCAGCCGCCGGGATCCCCGCCCACGCCGGAGTGAAGGCACCGGCGCCCCCCTCGCGCCGCGCTCTCCTCCGGGGCGCCGCGCTCCTGCTGCTCGGTGCGCCGGCCGCAGCCCGCGCCGGCGGGACACCCGGCAGCCCCGGCGAGAGCGGCGGCGTGCAGGTCTCGGTCGCGCCGTCGAGCCCGCACCCCGGTGACGTGCTCCTCTTCGAGGTGACCGGTGCGCCACCGGATGTCCGCGTGGAGTGGGACGGCAGCCCGGTCGCGGGGTTCCCGAGCGGGAGCCACTGGGTCGCGCTGATCGGCATCGACCTCGACGTGCGGCCGGGGGTGGTCGGCTGGCGGGTGACCCGGCCGAGCGCCGCGAAGAACGGCGGGGCGCTCGCCGCCGGGGCCGTGACGGTGCGGCCCCGCACGTTCCCGACGCAGAAGCTCACCTTCCCGCAGGCGATGGTCGATCTGGATCCGCCCACGCTCGCGCGCGTCGCGAGCGAGCGCGGCGAAGTCCGGGCCGCCCTGGCCGACAGCGGCCGGGAGCGCCTCTGGCGGGGCCCCTTCCGGCACCCCGTCGAGGGCGCCCGGGCGACCGGCGGGTTCGGGCTCCGCCGGATCATCAACGGCCAGCCCCGGAGCCCGCACACCGGCTTCGACTGGGCCGCGCCGGTCGGGACGCCGGTCCTCGCGACGAACGCCGGCCGCGTGGCGCTCGTCGCGGAGCACTTCTTCGCGGGGCGCAACGTCGTGCTGGATCACGGGCTCGGCCTGTTCACCCTCTACTACCACCTCGCCGAGACGCGCGTCGCGGCGGGCGAGTCCGTGCTCGCGGGCCAGGTCATCGGGGCCGTGGGCGCGACCGGCCGCGTGACGGGCCCGCATCTGCACTTCGCGGTGCTCCTCGGGGGGGCGCGGGTCGACCCGGAGGCGCTCCTCGCGCTGACGGTGCCGCCGGAGCGTCCGCTCCCGTAGTCAGCGCGCGCACGCGCCGGCGGCGAGCCGGCGGACCCAGCCGCCGAGCGCGCCGTCGGACCACACGAGCGCGAGCGAGCCGGCGAGGAGCCGGCGCACCTCGCCGCGCGGCACCTTCACCGTGACGGAGGGCTCGAGCAGGTTCTCCGCTCGCCGGAGCCGGGCGAGCGTGCGGAGCCCGATGAGGAGGGGCCAGACGGAGGCCAGGCGAAGCCTGGCCTCGCGCCGGGGCACGGCGAGGGCGTACGCGCGGCCGTCGTCGAGGCAGGCCAGCGCCTCGTCGATCAGCGCGTCCACCAGCGGGCGGACGCGCGGGAACACCGTGGGCCTGAGCAGATCCTGGGGCGTCAGGCCGAGCCCCGCGAGGTCCGCGCGCGGGAGGTAGCAGCGCCCGAGCCTGAGGTCGCGCGGCAGGTCGCGGAGCACGTTGACGAGTTGGAGCCCCTGGCCGAAGCGCGCCCCGTAGGCCCGCATGCGGGACAGATCCCATCCCGCGCAGCGCGGCCGGTGGGCCGCCGCCACCTCCGTCCAGAACTCGCCCACGCAGCCCGCGTTCATGTAGGTGTAGCGGTCCAGGTCCGCGCGCGTGTCGAGGGCGCCCACGCGGAGGGTCAGCTCCAGCGGGAAGCGCTCGAGGACCTCGACCATGGCCTGGGTGAGGGTGAGGAGGACGCTCGTGGAGCGGGCGCGGTCGCCCGGCTCGAGCGCGCGGTGCGCCGCCAGGATGTCGGGCAGGCGCGCGAGCAGGATCCGCTCCGCGGGCGGCTGGTCTCCCGACCCGGTGCCGGCGAGGATCGGGGGCGCGGCGTGCCCGTCCTGGAGGGCGGCTCGAAGGGCGTGCAGCGCCGTGAGCCGCGCGGGAGGGGGGAGCACCCGCGTATCCGCGATCGTGTCCGCCGAGCGCGCGACGAGATAGGTGACCCCGAGCGGGACCCGGAGGACCGGGGGGAGGACGCGAAGCGACAGGGCGAAGGAGCGGCTGACGCCGGGCAGGACGTCCCGGAGGAGCTCGGGCGCCGTCACGTCGGGTCGCCGGCCGCGGTCTCGGCGATCCGTGGCGATCCTAGTCCAGGTCGATCGGCCGGATGGGCGGGTTTGGGTCGTCCTTGGCGCGCTTGAGCCCCTCGCCGAACTTGCGTGAGAGCACGTCCCCCTTCGTCCGCTCGGCCTCGGCCGCCTGCTGGAACGCCGCCTCGCGGCGCGCCCCGGCGCCCCGGAGCGCGTCCACCGCCTTGTCGAGCGTCGAGAGCGGGCCGCTCCGGGGAGGCTCGCGATGGGCCAGCACCGCGCGCACCTCGGGATCCACGGTCAGGACCGCCCTGCAGCATGGGCACGTCACGTCGAATGCCCCGGCCCCCTGCTCTCCCATGCCTGACTGCCTATCACGTGCCGGCCGCCGTCGCAAGGCAGGCGGTCCCGAGCCTCACGGCGCACCCGCGAGGCGCTCGAAGGTCAGGGTCAGGCGCGCGACCCGCGCGAGGTAGGCCCCGAGATCGTGCGTCCCGCAGCGCTCCCCCGGGGCGACCCGGAAGCCCTGGCGGACGAAGGCCGCGCCCCGCGCCGGCCCGCAGAGGTGGATCACCGCGGCCAGCCGCTCCCGCTGGGGCACCCCGATCCGCGCCACGCGGGGCGGACCGAGCGCCTGGACGACGTGGTCGTGCAGGCGGGCGGCTGTCATCTCGATGGCGTGGTCGGGCACGGTCCGCGCGTAGAGGGCCGGGAACCAGCAGGCGTCGAGGTCGTGCCACGGCCCCGCCCGGGCGATCCGGTGGTCGTGGACGCACAGTCGCCGGCCCTCCGCGAAGGCCGCGTCGGTCATCTGGAAGAGTCCCACGGCGCTCGAGGCCGGGGCATAGATGGCGAACGGGTTCCAGGTCCAGCGCCATCGCCAGTACGTGCGCGCCAGCGGGTCCCCTTGGCTCTCCGCCTGGGCGAGGGCGGCCAGGAATTCGGGGCGCACCAGGTCCGTGGCGTGGGCCCGGAACCTCGGGCCGTAGCGGAGCCACGTCTCGGGCGGCGTGCGCGGGGCCGGGGCGAAGACGAGCCCGAAGAGCTCCGTCGGCTTTCGGGCGACCTGGTAGGCCAGGTTCACGGTGACCAGCACCGCGAGCACCAGGAGGCTCAGCACGGTCAGGCGGATGGCGCGCGGCGCGCGGATCGCGGCCCGCGCGAGGCGGGCGGCCAGCGAGCCCTGGCGGCGGCGCGGGGCCGGGGACTTCCGGCGGGCGGGGAGCGTCGTCGCCGGCCCGGCGGCGCGCCGGCTCGCTACCGCGGCCAGCGCGCGACCCTCCGGGTCACGGCGCGGGAGAAGCAGCAATTCGGGACGACGGCCGAGTGCTTGCCGGCCCCGCCGGCCACCATCACGTAGACGTCGTCCGGTCCGGGGATGACGGGCAGGAGCGCGTGGTCGTCGGCGGTCTCCATCCAGCGGGGCCAGTCGTGGATCCCCCACATCCCGCCCTGCTTCAGCCGATGCAGGGGGAGCCGCGCGTGCTCGTACACGTAGCGCTGGACGTCGGCCCGCGTGAAGCCGTCGGCCGCGATCGTGTGGGCGTGCTCGGGGCCGAGCACGAGCAGGAGCTGGCTCTGGGAGAAGTACCAGCCCACGTTCGAGCCGAGCGTCGCCGCGGTGTCGGCGATGACGGTCAGGAGGTTCGGCGCCCGCTGGCTGACGTGGTCGTTGACGTTGTGCGGGGCCTCCCCGCCGAAGACCGTGACGGCGCTCTCCTCGGCGTCGACGCCGAGGCTCGCGTGGAGCGGCCCCCAGGGGCTCGCCTCCACGCGCTCCGCGATCGCGTAGGTGTACTTGGCGGGGCTCCCCTGCGTCGCCATGTCGCCCTGCCCCGGGCGGGCCCCGCCCAGGTTCCAGAGACACAGGCGGATGGCGCGCCCGAGCGTCGCGTTGGCGCGGTTCCCCGGCCCGAAGACGCCCGGCCCGGCGTGCATCCCGAGCCGGGCGGCCGCCGGCCCGTGCACGATCGCGAGCGGCGCGACGGGGTGGGTCGTCGCCTGCACGCCGTAGAGGTTGAAGGCGGGATCGAGCATCGCCTCGAGCGCCGTCACCAGGACCGGCATCGCCGCCGGCGCGCAGCCGGCCATGACGGCATTGATCGCGACCTTCTCGACCGTCGCCTCGCCCCAGAGCGGCGGGAGCTTCCCGACGACGTGGTCGGGCTCGGCGTCGATCCCGCCCAGCATGTCCTCGACGCGCGCCGGGGTGGGCGGGACGATCGGGAGGCCGTCCGTCCAGCCCTGGGCGTGGAAGTGCGCCTCGACGGCCTCGAGCGTGTCGGGCAGCTCGAGCACCTCCGACGCGAGGATGGCCGCCCGCCGGCCCACGATCAGCCTCCGCGCCTCACCGGTCCCCTCACCGGGCCAGGCCCTCCAGGCGCGCGAGGAGCTGGGTCGCGGCGCGGGCCGCCCGCTCCGCGATCCGCGCCGGCGGCTCGCCGCCGAGCGGATGGTCCACCACCAGGAGCGGGAGGTCTTCCATCCCGAGCGTGTGGGCCTCGTGGTGGGCGAGCGTCTCGAAGGCCGTCGTCGTGACGACCACCGCGGGCGTGCCGGCCCGCTGGAGCGACACTGCGTCGTGGAGACTCCACGACGTGCAGGACCCTCAGTCGGCGGAGCCGGTGACGACCAGATCGACGTCCAGGAGGCGGGCGAGGACCTCGGGCGGGGCCGGGGTCGAGGAGTTCGCCTTCCGTTCGTAGCGGACGTCGGCGACCGCCCAGCGCTCCCGGAGGTGGCCTTCCAGGCCGCGGAGGAGGAGCTCGAAGTTGGCCTTGGTGTTGTCGAGGAAGCCCAGGCGCTTGCCCAGGAGCGTGCCCGGCAAGGGCAAAGGCGCGGTCTGGCTGACCTTGCTGTCGACCACGGGCGAGAGCACGCGGATCGTCCCCATGGGGCCCTCCGATCGGGGGTGAGGATCGAGCTCGAGCCTCTCCAGGATGGCCCGTTCGGGCCGGCCAGGCAAGCTATCAGCGCGGCCCGGCCGCGGGCCCGTGGCTCAGCCGGCCGGGTCGATGTGGATGGCCAGCGCGCGCGCCGGCCGGCCGCCGACGCTGCGGACGCTGTGCGTCGTGCGGGGCGGGTTCCAGAACCCCTGGCCGGCCCGGAGGGTTCGCGTGCGGCCGTCGCCCAGGGTTTCTTCGAGCTCGCCTTCCAGCAGGACGAAGACCGTGGGACCGGGATGCGAGTGGCGCCCGGTGTCGGCGCCCGGCTCCCAGTGGTTGAGGTTGGCCACGACGCGCGCCTTGCGTGGCAGCTCGTCGGTCACGACGTCGAGCATGCGATCGGCCCACATGCGCGGCTTCGCCTGGCCCCCGGCCTGGCCCACGAGGGCGCCGGCGACGAACGCGACGAGCACGAATCCGGCACCCCTCCACGACCGCATCTGGCGCATCCGGCCTCCTTCTGGCACGCACGGTTCGGCCGCGGCGCCACGCGGCGCCGCGGCTTCATCGTACGACGCCCGCCTGGCGCAGGCGCGCGATCTCCGGCGCCGAGAGGCCGGCCTCCGCCAGGATCGCGTCCGTGTGCTCGCCGAGCGCCGGCGGCGGCCCGGCGGGCGCGCCCGGGGTGCCGGTGAGGCGCACCGGGACTCCCAGCAGGCGCACCGGCCCCAGCCGGGGGTGCTCGACGGTCGCCAGCGTGCCGTTCAGGAGGGCCTGGGGATCCACCAGCATGTCGGGCACGGAGCGGACGCGCGTCGACGGCACGTCGGCCTCGGCGAAGCGCGTCTCCCACTCGGCCGCCGTCCGGGCCCGGAGGCGCTCGGTGATGGCGCCGATCAGCTCGGCCTTGTGCGTGTGGCGCCCGACCATGGTCCGGAGCCGGGGATCCTCGAGCCACGCGTCGAGGCCGAGCGTCCGGCAGAGCCCCGTCCAGAACTTCGGCAGCTCCACGTAGAGGTACAGGTGGCCGTCCCGCGTCGGATAGATGCGCGACACGCGGTCCCCCAGGAGGTCGCGGACGGCCTCCGGCGGCTCGGCGGCCTCCGCCCAGAAGGCCCGCCCGGCCTGCATCGCCAGGACGCCGTCGAGGAGCGAGGTCTCGAGCCGCTGGCCCATCCCGGTCTGGCCGCGGGCGATCAGGGCCAGCAGGATGCCGGACACGGCCAGGCTGCCGGTGTAGTAGTCGACGAGGCTTCCGCGCACGAGGGCCGGCGCGTCCTCGTCGGCGGCGCCCTGCTCCCAGGCGAGGCCGCCGTAGCTCTGCACGACCGGATCGACGCCGGGCCGCTCCGCCAGGGGCCCGGTCTGGCCGAAGGCGGAGATGGAGCAATAGACGAGCCGGGCGTTGTCGGCCCTGAGCGTGGCGTCGTCCAGCCCGAGGCGCGCCGCGACGCCCGGACGGAAGCTCTCGACGAACACATCGGCGCCGCGCGCCAGTCGCCGGGCGACGGCGAGGCCGTCGGGGTGCTTCAGGTCGATGGCCAGGCTGCGCTTGCCGCGGTTGATCCCGAGAAAATAGCGGGAGAGGCCGGGCAAGGTCGACGGGTAGCCGCGGAGCGCGTCCCCGTCGAGGGGCTCCAGCTTGACGACGTCGGCGCCGTAGGTCGCCAGGAACGCCGTCGCGATGGGGCCCGCGATGATGGCCGAGCAGTCGACGACGCGCAGGCCCGTGAGCGGACCGGACACGGCTCTTGGTACCAGAGGCGCCCGCGAGGGGTCAAGCGCCCGCGCGCGGCGGGAGCGGCGCCCATCGCCCGCGCCGGCCTCGAGCCGATGCTATGCTCTGCCCGATGGCGGAGCTGGCCAACCTCTTTTCCTGGTCGCGTTCACGGGCCAACATGTTCGAGGACTGCCGCCGCCGCTACTACTACCACTACTACGGGGCCTGGGGCGGCTGGGAGCCGAACGCCCCGCCGGACATCCGGCGTCTCTACGTCCTGAAGCAGCTCACGGGCCGGCAAGGCTGGGCCGGGCGGACGGTTCATGCCGCCGCGGAGCTCGTGCTCCGCGCGCTCCACGCCGGTGAGGAGCTGGCGGAGGAGCGGCTCATCGACGAGACCGTCCGCCGGATGCGGGAGGAGTGGCGGTTCTCCCGGCGCGCCGGGTATCGCGAGCGCCCGAAAGAGGCCGTGGCCCTCTTCGAGCACGAGTACGGCGTCGGGGTGACCGACCAGGCGTGGCAGGTCCTCCGGGATCACGTGTGCCGGTGTCTCCGTACCTTCTACCGGCTGCCGCTCCTGGCGGAGATCCGGCGGACGCCGCCCGAGCGCTGGATCCTGATCGAGGACGTCCGCGCGTTCGAGTTCGAGGGCACGCCGATCTACGCGGCGCCCGACTTCGGGTACTGGACGCGGGATGACCGCCTGGCCCTGGTCGACTGGAAAACGGGGAGCCCCGATCCCGGCGAGACCGCGATCCAGCTGGGCGGCTATGCCCTCTACGCGCGCGACATCCTGGACGTGGAGCCGGATCGCGTGGATCTCCTGGAGGTGAACCTCCGCGCGGGCGAGGTCACGACGCACCCCTGGGACGCCGCGCGGCTCGACGAGATCCGCGAGCGCTTCCGCCTCTCCATCCGCGGCATGAAGGCCTGGCTGCGGGACGCCGATCAGAACGTGGCGGCGCTCGAGGACTTCGAGCGGACGGAGGATCTCCGGCTCTGCCGGTGGTGCAACTTCAAGGCGGTGTGCCGCCCCGAGCTCCTGAGCGAGCCCCCGCCCAGCCCCGCCCTCGCCTCCGCCGAGAGCCCGACCCCGTCGCGCCCCCTCGGAGGATAGCGCTCAGCGAATGCGCGCCGGGTAGTCGGGGGCGATGCGCCACTGCGCCCCGTTGATCACCAGATGCCAGTCTTGCTTGCCCCCGGGGCGCAGCTTCCGGCCCGGCAAGCGGATGAAGAGATCCCGGTCGCGCGTCGCCGGGAAATCGGCCGCGAAGATGGAGCGCCCCTCCGGGCTCCGGACCGGCCAGGCGTGGAGCTCGTAGAGGCTCTGAGGGAGGTCGATGAGGCTCACGGGCCGCTCGTCGATGCGGAGCGGCTCGCGGGCGGCTCCCGGCCGCTTGACCAGGAGGAGCGCCAGCGATCGGCTGTTGACCTCGTGGCCGCGGCCGGGCTGGTTGGATTCCTCGGCGAGGCGCGCGTCGAGCCAGTCGGGCATGCGATTGGCCGCGCTCCGGGCCTCGACCCAGCCGACCCCGTGGTCGGACTGGATGATGATCGTGGCGGCCTCGAAGCGATGGAGGCGCTGGAGTGTCTCGATCAGACGCCCCGCCAGCCGGAGGGCGCACACGGCCTGGGCCCGATAGCCTCCCTCGTCCTTCCCCCCTCGCCACCCTCGCCCGCGGTAGGCGCAGTGCTCGTCCACGACGCTCGGGGGGTGTGGCGTCCCGAAGTGGGCCCAGACGTACTGCCCGTGGGCGGGCCGTCCCGCCTCCTCCTCGATGAGCTGATTCATGTGGGCGATGGACCAGTAGCCCCACTCGATCTCGCTGGGCTCCCGGAGGAAGCGCTCGAAGGGACCCCGGTCGCGATGGTCGAAGACGGAGCCCTTCCAGGGCGCGGGCGCGAGCTTGAGAAGCCAGAAGTCGCCCAGCCCCGCCAGCGGCTTGGTGGAGTTCTGGAGATCGGCGCCGAGCCGGAAGTGGCTGGTCTTGTGGTGGGGACACCACTCCAGGCGCGGCACGTACTGCGTGACGGCGTACCCCTGCTCCCACGCGTGCTTGAGGATCCCCTCGGTCGAGCAGAGGGTGCGCCACGCCGGCACGATCTCGTGCCACCAGTCGATGTCGCTCATCCCGGCCGGCTTCGGGGGGAAGAAGGTGCCCGTCATGAAGCTCGGGAAGGATTCCGTCGTGTCGAGCATGTTCGCGCGCGCGTTCGCGTAGTGGGTGAACCCGCTGAGGACCGGCCGGAGGGCGGGCTCGGTCTCGAGGACCTCCGGGAGCACCTGGCCGCTGAAGCCGTCCAGGATGATCTGGTAGATGTTGCCGCTCCGGGAGGCGACGAGCGGGGGGGCGGTCAGGCCGGCCTGGCTGCGCATCCCCATGGCCCAGCGGGTCTCGGGGGCGAGGCGGACTGTCAGCGTGACCACCTGGGCCACCAGGAGCCCGAGGCTGACGAGCTGGGCCAGCCGTCGAACCTGGGCCCAGCTCACGGTGAGCGCGAAGAGCACGACGGCCGCCGTCACGGCGGCCTGAATCCAGACCGCTGCGGCCGGGATGTGGAGGACCTCCACCATCGCGCGGCCGTCGAGGAGGCCGATGTCCACGGGCGTGACGAGGTCCAGGAGCAGCACCAGGAGGCCCAGGAAGAAGCACCCCTTCTCCCACCGGTCTCGGTGCGCGGGCCGCCAGGCCAGGAGGCCAGCGGCCAGCACTGCCCAGGCTGCGGTGGCGGCCAGGAACGGCACGAGGACCCAGGCGTGATAGTTGAGATCGGCCTGGTTGGGGAGGTAGATGCCCAGCGGGAGGTACACGAAGATCACGAGGGCCGGGAAGAGGGCGGGGAGCAGACCGAGGAGCCCGCGCCCGGCGCGAGAGAGCATCCCGACCTGCCACGCCCGGACCGTCCAGCGTCCGAGCCGCGGCAGGTAGTCGAGGGCCAGGCGGACGCCCAGCCCGAGTCCCGCCAGGATGAGGAAGCTGTCCCAGGGCAGGGCGAGCACGCGGCCCGCGCGCTGGACGGCGAGCGCGGCCGCGAGACCCAGCACGGGCGGGGCCGCGATCGCGAAAGCGCGCGGGCTCAGGAGCCCGACCTGCCGCCCGACGCCCCACGCCCGGAGTCCCATCGCCTGGAGCCCCAGACCCGCCCCCAGCAGGAGGAGCCGCGCGAGCCAGCCGTACGGCCGCGTCGCGGTGCCGTCCAGGAAGACGACGAACCGCGGAGGGTGGTCGCCGTTGGCCGCGAAGTTTCGGACGCTGGCCCGGACGAGGGTGAGCGGCGCCGCGCCGGCATTCGTGAGCCGCAGGAGCCCCGCGCCGTCCTCGGACCGGTGGAGGCGGAAGTACGGCCGACCGCCGTCGAAGCCCTCCGGCGCCCGCCGGCCCGGTGCCGCGCCGCCGGCCACCCGCAGGTCGACGCAGGACGCCCGCTTCTGGCACCGGACCATCAGCCGGTACTCGGCCGAGGCGCCCGGCAGGTCGAGGGGAAGCTCGGTGGTGGCCCCGGGCTCGAGCGTCAGCCCGGTGGGGGGCAGCCCGAGGTCCCGGTGGGCCTGTCCATCCGGGCTGCCGACCGCGAGGACGAGCAGGCCCAGGAGCCCCGAGAGGACGGCGGCCGCGAACGCGACGGTTCCGGCCCTTCGGCCCGCGGCCTGCGAGGTCACGGCTGGTCGCGCCCGGCCGGCCCTGTCGCGCCGGCCGGGCGGCGGCGGCTCTGCATCAGGTAGAGGGTGCGCCGCGAGCCCGCGATCGGGGCGCGCTCGACGATCTCGAAGTGGCGGGCGAACTCGGCCTCGAAGGGCTCCGGGGCATAGCGATCGAAGATGTCCGCCCGCGTGGCGAGGAGCCGCTGCACCTGCGAGTCCTCCTTGGGCACGAACTCCACGAGGAGCCAGCGGCCCAGGCTCGCCAGGTCCTCGGCGAGGCGATCGAACGGCAGGTTGTTCGAGATGGCGAGATGGTGGACCAGGGCGAGGGCCATCACCAGGTCCGCCGGGCCTCGCGCGGCCAGAGAGTCCCGCTCCCGGTTGGCCCAGCCCAGCGCCGGGCTCGGGTTGGTCAGGTCGAGCCAGAGCGGCAGGAGCGTGCGATCGCCCTCGGCGCGGGCCTGCACGTAGTTCCGCTCCACCGCGACCGGATCGACGTCGAAGGACACGGTCGGCACGCCGCGACCCGAGGCCAGGCGGCTCATGCGCCCGACGTTCCCGCCGAGGTCCCACACGGTCTGCGGCGCCACGCGGTCGAGACACGCCGCCACGAGACGCTCCTTGTCGCGGAGCGCGTCGGCCGTGTAGTTGGTCTCGGCGTAGTAGTCCGCCCACTCGGTTTCCGGCGGGCGCCACCGGAGGCCCTGGATGGCCGTCTCCAGGTGGCGGACGAGGGCGCGGAGCTGGGCGGGGCTGATCGCGCGCCGCGGGGTCGCCGCCGCCCCGGCGCCCCGGTAGCGGGCCTGGGTCCGCATGTGGAGGTGCACGTGGGCGAGGAGCGAGAGCCGGAGGTGGCTCCGCCACGGCAGGAGCCGGGCGGCGAGGTCGAGGGGGATCCCGTCGAGGTGGACGCGCAGGAGCTGGGTCAGCCGGACGTCCGCCAGGCAGGCCAGCGCGAGCGGGGCCAGGAAGTGCTGGCAGAACTGGCGGTAGCCTTGCCAGGGCGTGCCCGGCTCGTAGAGGTCGAAGGAGAGGTGGTCGATGAAGACCGGCCGGGCCCCCACGAACTGGACGTTGTACGCCGACGCGTCCTTCAGCGTCATGCCATGGTCGAGCGCGGCCTGCTGGACCCGGAGCGTGAGCAGCGCGGCGTCCCGGAGCTGGCTCGGACACCACTCGTAGGGATGGGAGACGAAGGCGAGCGGCTGGGGGCGGAGGATCTTGTAGGCGTCGTCACCCTGGGCGAGGGACCGGCCGGCCTCCTCGAAGGGCAGGAGCTGCCCTCGAGCCTCGAGCCCGGCGGCGAGTCCCGAGGCGAGGAGGTGATCGTACGCCGGGCGGTAGCGCTGGTTGACCTGTCGGTAGATCGCGCCGTCGTGGCGGAAGACGAAGCCGGACGGATCCCGGAAGGAGCTCCCGAGTGGCTCCGGGCCCTTCATGCCTGGGGGTCGTCGTCCTCCCGTCGGCGCCGGCCGAAGAACGCCCGGATGCGCTCCCAGTAGGCCTTCACGGCAAAGGCCGCCCCGAGGAGGCTGGCGATCACCACCTGGAAGACGTAGCTCCCGGTGCCGAGATCGATGTACGCCAGCGCGTCCCCGGGCCCGAGGAGCTGGCCCGCCATCGCCAGGGTCACGAGCATTCCCACTGCCGGCTTTCGCATGCGTCCTCCGACCGGGTCGAGCCTCGGGCCTGACCAAGCATTCATACTAGCGCAAACCCGGCCGAGACCCGGCGGGAACCGGCCTACGCGGGGGCCGCGAAGACGGCGGCGCGGGCGATCTCGTCGAGGCGGACCTTGGCCGGGTCGAAGGCCTCGAGGTTCTCCCGGAGCCGCTCGAAGGTCTGCTCGAACGACGGCAGCGTCTTCCGCGCCCGGTTGAGCGGGGTGGTGCGCGCCAGCACGTAGTTCTTCACGTACGGGTGGTTGAGCCCGCGCTTCTTGACCTTCTGGACCACGTCGTTGAGCGCGTCGTCCGCCGCGCGGACGAGCGCGGCCCGGCGCTCGCGCTCGCCATAGGCCTTCGCGAGCGGCGTCTTCAGGAACTTGTCGACGCGGCGGAGGATCGGCGCGAACGCGCCGCCCGCGAAGCGCGGCCGCTCGTCGTACAGGAGCCCGAGCGTGATGAAGTGCGGGGCCTCGAACTGGAAGGCGAAATCCTCCTCGGTCGCCTTCGAGCCGTCCTCGACGAGGCCGCGGTACATGCGGATGACCTCGAGGGACTTCTCCTTGACGTTGTGCGCCTTCTCCGTGTTGAGCGCGAGGATCTGGTAGGCGACCTCGGGCTCGGGCACCAGGATGGCGGGCAGCCACTCGGCCTTGAGCTTCGTGAGCGCCTCGCGGCGGTGGTTGCCGTTCGGCGTCCAGTACTTCCCCGGGCCCGTGGAGACCACCACGATCGGGTCCAGGAACCGCCCGAGCTTCTTGATGACCTCCTGGAGGCGCTTCACGTGCGGCTTCGAGAGGTCGCGCTGGTAGGGCGTCGGCTCGACCTTCCCGAGCGGCAGGAGAACGAAGAGCTGCCAGGCGGCCGCCAGCGGCTCCTGGTAGGCCGCCAGCACGTGGCCGCCGTCCTGCCTGACCTGCTCCGCCAGCGCCGTCACCGGCTTCGGCGGCTCGACCCCCTCGGGGAACACGGTCCAGTTCGTCGCCACGAGAGCCTCCTCAGTTCACGGGATCGCGAGCGAGGTCCACGCGAGATGCGTGAAGTCTGGCGCCGTCCACGCGGCGCCCGCCGCGCGGAGCTCGGCGTCGGCGTGCGCGGTCGTGAGCCCGACCACGGCCATGCCGGCCCGGCGGGCGGCCTCCACGCCGACGATGGCGTCCTCGAACACGACGCAGGCGGCGGGCGGCATGCCGAGCGCGGCCGCGGCCGTCAGGTACACTTCCGGGTCCGGCTTCCCGCGCCGGACCTGCCCGGCGGTCACGCGGACCGGGAAGGCGGCGGCGAGCCCGAGCCCCTCGAGGATCCGCATGGCGCTGTCCGCCACCGCGGACGTGGCCAGGGCGCGCGGGATCCCCGCGGCCGAGAGCGCGCGGACGAACTCGACGACGCCGGGCACGGGCGCGGCGTGGCCGTCGGCGAGCTCGTGATAGAGCGCGGTCTTCCGCCGCGCCAGGCGGCCGGCCTCCGCGGGCGGCACGGGGCGGCCGAGGATGCGGGGGACCGCCTCCTCCACGGGGCGCCCGATGGCATGGCGCCAGAATTCGGGATCCGTCAGCAGGAAGCCCTCCTCCTGGGAGAGGCGCCGCCAGGCCTCGCGGTGGAAGCGCGAGTTGTTGACCAGGACGCCGTCCATGTCGAAGAGCGCCGCCCGGCGGACGGGCGCCGTCACTGGGCGTCTCGCGAGCCGGCCGGCGCGACGCCGAGGGCGTGCCCGTTGGCCCGGGCCAGCGGCGTCTCGGTCCGGGCCAGCTGCTGGCGCACCGAGTCGAGCCGCGGGTGAACCTGGAGCGCCCGCCGGAAGCAGCCAGCCGCCTCGCGGAGCTGGCCCAGCGCCGCGTGACAGAGGCCCTGGCCGGACAGCGCACCGAAGTGGTAGGGATTCAGCCGGACGACCTCCTCGCAGTCGGCGATGGACGACGCGTAGTGCGTCGCCATGTAACGCGCCGTGGCGCGCTTGTTCCAGCCCTCCGCGAAGGACGGGGCCGTCTCGACGACCCGGCCGAACCGCGTCACGGCCTCGAGCCAGTCCTGCGCCTCCATCGCGCGCAGCCCCTCCGCGAAGAGCTTGTCTACGGCGGGGTCGCCTGACCGGCTCCACACCTGCCAGAGGGTCGCCTCCGCGAGGGCCACCAGCTCCGGGTCGTCGGCGTGGAGCAGCGCCGCGACGGCCGGCGTCACCCGGGCATCGGCCTCCCGGGCCAGGGCGCGGAGCGTCGCCTGGCGCTCGGCGGGGCTCCCCGCGCGGAGCCGCTCGCGCGCCTCCTCGGGAGTCACCGGAGCGGGACGCAGTCCCGGAGCGCGCCGACCGTGATGCGCGTCAACAGGACACCACCTTGTCGGCCGCGGCCACCCGCTCGGCGAAGATCTTCGGCGTCACGAACCGGGCGTTCTTCCCCGCAAGATCGCCCTCGGAGACCCCCCGGGCCCCGGAGCACCGGCCTCAGACGTAGATCGGGACGCCGTGCTCGACCACCTTCCGGCGCATCTCGGCGAGCGGTGGCATTCCCACGGGCAGGACCGCTTCGGCGATGACGTCCTTCATGAGGTAGGCTGCCTCGCCGGCGAGGAAGATCTCCGCCTGATGCCCCGCCTCGATGGCGCCGAGCGCGAAGTTGAACGGGAACCCCGCGCGCGTCGGATCGTCCGAGCCTGCGGTGCCGACGTAGAGGATCATCGCCATGGGCATGCCTCCGGGAGGGGGTGGGTTTTGGGCGCTTCGAGTCTACCATTCCGGGGTGGCCCCGGCGACGCCGCGACCTAGCGGGGGCGGGCGCGGAAGAAGAGGCTTGGCTCGGCCTCCCGGGCGGGCAGGGCGAGGGCGAGATCGCCCGCCACGGCGGGGCGCGCGAACCCCGCGAGCTCGAGGAGCGTCGTGACCTCGGGCGCGGTGTAGAAGTTGCGCTCGGAGTCCTGGATGGCGCCGGTCTCGAGGAACTGCCCGACGACGCGCCCGCGGCCCTCGATGGGATCCACGGTGAACTCCCACACGATCTGGAGCGTGCCCTCGGCGTCCCGGCGGAGGAAGACCGTGCGGGGGCTGTCCCGCCAGCGGAGGACGTCGAAGACGAAGTCCCCGTCCGGCTGGAGGACCGATCGGATCGCGCGGAAGGCCTGGACGAGGGCCGGCCGGGGGATGCAGTTGAACACGCCCCCGAGGGCGGTCACGAGATCGAACGTGCCCAGCCGGCCGAAGTCGGGATCGGCGAGGTCGGCCACCTCGAAGCGGAGGCGGGGGTCGCCCTGGGCGCGCTGGCGCGCGAGCTCGATGGCGACGGGCGCGGAGTCGATGCCGACGACCGCGACGCTGCGGCGGCTCCACTCGAGCGCGTGGAGACCGGCATTGCAGCCGATGTCGAGGACGCGGTCGGGCCGGGGGCGCCACTGGAGAACCGCCTCGACTTCCTCGGCGGCCTCGCGGCTCGTGTAGAAGGCCCGCTCGAACACCGCGATCGTGCGCCGGTCGTTGAAGAAGGGATCGACGCTCACGCTCGGCCCCCCGCGGCGCGGTGGCTCCGCGCCCAGGCCCGGATCTCGCGGCGGTGCGCGCCCTCGTGGGTCCAGGCGAACTCCCGGAGCCAGCGGGTTACGGGGAGCGCATGGGTGGGATCGGCGAGCGCCGCCGCCGGCAGCCGCCGGAGTCCCCGCAGGAGCCGGGCGCGCGCGCCCGCCAGGCGGCGGAGCACTGCCCCGGGGCCCAGGCGGCGCGCGGCGCGGACGACCCGCGCGTTGAAGGCGTCGAGCTCCGCCGTGGTGTCGTACCAGACGATACGCTCGCCGCGGCCGCGGGCGACCAGCGCCAGACGCCACGCCCCCTCCGCCTCCCACGCCGCGATGTGGACGAGGACGTCCCGCACGGACCAGGCGGACTGGGTCCGCGGTTGCCGCAGCGCGGCCGCAGGGATGCGGCGGACGACCGCCAAGGTCTCGGCCCGCGAGCGAGTCATCCGTCGGATGGCGCGCCGCCGCCAAGCGGAGAGCGAGGCCGGGCTCGGGCGAGACGTGCGTCGCGCGGTCATCCCGCGCGATCCTACGCCGCGCCCCCACCGTGAATCAACCCGAGAGCCGGAGGGCACCCCTCAGTCGTGTGCTGCGGCGCCCGCGGATCGACTCACCGGGTGATACGCTCGGATCCGCGTTATGGCCGCGCCCGCGCCCGCCCCCGTCCCGGCCTGGGTGGACCGCATCGGCTACCCGTTCCGGAACCGGTTCGCCGAGCTCCCGGCGGGGCGCGTGCACTACGTCGACGAGGGGAGCGGCGAGCCGATCCTCTTCGTCCACGGAACGCCCACGTGGTCCTACGAGTGGCGGCACCTGATCGCGGCGCTCCGGCTCCGCTGGCGCTGCATCGCGCCCGACCTCCTGGGGTTCGGGCTGTCGGCGCGGCCCCCGGGGTTCGCCTACACGCCCGAGGCCCACGCCGAGGTGCTCGCCGCGCTCGTGGAGCGCCTCGGGCTCGAGCGCGTCACGCTGGTCGTCCACGACTACGGCGGCCCGATCGGCCTCCCGCTCTGCCTGGACCAGCCCGCTCGCGTGCGCCGGCTCGTCCTCCTGAACACGTGGCTCTGGCCGCTCGACGACGATCCGGGGCTCCGGCGGAAAGGCCGGCTGGCGGCGAGCGCCCTCGGGCGCTTCCTCTACCGCCGGGGGAACGCCTCCCTCCGGCTCGTCATGCCGCAGGCGTACGGCGACCGGCGGAAGCTCACGCCCGAGATCCACCGCCAGTACCTCGCCCCGTTCCCGGCCCCGGACGACCGCGAGCGCGTCCTGTGGGCGCTGGCACGGGCCCTCCTCGGGTCGAGCGCGTACTACGCGGACCTCTGGCGGCGGCGCGAGCGGCTCCGCGGGCGGCCGGTGCTGATCGTCTGGGGCCTCAAGGATCCCGCGTTCCCCCCGCACCATCTCGCGCGCTGGGAGCAGCTGTTCGGGACGGGGGCGCGGGTGGTGCGCCTCCCGGACGCCGGTCACTGGCCCCACGAAGAGGCGCCGGAGGCCGTCCGGCAGGCGCTGATGGGCTTCCTCGAGAGCTCCTGAGCGGGCCGGGCTCGCGACGGGGGTCAGGCCGCGCGCGGCAGCCGGAGGCGCTCCCAGACGTCCTGGAGCGCCGCGACGAGCCGATCCATCGTGGCGTCGTCGTGGAGCGGGCTGGGGGTGAGCCGGAGCCGCTCGGTACCGCGGGGCACGGTCGGATAGTTGATCGGCTGGACGTAGATCCGGTGGCGCGCCAGGAGCTCGTCCGAGGCCTGCTTGCAGAGCGTGGGGTCCCCGATCACGACGGGCACGATGTGGCTCGGCGTCAGCTGGACCGGGAGCCCCGCCTCGCGGAGGAGGCGCTTCAGGCGGGCGGCCCGATCCTGGTGCCGCTCCCGCTCGGCCTGGCTCGTCTTGAGGTGCCGGACGCTCGCCAGGGCGCCGGCGGCCACCACGGGCGGGAGCGCGGTGGTGAAGATGAAGCCGGGGGCGAAGCTCCGCACGGCGTCGACGACGGCGGCCGAGGCCGCGATGTACCCGCCGACCACGCCGAAGGCCTTGGCGAGCGTCCCCTGGATCACGCTCAGCCGGTCGAGCACGCCGTCGCGCTCGGCGACGCCGGCGCCGCGCGCGCCGTAGAGCCCCACCGCGTGGACCTCGTCGAGGTAGGTGAGGGCGCCGTGGCGCGCCGCCGCGTCGCAGAGCTCCCGGAGCGGCGCGATGTCCCCGTCCATCGAGTAGACCGACTCGAAGCACACCAGCGGCGCCCGGCCGGGGCCGACGGCGGCGAGGTGCCGCTCGAGATCGGCCGGGTCGTTGTGGCGGAAGATCCGCTTCTCGACGCCGCTCCGGCGGATCCCCTCGATCATCGAGGCGTGGTTCTTCTCGTCCGAGAGGATGACGCAGTCCGGGAGCAGCCGGGCCAGCGTGCTGATCGCCGCCTCGTTCGCGGCGTAGCCGGAGGTGAAGAGGAGCGCCGCGGGCTTCTGGTGGAGATCGGCCAGCTCCTGCTCGAGGAGGACGTGCGCGTGCGAGGTGCCGGCGATGTTGCGGGTGCCACCGGCCCCCGCGCCGACGCGCTCGAGGGTCTCGGTCATCGCCTTCAGCACGACGGGATGCTGGCCCATGCCGAGGTAGTCGTTCGAGCACCAGACCGTCACGTCGACGGGCCCGTCGGTGCTGTGCCAGGTGGCGCCGGGGAAGTCCCCGCAATGCCGCTCGAGATCGGCGAACACGCGGTAGCGCCCCTCGGCGCGGAGCCGCGCGAGGGCGTCGACCAGCGCCTGCTCGTGGCTCACCGGGGCTCCCCTCGCGTCGCTCGAGGTGTGATCGAACGCCGTCGGCCTGTGGCCGTCACCGTCCTATAATACGCGACCGTGACGGCTCTCGACAGGCTGGCGACGACCCGCATCGCGCGTCTCACGCCTGAGAGTCGACGAGCGCTCTTCCGGGCCGTGGAGGCGGCCGAGGCGCGCGTCGCCCTCTTCCACCGCTACCGCGCGGGCGCGCGCCCGGTGCCGCATCCGATCGCCCTCACGCCCTTCCTCGTGCCCCACCGTGCCCTGCCCGAGCTCGCGCGGCTGGCGGCCCTCGTGCATCGCCTCCAGGCGCACGCGCCCGACCTCTGGCGCGGCGACGTCGCGGGGTTCCGCAGTCTCTGCCCCGTGAGCGGGACGACGGCGCGGTGGCTCGGGCGCGACGCCGCGCGTGGCCCCGCGCCCTGGCAGCTCATGATCCGCCCGGACGTCGGGCTCGAGTCGGGGCCGGACGGCGCCCTCCACCCGGTGCTCTTCGAGACCAACGCCACGGGCCTCGCGGGGCTCTACAACCACGCCGCCGGCGTCCGGATCCTGCGGGCGGAGGTCTTCCCCCGGATCTATTCCGCGCGCGAGGTGCGCGCCCTCGGCGACCCGCCCGATCTCCTCGCCCTCGTCGTGCGCTGGGTGGCGGCCGCCGCGCGCCGGCTGGGACGCCGGCGCCTCCGGGGCGTCGCCTTCGTGGAAGACGCGGGGCCCCTCGACGGCTACAGCGAGGTTCCGCGGCTGGTCGCGGCGTTCCGGGAAGCCGGCGTCCGCGCGGTGCGGGGGACCGCGCGCGAGCTCTCCCGCGCGCGGGGCGGCGTGCGGCTCCGCGACGTGGCGGTCGACGTCGTCTACCGGGATCTGGCGCTCGAGGACCTGGGGATGCCGGAGCGCCGCGGGCTCGACGGCTTCCTCGAGCGCTTCGATGCGGGCGCCGTGCTGCCCGGCGTCGCGGGCGAGTTCAGCCAGAAGGGCCTGCTCGAGTGCGTCGAGCGCCCGGAGGTCGCGCGGCTCTTTACCCCGAGCGAGCGCGCGTTCCTCCGCCGGGCCGTGCCCTGGACGCGGGTCCTCGGGGCCCGGTGGACGGAGGACCCGGCGGGGCGCCGGGTGGATGTGCCGGAGTTCGCGCGGCGCGCGCGGGGGCGGCTCCTCATCAAGCCGAACGTGGGGTCGAGCGGGACGGGGATCCTGCTCGGCCGGGAAGCGGGGCCGGCCCGCTGGGAGGCCCGGATCGCCCGGGCGCTCCGGGAGCCCGGGCGCTGGGTCGTCCAGGCGCGACGCCCGGGCACGCGGCGGCCCATGCTCTACCTCCGCGGCGGGCGCGCCTACGCGGGGCCGTGCTACTTCTCCCTGGGCCTCTTCTACGCTCCCGGGGACCTCGGCCTCCACGTCCGGGTGAGCCGGGACCCCGTCGTCAACGTGGCCCGCCGGGGCGCCGTGGCCTGCGCCTTCCTGTCGGCCGACTAGCGAGGCAAAGCGGCCCGGCGAGCGCGACCCGCCGGGCCGCGGTCTGGCGGCGCGGACGCGCCGAGCCGCTACTTCATCTCGATCTTCTTCGCGATCGCGACGTAGTAGACCGTGACCTTGTCACCCTTCTTCACCTTGGCGTCCTTCAGTCCCTCGGTGGAGAACTGCCAGACCTCGCCGGCCTTGTCGACGCTCATGGTCTTCTCCTTCGCGTCGACCTCGGTCACGGTCCCGGTCCACTGGTACTGCTTGGGCCCGGCGGCCGTCGAGAGCGTGACGACGAGGGCCACCGAGACGAGGACGGCGAGAACGGCCATCGCGTACCGGCTTCGCATATCCGACGTCTCCTTTCCAGGCGGCGCCGGGCGCCGCCGTTCGGGGCCGAGTGCCCCAGCGTCGACCGGTCGATCGACCGGGCGGCTTCAGGACCAGGCGGGCGTCAGGGCGCCGGCGGAATCGCGCCAGTAAGGCGTCCACACGAGCGCGCAGAGGCGCACCCGGACGTCCGTCTTCTTCGGCTTGAGGGCCACGGTCTCGAGCTCCGCGCTCTCGCCCCGGGCCTCGAGCGTCGCCACCTCGGACTGGAGCTCGGCCTCGAGGTCGCTCTTCGCCTGCTGGACCGCCGCCACGGTCTCCTCCGCGCGCGTCACGTCCTCACGCTCCTTGAAGACCCGCCCGGCGCCGCGCGCGGCGGTCGTCGCGCGCCCGATGTTGCCGACGCTCACCGTTTTCCGGCCGAACAGGGCGCCGAGGATCGTGGCCCCCACCGAGATCGCCGTCTGGACACCCTGCTGCGAGACCTGCTCCTGCTCCCGGGCCTTGGTCTGCTGGGCGCGCCGAAGCCGCTCCTCGAGCGCGGCGATCCTCGGCGCGTACTTCTTCCGGAGCGCTTCCACGCGCTCGTCCCGCGCCACTCGGGTCTCCTCGCGGAGGCGCACGCGGAAGTCGCGCTCGGTCTCGCCCGGCCGGGAGATCACCCGTGACGTGGGGTCGCGGAGGAGCTCCAGCCGGCGCTGCCCGTAGAGCCACGCGCCGAGGTCGCGGCTCCAGCCCTCGTAGCTCTTCGCCTTTGCGGCCGCCGAGGGGAGCGCCCCCCACTCGGCCGCCTCCGCGGGCGTCGTCTCGAGGTCGGCGACGGGGACGTCGATCGGCTGGCCCGCCTCCCAGCTCACCGGGACCGCGGCGTCCGTGATGGGCGCCGCGACCACGACGTCCTCGGTCTGCTCCACGCCGGCCTTCGCGTCCGCGAACCGGATCGTGGCCGCGCCCAGCACCGTCGGCTGGTAGACCAGCGCGGCTCCCGCCGGCGCGCGCCCGCGCACGGGCACGAAGTGCTGGGGGACGCCGGGAGGGAGCACGGGCCGGACGCCGCCCCCCGGGGCGGCCGGGGCCGGCGTGGGCGCCGCGGCCCCGGCATCGCGACCGCTCGCCGGGCCACTCGTCGCTCCACTCGCCGAGGTGGAAGCGGCCGGGGCGCGAGCCGGCCGGCTCGCGGGCGCCGACGGCCGCCGGTCCGCCATGAGCTGCTTGATCTGGGTCCGGGTGAGGGGGCCCCGCAGGTAGGACATCACCCAGCGGGTCTCGAACACCTCGGGGCCGTCCTCGTGCACGTTGTTCAGGAGGAAGACCCGGTTGCCGAGGCCGCCCAGGAGCTCCTCCATCGCCGCGCGGTTGAAGCGCTGATCGCTGCCGGCGGCCACGCCCTCGAGCCCGTCGAGGACGCGCGCCCGGTCCCGCTCGGTCTGGAGCCGCCCGATGAACCACGTCCCCGTGTTGGCGAGGCCCTTGTAGTCGAGGTCGACCGGGTTCTGGGTCGCGAGCACCACGCCCACGCCGAACGCGCGCGCCTGCTTGAGGAGGGTCAGGAGCGGGAGCTTCGACGGCGGGTTCGCGACGGGCGGGAAGTAGCCGAAGATCTCGTCCATGTAGACGATGGCCCGGAGGCTGGTCGTCCCCGACTGGGCCCGGACCCACCCGAGCGTCTCGTTCAGGAGGAGCGAGACGAAGAACATCCGCTCGGCGTCCGACAGGTGGGCGATCGAGAAGATCGCGGCCCGGGGCTTGCCCTCGGCCGTGTGGAGGAGCGCGCCGACGTCGAGGGGCTCCCCCTCGAGCCAGGCGTCGAAGCCGGGGGCGGCCAGGAGGTTGTTGAGCCGGGTCGCCAGCTCGAAGCGGTCCTTCGGCGGGAAGAACGCGTCGAGATCGAGCGCGCCCACCTTCGTGACGGGCGGCGTCTGGATCTGCTGGATGAGCCCCGGCAGGTCGAGGTCCCGCCCCTCGCGCCACGCGGCCTCGAAGAGCCGCGCGAGCAGGATGTGCTCGCGGCTCTGGAGCGGATCGGCCTCGATCCCGAGGAGCCCGAGGAGGCTCGTCGCGGTGGTCCCGATCCGCTCGCGGAAGATCTCCGTGTCCTCGCGCACGGCGGCCGGGGGCGCGCCGAACGACTTGACGATCGACACCGGCAGCCCCGCCGTGCTGCCGGGCGTGTACACGACGACGTCGGCCGCCTCGCGGAGGCGCCGGATCCGCGCGCCGTCCTGCCCCCACGCGGCCAGGCCCTTCTGCCAGAGCTCCGCCTGCTGCGCGGCGTACGCCGCCACGTCGAGCCCCTTCCGCCGGGCGTCCTCCTCGTTGACCCACGGCTGGAAGTCCTCCGGGCGGAGCTCGGGGAAGGTCAGGCACAGGTTGGCGAGATCCCCCTTCGGATCGATGAGGATCGCGGGGACGCCGTCGAGGAGCGCCTCCTCGAGGAGCCCGAGGCAGAGCCCCGTCTTGCCGCTGCCGGTCATGCCGACGCACACCGCGTGCGTGACCAAGTCCTTCGAGTCGTAGAGGAGCGGCGCCTCGGCCGTCTTCTTGGACGCGAGATCGTGCGGGCGCCCGAGGTAGAAGACGCCGAGCTTCTCGAAGTCGGTGGGCGCGGGCGGGGTCGCGCTGGATGCGGCCGGGCGCTCCGCCGCCGCGAGCCCCGGGGTCCCGCTCGACTTGGCCCGGGCCGGCTGACGCGCGCGGGTGGCCATCGGCGCCTCTCAGCGTGGGTCGTCCCGCTACTGCTTGTCAAGCGCCGTGGCGCGGACGCGCGACGGCGACGCCCGCGGGACCGGGACGCGTCAGCCGGTCAGGCGCGGGGCGCCCCAGCTCCGCCGCTTGCCCAGCCGCGCGGGCGGCACCACCAGCACGGTGTGGAAGGCCACGGCGCTCCGTCCGGGGTGGCCGGTCGCGGTTGTGGCCCACGCGCGTCCGACGTCCGCGAGGAGCGCGACGAACGTGGCGTAGCCCGCCTCGTCCCGCGCGAGCAGCCGGTCGGCCGCGTGAACGACGAGGCGGTACCCCGCGCCGGGAAGCCAGCCGAGATCGGTGAGGCAGTCCTCGAGCGCGTCCCAGGTCCGCCCGAAGTGGGCCGGGAACCCGAGCGCCTGCGCCAGCTCCTCGAGCAAGGCGCGCTTCGTCCGGCAGCGGCGGCCGTCGAGGGTCCGGACCACGAACCCCTCGGGCGGCGCCGGGAGCGGCGGCGGGTCGTCCGCCGCGACCAGGAGGTGCACCCAGGGCGGGGTGGTGGCCGCGAGGCGGTCGGCGATGGAGGGCGCGCGCATCCGTCTCGTCTCAGTTCAGCGGCACGAAGGTGCGGTAGTGGTCGCCGGTGTAGTAGGCGCGGCCGGTGTTCCGCTCGACGACGAGCCGCTCGGGGCCCCGGTCCTGGCCGGAAACGCGGGGGTGCACGTCGTACTCCCGGTACCGGCCCGCCGGCAGACGGCGCTCCCGATTGTGGAACTCGCGCCCCCCGACGTAGCCGGGGAGCGGCGCGCCGGCCCGCTGCTCGATGGCGGCCAGGACGTCCCGAGCCCGATGGAGGGCCGCGGGTGCCGCGCGCCCGGCCGCGCTCGGTCGCACGGCGGGCGTCCCGGCCGGAGGCGAGGCGCCGCCGGGCGGCGGCCCGGCGACCGAGGGCGACGCGGGCGGGGCCGCGGGCGGAGTCCGGCCGGCCTCCCGGTCCGGGCGCAGGACGACCAGCGCCGTTACGGCGGCGAGCGCGAGGGCGAGCAGGATCCAGGCGGTTCGGCGCACCGTGCCGCTCATGATGGCACGAGCCCGGCCGCGCCTTGAGCGGTCTCCGGGGCTTCGGTATAGTGGGCGCGGTTCCTACCCCCCTCGTCAGGTGGAGGCGCGACCATGACACGATGGCCTCGGCTGGGCTGGCTCCTCGGAACCGCCACGATCCTGACCGCCGGCTTCGGGCCCGCCGGACCGAGCGTGGCCCGGGCCCAGGCCACCGCGCTCTCCGTGCAGATCACCGCGGAGCCGCCGGGGCTCGACCTCACGGCGACGCCCGCCTCGGCGACGGCGGCCGTCGTCTTCTACAACGTCCAGGAGGCGCTGGTGAAGGTCGACGAGAAGGGGCACCTCGTGCCCTGGCTCGCCGAGCGCTGGCACACGACGGACAACCTCAACTACACCTTCTTCCTGAAGAAGGGGGTCCGCTTCCACAACGGGCGCGAGCTCACCGCCGAGGACGTGAAGTTCGTCCTCGACCGCGCGCGGAACCCCGAGACGAAGCATCCGCACGTCCGGCAGTACGAGGACATCGCCGCGATCCACGTGCGGGACCCTCTGACCGTCACGGTGACGCTCAAGCGCACGAACGCGATGTTCATCCTGAACCTCGCCCGCCAGGGCTCGGTGATCTACCCGCGGGAGGCCGTGGAGCAGCAGAAGTCGCACCCGGTCGGCACCGGGCCGTTCATGCTCGATCGCTGGGACCGGGGCGATCGCGTGGTCCTGAAGCGGAATCCGGACTACCACGTCAAGGGGCTGCCGAAGCTCGAGCGCGCCACGTTCCGCTTCATTCCGGACTCGAACGCGGCGCTGGCCGCGCTCCAGGCGGGGGACATCGACGTGATGGCCTTCGGCCTCGGGCCGGAGTCGGTCGAGGTCGTCCGCCGCGCCCCGAATCTCCAGGTCATCCTCGGCGAGACCACGAGCGACGTCATCCTCGCGCTGAACAACTCGCGGAAGCCCTACTCCGACGTCCGGGTCCGGCGCGCGCTCACCCACGCCGTCGACAAGGCCGAGGTCGTGAAGGGGGCGATGTTCGGGATGGGGCGCATCCTCGGCAGCAACATCGATCCGCTCAACCCCTTCTTCGTGGACATGGCGAAGGCGGTGCCCCACGATCCGGCGCGCGCCAAGCAGCTCCTGGCGGAGGCGGGGTATCCGAACGGCTTCGAGGCCGTTCTCCGGGTCCCGCCGCAGTACCCGTACACGGTGCGGACCGGCGAGGTGCTGGTCGGCCAGCTGGCGAAGGTCGGGGTCCGCGTCAAGCTCGAGCAGATCGAGTGGGGCCAGTGGCTCGACCGCGTCTACAAGAACGCCGACTACGACATGACGATCATCGGCCACGCCGAGGCGTGGGACGCGGGGAACTACGCGAACCCGAAGTACTACTTCCGGTACGAGAGCGCCACGTTCCAGGGGGTCTTCGCGGAGTCCGAGCGGACGCTCGACGACAAGAAGCGGAAGGAGCTCTACGTCCAGCTCCAGAAGATCATGGCCGACGAGGCCGCGGTCGTGTGGCTCTACGCGTACCCCCGGCTGGTCGCCGCCAAGAAGGGCGTCACCGGGATCTGGAAGGACCTGCCCACGCCCTCGATGGACCTGTCGGAGGTGGGCTGGGCGAAGTAGCGTCCCACCCGCCCGTGCCACTCGCCGTCGCCCGCCCCGGGGCCCGTCCCGGGGCGGCGCCGTTTCGGGCGGCCGCGCCCGGGGGCCCCCGGTGCGCCGCCTGATCCTGCGCCGCGCCGTGTCGTTCCTGGCCACGCTCTTCGTCGTGTCGCTCTTGGTGTTCACCGTGGTCCGCGTGCTGCCCGGCGATCCGGCGCAGATCATCATGGGGACCGAGGCGAGCCCGGAGGCGGCGGCCGCGCTCCGGCGCGCGATGGGGCTCGACCGGCCCATCCTGGTCCAGTACGTCGAGTGGCTCTCGGGCGCGCTCCGGGGGGACCTCGGGCGGTCCATCCAGTACGACGTCGCCGTCGGGCGCCTCGTCCTGAGCCGCCTCGCCGTCACGTTCCCGCTCACGCTGCTGGCGGCCGCCTTCATGACGTTGACGGCGGTGCCGCTCGGGGTCTACGCGGCGACCCGCCAGGGGCGCCCCGGCGACTACGTCGCGATGCTCCTCTCGCAGGTCGGCATCGCGATCCCGTCCTTCTGGGCCGGCCTCCTCCTGATCCTGCTCTTCGCCGTGCGGCTCGGCTGGGTGCAGGCGGGCGGGTTCGACGGGTGGGGGGCCGGCCTCTGGACGGGTCTCCGGGCGCTCCTCCTGCCGGCCTTCGCGCTCGGCGTGGTCCAGGCGGCGATCCTCACCCGCACGACACGGGCGGCGGTGCTCGAGGTCCTCCGCGCCGATCACGTGCGGACCGCGCGCGCCAAGGGTCTCGACGACCGGGTCGTGACCTGGAAGCACGTTCTGCGCAACGCGCTCCTGACGATCGTGACGATCGTGGGGCTCCAGCTCGGGGCGCTCCTGGCGGGGAGCATCGTGCTGGAGAACGTCTTCTACCTGCCGGGTCTGGGCCGCCTCGCGCTCGCCGCGATCAGCGCGCGGGACCTGCCGGTCGTGCAGGGCGTGGTCCTCTTCGTCGCGGTGACGGTCGTCACCGTCAACTTCGTGGTGGACCTCGTCTACGCGGTCCTCGACCCCCGGATCCGCTATGAGTAGGCGCTGGCGGCGGGCGCTCCGCCACCCGGGCTTCGTGCTCGGCCTCGCGATCACGGCGGCGATCGTCGGGACGGCGCTCTGTTCCCTCGTCTACACGCCGAAGGATCCCCTCCAGATGGACATCGCGGCCCGCCTCGCGCCGCCGTCGATGGCCCATCACCTGGGGACCGACCAGTACGGGCGTGACCTCCTCTCGCGGGTGATGCGCGGGGCGGTCGCCTCGCTGGCGGTCGGCGTCGTGGCCGTCGGCATCGGGATGGGCGTGGGCGTCGTGCTCGGGACCGCCGGCGGCTGGCTCGGCGGCTGGCTCGACGAGGCGGCCATGCGGCTGACGGACGCGATCTACGGGTTTCCGGCGGTGCTCTCCGCCCTCCTGGTCACGGCCGTCTTCGGCCCGGGCGTGCTCATCAGCATGATCGCGGTGGGCGTCGCCTACGTGCCGGCCTTCGCGCGGCTGGCGCGCGCGAACATCCTGGCGCTCCGCGAGCAGGACTTCGTCATGGCCGCGCGCGCGCTCGGGGCGCGGGACCGCGCGATCGTCTGGCGGCACGTCTTGCCGAACACCGTGTCCCCGCTCATCGTCCAGGCGACGATCGCGTTCCCGCTGGCGATCCTGGCCGAGGCGGCGCTCTCGTATCTCGGGCTCGGGACCCAGCCGCCCCATCCGTCGTGGGGGCTCATGCTGCGGGACGCCCAGAACTTCCTGCAGCTCTCGCCGTGGTTCGCGGTCTTCCCGGGGGCGGCCATCGCGCTGGCCGTGCTCGGCTTCAACCTGCTCGGCGACGGCCTCCGCGACCTGCTCGACCCGCGCGCCGCCTAACGGCGGTCATTCGGACCGCGGCGACACCCGCGCGGCGTGTCGGACGGGATCAGCGCTCATAGGCCGAATCGTGGTCAGGGTGCAGGGAGATGAGTCGGAGGAAATCTCCATCCCGGTAGGCGACTGCGCGCACCCTCTGGCTCAAGCGGAGGGAGTACACCCTGGCCTGGTTCGGCGCCTTGAGATGCTCGATCGCTTCCCAACGGAAGCCGGAATGCCGGTAGACCGTGATCCAATCCAGCTCCCGCAGACGGCGAAGTGACGCCACCACCTGCTTGAGCTCGGCGTGCTCGAGGCGGAAGAAGACGTCCTGGCATTCGAGGCTGTTGAGGTCCAGTTTGATTCGGCTACCGACGGCCACGCATGCGCCCAGCGCCGCGCGTCCGGCGCTTCAGGAGGGCGCCAAGGTCCGTCTCGCCGGGCTTCGTTTCGACAGCCCAGGCCATGCCTCGCGCGATGCGGGAACGGTCCGGCTCCTCGAGAGTCCAGAGCTGGCTCTCGGGCACCATCGCGACCGCCGTGAGCACGATGCTCCCGTCATCGCGGCGCTCCACCCGCAGGGTCTTCCCCGCGAAGCTCTTGCCGAGCGAGATCTGCCCGCTCTTGCCGATCACCTTGATCTCGGTGCTGCTCGTTCGGGGCACGGTCGATCCCTCCCCTCTCATGCCGTCATGCTATCATGCCCGCGTGCGGCGGGGAAGGCCGCCGCCTGGGGAGGGCCACCCCACATCTGGCTCGAAGCGGTGGCAGGCAGGACCCACCCGCCAGCGGCGCGACCGAGGCGCTACAGCGCCTTGCGCATCTTGAGGTAGAGCTTCTGGCACCCTTCCCGGTCGAGGCCCGAGACCATGATGTAGGCCATGTCCTTCTGCTTCCAGTACACGACGTTGAACCCGTTGACCTGGCGCATGTGCGGCCGGTACTGCTCGATCTGGACCCGCCCCTTCTCGAGCATCGGGAGATCCTTGCCGGGCAGGATGAAGTACGTCGTGACCGGAGACTTCGGGTAGCGGAGCGCGGCCGCGGCGGTCTTCCGGCTGGCGAGCAAGGTCGGCTTCGCGGTCAGGAGCCGGAGCTCGCCCGTCCCGGCCAGGATCTTCGGCAGCTCCACCTCCGCCACCGAGTGCACGCGCGCGAAGAGGGCGTCGGGGTCGTCGACGCCGGCCGGATGCACCTCCAGGTCGAGCAGGATCCGCCGGTGCTCCGCGACCCCCGACTGGATCAGCGTCTCCACGATGTCGGCGGGACGCTCGCGCGGCCCGAGCCAGGGCGCCCAAGGCCCCCAAGGTCCGACGACGGCCGCGACCACCAGCGCCGCGAGGGCGGCGGCGACCCACGGGCGCCCGAGCCAGCCGGCGATCCCGCGCCGCGGCACGCCGAGCGCCTGGATCTCGCGCGCGAGCGCGGCCGGCGCCGGCGGGCGCGGCAGGGCGCGGATCAGCCCGGCCACGGCCTCGTCCCGCGCCCAGAGGGTCCGGCACGCCGGGCACGCCGCCAGGTGCGCCTCGACGGCCCGGGCCCGCTCGGGGTCGAGCTCGCGCCGCCGGTGCTCCTCGAAGAACTCGCGGGTCTCGTGGCAGTCCATGTCCCGGGCTCAGCCGGTCCGGTAGTCGGCCAGGCGGCGGCGCACCATGCGCCGCGCCCGGAAGAGCCGCGACTTGACCGTCCCGATCGGAATGTCCATCACCTGCCCGATCTCGTGCAGCGCCAGCCCCTCCAGGTCCGCGAGCAGGAGCACCGACCGGAAGTCCTCGGGGAGCTCCGCGAGGGCCCGCTCGAGATCCAGCGTCGTCACGACCGCCGGGTCCGGGGCCTCGCCCGAGGGCGCCTCCTCGGGCCCGTCGTCCAGGTCCCGCTCGAGGAGGACCGGCTGGTGCGTCTCGCGCCGGTAGAACGTGAGGAAGGTGTTCCTCAGTATCTGAAACAACCAAGCCCTGAGGTGCGTTCCCGGCTCGAACCGGTGGGCGAACCGGAAGGCCCGGAGATAGGTCTCCTGGACCAGGTCGTCCGCGTCGGGCGGGCGCTTGGTCAGCCGGAGCGCGAAGTTGTAGAGGGTGTCGAGGTGGGTGAGCGCCTGCTGGCGGAACTCGGTCGAAGGCTCCGGCATCAGTCGGGGTACGGCACCACGTCGCCCTCGCCGGGGAGCTCCCCGAGGAGGTCGGCGATCGACTGGTAGAGCGTCGGGTGCTCCACCTGGGGCGCGATGTCGGCGAGCGGGACCAGCACGAACCGCCGGAGATGCAGGAACGGGTGCGGGATCTGGAGGCGATCCTCGGCGATGACCTGGTCCGCGTAGAGCAGGATGTCGATGTCGAGCGTTCGCGGCTCGGACGGGGCGGCCAGTGCTGCCAGCGCCGCCAGTGCCCCCAGTGCTGATGATCCGGCCGGGCGCGCCCGCCCCGACTGACCCTCGATCGCCTGGGTCACCCGGAGGAGTCGCCGCGGCGGCAGCTCCGTCTCGATCTCGACCGCGCAGTTCAGATGCCAGACCTCGCGCTGGGCGCCGAGCTCCGGCCACGGCGGCGTCTCGTAGACCTGCGAGCACGCGACGACCCGGACCCCCGTCTCCGCGCGGAGCATCGCCAGGGCCGCCTCGAGATGCCGCCGGCGGTCGCCCAGGTTCGAGCCGAGCGAGAGGAAGACTCGCGCCATGCCTACCGGCTCCGTGTCATGCGCACACCCGGCACGGCCGCGATCCCGTCGAGGGGCGCGGTGACCTTGCGCACCGTGACGGTCACCTCGCGGGCGGGGTAGGCTCGGAGGAGCGTCTCGCAGAGGAGCCCCGCGAGGCGCTCGATCAGGTGCACCCGCTCGCCCGTGCCCACCGCGACCACGCGCCGCGCCACCTCGCCGTAGTCCACGCCGGCCTGGAGATCGTCCGAGAGCGCGGCCGGGGTGAGGTCGAGCGCCAACTCGACGTCCACCGAGAACCACGCGCCGACCTCCTGCTGCGCCGGCGTGACACCATGATGGCCGTGGAACCGGATGTCTTCGATCAGGAGTATATCAGAGGGCCCGCGGGCCGGCCGGACGGGGCTCATGCGGGCAGTGTCCGGATTTCGCCGCTCAGAGCCCGAGGACGTCGTGCATCGAGTAGAGGCCGGGCGGGGCGGTCGCCACGAACCGGGCCGCGCGGAGCGCCCCGTGCGCGAAGGTGTCCCGGCTGTGCGCCCGATGGGTGAGCTCGAGCCGCTCGCCGGCGGTGCTGAAGACCACGGTGTGCTCGCCGACCACGTCGCCCCCGCGGAGCGCGTGGACGCCGATCTCCTTCGTGGTGCGCTCGCCCACGAGCCCGTGACGCCCGTACACTCCGACGTCCTCGATGCGGCGCCCGAGCGCCTCCGCGACGACCTCGGCCATCTTGGCCGCGGTGCCGCTCGGCGCGTCCTTCTTCATCCGGTGGTGGATCTCCGTGATCTCGACGTCGTAGTCGTCGCCGAGCGCCCGGGCCATGAGCGCGAGGACCCGGAAGGCGAGGTTCACGCCCACGCTCATGTTGGGCGACAGGAGGATGGGGACGCGCGCCGCCAGGCGGCGGACCTCCTCGACCTGGGCCGGCTGGAGGCCGGTCGTGCCGACGACCGCCCGCGCGCCCCGGGCCGCGACCAGGCGGAGATGCTCGAGGGTCGGCTCCGGCGCGGTGAATTCCATCAGGACCCGGCCGGGGGTGAGGAGCGGCGCCGGGTCGGCGGCGATCGGCACGCCCAGGTGGCCCGCGCCGGCGACCTCGCCCGCGTCCTTCCCGACGGCGGGGTGACCGGGCCGCTCGAAGGCGCCCGTCACCCGCAGGTCCCCCGTCTCGCGGGTCAGGGCGACGAGCCGCCCGCCCATCCGTCCGGCCGCGCCCGCGACGACCAGCTCGACCACGGGCGGAACGGCGCCCCTCAGGCTCTGAGGACGCCGGCCTGGACCAGCGCCTGGCGGAGCTTCTCCCGGTTCGACTCCGTCATGGGGCACATGGGCAGCCGCCACTCCGCCCGGATCATCCCGAGCATGGCCATCGCTTCCTTCACCGGGATCGGGTTGGTCTCGATGAACATGGCCTTGCACACCGGGTAGAGCTTGAGATGGAGGTCGCGCGCCCGCTTCCAGTCGCCCTCGAGGGCGGCGTGCGTCACGTCCGAGACCTCGCGCGCGAGGAAGTTGCCCACGACGGAGATCACCCCGCGGCCGCCGACGGACATGAGCGGGAGCGTGAGGTTGTCGTCGCCGGAGAGCACGGTGAAGTCCGGCCCGCAGGCGAGGATCACCGCCGTCATCTGGTCGAGGCTGCCCGAGGCTTCCTTGACGCCGACGATGTTGGGAATCTGGGCGAGCCGCGCCAGGGTCTCGGTCTCCAGGTTGACCGCGGTCCGGCCCTGGATGTTGTAGACGATCAGCGGCAGATCGGGCGCCGCCTGGGCGATGGCGCGGAAGTGCTCGTAGAGGCCCTGCTGGGTGGGCTTGTTGTAGTACGGGGTGACCAGGAGCGCGCCGGCGGCGCCGGCGCGGGCGGCGTGCTGCGTCATTTCGATCGCCTCCGCGGTCGAGTTCGAGCCCGTGCCCGCGACCACGGGGATCCGGCCGCGCGCCTCATGGATCACGATCTCGACGACCCGCTTGTGCTCCTCGTGCGTCAGGGTCGGCGATTCGCCGGTCGTCCCGCAGGGAACCAGGCCGTCTGTCCCGTTCGCCACGTGGAACTCGACGAGCTCGCGGAGCGTCGTCTCGTCGACGCGGCCGTCGTGGAACGGCGTGACCATCGCGACCAGAGAGCCCTGGAAGGTGCGTCGCATCGGCAAGCCTCCTTCACTCGTGGCGCTACGCGGCCTCTATCGCGTGGGCGGCGCGATTGCGGGGAACGTAGCACGCTCCCCTGACCGAATCAAGGCGAAGGAGGGGTCAGGGGAGCGTCGCGGCCGCCTCGGGCGAGGGCACCGATTCGTTGGCCCGCCGCCCGCGGTCGACCGCGGTGACCACGTAGAAGTAGGTCTGGCCCGGGCGCACGTCGCTGTCGACGAAGGTCGTCCCGCCCTGCGGCGACGGGGTGAGCTTCGTGTGGCCGCGGCCCGCGGTCGTGCTCCGGTAGACGAGGTAGCCGCCGACGTCGGCATCGGCCACGGGCTGCCACGCCAGCCGGACCTGCGGTCCGGCGACGACCGCGACCAGGCCCCGGGGCTGCGACGGGGGGGTCCGGTCCTCCGGCGTCGCGGTGGCGACCGCGCTGGGGGTGCTCTCGGGGCCGCCCGGGCCGAGCCGCGCCCGGACCGTGTAGTGGTAGGTCACGTCGTTCTGGACCGCCAGGTCCACGTACCGGCGCCCGGCCACGGGCTCGGTGTTGACGGGCCGCCCCCCCGGGGCGCCCGGCGCCGTCGCCCGGAAGACGTCGTAGACCAGGGTTGCCGGCGCCGGCGAGCCATCCGCGAGCGTGGCCGGCGACTCCCAGCTGAGCAGCACTTGACCGTCGCCGGGCTGGGCCACGAGGCGCGGCGGTGTGCCGGGCGCCGGCGCGACGGCGATCACGACGCGGTTCGACGGGGGGCTCGGCCGCCCCTGGTCGTCGAGGGCGACGACGACGTACGTGTAGCGCCGCCCGAAGGTGAGGCCCTGGGCGTCCGTGTAGGTCACCTGGTTGCCCTGGATCTCCGCGGGAGCCGCCGGCTCGGCGACCACGATGTCCGCGATCCGCTCGAACCCGGGCACGCCGGGGGGCGGGCCGAAGAGGCCGCCGAAGGTCAGGATCGCCGGCCGGACCGGCTCGGTGGCGGCGCCGTCCTCCGCCCGGCGGTACAGCTCGGTGCGGCGCACCTCCTTGAGCGCGCTGCGGTCGAGCCGGATCCGCGGCAGGCTCCAGCGGAGCTGGACGCCGTCGGCGACGACCCCGGCCTGGAGATCCTGGACCGCCGCCGGCAGCCGGCGCTCCGGTGGCACCGGGTCGCCGCGCTTGCCACAGGCCCCGAGCGCCACGGACACGAGCAGCGCCAGCGCCAGCGCCGCGCGGGCGCGTCCCGGGCGGCGGCCTGAGGACCTTGGCGCCGGCGAGGTCAAGGGACCTCCAGGAGCGCCCGCGCCTCGGCGAGCGCGCGCGTCACGGCCTCGGGGGCCGTCCCGCCGTAGACGTTCCGCGCGGCGAGCGAGGCCTCGACCGAGACCGCCTCGCGGAAATCCGGGCCGAACAGCGGCGACAGCGCGCGGAGGGCGTCGAGGGGGAGCGCCTCGAGTCCCACGCCCCGGTCGAGAGCGAGCCGCACCGCCCGCCCGACGACCTCGTGCGCCTCGCGGAACGGGAGGCCGCGCTGCACCAGGTAGCCCGCCAGATCGGTCGCGGTCGAGAAGCTCTCCCCGGCGAGCGCGCGGAGCCGCTCCGTGCGGAACCGGAGCGCGCGGAGGAAGGGCGCCAGGATGCCGAGCGTGCCGCGGAGCGTGTCCGCCGCGTCGAAGAAGGCTTCCTTGTCCTCCTGCATGTCGGAGTGGTAGGCGAGCGGGAGGCCCTTCATGACCGTGAGGAGCCGGACCAGGTCCCCGTAGACCCGTCCCGTCTTCCCCCGGATCAGCTCCGCCACGTCCGGGTTCTTCTTCTGCGGCATGATCGACGATCCGGTCGCGTAGGCGTCGGGGAGGTCGACGAAGCCGAACTCGGCCGTGGCCCAGAGCACGAGCTCCTCGGCGAGCCGCGACAGGTGCGTGGCCGCGATCGCCGCCGCCGCGCAGAACTCCAGCGCGAAATCGCGGTCCGAGACGGCGTCCATGCTGTTCGCCGACGCGGCCCGGAACCCGAGCGCCTGCGCGAGCGCCTGGCGGTCGATGGGGACGGTGGTGCCGGCGAGGGCGCCGGCGCCGAGCGGGCACACGTCGAGCCGCCGGCGCGCGTCGGCGAGCCGCTCGCGGTCGCGGCCGAACATGAACACGTAGGCGAGCAGGTGGTGGGCGAGGAGCACCGGCTGGGCGCGCTGGAGATGGGTGTAGCCGGGCATCGGGCAGTCCGGGTGCCGCTCGGCCTGCTCGACGAGGGCGGCCTGGACCTCGCGGAGCGCCGCCCGGATCGCGTCGATCTCGCCCCGGAGCCAGAGCCGCATGTCGAGCGCGATCTGGTCGTTCCGGGAGCGGCCCGTGTGGAGCTTCCCGCCCACGGCGCCGATCTTCTCGATCAGGCGCCGCTCGATGTTCATGTGGATGTCCTCGAGCTCGATCCGGTAGGGGAAGGCGCCGGTCTCGAGCTCCTGCCGCACCTCGGCGAGCCCGCGGAGGATCGCGTCCAGCTCCGCCTCCGAGAGGACCCCGCCCTTGGCGAGCGCCCGGGCCCACGCCTCGCTCCCCTGGAGATCCTGGGGCCAGAGGCGGTGGTCGAAGGACAGGGAGGCCGTGAAGGCGCGGGCCGAGCTGTCGGCGGGCTCCGTGAAGCGGCCGCCCCACGGGCTCTTCGGATCGGGCGCGGTCATCGAAGGGCGGCCGGAGGTGCGAGGGGCCGCTCGTCGGCCAGGAGCGCCGCGATCTCCTCCATGATCCGCCCGGTGACGTCGGCCCGGAGTCCCTGCGTCATCCGGGGCCGGGGCGTCGGGAAGCGGAGGGGCTTGCCGAAGCGCACGCTGAGCGGCACCCGCCGGGGCACGAAGAAGCGGCGAGCCGCGAGCGCCTGGAAGGTGCCCGAGATGGCCGCCGGCACCACCGGGACCCCGGAGCGGAGGGCGACGAGGGCCACGCCGGGCTGCCCCCGCACGAGGGTGCCCCGCTGGCTGAACGGGCCCTCGGGGAAGATGCCGACGACGCCGCCCTGCTCGAGCACCCGGAGCGCCTGCCGGATGGCGCCGGGATCGGGGCGCACGAGCGACACCGGGATCGAGCCCACGTGGTCGTGGAAGTACGGGTGGAGCGGCGTGGCGCGGTACACGCGCGGCATGACCAGGAAGCTGATCCGGCGGGGCAGGGCCGTCCCGAGCACGACGCCGTCGAGGTAGTTCGCGTGGTTCGCCGCGACGATGTAGGGGCCGCGCCCGGGCAGGTGCTCGAGGCCCTCCACGCGGAAGCCGAAGAACCGGCGGAGGAGCGGCGGGAGGACGCGCTTGAGACCCGCGTAGACGGCGGGGAAGCGATCCTCCGCCTCCGTCGGCGCGGCCGCGTTCGGCTGCCAGGCCGGAGGAGACTGCCCCCAGGATCGACTCATCGCGAGCGACTCATCCCGAGCGTGCGTCCGACGTTTCTTGTAGCACCCGGTCGTCGACGGGCGCAAGCTCAAAGGGCCACGCGCCGGGCTCGGTACAGCCGGTACCGCGCCACCGCCTGATTGTGCTCCTCGAGGGTCGTCGAGAAGTGATGCGAGCGATCGTCGATCGCCACGAAGTAGATGTAGGGGACGTTCGCGGGGTCGAGGACCGCGTCGACGGCCGACCGGCCCGGGCTCCCGATCGGGCCCGGCGGCAGCCCGCGGTTCCGGTAGGTGTTGTACGCGTGGTCGGCCTGGAGGTCGTCGCGCGTGGGCGCGCTCCCCTCCTTGGCCATCGCGTAGGCGACGGTCGGGTCGGCCTGGAGCGGCATGTCGCGCGCGAGCCGGTTGAGGAAGACCCGGGCGATGATGGGGCGCTCCGCGGCCAGGGCCGTCTCCTTCTCGACGATGGAGGCCAGGGTCAAGAGCTGGTGGAGGCTCAGGCCCCGCTGGCGCGCGCGGGCCAGCACGTCGGGCGTGCCCACCCGCTCCCGGAAGCGCTGGACCATCCGCCCGAGGATCTCCTCCACCCGCGTGCCCTTGGTCACCTGGTAGGTGTCGGGGAAGAGGTAGCCCTCGAGGGAGCTCGACTCGATGCCGAGGCTCCAGGCCATCATCGGGTCGGTGGCCACGCGGATGACCTCCGCGGCCGGCGCGATGCCCTCGGCCTCGAGCTGCCGGGCGAGCTCCCGGATGGTGAAGCCCTCCGGGAGGACGAGCAGGTGCGGCTTGACGCGCCCGGTCTCCATGAGCTTCAGCACGGCGAGGAGCGGGGCGCCCTGTGGGAGCTCGTACTCCCCCGCCTTGAGCGAGCGGGCGGTGCCCCGGACGAGCGCCAGGCCGACGAACGTCGCCGGGCTCCGGATCGCTCCCTCGGCCGCCAGGTGGCGGGCGATGCCGAGAACGCCCGTCGCCGCGGGGATCTCCACGGTCCGGGGGCCCTGGGCCAGCGCCCCGCCGGGCTGGAGCCCGCGCCACACCCCGGCGGCGGCCCCTGCCAGGAGCACCAGGCACACCACCGCGAGACCTCGCCGGACGAGGCGGGCCCCCCAGGACCGGGTGCTTGGCGGCGAGGGAATGTGACTGGACATGAGCCGAGCCACGGGATACCGGGTGTCAACCGGGCTGACCGACGCCGAAATCCCGTTTGATTCTAAGGGGTCGCGTCGGTTCTGTCAATTTCCCCGGGGCGGCCGGGGCCGCGGGTCTTCCCTCGCGCGGGACCCTCCGCTATAATGTGCGTTCGTCCTTCACCCCCCTTGCGACGACCTGAGGAGGTTGCATGACCACCGCAATCCAGCTCCCCCGCAAGCACGAGTGGCAGGAGCTCCAGCCGGATCACGGCATTTTCGTCGTCGAGCCGTTCGAGCCGGGCTTCGCCCTGACCGTCGGCAACGCCTTCCGCCGGGTGCTGCTCTCGTCCATCGAGGGCGCGGCCCCCACGTGGATCAAGGTCGAGGGCGTGCTCCACGAGTTCTCGTTCCTTCCCGGGGCGACCGAGGACTCGCTCGACATCCTGTCGAGCCTGCGGCGGGTCGTCTTCAAGCTCCACGGGGAGCGGAGCCGTCTGATCCGGCTCCGGGTGACGGGACCGGGCGTCGCCAAGGCCAGCGACTTCACGACCGACCACGACCTGGTCATCCTCAATCCCGACCAGGTCCTCGCGACGCTCGAGCGCGACGTCGCCCTCGAGATGGAGGTCCACGTCGAGAAGGGCCGCGGGTACGTCCCCGCCGACAAGCGGGAGTCGGAGACGCTCGCCGTCAACGCGCTGGCGATGGACGCGGACTTCTCGCCGGTGAAGACCGTGAACTTCCGGGTGGAGCCGGCCAAGCGGAAGCCGGGGGCGGAGCGGCTGATCCTCGAGCTCTGGACGAACGGGAGCGTGTCGCCCGAGGACGCCGTGGGCGAGGCGGCCCTCATCCTCGAGGACCACTTCAACCTCCTCTGCCGCTTCCCCACCGGGCTCGAGTCGGAGGAGGACCCGAAGGCCGAGGTGAGCCTCGAGCTGAACGAGAACCTCTTCCGGAGCGTGGACGAGCTCGAGCTCTCGGTCCGGGCGTACAACTGCCTCAAGACGGCCAACATCCGGACGATCGCCGACCTCGTGCAGAAGAGCGAGGCCGAGCTCCTGAAGACCAAGAACTTCGGCAAGAAGTCGCTCAACGAGATCAAGACGATCCTCACGGACATGAACCTGTCCCTCGGCATGCGTCTGGACGCGGCGGAGCTCGAGCGGCTCCGCGCCCAGCGCGAGCGCGCCTTCGAGGGCTAGCCGAGAGCCGACCCTCACCGCCGTCCGCGCGTCCTCGCCTGCCGCGCGTCGTCGCGCGCGCGGCGGGTGGTCGATCGCGTCGTCCCCCGCGCCCGGCGCGCCCTCCTCCGTGCCTCGCCCGATTGACAGCGAGCCGGCTCTGACGTGATGGTAAGAGGTGCCGTGACGCTCGACGACGTGTCGGCGGCAACGCGCCTGGTCGTGGGTGTCCACCGTCTCCTGCGACATCCCGTGAGGCCTCCCCGGGCACGCGCGGTGATCGAGGAGCGGCGGGCGCGACGCGAGTCGGATTTCCTGCAGACGATCCACCGCGTCGGCGAGTGCGACCCGGCGGGACCGTACGCACGCCTCCTCCGGTCGGCCGGGTGCGAGTATGGCGACGTCGCGCGACTGGTCCGCCTCGACGGGGTGGACGGGACCCTGCGCACGCTCGCCCGCCACGGGGTGTACTTGACCGTCGAGGAGTTCAAGGGCCGCCGGCCGGTCGTGCGCGGCGAAGCCGCCTTCGAGGTCGATCCCCGACGGCTTCGTCTGGGGCGACGGGGACCGATCGCTGCGCAGACCAGCGGCAGCCGGGGGCGCCGCGCGACCGTGGCGATCGACATGGCCACCATCCGGGCGTGGGCGGTCGATGCCTGCCTCGACTACGAGGCCCGCGGGGGCCTCGACTGGGTCCACGCGCGCTGGACCGTGCCCGGGGGGGACTCCGTGGCGTTCCTGCTGCTCTTCTGCGCGTTCGGGGCGACGCCGGTGCGCTGGTTTTCACCCGTCGATCCCGCCGAGCCCGGGCTGCACCCGCGGTATCGGTGGAGCGGACGCCTGCTGCCTTGGGCGGCATGGCTCGGCGGGGCCAGCCTCCCCCATCCGGAACACGTGCCGCTGGACGCTCCGGAGCCGGTGGCCGCATGGCTTGCGGCCGTGCGCCGGCGCGGCCGGACGCCTCACCTCGTGACGTACGTGAGTTCCGCCGTCCGTGTGTGCGAAGCCGCGCTGAGCCGGGATCTCGACATTCGGGGGGCGCGGTTTAGCGTCACGGGTGAGCCGATCACGGCGGCTCGGCTGGCGGCGATCCAGCGGGCCGGGGCCCAGGCCGCGCCGTACTACGGGAGCGTCGACGCCGGGCTCATCGGCGCCGGGTGCCTGGCCCCGGTGGCGCCCGACGAGGTCCACGTGCATGAGGACCTGGTGACCCTGGTCCAGCCGGACCGCGCGGATCCGGCCACCGGGCTCCGGCCGGAGCATCTGCTCGTGTCCTCGTTCCGGGCCGATTCCCCGCTCGTCCTCCTCAACGTCTCGCTCGGCGACGAGGGGGTCCTCGAAACCCGTCGCTGCGGCTGTCCACTGGAGGGGGTCGGCTGGACGGGTCATCTCCACACGATCCGGAGCTTCGAGAAGCTCACCGTGGGCGGTATGACGCTCCTCGACTGCGACGTCGTGCGCGTGCTGGAGAACGTGCTGCCCGGTCGGTTCGGCGGCGGGCCGACCGACTACCAGCTCCTCGAGGAAGAGGCGCCCGGCGGGGGCCCACGGTTGCGGCTCCTGGTCCATCCCCGGGTGGGGACCCTGCGCCCGGACGTGGTCGCCGACACCTTCCTCGGCGCGATCGGCGCGGAAAACGGCGCCGAGCGCGTGATGGCGCTCCACTGGCAGCGAGCCGGCGTATTGCGGGTCGAGCGCGTGCGGCCGCTCACGACCGACTCCGGCAAGATCCTCCACCTTCACCGGCGGCCGGCTGCGCTCGGCAGCCGCCGCTGACGCGCTTGGCTGCGGTCTCGGTCTCCCCCGGACACACCGGCATCCTTCCGGGATCCCACCTCGGTGTCGATGCCGCGCTGTCGCGCTACCGCGCGGTGGCGGCGCGGTACCACCGCGACGCGCTCGACTTCGAGCTCTCGGTCGGGTACATCCGCCAGGCAACCCGCCACGGCTTCGGCGTCGCACTCGCGCCGGACAACGTCACGGTCTTCACGCATGATCCGGGGATCGATCGGCCCGTGATCGTCGCCTCGGCGGGGAGGGACCGCGCCGAGCGGATTGCCAGCGTCGCGCACCAGCTGCACCAGGGCTCTCGTCGGCCGGTCGTCGTCAAGAACGTAGCCCCGGGGCTCGAGCAGGAGCTTCGCGATCTCGGTCTGCGTGGTTACGCCGACGGCGAGCACTGGCGTCCGTGGGCGCCGCGAGACGACAACACCTTCCCCGAGCAGGTCCTCGACAGCCGCTGTCTCTCGAGGCTCGCGGGGACGAGATACCGGAAGCTTCGTCACGAACGGAACCGGTTCCTGCGAGGGCATCGCGTGGACGTCTTTCCGGCCGGGCCGGGGCTCGATGGACCGGAGAGGCTCCTGGGGGCGTGGGCCACGCGTCTCGGGCAGCGCACGGGCCTTTGCCCCGAAGACCTTGCCGCGACGGTGCGCGGTCTCCTCGCGCCGTGGCCCGATCTCTTGCGCTACGAGGCCTGGGATCAGGACACGAGTGCGCTCGTCGCTCTGTTTGTCCTGAGCCCCATCTCCCGCTCCTGCCTCGCGTTCAACGCTCTCGTGAGCGATCCCGACTATCCGAGCTCCTTCCGGGCCTGGGTCATGACCGCCTCCACTCTCGCCGCCGGCCTGGGGTACGACCTGCTCAACGTGCAGGGATCGGAGGACCGCGCCCAGTACCTCTCCAAGCGGAAGCTTCGTCCGGTGGCCGAGCTCCCGAAGACGCATCTTGTCTTCGCTCGGTGAATCCCCCGGCACGCCACCAGGGACCTGCGCACAGTACTTCGGCTCACCGGGCGGAGGTCGGGCTGAGGTTCCGCGCGCGCGCCGGGGAAGTCTACCGGCGGCCTGCGCGCTCACAGTCCATCCCGCAGGACGAGCTCGGCGGGCGGCCCCGGCCGGCCCCAGGCCCGCACCCACACGCGGGCGCCGTCGCTCGTGACGTCGATGGCGCCGTCGAGATCGGTCCGGTAGACCGTCGCGCCCACGGTCGCCAGGCGGGCCAGGACCTCCGGTGCCGGCTGTCCGAAGGCGTTCCGTCCCACCGAGATCAGCGCGAGCCGGGGGGCGATCGCCCCGATGAACCCGGGGGTCGAGCCGCGCCGGCTCCCGTGCCCGCTCACCTTCAGGAGGGTCGCCCGAAGGGGCGGCTCCGCCCGGACCACCGCGGCCTCCGCCTCCGGGCCGCCGCCGCCCGTCAGGATCGCCGCGAAGAGGCCCCACTCGATCCGAAGCAGGAGGGGGAGTGCGGCGCCGGGCTCCTGATCCCCGGCCGGCCCGGCGCGAGGCGGGTGGAGCGCCGTCACCAGGAGCGAGCCGAGCCAGCGCCGGTCGCCCCGGGCGAGCGGTCGCTGCGGGACGCCCCGCGCCGCGAGCGGCGCCAGCCAGGCGGCGCCCTCGCTGCCCGCCGGGATCCACGCCTCGTCGACCGGCATCCCCTCGAGGAGCCCGGCCAGCCCCCCCGCATGATCGGGCGCCCCGTGCGTGAGCGCGAGCGCGCTCACACGGCGGACCCCGAGGCGGCGGAGGACCGGGACGAGGACGCGCTCGCCGCGATCCCCGCGCCCCGGGCCGCCGCCGCCCGTGTCCACGAGGAGCGTCTGCCCCTCCGGCGCCCGCACCAGGATTGCCTCGCCCTGGCCCACGTCGAGGACGACGAGGCGCACGCGCCCGTCCGGCCGCATGGGCGCGATCGTGGCCGCGCTCGCGCCGAGGCCGAGCAGCGCGATCGAGAGCCAGGCCGCCCGCCCGCGCGCGTACGGCGCGAGGAGCAGCGCGAGCCCGCCCGCGGCCACGGCGAGCGCGGGCGGCGGCGGCACGTGCACGACGGCGCCGGGGAGGGCGGCGAGCGCGCGGACGACGAGGCGCAGCGTGACGAGGAGGAGCCAGAGACTCTGGAAGAGCGGCCGGGCGAGCGGCTCCCAGAGGGCCGCCACGGCGAGCGTCAGAACCCCGCCCGTCGTGAGGAGGCCCGCCAGCGGGACGACGAGGAGGTTCGCGGCCACTCCCAGCGGTGAGAGCTGGCCGAAGTGGAGCAGCATCACCGGGGTGACGCCCAGCTGGGCTCCGGCCGACACGGCCAGCGCGCTCCGGACCGGCCCGGGGCACCAGAGCGGGAGTCGCGCGCGGATCCACGGATGGAGGTGGAGGAGCCCGGCCGTCGCGGCGAACGAGAGCTGGAGCCCCGGCTCCGCGAGGCTCCCGGGATCCAGGGCGAGCAGCGCCAGGAGCGCGGCCGCAAGGCTGTTCCACACGCGGCTCTCGCGCCCGAGCAGGCCCGCGGCGAGGAACAGGCCGCCCATGATGGTCGCGCGGAGCACGGAGGGCTGGCCCCCGACCACCGCGGCGAACGCGACCAGCGTCGCGAGCGCCAGGCCGGCGGCGAGCGCGGCGGGCAGGCGGAGCAGGCGGAGGACGAGGAATGCCGAGCCGGCGACGAGCGCCACGTTGAAGCCCGAGATCGCGAGCACGTGGAAGACCCCCGCCTGCCGGAAGTCGGCGAGCAGGGTCGACGGGAGCTGGCGGCGCTCGCCGATGAGGAGCCCCTCGAGAAGCGCGCCGGAGACCGGCGGCAGGTGGGCCTCGATCGTGCGGTGGATGCCGAGCCGCGTCCTGAGCCACCAGGGGAGCGGCACGGGCGGGAGGCGCTCGACGGCCCCCGCGCGCGCGGTCGCGACGTAGCGCGGCGTCCGCCGCGCGGCGCCCGGCTCGGTCCCGGGGTTCCGGAACGGCGCGAGCGCGCGGACCTCGCCGGTGACACGCACGAGGTCGCCGGGCTCGACGGGCGGCGCCGTTCCGTAGAGGGACAGGGGGAGAGCGCCCGCTGCGGGCCGGGCCGGCTCCGTTCCGGCGCGCCGGAGGATGAGCGGGAAGCGCGTCCGCGGCGCCTCGACCTGGGGGACCCCGCCCACGAGCCCCTCCAGGACCGCCGGGCCCGGGCCCACGCCGCTGACGGCCGGGAACGGATCGGGCAGGGCCACGCGCGCCCACCCCGCCAGGGCGCAGAGCACGACCACCCCCACGCTGGCGCCGGCGAGCGAGCGCCCGCGTCCGGTCACGCAGAGTCCCGCGCCGCCCACGAGCCCGACGAGCCCGAGCCACGCCGGCGGCCCGACGGAGAGCCCGAGCCACGCGCCCGCGGCGAACGCGATCGCGAGCGGCAGGAGGGGCGCGCTCACTCGGGCGCGAGGTCGGCCGGCGCCTCACCGGACTCCGGCTCGGCCGGCTCCGGCGCGGGTGGCGGAACCATCGACGTCGCAGACACTGGCGACGTCGCAGACACTGGCGACGTCGGAGACACTGGCGACGTCGGGGACGCTGGGGCCGCCGGGCGGTCGACCTCCGGCTCGGCGTCGCCCGCGGGGCGCGCCGGCGGCCGCCGCCGATAGCCCGCGTGGCGCTCGGGCCACGGCGGCTCGAGCCCGCCGCCGGCGTCCCGGCCCTCGAACGCCTCCCGCGCGGCGACGATCCGCGCCGCGAGGCCCCAGCCGATGCCGGCCAGGCGCGCGAGCTCGCGCGGGGTCGCCCGGTTCAGATCGAGCCGCGGGCGCCTCGCTCCCGAGACTCCCACGGCGCCCACATCGCCCGCGTTGCCCACGCTCGCCGTCCGGCGGCTCCCCCACGCGTCGCAGCGCGGCGCCGCGACGGCCCGCGGCCGCGGCCGGGGCGCGAGCGGGGCCGCCGCCACGCTCGTCAGCCGCGGCGGCTCCGCTTCCAGCCGGTCCGCGGTCGCCGGGTGCCGGGCGCGCCAGCGCTCGACGAGGAGCCCCGCGAAGAGGCCGCCGGCCAGGAGCGCCACGACGACCACCTCGCGGGGACGATACGCGAGCCGCTCGGCCAGCGCCCGGCCCGCGAGCCCGAGCGAGCTCGCGATCCGGCGCGCTTCTCTCCCCCCGCGCTTCCGGAGATGCCGGAGCCTCCGCCACGCGCGCATGGTCCCCGGCCTCGTGGAGCAGCCCGCGTGCCAGCCGCCGTCCGGCGGGAACTCCGCGCGCCGGCAAGCGTCGCGGGGGCGGTGGCCGCGCGCGGGTGTCTCGCGCGGGCGACGCGGTGACGCCCGGCCGATACAGGCGGCGCGGCGGGGCCGCGGACCGGGGGACGGTCAGCCGCGGACGGGACGGAGGGCGCGGGCGAGGATCCCCGCCCACGCGAGCGCGAGCGCGCCCACGATCAGGTAGGGCGTCTCGCCCCCGAGGGCCTGGGCCGCGACCCCGCCGATCAGGCCCGAGGCGAGGATCGAGACCCCGCAGGCGGCCTCGAAGAGCCCCATGGCCACGCCGCGGTCCTCCGCGCTCACGTGGTCCGCGATGAGGGCGATGCAGGTCGGGGCCGACGCCCCGGCGGCCAGGCCGAGCGCCATGGCGCCCAGGAACAGCGCGCCGGCCCCGAGCGGCGCCACGACGAGGCCGGCCCCGGCTCCCGTCACGAGCATCGCGGGGATGAGGACCATGCGGCGACTGACCGTGTCCGACACGCGCCCGGCGCCGAGGGACCCGACGACCCGCGCGAGCCAGTACGCGGCGAGGAGGAGCCCGACCCTCCGCGGCGAGAGCGCGCGGTCCGCCCCGTACACCGGCAGGAACGCGAGGACGGTCCCGAGCCCGTAGACGTACACGAAGCCCGTCAGGTACGCGACCACCCGCCGGGTCCGCGACAAGGCCGGGTCCGTCGTGACGATCCGCGGCGTCGCGGCCGCGTGGCGGCGGGCCGCCTCGGGCCCCGCCGTCTCGCCGCCCGCGAGCATCCCGACGAGGATCACCGAGAGCCCCGCCGTCCCGAGGTAGAGCGCGAATGGCGCGCGAAGGCCGAACGCCTCGACGACGAAGCCGCCGCCGGCGGTCCCCACCACGAACGCCAGCGCATAGGCGCCGTAGGCCACGCCCATCGCCGCCCCGGCGCGCGCGCCGAACCGCTCGGCGACCCAGGCCTCGAGGGTCGGCCAGAACGCGGCCCACGCGGCGGCCTCGAGGAGCTTGCCGGCGGCGAGACCGGGGACGCCGCCGGCGGCGAGGTAGAGCGCCGCGGCGCCGCCGATCCCGATCCCGGAGAGCATGAGGATCGCGCGGCGCCCGAAGCGGTCCGAGGCCCGCCCGAGCGGGATCGTGAGGGCCGCGAAGGCGAGCCCGTGGGCCGCGCCGATGAGGCCGAGGTCCCGGTAGTCCGCGCCGAGGCTCCGCGCGTAGAGCGGGAGCGCCGGGGCGACGAGCCCGCCGCCCAGGTTGAAGGCGAGCGTGATGAGGCCGATCGGGAGCAGCCGGGCGAGCATCCGGGCCGGGGGCTCGAGGCGCGCGGCGGCGGCTAGGGCGCCAGCGCGGCGCGGGTGATCCGGCTCGGAGCGGCCTCGCGCTGGTACCACTCGGCGTCCCGGAAGGCCTCGTCGATCCGGTCGAGGGGATAGGTGTGCGAGACCAGCCGGTCGAACGGATAGCGCCCGCGGCCGCGGCGGAGGAACTCGAGCGCCCGCGGAATCACCCACGGATCGTACATCACGACGCCGATGATCGTCTTCGACCCCCAGACGAGCGAGGAGGGATCGAACTCGACGGTGCGGCCCCGGCTGATGCACCCGATCTCGAGGTAGCGCCCGCCGGCCCGCAGCATCTCGATGCCCTCCGGCACCACCGGCGGGAAGCCGACGAAGTCGCAGGCGAGATCGGCGCCCCGGCCGCCCGTCCAGTCGCGGACCTGCTTGACGCGGGCCCGCCGGTCGGGGACCTCCGAGAGATCGAGCGTGTGGTCGGCCCCGAAGGCGCGGGCGAGCTCGAGCCGCCCGGCCAGCTGGTCGATCACGATCACCGTCCCGGCGCCCATCTCGCGCGCCACCGCGACGGCCTGGAGGCCGAGGCCCCCCGCGCCCTGGATGACCACGCTCTCCCCGAGCGCCAGGCCGGCGCGCGTGAGCCCGAAGAGCACCTGGGAGAGGGCGCAGTTGACCGGGGACACGAGGGTGTCCGGGAGGTCGTCGGGGACCCGGAAGACGAAGCCGCCCGGCCGGACGTAGTAGTACTCGGCGAACGCCCCGACCCAGTGCGGGAACTCCCCCGGGCCGGTGGCGCGGCCGATCTTCGTGGGGCACGCGGCCCGCTGGCCCTGGAGGCACACGTAGCAGCGGCCGCACGGATAGAAGTAGCAGTAGGCGACGCGGTCGCCCTCGCGGAGCGGCTGCCCGAGCGAGTCCGACCGGACGCCGGCCCCGAGCGCCGCCACGCGCCCCGTCATCTCGTGCCCGAAGATCCAGCCGTCGGGCGGGAGCGCGAGCGGCGCGTCCCCGCGCCAGAAGTGGAGATCCGAGCCGCAGATGTTCGCGAGGGCCACGCGCACCAGCACGGCCCCGGGCTCGAGCTCGGGGACCGGGAGCTCGCAGAGCTCGAAGGGCTGGCCCGGCCCCCGGAACACGGCGGCCTTGCCGGTGCGGGCCATCTGGGCAGGACCTCCTCGGGCGGAAGATGGGCGGAGCGCGGTCATGCTAGCACGGGCGCGCCCCGCGTTGCCGCCCCGCTCGGGCCGGGCTATCCTCGCCGTCGGTGATGCGGGCCGGCGGCCCGGTGCCCCGGATCACCGAGAGGAGGCCCGCCCGTGGGGTACGTCGAGCGCCACCTCCTGCCGAACGAGCAGGTGATCTACAAGACCAAGCTCCACTGGGTCCTGTTCGCGAAGCCGGGGCTCCTGACGCTCCTCGGCCTCGTCATCACCGTGGCGCTCGGGGTGGCGACGCGCATGGAGTGGCTCTGGTACGCGAGCCTCGTCGTCATCCTCGCGGGCGTCGTCTGGGGCCTGGTCGAGGCCGTAGAGCTCCTCACTTCGGAGTTCGCCGTCACGACGACGCGCCTCATCTTCAAGGTGGGGCTCATCGGCCGGTACACGACGGAGCTCTTGCTCGGCAAGGTGGAGTCGATCGGGGTCCAGCAGACCCTCGTCGGGCGCTTGCTGAGGTACGGCGACCTCGTGGTGACCGGCACGGGGGGTGTCCGCGAGGTGTTCCCGCGCGTGCACGACCCGATCGGCTTCCGCAATCACGTGCAGGCGGCCTCGGTCCGCGCGTTCGAGCCCGAGCGCGGCCAGGCGTGACCGAGCCCAGGCTGCCCTGACGCCGCCCCGCCGCACGCATCGCGGGGCGGTCGGCGGAGATCTACGATGACGGCTGACGCGTTGCGAATCGAGGACGAGCCGCGCCTGGAGGAGGTCGCTGCCCTCGACGACCTTCTCTATCGGTACAACGTCGCGGTCACAGGCTGGGACGACGGTCAGTGGCTCGCCATCTTCGTTCGTGACGACGCTGGTGAGCTCGTGGCTGGTATGCACGGATGGACGTGGGGGCGGGTGGGTTTCGTGAAGACCCTGTGGGTCCGGGAGGCCAACCGGCGACAGGGCCTGGGAGCGCGACTGCTCGCCGCCGCCGAGGGCGAGGCGCGCCGTCGAGGCTGCCGGGAGATGCACCTCGACGCGCACAGCTACCAGGCACCGGGCTTCTACCGTCGGCTCGGCTACGAGGAGATCGGGGAGCTGCCCGGGTGGCCGGACCGCGCCACCCGTATCTTCTTTCGCAAGCCGCTTTGACCGGCCCGCCGGCTTCACGAATCTTTACGCGCGGCACATACTCGCTTCACGTCGGCGCTCCATGCTCGGGACACGCGGGCCGAGAGCCCGCGCCACACTCACACGAGGAGGAGCGAGCCATGAAGCGACGCACGGTGTTCGGGCTGATGACGGCGGGGGCCTTGGGGCTGGTGGCGGCGGGGGGCGCCATGGCCTACGGCGCGCACGGCGGCGGGCGCCACGCGATCATGAAGCGCATGGTCGTGGCGGCGATCGACGACGCGCTCGACGAGGCGAAGGTGACCCCCGACCAGCGGATCCAGATCAACCAGATCCGCGATCGGGCGTTCCTGGCGGTGGAGCAAGCTCACACGAGCCGCCGGGCGCACCTGGAGGAGGGCCTCCGGCTCTTCGAGGCCGACCAGGTCGATCCCGCCCAGGTCGACGCGTTCCACCGGCAGGCCGACGAGGAGCGGCAGCGGATGCGGGAGGCGATCCACCAGGCCCTCGTCGACGCGCACGGGGTGCTGACCGCGGCCCAGCGCCGGGCGGTCGCCGACTATGTCCGCAATCACCGCCTGAGCCACATGCACTGAGACCGTAAGGCGAGGATGCCGACCCGCGGGGCCGCGCTCCTGATCGACGACGACGCCCGGCTGGGCGCTCTGGTGGCGGAGTATCTCGGCAAGCACGAGATCGACGTCACCGTGGTCGGCGACGGCGAGCGCGGTCTCGCGGCGCTCCGGAAGCGCCGCGTCGACGTGGTCCTGCTCGACCTCATGCTGCCCGGGGCCGACGGGCTCGAGATCTGCCGCCGCATCCGCGCGCTCCCCGAGGTGGCGGCCATCCCGATCATCATGCTCACGGCCCGGGGCGAGGACGTCGACCGGATCGTCGGGCTCGAGCTGGGCGCCGACGACTACCTGCCCAAGCCCTTCAACCCGCGGGAGCTCCTGGCCCGGATCCGCGCGGTCCTGCGCCGGAGCGCGGGGCCGGGCCCGGCCGGGCCGTCCCGGCCGCGCTTCCGCTCCGGCGCCCTCGAGATCGACTTCGACGCGCGCGAGGTCACGGTGGCGGGCCGGCGCCAGGCGCTGACCCACTACGAGTTCGAGCTCCTGTCGGCGCTCGCGCGGGCCGCGGGGCGGCCGCTCTCGCGGGAGCAGCTCCTCGACGCGCTCCGCGGCACGGAGTGGGAGGCGTTCGACCGCTCCATCGACGTCCACGTCTCGAAGCTCCGCCAGAAGCTCGAGGCCGATCCGAAGGCGCCGCGCCTCATCAAGACGGTCCGCGGCGTCGGGTACCTCCTGGCGCGTGGCGAGGCGTGACGGTGCGGCGCCTCTATTCCCGCATCTACCTCCACTTCCTCGGCGTCCTGCTGGTGGTCGGGCTGGCGGCGAGCATGGTCTTCGCCTTCGGCCAGCGCGGCGCCTTCCAGCGTCAGGTGGTCGAGCGGCTCGCGCGCCACGTGGGGACGCTCGTCGCCGAGCACCGGGACGACGGGGCCGCGCTCGGGCGGCGGCTCGCGCAGCTCCACGCCGACCTCGAGGTCGACGTGACCGTCCGGGATCTCGAGGGACGCGTGGTGGCAGCGGCCGGCGCGCCGCTCCGCCCGTTGAGCCCGCGCGAGACCGCCGAGCTCCGCGCGGGCGATCTCGTCACCGAGGCGGGGCCGGCCTGGTTCGTGGCGGCGGCGGTGCGGGAGCCCGGGTCGGGCGCCGTCCGGGGGTTCTTCGAGCTGTCGGCGCCCCGGCGGCTCCGGATGGGGAGCCTCTGGCGGCCCGCCCTCGGCGTGGGGTTCGTCCTGCTGATCGTCGCGCTCGCGGCGGCGCCGCTCGCGCGGCGCATCTCGCAGCCGGTGGAGCGCCTGACCGAGGGGGCGCGGCGGCTCGGCGCGGGGGATCTCGGGTACCGCGTGCCGCTCGACCCGCCGCACCGCGGGTGGCGCCGCGCCGGGCATCGCCCGCCGGACCGACGAGATCGGCGACCTCACGCGCGCGTTCAACGACATGGCCGGAGCGGGTCGAGCGCCTCGTGCACGGGCAGCGGGAGCTCCTCGCGAACGTCTCCCACGAGCTGCGCTCGCCGCTCGCGCGCATCCGGGTGGCGCTCGCCCTCCTGCCGCAGGACGCCGACACCGAAGGGCGGCTCCGGGACGTCGAGACCGACCTCGGCGAGCTGGACCGGCTGATCGAGGACGTGCTCACGACCGCGCGGCTCGACGCCGCGGGCCTGCCGCGCCACCCGGTGGCGGTCGACGTCGCCGCGCTCCTGGCCGAGCTCCGGGAGCGGGCCGCGCACGATCCGGTCGCGGCGGGGAAGCGGGTGGAGGTGGCCCCCGGGCCGGCGCCGGACCTCACGGCCGACCCGGCCCTCCTGAAGCGCGCCCTCTGGAACCTGGTCGAGAACGCCGCCAAGTACGGCGCGCCCCCGATCACGCTCGCCGCCCGGCGCGACGGCGAGGCCGTGCGGCTCTCCGTCACCGACTGGGGGGAGGGGATCGCGCCGGCCGAGCGCGAGCGCGTGCTCGCCCCCTTCTACCGGCTGGATCGGGCGCGCACGCCTGCCGCGGCGGGCGAGGCCCCCCACGGCTTCGGCCTCGGGCTCACGCTCGCGCGGCGGGTCGCCGAGGCGCACGGCGGGCGCATCGTGATCGAGCCGGCCGCCGTCCGGGACGGGCGCGAGGAGGGGTGCCGGGTGACGCTCGTCCTGCCGGCGCCGGCGGCCTCGCCGCCCTGACCCCGATCGTTGACAGCCTCGTGACATCTCCCCCCCGGGGAAGCCTAGACTGGGGGCCAGACGGGGCGGCACATCCGCCCGCCTCTGGCAGGGGGGACGATCGACATGACGACCAGGCGCACGTTTCTCGGGTACGGTGTGACGATGGGATCGCTCGCCGGGTGGCTCGGGGGCTGGCTCGGCGCGGGGGGCGGCGGGGCGCCGCGCCCGGCGGGCGCGCAGGGCAAGCCGGCCCGCACGTTCGAGGTGGCCCGGTCCGACGCCGAGTGGCGGCAGCGGCTCACGTCCCAGCAGTTCCACGTGCTCCGCCAGCACGGCACCGAGCGGCCGGGGTCGAGCCCCCTGGACAAGGAGTACGGGACGGGGACCTACCACTGCGCGGGGTGCGACCTCGCGCTCTTCTCGTCGGCGACGAAGTTCGACAGCCGCACGGGCTGGCCGAGCTTCTGGGCGCCCCTCGAGAACGCCGTCGGCACCTCCGAGGACCGGGCGCTCTTCATGGTCCGCACGGAGGTGCACTGCCGCCGGTGCGGCGGGCACCTCGGCCACGTGTTCGAGGACGGACCGAAGCCGACGGGGCTCCGCTACTGCATGAACGGGGTGGCGCTCGTGTTCAGGAAGGCCTGAGCCATGCGATCACTGGTGACGCTCGGGCTCGCGGCGCTGACGGCCCTCGCCGCCCTCGGGGCGGCCCCGGCGCCCGCCCAGGAGCGGGCGAAGGCGACGTTCGCGGGCGGCTGCTTCTGGTGCATGGAGCCCCCGTTCGACAAGCTGGACGGGGTGATCTCCACGACGTCCGGCTACACGGGCGGGCGGAAGGCGAACCCCACCTACGAGGAGGTGTCGGCCGGCACGACCGGCCACACCGAGGCGGTGGAGATCGTCTACGATCCGCGCAAGGTCACCTACGCGCGGCTCCTCGAGGTCTTCTGGCGCAACATCGACCCGAGCGCGGCGGACCGGCAGTTCTGCGACGTGGGGAGCCAGTACCGCGCGGCGATCTTCTACCACGACGACGCCCAGCGCCGCCTCGCCGAGCAGTCGAAGCAGGCGGTCGCCCAGCGCCTCCGGCGGCCCGTCGTGACCGAGGTGCAGCCGGCCGCGCCGTTCTACGTCGCGGAGGAGTATCACCAGGACTATTACAAGAAGAACCCCATCCGCTACCGGTACTACCGGGGGGGCTGCGGCCGCGACCAGCGCCTGGAGCAGATCTGGGGGAAGGACCCCGAGCTCTCCCTGTTCGGCGCGGGCGGCTGAGCGGGCTCGCGCCAGCCCGCTCCCTCGCGGGGAGCCGCCGTCCCAGCGCGCCTCCGCATTGCGGAAAAGCGGAAATACTGCTAAGCTCTGGGCGATGGCACGACGCGCTCAGGCGGTCAGCACCCCGCTGATCCTGACCGGACGCGGGCAGATCACGCTGCCGAAGGCAGTCCGGGACAGGCTTCGGCTGGTGGGGGGGTCCGTGCTCCTCCTGCGCGAGGAGGATGGACGGATCGTGCTGGATCCCGCGGCTGTCACGCCCATCGAGACGTATACGGATGCCCAGGTCGAGGGCTGGGTCAAGGCGGATCGCCTCTCCGGACGCGAGCAACGCACCCTCCGGCGGCGATGGGGCCTCCCGCCCGGCTGATTGGCGCTCGCGCCTCCGACCTCGCTACGGGTTTTCGTTGACGCCAACGTGCTCTTCACGGCCGCCTATAGTCCCGGCGGCCTCTCGGCCCTGTTGCTGGAGCTCGGCGCCGCCGGCCGCCTCGAGGTGCTGAGCTCGCCCCTGGCCGTGATCGAGGCCCGCCGGAACCTCGCGGTCAAGCGGCCGGCCGCCGTCGAGGCGCTGGACCGCTGGCTGACGACGGTGATCCTCGTCCGGGAACCCGCGTCGGCGGTGGTGGACCGGCTAACGCCGCCGGATCTTGCCGCGAAGGATCGCCCCGTTCTCGCCGCCGCCCTGGCAGCTCGCGCGACCCACTTCGTGACGGGGGACCGACGCGACTTCGGCCGCTGGATGGAAGACCCGGACGCGCTGCCACTGCGCGTCATGACCCCGCGGCAGTTCCTGACCGAGATCTCGCCGCCCCGGTCCTGAAGGGCATTCTCATTTCCCGACGGGCACGACGCAGGCGCAGTCCAGGCTCGCGCCATGCTCACGGTTGAAAACCCGCGGGGAAGTCCCTAATCTGCCAGGCACGGGCGGATAGCTCAGCGGTCAGAGCGCAGCCCTTACAAGGCTGATGTCGCAGGTTCGAATCCTGCTCCGCCTACCACCGACCCCTGAAGACTTTCTGAGGTTTCGGACTGACTCGCCCGGCTCTGTTCGACATCATCACGATCAAGCCGCGCGTGACGCCGACGGATGTCAAGCTCAAGATCGAGGACGCGCTGAAGCGGAGCGCGGAGATGGATGCCCGCCGAGCGGGCAGCCTGGGCGGCGCCCAGCGTCTCGCACGTGGAGAACCTGATCACCTCCTCGGGATCAACCGGAACACGCACCGCAAGAAGCTCCGCGCCCTGGGCCTCAAGCCCGACGGCGAGGACTAGTGGTTCGACCCGCTGGTCCCGGCGGAAAAGTCAGCCGACGCGGATCGCTGGCGAGCGCGATGTACCGCGAGATGAGCATGCGCTCCTGAGGGCGTCGAGGGGCGGCCCGCCGCGGGTGCCGGACGGCACGACGCCCGCGGCGGTAGGCCGCTGGTCCGCCTCGCGGGTCAGCAGTTCAGCGCGGTGCGGATGGCCCTCGCGTCCTCGATCAGCTGAGCCGCCCTCGGTGCCGGCAGGCGACCCAGGGCGGTGCCGATCTGCACGAGTCGGATGAAGCCCTGGAGACTCGCGCAGACCAGTCGTGTGTTCCGAGGCTGAAGCAGCGCCGTCTCGAGCGCCGCCACCAGGCGTTGCTCCTGTGACGGCGCCAGCGTGAGCCGTGCCACCGACTCGATCAGGTCCACGATCATCTCGGCCACGCTCTGCGCGCGCTCGACGACGACGAACGGTGACAGCGTGGCGCTGCGGCCGCAGATCACGTGGGTCGTGGTGTCGAGCGACGTCGTCACGTCGGCGAAGCCGGTACCGTCGAAATGCAGGAGCCGGGGGCTGGCCCCGTTGTCGAACGCGATGCCGGTGTAGTCGATGCAGACGTCCACGAAGCCGGAGAACACCGCCGTCGTGGAGACCTCGAAATAGGTCGAGGGGCTGCCGAGGCTGAAGCCGGACGGGAGCGGTGGACCGGTGTCGCTCGTCGTCACGGTCGTCGTGCCGGCTTGGGTGACCATCTCGAACGTCAACGTCGCCGGCGCGACCTGGACCACCACGGGGGCCCCGATGGGCGTGTTGGCGGCACCCGGCGACCACGCGAGTGCCAGCACGAATCCGAGTTGCCCGCTGGAGCCGGAGGCATCCAGGATGGTCGGGCCTCGCGTCCCCACGTAGTTCCCCGGCATGGGATCGGGGGCCGGCTCGATCGTCACCAGGCAGGTGCTTGTGCAGTTCGTGTTCCTGATTGTGGTCACGCCCCAGAGCCGCCCGGTCCCAGGTTCGGTGTCGAGCGCATCGAGCCGGGAGAGGTCGAAGCCCTCAAAGGTCGTGCTCCCGATCGTCGTGGTTTCTATCGCGATCCCTCGCAATCCGTTGAAGATCTCGCCGTTCTCCGGGTCGAAGGTCATGAAGTTGCTTTCGAACACCCGGCTGAACAGCACGCTGCCGTCGGCGGAGAACGTCAGGGAATCGATGTTGGTGAGAACCGAGGGATCGAAGCAGCACGGGAACGCGATGAACGTGCTTGCGCCGGTCTCGAGGTTGACCGTGACCAGGGTGCCGTTGACCATCCCGTAGAGGACACCGTTGGGACGGAAGGCCAAGTCTTCGACGCCGCACGTTGGACAGGTCATCGGCCCGGTGAAGGGGCCGATCTCGGTGCCGACGCCGGTTGCCGGATCGATCGTGATGAGGACGTGGGTTCCGGGTATGAAGAATCCGGCGGTGCCCGCCCGTTGCCCTACCGCATAGAGGACGCCGGTCAGCGGGTGGAAGGCCATCCCGCCGACGGCGTCGAAGCCGATGTCGCCGACGGGCGCGGTGCGGCCGGTCCGGGGATTGACGCGATGGAGGCTGCTTGGCCCGGGGAAGAAGCAATTCTGGCAAGACGGCTCGAGGAGCTCCTCGGATGCGGCGATGTACAGGATGGGCTGCGCGTTCCCGTCCGGCACGCCGAGCCATCCCGTCATGGCGACGGCCAGCAACAGCATGATCAATGCCTTCACGATTGCACCTCTCTTCATGGGTCTTCGTGGAAGTGAGTGGGTCAAGACATCGGCGTTCTTACCGTAGGCGTGAGCGGATCGATTCGGTCGGGATCGGGTTCCCGCTCCCTTGCCCCGAGGGTGTCTGGCCGCCCTTGCCGCCGCGCCGCCCTTCGACTGCGCGGGCAGGTCCTTCATGGACCGCTTCCGACCGGTCCTCGCCGTGCCCTTCTGACCAGCCTTCTTCTTCATTGCTCTCTCCTTTTTTCGGGTCTGGGCCGTCGCGCTCAGCCGCGTTGGATCTCCAGCGGCATCAGCGTGTCCACCAGCGAGGCGCCGCCGTCGGCGTAGAGGAGCTGGCCCGTGATCCAGCCGGCGTCGGGCGAGCAGAGCAGCGCCACGGCGTTGCCGATGTCGGCGGGCGTGCCCATGCGGCCCATCGGCGTCCAGCCGCTCTGGTGCCACGCGCGGGCGGTCTGCACGACGGGGTCGGGCAGCCCGTTGAGCACGCTGTCGTCGGTGAGCCCCGGGCTCACGGAGTTGACGGTGATCCCGCGCGGCGCGAGCGCCACGGCGAAGTAGCGCACGAGCGACTCCATCGCCGCCTTGCCGGCGCCCATCGCGACCCACGGCTGCCACGTGCCCTTCTGAGCGCCCGGCGCGTAGGTGATCGCCACGATGCGGCCGCCGGCGCCCATCAGGGGGACGGCCTGCTGCACGCCCACGAGGAAGGCCTTACCCTGGGAGTCCATCGCCTGGTCCCAGGCCTCGAGCGTGATCTCCATCGGCTTCTGGTAGAACTTCGCGAGCTCCGGCCGCGCGTTGGCCACGAAGACGTCGAGCGTGCCGAACGCCTTCCGCACCTCCGCGAACATCCGGCGCACGTCCTCCGCCTTCGAGACGTCGGCCTGCACCAGGACGCCGTCGGCGCCGTGCTTGCGCACCCGATCGAGCGTCTCGGTGGCCGCTGATTCGTTGACGTAGTAGTGGACGGCCACCCGGGCCCCGCTCTCCGCCAGCTTGAGCGCGATCCCCCGGCCAATGCCCCGCGACCCTCCCGTGACCAGCGCGTGCTTGCCCTTGAACGTCATGGCGCTCTCCTTTCCGGACACCATCGCCGCGATCACGCGGCCGATGTCCTCGAAGCCACGGACCGGCGCCTTGCGGCCGCTCCTGACCCGTTCGACCACTCCGCGGATCTCGGCGCCCGCGCCAGAGATCCGCACCACGAACGTCCTGACCTCGTCCGGTTCACTTCCCACACGCCCGTTGTACGGGAGCGGGCGTTTGCCGCCCGTCACCGGCAGCGTCAAATCTCGCGTCAAGGTGGGAAGTGATAGGGTGGGGATCCCGGAGGCGCCATGACGCAGTTGCGCTTGACCCTGCTCGGTGGCTTCCACGCCCGGCTACGGACGGGCGAGGTCATGCCGTTGCCGGGCCGCAAAGCACAGGCGTTGCTCGCCTTCCTGGCCCTGCCGCTGGGCCGCGCGCATCCCCGCGACAAGCTGGCCGCCCTGCTGTGGGGTGGGATCCGCGAGGAGTCCGCCCGGGCGAGCCTGCGCCAGACCCTGTTCGTCGTCCGCAAGGCGCTGGGTGGGGCGGAGGGCGCGGTGCTGCGGCAGGAGGGGGAGGCCCTGGCCCTGGCCCCCGCCGCGGTGGAGGCGGACGTCGCAGCATTCGAGCGGGCAGTGGCCGACGGCACGCCCGAGTCGCTGGAGCAAGCGGCGGCGCTCTATCAGGGGGACCTGCTCGCGGGGCTGGTCCTGGCCGAAGCGCCGTTCGAGGAGTGGCTGCTCGGCGAGCGCGAGCGGCTGCGGGAGCTGGCGCTGGAGGGGTTGGCGAAGCTACTCGCGCACCACCGGAAGGCGGGCGTTTCCCAGGTGGCCGTCGGCACCGCGTTGCGGCTGCTCACGCTCGATCCGCTGCAAGAGGTCGTGCACCGCACGCTCATGCGGCTGTACGCCGACCTCGGGCGGCGGGGGACGGCGCTGCGGCAGTATCAGCAGTGCGTCAGCGTGCTCGGGCGCGAGCTCGGCATCGAGCCAGAGGCGGAGACGAAGGCGCTCTACCAGGAGATTCTTCGCGAACGGCCGTCGCATCGCGTCGCGATCGCCGAGGCATCGCTCGCGCAGCCCGTCCCCGAGCCGCGCGCGCCGGCCGGCGCCGAGACGCTCCTGGTCGGACGGGCAGACGAGCTGGCGCGACTTCGCGACCTGCTCGCGGCGACGGCCGCGGGCACCGCGCAGGTCGTCGCGGTGCTGGGCGAGGGCGGCATCGGCAAGAGCCGACTCGTGGGCGAGCTGGCGGGCGAGGCCGCCCGGCGCGGGGTGACGGTACTGCTCGGGCGCTCGTACGAGTCGGAGCAGATCCTGCCGTTCGGCCCGTGGGTCGACGCCTTGCGCGCCGGTCGCATCGCTGAGGACGCCGACCTGCTGGAGCGTCTCGGCCCCACCCTGCGCTCGGGCCTGGCGCGACTGCTGCCCGAGGTCGGCGGTATCGCGCCCGCGGGTGCGACGATCGACATCCACCAGGTCTTCGAGAGTGTGGCGCGGCTGCTCGGGCAACTCGCCGGACGCCAGCCGCTCCTGGTCGTCCTCGAGGACTTGCACTGGGCCGACGAGGTGAGCACTCGGCTCGCCGCGTTCATCGGGCGCCGCCTCGCGGACCGGCCGGTGCTGATGGTGGCGACAGCGCGCGAAGACGAGCTGGCCGACGCGCCCGCGTTCCGACAGGCGCTGGACGATCTGCAACGTGGCGGCCGCCTGACGACGCTGACACTGCACCCGCTCTCCCGCCCTGACACGCTGACCCTCGTACGGGCGGTTGCGCGGAGCGGCGCCGCGGCGGCGGACGAGCGACTCGGCGAGCAGGCGTGGGCCGCGAGCGAGGGCAACCCCTTCGTCGCCGTGGAGACGGTCCGCGCCCATGCCGAGGGCGCCGCCATCGCTCCCGGCCACGGCCTCGCGCTCCCCGAGCGGGTGCGGGAGATCATCGGCCGGCGCCTCGAGCGGTTGTCCGAGCGCAGCCAGACACTGGCCGCGGTCGCCGCGACAATCGGCCGAGAGTTCGACTTCGCGCTGCTCCAGCGGGCCGGCGGGCTCGGCGAGGAGGACACGGCCGCCGGCCTCGAGGAGCTCGTCCGCCGCCGCGTCCTGCACGGTGTGGGTGAGCGCTTCGACTTCACCCACGACCGCATCCGGGAGGTCGCCTACGAGCGGGTCCTGCCGCCACGTCGCAAGATCCTTCACCGGAAGGTCGCCGAGGCCATCGAGGCAGTGCACGAGAGGGAGCTGGACGCCCACGCGCTCGCCCTCGGGCAGCACTACCGCGAAGCCGAGGCGTGGGAGCTGGCCGTGACGTTTCTGAGGAAGGCCGGCCTCGACGCGTGGACTCGCGGCGCCAACCGGGCGGGCGTCGCCAGCTTCGAGAGCGCGCTGGGCGGGCTGGAGCATCTGGCCGACGGGCCGGCGAAGACAGGACTCGCGATCGACATACGTATCGACCTCGAGCTGGCGCTCATGGGCCTGGGTGAGATCCCGCGTGGCTTCGCTCGCCTGCGGGAGGCCGAGGCCCTGGCCCTGAGGGCGGGCGACCGGCTGCGACTGGGCCGGGTGTACTTCCGGATGACGTACGACCTCGGCTCGCTCGGCGACCTCGCGGCCGCGCTCGCCAAGGGGGAGCAGGCCCTGGCCATCGCCGCGGAGGAACAGGATCCGCGAACGCTGAAGGGGTCCGTCGTGGTCGTCGCCCGCACGCTCTATGGTCTCGGGCAGTATCGCCGTGCGATCGAGGTCGCTCGGCGGAACGAGGACATCGTCCTCACCGGCGGCCCGGAGCTTCCGCAGGGGAGCTTCGTGCCCCAGAACGTGGCCTTCTCACGCGTGTGGATCGTGCTGGCGATGGCCGAGGTCGGAGAGTTCCGGGACGGGGCCCTTCTCGGCGAGGAAGCCGTACGCATTGCCCGGGCCGAGCTCGGCCCCCATCTTCACGTCTGGGCGCTGCTCGGCCTGGGTCGTCTGTACGTCGTCGAGGGCGCGCTGGAGCGCGGCATCGACATCCTCGAACAGGCGCTGCCACTCTGTCAGACGAGCGGCGACCTCGCCCTCTACTTCTCGCGCACGGCGTCCTCGCTCGGCGAGGCGTATGCACGCTCGGGGCGCATCGCCGAGGGGCTGACGCTGCTCCAGGGCGCAGCGAGCCACGGCGAAGCGATCGGGTTCGCCTACAGCCACGCTCTGGTCCTTGGCCTTCTCGGCAGCGTCCACCTGCTGGCCGGCGACGTCGAGGCCGCCGGGCGGTGCGCCGTGGAGGCGCTCGCGCTCGCGCGCCGCTACGGCCAGGGCGGCTGGGAGGCCTGGGCGCTGCGCCTGCTGGGGGAGGTCACCGCACGGCGGGGCCGGCTCGACCTCACCGCGGTCGAGACGCACTTCCGGGAGGCGATGGTGCTGGGCAGCGAGCGGGAGATGCGGCCGCTGCTCGCCCATTGTCGCCTCGGCCTCGGCGAGGCGTATCAACGCGCTGGTGATCACGCGCGCGCACACGCAGAGGGTGCCCGCGCGCTTGCGGAGTACCGGGCGCTGGACATGCCATACTGGCAAGCGCGCGCAGAGGCGATGTTCGTCGATTCATGAAGGTGGGATCACGCGCCTTGTCTCTGCGTCCCCGGGGGGTAGGCGACATAATGGCCCTTTCTCAGTCGGGCCTCCCAGGGGACCGGCGGATGAAGCGAGTGCGGGCCGGGCCTTTCGCCGATGGTGCTCGCTCGGCGCGGGCCGAGTCAAGCGCGCGGCAGCGAAAGTCGTTCACCAGTCCCGCCACGACGCCGCCCGGGCGCGTCACCCGCCGCATCTCGGCCACGATGGGCGCGGCATCCATGACCACGTCCAGCACCAGCATCGATACACTCCGGTCGAACTGACCTTCCCCGTAGGGGAGCGCTGTCCCGTCGCCCACGTCGAAGCGAACCACGGGGCTGGCCGTGCGCGTGCGCGCGAACTCGACGTACGGCCTCGATGGGTCGACCCCCACCGCAGCCGCCACGCCCGCCGCCGCCAGGGCCAGGGTCAAGCTCCCGGTGCCGAACCCGGGTGGCAATGACGCGTGGCAATGATCAGCGAAGTACCCGATTCTGAAGGCTTCATGGCAGCCCTTACAAGGCTGATGTCGCAGGTTCGAATCCTGCTCCGCCTACCACCGATCTTCCGAGGATTTCACGCGATTCGGCCTTGGCTTGCCGACCTCGGCGGATACCTTCGTTTGCCCCCTTTCTTCCCCGTTTTCGCCGTCGAATGGCAATCAAGATGGCAGCACGCTGCTCGGGGGAACCCAGGGGCTAACCGGGACACGAGGGCTGGCCGCACCAGCACCGTAGAGACGCACCCCGGGCATCTGCCGCACGACGAGGGCCACGCGGGAATCCGTGGCGGGCCCCTCCTCATGGCCGTCGGTCCCATGATCCGCCGCCATCTCACAGGAGTACCTAGTCTAGAAGCCGGCCTCCGAGAAAGCCGTGCACGTTGACAGCACAGAAGTGTAAGCATGCGACATGTATGACTGAACTGCTACTGTAAAGTGTAGCTTGACACGATACGCACGTTCGGCTAGCATTCCGTAATGAAGATCCGGAACGTGATCCACAAAGGATTGAGGCGCTTTATCGTGCGCGACAACCCTTCGGGATTGCCACCGGCCACTGTCGAAAAGGTGCGGAACATGGTGACGTTCCTTCTCGAGATGGAAGACATCCAGGAGGTCCGCAGTTTGCGGCACTGGAAAGCGCACCAGCTCACCGGGGACCGCAAGGGAACATGGAGCTTGGCCGTCACCGGAAACTGGCGCATCACGTTCTCGGTCGACGAGACGGAAGGTGAGGTTGTCGACCTAGACTTTGAGGATTACCACTAGGAGGCAAGCAATGATTCATATGGCGCGTCCGGCCCATCCGGGGCAGTTCATCAGGATGGAGATTCTAGGGCCTAACGAGATCAGTGTGACCACGGCCGCAGAGGCGCTTGGCGTCACCCGTGCGGCCCTGTCCGCGCTCCTGAATGGCCGTGCCGACCTTTCCCCCGACATGGCCCTGCGCGTTGAGAAGGCCTTTGGCGTGAAGATGGACACGCTCATGCGAATGCAGACCAGCTTCGATATCGTAGAGGCCCGCGCGAGGGAAGGGACGATCAAGGTCAAGCCCTTCGCCTTCGCGCACGCCTGAGACTTCCTAGCTAGGCATCGCATCGCCGAATCGAAACTACGTCTCAAGTGACCGTTACTGGCTCCCCCATGCCCCCCGGCGGACTAGGGCGATGGCGGTGGTGGCGACGCAGCCGAAATGCGAGCACGAGCAAGGTCGTCCCCCGCACGAGCGCGTAGACCCCGATCCAAAACACGAGAGCCAGCGCTCCGGCAGGACCTTGAAATGTGTGGCGGAATCGCGAACGGCTGCCGGCGGGGCCCCCACTGTTGGGCCTTGACGCGGCGGTGACGGACGAGACGCTCCCGGCGCGCGGCGGAAGCCATCGGCGGTCCGGTGATTGGGAACCCAGCATGGCAACCGACGCGGAACTCTCTGTAATTCCTGGCTTGGGCGGAGCCCTTACAAGGCTGATGTCGCAGGTTCGAATCCTGCTCCGCCTACCACCGACCCTGAAGACCGCGGCCCGGATGCGCTCTGCATCCGCCGTCGAGAGGACCTGGAAGCGCGCGTGCTGGGACGGATATCCGGTGGCCTCGAGCTCCCACCCGTACTCCACGCCGGCCTCGAGGGGTGGCGCGCCCGCCGGATAGTCTGGAGTGTCCAGGCGCGGACCTTGTCCTGGTCGACCGACGCGCCGCCCCGCGGATCACCTCCCGCGTCTCCGGCGCCGAGCGAGTCAGCCCGCTCGACGCGGGGACCGTCAGCATCGGAGATCGCCATGACGCTCCCGCCTAGAGACTTCGCGATCATCGGCCCGCGCGAGGGCGAGCGGTTCCCCGACGTCCGCCTGCCGGACCAGTCCGGCGCGACCGTCGACCTCCACGAGCGACGCGGGGGGCGCCGGGCGCTCGTCGTCTTTCATCGCAGCGCGGACTGGTGACCCTTCTGCAAGACGCAGCTCGTCGAGCTGCAGCGAGTCCTGTCCCGCCTGGCCGAGCAGGACGTGGCCGTGTTCGCGATCAGCTACGACGCGCCCGCGGTGCTCCGGGCCTTCGCCGCGGAGCACAGCATCGGGTACCCGCTCCTGTCCGACGAGGGGAGCCGCGTCATCCGCGCGCTCGGCCTGCTCAACGAGCGGGTCCAGGACGACCACGCGGCGTACGGCATCGCGGCGAATCCCCGGCACCTGGGGGTGCCCTACCCCGGCGTCTTCCTCCTCGACGCGCAGGGCGTCGTCGTCCGGAAGCGCTTCCACGTGAGCTACCGGCAGCGCGATACCGGGAGCGGCCTGCTCGCGCACATGCTGGACGCCGTCGAGCCGTCGCCGGGCACGGCGACGGCGGAGGCGGAGGGCGTCCGGGTCCAGGCCTGGCTCGACGCGCCCGACTACGCCTTCTTCCAGCGGCTCCGGCTGACCGTCGAGCTCGAGGTCCCGGCGGGCCTCCACGTGTACGCGGCCCCGCCGCCCGAGGGCGCCGTCGGCCTTGCCCTGGCCGTCGCCCCGCTCGCCGGCCTCGAGGTCGAGCCGGCGACCTGGCCGCAACCCCGCCGCCTTCCGGTCGGCGGGCGCGTGGCCCCGTCCGCCGTCCACGCGGGCACGGTGCGCGCCGCGACGTCGCTGACGTTCACGGCGCCGCCGGGGGCCGGCGACCAGGTCGTGCGGGCGACCGTCCGCTACCAGCCCTGCACCGGCGCGGCGGACCGGCCGCCCGCCTCGGTCACCCTCGAGCTGCCGGTCCGGGAGCGCGCGCTGGTCGGCCGCTCACTGCCGCCGCGCACGGGCTGACGTCCCCAAGCGCACCGCCCGGTGCCCCGCGGCCGCACGGCAGAGTGGCAATCCCTGGAAGGAGATCAGGACACGCGACGCTCCGGTGCACGGCCCTGCGGCGGCGCGGTAGAGTAGCGGACAACCCTCGAGGAAGGAGATCGCGCCATGCCGTTCGACGAGCGAGGTCCCGTCCGCATCCACTACGAGGAGGTCGGCGCCGGCTTCCCGCTCCTCCTCATCCCGGGCGGCGGGCTCAACTCGGCGCTCGCGTCCTGGCAGACCGCGTCGCCCTTCGACCCGATGGCGCGGTACCGGGGCGACTTCCGCTGCATCACGGCCGACCTGCGCAACGCCAATCCCGGGCAGTCCAGCGGGCCGCTCGAGATCGACCGGCCGTGGGACGCCTACACCGACGACCAGCTCCGGCTGATGGACCACCTCGGCATCCGGGAGTTCCTGGTCATGGGCTTCTGCATCGGCGGGCCCATGATCCACAACCTCATCCGCCGGGCGCCCGACCGCGTCGTCGCGGCGGCGATGATGCAGCCGAGCGGCTTCCGGCCCGAGCTCCCGGATCTCTTCTACCGGAACAACATCACGGGCTGGGGACCCGAGCTGTGCAAGCGCCGTCCCGACGTCACGATGGCCATGGTCCACGCCTTCCTGACGAGCATGTACACGAACCGCGCCGACTTCGTGTTCACCGTGTCGCGCGACTTCGTGCGCTCGATCCGGACCCCGCTCCTGATCGCGCCCGACGACGTGCCCGCGCACCCGTACAAGGTCGCGATGGAGGTCGCGAGCCTCGCGCCGCGCGCCGAGGTGACCATCTATCCCTGGAAGGACTCCCAGGAGCACATCGACGAGGTCGTGGAGCACGCGCGGCGGTTCCTCCGGGCGCACGTGCCGGTGACGGCCTAGCGGGCTCCGCCCATCCGAGACGTGACGCGACACGAGCGGCCGGCGGATCGCGAGCGCCGCGCGCCCCGGGCCGGCCTGCTCGGCACGCCGCAAGTATCGGGTCGGCATGGGCGGCTGGCGGCGCCGGCTTGGCCTCTCGCGCCTCGGCCCTCCCTGTGACCGCGCGGTCACAGGCTCCTCGCAATGGTCTGCACAGTCCCTGACCTCCCGTTCACAGGAGCGCCTGGCAAGTCTGCGCCCCCGCACCTCTCCGGGCTGGCATTGGAAGTGCTTCTAACGTCCGGGGGCGACCGTCGGGCCATGCGCGGGCTTGCATCGCGGGCTCGGCACGGGAGTCGATGGGCTCACGGCAACGGAGTGTGCACATGCTGAAAGCCCTCGCGGCGCTGACGTCGAGCCCGTGGTTTCGATCGTCAATGCCACCTGCTGGAGAAAGGAACCGCCGATGCGACGAAAGCTGACCGCGATCTCGGTTGGCCTCGCTCTCGCCCTTCTCGCGGCAAGGTCGGAGGCCGTCACACTGGTCATCTGCAGAATTCTGGCCCTTTTGGAGTGATCAGTGAGGGCGACAGGAGTTCTCCGGCTTCACATCATCTCCTTTCCCTTCACCGGTGTTCCCCACTATTTCGCCCGCCGACGTTGACCCTGGTGACGCGTTGCTTCCGAACGGTTCGATGTTCAGGGCATCACGGTTGGCGGGGAACATGGGCTGCTCTTCACTGCGCTCCCGTGCCGATGTGTTTGAAGCCCAGGCCGGTTGCCTTCCGATTGTCGGTTGCGACGACGCTTTGCTGACCCTGGAGTCTCACCTATAAGTGGAGGTCGTCGGGCCGCTGGGGCATTGACGGACTTCGGCTCACTGTCGGTGGTCCCCTCACCACGACAGAGCCTGCGACTGGATATCTCCGGCGTCCTCCAGCAGCGGGAGCGCGTCCCTGGGCGACCCCGCCTGGGGAACGGACCTGGAGAGTTTCGTTTCGCCAGTGTCGAGCCTGATGGTGATCCACTCAGCTCGTCCTCTCCCTCGCACTCGCATTGCACCCAGGAGCAGGACCCTTTTCGCCCCCGTTGCGTCCAGAGCGGAGTCGGATTCGCGTCCTTTCAAGAGACCTTTACCCAGGTGCCGGAGCCGGCGACTGTCCTGCTCCTCACCTCCGGTCTCGTGGGCCTCGGCGCCTGGCGACTCCGGAGACTCCGCCACCGGTAGTCGCCTACGTCCGAGCACGAGCGGCGCCACGGTCACGGCGCCCTCCGGAAACGACGCGCGGGACATCTCGTCCGGCCGCCGGGAGGTCGCCGCTCCGCTCGTCGCCGCCGCGCCGGCACGCCGGGCAGCTCTGGCACGTCCTCGCGGACCCCGTGGAGATGGCTGGCCCCGTGGAGGCGGCCGTCGACCCTCGGTTTCGCGAGCTGATGACCCAGCTTCACACGGGCACGCATGTCCTCAACGCCCTCGTCTTCCTGGAGTTCCACGGAGCGCTCGTCACCGGCGCGCAGCTGAACGCGGACGGCACCGCGCGCATGGATTTCGATCTCCCCGAGGCCAAGAACGACCGGCTCCGGAGCTCGCTGGAGGCGGCGATCAACGACGTGATTCGTCAGGACCTTCCGGTGCGCTACGCGTACGTTCCGGCCGGCGACGCGGCCGCCGAGCCCGGCGTGATCCGCAACCGGTCGGTGGCGCCGCCCCCGGATGCCGACGGTCTCGTGCGCGTGGTCGAGATCGCGGGGCTCGACCGTCAGGCGTGCGGCGGCCCGCACAACCGGCGCGTCTACATCGGCCTCGGCGGCGCCGGGACGCCCGTGCAACCGTGAGCGGGCGCCTCGAGCCGGAGGCGCGAGCGCCGGCAACGCTCCACTTCGCCCATTCCGCGGCGGTCTGGCGGGAGTTCCCGGCGCTCGTGCCCGGTGTGCTGGTCGTCCCGGACATCCGGCCGGACGTCAACGTGGGCGCCTTGCTGGAGCCGTGGCACGAACGCGCCCGGGAGCGCTTGCGCCAGGGCCCGGAATCGGAGCTGCCGGAGGTCGCCGCGTGGCGGCGCGCCTACGCCCGGATGGGGCTCAAGCCGACCCAGTATCGCTCGGCGGCCGAGGCGCTTCTCCGCCGTCTCCGGCGCGAGGGCGAGATGCCTCGCCTCCATCCCCTGGTGGATCTGTGCAACGCGGTGTCGGTGGCCTTCGCGCTGCCGGTGGCGGTGTTCGACGTCGCCCGGATCGCCGGATATCTGGAAGTGCGTCATGCGACGGGCGTGGAGCAGCACGTCGGCGCTCGCGGGGAGCTCGAGTCGCCCGAAGCGGGGGAGGTGATCTTTGCGGACGCGGCCGACCACGCCCATGCGCGCCGCTGGACGTTTCGCCAGAGCCAGCGTTCCACGGTGCGGCCCGACACGCGCCAGGTCCTCATCGTCAGCGAGGGGCTGCACGCGACGGCGGCGGCCGACGTGCCGGCGCTCCTCGAGGCCCTCGGACGCGACATCGCGACCACGTGGGCGGCGGCGCCCGAGCCCACGGTCCTGACCGCGGCCTCCGCGCGGCTGGAGTTCTCGGTGGGCCCCGTGCGATAGGCGGTCGGCACCCTCGGGCGCTCCGCCCACGTCGAACCGGGGCCGGCGTCGACGGGCCGCCGAGGCGGTGAGGCGCGCCAGGACGCCCATGGCCGAGGAACAGCATCACGAGCGATGGTGCGACACGGCCCATCGGGATTCTGCCCCTTGACTAGGCCGCGCCCCCACGGGACTATCGCGCTGCGACTCAGACGGACCGTGAGGGCACGGTCCGAATCATCGGAGCCCGGCAGGCTACACCACGGGCGCGTCTCGCATTCGGAGGAGGTTCCGATGGCGTCATCGACCAGGACCGGCGCCGGGCAGGACCGCTTCGTCTCGGCGAACCCGGGACGCGACGTGCAGCGCGTCGGCACCGCGCGCTTTCTCGGACAGGATCCGCTCAAGATCCACCAGCCGGTCTGGGCCGTCACGGGGAATCTCGGTGACAGCCAGTGCTACCTCGGCGTCACCGGAAAGGTCGACGCGATCCAGGCGGCGCTCGCCGCGCGGATCGGCCGCGACGACCTGCCGGTCCGCCTGATCCCGCCCGCCTACACCCTCGGCGTCTCCGACGGGCAGCTGAACGGCACCGACCGCATGCGGTACTCCCTGATCGGCCGCGAGCTCGCGAACGACTCGATCGACGCCCACCTGCACGCGAACGAGGTGAAGGGCCTCGTCGCCGTCGTCGCGTGCGACAAGCCGCCGGTCGGCACGCTCGCGGCCGTCCTCGAGCACGACGAGCCGGCGGTGTTCTTCTCCGACGGCTCGATCAGGCCCGGCGCCGACCCTGAGAGCGGCGAGCGCATCGACCTGGTCACGGCGTTCCAGACGGCGGGCGATCCCGATCCCGCGGCGCGCACGCGCATGGCGCTCCACGCCTGCCCCGGATGGGGCAGCTGCGGGGGCATGTTCACCTACAACACCATGCAGTCGTTCATCGCCGTGCTCGGCATGGAGCCGCTCGACATGGTCGCGCCGCCGTCCGACGACCCGCGCCGTCTCCGCGAGTTTCCCGGGCAGCTCGTCGACTGCCTCGTCACGCTGACCCGGAAGGGGATCAAGCCCCGCGACATCGTGACCCCCGCGTCGCTGCGGAACGCCCTCACGGTCGCCATCGCCATGGGCGGCTCGACGAACGTCGCCCTCCACGGCGTCGAGATCGCGCGCGCGGCCGGCATCGATCTCTGGAAGGACGTGATCAGCCAGAAGGAGTTCAACGCGCTGTCGCAGCGCGTGCCCGTCCTCATCAACGCGCGGCCGTTCGGCGTCTACTCGATGGTGGACATCGACGCGAAGGGCGGCCTCCAGGCGATCGTCAAGCAGCTCCTCGACGCCGGATTCGTCGACGGCCGCGGCCTCACGTGCACGGGCGAGACGCTCGCCGAGCAGGTGACGCGCCTCGATCCGCCGGGGCCGGATCACGAGGTCATCCATTCCGTCGCGCGGCCGTTCAAGAAGACGGGCGGCCTGCGCCTCCTGCGCGGCAACCTCGCGCCCGAGGGCGGCGCGATCCTCAAGGTCGCGGGCGTGGAGGGGGGCATCAAGGACGGCGTCTTCACCGGCCGGGCGCGCGTCTTCGACAGCGAGCGGGCGCTCATCGCCGCGCTGGAGACGACGCCGGACGCGTTCGCGGACCACGACATGGTCGTCATCCGCTACGAGGGCCCGCGCGGCGCGCCCGGCATGCCGGAGCTCCTCGATCCCACCTCGCGCATCACCGCGCTCTGCCGCCGGAAGAAGATCACGATCGCGCTCATGACCGACGCGCGCTTCTCCGGCGGGTCCGTCGGCCTCGTGATCGGCCACGTCGCGCCGGAAGCGTACCTCGGCGGCCCGATCGCGCTCGTCGAGAACGGCGACACGATCGTCGTCGACCTGAACGAGGACCGCCTCGACTGCAAGGAGCTCGCCGATGACGCCCTCCGCGCGCGGCGCGCCGCGGCCTGGCAGGCGGCCGCGGACCGGCACGGCGGCGTGCACCCGGACGTGAAGCCGGTGACGGAGCGCCTGCTCAGGCGAATGCGGTTCGCGGCGCGCCCGGCGCTGCAAGGGGCTGGGATGGCGATCGGATAGGGCGGGCGCGCTGAGGGCTCCTGAGGCGCGCCTTCGCCTACCACCGAACCGCCCGGGGTCGGGCGCCCTCGAGAGACCGCTGCTGCGGAGCCAAAGTGGCAGCGCCTCTGTTTTGGTCGTTCCTTTTCCCCGCTTGACAGGGGCATTCCTTCTAAGGCATATTCCAGATGTGGAATGGGCGGTCGAATTCACGGATGAGTTCGGCGCCTGGTGGGACGCCTTGAGCGAGCCTGAGCAGGTGGACATTGACGCTCGGGTGCAGTTGCTTCAGCAATTCGGACCAGCGCTCGGGCGTCCCCACGCCGACACGGTGAACGGCTCGAGGCATCCCAACATGAAGGAACTACGGATTCAGCACGCGGGGCGGCCATATCGGCTCCTCTATGCGTTCGATCCGCGGCGGGCGGCGATTCTGCTGCTCGGCGGCGACAAGACGGGCGATGACCGATGGTACGAGCGCATGGTCCCGGCCGCGGATCGGCTGTACGACGAACACCTCGCAGTGCTGAAGCGAGAGGGGTTGATCTGACATGGCACGAAACTACCGGGAGCTCCAGGCGAAGATGTCGCCGGGCGCGCGCGCGCGCGCAACGGCGAAGGCCCAGGACCTCATCGCGACGATGGGGCTCGACGAGTTGAGGGAGGCCCGCCATCTGACGCAGACCCATCTGGCGGCCCTGCTCGGCGTGAACCAGGCGGCGATCTCGAAGCTCGAGCGGCGCGCCGACATGTACGTCAGCTCGCTGCGGCACACCATCGAAGCGATGGGCGGCCGGCTGGAGATCTGCGCGAAGTTCCCGGACGGCCAGTCGGTTCGCCTGCGGCAGTTCGGCGAGCGCGCACCGTTGGCCCGCCGTCGCCGGGCAGCGGGATAGTACAGGCGTCGCGCGGCTAGGGATCGCTCAGGCGCGCCCCGCCCGGTGGCGCGCCCCGTCCCGCTCCACGTGCACGTGCTGGATCTTGCCGGCCGCCGTCACCCGCGGGACCGACCGCTCCACGGTGACGAAGGCGGAATCCTGCCAGACGCGCTCCATCATCCGCTCGGGCGCGGAGCCGGCGCCGAGCGACTCGAGGAAGACGCGGGCGACGCCCTCCGGATCGATGCCGGGAAGCCGGGGGTGGACGAGCAGCCGGAGCCGCGGGTGCCCGTCGGCCGTCTCGTCGTCCAGGAGCTGATAGTCCGTCGGGCCGCCGCCGAACCGCGCCGGCAGCGTCTCCTCGAGCACCTGGACCACGTGGGCGTCCAGGAACGTCATGCCCCCGGCGGTGAGCTTCTCGAAGCTGCGGACGGTGCGGAGGTGCGTCGTCCAGCCCCGCCGCTCCAGGGGACAGCCGCACCTCCGCTGCGAGCGGACGGCCCGGTCGCCCGTGGAGGCGTTGATCAGCACCAGGGGCGCGGTCGGACGGATCGCGGAGACCAGCAGCGCGTCCGGCGGGAAGGTGCCCCCGGGCCCCGCCGGCCCCGGCTGGATCACGGCGTGCAGGTCCTCGTACACGTGGACGTCGTCCGAGGCCTCCGGATCGAGGCAGCCGGCGGCGATGGCGCCCGACTCCATCGTGGCGTACCGCGTCCACGGGACGGCGCCGGACTGGCGGATGCTGGCCGCCCGGGCCGGGGTGAGCGGCTCGCCGCCCACCCAGATGCGCGCGCCGCGGAGGTCGAGGCCGGCCGCGAGCGCGGCCTGCGACAGGCGCACCGCCGAGGTGGCGTAGGTGAGCAGATGCGGCGTGCCGCCGGCCCGCAGCACGGAGGTCATCCACCGCGCGATGGGCAAGGGATCGTCGGGCGCCACGTGGACGGGGTGCGGGATCGGGCGGCCCGCCAGCCGGCTCCCCCAGCACATCGTCCGGAAGCTCCAGCGATAGCGCCGCGGGAGGCCCGGCAGGGCGGGGTCGACGTACGAGAACCACCGGTCCAGGCGCAGGCCCTGGCTGGCGAGATCGAGCACCCGGATCATCACGCCGCTGCCGGGCAGGTCCCAGCAGGCCCGCGTCCAGCCGACACCGCCGAGCTCGCCCAGGACGACGCACGTGTTGACGCTGAGGTCCCGGATGAACGCGAAGTCGAAGAGAATCGGCGTGGCCTTCCCGCGGCTGCCCCCCGAGGGAAACGCCACGTGGGAGCCGGAGAGCGGATTGCGGAACTGCGTGGGGTCCGCCGTGAACGAGGTGGCCCCGCGCACGATGGGGCGCCGCCCCTTGAACTCGTCGAGCGTCACGTAGACGCCCTCTCGCAGGAGCGCCTGGAGCGCCGCGTCCACGCCCTCCGCGCGCACGAGCCGCTCGACATCCCCGTACTCGCAGCCGGCGGCCGTCAGGAGGCGGCGGTACGGACTGCCGGGCCGCCGGTAGACGCCCTCGCGCACCACCGTCAGGAAGTCGCCCTGGCGCTCCCGGAAGCGCCGCGCGAGGATCTCCCGGGCGCGCGGCGGCTCGATGGGATGCCGGAGGAACCCCGGGAAGCCCCGGAGGAATCGGATCCCGATCAGCAGATCGTCGATGACCTCAGGGCGCGGCAAGCCACACGTTCCAGAACCCGAGGTCGTAGGTCGCCCGCATGCCGCGCAGCTCCTTGCGCGCCACGTCGAGCCAGAAGCTGTCGCCGATCTTGATCCGGCCCACGTCCTCGTAGAACAGCACCTGGATCTGGTCCATCAGGGCCCGCCGCTGGCGCAGGTCCCCCGTGCGGCCGAGCTGGATCAGCAGGCGGTCCTTCTCCTCGTGGCACCACCAGCCGGGCCAGGCGCAGTGCAGGGCCGAGCTCAGCGCCGGGTCCGGGCTGAACCCGAAGGCCGTCGAGAAGGCGTCGAAGAGCTCGGGAGAGTTCCGCCGTTTGATGACCGTCGCCGAGTCGAGCACCTGGAGGTCGACGACGAACCCGACGTCCTCGAGCTGCTGCTTGACGACGACCGCGGTCCGGTACTGGTGCTCGTATTCCCGGCTGGTCAGCCAGCGGACGGGCTCGCCCCGGTAGCCCGCCTCGCGGAGGAGCTGGCGCGCCTTCGCCCGGTTGTTCTGGTTGTAGGCGGCGAGGCCCGCGGCGGAGTGCCAGAGGGGCTGCTCGGGGAAGAACAGGGCGCCGTCCACCCGGTAGAAGTCCGGGTGGCCGATGCCGGCCGCCATGATCGGCCCCATGTCGAGCGCGGCCTGGAAGGCCTGCCGCACCTTCTTCGAGGTCATCAGGCCCTGGCGATGGTTGAGGACCACCGCCGGCCAGATCGCCGGCTTCACGATCTGCGGCTGGACCTCGGCGCTCCGGAGCACCCGCTCGTAGGATTCCGGGGTGATCTGGTGCGCGTAGTGGTACTCCCCGGTCTCGACGCCGTTGAGTCGCGTGGAGACTTCCGGAACGGGGATGAAGAGGATCTCGTCGACGTACGCGGCGCGCCGGCCGCCGTAGCCGTCGGGCGGCTCGGGCCGGGCCGCGTAGCCGTCGAACCGCGCCAGGCGGACGTGCCGGTCGGGCCTGTGCTCGACGAAGCGGAACGGCCCCGTGCCGACGAACTCGCGAATCGGCCCGCTGCCCGCCGCGGCGATGACCTCCTTGGGGTGGATCGCGGCCGCGTTGACCGGCCGGGCGAGGGTGCTGAGGAGGGAGTGGGACGCCTCCTTCAGGCCCAGCGTGACGGCGTACGGGCCGGCGGGGTCCACCGACACGACGGACGACCAGAGCAGCTTGCCGATGGTGGACACGCGCCCCCACCGCTGGAGCGAGGCGACGACGTCCGCGGAGGTCATCTCGCGGCCGTCGTGGAACCGCACGCCGCGGCGGAGCCGGATGGTGTAGTGCCGCCCGTCGTCCGAGACGGTGTGCCCCTCCGCGAGAAGCGGGATCGGGTTGTACTGCCGGTCGAGGGTGTACAGCGTCTCGTAGAGGTGCCACGCGATCTGCTGCGTGGTCAGGGAGGTGCTCCACTGGAGATCGAGCGAGGGAGGCTCCGCGTTCAGGGCCACCTTGAGGACGCCGCCGGTCCGGGGCGCGAGGCGGTCTTGCCCGACGGCGCCCCCCGGACAGGCTGCGAGGAGGACGGCGAGCACCAGCAGGCGCCAGCGGCCGACGCGCGTCGTCACGCCGCCCTCGTCGTGCGCCATCAGAGGGGAAAGCTAAGCGAAGAGCCGGAGGGTGTCAACGGTGCGCGGCGGCATCGGTCTGCCCGCGGCCGCAGTCCGGCTCGCGCTCAGCCGCGCTCGCGAAGCCACCACCGGAAGACGATGCCCTGGAGGAGCGACACCGCGCCGAACGCGAGGTCGTCGATCGCGTAGACGCTCACGAAGCCGCCCGTCACTGCGCGTCCCAGCGCGACGGTGACGGCGGCCAGCGTCAGGTTCGCCGCGAGGAAGAGCACGGCGAGCCCCACCGTCTCGAGGGTCGCGCGGGCCGCGGCGCCGAGCCCCGCGCGCGAGAGGCCGAGCCGGCGCGCGCCCAGGCGCCACGCGGCGAGCGAGGTCAGCGCGACGATGACGACGAAGCCGAGATCGTACACGGGGTGTTCCGTTGGAGCGCCGCGCGCGGGTTAGAGATGGCCCGCGAGCCGGTAGTACACGTGGCCGGCGATCTCGCGCAGGAGGGCGCGCGTCAGGGCGAGGCGCTGGGCCGCGGTGGACCCGAACGTGAGCAGGTTGTCCGCCGGCGCGGGGAGCACCCGGAACCCCTCCCGCTCGAAGGTCGCGCGCGCCCGGACCAGGTGGAGCGACCCGCTGACGAGCAGGATGGACCGCACGCCCCGCGGCCCGAGCTCGGCGCGGGCCCGGACGGCCTCCTCGCGCGTCGTGTTGGCGCCGGGCAGGGCGACGATCGCCTCGGGCGGGACGCCGAGATTCCGCGCGTACTGGGCGCGCATCTCGGGCTCCGACAGGCGTCCGGCCGGCGCCTCGCCCGAGAGGACGAGCAGCGGGGCGAGCCCGCGGCGCTGGAGCCGGACGCCGTGCACCAGGCGCTGGAGCGACCAATCCCCGAGCGCGGCTCGGCGTGAACCCGGCCCCGAGGACGACCACGGCATCCGCCGGCTCCAGGCGCGGACGCTCCGCGAAGCGCTCGGCGAGCCACTCCGACGCGGGCGTGAGGGCGGCCACCGCGAGGGCGCCCAGGACGACGCCGCCGACGATCCGGCAGAACGGCAACACCGGTGGGCCGTCAGCGCCGGGCCGCGGGGCGTGCGGGCCGGATCGAGGGTCGCGCGGTCACGGGCGTGCGCATCGTCCGGCCCCATCGTAGCATCCGGCCATCGCCGACCCCGTGGCCCGCCGAAGGCATGTCACGGGCCGGACGCGTGGCCGCGCGTGTTGCCATCGCCGCCCGCTCCCTGCAGTCGAATGCCCAGGTCCGACAGGGATCTGCACAGTCGTCGGCACCGCCGTGCACGCCGTGGCGACCCCGAGGGGCTCGGGACCCATCACAATCATGGGGCAACGGTCGCGCCCGTCCGCGAATACCCGGTTCCAGGAGCTGGTCCGATCCTTGCGTCGAACGAGGGAGGCGAAGGCTTCAATGCACGACCGTGTCGAGACCGCGAGCGCCCGCTCACAGCGCCCGGTTCCCGGGCGCCTCTTCCGCTATCTCCTCGACCGCGAGATCGAGAAAGCCGTCCGGCTCCGGTACCGCGTCTCGCTGATGTGCCTGACGCCGGACGTCAGCGCCGGACCCGGCCGGGGGCGGCTCGTCCGCCACATCGCGCGGGTCGCCGCCCGTCAGCTGCGGCGGACGGACGTGGCGACGGTCCTGTCGGACTCGGCCGTGGGCGTCCTGCTCCTCGACGCCGAGCCCTGCACGCTCGCGCGCATCCTGGATCGCGTGGGGAGCGCGGCCGAGCCCGGCCACCCGCGGTTTGCCCGGGGGCGCCAACTCGCGTCCGTGAGCGGAGGCGGGGGCGTCTATCCCCTGACGGCGCGGAGCGGCGCCGAGCTGCTCCGGCAGGCGATGGGGCTCATGCGGCGCGCGCGGCGCGAGGGCGGGGACCGCCTGCTGGTCCCGTCGATCGCCCCCGCCGCCAGCGGGTCCTGACCGGCCAGAAGCCGAAGACCGCCTCCTGCGGGAGCTGCCCGACGAAGCGCGACTTGAACTCGCTGACCCGCTTCTCCTGCTCGTCCAGCTTGACCTTGACCTGGTCGATCTGGACACGCAGGAACTCGGTCGTGCCGGTCGACTGGCGCTCGCGGACCTTGAGGTTCTCCTCGATGAGGAAGGAGGCCAGCGTGTTCGTGACCTGGGCGACCGTCTGGGGATCGCTCCCGAGGTAGCTCACCGAGAAGGCGATCGTGGCCCGGCCCTTCCCCGCGGCCGGCTGGCCGTCCGGGCTGCGGAAGTCGAGCCGGATGTCGCGCCGCATCTGCTCGACGACGGACTCGAGGGGCACGCGGCGGCGGAGGTCCGGGTAGAGGCCGAACCGCGTGATGAGCTGCTCGACCCGGGAGCGGCTCAGGATCTCCTGGTTGATCGTGTGGAGCCGGGTCTCGAGCCCGCTCGTGACGGTCGACCGGACCATGTCCTCCGGCACCTGCTGGCGTTCCACGAGGACGATGGCGGTCGACTGGTAGAGGCGGGGCAGGGACGCGACCAGGGCGACGGTGGCCGCGGCGATCGGGAGGAACGTGAGGATGGCGAGCCACTTCCGCCGCCCCCAGACCTCGCGGAGCCGCTCCAGCGGGTTGCCGCGCTGCGCCTCGCCGTCCATGGGCTCCCGTCTCGCGTCTCGCGCCGGACGCTGCCCGTCAGGGCACGACGACGATGTCGCCCGACTGGAGGTAGAAGTTCTCCTGCTCGCCCCCGGCGGAGACCGCCTTGTTGTAGTTGAACGGGATGCGCTTCTGGCCCTTCGCGCCGTCGGGCCGGAGGACGACGATCTTCGCCCGCGACGCGAACTGGCTCAGCCCGCCGGCGAGCGCCAGCATGTCGAGGACGGTGGTGCGGCTCCGGAGCTCGAAGCGCCCGGGCCGCGGCACCTCGCCCATCACCGAGACCTTGAAGCTCTTGGGATCGAGGACGATCACGGAGACCTCGGGGGCCGGCATGTACTCCGTGAGCTTCTTGATCAGGAGGTCGCGGAACTCCATCGGGGTCATGCCCGCCGCCTCGACGTCGTTCAGGAGCGGGAGCGTGATCTTGCCGTCGGGGCGGACCGGGACGGTCCGGCTCATCGCCTCGTTCTTCCAGATCGAGACCTGGAGGACGTCCTCCGGCCCGATCCGGTAGTCGCTCGGGTCGATCGTGCCGTTGACCGGAACGACCGCGGCGTCCGTGGCGGGCGCCGCCGCGGCGGTGGCCTGCGGCCCCGGGACGGCGGGCGGTGTCGAGCCCGTCTGGGCCTGGCCCGGGACGGTCCCGAGCGTCCAGACGGCGAGCAGCGCGAGGACGAGCAGGCAGCGAAATGTCATGGCCGGTCCCCTCACCATCACGTCGGCTCGACGGCGCGGCCGAGCCCGACGTCCTTGATCTTGTAGAGGAGGGCGCGGTAGCTGATCCGCAGGAGCTTGGCCGCCCGGACGCGGTTCCAGCCGGTCTGCTCGAGCACGCGGGCTATCGCCTCCCGCTCCGCCGCCCGCGCGGCGGTCCGGGCGACCTCCTTCAGCGGGACGATGTCCGCGCGCGGCGCCGGCCGGGGCGCGCCGTTCCCGCTCCCGCCGTTCCCGCCGCCGCCGTTCCCGCCGCCCGCCTCCGCGTGAGCGTTGGCCCGGCTGACCCGGAGGAGCGGCGTCCGCTCGAGGTGGGGATCGTCGAGCACGATCATCCGCTTGACGAGGTTCTCGAGCTCCCGGACGTTCCCGGGGAAGTGGTGGCGCGCGAGCCGGTCGAGGGCGGCCGGCGAGAGCGCGAATCCCTCGCGGCGGAAGAGCCGCGCGTACCGCTGGGCGAAGTAGCCGGCAAGCAGCGGCAGCTCGTCCATCCGCTCCCGGAGCGGCGGCACCACGATCTGGATGACGTTCAGGCGGTAGAAGAGGTCCTCCCGGAAGCGCATCGCCTCGACCTCGCGCTCGAGGTCGCGGTTCGAGGCCGCCAGGACGCGCACGTCGACGCCGATCGTCGCCTTGCCGCCGACCCGGGAGAAGGTCCCGTCCTGGAGGACGTGGAGCAGCTTCGCCTGGAGCGCGGGGTGGAGGTCCCCGATCTCGTCGAGGAAGATCGTCCCCCGGTTGGCCAGCTCGAACTTCCCGAGGCGCAGCTGGTGGGCGCCGGTGAAGGCGCCGCGCTCGTGGCCGAAGAGCTCGGACTCGAGGAGCTCCCGTGGCATCGCCGCGCAGTTGACCTTCACGTAGGGGGCGTGCCGGCGGGAGGAGAAGTGGTGGATCACCCGGGCGACCAGGTCCTTGCCGGTCCCCGTCTCGCCGCCGATGAGGACGGTGACGTCCACCCGGGCGGCCTGCTGGATCATGTCCCAGACCTCGCGCATCAGGGGGCTGCGCCAGAGGCCGATCTGACGCCGGATCTGGGTCCCGGCGTCCTCCCCGTCCTCGGCCGGGAGCCCCTGCGGGCGCCGGGGCCGAGCCTCGACTTCCTTGAGGACGTTCTCGAGGTCTGCGGGCCGGAAGTGGCGGGGCAGGAAGTCGTCCGCCCCGAGGGCGGTTGCCTCGACGACCCGCCCGACGTCGTGCTCGTCGGCGATCAGGATGACCGGGCTCGGCCAGCGGTCCTCCAGGCGGAGGCGGCGGAGGAGCTCGAGCCCGTCGGTGTCGTCGGCGGTCGCGCCGAGGAGGCAGAACGCGAAGGGCTCGCGCGCGAGCGCCGCATGGGCCTCGTCGACGGAGCCCGTGATCGTGGCGTCGTAGCCGAGCGCCCGGAGGGCGCCCTGCAACCCGCGCTGTCTCGTCGGGTCCGACTCGACGACGAGGACGGCGCGCTCGCTCACGACGGTCGCCCGCGCGGCACGAGCATAGGCGAGGGCCAGGGACCGCAACCCTCGTGCCATGTTGTCGCGGGACACGGACCTCTGAAGGTTCCTTCACTTCTTGGCACTTCACGGAGGCGTGCCCCGGCAGCGCGCTGCACAGACGTGTCACCCGCTTCCCACCATGTGGTAACGCGCTACCGTCTCTGTGAAGCGAACTGATCAGGTGCCGGCGCCGGCGGGCCGGTCCAGCGGCGCGGCGCCGGCCTCGCCCGGGCGGGCCGCTCAGAACCGGAACGGGTAGGCGAAGACGAGGCCGAGCAGCACCTGATGGTGGGTGCCGTCGTCCGGCGCGGGCTCCTCGACCGTGAACCGGTAGCTCAGCTGCGCGGAGAGCCAGGTCGTGAGCTGGTAGGCCGCGAACGCGCTCAGCCCGTACGTGTTCTCGGTCTCGTCGCCCGGGGCTCCCCCGCCGTCGTCGATCGCCCACGTCCGCACCCAGCTGCCGCCGACGCCGAAGCGGAGGTCGCGGGTCGCCTGGTAGCCAACCGAGGCACCCAGGGCGGACACGTTCTGGGCCCCTTCCTCGCCGACCGCGAGCCCGGTGCCGAGGGAATAGGAGAGAACGACGGACCATGCCCGCGCGGGCAGATACGTAAGAGAGGCGTCCGCCGCGCCGCCCCAGACCCCGTCGGTCACCCGGGGGCCGGCGCCGAGGCGCGTCCGAAGGTCCGGCGCCCATTGCCGGTTCCAGCCGAGGAGCCCCGTGACGGCGGTGTCGGTGTCGTCCTCCCCGTCGAAGTAGGCCACGCGGCCGTCGAGCGAGAGCTGGTCGAAGCGGGTCAGCTCGTAGCGCGTGCCGGCGGAGCCCGTGTGGGACCGGCTGTCGGTCCCCTCCTCCTCGTCCACGAGGGCGAAGGCATACCCGGCCGTGAGGCTCCACCGGGGGTCGAGGCGGTAGTCTCCCCCCGCCAGGAACGTGTACTGGCTGGTCTCGCGGCGGGTGATCCCGACGGTCGGCACGACCGCCGCGTCCGCCGTCGGGGCCGCGGAAGTCCCTGCGACAACGGTGGGAACCACCGGCGCCGCGAGGATCACGAACGTCGAGGGGTCGTTGGTCCGGGCGTAGCGGCCGGCCAGCCGGAGCGTGAGCCGCTCGTCGGGCCGGTAGCCCAGCGTGAAGACGCCGTCCCGGTTCTCGCCGAAGTTGTCGAGCTCGGAGTTCTCCGCGTAGATCTCCCCGGTCGCCGAGACGCTCGCCCGGAGGGTGAGCCAGTCCCCCTCGTAGGCGAGGGCCAGGCCGGGCGTGATCTGGGTGATGAAGTCGTCCGTCTTGCCGCCGGTGCCGAAGATGTTGTCGTCGTACAGCTCGGCCAGCGAGAGGGACGGCGTGAAGACCCAGCGCCCCTGGGCGGCGGCGGGTCGCGGGCCGGCGAGGAGGAGGAGAGCGCCCAGGACGGGCCCGACGACGAGCGATGTCACGGCCAGACGGGTTCCCGTCGAGTGCATCAGGGTGGGGAAAGTCAGCAAGCCATGTGCCACCGGAGCGGGGCGCCGTGCCGGGTCGGCTGGCACTGCCGAGGCGGCACCCTGCACGCCAGCGCCCTCCATGTGCTTCGGGCTGCAGTTTTCCTGCAGCTGTCTGCGCACCGCACTCGGGCCGGCCGGCTACCCCCGCCGGAAGTCCCGGCCACATCAGGTGTCCCCTGTAGCTCCTCGGGCGATCTCGGCGGCACAGAGCTTGCTGAGAGTCTTCGACGTCCCGGGTGGAACCATGCCTTCGCAGCGGGAGGACGTTCTGTCGTGAAGCTGTCACTCGGTCTGGCTTCGTTGTCGTTGATCTGGGCCGCGCAGGCTCAGGGGGACGTCATCACTCTGGCGTTCGATTCGCTGCCGAGCGCTCAGGGGTGGACCTACGTCACCGCTGCGACGGGCTCTCACGCCGGGTCCGTGGAGACGGCCATCTTCTCGGTGGGCGGCGGGGCCCTGACCATGAACACCATCGGCGATGGTCTCGAGTCTCCCTCCGGCCTGGCCTACCTCAGAGTGGGTGTCGTCAACGCCAACCCCTATACGCTCTCGTGGACGATGGGCGTCACCGCGTACGAAGACGCCGTCGTCAATGACTTCGGCAGCTTCTTCGGCGTGTTCAACGGCACATCCGCCGTTGGCCTCGCTCTGAGCACGACCGGAATAACCGCCTATGACGGGGCCAGCACGATATCCATGGCGCTCGATAACACGGTGTCTCACGATTTCCGGTTCGAGTACGAACCGGGTGGACCCACAGGTACATGGCAGTTGTTCGTGGACGATGCCCCGAGCCTCACCGGGACGGGTCTGGCGAGCGCGGTGAACCAGCTTTCCATGGGGGATGGAACCGGCTCTCAGAACGCCCGATGGGATCTGACGGAATACACGTTCACCCAGGCCGCCGTTCCCGAGCCCGCCACGGTCACCCTCCTCGGCCTGGGGCTGGGAGGACTGGCGGCTGGCGCGTGGCGCCGCCGCCGTCTGGTGTCCGGCGCGCCGTAGCCGCCGCGCTCAGCGCGGCGCCGGCCGCCCCGCGACGGCGGCCACCACCGCCTCCGCCTCCACCGGCCGGCCGATCAGGAACCCCTGGATCAGATCGCATCCGAGCGCGGTCACCGTGTCCCGCTCGGCGGGCGTCTCGATCCCCTCCGCGACCACCATGATGCCGAACTCCTTGCAGAGCGTCGCCATGGAGCCGATGAGACGCTGCTTGACGGGCTCCTGGTCGGCGCCGCGGATGAGCGACATGTCGAGCTTCACCACGTGGGGGTTCAGCGCGGCGAAGCTGGTGAGCCCGGCGTAGCCGGCCCCGAGGTCGTCCACCGCCAGCCGGAATCCCGAGGCGCCGGAGGAGCGAGACGCGGGCCCGGAGGTTCGGGATGTGCTCGAACGAGCTCCGCTCGGTCAGCTCGAGCACGACCGACTGGGCGTGCCCCGAGAGCGCCGACGCGGGCGACAGGAGGGAATCGTCCGTCAGCTCGAGGGCGTGGAGGTTCACGAAGAGGGTCAGCGACGGGAGCCGGGCCAGGAAGGCCGCCGCGCGGTCCCGGATCGAGCCCCCGACCTCGTGCACGCGGCGGAGGCGCTCCGCGGCCTCGAAGAGCGCTCCGGGGTTCGGGATGCTCGGCTCGTCGGTGCGCACCAGCGCCTCGTAGCCGAAGACGGTCCCGTCGGCCGCGCGGACGATGGGCTGGAAGACCAGCCGGAGCGAGGCGAGGGCCTGGCCGAACCGGGTCTCCAGGCCCGCCCGGTCCGACGGGAGCCGGTCCTCGAGCCCGACCGCCGCCAGCGCCTCGCGCTTGAGCCGCGCCATCCGGTGGAGCCGCGACGCGTCCTCCACCGCCGACAGGAGATCCCGCTCCCGGATGGGCTTCCGGAGGTACCGGAGGGCGCCGTGCTCGAGCGCCTCCACCGCGGTGTCCACCCGCGGGTGGCCCGTGATCAGGAGCACGGGCACGTCGAGGTCGCGCCCACGGATCTCGCGCAGGAGCTCGACCCCGTTCATGCCCGGCATGTCGATGTCGGAGAGGACGACCTCGTAGTGGTCCGCGTCGACGAGGGTGAGCGCCTCCCGCCCGTTGCCCGCGGTGTCGACCTGCCAGCCGGCCTCCGCCAGCATGGCGCCGAGCACGTCCAGGAGATCGCGCTCGTCGTCCACCACCAGGACGCGGCCGCGGCTCGGCGCGGCGGTCCCTTCGGCGTCCGGACCTGACATGGGCCTCCTTTGGCTCCGTCCGAGTCTACAGGCGGAGGCCCCCGGGAGCCCCCGATTGACGCGGACGGAGGCGGGCCCTCAGCGCACGGTCAGGCGGACGGCGGCGCCCGGGTCGACGAGGGCGCTCAGATCGAGCGCGCGGCCCGAGGGCAGGACCAGCCGATGCTGCGTCAGGGGCAGCGGGCGGAGGCGAAGCTCCCGGAGCGGCGGCCCGGGCGCCCGCGTCACGATCAGGCCGTCCTCGATCGCGACGGTGCCCTCGGATCCCGCCGGCAGGCCGGGGCCGACGCTCGGGTAGGCGGTCTCGACGAGGCGCAGGCTCCCGTCCGCCTCGACGCGGAACGTCGCCCGGACGGGCCGGCCCTCGGTCGAGTGGACGTAGGTGAGGTCGATCCGCGCGCCCACCTCGACGGATTCGCGCGCGAGGGCCCGGCCCCGGTCGGCGTCCTCCACCGTCAGCACGAGCCCCGGGCGCTCGCCCGGGGCCGCGGCACAGCCGACCGCGAGGAGCGCGAGCGCCCAGCGGCCCGAGAGCCTCCCGCGCCGGCGGCGCCTACTGCTGAATGTTGCGCTCCTTGTAGAGCCGGAGAGCGCCGGGGTGGAGGGGCAGCGTGACGACGCGCAGCATGTTGGTCGTCGCCAGGTCGCGCGCGGCCGGATGCGCGGCCCGGAGCGCCGGGAGATTGTCGACCAGCGCCTTGGTCAGGCCGTAGATCGCGGCCTCCTCGGCGTTCTCCCGCGTCGTGAGGAGCACCCGGAGGGACGGCGTGGCGACCGCGGCGGTTTGGCCGGGATAGGTGCCCGCCGGGATCGTGTCCGCCCAGTAGAAGGGGAGCTTCCGGCGGAGCTGCGTCATCGGCTCGCCGGCCACGGGGACGAGCCGCGCGCCCTGGCCGAGGAGCTCCGCGACGAGCGGGGAGCCCGCGCCGACCGTGAAGAAGGCGGCGTCCAGCTGGCCCCCGCGCATCTGGGTCACGGCCTGGGCGGTGTCGATGCGCGCCGCCTGCCCGAGGTCGGCGGGCTTGAGCCCGTGGGCCTCCAGGACCTGCAGCGCGTTCTGCTCCGTCCCCGAGCCTTCGGGGCCGAGCCCGACGCGCTTGCCGCGGAGGCCCGCCACCGTCGAGATCCCCGAGGCCTGCGACGCGACGATGTGCACGTACTCGGGATAGATCGACATGATCGCGCGCAGGTCCTTGTGCGCGCCGCCGCGGAACGCCGACAGCGTGCTGCCCTCCGACGCGTAGTGCGCGATGTCGTTCTGGACGAGCGCCAGCTGGACCCGGCCCTCGGCGAGCAGCATCGCGTTCGCGACGGAGGCGCCGGTCGACTCGACGGTGAGCGGCAGGCCGCTGTCGCGGCCGATCTTCGCGATCGTGTCGGCGATCGGCTGATAGACGCCGCCCGCCGCGCCCGAGGCGAGAGAGGTCGGGCGCACCGGCGGCGGCTTGGTGCAGCCGCTCGCCAGAAGCCCCCCGACCACGAGACCGACGAGAGCGATGAGGCGGACCGTGCCGGGTCTCCCAGGACGCATGGATGGACCTCCTTCAGTAGGGCCCGCGGCCCGGGATGGAGCCGGCGGCGCAGACCGGGTGCCGTTCGCGCCCTGCGGGAGCCGGCGGCCGTCGACCGGCCGGACCCGTCTGGCGGCCAATGCTACCACGGCGGGGGACGGCCCGGGCCGGCGCCCTCAGGCGTCCTCGGGCGCGAACCGGCGCTATCGGGTGATCGAACCCAGCCAAGCGGGATCGTCTCCCGCCCCCTACAATAGCGAGGGGCGCGCGCCCGGCGAGCGAAGTCGCGGGACGATCCGCGCGCCAAAAAGGAGCGGGCATGTTCGATCTCGTCCTGGCAGGCGGGCAGGTGATCGACGGCACCGGGAGCCCGTGGTTCCGGGCGGACGTGGGGATCCGCGCCGACCGGATCGCCGCCGTCGGCGCGCTCGGCCAGGCGGAGACCCGGCGGCGGCTCGACGTCGCCGGCCGGGTCGTGGCGCCCGGGTTCGTCGACACGCACGTCCACGCGGACCTGGCGCTCCTCGCGGACCCGCTCCACGAGGCCGCCATCCGGCAGGGCGTCACCACGTATCTCCTGGGCCAGGACGGCGTGGCCATGGCGCCGGCCGCCCCGGCCACCCTCCAGTACATGCGCCGCTACACGGCCGGGTTCAGCGGGCGGTTCGACGTGCCCGACCGGTGGTCGAGCATGGCCGAGTACCTCCGGTGCTTCGACCGGCGGACCGCCGTGAACGTCGCCTGCCTGATCCCGAACGGGAACGTCCGCATGGACGTGATGGGGCTCGAGACGCGTCCGCCGACGCCGGACGAGCTCAAGGCGATGCAGCGCATCGTTCGCCGGGCGATGGAGGAGGGCGCGGTCGGCCTGTCGAGCGGGCTCGAGTACATCCCGAGCCGCTACGCCATGACCGAGGAGCTCGCCGAGCTCTGCCGGGAGCTCGCGCCTTTCGGCGGCGTGTACGTGACGCACATGCGAGGCTACGCGCCCGACACCGTCATCGACGCGATGGACGAGGTCTTCCGGATCGCGCGCGAGGCCGGCGTCCCCGCGCTGATCTCGCACTTCAACAGCCAGGCCGACCTCGTGCTGCCGCATCTCGACCGGGCGCGCGCGTCGGGGCTCGACGTGACCTTCGACCTCTACGGGTATCTCGCCGGCTCGTCGATCCTCGGCAAGGTCGCGCTGCCGCCGTGGGTCCAGGAGGGCGGGGCGGACGCGACGCTCGCGCGGCTCGGCGACGCGGCCGTGCGCGCCCGGCTCCGGGCCGAGGGCTTCGAGCCGCCCGGCGGCGGGCTCGCCGACGTGCGGCTCAGCTACGTCGAGGCGCCCGCCTACCGCGGCTACGAGGGCCTGACGCTTGCCGAGGCCGCCACGCGCGCGACCGGACACGAGGGGCCTGCGGCCATCGTCGACTTCGTGTGCGATGTCCTCGTGGCCTCGACCCTCGCGGTCGGATGCGTGTCCCCGCACCAGCAGCGCACGGAGGCCGACGTCCAGGCGCTCATGCGCCACCCGGCGATGATGGGGGGCAGCGACGGCATCTTCGCGGGGGGCCGGCCGCACCCCCGCGGGTGGGGCTGCTTCGGCCGCTACCTCGGCCACTACGTGCGCGAGGCGCGCACCTGGACGCTGGAGGAGGCCGTGCAGCACTTGGCCGCCCATCCGGCGCGGCGGCTCGGTCTCGGCGACCGCGGGCTCATCCGCGCCGGGATGGCCGCCGACCTCATCGTCTTCGACCCCGACAGGATCGCGGACCGCGCGACGTACGCGGACGGGCGGCAGCCGGCGGTGGGCATGGAGCACGTGCTCGTGAACGGCGAGCTGGTGCTCGTCGACGGCGCGCGCACTCCCGCGCGGCCCGGCCGGGCGCTCCGGCCCGCCCGCGGCTAGCTGTTCGTGCCGCGCGCCCCCGGCCGGACGGGTGACGGCGCGAACAGCCCCGGCGGCCTCCTCGCGGCGAGGCCCCCGACCGGACCATGGCCCTGGGGCTGCCTTGAGCGGAGTGGACGATCGGGGGTAAGTTGAGCTGATGATCGAGCCGATCGTAGCATCGGCACCGCGCGAAGCCATCGGTGGAGTGTGAGATGAAGGATGAGGCGCTCGTCGTGCATAGCGACCCGGAGATCCTCGGAGGGACGCCGGTCTTCGTCGGAACGCGGGTGCCCCTTCGTAACCTGATCGACTACCTCGAAAGGGGTCACAGTCTCGACGAGTTCCTCGACGCGTTCCCTTCGGTCTCACGCCAGCAGGCCGTGGCCGCGCTCGAAGCGGCCCACGAGGCGCTGAGCACCCGTGCGCGTCCTGCTCGATGAGCAGCTGCCCAGACAGCTGGCGCAGGAGCTTCGTGGCCACGAGGTTCGCACGGTGCAGCAGCAGGGCTGGGCTGGACTCGGAAACGGGGAGCTGCTACGACGCGCCGAGGAAGCGGGGTTCGAAGTCTTTCTGACCGCCGATCAGAACCTCGAGTCCCAGCAGAGTCTGCTCCGGTCGTCGCTTCGGGTGATCGTCCTGGTCGCGTCCAGCAATGCGCTGGAGGATCTGTTGCCCTTGGTGCCGAGCGTGCTCCGGTCGATACCGGAAGCACGGACGGGCCAAGTCCGGCGGGTCGGTCCTTCCTAGGCCGTGCGGCACCTGGCCGCCCATCCGGCGCGGCGGCTCGGGCTCGGCGACCGCGGGCTGATCCGGGCCGGCATGGCCGCCGACCTCATCGTCTTCGACCCCGGCGGGATCGCGGACCGGGCGACGTACGCGGACGGGCGGCAGCCCGCGGTGGGCATGGAGCACGTGCTCGTGAACGGCGAGCTCGTGCTCGTCGACGGCGCGCGCACTCCCGCGCGGCCGGGCCGCGCGCTCCGGCCCGCCCGCGCCTAGCGGCCGACCCGCGTCAGCACACGCGTGACCAGGGCGCCGCGTCGCGCAAGCGCGGCCGCGAGGTGCGGCCGCCCGGACGGGCGACCTAGTGGGGCGGCTGCGGTCTGACGGGCGGGGGCGGGACGCGCACCGTCACCGGCGGCTCGAGCGGCGTCTGGTCCGCGCGCCGGGGGCCCGCCAGGAGCGGGCCGACGTCGAACTCCGGGCCGCACCGCGTCGTGAGGAAGCGGGCGAGCTCGGGATCGCTCCCGTGGGCGAGCATCGGGTGGAACTTGTCCCGGTAGCTGAAAATCTCCCGGTTGGGGGCGTCGCAGGTGCGTCCCTCCCGGTCCGTGAAGGTGGACTCGCCGTCGGGGTGCTTCATGAAGGCCACCTCGCCGCGGCCCCATCCGGCGTCGAGCATGACCCCGTCGAACCGCTTGAACCGGATGCCGCCCTGGGTCGCGGCGGTGATGTCGGGATTCTGCTCGATGTCGGCCCCGGTGATCCGGCGGATCAACCCCCGCGAATCGACCTCCACGACGCGCACCGGATCCAGGCGCACGATGATCTCCCCGCCCCGAACCTGCCCCTCGAGGACGAGCCGCCGCGGCCGCGGGAAGAGGAAGAACGCGCGCGTCCCCGACACCGCCGAATCGCGGTCCGGCGATCGGCCGAAGCGCTCGTTGACGAGGAACTGCCCGGCGGCCAGGAAGGAGTACGAGCGCTCGCGCGCCCGCTCGTACGACGCCTCGACCATGACGGAGCAGGTGCCGCCGCGCTGCGAGGCCAGGCCCGCCGGGAAGCGGACGATGAGGGAGTCGATCCGGTTGGGGCCCTTGATGCCCTTCGGGTTCCACGTGTCGAGGTGCGGGCACATGGGGTTCGGCGTGGCCGGCCCCTGGGCGGCGGCGAGGGCCGGGGCGAGGGTCGCGAGGGCGAGCGGGATCGCGGCTCCCCAGCGTGCTCCCCGGCGCACGATGACGCTCCGGCGCGGCGACGGCCTGCCTGATCCGCTCCGCCCGTTCACGACGCTTTTCACCATAGCCGCGCGTCCGACGTGAGGCAAGTCGCGCCGCCGGGCCGAGGCCCGGGCCGCGCTCGGCGTCACCGTCGCGCGGTCGCGAGGAGCGCCCCGACCTCCCATGCGAGGCCGCGCGCGGCCACCGCGCGCTCGACCGCCTCGCGCACGGTGCGGCGCGCCGGGTCAGGCAGCGCCCGGTACTCCTGGCCCGCGAGGCCGCCGCCCGCTTCGATCACGCTCCAGTACTCGTCGAACGACGTCCAGCGCACCTCGCGGTCCAGCCGCTCGACGCGGATCTCCCCGAACCCGGCGCCCGCGAGCAGCTCGGCGAGCTGACCAGGCTCGCCAAGCGAGCACAGCCGGCGCAAGAGCTCCCGCGGCCGCGTGGCGTGCCGGCCGAGCGCTTCGAGCACGGGGCCGTAGGCCGTGGCCTCGGGGCGCCGGAGGGCGGTGAGGGCGACGCGCCCCCCGGGGCGGAGCACGCGGCGGAGCTCGGCGAGCGCCGCCGCGGGACGAGCCAGCAAGGCGAGGACGAAGTGGCCGGCGGCGGCGTCGAAGCTCCCGTCGCGGCACGGGAGCGCCTCGGCGTCGCCCGTGACGAGGGCCACGCCGAGGGGCGCGACCCGCTCGCGGGCGCGCCGGAGCATCGCCGGCGACAGGTCGAGGCCGACGACGCGCCCCCCCGCGGCGGGCGCCGCCGCCGCGGCCACCAGCCCGGTTCCCGTGCCCACGTCGAGAAACCGGTGCCCTCGGCCGAGCGCGCAGGCGGCGAGGAGGTCCGGGACGAACGGCGCCAGCACGCGCGCCATCGCCCGGTCGTAGCCGGCGGCGACGGCGTCGAACGGGACGGCGGCGCGGGTGGCGCTCGCCGCCGGATGGGTCTCCGCGCCCCCGGCCTCGCGGCCGGCGGCCGTCACTTCACCGCGCCCGCGGTGAGGCCGGAGACGTAGTAGTCGAGGAAGAAGACGTAGAGGAGGACGATGGGGACCGAGCCGAGGACGGCCCCCGCCATCAGCCCGCCCCAGAAGTAGATGTCGCCGCGGATCAGCTCGCTCGTCACGCCGACGCTGGCCGTGATCTCGTCCGACGAGGAGGTGAAGGTCAGCGCGTAGATGAACTCGTTCCAGGACAGCGTGAACGCGAACAGGATCGCGCAGACGAGGCCGGGGATCGCGATGGGGAGCACGATGCGGAGGAGCGCCTGCACGCGCGTGGCCCCGTCGACCATCGCGCATTCCTCGACCTCCTTCGGCACGGTGCGGAAGTAGCCCATCAGGAGCCACGTGCGTGAAGGGGACGAGGAAGGTCGGGTAGGTCACGACCAGCGCCCACTTCGAGTCGGCCAGGCCCAGCCAGTGGACGACCTGGGCGAGCGGGAGGAACAGGAGCGACGTGGGGACCAGGTAGGTGACGAAGATGCCGGTGCCGAAGGGGCCGACGCCGGAGAACTTGAGCCGGGCGAGCGCGTAGGCGGCGACGGTGCCGATCACGACGGAGCCGGCGGTGGCGAGGACCGTGACGACGAGGCTGTTCTTGGTCCAGGTGAGGAACCCGGTCTCCCAGATGAGGTTCCGGTAGTGCTCGAGCGTGGGGCCCTTCCGGATCAGGAACGGCACCGCGTGGCGGTCGTAGAGCTCCCCGTCCGTCTTCAGGGACGTGAGCGTCATGTGAAAGAAGGGGAACAGGGCGAAGATCAGGAACGGCAGGAGCCCGAGGTGCAAGAGGATCTTCGTCCGGAGCGGCCGCCGCTTGACCGGCATCAGTACGCCTGCCGGCGCACGAACCGGAGCTGGACCCACACCACGAGCGCCAGCACCGGGAAGAGGTAGAGCGAGATCGCCGCGCCCTGGCCGAGCTGGCCCGACTCGAGCCCGATCTGGCGGGCCAGCGTGGCGAAGAGGTGCGTGGTGTTGATCGGCCCGCCGTGGGTCAGGACGTAGACGATGTTGAAGTCGCTGAAGGTGAAGATCGTCGAGAAGAGGATCACGATGGCGAGCACCGGCTTCAGGAGCGGCAGCGTCACGTGCCAGAATCGCCCCGCCGGCCCCGCGCCGTCGGCCTCCGCCGCCTCGTAGAGCTCCTTCGGGATCGAGACCAGGCCCGCCAGGATCGTGATCGCGAAGAAGGGCAGGCCGCGCCACACGTTCACCGTCACCACGGCGGTCATCGCATAGTACTTCTGGCCGAGCCAGTTCGGCCCCGGCGGGTCCATGAGGCCGAGGCCGATGCCCGTCCAGTTCACCACGCTGTAGAGCGAGTTGAACATCCACCACCAGCCGAGCGTCGAGAGCGCGGTCGGGATCACCCAGGGCAGGAGCACCGCGCCCCGGATCATGCGCTTGAACCAGAGCTGCTCGTTGAGGAGCAGCGCCAGCGTCATCCCCAGCACGAGCTTCAAGCCCACCGCGGCGCCCGTGAACACGAAGGCGTTCTGGAAGGTCTGGCGGAACGAGTCGGCCTCCCAGAGCGCGACGAAGTTGCGGAAGCCCACGAAGTGGCTCGGGCGCCCGATGAAGGCGTTCGACATCGCCATGTAGAGCGCCATGCCGAACGGGTAGGCGACGAGGACCAGGATCAGGAGGAGGGCCGGGGTGACGAAGGCCGGGCCCAGGAACCGCTCGCGGTCGAGCAGCTCCCGGACCCGGAGCGCGGGGCGGGGAACCGGAGGGCCGATGTCGACGCTACGGACGGCCACGGGTCACCCGCTGACGATCCGTTTCATCTCCTTCTCGGCCCAGGCGACGGCTTCCTTGGTCGGCGTGCCCGTCACCGCCTTGGCGATCATGTTGGGCAGGAGGTACTCGTTCGTGATGCGCTGGACCTTGTCGGTGCCGGGCGCCGGCCAGCCGTACAGGTGGTACTGGACGCCCGGCGCGCCGAGCGGCGCATACTTCGGGTCCGTCTTGAGAACCGGGTGGTCCACCAGCTTCTCGTAGCTCGGCAGGTTGAACGCGTCCGCCGACATGATCCACTCGTCGTAGGTCTCGCGCTGGCCGATGAGGTAGCGGATCCACTCCTTGGCCGGCTCGACGTTCTTCGAGAACTTCCAGATGGAGATGGAGCGCGGCACGTCGGTCTCGTGACGGCCGTGAGGCCCGCCCAGGCTCCGGTGGTGATTGATCAGATCGGCGGTGGGCAGCTTCCGCATCCTCGCGACGATGTACGTGCTGACCGGGTTGTGGATCCAGCCCGCCTTGCCCTGCTGCATCGACTCGTTGTTGTTGGAGTCGGTCCAGGAGAGCACCTCGGGCTCCATGCAGTCCCGGAACATCTTCTTGTACCACTCGATCATCTGCTCGGTGGCGGGGGCGTTGATGCGGACCGTCTGGCCGTCCTTGTCGACCTCCATCCCGCCGAAGGACCAGAGCACCGGCCCCGCCGTCGAGATCGAGTCGTAGTTCTGGGCGATGGGGATCCCCACCGGGTGCCCCAGCTTCTTCAGCTCCTTGCCGACCGTGTAGAGGTCCTCCCAGGTGTCCGGGGGCTTGAGCCCGGCCTTCTGGAAGACGTCCTCGCGATACGTCGCGACGAAGAGCCCGTGATACATGGGCACCCCGCGCCAGACCCCCTTCACCTTCGCCGCCTCGGCCGTGGAGCCGAGCGCCGGGCCGTGCTTCTTCTCGATCTCGGCCACGACGTCGGAGACGTCGACGAGCTGGGGCTCGTAGAGCCACGGGAAGTGCATGCGCAGCTCGACCAGGTCGTGGCCGGCCTGGGTCTGGATCTCGGCGGCGAGCTTCTGCTGCTGCGGGCCCATGTGGGAGATGCCGTCGATCCGGATCTTGATCCCGGTGTCCTTCGTGAAGCGCTGGGCGATCTCGAGCTGCTTCTTGTCCATCGCGGGGGCGAAGTTGTTCCAGCAGAGATAGGAGATCTCGCGCTGCTGGCCGCGGGCGGGCGGAACGCCGGCGGCCAGGATCCCGGCGAGCCCGGCCGTGCCGGCCGCCGTCCGTCCGAGGAACTCGCGTCGCGTCAGCTGGCTCATGGGCGGGTCCTCCTCTGGAGACAGGAGATGCCACGGATGGAGATCGAGCGTCGATGGCGCGCGGGCAGACTCGCGTTGATGCCCTGCCGGGGGGCAGCCACAGGGGCCGCGGGGAGGCGCGTGGCTGTCATCGCGTGGCGGTGAGAGGCACCGGGTCGCGAGCGATTCCATCATGGGTTGCCCGCGCCGCGCCTGTCAAGGCTGGGGTCAGGCCTTGACTTCCAAACAACTCAGGATGCGCTGTGTCAATGTCGGGAAGTCAGGGCCTTACCCCAGTCAGCTCACCAGCTTCGCCGTCAGGCTGATCGCGGGCCCGGCGAGGGCCTTCGACACCGGGCAGTTCTTCTTCGCGCTCTCGGCCTGCGTCTGGAAGTCCGCGGCGCTCAGCCCCGGGACCTGGCCCTCGGTGGCGAGCTCGATCCGGGTGATCGCGAAGCCCTCGCCCTGACGCTCGAGGTGGACGCGCGCCTGGGTGTGGATGCGCGTGGGCGGGTGCCCCGCGCGGGAGAGCCCCGCCGCGAGCGCCATGGAGAAGCACCCCGCGTGCGCCGCCGCGATCAGCTCCTCCGGGTTCGTGCCGGCCCCGTCCTCGAACCGCGACGGGAACGAGTAGGCGCCCTCGAAGGCGCCGCTCCCGAGCCGCATCGTGCCCTTGCCCTGCTTGAGGTCGCCTTTCCATTCCGCTTCCGACGTCCGCACGGCCATCAGCGTCGCTCCTTTTCCGCTCCCCGGTCGGTCTCGAGGATTCGGACCTCGACCAGGGGGCTCTCCCGGACCCAGGCCTCGAGGTCGCCCGCGTGCCCCAGACCCGGGAGCAGCCGGGCGAAGATCGCGCGGCGCTCCGTCGGCTCCAGGATGGGGGTCGCGCGGGCGGGCAGATCGGCCCGCACCGATTCCTTCAGGTGGAACGTGAGGTCCGGATGGGCGCGGAGGTTCGCGTACCAGTCCCGGCTCCCCGGCGTGCCCGTGAGGTAGAGGCGCCCGTCCAGGTTGTGGAACCACATCTCGACGCGCCGTGCCTGGCCCGACGTGCGCCCCGTCGTCGTGATGTCGATCGTGCGCTCGTGGGCAAGGGCCTGACGGATCCGCGCGTCCATCCTCCCTCCAGCATGCCGGGGGCGGCCGGCGCGGTAAAGAGCGACCGGCCGGCGGGCCGGGCTCTTGCGGCCCGGCCACCCTCGTGGAATGCTCTCCACGCGGGCGCGTCGACCGAGACGCGCCGCGCGACACCCTGACGTCCGGAGGAGAGCGGGATGACCTCGACGGCCCTGGAACGCGAGATCGAGCGGTACGTGGCGAAGACCCCCAAGTCGCGGGCGCTCCAGGCCGAGGCCGAGCGCGTCCTGCCCGGAGGCAGCTCGCGCGGCACCGCGCACTTCGCGCCCTACCCCTTCTTCGCGGAGCGCGGGGACGGGCACTACGTCTACGACGTCGACGGCAACCGCTACCTCGACTTCATGCTGAACGCCACCACCCTCATCGTGGGCCACGCCAACCCGATGGTCATCGAGGCGCTCGGCGAGCAGATCCGCAAGGGCACGGCCTTCAGCACGCCGACCGAGGTCCAGGTCCGGGTCGCCAAGCTCCTCTGCGACCGCATCCCCTCCCTCGACACGATCCGCTTCACGAACTCGGGGACCGAGGGGACGCTCATGGCCATCCGGGCGGCCTGGGCGTTCACGGGGAAGGGGAAGCTCGCCAAGTTCGAGGGCGCGTACCACGGGGCCCACGAGCACGTCGCGGTGAGCGTCAAGCCGCCGGCGAGCCGGCTCGACCCGGCGGGGCCGACGGCGATCCCCGAGTACCCGGGCCAGCCCGCGGGCGTCCTCCGGGACGTGATCGTCCTCCCGTACAACGACCTCGCCGCCTGCGACCGGATCCTCCGCGCCCACAAGGACGAGGTGGGCTGCCTCATCATGGAGCCGGTCATGTCGAGCTTCGGCTACGTGCCCGGCGACCCGGAGTTCCTCCGGGGGATCCGGAAGCTGACCGAGGAGCTCAACATCGTCCTGATCTACGACGAGGTGCAGAGCCTCCGCATCGCGCCCGGCGGGGCCCAGGAGCTCCTCGGCGTGACGCCCGACCTCACGTGCTTCGGGAAGATCATCGGCGGCGGGCTCCCGATCGGCGCCTTCGGCGGGCGGCGGGACATCATGGCCCAGTACGACCCCACCGCGGCCGGCGGCGCGCGCATCGCGCACGCGGGCACGTTCAACGCCAATCCGATGACGCTCGTCGCGGGTGAGGCCGTGATGCGCGCGCTCACCCCGCCGGTCTACCGGCGCCTCGCCGAGCTCGGCGACGGGCTCCGGGGGAAGCTCCGCCGCGCCCTCTCCGAGACCGGCGTCCCCGCCCAGGTGACCGGGATCGCCTCGCTGTTCGCGATCCACTTCAACGCGCGCCCCATCAAGAGCTACCGCGACGTCGTCCGGGACGACGCCGAGATGACGCGCGGGCTCTACACGGGCCTCCTGAACGAGGGCATCCTTCTCCAGACGACCTGCGCCGGGGCCCTCGGCGTCATGACCACCGACACGGAGGTCGACACGCTGGTCGACGCCGTCGGGCGCGTGGTCCGTCGCCTCCGCGAGTAGCCGCCCGCCCGGCTCGCCCGTGACGCCGGCGGCCGACGTCGTGGTCCTGGGCGCCGGCATGGCCGGCGTCGCGGCCGCCTACCACCTGGCCGCGCGCCACGGCGTCGGCCGCGTGGTCCTCGTCGACGAGCGCCCGCCGCTCTCGCTCACGAGCGACAAGTCGACCGAGGCCTACCGGAACTTCTGGCCCGGACCCGACGGCGCGATGGTCCGGTTCATGAACCGGAGCATCGATCTCCTCGAGGCGCTCAGCGAGGCGAGCGGCGACGTGTTCCGGATGAACCGGCGCGGCTACGTCTTCGGCACCGCCGACCCGGCCCGCGCGGCGGCGCTCCGGGCGATGGCCGAGACGGTCGCCGGCTGGGGGGCGGGCCCCCTCCGGGTCCACGACGGGCGGCCGGGGAGAGAGGCGTACCCGCCCCCCTCCGCGGGCGACTGGCGGCAGGCGCCGGCGGGCATCGACCTCCTCCTGGATCGCCCCCTGATCCGCCGCCACTTCCCGTACGTCGCGGACGACACCGTCGCCATCCTCCACGCCCGCCGGTGCGGCTGGCTCTCCGGGCAGCAGCTGGGGATGCACCTCCTCGAGGGCGCGCGCCGCGCGGGGGCGGAGCTCGTCACGGGCCGTCTCGCCGCCGTGGAACAGGCCGGCGGGCGGATCACCGGGGTCCGGATCGACACCGCCGGCGGGCCGCGGGCCATCGCCACGGAGCGCCTCGTCCTGGCCGCGGGCCCGCTCCTCCCGGAGGCGGCCGGGCTCGTCGGCCTCACGCTGCCCGTGTTCGCCGAGCGGCACCACAAGATCGCGATCGAGGACACGCTCGGCGCCGTGCCGCGGGACGCGCCCTTCCTGATCTGGGACGACGCGCAGACGCTCGACTGGAGCGCCGAGGAGCGGGAGGCGCTCGAGGGCGATCCGGCGCTCCGGTTCATGCTCGAGCCGTTTCCTGCCGGGGTCCACACGCGGCCGGAGGGCGCGAGCCCGGACAGCCAGACGCTCCTCGTGCTCTGGTCCTACGACGTGGCGCCGGCGCCGGTCGTCTACCCGTTTCCCGACCCGCCGCACTATCCGGAGCTGGTCCTCCGCGGCATGGCGCGGATGGTGCCGGCGTTCCGGGGCTACCTGGACCGGCTGCCGCGCGCCTTCGTCGACGGGGGCTACTACGGGAAGACCGCCGAGAACCGCCCCGTGATCGGGCCCTTGCCCGTCGAGGGCGCCTACGTCACCAGCGCGTATTCGGGCTTCGGGATCATGGCGGGGTGCGCGGGCGGGGAGCTCCTCGCCGCCCACGTCACGGGCTCGCCCCTGCCCGACTACGCGCCGGCCTTCCTCCTCGCGCGCTACGACGATCCCGCGTACGTCCGGCGGATCGAGGCCTGGGGCGCGACGACGGGGCAGATCTGATCGCGTCGAGGGCGGCGGGCGCCATGCGGGGGGCGCGGCTCCTCGCCCGCCTCCCGGGTCTCCTGCGGCGGCCGATCGACGCCCCGACGGCGCGCGCCGTCCTCCGGTCGCGCCGGGAGACCCGGGAGGCCGATTTTCTCGCGCTGGTCCGCCGCGCCGCGTTCGGCCAGGCGGCCAGTCCCTACCGCCGGCTCTTCGCCCTGGCGGGGTGCGCGTACGCCGATCTCGAGCGCATGGTCCCGCGGGACGGCGTGGAGTCGACGCTCCGCCGTCTGGCGGACCAGGGCGTCTTCCTCACCGTGGACGAGGCGAAGGGGCGGCGCCCGGTCGTGCGAGGGTCGACCCGCTTCGACGTGGCGCCGGCGAGCCTCGCGAACCCCCTGGCCGCCTCGCACCTCGTCTACCAGAGCAGCGGCAGCCGGGGCTCGGCGACGCGCGTGTCGGTGGACGTCCGTCACTTCCGCGATCGGGCCGCGAACGCGCGGCTCGTGCTCGACGCCCGGGGAGGGATGGGGTGGCCCCACGCGATCTGGGTGGTGCCGGGGGGCGCCGCGCTCGTCGTGCTCCTCCAGCACGCCGCCATCGGCGTCCCGACCGCGGCGTGGTTCTCCCAGGTCGATCCGGAGAGCCCGGCGCTCGATCGGCGCTATGCGCGGACCGCCCGGACCCTCCGCTGGGCCGGCCGGGTCGCCGGCACACGGCTGCCCGAGCCCGTCTGGGCGCCACTCGACCGGCCCCAGGCGGTCGGCGCGTGGATGCGCCGCCGCCTCGACGCGGGTGAGACGCCGCACCTCGTGACCTTCCCGAGCTCGGCGCTCGCGCTGTGCGAGGGAGCGCGTGCCGCGGGGCTCGACCTCGCGGGCAGCCGCATGTCGATCGGGGGCGAGCCGGTCACGCCCGCCCGGCTCGCGGCGCTCCGGGCCGCCGGCGTGGATGCCCTCCCGCACTACGGGAGCATGGAGGCCGGCCGGATCGGCGAGGGCTGCCTCGACCCCGTCGCGCCCGACGAGCTTCACGTCTTCGACGATCTCCACGCCGTCGTCCCGGCCGGCCCGGTCCCCGGCGGCGCGTTGCCTCCGGACGCTCTCCTCGTCTCGTCGCTCCGTCCGACGGCGCCCCTCATGCTCCTGAACGTCTCGCTCGGCGACGAGGGCGTGCTGACCCGGCGGCGGTGCGGCTGTCCGCTGGAGGACCTCGGCTGGACGACCCACCTGCACACGGTCCGCAGCTTCGAGAAGCTGACGGCCGGCGGGATGACGCTCCTCGACATGGACGCGGTCGCGACGCTGGAGGAGGTGCTGCCCGCCCGGTTCGGCGGGTCGCCGGCCGACTACCAGCTGGTCGAGGAGGACGATGCCTCCGGCCGCCCCGGCCTGGTGCTCCTGGTGAGCCCCCGCGTGGGCGCCGTCGACCGGCAGGCGGTCGCGGCGGCCTTCCTGGATCGGATCGGCGCCGGTACCAGCGCCGCCCGTGTGGCCGCGCTCTTGTGGCGGGACGCCGGGCTGCTCCGCGTCGAGGTCCGGGCGCCGATCGGCGAGCGCTCCGGCAAGGTGCTGCACTACCACGCCGGCCCGCGCGCCCGCGGCCCGGTCGCCGCCAGCGATCCGTCCCCATGATTCCCTACGCCCGATTGCGCGCGCTCCTGGCCGGCTGGCCGAAGTACCCGGCGTGTCAGCCCGTGCGCCGGGCGCCCCTGGTCACGGCGGCCTTCCCGGGCGGGTTCAACCTGAGCTCGACCGAGCACCACTGGGTGCGGGAGCTCGGCGGGTACCTCGACTGGGACCGCGACTACGTCTTCACGACGATCCAGAGCTGCGTCCGCCTCGCCGACTTCGCGCTCTTGCCGACGCCCGACGGCGCGCGATACCTGGGGGTCTTCGAGATGGGAGACCTCTCGGGGGAGATCGCCCTCCGCGCGCGCCCGGACTACGGGCCGCTCCAGCGCTGGCAGATCGCCGAGCTGGTCCGCCTTCTGGGGACGCTCGGCATCCCGCCGGCGCGCATCCACGCGAGCTACTCGGCGGGGGGGCGGATCGCCGACCTCACCGGCGGGGCGTACGGGTTCGGCGGCCTGATTCCCCCGGACCAGCTCTCCCGCGACGCGTTCCTGGCGGCCGGGGTGCCCGAGGCCAATCTCACGGCGGACGCCACCCGCGGAACCCTGCTCGCGCTCCACGTGCATCGCCCCACCCCGTGGGGCTACCGGAACGAGGTCCACGTCGACATGGGCGTCCCCGGGCGCCCGCGGCTGATCGACGTGGCGACGGCCGAGTACCTCCTGTGGCGGCCGCGCTTCCGCGGCTCCGAGCCGCGGCGGGAGGACATCCTGGGCCTCGAGCCGCTCGAGACGGGGGCGACGGGCATCGGGGTCGGGCTCGAGCGGCTCGCCATGGTCACGAACGACCTGCCCCGGATCCACGACGTCGACTACCTCGAGCCTTTCTACGACGAGCTGCGAGTCGCCCGGGGGGGCGTGCTCCGGCCGGAGGACTACGTCGCCGGCGAGAGCCTGCGCGCGCTCCACCGGATCGAGGCCGACCGCCGGTTCCACCCGGAGGCGGCGGGCGAGCGCGAGGGGGATCGCGGGGTCCGCCTGAGCGCGCGCCGGCGGAAGAAGCTGGCCCGGCTCAAGCGCAGCGTCCCGGCGCGGCTCGACGCGGCGCACCTGGAGCGGCTCCTGCTGGCGCACAGCGCTTCCCAGCCGTGGCACGAGCAGCTCGGCGCCGCCATCGACTCCACCATCGCCCAGCTCGTCGACTACCGAGGCTCGCAGGCCCACCACCTGATTCCCGTCGAGTAGCCAGGGCCCCAGCGCCGGGCGCTCAGGCGAGCGCGTCGGCCAGCGCCGTGAAGCTCTCGACCACCAGGGTCGGCGGGTACGGCGTCTCCTCGTAGGGCCGGTGCCGGCGATTCACGAAGCATCCCTTCATGCCCGCCGCCTGGGCGCCGATGCAGTCGAACGCGTGGTTGGCCACGTGCAGGATGCGGGGGAGCTCCGTGCCGAGGATCTCGGCGGCTGTCCGGTAGGTCGCCGCGTGCGGCTTGAAGTAGCCGGCCGCGGCGATCGAGAGGTAGTCGTCGAACGGAAAGCCCACGTGGGGCCGCGCGTTCTCGAGCATGTCGGGGTCGCCGTTCGACAGGATCGCGAGCCGGTACCGCGCTCGGAGGCGCTGGAGGGCCGGGACCACGTCGTCGAACGGGCGGAGCCGCTCGATCTCGGCGACGAGCCCGCGCACCTCGTCCTGCGTGTGCGGGACGCCGGCCCGCTCGAGGGTGAGGGTGAGGGCGCGGCGGCCGATCTCCCGGTAGGGCGTGTGGCCCCGATCGATGAGCGCGTCGATCATCGAGTGCTCGAAGTGGGTGCGCCGCCACCAGGTGACGAAGGCGCCCGGCCGCCCGCTCCATCCCTTGGCGTCGAGGTACGGCGTGACCGCCTGGGTGAGGCCGGTCTGCATGTCGACGACCGTGCCGTAGAGATCGAAGGTCAGGACCCGGACGGTGTCCTTGATCTCGTCGGGACTGGCCGTTCCCCGTGGCATCGGCATGGCGTGCCCTCTCCGCTGGGCCCCGTCCGGATCCGGAGCCGCGCGGGGCTATTCGACCGTCACGCGGCGCCGAGCCGGTTCCGGTGGAAGCGTCCGGCCTGCATGACGACCGGGATGCGGGCGCCCTGGTCCTGGAAGACGCCGAGGTCCTTCAGGGGGTTGCCGTCGACGACCAGGAGATCGGCCAGCGCGCCGGGGGCGATCACGCCCAGCTCGCCCGGGCGCCCCAGGAGCTCGGCCCCGACCACGGTGGCCGAGTGGATGATCTCGCGGGGACTCAGGGCTTCGGCCCGCAACAGGAACTCCTTCGACTGGTCGGGCTGGAGCTGGCCGAGGAGGTCCGACCCGTAGGCCATCCGGACCCCGGCCCGCTTGGCGAGCTCGAGGGAGCGGAGGCCCGCCGCGAGGACGACCTTGTTCTTCTCGAGGCTCTCCGGGCCCATCCCGAACTGGGCCGCGTGGCGGTTGATCGCGTCGTAGGCGACGAGCGTCGGGACGAGGAACGCCCCCTTCTTCGCCATGAGCTTCGCCGTGGGCGCGTCGATCAGGTTGCCGTGCTCGATGACGCGCACGCCGCACTCGACGGCCCGCGCGATCGCGTTCGCGGGGTAGGAGTGCGCGCAGACGTAGCGCTTGAAGGCGGCGGCCTCCTCGACGGCCGCGCGGATCTCGTCGGTCGAGTACTGGAGGCTGTCGAGGGGGTCGTACGGCGAGGCCACGCCGCCCGACACCATGATCTTGATGTGGTCGGCGCCCTGGCGCAGCTGCTCGCGGACGGCCCGCCGCACCTCGGTCACCCCGTCGGCGATCGCGTGGGTGAAGACCATCGCGTTCTCGGTGGGGCACGCGCCCCCGAGGTCGGTCCGGCGCCGGGAGTCGCTGTGCCCGCTGGTCTGGCCGATCGCCCGCCCCGCGATGAAGAGCCGCGGCCCGGGGAGGTAGCCGCGCTCGACGGCCTCCCGGATCCCCCAGTCCGCGCCGCCCGTGTCCCGGACCGTCGTGAACCCGCGGTCGAGCATCGCGCGCATGAGGGGGGCGGCCCGCGCCGTCAGGAGGGTGAGCGGCACCGCCTCGAGCGCGCGGATGCTGACCTCCGGGAGGAACACGTGGACGTGGCAGTCGATCAGGCCGGGCATGAGCGTCCGGCCGCCCGCGTCGACCACCGTCGCCCCCGCCGCACGGATCGCCCGCGGCGAGACCTCGCGGACGCGGCTGCCCTCGACGAGGACCGACGTGCCGTCCTGGAGGTCGTCCTTCGTCGGATCGAGGAGCTTCGCGTTCGTGAACAGGACCAGGCTCATCGACGCTTCCTCCGCCGGCATGGGCGCCCGCGGCGGCATTGTGCGCCACGCCCCGCGCGCGACGCAACGGGGTCAGACTTTGACTTCCGGACATTGACGCGCCGCGCTTGCCGGGCTGCGAACCGCAATGTCCCGAAGTCAAAGTCTGACCCCGCTCTTGACACTCTCGGCTGTCCGCCGGGACACTCGGCCCGTCGACATGCCCCGAGCCGCGCGCGCCCTCACGGTGTCGATGTTCCTCGGGAGCCTCTCGTGGTCGTTCGTGTTCATCAGCCTCCCGTTCTTCGTCCAGGCGATCAGCCCGTACGACCCCGTGACGACGCTCCGCTGGACGGGCTGGATCGTCGGGGTGCCCTCGCTCGTCACCGTGCTCACCGGTCCCGCGTGGGGCCGGGTCGGGGCCCGCGGCAACCCCCGGACCTACTACCTCCTGACCCAGCTCCTTCAGGGCGTGGTGTTCCTCGCGATGGCGGTGACGCGGACGCTCCAGGAGCTCCTGGCCGTGCGGTTCGTGCTGGGGGCGATGGGCGCGGCGTCGACGCTCGCGTTCATCATCGCGGGGCGGGAGTCCGATCCGGCCGAGGTGCGCCGCCAGGTCGCCGCCGTCCAGCTCGCGATGACCGTCGGCCAGGTGCTGGGCCCCCTCGGGGGCGCGGTGGTCGCCGCGCGCCTGGGATTCCGGGCGTCGTTTCTCGTCGGCGGCCTGATCCTCCTGGGGTCGGCGGCGTTCGTCCACTGGGGGGTGCGCCTGCCGCACGCGCTCGCGCGGCCGCGGCCGGAGGTCCTGCGGCTCCGGGCCTGGGACTTCGTGACCCCGGTGGCGCTCGTCCTCGCGGTGTCGAACCAGCTATTCTTCCTGACCGCGGTGCTGCCCCAGATCCTGCCGGGCCTCGGCGTGGGGACGGAGCGCGTCGTCGAGGTCGGAGGCTTCGTGGTGTTCGTGTCCGCCGTGGCGGCGGGCCTCGGCGCCGTCCTGACGCCGCGGCTGGCGGCGCTCCTGCCGGAGCGCTCGCTCCTGGCCCTCTTGCTGGCCGCCTCGAGCGTCCTGACGATCGCGATGGCGCTCCCGGTGGACACGTTCGGCTTTGCGGCGGTGCGGTTCCTCCAGGTCCTCTGCGCGGCCCCGATCTTTCCGCTCGTCGTGGCGCGGGCGGCCCAGCAGGGGAGCGGCGGCGCGATCGGGGTGATCAACTCGGCCCGCATCGGGGGCTCGTTCGTCGGCCCCGTCCTCGCGACCTCGCTCCTCTCCGTCTCGTCCCCGGCGGTGCTCTACGTGACGCTCGGGCTCGTCACGCTGGCCTGCGTGCCGCTCGTTCTCCGGCGGGAGCGCTTCGCCGGGGCCTGACCGGCGGCCGCCTCGCTACGGCCCGGCGGCCTCGCGGTAGGCGAGGGAGGCCCGGAAGCCGCGCAGGAGGTCGGGGACGCCGCTGAGCCCGGCGGCGACCCGCTCGAGGAGCCGCCGCGCGTCGGCGCGGGCCAGGCCCGCCTCGTCCGCGCGCCCGGTCCGATCGAGCAGGCGGGCCAGCGCGAGGCTCGCGCGCCAGCCGCCCGGGAGGGCGCCGAGGGCCGCGGTCTCCGCCTTCGCCTGGCGGAGGCGCGCCTCGCCGTCGGCGAGCTGGCCGAGCGCGGCGAGCGCCTCCCCCTCGATGCGGCGCGCGTCGGCGACGAAGACCGCGAACTCGGAGTAGCGCCGCTGGAACTCCCGCGCCGCCTCGAGCGCCGCCCCGGCCCCGCCCTGCCGGAGCCCGAGCTCGGCCAGGTCGAGCGCGGCCCGCGTGGCGAACTTGGTGGCCTCCCCGGCGAGCGCGACCGCCTCGGCCAGGAGCCCTGCCGCGTCGGCCGTCCCGGCGGCGGCGGCGTTCTGGCCGACCTCGCCGACCGCCTCGGCGATCCAGAGCGTCGTCCGGAGATCGCGCGCGATCGCCAGCATCTCCTCGTGGAGCCGCCGGGCGCCGGCGACGTCGCCGCAGTAGCGGTGAAGCCGTCCGAGGGTTCCGAGGCCGGCGACCGTCCACTCGCGGTGCCCGAGCGCGCGGGCGCCGGCGAGCCCCGCGCTCGCCTCCGACAGCGCGAGGCCCCAGTCGCCGAAGGGCTCGACGAGCTCGCCCGTGATGCTGTGCACGGCGGCCTCCTGGGCCCGCGCGCCGATCGCGCGCGCGCGGGCCAGCGCCTCCTCGCGGGCGGCCTCGCCCTCGGCGCGGCGGCCGCGATAGAAGAGGACGAAGGCGAGGCTGGCCATGCAGGAGGCCTCGGTCTGCCGGTCTCCGGCGGCGGCGAGGCGCGGCAGCGCCGCCTGGGCGTGCGTGACCGCGGTGTCGAGCTCGCCGGCGAGCGCGGTCGCCATCGCGAGCGCGTCGAGGGCCCGGCCCTCGCCGCCTCCGTCGCCGACCTGCCGGAATCGCTCCAGGGCGCGCTCGAGCTCGAGGCGGCCCGCGCCGAGCCGGGCGAGGTTCACCTCCATGAGACCGACGTGGAGGCGCGACTCGGCCACCGCGCGCTGCCCCTCGGGCGCGTCGCCGGCGCGCTCGGCCGCCGCCACCGCCTCCCGACCGAGGGCCAGGCCCCGGTCGTAGTCCTTGTGGCCGCCCCAGAGCGCGGCGAGATTGCCCAGGACCCTCGCCTCGTCCAGCGCGCCGCGCGTCTCGCGGGCGAGCGCGAGCGCCGCCTCGTAGTCCGCGCGCGCGGCGTCGAAGTCCCCCAGGACCGCGTGGACGCTCGCCCGGCCGTCGTGGAGCGCCAGGCGCGCGGCCGGCGCCAGCCCGGCGCGCTCCGCGGCGGTGATGGCCTGGTCGTAGCGGGCGAGGGCTTCCCGGTTCGCGAAGGCCGCGCGGGCGGCCTCGGCCGCCCGGCGCGCGTGCTCGGCGGCGGGTCCCCACGCCTCCGCCTCGACGTAGTGGTGGGCGAGCCGGGGCGCCAGCTCGGCCAGGCGCTCCGGGTGGAGACGCCCGAGCGCCTCGCCGGCCCGCCGGTGGAGCTCGCGACGGCGCGACGCCAGGAGCGTCGCCTCGGCGACGTCCTGGGTCAGCGCGTGCTTGAACACGTACACGGCGTCGTCGCCGGCCGTGCGCTCGTAGAGGAACTCCAGCCGCGCGAGCTCGCGGAGATGCGGCCCGAGCGGCCCCGGCCCGTCCCAGATCGCCGCCAGGAGCGCCGGGGCGAACTCCCGGCCGAGGACGGCCGCGGTCTGGAGCACGCGCTTCGGCTCCTCGGCGAGCCGGTCGATGCGCGCGGTGAGGACGCCGTGGATCGTGTCCGGGACGGGCAGGTCGGTCCCGAGGCCCTGCTCCTTCACGGCCCGGGTCAGCTCCTCGAGGAAGAACGGATTGCCCTCGGCCTTGTCGAGGATCAAGGGGGCGAGCGAGTCGCCGGCGTCCGCATCGGGCAGGAGCGACCGGACGACGGCGCGGCTCTCGTCCACGGTGAGCCGGCCGAGCGAGAGCTGGGTCGCGAACGACCGGTCGCCCCACGGCGGGCGATAGCCCGGGCGATAGGTGGCGATGAGGAGGATCGGCGCCCCCAGGAGGCTCTCGGCCAGAAACGCGAAGTACTCCTCGGACGTCCGGTCCACCCAGTGGAGGTCCTCGACCTCGATGACCAGCGGTCGCTGGCGGCTCCCGCGGAGCGCCATCTGGCGCAGGGCCTCGAAGGTCCGCGCCTTGACGACCTCCGGCCCCAAGGCGTCCAGCCGCGCCGCCGGGTCCTTCACGCCGAGCATGTGGAGGAGATACGGCGCGCCCGCGTCGGGATCCATGCCCACGTCCCGGAGCCTGGCGCGAAGCTTCTCGGCCAACGTCTCGGGCGAGTCGGCGTCGGAGAGGGCCGCGCTCGCGCGGACCAGGTCCACCACGGGCACGTAGGGGATGGCCGCGCCGTACGAGAGGCACCGGCCCTGGCAGTAGGTGACGGGGTGGCCCTGGAGGCGATGGCGGAACTCGAGGAGGAGCCGCGACTTGCCGACGCCGGGCTCGCCGACGATCCCGAGCGCCTGGCCGCGGCCCTCGCGCGCGGCGCCGAAGAGATCCAGGAGCGCCTCGAGCTCGCGGTCGCGGCCGACGAAGTGGCTGAGCGCCTGCGGGCCCAGCCCCTCCAGCGGCGAGCGCCGCGGGCCGACGCCGGTGAGCCGGTGCACGACGACCGGCTTCCGGAGGCCCTTGACCGGCACGGGGCCCAGGAGCTCGCCGTGGACGTAGCCCCCGACGAGCCGCCACGTGGCCTCGCTCGCGAGGATCGCGCCGGGCTCGGCCCGCTGCTGGAGCCGGGCCGCGAGGTGCGTGGTGTCGCCCACGGCGGTGTAGTCCATCCGCAGGTTGTCGCCGATCGCGCCCACGACGACGAAGCCGGTGTGGAGCCCCATGCGCACCGCCAGGGTGATCTCGACGCCCGCGGCGACGGCGATCGGCCGCGCGCCGAGCGCCTGCGCGATGCCGAGCGCGGCGAGGGCGGCGCGGCGGGCGTGATCCTCGTGGGCGAGGGGCGCCCCGAAGAGCGCCATGAAGCCGTCGCCGAGGAACTGGTTGACCGTGCCCTCGTAGCGATGGACCTCGGCGAGGGCGACCTCGAAGAAGCCGTTGACGAGCGCGTGCATGCCCTCGAGCCCGAGCCGCTCGGCCAGCTCGGTCGAGCCCACCAGGTCGCAGAAGAGGACGGTGACGGGCTTCCGCTCGCCCTCGACCGCGCCCCGCGAGGTGAGGATCTTCTCGGCGAGGTGGCGGGGCGTGTAGGCGGCGGGCGTCCGGGTCTCGAGCCCGGCCGCCGCGGGCGCGGTGGCAGCTCCGGCGCCCGCCCCGGCGCCGACCCCGGGCAGGGCGACGGGCCGGCCGCACTCCATGCAGAACTTCGCGCCGTCCGGGACCTCGGCGCCGCAGCCCGCGCAGACCAGGGCGAGCCGCTGCCCGCACTCGAGACAGAACTTCGCCCGGGCCGGGTTCTCGTGGCGACAGCGGGGACATTGCACGGTCGGGTCGGTCATGCGCGCGCCGTCGGTCCCGTCACCCGGCGGTGACGAGCTGGCAGAACTGGCCGACCAGGTAGGGGTCGTGGAAGGTCCCGGCGCGGGACCGGAGCACGTCGAGGGCGGCCGCCTGGGAGAGCGCGCGGCGGTAGGGGCGGACCGTGCAGATCGCGTCGTACACGTCGGCGATCGCCGTGAGCTGGCTGGCGAGGGTCGGCGTGCGGGCGACGCGGACCGCCGGGTAGTTGGCCTCGCCGTCGTACCGGAGGTGGTGCTCGTACGCGACCAGGATGGACAGGGGCGCGCTGTTCGCGAGCGCGCCGAGCTCCCAGGCCCCGAGCTCGGCGTGGCTCGCCATGATCTGCCACTCGTCGCCCGAGAGCTTCCCGGCCTTGTTCAGGACGTCCAGGGGGACGCGGAGCTTGCCGACGTCGTGCAGGAGGGCGGCCACGCCCATCGAGTGGAGCAGCGCGCCGTCGAAGCCGAAGCCCCGCGCCTGGGCGAGGACCAGGAGCGACACGTTGACCGAGTGGACGAACGTGTACTCGTCGTGCGACTTGAGCGGCACGGTGGGAAGCACGGCCTGGGTCGAGCGCGCCACCGCGTCCGCCAGCCCCCAGACCAGCTCCTCGACGGGATCCAGGCTCACGACGGCCTCCCGGCGCACGCGCGCGAAGAGGTCCCGGGCGATCTCGACGTGGGCATCCGTCAGCGGGTGCCCGGCCCCGGACGAGGCCCCCGAGGCCTCCCGGGCCTCGGCGGGCGTCCCGGCGGGCCCGTGGATCTCGACCTGGCCGACCACGACGTGGGGTGTCGACTCGGGGCGGCGCCCGGTGGCCAGCGCGTCGACGAGGGCGCGGCAGTCCTCGAGCCCGAGGTCCCGCGCCAGCGTGAGCCGCGCGACGTCGCTCCGGCGCAGCGCCCGGATGAAGGGCTGGAGGTAGAGGGCCCCGGTCCGGAGCGGCCGCCCGTCGACGACGATCTCGTCGTCCAGCCGGATGAAGGTCAAGGAGTCCAGCCGCCGCTCCTCGCAGGCCGCCACCACGCCGTCCCGCAGCTGGGCGAGCGTCCCGGCCACCGCCGGGTGGGTCGCCGGGTAGAGCGCGTGGGTCGTGAGCGCGCCCGCGATCTGCGCGATCAGGCGCTCGACCGCGGCCTGGCCCGGCGCCACCGGCGAGCCCGTTCCGATCAGCCCCGGGCCCTTGGCGTCCGTGCCGCTCATCCGGTCCTCCGGAGGCGCTCGCAGATGGCGCGGATCTCCTGGTCGCGGGAGCGCGCCCCGCGCTCCGCCAGGTCGTAGCGCGCGTCGGGGGAGTAGCCCTGGAGCGACTCGTAGGCCGCGCGCCGCTCGGCGACCGAGGGGAAGGGCCCCCACCGCTCGCGGAAGAAGCGCGCCAGGCTCGGCAGCACCTCCGGCCGGCCGATCCGGCCCAGCGCCTGGAGCGCGGCCACCCGCACCGGGCGCCGCCGCCCGCGGAGGTCCCAGGGCGCGAGCACGTCCAGCAGGGGATCGATCATGGCCGGGCCGCCGTGCTGACCCGCCAGCTCCACGGCGGCGGTCGCCGTCCGGAGATCCGGCTCGGCGATCGCCGTGACGAGGTACCCGTGCCCGGCGGCCGGATCGAGATCGAGCAGGCTCCGGAGCGCCTCGAGCCGGACCCGGAGGTCGGCGTGGCCCGTCAGCCGGCGGATCGTCCCGAGCGAGGAGCGATCCCCCACCGAGCGCAGGAGCGCGATCATGTTCCGGACGACGTACCAGTTGGGGTCGCCGAGCCAGCGCGTCGCCTCCGGCACGACGTCGGCGCCGAGGGTGGACAGGAGATCGAAGACCCGCCGGCGGCGGACGCGCACCTGCTCCTCGACGAGCACCTGGAGCAGGCCCCGGATCGCGCTCGGGCCGAGGAGGCGGATCAGCCGCACCGCCGCCGGGCCGGAGGCCCCGCCGGGCGTTCCCAGAGCCGCGGCGAGGACGGACAGCGTCTCCGTGCGCGTGAGGCGCTCGAGGTGGCCACGCAGCGCCGCCCGCGTCGCCTCGGGCGCCGTCTCGTCCGCGGCGAGGCGCGCCATGTTCTGGATCGCGGCGGCGGCCTCCTCGATGGATCCCCGGGCGAGGGCGCCCTCGACGAGCTGCTCGAGCCGCGCGACGACGGCCGCGCTCTTGTCGTCGCCCTGGCGGCCGAGGAGGTCGAGGAGCGTCTCGGTGAGCTGGCGGCCCACCGCCTCCTCGGTCAGCGACCCCACGCGCTCCCCCAGGCTCTCGAGGGTGCCCAGCTCGACGGGCGTCCGCGTCGGCCACGCCAGCATGGATCGCGCGAGGAGCGCCAGGTGGTCCTCCGGGTTGTAGCGGTCGATGTCCTCCTCGCGGAACAGGGTGATGAGCTCCGAGCGGAGGACCTCGAGATCGCGGGGGGATGCCGTCTCCTCGGCGTCCGACGTCGGCCGGGTGGAGGCCAGGAGCTCCACGAGCCGCTGGGCGTGACGCGAGAGCGCCACGCCCTCGGCCGCGAGCTGGCGCATCACGCGGAGCACCGGATGAGCGTCGAACGTGGACGCGAACGCCTCCAGCGCCTCGCCCCCCTCGGCGTCGGGGGCGAGCGCGCGCAGCGCGGCCCGCATGAGGCTGTCGCGGAGGGTCTCGGGCAGCCGCATGATCAGCTGGGCTGTCTGCCGGGCGGCCAGCACGCGGCCCGCGCCGGACATGCTCTGCAGATGCGCGGTCGTCGCGTCCGTCAGCCGGGCGAGGAGGCCCGCGGGGGCGGCCCCCAGTGACTCCATGATCCCCGCCACGGCGTCGCCGAACCCGCCCGCCTCTCCGGCCGCGTCCTCGGGCGCGTCGCCCGCGCCGGTCTCCGATCCCGCGCCGGTGGCGCTGACCATGCCGGCGGCGCCGGCCGTGTCAGCGCCGCCAGCGCTCGCCGCCGCCGACCCGCCCTCGTCCCGGGCCGCACCCGCGCCTTCGTGGGCACTCGGACCGCCCGGGCCCGCGCTCCCGTCTGGACCGCCGGATCCGATGCCCACGCCGGCCCCGTCCGCCCCCGCGCCATCGGCAGCGACCGCCTCTCGCTCGGCGGCGGCCTGGGCGCGCAGGAACGCGGTGAGCCAGCGCACCATCGCCACCTCGGCGGGCACGCCCGGTCCCTCACCCGTCCCCCCCTCGCCCCAGTCCGGCTCGTCCGGGACCCATTCGAGCAGCACGTTCAGCAGGCGGTCCGCCAGTGACACCGCCGCGGAGCCCGACGCCGCGTCCGCGCGGTCGGTCAGCCGGACGGCCGAGTAGTCGAGCGGCTGGAGGCGAAGGTGACGCGTGGGCGGGCTTCCCGGTGGGCTGACGGGGTCGGTCCCCGGCTCGAGCGGAACGATCGGGCTCGCGAGCCAGTGGACGAGCGCCCGGACCTCGTCCGGCTGCACGCCACGCTCGATCCTGAGCACGGCGACCTGCCGGAGGTAGAGGGCCTGGGCGAGGGCGCGGGCCTGGGGCGTGTCGAGCGTCCAGACCCCGACCCGGAGGTGGGCGCGCCCGACGCCGACGCCCACCGAGCCGTGAGACACCAGCATCCTGCCGATGCTCGCCTGCGCGGCGCTCACCGCCTGGGTCACGTTCGGATGAACGGCAGGGTAGGCCGCTCGAGCCCGGCAGGCGACGGCCAGGGCCCGGATCGCCTCCAAGACCAAGGAGCGGCCCTCGATGACCGGGTCCGCCACAGCAAGAGTCTAGTGCGGTCCGGCCGGCGGAGCCGAGGGAAATGGAGGTCCCGCCAGGCCGGCCGGGCCACCCGGCGGTCCGCGGGGAGCGTGCTGCCCGGTGACCGAGACGCCGGTCACTTCCTCCACACGACCCGGCCCGCCCGAATCACGACCTCGATGTCCTGCGTCGCGGTGATGGACGCGAGCGGATTGCGGGCCAGGACGACGAGGTCGGCCGCCTTGCCCGGCTCCACGGTGCCGAGCGCGCCGCCGGCCTGGCCGAGGAAGCGGGCGGCGGTCCGCGTCGCGGCCAAGAGGGCCTCCATCGGCGAGAACCCAGACTCCACCAGGAGCTCCAGCTCGCGGTGGAGCGAGATGCCGGGAACGACGTAGGCGTTCGGAGTGTCGCTGCCGGCCACGACCCGCGCCCGCGCGGTCGGGTCGAGGCGGCCCAGGAAGCGCTTCAGGCAGGCGAGCCGCCGGGCGATGTCCTCGGTTCGCTCCGCGGTGGCGCTCCGGGCGCTCCCGGACCACCGGATGCGGCGCTCCACGGGCGCCGCCGAGAGCAACGGCGTGAGCTCGATCTCCGGCGAGCGCAGTCGGGACAGCCGATCGAGGAGCGCGAGGGTGGGCACCAGGTACGCCCCGCGCGCCACCACGAGCCGAGCGACCTCGGCTTCCGCGCCCTCGTCGCAGATCGGGAAGCCCAGCGCGTGCTCGAGACCCAGGACGCCGGCCTCGAGCGCGACGGTGGCCGGCGTGTCGCGGAGGTGGGCGGTCACCGGGATCCCCGCCTTCTGCGCCTCCTCGGCGATCGCGCGCACGAGCGGCGGCGTGAGCTGCTCGTAGACCTTCAAGCAGTCCACCTGGCGCGCCAGGAGATCGCGCACCACCACGCGCGCGCCCTCGGGCGTGGTCACCACCTGGCTGATGCGGATGCCGTGGCGCGGCACGGGACCGTCGAGGAGCGGGCCGCAGGCGAAGAGGCGCGGGTGGGCGGACCCGGGCTCGCGGCTCTCGCGCCGCAGCTCGAGGATCTGGTCGAGGTTGGCCCCGGCGTCCCGGACCGTCGTGATCCCGTGACGGACGAAGAGGTCGTCCATCCACCAAGCCTGATAGTGGACGTGCATGTCGATGAGGCCCGGAATGATCCAGCCCTGGCGCGCCTCGACGCGGCGCGCGTCCGCGGGGATGCGCGCCTCGCCCGTCGTCACCTCGCGGATCACGCCGTCCCGGATGACGATCACCGCCGCCGGGCGCGGGGCGCCGCCCGTCCCGTCGATGAGCGTGCCACCGACGACGACGAGCGTGTCGTCCGCGGTGGCGCGACCGGCCGGGGGCGGCGAGAGGAGGAGCGCCACGGCGATCAGAACCTGGGCCAGCGCCCGCGTCGACATGGCGTGGCCCTACCCTTCGACGATCGTGGCGAGCCGGTCCAGCGCCTTCCGCCAGGCCGACCGCTGGACCTCGACGTCGCCTGGCTTCGCGAGCTTGTTGACGCCGACCGCGATCTGGGCCCTGCTCGTACCCTTCGCGTAGAAGCCGACCTCGAGGCGCGCGGTCCGGTTCCAGGAGCCGCGGAAATACTTGTTCCGCGTCTGGGAGGACGGCTCGAACGCGCCTCGGGGGAACCACTTCCGGCGCTTGGCCGGGCTCGCGGTCACCTCGTAGAGCTCGGCCAGGCTCGTCCCCACCGTCTTCGAGATCGAGACCGAGAAGCCCGTGGCCGTCTCGTGGGGGGCGCGGAGCCCCCGCGCCCGCTCGTACTCCACGGTCACCATCTGGGACCACCAGCCGGGCACGCGGTGTCGCTCGGACAGGATGGCCGCGATCGCCTTGTGCTCGAGCCGCTTCGCGCCCGCCTTGTCGAGCGCCCCGAACCAGCCCGCCCAGTCCTTCCCGGTCTTGGCCTTGACCGTCGCGCCGCTCATCGCCGGGACGTACGCCTGCCGCTTGTCTGCCATCGCCTGGCCTCCGCTCCATGTAGGCCCGTCCTCGCCTCGGCGAGGGCCGCGCGCGGTGCCCGGCCCTCCATCCTGCTGTATGGTCGTAAGTGAGCCCCGGATCTCGACCGGATCCGCGCGTCCGCGGTCATCTTGTCGCACCGGAGGGGCGATGTCGATTCCCCGCCTCCCGTTCGACTACTGGATGAAGGGGCAGCCCGGGCCTGGCGCCGGGGCGCTCGACCGCCCCAAACACCCGAGGGAGATGCGGCGATGCGATTCATGATCATCGTGAAGGCGACCAGGGAGTCCGAGGCGGGCGTGATGCCGGAGGACTCGCTGATCGCCGAGATGGGCCAATACCACGAGGAGCTGGCGAAGGCAGGCGTGCTGCTCGACGGCTCCGGGCTCCAGCCGAGCTCGAAGGGCTGGCGCATCAAGTACTCGGGCGGGAAGCGCACGATCACCGACGGGCCCTTCGCGGAGACGAAGGAGCTTCTTGCCGGCTACACCCTCATCCGGGTGAAGTCGCGCGAGGAAGCCCTCGAGTGGGCCAAGCGCTTCCCCAACCCGGCGGGCCCCGGCAAGGAGGGCGAGATCGAGGTGCGCCAGCTGTTCGAGCTGGAGGACTTCGAGCCGACGGACGCGGTGCAGCGTTTCCGCGATCTCGGAATCGGTGGCGTGGAGCCGACGGCCTGACGCCGCGGCGGCCGGAGACCAAGGCGAAGACCCAGACGCGGCGGGCCCCAAGCGGCCGCCGAGAGCTCACATCGACGGAGGCACGACCATGGCATTGAAGCGCAGCTCGAAGATCTTCACCCACCTCTGGTACGCAAGCGAGGCGGAGGAGGCGGCGAGATTCTACGCCTCCGTCTTTCCGGACTCGCGGGTCGAGCGCGTGACGACGCTCCTGAGCGACACGCCAAGCGGGCCGCCGGGGTCCGTGAAGGTGGTGGACTTCACGCTCCTCGGCCAGCGCTTCCAGGCCATGAGCGCAGGGCCCCACCACGAGTTCAACGACGCCATCTCGATCGTCGTGCTTTGCGACGATCAGGCCGAGCTGGACCGATACTGGGACGCGCTCCTCCAGGGAGGCGGCAAGGTCCAGGCGTGCGGCTGGCTCATCGACCGATTCGGTCTCCGCTGGCAGATCGTGCCCGCCGCCCTGGACGAGATGATGGGCGACAAGGATCCGGCCCGGTCCAAGCGGGTCACGGACGCGCTGCTGACGATGGTCAAGCTCGACATCGCCGCGCTGGAGCGCGCGTACCGCTCGGCGGCCTAGTCTCGAAGGTTCAGGACAGCGCATGGAACGCGTGGAGCGGGTCCGCACCGGCGCGCGCTCCGGGGGGTGATGTGGCGCGCGCCAGCGACGCCACGCGCGATCCCCGCCCGCTCGGCCTTTTCGTCAGCTGAGTCAACGGATAAGATGGCCTCACTCCGCGTCGATCGCCGACCTAGGCCCGAAGACACGGCCGCGATTCGTGCTGGAGGAGGTCATGCCCCGCCTGCGTACAGAGCGTCGCCTTTCGGCAATCGCGCTGGTCCTCGGAGCATCGCTGGCGGGCGCGCCCGTGCGCGCAGACCAGATTCTTGAGGAGCGATCGAGCTTCACAGCCGCGGATGTCGGTCCGTCAAGTCTCCTCATGTTGGTCGGTCTCTCGAAGAACGGCGAGGTCGCCCTCGTCACACGACGGACGGTCCCGGGATGCTGGGCCGCGTACGTGTTCGGCCGCAATGGCGATACGTGGACCCAGCAGCAGAAGCTCGTTACCCCTCCGGCTACCTCCCTCGGCTGTCCGGGCCACGTTCCGGGAGCACTCTCCGGTGACGGCCAGACCGCGGTACTGTACGATTGGCTGTACCGGCGCGCCTGGGTGTTCGTGCGCAGTGGCACGATGTGGAGCCTCCAGCAAGTGCTGACCGTAGCCGGAGGTCTTGCTGGGTCGTCCGGTGAGGTGGCTCTTTCCAACGACGGCCACACCCTCCTGATCGGCGCCACCGGAGACGACTGCGTGGCCCTCAAGTGCGGCGCGGCCTATGTGTTCGTGCGCACGGGAAGTACCTGGAGTCTCGAACAGAAGCTCGGCAAGGCGGAACCGGACGCCGAGCATTTCGGGTCGAGCGTCGCACTATCGAGTGACGGCGGGACGGCGCTCATCGGAGCGTACTTCACGAACGACAGCCACGGCGCAGCCTACGTCTACGTGCGCACCGGCGGGAGCTGGAGCCTGCAGCAGACACTCTTGGCTTCGGATAGCGTGGCGCTCGACCATTTCGGATTGTCAGTCAGCCTGTCCGACGGTGGCACCACCGCCTTGGTGGGAGCCCCCGGGGTCGACTGCACGGCGGGCGGCTTTTGCGGCGCCGCGTATGTCTTCGTGCGCGACAGCAGCGGCTGGTCGCAGCAGAAGAAACTCACGGTAGGTGCTGACGACAATCGTGGCCTTGGCATGGCCACTGCGCTGTCCTCGGACGGCAATACCGCTCTGGTGGGAGCCCTCGAGGAGACGTGCACTTCAGGCCAGAACTGCGGATCGGGCTATCTCTTCGAGCGTACCGGCAGCATCTGGGCCCAGAAGCAGAAGTTGACCCCGTCTCCCCGAGCCGCTCTTGATCTGTTTGGCGGTTGGGTCGCCCTGTCGGACGATGCGTCCACCGCGTTGGTGGGGGCACGAGGCCGAGACTGTGTCGCCGGGCCGGATTGCGGGACGGTTCATTTCTTCGCCGAGAAGCAGTGCATCGGCAGGGACGGGGTCATCAACCCCGGATGCTTCGAGACACCCGTGTTCGTCTCCGAACACTGGGTTCCGGTAGGCTGCGAGATCGTGGACTGCTGCCCCGGATGCCCCGGGCCGTTCATCATCGATTGGCACCTGCGCGTCGACGGCGCCCCGGTCGGGGGCGTGATCGTGCGGTTCGACAACCTGTCTCCGGCGGCGCAGTCGCGGCTGCAGCTTCAGGGAAACGCGCAATGGGTCGACCGTCAGCGACTGGAGATTCCAGGCAGTGGAGACGTCGTCATCCGTGGCTTCCGTCCCGCGGACCAGCAGGACCTACGCTGGTCGACGAGGTCACCGCGGATGACGCTGGAGAGAGTGGTGGGACCGGGATTCAGCCAATCGGCGAGCCAGTCAGGCCGGGCCGGCGGTGACAGCGGCGCGATTCGGGTCCGGGTCGAGCAGAGAGTGGGCGGAGTCTCGATCAGTCACGCGACCCTCGTTTTTCGATACCGGCGCTGAGGGGTTCCAGGGCGCGAGGCGAGACGGCGCGCACTGTCACCAATCGGCCGGTCCGTGCGTTGGTCGGGTGAGCCGAAAGGAGGCCCGCCCATGAGGGCGGAACGATCCAGCAGTGCGGCTGGCTCCAGGACAAGTACGGCGTGTCCTGGCAGGTCGTGCCCACGGTGCTGGACCCGATGCTGGCGGACAAGGACCCCGAGAAGGCCCGGCGCGTCATGCACGCGATGCTCCAGATGAAGAAGGTCGCCATCGCCGCGCTGGAGCGCGCGTACCGCTAGGCGGCGTAGTCTCGCCGGCCGGGCCCGGCGCGGCCCGGCCGGACTCCATTCGGAGAAGTTCGCGCGACCGATCGATTCCACAGACACACGGAGCGGATCGGCCGGTCTACCCGAAGTACGCCTCCAGCCAGAGCGCGATGGTCTGGTCATGACGGGCGAGGTCCCCGGTGATGATCGGACGCAGCTCCGTCTCGTAGCGCTCGCGCAGGAGGACCGGGTTGAGCGGAACGGTGCGGGCCAGGCGGGCGACATCCTCGCGGTCGATCGGGCTGTTGCGGGCCAGCTTCGAGAGCGCCAGGTCGTGCGCCTCCAGGGTGAAGAGCGCTAGGCGCGGGAACCGGCCGGGCCAGAGCGGGGCGAGCCGCTCCTGGTACCGATCAGGCAGGCTCGCGACGGTCACGTGCTGGAGATGCAGCCCATGAGCGCGGGCCAGCGCGCTGCCGGGGCCGGCGCGCTCCTGGAGGAGCGCGCCGTGCCTCGCGGGGATCACCTCGAGATAGTCGAGGTCGGCCGTCGGGCGCGGGAGGCCGTAGCGCACTGCGACGACGAATCCCCCGAGACAGTGAAGAGCTACGACCTCCGGGAGGGCGGCGTCGAGCGCGGTCAGGAACTCGCGCCACGGGGACGGCGGCTCAGGCGCGATAGCGCAGCGCCTCCGCCGTCCAGTCGGTCAGGAGATTCCAGTGACGCGCGGCGTCCGACCGGCGTGTCTCGAGCCAGCGCTGTTCGGCCTCGGAGAGGGCGGCGGGCCCGAGGGTGTCCTCACGCGCCAGTCGGCTCCGCTCGAGGGCGGCCTCGAGCGTGCGGAGGGCCGCGAGGCGCGGGCCGTCACCCTCACGCTCGGCCACCTCACGCGCGAGGCTCACGACGAAGCCGAGGCGGTTCTGGAGGTCGCGCACCTTGGCCTCGCGGACGAGCCAGGCCGGGTCGAGGCTCCAGTAGCGAAGGAGTAGCCAGGGCAGGGCCTCGACCGCGCGCGCCTCGAGCTCGGGCTGTGCGAGGGCCGTGAGCAGCACCGCGCCGGGATGCTTCGCCGCGCCGCTCCGGCGCGCGAGTTGGGTGAAACCCGGGTAGCCGAGGGCCGCAAGGTCCTGGGCGAGCGTCACGGCCGAGACCCGCGGTGCCACCCCCGGGGACAGGACGGTCGGCGGCAGGCCGTAGGCGCGCATCGCCCGCCGCGCCACAGCGGGCGTGAGGGGCCGCTGTCCCGCCTCGAGCATGGCGAGGTAGGACTGGGAGACCCCGAGCCGGGCGGCGGCCCGGACCTGGGTCCACCCCCGGGCCTGACGGGCGGTTCGCAGCTGGTTCATCACGCTCTTGAGTCTATCACAGATCATGTAATAACACTCCGTCGCTCGCCGGGAACGTCGGGCCGCGGGGACCGGGCTGGCCGGCCGGCGCTGGCGCCGGGAGTTGCCAGGCGCGAGCGGACCGCGCGGGGGGCTTCAGGATCGCGGACGGCGGCCCGTCTCCGCGGAATCCGGGAGGTGGCCAGCACAGACTTCCGCCGTTTCCCGGCTGCGGGTCCCGGTGGCGCGCCGCCCGCCCTCCACGTTGACGTGGACCACGTTGACAGGCTCGGGCGATTGGCACACAAGGAGTGTCAAGGATGTGCGCGCTCGATCCAGGTCCGGCTCCTTCGGAGGAGCCCAGGAGGGAGGAGGCCATGTCGGGTTCTGATCGGCCTCATGGGAACGCCGGTCGTCCGGGTTCCATCGGAGGCTCCCTGCGTCGGGTGGCGCGCATCGGGTGCAGCGGCGGACTGCTGCTCGTCGTCGCACTCGCCCTTACAGCATGCCCGTCGCTCCATCTTGCGCCGCCCACGCCCTTCGTGCCAGCGACGCTGGCCGTGGTCGACAACCCCGATCAGATCGGCCTTCCGGGCGGGCCCCCGACGGTCGTCCCGCTTCAGCTGGATGAGCGCGGGCGCCTGAGAGGAACCTCGTGGCTTGTGTCCGGCCTGCAGGGGCGACCGGATCCTACTGAGCGCAGCCGCCTGCAGGCGCAGCACGAAGACCTCACGCGGCGGCAGATCACTCAGGTCGGCCAGCGGATTCGCCAGTTCGGTGACCTGCGCTACCTCGAGTCGGAGCGCGTGGACAGCCCCGCCCTCTGCCCCCAGCGCGGGATGGCGGGCGAGCCGGTCAGGCACAGGTTCTTCAGCCACGAGCGCAATCTCACGGTTGATGTACTCCTCTGTCAGGACAGCGTGGTCAGCGTTCAGGAGCGGCCGGACGCGTCTCCCGCGGCTTCCGTCGAGGAGGAGCGGGACGCCATCCGCATCGCGCAGAGCGATCCCCGACTCGCCCCGCACATTGGGGGGCTCGAAGCGGACGCCATTTTGACCACGACGTGCCGAGGATCCCTCCGCCCGTACCGGTGTCCAAACCGGACCATGTACGTGACCTTCTCCGCGTCCGGAGAGGAGGGAACTCGGTATTGGGCTGAGGTCGATCTACGGGAGCGGCGCGTTCTGCGTGCGTCCCCGTCGCGCGGGACCTGGTCGGCGCCAGCGACGCCGCCGGACCCTGCGCAACAGGGACAGGCACAACGAAGACAGGCACAACGCGACGCCAGAGCGTTCCCCTTGCGGCACGAGGTGATTGAGGGCAGCGAGGTCTGGAAGGGGTGGCAGTTCAGGTACCGCTTGGCGACAGGGAGCCGGACCGGCCTCGAGATCTCCGAGGTCACGTACCGGGGACATCCTGTGGTCCAGAGGATGACTCTCCCCGTCATCCGTGTGCGCTATGCGAATGACGCGGCGTGGTACAAGCCCTGGACCTGGTTCCCCCTCGACCGCCTCCTTTCCTGGGGATGCGGCCCGTTCAACGATCGGATCGACGCCGGCAACGTGGAAGTGCCCGACCAAGCCGAGGCGCCGGAGACCCCATGGCCGCGAGACCCCCAGGCGTGTCCCGAGAAAGTGTGCAAACGCGAGTGGCTTCAGGACGATGTGGCGTGGCTCGAGTACGGCGTCTATGCCAGGATCGGCAAGTACCACATCTATCATGCCTGGTACTTCAGTGCCCCGGCAGGACCGACGTCGAGGGCTCCGGCGCAGATTCATGCCGCGGCGTGGAGCGGGGGGATCGCGTGCAACATGGAGCACGTCCATCATCCCTACTGGCGGTTTGACTTCAGTCCCGCCGGGGGGACGAGGGACCAAGTGTTCCTGTTGAAAGCGGGGACGCGGCCTTGGTTTCACTACACGACCGAGGGCGACTGGCGGAAGGAAGCGCCGGAACCGAACCCGCACCTGTTCGTTCGTCGACATGATCACCCCGAAGGCCTGTGGGTGTTTCGGAGCGGCGCCGACGCCGTCTTCGACGAGTTCTCCAATCGAGATCTAAGCGTGCGGCTGTACCAACCGGAAGAGGACGGCAACTGGGATCTCGATGAGTACCAGGATCTCCCGTACGCGAACGGCGAAAGCGTTACAGCGGCGAGGACGGTCATTTGGTACGTCGGGCACATGTCGCATGTCGTGAAGGACGAGACACAGAAGAGATGGAAATGGCATCACACGGGGCCATACTTGGTGGTGCATCGCTCGCCGCCGTGACCGGTACACTCGTCGCTTCTTGGAAGAGCTCCGAATAGACACTCCACTCGGGCTTCCCGAGGGGTGGCGGCTCAGGTCAAGGCTTCAGATCGAGCAGTGCCTTGTCGCTGCCGTCCATCGAGTTGTGCCCGGCCTGTAGAAATCCGAGTTCGAGGACATCCACACAGAGTGGCCCGGTTGGGGGTCCTGAACGTCCGTAGTGGTCGCTGCGGGGTCCCGGAATGCCGGCGGGCTCAACGGCCCAGTTGACCAGCCATCTGGACGTGCTTCCGACCCTGCTGCACGCGATGGCGAACGAGCCGTTCCCGATCGGGCACATCCACGGCCGGGATCTCCTGCACGGCCCGGGGGCAGAGCAGGTGCTCCTCGCGAAGCCGGGCCGGTTCGCCCGGACGATCCTGGTCCGCGACGCGGGCCGACTCGCCGTCCGGATTGCTCTCGATGAGCCCGAGATCGTCGCCATCGGATTCACGGGCGACGCGGATCGGCCGCGGGACGGCGCGACGCTACCCGGCGAGGGACCGGCGGCGTGGCTGGGCGGTGGTGCAGGGACTCGACCGGCTGACCCCTAGCGCGACTTCCGCCGCGCCGACTTGCCCGGAATCTGGTAGACTCGGGTGTCTCGTGCGGCAGAGCGACCTGGCCGAGTGGCGCGCAAGGCCGATGCGAGCGCCCGAAAACCGCATCGGGGTCGTGGTGCAGCCTGGTTAGCACACTGGCCTGTCAAGCAGGCGGGCAGATCGAAGCCCCTCGGTAAGTCGCGGACTTGCCGAGGGGTTTTTCTTTGGGTGCTTGGCTGGCGGGGGATGATTTTGGGCCCGCGGAGGTCGGTCGCGGGCATAGTTTCGGGCATAGCGAAATCGGCCGTCCAGACTCACTCGCGAGACGTCCGCGCTACTGATTCAGCAGTCGGCCAAACTCCTCGGGGTCCACCTCGGCGTCACGCATCAGGTGTCGTAGCAGGCCCGGCTTGAGTGTGCGGTGGTCCGGGATCGTGAGCGGCTTTCTGGATCAGTCGCATGGCGGAGCCGGATATGGCTGCCGCGCTGCCGCACGACGCGGTAGCCGAGCTGCTCGAAGACGCGGATGGCCTCCCGTCCGGAGACGACGGGAAGCCCGGACGTCATCGGGTGACGACGACGGTTCCGACCAGGACTCGGGAGGGATCCGGGATGATCTCCCCGTGGGCCTGCATGTCCTCCAGGCAGAGCTCGATGGCTTCGCGGATGTTATCCAGCGCCCCGTCGACCGTGTCGCCCTGGCTGTAGCACCCTGGAAGAGACGGGCACGTCGCGACGTACCCACCGGTCTCATCCGGTTCCAAGAGCACCTTGAAGTCGTAGGCCTTCATTCGCCGTATCCCCCCGGTAGCGGACATTATAGGACGGGATGCCGGTAAGAGTCGGCTTTCGACGCGGGCCGGGAAAAAGTGGGCGACATGGCCGGCTCCGAGTGTCCCTTGTGAGATCGCCGGCAAGTTCAGCGGCCAGAAGGAGATCGGATGCCGAGCCCCGGCCACCCCGAAGGATGTCGAGCAGCGTCGCCGCGGCCCCCTTCGGGCCACTCCCACGGTGGCGTCTCCTTCAGGGTCGTCAGGTTCATCGTGATCCCTCGCCTGCTTCACCGTTGGTCTCGCTTCTCTTTCCAGACCTTCCCCGCTACGAAAGGAAACGTCCTGGCGCGAGCGCCGTCTCGATCAGGCACTTCATTTGCCTCGTTCGGGCAGCATTGGGCTCCTTCATCGAAGGCGTCGCTTGGTCTTCGGGCTCGATCTCGCGATGGGCTGCTCGTCGCCTTCGAAGGGCATGGCCTGGAAACCCGAGTCGTCTCCGTGGTGAAAGTAGATGTGCCCGATCAGGGAGCCATCCTGCCGGAGAATCACCCAGCCTCGACCACTCACGGGATCGCCCTCATCGTTGCCGTCCCAGGTGAAGTCGACGGAGGGCCGGCCGTTCCGCTGCCCGTGCCCGCAATCCATCCACCCATCGACAGCTATGAAGCGGAACTGACCTCCCTCGCCCTTGAACTCGATGAAGGCAGGCCCAACGAGGTCGATCGCCTCTCGGTCCCAGAGGTCCATCTCCGTGATGCGCCACTTGCCGGAGATGTTGATCTGTGCCGCGGAGGTGGTCTGGGCTCGACTCGGTAGACGCATCGTCCTGCGACCTCTGACTCGCCTGCCGTCGTCCATTCGTACTCCCGAGGGCCGGTGCCGCAGTGGTCGAGCGTGTTGGCCGGCTCTGTGTCGGGCCACCAGGCGCGCTCTTTGCGGATCGCCGATCCCGAGTCGGAGTCTATCTCTCTGCATGTCTGGCGTAGACTCGGCCGAATGCCGGGCGATCAGCCCCTCGTCGTCCGACGCCGGGAGCGTAGTGCCGCGGGGGACCGAACCGGCGGGTCGGCCCTGGCGCTGGGAATCGCCCGGCGCGGGCGCACCGTGCGGGGGACTTCGGGATCGCGGACGGTGGCACGTCCCCGTTGAATCCGAGCGGCGGCCGACGCTGCCCTCCGCCGTCCTTCGAGTGCGGCCCCGGGTGGCAGGCCGGGCTCCCTTGAGGACTCGTCCAGTTCGATTCCAAAGACCGCGCTCAGCGCGGTCTCAGCGATCCGCTTGCGCGTCCCGCCGCCCTGCGCGGCCAGAGCCGCGCCGCTGCTGGCCGCCGTGAGCAGGTCCAGCTGATCGACGCGCCGCAGCCGAAAGAACAGCTCGGGCTCGGCGTCGAGGCGCGCGCCGACCCCGTACAGGGTGGCCGCCACGTGCTTGCACATCGCCGCCCAGTCGGGGCAGGAGCACTCGAAGGCGATCTCCTTGGCCGACGGGAACAGGCCGGTCTGTCGCCGGATCAACGTCTCCATGACCGCGCGCGAGAACTGCCCCTGCAGGAGCTCCACCAGCGACCCGATCTTCCCCGCGCACTCCCGGACCACCGCCCGCCAGCGGGGCCTGGGCAAGGGCGTGATCGCGACGGAGATCCGGTAGAGCTCACTGCCGCAGACGAGGGCCGTGACCGTGCCGGCGCCGAGCTGCAGGTCCATCACCGACCCGTTGCGGACGTAGGTCCGGCCGCGAGGGAGCCGGTTGGCGAAGTCGCTGTACCGCTCGAGGTTGTCGCACCAGGCCTTGCCCCAGAAGCTCCGGGCGATCGTGCGTCCCTGGATCACCACGGGGATGAGGGGTGCGCCCTTTTTCCTGAACCGGGCGATCTCGCGCGTCGCATTCTGGCGCCGCACCGCGACCGGCACGTAGGGCCGCCACTCGTACCAGGCCATGGTCTGCTCCTTCACGCCTCCGCGAGCGCGCTGCGGAGGTCGAGCGAGACGATCCGCATGACGTCGGCGTCGCTCATCTCGGTGACGAGGCCGTCCCCACCCGCCTCCAGGAGGTCCGCCGCCAGCCCCTTCTTCTGCTCGATCAGGGCGTCGATCCGCTCCTCCACGGTGCCGCGGCAGACGAACTTGTGGACGACTACGTTCCGCTGCTGCCCGATGCGGAACGCGCGGTCGGTCGCCTGGTTCTCGACGGCAGGATTCCACCAGCGGTCGAAGTGGATCACCTGCGACGCGGCTGTCAAGTTGAGCCCGGTCCCGCCAGCCCGGAGGGAGAGCACGAAGAAGGGGATGGTCTCGTCGGTCTGGAAGCGCTCGACGAGGGCCATCCGCTCCTTCACCGGCGTCTGGCCGTGGAGCACCAGGCCGGCCCGGCCGAAGACCCGGCCGAGGAGCTCTGACAGCGGGCTGGTCATCTCGCGGAACTGGGTGAACACGAGCACCTTCTCCTGTCGGAGGGCCAGCTCCTCGCCCAGCTCGGCCAGCCGAGCGAACTTCCCGCTCTGGTCGGGCGCGTAGCTGCCGTCGCCAAGCCACTGCGATGGATGGTTGCAGATCTGCTTGAGGCGCAGGAGGGTGGCGAGGATCGTGCCGCGCCGCTCCATCCCCTCTATCGCGCTCAGTCGGTGCTCGAGCTCCTTCACCGCCTGCTGGTAGAGGGCGGCCTGCTTCCGGGTCAGGGGGCAGAACGCGCGCATCTCGGTCTTGTCGGGCAGGTCGGTGATGACCTGGCGGTCGGTCTTGAGCCGCCGCAGGATGTAGGGCCGCACCAGGGCACGGAGTGGCCCGTAGTGGCGATCACCACCCGCCGCCAGCTCCCGGGTGACACGCGTGAAGGCGCGGGCGCTCCCCAGGAGTCCGGGGTTCAGGAAGTCGAACAGTGACCAGAGATCGGCGAGCCGGTTCTCGATCGGCGTGCCCGTCAGGGCCACCCGGGCTCGGCTCCGGAGCCGCTTGACCGCTCGCGCCTGCTTGGCGGAGGGGTTCTTGATCGCCTGGGCCTCGTCGAGCACCAGCAGGGTCCACTCGATCTCGCCGAGCCAGGGCAGGCGTGGCACCTGACCATAGGTGGTGATGACGAGATCCGCGCCGGCCAGATCCTCCGCGGCCAGAGCGGTCAGCTCTCGACTCGGCCGCTCCGACGGATGAGCCACGAACACCTCGAGACTGGGCGCGAACCGCCCGATCTCCTGTTGCCAGTTGGCGATCAAGGACGCCGGCACCACGAGGAGGCTCGGTGGCCGAGGATCCCCGCCACCTCGGCCACTCGCGGAGCGCGAAGCCGGCCCGGTCTTCAACAGTAGGAGCAGGCCCAGCACCTGGATCGTCTTGCCCAGTCCCATGTCATCAGCCAGGCAGGCGCCCAGGCCGAGGCGTGAGAGGAACCAGAGCCAGCGCACCCCGATCTCCTGGTAGGGGCGGAGCGCCGTCCGGAGGAACCGGGGATTGGCCGTGGCCAGCGCCTCGGGTGTGCGCAGGTGCGCCAGTGTGGTCGCGAGCCACTCTCCCGCGACCACCCGGGACCAGTCGCCCCCGCCCTCCGGCACCGCGGCCGGCTGTCCGTCTTCGATGGCCGTCCCGGCCAGGAGGCGCATCGCCTCCCGGAAGGACAGGCCGTTACGCGCCGCGCGGCGCGCCTCCTCCCAGTGGCCGAGGATCTCCCGGAGCTTCTCCCGGTCGAGCTCCACCCACTTCCCGCGGACGAGGGCGAGCCCGTCCACTTTGGCGAGAATCGCTCGCCACTCGGCGTCGGAGATGGTTTCGCCGTCGAGCGTCAGGGCGACCGAGAAGTCCAGGAGCGCGTCCAGCCCCAGGGTGGACGGCGGCTTGCCGCCGACGGTGATGCTCACCTCGAGCCGTCGGGGGCGATCCTTCTTCCACCAGTCCGGCACCCGGACGATGACGCCGGCCGCCTCGAAGGCGGGCAAGTCCTGGAGGAAGCGGTGAGCCTCTCGGGGCGTCCAGGCGAGGGGCTGGAACACATCGCCGGTGTCCACCAGATCCTTGAGCAGGGGACTCGCCGCCGCGGCGCGGTCGACGGGAGCGAGCAAGGACAGGAGCGCGGCCCTGTCGCCGGAGAGGGTGCGCAACGCCTGGCCGAGGGGCTGATGCTGCGGCCGGGCCTGGCCCGAGAGACGGGTCGTGTAGGTGGCGAGAAAGGCGAAGGGATGATCGGGGTCGGCCTTGTTCTCCGCCAGGTGGAAGTACACTCGCCCGACGAGGTTCCAGACGGGGTTCTTGGCCTGCAGGTAGGACTGGGCGCTTCCTCGGTGGCGGCGGATCTCCTCGCGGAAGAACGCCTCGAGGTCTGCCCACCACGTCTCGAGCCGCGCCGCATCCAGATACTCGGCTCCGGCCAGCGGCGGTACCTCACTGGCGAGTTGGTCGAGCAGACCCGGCGGGACCGGGACATCGACCTGGGCTCCCCGCTCCTCGAGATCGCCGATGGCACAAAGCCGGGCAATGAAGAGCCGTGCGAAGTCCCGGAAGAATCCCAGCGTGGGCGGAAGCGGGGTGGAGACCTGGACGGCGCCGAGATGAAAGAGCCCGGCGGCCGTTCCATCGGCGAAGGCGGCCGTGATCGCCTCGGCCAGCTTCGGGTCGAGCGGCGGCGCGTCCGGGCTCTCGAGGAAGCGGAGCCGCCCCGAGGGGGAGACCGCGAGCGTGAGCTGTCGCTCGATCGAGGACTCGCGCGCCATGTCACCGGCTACGGGGGCGCCGGGGCTGGATCCCCTGGGCGACGGTGATCACGCCGCCGACGTCACAGAAGGCGCGGGGTCCCCGCTCCACGTGACGAAGAAGTACCGCGATCGCTCGGACACGTCAATCTAGTCTCCGTCCGTCCGGCCTATCCGGCCCAGAGGCAGCCCGGGCACCCGTTCGAAATGGCGTCGGTTCCGTGTGAGGAGGACGCCGTGCTGCGTCACCACGATCCCGGCGATGAGGCTGTCGGCCATGCCGATGCCCACGCCGTCCCGTTCCAGGGTTCGACGGATCTCGGCCGCCGCATCGGCTCCCGGCTCGTCGAGTGGAAGACACGGCAAGGCGGCGAGGAGTTCGCCGACGAGCTTGAGCTGGCGCGCAGTCTTCGCTCCCGCGAGCAGCTCGAAGCGCGTGATCACCGTGGTCCGGAGCTGGCCGCGGTCGAGTTCCAGCGCGATCCGATTCGCTACCGGGGCTCGGCCCTCCAAGAAGTCGATGAGCACGTCGCTGTCGGCGACCATCATCGCCAGGATCTCCGGAGCGCCTCCGCCGCGTCCCGTAGGGACTTGGCCTCCGGGGACGGCATGGCCCCCTTCAGCAGCACAGCGCGCTTCCGTTGCGCCTCGCGGTCGGCCTCCGCGCGGAGGTAGGCCTCGAGGGCCTCACTCACGAGCTCCGAGAACCCCTTGGCGCCACGGTGGGCCGCCAGTTCGAGCAGCTTGGCGCGATGTTCCGGTTTCATCTCGATCGTCGTGCGCATCGGCAGTCCTCCTCCGAGGGCGATCTTACATGCACGTGCATGTATCAGCAACCGGAAGCTCACACTATGCTCGAGAGACCACTGGCCTTCTGCCGAGGGGTTTCTCGTTCGGTGCTTGGCTGGCGGGGGGTGAAGTCGGGCCTGCGGAGGGTGGCCGCGGGCATAGTTTCGGGCATAGCGAAATCGACCGCCCAGACTCACTCGCGAGACGTCCGCGTTACTGATTCAGCAGTCGGCGAAACTCATCGGGGTCCACGCCGGCGTCACGCATCAGGTGTCGCAGCAGCCCGGCCTGAGTGAGCGGTGGTCCGGGATCGGTACATCCGCAGCTCGAAGAAGGCCATGGCGCTGCGCGCGCTCACTGTTTCTTTTGCGCCTGCTCTGCCTGGGCCTGCTTGACCACGTCGCCCACTTTCGTGATCGGTCCCTTGAGCGCGTCGAGGATCGTCCTGAGCCGGGGCCCCTCGATGAAGACGCCGTCGATGCCGAGCCCCTTGTAGCGGGCGGCGACCTCGGGATCCTCCATGGCCCCGCGCAAGGCCCGGGCCACCAGGTCCAGGTTCGCCGGCGGCACCCCCTTCGGCGCGAACACGATGACGCGCTCCTCGAAGACCGTCGGCACGCCGGCCTCCTTCGCGGTCGGCACGTCGGGCAGCTCGGGCGCGCGCTCCGCGGAGAACATGACGAGCGGCCGGATGCCCTGCGCCTTGAACAGCAGGAACTCCGGGCCCGAAAAGAGCGACAGCTCCGTGTGCTTGCCGAGGATGGACTTCAGGCGCACGGCACCGCCGCCGGACTGCACGTACCGGAACCTGACCCCCGCGTCCTGCTGGAACATGAGCGGCACGAAGTGCGGCAACAGCCCGATGTTCATTGCCACCGTGATCGTCTCCGGCTTGGCCCGGGCCTCGGCCAGCACGTCCTGGATCGACTTGAAGCGGCTGTCCTCCAGGGCCCCCAGGCCCACCTGGGTGCGCCCGACCTGGCCGATCAGCTCGAAGGCGGTGTGGTCGTAGTCCACCACCCCGACCGCGGGCGCGGTCAGCAGGCCCATGTGGAACATCCCGATGGTGTGGCCGTCCGGATCGGCGTCCTTGATCAGGCGGGTACCGACGGTGCCTCCGGCCGCCGCGTTGTTGACGACGACGATCGGCTGCGGCAGCAGCTTCCGCCGCTCGATGGTCTGTTGCAGGAGGCGGCCGACTACGTCGGTCTGACCGCCCGGCGCGATCGGGATGATCATCCGCACCGGCTTATCGGGATACGCGGCGGCGGCCATGCGGGCCAGACCGAGCGGCATCACGCCGGCGGCGGCCAGGATCCGGAGTGCGTTGCGTCGAGTGAGCGTGTCCATGGTCATCCTCCCGTGGGTGTGTGGACCGTCTCCGGTGGCCGGCCGGCCGGCCCGCGGGCCGCCCGGCGCCACTCCCGTACGAACGGCCAGACGAACATCACGGCCGCGATGGCCAGCATCGTGCCGGCCATCGGGCGCTGCACGAGCGGCAGGTAGCTGCCCGCCGAGGCCATGAGGCCCGCCCGGAGTTCGGCCTCGGCGGTGGGCGCCAGCACCAGGCCGACCACGAAGGGAGCGAGCGGGACCCGGGCCAGCTCCAGCAGGATGCCGAGCAGGCCGAACCCGAGCATCACCCAGATGTCGAACGGGCGGTTGTTGAGCGCGAAGGCGCCGATGACGGAGAACACAATCACCATCGGCAGGATTATCGCCGGCGGCACCAGCATCAGGCGCGCGAACAGGGCGATGCCGAAGGTCATCAGAGCGAACATCACCAGATGCGCCACCAGGTGAGTGGCGAAGATCGTGTTCACGATCTCGGGATTGTTCTTGAAGAGCAGCGGCCCCGGCTGCAGGTTGTGGATGACCAGGGCCCCCAGCAGGACCGAGTCGGTCAGGCCGCCCGCGATGCCGAGCGTCAGGATGGGCACCAGGGTGCCGCCGGTGGTGGCGTTGTTGGCGCTCTCGGCCGCGACGATCGCCTCCTCGCTGCCCGACCCGAACTCCTCAGGCCGCTTCGAGAGGTTCTTCGCCGTCGTGTAGGCCACGATGGAGGCGACGGTGGCGCCCACCCCCGGCAGGATGCCGATCCAGATCCCGATCAGCGACGAGCGCACCATGTTCCAGCCGTGCACGACGTAGTCGCGCAGCGACACGAACATGCCGTGCATCGAGGCCCGGATGGGTTGCGCCCCGGCCTCCACGTTCAGGGCGTCGGCGACGACCTGGCTGACCGCGAACATGCCGAGGATGACGGGCAGGCTGTTGAACCCGCCCTCGAGCGCGGTGACGCCGAAGGTCAGCCGCACGATCCCCGAGCTCTCGTCGATGCCGGGGAAGGACACCAGCATGCCCAAGAGGCCGGCCGAGAGTCCCTTGAGGAAGGAGGCCTCGGACAGCGACGAGATCAGGATCAGGGCCATGACGATCACGGCGAAGTTCTCGAACGGGCCAAACGCCACGGCAAGGCGAGCGAGCGGCGGGGACAGCAGCACCAGTGCGCTCCACGACAGGGCGCCCCCGACCAGGGACGAGGCGTTGCCGAGTCCGAGCGCCCGGCCGGGCTGGCCGCGCCGGGCGAGCTGGTAGCCGTCGAGGCAGGTCATGATCGCGTTGGGCTCGCCGGGAATGCGCATCAGGGTCGCCGTGATGAGGCCGCCCGACACGCCTCCCACGAACATGGCGACCAGCAGCGAGACCGCCTCGACGCTCCCCATCTGGTAGGTGAACGGCAGCGTGAGGGCCATGAGGGTCCCGGCCGTGATCCCGGGCAGCACGCCGACCGAGACGCCGAGCGCGACCCCCGCGACCATGACTCCGAAGGCCTTGAGGGTGAAGAGATGCAGGAACGCGTCGGCGAGCGTCACGGCGCGGCGAGCCCTCAGGTCAGGTCGAGCCTGAAGAGGCCACGGAACAAGAGGTCGAGGACGACGGCCGCCACCACGGCGAACGCGGCCACCGCGGCCACCCGCCGGGCCTCGAGGGTCCCGAGCAGCACCCCGGACAGGAATAGGTACACCGCGGTCGCGGCCAGGAAGCCGACGCCGCGTGTGCTCAGGGCGCCCGCGTAGCCGAAGGCCATGATCAGGATGCCGGCCGCCGTCCAGGGCCGCCGCACGTGGCCGGCGGAGGCCTCGAGTCCCACGACCATGCTGGTCGCGGCGCGGCCCAGCGAGCGTCCGATAAGGAGCCGGACCAGCATCGCGAGCCCGAGCGCCGCGAGCGCGACGCTCACGCCGATGGGGAAGGCCTTGGGGCCCAGCGGGTCGTACGGGGCCGGCGGCAGCCCCCGGGCCGCGCGCCAGGTCACGGCGGCGACCACGACGATCAGCAGGATGTAGGCGATCTCCGCCCGCCGCGTCTCAGCGCTCCTTCGGCTCGACGACGAGCACGGGCTTCTCCCCAGGCGCCGGCGTGTAGCTGAAGTCGCCGCGCGCCAGGATGGCGTCGCGCCCGCCCAGATCGGCAATCCGGCGGCGCTGGTCGGCGAACGCCTCGGCGTTGACCGCCGTCGGGTCGCAGAGCGCGCGCAGCCTGGCCTCGCACTCGGCCAGCACCGGCGTCAGGTCGGACCGCTCGGCCAGGTCCGTGGTCTCGCCCGGGTCGGCCTCCAGGTCATACAGCTCCGGCCGGAAGCCGACGTGGTGGATGTACTTCCAGCGCCCGTGCCGGATCATGAAGCTGCCCGTGATCGAGCCGGCCGCGTGGTACTCCGACAGCACCGTGCGCTCGGGGCGCTGGCCGGCGGCGATGGCCCACAGCGAGCGGGAGGGCAGGGCCTCGTCATCGGGGGTCAGGGGACAGCCCACGGCCTCGAGGATGGACCGGTGGCAGTCGACCAGCGATGCCGGCGTGGCGACAGTCGTGCCGGTGGGCACCCCGGGCCCGGCCACGATGAGCGGGACGGCGGCGGACTCCTCGTACAACACCGACTTGCCCCAGAGCCCGCGGCAGCCGAGGTTGTCGCCGTGGTCGGAGGTGTAGATGACCCGCGTGGTCGCCGCCAGCGCGGCCGCCTCGAGCGCCGCCAGCACCGTGCCGACGTTGTCGTCGAGGAAGCTGACGAGGCCGTAGTAGGCCGCGATGGCGCGCCGCACCGCCGCGGCATCGGCGAAGTAGTCGTCGTAGTCCATCACGGCCCGGAGCGCCGCCACCACCGGGTGAAGTGGCCGCGCCGCCTCGCCGTACAGCCGCGGCATCGGCATGCGCTCGGGCGGATAGAGCTGGAAGAACTCCGGCGGCGGGGTCAGCGGAAAGTGCGGCCGCACGAACGACACGAACAGCGCCCAGGGCCGGTCGTGGCGCCCGCCCTCGGTCTCGATCCAGCGGCGGGCCGCGGCCGCGATCGCCAGGTCGTAGTCGTTGTAGGGCGAGGACCCGGGGCCGGCGCTGGCCGCCAGCGCGGGCGTGCTGGGCCGCCGGGCCGGCGGCTCGCGCAGGATGCCGAGGAGGTCGCCCTGGCCGTCGAGGACGTGCAGGGGCAGGATCTCCTCGTTGAAGCCGTTGTCGTCGGTCGTCGCACGGAAGTGCAGCTTGCCGATCGAGACGACGCGATGGCCGCCGGCCCGGAGACGGTGGTGCCAGCTCGGCAGCTCCCCGTGATAGGGGGCGGCGTTGTCCCAGGCCCGGGTCGCATGCACCCACCGGCCGGTCGCCAGCGCCGCGCGCGCGGGCACGCAGATCGGGCAGGGCGTGTAGGCGCTGGTGAAGCGCACCCCCCGCGCCGCCAGCCGGTCGAGGTTCGGCGTGATGGCGACGGGATCGCCATAGCAGCCGGTGCAGTCACGCTGGTGCTCGTCCGACAGGATGAAGAGGAGATTGCCGGGCTGCACTTCCACGCCTCCTTCCGGGCGCTAATCCGCCCCGAGGGTGCCCCGCGGGTGGGGGCCACGTCAAGGTCATGTGTAGGACGACGGATGCGGCCGGCTCGCGGACCAGGTCGAGAACACCCGCGCCTGCGCCGACCGCACGGTGATGCTCGCTCGTGGGCGCGGTGAACGCGGCTATGAGGCGTGGGCCCTCCGCTTCTTGGGCGACGTCGCCCCGCATCATGATCGCCCCGACGCGGCGACGGCCGCGGCCCACTACGGTGCCGCAATGACCTCGCCTCCCGGCTCGAGATGCGTCCGCTCGTGGCCCACTGCCACCTCGGCCTCGGCAGGCTGTACCGGCGGAGGGGTCAGCGGGACCAGGCCCAGGAACCCCTGACCACCGCGACAGCGATGTACGGCGAGATGGGCATGACGTACTGGCTGGAGAAGCTTGAGAACGGGATGGGTGCACTCGGATGATCGGTCCGTGATGGACTCGGCTCGTGTCCGCGTGGCGCGGGCTTCCGCTAGAGGCGCCCTGGCAACCGCAGGTGGCGACCGCTGCGGAAGTCCGCGTCGCTACAGTCCTGGTTACCAGCCTCTCAAGGAGGCGCCTTCAGAACATCGGGGTCGGGATGTCCCCCCACCGCACATGCTGGGGCGGAGTCTCGACCGCGGTCACCGCCGGGCCCGAGATGTCGACGCGGGCGACCACGATCGGGTCTCGCCCATACGTGTTCAGGACGATCTCGCGGCCCGACGCGCGCGGGGCATGCGTGCGGGGCTGCGTGAACAGCACTTTGTGGTAGCGTCGGTCGAACCCGGCGGACTGATGGTGGCCTCCGGACGGTGGGGTGTGGTCGAGGGGGAGATCCGGCAGGCGCCACTCGAGCGGGACCACGTAGACGATAAGCGTGCCCGGCCCGGCGAAGCGCCGTCTCCACCCTGACGTCGGTGGCCGCCGTCCGATACGCCGCGCGAAGTTCCTCCTCGGTCAGCAAGGCCGGTGACAATACGGCCGCAGCCGGCGTGTAGAAGGCGGTCACTTGCATGTGTTCATGGGGGCGACACTTTCACGTGGCCGCTAGGGGATGACACTTTTATGTCGCAACAGCACGACCGATGTCGCGAGTTGACAGGTGTGCGGTAAGTCGTTAGTCTGACTGCGTTCTTCCGCATCGGGGTCGTGGTGCAGCCTGGTTAGCACACTGGCCTGTCAAGCAGGCGGGCGAAATAGAACCCCTCGGTAAGTCGCGGACTTACCGAGGGGTTTTTCTTTGGGTGCTTGGCTGGCGGGGGCTGGTTTTGGGCCTGTGAGGGGCGGTCGCGGGCATAGTTTCGGGCATAGCAGAAATCGGCCATCCCCGACGCGTTCGCGAGACGGACCCTGGCCGGTGAGCGACGCAACGGCGCCCGCGCCCCGATGGGGGTGTGCCTCGATGCTGGGAGCCTGTCGGTCGCTACGACCAGCCGGGCGAGAACGCGAGCACCGCGCCGATCACGAACGCGGCGCTGAGATAGGCGGCGATCACGTCCGAGGGATAGTGGACGCCGAGATACACGCGTGACAGCCCGATCCCCACGATCAGCAGCGCCGCCGCGCCCCAGATCCCGATCCTCGCGGCCCGCTCCGGCGCGTGCGTCGCGAGCACGCTCGCGATCACGCCATAGAAGCAGAGTGAGTACAACGCGTGACCGCTCGGGAAACTGTAGCTCGACGGATTCAGACCGAAGAACGGTTCGGGGCGCGCGCGCTGGATGAGGGACTTGAGGCCGATGTTGCATACGATGGCCCCCGCCATCACCTCTGCCAAGATGATCGGCGGTCGCTTCCATTCGAGGCGGTAGAACACCAGCATTGTGATCCCGAAGAGCACCGAGAGGAAGATCGGTGAACCAAGGACGGTGAAGCTGCGCGCGATCACGGTCATCGTCGGCGAGGCCCAGTCATGGACGTGAGCACGGACCCCAAGATCGAACCCCAGCGTGGCGCCGGACCGTCTCGCAACCGCCAACCAGCCGAAGAGTGCTGCAACGATTGACGTGAGAACGATGACGGCGATGCGCCCGCAGTGCTCCATGCTCATGCGCCCTTCGCCCTCGGCACGATGACAAGAAGGGCGCGGGGCCGGCAGCGATAGTACAGCGGTGGCGTCATCGCGGTCACTTCACCGTCGGTCGCGACGTCGACGCTGCGCTCCCGGGCGTAGACTGTGAACTCCGTTGCATCGCGGGCGTTCAGATCGCGATAGGTGATCCGGCCGAAGAGCGCGCGGAGGCCCATGCGCACCCGCTCGATCCTGCTCGCGCGTGGCGCGGCGCACACCCAGAGATGGCCGGCGTCGAGCGCCAACCGCGAGCCGACCTTCAGGCCGACGATCTCGTAGCGGTTGTTGCCCACGAAGAGCAGCGGGGTCACCGCTTCCTCTCCCCCGTCCCGCAGCCGGATGTGCAGCTGCGCGTCGTGGCGCAAGGCGGAGACCCAGGCGTGCACGAGCGCCGCCCATTTGCTGTGGCCGTGGCGCTGCTCCTCTTCGCGCATCCGGACGACCTCGGGATAGATGCCCAGGCTCGAGTTATTCAGGAAGATCCGGTCGTTCACCTCGCCGACATCCACGGCGGTCACGCGTCCGGTGAAGACAGTGGTCACCGCCTGCTCGACGTCTAGCGGAATGCCGGCGTCCCTGGAGAAATGGTTCAGCGAGCCGAGCGGGAGCACGCCGAGCGCCGTGCCGGTGCCGATGAGCTTGGAGGCGACCGCGTTCACCGTGCCGTCACCGCCCCCGGCAACCACAGGATTGCTCTTCTCGCTCACGGCCTGCGTGGCGAACGAGAGCAGCTCGGTGCCGTCGCGGGCACGGAGGATTTTCGTCCGCACGCCGTGCTCGCCGGCGATGCGGGTCAGCTGCTCCACGGCCGCCTCCCGGCGCCGGCGGCGCACCGGTTCCGGGTGGCCGGATCCAGCCGCGTTGTTCAGGATGCACGTCACGACGGCCGATCGCTTCGGTTCGAGCAATGCCGGATGCGTGCCATGCATGGAAGAACTTGTCGGTGCGGCCGAGTGGGAGAGGCGGTGAATCCTCACCAAGTGGGTGCGAGGCGCTTGCTGTCTACGCTGTCCGACGGGCGATCCGGTGCTTCAGACTCTTCAACCGGAAGCCGAGGATCATCGTCAGGACGCCGAACAGGATGGCGAAGGCGCCGATCCACCACAGCATCGCCAGGGCTCCGGCGCCCGGGGCGACGAACAGCAAGACCCCGAGGACCATGGACAGGAGGCCGCTTAGGCCGAGCAACCACTCGTTCTCGAGCTCGTGCCGGAGCTGGACGGCCGCGATGATCTCGAACACGCCCCGGAGGAGGGCCCAGGCCGCGATCAGGTACACGAGCACCAGCGTGGTGAGTCCCGGATAGACGAAGGTGATGACCCCGATGGCGATGCCCGCCAGCCCAGCCAGAAGGGCGCCCCAGGGAAACTCGCCACGCTGCCGTCCCATCACGGCCCATGCCACCGCGAGCACTCCGTCGGCGAGCGCATAGGCGCCGTAGAAGAGGACGAGGACCGCCAGCGTGATCGCGGGCCAGACGAACGCGCTGATGCCGAAGAGCACGGAGCACAGTCCCCGCAGCGCGATCGCCCACCAGTTCTGTGCCAGCGTCTGGAGCATCGAGTCCTCCTTCTCCGTTCAGGCCGTTCCTCAATGTCGTTCGGCGCCAGGTCCTACGCTGTGGGGCAGCATATGCCACCACGTTGAGTGGGGGTCAGCCACTTCAGCCGATCTACGTTCACGCGGGGAGGCAGACGATCGTCGCCTGCCTCCGCTGGTTCGTCTCACTTGCCGCCGTTTCTGTCGTGGGCCAGGAGAGTGCCGATCACCGCTCCCAATCCCAACCCGATAGCGAACGAGATGCCGAGCGCGCCCACAGGATGCCGTTTGATCTGATACGCGCCGTCATCGACCAGGTCTTCGACCGCGCGGCGGCCCTGTTTGACCGCGCGCTTCGTCGCGTTGATCCGGTCATCGAGCGCATCCGCGACAGCGTCCTTCACGCGCTCGACCCCCGCTCCAAGCTGAGCCGCCGCGACACCGACCTCCGGTACTCTGTCGAGTACTCCGTCTCTCATGGTTGTGTCTCCAATTGACTCGGCGGCACTCATTCGCTCACCGTACACTGGCTCACTACACCAATGGAATCAGCGGATGAGTACCGTCGAGAGTCGTGAGTGTGGGTTCAGAGTGCCGCCGCTTCTTTGATGAGCTGCCAAGCCTTGCTCAGCTTCTCCATCCGCAGTTGGTGATCGCCTCGCTCCTCAGCGATACGCTTGTCCAGCCGCGCCTTCATCTCACCCTTCGCCTGCGTTGCTTGCTCCTGCAGCGCCTTGACCTTGGCTTCGTTTTGGCGCTGGATGGCTTCGACCTTCTCCTTCAGCAGATCGCGCCGCGCCCGGAGACGGTTCTGAGCGGCATCGAGTTTCGCCTTGAGCTTGGCTTTGGCCTCCGCCCCCGCCTCCCTGTACTCCGTCTCCAGCTTGGCGAGCTCCGCCTTGGAGGCTGCGATCTCTCGCTCGATCTGCGCGTCGATGAACTCCCCGCGCGACCGTCGGAACACGACCCCGCCCAGCGACTCCATGCGAGCATCGAGCGGCGTGATCCATTCCTCGTCAACCTCGGCGATGACGGCCGCTTTGCCGGGCGAGAGGTACCGCGAGACTTCAGCCACGAAATCCTCGCTGACGCCGAGCTGCGCCAGGTCGTACAGCGAACCCGCGGCCGTGCCGGTCACGGCTCCAACGGCCAGACCAACCGGGCCGCCGAGCAGCCCGATGAGGCTCCCGGTCGCCCATCCGAGAAGAGTCCCGAGCGGCCCTTGATCAGCCGCTTGCTTGATACCGACCGCGCCCTTCGCGTCTCTCGCGATGACCGCAGTGGCATACAGTGTCAGGCTACCCTCCGTGTGAAGTTGTTTGAGAGCATTGACGCCCTTGTAGGCGCTGCTCTCGTCGTTGAACACGGTCACGATCATCTTGTTCATGGCTCTCCCCCCTTCAAGGTCGTCGTGGTCACGCGCAGCACATGTCGGTCGTGCGGAGGGTCCCGTCCCCGGGCCGCGTCATCCCTGCTGCCCATCGGCCGTGACCGGCCTCGGCGTGCGTGTCGTCGAAGCCCTGCTCCGACCACGCGAGGTCCGCGACCAGGATGCCGGACGTCATGGTGCGCCCTTTCCACGATTGGGCTCGGCATCCATCCCCCAGTCTTCTAGTACAGGCAAGCCGGGTGCCACGTCATGCGCGCTCCGGCGTCGTCCGAAGTGCTCGACTCGGACGCCTACCCGGGCGACGACGCACCGCTCGTGGGATCTTCTTGGGGCGGCGTTGACCCAACTGAGGCGCCGTCGCCCCACCGGGCTGATCGCGGACGCCTCGATCGCCTCTTTGGCGCTGTCGCATACGTCACCCACCGTTACGTCCCAGGGCTACTCCCGCCTAGTCGAGACCCCCCCGTGCACGGACACAAACCTGCAGTCTCCACGACTGATGTCGCAGACGCACGCCCTGACCGCGGGTTGGTCGGTCTATCGAGCCACCCAGCGTGCCCGGCGGCATGTCCGGCGACGGGAACGCTGGGAGCGCCGCATGAGGCGGCTCCCTCCGCGAGGAGTTACCACGGAACAGCTGACCCGCACCGGAGCGCGGCTTGAGGGCTACGGGTACTCCGTGGTCTACGACCCGACGCACAACACCGCTCAACTTCCCGGCGAATCCTCAGTGCGGAACATGACCCCCGAGCAGGTGGCTGCCGAGTTCAGGTGGCGCTGGAAGCGCGAGGGATGCCCGTGAGCACCGCGCGCCCAGAACACATCAGGGCTGCCGAGATGCAGATCGCGGCGGACGTCGAAGACGCGGTCGATCTCTTGACTGCGGAGTTTCGCATCAGACGGCCGTCTTTGGATGCTCGGCGCAGGGACACAAACCTGCAATCCTTACCACTGATGCCGCAGACGCATGCCTCACCTGCGGGTTCGGGCAGATCCGGTCAGGTGTCCCTAGCCATGAGCGCCCGGCCGGTGGGCCGCTCAGGTGGTTCCCTAGCCATGGGGCTCCTGGGTGGCTTCTTCATCGCTCGCCTAAGAGCCACGGCTGGCAGGGCCAGGCAGTCTTGCCATCGGGGACCCCGCAGCTTCAAGTGGTGTCGGCGCTTCGAGGTGCGGACGATCGGAGGGACGCGCTCGGACCATCGCACCGTTCCTCCCCGATCCGCAGGGATCTCGCTGCGGGAAGAGAATCGGCGGTACGCCGCCAAGTTGCCACGACGCCGGACACATAGCTGCTAGGCCTTTCATCGAATTGCCGCGCGTGCAAAATACCGGCTCTCATGACGGAGATGCCCGAATGCTAGACATACGGGTTCCGGGCCTTATCTCACCGACCTCCCATCGCCTTGCCGGGCCCCTCCGCCGCGCGCTACACTCTGCCCACCGTAGTGACGCGACGCCTCACCATGATGACGCGACGCTTGGGTGGACACCAGGCGACGTGGCTGGGGCAAGAAAGGGCGTTGTCACTCCCTACGTTCGGCCACGCAGGCGCAGGTCGGTGAGTTCGTGGCGCTTGAACAGTCGGAGGGCGATTTGGCACGTTATCCAAAGTGTCGGTGGATTTCCCCGGTTTCTTATTCGATGACGACCGCGGGATTTCTCGGCCTGTTTGTACATCGACTGGCCGTCGGGGACCCCGCGCATTAAGGATGCGAGCGAGAAAATGCGCGCCCTGATGATACAAATCGACGACGCGGAGTCGCGGCGAAGCTGGGGGACAATATGAATGAGCCTGGATCGCAACCGTACGGCGCCGATAAGTTCGCTCGCTACTCCCTTGTGGTCATCCTGCTCGCTGCCGCGGCTGTTTTCGTCGGCATGATCAGGCCTTTTCTGGTGCCGGTGATCCTCGCAGCGGTGAGCGCGGGCCTGTTCTATCCATTGCATGCGTGGCTGGTCCGGATAACGCGCGGGCGAAAGTCCCTCAGCGCGTTTGTCTGTTGCGCGATGCTGTCATTGGGGCTGTTACTTCCCGCGTTCGCCGTGGCCGAACTGGTCTCAAGAGAGGCGGTCCGCCTGTCTCAAAGCGCCGGGCCGCGGGTCAAGGAGCTTTTCGAAGGGAGCATCGCGGAAAAGGTGCAGTCATCTTCCCTGATTCGGAAACTGCATCTTGAAGAGGCGCCGCTCACAAAATCCTTTGAGCACCTGGCTAAGAGAGGATCTGAGCTGCTCGCCAACGCGATTGAGGTGCTGTCGCGAGGAACCGTGGAGTTTATCTCCACGCTTTGCATTGCGTTCTTTACCATGTTTTACTTCTTCCGCGACGGGCCGCAGATTCTGGCGCAGCTGAAATACCTTAGTCCGCTGGCCGATGATTACAACGACGAGCTCCTTCGCCGGGTTGTTTCGGCTTCGCGTGCCACCGCCAAGGGCACGCTCCTGGTCGCGGTGATAAAAGGGACTCTTGGAGGACTGACCTTTTGGGCGTTTGGCATCCAAGCGCCAGTGCTCTGGGGTGTAGTAATGGTTTTCCTTTCAGTTCTTCCGATTGTGGGGCCTTGGCTGGTCATGTATCCCGCGGCTCTGATCCTGGCTTTCAGTGGTCACCTGTGGCAGGGAATTGCACTGTTCGTCATCGCCACGTTTGTTGGTCTGATCGATAACCTTCTTGAACCCATCATAATCGGACACGACGCCGGTATGCCTGAGTTGATGGTTTTCTTTTCGATCCTGGGTGGCATCGGACTATTCGGCATAATGGGCTTCCTCATCGGCCCCGTGATTGCCACATTATTTGTGACTTTGCTGGAGATGTACGGGAAGGAATTCAGGAAACATCTCACCTTTGCGCACAAACATCGCAATGCGGAGCTCGAGGAGCTTGCCACAGATGTTGGCAAACAAAGGCCGTGAACAAACAAGCGAGGAAGCATGCCGAAAATAGCTGGTGTGCGATCGCTGCGGGGCCGGCGGCGGATCCTCGGCGCGGTCACCGAACCCGATGTAGTGCGGTGGCTCTTGGGCGCGCTCGGCCTGGCCGCCGAGCCGCCGCCGGGGCGGCCCGTCCCCGCCGCCTGATTCGTGCGCGATCGCGCCCACCATCGGCTCCCCGTCTGTTCGCAGACGCGGCGGGGACGCTGGGATTCGCCTGACGGAGGGCCGTAGTCGCCCCCAGGAGTCGGGCCAAACCAGGATGCGGCCCTAGCGGAAGGCCTCGGGCGGGAGCTGGCGGGCGGGTCGGGCGGCCTGATCCGTTAGCTAGCCTCTCGCTCGACTACGGCCTCGAGGAGGACGCGACCTACTTGGCTGAACACATCGCCGCGAGAGCCTGAGTGGAGATGGGAAACGCCCAACGGCCCCCGGCGAGGCCCGCGGTGTGGACCTGCGACCGCGTGCCAGGCACCACGCGCCGGATTACTACTCGGCAGCAGCCTGAGAAACACGGCCCGAATGTCCATCCTGCGGGGATCCGACGGCCGCTGTGCTGCAACTCCCTGATTTTGAAGCGGGCGACCGAGGCAGCACAGAAACACGGGTTCGAAGCCTAGCAGTAGCAAAGTCCTCCTTCGCTTCCTGCGCTTGTTTTCGCGTGAGGCTGTCCTTCGCCAAAACCGCGTCCGATTCGCTGGGCGAGCGTCCATGCGCTTCCGACACGCCCAAGCCGACTGGTAGGAGGTAGGGCCTTATACGAGCGGCCTTGCACGGTAAGACGAGGTTCTCAGTGGGGCGGATGGCGCGGGTTGGTGGCGATGAGAGCTGGCTGGGGGTGCTTGACTAGGCTGCGCGGCGGACATAGCGATGGTGCAGGCCACCGACTTCGGGAAGCTGGATGACCCTGCCGAGCTCCGGTGGCTCGATTGGCCGTCGGTCGGGTGCATCTTTGTCGAGCGAGAGGTGAGTGCGCGCCCGGTGATAGTACGCGACGTAGCGGGTCAGGATGCGGCGCAGGTGCGGTTCACCAAGCACGAGGACATGATCCAGGCACTCGCGCCGGATCGAGCCGATGAGTCGCTCCGCGAAGGGGTTCTGCCACGGGCAGGAGGGCGCGCTCAGGACTTCACCGATTCCCATGCCCTTCACGCGTTGCCGGAATGCGTGACCGTAGACCTGGTCGCGATCGTGGAGGAGGTAGGACGGCGCGGTGTTGTCCGGGAAGGCGTCCACGATCTGCTGGGCCGTCCAGTGTGCGGTGGGATGCTCGGTGACGTTGAAGTGGACGACGCGCCGGCGATGGTGAGCGAGCACGACGAGGACGAAGAGCACCCGCAAGCGCGCGGTGGGGACCGTGAAGAAATCGACGGAGACCAGGTCCCGGACGTGATTGGTCAGGAACGTGCGCCAGGTCTGCGAGGGAGGCATACGGCGCTTCGGCAACAGCCGGGAGACGGTGCGCTCGGCCACGTGGATGCCGAGCTTCAGGAGCTCACCGTGGATCCTCGGGGCACCCCAGAGGGGATTGGCCGCGGCCATCTTCCCGACCAGGGCCTTGAGCTCCGCGTTGACCGGCGGGCGGCCCACGGTGGGCCGCCCGGAGAGCTTGGTCCAGTGCTCGCGGAAGCGGCGCCGCTGCCACCGCAGGACGGTGTCGGGAGTCACGATCAGGAGGGGCTGCCTCCACCCCGCCCAGACCCTGGCCAGCCACACCCAGAAGAGGCGATCAGTCCGGCGAAGTTTGGGCCGTGTCGTCGTTCTCTTGTAGGCGGCGAGTTGCTGGCGCAAGGCGAGGTTCTCCAGGGCGAGCTGGCGGTGGCCGCCGCAGAGGAACGGGAGGAGTCGAAGGGGGTGGAGCAGGCGGGTGATCATCGAGCTGGGATTCTCTCGGATCAGAGCCGACAGATCAACCACTTGGCGGACGGACGGAGTTTTGGCGAAGGACAGGCGCTCCCGGTTCACGTCGTCGAGTCCGATCTGGAGACCATCCCGTCCCGGGCCAAAACTCCCCGGAAGGCAAGCGCCGGCCGTCGGGTCGACGATGTGCAGGCCTAATGTAGAGGCCTAGTATTTCTCGGGAATGAACTTGTACGGATAGTCGGGCTCCCGATACTTGCCCGGCTTTTGGCGTTCCGGCAGCTTCACCTTCGGTCGCGGCGCCGGCTGATAGTCGATGCTCTTGAGCAGGTGCGTGATGATGTTCAGCCGCGCGCGCCGCTTGTCATCCGATTTGGCGACGTACCAGGGCGCCCACGCCGTATCGGTCGCCCCGAACATCTCGTCTCGGGCGCGCGAGTAGTCGTACCATCGACTGTACGATTTCAGGTCCATCGGTGAGAGCTTCCAGATCTTGCGGCCGTCGTCGATCCGCCCCTCCAGCCGCCGCGTCTGCTCCGCCTCGCTCACCTCCAGCCAGTACTTGAGCAGGTGGATGCCCGAGGCGACCACGAGCTTCTCGAAGGACGGCACCACCTCCAGAAACTCCTTCGCCTGCTGCTCCGTGCAGAACCCCATCACCCGCTCCACGCCCGCCCGGTTGTACCAGCTTCGATCGAAGATCACGACCTCGCCCGCCGCCGGAAGATATGGTAGGTATCGCTGCGCGTACATCTGGGACTTCTCCCGCTCCGTCGGCGCGGGCAGCGCCACGACACGGAACACGCGCGGGCTCACTCGCTCCGTGATCGCCTTGATCACCCCGCCCTTACCCGCGCCGTCCCGGCCCTCGAACACGGTGCACACCTTCAGGCCCTTCGCTTTGACCCACTCCTGGAGACTGACCAGCTCCTCGTGCAGCTTGGCCAGCTGCTTCTCGTAGACCTTACGCTTGAGCCTCTCATCCGCCTTGCCCTTGCCCATGGCGTGTCTCCCTGATCACGTGCAGTTGTGGAGATGTACTCCCTCAGAGGCACAACCTGCAACCAGCTGAGCCCGGTTCTCCCCGGCATCCAACGAGAGCACCGGCAAGCATCGTGCCGGCCGGACTGGCCATAGCTATCGCGCGCCCTGCACCGCCCTGTCAAGACCAGCCACGCTCGACCGGCTTAGCGGTCTTCGCACTCGGGTGACGAAGACGAGCCAGGCCAGCGGAGTCGTCATCTTCACGGCCGCGGTTGAGTCCATGGTCGTGCGATCTGTTACTCGCGGCTCACAGGCCAATCGTTCTCGATCGTCCGGACCAGATCCATCATTGCCGTTCCGCACGCCATTACGCGGGTCCCGCTGCCACGCAACAGGGCAAGAAGATACTTGCCGGCCTCATCGACATATCCGACCGCCTTCACGTCGAGAGACACCGAGCGACCCGTGAGTTCTCGCCGCACCGCCCGCCAGGCCTCCTCCAGCCCCGCCACCTTAGTTGCCCATTTCGCGAATGCGCACTGCGAGGAAGCCGGTGAGGTGACGAGTCGCGTCCTCCCAAGCCCCAAGGTACGTCGCTCTTGGTGGTCGCGCTGCAGCCGAATACTCGCGGGATGGTAAAGTCCTCTACATCTCGCGGAGTCCCCGAGTCGCTTACGAAGACACTTCAGGTTTTGAGCGTGCTCTTGGAGGACTCGAAGGCGTCGCGGTAGCCGCGCGCCACCGACCGGACGCCGCGGCCGATGTCGTCGTAGACGTCATCGGGCAGGTTGGCCAGCGAGACGCGCAGCGACCAGTCGGGCGCCTCGACGCCGCCGCCGTTCAGCAGCACGATCCCGTGGGCCTCGGCCAGACGGAAGGCCAGGTCGAGCGGGTGGACGTTCTTCTTCAGGTACTCGACGGCGTCTTCCCCGATGTTCTTGCGCGCCCAGAACTCGAAGTCGATGAGGCCATAGTAGGCGTCGTACAAGGCGGTCGGACTGACCGGGATGCCCAGCCCCTCGATCATGGCCAGAGCCCGACGATGGAGGATCTCCATGCAGGCCTTCTGGTACCTGTCCCGGTCAAAAACCTTCTCGGACTGATCTATACGATCCTCCGACGCCTGGTGGGAGGTATGGGTTGCGTCGGCAGGCGCGACTGCGATCGGGATCGCTACGCACGGCCTCTGCCGTGCCAAGGAGTGCGACGCGTCATACCCCCACGCGCTGCGTGCTGAGTGGTGATGCAAATGAGTGAGCGTGGGCCGGGTGACCGACCACGATTAGGCCGCCCGCTGGTAGAGGTGATGGAGTCCACCGACCTGCGGGATGGACACCACGCGCCTGAGCTCGGCCGAATCGGCTCTTCGAGCCCGCGCTCGCCGTGCTGGCCGATGTCGACGAGACGCTGGGCGGGTACGTGCGCGGCATCTTCCTCGAATGCTGTGCGCTGGGGCTGACCGTCATGGTGATGCTCACCCTCGTCGGCGTCCCGCTCAGGTGGGCGATCGCGATCGGGATCTTTACGGGCGCCACCAACGTGATTCCGTACATGGGCTTCGCCGCGGCATTGCTGGGTAGCCTCGGCTATGCGCTGCTGGCCGAGGAGCTCCATCCGCTGCTGCCGTTCGTGACGGCGGACACCTTCGCCCTCTGGGTCGTCGTGGCCGTGGCCGTCGCGGAGCTGCTGAAGAACATCGTCTACGAGCCCATCGTGCTCGGCGGAGCCGTCAACCTTCATCCGGTCGTGGTGGTGATCGGGGTCGTGGGCGGCGGCATCCTGTTCGGTCCCGCCGGGATGTTCCTGGCGATTCCGACGATCACGATCGCCAACGTCATCGTCGCCAGCACGGCCAGAAACCTCAAAGCATACGGGGTGATCTAGCCAGGAGACCAACGACGCATGTTGCTGGCTGAAAATCCCTGGCCGAAAGGCCAGTGTCGGTCGTCTGGTCCAGGAGGTAGGTGCTGTCGCACGCCATGCGCATGTTCTGGAGTGCGATCATCAGACGCCGCTGGTCGGCCTCCGACAGGAACCGGGACCGGCGCCACCGCGCGACGATCCGTCCCACGACCTCGCGGTTCTCGTCGTGGTGCCGCATCTGCTCGGGCGTCATGGGCACGAAGAAGCGCTTCTCCAGCCGCGCCGGCAGCTCCCGGAGCACCTCACCTTTCTGCCGGCGGAGCAGGATCGGCGCGAGCGTCCGTCCGACGTCGTCGAGGTTCCGGTAGCCGACGACCTTCCCGGCCTCGTCGCGGACCTGGTGGTGGTCCAGGAAGCGGAAGGTCGGGCCCAGGCGGTGGCGGTCGACGAACTCCACGATTGAGACCAGCTCCTCGAGCCGGTTCTCGAGCGGGGTGCCGGTGAGCACGATCGCGTAGGGCGAGACGATGCGCTTGACGCTCCGGGCGGTCCGCGTGGCCCAGTTCTTGATCCGTTGCGCCTCGTCCAGGATCACGAGATCCGGGGACCAGGCAGCGATCAGGTCGAGATCGCGGTGCACGGTGTCGTAATTGGTGATCTTGTAGAAGCTCTCGGCGTGGAAGGCGTCCTCCCGCGCCGTGCGGAACCCGCCCACGACGCGGGTCGACCGGTCGACGACCCGGGCGATCTCCCGCTCCCACTGGTGCTTCAGGGACGTCGGGCAGACAACGAGCACGCGCTCGACGCTGAAGTGCCGGGCCATGAGCTCGGCGGCGGCGATCGCCTCCATCGTCTTCCCGAGCCCCATGTCGTCGGCAAGGACGGCGCGCCCCACGCGGGCCGCGAAGAGCGCCGCCTCGCGCTGGTATTCGTAGAGCGGCACGCGCAGGAGCTGCGTCAAGGCCGCGCTCCTGGTGCTGTCCGGAAACTGCTCGTCGAGAAGTCGGGCACGCCGCTCCGCATCGCGCACCTGGGCGACGAACCCGAGGGCATCCTCGTAGCAGCGGAGATCGGGATCGAGGCGGGCCGCCCTCGCCACGAACACGTCGAAGCGGCCGAAAGCCTTGGGGCGCAGGGCGCCGGTGCCGTCGAAGTAGCGGGCTGCGAGCTGACGGAGCGCGGCTGGCGCCTGGGTCCCCGGCCGGAACCTCACCTCGCGCCGAGCCCCGTAGCGCAGGTACACCTCGCTGAACGGCGGTGTCCAGCCGCGCGCCAGCGCGCTCCGGGCGCCGGGCCTGCGCTCGAGCCGTGCCAAGGTGAACTCGATGTGCTTGCAGGTGCCAAGGGCGTTGGTGGCGAAATCCGGACACGCACAGAAGTTTCGCCCGAGCGCACTCCCCCGGATCGCCACGCGGTAGGTTGTGCCGCTCTGGGGGTTGATGACCTGGAACTCGGAGAACAGCGGATCCCGGCCGAGATTCCGGAGAGTGAACCGCTGTTCGCGCCCGAACTGACGCCGCAGCGCGGCCTGCCACACCTCCAGGGACATGCCCTCGGGGCGGTGCAGTCGCGAGAGTGTGCGAGGACGCCCCGTGTCCGTCGCCGCCCGGAGACCGGCCACAGCGCGCGGGCTCACGACGCCACGGTCGCGGCGGTCAGCGCCAGTGTTGACACGCCACACCTCGGGGGGTTCGTGTGCAAGTGAATGTGGTGTGTGCGGAGAGGCAGGAATCTCGTCACGACCACCGACCCCCGTCACCTGTTACGACGCGCACGATCGAGAAAGTACACGTTGTCTCGCAGGGCGATCAAGCCCGTATCATGGTGAAGCGCGGAGGGCCGCGGAGGTACGCCTCTGCTCACTCTTGACGTCGACCGTCGCCGCCCTCGATCGATCGTCATCCAGGGCGGCTTGGTAGCCTCGAGAGGTCACCACCGCCGTGGCAACCGCCGGTGGCAACTGCGCCGTAAGTGAGCGTCGATACAGTCCTGGTTACAATCCTCTCAAGGCTGAAACACGGGTTCGAATCTCGTTCGCGGCTCGCGTAGGGCCTACGGTACTCGTAACTTATCGCCTCGCAAGGTCAATCCAGTACGTCGTCGACATTGTGTAGCACTCTGAAAATCCAGCCACGGATTTGAACCAGCGACCTGGCTCGGACCAGGAACAGGCATGTGTGCCCCACCAGGCCAACGACCCATCTTGCTGACTGAAAATCCCTGGCCCAAAGGCCAGTGTGCACGCTGGGCATGGCTGATGTCATTTCCACGTCGCTTCGTCCTTGACCGGTATTCGCTAAGTAGCTAATCTACAAGCACGGGGTCGTGGTGGAGCCTGGTTACCACACTGGCCTGTCAAGCAGGCGGGCGAAATAGAACCCCTCGGTAAGTCGCGGACTTGCCGAGGGGTTTTTCTTTGGGTGGTTGGCTGGCGGGGGGTGGTTTGGGGCCTTTGAGGGGCGGTCGCGGGCATAGTTTCGGGCATAGCGGGATCGGGCGGTCCAGACTCGTTCGCGACACGTTCGTGCTACGCGTTCAGCAGCCGCCGGAACTCCTCGGGTTCACTTGCGCGTCTCGCATCAGGTGTCGCGCTCTCACCAGACGGGTCGGCCTCTGGGCATCGCGGCGAAGCTCCAAGCGGAACGACGGGATGGTGGGGCGCACGGACACCATCAGCATGGAGACCTGGCCCTCGAGGTACCGGTCTGGCCGCGGTGGGCGGTAGACGGGAGCCGCTGACAACGCCCAAGGGGAAAGGGGGACGAAGCGTTCACGCCTCCGGAACGCCGTGCCGGATGCCGCGGCTAGTCCGCCGGGCGGCACTCAATCGCTCGCCAGCTTTGGGCCCGCCCCTGGGGTCGGCGATCACTTCCGGAATGTCGATTGCGGGCCGGCTCGTTCGACTATCTAGCGGGAGAGGCTGACATGCCGATTCCGTCCCGGAACGGACCCAAGCCGTGTCCTGAGCACAGGTCATCGTGAGTCGCGGCCGAACCGCTGGAAGGTTGCCGTATGTCCTGTCAGTTCCCAAACACATCCCGACAAGAGCGCCCTGATTCTGGGCGTCCGGGCGTGTCAAATGTCGATGTCGCCGGCATCCTGGTTGACGCCACGTCCTCACCACGGTCGCGCATGGATTCGGGGAGTCGCGCCGAATTACTCGGGCTCGAGACGGTACGCGGCGTCTCGCCGCTCGGGGGCTGGAGCTACAGCGTGTGCCGGCCGCCGGAGCTGCACGGGCTGGTCGACCATCTCTGGGCATACGACGGCCCCAGCTCGCATCGCCTCAAGCGCGTCTTCCCGAACGGCCGTGTCGAGCTCCTCCTCAACTTCGGTGAACCCTACCGACTCGTCGAGGGCGCCGGAGCGGACGTGTGCCGGAGCGCCTGGCTCGGCGGTCCCCAGGTCGGGCCCATTGTGCTCGAGCAGCCCGCTCACCAGCACGTCATCGGCGTTCGGCTGCGGCCGGCGGGCGCCTACGCCGTCGTCGCGCGGCCAATGCGTGAGACGACCGGCCTCTCGCTGGACCTCGCCGACCTGATCGGCTCGGAAGCCAGCGAGCTTCTGGAGCACTGCGAGACAGCAACCTCGATTGAAAGTCGCTTCCGCGTCCTCGCACAATGGATTGTCCGACGCTCCGCCCGGACGCGCGCGATGGACAGGGTCGTCGCCTGGACGGTCGCGCAGCTCGACGCCAGCGGTGGCACCACCCCGATCGCAGCGCTGCGCGAGCGCACGGGGCTCTCGAAGACGGGGTTGGTGGAGGCGTTCCGCGACCAGGTTGGTCTCGCGCCGAAGCGGTACGGCCGCATCCTGCGCTTCCGTCGAGCGCTCGGTCAGCTGCAGTCCGCGGGACCGGTGCGGCTGACGGACGTGGCGCTCGACGTGCAGTACTGCGACCAGGCGCACATGAATGCGGAATTCCGCGCTCTCGGCGGCGTCACCCCCCGGGCGTTCCTGGCCGCGCGACATCCGGTCGGCGACGGATCCACGGTGACCGAGGGGCCCCCGGCCTCCTGACTTTTCTCCAAGACGCCGGTAGCCGCGGCGATATAGAAGGTCTGCATGGACACAGAACTTCCGCCGCCCATGGTGATCTACCAGCTCGCGAGCGCACACTACATCTCCCAGGCGCTCCACGTGGCTGCACACCTCGGTATCGCCGATCTCCTCGCCGAGGGCCCGCAAACGCCCGAGGCGCTTGCCGCCAAGACGGGAACCCACGCGGGGTCCCTGCGCCGCGTGCTGCGGTTGCTCGCGAGCGCCGGTGTCTTCGCCGAGGATGCTGACGGACGTTTCGAACTGACGCCAGTCGGCTCGGCGCTTCGCAGCGGGCCAGGCTCGTCTCGCGCCGTGGCGCGACTTGTCGCCGGTCCCATGGTGTGGCAATGCTGGGGCGATCTGCGAACCACGGTCCGCACCGGGGAGCCGGCGTTCCCGCGGATCTTCAAGACCGGCTCATTCGAGTACTTCGCCGACCATCACGAGGAAGCCGCCGTGTTCGACGAGGCAATGGGCTCGTTCACCGCCGTGATCTCCGGCATGGTCGCTGCCGCCTACGACTTCTCCGGCATGCACGAGGTGATCGACGTCGGCGGTGGGGATGGCCGGCTGCTGACGGGCATCCTCCGGGCGTATTCGAGCTTGCAGGGAACGGTGTTCGACTTACCACGGCTGGCCGAGAGCGCCAGACGGCAGATCGCCGGCGCCGGTCTCGCCGATCGCTATCGATTCGTCGCCGGCGACTTCTTCGAGGCGGTCCCCGAGGGCTTCGATGCGTATCTGCTGAAGCACGTCATCCACGACTGGGACGATGCGCGCGCGGTCCGCATCCTTGAGAACTGCCGGCGCGCGATGAGACCGCAGGCGAAGCTGCTCATCGTCGAGGGGGTGTACCCGCCGCACATCGACGGCTCACCGGCGAGCCGCGGGGCGGCCGCGAACGACGTCAACATGCTCGTGTGCACGGGGGGCCGCCAGCGATGCGAGGCGGAATTTCGCGAGCTGTACGCCGCCGCCGGATTCCGTCTGACGCGCATCATCCCGACACAGGCCGCATGGTGCGTTATTGAAGGGGCGAAGGCCTGACCCCGCGCCGTGTGAATCGACCTTGACGCCTCAAGAGCGCCTGACCCTGCCCGAGCTCACGCACATCGCCGGGCTCCTCCGGCGGTGAGCCGCGCCGGCAGGGGCGATCTCGGCTGCAAGTGGGAGCGTGCACGATGACGTGGCAAGGGCAGTTGCAGGAAGGGGACGAAGTTGTCGGAGCGATCAGGACCCTCGCTGACGATCCGTTCAGTGGTCGGAACCCAACCAGTCACGAACGGCTGACGGGACTGCCCTGGGATGCGTCGTACCACGACGGCCCCGCACCTTGGGATATTGGCCGGCCGCAGCCCGCAGTAGTGCGCTTTGGATCCGAAGGCGGATTCGCCGGAGCGGTGCTCGATGCGGGCTGCGGGACCGGCGAGAACGCTCTTCACGTCACCTCGCTGGATTGTCGTTTCTGGGCGTTGACGTGGCTGAGACGGCGCTGGCGATCGCCCGAACGTCACAGACGCAAATAGGCGGCATCAGCGACGAATGAACCCGCCTTACAACTAATGGAGCCGACCCGGCCAGCCAGGCGTTGAGGTTGGCGCGATACTCGCCTTGGGCGGGCCGGCGGCTCATCTCGAGGCCTTTAGGCGCGAGGAGCACTACGCGAGGAGCACTAGGTGAAGGTCAAGCGCATCGTCTCAAATGTTGCCGCGTCCGATGTAGAGAAGGCCCGTGCTTTCTACCACGACCTCCTCGGTCTCGAACTGCTCATGGACCTCGGGTGGATACGCACGTACGGCTCCGACTCAAAGATGACGATTCAGGTCAGCATCGCCTCAGAGGGAGGGTCTGGCACACCTGTCCCGGACATGTCGATTGAAGTTGACGACATTGACGCGGCTCTAGCGAGAGTGAAGAGGGCGAAGGTCCCAATCGAGTACGGCCCGAAGAGTGAGCCGTGGGGTGTGCGCAGATTCTATGTCCGAGATCCGTTCGGAAAACTGATTAACATTCTCCAACATGCCTGAGGGGTTGCCCTAACCCTGATCCGAAAATAGCCAGGACGTGAAAGTGCGATCGGGATGAATCAAAAGGGCCTCCGATGCGCTCATAAGGGAGAACGCACCCACGTTCACCCTCGCGCACGGGAGGCCCTTCTGATGAGGTTGACGGTAGCGAGCTTGCGCCGCGTCGTCAAGGCCGATCTGCCCATCGAGTTCGTCCCCCAGCAGCTGACCTCGTACGGGGGTCTGGAGCTGCTGCGCCGGTACTTCGGCCTGCTCGGGTTGCACCGCCGGATTCGTCAGGCATTCAGCGGGTACGGGCTCGGGGGCGACTACGGCGCGGGCCGGCTGGTGTGCCTGGTCATCGCGCTGATCGTGGTCGGCGCTCGGCGTCTCGAACACCTGCGGTATCTGGCCCACGACCCGCTGGTGGCTCGGCTCTGCGGGCTGGCGCGCATCCCGACCGACCGCACCGTGGCCAACTGGCTCAGGCAGTTCACCCAGGAAGCCCTGCAGGCGCTCATCACCCTGAACAGCGAGCTCCTGTATGAGCAGCTCGAGCGGCTCGATCTGCCGCGGCTGACGATCGATGTCGACGGCACCGTGGTCCGCACGGGGAACACGGTGGCCTGGGCCTTCCGCGGCTATAATCCCCATTTCAAGAAGGACCCCAGCTACTATCCTCTGCTGGCCCATCTCGCCCAGACCGGGCACATCCTGCGGCTGAAGAACCGGCCGGGAAACGTGCACGACAGCCGCGGGGCCGCCCGGTTCCTTCGCGAGCTGATCCACGAGCTCCGCGAGCGCTTCGGCCGGAGCCTCCCGCTGGAATTCCGCATGGACGCGGCCTTTTTCCAGGAGAAGATCCTCACCCTCCTGGCTCGCGAAGGCTGCGAGTACGCGATCAAGGTCGGGTTCTGGAAGTGGGTCGGGCTCAAGGCCCTGGTCGCGGCCCAACGCCACTGGATCCGGATCACCGCCCAGGTCAGCGCCTTCGAGACCCAGCTGCGACTGGAACCCTGGGACCTGACCCTCCGGGTGGTTGTCTACCGGAAGCAGGTCGGCCACCCGACGCGCAAGAACTTCCAGCTCGATCTCTTCTCCCCCGACGACGGGCATTTCGAGTACTCGGCGGTGACGACGAACAAGGCCCTCGCCCCGGCCGCGCTCTGGGCGTTCATCGCGGGGCGCGGCGCCCAGGAGAAGACGTACGGGGAACTCAAGGGCGAGTTCGCCTTCGACGTCGTGCCCACGCACCACTACGGGGCGAACAGCGCGTGGCAACACCTGAGCGTCCTCGCCCATAACTTGCTGCGCAGCTTCCAGCTCCAGACGACCGCCACGGCCAAGTCCCGCTCGCGGAAGCGGACCTACGCCTTCGCCTTCCGGAGCATGCGCACCCTGCGCTTCCTGCTGATCGCTCGCGCTGGCCGCCTGGCGCGCATCGACGGGCGCCAGGTTCTGCGCCTCACCCAGAATCCCGCAACCGAAGCGCTCTACGATCGGGTGGCCCATGCTCTCGTCGCGTGAGTTATTTTCGGATCAGGGCTAACAAGCGGTTCCAGGCGGCACACTCGCGCTCCCGTACTCGTGCGTGCCCGAACCGTGGCGTTAGACGCGGCATGGCGTCATCCTTGTGCGCTGGAATCACAATGCCCGCTATATGTTCCATGACTTAGCTAATGTACTAGCGAGTAAGACACCATGAATCAACACGACCAAGCTGGGAACCGCATCTTTGTCGCTGGCATCTATGGCAGTCTCAGACGTGGCGTACTGAAGAAGACCTTGGATCTCATGGGCCTTGCGGGACGTCGCGAAGAACCCCGAATGGAGCGCCTGGTTCAAGGCAGCGGTTGCCAGAGGGACGGTCCGGATTCAGGCGGCCCGTCCTGGTGAAAGGACGACCGCCTACTGAACCAGCGGCCTTGCCATGAGACGGGCATGGTGAGGAGAACCGTGCCCTCACCTGGGTCCGAGCCCGAGGACGATGTTGCCGTTCACGGCCTGGACCAACGACTCGAGCCGCCTCGTACGCTCGCCAAGCCTTCCGTCAATGGCCAGCGCGGACAGGCCATGGACGGCCGACCATGCGCAGAGCGCCAGGTCGTCCGGGTCCCCGGTCCGGACCAGCCCCGCCGCCTGGCACTCCTGGATGGTGCCGAGGAGGAGCCCGAACGTCTCCAGCGCGGCCGCCAGCAGGCTCGGGTGCGCTGAGCGATCCACCGGGACTCGGCCGAACATGACGCGGAAGTGCGCGGGGTGACGCGTCGCGAACTTGATGTAGGCGAGCCCGAGCGCCCGCAGCCGTCCGGCCGGATCGTCCCGCAGGGGGGCCGCGTGCCGACCCATCGCCTCCGTCATCGCCCGGAAGCCCTCCTCGGCCACGGCCGCTAGCAGCGCGTCCTTGTTCCGGAAGTGGCGGTAGGGGGCGGCCTGCGAGACGCCGGCAAGCTTGGCCACGCCCCGGAGGGTCGGCGCGTCAGCTCCCTCCCGCTCGATCAGCGCGAGCGCGGCATCCAGCAAGGCTCGACGGAGATTGCCGTGATGGTAGGGGGTTCGTCGCGGCTGCCGCCCCGCCCCCGATCGCCCACGCCGCTTTACTGGCACCGGTGCCCCCTTTGTTTTACCCAGGATAGGGCTTCAGTGTTGACAGAGTCAACATAGGATGTTAACAGTGTCCTCATCTTCGCTTGCATAGGGAGGTACCCATGCAGACCAGCCGCGTCCTGATGTCAGCCGTCCCGGGGGCTCCGGGTGCCGACGAGCCTCTGGCGACCGTCGGTCGACGCCACCATCGCCTCGTGACGCGAGCGCTGGACGCCATCTACTGCGCCGAATCGCGCCGGATCCTCGCCACGCTCATCAACCTGATCGGTGACTTCGACCTCGCCGAGGAGGCGCTGCACGAGGCCTTCAGGGCCGCGCTGGAGCAATGGCCGCGCGACGGGATCCCCGCCAATCCCCGAGCTTGGCTGGTGTCGGCCGGCCGGTTCAGGGCCATCGACACCATTCGCCGGCGCGCCCGCTTCGCCGCGTTGGCCGAGGCCGTCGGGCCCGTCGAACCCGTGCTCCAGGAGGCCTCCGCGGATCTAGCCGAGCGCGTGGAGGACGACCGGCTGCGCCTCATCTTCATCTGCTGCCACCCCGCTCTGTCGCCAGATGCCCAGGTGGCCCTCACGCTGCGCGAGGTGTGTGGTCTCACGACCGAGGAGATCGCCCACGCGTTCCTCACCCCGGTGCCCACGTTGGCGCAGCGCATCGTGCGGGCCAAGGCGAAGATCCGCGACGCGCGGATTCCCTATGAGGTGCCGGCGCCGGACGACCTACCGGGTCGGCTCGACAGCGTGCTGCGCGTGATCTACCTGGTGTTCAACGAGGGCTACTCCGCCTCGTCGGGCGCGCTGATGCGGCCCGATCTCTCGGACGAAGCGATCCGTCTGGGGCGGATGCTGGTCGAGATGCTGCCGGAGCCCGAGGCGATGGGGCTGCTGGCCTTGATGCTGCTGCACGAATCGCGAGGTCTCGCGCGCACCACGCCGACGGGGGTCCCGATCCCGCTCGAGGAGCAAGACCGCTCGCTCTGGAACCGGGATCACATCGTGGAGGGCACGGTCCTGGTCGAGCGGGCCCTGTCCTCGCGCGGGTTCGGGCCCTACAGCCTGCAGGCGGCGATCGCGGCGGTGCACGCCAACGCGCCGCAGGCCGCCTCGACGGACTGGGCCCAGATCGTCGGCCTGTACGATGCGCTGGCGCGGGTGGAACCCTCTCCCGTGGTCGAGCTGAATCGTGCCATCGCGGTCGCGATGCGCGACGGCCCGGCGGCCGGCGTCGCCCTGGTCGACGCCATCTTGGCGCGTGGCGCCCTGGCGGACTATCGGCTGGCGCACCTGGCCCGGGCGGACCTATGCTGGCGGCTCGGCCGTAGGGCGGACGCCCGGGTCGCCTACCGGCGCGCCCTTGCCCTCACCCGCCATCCGCCGGAGCGGCGGTTCCTCGAGCGGCGCCTGGCCGAGCTGCCGAGGTGATGGGTCCCCGCTCGATGTGGCGCCCGCCAAACGATCATGGGGCGCCTGTAACCGATGCCCCCGATGGAGGGAGGGCTTCGTTCCAGTCTCCACCCGCCGAACGCCGGCCTCAAGCTCTGACACGACAAGGAGATGCCGGGGATGCGATTCCTGATCCTGGTCAATGCCACCCAAGACCTGGAAGCCGGCGCGATGACGGGGGAGGAGCTCATCCGCGCCATGGCGAGGTCCCACGAAGAACTGGCGAGAGCCGGCACGCGGCTCGACGCCTCCAGGCTCCATCCCAACTCCAAGGGTTGGTGCATCAAGCATTCCGGAAAGCCACGCTCGGTCGTCGACGGGCCCTTCGCCGAGACGAAGGAGCTCATCGCCGGCCACGAGATTCCTGATCGACAACCCGAGTCCCGGCAGCGCGACGGATATACGCAGCGACCAAGAAGGCGGCGCGATGCCGAGCCATAGCGTAGAAGATACGATGCTCGCAAACTACTTCGGATTGCCAGCTGTCAGCGTTCTGTCAGCGTTCCATCCGGTTTTGGCTCGCGCGGTCTTCTCGTGGGCTACAGCCTCCTCATCTCGCGCTTGCGGTCTGAGGCCGCGCTCTGAGTCCTTCGGATCTGGCAACTCGCTGAGCTCGCGTCAGGAGAGTGTCTTCTCCATGTACCACTCATCGTACCCATCCGAGCCGGGAAGGTGGTCAAAGCCCCGACGCAGATAGAACCGTTTGCCGAGCTCGTTGTCCTTGTGGACGAAGCAATAGTAGGACGGGAACCGTCGTGTCCCAACGAAGTGTTCACCGCGCTCGAGGAGCCCGCTGCCAACCCCCTTCCCACTGTAGGCGGGGCTCACGTAGATCCTGAACAACTCCGCGCCGCGCGGCGTCACACCGATGCTGCAGAATCCGAGAATGTGATCACCATCGAGCGCCACGTCGAAGAACATGTGCTGGGCCGAGACCAAGGGCACCAGCGCGCTCAGCCCATCCGGTGCGTAGTGCGTACGGACGAACTGTCGATGAACGCAGTATCGAAGATGGTGGCGTATGTAGCGTGCCACGCCTCCCGCGCCACATCGGACACGGCGTCCACGTCCTCGGCACGGATCGCCCGGCAACTGATCGAACTCATCGAGAATCTCCTTGCGGCGCTCCCCTCCAACGCGCGATCGGCTGATGGTCGTCTCAGCTCCTATCGCGCAGCGATGCGTGTAAAGCCATCGGCACTCCACTCCTCGCTTCCCACGCCGTGGTGGACGACGAAGAGGCCCGCGGGATCATACTGGCGTTTCACGGCGGCCAACCTCGGGTAGTTCGAGCCCCAGAAGGACTGTTGCCACGAAGACTCGAAGAAGTCGCTCTCCGCCACGTACGACCCTGCCCGGGGTGCCACCCTCAGCAACTCATCCATGGCCCGGCCCACCTGCTGGCCCTGTCGGCGCGCGGCTGCGAGGTCGGGCTCGGGACCGGGGATGCCCGGGAAGGCCGGTGCCCCGGCGCTGGCACTGATCGCCAGGGCGAAGGCGTCCACTACGGCGGGATTCATGGCGGTGTCCCGGGCGGCCGCGATGGCGTCGGCGGGCGCGCCGGCTAGGCCCTTGTTGAAGTGCCACGCCACGCCCCTGTGGCGGGTGCTTGCGAAGAGCGCCTCAGCCAGGCGCGGCTGCTGATCCGTCTCCAGCAAGGCGGCGGGCAGCCAGGCGGATCGGTACCCGTGGAGGAACTGCCCCACCTCACCCTGGTTGGCGGCCCAGAACACGTTCCCCGTCGGCGCGCCCGGCCGGTCGTCGGCGACGATGAGCCCCGGGACGTTCTCCCGGAGAAACGCGGCGTCCCAGAACCGGCGAGCTGGGGCGTCCAGGATCGTCAGCGGCGGCTCGATCGCGAAGTCCTGCGGCGAGCGCGTGACCCACTCGAGGAACGGGTGCCAGACACGCTCCGCGCTGGGCCGGTCGAGCCCCTGGAACACCATCGCGATCCGGACGGTGTTCCCTGGTCCGAACACCAGCTGCTCACCCCAGTGAGGATTGAACAGCTGATCGCAGTAGAACCCGATGAGTTGCGCCAGGAGTCGCCGGAAGGCACCATCGGACGCGGCCCGGATCGTGCCGAACACGGCGCCAACGTGATCGGGGAGCTCTCGGGTCCGGAGCGTCAGTCTCGTCACTACGCCCAGGCTCCCACCTCCGCCGCCCTTGAGACCCCAGAATAGGTCCGGATGGGTGCAGGCATTGGCGCTCCGTACCGTGCCATCGGCGGTGACGATTTCGGCCTCGAGGAGCCCCGCCGCCGCCAGGCCGTAGGCCTTCGAGAAGCTGCCGAAGCCGCCGCTCTGAATGAGCCCGGCGACACCGACCGTCGTGCAGCCCCCGCCCTGAACATAGCGCCCCGCTTTGGTGGTCACGGTCTCGTAGACGGGCATCCAGGTGGCGCCGGCTTCGACCGACACGGCGGGCTGGGGAGGCTGGGTTCCCGCACATCCCGCTCCCACGAACGCGTCGTGCAGAGTGATCCGGTTCATCGCGCGGGTCCAGATCAGCAACGAATCCGGGGCGCTGGAGGTTCCCTGATAGCTGTGACCGCCGCCTTTCACGACCAGGCGGAGGCGGTTCGTGCGGGCGAAGTTGACCGCCGCGACCACGTCCGCGGTCTCCCGGGCGGCGACGGCATAGACGCTCGGCGCCGACGTCCATCCGTCGACCCAGCCGGAGGTCTGCGTCAACCCCGGTTGGTCACCGAGGTAGTAAGGGTTCTTCAGCCCCCGCACGACCTCGGCGCACGCGGGGCTCCCGGGCGCCGCCCGACACTGGGCCAAGGGCGACTGCACGGCAATGAGACGCCCGCCGACGTCGCGGTTGAGGCGGTCCCAGCTCGCGGCGGACGGCCACGACGGGTCACCCGGCCGGACCCGGTGCCCGGGGCCGCTGGGGATCCCGCTTGTCGCCAAGCCGGTCGTCGACAGTGAGCAACCCATGGGAAGCACCCCCATCGCTGCGGCACCCCGCAGGAGATCCCGTCGGTTCACCGGCGGTGGCCCCTGGTCGGCCCGCTCAGAGCGTCAGCCACCCGAGTCCCGGTGCCGCCCACCCCACCCGCTGGCTCACGTTTGCACATCTCTGGCACATCACGATGTCGTCGGTATGGTTCGCAAGCACGCCTCCCATATCCTGCGCCCTGACAGCCCGTGCCCACCTTCCGACCAGCACGTATTTGGGTCGTATTCGAGCTCTGCGGCACCCGAGTTCCTCCGTGGGTTCCTCGTCATGTGAGACATCGGGCCAAGTGCGTGATGGTGCCGGGATTCGGCAGGTCTCTCATGATGCGCCCGTGTTGGATGTCGATGGGATGCCAGGGTTCTGGTGAGATCGACCCAGGATCAGCGCAACGGCAACTGCGGCGATCAGGGTCATCGCCGCCGCCGCCACGGCGGTCACCTGAAAGGCCTCGACGAAGGCGCTCCGTGAGGCGCTCACCAATGTCGCGCCAAGCGGCTCGGGCAACGCCCCGGCGACAGAGAGCGCGCCTCCCAACGTGTCGAGTGCGGCTTCGCGCGCATCCGGTGGCAGGTCCCCGCCCAGCGCGCCGGCGACCGCTCCGCGATAGATGAAGTTCACCACGCTACCGAGCAGCGCGATGCCGAGGGCCCCGCCGAGTTCGGTGCTCATCTCCGAGATCCCGGCCGCGGCCCCGGCCCGCTCAGGCGGAGCGGTGCTCACGATCAGATCGGAGGCGAGCGTAAAGACCGGGGCAAGGCCCAGAGAGAACACGGCGTAGGCGGTGGCCACGACGGGAACATCGCGGGCCGTGCCCGTTTGCGTGAGCAGGCCAAAACCCAGCGCCGCGATCACGAATCCCGTCGCGATCACGTGTGGCGGTTTCAGGTGGTTCACAATGCGTGGCGTCAGGATCGCGCCCACGACAAAGGCCATACCTGACGGAGCCGACCACAGACCCGCCGCGAGCGGCGAGAGTCCGATCACGAGCTGAAGGTATTGCGCGATCAGCAGGAACGTCCCAAACGCGACGAAGAATCCAAGGATGTTGACCCCCAAGGCCGCGCTGAACGTCGCTCGCCGGAACAGGCCGAGGTCGATGAAGGGCTCGGCAAGGCTCCGCTGGCGACGCAGGAAGACCGCGCCCATCATCAGCCCCGCAAGGATCGTTGCCGCGGCCACCCAGTCGGCGCGGTGCCCGGCGATGCGCTTGACTCCGTAAATCACGGCCAGGACCGTGGCGATGCACAGCACGGCGCTCACGATGTCCGGTCTGCCCGCCTGTGGATCCCGGAACTCGGGGAGCAGCCTTGGGCCCACCGCCAGCAGCAGGACCATGACGGGAACGTTGATCAGAAACACAGAGCCCCACCAGAAGAACTGGAGCAACACCCCGCCGATGAGGGGCCCGATCGCACCCCCGGCCGAGAAGCTGGCGATCCACACTCCGATCGCGAAGGTGCGTTGCTTCGGATCGAGAAACATGGAGCGAAGCAGCGACAGGGTCGAGGGGGCGAGCGTGGCCGCCGCCAGGCCGAGAAGCGCGCGCGCCCCGATGAGCGCCTCAACACTCGGGGCGAACGCGGCGAGAACAGACGCGCACCCGAAAGCGGCAGCGCCAATCAGCAGCAAACGGCGTCGACCGATCCGATCACCGAGCACGCCCATGGGGATCAAGGCGCCGGCGAGTACGAAGCCGTAAATGTCCACGATCCACAGGAGCTCGGTGCTGCTGGGCCTGAGATCCGCACTGAGGCTCGGTACCGCCAGGTTCAGGACGGTCAGGTCCATGGAGTACAGCATGCAGGGGAGCGCGATCACGGCGAGCCCGATCCACTCACGGCGTCGCGCTCGGGGTGGTGGGGTACCCTCCATGACCAGTCCGTTCCGTGCCGGCATCGACGTGTTCCGCTGGATAGTCGAACGACCCTGCCCGAGATCGACATCTCCGGCAACGGGAACGATGGCCAAGCCGGGGAGACGGGGGGCGGGAAACTGTGGGCACCTAGAGGAGGCCGACCCTGTCGTGGAACCGGGCGCGATCCTCCTCGGCCCGGCGGCCTAGTCGACGATCAGACCTGGCAGCACGATGTCACGCCAGAGCCGGAGCGGCATTTGGGACTGGTCAGGCTGATTGTAGTTGCCGGCGGTGATCACCACGGCGAGCTCGAGCCCCTACCGGGCCCTCCCCGGTGGCCGGCGGCCCGGGCTCGAGCCCCGCGTGGCACTGCCCTCCCTGCCAATATGAATGAGACAGTAACCCCCTGGCAGTTTAGTGTCGAGGGCGAGCAAGGATCGGAGGCCGATGAGCACGGTGGGGCGGGCCCTCGGTGGGCCGGAGATCGAGGTGGTGGCGAAGGCCACTCGGCGGCGGTTCACCCTCGAGTACAAGCGGAAGATCGTCCGGGAGGCCGACGGGTGTAAGACCCCCGGGGCGGTGGGGGCGCTGCTGCGCCGCGAGGGGCTGTACTCCTCGCACTTGGCGACGTGGCGTGCAGCGCGCGAACGCGGCGCCTTGGTGGGGACGCAGAAGAAGCGGGGGCCGGCACCTCGGGTGACGGACTCACGCGACAAGGTCATCGCCGACCAGGCGCGCGAGCTCACGCGGTGGAAGCACCGTGCCGAGCGGGCCGAGGCCCTGGTTGAAGTCCAAAAAAAAGTGGCGGCGCTGCTGGGGACGCCGCTGGACGGCGAGCGACCCTGATGGCCACGGTGACCGAGGTCGGGTCCCGGCTCGGGATCGCGCCGACGTGCGCGGCACTCGGACTCCCGCGGGCCACCTACTACCGGCGGCAGCGGCCCCCGCGCGCCAGGCTGCAGCGTCGGCCGTCGCCCCGGGCGCTACGCGCCGAAGAGCAGACCGCAGTGCTCGCGGTGCTCCACGAGAAACGATTCGTGGATCTCGCCCCGGCCGAGGTCTACGCCACGCTGCTCGACGAAGGGGAGTACCTCTGCTCCGAGCGCACGATGTATCGCCTCCTGGCGGCCCACCACGAGGTGCGGGAGCGCCGGAACCAGCTCCGGCATCCCCACTACACGGCCCCAGAACTCATGGCCTGCCGGTCCAACGAGCTGTGGAGTTGGGACATCACCAAGCTCCTCGGGCCGGCGAAGTGGACCTACTTCTACCTGTACGTCATGCTCGACGTCTTCAGCCGGTACGTGGTCGGCTGGATGGTGGCCCATCGGGAGAGCGCCACGCTCGCCGAGCGGTTCATTCACGAGACGTATACCCGGCAAGGGATCGAACGCGATCAGCTGACTATCCACGCGGATCGCGGGCCCGCGATGACCTCGAAGCCGGTGGCTCTGCTCCTGGCCGACCTGGGCGTCACGAAGACCCATGCCCGGCCGCACGTGTCCAACGACAACCCGTTCTCGGAGGCGCAGTTCAAGACGCTCAAGTACCGCCCGGCATTCCCCGAGCGATTTGGATCGATCCAGGATGCCCGGGCCTACTGCCACGTCTTCTTCCCTTGGTACAACACGGAGCACCATCATGCTGGCCTCGGTCTGCTGAGGCCTGCTGACGTGCATCACGGCCTGGCTGAGCAACGCGTCGCCGCGCGGGCGACCGTGCTCGCCACAGCTTACGCGGCGCACCCGGAACGATTCCCCGCTGGCCTGCCCCACCCGCCGGCACCTCCTGTGGACGTGTGGATCAACCGACCCAAGACCCAAGTGATTGAGGAGGCGTCCTACACACCGATTCTCGCCGACTCAGCAACCGACTCAGCGAGCCTTGACCCTCTGAGAGCCTCCAGGTACGCTCGGTCCACTCTGGGCGCGGCAGGACACTGACGAGCTGCGGGCAGGGAGTTCTGGCCGATGAAATGTCCCCGGTGCCAGCACGAAAACGAGGTGGGCGCGAAGTTCTGCGAGGAATGCGCCACGCCGCTGGCCCGCGCCTGCGCCAAGTGCGGTCGGCCACTGTCTCCGACGGCGAAGTTCTGCCCCGAGTGCGCGCACCCCACCGGGCTATCTGCCGCGCCGCCTCCGGCTCAGCGATTCGACTCCCCTGAGTCCTACACCCCGAAGCACCTCGCCGAGAAGATCCTCACCTCCAAGAGTGCGCTGGAGGGCGAGCGCAAGCTGGTGACGGTGCTCTTCGCTGACCTGAAGGGCTCGATGGAGCTGCTCGCTGATCGTGATCCGGAGGAAGCGCGTAGGCTGCTCGACCCCGTGCTCGAACGCATGATGGAGGCCGTCCATCACTATGAGGGCACTGTCAACCAGGTGATGGGCGACGGGATCATGGCGCTGTTCGGGGCCCCCGTAGCCCACGAGGACCACGCGGTCCGCGCGTGCTATGCCGCGCTGCGCATGCAGCGGCGGGTCACCCTCTACGCGGACGAGATCCAACGAGCGGGCGGGACGCCCGTGCAAATCCGCGTGGGGCTCAATTCCGGCGACGTGGTCGTGCGCGCCATCGGCAGTGATCTGCACATGGACTACACGGCCGTCGGGCAGACGACCCACCTCGCCGCCCGCATGGAGCAGATGGCGAAGCCTGGGTCCGCACTGGTCACCGGCGACACCCTGAAGCTGGCCGAAGGCTACGTCCAGGTCAGACCGCTCGGCGCGGTCCCCGTGAAGGGGCTCGAGACCCCGACGTCGGTCTACGAGTTGACCGGGATCGTTCCGGCCCGGTCCAGACTCCAGGCCAGCGCCGCGCGCGGCCTGACCCGCTTTGTTGGGCGCGACCGTGAGCTGCAGCAGTTGGCGCAGGCGCTCGAGCGCGCCGCCGCGGGACACGGGCAGACGGTTGCAGCGGTGGGCGAGGCCGGGGTGGGGAAATCGCGACTGGCCTGGGAGTTCGCGCGGTCGCACCGGACCCAGGGCTGGCTGGTGTTGGAGAGCGGCTCCGTCTCCTATGGGAAGGCCACGTCGTACCTGCCCGTCATCGAGCTGCTGAAGGCGTATTGCCGCATCCAGGAGCGCGACGATCCGCGGGAGATCCGCGAGCGCGTGGCGGGCAAGCTCCTGGTCCTGGACCGAGCCCTCGAGCCACTCCTGACGCCGCTGCTGGCGCTGCTGGACGTCCCCGTCGCCGAGACCGCGTGGGACGCCCTCGACCCGTCCCAACGCCGGCTGCGGACGCTCGATGCGGTGAAACGGTTGCTGCTCCGAGAGAGCCAAGTCCAGCCGCTGCTCGTAATCTTTGAGGATCTCCACTGGATCGATGCCGAGACCCAGGCCCTCCTCGACAGCCTGGTCGAGAGCCTCCCGACTGCCCGCCTGCTCCTCCTCGTCAACTACCGGCCCGAGTACCAGCATGGCTGGGGCGGCAAAACCTACTACACGCAGCTCCGGATCGACCCGCTGCCGCCCGAAAGCGCCGAAGAACTGCTCGCCGCCCTGCTGGGCCAGGACCGGACACTCGAGCCGCTCAAGCGGGTGTTGATCGAGCGGACCGATGGCAACCCTTTCTTCCTGGAAGAGAGCGTCCAGACCCTCGTGGAGACCAAGGAGCTCGTCGGTGAGCGGGGGGCCTATCGGCTGGTCAAGGCGCCGGAGCGCCTCGAGATCCCGGCGACGGCTCAGGCCATCCTCGCCGCGCGCATCGACCGGCTGCCGCCCGAGGACAAGCGCCTGCTCCAGGCCGCCGCCGTCATCGGGAAGGACGTGCCGTTCGCGCTCCTGCAGGCGATTGCGGAGGTGTCCGAGGAGAGCCTACGACGGGGGCTCGCCGACCTCCAAGCCGCAGAGTTCCTCTACGAGACGAGCCTCTTTCCGGATCTCGACTACACGTTCAAGCATGCCCTCACGCATGAGGTCGCCTACGGGAGCGTGCTCCAGGACCGCCGGCGCGGGCTCCATGCCAGGATCGTGGAGGCCATCGAGCGCCTGTATCCCGACCGGCTGACCGAGCACATCGAACAACTGGCCCACCATGCTCTCCGAGGCGAGACGTGGGAGAAGGCGGTGATGCATCTTCAGCAGGCCGGGGCCAAAGCATTCGGGCGATCGGCCAACCACGAGGCCGTGGTGTACTTCGAGCAGGCGCTGAGTGCCCTCGCCAGGCTCCCCGAGAGCCGAGGCACGCTCGAGCGCGGGATCGATCTCCGGCTCGACCTTCGGAACGCATTCTTGCCGCTCGGGCAGCAAGGCCGGGCGCTCACTGGCCTTCGCGACGCCGAACGCCTGGCGCTATCCCTCGATGATCGTCCACGACTCGCGCGGGTCTGCGCCTATATGACCCTGCATTTCTGGTGGACGGGTGACCATGACCGGGCCGCTGAGTCAGCTGAGCGTGGCCTTACGGTGGCCATGGAGGTCGGTGATGTCGCCACCCAGGTCGCGGCCACGTTCCATCTCGGCCAGGTGTACTGGGCCAAAGGCGACTACCTCCGAGCGGCCGGGTTTCTTCGGAGCAACGTGGAGAGGCTGGTTGGTCCACTGGCCCGGGAGCGCTTTGGCATGCCATTCGTCCCGTCCGTCGATTCGCGGTGTTACCTTGCCTTCTGTTTGGCCGAGCTCGGAGCGTTCACGGAGGGAATTTCGCTGAGCGAAGAAGGGATCACGATTGCCAAGGCTGCGGGGAGCCCGTTCAGTCTTACGGCCGCTTACCGAGGTCTCGGGTACGTGTGGCTCCGCAAAGGGGACGCCCTTCGCGCCATCCCGGTGCTTGAACAGGGCCTTGTCATCTGTCAGGAGTGGAAGATCGACCTGTTGTTTGTGTCAGTCGGCTACCCGTTAGGCTGCGCGTACCTTGCAGCCGGCCGGCTTGCCGAGGGGAAGTCTCTCCTCGGGCGAGCACTCGAGCGTGCGGAGGCCATGGAGGTGACGTATTTCCATTCGTTTTTGGTCTCCGCGCTCGCTGAAGCGCACATGCTGTCTGGCCAACTCGATGACGCGATGCCGGTGGCGGCGCGCGCTCTCGATCTCTCGTGTGGTCGTAAGGAACTAGGCGTTGAGGCGTATGCTCTCCGCGTGCTCGGCGAGATCGCATTGCGCCGTGATCCTGCCAGCATTGAAGTAGCGATGGGTCAATATCACACGGCGCTCGCCCGTGCCACAGACCTCGGCATGCGCCCACTCACCGCCCACTGCCACCTCGGTCTCGGCGAGCTCTACGGTCGAACCGGCGACCAAGCGAAGGCCGAGGAGCACTTGGCTAGCGCGCACGCAATGTACCGCGAGATGGGTATGAACCTCTGGCTGGAGAAGACGGAGGCGGCGATGAGGCCGCCCCATAGGAACTCACCCTGAGCCTGGTCGAGCTCCTACACTAATCTCACGAACCCGCTGTCTCGTTCGTGTTGACAGGTTCCGCTGCGTGGGATCCCGCCCGCGGAGCCCTTTGCATCTCTGGGAGGACTGCGTGGAGTCGAAGCAGGTGGAGCAGGGAGGGTGACCGTCAAGCCGAGAGCTTCCCCAAACCAGCGCGGAGCAAGGCCCTAAGGCTTTCGCCCTCACGCGGTTCGCCGAGCGGCTAGCCTGGGGCCCCCTGTCGATCTTGAGCCTCCCCGCACGACTATGAAGTGAGATCCTCGGGATGCGCATCGGCGGTCTCACCCAGAGCCCCTTGGGGAAACGGCCGAAACGAGGCCCCCAGCCTGACGGCGCATAGCGTCATCCATCGTGAGTAGGCATCTCGGAGAGGAGATCCGGCATGCGGATCGCAGTCCTCGGCACCGGCATGGTCGGCAATACCATTGGTTTCAAACTCGTGAAGGTCGGTCACCGGATCATGGTGGGTTCGCGCACTGCCGACAGCGATGCGGGCCAGGAATGGCTTCGCAGCGTGGGAGGCCAAGCGCAGATCGGCACCTTCGCTGACGCGGCCGCCTTCGGTGAGATCGTCTTCGACTGCACCAATGGCGCGCACGCGCTCGCCGCCCTCCGTCAGGCAGACGTGGCCAACCTCCGAGGTAAGATTCTCATCCAGGTCGGCAATCCGCTCGACACGTCCAAGGGCCTCCCGCCCTCGCTGACCGTCTGCAACACGGATTCCCTCGGAGAGCAGGTTCAACGGGAATTCCCGGACACGCGCGTGGTGAAAGCCCTCAACACGGTGAACTGCGACATCATGGTGGACCCGGAGCGCGTGCCGGGCGACCATAATCTGTTCATCTGCGGCAATGACGCGGCGGCCAAGCGCGAGGTCATCAACCGGTTGTGCGAGTGGTTCGGCTGGAAACCCGGCAACATCATCGACCTGGGCGACATCACTAACTCCCGGGGCACCGAAATGTTTCTTGCGCTGTGGGTGCGATTGTGGGGCGTCTTGGGCACGCCACACTTCAACATCCACGTCGTACGCGGAACCTGAAACCGTCGCAGGCGGGATCGCGTCGGGCCAACCTTGAGGCACCGCGACCCGCCTCGATGGACTCCGGACTGGAGTCCCCCTTTGAAAGGACACTGACATGAGAAAGATCATCGCCGCGCTCGTGGTGTCGGTGGACGGCTTCATCGAGGGACGCAATGGGGAACTAGATTGGGTCGACACGTGGGAGGATGCCTTCGATCTGCTCCCCCAGATCGACACGTGCATCCTCGGCCGCCGGATGTATCCCGGCTACGAGCAGTACTGGGGGGCCATCCTGGCCAACCCCAAGGGCGCCTTGCCCTTCACCGGCAAAGTCGCGTCGAAGGGCGAGATCACTTACGCCCGTTTCGCAGGAAGAACGCGCCATGTCGTCCTGTCCAAGACGTTGGACAGCGTTGCCTGGAAGAACACGCGGCGCGCGTTGACGTTTCTTGGGGCGAAGCCGCTAGAGTCGGGCTTGGCCGGCTGACCTACAGTCTGTAGCTTGCCTTCCCTCTGCCGCTCAACCATTGCTTCCGGCCGAGGTACCGACTCCGCCGGACATGCGGGCTGAAGCGGGGCTCCGACCGGGGCAGAGGGCGGTTCGCCAAGGCGGAACAGGAGGCCGCCGCTCTGAGCTCATGTGCACACGTTCTGGGCAAGACCTGCGCCGCGCTTAATCCGGCGCACAAGGAGTGATGTCATGGTTGTCAGCAGACAGGGAGAAGAAGTCGTCATTCGGCGCCTCATCGAGGACTGGGCGTCCGCTGTCCGCGCCCGGAAGATCCGCGATGTCGTCGCGCACCATACGGATGACGTGGTCATGTTTGATGTCCCGCCGCCCGTGGCGGTGCGCGGGATCTCCGCTTATCGCGAGACATGGCCCCCGTTCTTCAGATGGCTCAGAGAAGGGAACGGCACATTCGACATCGTCAAGTTGGACATCACGGCTGGCGACACGGTGGCGTTCGCCACGGCCTTGCTGCGGTGTGGGTCGAAAGCGGAGCTGGCAAAGAACAAGCGCCCGCGCTTGCGTGTGACGATCGGGCTGCGAAGAGTTCATGACAGGTGGAAGATCGCCCACGAACATCACTCCTTCCCGGCCGACGCATAGAATTCACTTGAGACACTCAGCTCGTGTCGCGAGTCTGCGGGTGACGTGTTCCGTGCATGCATACAAGAGAGCACGGCACGGTGTTTCCATTCTGCTCGGAGGGCTGGTGCTTCTGGCAGGCGGCAGTGCTCTGGCCCAGACGCCAGCGAACCACCGGGTCGACCCGCTGGTCGCCGGCCTCGGGAAGGGGTTCGTCTCCGCCATCGCGAAGCTGAATGGAGCCACGCTTCACTATGTGCGCAGCGGAACGGGGCCACCGGTGATTCTCGTGCATGGGTTTCCGCAGGATTGGTACGCGTATCATCGCATCATGCCGCGTTTGGCGAAGTCGTTCACGGTGGTCGCCGCCGACATGCGCGGTGTGGGCCGCTCGACCGCGCCGCCCAGCGGTTTCGATGCGACGGATCTCGCGCACGACATTCACCAGTTGGCAGAACGGCTCAAGCTGGGGCGGGTCTACGTTGTTGGTCACGACAACGGTGGGATGATCGCTTACACCTATGCACGTCTCTACCCCGGCGAAACACACGGCGTGATGATTCTGGATTCGCCCCTGCCCGGCATCGAGCCCTGGGCGGAGGTGAAGGCGAATGCCAGCCTCTGGCATTTCGGATTTCACCAGACGCCGAAGCTCCCGGAGATCTTGCTCGCTGGTCGACAGTTCGCCTATTTCCGAGAGTTTTTCGACCGCCTGGCGCTGAACGGCAAGGCTATCGCGGATGCCGACGTGAGACACTACGTAAGCGCCTATGCGCGCCCCGAACAGCTACGTGCAGGACTTGAGTTCTACCGTCGCGCCTACCCAGCCAGCGAGAAGTTCAATGCCGCGGAACGGGGCGCGATCGCCGTCCCGATCGTGTTAGCCGGCGGTGACCACGCGATGGGGAACCTGAACGACAGACTCGCCGAATCGCTTCGGCAGCACGGTTGGGCGAACGTGACCGTCGAAGTGATCAGGAACAGCGGACATTGGGTCGTCGACGAACAGCCCGACATCGTGGCGGCGCTGATCGAGCGCCACGCGACCCGGTAGACGCGCTCGGAACAGCATGGAACCTCCACGTCCAGGTCGCCCGGCGCCATGAGACCTACCTGCACGCACATCGTCTCGCGCAAGCTTGGACGGCTTGAAGAGTCCGGAAGGCCTCAGCCCCTCTAGGCCCCTCCCAAGGGCCTGGGGCGCCGTGTGGGAGCATGACCGCTCCCAGGACCCTCGCGTCAGTGGCCGAGGATCGAGTTGGTGGCGAGTGGCGAGTACGCGATGGAGCGTCGGGTGGCCTCCCGCGGGGACCCCCCCGGCGCGTCTCCGACCGCGCCACTGGGGCCATGTCGATCCCGGGCCCGCCCGGTCGACTATCCGGTGAGAGGGGGCGTCCAGAACCCAGATGACCCGGACGAAGTGGCAGGGGGCCCCCGGGCCGGCGGCCGGGGAGCCGAGGACCCGCCGGTGCGGGCTATTCGGGCCTGGCCTTCGGCGGATCGACGAGGGAGACCAGCGTGCCCTGGGAAGCCGGCGGATCGATGCAGCGAGGGGCAGCGAGCCGGGGCGAAGCGACCGTCGCCTGAGCGGAGGCACTGACACGAAGTTCTCGTCTGACAACAAGATCTAGCCGCGGACACAACCAGCTCACCCATACACCAAGGAGTCTTCACGATGAGCAAGGCCACCCGCCCGATTCCAGCCGGCCACGAGGGTCTGATTCCGCACTTGGTGTGCGACCCGTGCGCGGACGCGATTGCGTTCTACAAGAGGGCTTTCGGCGCGGAGGAAGTTCACCGCGTCCCCGCGCCTGACGGGCGCCGGATCATGCACGCGGCCATTCGGATCGGCGGCAGCTTCGTGTTTCTGGTCGACGACTTTCCGGAATTCTGCGGTGGCCAGGCGTCTTCGCCCAAGGCGTTGACCGGCACGCCGGTCACGATCCATCACTATGTCGAAGACTGCGACGCCGCGATCAAGCGCGCCGTGGACGCCGGCGCCACGGTGCTCATGCCCGCGGAGGACATGTTCTGGGGCGACCGCTACGGCGTTGTGACCGACCCCTTCGGCCACAAGTGGTCGTTCGCCACGCATGTCAAGGATCTGACGCCCGCGGAGGTTGAGGTGGCCATGAAAGAGGCGTTCGCGCGGAGTTCCTAGGGTGCTGTGGGGTATCGATCGCCGCGACGGATGGCCGCACGAAGGCGGGAGTCGCCGCCGCGCACGGAGGGACTGCTCATCCCACTGGGCGTTCCTCTATGACCTGCTGCTCCGAGTGCTGTTCGTCGGCAAGGAGCGTGATCCGGCGTGAGGACGAGGCGACGATGACCGCGCCGCGTACCCGGATGCGGGTCATCCGACCATTCACGACGCACGTCTTCAACCCGATCGCGCGGCATTTCGCGAGTTGGCTGCCGGGCTTCGGGATCCTGGAGTACAGGGGCCGGAAAAGCGGTCGGACATACCGCACGCCGATCAACGTCTTCCGACGAGGCGACTGGTATGTATTCGCCCTTACCTACGGCGCCGACGTCGCGTGGGTGAAGAACGTCGCAGCGGCCGGCGGCTGCACCCTTCGGACGCGCGGACGGGACGTTCGCCTCATCGAGCCGGAGGTGTTCGTCGACCCGAGCCGGCGGCTCATGCCGCTCGTCGTCCGGATCGTGTTGCGATTCGACCGCGCCACCGAATTCTTGCGGATGCGGATCGCCTGACCGCCCACAGCTCGCCAAGAGGCCGGACAGGGCCCCCGTTTTGACTCCCACCGGATCCCGCCGGACAATTGACATGAACAGCGCAGTGGATCGGCCCGAATGCAACTTGCGGAGGTTTCGCATGCCAGACATCGATGAGCAGCGACCGAGTGAGGACGTACGCGGCGACACGGGGGACATGGCAGCGGACGCGGTGACAATCCGGCGAGCCGGCGCGGACGCTGTCGTCGCCCGGGACGTCGTCATCCGCCAGGGTGGGGCGCGCTCCATCACTGCCCGGGATGTCGTCGTCCGCCAGGGTGGTGTCGGCCGCCTCGAGGCGCAGAAGGTCGCGGTCACTCAAGGCGGCGTGGCCCTGGCCTCGACGAAGGCGCTGGAGGTCACCGCTGGCGGAGTTGGGGGGGCGATCGCCCACAGCGCCGCCATTCAGCAGAGCTGGGTCCAGGCGGTGGTCGCCCAGGAGTCGGTGACCCTGGACCAAGCGGCCGCCGGGCTCGTCGCTTCGAGGACCGTCCGCGCCCGCGACAGCGCCATCGGCCTCGTCCTCGCGCGCGAGTTTCACGGTGATGGCGTCCGCGTCCTCATGGCTCCGCGGGCCGCCCTCGCCTTCGGCGCTGGGCTGGGCCTCGCCCTTGCTCTCGTCGCCGGTATCCGTCGGCAGCGCCGGGACTGACGCCGGGCGAGCTCGCCGACACCGGGGCCTGGCCTCAACGCATCACGGCAGGCCCTTTGAGTGGAGGATCCCGGCGGGGGCGGTGCCAGCTTCTAGGGAACCCAGCCGCGCAACGCGGCGGCCTGCTGCACCCAGGTCGCCATCTGGCGCCTCGTCGAACTCGTCGCCTTCGTGGATGTCGATCCAGCGCGCGTCCGTGCTCTTGGCCGTGCCTCCAGGTGGAACGGGTCGCAGCGACGTGCCTCGGAAGAAAGTCACCTTGTCCGCCTTCGCGATTTGAGGGTTGCCGCCCGAGAGGAGAACGACCTTCTCGCTTTTTCACGTCTTGATCGGCTTGGCCTCAGTCGCACCTGGCTTGGCCTTCGCGCCTGCCTTCGGCGGTCCATTGGCCTTCGTCCCTGCGTTCGCGGTCACCGCAGCCTTCACGAGCGCCTTGAACGCGCCCGCGTCAACCTTCTCCCCTTCGTGGATGTCGATCGCCCTTCGCGTCTTGCCTTCCAAGCTGGAATTGAAGAGGCGCGACGGGTCTGGGATGCTGGCCCCCCGGGCGAACGTGAGCTTCACGACCTTCGTGTACGCCTCCCCGGTGCAGACAATCCCAGCGTGGGACCACACGGGCACGCCCAAGGGGTTCATGGGCTTGATCCATTTGCACTCCTCGGTCGTGTCGGGGTCGGCTTCCAGGATCAGCGCCCGCATGCGGGCCAGGGTCTCCCCGCGCCATCCCCCTAGGTCGCGGATCCGCTGGTCGATGAGCCGGGAAGCGGGCCCGGTCTTCGCGCTTGCCTTCACCGGTCGCGTGGCCTTCGTGGATAGGCGTTTCATTGTTCCTCCTTGATCGATGTGGGCTCGTGCGGCCCCTTTGCCGGCGTCCTCTGTAGCTTCGGCGCATTCTGCAGCTAGTCGCGGATCGCCCCGATGAAGTGCGCCACGTCATTGGGGCGTCTCGACGAGATGAGGTTTCCGTCGACCATGACCGGCTGGTCGCCGACCCAGATGCCACCGAACTTGTCGATGGTGGGCCGGACGACGAGCTCGGGCCACTGCTCGCCCATGTGGAAACCCGTCATGCGGCGGCCTTTGCCGATGCCCGAGTTGGCGCCCAGCAGCGATCCCCTGCAGATCGGGGTGACGAGCTTGCCCGCCGCGTCGATCGAGGTGGCCATCGTCCCCCCGGGTGACCAGCGCGACGATGCCGGGTATCGCGCCGCGCTCGACGTACCCGGCCATGCGTTCGTGCGTGCGGTCCAGCGCGGCCCTGGAACGGCCAGGTCCGCTCGTTGCCGGCGCGGGTGGCACGGAGGTCGCGGTGGACCCGGTGCAGCCGGCGAGCACGGGGGCACCGGCGCCGCCGAGACCGTCGGACCCGCACCTTGCTACTGCGCCGGCGAACGGTCGTGGCGGCGTCCACCCCTGTCAGGCGGTTGCCGAGGATGCGGACCTTCCGCCGATCCATCTCGCCGACCCACTCGTCGATGTTGTCCTCTTCCGGCACGTACATCTCGGCGGCGGGATCGGCGCACACGTACATCACGTAGCGCATGGGGGATTTCTCCTCCTCGCGTGGCCTCGTCCACTAGTCGAATGGGGGAGGGAGGAATCGACATCGTGGCGAGCCGACCCCGTCATGCTCAACGCGGCGCATCAAGAACCGGCGCCGGATGAGAGCGGGGGGCCCAGAGGCTGTTTCTGCATGGTACAGCGTCGATGGCGCTCCGCTCGTGAGGCAGCCCCGCAGTTTCACATATCCGTCTCCGCGGTGTCATATCGGCGAAACGCAGATTGCGCGGGAGGTGCTGTCATGGACATCAACCTGTATGTGGCCGAGCTTCGACTCGCCGAGCTGCGCGAGCAGGCCGCCCGCAGTCGCTTCCGACAGGCCGCCCGATCCACGCGGCCCTCCTTGCGCGTGACGCTCGGGCAGGCGCTGATCCGGTTAGGTCGCCTGCTGCTCGGCGGCTTCAGCGTGCCCGTGAGCCCGACTCGGACGATCGGGGCACCGAAGGAGCCATGCTGAAGCACGTCGAGGCTGGAGTGCTCCGCGTCGCCCATGAGGAGCACGGGCCGCAGGACGGGACTCCTGTCGTCCTCCTGCACGGCTTCCCCTACGACGTCCGGGTCTACGACGAGGTGGTGCCGCTCCTGATGGGAGCGGGCTGCCGCGTCCTCGTTCCGTATCTCCGCGGCTGATCGAAGACCACTGCGTAGCCGTGCAGATCCTCGGTGGGGCGGAACGTCAACGCCAGCACCGCCCCACTGGCATCGTCCAACGCCCCGTGGAGGGTCAGGCGCGCACCCCGGCCCTCGAGCCAGTCGGCCGGGCTGCCGTCCAAGAGCATCAGACTGCCGATTCGGGCTTCGGGCTGGCGCCGACGACGGTGGCGAGGCGGGCGCCGCGGCTGTTTCGCGGGCACGCGGAGCGCCCGGCGGATCCGCCGGACGGACTCGCGGCAGAGCGTCAGCCCCTCGACCTCGCGGAGCTTCTCAGTGAGATGGCTGTCGTTGAGGCCCCGGTAGACCGTCTGCATCAAGTCACCCACCCGGTGCCGCAGGTCCGGCGCGAGCCGTCGCCGCGATGGCCGAGCACGGGCGCGATGGACCAGCCCGGCCGCGCCGGCGGCCTTCCACCGGCGCGCCAGACGTTGCACCTGCCGGACGCTGAGCCGGAGCGCATCGGCCACTTGGCGATTCGTGAGTTGCCTCGCGACCAGGGCCTTGAGGAGCCCCGGGCCGGTCGACTTCCTTCCGTGACATCGTGAGAGCCTCCCATGTGTCCATGGGGGCGACGCTTTCACGTGGCAGTTAAGGGATGACACTTTTATGCCGCAACAGCAGTTGGGCAGGTCGCGCTTGACCCATGCGCGCTAAGTAGCTAATCTGCATTGGGGGTCGTGGTGCAGCCTGGTTAGCACACTGGCCTGTCAAGCCAGAGGCCGCGGGTTCAAGTCCCGTCGACCCCGCCATATCTGACGCGCAGTTAGAGGGGGCGGTGATGAGCCGTCCCCTCTCACTGTGCGGGTTTTGTGCGGGTTGCCCTTATCGGCCTTTGCTCTCGACGGCCTCCCGAAGGGGCGTCACTGTGCCGGCCGGCCGTGCCGCCAGGCTGGCCTGGGTCCGGGCGAGCGCCTCACCGAGGTCGTCCTCAGCCACGATCCGATAGCGTCGGGAGACGCTCGCCGTCTTGTGGCCGCTGACCCGCATGGCGACCGCTTGGCTCACGCCCGCGCGGCCCATGTCGCGCACGGCGGAGCGTCGGAGGTCGTGGAAGAGGGTGCCTGCCACGCCGGCCTTGGCGCACGCGGCGCCCACGCCTTCCGAAAGTCCCCGACCGGCAGGCCGTCCCGGTGGAAGACGAAAGGCGCCAGCGCCGTCCCGCCCAGGGCTTCGTACTCGCGCGCGATCCAGCGTCGCTCGATCAGGGTGGCGAGCTCGCCGACTAGCGGCAGCACGCGAGGTTCTGCATTCTTCGAGAGTTCCCGGCGGAGAACGATCCGGCCGTTGGTCCGATCGACGTCGGGCCAGGTCAGCCGGGCTACCTCACCCTTCCGCCAGCCGGAGAGATAGCCGAACCGAGCGAAGTCCTCAAGATCCGCTGGCAACAAGTAGGCGACCCGTTCGAAGTCCGCCGGCTCGAGGAAGCCCTGCCGCGGCATCCCCTCAACCAGGAGCTCGATGGTCGGCGCCACGCTCAGGAGCTTCTGGCGTACTGCCAACCGGAACGTGCGCTCGAGCACGTTCAACTCACGGTTGACCGTCGCGGGGGCGACCCGCCGCTTCCCCACGCCACACCGTGTACGCGTCAGGCTGCCCCGTCGGTCCGCCTTGTACCGCTCGATGCGCGCCTCGGTCACGTCCACCGCGCGATCGTCGCCGAAGGCGGCGCGGAGCGGGGCGCGCCGCCACTTGAGGCCAAACACGAATCGGCCCCGGCCGATGTCCTTCCAGCGTTGCTTCAACTTCCGCCGCTTGACAAGTACTCTCTGAAGTTGACAATAGGCATTGCTGATACGTATTATCACCCGGAGACACCAGCTTGCTGGGAACCAAGCGCCTGACGCAGCACGACATCGCCAAGCTGGCCGGCGTGAGCCAGGCCACAGTGTCGCTGGTGTTGAACGGCTCAGAGACGGGTGCGCGTATTCCGCAGGAGACGCGCATGCGGGTACAGCAGGTGATCCGCGAAACCGGTTATGTGGCCGACCCGATTGCGCGCCGCATGGCCAAGGGCTTCAATCGCATCCTGGGCGTCTTCACGTATGAGCCGGCGTTCCCCATCGCGCATGCCGATTTCTTCACCCCTTTTCTGTTTGGCATCGAAGAAGAGGCGCAGGCGCGCAACTACGACCTGCTGCTGCTGACGGGCAATGGTGGTGTCGAGGGGCAGCGCAAGCTGTTCGCGGACGGGAATCGGCTGCGCATCGCGGACGGGTGCATCGTGCTGGGCAAGGCGTTCGACCGTGCCGAGCTGGAGCGGCTGGTTTCGGGCGACTTCCCCTTTGTCGCGATCGGGCGGCGCGACGACGCGGGCGGCCCGGTGCCTTATGTCGGTGGTGACTATGTCAGCGCCACGGCGCGGATGGTGGAGCAGGCGCGCGTGCTGGGCCACCGGCGCCTGGCCTATGTCGGGCCCTCTGGGCCGGCGGAATCCATTGCCGATCGCTGGAAAGGCTTCACCGGCGCGCTGGGCAAGGATCTGGAATTGGCCCTGCACGTACCGGTCTCGCGGGGTTCGCCCGCTGCGGTGCTGGACGCCGTGCTGAAGCACGCCGCCACCGCGGTGTTTTTCATCGAGCTCGCCGACGCCGTGGAGTTCGAAAGCCAGGCGCACGAACGGGGAATCCATTTCCCGGATGACATCTCGGCGATTGTCATGGGGTCCCACCTGGCTGCAGGGCACACTCGCACACGGTTCGCTTCCTATGACATCCCGCGTGCCGAGATGGGCCGCCAGGCCACCGCGATGCTGGTGCGCCGCGTGGAAGGGGCTAAAGACGTGCAGCAGGTCCTGCTGGCTTGCGAACCCATTCAGGGCGAAACCCTGGGACTGGCCAAGGGCAGTGTGGCATCCAAACGGAAACTGCGGAAGAAGCCATGAAAGAGTTGAAGACGGATGTATTGGTGGTCGGTGGCGGCCTGGGCGGTATCGCGGCGGCGCTGGGTGCCCTGCGCGGCGGGCGCAGCGTGGTGATGAGCGAGGAGTTCGACTGGATCGGGGGCCAGCTCACCAGCCAGGCCGTGCCTCCGGACGAACACAGCTGGGTGGAGCAGTTCGGTATTACGCGCTCCTACCGCGCGTTGCGCGCCGGCATCCGCCAGTTCTACAGAGACCACTATCCGCTGACGGAAGGCGCCCGCGCCTGGGGCGACCTGAATCCGGGCGGCGGCTGGGTCAGCCGCATGTGCGCCGAGCCTCGCGTCGGGCTGGCGGTGCTCGAAGCCATGCTGCTGCCGTGGCGCGCCGGCGGGCAGCTGACCGTTTTGCAGCCCTACCGCCCAGTGGCAGCTGACACGGATGGAGACCACGTGCGCGCCGTTACGCTGCGGCATCGCGACAGCGCGACGGACGTGACGGTGTCCGCCGCTTATGTGATTGACGCCACTGAGCTCGGCGACCTGCTGCCGCTCACTGACACCGAGTACACCATCGGCTTCGAAAGCCGCGCCGACACCGGCGAGCCCAGCGCGCCAGCCCAAGCGCAGCCCGGCAACGTACAGGCCCTGTCGATCTGCTTCGCCATGGACCATGTCGATGGCGACCAGACCATCAGCAAGCCGCACAACTACGACTTCTGGCGCGCTTACCAGCCGCATTTCTGGGGCGGGCCCCTGCTCGGCTTCAAGGCACCGCACCCGCGCACGCTGGAGATCGTCGAGCGCTCCTTCACGCCCAACCCGGACGACGACCCGCTGCTGGTGGATGCCGACCAGCGCAAGGGCGGCGGCGACATGAATCTGTGGACCTTCCGGCGTATCGCCGCGCGGCGCAACTTCAGGCCGGGCGCCTACCGCTCCGACATCTGCCTCGTCAACTGGCCCATGATCGACTACCTCGAGGGCTCCATCCTCGATGTGTCCGAGGCCGAGCGCGCACGCCACTTGAAAGCGGCCGCCGAACTGTCCCATGCCGTCTTCTACTGGCTGCAGGCCGAGGCGCCACGCGAAGACGGCGGACAGGGCTTTCGTGGCCTGCGCCTGCGTGGCGACGTGACCGGCACCACACACGGCCTGGCGATGGCGCCCTACATCCGCGAGGGCCGGCGCATCCTGCCGGTCACGCGCGTGGTGGAGCAGGATCTGTCGCACGCGGTGCGCGGCGAACGCGGCGCGCTGCACTACCGCGACAGCGTAGGCGTGGGCATGTACCGCATCGACCTGCACCCCTCGACCGGCGGCGACAACTACATCGACGTCGCCATCGTGCCCGTTCGAGATCCCGCTCGGCGCGCTGCTGCCCCGGCGCATGCGCAACCTGCTTGCCGGCGGCAAGAACATGGGCACCACCCACATCACCAACGGTTGCTACCGGCTGCACCCGGTGGAGTGGAACGCGGGCGAGGCCGCCGGCATGCTGGCGGCGCATTGCTTGAACAGCGGCGCCACACCGCACCGGGTGCAAGAAGACGACACGCAACTGGCAACATTTCAGGCCCTGCTGACGCGTGCAGGCGTGGAAATCCGCTGGCCGGACGTACGCGCTTACTGATTCACCGACCCCCAGTAAACAGAGAAGGAGACCGACATGAACCGACCCGCAATCCCCCGCATCCGCACCCTTCTCGGCGGCCTCACGCTCGTGCTGGGGCTGGTGGCGAACGCCCCCGCGCAGCAGCCCGTCAAGCTGCGCATGACCATCTGGAGCGCCAACGAGGCGCACCTGAAGCTGTTCAACGGCATCGCCGACGACTACAAGCGCGTCAAGCCCAATGTCACCGTCAGCTTCGATTCGCTGCCCTTCTCGACCTACACCACGGCGTTGACGACCCAGATCGCGGGCGGCAACGCGCCCGACATGGCCTGGATTTTCGAGACCACCGCGCAGGACTTTGTCAACTCCGGCGCCTTGTTCCCGCTGACCAGGACGCTGGCCGCCACACCCGGCTACAACCTGGGCGAGGTGAGCATAGGCGCGACCGAGCGTTGGATGAAGGACGGCACGCTGTACGCCTACCCGTTCTCGACCTCGCCCTTCGCCGTGTTCGTCAACAACGACCTGATCAAGAAGGCCGGCGCAAAGACACCCGAGGAACTGATCGCCGCCGGCGAATGGACCTGGGCCAACGCCATCACGAGCGCCGAGGCGGTGGCGAAGTCCGGCAAGGCGGGCCTGATCGTGCGCGACTTCAACTACCAGGACTGGCAATACCTGGCCTCGGTATGGAACGGCTGGGGTGCCTCGCCCTGGAGCGCCGACGGCAAGCGTTGCACGCTGGCGGACAGGCCGATGGTCGATGCCATGTCCTTCCTCCATGACGCGATCTTCGCCAAAAAGGCCATGCCCGGTCCGGGCCAGAACCTGGACTTCTTTGCCGGTGATGCCGCCATGACCATCACGCAGATCAGCCGCGCGTCACTGCTGCCCAAGGACAAGCCCTTTGCGTGGGACCTAGTGCCGCTGCCCAAAGGCCCGGCTGGTGACTACGCCCTGATCGGGCAGGCCGGCATAGGCGTGTTCAGCGCCGGCAAGAACGCCGCCGAGGCCGCGTCCTTCGTGGCCTTCATGACCAACCCGGAGAACTCGGCCAAGCTCGCGCAGTTCTTCCCCTCGGCACGCAAGTCGCTGCTCAATGCCGACGTGTTGAAGAAAACCAACGCGTTGCTGAGCGCTGCCCAGCTCGACAAGGTGGTGGTCTCGGGCATCGCAACCGGCAAGGTCATGCCCGGCCACAGCGGGTTCGCGCGCATCCAGCAAACCGTGCGTGCGGGTCTGGACACTGTCTGGACGCCACAGGCCAACATACCGGCCGCGCTGCAGTCCATCTGCGCGCAGATCACGCCGCTGCTGCAGAACTGACCGAGCAACCAGACAGCATGCTCTGCACCGACCTCATCGCACGAAACGCGGGTCATGCAGAGCATCGCTGATCCCCCAGCCCCCACCGCCACGATGCTGCCGCCCGGTCCATCGCCAGCGCCACGGCAGCGGCCGTACTGGACCATCGCGCGCCGCGATGCGCTGGCGGGCTGGCTGTTCGTCGCACCGCAGTTGGCCGGCATCGCCACCTTCGTGTTGCTGCCGCTGGTGCTGGTGGCCTGGTTCTCGCTGCACCAGTGGAACGTGCTGGCCAACACCTTCAACTTTGTCGGCACGCACAACTACCAGCAGCTGCTGCAAGACCCCAACCTTCCGGGCGTGCTGGGGGCCTCAGCCTTGTTCTCGGCCGGGCTGGTGGTGTTCAACCTGAGCCTGGCGCTGCTGCTGGCGGTGCTGCTGAACCAGAAACTGGCCGGCATCACGGTGTTTCGCACCCTGTTCTTTTCGCCCGTGGTGGTGTCGCTGGTGGCCTGGACCATCGTCTGGGGTTTTTTGCTACAGAAAAACGGCGGCGTCAATGGCGCGCTGCTCGCGTTAGGTATCGAGGGGCCCAACTGGCTGCGCACGCCGGGCACTGCGATGGCGTCGGTCATCGTGGTGCAGGTGTTCAAGAACGTGGGGCTCAACATGGTGCTGTTCCTGGCCGCGCTGCAGGGCGTGCCGGGCGAGCTGTACGAAGCCGCACGCATCGACGGCGCGGCGCGCTTCAAGCAGTTCCGCCGCATCACTCTGCCGCTGATCAGCCCCACCATCATGCTGACCTCGATCATCACCGTGGTGGGTTCACTGCAGGTGTTTGCGCAGATTGCTGTGTTGACGCAAGGCGGCCCAAGTGTGTCGACCACCGTGCTGGTGTATTACCTGTACCAGCAGACCTTCCAGTTCAACAGGTTCGGCTACGGCTCCACGCTGGCCGTCGTGTTGTTCGCCATCGTCGTGGTGTTGACCTTTGCCCAGTGGTCCCTGCGCCGCAAAGTGGTGTTCCATGAGGAACGCTGAGAAAAGACGCCGGGCCGCCCCAAGTGTTCTTGCACCCCCTCGGGGGGCCAGACGCAAAGCGGCTGGGCTGGGGGCACATTCGTCGCGCAGCGCCCGGCTGCTGATCTACGGCGGCATGTGTGTGCTGCTGATCCCCTTCGTGTTCCCGACCTGGTGGATGGTGACCTCGTCGATCAAGCCCGCCAGCGACATCTTTGCCTTTCCGCCGCAGCTGCTGCCGGCCCACTACGACTGGACCACCTATGCGCAAGTGTTCAAGCTGCAGCCGTTCGGGCAGCAATACTGGAACTCGGCCTACATCGCGGCCATCGTGACGATCGGCACCATGGCGGTGTCGTCCATGGCCGGTTATGCCTTCGCCCGAGTGCGGTTCCCGGGCGCGGACGCCTTGTTCATGGTGGTGCTGCTGGGCCTGTTGATACCGGCCGAGGTGACCATCGTGCCGCTGTTCCAGGTCTTCCGCCGGCTGGGCCTGGTCAACACGCACTGGCCGCTGATCCTGGTGCCGATATTCGGCGCGCCCAGCGTGTTCACCACCTTCGTGATGCGCCAGTTTTTCATCGCGCTGCCGGTGGAGCTGGAGGAAGCGGCGCGCGTAGACGGCCTGGGGCGCTTTACGATCTTCCGCAAGATCGCGCTGCCGCTGGCGCGCCCTGCCCTGGCCTCGGTGGCGATCTTCACCTTTCTGCACAGCTGGAACCTCTACTTGGAGCCCATCGTGTTTATTTCCAGCGCGAACATGTTCACGCTGCCGCAGGCGCTAACCCATTTCACGGACGCGTATGGCGGGCCGCTGTGGAACGTGCAGCTGGCCGCCGCCACTCTGACCGCGCTGCCGGTGCTCATCGTCTTTGTGGTGGCGCAAAAACAGTTCGTCGAAGGGCTCGCGCACACGGGACTCAAAGGATAGAAGGCATTCAAGGCGAGCTGGCGGTGGCCGCCGCAGACGAACGGGAGGAGTCGAAACAGGTGGAGCAGGAGTGTGATCATCGAGCTGGGATTCTCTCCGGATCAGAGCCGACATATCAACCGCTTGGCCGACGGACGGAGTTTTGGCGAAGGACAAGGGAAACAAGAGGTTACGGCAATCACCGTAGCCCGTTGGGTTGTTGAGGCGACGCTCAGCTCTAGATTGCCGTAAGAACCCTGATCGTCCGCGGACAGGTCGCCCAGACATGGCTCTCGGCCTTTTCGCACCTGAGGGAGGATGTCTCGATGAGAGAGACGCGGGACTTCTCCATGCCGCTCGAGGACGCCATGACGACGCAGCGCGCGGTGAGACGCCTCAAGCCTGATCCGGTGGACGACGCCCTTGTGCTGCGGCTCATCGAGCTCGCGGTGAAGGCGCCGAGCGGGTCGAACGCCCAGAACTGGGAGTTCATCGTCGTGCGCGATCCCGACGTGAAGGCCAAGCTCGCGCGCCGCAATCGCCAGGCCTGGCATCTGTACGGCGGACTCGGGCGCTGGCTCATGCGCAAGGACCCGAAGATGTCACGGGTGCTCGACGCGGTGCAGTGGCAGGCCGACCACTTCGAGGAGATCCCGGTGATCGTCGTGGCCTGCCTGCGCGGGTCCCGGCTCTGGTTTCCGCCGGTCGCGACGGCCTCGTACTACGGGTCGGTCTTCCCCGCCGTGCAGAACCTGCTGCTCGCCGCGCGCGCCGTGAACCTCGGCGCGGCGCTGATCACGCTCCCGCTGTGGAGCACCTGGTCGGCGCGACGCATCCTCGGCTGCCCCTGGAGCGTGCAGCCCTGCGCGGTGATCCCGCTTGGCTGGCCGCGCGGCCGCTACGGACCGACGACGCGCCGGCCGGTGGGCGAGGTGGTCTCGCTCGACCGCTATGGGCACCGGCCTTGGAAGGGCGCTCCGGTCGCGCCCGGCTCGTGATCCGAGGTACGCGCCGGCGATGAGAGGGGGATTCCTGGGTGCGATCCCGCGACGTGGTGGAGGCATTGGCGGTTGATCGGGTGAGCATGACCGTCAAGTCGGAGGATGACGGATGGGTGTGTGGGTACGAGAAGACCGGCCGGGCGCCCCCAGGCTATACTGAACCCTGGAGGGGCTGTCATGCAGATCCGCCTGTCACCGGACCTGGAGGAATGCGCCCGGGCCGTTCGCACCCCGATGACGGTGGATGAGTTCCTGGCGCGCTTCCCCGAGGTTCCCCCGGACCTCCGTGACGAACCGGTGCTCGGCGAGTACGTCCACGCGTTCGGGCTCCTCCTGCGCGTGGCGCAGAAGCCGACGCCCTGCATGCGGGACACTGGTGATCACCAGCATTTCTTCTACACGCGGCTGGTGAACGATTTGGCGATCTACGGCATTGGCCTCGCCAAGCGGGACCGGACGCTGGCGCGGCTTCGGGCCCGCCTTGACCAGTACCGGCAGCAGCCCGCCACCTTCGCCTGCACGCTGGTGCCCAGGAAGGCGCGGGGCACCCCCCGAACCGGCTGCGCCTGATCAGCCGCCGCGCTTCTGGAGACGGCGCAAGAAGACCTCGTTCTCCTTCTTCGTGAGGTGACCGTCCGTCATACGACGCCGGGTTCGGTGAACGCCGTCGGAGCCCTGTGTGTACCCGGTCGTGTACCCGGTGAGCCGTCGGAACCAGCCCGCGCAGGCCCACGCGATCCAACGAGATTCGCGATAACTCCTTGGCAAGTGTGGCTGGGCACGCACATCTCGGAGCATGGCCCAGGCCTGTCAAGCCAGAGGCCGCGGGTTCAAGTCCCGTCGACCCCGCCATATCTGACCCGCACCTGGAGGGGGCGGTCGCAAGCCGCCCCCTCTGACTGTGCGGGTTTCGTGCGGTCGCCCCTTACCGACGCCGATGCCAATTGACGTCGCCGCGCCTTCCGGGCAATCCTGTCCCCTCGATGGCCGCTGCTGATCGCGTTCCCGTGCTCGACGCAACGAGCCCCGCGCGCTCTCTCGGCATCGAGCATCCGCGGGACTCCGGGAGGCGGCGCCCTCTCACGGCCGTCGGCGCCTGGTCGCCCAGCCGGGTCCGCCCGCGGTAGGCCCTCTTCCGCCCGGTGTCGACGGCTACCCGGAGTCGAGCGGCGGCGGCCCTGGCGCCGGTGTTGGCGCGCTACGACCTCCAGCCGGCCGAGGTCCTCCCCGCGGGTGGGACCGCCGGGGGCACCTGGAAGGTCACGGTGCCGCCAGCGTGCTACTTCGTACGGCGGCGAGGGAGGCGTACGGCCACGGAGGAGCGGACGCGCTTCGATCTCGGCCTGCGCCACTTCCTCGCGGAACGGGGGTTCCCCACCGAGAGCCCGGTTCGCTCGGCGTCGGGCCATGACCACGTTCGTCTCGGCGGCGAGGTCTACGAGGTGTACCGCTGGGTGGACGGTGAGCTGCTGCAGCCACGACGGCGCGCCGGGGTCAGGGGCGCCGTGGCAACGCTCCTGGCCCGCTTTCACGCGCTCGCGGCGACGTATCCCGGGCGCTGCGAGCGCGTCGTGCCCCAGTTTGCCCTTCACGCGTGGCCGGGCCCGGGCAGCGCTCACTTCGACGACCCAGCGGTCCAGGCGCAGGTCCTCGGGCACGTCCGGGCCGGCGAGCGGGACCGCGTCGCGATCCAGCGGCTCGACCGGGCGCTAGGGCTCGTCCGCTGGTTGGCCTCGTCCTACGGACCGATCCTGGCGGGGCTGCCCCTCCACACGATCCACGGGGACTTCACGAGCGCCAACGTGCTCTTCGCTCCGTCCGGGAAGATCCTCGGCCTCTTCGACTTCGACTGGGCCTGGAGGGACACGAGGATCCGGGACGTCGCCGACGGGGCGCTGTTCTTCGGCGCGGAATGGCCGGTGGGGCTGGACCCGTCGGACATCTGGAGCCTGACGAGCTGCCCACGGCTCGACACCGGTCAGATGGCGGAGTTCATCGAGGCGTACAGCCGGCAGGTGCCCCTGTCCCGGGCCGAGCGACGTGCCGTGCCCTTCGCAATCCTCGCCCGATGGGTGAGCATGCGCCTCGAGAACGCTCCGAAGGTCCCCTTGCACCGGCGGACCGAGTTCATCCTGAAGGAGTTCACTGCTCCGTTCGAGTGGCACGAGGCCGAGGGCAGGGGTCTGGCCTCCTGACCTCGACCGGCCTGCCGCAAGGCCCCCGCGCGTGAAGCTCGTCGTGATCACGCCCCTTCCCCCGCCGTTCGGTGGGGTGTCGGTCTTCCTGAAGGAGCTGGTCCACGCCTTGGCGCGGGAGGGCGTTCGTCAGACGGTGCTCACGCAGCGCAGCTACGAGTGGGAGGTGTTCCATCGGGAGAGCGTCCCGTATGCCTACGACCCGGCGGCCCACGCCGACCTGCTCGACCAGGGAGTGGCCGTCCAGGCGACCTACGACTATCCGCTGTCGAGTCGGCTCGAGCGACGGGCTCTCGACGAAATCGACGGTGACCTGTATCGCCGCCTCGTCGAGGTGCTGGAGGCCGAGCGCCCGGACCTGGTCAGTTGCCAGTACGCGACCGGGCTGTCGCGCGAGGCGGTCCGGGCCGCCCACGCCGCGGGCATCCCGTTCGTGTTGACCCTGCAAAACATGACCAGTCTGCTGGACCGTCACGGGGCGCTCGGCCTGCGCGGGCTGTCGCCGGGCGAGGTGGTCGAGCTGATTCACCGGAGCGCCCACGCGGTCGTGGTCAGCGACGAGATGCTCGCGTACTGTCGCGACCAGGGGCTCGCGAACGTGTCGGTCATTCCCAACGGCGTGAACCTCGATGCGTTCCGGCTTGCTCCCGGAGTCCCGCGCCGGGGCGTCCTGTACGTGGGGAGAACGGTGGGCTTCAAGGGACTGCGGGAGGTCTGCGAGGCCTATGTCACCGTCGAGACTGAGCTGGTCGACGATCCCCTCCTGCTGATCGGCACGAGGATCGACCGCGGCTCATTCGAGCGAACCGGCTTCGGGCTCCGGAGCGATGCTCGCGCCGAGCTCGCACGTCTCATCGACCTGGGGCGCGTCCAGCTGCTCGGAGAGGTCAAGCACGACGAGATCGTGGCGCACTATCAGCGCGCTCGCGTGTTCGCCCTGCCCTCGTTGACAGAGGGGTTTCCCATCTCCGTGCTGGAGGCGCTCGCGTGCGGGACGCCGGTGGTGGCGTCCGACGTCGGTGGGGTCCCCGCCGTGGTGGAGAACGGCTGGAACGGATACGTGACACCCGCCGGAGCGGTCGAGCGGGTGGCCGAGGCCTTGCTCCGCGCGCGGTACCTGGACGACGGAGGGCTGGCGACGCGCTGTCGAGAAAGCGTGCGGAGCTTCTCGATGGTGGAGACAGCGCGTCGGTATCGCGCCCTGTTCGGGAAACTCGTCGGCGGGGAGCGCTAGCCGCGGCGAGGCCGGGGCTACCGCGTCTTGCCAGCGCCGTTGGTTACCCCGTCCCAAGCGCGCCCCGCCGCGGCCAGGACCTTCCGGTACACCTCGAGGTGCCGGGCGGCCGCGCGATCGAGCGAAAAGCCCCGGGCGCTGGCGCGACAGCGCGCGGAGAGCCTGGGCCCTTCCAGGCTGGGCAACGCCAGCAGGGCTCGGGCCAGGGAGAGGGAATCCCCCCTGGGGATCAGGATACCGTTGCGGCCGCTCTCGACGACGTCCGCGATGGAGCCCACGTCGGAGGCGATGACCGGCGTCCCGCAGGAAAGGGCCTCGAGGATGACAAGCGGGAATCCCTCGGTGAGAGACGGCAGCAGGAGGGCGCGTGACCGTTGATATCGCGCGCGGAGCCGGTGCGCCGGAAGCTCTCCGAGAAAGCGGACCCGGCCTTCCTCGATCAGCCGGCCCAGCGCGGCCCGTCGGCCCGGCGGGAGGAAGCACCCGTGGGTCGCGTAGCCGTCGCGCGTCATCCCCCGACCGGCGAGCCAGAGCCGCCCGTCCAGCTGGGGCGCCACGTCCAGGAACCCCTCGCAGACTTCCCGGGCTCCCTTGTATCGCTCCGCCCTGCCCACGTAGAGGAAGTCGCGCCGGGTGAGGCCCGGCGCCGGCCGGAAGAAACGGCGGTCGACGCCAGGGTGCACCAGGGCGACCCGGGTGAGGCCGTGTCGCCGGCAGTGGGCGAGGACGTCGCGGCTCACGGCGATCGCGTGCACTTTCTGGCGGATCAGGCGCAGCGCTTGGTCCGGGTCTAGCTCCCGGCGTGTCGCGCGGGTCAGGCTCACCATGCCGTGGATGGTGTGGACGCAGGGGATGCCAACGGCGTCGGCGGCCTCGGTCACCTCCGGCAGGAGGGAATGCCAGTGGCTGTGGAGCAGGTCCGGTCGCTCCTGCCCGAGGACGGCTCGTAGCTGATCGGTCGCCGACCTTCCAGGATCGACGCCGTGGACGGTGACCCCGCGCGCGGTGCGCTCGTAGTGGAGGACCGGATGGATGCGAACGCCTCGGTCCAGCAGGCCCGGGTGGTCCTGCGCGCGGTACCGGAAGATCCGGTCGCCAGCTCCGTCGAGAGACCGCGCCCGAAGGGCCCGGTGGGTGACGACCGCGACGCGGACGCCGAGGTCGGACAATCCGGCGGCCAGGCCCTTCGCGAAGACCTCGGCGCCGCCGACCGGCTTGGGCAGTCGCGCGACCATGACGACCCGCATAGCGTGGACCCCTTCTAAGGGGCGTTCCCGTCGGTGTCAAGGGAAACGCTCGCCCGTGGAGCTATCTCACCGGCGATGACCCTCAGGGCCGCGCTCGACGCGGTGCACGTGCAGGATCTTGCCGCGGTCCGTGCTGAGCGGCGCGGCGCGCTCGACGGTGAGCCACCGCGGCTCTCGCCAGAGGGCGGCGACCGGGACGCCCGCCTCGGCGAAGCTGGCGAGGACCTGCGCCCTGACGGTGGGCTCGTCGAGCGGGCCGACGGCCGGGTGGACCAGGAGCTTGAGCCGGAGCGCGCCGTCGACCACCTCGTCGTCGACGACGAGCTGGTAGTCGGTCGGCGCCCCGCCGAAGCGCGCGGGGAGGACCTCGTCGATGAGTCCCGTGAGCTCGCGCTCCAGAAAGAGGACCCCGCCCACCTTCAGCTTCTCGAAGCTTCGCACCGTGTGCAGGTGCTCCGTCCAGCCGAGGCTCTCCATCGGGCACCCGCAGGCGCGGCGGGTCAGGGTCCCGCGGTCGCCCAGCGAGAGGTTGAGGGCCACGTAGGGCCACGAGGGGCGCAGGCAGGTGACCAGGAGCGCGTCGGGAGGCAGGCCCGCCACCGCCCCCCCGGGGCCCGGCTGGACGAAGACGTGCGAGTCGTCGTAGCAGTGGAGCTCGTCGACCTCCGCCGGGCGGAGACAGCCGTAGCCCATGATCCCCGACTCCTTGGCGCCATAGCTGGTCGTGAGGCCCGCGCCCGTCGAGCGGATCGCCGCGTCGCGGGCCGCCGTGATCGGCTCGCCGGTCAGGGTGAACTCCACGCCATGCAGCTCGAGCCCCTGGGCCCGCGCCATGCGGCACAGGTGAACCGCCGAGCTCGGCGCGGCGACGAGGTGCGGCCGCTGGCCCGCGCCGAGCTCGGTGCCGAGCCAGCTCACGATGGCCTGCGGGGCGGAGAGCGGGGCGTGCTCGATCGGCGGCAAGGGGACTCCGGCCCAGCGCGTCATGGACGGCAGTACCCGTGTCACCCAGCGCTCGATGGCGACCGGGCTGGCGCGCGGATCGAGCCGGCTGAACCACCGGGCTGGCCGGACGCCCGGTCCCCAGAATCGCACCAGCCAGAGCAGCCACGCGTCGTTGGGGTACCCCCACACCGCGTGGCGCCACGTCGTGCCCCCGCGCGCGTCGAGGGCCAGGCGCGCGTTGATCACGACGTCCTGGACGAGCGCCCGGTAGATCGATACACGCCGGCCCGCCCGGTCCTCCGGGCCGAGCAGGGGGCCGGGGACGCGCCAGCTGGGGCTGCGCAGCTTCGGCAGGCCGACGGTGATGCGCTCGGGGCCTCGGACCACGGGCTCATGCCCCTTGACCTGGGCCGCCGTCAGGTAGACGCCCTGGCGGAACAGCGCCTGGAGGGTGCCTTCCACGCCCTCGGTCCGCACCAGCCGCTCGAGGTCGCCGTACTCGCACCCGGCGTGGCGAAGCAGGAAGCGGTACGGGCTCCGCGGGTTCCTGAAGATCGCCTGGCGCGCGACGGCCAGGAGGTCGGCGTCGCGGCGGACGCGGCGGGCCGCGAGGGCGGTCCGCGCCTGCTCGAGCGTCAGCGGCCGGCGGAGGTGGTGGAAGAGGCCGTCCACGAAGGCCGCCCCGCGCCGCGTGCCGTCAGCCCACTCCGCGATTCGTCCGGCCACGCGGGACATGACTCACCGCAATCATACGCTTGGCCTACCCGGCCTATCCGTCAGCTTCCGGCCTCCGGCCCGAGTGCAGTATCATCCCTTGCGGTGGGCATCATCAGGGCGACCGACCGCCCCCCGAGCGTGTCCGGCGCCCCGGCCCGCGTCAGCGGGCGCGCGGCCGCGTATGCCTGGTTCGTCCCCCGCGTCCTCCCGCTGCTCGACCGCGTACGGGGGCGGCGAGTGTGGGCACGGCTCCAGCAGCTCCGCGAGCACCAGTGGCGGTCCGCGGACGAGGTCGAGGCGGCCGCCGCCGCACGGCTGCGCGAGCTCCTGGCTCACGCGGTCCGCCACGTTCCCTACTACCGGCGGCTCCTGGGAGACGCCGGCATCCAGCCGGAAGCCGTGCGAAACCTGTCGGACCTCGCCCGGATACCGGTGACCACGCGGGGGGCGCTCCAGGCGGCCGGCTTCGACCAGACGACGGCGGACAACGCGCCTGCCCGGCGTGGCTGGGACATGCTCACGTCGGGATCGAGCGGGGTACCGTTCCGGCTCCGTCTCGACCTGGCGTCGGAAGACACCCGGCTGGCGTCCTTCATGCTCGGCCAGGAGTGGGCCGGGGTCGGGGTGTGGGACGCCGAGGTCAGTGTCAGCAACCCCTTCCGCCCCGCGGACTTGAATTACCCGCGCCCGGGTCGCCTCGACCGACTCGGTCGCCGCGTGCTGTTGGGCCGCCGGTCGGGCCACCTGCAGGTGGCGCGGCCCGCGCCAGAGGACCTGCTGCGTCTCGTGCGTTCGACTGCGGGGCGGCGGACATGGTACCTGAAGGGGCTGCCCTCCATCCTCGCCCTCCTGGGCGACCGGTTCCTCAGAGCGGGTATCCGATTGCCCACGGACCCGAAGGTGGTCATCACCGGCAGCGAGTCCCTCACCGGCGTCCGGCGTGCGACGATCGCGGAGGCCTTTCGCGCGCCGGTGGTTGACCGGTATACCTGCAACGAGATGGCGCACATCGCGCAGAGCTGTCCCGACGGGGCGGGCGGGCTGCACCTCCTGGGGGACCGGGTCATCGTCCACGTGGCGCGGGGGGATGGCCACCCAGCGGCGCCGGGCGAGCGGGGCCGCGTGCTCCTGACCGATCTGGAGAACCGGGTGATGCCGCTGATCAACTACGACGTGGGCGACGTCGCCGTCGCCGGCTCGGCCTGTCCCTGCGGCCGGGGGCTGCCCGTCCTCGCCGCGGTGGAGGGACGTGAGGCCGACACCGTCCGGCTGCCCTCCGGCGACCGAATCTCGGCCCTGACGCTCGAAACGTGCCTGCTGTCGGCATGCGATGTCGGCGCGCTCCGGGAGTACCAGATCGCGCAGACAGCGGTCGACCGCCTGCGGATCAACCTGGTGGCCACCCCGCGGCTCACGGCGCACGACGCCGAGCGGCTTCGCCGGGGGTTCGAGGAGCTCCTCGGGCCCGGGATGGCGGTCGAGGTGGCGGAAGTGGACGAGATCGAGGCCGGACCTTCGGGAAAGCGATCCGTCGTCAAGGCGGCCGGACTCGCCTGAATGCTGGTGGTGACACTGCCTGGGCATCGGGCGCTCGGATTCATGATGATGCGGCTGGCCGTCATCCTGATCGTCGTGGCCGGGCTGCCCGCGGCGGGGCTGGCGGCGGACCGCGTGAGCTTCCGCATGAACTGGTACTGGCGCGGGATCCAGGCGCCGTACGCCCTCGCGCTGGAGCGGGGGTACTTCGCGCAGGCCGGACTCGACGTGGAGCTGCTGGAGGGACGGGGCTCGGCGACCACCGTGCAGCTCGTCGGCACGAAGGCCGACACGTTCGGCTTCGCCGACGGGTTCACCGTGATGCTCAACGCGGCCCGCGGCGTGCCCGTGCGGGCCGTCGCGACGCCCATCAATGGATCCTCGTTCGCCATCGTCACCCTCGAGGAGACCGGGATCCGGACGGCACGGGATCTGGAGGGCCGGCGCCTCGGGATCACGCCGGGAGACGGCCACACCCAGGTCTGGCCGGCGGTGGTGGCAGCCAGCGGTCTCCAGCCGGATCGGATCCAGCTCGTCCAGATGGACCCGAGGGCCAAGGGGCCGGCGCTCACCGAACGGCGCGTGGACGCCGTCCTCGGCAGCGCCGCGGACCTGCCGGTCACGCTTGGGCTCCGAGGCTTCCGGACCCGCGTCCTCACGTTCGCCGAGCTCGGAGCGCCCGCGGTGGGGTTCACCATCATCACCCACGCTGACACCATCCGGGACCGCCCGGACCTCGTGCGGCGGCTGGTGGCCGCCTCCCTCCGCGGCTTCGAAGAGGCCTCCCGGGAGCCAGAGGCGGCCATCCGCGCGCTCGTCAGACTGGCTCCGCTGGTCGACGCCGAGGCGGCCCGACACCAGCTCACGGTGGACCTGTCGTTCCTCTTCAGCCCGGCCAACGCGCGCCGGCGGATCGGGTACGGGCCGCCCGAGGACTGGCAGGCGACGCTCGATCTGCTGAGACGGCACCGCGGCCTCGAAGGGACGGAGCCGGCCACGGCCTTCTACACGAACGAGTTTCTCCCGTGACCGTGCCGTCCCGATGACGTCGCCGGGCGCGAGCGAAAAGGGAGCGCCCGGCCCCGCCGAGACCAGCGCGCCGCGGCTGTCCAGAGAGGACGTGCGCGCCGCCGTCCGGCTCCTCGTGGGCCTGCCCGCCTTCCTGCGGTGGCGGACCTCGCCGGAGAGGGCGCGTACCGTCGTGGCCGCCCGCCTCGGGCGACGGGCCGCCGACTTCCTGGCGCTGATGAGCGCGGCGGTCTTCGACTGCCCGGCCAGCCCCTATCTCCGCCTCCTGCGGGCGGCCGGCTGCGAGTACGGCGATCTGACAGGGCTGGTCGAGCGCGAGGGGCTCGAGGGCGCCTTGCGGCAACTGTGCGGCCAGGGCGTCTACCTCACCATCGAGGAGTTCAAGGGCCGCCAGTCCGTCGTGCGCGGGACGACCCGCTTCGACGTGGACCCGGCCGCCCTGCGGAACCCTCTCTCCAGCGTCCACGTCCTCTCCCAGAGCAGCGGCAGCCGCGGGCCCCGCACGACGGTCGGCATGGACCTCGCCTTCGTGCGGGACCACGCGGAGGACGTCGCTGTCTTCCTCGCTGCGCGCCGGGGGCTCGCGTGGCGGCACGCACTCTGGGGAGTGCCGGGGGGCTTCGCGATGCGCGTGCTGCTCCGGCTCGCCGCCGCCGGGGCCCCACCGGTCCGCTGGTTCTCGCAGATCGACCCGGCCGCGGCGGCGCTGCACCCCCGCTACCGCTGGAGCGCGCGGGCGCTCCGGTGGGGGAGTCTCGCCGCCCGCCGGCCGCTCCCCGGTCCGGTGCACGCCTCCGTCGAGCGGCCGCTGCCGGTCGCGCGCTGGATGGCGGAGGTCCTGGCCGCGGGTGAGGTGCCGCACCTCTTCACCTTCCCGAGCTCGGCCGTCCGCCTCTGCGAGGCGGCCGCCGAGGCGGGACTCCCGCTCGCGGGCGCGCGGTTCTGGTTGACCGGCGAGCCGATCACTCCGCGGCGGCTCTCGGCGATCGCGGCGGTGGGCGCGGACGCCGCCGGCGCCTATGGCAGCAGCGAGTGCGGCGGCCCCATCGCCTACGGCTGTCTGGCCCCTGGACAGACGGCGGATCTCCACCCCCTCCTGGATCTGCTCGCGGTGGTCCAGCCGGATTCGCCGGCCATCCCGCTGCCGCCGCGCGCCCTGCTCTATACGTCCCTGCGCGAGACGGCGCCCTTCGTCCTCGTGAACGTCTCGATCGGCGACGAGGCGGTCGTCACGCCGGCAAGATGCCGCTGCCCTCTCACCGGCGCGGGGTGGTCCGTGACCCTGTCCCAGGTGCGCAGTCACGCCAAGATCACCGCCGGGGGCATGAGCGTGCTGGACGCCGACGTCGTGCGCGTGCTCGAGGACGTGCTTCCGCGGCGCTGTGGGGGCGGCCCAACCGACTACCAGGTGGTCGAGGACGAGGGGCCGGACGGCCGCGCCGTCCTGCGCCTGCTCGTCCACCCGCGGCTCGGGGGGCTGGATCCGAACGTGGCGCGGGAGGCCTTCCTGGGGGGCGTCGGGGGAGGGAGCGGGGTCGAGCGGATCGCGGAGATGACCTGGCGCGCGGGGGTGCTGCAGGTCGAGCGGCGGGCGCCCGTGGCCGGCGACACCGGCAAGATCCGCCACGTCCTCCTGCGCCACCGCCCGAGCCGGACGGCGGCGTCCTGATCAAGACCGCCGGGGACTCCAGGGGGCGGTACGAGCCGCCCCCTCTGACTGTGCGCCTCGACGGAGGAGGGTGCGGTGACGAGCCACGCCCTTCGACGCCCCTCCTGACCCCGCGTTGATCCTCGCCGCCTTCCGCGTCCGCAGCTTCCGGTTCCAGTGGTCCGCCGACCTCCTCACCTCCTGGGCGTTCGAGATGGAGACGCTCGTCCTCGGCTGGTACGTCATGGTCCACACCGGCTCCGTGCTGCTGCTGACCGCCTTCGCGTCGCTCCAGTACGTCGGCACGCTGGCGTCGCCGATGTTCGGCGTGCTGGGCGACCGGCTGGGCGGCCGGACGTTGCTCTGCGCGATGCGCGCGATCTACGCCGGCCTGGCCGGGCTTCTGGCGGGCCTGGCCGCGGCCGACGTCCTGACGCCGGGATGGGTGCTACTCATCGCCTCCCTCGCCGGCGTCGTGCGTCCGAACGATCTCGTGATGCGGAACACCCTCATCGGCGAGACCATCCCGCCGGCGCACCTGATGGGCGCCCTCGGCCTCTCGCGCGCGACGATGGACTCCGCGCGGATCGCCGGCGCGCTCGCCGGGGCGGGGCTGTCCACTGTGCTGGGCCTCGGGCTCACGTACCTCTTCGTCACGGGCTTCTACCTGGCGAGCCTTGCGCTCACCTTCGGCGTGTCCAGACGGCCGCCTGCGGCCGACCCGGCGACCGCGCCCCCGGGCCCGCGCGCGACCAGCCCCTCGGGCTGGGGCGATCTCGTGGAAGGCCTGGGCCACGTGCTCAAGACGCCGGAGCTCCTCGCCATGATGCTGGTGGCGTTCCTGGTCAACGTGACGGCCTACCCGGCCTCGAACGGCCTCCTGCCGTACGTCGCCAAGCAGATCTACGGCGTCGACGCGACAGGCCTCGGCTGGCTGGTCGCCACCTTCGCGCTCGGCGGGCTCGCGGCGTCGGTGGCGATGGTCGTGACCGGCGGGCCGCGGCACCCGGCGCGCGCGACGCTGATCGGCACGGCCGCCTGGTACGTGGCGCTGCTGGTGTTCGGCCACGTGGCGAGCATCGGCCCGGGGCTGGCCACGCTCCTCGTCGCGGGCTTCGCCCAGAACGTGGCCATGATCGCGCTGGCCGCGACCTTGCTCAGGGCCAGCGCCGCGCGCTACCGGGGGCGGGTGATGGGGGTGCGGATGCTCGCCGTCTACGGCCTGCCCGTGGGACTCCTCGGCTCCGGCGCGCTCATCGATTTCGTGGGCTACCCGCTGACGGTCACGATCGCCGCGCTCCTGGGCCTGACCTTCACCGTCCTCATCGGGGTGAGGTGGCGCGCCAGCGTCTGGCAGTGGAGGTGATGACGGCCGGACGGGCGGGGGGATGGCCGCCGACCCGAGCTCGTGTCACACTGCGGGACGTGTGGAACTTGGCCGCCGCCCTCGCCCTCGCTCTCGCGACCGCGCTGCCGGCGGCGCCGGCGCGCGCGGACTCGGCGCGCGCGGACGAGCTCGTCTATGCCGTCCTGCCCATCACCCCCGCCCAGGCCCGCGAGGTGGCGGCGCTCCTGCGGTCGCCGCGCGCGATCGCGGCCGACCTGGTCGAGGCGACCGGCGCGCTGGTGGACGAGGTGCCGGGTCTTCCGGCTGCGCTGGTTCACGACATCATCACGGCGCCCGTCCGCGACTGGCACGTGCTCCGCGGCGTGGTCCTCGACACGGTCGAGCTCGTGGCCCGCCCGAAGGATGAGGCGCGAGGACTCTTCCGCCACACGATCCGGGCGCTCCATCGCTCGCAGACGTTCACGGCCGCCGCCCGGTTCCTCCGTCGCGTGGCGCACCCGGAGAACCGGACGGCCCGCCTGGCGATCGTGCTGACGGCGCGCGCCCACGGCGTCCCCGCGCGGACGGAGCATCTCGACCTCCTCCAGCGGGCGATCGATCGGGACGACCCGGACCTCGGCCCGCTGCTGGTCGCGGTCGTGGAGACCCTGGCGCAGTCTTACGGCCGCGACGCGGTCCGGCTGCTGCTCACGCGCGACTGAGCCGCCGCGACCTCGCCCGCGCGCCGGACGATCGGCGGCGAGCGCGACCGCGCCGAAGACCAGGGCGGCGACGATCCAGGCGGCCCGCGTGGCGCGCGATGCGGGCTGCTCCCCGCGTTGCGGCCACCAGGCTTGAATCGGGCGAAGCGCCAGACCCACGAGCGCCAGCGCGAGGCCCGCCCAGGGCAGGTCGATCGCGAGCGTCGCCCAGTCGTGATCGATCCGATTGCGCGCGGCGTGAATCGCCAGGGCCAGGAGGAGGACGAGCAGGAGCAGCCATGTCCAGATCGCCGTGGCCGGCGCGGGGCGGGCGCCCAGGCGGACGCTCAGCGGCGCCACGCGGGTCAGCTGGCGGGGGTGCGCTCGAGGATGCCCGTGAGGCAGCCGATCCCGCCGGCGGCCAGGCGCAGCTCGGCGACGGGAGTGGTCCGGCACGCGAGGCCGGCCTTCTCGAAGAACCGCTCGAAGACGGGGTAGCCCTCGGCCATCAGGATGCGCCCCGGGGCGAGGGTGACGAAGTTGAGCGCGGTGGTCCGCTCGGCCGCCGGCCCCTCGGGGAGGAACAGGACGCGGTAGCCGCGGCGGTGGAGAGCCTCGACGGCGGCGACGGCGAGGCGGCCGGGCCACGCGATGGCGAGGTCCCGGTCGGCGATCCGGAGCGTCCCCATGAGGTGCATCGCGCCCCACGGGAGATCGACCACGATCGCCTCGACGCCCATCTCGCCGAGGATCGACGTGACCTGCGCGACCCCCTCCGCGTTCGTCCGGAGGCCGCGCCCGACCAGCGCCGTCCTGGCGTCCAGCCACATCGCGTCGGCGCCCTCGAACGTGCCGTGGCCGCGGATCGTGCGGACGATCGGGATCCCGAGGTCGGCGAGCCGCCGCGCCACCCAGCGCTCCTCGCCGGCGCGCACGGTGGAGGCCGGGCGCCCGACGATGGCGCCCTCCGGCGTCATCAGGAAGAGGTCGGCGCAGAACATGAGGTTCGGCGTCGGCGCGGCGGCCGGTAGAACGTCGTGGACCAGGACGCCCTCGTCCCGGTAGGCGTCGGCGAGGAGCGCGTGCTCCGCTGCGGCGCGCGCGGGGTCGACCGGCGCGAGAAGCTGCGCGGCGTCGGGATCCGGCACGCGGAGCTCGGCGCCCGGCCGGTGGAGCAGCACGGCCCGGAGCGGTCCCCACTCGTCACGGAGCCCGCACGGGCCCCAGAGGCGGCCGATCTCGTCCCGGTGGGGCGCCGTGCGCGGCGACCAGCCCTCGCCGCCGTAGGCCGCCGCGCCGGTGAGGTCGGGCATGGGCGCCACGCTAGCAGAGCGACGCGGCGGGCACCAGCCGGGATCAGGCGCCGAGCCGTGCGGCGAGGTCCAGGAAGTCGGCGGCGACGACGTCCCAGTCCGCCTCGGGGGCAAGATCCGTCGTCTGTCCGGGGCCGTGCTCGGCCGGGCGGGGGACGAACGCCGTGCGAAGGCCCGCGGCGCGCGCCGCGTGGAGGTCGTAGTTGTGCGCGGCGACCATCATGACCTCGTCCGGCCGGAGGCCGAGGAGCGCGACGGCCGTCCGGTAGACTTCCGGCCGCGGCTTGTAGCAGCGCGCCTGCTCCGCGGTGATGATGCAGTCCCAGGGGAGCCCCGCGAAGCGCGCGAGGTGCACCATGCCGGCGAAGCTCCCGTTCGAGAGCGGGGACAGGACGAACCGCGACCGGAGGCGCCGGAGCCCGGGGACGGCGTCGGGCCAGGGGTGGAGGCGCCACCAGGCCCGGGTCAGGTGGGTGAGGTCGGCCTCGCCGAGCCCCGCGAGCTCGTAGCGGGGGCAGAGCTCCTCGAGGCGCCGGCGGTAGATCGCCTCGACGGTGGTCCATGGCCACTCGCCCGAGTTCACGCGGTCCATGCCCGGCCGGTAGCCCGCCTTCCAGTCCGCGAGGAACGCCGCCCAGTCCAGGTCGAGCCCGCGGGCCGCCCCGAACTCGACGAGCTGGGCGAGCACGCTATCCCGCCAGTCGACGACCGTGCCGTAGGTGTCGAAGAGCAGCGCCTCGGGGTCAGACCCTGACTTTGACATCCGTTGGGACCCAGCGGGCAGAAGCCAAACTCGGGGTCTGACCCCGGGTTTGGCTAGAGCCGGAGGCGGGTCCGGACGCGCTCCACGGCCTCCTCGGTCTGATCGCGGCGACCGAAGGCGGTGAAGCGGAAGTACCCCTCGCCGCTCGGCCCGAAGCCCACCCCCGGCGTCCCGACGATGTGGGCCTCGGTCAGGAGCTTGTCGAAGAGGTCCCAGGAGCCGAGCCCCGGCGGCGTCTTCACCCAGATGTAGGGCGCGTTCTCGCCGCCGTAGACCCGGAAGCCGGCCGCCCGGAGGCCGTCCTTGATGATCCGCGCGTTCTCCATGTAGAAGTCGACGGCGGCCCGCACCTCCTTGCGCCCCTCGTCGGTGTAGCTGGCGGCGGCGCCGCGCTGGACGACGTAGGGCACCCCGTTGAACTTGGTCGACTGCCGGCGGAACCAGAGGGCGTGGAGGCTCGAGGGCTGGCCGCTGGCGGTGCGCCCCTGGAGCTCCTTGGGGACCACCGTGAACGCGCAGCGGGTGCCGGTGAAGCCCGCGGTCTTCGAGAAGCTCCGGAACTCGATGGCGCACTCCCGGGCGCCCTCGATCTCGAAGATGGAGTGGGGGACGTCGGGGTCGCGGATGTAGCTCTCGTAGGCGGCGTCGTAGAGGATGACGGCGCCGTGCCGGCGCGCATAGTCCACCCACCGCCGCAGCTGATCGCGCGACATGACCGCGCCCGTCGGGTTGTTCGGATAGCAGAGGTAGAGAAGATCGACCGGGCGGTCCGGGAGCGCGGGCTGGAAGCCGTTCTCGGCGGTCGCCGGCAGATAGAGGAGACGCGAGTACCGCCCGTCGGGACCGGCCGTCCCCGCCCGGCCCGCCATGGCGTTGGTGTCGACGTACGCCGGATACACCGGGTCCACGAGGCCGACCTCCGCGTCGGCCGCGAAGATCTCCTGGATGTTCCCGGTGTCGCTCTTGGCGCCGTCGCTCACGAAGATCTCGTCGGTCGCCACGCGGACGCCGCGCGCCCCGTAGTCGTGCGCCGCGATGAGCTCGGTCAGGAACTCGTACCCGGTCTCCGGCCCGTAGCCGCGGAACGTCTCCGCCCGCGCCATCTCGTCGACGGCCTCGTGCATGGCCCGCACGACCGTCGGCGCCAGCGGGAGGGTGACGTCGCCGATCCCCAGCCGGATCAGGCGGGCGTCGGGATGGTCGGCGGCGAAGGCCTTCACGCGCCGCGCGATCTCGGAGAAGAGGTACGTCGGCCTGAGCGTGAGGTAGTGCTCGTTGATCCTGACCACGGTGGTCTCCCCAGTGGGCGCCAGTGTGCCGGTCTCGGACCGGCGCGCCAGACGGCGATTCTAGCACTGGTTGACGGGTCGCGAGCGATGACCGACGATCGGCACGAGGCCGGCCCCGGTGCCCGGCGGAGGAGGCGGCATGGACACGCGGACGCGGAGCGCCCACGAGACGGAGCTGGTGGCGAAGGCCGGGCGGTATCTGGCCGGCGGGACCCTCGGCAACCTCGCCGAGGAGATCATCCTCGGCCGGGGCCGGGGCAGCCGGGTCTGGGACGTCAGCGGGCACGAGTACATCGACTACCTGCTCGGCTCGGGGCCGATGCTGGTCGGGCACGCGCACCCGGAGATCACCGCCGCCGTGCGCGAGCAGCTCGAGCGGGGCTCGACGTTCTTCGCGAACAACGAGCACGCCATCCTCCTCGCGGAGGAGATCTCGAAGGCGATGCCGTGCGCGGAGAAGATCCGCTTCTGCAGCTCGGGGACCGAGGCCACGCTCTACGCGATGCGCGTGGCGCGCGCCTTCCGGCGCCGCGACCGCATCCTCAAGTTCGAGGGCGGCTTCCACGGCATGCACGACTACGCGGTGATGAGCATGAGCCCCACCGCGCCGGGCGCGTTTCCGGCGGCGGTGGCGGACTCCGCGGGGATCCCGCGCGCCATCGAGTCGACCATGCTGGTGGCGCCGTTCAACGACCTCGAGCAGACGGCGGCCATCGTCGACGCCCACCGGGACGAGCTCGCGGGGGTGATCGTCGAGCCGTTCCAGCGGGTGCTCCCGCCGCGCCCGGGCTTCCTGGCGGGTCTCCGCGAGCTGACCGCCCGGCACGGCATCCCGCTCATCTTCGACGAGGTCGTGACGTCGTTCCGGTTCGCCTACGGCGGCGCCCAGGAGTTCTACGGCGTGACGCCGGATCTCTGCTCCCTCGGCAAGGCGGTGGGCGGCGGGTTCCCGCTGACGGCGGTCGCCGGCCGCGAGGAGCTGATGGCGCACTTCGACCTGTCGAGGGTCGGGCGGGAGGGGTTCATTCCCCAGATCGGCACGCTCAGCGGCAACCCGATCGCGACGGCGGCGGGGCTCGCCACCGTGCGGATCCTGAAGCGCCCCGGCACCTACGAGCGCATGCACGCGCTCGGCAACCGGCTGAAGCAGGCGCTCCAGCAGATCTGCGACGCCGCCGGCGTGCCCGCGCGCGTGGTGGGTGAGGGAGTGCTGTTCGACGTCTACTTCACCGACGGCGAGATCACCGACTACCGCTCGACGCTCGCCGCCGACCGGACCCGCCTGTCACGCTTCGTGCGGCTTCTCCGGGAGCGCGGGATCTTCCGCGGCGCGTCGAAGTTCTACCTCTCGATCGTCCACGACGAGGCCGATGTCGCGGAGACGATCCGGGCGTTCGAGTCGGCCGTCGCCGTCCTGGCGGACTGACGGGCGGGGCGCGGCGGCGCGGGGGGCCGGCGGGGCTAGCGGCCGCCGCCGGTCGGCGCCGCGTCCAGGACCTGCCGGACCTTGTGCGCCAGGGCCGACGCCGTGAAGGGCTTCGGCAGGAAGGCGGCCGTGCCCGTCTCCGAGACCCCCTGGCGCAGGATGGCGTCGTCGGTGTAGCCGGACACGTAGAGCACCTTCGTCTCCCCCCGGCCGGCCCGGAGCCGGTCGGCGAGCTCGCGGCCGCCCATCAGCGGCATCACGACGTCGGTGACCAGGAGGTGGATCGGCCCCGCGTGCTCGCGCCCGACGCGGAGCGCCTCGTCGCCGTCGGCCGACTCGAGGACCGTGTAGCCCTGCTGCTGCAGGATGTCGCGCGCGAGTCCCCGGACCTCGGGCTCGTCCTCGACGAGGAGCACCGTCTCGGAGCCGTGGGGGGCGGCGCTCGGGATCGCGGCGTCGCCCAGGAGGTCCGCCGGCGCGTCGATGCGCGGGAGCTCGATCGTGAACGTGGCGCCCTGACCGGGCTCGCTCTCGACCCGGATCGCCCCGCCGCTCTGCGTGACGATGCCGTAGACGGTGGCCAGGCCGAGGCCGGTGCCCTTCCCGGGGCCCTTGGTCGTGAAGAAGGGCTCGAAGAGGTGCGCCTTGATGAGCCCGTCCATCCCGACGCCGGTGTCGCGGACGGTCAGGCGCACGTGGGGGCCCGGCCGGAGGCCCACGTGCTGCCGGGCGAAGCCCTCGTCGAGCCGGACGTAGCTGGTCTCGAGCGTGAGCCGCCCGCCGAGCGGCATCGCGTCGCGCGCGTTCACGGCAAGGTTGACGACCATCTGCTCGAGCTGGGCCGGGTCCGCCCGGACGCATCCGGCCGTCGGGTGGAGATGGGTGGTGAGGGCGATGTCCTCGCCGATGAGCCGGCTCAGCATCGTCTCCATGCTGCGCACGACCTCGTTCAGGTCCACGATGCGCGGCTGCACCATCTGCTTCCGGCTGAACGCGAGGAGCTGCCGGGTGAGCGCGGACGCCCGGTGCGCCGTCTCCTCGACCAGCTCGACGTCGCGGCGGAGCGGGCTCTCCGGCGCGAGCTTCAGCAGGAGGAGCTGGCTCCGGCCCGTGATCACGGTGAGCAGGTTGTTGAAGTCGTGCGCCACGCCGCCCGCCAGGCGCCCGACCGCCTCCATCTTCTGGGCGTGGCGGAGCTGCGCCTCGAGCGCCCGGACGGCGGTGAGATCGCGGACGATGACGATGACCCCGAGATCCTGCCCCTCGCCGCCCTTGAGCGTGGCCGTGGTGATCTCGACGGGGACCGTGCCGCCCATCCGGCCGGGGAGGGTGACCGTCCCGCTGCGGCCCGTGCGCCACTGGATCGCCGCCTGCAGGATGGCCACGATCTCCGGGGTGTGGGCCAGGACCTCCGTCACCGGCCGGCCCCGGGCGTCGGCCGCCACGCACCCGAGGAGGGCCTCGGCGGCCCCGTTCAACGTGACCACGCGCCCCTCGAGGTCGAGGGTGACGATCCCGTTGACCAGGGAGTCGAGGATGTGGTCGGTGTAGCTCTTCAGGTCGGACAGCTCCGCGAAGCGCCGGCGCAGCTCGCCATGGGCCGCCTCGAGCGCGGTCCGCTGCTCGAGCAGTGCGGACCGCTGCTCGTGGAGCTGGCGGGCCATGTTGTTGAAGGCGGCGGCCAGCTGCCCGATCTCGTCGGAGGTCGTCGGCTCGACGCGCTGGACCAGCTCCCCGCGCGAGATGGCGACGGCGCCGATCGCGAGCTGCCGCACGGGCCGGGCGATCCGCTGCGCGACCAGGGCCGAGGCGAGCCCGGCCCCGGCGAGGACGAGGACGGCCAGCAGGAGGAGCTGGCGCCGGGTGTCCGCGATCTCGGCGTCCATCCGGCCCCGCGAGAGCCCGACCCGGGCCGTCCCCCAGCGCTGGGCGTCGACCACCATCGGCGCCGAGAAGTCGTAGAGCCCCTCCCCGTCCGGGCCCGTCAGCTCCTGGGCGAGGGGGGCGTCGGTCGACAGGATGCGATCGAGCACCGCGCCCGAGAGGAGGGTGCCCACGCTCTCCGGGCGGTGGCTGTGGGCCGTCACCCGCCCGTCGCGGTCCAGGATCATCGCGTAGGCGACGTCCGTCTCGGCGTCCACCCGGACCACGTTCTGCTCGAGCTGCGTGTAGTTGTAGAGCACGAGCGGCGGGGTGGACACGGCGGCGAGGTCCCCCGCGAGGACCATGCCGCGCTGGCGGACCTCGCGGATGATGGCGCTCCGCTGCCGCTGCTCGACGATCAGGACCAGGGCGCCCATGACGGCGGAGACGACGAGGAGCGTGCCGACCAGGAACTTGGTCCGGAGCGAGAGGAAGGGCCGGGGCGACGGCGTCGGCGAGAAGGCGCCGGCGGGGCGAGCCGGGTCCGGTCGGTCTGTCGTCACCGGTCTCCTGACGTGGTCTCCAGGTTGGATGCACCCCGGAAGTAGGGCTGAAATCTAGGCCAACGGGCGGTCCGGGGTCAAGTATTCATTGGCGGCTCCCGCCGTGAACACCGGGAGGGGTTCCCGGGTCAAAGCCTTGCGCGGACGGGGTTCGGCCGCGCTCGGCCCGGCCGCCGCTTCGTGGACAGCCCCGAACCCGCGCAGTAGACTGACGGGAAGGCGCGCCGCCGCCGGCGCGGATAGGGAGGGAACCCCGTGCGCACCCCAGTCGCTCACCGTTCGGTCGCCATGGGGCTTCTGGCCCTCCTCCTCGCCGGATGCACGGCCGGTAACCAGGGCGCGGCGAAGGGGGGCATCATCGGGGCGGCGGGCGGCGCCCTGATCGGGGCCGCCGCGGGCGGCAACGATGGGCGGAACATGGCCCTGGGCGCCGTCATCGGCGGCCTGCTCGGGGCGCTGACCGGCGAGGTGATCCAGAACCGGCAGGCCGCCGCCGCGCCGGTCCCCTCCGCGCCTCCGCCCCCGCCCCCGGCGGGCGGGGTACCACCCCCGCCACCGCCCGGGCAGTGGTCCGTCGTGACGGCTCCGCCGCCCCCGCCGCCCGTCGGCCCACCGTCCGCCGGGCCCCCCAGCCGGCCGCCGGATCCGACCATGGGCGTGATCACCAACGGCACGGGATGGGAGATCCACATCTTCATCGACCACCCGCCCGGCTCCCCCGGCCCCCTCGTGCTCGGGCCCGGGACCCAGGCCCCGGTCGTGCTGGACATCGGCCAGCACCGGGTCATCGCGCAAGCGTTCGTGGACACCCAGCTCGGGCGTCGCCTCGTCGGGACGTTCGATCGCACCCTGACGGTCGACCCGCGGGCGCCCGGCTGGACGATCCACTTCTTCCCGGCCAACTTCTGAGATGCGAAGCGCAGGAGGACGTCGAGCCATGCGTAGTCCCAGGCTCTCGTGGCCCGCGGGCGTGACCCTCGGGCTTCTCGCGATTGTGGCCGCTCCGGCCCGCCCGGCGGGCGCGGCGGGGCCCGGGGGGCCCGGGGCCGTCGTGGCGCAGCAGTCCGCGCCCCGCCCGGCCGATCCGGCGTTCGCCGGCGCGCTCCCCGAGTCCTATCCGTGGGTCCGGCTGGCGGAGAAGCTCACGCCGGCCGTCGTCAACGTGCGGACGACGGGCGAGGCGCGCCGGATGCGCGCCCCGCAGATCCCCGAGCCGTTCCGGCGATTCTTCCCGCAGCCGCCCGAGGGCGGGGGTGAGCGCGAGCAGCGGCCGCGCGGGGTCGGGTCCGGGTTCATCATCGACGCCGACGGCTACATCGTGACCAACCATCACGTGATCGACGGCACCAAGGGTGTCGAGGTGACGCTCACCGACGGCCGCACCTTCCCGGCGCGGGTCGTCGGCAGCGACGCCGAGACCGACGTGGCGCTGATCAAGATCGACGCCACCGGGCTGCCCTGGGTGCCGCTGGGCGCGTCCAACGAGCTGAAGGTCGCCGAGCCGGTGATGGCGATCGGCAATCCGTTCGGGCTCGACCACAGCGTCTCGGTCGGGATCGTCAGCGCGGTGGGCCGGTTCATCGGCCAGGGCCGGTTCGACGACTTCATCCAGACCGACGCCGCGATCAATCCGGGGAACTCCGGCGGGCCGCTCATCAACACGCGCGGCGAGGCGGTGGGGATCAACAGCGCGATCGTCAGCCGGGGCGGCGGGTTCCAGGGCATCGGGTTCGCCATCCCGGTCGACCTGGCGAAGCCGATCCTCTCCCAGCTCCGCGGGACGGGCAAGGTCACCCGCGGATGGCTCGGCGTGTCGATCCAGCCGCTGACCCAGGAGCTCGCCAAGTCGTTCGGGATCACGGGCACCCAGGGGGCCCTGGTGGCCTCGGTCAGCGACGACTCGCCGGCCGCGCGCGCGGGGCTCAAGGAGGGCGACGTCATCGTCACCTTCGACGGAAAGCCCGTGGAAGGGCCGCGCGTTCTCCCGTCGCTGGTGGCCAACACCCCGATCGGGCGCCCGGTCCCGGTCGGCATCGTGCGCGACGGGTCGCGGCAGACCGTCACCGTCACGGTGGGCAACCTCACTGACTCGCGGGAGGCCAAGGCCGCGCCGGCCGAGAAGAGCCCGGACAGCCGCGCCACCGAGAAGCTCGGGCTCGCGCTCCAGGAGCTGACGCCGGAGCTCGCGAAGCAGCTCGGCGTCCAGGGCGACAAGGGCGTCGTCGTCACCGAGGTGAAGCCGGACTCGCCCGCCGCCCAGGCCGGGCTCGCGGCGGGCGACGTCATCCGCGAGGTGAACCGCACGCCGGTGCAGGGGCTCCAGGACGTCGAGAAGGGCCTGGCCCGCAGTCAGAGCGGGGGACAGGTGCTGCTCCGCGTCGAGCGAGACGGCTCCCAGCGCTACGTGGTGGTCGCCGCCGGGTAGAACTCTCGGAGGGGGGCTCGGCCCCCCCTCGTCGGGTCCCCCGCCGGTGTCCGCGCCTCGGGGCGCGGACACACGGCACCCCCGAGGGGGGCGACGGCCCTCGCGGCAAAGCCCCGGCGTTCGGCCTTCGCCGAACGCGCCGGGCCTGCCTCCCCCCGGGATACACCGAGGGACTGTAAGGTGGTGTCCAGCGCCCCGAGTGTCGCGCTCGCCTTGTTCCGTCCCGGAGCCCGTGCTAGATTCCCCGGCGCCTTGAGTCCGCCTCGCGCCACTCACCCGATCCGGGAGACGCCATGACCCCGTCCGTGACGACGACCACTGTTGGCGCCATTGGCACCGCTGGCACCGCGGGCCCGCTCCACCGCGTCCGCACGCTCCTCGGCATCGGGGTCCCGATGCGAGACGGGGTGAAGCTCTCCACCGACGTGTACTTACCGGACGGGCCTGGTCCCTTTCCGGTGATCCTGATCCGCACCCCCTACAGCAACAACGCCGAGTACCAGGTGCAGGACGGGGTCTACTTCGCCCAGCGCGGCTATGCCGTCGCGATCCAGGACGTGCGCGGGCGCTTCGACTCGGACGGGGAATGGGCGCCGTTCGTCCACGAGGCCCAGGACGGCCACGACGCGCAGGAGTGGTGCGGGACCCAGCCCTGGTCGACCGGGAAGGTCGGCACCAGCGGCGACTCGTACCTCGCGCTCACCCAGTGGCTGGCCGCGCCGCTCAGGAACCGGCACCTGGCGGCGATGGCGCCGCGCGTCGGCTTCTCGAACCTCTATCACAACTGGGTGTACACCGGCGGCGCGTTCCAGCTCGGGTTCAACCTCCGCTGGGGCGCGGTGCAGATGCACACCCGGACGAACCAGGTCCAGCACCTCTGGATGCCGCCGGAGCAGCACTACTCGACGCTCTTCTGGCATCTCCCGCTCCTCACGGGCGACGAGCGCGCCGGGCGCGTCACGGAGTTCTACCGGGAGTGGATCCGGCACCCGGACTACGGGCCCTACTGGGAGCGGCTGGGCAACGTCGAGAAGGACTACGCACGGATCGACGTGCCGGCGTACGGGTTCGGCGGGTGGTACGACGTGTTCCTGCAGGGCACCCTGAACAACCTCATGGGCGTGCGGGCCCAGGGCGGGTCCGAGCGCGCGCGGCGCCAGAAGGTCCTGATCGGCCCGTGGATCCACTCCCTCGGCGAGCGGGGGACGGAGAGCCGGACGGGCGACATCGACTTCGGCCCCGAGAGCCTCGTCGATCTCCGGCGGGAGGAGCTCCGCTGGTTCGACTACTGGCTCCGCGGCGTCGATGACGGGATCATGGCGGAGCCGCCGGTGAAAGTCTTCGTCATGGGCGCCAACCGGTGGCGGACGGCGGCCGACTGGCCGATCCCCGGCACGCGCTACGTCGCCCACTACTTCCACTCGGGCGGCCGCGCCGCCACGCTCTGGGGCGACGGCACGCTCGACCGGCGGGAGCCGGGCGCGGAGCCGCCGGACCGGTACGTCTACGACCCGGCCGACCCGGTGCCGACGCTCGGCGGGAGCACCTGCTGCGGCGAGGACATCACGCCGATCAGCATGGGGCCGCGCGACCAGCGGCCTGCCGAGTGGCGGCCGGACATCCTCGTCTACTCGACGCCCCCGCTCGAGGCGGACGTCGAGGTCACCGGTCCCATCAAGGTCGTGCTGTGGGCGGCGTCGTCCGCGCCGGACACCGATTTCACCGCGAAGCTCGTCGATGTCTTCCCGTCGGGGTACGCGATGAACGTGGCGCAGGGGATCCTGCGGGCCCGCTACCGCGACTCCTTCGAGCGCCCGCGCCCCCTCGAGCCGGGCCGCCCGTACCGGTTCGAGATCGACTGCTGGTCCTCGTCGAACCTGTTCCGGCGGGGCCACCGGATCCGGGTCGAGATTGCCTCGTCGAACTTCCCCCAGTTCGACCGCAACCCGAACACGGGCCGCCCGTTCGGGACGGACGCGGACCTCGCGCGTGCGACCCAGACCGTCTACCACGACGCGCAGCACCCGAGCCACATCGTCCTGCCCATCGTGTGACGCGGGGTCAGACTTTGACCTCCGGACAATTCGATGCGGCGCTCCCGTCGCGTGGCAGATCGTCGCGAATTGTCCCGAAGTCCAAGTCTGACCCCGAGGTGCTCGACGCGCTGCGGCGCGCGCCCAAGGTCGAGCTCCACCTCCACCTCGACGGGGCGATGTCGCATGCGTGGCTCCTCGAGCGGACCCGCCGGCGCCCGGTGGGGGAGGTCACGACGCTGGAGGACCTCCGCGCCCGCCTTGCCTTCCGGACGTTCGACGAGTTCATCGAGCGCTGGGTCTGGAAGTGCGGCTTCCTCGACCGGTACGACGACTTCGAGTCGCTGGCCGAGTCGGTGCTGCGGGGACTGGCCGAGCTCGGCGTGGTCCACGTCGAGCCGTCGATCTCACCGGGGGACTACGAGAAGGCGCACGGGCTCGAGCCGGCGGGTATCGTCGAGGCGGTGCTGCGCGGGATGGACCGCGCCACGCGTGCCCACGGCATCACCGCGGGCCTGGTCGTCGACCTGATCCGCAACCACGGTCCGGCGACGGCCGCGCGCCGGCTCGACCAGATCACCCCGTACCGGGGCCAAGGGGTCGTCGCGGTGGGGCTCGGGGGAAGCGAGGTCGAGTTTCCCCCGGGGCCCTTCGCCGACGTCTACGCGGAGGCCGCGCGGCGCGGGTTCCACCGGACGGCCCACGCCGGGGAGGTGGCCGGCCCGGCCTCCGTCCGCGAGGCGCTCGACCGCCTCGGCGTCGAGCGGGTGGATCACGGGATCCGCGCGGTCGAAGACCCGGCGCTGGTGGCGCGCCTCGCCCGCGACCGAGTGCCGCTCGCCGTCTGCCCCACGTCGAACGTGCGGACCGGCGCGGTCCCGAGCCTCGCCCAGCACCCGCTCCGGCGGCTCTACGACGCGGGCGTCCCCGTGACGGTGAACTCGGACGACCCGACCTTCTTCGGCGCGAGCGTGCTCGACGAGTACCAGCTCTGCCTGACGACGCTCGGCTTCACGCCCGGCGAGCTGGCCGTCCTGGCCGAGCACGCGGCCGCGGCGGCGTTCCTCGACGCGGCCCCGCGGGACGCACTGCTGGCGCGCGTGCGCGCCGGCTGGGCCGGCCTCCGGACCGTCTAGATGCTAAGATGTCTTGATGTCATGGCATCCAGGAGGCTGAGATGGCCGGGGAGACGCGCACCACGATCTACTTCCAGCCGAGGGTGTACCGGGCCCTGAAGATCAAGGCGGCGACCAGCGACCGCTCGCTGTCCGAGCTGGTCAACGCGGCCGTGACGGCCGCCCTTCGGGAGGATGCCCTCGACCTCGAGGCATTCGAGAAGCGCCGCAAGGAGCCCAGCCGTCCGTTCGAGCGGGTTCTCGAGGACCTCAAACGTGACGGGCTCCTATAGCGTCCGCATCAAGCGATCGGCCGAGCGTGAGCTCCGTGCGGTCCCGCCGCCTGATCTGGGTCGCGTGGTGACGCGGATCCGAAGGTTGGCGGACGATCCCCGTCCACCGGGCAGCGAGAAACTTTCAGGCGAGGACCGCTGCCGCATTCGTCAAGGGGACTACCGGGTAGTTTACGCGGTCGATGACGAACAACGCATCGTCGAGGTCGTGAGGATCGGGCACCGTCGCGACGTGTACCGAGACTGACGCCGCGAAGGCGTGACGGCCCGAACTATCTGGACGGCGGGCCGAGCGGGGGGCGCCGCCGCCACCAGCCGGCCGCCTGCTCGTAGGCGTGGCCGGCGCGGAGGAGCGTCGCCTCGTCGAAGGGCCGCCCGATCAGCTGGAGGCCCACCGGCCGGCCGTCGGCCGCGAAGCCGCACGGGACGCTGAGCGCCGGCACGCCGAGCGCGTTCCACGGTCGGGTCAGGCGCGAGAAGCGTCCCATGCGGCGGACGATCTCGTCGGGCGACCCCGCCTTCACCGCGGCCAGGGCCGGCGCGGGCTCGGGGATCGTGGGCGCGGCCAGGACGTCGACCTTCTGGAACACCTCGTCCACGAACGCGCGCGTGGCGCGGGCCCGGAGGCGCGCCGCCTGGAGGTAGTCGTGGGCGCTCACGTGGAAGCCGATCTCGAGCCGCGCCCGGACGGCGGGCTGGAGCGCGTGGGGTGACTCGCGGACCATGCGGGCGTGCACGGCGGCGCTCTCGCAGCGCGCGATCACGTTCGCGAGGTCGTTGAGGAGCGCGGGATCGGGCAGGGCGCACTCGGTCACCTCGGCGCCGAGCCCGCGGAGCCCGTCGATCGCCGTCCGGACGGCCGCCAGGACGTCTCCGTCGAGGTCGTCCCAGTAGAAGCGGTCGGGCACGCCGACGCGGAGCCCCGCGATCGGCCGGTCGAGGCCCGCGACGTAGTCCGGGACCGCGCGGCGGCTCGCCGTCGCGTCGGCCGCGTCCGCGCCCGCGATCACGCCGAGGAGGATCGCCACATCCCGCACCGTCCGCGCGAGCGGCCCCACGTGGTCGAGCGACCACGAGAGCGGCATCGCGCCCGTCCGGCTCACGCGTCCATACGTGGGCTTGAGGCCCACGACGCCGCAGCACGCGGCGGGGAGCCGGATCGAGCCGCCGGTGTCGGTGCCGAGCGCCCCGTAGGCGAGCCCGGCGGCCACGGCGCTGCCCGAGCCGCTCGACGACCCGCCGGCCGCGTGGCCGGCGCGCCAGGGTGTCTCGGCATCGCCGTGGTGGGCGTTGTCCCCGAAGGGCCCGAGCGCCAGCTCGGAGAGGTTCAACCGCCCGAGCGTGATCGCCCCGGCCGCCTCGAGCCGCGTGAGGGCCGTCGCGTCGCGCTCGGCCCGGAAATACTCGGGGACGGCCGTGCCACAGGACGCGGCGCGCCCGCCCCAGGCGAAGAGGTCCTTGTGGGCGAGCGGCACGCCGTGGAGCGGACCGCGAGAGCGCCCCGCCTTGGCTTCCGCCTCGCGGACCCGGGCCGTTCGGAGCGCGGCGTCGGCGTCGACGTGGAGGAAAGCGTGGAGCCGCGGCCCGAGCGTCTCGATGCGGGCCAGACAGTCCTCGGTCGCGTCGACCGGCGAGATCTCGCGCGCCCGGATCCGGGCGGCCAGCGCCGCGAGGGGCTCGCCGGTCACGACGGGGGGCTCGCCGGGGCGGCCGGCGGCTCGGGCGGCGCGCCCGCCTCGAGCGCGGCCTGGAACCCGGCCGGCTCCTCCGCGAGCGCGAGGTCGACCGCCGCCCGCTCGACGGCGGCCGCCAGGCTGGCGACCTCGCCCGTGAGCGCGCGCTCAGCCTCGGTCCTCAACGGGACCTCCGACCACCGCGAGCCCGGCCGCGCGGAGCGCGTCGAGCACGCGGGGCATCTCGCGAGTCTCGATCTGGAGACGCACCCGCACCGGGGCCTCGGCCGGGTGAAGCGGCTCGCGCGCCGCGCCGACGAGCCGCGCGACCTCCGGCCCGCACCCGCGGAGCGCGTTGTAGGCGAGGGCCATCGCGTCGGGGCGGAACGCCACCGCCACCTCGGCATGCCGGCCGCCGACCTGGAGCCGCACGATCGAGACCAGGGCGGCGACCGCGTCCGTCTGCGTGAGGATGCCGACGAGGCGCCCGTCCTCGACGACGGGGAGGCAGCCGATGCGCCCCTCGAACAGAAGGCGCGCGGCGCGGTCGATGCCGGTCCGCGGGGCCACGACGGTCACCGGGCGGCTCATGATGGTCCGGACGGGCGCGTCGGCCGCCACGCCGCGGAGATCGCGGTCGGTGACCACCCCGACCACGCGGTCGCCCTCCGTCACCGGCAGGTGGCGGATCACGAATCGCCGGAGCAGCGTGACGGCGTCGGCGGCGAGGGTCCCGGGGGCGACGATGTGGACGGGGCTCGACATCCAGCTGGCGACGGGCGCCGGGGTCATCCCGACGGCGATGCTATCATGACGGTGCCGCCCGATGCCCACCGCGTTCCCGAATTCGGCACTCCGACGGGCCGGCTCCGGGGGGAGGCCAGTCCCAGCCGTGCACGCGTTCCTCGCCGCCTGCCGCCGGCATCCGACGTCGTTCACGCCGGTGTGGCTCATGCGCCAGGCGGGCCGCTTCCTGCCCGAGTACCGCGCGATCCGGGCGCGGCTCGGCTTCCTCGAGCTGTGCCGGACCCCGGACATCGCCGCCGAGGTGACGACGCTCCCGGTGGAGAAGCTCGGCGTCGACGCCGCCATCCTCTTCGCCGACATCCTCCTCCTGGTGGAGCCGCTGGGGGTCGGCCTCGAGTTCACGCGCGGCGAGGGCCCGACCATCCACCGCCCCGTGCGCGCGGCGGCCGACGTCGAGCGGCTGGTCGAGCGTGACCCCGCGGAGACCGTTCCGTTCGTGTTCGAGACGGTGCGCCGGGCGCGGGCGGCGCTCTCCGAGCGGGTGCCGCTGATCGGCTTCGCCGGGGCGCCCTTCACCGTCGCCTCCTATCTGGTGGAGGGCGGGGCCTCGCGCGACTACCTCCAGACGAAGCGGCTCATGTACGGGGACCCGGGCGCGTGGCACGCGCTTCTCTCCCTCCTCGCCCGGACCACCGCGCGGTACCTGAACCTCCAGATCGCCGCCGGCGCCCAGGCCGTCCAGCTCTTCGACTCGTGGGTGGGCGCGCTCGGGCCCGACGACTACCGGACGTTCGTCCTGCCCTACACGCGCGCCATCGCGCGGTCGCTCACGCCCGGCGTGCCCCTCATCCACTTCGGGACCGCGACGGCGGGGATCCTCGAGGCGTTCCGCGAGGCGGGCGGCGACGTGATCGGCGTCGACTGGCGGATCGAGCTGGGCGAGGCCTGGCGGCGGATCGGTCACGAGGTCTCCATCCAGGGGAACCTCGACCCGGCGGCGCTCTTCGCGTCCCCCGCCGAGATCCGGCGGCGCGCCGCGGCGATCCTGGCGCAGGCCGAGGGCCGGCCGGGCCACATCTTCAACCTCGGCCACGGCGTCCTGCCCGGGACTCCGGTCGACCACGTCCGGGCGCTCGTCGACGCGGTCCACGAGCTGTCCCAGCGGGCGGTGAGCGGCGCGTGACGCCACTCCGGGTCGTCGTGATCGGCGGTGGGATCGCGGGCCTGGCGGCCGCGCACCGCCTGGTCGAGCTCGGGCGGGAGGGGGCCCGGCCCATTGACCTCCTCCTCCTCGAGGCGGAGGACCGGCTGGGCGGGACGATCCGGACGGAGCGGGCCGACGGCTATCTGCTGGAGGGGGGACCCGACTCGTTCATCTCCGAGAAGCCGTGGGCGCTCGCCCTCGCGGAGCGCATCGGGCTCGGGCCCGGGCTCCGTCGGACGGACGACCGCTTTCGGCGGACGTACGTGGTGCGCGGCAAGCGGCTCGAGCCCCTCCCCGAGGGCTTCCTCCTGCTGGCGCCCACCCGGATCGGCCCCGTGCTGAGGTCCCCGATCTTTTCCTGGCGCGGCAAGCTCCGGCTCGGGCTCGACCTCATCCTGCCGCGCGGCCGCGCCGCCGGGGACGAGAGCCTCGGGAGCTTCGTCCGGCGCCGGCTCGGGCGGGAGGCGCTCGAGCGGGTCGCTCAGCCGCTCGTCGGCGGGATCTACACGGCGGACCCCGACCGCCTGTCGCTCGCCGCCACGATGCCACGCTTCCTCGCGCTCGAGCGGGAGCATCGGAGCCTCGTCCTCGGGCTCCGCCGGACGGCCCGGGCAGGGGAGGCGGCCGGGGCGAGCGGCGCCCGCTGGAGCCTCTTCGTCACGCTGGCCGAAGGCATGGAGGAGCTCGTCGCCGCCCTCGCTCGACGGCTCCCTCCCGGGACGGTGCGGCTCCGCTCGCCGGCGACGGCCATCGTGCCAGCCCGAGAGGGCTGGCGCGTCCACCTCCCGGACGGGTCCCACGTCCCGGCGGACGGTGTCGTCCTGGCCGGGCCGGCTCCTCGGATGGCCTCGCTCGTCCGCGCCACGGAGCCCGGGCTGGCCGGGCTGCTGGATGGGATCGCCTACGCGTCGTCGGCCACGGTGGCGCTGGCGTACCCACGGGCCGCGGTCGGGCATCCGCTCGACGGCTTCGGCTTCGTGGTCCCCCGGGTGGAGGGGCGGGCGACGCTCGCCTGCACGTTCTCGAGCGTGAAGTACCCGGGGCGCGCCCCGGATGGGTCTGTCCTCCTGCGGGTCTTCATCGGGGGCGCGCTCCAGGCCGATCTGCTCGAGCGGGACGACCAGGCGCTGGCCCGCCTCGCGCACGACGACGTCGCGCCGCTCCTCCGGATCGCGGGCGCTCCGGTGCTCTCGCGGGTCTGGCGTCACCCCCGAGCCATGCCCCAGTACGAGGTCGGGCACCTCGACCGGGTCGCGGCCATCGAGGCCCGATTGGAGGCCCTCCCCGGCCTGGCGGTCGCCGGCGCGGCCTACCGGGGCGTGGGGATTCCGGACTGCGTGCGCTCGGGCGAGGCCGCGGCCGAGCTGCTCACCTCCAGTCTCAAAGGACGGGTGTCATGAAAGAGATCGGTCGTGTCGCTCTCGTCGGGCTGGTTCTCATGCTCGGTCTCGCCGGCGCTCCGGACCCTCTCGGCGCGGCGGACGTCGTGAGCCGCACCTTCAACGCGCCCGTCGAGCGGGTCTGGACCGTCACCGAGTCGGTCCTGAAGAGCCTCGGCTGGGAGGTCGACGAGTCGGACCGCGCCGTGGGCTGGCTCCTGACCGACTCGCGGGCCGTGGACTTCAAGGATTACGCCGTCTACGGCAAGGGGCTGCGCCACAAGCTCCGGATCGCCCTCAAGGCGGCGGGGGAGGGCCGGACGACGGTCTCGGTCGAGCGGGAGCTCTACACCGAGGAGCGCATCCTCTGGATGACCGAGCGGAAGGCTGTCCAGGCCCCCGACCAGGCCGTGGAAACGGGGGTCCTGGACGCCATCCAGAAGCTCCTGTGACGCATCGCGTTATTCCGGGCTGAGTAGTCGGTCGCCCGAGGCCGTCGCGTCCCCCGCTTGATTTTGCGGCGCGTCATGCCGAGAATAGCGGACACCATACGCCCGGGCGAATCCCCGCCGGGCGCCGCGCACACAAGATGCTGAGGGAGGTGACAGGTAGCCCTCGAACGCGAGGGCGCGGCCGACACCGTATCGATACCGAATCGATACCGATCCTCGACACTTTTCACCTGGAGGTCAGAAGATGACGCGACGCGGACTTGTTGGAGCACTGGCCCTGCTGCTGGTGGTGGGACTGATCGCGGTCCTGCCGGGCGGCGGGTCGGCGCAGCAGAAGGTCGTGAAGATCGGCATCTCGATGCCGATCACCGGGGCCGACGCCGACGGCGCCGACGTGATCCTGAAGGGTGCCCAGATGGCGATCGCCGAGATCAACGAGAAGGGCGGGGTGGGCGGCCACAAGCTCGAGGCCGTGGTCTTCGACAGCGCGACGCCGGCGGCGGGCCAGTACGACCCGGCGCAGGCGGCGACCAACTACAAGAAGTTCATCGCGGACCCGATGGTACTCGCCGCGGTGGGCCCGGTGATGAGCGGCGAGGGGAAGGCGATCTCCCCGATCCTCTCCGAGGCCGACATGGCGACGGTCAGCCCGAGCGCGACCAATCCGGACATCACCAACCCTCAGCACAAGGCGCAGTACCGGCCCAAGGGCAAGGCGGTCTTCTTCCGCACGGTTACGACCGACGCCTTCCAGGGCCCGAACATGGCCAACTACCTCTTCCACCAGCTCAAGGTGAAGAGCGTGTTCGTCCTGGACGATAGCGGTGCCTTCGGGGTGGGGATCGCCGACAGCTTCCAGAAGCGGGCGACGGAGCTCGGGGTGAAAGTGCTCGGGCGCGACCGCCTCGATCCCAAGGAGGCGGACTACAAGACCATCCTGACCAAGATCAAGGGCATGAACCCGGACGCCATCTACTACGGCGGGGTCATGCAGGCGGCCGCCAAGCTCGCGCCGCAGGCCTACGAGATCATGCCGCGCGTGATCAAGGCCGGCTCCGACGGGGTCTACGACACGTCCTGGCCAAAGCAGTCCGGGAAGGAAGCGATCGAGGGCTGGTACTGCACGCAGGCGTCCCCCGAGCTCCTGACCGACCCGAAGCTCGAGGCGTGGGTGACCAAGTACAAGAACGTCTACAAGCGGGATCTCACGAACTACGCGATCACCTCCTACAATGCGGTGCAGGTGATTGCCGACGCGATCGACCGGACGGTGAAGGCCAACAAGCCGCTGACCCGGTCGAACGTCCGTGACGCGATCCAGGCCACGAAGATCAACACCAACCAGGGGCCGGTCGCATTCGACGAGAACGGCGACATCACGAACCGGGTCGTCTCGCTCTACCAGGTGCGCGACGGCGCCTTCAAGTACGTCGGCGTAGCGCCGCAGAAGTAGGCAGGTCCAGCTGCTCCGGACCGGCGCCCAGCGCCGGTCCGGAGCGCATTTCCGATGGGCCTCTTCGACGTTTTCCTCCAGCAGCTCGTCAACGGGCTCGCGCTCGGCATGATGTACGCCCTGCTCGCGCTCGGCTTCACGATGGTCTACGGCATCATCGAGCTGATCAACTTCTCCCACTTCAGCGTCTTCATGACGGGCACGTTCATCGGGATCATCGTGCTCGATCTGATGGGGATCACCGCCGTGTCGTCGTCGGTGACGGGGCTCCCGCTGGTGGGCGTCCTCGTCTTGCTGTTCGTCGCGACCATGAGCTTGACCGGCCTCCTGGGCGTCCTGATCGAGCGGCTCTGCCTGCGCCCGGTCCGCAACGTGTCGGGGACGGCCCCGATGATCACCACGATCGGGGTCGCGTTCGTCCTGATCAACGTCATGCTGCTCTGGTGGGGCCCGCAGACCCAGCGGTTCCCCCAGCTCCTGCCGAACTGGCGCTGGCAGATCGGCCAGGCCGACATCACCTTCAAGCTCATCGTGCTCTGCGTCGCCGGCCTGATCCTGATGCTGGCGCTGAACTTCCTCGTCAAGCGGACGGCGCTGGGGAAGGCCATGCGGGCGACCGCCCAGGACGCGGACGCGGCGCGGATGATGGGGGTCGACGTCGATCGCGTCGTGATGCTTACCTTCTTCCTCGGTTCGGCCCTGGCCGGAGCGGGGAGCCTGTTCTTCGGGCTCTACTACGGCTTCACCGGGTACTACATCGGCTATCAGACCGGGCTCCGGGCCTTCACCTCGGCCGTGCTGGGCGGCATCGGCAACATCCCGGGCGCGGTGGTGGGCGGGCTGGTCATCGGGCTGGTGCAAACCCTCGGCGGCCAGCTCCTGGGGGTGAAGTGGACGGACGTCATCATCTTCTCGATCCTCATCGTCGTGATGGTATTCCGCCCGGCCGGTCTCCTCGGCGCGCAGACCCCCCAGAAGGCCTGAGCCGCCCCCGCTGATGCGAGCCCTCACGGCGCGGCTGGCCGAGTCACCCTGGGTCGCGCGCTGGCACGCGCTCCCCCTCGCGCGGCGCCGGCAGATCCTCACCGTCGTGTGGCTGGCGGCCGGCCTGGCGTTCCCGCTCGTCGTGACGAACCCGGGGAACATCGACGCGGCGGCCAATGCCTACACCTACGTGCTGCTCGCCCTCGGCCTCAACATCGTCGTGGGGTTCGCGGGTCTGCTCGACCTCGGCTACGCGGCGTTCTTCGCGGTCGGGGCCTACGGGTACGGCGTGTTGGCGTCCGGGCATCTGAAGCCCGAGTGGTCGGACGTCTGGGTGCCGTTGGTCTGGCTCGGCCAGGTGAGCCGGGTCGAGGTGGGCGCCGGCTCGCCGGACATCGTCCAGTTCCACTTCTCCTTCTGGCCGATGCTGGCGATCATGGCCGTCGCGTGCGCGGTGTTCGGGATGCTCTTCGGCGCCCCGACGCTCCGGCTCCGCGGCGACTACCTGGCGATCGTGACCCTCGGGTTCGGCGAGATCGTGCCGGTGGTCGCGCGCAACTGGGACGCGGTGACGAACGGCGCCCAGGGGCTCGGGGGCATCCGGACGCCGAAGCTCTTCGGGTTCGACTTCGGATTCTCGCCGTACCCGTACTACTTCCTCGGCTTGGGTCTGGTCGCGGCGGCCGTCTTCGTGTCGATGCGGCTCCAGGAGTCTCGCGTGGGCCGCGCGTGGATGGCCATCCGCGAGGACGAGCTCGCGGCGGGGGCGATGGGTGTCAGCCACGTCCACTACAAGCTCCTCGCCTTCGCCATGGGCGCCGCCATCGGCGGCCTGGGCGGCGTGTTCTACGTCGCCAAGCTCACGATCGCCACCCCCGAGATGTTCATGTTCCCGGTGTCGGTCATGGTGCTGGTGATGGTCGTGCTGGGCGGCATGGGCTCGATCCGGGGCGTGGTCATGGCCGCGCTGTTCCTGGCGTTCCTCCAGTCGGTCATTCTCCAGGAGATGACCCTGTACGTGCAGGCGCTCGGCCGGGCCGTGGGGAGCCAGTTCCTGCAGAAGCTGGAGCTGATCCGGGCCCTCGAGCTGATCTTCGGACTGATCCTGGTCCTGATGATGCTGTTCCGCCGGGAGGGGCTCTGGCCGTCCCATCGGCGCGTCGCCGCGCTCACCCGAGAGCAGCAGGCGGCCGCGCCGTCCCGCGGGAAGGCCGTCGAGCTGTCGTGGGCTGCGCCGAAGACGGGCGCCATCCCGGCGCGGCCGCTGCTCGAGATCGAGGGGCTGACGAAGCGGTTCGGCGGCGTGGCCGCGGCCGACAACACCACGCTCGCGGTCCAGTCCGGAGAGCTGGTGAGCGTCATCGGGCCGAACGGCTCGGGGAAGACAACCCTCTTCAACCTGATCACGGGGCTCACCACCCGCGACGGCGGCGTCATCCGGCTCGAGGGTCAGGAGATCAGCGGGCTGCCGTCCCACCAGATCGTCCAGCGCGGCGTGGCCCGGACGTTCCAGAACGTCCGGCTGTTCAACAACCTCTCGGTGCTGGAGAACCTCCTGGTGGGCGAGCACACCCGGCTCCAGGCGGGCGCCCTCGGCGCGATCTTCCGCCCGCCGTCGGTCCGCGCCGAAGAGCGGCGCGCCGTCGAGAGCGCCCTCGAGGTGCTGGGGCTCTTCGGCAACCGCCTGATCCCGCGTCTGGACCACCCCGTGTACGGCCTCTCCTACGCGAACCGGCGGCGGACCGAGATCGCGCGGGCGATCATGACGCGCCCGAAGCTCCTGCTCCTCGACGAGCCGGCCGCCGGCATGAACCCGGCCGAGACGCTCGAGCTCATGGACCTCGTGAAGGCGCTGCGGGGGCTGGGCATCACCGTCATCCTGATCGAGCACAAGCTCGACGTCGTGATGGACGTCTCGGACCGGGTGATCGTGCTCGACCACGGGGTGAAGATCGCCGAGGGCAAGCCCGTCCAGGTCCGGAACGACGAGAAGGTGATCGAGGCGTACCTCGGTCGCCGGCGGCGCGTCGCGTGAGGGCGCCCGGGGCGATCCGCGTCGCATCCCGTCGTCCTCGGGCCGGGGCCGGCCTCAACGTATGCGGCATACGCCTCGGCCGGCCCCAGCCCTGCGTCCTAGGGCTGCTCGCGTCTCGCCCCGGGCGCACATGCGGGGTGGGCCTGTGAGGAGCCCGACCGGCCAGCCTCTCCTCCAGTTCACGGACGTCCACACGTACTACGGGCCGCTCCACGTGCTGAAGGGCGTGAGCTACGACATCCACGAGGGCGAGATCGTGTCGCTCCTCGGCGGGAACGCCTCCGGGAAGTCGACCACGATGAAGACCGTCCTCGGCCTGGTGCGCCCGGCGCCGGGCACCGTGACCTTCCGGGGCGAGGCGATCCACACGCTCCGCACGAGCGAGATCGTCCGGCGCGGCATCGCGCCGGTCCCGGAGGCCCGCCGGATCTTCCCGCGGATGACCGTGCTCGAGAACCTCGAGATGGGCCGCTACACGCGCCGCCGCGAGCCGGGCTGGGCCGCGGAGCTGGATCGGGTCTTCGGCCTCTTCCCCGTCCTGAAGGAGCGGCGGAGCCAGCTCGGGGGCACGATGTCGGGCGGCGAGCAGCAGATGCTCGCGATCGGCCGGGCCCTCATGGCGAACCCCACGCTCCTCTGCATGGACGAGCCGTCCATGGGGCTCTCGCCGGGCTACGTCGAGCAGGTGTTCGACATCATCCGGACGATCAACCAGCAGGGGACGACCGTTTTCGTGGTCGAGCAGAACGTCAACATGGCGCTGTCGATCGCGCACCGCGGATACGTGCTCCAGATGGGCGAGGTCGTGCTCGCCGGGACCGCCAAGGAGCTGCTGGAGAGCCCGCTCATCCAGAAGGCCTATCTGGGGACGGCCTGACGGTCTGCCGGAGCGGCCTCAGGTCGGCAAGAGTCATGCGCGCCGTGCGCTCGTCGGCCTCGCCCCGCTCCCGACGTCTCACCCCGACCTGGCTCCTCCTCGGCGCCCTGCTCCCGGCGGTGGCCGAGGCGTGGCCGGCGGTCCAGGACGAGGTCGGGATCGTGTACCTGTGCGATAGCCGGCCGAGCCAGCTGTCGGACGGCCAGTGGACGTGCCGCAGCGGCGCTGGCATTCCGCGCGGCGCGCTCCTGGAGGTGGCCCGCCCCGGCACCCCGCCCGGGGTCCGCCCATGGGACATGCCGCGCGGCGCGCCGTCCCGCTGGGTGCCCTACCCCTGGGGGCCGCCGCCACGGGAGCCGAGCGGGTACGACGCGCTCGATCCCTGGCTCGGCGGCCCGTCGGAGCGCTGATCACGGCAGAGGGCGGGGAGCGCCGGGCCGGCGACGCCGCATCCCCAGCCGGCGCGTCGCGTGGTGCGCGGGCCCGGGAAGGCGACTGCGCGGACTGCGCCTGGGCCCGGCGTGTGACGAGCGCCCGCGGGTCGGTCTTCGTCCTCTGCCGGCGCGCCGAGACCGACGCGGCGTTTCCCCGCTACCCGCGCCTGCCGCGCCTCGCCTGCCCGGGCTACGAGCGCGGGTAGGGATCGTCTCGGGATCAGGACGCGGATCCGGCCGCCCCGATACAGAGGAGTCGAGGGGGCGGACCGCTCAACGCGCCGGGAAGATCACCTTCAGACAGTCCGCCAGGACGCCGAGCACGGTCTCGACCTCGCTCTCGTCGATGACGAGGGGCGGCTTGATCTTGATCACGTTCGGGAGCGCGGAGGCGGTCGCGAGGATGACGCCGCGCTTCCACGCCTCGGCGACCAGTCGCTGGGCCTCGGCGGGCGCGGGCTCGCGGGATTCGGGATCCCGGACGAGCTCGACGCCGATGAAGAGTCCCGGCCCGCGGATGTCGCCGATCTGGGAGTATTCGGCCTGGAGCGCCGTGAGGCCGCGGGTGAAGAGCGCGCCCATCCGGGCGGCGTGCTCCGGGACGCGATCGCGCTCCAGGATCTCGATGACCTTGAGCGCCGCCGCTTGGGCGACCGGGTTCGACCCGAACGTGTAGACGTCCTCGCCGGTCGCCTCGAACTGCTTGAGGCGATCGTCAGCGACCACCGCCGCGAGCGGGAAGCCCCCGCCGATCGCCTTGGACAGCACCATGATGTCCGGCGTCACGCCGAGCCCCTCGGCGGCGAACATCCGGCCGGTGCGGCCGAACCCCGTCTGGATCTCGTCGAAGACGAGGAGCGCGCCGAACTCGTCGGCGATGCGCCGCACCTCCTGCACGAACGCGGCCGGGAAGACGATGCCGCCGCCGTTGCCCTGGATCGGCTCCATCATGATCGCCGCCACCGGACCGTCCACCCCGCGCTGGAGCGTGTCCCGGATCGGCGCCGCGCAGCCGGCGTCGCACTGCCCGTCCGGCCCGTGCTGGGCCCGCCGCCAGCACCGATAGGCGTACGGGTTCGGCACGCGCACGAAGTTCTGCATGAACGGCATGAACTTCACGCCGGGCCCGTAGGCGCCCGACGTGCGGGTCGGGCTCCACGAGGCCGCCATCGTCGCCAGCGTGTTGCCGTGGTACGCGTGATAGAAGGTCACGAACCGGTGCGCGGCGGGGCGGTTGATCATGGCGAGCTTCATCGCCGACTCGATGCCGAGCGACCCCGTCGGCGCGTAGGTGACGATGTTCAGGCGGCCGGGGCAGAGATCGGCGAGGCGCTTGGCGAGCTGGAGCCGGGCGAGCGTCGGGAAGCCCGCCCGCACGTGGGGCAAGGCCCGCATCTGGGCGAGCGCGGCCTCCATCACCTCGGGGTGGTTGTAGCCGAGGGCGAGCGTCCACGCCTGCGCCGTGCAGTCGATGTAGGACTTCCCGTCGATGTCGGTGACGCGCGACCCCTGACCGGCGACCAGCACCGGCCCGAGCCAGGCGGAGCCGTAGCCCACGTGGCGCTGGAGCTCGGCGATCTGCTGTGGCGTCATCGATGACTCGGGCACGGGAGGCTCCTTGTCTGCCGGCGGCCTGGCCGCGGGGCGGTGATCAGACGTACTCCATCCGGCCGCCGTGGATGTCCAGGACCGCGCCGTTCACGAAGGCCGCCCCGTCGGAGGCCAGGAAGGCGACCGCCGCCGCGATCTCCGCCGGGGTGCCGATCCGGCCCACGGGGATCTGGCGGGCCAGGGTGTCGAGGCGTTCCCGGGGGAGGGTCGCGCCGAGCCGCTCGGTCTCCACGTAGCCCGGTGAGATCGCGTTGACGGTGACGCCGTGGGGGCCGAGCTCGCGCGCGGCGGTGCGGGTCAGCGCGATGATCCCTGCCTTCGCGGCGCCGTAGTGGCCGAGCGTCGGCCGCCCCCCGATGCGCCCGTGCACCGACGAGGTGTTGATCACCCGGCCCCAGCCCTGCCGCACCATGTGCGGCGCCGCGTGCTTGATGCAGAGGAACGTGCCGGTGAGGTGCGAGTCGAGCATGAGGTGCCAGGTGGTCTCGTCCAGCTCGAGGAGCGGCACGTTCAGGTGGGCGCCGAGCGCGCCCGCGTTGTTGACGAGGATGTCGAGGCGTCCGAGACCGTGGACGACCTCGTCCACGGCGCGCCGGATCTCCTCGGACCGCCGGACGTCCGCTTGGACGACCACCGCGCGGCGCCCGAGCGCCCGACAGCGCCGGGCTGTCTCCGCGGCGCCGGCCAGGTCCGTGTGGCCGAGCACCGCCACGTCGGCGCCCGCCTCGGCGAGCGCGATCGCCTCGGCGCGGCCGATCCCGGCGGCGCCGCCCGTCACGAGCGCGACCCGCCCGGCGTGTCCTGCCCCTGGCGACTCGCTCATCCCGGCGGCTGGCCTCCGATCGCGACGTGACCTTCTCGACGCTCGCCCGGAGGGGGATCGTAGCACGGCGCTCCCGGGGCCCGCGCGACGCGGAGACCGTAGTCCGTGTGACCGAGATGCGGCGGGAGGCTCGAGCGGTGCGCCACCGGGCACCACGGCTCCTGGTGACGCCACGCGCCCCCACGGGAGACGCGCCGGGTGCCGGCCGCGGGCCCGGTCGGGTTGCGCTCCGGCGCCTGCGCGTACGCGTCCTCGGCGTACCAGTCGAGGCACCATTCGTGGACCGCGCCGCCGAGGTCCATGAGCCCGAACCCGTTCGTGGGGCCGGCGCCCAGGAGGGGCGGCGCAGGGAGGGCGCCGTCCACGCGGCCGAACCAGCGTGCGGGCGGCTCGTCCCCCCACGCGTAGCGAGCGCCGTCCAGGCCGCCGCGCGCGGCCCGCTCCCACTCGGCTTCGGTGGGAAGCCGGTGGGGATGTCCGGTCTCGCGGCCGAGCCACTCGCAGAAGGCCACCGCCTGGTGCCAGCTCACGCCGACGACCGGCTGGCGCGGATCGCCGAAGCGCGGGTCCACGAGACTCGGCGGCGGCGGCGCGCCGGTGGTCTCCACGTAGGCGCGGTACTCGGCTGTCGTGACCGGGCCGCGCGCGATCGCGAAGGCGTCCACCCACACGCGATGGCGGGGGCGCGCGTCGGGCCGGCCGTCCTCCCAGCCCATCCAGAACCAGCCCGCCGGAATGTCGACGAACTCCACGGGATCCCCGGGGTCAGGCGGGCCGGGCCCCTCGCTCGAGCTCGGCGAGGCGCTTCCGGCGCGCCTGCTCCTCGGCCCAGCGCGCCGTCTCGTCGCGCACCATGGCGGCGATGCCGGTGACCCGGCCGTCGCCGTTCGTGAGGAGCGCCACGGTGAAGGCGATCGAGATCGACTGGCCGTCCTTGCGGACGGCGGGGACGCGCAGGACGTCCGCGCCGTACCGGGTTACGCCGGTCCGCATGACCTCCTGGTATCCGCCCCAGTGCCGGGCGCGGAAGCGCTCGGGGATGATGAGGTCGAGCGAGCGGCCCATCGCCTCCGCCGCGCTGTAGCCGAAGATCCGCTCGGCGGCGGGTGGCCAGAGCTGGATCCGCCCCTCGGGGTCGGCGACGATGACCGCGTCGCCGAGCGCCTGGACCAGCGCCTGGAAGTCCACGCACTCATTGTAACGGGGCGCGAGGCGGGCCGAGGCGGGCGCCCGGCGCGCTCTGCTACCATGAGCCCCGTGGGCCCCGTGACTCCCGTCGTCGTGGCGCTCGACGTCGGTTCCTCCTCCGTGCGGGCGCTCGCGTTCGACGCCGAGGGCCGGGGGCTCGGGCTCGAGTGCCAGCAGGCGTACGAGCCCGAGACGACGCCCGATGGGGGCGTCGTGATCGACGCCGACCGGCTCGTCGCGCTGTCCGCCGAGATGCTGGATGGCCTCGTCGCGGCGCTGGGACCGCGCGCGGCGTCCGTCGCCGCCGTCGCGACGAGCACGTTCTGGCACACGCTGCTCGGAGTCGGCGCGGACGACCGGACGCTGACGCCCGTCTACTCGTGGGCCGACACCCGGAGCGCCGGGGCGGTCGAGGCGCTGCGCGCCCGGGTCGACGAGAAGGCGTACCACGCCCGGGCCGGCTGCCGGCTCCACACTTCGTATCTGCCGGCGCGGCTCTGGTGGCTCCGTGACCAGGCCCCCGACGTGTATCGGGCGGTGCGCCGCTTCATGTCCTTCGGGGAGTACCTCGGGCTCCGCCTCTTCGGCGAGCTCCGGACGAGCGTGTCGATGGCGTCCGGGACCGGCCTCTTCGACCAGTCGGCGCGCCGCTGGGACGCCACCATCCTCGAGGCGCTCGAGCTCGACCCGGAGCGCCTCGGGCCGATCGTCGACCTCGACCGGCCGTTCCGCGGCCTGAGACCCGAGTTCGCCCGGCGCTGGCCGGCGCTGGCCCACGTGCCCTGGCTCCCGGCGCTGGGAGACGGGGCCTGCTCGAACGTGGGCGCCGGCTGCACGACGCCGACGCGGGCCGCGCTGATGGTCGGCACGTCCGGGGCGATGCGCGTCTGCCTCACGGCCGAGTCGGTGACGATCCCCGAGGGCCTCTGGTGCTATCGGGTCGACGGCCGGCGCCTGCTCCTCGGCGGGTCGCTCGCGAACGGCGGGAGTCTCTACGCCTGGCTCACGGAGACCCTCAGCCTGCCCCCGCCCGAGGAGCGGGAGGCAGCGATCGCGGCGATGGAGCCGGACGCCCACGGGCTCACCGTCCTCCCGTTCCTCGCGGGCGAGCGGAGCCTCGGCTGGGTGGCCAGCGCGCGGGCCGCCATCGTGGGCCTGTCGCTCGCCACCTCGCCGACGGCCATCCTGCGGGCCGGCCTCGAGACGGTGGCCTACCGGTTCGCGATGATCCACGAGCGGCTCCGGGAAAGCTGTCCCGACCTCCGCGAGATCGTCGCGACGGGCGGCGCCCTCTCGGCCTCTCCCGCGTGGACCGGGATCATGGCCGACGTGCTCGGGGTACCGCTCACGCCGTCCACCGAGGCCGAAGGCTCGAGCCGCGGGGCGGCGCTCCTCGCGAGCGAGGCGCTCGGGCTCATCCCCGCGCTCGAGGCCGTGCCGGCGGGCATGGGACCGGTGGTCGAGCCGGACCCGGCGCGTCACGCGCGCTACCGGGCCGGCCTCGCCCGGCACCGGGCGCTCTACGACCTCCTGGTTCCCCACGGTCCGGGCGAGAGGAGAAGGCCGTCATGACGGGTCGGGACCTCGATCAGCTCTGCGTGAACACGCTCCGCTTCCTGGCGGCCGACGCGGTCCAGCGGGCGAAGTCGGGACACCCGGGGCTGCCGATGGGCGCCGCGGCCATGGCGACCGTGCTCTGGACGCGCTTCCTCGCGCACAACCCCGCCGACCCGACGTGGCCCGACCGCGACCGGTTCGTCCTGTCGGCCGGCCACGGGTCGATGCTCCTCTACGCCCTCCTGTTCCTCGCGGGCTACGACCTCCCGCTCGAGGAGATCCAGCGGTTCCGCCAGTGGGGCTCGCGCACCCCGGGGCACCCCGAGTTCGGAGTGACGCCGGGCGTGGAGGCGACGACGGGGCCGCTCGGCCAGGGCGTGGCGAACGCCGTCGGCATGGCGGCCGCCGAGCGCCACCTGGCTCACCGGTTCAACCGTCCGGGTCACACCGTCGTCGATCATCGGACGTACGTGATCTGCTCCGACGGCGACCTCATGGAAGGCGTGGCCGCGGAGGCCGTGTCGCTGGCCGGCCATCTCGGGCTCGGGAAGCTGATCGCGCTCTACGACGACAATCAGGTGTCGCTCGCCGGGAAGGCCGCGCTCTCGTTCTCGGAGGACGTCCCCCGGCGGTTCGAGGCGCTCGGCTGGCACACGCAGGCCGTCCCCGACGGGAACGACCTCGACGCGATCGACAAGGCCCTCCGTGACGCCCAGGCGGAGACGGAGCGTCCGTCGCTGATCGCCGTGCGGACCGTGATCGGCTACGGGGCGCCCAAGAAGGCCGGGACGCACGAGGCCCACGGCGAGCCGCTCGGCGAGGCGGAGCTTCAGGGTGCGAAGCAGGCCCTCGGCTGGCCGCTCGAGCCCGCGTTCCTCCTGCCGGAGCCGGCCCTGGCCCGATTCCGCGAGGCCCGTGATCGCGGGGCGCGCGCCCAGAGCGCCTGGCAAGCCCGACTCGAGGCCTGGCGCCGCGCCTTCCCGGATCTCGGGGCCCAGTGGGACGACGGGCAAGCCCGGAGGCTCTCGCCGGGCTGGGACCAGGATCTCCCGCAGTTCCCGCCGGAGACGCCCCAGGCGACGCGCGACGCCAGCGGGGCCGTGCTCGCGGCCGTCTCGCCGCGCCTCCCGCATCTGGTGGGCGGCGACGCCGACCTCGCGCCGTCGACCAAGACTCTCGTCAAGAGCGCGGGCTCGTTCCTGCGCGACACGGCCGGGGGACGGCACCTCCACTTCGGCGTGCGCGAGCACGCGATGGGCTCGATCGCGAACGGCATTGCCTATCACGGCGGGCTCCTCGTGTTCTGCGGCACCTTCTTCGTCTTCTCGGACTACATGCGCCCGGCCGTGCGGCTGGCCGCGCTCTCGGAGCTGCCCGTCGTGTACGTGTGGACGCACGACTCGATCGCGCTCGGCGAGGACGGGCCGACGCATCAGCCCGTCGAGCACCTGGCGTCGCTCCGCGCGATGCCGAACCTCGTCGTGCTCCGGCCCGCCGACGCCACCGAGACCGTGGTGGCCTGGCAAGTCGCGCTGGCGCGCCGTCACGGCCCGACCGCCCTCGTCCTCACGCGCCAGAAGGTGCCGGTCCTCGACCGGGCCGTCCACGCGTCCGCCGAGGGCGTGCGCCGCGGCGCGTACGTCCTCGCGGACGCGCCGGGCGGGCCCCCGGAATTGCTCCTGATCGGCACGGGCTCGGAGGTCCACCTGGCCCTGGCCGCGCAGGCCGCGCTCGGCAAGGATGGGGTCCGCGCGCGCGTGGTCAGCATGCCGTCGTGGGAGCTGTTCCTCGCCGAGCCGGCCGAGTACCGGGAGGCCGTGCTTCCCCGTGCCGTGCCACGGCGGCTGGCGGTCGAGGCGGGCGCGACGTTCGGGTGGGAGCGCTGGGTCGGGTCCGCCGGCGCCGTCATCGGGCTCGACCGGTTCGGCGCGTCGGCGCCGGGGGAGGTCGTCCTGCGCGAGCTCGGGTTCACGGTGGAGCACGTCCTCGCCCGGGCTCGGGCGCTCCTCGGCCGCTGACCCGCCGCCGTCGCGCCCGGCGTGCCGCGTCCGTTCGTCGTCCTCTGGCTCGCGACGTTTCTCTTTTACCTCGGCTTCCAGTTGCTGCTGCCGGTCATGCCGCTCTACGCGGTCCACCTCGGCGCGCGCGAGGCGCACGTGGGGCTCATCATGGGGTCCTTCGCCCTGGCCGCGATGGTGCCGCGGCCGCTCGCGGGCGAGCTGGCCGACCGGATCGGGCGGCGGCCCTTCGTCCTCCTGGGCACCGTGATCTTCGCGCTGGCGCCGCTCGGCTACGCGGCGGCCGGCACGGTCCCGGCCCTGGTCCTCCTGCGGGTCTTCCACGGGGTGGGCATGGGGTTCGGGCCCACGGCGGCGACCGTGATCGCCACCGACCTCACGCCCTCCGACCGGCGCGGGGCGGCCATGGGGCTCTTCGGGCTGGCCTCGGCCCTGGCGCTCGCCGTGGGGCCGTACGTCGGGGGCGAGCTGGTCCGCGGCCGCGGCTTCACGACGACGTTCCTCGTGGCCGCGGCGATCGAGGGGGTGGCGCTCGCCCTGGCGTTGGCGCTGCCGGAGACGCGGCCGATCGTCGCGCGCGCGCCGCCGCCGCCGGCCGAGCCCGGCCCGACCGAGGGTGGGATGCTCGCGCGGTTCGGGCGACGCTGGTTCAGCCCGGCGGCGCTATACCCGTCGGGACTCGTCCTGGCTCTCTATGTTTCCTACGGCGGCCTGGCCTCGTTTCTGCCGCTCTTCGCGGAGCGACGCCAGCTGGGGAACCCGGGGCTCTTCTTCACGGTGTTCGCCGTGGCGAGCCTCCTGGTGCGCTCCGGCGCGGGGCGGCTCTCGGACCACCTGGGGCGCCGGGCCGTGATCGCGCCGGCGCTGGGTGTCGCCGGGGCGAGCCTCGTGCTCCTCGGGCTGGCCGATTCGCAGGGACTGTTCCTGCTGGCGGCGGCGCTCTACGGGGTCGGCTTCGGAGCCGGGCAGCCGGCGTTGCTCGCGATGACGATCGACCGCGCGCCGCCCGCGGAGCGCGGCCGCGCGATGGGCACCCTCTATACCGCCTGGGAGCTCGGGATCTCGGGGGGCGCGATCCTGCTCGGGCTCTGCGCCACCCGGGTCGGCTACGAGGCGATCTGGTGGATCGCCGGGGCAATCGCGGGGCTGGGGGCGTGCGCGGCGCTGCGCGACGTCGGGCGGCCGCGGGGCTGAAGGGCGAGACGCCCGAGGATCAGCGCGGCGCGCCGCGCTCGCCGCTCGCGGGTCGAAGCGGGCGCACCCCGCGTGGGGCCTCCACCGTCCTGCCGGGGATGAGCTGGAACCCGAGACTCGTCCAGGTCTCAGGCGGCGCCGCCCGGCGCTCGGTCCGGCGCCGCTCGGGGTTGGGCGGCCGCTCGGGGCTGGGCGGCCGGCGTGCGCCCATCCGGCGCTCGGTCCGGCGCCGGTCCCAGATCACCGAGCAGCCCGGTCCCACCGTGCCGCTCTCCACGGCCCGATAGAGCTCGCCCCGTCCGCGCTGGACGACGACCAGCGTGCTGCCGGGCTCGCCAGCGGGGAGGGCGCCTGCCGATCCGGCGGCACTCGAGGGCGGCGCGCCACTCATCCGCCGGCGCAGGTCTCGCAGGTAGCCGACACGAAGCGTCGCGGCGGTGTCCTCGAGCGCCCGCGCCATCTGCCGGACGCCGTCCTGGGTGTCGGTGACGAGACCCTGGAGGGTGCCCATCTCGTGGTCGAGCTCGATCACGCGGCGGTGGAGGCTCTGCGTGGTCCGCCAGAGCACGACGCCGACGGCGATGACCGCGCCGAGCGCCAGGAGGAGCAGCGCCACGGTCACGATCGGCACGAGCCGGTCGAGCCACCCGCCGCTGACCGACGCCTCCGGCGCGAGGCTGGCAATGGTGAGCAACCCGTGGGTCTCGTCCGGCGCCGCGAGGGTGAACCGCACGCGATCGCCGGTGCGCACGCTCCGGATCAGGCTCACCTCCGCGACGGGGAACTCGGACCGGGCGGCAGGCAAGAGGCCGGGGATCCCCGTGTGCTCGAGCGTCACGGTGTTCCGTCCCCGGTCCACGCCGGTGACGCGTCCGTGACTCTCGAAGCCAGAGGCGCCCGGGACGCCGGGGCTGACGCCGATCGCGAGAACGAGGACGAGCACGACCGGCCAGGCCAGCGGGACCCGACGTGCGACACGGTGGGGGCGGTCCATTCCGCAGACGGTAGGCGGGTTGGCCTGCGGCGTCAAGGGTCTACGGGCCAGGCCCAAGGCTCGAACGCCTGGAGGCCCCCCAGCCGGGTCCGCCCCTCTCCACGTGTTTGGGGTGTCTCAGGCTTGCGACCGGGCGAGGCATTGGGCTATCGTGTGGTCCCCCGGGGCCGGCCCGGGGCAGGGAGGGACGTGGGATGGCCGAGGTGAAGTTCGGCGAGCTGCGATCGGTCGTCGAGGCGGTCCGCCAGATCGTGCTCGACTGGGACGGCTTCGTGTCCAACGTCGAGGCCCTCGCCCGGGAGCACGACGAGTACCGCCAGACCGCGGACCGTCTCGCGTGGGAGCTCGGCGAGCTGCGCGCGGCGCACGAGCGGCTCGGCCAGGAGCACGATGAGACGCGCGGGGCGCTGTCGGCGCTCCGGACGGGCCACGACGCCCTGACCCGGGAGCACGATCGGCTCGGGCAGCAGCGCGAAGAGATGCAGAGGGCGCTGGCGACCCTCCAGTCGAGCCACCAGACCCTCACGCGGGAGCGCGAGCATCTCGGGCGAGAGCTCGCCGAGATGCGGCAGCGTCACGAGTCGGTGATGCTCGACCGCCACCGCGCGGGCGAGGAGCTCGAGGCGATCCTCCGCCGGTTCCGCGCCTCCGCCTGACTGGCGCCTCGCTGGCCCGCGGACTCAGCGCGCGCCGGCGGCCGCCGGCACGCCGAAGACGAGGTCCTCCAGCCACTCGATGCGAATCCGATCGGGCCCCCGGAGGCCGCCGCCGTAGCTCTCGCTTACCGAGCGCCGCGTGGTCCACAGGATGACCTGCTTTCCCTGGGCCTGCAGGGTCTTGACGACCTCGTGGAAGTCGCCGTCGCCGGTCCCGATCACGTAGACGCCGATCTCGGGATGCTCGCGCAGGACCAGGTGGATCTTCTCCCGTAGCACGTGATCGGAGGCGTTGGCCTTGTCGCGATCGGCGATGTCGGTCGAGAAGCGCGCGTTCCGAACCGCCTTCTGGTCGCCCTCGAAGAAGTCACGATCCCAGTCGGCGACGGCCCACCGCTGACGGGGGACGCCGTGCCGCCAGGCGGCGTCGAGGAGCCGTGAGGCCAGCTCCACGCCGGCCAGGCGCCCGCGCAGCGCCGGCGCGCCCGCCTGGGGAAGCTCGTCGAGGTGGCGGGCGAGGCTCACCTTCACGTTTTCCCAGTCCAGCATGAGGGCCAGGGCCGGGCGGCCCGGCGCGGGCCCACGCGGCCGGAGGCCGCTCGGCGTGCCTTGCGGCCGCGTCGCGGCCGCCGGCTCGGCGCCGCCCGCCGGCGCCTCGGCCTCGCCGGGGGCGCTCGGATCGCCGGCCCCGGCCAGGGACGCGCCGAGCCGCTCGGCCCACAGCTCGGCGTCGGTCTCCGAGAAGCTCGTCGCGGACCAGCTCTGCCGGAGCACCCGGAGCCCCTCCTCGCGGAACCCGTGACGCTGCGCCCAGCCGAGGACCGTGCGCAAGAGCTGGGCCTTCTTCCGCGGGTCGACGTTCCGCCGGTTCTGGGTCACGCGCCAGCTGTGGAGCCGGCAGCGCCAGCTGGCCGCCAGGTCGCCCGCCTCCTCGTTGAGCGCGGCCGCGCACTCCCAGTTCTTGAACACGCCCGCCTCGGGACCGGCGGCGGCCCGCTGCCGGAACCACTCCACGCCAGCCGCGACGAGGGAGGTCTCGATGAACTCGCGGGTCAGCTGGTCGAGCTCCTCGAAGAGCAGGCGCTCTCGGGGGTCCGGGAAGACCCGGTCCGGGTCCCGGAGGATCCGGTTGATCCGGCGGAAGTGGTCCCGGAACCGCGCGGCCCCGCCGCCGGTCGCGGGCGCCTCCGCGTCCTGGAGCGCCCCCAGGAGGTGCGCCTCGTAGTGCCGCGCCCGGAGACAGAGCGCAGCGAGCACGTCCTGGCGATTCTGCTCGATCGCCCAGAGGAGGCAGAGCTCGAACGCCTCTGCCGGGTGCGCGTCCAGCTCGAGCACCGGGAGGAGCACGTCGAGCGCCTCGTCGGCGCGCGACGGCAGGCGCCGGAGGGCGCAGGCCAGGTTCCAGCGCGCGGTCCACCCGCGATGCTCGTGAAAGCGGTCGGACGCGATGGCGGCCTCGAGCAGCTCGATGACGTCGTGGATGTCCGTGCTCTGCCCGAACACCGTGAGCGCGTGGGCGTACCACTCCTTGGCGATCGTGTTCGTGCTGCGGCGGTAGTGGAGGTCGCCGAATTCGTCGAGCGCCCGGGGGTCGCGCCGGAGGAGGAGCTCCCGGGCCTGGAGGAAGGCGGGGTCGGGGGCGCCCACGACGCGGAGCTCGGACACGGGCTCCCGGTGCTCCGGCTTGGCGTCGAGCCGGAGCCGGAGGTTCATCTCCAGCTCGTCCCGCACGTCGGCCAGCGCCTGGCCGAGGGCGTCGGCGTCGCCGCGCTCGATCGCCTGGCGGATCTCCTCCCAGATGGCGGGCGGGACGAGCGCCGACAGGGGCTCGGCCCGGCGGACGGCGCGGTGGGCGCGCCGGACGGCCGCGGGATCCACCCGCTCGCCGATGTCCTCCCAGTCGCGCCGGATGCGCTCGAGCCGCGTGGGCACCTCCAGCTCGAGGACGGCCTCGACGTGGACCCGGACCAGGCGGTCACGCGCCTCGGGATCACTCTCGGCCGCGAGCCGCGCGCGCTCCAGCTCGAGCAGGATCATCTCGTCGACCGCGAGCGCGATCTGGGCGGGCATCGCGCCCCACGCGGAGCCGACGAACGCGGCGAGAGTGGTCCGGACCGCGCGCACATCGGCGTTGTCCTGGCGGCACCGGGCGACCTGGTCGACGACGAGGGCACGGACGGCGTTGCCGAGGGTCTGGCGCATCGGGCGGGTCGCGCGCATGAGCGGGCTGGCTCGCCGGAACAGCTCGTGCGCGCCCTGGAAGAGGCGCAGCGCCTCCCCGAGGTCTCCCTCCCGGGCCGCTCGCCGCCCGAGGACGTCGAGCGCGAAGCCGAGCGTCGTGAGGTCGCGGCCTCGGGAGCCGTCGCGGATCTGGGCGGGTCCGGGTGGGTCCGCCTTCAGGGTCTCGACCGCACCCTGGTTCTTCTCGCGATGCTCGACGGGGAGGTCAAGGAGCCGGGTCTCGACGAGGGCGACTAGCTCGGGAAGCGCCTCGGCGATCTGATCGGCGGACCAAAGGGGCCACTCGACAGCCTTGTCCATGCGCGATCACTCCAACTGAGCTCAAAGCTGAGCTTCAAGGTTTGAACCGGAGGGAGGGGACAACCGGGCGACCCCAAGGGCCGCGGCCCTAACGCCGCCGCCGCCCTGCGCTCTTCCGACTGACCTCGACCGGGTGGGGCCGCCGGGACGGGGCTGACGGGGGCACATGACGGCTGGGCGCGGACTTCCGCCCCGCCACTTGCGGCGCTCGGTCCGGCGCCGGCACGGGACCGATCTGCCGATTGTCCTTTCCCGGCAAGGGCTTGCGAGACTTCGGATCGTGCGGAGCCGGGGTCAGGACCGTGCCCACGGGGTCCAGGAAATGCCGGAGCGCAAAGCCGCAAACCTTGCATCGCTTGTAAGTGAAACGGCGCTGATGCTCGTCCAGCCGGGGCCGGCCGAGGACCTCCATGCGGCCGGGGCAGCACTTGTTGGGAGCGGGAGGGGAAATGATGCGTCTTGGATAAAGGTTCTGCGCCTTTAGCTCACGGCTGTACACGATGATGTTCTTCACGCTCCCCGTCGCCTCGCCGTGCATTTTCGCCACGAATGCGAGACTTTGCAAGCGGAATCGGCCGGAACGCTCAGTCCGCGGGGTCCCGGCGGGCGCTCGGGAACCACCGGGCCAGGGTCTCCGGGGGGGTGGAGGCCAGGAACGGCTCGAGCAGGCGGCGGGTATAGGCCCGGCTCCCGGCGAAGCGAACCTCCGCGGTCGCCAGTAGCGCGCCGTCGGGGCCGAAAAGCGCGCCCGCCGTCCGGCAGTAGCGCCCCCGGGGGTCCTCCTCGTCGGTGCTCACCGCGGCGCGGTCCCCCAGGACCAGGAGCGGCGCGAACGGGAGCGTCTCGAAGAGGGTGATCCGGACGTCGGTCGTGACGCCGCACTCCTGCTGAGCAAGGGCGCCCAGCCACCAGCCGAGCTCGTCCAGGAGGATGAGCGCCAGAGCCGGGTGCGCGCCCTCGCGCGTCCGGTAGGTCGCCGGCGGGAGGCACTCGCGCCAGACGAGCCGGTCGGTCACCCAGAACCGGACGCCGAGCCCCAGCGGGTTCGCCGAGCCGCACGCGAGGCATGTCGCGGTGCCGGGCACCTGGTCCTGCTCGGGATGGTCCAGCGCCCACCGGGCCCGCAGGGGCGCGACGTCCGGTGGCGTCACGCCCTCACGGCGGAGCGAGGCCTCGGCGAGCGGTCGGTCGCCCTGGTGGAGCGTCAGCCGGGCGGTGGCGCCACTGCTGCCCGTGCGAAGGCCGAGGGGCGTCGCGGTCGGGACGCCCCGCAGGAGCTCCACCCGTAGCTCCACCGGCGGGCGCGGGAGTGCCAGCCGGTGGAAGACGGCGGCCACCGCGCCGCCGTGCGCGGTACCGGGGAAGCCGTGGAGCTCGGCCGGGAAGGTGACGACGCCGCGGGCGGCGCCGGCAGCCGCCTGCTGGAGCGCCGCGTCGATCGTCACGAGGGGCGACGCCCCCTCAGGGGTCGGAGCAGTCGCGCGTGTATCCGCAGTGCGGGCAGATGATCTTGCACTTGATCTCGCGCATGATCGCCCCGCAGACCCAGCAGGTGTGCACCGGCGCGTCCGAAGCCATGGGACCCGGGTGCTATAGTAGGCGCGATGCCCCGCCCGCTTCAACATTCCGGAGCGCGCGCGGTCACGACGCTCTTCTTGGCCGGCCTCCTCGGCAGCGGGTGCACCGCGGTGACGCTGGATGCCGTGCGGGGCGACGTCGCGGCGGGACAGGGGCACCTCATCACGACGGTCCCGTTCATCGCCCAGGAGGCGTACCAGTGCGGGCCCGCCGCGCTCGCCATGGTCCTCCAATACTGGGGCTCCGCCGCCGATGCGGAGGAGATCGGGCGCGCGCTCTACCTGCCGTCGGCGCGTGGCGTCCTGAACCTGGAGCTCGAGTTCGAGGCGCGGCGGCGCGGGTTCCGCACCCAGGCGTTCGAGGGCACGCTCGAGCGCGTCAAGACCGAGCTGCGCCAGGGTCGTCCCCTGATCGTCTTCCAGGATCTTGGCCGTGGACCGGTGTCCGTCCCGCACTTCGCGGTGCTGCTCGGCTACGACGACCGGGCCGCGGTGGTGGTCCTCCACTCGGGAACGACCGCGTACCGGCTCCTTTCCTACGCCGAGTTCCTCCGCACCTGGGCAGCCCGGCGCGGCTGGGCGCTCCTCGTCACGCCCCCCGGCGCCGCGGCATGACGGGGGCCGACGTCCGCCGCCGCCTCCTCGAGGTGGCGGTTGGCCACGCGCCTCCGGATCTGCTCGTGACCGGGGGCGACGTCGTCAACGTCTACACGGGCGAGGTCGTGCGCTGGGACGTGGCCGTCGCCGCCGGTCGCGTGGCGGCGGTCGGCGAAGACCTCGCCGCGCTGGCCGGTCCGGCCACCCTCGGCCTGGACGCTCGCGGGAAAGTGCTCGTTCCGGGATTCCTCGACGGGCACACGCATCTGGACGTCTTCGTCGCGCTGCCGGAGCTCCTCCGGGAGGCGATTCCCCGGGGCCTCACCGCGTTCGTCACGGAGATGGCCCAGGTCAGCTCCGCCCTCGGCGCGGGCGGTGCCCGCTGGTTCCTCGACACGCTCGCGGCCCAGCCAATCCACGCCTACGCGACCGCGCCGGTCATCTCCTACCTCTCGGTGGAGGACGAGCCCGGTCAGCCGGCGCCCAACGAGGCTGCGATGACGGCGCTCCTGGAGGACCCGCGGGTGCTCGGCCTGGGCGAGATCTACTGGCACCGGCTGCTCCCGGAGCCCGAGCGGCTGCTCTCGCTGATCAGCCGGGCCGAGGCCCTCGGCAAGACGGTCGAGGGCCACACGGCCGGCGCCCGAGGGTCCCGGCTCGTGGCCTGCGCCGCCGCCGGCGTGGGCTCCTGCCACGAGCCGATCACCGCGGCGGAGGCGCTCGAGCGGCTCCGGCTCGGCATGCACGTCCTGATCCGCGAGGGCTCGGTCCGGCGCGACCTCCAGGCGGTGCTGGAGGTCCGTCACGCCGGCGTGTCGCTCCGCCGGGCGAGCCTGGCCTCCGACGGGATCTGGCCGCCTGATCTCGTCGCGCGCGGCTACATGGACGGCATCGTGCAGCGGGCGATCGACCTGGGACTCCCGCCGGTGACGGCGTACCAGATGGCGAGCCTCAACCCGGCGGAGCACTTCGGCCTCGACGGCGTGCTCGGCGGCATCGCCCCCGGGCGCTGGGCGGACTTCCTCCTGCTGCCCGATCTCCGGACGGTGCGGCCGGAGGTGGTTGTGGCGCGCGGGCGGGTCGTCGCCCGCGAGGGGCGCTGCCTCGTCCCGTGCCCGGCGGTGCCCCTGCCCGCGGGGCTCTACGACGGCCCCCGGCCGGGCCCGCTCGACCCGGCGTCGCTCCGCCTGGCCGCGCCGGGATCGGAGGCCCGCGTCCGCGTGATCCGGATCGCCGGAGACATCGTGACCGCCGAGGCGGAGGCGACCCTCCCGATCCGCGACGGCGCCGTCGTCGCCGATCCGGCGTCGGACCTCTTGCTCGCGGCGGTCTGCGACCGGCGGACGGGACGCGAGCGCGGGCTGGGGGTCGTGCAGGGGTTCGGCCTTCGCGAGGGCGCTGTCGCGTCGACCCTGTCGTTCGACACCGCCGACCTGGTGCTGCTCGGCGCCTCGCGGGACGCGCTCGCGGCCGCCGGCCGCCGGGCGGTGGAGCTCCGGGGCGGCTTCGTCGTCGTCGACGGCCAGGGCATCGTGCGCGCGGAGGTGCCGCTCCCTCTGGGCGGCGTCGCCTCGCCGGCGCCCGTGGTGGAGGTGGGTCGCGGGCTCGACGGGATCGTCACCGCGCTCCGCGCGCTCGGCTGCGGGCTGGCCCACCCGCTCCTCACCTTGCAGACGCTCACCTTCTCGGCGATCCCGGCGCTCCGCCTGACGACGCGAGGGCTCCTCGCCGTCAAGAGCCGCGAGCGCGTGCCCGTCTTCCTCTAGCCGGTAACCGGACGGGCGACGGCACCGCCCTCTACGATGGCCGCCTCCGCGATCCTGACACCGCCGTTCCTGATCGCCGCGGCGGCCAACTTCCTCTTCTTCACCGGGCTCGCGGCCTTCGTGCTCCTGCCGCTCCATCTTCGCGAGCTCGGCGCGACGGACAGCCAGCTGGGGCTCATCATGGGGTGCTACAGCCTGACGGCGATCGTCGTCCAGCCGCTCATGGGCGCGTGGGTCGACCGCGGCGGCCGCCGGGCGTACCTCGTGAGCGGGGCGATCCTGACCGCGCTCGTGGCCCTCGCGTTCGCGGCGCTCCCCGATGCCCTCCGGTGGTTTCCCTTGCTGCGCGCCCTCCAGGGCGCCGCCTTCTCCGTGTTCTTCATCGCGAACTTCGCGGTCGTGGTGGACCTGGCCCCGCCGGACCGGCGGAGCCAGGCCCTCGGGATCTTCGGGATCTCGGGGATCCTGTCGGGAGCCGTGGGGCCGGCCGTCGGCGAGCTCCTGACGCAGGCCGCCGGGTTCCGCGGGCTCTTCCTCGGCGCGGCGGTCCTTCCGCTCCTGGCCGCCGCGATCTCGGCGCGGCTCCGCGTTCCGCGACCCCCCTCGGGCGCGGTCGCAGGCGAGGGCCTGGCGGGTCTCGTGCACGGAATCCTCGGGGCGCCGCGACTGCCGATGGCGCTCGGTGCGGCCTTCGGTCTCGGGCAGGGCGTGATGTTCACCTTCTTCCCGACCTACGCGGTGGACCTCGGGGTCCGCTGGGTCGGCCTCTTCGCGGTCGCCTACTCGGCCTCGGCGCTCCTCATGCGGGCGACGGCCGGCGGGATCGCCGACGCCGTGGGCCGGCGCGCCGTGATCATCCCGGCGATGGCGCTCCAGGCCGGCGCCACCCTTCTGCTCGCGAGCCTCGGTCTCGTCACGCGGGCCCTGGGGCTGCCGGCCGGGCCGCTCCTCGCCCTGGCGGGCTTCCTCGCCGGCGCGGCGCACGGATTGCTCTACCCCGCGCTCACGGCGCTCGTGGTGGACGTGACGCCGCCGGATCGCCGCGGCCGCGTCGTCGGGGTGTTCATGGCGTTCATCCTCCTGGGACAGGCCGGCGGCGCGGCGGGGTTCGGCGCCCTGGCCCACGCGCTCGGCTACGGCCCCATGTTTGCCGTGCTGAGTGTCGTCCTCGCCGCCGCGTGCGCCCTCGCGTACCGCCTGGACCGCTGATTTCGAGGGTGTGCCGCGCGATCGAGGCGGCCGATCGCGCGGCCAAGTGTCCCGGAACGGATGGGGTATACTCGGCGCACGGCGCCGCCGGGGCGTCGCGGGGAGGGACGGGCCATGCGGAGAGCGCGGGCAAGAACGCTGGCCATGGGGGCGCTGCTCGGTCTTCTGAGCCTCGGCGCGACGGAGCCGCCGCGGCCGGGCAGCCCGGTACCGAGCCCACAGGAGGCCGAGGTCACGGGGGTCGTGCTGGACCCCGCCACGCGCCAGCCGGTCGTGCTCCTCCAGGGGAAGCGCGACCGGCGGCCGCTCGCGATGGCCATCGGCCCGTTCGAGGCGAACGGGATCGCCATCGCGCTCCAGGGCGTCACGCCCCCGCGCCCGCTGACCCACGACCTCTTCCTCAACGTCCTCGGTGACCTGCGCGCGTCTCTCAAGCGCATCGTGGTGACGGATCTCCGCGACGATGTCTTCTACGCGCAGCTCCATCTGGAGGCGGCGGGGGCTCGCTTGACGATCGACTCCCGTCCCTCGGACGCCATCGCCCTGGCCCTCCGCGCGCGGGTGCCGATCCTGGTCGAGGACCGGGTCTTCGACAAGGCGGACCGGATCGCGCCCAAGGGCGGGTCCACGCCGACCTTCTGACCGCCCGTGCCCAACGCGCCGGGAGCGAGCCCGGCCCTGCCCGCCGCCGAGTGGGCCGTCCAGCGTCGTCTGGATGACCTGATCGGCAAGCTCGAGCAGAAGTTCGGCGACCTCCGGGGGCGGGTCGAGGTCGTTCCGCGGCCCGGGGTGACCTTCGCGATGATCGGCGGCGCGGAGGGGGCGAAGGCGGCGATCAGCGGGCTCTCCTACGCGCTCAGGATGCCGGATCTCTACCGGCGGTGGGGCATCAGCCCGCCCCGGGGCGGGCTGATCTACGGGCCCCCCGGCAACGGCAAGACGCTGCTCGCGAAGGCCCTGGCGACCCTGTCGGACGCGCTCTTCTACCACCTCCGGCTGGCGACCCTCACGTCCAGGGTCGGCCCGGCGGCGGCCGAGGTGATCAAGGAGGTCTTCCAGCTCGCCGGCTCGGAGGGCAAGGGCGTCCTCTACTTCGAGGACGCCGAGGCGCTCTCGTTCGAGCACATCCTGCCGCCGGAGCGGGCCCGCGAGGCGGCGGCGCCGCTCCTCATCGGCATCGGCGAGCTGCTCGACGGGCTCCGGGCCTACCCGACGCTCCTCGTGGTCGCCTCCACGAGCCGGCCGGACGGAATCGGATCCTTGCTCATCGCCCCGGGGCGCCTGGACCACCTCATCGAGGTGCCGCTCCCCGACGCCGCGGCGCTGCGCGAGATCATCGAGATCCAGCGGAAGCGGGCGGAGACGCTCGCCGAGCGGACGCTCTTCGAGGCCATCGACGTGGAGGCCTTCGGACCGCGGCTCGCCGGCATGAGCGGCGGCGAGGTCGCCGAGGTCATGCGCCGCGCGCTCGAGGCCAAGGTCCACGAGGCGGGCGCCGGGCACGAGCCCGGGCTCGTCCGCACCGCGGACCTCCTGGCCGCGGCCGACGACTCTCGCCGCGTCCGGGACCTCGTCGTCAAGATCCGCTACGGCCAGTACCTCTAGGACGGCGGGAGGGGAGGCGGCGCGGTGTCGTGGTCTCGGAAACGCTGATCCGGGTGCGGTACGCCGAGACCGACACGATGGGCGTCGTCTACTACGGGAACTACCTCACCTACTTCGAGGTCGGCCGGGTGGAGTTCCTCCGGCAGCACGGGTTTCCGATGTCGGCGGTGGACCGGAAGGTCCACATGCCGGTGGTGGAAGCGTCGGTGCGCTACGTCAAGCCGGCCCGGCTCGACGACCTCCTCCGGGTCCGGTGCTGGATCAGCGAGAAGAAGCGGGCGTCGTTCGTCTTCCGCTACGACATCCGGCAGGGCGAGACGGGCGAGCCCGTCGCGACGGGGGAGACCCGCCACGCCTGCTGGAACCCGGAGACTCAGCGCATGATGGCCATCCCCGACTGGCTCGAGCCGCTGCTTGGCCCGGAGGCCGGTCCCCCGCCGTGACCTCGACCGTCCTCGGCCGCCGGACCTGACCCGACCGCCACGTCGCAGGAGGACACCGTGCCCAGTGTGACCCCGTCTCGTCCGCGCCCGATCGCCGAGGTCGCCGCGAGCGTCGGCCTCGCCGCCGAGGAGGTTCTCCCGTACGGACGCGAGGTCGCGAAGGTCTCGGTGGGGGCCCTGGCCGCGCGGCGGGACGCCCCGTCGGGCAAGCTCGTGGTGGTCTCCTCCATCACCCCGACCCCGCCGGGCGACGGGAAGACGACGGTCACGATCGGGCTGGGGCAGGCGCTCTGGCGCATCGGGCGCCGGGCGGTCGTGGCGCTCCGCGAGCCGTCCATCGGCCCGTGCCTCGGGATCAAGGGCGGGGGCACCGGGGGCGGCCGCGCGCAGGTGCTGCCGGCGGAATCGATCAACCTGCACTTCACGGGCGACATCCACGCGGTCGCGAGCGCGCACAATCTCCTGGCCGCGAGCCTCGACAACCACCTCTACCAGGACAACGCGCTCCGCATCGACCCGCGGCAGATCCTGTTTCGCCGGGCGATGGACATGAACGACCGCGCGCTCCGGGAGATCGTGCTCGGCCTGGGGGGGCGCTTCCAGGGGTACCCGCGCGAGGACGGCTTCCTCATCACCGCCGCGTCCGAGGTGATGGCGCTGCTCTGTCTCGCCGAGGACCTGATGGACCTCAAGACGCGCCTCGGGCGGATCCTCCTGGCGTTCACCTTCGACGGCCGGCCGGTGCTCGCCGGGGACCTCAAGGTCACCGGAGCGATGGCCGCGCTCCTCAAGGACGCCATCCATCCGAACCTGGTCCAGACGCTCGAGGGCACCCCGGCGCTCGTGCACGGGGGGCCGTTCGCCAACATCGCCCACGGCTGCAACTCCGTCATCGCGACGAAGCTCGCGCTCAAGCTCGGGGAGATCTGCGTCACCGAGGCGGGGTTCGGGTTCGACCTGGGCGCCGAGAAGTTCTTCGACATCAAGTGCGGCTATGCGGGGATCCGGCCCGATGCGGTCGTGCTGGTCGCGACCGCGCGCGCGCTCAAGTACCACGGCGGGGTTCCGATGAGCGCCGTGGACCGCGAGGACCTGCCCGCCATCAAGCGCGGCATGGCCAACCTCGAGCAGCACGTGGATAACATCCGGCTCTTCGGCGTCCCGATGGTCGTGGCGCTGAACCGCTTCCCCTCGGACACGGACGCCGAGCTCCACGCGATCGTCGAGCACTGCGCCGCGCTCGACGTCCGCGCCGTGCCCGCCAACGTCTTCGGCGAGGGCGGGACGGGCGGCGAGGCGCTCGCGACGGCCCTGGCCGAGCTCCTCGCGCGCGAGCCGGCCCGGTTCCGGCCGCTGTACGACTGGGGGGCGCCCGTCAAGACGAAGATCCACACGATCGCGACGCGGATGTACGGGGCGGAGCGGATCGCCTACACCAAGCGGGCGGAGGGGCAGATCGCCCAGGCGGAAGCCCTCGGGTACGGCGGCCTGCCGATCTGCATGGCCAAGACGCAGCGGTCGCTCTCCGACGACCCGACGCTCCTCGGCCGGCCGCGGGACTTCACGGTCACGGTGAACGAGGTGCGGATCTCGGCCGGCGCCGGCTTCCTGGTCCCGATCACCGGGGAGATCCTGACCATGCCCGGGCTGCCCCGGGTGCCCAACGCCGAGCGGATCGACGTCGACGCGGAGGGGCGAATAACCGGGCTCGTCTGAGCGTCCGAGTACGCCGGAATGCGCCCCGATCGGCCCCCCAATCGCCCCCAATTCGTCATGGTATACTCCGTCACTGGATCGCAGCGTCCCGTGAGCAGCCAGGGCGCCGCGACCGCGCCCCGATTCTCCGGATAACCCAGCGCGCATCTCCACGGGAGCGGAGCGAGGAGCGATGATCGAGGTCGATCGCCTGACGAAGTACTACGGGCCGGTTCCGGCCGTCCAGGACGTGTCCTTCACCGTGGAGAAGGGCCAGATCGTCGGCTTTCTCGGCCCCAACGGCGCCGGCAAGACGACGACCATGCGGATCCTGTCCTGCTTCATGCCGGCCTCGAGCGGGACCGCCCGCGTGGCCGGCTACGACGTGTTCGAGCAATCCCTCGAGGTCCGGCGCCGGATCGGCTATCTCCCCGAGAACGTGCCGCTCTACGGGGACATGACCGTGGCCGCCTACCTCGACTTCGTCGCCGACATCAAGGGCGTCGGGCGGAGCGAGCGGCGGCGCCGGGTCGGCGAGGTGCTGGAGCGCTGCCAGATCCCCGACGTGCGCGACCGGCTGATCGCGCGGCTGTCGAAGGGGTACCGGCAGCGCGTCGGGCTGGCCCAGGCGCTGATCGGCGATCCGGAGGTGCTCATCCTCGACGAGCCGACCATCGGCCTGGATCCCAAGCAGATCGTGGGGATCCGCCAGCTCATCAAGTCTCTGGCCGGCGCGCACACCGTCATCCTGTCGACGCACATCCTGCCCGAGGTCTCGATGGTCTGCGAGGGCGTCGTGATCATCAATCGCGGCCGGATCGTCGCGTCCGGGCCGCTCGATCGCCTGATGCAGGAGCTGTCCCCCGTGGCCCGCGTTCAGGTCCAGATCGAAGGGCCGCCCGAGCTGGTCGGCCAGTCGCTCCGGGCCTTGCGCGGCGTCCAGCGCGTGGAGAGCCGGGGCGTCGCCGGCGAGACCGGCACCTTCGTCCTGGAGACGGATCGAGCGCACGACGTGCGGCGGGACGTCGCCCAGCTGGCCGCGCAACAGCGCTGGGCGCTCCTCGAGCTGCGGGCCCTCGGGCTCTCGCTCGAGGACATGTTCATCCGGGTGGTGGCCGGCGAGGAGCACGACGAGGCGATGGCCGACGACGCCTCGCTGGCCGAGGCTGCCGCGACCGAAGGGGTGGCCAAGGGAGTGGACGGATGAAGGCCTGGGCCGTCTTCAAGAAGGAGCTCCGGCTCTACTTCAGCTCGCCCATCGCCTACGCGGTCCTGACGATCTTCTCACTGCTGGCCGGCTGGTTCTTCTACAACGTGTTCGCGTACTACACCATCGTCAGCATGCAGGCGGCAATGAACCCCATGATGGCCCGCGATCTCTCGGTCGCCGAAGGGGTCCTCCGCCCGCTGTTCTCCAACATCAGCGTCATCATGCTGCTCATGATGCCGATCCTGACGATGCGCCTCTTCGCCGAGGAGAAGAAGAGCGGGACGATCGAGCTCCTCTTGACCTACCCGGTCCGGGACGGCGAGGTGCTGCTCGGCAAGTACCTGGCCGCGCTCACCGTGTTCGTGGCGATGCTGGCCCTCACCCTGGTCTACCCTCTCCTCGTGGCCTGGGTCGCGCCGGTCGAGTGGGGTCCGCTCGCGACCGGGTACCTGGGGCTCCTGCTCCAGGGGGCGGCGTTCATCGCGATCGGCATCCTGATCTCGTCGCTCACGGAGAACCAGATCGTGGCGGCGGTGGCGACGTTCGGGACGCTGCTCATCTTCTGGGTCATCGCCTGGGCCTCCGATTCGGCGGGGGGTGTCCTCGGGCGCGTGCTCTCGCACCTGTCTCTGACGGAGCACTTCGACTCGTTCGCCAAGGGCGTGATCGACACGAAGGACCTGATCTACTACCTGAACTTGACGATCCTGGCGCTCTTCCTCACGCTGCGCTCGCTCGAATCGAAGCGCTGGAGGGGTTGACGGTCATGCGGCGTTTCGCGACTCCCGCGCTCCTGATCGGGCTGGCCGGCCTGGTCGCCGGCTTCATGCTGAGGCTGTACCGGCCCTCGTGGGAGAAGGTGTGGCCCGCCCTCCTGATCGTGGGCGGTCTCGTGTTCCTGGTCGGCCTCTACGCCACGCTCGGCGGGTCGGTGCGCCGCGCGCTGGCCGGCCGCGCGACGCGCTACGGGCTCAACGCCGCGGTGCTCGTGCTCCTCATCGTCGGCGTCATCGCGCTCGTCGAGGCCGTCTCGTACCGGCACAGCTACCGCGTCGACCTGACCGAGAACAAGCGCTGGAGCCTGTCGCCGCAGACCATCAAGGTCGTGCGCGAGCTGCCGGTGCCGGTCAAGGCGGTGGCGTTCTTCCGGCCCGACCAGCCCGGCAAGCGGGCCGCCGAGGATCTCCTCCGCCAGTACGCGGCGCGCTCGGACGGGAAGTTCACCTGGGAGGTCGTGGACGCGGACCGGAACCCGCTGGCCGCCAAGCAGTACAACGTCGAGAGCTACGGCACCGTCGTCCTCGAGGCGGCCCTGAAGGACGGAGCGCCGAAGCAGGAGAAGATCCAGGACCTGGAGGAGGAGAAGCTCACCAACGCGCTCATCCGGGCGACCCGTCCCGGGAAGCGGAGCGTCTACTTCCTCAAGGGCCACGGCGAGAAGGATCCGAGCTCGAGCGAGCGCACCGGCTACAACCAGATGAAGGCGGCGCTCGAGAAGCTGAACTACGAGGTCAAGGACGTCCTCCTCGCCCGCGAGACGAAGGTGCCCGACGACGCGGCCATCGTGGTCGTGGCCGGGCCGCAAAAGGACCTGCTGCCGACCGAGATCGACGCGCTGACGGCCTACGTGGCGCGGGCCGGGAAGGTGCTCTTCCTGCTCGATCCGTTCCAGAACGCCGGGCTCGGCCCGACGCTCGAGCGGTGGGGCCTCGCCCTCGGGAACGACGTGATCATCGACATCAACCCGCAGGGCCGGCTCGCCGGGGCAGGCCCGGAGGTCCCGGTCGTCGGAGACTACGTCCCGCACCCGATCACCCGCGACTTCCAGTTCGCGACGTTCTTTCCGATCGCCCGCACGGTCTCCGCCAAAGACAAGGGGCCCGAAGGCGTGACCGCGCAGGGCCTCGCCCGGACCTCCGGTGAGAGCTGGGCGGAGACCAACCAGGACCAGATCCGAACGGGGCAGGTCAAGCCGGACCCCGGCGAGGCGCGGGGGCCGCTCGTCATCGCCGCCGTCGCGACGGTCGACGTCAAGGACGCACCCGCGGAGCGGAAGGGCGCGAAGGCGCGAATCGTGCTGATCGGTGACTCGGACTTCGCGTCGAACGGGTTCGTCAATCTCTCCGGCAACCGCGACTTCTTCCTCAACACGCTCTCCTGGCTCGCGGAGGAGGAAAACCTGATCGCGGTCCGGCCGAAGGAGTCCCGGGCCGCCCCCGTCTTCCTGACCGCCGCCCAGGGACAGGTCGTCTTCCTGGTGCCCGTCGTGCTCATCCCGCTGTCCGTGATCGTGGCCGGTAGCGTGGCGGTCGCCCGCCGCCGCGGGCGGTAGGAAGTCCCGAGGATGCGCTTCCGGACGACGGCGATCCTGGCCGTTCTCCTGGCCGCGCTCGCCACCTTCTACTACGTCTACGAGGTCCGGCAGGCGCCCGACCGCGAGAAGGCCGCCGCGGTCAAGGACCACCTCTGGAAGGACCTCGAGGGGAAGGACGTCGAGGAGATCGTCGTCAAGAAGGGCGACGCGACGCTCCACCTCAAGAAGGCCGGGGAGGCCTGGAGCCTGGCGGCGCCCGTGGCTGCCCCGGCGGATCGGGCGGCGGTCGAGGGTCTCGCGACCTCGCTGGCCACGCTCCGGATCGAGCGGGAGATCGACGCGAGCCCGTCGAAGCCCGCCGACTTCGGGCTCGCGCCGCCGGCCGCGGAGGTGACGTTCAAGGCCAAGGGGCAGGAGCGCGGCATCAAGCTGGGGTCGAAGAACCCGACGGGGATCTGGGTCTACGCGCAGGAGGCCGGCAAGCCGGCCGTCCTCCTGGTGCCGGACGGACTCCTGCGGGACACGCAGAAGTCGCCGAGCGACTTCCGCGACCGCACGCTCCTCACGTTCGAGCGGAAGGACGTGAAGACGGTCGAGCTGCGAGGCCCGGGCGGACAAGTCCTCGTCACCGTCCAGGCGAAGGCGCCGGAGGAGTGGCAGCTGACCGCGCCGCTCCAGACGCCGGCCGATCGGGAGGCCCTCACCGGACTGCTCGAGAAGCTCCGGACGGCCAAGATCAAGGAGTTCGTGGCCGACGCCGGGAAGCGCCCGGCCGACTACGGCCTCGACCGGCCCACGCAGCTCACGCTCGTGGTGGGGGAGGAAGCGTCCCGCACCACGCGCACGCTGCGCTTCGGCAAGGCCGTGCCCGAGAAGAAGGCGGTCTACGCCCAGCGAGAGGGCGAGTCGGGCGTGCTCCTCGTCGATGACGAGCTGTGGAAGGCCGTTCCCGCGTCGGCGGCGGCGCTCCGGGACAAGACGGTCTTCACCTACGACCGGACGAAGGTCGAGCGCGTCGAGATCGAGAGCCCCAAGGGCAAGGTGACGCTCGCGCTGCAGGACGGCAAGTGGCGCATCACGGCCCCCGCGGCGCTCCGGGCCGACGAGGGCGCCATGAGCGAGATGCTCTTCCGGGCGCGGGACCTCCGGGCCCAGGACTTCGCCGCCGAGGACGCAAAGCGTCTCGCCGCGTACGGTCTGGACAAGCCGCGCCTTCGCCTCAGCGTCTGGGAGAAGGAGAGCAAGGAGCCGAAGATCCTGCTCCTCGCGCCGGCCCGGGAGAAGGATCGCGCCTACGCGACAGTGCTCGGCTCCGGCGCCGCGGGCGTCGTGTCGGTCGACGCGAAGGCGATGGAGGAGCTCGCGCGGGGCGTCGCGGACCTCCGCGACCGGTCGCTGACGGAGGCCTTCGATACCAAGGACGTGACCCGGATCGCGATCCAGCGCCCGAACGTGACCCTCACGCTCGACCGGACGGGCACGCGGGAGGACGACTGGCAGCTCAGCGCGCCGAAGAAGGGGAAGGCCCGCGGGGGCCGCGTGAGCGAGCTCGTCTGGACGCTCCGGAACCTCAAGTGGAAGGACCTCGTCGCCGAGCAGGGCTGGGATCCGGCCCGCTACGGCCTCGCCGCCGCCGCCACGACGGTCTCGCTCACCGGCAAGGACGGGAAGGCGATCGCGGCGCTCGCCGTCGGCAAGCAGGAGGCCGGGCTCACCTACGTCCGGATCCCCGATCAGCCCGCGCTCTATGCGATCGAGTCGAAGACGCTGGGCGACCTGCCCACGACGCCCGAAGAGCTCCTCCTCTAGCGCCGTGGCCGATCCGCGTCGCGACGTCCGGGCGCGGGGCTGATCAAGCGATGCCCGAGACCATCCTCCTCGAGATCGCCGACGGGGTGGCTCTCCTGACGCTGAACCAGCCCGCCCGGCGCAACCCCATGAGCGAGCGGATGGGCGAGGAGATGGCCGAGGCGCTCCGGGGTCTCGGGGCTCGCGAGGATGTCCGCGTGCTCGTCCTGACCGGGGCCGGGGAGTCGTTCTGCGCGGGCGGCGACATGGCGCTGATCGAGGCCAACACCAGGCGGGACACCGAGGCGCGCCGCCAGGTGATGCGCACCTACTACGAGCGCTACCTCTCGCTCCTGCGCCTCGAGATCCCCACGATCGCCGCCGTCCACGGCCATGCCGTCGGCGGAGGCCTGGCCCTCGCGCTCGCCTGCGACCTCCGGTACGCGGCGGAGGACGCGCGGCTCAGCGTCAACTTCGCGCGGCTCGGGCTCCATCCGGGCATGGCCTCGACGCTGACCCTGCCGCGCGCGATCGGCACGGCGCGTGCGCTCGAGCTCTTCTACACCGGACGGGTCGTCTCCGGGCGCGAGGCCGAGGCCATGGGCCTGGTGAACCGAGCGGTCCCCCGCGCCGAGCTGATGCCGACCGCGCTCGAGACCGCGCGGACGATCGCCGCGAGCTCGCCGCTCGTCGTGCGCATGCTCAAGCGCGCCGTGTACCAGGGCATCGAGAGCGCGGTGGCGGCGGCGGTGGAGTACGAGGCGTTCTGTCAGGCCATCACGTTCGGGAGCGAGGATCTCCTCGAGGGGCTCGCGGCCGCGCGAGAGCGTCGCGCCCCGCGCTTCCGTGGCCGATGAGGGGCCGGTGAGGGACGAGATGCCGAGCGAGCTGTACCTCCGGCAGATGGAGCTCGGGCCCATGCAGAACTTCGTCTACCTCGTCGGTGACCGCGAGGCGGGGGAGTGCGTCGTCGTGGACCCGGCGTGGGAGATCGACACGATCGTGCGGACGGCCGAGGCCGACGGCCTCCGGATCACGGGCGCCCTGATCACCCACACGCACCAGGATCACGTGGGCGGGAGCCTCGCGGACTGGGGCATGCCGGGGCGGATCCCCGGCGTCGAGGAGCTGCTCGGCCAGGTCCCGGCCAAAGTCTACGTCCACCGGGCCGAGCGGGAGTTCCTCCGCGGATTCGGGTCCGACCTGGTCCAGGTGGACAGCGCGACGGACCTGCCGGTCGGGCGGTTCACGATCACCTTCATCCACACGCCCGGGCACACGCCGGGCTCCCAGTGCTTCCTCGTCGACGGGCGGCTCGTCTCGGGCGACACGCTCTTCATCCAGGCGTGCGGGCGGACCGATCTGCCCGGCGGCGACCCCGCCGAGATGCACCGGAGCCTCACCCAGCGCCTCGGGCGGCTCCCCGACGAGACCATCCTCCTGCCGGGCCACAACTACGGCGGCCCGCAGTCGACCCTGGGGGCGGAGAAGCGCGAGAACCCGTTCCTCCAGATGGGGCTCGGGGACTTCCTCCGCGCGATGGGCGGCGGCCGGATCGTCCTGCCGTAGCCCGAGTGCCCGCGAGCGCCGACTGCCGCGTCGCTCGCCGGGACGGGTTCGCTGGACCGTGAAGGCGCTCCGGACGCTCGTCGACGCGGCTAGAGCTTGTAGCAGGCGACCGCGTTCTCGCCCATCACGCGGTCGCGGGCCGATCGCTCCAGCCCGCCCAGGAGCGTCTCGGCCGCGGCCAGCCACTCCGCGTAGCCGGCGCGGAGCGTCACCACGGGCCAGTCGCTCCCGAAGATCATGCGGTCCGGACCGAAGTGCTCGAGCAGGTGGTCGACGTATGGGCGCAGACGCTCGACGGACCAGCCGGGCCCGTCCTCGGTGACGAGCCCCGACAGCTTGACCCAGGCGCCTGTCTGACGCGCGAGCCGGGCCATGTCCCCGGCCCAGGACGCGGAGCGCGCGGTCGCAATGTCGGGCTTGGCGCCGTGGTCGATCACCACGCGGAGATCGGGATGACGCTCGAGCAGGCGGAGGAGGTTCGGGAGGTACGGCGGCCGGACCAGCGCGTCGAACGTGAGGTCCAGCGCCGCCATCGCCCGGAGCCCGGGGGCGAGCGCGGGGCGGAGCACCCAGTCCACGTCGGGAATGTCGTGGAGCATGGGCCGGAGGCCCCGGAGGCGGGCATTCGCGGCGAGATCGGCCACGACGTCGGCGGCGCTCGGCGCGTCGAGCGGCGCCCATCCGACGACACCGGCGACGAAGGGGGTATCCGCGGCGCAATCGAGCAGAAAGCGGGTCTCCGCCACGGTCGGCGCGGCCTGGACGAGCACGGTCGCGTCGATGCCGGCGTGACGGAGCAGGGGCTCGAGATCCGCCGGCCCGAAGTCCCGATGGATCGGCGCGAGCGCCGGCGTCAGCCATCCGTAGTCGCCCCGGGCGAGGCGCCAGAAGTGCTGATGCGCGTCGACCCGCCGGGACCGGCCGGGCGTCATCCGGGCGTCGGCGCGTCGCCGCGGACCAGCCCGGCGGTCTTCAGGTCGCGCCAGAGGGCAGGCGGGATCGGGTAGCACAGCAAGCGAAGGTTCTCCTCGACCTCGCTGGCCGCTCGCGCTCCGGGGATGACCGCCACCACTGCCGGATGGTGGAAGGGGAACTGGAGCGCGGCTGCGGCGAGCGGGACTCCATGGGCGCCGACCACGCGCTCGAGGGCCTGGACGCGCTCGAGCATGCCCGGCGGCGCCGGCTCGTAGTTGTACGTCGCGCCCGGGCGCGCCCCGGTTGCGAGGATGCCCGAGTTGTACGGTCCGCCCACGATCACGCTGATCTGGCGGCGGACGCACATCGGCAGGAAGGTCTCGAGCGCTGTCTGCTCGAGGAGCGAGTAGCGTCCGGCCAGGAGGAAGCAGTCGAAGTCTCCGTCGCGCGCGCACCGCTCCAGGATCTCCCACTCGTTGGCGCCGACGCCGATCGCCCGGATCACCCCCTCGCTCCGGAGGTCGTGCAGGACGCGATAGGCCCCGTCCATGGCCTCGGCGTACCGCCGCGCGTCGTCGTCCCCGTGGGTCACGGGGCCGACGTCGTGGATCAGGACGACGTCCACGCGGCCGATCCCGAGGCGGTCCAGGCTCGCGGCCAGCGAGGCCCGCGCCGCCTCGGCCGTGTAGTCGAACTCCGGCACGAGGGGCGGGATGTCCACGTAGGCGCTCTGGGGGGGCGGCTCATCGGCGGGTCGCGGCACGAGCCGTCGTCCGACCTTCGTCGAGAGGACGAACGCGTCGCGGGGCTCCCGCGCGAGCGCGGCCCCGAGCCGCCGCTCACTGAGCCCGGAGCCGTAGAGCGGCGCCGTGTCGAAGTATCGCACCCCCGCCGCCCAGGCGCGGCGCACGGCGTCGATCGCCTGCGGCTCGTCGATCGGCCGGAAGAGGTTGCCGAGGGGCGCCCCCCCGAATCCGAGGCGGGTCACGCGCACGGGCGTTCGGCCGAGCGCGCGTGTCTCCTCGGGATCGACCGGAGGGACGCTCACGGGGCGAGAACGACGCCCTTCACGAGCAGGATGTTCCCGTAGGGCCGGCGCTCGCCGGTGGCGACCACGGCGAACGCAGCCCGGGCACGCTCGTAGAACGCGAAGCGCTCCAGCGCCTCGAGGGGCACCGAGCGCCCGGCGGCCGCGTCCACGATCGCCTGAAACTCCCGGACGGGCGCGGGCACCGCGCCGGGATCGCCAACGACCGCCATGACCTTCGCCGGCGCCGCCACGAAGGTGTCGAGCGGGAGCACCGTGAGGATGGCACCGAGGGCGCGCGGCGCGTCGACCCCGTCCAGGCGAACGAGACGCCGGGCGAGGGTGGCTGCGGGGAAGTTCCCGTCGGCGATCACGATCTCGTCCCCGTGGCCCATCGCGGCCAGGACGTGGAGAAGATCGGGGCCGAGGAGCGGGTCGAGACCCTTCAGCATCGGCCCTCATCCTACCGCGAGCGCAAGGCGATCGTGACGGCTGGCTCTCAACGCGCCCGGACTCCTCGCATGGCGGGGGCGGGTGCGATATCGTTCGAAGGCGGAGCGTGCTGTCTGATCGCCTCTCCGCGGACCGGAGGTCTCGCGATGGTGGACCACACCCCGCCTGATGCGTCGGATGCCGTCCCGACCGGCGCCGAGCTGACCGCGCTCGATCCGGCGTTCCGCGCCGATCCGTATCCGGTGCTCGAGCGCCTGCGGGCGCGTGAGCCCGTGCACTACGACCGGGTGATCGGCCGCTGGGTCCTCACCCGGTCGGACGACGTCGAGCGCCTGCTGCGGGACCGCTCCATGTCGGTCGACCCTCGGAATGCCAACGAGGGCACCTACATGCGCATCTTCACCCGCTTCCAGGAGTTCAGCCTGCTCTTCCAGGATCCGCCGGCCCACACCCGCCTGCGCTCGCTGGTCAGCAAGGCCTTCACGCCCCGCGCCGTGGAGCGGCAAGCCCCGCGCATTCGCCAGATCGCGGACGAGCTCCTCGGGGCCGTGGCCAGGCGTGATCGCTTCGACCTGATCGAGGCGTTCGCCGGACCGCTCCCCGTGATCGTCATCGCGGAGATGCTCGGCATCGATCCGGCCCACCGTCACGACTTCAAGCGCTGGTCCGACGGGCAGGCGATGGGTCTGAACCCGCTCCTGACCGCGGACGAGCGGGCGGCGACCCAGCAGTTGGACGCGGAGCTACAGGCGTATCTCCGGGGAGCGCTCGGCGAGCGCCGCGCCGATCCCCGGGATGACCTGCTCAGCGCGCTGATCGCCGTCGAGGAGGCGGGCGACCAGCTCACCGACCGCGAGATCGTCACGATGTGCACGCTGCTGCTGGCCGCCGGCAACGTGACGACCACCGACCTGATCGGCAACGGCGTCTGGCTCTTGCTGCGCCATCCCGAGCAGCTCGGGAGGCTCCGGGACGATCCGTCGCTGATCGCCAATGCCGTCGAGGAGATCCTCCGGTTCGAGTCGCCGGTCGTGCAGACGGCGCGTATCCCGATGGGCAGCGGAGAGTTCGACAGATGCCCGATCCACCGGGGAGAGTCCGTGCTGGCGTCGCTCGCCGCGTCCAATCGCGATCCGGGCCGGTATCCCGAGCCCGACCGGTTCGACATCACGCGCTCGGACGTGCGCCATCACTCGTTCGGGGGCGGCGCGCACTACTGCCTGGGCGCGCCGCTCGCGCGGCTCGAGGCGCAGCTCGCCATTCCGGCCCTCCTGCAACGCTTCCCGCGCCTCCGCCTCGCCGACGAGCCCCTCGAATGGCGCCCGTTCCCCGCGTTCCGCGGATTGGCGCGACTCGGGGTGCGCGTCGACTGACCGGCCCGAAGGCGGGCCGGAAGGGACGTCCTCGGAGGATGGACCCTCAGTCGGAATCGGGGGGGCGCTGCTCCAGCACTCGTACCCTCCGGTCGAGATCGACGTATGCGAGCCGGATCAGGCCGGCCAGATCGTCGTGGGAGCGCACGATCTCCTGCCGCAGGGCGGTTTCCACGCGATCGATTCGGGTGTAGCCCTCTGCGAGCAGTTGGACCTGCGCGCGAAGCCCCTCCGCGACGATGTCGAAGTGCCGGCGAGTCTCGAGGGCCGTCGCATCGACATGCTGCCGCAGATCGCCGAAGCGCTGGTCGCTCTGGTCGAAGCGTCGGTCAACGTGGTCCAGTCGATGGTCCACGTGTTGGCGTAAGTTGTCGAACGCTGCCTGAAGCTCGGGATCCACGGCGTCATCCTACTCCAGTCGAAAGAGGTCCGGTAGCGGCGCGGGTCCTCGCCTGCGTCGATGAGTGCCGAGCAAGCCACATGCCAGCGATGGCGCCGGCCTAGATCCGCGGCGCAACTGCGCCGGCAAGCTACGCCGACCTGTTGAGGGGTGCCAACCGAGATCCGGACCGAATCGGTTCGGGCACGGGTCTCATCGAAAGCCGGTGACGCGACGGAGGCGCACGGCCACGCACAAGCACGCGTTGACCCCGGAGGACGCGCGGACTACCCTCGCCCCGTGGCTCTCGACCTGATCGTCCGCGGCGGCACCGTCGTCACGCCCCAGGGCACCGGGCCGTGGGACGTGGGCATCCAGGGGGAGCGCATCGTCGTGCTCGCGCTGCCGGGGACGCTCCCGACCGACGGGGCGCGGGTGCTCGACGCGTCAGGCCGGATCGTCTCGCCGGGGGGCGTCGAGCCGCACACCCACCTGGCCCACGCGATCCGGACCCGCCCCGACGAGCCCGGCCTGACCCTCGGGCCCGAGGACGACACCCGCGGCATGGCGTGCGGCGGCACGACCACGCACATCGATTTCGCGTTCGTCCGCCCGGGCGCCGGCATCCGGGAGACCCTCGAGCAGCGCCAGGCCCGGTGGGCGGGGCGCTCCCACGTCGATTACAGCTTCCACGTCACCCTCTGCGGGGCGCTGCCGCTCGCGGTCTTCGGCGAGATGCGGGACGCGATCGCCGCCGGCTTCCCGAGCTTCAAGGTGTTCACGACGGACATCCTCCCGCCGCATCCCCAGCGCCCCACGTTCCGGCTCGACTTCGGGCGCATCCAGCTCGCCATGGCCGAGGCGGCGCGGCACGGCGGCCTGGTGACCATCCACGCCGAGGACGACGAGCTGGTCCAGACCGGCTACGAGCGCTTCCGCGCCGAGGGCCGGCTGGACGGCGCGAACATGCACCTGGTTCACACCAAGCTCTCGGAAGAGCTGGCCTTCGGCCGCGCGATCGCGCTGGCCCGTGCGACCGGGGCCGGGATCTACTTCGTCCACACCTCGGCCCGCGAGGGAGTCGAAGCCGTGGAGGCGGCGCGCGCGGCGGGCCAGCCGGTCTACGCCGAGACCCTCCACCAGTACGCGTGCTTCGACGCGGAGCACTACAAGACCCCGCGCGGCTTCTGCGCCCACACGTACCCGTCCCTGAAGCTGCCGGAGGACCGGGAGGCGCTGTGGCGAGGGCTGGTGGACGGCCGGGTCTCGACCCTCGCGACGGACGAGTACCCGACCAGCCTCGCCTTGAAGCTCCGGGGGCGGACGATCGAGGACGTGACGGGCGGGAACGTCGGCGCGGAGGCGCGGCTCGGGATCGCGTTCACCGAGGGCGTCGTCGCGCGCGGCATGTCGCTCGAGCGCTTCGCCGCGATCACCGCGACGAACGCCGCGCGGATCTTCGGCCTCTATCCGCGGAAGGGCGTCATCGCGCCGGGGAGCGACGCCGACCTCGTCCTGATCGACCCGTCCGTCCGGAAGACGCTCACGTTGGACGACTTCCACGTGAGCGACTACAGCCCCTGGGAAGGCTGGGCCGTGTCCGGGTGGCCGGTCACCACGCTGCTCCGCGGCCGGGTGATCGCCGACCGCGGCCGCGTGCTCGGGGCGCCCGGCGACGGGCAGCTGGTCCCCCGGCGGATCGATCCCGCCGTCCTCCGCCGTCCCGTCTGCTGACGGGATCGCGCGACCCTCGGCCGTCCCGTCGCGCGGCGCGCCGAGGGGCCCGGGCTACTTCTCCATCCAGACGTTCCAGAAGTGCATGTAGGGCCCGCCCTGGTAGCCCTGCACGTGCTTCCGGCGGGCATCCAGCCGGAAGTAGTCACCGAGCCGGATGCGCGCGGCCTCCTCGTAGAAGGACGCCTGCACCCGCTCCCACATCACGTAGCGCTTCTTGAAGTCGAGCTCGCGCGCCATGGCCTGAAGCGTCTGGTCCTTCTCCGCACTGCACCACCAGCCCGGCCACTCGCAGAGGGTGGGGAGCCCGGTGCTCGGCTCGACGTCGAAGACGAAGGCCGTGCTGAAGATGTCCCAGAGCTCGGGCTTGCCCCGGCGCTGGACGACCGTCGCCCAGTCGGAGACCTGGAGGTCGATCTTGAGCCCGATCTCCTCGAGCTGGCTCTTCACCACGAGGGCGGGTTTGTAGTGGTGCTCGTACTCGGTGGTGACGATCCACCGGATGGGCTGGCCCTGGTACCCGGCCTCGCGGACGAGTCGCCGCGCCTTCTCCTTGTCCCGCTGGTTGTAGAGCGCCGCCCCGGCCTTGGAATGCCAGGCTTGCTCGACGAAGAAGAGGCCCGGGTCGAGCCGGAAGAAGTCCCGGTGTCCCATGGCGGCGAGCATCGCCGGCTCCACGTCGACCGCCGCCTGGATGGCCTGGCGGAGGCGCTTGTCGGTCATGACGCCCTGCTTGAGATTGAGAACCAGGGTCGCCCAGCCGTACGGCTTCGCGATCACGGGCTCCACGCCGGCCATGCCCCGGAGACGGTCGTACTGATCCGGCTTGACCTGCTGGATGAAGTCGTACTCGCCGGTCTGCATCCCGGCCTGGCGCGTCGCGTAGTCGGGCACCGGCAGGAACAGGATCTCGTCGACGTGCGCCACGCGCTGGCCCCCGAGCCCGTTCGCGGCCTCCGCCCGGGCGCCGTAGCCGTCGAAGCGGACGAGCCGGATGTGCCGGTCGGGGCGATGCTCGGCGAACTTGAAGGGTCCGGTCCCGACGTACTCCTTGAGCTGGCCCTCGCCGGAGGCCTCCACGACCTCCTTCGGGTAGATCGCCGCGAAGCTCGCGATCGAGGCCAGGACCGTCGGGAGGACCGCCGACGGCTGCGTCAGGCGGATCTCCACCGTGTGCGGCCCCTTCGCCTCCGCCGCTTCGACCGTCTTGAACACCGCCTTCCCGGCCCCGGCGACCTTGCCCCAGCGCTGGAGCGAGGCGACCACGTCGTCGGCCGTGAGCTCCTTGCCGTTGTGGAACCGCACGCCCTTCCGGAGCCGGATGACGTAGCGCTTGGCGCCGTCGAGCGCGTCGTGGCCCTCGGCGAGGAGGGGGATCGGCTGGAACTTCGCGTCCAGCGTGTAGAGCGTCTCGAACATGTTGATGCCGATCTCGCGGGTGATCGTCGCGGTCGTCGCGTGCGGGTCGAGCGACGGCGGCTCGCCGATCATCCCGACCCGGAGCGCGCCGCCCTTCTTGGGGGTTTGGGCGCTCGCATCCGGGAGGACGACCGCGGCCGTGACGGCCAGCAGGACCAGGAGCAGAGCGTGCCGGAGCGCGGGTCGTCGCACCATCGTGGATCCCTCCCGCCGGGGGCGCGGACCGCGCCCCAGGCTGTCAGGCCTGGGCCCGGAACGGTCTCGGCGGGCTGGCAGCGTCATTCGGGGCGCCGCCGCCCTGGCCGCCATCGATGGCGGGACTCTAGGGCCGGGCCTCCGGGGTGTCAAGCGAGGGCACGGGCGCGGGGCTCGGGATGACGGCCGGCGCCCGCCAGGGCCGGGTGGCGGTCAGGAGGGCCAGCAAGGCGAGCCCGAGCGTGCCGGTCAGGAGGAAGGCGCCCGAGACGCCGTAGCGCTCCGAGGTCGCGCCGACGAGGAAGGAGCCGATGGGGAACACGCCCCCGAAGACCCACGTGAAAAGGCTCATGACCCGTCCGCGGAGCTCGTCCGGCGCGGCGAGCTGAAGGGCCGTGTTGCACCCGGTCACCGCCACGATCCCGGCGAAGCCCGTCACGAAGAGGAGGGGCACGGCGGTCCAGACGTGGCGGACCGCGGAGAGCCCGAGGAGACCGGTGCAGGCCACTGCCGCCGCGCCGAGGAGCAGGGCGACCCCCGGCTCGGCCGTCGCGCGGGCGCCGAGCGTGAGGGCGCCCATGACCGCGCCCACGCCGAGGGCGGCCATCAAGAATCCGAACCCCTCGGGACCCAGCCCGAGGACCGTCCGCGCGAGGAGCGGAACGTAGACCACGAAGTTGAAGACACAGAGGCTCACGATGAACAGGAGCCCCAGGAGGGCGCGAACGCGAGGAGTCCGGCCCGCGTAGCGGAGCCCCTCCGCGATCTCGAACCACATCGAGGTGGCGCGCAAGCGCCGCGGGGCGGCGCCGTCGGGGAGGCCGAGGAGCGTGACGAACGCGACCGCGAACCCGGCGCCGTTGACCACGAAGGCCGGCTCGACGCCGAAGCGCGCGATGAGGACACCGGCAATGGCCGGACCCACGATGCGGGCCGAGTTGTAGGAGGCGGAGTTGAGGGCGACGGCGTTCACGAGGTCCTCCCGGCCGACCAGGCGCATCACGTAGGACTGGCGGGCCGGGGCGTCGACAGTGTGGGCCAGGCCGGTGACGAGCGAGAGCAGCGCGATCTGCCAGTAGCGGGCCTGGCCCGTGGCCACGAGCAAGGCCAGGGCCCCCGCCTGGCAGCCGTATGCCGCCTGCGTGGCCAGCAGCAGGCGCCGCGGCGCCCAGCGATCGGCGATCACCCCGGCCAGCGGCGAGAGGAGCAGGAGCGGCCCGAACTGGAGCGTGCCGAGGAGCCCCAGCTTGAACGGCGAGTCCGTGAGCTGGAGGACCAGCCACGCTTGCGCGACCGTCTGCATCCAGGCGCCCACGAGCACGAGGAGCTGCGCCAGGAAGAAGGACCGGAAGGCCGGATGGTTCAGCGCCCTGAGCCCGTGGGGAAGCGCCATGACCCGCGCCAGTGTACCGCCGCTTGACGCCCCTCCGGGCGCGGTGCTACCCAGGGAGGCCATGAGTGCCTCCCACAGCGCGGATCGCGGAGCCTGAGCCGTGGGGACCTACGTCGCCCAGCGGCTCCTGGCGATCGGCCCGGTGATGCTGGTCGTGGCGACGGTGACGTTTGTCCTGATGCACCTGGCGCCCGGGGACCCCGCGAGCGTCATCGCCGGGCCGTACGCGTCGGCCGACGACGTGGCGCGGCTGCACCGGCAGCTCGGCCTCGACGAGCCTCTGCTGGTCCAGCTCGGGCGCTGGTACTGGCGGCTCCTCCAGGGCGACCTCGGGCAATCGATCTTCCTCCGGCGCCCCGTGGTGGAGGCGATCCTCGACCGCGTCGAGCCGACCCTGCTCCTCACCTCGCTGGCCACCCTGGTGGCGGTGCTGCTCGGGGTGCCGGCGGGAATCGTGGCCGCGCGGCGCTACGGGGGAGTGATGGACCAGGCGGTGATGCTGCTGGCGCTCTTGGGGACGTCGATTCCGAACTTCCTCCTCGGGCTCCTCCTGATGCTGGTGTTCGCCGTGTGGCTGGGCTGGCTGCCCGTCGCGGGCTACGTCTCCCTGGACGTCGCGCCGTGGCGCACCCTCCGCTCGCTCCTGATGCCCGCGTTCGCGCTCGGCGTCGTGCAGGCGGCGCTGATCGCCCGCATCACGCGCTCGGCGATGCTCGACGTGCTCCGGGAGCAGTTCATCCTCGCCGGCCGCGCGAAGGGGCTCGACGAGCGCGCGGTCGTCTACAAGCACGCGCTCAAGAACGCGTTCGTTCCGATCCTGACCGTGATCGGCATCTCCTTCGCGGTGCTGCTCGGCGGCGCCGTGGTCATCGAGCAGGTGTTCAACATCCCCGGCGTCGGTCGGCTCATCATCCAGGCGGTGCTGCGCCGCGACTACCCGGTGGTCCAGGGTGTGATCCTGGTGGTCGGCGGGGTCTACGTGCTCCTCAACCTCGCGGTCGATCTCGCGTATCTCCTGCTCGACCCCCGGATCCGCTACCGGTGATGGGCGGGATCGCCCTGCGGAGCCTGGTGCGCCGGCGCGTCGCGCTGGCGGGCGCCGTGCTGCTGGCGATCACGGTGCTGACCGCCGTGCTCGCGCCGGTGCTGGCGCCCTGGGATCCGATGGCGCTCGACGTCAAGGGCCGCCTCGGCCGGCCCGCCGGGGCCCACTGGCTCGGCACGGACGACGTGGGGCGGGACGTGCTGAGCCGCGTGCTCTACGGGGCCCGGATCTCGGTGGTGGTCGGCGGGCTCGTGGTCCTCTTTGCGGTCGCGGCGGGCCTCGCGGTGGGGCTCCTGGCGGGCTACTACCGGGCGCTCGACAACGTGCTGATGCGGGTGATGGACGGCCTGATGGCGTTTCCGGCGATCCTCCTGGCGATCGCGCTGATGGCGTCGCTCGGGCCGAGCCTCCGGAACGTGGTGGTGGCGCTGGCCGTCGTCTACACGCCGCGGATCGCGCGGATCGTCCGGGGCTCGGTGCTCGTGATCCGCGAGCTGCCGTACGTGGAGGCGGCGCGCGCGGCGGGCGCGTCCGACCTGGCCATCCTTCGTCGCCACGTCGTGCCGAACTGCCTGTCGCCGGTCATCGTGCAGGCGACGTTCGTCTTCGCGCTCGCGGTGCTCGGCGAGGCGGCGCTCTCCTTCCTGGGAGTCGGGGCCCCGCCCGCCGTCCCGTCGTGGGGGAACATCCTGGCCGAGGGCCGGCTCTACCTCCAGCAGGCCCCGTGGCTGGTGCTGGCCCCGGGCGTCGCCATCATGGCCACGATCCTGGGCCTGAACCTGTTCGGGGACGGCCTCCGCGATGCCCTCGACCCGAAGCTCCGGGGCGTGACCGGGGGCGCCCGCAGCGTGGCGTGAGGGGACCGAGGCCTATAATGGCCGGTGGGAGGATCCCGACCATGCCGGATGCCTTCATCTGCGACGCCGTCCGCACCCCGATCGGCCGCTACGGCGGGGCCCTCGCCCCCGTCCGGCCGGACGACCTGGCCGCGATCCCGATCCGGGCGCTCGTGGCGCGCCATCCCGCGGTCGAGTGGGCGCGCGTCGACGACGTGATCCTGGGGTGCGCCAACCAGGCGGGCGAGGACAACCGGAACGTGGCGCGGATGGCGACGCTCCTGTCGGGCCTGCCGGTCGAGATCTCCGGGGCGACCGTCAACCGCCTCTGCGGCTCCGGGCTCGACGCCGTCGCCACGGCGGCCCGGCTCGTCCGCGGCGGCGAGGCCGACCTGGTGATCGCGGGCGGCGTCGAGAGCATGTCCCGGGCGCCGTTCGTCCTCGGGAAGGCCGACGCCCCGTTCTCCCGGGACACGCGGCTCTACGACACGACGATCGGCTGGCGCTTCGTCAACCCGCGGATGCAGGAGCTCTTCGGCACCGACGCGATGGGCGAGACGGCCGAGAACGTGGCCGAGGAGTGGAAGGTCGCGCGCACCGACCAGGACGCGTTCGCCCTGCGGAGCCAGCTCCGGGCGCGCGCGGCGCAGAAGAGCGGGCGCCTCGCCCAGGAGATCGTGCCGGTCGCCGTCGCGCGGGGGAAGGAGACCGTGGAGGTCACCGAGGACGAGCATCCGCGGGACACGACGCTCGAGGCCCTCGCCCGGCTCAAGCCGGCCTTCCGGGCGGGCGGGACCGTGACGGCGGGCAACGCCTCGGGCGTGAACGACGGCGCGTGCGCCTTGGTGGTCGCCTCCGAGCGGGCGGCGACGACGTACGGGCTCACGCCCCGGGCGCGAATCGTGGCCGGCGCCACGGCAGGCGTCCCGCCGCGCGTCATGGGGATCGGCCCCGTGCCGGCGACGAGGAAGCTCCTGGCCCGAGCCGGTCTCGACGTGGGCCAGATCGACGTGGTGGAGCTGAACGAGGCGTTCGCGGCCCAGGCGCTCGCGGTGCTGCGGGACCTCGGGCTCCCCGACGACGCGGAGCACGTGAACCCGAACGGCGGCGCCATCGCGCTCGGCCACCCGCTCGGGATGAGCGGGGCGCGCCTGGCGGCGACGGCGACGTACGAGCTCCAGGCGCGCGGGGGCCGCTACGCCGTCTGCACCATGTGCATCGGCGTCGGCCAGGGCATCGCCGTCCTGCTCGAGCGCGTCTGAGGCGTCTCGCCTTCGAGGTGGCGGAGGTGGAGGTCCATTGAGCACGGTCAACGTCCGCTACATGGTCGACGACGTGGACGCCGCCGTCGCGTTCTACACCACCCACCTCGGCTTCAGTCTTCTCACGCGGGCGGCCCCCGCCTTCGCCGACATCACACGGGGCGACCTTCGGCTCCTGCTCAGCGGACGAACCAGCTCGGCCGGCCGGCCGATGCCCGATGGCGCCCAGCCAGTGGCCGGCGGTTGGAACCGCATCCAGCTCGTCGTGGACGACATCGCGGCCGAGGTGGATCGCCTCCGGGGCGCCAGGCTGCGGTTCCGCAACGACATCGTCAGGGGCCCTGGCGGCGCCCAGATCCTCCTCGAGGATCCTTCCGGCAACCTCATCGAGCTCTTTCAGCCGGCGGCTCGCTGAGTCGCGCCGGCTAGGCGCCACGGTTCGTCCAGGCGCTAGCCGGGGCGACGCGTTCCGATCAGGATCTGGACAGCGGTGGCCGCCGAGAGGCCGGCGGCGCCGATGGCCACCGCCATCGGGACCGGCGTGCCGTCGTAGAAGCGGCCGACCGCGATCCCGTACCCCGCGGCGGCCGTCAGCTGGAGAAACCCCAGGACCGCCGAGGCCAGCCCCGCCGTGCGGGGGAACGGCCCGATGGCGCCGGCGACGGCGGTCGGGAGGACGATCCCGACGCCGACCGAGAAGACGTACATGGGCCCGATCACCGCCGGCACGGTCCAGACGCCCCCCAGCGCCAGCGCCGCCATGACGCATCCCGCGACGGCCCCGAGGCGCGTCGCCGTGAGGATCAGCCGGTCGATGCCCACGCGGGACACGAACCGCCCGGCCACGAAGCTGCCGGTCATGATGCCCAGCGCGACGAGACCGAAGCACAGCCCGTAGACGTCCGGCGACACGGAGAGCACCTCGATCAGGACGAAGGAGGACCCCGTGATGAAGGCGAACTGGCCCCCGAACATGAGCGCCACCACCAGCACGTAGCCGAGGAACGTCCGATCGGTGAGCAGCTCCGCGGCGTTCGTCGTGAGGTGGCCGGGCCGGAGCGCGTCGGGGTCGCGCCGGCGGTTGGTCTCCCGCACGAGCAGCGCCGCGACGCCCAGGAACACCGCCCCGCACGCGGCCAGCGTGAGATAGACGGCGCGCCACCCGAACGCCACGTGGACGGCGCCCCCCACGATCGGCGCCAGGATCGGCGTGAGCGCCATGGCGGTGCCCATGTAGCCGAGGATGCGGGCGGCCTGCGCGGGCTCGTAGAGGTCGCGGACCACGGCGCGCCCGACGACGGGACCGCTCCCGGCGCCGAAGGCCTGGAGGACCCGGGCGGCCACGAGAAGCCCGGCCGAAGGCGCGGCCCAGCACGCCAGCCCGCCGACCACGTACACGGCCAGGCCGCCGAGAAGCACGCGCCGCCGGCCGATGCGGTCCGAGAGCGGCCCGTGAACGAGCTGGGCCAGCGCGAAGCCCGCGAGGAAGAGCGTCACCGTCAGCTGCGCCGTCGCGGGACGGGCCCCGAGGGCCTGGGCGGTCGCCGGCAGGGACGGGAGGGCCATGTCGATCGAGAGCGACCCGATCGCCACCACGGCCGTGAGCAGAACCGCCATGGGGCCGCGCAGGCGGTCGGCGGCGTCCGCCGGCGTGGCCGGAAGGCCGTCAGGCGATGCCGTGGATCCGGCCCCTACGGCTCCGTCGCGACGAGCCGCCCGAAGGTCGCCGCGTCGATGTTCGTGCCGCAGACGATCACCCCGACCCGGCGGCCGCGGAGCCGCTCGCGCAGGGGGCCCACGAGCGCCGCCGTGGCCGCGGCCCCGGCGGGCTCCACCGCGAGCTTGACCCCGCGGAAGAGGAGCCCCATCGCGCGCCGCAGCTCCTCGTCGCTGACGAGCACGAGATCGTCGAGCGCCCGGCGGCAGAGCTCGAAGCTGTACGGCGCGGCGTAGGGCGCGCCCAGGCTGTCGGCGATCGTCCGCACGGCCTCGATCGATTGCGGCGTTCCGGCCGCCAGGCTCCGCCGCATCGAGTCCGCACCCTCCGGCTCGACCCCGAAGACCTGGCAGCGGGGCAGGGCGAGCTTGACGGCGGTGGCGACGCCTGCGCACAGGCCGCCGCCGCCGATGGGCACGATCACGGCGTCGAGGTCGGGTGCCTGCGTCGGCAAGCTCGAGCCCGAGGGTGGCCGTGCCGAGGGCCGTGCGCGGCCCTTCGAAGGGATGGACGAAGGTGCGGCCCTCGGTGGCCTCGATCTCGCGCGCCCGCTCGGACGCCCGGTGCACGTTCTCGACCAGCTCGACCTCTGCGCCCCAGTCGCGGCAGGCCGCGACGCGGGCCGGATTCGCCGTGCTCGGCATCACGACCTTGGCCGTCGTGCCGAGGACCCGGGCGGCGTAGCCCACCGCGATGGCGTGATTGCCCGCGCTGAAGGCGGTCACGCCGCGGGCGAGCGTGGCGGGGTCGAGCGCCAGCATGACGGTCAGGGTCCCGCGCGGCTTGAAGGTACCCGTGTGCTGGAAGAGCTCGAGCTTGAGCAGCACCGGCGTGTCCTTGCCCACGAGCTCGGCGATCTCGCGGCCCTGCCACCTCCACACCGGCGTCTCGACGACCAGATCCCCCAGCCGAGCCCGGGCGGCGCGGATCTCGGCGAGCGTCGGCAGGCCGACCACCGCGCCGGGGGCGCTCATGAGCGGTCGTTCGCCGGCAGCGGCATCCCGTGGTTCCCCCGGTAGTCGGCCGGCTCGGGCGAGCGCCAGCCGGCGAGGAGCGCGGCCTCCGGCTGCCACACCTCGACGCCGAGCGGCCGGCAGACCTCGATCGGATCGCGCGCGTCCGGCCCCCAGAGCGGGATGGAGAGGTCGCCGCCGGGACACGTCGAGATCGCGCAGAGGAGATCGATCTCGGCGAAGATCTCGAAGAAGTCGCCCTTCTTCGCGGGGCTCGCCTTCATGAAGTAGCGGTCGTCCTGGAGCCCGGTCACCTGGAAGACGTTGAGCACGTCGTGGACGTCGAGCTCGGTGAGCCGCCACGGCGCGATCGCCCGGACCAGGTTCGAATGGCAGCAGAGGTCGAAATCCTCGCCGGTCAGGAGCTTGGTGACGTAGGGATCGCACCGGGTCCCCAGGAGATCGTGACAGCGGCCGCCGTCGGCGTCGATCCCGTACCGGAGCGTGTCGTTCGTGATGGTCGCCATGGGGCGGAGGTAGGGCAGGGTCGACCACAGCCGGTCGCCGGTCGTGACGTGGGCCCGGTGGAGCTGCTTCGTGCGGGACGCCCAGAAGCGCTCGCGCGGGTTGTGGAGGTGCCAGGCGTTGAAGTCCGCCACCTGGGGGCCCTCGACCGTCACGATGCGGCAGAGCTGGCCGGCACGGACCGGCCAGGCGCGGCCCGACCGGATGGGCACGACGAAGCGGTCGACGAGAGTCCGCGTCCCCGTCTCGCGCGCGAGGCGGTCGTAGAAGGCGCGGTCCACGGCGAGAGGCCCGCCCGGCGTCGAGGGGAGATAGGTCCACGGCCGTGACATCGCTGCCCTCCAGTGGGGTCACTCTACATCAGCTGAAGCGCCAGCCGTCGAGCGCCGACGGGTTGTCCGGCCGGATCCGGAGCGGCAGATCCCGCGGCCCGAGGATTCCGGCGTCGACCAGCGGCGACAGCCCGGCCGGCCGCGCGAGCGTCGCCGTGAGACGCGGCATGAGGCTGAGCCGCGCGGCCCACGCGCTCGCCGCGCCCGGCAGGCGTGGCCCCTCGCCGTCCGGGGTCCGCACGCGGATCTGCGTCCCCCGTCCGCGCCGCTCGGCGAGAACGGGCACCTGGACCCACAGCGTGCGCGAGCTCGGCGGCGGGATCGGCTCCGCGAACCCGGACACCACGTCCCAGCGCAGGAGGCCTGTCGCTCGTCCAGCGTCCGTGGCCGGTCTCGCGGCACGCGCCCACGTGAGCGTGATGGCCAGGGAGCGCCGCCGGCAGACCACGGCGTGCGGAGTGCGCGCCGGCAGGTGGAACAGACTCCCGGGCGCCAGATCGAGGGTACGCCACCCCGCGCCACGGCCGCCTCGCGCCAGCCGGTCGTCGAGCTCCTCGGCCGTGCCGGGCCGGACGCGCGGCCCGACGGTCACGGTGCGGCGCCCCTCGAGCTGGAGCCAGAAGGCATCGACCTCGCCGTCGTGGTGGAGGCCCATGCCGCGCTGTCCCGTGCCCTGGACGATGAACAGGAACGACGACTCCTCCCGGCCCGGCCCGAGCAGGGCGGCACGGAGGGCGACGATGAGCCGCATCAGGCGCGGGAGCACCTGGTGCACCTGCGGGAGGTACGCGGTCTGCCCCGCCGCGAGGGCGGCGACGAGACGGCGCGGATCGCCGGAGCGGTCGACCCGGCGATCCGCGACGATCTGGAAGGGCAGCCCGCCCTGGGCCATCGCGACGCACGCGGCGAAGCCGGGGGCGATGGCGCGCCACGTGCGGTCGCGCGGCGGCAGGATCGCGGGGGACCGCCCGAGGTGCCGGCGACGGAACCGTGCCAGGGCCCGATCGTCGGGGAACCAGCTCGCGAGCGGCGAGACCACCGCCCCGCGGGTGGCGCGCGACCGCCGCCGGCGGCCCTCCGATGCCATGATCGCGAAGCATAGGGGACCCGCCCGCCTCGAACAACCGCCGGCGGGGCGTCCGGACCGTGGCTCCCCGGGGTGGACGTCCCGGGGCGATCGCGGTAGAGAGGGGGGAGCACCGCGCCGGCATCCCGCCGGCGCCCCGTCACCCGCCAGCCCGCGCCAGAGAGACGCCAGCAGAGGAGGTCGCATGATCGTCGAGGACAAGCTTGCGAGCCTGGGGTTCCCGCTTCCCGATCTCGAGACCGAGTACCGCCAGAACACCTCCGGTGCCCACTTCGTGTCGCACCGCGCCGTGGGGTCGCTCCTCTACCTCTCGGGCACGGTGCCGATCCGGGACGGTCAGCCCTACTTGACCGGTCTCGTCGGCCGCGACCTCACGGTGGCCCAGGGGTACGAGGCCGCGCGCTGGGCGCTGATCCCGACGCTCACCGCGGCGCGCTACGCGCTCGGCGATCTGGACCGCGTCGAGACCGCGATCCAGATGATCGGCTACGTGAACTCGGCCCCCGGCTTCGCCGACCAGCCGCGGGTGATCAACGGGGCCGCGGACCTCCTCGTCGAGCTGTACGGGGAGCGTGGCAAGCCGACCCGGGCGGCCATCGGGTGCCAGGGGATCGCGCACAACTCATCGGTGGAGGTCGTGCTCGTCCTGCAGTTCTCGGGCACGGACGTGCGGCCCCCGCTGGCCCGCGACCGCTGGGCTCGGTGACCGTCGCCCGGGCGGCTACCGACCCAGCGTCTCGGCGAGCCAGCGCTCGACGATATCGGCGAGCGGGGCCTGGTGCCCGGAGAACCCATGGTCGGCGCCGAGCACCTCCACGAGATCGACCCGGGGCGCGGCCGTCGCCGCCGCCCGGAGCCGCCGCGCGACGTCGGGGTCGACGAGGCGGTCCGCCCCGGCGTGCACGATCAGGATCGGGACCGTCACGACCGCTGCGTTCCGGTACGGGTCCGAGCGCGTCGCGGGCCCCCGAAGGCTCACCAGGTGGTCCGCCGAGTAGACCGCCCAGCCGAGCGGGCCGAGGTTCACCCGCATGAGCTCGCGCCCCCGGCCTGCGGCCTGGAGGCGCAGGGCCTCCTCGAGCACCGCCGCCGCGCGCTCCTGACCGAACAGGCGCACGTTCCATTCGAAGGCGTTCCCGGGGCCCGCGATGAGCACGAGGGCGCGGAGCCGCGGGTCCCGGGCCTCGGCGGCGACGTGAAGCACCGTGTTCGTGCCGAGGCTGTGTCCGACCACCGCGATGGGCTCGAGCCCGCGCCGGCCGAGCTCGTCCACCGCGGCGAGCACGTCCCAGCGACCTTCCTCGAAGAGCGTCGCCTTGGGCGCGGTGCCGTGGTCACGGAGGTTCACCGCGAGCGCCGCGAAGCCTCGCTCGCCCAAGGCGCCCCCGAGCCAGCCCGGGACGCCCGAGGACATGTCGCCCGCGTAGCCATGGACGATGACGACGCCCGCCCGCGGTGGCCGCCCGGACGGCAGCGACAGCACTCCGGTCGTTTCCTTGGCGTCGCCCGTCGAGAGGCGAACCAGGGAGGCGGCGACCGCCGGCAGGTCGGCGCGGGCGGACGGAGCGTCCGATCCCGCAAGGCACGCCGCCACGGCGATCACCAGAGCCAGAAGCGGGGCCCGGCGGGCGGGAGCGGCCGCCATGCCGGGGCGGGGGTCACGGAGGTCGGTCCGGTGGTTCGCCACGGGCTGCCGATCCGTGACCACGCTAGCACCCCGATCCGGGCGGCTCAACCGGGCCCGGCCTGTCGCCCACAGGTATAATGCGTGGGTTCGACGGGGAGGCGACGCGTGAGCGGGCGGATCCGATCGTGGTTCAAGGTCCGGTTCTTCACCGGGGTCTTCGTGACGCTGCCGGTCGTCCTGACGGCCTGGGTCTTCTGGCTTTTCTACGCCTCCGTCGACGACTTCATGGCGCCCGTCTACGAGCAGTTCCTCGGGCGGCACCTTCCGGGGCTGGGCTTCCTGACGGCCGTCCTGATCATCTTCCTGGTCGGGGTCTTCGCCACCAACGTCGTCGGGCGGCGGATCCTCCAGTGGGGCGAGCGCGTGATCCGGTACATCCCGCTCGTCCGGCGCGTCTACCCGACGGTCAAGGACTTCGTGGACGCATTCTCGCCGAACCGCCGCTCGGGATTCCGCGAGTTCGTCATCGTCGAGCACCCGCGCGACGGGGCGTACGCGTACGGCTTCTTGACCGGCGACGTCCGAGTCGAGGGCGCGAAGCCCGAGACGCTCCTGTCGGTCTACGTGCCGACGAACCACCTCTACCTCGGCGACGTCGTCCTCGTGCCGCGTGACACGGTCGTGTCGACGGGGCTGTCCATCGAGGAGGGCATCCGGATCATCCTTTCGGCCGGGACCGCAGCACCCTCCCGTCTCCCGCACCAGGGGGTGGGCGGACTCGGGGCCGCCGCCAAGTGACGGGCCGCCCCCAAAGAACACGCGCCTCAAGGAGACTCACACCATGAAGTTCCTCTGCATCGCGTGCGACGAAGCCATGCGGCTCCTCGGGACGGCCGGGCCGGACCCGGACTCGCTGACCGTCACCTTCGCCTGTCCGACCTGCGGGCACCGGATCGCGATGCTGACGAATCCCTGGGAGACACAGATGGTGCGTACTCTCGGCGTCAAGGTGGGCGGCGCCCCCGCCCAGGCGCCCGCGCCGTTCGCCGCCGTGCGGGCCGGCCTGGCGCATCAGCGGGAGGCGGCGCTCGTCTCCGATGCCCCGGGAGGGGACATCGGTGCTCTTGCCGCGCCGGCGGGCGCTCCCTCGGCGGAGGGGCCGGGCTGTCCCTTCGCGGCGATGATCGGGGGGACGAAGGCGGACGCGGCGTCCGACGTGCCCTGGACCCGGGAGGCCGAGGGACGCCTCGAGCGCATCCCGGTCTTCATCCGCCCGATGGCCCGGCAGGCGATCGAGCGGTTCGCGCGCGAGCGCGGCTACGCGACCGTCAACGACGAGGTCATGGACCAGGCGCGCGACTTCATGGGGATGTAGCCTCGGCCTCGGGAAGGACGACCTCCGTCGCCCCCGCGGGGACGAGGAAGAAGGGCTCGCTGGCCCAGAGAGGCGGACGGTCGGCGAGCAGGATCTCGCGGAACGCGGCCAGGGTCGCGTCCTGCGGGACCTCCGGGTGGCCTTCGAGGGCGGCCCACACCTTGTCCGGCTCGTCGTAGGCCCATCGCGAGACCCGCGCGACGGTCGAGAAGAAGCGGCGCACCTTCCGCTCGGCGGCTCGCTCCATGGTCGGTCGGGCGACGGTCGCGGCCAGCTGGGCGAGCCCGCCGACGAGGGGCGTGTCGAGCCGGACGTGGGCGGTCAGGCTTGCCTCCACCTGCGTCCCGCCTCCCGCGTCCTCCGCGTGCTGGAACTCGATGAGGACGAGCATTTGCCCCTTGATGGTCGGCAGCCCGCGTCCCTCGTACGTCCCCTCCAGATGGAAGAGGCGGCGCCCCTCCTCCGCGTACAGCACCCGGATCCGGCCGCGGGCCCCCCGGCGGTCGTCCCCCCAGTACCCGTCGTCCAGCGGGGTCGCGACGTACTGCGCCAGCCGCAGAGCGCGGGCCACGGCAGTGGCGAAGTCCAGGTGATCGAGGAGGAAGGTGAAGACCGGCTCGCGGCTCCGCGCGCGGAGCCCCGTGATCCGATGCGCGAACAGGCTTGCTCCGAGGACGGCCTCGGCGCGGCCGCGCGCGCTGTCGTCGAGCCGCGTGAGCGGGACCCCCAGGGGCAACGCGTCGAGCGTCACCACGGGAATCCTCGTATCGTCCGGCGGTTCGGTGGCCTCGGCGGCGGCGCCCCGGGGCGCGACGATCACGACCGCCGCTACCAGGGCGAGCGCGAGCCCGCGCCACACCCGGTCACGGGCGCGAGGGCCCTGCCGGGCCATGGCGGAGCAAGGGGTCAGGCGCATCGGGGGATGCCTTGGCGGCTACGGTACCACGGCGCCGGGCCACCGGCATTTCGTGCGGGTACCCGGGCCCCGGCTGTTACAATGGCGGCTCGTATGGTTTTCCAGGCGGTCTCGCATGGACGGCGGCGTTTTCCCTGGCAGGGCGGGTGGCTCGCCCTGACGGCGGCCCTCGGCCTTACGCTGGTGGCGGCGCCCGCCGCCGCCGCCCCCGCCCCCGAGCCCGGACGCAACGGGGCCCACACGGGGAGCCTGCCCGTCTCGGCCGAGGCCGTGGTGCTCATCGACCTCGAGACGGGCAAGGTGCTTTTCGAGAAGAATGCCGAGGAGGACCGCGCCCCGGCCAGCCTCGTGAAGCTGATGACGCTCTACATCGCCCACGACGCCCTCCGGGCGGGGCGCGTGACGAGGGGCGACCCCGTGACGATCAGCGTGAACACGATGCGCACGCCGCGCTTCCGCATGGGGCTCATGACCGGACAGGTCGTGCCCTTCGAGACCCTGATGGCCGCCGTGGCGATCGCCTCGGCCAACGACGCGGCGACTGCCGTGGCCGAGCACGTGGCCGACAGCGAGGACCAGTTCGTCGACCGCATGAACGTCGAGGGCGAGCGTCTGGGGCTCACGCACACGGTGTTCGCCAACCCGCACGGCCTTCCGGATCCTCGCCAGCGGACGACGGCTCGCGACATGGCCACCCTGGCGGAGCACCTCCTCCGGGACTTCCCCGAGAGCCGCGCGCTCCTCGGGGACACGGACTTCAAGTGGCGGGGCCGGGTGTTCCAGCGCCGGATCCCCTTGTTCCGGGACCCCGGGGGTGTGACGGCGCTCAAGACGGGGTTCACGCTGGAGGCCGGCTACAACGTCGCGGTGGCCGCCGGGCGTGCGGGGCAGCGCCTGCTCTGCGTCGTCCTGGGCGCCGAGACCCGTGGCATGTCCTTCCTCGACGCGGGGCGGCTCCTCAGGTTCGGATTCGGCGAGCCCCTCAACTCCCTGACCCGCGACGGCCGCCGCTGGCGGCTGCGGGGCCGCACGACGCCCCAGTAGCCCCGGGCGTGCCGGGGGCCCTAGTCGGGCTCGATGGCGCGCCGGACGATGCGGCCCTCCCCGTCCACGTACAGGAGGATCTTCTCGTACCGGTCGAAGCGATCGCCCCGATCCTCCCCGTAGTAACGGTTCGGGTTGACGTCGACGACCACGGCGCGCCGGTAGACCAGCACCGGACCGATGTCCGACGACCGGATCTCGTGCGGCGGACCGAACATGCGGACCGCCTCCTCGCGCGTCGTCACCGCCTCGTGATCCTGCGTCGCCTCGAGCGGGGGGTCCCGGAGCGGCATCAGCTCCGCACAGCCGCCCAGCAGCAAGAGGAGCGCGGCGACCACGCCCACCCGGTGCGAACGACGCTGGTGTCCACCGACCCGCGACATGGCGTTTCATTGTACGGGCTCTGGTCGACGCGCGGCAAGGCCGCGGCGGCTCTACCGCCGGCCTGCCCCGCTGACTCGGCGAGCGCAAGGGGGATCCGGTGGAAGTGAAGGGACTCCTCTTCGACGCCTACGGGACGCTCTTCGACGTCCACTCCGTCGTGGCCGCCGCGCGCGCCGTCACGCGCGACCCCGAGGCGCTGTCGGCGCTCTGGCGCCAGAAGCAGCTCGAGTACACGTGGCTCCGGAGCCTCATGGGGCGCTACGAGGACTTCTGGGCCGTCACGGAATCCGCCCTCACGTTCGCCTGCCGCCGCCTGGGCCTCCAACTGGACGCAATCGAGCGGCGGCGCCTGATGGACGCCTACCTCGCGCTCGATGCCTATCCCGAGGTCCATGAGGCCCTCGGCCGGCTGCGGGACCTGCCGTGCGCCATCCTCTCGAACGGGGCGCCGCGCATGCTCGAGGCAGTGGTCGCCAAGAACCGCCTCGGGGAGCGCTTGCGCGCGGTGATCAGCGTGGACGAGGTGGGGATCTTCAAGCCCGCTCCGGTCGTCTACGCGCTCGGGCCGGCGCGCCTCGGCCTCCCGCGGGACGCGATCGGCTTCGTCTCGTCGAACGGTTGGGACGTCGCCGGGGCCAAGGCCTTCGGGTTCCGCGTCGCCTGGGTCAACCGGCAGGGGGCGCCGGTCGAGGAGCTGGGGGTCAGCCCCGATCTCGAGGTGCGCGACCTCTCGCAGCTGGCGGCCGCCCTCGGGCGCTAGCTCAAGCCTCGCCGGGGCGCAGTGGCTCGAGCGCCGCCGGGGCCGGCGCGAGACCGCGCGGCGTTCCCCGCTGCGCGGCGGGACCGAGCGCGGTGACGAAAATCGCATCCTTGCCGGCGGCGTCCGGCCCGAAGAAGCGCACGACCTCGTCGTCGTAGAACGTGAGGCCCGTGGCTCCCAGGCCGAGCCCGTACGCCCCGAGGTAGAGCCGCCCGCCGAGGAGGCCGGCCGCGAGGTTGACCGCCCGATACCCGCGGCTGCCCCAGTGGGCGGAGACCGCGTCGAGGTCGGCGAGGAAGAACGCGACCGCGCTGGCGTCGGCGCCGAGCGGTTGCTCGAGACAGAGCTCCCCGCCGTCACGCCGGAACTCGCCGGCCCGCAGGAGGCGCGGTGTCCGCGTGTCCGGGTCCCACACATAGGTGCCGGCGGGAAGGCCCTCGACCGCGTGGACCATGAGGTAGGTGTCGACCCGGGGGCCGGGTCCATCCAGGTCCAACGGGAGCGGGCGCAGCGCCGCGTCCAGGATCGCGGCGAACCGCGCACCCGCGATCGGCTGCCGCGGGAACTCACGGGTCGATCCTCGGCGCAGGATCGTCTCGCCCAGGGTCCGGCAGGGTAGAGCGCCGGCATCCGGCGGTGCGCCGGCCGGATCCGCCCCTCTCGCCGGCGGAGTCCGGGCCGCGCCGCGAGCGAGCCATGCCTCTGCCGCCGCCCCATCCGGGAGGCTGGAGGCCTCATAGGCGAGCCGAACGAGCGGATAGTCGACCTCGCGAGCCGACAGGGGCACCGTAGGGAGCGCGAGGGGCGGGGCGGGCGGACTCGGCGGGGCGGGTCCGGCGCCGCGGCCGAGCGGCACGACGGCGAGGCTGCTCTCCCGCATCGCGTCGAGTCCGAGGAGAGCGTTCACCAGGGGATCCGCGAAGCCCAGGAGGATCCGGGCCGCGACGTCGCCCGCCGCCGCGGTCGCGACCAGGTTCGCGAGCAGCGTGCCCGCGTCCCAGAAGAAGTGCCGGAACGCCCGTGCCCGGTACTTCCACGTGTTCCGCCAGTGGATTGCCGTGAGCACGGCCGTCACCGGGGCGTCCGCCACGAGCTCCCCGCGTCCCGTGGCCGCGGCGAGCGCGGCCCGGTAGTCGCCGGCCCGGAGGCAGCGCAGCGTGAAGTCGCCGGGACAGAAGTGATAGACGCCGGGGTCGAGCCCCGGGACACCGCCGGCGACGACATAGACCTCGGTCTGGTAGAGGGCGCCGGTCGACGCCGCCGCGCGGAAGTGGTGCGTCTCGCCGCCCGGATAGACCTTGCGCTTCGTGAGGCCCGCCGAGAAGAAGAGGAGCTGGGCCAGGGCGCGCACGTCGACGGGAGCCGGCCCCGCTGGCGCAACGCCGCGCCCGACCGCCTCGAGTGCGGGCATGGCGGGCGGCGGCACCTCGCGCGGCAGGGGCACGGCGGGGACGTCCGGGTACACCTTGAAGAGGAACGGCTTGTGCGCCCAGTCGAGGGCGTGGGCGTCGTGGCGAACGCTCGCGCGCGAGTGCTTCGTCTCCTCGTGGTAGGCGCGAGCCTCGCCGGGCCCGCCGTCGGCGGGGCTGGTTCCCGGGCGCCTCACCCGCGCTGCCGCGGGCGGGGCGCCGGCGGCACGCCCGGCGGGCGCGGCCGCGCGGCTGCGGCTGCCGCGCGCGAGGTCTCGCGGAACACCGTGGGATCGCGGTCGACCTTGCCGCCGACCGGCGTGCCGCACTCCTGGCACACGTAGTCGTACTGGTTGCCGGTCGGCAGGACCAGAAGGAGCTTCTTCCGAACCGGAACGGCGCGACGGCAGCGGGCGCAGAAGAGGCTCTGCGCCTCGAACTCACGGTATGCGTCGGTCATGAGGTCATTCTAGCCCGGACCCGTCCTCTCGGAGGATCCCGGGGTCCCGGCGCTAGCTAGGGCGGCGTCAGCGCCAGCATGCGGAGCGGGGACCCCGACGCCCCGCGGATACGGCGCGGGGGGACGACGAGGCCTTGACGACGGTCGGATGACGACGCCCGGCGGGGCGGCTCAGAAGCCGCGCCCGCCGATCAGGCGCACCACGACCAGGCCGAAGATCAGGAGCCCGACGGCGGCGGCGGCGAGCGTTCGCCAATCGCCGAAGCCCGTCGGGCGCTTCTCGACCGCGGCCGGGCGCGCCCGCCGCTCGGGCAGGAGCATCTCGGCGGTCGTCGCGGGGGCGAGGCGGAGCAGGGCGGGCGCCACCCCGAGCTGCTGGATCCCTCGCCGCGCCGACTCGGCCTCTTCGGAGGTGAGGGCCAGGAACGTCACGAAGGTCCCGTGCTGAAGGTCGTCCTGCACCTCGATCAGGGCATGGGCGGGCGCCCGGTCCACGACCCAGCGGGCGACCCGGTAGCGGAGCCGCTCGTCCACCAGCGGCCCCAGGGAGAGGGCGTAGGGCTGCTTGGTTCCTGGCGGGGCCGCGGACGGGGCCGGGACCGCGGCGGGCGCCGTCCCCGTCCCGGTGCCGTTGCCGTCCTGCGGCGTCAGGGCCCGTGGGAGCTGGGTCCCGCATGCCAGGCAGAACACGCTCTGGTCCGGGACCGCCGTGCGGCACTTCGGGCAGGTCATGCCTGCTCCGCGGGACGCCGCTAGAGCCGCGCCTCGACGGCGCCGAGCGCGGTGTCCATGATGGCCACGATCTCGTCCGCCTGCGCCCGGGTGAGGACGAGCGGCGGGGTCAGCTTGATGTGATCGCCGAGCACGCCGTCGACCGAGCCCACGCCGGGGTAGGTCACGAGCCCGCGGGGGAGGGCCTCGAGCGCGATGGCGCGCGCCACCTCTCGCTCGGGCGGGAACGGGGCCCGGGTCCCGCGATCCGCCACGAACTCGAGTCCGACCATCATCCCCAACCCCCGCACGTCGCCGACGATGGGGTGCCGCGCCATGAGGCCGCGCAGGCCGGCGAGGAGATGCGCGCCGACCTCGCGCGCGTTGCGGACGAGGTCGTGCTCCTGGATGTACCGGAGGACGGCCAGGCCGACGGCGGCGGCGACCGGGTGGCCGGTGTAGGTGTGGCCGCCCACGAAGTTCGAGCTGTTGCGCTCGAACGCCTGGATGATCTCGTCCCGGACGATGACGGCGCCGAGCGGCATGTAGCCGCCGGAGATCCCCTTGGCGGTGGCGATGATGTCGGGGATGACGCCCCAATGATCCACGGCGAAGTTGGCCCCGGTCCGGCCGAAGCCCGTCATCACCTCGTCGGCGATGAAGAGCACCTCGTAGCGGTCACAGATCGCGCGGATCTTGGGGAAGTACTCGGGCACCGGCGGCACCGCGCCGAGCGTCGCCCCCACCACGGGCTCGGCGATGAAGGCGGCCACGTTCTCCGGGCCCTGGAGCCGCAGGAGCCGCTCGAGGTAGTCCGCGCAGTAGGTGTCGCAGGCCGGGTAGGTCTGCTTGAAGTGGCAGCGATAGCAGTACATCGGGGGGAGGTGGCTCGCCTCGTTGAACATCGGCACGTACTTCCTGCGGCGGATCGTGTGTCCGCCGAACGCCATGGAGCCGAGCGTGTTCCCGTGGAACGACTGCCAGCGCCCCATCACGATGGACTTCGAAGGCTTGCCCCGCTCCAGCCAGTACTGGCGGGCGAGCTTGGCGGCGTTCTCGGTCGCCTCCGACCCGCCCGAGACGAACCAGACCCGGTTGAGGTCGCCGGGGGCGAACTTGGCGACGGCCTCGGCCAGGGCCTCGAGCGGCTCGCTCGTGAACAGGTGCATCGGCACGAACGCGACCTTCCTGGCCTGGGCGGCCATGGCCTCCGCGATCTCCTGGACCCCGTGACCGATGGAGGTGACGGCCGATGACCCGCCCGAGCCATCGATGTAGCGCCGGCCCTCCGCGTCCCAGAGGTAGACGCCCTCCCCCCGCACGATGGTCGGGTAGGCACGACCGAGATCACGGTAGAGCACGCTCGACTGGATGAGGGGTCGGGTCATCGTGGCCTCCGGCGATCAGGGCCCGTCGCGTTCGTATCGCGGCCAGGGTATCACGCCGCCCCGGCCGTCCTGATGAGTTCCGGCAGCGTCCGGAGCCACTCGGTGAGCGGCGTGTCGGCGTCCAGGACTATTTCCAGCTTGCCGCTCGGGAGGCGTCGCACCCGACCGGGCCGGCCGGGGGTGAGCGGGATGACGAGCGCTTCCCGCGAGATGTCGAGCGCGTCGGTCACACCGAAGACCGCCTGGATCTCGGCCAGCGTCACCCGTTCGAGCACGGTCGCCTGCCCGGCCGGGGAGGCTGTCAGCGACGCCGGCGGAGTGCCGCGGTCGCTCCCCCGGGAGTGGCCTGCACGATGGCCTGGCCGAAGATATCCGCCATGACCGCGTAACCCTGCTCGTTCGGATGGAGGGGGTCCCGGTCGGGGGTGACGCCGAAGAGGGAGCGGCTGTTCATGCCGTCGTAGATCTCGGCCACGGTGACGTTCTCCGCGTCCGCGAAGGCATGGATCTGATTGTTGACGTCGATGATGAAGAAGTCCGGGCAACTGTTCGTCCGGAAGTTCGGCGGAATCGTCCCGATGATCGGAATCGACTTGTTGGCCTTGGCGATCTGCACCATGCCCCGGAGGTTGTTTGCCGTGACGGTGGCGTTCTGGCAACGGCTGGCGTCGTTCGTGCCCTCCATGATGAGGGCGAAGCCGGGCTTGTCGATGTTGAGGGTCGAGCGGATCCGACCGAGGCCGTCGCTCGTGACCTCTCCTCCGACGCCGCGGTTGACCACGCTCCACGCCGGGTCGAAACCCTTGAGCTTACCCTGGAGAATGTTCGGGTAGTTGTTGCTGGTGATGAGATCGAAGGAGTTCTGCCGCCGGAGCTCGAGGAAGCCCCGCGTGATGCTGTCGCCGAACGCGGTCACCTTCCGCGGGTTGTTGTTCCCGAAGTCGAAGTTGGCCGGGGTCTGCGAGGAGGAGCTCGTCGAGCTGCTGCTGCCCCCCCGCAGCCCGCGGCGGCGAGGACAGCGAAGCCAAGGCACACGTCGCGCACGAGACGGGCGAAGCGAATCATGATCGTCCTCCGGAGATGATTTCACGAACTGTGTAGACAGGCTTCCGCTGGGACTCGTGGTAGGTCCGGACCAGCATCTCGCCCAGGAGCCCCATCGACACGAACTGAAAGCCAACGAGCACCAGGAGCACCGCGAGGAGGAGAAGCGGGCGATTTGCCAGACCCATGGAGTGGAAAATCTTCTGATAGGACAAAATGGCCCCCAGGCCGATGCCGAGCCCTCCCAGAACGAGGCCCAGGAGCCCGAAGATCTGGATGGGACGGGTCCAGTAGCTCATGAGGAACTTGACCGTCAGGAGGTCCAGCAAGACCCGTACCATCCGCCCCAGCCCGTACTTGGACACGCCCCGGCGTCTGGGGAAGTGACCCACCGGCAGCTCGCCGATCGTGGCGCCGACCCAGCGGCAGAGGGCGGGGAGGAAGCGGTGCATCTCCCCGTACAGGGCCACGTCCTGGAGGATCTCCCGCCGATAGACCTTCAGCGCGCAGCCGTAGTCGTGGAGGTGGACCCCGGTGATCCACGAGATGAGCCAGTTGGCGAACTGCGACGGCACGCGCCGTGACCAGAGAGCGTCCTGCCGGTCGTGCCGCCAGCCGCTCACGACGTCATACCCCTCCTTGAGCTTGTCGAGCAGCCGCGGGATGTCGGCCGGGTCGTTCTGACCGTCTCCGTCCATGGTGATGACCAGCCCGCCGCGGGCGCCGTCGAAGCCGGCGGCCAGGGCGGCGGTCTGCCCGAAGTTCGTCCGGAGCCGCACCACGCGCAGCGCCGACAGCTCGACCGTCAGGTCACGGAGCCGCGGATGCGTCCGGTCCGTCGAGCCGTCGTCGACGACGATCAGCTCGTACGGCCGCCCGAGGGTTTCCATGACGTCCCGCAGGCTCGTCAGGAGCGGTCCGACGTTGTCCTCCTCGTTGTACACGGGGATGACGACCGACAAGGCGACGGTCGAGGGGGCCCGATCGGACGGCGCCGGGGCGGTCGCGGTTTCGTGGCTCACTGGACTAGCCTGGCTCACGCGCTCTCTCGCCCGCCGAGCGGAGGTCGCCCAGGGTGAGGTTGAGGGCGCTCAGGTAGGCGAGTCCCGCGAGCGTGACCGGGATGTAGTTCGCCAGGTGGTACACGATCGACAGCGACAACGCCGTCTCGCGCGGGACACCGACGAGGGCCAGCCCCTCGACCGTCCCCGCCTGGAGGGGGCCGATATAGCCGGGCGCCGACGGCAGCACGAGGGCGATCGCGACGGTCCCGAGCAGGAGGAAGGACGCGTAGGGCGGCAGATCCAGCCCGAAGGCGTAGAAGGTCGCCTCGACGCCGGCCGCGTTGACGAGCCAGATCACGAGCGACCACATGGCCGTGAGCAGGAGCGCGCGCCCGTTGCTGAGGACACCGAGCCCGCCGCGGAAGGACTCGAGGAGGCGCCGCGCCGGGTCGGCGAGGCGGACGGGGAGGCGATCGAGCGCGCTCGTCAGCAGGCTGAGCCCCCGCCCGGTGCGGAGCACCATCAGGCCGACGAGGACGCCCAGGTAGAGCCCGCACGTCAGGCCCGCGGCCCAGAGCAGGGTCCGGCTCGGCCGGAGGAACAACAGCCCGCCCACCAGGAACAGGAGCAGCGTGAAGCCGTCGAAGATCCGCTCGATCACGATGGTCGCGAAGGGCAGGGAAGGCGGCAGCGTCTCCGAACGCCCGAGCGCGTACGCGCGCACGAACTCACCGAGCCGGGCCGGGAGGACGTTGTTGGCCATGAAGCCGATCATCGTGATGGCGAACAGACGGTGGACGCCGATTCGCTTCACCGGGCCGAGGAGGACCTGCCAGCGGATGGCGGTCAGCCAGAACCTGACGAAGATCGACGCCAGCAGGGGGACCAGCCACCACGGACGGACCTGCCGGAGCTGGTGAAGGACCTCGTCCAGGCTGACGCCCCGCACGGCCACCCAGAGCAGCACCGCGCTGACCGCGACCCCCAGCCAAACCTTGCCACGCATGGGCTCACCGGACTCGGCGGAGGCGGGAGTAGGCGCTAGGACCCCCCCGGGGGGGCGCCGGCTCGAGCTCTGGAGGTGCCTGGACCCCGGGGCGCATCAGGAGGGGGAGTATACCCCCGCTCCTCCGGGCGGGGCAACCGACGGCCCGGGCGCCCGGGCAACCACCCCCACCGGGGGCCCATCGGCGGTCCCCCCGCCCGGCGCGGCCTCACGGGCGGCGGGCGACCGCGATCAGGGACAACCCGAAAGGCAAGGGGAGGGCCGCCTCGGCCCGCAGGATGGGGACCAGAGCGTTCTGGAGGTGGACCTGCACGCCGGGGACCCGGGTCCGCCGCAGGACGACGCTGTTCAGGTACCAGGCGAGCACCCCCAGCCGGTTGAAGAAGACCGAGTGCTCGACCTGGAAGCCCGCCTCCTGGAGGCGCGCCACGAGTCCCGCCCGATCGTAGCGGCGGTGGTGATCGATCGCCCGGTCGATCGCCCCGAAGAGCCGCTGATGGGCGGGGACCAGCAGGAGAAGGCGTCCGCCCGGCACGAGGGCCGCGTGCAGGCGGCGCAGCGCGCCGAGGTCGTCCTCAACGTGCTCGAGGACGTTCAGGCAGAGGATCGTGTCGATGCCCCGGGCCGCGACCGGCGCCGGGTCGAAGTCCACGAGGTCGAGAGGGGTTACCTCGACCCGGGTGTGACGCTCGAACGTGTTCGCGAGGATGCGGAGGTAGCGGGGATTGAGGTCCGTCGCCACCACCAGGTCACGCCCCACGAGATAGCGCGTGAAGTTTCCGATCCCGGAGCCGATTTCGAGCACCCGGCGCCCCAGCCAGGGCGCGAGCTGCTCGAGCATCCACCGATTGTAGCGCTCGGCCCGTGACATCCGCAGCAGAGTCTGGTACCCGGGGTCGGCGTTGTCCTGGTCGTCGACGAACGCGTACCGGACGATCGTCCACAGGGCGGCGACCCCGTCCGTCCAGCGGATCTTCTTCCCTTCCCAGTAGGCCCGGCCCGCGTAGGAGATCGGCACCTCGTAGATCCGGGCCCGCACCTTCGCCAGCTTGGCCGTGAGCTCGGGCTCGACGCCGAAGCGGTTCGATCGGATCGGAATGCTCTTGATGATGTCGGCGCGGAAGACCTTGTACCCCGTCTCCATGTCGGTCAGGTTCAGGTTCGTGACCATGTTGGAGATGAGCGTCAGCACCTTGTTGGCGACGTGGTGCCAGAAGAAGAGCACGCGCCGGGGGGTCCCTGTGAAGCGTGACCCGTAGACCACGTCCGCCTTGCCCTCGAGGATCGGCGCCAAGAGCCTCGGGTAGTCTCGCGGGTCGTACTCGAGGTCCGCGTCCTGGACCAGGACGATGTCGCCCGTCGCCTCGGCGAAGCCGCGCCGCAAGGCGGCCCCCTTTCCCTGGTTGGGCTCCTGGTAGAAGACCCGGATCTCGTTCTTCTCGTCCGCGGTCCCGTGACGCCGGGCCTCGGCCAGCTCGGCTTCGAGCCGCTGCAGGTAGTCGCGCGTCCCGTCCGTGGAGCAGTCGTCGACGATGACGATCTCCTTGGGCATGGCGACGGCCTGGACGCGCTCGAGGATCTCCGGAAGCGTGAGTCGCTCGTTGTAGACTGGGACCACCACAGACAGCCGCGGGGAGGGGTTCTGTCCCACCGGTCGGCATTATAGCAGGGGCTGCCCTGGCACCCCGGATGTCGGGACGGGCCGGCCCCGCCGCGTGAGCCCCGCTCGAAGCCGGCGGATCGGCGTGCCGGAGCGCACGGACAGCGCGTCGCGTTGACGCTGCCGGAGGCCGTCCCTATAGTGGCCGGGTGACGCCGAGCGGTCTCGGAGCAGTAGAGTCGACCGCACGCGCGTGCCGGCGGCAGTGGCCCGTAGTCATCGCATTGCTCGCCTTCGCCGCGGGCGTCCGGGCTCTCCGAGTCTGGAGCGTCATCTGGTGGGCGCACTGGGACGAGGCAAACGTCGCGGTCCCGGCCATCCAGATCCTGGGCGGCACGTTTCCCGTTCACCACGTCGGTGTCGAGTACCACGGCGCCGCCGTCGCGTACGCGCTGGCGGCCTGGTTCGCCGTGGCGGGCGTGTCGACGGCCGCTCTGGACGCCTTCGCCTACGCCGTCGGCCTCGGGTTCGTCGGGACCGGCTTCCTGGTCGCGCGCCGCCTGCTACCGTCGGGGGCAGCGCTCGTCACGCTGGCCGTGCTGGCGGTGCCGCCGCTCCTCCTCGCGCAGTGGGCGCTCAGCGGGAACCTGAACTACCCACTGACGCTCGTGATCGGAAACCTCATCCTCCTCGGGACCCACACGGTCTTCTTCCGCCGTCCAGGACAGGCGGTCCCCCTCCTGGGGCTGGGCCTCCTGGCCGGCGTGGGGTGGTGGAGCAACCCGCTGGTGGCGCTCTACTGCGCTCCGCTCGTGATCCTCGCGCTCCGAACGGGGCTGGTCCGGCGCGGGGCGTTCTGGCTGTTCCCCCTGGGCGTCGGACTGGGCGGGCTGCCGGATTGGATCTACGAGGCGGTCTACTATCCATCCACGCGCCTCGCGGTCCACGAGGCCGGATCACTTCCCGTGGAGTCGATCGGCTTCCGCGCCGTGCATCTCTTCGGCGACATCGCGCTGGCGCTGCACGGGGCGACGGCTGCCGACGGATTCGTCCCGCCGCTCGGGGCCCAGGTGGGCGTGATGGCGCTCGGTGCGCTCGTCATCGCGCGGGCGGCGGTCCGGGACCGCGCCGAGCTCAGGTGGCTGGCGGGATCCGGAGGACACCCCGGGCGCGGGCTAGGTCTCCTCTGGGTGCTCCTCGCCGTGAACGTCCTGGCGGTGCTGCTCACCAAGCGCACGCTCGGCGCCAACTACCTCCTGCCGCTCTACGGGGTTCTGCCGATCTGGACCGGCGAGTGCCTCTGGTGGCTCTGGGGCCGCCGGCGCTGGGTTGGCGCAACCGCCCTGGCCGGGCTGCTGACGTTCCAGCTCTGGGCGAACTGGACGGTCACGCTCGGGCGTGGCTCCGGGGCGACGCCGCGATGGGCGCCCCTCCACGAGACGGTGCGCCCTCTGGCCGACTGGCTGACCGCGCGCGGCATCCGACACGTCTACTGGGCGCCTGACAGCACCATCTGGGCCTACGAGTTCAGCTACCTGACCGGCATGCGCGTGATCGCGGCCCACATCTGGGCGGAATCCGTGGTACAGCACGCCCACGCTGTCGACGCCCAAGCGGCGCCGCCCATCGTGACCACGGCGAACCGGCTCGAGACGCTGAGAGCCAGCCTTCGAGGCCTCTCGCTTGCGCTCGAGGAGACCGCGGTCGGAGACTTCGTGGTCATCGAAACCAGGCCGGCTTGGCCGATGGCATTCGAGCCGATCGCGGCTGCCGGATGGCACGTCACGGTCAGCCACCGATCGCACGAGGCGATGTATCTCGTGGATCGTGACGCGGGAACCGGCTGGAGCACGGGACAGCCGCAGGGGCCCGGGCAGTGGCTGTTGATGGACCTGGGGAAAGAGGAAGACGTGGGGCGGGTCGACCTGCTGGCGACGGACCATCGGGAGGTTCCGGTCGGCTTCCGCGTCGAGTGGTCCCGGGACGGCGGGCACTGGGAGGAGGCGGTCTCGGTGCCTAGCTACTGGGGACCCCTGTTCTGGTCCGAGCGCCACGCGTTCCTCAAGGTCCGGCGCGGCCGGGTCCAGGCAGTGTTCGCGCCCGTCCGCGCCCGGTTCCTGCGCGTCGCCCTGACGGGGGAATCGAGCCCCCACGCATGGGCGGCCGGGGAGGTCTTCGTGTACCGCCCGGCGATGCCGAGTGCGTCGGTCCTGCGCGAGGGCGAGCTGGCCACGAGCCTTCGGCGCGAGGGCGTGCACTTCGTCTACGCCAACCACTGGCTGTCCGCGCGGGTCCGCGTCGACACGGGATACACCGTCGGTGCACCGGAGTCCAATCGGGCGCTGAACTCGTACGGACGGGCGGAGCCTGCCCCGTCCGTCCTGGAGCGGTTCCGTCTGCGCTCAGGCCGGGCGGTCCTGCTCGGCGCCGATGCGGACGTGGCCAGCGTGCGCGGCGTGCTCCGCGCGCGCGGCGCGATCGCGCGTGAGACCGCGGTCGGTCCCTATCCCTTGCTACTGCTCGCTCCCGAGGCCGAGCGGCGGCGGCTCGCTGCCGCCGGGTGGCGGGCGCACGCGAGTGTCGGGACCGCTCCGGCCGCCCGGGCCGTCGACGCCGATCCACGGACGCGGTGGACAGCCGGGGGGCCAGTGGATCCCACGGCGAGCTTCACGGTGGAGTTCGACCGGCCGCAGCGCGTTGGCGGCCTCCAGCTTTCCCCGGGCTCCCGCGAGGGTGGGCCGGCGGACTTCGCGCTGGACGGCTCGGCGGACGGCACGGTCTGGCAGCCGCTCGAGCCGCGGACGTGGGCAGGGCCCCTCTACTGGACGGGCGCGGAGCTCCTCCGGAACAGCCGGTCCGAGTGGGCGGTGACGTTTCCGCCGGCGACCGTGCGCGCCATCCGCATCCGGCCCGCCGTGGCGGCGCCGACCTGGTCGATCGCCGAGATCGCGGCGTTCGAGTGAGTGGAGTGCCCGGCCGGCGTCACGCCCGCGGCGGGCCGCGCCGCGCGCGGCCGAGCGCCACGGTGCCCGCGACGCCGAGGGCCGCGAGCGTGACGGCGGTGATCCCGAGCCCGACGAAGACGCCCGGCTGGCGGTAGCGGAACTCCACCCGGTGCCGTCCCGGGGCGAGGAAGACGGCGCGAAGCGCGTGGTCCGCCCGCACGATCGGCACGGGCTGGCCGTTGTCCCACGCGCGCCAGCGAGGGTCGAAGGTGTCGCTCAGCACCAGGACCGCGGGCTCCGGCGCCTCGGCCTCCAGCACCACCTGTTCGGGGGCGTAGGAGACCACACGGACCGGCGGCAGCGGCGTCCCTCGGCCGTGGGGAGGGGCCGTCCAGCCCCGCGGCAGAGGGTCCGTGATGAGGACCTCCTCGCCGGGGTCGAGATCACGAAGCTGGTCGAGGAGCTGAGCCGCCGGCACCGACCGCGCGCGCCGGACCAGGAAGGCCCGCGGGAACGCGCGGACGTTCTCGAAGAGGCCGACGGTGACCGGGCGGAAGCGGTCGCCCTCCGGGCCCGGGGGCCACAGGGCGGCGCCGCCCACGGCCGCGCGCTCCACGACGAGCACGGCCGGCCCCGGGCCGCCTTCGAGCAGAAGCTCCGTGATGCGCGAGCCCCCGGGGAGCTCGAGTGTCGCGCCGTAGGTGTGGCCCGGATATCCCTCGGGGTGCTGCCACGAGCGAGCGACCGCGGGTCGGGTGTGACCTGGCCGGGCGCCCGGACGGTCGAGGGACCACTCGGCCGTCTCGACGCCGGCCCGGAACGGTACCGTCCGGACGGCGCCGTCCGCGGTGGCGACGCGCAAGGCGGCGACGATCTGCCCCTGGGGAATCTCGAGGCCGTGCACGAGGTGGGAGTGGATCTCGATCTGGCGCGCGGGCCCGGCAGGCGGGCGGAGGCGGCGGACCGCGCCCGGCCAGACACGGAGGGCACCCGCAGGCTTGGCCGGCGCCGGCGGCCCGGAGGCGGCCGGCAGCACGTACCGCACGTTGAGGAGATCCAAGAGCGGCGGGTGCTCGCGGCTCAGGGCGAAGAGATCCAGGAAGGCCGGCGGGGCGAAGGTGCTCTCGCCGTCGACGACCCCCCATCCGTGCCCATAGATCGTGCTCGGATGGATGCGATCCGCCCGGCTCAAGCGCAGCGGGTCAGGCGTCCGGCTGATCGCGTCCACCCACTCGCGCTCCCGGGGGGGCCGGACGTCGGGGTTGCGTGACGTGTCGGTCACCGGGTACGAGCCGAACAGGAGGTCCGCCAGCAGCACGACCAGCGCCGCGGCCTCGAGCGCGCGCGGCCCCACCCGGCCCGGCCAGCTGACCACGAGCGCGGAGCCGGCCAAGAAGATCACGAGGAGCAGGTACTGGTTCGCGAAGTTCTGGAAGTCGTCCCGGTTCGGCTGGGCCTGGGCCCAGACCAGGACGAGCGTCAGCGGCACGACCCCCACCGCGGCCACCAGCGCGAGCCGGCGAAGGACTCGGGCCAGGCGGCGCGGTCGCGGCCCCGTGACGAGCGCCTCGGCACCAAGGCCGGCGAGGACCGCTACCGCGAAGCCCGCGAGACCCACGAAGCGCGCCGGGATGCGGAACAGCGTGAGGCCGGGCACCAGATCGTACGCCGGACGATAGAGTCCGAAGTGGTCACCGAAGGCCAGCAGCACGGCCCCCAGGCCGAGCACGGCGTGGAACCCCACGCGCCAGTCCCATCGTCGCGCCAGGGCATGGATGGCGAGCACCAGGGGAAGCACGCCGGGGTAGAGGTAGTATTCGGACACCGTGCTCCGCCATCCCCCGACGGTGAGGAGCCCCCACGGCAGGAGCGCCTGGGCGAGGTAGGCAGGGGGGAGGGAGCCCGTCGTCTTCCAGTCGTATCCCAGCCCGGCTCGGTGCGACGCGACCGCCATCTCCCAGGAGGGGATGAGCTGGACGGCCGAGATTCCCAGCGAGACCAGCGGGACCAGGAGCAGGATGCCCGCCAGCCACCCCCAGGGCTCGCCGCGGATCGCGCGCCGCGCGACGAGCGTGAGACCGAGGGCGACGGTAGCCAGGGCGACGTGATAGAAGAGTTGTGGATGTCCGGCGAGAAACGCCACTCCGAGCGCCAGGCCGGCGAGCGCTCCCCAGCGCGGCTGCCGGGTCGCGTCGGCCCGCACGAGGCACGCGAGAACCGCGGGAAGCCAGACCATCGTGTCGACCATCGTCCAGTGGGTGACGTGGGCGAGCATGAAGCCGGAGAACATGAACGCGATGCCGGACACCGTCCCGGCGAATCGCCCGAGCCCGAGCTGCCTGGCGTAGGCGTAGGTGAAGACGCCCGCGAGCGCGTAGTGCAGCAAGTGATGGTACTGGAGAACCAGATGAGGGATGTGCTGGCCATGCTCCATGAGGCCCAGCACCAGGAGGTTCACGGGGTAGAAGAGGTGCAGGTGAGCCTGCAGGAACATGGGATGGTGCGTGCCGGCGCCGAGAAACGGCGAGCCGGTCCCGAGCGTCGGGTCCCAGAGGGGCAGGGCCCCGCGCTTCAGCAGATGGTAGAAGTACGGCTCGACCGCGAGTCCGAAGTCGCCGCCCAGGTACAATCGCGACCCGGCGAACGGCGTCACGATCGCCCAGAGCTTGAGGGTCGCCAGCGCCACGAGACCCGCAATCGGCCAGGTCTCACGCACCCATCGATGGCGCCCGCGCATGATAACCGTGCCGTGTCCTTCCGATCGGCGCCGGTAGCCTAGCAGAATCCCTGTGGAGCCACAACCGCTGGGCGCGCCGAAGGCCGCCGCGCCGGGTCTCTCGATCGTCGTGCCCGCGTACAACGAGGCGCGTCGACTGCCCGGCACGCTCACCCGGCTGATCGAGTACGCGCGGAGCTTGGCCGAGCCCACGGAGATCATCGTCGTCGACGACGGGAGCGTCGACGGGACGAGCGACGTCGCCACCGAGCTCGGGCGCGCGTCGGGTCTCGTGTCGGTGCTGCGAAGCGCGCGGAATACCGGCAAGGGGGGAAGCGTGCGCCGGGGCATGCTCGTCGCCCGCCACGCGCACGTCCTGTTCACGGACGCGGATCTCTCGACGCCGATCGAGGAGGTGGCGAAGCTTCGCGCCGCCCTCGAGGGGGGCGCGGACGTCGCCATCGGGTCCCGCCGCGTCGCGGGGTCCGACATCCGTGTCCGACAGCCCTGGCTCCGTGGGCTGGCCGGGTGGACCTTCAGCGGGATCGTCTCGCTCTTGCTGCTGCCGGGGATCAGCGACAGCCAGTGCGGGTTCAAGGCGTTCCGCCGGTCGGTCGCGCGGGAGCTGTTCGGTCGGCAGCGCCTTGAGCGATTCGGCTTCGATGCCGAGGTGCTGTGGCTGGCGCGCCGTCTGGGGTACAAGGTTGCCGAGGTCCCGATCGTCTGGCGCGACGACCCGCGGAGCCACGTGCGCCTCGTACGGGATTCGGGCGGCATGCTGCTCGACCTCGGGCGGATCCGCGTCAACGCCTGGACTGGGCGCTACGGATCGAATCGGGTCCCCGCCGCCGAAGGGGCACGGCGGGCCGAGGGCCCAAGGCCCGAGCCGCCGCCACGCGCCGAATGAGCGTGCCGGACCGGCGGGACGGCCCCGGGTCCCCCGCGCGGTCCGGCTCGGTCCGGGGGGCGCTCCTCGTCGCGCTCGCGGGCGCCGCGCTCCTGCGGCTTCTCCTGCTGCGTCTGCCGCGTCTCTGGTACGACGAGGCGACGACGGGCCTCCTGGGGCTGGCGGTGCTCCAGGGTGAGCGCCCGACCTACTTCTTCGGCCAGTCGTTCATGGGCGCGCTGGATGGCTATCTGGCGGCGCCCATCTATCAGCTGCTCGGCGTCTCGGCCCGCACGCTCGAGCTGGTCCCGGTGCTGCTCGCGCTCGCCAGTGTCGGCCTGACGGTTCGCCTCGCTCACGACGCCTTCGGGCCGCGGGCCGGGGTGTTCACGGCGGTGCTGCTGGCGCTCCCGCCGAACTTCCTCCTCTTCTGGTCCCACGAGGCCCGCAACCACTATCCGCTCACGATCGTCCTCGGGGCGCTCGCTCTGCTCCTCGCGCTCCGGGCGCCCGCCGCCCGGTCCGGCCGGGCCACGCTGCTGTTCCTTCTACTGGGGGGGACGCTCGGGCTGGCCTTCTGGACCAACTTCCTCTCGCTCGTCTACTACCCGGCGGTGGCGGTCCTGCTCCTGCGCCGGGGGCTCCGGCCCCTCGTGCCCCGGCTCCTGGTCGCGCTGCCGGCGTTCGCCCTCGGCAGCCTGCCGCACTGGCTCTACGGCGTGCCGCACGGCACGGCTCTGCCTCCGCCGGGTCGGCCGGTGGGGATGCGGGCCGTGCTGACCCACCTGACCTACTTCGGCGAGACGGCGTGGCCCATCGTCGCCGGTGTGCCCGAGACCCTGCGAGAGGGCCTGCCGGGCGCGGCACTGGCCCTGGCGCTCGGCGGGGTCTACCTGGCCGCCGCGCTCACGGCCGTGCGCCGGGTCCCTCGCGCGGACGCGCCGGCCGGCGCCGCCGGCCTGGCCCTCGTCGTCCTCGCGTGCACCAACGTGGGCATCGCGGTGGTCACGCAGTACGGGCGCGGCCTCAACGACAACGACCCGCACTATCTCCTGCCGCTCTACACGGCGCTCCCGCCGCTACTGGGGTGGTTCCTCGCGACGCTGCCCGACCGGCGACACGCCGTCGTCCTGACGGCGGCGCTTCTCGCGCTCCACGCGATGGGGGCGCTCGGCGGGAGCTTCCGGAATCTCCACCCCGCGGTCGCCGTGGCCGAGCGGCGGGAGCTCGCGGTCCAGCGCGAGACGGTCCAGGCGCTCGAGCGCGCCGGGCTGCGCCGCCTGTACGACTCGGACCTCGGGAACCGCGCGCTCACGTTCCTGGCGGCTGAGCGGGTGATCGTGTCTCATCCCTACGAGGAGATCCGCCCACGCTACGCGCGTGCGGTGGATGGTGAGCCCGAGGCGGTCTGGTGGATGCCGCGGCGCTCGCCGGGGCTCGAGGCAAACTTTGCCGCGCTGGGCGTCGGCTTCACGTTCCGGCCCATGAGCGCGCTCGGCGGCGCGTACGGCGGGTTCACGCTGTCGGCCCCGCCGGTCCGCGAGATCGCGCCCGCGACGCTCCGGGTCAGCGCGAGCGACGGGGCGGGGGCCGTCGCTCGGATGACCGACCGGATCGGCGCGACGCTCTGGAGTACCGGGCGGCCTCAGCGGGGCGGGGAGTGGATCCACGTGGACCTGGGCGCCGTCGTGCCCGTGGCGCTCATTCGCTGGCTGCCCGGCACATTCCAGGAGGTCCCGCGGGGCGTGCGGCTCGAGGCCTCGGGTGACGGGGTCGCGTGGCGCACCCTCGTCGACCTGCCCAAGTATCTGGGGCCGCTCTACTGGTCCGCGGGCCGGCCGATGGCGCGCGTGCGGAGCGGCCGGGTGGAGCTCCGCGTGCCGCCGGTCCCGATTCGCTACCTGCGCGTCACGCAGACCGGGCGAGACGCGGTCTGGGCGTGGACGATCCGCGAGCTCCACGTGTACGTGGCGGCGGGCGGGGCACCGGTACCGCCGGTCGAGGCGGATGGGGCGGCGCTCGCGCGGGCCGTCGGCGCCGCGGGAGTGCGGAGGCTCTATGCCGACCACGGCTGGGCGAGCCGGATCGCCCTCGCCGATCCCGCGATCCGGGTCCCGCCCGCCAACCTCCAGGTGGACGACTACGGCTGGAAGGGCTCGGCGGCGATGCTGCTCCCGCCCGTTCGCTGGGAGCCCGGGACCGGAGTCCTGCTGGAGCCGAGTGACGCCGAGGGCTTCGCCGCCGCGGCCGAGTCGGGTGGCCTCGCCTTCACGCGGCACGCGCTCGGCGGGCTCGCGCTGTTCGTCCATGCGCCCTCGCCCGCGCCGGGAGCGCCGCTTCCCGCCGCCGCGCTTGCCGTGACCGCCTCGCGGCACGCCACGCGCGCCGGCCTCGCCGTCGACGGGGATCCCGCGACGCGCTGGGCCACCGCCGCGCCGCGCGCCGCGGGCGACTGGTTCCGCGTGGATCTCCGGGCGGCCCGCGTGGTCCGCGGCATGCGGCTCGCCGTGGCGAATCCCGCCGACCTGCCGCCGGATCTGACCGTGGAGGGCTCACCCGACGGCGTGGGCTGGCGGCGGCTGGCGGCGACGCTCCGGCCGGAGCGCCGTTACCGCTGGGGCGGCTTCGGGCTGCTCGACGACGGCGCCACCGCGGTGCGGCTCGACTTCCCGCCGGCGACCCTGGCGGCCCTGCGCGTGGTCTTGCCGGCGGGTGACCCCGTGTTCGACTGGTCGATCCACGAGCTCGCCGTCCACGGCGAGTGAGACGCCCGGCGGCGCGACACCGGTCGGCCCCGTGTCCGTGAGGGCGCGTGGGTGATGGGTCGGGCTTCAGCGCTCCGCTTGCTCGAGCTCCTGGAGGAGGACCTTCGCCCGTTGGTCGATCTGGGCACGCTCTTGAGGTGAAGCGGCCCTCGAGCGCTGCCACAACTGCGCCGCCTCGTGCTCGATGGCCGTGGCGCGCCGCAGGCGCGCGAGCTCGGCTCGGGCCTTCGTGTTGTCGGCCTCCACGCGCGCGCGCTGCTGCTCGGAAAACTGCGCTCGATCGTCCCGGAACTTCGCCTCGGTCTCGGTGGCGTCCGCCTCGATCCGGGCGGCCAGCGCCGTGGCCCGCGCCTCGGCCACGCCGGGTGGCAGCCGCATCTTCGCCCGGATCTCGCCCGCGGTCGTCCGCTGGCCACGACGCTCGACCACGGCATCGTCCGGCAGCGTCTTGAGCTGTTCCCTGAACTGGCGCGCGGTCAGCTTGTCGACGTTGAGGACGGGTCGTCGCGCGGCCTCCTGGCCGCTCGCCGGTGACGCCGCCGCCCCCTGGATCATGAGGCCGAGCACGAGGAGCCTGACGGTCGCGGTCGCGACTCTCGAAAACATGAGCGCTACCTCCGCGGTGTCGAGCCGTCTACTTGTGGGGAACGCCGGCGAACCCCGTGATGAACAGGTCCAGGTCGTACGTCACGAGGCCCTGATAGTTGCACGTGATCCAGTCGACCTTGACCGTGATCGCGTTGCCCCCGAACTTGAGACCGGTGGGATGGACCTGGCTACACCCGTCTGAGACTCCGTCGCGCGCCGTGTGCTCCTTCCACGTGTGCGAGTGGAAGGTCCAGCCGTTCTGGACCGCGGCGACGTACGTGTCGGTCCCCGTGTCCTCGCCGAACCAGTCGTGACAGGTGAAGTGGCGTCCGGACGCCGTTCGTTTCATGTCGCTTCCGAGGGGCGCGAAGCAGACCGGCGTGGTGGACACGACCTTGCCGTTGCACAGGTCCTTGTCGGCTTCGGGCGAGCAGAACACGAGCTGGACGTCGCTCATGGGGAGCTTCTTGACGTCGCGCGTCGCTCGAAAGCCGACGGTCATGTCATTGCTCTTCTTGGCGGCCTTCGTCACGACCAAGAGCCGGCCCGTCTGATCCGCCACGTGAAGAACATCCGAAGGGATCGTGCCGCTGACGAGCCGGTCGGTCCAGTCGATGATGTCCAGCCACACGGGTTTGGGACTCCCTTTGTGGTCGGTTAGCGCCAGCCGGAACGACCCCTTTTCTCCGAAGCCGCAGCCCTTGACGGCCACGGTGCCCCCGGGCGTGATGTTCGAGAACAGCATGACGGCGGAGATCTGCGGGGTCAGGCATTTCAGGGCTCCACAGTTGAACTTCTTGCAGAGCTCGGCGATGTCCGCGCGGGCGCTCCACGGCCCCAGGGCGAGCGACACCAGGATGACCACGATCCCGATCAGGGGTCGCCGACGTTTCGCCATGGCTATCCTCCTTGCCTTCGGCGTCAGTCGCGGGACCGAGCGAGCCATGCTCGCTCATCGTGTCCGATCCGGTCTTTCTGTTCGCGTGGCAGTTGCTCGACGAGCGAAGTTCGGCCGTCTTCCGGGGGAACACCGGGTGAAGGTGGGCGGCGCAGCGTCGAAAACACGCGCGGCCACGAGCGAAGACTTCGACGTCTGCTCGGGACGCCGCAGCGCCGAGGATTCCGGCGGCCTGTTCGGAGAGGAGTCCACATACACCCTCTCGGCCCCGCCGGGGGGACTCGCGGACAAAAGCGAGCCTGCCCAGTCGAGTCGATAGTGCAAGGCTCGCGCGGGCGGTGTCAAGGACGACCCGGTCCGGCTCCGGCATCTGCCCGTGCCTTCCGGACCGGACGTCCTCGGGAGCGGCGCGAGGCCGGTGCGCGGCGAGGGCCCTCGCTGCCCTCGCGTCACGGCGTCCGTCGCGCCGCTGTCGTGGCGTCCGCTGGTGGGCCCCTGCTATACTCGGCGCATGCGCGCGCTCGTCACCGGTGGCACTGGATTTACGGGTAGCCACCTCGTCCGGCGGCTCCTGGCGCGGGGAGATCAGGTGCGCGTCCTCGACGCGGCCGCCGGGCTGTTCCACGATGAGCTCCAGCGCCTCGGCGCGGAGATCACGCTGGGGAGCGTGACGGACCCCGCCCTCGTCGATCGGCTCGTCGCCGGGGCCGACGTGGTCTTCCACCTCGCCGCCGCCTTCCGGAAGATCAACCTGCCCAAGCACGAGTACTGGCAGGTCAACTGCCAGGGGACGCGCTACGTGGCGGAGTCGTGCCTGCGCCACCAGGTGCGGCGGCTCGTGTACTGCTCGACACAAGGCGTCCACGGGCACGTCGCCAGGCCGCCCGGGGACGAGAGCTCGCCGATCGCCCCCGAGGACTACTACCAGCAGACCAAGTACGAGGGGGAGCTCGCGCTCTGGGAGGTCGCCCGGGGCGGGCTCGAGGCCTCGGTGATCCGCCCGATGGGGATCTACGGTCCCGGCGATCCGGGCCGATTCCTCATGCTCTATCGCGCGGTCCAGCGCGGCCGGTTCCTCATGTTCGGGGACGGCGAGACGTTCTATCATCCCTGCTACATCGACAACCTGGTCGACGCGTTCGAGCTGGCGGCCGAGCATCCGAAGGCGGTCGGCGAGACGTACCTGATCGGCGACGATCGCTACGTGTCGCTCAACGAGCTGGTGACGGAGGTCGCCCGAAGCCTGGGACAGCCCCCGAGGATCGTCCGCCTCCCCTTTGCGCCACTGTGGGTCGCCTCCGCGCTCTGCGAGGCGGTGCTCATGCCCTTGGGGGTCGAGCCGCCGCTCTTCCGGCGGCGAGCCGACTGGTTCCGGCAGGTTCGCGCGTTCACCATCGACAAGGCGGTGCGGGAGCTCGGGTTCGCGGCCCGCGTGCCGCTCGCGGAGGGCCTTCGCCGCACGGCGATCTGGTACCGCGAGCACGGGTACATTCGCTAGGCCATGTGCGGCATCGCGGGCGTGCTCGAGCTTCGCCCGGGTCAGGTGACCCCGCCCCACGTCCTCGAGGCGATGGGGAAGGTCATCGAGCACCGCGGCCCCGACCAGGGGGCCATCTACCAGGACGGCCCCGTCGGGCTCGTCGCGCGGCGCCTTCGGATCATCGACCTGTCGCCCGCGGGGTCGCAGCCCATCCCGAACGAGGACGGCACGATTCAGCTCGTCTACAACGGCGAGATGTTCAACCACGAGGGACTCCGGAAGGAGCTCGAGGCGCTCGGACACCGCTTCCGGGGCCGCTGCGACTCGGAGGTCGTCGTCCACGGCTACGAGGCGTGGGGCCCGCGCTGCGTGGAGCGCTTCCGCGGCTTCTTCGCGTTCGCCCTCTGGGACAGCGTGCGCGGGGAGCTCCTGCTGGCGCGAGACCGGATCGGGATCAAGCCGCTCTACTACGCGTGGTCCGGCGAGCGGCTCGTCTTCGGCTCGGAGATCAAGGCGATCCTCGAGCACCCGGACATCCCGCGGGCGATGGATCTCCAGTCGATGTACCACTATCTCGGCTACGAGTTCGTCCCCGGGCCGGCGACCATGTTCCGGGGCATCCAGAAGCTCCCGCCGGGCACGATCGCGCGGGTCCGGGGCGGCCGCCTGGAGATCGAGCCCTACTGGGAGCTTCGCTTCGAGGACACGGCCGACGACGCCAGGACCGTCGCCCGGCGCGTCCGCGAGACGCTCCGCGAGTCCGTGCACGCCTGGATGATGTCGGACGTGCCGGAGGGCGTCTTCCTCTCCGGCGGGCTCGACTCGACCGCGGTCCTGGCGTTCACGCGGGAGGCGACGTCGGGGCCCCTCCCGACGTTCACTCTCGGCTACGACGACCCGTCGTTCAGCGAGTGGGAGTACGCGCGCGAGGCCGCCCGCTACTACGGGACCGAGCACCGCGAGATCCGGGTCCCGCCGGTGACGCCCGACGTGATCGAGCAGACCGTCTGGCATCTCGACGAGCCGATGACCGACCTCTCGGCGGTCCCGCTCTATCTCCTCTGCCGGGAGGCACGGCGGGACGTCACCGTGTGCATGTCCGGGGAGGGGGGCGACGAGGTCTTCATCGGGTACGACCGCTTCGTCGCCTCGAAGGCGGACCGGCTCTACCGTATGCTGCCGGGCGCTTTCCGGCGCGGCGTGATCGAGCCCTTGGTCACGCGGCTCCCGGATCAGGAGCAGAAGAAGGGGCCGCTGGTCGTCCTGCGGCGCTTCGTCGAGGGCGCGCGGCTCGACCCGGATGGTCTCCACATGCGCTGGCAGTACTTCGGCTCGGACGCCCTCGACGCGCGGCTCTTCCGGGAGGCGGTGCTCCGCTCCGTCGACCGCGATCGCTTCGCGCCGATCCGCCGCGCGGCCGAGCGGTGCAACTCGCGCCGGCAGCTCGACCGGGAGGTCTTCGTGGACACCCGGTTCACGATGCCCGACTCGGTGCTGATGAAGGTCGACAAGATGTCGATGGCGCACGCGCTCGAGATCCGGGTGCCGCTCCTCGACCACCACCTCATCGAGCTGGCCGCCTCCATCCCGCCGTCGCTCAAGTTCCCCGGGTTCCGGACGCGCGCGATCTACCGGCAGGCGCTCGAGGGCGTGCTGCCGCCCAGGATCCTTCAGCGCGGCAAGCAGGGGTACAGCCTGCCGATCAAGCAGTGGCTCCGCAACGAGCTCCGCGACTACATGGTGCAGTTGCTCCGGGGGTCCGAGGTGGTGCGCGCGCACCTCGACGGACCGGGTGTGGAGGCGCTGATCGGCGAGCATCTGGCGCGGCGCGCGAACCACAACCACACGCTCTGGGCGCTCATCAACCTCACCCTGTGGCACCGTCGGTTCATTGAAGGAGCCTGAGCGGCCGCGCCGGGAGCAGAGCCGCCGCGGGTTCAGCCTCCGTCTCGCGGTCAGTCTCGCCCTCGTCCTCCTGCTCTTCCTGTTCGTCGACTGGAGCCGTCTCGGCGCGCGCCTCGGCGCGGCCGACCCGCTCGTGATGGTGGGGATCGTGGGGCTGGCCACGGCGGACCGGCTCCTCATGGCGTGGAAGTGGTGGCTCCTCGTGCGCAGCCGGGACGTGAGCCTCGGGCTCTGGGCGGCGATTCGCGCCTACTATCTCGCGTCGTTCGCCGGCTACTTCCTGCCGATGACGGTGGGCGCCGACGCGGTCCGGGTCGGGGCGCTCGCCGGGCCCGGTCGCACGGCGGTGCTGGTGGCCTCCGTGGTGCTGGAGCGCCTGATCGGCGCCCTCGCCCAGGCGGTGCTGGCGGCGCTGTCCGTGGCGACCCTGGTGGCCCTCGGCCTCGGCGCGCGGCTGGGACCGGCCCAGCGCTGGGGGCTGGGCGCGGCCGTGGCGCTGGCGTTCCTCGCGTTTCCCTTCACGTTCCCGGCGGCGCGCTGGGTGGCCGCCCGGCTCGGGCCAAGCGCGTCGGGCGGCGGGTGGCGCGGGGCGCTCCGGGCCCTCGCCGAGCAGTACGCGGGATACGGGGCGTCGACGGGGCTCGTCTGCCTCTTCTTCGCGCTGACTCTCCTCGAGGGCGGGTTCCCGATCGTCATCCACTATGCCGCGGGCCGGGCGCTCGGCCTCGACCCGGGCTGGACCTTCTATCTCGCCACCGTGCCGCTCGTTTTCCTGGTGGCGCGGCTGCCCGTCAGCCTGGGCGGAATCGGGTTTCTGGAGCTGTCGTTCGTGTCCCTGGCGGGCCTCCTGGGAATGGGCTGGACGGACGCCTTCGCCATCGCGGGGCTGGCGACCGCGCTGTACCTGGTGGCGCTGCTCCCCGGTGCCCTGCTCTACCTGATCCCGGCGGCGGCGATCCGGCCCGCGCCGCGGGAGCGGCTGCCGTGAGCCATCCGGCCGCGGACGACCGGCTCGCGGACGTTCCGGGGGCGCTCTTCGACGCGCGCCGCTCGAAGGCCCAGCGCTACGCGGATCTCGTCGTCGGTGAGCGTGGGTGGTGGCCGCTCGTCCGGTACGAGCTCGTCATGCTGGTGGCGTCCTGGGTCCCGGGCGCGCTGGGTCTGGCGCTGCGCGGGTGGATGTACCCATGGCTTCTGGGCGCCTGCGGCCGGAACGTCAGCTTCGGCACGAACGTCGTGCTGAGACATCCGAGGAAAGTGCGGATCGGTGACGACGTCGCGATCGACGACGGGTGCGTGCTGGATGCCAAGGGCACGAGCAATCGGGGCATCGAGATCGGCTCGCGCGTGTTCCTCGGGCGGCACACCCTCCTCGCGTGCAAGGAGGGCGACATCGTCCTCGAGGACGGCGTCAACATCTCGTACAACTGCGCGGTGTTCTCGGCGTCGTCGGTCCGGATCGGCGCCGAGACCCTGCTGGCCGCCTACTGCTACGTGGTCGGAGGCGGGCACGACTTCGACCGCGTGGACCTGCCCGTGGTCCAGCAGGCACGGCCCTCCCACGGGATCACGGTGGGCCCCGGCGGCTGGCTCGGAGCCGGCGCCATCATCCTCGACGGCGTGACGATCGGACCGAGCGCGATCGTGGGCGCGCACGCCGTCGTGACGCAGGACGTCCCCGCCTTCGCGATCGTCGCGGGCGCCCCGGCCCGCGTGGTCCGGGACCGGCGTCAGAACGCATGACGGGCCCGGCGACGGGCTCGGCGCCCGCCGTCCGGCCGGCTCCTTCCGGAGAGCCGATGGCCGCGCGCCGCCCTGCCCGAAGGCTCGTCCACTGGATCGCGGCGCTCCTGGTCTCGGGCGCCATCCTCACCTACCTGTTCGCGGCGCAGGGGGTCGATCCCCGAGCGCTCGTCCCCCTGATCCGGGCCATTTCGGTGCCGGGGCTGCTCGCCTACGTGGCGCTCTCCGCAGCCGGCTTGTTCCTGCGCGCGCTCCGCTACCGGCTCCTCCTCGGCCGGCCGGTGGCGCTCTGGCCGCTCGTGCTGGTGACCGCGGTCCGCAACATGGCGGTCGACCTGGTGCCGGCGCGCGCGGGGGCGGCGGCGAGCTATCTCTATCTCGTCACGGCGCGACTCGGACTCTCCCTGGAGGCCGCCGTCGCCTCGTTCGCGCTCTCGTTCATCCTCGACACCCTCGCCGTGGCGCCGCTCATCGTCCTGGCGCTCGTGGTGGTGGGGAGCTCCCCGATGCCGCCGGCCGTCCTGGTCGGCGGCAGCCTCGTGATCCTGGCCGGCTCGGTGGGGGCGCTCTGGGTCCTCGCCCCGCTCCTCCGCGCGGGGGCGGCGGTCGCGGCGCGCTTCTCTGGCGCGGCGGGCCGCGTGGCGTCCCTCCTGCGGGCGGCGGCCGACGAGGTGGCGGGGCGCCAGCGGGCGCGGACTCTCATCCCCGCGCTCGGGCTGTCCCTGCTGCTCCGCCTCACGAAGTACGGCGCGTACTACTGCCTTCTGCAGGCGCTCCTGGTCTCCCAGGGCGCAGCCTGGGGAAGTCTCGGTTTCCTCCGGGTCTTTCTCTCGGTGGCTGGCGCGGAGATGGCCGCGTCCCTGCCGCTGCCGACCGTCATGAGCCTCGGCCCGTACGAGGCGGCCGGTGCCGCCGGCTTTGCCTACTGGCTCGGCCTGTCCCGGGAGCTGGCGACGCTGGCCGTCACGGCATTCCACGGCCTGTCGCAGGTCCACGACTACACCCTCGGGCTCCTCGCGTGGATCTGGATCATGGTGGCGCCGCCTCGCCGTCCGGCCGATCCCGCGCGCGACCGCGCTACCGGGGAGTGACCGTGACCCGGTCGAAGAACACGCCGACGTCGCCCAGGTAGGCGACGGGAAACTCGAGGACGGTCGGCCGAGGAAGCGCGAAGTCGAGCGTCACGTCGTGGTACGCCCCGGGGGGGAGCTCGGATGCGTCGACCAGCCGCGTGGCCAGCGTCCGTCCTGCCGGCTCGGTGACCTCGAGGCGGACGAGCGGGCCGCGCCCGGCCCCGTTGGCGCGAAGCCGCACGGAGAGCTGATGGCGGCCCGCCGGGAAGAGGCGCGCGGGCCCGCCGAGCAGCTGCCCGCGCAGACTCTCCACCGGATCGGCGTATACGGCCGAGCCGCCCGAGGCCGTCGGATCCGACCGGTCTCCCAGGCGATGCGGTAACGCCTCGGCCTCGTACGCCCACTCGACGTCGGGCCGGTCCTTGGCGACCACGAGCACCCAGTCGACCGCGGCCTCCCGCTGCCCGTCCCAGGCGACCCGGAACTCGAGCGGCCGGGCGTGCTCCACGACGAACGGGAGCGCCTCGTCGACCCAGGCCGGGCCGGGGTCGACCGTCCGCCCGGCCAGGACCTGCCGGCCCCAGTCGCCGGTGACGTCGAGCCGGAGACCATGACCGCGTACCCGGAAGAGGGCGACGTACGCGCCGGCCGGGAGTGGGCGGTAGGGGCCGAACGTCAGGAACCCCGCGGCGTCACCGGGCCGGCCGACGACGATCCGGCCGCCCGAGGCCTCCGGCAGGTCAACCTTGGACCCCGTCAGACTGTGCTGACGCTCGGCTTCGTAGAACACCCCCACCGCGGAGGTGCCGTGGGTCGGCGCGGGCACTCCATCGGTGACCCGGAAGAGCCAGAGGGGATCGGCCTCGGTGCGGGAGGCGAGGACGCTCGAGGCGCGAAGGCGCTGGATCGTGAACATGGACGGGTACGGCGAGACCTGGGGCGGGAAGCCCGCGCGATCCACGACGACGTGCGAGACGCCGAGTCGCCGGAGCGCCGCCGCCTCGCCGGGCCCGAGATCGCCGACGTTCAGGCCCTGGAGCGGCTCGAAGACGTCCTGGACGTACCGCCGCGGCACGAGGGGTGAATAGCCGTTGATCATCGGGACCCGCGTCCGCGTGATCGCGTAGAGGTAGAGGCCCGAGGGCGCGCTGTCGCCCGGCCAGACCGGAAGGTAGAGGACCCGTGACGCCTCACGGCGCAGGGTTTCGTACGCCGGGCTGTCGCCGAAGCGCGCGAAGGCGATGCCGTGCCAGGGCGGCGTCGCGATGAGGACGACGGCAAGGAGCCCGCCCGCGGTCACCACCCGGCGGAGCCCGACGCCGGCCGCGGCCCGGTCCAGAATCGCCCGGGCGCCGAGGGCGGCCAGCACGATCGCCGCGACGCTCGTCAGGACCCGGAGCTTCTCGGGATTCCGGATCATCGCGAAGAACGGGACCCAGCGGTGGAACGCCTGGTAGAAGGGGAACTGCGGGATCGTGGGCCCCACGCTCAGCAGCACCCCCACGCCGAGCACGGCCCCGTAAAGGATCCGGAGCCCTCCCTCTCGGGAGCGCCCCCGGGCCCCGAGCCCGACGACGGCGAGAGCTGCCAGCGCGAGCCCGCCGTACCGGGCCGGCTCCGAGAGCCCCGGCAGGCCGCGGGAGAAGAGGCGCACCTCGTTGAGCTGCCGTCCCGCCTCGGCGATGGACCCGGCCACGAAGGCCTGCCGCAGCATGAGGACCCAGGCCGCGGCGACGAGGGCCAGGAGCCCGAAGGCCACGAGGGGCCCGAGGCGAAGTCGGGGCACGCTCCTCCACGCGAGCCGGATCCCCGCGTGGGCCGCGGCCAGGCCCGCCGCGAGATACGTGTACTGCGGCTCCAGCATGGCCAGCGCGACGAACGCCGTGCCGCCTCCCACGGCGCCGGCGAGCCGCCCCTCGGTGAGCGCCACGTCGAGGCCCCACAGGATCGCGGGCACGAGGGCCATCGCGAATCCCGCCGGATGGCCGCCGAAGAGCGGGTCGAGCCGAGCCGGAAGGAGCGCGAAGCCGACGCCGACCACGACCGCCGCGGCGGCGTCCCGCGTGAGATGGCGCGCGAGCCCGTAGGCCGCGAGCCCGGCCGCCGGAAAGGAGAGGAGGACGAGCAGATTGTAGGCGGCATGGAGGCCGAGAGGCGAGAGCAGGGTGAAGGGCAGGGACAGCGGGAGAAAGGTCTGCGGCAGGTTCCACCGCGGGCCGTTTACCCGGAACTGGTAGGGGTCGGTGAAGAGCGGGGTCGGGCCGACGAGCCCGTCCTGGACGAGCCAGAGCTGGTAGTAGAGCTGGAGCGTGTCAGCCGCGATCCGCGTGAGAACCGGCAGCTCGGCGAGCTGGAGCGCGCCCACCGGGAGCCCGCGCGTGATCTCGGCGGGGAGGGGACGGGAGACCACGAGCGCGGCGGCGAGCGAGACCGTCACCACGGTCACGGCGGCCCACCTCACTCGGATCCCTCGAGCCGCTCCACGCGGAGCCGATCGAACCAGACGCCCACGCCGCCCTTGTACGCGCAGGGAAATTCGAGCACCGCGGGCCGGGTCACGGTGAACGGAACGGCCAGCTCCACGTACCGTCCCGGCTCGGGCACCTCGGTGCCCGCGAGCTCGCGCCCCCCGAGCGCCCCACCCTGCGAGGCGAGCTCGACGACGCAGCGCGCGAACGGGCTGGTCACGGCGTGATCGAGCTTCAGCCGGATCCACAGCCGATAGCGGCCGGGCGGGTAGCGGCGGAGCGGCCCGCTCCAGACGGGGCCGCGAGGAGTGCGCCCGGGCATCGCGTAGCCGGCGGACCCGCCGGAGGCGTTGGGGTCGGACCGCTCGTGGAGCTCGTGCCCCAGGATCTCCACCTCGAGCACGGACACCGGATCCGGCTCGGCCGTGAACGACACGGCCACCGAGTCCACGGCCGCCCAGCCCTGTCCGTCCCATGCCGTGCGGTACTCGAGCTGAGCCGGCGCGGCGAGCGCGAACGGCACCGTCACCTCGAGGAACGCGCCGTCAGCGAGGTGGACGCGCGCCCGGCCCAGGATCTCGCGCCCTCCCCGCGTCGTGACATGCGGCTCGAGCGTCGTGCCCATGCCCTTGATCCGGAACCGGGCCTGGTACGCGCCCGGCGGGAGCATCCGGTAGGGGCCGAACGTGACGAAGCCCGGCCGATCCACGCCACTCCGGGCCAGGTTGACGCGACCATTCGACGCGTCTGGGTCCTCGCTGGCGCGGCCGGTCTCGCGCCCGAGGGACTCAGCCTCCCAGAACACGCCCAGCGGGCTGGTGGGCGGCGGCCCCGAAGGGACCGGCCGCGCTGTCTCCCGGACCCGGAACAGGTGGAGTCCCCAGTCCCCGGCCGGGGTCTCGACGGGGTCGAGATGGGGCGAGGCGCGGAGGTGCGCCCGGGTGAGCGCCGGCCCGAACGCGCTCACCTTGAGCGGAAACGCATGCTGGTCGAGGATCACCTGGCGCACGCCGTAGCGTTGCAGCACCCGGGCCTCGGCCTCGCCGACGACGCCCAGGTTCACGGTCTCGAGCGGATGGTAGACGTCCGGGAGGTAGGAGCGATCGAGCCACGCGGAATAGCCGTTGAGCATCGGAACGCGCGTGAGCGTCGTCGCGTAGAGGTAGAGCGCCGAGTAGGCGCTGTCGCCCGGCCAGAACGGGATCCAGAGGGCGCGCGGTCCCTCGCCCCGGCTCGTGTCGAACGCCTGGCCTCCCGCGGGGAGACTGCTGAGCCCAACGGGCCGCCAGGGGTGGTACTCCACGGCGACCAGGAGTCCGAGCGCGATCGCCGCGGCGCTTCGCAGGACGCGCCCGCCTCGGCGCACGAGCGCGTCGGTCCCGACACCGGCCAGCACGGCGAGCCCGAGCGCGACCAGGATCTGCGCCTTCGCGGGCTGGCGGATGAAGTTCCAGGACGGGACCAGGCGGAACGCGACCTCGAACAGCGGGAAGGCCGCCAGCTGGGGGCCGAGCGACACGATCACCCCTGCCGCGAGCAAGACCGGGAACACCCACAGGACGCGCCGCGCGCCGGTGGGGGGCCGCCACGCGAGCGCGACCACGGCCACTCCGGCCAGCCCGAGCGCCACGACCCCGGGGTACACGGCTCGGCCGGCCGCCGGATTGACCCGGGTGACGAGGTCGGCGGTGGTCGGCGAGAAGAGCAGCACCTCGAACAGCGACCGGCCGGCGCCCGACACGGACCGCCGCAGGAGGAGCCGTTGAAGGAGCAGCAGGAAGCCGGCCCCGGCCAGCGCGCCGGCGGCCGCGAGGGCCACCGGAACGACGGGGAGCCGCGGGTGCCACCACCGGCGCCAGTGGGCGGCCACCCACGCCGCGTGCAGGACCAGCGGCAGCGCCAGAGCCACGGCGACCAGCCGCCCGCTCTGTCCGGTCGCGGCCGCCGCCGTGAAAATCCAGGGTGCGCACGCCAGGAGGCTCCGGCGTGCCGCCGCTCGGGGGTCGGCCACGACGCCGGCCGCCAGGAGCCAGGTTGCCAGCGTCTGCCAGATCACGAGGGCGGTCAGGGCGACCACTCCGCCGATCGCGAGGCGTACGGACAGGGGCGGCTGCCAGCCCTGACGGGCGAGAGCCCCGAGCGCTCCCCAGGCTGGCGCCAGGGCGACGATGGCCGCGAGGAGCCCGCTCGCAGGTCCGATGGCCAGGAGCTCCCGCCGCCAGGCGGGAAGCCCGATGCGGACCAGCGCGTAGAGCGGCAAGCCCAGCGCCGCGAAATAGGCGAAGTGCGGCTCCATCATCGCCAGCCCGAGGAGCGCGCCGCCCGCTACGAGGCCGCCCCAGACCGACCCCGCCAGCGCTCCCTCGAGCCCCCACAGCACGAGTGGCACCAGGGGATAGGCGAGGCCGGCCGGATGGCCCCCGAGCAGCACCCCGACCCGATAGGGCATGCACGCGAAGACCGTCCCGGCCACGGCGGATCCGGCCCGGGAGACGCCATAGCGCCGCGCGAGGAGCCCGGCCGCCATGCCCGCGAACGGGAAGGACAGCAGGACGAGAGCGTTGTAGGCGACCCGGGGTCCGAGGGCGGAGAGCGGGAGGAAGAGCAGCGCCGCCGGCGCGAAGATGTTGGGGAGGTTCGGCCGGGGGCCATCGATCGCGAACTGGTAGGGGTCCCGCAGGAAGGACGCTCCGGCCAGGACGCGCTCCCGGACGAGCCACAGGTAGTAGTAGAACTGCAGGTAGTCGCCGGGGGCGGCATGGACGAGCTCGCGACCGGGCGGCGGAACCGCGGTGTAGGGAAGCGAGTCCTGCACGTGCAGGCCCAGCGGCGCCGTGAAGGCGACCCCGAGGAGCAGGAACGCCAGGAAGAGGCCGAGCGCGGCGCCGCGCCCGAATCGCGGGAGGCTAACGCTCCTCGAGGCAGGTCCGGTAGACATCGACGAGCCGCCTGCCCAGCGCCGGCCACCCGAAGTGGGCGACGGCGCGCTCCCGGAGCGCCTGGCCTCGAAGCTTCTGCTCGTGCGGGTCCCGGAGGAGCCCGGCGATCGCGGCGCCGAGCGCCGGCACGTCCCGTATCCGTGCGAAGACGCCGGACTCCCCGAGGAGCTCCCGGGAGACCGGGCCCTCGTACGCGACGGCCGGGAGTCCCATCGCCATGTAGTTGAGCAGCTTGCCGTTGCCTTCCGTGCTGACGTGCTTCGGGCTCACGGCGACTTCGCCGAGCGCGAGGTAACGGGGTGTCTCGGCATAGTCGATCCGGCCCGTCAGGGTCACCGAGCCGGGCGGGGTCAGCTTGTTCGCCCGGGCACGATAGTGCTCGACGTTCGGGTGGCCCATGAGGAGGAGGTGCGCGTCGGGAACCGCGGCCATGACCGCCGGCCACGCGGCGAGTAGGTCGTCGACCCCCTGGTACTCGGTGAGAAGGCCGAGGTAGACGACGACGCGCTTGCCGACGAGCCCGAGCCGCTCGCGAAGGTCGTCGGGGGCGGGTCCGGGGCGCAGGAAGTCCGGGTCGATGCCGTCGGCGAGCAGGACCACACGCTCGCGCGGGATTCGCCAGACGTCGACGAGCTCGTGCGCGAAGTTCGCCGAGGACGGCAAGAGGCGGGCGGGCCAGTGGAGCACCCATCGCTCCAGGCGGCGCAGAGAGGCGGGGAGCGGACCGCGCGCGGGGAGGTGCCCGTGCGCGATCATCTCGCCGGCCACGCTGCCCTGGAGGTCCGCCACCGCCGGCCGGCCGACCAGGCGCCCGACGACGGACGCGATCGCGGCGCCCTCGTGCAGGTGGCCGTGCAGGAGGTCCGGACGGAATCGCCGCGCGGCCCGGAGGGTCGTGGCCATGAGCATCCCGTCCAGGTACGGGCGATGAGGCGAGAAGCCGACCGGCAACGACTGCACCCACGGAACCCGCGGCGCCCGCACGGTCGCGACCTCGGGATGGTCGCGCCCCACCGGATAGGTCACCACGAGCGTCTCGACGCCGAGCCGGCGGAGCGTCCGGACCTCCTCGAGAATCCGGATGTGACACCCGCGGTCCCCGAAGAACGGCGTCGGGGCGACCATCAGTACGCGCATTGGCGCCCCATTGTAGCAGAGGGCCCCCGCACGGCTTCGCGGGCGCCGCGTCAGCCGACGAGGTGCTTCTTCGCGCGGAGGTACGCCTCCAGGGCCTTCTGCCACGGGGGAAGGAGCGGCACCCCGAGTGCGGCGGCGCGCGTGTTGCGGAGCACGGAGAAGGGGGGCCGGCGGGCCGGCGCGTTGAACTCGGCGCTCGTCGTCGGCTCTAGCGCGGGCGCGTGCCGGCACAGCTCGAAAATGCGGCGGGCAAACTCGTACCACGAGCACTGGCCGGCGTTCGTGAGGTGGTAGATCCCGCCCGGGGGATTCACCGCGATGAGGCCGGCGATCGCCTTCGCCAGATCCTCGGTGTACGTCGGGGCGAGCACCTGGTCGTCCACGACCCGGATGGTTTTGCCCGCATCCGCCAGCTTCAGCATCGTCTGGACGAAGTTCCCGCCTTTCCCGGCGGACCCCGCGACGCCGTAGAGCCCCGACGACCGGACGATGACGTGGTGGGGACTCGCTTGCCGGATGAGAATCTCCCCGGCGAGCTTCGACGCGCCGTACACGCTCAGCGGCGCCGTCGGCGCGTCCTCGCTGTATGGCCCGGGAGGGCCGCCCCCGAACACGTAGTCCGTGCTGAGATGGAGGAGCCGCGCCTGCCGCCGCGTGCAGGCGAGCGCGAGCTTCCGAGCGGCAACCGCATTCACGGCAAAGGCCAGCTGCGCTTCGCCGCGCTCGTCCTTCTCGATGTCGTCGACGTGGTGAAACGCCGCCGTGTTGATCACCCAGGCCGGGCTCGTGTCGGCGAGCGTCTCCGCTATGGCGTCCGGGTCAGTGACGTCGAGTTCGGCCCGCGTCAGCGGGACGAGCTTGCCGGCCGGGAGAACGCTCCGGAGATCGGTGCCGAGCTGCCCGCCCGCTCCGATGAGGAGGATCCGATCCACGCCCCCATGCTACTGCGGAAGCGGGGTTGCGGGCGCATCGAGGACGGAGCCGGTTCGTCCCGATGCCCGCTGGGCCTCCTCCAGGTGCTGGAGCCAGCGGATGTTGTAGTAGCGCGGGTTCGCGAAGTCGGTCTGCCCGCCGGCCCGGATCCGCTGCACCATGTCGGTGACCGACTCCTCGATCGACACCTTCGGGCGGAAGTTCAGGACCCGCGCGATCTTGTCCCCCGATACTCGGTAGTTGCGCACGGCGCCGGGATGGTAGTCGGGCCGCACGTTGACCTCGATCCCGAGCCGTCGGAGCGATTCGCGCACGCGCAGGGCCAGCTCCGAGATCCGCAGGTTCTCGTAGCAGAGGTTGAAGATCTGCCCCCGCACCGCAGCCTCGTCGGCCTCGACCAGGGCGACGTAGGCTTGGGCCGCGTCCCGGATGTCGACCAAGGGGCGCCACATCTCCCCGCCGTAGTGCAGAGTGAGCGGCTGGCCGGCCAGGGCATCCCGGACGAACGTGTTGACCACGAGGTCGTAGCGCATCCGGGGTGAGTAGCCGTAGATCGTACCCTTGCGCAGGATGACCGGGCAGAAGCCGTCCGTGGCCATCGCCCGGAGGGCCTCCTCCGCCTGGTGCTTGGACGTGGAATAGGGGGCGCGTGGCGCGACGCGCGAGGTCTCGTCCTGGAGGACGTCGGCCCACTCGTCCAGGACGCCGCGGTCATAGACGGAGCAGGAGGAAGCCAGCACGTAGCGGCGCACCCCGTGGTCCTTGCAGAGCCGCGCCAGCATGGTCGTGGCCACGGTGTTGATCTCGTGGTTGGCGCGGGGGTTGTACTCCGCCGTCGGGTCGTTCGACAGGCCGCCGACGTTGATGACCGCGTCTACGCCGTCCAGTACCGACGGAGCCACCGCACGCATGTCCGCCTGGACCAGCTCGATCCGCTCGCGCACGGCCCGGAGGCCGCCGTCGCCGAAGTAGCAGCGGTCGAGCACGCGTACCGCGTACCCACGCTGCAGGAGCTCTTCCGTCAGGACCGACCCGACGTACCCCGCGCCGCCGACGACCAGGATCCGGCGCATGCGGCTCAGCGGCCTTTCACCGTCCAGACGTCACCGAAGGCATCCGGAGGGATCCGCACCTCGTCGGGTTTCTCGTGGTTGTAGACGTGGCTGGCCGTGCTGACCATTTGCGTGTCGTCCTCGAGGGACATCCAGCCGTGGTACACGCCGGGGGGCACGACGATGAGCCGGGGCTTCCGGGCGCTCGCGATGATCGTCATCAGGCTGCCGTGCGTGCGGCTGCCCGCCCGATCGTCCCTCAGGACGAACTTGGCGCTCCCGTGGCTGATGAAGAACCAGTCCCAGAGCTCCTGGTGCTTGTGGAAGGCCCGGATGGTCCCGCGGGCGGGGTTCCCGACCAGGTAGACCTGGCCGAACTGGTGCACGACGCCGTGGGGTTGCGGATCCCCGGCGTGCCGCGCGATCTCGGTGAGATAGCCGCGGTCGTCCTCGTGGGTCACGAGGTCGACCACCCTGACGCCGTCGATCATACCGATCCCCCGCACCTCGGCTTCCTAGCCCTCTTGTGCGACTGGGCCGGCCCTTGTTCAGAGACCGACCCATTTCCCGGAGATACCCGGGCTGGCGAGAATTCTACGGAACGACCGGGGCGGGCGCTGTCAGGTTTTGCCTGACAGGCGGGGAGGGTCAAACGCGGGCCAGGCGACGGAGCCAGCCGTAGGACATCAGGTGGTCGGAGAGGAAGGTCTTGAGGTAGTCGGTCGGCACCGCCATCACCTGGTGGCGCCAGATGCGATCGCACGTGTAGCAGGGCAGCTCCTTGGGAATGTCGCCCTTGGCCATCTGGGCGCGCAGGGTGACCAGCCGCTTGTCGTTCCAGATCTCGCGCAAGGGCTTCTGCTTGAGGTCGCCCATGCCCAGCTTGCCGAAGAAGTCCTGCGGGCAGGCGACGACCGTGCCGTCCCAGTAGACCGACGTGGAGTACCAGAGAAACGTGCACGGCGTGAACCGGCGGCCGTCCGCGAGAAGCGCCTCGCGCGAGAGCTCGGGCACGAAGACGTCGCCGGCCCAGTTGTGCGGCGTGCGCAGGACGACGCGGTCGAGCGGCAGCCCCTTGAAGTTCTCGAGGAAGTCCCGGCGCAGGCGCTTCAACTCGGCCTTCGGGGGCGCGCCGATCTCCATGACCTGCAGCACGGTCAAGGGATGCTTGGCGCCCAGGTCCCGCTTGAGGGTCAGAAAGGCCTTGAGGTGGTCGAGCGCCCACTCGAACTTCGCGCCGACCCGGTTCTTCTCGTACATCTCCTTCTCGTAGCCGTCGAAGGAGCACGAGAGGAAGTCCAGCCCGGACTCGATCAGCGCCCGTCCCTTCTTCTCGTTGAGCAGCGTGATGTTGGTGTGGACGCGCGTGTAGAGGCCCTTGCCCCGCGCGTAGGCGACCATGTCGGGGAGCCGCGGATGCATGAGCGGCTCACCGCGATGGAAGAGGTTCACGTCGTACGCGTGGTCCGCGACCTGGTCGATGATCGAGGTGAAGAGCCCGAAGTCCATGAAACCGTGGTCTTCCTTGACCACGTCCTTGTTCGGGCAGTAGCCGCATTTGAGGTTACAGCGGCTCGTCGACTCGATCCAGAGCCGGACCGGGAGCTGGGGGACCGTCGACGCCCCGCGCCGGTAGGCCCAGAAGATGCGGGCGAGGCGCCCCAGGTGGCGAAGGTGCCGTCCGTCCATCCGAGGCGAGTATAGCAGAGGGGGTCCGGCGACCGCGCGCCGCGCCCGCTCAGGGCGCGGCGCGAACGATCTCCACCCGGCCCAGCTCGAGCGCAGTCTCGCGGGTCGGGACGAGGCCGCGCCACCAGCGATGCAGCCGTCGTCCCGACGCGGGGTTCCACACCCCGGCGACCAGCCGGTAGCGGCCCGGCGCCGCGTCGGCGGGCACGAGAACCTGCCGGCGAACGCTCACGTGCTGGGGCCCCGGCCCGAGGTCGGGCAGGCGCCCGGGCAACGGATAGTCGTCCCCGAACCGGGTGTCCGTGGCGGTCCGGTCGTCCGCCCGGAGGTGGACCCAGACCATCAGGCGTCGGGTGGACGCCTCGTGAAGGCGCCAGTGCGTCGTGAGCTCGACGGTCTCTCCGGCGCGGAGCGGCCGGGGCGCCACGCTGTAACTCAGGAGCTCGACCACGCCACCCATCAGCGCGCCGACGGTTTCCGGCGGGACGGCGGCCGCGTCCGCCTCTCCGGCGAGACGGGCCGCTTCCGCGGGATCGCCATCCGCCGCCGCAAGGCGGGCGCGAAGCCGCCACAGCTCCACGTGGACCTGCCCGGCCCCGAGCGCGCGCGACACCTCGGAGAGCACCCCCTGCGCCTCGGTGAGAAGCCCGAGCTCCGCGAGCCACGCGGCGTGCTCGAGCGGCGACGCGGTGCTCGCGCGGAGCTCGGTGCTCAGCCGGACGAAGGCCTCGTAGCCCGCCGGATCGTCCGGCGCCCGGCGCATGGCCTCGCGATAGCGGACAAGGGCGGGGCCGGGCTGCCGAAGGCTCTCCAGCCGACGCCCTTCCGCGATGAGATTCGCCGCCGTGGCCGGGGGCCCGCCGGACGCGGGGGGCCCCAGCAGGAAGAGCTCGGCGACGCTCCAGCGCCCGCCGGGGCCTTCCTCGACGAGCCGGACCCGTCGCGTATCCACGGGCGGGAAGCGCACGGTCAGCGTGCGGCCCGGCGCGATCCGGGGGGCGCCGGCGTCCCAGCGGGGCGCTACGCCCTGGGGCGCGAGCACGGCGACGCGATCCCATGCGCCCCGCGCGCCCTCCGCCATCACGACGAGGCGATCCGGCACCCGCTCGGCGCGGTCGTTTACGAGGGCGACTCCGCTCAGCCGGCGCTCGACGCCGAGATCCACCTCGACCCACGCCGATCCCTCCGGCCCCTTGGCGCTCGACCAGCCGGTCTCGAGGCGGGCGTCGACCACGCTGGCGGCCTCCCCGCGCCCCTCGCTCGCGTGGACGCTCCAGCCCGATCGGGCCAGCGGGACGGCCTCCGGCGGCGGCGCGAAATCGTAGAAGACTCGATACTCGCCCACCTCGCGCTCGCGGGCCGTGACCCCGAGCGCGGCCAGCCAGTGGCGGAACGTCTCGACGCCCGCCTGGACGACGTACGCCGGTCGCGGTGCCCGGTCCACGGCTCGTGTGTGGGGCGGATAGCGGTCGTTGAACGGCTGGGCCACGATGATCTCTCCCCGGGCATCGAGGGTGAGCCGAGGAGCCAGCCAGTAGTCGAACGCATAGGCGCGGCGAAGGTCCGTCGTGTCGAGGAACGCGAACAGCGCGGCGTCGGCCTTCCGCTGCTCCCGGTACCGGGCGCGGGCCTCGGGACGGAGCGCCGTGATGTCGGGGACCAGGTCCACGCCGACGGCGACGAGGTACACCACCACCCAGAGGACCGTGCCGGCGCGTGTCCAGCGCCAGGTGAGCTGGGCGGCGCGGGCCATCACGAGCGCAAGCAGAGGGATCAACGGCAGGAGGTAGCGCGGGACCCGGACATAGCCTCCGTACCAGATGACGCCGAACGTCACGGCCATCCCGACCAGGAGCAGGGCCTCGCCCGCTCGCGCCGGGTCCCGGCGGAGGCGCCCGAGCCCCGTGACGACGCGGACCAGCAGGAGTGCGACCGCCCCGGCGGCGATCAGCGGGATCGTCCAGGCGAAGGGCCCTGGCAGGTGGGCCGGCTGGTCCGTCGCGGCGCGGGCGCCGAGAACCACGGGGAGCAGGTCGAGGAACAGGATCCGCGCCGTCTCGGGTCCCGAGAGGCGGCCCTGAAAGCGCGCGCCGGTCGCGAACGTCGCCCAGTCGTGGCTCAGGTTGTAGGCCCAGAAGGGCAGGCTCCCGAGACCGAAGGCGCCGAGGCCGAGCCATGCCGCCCGCCGGAACGGCAGCGCCGGGTCGACCAGGAGCAGGGCGAGCGCGGCGGGGACGAGCGCGTCCACGATCTGGAAGTTGAAGTAGAGACCGAGTCCTCCGGCGAGGCCCATGGCGATCGCGACCCGGCACCGCGCGGGCTCCGAGAGCGGCCGGGCGAGCCAGAGCGCCGCGCCGAGGAGCACCACCTGGCCGACGAGGAGATGCTCGACGTAGTAGGAGCGAGCCAGCGTGTAGTTGGCCGCGACGTAGGCCGACACCACCGTCATGAAGAGGACCCCCAGGAGACCGACTCCGCGGCCGAAGAGCACGGCCCCCGTGCGGAAGACGGCGAGGGCCAGCGCGAGGGTGCCGAGGGCCGGCACCACATCGAGGACGCGGCGCGAGATCCCGAAGAGGAAGAAGAGCGGCGCGGCCACGTACGCTTCCGGGACGCCGGCGTGGTCTTGCATCCAGAAGAAGGTGGGAAACTCCCCCCGGAGCGCGTAGACGCCCATGAGCCCGGTCACCGCCTGATCGGCGTCGAGACGCGGGAAGGCCAGATGCAGCGCCAGCAGGAGCCCGAGGAGCCCGAAAACTGCCCAGCAGCGCCAGTCTCGCGCGGGGCGGGGCGCCGTCACCCCCCCGGGCGGCGGCCCGACGGCAGTCACCGTCGAGTCAGCCGGAGCCGGAACACCGAGGCGAGGTACGTCCAGAAATAGGCCAGGAACCGGGTCTTGGACTCGCCGCCCTTCCGGAACCGGTAGACGGTGGGGATCTCGAGCACGCGCCCGCCCCGGCGGACCACGTGGTGCAACAGCCGGATCGCGTAGTCCCCGTAGCCGTAGAACACCGCCGCGGGCTCGATCTCGTTCACGAGCGTCTTGCGGAAGGCGAGGTACCCGGAGAGGTTGTCGTGGATGTTCAGGGCGAGGACCGCGCGGATGAGCACGTTGAAGCCGTAGGAGGCCCAGTAGCGGAAGCGCGAGGTGAGCATGCCGCCCCCGAGGACGTACCGGGAGCCGATCACCACGTCGAACTCCTCGACGCACCGGACCATGAGCGGCAAGAGCGCCGGATCGTGGTTGCCGTCGGAATCCATGACCACGACCACGTCGCCCCGCGCCTCCCGGATCCCCAGGTGGATCGCGGTCGCCAGGCCCCGTTCAGTCTGGCGCACACGGACGCGCACGGCCGGGTCGGATCGGAAGACCGCCTCGACGTGCGCCGCCGTCCCGTCGGGCGAGGCGTCGTCGACGACCAGGACCTCCGGGTCGAGCCCGGCCCGGCGGGCGACCATCAGGATCTCCGCGACGAGTTCGGCGATGCCCTCTCGCTCGTTGTACGTCGGCAGGACGACGGAGAGCAGGACGGCGGGGCTCACGTCCCGAACGCGCGCCTCGCGCCCACGCTGACCCTCAGCGCCGGGAGAGCTCGCGCAGAGCGTCGCACACCTGGGCGATCTCGTCGGAGCGGAGCCCCGTGCCGGAGGGCAGGTTGATCCCCTTCGCCGCGAGCGCCGTCGCGACCGGGAAGCGCGCGTCCTGCCGGTACGGGGGCAGCTCGTGCAGCGGCACGAAGAAGGGGCGGGAGTCGATGCCGCGCTCGCGGAGGCCAGCCCGCACGGCCTCCCGCTGGAGGCCGAACGCCGGCTCGACCAGCACGGAGTACATCCAGTAGACGTTCTCGGCCCACGGCTGGGCCGGTGGCCGCGTGAGCCCGGCGACTCCGGCGAGGTCCTCTTCGTAGGTGGCGGCGATCTCCTTGCGCCGGGCGAGGATCGCCTCGGCCTGCTCGAGCTGGGCGCAGCCGATCGCGGCCTGGATGTTGGTCATGCGGTAGTTGAAGCCGACTTCCGGATGATAGTAGCGGCGCTTGGGGTCCATGGCGTGATCGCGCAGGAACGCGGCCCGCTCGGCCAGGGCCGGCTCGTTCGTCACCAGCATGCCGCCTTCCCCGGTCGTGATGATCTTGTTTCCGTAGAAGGAGAAGGCGCCGATGCGGCCGAGCGCCCCGACCCGCCGCCCCCGGTAGCGCGCCCCGTGGGCTTCGGCGGCGTCCTCGACGACGTCCAGCCCGTGCGCGGCCGCCAGGGCGAGGAGCGGATCCATGTCGACCGGATGCCCGTACAGGTGGACAGGGATGATGGCCCGGGTCCGCGGCGTGAGCTTGGCGCGCGCGTCGGCCGGATCCATGCCCCAGGTCTGTGGCTCGGCGTCGACCAGCACGGGCGTCGCGCCGGTGTAGCGAACGACGTTGGCGGTCGAGACGAAGGTGAGGTCCGGGACCAGGACCTCGTCGCCCGGGCCGATCCCGAGCGTGACCAGGCAGAGGTGGAGCGCCGTGGTGCCGTTCGACGTCGCCACGGCGTGGCGAGCCTCGCAAAATGCGGCAAAGTCACGCTCGAAGCGCTCGACGTATCGGCCGAGCGATGAGATCCAGCCCGAGTCGACGCAGTCGAGGACGTAGCGTCGAACGTTCTCGGAGAGCCAGGGGGCAAAAACGGGGATCATCCGCGCTCCTCTCTCACCTCGGCCACGACGTCGCACACGTAGGCGATCTCGGCCTCCGTGAGGGTGGCTCCCGAAGGCAGGTACAGTCCGCGCTGGCAGAGCTCCTCGGCGACCGGGAAGCGTTGCCCGCGGAACAACTCATAGTAGATCGGCTGCAGGTGGATGGGAATGAAGAAGGTTCGGGTCTCGATCCCGCGCCGGGCGAGCCGGCGCCGGAGCTCGTCCCGGGAGATTCCAAACGCGTCCTCGACCACGACGCCGTACATCCAGTAGACGTTCTTCGCCCAGGGCCGCTCGACGGGCAGCGTGAGCCCGGGAATGCGCCGGAGGCGCGCCGAGTACCGGGCCGCGTTCTCGCGCCGGATGCGGACGAACTCCTCCAGGCGCTCCGTCTGGGCGAGACCGACTGCGGCCTGCATGTTCGTCATGCGGTAGTTGAACCCGACGTACTTGTGCCAGAAGTGTCGCTCGTCCGAGAAAGCGTGATCCCGAAGGCGACGCCCGAGGCGCGCGACCTCTGGGTCGTTGGTCGTGATCATGCCGCCCTCGCCGGTGGTGATGATCTTGTTCGCGTAGAAAGAAAACGAGGCCGCCAGCCCGAGGCTTCCGACCGGCCGCTCCCGGTACGTGGCGCCGTGGGCCTCGGCGGCGTCCTCCAGGACCCACAGGCCCCGGCGCTCGGCCACCTCGAGGACGGGATCCATGTCCACGGGGTGACCGTAGGTGTGGACCACGATAATGCCGCGCGTCCGAGGCGTGATGACGTCGGAGAGCCGAGTCGGGTCGGGGTTCCACGTCTCGCGATCCGAGTCGATCAGCACGGGCGTGGCGCCGGTGTAGTGGATCGCGTTCGCCGTGGCGATCATGGTGAACGTCGGCATCACGACCTCGTCGCCCGGCCCGATGCCGAAGGTCGCCAGGGCGAGGTGGAGCGATGTGGTGCCGTTCGAGCACGCGACGCCGTACCGGCAGCCGACGGCGCGGGCGAAGCCCTCCTCGAACTCCCGGACGAAGCGGCCGGCCGACGAGATCCAGTTGGACCGCACGCACTGGGTGAGATAGCGCAGCTCGTTGCCGTCGAGGAGGGGATCCGAGACCGGGATGATCTGCCGCGTCAGAGCCTCCTCCACCACCGGGATGCGGGGGAGTCGGATCTCGAGCTGCGGCTCGGGCCCGGGCACGATTCGGGCCAGCTCGGCCATGACGTCATCGGGCAGGCGAGTCTCTTCGATCACGGGCGGTCCTCCTCGGCGCCGCCCTTCCAGCGGAGCCGCACGATGGTTCGGGCGTAGGTGAGCCCGAGCCCGGCGAACCGGCGGAGGCTCGGGCTGGTCTTGGTCGTCCCGGCGCGGCGCTCGACGCACGCGTAGGGGACCTCGACGACCCGGCAGCCGGCCCGGCACGCTCGGTGGAGAAAGTCGATGCAGTAGTCGCCGTAGACGTGGTCCGGGCGGACCGGTACCCGCCGGAGCGCCGCCCGGCGCGCCGCCACGAAGCCCGAGGTCCAGTCCCGCACCGGACCGCCGAGGCACAGCGTGCCGAAGGCATTGATCGCCCGGGAAGCGAGGATGCGCGCCGTGGAGTCGCGCGCGTCCCGGCCGCCCGGGGCGTACCGGGAGGCGACGGCCACGTCGGCGTCGGCGGTGGCCGCGATGAGCCGCGGGATGACCTCGGCCGGCATGGAGCCATCGGCATCGAGCCAGACCACCACGTCGCCCGTCGACACCGCGATGCCCTCGGCGATGGCCGAGGCCAGGCCGCGGCGGCCCACCCGCCGGATGGTCCGCACTCGCCTCTCTCCCCCGAACGTGGTCTCCACCAGTTCCCAGGTCCGGTCCGGGGAGTCGTCGTCGACGACGAGCACCTCGACGTCTCCGACGGCGTCCAGAATCTCCCGCACCAGCCCGCAGATGACCGCGCGCTCGTTGTACGTGGGCAGCACTACCGAAGGCGTCACGCGGCTCCCTTGCGCGCCACCAGGACCACCGAGCTGCCGAAGGGCAGGGAGCTCAGGCGCAGGAGCCCCCGCTCGATCGCCTGTACGCCGAGGAGCGCCGTGTTCAGCGGGCGCGGGAGCGCGTAGACGTCCGAGCCCCCGGCGCGGCCTCGCCGCGCGAGACGCACGGCCGCGACCGCCGGGAACACGAGGCAGTACACGTAGGAGGCGAGGAGCGGCGTGAAGCCTGCCTCCCGGACCCGCTCGACGAGCTCGCGCCGCGTGTACCGCCGCGCGCCGTGCACGGCCTCGTCGTGGGCCGATTTGAGCCACTTGAACGCGGAGTCCGTCACGAGGAGCAGGCCGCCCGGGCGCAGGACGCGGTGACACTCCCGGAGGACGCCGCTCTCCGAGCCCACGTTCCGGTGATACAGGAGATCGAGGCAGAGGCAGGCGGCGAACGTCCCCCCGCGAAAGGGCAGCGCCTCGGCGCTCCCGCCGGCGAGCCGCGCGAGACCGCGCCGCCGGGAGAGCTCGAGCGCGGCCGGGTCGGCGTCCACGCCGAACCAGGCGCCCTGCGCGGCGAGCCTCGCCAGCGTGCCGCCGGCCCCGGATCCGACGTCGAGGCCCGGGCCCGCGTCGACCCCGTAGCGACGCAGGAGTGTGAAGACCAGGGTGCGCTTCGACCGAAACCACCAGTGCGTGTCCTCGAGGTCGAAGTGCTCGGCGAACGTCTGGCGTTCCACCGCCTACTCCGTCGCCCCGCCGCCGAAGACCTCGGCGAGGAAGTCGAGGTACTGGCGGGTGATGCGCGGCCAGCGGTAGCGGGTCTCCACGTACGCGCGGCCCCGCTCGCCGAGCGTCTTGCCGAGCGTCGCGTCGGCGACGAGCGTGCCGACGGCGGCCCCGAAGTCGCCGGGGGCCTGGTCGAACAGGAGCCCGGCCCCCGAGCGCGCCACGTGGCCTCGCAGGACCGGGGAGCGCGCGGTCGCGAGGACCGGCGTGCCCTGAGACCACGCCTCCAGGACCACGAAGGAGAAGCTTTCGTGGGGCGAGGGCATCACGAGCGCGGTCGCGCCGGCGAGCGCGTCCTGCTTCTCTGCTTCGGGACGGAAGCCGAGCACCCGGAGGGCCGGGTGGCGCGGGAGCCGGAGGGCGACCGTGCCCATGAGGACCAGCGTGACCGGCTCGGGCGCCCGCCCGCGCCAGGCGAGGAACGTCTCGACCAGGGTCCGGCAGCCCTTCTCGACGTCGACGCGGCCGACGTAGAGGAGGTACGGGCTTTCGATGCCGTGCTGGCGCCGGAATCGCCCGGGGTCGGCGTCCGAGACCGGGTCGACGCCCGCGCCGATCACCGCGGACGGGAGGTGCTCGGTGTGGAAGCGCGCCTCGACGAAGGCCCGCTCCTCCTCCACCTGGAAGATCAGTCCGCGCGGGGCCCGGAACAGGCTCCGGAAGAGGTCGAGATAGATCGGGCGCTCGTCGTGGGCCGTCGGGACCAGCACCGCCTTGTGGGCGACCAGCGGCAGCCCGAGCGTCGTCGGGAGGTACAGGTAGGTGTAGAAGAGGAACCCGTCGTGGTCGTCGGCATGCCCGCGGATCCACTCGACCAGCGAGGGGGCCAGCGGCCCCTGCCGCCGCACCCACTCGACCTCGTCGAAGAACGTGTGGGGCCTCGCGTAGAGCCAGTCCGCGTAGCGCCCGAACGCGCGCACGCGGCGCGGGCGGTCCACGACGAAGCGGCGCACGCGGACCCCGTTGATCGTCTCGACGCCCGGCCGGTAGACGTTGCGCCAGGTCAGGTAGTCGCGCGCGCACGTGGTCAGCACCTCGACGTCGTGGTGGGGCAGGAGCGCCTCCGCGACACGCCGGCACTCGTACTCGGCCCCCCCGTCGATCTCCGGGCCGTAGCGCTGCACCACGAGGGCCAGCCGCAGGCGGGAGGGCCGATCGCTCATCGGAGCGCCCGCGCGCCGGCGAGGGTCTCGAGGTGCTCGCGGAGGCTTGCCCCGATCGTCTCGGCGTCGAAGGCCCGGAGGCGCGCCCGCTGCCCGGCGACGACGGCGGCGCGGACCGCCGGGTCGCGTACCACCCGGTGCAGGAGCTCGGCGATCGCCGGAAAGTCCTTCTCCTCGACGAGGACACCCGCGTCGCCCATCGTGCCGGGCACCCCCGTGGCGGCGTACGCGACCACCGGGATGTCGAAGTGCATGGCCTCGAGGAGGGGGACGCAGAAGCCCTCGTGCTCGGAGAGGCAGAGGTAGGCCGACGCGAGGCGGTAGTACGTGCACAGCTCGGTCTGCGACACGGCGCCGGCAAACACGACGTGATCGAGGAGGCCGAGATCGGCGCAGAGCTTCTGGCAGGCGGTGAGGTAGGTCTCGGTGTCCACCGCCGAGCCGACGACGATCAGCCGGCTGTCCGGGTCGAGCCGCCGGTAGAAGTAGTAGGCCTTGACGAGGTCCTCGACTCGCTTGTTCGGAGCGATCCGCCCGACGAAGAGGAGGTTGGTCCCGCGGCCGTACTGTTCCTCGAGCGCGCGGACCGGCGGGTGGGCGTACTGCTGCCAGTCGATCAGGATCGGCAGGACGCCGGTCCGCGGGAAGCCCGCGGCCTCGAGCTCCTGCCGGTTGAACTCGGAGACCCCGAGCGCGAGCTCGGTCACGTTCCGGAGCCGCGCCAGCTCCCAGCGGCCGCGCCGGCAGCGGTCCGCGACACGCGCGTTGACGCCGACGAAGTACTCCGGCGGCGTGATGTTGTGGTAGACGATGGCGCGTCGGTCCGGCAGGCTCGCGAAGAAGCTGGTGGTCTCGGAGCCGATGGAGAAGTGGAAGAGCGCCACCGTGTCGGGCGAGGAGACCTGCCGGTAACGCGTGTAGAAGTGCGAGTCCCCCAGGAGACTGGTGTGCCGGTATTGCGCGTACACGTCGGAGGCGTAGCCCCAGCCGCGGAGGAGTCGCCGCAGCGCCCGGACGTGGTTGCTGATGGCGTCGCCCGTGTCGAAGTTCGACACCAGCTGGTGGACGGCGCGGAAGGGGGGCGTGCTCACCCGAGTCGCGCTCCGACCCGCCGGAACACGTCCAGGTAGGCGTCGGTCACGCGGTCCCACGTGTAACGGGCCAGCACGTACGCGCGACCGTTCGCGGCCATTCGCCCGCGCAGCGCCGCGTCCTTGACGAGGAGTGCGACCGCCTCCGCGAACTCGAAGTAGTCCTCGAAGAAGAGACCGCCGTTCGACGCGAGACAGTGCTCGCGGGTGACGGCGCACCGCCCGTGGACCAGGGCCGGCGTGCCGGCCAGCCAGGCCTCCATCATGACGATGGAGAAGCTCTCGAGGAGCGACGGCTGGCAGAGCGCGACGGCCGCCGCGTAGGCGTCGGCCTTGTCCTGCGGGGGGACGAAGCCGAGGTCCAGGATGTCCGCCGACAGGCGCGGAGGGATGCGCACGCCACCCGAGCCGATCAGGACGAGCTTGAGCCGCTGCTCCGGATGGGTCAGGCGGTAACGCGCGAAGTACTCGCACAGCAGCGGAGTGTTCTTCTCGGCGGCCTTGCGGCCCGCGTAGAGGAGGAAGGGGTCCTGCACCCGGTACTTCCGCCGGAACCGCTCCCCGTCCACCCCCGGGAGCGGGTCCACGCCCTCGCCCACCAGCCGAAAGCGCTCCTCGTCCGGCCCGACGAGGCTCTCGGCCAGAGCCTGCTCGCCGGGCACGTGGAAGCACACGGTGCGCACGGCGCGGAGGACGCGGCTCGTCCACTTGAGGTGGGCGAACGGCTCGTCGTGCAGACACGGGATCAGCAGCGAGCGCTCGGGCGCGACCAGAGCGCCTTCCCAGGTCGTGCCGAAGCAGTACGGGATGAAGGCGTACCAGTAGCGCTCGCGCTCGGCCGCGAGATAGGCGTAGAGGTCGCTGGAGTTGATCGAATGCCCGACGAGGTCCTCCTCCTCGAACGAGTTCAGCGTTCCGCCAAGGGTCATGCGCCACTGCACGCGCCCGTACTGCACCGGGTTCCGCGGGCGGACCTTGAACCGGCGGACGACCATTCCGTTCTCCTCGGTCACGCCCTCGGAGTGGTGGTCGGTCCAGTCGCCCGCGTGGTCGCGCGCGCACGTCGTGAGGATCTCGACCGCCACGCCCCGAGCCTGCAGCGCCCGCGCCGTGGCCCGGCACTCCGCCTCGGCCCCGCCCGGGATGTTCGGGCCGTACCACGGAACGACGAAGCCGAGCGTCTCAGGCAACCAGCCGCTCCAGCGTGTCCCGCAGGCGCCCGGTGACGGCCGGCCAGCCGTACTCCGCCTCCACGTACGCGCGCCCCTGGGCGCCCAGCCGGCCGCGCCGCGCCGCGTCCCCGAGCAGCAGATCGAGGGCGCCCGCGAACTCGTAGAAGTCCTCGAACATGAGGCCGCCGTCCGCGCGCGAGACGTGATGCACGGTCACCGCGCAGCGGCCGTGGACGAGCACCGGCGTGCCCGCGAGCCAGGCTTCCATCAGCACGATGGAGAACGACTCGTTGACCGAGGGCTGGCAGACGACGGTGGCCGCCGCATAGGCCTCGGCTTTCTCCCGGGGGTCGAGGTAGCCGAGATCGCGGATGCCGGGCGCGTCGGGCGGCGCCGTCACCGGGCCATCCCCCGCGAGGACCAGCGTGAGGTCGGCGCGATGGGTCGCCTGGTAGCGCTGGGCATACCGGATGAGCAGCGGGACGTTCTTTCCCCGCTCCTTGCGGCCGAGGTAGAGGAGGAGCGGGCCCTCCAGCCCGTGCCGCCGCCGGAACGCCGCGGGGTCGGTCGGAGGCGGCGGATCGACGCCGAGCCCCACGATGCCGGCCGGGCGGTCGCCGATCCCGTAGAGCTTGTCGGCGAGGGCGGCCTCGGGCGGCGTGTTGAAGATGAAGCCCCGGCACGCGTGGAATGCCTCCCGGACGACGCCCAGGTGGGCGAACGGCTCGTCGTGCAGGCACGGGATCAGCACCGCGCGATCCGGGACCAGCGGCACGCCGGCGAGCGTCGTGCCGAACAGGTACGGCGCGAAGCAGACCAGGTCGTGATCCGCGCGGCGCGTGGCGAGATGGGCGAAGAGCTCCGGGCTCGCGACGGAGGCCTCGACCCATTGCCGCTCCTCGTCGATCGGGAGCGGGCGGCGGCGCAGGATGCGCTGCTCGAGGAAGACGTAGCGATGCCCGTCGCGGGGCCGGACGGGGAAGCGGCGAACGACCACCCCGTGCTCCCGCGCCGCGCCCGGCCGGTGGACGTTCTCCCAGCTGAAGTGGTCGCGCGCGCACGTCGTGAGGACCTCCACCGCGTGCCCCTCCGCCGCGAGGTGCTCGGCGAAACCGCGGACCAGGGTCTCGGCGCCGCCCACGACGTCGGCGCCGTAGCGGGGCACGACGAAGGCCACCCGGGGCCGGCCTCCGGTCATGGCCCTTCCAGGGGTTGCGCCGCGAGGGGCGTCATGGGCGGCGCCCGATCACGGCGTAGTCCTGCGGCCCCCAGAGCAGCTGGTTCAGCCGCTCGAGATTGGCGTTGATCTGCCCCAGGAAGGCCTCCTCGTAGCGGCGCATGTACCAGAGCGGCTCCAGCGGAATGAGCTTCCCGTCGGCGGGGACGGGGTTCACGTACCGGAGCTCGACCGCGTGAAATCCGGCCGCCTCGAGCAGGAACCGGGCCGCTTCCGGGTGGATGGGCTTCACGTGGGTGAGGTCCACGTAGAACGCGCCGGAGAAGACGGTCAGGGATGCCGGGTTCGGCGTCTCACAGAGCAGGATCCCCCCCGGCCGGAGCTTTGCGTAGGCGAGCCGGACCAGGGCGATGAGCGTCTCGGGGACCAGGTGCTCGATGACCTGGGCGCAGAAGATGCCCCCGAGGCTTCCGTCCGGCGTCGCCTCGAGCGCGGCGAGGGCGTCGGCCTGCTCGACCGTGAGGCCGGTCTCGCGGCACCGGGCGATCATGCCCGCGTCCGTGTCGACCCCCCGCGCCTCGATGCCGGCCTCCCGGCAGAGGTCGAGGAACTCTCCGCGCCCGCAGCCGACGTCCAGGACAGGCGATGCGCCGGCGAAGAGATCGAGATAGACGCGCTGCCGCTCCCGGATCTCGTCGCGCGTGCCGCGGTGACGGTCCTCGAAGCGCACGTACGCGGCCGCCGGCAGCGTGCCGAGCCCCGGCGGCGCGGCGGGCGAGGGGGCGAGCCTCGCGGGCAGCGCCGGCTGGCGCAGGCGCTCGATCTCGGCGCGCAGGCCGTCGACCTCGTGGCGGAGCGTCCGGACCCTCTCGGTCAGCTCGCGCTGCCCGCCCTGGCGCTCGCCGTGCTCGACGGTCAGGCGCTCGTGGAGGTCGAGCGACAGATCTTCCAGCCGCCGCGTGAGCGTGGTCAGGCCGTCGCGGGCCGGGAGCACGAAGGCGTTGAGCAGATGGAGCAGCGTGCTGTTCCAGTCAACCTGACGGGCGAGGATGAGGGCGACGTACGGCCGGGTGAGGCGCCAGAGAAGCTGCTTCCCGCCGACGATGATCTGGCCGATCCCTGCCCGGTGCGACGTGACCACGGGCGGGGCGGCCGCGTCCCAGCCGTCGTTGAGCCGGGCCAGATGCTGCTCGAGCTCGTCCTGGAACGTCGGCGCGCTTTCGGAGAGCTCGATCTCCATCTGGGCGATGCGGCGGACCTCGTCCTCGGAGTAGAAGCCGGAGACCCGCCGCTCACGGACGTGCTCCTTGATCTCCTCCATCAGCCTGGAAACGTCCACTGTCTCCTCGCCGCGTCCGTCGCTGGTCACGACCCCTCCGCTCCGACCCGGCGGGGCGGCCCCGCCGCCGCGCGCCCGCGCCAGTCCGGGCTCTGCCCGCCCGGCCGCCGGACCGTCACCGGCCGAACTCGAGCAACGCAACCGCCGACGCCCGCCATTCGGCGTCGCGATAGGTGCACTCCGACAGCGGCTCGGGAGGCACCTGCTCCCAGCCCCCGGGGGCGAGCCGGTAGTAGCGCTGGGTTCGGAGCGTCCCGCCGGCCTCCTCGGCGACGGCCGACAGGCGCCGCACGCTCGCGGCGTCGTACTGCAGGAACCAGCCGTGGTCCTCGAAGACACCGTACGGCACGGTCACCAGGAGGCGTCCCCGACGGGTCAACGCCGAGACCAGATGGGTGAGCGCTTGCTCTTGTTGCTTGAACGGCGCGGCCCCTCGGCCGAAACCCGACACGTAGCGCGTGTTGTCACACCCGATGTGCTCGAGCGTCGAGATGCAGGTGATGAGGTCGAACGGCGGCAACCGGCGAAAGTCGAAGCCCGCCACGTCACCGACGACGTGGGCGGGGAGCGGGTCCGTTCCCGTGGGCGGGGCGACGTCCAGGCCGTACCCGTACCGGAGGTGGCGCCGCCACGTCCGGGGTGCGATGGCGTCCCAGTAGCGCGGTTCGGCGTGCGCGTAGCCCACGTCGAGCCACAACCCGAGACAGGTCGTGACGGCCGAGGCGACCCAGGGGATCTCGACGTCTCGCTCCGTCCCGGTGGCCGTGGGCACGGACTCGGGGGCCCAGGTCGGCACGCCCCCGCCCAGGGCTTCGGGGAGCGCGGAGCGGGCCGGCCGGACCAGCCGGATCACGCGCCCCTTGAGCCGTGACAGCCGCCGGGCACTGGGCACGAGCATGCCTAGGATGTCCTCGACCGGTCGTGCAGGAGCACGACGGCCGGGCGGGCCTCCCGAGCCAGCGAGGGACCGGGCTTCCCGGTTCCGGCCCTCGCGGGCGCGGGAGCCTCGCCCTGCCGCCCGCCCCGCACGAGCTCCCGGTTCTTCCCGCAGGACGTCGACCTGTCGATCGTGCTCACCAGCCACGAGGCCTAGGGTTGGCCGCTCTGATGGAGCCGCCACTCGTGGGCCAGGCGCGCCACCCCGATGTCCTTGACTCTGGATCGCACGGCGAAGCCGTAGAGCTGATGGTGGTAGTCGTACGCGTGATGGTCGCGCTCCTGCACGATCGCCACGTCGAGGACGTAGTCTCCCTCGACCAGGTCGAGCTGCGGGAACAGCACCGTCACCTCGCCGTCCCCCGTGATCTTGCCCCAGGGGACTCGGTCGATCGCCGTGTTCGTGCCGTAGCAGCAGAGGCCGTCCTTGCGGAAGATCCCGATGCCGAACACCGGATTCTCGATCGGCTGGTGCGCGCGGTAGCCCAGCCGGACGGCGCAGGCCTCTCCGCTCTCGTAGAGATAGCGCTCCTGTCCCTCCGCGTCGGCGAGCCGCACCGAGACGATCTCGATCTCGCGCGTCCCCCAGCGCGCGGCGTTGCCGGTTCGCGCCGCCGCCTCGGCCTGGGCGTGCTCGACCCCGAGGGCCCGGGCCTCCTCGACCGCGACGTGGTCGAGGTACCGGCCGACGACACTCCGCGTCTCTCCCTGAGCCTGGAGGCGTCCTCCGTCGAGCCAGACCGCGTCGTCGCAGAGTCGCTCGATGCTGGAGAGATCGTGCGAGACGAGGACGATCGTCTTCCCGCGGGCCTTGAACTCCTGGATCTTGCCCACGCAGCGGTGCTGGAACGCCTCGTCGCCGACGGCCAGCACCTCGTCGATCAGGAGGATGTCCGGGTCGACGGTGACGGCGATCGCGAAGCCGAGGCGCATGTACATCCCGGACGAGTAGGTCTTGACCGGGTTGTCGACGAAGGACTCGAGGCCGGCGAAGCCCACGATCTCGTCGAAGCGCGCCCGGATCTCCGCGCGGGAGAGCCCCAGCAGCACGCCGTTGACGAAGATGTTCTCGCGGCCGGTGAACTCGGGATGGAATCCGGCGCCGAGCTCGATCAGCGCCGAGACGCGCCCGTGGACGGACACCTGCCCGGTCGTCGGCTTGAGGATCCCGCCGAGCACCTTGAGCAGCGTCGACTTGCCGGAGCCGTTCGACCCGATGATCCCGGTCATGCGGCCGCGGCCGAGATCGAGATTCACGTCCCGGAGCGCCCAGAGCTCCTCGCCGGCGAAGAGCCCGGGCCCGCGCCCCCGCGCGAAGAGCTGGACGAAGAGGTCCTTGACGGTGGAGACCTGGCCCGCCCGGCGGAGCCGGAAGCGCTTGGAGACGTCCCGCAGGGAGACGGCGACTTCCTCGGATGCCGACGCCTCGCTCACTGGTCGACCCTTGGACGGCCTTCGGCCTGTGGGGCTCCGCGAGAGTTGGTCGGACGGGTCTCATCGGACGGCTTCATCGGACGGCCTTCGGCCTGTGGCGGGCTGAGGCGGCCTGTGGGCTCACGGCCCTCAGACCTCCTCGGCCAGCGTGTCGCGCAGGCGGTCGAACACCTGCCACCCGCCGGCGAGCGCGAGGGCCGCGCAGATGGCCACCATGCCCAGATGGATCCAGTGCGGCTCGCGGCCGAAGAAGAAGATGTTCTGATAGCTTTGGACCAGCCCCGCGATCGGGTTCAGGAAGTAGAGCGGCCGGAGCGGCATCACCAGGGTCTCCCCCAGGCGGAGCGTCGTCGGCACCGTCGACACCGGGTAGAGGATGGGGGACAGGAAGAAGAGGAGCGTCAGCCCGTTCGTCAGGATCTGCTCCACGTCCCGCAGGTGCACGTTGAGCGCGGCCAGCGCCAGCGCCAGCCCGGTCGTCAGCAGGAACTGGAGCAGCAGGAGGAGCGGGAGGAAGGCCAGCACGGCGTGGGGCCGGATCCCGAAGACCAGGAGGAAGACGAAGAGGAGGGGCAGGGACAGGAGCATGTTGATCAGGTTCGAGACCACGGAGACGATGGGGAGGATCTCGGCGGGGAAGAGCACACGCTTGACGAGCGGCCCCGAGCCGACGATCACGCTGGAGGCGTGGCCGAGCGAGGACGAGAACCAGAGCCACGGGAGCAGCCCCGAGAAGAGGAAAACCGCGTACCCCTCCATCGGCACGCGCATGTAGATCGAGAACACGAGCGCGTACACGAGCATCAGGAGCAGCGGGTTCAGGAACGACCAGAGGAAGCCGAGGAACGAGCCCCGGTAGCGCGACCGAAGCTCCCGCAGGACGAGTGTTCCGATCAGCGTGCGGTAGCGGTACAGATCAGCCAGGTGCCCGGCCATGACCCCTCATTCTATCGCCGGGGCGCCGCCGGTCAGACCCGCTGGCGCCAGTCGTCCAGCACGTCCTCGAGGCTCTGCTGGAACGAGACGGTGGGGGCCCAGCCCGTGAGGGCCCGCAGCCGGCTGGCGTCGCCCGAGAGCACAGGGATGTCCACGGGGCGGACGCGCTGGGGCACCTGGCGCACTGCGATCGCGCACTTGGCCCGGGCCAGGAACCCCTCGATGACGTCGTGGATGGACACGGTCCGGCCCGAGGCGGCGTTGTAGGTCTCGCCGGGCCGCGCGTGGCCGAGCAAGAGCCAGTAGGCCCGCACCATGTCGCGGACGTCCGTGAAGTCCCGCCGCGTCGTCGTGGTGCCGACCTCGAGCGCGGTCGGCCCGCGTCCCTTCTCGATCTCGGCGACCTGCCGGGCGATGTCGCTCCACACGAAGCCGAGCCCCTGCCGCGGGCCAACGTGGTTGAAGGCCCGGACGACGACCAGCGGGAGCCCCTCGCAGCGGACGTAGTACGCGACGTAGAGCTCCTGGCTCGCCTTCGACAGGGCGTAGGGGGAAAGCGGCGCCGGGGGCCGGCTCTCCGGGATCGGCTGCTCCGTCTCGGGCACGACCCCGTAGACGTCGCCGGACGAAACGATGAGGCAGGGGACCGGGTGCCGTCGAAGGCCCTCGCAGAGATGGTAGGTGGCCTCGAGGTTGGTCCGGAGCACGTCGGCCCGGAGCGCCCACGAGGTGCCGACCACCGAGGCGCCGGCCAGGTGGAACACCCGGTCGGGACGGACCGCCCGCAACGCGGCAGCGGCGGCGCCCGGCTCCGTCAGGTCGCAGGCGACGGTGGCCACGTCCTTTTGCACCGTCGCGAGGTTGTCCGCCTGCGTGCCGGGGAGGATCGTGCCCACGACCTCCGCGCCCTCGTGGAGAGCCAATTCCGCGAGGTGACTTCCGGCGAAGCCGGCGATGCCGGTGATCAGAACCCTCACGAGAGCGCGGCCTACACGCGCTTCCGCCAGTGGTCGAGCAGGTCCTTGAGCGTCACCTCGAAGGGGATCGTCGGTCGCCAGCCCGTCACGCTCTGGAACTTCGAGCAATCGCCCACGAGGAGGGTGACGTCCGAGGGGCGCATCCGGGCCGGATCCTCCTGCACCGTGACCTGCACGTGGGCCAGGTCGAGCAGGATGTCCAAGACCTGGCGCGCGGTATGGCGCCGCCCCGAGCAGATGTTGTAGACGTCGCCCGGGACGCCCTTGTCGAGCGCGAGCCAGTAGGCCTGGACCATGTCGCGCACGTCGGTGAAGTCCCGTACCGAATCGAGGTTGCCCACCAGGACCACCGGCTCGCGGAGCCCCTTCTCGATCTCCGCGATCTGGCGGGCGAAGTTCGAGGTCACGAACACCTCACCCCGCCGGGGGCCCGTGTGGTTGAACCCACGCGTGCGGACGACGTGGAGCCGGTAGCTCTGCCAGTACTGATAGGCGAGGAGGTCCTGGGCCACCTTCGAGACGCCGTACGGGGAGAGCGGCCGGAGCGGGCAGTCTTCCCGGATCGGCGTGTCGGCGGGAAGGACCAGCCCGTATTCCTCGCTGGACCCGGCAACGTGGATCCGGGTGGGCCGGTCGAGCTCGCGCACCGCCTCGAAGAGATTCACCTGGCCCAGCACGTTGCCGCTCAGGGTCTCGCCCGGCGCGAGCCAGGACGTCGGCACGTAGCTCTGGGCGGCCAGGTGGAAGATGCGGTCCGGGCGCACGTCCCGGATGACGTGGCGGGTGGCGGCGGAGTCCCGCAGGTCGCACTCGACCGTCTGCACCCGGCCGCGCAGGTGCTCGACGTTGTCCATCCGGCTCCTCCAGCGGTACGTGCCGAAGACCTCGACGTCACCCCGGCCGACCAGGTAATCCGCGAGATGACTGCCGACGAAACCGGTGAATCCCGTGATCAGGACGCGCATTCGGGGTCTCCTTCGAAAAAAGCCCGGACGGCGCCGATCACAGCGTCGACCTCGTCGGGCCGGAGCTCGGGGAAACAGGGCAGCGAGAGCACTTCACGCGAGGCTGCCCACGCTGCCGGGAAAGTGGTCGCGTCGTACCCCAGCTGGCTGAACAGGGGTTGCGCGGGGAGGGGCAGGGGGTAGTGACAGGCCGTGCCGATCCCGGCGGTTGCCAGGTGCTTCGCGAGGGCGTCGCGGCGCGGCGTGCGGATCGTGTACTGGTGGAACACGTGCGTCGCTCCCGGCCGCTCGGCCGGAAGGACGAGCGGGAGGCCCGCGAGCCCGGCGCTGTAGCGCGCCGCGAGCGCCTGGCGCGCCCGGGTCCACTCCGGCAGGTGCCGGAGCTTCACGCGCAGGATCGCCGCCTGGAGCTCGTCCAGCCGGCCGGTCCACCCGAGCTTGCCGTGGCTGTACTTCTGCGTCTCCCCGTGGTTCCGAACCAGGCGCAGCTCGGCGGCGAGCCCCGCATCGGTCGTCGTCACGAGGCCCGCGTCGCCGTACGCCCCCAGGTTCTTCGTCGGGTAGAAGCTGAACGCCGCCGCCAGGCCGTGCCCCCCCACGTGCCGCCCGCCGAGGGTTGCCCCGATGGCCTGGGCGGCGTCCTCCAGCAGGGGGACGCCCTGGGCGTCCGCCACCGCGCGGAGCGCGCCCATGGCGGCCGGCACCCCGTAGAGGTGGACGGCCAGGATGGCCCGCGTGCGCGGCGTCATGGCGGCCGCGACGCGGTCGGGGTCCAGTGTGAGCGTGGCCGGGTCCACGTCGACGAAGACGGGCCGGGCTCCCACCTGGAGCGCCGCCGTGGCGGAGGCCACGAAGGAGAACGCCGGGGTGAGGACCTCGGCCTCCGGCCCGATGCCGAGCGCGTCCAGAAGAAGCTTGAGCGCGTCGGACCCCGAGGCCACGCCGATCGCGTGGCTGACGCCCAGGTACGCCGCGCACTCGGCCTCGAACGCCTCACCCTCCGGGCCCAGGATGAAGCGGCCACTCCGCAGCACGCGGCGAAGCGCCGTCTCGATCTCCGGCTCGAGGCACGCGTACTGACGGGTCAGGTCGAACTGGGGAATCTTCACTGCATGCCGGCGAACGCCCGCCCGAAGCCGTACTGGCCGAGCTCCAGCAGGTTGATGGTGATCCGGAACTCGTCCTCGTCGACCCGGTCCACGTAGGACGCGGTGATGCCCCAGCACTGCTCGCGGAAGTCGACCTCGATCCGGTTCTCGATGACGGTGCCGGTGTCGATGTTGTAGTCGCTCGAAGCCCGGATGGTCCAGCGGGTCCCGAGCCTGGCCTCGATCGAGCTCTGGATGTACACGAGCCGGCCATCGTCGCCGTGGCGTGTGCCGAAGGCGGCGCGCCATCGCTCGGCCTCGTAGAAGAAGTCGGTCGTGGCCGCCGTGACGCGGGACTCGTATGGATCCCAGGAGGCCGTGCCCCGGAACCGGACGCCCCACACGGGCTCGACGATCAGGTCCGCGACGACGTCCGAGAGTCGCTTCGGCGTGACACTGGTGGTCGTCGTCGTCGGCTCGGTTTCCTGAGCAAGCCTGCGCCGCCGTGCCGCCGCAGTCGTGGTGGGGGTCGTGGGCTGTGGCACGGGCTCCCCGACCACGGTCGTGAAGAACGGGTCCGGTTCGATCGTGTAGGTCTGGCTGAGGGTGAATCGAATGAGCTCCCACACGCGTCCCGGACGATTCTCCTTGTCGATCGCGCGCGCCTTGAGCCGATTCGTCAGCGAGTAGGTGACCGTGTGACCCGGCTCGATCCGGTCGATCCCGTCGTACTGGGGCAGGTTCGACGAGTCGTCACCGTCCAGGAAGTTGTAGCTCACGCGCGGCTCGATCGCGTGCTGCATCCGCTGGATGCCGAGCGCTCCGTCGAGGTCGAAGACGCGGTACGCGCGAGCCTCGAAGTCGGCGCCGGCCTCGAAGAGGGAGCGGACGGTGAGCTCCTTGCGCGTGTCCTCCACGATGAAGCCGCGATCCTCCTTGATGCCGACGACCTCGGTGTCGTAGATCGTCTCCCGGATGCCGATCCGCGGGGTGAGCGTGAAAAAGCCGCCGGGGGACCACGGGTAGAAGAGGCGTGGCGCCAGGTCGAGCCGCTGCCCGTCGGATCCGATGTCGCGCACGAAGTTGACGTAGGAGGTGGTCAGGTCGAAGAGGAGCCCCGGCAAGCCCGGGACCGGCTGCTGGAACCCGTTGAGGGTGAGCTCGGGGAGCCGCAAGAGCTCGATCGGCTCTTCGGTCGTGAGGTCCTGGTAGAAGAAGAGCCGTCCCACGAAGTTCCACTTCTCCCAGCGCTGCGTGACCGAGAGGTTCGAATCGAGGCGCAGCCGGCCCCGCTCGTCGAGCGAGTCGCCGAACTCGGAAAGGAACGTGTTGTCGCTGACCCTGGCCAGGTCCGCCTTCACGACCAGCCGCGGGGTGATGATCTCTTCGTGCCGGAGGCTCGCTACCCAGCGGTCCGGGTCATAGTCCGGCGAGGCCTTCTCGTCGTGAAGGTAGAAGCCCTCGAGCTCTCCCCGGGAGCCCTCCCGTCGGACGTAGCGGTACGCGGCGCTGATCCCGAACCCGCGGTCCTCGAAGTACACCGGCGCAAGCGTCAGATCCTGACTGTCCGACAGCGCGAAGTAGATCGGCTGCTTGATCCAGATTCCCTTCTCGCTGCTGTTCCCGAACGTCGTCGCCAGGAGTCCGCTGTGCCGGTCGCGGCGAAGGCTGGCCGCGAAGATGGGGATGAAGGGGACGACGGGGATCTTCCAGACCCAGAACGACGCGTTCGTCCCCCACATGTACTCGTCGAGGTACGCCGTGGCCTTGCCGAGGCGAACCGACCAGGCGGGGGTCTCCTCCTCGCACGTGGTGAAGACCCCCTGGGAGACCCGGTACGCCTTCTCGCCGAACCGCTCCATCCGATTGCCGCTGAAGAAGAAGTGAGGCTCCGCGACGGCCTGCGCCTTGTAGACGATGCCGGTGCCCGACCGGAGGCTGTACTCGATACGCTCGCCGGTCAGGCGGTCCCGGCCGTCGAACAGCACGACGTTGCCGGTCGCGACGGCCTCCCCGGTCTCGGTGTTGACCTCGACCCGGTCGGCCTCGAGCCGTACGTCCCCCTGCTCGATCTGGACGTTGCCTTCGGCAATGAGGAGCCGCTCGCGCTCCAGGTTCTCGAGACGGTCCGCGTAGACCGTGACCGGGACCCCGGCGTCCAGCGAGAGCTGTTGGCGCTCCTGGCCCCGGGCCAGCGTCGGGAGGAAGGCGAGTGTCGCGACAGCCATGAACCAAGCCAGGCGCTTGTCGGGCACGGACCTCCCCGTCGACGATCTGGTGCGTCCCCTGATCGGACGGGGCGGGGCCCGCCGTCGAAGCGACGCGGAGTTAAGAACGGGGGCATCGTATCAGAGCCCCTAGCGGGAAGCAACGTTTGGGACGGCGTTCTGGACCCTTATCGCGCGGCAAACACGGGGGAATCCGCCCGCGGCGCCGGCTCGTAGTGAGCGTGAGAGCGGGCCGGAGCCCGGTCCCGCGAAACCGGCGAGAAGGGGGAAGCTCATGGCACGTCGGCACCTCGTCACCTCGACCCTGGCCCTCGGACTCCTGCTGGGCACCACCGGCTCCGCCCTCTCCCAGGCGGACGCCGTCGCCAGCGTGGCGATCCGGGTCTTCCAGTTCCAGCCGGGCGCCCTCGAGGTTCGCGCCGGCACCCGCGTCACCTGGATCAACCACGACGACATCACGCACACCGTGACCTCGGGCGCGCCGGGAAGCCCCGACGGCCGGTTCGACGTGCGCCTGGATGGCAAGGGCGTGAGCGGAAGCGCGGCGTTCTCCGATCGGCGCGTCTACCCGTACTTCTGCGCGCGGCACCCGTCCATGCGCGGAGAGGTCGTGGTCCGCTAGACCGGCCTGCGCTCAGCCCGGGGTCCCGAGGGCCGCACGAGCCTGACGGATCTGCTGGCGATGGTCCAGGAAGTGCAAGCGCTGGACCAGGGCATATTCCTTCCAGGTGAGATCGGCGCCGAAGTGCTCCGCCACGCCCCCGGACTCCGGCGCGCCGGTGACGAGGATCGCGACGGCGGTGGCGGCGGCGGCCGGCGGGCGCTCGGTCGCCGCGAGCAGCACCGCGTCGAGCTCCGCGCTCGCCTCGCGCAGGCCCTCGACGAGCTCCGGCCACGGAACGCGGTGGGCCGCGCCGGAGAGCAGCCCCTCGTACACCGGGGGGCCCGGAGGCCGGCGGCCCGCGAGGAGATGACGCAGCTCCTCGGCCGCGCGGATCGTCGACTGGGCGACGTGATCGACGATCTGGGCCACCGTCCAGTCCCCGGGCCGGGGCGGCCGTCGGGCGTCGGTCTCGCCAAGACCCGCGAGCGCCGCCTCCAGCTCCGCGCCGGCGGCGCGGACGCGCGCGCGGATCCGCGCGGCGTCGAGCCCGGCCGCCCGCGTCCTGAGGTACTCGAGGGTTTGCGCCCGCGCGTCGCGCCCGGGATCGGTCATGGCACGTCGTCCTCCCGCCCGCTTGCCCGCCGGGCCGGAGCGAGGTAGGCGCCGAGCGCCTCCTCGGCGAGGCGCACGGCGCGGCCGAGCGGCATCAGGGTGGGCTCGAAGGTGAGCTGGAGCGAGAGGCCGTCGACCACGGCCAGGATCACCGCGGCCGCCTCGTCGGGCGCGACGCGACGGAACGCGCCGGCCGCGGTCCCGCGAGCGACCCCGGCCGCCAGGAGCCGCCGGGCGCGTGCGTAGGTGTGCCGGTTCAGGCGCGCGAGCTCCTGGTCGTGGAGCGCCTCTCCCCACAGCTCGATGAACACGGTCCAGAACTCCCGGCTCGCGGTGGCCACCTCGAGGCACGCGCGGAGGAGCGCGCGCAGGCGCCCGCGGGCGTCGCGGGCGCCGCGGGCCTCGGTCGCCACCCGGCGATCGAGGTCGGCCATGACGGTGGCCGCGGCGCTGGCGAGGATCGCCCGCTTGTCCCGGAAGTAGTAGTGGAGGATCCCCGGGCTGAGGCCGGCCTCCGCGGCCACCCGCTTCATGGTGAGCCCGGCGTAGCCGTCGCGCGCCAGACACCGCACCGTCGCGCGGACGATCGCCGCGCGGCGCTCGGGAGCGACCACCGGTCGCGGGCTCATCCGTCACCTCTGGCACATCTGGCGGCTACCGCGGGCGCGATCTCGGCCACCGTATCTTGGTTGGTCGACCAACCTACCATGGTGGGCATTCTTGCCCCGTTTCCACTCGGCGGTCAACCGCACACTGGCCCCCCCGCTGGCCTCACGGCGTCCGCGCGCCGCCCCATTCGCGCTCCGCTCGCGACGACGAGCGAGCCGGCTATACTGGACGCCGTGACGCCGCTCGCGGGACTGACCGTCCTCGACCTCACCCAGAACGTGGCGGGACCCTACTGCACCCAGATCCTCGGGGATCTCGGCGCGGACGTGGTCAAGATCGAGCGGCCCGGCCGGGGCGACGAGACCCGGGCGTGGGCGCCGCCGACCTGGGGGCCCGACGGCGCGCTGTTCCTCTCGTTCAACCGGAACAAGCGGAGCCTCGCGCTCGACATCAAGGCCCCCGGCGCGCGCGCCGTGATCGAGCGGCTCGTCCGGCGGTCGGACGTCCTCGTGCAGAGCTTCCGGCCCGGGGGCGCGGACGCGCTCGGCTTCGGCGTCGCCGCGGCGCGCGCCCTCAACCCGCGGCTCGTGTACTGCTCGGTGACCGCGTTCGGCACCCGCGGCCCCCTGCGCGACCAGCCGGGCTACGACCCGATGATGCAGGCCTTCAGCGGCTTCATGCGGCTCACGGGCCACCCCGGGCAGGCCCCCGTGCGCGCGGGCACGTCGCTCGTGGACATGGGCACGGGGATGTGGGCGGCGCTCGCCGTCGTCGCCGCCCTGCGCGAGCGGGACCGCACCGGCGAGGGCGCCGAGGTCACGACGGCGCTCTTCGACACCGCGCTCGCCTGGATCCCGTACCAGCTCATGGGCTATCTCGCGACCGGCGAGGTCCCGCAGCCCCAGGGCTCCGGCGCCGCGATGATCGTGCCGTACCAGGCGTTCCCCACGTCGGACGGCTGCCTCATGATCACGACGCCGACCGACGCGCTCTTCGGGCGGCTCTGCGAGGTGCTGGGCCAGCCCGGGCTCGCGGCCGACCCCCGGTTCCGCACGAACCCCGACCGGGTGCGGCACCGCGGGGCGCTGCTCCCCGCGCTGGAAGCGCTCACGCGGCCGTGGGCCACCGCGGCCCTGCTCGCGCGTCTCCGCGCGGCAGGCGTCACCGCGGGACCGGTGCAGACCGTGGACCAGGTGGTGGCAGACCCGCAGACCAAGGCCAGCGAGATGCTCGTGGCCACGCCGCGCCCGGACATCCCGGACCTCACGACGGTCGCCTTCCCGGTCCGCTTCGGGGAGGAGCGGCCTGTCCCCCGCCGGCCTCCGCCGCGCGTCGGCGAGCACACCATCGACATCCTCGGGGAGCTGGGCCTGGGAGCGGGGGAGATGGGGGAGCTCCGCGCCCAGGGCGTCGTCGACTGGCCGCTGCCCGAGTGATCGCCGTGAGCCAGTCGGCGCGCCGCCCCGGGAGCGACCGGTGACCGACCCGGCCTTCCGCACGCTCCGGCTCGAGCGGTCGGCGGACGGGCACGTGCTCACCGTCCTGCTCCATCGCCCGGAGGTCCTCAACGCGATGAACACCGCGATGGGCGAGGACCTCCTCGCCTGCTTCCGCGGTCCGGCGGCCGCGGCCTCCGTGCGCGCCGTCGTCTTCGCCGGCGCCGGGGAGCGCGCCTTCTCGGTCGGCGGCGACCTCAAGGAGCGCGAGGGCATGTCGGACGAGGCCTGGCGCGCGCAGCACGTGATCTTCGAGCAGGCCGCGATGACGCTTCTTCGCTGCCCGGCCCCCGTGATCGCTGCCGTGGAGGGCTTCGCCTTCGGCGGCGGATGCGAGCTCGCGCTCCTGGCCGACTTCATCGTGGCCAGCGAGAGCGCGGTGTTCGCCCTGCCCGAGGTCACGCGGGGCATCTTTCCCGGCATCGGCGGCACCCAGCTCCTGCCCCGGCTCGTGGGCGGGCCGATGGCGAAGGAGCTGATCTTCACGGGCCGCCGGGTTGAGGCGCCCGAGGCGCGTGCGATCGGTCTCGTCAACCACGTCGTCCCCCGGGGCCAGGCGCGGGCGAAGGCAGCCGAGCTGGCGGCGACGATCGCGGAAAACGGCCCGGTGGCCGTGCGCCAGGCGAAGCGGGCGATCGCGTGGGGGAGCGAGACCGACCTCGAGACGGGAATGGTGCTCGCCATCGAGGCGTACAACGCCACGGTCGTGACCGAGGACCGCGCCGAGGGGGTGCGGGCCTTCAACGAGCGCCGCAAGCCCCGCTTCCAGGGGCGCTGAGGGCCAGAGCCATGGGGGCCATGTGGACGACCCTGACCGACGAGCAGCGTGCCCTGAAGTCGGGGGTGGCGGACATCTGCAAGCGTTATCCGGGCGAGTACTGGCGCGAGCTCGACCGGGAGCGCGCCTACCCCGAGGCGTTCGTCACGGAGCTCACCCGCGCCGGGTACCTGGGAGCCCTCATCCCGCCGGAGTACGGGGGCGCCGGGCTCGGCATCCTCGAGGGCGGCCTGATCCTGGAGACGATCAACGCCTGCGGCGGCAACGCCGCGGCGTGCCACGCGCAGATGTACATCATGGGCACGCTCCTCCGGCACGGCTCGGAGGCCCAGAAGCGGCGCTATCTCCCGAAGATCGCGACCGGCGAGCTCCGGCTCCAGGCCTTCGGGGTGACCGAGCCGAACTCGGGATCGGACACCACGAAGCTCCAGACGACCGCGGTCCGCCAGGGCGAGCGCTACGTCGTGAACGGCCAGAAGATCTTCATCTCGCGCGTACAGCAGTCGGACCTGATGCTGCTCCTGGCGCGGACGACGCCGGTCGGGCAGGTGACCCGGAAGACCGACGGGCTCTCGGTCTTCCTGTTCGACCTCCGCCAGGTGGAGGGGCTCGAGGTCCGGCCGCTCCGCATGATGATGAACCACTCGACCAATGCCCTCTTCTTCGACCAGGTCGAGCTCCCGGCGGACAGCCTGATCGGCGAAGAGGGGCGGGGCTTCCACTACATCCTCGACGGGATGAACGCCGAGCGCATCCTGGTCGCCTCGGACTCGATCGGGGACGGCCGGTGGTTCGTCGAGAAGGCCGTCGCCTACTCGAACCAGCGCGTCGTCTTCGGGCGGCCCATCGGGACGAACCAGGGCGTGCAGTTCCCGATCGCGAAGTCCCACATGGCGGTCGAGGCGGCGGAGCTCATGCGGAACAAGGCGGCGGCGCTCTTCGACGCCGGCGAGCCCTGCGGGCCCGAGGCGAACATGGCGAAGTACTTGGCGGCCGAGGCCGCGTGGGACGCGGCCAACGTCTGCATGGACTGCCACGGGGGCTACGGGTTCGCCGAGGAGTATGACGTCGAGCGCAAGTTCCGCGAGGCCCGGCTCTACAAGACGGCGCCGGTCAACCAGAACCTCGTGATGGCCTACGTGGCCGAGCACGTCCTCGGCCTGCCAAGGTCGTACTGATCCCGCTGGCTGCGCGATGATCCTGCCGCCGGTCGACCGCGTGAGCGTCACCACCGTCGTCGACAACTCGGTCGACGTCCTGCGTCCCGACGAGAAGGTGGCGCGCCGCTGGAGCGTGCCCCGGGCCCGGAAGATCGCCGACCTCCGCGCCGAGCACGGCCTCGCCCACCACGTCGAGGTGACGCGCGGGCGCGAGACGGCGCGCATCGCCTTCGACTTCGGGCTCACTCCCGAGGCCATGACCCACAACTTTCGCGAGCTCGGGCTCGACGCCCCCGCCATCGACGCCCTCGCGCTGAGCCACGGCCACGCCGACCACTTCGGCGGGCTGCTCGGCTTCCTCTCCGTCCACCGTCGCCGGATGCGCCCGGACCTCCGGTTCTACGGGCATCCGAACCACTACGTCGCGCGGTTCATGGAGCGGGACGGCGACCGCGTGTCGCTCGGCCGCCTCGACCGCGGCGACGTCACGCGGTGGGACCTGGACGTCGTGGACGTGCCGGCGCCGCTCGTGCTGGGCGAGGGCGTGCTTCTCTCGGGGGAGATGCACGCGACGGAGCCGTACGAGGCGATCCCGCCGTCGCTCCGGATGGAAGAGGCCGGCGCGCTGGTCCAGGACACGTTCATCGGCGAGCAGACGCTCGTGGCTCACGTCCGGGACCGCGGCCTGGTCGTCGTGACGTCGTGCTCGCACCGCGGGATCGTCGGCATCTGCCGGAATGCGACCCGGGTCAGCGGCGTGACGAAGATCCACGCGGTGCTCGGGGGCTTCCATCTCTCGGGCCTCGACGCCGAGCGGATCGACCGGGTCGTCGAGGCGCTCCGGGGGTTCGAGGTCGACTACCTCGTGCCCCAGCACTGCACCGGCGCGGAGGCGCTGGTGCGGCTCGCTCAGCGGATGGGACGGGAGCTGGTCGTGAGCTCCACCGGCTCGACGTTCACCTTCGGCGGCTAGCCGGGGGGCGTCGTGGCCGAGCTGGCGGTCGCCTGCACCCTGACCGAGCCCGAGCTCCAGGCCCGGCGGGCCGGGGTGCTGGCGGAGGTCCGCCGGAGCCGGCAAGAGGCCCGGTGGCTGCCGGACGGCGTCGCGCTGCGATTCCCGGCCAACGCGGAGCAGCTCGCGACGCTCGCGACCTTCATCGAGCTGGAGCGCCGCTGCTGCGCGTTCCTGCGGTTCCGGCTCACCGTCGAGCCGGGCGGGGGGCCGGTCTGGCTCGAGCTCACGGGGCCGCCCGGCACCCGCGACTTCCTGGCCGCCGAGCTGGGCGAAGGGGCATCCGGGGCCGCCTGAGCGACGGCGCTCCCGGGGATCTGGAGGGCCGCCGGTTCTACCCGTCCCGCTGGAGCGGGTCCTTGATCTCGCCGGGGAGCTTGACGACGCTGCCGTCCAGCAGGCGCGCCTGGTACGGATTCCTGCCGCGCACGGTCAGGCCGAACCCGAAGTGCGTGGTGGCGCCGCCCAGGGCGACGTTGTCGGCGGCGCGGTACTGGAGGATCAGCACGCTCCGCGGCGCCGCCCCCCGGTTGGCGGTCGAGCTGTGGAGCATGTTGCAGTGGTGCAGCTCCACGCCGCCGGCGGGACAGGGGACGTTCAGGACCTTCGACTCGTCGGCCACCACGCTCCGGTCCTCGAGCTGCGAGGAGAACGCGCCGTCCTTGGCAAAGCGGTGGAGACGCGGCCCGAGCCGGTGGATTCCCGGGATGATCCGGAGGCAGCCGTTCTCCTCGGTCGACTCGTCGATGTGCACGAGCACCGCGAGGAGATCGTAGTTCGTGTGGGGAAAGAACGGGTAGTCCTGATGCCACTCGAAGCGCGCCTCGGGGCTCGACGGCGGCTTCAGGTTGAGCTTGCTGTGGTGGAGCTGGATGTCCGGGCCGATCAGGTTCTCGACGGCGTCCAGGATCCTCGGGTGAAACGCCGCGTCGTGGAACGCCTTGTGGTGCTGGATCGGGTTGAAGATGCGGCGCACGTGGTGGCGACCGTCGTGGCCGAGGGTGACGGAGAACTTCTGGGTGGTCTCGGACAGCCCTCGGGCCTCGTCGAGCACCTCGTCGAGCGCGGCGCGGAGGACGCCGACCTCACCGGCATCGAGCATCTCCGGGAACACCAGGTAGCCGTGGGTCTCGTAGTAGGACTTCTGCTCGGCGGGCGACATCGCCGCGGCGGACCGGGCCGGAGCTAGGAGCATGGCTCGATTCCTCCCCGTGCGTGGCGCTCCAGTGTAGCAGGGCCCGGACGGGCTGCGGGGGACGCCATGGGCCCGCCCCAGGCCCCGCTGTCGCCCCGGCCGGGCCGCGGTCCGTTTGGGGGCCGCCGGGGGCTCTGGTAGGCTGGAGGGCCAGCGCGCGCCGGCGCGGCCGGCGAGGGGGGAATCGATGATCCGCACGCCCGCGGCCTTCCTGACCGACGGCGAGGTCCGCCGGGTCCACGAGGCCTCGCTCGAGATCCTGGAGCAGGTCGGGCTCCTGGTCCGGAACGCCCAGGCGCGCGAGATCTTCGCGCATCACGGTTGCCGCGTGGAGGCGGGCGGGGAGAACGTGCGCTTCCCGCGTGCCGTCATCGAGCGGCACCGCGCGGGCATCCCCGGGAAGTTCACGTTCCGGGCGCGCGACCCCCAGTTCGACCGGACGGTGCCCGACGACGCGCCGGTGGTCATCTCGGGCAGCTCGGCCCCCGACATGGTGGATCCCGCGACCGGCGTCGCCCGGCGCTCCCAGGCGGCGGACATCGCCCGGATCGCGCGGCTCGTGGACCAGCTGCCGAACTACGACGTGTTCTCGGTCTCGACCCTCGCCGACGACGCGCCCCCGGCCTTCTTCTCGGTCACGCGTCTCTACGCGGCGCTGAAGTACTGCCGCAAGCCCGTGCGCATCAGCGGGCCCCCCGAGGAGCTCGATTCCATCCTGAAGCTCGCCCACATCATCGCCGGGGGCGAGGGCGCCTACATGGAGCGGCCGTTCATCACGCACCACTACTGCCCGTGCGTCTCGCCGCTCACCATGGACTACGATTCCACGGCGACCCTGATCTACTACGCCGAGCGCGGTCTGCCCGGGCACCCCACCCTCGTGCCGAACGCCGGGCTGACGTCGCCCCTGACGCTCGCCGGCACGCTGGTGCAGGGCAACGCGGAGTTCCTGGCGGCGGCCGCGCTCGAGCAGATGGTCCGGCCGGGCAAGGCGACGATCTACTCGAGCCTGCCGACGGTGGCCGACATGCGCACGGGCGCGTACGCGCCCGGCGCGATCGAGACCGGCATGCTGTTCATGGGCGTCGCCCAGATGGCGCGCTTCTATGGCGTGCCGTGCGGCGGCTACATCGGACTGTCGAACGCCAAGGTGAACGACGCGCAGTGCGGGTTCGAGACCGGGATGTCGGGGGTGGCGGCCCTCCTCTCGGGGAACCACATCTTCAACATGGCGGGGCTGCTCGACGCCCTCATGTCGTTCGACTTCGCGAAGGCGGTGATCGACGACGAGATCGTCGCGATGCTCCGCCGCGTCCAGCGGGGCCTCGAGCTGACCGAGGAGAACTTCGCGCTCGACGTGATCAAGGAGGTCGGTCCCGGGGGGATGTTCGCCGACCACCTCCACACGCTCGAGCGCATGCGGACCACGGGCTTCCTGCCCGAGATCGCCGACCGTGAGCCGCGCCAGGGCTGGATAGAGAAGGGTGGCCTCGACGCCCAGGGGCGGGCCATGCTGCGGGTGCGGGACATCCTCACCCGCGACGCGCCGAGCCTGTTCTCGCCCGAGGTCGATGCGCGCCTCCTCAGCGAGTTCGCCGGCATGGTGGCCGCGACGTTCGAGCCGCCCGAGGGCTGGACGCGCGCGCCCGACGAGGCGCTCTCGGACCGGGCCGAACGGCGGCGCCGCCGGCTCGCCCAGGCATGAGGCCCACAGTGGAGGCCGTCCCCACGGACCGCCGTAGGCCGCCACAGGCCGAAGGTCGTCACCCTACGTCACAATGACCGACGATCTGACCGCCCTGCCGCTCGAGGAGCTCCTCGAGCAGATCCAGGACAACCTCTACGGCGGGAACGCCGAGCCCGTCGTCGCCGGCGTCCACGAGCTCCTCCGCCGCGGACTCACGCCGTACGAGGCGCTCACCCAGGGGCTGATCGCCGGGATGGACGTCGTCGGCGAGGACTTCCGCATCGGCAAGCTCTTCGTCCCCCAGGTCTTGATGGCGGCGAAGGCGATGAAGGCCGGGATGGAGATCCTGCGGCCGCTCCTCGCCGAGACGGGGGCCCCGCGCATCGGCACGCTCGTCATCGGGACCGTCAAGGGCGACATCCACGACATCGGGAAGAACCTCGTCGGCATGATGATGGAGGGCGCCGGCTTCCAGGTCGTGAACCTCGGCATCAACACCGACGTCGAGAAGTTCCTCCACGCGGTCCGGGAGCACGGGGCCGACATCCTCGGGATGAGCGCGCTCCTCACGACGACGATGCCGTACATGCGGATCGTCATCCAGGCGCTCAAGGAGGCCGGCCTCCGCGAGAAGCTGATCGTGCTGGTCGGCGGCGCGCCGCTGAACGCCGACTTCGCCCGGACGATCGGCGCCGACGCCTATTGCCGAGACGCCGCCAAGGCCGTCGCGACGGCCAAGCGCCTCATCGCCGAGAAGAACGGGTCCCCCCTTGCCTGACGAGGCGCGCTGGCAGGCGCTCCTCCGCCACGTGCCGGGTCCGATCCTGGCCGACGGCGCGATGGGCACCATGCTCTTCGAGGCCGGCTTGACGTCCGGGGACTCGCCCGAGCGCTGGAACCTGGAGCGGCCGGGCGTCGTCCGCGAGGTCCACCGGGCTTACCGTGTCGCCGGATCGCGCATCCTCCTCACCAACACCTTCGGGGGCACGCGCTTCCGCCTCGCCCTCCACGGGCTCGACAAGCAGGTGACGGAGCTGAACATCGCGGGCGCGCGGCTCGCGGCGGAGGCCGCCGGGGACGGGGCCGTGGTCGCGGGCGACATCGGCCCGAGCGGGGGGATCCTGGCGCCCCTCGGGGAGCTCGCCCCGGAGGACGCGATCGACGGGTTCGCCGAGCAGGCCGCCGCCCTCCGGGCCGGGGGCGTCGACGTGATGTGGCTCGAGACGATGTCGGCGCTCGAGGAGGTGGAAGCGGCCCTCGAGGGGATTCGCCGTGCGGCGCCGGACGTGCCGGTGGTCGTCACCATGAGCTTCGACACGCACGGCCACACGATGATGGGCGTGAGCCCCGAGCACGCGGCGACGGCCCTGACCGCCCGCGGGGCCGCGGCCGTCGGCGGCAACTGCGGCCTGGGGCCGGTCGAGCTGCTCCAGGTGATCACGAAGATGCGGGCGACCGTGCCCGGCGCTCTGCTCGTCGCCAAGTCGAACGCGGGCCTCCCGGAGCTCGAGGACGGGCGCGCCGTCTATCGCGGCAGCCCCGCGGAGATGGCCGAGTACGCCCGCCTGATGGTGGCCGGCGGCGCGCGCATCGTCGGGGGCTGCTGCGGCAGCGCGCCCGAGCACCTGCGCGCGATGGCCGAGGCATTGGGGGTCAAGCCATGATGACGCTGCCCGAGCGCGTGACGATCTGCGAGGTGGGGCCCCGGGACGGCTTCCAGATCGAGCCCGAGTGGATCCCGACCGAGACGAAGGTCGAGGTGATCGACCGCCTGTCGGAGACCGGTCTGCCGCGGATCGAGGTGACGTCGTTCGTCCACCCGAAGGTCGTGCCCCAGATGCGAGACGCCGAAGACGTCATGGCGCGCATCCGCCGGCGGCCCGGGACGCAGTACGTCGCCCTCGTGCCGAACGAGAAGGGAGCGATACGCGCGGCCGATGCTGGCGTCGACGCGATCCACACGGTCGTCTCGGCAAGCGAGAGCCACAACCTCGCCAACGTGAACATGACGGTCGCCGAGTCGCTCGCGAAGCTCCGTGCCGTGCTGGAGGTCGCCGCCCGCGCGCGGGTGCCCGTGACCTGCGCCGTCTCGACCTCGTTCGGCTGCCCGTTCGAGGGAGACGTGCCGGTCGCGCGGCTCGAGTGGGTGGTCCGGTCGCTGGTCGACATGGGAGCCCGGGCAGTCGCCCTCGCCGACACGACGGGCATGGCGAACCCGCGCCAGGTGACGGACATCCTCGAGCGCTTCGTGCCGCGCTTCCCGGGCGTCGACTGGACGCTCCACACGCACGACACGCGCGCGCTCGCGATCCCGAACATCCTGGCGGCGATGGCGTGCGGCGTCACCCACTTCGACAGCTCGATCGGCGGCCTCGGCGGCTGCCCGTTCGCCCCCGGCGCGTCCGGCAACGTCTGCACCGAGGACCTGGTCCACTGCCTCCACGCCATGGGGGTTCAGACCGGCATCGACCTCGACCGCCTGCTCGGCGTGTCGCGGCGCGTGCAGGAGGTGGTAGGCCGCGTGCTCCCAGGCCAGCTTGTCAAGGCGGGCCCCGCGACGCGCCGGTACCCGACTCCCGACGGCGTCGCTGCCCGCCTGCCGGCGGCGCGGGGGACCGCCGGCGCGTAGCGCGACCATGATCCGCGCCCGCGTCCTCGACCGGGCTCGGTGACGTGGAGCCCGGTGGAGGCGATCTCCCCCGCAGGAGTCGACGGTGGACAAGACGACTGGGCAGATGATTCTCGTCGCCGGGCCCTATCGATCGGGGACGGCCGACGATCCCATCAAGATGGCGGCCAACGTTCACCTCATGGAAGCCTACGCCCTGCCCTTGTTCCGGGCGGGACATGTCCCTGTTCTCGGTGAATGGTTCGCCCTGCCCCTCGTGTCACTGGCGGGCTCGCGTCGCGTTGGGGACGAGGCGTTCAACAAGATCTTCCATCCCATTGCGGAACGCCTGCTCGCACACTGCGACGGGGTGCTGCGCGTGGGCGGCGCGTCTCAGGGGGCGGACCTGATGGTGCGCCGTGCACGAGAGCAAGGCCTGGTCGTCTATCATCAGCTGCGGGACATTCCTGGTTGCGAATCATGCGCCGAGCCGAACTTGTCCGACGGCGAGCGAGCGTGAGCCGCGTGCCCCAGACGGGCGAGCCTCGCTCGCCGGGACATCGGACCGACGTCCCCCCGCATCGCCGCGCTCTCGCGTCTGGACGCGGCTCATGCCCAGCGTTGGGGGACGGTGAAAGCGCGCACGCGGTGGCAGGGGGGTGGTCGTGAGACCGACGATCGTGGCACTGGCCGTGGTCGTGGCCGCTCGATTGCTCGCCCCGCCGGTCGCCGCCGAGGCGCAGACGCGGGAGAAGGTGTGGCGGATCGGGCTCGTCTCCGTCGGGTCCGACCCGGCGCAACCCGCCAGGTGGCAGCCATTCGTGGAGGCGATGCGCGAGCTCGGTTATGTCGAGGGCCGGAACCTCGCGGTGCAGAGTACCTTCGCCAAAGGGCGCTCCGAGGACCTGCCACGCCTCGTCGGCGAACTGCTGCGCTCGGGCGTGGATGTCATGGTCACCACGGGGACGCGCGAAACCATCGCCGCCCAGCGTGCCACGTCCACCATTCCCATCGTGATGTTGCTGGTCGCCGATCCCGTTGGGCAAGGCTTCGTGGCGACGCTGGCACGGCCGGGCGGGAACGTCACGGGACTCACGAACCTCGTCCCTGGCCTCGTTCAAAAGTACGTTGAGTTCCTGCACGAGGCGATACCCTCCGCATCGCGCTTCGCCGTAGTTGCGAATCCTCCGAACCCCGTCCCCGAAAACCGACGGGAGCTCGAAGCGGCGAGCAAGAGCGTCGGCGTCACGCTCTCGATCATTCCCGTCAACGGGCCGGACGATTTCGATGGTGCCCTGGCTCAAGCGAAGCGAGATAAGGTCGGCGCCATCCTGGCAACCCCGGACCCGGTGACATTGCTGCACCGCAAGCGGCTGGTCGAGGTCGCGCTCAAGCACCAATTGCCCGGAATCTACTGGACGAGGGAGTTCGTGGAGGACGGCGGGCTCATGAGCTACAGCGCTAACTTTCCGGAGTTGCTCCGCCGCGCCGCGGTGTATGTGGACAACATCCTCAAGGGCGCCAAGCCCGCCGAGCTCCCCGTCGAGCAGCCGACGAAGTTCGAGCTGGTGATCAACATGAAGACCGCGAAGGCGCTCGGGCTGACCCTCCCGCCGTCGCTGCTGATCCGGGCGGATCACATCATAGAGTGATGAACGCCGGCTGCTGCGCGGTCGCGTTCGATGAGCACGGAGTCGTGTTGGATGACTGCTGAGCTGAACTTCGTGCGGCAGCAGGGCGTGCGCGATGCCTCGCCGGAAGCCTGTGCCTACCAGTACCCGGCCTTGATGTGGCAGCCGCGCGCGATCGGGAGCCTGGTCTTGGTTGGCGTGGTGCTGCAATCCTGGCCATACTTTCTCGCTCTGGGGGCCCTCCTGTGGTGGAGCGCGGCCATGCCAGATCTGAATCCCTTCGACGCCCTCTACAATCGCCTCGTGGCGGGCCCCAAGGGGCTGCCCCGGCTGGGCCCGGCGCCGAGTCCCCGCCGGTTCGCGCAAGCCATGGCGGGGACCTTCATGCTCGCGATCGGGCTGTCGCTGTTCCTTGGCTGGCGCGGCCTCGAGTGGGCTCTCGCGGCGCTGCTGCTCGCTGCTCTGGCCGCCCTGATCTTCGGCCGCTTCTGCCTGGGCTCGTACCTGTTTTTCCTCTTCACCGGACAGCTGAGGTTTGCGAACAGAACGCTTCCATGGGCTTGCAGCGAGTGACCTCGCGCCGAACACGCCATGGACAGTAACGCCTCGGCCAAGAAACAAGCTCTTCAGGGCGTCTTCGACCGAGCCGCCTCGATCTATGGAGGCGTCCGCTACTTCCCGGTCCTGGGCCAGTGGCTCGTGGACCTGGCGCAGCTGCCCGCGGGTGCCCGCGTTCTGGACGTGGCGTGTGGGCATGGCGCCGCGCTGATACCGGCGGCCCGGCAGGTTGGACCGCGTGGACAGGTCATCGGCATCGATCTGTCCGATGGCATGGTGCAGGGGGCACGCTCCGCCATCGATCACCTCGGTCTGACCCAGGCCAAGGCCGTTCAGATGGATGCCGAGCACCTGGAGTTCTCTGACGCCTCGTTCGACTTCGTGCTGTGCGGGTTCTCGCTCCAGTTCTTCCCCGATCTGGACCATGTCCTGTCCGAGTTCCGGCGCGTGCTCAGGCCCGCGGGGCGGACGGTCGTCACGACGTGGGGCCGGGAAGATCGGAGCTGGGGTTGGTATGATGACTTGCGCAAGGAGTACCAGGCGGTCGCCAAGCTGAGCTCGCAGAGCCTCGATCAACCTGAGCATCTCGTCGACCGGTTCAGCCGCGCGGGGTTTTCGCAGATACGGGTCGTCCCGAGAGAGCTGGACATGGTCTACCCGAATGAAGAGGAGTGGTGGTCCATGCAATGGTCCATCTCCGGGCGGGCGGGCCTGGAGCGATTGGAGCCGAGGCGGCTGGAGCAGTTCAAGGCGTGCGTGTTCGAGCGAATGCGGGCTCTTCGGCAAGCGGACGGCTTCCACGATCGCCTGCTGGCCCACGGCACCATCGCGGTCAAGCCCTGATGCCGGGACGCTCGTCCTGCAACCTCAGGCCTGGCCGGGACACTCGCCACCCAGCGCGGCGCCCAGCCGCCCGCGTCTCACTACGCCGGCGGCCGATGTCCACGTTGGCGTGCATGCTTCGATGAGGGAGGCTTCAATGCGCCGAGTGAAGGCCGTCGCCGTCGCCGCCGCGGTTGCCATTGGTGTGCTTGCCGGGCTCACGAGTCCCGCGTCCGCGCAGTCTGTCACCGCGTTCGAAGGCGCGCGGCTGATCGTCGGTGAGGGGCGCGTGATCGAGAACGCGACGCTGATCGTGGACGGCCCGAAGATCGTCCAGGCCGGTGGGGCCGCCGACGTTCGCGTGCCGGCCGGCGCCACGCGCGTGAGCCTCGCCGGCAAGACCGTGATGCCGATGCTGATCGACACGCACGTCCATCTCGGCGCCACCCGCGACGCGATCGTACGAGACCTCAGATTGCGGGCCTACTACGGCGTCAGCGCCGCCCTGAGCCTGGGCACGGATACCTACGAAGTGCTCGACATGCGCGGCCAGACGATCCCCGGGGCCGCGCGGTTCTTCAGCGCCGGGCGCGGGATCACGATGCCGGAGCCGGGGCGCACGACGGTGCCGTACTGGATCACCAGCGAGCTGGGAGCCCGGAAGGCGGTGGAGGAGCTTGCGGCGAACAAGGTCGACATCGTCAAGATCTGGGTCGACACGCGGGAGGGCAAGTACCCGAAGGTGACCCCGGAGCTCTACGGCGCCGTCATCGACGAGGCCCACAAGCGAGGGCTCCGGGTCACCGCGCACATCTTCGAGCTCGAGGACGCCAATGGGCTCATCCGGGCCGGGATCGACGCGTTCGCCCACGGCGTGCGCGACCGGGACATCGACGACGAGCTGGTGGCCATGTTCAAGCAGCGCCCGAACCTGGTCCTCACGCCGAACCTCCCGGATCGGGGCGTGAAGGTCGACCTCGGCTGGCTGCGGGCCGGCCTGCCGGCCGACGAGCTCGCCAAGCTCGAGGCGGCCAACACCGACCGGCCGGCGGCGCAGGCCGCCTACGGGATCCAGGCGCGCAACCTGGCGAAGCTGAATGCGGCGGGCGTGCGCCTCACGCTCGGCACGGACGGCAACCGGCCGTGGGGCCCGCACGAGGAGATGCTGGACATGGTGCTCGCCGGGATGACGCCGATGCAGGTCATCGTGGCGGCGACCCGGAACTCGGCCGAGTTCCTGCGGCTGGCCGACGCGGGCACGCTGGAAGCCGGCAAGAGCGCCGACTTCCTCGTGCTCGACGCCAACCCGCTGGACGACATTGCCAACACGCGGCGCATCGCGGCGGTGTTCCTGCGCGGCGTGGCCGTGGACCGCGCGCAGCCGGTCCGCTGAGGGACGCAGGCCGGCGTGCGCATCAAGTACCGCATCGGCGTGATGCCGGGGCCGTGGCCGCCCGGCCCGGGCGGGCGTGATTTCTTCTGGCGCTTCGTGGAGCTCTGCGAGAAGAGCGAGATCGACTCCGTCTGGTTCTCCGAGCGGCTGTCCTCGCCGCTGCCGGTGCCCGAGCCCATGACCGCGATGGCGGCCGTCGCCGCGCGCACCACGCGGCTCAAGTTCGGGCCGAGCGTCTTCATCACCCCGTTCCGGACGCCGGTCATGGCCGCCCGCGAGATCGCGATGATCGACTACCTTTCGAACGGGCGCATGCTGCCGGCCGTCGGCATCGGCGCCGATCAGCCGCGGGAGTTCGAGGCGGCCGGCGTGCCCTTCCGGGAGCGTGGGCGGCGGACGGACGAGGCGATCCTCGTCATGCGGCGCTGCTGGAGCGAGGACGAGGTCACGTTCGCGGGGGACTTCTGGCGCCTCGACCGCATCACCGTCCTGCCGAAGCCCGTCCAGCAGCCGATGCCGCTCTGGATCGGCGGCAACAGCGAGGCGGCCATGCGGCGGGCGGGCCGCCTCGGCGACGGGTGGATCCCGTCCTTCATCACGCCCGAGCAGCTCCGCGTCGGCGCGGAGAAGACCCGGGCGTTCGCCGCCGAGGCCGGCCGCGAGGTGCCCGCCGACCACTTCGGCGCGCTCTTCTACTACTGCCTCGACCCCGATCCGGCCGCGGCCCGCGCGCTGGCGGACCCCTTCATCCCGCGCGGGCGCGTCGACGACGCCACCCTCGCGCGCTGCACGGCGTTCGGCCCGCCCGACCTCGTGCGCGAGCGGCTGGAGGAATACGTCGCCGGCGGCGCCTCCAAGTTCATCCTGCGGCCGATGTGCCCGCCCGACCGGATGCTCGACCAGCTCGCCGCGCTCGCGACCGACGTCGTGCCCGCCTTCCACCGGCGGGCGGCCTGACCGGCGACTCGACTCGTCCACGCGTCGCGCTCGGCCGGGGCGATGCGACCTCATTCGGCGGCTGCGGGCTCCGCGACGCTGCCGTAGCGATGCACCACGCGCGAGACCGCCTGCTCGCGCACGTACCAGCGGAGCTCCAGGCGTCCGTTCGCGAGGACCGGGGCGTCGAGGACCGAGAGACCGACCCCGTTGGCGGCGGCGCGGGCGGCGGTCGAGATCGGCCGCCAGGCCCGCACGCGCTCCGCGTCGCCCGGGTGGGCCAGGCGCTCCGCGAACCCGGCCTCCGCCTCGACGAGGACCTCCACGCCCTCGCAGGCGGCGAGCCAAGCGGCGGGGGGCGAATCGGGCGACAGGCTGACCGTCAGCGGCACCCCCGCCGCGCCGGCCGCGAGCGTCACCTGGGCCAGCGCCATCGCGTCCCGGGCGGTCGCCCGCACGATCACCCGCCGGCAGGGCCGGTAGCGGAACACGTTCCGCTCCCCGAGAATCGCGCTAGGGTCGTGCTCCTGGGCGAAGTGACGGCGCCAGGCGCGCGCGTAGCTCGCCGCGCTCGCCTCGAGCCATGCGCGCTCCTCGGTCGCGAGCCCGGTCAGGCAGCGGGCGAGCCGCGCGGCCAGGGCCTCCGGCAAGGGCTCGCCGTCCTCGTCGGGCGGGGAGACGTGGCGCCAGCGTGCGAGCTGGAGGACGTAGTTGGGGCCGCCGGCCTTCGCCCCCGGCCCGACCGAGGACGCCTTCCAGCCGCCGAAAGGCTGACGGCCGACGATGGCACCCGTGATCGGTCGGTTCACGTAGAGGTTGCCGGCCTCGAGTCGGTCGACCCAGCGAAGGATCTCGCGATCGTCGAGGGTTTCGATGCCGCTCGTCAGTCCGAACGGCGTGGCGTTGACGAGCGCGATGGCCTGGTCGAGGTCCTCGGCGCGCATGAGGCCCAGCACCGGGCCGAAGCACTCCGTGCGGTGGAAGAACGAGCCGGGGCGCACGCCGAGCTTGATCCCGGGCGACCAGAGCTGAGGGTTGTCCGCCGCCGGGCGCGGCTCGAGGAGCCACTCCTCACCCTCGTCGAGGACCGTGAGCGCACGCCGGAGCGCGGGGCCCGGCGGCTGGGTCAGCGGGGTGACGCGACTCGACAGCTCCCACGCGCTGCCCACGGCGAGGCTCGCCGCCGCGTCGCGCAGCTGGCGCCGGAAATCCGGGTCGTCGTACACCTCGGCCTCGCAGACCGCCAGGCTCGCCGCCGAGCACTTCTGGCCGTTGTGACCGAAGGCGGACCGGACGAGATCGCGGATGGCCTGGTCCCGGTCCGCGAGCGCGGTGACGATGATCGCGTTCTTCCCGCTCGTCTCCGCGAACAAGGGGAGGTCGGGGCGCCACCCGAGGAAGAGCCGGGCGGTCTCGACCGATCCGGTGAGGATGACCGCGCCGACGCGGGCATCGGTCACCAGGCGCTTCCCGGTCTCGTCGTCGGGGACGGGCAGGAACTGCAGCACGTCCCGGGGGATGCCCGCCTCCCAGAGGCACCGCGCCAGCGAGGCGGCCACCAGGACGGCCTCCGGCGCCGGCTTGAGGATGACCGCGTTCCCGGCCGCGAGCGCGGCGAGCACGCCGCCTGCGGGGATGGACAGCGGGAAGTTCCAGGGCGGCGTCACGACCACCACGCCGAGCGGCTCCGGGTGGCAGTCGTCGACGTCGCCGGCGCTCTCGCGCCACGCGCGCGCGTAGTAGCGCGCGAAGTCGACCGCCTCCGAGACCTCGGCGTCGGCCTCGGGCACCGTCTTCGCCCCGTCCACGATCATCGTGCCGATCAGGTCGCCGCGCCGCCGGCCGAGCTCGGCCGCGCACGCTTGGAGCAGCGTCTCGCGCTCCGCCGCCGGCCGGGCGGCCCACGGCCGCTGCGCGGCTTGGGCGAGGTGCAGCGCCCGGTCGACGTCGGCCGGGCCGCCCAGGGCGTGGCGGTACGCGACGTGGCCGGGGCGCGAGGGATCGCGGCCGAGCGCCTCGCGGACGCCGGCGCCCGCCTCTCCGCCGACCTGGATCGGGACGACCTCCGGCGGGCGCGCCCGCCAGCCCGCCACGATGCCGTCGATCCACCCGCGGTTCGCGGCAAGGGTCCAGTCGGTGTCGGGATCGTTCGCGAAGGGCGCGTCGGCTGGCGCGGGGACCTGCTCGGCCCGCCCCTCGGCCCCGCGGTCCTGCGTGCGGCGGGGGGTGTCCGGGAGCCCGACCCCGAGGTCGAACGCCGCAAGGAAGCGGTCGCGCTCGGCGATCCACTCCGGCGAGCCAGGCTCGAGGTCGAAGACATGGCGCAGGAAGTTCTCGGGCGCCGTGTTCTCGTCGAGCCGGCGGACCAGGTAGGCGATGGCGCTGTGGAAGTCCTCCGCCCGGACCACGGGCGCGTAGAGCAGGAGCCCCCCCGCGCGCGTCTGCACCACCCGCGCCTGGTGGTTGGCCATGCCCTCGAGCATCTCGAACTCGACCCACGGCGCGACCCCGTGCGCCTCGCGGAGGACCAGGCCGTAGGCGATGTCGAAGAGGTTGTGGCTGGCGACGCCGAGGTGCACGGCCGCCGCGTGCTCCGGCCGGCAGCCGTACGCGAGCATCCGCTTGTAGTTGGCGTCGACCTCGACCTTGGTCGGGTAGGGCGCCTGGGGCCAGCCGTGCGCCGCCGCCTCGATGCGCTCCATCGCCAGGTTCGCGCCCTTGACGATGCGCAGCTTGATCGGCGCCCCGCCGCGGCGCTGACGTGCGATCGCCCACCCGGTGAGGGCGCGCTGCACGCGGTGAGAGTCGGGCAGATAGGCCTGGAGCACGATTCCCGCGTGGAGGTCCAGGAACTCCGGCTCGTCCAGCACCGCTTGGAACGCGGTGACCGTGAGGTCGAGGTCGCGGTATTCCTCCATGTCGAGGTTGATGAACTTCGGCGTGACCCGCCCGTCGGGGTGGCGATAGTGATGACGGGCGGCGGTGCGGTAGAGCGTGCGGAGCCGCTCCGCGATGCGTTCGACGGTGGCGCGGAAGGCGACCAGCTCGATCTGGCTGAAGACGGACGAGACCTTCACCGAGATGTACTCGACGTCGTCGCGCGCGAGGAGCGCGAGGTAGGCGTCCAGCCGGCGCGCCGCCTCGGTCTCGCCGAGGATCGCCTCGCCGAGCTGGTTGAGGTTCAGGCGGAGCCCCGCCCGGCGCCGCTCCGCGAGGTAGCGGTGGAGGTCTTCCTCCTCGCCGGGCAGGATGACGTTCTGCGTCTCGTGGCGTAGGCGGCTCACGATGGGCGGCACCACGAGGCTCGGCAGATAGTGCGCCATCGCGCCGCCCAGCTGGAGCGCGACGCGCTCCCACCAGTCCATGTACTGGGGGACCCCGTACCGCTCGAGGAGGTAGGCGAGCTGGTCGGCGATGCGCTCGGGGCGGTGGCTCCGGAAGGCCTGGTCCGCGAGGGCGATGGTCAGCTCCTTGCCGTGCGGATCGGCCATCATGCGGGCGAGCTTCTTGGCCTGGGCGTGCTCCTCCGGCGTCTGCTGGGCCCGCGCCTCGGCGAGGAGCGCCCGGGCCAGCTCGACGGCGCGGTGGGCGAGGCGCTCGTGAGCGGTCGGGTCGTCCGTCGGAGGCATGCCGGCTCCCGCGCACCAGTGTACGGCGGACGGCACGCGGCGGGTGGAACGGGCAACGGGTGGCTGCGGGCCGCCCGTTGGAAAAGTCTCGGAGAGATCGGTCCCGGAATTAGTGGTCGTTGCGCCAGTAGGCCTCTCTCCAGTGCCGCCGGCCGTGATCGCCATGGTGATGCTTCCTATGCGGCGGGTGCGCACCGTGTCGGGGGGCATGGACGATCACCGGCACGGGCCGATAGACGACCCGCGGGGGAGGAGCCACGAAGACCGGCACCGGCTGGTGGACGACCACGGGCGGCGCGTAGACGACCGGCGGTGGGACGTAGACGATGGGCGGTGGCGCGTAGACCACCGGCGGCGGCGCAACGACGACCGGTGCCGGCTGGTAGACGACCGGAGGTGCCGCGACCACCGGTGGCGACGTGATGGCATCGAGGATGAGCACGGCGCCGATGCCGACGGCCACCCCGGTCAGGATCGCCCCCGCCTTGCTGCCCGCCTTGGCAGGCCGGGCGGCCCCGAGTAGCGCCATCGGCACGATCAGAGCGGCAACCAGGAGCTTCTTCATGGTCTGGCCTCCTTTGGTTCTTGCCCGATTGGATGCCCCCTTCGCCGGGGCTATTCAGCTCCCGGACGCCCCGCCGCACCGCCCGGCGCCCGCGGCGGGCGTGAATAACGGGCCGAGGTGCGTCGTCGCCGTGTTTCGTGAGGGTCGAGCTCCGAGTCGACATCCTGCGTGAGAGCGACGGACCCACGCTCCAGCACGGGCTGCTTCGGTTCCAGGGCGCGACGATCAGTGTGCCTCGCCGCCCGGCTTCGCGACCCAATCCGGAGTTCCTCGCGGAGCGCTACGAGCTGTTCCGGAAGGCCGGCTAACCTGGCCGGTGCCCCCCGGCGGATCCTGGTGCATGATGGCGCTCGATCATGCGGAACCGGTGGGTCGTCCTCGCGCTCGTCGTGGTGGCGCGGACTGCCGTGGGCTTCCAGTTCCAGTCGGTCGCCGCGGTCGGCCCGTTCCTCGTGGCCGATCTGAGTTTGAGCTATGCGGAGCTCGGCACGCTGATCGGGTTCTACCTTTTGCCCGGCGTGTTCCTCGCGCTGCCCGGCGGGATGCTGGGCACGCGGTTCGGCGATCGGGCGGTCGTTCTCCTGGGTCTCGGGCTCATGACGCTGGGCGGCCTGGCGGTCGGGACGGGGGAGTCCTGGCCGCTGTCCGCGGGGGGCCGGCTCGCGAGCGGCGCGGGCGCCGTCCTGGTCAGCATACAGTCCGCCAAGATCGTTACGGACTGGTTCGCGGGACGGGAACTCGCGACGGCGCTCGGCCTCATGCTGATAGGTTGGCCGCTCGGCATCTGGCTGGGCCTCGCCACGCTCGCTACCGTGGCGGCCGCCACGACGTGGCACATGGCGATCCTCGTCACCGCGCTCGCGCCCGCGCTCGCGTTCGGGCTGATGCTCTTCTACCATCGGGAGCCGGCGGCGGCGCGCGACCGCGGCGCGCCCGCGCGGCGCTGGTGGACGATCACCGGGCGAGAGGCTGCGCTCACGGTGGTGACCGGCCTCGCGTGGGCGACCTTGAACGCCGGCTTCATACTGTTCCTGAGCTTCGGGCCGAATCTCCTTCAGGAGCGCGGCGCCGGCCCCGCCGGCGCGAATCTCGTCGTCGGCTGGGCGTCCTTCCTCTCGATCCTCACCGTGCCGCTCGGCGGCGTGCTCCTGGACCGAGTCCGGCGGCGTGATGCGGTGATCGTGGTGGGCGTGGTGGGGCCCGGGTTGGCCTGCGGCGCCTTCGCGCTCGGCGGCCCGGCCGCGCTCTGGAGCGTGCTCGTCGGCCTCCTGGTCGCGCCCGTCGCTGGCGTGGTGGCCCTGCCAGGTGAGGCGCTCTCGGCGCGGAGCCGGAGCACGGGGTTCGGGCTGTTCTACACGCTCTTCTACGCGGGGATGGGCCTGGCCCCGGTCGTCGCCGGCTACCTCGTCGATCGGAGCGGCGGGGCGGCCGCCCTGTGGCTGGCCACGGTCCTGTGGCTGTCGGCCCTGCCCGCACTCCGGGTCTTCCGGGTGCTCCAACAGCGGTGGGGCGCGGCGGTGGCTCCGTAGGGCACACCCGGCCGGGCGCCGCCCAAGCTTGGCGTCGCCGCGCCGACGGTGGCACAATGGCCCGCGCATGACCACCCTCAAGGACTCGCAGGCGCCGCTCGCCGCCACGCCGGGGCTCGTCTTCCACGGCGTCAGCTTCGACCCGGCGAAGCACACCGTGCGGACCTTCGACCTGGGCGGGTTCGACGCCGAGCTCCAGGACCCGGACGTGTTCTCCTGGGTCGACATCCAGGCGCCGGACATCGCCCCGATGAACGAGGTCCTCCGGCGCATGGACATCGACCTCGTGCTCGTCTCGCACTTCGACCGGCCGGAGGTGCTGCCGCGGATCGCGGAGCGGTCGGACTGCCTCGCGTTCTACCTCTACCCGATCTACGAGCCCGAGAGTCACCTCGACACCGCCCAGACGATCGCGGAGATCGAGTTTGCGCGGATGATCCTGGTCCTCGGCACCGACTACGTGATCACCTATCATCGGCGCCCACTCGACGCGGTGGACCAGATCAAGCAGACCTGCGTCGATAGCTTCCAGCTGGCCGGGCGGACGCCCGGCTTCATCGCGTTCCTGTTCCTGCAGAGCTGCCTCTACGACTACGCGCACCTCAACCTCGCCAACGACAACTACCTCGATCTCCTCGAGGCGGAGCTGGCCGCGAGTGGCACGGGCCGCGTTCCCGCGAGCGTGACGGTCGCCTCCCGGAACATCCTCACGCTGAAGAAGCTGGCGGCGAGTCTCCACATCGTGCTGATGCTCCTCGGCACGAAGCGCAGCCGCTTCGTGAGCGACGACGGCCGGAACGCGTTCCTCGAGATGCTCCGGAACGCGCTGGCGATCCGCGAGGCGGTCGACTCGTCCCGCGACCTTCTCGACGGGATCCTGGGCGGCGTCCAGGCGGCGGCTGCCAACCGGACGAGCGAGATCGCGCGGGTGCTGACCGTGGTGTCCAGCATCATGCTGCCGCTAACCCTGGTGGCCGGCATCTACGGCATGAACTTCGAGAACATGCCGGAGCTCAAGTGGGAGCTCGGGTACTTCGGTGTGCTGGGGGTGATGGCCGCGCTCGGGCTGGGGCTCGTGGGAGTGTTCTGGCGGCTCGGCTGGCTGGGGACAGGTTCCTCGCGGGAAAGCAGGCGCAGGAAGAGAGCCCGATCCGGCTGAGGCCCCGCTCCGATTGCGCCGTCCCGCCTTCTGGCCTAGTGTCCTGAGCCGTGGCTGAGATCCTCGACCTCGAAGCGAGCGTCGCCCTGGTGCGCGACGGCGACCGCGTCCTGATCGGCGGATCCGGCGGCGGCCACGCGGTGCCCGAAGCGTGGATCGACGCCCTGGCCGAGCGATTCCGCGCGACGGGCCACCCGCGCGATCTGTCGCTCATGAGCGTGGTCGCGATCGGCGACTGGAAGACCACCGGCTTCGGCCGCCTCGCCCAGCTGGGTCTCGTCCGGCGCGTGGTGTCCGCCGGCTTCAACAACTGCCCCGCGATCGGCGCGATGGCGGCGGCCAACGAGATCGAGGCCTACACCTTGCCCCAGGGCGTGCTCTCGCAGCTCTGCCGGGACATGGCCGCCGGCCGTCCCGGGCTCCTGACGCGGACCGGGCTCCACACCTTCGTCGACCCGCGCTGGGGCGGCGGCAAGCAGAGCCCCCGGGCGACCGAGGATCTGGTCGAGCTCCTGACGCTCCACGGCGAGGAGTACCTCTTCTACCGCGCCCAGCCGCTGGACCTGGCGGTCATCCGCGGCACGACGGCCGACGAGCGTGGCAACGTCACGATGGAGGACGAGCCGTACTTCGGCGAGCAGCTCTCGATCGCCCAGGCCGCGCGTAACCGCGGCGCGACCGTGGTCTGCCAGGTGGCGCGCGTCGTCGCCGCCGGGACCCTTCCCGGCAAGCAGGTGAAGGTCCCGGGCGTGCTGGTGGACTACTTGGTCGTCGTGCCCGACGCGTGGCAGACCTACGTCACCCGGTACGACCCGGCCTATGCCGGCGCCGCCCGGCGGCCGGACGCGGCGCTCCCGCGGCTCCCGCTCGACATCCGCAAGGTCATCGCGCGGCGGGCGGCGCTCGAGCTCTTCCCCGGCGCCGTCGTCAACCTCGGCTTCGGCGTCTCGAACGGGATCGCCCCAGTGGCGGCCGAGGAGGGCATCCATCAGGACGTCACGCTGACGGTGGAGCAGGGTATCGTGGGCGGCGTGCCGGCGGGCGGCAACGACGCGGGCGCCGGCTACAACTACGACGCGATGATCGACCAGCCCTACCAGTTCGACTTCTACGACGGGGGCGGGCTCGACATCGCGTTCCTCTCGTTCGCCGAGGTCGACGCCGAGGGGAACGTCAACGTGAGCCGCTTCGGCCGCGTCGTCAACGGGCCGGGCGGCTTCGTGAACATCAGCCAGGGGGCGCGGAAGGTCGTGTTCTCCGGCACCCTCACCGCCGGCGGACTCGAGCTCGAGCCGGACGGAGTGGGCGCAGTCCGCCTGGCCCGGGAGGGCCGGACGCCCAAGTGGGTCCCGGCCGTGCAGCAGGTCACCTTCAGCGGCCGCTACGCGCGGGCGCGAGGCCAGGAGGTCATGTACGTGACCGACCGCGCGGTGTTCCGGCTCGGATCCGAGGGCATCGAGATCGTCGAGGTGGCGCCCGGCGTGGATCTCGAGCGGGACGTCCTCGGCCGCATCGGCTTCCCGGTCCGGGTGCCGGCGCCGCCCCGGCCGATGGATCCCCGGCTGTTCCGCCCCGGCCCCATGGGAATCCGCGACGAATTCCGGGAGCGGCCGTCGCCCCGCCAGAGGAGGCGTCCCACGCCATGACCGACCACCCTGCGCTGATCCGCGTGACCATCGAGGCCGGCGTCGCCGTGCTGACGCTGGACAATCCACCACTCAACCTGGTGACCCTCGAGCTGACGCGACGGCTCCAAGCCGCGCTCGACGGGCTGGCGACCGACCCGGCCGCCCGCGTGCTGGTCGTCACGGGCGCCGGGCCCCGCGCGTTCTGCGCGGGGTCCGACGTGAGCGAGTTCCCGTCGGTCGCGGACGACGTCGTGCGAAAGAAGCTCGGCCCGGAGAACCAGGCGTACAGCCGCCTCGACGACTTCCCGAAGCCGACGATCGCGGCGTTGAACGGGCTCGCCTACGGCGGCGGGCTCGAGCTGGCCGTCTGCTGCGACATCCTGATCGCGGGGGCGGACGTACGGCTCGCCCTGCCCGAGGTGAAGCTCGGCGTGCTCCCCGGGAGCGGCGGGACGGTGCGTGTGCCACGGCGGGTGGGAGAGGGGCGCGCCAAGGAGCTGATGTTCACGGGCGAGCCGATCGACGCCGAGACCGCCCGCGCCTGGGGCCTCGTGAACCGCGTCGTCCCGGCCGGTCAGGCGCTCGCCGCGGCCCTCGACCTCGCGCGCACGCTGGCCGACCGGCCGAACCGCGCCCTCCAGCTCATGAAGGAGGCGGTGGACCTCGCCCAGGACACCACCGAGGACGACGCCGTCCGCCGCACGCTCGCGCTGTCCGAGGCGGTCTTCCGGACGGCTGACTGCCAGGAGGGCGTGCGCGCATTCTTCGCGAAGGAGCCGCCCCGCTGGGACCACCGATAGCGTCCCGGGGCCGCCGATCCTCCCGTCCGGCCGCCGTCAGCGGCTGTGGGCGGCCAGCTCCCGTGGCGGCAGGCCGGTGTACTCCGCCCGCGGACGGATGAGGCGGTTGTCCGCATACTGCTCGAGCGCGTGCGCGCACCACCCCGCCACCCGCCCGACCGCGAAGATCGACGTGCAGAGGTCGCCCGGGATGCCGAGCGCGTGGTACACGACCGCCGAGAAGAAGTCGACGTTGACCGGGAGGCCAGTCCGGGCCGTCATCGCCGCGTAGACGCCCTCGGCGGCGGCGAAGAGCCGGGCGTGCCCGGTCGCCTCGGCCATCGCCTCCGCCATCTGCCGCAGCACGCGCGCCCGCGCGTCGTCCACCCGGTACACGCGGTGTCCGAAGCCGGGGACCCGGATCCGCGGGTCCGCCCGTTCGGCCCGGGTCCCGCGCGCGTGGGCGTCCAGGCGGGCGGCGACGTACGCCTCGGCCCGCTCGGGATCGCCGATCTCCAGCAGCATGGCCAGCACGTCCTCGTTGGCGCCCCCGTGGCGTGGCCCCTTGAGCGTGGCGATCGCGGCGACCAGGGCCGCGTGGAGGTCCGCCAGCGTCGCAACCGCGACCCGGACCGCGAACGTCGAGGCGTTGAGCTCGTGGTCGGCGTGGAGCGTGAGGATCGTGTCGAGGACCCGGGCAACGTCGGGCGCGGGTGGGCGCCCGTGCAGGAGCCGAAGGAAGTGCGCGGCGTGCGAGCCCTCGGTGTCGGCCGGCACTGGCTCCAGCCCCGTCCGGAGGCGCTGCCAGGCGGCGACGACCCCGGGAACGAGCGTCGTGAGCCTGAGCGCCTTGCGGAGATTCGCTTCAGAGTCGGTGAGGCGACGGTCGGGATCGACAGTGGCGGCGAGCGAGACGGCGGTGCGCAAGACGTCGAGGGGGTGCGTGTCCGCCGGTAGCGTGCGGAGGAGGGCGAGGACCGATGGCGGGACCCCGCGGGCGGCGCGGAGCCGCCCCGCAAAGGCGCCGCTCTCGGCCGCCGACGGTAGCTCCCCGAACCAGAGAAGGTGCGTCGTCTCCTCGAAGCTCGCCCGCTCCACGAGCTCGCCGATCTCGTAGCCCCGGTGATACAGCCGCCCCGTCGCGCCGTCGATGGCGGTGATCGCCGACCGCGCCGCGACCACGTCTTCCAGCCCCGCTTTCCAGGTCGAGTCCATGGCCTGCCTCCTCTCGGTGGCTCCGCCCAGGTGTGAGGGATCGGCACCTTGGTACATTGATTATTATTGATTATACTTGATTCCACAAGATCCCTGGACGGGGGTCGGGGTGGTTGCTAGGGTGGCGGGAACGATGGTGGTGATCGGGGGCGAGGAGTACCTGACGGTGGACGAGGCGGCGGAGCGGCTCGGGGTGAAGCCGGCCACCCTCTACGCCTATGTGAGCCGCAGGATCCTACGGAGCTACCGTCAGGGCACGCGGCGACAGCGCCTCTACCGGCGGGTCGACGTCGACGCGCTCCGCCGCCTCCAACCGAGCGCCGGCGCGCCGACCGCGGCGGCGCTCGAGATCCCGCTCGCCGAGAGCTGGATCCGCGAATAGCCCGGAGCTCCCTCTGGCGGGACGCCGCCCCCCGCTCGACGGCCCCCCCGCGGCGGACCGGACTCCACCTCCCCCCGGAACCCGGGCCCCGCTCGATTCCACGCTGCCGGCTGATCGCGAGCGGGCGAGCTGCCCGGCCGGCGAGAGGACGACGAGCCGCGACCTGATGGGACGCCAGGGGAATGGGCGATGAAGATCCGGCGGATCGCCGCCTACCGGGTGGCGCTGCCCCTCCGGGAGGGCCGCTACGCGTGGTCGGGCGGCAAGGCGGTCGAGGTCTTCGACTCGACCATCGTCCGCGTCGAGACGGATACCGGCCTCGCGGGACACGGAGAAGTCTGCCCGCTCGGGCCGGCATACCTCCCCGCGTACGCCGCGGGGGCCCGGGCGGGCATCGCCGAGCTCGCTCCCGGGCTCCTCGGCGAGGATCCGCTCGCCCTCGGCGCGCTGAACCGCCGGATGGACGCGCTCCTGAAGGGCCACCCCTACGTGAAGTCGGCGATCGACGTGGCGTGCTGGGACCTCCTCGGCCAGGCGACGGGTCAGCCGGTCGTGACGCTCCTCGGCGGCCGCTACGGCGAGGACTTCGTCCTCTACCGCGCGATCTCCCAGGACGCGCCGGAGCGCATGGCCGAGCGCGTGGCCGGGTATCGCGCCGAAGGATACCGGCGCTTTCAGCTGAAGGTCGGGGGCGACCCGGACGAGGACATCCGCCGGATCCGCGCCGTGGCCGCGGTCCTCGTGCCGGGCGACGTCCTCATCGCCGACGCGAACACCGGATGGCTCCCCCACGAGGCGCTCCGCGTCGTCCGCGGTGTCCGCGACGTGGACGTCTACATCGAGCAGCCCTGCCTGAGCTACGAGGAGTGCCTGACCGTCCGCCGCCACACGGACCACCCCGTCGTCTTGGACGAGTCGATGGACGACCTGGGCATGGTGCTGCGCGGGCACGCCGACCGGGCCATGGACGTGATCAACCTGAAGATCAGCAAGGTGGGTGGGCTCACGCGCGCCCGCGTGATCCGCGACGTCTGCGTGGCGCTCGGCATCGCCCTGACCATCGAGGACACGTGGGGCGGGGACATCGTCACCGCGACGATCGCCCACCTCGCGCACAGCACGCCGCCGGCGAGTCTCTTCAGCGCGACCGACTTCAACAGCTACGTCACGCTCCGGACGGCCGACGGCGCGCCCCAGCGGCGCCACGGCCGGCTGGCCGCGTCGACCGAACCCGGACTCGGCGTACGGCCGCTACCCGAGGTGCTCGGCTCGCCCGTCCTGGACGTCCGGTAGACCGAGCTGCGCGCCCTCAGCGGGACGCGCGCCGTGTCTCGTCGAGCCGGATGATCCCCAGGCGCTTGACGATGTCATCCACGCGCCCCGTGAGGTTGACCCTGCGCTTGGACGCCAGCTTCGACGTCGGCACCGCGAGCTTGACGCCAGCGATCTTCTCGAGCGCGATGGCGAGGCTGCCGAGCGGCGCCTCGCGGCAGCGAATGCTGATCTTCGTCTGACCGCTGAGCTTCCGGCGGCGCGACCGCCGACCGATCCAGGAGTCGAACCCCAGCACGGTCCCGTGAAGGCCGGACGCGGCGCCGGTCTTGGGGTCCGGGCACTTGAAGCAGAACGTGAAGCAGTCCGGGTCCGTCCCTTCTTCACCGTGGACACAGATACAGCCGCACCCGCACTGGCACTCGACTTCGGCTTCGCTGCAGACGCACTTCGCCATCTGTGTGTCTCCTCCTGCGGGTCCGGCGAGCGGCGCCCGGGGGCCGAGGCGCCTACTTGCCGTGCTCGTGTTCGTACGTCGTCTTCCACTCCTTGGAAAGGTCCTCGACGCCCGGGATGTGCTTGATCGTGCTCCAGGTGGCCCGGGCGGCCCCGCGCATGGCCATCATGAGGGTCTCGCTGATCTCGTCGTCAGTGGCGCCGGCTTGCTTCGCAGCCGCGAAGCGTCCGGGCACTCAGGAGGTGCACCCGGCCGCCGCCATGGCGGCCAGGGCCACGAGCTGGAGGGTCTTCGGATCGAGAGCGCCCTCCCGGTAGTGAAGCCCGGCGAACTCCTTCATGTGCCCCATGTGTTCCTCCCCGCGCGCTCGTGTCGGCGGACGGCCGGCGGCGCGCCTCTCACGATGACTTCTTGCCCGAGGACGAGCCGCCGCCTCCCGAGATGGCGACGAGCACGGTGGCGGCGGCAAGCAGCGCGACATACTCGTAGCCGGCGGCCGTCGTCCGCCCGATCGCGGCGTCGACGACGGAGCCCTTCAGCAGCGTCCCCTGGCGCACGTAGACGGTCAGGACGCCGAGGAGCAGCACCGCGGCGTTCAGCGACGCCGCCAGGCGCGGCCAGATCCCGATCAGGAGCATCGCGCCGCCGAGTCCGTGAACGGCGATGACGGCGACCGACAGGATGGTCGGGGCTGGCAGGTTCAGCTTCGCGATGTAGCCGGCCAGCCCCTTCGGGGTGGCCGTGAACAGCGCGAGGTAGGCCTGGAAGAGGTAGATCGCGCCCACGACGACCCGCAGGAGGATGCCGGCATACGCGCCCATCCGCGGTCCATAGCGCCAGAATCCCGCGTCGGCGTCAAGACGGTGCGGGAGGCGTGCCGGCCTACCGCCGGCGCCGGTCCAGCTCCCTCCGGACGGCCTCGCTCGGCACCTCGGGCAGGTCCATCGCGGGGTTCCGCGAGAAGAAGTGGACGGGCATGATCCGGAAGCCGGCCCGGGTCACGTTCATCACCGGCCACTCCTCCGGCCGCGGGAAGTGGGTGACGCCGAAGGTGTACCAGGCCACGACGTCCTGGCCGTCCAGGGCCTCGTCGTCGGCGATCCAGGCCGGCAGCCCGCGCCCCGGAGGGCCCTGGTTGGGGTAGGGCCCGGCCGAGCTGTCCTCGCCCTCGCGGTACCGGGTGAACCAGATGTGATGCTCGATGAACCCGGCCCGCTGCCGCATCTGAGACTCTGGCAGGAGGTACGGGGCCGAGTTCACGCCAGGCACCAGGGCGTAGCCGACGGGGTGCCCGAGGTCGTTCCGGACACGCGGGTTGACCACCTTCCACGCGCGATGGGTCGCGTGGTCCACGTGTCCCACCGCCCCCTTCTCGGTGCGCAGGACCCGCTCCGCCAGCCCGAAGGCGTTCCCGTCGGGATTGGCCGCGCCGGGGCCCACGGCGACCGCGTTCGCCTCCAGCGGCGTGTTCTCCAGGCCGTCGACGTCGAAGTCGACCCGGAAGGAGAAGAAGTGCTGATGGGGCGGGGCCACGATGTGCCGCTCGACCATCGCGTGACACGACGGCGCGCACGGGTCCCGCTCGAGGGAGGAGCCCTGGGCGAGCAGGATGCCCGTCAGCTCGACCTCCACGTCCAGCACCCCGTCCTGGTGGAAGATGTAGTTGATGCCGTAGTCGTAGTTGCCGACCGTCGTCATGAAGGTGACGACGAGCTGCCGCGCGCGCCGCGCGTGCATCACCTCGTTCTTCTCGTCGTGATGCTTCCACAGGAGCCCGCCGTCCCGCTCGTAGACGGCTGCCGCCCGCTCGACGGTCACGGGCTCCCCGGTGTCCGTCGCGAAGTGGCCGTCGAAGAAGGCGGCGTGGGGCGGCACGTCGACGAGCGGGTCCAGGGTGTGGGCCGTCCGGCCGGTGCCGTACTCGCCGACGTCGAAGGCGTTGCGGAACGACCAGCTCTTCCGGGCGTCACTGTACGGCACGAGCATCTCCGCCAGCGCGAGCTTGTGGAGGATCGGGCGCACGCGGCCCCGGTCCTCGTAGCGCACGTCGTAGAGCACCAGACCCTTCATCGCCTGGATGCTGTAGCGGAAGCGCCAGTTCTGCCACCGGATCTCCTGGCCGGAGACCTCGAAGGACACCCCCTCGGGCATCTGGCTCAGCAAGGGCTTCAGACCCGTGCGGAGCGGCGCGTTGGCCTTCTCGGAGAACTCCTGCGCCCCGGACGCGACCGGCGGCGTCTCGTCGTCCGTGACCTCGATCACCACGCCCTTGCTCATGTCGACCGTGGCGACGACCCCCTCGATCGGCCGCGCGTAGTGGTTCTGGATGCCCCCGCCCCGGTAGTAGGCCAGCCCGCGCATCAGCCGGAGGTTTGACTGCCGCTCGGCGGGCGACAGCACGCCGGCGGCCCAGCCGTCGACCGCGACGTCGTCCAGGTTCGTGATGCCCCGGCGGGCCATGGCCGCCTTCCACCGGTCGTCGGCTTTGACGATCCGCTCCAGCTCCTCGTACTCGTCCATCAGGATCGGGGGCTGGACGTCGGGCACCCGCGTGGCGTCGGCGATCCGGCCCGCGGGCAGGTCGACCGTGACCTCCCACAAGGCGCCCTGGCGCGGCTCGAAGACCGCAAGCGTGGCCTGCCGCGGGACCGCCCCGCCGGCGGCCAGCCTCGATTTGTCCGGCTCCTTCAGCATCACGATGGGGAATCGGGCCCCCTCCGTGAAGCGTCCGCTGTCGCGGACCGCCTTCGCCGCGACCCGGATCTCGTCCGCTGTCAGGTCGTCCAGGGGATGCGCGGCGCGGGGGGCGAGTGACGCGCTCGGGCCGAGGGTCGCGCAGCCGGCCAAGCAGCCGGCCAGAAGGAGCCCAATCGCCGGCAGCAGGGCCCGTCGTCGGCCGGCCGCCGGCGGGGCACCCGATGAGAACCGTGGCGTCATGACCTACCTCCGCAGCGGAATGTGGGTGACGGCGGTCTCGGATGGTAGCACGCAGCGCGCCCGGCACGTCCCGGTTCCGGGGTCTCGGCGAAGATCCGGCTCGTGCGGTGCGGCCATGCACGTGGACAGCCGAGCGGAGATCGGCGATGACGCGCGCCGATGATCGCCGCCGAGCTTGACAGCCGTCGTCGGCGACGGGTAGGCTCGCGCAGGATGGCGCGCCACCGCATCTTCGTGACCTGGCCGATGGAAGCGGAGGTGCGCGCGATCCTCGAGCGCGTCGGGACCGTCGAGACGAGTCACACCGAGCACGAGCTTCCCGCCGCCGACCTTGCCCGCCGGGTCGCTGACTGCGCGGCCATCATCCCGATGGGGGCGCACCCGGTTCCCGAGGCGGTCCTCGCGGCCGCGCCCGGCCTCCGCATCGTGGCGGTCGCCGCCGTCGGCTACAACATCGTCGACGTCGCGGCGGCGACCCGGCGGGGGATCCTCGTCACGAACACGCCGGGCGCGCTGACCGACACCACGGCCGACATGGCCTGGGCGCTGATGCTGGGCGTGGCGCGCCGCGTGCCCGAGAGCGATCGTTTCGTCCGCGCCGGGAAGTGGACCGGGGTCTACTGGAGCCAGCTGATGGGCGTCGACGTGCACGGGGCGACCCTCGGCATCATCGGCCTGGGCCGGATCGGCCAGGCGATCGCCCGGCGCGCCCAGGGCTTCGGGATGCGGGTGCTCTACCACAACCGGAAGCGTGACCCGGAGGCCGAACGGGCCGTGGGCGGCGCGGAGTACCGGGCCAAGGCCGAGCTCCTCCAGGAGGCCGATTTCGTCGTGCTGTCGATCCCGCTCTCATCGGAGACTCGGCACCTGATCGGCCCCGCGGAGCTCGCGCTCATGAAGCCCACGGCGTACCTCGTGAACGTCGCGCGGGGGCCGGTGGTCGACGAGGCGGCCCTGGCCGACGCGCTCCGGTCGGGACGGATCGCGGGCGCGGGCCTCGACGTCTTCGAGGAGGAGCCGAAGGTCCACCCGGGGCTCCTCGAGCTCGAGAACCTCGCGCTGACCCCGCACATCGGCTCGGCGTCCCGCGCGACGCGCCGCAGGATGGCCACGCGCGCCGCCGAGAACTGCGTCGCCGCGCTCTCGGGCCAGCGGCCGCCGAACCTGGTCAACCCGGAAGCGTGGCGCTCGCCGTGACGCGCGGGAAGCTCTGGCTCGTCCTCCTCGTCCTGCTTCTCGCCGGCGGTGGGTTCCTCTTCTGGCGTCAGCGACAGCCGCCCGTCCGTGTCGCGATCGAGCCCGCGCTGGGCGCGCTCGGCCACGCCGCGCGGGCGATCACGGTGGTGCTGGACGCCCCGGCCGCCGACCTCGCGGCGGTCGAGGTTCGCGTGGTCCAGCAGGGCACGGCCCGGCCGGTCCTCAGCGAGGACCTTCGCCCCGCGGCGACCCGGACCCTCCGGAAACCGGTGACCCTCGACGCCGCGGCCCTCAAGCTCCAGGAGGGACCGGCGGAGCTCGAAGTGGAGGCCCGGGACACGCTCTGGCGCCCCCGCCCCCCGCGCGGGCCCCGGCTGGTCCACCGCTTCACCGTCGACCTCACGCCGCCCAAGCTCGAGTTCAAGACGGCGACGGGGTACATCAAGCACGCCGGCGCGGGCATCGTGGTCTACCGGCCGGAGGGCGCGGCGCGCTCGGGCGTCCGGGTCGGCACCGAGTTCTTTCCGGGCATCGCCGGGCTGGCCTCGGACCCGGCGGTGCACGTGGCGCTCTTCGCGGTGCCGTACAACGGCCCGGCGGTCGCGCCGTCGGTCATCGCGGTCGACGAGGCGGGCAACGAGCGGGTGATCGGCGTGCCGGTGACGTTCCTGCCGGTGCGGTTTCCCAAGGACACGATCCAGCTGAGCGAGGCGTTTCTCCGCCGGAAGATGCCAGAGCTCGTGCCCCAGACGCCCGGCACGGCGAGCGTCGAGGACCTCCTCCAGTCGTTCCTCCGCGTCAACGGCGAGGGCCGGAAGGGCTTCGAGGCGAAGAACCGCGAGATCACGCGCGGCGAGACGTCGCCGAAGCCGCTCTGGACGGGCCCATTCCGCCAGCAGACCAACACCAAGGTCTTCGCCAACTTCCCGGAGGAGCGCACCTACTTGCTCGACGGCCGCACGGTCGACACCCAGTGGCACCTTGGCATCGACCTCGCGTCCAACCGCCAGAGCCCGGTCGAGGCGTCCAACGGCGGCCGCGTCGTGTTCACGGGGCCGAACGGCATCTACGGGAACATGGTCGTGCTGGACCACGGCCTCGGCCTGATGAGCCTCTACGCCCACCTCTCCGACATCGCGGTCAAGGTCGGGCAGACGGTCCAGAAGGGCGAGGCGCTCGGGCGGAGCGGCGAGACGGGCCTGGCGGGAGGCGACCATCTCCACTTCGCCTTGCTGGTCCACGGGATCTACGTGAGCCCGATCGAGTGGTGGGACGACCACTGGCTGAAGGACCGGATCGCGAAGCCGTTGGTGGACGCCGGCATCGCGGTGCCGGGGATCACCGACGGCGTGACTCCGGGGGCGGGCCCGGCGTCCGGAGCCCCGCCGGCCCGCCGACGGGCCCCGCGCGCCCGGCGCTGAGCGCGCCTTCCCGCCGACCCTCACCAGGGGCGCGCGGCGCGCCCCTCGAGGATGACGGCAGCGACCGTGCCGCCCACGGCCAGCAGGAGAAAGAGGGCCGCGGCCACGCGTGGCCCGCGCGGGAGCGACTCGGCGGCTGGGCGGAGGCCCAGCCAGCCCCAGATGGCGCCGAACCCCATCAGGCCGAGCGCCAGCGCCACGTAGGCCAACCGGAGTGGATCCACGGCCGACAGTGTGGCCCAATGCCGTGCGATCGGGCAAGGGGCCCGGGCCCCGCCGGGCCGGGCTTCCGGGTCCCCCCCGGTCTGGGGGTTCCCCGGCTTCTCCCCGACCCCCTGATCGGCTAGACTAGGCCCCGGCTCTCGCCGGAGGCCGCGTGTGGTACTGGTGTGTCGCTGCCTACGCTGCGGCTACGTTCAGCCCGGGGAAACCCCCCCAGAGCGCTGCCCCGTGTGTGGGGCACCGCCGGAAGACTTCGAGCCGGTCGAAGAAGACTGAGCCCGGCGTGGGCCGGGCAGGAGGTGCCCCATGGCCATCGTGACGATCGCGCACCAAACGGGGTCTGGCGGCCCTGAGATCGGGATCGAGCTGGCCAAGCGGCTCGGACTCCGGTACGTGGACCGCGAGATGCTCTCGGAGGCGGCTCTGCGCTACGGGGTGGTCGAGGACCGTCTGACCGAGCTCGACGAGAAGAAGCCGTCGCTCTTCGAGCGGTTCGACGTGGAGACCCGGCAGTATATCACCCTCATCCAGACCGCCCTCCTGGACGTGGCGGAACAGGACAACGTGGTCATCAACTCGCGGGGCGGCCAGATGCTCCTCCGCGGCATCTCGCACGCCCTGCGGGTGCTCGTGATCGCGCCGTTCGAGATGCGGGTCAAGCGCGTCATGAAGAAGATGACCGCCCAGGCGCAGGAGAGCGTGGACGTCCGGACGACGGCGGAGATGGTCCGCCGGAGCGACCAGGAGAAGCACGGCCGGATCCGCTATCTCTACGACGTCGAGTGGGTCGACGCGGACCTCTACGACCTGGTCCTGAACACGGAGAAGCTCTCGATCGACGCGGGGGTCGAAGCGCTCGCGGGGCTGGTCCGGGGTCTCACGGCGACCGAGGACTCGCGACAGCACGTGCGGGACCGCGCGCTCAGCTCGCGGGTGCGTGTCGCCCTGGCGACGCACCCCGAGACGCGGAAGTACCGTCTCAGCGTCGACGCCGATCGCGGCGTGATCCGCCTGGAAGGGACGGCCGCCCTGGAGAAGGCGACCGAGGTGGCGCGGACCGTGCCGGGCGTGGTGGACGTGAAGAGCCAGCTGCTCGAGGTGCCGCCCATCCCACCCTTCGTGGCCTGATGAACCGTCAGCTATCGCCTCGGCGCGCCGCACCGCACCCATGCGGTGGGGGGGCCTGGGGGAGGAGCGGCGCCGCTCCCCCCCAGGGAGAATAAGCGAGCGGCCTACCTGACCTTGACGACCCGACTCCCGATCCCGCGGCGCGCGAGCGCCTCCCGGTACGCCTGGGCGTCGGCGCGCCGCGCGAATTGCCCGTACCGGATGTGGTATTGGCCGCTCGGCACCAGCGCCTCGTTGACACGCACCTCGAACCCCCGGGCCCGCAGCGGCCGCGCCACCGCCACGGCCTCGGCCAGCGACGGGTGTCGGCCGAGCACGATCTCGGCGATTCCGGCCTCCTCGATCACGGTGCCGCGGCCGAGCTCCCGCACGGCTTGCCGCGCCTCGTCGGAGGACGCGAACCCGGTGGCCGTCACCACGAAGAGCCGCGCCGTGTCCTCCTTCCGGAACCGCACCGTCGAATGCCCGAGCCGGTTGAGCTCCCCCTCCAGCCGGTCGGCCGCGTCGCCGGGAACGAAGGGACCGCTCTCGAGCGCGTACCGCTCGGCGGGCGCCGGCGGGTGCGGCACCACGGGGACACTGGGGCCCGGCACTCCCGACGGCCCGACGCCAGGCGCGCCCTCGGCCGGCGTCGCGCCGCTCGTCCCGTCGGGGACCGCGGGGATCGCCACCACCGAGGGGGTCGGCGTGGCCAGGCCGGGCCAGCGAGGCCCGGGCCCTCCGATGCGGTCCATCAGGAGCCACAGGATGACGACGGCCAGCACGACCACGCTCGCCGCCGCCAGAGGAACATGCGTGTACCGCGACACCAAACGGCGCATCGGAGACTCGGGATGATGTTCCGGAGCGCACCCGCTGAAGTCAAGACGATTGTGGACCGGTCCCGCTCCCGGGAGATCGCGTGAGCCGCTTCTGGCTCCGCGCCGGGCTCGGCATTCTGGTCGCGCTGGCGGCCGGACTGGGCATCGGCCTCGGCCTCCAGCTCTCCGGTGTCCGCTGGCCGGGGTCGGGACGCCCCGCGACCCCCAGCGCGGCGCCGACGCAGATCGACATCCAGCGCGCGTTCGTGGGCGTCGCGGAGCAGGTCCGGCCGGCCGTGGTCAACATCGCGACCGCGCACTTCCTGCGCCGCCAGCGCCCTCGCGGGGGCGCCCCCGGCCCCGGCACGCCGCCGAGCCTCAAGGAGTACTTCGACCAGTACTTCGGCCAGATGCCGCCCGGGGAGCGCGAGCGCGCCGGCGTGGGCTCGGGCGTCATCATCGACACCCAGGGGCACATCCTGACGAACCTGCACGTCATCAAGGGCGCGGACGAGATCACCGTCCGCTTCCACAACAAGAAGGAGGTCACGGGCAAGATCGTCGGCACCGACCCCCGGACGGACCTCGCGGTGATCCGCATTCCCCCCGGCGACGGCGTGGTCGCGGCGCGGCTCGGGGACTCCGACCGCATCGAGGTGGGGGAATGGGCCATCGCGATCGGGAGCCCGTTCGGCCTCGAGCAGTCGGTCACCGTCGGGGTCGTGAGCGCGATGGGCCGCTCGGAGGTCGGCATCGTCCCGAACGAGAACTTCATCCAGACGGACGCGTCCATCAATCCGGGGAACTCGGGCGGCCCGCTCCTGAACGCCCGCGGCGAGGTGATCGGCATCAACACCGCGATCCTCTCGTCGGGCCAGGGCATCGGCTTCGCCATCCCCATCAACACCGCGCAGCGGGTCGCCAGCGCTCTCATCTCGCGCGGACGGGTGGTGCGGGGCTGGGTGGGTGTGGCGCTCGAGCCCCTGAGCGACGATCTGGCCACGTCGCTCGGCGCGCCGAAGGGCAAGGGCGTGATCGTGAAGCGCGCGCTCCCCGGCGGCCCGGCCGAGAAGGCGGGTCTCCAGCCGAACGACGTGATCCTGCGCTTCGGTGATCAGGCGATCGAGGACCTGCAGCATTTCCAGCGGCTCGTGCTGGACGCCCCCGTCGACCGCCCGGTCTCGCTCCGCGTGCTGCGTCAGGGCAAGGAGGTCGCCGTGTCGGTCACGGTCGCCGAGGCGCCGCCGGAGCGCCCCGGGGCCTCCTGAGGCGCGTCCCGCTCCGATGGTTTTCTCCTGGGGCCGACTCCGCAAGCGCGCGACCGCCGTCCTCCACCTGGACGAGGAGCCGTCGCGCCTGGCGGTAGGCATGGCGGCCGGTGTGTTCATCGGGGTGACGCCGTTCTACGGGCTCCACACGTTCCTGGCGCTCCTCGTGGCCTGGGCGTTCGGGCTCAACAAGGCGGCGACGATCACCGGCACCTGGCTCAACCTGCCCTGGTTCGCGCCGTTCGTGTACGCCTTCTGCCTCCGCCTCGGCGAGGCCGTGATCTCGGGAGATTGGAGCGGCTTTTCCCTGGCCAGCGTCCACGGGCTGGCGCAGTCCGTCGGAGGGCTGCTCCAGGCCAGCCCCTGGGAGACGGCGGGGACGCTCTGGGAGGCCATCTGGGGGATGCTGTTCCACGCATCGGTGCCCCTGTTCGTGGGCACGACCATCGTGGGGCTGGTGCTGGCCGTGGCGGCGTACTTCATCACGCTCGAGGCCGTCCGCGACGTGCGGCGCCTCCGCGCCCGGATGCTCCACTCGCACGGATCCTCGCCAGGGCCGCCCCATCCGCGCGAGCGGGTGCCCTGATGGAGCGCTCGCGGCCGCTCCTCGAGGAGCTGTCGCTGCTCGGCGCCCGGGCCCTGTCGCTCGGCGAGGAAACGGCCCAGGTGCTGGCCCGCCTCGTGGCGCTCCTCGGCGTCGTGCTGGTCGGCTGGATCGGGTACCGGCTCCTCGCGATCCTGATCGGCCGGCTCCTCCGCCAGGTCGAGGGGGCGGCGGTGTCTCCCGCGCGGGCGCAGCGGGCGCGCACCCTGGGCCCGCTCCTGACGAGCATTGCCCGCTACCTGATGGGGTTCGTGGTCGCGGTCGTCATCTTGCAGCGGCTCGGCATCGACGTGCGCACGCTCATCGTGTCGGCCGGCGTGGCCGGGCTGGCCATCGGCCTCGGCGCCCAGAGCCTCATCAGGGACGTCGTCTCGGGGTTCTTTCTCCTCTTCGAGAACCTGATCGCGGTCGGGGACGTTGTCGAGGTCGGGCCGCACACCGGCGTCGTGGAGTCGGTCGGGCTCCGCGTCACCAAGGTCCGCAAGTTCTCGGGCGAGCTGCGCATCGTGCCGAACGGCGAGCTGGCCGCGTTCGGTCTTCACACCGCCGGGTGGGCCCGCTTGGTCGTCGAGATCTCGGTGGACTACGAGGAGGACGTCGGGCGGGCGCTCCGGGTCCTGGGCGAGGTCGGCCGAGCCTTGGCCGACGCCCACCCTGCGACCGTTCTCGAGCCGCCGGCCGCCGAGGGCATCCTGCGCTTCGGCCAGGCCGAGGCGGTGCTGCGTCTCCACGCCCGCGTCATCGCCGGCGAGAAGTTCCAGCTCGAGCTCGAGGCCCGGCGCCGCGTGAAGGAGGCCTTCGCGGCCCACGGCATCCGGGTCCCGCGCGGCCCGGAGTTTCGCCTCGCCGCGCCGCCCGGCACGCTGTCCGCCGAGAGCGGCCGAAAGGAGTCCGTCGCATGAGCGTCCGTACCGCCGTGTTCCCCGCCGCCGGCCTGGGGACCCGCTTCCTGCCCGCGACGAAGGCCCAGCCGAAGGAGATGCTGCCGCTCGTCGACAAGCCCATGATCCAGTACGTGGTCGAGGAGGCGGTGGCGGCCGGGCTCGATCGCATCTGCATCGTGACCGGCCGCGGCAAGCGGGCGATCGAGGATCACTTCGACGCCTCCGTGGAGCTGGAGTTCTACCTCCAGGAGCGCGGCAAGTGGGAGGAGCTGGCGCAGATCAAGACGATCTCCGACCTGGCCTCCGTCACCTACGTCCGCCAGAAGGAGCCGCTCGGGCTGGGGCACGCCATCCTCTGCGCGCGCCCGCTGGTCGGGGACGAGCCGTTCGCCGCCTTCCTCGGTGACGACATCATCGTGGCCGACCCGCCCGCCATCAGCCAGCTCCTCGCCGTCTACGAGCAGTTCGGCAACCCCGTGCTGGCCGTCGAGCGCGTGCCCACGGACCAGCTGTCGCTCTACGGCGTCATCCGCGGGACGCCCGTGTCGGAGAACGTCTACCTCGTCGAGGACCTCGTGGAGAAGCCCGCGCCCGAGGCCGCGCCGTCCGATCTCGCGATCATCGGCCGGTACGTGCTGACGCCCGACATCTTCCCGATCCTGGCCGAGACGCCGCCCGACCATCGCGGCGAGATCCAGCTCACCGACGCCCTCCGGCGCCTCCGCGCGCGCCGCCCCCTCTACGCGGTGCGCTTCACCGGCCGGCGCTTCGACACCGGCGACAAGCTCGGGTTCCTGAAGGCGACGGTGGAGATGGCGCTCGCGCGGCCGGACCTCGGGGACGCCTTCCGCGCCTATCTCGAGCGGGTGGTCCGGCTCTAGGGATCGGCCGGCGGCCTTCGGGCACGGCCTGGGGCGAGACACCTTGACCATGCGCGAGACGCGATGTACATACATCGCGTGGTCAGGACGCAGCTCTACCTCGACGAGGCCGTTCACGCCCGGCTCCGCACCCTCGCGCGTCAGCAGGGACGGACGATCTCCGAGCTGGTGCGCGAGGCGCTGGCTCGGGCGTACGGGACGACCGACGTGGAGACCCGCCAGGCGGCGGTCATGGCGGTCCTGGGGCTATGGAAGGATCGAGACGACATCGGCGAGCCGCACGAGTACGTGAGACGCCTCAGGCGCGGTACGGGCCGGAAGCGACGCCTCCGGCTCTAGCCGGCGTCCTTCTGGACACCGATGTCATCATCGAGGTCCTGAGAGGGCGCCGGCGCATCGCCGAGGCCATTCTCGGCCTCGAAGCGGCTGGCGTCCGCACGTACGCGTGCGCGGTGTCCTGGGCGGAGGTCCACGCGGGGTTGCGACCCGGCGAGGAGGCGCTGACCCACGCGTTCCTGGCGCAACGGGCCGAGGTCGTGATCGACGCCCACACGGGACAGCGGGCGGGGCAGTACCTGGCCCGGTACGCGAGGTCCCACGGGCTCGAGATCGCCGACGCGCTGGTGGCGGCCGCGGCGACCACGTCGGGGCTGGCCCTGTGGACCCAGAACCGGCGGGACTACCCGATGCCGGATCTCAGGTTCTACGCGCCAACCTGACCGCCGCGGGCCGGAGGCGGGGCCCCGCCTTGCTTGTGGGGGTGGGGGGGGTTTGCTAGAATCCTGGCACCTTTAACGGCTCTCGGGCTGACAGGGACAACCCCTTGACCTCGCGCGCAGCTGACCCCGCGTCCCTCCTTCCCGGGGAGGCCTTCCTCCACCGGACAGGCGGCGCCTGGGCGCCGCCGGCCCCGGCCGGCCGGGCCCGGACGGAGGGCTGAGCGTGGCCGACAAGCGCCCCTTCCACCTGGCGACCCACCAGGAGATCAAGGCGGGCGAGGTCGCCGACGTCTACTTCAACCGGACCGTCCAGATCCTCCGGGCCCGGGGCAACCGGGCGCGCGTCAAGGCGGAGGTGTACCTGAAGAGCCTGCCGGGGGACTGGCGCTGGGGAATCCTCGCCGGGATCGAGGAGGCCGCCCATCTCCTGGAGGGGCTGCCGGTGGACGTGACGGCGATGGACGAGGGGACGGTGTTCGGCGCCTACCAGCCCATCCTCACCGTCGAGGGCGTCTACGTGGACTGGGCGGAGTACGAGACGGCGCTCCTCGGCCTCCTCTGCCAGGCCTCCGGGATCGCGACCAAGGCGGCGCGCTGCAAGAAGGCGGCGGGGGAGCGCCAGGTGATCAGCTTCGGGGCCCGGCGCATGCACCCTGGCCTCGCCCCCATGATCGAGCGGAACGCCTTCGTCGGCGGCTGTGACGGGGTCGCCGTGACCAAGTCGGCCGAGTTGATCGAGGCCGACCCCATGGGGACGATCCCCCACTCGCTGGTCCTCCTGATCGGGGACACGGTGGAGGCGCTACGCGCGTTCAACGAGGTGATCGACCCGAAGGTCCGCCGCGTGGCCCTGATCGACACGCTCCAGGACGAGAAGTTCGAGGCGATCCGCGTGGCCCAGGCGCTCGGCCGCGACCTCTACGCTGTCCGGCTCGACACGCCGTCCTCTCGGCGGGGCGACTTCTACCGGATCCTCGAGGAGGTCCGCTGGGAGCTCGACTTCCGCGGCTTCGAGCACGTCAAGATCATCGCCACCGGCGGCATCGACGAGTACCAGATGCCGCGGCTGAACCCGCTGGTCGACGCCTACGGCGTGGGGACGGCCATCGCCAACGCGCCGGTCCTCAACTTCGGGCTCGACATCATGGAGATCGAGGGCGAGCCGATCGCCAAGCGGGGCAAGCACTCGGGCTCGAAGCGAGTCCTGCGCTGCCGCGCCTGCGGGAAGACCGTCGTCGTGGCCGCCCACCGGCCGGTGATGCCGTGCTCGTGCGGCGGGGCGTACGAGGATCTCCTGAAGCCCCTGATCCGGGGCGGCCGCATCGCGCGCGACCTGCCGCCGCCCCGCACGCTCCGCGAGCACGTCCTCGAGCAGCTTCGGGGCATTCCGCTGGAGCTCCCCGGGTCCGGTGCGGGCCGCGGGGACTTCTGAGCGACTCGATGCCATGGGCCTCCTGGACGACATCGTCGCCCGGAAGCGTGTCGACGTCGCCGCGCGGCGCGAGGCCGTCCCCCGCGGCGCCCTCGCCACGCGCGCCGCGGCGCTCGCCCCCCCGCGGAGTCTCGCGGCCGCGCTGACGCCGCGCGCGGCCGGCGAGGTGCGGATCCTCGCCGAGCTCAAGCGCGCCTCCCCGGTCAAGGGCGTCCTCGCCGACGGCTTCGACCCCGTCGCCCGCGCGCCGGAATACGTGCGGGCGGGCGCCGCGGCGCTCTCGGTCCACACCGACCCCCACTTCCAGGGCGAGCTCGAGGACCTGGACAGCGTCCGGGCCCGGGTGGACTGCCCGGTGCTCGAGAAGGACTTCGTGATCGACGAGTACCAGCTGTGGGAGGCGCGGGCCCACGGCGCGGACGCCGTCCTCCTGATCGTCGCCATCCTCGAGCCGGACCGGCTCGCCGACCTTTTCCAGGCCGCGAAGGGGCTCGGCCTCTCGGCGCTGGTGGAGGTCCACCGGGAGAACGAGCTCGAGCGGGCTGCCGATCTCGGGGCCGGCCTGATCGGCATCAACAACCGGGACCTCACGACGTTCCGGACCGACCTCGGGACCACGGAGCGTCTCGCGCCCCGGGCCCCCGCCGGGGCCTGCCTCGTGTCGGAGAGCGGGATCGCCACGCGGGCCGACGTCCTGCGGGCCCGGGCCGCCGGCGCCCACGCGGTCCTGGTCGGGGAGTCGCTCTCGCGGAGCGGCGATCCGGCGCGAAAGCTGCGGGAGCTCCTGGGCGAGGCCGGCGACCCCGGCGACCCGCCCGGTCCCAAGGGAACCAGCGCTCCATGACGCCGGTTCGCGTCAAGATCTGCGGGATCACGAATCTCGACGACGCCCTCCGGGTGGCCGAGGCCGGGGCGGACGCCCTCGGGCTGATCTTCGTGGAAGGCACGCCCCGGTACGTCTCTCCCGCCGTCGCGGCGGCGATCGTGGCGGGCCTCCCGCCGTTCGTGTGCCCGGTGGGGGTCTTCTGGGACCACTCGCCGGCCCACGTGGCGGCGGTCGTGGCCGAGTGCGGGCTCGGGGCCGTGCAGCTCCACGGCGCCGAGCCGCCGGAGACCCTGGCCGCCATGCCGTGCCCCGTCGTGAAGACGATCAAGATCCGGGAGGTGGGCGACCTCGCCCAGATGGACCGCTACAAGCCCGCGGCCTTCCTCCTCGACAGTCCGGCCCGCTGGAGCGAGGGCGGGGCGCGCGCTCCGATCTCCTGGACGCTGGCCCGCACGGCGGCCGGCCGGGGGCGGGTGATCCTGTCGGCGGGGCTCACGCCCGAAACGGTCGGCGAGGCCATCCGCGTCGCCCGGCCGTGGGGCGTCGATGTCAACTCCGGCGTGGAAGCCGCACCGGGCCGGAAGGATCCGGTCAAGATCGAGCGCTTCGTCCGGGCGGCCCGCGCCGCGGCCGCCGCTCTCGAGGACGCCGGCGGGGGTGGCCGTGGGTAGGGCCCCGGAGCGCCCGCGCCTGCCCGACCGGTCCGGGCACTTCGGCGCCTTCGGCGGCCGGTACGTGCCCGAGACTCTCATGACGCCGCTCCTCGAGCTGGAGGCGGCGTACCGCGAGGCACGGCGCGACCCGGCCTTCCGCGAGCGGCTCGCCCAGCTCTCGCGGGAGTACGTGGGGCGGCCGACACCCTTGACCTTCGCCGAGCGGCTCACCGAGCATGCCGGCGGCGCGCGGATCTATCTCAAGCGCGAAGACCTCTGCCACACCGGGGCCCACAAGATCAACAACACGCTGGGCCAGGGGCTTCTCGCCCAGCGGATGGGCAAGCCCCGGGTGATCGCGGAGACGGGGGCCGGGCAGCACGGCGTCGCTACCGCCACCGTGGCGGCCCTCCTCGGCCTCGAGTGCGAGGTCTACATGGGCGAGGAAGACACCGTGCGCCAGGCGCTCAACGTCTTCCGGATGGAGCTCCTCGGGGGGCGCGTGATTCCCGTGCGCTCGGGGAGCCGCACCCTCAAGGACGCGATGAACGAGGCGATCCGGGACTGGGTCACCAACGTCCGGACGACCTACTACTGCATCGGGTCCACCGCCGGGCCGCACCCGTACCCGATGCTGGTCCGCGACCTCCAGTCGGTCATCGGCCGCGAGGTGCGGCGCCAGCTGCGCGGGCTCCCGGACGTGCTCGTCGCGTGCGTGGGCGGGGGATCGAACGCGCTCGGCCTCTTCCACCCGTTCCTCGGCGACCGCGAGGTCCGTCTGGTCGGGGTGGAGGCCGCCGGCGCCGGGCTCCGGAGCGGCCGCCACGCGGCGCCCTTGTCCGCGGGCATCCCGGGGGTGCTCCACGGCAGCCTGTCCTACGTGATTCAGGACGAGGACGGCCAGATCCAGCCCGCCCACTCCATCTCCGCGGGGCTCGACTATCCGGGAGTCGGGCCCGAGCATTCCTGGCTGAAGGACACCGGCCGGGCCGAGTACGTCTCCGTGACCGACGAGGAGGCGCTCGAGGGGCTCGGCCTCCTGACCCGGCTCGAGGGCATCATCCCGGCGCTCGAGTCGGCGCACGCCGTCGCCCATGCGGTCCGTCTGGCGGCCACGCTGCCGCGCGAGGCCCGCCTGGTGATCGGGCTCTCGGGGCGGGGTGACAAGGACGTGGACACCGTGCGCGCCGCCCGGCGCACCGCGCCCGGCGGAGAGGCCGGGGGGCCCGGAGATCGCCGTGTCGCGCATTGACGAGGTGTTCACGGGCCTTCGCGCGCGGGGGGAGCGCGCGCTCATCCCGTACTTCTGCGCCGGGGACCCGAGCCTCGAGGCGACCGCGAGCCTGATCGCGGAGGCGGACGCTCGGGGCGCGGACGTGATCGAGGTGGGCTTGCCCTTCTCGGACCCCCTGGCGGACGGGCCGACGATCCAGCGCGCCGGCGTCCGGGCCCTCGAGCGGGGGACGAGCCTCTATCGCCTCCTGCCGGTGCTCGCCGGGGTCAGCGGCCGGATCCGCGCCCCGCTGGTCGTCATGACCTACCTGAACCCGCTCCACCGGTACGGGCTCGAGCGGGTGACGCAGGATCTCGCGAAGGCGGGCGTGGCCGGGCTGATCGTGCCCGACTGCCCGGTCGACGAGAGCGGGCCGCTCGCGCGGGCGGCGGAGGCGGCCGCGCTCGACCTGGTCGCGATGGCGGCGCCGACCAGCGGGCCGGATCGGCTGCGGCGGATCGCCCGCGCCAGCCGGGGCTTCGTGTACCTGGTGCCGCTGACGGGGATCACGGGAGAGCGCACGGAGGTGCCGCCCGAGCTGGTGCGGCTCGTGCGCGACCTGCGCGCGGTCACCACCAAGCCCGTCTGCGTGGGCTTCGGGATCTCGACGCCGGATCAGGTCGCGGCGGTCGTCCGGCACGCGGACGGGGCCGTCGTGGGCAGCGCCATCGTCGCGCTCGTGGAGCGCCTGGCGGAGGATCCCGCGCTGGTCACGAAGGCCGGGGACTTCATCGCCTCGCTGAAGGCCGCCACGCGAGCGGGGGCCGCCGGCAACGGCGGCGGTCCGGCGGGGTAGGGAGGGGCCGTGGCCTGGCTGTTCGGGCGCGACAAGCCGCGCAGCAAGATGACCACCGAAGGTCTCTGGACCAAGTGCGAGACCTGCCGGGAGATCGTCTACCGGGCGGACGTGGAGAAGAACGCCCGGACGTGCCCGCGCTGCGGCCAGCCGTTCCGGCTCTCGGCGCGCGAGCGCCTGGATTTCCTGCTCGACCCCGGGTCGTTCGAGGAGCGGGACGCCGGGCTTCGCTCCCTGGACCCGCTCGGCTTCAAGGACTACCGCGGCCGCTATGCCGACCGCCTCCGCTCGGCCCGCGAGAAGACCAAGCGGGAGGACGCCCTCGTCTCGGGGGTCGGCCGGATCGGCGGGCACCCGGTCGTCGTGTGCGTCTTCGAGTTCGCGTTCATGGGCGGGAGCATGGCCTCGGTCGTCGGCGAGAAGATCACGCGGGCGATCGAGTTCGCCACGCGGAAGCGGATCCCGTTGCTCGTCGTGACGTGCTCCGGCGGGGCCCGCATGCAGGAAGGGGTCCTCTCGCTCATGCAGATGGCGAAGACGTCGGCGGCCCTCGGGCGGCTGGCCGAGGAGCGGGTGCCGTACTTCGTCATCCTCGCGGACCCCACCACCGGCGGGGTGACGGCGTCGTTCGCCATGCTCGGGGACGTGATCCTGGCCGAGCCGAAGGCGCTGATCGGCTTCGCGGGCCCTCGCGTGATCCAGGAGACGATCCGCCAGCCGCTCCCCGAGGGTTTCCAGCGCTCGGAGTTCCTGCTCGACCACGGGATGGTCGATCTCGTCGTCGAGCGGAAGGACCTCCGCGAGACCCTGCGGCGCCTGCTCGCGTTCTTCGCGGAGCCCATCGAGTCCCCGGTCCCGTGACGGCGCCCCTCGAGCGGCTGCTCGGCCTCGCGCGCTGGGAGCGCGCCGGCATGCGGCTCGGGCTCGAGCGGATCGAGGCGCTCCTTACCGCGCTCGACCGCCCCGAGGCGGCGCTCCGCATCGTGCACGTCGGGGGGACCAACGGGAAGGGCTCGGTCGCGGCCCTGGCGGCGGCCGTCTTCCAGGCGGCCGGCCTCCGAACCGGGCTCTACACCTCGCCCCATCTCCTCGACGTGACGGAGCGGGTCAGGATCGACGGCTTCCCCGTGCCGCGCGAGACCCTCGCGCGACACGCCGCACGGATCGGACACGCGCTCGAGGCCGGCGCGGCCACCTTCTTCGAGGCGATGACGGCCGTGGCCCTGGCCGCGTTCCACGAGGCCCGGGCCGACGTGGCCGTCCTCGAGGTGGGGCTCGGGGGGCGGTGGGACGCGACCAACGTCGGGGCGCCGCTGGTGTCGGTCGTGACGCGGGTCGACTACGACCACCAGGAGTTTCTCGGGCGGCGGCTCGAGGACATCGCCGGCGAGAAGGCCGGCATCATCCGCGGCGGCGTGGCGATCTCGGCGGCCCAGGCGCCCGAGGCGATGGCCGTCGTCGAGGCGCGCTGCCGGGCCGTGGGGGTGCCGCTACTCGTCGAGGGCCAGGAGCTCGAGGTCCAGACGCTCCAGAGCGATCTCGCAGGTCACTGGCTCCGGCTTCGCGGCCCGGACTGGGCCTACGACGACGTCCGGCTCGCCCTGCCGGGCCTCTACCAGCCGGGCAACGCCGTGCTCGCGATCGGCGCCGTCCGGGCGTTCGCGGCGGCGTCGGGCCTGGCGGTGCCCGAGGCCGCCGTGCGGGCAGGCTCGGCGGCCGTCCGCTGGCCGGGGCGCTTCCAGGTCGTGCCGGGGGCTCCGGGGCGCCCGACCGTCGTGCTCGACGGCGCCCACAACCCGGCGGGCGCGACGGCTCTGGCCGCGTCGCTTCGCCACTACTTCGGGGGGCGGCGCCTGGCGCTGGTCGTCGGCGTCTCGGCCGACAAGGACCACGCCGGGATCCTGAAGGCGCTGGCGCCGCCCGCCGCCCGGATCTACCTCGCCCCCGCGGACCACCCTCGCGCGACGCCGCCGCGGGAGCTCCTCGCCCAGCTCCCGCCGGTGGACGCCGAGGTGCTCCTCGCCGCGAGCCCCGGCGAGGCCCTGGAGCAGGCGCTCGCGGCGCCCGGGATCGACGTCGTCTGCGTCGCGGGCTCGCTGTTCGTCGTGGCGGACGCGCTCCGCTGGCTCGGTGCCCGTGGTCTCGTCGACGCCGGCTGAGGCCGCCGCCGGGGATGCCCGGCCCGACGGTGGGATGGCCCCGAAGGCCGTCGCGACGGAGTACCGCGTCGGCACCGCGTCGTGGCTCGACCAGTCGCTGGTCGCGTCCGGCCGATTCTATCCCCGGCCCGCAATGTCAGCCGAGGCGCGGCTCCGCTGGTACGCGCGCTTCTTCGACTGCGTCGAGGTCAACTCGACCTACTACGCGCTCCCGTCGCCGCGGAACGCCCAGCTCTGGGCCGAGCGGACGCCGCCGGGCTTCCGGTTCCACGTGAAGGCCTACAGCCTGATGACGGGCCACCACCCCCGCCTCGACACGCTGCCGCCGGAGATCCGGCTCATGCTGCCGGAGGACGTCGCGCTCCGGCGCCGCGGCGAGCTGGACCGTGACACGCTGCCGCCCGAGGCGCTCGACCGCTGCTTCGAGCTCTTCCGCGCGGCGCTCGCGCCGCTCGCCGCGGCGGGGAAGCTGGGCTACGTCCTGTTCCAGCTCGCGCCGTGGGTCCGCTACGAGGAAGAGACGCTCGCCTACCTCGCCTCGCTCCCCGCGCGGCTGCCCGGCTGGACGCTGGCGGTCGAGCTCCGGAACGAGACGTGGATTCCCGAGCGGACCGAGGAGGTCACCGCGTTCCTCGAGCGGCACGGTCTCGGGCTCGTGACCGTGGACGCCGTGTGGCAGCCGTGGGTGGACGCGGCGACCACCGAGACCTTGGCCGTCCTCCGCCTCCACGGGCGGAACCTCCAAGGGTGGCTCGACCAGCGCGCGGGCCTCGAGCCGACGGTCGCCGAGAAGTACGACTACCTGTACGGCGCGGAGGAGCTCGGCGAGCTCGCCGCGCGCGCCCGGCGGCTGCACCGGCGCGCGCGGCAGGTCGCCGTCACGTTCAACAACAACAACGAGGATTTTCCCACCCAGAACGCGCTCGACCTGAAGCGGCTCCTGGGACTCGAGGCGCCGGACCTCGCCGCGGCGCGTGCGGCCTGGCGGCCCGCGCGCCGGCGGTCTCCGGCCGCGTCTCGGGCCGAGCTGGATCTCTGGGGGGGCGACGACGAGGGGGAGACGGGCATGCCGAACGGAGCACGGACGTGACGGCCGGAGAGGTCCCGGGACGCATCATCGACGACCGGACGATCCCGGCGGGGGGCGACTGGGCGGGCGTCGTCCGCGAAGGCCAGGTGCTCCGCATCGTGGACCTGGAGGGGCGCCAGGCGGTCGATTTCCTCTGCTACGTGGCCGCTGATTCCAGCGAGCGCTACAACGCCGCCGACACGATGAAGTTCACGGGGACGATCTTTCTCACGACCGGCCACGGGCTCTACTCGGGGCTGGGGCGGCGGCTCTTCACGATCGTTGCCGACACGTGCGGGCGCCACGACACGATCGGCGGCTGCTGCAGCAGCGAGTCGAACCGCTTCCGCTACGGCGTCGAGGGCACGCCGAACTGCCGGGACAACTTCCTCCGCGCGCTCGGGCGGTTCGGGCTGGGCCGGAAGGACATCGTCGCCAACGTGAACTGGTTCATGAACGTCCCGGTGCTGGCCGACGGATCGATGGCGATCGTCGACGGATGGTCGAAGCCGGGTGACTACGTCGACCTCAAGGCGGAGATGGACGTGCTGGCGGTCGTGTCGAACTGCCCCCAGATCCACAACCCGTGCAACGGCGGCCGCCCGACCCCGATCCGGCTGGTGACCTTCAAGCCGATTGGCGAGCCCTCCGTCACGCCCGGGGGAAGCCGGGCGTCGTCTTGATTCGCCGGAGCTGCTGGAGGTGGTCCCGGTCGTGATGGGCCTGCAGCATCCACCACTGCCCGAGATCCAGCTCGCCGAACGCGAAGTGGCGCCACGTGTGCGCGCGGGGATCGACGGCGGCGAGGCGCTCGAGCGTCTGCCGGCTGCGCTCGCGCGCGGCCCGCATGTCGTGCAGGAGCTGGCCGATTGGGTGGCCCTTCTCGGGGCGCACGACCGGGGGCGCCTCACGCGGGCCCGGGGGCCACGGCGGGAGTGGCGCGAACCCGGAGAGCTCGGGCGGATAGTTGCCCGCAGCCGCGCCACCTTCCTTCAGGAGCTTCGACGTGAGCTTGCCGGTGTTGATCTCGGCGAGCGTGAGGTGGTGGAGAATCTCGCCGACCGACCAGTCGTCGGCGCTCGGACGCCAGTCCGCCTGACCCTGCGAGAGGCCCTCGGCCTCGTGGAGGACCTCCCCGCGGACGGCCTCGAGCTCGCGGGCGACGGCGGCGAGAGCGGCGGGCAGCGTCATGATCGTTTCCTCCCAGGGGCGGCGGAGCTGGACCCCAGGTCGCGCGTCCGCGGCCCGTCAGGGCGGATTATAGCGCGGTCTCATCCCATCGAGAGGAGCGTGACATGACGACGGAGCTCACAGGCGTCATCCCGATCACCGCCACGCCGTTCGACGCCGCCGGTCAGGTCGACGAGGCGAGCATCGCGACCCTGGTCGAGTGGGAGGCGCGATGCGGCGTGCACGGCCTGAACGTGCTTGGGATCATGGGCGAGGCGCACAAGCTCTCCGAGGGTGAGCGGCGCCGGGTGGCCGAAGTGTTCGTGAAGTGCGCGGCAGGCCGCTTCCCGGTGGTCGTCGGCACCTCGCACGGCGGGACGGCGGTGGCAGTCGAGCTGTCCCAGGCGGCGGAGGCCGCCGGCGCCGCGGCCGTCATGGTGGCGCCGCCGACGGGGTTACGCGGGGAGGCGGCGATCCTCGCGCACTACCGGGCGGTGGCCGCGGCGATCGGGATCCCCATCGTCGTCCAGGACGAGCCGGTCACGACCGGGGTCCTCATGTCGCCCGAGCTCTTGGTCCGCATCGCGACCGAGCTGCCCGCGTGCCGCTACGTGAAGCTCGAGGAGCCGCCGACGCCGACCAAGATCACCGCGATGCGGCGCCTCCCCGGCGCGGACCGGGTGCGCATCTTCGGCGGCATGAACGCGATGTACTTCTACGAGGAGCTCTCGCGCGGCGCGGTGGGCATCATGACCGGCGCGGCGGTGCCCGACGTGCTGGTCGAGATCTACACGACGTTCGAGCGGGGCGATCGCGCGGGCGCGGCCGCGATCTTCGATCGTTATGCGTCCTACATCCGCTACGAGGGCCAGCAGGGGATCGGCCTGGCGCTCCGGAAGGAGCTCCTCCGTCTCCGCGGCGCGATCGCGACCAGCGTGGTGCGCCAGCCGGGGCCCGCCCTCGACGACGTCACGCGGCAGGAGCTCGCCGACATCCTCGCCCGCCACCGGATCCTGAAGTAGGCTCAGCGGCCCGAGAGCGAGTATCGCGCCCAGCAGGTTTGGCCAAGCGTGCTCAGCGGCCGGCGGACGAGCAGCGCAAGTCGCCGGTCCGGTGCGGCAGGATTCTCGACGGCGACGACGTCATCCCCAGAAGATTCCAGTTGGATCAACATCGACCTCGTCGAGGAGCTTGGCGAAGCTGGAGGCCGCTGGCAAGGCTTGGTACGCGTGCCAGCGACGGTCGCGGTGCTGACAGTAGAGCCGCCACTTGCGTTGCGTGCCCACGTATGTGAATTTCGCCACGACCATCTCCTGCCAGTCGTAGGGCGGGTGAAAGGCCGGCCTTTCCTCGTACAGGACCACCGCGTTACCCTCGATTCGGTAGCCAACCCGGATCTTGGACCGGGCTTCAGTTGGCACCCGCTGGGCGCAGTATGCCGTCAGCTGCCTCACTACGTGAGCCCTTTGCGTCTCCGTCAGTGCCAATCACGTCCTCCAATTCGAAACTGAGTATGGCGGCCCGCCTACGCGTCGCCGGCTACCCGCGTTCCTAGCGCAGCAGCCGGTCGTAGTCGGCGTGGCTGCCAATCCAGAACCAGACGGGTCCGTCCGTCGCTTCGACAGCCAGGGTGCGGTAGTGGGCGCCGACGCGAGCAGACCAGAGCCTGCCGACCTTCTTGAAGTGAAGGATGCCGGGGATCTTGCTTCAGCTGCGCGAACGCCTGGTCGGCGCGAGCGCGAATCTCGGACGGTAAGGCTCGATACAGCGCCCAGAAGTCGGGGGACGCGTGATGAGTCAGAGAGGCGTGGTCTTGCCGGCGGCGTGATCGCGAAGGGCCCTGGCAGCCAGATCGTCGAGGCGGCCCGCGCGAGCGTCACGCTCGAGCTGGCTATCCCACGCTGCCCAGTCGTACTCCAGAAACCAGGCGCGGAACAGCGCAAGCTCGTCAGCGGAGAGCGCCTGGATTTCTTGCTCGATCTTCTCGATCTTGCCCATGGATTTTCGCCGGCGACCTTAGTCTACCATCCCGCTAGCCCGGCACAGGCTGGGAGTGGACGACACTGACCGCGGGCCACGTTCCGGCGGCCGCCCAGGACGGGGTCGCGGGCCACTAGCCTTCCTCGGTATCGGCGCCGAGTGGACGCCGGGAACTCGTGGGCGGGCGAGTGGTCTAAGGGGTCGGAGGGACCGGCGTGTCGGCTTGTTCGGGCGTCGCGGTGTGCGCTAGGCTCGGGCCGTGGGTGGCGGCACCCGTGGCTGAGCCGGCGGCGGGCGACTCGGCGGAGTTCGTCGATCGGCTCCGGGCGGGGGACCGCCGGGCCTTCGAGGAGCTGGTCCGCCTGCAGCAGCACCGGGTCTACGGGCTGGCCTTGCGCATGCTCGGGAACGCCGCCGAGGCCCAGGACGTCGCCCAGGAAGCCTTCCTCCGGGCCCACCGCGGGCTCGCCGAGTTCCGCGGCGACGCGCGGCTCTCCACCTGGCTCTACGCGATCGTCTCGCGCCTCTGCCTGAACCGGCTGGCCGGGAGCGAGCGCCGGCTCGCCCGCCACGGCGAGGAGGTGCTGGCGAAGCTGGCCGATGCCGGCCCGGGGCCGGACCAGGCGCTCGAGCGGGGGGAGCTCGACGAGGCTCTTCATCGCGCGATCGCCGAGCTCCCCGAGGAGCGGCGCATCGTCGTCGTGCTGCGGGACGTCGAGGGGCTCGCCTACGAGGAGATCGCGGAAATCCTGGGCCTGCCGGTCGGGACGGTCCGCTCGCGGCTCCACCGGGCGCGCCTCGACCTCAAGGAGAAGCTGGAGCGGTTCTTCCCATGACGTGCCACGAAGTCCGAGACGAGCTGTCGGCGCTGCTGGACGGCGCCCTCCCAGCTGCCGAGCGTCAGGCGCTCGAAGCCCACCTGGCCGCGTGCGCCGACTGCCGGCGGGAGCTCGACCAGCTCCGCGCGACGGTGGCGCGCCTCGCCCAGCTCCCGGCGGCGCGCGCCCCCGCGGGGTTCGTAGACCGGGTGATGGCCGAGGCCTACCGCCCGTCCTGGCCCCGCCGGCTCCTCGACGCCCTCTTCGTGCCGCTTCGCGTGAAGCTCCCGATCGAGGCGGCGGCCGTCCTCCTGGTCGGCGTCTCGGCCCTTTACGTGTACCAGCGGACGCCCGAGGTCCGGCAGCTGGCCCGCCAGGAAGCGCCCCAGTCGTCGCCCGCGCCGGCGGTGGCGCCGCCCGCTCCGTCCTCGGGAACGGTGTCCACGCCCCCCGCCCCGACGCCGGCTCCGGGACCGGCGCCCTCCAAGGACCGGGCGCGCGAGGTGGAGCGCGCGCCGAGCAAGCAGGGTGCGGCATCCGAGGCGAAACGGAACCAGGCCACGGAGAGGGCGGCCCGCGAGGAGCCTCGCCAGACGCCACCCATCGTCGCCCAGCGTCCGCCACCTGTCCCTCAAGCGCCGTCGGCGCCGGCCGCCCAACCGCCAGCCGCCCAGCCGAATGACGCCCGTGGGGCGGTCACGGCGAAGAAGGAAGCGCTGGTCGAACAGCGCTCCGACGCGCTGAGCAAGACGGCCCCGCCCGCGGGGTCCGAGAGGGTCGCTCAGCCGGCGGAGCCCTCGGCGGCGCGTGACGCAGTGGGGGCGACGGCTGGGGCCGCGCCCTCGACCGCTGCGCCGGCGACTCCGCCCGCGACGCCCCCACCCGAGGCAGGCCGTGTGGGCGGCGTCGCGTCCGGCCCGTCGGCGCCACCCGCGACCGAGGGCGCGCCGGCCCCGGCGCCCTCGGCGGCGAAGTCGCGCCTCGGGGCGAAGCTCATGCGCGCGGTCGACGCGAGCGGCCGGCTCACCGTGCCCGCGCGAGCGCCCGCCGAGCGCGCTCTCGACGCCCTGCTGGCGCGCGTCGGCGCCACGCGCGTCGGCCGGCTCCTCGAGGGGGACCGGGGCATGATCGTGATCGACGTGCTCGTCCCCGCCGCCCGCTATCGCGAGCTGATCGAGGGCCTCGGTCAGATCGGGCGCTGGGCCACCGAGTACGAGTCCGGGACCCTCCCCGCCCAGGTTCGCGTCGAGGTCGCCCTCACCGTCGAGCCCTGATTCCCGGGGGCGCGGGCGCGCCCTCGCCGCCGCCGCGCGGGCGCTCCCGGCGCCCGAGGGCCCCTCCCGGGCTCCCCGTCCACCCAGGGAACTTCCGCCGGGCTCCCCGGTCCAAATGGGCAAGAGCGGTCAGATCTCACGCAACCGAGGAGGGTCCATCCATGCATCATCGTCTTTCCGCCGCACTGCTCGCCCTGGCCACGCTCGCGCCGGCCGTCGCCGCCGGCGCGTCCGCCCCGCTCGCGATCACGCGCGAGAGCCAGCGGGACCTCATGGTCACCATCTACAACGGCAATCTCGGCCTCGTGAAGGACACCCGCGAGGTGCGCCTCCCGGCGGGGATGACCGAGGTCCAGTTCGCCGACGTCGCGGCGCAGATCGACCCGACGTCGGTCCACCTGAAGTCGCTCACCGACCCGGCGGGGCTCCGCATCCTCGAGCAGAACTACGAGTACGACCTCCTGTCGAGCCAGAAGCTCCTCGAGAAGTACGTCGGGAAGAAGGTCCGCCTCTACCAGGGGAACGGCTCCTACCTGGAGGCGACGCTCCTCACGACCAACGGCCCGGTCTTCGACATCAACGGCCAGATCCACATGGGCCACCACGGCCAGGTCGTGCTGCCGTCCCTCCCCGAGAACCTGGTCTCGAAGCCCACGCTGATGTGGTTCCTGCGAAACGCGGCGACCGCGGCCCAGCGGATCGAGGCGTCGTACCTGACCGGCGGCATCACCTGGAAGGCGGACTACGTCGTGGTCCTCAACGCCGCCGACGACCGGGCCGACCTGACGGGGTGGGTCACGATCGACAACAAGAGCGGCGCCACGTACAAGGAGGCCGCGCTGAAGCTCGTGGCGGGCGACGTGAACCGGGCGCGCGACGACCGGACGCGGCAGGCCATGGAGATGGCGGCCAAGGTGGGGGCGGCCGCGCCGGCCTCTCGCGACTTCGTCTCGGAGGGGTTCTTCGAGTACCACCTCTACACGCTCGACGGGCGGACCACCATCAAGGACAATCAGACGAAGCAGCTGACGCTCATGACCGCCGCCGGCGTCCCGGTCCGGAAGGAGCTCGCCTTCTTCGGGGCCCGCGACTACTACCGCACCCAGTACGGCACGCCCATGAGCAACCAGAAGGTCAGCGTCTTCGTCGAGCTGACCAACGCGAAGGCGAACAACCTCGGCATCCCGCTTCCGAAGGGCAAGATGCGCGTCTACAAGGCGGACCAGTCCGGCAGCCAGCAGCTGATCGGCGAGGACTGGATCGACCACACGCCGAAGGACGAGCGCGTGCGGATCAAGATGGGCGAATCCTTCGACGTGGTCGGCGAGCGGATCCAGCGCGACTGGAAGAAGATCGGCAGCTCGCTCTACGAGGTGGAGTGGGACATCACGCTGCGCAACCACAAGAAGGAGGACGTGGTCGTGAGCGTGATCGAGCCGGTTCCCGGTGACTGGGAGGTGCTCCGCGAGACGCAGCCCCACGAGAAGGTGGAGGCCCACACGCTGCGCTACCGGGTTCCGGTCCCGAAGGACGGCTCGACGAAGGTGACCTACCGCGTCCGCCTGCGCTTCTAGGCGGGCCGCGGCTGCTGACTACGGGGTGAGGGCCCGGACGGGCGTCCCCGCGAGGAACGCGCGGACGTCCTCCAGGGCCTGCCCGTAGAAGATCCGGTACGTCTCCTCGGTGACGTAGCCGAGGTGCGGGGTGATGACCGTGTTCGGCAGGCGGCGCAGGGGATGGTCGGAGGGCAGCGGCTCCTCGTCGTAAACGTCGAGCCCGGCCCCGGCGAGCGTGCCCGCGCGGAGCGCCGCGATCAGCGCGGCCTCGTCGACGATCGGCCCGCGCGACGTGTTGACGAGGAAGGCGCCGCGGCGCATGAGACCCAGCTCGCGGGCGCCGATGAGCCCCCGCGTCCGCTCGCTCAGCACCAGGTGGATCGTGACGACGTCGGCGCGCGCGAGAAGCTCGTCCCGGGTGACCAGACTCGCGCCCACGGCGGCCGCGCGCTCGGCGGTGAGGTTCTGGCTCCAGGCGATCACCTCCATCTCGAACGCGCGTCCCACGCGCGCCACGCGAGAGCCGAGGGTGCCGAGTCCGAGGACACCGAGGGTCTTCCCGTTGAGGCCGGTTCCGAGCGTCTCCTGCCAGCGGCCCGCCCGCGTGGCCCGGTCCTCGTGGGGCACGTGCCGCACCAGCGACAGGATCAGCGCCCACGCCAGCTCGGCCGTGGGGTAGGGCAGGCCCGCCGTCCCGCACACGAGGACGCCGCGATCGACCGCCGCGCGGACGTCGATCGAGGCGTTGCGCATCCCCGTCGTCACCAGGAGGCGGAGGCGGGGCAGGCGGTCCAGGAGGCTCTTCGGGAACGGGGTCCGCTCCCGCATCGCCACGACGACGTCGAAGTCGGCGAGCCGGGCCGCCACCTGGTCCTCGGCCGCCGCGTGGTCGCGGAACACGACGACCTCCACGCCGGACGGAAGGCTCGACCAGTCGGCCATGCGGAGCGCGACGTCCTGATAGTCGTCCAGGATCGCGACGCGGGTCATGGCTGTCCCCGTGGCTATGGCGCCGTCGCCGACGTGATCGACTCCGCGACCCAGCCTTCCTGGCCCTCGTCGAGCCGGACCCGGAGCCAGTCGTTGCGCGTCTCGAGGACCTGCAGGCGCGCGCCCTGCCGGAGCACGCGGAGGATTTTGGCGTTCGTGCCGGCGCCTTCGCGGAAGTTCGCCAGGTGGGTCTTCACGTACACGAGTTTCGGCGCGGGGGCGGGCGCGGGAGCCGCGGGCGCCTGAGCCGCGGCCGGGGCAGGGGCGGCTGGGGCGGGTGCCGGGGTCGGCGCGGGCCGCGGGGCCGGGGCAGGCGCGGGTGTCGCCGGCGCGGCGGCCCGTGCCGGTGGTGCCGGGGCAGGCGCGGGGGCCGCGGCGGCCGCCGGCGGCGGAGGCGGCGCCGCCGGCGGCGGCTGCGCGGCCGGGCTCGCGGGCGCTTCCGGCTTCGGCGGCTGGCCCGTGGCGCAACCGACCACGGCGAGGGCAACCAGGGTGACGAGGGCGCGCGTCATGGCTCGTCTCCTCGCGACCGGGGGTGGCAGAGTGCGCCGACTCTACGCTGCGCCCCGAGACCCGTCAAGGCGTTGCATCGACTCAAAACTTCGGTTACCGGAGGAGGTCCCCTTGCTCGAGAGTCAGGGTTACCGAATCCGCCCAGGAGGTGACGGTGCCCGGGCGACGGTGCCGAGATCCCGGCCCGGGCCAGATTGCGGCCGCTCGTCCGGCGGAAGTCGTGAAAGAGCCCGGGACGGGCGGCGCCCGGTCACTGCTTCCAGGTGACCAGCCGGCTCATCGTGTAGTTCCAGATCGCCCCGACCAGCGCCCCCGCGCCCGCCGCCGCGACGCCGAGCCAGCCGCGGGAGAAGAGGAACCCGCTCACCGCGTAGCCCGCCAGGGCGCCCAGCGCACACGCCGCGTTGTACTGGAGGAACCCGACGACGAGGCGCGGGCCGGAGAGGCGGGCCAGGGAGAAGGTCCACATGTTGTTGAGCACGAAGTTGAAGACGATCGCCACCTCGGTCGCCACCAGCACCGCGATGGAGAATCCGCGCAGGGTCGTCTGCGCCATCGGCCCGAGCAGGCTCGACGTCACCAGGAACGCGACGGCGTTCACGACCACGCCCAGCCCGCCCACCACGCAGTACTTGACCAGCGTCAGCGGGATGCGGCGCCCGAGCGTGACGTCGTAGATGTACTCGAGGAACTCGAGCTGCACCAGGCGGGACAGCTTGCTCTCGCCGTGCAGCCGATTGCCGAACTGGAGGGGGATCTCCCGCACCGTCGTGGCCGGCGGCAGGTGCACGAGGAGGTCGAGGAGGATCTTGAAGCCGACCGGGTTCAGCCCCGGCAGCGCCGCCGCGAACGTCGGGCGGCTCACCGCGAAGAAACCGCTCATCGGATCGGCCACCGGCACCCGGCAGAGGCGCTGGGCCAGGCGCGTCGCCAGCCGGCTCAGAGCGTGGCGGCGCTCGTCCCATGCGCCGACGCTCCCGCCGGGCACGTAGCGGGACGCGATGGCCAGGCCGGCGCCGCCCTCGACGGCGGCGAGCAGCTCGGCCAGCAGCTGGAAGTCGTGCTGGCCGTCGGCGTCCGCGGCGACGAACACGGCCCCCTTGGCGGCGAGGAACCCCTCGATGACCGCCGAGGCCAACCCCCGGCGGCCGACGCGCCGCACGACGCGGACCTGGTCGAAGCGGTCGCCCAGCTCCTCGGCCACTCGCCAGGTGCCGTCGGGCGAGTTGTCGTCCACCACGATCACCTCGTGCCGGACGTTCCGGAGGAACTCGACGATCTTCGGCACCAGGCCGGGCAGGTTCTTGGCTTCGTTGTACGTCGGCAGGATCACCGACAGGCGGACACGCCCCGCATGAGTCTCGCCTGGCACGACCAGCAGTCTAGCGCGGAGCGCCACTCCCTCCAAGAAGCGCGGCCCGGGCGCCCGACGGGCCGGGAGCTGCGCCGCGCGCCCTTTTCGCGGCTGGCCGCATGCAACCCCGCTGCGCTATCGTGGTGTCGTGCTCGTGGGCTGCCGCGCGCCCGGTGTCCAGACGGCTCAGCGGGCCGGCCTTCGTCCCACGTCCGCCTCGGCCGGGGCCGCCAACCGCGCCGCCGCGGTCGCCGATGCGCCACGGGGCGAGGGTATCTGGCCCCGATGGCCGGCCCGTTGAGCGCCACGCCCCGCGCCCTCTGGCGGGGCCTCTACGGGGTGGTGGCCGGCGGGCTGGCGCTCCGCGTGACCTACGCGCTCCTATCCGAGAGCGCCCATCACCCCGACGAAGTCTTTCAGTATCTCGAGCAGGGACACCGGCTGGCCTTCGGTTACGGCCTGGTCCCCTGGGAATATCGATTCGGAGTGCGCTCCTGGCTCGTGCCTTTGGCCATCGCAGCGCCGCTCTACCTGTGCCGGCTCCTGGGAGTGGACGATCCGGCCATCTACGTCCCGCTGGTCAAGGGTCTCTTCTGCCTGCTCTCCGTGTGGCTGATCGTCTCGGTCTATCGCATCGGCAGGAACCTCGTGTCGGAGACCGCGGGCCGGCTGGCCGCCGTGTTCGCGGCCTTCTGGTACGAGCTTGTCTATTTCGCGCCGCGGCCGCTGACGGACGTGGTCGCGGCGTACTTCCTCGTGGCCGCCCTCGCGGGCGTGACGGATCCCCCCGAACGACGACGGCCGATCCTTCTCGGATTGTGCGTGGCCGGGGCGGTGGCCTTGCGCCTGCAGTACCTGCCGGTTGCCGGCTTCCTGCTACTGCTGGCTGCTGGGAGCTGGAGCCGGCCGGCGCTCGGCCGAATCCTCGGGGCGCTCGCTGGAGGCGCGCTCCTCGTGGGCGCTCTGGACCGGCTGACGTGGGGGAGCTGGTTCGCCTCCTACTACAACGCCTACGTGTTCAACGTGACCCACGGCATCAGCTCGTCGTTCAGCACGATGAGACCGACCTGGTACGTCTCCCAGCTGGGAGCCGCGTCGGGGGGAGTGTTCGTCGTCGTCGGGCTCCTGAGCCTGGCGTTCGCGCGCCGCCTGTGGGTCCTGCTCGTCTGGATCCTGGCGGTCGTCGGCTCGCATTCCCTGCTTCCGCACAAGGAATACCGGTTCGTCTTCGCGGCCCTTCCCGTCCTCCTGGTCATGACGGCGGCGGTGACGACCCTCGTCGCGGACCGAGTCGCGTCCTCCCGAGTCACCCGGGTGCCGCAGCTGGCGGTGGCGATCCTCGCGCTCGTCTCGGTTGCCGGCATGCTGGGCGTCCTGCCGCGACACGACGCGAGCTATCCGGTCCGACCGCTGTATGCGCGGCAGGACGAGCTGCGAGCCTTTGCCTTCCTGAGCCGGCAGCTGGATCTCGCGGGAGTGTGGCTCAGCGGCGTGCCCTGGTGGGGGAGCGGCGGCTACTACTACCTCCATCGTGACGTCCCGCTCTATCTCGCCACGGACGAAGAGGTCATGCGTCGGCAGGGCGGCCCCCGGGCATTCGCGAGCCACGTCGTCTGCCCGGTGTCGGCCGACGAGATCCCCGGGTTCGTGCGCATCGCCACCTTCGGGGGGTTGGAGGTCCGCAAGCAGCTCGCCCCTCCAGCCCTCTACGCGACGCTGCCCTCTCACACGAAGCATATCCTGCAGCCGAACGTCGACGGCGTGTTTCACCCGTCCGTGACGCCGCGCTTCTAGCCCGTCACTGCGCGGGGGGTCGCGTGCAACCCGCGCGGGCCGCCGCCATCGGGTCCGCCATGACGTGCTCGTACCAGCCCTGGTGATGCACACGGTAGCAGTCGGCCAACATCTGGACGATGCGGGGCGAGTGCTGGGCCAAGGCGGAGAGCGTGTCCTCGTCGAGCAGGATGTAGACGGGCGGCCGGCGAACAAGCTGCTCGGAGAGCTTCGTCCACATCGCGTCGTCGTAGTTTTCGTACCAGGACCCCGGAAAGGCCGTGGCCGGGATCCGACGAGCCAGGTAGTAGAGGAGCGGGTTGTGGAACGTGTGGATGCGGCCGGGGAAGCTCGCGGGTTCGTGCAGGAACGCCACGTTCGCGGCGATGTTCACGTACTTCATGTTGAAGCGCTCCGCGTACAGCATCTGCTGGACGCGGCCCGCCGAGGGGAATCCGTGGCGCAGCAGGACCAGCTTGGTCGCGAGCATCGAGATGGGCCCCAGGAAGAGCGCCAGCAGGATCGAGGCGAGCAGCCAGCGGGGGAGGAGCCGCGCCGCGGTGAGGCGGCGCCAGGCCGCCAGCATCCCCATCGCGGCAAGGATTCCGAGCGGGACGAACAGCAGGAGGAAATGGTACGGCCACCATTTGCGCTGGAGCACGATGGCGAGGGCCGCCGTCAGAATCCAGGTCAGCAACCCCCACGGCAGCAACCGCGACGACCGGGAGGCGAACGCCCGGCCCGCCGGGAGCGACGCGCAGACGCCGACCGTCGCAAACGCCAGAACGAGTCCGAAGTACTCCCCGAACCACAGGAGGCCCCCGACCAGGAAACCGACCGACCCGAGGCCCCGCGTCCTTCCGGCGACCTGGGCCGGGTGCACGAAGGACGTCCAGAGCGCATCGTCCAGGACACCCTGCGTGCTCAGCCCCGCCGCGGCGAGTCCGAGCGGGACCGCCAATCCGAGGGCGACGGCGCCTCCCCACCGCGCGAGGCCCAGGACGGTCGGGCGCCGACCGGGCCACTCGGTCCCCCCCAGAGCGAGCAGCCAGAAGCCTGCCGGGATCGGCAGGAGGATCAGCTTGAACACGACTGTCACGCCGCCGGCGACGCCCGAGAGGAACAGCCGCCACGCCGCGCCCCCCGGCCGATCGGTCGCACCGAGGGCCCACCACATGCACAGGAAGAGCGGAAACGCCACCAGTCCCTCGACCTGCGTCAAGTGATTCGAGCCGCTCACTGCGTAGTAGTACCCGACGGTCAGGATCGCGGCGAGCCGAGCCATCCCCGGAGAGCCGGCCGGACCGCGGAGCGTGATGAGGAGCACGACGGCCAGGGCGAGCATGTAGGCGAGCTCCACCGCGTGGACGCCGATCTCGTTGAAGCCCGCGATCCGGCCGGCGGACAGGAAGAACCAGAAGATGCCAGGTTGCTTGGCATCCCAGAAATCTCGGTAGAGGAGGGCGCCGGCATCGAGCTGTCGCGCGCCCACCGTGAAGAAGCCCTGGTCGTCGTCGAACGGGATGGGCAAGTTGAACACGCCGGCCAGGGCAACGACCGCCAGCACCGCGATGTCGGCGAGCCGCAGCGACGGAGCCCGGGCGGAGGCTGCGGGCGGCAGGGGCGGTGGGCATTCGGGCGCGGCTCGATCCGGCACGACAGGAAGTCTAGCGCGTGATTCCGGACGGTCCAAGACGGTCGGCGCTGGCTCGATGGCTCCGACATCGGGCCGGCCGCACGCCGAGGCCGCGCCCACGCTCGGGACGGGTTACCTCTTCCACGGGCGGCTGCGGGTGAAGCTCACGGCGTGGCGGCGACGACATCCCGCAAGGAGCGGTTGATGAACTCCATGAAACGGCCGCGAGACGCGCCGGGCCCGGCCACGGAACCCCCCGTGATGGCGAGGAAATCCCGCCTCGGATGTGGTACCCTGCGGGTCCGGGGCCGACGTAGCTCAGTTGGTAGAGCAGTCGATTCGTAATCGACAGGTCATCGGTTCAAGTCCGATCGTCGGCTCCAGCCTTTCCATCACCTCCACCACCTCCACGCCGCCGCACCTGCCAACCGCCGCAGCCCCCGGCTGCGATCAAGGTGGCGCCGAGGGGGGCACCCGTGGGGTCGGCCGACGCTCCCCCGATCGGTCGTCGTGGTATTGTCGTCGCGCAACCCACGGGAGCCTCATGGTCCTGCCGGCCCTCGACGTCGCGCGTCCGGCCGTCGTGCTCGGAGTCGAGCATCCGCGCGGTCTGGCGATGCTTCGATCCCTCGCCAACGCCGGCGTGAAGGTCACTGTCGTCGATCGCTACAAGTACGCGCCGGGTCTCCATTCCAGGCTGCCCAGCTGGGCCCACCTGCTCGATACCGACGACGCCGAGGAGACGCTGGCGTTCCTCGAGTCGCTGGAGGGAGTGGACCAGGCGGTCCTGATTCCGACGAGCGACCACTATCTGCGCATCGTCGCCCGCCATCGCGACCGTCTGGCCTGCCGGTTCGTCATGACCGTTCCTTCCTGGGATGTGCTCGAGACGGCACTGGACAAGGCGAAACTGTACCGGCTCGCGGCGACGATCCCGCTCCGCACGCCGGTATTCTTCGTCCCCGAGGGCGTGGACGAGCTGGACCGCCTCCTGCGGGGACTCGACTTCGCGCGCCGGCGCTACTTGTTCAGCGTGCCTCCAACGGGCGTCGAGCCTGCCGATCCCCAGAACGTCCGCTTCACCGTGCCGGCCGGAGGGGACCTGGCGTCCGCACAACGCATTGCGGCCGACTTGTCCCGACGGTGCGGCGGGCCGCCGATGGTTCAGGAGGTCGTGCCGGGAGAGGCACGCGACTGCGTCGGGGTGGTCATGCTCGCGGACGACGGACACCGGCCGATCGGCCATCGCGTGGTCCGTCGCCTCAAGCTCTACCCCTACTTCCAGCTGGGTGGACACTGGTACGGGGGCAACGTCCATTGCGAGAGCACGCACGACGATGAGGCGGTCGCCGCCACCGCCGCCCTGGTCGCCCGCGTGCGGTTGACGGGTGTCGTCACGGTCGAGTACCGGCGCCGCCCGTCCGATGGTGCGCTGGTGCTCATGAAGATCGATCCCCGCGTGGCCGGGATGGTCGGGCTTTGCACGGTCCTGGGATTCGACGTGGCCACGCTTCTGTACCGGCTGCATACGGGCCAGCCGCTCGCCGTCGAGTCGTCGTATGCCGACGGCGTCGGCTGGGTCTGGGAGAAACCCTACCTCTTCGGACTCGCCAAAGGCGGGCGGCGCGCCTGGCGCCAGTTGCCGGAGGCCTTCTCCGCGCTCCGGCGAGCCGCGTCCCTGGGCGTCTGGAGCCGGTCCGATCCGTGGCCGTTCATCTGGAATGCGGCCGGTGGCGTGCGCAGCCAGGTTCGCCGCCGGTTCCAACGCGAGCGGGCGTCTCGCGGAGCTCAGAACTCTCCCGAGGCTCCGGCCCCGCCGGATGATCCACCGCCACGTCCAGGTGGGCTCCGGCCGCTACGCTGATCATGGCAACTCCTTTCGGCTGGACGTGAGGGTTCATAGCGCACGCGCCGAACGCTCGACGGCCCTAGCCCCAGACGCGCTCGAACAGGCCCGTGTCCACGAGCCGCTGGGCATCGCGGCGATCGATGGCGACCATCGACATTCCGGCGGGGAACTGGTAACGCTGCCCGCTCACCGGCCCGGTCACGACGGTCGAGCCACGGTCGCGGCTGCGGAGAGTCACGGTATCGGCCGTTGCCGGTGCCGGCCGGGACTGAAACGCGGGTGCGCGGGAGGCTCGGCCACTGGCGTGTGTCCCAACGTACGCTGGGGCAGCCGACACGGTCGCCTCGGCCGATGAGCGATTCTGTCCACAACAAGCCATTTCGCTCCTCTTTTCAATCCTGATCGGATCGCCGAATCATGACGGGCGGCGCGGTGGTCCGCTCGAGCAAGCAAGCCGCAGCCGACAGGGCGAGCCACACCAGAAGCAGCTCGCTGTAGCTGCGCGCCACGACGAATGCCAGGGGAGCGGCCACCCACGCCGACAGGCAGTAGAAGCAGTCCATCAATCGCCCCCAGAAGCCCGCGCCGAGCCCCCGCCGCAGGCCGGCGATGAGGTCGCCCGGCCCGTCCTCCGATACGATCAGGTGAGTGAGGCGCCAGGCGGCGAGCGAGCAGACAGCGAATCGAATGACGAATTCGCCGGCGCCCGCCTCCGCGATCATGTCCCTACCTGAGATCGTTGCAAATCTTCACCGGCCACACATCTGTGGCCCAGTGAACGCCGCCCGGCGTGATCGTCCGATCCTGCGTGTAGACGTGGAACGTGTACACGCAGCAGTCGCCCCGCGGAATCGTGAATCCCGCCGGGACGGCATAGGGAAGGGAAGCGCTGCACAGCGGGTCGACGGCGCGCAAGTCGAAGTGCGCGAGCGTCCCGAAGCCATCGCCCACGGGCGGCGGATCACCCGGGCACAGCTGGCAGTAGCCGACACGCGACGTCCCGTAGAAGCACGCGCCGCCCGGGCCCGGAATCGGAATGCTCAGCGAGGGGCCACCCTGCTTCGTCACTGTCACGGTGTAGAAGTCAAAGTTGTCGTTTGGACGAGTGGCCAGCATCCCCGAGTCGATCAGCGGGTCGAAGGCGATTCCGGACACCGGCAGACTCCACGGAACGGAGCAGTCCGGGGGCAGGGCGAACTTGCTGACAAAGAGGTCCGCGCACTTGGGAACCGCGTCGATGCGAATGCGCCCGCAGATCGGCTTGTTGTCGAGCCACATCCGCTGCGTATCGCAGTAGGTGGTGCCGTCGGTCGCCTCGACCGTCAGGCGGATCGTGAAGAGTCCGCTCAACTGGCACCCTCCCAGGACAGTGGCCCAACAGTCAGGCGACAGCAACGAGAGCGGATCCACCTTGCGAAACGGCGAGCAGAACGGCGGAATGAACGTGGGAATGTAGCAGTCGTCGACCCACGTGCTCGTCAGCACGGAGGAGTCGGTGCGCCAGTTGATCCAGCGGTTCTGGGACGGGGTGGCGTAGATGATTTCCCAGAACTTCGTCCAGCCGCCGCTGACGCAACTCGTATCGATACCGGCCTTGTATTCCAGGAGATACCGCTTGACGCTCTTGCCTTCGCACCCGCCCACGAACGCTCCGCCGCTCACGGAGAGGCATCCGCCGAAGGAGACCTCCTCGACGCTCGTCGGCCGAGTGCACAGTGCGGGCACGGTCTCGACGAACTTCGCGGCGGGATCGGCCCACCCCGTGTCGAGGGTGAAGTGGCCGCCCACGCCGAGAATCCTCACGTCGTTCTTTGACAGCTCGAAGAATGTTGTCCTGACGCACTTCTCGCCAGTCACCGAGAACGCGGTCAGGCGAATCCAGTGCGGACCCGGATTCTGGAGAGTCGTGTCGAAGTAGGCCAGCAATCCGCCGAAGACCGGAATGGTGCCCTGGACGGTGTTGCCGGGAGGAATCGGCGGATAGTAGAAGCTGTCCGCGTGGTACACGATGCCGTTCGTCGACCATTCGAGGGCATAGTGGGAGAACCCCGCGCCTCCCGCCGTGCCCATCACCGGGACGAGGAAGCCCGGAAGATCCTGGATCGTGACCTCCTCGACGCAATCGGTCGGCGCCGTCAGGTCACAAGTCAGGGGCTGGAAGCAATCGCGCAGGCAGCGTCGATAGAAACGCAGGCAACGGAGGAACTCAGCCACGCTATGGGCACGCGCCAGGCAGCATCCGAAGCGGATCGCGCACAGGCACCAGCAGCGACAGAACCAGAAGAATGGATCCTGCCGGTGCGCGGCAAACGCCTCCGCGCCCAGCAGAGCCTCTGCCGTGGCGGGGGTCAGCATTCGCTCGAAGGCGGCGGCTGCGTCTCCTTCTTCGGCGGTGCAATCGATTGTGCCGGCGATCACCTCGTCGGCGATTCGAGTGGCAGCGTCGGCGGCTGACATCTGCTCGCCGAGGTACGGCCGGTAGGCCGTGGCCAAGGCACCGACCAACGTCTGAAAATCCTTTTGCTCGACCACTGTGGGCGGATTGGACACCGGCCGCCCGAGCACCTCGCGCACGCAGCGCCAATACCGGTACAGGTAGTAGCTGAAACCGCGAATCCCGCGCGGGCCGTGGCACAACAGCCAGCCGAAGATGATGCAACAGCGGATGTGCAGGAAGCACCATCGCCATTTGTCGATCGGGCCGAACTTCTCGACCGCCTCCTTCGGGAGAATGGCGAGCGCGACCTTCTCGCTCCAGAACTTGCCGAAGATGCGGTTCGCGAGGGCGATCTCCGCCTCGCAGTCCCGCTGGTCGCCTGGATCTTGAATCTTGTCCGGAGCCCGTGCCAGGTCGAGATTCTCCGCGATGACCGGTTCAAAGGCCGCCAGCAGTTCCTTCAGCGCGAATCGAAGCTCGGGATCGCTTCCACTGTCGTCGGGCTGTGAGGCTTGGGTCGGGCGCCTTCCCTTTTCGGCCATACCCTGTCTCCTCTCTGGAGTTTTCCCCGCTTCCCTAGACCGATGAGGGCTCGGATCTCAGAGTCGCCCGGCGGTCCACCGGGCTCCGGAAGTCCGGGGCCGCAAGCGACCCCTGGGTGTTGTACCGGCGGGCCGCCAATGTGGAGGTGATTGGGCTGCCCGGTGCCTCAGCGGTCGGCTGTGGTGCGGAGCATGGCGGCGCCGCGACCAGCGGCAGCGTTCCCTGTTGGGGCATCTCTTGACGTCACCAGATTGGATGAACGTCGGGAATTGGTGAGGCGAGACCTCGCGCGAGGATCCGTTCCACTGGCCGGCGCTCGAAACCGTAACCATACGAGATCGGTTGGAGGTCGGGGCTCACCGCGCGCACGACGCGGAACGGGCCGGTCGCCACGTCGGGCGAGGTGACGTCGACCAGCGCGACGCGGACGGACGCTTTCTCCAGAGCGGACGCGCAGCTCCCCAACGACCGCTCCTGCTCGCCGGCGGCGAGGTCGCGGAAGGAAATGCGCGGCCGGCTGCTGCGTAGGCGATCGAAAGCGGTCGTGCGCTCGGAGGGAAAATAGTAGGACGCGTGGTGGAGCATCTCGTGCACGTCGTGAGGGTCGCCCGGCGCCGGTAATACACTCGCGCGCATCATGCGGCGCAGGTGAGGACCGGTCTGGCCGAGCTCGAGGATCGCCTGCCGGAAAGCGACGCGCGGATCGAGATCGGCGCCGAGACCGATGGTGACGCCCGGATACCGGTCGCCGTCGCCGAGCGCGAGGCACAGCGCCGTCGTGCCGCAGGCGCTCGTTGGCAGCACGTAGAGCTCCACCGCGGCTCCGAGGGCTGCGATGCCGTTGAGCACGCGGAGGAGTGAAGGATCGTCGTCGAGCTCGACTCGCTGGCCGGGGCACCCGGTGAGCCAGGCCGCCATGAAGGCGTCGCGTTCGACCAGTTCCAGCGTCGCGCGTAGCGCGGCCTCCTCGAGATCCGCCGCGGCGGCGAGCCCGTTGGAGGTTCCCTGGCAGATCAGGTGTTCCCGCCGCAGTGTGAGCGATTGAAAGACGAGGATCGCGGGGACCCAGACCGGAGCATCGTCGCGCAGCCACCGGCCGAGCACCCACGGATGGCGAACGCTCGGATCGAAGCGGACATAGGGGAATCCGTCGCGGTCGTACTGAGAGTCCGTGTAGAGGGGGCAGGCTCGGGGATCAAGGAAGTCACCGTCGAGGTCTCCCGGACGCTCCCAGACGAACCGCGCGAGGTCGGGCAGCGAGGGCGCATAGCGCTCGATCGCTTCGCCGACGGCGGAGAGGATCGTGCCCGACACGGTGAAGCCCTTGCCCCAGCCGATCGGTAGGCGCCGCAACGAGCCCTCCTCCTCCACGATGTGCGGAGGAGCGGCCGTGGCGACCAGAGGCAGCTCTACTCCCGTATCGGTCGGTTGTTCCAGCACGATCCGCGAGATAACCCCGGTCCGCGGATCGACCCAGCCGGCGAGCTCGCCTAGCACGACCTCCAGAGGATCGTCGGGGGACAGCCGCACGGTGTCTCGATCCGACCGTGGGAAAGCAGCCGCGCCGCCGCAGATGGCACAGCGGGGGAGAGGAATGACACGATGGAGCGACTCTTGCCCGGTCTCGGCTTCGACAGCCAGCACGTGGTCGAGCAGACACGAAGTCTCCGGGCCCTGGCGAAGGACAGTGCGGATCTCGCGCACCAGCACCGGACTGGCGATGTTCAGCAGCGAATCCGCGGTCCCTGGACTGCTGGTGGAGCGCGAATCAGCCGCCGCTGCTGCGAGCCTGCGCGCCCAGGCGCAATAGCCGCACCCGGGTCTCCGCGACAACGCGAGCGGACCGATCAATGCCTGGTGGGCTTCGAGCACCACGCTGAGCGCCGGCAATCCGACCGCTCGCGCCCACGCGGCGAACACGCGTTCCGCCTCACCGTCGCCGGTTGTGCTCACGCGGACGGCGAGCTTCGCAGACGGATTGGGCGCGGCTAGAGGCGGGTCCGGTGAAGACCGAACCGTCGCCCCGAGCGCCTTCGCAAGACTCCGGCCCAGTGCCTCTTCACGTCTGGCGCCGATGACGAGGACGGATCCGTGAGGCAGATGGCGCGCGGCCATCCGCGTGGCCACCCGTGGATCGGTTCGGGTCGGACTAGCCGCCCGCCGAGATTGCCCGGGCCGTCTTCTCGATCGTCTTCGCACTCGCCTGGGCCTGCGCGACGAGCGACCTCATGCCGTCGAGCTGATTCTCGACGAGGCGCAGCTGGACTGGCGTGGTGATCCCTTTCAAGATCTCCCAGAACCGCCACTTGTCGTCATCGGTGCCACCGAGAAGCTTGAGCAAGCCCGCGGTGTTGAGCTGGACCGCCCGAACCTTCGCCTTGAGCCTTTGCGGATCGGCACCACCCTTGCCCATTTCGTTCCTCCGGTCGCAGAGAGAGATATCAACGGCTCCGGGACCACGTTAGGGACATCAATCTAGGAGAGCGCTCTCGTCCCCGACTAGTAGTTTGTAGTCGTATGTTTGATGTTTCTTGCCGGAGAGCGGGGGATCGTGCCCGTGGTCTGGATGGGCGCGACGAGCTTGTCAGGGGCGGCGGCCCGCCAGCGCGCCTCGAAGGCCGCGCAGTCGCCCGGGCCAGAGTCGCCCGCGTGAGCAGGGCTCGAAACCGAGGAACCTCACGGCACCGGTGTCGGCCCGCGCCGGCCGCGCATCGGCCGAAGGCCGGCCCGAGCTGCCTTCCTCGCCCCCCTTGGGGGGAGGAGACCGGCCGCGACTGCGTCTCCTCCGCTCGGGTGGTCCGCTCGGTCGGTGACCAGGGGTAACCGGGGAATCCCGGCGACGGGTGCTTCGTTCGTTCCACCTCGGTGAGGATGCCGTGCCGGGCAGTCACCGGTCACTCATGCACCACCATTCCCTACTGGCTACTGGCCGCGGTCATGGCCCTGCGTGCGAGCCGTCGAGTTGCACAGGTCACAGGGCACCCTGCACAGTCCACAGTGCATGGAGGGTAAGGGCCCGTCGCAAAAAGCATTCCGATTCCCCTGATGGTCTGATCGCGCGCGCCCTGCCACCTGGACTGTGCAGATGCAACGCTGGCGCGAGCAGCACTAACCCCGCGTTGTGGCAAGCCTCGGCCGATTCGCCGCTCGTGGCATTCGTGTTGCTTCGGACGATGCCGGCCGCGTCGTTCCGAGGCGGGCTATCGCGTCGCGCCGGGAAAAACGCAATGCCGTTCGGGAGCCAGGATGTCGAGATCGGCGTCGGCGCGGCCCTGTCCGGCAGAGGCTTCCGCGCTCCCCTGTGCCCCGCCTGCCCCGCGCTCTGGCTCAACGAGCTGGGCGTCGCCCCGGGTGTTCTGTCATCGGACGGTCGACGCGCCACTGATCGGGTTCGGGGCTCTGCTGCTCGGGCGTCGGCTGAGCGACCCGCCCTGGGCGGCCTGCGCGGACTACCCGACCGGGCGGCGAATCGCCCAGGCGTCGTCGGCAAGGTTGGCCGGTCGAGCCGGATCCGCGTTCCAGCGTGTGGAGAGCGCGTGCCGCCGCCGACTCCTGTTCACCGACGGCGGCGCCTGACGCACAACCGTCCCGACGAACGTCTTCGAATGTGAGCCCGTGGCGGAACTCGCTTCGCATGGGGCCATCTGAGAACTCGGCCATGTCTCACAGCCCGCCCCCGCCGGCAACGCGGCCTCGGAGCTCGGCGCCTTCGGAAGGGACAATCCAACGCACCGTGCTATTGGTCGAGGACGACCTGGCTGTTCGAGAAGTCCTCGCGTTGTTCTTGGCCGACTTCTATCACGTGAAAGAGGCCGCCACCGGAGCTGAGGCGCTGACGATCCTAAGCCGCGAGCCAGTCGCTGCGGTCGTGCTCGATCACCGTCTTCCAGATCGGCCGGGGATCGATTTGTTGAGCGACATCAGATCCATGGGAGCCGACGTGCCCGTGATCATGATCACGGGCTACGGGTCGGAGTGGCTCTGTGCCTCCGCCTTCAAGTCAGGCGTCAGTGACTACCTTCCCAAGCCCGTATGCCGGTTCGAGCTCGTTACTTCCGTGCATCGTGCTGTCTCCGGGTCGACCCCGGACGATGCAGGTCCGCAGGAGCCCTCGCCTCGCGCGCGAGATGCTTTGATCCACAACGTCCTGAATCGGGTTCATCATCGTTACTGGGAGCGTTTCTCACTTCCTGGGCTGGCGCATGAAGTCGCGATGAGCGAGTCTCGGCTCTCCCACCGATTCAGGGAGGTCATGGGCGTGTCCCTCCGCGCTTACGTCATGCGGGTTCGCATCGAACGGGCCAAGCGGCTTCTTTCGGCCGGGTCTCCATCGGTCACGGAAGTCGCGCAGATGGTGGGCTTCGGCGATCTCCCGCGTTTCGACAAGCTCTTCAAGCAGCACACTGGGTTCACGCCCTCGGCCTATCGCGCCGAGAACTGGCCGGGTTGCAGGAAGTAGCAAGCTTTCGGCCACCGGCTACTGGTGGTCGCCCCCGGCGTCATCCCATGCTCTGCCCAATCGCATCGGATCTGACCCTCCCGGGGGCTCTGCACTCCGACGAAGATCAGCACGATTGCCGAACGGCCCAAGGTTGCCAGCATCACCGTCGAGGAGGGGAGTAGCGCTCGGCTCGGCGCCTCTTCCGTTCGTAGTCGACAGGTCATCGGTCCAAGTCCGATCGTCGGCTCCAGTCTTTCCAGCACTTCCACCACGACGCAGCCGCCGTAACGAGCTCACGGAGGCGCTGCTCGAGTGAACGGGCAAGCTGCGCCTCTCTCTCGTACGGTCAGTGAATCTCGCGGGCCCGCCAGATGATCGGCCCGCTCCGTGCGACGACCATGAACCGAGCCTTTGGTAGACTGTCCGCACCCTGGAGATGAGGACGACATTGCCAGTGTGGCGCCGGACGCTGAACAAGTGGCGCCGCGATCTCTGGACAGTGATGTGCGCTAGACGGGCGCAGCGCACCCTCCTTGAGGCCGGGCGGGTCCAACACCGTCCGGGAGTCGACCCAGCCTGAGATAGCCGAGCGTGGCCGGAGACGATCGGACCGACGTGCTCGTGATCGGCGCCGGCGCAGCCGGCGCGGCTGTCGCCTGGACGCTCGCGCGAGCTGGCGTCGGCGTGGTGTGCCTGGAGCAGGGGGACTGGGTCGACCCGCGCGCCTATCCGCACTGGGCGACTGACTGGGAGCTGCATCGCGACACCGACTGGAGTGCCGAGCCCAACGTGCGACGGCTCCCCCAGGACTATCCGGTCAACGACGCGGGGTCGCCGATCGCGCCGCTGATGTACAACGCGGTGGGCGGGAGCACGATCCATTGGAGCGCTCACTTTCCGCGCTTCCACCCCTCGGACTTTCGCGTACAGAGTCTCGACGGCGTGGCCGACGACTGGCCGGTCGACTACGCCACGCTCGAGCCCTTCTTCGACCTGAACGACCGGATGATGGGCGTGGCCGGAGTCACCGGGGACCCCGCGTACCCCCCGAAGTCGCCGCGGCAGACGCCGCCGGTCCCGCTGGATACGCTGGGGGCGACCATGGCCCGGGGCTTCGATCGCCTGGGCTGGCACTGGTGGCCGTCGGACAGCGCCATCCTCACGCGGGACCACGACGGCCGCCGGGCCTGCATCAACTGCGGACCGTGCGACCTCGGCTGTCCGACCGGGGCCAAGGCCAGCACCGACATCACCTACTGGCCCAAGGCGCTGGCCCTGGGCGCGCGGCTCGAGACACGGGCCCGCGTGCGAGAGATCACGCTCCGCCCGGACGGCCGGGCCGGCGGCGCCATCTACTACGACGGCAAGGGGCGCCTGTGCGAGCAGAAGGCACGCGCGGTGGTCGTGGCCGCCAACGGGATCGGCACTCCGCGGCTCCTGCTGAATTCGCGCTCGGCGTCGTTCCCGGACGGGCTGGCGAACCGCAGCGGGCTGGTCGGCCGGAATCTCATGTTCCACCCCTACGCGATGGTGCGCGGCGTCTTCGATAGGCCCCTCGGCGGTTACCGGGGTCCTCAGGGCTGCAGCCTCATCAGCCAGGAGTTCTACGAGACGGATCTCTCGCGCGGCTTCGTGCGCGGCTACTCGTTCCAGGTCGCGCGGGGACTCTCGCCGATCGCCTCGGCCCGCGGTGGATTCATCGGCGACCGCGTGCCCTGGGGTCGCGAGCACCGCCGCGCCTACGACGAGCGCTTCGATCGCACGATCACGGTCGCGGTCATCGCCGAGGATCTGCCCGAACCGAGCAATCGTGTGGACCTCGACCCCGCTCTCACCGACGGCCACGGGATCCCGGCGCCGCGCGTGTCCTATACCCTCAGCGAGAACAGCCGGCGCATGCTCGATCACGGGATCGCACGCGCGAGCGAGGCGCTGCTGGCGGCGGGCGCTCGGGAGGTCTCGACCAATCCGCTCCTGCGAGCCGGGGGCTGGCACCTGATGGGGACGGCGCGCATGGGGCGAGATCCGTCCACCTCGGTGATCGACGCCGAGGGTCGCTGCCACGACGTGCCCAATCTCTACATCGTGGACGGCAGCACGATGGTGACCTGCGCCGGGGTGAATCCCACCTCGACGATCCAGGCGGTGGCCCTCTACATCGCCGACGGGATGATCCGGAGGCGCTCGTGACGCGACCGACACTGGCCGCGCGGCGGGACTCGCTGGCGCTGGTGCTGGACGTGCTGGTTCCCGCGAGCGGCGGCTTCCCGGGCGCCGGCGCGGTAGCGGTCGACCACGTCCTCGCCATGGCCGCGGCATCGGCCGATGTCGACGCTCTCCTCGTCGATGGGCTGCAGGCGGTGGAGGAGGCGAGCCGCGCCCTCGGGGCGGCCGGCCTGGCGTCGTTGGGCGTCGATGACCGCGAGAACGTGCTCCGTCGCGTCGAGCAGTCGCACGCCGAGTTCTTCGAGGCGCTGGTGCGGCATACGTACAACGGGTACTACAGCCACCCGACGGTCATCGCGCGACTCGGGCTCGATGCGCGCCCCCTGCATCCCCGCGGTCACCGTGTCGAGACGGTGGACTTGCCCGATCTCGCTCGCGTCAGTGCACGCGGCCCGATCTATCGCCAGACGCCTCGGTGACCTCGATCCTCGAAGAGGCCCGCTCTGTGAGCGGTGACACCGTCTGGCCTCGGAGTCGATGGGCCCAAGGTCAGGCGAGCGGGCCGGGGGCTAGCAGCGTGGTCGGCATTTCCCACGTTCCGACGAAGGAGAGGCGCGATGTTCGTACGCACCCTCGCTGACCGGGCCGCGGCCGGCATGGTCCGGACGCCGCATACGGGCACTCGATCCGTGCGCTATCTCACCGCGGCGGATCGCATGGGCTTCTCCTACAACGACAACCAGATCGCCGCCCGCTCGGAGATGACCCTCTGGTACAAGCACCACTGGGAGGCCAACTTCATCCTCTCCGGCCGGGGGGAGGTCACGGACCTGACCAGCGGCCAGTCGTGGCCGCTCGAGCTCGGTATTCTCTACGTCGTCGGGCCGAACGACCGTCATCGACTCGCTCTCACGGAAGAGACACACCTGGTGAGCGTCTTCTGCCCGCCGCTCAGGGGCGACGAGCGCCACGACTCGGACGGCGCATATCCCGCCAGCGGCCCCGTGCCGCGGACCGACCGACGCATGTTCGTGACCCGCGCCGACGCATTGCGCGGGGCCGGCAAGGAGATGACGGTCGCGAACGGTCAGGCCCGGACGCTCCGGTTGCTGACAAAGGCGGACGATGTCGGGTTCGGCTTCTCGGACGTGCACTTCGCGGCCGGCGCCGAGACCACGCTCTGGTACAAGCACCACTGGGAGGCGAACCACATCGTCTCCGGCGCGGGCCGTGTCACCGACCTCACGACCGGGCAGTCGTGGAAGCTCGAGCCCGGCGTGAGCTACAACGTCGGCCCGAAGGACCGGCACCAACTGCGCGCCGAGACCGCCATGCACCTCGTCAGCATCTTCTGTCCCCGGCTCGAGGGCCACGAGCAACACGACGCGGATGGCGCGTTGGCGCCGAGCGGCCCCGTGCCGCCCGGGCCAGAAGGGTATTGACCGCCCGAGCGCCGTGCGAGGCCGATTCCTGATACAGGGTTTCGAAACTTAGCTGCCAGGATGGCGCTCTGGCGATATCCTCCGCGCCGAGCCGCGCTTCGGCGCATCGGTGCCGACAGAAGTCCGGCGTTGGCCACTTACGGAAGCGTGGCCGGAGATGAAAACGGTTTCGTCGCGTCCACCACGAACATGACCAGGGCATGCAGATCCGTCGAGCCGCTGCTGGAGACCTGCATGGGCATGTCGGCACCGTGCCCCGCTTCGGCTTGGCCAACCTTCACACGCATCACCCCGTGCTGACTACGGATGCTTTGCTCACCGGCGAGCACGAAGAACGCCTCGGACCCCGGATGAGTATGCACGGGCGTGATGCTGCCGGGAGGACCGCTGGCGACGTTGATGCGCAGGAGATACTCAGGTGCGACGATGCGAGGGATCGGTCCAACCTCGGTAACCTTCGTCCCGCCGGCCGAAGAGCCACCCGCCGGGCCGAGCGTAAAGAGCCAAACCTTGCCCGCCGACTCGGAGACCAACGACCAAGGCCCTGCGGCCGCCTGCGCTTGCGTGAGCCCGTCAACGTTCTCTATCCGCCAGAAAAGCGGTCCCGCCGGCAAATCGGGGACCTTCTTTTCAGCGAGTGGCTTGATGACGAGCGGCGGCTGCCCCATCGCCACCAGTGGCAACAACCATGACGCGCATCCCAAGATCAGGCCCGGAGCGATAAGAGTCCGTCTCATGTGGCCACCTCATTGGTCTAGCGGCGTTACCTGGGCTTTGGTCGCGACAACTCTACCCCACATACATCTTATCCAGGACGGACGATAGGGATCCGCGAGACGAGCGCCGGCGCCGTGAGCGCGGACCCGGCCATCATCCAGGAGATCGCCGCGAATCCAGAGGGTTTCTACGTCGACCTCCACAACGCCCGATTCCCGGGCGCCCGCTCCGACGGCTACGCGCTGCGATGGCGGATGGCCTGGGCGGCGTCCCGGCCGGCGAGCATCCCGTAGCCCAGCGCCGTCAGGAGACCGTTGCCCGAGAAGTAGCCTCCGGGGCCGTGGCCGGAGAGGCCGGCTGCGGTGCCGCCGCCGGCGTAGAGATTCGGCACCGGCCTGCCGTCGGCCTGGAGGACGCGGGCGGCCGTGTCCACCACGAGCCCGCCCTGCGTGTGGAACAGGGCGCCGGTGACCTTCACGCCGTAGAGCGGCGGCTCCAGCCGGCGGCAGTCCCGCCGGCCGAAGGCGTCGGCCAGCCGCCCCTCGGCGACGGCCCGGTACTCGTCGAGCGTGTCCTCGAGCGCGTGCGCGGGGAGCCCGAGCTCGGCCGCGAGCACCGCGCCGGTGGCGGCCGTCACCGGCGCTCCCGCCTCCAGCGCCTGGCGGTAGTCGTCGAAGCCGAGCGCGAGCCGGTGCAGGCGCTCGTCGTACACGGTCCACGCCAGGCCGTCGGGCTGAGCGAGCACGCGGAGCCCGTGCTCGGAGTAGCCCGTCGTCTCGTCACCGAAGCGCCGGCCGGTCCGGTTGACCTGGATGCCGCCCTCGGTGATCAGCGCATAGGTGATCAGGATCCCGTGCGGCACCGCCACCGACGCGTGCGCCTGGTAGGCGTCCATGAAGGCGACCGCCCCGCCGAGCGCCTGGCCCCACCGGATGGCCTCCCCCGTGTTTCCCTCTCCGCCGAAGTAGTAGGCGCCGGCCACCTCCGGGCAGTACTGCGCCAGCATCTCCCGGTTGGCGGCGAACCCGTTGGCGGCCAGGATCACCTTGCGGGCCCTGACGCGCTCGACCCGGCCGGCCCGCTCGACCACGACGCCGTGCGCCGCGTCGCCCTCGTCGGCGATCAGGCCCGTCACCGCGGAGTCCTCGATCAGCTCCGCCCGGGGGTGGTCCGTCACCGCCCGCCGGAGATCCGCCCAGAGCGCCGCGCCGGTGCGGCTCGGCGGCGCGTGCATGCGAAACTCGGTGTGCCCGGGGTACTTGAAGTCGTGAACAAGGGTGAGCGCGACGCCCACCTCGTCGACCAGCCACTCGACGAGGCCGGTGGCGACCCGGCAGAGGTGCCGCGTCGCCTCCGGGTCGGACGCGTAGCCGTTCTTCCGGAGGATGTCCTCGGCCATGGCCTCCGGGCTCTCGACGATGCCGGCGGCTCGCTGGAACCGGGTGCCCGCCGCCGGGATCATGCCGCCGGAGCGCGCGGTGTTGCACAAGGGTCGGGGCTGCTTCTCGAGGACCAGGACGTCCACACCTGCCTGGACGGCGGCGATCGCGGCGGTCAGGCCGCAGCCGCCGCCCCCGACCACGACGACATCGGTCTCGAGGTCGGCGCGCCCGGTGTCCCGGACGATGCCGGGGCTCAGCGAGTCCACAGACCGTCCCTCCACAGGTTCTCCATCACCCGGAGCGCGACCAGGCCAGGCATGAAGAGCGGGAGCTTTCCAGCAGCCTCCCGCATCGGGTCGGTCAGCGCCATGGTGGTCGAGCCGAACATCACCGCGTCCGCGCCGTCCTCCCGCACCCTGAGGAGCTGCTCGCACATGGCGGCCTCGAAGGTCTCGGGCCGCTTGGCCTCCTCGTAGGAGAGCCCCAGGGCGCGCAGCGAGCGGAGGGCGGGACGGAACCCGTAGCGGGCGACCGTCTCGGCGAGCAGCTCGCACTGCCGCTCCGCTCGCGCGACGATGGAGAACCGCCTGGCGACGAGCGTGACGAGCGGGAGAGTGGCCCGCGTCGGACCGAAGACGGGCAGGCCCGTGGCCTCCCGCAGCTCCTCGACCGCGGGATCGAACACGCAGTCGATGAGGATGGCGTCGCAGTGGTCGGCGGTGAGGCCGGCGGCCTGGCGGAAGATCGCCGCCGCGCTCTCGAGGACATCCCCCGAGGTGTCGAGCGCGGCGGGCCCGCCGGCGAGGTTGTCGACCGTCACCTCTGTGCCCGGCCCCGCGTGGGCGCCGTACCGGCGCTGGCGGCGGGCAAGATCGGCCTCGGTGGCCTCGAGCGGCGAGACCACCCGCACCCGGAACGGCTCGCCCGTGACGCTCACGCGGTCCTCCTCTCGCGCTCTCACTGCTGCCCGACGGCCGGTCGCGGCGCCGCGGCTACCGTGGGCCGTCCTGGTCCGGGGACGGAGCGTATTGTAGACCGGCCCCGCCTGGCGCCCCGCGTCCGATGGCAGGACGGCCACAGGCCGGCGTCAGGAGATCGCGTGGCCGGTGAGGGTACGGCCGGCCCGGTGGCCACCGGCGCGCGTCGTGGCGCCCGGCTTTGAGGTACCCTAGGGCGATGCTCGCGCGGTCCGGAGTGCACTCACGGGACGACGAAGGCGACAAAGGAGGAGGATCTGTCATGAACATACCCACCCATGTCACCCGCCGCAGCTTTGTCCGGGGCGCTGGCGTCGCCGGCGCCGCGGTGCTTGGCTTTCCGGCCGTGCTGCGCGCCCAGGCCCGCGAGATCAAGGTGGGTCACGTCCATCCGCTGTCCGGCCCGCTCGCGTTCGACGGCGGGCTCGTGGTGAACGGCATGACGCTCGCCGTCGAGGAGATCAACGCCGCCGGCGGGATCAAGTCGCAGGGCGGGGCCCGGCTCGCGCTCTCCGGCGGGGACAGTCAGGGCAAGCCCGAGGTCGGGACCGCCGAGGCGGAGCGGCTGATCCGGGAGGGCGTCGTGGCGGTGCTCGGCCCGTACCAGAGCCCGGTCGCGTACAACATCTCCCAGCTCGCCGAGAAGGAGAAGACCCCGTTCATCATCACCGTGGCGGTGGCCGACAACATCACCGAGCGCGGCTTCGAGTACACGTTCCGCGTGCAGCCGAACGCGCGCGCGATGACCACGAAGAGCCTCGACCACCTCGCCGACCTCGGGCGCGCGACCGGCACCCCGATCAAGACGCTCGCGATGATGCACGAGGACGGGCTCTTCGGGACGACCGTCGCCGGCCATGTCGAGCGGCACGCGAAGAACGTCGGGATGGAGCTCGCCCTCCGGGTGCCCTACAGCCTCCGGACGGCCGACGTCACCACCGAGGTGACCAAGATCAAGGCCGCCAAGGCCGACGTGGTGATCGTGACCGGCTACTTCGGCGACGCGCTCCTGATCGCCCGGACCGCCACGGAAGTCCGCCTCGAGGCCAAGGCCGTCATGGGGATCTCGAACGGCGGGTTCTCCAACCCGAAGTTTCTCGCCGACCAGCGCGAGCTCTCCGACCTGATCCTGGACGGCAACTACTGGCACAACCCGAAGAGTGAACGGGCGAAGCGGGTGATGGAGGCCTACCAGAAGCGCTTCAGCGCGCCGATGTCCTCGCACTCCGTCCAGGCGTACAGCGCGACGATGGTCCTCCGGGACGCGCTCGAGCGGGCCGGCAACGCCGACCGGGCCAAGGTCCGGGAGGCGCTGGCGGCGACGAACCTCGCCGACCACATCCTGCCCCAGGGGCCGATCCAGTTCGACAAGACCGGCGAGAACGCCAACGCCCAGTCCGCCCTCCTCCAGAACCAGGGCGGCAAGACCGTGGTCGTCGGCCCCGCGCAGTTCGCCGAGGCCAAGGCCGTCTTCCCCGTTCCTCGCTGGTCGCGCTGACCGGCGCCGGCTTGCGGCCGCCCGGGCTCCCGGCTCCGGGCGGCCGCGGCCGGCGGCGCCCGGGCACGCCGTCGTGACCACGCTTCTCTGGCAGGCCACCGTCTCCGGGGTGCTCATCGGAGGCGTCTACGCGCTGGTCGCGCTCGGGCTCACCCTCGTGTTCGGCGTGCTGCGCATCATCAACTTCGCGCACGGCACGCTGATGATGCTCGGCATGTACGCGACGTTCTTTCTGTGGAGCCTCGCGGGCGTCGACCCCTACGTGTCGGTCGTCATCGTGGGGCCGGCCTTCTTCCTGGCCGGCATCCTGATCGAGCGCCTCGTCATCGCGCCGAACCGGGGCGCGCCGGAGTCGAACCAGCTCCTCCTGACGCTCGGGCTGGCGCTGTTCCTGGAGAATGCGGCGCTCGCCGCGTTCCGGGCGGATCCGCGAAGCCTCCAGCTCGCCTACCGGCTGCCGCCGATCCTGCTCGGCGAGGCGGTCGTGAACGTGCCACGGCTCGTGGCGTTCCTGGCCTCCGTCGCCCTCGCCGTCCTCCTCTGGCTCTTCCTCCGCTACACGGACACCGGCAAGGCCATCCGGGCCGCGGCCGAGGAGCGCGAGGGCGCCCTCCTGATGGGGATCGACGTCCGCCGGCTCGACTCCCTCGCGTTCGGGCTGGGCGCGGCGCTGGTCGCGGTGGCCGGGAGCCTCGTGACCCCGTTCCTCTACGTCGCGCCGGACGTCGGGGACGTGTTCAACATCCTGGCGTTCGTGATCGTGGTCCTCGGCGGCATGGGGAGCTTCCTCGGCGCCCTTCTGGGCGGCTTCGTGATCGGGCTGGCGGAATCGATCGGCGCCGCGGTCATGCCGGGCTCGCTCAAGCAGCTCCCGATCTTCGCGCTCTTCGTCCTGGTGCTGCTGTTCCGGCCGAACGGTCTTCTTGGCCGCGCCCGTGACTAGCCTCGCGGCGGCGCTCGCGGCGGCGCTGCTGCTCGCGGTGCCCCCGTTCCTGTCGCCCTACGCCGTCCACACGCTCGTGCTGGTCCTGTTCTTCGCGTACCTCGGCACGGCCTGGAACGTGCTGGGCGGATACGCGGGACAGTTCTCCTTCGGCCACGCCGCGTTCTTCGGGATCGGCGCCTACACGTCGACGCTCCTCCTGGTGCGGCTCGGCGTGAGCCCGTGGCTCGGGCTCCTGGCAGGGGGAATCCTGGCGGCCGCCTTCGGGTGCTTCGCCGGGTACCTGTCGTTCCGCTACGGGCTCCGGGGCCCCTACTTCGCCCTGGTGACGCTCGCCTTCGCGGAGATGCTGCGGCTCATCGCCGTGAACTGGATGGCCATCGGAGGCCCGATGGGCATCCTCATGCCGCTCTCGAAGACGGGCGACTCCCTCTGGCGCCTCCAGTTTCGCGAGAAGCTGCCCTACTACTACGTGGCGCTCGCGCTCGTCGTGGGCGCTCTCGCGCTCGTCCGGGCGATCGAGCGGTCGCGTCTGGGCTACCTCTTGGCCGCCATCCGCGAGAACGAGGACGCGGCGGAGGCATCCGGCGTCGACACGATGCGGGCGAAGCTCGTCGCGATGGCCGTGTCGGCGTTCCTGACCGCCGTCGGGGGCACGTTCTACGCGCAGTACTTCACCTTCATCGACCCCGGCCTGGTGTTCGGCCCGTCGGTGTCGGTCGAGATCCTCCTCCGCCCGATCGTGGGCGGGCCGGGGACGCTCCTCGGGCCTCTCCTCGGGTCGGTCGTCCTCACGCCCCTGTCCGAGCTGACGCGGGCGCTGATCCGGGGGCGCCCCGGCGTCGACGTGATGGTGTACGGCGCGCTCCTGGTCGTCGTGATCACGTTCCTTCCGGGTGGGCTCGTCGGCGCGTGGCGCCGGGCGCGCCGGTCCTGGCGACCCCGGCAGGTCTGAGCCACGACGTGCCGCTTCTCGAGGTGCGGGGGCTGACCAAGCGATTCGGCGGGCTTCTCGCGGTCTCCGGGGTCGAGCTCGCCGTCGAGCCGGGCGAGGTCTGCGGGATCATCGGGCCGAACGGCGCGGGGAAGACCACGCTGTTCCACCTCGTGACCGGGTTCCATCATCCGACGGCCGGGGAGGTGCGTTTCGACGGCCGCCCGATCACCGGGCTCCGGCCGCACCAGGTGTGCCGGCTCGGAATCGCCCGCACGTTCCAGATCGTCCAGCCGTTTCCCGGGCTCAGCGCTCTCGACAACGCGGCCGTCGGCGCGTTCACCCGCTGCCGGGAGGTGGCGGCGGCGCGGGCGACCGCCCGCGAGGCCCTGGACCTGGTCGGGCTGGGAGCGCGCGCCGACCAGCTGGCGGGCACGCTCACGCTGTCGGACCGGCGCCGGCTCGAGCTGGCGCGCGCGCTCGCGACCGGACCGCGCGTGCTCCTGCTCGACGAGGTGATGTCGGGGCTGACGACGACCGAGGTGTCCGGAATGATCGACCTGTGCCTGAGGCTCCGGGAGCGCGGGCTCACGATCCTGGTGATCGAGCACCTCCTCCGCGCCATCATGGCCCTCTCCGACAAGATCGTCGTCCTGGACCACGGCGAGAAGATCGCCGAAGGCACCCCGGCGGCGGTGTCGAGAGACCCCCGGGTCATCGAGGCGTACCTCGGGGTCTCGGCCGGGCACGATGGCCGCTGAGGCGGGCGCGCGGCGGGAGGGGCAGCCGGGCGACGCCCCGCGCGTGCTGCCGGAAGGCGTGGCCGCCCCGGCGCCGCCCGTGCTACTCGTCCGGGATCTCCGCGCCGGCTACCGGGACATCCCGGTGCTCCGAGGGGTCTCCCTGGAGGTCCGGCCTGGCGAGATCGTGGCTCTCGTGGGCGCCAACGGCGCGGGGAAGACGACGATGCTCCGCGCGATCGCGGGGCTGCTTGCCCCCGGCGGCGGCGAGATCCACTTCGACGGCGCGCGCCTCGACGGCGTGCCGCCCCACGAGGTCGTCGCGCGCGGTCTCGTCCTCACGCCCGAGGGCCGCAAGATCTTCCCGTCGCTCACCGTCCGCGAGAACCTCGACCTGGGCGGTTACCTCCCGGCGGCGCGGGCCCGGCGCCGGGCGTCGCTCGATCGGGTCACAGCGCTCTTCCCCATCCTCGCGGCCCGGCAGCGGCAGGTGGCGGGCACGCTCTCCGGCGGCGAGCAGCAGATGCTCGCGATCGCGCGGAGCCTGATGGCGATGCCGCGACTCCTCATGCTCGACGAGCCGTCCCTCGGGCTGGCCCCCCTCGTCGTCGACCGGATCTTCGAGGTGATCCAGGCCATCAACCGGGACGGCACGCCGGTGCTCCTGGTCGAGCAGAACGTCCACCGCTCCCTGGCCCTGGCCGCGCGCGCGTACGTGCTCGAGCAGGGCGTGGTGGCGCTCTCGGGATCGGCGTCCGCGCTCGCCGCCCGCGAGGACGTGCGCCGAGCCTACCTCGGCCTCTGACCCGGCGCGGCGCTCCGCCCTCCGGGGAGCCCGCTCAGGGCGCCGGCGTCGGGCGCCGGAGGTAGCGCCCGCGGGCGGGACCGGCGACGGCGCCCCGGTCGTAGACGACCTGGCCGCGCAGGAACGTGGTCATCACCTGGCCGCGGAGCTCCAGGCCCTCGAAGGGCGTGTACCCCTGAGCCGACGGCGAGTCGGCGGCCCGCACCGTGAAGGACCGGGCGGGATCGAGCAGCACGAGGTCGGCATCGTAGCCCGGGGCGATGTCGCCCTTGCCCGCGAGGCCGAACCGCCGCGCCGGGTTCCAGGACACGAGCTCCGCCACATGGGCGGGGGAGAGCCCGCGCCGCGACCCCTCGCTGAAGACGCCCGAGAGCAGGTACTCGGTGCCGCCGAAGCCGGCCTTGGCGAGCCACACGTCCTCCGAGTGACCCGGGCCGAGCTTCGTCTCGGTGGCGCAGCAGGCGTGGTCGCTCACCACCCAGTCGACCTTCCGGTCGAGCACGGCCTGCCAGAGGAACTCGACGTCCTCGCGCGAGCGGATCGGCGGGTTCACCTTGGCTCGCGCGCCGGCCGGGGTGTCGTAGTCGAGCAAGAGGTGCCCCGCCGTGACCTCGCACCGGAAGTCGACATGGGGCAGGGCGGCGCGCATCCCGAAGGCCGCCTCGAGGGCCTTCCGGGACGAGAGGTGGAGGAGGTTCACGTTGCGGCACCCGGTCTCGTGGGCGAGGTACGCCGCGATCCAGACGCCGAGCCCCTCCGAGTGCGGAGGCCGCGCGGCGCTGTAGGCGCGGAGCCCGGTCAGGGAGGGGTCCTGCTGGACGAGCCGCGTGTAGGCATTGAGGATGTCGGCGATCTCGCAATGGAGGCTCACGCTGACGTGGTCGGCGAGCGACGGGTGCCGCGCCTGGACGCCGGCTGCCCCGCGCATGACGAATTCGAAGTGGGCGAGGTCGTAGCGCTCGTCCTCGCCGAGCATGAGGAAGTTCCGCTGGTCGCGGCGGTCGGCCTTTCCGTGGAGGCCATAGTCGCCGTAGAACATGAAGATCTTGAACGACGGCACCCCGTGCTCGACCGCCAGCGCTTCCATCTCGCCGACATGGGATGCCTGGATCGGCGCCAGGTGGTACCCGTAGTCGACCCAGTAGTGGCCGTCGGAAAGCCGGAGCACCTCGGGGAAGAACTCGGCGTACGGGCCGCCGCGGTTCAGGTAGTACTGTCCGGTGCGGAAGTAGGTGAGCATCGCCGTCACCCCGCCCGAAGCCGCCGCCTTGCTCTCGCTCTCGGCGTCGCTCGACAGGGGGGCGTAGATACCGACGTGCGTGTGGGCGTCCACGACGCCCGGAAAGCCGAGGAGATGGCGCCCGTCGAAGACCTCACGGGCGTCGCCGACGGGAATGCCGGGCGCGATCCGCGCGAAGCGCCCGTCCCGCACGCCGAGGTCGAGGAGGTCCACCGACGGCTGGCGGGGCCGGACGACCCGGACGTTTTTGATGACGAGATCGAGGGGCCCGGTCGTCATGTCGGATCGCCCGGCTCGGCGCGAAGCATCTGCAGCCCCCCTGGTCCGGTCAGTGCAACGCTCACTACGGTACCGGCTTGTCTCCCTCGCCATGATGGCCTATTGGTATAGCAGATGCCATGGGACGCGTGGTCGGTGCCGGGCGAATGATCGCGCGGGTGGCGTAGACCGTGGGCGCCACGCTCGCCGAAAAGCTCATCGCGCGCGCCGCCGGCCGTGAGGAGGTCCGTCCCGGCGAGATCGTGACCTGTCGCGTCGACCTCGCCATGATGCACGACTCCGGCGGCCCGAGGCGCGTCCAGCCCATGCTGGAGCAGCTCGGCGCGCGCGTCTGGGACCCGAGCAAGGTCGTGGTGGTCACCGACCACTACGTGCCCGCCGTCGACGCCGAGAGCGCCGCGATCCTCCGGACGACCCGGAAGTGGGTGGCGGCCGCCGGCGTCGATCGCTTTCACGACATGCAGGGGATCTGCCACATCGTGCTGTCCGAGCAGGGCTACGTGCGCCCGGGCATGTTCGCGGTGGGTGGGGACTCACACGCCACGACGGCCGGGGCCTTCGGCTGCCTGATGATCGGGATCGGGGCGACCGAGATGGTGGGCGTCCTCGTGACTGGCGAGATCTGGGTCCGCGTGCCGCCCACTGTCCTCGTCCGCTGGTCCGGACGGCTCGAGCGCGGCGTGGTGGCCAAGGACATGATGCTGGCGCTCTGCGCGCGGATCGGCATCAACGGGGCGAACTACAAGGTGGTGGAGTACGCCGGCAGCGCGGTCGACGCGCTGCCGATGGCCGAGCGGCTGGTCCTGACCAACATGTCCGCCGAGCTCGGCGCGAAGACCGGGCTCATCGCGCCCGACGCGGTGACCGTGGCCGCGCTCGCCGAGGCCGGGGTGGACCAGCCCGACGCGCTGACCTGGCGCGGCGATGCCGATGCCGCCTACGAGCGGGTGCTCGATCTGGCCGCGGACGAGCTGCCGCCGCAGGTGGCCGCCCCGCACAGCCCCGAGAACGCGGCGCCCGTCGCGGCCCATGCGGGGGTGGCCATCGACCAGGCGTACATCGGCGCCTGCACGGGCGCGAAGCTGAGCGACCTGCGGATGGCCGCCGAGGTGCTGAGGGGCCGCAAGGTGGCGCCGGGGGTGCGCCTCCTCGTCGCGCCGGCGTCGACGCGCGTGACGCACCAGGCGGCGGAAGACGGGACGCTCGCCGCCCTGACCGGCGCCGGGGCGATCCTCCTCCCGACCGGGTGCGGCGCGTGCGCCGGCTTCGGGGCGGGGGTCTTGGCCGAGGACGAGGTCTGCATCTCCTCGACGGCGCGCAATTTCCAGGGTCGCATGGGGGCGCCGAGTGCCCGCGTGTACCTCGGCTCGCCGTACACCGTCGCGGCGGCCGCGGTGACCGGGCGCATCGGCGATCCCCGGGAGCTCTTGGGCTGAGCGGGGACGTGCCGTGAGCCGGCCCGGCTCGGGCGAGTCGGCCCTGGCCCACACGGGGCGGGCCTGGGTGTTCGGCGACAACATCGACACCGATCTCCTCGCGCCGGGCCCCTACATGAAGGGGCCCATCGAGCAGCTCGCCCTGCACTGCCTCGAGGCGCTGGACGCGGAATTCGCCCGCGCCGTCCGGTTAGGAGACATCCTGGTGGCGGGCGACAGCCTCGGAATTGGCTCCTCGCGCGAGCAGGCCGTGCACGCGTTGAAGCACCTGGGCATCCGCGTCGTGCTCGCCCGGTCGTTCGGCCGCATCTTCTATCGCAATGCCATGAACCTCGGCCTGCCCGCCCTCGTCTGTCCGGGCCTGGACACGGTCCGGACCGGCGACGAGCTGCGCGTCGACATGGTCGGCGGCGTCGTGGAGAATCTCTCGACCGCCCGCGTCGACGCCTGTGAGCCGATTCCTCCGCACCTGCTCGAGATGCTCGAGGCCGGCGGCCTCCTCCCGCACCTGGAGAAGCGGCTCCGGCGCGGGACGACGTAAGGGTGCGCTATCCGCGTGATCGGCCGCGCCTCCCTGGCGGGATCTCAGGGATCCTTCCTGCTCATGCTCGTCACGGTCGCGCATGGGGTGGATCCGGAATGAGTACTCGCAACTCGGGAGCGTGACGCTGCGGTCCATCAGGATCGCGGCAGCCCGAGGTCCCGCCACCCGTGGCTTACCTCCCGGGTAGTTGATCGCCTCGTGAACCGCGTGGACGATCGCCCTGAGAGGGACCGCAGATATGGACCCGACCGCCATCAGCCGGAGTTCCATCGTGAACCCCTCGACAGGGGATATCTGGGCCGACGCGAAGCTGCTGCAGGCCGAAGAGCGAATGGCGGAGGCTCGTGCCTTCGCAGCCCGGCGGGCCCTGTTCGGCGACGCCCGGTCACCGCGTAGCGTCGTGCGAGTCTGGCTGGGCTCCGTGCTGCTCGCCGCGGGCCACCGGCTTCTCCGCTCGACACCGAGCTCCACGGGTTAAGCTGCCGTGGGCCTTCGTGTACGATAGGGGACCGCCATGCTCGAGCGCCTGCCGAGACAGGTCGTCCCGGGATCGAGGCACGACGTCGCATGACCCGGCGCGCGGCGCCAACCTTCTCCATGCCGGCGTTCCTTCCCGTGTCCTATCGCATCGAGATGGCCGTGTTCCTCGCCGTGGTGGCCTTCACGCACCTCACGATCACGCGACCGTTCGTCAACGGCAACCCGGGTGCGCGGATCGGGCTCACCATGGCGATCGTCGAGCGTGGCGAGCTCAACATCGACTCCCTCGTGGCGGAGGGCAATACCGACGACTGGGCCCGCCATGGCGGCCACTTCTATTCGAACAAGGCCCCCGGTCCGGCGCTCCTCGCGGTTCCGCTCTACTTCGTGCAGCATCGCATCCAGCGTGCCCTCGGCGTGGCGGATAGCTCCTTCAGGGCGCGCTGGACCGCGATGTACGTCGCCAACGTCGCGACCTCGATCGTGCCGACGCTTCTGGCGATACCGCTGCTGTTCACGGTCCTGATTCGGCGCCTCGGGTTGACGTCCGGCTGGGCCTTCGCGCTGTGCGGGACCTGGGCCGTCGCGAGCATGGCGCTTCCGTATTCGGTGGTGTTCTTCGGCCACCAGTCGGCGGCGGCATTCTTCGCCATCGGCATGTGCTTGACCGCGCTCGAGCTGGAGCGCGCAGGAACTCTGCGACCGGGCGTGGTCTCCCTCGCCGGTCTCGCGATGGGGCTGGCGGTGCTCTGCGACTACTTTGCGGCGCCGCTGGTGGCGGTGTGGACCTGCTATCTTGTCTGGCGCACGAGGCTCGCGCCACGGGTGCTCGTGGCCTGGGCCGCCGGCGGCGTGGGACCGCTGGTGATCCTCATGGTGTACCACGCGGTCTGCTTCGGCTCGCCCTTCACCATGGCCTACGCCCCGTCGATCCTCAACCCCCGCTTTGCGCCGGACTCACGCCTGGAATGGCCCAGCCTGGACCGGCTCCTCGACATTACGGTCCGCCCGCGGCGCGGACTCTTCTACGCTACGCCGGTGTTCGCGTTGATGCTCGTCGGGCTCGCTCGGCTGCGCGAGAAGGCCCCGGGACGGCCGGAGCTGATCGCCGCGGCGACCGGGGTGGTGCTGCTGCTCGGCCTGCTCGCCGCCTACCCCCACTCGCCGGGAACCTACTCCATCGGACAGCGCTTCTTCACGCCGGCACTTCCGCTGGCGCTGTTCCTCGTGGCCGGCGGGACGCGCAGGCTGCCGCGCGTGTTCTGGGCGCTTCTCGTCGCGAGCACGTTCCTGATGCTCGCGGCCACGCTGGTCGAGCCGCTCCCGCCCGAGGAGCACGCGAATCCGTTCCGCGACATGATCTTCCCGATGCTCGTGCACAACGGTCCGAGTGAGATGCGGAACCCGTTTACGTTCTTCCTCGGCGTGCCCCTCATGGGGGCGTTGGGGGCCTACTTGACCCTCTGGGCAGGCCTGACGGTGTGGCTCCTGGCGCGCTTGCGCGCGGAGGGGCGACCGAATCTGCCCGAGGGGTACCCGGGCGGTCTGGGCTCGCGCTGAAGGCCCCGCCCGGATCGGGGCCGGACGACGGCTTGATTTCGGCCGCCCCGTCCACGATCATCGCCAGGGGCGGGCGGCTCGCCCCGTCAGAGCCCACGCACAATCGGGGAGGCCGCGATGAAGACCGCGGATGTCGTCGTCATCGGCGGCGGCGTCATGGGCACGAGCATCGCCTTCAACCTGATCCGGCGCGGCGCGGGGCGCGTCGTGCTGCTCGAGAAGCACACGGTCTGCTCCGGCACGTCGGCGAAGTCGTCGGCCATCGTCCGGACCCACTACACGACGCGCCCGACGGCCCAGATGGCGCTCCTGGCGCGCGGGATCTTCGAGCGCTGGGCCGACGAGGTGGGCGGGGAGTGCGGCTTCGTGCGGACCGGCATGCTGGTCGTGGGGCCGCCGGCGAGCCGGGACCGGGTGGAGCGCACGCTCCGGATGAACCAGGAAGTCGGCATCGAGGCGAGCTTGATCGGCCCGGCCGAGGTCCGCGAGATCAGCCCGCACCTGCGAGTTCCCGATGGCGCTCCCGTGGTCTACGAGCCCCGCTCCGGATACGGCAGCCCGCACGAGGTGGCGTCGAGCTTCGCCCGGCGGTTCGCCGAGCTCGGCGGGCAGCTGCGCCAGTCCACGCTGGTCACCGGCATCGACACGCACGGGGGCCGGGTCCGCGGCGTGCGGACGTCCCGGGGCGAGATCGTCGCCAGCCACGTCGTGATCGCCGCTGGCCCGTGGGCGCGGCCGGTCGGGCGGCTGGCCGGGCTGGAGCTGCCGGTGACGCCCAGCCGGGAGTCCATCGTGACGCTTCGCCCGACGTTCGACTGGAGCCCCGTCCACCCGGTCAGCACAGACCTGGCCAACGAGGTCTACCTGCGTCCGGAGACGGGCGGGCTGATCCTGGTGGGTAGCACGCGGGACAGCATCGTCCCGGGCGACCCCGACGCCTACGAGGACCGTCCCGGCGCCGACGACACGGCCGACGTGCTGACCCGGCTCGCCCGCTTCATGCCGGAGGCCGCCAGCGCGGCCATCACGGGCGGCTGGTCCGGGATGTACGAGGTGAGCCCCGACTGGAACCCCATCATGGGCACGGCCCGTGACGTGGCCGGGCTCCACTACGCCGTCGGGTTCTCGGGGCACGGCTTCAAGCTTTCCCCCGTGATCGGCATCCTGATGGCCGAGCAGATCCTGGACGGCCGCGCCCGGACCGTCGACATCGCGCCCTACCGCCTCGAGCGGTTCGAGGAGGGCCGGGAGCTGCGCGTGGCGTATCAGGGCGCGGGCGTCATGGGCTAGACCCGTCGCCGGGTAGGCCCCTGCGCACGGATCGACGGACGGAGGCGGCGTGGACAAGGTCTGGATCCTGATCGAGCTGCTGCCCCAGCAGCTGATCAACGGCCTCACGATCGGCTCCGTCTACGCCCTGATCGCCCTCGGCTACACCATGGTCTACGGCGTCCTCCAGCTCATCAACTTCGCGCACGGGGACATGTTCATGCTGGGGGCGATGGTGGCCGTCTTCGTCCTGTCCGGGATGGCGGTCACCGAGGGGCTCGCGCTGGGCCTGGCGATCCCCTTGCTCCTCGGCGTCTTCGTCGTGTCCATGGCCCTCATCGCGGGGCTCGGTGTCGCGATCGAGCGCGTGGCCTACCGCCCCCTGCGCAACGCCTCCCGGCTGGCGCCCCTCATCAGCGCGCTCGGGGTGTCGGTGTTCCTCGAGAACGCCACGATGAACGTGGTGGGCCCGGGCCCGCGGTTCTTCCCCGAGGTCATCCCCACAACCGAGTTCGTGCTCCTCGGCGTCACGATCCAGGACCGGCAGATCCTCATCCTGCTCGTGGCGACCGGGCTGATGGTGTGGCTCCACTACCTCGTCAACCACACGACGTTCGGCCTCGCCGTCCGGGCGACGGCGGAGGACAAGGAGGCCGCGAGCCTGATGGGCATCGAGATCGACCGGGTGATCGCGATGGTGTTCGTCCTGGGCCCGGCGCTGGGCGCGGCGGCCGGCGTCCTCTTCGCGATGTACTACGGCATCGTCCTCTGGAACGTCGGCTTCCTGGCCGGCATCAAGGCGTTCACGGCAGCGGTGCTGGGCGGGATCGGCAACATCCCGGGCGCCATGCTCGGGGGTCTCCTGCTCGGGCTCATCGAGACCTTCGGCGCCGGCTATCTGCCCATCCTGACCCACGATGTGATCGGCCCGGAGTACAAGGACATCTTCGCGTTCATCATCCTGATCCTCGTGTTGATCTTCCGTCCCATGGGCATCCTGGGTGAGCGGGTGGCGCGCTGACGATGCCCGACGCGCCGAGCCTCCCGCGCGCGTGGCCGCCGGCATGACCACGTTCAATCAAGCCATGAGCACGCAGCTGCGCGCCGTCGGCGCGTGGCGCCGCACGACGAAGCTCATGGTCCTGCTGGTGCTCGTCACCCTGCCGCTGTTCCTCGGCACCATCATGGCCGCCATCGGCACCGTCGTGCCGCTCAGCTTCTTCCGGGCGGGGGATCGCTACCTGTTCCGCGTCCTCGACCAGGCGGGCATCTACGTCCTGCTCGCGCTCGGGCTGAACGTCGTGGTCGGCTACGCGGGGCTGCTGGACCTCGGATACGTCGCCTTCTACGCGATCGGGGCGTACTTCTATGCGCTCCTCGCCTCGCCGCAGCTCGGGCTCCACGTCCCGTTCTGGATCGTGCTGCCGCTGGCGCCGCTGCTGGCCGCCCTCTTCGGGGTGCTGCTCGGGGCGCCGACCCTGCGGTTGCGGGGAGACTACCTCGCGATCGTGACCCTCGGGTTCGGCGAGGTCATCCGCATCCTCCTGAACAACCTCGACCCCATCACGAACGGGCCCCGCGGCGTCATCAACATCGACCCGGCGACTCTCGACGTGACGCGGCTCGATCCCCGGTCCGTGGCCACCGCGAAGCTCCTGCTCTACCCGCCACTGCCCGATCTCCTGCACTGGCTGCCGCTCACGCTGTCGTCGCCGATCCAGTACTACTACTTGATCCTGATTCTCTGCGTGGCGGCGATCTTCTTCTCCTACCGGCTCGAGGGCTCCCGGATCGGGCGCGCCTGGGCGGCGATCCGCGAGGACGAGGACGCCGCCCAGACCATGGGCATCAACAAGACGACGACGAAGCTCCTGGCGTTCGCCCTGGGCGCGAGCACCGCCGGGTTCTCCGGCGTCATCTTCTCGGGTCTCCAGGGGTTCGTGAGCCCGGAGAGCTTCATCCTGCTGGAGTCGATCACGATCCTGGCGATGGTGGTGCTGGGCGGCATGGGCAGCATCCCGGGCGTGGTGCTCGGGGCGGTCATCCTGGTCGTCGTGCCGGAGGTGCTCCGGGAGTACGCGCAGTACCGGTTCACGATCTTCGGGCTCGGCCTCACCCTCATGATGCTGGTCCGTCCGGGGGGGCTGTGGCCGATGCGAGTGCGGGAGGTGACGGTGCCTGACGTCCCGGAGTCGAGCGCGGGCGCGGGCCTGGCGCCGGTCCGGTCGGCACCGCGCGTGGAGCTTCGAGCGGAGACGCGCGCGGACCTGGCCGGGGCCTCCGGCGACGGTTTCCTGGCCATCGACGGCGTGAGCAAGAGCTTCGGGGGCCTGCGCGCGGTGAATGGCGTGTCGTTCGCCGTGAACCGGGGGCAGCTTTTCGCGGTGATCGGCCCGAACGGGGCGGGTAAGACGACGCTGTTCAACCTCATCACCGGGGTCTACCCGCTCACCACGGGCGCGATCCGGTTCGGGGGACGGGAGATCCAGGGGCTGCCTCCGCACGAGGTGACGGCGCTCGGTGTCGCCCGTACGTACCAGAACATCCGCCTCTTCCGCGGCATGACGGTCCTGGACAACGTGCTCGTCGGCACGCATTGCCGCACGGCGGCCGGCGTCCTCGACGCGATGCTGCACACCCCGCGGGCGAGCCAGGAGGATCGGGAGAGCCGGGAGCACGCGCACGCGTTGCTCGACTTCTTCGGGATCCGCAAGTACGAGCACCAGCTCGCGATGAACCTGCCCTACGGCGACCAGCGCCGCCTGGAGATCGCGCGGGCCCTGGCCACGCACCCGGCGCTGCTCCTGCTCGACGAGCCGGCGGCCGGCATGAATCCCGCCGAGTCCCTCGAGCTGATCGCGCTGATCCGGCGGATCCGCGACCTCGGCGTCACGATCGTGCTCGTCGAGCACGACATGAAGGTGGTCATGCAGGTCTCGGAGAGCATCGTGGTCCTCGACCACGGCGAGAAGATCGCCGAGGGATCGCCGGCCGCGATCCAGCGGGATCCGCGCGTGATCGAGGCCTACCTGGGGCGGGCGAGTTGACCGCGGATCCGTGGGGGACCGGCGGCGCGGGGCCATCGGGAGGGCCGATCCTCGAGACGCGGGAGCTCGTGGCCGGGTACGGGCAGATCCGGGCGCTCAAGGGCATTTCCTTCCAGGTCGGCGACGGCCAGATCGTCGCCCTGATCGGCGCGAACGGCGCGGGGAAGTCGACGACGCTCCGGGTGCTTTCGGGGCTCATCCGGGCCCAGGAGGGCCAGGTCCGCCACCGCGGCGAGGACATCTCCCGCGCCACGCCCGCCGAGATCGTTCGCCGGGGGGTCGTCCACTGCCCGGAGGGCCGCCGGATCTTCACGCGGCTCTCGGTGCTCGAGAACCTCCGGCTGGGCCACTACACGCGGCGGAAGGTCGACTCCGAGCCGGACGCGCTCGAGCGCGTGTTCACCCTGTTCCCGATCCTCCGCGAGCGCCGCAGCCAGCTCGGCGGGACCCTGTCGGGCGGCGAGCAGCAGATGCTGGCCATCTCGCGCGCGCTGATGACGACCCCCAAGGTGCTCCTGCTGGACGAGCCCTCGCTCGGGCTGGCGCCGATCCTGGTCCAGCAGATCTTCGAGACGATCCGGGAGATCAACCGGCAGGGGACGGTGGTGCTGCTCGTCGAGCAGAACGCCAACCTGGCGCTGCGGATGGCGGATCGCGCGTACGTCCTCGAGGCCGGGCGGATCGTCCTCGAGGGAGGTGGCGCGGAGCTCCTGGCGAACGACGCGGTCCGGAAGGCGTATCTCGGCGAGACCTAGCGGCGGGGGCCGGGGCCGCGCCCGAAGCGGCGCCGGCCCGCCGGATCGCTCGCGCCGAGCGTCCGACGGGCCGGCCCCCAACAGCGAAGAACGCGGAGGATCGACGTCAGGCGGTGCGGGACCGGCCCGCCCGCCGTCCGATCATTCCTTCCACTGCTCGACCAGCTTGATCTGGCCCTTCTCGACCGTGTAGATGTACAGCGGGCCGTTGACGACGTCGCCGTTGTCGTCGAACTTGTACTCGGGGATCAGGAGGCCGGGGACCGACGACTTGTGCAAGACCTCGATGATCTTGTTCTTGTCGGTGCTCCCCGCCTTCACGATCGCGTTGGCGACGATGTTGGCGAAGTCGTACCCGTAGCTGTCGTAGTTCGCGGGATCGGCTCCGTACTTCGCCTTGAACTTCTCGGAGAAGGCCTTGACCTTCGGCGGAGCCTGGGGGCCCGTGTGGGGCGGAGCCTGGAAGGTGAAGTAGACGGCCTCGGTGTCCGATTTCTTGTCGACCCCCGCTCCCGCCGTCTTGACCATGCCCGGGTCGAACCAGCCGTCGCAGCCGATGAGCGGCTTCTTGTACCCGAGCTGGCGGGCTTGTTTGACGACCAGGCCGATGGAGGTCGGGAAGTTGCTGCAGTAGACGATCGCGTCGGGATTCTCGGTCTTGACGATCTTCGTCAGGATTGCCGTGTAATCGACGTCGTTGCGCTCGACGCCCCCGGACGACGTGACCGTGCCGCCGGCCTTTTCAATCGTGGCCTTCGCGACGTCGACCACGCCTTGGCCGAACGCCTGCTTGTCGCTGAGGAGCGCGAACTTCTTCGCCTTGAGCTTCCGCATGGCGTAGGCCACGCCGGCCTTGCCCTGGACGTTGTCGTTGGCGATCGGCCGGAAGAGGTTCTTGAAGCCCTGCTGGGTGATCGTCGGGTTCGAAGACAGCGTCACCATCGGCAGGTTGACCTTGTTGATGATCGGCGCGCCGGCGATGGTCGTGCCCGAGCACACGTGCCCGATGAACACGACGTTCTTCGGATCGTCGGCGATCTTGGTGGCCACGGTCCCCGCCTGCTTCGGGTCGCAGGCGTCGTCCTCCGTCACGACCTGGAACTTCCGGCCGCCGAGGACGCCACCCTTGGCGTTCCACTCTTCGAAGGCGAGCTGGACGCCCTTGAGGTACCCTTGCCCGAACTGGGCGGCGTCACCGGTCAGCGGGCCCGCCCATGCGATCTGGATCGGGGCGGGCGCTTGCTGGGCCAGCGCGGTGAACGCCGCTCCCAGCACGAGGACGAGGGCCGCGAGACACCAGACGACCCGCGAGTTGAGACACGTTCGCATCATCAGGTCCCCCTTTGTTGGGAGTGAAAGGTGTGAGCTCCTACGCCGCTGTGGGACACACCCCGGACTTCGGACGTGGGTGAGGTTAGCGCCTCCCTACCGTCCCGCATGGGCCAAATTGCCGGGATTTTACGGCAGGCGCTCGGGCACGGTCAATCGGGGGAGGGGGCGGTGGCTGTGACCCAGTGGCATCATAGCACGGGAGGAAACCCGTGACCCAGGGACGCTACGAGGCCGTGATCGTGGGCGCCGGCATTGCCGGGCTGACGGCCGGGTGGACGCTCCGTGACCGGAAGATACTCGTGCTCGAGGCGGCCGACCGCGTCGGGGGGCGGCTCCGCTCCGAGCCCCGCGGACCCTACTGGCTGAATCTCGGGGCCCACCTCTTCGGAGGGCGGGGGACCCTCATGGACCGGCTCGTGACCGAAGTTGGGCTCGAGACGCGGTCCATTCCGGGGAACCGGATGGCGCTCGCCTTCCGCGGCCGACTCCTCGCGAGCGGGCGGCCGGAAACGTATCCCTTTCGCCTGCCGCTCTCCTGGGGGGCGCGTCTGTCGTTCGTACGGGCGGGTCTCCGGCTCCGTGCGGCCGCGAAGGGGCACCTGCGCGCCGCGCGCCCACGTCCGGGAGAGTCGCCGGCCCAGACGCGGGCCCGCCTCCTGACCTACCGCGACGACGAGACGTTCGCCGCCTACCTGGGGCACCTCCACCCGGACGTCGAGGCGATCATCGGGCCGATTGCCGAGCGCGTCACGGCCGAGCCGGAGCAGATCTCGGCCGGGTACGGAGGGGCGCTCTTCGCCATGTGCTGGGGCGACGAGGACACGGGAACGGCCCGCAACCTGATCGGCGGCTCGGAGCTCCTGCCACAGGCCCTGGCGCATCGCCTGGGCGCGCGCGTCCAGACGGGGGCGGCCGTCGAGGCCGTCGCCCAGCACCCGGACGGGATCGAGGTTCGCTTCCGCCGCCAGGGTGTCTCGAGGACGGTCTCGGCCGACTACGCCATCGTCGCGACGCACGCGAATGTGACGCGCGAGATCGTGCGGGATCTGCCCCCGGACACGGCCGACGCGCTGGCGCGGATTCCCTACGGGCCGTTCATCGTCGGGGCGTTCCTCACCGAGGAGACGGGCCCCATGCCCTGGGACCACATCTACGCGATCGCGGTCGCCGACAAGTCGTTCAACATGCTCTTCAACCACGCGAACCCGCTCCGCACGCCGGACAAGCGGGAGCCCGGCGGGAGCCTGATGGTCTACGCGGGAGGCAACCGAGGGCAGCGCCTCCTGCGGCTCTCGGACGACGAGATCCGCGCGCTCTTCCTGCGGGACCTCCACGACGTGCTGCCGGCGACGCGCGGCATCGTCCGGGAGGTGCTCATCCAGCGCTGGGAGCAGGCGATCCCCTACGCGGCGCCGGGCCGCGCCCGGCTCCAGCCGGCGCTCACCCGGCCGCTCGGCCGGGTCTTCCTGGCCGGCGACTACCTGCAGTACGCGGAGATGGAGGCGGCCGCCGTCACGGGGCAGGAAGCCGCGGACGAGGTCCGCCGCCGCCTCGGGGCCGCCTGACCGCACGCGGCCGCCGTCACGGCCGAGGCGGTCGAGGTCTGCCCGGCGTCCAGTAGTCCCCGCGCGTTTGCAGGGCCGCGAGCACCTCCACGCACACGTCGTCCACGAGCACCACCGGGGTCTTCGAGCCCGTGGGGCGCTCGAAGCGGACCAGGCCGCGACCCTCGTAGATCTTCCACTCCAGCCGGCGGCAGTCGAGGTAGTGGTTCGGATCGAAGGCGAGCTGCCGGGGCGCCGCGGCGGTGGCGGTCATCGCGGTCTCCCGTACGGCCGCACCGCGGGCTGGTCGAGCGGGTGGACGATGATCTGGGCGATGCGCATCCCACACTCCATCGGCAGCGGTGTGAAGCGGGTGGCGTTGCGGATCTCCATGGTCCCGACCCCGCACCAGCCGGGATCGAGCCAGACGGCCATCGAGTGAGCGTACCCCTGGCGGGCGCGCGAGCCCTTGAGCTTGAGCTCCACCGCATAGCCGCTCGGCACCATCAGCCACTCGAGCGTCGGCACCAGCGCGAAGTCCCCCGGTTGCAGGTGCACCGGCCCGCCCGTGAGATCCACGGCCTTCCACTCGTCCGGTCCCACCTCGCGCAGCATCTCGGGACCGACGCGGACGTCGATCGAGGCGGGGTTCACGAGGTCCGGGTCGGGATCGCGGATCAGCTCGTTCAGGAGCTTCCAGAGGGAGAGATCGCCGAGGACCACGGGTCAGCCCTCTGACGAGTGACAGCCCGCGGCACCGCGGTGTCCGGGACGGGCTGGCCCGGGGTCGCGCCCGGCCGACGCGCGGGACGTCGCGCATGCTTCCGAACCCCTCAGGGGAAAAGGGGATTCTCGCAGGGCCACCCGGGATCGGCTGCGTTTCGGCATCGTGTCGGGGTCCATGCTCCAGCACGATTGTGGCAAGCCGCGTGCCAGCGCAGCCGGTCGGGTGATCAGGGGCTGGTATCGCCGGCAGGCCCCCCCGGCTCCCCCGAAGGGCCCACGAGGTCCGCCGCGGGGAGGGGCTGCCCGTCCAGCACGCGCTGGATGTTCCGAAAGGCGTGGCGCGCGACGTTGGCGACGTTGTCGAAGGCCGAGCCGGCGACGTGGGGCGCCAGGACGAGCCCGGGGACCCGGAGACCGAGGAGCGGGTGGTCCGCGGCCGGCGGTTCCCCGCCGAAGACGTCGATCCCCGCCCCGCCCAGGTGTCCAGCCGTCAGGGCCTCGGCGAGCGCGGCCTCGTCGACGACCTCGCCCCGGGCGGTGTTGATGACGATCGCACCCGGCCGGAGCCGGGCGATGCGCTCTCTCGACAGCATCTGCCGGGTCGCCTGCGTGTAGGGCACGTGCAGGCTGACGATGTCGGCCTCGGGCAGGAGGGCGTCGAGCTCCTGGAATCGCACGCCGAGCGCCTGCTCCTCCGCCGCGGTCGGGCGGCGGATGTCGAAGTATCGCACCTCGGTGTCGAACGCCTGGAGCCGCCGCGCCACCTGGCGCCCGATCGCGCCCAGCCCGACCAGCGCGACGAGCTTTCCGCGGAGCTGCCGTGCCTCGACCCGCGTGTCGGCGCGGGCCCGGTTCCACTCGCCGCCCCGCAGCTGGGCCTCCCGGTACGGCAGCCGGCGCAGCACGGCGAGCATGAGGAGCAGCGTGAACTCGGCCACGGGGATCGCGTTGGCGCCGGCGGTGATGGCCACCGGGACCCCGCGCGCCTCTGCGGCGGCGAGGTCGATCTTGTCGACGCCGATCCCCCACTTCTGGATCAGCCGGAGCCCGGGCGCGGCGTCCATCAGGCTGGCCGGAATGGGCGTGATCCCGCCGATGAAGAACGCGGCGTCCTTCGCGAGGCCCAGCCGCTCGTCCGGGCTCCCGGACGTGGCCATGTGGAGCTCGATCGAGGCCGGGCACTCGCCCGCGATCACGGCCCGGACCTCCGGGTCGTGCACGTCGAGGACGACCGCAACTGGCGCAACTGGCGCAACTGGCGCGACCGGCCGGGTCACGGCCTCACCCGCTTCCCCGGCGCGCGGCCGTCGCCGGGGCCGGCAGCTCGTCGGGATCGACCGGGATCTCGACGACGGCCGGCTGGCCGGTGCCGAGCGCCTCCCGCACGACGTCGCCGATGAGCGCCGGGCGCTCGACGTAGTACCCCCGCGCGCCGAAGAGCTCCGCGTACCGGTCGTACCGCGGGTTCCCGAGATCCGTGCCCACGTAGCGCGCGTTGTAGAAGTGCCGCTGGTACGCCTTCTCCGAGCCCCAGCTGTTGTTGTTCAGCACCAGCGTGACGGCGGCGATGCCGTGCCGCACCGCGGTCTCCAGCTCCTGGGCGTTCATCAGGAAGCCGCCGTCCCCGTGGATGGCCAGCACCGGCGCGGCGGGGCGCCCGAGCTTCGCGCCGAGCGCGGCGGGGAAGGCGAACCCGAGCCCCCCCAGGTCGAGAGGCGTGAGGAAGGTCCGCGGGCGAGCGAAGTGCAGCCGATCGTAGCCGTAGGCGGGCGCGGCCCCCGCGTCCAGCGTCACGACCGTGTCGGGCGGGAGCACCCGGCGGAGCTCGGCGTACACGCGCTGGGGCTTGATGGGCACGGCGTCGAGCGCCGCCTCGTCGCGGAGCCGCGCCTGGCGCCGCGCGCGAAGCGCCTGGGCCTCCCGCTGCCAGGCCTCGGGAGCCGGGCCGGTGCTCTCCTGCGCGAGGGCGTCCAGCAGGGCGGCGAGCGTCTCGCGCGCGTCGGCCTGGATCCCGACCGCGACCGGATACACGCGGCCGATGTCGCGGCCGTCGGCGTCGACCTGCACGATGGCCGTTCCCGGCTGGATGTACCGCCGGTCGTAGAAGCTCGTGAACTGCCCGAGACGCGAGCCGACGACCAGCAGGAGGTCGGCGCGCCGGCACGCCTCCGCGGCCTCCGGGGATCCGGCCCGGCCGAGGGGACCCACGTAGAGCGGATCGTCGTTCGGCACGGCGTCGTTCCGGCCGTAGGCCGTGATCATGGGCAGGCCGTGCCGGGTGGCGAGCCGGGTGACGAGGTCGGCGGCCTCGGCCCACGTCACGCCGCCGCCGGCGAGCAGGAGCGGCCGCTCGGCCCGCGCGATCAGGCGCGCGGCGCTCCGGACCGCCTCGGGATGGGGCGGTGTCGGGTGGGTCGGCCGGTACGCCTCGGGCGCGAGGGCGTCGACCGGCACGACCTGGTCGTTCAGCACGTCGCGCGGGATGTCGACGAACACCGGGCCCTTGCGGCCCGTCATCGCGGTCCGGAAGGCCAGCCGGAGCACGTCGGGGATCCGGTCGGGCCGGGTCACCTGGATCGACAGCTTCGTCACGGGCCGGAACAGGGCGACGAGGTCGAGCTCCTGGAAGGCGTCCCGCCCCGCGAGCCCGAGGGGAGACCCACCGGCGATGGCGACGACGGGGGAGTGCGCCACGTAGGCGCCCGCGATGCCGGTCACGAGATTCGTCGCGCCGGGCCCGCTGGTCACCAGGCACGCCGACGGCGTGCCGGTGACCCGCGCGAGTCCGTCGGCCATGAACGCGCCGCCCTGCTCGTGGCGGACGTTGACGTACTCGACGCTCCGGTCGTCGTGGAGGACGTCCAGCACGTCCAGGAAGGTCGAGCCGACGATCCCGAAGACGTGCCGGACGCCCTCGGCCTTCAGGAGCTCGACCACCGCGCGCCCCGCGCTCATCTCGGTCACGGCGCGCCTTCTCCGCCCCCGGGCCCCGGCGCGAAGCCGAGCCCGTCCGGCCAGCGGTCTCGGGGCTCGTAGCCGAGCAGCGCGCGCGCCGGCTCGAGGTCGTAGCGGGTCACGCCGAGCGGCCGGCTGATGACGTGCACGACCGTGTAGGGCGGCAGTCCCTCGGCCTCGACGGCGGCGGCGAAGCCGCGCCCGGCGTCGCCGGGGCTCAGATAGCTGTCCTTCCCGTGCGGGCTCGCCGCCAGCTCGGCGGCGTGCGCGGGGTCGCGGGGCACCCAGCCCGGGCGAATCACCACCACGTTGAGGCCGTGGGCGTGCGCGTAGACCTGGCCGGCCGCCTCGGTCAGCACCTTCGTGAGCGCGTACCAGTTGCGCGGTGACGTGGGCGTGGCCGGCGTGATCGGGAGCGGCCCGGCGTGGCCGCGGTAGAGCTGCCCGCTGCTCACCAGGACGAGGCGCGCCAGGCGGGCGTGGCGCGCCGCCTCGAGCACGTGGTAGAGACCGACCACGTTGTTCGGCAGAAGACTCGTCAGGAAGTCGGCCTCGTCCGGCGTGGCGGCGAGGTGGACCGCCGTGTCCATGCCGTTCAGCGCGCGAGCCAGGTCGGCCGGACTCACGACGTCGCCCACGACGGCGTCCGCGAGAGCGGGCGAGGGGGCGCGATCGAAGCCGCGCACCCGATGGCCGCGGGCGATCAGCTCGGCGCACACGGCCCGGCCGATCCGCCCGGCGGAGCCCGTCACCAGGACCGCTCGCACGCGCGACATCTACGAGTCGCTCGGCGGGCCGGGCGGTCCCGGTCGTGGCGGCGCGGGAGGCTCGACGAAGACCGTGGCCATCTCGTGCCCCGGCAGGGCGGGCGCGTCCTGGTAGAGGAAGCACGCCGCCGCGCGGTGGCGCCCGGTCCGGTAGAGAGGCGGCATGGAGGTCCGGCACACCGGCATGGCCGACGGACAGCGGTCCTCGAAGGGGCAGCCCGCGCCGTCGGCGGCGGGGCGGGGCTGAGGCGGCGCCGGCCCGCCGCCGACCGACCACGTCCGCTCCACGGCCGCGAGCGGGATCGACGCGATGAGCAGCTGCGTGTACGGATGCTGGGGACGCTTGACCACCTCCTCCACGTCGCCGGCCTCGACGACCGCGCCGCGGTAGAGGACGACGATGTTCTCGCTGACCTGATACGCGGTGGCCAGGTCGTGCGTGATGTAGACGACCGGGATGCCGAGGTCCTGCGTCAGCTGCCGCAGCGCCCCGAGGATTGTCGCCCGGAGTGACGCGTCCACCATCGACACGGGCTCGTCGGCCAGGATCACGCGCGGCCGCAAGAGGAGCGCCCGCGCGACCATCACCCGCTGCCGCTGTCCCCCGGAGAGCTGGTGCGGGAACCGCCCGAGGGTCTCGTCGGGCCGGAGCCCGACCGCGCGGAGCGCGCCCTCGATCAGAGACCGGGCCTCGGCCCGCGAGGCCGCCAGCCGGAACCGGGCGACGGGCACCGCCAGGACGTGGTCCACACGGTAGAAGGGGTTGTAGACCTCGTAGGGGTCCTGGAAGATCGCCTGCACCTCGCGCCGGAAGCGCCGCCGCTGCCGGCGCGACATCGTCGCGAGGTCCTGCCCGCGGTACATGACGTGGCCGCCGGTCGGGGTCAGGAGGCCGAGGAGCAGGCGGGCGAGCGTCGTCTTGCCGCTGCCGCTCTCTCCGACCACGGAGGTGACGGACGCGCGGCCGTCGCCGAGGGCGAGCGAGAAGTCCCGGAGGGCGACGGTGTGCGTCCGGTCGAGCAAGCCGCCGCCGAAGCTCTTGTGAAGACCACGGGCCTCGAGGAGGGTCGTCACGCGCGTGCCTTACGCGAGATGACACGCCGCCCAGGCGTCGGGCTGCGCTTCCCGGAGCTCCGGCGTCTCGGTGCGGCAGCGCTCGACGGCCAGGGGGCAGCGGGGATGGAACGCGCACCCGGGGGGCAGGTCGCGGAGCGGCGGCGGGAGCCCGGGAATTCCCTGGAACACGCCCTTCCGCTCGAACGAGGGGAGGCTGGCGATGAGCATCCGGGTATAGGGGTGCAGCGGCCTCGTGAAGACGTTGCGGACGGGCGAAATCTCGACCAGCTTGCCGGCGTACATGACGCCGAGCCGGTCGACGAACTGCGCCATCAGCCCCATGTCGTGGCCCACCAGGATGACCGAGGCGCCCAGATCGGCCTGGGCCCGCGCGAGCGTGTCCATGACCTGCCTCTGCACCACGACGTCGAGCGCGCTCGTGGGCTCATCGGCGACGATCACCCGGGGCGAGAGGCTCATGGCGATGGCGATGCACGCGCGCTGCTTCATGCCCCCGGAGAGCTGGTGGGGGAACATGCCGGCGACCTCGGGCCCGAGGCCGACCCGGTGGAGGAGATCGCGCAGGCGCTCGTCGAGCGCCCGCCGCGCGATCTCGACCCCGTGGTCCCGCAGGGCGTCGGCGACCTGATCGCGGATCCGGAGCACGGGGTTCAGCGAGTTCATCGAGCCTTGCGGGACCAGGGCGATCCGGGCCAGGCGGAGCCGCCGCATCTCGTCGTCGGAGAGCGTCATGAGATCCTGGCCGTCGAGCCAGATCTCCCCGGACTCGATGCGGCCGGGCGGCTTGATCAGACGGAGAAGGGACAGGGCCATCGTGGACTTGCCGGAGCCGGACTCGCCGGCGATGCCGAGACGCTCGTCGGCCCTGAGGCTGAACGTGATCCGGTCCGCGGCCTGCACGGCGCCGCCGGGCGTGTGATAGCGGACCGAGAGCCCCCGCACGCGCAGGACGTCCGGCTTCACGCCGCCCTCCGGAGCCGGGGGTTCGCAACCTCGTCGAGGCCCACCGTCACGAAGAACAGGCCCAGGAACACGACCAGGATGACGACGATCGGCGCCGCCCACCACCACCACCACCCGTTGATCAGCGCCGCGTTGAAGTTCACCCAGTAGAGGGTCATGCCGAGGGTCGGCGCGTCGATCGGCCCGAGACCCAGCACCTCGAGGAACACGCTGGCGAGGATCGCATTCGAGACCGCGTTCACGAGCGTCGCCGCGAGATACGGCAAGAGGTTCGGCACGAGCTCGCGGACGATGATCTCCGGCCCGCTCATGCCGTTGAGACGCGCCACGTCGACGTACCCGCGCTCCCGGAGGCTCAGGACCTGCGCGCGGATGGCGCGGGTCGGGCTGAGCCACGCCAGCGACGCCACCACGACCGCCATCTGGTCGACCGTCAGGCCTTCCTTGATCGAGACCGCGATGATGATCAGGACCAGTAACCCGGGGACGGTGAGCCCGACGTCGACGACGCCCCGGATGACCACGTCGATCTTGCCCCGGTAGTACGCGGACGTGAAGCCGAGCACCGACCCCAGCCCGACGCCGATCAGCCCGGCGATGAACCCGATGCGGAGCGTCAGCGGCGTGCCGGCCACCATGACGGCGAGGAGGTCCCGGCCCTGCCGGTCGGTGCCGAGGGGGTACTGCCCGGACGGCGGCCGGAGCATCGGAGCCGACAGCGGCCGGGCCTTTGTCGTGTCGACGACGAGGTGGCCGATGCCGACGAACGCGGCCAGCGCGCCGAGCAGGACGAGCCCCACGACCAGGGCGACGTTCCGCCGGAGGTAGCGCAGCGTGGCCCGGCCCGAGCCCGTCCCCGCCGCGGCGGCCGGCGCCGTGGTCGACGCGATCACGCCCACGCTAGGCCTTCCGGTACGAGATGCGCGGATCGAGCAGCGGGTACACGGCGTCGAGAATCAGGGTCGCGAGCCCCAGCGCGACGATCACGGTGAACACGATCCCCTGGATGAGGAAGTGGTCGTTCTCCCGGATGGCCTGGAAGAGGACCGTGCCGATGCCGGGGTAGCCGAAGATCACCTCGACCAGGACCGCGCCCGACACGATCTGGCCGAGCGCCAGGGCGAGACCGGTGGCCTGAGGGAGGAGCGCGTTCCGCACGCAGTACCGCAGGAAGATCGTGAGGCTCCGGAGCCCCTTGGCCTCGGCGAAGATGACGTAGTCCTCGCCCTGCGTCGTGACCATCATGCCGCGCATCGACAGGGCCCAGCCGCCCGTCGCCACCAGGACGATCGACAGGGCGGGCAGGATCGCGTGGCGAACCAGATCGGCGACGAAGGATAGCGTCAGCGCGGGGAACGCGCCGGCGCTGTAGCCGCCGAACATCGGGAGCACCGGGAACCGGAAGGCGAAGACGTAGATCAGGATGAGGCCGAGCAGGAAAAACGGGATGGCGTGGAGCGCCCAGAGGGGCGGCATGAGCCACCGCATCCAGCGGGGCGCCCGCGGCCAGCCGAGCAGCGCGCCCAGGAACGTCCCCAGCGCGAAGGACACGATCGTCGTGGTGCCGAGGAGCACGACGGTCCAGGGGAGCGCCTCGGCGATCATCTCGTTGACCGTGCGTGGATAGTTGGCGATGGAGTAGTTGAAGTCCAGCCGGACCGCATTCCGAAGGAATGCGAGGTACTGCACCCAGAGCGGCCGGTCGAGGCCGAAGTGCCGGTCGTACTCCTTGACCATCTCCTCGATGCCGGCCTGGACATGGCCCCCCAGCTGCGCCTGCTGGAGCAGCTTGACCCGGACGGGGTCTTGCCCGGTGAGCCGCGGCAGGAAGAAGTTCAGCGTGGCGGCCATCCACGCGATGAGGAGGAAGACCCCGACGCGACGAACGAGATACCCAGCGGGCACGGCGTCAGTCGCGGGGGGCCCGGACGGCCTCTCGCGGGCGCAGCGATCGCGTCACGACGATCGGCGCCGCCCGACGGCCACTCGCCGGGCGGCGCACGACCCGGCCCCTACTGCGTGGGTTGGAGATTCCAGAGAACCATGGCGTACGTGAGGTGCCAGAAGGCGCCGTTGACGTACGGAGTCTCGGCGGTGGGCCAGTTCGTCCAGTAGGTGGTGTTCATGGGGATGCGGTGGATGTTGTGGACGAGCGGGATGTCCGGAAGGTCAGGCAGCCAGATCTCCATCGCCTTGTGGAAGAGCTCCATGAGGCGCGCCTTGTTCCGCATGTCCGTGACGAACACGTCGTCGACGATCTTGTCGTACGCCGCGTTCTTCCACCGGGCGAAGTTGGCGAGGTGCGCGCCGGGGACGGCGACCGTGGCGCTCTGGTAGAGGCGGAGCGTGTAGTAGGGGTCGTTGACGCCCCCGCCGTGGCCGTAGATCGCGCCGGTGTACTGGCCCTTCTGGAAGCGGTCGTCGAAGTCGGGCGGCAGGCTCATGCTCGCGTCGACCCCCTGCCGCTTCAGGAGCTCCACGAGCACCGGCCCGATCGCGGGGCCGCTCGACCCGAAGCCGATGATGTCGAGCTTGAGGCGGTTGCCCTGGCTGTCGACCCAGACGCCCTGGGCGTCCTTCTTCCAGCCCTTCCGGGTCAGGAGCTCCTCGCCCTTCTTGGGGTTGAACTCGAGCGTGTTGTGCTTCGCGAGGAGGTCCTTGACCCCGTCGATGTACGGCTTGAGCGCCGGGTACTCCGGCAGCGGCAGCGGCGAGACGATCGACGCGCCCAGGTACCCGACGTCGACGATCTGCTGGCGGTCGATGAAGGAGCTGATGGCCCAGCGCACGTCCTTGTCGTCGAAGGGCGGCCGCTCGTTGTTGACGTAGAGGGAGATCGGCCACCAGTCCATGTAGCCGTAGGGCGGCTTCTGCCCGGAGTGCGTGGTGATCTTCGGGTTCTGGCGGAAGATCGTCTGGAGGGTCGCGGGCTGCAGGGAGCCCGAGAAGTCGAGCTGGTTGGAGATGAGGAGCTGCGCGTTCTGCTGCTCGGTGGCGTTGGGCAGCCAGATGTTGCGCTCCACCTTCGGCATCGGCGCCAGCCCCGCCTTCGCGGCCCACCACTCGTCGCGCCGGTCGATCACCTTCTGCTGGGGGGACGAGAAGGCCACCTTCCACGGGCCCGTGGTGACCGGCCAGCCCTTGGCGATGTCGAAGTGCTTGAACGTGGTCCAGTCCTGGCCCTGGAAGACGTGCTTCGGGACGATGTAGACGCCGATGTCGTACTTGTAGGTGAGGAAGAAGAAGAACCGCGGGGCGGGGACCTTGAACTTGATGACGACCGTATTGGCGTCGGTCGCCCGCGCCTCCTGCATGAACTGCTGGACGTCGACGCCCCACCGCACCTTCGGCCCCAGGTCCCGCAGGCTGGTCAGGGTGTAGGCGACGTCCTCCGCCGAGAACGGCGCGCCGTCGCTCCACTTGATGCCGGCGCGGGTCTTGATCGTCAGCTCCTTGAAGTCGGCGCTGTATCGGTAGCTCTCGGCCAGCCAGAGGTGCTCCTTGTCGGCGAAGGCGCTGTAGTAGGCCAGGGGCTCGTAGAGGATGCCCGGTCCGTTCTGGTGGTTGGCCCCGATCGAGTACGGGTTCCAGAGCTCGAAGTCGACCCAGCGGCCCTCCTTACTCCCGATCCACACGAGGCTCAGCGTCCGGTTCCGGGCCACCGTCTTGAGCTGGGCGACGGCCGGTCGCGCGGGCAGCACGGCCGCGGCCCCTGCCGCGAGCGCCCCCGTCCGGATCAGATCGCGGCGGCTCAGCCCGTTGGAGGCTCCGTCGTGAGACATCGTCGGCTCCTTTCGTCTGGTGGCCCTGGCGCGCGCAGGAAGCACATGCAACCCATCACGAACACGCGGGGCCTGTCAAGCGGACGCTCGCCGGCCGGCGCGATCCTCTCCGCGAGCTATGGCAGGTCGACGAAGTATCCGTAGACGAACACGTCCAGGAATGCGCCGGAGGACGTGGAGTCGCGCCGGGCGCTGGCCGTCAGCTTCTCGCCCGGCTCGAGGTAGATGCGAATCGGCCGACCTCCGGCATAGACGTGGGTCCCGAGACCGCCGCCGGGGGAGGGGTACGCGATCTGGAAGACGAGGGGGACGTGGTGGCGGTTGTGCTCCCCACCTATTCCGATCCTGATGAGCTCGACGTGGACCCTCTGGCCGCTGCCCATGTAGGCCCCGATCGAGACGTCTTCGAGGACCAACCGCTTCTTGGCGGGGACCGTGAAGATATCACTGGACTTATCCTGGTCTTCCCCGTTGTTGAAGCCGAGATTGAGCCTTATCGAAAAGGGCTGAAGCGCGGGGCGGTCCGTCTCGCGCACGGGGATGGGATTGCTCGGCGTGTTGCCGACGGTCACCGCCCCCGCGATGCTCGTGGTGCCGGTGATCGGGACGGCTTGAGAGGGCGAGTTGACGACCCGAACCATCCGAGTGGTCAGGACGAGAACGAGAACCAGAACCGCGATGACGACCAGAAGGACCACGACGAGCATGCGACGTCCCGCTTCCTGTTTGTCGGCGTTCGCTCCGCGCACAACGAAGCCCGAGCGGCCGAACCGAGAGCACGTGGACTGTACCAGACCCGGGGATGGGTCACAACGGCGCGCAGGAGGCTCTCGCCGGGGAGAGTGAGCGTCGCCGCGCGCGAGGACCCTTCGACGGTGGCGGGCGCCGCCGTCATTTGCTAGGGTTGCCGAGCGGCGTCATCGACACCCCGTCATGTCCGTCGGGGTGAAGGACGCCGGTCAAGCGGACGCGGGACGCGCCGGCGACATGCCGGCCCGGGAGCAAGGAGGCCAGAGGTGGCTCGGTTCAAGGTGGTGACGCCCCAGGGCGTGAGCTTCGGCCCGCCGGATGTCGGCTACGAGAGCGAGATGGAGGCGCTCGGTCCGATCGGGGCGGAGATCGTCGAGATCCCGCCCGGAAGCGAGGAGGATTTCATCCGGGCGGCCCACGACGCGGACGCGCTCTACGCGAAGGCGCGTCGAATCACCAAGCGCATGATCGAGGGCATGGAGCGGTGCCGGGTGATCTCGCTCGGGATGGTCGGCGTGGATTCCGTCGACGTGCCCGCGGCGACCGCGCGCGGCATCCCGGTGACGAACGTCCCGGACACGTTCATCGAGGAGGTCGCCGACCACGCGCTCATGCTGATCCTGGCGACTTACCGGCGGCTCACGCTCATGGACCGGTACGTCCGCGAGGGCCGCTGGGCCGAGGGCCGGCCCTACCTGTCGAACTTCCCCCGGCTCTGGGGACAGACCCTCGGGCTCATCGCGTTCGGGCACGTGGCGCGGGCGGTGGCGGCGCGAGCGCGACCCTTCGGGCTCCGCGTCCTGGCGTACGATCCCTACGTCGACGAGACGGTCATGACCCGGCTCGACGTCGAGCCCGTGGCGCTGACCGACCTCCTGCGCCGGTCCGACATCGTGTCCATGCACGCGCCGTCGACGGCCGACGCCCACCATCTCCTGACCGAGGAGCACTTCCGGCTGATGAAGCGGGAGGCGCTGTTCGTCAACACGGGCCGGGGGCCGACGGTGGACGAGGCCGCGCTCGTGAAGGCGCTGGAGGAAGGCTGGATCGCGGGAGCCGGGCTCGACGTGTTCGAGCAGGAGCCGGCGATGACGACGAACCCCCTGCTCCGCATGGACAACGTCATCCTCACCCCCCACGTCGCGTCGGCGTCAGGTCGCATGGACCCCGAGCGGCGGCGACGCGTGGGACGCGAGCTGGCGCTCGTGCTGATGGGGCGGTGGCCAATGGCCTGCGTCAACCCCACGGTGCTGGAGCGGTCGAACCTCGTGCGATGGCAGCCCTACTCCATGCAGCGGGGTCCGGGCGCGTAGGCGCGCCCGGACGACCTCGGGGGACCCGACGGGGCTGCGACCGAGGTCAGGGGACGACGACGAGAGTGCCGACGGTCACGGCTCGTCGCGACTGGGGCAGGTCGGCCGCGACGATGCGGAGGCGCCGGCCCGTCGAGGGGTACCAGACCCCGACCTGCAGGGGGTACGCCCCGGGGGGCGTGTCGGGCGGGACCGTGAACGTGACCGTCTGACGGACTCGCTCGCCGCTGGCCCAGCGGGACGGGCCGTGCTCAGGCGTGCCCATGGGCCGGTCTTGGTGTCTGTCACCGGGCAAGCCGCGAATGTGGGACGAGACCCAGTAGTCGTAGGCCGTGGTGTCGACGAGGCGCCAGTAGTAGCTCACCTCCACCGTGCCACCAGCGCGGGCGGCGGCCGGGCCGTCGGTGCCCGTCAGCTCGACGTCGGGGCCGAAGACGACCCGGGTAGGCCGGGCTGGACTGGGCTCGGGCCGAGCACGGATCGCGGCGGCCTCGGCCGGGCGCCCCAGCTGCTCGAGCGCCTCGGCCCATGCCGCCAAGCGGCCGGCTCGCCAGCCCGAGTTCGGATTGGTGTCCATCATCTCGGCCGCGTGGATCACCTCGTGCCAGGCGCCGCTCGCCCGCGCTTGCTCGAGCGTGCCGTCGAGCCCGACGCCCCAGCCGGATGTCGCCAGCGCGCGTCCGTGGAGATGGTGGGCCGCCTCCCACTCGGGCGCCGCCGCGAGCGCCTCGTTCGCCTGGGTGAAGGCCCGGCCCCAGGCGACCTGCGCGCGGCGGTGCTCGGTGGTCACGGGCGCGCGCAGAGGATGCGGCCCGGTCGGGTCGTCCATCCAGCGGTCCAGCTCGGCGGTCGCGGCGGAAAGGGCTGCCGTCGCCGCCGGCGGGGGCGACCACCGTGACGTGGAGGGCTCGTAGACGAAGAGCTCCGCGACACTCCACGCCGCGTGCGGCACCTCGGCGCCCAGGCTCGTGATCCGCACGTAACGGGCGTCGCGCGGCGCGAAGCGAACGATCACCCGCCCGCTGTCGTCCAGCCGGGGGTGGCCCAGCCACCAGTGGACGCCAGGCTCGAGGTCGGGGCTCTCGGCCACCGTGTCCCAGGACCGGCCGTCCGCAGACGTCGTGACCCGGAGGCCGACCGGCGTCTCGTTCGTCCACGGGGCCGCGAGCAGACTCACCTGGGTGATGGGCCGGGCGTGGCCCAGGTCGAGCTCGAGCCACTCGCCCTCACGCTTCGGGGCGGACCAGCGCGTCCACGCCCGACGGTCGATGGCCAAAGCGGCGCTGTCCGCTGCCGACGAAGCCCGGACGCGCCAGTCGGTCGAGGGAACCGGTTGGATGCGTGGGTCGGGGGCGACGAACCGGTGGTAGACCTCGTAGTGGCCGACCACGGCCCGCCGCATGTCGGCTCCCGCGAGGCGCAGCGCGCGGACCATGGCGTTTGGCGCGGGATCCCGGAGCACCCGGTGAGTGACGATGGCCACGGCGGCCGGGTCGTCGATCGCGTCCACCGCTTGGAGCAGGCCGAAGTTCCGATAGCCGTGATATTCGGCGCACCGGATCCGCTCGGTGGACTCGAACGTGATCACGGGCGCGATCCGGGCGTTCGCGTAGCAGGCGCGGACCCCGAGACGCTCGAGCCTCGCGATGAGGGCGTCGATCGGGCGATGGCGCGCGGTTTGGCTGTCCACGATGAACGCGACGTGGGTCAGCGCGTTGTAGGCGAGTACCGCAACTGCTAGCGCGGCGGCCAACCCCTGGCCGAGCCATCCGATGCGCGCCAGGCGGGCCAGCAGCGTGGCGCAGAGCACCGGCAGGGTGACGTAGAACGTGATCGAGTACCGTAGGACGCGCGAGGTCCCGAACCACGTCGCCAGGTGGGCCGCGACCGTCAGCCAGAAGGCGAGCACGACGACGTCCAGGGGCTCGCGCCACGGCCGCTCCCGCCGCCAGGCTCGCCGGGCCCAGGTTCCCACCTGCGCCAGCGCGAGCGCCACGGCTGGCGCATAGACGGTGACCAAGAGCACCCAGCCGAGAAGCGAACCGGGAGCCGGAATCCGAACGCTGTGCCCCCGCCCGTCCCAGTACTGGTCCCGAAGCGTCGCAACCAGGGTACGCGCCACGCTTGCCGCGCCCTCGCGAAGCGGCGGCGGGCCGCCACCCCACGTCGTGAGGTGACGGAAGGTCGCCCAGTCGTGCTGGAGATTCCAGATCCAGAGCGGCAGGCTGGCCAGCAGGAAAAATCCCAGCGCGACGTAGGGGCCGGCGGTCCGCCACACGCGCGGCCGGGCGACCGCGAGCGAGAGCACGGCGGCGACGAGGAACATCCCCATGATCTGGCTCGCCCACCAGCCCGCGCCTCCCGCCAGCCCGAGCGCCATCCAAGTCGCCCCGCTCGTGTCGGGGGAGATCTCGGAGTCCAGCAGCCGGATCGTGGCGGCGACGACGACGGCGCCGCAAGCGACTGCGACCGCCTCGCCCGCTGACGTGAGCTGAACGAAGCTCAGAAACACCGGGGGCAGCGCCACGTAGAGGCCTGCCCACAGACCGAAGCCCTCGCCGGCGGTCCGCCGGGCCGCCTGCCAACTGGCCCACACCCAGAGGACGATCACGGCGAGGGGGGCGAGTCGCAGCACCAGGGTGGACGGTCCGAACAGCCAGAAGCCGGCCGCCGCCAGGTAGGCGTCACCGATCGCGCCCCCGTAGGGTTCGCCCCAGTAGAAGACCTGGGGGATGCCGCGGAGGATCTCGAGGGCCATCAGCCCCGTGACGGCCTCGTCGTAGTACGTCTCGCTGAGCGTGGACGTCAGAGCGAGGGGGATGCGGGCAAGGGCGAACACGCTCGTGAGGAAGGCGGCGCCGACGAGCGTGCCCGGCCAGGCGCCGGCGAGGCCCCGCGTCCGAGGCAAGCCCCCCATCCAGCGCGTGAGGACGCCCCCGAGCGAGACGGTGCGCATCGTCGCCGCATCGTAGGAGGGTCGGCGGGGGTTCGAAAGTCCTGGAACCCCTGGCGATGTCGGGGAAAATCCCGGTTGGGCGCGTCAGGAGGCGGGCCCGGACTCCCCTCCGAAGAGGCCGCTGTCGAGCGCGTACCGCACGAGCTCGGCGCGACTCTGGAGCTCCAGCTTCTCGACGAGGCGCGCCCGGTACGTCTCGATCGTCTTCACCGACAGCCCCAGGTGGTCGGCGATCTGCTGGTTCGTGTAGCCCTGAGCCACCAGCTCCAGGACCTCGCGCTCCCGCTGGCTGAGCAGCGCGGTCGTCGGGCTGGCTGGTCCGCGCCGGCGCAGGCCGCCCTGGACCACCCGCGCCGAGAGCGACGGATCGAGCACGGTCTGGCCCTGGTGCACGCCGCGGATCGCGGCGAGCAGATCGGAGTCGGCGGCACGCTTGACGACATACCCGGTGGCGCCGGCAGCCAGGGCCGCCCGCAGGTACGCGGGCACATCGTGCATCGTGAGAACCAGCACTCGCGTGGCCGGCGCCGCCAGGCGGATCCGCTCGATCGCCTTGATGCCGCCGGATCCCGGCATGGTGATGTCGACGAGGGCCACGTCGGGCCGCAGCGCGGCGGCCTTCCGGACCGCCTCGTCCCCGTCGCTCGCCTCGCCGACCACCTCCAGGTCCCGCTGGCTGCTGATCAGCATGCGGAGCCCGGCGCGGAGGACGGCGTGGTCATCCGCGAGGAGGATCCGGATCCGTGCCATCGGTAGCTCCTGCGACTGGTATTCGGACGTAGATCGTGGTGCCCTCGCCGGGCGTCGACTCGATGGTCACGGCGCCGCCGAGGAGGGCCGCGCGCTCCCGCATCCCGTGGAGCCCGAGATGCGCCCAGGCGGCGGGCGCTCGGAGGGCCGTGTCGACGTCGAAGCCGCAGCCGTCGTCCGACACAATGGCCTGTACCACCTCCCGCCGCTGCTGGAGCACCACGCTCGCGGTCCGCGCGCCCGCGTGCTTTGCCGTGTTCGTCAGCGCTTCCTGGACGACGCGGTACACGGTGGTCTCGACGGCCGGCGGCAGCCGCCGCGGGCCGAATCCCACGGCGCTCACGTCGACGGGGACCCCGCGTGCCTGCACGTAGTCGAGCGCCAGCTGCTCGACCGCGGGCACGAGGCCGAGCTCGTCGAGGACCGCCGGCCGGAGGCCGCGAGCGAGGCGGTGAACCTCGTCGAGCGTGCGCGCCGTCACCCGGCGCAGCTCCGCGACCTGCTCGCGGGTGGCCGCGAGGCTCGGCGCTCCCTCGAGGGTGCGGAGCCCCACCAGGAGCGAGGTCAGCGATTGTCCCGTCTCGTCGTGGAGCTCCCGGGCGATGCGGCGCTGCTCCTCCTCCCGGGCAGAAATCACCTGATCGAGCAGGCGGGCCCGCACCTCGGCATGGCGCCGCCGCTCGGTGACGTCGTGGGTCACGACCGAGTACCCCACGAGCAGACCCTCCCGGTTGCGGAGGCTGGTGACGAGGACCTCGGCCCGGAACCGGCTCCCGCCCTTCCGCCGGCTCCAGCCCTCGTCGACCGCCCGGCCCTCGGCAGCGGCCCGCTCGAGAACCTGCGCGGGCCCACCCTGGCGAGTCTCGTCGGGCACGTGGAAGAGTGAGACGTGCCGGCCGACGACCTCCTCCGCGGCGTAGCCCGAGAGCCGCTCGGCGCCGGCATTCCAGCTCTCGACCCGCCCGCCCCGGTCGAGCATGTAGAAGGCGTAGTCGCGCACGCCGTCGACCAGGAGTCGGAACCGCCGCTCGGCGGTCTCGGCGTCGTGGCGCGCGCGTTGCTCGGCGCCGAAGAGCCGTGCCCGGCCGATGGCCGTCGCGATCCGATCCGCCACCAGCTCGAGGAGACGGGCGTCGTCGGGCGTGAAGCGGCGCGGGGACAGACTGCCGACGTGGACGACGCCGATTCCCCGGTGGTCGAGCACGAGCGGAGTGCCCAGCATGGTGCGGAGGCCCTTGGCCCGGAGGACCGGGCTCACGACCTCCACGGCGCTGACGTCGTCGATGACCATCGTGACCCCCCGCGCCGCGATGGTCCCCGCGATCCCGCGTCCGAACGGGATCCGCATGTTGAGCTTCACTTCCTCCTCGAGGCCGTGGGCGGCGCGCACGGCCAGCTCGGTTCCCTCCTCGTTCAACAGGAGAATGACGACCGTGTCGGCCGTCAGGGCCTCCCGGACCCGCCCCAGGAGCTCCGGGAGGAGATCGTCGAGACGCAGGTGCGTGAGCGCGGTGTCCGTGACGTGCTGCACGGCACGGACCTGGTGCGCTGCCGCCTCGAGCGCCCGGCGCGCGCTCTGCTCGCTGGCGGCCAGGGTCTGGGCCCGCGTCTTCTCCCGGCGGAGGGCCCCGCTGACGACGCAGATGACCAGCGCTTCCAGCGCGAAGACGCCGAGGCGGGTCACCACGGCGGAGCTCAGCGGGGTCTCGCTGACGCCGGATCCCACCAGCGCCGTCACGCCGACGACGGCGCCCACGGCAGTGGTCAGGAGGCCGGGCCCGAGCCCTCCGAACCAGGCGCTGAGCATGACCGCGCCGAGGAAGAGCGGGAAGTCGCCCCGGTCGACGTACGGCTCCAGCGGATAGGACAGGAGCCAGGCGAAGGCGCTGGCAGCCGCGGCGAGCAGGTACGCCCCGAGGGCGCGCTTGCGCTCGTTCTTCGGCTCTGGCGGGTCTGGCCGGTCCGGGGCCACGGTGCCCGGGCTCGGGCGGTCTAGCGGGGCAGGTGGATGTCCGGCCACTGATCGTTTCCCGGGTGGTGGGTGAGACGGACGATCTCGCTCGCTGGGCGGCCGATCTGCCAGACGAAGATCTCGTAGTCCGCGCGGTCGTGCTCGTGACCCTTGGCGGCCGCGCCCCAGACGAGCCAGCGCCCGTCGTTGGAGACGCGAGGGAAGTACTCGTGGCTGTAGCTGCCCGGGAGGTCCATGAAGACCTCTCGCGGCAGGCCGGGACCGCCCTTCATGATCTGCGTGCCGCCGTTTCCCTCGCTCTCCATCCAGAGGAGCGCCTCCGACCCGGGCATCCAGGTGAGCTGACAGGCCCCGCCCGGCGACAGGCGCGTCACCGCTCGGGTCGCGAGGTCGACGACGGCCACGCCCCCGTAGTGGCGGCTCCGCACCGTCACGGCTAGCCGCTTCCCGTCAGGGGAGATCTCCGGCGTTTCCACGTCCCCCCGGATGCTGTCGATCGTGGCGCCATCGAGCAGGATGGTCTCGCGCCCAGCTCCCCCGCCGTCCAGCTCGAGCCGGATCGCCTTGCCCTCGCGCGAGAAGATGATGGCGTTCCCGTCGGGCGCCCACTGCGGCGAGTAGCCATGGCGCGCGAGGAGCCGCTCCCCGGTGCCGTCCACGTTCATCACGTACACGTCCCAGGCCGTGGTGTCCCGGAAAGTCACGTACTCGCGCTGGCTGCGAGTGAAGAGGATGCGACGTCCGTCCGGGGAGAAGCGCGAGAAGAACTCCACGTGTGGCGTGTTGGTGAGCTTGCGGACGGTCCCGCTCCCCAGATCCAGGAGGTAGAGCTCGTGGTTGCCCGTCCGGTTCGAGGACCACACGATCTGCCCGGGGAGCCGGCGCGCGAGCGTCCCCACCGCCTCGCGCTCCGCCCCGGTCAAGCCGGCCAGCCGCGCGCTCGCCGGGACGCGGGGCGGAAGCACCTGCGCCACCAGTCGCTCGGGCAGGTTCGCGACGGTCTCCAGCGAGTGAGGCAAGTGCGAGCTCAGACGCGGGAGGGCCAGCGCGGCGCTGACGAGCAAGGCGATGACGAGGCCGGTGACGAGCAGCCGACGACGCATCCTGCCGCCAGTATCGCACGGCCGTGCGCCGGCGCCCGGCGCTGGCCGCCCCGGGACGCCTCGCGAACCCGTGCGGGCCGGCGGTCAGACGGCAGGGCGATGGTAGTGGCGACCGAGCTTTCCCTGATCGGCCACGGCGACGGGCTGCCAGTCCACCCACTGCCCGAGGTACTCGTCCACCGTCCGGGCCCGGGCCCAGAGCCGGTACTCCGCGTCGGCGATGACCGACTCGGCCAGGCATGCGTACTCCACGTACCCGTCCGAGCGGGTGAGATCGAGCTCCGTGAAGTCGGCCGGGCGGAACGCCCGGACGTGCAGCACGGTCTCGCTCTCCGGGCCGAACCGGAACGCCTTGGCGATGTGGGGAAAGGCGCAGACGAACCCGATGCCCTCGACGCCGGCGCGCTTGAGCCCGGCCACGACGGAGTCCCGGTCGCGCCCGCACCGGTCCCACTCGTAGAGCTCCGGCTGGCGCCGGTCCGTGATGTCGATGAAGTACACCTTGAACGCGTGCGGGCCGTTCTCGTAGAGGGCCTGGCCCGCGGGCCGGGCGGCGTAGCTCTGACAGGGCGCGATCGGCTGCATCTACACGTGGCCCAGCGCCTGGTCGAGATCGGCCACCAGGTCCTCGCCGTCCTCGACCCCCACCGCGTAGCGGACCAGTGAGTCCCTGATCCCGATCTGGAGGCGCTCCTCCGTCGTCAGCTCGTAGAAGCTCATGAGCGCGGGCTGCTCGATCAGGCTCTCCACCCCACCCAGCGACGGGGCGATCCGCGGGATCCGACAGGCGTCGACCAGGCGCGAGGCGGCGGCGAGGTCCCCCCGCACCTCGAAGGAGACGACCCCGCCGAACCCCCGCATCTGCCGTCGCGCGAGGTCGTGCTCCGGGTGGCTCTTGAGGCCCGGATAGTGCACGCGCTCGACCTTCGGGTGGGCCTCCAGGAACTCGGCGATCCGCTGGGCGTTCTCGTTCTGGCGTGTCACGCGGAGCGCCAGGGTCTTGATGCCGCGGATCAGGAGGTACGCCGCGAACGGGTCGGGGACCGCGCCGGTCACCGCGTGGAGGTCCCGGATCGCCCCCACCAGGTTCCGGCTTCCCAGGACCGCGCCGGCCATCAGGTCGTTGTGACCGCCGAGGTACTTGGTGGCGGAGTGGATGACCAGATCGATGCCGAACTCGATCGGCCGCTGGTTGATGGGGGTCGCAAAGGTGGAGTCGATGACCGTCTTCACCCGGTGGCGGCGCCCCAGCTCGGCCAGGCGCTCGAGGTCGACGACGCGGTTGTACGGGTTGGTGGGCGACTCGCTGAACACGAGGCGCGTCGTCCGGCGGATCGCTTCCTCGATGCGCTCGTAGTCGCCGGCAGGCACGGTCGTGACCTCGACCCCGTAGCGCCGCAGGACCTGGTTCAGGAACTGCCGGGTCCGCCGGTACGCGTCGTCGGTCACGACGACGTGCGCGCCCTTGGACAGCATGGCGAAGAGCGTGGTCGTGATGGCCGCCATCCCGCTCGCGAAGAGCAGACCCTCCTGGGCGCCCTCGAGCGCGGCAAGCTTCTTCTCCGCCACGCGCTGGGTGGGATTGCCGTAGCGCCCGTACTCGTCCCGCTCGACCCGCCCCTCGAAGTGATCGGCGATCTCCTGGCTGTCGCGGAACGCGTACGTGGCGGTCTGGACGATGGGCGACGTCAGCGCGCTTGCCAGCTGCTGACGGGGCTCGCCGCCGTGTACCGATTGGGTGCTCGGCCCGGGCTCACGGGCCGCCGGCGGGGGGGACGGGGCGGCCGGCTCGGGCTCCCGGCGCGATCGCGACGTGGCCATGGGTCTGTCAGGCCTCCATGAGCCGGAGCTTGTCCGCGTGCCGCCGGATCGCGTCGTGGACGAGGCGCGGCTCGGGCGCCAGCTCCACGGGCCGGTTGGCATACGCGGAGACGACCCCGGGGATCAGCCCGAGGTGATACGCCGTCTTCTGGTCGTCGAACTTGAGCCCGTGGGCCGTGGAGATCACCACCACGCGCTGGTTCGAGCGAATGACCTTGCGCTCGACGAGCTTCCGCAGCGACGCCAGCGCCACCCCCGTGTGGGGGCAGTTGAACATCCCCGTCCGGTCCGCCCGGGCCGCCTCGTCGGCGAGCTCGGACTCGCTGGCCTGCTCGACCACCCCGTTGAACTGCCGGAGCACCTTGACGGCGCGCTTGTAGCTCACCGGATTGCCGATCTGGATCGCGCTGGCCAGGGTCTTCTGGGCCTGGACGGGCGCGAACGTCTCGAAGTTGGTCAGGTACGAGAGGTAGAGCGGGTTGGCGTGCTCGGCCTGAGCCACCGCGATGCGGGGCAAGGTCTGGATCAGGCCCAACGCCTTCATCATGAGGAACCCCTTGCCGAGGGCACTCACGTTACCGAGGTTACCGCCGGGGATGACGATCCAGTCCGGCACCTCCCAGTCGAACTGCTGGACGAGCTCGATGGAGACCGTCTTCTGCCCCTCGAGCCTGAGGCTGTTCATCGAGTTCGCCAGGTAGACCTGCCGCTCCTTGGTGATCTCCTGGACCAGCGCCATGCAACCGTCGAAGTCGGTGTCCAGGGAGAGCACCAGGGCGCCGTTCGCGAGCGGCTGCACGAGCTGGGCCGGGGAGACCTTGTTCCGGGGAAGCAGAACCACGGCCGGGATGCCGGCGGCGGCGCAGTAGTTCCCGAGCGCGGCGGACGTGTCTCCCGTCGACGCGCACGCGATGGCCGCGATCGGCTCGCCCTCCTTGATCATCTGCTTGACGACGGAGACGAGGACGGTCATCCCGAGGTCCTTGAACGAGCCGGTGTGGGAGTTTCCGCACTGCTTGACCCAGAGGTCCTCCACGCCGAGCATCTTGCCGTACCGATCCGCCCACAGGAGGTTCGTGCCGCCCTCGTACGTCGACACGATGTTCTCGTTGTCGATGAACGGGACCACCCACTCCTTCTTTCCCCAGACGCCGGAGCCGTAGGGAAACGTGTTGCGGCGGTAGCGGTCGTCGAACAGCTGCATCCACGCCGCGGCCGACCGGCGCCGGAGGGGCTCGATGTCGTGGGCGACGTCGAGGAGGTCGTCGCACGTCGGGCAGCGGTAGATGACCTCGAGCAGACTGTAGCGGCCGGGACAGCCGTTGACGCACTCGAACCAGGCGCTGTACTCGCTCATGACACACCCTCAAGGGAGTCGTCGGGCCGCCCTATGGTCCCACGGGGGAGGGGACGGCTCAACCCTGGGAGGCCTTGTGTTGCCCGGGCGGGGGGTGGGAGGGTAGACTCCAGCCAGCCGAATAGGCTCTCCTTGGTCCGGGTCTAAGAGGGTGCGATGACTCCTTTCTGCTGGCTCGTCCGACGGCAACTGGACGCCTACCAGGACGGTGAGCTGTCCCCGGGGGTCCGGAGCCGGGTCGCGGCTCATGTCGGGCGGTGTGAGCCATGCAGCCGCGAGCTTGCCGCCCTCGGCCGGCTCCGGACCGCGCTGACCCTCACGGCCGTCGACCCCCCCGAGGCCGTCTGGGGGACCTTCTGGCCCCAGGTGCGAGCCCGGATCGCCGCCGCCCCCCCCGCCCCCGAGCCGGCCTGGCGCCGGGCCTGGCAGGCGGTGACGAGTCGGCCCCGCGTGGCCCTGACCCCGGCCCTCGCGGTGGCTGCTCTCGCGGTGGTGGCCGTGCTCGCCCCCTGGCAGCGGGCCCCCCAGCTTCCCGCTCCGGTGCCCGTGACGGGCGGGGCGGGGGTGGCGACGGTCCAGCCGGCCGGTCTGGACGAGGTCGTGATCCAGTCGATCGAGACCGCGGACCCGGATGCCCCCGTCATGGTCTACTCGAGCCCGGAGTCGGACGTCACCGTGCTCTGGGTCTTCGGGCTCGAGCCAACCGGCGTCTAGCGGAGCCCGCGGCCCCCTTCCGGTCCTCGCCCGAGTCAGCGCTTTCGGATCCGCGCCAACTCGTCCTTCGCCTTGGCTGCCTCCTCCCGGGCCGGGAACTGGTCGATCAGGAACTGGAGGCGGGCCTCGGCGAGCGGAAGCTGGCCGAGCTCGGCCAGGGCCAGGGCTTCCTTGTAGAGCGCGGCGGGGACCCGATCACCCCGGGGATAGACGACGACGACCTTCCGGAACTCCTGGATGGCGCGCTCGAGCTCCTGGACGGCCCGGTCCGCCTCGCCCCGCGCCTGGTGGGCGCGAGCCAGGCTGAAGTGCGACTCGCCGATCCAGTACTGGGCGTTCTCGGCGAGGCTGGTGTTCGGGTGGAGCCGGAGGTACTCCCGGAACGCTGCCACCGCGAGGTTGTAGTTTCCCCGGGTGAAGTCGATGTAGGCGGTCTGGTAGAGGTCGCTCGCCTGGGTGCTCGGCGGGGGCGACCGCTGGGCGACGGTCGCCGACGGGCTCGAAGGTCCGGCGCCGGCGCCGCTGGGTGTCCCCCCCGCGTCGAACTGGAGCGCGAGGGTGTCGACCCGGCGGCGGAGCTCGTCCACCCGGCCCTGGAGCTGACCCGTTTCGCGTCCCAGGTCGTCGAGGCGGGCCCCGAGGCGCGCCACGCCTCGCTGGAGCTCGGTCAGCGACTGCGCCGTCCGCCGGTCGGTTGCCTGGATCTCGGTCAGGAGCGCGGACCGGCTCGTCTGGATTTCCTGCTCGACCCGGCGGAGGTCAGCCCGGAATTGGTCCAGATCCTCGCGGAGGAGGGGGGTGGCTTCCGGAGCGCACCCGACGAAGAGGGTGATCACTCCGGCGACTGCGGTCAGCCGGCCCCCCTGCCTCCACGACGCCACTCGGTGGCTACTGCTTCACGAGGAAGTGAGCCCGCCGGTTCTTCGTCCAGCAGGGCTCGGCCTTGTCGGTGCAGGATGGCCGCTCCTCACCGTAGCTGATCACCGTGATTCGGCCGGCCTCGATCCCCACCGACACGAGATAGTCGCGCGTCGCCTTGGCCCGGCGCTCGCCCAGCGCGAGGTTGTACTCGTTGGTCCCGCGCTCGTCGGCGTGGCCCTCGATCAGGAGCAGCGCGCTCTGGTTCGACTTCAGCCACTTGGCATTGTCGTCGAGCGTGGCCTTGTCACCGCCCCGGACGTCGTACCGGTCGAAATCGAAGAAGACGTCGCGAAGCGCCGCCGACTCGACGAACTCCTTCGGAGATGGAAGCGACGGGATGGTCGTGCCGGTCGCGCCGGCCATGCCCGCGCCCCCGGCGCCACCGGCTCCGGCTGCACCCGCGCCGCCGGCGCCCGTGCCGGCCGCGCCACCCGCGCCACCCGCTATGCTGCCGCCCGTGCCGGGTCCGCTACCCATCGTGCCGGCACCGCCCCCGGCGCCACTGCCCGGGGCTCCCGCCCCGCCCGCGCCTGAGCCGGTGCCGCCCGATACCGTGGGGCCCGCGCCGCCGCCCGGCCCGGTGCCGGCCTGGGGCGCCGGCTTCTTCGGACACCCCGTCAGGACCACGGATGCGGCGAACAGCGCGAGAACGGTGAACGTCGTCTGCCAGGGTCTCCGCGTCATACCACGCTCCTTCCTCTGGTGGGGGCTCCGTCGGGGCCTCACTGCGGTCGCGGCGACCACGTGGGGCTGGACGCCTCACCACGGTCTCGAGTGAGTGGCTGCTGCTCCGTGCCGTCGGCCAACATCGTGTAGAGCTGGGCGCGACCGGCGCGTGTGGACGAGAACACGAGGTGGCGGCCATTCGGCGCCCAGGAGGCTGCCTCGTTGGCGCCGTTGCTCTGGGTCAACGCCCGGGCGTTGGAGCCGTCCGGGTTGATCGCCCAGAGGTCGAAGCCGCCGGACGTCCGCCGGGTGAAGATGATGGTGTCCCCGCGGGGCGACCACCGCGGCTGCGTGTCATAGGACCCGCCGAACGTGATCCGCCGCGGACTGGTCCCCTCCGCGTCCATCACCCAGATCTGCGGTGATCCCGAGCGGTCGGAGGTGAACGCGATCTCCCGGCCCGTGGGCGACCAGGCCGGGTCCGTGTCGATGCCGCGCGCGTTGGTGAGCTGCCGGAAGTCCGAGGTGCCCACGCGCAGGGAGTAGATGTCCGGGTTCCCCCCCTTGGAGAGGGTGAGGGCGATCATGCGGCCATCGGGGGCCCACGCCGGCGAGGTGTTGATCCCGGGCCAGGCGGACATGAGCTCGGGCTCCTGTCCCCGCCGCCGGGGATTGAACGGATGGATCCGGAAGACGTACGGGTAGCCCCTGAAGAACGACGTGAACGCCACCGACGAATCGGTCGGGCTCCAGGCCGGGGAGAGCGACGTGCTCCGGAGGTTCGTGAGCTGAGCCTGGTTGAACCCGTCGTAGTCGACCATCACGATTTCTTTGTTCGTGCCCACATGCGAGACGTACGCGATCTTCGTCTCGGCGATGCCCCGCTCGCCGGTGAACTGGTGGACGACCTCGTCGGCGATCCGATGCGCCAGCCGCCGGTGGTCGGCCAGCGGCTCCACCCAGAACACCTTGGACGCGATGAGCCGGAAATCCGGGCTCGTCAGGTCGTAGAGGCGGAACTCGGTCGTGAGCCGCTGGCCGTCGATCCGCATGAGACCGTGCATCGCGGCGTGGGCGCCGGCCTGCTGCAGTCGCGTGAACTCCTGTCGCATGCCGTCGGCCGCCGCGGGAAGGGCCGGGATGTTCGCCACCGCGAACAGCGCCGAGAACCGGAGGTCGTTGCCGATGATCTCCGGGACGCCCCGCGCGAAGTTGCCCTCGTCCGGCGCCGCGGTGAGGCGCGTGAACTCCGCGATCGCGATGCCGAGCTTCTTCGAGCCGCCCTGCGTCACGTTGAGGAAGACCTCGACCCCCTGGGAGTGCGAGGGTGCCGGGCCGGGCAGCACCCCGGCCACGACCGCGAGGAGGGTCAGGCCAACCAGACCAAGCCAGCGCGCCATGGCTAGCCCTGCCCCGGCTGGAACTCGAAGCCGAAGTGCACGCGGAGCGACGAGGCCTTGAACTCGGGAGGCAGCGGCGGGAACGGGCTCGCCTCGGTGACCGCGCGCAGGGCGGACTGGTCGTAGAGGGAGTTCCCCGAGGTGCGCTCCACCGTGGGCTCGCGGATCTGCCCGTCCCGCTGGATCTCGAAGAGCACGACCACGCGCTCGCCTCCGCCCGCCGCGGCCCGCGGCGGCGACCACCGCTCGCCGATCTTCGACTGGATGAGCCGGAGGTAGTAGGTGAACGGGAAGTCGCTGGCGTCGACCGCGATGCTTCCCGTCGAGGTCGACGGCGCGTTGGGCTTCCCCAGCCGGATCGGCTCCACGCCGGGCCGGGCGGTGGCGACCTGCGCTGACGGCGCGGGCGGCGACGCCGGCGCCGCGGGCGGCGTGGCGATCCGCGGGGGCTCCGGCAGCCGGGCGGTCTCCCGCGGCGCCACGGGCGACGCGGGGGCCGGTGGGGCCATGGGCGGGGGTGGCGGCAGGCTGCGTTCCACCCGGGTATCCGGAGCCTTGAGCGCCGGGTTCTCCTTCTCGACGCGCCGGGGGAGGGCGAGCTCCGAGGGCTCGAGCGACTTCGGCCGGGCCGCGGCAACCTCGGGCGCTCGTGGCGGCGGCGGTTCGACCACGCGCTCGGGCGGTCGCGGCGGCGGCGACTCGGACTTGGCCGGCCGGGGAGGCGCCTTCTCCTCGGCTTTGGGCGATGGGGGCGCGGGCGGCGCCGGTTTCGAGGCTTCCGGCGCCTTCGCGGCCGGCGCGGCCGGTGCCGGCGCCGCGGGCGCCGGGCTCCCCAGGGACGGCGTCGCCGGGACCAGATTGACGATGTAGACCTTCGACTGGTCGGCCCCGCTGCCGAGGAACGCCGACAGGGCAAGGGCCCCCGCGAAGCAGAGCACGTGACCGAGGAACGAGGCGGCCAGGACCCCGTACGGGCGCGGGTCGTCGGGGAAGGTGATGAAGCGACGGGGCATCCGGTAGACGGCCGGCGTGGACACCCTCTACTCCCGTCTCGGCAAGGGGTCGGTCACCATGCCGACGCGTTCCACCCCGGCCCGGCGCACCCGGTCCATGGTCTCCACGACGTGCCCGTAGGCCAGGTCCTTGTCGGCCTTGATGAAGATCGTGCGGTCCGCGCGCTCGCGAAGGAGGTCACGCAGCCGCGTTTCCAGGTTCGCGAGCGGGAGCGGCCGCTCGTTGAGGTAGAGCATGCGGTCCTTGGTGATCGTCAGCACCAGCCGCTCCTCGACCGCCGTCGGCTTCCCGCCGCTCCGCGGCAGGTTCACGTCGATGCCTCGGTACATCATGGGCGCCGTCAGCATGAAGATGAGGAGGAGGACGAGGACGACGTCGACAAGGGGGATGACGTTGATCTCGGCCAGTGTGCTCCGGGTGCCGGCGCCCTCCCCGCCAGCGTCGGCCTTGATCGCCATTCTAGAAGGGCTTCGTGCTCCGTACGAGCCGGCGCTCGACCAAGTTGGCCAACTCGAGCCCGAAATTCTCCATCTCGGTCGCCCAGTGGCGCACCCGCCCGACGAAGTAGTTGTATCCGATGACGGCCGGTATCGCGGCGGCCAGGCCGAACGCGGTGGCGACGAGCGCGCCGGAGATGCCCGGCGCGACCACGGCCAGGCTCGCCGATCCCTGCGCGCCAATCGCCTGGAAGGAGTTCATGATGCCGACGACGGTGCCGAGCAGGCCGATGAAGGGACCGGCGCTGGCCGTCGTCGCCAGGAATGCGAGGTAGCGCTCCATCCGCTCCACCTCGCCTGTGTGCACGCGCCGCATCGCCCGCTGCACCGACTCGAGCCGCTCCGCCGAGATGGTCTCCTCGCCGGCCTCGGCGGGGCCGTCCATCACGTCCGGGGGCGGCGCGCCGCCCGCCGAGAGCTCCTGGTACGCGCCGAGGTAGATGCGGCCGAGCGGGCTCTGGCGAAGTCGCTTGGCCCCGGAGGCGACGAGCGAGAACCGGCGCGACTCCCGGTACGTCCTGAGGAACCGGCCGCTCTCGGCGGTGATCAGCCTGAACTGGAGCGCCTTGTGGAGGATGATCGCCCATGACACCACCGACAGCACGAACAGTACGAACAGGACGATCTTCTCGAGAGGACCGACGTCGGAAAGGATCTCGCCGAAACTGCCAAGAGCAGGAACCCCGGACACGGCGCTCAGACCCTCGAAACCTTCCAGTGCGTGCTCAGCAACAAGACCTCCCGAGCTTTTGTGCATGATACCCAGCGGTTCGCAGCAGTGTCAACAAATTTGCGATTTTCCGGGGGCTTCCGCGTGCGCGATCGGGCTTTTCGTTTGACACTCCTGAGCGCCGTGGGGTAATAGGGAGCCGTGTTCCGCTCCCCCGGTCCGATTGCGCTCGCGTTCCGCCTCCCCGCCGACCTCCCGTTCGTGGGCGGCCTGTCCGTGTCGATCCGGTGGTACGGCATCCTGATCGCGTCGTCGATGGCGCTCGGGCTCTGGCTCGCGGCCCGTGAGGCCGCGCGCCGGGGCGAGTCCCCGGACGACCTCCTCAAGGCCGCCGAGCTCGCCCTGATCGGCGGCCTGGTGGGGGCGCGCCTCTACTACGTGCTCTTCAACCTCGACTACTACCAGACCCAGCCGTGGTGGCGGATATTCGCCGTCTGGGAGGGCGGTCTCGCGATTCACGGCGGGCTGATCGGGGGGCTCGTCGCCGGCGGCGCCTACGTCTGGACCAAGGGCTTGCCCCTCCTGACCTACCTCGACATCGTGGCGCCGTCCCTCCTTCTCGGGCAGGCGATCGGGCGGTGGGGCAACTTCTTCAACGAAGAGGCGTTCGGGGGGCCGACGGGCCTGCCGTGGAAGCTCTTCATCTCCGAGCCTCGCCGCCCGCCGGCCTTCGTGGACAATCAGTTCTTCCACCCGACCTTCCTCTACGAGTCGCTGTGGAATCTCGCGGCCTTTCTCCTCCTCTATTTCGTCCTCCGGCGGCGGCTCGAGCGCGCACCGGGGGCCCTGTTCCTGGCCTATCTCGGGCTCTATTCGCTCGGCCGCTTCTGGGTCGAGGGGCTCCGGACCGACAGCCTCATGCTGGGGTCGATGCGCGTGGCGCAGCTCGTCAGCGTCGTGGCGGTCGCCGTCGCCGCCATCGGGATCCCCATCTTGATGCGGCGCCGCGCCCCCTGAGCGCGATCCGGGGGCGGGCGCGGGACATGGGACCGAGCCGGCCCGGTCGGGCGCTCCAGCGGGCCCGGGCGAGGGTTCGCCCGGGGCCGGCACGCGGGAAATCGCCGCGGCCCCCCCGGTCCCGAGAGCTCCTGTTCGCGTGCCTCGGGAGCTCGGGCGCGGTCCCCTCGGGGGCTCGCGACACCACCGCCGTCGTGGTCCGGGCGGGGGCCACCACGTGCCTCGTCGACGTCGGGGGGAGCCCGGTCCAGAAGCTCCGCCGGATCGGGATCGATCCGGTGAGACTGTCGGCCGTCGTGGTGACCCACACGCACCCGGACCACGTCTACGGCCTTCCGGCCTTGGTCCAGTGCCTCTTGATCCTCGGCCGGACGGCGCCGCTGCCCATCTATTGCCGCGTCGAGCATGCGGACCTGATCCGGCGCCTCCTCGACCTGTTCGGACTCGCCGATGACCGGCTCTCGGTGCCGGTGATCCCGGTCGAGCCGCGCCTGGGCGTCCGGGTGCTGGAGACGCCCGACCTCGTCGTGACGGCGTCCCCGAATGCCCACGGCCCGATGCCCAACCTGGCGGTCCGGGCCGACGCGGGGGGCCGGAGCCTCGTCTACTCGTCGGACACGCGCCCGTGTGCCGAGGTCGAGGCGCTGGCGCGGGGCGCCACGGTGCTGATCCACGAAGCGACGTTCGCCCGGCCGAATCCGACCCAGTGGCACTCCACCGCGCGCGAGGCTGGGCGGGTGGCCCGGACCGCCGGGGTCCGGCGTCTCTACCTGGCTCACGTGGGATACGCCGTGCACGGGAGACTCGCGTCCCACGTGGCGGCAGCCCGCACCGGCTTCGGAGGGGCGGTGGCGATGGCGGAGGAGCTCCGCTGGTATCCGGTCTAGGTCTCCTGGGCCGGCTCGGCCGGCTTCGGCGGAGACCGGCCTCCGAGAGGGCCCGGTCGCGGGAGGATGCCGCCGACGCGGGCGTGACGCGGCTCTCGACCCTTGCCGGCCGGCTGGGGGTCGGGCTCCTCGTGGCCGGGGCGTGCGTGGTTCTCACGCTCGACCGCCGGGCGGCCGCCGACGTCGCCCTGGCGCTCATCCACGTGGGCATCGTCGCCGTCGCGAGTTGGAAGCTCGGGCCTGCCGGTCGATGGGCGACCGTCGGCCTGGCGACGGCCGGGTGGAGCGCCGCCCAGCTGGTGACGACCGAGACGGGCTGGGGCGCCCGGCCGGGAGACTTGGCCTGGCACGCCGGGGTGCGGTTCGTGGCGCTCGCCTGCGTGGCCGTGACGGTCGCCGCGTGTCAGGCCGCCGTCCGGCGGGTTCTCAGGACCGAGGATGCCCTCGCGCTCTCGCTTCTCCGCGAGCGCGACTCGGCCCGGCGGGATCGGCTCACGCGGCTCTGGAACTCGCGCTACCTCCACGAGGCGCTCGAGCGTGAGATCTACCGCTGCCGGCGATACGGCCGCCCGTTCGGCCTCCTGGTCGTGGATCTCGACGGCTTCAAGGCGGTGAACGACACGGCCGGGCACGAGGCCGGTGACCGGCTCCTCCAGGCGGTCGGCCGCGTGATCCACGAGAACTGCCGCGCCACCGACGTTCCCGCGCGGCTCGGCGGCGACGAGTTCGCGGTCATCCTGCCCGAGGCCTCGAGCCTGACGGTCCCGCGCTACGCGCTGAAGCTCGTGGACCTCATCGGCCGGGTACCGTTCCCCCCGGGGGTGCCCCGCGTGACCGCGAGCGTCGGCGCCGTCGCCTTCGAGCGCGCCCCGGAGTCCGTGGAGGCGGCTCTCGGGGCGGCCGACCAGGCCATGTACACTGCCAAGCGGCAAGGGAAGAACCGGGTCGTCGTCCACGGGCCGGGCGCGCCATGAACTTCGTCCTCGACATCGAGACGATTCCCCGCGACCTCCGGGCGGAGCCCCGGAAGATCCAGGAGTACGTCTGGGAGCGGGTCCTGCGGCGCGGGGACGCGGAGGGCGGCGAGCCGCGCCTGGACGACTTCCTGGCCGCGATGGAGGACGAGGCGTTCGCCGCGGTGCGGCGGGACGTGGAGCGGCACATGGCGCTCCGGCCGGAGTTCGGCCACGTCATCTGCATCGGCATGGGCCACGACGGGCGCGGCGAGCTCGAGACGAAGGCGCTGACGGCGCGGGCCGTCGAGGACGAGCGCCGCATCCTGAAGGAGTTCTGGGAGGCGGTGCCGAGCGGAGGGGACTGGCGCTTCGTCACCTACAACGGGCTGGCCTTCGACCTCCCGTATCTCATCCGCCGCTCGATCTACGTGGGCGTGCCGCCGCGCGCCGGCGCGGGCCTCCCCCTCCGGCCGTACGCCCCCGACAGGCATTTCGACGTGATGCGGGTCCTCTCGAACTGGGAGCGGTCCGACGCCGTGCGGCTCGACATCGTCGCCGAGCTCCTCGGGCTCCGGAAGTGGCCGCCCGGGATGGAGGGGTCCCAGGTGCTCGGGCTCTGGCGCGCGGGCCGGGTCGACGAGATCGAGGCGTACTGTCTGGGCGACGTCCGGCTCGCCTACGAGATCTTCCTCCGCGTGGAGCCCTACTTCCGCTGACGCTCGCGTCGGCCCCCGGAGCCGGGCGGTGATCAGGCTCGCTGCGCGACCACGACGCCGAAGAGGACGGCGAGGGCGCCCAGGCCGAGCGCCGGCGACAAGGCTTCCTGGCCCGCCACGATGGCGATGGCCGTCGCCACGAGCGGGATCAGGTTCGAGAAGGCCACGACGCGCACGGTGGTCCAGCGGGCGAGCGCCCAGTACCAGAGGAGATTCGCCAGGGCGATCGTCCCGGCGGACAGGTAGGCGATGAGCAGCCAGCGCTGCATCGACAGCTCGCCCCACCGGACCTCCGCGAGCCCGGGCAGGCCGAACGGGAGGAGCGGGATCGCGCCGAGGATCCCGGCCCATGTCGTGACCGCCAGCGGTGTCGCCCGGGTCAGGAGCGGCTTGCCGAAGACCGTGTAGAGCGCCCAGGCGAGGCTTGCGCCGAGGCTCAGGAGATCACCGATCCACGACGCGGTCCCGCCTCCGCCGCGCGTGACGATGGCCACGACGCCGGCGAACGCGAGGCCGATGCCTCCCAGGCGGCGCGCACCCAGCCGCTCGCCCAGAAGGAGCCGGGCCAGGAGAACCGCGAACAAGGGGCTCAGCGCGACCAGAATGGCAGCGTGGGCGGGGGAGGTGTAGTGAACCCCGGTCACCACCAGCACGTGGAACAGCGTCGTGCCGATGAGCCCGAGCAGGGCGACCAGACCCCAGTCGCGAGGCTGGAACCCAGGCCGGAGCGCACCGGCCGGCCAGGCCACCGCCGCGAGCACGGCGGCGGCGACCGCGCAGCGGAACGCGGCGAACGCGAGCGGCGGGAAGAACGGCTGGGTCGCCTTGATCGCGGAGTAGCTGCCACCCCAGATCAGGACGACCAGGAGGAGAACTGGGACGACCGAGACGTCGGCGAACCCGCGCCCCGGATGTCGATGCTGGTCGGTCAGCGGACCTTCATGTCCTCCGGGAAGCTCGACGAGAACGAATGGGACTTCACCACTCCCTGGTTGGTGAGGGTGACGTCCAGTTGCTTGGCGAACTCCTCCTTGCCCCCCTGCTTGGCGAAGTACCACGTCCAAGTCTGATCGCCGTCCTTGACGCCGACCTGGGTCGGGTCCCCGAACATCCGCACGAGATCGGCCTTCGCCGTCCTCCCGTTGATGATCGAGTCGAGCTTGGGAGACGGGAACTCGCGCCCGAACTTCAAGCCGGAGCAGGACGCGACGAAGAGGGCCAGCACGACCACGCTCGTGAAGGTCGCAGCACGGAGTCGCATCGCAGCCTCCTGGTGTGAGGGGTGAAGAACGGCGCTCACTCTAGCCGAGCGGCGGGAGCAGTGTCAACGACACCTCAGGTGCCCTGGGACCGGCGCTGCCTTGACACCGGTTGGGCGCCTGACTACGGTTGAAGAGCCGCAGCAGACTAGGAGGTGCGCCCCGTGTCCCCGCGTCGGGCCAAGGCTTCCTCGGTCTCGATCGCCTACCTGTGGAGCGCGTCGCGCCGCCGGTCGCCCACCCGGGCTAGTTCGCGGGCCGCCCGAGACGTTCGCAACAACTGACACTCACACCCAAGGGAGGCATCCGATGAAGGCAGGCTGGCTGGATCAGTTCTACAATCGCCCTACGGCCGAGCCGAAGACCGAGCCCGAAGCTGCCCCCGCCGCGGAGGGACCGGGGGAGGTATCCCGCCGGGATTTCCTCCACAGCGGCCTGGTGACGGGCGTGACCGCTGGCATGGCGGCGGGCGGCATGCTCGCCCAGACGCAAGTCGCACAGGCCCAGGCGACCGGCGACACGCCGATCGGGCCGAAGTGGTGGCCCTCGCGGTGGGGCGCCCAGGACGAGGCCGGCGCGTCCAACTGGATCACGCCCGCGAAGGTGCTGGAGGTAGCGAAGCTCATCAAGACGGGCAAGATCTACGAGATGGGCCGGCCCTACCAGAGCGAGCAGCCCGCGTTCGGGGCGCGCGTGTGGGCTCTCAGGATCCTGGGAAGCCCGGCGAACGCCGACACGCCCTTCGGCGAGAACAAGCTCATGTACCACGACGACTTCGTCGCGACCGAGCTCGGCCAGACCGGTACCCAGTTCGACGGCCTGGGCCACATCGGCTGCGAGGTCGGCAAGCGCGGCGATCTCAGCGAAACCCGGTGGTACAACGGGGTCAGCGAGATCGAGATGTACAACATGAACGGCTTGACGAAGCTCGGGATCGAGAAGGTCAAGCCGATCTTCACGCGGGGCGTGCTCGTCGACATGGTGGCGCACCTGGGCCGCAACATGAACCTGAACGAGCCGATCAAGCCGGCCGACCTCCTGGCGGCCCTCCAGAAGCAGAACATCTCGGAGGGGAGCTTCAATCCCGGCGACGCGATCTTCTTCCGCACCGGCTGGTCCGAGCAGTTCTGGATCAAGGACAACGCGAAGTACAACGAGGGCTGCCCCGGCATCAATCTCGACACCGCGAAGTGGATCGCCCAGAAGCAGCTCTGCGTGGCCGGGGCGGACACGTGGCCGGTCGAGGCGGTCCCCGGGGACAACGCCAACCGGCCGTTCACCTGCCACCAGGAGCTCATCACCAAGAACGGGATCTTCCTCCACGAGAACATGGATCTCTCCGAGCTGGGGAAGGACCGCGTCTACGAGTTCGTCTACGTGTTCGCGCCGATGCGGATCAAGGGGGGCACGGGCTCCCCGGGCCGCCCGATCGCGATCGTCTAGCCCCTCGACTACCGAGCTCTGGGGCCGGCCGCCGGCCCCGGAGCCGTCTCCGCCGCGGGCGGAGCCATCCCGCCTCGACCGCACCCGCCGTTCCCGCCGCGTGCGACGCGGCGTGGAGCGGTTGCGGAGCGCCCGCGATCGCGGCATATCATCCCTGTGCTGGCGATGTGGTGTGCGCGCCAGGCGCTCCATGTCGTGGCGGTCGAGGGGAGGCATCCGCTGAGGTCTGACGCATCGAAGAGGGCCGTGAGCCTGCTCAGTCCGCGCGCCGAGGCGTGGGCCGGGTTCCGGGACAGCCTGACGACCGTCGTTCCCAGCATCGTGGCCTACGGCATCGTGTGGGGTGGCCTCGCTCGCCAGGCGGGTCTGTCGCTCGGCGAGCTCGTGGCCATGAGCCTCCTCGTCAGCGCGGGCACGGCGCAGTTCGTCGCGCTGCCCATGATCCAGGCGGGGGCACCCGCATGGCTCCTCGTGGTGACGACCTACATCGTGAACCTCCGCCACTACCTCATGGCCGCGAGCCTGGCGCCCTACTTCGCCCACCTCTCCCGCGGACGCCTGGCGCTGCTCGCGCACGGGATCAGCGACGAGTCGTACGCCCTCACGATGGCGCGCTACGCGCGCCAGCCTGCCCACCCGGCGTACTTTGCCGGTACGGCGGCCGCGACCTTCGTCGCCTGGTACACCGGCGCCGCCCTCGGGGGGATCCTGGGCGGCCGGATTCCCGATCCGCATCGGTATGGGCTCGACTTCGTGTTCCCTGCGGTGTTCATCGCCATCCTCGCGCGGACGGTCCACGCGCCCTGGCAGTGGGCGGTTGCGGTCGTCGCGGCGGGCGTCGCGCTCGCCGTCAAGGGGACGGTGGGCGGCACGTGGCACATCGCGGTGGCCGGGCTCGGCGCTTCGGTGCTGGGGGTCTGGCTCGCGCCGCGGGACCCCGCCAGAAGCGCCGGCGCCCCGACGGCGGAGCCGCCGCGATGAGGCCCGGCCTCCTCCTCACGTTCGCCGCCATGGGGGTGGTCACCTACCTGACGCGCGCGCCGCTGCTGCTCGCGCTGGCGGGGCGGCGCCTTCCGGGATGGCTCGAGCGGTACTTCGCCGCGCTTCCGATCGCGCTGCTCACGGCCCTGGCGCTGCCGCTGGTGCTCCTCGCGCCGGGGGGCGGCGCGCCGGGCTGGATGACCGATCTGCCGGCGGCCGCGGTCGTCGCCGTCCTCGCCCGGCGCACGGGCCACCTCCTGGTGGCGGTCGCCGGGGGCGTCCTCCTGGCCGCCCTGCTGCGCGCCCTGCTAGGATAGCGGCGTGAGCCCACAGGCCGCCCCGAGCCGCCTCAGGCCGAAGGCCGTCCGATCCACCCCATCCGGGCGAGGCTAGAGCACTGAGCATCGGCGTGACGGAGTCGTTCACCGAGGCGGAGGCGGCGCGCCTCGCCCCGCATTTCACGACCGTTGAGGGCCCCGTCTTCGCGCTGGTGAACCTCCCCGAGGTCGTCAAGGGCGCGCTCTTCGCGCGCTATTCCCGCTCGGCCAAGTCCGTGCGCCGCCTCTTCCTCGACGAGTTTGCCGGGACCGGGGCGGAGGGGCAGGGCGCCGCGACCGCCGGGGCCGTCGGCGTCGCGCGGGCGGAGAGCCTCTACGAGCGCGTCTTCAGCGAGTACGGGGACGATTCCGTGGCCCAGCTGGGCGGTGTGCACCTCGCGTGCGAGGGCGTCTCCAACGTGCTCACGAAGCTCCTCGAGTGGGGCCGCCTGATGGCCTATCTCGAGCAGTCGACGCGCTACGTCCCCTATTCCGACCGTCCCGGAGGACGCTGGCGCTATCACGTGCCGGCGGAGGTGCGCGGGACCCCGGTGGAGGACGAGTTCGAACCGACGCTCGACCTCATGTTCGAGACCTACGCCCGCTGGCTCGAGCCGATGCAGGAGCACTTCCGGCAGCGTCATCCGCGCCAGCCCGGAGACTCCGACGTCGTCTACCGCAACACGATCCGCGCGAAGGCGCTCGACACCCTCCGCGGGCTCCTCCCGGCCGCGACGCGGTCGAACGTGGGCCTCTACGGGACGGGCCAGGCGTACGAGGCGCTCCTCCTTCGGCTCCGCGCGTCGCCCCTCCTGGAGGCCCGCGCCTGCGCGGACCTCATGCTGACGGAGCTGCGGAAGGTGATCCCGGCCTTCCTCAAGCGGGTCGACGCGCCCGATCGGGGCGGCGCCTGGTCCGCCTACCTCGCCGCCACGCGCGAGGCCACCCTCGCCGCCGCCGCGAGCGTGCTCGGCGACGCCGCGCCCGAGCCGAGGCCCGAGGTGGTGCTCTCGGACTTCGATCCCGAGGGCGAGGTCAAGGTCGTGGCGGCGGTTCTCTACGCCGCCTCGGGTCTGCCGGACGACCAGCTCCTCGCCCGCGCGCGCCGGATGACCGCCGAGGAGCGGGCGGCCCTGCTCCGCGCGTACGCCGGGGAGCGCCGCAACCGGCGGCACAAGCCCGGGCGCGCCTTCGAGCGCACGAGCTACCGGTTCGACGTGCTCACGGACTACGGGGCGTTCCGCGACCTCCAGCGCCACCGCCTGCTCTCGCTCGAGTGGCAGCCGCTCGGCCCCCGGCACGGCTACGCGATGCCCGAGGCCGTCGAGGAGGCCGGGGGCGGCGCCGACTGGCGGCGCGTCATGGAGGCGTCAGCCGCGCTCCACGACGCCGTCTCGGACGCGGGTCTCGCCCCGGTGGCGCCCTACGCGGTGTGCATGGCGTACCGGATCCGCTTCTACATGGAGATGAACGCCCGCGAAGCGATGCATGTCCTGGAGCTCCGGACGGCGCCCCAGGGGCACCCCGCGTACCGGCGCGTCTGCCAGGCCATGCACCGGCTCATTGCCGAGCGGGCAGGCCACACGGCGCTCGCCGAAGCCATGCGCTTCGTCGACCACTCGGCGGTCGAGCTGGAGCGGCTCGAGGCCGAGCGGCGGACCGACGCCCGCCGCCGCGCGCTCTCGGAGACCGGGCCCGGGGACCGCGCGTAGGCCCGCCGCGCGTCAGGTGAACCGCGGCGCCGCGAGCCAGGCGAGCGATTCCTCCTTGTGCACTCGCTCGTCGTACCCGATCTGGCGGAAGAGATCCGCGAGGGACGCGAACTGCCCGTAGTCCTGGCTCACGAGGCTCTCGAACCGCTCCTGCTCCATCGCGGGGTGATCGCGCACGAACTCCATGTACTCGTGCTCGGCATGGTCCTCGAACTCGGCGTTCAGACGGTACGCTGACGCGGGCCGCACGACGTAGAGCAGCCACACGATCTGGTAGTACACGAACGCGACCAGCTGGGGGATCAGCCAGTACCGGATGGCTCCCTCGCGGATGCCCCGGGCCCCGATCAGCTCCTGAAGGATCAGCAGGTGCCACTGCTCGTTGTCCTGCTGGTGCCGGCTCTGCCGCACGCGATCGAAGATCCGCCGGGCGAACCCGGGATCGTGCGCGGTGTGCGTCATCGCCACGTAGGCCACCTGCTCCCACGCTTGGTACGGCACCCGCGCGATCAGCTCGAGCACCTTGAACTTCGAGAGTGTCCGGCGGCGCCCGTAGAAGAGGTCCATCCCGACGAAGAGCGCGCGCGCCAGGAAGCTGTAGCGCATCCGGGGAGCGCCCAGGGTCCGCGCCTGCTCCTGCCTGAGGGCGTTGCCGTCGAGCCGCTCCATGGGCATCGGCCGCCCGCGCCGTGCCTCAGCTCGGGCGGCGGAATTCCTCCTTCGCGGCCTGGAGCGCGGCCGGCTCGGCCAGGAGATCGAGGGCGGTCAGGGCCAGCGCCTTGGCGGCGGCCACCATGCCCGCGCGCGCGAGCGGCGTCGCGTTGTGCTCGGCGAACTCGCGCGAGTGGCCGGGGACGCCGTCGGGCGCCGTGCGGACGTACGGGTGGATCGTGGGGACCGCATGGCTCACGTTGCCGGCGTCCGTCGACCCGTACCCGGCCTGGCCGTCGTCGGGGTCGACGGGGAAGTCGATCCACGCGAGGTTCTTCTCGAACAGGCTCGCCATCGCGACGTTCGGCTTCAGCGGGTCGTGGATCGTCGGGTCGATCGTGACCTCGACGCGGCAGCCGGTGGCGGTGGCGGCGCCCGCGGCCGCGGCTTCGAAGCGGCGCCGCAGCTCCTGGAGGTAGGTCTTGTCGAGCGAGCGCAGGTAGAAGTCGGCCGCGGTGTACTCGGGGATGATGTTCGGCTGCTGCCCCCCGACCGTGATCACCCCGTGGACACGGGCGTCGGGGCGGATCTGCTGGCGCATCGCGTCGAGCGCGTTGAACAGCCCGATCACCGCGTTCAGGGCATTGACCCCGCGCCACGGCCAGGAGGACGCGTGCGCCGCCGTGCCGAAGTACTCGACCTTGGCCTTCATCAGCCCGAGGGTCGGCCGCCACACCTGGGTCCCGCATCGCGGGTGGATCATCATCGCGGCGTCGACGTCGCGGAACACGCCCGCCTCCATGAGCTTGACCTTGCCCGCGCCACCCTCCTCGGCGGGCGTGCCCAGGACGACGACGCGGCCCCGATACGGGAGGCGCGCCTGAGCGAGGGCCGCCGCGACCACGGCCAGGGCGGCGCCGGCCCCGGCCCCCGCCGTCGCGATGACGTTGTGGCCGCAGGCATGACCGATTCCGGGGAGCGCGTCGTACTCTGCCATCACGGCGATCGTGGGGCCGTCCCCCGCGCCCGGAACCTCCGCGCGGAACGCGGTGGGCAGGCCGCCGACGCCGCGCTCCACGCGGCATCCGCGGCGCTCGAGAAAGTCGGTCAGCCAGGCGGCCGCCTTCTCTTCCTTGAAGGCCAGCTCGGGATTGGCGTGGATCCGGAGCGCGAGGCTCCAGAGGTCCTCGGCGAGCTGGTCGACCGCACCGGTCACACGGGTCTTGAGCTGATCGAGATCGTGCATGTGAGCCTCCGAAAGCGGCCCGACGGCTCGGAGGCACGGCCGGCCGCGGTCAGGTACGGGCGCAGGCTCCCACGCCCGGCGCGCGCGTGTCAAGGCGCGGGGCGCTCAGCGCGTTCCGGCGAGCCCCGCGCCGGCCGCCCGCCCCGCGGCGATCCGCGCCTCGAGGGACGGATGTGTGGCGAACAGAAGCTCCCGCAGCCGGCCGGGCTGCCGCTCCGCCATGTTGAGCTGGCCGAGGCGCTCCATGGCCGCGACGAACGCGTCGGGCGTCCGGGTCACCTCGAGCGCCACCCGGTCGGCCTCGCGCTCGAGCCGGCGCGACCACGCGGCGACGATCGGCGTGACCAGAAAGCCGAGCGCGGTGAGGACCAGGAGGAGGAACGGCACGCCCGCGGGATCGGCCGGCCCCGAGAGGCCCAGCAGGCTCCCTCCCGCGCGAAACGCCCGGTCGGCGATCCAGAGCCCGGCGAGGATCAGGACGCCCTGAACGAGGAGGCCCTTGGCGATGTGACGCTTGGCGTGGTGGCCGAGCTCGTGGGCGAGGACCACCTCCACCTCCTCCGGCGGGAAGCCACTCACCAGCGTGTCGCTGACCAGGATCCGGCGGGTCCGGCCGAGGCCGACGACGGCGGCGTTCGCGACGCGCCCCTTGCGCGAGAAGTCGGCGACGGCGACTTCCGCGGCCCGCACGTTCATCCGTCCGGCCAGGTCGAGGATCCGGCCGCGGAGCGCGGGGTCCTGGAGGGGCGTCAAGCGATAGAAGAGCGGCACCAGCCAGATCGGGACCACGGCTGCCAGCAGGACCGTCCCCGCCGCCAGGACGGCGGCGGCCCAGAGCCACCACCAATCCGGGTCGACGCGCAGGAGCGCGTACACGATCTCGACCGTGAGGAGCCCGAGAACACCGCCGATCGCGACCCCCTTCACGCGGTCGGCGAGCCAGCCGCCGATGCCTTGGGCCAGCAAGCCCGCGCGTCGCGGGAGGACGAAGCCCGCCAGGAGATCGAGCGGGAACGTCAGCAACACCTGGGCGGCGCCGATGACCAGCACCATGGCCGCGACGAGCGCGGCCGGCGACTGGAGGTGCGTCTCCAGGAAGGCGACCAGGCGTACGGCTGCTCCGCTCCCGCTCCACCACGCCAGCATGGCCCCGCCGACCGCGAGATCGGCGAGGGCCAGCGCGAACTGCCGACGGTGATAGCGCCGCGCTGCGTCGGAAGTGTCGTTCATCGACATCGAGCGTAACGTGCGCCCCGAGCGCTCACAAGCGCCCGGCGACCTCGGGTGCTACGATGACGTGCGTGAATCGACGGCCGCCCGCCGAGCGTCGCGCGCCCGACCTGGCCGAGACGCTGCCGGCGAGCGGGATGGCGGCGCAAGCCGTGCGTCCGAACACGCGGGTGCTGGGCCTCCTGGCCCTCGGACACCTCGTGGTCGACATGAACCAGGGCGCGCTGGCGCCGCTTCTCCCGTTCCTGAAGGGGTTCTTCGGGCTGTCGTACGCCGCCTCGGGCGCGATCCTGCTCGTCTCGAGCCTGACCTCGTCGCTCGCCCAGCCGGTCTTCGGCTACCTCGCGGATCGCGCGCCCCGCCGGTGGCTCCTCCCGTGGTCGGTGGTGCTGGCGTCCACGGGAGTCGCGCTGGCCGGCCTCGCGTCCTCGTACTGGGTCCTGCTCGCGCTGGTTCTCGTGTCGGGCCTCGGCGTCGCCGCGTACCATCCGGAGGGCTACCGGACGGCGAACCAGGTGGCCGGCGATCGCAAGGCCACCGGGCTCTCGCTCTTCTCGATCGGCGGAAACATCGGGATCGCCCTCGGGCCCCCGGCGGTCACCTTCCTGGTGCCCCGCTTCGGCCTGCCGGGCACCCTCGGTCTCCTCGGGCCGGGCCTGCTCGTCGCGGCGCTGATCGCGACGGTCCTCCCGACGCTCATCGCGGCGCCGGGTCAGGGCACGGCGGCCCGTACGGCGCGAGCGGGCGGCCGCGACATGCGCGGGGCGATGGCGCTCCTGATCGGGGTCGTGACCGTGCGGTCGTGGACGCAGCTCGGGCTCGTGACCTTCGTCCCCTTCCTGTACGTCGATGCGCTCGGCCAGGACCCGCGCGTGGTGGGCCCGCTCCTCTTCCTGTTTCTCGGCGCGGGGGCGGTGGGCACGCTCGTGGGCGGCCCGGTCGCCGACCGCTGGGGGCCGCGTCGCTACCTCGTCGCGAGCTTCGTCGTCTCGACCCCGCTCATCGCCCTCTTCCTGTGGCGGCCGGGCGGCTGGCTGGCGGCGGCCGTCTTGGCGGTGACCGGCTTCGTCCTGGTGTCGTCCTTCTCGGTCACCGTCGCGCTCGGCCAGGCCTACCTGCCGCGGCACCTCGGCATGGCGGCGGGGCTGATCGTGGGGCTGGCCATCGGGACTGGCGGCCTCGGCGTCACGCTGCTCGGCTGGATCGCCGACCACTGGGGGCTCTTCGCCGCGCTCCACCTGGTGGCGGTGCTGCCGCTCGCCGGGCTCGTCGTCGCGCTCTGCCTGCCCGAGCCGCGGGACTGAGCAGTCGCCTGGGCCCGGCCGACCGCCTTCCCGGTCCTGCCGGCGCAGCCAGCCGCGATCAAAGCCCGCCGCGGCAGTGCGGTATCATGTGGACTCGTGCCGGGCGGGCGCGAGGCGTCTGACCGAGCCCCGCCCGGCGCCCCGGCAGCCGGGTGCGCCGCCGAGTCGAGAGCCGTCAAGCGAGGGAGAGACGAATGTTCGCGTCCGTCGAGGAGGTCCAGGAGCGGTTCCGCGCGAGCCGCTACATCGCCAGCCGCCGCATCGCCACCGTCGTCTACCTCGCCACCCGGATGAACCGGCCGGTCCTCGTGGAGGGCCCGGCGGGGGTGGGGAAGACCGAGCTGGCCAAGGTGCTGGCCGAGACGTCGGGCCGCCCGCTCGTGCGGCTCCAGTGCTACGAGGGGCTGGACGAGGCCAAGGCGCTCTACGAGTGGAAGTACGCGAAGCAGCTCCTGTACACGCAGATGCTGCGCGAGCGGATCGGCGAGCTGATCGCCGACGCGCCGTCCCTGACCGACGCGGTCGACCGCATCGCGCGCCAGGAGGACGCCTTCTTCTCGCGCCGGTTCCTCTCGCCGCGCCCTCTCCTGGGCGCGATCCTGGCCGAAGAGCCCTCCGTGCTCCTCGTGGACGAGATCGACAAGGCGGAGGTCGAGTTCGAGGCATTCCTCCTCGAGGTGCTCTCGGACTGGCAGGTCTCCGTTCCGGAGCTGGGGACGATCAAGGCCCGCCACATCCCGTTCGTGGTGCTGACGTCCAACAACGCGCGCGAGCTGACCGACGGGCTCAAGCGCCGGTGCCTGCACCTCTTCATCGACTTCCCGAGCGTCGGCGAGGAGCTGGCCATCATCCGGCTCAAGGTGCCGGAGGTGTCGGAGCAGCTCGCCCGGCAGGTCGTGAGCGCGGTCCAGAAGATCCGGGCGCTCGAGCTCCGGAAGGCCCCGTCCATCTCGGAGAGTCTCGACTGGGCGCGGGCGCTGGTGATCCTCAACGCCGACCGGCTCGACGCCGCGCTCGTCGAGTCGACCCTCACGCTGGTGGTCAAGCACGAGCGCGACCTCGAGCGGGTGAAGGCGAGCCTCGACAAGGTCCTGGCCGACACGTAGTCGCGGCCGAGGCCCCGGCAGTGGACGAGCGCATCCTGGAGTTCATCGGCGACCTGAGACGGGCCGAGGTCCGCGTGTCGACGACCGAGGTGCTCGACGCGCTCCAGGCGGCCGAGGCGGTCGGACTCCAGGACCGCGCCGACTTCCGTCACGCGCTCGCCGCGACCCTGATCAAGGCGGCCCGCGACCTGCCGGCCTTCGAGCGGATCTTCGACCTCTACTTCTTCGACCTGAAGGGCCTCGGCGCGGAGGCGGCCAAGTCGCTCGGCCGCGAGGACCCGTGGGCGCGGGCCCTGCTGGAGCAGCTGCTCCAGCAGCAGGAGGACCTCGACGTCGATCCCCTCGCGGAGATGCTGCTGCTCTCGGATGCCTCGTCGCTCGAGCTCGCGGTGCGGCAGGGTGGGCGAGGGGTTGGGCTCGAGCGCCTCTTCTACTTCCTCCAGGTCGGCTACTTCACCCGCCGGATCTGGGACCAGTTTCCGTGGGAGCAGATCGAGGCGGACCTGGAAGCCCTCCTCCGCGCGGCGGAGGCGCAGGGCATGGACCCGGGCGCGCTCGCCCGGCTGCGCACGTACATGGAGCTCCGGCTCGAGGCGTTCCGGCGGCTGATCCGCCAGCACGTCGAGCGGGAGCTGGCCCGGCGGGGCCACGGCCAGGCGGATCGCCTCCGGCGGGAGCTCCTGTCCGAGAAGCCCTTGTTCACGCTGTCGGCCGACGAGGTCGCCCAGATGCAGGCGGTCGTCGCCCGGCTCGCCCGGCGGATCAAGGAGGCCCTGGCGCTACGCCAGCGCCGGGAGCGGCAGGGCAAGCTCGACATGCACCGCACGCTCCGCGCCAGCCTCCCGTACGGCGGGGTGCCGATCGAGCTCCGCTGGCGCCGCCGGCACCGCGAGAAGCCGCGCCTGGTGACGCTCTGCGACGTCTCCGACTCCGTGCGGAACGCCTCGCGGTTCATGCTCCAGCTCGTCTGGAACCTGCAGGAGTGCTTCTCCAAGGTGCAGAGCTTCGCCTTCGTCTCCGAGATCGCCGAGGTGTCCGAGTCCTTCCGGACGCTTCCGGTGGAGCGGGCCGTCGAGCATGCGCTCGGCCACGCGCCGATCGACTACCACAGCCGGTCGGACTTCGGCTACGCGTTCGCGCGGTTCTGCCGGGAGTCCCTCGAGCGGCTCGACCGGAAGACGACGCTCCTGATCCTGGGAGACGCGCGGAACAACTACAACGACCCCCAGGCCTGGGCGCTCCGCCTCATGCGCGAGCGGGTCAAGGGGATCATCTGGCTGAACCCCGAGGGGCAGTGGGGATGGGGGGTCGGCGACTCCGTGATGCCGCTCTACGCGCCCCACTGCGACCTGGTGCGCGAGTGCCGGACCCTCGCCCAGCTGGCCGAGGTCGTCGACGGCCTCGTCCAGGGCTGGTGGCGGCGCCGCGGCGCCGTGCGGTAGGGATCTCCTCGAGGGCCACGGGCTTGTCTACAACCCCGGCGAGCGCGTCAATGCCCTGACGTCGCCCCTCTACACGTATTTGTCCATCGTGGTCGCCGCCCTCACGAATGACATTCCGGCGAGTCAGGTGGCGCTGGGGGGTTGTTCCTCGGTCTAACCGCGGTGGGGGTGCTTGGCCTCTTCCGCGAGATGGGGCTGGCGCCCTTATGGCGCGGCCGCCGCGCTCCTCCTGGCCAGCACCCGGTGGGGGCTTCGCTGGGCGCAGCGCGACATCGGCAAAGCTCGTCTTCGCCGCCGCCTTTTTTGCTGCGTCTCTCTGTTATACTTCGCCGGACACCGCGTAGAGATAGAAGGTTTGAAGCAGAACGATGTCCTCCACCCAAGGAACACTACCGGAGTTGGTCCCAAGACAGATTCCAAAGCGTATTTGGATTTATTGGCATCAGGGCTGGGATGTAGCGCCTCCAATAACAAGAGTTTGCAAGTCTTCTTGGATAGCAATGAACCCTGGATGGCACATTGTTGAACTCGACTCTCAACTGGCACGGGCATATGTGGACTTATCTTCATCGATCGAAGGGAAAACGCTCGAACTTCGTTGGATCGCCGACATGTTACGCCTGCAGTTATTGGCTGATTTCGGCGGCGTGTGGGTAGACGCCACGACCTTCTGCGCTGTTTCTCTGGATCATTGGCTGCTGCCGCTAATGCAGACTGGCTTCTTTGCATTTGCTCGCCCGGGCGGTGACCGGCCACTCTCCAATTGGTTTCTAGCTGCCGAAAAGGAGCACCCGATAGTGCTGAGATGGTCCGACCTCACTCGGTCCTATTGGAGCGAAAGGCAGAAACCGCACGGGTCATTTTGGCAGCACGATCTCTTTCGGCAACTCTGCGCGCGCGACCAGGATCTCGAGGCGATTTGGTTGAATACACCGCAGGTCAGCGCAGATGGACCGCATGCTATTCAACATAGAGCGCTCGCGACATCAAATACCGACGACCTTTTCGCAATTGTTCGAGAGAGGCGCGTCGCTGTTCACAAATTGTCCTGGAAGGTGACCTACCCACCGACCTTCCCCGGCACGCCGTTGGCCGCATTGTTGGGCGTCGACAGATTCTCGGAGTGAGGTCTTAGTCGAAAAGACTCGATCTCGCGAAGAACTACTGGAGCAAGCTCGGCACTATCCAAAGCGAAAGCGACATTCGCGGCGATGAGCCCCTCCTTGGAGCCGCAATCAAAGGATCGACCACGGAAGCGATGGCCGAAGAGCGGCTGCGCGCCAGCGAGGCGAACGAGTGCGTCGGTTAATTGGATCTCGCCACCGACTCCCACGTCGTGTCTCGAAAGATGCTTGAATATCTCTGGCTGGAGGACGTACCGACCGCTTATGAAAGAGTTCGATGGTGCTGCCTCGGGTAGCGGCTTCTCCACAACAGTGATAATGCGGAAGATGTCATTTGAGATCTTCTCACCGGGCGCCACGATGCCATACTTGCTCGATTCGTCACGAGTGCATTCCTCGATACTGACGACGTTTCCGCCGGTTGCGTAAAAGGTCTCTACAATCTGGCTCAAACAGCCCGGCTCTCCCCTCGTGACGCGGTCGACGAGCAGAACGGCAAAGGGTTCATCACCAATAAGATCTCGGGCGCACCAGACGGCGTGGCCCAACCCTCGCGGCGATTGCTGCCGCGCAAACATCGTGGTGCCCGCCTTCGGGTTGGCCAAATTCAACTCGGCAAGCGCTCGTGCGCGGAGTCGATCGTTGTGCGTTGGTTCGGCGCTGAAGTAATCCTTGATCAGACGCTTTCCACGTCCGGTGATGAATAAGAATTGTTCAATGCCTGCCGCTTGGGCCTCTTCAACCGCATACTGAATCAACGGTCTATCAATAATCGCCAGCATTTCTTTTGGTATTACTTTCGTAGCTGGCAGCAAACGAGTGCCCAAGCCTGCGACAGGGAAGACAGCTTTGCGTATTTTCTTCATCAGTGTGTTAGTTCGAAAGGAGACTAACCCTCTGCGACAATCCAAACAAAAGGATAGTCGGTTGTACGCTCCACGAGTTGGAGCTGATCGTGCGGGCATGCCGACGGCAAGCTGACACGAGTAAATACTTGTGTTGCCCCGCCCAGTTCGAGGTAAATCGACAGAGTAGCGGGCGATGCTTGACTCACGGTTGCGAGACTAGACGGGTGCCGAACCTGTCGAACTGGAAGGCCACCTCGATGAGCCCCTCCTCGCGCATGGCATTCCGGAGCCTCGCCTTGTCCTCGGCACAAAACATGAAAAAACCGCCGCCGCCCGCGCCCATAAGCTTCCCGCCGGCGGCACCGTTCTGCAAGCCGATTTCGTACCAGCGGTCGAACTTCGGACTCGAAATAGCACTTGAGCGCTTGCGTTTTCTCTCCCAGTGCTCATGAACGAGCCGGCCGTAGGCTGTCAGATCGCCCTTCTCAAGCATCTCTCTCGACCGGAACGCGTTCTCCTTTTCGTAGTGAAAACTCTCGATCAATTCGCGATCTTGGCCCCTCAGCCGAGCATCTTGGCCCTCGAGGATGCTTGTCGCTGAGCGTGATTGGCCCGTGTAAAAGAGGAGAATGCTTTCCTCAAGCGTCGATCGGACCTCATCATCGATGGCCAGCGGCTCGGCAGTGACGATGTCATCTCTTCCAAAAGCAAAGCAGGTCACATCACCGAAGGCTGCTATATATGGATCCTGCTTGCCGATTGGACTGCCAAGAACGTCAATTTCCACGTGACACGCCTCCTCGGCCAATTCCACTCGATCAACATTGGGGCCGAAATGGGCGTGCAGGGCGAACAGAAGCGCAGTCGTGAAACTGCCCGATGATCCGAGCCCGGTGCCCGGTGGGACGTCAGAACATGTCGTGATCTCAAGGTGGGGTGACTCGAGATCGAAGAGGCGCAGCGCCTCGCGGATGATGGGATGCCGAACCTCCTCTACGGTCTCCACATGTTCGATCTCCGAATGCTTCAGCTGTATGCCTGGAGTGAGCGATCTAGTCAGACTCACATAGACGTATCTGCTGATGGCAGCAGCGATCAGGAAGCCGGCGTGCTGACGATAGTAGGAAGCGAGATCCGTGCCGCCACCGGCGAGGGTGATACGGAGCGGGCTGCGGACAACGGCGAGCGCTTCCTTACCTATGTCGAGAAGGTTCTCACCCCGACACTCCGCCCCGGCGACATCGTCATCATCGACAATCTTGGCAGTCACCGAGGCAAGGCCGTCCGCCGGGCGATCCGCGCCGCCGGGGCTAAGCTCTTCTTCCTGTCCAAATACTCGCCCGACCTCACTCCGATCGAGCAGGTCTTCGCCAAGCTCAAGCATCTCCTGCGCAAGGCCGCAGCGCGCACTGTCGAGACCGTCTGTGCCGCCATTGGCGGTCTCCTCAACGTCTTCACCCCAGAGGAGTGCTCGAATTATTTCAGGAATTCAGGCTATGGTCATCGCTAAAAGCATCGTGCCCTTAGCGACCAAATAGCCGTGGCTAGCCGACCGGCGCGACGCAGCTCCCAGCACGGCCGACGGCTTCAGCGCAGGACCGCGAGCTTCCGGCGCTCGATCAGCTCGAAGTCGATCCGGGCCCCGAGCCCGGGCCCGGCCGGGGCATGGACCAGGCCCTCCCGGTCGACCTCGACGTCCTCGACCAGCCCGTACTTCTGGGCGCCCGCCGGCAACAGCACCTCGAAGAACTCGCAGTTCCGGATCGCCATGATCAGGTGGAGGTTCGCCACGTTGTTGAGCGAGTTGCCACCGTGGTGCACCTCGTAGTTCATGTGGAAGGCCTCGGCGAGGTGGGCGGCCTTGAAGCACGCCGTGAGCCCACCCTTGACCGCCACGTCGCCGCGCAGGAAGTCGGTCGCGCGCGCGAGCAGCCACGGGGCGTAGGCGGTGAATCCGCCCGGTGAGTACTCGGTGGCCAGTATGGGGATGCGGAGGTGCTGCTTGAGCTTGACGTAGCTGTAGAGGTCGTCGTCGGCGAGCGGGTCCTCGTACCAGTGGTACCCGAGCGCCTCGATGGCCTCGCCGACCCGGAGTGCCGCCGGGTAGTCGTAGGCCCAGCTGCCGTCGAGCATCACCGTGAACCCGTCCCCGACCGCCCGGCGGACCGCCCGGCAGACCGCGATGTCCGTCTCGGGATCCGTGGGGGGGTGGATCTTGTACGCGGTCCAGCCCTCGGCCTTGAAGCGCGCCGCCTCCGCCGCGTAGGCCTCCGGCGAGGCGAGCACGGCCGAGCTGGCGTACGCGCGTACGCGGTCCCGGTACGAGCCGAGCAGCCGGTGGACCGGGAGCCCGGCGACCTTGCCGGCGAGGTCCCAGAGCGCCACGTCCACGGCCCCGATGGCGCGCGCCGTCGTCGCGCGGCTGCGCTGCCAGAGGGCGTGGTAGAGCCGCTCGCGTGCCAGGGGATCCTGGCCGAGGACGACGGGCTTCAGCACTTCGATCAGGGAGACGGCGTCGAGCTGGGCGCCCCGCATCGACGAGCCGAGGAACGCGTGCCCCTCGGCGCCCTCGTTCGTCACGAGCCTGAGGAGCCCCAGCTGGCTGTCGCCGGCGAAGCGGCCGGTGTGACGGCCGTACGTCGTCGGCGGGATGTCCGGCCACGCGAAGAGCGTCAGGGTGACGTCGGTGATCTTCATGCGCGCCCCTTGGCTCAGACTGCCAGCAGCGTTCCGGTCACGTCGGCGGCCGCGTCGCTGGCCAGGAACATGATGGCCCGTGCCACCGAGTCGGGCGTCACCCAGCCGGTCCGGTCGGCGTCGGGCATGGCCCGGCGGTTCGCCTCGGTGTCCATCGTGCTGGGCAGCACGGCGTTGACCGTCACGCCGCGTCCACGCACTTCGTGCGCGAGCGCCTGGGTCAGCGCGATCACGCCCGCCTTGGACACCGTGTACGCGATGAACCCGCCGGCCGGCGGCACGACGGAGCGGGATGCCACGTTGACGATGCGGCCGCGGCCGGCGGCCAGCATCGCGGGTAGTGCCGCGCGGCAGCAGAGGTAGGCGCTCTTGAGGTTCAGGGTCAGCATGCCGTCCCACGCGCGCTCATCGGTGGCGAGCAGGGCTCCTCCGGCGAAGCCGCCGACGGTGTTGACCAGGACGTCCAGCCGCCGGTGGCGCGCCGTCACCTCGTCGAACAGCCGGCGCACGCTCTCGCCGTCGGTGACGTCGGCCTGGACCGCGTGGAGGCGCCCGCGATCCGCGATCGGAGCACGGGCAGCCAGGGTGTCCCGCTCTCGCGCGTCGCGGTAGGTCACCACCGCCGTCGCGCCCGCCTCGAGGGCGGCCAGCGTGACCGCGGCGCCGAGCGCCCCCGTGCCCCCCGTCACCAGCACGACCTGGTCGCGCATCGCGATCGGCTCTCCGGCGGCGGCCTTCCGGGCGGCGCTCAGCCCGGGAATCGCCAGAGGGGCGCGGCGGGCGGCTCGTCCGTGAGGCGGAACTGCGGCAGGACGAAGTCGGGGCCGATCGGCTGGAAGCAGACGGCGACCCGCGCGCCGATCGCGACGCGCTCCTCCGGCTCGGGCCGGAAGTCGGGCGTCACGAGGTTCGTGACCAGCCGCACGCCGTCGTCGGCGGTCGGCTCACCGCGCTGCTCGTCGAGCTCGACCACGACCACCGGATACGGGGCCCAGTCCCGGAAGCCGGGCTGAATCGCATGCACCACGATCTCATAGGAATGGATCGTGCCGCGCCCGCTGACGGTCGCCCAGGTCCAGGCGAGTGACGCGCACCACGGGCATCCCGCGCCAGGCGGATAGCGGAGCCGCCGGCAGTCCGCGCACCGGCGGACGACGAGACGGCCTTCCCGCGCCGCCTGGAAGTAGCCGTGCCACTCCGAGTCGGTCTCCGGCAGGATCAGCGCCATCCCCCGGTAGACCACGGGGTCAGACTTTGACTTCGGGACACTTCCGCCGGTGGGTGGTGTCGACGGACCCGGAGCGGATTGTCCCGAAGTCAAAGTCTGACCCCCCCGAGGATGAGGGCGCTCCCGGTGGCGGGCGTCGCCCAGCCCATGTTCATGGCGATCCGCGCGTCCTTCACCTGACGGCAGCCGCCGGGGCGGTACTCGTAGGTGTGAATGCCCTGACTCGCCCGCGGACAGTAGTCGTCGATCGTGCCCCGGAGCTGGCGCACGTTCTCGATCACCATGCTCATGCCGTGGGTGTAGCCCTCGCAGAGGTGCCCGCCGCTCGTGTTGTTCGGGCGCCGGCCGCCCAGCTCGATGGCGCCGCTCGAGACGTAGTCCCCGCCCGCGCCCCGCTCGCAGAACCCGAAGGCCTCCAGCTGGAGCATCGCGGTGAAGGTGAAGGCATCGTAGGCGCCGGTCAGGTCGACGTCCTCGGGCCCGATGCCCGCGGCCGGGAAGACCAGCTCCCGGGCGTGCACGCCGGCGACGGTGGTGAAGCGCCCCTGGTAGAGGTAGTCGGGGCGGTCCTTGTTGACCCGCCCGGCGGCGGCCAGGACGTGGACCGGCGGGTGGCGACCGTCCCGGGCCCGGTCGGCGGAGGTGACGACGAGGGCCGTCGCGTTGTCCGTCTCGAGGCAGCAGTCGAGCAGATGAAGCGGCTTGACGACCCAGCGCGACGCCAGGACCTCCGCCACAGTCACCGGCGTCCGGGCCAGCGCCTTCGGGTTCGCCGCCGCGTGACGCGAGTGCGCCACCTTGACGCGGGCGACCTGGGCCGAGGTCGTGCCGTACTCGTACATGTGGCGCATGAAGGCGGGCGCGAAGCGCTGGCCGGCGCTCAACATGCCATAGGGCCGGTCAGCCAGCTCGAGGCCGCGGACCGGCGTCGCGGCCCGGGCCCCGGTGCCCCCGATCCGGAACTCGCTGTAGCCGTTCATCGCGCGGAAGATGACGACGGCGCGGCAGAGCCCGACCTCCAGGAGTCCCGCGGCGTAGGCCACCAGCGCCTCGGTGCTGCTGCCGCCGCCGATCACGTCGGCGTACGTGTTGAGACGGATCCCGAGGTCGGCGGCGATCGCGACGGACGGCGTGGAGTCGTTCGAGTGGTACGAGAGCATGCCGTCGATGTCGCGGGGCTTGAGGCCGGCGTCGAGGATCGCCAGGCGCACCGCCTCGACGCCGAGCGCGCGCGTCGACCGGCCGGAGGCGCGGCTGTACTCCGTCTCCCCGACGCCGACGATGCAAGGGCGGGTCCGCAGGTGGCGCACGTCAGTCTCCCTGGCGTTCGACCGCGGCCCTCACCGGCCGAACAGCTCGAAGGCCTGGACCCGCCGCGCGCGCGCCAGCGCGTTGGGAGAGCGGTCGGCGAGGAGCGTCGCCAGATGATCGGCGGTGAGGGCGGACGGCACCACCACGTAATCCGCGCCCGCCGCGTAGAGCTCCTGGGCCGCCTGGCTGGTGTCGCCGGTCACGATCACGCGGGCGGTCGGGGCCAGCGAGCGCACGGTGCGGAGGATCTGGAGGTTGCTGGTTCCCTTGAGGAACCAGTCGGAGATCCCCGAGATCACGATGGCGGCGCGCTGGATCCCGGCGTGCTCGAGCGTCGCCATGTTGGCGATGTCGCCGTAGTGGTGCGCGACGTCGTGCTCGCGAAGGCGCTCCAGCATCTCGGGGTTGAAATCGATCGCCGTGAGCCGGGCCTTGAGCGCGGGCGCCGTCCGGGCCAGGTGCTGCACGAAGGCGAGCCCCTCGCGCGAGACGCCGAGCAGGAACACGTTGCGCGACTCGTCGCCCTCCTCGGCGTCGCCGGCGCTCGCCTCGCTTCCGGCGGCCGGCGTCGGCGCGGCGCCGGACCATCGCCGCAGTCCCAGCGCGGCCAGCATCCCGGCGAGCTTGGTCGCGATCGCGTGGTTGTACAGGATGCCGTAGGTGGAGATGACCGCCGTGAACAGCACGGTGTAGAGGATCAGCGAGTTCGCCCCCGGGCTGATGTGCTTGTAGGTCACGCCCAGCGAAAAGATCACGAGGGCGAATTCGCTGATCTGCGCCAGGTTAATCGCCACGACGCCGGCGGTCCGGGTGTCGAGCCGCAGGAACGCGAAGAGCGGATACATGGCGAGGAAGCGGCTCAGCACGACGAACACGACGCCGCCGAGCGCGGCGAGCACCGCCGGGAGCGAGGGTTCCGGGATCTTCAGGCCCAGCGCCACGAAGAAGAGCGTGAGGAAGAAGTCCCGGACCCCGCCGACCCGCGAGATGACCTCGGTGCCGTACGGGTAGGACGCGATGACGACCCCGGCGATGAGGGCGCCCATCTCCTTCGAGAGCCCGGCCCACCCGGCGACGCCGGCCACCAGAAAGCACCACGCCATCGCGCTGACCACGACGAGCTCGGAGGACTTGGCGATGACGCGAAAGTACGCGGGCAGCACGAAGGTGGCCAGTAGCCAGGCGCCGCCAACGAGCCCGATGCCGGCCACCAGCGAGCGGAGGAGGAGGAGAGCCTCCAGGTTCTCCAGGTTGGGCTGGATCGCCAGGAAGGCGATCGCGTAGAGATCCTGGAAGATCAGCACCCCCAGCGTGACCCGGCCCCCGAAGGTCCCCAGCTCGAACTTGTCGGACAGGAGCTTGACGACGATGAGCGTCGACGACAGCGCGCTGGCGAACGCGAGGTAGAGCCGGTCGAACTGGCCGCCGGTGGACGCGACCACGGGGCCGAGCACCAGCCAGGCGAGGCCGGCGCAGATCGGGACTTGGAGGAGGCCGGTGACCGTGATCGCGCGCCCCGCTTGGAGGAGCCGCGGGAGGCTGATCTCGAGCCCGATCAGGAAGAGGAGGAGGATCAGGCCGATCTCGGCGATCAGCTCGATGCTCGCCTCGTCCGTCACCACGTGGAACCCGACGTGTGGACCCAGCACCGCGCCCGCCAGGATGTACCCGAGGATCAGAGGTTGGTTCAGGCGGCGGGCCAGGAACGCGAGGACGGCGGCGACGATGATGCTGAAGCCGATCGCGGTGAGCAGGTCCATGAGACCGGCGCTCAGTATAGCATCGCGATGTGCGTGACCTCGGCGTGCGCGCGCGCGGTGATCAGCTCGCGCGTCGGTCCGGGGGGCGCATCGCGAGCAGGAGCGAGAGCGCGAGGACGTTCAGGGCGCCCCCGATCCCGAACGCCCACGCGTACGTCCCCGTGAGGTCGAACAGCCACCCCCCGAGGATCGGGCCGAGGCCGCTCCCGGGGCCCGCGAGGCCGAAACACATGCCCACCAGGCTCCCGGCGTGAGCGGGGCCGTAGAAGTCCGTGACCAGTGCTGGCATGAGCGTCGAGACCGCTCCGTAGCCAAGGCCGTACGCCGCCGCGGCGGCGTAGAGGGCCATCGCGTCCGTCGCGCCGGCGAGGCCCGCGAAGGCGAGAGCCTGCAGACCGAGCGAGATCGCCAGCGCCGGGCGGCGACCGATTGCATCCGAGGCCGCGCCCAGACCGAGACGCCCGGCGAGGGAGCCGGCCCCGAGCGTCGAAAGCGCCGTCGCGCCGACCACGGGCGACAGGCCCAGGTCCCGCGCGAGCGGCACCAGGTGAACGAGGGGCATGAAGACCGGCATCCACGTCAAGGCGTAGACCGCCAGCAGGAGCCCGAACGACCGGTGGCGGACGGCGCGCTCGACCGGCCACCCGTCCTCCGCGGCCCCGGCCGCCGGGCGCGCCGCCGCGGCCCCGTGGGGCAGGAGCCCGCGCTCGCGGGGATCACGCACGAAGAGGCACGCGATGAGCCCCAGGGCCACGGCGAGGCCGACGCCCAGGACGACGTACGCGCGGCGCCAGCCGGCGTGCGCCAGGAGCACGGCGACGAGCGGCGGGCAGACGAAGATCCCCACGCCCGCTCCGCTCATGGCGAGGCCGACCGCCAGGCCGCGACGGCCCTCGAACCAGCGCGCGACGGTGGCGTTGCACGGCACGTACGCGGTGCTCATCCCCACGGCCGCCAGGAGATAGGTCCCGTAGAGCGCCGCGAGGCCCCGGACCGCCCCCGACAGCGCCAGGCCGAGGCCGAGCAGGCTGCCGCCCAGGGCCACGACCGCCCGGGGACCCCAGCGGTCCGTCAGCCGACCCGCGGGAAGACTGAGCAGCGCGTAGGTAGCGGCGTAGAGGGAGAAGACGCCGGACAGGCTGGCCCGGCTCCAGCCGAACTCCTCCGTCAGCGCGGTGAAGAACAGCCCGAACGCGTACTGGACGCCGTACGTGAGGAAGAGGACCGCGAAGGCCGCCGCGACGACGATCCAGCCGTAGTGCACGGGGCCGCGGTCCCCGGGACTCGGAGCGTCTCGCCCGGGGCGACGCCCGCGCGTCAGTTCCTGGCCCGTCGGGACGCGGGCCGCTCGCCGGCGCGGTCGTCTCGCAGGAGATCCTGGAGGTACTTCCCCGTATAGGAGGCCGCGACCTGGGCGACGGCCTCGGGGGGCCCCTCGGCCACGAGCTCTCCGCCCGCCTCGCCGGCCTCGGGTCCAAGATCCAGGATCCAGTCCGCACACTTGACGACGTCGAGGTGATGCTCGACGACGAGGACCGTGTTTCCGGCATCGACCAGGCGCTGGAGCACGCCCAGGAGGCGCCGGACGTCGTCGAGGTGGAGCCCGGTCGTCGGCTCGTCGAGGATGTAGAGGACATCGGATCCCAGGCGGGCGCCCAGCTCCGCCGCGATCTTGAGGCGCTGGGCCTCGCCGCCCGAAAGGGTGGTGGCAGGCTGACCGAGCCGGAGGTACCCGAGCCCCACGTCCTGAAGGACGCGAAGGCGGCGGGTCAACCCCGGCATGGCGGTGAAGAACGGGACGGCGTCGTCCACCGTCATCTGGAGCACCTGGCTGATGTCCCGACCCTGGTACACGACCTGCCGGACGTCCGGGCGGTATCGCCGCCCCTCACACTCGCGGCAGGTCACGTACACGTCCTCGAAGAAGTACATCTCGAGCTTCTCGAAGCCGTCGCCCTCGCACGTCTCGCACCGCCCTCCGGGGACGTTGAACGAGAAGTGGCCGGGCCCGAGCCCGAGAGCCTTCGCCTTCGGCAGGCCGGCGAACAGGCGCCTGACGTCGTCGAACGCCTTGATGTAGGTGACCGGGTTCGAGCGGGGAGTCCGGCCAATGGGCTCCTGGTCGATGAGGCGGACGCCGCGCAGGTGCTCGAGTCCCAGGAGGGCATCGTGCGCGCCTGGCGCCTCGAACTCGGTCTTGAACGCGCGGGCCACGGCCCGGTAGAGCGTGTCGTGGACCAGCGTGGACTTGCCGGAGCCCGAGACGCCCGTGACGCACGTGAGCGTGCCCAGCGGGATGCGGGCGGTGATGCGCCGGAGGTTGTGCTCACGCGCCCCGACGACGGTGAGCCATCGCCCGTCGCCCTCGCGCCGCCCGACCGGGAGCGGGATGGTCTCGCGGCCGGAGAGGTAGCGCGCGGTGAGGGTCCGCATGTCCCGGAGGAACTCCTCGCGCGGCCCCGCGAAGACGATCTCGCCGCCGCGCTCGCCGGAGCCCGGCCCGAGCTCCACGCAGTAGTCGGCGGACTCGATGAAGGTGCGGTCGTGCTCGACGACGACGACCGTGTTGCCCGCGTGGGCTAGCTCCCGGCACAGCTCGGCCAGGCGGTTCACGTCGCGCGCATGGAGCCCGATCGACGGCTCGTCCAGGACGTAGAGCGTGCCGACGAGCTGCGCGCCGAGCTGGGTCGCGAGGGCAATGCGCTGCGCCTCGCCGCCGGACAGCGTGCGGGTCTGCCGCTCGATCGTGAGGTAGCCGAGGCCCACGCGACGGAGGAACGAGACCTTCGCCGAGAGGCGGTCCAGGACCTCTCGCGCGACCTCCGTCTCCCAGGTCGTGAGCGGCAGCGCCTCGAGCCAGCGGGCCAGATCGTCGATGGGCAGGCCGGCGATCGCCGCGATGCTCTGTCCGTCGACGGTGACCGCGAGGGCCTCGGGCTTCAGGCGGGCCCCACCGCAGGCGGGGCAGCGCACCTGGCTCCGGTAGCGCGAGAGGAAGACGCGGACGTGCAGCTTGTAGCGGTAGCCCTCGACCTCCTCGAAGAAGCCCCGGACTCCGCAGAAGTCCTCGTCCCCCTCGTACACCCAGCGCCGGACGGCCTCCGGCAGCTCGGCGTAGGGGCGCCGGACGTCGACCTTGCGGCGCCGGGCGACCCGCAGGAGCTCCTTCTGGTACCACTCGCCCGAGGGGTGGCGCCAGGGCTCGACCGCGCCCCCGGAAAGCGAGACCCCCGGATCGGGGATGACCCGTGCCTGGTCGTAGCGGAGGAGGTTCCCGAACCCTTTGCACTCGGCGCACGCGCCCAGCGGATGGTTGAAGGAGAAGAGCAGGGGCTGGGGACGGTCGAGCGCGGTGCCGCACGCATGGCAGCCGAAGCGCTCGCCGTAGCGCCGGGTCTCGGGAGGGCGGCCGTCCTGCTGGATCGCCACGACCGCGCGGCCACCTCCCTCGCGGAAGGCCTGCTCGAGGGAGCCGGCCAGGCGCGTCTGGGTGTCGGGACGCAGCAGGAGCCGGTCGAGCACCACGTCGATGGACTCACGCCCGGCGAGGTCGAGGTCGGGGAGGGGGGACAGCGGAACCACGTCGTCCCCCACCTTGATCCGCGCAAAGCCGCGAGCGACCAGGCGGCCGAGCAGCTCCTTGACCCGATCCGCCGCCGGCAGGGGCAGGGGGAAACCGACGAGAGCCCGGGCCCCCGTGGCTTCGGCAACCAGCTCGGCGGCGACACCGTCCGGCGCGGCGGCGCCGGCCGGCCGGCCACAGCGGGGGCAGTGGACACGGCCGATCTTCGCGTAGAGCAGCCGCAGGTAGTCGGTCAGCTCCGTCGCGGTGCCGACCGTCGAGCGCGCGGTCCGCACGGGGTTCTTCTGCTCGAGCGCGATGGCGGGCCGGACGTGCTCGACGAGATCCACGTCGGGCCGGTCGATCCGCTCGAGGAACATCCGGGCGTAGCTCGAGAGCGACTCGATGAACCGCCACTGCCCCTCGGCGAAGATCGTGTCGAAGGCCAGGGAGGACTTGCCGGAGCCCGACACGCCCGTCACGACCGTGACGCGGTCGTGGGGGATCGCCACCGAGACGTTCTTGAGGTTGTTCTGCCGGGCGCCGTGGATCCGGAGCCAGTCAGGGCGTGGGACAGGGCGAGGCTTCACAATCGCCCATTCTACCGCGCGCAGCGTCGGGCGCCCTTGACAGCCTCCGGGGCGTCGGGAACGATGGCCGCATCATCACCCGACCGACGGACCGGCCGGCCGGGCGTCGTCGTCGGGCCCCCGCATGGACGCCGGCCAGGAGGTCTCATGCTCGCGCGACCGATTCTCGTCGCCATCGTGCTCGCCGCGGTGACTGGCTGCTCCGGCCCGAGCGGGCTGAGCCCCGAGGCCGAGCGCGGGAGGCAGGCGTTTCTCGCCCACTGCTCGTCCTGCCATTCGGCCGACCCGGCCCAGAACGGGCCCCTCGGCCCGGCGGTGAAGGGATCGACGCGCGAGCTGCTCGAGACGCGGGTCCTCCGTGGAGTGTACCCGCCGGGCTACACGCCGAAGCGCCCGAGCGCCGTCATGCAGCCGATGCCCCACCTGGCGGGCAGTCTCGACGACCTGGCGGCCTTCCTGCGCTGACGGCCCCGGCCGCGAAACAAAGATCGGGTCCGGGCGACGGCCCGGACCCGATCACGAGCGACGGCGGTAAGGGAGCGGGGTGGCTAGCTCCGCATCGCCTCGAACACGGCGTAGTAGACCACCGACAGGATGAAGCCTGCCCACAGCGTACCGTTCACCGTGGCAAGCGGCTTGGCGAGACCCTGCCCGGGTGTCCCCTTCAACGCGTTCACCTCGATGACGAACATCACCAGCAGGACGACGATCCAGAACGCGAGCCCGTTCCGCGGAATGGGGAGCGTGAGATGGCTCGCCGCGCCCATGAAGAACAGCATCGGGACCGACAGCACGGTGTTGGTCCGCGACGCGAGGCCGGCCCGGGCCCCCGCCCCCGCCGCGGCCGGATTTGCCGGACGGCCGGCGCCCGTGTCGATCGCGTTCTGGATCACGACCTTCTGATTGGGCCAGATCACGAACCAGACGTTCGCCCACATCAGGGTGCCGAGGAGACCGCCGAGCAGGATCGCCCAGCCGTACGAGCCGGCGAAGAACCCGCCCTGCCCCCACCGATGGAGGATGATCAGCACGCCGGACAGGAATGTGAACATCGCGCCCCAGCGGAACCACCAGAGGGCCCGGGGCACGAGCTTCTGGACCGCGCCGCTCCGGACCGGGGCCTCGGTCTCGGCGAAGAACGGCGTCTGGACGAAGTTGAAGTAGTAGAGCAGGCCGATCCAGGTGATCCCGGCCAGGAAGTGGATCCAGCGCAAGAGGAACAAGAAGCCTTCGCCACTCGCCAGCGCCATACCGTGCCTCCCTGTGCGTGTGGGGTCTGCCGCACGCCTTGCTCCGCGGGGCACTCCAGTGTGATCGCTCGAGTGTGATCGCTCGCGGCGATCGCTCGCGCGGCCACGTCGATTAGAGCCGGGTCATCCTGGCAGTGTCAACCCCGGACCGTGACGGGTGCGGGCACGCGCCCCTCCCGCGACGACGCTTCACGAGAAGCGCGCCTGGGTCGCGGGGACGGGCACGACGGCCGGCGCCCGTCTGGCGCGGGGAGCCGGTCGTCTGGTAGGGTCGGAACGGACGGCCACCGCGGAGTGTCGCGGCCGGCCTCGAGACGACCGGAGGGGACCCGTGAAAGCTACCAGGGTCGCGCTCCTCATCGTCCTTGCCCTCCTCGCCGCGCCACTCGGCAGCGGGGCGCAGCAGGCCAGCAAGGTCTATCGCATCGGGTTCTTGCGCAACGGCCTTCCGCCTGACACGTTCATCGAGGGCCTGCGGCGAGGCCTGCGCGAGCTCGGCTACATCGAGGGCCAGAACGTCAGCATCGAATATGGGTTGACGGAGCGAGCGGATCAGCTTCCCAATGCGGCCGCGCACCTGATCCGCCTCAACGTCGACGTTCTGATCGCATCGGGGACGCCGCCAGTTCCGGTGGCCAAGCTCGCCACGCGAACAGTTCCCGTCGTGTTCGTGGCCTCCATCGATCCGGTCGCCACCGGGATCGTCGCGAGCCTCGCGCGGCCCGGCGGAAACATCACCGGGTTTGTGGGCATCCACTCGGAGCTGATGGGCAAGCGACTCGAGTTTCTGCGAGAGACCATTCCCAGGCTCTCCCGGGTCGCCGTTCTCTTCCACGCAACCAATCCGGGCAATGCCCAATACCTGAAGGAGGCCGAGCTGGCCGCCCGGGCCCTCGGGATCCAGTTGCAACTTCTCCCGGTCCGTGACGCCGGAGATTTCGACCGCGTGTTCGGCGAGGCGCGGGGCGCCAGCGCCCTGATCCAACTCGACGACGTCATCTTCACGTCTCACCGAAAACAGGTCGTCGAGCTGGCGGTGAAGCATCAGCTCGCGGCGATGTACGGATTCCGAGAATTCGTCGACGCTGGCGGCCTCATGGCCTACGGGCCGGACTACCCCGATCTGTATCGACGAGCGGCGACCTACCTGGACAAGATCTTCAAGGGCGCCAAGCCCGCCGACCTTCCCGTGGAGCAGCCCACCAAGTTCGAGTTCGTGATCAACCTCAAGACCGCTAGAGCTCTGGGATTGACCATTCCGCCGTCGGTACTGGCCCGAGCGGACGAAGTCATCCATCAGTGACGCCTGCCAATCTGGACACGAGGGAGCGGCGAGCGGGACCAGGGTGTCACATAGATCCCGATGAAGGTTGGTGGCGGTGGGAGGAATCGAACCTCCGACACGGGGCTTATGAGACCCCTGCTCTGCCAACTGAGCTACACCGCCGTGCGCGCTGGCAAGACGACAGTCTTCCGGCTGCTCGCGAGTCGTGGAGCGACGACCGCGCCGAGACGGCCCGGCGCGTGGCGCGCCGCGGCCCCCTAGTATAACCGAGCGGTGACGGGCTGCCCCTCGGCGGGCGCCCGGGTCGGCTCGCGCCACGCGGCTGGCCGGGATCGCCCGGTTGGGCGTAGTGTAGTCGCATGGACCAGTGCTGCGCGGTCCGGGAGGTTCCACGCGGGCAGCGGCGGGTGCTGTGCGTCGTGCTGGGCATCAACCTCGCCATGTTCTTCGTCGAGTTCGGCGCCGGCCTGCTCGCCCGCTCGACGGCGCTCCTGGCCGACTCGGTGGACATGCTGGGCGACGCCCTGGTGTATGGATTCAGCCTCCATGTCGTCGCCCGCGGCGCGATCTGGCAGGCGCGGGCCGCGATGGTCAAGGGCGTCATCATGGCGGGTTTCGGTGCCGGGGTGCTGATCGAGGTGGTCGTCAAGCTGATGCGCGGCACGGTGCCCGCGGCCGAGGTCATGGCGCCCATCGGCGCCGTGGCCCTCGTCGCCAATACCGTCTGCTTGTGGCTCTTGTGGCGCCGCCGCGCGGACGACCTCAACATGCGGTCGGCATGGCTCTGCTCCCGGAACGACGTGGTGGCGAACGTGGGTGTTCTCCTGGCCGCGGCCGGGGTGGCCGCCACGGGCGCCGTCTGGCCCGACATCGTGGTCGGTCTGGCCATCGCGTTCCTGTTCGCGGGGTCCGCCGTCGGCGTCCTGCGCGAGGCCGGGCGGGCCCTGCGTCCCGGTGTTCACGCGCACTGAGGACGCCGAATGCCCTTGCGCCTCGGACCGCTCTGCTATAATTCCCACCGTTCCAGCACATCCGTGAGGGAGGAAGTATGGACTTCGAGCTGCGCTCGCGGATCCACGACGAAGAGAATCCCCACTACGAAGACGATGACAAGGACGAGGAGCTCGAGGACGACGACGACGTCGAGGAAGCCGACCTCGAGGAGGACGACGACGAGCTCGACGAGGATGACGACGTCGAGGAAGCCGAGCTCGACGAGGACGAGGACGACGACGAAGACGACGAGGACTGAGGCCTGACCGCGAGCCCGCCCTCGGGGTGGCCGGCACGCGTGAGCCCACGCATCCTGATCGCCGTCGGCCGGCGCCGGCCGGCGGTCGTCCGGCGCGGGCGGGTCGTCTGCCGCTGTCTGCCGGAGGTTGAGGGCGATCGGCCACCGGCCGAAGGCCGTCCAACAGGGGTGACCCAGTGAGCGACGAGATCCTGGTCGAGCGGAACGGCCGCATCGCGATGGTCGTGTTCAACCGCCCCCACGTCCGCAACGCGTTCAACCTGGCGATGTGGAGCGCGTTGCCCGGCGTCGTGGAGGGGCTGGCGCGCGACCCCGACGTCCGGGCGATCGTGTTCCGCGGCGCCGGCGAGGAGGCGTTCGCGTCGGGGGCCGACATCTCCGAGTTCCGCGAGAACCGGAAGGACCGCGCCTCGGCCGAGGCGTACAACGCCCGTACCGCCGCGGCGGCCCGCGCGATGGAGACCTGCCCCAAGCCGACGGTGGCGATGATCTACGGCTACTGCATGGGGGGGGCGGTCGCGACGGCGCTGGCCTGCGACCTCCGGTTCTCGGCCGACACCGGGAAGTTCGGGATCCCGGCGGGGCGGCTCGGGATCATCTATGGCCTCCACGCGGTCAAGCGTCTGGTGAGCCTGGTCGGGCCGGCGGTGGCCAAGGATATCCTGTTCTCCGCGCGCCTCCTGGACGCCCAGGAGGCGCTCCGCGCGGGTTTCGTCCAGCGGGTCGTCCCCGCGGCGGAGCTGGCGGCCTACACCTACGACTACCTGGCCCGCGTCGCCGAGAACGCGCCCCTCACCGTCCAGGGCGCCAAGCTGATCGTCGAGGCCATCGTGGAGGACGGGGGGGCCGCCCGCCAGGACGAGATCGCGCAGCTCCAGCTGCGCGCCTTCGAGAGCGAGGACTACAGGGAAGGCACGGCCGCCTTCCTCGAGAAGCGGCGGCCCCGGTTCGTCGGCCGGTAGTCCCGCGCGTGGTCGCGGGGCTCGTCCTCCCCGCCGCGCTCTTCCTTGCCCCCGCGGCGTGGCGCCTTTGGCGCATTGCGGCCGTCCTCCGCGGGCGCGGACGCCTTCCCCGCGCGAGTGAGGCCTCGCCGTCCCGCGGGCCCGCCCTCGTCAGCGCGCTCGTCCCGGCCCGGAACGAGGAGCGCGGCGTGGGCGCGTGCCTCGCGTCCCTGTCGGCGCAGACGTACCCGCACCTCGAGATCGTCGCCGTCGACGACGGGTCGAGCGACCGGACGCCGGCGATCCTCGCGGACGCCGCCCGGCGCGATCCGCGGGTCCGGGTGCTGCGCGTCGACGGGCCCCCGCCGGGGTGGATCGGCAAGAGCTTCGCGCTCACCTCGGGCGTCGCGGTCACCCGCGGCCGCTGGCTGTGCTTCACGGATGCCGACACCGTCCACGCGCCCGAGTCGATCGCGCGCGCCGTGGGCTTCGCGGAGGCGCACGGGATCGCCCTCCTGTCCCTGACGAGCCGGCAGCTGACGGGTTCCTTCTGGGAGCGCGTCGTCCAGCCGGTCGTGTTCGGCCTGCTCGACCAGTGGTTTCCGCTGGCGCGCGTGAACGACCCGGCGACGCCGCTCGCCGCCGCCAACGGCATCTTCATCCTGGCGGCGCGCGACGCGTACGAGTCGGTAGGCGGTCACGCGCGGGTGGCCGGCGAGATCCTCGAGGACGTCGCGCTCGCGCGCAACGTGAAGGCCGCGGGCGGGCGGATCGCGTTCGTCGACGGCGCCGACCTCGTGGCCGCGCGAATGTACACGGGGCTCCACGCGATCCGGCAAGGCTGGACGAAGAACCTCTACCGGCTCCGCGACCGGCGCCCCATCGCCACGCTGGCGACGCTCGTCGAGCTCGGAGTGACCCTGGTCTGGCCGGCGCTCGGGGCCGTCGTCGCCGCCCTCCTGGGCCCGCCCGGGTCCGGCTGGGTGGCGACCCTGGGGCTCCTGCTGGTGCTCGGGGCGGAGATCCCGTTCCGGGCCCGGCGGGGAGAGGACCCCCGCTGGAGCCCCACGGCGCCGCTCGGGGCCGCCCTGGTGGCCGCGTTTCTCCTGGAGTCCGCCGTTCGCGACTGGCTGGGACTGGGCGTCCGCTGGAAGGACCGCCGGTATACTTGAGGCTGCGACCCTCCCGGGCTCGGACCCCTCTAAACAAAGGTGAGACCCGACCGGCCATGAGCGCGCCAGGCCCTCCCACGGTCGCCGTCACGCGGCGGTTCACGTTCTCGGCCGCGCACCGCTACGCGCGTCCCGGCTGGTCCGACGCCGAGAACCGGGCGCACTTCGGCCCGCTCGCGACGATCCACGGGCACACCTACACCCTGGAGGTGACCCTCCGGGGGCCGGTCGACCCCCGAACGGGCATGGTGGTCGACCTGGACGAGCTCAAGCGGGTGGTCGGCGAGACCGTCCTCGCGCGCTTCGACCACGCCTTCGTCAACGACGACCCCGCGTTTCCGCCCGGCGTCCAGCCGACCACCGAGAACCTCGTCCGTGTCGCCTGGGACCTCTTGGCGGCGAAACTCGGCGCCGAGCGGCTCGCCAGTCTCCGCCTCTGGGAGGACCCCACGCTCTACGTCGACTACCGGGGCGAGGCCTGAGGCCGGCCATGCCGACGATGGAGCTGACCAAGATCCTGCGCTTCTCGGCGGCTCACCGCCTGGCGAGCCCGGGGCTCTCGCGGGCGGAGAATCAGCGCAAGTACGGCCCGTGCTTTCGTGACCACGGCCACAACTACACGCTGGAGGCGACGGTGCGCGGCGCGGTCGGACCGGACGGCATGGTCATGGAAGTGCTGGCCCTCGAGCAAGCGATGCGGACGGCCGTCGTCGATCTGGTGGACCACCGCGACCTCGGGCGGGACGTCCCCGCGCTCGCCGGGACGATCACGACCGGCGAGAACCTGGCGGCGGCCTTCTACCGGATGATCGAGCGGGCGCTGCCCCCCGGGCGCCTCGTCCGGGTGGCCGTCGCCGAGACGGAGAACAACCGCTTCGAGTACGGAGCGGCGGGAGAGAGGTCATGAAGGAGCTGATCGAGGGCATCCTGCTCGAGCTCGGCGAGGACCCGAAGCGCGAGGGGCTGGAGAAGACCCCGGCGCGTGTGGAGTCGATGCTGCGATTTCTCACGTCGGGCTACCAGCAGGACGTCGGCGAGGTCCTGAACGGGGCGGTGTTCACCGAGGACCAGTACGACGAGATGGTGCTCGTGAAGGACATCGACTTCTACTCCCTGTGCGAGCACCACCTGCTGCCGTTCTTCGGCAAGGCGCACGTCGCGTACGTCCCGGACCGGAAGATCCTGGGGCTCTCGAAGCTCGCCCGGGTGGTCGAGATGTTCAGCCGGCGGCTCCAGGTCCAGGAGCGGCTGACGACCCAGGTCGCGCAGAGCCTCCACGAGGCCCTCCAGCCGAAGGGGGTCGGCGTCGTGATGGAGGCGACGCACCTCTGCATGCTGATGCGGGGCGTGGAGAAGCAGAACTCGAAGGCCGTGACGTCGGCGATGCTCGGGACCTTCCGGGACTGTCCGATGACGCGGAGCGAGTTCGTCGAGCTGATCCGCGGCCGGGGCCCCCTGGCTTGAGGCTGGCCGGCCAGGTCGCGCTCGTCAGCGGGGCGAGCCGCGGCATCGGCCGGGCGGTGGCCCTGGCCTTCGCCCGGGAGGGGGCGCGAGTGGGCCTCCTGGCGCGGGGCCGCGCGGAGCTCGAGCGTGCCGCCGGGGCGATCGAGGCCGAGGGCGGCTCGGCGCTGATCGTGCCGGGTGACGCGGCGGAGGACGGTGTCGCGTCGCGGGCGGTCGAGGCGGTCCTCGCCCGATTCGGGCGGCTGGACTGCCTCGTGACGGCCCAGGGCGCGGGAACCTTCGGGCTCCTCGAAGAGTCCCGGCTGGTCGACTGGGATGCGATGCTGCGGACGAACCTGACCGCGACCTACCTGCTCTGCCGGGCCGCGCTCCCCCCGATGCTGGCGGCCCAGCGGGGGACCATCGTCGCGGTGGTGTCCCTGGCCGCGGTGCGCGCGATCCCCGGCTGCGCGGCGTACACCGCGTCGAAGGCCGGCGTGCTCGGCCTCACACGGGCGCTCGCCGCCGAGGTTCGCGGGCGGGGCGTCCGGGTGGCGGCGCTCTGCCCCGGGGCCGTGGACACCCCGTTCTGGGACGGCATTCCGAGCCCGCCGGACCGCGCCCGGATGCTCAGGCCCGAGGCGGTCGCCGAGGCGGCCCTCCTGGTCGCCGCCCAGCCGCCGGGGGCGTTCGTCGAGGAGATCGTCCTGGCCCCGACGCCGGGGGTGCTGTGAGCCCGTGGTGCGGGCCGGCGGGCCTTGCCGGTGAGGTATAATGCAGAACGGTGAGCGCGAGACCCGCGTGCCGCGGGATCGCCGCACGAACGACAGAGGAGGCCAGGAATGGTGACCTTGACGGAGGCAGCCGCCAAGAAAGTCGAAACGCTCCGACTCGAGGAAGGCAAGCCCGAGTGGGGGCTGCGGCTGCGCGTGGTCGGGGGCGGGTGCTCCGGCTTCTCGTACGAGCTTGGCTGGGAGGACGCCGCGCAGGAGGGCGACCAGGTCGTCGAGGCCGCCGGCGTCAAGGTCTACGTCGACCCGGCGAGCGTGCAGTACGTGGGCGGAGCCCAGATCGACTTCGTCGACAGCATGGTTGGCTCGGGCTTCTCGATCAACAACCCCAATTCCAAGGGCAGCTGCGGCTGCGGGCACTCCTTCCAGGCCTGATTCCCAGGCCTGATTCCCCGCCGGTCGCCAACCCGTCCGAGGGGTCGTGAAGGTCCCGGTCGCGCTCTTCGCGCGATACCGTGAAGCGGTCGGACGCGGCCGGGTCGAGGTCGAGGTGGCCGAGGGCGCGACCGTCGAGGACGTCTGGGCGGCCCTCATCGCCGCGCATCCGGCGCTGACCCGCTACCGGCCGCATACGTTGTTCGCCGTCGGCACCGACTACGTCGACTCCCGCCATCCGGTGCGCGCGGGCGAAGAGGTGGCGTGCTTCCCGCCGGTCAGCGGAGGGGGCGCCTAGTGTACCGGGTCACCGAGGAGGTGCTCTCGGCCGACGCGATCGCCCGCATGGTGACCGTCCCCGAGGCCGGCGGCGTGGTGGTCTTTCTCGGCGTCGTGCGGAACGAGACGGCGGGACGCCGTGTCGTGGCCCTGGAATACGAGGCCCACGCCCCGATGGCCGAAGCCAAGCTGAAGGAGATCGGCGAGGCCGTCTACGCGCGCTGGCCCGGCGTCCGGCATGTGGTGATCCTGCACCGGATCGGGCGGCTCATGGTCGGTGAGGCGAGCGTGGCGATCGGCGTGTCGGCCGCGCATCGGCAGGACGCGTTCGAGGGTTGTCAGTACGCGATCGACACCGTCAAGCGGATCGTCCCCATCTGGAAGCGGGAGCTGTTCGAGGACGGGTCCGCCTGGGTCGGGCTCCAGGGTGAGTCGCCGCCGCCCGGGTGGAACGCCGGCGATGGGCGATGACGGCCCGCGACGGGGATCGGCGGCGCCGCTCGTCGACGCGGTCCGGGACGCCGTGGTCCGCGGGGGCCTCCTCGGCCCCGGAGACCACGTCCTCGTAGCCGTCTCGGGCGGCCCCGACTCGGTCGCCCTCCTCCACGCGCTCACGCTCCTCCGCTCCGAGCTCGGGCTCCAGCTCACCGTCTGTCACGTCCACCACGGCCTCCGGCCCGAGGCGGATCGCGATGCGGCGTTCGTCGAGGCGCTCGCCGGCCGCCTGGGCTGTGCCGCGGAGGTCGTCCGCGTTCAGGTGCCACGGGGCGGGGGCCGGTCCCCCGAGGAAGCCGCGCGCCTCGTCCGCCACGCGGCGCTTGCGCGTGTCGCGCGGGGGCTTGGCGCCGGGCGCATCGCGCTGGGCCACACCGCCGACGACCAGGCCGAGACGGTGCTGATGCGAGTCCTCCAGGGGGCGGGGCCCCGCGGCCTGGCCGGCATCCCGGCCCGTCGGGGCCGAATCGTCCGGCCTCTCCTCGAACTTGACCGGACCTCGGTCCTCGCGCACCTCGCAGCCTACGACCTCGAGGCCGTGGACGACTCCACCAACCGCGACCCGAAGTTCCTCCGGAACCGGGTGCGCCACGAGATCCTCCCCCTCCTGGCCGCCCAGGCGGGCTTGGCGCCCCAGGCGCTCCGCCGCATTGCCCTGGCCTCACGCGAGGCCGTCGAGGCGCTGGACGCCCTCGTCCGAGGCCGCCTGCGCGATCACCTCACGGCCACGCCCGTGGGCTGGCGTCTCGGGCTCGCCGCGTTCGACGATCTCCTGCCCGGGGCAGTGAAGGCGGCGGTGCGCCTGGCCCTGGTCGAGGTCGCGGCGCTGGAGCGCCTCGGCAGCGGGCTCCGCGCGGCGCACCTCCATGCCCTCGAGGGCCTTCTCCGCGCCGTACCCGGGGCGCGGGTCCGCCTGCCCGGGGCCGTCGTAGTCGAGCGCGGCCGGGACGCGCTGTGGCTCCTCGCGCCGGAGCTGACGCCGGCCGCGACACCGCTCACCGTCCCCGGCCAGGCGCGAGCGGGAGGGCTGCTCGGGGTGACGGCCGCGATCGAGGCAGTCCCTCCGCGTCAGCCCCCTGATCCGACCCGGGAAGCGTGGTTCGATGCCGAGGCGCTCGGACTCGGACCGCGGGCCGGGGCGCCACCCGCCGCCACACTTTTCGTCCGGCCCCGCCGGCCCGGCGAGCGCATGGTCCCGTTCGGTGGAGCAGCGCCGGTGCGGCTCAACGGCCTCCTGGCCGCCGCGGGCATCCCCCGATTGGCGCGCGCCCGCTGGCCGGTCCTCGTGGACGCTGGCGGGGCGGGCTTCGGCGAAGTGCTGTGGCTCGTCGGCATTCGCCGCGCCGCCGCCGCGCCGGTCACGGGGGCGACACGCGTCGTCCTTCGCCTCTGCGCCGAGACGGCCCCTCTGGCCTTCGGGCCGGCGCCGCCGTATGATCAGGCCCCGCTCCCTCCGGGAGCCCCAGGCATTCGGACTCACCCATTCGCCGCAGGAGGGCCTGGCGTGCACGCTCCCGCCCCGCACCTCGTCATCTAGCACCGCCCGGCGGCCATTCCCCGTGTCGCGCCTCGATCCTCGCCCCGTCCTGCTCGTCATCGACGACGAGCCCGGAGTCCGCGCCTCCGTGAGGATGATCCTCGACGGCGTGTGCGAGGTGCTGGAGGCTCCCGATGGGCCCGCAGGGATCGAAACCGTGCGGAGCCGCGTCGTCGACATGTGCCTGCTCGACGTGCGGCTTCCGGGCATGGAAGGGATCGAGGTGCTCGAGCGTCTGAAGCGTCTCGATGCCGGCCTCGAGGTCGTGCTCGTCACCGCCGTCCGGACGGTCCGCACGGCCGTGGAGGCGATGAAGCTCGGTGCCTACGACTACCTCACGAAGCCGTTCGCGGCGGACGACCTGCGCGGGGTGGTTCACCGGGCCCTCGAGCGGCGCGCCCTGCATCGCGAGGTGCGCTACCTCCGGGACGAGCTCGCGCGGCACGAGGGGTTCGACCAGCTGGTCGGGCGATCCCCCGCCATGCGCCGTGTGTACGAGATCGTGCGCCAGGTCACGGACACCACCGCCACGATCCTCGTCACCGGCGAATCCGGCACCGGCAAGGAGCTGATCGCCCGGGCGATCCACCGGCAGGGCGTCCGCCGGGACCGGCCCTTCGTGGCCGTGAACTGCGCAGCGCTCCCGGCCGAGCTCCTCGAGTCCGAGCTGTTCGGGCACGAGCGGGGCGCGTTCACGGGCGCCTACGCGCGGAAGCTCGGGAAGTTCGAGGTGGCGCACACCGGCACGCTCTTCCTGGACGAGGTCGGGACGCTTCGGGTCGATCTCCAGCCGAAGCTCCTGCGGGCGCTCCAGGAGCGCGAGATCGAGCGGGTAGGCGGTAGCCGGGCGATCCGGGTGGACGTCCGGATCATCGCCGCGAGCAACGCGGATCTGCGCCAGGCGGTGGCCATGGGGCGATTCCGCGAGGACCTGTTCTACCGCCTGCACGTGGTGCCGATCGTGGTGCCGCCTCTCCGCGAGCGGCGGGAAGACGTCGCGCCGCTCGCCCGGCACTTCCTGGCGAAGTATGCCCAGCAGTTCGGGAAGGTCGTGAGCGACATCTCCCCGGGCGCCCTCGAGGCCCTCGAGCGCTACTCCTGGCCCGGCAACGTGCGGGAGCTCGAGAACATCGTGGCGCGCTCCGTGGCCCTCACGGCCGAGCCGGTCGTGCAGCTGGACCAGATCCCGCTGGACGTGGCCCTGGTCCCGACCGAGCCGGCCGGGGAGGATCAGCTCAACCTGCGCGAGGCCCGCCAGGAGGTCGAACGGATGCTCATCCAGCGCGCCCTCGATCGCGCCAGCGGTAACCAGACGGTCGCCGCCCGGCTCCTCGGGATGCACCGGAACACGCTGCTGGTCAAGCTGGCCCAGCTGGGTCTGCGGGCCCCCGAGCCGGGCGGCGCTCAGCCCGCCAGCAGCTCGTAGCAGACGCTCCAGAGCCGCAGGAAGTCGGCCAGACGGCGCCAGGCCGGCGCCTGCCCCTCCACGTGGCCGATCAGCTCGACCAGGACCAGCCGGGTCCGATCCGGGGCCGCGGCGGCGAGCCTGAGGCTCTCCGTGAACGGGATCGCGGGGTCGTCCCGGCCGTGGACCAGGAGAAGGCGGACCCGGGTCCGGCCGAGATGCCGGGCGGGTGAGAGTGCGTCGAGGAGCGCCTGGGTCTCGGCAGGCAGGGCCTCGAGCAGACCGTCCACTCGCGCGGGCTCGTGGTTCCGCAGGAGGGCCAGCACGGCGCGCGCTCCGGGGCCGGCGTCGGCCGGCGCCGGCTCGGTGGGGAAGGCGCGCGCGACGAGCGCGCGGTCTCCGGGGTCGGGCACCAGGTCGAGATTCCGGGCGAGGAACGCCCAGGCCAGCGCGGGGTCGACGGCGGCACGCCCGGAGGTGGCGCCGAACGCGTATCCGCCCGTGGTGAAGTAGCGGACCAGTTCGCGCGCGTCGGCATAGCCGCCGAGCGCCAGCACGACGCGGACCTGCTCCGCCAGCGCGGGCTCCCGCAGGGCCAGGGCCACCGGTCCGAGTCCCACGCTCACCGCGATCACGACGACGGGCTCCCGCCGAACCGCCGGGTGCTTCCCCAGGCCTGCGACGGTGTCGCGGACGATCGCGGCATCCTCGGGGCGGAGCCGCTGCGCCTTGAGCGCGGGGAGCTCAGGGACGGCCACCACGAAGCCCGCGCGAGCGAGACGGTCCGCGGTCCAGGCCAGGCGCGCATCACGCTTGCCATCCGGGGTCAGACCGTGGACGAGGACGAGCCCCGGCCAGGGACCGTGACGGTCTCCGGGACGATAGAGGTCCGGAGCCTCGGCGGCGGGGGCGCCGGGGCCGCCCAGCGCCTCCCTCGCGGGCGGCGCGGTTCCGCGCGAGAGCCACGGGCGCTGGCCCTCGGTCAAGAACTCGACCAGGAAGCGGAGACCGGTGACGGCCGCCGTCACCCGGATCCCCAGAGGGATCAGGAGGGCGATGACGAGCGCCGTCACTGCGAGGGCAGCCAGGACCCGCCTGCCCGCCCGTGGCGCCGTCATCCAGGGGAGCCGCCGGCGAAGCGCCGGCCGCCGCGGTGCAGCTGAAGGGGAGGCGTCGCGCTCAGGCCCCGCCGAGCGGGGTCGCTACGCGGCCGGGTTGATGCACTTCACGAGGTGCCAGCCGCGCAGCATGTTGACGCGACGGACCACCTCGGGCGTGAGACCGACCGTCTTGAGCAGGGGAGTCAAGGCGAGATTGGTCTTCCACCCGAGGTAGGCACACACGGGCGCCAGCGCGTCCTCGATGTGCCGCATTACCGGATTCTGGCTATGGAAGTGGTTCAGGATGACGATCGTGCCCCCGGGCTTCGTGACCCGCCGCATCTCGCGAAGAACCGCCACCGGGTCGGGCACCGCGCTGATGACGTAGGTCGCCAGCGTGGCGTCGAACTCTCCGTCGCCGAAGTCGAGCGCCGAGGCATCCATCACCTTCAGGATGACGTTGCTCATCCGGAGCTCCTGGACCTTCTCCTGCGCCTTCCGGAGCATGCCCTCCGACAGGTCGATCCCGACGAGGTGGTTCATGTCGCTCGGGTAGAGTGGCAGGTTGAGGCCCGTGCCGATCCCGACCTCGAGCACCCGGCCCCGGAGCTCGGGGCCGATCAGGCGGATCGCCGCGATCCGTCCCGGCTCGAAGACCTTCTTGAAGAGGAAGTCGTAGACAGGCGAGTAGAAGTCGTATGCCCGCCGGACCTTTCCTTCCTCGAGCGAAACGTCCACGTTGCCCCCTCTGCGCCGGTGTCAGGCGCGAGACACCGACGTTCTACCATGCCCGTCGTGGCCTGCCAAGAACGAATTTCTGCTGTGTATTCACAAAGATACGAATCGGTGGAATCGAGAGCGACTGGTCCGGGGTCGCGAGCAGGGGAAAAGAGTCGCCAGGATCTACCGAGCCGCTCTCATCGATCAGGAGCGGAGCATATCCTGCGCGCCTCCCGTCCCGCTCTTGACCAGCTCGAGCTGCCCGTCCGGGAACACCCCCTTGACGATTCCCAGCACCGGCACCTGGTCGGACACCCACACGGTGCCGTTCCGATGGGGGCCCTTGACGGCGGCGAACCGGCCGGCCGGTACCGCGACCTCCTCACGGGGGCCCTGCACATCCGCCTGGCGCAGCGGTCGGAAGCCGCTCTCCGGGGTGGCGATGGCCCCCCCCTTCTTGTCGCGGATCACGCTCTTGAGGACCTTACCCGACGCACGGTCCACGGTGACCTGGGTGACCGACAGCGGCTTCCCCTCGGGCGTCGGCCGGGTCACGATCTGGAGCACGTAGGTCTTGGCGTCGCCTCTCACCACGGAGAACGTCTCGAAGATCGGACGGGGAGCCACCGTCTCCCGATCGACGGACCAGCTTGCGGCCCCGCTGGTGCTGGGCTGCTGTACGACCACGGGGACGTCGACCTTGGCGGCGGACCGCCACTCGTACGTCGCCCAGCTGCCGACCGCGGGCCCCTGGGCGGCCGCGGGGACTACGACGCCGAGCATGAGGGCGACGAGGAGCGCCAGGCTGCGCGGGTCGGGTCGGCATCGTCGCATCAGCGTCTCCTCACCAGGAAGTGCACGCGGCGGTTGATGGCCCAAGCGAGCTCGTCCTTCCCGGGGTCGACCGGGCGCTGCTCCCCGTAGGAGATGGTGTCCAGCCGGCTCGCGTCCACGCCGAGGGCGACGAGGTAAGCCTTCGCGGCCTGGGCCCGCTGCTCGCCGAGCGCCAAGTTGTACTCGACCGTGCCCCGCTCGTCGGCGTGCCCCTCGAGGGTGACGGCGAACGCCGGGTTCGCCTTGAGCGCCTGGGCAAGCTCGTCCAGGGATGCCTTCGCCTCGTCGGTCAGGCTGTCCCGGTCGAACTCGAAGTTCACGTCCCGGACGGCAGAACGCAGGGCGGGTGGGAGCGCGGCCGGCGGCAGACCGGCGACCGGTCCAGGAACACCCGTCCCCGGCGCGCCGGCTCCTGCTCCGGGCGCTCCCGCGCCCGGCGCCCCAGCGCCCGCGCCTGGCGCCCCCGCGCCCGCTCCGGGAGCCCCCGCGCCGGCGCCCGGCGCGCCGGCTCCTGCTCCGGGCGCTCCCGCGCCCGGCGCCCCAGCGCCCGCGCCTGGTGCCCCGGCCCCTGCTCCGGGGGCCCCGGCGCCGGCGCCCGGCGCGCCGGCTCCTGCTCCGGGCGCTCCCGCGCCCGGCGCCCCAGCGCCCGCGCCTGGCGCGCCGGCCCCCGCTCCGGGCGCGCCGGCACCTGCGCCCGGTCCCGCCGCGGCCTTCGCCGCGAAGGGCGTCCCGACCTGGGCCTCGTAGGTCACGAGCGCGAAAACGCCCCAGTCGGGAGCGTCACTGGTGATGCCCTTGCGCCCGGCCACGCTGATCAGGAAGCCGCCGAACCGCATGCGCACGCCCGCGTTCACCCCGGCGATCCAGTCCGAGTGGCGGTCGTCGTCCCGCCGCCAGTTCGTGTTGGCCGTCCCCTCCGTAAGCACCGAGATGTTCGGCGTGATGGCGTACGCGAGCCCCGCCCCGGAGACGAACTGATCGTAGACCCGTGCGCCGCCCCGCCCGTTGTACTGGTACCCGGCACTGGCGAACGCGGTGAGCGGCCCGACGAGCGTCTTGCTGGCGGCCAGGGCGGCGCCCTGGCTCCACTCGTTGGTCCCGAGCCCTTCCGACCGCTTGGCCGTCGGCGCGACGCCGTATCCGATGATGGAGAGGGCCGGCTGCCAGCCTGCCTCGTCGAGGAAGCGGTAGCCGAGCCCGAGGCTCAGGTCGTCGGGCCCGTCCCCGTCGAAGTTCGCCTTGTCCGCTTCGTACCAGGTGTACGGCACCTGGAGCGAGATCTGGATCCGCTCGGTGATGCCGTAGCCCAGCGCGAGGAACAGCGTGTTCTGGTCGAACACGCCATTCTCCTGCTGGCACACGGACTCCTGGCCCAGATAGCCGAGTCCGACCGACAGGTTTCCGCCGGCGAGCGTGTTGGCGCCCGGCACCACGAATCCGGCCGTGCCGTTGATGGGGATGTGAGGGATCGGGTCAGCCAGGGGCCGGCCCCCGGGGAGCTGCGCGAGCCCGAGGCCCGGGCGCGAGCCACATGGGGAGGCTCCCCACGTCGGCGTCGCGAGTGGGAGAAGGGACAGGGCCGCGGCCCCGATGAGAGCCACCCGCCTGCGGTGCGTCGTCACGCTCGTCGTCCTCCGCTCCTGGACACGGACCGTCGACCGCTGACCCAAGCCGCCGAAACCATTGCAGGTCAGCGCGGCAGCCGCCGCACTCCAGGCCAGCATATCACCGGGCGCGCGGAGGACGGTAGCGCCCTGAACGTGATTCCTAGGACGCGCTCCTGCCGTCGAGGGCGTGGAGGAAGCGGCTGACGATCGCGCGCCGCATGGCGGCCGCCTCGACCGGTCCGACGCGGGTGGTCCAGGCGCTCGCCGGGATCACGGCCTTCGCCGCCGTGCGGTGACCGCCCGCCGAGCCGAGCTCTCCGAAGGCCGCCTGCACGACGTCGCCGGCGGCCCGGACGTAGCCGACGTTGCGCACGGAGATGTGAACCTCCTCGCCCGTCAGCCCGGAGACGACCGACCATTCGATGCCCTTGACCTGAAGGCACAGGTCCGCGAATTGCGGAATCAGATCTGGCCGGCTGACGCGACCCAGGTGGGCGAAGAGAGCGTTCTGGATGATCGTCCGGTGGACCAGGGCGTCGCCGAGCGCGTCGAGCGCGTCGAGCGGGAGCTCGGGGCGCTCGATCCGGCGCAGGATGTTGTGGTTGGCCAGCCCGTAGAGATAGGCGAAGGCCTCCATGTCGGCCCGAGTGCCGCTTCGCTCGAGGTGGAGCGTGTCGGTCTTGATGCCATAGAAGAGGGCGGTGGCGACCCGCTCGGTGATCTTCACGTCGGCGGCGCGCAGGTACTCGGTCATGATCGTCGACGTGGCGCCGTACGTCGGCCGCACGTCGCGGAAAGGGGCGCGCCACCCCTTCGCCTCGGGATGGTGATCGATCACCACCGCTATCTGCGGGAGGGCCTCCTCGCAGAACGTCGGCTGGATGTCGACCATCGCGAGCGCGTCGTAGCCCCGGATTTCCTCCGGAGTGACGTGGTCGACCTCGATCTCGAGGGCCTCGACCATCGCCAGGTTCTCCGGCCGCGTGATCCGGCCGAACGACAGGAGGGGCGCCGTCAGCCTCGTCCGACCGAGCAGGCTTCGAAGTGCGAGGCCCGAGGCCATGGCGTCCGGGTCGGGGTCGTCCTGCAGGAGGATGCCCACGCGCTCCTTGCCGGCCAGCAGATGACGCATCTGCTCGATGCGGACACGGAGGAGGGCACGGTCCATCTCCGGGCGGAGGACGTTGCGCATGGTCCGGCCGAGCATGAGGGTGCTCACGTTCGGGAGATGGGGCAGGGAGGGCGCGCGCGGGCCCTGCTGGACGACCATGACGGGCACCTCGGGCGCCACCTCGAGGATGGTCTCCAGGATCCGGGCGAGGCTCGGCCCCCGCCTGGAGCGCTCGGGGGCCATGAGCATCACGAGGTCCCCCGACGAGAGATGGGCGCGCCGGTACAGACCGGGATCGTCGAGCGGGCCCGCCAGGGCGTTCGCGTCCTGGCGGGACAGGCCACTCCTGGTCTTTCCGTCGCTCACCAGGAAGAGCCAGGTATCTGAATTTGCTGGGGTTCCCTGGAAAAGACGGAACAGGAAATCAGTCGGGCAGACGACGACACGCCGCATGGGCGGACCTTAGTCTACACCCCCCGTCCAGTCCCGCCGGTCAGGCGCCGTACTTCGTGAGCCGGAGGGCGTGGGCGAGGACGAGCGGCATGAGGTCATGGGCGGGGAGGGTGCCGAGGCTGCCCGCCCCGCAGGCGCGCTCCGTGAACCGCTCCACGGCATCGGGCAGCGCGTACCGGCCGGCCAGCACGACCGGGACCGGGTGCCAGGAGTGGCCCTGGAGGACGGCGGGGGTCGAGTGGTCCCCCGAGACCACGAGCACGTCCGGCCCCAGCGCCTCGATCGCCGGGATGAAGGCGTCCAGGCGCTCGAGCGCCGCCACCTTGCCGGGGAAGTCCCCGTCCTCCCCGGCCTTGTCGGTGTCCTTGTAGTGGAGGAACACGTAGTCGTAGGCGTCCCAGTGGGCGCGCAGCGTGGTCACCTCGTCGGCGAAGGTGTTGCCGGTCTTGAGCACGTCCATGCCGACCAGGCGCGCGAGCCCCCGGTACATGGGATACGCGGCGACGGCCGCGGCTCGTAGCCCGTACACCTCCGGGAAGCGGGGGAGCGCCGGCCGCTGGTCGAAGCCCCGCAGCAGCACCATGTTGGCGGGGGCGGCATCGGCAAGGAGCGTCCGGGCCTCCGCCACGAACCTGTTGACCAGGGCTGCGGAGGCCTGGGCCTCGGCGGCCTCCGCGTGCACGGGGAGGGGGGGCTGCCCGAGCGCCTGCGGGTCGGTCTCGGACAGGCGGCCGGAGAGGCCGGGGCCGCGGAGCACCAGGACGAACCGATGCTCCTTGACCGGCTCGACGATCAGCTCGACCCCGGGCAGGCGGATCCGTCGCAGGCGCTCCACCAGCACGATGCACCGCTCGGTCGGGATCCGGCCCGCCCGCCGGTCCGTGATGCGGCCTTCGTCGTCAACGGTGCAGAAGTTCCCCCGGGCGGCGACGTCCCCGGGCCGGAGGTCGAAGTCGATCCCGAGCGCCTCCAGAACCCCGCGCCCCACCGGATAGCGGAGCGGCTCGTAGCCGAAGAGGCCGAGATGGCCGGGTCCGCTGCCCGGCGTGATGCCGGGGCCGACGTGACGCAGGAGGCCGCAGGCGCCCCGCCGCGCCAGCGCGTCGAGGTGGGGGATCCGCGCGGTCTCGAGCTCGGAGCGGCCGGTCACGGGATCGGGGAAGCCTCCCAGCCCGTCCGCCGAGAGGAGGACGATCTTCGTGGTACCAGGAATGGCCAGGCTCCGGATCAGGTCCAGGTCCATCGAGCGGGGGCCTCCTGCGGCTGCCGAGTCTAGCACGGGGGGGGGCGGCGTGCCCGGCCCGGTGACCAGTGAGCCCGGGATGTCCGGTTCGGGGAGCCACGATGCGGGATACAATCGGCCGGTCCGCCTCGGCCAAGAGACTGAGCCGGCGGCACAGACCGCTCAGACCGAGGGTCCCTTGCCGACGGCACGAGCCTCGAGCCGGGTCGACTGACAGCCCGGGTGGGCCAACGATCGAGGCGTGCGTTCAAGGGAGGCTCGCCGTGGAACCCATGCGGCCGCCGATGAGCGACGGAGCGACCTTCACGCGGGGCGCGTTTCTGCGTGGTTCCGCCGCCGCGCTCGGCGCCGGCGTTCTGGACCATGCTCTCGGCGGGGGGGCCCGAGCCCCGATGGCGCGAACGCGAGAGCTCGTCATCGCCCAGGGCGCCGACGTCGCTACCTTCGACCCCCACTTCAGCACCGACCTCGGCGCCTTGTTCAGCATCTACGACACCCTGGTCGCGCGACGGGCTGACAATCGGCTGTATCCGTCCCTGGCGACCCGGTGGAAGCTCCTGGAACCCACCCTGTGGGAGTTCGAGCTGAGGTCCGGCGTACGATTTCACAACGGGGACGCGTTCACGGCTGAGGATGTCAAGTTCAGCATCGAGCGGACGTACGATCCCAAGGCCCGGACCCGCGTGGCTTCGGTGTTCGCCGGGGTGGAGCGCGTCGAGACCCCGGATCCGGGCCGTGTCCACTTCCACATGCGAAGGCCCGACGCCCTCCTGCCGGCGCGGCTCGCGTTTTACGGCGGCCAGATCCTGCCCAAGCGGTACGTCGAGAAGGTCGGTGCCGAGGGCATCAACGCCCGCCCTATCGGCACGGGACCGGTCCAGTTCGTCGAGCGGGTCATGGGCGACCGGCTCGTGCTGGATGTCGCGCCGGACCACTGGGGCGAGAGAGTCGCCGCGGCCCGCATCGTCTTCAAGCCCGTGCCGGAGATGGCGACTCGGGTGGCGGCGCTGCTCCGGGGGGAGGTGGACCTCAGCACCGAGCTCACGCCGGACCATGTGGCGCGCATCGAGCAACACCCCGCCGTCAGAGTGGAGGAAGTGCTGCTGGCGGGCCTCTTCGTGCTCGCCCCCAACTCCCGACGACCGCCCCTCGACAATCCCCTGGTCAAGCAAGCGCTGTCGCTCGCCATCGACCGGGGTGCCATCGTCAAGGCGCTCTGGCACGGGCGGGGCTTCATCCCGAACGGCCCCATTCCGCGCGGCGACAGCTTTTACGACGACACGCTGCCGCCACTCGTCCACGACCCGGACCTTGCCCGCCGCCGTCTCGCCCAGGCCGGGTACGGCGGAGAATTGGTCGTCTTGGAGTCGACAACCGGGTACCTGGCCAACGACAAGCCAATGGGCGAGGCAATCGTCGCCATGTGGCGCGACGCCGGGATCAACGCGCGACTCGAGATTGCCGAGTACTCGGTGATGGCGCAGAAGGCACGCGAGAAGACCTTCAAGGGTCTGCGTTGGGCCGGGCCGATCTCGACGCTGGGTGACCCGGACGGCATGATGTGGCGCCTCCTCGGCCCCGGGGGGGCCCTTGATACTTGGCGCCATCCGCGCTTCGACGAGCTCGGTCGTGCGGCGCAGGTCAGCCTGGACCCGGAGTATCGCCGGCGAGCATACCGTGAGATGACTGCGATCGTGCTCGAGCACGTGCCGTGGATCCCGATCCTTCAACCCATGTCCCTCTACGGGGTCCGCCGTGAGCTGGACTGGCAGGCGTACCCGAACGGCCAGATCGAGATTCGGGGCTTCAACCTCCGCCTTCGCCAGTCCGGGCCCGCCGAGAACCGTCGGTAGGCGGCGTCCCGGCGGGCTGGCCGGCGCCGCGGCGGCTCGGTCGTCGAAGCGGAGCGCTCCATCCGTCGTCCGGGCGCGGTGTGTCCGGGCCACGGCGCCTCCGGAGCCGGCGAGCGGGCCGGCCGTGGCTCGTTACTGTCGCGCGGATGGCCGCCGCTCCGCTCCGAGGAAGTGCAGGATCTTGCCGCCCGGCGTCGGCTCGAGGGGGCGCTGCTCCACGGTCAGGAGCCGCGCGCCGCGCCACGCGAGACCCATGACGCGCTCCACTCCGGATCCTCGGGCGAGCGCGGTCAGGAAGGCGTCGGCGACCGAGTCTCGGTCGACTGGACCGACGGTTGGACTCACCAGAAGGCGCAGCCGGGGGCGGCCGTCCGGCGCCTCGTCCTCGAGGAGCTGATAGTCGCCCGAGGCGCCACCGAACCGGGCGGGGAGGACCTCCTCCAGGATGCGCAGGGCGTCCGCGTCGAGAAAGGTCATTCCTGCCAGGGTCAGCTTCTCGTAGCTCCGCACGTCTCGCAGGTGTGTCGTCCAGCCGAGCGGTTCGAGAGCGCATCCGCAGGTCCGCTCCTCGAGGATGGCCTGGTCGCCTAGGGACACGTTGAGGAGGACAAGCCGCGCGGTGGCCCGGAGCGACGAGAAGAGAAGGGAGCCGGGCCGGAGCCCCTGAGCCAGGGCTCCCGTGCCGGGCTGGATGACGGCATGCAGATCGGACAGGAAGTGAACGTCGTCGGGGCCGCTCGGTTGGAGACAGCCATAGCCGAGCATGCCCGACTCGCTGCTCCCGTAGCCCGGCACTGCCGCCGCCCCGACCTCGCGGATGGCCGCCAGGCGGGCCTCCGTGATCGGCTCGCCCCCGATATTGAACCGGGCACCGGCGACATCGATCCCGGCGTCCCGTGCGTACCGGCACAGGGCCACAGCCGAGGTTGGAAAGGTCCAGAGGTGGGCGGGCCTTCCCGCCCGGGATTGCTCGGCCGCCCAGGTGGCGATGACCCGAGGATCTCCCGGCGGTACGTACCGCGGAGCCGGCAGTCCGGACCCGGCCAGGAGGCTCCCCCAACGCATCAGGCCCGCGCTCCAGCGGTATCGGAGGTGTAGTCTGGCCGCTCGCGGGTCGACCTGCGAGAACCAGCGGGTGGGCGGGCACCCGCTCGCTGCGAAGCGCAGGATCTGGCTCAGCGCGGCCCCCCCCGGCACTCCCCAGACCGCGTGGGCGAAGCGAGTGATGCCCGACGCCTCCAGGCTCAGCAGGAGATCGACGGCCTGATCCCTGACGGAGGCGAAATCGATGGCAACGGGCATCCGAGGGCCGCGCGTGCCACTGCTCTGGGCCATGAAGTGGCTTGGAGCGGTCGGATTGCGGAGGCTACCGGGATCCAGCTGGAAGGCAGTGTTCCCCCGGACCACGGGCTGGAGGCCCTTCATCTCGTCAACCGTGAGGTACACGCCGGCCCAAAGGAGCGCTCGGAGCGCCCCTTCCAACCCTTCGATTCGGACGAGCCGTTCGAGGTCACCGTATTGACAGCCGGCGTGGGCGAACAGCAGCCCGTACGGGCTGGCGGTGTGGGCGAAGATTGTCGAGTGGGCCAGCCGCAGGAAGTCCAGCTCCCGGCGGGTGAGCCGCTGGCGCAGCGTGGCGCGAGCCTCCCCGATGGTCACCGGGTGCCTTAGGAAGCCTGGGAGGCGCCAAAGGAAGCGCGCGCCCATGGTCAGATCGTCCAGGGGGAGCAGAGAACGGAGACCTGCAGCCATGCCCAGCGACAGGCTCTCGGGGAGCGCGACTGGCCGACGACCCATCCTGCGTATCACGAGGCCCTCCTGGAGGGCCGCCTCGCGGACCTGACCCACCCGGGGCCGCATCCTACGCCAAGATCCGCCCCGCCGTGCCGGGGGCCCATCGGCACGCTCTGCTGGATGGCGCCAGCCGGCATCGAGCGAGGCATTCAAAGGGTCTGGTCAATCGGGTAGAATCCTCCCGGGCCGGGCCGGTCGAGCCGAGGCCGCTCCGCCCGGCACCCAACCTCCCGACGACGCGAGGAGCGCCATGCCGAAAGCCACGCGAGGCAGTGAGCCCATCGAGGCCCTCCTGAAGGAAGGCCGGAAGTTCCCGCCGCCGAAGTCCTTCGCGAAGGCCGCTCGCGTGAAGAGCGCCGCGATCTACGCCGAGGCGCGCCGGAACCCGCTCCGCTTCTGGGAGCGTCAGGCCAAAGAGCTCCGGTGGATCAAGCCGTGGCGGAAGACGCTCGAGTGGAAGCTGCCCTATGCGAAGTGGTTCCTGGGCGGCCGGCTGAACGTCTCCGACAACTGCCTCGATCGGCACGTCGAGGGGCCGCGCCGGAACAAGGCCGCGATCATCTGGGAGGGCGAGCCGGGCGACAGCCGCGTGCTGACCTACCGCGATCTCTGGCGCGAGGTGAACCGCTTCGCGGCCGCCCTCCGGCGCCACGGCGTCAAGAAGGGTGACACCGTCACGATCTACATGCCGATGATCCCGGAGCTTCCCATCGCGATGCTCGCCTGCGCGCGGATCGGGGCGCCCCACAACGTCGTCTTCGGGGGCTTCGCCCCGGACTCCCTCCGCGATCGGATCAACGACTGCCAGGCCAAGGTCGTGATCACGGCCGACGGCGGCTACCGGCGCGGGGGCCTGGTGCCGCTCAAGAAGAACACCGACGACGCCCTCAAGGAGTGCCCGCAGGTCAAAACCGTCATCGTCTACAAGCGGACGGGCCAGCAGATCGGGTGGGAGCAGGGGCGGGACGTCTGGTGGGACGACTTCCTGAAGGGCGCCGACGCCCAAGTGAAGCCCGAGCCGATGGACTCCGAGGACATGCTGTACCTCCTCTACACCTCGGGGTCGACCGGGAAGCCGAAGGGCATCATCCACACGACCGGCGGGTACCTGACCGGGGTGGCGGCCACCCACCGGCTGATCTTCGACATCCGCGAGGAGGACGTGTACTGGTGCACGGCCGACATCGGCTGGGTCACCGGGCACTCGTACATCGTGTACGGCCCGCTCGCCAACGGCGCCACGACGGTGATGTACGAGGGCACGCCCGACTGGCCGGACAAGGACCGGTTCTGGCGGATCGTCGAGAAGTACGGGGTCACGATCCTCTACACGGCGCCCACGGCGATCCGCACCTTCGTCCGCTGGGGCGAGGAGTACCCGAAGCGCTGCGACCTCTCCTCGCTGCGCCTCCTGGGCTCGGTCGGCGAGCCGATCAACCCGGAGGCGTGGGTCTGGTACTGGAAGGTCATCGGCGGCGGTCGCTGTCCCGTCGTCGACACCTGGTGGCAGACCGAGACCGGCCACATCCTCATCACGCCGCTTCCGGGGACCACCGTCTGCAAGCCGGGCTCGGCGACCCAGCCGTTCCCGGGGATCGAGGCCGAGGTGGTCAACGACAAGGGGGAGCCGGCCCAGGCCGGCTATCTCGTGCTCAAGCGGCCGTGGCCCGGCATGCTCCGGGGCATCTATGGCGACCCGGAGCGCTACCAGCGCCAGTACTGGAGCCAGCTCCCCGGCGTCTACTTCACCGGGGACGGGTGCAAGCGGGACAAGGACGGCTATCTCTGGCTGCTGGGCCGGATCGACGACGTCATGAACGTCTCGGGGCACCGCGTCTCGACCATGGAGGTGGAATCGGCGCTGGTCGACCACCCTGCGGTCGCCGAGGCGGCGGTCATCGGCCGGCCCCACGAGATCAAGGGCCAGGCCATCGCGGCGTTCGTCACCATCAAGCTCGGGATCCCGACGTCGGACGCGCTCAAGGACGAGATCAAGCAGCACGTCTCGAAGAAGATCGGCGCGCTCGCGCGGCCCGACGACGTGATCTACGCGGCGGAGCTCCCGAAGACCCGGAGCGGCAAGATCATGCGGCGGCTGCTCCGCGACGTCGCCGAGGGCCGCGCGCTCGGGGACACGACCACGCTGGCCGATCCGACCGTCGTGGCCACCCTCAAGACGCAGTACGAGGACCGCGAGTAACGGGGTCAGACTTTGACTTCGGGACAGTTCCCCGGGCTCTCCGCGGGGAGCGCGAATTGTCCCGAAGTCAAAGTCTGACCCCAGCTACCGGCGGCCCTGGGCGAGCTGCGCGCTCTCCGGGAGACGGCGGAGCGCGGCCATCGCGAGTGTGCCCAGGAAGGGGCCGGGCGCCAGGAAGGCGAAGGCCCAGGGCCAGCCCCACGCCTCGGCCGCCCGCGGAACGAGCCACGTCGAGACCAGGGTGAGGAGGAACCCCAGGCTCGTCTGGAGCGACAGCGCGGTGCCCACGTAGGCCGGTGGCGCCAGCTCGGTCACGGCCGCCGAGAACTGGGCCGAGTCGGCGACGATCGTGAAGCCCCAGATGAGGACGACCGCGACCAGGAGCGCCGGCCGGTCGAACACGAGGCCCACCACCGCCGCGCAGGTCCCGCTCCCCACCATCGCCAGCATCGTGGTGGCGGTGCGGCCGACGCGGTCCGCGAGCATCCCCGCCAGGACGCAGCTCACCCCTCCCACGCCGAACACCGCGGCCGTCGCCAACGCCCCCAGCCGCGGGGCGGCGCCCAGGCCGGCGCGCGTGAACGCTTCCAGGAGGTAGAGCCCGATCCACGTCCACATGGCGTAGAGCTCCCACATGTGGCCGAAGTAACCGAGGCTGGCCAGCACCACGCTGCGCGAGCGGACGAGCTCGCCGACGCACGCCGGGTTGAACGGGGCCCGGGCCTGGATGTGGGGGCCGTCCTCGACGAGCGTCGCCATGACGAGGGCGGCCGCGAGCGCCGCCAGGGACGTCCCGGCGATCACGGGTTGCCACGCCAGGCTGCCCGCGTAGTTGATCAGGTGCGGGAGTGCGCCGCCGACCGTCAGCGCGCCCACCAGGCTGCCCACCGCCAGGCCGCGCCCGGTCACGAACCAGCTCGCGGCCAGCTTCATCGCGGGCGGATACGTGCCGGCCATCGCGATGCCCGTGAGGAACCGGGAGACGAGGACGAGGGGGAGGGAGTCGACGACGATCAGCGGCGCTGCATTGACCAGGGCGCCCCCGACCGCCGAGACGACGAAGAGCCGCCGCGCGCCGACGAAGTCGGGCAGGGTCAGCACCGCGCTCGCGACGGTGCCGGCGACGAAGCCGAGGGTCACCGCCATCGAGAGCCACGCCTGGGCGCCGGTCGACATCCACGCCGTGCGCAGCGCCGGGACCACGGCCGTGGCCGAGAACCAGAGGGACAGCGCGCCGAGCTCGGCGAGGCAAATCCAGGCCAGCACCCGCCAGCGCATGGGCGGACTCTAGGGAGGTGGGTGTCCGCCTGTCAAGCCGACCGGCGCCGTCGACCGCGACCGCCAGGGCGCGCGGGACCGGATAGAATCGAGGGTAGGCCGTCCCCGGCCGCCGAAGGACGGTCGCCCGAGAACCGCCGACCGGAGAGGTGACGATGAGCGCGATCCCCCCGAGCTTTCTCCCGCCGCGTGCGGCCTGGCCCGAGCGGATCTACACCCTGCCGGAGCACGCGACCTACCCGGCGCGGCTGAACTCGACCGAGGAGCTGGTCGACCGTCACGTCGAAGCCGGACACGGGGATCGGGCGGCGATCCTCTACGAGGACCAGCGGATCACCTACCGCCAGCTCCTGGGGTCCGTGAGCCGGCTCGGCTCGGCGCTCCGGGGCCTCGGCCTCGAGGAGGAGGACCGGGTGCTGCTCCGGGCGCCCTCGATCCCGCCGGCCCTCGTGGCCAACTTCGCGGTCATCCGGATCGGTGGAGTGATCGTCCCGACGTCGCCGCTGTACTCCCGTGCGGAGCTCGTCCACGTGGCCGAGAACACGGAAGCGGCCGCGCTGGTCGTCGCGGCGCCGCTCCTCGAGGAGGTCGAGAAGGCGCGAGGCGACCTGGGCCGGATCCGCCACGTGATCGTCATCGGAGGGGACCCGGGCGAGGTGCGGGCCAAGGGCTACATCCCGTACGCGGAGCTGCTCGCGACCGGCGCCGAACGCTGCGACCCGGTCCGCCGGGACCGCCTGGCCGTGTCCGTGCTGCTGTACACCTCCGGGACCACCGGGCTCCCCAAGGGCACCGTTCATTTCATGGAGGAGGCGCTCACGGTGCCGGACGGCTTCGGCAAGCACGGGTGGCGGGTCGAGCCCGGGGACGTGATCGGCGGCCCGGCCCCGCTCTCGCTGGCGGCCGGCTACTCGACCCAGGCCGTCATCCCGTTCCGGTTCGGCGCGGCCGCCTCGCTCCTCCCGCGCTTCACGCCGGAGGCGATGTTCGAGCAGATCCAGCGGCACCGCGTCACCGTCGTGTCCATCCTGCCCACCGCCTACCGGAAGATGCTGCAGGTCCCGGATGCGCGGGGCCGCTATGACCTCGGGTCCGTCCGCATCTGTACGGGCGGGGGCGAGTCGCTCGGGGCGGAGACCTACCACCGCTGGCGGGAGACGTTCGGCCTCGAGATCTACGAGGGGCTCGGCACCACCGAGATGATGTACGTCTTCGTGTCCTCGGCCGTCACGCGCCGGGTCAAGCCGGGCGCGATCGGCCCGGCGGTGCCGGGCTACGAGCTCGGGGTGCTGGGGGAGGACGGCGCGCCGGTCCGGGCAGGGGAGATCGGGCTCCTCGTCGCCCGTGGCCCGACCGGCACCGTCTACTGGCGCGATCCCGACAAGCAGCGCGCGGCGGTGCAGGGCGGCTGGTGCCGCGCGGGCGACTTCGTCACGCTCGATGCGGACGGCTACGTCTCGTTCATGTCCCGCGAGGACGACCTGATCAAATCCTCCGGATACCGCATCGGTCCCGAGGAGGTGGAAGAGGCGCTGGCGCGACACCCCGCCGTCGCCGACGTGGGCGTCATCGGCGTGGCCGACCCGCTGCGGGGCCAGAGCACGCGCGCCTACGTGGCCCTCCAGGCGGGGCAGGCCCCGACGGACGCCCTCCGCCGGGAGCTGATCGAGTTCTGCCGGGATGCGATTGCCGTCTACAAGCTGCCCCGCGAGGTCGAATTCGTCCCGCAGCTGCCGCGGGCCCCCGGTCCCGCCGGGCCGGGCACCGGAAAGCTCCTCCGCCGGGTGCTCCGCGAGCAAGCTGGCCGGGGCTAGGCCCCGCCCATGGGCCGCTTCGCCGGCCGCGTCGTGCTGGTGACGGGCGCCTCCTCCGGCATCGGGGCGGCCATCGCGCGGGAGTTCGCCCGCCAGGGCGCGGACCTGGTGCTGGCGGCGCGGCGGCCGGGTCGGCTCGAGGACCTCGCCGCCGACCTCCGGGCCATGGGCCGGCAGGCGCTCGCCGTGACGTGCGACGTGACGCAGGATGGAGCCGTCGAGCAGGCGGTGACCCGGGGCCTCGAGGCCTTCGGTCGACTCGACGTCGCGGTGGCCAACGCGGGATTCGGGGTCGTCGGCCCCCTCGAGCGGCTGACGCTCGCCGACTACCGCCGGCAGTTCGAGACGAACGTCTTCGGCGTGCTCCGGACGGCGTACGCGGCGCTTCCCGCCCTGCGGAAAAGCCGCGGGACGCTGGTGATCGTCGGGAGCGTGAGCGGCCACATCCCGATGCCGTCGACGTCCGCCTACGCCATGAGCAAGGCCGCGGTCCACGCCCTGGCCGGCTCGCTCCGCGGTGAAGTGGGGGCCGATGGCGTCGGCGTCGTGTTGGTGAGCCCCGGCTTCGTCGAGAGCGAGATCCGCCGGGTGGACAACCAGGGCGTCCACCATCCCGACGCCCGGGACCCTGTCCCACGGTGGATCGTCGTGCCGGCTGACCGGGCGGCGCGCGCCATCGTGCGCGGCGTCGCCCGCCGGCAACGCGAGGTGGTCGTGACAGGGCATGGAAAGGTCGCCGTGTGGTTGATGCGGCTCCTCCCGGGCGTCGTGGCCGGCGCGCTCGAGCGCGGAGCGTTCCGGGCGCGCGGGGAACCGGCCTCGCCGCACTGAGGGCCGGACAGGAAGGGTGTGGGGTGACCGAGCGCCGTCCTGGCGGGGGTGACAATTTCTGTCACCGCTCCCGTCGTTTTGCCCCCTTTCACACGCTCGCATGCCGGGCCAGGACGCTCCAAGGTCGAAATGACGCCACTTTGCGCGACGCGGGCCTCCCGGAAACGTCGTGGCACTGGCCTTGCTACTCTCGGGTCCACGAGCCATGCAACAGTACGACGTCCGATCCGATGCGGTGCGAGACGCGATCCCGATGAGCGCGGTGGAGGAGGCTCCCCCACCTCCCGTGCCCGAGGCCCGCCGGGGGCTTCTCGGCGAGATCCTGATCCGGGAAGGGCTCATCAGCGAGGGTCAGCTCTCGACCGCCCTCATGGTGCAGCGCGAGACCGAGCCGACGACCCCCTTGGGCCAGATTCTCGTGCGCCAGGGGGCGATCACCCAGCGCCAGCTCAACAACGTCCTCGAGCGGTATCGCAAGAAGTACCGCCTGGGCGACATCCTGGTCGAGACGGAGACGATCACCGAGCACCAGCTCCAGATCGCGCTCGACCACCAGAAGAAGACGGGGCTCCGCCTCGGCGACTCCCTCCTCCAGCTGAACTTCGTGACCGAGGAGGAGGTCAACCAGGCGCTCTGCAAGCAGTTCGGGGTCACGTTCGTCGACCTGGACCGGCTGGTGCTGGACAACAGCCTCGCCCTCGTCATCAACCGCGAGTACGCCGAGCGTCACCGGGTGATCCCGATCTCGAAGACGGATCGCGTGCTCGTCGTGGCGATGGACGACCCTTCGGACCTGCGCGTCGTCGCCGAGCTGGCGGCTGCCACCGGCTCTCGCGTCAACGTCGTGACGTCGACGCACGCCGCCTTCCGGCGCGCCTTCGCCCGGACGTACGGGGAGAGCGCGGAGGTCGGGCTCGTGCGCCGCGCCGAGCAGATCGGCCGCGAGTACGAGGCCCTTCGCGCCGAGCACGAGGCGACCAAGGAGAAGCTGGCCGAGCTGCGGCGGGCCCACGAGGCCGTCGTGGCGGACCGCGAGGTGTCGGCGCGAACCCTGGCGGAGCAGCGCACGCGGAGCGAGTGGAGCGAGCAGGCGCGGGCCGAGCACGAGGCGACCAAGGAGAAGCTGGCGGATCTCCGGCGCGCGCACGAGGCCCTCCTCGCGGACCGCGATGCGACGACCCGGGTCCTGGCGGAGCAGCGCACGCGGAACGAGTGGAACGACCAGGCGCTGAGCGCCCTGCGGGAGGCCCACTCGGTGCTCCGGACGGACTACGACGCGGTCCGCGCGACGCTGGACAAGGTGCGGGCCGAGCTTGCCGACGGCACGCGGGCCCTCACGGATCTGCGCGAGGCACACGAGTTCCTGAAGGCGGAGCACGCGGGGTCGGCGGACCTCCTGAGCGAGCGTCAGGCGCGGAACGAGTGGAACCTCCGCACCCTCGAGGAGCTGCGGGCCGCGCAGGACACGCTCCGCGCCGGGTACGAGGCGCTCCGTACCGAGCTCGCGCTGGCGCAGGCCCAGGGCGGGGACGCCGTGGCGCGGCTCTCGGAGCTGCGGCCGGCTCACGAGGCGCTCCTCGCCGACTATGCGGCGATCGTTCGAGAGATCCAGGCGGTCACGAGCCGTCTGCGGGCCTAGGAGGACGGAGATGGCGACGGCGCACCTCAACGGCAGCTACGGTCACAACGGCGAGGCCGTCGCCACCCCGCCCGCGGCCCCGTTGCGACTGGGCACGTCTTCGCCTCCCCGGACCCGGCTCCTGGGGGAGCTGCTGGTGCGGGAGGGGCTGGTGACCGAGGCGCAGCTCGCCGCGGCCCTCCACGCCCAGGAGACGAGCCCCGACGGCACCCCGGTCGGGCAGCTGCTCGTGGAGCAGGGCGCGCTCTCCCCGACGGAACTGGAGGCGATCCTCAAGCGGTACCACAAGAAGTACCGGCTGGGGGACATCCTCGTCGAGACCAACGCGATCAGCGAGACCCAGCTGCAGCTGGCCGTCGACCATCACCGGCGGACGGGGCTGCGCCTGGGCGATGCGCTGCTCCAGCTCGCCTTCGTCAACGAGGAGACGCTCAAGCAGGCGCTCTGCACGCAGCTCGACGTGGCGTTCGTCGACCTCGACCGGTTCTTCATCGACCGGACCCTGGTGTCGCTCGTCCCGAAGACCTACGCGACGCAGCACCGGGTCTTCCCGGTGGCCCGGGTCGACGACGTGCTGACCATGGCCCTCGCGGACCCGACCGACGGCTGGGTCGTCGACGACCTCGAGGGGATGACCGGATGCCGGGTGCAGCTCGTGATGTCGACCGACGCCGCGTTCCAGCGGGCCTTCACGCGGATCTACGGCGAGTCCCCGGGCGTCGGGCTCTCTCGCCAGCACGAGCGCCTCGAGCAGGCGCACGCGGTGCTGGGCCGCGAGTACGGGAACGCCGTCCGGGCGCTCGGCGAGCTACGCCAAGTGCACGAGGACTTCCTCCGGGACCAGGCGGAGCTCTTGCGGGCCGCGTCCGAGCAGGCTGGTCAGCAGGGGACGCTGGAGCGCCAGCTCGCGGATCTGCAGGCGGCGCACACCACGCTTCGCGAGGAGCATGAGGCCCGCGGGCGGGCCTACGCGGAGCTCGGGCGCGCCCAGTCGGAGACCCGCGAGAATCTCTCGGCCATCCGCGGCGAGCACGGGCGCTTGCTCGTCGAGCACGGCAGCCTGGCCGCGAAGCTCACCGAGGAGCGCGAGCGCAGCACCGAGCTGGCGCGCCGCCTCGGGGATCTCGAGGCCGCGCACATCGTCGGGCGCCGGGAGCTCGACGAGCGGCTGACGGCCCTCACCGCGCTGGACGCGGCGTACTCGGAGACCACCCACACGCTGGCCGGTCTCCGGGCGGAGCACGAAGCCCTGCGCGGCGAGTACGAGCGGGTTTCCCACGAGCTCCGCGAGCGGTGCTTCGCCGCGGAGGGACGCCAGCACCTGGCGGTCCAGCAGCTGGAGTCGCTGCTCGGGCGGCTCCGGCAGTAGCCTCTCCGGGCGGCCCGACGGGGTCGCCCCCGGGCCTTCAGCCGACCCGGCCCCCGAGTCTTCGGCCCAGGTGGTACACCCACCGGCCGGGGCCGACCTCGCGCGCCGCCAGCTCCGTGAACCCGTGGCGGGCGTAGAAGGGACGCGGCGCGCCCCCGCAGAAGAGGTGAACTCCGGGGACGCCGGCGGCGGCCAGGTCTTTCGTGTAGCGCTCCATCAGCGCGGCCCCGACCCCTCGCCCCCGATACGCCGCCTCCACGTTCATGTGGAGATGGGCGGGGTAGGTCCGGGCGTCTTCGCGGGGTCGGGTGGCCTCGAGCCGGGACTCGACACCACGCGTGAGGCGCAGCGCGAGCGACACGACCCGTCGAGCGTCGGCGTTCCACGGGTAGCGGCGAAAGGCGATCCCGATCAGGAGCGGGAGCGTGGCTCGGAGCCGCCGCGCGCGGCGGAACGCCGCGGTGTCCGGGCAGCCGGTCAGGTAACCGACGACCTGGCCATCCGCCTCCGCCACGTACGTCCACTCCGGCACCAGCCGCTGGTAGGGCCCGACCCAGAGCTCCGCGAACAAGGGCCAGCGGGCGGGGTCGATCGGGTCGCCCCCATTACCGGTTCGGCAGCAGAGGCTCCGGACGGCGTGCCAGTCGCCGGCCGTGGTCGCCCTGCGGACGCGCCCAGGGGGGTCGTGCTCCGCCGTCACCCGGCGTGCTCGCGGTAGCAGCGTTCTGCCCAGAGAACCTCCTCCGGGCTGCCGATGTAGAGGGGCGTCCGCTGGTGGTGGTCCGTGGCGACCACGTCCAGGAGCCGGCCACGACCCGTGCTTGCGCGGCCGCCGGCCGCCTCGGCCACGAGGGCGAGCGGCGCGGCCTCGTACAGGAGCCGGATGTGGCCGTCGGGCCGGACGGCCTCTTCCGGGTAGAGGTAGATTCCTCCCTCGAGGAGGGTGCGGTGGAAGTCCGCCACGAGCGCCCCCGAATACCGGAGGGCGTAGCGGCCCCCGCCGGCGGCCGCGCGCCGGAGCTCTTCGACAAGGGCGCGCGGGGCCGGGCCCCACCGTGGCCAGTTGGCGTCGTTGACTCCATAGGTCCGCCCGGAGACCGGGGTGCGCACGCTTGCCTGCGTGAGCCGGAACTGCCCCTCGGCCGGATCCTGGACGAAGGCGTGAGCGCTCCCTCCCGCGGCATAGACGAAGACGGTGCCGGCGCCATAGACGAGGTATCCCGCCGCGACCTGCCGCGTTCCGGCGCCCAGCACCGCTCGCGCCGGATCGGCCTCTCCGGCCCCCGATCCCGGCCAGATGCCAAAGATCGTGCCCATGATGCCGGCGACGTCGCTGTTCAGCGAGCCGTCCAGGGGGTCGAGGCACACGGCGAGGCCCGGCCCCCCTCCGGCGCGGGGCCACACGACCGGCGCCGACAGCTCCTCCGAGGCGACCACCGACACGACGCCGCTCTCCTGGAGCGCGGCCAGGAGGAGGTCGTTCGCCAGCACGTCGAGCCGGCGCACCCGGTCACCGTACGGGTTGACGGCGCCAGTCTCCCCGAGCGTGTGCGTGAGCGGCGCCCGCGCGATCTCGCGCGCGAGCCGCGACCCGGCCTCGGCCAGCGTCTCGAGGACGGAGGCCACGCCCCGGGCCCAGGGGGGACCGATGCCCGCCGCGGCCCGCAAGTGCTCCGGGAGGGTTGCCGCGCGGTCCCTCGTCGGACGCCCGTTCACTCCCTGGCGCGGACGGCGTGCCCGCCGAACTGATTGCGGAGCGCCGCGAGCATGCGGTCGGCGAACGAATCCTCCTCGCGCGAGCGGAACCGGGTGAAGAGCGCGGCCGTGATCGTCCAGGCCGGCACGGACTGGTCGATCGCGTCCTGCACCGTCCATCGACCCTCGCCCGAGTCCTCCACATAGCCCCGGATCTTCGCGAGCGCCGGGTCCTCCGCGAGCGCGCGGCCGGCGAGCTCGACGAGCCAGGAGCGCACGACGCTCCCTTGCATCCAGAGGTTGGCGATCTCCGGGAGATCCAGGCCGTATGGGCTCTTGTGCATCAGCGCGAAGCCCTCGGCGATGGCCTGCATCATCCCGTACTCGATCCCGTTGTGGACCATCTTCACGTAGTGGCCGGCGCCGTGAGCGCCCATGTGCCCGTAACCGTTCTCGGGGGCGAGCGTGCGGAAGAGCGGCTCGAGATGGCGGAAGACCGCCTCGTCGCCGCCCACCATGAGACAGTAGCCGACCTGAAGGCCCCAGATCCCCCCGCTGGTCCCCACGTCCATGTAGCGGAGACCGAGCGGCTTGAGCGCCTCGGCACGCCGCACGTCGTCGTGGAAGTTCGTGTTGCCGCCGTCGATGACGATGTCGTCCCGGTCGAGGTGCCGCGCGACGGTGTCGATCATGTCCTGGGTGGCGGTTCCGGCGGGCACCATGACCCAGACGGCCCGTGGCTTCGCGAGCCGCGCGACCAGGTCGGCGACGGACGTCGCCCCCACGGCGCCGTGTCCCTCCGCCTCGCGCACCTTCTCGGGGCTCCGGTTGTAGACGACGACGCGATGGCCGCCCCGCACGAGGCGAACGGCCATGTTCATGCCCATCCGGCCGAGGCCGATGAATCCGAGCTCCATCGAAGCGTCCTCCGTGGAAAAGCGGCTTGGGAACGGTGCTGGCAGCCGTTACGCGCGTCCCGGCTCGCCCTCGCGTCTGAGGACCCGGATGGCGCCGTCCTCGGCCACCAGGACCCGCTCGGCGGTGCCGAGGAAGAAGCCCGTGTCGACGACGCCGGCGATTCGCCGGATCTCCCGGTCGAGCGCCGCGGCGTCCTCCTGGACCGAGATCCCGCAGTCGAGGATCCAGTTGCCGTTGTCGGTGACGAAGGGTGCACCTGCCGTCTCGCGGAGGCGGGGCTGGCACCCCAGCGCGGTCAGCCGGCGCTGGCAGAGCGGCCGTGCGAACGGCACGATCTCCACCGGAAGCCGGCCCCGGGTGCCCAGACGCGGCACGAGCTTCTCGCGCGTGACGAGGATGACCTGCCGCCGCGAGGCGGCGGCCACGATCCGCTCGCGCACCAGCGCGCCACCGTAGCCCTTGATGAGGTCGAGGTGCGGGTCGACCTCGTCGGCGCCGTCCACCGTGAGGTCGAGGAGGCTCTCGTCGAGCTCCGCGAGCGGGAGCCCGAGGGACACGGCGAGCGCCGCGGTCGCTCGTGACGTGGCGACGCTGCGCACCCGGAGTGCCTGGCCGACCTCGCCGGCGAGCGCCCGCACGAACGCCTCCGCGGCCCGGCCGGAGCCGAGGCCGACGCGGACCTCGCTCCCGATCTCGCGGGTCAGGGTCACGGCGTGCGCCGCCAGGCGCGCGAGATCTTCCGGACGCGGGGCGGGCGGCGAGCTCGCGGGTGCACCAGTCAGGGGCGGCCTCCTCGGAACCCGGGGAGGCCCTAGCCCAGACCCCACCCGGGAGCCTAGCATAGCAGCAGAGACGCCATGCCGAACCGAGAGACGTGGACCTTGCCGGCGGATCTCGACGCCGCGGTGCGGGCGACGCTCCGCACGTGGACGGCGGAGCGCAAGGTCGAGCGCCTCTGGGCGCGCGACGCCGCGCTCTGGACCGGCGCTGACGAGGCCAAGTGGCTCGGCTGGCTCGACATCGTCGACGAGCAGCTGGGTCGCGTCGATCACTTCGAGCGCCTCGCCCAGGACGTGCGCCAGGCGGGCGTGAGCCACGTGCTGCTCCTCGGCATGGGTGGCTCGAGCCTCTGCCCGGATCTCCTCCGCGCGACGTTCGGGACGCGCCCCGGCTTCCCGGAGCTCCTCGTGCTGGACTCGACCGATCCGGCGCAGGTCCGGGCGTTCGAGAGCCGCGTGGACCTCGGGCGGACGCTCTTCGTCGTGTCGTCGAAGTCCGGGACCACGCTCGAGCCCAACATCTTCAAGGAGCACTTCTTCGAACGGGTGAAGCAGGCGGTGGGCCCCGACAAGGCGGGCGCCCGGTTCGTGGCCATCACGGACCCCGGTTCCCAGCTCGCAGAGGTCGCCCGGGCCGAGCGGTTTCGCCACGTGCTCCACGGGCGGGCGTCGATCGGCGGGCGCTACTCGGCGCTGTCGGACTTTGGCCTGGGGCCGGCGGCGTTCATGGGTCTCGACGTCGCGCGCCTGCTGACCGCGGCCCAGGCGATGGTGCGCGCCTGCGCCGCCGGCGGCCCCGCCGAGGAGAACCCCGGGGCCGCGCTCGGCGCGCTCCTGGGGGTGCTCGCGATTCGAGGCCGCGACAAGGTCACCCTGGTCGCCTCGCCGGGGATTCGCGATCTCGGGGCCTGGCTCGAGCAGCTCCTGGCCGAGTCGACGGGAAAGGCGGGGACCGGCCTGATCCCGGTCGACCGGGAGCCGCTGGGACCGCCGGAGGTCTACGGGCCGGACCGTCTGATCGTCCACCTCCGTCTCGACTCGGCGCCCGACGCCGCTCAGGACCAGGCGGTGGCGCGGCTCGCGGCAGCGGGCCAGCCGGTGGTCCGGATCTCGGTTCCGGAGCCGTACCACGTCGCCGCGGAATTCTTCCGATGGGAGTTCGCGACGGCGGTCGCGGGCGCGATCCTCGGGATCCACCCGTTCGATCAGCCCGACGTCGAGGCGAGCAAGGTCGCGACGCGGAAGCTCACGGACGAGTTCGAGGGGACCGGGCGCCTGCCGGGCGAGACGCCAATTCTCGAGGCCGACGGTCTCCGGCTCTTCGCCGACCCGCGCAACGCGCGCGAGCTCGCGGCCGGAGGCCGGACGCTCGTGGGCATCCTGCGCGCGCACCTCGGGCGCATCCGGTCCGGGGACTACGTGGCGCTCCTGGCCTACGTGGAGATGACGGCGGCGCACGAGGCGGCGCTCTCGGCGATCCGCGCGCGCGTCCGCGATCGAGCCCGCGTCGCCACGTGCCTCGGCTTCGGCCCCCGGTTCCTCCATTCGACCGGCCAGGCCTACAAGGGCGGGCCGAACTCGGGCGTGTTCCTCCAGCTCACGTGCGACGACGCGCGGGACCTTCCCGTGCCCGGCCGGCGATACACCTTCGGGGTCGTGAAGGCGGCGCAGGCACGCGGAGACTTCGAGGTACTGGCCGAGCGGGGCCGACGCGCGCTCAGGGTGCACCTCGGGGCCGACGTCCCGGCAGGCCTGGCGACGCTCGGCCGGGCGATCGAGCAGGTCGTCGGCTGACCGAACCGGGCCCCGTCGAGAGGGACGTCCTTCCGGCCGGGGGAGCGCAGAAGGCCGGCGAGAGAGGATCGGTGGCGTGCAGATCGGCGTGATCGGGCTGGGCCGGATGGGCGGGAACATGGCGCGCCGGCTCATGCGCGGTGGCCACTCCGTCGTCGCCCACGCGACGGACCCCGCGGCGGTCCGGCAGCTCGCGCGCGAGGGCGCCCACGGCGCGTCGTCGCTGGCCGAGCTCGTCGAGTGGCTCGAGCCCCCTCGTGCCGCCTGGGTGATGGTCCCGGCCGGCGCCCCGACGGAGCAGGTCGTCGCCGACCTCGCCGAGCGGATGGAGGAGGGCGACGTCATCGTGGACGGCGGGAACTCCTTCTACAAGGATGACGTCCGCCGGGCGGCGACGCTCCGGCGCCGGGGCCTCCACTACGTGGACGTCGGCACCAGCGGCGGGATCTGGGGGCTCGAGCGAGGGTACTGCCTGATGATTGGCGGCGAGGCTCCCGTGGTGGCGCGGCTCGACCCGGTGTTCCGCACGCTGGCGCCCGGTCCGGGCGCAATCCCGCGGACCCCGGGGCGAGAGACGCTCGACGGCACCGCCGAGTTCGGCTACCTCCACTGCGGACCCGCCGGGGCCGGGCACTTCGTGAAGATGGTCCACAACGGGATCGAGTACGGCCTCATGCAGGCGTACGCCGAGGGGTTCGACATCCTGCTCAATGCGCGGTCGCCGGAGCTGGCGGCCCAGCACCGCTACGAGCTTCCGCTGCGGGACATCGCCGAGGTCTGGCGGCGGGGGAGCGTCGTGAGCTCGTGGCTCCTGGACCTCGCCGCTCAGGCGCTCGTCGAGAGCCCTACGCTGGAGGGGTACCCGGGGATCGTCCAGGACTCGGGCGAGGGGCGGTGGACCGTCATGGCCGCGATCGAGGAGAGCGTGCCCGCGGACGTGCTCTCGGCGTCGCTGTTCGTGCGCTTCCGCTCTCGCCAGGACCACACCTTCGCCGAGCGCGTCCTGTCTGCCATGCGGCACAAGTTCGGCGGTCACATCGAGCGGGCTTCGGGGGGCTAGGTCCATGCCGGCGTTCACTGGACACGACAATCACGCGCTGGCCGGAGCGGGCCGCCCGGCGTCCCCGTGCACCGTGGTCATCTTCGGCGCCGCCGGCGACCTGACGAAGCGGAAGCTCCTCCCGGCGCTCTACAACCTGAAGGTGGCGGGGCTCCTGCCTCGCGAGTTCGCCATCGTGGGCGTCGCGCGGCGGGAACAGGCCCACGAGCACTTCCGCAAGGAGCAGACGCAGAGCATCCGGGAGTTCGCGACGACCCGCGTGGACGAGGCGCTGTGGGCGGACCTCCGGGATGCGATGTACTTCCAGGCCGGCGAGCTCACCGATCCGGCCGTCTACACGCAGCTCGCGGACCTCCTGGCAGAGATCGCGAAGCGCCACGGCACCGGCGGGAACGTGCTGTTCTACCTCGCCATCCCCCCGAACCTCTTCGGAGAGGTCGTGCGCCGCCTCGGCGAGGCCGGGCTCGCTCGGCAGAACGGGGACAGCTGGCGGCGCGTCATCGTCGAGAAGCCGTTCGGCCACGACCTCGACTCGGCCCGGGCGCTCAGCGCCGAGCTGGCCGCGGTCCTGCGGGAAGACCAGATCTACCGGATCGACCACTACCTCGGGAAGGAGACCGTCCAGAACATCCTGGTCTTCCGGTTCGCGAACGGTCTCTTCGAGCCGATCTGGAACCGGACGTACGTCGACCACGTCCAGCTGATGGTGGCGGAGACGGTCGGCGTCGAGGACCGCGGCAACTACTACGAGACCGCGGGCGTGCTCCGCGACATGATCCAGAACCACCTGTTCCAGCTCCTCGCGCTCGTGGCGATGGAGCCGCCGATCTCGTTCGCGGCCGATGCGGTCCGGGACGAGAAGGTCAAGGTGCTCCAGGCGATTCGACCCATGACCTCGGAAGAGATCCTCGACCGGACGATCCGGGGCCAGTACGACGATGGCGTGATCGAGGACCAGCCGGTTCGGGCGTACCGGCGGGAGCCCAAGGTCTCGCCGACGTCGGCGACCGAGACGTACGCCGCCCTCAAGCTCTACGTGGAGAACTGGCGCTGGGCCGGCGTGCCGTTTTACCTGCGCTCCGGGAAGCGGCTGGCCCGGCGACGGACGGAGATCGTGGTCGAGTTCCGGCGGCCGCCGCTGATCCTCCTGGAGACGGCGACAACGAGCGAGATCGATCCGAATCGCCTGGTCCTCCACATCCAGCCGGACGAGGGGATCGAGCTCCAGGTCAAGGCGAAGCGCCCCGGGCCCACCGTTCGCGTCGAGACCGTGAAGCTCGACTTCAGCTACAAGGACTTCGGTCAGACGAGCGCGGCCACCGGCTACGAACGGCTCCTGTACGACTGCATGGTAGGGGACAGCACCCTGTTCCACCGGACGGACATGGTCGAGGCCGCGTGGCGCATCGCGACGCCGATCCTGGACGCGTGGCGGTCCATTTTGCCGCCCGACTTCCCGAACTACCCCGCAGGATCCTGGGGACCGGCGACGGCGGACGAGTTCATCCGGCAGGATGGGCGACGCTGGTACACGACCCCTTGATCCTCGCGGGGGACATCGGCGCCACCAACACCCGGCTCGCGTGGTTCGAGGTCGCGCGCGAGGCCCTCGTGCCGGGCGCCGCCCGGACCTATCCGAGCCGCGGGCACGCGGGCCTCGACGAGATCGTCCTGACGTTCCTCCGCGAGACCCCGGGGCGACTTCAGCACGTGTGCTTCGGGATCGCCGGGCCGGTGCGGGAGGGTCGCGTCGAGGCGACGAACCTCCCGTGGATCGTCGACGCGCGGCAGCTCGCCGGGCGCCTGGACTTGGACCGGGTGATCCTGGTCAACGACCTGGAGGCGAACGCCTGGGGCCTCGCCGCGCTGCCGGCCGCCGACTTCGCCGTGCTGCAGCCGGGCCGTCCGGCGCCGACGGGCAATGCGGCGGTCATCTCCGCCGGTACCGGTCTCGGCGAGGCCGGCCTCGTGTGGGACGGACATCGCCACCGGCCGGTCGCCTCGGAAGCCGGCCACGCCGACTGGGCGCCCCAGGACGAGCTTCAGCTCGGACTCTGGCGGTTCTTGGCCGCCGAGGTGGGCCACGTGAGTGTGGAACGGGTGCTCTCCGGGCCCGGCCTCCACAACATCTACCGGTTCCTCCGCGACGGGCAGGGCCTCGCCGAGCCCGCGTGGCTCACCGACGCGCTCCGGAGCGAGGAGCCGGCGCCGGTGATCTCGGAGGCAGGGCTCGAGGGGCGGGCGGAGATCTGCGCCCGGGCCCTCGCGCTCTTCGTCGCGATCTACGGCGCCGAGGCCGGCAACCTGGCGCTCCGCATGCTGGCGACGGCCGGGGTGTACCTGGGCGGTGGGATCGCGCCGCGGATCCTCCCCGCGCTGCGCAGCCGGACGTTCATCGACGCTTTCACGGGCAAGGGGCGGCTCCGGTCACTGCTCGAGGACGTGCCGGTCCGTGTCGTCCTGAACGACCAGGCGGCGCTCTGGGGGGCGGCGCGCCGCGCGGCGCTCGAGGCGGGGCTTCTCGGATGATCCGGTGGCGACGCGTATGCCCGTGACCGTGACCCCGACCGTCGGCGTCCTCGCGGACCGCGCGGCGGTCGAGCGCGCCACCGCCGAAGAGTTCGCCATCCGGAGGGAGGTCGCGGTCCGGGCCCACGGTGCGGCGCTGGTCGCGCTGTCAGGAGGCTCGCCCCCCCGGGCCGGGGCGCTGGTCTGGCTCGTCGATCGCGCGGCGGCGGCGCGCCTCGCCGAGCCCGTGAAGCGCTAGCATGGTCGCTCCCGGAGGTCCGTCGCCGGATGCCGCCCCGCCGCCCCCCGTCCGGAAGAAAAGAGGACGGCGGGGAGACGCCGCCCGGATCTCGTGGCCGATCTGGGCGGTCATGTTCTGCGGGTTCGGGCTCATCACCGGCATCCTGCTCTGGTTCGGCGCGCTGATCGTCGTGCGCTGCGACCGGGTCACCGAGCGCCAGGTGGCGGAGACGCTGGAGACGCGCGACGGCGTCACGGTTCCGGTGCAGCGCGTCGTGCAGGAGGGCCGCGTCGACGTGACCGTCCAGCAGCGCCTCCTGGGGCTGGTCCCCATCCGGACGGAGCGGCTCGCCGACGTCGTCCGCGCGGGCGTCGAGCGGAAGTCGGGGGGGCCCGCCCGGGCCGGTGGCCGCGGCGGTGCCGCGGACCCCCAGCTGAGGCTGGTCCTCCGGGACGGCCGCGTCTGGTACTCGCAGCCGGTGCGGTACGCCGCCGGCACCCCGCCGTGGGACATGGCCGGGCCCATCCAGGAGTTCGTCGATGGCTCTTCCGCCGCCTCGCTCTCCTTCTGGTGGCTGCAGTGGGTGATGGCCACCTTCAGCGTGCCCTTCCTGCTGATCTTCCTGCTCTTCCTGGCGGCGGGCGTGAACATGGCGCGGCAGGAGCTGGGCTTCGGCAGGTCCTGATCCGATCCGAGCGCGCCACCGCCGCGCATCGGCCCCGCGCGGCCGGCCTTGACCCCCCCGGGCGGATCGCCCATGCTGACGCACGGATGCGCACGATCGGACCCTCGACGGAAGCACGAAAGGAGCACAGCATGCGACGCGGTGTCATCCTCGCAATGACGGTCGTGGTGGTGGCCGTGGCGGTCGCGCTGGTGGCGCCGCCGGCCCAGCCCCAGGCGAAGAAGCTCGTCTACTGGACCCACTGGGAGCAGAACCCGGAGTTCAACAAGTTCTACGAGACCCGGGGCAAGGAGTTCGCGCAGAAGACCGGCTGGCAGGTCGAGGTGGTGACGGTGCCCTACCAGGGGTACGAGGCCAAGTACCTGGCGGCGCTGATCGGCAAGAGCGGGGCCCCCGACTTCTTCATGGGGATGACCCACCACTGGTGCGGCCAGTACGACTTCTGCGACAAGATGCCGGCCGACCTCGCCAAGATCTGGGACGAGAACCTCCCGAAGTACATGGTCTCGGTCGGGAAATGGAAGGGCGCGCGCTACGGAATCCCCATCGAGCACGGGAACTTCCAGCAGATGTACATCAACGTCGACCTCTTCAAGAAGGCCGGGCTTGACCCCGACAAGCCGCCGAAGACGCTCGACGAGTGGCTGGCGGCCATGAAGAAGCTGACCACGCTGGACGGGAAGGGCGAGGCGACGCAGGTCGGCTTCGCCCTCCGTCACAAGGGCCACCCCGTGGGCATCACCGACAAGTTCCTGCCGTTCGCGCACGCGTTCGGCGCCCGGATGCTGTCGCCGGACCTCGAAAAGGCGACCGGGTTCGCGAACAGCCCCGAGATGGTGAGCGCGCTGCAGTTCTACATGGACCTCGTGCTGAAGGACAAGGTCGCGAGCGTGGCCTTCCCCACGCCGGAGGACGCGTTCGGCCAGAAGCGGGCGGCCACGATCTTCCGGGAGTCCTGGTTCTTCGGCTGGGTGAAGAAGAACGCCCCCGACGTGGCCTTCAAGGTCTACGCGCTCCCGTGCGGGAAGACCTGCCCCGGTGCCGGGAACCTGTTCCCGTGGACGAACCTCGTCTACAAGAACAGCCCGAACAAGCAGGCGGCGTGGGAGTTCATGAAGTTCATCAGCAACGCCAAGGACGATCTGGACCAGCACCAGGCGCAAGGCATCCTGCCCGTGTGGACGGCGAACCTCGAATCGGCGTACGTCAAGGCGCGGCCCGACTACCAGTCGACGCAGGACATGCTGAAGCAGCCGGTGCCGCCGGAGTACTACCACCCGAAGTCCAACGAGCTGGCCACCGCCTTCGGAGAGGCGGTCGTGGCGGCGCTCTACGGCAAGGGGCAGCCGAAGCCCCTGCTCGACGAGGCGGCCGCCAAGATGGACCGGATCCTCAAGGACTAGTCCGGCCGGCAGGGCGGGGGCGGTGCAGGGCGTCCTCCGGCTGCTCGCCCCCCGCTCCTACATGGACCGCCAGCGGCGGGCGGGACTGCTGTTCGTCCTGCCCGCCCTGGTGTACTTCAGCCTCGTCTTCCTCGTCCCCCTGGTCGAGTCCGTCATCGGCTCGTTCTACCGGACCGTGCCGGGCGGCGCGAGCCGCTTCGTCGGCTTCCGCCTCTACGAGCGTGTCTTCACCGATCCCACGTTCTGGCAGGCCGTCCGGAACACGGTCAGCCTGCTCTTCCTGTCGGTCCCCACCACGGTGGCGCTCGCGCTCGCCGTGGCGCTGGGTCTCCACCAGCTGGTGAGCCTCCGGTGGCGGAGCGCGTGGGCGGCGATGTACTTCCTGCCCTTCTCGGTCTCGCTCGTGGCGGCCGCCCTCATCTGGCAGTGGATGTACGACCCCGTGTACGGCTTCCTGAATCACCTCCTGGGCGGGATGGGCCTCCCTCCGCAGAAGTGGCTCCAGAGCCTCGACCAGGTGCGGCCGTCGCTCGCTCTGGTGAACGTCTGGGTGCGGCTCGGATTCGACACGATGATCTTCCTGGCCGCCCTCCAGGCGATTCCCGGGGAGTACTACGAGGCGGCCGCGATCGACGGAGCGGGCTGGTGGCAGGGTTTCCGTCGCGTGACGCTGCCGCTCCTGAACCCGCAGATCGTGATGGTCACGATCCTGGAGCTGATCTTCAACTTCAAGGTATTCGACACGGTGTACGCCACGACCCAGGGGGGACCGGCGGGCGCGAGCCAGACGGTGATCATGCTGCTGTACGACACCGCCTTCAAGTACTTCCGCCTGGGCGACGCCTCGGTGATGGCCCTCTTCGTCTTCGTGTCCCTCTTGCTGATCACGCTCGTCCAGTGGCGGTTGTTCCGCCGTCAGGTGGAGTATTGAGGACCGGGCGCTTCCACTGGATGGTCACCGCGCTGGTGGCGGCGGGGGCGGTCTCCGTCTTCTTCCCGTTCTTCTGGATGGCGGTCACGTCGCTCAAGACCGTTCCCGAGATCCAGCGCGTGCCGCTCCAGATCCTTCCCGACCACTGGGGCAATCTCGACAACTATCGGGAAGTGTTCCAGCGCCAGCCGTTCGCCCGCTTTCTCGCCAACAGCGCGCTCGTGGCGTCGGTCTCGGCGCTGTCGAGCGCCGTGGTCTCGTCGCTCGCCGGCTACGGGTTCGCCAAGTTCCGGTTCCCCGGGCACGGGCTCTTCTTCTTCGCGATCCTCGGCATCCTCATGGTGCCGTTCCAGTCCGTCGTCGTGCCGCTCTACCTCTGGGTGAGCCGCCTCGGGCTCCTCGACACCTACGCCGGGATCCTGGCCCCCGACCTGGTCAGCGTGTTCGGCATCTTCCTCATGCGGCAGAGCATCGAGGTGGTCCCGAGCGACTACATCGACGCGGCCCGCATCGACGGCTCGAGCGAGTTCGGCATCTTCTGGCGGGTGATCCTGCCGTCGGTCACGCCGGCGATCGCGACGCTGGTGATCATCAAGTTCATGTGGACCTGGAACGAGCTCTTCTGGCCGCTGGTGGTCATCAACTCGCCGACCATGAAGGTCGTGACGCTCGGGCTGGTGAGCTTCACGAACATGTACTTCATCGAGTACAATCTGGTCACGGCCGCCGCGGTACTGAGCATTCTGCCGATCCTGGTCGTGTTCCTGGTCTGCCAGAAGTGGGTCGTCCGCGCGGTGGTGATGAGCGGCCTCAAGGGCTGAGCACAGGCCTCGCCCGCGCCCTGGCGTGGCACGCCCCGCCGAAGCGCAGCCGGGCGGGTGGCCGACGCCGGGACCGGGTCCACCCGGGACGGAGCGTTCGCGCCGGTCGTCAGGCCTGTCAGGGGCCCGGGCTCTCCCTCGGCATGGCGGCGTTGATCTTCTGCATCGCGTCCAGGGACTGGGCAAGGGCGCTCTGAAGATCCGTCAGCGCTTCTCGGTGGCGCCGCGGCGGATCTCCCGCGAGAAGAATGGCGATCTCCTGCAGCAGAGCCATGTTGGTCTGCTGGAGATCATTCAGCTCCTTGCGGAGCTCTTGCAGCAGGCCGACGTTCAGCTTCTCGTCTTCCGATCCGTTCGCCACGCTGGTCACCACCGCCCACGCCTTGACTTGGACCGCGGGCAGCCCGTCGGCGAAGTCCTGGGCCTTCATGGCGAGCGGAGCCAGCGCGCGGATATCGTGCATCCTCGCCGCGGCTTCCCGGACCTTCTGGACAGCGGGCAGGAGTAGCCCGATCAGCACCGCGATGATCGCGATCACGACCAGCAGCTCGATCAGCGTGAAACCGGCCGAACCGGAGTTGACTCGCGGCCGTCCCCGTGTGGCGCCCTTGACGAATCGACGCATGGCGTCCTCCCTTCGACAGTTCCGGCAAGATTCCGCGTAGCCGTCCCGGCGGAAGCCGGGGGCAGGCGGCGACCTCGTGGACCGCGACGCATCGGGCCGGTGCCGGCACGCGCGAGGAGGATCGCGGCCGGCGTGCGGGCGTGACCGAGGGGGTCGTCCGGGGACCCAGACCATGTGCATGTTCCCCGCCGCCGAGGGCCGGACGTTCGGTGTGGAGAGTGGCCCGAATCTACGCCGGGCCGGGAGGCCGGTCAAGGCGCGGCCGATCCCAGGGTCATCTTCGCCGAGTTCGAGGCGATCGCTGGGTGACCGGTGACCGCGCGACGGCTCGGCGCGTCACGGTCGAGTGGTCCTTGACCCCTCCTCCTGGTGGAGCTAGCTTTGGCGAACCGACAGTCGTGTGACGCCGGAAGGAGAACGCTCATGAACGTCGCCACGGTCGCGCCGGCTCCGTCGCACCTCTCCGCCGACGAGCAGGCGGCGTACGCGCGGGACGGGATCGTGATCCCCCGGGCCCGCCTGTCGCCGACCTCGGTCGACCGGCTTCGCGGGGCGCTGGACCGGCTGATCGCCGACAACCCCGATCGGCGCCCCGAGCAGCTGGTGAACGCCCATCTCCGGGAGGGGCCGGAGGGCGTCCGCGGGAACGACGTCTTCCTCGACATGGCGCAGGATCCGGCGATTGTGGACCTCGTGGCCGCGCTCGTGGGGCCTGACGTGATCCTGTGGGGGTGCCAGGTGTTCTGCAAGCCGGGCGGCGACGGCATGGAGGTGCCATGGCACCAGGACGGCCACTACTGGCCCATCCGTCCCCTGGCCACGACGACCGCCTGGATCGCCATCGACGACTCGACGACCGAGAACGGCTGCATGCGCGTCATTCCCGGCTCGCACGCCCGCGGGCTCCGTCCTCACGCCAAGGCCTCGCGCGACCGGGTGGTCCTCGACCTCGAGGTGGACGCCGGCGCCTACGACGAGGCCACCGCTCGGGACGTCGTCCTGGAGGCCGGCCAGCTCTCGCTCCACGACGTCCACTTGATTCACGGCTCGCGACCGAATCGCTCGCCGCGCCGCCGGGCGGGCCTGGCCATCCGCTACATGCCGGCCACCTCGCACTTCGACCGCACCATCCCACCCATGACCAGCTACGGGACGGCCGTCATCGACTTCTCCCGGCGCCCTCTCTGGCTGGTCCGCGGCGTCGACCGAGCCGGGAACGACTTCGCCGTCGGATTCCGCCACCCGGCGACCGACCGCCCCTGTCCGGCCGTCGCAGGGCCGTGGTAGTCTGTGGCACCCGCATCGACGACCCGTCGCCCCCGCGGGACTAATCGCACCAAGGAGGTTCGAGATGGCGAAAGGCGTCCGATTCGTCCTCGCGCTCGCGCTGGTCGCCGCCGTCGCGCTCGGATTCGCGACGGCCCGGTCTACGGACGCGCAGGGCCAGACGATCAAGATCGGCCTGCTCTACGACCACAGCGGCCCGTTCTCGGCCGCCGGCTCGCTCAACGTGTGGCGCGGCGCCAAGATGATCATCGACCTGACCAACGAGAAGGGCGGCGTGCTCGGAAAGTACAAGATCGTGCAGGTCGACGGCGACACCCAGTCGAAGACCGAGGCGGCGATCAACGAGGCCGAGCGGCTCCTGAACGTCGAGAAGGTCGACATCCTCGCCGGCGTCTACTCGAGCGCCCACGCGGTGCCGCTCGCGGAGAAGGTCGACAAGCAGCAGAAGTTCCTCTGGATCACCACCGCGATCGCCGACGCGGTGGTCAAGGACCGGAACCTCCAGTACACCTTCCGGCCCCAGACGAATGGCGGCCTCTTCGGGGTCGCCTCGGTCCAGTTCGTCGCCGCCAACGCCCAGGACAAGTTCAAGAAGGCGGTCAAGGACCTCCGCGTGGCGATCATCTACGAGGACGGACCGTACGGCACCGGCGTGGCGGCCGCCAACGAGGCGGAAGCCAAGCGCCAAGGCATGAACATCGTCCTGAAGGAGGGCTACTCGGTCAGCGCGCCGGATCTGTCGTCGCTCGTGACGAAGCTCCGGGCGCAGCGGCCCGACGTGCTGCTCCACACGGGGTACAACCCTGATATCAACCTGTTCCTCCGGCAGAGCAAGGAGCAGGGGCTCCGCGTGCGCGCCTACATCGGGCACGGCGCCGGGCACAGCCAGCTCGACAAGCTCAAGGAGGCGTTCGGGAACGAGGTCGAGGGCTTCGGCACGGTGGACCCGCCGGCCTCGCAGCTGATCGACCCGAAGCAGCTCCAGGCGGGGGTCGGGGACCTGACGCAGGAGATGGTGAAGCGCTACAAGGCGTTCGAGCCGAACATCGCGGTCGGTGCGATCGCGCCTCACGTCTCCATGGGCTTCAACAACATGTGGGTCCTGCTGAACGACGTGCTGCCGCGCGCCATCCAGAAGCACGGCGGCTTCACGCCGGACGCGCTCGCCAAGGCCGCTCGCGAGACGGACATCCCCGAGGGCGGTACCATGCAGGGCTACGGCGTGAAGTTCTACGGCGAAGGGCACCCGATGCGAGGCCAGAACGAGCGGGCCATCGCGGCGGTGTACCAGATCATCGAGGGCCGCTTCCAGCACGTGTGGCCCAAGGTCATCGCGATGAACAACCCGCCGGTGATCCTGCCGGCGTCCTCTCCGTTTGCCGCACGCTGATCGCTCGGGCGGGGGCTTCCTAGCCCCCGCCCGTCGTTCCACCGGGGGCCGAGAGCGGGACGCCCTCGGCCCGGCTCGCCTCCACAGCCGGTGACGCCGCTCCTGGCGGTGTCCGGGGCCGTCAAGCGCTTCGGGGGGTTCACCGCGCTCAACGACGTGTCCTTCGAGGTCGCCGAGGGGGAGATCCTCGGATTGATCGGCCCGAACGGCTCGGGCAAGACGACGATGTTCAACTGCATCTCCGGGACTCTCCAGCCGACAGCGGGGTCGATCCGGTTCCGGAGCGAGGAGATCGGCGGACTCACGCCGGACGCGATCTGCCACCGGGGTGTCGCGCGCACGTTCCAGATCCCGCGCCCGTTCCGGAAGCTCTCGATCCTGGAGAACGTCGCGGTCGCCGCCCACTTCGGCGCGTCGCGCCGCAACACGGAAGCCGAGGCGAGCGCCCGCGCTCGGGAGATCCTCCGGCTCGTCGGCTTGCCCGCCGGGGAGGGCGCGTCCACGGCGCTCCTGGGCGCGGGCGGGCTCAAGAAGCTCGAGCTCGCGCGGGCGCTCGCCACTGGGCCGAAGCTCCTCCTGGCTGACGAGAGCCTGGGCGGTCTCGATGCGACCGAGATGGCGGGAGCCGTGGAGCTCCTGCGGCGGATCCGGGGCGAGCTCCAGATCACGATCGTGTGGGTCGAGCACATCATGGCCACCCTCATGCGAGTGGTCGACCGGGTCGTCGTCCTCGACCACGGCGAGAAGATCGCCGAGGGGCGCCCGCTCGAGGTGGCCGAGGACCCCCGGGTCGTCGAGGCGTACCTCGGCGAGAAGCTCGTGGTGACCTGAGCGATGCGAGCTATCCGCCCGGCTGCGGGTGACGAGCCCGAGGGCGGGGGGGCAAGCGGGCGGCAGGCCCCGCCGCCCGGGCGGGACACCTGAGCATGCTGGAGCTTCGCCACGTCACGGCCGGATACGGCGCCTTCACCGCGCTCTGGGACGTGAGTCTCCGCGTCCAGGCCGGGGAGGCGGTGGCCGTCGTGGGCCCGAACGGGGCGGGGAAGACGACGCTGATGCGGGTCATCTCCGGGATGATCCCGCCCCGCGGCGGCGAGCTCACCTTCGAGGGCGCGTCTCTCGGCGGGAAGCCGGCCCATGAGATGGTGGCGCACGGCATCGCCCACGTGCCCGAGGGGCGCCGGATCTTCCCGGCGCTGACCGTCGCCGACAACCTCCGCATGGGCGCATACCTGCGTGCGGCGCGACGCCAGTTCGCCGAGAGTCTCGAGCGCGTCTACGCGCTCTTCCCCGTGCTCGCGGAGCGGCGGAGCCAGCGCGCCGGGAGCCTGTCGGGCGGCGAGCAGCAGATGCTCGCCATCGGGCGCGCGCTCATGTCGCGCCCGAAGCTCATCCTGCTCGACGAGCCGTCGATGGGGCTCGCCCCCGTCATGGTGCTCCGGCTGTTCGACCTGGTGCGACGGGTCCAGGCGGAGGGCTACACGATCCTGATAGTCGAGCAGAACGTGCGCCAGGCGCTCAAGATCGTCGACCGCGCGTATCTCCTCGACGTCGGCCGCATCAAGATGGAGGGACGCGCCGCGGAGCTGTCCGAGGACGAGTTCGTCCGGAAGGCGTACGTGGGCCTGTGATCGACCCGATCTTCCTCGCCGAGGCCGCGATCAACGGCATCATGCTGGGCGGCATCCTGGCCCTCCTCGCCCTCGGCCTGAACCTCATCTTCGGCGTCATCGACATCGTGTGGATCGTCTACGTGGACCTGGTCATGCTGTGCATGTACGCGATCTACTTCACGAACCAGGTGTACGGCTGGCCGTTCTGGCTTTCCGCGTTGGTCTCGCTCGGCCTGGGCGCGCTCCTCGGGATTGGCGTGCACGTCCTCGTGATCTCGCCCATCCTCTCGAGCCCGCCGATCAACCAGCTCCTGGCGACCGGCGGGCTCCTCTTCTTCATCCAGTCGTTCGCGACGTTTCTCTGGACGACCGACCACCGGAGCGTCCGCTTCTCCCTGCCGAGCTTCGAGATCGGCGGCATCTTCCTGCCCGCCACGCGGCTCATCCCGTTCGGCATCTCCATTCTCGCGATGCTCGCGCTCTACCTCTTCCTCACCCGGACGTTCATGGGCACCGCGATCCGCGCCGTGGCCCAGGACCGGGACGCGATGGCCCTGATGGGCGCCGATCCCCGGCGGGTCTACGTCGTGACCTCGGCCGTCGGCGGGCTGATGGCCGGCATCGCCGGCGCCCTCCTGGTCTTTCAGTATTCCGTGCACCCGTTCTTCGGCGGACAGTTCGGACCGCTCACGTTCATGATCTGCGTCCTCGGCGGGCTCGGGAACATGGTGGGCGCCTTCGTGGCGTCGTTCGTGATGAGCGAGATCATCTCGATCGCCGGGGTGATCTGGTCGACCGAGATGGGCTACGTCATCGCCTTCGTGGTCTTCATCGTCATGATGTTCCTGCGTCCCGGCGGCATCCTGGCGAGGCGCGAGTGAACCGGGCGGTCGGCGGCGTTCTCGCGGCCCTGCTCCTGGTCACGCCCTTCCTCCTGACCGGAGGAACCGGACAGTACATCCTCCACGTCCTGATCCAGATGTTCATCTGGTCGTTCGTCGGCCAGGCGTGGTCGCTCATGGGCCGCTTCGGCCTGGTTTCCCTGGGGCACGGGGCGTTCCTCGGGCTCGGCGCCTACGCGGTGGCGCTCCTCTGGAACTTCTTCCACCTGACGCCCTGGATCGGGGCGGTGGTCGCGGTCGTGGGGACCGGGCTCTTCGCCGCGGTGGTCGCCTATCCCTGCTCCCGCTTCCGGGTGGTGGGCCACTACTTCGCCCTGGTGACGCTGGCGGTCGGCGAGGTGATCCGGCTCCTGATCATCGCCGAGCGCGACTGGACCGGCGGCTCGCTCGGGCTCACGCTCAAGACGGCCGGCACGAGCAGCCTCCTCGCCGTCCAGTTCGCCGACCGGCGGATCTTCTACTACGGGACGCTCGTGCTCTGGGCGTTCGGGCTCTGGGTGTGGTGGCGCCTCGACCGCTCGATGGCGCGCGCCGCCATGGAAGCGATCGGGGAGGACGAGACGGCCGCCGCCTCGGTCGGGATCCACGTGACGCGGTTCAAGATCGGGATCACCGTGCTGTCCGCCGCGCTCACCGCCCTCGGCGGCGTCGCCTACGCGCAGTACATCACGTACGTGAACCCCGAGACGCTCGCCGGCATCGGCGTGTCCCTCCGCATCGTGTTCGCGGTGGTCCTGGGCGGGATGTACGTGCTCCTGGGCCCGACCGTGGGCACCGCGCTCACCATCGCGCTGAGCGAGTCACTTCGCATCGCCTTCGGGATCAGGTTCATCGGGATGGCGGAGACGATCTACGGCCTCCTGCTGGTCCTCTTCATCATCTTCCTGCCGGCCGGCATCTGGGGTGGCCTCGCCCGCGCCCTGGCCCGCCCGGCACGGACGGTGAAGACCGCCGCATGAGCCACAGGCCGCCACAGGCCGAAGGCCGTCCCATCAACCCTGTCCGATCAACTACCGCAGAGCCCTGGGTACCCTGGTGAACGTGCGGCGCCGCGCATTCCGGCAGCTCGTCGAGCGCCGGCAGGGCCTCGTGGTGCCCGGCGCGTACGACGCGCTGTCCGCCCGGCTGGTCGAGCAGGCCGGGTTCCCCGCCGTGTACATGACCGGCTTCGGCGTCTCGGCGGCGCGGCTCGGGCTGCCCGACCTCGGGTTCGCCGGCCTGGCGGAGATGGTCGACCAGGCGCGGAGCCTGGCGAGCGCGGTGTCCATCCCGCTGCTCGCCGACGCCGACACCGGCTACGGCAACGCCCTCCAGGTGCGGCGCACCGTTCAGCAGTACGAGCTGGCGGGCGTGACGGGCCTCCACCTCGAGGATCAGGTGGCGCCCAAGCGCTGCGGCCATCTCGCGGGCAAGCAGGTCGTGCCGGCGGAGGAGTTCGTCGGCCGGATTCGGGCGGCGGTCGAGGCGCGCACGGACCCGGACCTTTTGATCATCGCGCGCACCGACGCCATCGCCGTGACCGGGTTCGACGACGCTGTGGAGCGGGCGTCGGCCGCGGCCCGCGCGGGCGCGGACGTCCTCTTCGTCGAGGCGCCGACCTCCGAGGCGGAGATCGAAGCCTTGCCGCGGCGACTGGACCGACCGCTGCTCTTCAACTACGCGCCCAGCGGGCGCACGCCGCTCGTGCCCTTCGCCCGGCTGCGCGAGCTCGGTTACGCCGTCATCATCGTGCCGGTCGACCTCCTGTTTGCGGCCACCCGGGCGATGCAGCGTCACCTCGCGGAGCTCCGCGACCGGGACGCGGCGCCGCGGGACGCGGAGCGTCTGGTGTCGTTCCAGGAGTTCTGCGACCTGATCGGCCTGCCGGAGCAGCTCGCCCTCGGGCAGCGGTACTGACGGCCGTCGGCCGCGGCGCCACGTACGCCGGGCCGACCCCGGGCCATTGACAGCCTCGACGAGCCGGGGTCAGACTTTGCTCTCCGAACGACCGCGAGTTGGGCAAGGTTTCTGGAGAGTGGACATCTGACCTCGGGGAGGGAAGACCATGCGAGCAGGCTGGTTGAGCGTGGCGGCGGGCGTCCTCATGGCCGTGGGCGCGACGGCCCCGGCAGTCGCCCAGACGCGCGAAATGACGATGGGCAACGTCAATCCGGCCAAGCACGGCACGACCCTGGCCGCGGACCAGTTCGTCGCCAAGGTCGGCGAGCTGACGGGCGGCAAGCTCAAGATCATCCACCACCACTCGGGTGCCCTGGGCGGCGAGCGAGAGGTGGCGCAGCAGATCCAGCTCGGGACGATCGACTTCGGCCCCATCACGGCCGCGCCGATGTCCACGCTCGTGCCGGAGATGTCGGCGCTGCAGCTGCCCTACCTCTTCCGCGACTACCAGCACGTTTATGCGGCGCTCGACGGCAGCGACACCCTCCGGAAGTACTACGAGGGGGTGCTGGACCGGAAGGGCTTCAAGCTCGTCGGGTTCATCGCCGCCGGGTACCGGGGGATCTACGGCCACTACCCGATCAATTCGATCGCCGACGTGAAGGGCAAGAAGGTCCGCGTCCAGGAGGACAAGATCCTGGTGGCCACGTTCAAGGCCCTCGGGATGATCTCGACCCCGATCGCGTTCCCCGAGGTGGCGACAGCGCTCCAGACGAAGGTGATCGACTTCGCCGAGGGCGGGATCAACACCTACTACCACAACAAGTTCTACGACATCGTCAAGAACGTGGCCGACGTCCGCCACACCCACCAGGTGGTCGTGCTGGTCATGTCCAAGGCCTCGTGGGGCAAGGTGGACGGCGAGACGCAGAAGGCGATTGTCGACGCGGGTCGGGCGGCCGAGCAGTGGAACCGGCAGTTCATCCTGGACGAGGACCGCTCGATCCAGAACGACGTGAAGGCAAAGGGCGCCACCATCACGAAGCCCGATCCCACGCCGTTCCGCGAGGCGACCAAGGGCGTCTACGACGAGTTTTACGCCACGCCGGCGGGCCAGGACGCCCGCAAGATCGTCGATCACATCCTGAGCCTGAAGTGACCGTCGGCCGGGCCGTTCCGGCGCGTCCAATCGCCCGTTCGGCGTGAGGCGGTTCTACGACGGCCTCGGTCTCCTCGGCGGGGCCATCCTCGCCGCGATGACCGGGGCCGTCTTTCTCCAGGTCGTCCTCCGCTACGCCTTCCGCACCGGGGTGGAGGGGCTGGACGAGGTGCCCCGCTACCTCTTCGTCTGGCTCGTGATGATCGGCGCGGCGGCCGCCATGGAGCGCGGCGAGCACACCGCGCTCGTGTACTTCCGCGACCGGCTGGGTCCGGCCGGGCGCGCCCTCCTCAGCATCGTGACGACGACGCTCGCCATGCTGCTCTTCCTGTCGATGATCCGGTCGAGCCTCGTGCTCGTGCCCAACGCGAACCTCCAGACGAGTCCCGGCCTGGCGCTCCCCCTCGGCTACGTGTACGCCGCGGTGCCGGTCGGCGCGGTGCTCATCCTCCTGCCGATGGCCCGGGAGCTCCGGGCCCTCCTGCGCGAGCGGTGGCCGAGACGCTCCTGATCGTCTTCATGCTGTGCACGGCGCTCGGCATGCCGATCGCGCTCGCACTCGGCGTCGGCACCCTGGCGGCCGCGACCTTCTTCCCCGCGCTCAACCCGATCATTATCCCGGGGCGCCTCGTCGGGCTCCTGTCCGACTCGTTCATCCTCCTCTCGGCGCCGCTCTTCATCCTGGCCGGCAACATCGCCGCCCGGGGCGGCGTGGCGCGAGCGATCATCGACCTGGCGACCGTCCTCGTCGGCCGCTTCCGCGGGGGCCTCGCCTACGTCAACATCGTGGACAGCCTGTTCTTCGGCGGGATTTCCGGCTCGGCGGTCGCCGACGTGTCGGCCCTCGGCACCTTCCTGATCCCCCAGATGGTGCGGAAGGGTTACGACAAGGACTTCGCCACCGTGCTGACGATCTGCACGGCGATCCTCGCCCCGATCATCCCGCCGTCGATCGTTGCCGTCATCTACGCATGGATGGCTGACGAGTCGGTGGCGGCCGTCTTCGCGGGCGGATACGTGCCCGGACTGATGGTGGCGCTCGGGATGGCGGTGCCGACGTTCATCATCGCGCGGCAGCGGAACTACCCGCGGGAGCCGGCCCCAACCCTGCGGAGCTTCCTGGACGCCTTCGGGAAGGCGCTGCCGGGTCTCATGATCCCCGTCATCATCATGGGCGGCATCGTGGGCGGGTTCTTCACGCCGACGGAAGCCGCCGCCGTGGCAGTCGTCTACGCGCTTGTCGTGCCGCCCCTGTTCTATCGCGAGCTCCAGTGGCGGGACGTGCCGGGGATCTTCGCGGACTCGGCGCGACTCAGCGGCGTCATCGGCCTGATCATCGGGCTGGTCGGCGCGTTCGGATGGGTGCTGACCTACTCGAAGTTCCCCTTCCAGGTGGCGGCGGCGATCCAGTCCGTCGCGCCTACCTGGTGGCTGTTCATGATCCTCATCATCGCGCTCTACCTCTTCCTCGGCACCTTCCTCACACCGTCGGAGATCATCCTGGTGACGGTGCCGGTGCTCCTGCCGGGCGCCGAGATCCTCGGCATCCATCCCATCCACTTCGGGATGGTGTGCGTCATCGCGTCGGCGGTGGGCCACGTCACGCCCCCGGTCGGCCTCTGCCTGTTCCTCGGCATGGCCATCAGCGGGCTGCCGATGGAGAAGCTGATCAAACCGCTGGTCCCGTTCCTGATCGCCATCGTGACGGTGCTCCTGATCGTCGCGTTCGTGCCGGAGACGGTGCTCTTCGTGCCCCGGCTGCTGGGCTTCGTGAAGTGACGTGCTATCTCGTCCGGCACGGCGCCGCGGCGTCCGGCCCGGACGACCGGGTGCGTCCTCTCACGCGCGAGGGCCGCGCCGAGATCGAGGCGACGGCGCGGGCCCTGGCGGCCCGCGGAGTGGACGTCGCCGAGATCCGGCACTCCGGGCTCGCCCGAGCGCGCGAGAGCGCAGAGATCCTGGGCGCGACGCTCGCGCCGCCCCACGGCGTCCACACGGCGGCGGGTCTTCTCCCAGAGGACGATCCCGCCGCCGCGGCGGCGGAGGTCGAGCTGGCCGAGGCCCCCCTCATGCTGGTGGGGCATCTCCCGCACCTCGCGCGGCTGGCGGCGGCGCTCGTCGGGGACACCGTGCTCGAGCGGGTCCACTTCGCCCCCGCGACGGCCGCGGGCCTCCGGCGCGGCCCGGACGGCTGGCAGCTGGAGTGGGTCGTCCCGGCGGGGACGGGCGGCACCCGCTAGTGCCGCACCTCGCCTGCGTCCAGTGCGGTGCCGCGGCGCCGCTCGGCCCCGCCTTCGAAGGCTGTCGAGCGTGCGCCGCGGATCCGCCGGCGGCGCTCGAGGTCGTCTACGACTACGCCGCGCTCGCGGCCGCCGGGACCCTCAAGGTCTGGGCCTCGCGGGCCGGCGGGGTCTGGCGTTTTCGGGAGCTGCTGCCGCCACCCGCGGACGCGTCCGTCCTGACCCTGGCGGAGGGCGCGACGCCGCTCGTGCGACTCGACGGTGTCGACGGCCCGCGCATCTGGCTGAAGGACGAGACGCGGAACCCGACCGGATCGTTCAAGGACCGGCTCCACGCCGTGTCGCTCACCATGGGCCGAGCGCTCGGCTTCCGGAAGGCCGTGGCGTCCACGACGGGAAACCACGGCACGGCGCTGGCGGCGTACGCCGCGCGGGCCGGCATGGATGCGCTCGTGTTCTGCGATCCCCGGGCTCCGGCGGTCCAGCGGCGGCTGATGCAGCTGTTCGGCGCGCGCGTCGTCGTGCTCGCGGACCGCGGCGCCCACGTGGCCTGGCTCGTCCGCGAGCGCGGCTGGTACCCGTCCACGGGGATGACGCCCGAGCCGGTCGGCACGCCCTACGGGGTGGAAGGCTACAAGACGATCGCCTACGAGGTCTTCTTCCAGCTCGGCCGGTTCCCGGCGAGGATGCTCGTGCCGACGTCGGGCGGGGATGCGATCTACGGCCCCTGGAAGGGGTTCCGGGAGCTCCGGGCGCTGGGCGCGCCAGGTGCCTTGCCGCGGATGGTGGCGGCCCAGGCCGCGGGCTGCGACCCGATCGTGCGCGGCTGGCGGGCAGGCGCCACGACGGTGCCGGTGCATCCGGACCCCCGGACGATCGCGGTCTCGATCGCGGACGAGACGGGCGGCCCCGCGTCGCTCCGGGCGATCGCCGCGTCCGGCGGCGCCGCGGAGGCGGTCTCGGAGGAGGCGATCCTCGACGCGATGCGGCGGCTCGCGGGGCAGGGGATCGCCGTCGAGCCGTCCTCGGCGGCGTCCGTGGCGGCCGCGCTCGGGATGGCGGCGCGCGAGGAGCTCGGGGCCGACGAGGACGTCGTGTGCGTCCTGACCGGGGCCGGCGCGAAGTGGCCGGACGCCCTCGTCGATGCGTTCACGCCGCGGGAGCTCGTCGACGCGAGCCCGGACGCCGTGCGGGCGTGGATCGACGCCGGCGGGAGTCGGGAGGAGAGAGCGCCGGTCGACGACTGACTCGCGCTCACCGCAGGAGGTTCTTGTAGATCCGGCCGTCCTTCATGATCACGACGAAGTTCCTCGCCGGGTCCTCGATCAGCTTGATGTTGGCGATCGGGTCGCCGTCCACCAGCAAGAGGTCCGCCAGCGCGCCTTCCTCGACGACGCCGAGACGGCCAGGGTACGGATTGCGCTTCCCGGACAGCGCCAGCAGTTGGGCATTGGTCCCGGTTGCCATCACGAGCGCTTCCGCTGGGGTGTACCACTGAACCAGCTTGGCCAGCAGTTCCCCATGACGCCGGGTAAGCTGGGGCGAGAACAGGATGTCGGTGCCCCACGCCGTCTTGATCTTGTACTTCTTCGCCAGCCTGTAGGTTGCGTCCGTACCGGCGAACACCTGCGCTGCCTTGGCTCGCTCGAACGATCCGGGCGGAAAGGCCTCGGCCAGCTCGTCGGGAAACGCCTGCATGCTCAGCCAGACTCCACTGTCGGCGATCAGTTTCGCGGTGGGCTCGTCCATGAGGTGGCCGTGCTCGATGCACTTCACGCCGGCGGCGATCGCGCGCCGGATCGATTCGGAGGTGTATGCGTGGACGGTGACATAGGTGCCCCAGTTCTCGGCGGCTTCAACCGCGGCGCGCAGCTCGGCCTCGGTGAAAGTGGATGCGTCGAGCGGACTGTGAGGCGAGGCCACGCCGCCGCCCGCGGTGAGCTTGATCTGCGATGCGCCCTGCATGAGCTGCTCGCGCACACGGACGCGAACCTCATCGGGACTGTCCGCGATCATGGCGGCGCCGAGCATCTCTCCGCGCGACAGTGGTTTCCCGACGGTGCGCGGAAGCTCGAACGGCTGGCGGAAATCGCCGTGACCACTGGTAACGGATATGAGTGCGCCGGACGGGAAGATTCGCGGACCGGCGATCGTGCCCTCGTCGATGGCGCGCTTGAGTCCGAACGCGGGGCCGCCGACGTCACGAACGGTGGTGAACCCGCGCAGCAGCGTGGCCGATGCCTCGGCGCCGGCCACGAGATTGAGGTGACCGATGTCCCCCGCGAGAAGCGCTGCCGGAGTCGGCCGCACCATCATCGTGTGCCAGTGCATGTCGATGAGCCCGGGCATCAGCGTGCGTCCGCCGCCGTCGATGACCGTGTCGGACGCCTGCGGGGCGATCGCCGCGGCGGTGATGCGCTCGATGACGTTGCCGCGGACCAGCACGTTCATTGGACCGGAGACCGTGTCACCCTTGCCGTCGAAGATGCGGACGTTCTGGAACAGGGTGACGGGGCCGGTCGACGCCACGAGGGGCGGGGTCGCCGTGGTCTGCGCGGCGCTCACGCCACACAATCCGAGGACTGCGGCGGCCAGGATGAACAGGCTGGGCAACATTGAGGATCCTCCGTACGCCTCGCGGCGCGCACCTATTCGGCGACGCTCAGGATGCTGACTCGAAAACGATCGTGCGCCGCTGCGGAGCGGCGGTCAAGGGAGCACCCCGCCGGTGCGCGCCGCAACCCCGCCGGGAGGCGGTGGCGCGAAGGACGCGGCCTCGTCATGCTGCCTGCCGCGTTGGGGATCGAGTGCCTTCGACGCCACGACCAGCTCCCGGCCCGCCAGGAGCGCGAAGGCGCGTACCGTCTGCCCGACGATCGCGTGTCCGCCGAGTCCCGCTCCGCCTTGACAGCGTGGAGGGGGTCCGTCAGAGTGCCACACAGTAGCGACCGCCGGTAGCCGGACCTGAACGGACCCGATTGAGGGATGCGCCTGGACGCGCGTCGACGAGGGAGACACCCATGAGCGAGACACCCACCTCTCCGATCTCACGCCGTCGCTTCCTTCGCACGACCGCCGCGCTCGGTGGTGGCGGTCTCCTGGCGGCAGGGGGTCTGGCCGTGGGGCCTGCGCGGGCCCAGAGCTCCCTCAAGGGGACGAAGCTCACCATCATCGCGGGCGACTGGTACGTGCCCGAGACGAACAAGATGCTCGACGAGCTCGTCGCGTCCCTCTCGAAGGACACCGGCATGGACGTGCGGGTCGAGCGCTTCGCGGGCGAGCAGCAGGTGGCCAAGGTAGCCGCCATCGTGGGGAGCGGCCAGGGGGGCGACATCGCCGTCGTCCGGGACTTCGACGCCTACCTCTACGCCGACAAGCTGATCGACGTGACGGATCTGGCGGGAGAGATCGGCAAGACGTACGGCGGCTGGTTCGACGTCGCCCAGCAAGCGTGCGTGGTGAAGGGCCGGTGGAAGGCGCTCATGATCGGGCAGGCCCCGGCCGCCTGGAACTACCGCACGGACATGTTCCGCGCCGCCGGCGTCGAGAAGTTCCCCGACACCTTCGACGAGCTGCTCGTTGCCGCCCGGAAGCTCCACGCGAAGGGCACGCCGATCGGCATGACGCTCGGGCACGCCTCGGGCGACGGGCGCTCGACGAACTACCCGGTGCTCTGGGCGTTCGGCGGCAAGGAGTTCGAGGCCGACGGCAAGACCGTCGCCCTCAACTCGCCGCAGACCCTCAAGGCGGTCGAGTGGTACACGGAGATCTACAAGGTCATGGACCCGGGCGTCACCGCCTGGCTCGATCCGGACAACAACCAGGCCTTCCTCGCCGGCAAGGTGTCGGCCACCGTGAACGTCAACACGGTCTACCTGGCGGCGCGGGCCGCCGCGCCGACCGATCCTGCCAAGAAGACGCTGATCGACAACATGGACCACGCCAACTGGCCGGCGGGGCCGGCGGGGCGCTTCGGGCACTACAACATCAACTTGTGGGCTGGCTTCGCGTCCAGCAAGAACCGAGAGGGACAGCTGGCCTTCCTGCGGGCCTGGCACGCCCGGAGCTTCCTGCCGAAGTGGACGAAGGCGGGGCAGTCCTACTTCATCCCGCCGTTCGTCGGCTTCGACAAGGAGGACGTCTGGCCCGACGACCCGAAGCTCCGGATCTTCCGCGAGCTGAACAAGGTGAACCGCCTCGCCGGGTATGCCGGACCTCCCACCCCGGCGGCGGCCGAGGCCGTCAACAAGTTCGTCCTGGTCGACATGTTCGCCAAGGCGGCGACCGGGCAGCTCAAGCCGGCCGACGCGGTCAAGTGGGCGGAGAAGGAGTACCAGCAGATCGCCCAGAAGCGCCTGGGATAGGCTGAGCCGGCCGGCCATCGCCGCGGGCGCGCACCCCGCGGCACGGTGGGCTTCGCGGCATGGCGCGTCTCGCGGTCCGACGCTGGCTCGACCAGGAGCAGACGCTCGCGTGGCTCCTGGTCGGCCCCCTCGTGCTCCTCCTCCTCGGTCTCGTCGCCTATCCGTTCGGCGTCGCCGTGCAGTACGCCCTGTCCGATCGGACGCTGGCCGAGCCCGGCCGCTTCGTCGGCCTCGCCAACGTCTGGAACCTCTGGGACAACCAGATCTACCGCCAGACCCTCTGGAACACGATCGTCTACACGATCGGGGCCACGGTCCTCAAGCTGGGCGCCGGCCTCGGCCTCGCCCTACTCCTGAACGAGCAGCTTCCCATGAAGCGCCTCATCCGGTCGGCCGTGCTGCTGCCGTGGATCGTGCCGACCGTTCTGAGCGCGATGGCGTGGCTCTGGCTCCTCACCCCGAACTTCAGCGTCCTCAACTGGATCCTCGTGCACAGCGGGCTCAGCCAGCGCGGGCTGCCGTGGCTGACCAGCCCGTCCCTGGCCATGTTCTCGGTGATCCTCGTCAACACGTGGCGCGGGATCCCGTTCTTCGCGATCACGCTGCTGGCGGGCCTCCAGACCATTCCCGGCGAGCTCTACGAGGCCTCGGCCATCGACGGCGCGGGAACCTGGCATCGCTTCCGCCACGTCACCCTGCCGCTCCTCCAGCCGATCCTGCTCATCACGCTCGTCCTGTCGATCATCTGGACCTTCTCCGACTTCCAGGTCGTGTACGGGTTGACCCAGGGCGGGCCCATGAACTCGACGCACGTCCTGGCGACGCTGAGCTACCAGGTGGGGCTCGCCTCGGGCAACATCGGCGAGGGCGCGGCGATCTCGCTCACCATGCTGCCGCTCCTCCTGATCCTGATCGTCTGGCAGATCCGCCACCTGCGGCGCGGAGCCGGCGTGTGAGCCGCCGCCCGGGGATCGAGCGCGCGCTGTTCGTCTACGCGCCCCTCGGGTTCGCGCTCCTGTTCCTGCTGGGGCCGTTCTACTGGATGGTCATCACCTCGCTCAAGCCGAACTCCGAGCTCTACAACGCGGAGCGCAGCCCGCTCTACGTCGCGACGCCGACCCTCGAGCACTTCGTGTTCCTCTTCACGAAGACGGCGTTCCTCGAGTGGACGAAGAACACGATGATCGTGGCGACGGGCGCGACGGCGGTGGCGCTCCTCCTCGGAGTGCCGGCGGGCTACGCGCTGGCGCGGTTCCGCTTCCGGGGGGCCGGCCTGGTGGGCACGGGCGTCGTGGTCACCTATCTCGTGCCGACCAGCCTCCTGTTCATCCCGATGGTCCAGGTGATGAGCACGATCGGCCTGGTCGACAGCTACTGGGCCCTCGTCGTCGTCTACCCGACCTTCCTGGCGCCGTTCGTCGCCTGGCTGATGGCGGGCTACTTCCGCACGATCCCGGGGGAGCTGGAGGAGTGCGCGCGCATCGACGGGGCCAGCCGGCTCGGGGCGCTGTGGCGGATCGCCATCCCGCTCGCCCGGCCCGGGATCGTGTCGGCGGGGATCTTCGCGTTCACGCTGTCCTGGAACGAGTTCATCTACGCGCTCACGCTGGTGACCGCCTCGAGCGAGCGAACGATCCCGGTGGGCGTCCTCGTCCAGCTCACCCGGGCCGACTTTTACTTCTGGGGGCCGCTGATGGCGGGCGCCCTGGCGGGCTCGGTCCCGGTGGCCCTGATCTACTCGTTCTTCGTCGACCAGTATGCCGCCGGGCTCACCGCCGGCGCCGTGAAGGGCTGAGCCGCCTCCCGGCGGCGCTGCGTCCCTCCGGGTCGCGGCGCCGGCCGCGAGCGAGATCAGCCGGCCTGGTGCCCCGGATCCAGGCCCCGCAGGAAGTCGCGGACGAGCCGCAGTCGCGGCACGGCGACGCCGGCGCGCTCGCCACGAGCGACCAGGTCGGCGAAGACGTCGTCGACCTCGATCGCGCGTCCCGCGCGGAGGTCCTGGGTCATGGACGAGAAGCTCTCCACGCCCCCCGTCGCCGCGGGCGCCAGGAACGCCGTCTGGCTCAGGGCGGCGACGGTTTCGTCGTCCGGCCGCGTGACGTAGGTTCGGATCGGGAAGTTCGTGTAGTCGTCGACGGGGACGCCGTAGGCAGCGGCGATCGCGGCCGTCTCGCGCACGAGGCCGAGATACGCGCGGATCAGGTGGGGGTGCCGGAAGAGCCGGGGCGTGCTGATCCGCAGCACGGAGGTCACGCCGAAGACACCGGCCGCGTTGCAGGCCTTCGACCAGAGGACGGGTCGGATGTCCCGCGGCGCTTCGGTCGGGATCCCGGCCGCCTGGAGACGCGCGACGGCGTCCCTGACCCGCGCGCTAGGCTCGGCCGACGTCGCCCCGAGCTCTCCCAGGTACGTGCACCCGAGGCTCGCGACGGCGATCTCGCCGTCGGGTCGCCGCTCGCCGCCCAGGATCGTCACGGCCCCGACGACCCGCTTGGCGCCAAAGACCTCCGCCAGGACGTCGTCCTTGGCCATCCCGTTCTGGAGACCGCCGACCCAGGCGTCGCCATCGTCCGCCGCGGGCCACGCGGCGCGCACGTGGGCGGCCGCCTCCCGCAGCTGATGGCCCTTCGTCGCGAACAGGATCGCCGCCCCGCGCGGCAGGGTGGCGGGATCGCTGGCCAGGCCGACCGTTCCCGCCGGCGCCGGCGCGTCGGCCACCGGCACGTCGAGCGTCACGACGCCCCGGAGCCGGATGGTCCCGGCCTCCCGAAGCCGGCCGAGGGTCCTCGGCGTGGCGATCAGCGTGACCGGCTGGCCGCTCCGCGCGAGCAGTGCCGCGAACGCCTGGCCGAGCGAGCCGGCGCCGACGAGGGTCAGCTGTCCGGCGGCCGCGGCGCTATTCGGCGAGGAGGTCACGGATCGCCCGCACGACGGCGTCGACGTCCGGCACGACCGCCTTCTCGAGCGGGGGGCTGTAGGGGACGGGCGTGTGGAGGCCGTTGAGCCGCCGGATGGGCGCATCGAGATCGTCGAAGCCGCGGTCCACCACCTGGGCCGCGATCTCGGCGCCGATCCCGCACGGCGCATACCCCTCGTCGGCGATCAGGAGGCGGCCCGTCCGGTGGACCGACTCGAGGATGGTGTCGAGGTCGAGCGGCGCCACCGTCCGCGGGTCGATCACCTCGACGGAGACCCCCTCGCGCGCGAGCGCCTCGGCCGCAGCGAGGGCGCGGGGCACCATGACCGCGACGCCGACAACTGTCACGTCCGACCCTGCCCGGGCGATCGCCGCGCGGCCGAAGGGCACCAGATGCTCTCCGTCGGGCACCGGCCCCCGCGTCTGGAGGAGGGACCGGTGCTCCATGAACACGACCGGGTCGTCGGACCGGATCGCCGTCTTCAGGAGACCCTTGGCGTCGGCGGGCGTGGTGGGGACGGCCACGCGGAAGCCCGGGATGTTCGTGAAGATCGGGTAATAGCTGCCGGAGTGGTGAGTGGCCGCGGCATGCCCCACCCCGACGCAGCCCCGCAGGACGATCGGCATCCGGAGGCGGCCGTCGGACATGTACTGGATCTTCGACGTCTGGTTGAGCAGCTCGCCGAGCGCGTCCAGAGCGAAGTCGAAGAACATGTAGTCGACGACTGGCCGCGTCCCGGTCATGGCCGCACCGGTGCAGAGGCCCGTGAAGCCGCGCTCGGTGATCGGCATGTCGCGAAGTCGCTCGGCCCCGTGGCGCTCGAAGAGGCCCATGGTCGTGTTGAAGTTCCCGCCGCGCGCTCCGATGCCCTCGCCGACCACGAAGACACGCGGGTCCCGCGCCATCTCCTCGCTGAGCCCCTCGCGGGCCGCTTCGGTGAACGTCAGCTCGCGCATCAGCGGCCCTCCCCCGGCTCCGCGTACACGTGCCGGGTCACCCCCGCCTCGTCCGGCCACGGGCTCGCCTCGGCGAACTCGGCCGCATCCTGCACGAGCGCCGCCACCGTCTGGTCGATGCCGTCCAGGTCCGGAGCCGACACGAGGCCGGCGCCCAGCAGCCGCTCGCGCCAGCGGACGATCGGACAGCGCGCCTTCCACTCCTCCACCTCGTCCCGTGTCCGGTAGCCCGCGTCGCGCATCCCTTCCGAGTGCGCGCGCGTGCGGTAGGTCAGGCACGCGAGGAGGGTCGGACCGTCGCCCCGCCGCGCCCGCCGCACCGCCTCCCCGGCGGCCGCGTGGACGGCGAGCACGTCGTTCCCGTCGAGCCGCACGCTCGGCAGACCGTAGGCGTCGCCCCGGGCCGCGACGTCCGGGTTGGCGGCGACCGTCTGGAAGGGCACCTCGGTCGCGTAGAGGTTGTTCTCGCACACGAAGAGGACCGGGAGCCGCCAGATGGCCGCCAGGTTCAGGCCCTCGTGGAACGCGCCGTTGTTGACGGCGCCGTCACCGAAGAAGGCGACGCTCACGCGATCTGTTCCGAGCAGCCGGTAGCTGTAGCCAGCCCCGGTTGCCATCACGATGCTGGGCCCGACGATGCCGCTCGTGCCGAGGAGGCCGACCTCGGGCGCGAAGAGATGCATGCTGCCGCCGCGCCCGCGCGAGCATCCGGTGGCCCGCCCGTACAGCTCGGCCATGAGCGCGCGGGGTGACACCCCCTTGGCGAGCGCGTGGCCGTGGCCACGGTGCGTGCTGAGCACGGTGTCATCCGACCGGAGGTGGGCGGAGACACCGACGGCGACGGCCTCCTCGCCGACGTACGTGTGGCACGCGCCGTGGACCAGCCCCGCCGCGTGGGCTCGCGCCAGCGCTTCCTCCGTCCGTCGGATCACGACCATGTCCCGGTAGAGCGCCAGAGCCCGCTCGCGCGTGAGCTCCGGAGTCAGCTGGATCGCGGTGGCCATCGATGTCCTCTCGGGCGCTGGGATCAGGGGTCCGTGGGCCAGAGCTTGCTGCCGCCCGCGTTGAGCGCGAGGTTGCCCCCGTCGACCGGCAGGCTGTGACCGGTGATGAAGCCGGCCGCGTCAGAGACGAGGAAGAGGGCCGCCTTCGCGATGTCCTCGGGCTCCCCGATCCGGTCGAGCGGGATGCCCCTCAGGAAGCGCTCCTTCAGCGTCGCCGGGTCGAGCCGGGGATCCGCGAGCATCCGGTCCAGCGCCTTCGTCATGACCTGCGCCGGCTGGATGGCGTTCACGCGGATGCGGTGAGGCGCCCACTCGACCGCCAGCTCGCGCGTGAGCTGGATGATCCCCGCCTTGGTGACGCTGTAGACGAAGTTCCCCCGGCCGAGCGCCGAGCTGCCCGCGATCGAGCTGATGCTCACGATGCTCCCGCCCGCTCCGCGCGCGATCATGCGCCGGCCGGCCTCGCGAGTGGCCAGAAATGTGCCGTCGAGGTTGACGGCGACCACTTTCCGCCAGTCCTCGAGCGAGAGCGCCTCCGGCCGGGCCCGGTGGCCGATACCGACGTTGTTCACGAGGATCTCCACCCGACCGAACTCACGGTCCGCGGCTTCCATCATGGCCAGGACGTCGTCCGGCTGACCGAGATCGGCGCGGACGCCGAGGCTGCGCCGCCCGAGACGCTGGATCTCGCGTGCGGTTTCCGCCGCGCCGCCGGCGTCTACGTCGCTGACGAGCACGTGGGCCCCGGCGTGAGCCAGGGCGAGCGCGACCGCGTGGCCGATGCCGCCGTTGGCGCCGCCGCCGGTGACGACCGCCACGCGGTCGTCGAGGCCGAACCACTCGAGCAGCTTCGGCCGAGTCATCGGGGCCTGATGGCTCATCGGTCCACCCAGAGACCCGGTTGCTCGACGAGGTGCTTCACGCGCTGGAGGAAGCGGGCCGCCGGCGCGCCGTCGACGACGCGGTGGTCGAAGGTCAGGCTGAGCGCCATCATCTTCCGGGCCCCGATGAGGCCTGCCGCCTCGTCGACGACGACCGCGCGAGCCGCGATGCGGCCGACGCCGAGGATCGCACACTCCGGCAGGTTGATGATCGGCGTGAAGACGTCGATCTCGTACGCCCCGAGGTTCGAGACGGTGAAGGTGCCGCCACGGAGGGCGTCCGGCGACAGGGTCCCCGCCCGCGCGGCCGCGATGAGCGCGGCCGACTCGGCCGCGAGGGCGCGGAGCGGCTTGCCCGGCGCGTCGCGCAGCACGCAGGCGAGCAGCCCGCGCGGCGTGTCGACCGCCACGCCGACGTGGATGGCGCGGTGCTGGACCAGGCGCTCGCCGTCCAGCGAGGCGTTCAGGGCGGGGTGCTCGGAGAGCGCGACCGCCGTCAGCTTCACCAGGCAAGCGGTGTAGGAAGGGGGCGTCGTCCCCGCGGCGAAGGCCTCCGCCTGGAGGGCGGCGCGAACCCGCACCAGCTCGGTGGCGTCGGCGTCCGTGGTCAGGGTCACGGGCGCCGTCGTGCGGGCGCTGGCGCTCATTCGCTCGCCAACGAGCCGGCGCACGTCGGCCGGACGGTCGCCCTCCGCCGCCCGGACATCGCGCTCGACGATGCGCCCCGTCCGGCCGCTTCCCCGGAGAACCGTCCAGTCCACACGGAGCTCCGCGGCGACCCGCCGGGCCCGCGGGCTCCCGGAGGGCCCGCCGCCGCCCGCCGCCGCGGCACCCTCCGTGCGCCCAGGGACCGCCTGTCGCCCCACCTCAGGGGCCGGCGCCGCCGGGGTGGCGAGGAGCGAAGCGGCGCGGGGAGCGCGCGCGGCCGGCAGCGCTTCGCCGGGCGCGAGGACGTAGCCGAGCAGCGTGCCCACCGGCACCTTCAGACCGGGCATCGGCGAGTCAGCCGGGATCCTCAGCACTCCGGCGTCGAAGGATTCCACCTCCACCTGCGCCTTGTCGCTCTCGATGACGCAGACCACGTCACCGGTCCGGACGACGTCGCCGTCCTTCTTGAGCCACTCGATGAGGGTGCCTTCCTCCGTCGACCATCCCAGGCGGGGCATCACGATCTCGTGCGGCATCTCGGCGCTGGATGATACCACGCGGGTCCGAGGCCTCGCGGGCCGCGGGCCGCTTGCGGGGCGCGGCGGCCCGGGGGATGATGGACGTGCTCGACCGAGACGCCCGCGCGATCCGACGCCTCCGCGCGGCCGCCATCGCGGAGTTGGCCTGCCGGGCCCAGGAGCGTCGCATGAAGCCTTTCGTCGTCAACCGCTACGGCCGCATCGTCTTTCCGTTCAACTTCTTTCCGGAGCTCGACTTCTCCGTCTTCCAGACCCTCGAGCAGTTCGCGGCCGTGATCCGCCGGGATTTCGAGGAGAAGGCCCCGACCGAGACGGACATCGTCGCCCGGGTGGAGGGGCGAGGCTACAAGAGCCGATACGAGCTCCTGCGCGACCTGGCCCTGAACCTCTTCTGGGTGAACCGGTACGCGATGACCATGTACCGGAAGCAGCCGACGCGCTGGCGCGACGTGCCGCGGTCCCGGGACGACGTCTTCCTTCCGGTGTTCCGGCCCTGGGACGGCGGCGAACTCGTGAGCGCCATCGACGCCGGCTACCGGGCACTCCCGCCCACGTGGGACGAGGGGACGGAGACGAAGGTCTTCACCACGCTCCTCGACATCTTCCGCCACAAGAAGGGCGCGGGCGCCGAGCTGCCGGCGCTCAAGCCGACGGTGGCCGAGATCCTCGCGGATCCGAAGAGCCTCACCTATCACCTCCTCGCCTACCACGCCGACTACCCGCGCTACGGGCACGACGACCTCATCGAGTGCGCGCATCCCGTGCCCGAGCTCGAGGCGCTCCTCCGGCAGACCATGGTCCTCCACAACCAGTACCCGTGGGACCGGGCGAAGACGCGGCTGATCGAAGTCGGCCAGCTCCAGGCCGACGACTTCGTGGTCGTGTTCCACCCGCGGAGCGACGAGGTGCGAGAGTTCATCCGCCGCGCCAAGGGATCGCGGCGGACCCGCCCGCGCAAACCCTTGCCGGCCGTCACGCGCCCGCCCGTGGCGCCGCTCCCGCCGGTCGACGTCCGCGCGCGGTTCCGGGTCCAGCCGCGCCTCGAGGCGCTGGCGGTGTACCGTGGCGAGCGCGCCTGCACGAACGACGACCTCATCCGGAACGCGGCGTGGTGCTGGTCACCCATGACGGCGGACGAGATCCACGCGAAGACCGGCATCGAGCAGCGGCTCTACTCCGAGCTCGACCTCGACCACATGGCGCTGCTCGCGGCCGAGCGGGCGCTCGCGAAGGCCGGCCGCCGTCCCGAGGAGATCGGGGCGGTGCTCTTCTGCTCGTGCACGAGCACGAAGATGATGCCGTCGCTCGCGACGTGGCTGTCCGGGCAGCTCGGCATGTTCCAGACTCACGCGTCGCTCGACATGGTCGCCGCCTGCGCCGGGCTGCCCTATGGCCTCGGCGAGGCGGTGCGGCTCCTCCAGGAGGTCGAGCGTCCCGTCCTGGTCGTGTGCGGGGAGAAGTTCTCCGACAAGATCGGGACGGTCCGGACGTCGCGGATGATCTTCGGGGACGGTGCGGGGGCGCTCGTCGTGGGACCGGCGCCGCCGGGCGCCCCGCCCGACATCGAGGTGTTCCAGACGTACGCGAGCGGCCCCATGGCCGAGGTCGACTCGATCATCTGGCCGAACCCCGAGTTCGACAACAACATCACCGTGTTCGGACCGGAGGTGCGCGCCCTGGTCAAGCGCTACCTCGAGCAGATGCTCGGGGAGCTCCGGGCGCTCCCGCACCCCGACGGCGGCCCGGGATCGCTCCTCGACGCGATCGACCTGATCGTCCCCCACCAGGCGAACAAGACCATGGTCGTGGCGATCGCGCGGGCGGCGGGGGTGGCGCCGGAGCGGCTCTACTTCGACATCGAGCGCGTCGGCAACACGTCCTCGGCGAGCATCCCGATCGCGCTCTCCGACGCGGTTCACGAGGGCGTCCTGGACCGACCCATGCGCGTGTTCGCCCCGGGCTTCGGGGCGGGTGCCGTGGGCGGCTACGCCGTCCTGCGCGTCGATCCCGCCATCGTCGCCTGACCGGCGCCACGGGGGTCGGCGATCGCGGGGTTCCGGGGGGCCCCGGCGATGCGCTAGTATGGGCCTCGCGGCGGCGCCCGAGCCCCGCGATGACGGTGCCGCCGGACGAGGGGTCCCGGCCACTTCCAGGAGACGCGCACCAATGCCGAGCGAGCAGTCCTACTTCGAGTGGGCGGCCGAGCTGTTCGAGCGGTCGCAGATCTTCGACAAGCCCGAGGCGCTCAAGGGCGTGCGCGTCCTGGAGCTCACCACGCTGATCCTCGGCCCCTCGACGGCCGACTTCCTGGGGGAGTTCGGGGCCGAGGTGATCAAGGTGGAGCTCCCGCCGGGGGGCGACACGATGCGCTACGTCAGCCCGCGCGGGACGTTCTGGAAGAACGCCTCGCTCGGCTTCTTCCCGGAGAACCACTCCAAGCACCACGTCGCCATCGATCTCCACAAGGAGGAGGGCAAGGCGCTCTTCACGCGTCTCGCGGCGCGCGCGGACGTGATGGTGGAGAACTTCCGCGCGGGCACGCTGGACAGCTGGGGCATCGGCTACCGCGACCTCTCGGCCGTCAACCCGCGCCTCGTCTACGTGGCGAACTCCGGCTTCGGACAGTGGGGCCCGTTCTCCCACGGGCGCGCCTCGTACGACGCCGTGGCCCAGACCGTGTCGGGGATGATCGGCATCACGGGCTTCCCCGGCCGGCCCCCGATCACCTGCGGCATCTTCATCGGCGACTGGTTCGGCGCGCTGATGGCGGCGACCGCGGCGCTGATCGCGCTCCACCACCGCCGGCGGACCGGCGAGGGCCAGTTCATCGATTACGCGCAGTCCGAGGGGCTGATCCGGTCGCTCGACTGGACGTGGCTCTACGCGGGGCTGACCGGGCGGGAGCGCGAGCCGATCGGTAACCAGGACCGCGCGCTCGGGGCGGCCGACATCGTCCGCTGCCTGGACGGGTTCGCGGCCGTGGTCGCCGTGACCGACGCCGAGTTCCGCGGACTCTGCCACGCGATGGGGACGCCCGCGCTGGCCGACGATCCCCGGTACTCGACGCTGGCCGCGCGGCTCGAGCCGGCCCACGGCGCCGCGATCCGCCGGCAGGTGGCGGAGTGGGCCGCCGACCTCGGCCGCGCCGACGTGGAGGCGTTCGGGGAGAAGCACGGGTTCGCCGCTGCCCGGGTCGCGACGTCCCGCGACCGCTACGAGGACGCCCACCTCCGCGCCCGGGCCGCGGTGTGGGACCACGAGGACGGACTCTACGGCGACATGGTCGAGCAGGGGCCGGCTCCGAAGCTGTCGGCGACGCCGGGGCGCATCCGCTGGGCCGCCCGGCCGGTCGGCTGGCACAACGAGCACGTCTTCCGGACCGTCCTCGGGCTGTCCCCCTCCGAGATCCAGGAGCTCACGGCCAAGGGCGTGATCGGCCGCTGGGCCGAGCGCGTCGGCGCGAAGCCGCCCGACGGCGTGGCCGCCGACGGGAGGATCGCGTGAGCCCCGAGCGGGAGGCCGCTCCGGCCGGCGCCCGCGCGCCCTGGGCCGAGTTCGCGCGGGGGATGACCGACCCCGCGCACGCGATGGCCAAGCCCGAGGCGCTCGACGACCTCCTCGTCCTCGACTGCTCGCATGGAAACGTGGCCGGCCTGTTCGCGTCCTCGATCCTGGCCGAGTTCGGCGCGACGGTGATCCGCGTCGAGCCGCCAGGCGGGGACGTGGCCCGGCAGTTCTCGCCCGACGGTCTCCAGCACGTGGACACCGGCCTGGCCTACCTCGTCGAGGGCCGGAACAAGCACCACGTGACGCTCTCGCTCGAGCACGCCGAGGGCCGCCTCCTCCTGCGGCGCCTGGCCGCGAAGGCCGACGTGCTGATCGAGACGGCCCGGCCCGGTCAGATGGACGCCTGGGGCCTCGGGTACCGGCAGCTGAGCCAGCTCAACCCGGGGCTCGTCTACGTGGCGATTTCGACGCACGGTCAGTTCGGCCCGCGGGCCGCCTCGCCGATTCCCGATCATGACCTCACCAACCAGGCCCTGTCGGGAGTCCCGTACCTGACGGGCGAGCCCGAGCGGGACGGGGCCCAGCCCCACGCGGTGCCCACGCGACAGGGCAACTGGGCCGGCTGGTACTTCGGCGGGGCGTGGGCCGCGTTCGCGGCGGTGGCCGCGCTGACGTGGCGGGCGGCGTCGGGCCGGGGCCAGCTCTGCGACGTCTCGCCTGCCGAGGGCGAGGCGCGGATGGCCGACTACGGCCTTCACTGGTATCACTCGCACCGGCAAGTGTGGGAGCGCGGCGGGGCCTTCAACCCATCGCTCTACCCCTACACCCTCGTGCGGACCAAGGACGGCTACTCGTTCATCGCCGGGTTCTCGGATCCCAACTGGACCGGCGTCACGAACATCATGGGGCGGCCGGAGCTCAGGGAGCGATTCCCGACGATGCGCGACCGGACGGCCGCCGACAAGCAACCCGAGATCCACAAGGAGATCGAGGCGTGGTCCGCGGAGCTCACCTCCCAGGAGGTGCTGGACCGCGTGATGGACTACATGCTGAACAAGCGCGGGCCGGGCACGGTGGCCACTGCCAAGGTGAACCGCCCGAAGGACACGCTCGAGGAGAGCCACTGGTGGGAGCGCGGGGTCTTCCAGCGCGTGGAGGACCCGCACTACGGCACGCTCTTGCTCCAGGCGCCGCCCTGGAAGCTCTCGCGGACGCCGCCCCGGATCAAGTGGGCGTGCCGGCCGGTCGGCGCCGACAACGCCGTCGTCTACGCCCGGTACCTCGGACTCCCGCCGTCCGAGCTCGAGGCGCTTCGCGCCCGGGGCGTGATCTAGCCGGCCGCCGCCTGGCGGCCACGTCGAGAGGGAAGGGAACCAGACTGATGCTGACCAAGGAAGAGGTCGCCAAGATGCCGCGTCCGGAGCGCCTCGAGCGACTCGGGCGCACCGCGCACGAGCTGGACGAGGCCATCGTGGACCGGCCCGAGGCCGTGCTCAGCCGCCGTCCGGACGAGAAGAACTGGGCGCCCAAGGAGGTCGTCTGCCACCTCCGGGACACCGAGGAGTTCTTCATGCTGCGCTTCCAGACGCTGGCGGCAGCCCACGAGCCGCCGCTGGTCCCGGCGGACCCCGAGCGGTGGGCCGAGGACCGGCAGTACATCCGGAGCGACGCGATCGAGGCGGCGCGCGCGTTTCGCCGGCGGCGGGAGGAGTGCCTGGCGCACCTGCGCGGCCTGTCCGACGCCCAGTGGGCGCGCGCCGGGCTCCATCCGACGTACGGGCGCATGACGGTGGAGGACGTGGCGAACCTGATGGTCTGGCACGACGCCAACCACCTGGACCAGCTCCAGCGCGCGCTACGCGGCGAGGCCTAGTCAGGCAGGCGGATCCCGGGCCCAGCTTACGCGGTGGGTCGGTTCGCTACGTGACGGAGCCGCGGCGGACCCCGCAGCCGCCGATGCCCGGAGCGATCACGTTGCCCCCTTGCGTTCGACGGATCCGCTCGGACGAAGGCACCCCTTTGCGGGCGCTGAGGCTGCGGGCGCTCGCCGACGCCCCGCTGGCATTCGGCTCCACCCTCGCCCGGGAGGAGGCGTTCGCCGACGGGGTCTGGGACGAGCGCGCGACCCGCGGGGCGGCCGGCGAGGACCAGGTGACGTACGTCGCCGAGGACGAGGGCCGGTGGATCGGGATGGCGACCGGCCTGGTGGACGACCCGGCGGGATCTCGCCTCGCGCTCGTTGGGATGTTCGTCGAACCCGCGGCGCGGGGCCGGAGGATCGGGGTGGCGCTCGTCGAGGCGGTCGCCGCGTGGGCGCGGGCGCGCGGGGCGGCGCGTCTCTACCTGTGGGTGACCTCGACGAACGACCCCGCCATCGCGCTGTACCGTCGCTGCGGCTTTCGACCTACCGGCAAAGAGAAGCCGATCGACCATACGCCCGCGCTGTCGGAGCTACAGATGGTCCGGGACCTGTGACCCGCGGGGCGCGGCCCCTCCGTCGGGAGGCTACACGAGCCCCGCGTAAGCGCCACCGTCGACCAGCACGCTCTCCCCGGTGATGAACCGGGCCTGCTGGGAGCATACGAAGGCCACGACGGCGCCGAAGTCCCCAGGGTTGCCGAGCGCGCGCATCGGGTTTCCCTGTCGCTGCGCGTCCAGCGCCGCCTCGTACGTGATCCCCTCGCTCGCCGCCCGGCTCCGCGCCGTCGTCCGGAGGCGGTCGGTCTCGTGCGAGCCCGGCAGGACCGCGTTGATCGTGACCCCGGTGTGGGCGATCTCGCGCGCCACCGTCTTCATGAACCCGGTCAGCCCCGCGCGGGCGGTGTTGGACAGGAGGATGTTGGGGATCGGCTGCTTCACCGAGACCGACGTGATGTAGACGATCCGGCCCCAGCTCTTCTTGACCATGGCCGGGACCGCCGCGTAGGTGAGCCGGATCGAGCTCATCATCGAGAGCTCGACGGCGGGGATGAACTGGTCGATCTTCGTGCTGGCGAAGTTCCCGGGCGGCGGGCCGCCGGCGTTGCAGACGACGACGTCGGGGTCGCCCAGCTGGGCGCGCACGCCGGCCAGGAGCGCCTCGATGTCCTCGACCTTGGTCATGTCGGCCACGAACGGCGTCACGGCGTGGCCGGACTTGGCCCCGATTTCCCGGGCGGCCTGCTCCACGTCCGCGCGCGTGCGCGCGCAGATGGCGACCCGGCAGCCCTCCGCCGCGAGGGCTTCCGCCGTGCCGCGACCAAGCCCCTTCGACGCGGCGGTGACGAGCGCGATCTTTCCCTTGATGCCGAAATCCATGGGCGGTTCCTCCGTGCCGGGATCGCCGCGCTCACCGGGGCGGTCCCGTGGTCCAGGGCTCAGACGGGCCAGGTCTCCATGCGCCAGGCCATCTCCCAGAACAGATACTCGTAGCGGCTCGAGGTCAGGAACGCATCTTCCATCCGGCGGCGGGTGGCCTCGTCGGCCCCGGAGGCCAGGCGGTCCACCAACTCCCGGCACCACCCCGCCAGCGTCGCGAACTCGGGATCGGCGTACATGCGCACCCATTTCGCGTAGCGCGGCTCGGCGGGCAGTCCTCGCGCCGCCAGGGTCTGCCCGATCTCCGCGTAGCCCCACATGCACGGCAGGAGGGCCGCCGCCAGCTCGGCGAAGTCCCCGGTGGTCGCGACACGCACCAGGAAGTCAGTGTACGCGCGCGTCGTCGGCGCCATGGGTTCCCGCTCGAGCTCGGCGGGCGTGATCCCGAACTCGGCGGCGTACGCCCGGTGGAGATCCATCTCGGTGCGAGCCGTGGCCTGCAGGAGATCCGCGAAGCGCGCGAGCGTGTCCAGGTCGGGCGCCCGCGCCGCCGCCAGGCCGAACACGCGGCAGTACTCGACGAGGAACCGGTAGTCCTGCCGCACCCAGTGCCGGAAGCGCGCGACGTCGAGCGTGCCGTCGCCGACGCCGCGCACGAACGGGTGCGCGTGCTGGGCCTGCCAAACCTTCTCCGCCAGGCGGTGAAGGCGCGTGGAGAAGCGCTCGGGGCCGGGATCGCTCCCGGGTGTGGCCTCGTCGGACGATCGGGGACCCGCGGCCGGCCGCGCGGTCACGACCGGACGGTCATCCCGGGGGCGCGGAATCGGTGGGCGGCATGGTGCCGATCCACTCGGGCGCGAGGCCGTGCGCGATGCCGAGCCGGTCGAGGACGCGGCCCACCGTGTGGTCGACCAGGTCGCGGATGGTCTTGGGGCGGTGGTAGAAGGCCGGGACCGGCGGCAGGATGACGGCTCCCGTCTCGGCGAGGGCGAGCATCTGGCGCAAGTGGCCCACGTGCAGCGGGGTCTCCCGCACCACGACGATCAGCGGCCGGCCTTCCTTCAGAGTGACATCGCCGGCCCGGGCGATCAGGGTGTCGGCGTGGCAGGTGGCCAGGGCGGAGAGCGTCTTGATGCTGCAGGGCGCGACCACCATGCCGGAGGTCCGGAACGAGCCGCTGGCCAGAGCAGCGCCGATGTCCCGGTCGTCATAGGCGCGCGTGGCCAGCGCCTCGACGTCGCGGACCGTGTAGTCGGTCTCCTCGACGAGCGTGCGCTTGGCGGCCCGGCTCACGATCAGGTGGGTCTCGAGCCTCGGGACGTCCCGCAAGACCTCGAGCAGCCGGATCCCGTAGATCGATCCGCTCGCCCCCGAGATGCCGACGACGAGTCGGGTGGCTGGGGCGCGGGAATCAGCGGCCGTGGCGAGGTCCTTCCCCGGATCGCGCCGGGGCGGTGACGGGCGCCGGGAGGATCGGTCGGGTCCGCATCGGCGGAGGTCTCAGACTACCACGGTGGACAGGTCCGGGGTACGATTGGCCCATGCGGCGGGCCGTGGCCGTGTCCCTGGTGATCCTGGCGAGCGCAGCCTGTGGGGCCGGCGTCCGCTGGGAGCGGGCCGGTGGGACCGAGGCCGAGCGCCAGCGGGACGAGACCGAGTGCACGGGGCTGGCCAATCGGGATCGCTCCGTTCCGGTCCAGCGGGGCATGACGCTCGAAAGCACCCGGCGAGGCCGGGACAGCATCGAGCTCACCACGGTCCGGGACTTCGACCCAATCGCCTTCCACGACTGCATGGCGGCCCGTGGATACCAGCAGGTTCCGGCTCGGCCGCCGGGCTAGCCGCCCGGCCCCGCGCACCGGAGCCAGGGAGAATGCCGCTCATGAGACAGCAAGTGCGAGGAACGGTCGTAGTGGCGCTGGTGGTCATCGGGATCGCCGGATGCGCGACCGCGGTGCGCTGGGAGAAGTCCGGTGCGAGCGAGGGCGAGCGCCAGCGTGACGAGACGGAGTGCATGGCTCGAGCGAGCCGGGAAGGCGCCGTCCCGTCGGGCCAGTCCGTCGGGACCGGGACCAGCCCGAGCCTCCCTGTCGATCCCCAGCGCGCCAGAACTCAGGGCTTCGACGCCGCCACCCTCGACGAGTGCATGGCGGGCCGCGGTTACACGCGGGCCTCGCCTCGCCCGTCCAGCTAGCCTTCGCGCCTCGTCCGCGTCCGGTCCGGCGCGCGCCCTGCCGCCGGCGCGTCGCTGCGCCCGAGATCCCGGGGCGCTCGGGGCAGGCTCCGCACGTACTGGATCACGGCCTCGATCTCGGCCTCGCTCAAGACGAAGCCGAAGGACGGCATCCCCGGCTTGCCGAGGGTCGAGCCGCCGTGCCGAATGACGTCGCCAAGGTAGTGGTCGGGTAGGGAGGCCATGGCCGGGCTCGCGAGATCCCCCGGCCGCAGGAAAAGCAAGCGCGCCCGCCAGGAGTTCCCGCGGCCTCCGGCCCCATGGCAGGTCGCGCAGTGAGCCTGGTAGAGCGTACGGCCGGGCTCCGGCCCCCGCGGCGAGGGTGGTACCGGGGCCAGCACGAGGGCGACCCCGGTACCCGCGATGGCCAGCGCGATGCCCGCGAGCCCCCAGCCGAGTGCGCGCCGCCTGCTCACCGGGCTAACCCAAGCTTCGCAGGAGTTGATCGGACGGTTTCGATCGGACGGTTTCGATCGAACGGCCTTCGGCCTGTGGCGGCCTGTGGCTCATTGCGGCGTCTCGCGGCCGAGGTCGAGGAGCGTGCGCCGGACGTCCGGATCGTCGAGCAGCGCGGGGCCCGGCCCGCTGGCCAGGACGCGGCCCGCGTCCAGGACGTACCCCCGGTGGGCGACGCCCAGGAGCGTCCGGACGTGCTGACCCGCTGCGAGGATCGCGAGGCCCTGGCCGTCCTCCGCTAGCGCCCGGAGCATCGGCGCAAGACGGGCTCGGAGCGTTGAGGCCAGCCCCAGGAAGGGGTCGTCGAGCACGAGGCACCGCGGGCTCGCCATGAGCGCCCGGCCGAGTGCGACCATCTGCTGCTCGCCCGCCGAGAGGTGCCCCGCCCGCGCGTCCTGCCGGGGTGTCAGCACCGGGAACAGCCGCTCGACGAGCGCCCGCGCTTCGGGCGCCCGGCCCCGGGCGGCGGGCAGGTAGGCGCCGATTGCCAGGTTCTCGCCGACCGACAGCTCGTCGAACAGGCGCCGGCCCTCGGGCATGGCGGTGACGCCGAGCGCCGCGATCCGGTGCGGAGGAAGCCCGTCGAGCCGCGCCGCGCCGAAGCGCACCTGGCCCGCCCGGATCGGAATGAGGCCCGTGATCGCGCGGAGCAGCGTGGTCTTCCCCGCTCCGCTCGACCCGAGCAGGGCGACCAGCTCACCTGGCCGCACGGCGAGGGACACGTCGTGGAGGATCTCGGTCTCACCGTAGCCGGCGGCCACGCGATCCACCTCCAGCACGGCCGGACCCGCCACTCCGGCGCTCACTGGGCTACCCGCAGACGGCCTTCGGCCTGTGGGGCTCCGCGGGAGTTGATCGGACGGCCTCGATCGGACGGCCTTCGGCCTGTGGGCTCATGCGTCCGCCTCGCCGAAGTACGCCTCGGCGACGCGGCGAGACGCGAGGACCGTGTCCGGCCGGCCCGCAGTGAGGACGGCGCCCTGCTCGAGCACGACGATCTGGTCCGCCAGCCGCGCCAGCCGTCCCAGCGCGTGCTCGATCGCGATCACGGTACACCCTTGCGCGCGGAGGTCGCCGCAGAGGCGGTGGATCTCGTCGCGGCCCCGGGGTGAGAGGCCTCCCCCGAGCTCGTCGAGGAGCAGCAGGCTGGGTCCGGCTCCGAGCGCGACCGCGAGCTCGAGCCGCTTCTGCTCGCCCAGAGAGAGGCGGGAGGCGGGAACCCCGCCCTTGTCGGCCAGGCCGACCGACGCCAGGATCTCGCCCCCGCGTCGGCGGCGCTCCGCCGCCGAGCCAGGCGGATCCGCCCCGAACGTCACGCCGACCAGCACGTTATCGATCGCTGCGAGCCCCGGAAAGAGTCGGGCGACCTGGAACGTCCGCCCGACCCCGAGCGCGGCCACCCGATGAGGCGGGAGCCGCGTCAGCTCGACGCCGCCCCAGCGGACGCTGCCGCGGACGGGACGCAGCCGGCCCGAGATCACGTCGAACAGCGTGGTCTTGCCCGCGCCGTTCGGCCCCAGGAGGGCGACGAGGGATCCGGGCTCGGCGACGAGGCTCACGTCACGGAGCGCCTCGAGCGCCCCGAAGCGGAGCGTCACGCCGTCGACCTCGAGACGAGCCGGCGTCACAGGCGGCGCCCGAGCCCGGCCAGGCCGCGGGGCAGGGCCAGCACGGCGGCCACGAGCGCGAGGGCGTATGGGAGCTGGTGGAGGCGCGGGAGCAGGGGCTGGAAGATCAGCTCCGAGCCCAGGTAGAGCACGAGGGCGCCGCACGCCGGGCCCAGGAGCGCGAGGGTGCCGCCGAATGTCGCCATCACGAGCGGAAGGAGCGACAGACTGCGACCGAAGACGAGGTCCGGCTCGACGAAGCGCACGGCGTGGGCATAGAGGGCGCCCCCGGCCGCAGTGACGGCGCCGGAGCAGACGAACGCCAGCACCTTGTAGGGCGTCGGGGCGACGCCGAGCTGGGCGGCTCGCCCCTCGCACTCGCGGATCGCCGCCCACGCCAGGCCGGCGCGGCTCCGGCGGAGGCCCGCCGCGATCCCGAGCGCCGCCAGGAGGAGCGCGAGCGCGACGTAGTAGCCTCCCACGCGCCCCCGGTGGAGCGCGTCGCTCGCGTCGAGCCACGGTACCGGGAGGTCGGGGATCCCGACGAGGCCGCTCCCCCCGCCGGTCACGCCGGTCCAATTCAGCGCGACGAGGCGGAGCGCCTCGGCGTACGCGAGCGTGCCGAGCGCCAGATACGCCCCGTGCAGGCGGTGGGCAGTGAGGCCGATGGGCGCGGCGACGACCGCGCCGGCGAGGCCCGCCGCCAGGACGCCGAGCCAGGGCGACACGCCGGCGCGCTGGGTGAGCAAGGCGCTGGCATACGCTCCGACCCCGAAGAACGCGGCCTGGCCGAACGATACCTGTCCCGCGTAGGCGAGCAGCGCCCACGCGGTCGCCAGCGCGGCCCACAGGCAGGCCGTCGCGCCCAGATACAGGAGGTAGGCGTCCAGGGCGACCAGCGCCGGGAAGGCGATGGCCAGACCCGCTCCGCCGAGGATCAGCAGTAGCGTGCTCACCGGTCTCATGCCGGGAGGTGCCCCGCGCCGAGACCCCGTGACCGGACGAGGAGCGCGCCGAGGAGGGTCAGCGCGATTGCCAGCTCACGCCATCCCGGCCCGACGGTGGCCAGCGTGAGGCCTTCCACGAGCCCCAGGGCCAGGCCGGCAGCCAGGAGGCCGCCGACGCGGCCCACGCCTCCCAGGACGGCGAGCGTGATGGCAAGCAGCGTGAGATCCACGCCCGCGGAGGGATGGAGGTAGTGCAGGGCCGCGAACAGGGCGCCGGCCGACCCGGCCAGCGCCGCCGCGGCGGCGAAGGCGGCGCGGGCGACGCGGCCCGTGTCGATGCCCATGAGGGAGGCCGTCTCCGGATCGCGGCTCGTGGCGCGCAGCGCCGCCCCCCATCGGGTGCGGGAGAGGCCTACGTGGAGCGCGAGGAAGACCACGAGGCTCAGGGCGGCCAGCCCGGCCCGCGCGGGCGGCAGACCGAGCCAGGCCTGCCCGCCGCTGCCGGACTCGGTCGTGATCAGGCGGTAGTCCGCCGACCAGACGGCCAGGGCCCCGTTCTGGAGCAGGAGCGACAGCCCGAACGTCAGGGTGAGGCTGTTCAGCTCGACCGGCTCCGGAACGCGCGCCAGGAGCGCTCGCCACAGGAGACCCAGCGGGACGAGGGCGACGCCGGCCAGGAGAGCCAGCGCCGGGAGCGGCAGGTCCCATGCACGCCACGCGGCGTACGCGACATACCCGCCGAGCACCACGATCTCGCCGTGGGCCAGGTTGAGCGCACGCGCGAGGCTGAGCACGATCGCGAACGGCAGCGCCAGGAGGGCGTGGATCGCGCCGTTCGCCAGCCCGCTCCCGATGGCCTGGGCCAGGGTGGTCAGGGACATGACCGGAGCGTCGCGGGCGGCGGCACGGCCCTACTCTACCCGACGCCTGCCGATGAGCGGTGCGGTGGCCTCGTTACGGGCGCGGATGGACCAGCGGGGCGGTGGCGACTTCCCGCGGGTACACGACGACGTGCCGGCCGCGCTGGACCTGAACGATGACCCGCTCGTACCCGAGCGGGTCTCCCTGCGGCGTGAATCGGACCCGTCCGAGCGGCGTCTCCACGTCCACGCGCGCCAGCGCGTCACGCACCGCGTCCGCGGCGAGCGGGCGCCCACCGGCGAGCGCCCCCCCGAGGGCCGTGATGAGCGCCCGGGCCGCCGCGTACCCGTGCATGCTGAGCGGGACCGGCTCGCGGCCGAAACGCCCTCGGTAGGCCTCCACGAAGGCGCTCGACTCGGCCGGCGCGGCCGGGACGTGGACGCCTGGCTGCCAGGCGGTCGTGCCGAGAAGACCCTCCGCGGCGCCGCCCAGCTCTCGGATCGCCTCGGGGAACTCGAGCCCGAACGTCCCGAGGAACCCGGGGAGCCGGATCCCCCCCTGGGCCAGCTGGCGAACGGTGAGGAGATGGTCGGCGAAGAAGGCGTTCGAGACGAGGACGTCCGTACGGCCGTCGCGAACCCGCCGGAGGAGCGGCACGAAGTCGGAGAGCCCGGGGGTGAACGGCTCGAACGCGACGACCTCGATCCCGGCGGCGTGGAGCTCCGCGCGCTGGCGGGCCGCGAGCTGGGTCGCGCCGGGCGTGGTGGCGTGGAGGATGGCCACGCGCCGCGCGCGAATCACGTCGCGGACGACGCCGACGGTGGACGTGACATACGGGCCGAGGCTCGAGACGCGGAAGAAGTAGCGGTACCCTCGCGCGGTCAGGCGCTCGTCGAGCGACGCCGCGGCGAGGTACGGCACCCGGGCACGCTCGGCGACCTCGCTGACGGGCCCGACGAGGCTGTCCACGTAGCCGCCGAGGAGCGCGACGACGCCGTGCCGGCTGACCAGCTCCTCGGCGGCGGCGATGGCCCGCTCGGCCTTCCCTTCGTCGTCACGCTCGAGGAGCCGGACCGGGCGCCCCCCCACGCCGCCCGCGGCGTTCGCGTGGTCGACCGCGATCCGCACGCCCTGGGCAATGGCCAGCCCCTGGGCCGCGAGGAGACCGGTGCGGGAGTCGATCTCTCCGAGCAGGATGGGGTCGGCAGCGGGGGCCGGCCGCGCGCCCGCCGCCAGGAGGAAGAGCGCGACCACGACGGCAGCGGGGAGCCATTGGGCTCCCCGCTGCGGACCGGGCGAGCGACGGCGCGTACGCGCTCCGCCGCTAGTCGATCGCCTGCTCGGTCTGCGCGTCGAAGAAGTGCAGGCGTTCGGAGTCCATGGACAGCCGGACCCGCTCGTGCATGCGGACCCGCGAGGTCGGCGGCACGCGCGCGACCATCGGGGTCGGCCCGACCTTGACGTCGATCAGGATCTCGTTGCCGAGCGGTTCGACCACCTCGACGACGGCGTCGATCTGGGAGTCCTTCGGGTCGCCGGGGCTGCTCTCCCGGATGTCCTCGGGGCGGATCCCGAGGGTCACCGGCTGCCCGCGGTAGCGCTCGAGCGCCGCGCGCTGCGCCGGCGGCACCCCGATGAGGAACCCCCCCGGCGCGTCGACGGCCAGAGCCCCGTCGGTGCCGGTCACCGTGCAGTCGATGAAGTTCATCGCCGGCGACCCGATGAAGCCGGCGACGAACCGGTTGCGCGGCTTGGCGTAGACCGAGAGCGGGTCGCCCACCTGCTGGACCAGCCCATCCTTCATGACGACGACGCGGTCACCGAGGGTCATCGCCTCGACCTGGTCGTGCGTGACGTAGATCGCGGTCGTCTCCAGCCGATCCTGCAGGCGCTTGAGCTCCACGCGCATCTGCACGCGGAGCTTGGCGTCGAGGTTCGACAGGGGTTCGTCGAAGAGGAACACCTGTGGGTGCCGGACGATGGCGCGCCCCACCGCCACGCGCTGCCGCTGCCCGCCCGACAGCTGCCGGGGCTTCCGGTTCAAGAGCTCCTGGATGCCGAGCATCTGAGCCGTCTCGCGCACCCGCGTGGCGATCTCGGCCTTCGGAAACTTCCGCATCTTGAGCCCGAAGGCCATGTTGTCGTAGACGGTCATGTGGGGATAGAGCGCGTAGTTCTGGAACACCATCGCGATGTCGCGATCCTTCGGGGGCAGATCGTTGACCAGCCGGTCGCCGATGTAGATCTCGCCCGAGCTGATCTCCTCGAGCCCCGCGATCATCCGCAGCGTCGTGGACTTCCCGCAGCCCGAGGGGCCGACGAGGACCACGAACTCCTTGTCCTTGATCTGCAGATTGACGTCGCGGACCGCGACCACTTCGTCGAACTTCTTCGCCAGATCCTTGAGGACGACCTGTGCCATGCGGCGCTCCCTTGATGTCAGGTTCCGTGGTTAGGGCAGCCAGGGGGGAAGACCCGGCCGTCAACCGTTGCCCCGACGGCTCGCCTCCGGGAGGGTCCCGGAGCATGGCCGCGGTGGCCAAAGCATGGGCTGGAGGGCCCACCGGTGTCAAGGGCCCGCGCATGCGGAATCGCGCCCTTGGGGGACGTCCCTGCGATCGTGCCGGCAGGGGTCATGTGTCAGGCAGATTCCTCCTTGACACGGGCTTCGGCCGACGGCTAGGGTAGCGCGCACGAAGGCCGGTTCCCGCGCTCCCTCGTGCCCGTCGGGCAGCTGCGGGTCGGATCCTGTCGGTCCTGGCGCGCGCCCTGTCACGGAGCACGGGAGGAACGTAATGTCGCGGCTTGCCCCGGCAGTGTGACCACGACGGCATGGACGCCCTGCTGAGGATCTCGGACAGCCTGCGGCGGGCGCTCGAGTCGGTCGCGCAGGCGTCCGCGTGGCTGCTCGTCGTCATGGCCGCCGTGACGTGCTTCGACGTCCTGGCGCGGAAGCTGGGCATTCCCGCCCCCCTGACGAAGCTCCAGGAGCTGGAGTGGCACTTCCACGCCGTGCTCTTCTCCCTGTGGATGGGCTACAACTACACGATCAACGCGCACCCGCGGGTCGATTCCTATACCGAGAACTTGACGCTGCGGCGCAAGGCCTGGTTCGAGCTCGTCGGCTGTCTGCTCTTCGCGCTGCCGTACATGGCGATCGTCGCCTACCACAGCCTGGACTTCGTCTCGGAGTCCTTCCTGCTGGGCGAGAAGTCCGACAGCACGGTCGGGCTCAGCTACCGCTGGCTCATCAAGGGCATCTACGCCGCCGGGATCTGGCTGGTGGTGCTGGGGATCCTCAGCGTCCTGCTGCGCGTCGTCGTCTTCCTGTTCGGTGGCCCGTCGAAGGCGAAGGTCGATCTGCCCATCGGCCACGTGGAAGCCGATATCTAGGTCGCGATAGGGGGCGCCGTGCTCGACTTGCTGGCCAACAACCTCGCCCTGATCATGTTCGTGTCGATGTTCTTCGTCATCTTCACCGGCTACCCCGTGGCCTTCATCATGGGCGGGATGGCGTTCCTCTTCGCGATCGTGGGCTGGCTGCTCGGCGTGTTCAACCTGATCGGGCTCTACGACATCGTGCTGCGCATGTGGGGCGGCGCGGCCGCCGATCCGGTGCTCGCCTCTATTCCGATGTTCATCTTCATGGGCTCGATCCTGGAGCGCTCCGGCTCGGCCGCCGACATGCTGAAGGCGACCGAGGTTCTGTTCAGGCGTGTCCCGGGCGCCCTGGCGGTCGCCGTCATGGTGATGGGCACCATCCTCTCCGCGCCGATCGGCACGGTCGGGGCGGCGGTGGTCACGCTGTCGGTGATCGCGCTTCCCCAGATGCTGGCCGCCGGCTACGACAAGCGGCTGGCCATCGGGACGATCGGCTCGGCCGGCACGCTCGGCATCCTGATTCCCCCGGCCATCATGCTGGTGGTCATGGCGGAGATGCTGGTGACGTCGGCGGGCACGCTGTTCCTCGCGGCCACCATGCCGGGCTTCCTGCTGTCCGGCCTCTTCCTGATCTACATCATCGTGGTGTCGATCGTTCGGCCCGAGAAGGCGCCCAAGCTGCCTGCCGATCACGGCCCGCAGACCCGGGGCGAGTTCTGGATGGCGTTGTGGCGGGGCCTGTTCCCGATGACGGCCCTGATGGTGATCGTGATCGGCTCGATCTTCGCCGGCTGGGCGACGCCGACCGAGAGCGGCGCCGTCGGAGTGTTCGGGTCGTTCCTGATCGCGGCCCTGAACCGGAAGATGACCCTGAAGATGACCACCGAGGCCATGTGGTCGGCCTGCCGGGCGAACGGGCTCGTGTTCCTGATCATTCTGGGCGCGACCGGATTCTCGTACGTGTTCCGGGTGCTGGGCGGCGACGACCTGATGATCGGGATGCTGCTGAGGCTCGGCGTCGACACCGGATGGGAGATGCTCGCCTTCATCATGGTCCTGATCTTCCTGCTCGGCTTCCCCTTCGAGTGGATCGAGATCTGCCTGATCGTCCTGCCGGTCTTCGGACCGATCCTGGAGAAGTACGACTTCTCCGCCCATCTCGGCAGCCAGAGATACCTGATGCCCTGGTTCGGCGCCCTGGTGGCGGTCAACTTACAGACCGCATTCATGACGCCGCCGTTCGGCGCCACGCTCTTCTACATGAAGGGAACGGCGCCCCCCGGCGTGACCATGAGTGACGTCTACAAGGGCATGTATCCCTTCGTGGCCCTGCAGGTCGTCGGGCTGCTGATCTGCATCTGGCAACCGGAGATCGTGCTCTGGCTGCCGAGGCTCGCCGGCTTCCTCGACTAGCCGCGCGGGACCCCGGACGGGGGCCCGGCGGGCCGTCGCGCACCGTCCCAAGCTCCCGTCCGTGCCGGAGATCTGGAGCGGGCCGTCGGGCCAGGTGCGCCGGGACTCCGCCCGAGCCTGCGCCCACCTCGCGGTGTCGCCGTTGCCGGGTCGGCCAGGGCGCGCTAGAATCCCGCCACCCCGCAATTCGTGGACCGACCAGACCCTGGCGGAACCAGAAACGGGGCGGGACAGGGTGGCTTGCGGTGGCTAGAGCCTCGCCGCCCGAGGGTGGCCGTGCGACCAGCGGCTTCGCCGGTCGACACGCGGCGAGCGGCGGGACGCGCGACAGCTGACGGTGGGCCGGCTGGCGCGCCGAGGGGACCAACGACCGACGCACCTCACAGGGAGGACCCATGAGACCACGAACGATCGTCCTTCTCTGGATCGCGTTCGCGTTTCCCGTCCTGCTCCTGGCCGCGGTCCTCTGGAAGGGACCCGGTCCGGCCGTCGCGCAGCAGCGGTTCGTGTGGAAGGTGCAGAGCGCCTGGCCGGCCACCAACCTCCTCCACGTCTCCGCCGTGGAGCTGGCGAAGATGATCGAGGAGATGTCCGGCGGCCGCCTCAAGTGGGAGATGTCGCCGGCCGGCACGGTCGTCGGCGCGTTCGAGGTGCTCGACGCCGTCAACCGCGGCATCATCGACGCCACCCATGCCTGGCCCGGCTACTGGGCGGGCAAGAACTCGGCGGCCGGCCTGTTCGCTCCCGGGCCCGGCGGGCCGTTCGGGATGGACCGCGAGGAGTACCTGTCCTGGCTCCTCGCGGCCGGTGGCCTCGAGCTCTACAACGAGCTGCTCCAGAAAGAGCTCAAGATGAACGTGGTGGTGCCCGCCTTCACCACCAGCCTGCCGTACTGGGAGCCCCTGGGCTGGTTCAAGAAGCCGTTCAACAACCTCGATGACCTGCGCAAGATGCGGTTCCGCACCTCGGGGCTCGGCATGGAGATGATGAAGGCCATGGGGGTATCCGTGGTGACGCTCGCCGGCAACGAGGTCATCCCGGCGCTCGAGCGTGGCGCGGTGGAAGGCGCGGAGTGGGCCATCCCCAGCCACGACATCGTCGTGGGGTTCCAGAACGTCACGAAGTACTACTACATGCCCGACCTGCGGCAGCCGGCTTCCTACCAGGAAGTGATGATCAACCGGAAGAAGTGGGACGAGCTGCCGAAGGACCTGCAGGCGATCGTGAAGTGGGCCTCGCTGGCGGAGATCATCCGCATGACCGCGGTCAGCGTGGACCTCGACAGCAAGGCGGTCGACGAGCTCGAGAAGAAGCACGGCGTGAAGATTCTGCAGACCCCGCCCGACGTGCTCAAGGCTCAGGTGGCGGCCATCGACAAGGTGTACGAGGCCGAGGCCCAGAAGAACCCGTTCTTCGCCAAGGTGCTCAAGTCCCAGCGCGAATTTGCCCAGCGCGCCGTGCCCCACGCCCAGAAGATCAGACCTCCGATCGACGTCGTGATCGCGCACTACTTCAAGAAGTAGCCCGAGGGCAGCGCAGCACGCCGCACGGCCGGGCGCCCGGGGCTCATCCGCGCTCCCCGGCTCGTGCGGCGGCTCGGCGCCTGACGGCGCCGGGCAGGCCGGTCACCAGAGTTCGGCCGTCACGCTACGCGAGGAGAACGGAGGATCCGTGTGGCGACGCCCGCCCCCGGAGCATCGAACCACGGCGACATCCCCCTGGGTTTCCGGACCACCATCGAGGTGATCGACCGGATCGCCGACTGGTCGGGCCGCGTGGTGGCCTGGCTGATAGTCCCCATGACGCTCGCCGTCACCTGGGAGGTGGTGGCCCGCCATTTCTTCCGCGCCCCCACCATCTGGGCCTTCGACGTGACCTACATGCTGTACGGCACGCACTTCATGCTGGGGACCGCCTACACCCTCATGCGCGTGGGCCACGTGCGGACCGACATGCTCTACCAGAACTGGTCCGTTCGTCGCCAGAACCAAATCGACGCGGTCGGGTACCTCTTTTTCTTCTTCCCGGCGATGGTCGTGCTCTTCTATTTCGGCTGGCAGGAGGCCTATCACTCGTTCGAGATCCGGGAGTCCTCGGACGCGAGCCCCTGGCGGCCGATCGTCTATCCCTTCAAGGCCGTCATCCCGCTCACCGCAGTGCTCTTGCTCGTCCAGGGGATCGGGGAGTTCCTCAAGAGCCTCTACGCCGTGCGCACCGGCCGCGAGTGGACCCATCGCGAGCAGCTGGAGATCGGGTGAGCCCGCAGGCCGCCACATGAACTCCCGCGGATCATGGAGGGCCCGGTGAGCCCCGAGCTGCTCGGCGCCGTGATGCTGGTGGTCATGCTCGGCGCCATCTTCATCGGCTTCCCGATCTCGTTCACGCTGCTGCTGCTCGCGCTGATCTTCGGCTGGCTCGGGCTCGGGGACGGGGCCTTCTACATCATGGTGTTCCAGACCATCGGGCTCATGAAGGAGGAGGTCCTCGCCGCCGTCCCGCTGTTCATCTTCATGGGCTACCTGATGGAACAGGGCGGTCTCATGGCGCGCCTGTTCAAGGGGTTCCAGCTCCTCATGGGGCCGGTGCCCGGCTCGCTCTACGTCGGCGTCCTCGTCACCGCGACCATCTTCGGCATCGCCGCCGGCACCGTGGGCGCGACGGTCGTGCTCATGGGCATCATGGCCGCTCCCGTCATGACGAAGGCCGGCTACGACGTCAAGATGTCCGCCGGCGCCATCACCGCGGGCGGCACGCTGGGTATCCTCGTCCCCCCGAGTGTCATGCTGGTCGTGATGGGGCCGGTCCTGGGGGTGTCCGTCGTCCAGCTCTACGCGTCGTCCTTCGGTCCCGGGTTCCTCCTGGCCGGCATCTTCATCGTCTACTGCCTGATCCGCTGCCTGATCAATCCGAGCCTGGGGCCGCCGCTCCCGCCCGAGGAACGGACCGGGACCCTCAAGGAGATCGCCATCGAGCTGACCCTGGGAATGGTGCCGCACGCCATCCTCATTCTCGCCACCCTCGGCACCATCATCCTGGGGTGGGCCACGCCCACCGAGGCGGCGGCCATGGGCGTCGTCGGCGCCGCCTTCCTCGCCGTGGTCTACCGACAGTTCACGTGGCAACGGCTCAAGGACGCGGTCTACAACACCCTGCTCCAGGCCAGCACCGTCATCTTTCTCGCCGTCGCCGGCAACGTCTTCGGCGCGGTGTTCTCGCGGCTGGGGACGGCCCGGGTGGCCACCGACGCCATGCTCGCTTGGCAGATCCCGCCGATGGCGATGCTGGCCGTGCTCATGGTGGTCATCTTCCTCCTCGGCTGGCCGTTCGAGTGGCCGGCGATCATCCTGGTCTTCGTGCCGCTGATGCAGCCGATCATCGCGGCGATGAAGATCGACATGCTGTGGTTCGCCACCCTGATCGCGGTGAACCTGCAGACCGCCTACCTCTCCCCGCCCGTCGCGATGTCGGCGTACTACCTCCGGGGCGTGGCCCCCCACTGGTCCCTCGGCGACATCTACCGGGGCATGGGGCAGTTCATGGTGCTCCAGCTCGTCGGCCTCGCCCTCTGCATCATCTTCCCCGACATCGCGCTCTGGTTCCCCCGCTGGCTGTTCGGCCCGTAGAATCGGGCGCGAAACGGACGACGGCCGCCGCCCCCTGGGGGGCGACGGCCGTGTCTTCGTCGACCGTGTCGCCTACTTCTGGTAGGTGGCCTTTAGCTCCTGGGCCTCACCCCAGATCTGGTAGACTTTCCGCCAGCCGAGGTAGCTGTCGGCGACCTTCTTGAAGAGGGGGTCCTTGGCGCTCTGCTCCTCGAGCACCTCGAGCCACGCCTTCTCGAACGTCCTGAGGTCGTCGTCGGACCAGCGACGGTTGGTGACGCCGTGCTTCGACTTCATCTCCTGCATCACCGGCGGGTTCTTCGCTTCGGTCTCGACGTAGGTGTGGATCACGGCGTCGTTCAGCGCAACCTGGATGATCCGCTTGTGCTGATCGGAGAGCTTGTCCCACTCGGCCTTGTTCATGAGCAGCTCGCTCACCGAGGCCTGCTGGTGCCAGCCGGGGTAGTAGTTGTTCTTGGCGATCTGGTGGAAGCCGAGCGCGAGGTCCATCGTCGGCATCGAGAACTCGGTCGCGTCGATGACACCCCGCTCGAGTGCGGGATAGATGTCGGCGGCCGCCAGCAGCTGCGTGTTCACGCCCAGCTTCTGCATGACCTGGGCGCCGAGGCCGAAGAAGCGCATCTTGATCCCCTTCAGCTCGGCCACGTTCTTGACTTCCTTCCGGAACCACCCGGAGGTCTCCGCGCCGATCGAGAAGCAGTCGAGCGCGAAGAGGTTGTGCTTCGCGTAGATCTCGTTTCGGAGATCGTTACCGCCCCCGAACCACTTCCAGGCGAGGAATTCGCCGATCTGGGGACCGAACGGCACGGTCGTGAAGAACGCGAGCGCCGGGTACTTTCCGGTGTGGTAGCCGGGCGTCGTCCAGCACGACTCGACCGAGCCCTTGGAGACGGCGTCGAAGCACTCGAGGGCCGGCACGAGCGCGCCGGGCTCGAAGAACTTCAGCTCGAGCGACCCGCCCGAGATGGTCTTGATGTTGTCCGCGAAGCGGATGGCCGAGGTGCCGAGATGCGGCTGCTTGCTTGGGAAGGCGCTCGCCATCTTCCAGGTCACCTTCTTCTGGGCCTCGGCGGGGGGGCCCAAGTGGAAGGCAATGGCGGCGAAGACGGCCAGGGTGGCCAGGACGGCGAGGATCATCACGGTCCTAGGCATTCTCATGCGGAGACTCCTCCCCTCTTGGTGTGGTGGTCGGGCAACCCGGTAGTGACCGCGGGCTGGGTTGCTGGTTAGGCCCCTTTCAGACACGGGTCCTGGCAGCCTCTTTGCCACACAATGGCGTCCATCGTCAAGCGCCACCGCCCCCCACGGGTCCGCGGGCCGAGGGGGGGCCTCCGCGCGGCCCGATGCGCTTCCGCCCCCACACCTGGGCGGTCAGGAAGCTCGTGGACACGGTGTCCGGGTCGGCCAGGTGGCGGCGGCAGGCCGCGAGGGTGGCGTCCAGATCGGCCTCGGAGATGATCTCCTTGTCGATAAGGGTCGCGCGGATCGACTCGACCGTGGCCGGGAGGAAGTCGGCCATCGGCTCCCCACTTGTGATCCCCACCAGGAACGGCCGGTACCGGACGTCCTTGAGCCCCGCCGCCCGGAAGAGCCGGTACAGCCGCTGCCCGAGGCGGGTATCGGCGCCGACGCTGGCGAAGGCCGCCTGGACGGCGATTTTCAGGCGCTCCCAGGCCGGGTGGGAAGGATGGCAGTTCAGGGTATCGGTGTCGGGCTCCTCGAAGGCGACTACGCCACCGGGCCGGACGAGGCCGATGGCTTCCTGGAGGAGATCGTCCCACCGCCCCGCGGTCCCGGCGAGGTAGCGAACGTGGACGAGGTCGAAGGCGTCGCGCGGGAGCCCGGTCCGGTACGCGTCGGCCTCGACCAGCTCCACATTGGTGAGCTGCTTGGCCTGCGCCCATGTCCGGGCGGCTTCCAGCATGACGCCGTCGGCGTCGACTCCCACCACGTACCCCGCACTCCCCACCCGGGCGCTCAGGAGGTGCAGGATCCCGCCGGGACCGCAGCCGAGGTCAAGACAGTGCCAGCCTGGCTTGACACCGATCCGGTCGAGCATGACGCCGGCGTCGAACTCCATGGCGTCTGCCTGGACGCGGAGGCGCTCGATCTCCCCCGTGCGCCGCGCGATGGGATAGCTTCCGGATCGGGCCGGCACCGGAGGTCAGGACCCCCAGAGCCAGGGCCGGATGCTGCCAAGGTTGTCCCGCACCGCCGTCACGCCCGGGACGTTCTCGGCGGCGATCCGGATGGCGCGACGCGCCTCCTCGGACTCCACGAGCCCCCACAGCTCGACCACTCCCTTCCGCACGATCACGTTCAAGCGACCGTGTGCCGTCAAGCCATCGCGCTCCAGGGCACCGAGGACCGAGTCCCGGACGGACCGGTCGTCCATCGGCCCGGCCGGCGGGGTCACGTCAGCGTGCGTCGCGAGTCCGTGCAGGAGGTTCGCGCGGCTGACGATCCCGACCACCTGCCCGTCGCGGACCACCGGCACCCGCTTGATGTGGTGCTCCTCGAGAAGGCGCGCGATGTCGGCCAGCGACGTCTCCTCGCTCACGGTGACCACGTTCCGCGTCATGACCTGCTCGGCCCGCGATCCGTGCGCTCGCGCATATTCCACCGTCCGCTCACGCTCGTCGCCGAAGAACCGGAGCCACCATCCGCGGTGGCGCTCGGTCCCGATCTCGGGCCGGCGCATCAGATCGCCCTCGGTGACGATCCCGAGGAGCCGGCCGTCAGCGTCGACCACCGGGACGCCGCTGATGCGCCGCTCGAGCAAGAGCGCGGCGATCTGCTTGACGCTGATCTCCGGGCCCACGGTCACGACCTGCGTCGTCATGACGTCTCTGGCCTGCATGGCTCCCTCTCCCCACTCGGCCGAGCTACGGACTCGGTCGGCTCAGCCTGCGCTCCTGGCTCCGCCGGCGGGAAGATCTCGTGAAGGGGCGGACCGCCGAACGGAGCGGGACACTGCTGGCTAGGAGCGTACACGAATTCCCGCGATCTGGCGGGAGCGGACTTCGCGCCCTTCGCCAGCCGCGGGCCAGCCGCGGGAAGGACGTCCCGCCGGGCGCTATCCCTTGACCGAACCCGTCAGGCCGGCCACGTAGTACTCGACGAAGAACGAGTACACGAGGGCGACCGGGATCGAGCCCAGCAGGGCGCCCGCCATCAGCTGGCCCCAGAAGTAGATGTCGCCGCGGATCAGCTCCGAGACCACCCCGACCGGCACCGTCTTCCGCTCGGGCGAGGAGATGAACACCAGCGCGTAGATGAACTCGTTCCACGACAGGGTGAACGCGAAGATCCCGGCCGACAGGATACCCGGTACCGCAACGGGGAAGATGATGCGCACCATGGCTCCGAACCGGGTGGCCCCGTCGATGCGCGCGCACTCCTCGAGCTCCTTGGGGATGGTCTTGAAGTAGCCCATGAGGAGCCACGTGCAGAAGGGAATGAGGAACGTCGGGTACGTGAGGATGAGCGCCCACGGCGTGTTGCCGAGGCGGAAGTTCCGGATGATGTCGGCGAGCGGGATGAAGAGCAGGGTGGGGGGGACCAGGTAGGTGACGAAGATGGCGGTGCCGAGGGTCCCCGCCATGGGGAAGCGCAGGCGGGCGAGGGCATAGCCCCCTAGCAGCCCGCAGAAGAGCGAGATCCCGGTGGAGACGATCGCGATGAAGAGCGTATTCCAGAGCCACGTCGGGAAGGTGGTCTTGGCCATCAGGTCCCGGAAGTGGTCGAGGGTGGGGGCGAGCGTCCAGAGCGGGGCGTTGTTCACGGCTCGCCAGGAGCGGTACAGCTCGTGGTCCGGTCGGATCGCGGTGATGAGCATCCAGTAGAACGGGAAGATGGTCCCGATGACGAACACGGTGAGCGGGATGTAGAAGAAGATCCACTTCTTCCACCGCCGCTCGATCACGCGCCCTCCAGCCGGCGCAGGTAACGGAGCTGCGCCCACACCACGATGAAGAGGACGGGAAGCATGAACAGCGAGATGGCCGCGCCCTCGCCGAGGAGCCCGGTGGCCACGCCGATCTGGTAGGCATACGTCGCGACCAGGTGCGTGGAGTTGGCCGGGCCTCCGCCGGTGAGCACGTAGATGAGCTGGAAGTCGGAGAAGGTCTGGATCACCGAGAACACCACGACGACGAGTGTCACCGGCTTGAGCAGTGGAAAGGTCACGTGCCAGAAGCGCCGCCAGCCGTTGGCCCCGTCCAGCGACGCCGCCTCGTGGAGGTCGGGGCTGATCGTCTGCAGCCCCGCGAGGAGAGTGATGGCGAAGAACGGCATGCCCCGCCACGTGTTCACCACGATGGCGCACCACATGGCCCAGGCTCCGTCGGAGAGGAAGGGCAGCTTCGTCACGATGAAGCCGCCCTGGTACAGGAGCCCGTTGAGCACGCTGAACGTGGGGTCGAACATCCAGCGCCACGCGAAGGTCGACAGCACGGTCGGGACGATGAAGGGCAGCAGCATCGACGCGCGGATGATGCGCTTGCCCCGAAAGTGACGGTTGAGGAGCACTGCCAGCCACATGCCGAGCGCGAGCTTGAAGATCGTGGCCCAGAACGTGTAGAAGACCGTGTTGCCGAAGGCGATCCGAAAGATCGAGTCGTCCCAGGCCTTGCGGAAGTTGGCGATGCCCACGAAGCGGCCAGGGTTGCCCACCGAGGTGTTGGACAGAGACAGCGAGACGCCCATCACGAACGGATAGGCGATGAACAGGCCGAGCAGCACCACGGTGGGAGCGAGCAGCATCGTGGCGAGCAGACGCTCGCTCTCGAGGAACCGGGTCAGTCCCCGGGGCCCAGCGCTCCGGGGGGCCGCGAGCGTGACCGTTGCGGCGGTCACGCCCCCGGCGTCCCCGGAGATGACGCGCTTCACGCGCGGTCCGTTGACCTGGCGGCCGGCCGCCGCCTCACCCCTCGTAGACCTTCTTCAGCTCTCCCTCGGCCCACTTCACGGCATCCTCGGCCTTCGTGCCCTGCACGGCCTTGGCGAACATGTCCACGATGATGTACTTCGAGTAGCTCTCCGTGGCCTTCGCGGTGGCCGGGCCGTTGGCCCCGAGCATGCGGGCCTGGCGCACGGCCCGCCGGAACACCTGGAGGGGCTTGTCCACCTTGGACCACATCGCGTGGTCTTCCCACACCGTGGTGCTCCCCACGCTGTAGCCCTCGTTGACCACGAACCACTTCTCGTAGTTCTCCTTGGTGTGGAGCCACCGGAGGAAGTCCTTGGCCAGCTTCTCGTTCTTCGAGTACTTCATGATGCTGTGCTGGAAGGGGAGGTAGAGGGCAGCCTGCCCGGCCGGCCCCGCGGGCTGGGGCGCCGCGTGGTCGATGTCCAGGTACAGGGGCTGGCCCTTCTCGTCCTTCAGCTTGTCCTGCTGGCGCTTGGCGACGATGTAGATCGACGCGCCGTTGAGCGAGGCGCTGAGCTCGCCGGCGTGGAAGGCCCGGTTGTTGTTGGTGTCGTCCCAGGCCAGGCCGCCCTCGTCGCAGGCGTCCTTCCAGAAGGCCTGCATGAACTTGACGGCTTCAAGGGTGTTCTTGGAGTTGATGATGACCTTCTTGCCCGTCTGGTCGACCTCGGCCCCCCCGTAGGCCCAGAGCAGGGGGTAGGACCAGGTGGGCGGGTCGCCGAAGCTGTGGCCGAGGGCCTGACCCACCGGCCGTCCCTTGGCCTTGAGCTTCTTGCCGACCTCGCGCCAGGCCTCCATGGTCTTGGGGAACTCGGTGACACCGATCTCCGCGTGCCACGACTTGCGGTAGGCGACGGCGTTGCCGCCCACGCCGTGGGGGACGCTCAGCCACTTCCCGCCCACCTTCGCGGAGGCGTTGAAGACGTCGTAGAAGCCGCCCTGCGCCTTCCCGATTGGCTCGGCCACGTCGGACACGTCCACGAGGGCGTTCGCGTAGAGGTGCGGCCAGTTCCAGAGCATCTGGATGATGTCCGCGCCGCTGCCCGACTGGACGGCCGCCGTGATGCGCGGCTGCAGGTCGTTGGCGTTGATGAACTCGAAGGTCACCTCGGCCCCGAGGGCCTTGCTCGCCTCGGGCGCCTGGCGCTTCAGCTCCACGTCCGCCTCGGGGATGAAGTCCACCCAGCGGACGATGTGAAGCTTGGTGCCCTGCGCGTAGGCGGGGGCGCGCCCGGACGCCAGGATGCCCGCCAGGCCCGTCGTGCCGACGGCAGCGGCGGACCCGGTCACCTTGATGAACGATCGGCGGTTCATGCGTCCTGTCATGGGCGCCTCCTCACACGTGGCGAAGTGGGTACTGGATTGTGGGCTGCCTGTCGGTTCGGGGGATCGTCGCTTCTATAGCACCGGCCGCCCGGAGGTGTCAACCGGGGAAGGCCCCGGCGTGACGCGCACTTGCCCTCGACGGGGCCCGCGGGACGGACCTGGATGACGACCGAGCCGGCGGCCGCCGCGGTGGACTGGCCCCGCGCCCGCGTCAGTGGCCTGCGATCACCACCGGCGCGCGCGCCGGCGCCCGGAGCGCCATGGCCACCATGACCGCTCCGGCCCCGACGAGCGTGCTGGCCAGGTGGAGGCTCCAGTACGTGCCGAGCCGGTCGAAGAGAAACCCGCCCCCGTAGGCCCCCAGACCCATGCCGATGCAGGAGATGAAGAAGATGCCGCCGAAGGTCGTGCCGACCACCCGCTCCCCGAAGAACTCGCGCGCCACGAGGGCGTAGAGGGGCATCGCGCCGCCGTAGGCCACGCCGAAGGCCATGGCCACGGCGAAGAGCGACACCGCGCCGTCGGCGTACAGGTACCCGGCGAGGATGGCCGCCTGGAGCGCCAGCATGCCCACCAGCGCGGGCTTGGCGCCGAACCGGTCGGCGAGGAGACCGCTCGACAGCCGGCCGGCGATGCTGGTGGCGCCCGAGAGTCCGAGCATCGAGGCCGCGGCCATCTTGGTGACGCCGAGGTCCATTGCGTGCGCCACCATGTGGAAGATCGGCCCCGAGTGCGCGGCGCAGCAGCCGAAGTGGATGAGGGCCACGCCCCAGAAGGCCGGGTGGCGGAGCGCGTCGGCCGGCGTCAGGCCCGCCGTCCCGTCGCGCGGCTCGGTCGGCGCGAGCGCGTGGCCGTAGCTCCGGAGCCCGCGATCCTCGGGCCGGTCCACGAGATACCGCATGGCCACGAGCCCCACGGCCCAGGCGAGCGCGCCGAAGACCGCGAAGGCCGGCCGCCACCCGAGCCCGGTGATGAGGCCGCGGGCGGTCGGGGGCACCAGGAAGATGCCGAGCCCCATGCCTCCGGAGATGATCCCCATGGCCAGGCCCCGGCGCACTGCGAACCAGCGCGTGGCCGTCGCCGCCAGCGGGACGTAGAAGGCGCTGGCGCCGATCGCGCCGAGGACTCCGAACGCCGCGTAGAGCTCGGCCGCCGAGCGGACCTGGCTCGACAGGACCAGGGCCGCGCCCAGGATGCCGGCGCCCGTTCCGACGACGCGCCGCGCGCCGATCCGGTCGGAGAGGGCCCCCCACGCGAACGAGCCGACTCCGAAGATGATCCAGTTGACGAGGGCGATCCCGGAGATCAGGGACCGGGTCCACCCGAACTCCTCCTCGAGCGGGCGGAGGAACACCGCCAGCGAGAAGATGGTGCCGGTGCCGACGGCGATCACGGCGACCGAGGCGGCCAGGACGATCCAGCCGTAGAAGACGCGGGGCCCGGCCGGGGCAGCAGTCGTCATGGTGCGGGATTATACGCGGGTCGGCCTCCCGGCGGCTCCGCGCGGCCGGAGGACTTCACTTCCTGCTGCGGCGTCCTGCGGTGCGCCGCCGAAACTGCCTTGACCGCGCGCCCGCGCCGGCCCAGGATGACTGGCGCACAGCCGGCGATCGTGAGGCCGTCGCTCGCCGAGCCCACGGGAGCGAGCATGACAGCACGGCGGGTACGCGCCGAGTCCTTCCGCGAGCTCCTTGCCTTGCCGGAGGCCCGGCAAGTCGCCGCGATGATGTTTCTTGCGGCGGTCATCCTGTGGAACCAGATCGAGAACGAGACCTTTCACTCGGTTGACGACGTCGTCTACGCCCTCGTCGCCAAGGAGTTGGTGCCGAAGCCACTCGTGGAGTGGGTCGTGCTGACCTGGATGCGGGCTCCGTTTCACGAGCATCCGCACTTGACCCCGTGGATGCTGGGCGTGTGGATGGCGCTGTTCGGCGTGAGCACCACGACCGCGATCATCCCGATCGTGGTGCTCTCCACGCTCACGGTCCTGCTGACCTATCGTCTCGGGCGCCGTCTGATCGACCACCGATACGGGCTTCTCGCCGCAACGGTGCTGGCGTTGACCCCGCAGTTCGTCAAGGGCGGACGCAGCCCCATGCTCGAGCCGGCGTTGATGCTCTGCATCATGCTGACCATCTACTGCCATCTCAGAGCGGGCGAATCGCGGACGTACGCCTACACCGTTCTCGCGGGGCTGTCCCTGGGGCTGGCCTTCCTGGCCAAGGGCCCTCCGGCAGTCCTGGCCGTGGCGGTCATCGTCGCGTTCCGGGGTCTGGCCTGGCTCGTCCCGGGCACGCTGGCCCGGTTCAGGGTTTCGTGGGGCTGGCTGTTGGCTCACCTGTCGGGCGCCGTCGTCGTGTCCCTCGCGCTGCTCTCGGCCGTGGACCTCTGGCACTACGCCGTGACCGGGCAGTCGTTCTTCGGCGCAGTACTTCCGGGTCGAATGGAAGGCGACGGTACTCGATGAAGAAAAGCCCAACGATCTCTGGTACTACGTGCGGGTCTTCTCCCGATACTGGCCGTGGCTGCCAGTCGTGCTTCTCAGCATTCCGCTGGTCATCTGGAAGAAGGACCGGGCCGCGGCGCCGGCCCTGATCCTGGGCGCTCTCGTGACCGGGGGCACGTTCCTGGGTTTCACGCTCCTGGCACACAAGGCGTTCTGGTACGTCGCGATCCACTACGCGGGGTCGAGCCTGATGGCGGCGGTGGCGCTCCGATACGTGGCCTCCGAAGGCTGGATGCAGCGGCGCTATGCGCAGTGCTGCGTCATCGGCGCGATCGCGACGCTCGTGCTGTCCGCCACCGTTCCGTCACTGTTTCTTCGCGACACCCGCCCGCGGGAGACCTTCTTCCAGCGGGCGGCCTCGGAGCTGGGGAACCGGCTGGAGGACAAGCTCCTGGCGGACTGCGTCAACCTGCGGCCGTGGAGGGCGCCGTTCCTCGTCAGGTTCCATCTCGGGGCGACGAGGACGTCCTGTGACGACCCCGCGGCCGCGCTCAAGGTCATCGACCACCGATTGAGCGACGGCTCCGACCGCACGAGCTACCGCGTGCTGTACTCCCGGCACCCCTTTTCGATCGTCGAGCGGACGTCGCCCTAGGGGTCGGCGGTTCGACCGGGAAGCGCTCACGGGCGCACCCGCCGCCTCGGACGGGACGGGGCGTGGCGGCGTGCTAGAACGACCGGATCAGGCGCTCGACCCGCTCGTCGTGGGCCTGGAACGGGTCCTTGCAGAGGATGGTCTCGCGCTCGGGGTCGTTCAGCTTCAGGTAGACCCAGTCGACCCGGTAGTCCTTGCCCTTGAGGTTCGCGCGGCGGATGAACTCTCCGCGGAGCCGGGCGCGGGTCGTCTGGGGCGGCGTGTGCTTGGCCTGCTCCACCTGCTCGTCGCGCACCATCCGGTCCACGCGGTCGTTCCGCGCGAGGAGGTAGTAGACGCCCTTGAAGGGCCGGATGTCGTGGTACTGGAGGTCGATCAGGGACACCCGGGGGTCCCGCCACGACAGGCGGTGCTTCGCCATGTAGTCCTCGATCACCTGGCGCTTGATGACCCAGTCGACCTCGCGGTCGCACTGGGCGGGATCGGTCTCGAGCCGGGTCAGCATGTCGGTCCAGCGGTCCAGGATGTCCCGCGTGATCGGGTCGGCGTCGACGTGCTGCGCGTACGTCAGGCAGGCCTCCAGGTACTCCTTCTGGATCTCGAGGGCGGTCAAGGCCCGCCCGTCCTTCAGCTTCACCGTCTCACGGAGCCCGGGGTCGTGGGAGATGTCCCGGATGGCCTGGACCGGTGACTGGAGGCTGTAGTCCCGGTCGAAGTAGCCGTCCTCGATCATGTCCAGCACCACGGCGGTGGTGCCGACCTTCAGATAGGTCGCGACCTCCGACATGTTCGAGTCGCCGACGATCACGTGGAGCCGCCGGTACTTCTCGGCATCCGCGTGCGGCTCGTCGCGCGTGTTGATGATGGAGCGGGACGACGTCGTCGCGCCCGAGATCTCCTGGCAGATGTGCTGGGCGCGCTGCGAGAGGCAGTAGTGGAAGCCCCGCGGCGTCTGGAGCACCTTGCCGGCGCCCGCGAAGATCTGGCGCGTCACGAAGAACGGGATCAGGGCCTCGGCGAGCCGCTGGAACGAGACGTCGCGCGACACCAGGTAGTTCTCGTGGCACCCGTACGAGTTGCCGGCGGAGTCGGTGTTGTTCTTGAAGAGGAGGATGTTGCCCGAGATCCCGTCCTCGCGGAGCCGCTTCTCCGCCTGGTGCAGGAGATCCTCCACGATCCGCTCGCCGGCCTTGTCGTAGACGACGAGGTCCATGACGTCGTCGCACTCGGGTGTCGCGTACTCGGGATGGAACCCGGTGTCGAGGTAGAGGCGGGCGCCGTTCTCCAGGAACACGTTGGCGTTGCGGGCGCCCGGAATGACCTTCTCGAACAGGTAGCGCGCGACGTTGTCGGGGGACAGCCGGCGCTGGCCGTTCAGCGTGCAGGTCAGCCCGTACTCGTTCTCGAGCCCGAAGATGCGACGCTTCATGACGTCCCCATGGGCCGGCCGCCCTCTGGCGGGTCGGGACGCCCGAGGATCGCGCGCAGCTCGCCATTCGCGACGCGCCGGAACTTCCGGCGATCGCGCTGTCGGTCGAGCACGGCGACTTCGAGGTCGCGTTCCGTCAGCGTCTTGTTCTGCGTGACCGTCAGCGAACGGATCCCCAGTCGGACGGCCTCGGCAAGGGGGGCCCCCTCCCGATACTGCTCCTTGAGGAATCGGCGGATCTCCTCCGCCTGCCCCCCCATTGCGGCGTAGTTGTGCTCGTCCTCGATCGAGCCGTCGTAGAGGACATGGTACATCTCGTTCTTGCCGTTTGCGTGGTCGGTCACCTCCGCGACCAGCAGCTCGACTTCGAACGGCTTGAGCCCTTCGGTGAAGATGTTCCCGAGGGCCTGGGAGTAGGCGTTGGCCAGCGCCTTCGCGGTCACGTCCTCGCGGTGGTAGGAGTACCCGCGCAGGTCGGCGTGCCGCACGCCCGCGATCCGCAGGTTCTCGAACTCGTTGTACTTGCCGACCCCCGCGAACGCGATCCGGTCGTAGATCTCGGAGATCTTGTGGAGCAGGTTGGAGGGATTCTCGGCGACCAGGAGGACACCGTCCTGGTACTCGAGGGCGACGATGGACCGGCCCCGCGCGATGCCCTTCCGGGCATACTCGGCCTTGTCCTTCATCATCTGCTCGGGCGACACGTAATAGGGGAGCGGCATCGCGTCAGCGCTCCTGGCGTCGCGCCGCCAGCACGGCCTCGCACTGGGCCCGCACGACCGCCTCGGCCACGTCCTCGAACCCGGCGCGGGTGATGATCTTCATGCTCGGGAAGATTTCGTGGACGAAGTCAGGGCCCCCCGTTCCCACGTCTTCCTCCGCCGCGTCGACGAGCGCCTCGACCGCCCAGCGGATCCCCTCCTCGCGCGACGAGCCCGTCCGGTACACCTTTTTGAGCGTGGTGCGCGCGTCCTTGCCACCCGAGCCGGTCGCCGCGTAGTTGGTCTCCTCGTACCGGCCCCCGGTGACGTCGTAGTTGAAGATCCGCCCCTCGGCGCGGCGCACGTCGTAGCCGGCGAAGATGGGCACGACCACCAGGCCCTGCATCGCCATCGGGAGGTTCATCCGGATCATCTGGCCGAGCTTGTTCGCCTTGCCCTCGAGGGACAAGCCGTCGCCCTCCACCTTCTCGTAGTGCTCGAGCTCGGTCTGGAACAGGCGGGCCATCTCGATCGCCGGCCCGGCCGCGCCGGCGATCGCCACCGCGGAGTGCTCGTCGGTCTTGTAGACCTTCTCGATCCGCCGGTGGGCGATCTGGTAGCCCTCGGTGGCCTGCCGGTCGCCGGCGATGATGACACCGTCGGCGTATCGCAGCGCGAGGATCGTCGTCCCCGTCGGGACCCCCGCCAGGCCGTGGGCATCGGGCGGCGACCCCGCGCTCGGGACGAGCTTCGGGGCGAGCAAGTCGGGCGCCTCCTGCCGGAGGAGGTCCACGAAGCTCCGGTTCACGGAGCGACCGAAGAGACCTTGCCAGGGCTCGTGCATGTGGGGGTGGCCCGTGGAGGGATTATACAGCCGGGTCTCGCCGGACGCCGCGCCTTCCGGCGCGCCCGCCGGCCCGGCCTCCGGGCCTAGACGCTGGTCGGCTTCGCGATGTTCTTGAGGAGGTCCCGGGCGGTCGGCGACTGGTCGAAGAGCCGGCGAACCATGGCCTCGGTGCCCCGGAGCGGCTCGAGCATGAAGATCTTCTTGAGCGGCCCCTCCTTGAGATCGAAGAGGACCGAGTCCCACGAGGCCGAGACGATGTCCTCGGAGTAGCGCTGCAGACACATCCCCCGGAAGTACGCGCGGGTGTCGCGCGGAGGGTCGTGGACGGCGCGGACGATCTCGTCGTCGCTCGCGATCCGCTCCACCGCGTCGGACTGCTCGAGCCGGTAGTAGAGCCCCTTGCCCGGGCGGATGTCGTGATACTGGAGGTCGATCATCGCCACCCGGGAATCCGTCCAGCCCACCCCGTGCTTCGCCCGGTAGTTCTCGAGGAGATCGAGCTTGATGACCCAGTCCAGCTCGCGGTTGAGCGACATCGGATCCTGGGCGAGCCGGTCCAGCACGTACTCCCACCGCACGAGCACGTCCTTGGTCACCGTGTCGAGCTCCCGGTCACGGTAGTAGCGATGCGCCAGCTCCAGGAACTCGCGCTGGAGGCCGATCGCCGTCGTGGTCCGCCCGTCCCGCAGCCGGATCGGCGCCCGGCAGGCGAGGTCTCGAGAGACCACCCGGAAGCTCTGGACGGGGTTCTCCAGCGAGAGATCACTGTCGATGAAGTCGTCCTCGAGCATGGACAGGACGATCGCCGTGGTTCCGACCTTCAGGTAGTTCGCTACCTCGGACATGTTGGCGTCGCCCACGATGACGTGGAGGCGCCGGTACTTCTCGGGGTCGGCGTGCGGCTCGTCCCGCGTGTTGATGATGGGGCGGGAGTGCATCGTCTCCAGCCCGACCTCCGTCTCGAGGAAGTCCGCGCGCTGGGACACCTGGTACTCGGTGTACTCGAGGTTGTTCTCCGACCCGACCTTGCCCGCGCCGGTGAAAATCTGGCGTGTGACCAGGAACGGCATCAGGTGCTGCACGATCCGTGTGAAGGGGCACCGGCGGTCCATGAGGTAGTTCTCGTGGGTGCCGTAGCTGTTCCCCTTCGAATCGGTGTTGTTCTTGTAGATGAGGATGCGCTGCTCGGGCGGGGACGCCGCCTCCGCGCGCCGGCGCGCGAGGTCGAGGATCCGCTCGCCCGCCCGGTCCCAGATCACGAGGTCCCGCGGGTTCGTGCACTCGGGGGTGGAGTACTCGGGGTGGGCGTGGTCGACGTAGAAGCGGGCCCCGTTGGGCAGGATGAGGTTGATGAGGCGCGACTCTTCCTTGGACGGCAGCTCCTTCTCCTCGGCGTACTCGAAGCCCCGGGCATCCCTGAGCGGGCTCTCGGCCTCGTAGTCCCAGCGGATGCGGGCCGTGCGGTACGTCTCGTAGGAGTTGATGAGGAGGAGCGAGGACAGGATCGGGTTGAAGTCCGGCTGGTTCCGGACCGTGATCCCGTACTCGGTCTCGATCCCCATCACCTTCGGGATTGCCATACCGCCCTCGCGCCGGCTCGCGTCACCCGCTCCCGCCGCCGCCCGCGGGCCTCTCCGGTGGGACGCGACCGACAGAAAAGGAGTGAGGGGAGCGCTGCCCTCCGCCCCTCACCCCTTCCGCTTACAGGTATTGACCGGTGGTCATGCGCTCCACGGGCCGGTTCTTGTCCTTGCTCTCGCCCGTGAGCGGTTTGACGTAGACGATGCGCTCGCCCTTCTTCCCCGCGATCTTGGCCCAGTCGTCGGGGTTGGTCGTGTTGGGGAGGTCCTCGTTCTCCTTGAACTCCTCCCGCACCGCCGCCACCAGGTCGTCGAGCTTCACGCCCTTCTCGCCGCTCGCGATGTAGCGCTTGAGGGCGAGCTTCTTGGCGCGGCGCACGACCGACTCCATCATCGCGCCCGAGGCGAAGTCCTTGAAGTACAAGAGCTCCTTGTCCCCGTTCGCGTAGGTGACCTCCAGGAAGCGGTTGTCGTCCCCGGTGGCGTACATGGTGTCGACGGCCGTCTCGATGAGCCGGGTGATGGCCGCCTGGATGTCGCCGCCGTGCGGCTCGAGCTCCTGCTCGTGCATCGGGATGTCCGAGGTGAGGTACCTGACCATGATGTCGGCCGCCGCCTGGCGGTCCGGCCGGTCGATCTTGATCTTCACGTCGAGCCGACCCGGCCGGAGGATGGCGGGATCGATCAGGTCCTGCCGGTTCGAGGCGCCGATCACGATGACGTTCTTGAGCCCCTCGACCCCGTCGATCTCGGCCAGGAGCTGCGGCACGATCGTCGTCTCGACGTCGGACGAGATCCCCGAGCCGCGCGTCCGGAAGAGCGCGTCCATCTCGTCGAAGAACACCACGACGGGCACGTCCTCGGCGGCCTTCTCCTTGGCCTTCGTGAAGATCTCGCGGATCTTCCGCTCGGTCTCGCCCACGTACTTGTTGAGGAGCTCCGGGCCCTTGATGTTCATGAAGAAGCCCTTGATCTTCTCCCCGCGCTTCTCCGACACCTTCTGGGCGAGATTGTTGGCCACCGCCTTGGCGATCATCGTCTTGCCGCAGCCGGGGGGGCCGTAGAGCAGCACGCCCTTGGGCGGCGCGAGCTTGTGCTCGCGGTAGTAGTCGGCGTAGAGGTACGGGAGCTCCACGGCGTCCCGGATCGCCTCGATCTGCGTCGACAGCCCTCCGATGTCCTCGTACTGGATATCCGGGACCTCCTCGAGGGCGAGATCTTCGACCTCGCTCTTCGGCAGCTTCTCCAGGAGGTAGCCCGACTTCGCATCCATGAGGAGGTGATCGCCGACCTTCAGCTTGGTCGGGCGGAGGGGCTCGGCGATGACCGCGACCTTCTCCTCGTCCGCGCGCACCGTCACGACCGCGCGGGCCTCGTCCAGGGCCTCCTTCATGATGACGACCTCGCCCTGGATCTCGTAGCCCGCCGTCTCGATGACGTTGAGGCCCTCGTTGAGGACCAGCTCCTGGCCGGGCTTGATCGCGTCCTTCCCGATCGAGGGGTGCAGGTTGACCTTCACCTTGCGCCCGCTCGAGAGGATGTTCACCGTGCCGTCGTCGTTGAGGGACAGGAACACGCCGTAGCTGGAAGGTGGCGCGCACAGCTTGTCGACCTCCTCCTTCAGGGAGGAGATCTGCTCGCGCGCCTCGTACAGCGTGTTCACGAGCTTCTCGTTCTGATTGAAGGCCTGGACCAGCTGGCGGTTCGCCTCGCGCAGCTTGTTCTCCAGGACGACAAAATCCTTGGGGATTTCTTCCAGCTTCTTGCGGAGGTGGACGACCTCGGACTCCAGCGCCCGGGAGTGGGCCTGGAGGTCCTGGATCTGGATCTCGTACTCCGTCAGACGGCGGCGGTAGGCGGACTCGCTCATCGGCAGGAACTTCGACAGGCCGCCGCCCTTGACGCCCTCGGGTTCGCGGGGAGGATTCGCCTTCTTTTCGAACTCTTTCATAGCCTCCCGTCCCTTTCGGCGAGCACCGCGACCGCGCCGCGTCGGCCGGGCCCGGCGTGGGCGATTCTACCCCCGCCAGCTTGAGCAACTATAGGCGGCACCGGAAAAAGAAGTCAAGTTGTGGAGCGGTCCGCATGCAGTAGTGGCGCGCGGTTGCCCGCGGACACCCCCCTCCGCTCCCGAAATCGTGCAACGTCGGTGCCAGTCGCGCATGGGACTCGATCGTCCCTATAATGGACGCCTATGACTTCCGAGGCCGCCCGGAGGGCGCAGTGCCTCCGCTGGGCACGGCGCGCGGTGTCCGTCGCGGCGCTGGTCACGCTCCTCGCGGTCGCACGCGTCAGCGTCGCGGCCCCGACCGGTCATCTCCACGTCGGCGTGCCTCGCGTTCCCGCCAGTCTCGATCCCGGCGCGGCGACGGTGTCCGCCGATCTCCTGCCGATGCGGCTCCTCTACGAGGGGCTCGTCGCCTTCGGTGACAAGGGCGACATCGAGCCCGCCCTCGCGACGGCCTGGGTCGTCTCGAAGGATGGGCTCGTCTGGACCTTCCGCGTCCGCCCGGACGTCCTCCTCCACGACGGCACGCCGCTCGGGGTCGACGACGTCGTCGCGGCTCTCGCCGAGCGCGTCTCCGCCGACGAGCCGCCGGAGAGCGCGCCGACCTGGGTGCGGCCGTTCCGTGGCGCCAACCGCCTCGTGCGAGAGGTGCGGCGGGGCGAGGGCGCCTCGGTGCAGGTCGTCCTCGCCCAGCCGTACGCCCCGGTGCTCGCGCTCCTGGCGCATCCGGGTCTGGGACTCGCCATTCCCCGCGCCGTGGGTCCGCGGAGCGGGACCGGGCCCTACCGGGTTGTCGAGCTCGCGCCCGGCCGGCTGGTGCTCGAAGCGGCACCGACCTGGCGAGGGGAGCCCCCGCAGAGTGCGCGACTCACGCTCCACGCCATGGCCGATGACGCGGCCGCGCTCGGTGGGCTCGGCCCCGGCGGTCCCCTCCAGGCCGCGATGGTCGCCGCGCCCCCGGCGTGGGCTGCGCTGGGTCTCCAGGTCGTTGCCGCGCCGACCTGGCGGGTCGGACTCCTGGCCCTCCGGACCGACCGGGGACTCACCAGCCGCAAGGCCGTGCGGCAATCCGTCGCGCTGGCCCTCGACCCCGCTCTCATCCAGCCCGCGCTCGGCCGGTGGGCGGCACCCCACGCGGGCTGGCTTCCACCCGGCACGTGGGCGGCGCGCGATGCGGGCCCGCTGCCCTTCGACCTCGCCCGCGCGCGGCGATTGCTCGCCCAGGTCGCGCCGCTCGATCCGACGCTGACCTTGCTGGCGTCGGACCAAGTCTCGGGCCCGGAGGCCGCGGGCATCGCCGAGGCGATCCGGCTCTCGCTGGGCGCCGCGGGCTTTCGGGCACGGGTGCGCCTGGAGTCGCCGGACGCGGCCGGGGCCGCCGCCCGACAGGGCACGGCGGAGCTGACCCTTCATGAGGAGCTCCTGGAGGTGAACGATCCGGACATCTTCCTGAGACCGCTCCTGGCCACCGATGGGACCACGCTCGGGAGCGCCACCAACGTCGCGTTCCTCCGGAGCCCCTTGATCGACGGCATGCTCCTGCGCGGGAGCCAGCTGGGGTTCCGCCCCGAGCGCTTCCGGCTCTATCAGCGGCTCCAGGCGCTCCTGGCGGAGGAGGTTCCCTACGTCCCCCTCTACGTGCGGCTCCAGTGGATGGTCACCCGCCCGGGGGTCCGCGGCCTCCGCCTGGATCCCATGGGACTGCACCGTCTCGAGCGCATGAGCCTCGAGCCCCCGCAGGTGCCCGAGGCCCCGCCCAAGCCGCAGAACCCGCTCTCGGGAAGCCCGCCGCCTCCGCGCCCCTAGCGCGACGCAGCCTGTCGCCCCCCTGCCATCCCGTCGCGCGCGCCGGGATCTGAGCCGCGCCGGCGTCCCGGCGCGTCCGTTTGCCGGGGCGCGGAGCGCCGGCTACAATGGGTCGGCCTCCCGCACGACGGGCCCGAGGACGGCCACCAGAGGGAGGGATTCGCCGTGCCCACGGTCCGCGAGACCGTCGCCGAGATGGTCCACTACGTCTTCCCCCAGTACGCGGGCGCGCCCGGGCAGATCTACGGGGGACGGATGATGGAGTGGATCGCCACTGCCGGGACCCTGGCCGCGTCTCGCGTCGCGCGTGGCCCGGTCTCGGTCGGGGCGATGGACGAGATCGACTTCCTCCACCCGGTCCGGGTGGGGGAGATCGCGATCCTGCGGGCACGCGTGGAGTACGTAGGTCGGAGCTCCCTCGAGGTCGGCGTCCGGGTCTACTCGGAGGACGCGGCCACCGGGGAGCGGCAGGTGACCCTGTCGTCGCACCTGGCATTCGTCGCCATCGACGGGATGGCTCACCCGCGAGCGGTACTGGCCCGGATCAGCCCGGCCGATTCGGCGGAGGCCGCGGTCGTCGAGGTCGCGGAAGCCCGACGCGCGGCGCGGCGCGCCCGACTGGCGTCGCGGGCCGAGCGGGCGCGGGACGTGGCCGACGAGACGGAGGGATTCCGCTGGCGCTTCGAGCAGCGCCGGTTCGTCTTTCCGGAGGACGCGCTGGACGGCACGCTGATGTTCGCCGGACGCCTCCTCCTGACCGTGGACGAGGCGGCGGGGATCCTGGCCGTCCGGTACGCGCGGGCGCCCGTCGCGACGGCGTCGATGGACGCGCTCGAGTTCTACGTGCCGATCCACGTGGGTGACATACTCACCTACCGCGGCGCCCTGACCCGCGTGGGGACGCGGTCGATGGAGGTGGAGATCCAGGTGCTCGCGGAGGCGCCGTTGACCGGCGAGGTCCGGCACACGTGCACGGCATACCTGACGTTCGTGAAGCTCCGCGGGGCAGGGGGTCCGCTCCCGGCCCTGGCGGCGCCGACCGCGGCCGAGCAGCGAGAGCGGGACTTCGCGGACAAGCGTCAAGCGGCGCGCGTGGCGCGCATGCACGCGCTCCGGGAGAGCCTCGCGCGCGAGCCCGCGTGGTGACGAAAGAGAGAGGGTGAGGAACGATGTCTGGTCACTCGAAGTGGTCCCAGATCAAGCGCAAGAAGGCCAAGACGGACCAGGCGCGGGGAAAGGTCTTCTCCAAGCTCGTCCGGGAGATCACAACGGCGGCGCGGGCGGGCGGGGACCCGAAGCTGAACAATCGGCTCAAGACCGCGATCGAGGAGGCGAAGTCGGTCAACATGCCCGCCGACACGCTCAAGCGCGCCATCCAGAAGGGGACGGGCGAGCTGCCGGGTGAGACCTACGAGGAGATCACCTACGAGGGGTACGGGCCGGCCGGGGTCGCCGTCATGGTCAAGGTCCTGACCGACAACAAGAACCGCACCGCGCCCGAGATCCGGCACGCCTTCACGAAGTTCGGCGGCAACCTCGGCGAGACCGGCACGGTGGGCTGGGTGTTCGAGCGCAAGGGCGTCATCCAGGTGGAGGCGAGCCGCGTGGACGAGGACGAGCTGCTGGGGCTGGCCCTGGACGCCGGCGCGGCCGACCTCAGGCGGGTGGACTCCATCTTCGAGATCACGACGACGCCGCCGGACCTGGAGGGCGTCCGCCGGGCGCTCGAGGGGCGGGGGGTGCCGATCCAGTCCGCCGAGGTGACCTACGTTCCGCAGTCGACAGTGCGTCTCGAGGGCAAGGACGCCCAGCAGGTGCTGCGACTTGTCGAGGGGCTCGAGGAACTGGACGACGTTCAGCACGTCTACGCGAACTTCGACATCCCCGACGAGGTGCTCGAGGCGCAGGGCGTCGCTTGAGCAGGATGGAGGAGGGCCCCGCCTCGGGCCGGCCCGGTCCACGCGCGGTGGGGTTCGACCCGGGCCTGGCCGACACGGGCTACGCGGCGCTCCAGGGCGGACACCGGGTACCCAGCGTGCTAGGGACCGGGGTCATCCGGACGAGCTCCCGGGACCCCTTGGAGGTGCGACTCGAGGCCCTGTTCGACGGCGTGCGGGCCGTGCTCGAGCGGTTCACGCCCGACCTCCTCGTCATCGAGGACGTGTTCAGCGCCCCGTCGGTCCCGCGCACGGCCATCCTGATGGGGCACGCGCGGGCCGCGATCTGCCTGGCCAGCCGGGGCCACCGGGTCGTGCTCGTCTCGCTCGCGCCCGCGGAAGTCAAGCGCGCCGTGACCGCCTCGGGGGCCGCGCCGAAGGGGCAGGTCGCGCGCGCGATGCAGGCACTCCTGGCCCTCCCGGCCGCGCCACGGCCGAGCCACGTCGCGGACGCGCTCGCCCTCGCGTACACCGGCCTGTCCCGAGCCCGAGGGCTCGGCAGGCGATGATCGCGTCGCTGCGCGGCCGGCTGCGCCGGCGGCTGGAAGGCCGGGTGATCGTCGAGTCGGCGGGCGTGGGGTACGAGGTCGTGCTGCCCCCGGTAGTGGCCCGCGGGCTCGATGGCCTGGTCGCCAGCGACGGCGCCGACGGGGCCGAGCTGGCGCTCGTGATCTACTACCACGCCACGCGCGATCAGCCCCGTCCCGTGCTGATCGGGTTCGCCCGGGATCTGGAGCGGGAGTTCTTCGAGCGGCTCATCACCGTGAAGGACGTCGGGCCGCTGGTCGCCGCGCGAGCCCTGGTCGCGCCGATCGCCGACATCGCGGACGCGATCGTGCGGAAGGACGAGCGCTTCCTGCGCCGGCTGCCCGGCATCGGACCCCAGAAGTGCCGCAACATCGTCGCCCAGCTGGAAGGCAAGGTGGCCAAGTACGCGCTGCTCCCGCGCGAGGATGCGCCCGCGCCGCCGCCGCGGGAGGAGTCGGAGGAGGTGCGCGTCGTGGTCCGGGACATCCTGGTCCGGCAGATGGGCCTCCGCCCCGCCGAGGCCGATCAGGCGATCCGCGAGGCCCTCGCGCGGCGACCCGACATCGACGGGCCCGAGGCCCTGTTCGAGGAGATCTACCGCGCTCGCCGAGGATCCGCGTGACTCGTTGGTCCGTGCACCGGCCCAAGCCCCGGGACGCGCGGTGAGCGAGAACCTGCTGAGCCGCGCCGCCCTCGCCGACGAGGCGCCGTTCGAGCGGGCGCTCCGCCCCCAGCGTCTGGACGAGTACATCGGCCAGCGCGAGGCGGTCGAGAGCCTGCGGGTCTCCGTCGAAGCGGCGCGACAGCGCGGCGAGTGCCTGGATCACGTGCTGCTCTACGGCCCTCCCGGTCTCGGCAAGACGACCCTCGCAATCATCCTGGCCAACGAGATGGCGAGCGGGCTCAAGAGCTCCTCGGGGCCGGCGCTCGAGCGCGGCGACGACCTCATGGGCATCCTCACGAGCCTCGATCCCCGCGACGTGCTGTTCGTGGACGAGATCCATCGAATGCCCCACGCCGTGGAGGAGCTCCTGTATCCCGCCATGGAAGACTTCGAGGTGAACCTGGTCATGGAGCGCGGCATGCACGCGCGGACCATGAAAATCCCGCTCAAGCCGTTCACCCTGGTGGGGGCGACGACCCGGCCCGGCATGCTGAGCGCGCCGCTGCGCGAGCGGTTCGGGATCTTCCACCATCTGGACTTCTACGCCGACGAGGAGCTGGCGCGGATCGTCGTTCGGTCTGCCGGCATTCTCGGTCTCCCCATCGACGCGGAGGGGGCGGCCGAGATCGCCCGGCGCGCCCGTGGCACGCCGCGCATCGCCAACCGTCTCCTGCGGCGCGTGCGAGACTTCGCTCAGGTCAAGGGTGACGGCCGCATCAGCCGCGAGGCCGCGGACGCGTCGCTCACGATGGAGGGGGTCGACACGCGCGGGCTCGATCGCCTCGACCGCCGGTTCCTCCTGGCCATCGTCGAGCAGTACGCCGGCGGGCCGGTTGGACTGGAGGCGATCGCGGCGACGATCAACGACGACGCGGAGACGCTGGCGGAGATGGTCGAGCCCTATCTCCTGAAGATCGGACTGGTCATCCGGACGCCGAGCGGCCGGCGCGCCACGCCTGCCGCCTACCGGCACCTTGGCCACCAAGGGGGCGAGGGGCCCCTGCAGCTCTCGCTCCAGTAGAGGCCACGAGGACAAGGTTGGCGGACATCGGCCGGATGCTGATGATCCTCGGTCTCGTGCTGCTCGTCGGCGGCGCCGTGTTGTGGTTCGGCGGCGCGCTCGGGACCCGGATCCCGTTCCTGGGCCGCTTGCCCGGCGACATCCACGTCCAGCGGGGCAGCTGGTCGTTCTACTTCCCCCTGACCACCTCGATCGTCCTCAGCATCCTGCTCACGCTCGTCCTGGCGCTCGTGTCTCGGCGATGATGGGCGCCCGCGCGACCGTGTCGATCCGCCGGACTCACGCCGGGCCGGCGCTCCTGGCCCTCGCCGTGGCCGTCGGGAGCACCGTCGGAGCCGCGGGACCGGCGAGCGCGCTTCCGCCGATCCGGATCGCGCTCGCGGACGGGCTGCGTCACGTGGAGATCGGCGCCCGTGAGCCCGTCACGGTCCTCGATCCGGCGGGCGGGAGCCTCTACAGCCTGTCCGGCCCCCGGATCCTGCGCGTGGTCCCGTCGGGAACGGGGCTCGACGTGGTCGGCGCGCGGCGATCGGATCTCCGCGCGCTCCGGTTCGAGGCGCGCGGGGGATCGCTCCGGGTCGGCGTGCGGGACTACATCGGGGCGCTCGAGGTGTCGCGCCAGGGCCAGGGGCTCCTGCTGGTCAACGAGCTGCCCATGGAGGAGTACGTCGCCGGGACGGTTCGCGGCGAGGCGTCCGAACGGTGGCCGGCCGAGGCCCTGCGCGCGCAGGCGGTCGTGGCGCGGACCTACGCCGTGTTCCAGCAGGGCCGGATCACGGGAAGGGCGTTCCACGTGGTTGCCGGCACCCAGGACCAGAACTTCGCCGGCTGGGTGGTCGAGGGGTCGCCGGCCCGGGAGGCCGCCCGGGCCACCGCCGGGCAGGTGCTGACGTGGGAGGGTCGCGTCTTCCCCACCTTCTACCACTCGGATTCGGGCGGCTTCACCGAGGCGGCGCAGACCGTGTTCTCGGGGGACGTCCCGCCCTTGGCGGGCGTCCGGGACGAGTTCTCCATGGAGTCGCCGAACTACACGTGGACGGTGACGATCCCTCTGGCCGTGATCGGCGAGCGGCTGCGGCGGGGCGGGCTCGACGTGGGCCAGGTCAGCGGGCTCACCGTCCTCGAGCGCAGCCCCTCGTTCCGCGTGGCGCGGATGACCGTGGACCACTCCCGCGGGACGAGCACGCTTCGCGGCGCCGACTTCCGCCGGCTGATCGGGTACGATGCGCTGAAGAGCACGCTCTTCGTCCCGACCGCCCAGAACGGGGCCATACGGTTCGAGGGGCGGGGCTGGGGGCACGGGGTGGGCCTGTCCCAGTTCGGCGCCAAGGGCATGGCCGACCGGGGCTACACGTACTCCCAGATCCTGGAGCACTACTATCCGGGCACGGCCCTGGCGACCCTCCGGTGAGAGGGGCGCGGGGAGCGCCGCCCGAGTCAGGGATCCCATGAGCCCGCAGGCTGCCACAGGCCGCCACAGGCCGAAGGCCGTGCAATCACATTCGTTCGACGAGACCCGTCCGATCAACGCCCGCGAAGCGCCAGAGGCCGCCACAGGCCCAAGGCCGTCCATCGACCGTCCGAGGATGCCCCGGTGAGCCCACAGGCCGAAGGCCGTCCGATCCACTCGTGCGGAGCAAGGGTAGCCTGGTGAGCGAGATCGGCTGGAGCGACTTCGAGAAGGTGGACATGCGGGTCGGCACGGTCCGGCGGGCCGAGCCATTCCCGGAGGCCCGGAAGCCGGCGTACAAGCTCTGGATCGACCTGGGTCCCCTCGGGGAGCGGCGCTCGAGCGCCCGGATCACCGACCGGTACCGGCTGGAGGAGCTCGTCGGGCGACAGGTCGTGTGCGTCGTCAACTTCCCGCCGAAGCGCATCGGGCCCTTCGTCTCCGAGGTGCTCGTGCTGGGCGCGTACGCCGACGGAGACCAGGTCGTCCTCCTCCGACCCGACGGAGACGTCGCGCTGGGGAGCCGGATTGGCTAGCGCGTCCGCGACCGTCTCGGACCTCGCGCAGTTCGACTACGCGCTGCCGCCGGACCGCATCGCGCAGGAGCCGGCCGAGCCCCGTGACTCGGCGCGCCTCCTCGTCCTGGACGGGCTGTCCGACGAGCTCCGGGACACGCGGGTCGCTGACCTGGGCGGCTGCCTCCGGGCGGGGGACTGTCTCGTCGTGAACGACACGCGTGTCGTGCCGGCGCGCCTGTTCGGGCGCATTGCCGGGACCGAGCGGGACGCCGAGGTCCTCCTGCTCCACCCGGTTGGTGACGACTGGGCGGCGCTCCTGCGCCCGGCCCGCCGCTGTCCGGTCGGGACCACGATCGCCCTGGCGGACGGGGCCGCGCACGCGACCGTCACCGCCCGGGAGCCGTTGGGGCGGGCCCGGATCCGACTCGATGCGCCGGTTCCGGTCGACGCCCTCCTCGAGGCGCACGGGCTCCCTCCGCTGCCGCCCTACATCCGACGGTACCGGAAGCCCGGCGGCGAGGACTGGGCGCGCTACCAGACCGTCTACGCCGCCCGCCCCGGCGCGGTCGCCGCGCCGACAGCGGGCCTGCACTTCACCCCCGAGCTCCTCGCCGCGCTGGAGGCGCGGGGGGTCGAGCTCTGGCGCGTCACGCTCCACGTGGGCCCCGGGACGTTCCGGCCGGTCCGGGCCGAGCGGGTTGCCGAGCACCGGATGGAACCGGAGCGCTTCGAGGTGACCGAGGCGGCCGCGGCGGCCCTCACGCGGGGGCGGCGCGAGGGGCGCCGCGTGGTGGCGGTGGGGACGACGACCGTCCGCGCGCTCGAAGCCGTGGCGCGTCCCGATGGCAGCCTGGCCCCGGGCACCGGCTGGACCGATCTCACGATCGTGCCCGGCCACCGGTTCCGGGCCGTCGACGCCTTGCTCACGAACTTCCACCTGCCGCGCTCGTCGCTGCTCCTCCTGGTGTCGGCCTTCGCCGGCCGCGAGCGGGTGCTCCGCGCGTACGCGCATGCCGTCGCCGCCGGCTACCGCTTCTACAGCTACGGCGACGCCATGCTGATCCAAAACGGGGTCAGGCCTTGAGTTTGACAACGGACGACGCCCGGCCTCCGCGTGACGGCGGCGGAGTGCCTGGGAGTCAAAATCAGGGCCTGACCCCGAGGTTTGAGCTTTTGGCGCGGGATGGCGAGGCTCGCCGGGGGCGGCTCCACACGGCTCACGGTGTCGTCGAGACGCCGGCCTTCATGCCGGTGGGGACACTGGGCACCGTGAAGAGCCTGACCCCGGCCGACCTCCGGGAGATCGGGGTCGAGATCGTCCTCGCCAACACGTACCACCTCTTCCTGCGCCCGGGACACACGCTGATCGCCGAGCTGGGCGGACTCCATCGCTTCATGGGGTGGGATGGGCCCATCCTCACGGACTCGGGCGGGTACCAGGTGTGGAGCCTCGCCGCGCTGCGGACGATCCGGGAGGAGGGCGTTCGCTTCCGCTCGCACCTCGACGGCGGCGCCGAGCACCTGCTCACCCCCGAGCTGGTCGTCGAGGTGCAGCAGGCCCTCGGGGTCGACGTCCTGCATCCGCTCGACGAGTGCCTGCCGCACCCGGCGCCGCGGGAGGCGGCCGAGGCCTCGCTCCAGCGCACGCTCCGCTGGGCCCGGCGGTCCCACGCGGCGCACGTGGCCGGCCGCCGGTCCGGCCAGGCCTGCTTCGGCATCGTGCAGGGCGGGATGTACGGAGACCTCCGGCGGGCGGCGGCGGAGGAGACCTGTGCACTCGCGTGGGACGGCCACGCCCTCGGCGGATTCGCGGTCGGTGAGCCCCGGGGACTCATGCGGGATCTGGTCGCGCTCACGGCCGGCGCCCTCCCGGCCGACCGCCCGCGATACCTGATGGGGGTGGGCCGTCCCGGCGACCTGGTGGACGCGGTGGCGGTCGGGGTGGACATGTTCGACTGCGTGCTGCCGACGCGGCACGCCCGCACCGGCCAGGCGTTCACCCGGCAGGGCCTGGTCACCATCCGCAACGCGGCCCACGCGCGGTCCGCGGAGCCCCTCGACCCGTCGTGCCCCTGCTACACTTGCCGGCGCTTCTCGCGCGCCTACCTTCGGCATCTGTTCCTGGCGCGGGAGCTCACCGTGTACCGGCTCCTCACGCTCCACAACCTGACTTACTATCTCGGCTTGATGGCCGACGTGCGGGCCGCCATCGCGGGTGGCACCTTCGCCGCGCTCCGGCGTGCCGTGCTCCAAGCTCATGGCTCGGACGACGCCGAGCCGGTGACCGCGCCGGGCGCAGAGCCGCCCGGCCAAGAGGAGGCATCGTGATCGATCTCGCCTATGCCATGGGGCCGACGCCGCAGTCGAGCGGGGGCGCTGCGTCCATGATGATCCAGCTGGTGCCGATCGCCCTGGTGCTCGGCATCTTCTTCTTCCTCGTGATCCGGCCCCAGCAGCGGGAGCGCCGGCGGCGGGAGGAGATGCTCCGGGCCCTGAAGAAGGGTGACCGGGTCGTGGCGGCCGGTGGGCTCATCGGCACGATCGTCGGCGTCACGGACCGGAAAGTGACCTTGAAGCTCGGCGACTCCGTCCGCGTGGAATGTCTCAGGAGCTCGGTCACGGGGCTCGAGTCCGACCCCAAGGCCGACGCGGACTCGGCCTGAGGAGCCACCATGCCGCGCTATCTCTGGCTCCGCATCGCCGTGGTGCTGGCCGTCATCGCGGCCTCCGTGGTCCTGGTGTCCCCCCGCGACTGGCGCGGCCAGCCCCGCCAGCCGATCAACCTCGGTCTGGACCTGCAGGGCGGCATCCACATGGTCCTCGGGGTGGACCTCGAGAAGGGGGTCGAGAACGTGCTCGACCGCATGGCCGGCGACCTGCGCGCCGCGCTCCAGAAGAAGGGGATCGGCGGCCAGGTCAGCCGGCTGCCGGGGCGCCCCGCGCTCGCGGTCCAGCTCACCTCGCCCCAGGCGTTCCCGGACGCCCAGCGTGCCCTGGCGGAGTTCGTCGAGTTCGACACGCTGTCGCAGGATGCGGCGGCGGGACGGATCGAGCTCGGGTTGAAGGAGCGGGTCCTCGCGGAGCGCCGGGCATCCTTCGTGGACCAGGGGCTCAAGGTCATCCGGAACCGCGTGGACCAGTTCGGCGTGGCGGAGCCGACGATCCAGAAGCAGGGCGAGAACCGCATCCTGGTCCAGCTCCCCGGGGTGCAGGATCCGGCCCGTGCCAAGGCGCTCATCGGGAAGACCGCCGTGCTGACGTTCAAGCTGCTCGACGACCAGGCGGAGGTGAGCCGCGCCGTCCAGCAGGGGCCGCCGCCCGGCGACGAGCTCCTCTACGGGCGGCGCGTGGACCCCACGACGAAGACGGAGACCAAGGTGCCCTACGTGGTCAAGAAGGAGACCCTTCTAACCGGAGACCTCATCTCCGACGCGAAGGTCTCCGTCTCCGACGTGGGCGAGCCCTACGTCTCCGTGACGTTCGACAGCGTCGGCGCCCGCGTCTTCGGGGAAGTGACCGAGAAGAGCGTCGGCAAGCACCTGGCGATCATCCTGGACGGCAACGTGCACTCCGCGCCCGTGATCCGCGAGCGCATCCCCTCCGGACAGGCCCAGATCTCGGGCGGCTTCACCTTCGAGGAGGCCAGTGACCTCGCGATCGTCCTGCGGACGGGGGCGCTCCAGGCGCCCGTGCAAATCCTGGAGGAGCGGACGGTCGGGCCCTCGCTCGGCGCGGACTCCATCCGCAAGGGCGTGATCTCGACCGCCGCCGGGGCGGCCGCCGTGTTCCTGTTCATGGTGTTCTACTACCGGCTGTCCGGCGTCATCGCGGACATCGCCCTCATGCTGAACCTCCTCATCCTCCTGGCGGCTATGGCCTGGTTCCAGGCGACGCTGACCTTGCCCGGCATCGCCGGCATCGTGCTGACGATCGGCATGGCGGTGGACACGAACATCCTCATCTTCGAGCGCATCCGGGAGGAGTTCCGCCTCGGGAAGACCGTCCGGGCGGCCATCGACGCCGGATTCCGCCGGGCGTTCACGACGGTCATCGATACCCACGTCACCGTCGTCGTGTCCGGCGCGATCCTCTACCAGTTCGGTACCGGGCCCGTGAAGGGGTTCGCCGTCTCGCTGATGATCGGCATCGTCGCGAGCCTCTTCACCGCCGTGTTCTTCACTCGCGTCGTGTTCGACCTGATCTACATGGGCCGCCGGCGGCTACAGACCCTCTCGATCTGAGGACCGCCGGGGCGGGAGAGCCATGCTCCAGATCTTCGTCAATACCCACTACGACTTCGTCCGCTGGCGCCGCTGGGCGTACCTCATCTCGGCGGTCGCGATCCTCATCAGCCTGGCCCACATCGCGTACAGCGGGGGGCTCCGGTACGGCATCGACTTCTCCGGCGGCACGCTGGTCCAGATCCGCTTCGAGCGCGCCGTGTCCGTCGACGCGGTCCGGGGCGCCCTGGCGCGCGTGCAGGCGGGCGAGAGCGTCATCCAGGAGTTCGGCGACGCCCAGGAGTACCTGATCCGCGTCCCGGTGGGCAGCGAGACGCTCGAGGAGATCTCCAAGCGGGTCGACGCCGGTCTCCGGCAGGCGGGCCTCCCGGGCTTCGAGGTGCGGCGGCTCGAGTTCGTCGGACCGCAGGTCGGACGGGACCTGCAGTGGGACGCCGTCCAGGCCGTGCTCTGGGGCATGGTCGGCATCCTCATCTACACGGCCTTCCGCTTCGACTTCAAGGGCGGCGTGGCGGCCATCCTGGCACTCATGCACGACGTGGTGATCTCGCTCGGCGCGCTGTCGCTGACGCACCGCGAGATGTCCCTGCCGGTGCTGGCGGCCCTGCTCACGATCGTCGGCTTCTCCATCAACGACACGATCGTGACCTTCGATCGGATCCGCGAGAATCGCGGGCGCGGGCTGCGGAAGGGCGAGTCTCTCGCCGACGTGATCAACGCCGCCATCAATCAGACCCTCTCCCGGACGATCCTGACGTCCTTGACCGTCTTCCTCGTGGTGGCCGTGCTCTTCGTCTTCGGCGGTGAGGTGCTCCGGGACTTCGCGTTCACGCTCCTGGTCGGGGTCGTGACGGGGACCTACTCCACGATCTTCGTGGCCGCCCCGATCATCCTGGACTGGGAAACCTGGAGCCAGCCGCGCCAGCGGGGTGTCAAAAAGGCCGTGGTGAAGGCGGGCGCCGGGCAGTAATCTAGTAGGTCACCCGGTAGCCGGTCGGGCCGCTTCCCGGGCCGGGGGCGCATGGCGCCCCGCCGGGTACCCCCGGGACGAGGAAAAAGGCGCGCGCGGATGCGGACTTTGAGCGACCTCCTCACGGAGATCCCCCGCTACCAGGCGGGGGGGGACGTCGACGTCGTCCGGCGGGCCTACGAGTTCACCGAGGAGGTGCACCGGGGCCAGCGCCGGGTCTCGGGCGAGCCCTACCACGTCCACCCCCTCGCGGTCGCCGGGCTCCTCGTCGAGTTCAGGATGGACGCCACCACCGTGGCGGCCGGGCTCCTCCACGACGTCCTGGAAGACACCGCGACCAGCAAGACCGTCCTGGTCGAGCGCTTCGGGGACGACATCGCCGAGCTGGTCGACGGCGTCACCAAGATCGGCAAGCTCGCCTTCGGGAGTCGCGAGGAGCGGCAGGCGGAGAACTTCCGCAAGATGCTGGTCGCCATGGCCCGGGACATCCGGGTCCTGATGATCAAGCTGGCCGACCGCCTCCACAACATGCGCACCCTCCACTACCTGTCACCCGAGAAGCAGCGCGGCATCGGCCAGGAGACGCTGGACATCTACGCGCCGCTGGCCCACCGGCTCGGGATGGCGAAGGTGAAGGGCGAGCTGGAGGACCTGGCGCTCAAGGCCCTCCAGCCCGAGGTGTACGACGACCTCCAGCGGCGGGTGGCCAAGCGCCGTCTCGAGCGCGAGGCGGAGATCAACCAGGTCATCGCGATCCTCTCGAAGAAGCTGGCCGAGGTCGGGATCCCGGCCCAGATCACGGGCCGCCCGAAGCACTTCTACTCGATCTACAAGAAGATGCAGGGCGGCCGGGACTTCGACGAGATCTACGACCTCACGGCCGTCCGCATGCTCGCCTCCACGGTCCGGGAATGCTATGGCGCGCTCGGCATCGTCCACTCGCTCTGGAAGCCGGTGCCCGGCCGGTTCAAGGACTTCATCGCCATCCCGAAGTCGAACATGTACCAGTCCCTCCACACCACGGTGATCGGGCCGAAGGGCGATCCCGTGGAGATCCAGATCCGCACCCACGACATGCACCGAATCGCCGAGGAGGGCATCGCCGCCCACTGGCTCTACAAGGAGAAGAAGGACCGCTCGGGGCTCGACGAGGCCTTCGTGTGGCTCCGGCAGCTCCTCGAGTGGCAGAAGGAGATGAAGGACCCGCGGGAGTTCATGGAGACCGTCAAGGTCGACCTGTTCCCGGACGAGGTCTACGTCTTCACGCCGAAGGGCGACGTCAAGGCGCTGCCCGAGGGCTCGACCCCGATCGACTTCGCGTACGCGATTCACACCGAGGTCGGCAACCGCTGCGCGGGCGCCCGGGTCAACGGGAAGCTCGTCCCCCTGCGCCACGTGCTCCGGCAGGGTGACATCGTCGAGGTCGTCACGTCGCCCACGCAGAAGCCGTCCCGCGACTGGCTCAAGACCGTCAAGTCGACCCGGGCGCGCTCGAAGGTCAAGCAGTGGCTCCGGACCGAGGAGCGGGGCCGCTCGGTCTCGATCGGCCGGGAGCTCTTGGATCGCGAGGCCAAGAAGTACCGCGTGGCGCTCGCCACCATCCTGGAGTCGGAGGAGCTCCGCAAGCTCGCCGTCGAGCACGGCTACACGACGGTCGACGATCTCCTCGCCGGGCTCGGGTACGGGAGGCTGGCCTCGTCCACCATCGTGGCGCGCTTCGTCCCAGCCGACGCGGTCGCGGAGCCCCGGCCGGACGCGAAGCCCGTCCGCCAGCGGACGGACTCGGGCGGCGTGACGGTGAAGGGCGTCGACGACGTGCTCGTGCGGTTCGCGAAGTGCTGTGGTCCCGTGCCGGGCGACGCGATCGTCGGGTTCATCACCCGGGGGCGGGGGATCACCGTGCACGCGGGCGACTGCCCGAACCTGGCCGCGGGCGCCATCGACACCGCGCGGACGGTGAGCGTGGAGTGGGCGGTCGCCGATCAACAGGCGCTTCCGGTGAAGATCGCCGTGCACATCGGGCGCGACCGGCCGGGGCTCCTCGCCGAGATCTCCACCGCCATCTCCTCGCGCCAGGCCAACATCGTCAAGGCCGAGGTGAACGTCACCGAGGACCGCAAGGGGCTGAACCACTTCACCGTGGAGGTCAAGGACCTCACCCAGCTCCAGGGGGTCATGGGCGCGATCGCCGCGGTGAAGGACGTCATCGGCGTCGAGCGGGTCCGCGGGCTGTAGGCGAGGGCGCCAGCCCGGCCCCCCAATCCCGTCCGCACCATGGTCGAGATCAGCCGCCAGGAGTTCGAGCGGCTCGTGGAGCGCGCGCTCCGGAAGCTCCCCCGGCGATTCCGCGCCCGTCTCGAGAACATCGCCGTCGTCGTCGAGGACTGGGCCGACGACGAGACGCTCGACGAGATGGGCATCGAGCCCCCTGACACCCTCTACGGGCTCTATCGCGGGACCGACCTTACGCGCCGGGACCTCCAGTACGGGGGCGTCCTGCCGGACGTGATCGCCATCTACCAGGGCCCCATCCAGGAGGACTGCGACACGATCGAAGAGATGGAAGTCCTGGTCCGGGACACGGTTCAGCACGAGGTCGGCCACTACTTCGGGTTGGACGACGATCAGTTGTCCGAGATCGAGGACGGCATCGGCTGACCTCCTGACCGTCTCGATCCGTCCGTCCGCCAGCTGACACTCCACCTGCGGTTTCCGCTTGACAGGGACTTTCACCCAAATGTACGCTTTCAGCGCACGCTGAAAATGGTCGGACAAGTGAAAGTATGGTCCGGGTCAACGAATTCAAGAAGGCAGCCGCAGAGCGGCTCCGCGCGCTGTTCCCCCAAGTCGCTGAATGGCAGGAGTCTTCGGACGCGACCGTCGGGGACCAGACGGTGGATTTGCTCGTCCAGCTCCGCATGGGACAGGAGCAGAGTACCCTGATCTGCGAGACCCGTTCCCGGGGGGAGCCCCGGTACCTCCGCGAAGCGATTACCCGGCTCCGAGAGCTTCGGTCGCATGCGCCGGGGGCCTACCCGATCGTCGCCGCCCCCTACGTGACCCCTGAATCGGCGGCTCTGGTCCGCCGAAACGGCTGTGGCTACCTGGACCTTTCGGGTAATTGCTACCTGGCCTTCGACAGCGTCCTGATCCAGAAGGAGGGGCGGCCGAACGCCGGGCTGGTCCGGCGTCCGCTCAAGGCCCTGTTTGCCCCGCGGGCGACCCGGATCGTGCGGGCCCTCCTGGTCGAGCGCGAGCGGGCCTGGCGGCTCGACGAGCTGGGCCGGGCCGTGGGGGTGAGCCTCGGGCACGCCCACAATGTGATCAAGCGGCTCGAGGAGCTCGACTGGGTCGAGCGGGGCCGGGATGGGCTCTACCGCTTGGACCGCCCGGGCGATCTGCTCGACGCCTGGCGGGACGAGTACAGCTACCGCATCAACGGGCTTCACGCGTTCGTCTCCCCGCCCGGGGACAAGCGCCGCGTCATGGAGGCGCTGGCCCGGCACGCGACCGAGCTCGGGATGAGCTACGCGTTCACGCTGCAGGCGGGGGCTTCCCTGATCGGGCCCCACACGCGCGGCTCGACCGTGCACTGCTACGTGAGCGGGGACACGGAGCCGCTGGTCCGGGCCCTCGGGCTCCAGCCGGTGGAAGGCGAGGGGTCGGTCTATCTCCTGACCCCGTACGACCCGGGCGTTTTCTACGCGCCGGTCGTCAAGGGGGGGTTCCGAGTCGTCAGCCTCCCCCAGCTCTACGTGGATCTCCATGGCCACGAGCGGCGCGGGCGCGAGCACGCCGACAAGCTCCGTCGCGATGCGATGGGGTTCTAGCCTCGCGAGAGGCGACGGAAGGAGGTGAGCACGATGGCGAAGAAGAAGGCCGCGAAGAAGAAGAAGTAGCGTCGAGGGAACCGCTTGAAGGGGGGTGCAGCCCCTTTCCGGGACCAAGACGTGACGGAGGGAGGTGATCATCAGATGGCGAAGAAGAAGGCGGCCAAGAAGAAGAAGAAGTAGCGTGCTACCGGGGGTCGGGGGTCGATGCCAGCCCTGACCCCCTGGGTACTCTCAACGCAGGCCGCCGGGGGCGACTGGCACCCCCGGCGGCTGGTCCTCAGACGGCCTTGACGACCTTACCTCCGCGCAGGCAGCGTGTGCAGACGCGTACCCGCTTGGTTCGGCCCTTCACGACCGCCCGCATCGACACCAGGTTCGGCAGCCACCGGCGCGCGGAGACATTGTGCGCATGGCTGATCTGGTTGCCCACGACGGGGCCTTTTCCACAGATATCGCAGCGCTGGGCCATGCTCGTGGACTCCTCGGGAGAGATGAAGCGTCGGCGAATCCAGGGTGCCCGGAGGGGTCACCTTGCCGCCGAGCGACGCAGTTCTATACCATGGGTCCCGAGGTGAGACAAGCCTGGCACCTCGCGCGCCCGGGGCCGCCCGCCCCTTGAGCCCGGTTGCCGGGGCGCCCGCCGGCCTCGACACGCCCCTCCAGTACCTCAAGGGTGTCGGGCCGCAGCGCGCCCGCCACCTCGAGCGCCTGGGGCTCCTGACCGTCCGGGACGGGCTGAACCACTTTCCGCGCGACTACCAGGACCGCCGGCAGTTCGTGCCGTTCCACAAGCTCCCGCTCGGGGAGACGGGGGTGGTGCAGGGGACCGTCTTCGGCGTCGCGCCACCCCGGCGCGGCTCCCGGGCCCCGGTCCAGGTCACCTTCCGGGATCAGACGGGCTATTTCACGGCGCTCTGGTTCGGCCGAGGCTACCTCGCTCAGGTCTTCAAGCGCGACCAGCGGGTGGTCCTCTACGGCAAGAAGGCGCTCGCCAAGGACCGACGGGTCGTCCTGGAGGGGCCGGATTTCGAGATCGTCGAGGAGGACGAGCCAGGCTCGATCCACATGGGCCGGGTCGTTCCCGTCTACGCGCTCACCGAGGGCCTGTTCCAGCGGGCGGTCCGGTCCCTCCTGCACGGGATCGTCACCACCTACGCCGGCCAGGCTCCCGACATCCTCCCCGACGAGCTGCGCGGACGGCGGGATCTCCTGCCGGTGGCCGCGGCGTACCGGGCCGTCCACTTCCCGGAACGGCTCGAGGACGTGGAGGCGGCCCGCCGCCGGTTCGCCTTCGAGGATTTCTTCGTGCTGCAGGTCGGCCTGACGCTCAGGCGCCGGCGGCAGGCCCGCGAGCAGGGGCGGCCCCTCGCCCCGCCCGGCGCGCTCGTCGGGCGGCTCCTCGCCGACCTGCCCTTCGCCCTCACGGCGGCGCAGCAGCGCGTCTGGTCCGAGATCCGGTCGGACCTGGCGCGCCCGGTTCCGATGAACCGTCTCCTGCAGGGCGACGTCGGATCCGGCAAGACGATCGTGGCCGTCATGGCGCTCCTGACCGCGGTGGAGGCCGGTTGCCAGGCCGTCCTCATGGCGCCGACCGAGATCCTGGCCGAGCAGCACTATCGGACCCTGCGCGGTCTCGTCGAGCCGCTCGGGCTCACCGTCGCGTGGCTCTCCGCCGGCCAGCGCGCGCGGGAGCGGCAGACCGCGCTCGAGGCCCTCCGCACGGGCGCCGCCGCCATCGGCGTGGGCACGCACGCCCTCATCCAGGAGACGGTGGCCCTTCAGCGGCTCGGCCTGGCGGTGGTGGACGAGCAGCACCGGTTCGGCGTGCTCCAGCGCGCGTCCCTCCGCGGCAAGGGGGAGCATCCCCACGTGCTCGTCATGACCGCGACCCCGATCCCCCGCACGCTCGCCCTGACGCTCTACGGTGACCTCGACGTCTCGGTGCTCGACCAGATGCCGCCCGGTCGAACGCCCATCGTGACCAAGCTGCGCTACGAGTCTGGGCGGGAGAAGGTCTACGACTTCGTCCGCGACGAGCTCAAGGCCGGGCGCCAGGCTTACGTCGTGTGCCCACTGGTCGAAGAGACGGAGGCGAGCGACCTCAAGGCGGCGACCGAGATGGCCGAACGCCTCCAGGCCGGGCCCTTCCGCGACTTCCGCGTCGGGCTCGTCCACGGCCGCCTGTCCTTCGACGCCAAGGACACGGTGATGCGGGCCTTCAAGGCCGGGGAGATCGACGTCCTCGTGGCCACCACCGTGATCGAGGTCGGGATCGACGTGCCCAATGCTTCGGTGATGCTGGTCGAGCACGCCGAGCGGTTCGGCCTGGCCCAGCTCCACCAGCTTCGGGGTCGGGTGGGCCGCGGCACCGCGCGGTCATACTGCATTCTGCTGGTGAACCATCCCATGTCCGACGAAGCCCGGCAACGCATCGACGCGATGGAAAAGACGCAGGATGGGTTCCGCCTCGCCGAGGTCGATCTCGGCATCCGGGGGCCCGGAGAGTTCTTCGGGACGCGCCAGTCGGGGCTCCCCGAGTTCCGGGCGGGCAGCCTCCTGACCCACGCCCGGCTGCTCGAGGAGGCGCGGCAGGACGCGATGCAGCTGGTCGCTCGCGACCCGGGGCTCCGGCTCCCGGAGCATCGCGCGCTCAGAGAGGCGCTGGTCGCCCGCTGGCGGGAGCGGCTCGAGCTGGCGTCGATCGGATAGGGCATACGATGCGCATCATCGGGGGCCACGACCGCGGGCGGCGTCTCCGGGCGCCCCGCGGACTGGAGACTCGGCCCACCGCCGACCGGGTGCGCGTCACCCTCTTCGATATCCTGGGACCGGCCGTTGCAGGCGCGCGAGTGCTCGACCTCTTCGCGGGCACGGGAGCCGTCGGAGTCGAGGCGCTCTCCCGGGGCGCGGCGCGGGTGGTGTTCGTCGAGAAGGAGCAGGCGGCGCTCCGTGCCCTCCGGGCGAACCTGGCGGCGCTGGGGGCGTCGCGCGCGGCCGCGCGGGTGCTGGCCGGCGACGTCCTCCACACGCTTCCGGAGATCGGGTCGCAGGAGGGCGTCTTCGACATCGTGTTCATCGACCCGCCGTACGCGACGACGCTCGCCGGGCGCACGCTGGAAGCGCTGGCGGCGGCGGGGGTCTGCCGCGAGGGAACGGAGGTCGTCGTGCAGCATTCCACGCGGACCGTGCTGCCGGACGTGCCGGGATTCGCCGCGCATCGTCGACCGCGTCAATTCGGCGACACTGCCTTGACTTTCCTGAGAGCCGAAGGGTACACTCCCGACGGCTCGAGGCCCTGAGTGCATCAGATCGACGTCGGCTACCATCCGCTGCTGACCCTCGCGCCGTGAGCCGACCACAGCGGTGCCCGTAGCCCGCGACCCGGGGGACATCGTGCACGTCCGCGCCGTCTATCCCGGCTCGTTCGACCCGCTCACCAACGGCCACCTGGACTTGATCGAGCGGAGCCTCAGGATCTTCGACGAGCTGGTGGTGGCCGTGGTGACCAACCCGGCGAAGACGGCCCTGTTCTCGGACGACGAGCGGATCGAGATGATCCGCGAGTCGACGCGCCACCTGGGCGAGCTCCAGGTCGTCGTCTTCGACGGCCTCCTGGTCGACCTCGTGTCCCGCGTCGGCGCCCAGGCCGTGGTGCGCGGCATCCGCGCGGTGTCCGACTTCGAGTTCGAGTTCCAGATGGCCCTGATGAACCGGAAGCTGCGCGAGGAGATCGAGACGGTATTCCTCATGCCGCACGAGGCGTACTCCTACATCTCCTCCCGCCTGATCAAGGAGGTCGCCGGCTACGGGGGCTCGGTCAAGGGCCTCGTCCCCGCCGGCGTCGAGGAGCGGCTCCGGGAGAAGCTCAAGCGTCGCTGACGCCGGGAGCCGACACCCCAGAAGAGGAGTGACCCGAACGATGCTGGCCGAGCGCGCCCGCCGACTCACCCCGTCCCCGACCCTCGCCCTGGCGTCCCGGGCCCGCGCCCTGCGGGCCCAGGGGATCGACGTGCTGTCCTTCACCGCCGGGGAGCCCGACTTCGACACTCCGGAGCGCGTCAAGGACGCGGCGATCCGCGCCCTGCGCGAGGGGCTCACGAAGTACACCGACGCGGGGGGGATCCCCGAGCTCAAGTCCGCCATCTGCGCCAAGCTCAAGCGTGACAGCGGCCTGGCCTACGAGTCCGCCGAGGTCATCGCCTCCGTCGGCGCGAAGCACACGCTCTTCAACATCTGCGCGGTCCTGGTCGACCCGGGGGACGAGGTCCTCGTGCCCTCGCCCTACTGGGTGAGCTACACCGAGCAGGTGCGGCTCTGCGAGGGAGTGCCCGTCGCCGTCCCGACCGACGAGGCCCGGGGCTTTCAGCTCGATCTGGCCGCGCTCCGCGCCGCGGTGACGCCGCGGACCAAGCTCCTGATCCTCAACAGCCCGAACAACCCGAGCGGCGCCGTCTTTCCGCGCGCCGACCTCGAGAAGGTCGCCGCGCTCGCGCTCGAGCGAGGCTTCTACGTCGTGTCCGACGAGTGCTACGACGCCCTGTCCTACGAGGGGCGCGTGCCGAGCATCGCGGCCCTCGGGCCGGAGATCAAGGCGCGGACGATCGTCGTGAACACGTGCTCGAAGGCGTACGCGATGACCGGCTGGCGCATCGGCTTCGCGGCGGGCCCGCGCGAGATCGTCCGGGCGATGGGCGATCTCCAGGGGCAGTGCACGTCGAACCCGACCTCGATCGCCCAGTGGGCGGCCGTCGAGGCCCTCGGGGGACCGCAGGACGAGGTCGCCAAGATGGCCGGCGAGTTCGATCAGCGGCGTCGCGTGATCGTCGCCGGCCTGAACCGGATCCCCGGCTTCCGCTGCCCGATGCCGCAGGGGGCCTTCTACGCGTTCCCGGACGTCTCCGGCCTCTTCGGCCGCCGCTTCAACGGCCAGGCGCTCTCCGGCTCGACGGACGTCACGACCTTCCTCCTGGAGGCGGCCCGCGTGGCCGTGGTGCCGGGGGCGGACTTCGGCTCGGACCGGCATCTCCGCATCTCGTACGCGTGCGGGCTCGCGCAGATCCGCGAAGGCCTCGAGCGGATCGAAGCCGCCTGCGCCAAGCTGGAGGGCTGAGCCGCCGGGGTCAGACTTTGACTTCGGGACATTCGGGGCATGCCTCCCTGGGTCGCTGGAATTGTCCGGAAGTCAAAGTCTGACCCCGAAGGTCGTCACGATGGCGGAGGCGGTCCGGCGCCACGTGCCGGACGGCGCCACCGTCGCCCTCGGGACGGCGCTCGAGTGCCTCATCCCGTTCGCGGCCGCCCACGAGCTCATCCGGCAAGGCCGGCGCGACCTGACGCTCGTCGGGCCGATCTCCGACGTGTGCTTCGATCAGCTGGTGGCGGCCGGCTGCGCGCGCCGGATCGTGGCGGCCTGGGTCGGCAACGTCCAGCACGGCTCCGGCTACGCGTTCCGCCGGGCGCTCGAGCAGGGCCTCCCGCGCCGTGTCGAGATCGAGGACCACTCGAACTTCTCCATCGCGCTGGCCCTCGAGGCGGCCGCGCAGGGCGTCCCGTACCTGCCGACCCGGAGCCTGCTCGGCACTGACGTCCTCGCCCGGAACCCGCGCCTCCGGGTCGCCCCGTGCCCGTTCACGGGCGACCCGCTGGTCCTGGTGCCGGCGCTGGCGCCGGACGTCGCCATCCTCCACGTCCAGCGCGCGGACGACCAGGGAAGCTGCCACGTCTGGGGACCGACCGGGGTGAGCGCGGCGGCCGGGAAGGCCAGCCGAAAGGTGATCGTGGTCGCCGAGGAGCTCGTCCTGCCCGAGGTGATCCGGAGCGATCCCAACCGGACCCTCCTCCCCGGGTTCCTGGTGACGGCCGTCGTGCACCTGCCGGGCGGCGCGCACCCGTCACCCGTCCAGGGGCACTGGAACCGCGACCACGCGCTCTACGCGGACTGGCACGCCCGCTCCGCCACCGCGGAGGGGGCGGCCGCGTGGCTCGACGAGTGGGTGCGGGGACCCCGCGACCACGCCGCCTACCTGGCGAAGCTCGGGCGCGAGCGTCTCGACCGGCTCCGGCCCGGCCCGGCCCGGCTCGCGGCCCCGGTCGACTACCGGTGCTGAGGGCGCGGCCGTGACCCCCCCGTACACACGCGCCGAGCTCATGGTGGCCGCGGCCGCGCGTGAGATCCGGGACGGCGAGGTCGTGTTCGTGGGCATGCGGCTGCCGCTCCTCGCCTTCTGTCTGGCGCGGTCGACCCACGCGCCGGCGGCGGTGGGCCTCTTCGAGAACGGCGTCGTCCGCGACTCGCCGGCCCAGGGCTTCCTCGTGACGATGTCGGACGGGCCCAACGTGGCCGGGGCGCTCTGGTGCTGCGAAATGCGCGAGGTCATGGGCCTGATGCAGGCGGGGCGCGTGACGCTCGGGTTCATCGGCGGCGCCCAGGTGGACCGCTTCGGCAACCTCAATACCTCCTACGTCGGCCCTCCCGGCGCCGAGGTCCGCCTGCCGGGCTCCGGCGGCGCCGCCGACATCGCGACGCTCGCGCGCCGCCACGTGGTCATCATGGCGCACGAGCGCCGCCGGTTCGTCGAGCGGGTCGACTACGTGACGTCGCCGGGCCACGGCACCGGCGGCGACTGGCGGGGGCGAACGGGGCTCGCCGGGGGTGGGCCGTCCGCGGTCATCACCACGCTCGGGCTCTTCCGCGTCGATCCGGCGAGCCGCGAGATGGTTCTGGCGAGCGCGCACCCCGGGGTGACGGTGGAGGAGGTCCGGGCCCAGACGGGCTGGGCGCTTCGGGTCGCGCCGGACGTCGCCGAGACGGCGCCGCCGGGGCACGAGGAGCTGGCCGTGATCCGGCGGTTCGATCCGGAGGGCTTCTGGACCCGCGGGCGGGAGTGAGCCGCCCGGGGCGAGACGGCGCTCGCCTCGCCCCGTCGCGCTTCCTCGGGGTCGACCTCGCGTGGGGCCGCGCCAACTCCTCGGGTGTCGTCGTGCTGGCGGGCCAGGCCTTCCCGCTACGGCTCTCGGGTGGTCCTGATGTCCTGCCGAGCCACGCGGCCGTCCTCGCCTGGATCGCCGCGGAGGCCGATGGCCATCCGACGGCCGTCGGCATCGACGCACCCCTCCTGGGACTCGGCGGGTCCCGCCGCCGGCGGCGCCCCTGCGACGATCTGGTGTCGCGAGCGTTCGGCCGCTTCCACGCATCGACGCACAGCCCGCCGCTCGCGCCTGACCTCCGGCGCTTCGCGGCCCGGCTCCGCCGGCGGTACGGGGCGGGGAGCCTGGCGCCGGACGTGCCCCCGGCGCGCGCGCGGCCGGCGATTCGCGAGGTGTACCCGAACGCGCTGCAGGTGCTCCTGTTCGGGCTCGACCGCCGAGGCTCGGCCATCATGCCTTACAAGCGCCGGCGGTTCGGCCAGACGCGCCTGTGGGTGAGGCGCGGCCTCCGGCCCTTCATCGCGCGCTGCCGGCGCGTCCTCGAGGCGGGATACGTCGATCGCCGCGCCCCAGGCTGGCGCGCCCTCGTGGCCCGGGCGCCGCGGGTGACGATGCCCATCGCCGAGCTCAAGGCCATCGAGGACCGCTGGGACGCCGTCCTCTGCGCGGTCGCGGTGGCGCTCGAGCACCTGGCGCCCGGCACGATGCACGCGTACGCGGGGACGGGCCCTGCCGGGTGGCGCGGCGGCTACATCCTGGCGCCCGCGCTTCCGACCGCGATCACCGGAATCTCCAGGGACCGGAGGGCCTGAGACGTGAGAACGCAAGGAGACCGAGGGGCGGCGTTCCGGAGCCTCCACGAGCGCCCGGGGGCGTTCATCATCCCGAACCCGTGGGACGCGGGGACGGCCCGGCTGCTGGCCTCGATCGGCTTCGAGGCGCTCGCAACGACCAGCCTCGGGCTCGCCAACAGTCTCGGGCGCCCCGACGGCGCCGGCGCGGTGAGCCGCGACGAGGTGCTGGAGAACTGCCGGGCCATCGCCCACGCCACGGACCTCCCCGTCAGCGCCGACCTGGAGAACGGATACGCGCACGCGCCACGCGCCGCGGCCGAGACGATCCGGCTGGCGGCCGAGGCGGGCGTGGTGGGCGGCTCGATCGAGGACGCGACGGGTGACCCGGAGAACCCGATCTACGATTTCGACGCCGCGGTCGAGCGCGTGCACGCGGCGGTCGAGGTGGCGAGGGCGCTGCCGATTCCCTTCACGCTGACGGCGCGGGCGGAGAACCTCCTCCACGGACGCGTCGACCTCGACGACACGATCCGACGGCTGCAGGCGTTCGAGCGGGTCGGCGCCGACGTGCTGTACGCGCCGGGACTCCGGGACCTCGGGTCGATCCGCACGGTCGTCGCGTCGGTCACGCGCCCCGTCAACGTCGTGGCGAGCACGCTCGATCCGTCGATCACGGTCGCGGAGCTGGCCGAGGCGGGCGTCAAGCGCATCAGCGTCGGCGGCTCCCTGTCCCGGCTGGCGCTCGCCGCGTTCCTCCAGGGTGCGCGGGAGATGAAAGACGCGGGCGGGTTCACCTGGCTGCGCGGCGCCGTCCCGAGCCGCGACCTCCGCTCGATCTTCGCGGGGACGTCGGGGCGGCCACCGAACCGTTGACCCCTTGAGACGACCGGCATAGCATCCAGGGAGAGGACAGCTCGGCGGATGGGGATGGACCATGCCCCTGGCGCGGCCTCGCGGACGGCAGTCTGACGCCCCTGCTGGTCATTCGAGTGACCGTCGGGGGCGTTCGTGTCTTCAGGGGCCCGCCGGCCGGGCGGAGGTGCGACGATGACGAAGCTTCGCGACATCATGCGGCCGGGGTTCGTCTTCACCGTTCCGCGGCACGCGACCGTGGCCGAGGCCACGCGGCTGATGAACGTCCAGAACGTGGGCATCGTCTCCGTCGTCGACGGCGACCGGCTCGCGGGCGTGTTCTCCGAGCGGGACGTGACCCGGCGGGTGGTCGCGCGGGGCCTGGACCCCGGCCGCACCCGGGTCGGCGACGTCATGACGACTGACCTGATCGTCGCCGACGCGGACGAGGACTACCGGTCGGCCATGCTCAAGATGGACCAGGCGAACATCCGCCACCTGCCCGTGGTGGAGGACGGCCGGCTCCTCTCCATGCTCTCGATCCGGGATCTCATGCGGGTGCACATCGACCAGCAGGGCGAGGAGCTGCGGTACCTCCACGAGTACCTCTACCAGGTGCCCTCCGCCTAGCCTGCGGCCCGGGGTCGCCGGCCGGGGCCCGGCGTTCGTGTCGGCTGGGCCTGGCTCCGGCCATGGACGCTCGAGCCTCCGCCCCGTGTCCGGACGCCGTCCCGAACGCGACCGCCAATGTCGACGGCAACGTCGACGGTGCATGAGAAAGGAGGCCGATGACCGATGGTCACGGAAGACGAAAAGCTGACCGAGGCGCTGGAGCAGGTGAGGATGGCCCTGGCGGCGATGGGATCCGGAAACCCGGAGCCGTACATCAGTTGCTGGGCGGAGTCGAAGGACGTCACGCTCTTCGGGGCGTGGGGCCCGATCGACAAGGGCTTCCGGCGCCTCGCGAAGACCTTTCGCTGGGTGGGCACTCGCTTCAGGAGCGGGCAACTCGTTCCCGAGCATACGGTCGTCTTCTCGAGCGGAGACCTTGCCTACACCGTCGGCTTCGAGCGCGGCGACGTGACCGTGGATGACGGTCCTGCGCGGACGATGACGATTCGCGTGACGCACATCTATCGGCGGTTCGGCGACACCTGGCGGCTGGTGCATCGCCACGCCGACTTTCCGCCCCCGGATCAGCGGCGCCCGGCGTCCTAGGCGCCCGGCCGGCGCCGGAGGCCAGCTCCGGAGGTCGACTGGCGAGTGGGCGTCCCTCGGCGTGGCATACTCCCGAGGCGGAGGTGTAACAATGCCGTCGCTCCGGATCGGGCTGGCGCAGTGCCGTCAAACGGCCGACCTCGACACCAACGCGGCGACCATTCTCCGGATGATGGACGACGCTGCCCGGCAGCGCGTCCAGGTGCTCTGCTTCCCGGAGACCCAGACCGTCGGCTACCGCGTCGACATCGCGACCCCCGACCAGCCGGTGCCGGTCGAGCAGCTCGCCGAGCTGCACGGGCGCGTGGCGGCGCGCTGCGCGGCGCTCGGCCTGGCGTGCGTGCTCGGGACCGAGACCCCGCTCGAGGCGGACCCTCGGCGCGGCAAGCCGTACAACTCGGCTCTCGTCATCTCCGAGGCGGGGACCGTGCTCGGGGTGCACAGGAAGACCCGGCTCACGCCGCTCGATGCGCTGGCCTACACGCCCGGACGTGGCTTCGAGACGTTCGAGCTGTTCGGGATCCGGGTCGGTGTGGTGATCTGCTTCGAGGGGCTCCGGTTCGCGGACACGACGCGCGAGTGCGTCCGCCAGGGCGCGCAGGTCATCTTCCATCCCCAGAACAACACGACCCGGCCGAACGACTGGAAGGTGCCGGTGCACCACGCCATGATCGTCACGCGGGCGGCCGAGAACACGGTCTGGTTCGCCTCGTGCAACGCGTGCCTCGAGCCCCACCAGAACTCGCGCTCGCTGGTTGTGGCGCCCGACGGCCAGATCTGGGCCCAGACCGAGCTCCGGCGGGAGGAGCTCCTGGTCGCCGATCTGGACGTGGCGCGTGCGACCCGGGCCATGTTCGAGTTCGAGCGAGGCGGGATGGCCGACGTGCTGTTCGCGAAGACCGTCCGCCCCGAGGAGTTCCAGACGGCGGGCCCGATGACGTCGTAGCCTGAGCTCCATCGACGGGCCAACTGACTGACGAAGATGCCGAAGCGTGTCTCCGCGCCCCAGCTCACCTCCGCAGTGCTCTCGTTGCTGTTCGCTTCGTCTTTCGCAGGGGGGGCGACGAACGAGCGCGTGGTGTCAGGCAGCACTGCCGGCGAGATCATGAAAGAACAGACACGCAGAGGCAAGGGCGAGCATTTGACCGCCGATGACACGATCCTGGATCTCTTGAACCATCCAGCATTCGCCGGCTTCGGCCGGCTGCTCCTGCCGTGGGATGACCGCACCTATGACGACAGCATGCGGCTGCGCGATGTCGGTTCCCTTCTGCCGTATCACAGCCACGTGGATCCCGGGACGGTGGTCCGCGCGCTGAATCACATGATTGACGATGTGAACAATGGCAAGATCGTCTTCTACGAGTTCTACACGGAGGAGGAGACGAAGGAGCAGCGGACGAAGTCAAACACGGGCCTGTTCTTCTTTCGTGGGACCCGCGGAGCCCCCTTTGCGCTCATATCACCAGGTGGAGGTTTTTCCTATGTCGGCTCCGTCCATGAAGGCTTTCCCTATGCCGTGGCGATCAGCAAGCAGGGATACAACGCGTTCGTGGTGAAATACCGCGCCGGGTCTGGCGGCGCGGTTGCCACGCGCGATCTCGCTGCTGCCGTCTCTTATGTGTTCCGAAACGCACAAGTGCTTGGCGTTGGCGTCCAGGGCTATTCCTTGTGGGGTAGCTCGGCCGGAGCGAGAATGGCGGCCGCCATTGGCTCGCACGGGGTCGCGCGTTTTGGAGGCGACGTCCTTCCCAAGCCGTCGGCAGTGGTGATGGCCTACACCGGCCATTCGGAGTATGCGGCCAACGAGCCGTCCACCTTTGCCGTCGTCGGCGAGCAGGATGGAATCGCCCCTCCGTCTGTCATGGAACGGCGAGTCGCGGCACTGCGCAAGACCGGCACAGACGTGGAGTTCCATCGATACGACGGTCTCGGTCATGGCTTCGGTCCTGGTACTGGTACAAGCGCGGAAGGATGGCTAGACCGAGCCATCCGATTTTGGGAGAAGTCCTTACGACGCGGTATCCGGCGGTAGGCGGGACGCCGTGTGGAAGAGAAACGGGCATGAGGAAGAGCGGGTCGCAGAACGGCAAGTCTGCTGCTCGGCTGATAGACGCGAGAGTCAAGGAGCTGGGCGACTGGCGGGGCACGATGCTCAACCGGCTCCGTACCTTGGTCAAGGAAGCCGACCCCGAAGTGGTCGAGGAGTGGAAGTGGAGAGGGGTTCCGGCGTGGTCCCACGCCGGAATGATCTGCACCGGTGAGACGTACAAGAATGTCGTGAAGATGACCTTCGCCAAGGGCGCCTCGCTGGAGGACCCTTCAGGCCTCTTCAACTCCAGCCTCGAAGGCAACACCAGACGTGCCATCGATTTCCACGAGGGCGACAAGATTGATGAAAGGGCGTTGAAGGCGCTCATTCGCGCTGCCGTGGCACTGAACACGTCCTCCGTCGCCCAGCGGCCGGGAACGAGAGCATAGACGACCGAGAGGGATGTCTTGATCGCGTGCTATAGTGAGCGCGTGACCATCAAGCGCTTCCGGCAGCGAGTCGTCGTAGTCGTCGTCCGGGAGGATTGCGCCGACTAGCGCTTGAAGCACCCAACTTCGACGCCTCGTCGGCAAAGCCGGCGGGGCTTTTCTGTTTCAGGGGCCCGCCTGGCCGACCGCCGCGGAACAGGAGACCCCGGCATGACAGAGCGCAATCCCCTCAGGCTCGGCTTCTTCATCCAGCCGGTGCACCCGCCGACTCGGAGCTACGCGGACGTGCTCCGCGAAGACCGCGACGCCGTCGTGCTGGCCGACAGGCTCGGCTACCGTGAAGCGTTCATCGGCGAGCATCTGTTCGACGCGGCCGAGACCATCACATCGAGCCTGGCGTTCATCGCCCACATGGCCGATGCCTGTCCGTCGATAACGTTCGGCACCGGCGTGCTCCCGCTGGCCAACTACCATCCGGCCATGGCCGCCGCGCAAGTCGCGATGGTCGATCACCTCGTGCAGGGTCGGCTGGTGCTTGGCATCGGTGCAGGAGTTCGCGGCGATGCCGAGGCGATCGGAGACCTTGACACCGATCGTAATCGCAAGACCCAGGAGGCGATCGAGCACATGCTCCGCATCTGGAGCGAAGAACCGCCGTACCGCATCGCGGGCGACTTCTACCGGACCACGACGGAGCGCTCGCTGAACCCGCAGATCGGGGTGGGCATCGCGGGACGCCCGCTGCAGCGCCCGCATCCGCCGATCGCGATCACTTCGATCCGTCCGGACGGCGCCGGCCCGCAGGCGGCGGGAAGCCGCGGCTGGACCGGCATCTCCGCCACCTACGTCGGCGCCCCCGTCGTCCGGGCGCATATCGAGGGGTATGTCCAAGGTCGTCGCTCCGCCGGCCTTTCCGCGGATCCTTTCGGCTGGCGCGTGGCGCGCAGCGTCTTCGTGGCGGATGACGAGGCGACGGCCCGCGACTACGCGCATCGGGCGGACGGAGCGCATGGCTTCTATTTCCACGTGATGAGAACGAAGCTGGCAAGCGCCGGGGCGTTGGATGTCATGCGAGACCACCCCGGACAATCGGATGCCGAGCTTTCTCCGCGGCGATGCCTCGAGCGCCTCGTGATCGCGGGCACGCCGGAGAGCGTTGCCGAGCAGATTCTCGCGTTCCGGCGCTCGGTCGGAGCGTTCGGCACGCTCCTCTATACGGGCCACGACTGGAGCGATCCTGCGCTCGCGCGACGTTCCATGGAACTGATGGCGCGCGAGGTGATTCCGAGGATCAATCGGCGCGAGGACCTCGATCGCGGAGCGTGAATGTCGAGCGGGTCAGCGGGGCACGGGGCATCGTGGCCACCTTCGGGTGGGCGTCAGCTTTCGGGCAGCCCGGCCCTGCGTGCTCCCTCGACGATCCGCTGGTATTCCCTGCGGAACGCTGGGTTGTCGGAGGCTCCCAATCCTTCCTGCTCCAATCCTTGCACCGTGAACCCCGGTCTCAGCTTCAGGAGTTCCGCCACCGCGGCCGCCGCCTCGGCTTTCTGCCCGCGCCACGCGTACGCGGACGCGAGATCGACGTAGGCGAAATAGAACGTCTTACCGGTCGCAATCGACTTGTTGCACCATTCTATGGCCCCAGTGTCGCGGGCCAGATGCGTGTGTGCGTGGCAGAGGACGAAGTACCAGACGTACAACTCGGGATCGCGCGGACTCAGACGTATCGCCTTCTCGACGGGCGCCAGCGCCTCCGCGGCGCGACCAATCAAGACCAAGTTCCGAGCCCGTCCAACGTATGCGACCGCATGGTTGCGATCGAGGGCGATGGCTCGATCGTACGTCGCAAGCGCCGCATCGAAGCGATTGGCCAACCCGAGAACCTCGGCCTTCACGGAATGGGCCTGAGCGTAGTTGGGCGCGGTGGAAATGGCCCCCGTGACTGCTTCGTCGGCACGGGCGAGGACCTGGGCAGGTTCGGGATCCCAACGGTTGCGGTAGATGAGAATGAGGGCCTGGGCGAGCCCGACTCGAGCCTGACCGTTGGCGGGATCGACTCGAAGAGCTTCCTCGAACAACGCGACGGATCTCTGCACGTCGTCCTTGTTCGTCGGCCCTCCATTCAAGACGGACCAGCCGCGCATGGTCAGGTCCACCGCATCCGGGTTGGCACGCTGCGCCCGGCGTCCCTCGACATTGACGAGCTCGACACTGAGCATCCGTGCAAGGCGATTGGCGATGCCGAAGTTGTCCTGGAGGCTCGCCAGCGTGCTCTGATCCACGTCGATCTGCTCGGCCCACAGATGCGCGCCGGTGCCCGCGTCGATCAGCTGCGCGTTGACGCGGACAGTGCTGCCCATCCGGCGTGCGCTGCCCTCGAGCACATACCGGACGCCCAGCTCGCGGCCAACTTGGCGGGCATCAATGGCCTTGTCCTTGAATGTGAACGCCGTATTCCTGGAGATGACGAAGCTTCCAGCAAGTCGCGATAGATCACCTGTCAGATCCTCAGTGATGCCCTCGGCGAGGTAGTCCTCGCTCGGATCGCCGCTCAGGTTCCTGAAGGGCAGCACGACGATTGAGAGACGCGGCGCCGCTGGGCTGTCTGCTCCCCGACTTTGGAGCAAGCGCGAGCCCATCCACCAAGCGCCTGCCACCCCCACGAGAACCAGGAACGCCGCGAAGCCCCACACAATCCAACGCCGGCGGTCCGTAGTGGCGGGGCGCCTGTCGAGCATGCCCACGGCCTCGGAGGAGGTTCCGGGAACGTGGAGCCGATACGTTCGCACGGGCTGGTCGATGTTCTTGACCTGTCGCTCGCCCAGATCTTCGAAGGTGAACGGCAGCTTGCCGCGGACCTGATCGTAGACGGTATTGGACACGAGTACGCCACCCGGCTCGGCCAGAGCTTCCAGCCGGGCCGCGATGTTGATGCCGTCACCGTAGATACGGCTCTCGTCGTGGATCACGTCTCCCAGATTGATGCCGATGCGAAACCGCATGCGGCGACTCTCGGACACCCCCTCGTTGCGCTCGGCCATCACGGTCTGGATCTCGACCGCGCACTCGGTGGCGCCGACGACGCTGGGAAACTCGGCCATGATGCCGTCGCCGGCGGTGTCGATGATCCGCCCACCGTGGCGGCCGACCAGCGGCAGGATCACGCTCTGATGGGCCTTGAGGTCCTGCACGGTGGCAGCCTCATCCGCGTGCATGAGCCGGCTGTAGCCGGCGATATCGGCGGCGAGAATGGCCGCGAGCCGACGCTGAATCGAGGGTTCCATGACGTGTCTCTGCGCTCGCACGGGCGAGCAGACCGTAGTGTCGCATACCGCCCTCTGGATCACGAGGAGGGTGGCTAGAGTCGTGGCAGATCACCTAATCTCGGCGCCGCGGGCGGCCGAAACTGGCGCCCCGCGCCTGCGCCGACCACCCCGAGATGCTCGCTCGCGGGGGCGACAGACGCCCGGCTATTGGGCGTGAGCCCGCTTGCGGCCACGGCCTCCAGACTGGCCGCCGCCAGCTTCCCGTTCGCTCAATTCGCGACTAGCCCCGGTCTCGCGTCAGCGCGGTCGCTCGCCCCTGCTACGGCGTCAGCCGTCTGCCTTTCCGCGGGCAGACGGTCCCGTCCGGTCGACCCCTTTGCCAGGGTTGACAGCCCCCGGGGAAGTTCAGTATTCATTAATCAAGCTTCATCAGCCCTGAATACCCAGATCCCGGGGGCGCGCGATGCGGAGCCTCATGACCTTGACCGTGAACGGGGAGCGCCGGGACGTGGCGGCCCCGGTCCACCGGACGCTCCTCGAGGTCCTGCGCGAGGATCTCGGGCTTCCGGGGACCAAGCACGGCTGCGAGCTGGGCGAGTGCGGCACGTGCACGGTGCTCCTCGACGGCCAGCCGGTCCTCTCGTGCCTCGTCCTCGCGGTCGAGTGCCAGGACGCGGCCATCCGGACCGTGGAAGGCCTTGCCGAGGGCGCCGAGCTTCACCCGCTCCAGCAGGCCTTCGCGGAGCTGGGCGCGGCCCAGTGCGGGTACTGCACGCCCGGGATCCTCCTGACGGCCCAGGCCTTGCTGGACGCCACGCCGCGGCCGGACCGCGACCGGATCCGGGCGGCGCTCGCCGGGAATCTCTGTCGCTGCACCGGCTACACGAAGATCCTCGACGCCGTCGAGCTGGCCGCCGGCCGCATGGCCCGGCTGAGCGCCGGCCGGAGCGGCGCCGATGGCTAGCCCCCGCGAGCGGCCGCTCTCGCCGCTGTCGGTCGTCGGCCACCGCCTGCCCAAGGTCGACGCCTGGGCGAAGGTGACCGGCGAGACGCGCTTCGCCGACGACCTCGTCCTCCCGCGCATGGCGTACGCGAAGATCCTGCGCGCCCAGCATCCGCACGCTCTCATCCGGCGAATCGACACGACGCGGGCGGCGGCCCGGCCCGGCGTCTACGCGGTGATCACGGGGCGGGACTTTCTCCCGGTCCGATTCGGCATCATGCCGGTGACCCAGGACGAGGAGCCCCTCTGCGTCGAGAAGGTGCGGTTCGTGGGCGACCCCGTGGCGGCCGTCGCCGCGGTGGACGAGGAGACCGCCGAGGCCGCCGCGCGGCTCATCGACGTCGAGTACGAGCCGCTCGACTCGCTCATGTCGATGGAGGCCGCGCTCCGCGAGGGCACCCACCGGATCCACGAGTACGGGGACGGCCACAACATCCACAAGCTCGTGTCCCTCGAGTTCGGCGACGTCGAGGAGGGGTTCCGGGAGGCCGACCTCGTCCGCGAGGACGTGTTCTTCTTCGAGGGGAACACGCATCTCCCGATGGAGCAGCACGCGGCCGTCGCCCAGTGGACGGCGGACGGGAAGCTCACGCTCTGGTCCTCGACCCAGACGCCGCACTACGTCCACCGGGCGCTCGGGAAGGTCCTCGGGATCCCGATGAGTCACATCCGGGTCATCGCGACGCCGAACGGCGGCGGGTTCGGCGGGAAGTCCGACCCGTTCAGTCACGAGATGGTCGTGGCGCGACTCGCTCAGCTGACCGGCCGGCCGGTCAAGACGACGCTCACCCGCGAGGAGGTCTTCTACACGCACCGCGGCCGCCACCCGGTTCTCATGTGGGTCCGGTCGGGGGTCCGGAAGGACGGGGAGATCCTGGCGCTCCACTTCCGGACCTGGCTCGACGGGGGGGCGTACGGGTCCTACGGCGTCGCGTCAACGTTCTACACGGGCGCGCTCCAGACCGTGACCTACCGGATCGCCCGGTACAAGTTCGAGGGGTGCCGCGTCTTCACGAACAAGCCGCCCTGCGGGCCGAAGCGCGGCCACGGGACGCCCCAGCCCCGGTTCGCCCTCGAGGTCCACCTCGACAAGATCGCCGAGGCGCTCCGCCTCGACCCGGTGGCGATGCGGCGGCGCGCCATCGTGCCCGAGCACGAAAAGACGGTGAACCACCTGACCGTGACGACATGCGGGCTCCCCGAGTGCATCGACCGCGTCGTCGAGGCGTCGGGGTGGCGGGACAAGTTCGGGAAGCTGCCCCCCGGCCGCGGCATCGGGTTCGCCGCCTCCGCGTACCTCTCCGGGGCGGGGCTGCCGATCTACTGGAACGACATGCCGCACTCCGGCGTCATCGTGAAGATCGACCGCGGGGGCGGCGTCGCCGCGTTCTGCGGGTCGATCGACATCGGGCAGGGGTCCGACTCCGTCCTGGCGTACATCGTTGCCGAGGTCCTCGGCATCCGGCCCGAGGACGTGCGCGTCGTGACCGCCGACACGGATCTCACCCCGGTAGACCTCGGGTCCTACTCCTCGCGCGTGACCCTCATGACCGGCAACGCGGCCCGCGAGGCGGCGGAGAAGCTCCGCGACCAGCTCCTCGCCGCGGCGGCGAAGAAGCTCGAGGTCTCGCCCGAGGATCTCGAGGCGCGCGACCGGCGAATCTTCCTGCGCGACGACCCCGCCCGCGGGCTCGCCTTCGACGAGGCGGCGCGACTGGCGGAAGCGGCGCACGGGACGCTCGTCGCGGCCGGCTCGTACACGCCCCCGCGGCGCGCCGCCAAGTTCAAGGGCTCGGGCGTCGGCCCGACGCCCGCGTACTCCTACTCGGCCTGCGCCGTCGAGCTGACGGTCGATCCCGAGACCGGCGACATCCGGGTGGACCGCGTGTGGATCGCCCACGACGGAGGGACGGCGATCAACCCGCTGCTCGTGGAGGGCCAGGTCGAGGGCTCGATCTACATGGGGCTCGGGGAAGCGCTCATGGAGGAGTCGGCGTTCCGCCCGCACGGCCTCCACAAGATCCCCTCGATGCTCGAGTACAAGAGCCCGACGACGCTCGAGACGCCGGAGATCACGACCCTCCTGGTCGAGACGCGGGACCCCGAGGGGCCGTTCGGCGCCAAGGAGGCGGGCCAGGGGCCCTTGCTGCCGGTGATCCCGGCCGTCGCGAACGCGGTCTACGACGCGATCGGCGTGCGGATCGACGAGGTGCCGATCACCCCCGAGAAGATCCTGAAGGCGCTCGATCAGAAGGCCCAGGGGAAGGCGCCGCGCGTCGGGCCCGAGCGGCTGCCCCACGTCAGCTTTCCGGATCCGATCCGCGTGCCGCCGCCCTGGGTCGACCCCGAGGGGCGCGCCGCCGGCGTGGTCCACGGGAAGGAGCGCGCTCACCCATGATGCGCCTCCCGCCCTTCACCTACCTCGCGCCGCGGGGGATCGACGAAGCGGTCCGGCTCCTCGGCCAGCACGGCCGCGAGGCCATGGTGGTCGCCGGCGGCACCGATCTCTATCCCAACATGAAGCGCCTCCAGATGGAGCCGCGGGTCCTGGTCGGCCTCCGCGGGATCCGGGAGCTGGCCGGGATCCAGGGGAGCGGCCAGGCCGGTATGGTGATCGGCGCGGGCGCCACGCTCACGCGCGTCGCCGAGCACCCCGAGATCGCGGCCCGATACCCGGCCCTCGCGCGGGCGGCCGGCGTGGTCTCGACCCCGCAGCTCCGCAACATGGGGACGCTCGGCGGCAACGTCTGCGTCGACACGCGCTGCAACTACTACAACCAGTCGTACGAGTGGCGCCGGGCGATCGGGTTCTGCATGAAGAAGGACGGCGACATCTGCCTGGTGGCGCCGGGGAGCGCCCGGTGCTGGGCGGTCTCTTCCTCCGACACGGCGCCGGTCCTCTGGGCGCTCGGCGCCGAGGCGACGCTGGTCGGACCGTCGGGGGCGCGGCGGATCCCGGTCGCGGGCCTCTTCCGGGACGACGGCATCGAGTACCTCGGCAAGGCGCCCGACGAGATCCTGACCGAGCTCCGCCTGCCTCCGGTCGACGGCTGGCGCGCCACCTACTGGAAGCTCAGGCGGCGCGGAGCGTTCGACTTCCCCGTGCTCGGCGTCGCCGCCGCCGTGCGGCTCGAAGGGGACGTGTGCCGGGACGCCCGGATCGTCCTCGGGGCCGTGGCCTCGACGCCGCGCGAGGTGCCCGAGGCCGCGCGCGCGCTGGTCGGCCAGCGCCTCGAGCCGGACGTCATCGCGCGGGCCGCCGCCGCCGCCGCCCGGCCGGCGAAGCCGCTCGACAACACCGATCTCGTCTATCACTATCGGAAGCGCATGACGCGAGTGTACGTCGCGCGCGCGCTCCGGGAGCTGGCCGGGCTCCCGATCGAGGGACTCTGGCCCTCCGGCATGTCGGCGCGGGCCGTGGAAGAGGCCGGATAGCGTGGACGGCGCACGAGAGGATCATGGCGAGCCCACAGCCCACTGACGCGGCTCACGTCTCCGGAGGAGCCTTCGGTGAAGTGGCGCGCTACGAAGCCCTGATGGAGGTGGTGCGCGCGCGGATGACCAACCGGGCCTTCGCGCCGCATGAGGTCCCCCGCGAGCACTTCGACATGATCCTCGAAGCGGCGCGCCATGCGCCGTCGGGCGCGAACGCCCAGCCCTGGCACTACGTCGTCGTGACCGATCCCGCCGTGAAGCACCGGATCGGCGAGCTGTTCGTGGCGGAGCAGCAGCATCGCGCGAAGCTCCGGATGGGGTTCCCGACGCCGAACTACAACGGCGTGAAGACCGCCCCCGGCCTCATCGTGATCGTCGCCGACTTCCGCTTCATCCGGGCGTTTCCGGTGCTGAACGACGACTCCCCGCTCGACCGCCTCTATCGGAAGAACGCCGAGCGGATCCTCCTCCAGAGCGTGGCTGCCTCGACCATGTCGGCCCACCTCGCGGCCGCGGCGCTCGGCTACGCGGTGTGGTGGATCACCGCGATCGGGCAGGAGGAGATCCAGCGCGAGGTCAAGCCGCTCCTGGGCGTGCCCGACGCGCTCGACGTGATCGACATCATGTGCTTCGGGCCCCCGGCCAAGCCGTCGTACAAGCGCTGGAAGAAGTCGCTCGCGCAGATCATGAGCTGGGACCGCTTCGATCCCGCGGCCTTCATGACGGACGCGGACATCGACGCGTGGATCAAGACGACGCGCCACAAGGTCATGTACCGCGACGAGTCGCGGGTCGACTGACGGGGACGGCATGACGGAGCCCGCGACCACCCAGGCGACGACCCCCCCGATCCCTGTCGACTTCCGGACGGACCCGTCGCGCTACCGGCACTGGAAGCTCCGGATCGACGGCCGGGTGGCCACGCTGGCGATGGACGTCCAGGAGACCGGCGGGCTCCGTCCGGGCTACGAGCTGAAGCTCAACTCCTACGACCTCGGCGTCGACATCGAGCTGGCGGACGCGGTCCAGCGGCTTCGCTTCGAGCATCCCGAGGTGGGCGCCGTCGTGGTCACCTCGCTCAAGGAGCGGGTCTTCTGTGCGGGCGCCAACATCCGGATGCTCAGCCAGTCCGGCCACGGCTGGAAGGTGAACTTCTGCAAGTTCACGAACGAAACGCGGAACGCGATGGAGGAGGCGAGCGCCCGGTCCGGCCAGCGCTACCTCACCGTCGTCAACGGCCCGTGCGCCGGGGGCGGCTACGAGCTCGCGCTCGCGACCGACTGGATCGTGATGGCCGATGACGGCAACACGTCCGTCTCGCTCCCGGAGGTGCCGCTCCTGGCCGTGCTCCCGGGCACGGGCGGGCTCACCCGCCTCGTCGACAAGCGGCACGTCCGGCGGGACCGGGCGGACGTGTTCTGCACGCTCGAGGAAGGGATCAAGGGCCGGCGGGCGGTCGAGTGGGGGCTGGTGGACGAGGTCGTTCCCCGCTCGCGCCTCGCCGACGCCGCCCGCGAGCGCGCGGCCGACAGCGCCCGGCGGAGCGACCGGCCCGCGTCGGCCCACGGGATCGCGCTCACGCCGCTCACTCGCACGATCGACGGGGACCGGGTCGCCTACGGTCACCTGACGTGCACGGTCGACCGGGGGCGGGGTGTGGCCGAGATCACCGCGGCGGCGCCGATTACCGTCCCGCCCGCTGACCTCGCCGGCCTCCATGCCCAGGGTGCCGACTTCTGGCCCTTGGCGCTGGCTCGGGAGCTGGACGACGTGATCCTCCATCTGCGCACCAACGAGGAGCAGGTCGGGCTCTGGGTGTTCCGCACGACGGGGAGCGCGGATGGGGTGACGGCGTACGATCGGCTCCTGGCCGAGCACCAGGCGGACTGGCTCGCGCGCGAGATCCGGCTCTTCTGGCGGAGGGTCCTGAAGCGCCTGGACGTGTCCTCGCGCTCGGTCTTCGCCTTGATCGAGCCCGGCTCGTGCTTCGCGGGCACGCTCTTCGAGCTGGCGGTCGCCGCCGACCGCTCCTACATGCTCGAGGGCATGCGGGAAGGGGCGACGGGCCGGCCGGCGACCGTCCGGCTCGGGGAGCCGAGCTTCGGGGCGTACCCGATGGTCAACGGGCTCACGCGGCTCGAGAGCCGGTTCCTGGGCGAGCCCCGCCGGGTCGACGAGCTGAAGCGACGGATCGGCGAGGACCTGGACGCGCGCGCCGCGGCCGACGCCGGGCTCGTCACGTTCACGCCCGACGAGATCGACTGGGACGACGAGGTCAGGATCGCGATCGAGGAGCGCGCCGCATTCTCCCCGGACGCCCTGACCGGCATGGAGGCCTCGCTCCGCTTCGCGGGGCCCGAGACCGTCGAGAGCAAGATCTTCGCGCGGCTCTCGGCGTGGCAGAACTGGATCTTCCAGCGGGCGAACGCCGTCGGTGAGCGGGGGGCGCTCCGCGTCTACGGGACGGGCCAGCGCCCGGAGTTCGATCGGAGGAGGGCCTGATGCCCATCGACTACCAGGAGCGCATCCCCAACAACGTCCGCCTCCACGAGGACCGGCGCCTCCTGCGGGCGCTCGAGGAGTGGCAGCCGCGGTTCCTCCAGTGGTGGAACGACATGGGGCCCGAGGGCTTCCAGGCCCGCGACGTCTATCTCCGCACCGCGACCAGCGTGGACGCGCAGGGCTGGGCCCACTTCGACCACGTGCGGATGCCCGAGTACCGCTGGGGGATCTTCCTGGCCGAGCCCGAGCCGGGCCGGACGGTTGGCTTCGGCGCCAACCGTGGTCAGCCGGTGTGGCAGGACGTGCCGGGAGAGCACCGCGGCACCCTCCGCCGGCTGATCGTCACCCAGGGGGACACCGAGCCGGCGTCGGTGGAGCAGCAGCGCCAGCTCGGGCGGACGTGCCCGTCGCTCTACGACCTCCGCAACCTCTTCCAGGTCAACGTGGAGGAAGGCCGGCATCTCTGGGCGATGGTCTACCTCCTCCACGCGCACTTCGGACGGGATGGCCGGGAAGAGGCGGAAGCCCTGCTCCAGCGCCACTCGGGAGACCGGGACAAGCCGCGCATCCTCGGGGCGTTCAACGAGAAGACGCCCGACTGGCTGTCATTCTTCATGTTCACCTTCTTCACCGACCGGGACGGCAAGTACCAGCTGGCGAGCCTGGCCGAGAGCGGCTTCGATCCCTTGTCCCGCACGTGCCGCTTCATGCTCACCGAGGAAGCGCACCACATGTTCGTCGGCGAGACCGGGCTCGGCCGGGTCGTCCAGCGGACCTGCGAGGTCATGCGGGACCACCGCACCGACGACGTCCGGAAGCACGGCGCCATCGACCTCCCGACGATCCAGCGCTACTTGAACTTCCACTTCTCCGTGTCGATCGACCTGTTCGGCGGGGAGATCTCGACCAACGCGGCCAACTTCTACACCGCCGGGCTCAAGGGACGCTTCGAGGAGGGGAAGAAGACGGACGATCACGTGCTCGCGGGCGCGACGTACCCGGTGACCCAGGTCGACGGCGAGCGCATCGTGACGCGGGAGGAGCCGGCGCTGACGTCGCTCAACGAGCGACTCCGGGACGACTACGTCCAGGACTGCCAGCGCGGGGTCGACCGTTGGAACCAGATCATCCGGAAGCACGGGATCGACTTCGAGCTCCGTCTGCCCCATCGGGGCTTTCACCGGGCGATCGGCGCGTTCGCGGAGACGCGAGTGTCTCCCGACGGGCGGGTGATGGGCCAGGCGGAGTGGGACGCGCGCCACGGGGACTGGCTGCCGACGGCGACCGACCAGGCCTTCGTGCAGAGCTTGATGGTGCCGGTCGTCGAGCGCGGGAAATTCGCCAGCTGGATCGCGCCGCCCGCGCGCGGCATCAACGGGAACCCGGTCGACTTCGAGTACGTCCGGGGCTGACCCGTGTCCCTGGGCGCGCGCATCCGGGAGCTCAGGACGGAGCGCGGCCTCCGGCAGAAGAAGCTGGCGGAGACCGCCGGACTCACGCCGAGCCTGGTCTCCCAGATCGAGTCCGACAAGCTCTCGCCGTCGCTTCACACGCTGGGACGGCTGGCGGGCGCGCTCGGCGTGCCCGTCGGCGCATTTTTCGCCCAGGCTCCGAACGGCCAGCTGCACCTCGGTCGCCGTAAGGACTACGCCGTCGTCAGCTTCGACGGCTCGACCGAGCGCTGGGAGGTCCTCGCGGCCGGCCTCTTCCGCGGCAAGGTGCGCGCCGTGGTCTCGACGCTCGGCCGGCGGGGGGCGAGCGTGCCGCCGGAGCGGGTCCTGATCGAGCCGGGGCAGATGAAGCTCATGTACGTCCTCGAGGGGAAGGTCGCGCTCCAGTACAACGGCGAGCGCCACCTCCTCGGTGCAGGCGACTCGGCGCATCTGGACGGCGGCGTCCCGCACACGTGGGAGAACGTGGGGTCGGGCCGGGCGCGGACCCTCTGGGTGATCACGGGCAAGGACGCGTGAGCCCTCAGTCGATCGAGGTCGTCCTCGTCGACGCCTTCACGTCCACTCCCTTCGCGGGCAACCCCGCGGCCGTGGTGCCCGACGCGACGGGGCTCGACGATGCCGCGATGCGGGCGGTCGCCAGGGAGATGGCGCGACCGGCGACCGCGTTCGTCCGGCCGGCCCCGGCCGGCGAGGATCGCGGGCTGCGCTGGTTCTCGCCGGCCGGAGACGAGCTGACCCTCTGCGGTCACGGCACGGTGGCGGCGGCCCACGTCCTGGCGGCGCGCGGCGCGGCGGCCGACGGCCGGCTCGCCTTCCAGAGCCCGCGTCACCGCCTCATGATCAGCCTCGAGGGATCCGGAGCGTCGCGGATCGCCTGGTTCGAGCCGGACTGTCCGCGCTGGGCGCCGGAGCGGGGCGATCTCGCGCCGTTCCTGGAAGCGCTCGGGCTGCCCGCGGGGGACGTCGCGGGGTGGGCGCCGCCCGCCCGCACGTCGGAGCAGGACCTCCTGATCCCGGTCGCCGGGCTCGAAGCCCTCCGGGCGCTGGTACCCGACCTGGCGGCCGTCGGGCGGCTCGCGCGGGAGCGCGGGGTCCGGGCGGTTGTCCTCACGGCGCGCGCGACACGGGAGCCGGGCGCGCTCACGCACAGCCGCAACTTCATTCCGCACCTCGGGATCCCGGAGGACCCCGCGACCGGGTCCTCGCACGCCGCGATCGGCGTGTGGCTGTGGGAGACGGGTATCCTCCCGGCCGACAGCGGGATGGCCCGGTTCCGGGCCGAGCAGGGCGACTTCCACGGCCGACCCGGACGGCTGACCGTCGAGGTGCACGGCGTCTCCGGTCGTGCCACGCGGGTCCGCGTGGGCGGCCAGGCGGTCATCGTGCTGACGGGCGCGCTGTCCTTACCGTAGGTGGGCCGTGAGGAGCGTCCCCCGAGGGGTCGCCGCATGATGCGCCCGGATGCGGAGGCCGACGTCCCGTTTCTCGACCGCGCGCGCGAGACGGCACCGCCCGAGGCCCTCCGGGACTGGCAGTGGCAGCGGCTCGCGGCGGGGCTGGGTGACGTCTGGAGCTCGAATGCATTCTGGCGGGCGCGTCTCCAGTCGGCTGGCCTACGGGACCCGCGCGACCTGGCCTCGTGGCCGGACTTCGCCCGCCTCCCGAGGTTGACCAAGGCGGACCTGGTCCAGGACCAGGGCGCCCGCCCGCCGTTCGGGACCAACCTGACGTACCCGCTCGAGCGCTACGTGCGCGTCTTCCAGACCTCGGGCACGACGGGGCGGCCGATCCGGTGGCTCGAGACCGAGGCGTCGTGGATTTGGTGGGCCCGCTGCTGGGCCTTCGTGTTCCGGGCGGCGGGGCTCGGGCCCGGCGACCGGCTCTTCTTTCCGTTCTCCTTCGGGCTCTTCGTCGGTTTCTGGGCGGGGCTGGAGGGGGCGCGGACGATCGGGGCGATGGCGATTCCAGGCGGCGGTCAGGACTCGGCGACCCGGCTCCACGCGATCCAGGAGCTCGGGGCCACCGCCCTCGTCTGCACGCCGTCGTACGCGCTCCACCTCGCCGAGGTCGCCCGGGGCCAAGGTATCGACCCGGCGGCCCTCGGTGTCCGGACGACGGTCCACGCGGGGGAGCCGGGGGCCGGCATCCCGGCCATGCGACAGCGCCTCCAGTCGCTCTGGGGGGCGCGGACGTACGACCACGCGGGGATGACCGAAGTGGGCGCCTACGGGTTCGAGTGCGCGGCGCAGGCGGGCCTCCACGTCAACGAGCTGGAGTTCGTCGTCGAGGTGCTGGAGCCCGAGAGCGGCCGGCCCGTCGCGCCCGGCGAGGTCGGCGAGCTGACGCTCACGAACCTCGGCCGGTGGGGCGCGCCCGTCCTCCGGTACCGTTCGGGAGACAGAGTACGGCTGGCCACCGGCGTCTGCGCCTGCGGCCGCACGTTCGCGCGTCTCGAGGGTGGCATCCTCGGCCGGGTCGACGACATGCTGGTCGTGCGCGGCGTCAACGTGTTCCCGTCCGCGCTCGAGGGGATCGTGCGCCGCTTCGCCGTCGTGGACGAGTTCCAGATCGAGGTGTTTCGCCGCGGAGCGCTCGACGAGGTGCGGCTCGTGCTGGAGATCGACGGGAGCGCGGAGCCGGCCGAGAGCGTGCGAGGCACGGTCGACCGGGTCGCCGAGGCGGTCCGCCGCGACCTCGGGATCCGCGTCGAGGTGGCCGCCGTGCCCGCCCGGACCCTCCCGCGCTACGAGCTGAAGGCCCGCCGCGTCGTGCGCCTCGACGATCGCGCCTCATCCCCGACGGCCTGATCGACGGCGCGGCTCGGGCTGCCGGAGCCCGCCGCGCCTCTCCGCGATCCGTCGTGGTGCTTCGTTGACGCGATGCGGGGGGCATTGTAGAGTCCCGCCATCCGGAACGATCCGCGTCACGAGAGACAACACATGCCGGAAGATCGGTTCCCGTGCCCGCGATGCCGCCACGCCAACCCGACCGGGGTGAAGTTCTGCGGGGAGTGCGGGACCCGCCTCGAGACGCTGTGCCCGGCCTGTCAGGCGGCGAACCCGCCGGCGAACAAGTTCTGCCACGGCTGCGGCGTCCAGCTGGGGCGCGCAGAGGCGGCTCCCGAGTTCGCGTCCCCCCGGGCCTACACGCCCAAGCACCTGGCCGACAAGATCCTCACGTCGCGGAGCGCGCTGGAAGGCGAGCGAAAGCAGGTCACGGTCCTGTTCGTCGATGTGTCGGGGTTCACGTCGCTCTCCGAGGGTCTCGATCCCGAGGATGTCCATCGGCTCATGAGCCGCGCGCTCGAGCTGATGCTGGACGAGGTCCACCGCTATGAGGGCACCGTCAACCAGTTCCTGGGTGACGGGATCATGGCGCTCTTCGGCGCCCCCATCGCCCACGAGGACCACGCCCAGCGCGCGGTGCACGCCGCCCTCGGCATCCGCCGAGCCCTCGAGGACTACCAGGAAGGCCTGCAGCGCACGCGCGCCACGACCTTCCAGGTCCGCCAGGGTCTGAACAGCGGCCTGGTGGTCGTGGGCTCGATCGGCAGCGACCTCCGCATGGACTACACGGCGGTCGGTGACACCACCAACGTGGCGGCTCGCCTGCAGCAGGTCGCCGATCGCGGTCAGATCATCGTCTCGGAGGCCACGCACCGCCTCGTCGAGGATTACTTTCACACCCGCTTCCTGGGGGAGCGGGCCCTCAAGGGCAAAGCCGAGCCGGTCGGCGTCTGGGAGGTGCTGTCGGCGCGCCAGGCCCGGACCCGCCTGGAGGTGACGGCCGAGCGCGGGCTGACACCCTACGTCGGCCGGGAGCGGGAGCTGCGGACGCTGACCGAGCTCTTCGACCAGGCCAAGGCCGGCGCGGGGCAGGTTGTGTTCCTGGTGGGCGAGGCCGGGATCGGCAAGTCACGGCTCCTCCACGAGTTCCGCCAGCGCCTGGGTGACGAGGTCACCTGGATGGAAGGCCACTGCGTGTCCTTCGGCCGCTCCATCGCCTTCCACCCTGTCATCGACCTGCTCAAGCGCACCTTCCGGGTCGAGGAAGTCGACAGCGAGGAAGTGATCGCCCGGAAGGTGGAGCGGAGCGTCCTGTCGCTCGGCGAGGACCTCCGCCCACTGGTCCCGTACCTGCGGTCCCTGCTGGGGATCGACCCCGGGGACGCGACGGTCGCCGCGCTCGACCCCCGCCGGCGTCGCGCCGAGATCTTCGACGCGCTCCGCCGGCTGCTCGTTCGCGCCTCCGAGCTCCGGCCGCAGGTCATGGTCTACGAGGATCTCCACTGGATGGATCAGGCCAGCGAGGGGAGCTTGCCCTTCACCGCCGACAGCGTCCCCGGCCACCGGATCCTCCTGATCCTCACCCACCGGCCGGGATACCAGCACACCCTCGGCGACCGCACGTACCATACGCGCATCGCGCTCAGCGCGCTGCCGCCCGAGGCCAGCGCCGAGATGGCCAGGGGCGTTCTGGCGACGAGCCGCCTCCCCGAGGGCTTGCCCCCGCTCATCCTCGGCAAGGCCGAGGGCAATCCCTTCTTCATGGAGGAGGTCATCAAGTCCCTCCAGGAGGTGGGAATGCTTCGCCGGACAGGCGACGACTGGGTACTGACTCGTCGGCTCGACCAGGTGGTCATTCCCGACACGATCCAGGACGTGATCATGGCCCGGATCGACCGGCTGGAAGAGGCGCCGAAGAAGACGCTCCAGCTGGCGTCCGTCATCGGCCGCGAGTTCACTCGCCGCCTGCTCGACCGCATCGCCGAGATCCGTGAGCGCACCGAGGACTTCCTGCAGGAGCTGAAGGCGCTCGAGCTGATCTACGAGAAGGCCTTGTTTCCCGAGCTGGCGTACATGTTCAACCACGCGCTCACGCACGAGGTCGCGTACAACTCGCTCCTGATGCAACGCCGCCGGGAGCTGCACCGGCTCATCGGCCACGCCATCGAGGAGCTGTACGTCGACCGCCTGTCCGACCACTACGAGGTGCTCGCCCACCACTTCTCACGGGCCGAGGAGTGGAGCCGGGCCATGGAGTATCTCGCCAAGGCCGCGGAGAAGGCGACACGCGCCTTTGCCGTTCGCGAGGCGGTCTCGCTGTACGGCCAAGCGCTGGAGGCGGCGGCGCACCTGGGCGCCGAAGTTCCCGTCGAGCGCCGCCTGGCGATGCATCGCGCGAAGGCCGCCCAGCACTTCGTCCTGGGCGAGTTCGCCCACGCCCAGGCGGAAGGGCAGCGGGTCCTGGCGCTGGCCCGGGAGGCGGGTGATAAGGTGGCCGAGGCGAGCGCCCTGGCCTCGATCGGCTTTGCCACGCTGTGGGCCCAGGACCTCGACGGCGCGCTGGACTACGCGGGCCAGGCCGTTGCGGCCGCCCGGGCGGCAGGCGCCGCGGCGCCACTCGGCAGCGGCTACCTGACCACCGGATACATTCACGCGCTGGCGGGGCGGTTTCCGCAGGCGCAGGAGACGCTGCCCCTGGCGGTCGAGAACGCGGCCGCCGCCGGCGACACGACGAACCTCTCAATCGCGCTTCAGCTCACCTCGTTCCTCCACAGCTGGCAGGGGGAATGGGGCCAGGCGGCCGACGTCGCGGCCGAGGCGCTCCGGATCGCCCGCGAGCACGGCTTGCTGGCCCCGCTCATCCGGGGCCTTTGGACCCAGGGCGTCGTCCTCACCGGCAAGGGCGACTACGAGGCGGGCCAGGCGGCGTTCGAGGAGAGTCTCGCCCTGGGCGAGCGGGTCGGTGACGTCAACTCCATCCCACGCTGCCAGAACTCGCTGGCGTGGCTTTTGAGCGAATGCGGCGACTACGACCGCGCCATCGAGATGTTCAACGCGGCCGCCGAGCGGGCCCGCAAGTGGCCGCATGCGGTCGGGGTGGAGATCACGGCCTACTGCGAGGTCAACCGGGCTGACGTCTTCCTGGACAAGGGCGACCTCACGCTGGCCGGGGAGTTCCTGGAGCAGGCGCGACGCATCGTCGAGGACCCGGCCACGTACCCCTGGATGAAGTGGCGATACGCCATGCACCTCCGGATCAGCCAGGCCGAGCTGGCCCTCGCGCGAGGGGATGCGGCCCGGGCCGGCGAGTACGCCCGCGAGAGCCTGGACATCGCGACGCGTACCAACGCGCGCAAGTACCTCGTCCGCATCTGGCGGCTCCAGGGCGAGATCGCGCTCGCCCGCCGCCAGTGGGCGGAGGCGGAGCACGAGCTCCGGAGATCGGTGGCCATGGCGCAGGCCATCGGTAACCCGCCCCAGCTCTGGCGGAGTCACGCGGCGCTCGGCCGCCTCCACGCGGCCCGGAAGGAGGCCGACTTCGCCCGGCAGGCGTTCGGCGCCGGCGCGGCGATCGTCGAGGCCATGAAGGCCCGACTGCAGCACCCCAACCTGCGGGCCGGACTCGAGCGCGCGCCCCTCATCCGGGAGCTCTACAGCCTTTCGGGAAACTCCCAATAGGGCTCGCGGGCCCGCAGGGGCCGGGCGCCCCCCAAGATGGGTGGAGGGCGGGCCCCTGATCGACGCGGACTGAGAGCCGACCCCTGCGCATGCCGGACGTCCTGACGGACCTTCGCTCGGCGGCGCGACTCCTCGCGCGGCTGCCCCGCTACCTGCGCCGGCCGGTCGGGGTCGACGAGGCGAGACGGGAGCTGGCGCGGCGGCTCGCCTCGCGCGACGCGGCCTTCCTCGGCCTCGTTCGGCAGGCAATCTACGCGCGCAGAGAGAGCCCGTACGTGCGGCTCCTGCGTCACGCCGGCTGCGAGTACGGGGACCTCGAGCGTCTGGTCCGCCGGGACGGCGTCGAGGAGGCGCTCCAGGCTCTACTGGCCGAGGGCGTGTACCTCACGGTGGAGGAATTCAAGGGGCGGCAGCCGGTCCGGCGCGGCGGCACGACGGTCGAGGCCGACCCCATGAAGCTGCGGAACCCGCTCGCGGGCTGTGATCTGCCGGTCCACTCCGGCGGGAGCCGCAGCACTACCGGCACGCCCGTCGGCTGGAACCTCGCGTACGTGTGGGACCGCGCGGTGGACCTCTGCCTTGCCCAGGCGGCTCGCGGACCGGCCCGGCGGCGGTTCGGCGTCTGGGGGGTGCCCGGCAGCGGAGCGATCGCGCATCTGCTGGACGTGGCCGCGCGCGGCGCCGTGCCCGAGCGCTGGTTCTCCCAGGTGGATCCACGAAGCCCGGTGGTCCGGGCGCGGTACCGAGCGAGCGTCCGCGTCCTGCGCCTGGCCGCCCGGCTCGCGGGCGTTCGCCTGCCGTCGCCGACCCATGCGCCGCTCGACGACCCGCAGCCCGTCCTCCGCTGGCTTGCGGAGGTCCTCGGAGATGGCGACACGCCCGAGATCCTCGGCTATCCGAGCGCAATGTTGCGTCTCGCGGAGACCGCGCTGCGGGCCGGCGTCCGCCTCGACGGGTTCGAGGTGATCACCGGCGGCGAGCCCATCACCACCGCGCGCGTCGCCGTGATGCGCCGCGCGGGCATGCGTGTGTTCCCGCGCTATGCCGTGATCGAGGCGGGCCTCGTGGGGGAAGGGTGCCTCCGGCCCGAGGGATCCGACGACGTCCACGTCGTGAGCGACCTGGTCGCCGTGATCCAGCCCGATGACGCGCTGCCGCACCCCGTCCTTCCGCCCGGGGCGCTGCTCGTATCGGCCCTCCGCGCGACGGCGCCCCTCGTGCTCCTGAACGCGTCGCTCGGCGACACGGGGACGCTGGACGCGCGCGCCTGCGGGTGCCCGCTCGGCGGGCTCGGCTGGACGACCCGCCTCCGGGCGATCCGGAGCTTCGAGAAGCTGACCGCGGAAGGGATGACGTTCCTCGACGCGGACGTGGCGCGCGTCCTCGAGGAGGCGCTCCCGGCGCGGTTCGGCGGCAGCCCCGGAGACTACCAGCTCGTGGAGGACGAGGCGCCGGACGGGCGCGCCCGGCTCCGGCTCTTCGTCCACCCGGGCGTGGGGCCGGTCGATCCCCGGGCGGCGTCGGAGGCGTTCTTCTCGGCCCTCGGCGCGGCGGGAGGAACGGCCGCCATCATGACGCAGGTCTGGCGCGATGCCGGTCTGCTCACGGTCGAGCGCCGCGCGCCGCAGACGACGATATCGGGCAAGGTTCTCCATCTGCACCGGGCCCGGTTCGGACTCGGTCAGCCGGCCTGAGCGCGCGCAACGCGGTGCCAGTCCGCGGGCCGCGCGCTGTCGTGGGTGCGCGTGCGCGGGCGCCCCGGCCGCCCGTCGAAGGGCGGGTGTATAGTGAGTCCCTCAATGAAGGTCATCCTGCGCAACCAGGGACGAGAGGTCGAGCTTCACGGTCGCCGCCGAGTGCGAGAGCTCCTGGCGGAGCTCGGTGTGCTCCCGGACACCGTCCTGGTCATCCGAGGCCGGGATCTCCTGACGATCGACGAGGTCGTGACCGAGGACGACGAGGTGGAGCTGCGCCCGGTCATCTCGGGAGGGCGCCCGTGAAGTGCCGGAAGTGCGGCGGCCGGGCGACACTGGAGCTCCGGCGCCACAACACGGCCTTCTGCGGGCCCGACTTCATCGAGTTCTTCCAGCGCCACGTGCTGGAGACGATCCGCAAGTGGCGGATGCTCGCGCGCGACGAGCCGGTGCTGGTGGCGGTCTCGGGCGGGAAGGACTCGCTGGCGCTCTGGGACGTGCTGCACGGAGCCGGCTACCAGGCCACGGGACTCTACATCGACCTCGGGATCTTCGACTACTCGCGCGCCTCGAAGGCCCGGTGCGAGGCGTTCGCCGCCGAGCGGGGGCTCGATCTGCGCGTGGTGGCGGTGGCGGAGGCGGCGGGCGCGCCCATCCCCGCCGTGAGGGAAGCGACCCGGCGGCCGACCTGCTCCGCCTGCGGGCTCTCGAAGCGCTACATCATGAATCGCGCCGCGCTCGAGGGCGGGTTCCCGGTGGTGGCGACCGGGCACAATCTCGACGACGAGGCCGCGACGCTGTTCGGCTCCACGCTGCGCTGGGACGAATCCTCGCTGGGACGCCAGTCGCCCGTCCTGGCCGCCACGCACCCGAAGCTCGTGCGCCGGGTGAAGCCGCTCTTCCGGATGAGCGAGCGCGAGACCGCCGCCTACGCGTTCCTGCGAGGCATCGACTACATCGTGGAGGAATGCCCGTTCTCGCGCGGCGCGACGTCGATCGCCCACAAGGAGCTGCTCAATCGCCTCGAGCACACATCCCCCGGCTCGAAGGCGACCTTCCTCCAGGGGTTCCTCGACAAGGCGCGCGGCCGCTTCCAGGAGGGCGAGAGCGTCACGCTCGTGGAGTGCGTGCGGTGCGGCCAGACGACGACGGGCGAGGTCTGCGCCTTCTGCAAGCTCCGGGACCAGGTGAAGCGGGCGGTCGGGACGGACCACGCCTCGATCGCCGCGGCGGCCGATTCCGAAGACCCCCCGGCCGCGCGCGGGTTGATCTCGGACCTCCACGCCGCGTCCGAGATCCACGCGCCCTGACGGGCACGTCCTCCGTGCCGCCCCCCCACCTCGACACCGACCAGGTCGTGTTCGTCGGCACCGGCGGCGGACGCATGACCACGGCGTTCCAGGCTCGCGCGACGGGAGGCCTCTGGGTGTGCCTCGACGGGGTCTGGGTGTCGGTGGATCCGGGCCCCGGGGCGCTCGCCCATGCCCGCGGCCGCGCGCTCAACCTCGATCCGGGCGTCCTCGCCGCCGTGGTTCTCACCCACAAGCACCTCGACCATTCGGGGGACGTCAACGCCATGATCGAGGCGATGACGCAGGGTGGAACCAAGAAGCGCGGCGTCGTTCTCGCTCCCCGCGACGCGTACGACGAGGATCCGGTGATCCTGAAGTACGTGCGGAGCTACCCGGCGGCCACCGAGATGCTGGCGCCGGGCGGCCGCTATCCGCTGGGCGGGGACGGGGGGCCCGTGCTCGAGACCCCGATCCTGTTGAAGCACCCCGTCGAGACCTACGGCCTCCGCTTCGTCGGGCGTCGCTTCAGCGTGGCGCTCGTCGCCTGCACGGGGTACGTGCCGGAGATCGAGACGGCGCTGCGCGCGGATCTTCTGATCCTCAACGTCGTGTACCGCGAGCCGCGGGACGAGATCCATCTGGCGATGCCCGACGCGCACCGGCTCATCTCCGCGATGCGCCCGCGCTTGGCCGTCATCACGCACTTCGGGCTGACCATGCTGCGGGCGCGGCCCTGGGATCTGGCGGAGACGCTCTCGCGCGACACGGGGGTGCGGGTGCTGGCGGCCCGGGACCGCTGGCGCCTGGATCTGGAGGCGGAGCTGGGCGGCTGACCGCCGGCCCCGGCCGGCGGGCCGGGCGGGGATCCTCCGTCGCTCAGCGCGACGGGTCGGGCGGGCTCGCGGCGGCGGTCGCCTGCTCGGTGGCGAGCTTCCAGGCGACGATTCCCCCCACGAGATCGACCACGCCCGTGCGCCCGGCCTGCTCGAGCAGGCTCGCGGCGGTGGACGAGCGGAGGCCGGTCTGGCAGTGGACGACGATCCGCGGCATGGCGGGCACGTCGGCGAGGCGTCCCCGGAGCTCGTGCAGCGGCACGTTGATGCTGCCCGGGATCGCGTCGTTCCGCCATTCCGTCTCGGTTCGGACGTCGACGATCGGCAGGTGCTCGGTCTCGAGGATCTCCCGGAGCGCCGCCGCCGTCACCCGCTCCACGCGCCGCACGACGTCGGGGCGGTCCTTGGCCGTCGCGATGCCCCCGTCCAGATAGCCCAGGACGGTGTCGAACCCGACACGCCCCAGCCGGACGGCCGCCTCGTTCTCCAGGCCGGGCGCCGTCACCAGCACGATCGGCCGCGTCGGCGACAGCAGGATCCCGGCCCACTCGGCGAATCGGCCTCCGAGGCCGACGTTGACGCTGCCGGCGAGATGGCCCGCCGCGAAATCGGCGGGGTCCCGCGCGTCGAGGATCTGCGCCCCGTCGCAGCGGGCCGCGAGCACCGCGTCCAGCCGGAGCTCGCGCAGCTCGCGAGCGAGGACGGTGTCGAGCGTCGGCCGCTCGCGGCGGTTGAGCTCGGCGTCATGGGCGAAGTAGGCCGGTGCCGGCGGGAGCTCCGCCGTGATCGTCTCGACGAACCGGGACTTGGACATCGGCTGGAGCGCGTGGTTGTGCTGCCGCTGCACGCCGATGGTGGACACGCGCTCCTGGCTCAGGTGCTTCCCGCACGCGGACCCCGCTCCGTGCCCGGGATAGACGAGCGTCGAGTCGGGGAGCGCCAGGAGCTTCTGGTGAATGGAGTCGTACAGCATCCCCGCGAGCTCGGCGGCGCTGAGCCCCACCGACGCCATGAGGTCCGGCCGCCCGACGTCGCCGATGAAGAGCGTGTCCCCGGTCAGCACGGCGTGGGGCTCGCGGTCGCTCACCGACAGGTCGTAGAGGAGGATCGAGATGGCCTCCGGCGTGTGGCCCGGGGTCTCCAGCGCCTTCAGCCTGACTCGCCCGAGCTCCAGCACGTCGCCGTCGCGGAGCGGCGAAAAGGCGTAGTCGGCCTGCGCCCGTGCGCCCAGATGGATGCGGGCGCCCACGCGGTCGCGCAGCTCGAGGTGGCCGGCGACGAAGTCGGCGTGGAAGTGCGTCAGGATCACGTGCTCGATCCTGAGCCCGCGGGCCGACGCGTCCGCCAGGTACTCGTCCACGTCGCGCCGCGGATCGACGACGACCGCCGTCCCGGTGCTCTCGTCACCGATCAGGTACGACGCCTGCGACAGACAGCCGAGGTAGTACTGCGTGAAGATCATCGCGGTCCTCCGGAGCGGTCGGGATGCGAGACCGCGCCTCGTCCGGTGAACATCCTGGGCCATGATACCCCGGAGCCCGCCAGCAGCGCGGCTGCGGCCAGCCCGAGGAGCGGCAGGGTGGTCGTGACGACGGCGTGCCAGCCGTGGCGGTGCAGGAGCTGTCCCGAGGAGAGCGACGTCGCCGCCACCGTCGCCCAGATGAGGAAGTCGTTCGCCGCCTGGGCCTTCGCGCGCTCCGCGCTGGCGTACGTCCGCGTCACCAGGGTGGACCCGCCGACGAACATGAGGTTCCAGCCCACGCCGAGGAGGACCAAGGCCAGCCAGAAGTGCCAGACCCCCACGCCCGCGAAGGCGACGGCGAGGCTCGCGCCGTTCAGCGCGATGCCGAGCAGGATCGTTGCCCGCTCGCCGATCCGCTGGATCAGCGTCCCGGTGAAGAAACCCGGGAGGAACATTCCCACCATGTGCCACTGGATCACGAACACCGCGTCCCCCAGTGCGTGTCCGTGGTGCGCGGTCATCGCGAGTGGCGTGCCCGTCATGAGCAGATTCATCGCTCCGTACCCGGCCATCTGGCTGACGACCGCCGCGAGGAAGGTCGGCTGCCGCACGATCGCCCGGAGAGGGCGCGTCGGCCCCGCTGCATGGTCCGAGACCACCGCCGGGAGCCGAAGCCCGAGCAGGAGGGGGATGCTGACAAGGGCGAGCACCGGCACGGCGAGGAAGGACGCGACGAACCTCGTCGCGAGGAGGTCGGACGTCAGGCGCGCCAGCTGCGGCCCGACGAAGCTCGCCAGCAGGCCGCCGGCCAGCACGAGGGAGATGGCCCGGCTCCGCGCCGCCGAGGGGACGGCCTCGGCCGCTGCGAAGCGGTACAGCTGCCCGAACGCCGAGGACGTGCCGACGAGGGCGCTGCCGAGGGCCAGGAGCCAGAAGCTCGCCATCCCGATCGCCGCCGCCGCGACGAGGCCCCCGGCGATGGCGAACCCGGTCCCCGCGATGAACCCGAGCCGGCGGCCGGCCCGCCGCATGAGGAGCGAGGCCGGGATCGTGCCGAGGGCGGTGCCGACGACCACCGCGGTTGCCGGGAGCGTGGCCAGCGCCTTGTCGCTGGCGAGCGCATGCCCGGCCAGGCTCCCGACGGTCGCCACCAGCGACACCGAGCTCATGAACGCCGCCTGACACAGGGCGAGGAGCAGGACGTTCCGGCGCGGCGCGTCCCGGGCGGCCGGAGCCGCGTGCGCGGCGTCCCGGGCGTCGACGAGCGTCGGGGCCGCACCGGGCGCGGCGCCGCCGTCACTCACTCAGGATCCTGTCGGACCACTCGGTCAGGGCGACGAGGGTCGGCGGGATCGCGAAGGTCGCGTTCTTCCCGGCGAGATCCGTGTCGAGGACCCCACGGGCCCTGGAGCACGCGGTTCAGACGTGAATCGGGATCTTCAGCGAGCAGGTCCGGCTCAGGATCTCGGCCAGCGGGGGCCACCCCACAGGCACCACCGCGGACGCCACCGGCGTGCGCATCAGGGAGACGGCTTCCCCGAGCAGGAAGATCTGCACCTCGTGCCCGGCCTCGGCGAAGGCGTTGCCGTGCAGGAACGGGAAGGCGGCCTTCGTCGGATCGTCGGACCCCCAGGCGCTCTTGATCAGGACCTTCATCTCACCGGCCCGCCGGACCGTCTACCGGACGCTCGAATAGTATGCCGCGAGGTCGGCGAGCGTGTCATCCGGGATCGTCTGCATGAGCGCCTTCTGAGCCTTCAGCGCGGGGTCCCCGGGACTCCGCTGGTCGTGCTTGAAGAGGAGCATCTGGTTCTTCAGGTATCCCGGTGGCTGGCCGGCCAGGGCGGGGCCGAGCTTCGCCGGGTCCCCCCGGCCCTGAGCGCCATGACACTCCGCGCACTGGGCGGCGGCCGCCTTGCCCCGCCCCGCGGCGGCGGCGTCGGCCTTGACCGGCGTGGCCCGGCGCGGCTGCGCGGCGAAGTACGCCGCGATGCCGTCCACCCCGAAGTGGGTCGTCATCTTTGCGTAGGGCTCCATCTCCGGGGACGGCCGACGTCCCGCCGCGTAGTCGGCGATCGCCTTCTTGAAGTAGGCCGGCGACATGCCGGCCAGGATGGGCATGGTGTCGGACGGGCTCTGGCCCGCCTGGCCGTGACAGGCGCTGCAGACCATCGCCGCTGGCGCCGCCGGCGAGCCTCCCATCGTCTGTCCCGCCATCCCATCGGCGCCCAGGAGACCCAGGCCCACGACCATCATCAGGAGAATCCGTCGCATCGGCGTCACCTCCTCGAGCGCTTCCGCCCGTCAGCCCAGCACGTCGGCCCAGATGCTGGCGCGCCAGCCGATCGAGTTCTGCGCGACGGCCGCGCTCGGGCGCGGCGTCAGCTTCTGCTCGATCTGGACCACCTTGCCGTTGTCGATCCGGTACGCGTTCACCACGGCGATCGCCTCCGTGTCGCTGACCCAGCTGTAGCAAGTGTTGCCTGGCGCGAGGACCGGCGGCTCCTTCCCGCCGAGCAGGTGGACGACGGCGGTGGCGCAGATCTTCCCCATGGCGTTCGCGATGTTGCCCGACTTCGGGACGGGCAGCCCCGTCGTCGCGTCGCCGATGACGTGGATCCCCGGGTGCTTCAGCGACTCGTAGGTCACGTGGTCGACCTCGCACCAGCGGCGGTCGGCGTTCACCAGGTCCGCCTGGACGGCGATGGCGCCCGCCCGCTGGGGCGGGATCAGGTTGAGCACGTCGTACCGGACGCGGTCGCCGACCGTCGGCGTGACCTCCCGTGTCCCGAGGTCGACCTTCTCCAGCTTGCTGGTCGGCCGGTATTCGAGGTTCGGATAGCCGCGGAAGGCCGCCTTGAAGAGGCCGGGCTTGGACACCACGTCGTTGTTGCCGTCGAGAACGACCAGCTTGGCCCGTGGCTTCCGTGTCTTGAGGAACCACGCGATCTGGCACGCCCGCTCGTACGGTCCGGGCGGGCAACGGTAGGCCATCGGGGGCACGGTCATGAGGGCGACCCCGCCGTCGGGCATGGCCTGGAGCTGGCGGGCGAGCTCGACGGTCTGGGGCCCCGCCTTCCAGGCGTGGAGCACCCGGTCCTCGGCGCCCGCGATCCCGTCCACCTGATCCCACAGGAAGTCGATGCCCGGAGCGACAATCAGCCGGTCGTACTCGAGGTATCCCTCCCCGATCCGGACGCGCTTCCGGTCGGGCTCGATGGCCGTGGCGGCTTCGTGCCGGATCCGGACTCCATGAGCCCGGAGCCGGTCGTAGCCGAACGTCAGGGCGTCGATCGACTCGACGCCGCTCAGGACGAGGTTCGAGAACGGGCAGGACACGAACTGCCGGCTCGGTTCCAGCAGGATGACCTCGATCGTCGGGTCCCCGAGGCGGACGTACTTCGCGGCGGTCGCGCCACCCCAGCCGCCGCCGACCACCACGACCCGCCGGCCCGAGCGGGGCGCGAGGTCGCCCTTCACGGTCGCCGCGCAGCCGGTCAGAGAGCCGGCCACGAGCGCGCCGAGCCCCGCCCCCGCGGCGCCCAGGAGCGATCGTCTCGAGATGTGCTCCATGGCCGGCTCCCCCTTTCTCACTTCGGTTGTGGGACGACGCGGATGTAGGGCTTCGGCGACTTCCAGCCCCCCGGGTACCGCTCCTTGGCCTCGGCGTCGGAGACCGCGGGCACGATGATCACGTCGTCGCCCTGCTTCCAGTTGACCGGCGTCGCCACCTTGTGCTTCGCGGTCAGCTGGCAGGAGTCGAGCAGCCGCAGCACCTCGTCGAAGTTGCGGCCCGTGCTCATCGGATAGGTGAGCATCGCCTTGACCTTCTTGTCCGGCCCGATGACGAACACCGACCGGACCGTCGCGTTGTCGGCGGCGGTGCGGCCCTGGGCCGTGGTTCCGGCCGCCTCGGGCAGCATGTCGTAGGCCTTGGCCACGTGGAGCTCGGGGTCGCCGATCATCGGGTAGGTCACGGCGTGGCCCTGGGTCTCCTCGATGTCCTTGGCCCATCGCCGGTGGTCGGCGACGGGGTCGACGCTGAGCCCGATGATCTTGCAGTGGCGCTTCTCGAACTGGGGCCGAAGTCCGGCCATGTAGCCGAGCTCGGTCGTGCAGACCGGCGTGAAGTCCTTCGGGTGCGAGAAGAGGATCGCCCAGCCGTCGCCGATCCACTGGTGGAAATCGATCGGGCCCTGGGTGGTCTCGGCGGTGAAGTTGGGCGCCTCGCTGTTGATTCTCAGTGCCATGAATCGCCTCCGGCTGGTGAATGGTTGTCAGGACGTGAAGCCACGACTCTGCCGCGACGCCGGGGCCCGGCCTCCCGGCTCCTCACATCGGCTGCGCGACGACGCGCAGGTACGGCTTGAGGGTCTTGAAGCCGCCCGGGAACCGGCGCCGGGCGTCCTCGTCCGACATCGAGGGGACGATGATCACGTTCTCGCCCGGCCGCCAGTTCACCGGCGTCGCCACTCCGTGCCTGTCGGTGAGCTGGAGCGAGTCGATGACGCGCAGGACCTCGTCGAAGTTGCGGCCCGTGCTGGCCGGATACGTGATCGTCAGCCGCACCCGCTTCTTCGGGTCGATGACGAACATGGAGCGGACGGTGAAGGTGTCGCTCGCGTTCGGATGGAGCATGTCGTAGAGACTCGAGACCGCGCGCTTCCCGTCGGCGATCACCGGGAAGTTGAGGTCCTGGCCCTGGGTTTCCCGGATGTCCTCGGCCCACCGGTGATGGGCGTCGAGCGGATCGACGCTGAGCCCGATGATCCGGACGTTGCGCCGCTCGAACTCCCGCTTGAGACGCGCGGCCTCTCCGAGCTCGGTGGTGCAGACGGGGGTGAAGTCCCTCGGGTGCGAGAACAGGACGCCCCAGCGCTCGCCGAGCCACTCGTGAAACCGGATCGGCCCCTGCGTGGTCTCCGCCGTGAAGTCCGGTGCGAGGTCGCCCAGTCGAAGCGCCATGCCGGTCCTCCTCTTCGGGTTGGTCGCGACGGCGTCGCGACGCCGGTACGCGGGGCAAGCGCCGTGCCAATGGCCAGTGCCGCGAAATCCGATGCTTGCGCGGGTGGCCGGCCCGCGCCGGGTGGCCGCCAGCGGCGAAGATTGGCCGGCCGGACCGCTCTCCGGTGGCATCACCACCACCGCATCGCCGCCGGACAGGCGCTCCGGGGTGCGCACCACGATGCGTGGACGCGCGGCCCCGGCCGCCCGGCTTCCGAACGGGACCGCGCCGCGCCGCAGCGCTGACTGGATCACGCCCAGGACGAGGCGACGGGTGTGCCACGTGCACATCAATGAAATCGCCGTGTTAGACGGATCTCCGGCGCGCCGCCGAGGGCCGCCGGATGGTCAAGACTCGCCGCCCGGGCTAGAATCGGCGCCACTCCCGCTCGAGGCGGTGCAAGCCTTGCACGCGTCCCGGTGGCGGAGAACGCGCGCGAGCCGGTGAACGCGAGGGCGCGGGCGCCGATCCTGACGGACGGGGGCGAGTGACGCCGGAGATGCAGGATCTGACGGACCGGTCGACGGTCGAGGACGGGGGGGCGGCGCGGGGGCGCGCGGGCGAGGGGCCGGGCTCGCACCGTGAGACGCTCGACGCGGCGGAGCGGGAGCGCCTGCTGCGCGCGTTGACCGAGAGCGACTGGAGCATCTCCCGTGCAGCGGCGCGTCTCGGACTCGCGCGCGGCACGCTTCGGTACCGGATCGCCCGGCATGGACTCACCCCGGCTGCGGGAGCGACCCCGAAGGCGCGCGACGCGACATCCGGGCCCAACGCGCCGGGGCCGCCCCGCACGAATCTGCCCCGGCAGCTGACCAGTTTCATCGGCCGCCAACGGGAGGTAGAGAAGGTCACGGCCGCGCTCGCCGCCTCTCCGCTGGTGACCTTGACCGGGGCGGGTGGCGTGGGAAAGACCCGCCTGGCCGTGCGGGTCGCGACGGAGCTCCTTGCAAGCTTCGATGACGGCGTCTGGCTGGTCGACCTGGCCCGACTGAGCGATCCCGATCGCGTGGCGCACGCGGTCGCGACGGTGGTGGACGTGCGCGAGCAGCCGGGTCACGCGCTGTTTGACGCGCTCATGGACTATCTGCGCCCCAAGAGCCTCCTCCTGGTGCTGGACAACTGCGAGCACTTGCTCGAGGCCGCCGCGGCGCTCGCCGAGCAGCTCCTGCGCGAATGCCCCGGTCTCCGCATCCTGGCCACGAGCCGCGAGGGGCTCGGCCTGTCCGGCGAGGCCCTGCAGGTGGTCCCGCCGCTGGCCGTGCCCGCGCCCCGGGGCGCGGCCCCCCCGGACGAGCTGCTGCGGTTCGAGGCGGTCCAGCTCTTCGCCGAGCGGGCCGCCGGCGTCCATCCGGAGTTTCGCGTCACGGAGCGCAACGCCGTGGCCGTGCAGGAGATCTGCCGGCGCCTCGACGGCATTCCGCTGGCGATCGAGCTGGCCGCGGCCCGGGCCCGGGCGATGGCCGTGGACCAGATCGCCGCCCGGCTCGACGACCGGTTCCGGCTGCTCACGGGAGGGAGCCGGACGGCGCTGCCGCGGCACCAGACGCTCCGTGGCGTGCTCGACTGGAGCTACCAGCTGCTCTCCGACCCGGAGCGCATCCTGCTCCGCCGGCTCTCGGTGTTCGCCGGCGGGTTCACGCTCCATGCGCTCGAGCGGATCTCGGCCGGCGCGGGACTGTCCGGGCCGGACGTCGCCGATCTGCTGACGCGCCTGGTGGAGCGGTCGCTGGTCGTGTTCGACCCCGCGGAGGGCCATCCCCCCTACCGCCTCCTCGACACCATCCGGCACTACGCCCAGCTGAAGCTCTTCGACTCCGGCGAGGCGGAGGCCATGCGGCGGGCGCACCTGGCCTACTACCTCGATCTCGCGGAGCGCGCGGAGCCGCTCCTCCGAGGCCCGGCCCAGATGACGTGGCTCGCGCGGCTTGCCACCGAGCGCGAGGACCTCCAGGCGGCGCTGGCGTGGAGCCTGGCGCAGCCTGACACGGCCGAGGCGGGCTTGCGGCTGGCCGCCGCGCTCCAGTGGTTCTGGTTCCTGCGGTCGCCCGTGGAGGAAGGCCGGCGGTGGCTGGAACGGGCGGTCGCGCGCAAGCTCGAGACCGGGATCCCGGCCCGCGCGAAGGCCCTCGCCGGCCTCGGCATGCTCGCCTGGCGCGTCAACGACTTCCCGCAGGCAGAGCGCGCCCTCGGGGAGAGCCTGGCGCTCGCGCGCGCCATCGGTGACGAGTCGACGGTGGCCTTCGCCCTCCACCACCTGGCGCACGTCCAGGTCATGCACGTCTCCGAAGGCCTCGTCCGGGCGGCGGAGATGTGGCAGGAGAGCACGACGCGCTTCCAGGCGATCGGCGACCGGTGGGGCACCGCGTGGTCGCTGCGCTGCCTGGGCGACAACCTGAGAGCCCAGGGAACTCCGGACCGCGCCATCCGGCGGCTCGAGGAGAGCCTGGCGCTCTTGCGCGAGATCCGCGACGAATGGCTCATCGGCCACGTGCTCTACAGCCTCGGCGCGATCGCCAGGGAACAGAAGGACTACGCGCGCGCAGAGGCGCTGGTGGAAGAGAGCCTGGCCATCTGGACCGAGATCGGCGACCGGTACAACCTGGCGGTTGCACAGCGCGAGCTGGGCCACATCGCCCGCGGGCGGGGCGATCACGACCAGGCTCTGGCCCGCTACCGGGCCGGCCTCGACATGCTCCGGGATCAGGGTGACCGGTACGAGGCGGCGCGGGTGCTCGAGGGCCTGGCGGCGCTCGCTCTCGCGGAGGGGCGGGCCCAGGCGACCGCGCGGATTCTCGGTGTCGCCGAGACCCTGCATCGCGCGATCGGGGCCACGCTTCGTCCCGTGGACCGACCGGACCACCATCCCACGGTCGCCGGGGCCCGCGCAGTCCTCGGGGACGACGGATTCGAGGCCGCGGTCGCCGAGGGCCGGGGGCTGTCGGCCGATGCGATCGTGGCTGAGGTGTGGCCGGCCGCGCCGTAGCGCGGCGGCTTGCCGTTCGGCCGCGAATCGACATGGAAGCCCTGAACGAGCTGATTGGCGAGAGCGCGGCGATCGGGGCGCTGAAGGAGACGGTGCGCCGGCTGCTGGAGGGGCGGCCGGGGCCGGCGCGGCTGCCGACGGTGCTGATCGAGGGGGAGACGGGGACGGGGAAGGGGCTCCTGGCGCGGTCGATTCACCGGGGGAGCGGGCGGCGCGGGGGACCGTTCGTGGAGGTGAACTGCGCGGCAATCCCGGAGAGCTTGCTGGAGGCGGAGCTGTTCGGGTACGAGCGGGGGGCGTTCACGGACGCGCGGGAGGCGAAGCCGGGGCTGTTCGAGGCGGCTGAGCGGGGGACCTTGTTCCTGGACGAGATCGGGCTCTTGCCGGAGGGGGCGCAGGCGAAGCTGCTGAAGGCGATCGAGGAGAAGGTCGTGCGGCGGCTGGGGAGCACGCGGAGCCGGCCGGTGGACGTGTGGGTGCTGGGGGCGACGAACCGAGGGCTGGCGGCGGCGATGCGGGAGGGGCGGTTCCGGGAGGACCTCTACCACCGGCTGGCGGTGCTGACGCTCGAGGTGCCGCCGCTGCGGGAGCGGGAGGGCGATGTCGGGCGGCTGGCGGCGCACTTCCTGGAGCGGGCGTGCGCCGAGTACGGGGTCGAGGCGAAGGAGCTGACCCCGGCGGCGGTGGCCGTCCTCGAGGGCCATCGATGGCCGGGGAACGTGCGCGAGCTCGCGAACGTGATGGAGCGGGTGGCCATCCTGACGGACGGGGCGCGAGTGACGCCGGAAATGCTGGACCTGGCGGATTGGCCGGCGGTCGAGGACGGAGGAAAGGCGCCGGGCGCCGAGGGCGACGGGGTCGGCTCCCTCCGGGAGACGCTCGATGCGGTGGAGCGGGAACGGCTGCTGCGGGCGCTGACCGAGAGCGAGTGGAACATCTCCCAGGCGGCGGCGCAGCTCGGGTTGCCCCGCGGCACGCTCCGGTACCGGATCGCCCGCCACGGGCTCGCGCCCGCGCCGACGAGCATCATGCCGCGTCCTCGCGACCCGCAGCCGACGCCCGCGCGGCCGGTCCGGGCGACGAACCTGCCGCGCCAGCTCACGAGCTTCATCGGGCGCGAGGGCGAGATGAGCCGGGTGAAGGCCGCCCTGGACTCCTCGGCCCTCGTCACGCTGACCGGAGCAGGCGGGGTGGGCAAGACGCGCCTCGCTATCCAGGTGGCGCTCGATCTCATGCCCGTGTTGAAGGATGGAGCCTGGCTCGTGGATCTCGCGCCGTTGAGCGACCCCGAGCGGGTGCCGCACGCCGTGGCGGCGGCGCTCGGGGTCCGCGAGCAGCCGGGGCGCGCCGTGAGCGACGTCCTGCTCGACTTCCTCCGATCCAAGACGCTGCTCCTTCTGCTGGACAACTGCGAGCACCTCCTCGGCGCGGCTGCGATCCTCGCCGACCAGCTGCTGCGCGAGTGCCCCGGGCTCAGGATCCTGGCGACGAGCCGCGAGGGATTCGGCGTCAGCGGCGAAACGCTCCAGGTCATCGCGCCGCTGGCCGTGCCGCCGTCCGAGGGGGCGCTGTCCCTGGACCAGCTCCTGCGGTTCGAGGCGGTGCGGCTGTTCGCGTCCCGGGCGATCGACCTCAGTCCCGGGTTCACGGTCACCGAGCGAAACGCCGGGGCCGTCGCGGAGGTCTGCCGCCGTCTCGACGGCATCCCTTTGGCGCTGGAGCTCGCCGCCGGCCGGATCCGCGCCATGACGGTGGAGGAGATCGCCGGCCGGCTCGACGACCGCTTCCGGCTCCTGACCGGCGGCAGCCGGACGGCGCTGCCCCGCCACCAGACGCTGCGCGGCGTCCTCGACTGGAGCCACCAGCTGCTGTCGGACGCCGAGCGGGTCCTCCTTCGCCGGCTGTCCGTCTTCGCCGGGGGCTTCACGCTGGACGCCGTCGAGCACGTGTGCGTCGGCCCAGGGCTCGAGGCCGGGGAGATGCTGGATCTGCTCGTCCAGCTCGTCGATCGGTCGCTGGCCGTGTTCGAGGACACGGAACGGCGCGCGGGCTACCGGCTCCTCGAGACGATCCGCCAGTACGCGCAGGAGCGCCTGCTCGAGGCGGGCGAGGCCGACCAACTGCGCGCTACCCACCTGGCGTACTTTCGAGCGCTCGCCGAGCAGAGCGAGGACGCCCTCCGCGGCCCGACGCAGCGCGAGTGGCTCGCGCGGCTGGATGCCGAGCCGGACAATCTCGAGGCGGCGCTTCAGTGGAGCCTGGAGCGGCCGCAGCGTCCGGAGCGCGTCGAGGCCGGGGCGCGCCTGGCGGGTGCCGTGTGGTGGTACTGGCTGATGCGCGACCAGCTGGCCTACGGCCGGCAGTGGCTCGAGACCCTGCTCGCGGCCGGCACCGGCATCTCCCCGGCCGCGCGGGCCAAGTGCCTCATGGGGCTCGGCGCCTACGCCTGGCGCCTCGACGACTACCGGCAAGCGTGGGAGGCGCTCGACGAGGGCCTGACCCTGGGCCGCCAGCTCGGGGACGGCCGCGTGGCGGGTTACGCGCTCCACTTCCGGGCCCACGTCGAGGAAGCCTGGGGGCAGGTCGGCCAGGCGGTCTCGACGCACGAAGAGAGCCTGGCGGCGTTCCAGGAGCTGGGCGGCTGGGAACTCGCCAAGTCCTACTACTGTCTGGGCAACGCCCTCCGGAAGCAGGGTGACCTCGCCCGGGCCAAACCGATGCTCGAGAAGAGCCTGGAGCTCTTCCGCGACTTCGGCGAGGTGTGGGGCCTCTCGCATACGCTGCGGGGCCTCGGGGTGGTCGCGAGGAGCGAGGGAGACCGCTCGCGCGCGATGGCCCTGTTCGAGGAGAGCCTGCTGGTCTCGAACGAGACCGGAGACACTTCCGGCACCGCGGCCGCGCAGCTGCTGCTCGGGAACATGGCCCGGCGCGAGGGCCAGCACGCGCGAGCGGCCAGCCTCTATCGGGAGAGCCTGGCGACCGTGAAGACCATCGGCGACCGGCAGGGCGCCGCGATGTGTCTCGCGGCGCTGTCCCGGGTGGCGCTCGCCGAGGGCCGCCCCGCGCGCGCTGCGCGGCTCCTCGGGGCGGCGGAGCGGCTCCTCGAGGTCATCGGCTGGACCTTCCCGCCCGGCGAGCGCGGGGGCCACGATCGCGCGGTCGCGGCGGTCCGGGACGCACTGGGAGGCGAGGAGTACGAGCGTGTCTCCGGGCTCGGCGCGCTGATGACGCTCGATCAGGCGGTCGCGTACGCGATGTGCGACGAGGCGTGACCGTCGCGCACGGGGCGCGGCTCGGGCAGTAGACCGGCCCGGTCAGGACGGGACGCCGAGCTCGGCGAGAAGCGCCGCCAGGTCCTGCCCGCGGTCCACGCGATAGACGATGCCGCGCATTCCGACGGCTTCGGCCGCCCGCACGTTGACCTCGGCGTCGTCCACGAAGACGCAGGCCTCGGGAGAGAGCCCGATTCGCTCCGCCGCCCGCCGGTAGATCTCGGCGTCCGGCTTCGCCACGCCTTCCTCCGCCGACGAGAGGACCGTGTCGAAGTGATCGTGGATGCCGAGCTCGCGGAGCCGGCCGCGCAAGCTCACGTCGGCGTTCGACAGGATCGCGGTGCGGAACGCCCCCCGGAGGCGCCGGGCGAGGGCCACATTGGCCCGGATCACCTGCCGGGCCGCGATCCAGGCGTCGTGGAGTCTGGGCAGGGAATGACCAGCACGCTCCTCGAGCAGCCGGTGCGCCTCGGCGCGCCAGGCGAGGAGGTCGCCCTGACCCCGCTCGACGTGCAGCCAGGTCGGCGTCCGGTACAGGGTCTCGAGGAGAGCGTGACGAGGGAGCCCGTGCGCCCGTTCCAGCGCCTCGGCGACATCCCACCGCATGTCCACCAGCACGCCGCCGAAGTCGAAGATGACCCCACGGATGGGCGAACCGGAGGTGAGGGAAGTCTTGGTGGGGGGCTGCACGACGGGGTACCCTAGCCCGCGGTGTGGTCGGGGTCAAGGCGGCCTCACCGCGACGCGAGCCATGCCGCCAACGTCTCCGGATCCGTCCGACCGCCAGCTCGACGCGCTTCGCGCCCGCATCGTCGAGCTCGAGCAGGAGGTCGCCCGCCGCCAGCGCGAGGCGGCCGAAAGAGAGACGCTCCTCGGCGTGGCCGGAGTGCTTTCCCGGCCGCTGCCCGTCGAGGAGGCCATGCGGCGCGTGGCGCGGGAGGTGGGCCGCGCGTTCGTCGCCGACATGGTGGGGATCTACTCCCTCGATGCCGCCCGGAAGACCCTCGTGCCGGTGGCGGGCTACCACGTGCCGAAGCGCCTCCTCTCCGCGTTCGTCGAGACCCCGTTTCCCATGGATCTCCTTCGCGAGTCGTTCGTGGAACGCCGACCCATCTGGACGTCGGACTTCCTCGGTGACTCGCACTTCGACTTCCCGTTCATGACGGCGGTCCGCCCGGGGGCTGTGCTCTTCGCGCCGACCCTCGTCCGCGGAGAGGCGGTCGGCGGGATCTTCCTGGTGTGGTGGCAACCTGGCCGCGCCTTCGATGCCGCCGAGATCCGTCTCGTCGAGGGCGTGGCGTCTCAGCTGGCTCTGGCGATGGAGAACGCCGATCTGGCCCGGCAGACGGCCGAGAAGCTGAGCGAGATGGAGCGGCTGCTCAGCGTCAGCCGTGCCCTGTCGTCGACCATCGAGCTGGGCCCGCTCCTGCGAACCCTGCTCCGGCAGGTCACGCGGACGACCGGCGCCGACTCGGCGGGCGTGTGGCTCGCCGATCCCGCCACGGGCGCGCTCGAGCCATTCGCCGGCTACCACGTTCCCCGGGACGTCCTCGAGCGGCTGCGCGGGTACCGCATCGATCCTGGCCGGAGTCCCCTCTACGCGGACGCGATCGCGAACCGCGCCGTGGCGACCTGGGACAGTGCGCGCGACGACGAACGGCTGGACCCGGGATTCACGACCATCGCACCGCACCGGGCCCAGCTCTTCGCGCCCATCGTCGCGAACGAACGTCTCGTCGGCGCGCTGATCGCCGTCTGGTGGGAGCGCGAACCGACCTGCGGCGCCCGTGAGGTCGCGCTGGTCGAGGCGATGGCGACTCAGGCGGGGATGGCGCTGGAGAACGCCCGCCTGTTCGAGGGCGACCGGCGCAAGCTCGCGGAGCTGTCCGTGCTCTACGAGCTCTCGCGTGCCGTCACGGGACAGCTGGACACGGCCCAGCTCGTCGAGGCCGTCGAGCGCGAGGTCGCCCGGGTGCTGGACGTCCACAACCTGGCCGTCTTCCTCTACGATCCGGGCCGCGGCGAGCTGGAGGTCGCCCTGCGCGAATGGGGCGGGACGCGGGAGCCGGACCTCCCCCGCCGCCGCCCGCTCGGGATCGGGCTGGCCAGTGCTGTCGTCACGCGGCGCGCGCCGCTGCGCACGACCGACTATGCCCTGGCCTGCGAGCGGGAGGGCGTCGCGCCGGTTCCGGAATCCCTGGCGTTCCCGCACTGGCTGGGCGTGCCGATGATCGTCGGCGACGAAGTGCTGGGCGCCCTGACCCTGTCGACCGCCGCCCGGCCGTTCACGGAGGCCGACGAGCGCCTCCTGATCAACATCGCCAGCCTGGCGGCGCTGGCGCTCCGGAGCGCGCGGCTCTACGAGGAGCGATCGGCGGCGTACCGCGAGCTCACCCTGGCCCAGGGCCACATGGTGCGGACCGAGAAGCTGCGGGCGCTCGGCGAGATGGCGGCGGGCGTGGCTCACGACTTCAACAACCTCCTGGCCGTCATCGTGGGCCGTGCCGAGCTCCTGCTGCGCCGGGCGCCCGCGCCGGATCTCGCCCGCGGCCTCGAAACGATCCGTCAAGCCGCGCTCGACGGCGCCCAGACGGTCCGGCGCATCCAGGAGTTCACCCGTACCCGCCGGACCCGGCCCTTCCGCCGCGTGGACCTCCTGGACGTGGTCCGGGAGGTCGTGGAGATGACCCGGCCGCGGTGGAAGGACGAGGCCCAGAGCCGCGGTGTCGCCTACGAGGTGGGCATCGAGGGGGGGCCGGTCCCGTGGGTCGCCGGGCGGCCCGAGGAGCTACGCGAGGTCTTCACCAACCTGCTCGCCAACGCGCTCGAGGCGATGCCCGGCGGCGGCCGTCTGGCTTTCGTGCTGGGCACCGAGGCCGGCGTGGCGACCGTGGCGGTCCGCGATACCGGTGCCGGGATGGCGCGCGAGACCGCGCAGCGGGTCTTCGAGCCGTTCTTCACGACCAAAGGGCCGCAGGGCAGTGGGCTCGGGCTCTCCGTCGTGTGGGGCATCGTGACGAGGCACGGCGGGACGGTGGAGGTGGACAGCCGCCCCGGGGAAGGGAGCACGTTCACGGTGCGCCTCCCCGTCGCCCGGTCGCTGCCGGAGCCGCCGCCAGGGTCCGTCGAGCTCCGTCCCATGCGGCCCGCCCGCGTCCTCGTCGTCGACGACGAGGCCGGCGTCCGCGACGTGCTGCGCGACCTCCTGGGCGGAGAGGGCTACACGGTGCTCGACGCGCCGGACGGCCGGGCCGGGCTCGCGCTCTCCGAGACGGAGCCCGTCGATCTCGTCCTGAGCGACGTGTCGATGCCGGGTATGTCGGGCTGGGAGGTCGCCGAGGCGTTCCACGCCCGGTTCCCGCACGTTCCGGTGGGTCTCATCACGGGCTGGGGCGACCGGCTCGACGCCGCCGAGCTCGAGCGGCACGGGGTCCGGTTCGTCGTCGCCAAGCCGTTCGAGGCCGCCGAGGTCCTGCATCGTGTGGGCGACGCTCTCGCCGCGCCCGACGAGGTCTGACGCGCGCGCCCGCGCTCCGCGCCCCGTTGCGGCCCCTCGGGCGCGCCGGTATGATGGCTTCGCGATGCCGGGATTCCACTGCCCGAAGTGTCTGAAGACGGCCCCCGTGCAGAAGGTGTGCTGCGGGCGGCCGATGAAGCGGGGCTAGCGTTGGCCCCGACCCTCGGCCGTTGCCTTCGACCTTTCGCTCCGCGCGCCACCTGAGCCTCCCGCGTCCATGAGCCAGGCGGCCCCGACCACGCCGCTCGTGGTGATCTGCGGTCTCGATCACGCCAACATCGCGGAGGAGCAGGACGTCCTCACGCGGGCCGGCGTGCGGTTCGTCGTGGTGCCCGCCCGGACCGAGGCCGAGTACCTGGAGCGGTGCGCCGGGGCCGACGCGCTGCTCGTCCAGTACGGCGACGTCTCGCGGCGCGTGCTCGAAGGGCTGCCGCGCCTGCGCGTGCTCGTCCGGTACGGCGTGGGCGTGGACGGCATCGACCTGGCGGCGGCGACGGACCAGGGCGTGCCGGTGGTCAACGTGCCGGACTACGGGACCGACGAGGTCGCGAACCACGCGGTGGCGCTCCTCCTGGCCCTGGCGCGCAAGCTCGCCCGGCTCGACCGGCAGACGCGAGGCGGCGGCTGGGACGTCTTCCGCGTCGGTCCGGTCACGCGACTGGCGGGCCAGACGGTGGGTATCGTCGGATGCGGGCGGATCGGGTCGGCCGTCGCGCGGAAGCTCAGCGGGTTCGACCTGCGCCTCCTCGGCTGCGATCCGCACGTCACCACCTTCCCGCCCGGCGTGCAGCCGGTCGCCTTCGAGCGGCTGGTCAACGAGTCGGACTACATCACGATCCACTGCCCCCTGACGGCCGAGACCCGGCATCTCTTCGACGCGGAGTCCCTCGGCTGGATGCGCCCCACCGCCGTGCTGATCAACACCGCGCGCGGGGGCATCGTCGACACGGCGGCGCTCGTTGACGCCCTCCAGGCGGGGCTCCTGGCGGGCGCGGGGCTCGATGTGCTCGAAGAGGAGCCGCTCGACCCGGCGAGCCCGCTTCTCCGGATGGAGCAGGTGATCGTGACCCCCCACGCCGCCTGGTACTCGGAGGAGGGGCGCTCCGACCTCAAGCGCCGCGCCGCCGAGGAAGCCGTCCGGGTTCTCCGCGGCGAGCGGCCGCGCCACTGCGTCAACCCGGATGCACTGGGGCGTCCGCGCCGGCCGCCGGCGGCCGCCGGCTGACCGCGCGCATGGCCGAGCCCTCGTTCGACGTCGTCGCACCCGGCGAGGTCATGCTGCGGCTGGCGTCGCGGCCCCCCACGCGTCTCGAGCAAGCGCGGGAGCTCGACGTCTCCTACGGCGGGACCGAGGCCAACGTGCTCTGCGCCCTGGCGCGGCTCGGACACCGCACGGCGTGGATCTCGGCGCTGCCCGCGAACGTCTGGGGCGAGCGGCTGGCCCGCGAGCTCCGGGGCCACGGGGTCGACGTCGGCCACGTCCAGTGGCGCGAGGGGGGCCGGATCGGCACGTACTTCATCGAGTACGGCGTCGCCCCGCGGCCCATCCGGGTGGTCTACGACCGGAAGGACTCCGCCTTCGCGTCGCTGGACGAGTCGGAGGTCGACTGGCCGGCCGTCTCCCGGAGCCGTGTGGTCCACGTCACGGGGATCACCGCCGCGCTCGGTCCGGGGCCGCGCGGGCTGTTCGAGCGGGCGGTGGCGTCGGCCCGCACGAGCGGCGCCCTCCTGTCGCTCGACGTGAACTACCGGAGCGCCCTCTGGACGCCCGAGGCGGCACGCGCCTACCTCGAGCCCATCCTGCCGCGCGTCGGGCTCCTGTTCGTGGGGATCGAGGACGCGCGGCGCGTCTTCGGGCTCACGGGGGAGCCCGAGGCCGTCGCCGCGGCGCTGCGCCGGCTCGCGCCCGAGGCGGTGGTGGCGCTGACCCTCGGTGACCAGGGTTCGGTGGTGCTGAGCGACCGGCTGCGCCGCCCGACGCGTCTGTACACGCTCGACGTCGTGGCGGACCGGGTGGGCGCCGGTGACGCGTTTGCCGCGGGGTTCCTGCACGGATGGCTGACGACCGGGGACGCGCAGCGGGCCCAGGATCTCGGCACGGCCCTCGCGGCGCTGAAGTGTACGATGTGGGGCGACATCGCGGTCGTCCGGCCCGGCGAGCTCGAGGAGCTCCTGGCCCAGCCGGACCCGCGCATCCGGCGGTGAGGCCCGCCCCCCGGGGCGGGCGGAAAGAGGAGGCTTCCCTGTGACGACGGGTCGGTACGTCTATCTGAACGGTGAGCTCGTGCCGTACGCGGACGCGAAGATCCACGTGCAGTCGACCGCGGTGAAGTACGGTGGGTCGGTCTTCGAGGGCCTCCGGGCCTACTGGAACCCCGCGCACGCGGAGCTCTACGTCTTCCGCCTCCAGGAGCACATCGACCGGCTCCTCGGCTCGATGCGCCTCATGCGGATGGTCCACCAGATGACGCGCGAGGAGATCGGACGCTCGATCCTGGACGTTCTCCGGAAGAACCAGGCGCGCGAGGACGTGCACATCCGGCAGACGGCCTATCTGATGAGCGACGGCGACATGGATGACACCGGGCCCGTCGGGCTGGCGGTCGACGCGCGGCCGCGCAAGGCGACGTCGAAGCCGGGCATCAACGTCGGCGTGTCGTCGTGGACCCGGATCGCGGACGGCTCGATGCCTCCCCGCATCAAGTGCTCCGCGAACTACCAGAACGGGCGCCTCGCCACGCTCGAGGCGAAGGCGAACGGGTACGACGGCGCGCTCCTCTTGAACACCCGCGGGAAGCTGGCCGAGGCGCCGGGGGCGTGCTGCTTCATGCTGCGGGGCGGCGTGCCGGTCACCCCGCCGGTGACCGCCGACATCCTGGAGTCGGTGACGCGCGCCACGCTTCTCGAGCTCTGCCGCACCGAGCTCGGGCAGGCGCCGGTCGAGCGGGACATCGACCGGACGGAGCTGTATCTCGCCGACGAGGTCTTCCTCTGCGGGAGCGGCTGGGAGATCACGCCGGTGGTCTCGATCGACCGGATGCCGCTCGGGGACGGGGTGCAGCCGGGCCCGGTGACGCGGGCGGTCCAGGCGTGCTACTTCGCGGTGGTGCGGGGGGAGAAGCCCGCCTACCGTCACTGGCTGACCCCCGTCTACGGGCGCTGAACCAGGGCCGCCTACCGATCGGAGCGCGGCCCGGGCCCGCCGGCTCGAGATCTACGGCGGGGACGGCAGGCGCCGGATCTCGATCGCGCGGACGTAGGCGAGATCTCGGCCCCTGCAGGGTGATCGTCCGCGGTTGCGCTCGTCAAGGTGGCGGCTCGTCCTGGCTCCCGCGCGTGCGCCGTCGCTTGTCCCGGGTGGAGGCGGGGGCTAAGATCGGACGTGTCCCGCCCCGAGACTCCTCGAGTGAGCGCACGCCCGGAACCGGATGACGCCGCGGCCCGCATTCTCGACGGACTGAATCCCGCCCAGGTCGACGCGGTCACCCACGACCAGGGGCCGCTCCTGATCGTCGCGGGAGCCGGGACCGGCAAGACCACCGTCCTCACGCGCCGCATCGCTTATCTCATCGCCACGCGCCGGGCGCGCCCCGAGGAGATCCTCGCGCTCACCTTCACGGACAAGGCGGCGCTCGAGATGGAGGAGCGCGTCGACGTGCTGGTCCCCTACGGCTACGCCGACGTTCGCATCTCGACCTTCCACGCGTTCGGCGACTGGCTGCTCAGAGAGCACGCGCTCGAGCTCGGGCTCACGCCGGCCTTCCGGGTGCTGAACCGGGCCGAGCAGGTGCTGTTCCTCCGGACACGGCTCTTCGAGCTGCCGCTCGACCACTTCCGGCCGCTCGGCGATCCCACGCGGCACCTCCAGGCGTTGACAGGCCTCTTCGGGCGCGCCAAGGACGAGGACGTCGCGCCCGCCGAGTATCTGGCTCACGCGGCGGCGCTCCAGGCGGAGGCCGAGACGCATCCGGACGACGCGGAGCGGCGCGACCTCGCGACCCGGACGCTCGAGCTGGCGCGCGTCTACGCGGCGTATCAAGACCTCATGGCCCGCGAGGGGTTCATCGACTTCGGCGACCAGATCTCCCTGGCGCTGCGCCTCCTCCGTGAGCGGCCGTACGTGCTCGCCCACTACCAGCGGCGGTTCCGCTACGTCCTGGTCGACGAGTTCCAGGACACGAACCACGCCCAGTTCGAGCTCGTGAAGCTCCTCGTGAGCCGGCACCGCAACGTGACGGTCGTGGGAGACGACGACCAGGCGATCTTCCGGTTCCGCGGCGCCTCGATGAGCAACATCCTCGGGTTCCGCGCGACCTATCCCGACGCGCGCCGTGTGGTCCTTGACCGCAACTACCGCTCGGGCCAGCGCCTTCTCGATGCGGCCTACAAACTCATCCGGAACAACAAGGAGCGGCTCGAGAGCAGGGAGGAATTCAACAAGCAACTAACGGCGGAGGCCGGGCCCGGGGTGGCGGCGGACTTTCGCCCATACGAGACCGTCACCCAGGAAGCCGACGCCGTCGCTCGGACGATCGAGGAAGAAACGGATGCCGGCCGGCGCGCGTATCGGGACTTCGCGATCCTGGTTCGGGCCAACGCGGATGCAGATCCGTTCCTCCGGGCGCTCAACATGCGCGGGATTCCCTGGACGTTCTCCGGGAACCAGGGGCTCTACGGCCGCCCCGAAGTGCGGCTCTGCATCGCGTTCCTGCGGGTGATCGCCCGTCCGGACGACTCGGTGAGCCTCTATCACTTGGCGGCATCCTGGCTCTTCGCGGTGCCGCCCGTGGACCTGGCCCGCTGCGGAGCCCACGCGGACCGAAGGAACCGGTGGCTCTTCGACGTCCTGCGGGGTCTCGATGAGACGCCCGAGCTCCGCGCGGCGCTGTCCGACGAGGGCGCCCAGGCGATCGGCCGCCTCGTGAAGGAGCTGGAGCGATTCATGGGGCTGGCGGCGGAGCTGGGCACCGGGGCCCTGCTCTACCAGTTCCTCGCGGACAGCGGCTGGCTCGGCCGCATGTCGCGCGCGAGCACAGCCCGAGAGGAGGCCGAGGTCCCGAACGTCGCGCGGTTCTTCCGCCGGCTCGAGGACGCGACGAAGATCCTGCCGCGGGACCACGTGCGCGAGTTCGTGAGCCACCTCGACGCACTGATTCAGGCCGGCGAGGATCCGGCCGTCGCCGAGGCTGACATCGATGCACCGGCGGTGCGTGTCCTGACGGTCCACAAGGCCAAGGGTCTTGAGTTCCCGGTGGTGTTCGTCGTGGGACTGGTCCAGGGGCGCTTTCCCTGGCCGAGCCGCGGTGACGTCCTGGCGTTTCCCGAGGCCCTCCTGCGGGACCGCCGCGCGTCGGAGGACTACCGGCTAGAGGAGGAGCGACGCCTCTTCTACGTCGCAATGACGCGGGCGAAAGAGGTACTCCATCTGACGGCCGCGCACAACTATGGCGGCCGGCGCTCGCGGAAAGTGAGCCAGTTCGTCCTGGAGGCCCTCGATCTCCCCGCTGATGCCGCTCAGCCGGTGAAGGGTGCGCCGCTGGAGGAGCTCCGCGCCTACGCCCCGCCGGCCGAGGCCGATGCGGAGGCCGAGGCGCCCCTCGGCCCCGACATCGTCCTCGAGCTGAGCCACCGGCAGGTCGACGACTACCAGACGTGCCCGCTGAAGTACCGCTACGTGCACGTCCTGAGGGTCCCAATCCGACGGCACCACACGGTGGTGTACGGGGAGATGCTCCACCGCGTGGTGGAACACTACCTGGGCCAGCGCGCGAAGGACCAATACGTGTCTCTCGAAGATCTCCTCAAGACCTACGACCACGAGTGGAAGAACGAAGGCTTCCTCACGCGCGCCCACGAGGAGGCGCGTCGCGATGCGGGGCGCGAGGCCATCCGGCGCTTCTGGTACGAGGAGGAGGCGTCGGGGAGCCGGCCGAAGCACGTCGAGTTAGAGTTCCGGGTGGACCTGCCAGATGTGAACGGACCCATCAAGGTCCGTGGTAGGTGGGACCGCGTCGACGAGACGGCGCAGGGCCCCATCATCGTGGACTACAAGTCCTCAGACGTCCGGGAGGTCGAGCGGGCTGACGAGCGGGCGGCGGAGAGCCTCCAGCTCCAGATCTACGCGATGGTGTGGCGCGAGCTGGAGCGGAAGCGGAAGCAAGAGCAGGCGCAAGCGCATGAGCGAGAGCAGGAGAACCTACTCCCGGTCCGGGTCGAGCTCAGGTTCCTCGAGTCCGGCGTCGTGGGCCGCCACGTGCCGACTGACGAGGACGCCGAGACAGCCCTGTCGGCCGTGCGCGCGGCCGCGGCGGGCATCCGGGCGAGGCGCTTCACCGCCACGCCCTCGTATCAGGCCTGTCGATACTGCGCCTACAGCCAGATCTGCCCGTACACCGCGAGCCGGGACGTCTGAGGGCGCTGGCGGGGAGCCCGGGGAGCGGCGGCGCTCCCCGAGCCGCTGTCGAAGAGCTGTCTCAGCCGGCGAGCGGCGCCTGGCGGTGGGGTCGGTGGGGCCGGAGCTCGCGCAGCTTCGCCCGCTGCTCCGGCGTCAGCACTCCGGCGACTTCCTGCAGCGTCCGGATCCGCGCCTCGAGGAGCTGGCCCGCCAGCCCCTGGACCTCGGCGGCCTTGGTGTTCAAGGTGGCCTCGTCCGTGTCGCTCAGGGTCATGTCCCGGAGCAGGCGGCGCGCTTCACGGAGCGCCCGCCACGTCTCGCGCATCGAATCCCGGTGGCGGGCATGGATGTCCCGGATCGCCTTGACCTGGTCCTCGGTCAATCCGAGCTCGGCCTGGAGCGCCCGGCGCTCGATCGGAGCGACCCGCCGGCCCCGATGCGCCTCGCTGGGCGTCGCGCCACTGGCCAGGATCACCAGGCCGCCGAGCACCGCCGCCAACGGCCACTTCGCGTGGAGATTCGTCATGTCGCTGCCTCCCCGAGCGGGATCGGCCCGCTCCGCGCTTTCGGTATCGCTGGGGGGTTGGACGGGGGTGGCCGGCCAACCGTTCACCCCTTCCCCGTCGCCTTGACGGCATCAGGGTGGTCGCGTAGGGTTGCGGCGCGAATTCGGCGGCCACGCGGCCGCCGCCACGGCGACGTCGCCCCACTGGGCGACGGGGAGGTGTGAGATGGCGGAGAGCATCCGGCGTGTCCAGTACTTCTACGTGATGGCGCCCGACAAGCCCGGCGAGGGCGCGCGAGCCCTGCAGACGCTCAAGGACGCGGGGGTCAGCCTGCTGGCGTTCTCGGGGTTTCCTGCGGGCAGGCGAGCCCAGCTCGACTTCGTCCCCGAGGATCCGGCCGCCTTCCGCGCCGCGGCCCGGAAGGCCAAGTGGAAGGTGACCGGCCCGAAGACCGGCTTCCTGATCGAGGGTGATGACCGGACGGGGGTCATGGCGGATCTCTACGCGAAGCTGGCCGCGGCCCGGATCAACATCACCGCGAGCGACGCAGTCGTCGCCGGGGCGGGTCGGTTCGGGGCGATCCTCTGGGTGAAGGCCCGGGACGTCAACCGGACGGCGAAGATCCTGGGAGCCTGACTGTCAACTGCCTGACAGTCCTGTGCCCGCGGCCCGAATAGGGCCCCCCGACCCCCCGTCCAACGCGGCAACAGGGCACGGCAGCGCAGAGTGCCGGGAGGAGAGCGGGCCATGAAGCTCACGAAGAAGCTGATTGCAGGGGCCGTGATCGCGGGGTTCCTGGCGACCCTCGTGATGGTGCCCCCGGCCGCCGAGGCGGGTGGCCGCAACTGGAATCACGGTCGCTCCTATGGGCATTCCCACGGGCACTCCCATGGGCATTCCAATGGTGGCTACTTCTGGGGTGGGCTCGCCGTGGGCGCCGTGACGGGACTCGTCGTGGGGAGCATCTTCGCGCCGCCCGTGATTGCCGCGCCGGTGGTTGTCCAGCCGGCGCCGGTGTTCGTCCAGCCGGCCCCCGTGGTCGTGCAGGCGGCGTGCTGGAACCAGTGGGTGCCCGCGCAGTGGAACGGCGTCCAGTGGGTGCCGGGGTACTGGGCGCAGTTCTGCCGCTAGGCGTTCCGTCGGTCCCCTGATCGAGACGGGCCCGGGTCGGCCAACCGGGCCCGAGTTTTTTTGGGATGCCCTCTCCTCGGGCTCCCGGTAGGCTGACGGTTGATGAATGTCCAGCTGCCGGGCCGGATCCGCCTCGCCGCCTGTCCCACGCCGATCGAGCCCTTGCCGCGGCTCGGCGCGGCGCTCGGCCTCGAGCTGTCGGTCAAGCGCGACGATCTCACGGGGTTCGGTGAGAGCGGGAACAAGGCGCGCAAGCTCGAGTTCCTCGCCCACGACGCGCTCGAGCAGGGCGCCGACACGCTGATCACGGTGGGCGCGCTCCAGTCGAACTGCGCGCGAGCGACGTCGGCCGTCGCGGCGCGCCTCGGGCTCCGCTGCGTCCTCGGCATCCGCGGGACGGCGCCGGACGTGCCCGACGGGAACCTTTTCCTGGCGCGGCTCTTCGGGGCCCGGGCCGTGCACGTGCCACCGGAAGCGGTGGACCGCCCCGAGGCCCTGTTCACGCGCCTCTGCGAGGAGGTGCGCGGGGCGGGCGGGCGTCCCTACGTCATCCCGGAGTCGGGCTCGAACGAGCTCGGGGCGCTGGGCTACGCGGTGGCGGTCGAAGAGCTCCAGGGTCAGATCGCGGCGGGCGTCCTCGATCCCCCGGATGCGGTCGTGGTCGCGTCCTGGAGCGGAGGGAGCCTGGCGGGCCTCTACCTCGGCAAGGCGCTGTTCGGGCTCAGCGCCGAGATCTGGGGGGTGCCGGTCGAGTTCGATGCCGAGACCATCCGGGCGTCGGTCTGGGCGACCGTGCGGAAGTCGGCCGCGCGCATCGGCGCGGACGTCCACGTCGACCGGGGCGCCATCCGGCTCCTCGACGGATACCAGGGCGCCGGCCGCGGGGGCGTGCGTCCCGAGGAGCTCGCCGTCGTGGCGCGGGCGGCCCGCGACGGGCTCCTGCTCGACCCGGTCTACACGGCGAAGGCATTCCTCGCGCTCGAGGACACCGCGCGCCGTGCCCCGGGCCTCCTGGGCCGCCGGGTCCTCTTCCTCCACACGGGCGGCGGCTTCGGGGTCTTCCCGTACCGGGAGCCGCTGACCCGGCTCCTGGACGCGCCGTCCGCCTGACGCCAGCCCCGATGACCGCGGAGATCCGCGTTCCGGCGGCCGAGCTCCAGGAGTTCACGAAGGCGGTGTTCATGGCGGCGGGGTTGCCGTCGGAGGACGCGGCGCTCGAGGCGGAGGTCCTCGTGTGGGCGAACCTCCGGGGCGTCGACTCGCACGGCGTGCTGCGCATCCCGGCGTACCTCGAGATGCTCGATCGGGGCGACATCAATCCGCGTCCGGCGATCCGGGTGGAGAGGGAGACTGCGGCGACCGTCCTGGTCGACGGCGACCGAGCCTTCGGTCCCGTGGTGACGACCTTCGCCATGCGGAGGGCGATCGACAAGGCCCGCGGGGCCGGGATCGGCTGGGTGGTCATCCGCAACACCACGCATCAGGGAGCGATGGCCTATTACGCCCTGATGGCCGTCGACGCCGGCATGGTGGGCCTGGCCATCGTGTGCAGTCCCCCCAACATGGCGCCCCACGGGGCGCGCGCCGCGGGGGTCCACAACAGTCCGATCGCCATCGCGGTCCCGGCCGGCCGGCATCGGCGCCTGTGCCTCGACATGGCGACGAGCGTGGCGGCCGGGGGAAAGCTGAGCCTCGCTCGGGACAAGGGCGTCGCGCTGCCGCCGGGATGGGCCCTCGACGAGGCCGGTCAGCCGACGACCGATGCGCAGCGGGCGAAGATCCTGGTGCCGTTCGGCGGTCCCAAGGGCTCCGGGCTCGCCATGATGTTCGAGACGCTCACGAGCTTGATGGTCGGCAACCCGCTGCTCGGTCCGGCGCTCTTCCACGAGACTGGCGCGGGCCGTCATCGCCAGAACAGCGTGGTCGCGGCCGTCGACATCGCCGCGTTCACCGATCTCGCCCAGTACCGCGCCGAGGTGGATCGGCTCATCGACGGTCTCAAGGCCCTGCCGCGCGCCGAAGGGGTCGGGGAGGTCCTGGTTCCCGGGGAGCCGGAGGACCGCTCCGCGGAGGAGCGGGGCCGCCACGGCATTCCACTGCCGGCGGGCACCGTGGAGAACCTGCGCAGCGCGGCCGCGCGCTTGCGGGTGCCCCTGCCGGCGGGACTCTGAGGCGCGTCCCACCCCTCCGCCGCGGCCCGGCCGGCTTGGCACTCGTCGGGGTGCGGGGGTACACTCCGGGCTCGTGGAGCCGTACGCCGAGATCCCGCCGTCCGAGCTCAAGCGCCGGCTCGATGCCGGTGAGCCTTCCGTGATCCTCGACGTCCGCGAGCCCTGGGAGCACGAGCTCTGCGCGATCCCAGGGGCGCGGCTCATCCCGATGGACCAGCTCCAGTGGCGCGTCACCGAGCTGGACCCGGAGCGGGAGGTCGTCGTCTACTGCCACCATGGGCAACGCTCGGCGGCCGTGGTCCAGTGGCTCCGGCGCCAGGACATCCCGGCCGTGAACCTGCGCGGCGGGATCGACGCCTGGGCGGCCGAGGTAGACCCGGCATTGAGCCGGTACTAGCGCCGCGCCCGATGGCCGTCGCACCTCTTCGGCCCCAAGGCGGCTAGCGTCTCGTGACTGAGTGTCACGTCGCGCGCGAGGGCGCGGTCGCTCGCGTCACGCTCGAGCGCCCCCCGCTGAACGTCCTCACGCCGGCTCTCATCGATGCCCTCGGGAGCGCCTTCCGGGAGCTCGGCGCCGACCCGGCGCTGCGCGTCGTGGTCCTGGCCGGCTCGGGACGCGCGTTCTCGGCGGGCGTCGACGTCGGGGCCATGCGGGATCTCGACGTGGCCGGCGCGCGAGCGCTCATCGAGGGGCTCCGGGCGACGATCCGCGCCCTCGAGGAGGTGCCCGTTCCCACGATCGCGCGGCTCCACGGCCACGTGCTCGGCGGCGCCCTCGAGCTCGTCCTCGCCTGCGACCTCCGGATCGCCGCCGCCTCGTGCCGCCTGGGGATGCCCGAGATCACCGTCGGCATTCCCTCGGTCATCCAGGCCGCGCTCCTGCCCGGGCTCATCGGCTGGGGCCGCACGGCCGAGCTCCTGCTGGGCGGTCAGCCGATCGACGCCCGCGAGGCCGAGCGCTGGGGACTGGTGAACCGCGCGGTCGAGGAACCGGCGCTCGACGGGGAGGTCGACGCGTGGGTCGCGCGGCTCTGCGCGCTCCCGCCGGACGCCGTGCGGCTGCAGAAGGCGCTGCTCGCGCGCTGGCGCCGGGTGGATCTGGACACGGCGATCGCGCTCTCGACGGACGTCTTCGCGCGCGCCTACGCGACGGGCGAGCCGCGCCGGGCGATGCAGGCGTTCCTCGACCGGCGCGCGGCCGCCCGGCGGGCGGAGAGCTGATCCATGGACGCCCGGCCACCGCTCGCCGTGCTCTCCGGGGTCCGGGTGTTGAGCTTCACGCAATTCCTGCTGGGCCCCTCCGGCGTGCAGTTCATCGCCGACCTCGGCGCCGACGTGATCAAGATCGAGCCGCCGGGCGGGACCTTGTGGGAGCGCAACTGGGCCGGGGGCGATCTCTATCTCAACGGTGTCAGCACCTTCTTCCTCTCCACGCATCGGAACCAGCGGAGCCTCACGCTCGACCTGAAGCACCCGGACGGGCTCGCCGTGGCGCGGCGCCTCGTCGAGGGCGCCGACGTGCTGGTCCAGAACTTCCGGCCGGGGGTGATGGCGCGGCTCGGTCTCGGCTGGGAGACGGTGCGGGCCTGGAACCCGCGGCTGGTCTACGTCTCGGCCTCCGGCTACGGGGAAACGAGTCCGTATCGCGACCGGCCGGGGCAGGACCTCCTGCTCCAGGCGCTCTCCGGGCTCGCGAGCATCTCGGGCCGGGCCGGGCAGCCGCCGACGCCCGTCGGCACGGCGGTCGTGGACCAGCACGGGGCGACCCTTCTGGCGATGGGAGTGCTCGCCGCGCTGCTCGAGCGCGGGCGCACCGGCCAGGGGCTCCATGTCGAGGTGAGCATGCTGCGCGCCGCGCTCGATCTCCAGCTCGAGATCGTCACGTACGTCCTGAACGGCGCGCAGCTCTCGAAGAGCCCCACCAGCCTCGCCAGCATGTTCCACCCCGGCCCCTACGGCTGCTACGAGACACGGGACGGCTGGCTGGTCCTGTCGATGTCGCCGCTCAAGATTCTCGAGCAGGCGCTCGACCTGCCGGCGCTCGCGCCTTACACCGCGGTCCCGTACAACTACCCGGCCCGGGAGGAGATCGCCCGCCTGCTCGAGCCGGTGATGCGGACGCGGACGACGCAGGAGTGGGTCGATCTCCTGGCGCCGCTCGGGGTCTGGGTGGCGCCGGTCCGCACGCCCGCGGAGGCCCTCGCCGACCCGGCCGTCCGCGCGGCGGACGCGGTGGAGGACGTCGACCACCCCGTCGCGGGGCGGGTGCGCCTCCTCCGGTTCCCGCTCGAGCTCTCGTCGGGGCGGGCCACAATGAGCCGGCAGGCGCCCATGCCGGGCCAGCACGCCGACGAGGTCCTGCGGGAGCTGGGGTACCCGGACGCGGAGGTGCGGCGCCTCCGCGAGCAGCGGGTCATCTGACCAGAGGAAGGGCGATGAGACACTCCGGGTCGACCCGGCACGCCTCCGCTTCCGGCCCCCCTTCCTCCGGTCGGTGGGGAGGGGGGTTGGGGGGTGGCGGGGCGGGCCGATGACCGCGCCCGGATCGTCCTCGGCGCCCCGGATCGCGCTGATCACGGGCGCGGGGACCGGCATCGGCCGCGCCATCGCGCTCCGGCTGGCCCGGGACGGGTGGGGGGTCGCGGTCAACGACGTCGCGCCGGACCGGGCCGCCGCCGTGGCCGCCGAGGTGCGCGCGACGGGCGCTCGCGGGGCGGCGGTCGTGGCGGACGTCGGCGACCGGGCGGCGGCCCGGCGCATGGTGGCGGAGGCGATCGGTGCGCTCGGCGCCGTCGATCTCCTGGTGAACAACGCCGGCGTGTGCCGGCTCGGCCCGGTGGCGGAGTTCGCGGAGGCCGACTGGCGCGCGACGTTCCGGGTCAACGTCGACGGCGTCTTCTTCTGCTGCCAGGCCGTGCTTCCCCACATGCTCTCGCGCGGGCAGGGGAGCATCGTCAACCTCGCCTCCTGGAGCGGGAAGGCCGGCGCGGCGCGGCCTACTTCGGCGCCTACTGCGCGTCGAAGTTCGCCGTCATCGGCCTGACCCAGTCTCTCGCCAAGGAGGTCGCGGCCCAGGGCATCCGGGTCAACGCCGTCTGTCCCGGCATCGTGGCCGGCACCGAGATGCGAGCCCGCGTCGACGCCGAGTCGCGCGCTCTCGGGCGTCCGACCTCGACCGACCGCGTGAGCTGGATCCCGATAGCGCGGCTCGCCGAGCCCGATGACGTCGCCGGCGTGGTCGCCTTCCTCGCGTCCGACGACGCGCGCTACATGACCGGCCAGGCCCTCAACGTCACCGGCGGCCTCTGGATGCACTGACTCCCGGCGCCCCGGGTCGCAGAGGAGCCTCGCGACGAACGGGCCGCACTGGGCGAGGCTGCGCGCATGGTGATCGGCGTGGATTCGGTTGACTGGTGCCTGGCCGCGGAGGGATCGAGCTTGACCGGCGCCTGGCCGGGGAAAGATCGAGCTTGAGCCGCTGGCTGAACGTGGTGCAGAATCGGCCGACGCGTGAGCCACTTTCGCATGGCCGGTTGAAGTCACGTTGCCTCGGTACCTCCCTGCGAAAGCGCGCTCGGTGCATCTCACAGCCTCGATCGGGCGTGCCGGGGAGCGCGAGATGAAGAGTCTCCATCGGAGACAGGTCCTCGCAGGTGGAGTCGCGACCGCCGCGGCCCTGACGCTGGGCGCGCCAGCGGTCCATGCCCAGAAGGGGCGTCGGACCCTCCGGTTCGTGGCGCAGGCCGACCTGAAAATTCTGGATCCCATCTGGACGACCGGCTACATCACGCGCAACCACGGGTACCTGGTGTACGACACCCTCTTCGGCACCGACGAGCAGCTTCAGATCAGGCCGCAGATGGTCGAGCGCTCCACTGTGTCGGCGGACGGCATGAAGTACACGTTCACGCTGCGCGACCGGCTCCGGTGGCACGACGGGCAGCCAGTCCGGGCGGAAGACTGCGTGGAATCGCTCAAGCGGTGGGGCAAGAGGGATCGCTTCGGCCGGCTCCTCATGGCGCACACGGGGAAGATCCTGCCCGTCGACCAGAAGACGTTCACGCTAGAGCTCGCCGAGCCCTTCGGCCCCGTGCTGGACGCCCTGGGAAAGCCGTCGAGCAACGTGCCTTTCATGATGCCGGCGCGGATCGCCGCGACCTCCCCGGACGAGCCGATCAAGGAGGTCGTGGGCTCGGGACCGTTCAGGTTCGTCAAGGAAGAGTGGCAACCGGGCTCCCAGGTCGTGTACGTGCGGAACCCCGACTACGTCCCCCGTGACGAGGAGCCGAGCGGCTCGACGGGCGGCAAGAAGGCATACCTGGACAAGGTGGTCTGGCGATACATTCCCGACCCCGCGGCCGCGGCGGACGCGCTCGCGGCGGGCGACGTCGACTGGTATGAGCAGCCGCCGCTCGACTTCATCCCGAAGATGGAGCAGAACCCGGCCCTGCGGACGTTCCTCGTCGATCCCCTCGGGATGCAGGGCTGGCTCCGGCCCAACTTCCTCCACCCGCCGTTCAACAACAGGAAGGCGCGCCAGGCCCTGCTCCACATGATGGATCAGGTGACATATCTGGCTTGGGCTCACGGACAGTCGAAGTATTTCCGGCCCTGCTATTCGGTCTTCGCCTGCGGCAGTCCCTACGTGACGCAGGCCGGCGCCGAGCCCATGATGAAGCACGACCTTGACCGGGCGAGGCGGCTCGTGAAGGAGTCGGGCTACGACGGCCGGCCGGTCGTGGTGATCCACGTCACCGACGTGCCGTTCATCAACGCGGCGACGATCGTCACGCGCCAGCGGCTCGAGTCCATCGGCTTCAACGTGGTCCTCAGACCGATGGACTGGTCGTCGCACCTCGCCGTGCGCGCCAACAAGGAGCCGCCCGATAAGGGCGGTTGGAACATCCTGCACACGTGGTGGGCGGCGGGCGACGTGTTCAGCCCCGTGGTCCACTTCGGCGTCTCGGGGGCGGGCCCGGGCGCGTGGTTCGGGTGGCCCGACGTTCCCCCGCTCGAAAAGCTCCTGACCGACTGGATGCGCACGACCGACCAGGGACGACGCAGGCAGCTTGCCGAGGAGATCCAGAAGGTCGCCCTCGGCGAGGTGACGTACGTGCCGTGGGGGGAATGGTTCGCGCCCACGGCCTACCGCAAGGAGGTCCAGGGCATCCTCAAGTTCACCGCGCCGGTCTTCTGGAACGTGAAGATCGCGTAGGGCGAACCTCTACCGCTGTCACGCCAGCCGGAGACTTCCCGATGCGCTCGTGCTCGCCACGGGAGAGATGCTCGGGGCGGACACGGTGCTGACGGCGGACCGCGCCTGGCCTCGAGTCAGCCGGCGCGCTCAGGTGATCTGACCGCCGGCGCTGAACTGCACCCGTGATGGAGCGCCCCCCATTGACAAGGCGCGAAGGCTCCGCCCAAGATCGCCTGAGGCTCCGACCGGGGCCGTCCGCGAGACCCACGCGGCGTGGCGACTCAGCGTTCCACGTCCGGACCCCAGCCGGCCGAGGCTGGCCACTGCTGGAAGGAAGGTGCAGCATGACGAGGCTCCGCACGAATGGGTTCAGGGCGCTCGCGGCGCTGGCCGCGGGTGCGTGGCTCCTGCTGCTGGCGGGACCTGCGCTGGCTGCGGGCAAGCTGTCGATCGCCTACATGCCCCACCCGATCCACGAGCAGCAGATGAAGTGGATGAAGAAGTGGGGCGAGATGAAGGGCGTCGAGATCAAGCCCACCCCGATCTCCTACGAGGTCTACGTCGAGAAGCTGACGGCGAGCTTCCTCGCGAAGTCCCAGGAGTACGACATCATCTGGCACAATGACGACTGGGGCCAGCTCTGGGGCGCCTTCATGGAGCCCGTCGAGGACGTGAAGATCCTGGCCGCCATGGACCGCAAGGTGCTCGTCGACCCGGCCATGCTATGGAAGCAGCCCGACGGCAAGCGCGCCGCCACCGCAATCCCGTTCAACGAGACGCTGGGGGTCTTCTTCTACCGGAAGGACCTCATCTCGGAGGCCGAGTACCCGAAGACCTGGGCCGACCTGGTCCGCGTGTCCCAGAAGCTCCAGAAGGACGGCAAGGTCAAGTGGGGCTTCGTGGGCGGGCTGAAGTACCCGCACACGTGGTTCACGCTCCTCTGGTCCATGTGGACGAACGACTGCGACCTCTTCTCGCCGTACAACGAGCGGGACAACGATGTTCTCGCGAAGAACGACTGGAAGAGCATGCTGAGCGAGAAGTGCGCGCGCGAGGCCATGGAGTTCTGGTGGGACAACATCAACACGCACAAGATCTCGCCCCCGGCGCTCGTCAGCTACACGCGGACGGAGTCGGACGGGATCTTCATGGCCGGCGAGTCGTTCATGACCATGAACGACACCCCGCTCTACGGGAAGTACAACGACCCGGCCGCGTCGAAGGTCGCCGGGAAGGTCGCGATGGGCAAGTTCCCGCTCGGCCCGAGCTCGACGAAGAAGGGGCTCGCCTGGCGCGCCGCCTGGTTCTGGGCCATCCCGAAGGCGAACGCGCCGGAGCAGAAGAGGCTCGCGAAGGAGCTCCTGACGTGGATGGGCGAGAGCGAGGAAGTCCAGCGCGACATCTTCAAGGCCACGGCGGGGATTCCCCCGATCACGAAGGTGCAGCAGGCCCTCGCGAAGGAGGAGCCCCTGTTCGCGCAGATGAAGGCGACGCTGATCGACGCCCCGTACCACATCGTCCCGGCCTACTACTTCAAGCAGTGGCCGGAGGTGCACGCGACGTTCTCGGACGTGGCGTCCAAGGCGCTCATCGGCAAGCGCGAGGACATCGGCAAGGTCCTGGCCGACGGCGCCAAGAAGCTGTCCGAGATCATGAAGTAGGTGCGCGTGGACTCGCCGGTCCGCGCTGGGGAGGAGACGACGGCGGAGCCCGTGACGCTCTCGCCCTGACCAGCGCGTGACCGAGGTCCGCACGAACACAGTGAGGCGCGGCGGCTCGCCGGGCGGCGAGACCGCCGCGTCGTTGTTCCGGGAGCGGCGGCGCTTCACGCTGACCCTGATCGCGCCGGCCGCCCTCATCCTGCTCGTGTTCCAGGTCCTGCCCATCCTGATGGGCGTGGATGCCAGCCTCCGGCGATTCTCCCTGACCGACGAGGAGCACCCCTTCATCGGACTGCGCAATTACCGGCGGATCCTCGCTGACGTCCAGTTCCTGGGGGTCGTCCTCCCCAACACCTTCTTCTTCATGTTCGCCTCGGTGGCGGGCGGCGTGGTCTTGGGCTTGGCGATCGCGATGCTGCTGAAGCAGCCGTTCCCGGGCCGCGCCCTGGTGCGGACGCTGATCGTCTTCCCGCTCATGGTGGCGCCGGTGGTGGCGTCCATCATGATCGCGTGGATCTTCAACGACCAGTTCGGGATCGCGAACGTGATCGTCACGGCGCTCGGCTTCCCGCCGGTGGCGTGGCTCGTGAAACCGTGGCTCAGCCTCTGCATCGTCGTCCTGACGGACGTCTGGCTCCAGACCCCGTTCTACGTCATCATCATCCTGGCCGCCCTCGAGACGTTACCGCGCGAGCCGTTCGAGGCCGCTCGAGTCGACGGCGCCAACGCCTGGCAGATCTTCCGCAACGTCACCCTGCCGCTCCTCCGTCCGGTGCTGCTGGTCGCGATCGTGATCCGCTCGATCGACGCCTTCCGCGTCTTCGACACGGTGTGGACCATCACGAAGGGGGAGCCGGGCCGGGCCACCGAAGTGTTCAGCATCTACGCCTACAAGGAAGCCTTCGTCTTCCTGAACCTCGACCGGGGGGCGGCGGCCTCGCTGATCGGCGCGGTGATCATCATGGTGGTGGGGGTGGTGCTGTACTGGGTGTTGCGCCGGGTCACCGAGGTGTCGCGATGAAGGCCCGGGCGGCGTCCGGCGGGGCCCTGGCCAAGGGCTGGCGCCAGGCGTTCGTCGGTCTCGCGCTGGCCGGCGTCCTCGGCCTCTTCCTCTTCCCGGTCTTCTGGCTGACGCTCACCGCGCTGCGTCCGGAGTCGGAGGTGTTCTACGTCCACCGGGGGACCCACCTCACGCTGACCAACTTCTTCAAGGCGTGGCAGTCGCCCAAGATCCAGGAGTCGTTCCTCAACAGCGCGGTGCTGGCCATCCTGGCGACCTTCTTCTCGCTCCAGGTCACCGTGATGAGCGGCTACATGCTGTCGCGCTTCAAGGGGGCGACGAACAAGATCTGGTTCACGGCGATCTACCTCTTCCGGACCGTCCCGTACATCACCTGGGTGATGCCCCTCTACCTGCTGACGCAATCGATGGGGCTCTACGACACGTACCTCGGGCTCCTCCTGCCGCACGTCGCGGTGCACGTGTGCTTCTTCAGCTGGGTGATGAAGGGGTTCTTCGACGGGGTGGAGCCCGAGCTCGAGCAAGCCGCTTACCTCGACGGGTGCTCCCACTGGGGGGCGTTCCTCCGCATCATCCTCCCGCAGGCCCTCCCGGGGATCATGGCGCTCGCCATCCTGTGCTGGCTGTTCACGTGGAACGAGTTCCTGTTCGCCCTGATCCTCACGGGGAGCCAGACGCCGCTCCTGACCGTGACCATGGCGCAGTTCGTGCACGAGCTCGGGGTCGAGTGGCACCTCATGAGCGCCACCGCCGTCATGGCCATGATCCCCGCGCTCCTGGTGACGCTCTTCGCGCAGCGCTACGTGGTGTCGGGGCTCCGGCTGTGACGGCCGCGGGAGCAACGGTGGAGGGGCGAACGGCGCTCGTGACCGGCGCCTCCCGCGGCCTTGGCCGGGCGATCGCGCTGCGGCTGGCGCGAGCGGGCGTCGCGGTGGGGGTGAACTACCGCGAGCGACGCGAGGCGGCCGACGCCGTCGTGGGAGAGATCCGGGCCGGCGGCGGCCGCGCGCTGGCGGTTCGAGCCGATGTCGGCGACGCCGTCCAGGTGCACGACATGGTCGGGCGCGTCACGCGAGAGCTCGGCCCCGTGGACATCCTGGTCAACAACGCCGGTGTCTCGCGAGCCGGGGATCTCGCACAGTTCGATTCCGAGCAGATGGAGGAGATGCGGCGGATCAACGTCGACGGCCTGATCACGGTGACGCGCGCGGTGGTGGAGGGCATGAAAGGGCGCGGCTTCGGGCGCATCGTGAACGTGACGTCGATCGCGGCCCTGGGGACGGCCATGGCCGGCACGACGTTCTACGCCGCGACGAAGGCCGCCGTCGTGGTCCTGACCCGGCGCTTCGCGCTGGAGCTGGGACCGCACGGCATCACGGTCAACGCCGTCGCCCCGGGATTCGTCCGCACGGACATGGCCGCGGCGGGCCGGACGGAGGCCGACTTCGCCGCGATCGCGGCCAAGTCGATGGTCCGACGCGTCGGCGAGCCCGAGGACGTGGCGAACGCCGTCGCGTTCCTGGCGTCCCCGGAGTCCGGCTTCATCACCGCCCAGATCCTCACCGTGGACGGCGGTCGCATGGACTACATCGGACATCCGTGACGACCGCGCCCGGCGCGAGCCGGGGCGGGCCAGGCGAGCCAGGCGAGAATGAAGGGAGGGAGACGATCATGACCACCCACACCGGTGCCACCTCGGCGATGGCGGCCCTGACCATCGGCAAGTCGGTCACCGTCCGCAAGACGGTCGGTGAGACCGACGTGTACCTCTTCGCCGGCATCTCGGGCGACTTCAGCCCGAACCACGTCGACGAGGAGTACATGAAGGCGACGCGCTACGGCCGCCGGATCGCCCACGGCGCCCTGATGGTCGCGTACATGTCCCAGGCCTCGACGAAGATGTGCGCGAGTCTCCCGGGCACGATCGTGTCCTACGGCTACGACCGCATCCGGTTCCCGGGCGCGGTGTTCATCGGCGACACGGTCAGCGTCACCTACGAGATCGCCGAGCGGGACGAGGCGGCCCGAAAGTCGTTCGCCAAGGTGACCGTGACCAACCAGCGGGGCGAGGTGGTCGCGGTCGCCACCCACATCCTGAAGGTGGTGGAGGCGTAGCGCTTGGCGCGGGGGAGGACCGTGTCGTGCTGACCGACGAGCTCGCGCGCGACGCCGAGCGGCGCCTCCTGGCGCGGGTCGAGGCCACCGCCGCGGCGCCCCCCGACGGCTTCCCCCACGCGGCGGACCTCGCCACCGGGCGCTGGCGGGCGAAGCCGGGCGGCGCGTGGACCGACGGCTTCTGGGTCGGCCTCCTCTGGCTGGCGCACGCGGCGACCGGCGCGCCGCGGTATCGCGCGTGGGGCCTCGAGTGGGCGGAGCGGCTCGCCGGTCGAGAGCGGCAGGCGAGCCACGACATCGGGTTCCTCTTCCAGTACGGCGCGGTGCTGGGCTGGCAGACCGTGCGCGAGCCCTTGCTCCGCGAGCTGGGGCTGGCGGCCGCGGACCGGCTCGTCGCCATGTGGCACCCCCGTGCGCGCGTGATCCCGGTCGGCTCGCACGCCGAGGTCTCCTCGGGCCTCGACGACGTGACCATCGACTGCCTGATGAACCTCCAGGTCCTCTGGTGGGCCGCGGCGGAGACGGGCGACGCTCGCTACCGGGAGGTGGCGGTGGCCCACGCGGAGCGCACGGCGGCCTGGCACGTGCGGGGCGATGGGTCCTGCTACCAGTCCGTCCACTTCGATCCGGGGACCGGCGAGCCCTACAAGAAGCACACGCACCAGGGGTATTCGCCCGACGGGTGCTGGGCGCGCGGGCTCGGCTGGTGTGCGTACGGCTTTCTCGAGGCCCACCGGGCGACGGGGCGGCGCGACTTCCTCGGCATTGCCCGCCGGGCCCTCGAGTACCACGTGGACGCCACCCCGGCGGACCCCGTGACCTTCAACGACTACGACGACCCGCGGATTCCGGCCGCGCCCCGCGACACCTCTGCCGCGGCGATCCTCGCGTCCGCGGCGATCGAGCTCGCGCGTCTCACCGGGGAGGAGCGGTTCCGACTGGAAGGCGGGCGGATCGTCGCGGCGCTGGCCCGGGACTACCTCACGCCCCTGGGTCACGCCGACGAGCGCCCCCCGGGCATGCTGCTCCACGGCTGCTACAACCTCTACAGCGGCGAGGCCCCCGACGACGAGCTGGTCTGGGGCGACTACTTCCTCCTCGAGGCGCTGCTCCGCTGGCAGGGGAGGGCGCCCGAGTGAGCGCGGATCGCCGATGATCCGTCTCGTCACGCTCGACTTCTGGCACACGCTGTTCGCGGACACCCCCGACGACCTTCGCCGCGCCCACGCGCTTCGTCTCGAGGGAGTCCGCGCGGCCCTGGCCGAGGCGGGGCACTGCTACGACGCCGTCGAGCTGGCTGCGGCCGATGCGCGGGCCGGTGAGGCCCTGGCCGCGGTGTGGCGGGAGCACCGCGACATGGCGGCCGACGAGCAGATCCGGGTGTTTCTCGGCGGGCTCGACCCGACCCTCCAGGGCATGCTCGGACCGCTGGCGTTGGAGCGTGCGGCCCGAGCCTACCAGGAGCCGGCCCTGACCCACCGCCCGGAGATCACTCCCGGGGCCGCGGAGGCCGTGCACGAGCTCCGAGCCCGGGGCCTGGCGCTCGGCCTGATCTCGAACACCGGACGGACGCCGGGCCGGGTGCTCCGACGGCTCCTTGCCGACGCCGGCATCCTGCCGTGCTTCGACACCCTCGTCTTCTCCGACGAGGCAGGAATCCGCAAGCCGGCGGCGGCGATCTTCCGGCGGGTGCTGGACCACGTGCGGATCGACGCCACGGCAGGCGTGCATGTCGGCGACGACGCCGCGGCCGACGTGGCCGGCGCGCGGGACGCCGGGATGCGCGCGATCCACTTCGTCCCCGCCGCCGTCCAGCTGGCCTCCGCCGACGCCGTGTTGCGGCGCTTCGCCGACCTGCCCGACGTCGTCGCCCGGCTCCAGTCGTCCTGACTCCGGCGCGTCACGGACCACGGGGGGGCGTCCGGACCATCGCCGGCGCCGGAGACGTCAGCCCGCCCGTCATGTCTGACCGGGCCCGAACGCCAGCTCTGCGGAGGCGGGGGCCTCTGGGGACCAATCCGACCCCGCCGCGGGTTACGTAGTCAGGGCAGGGGAGGGGTGCGCGGGCCGCCGACCTCCACTAGGATCACGGTACGTCTCTCTACACCAGGAGGTGTCCATGAGCCGATTGGGTCCCGTCGTCGCGGCTGCCGTCCTCGTCGTGATCACCCTGCTCGCCACCGGAGGGAGCGCCGGGCCGGAGAAGATCTCGTTCCCCGCGGGCTGGGAGAAGTTCGTCCTCTACAACGTCGTCGATCGGTACGACAACAAGCAGTACCGGGAGCTCTACGCCTCGACCCAAGAAGCCGTGGACGCGGCGAAGGCCGGGAAGCCCCTGCCCAACGGGACGGTGCTGGTCCTGGCCCAGTACAAGGCCCAGGTGGACGCTCAGGGGAACCCGGTGAAGGACGCCAAGGGCCGGTTCGTCAAGGGTGATCCGCTCGCGCTCACCGTCATGGAGAAGCGCGCGGGGTGGGGGACCGAGTATCCCGACGATCTCCGCAACGGCGAGTGGGAGTACGCCGCGTTCTCGCTCGACGGGAAGCTCAACACCCAGGCCAACTACAAGGCCTGCTTCCAGTGCCACAAGCCGCACGAGAAGCTCGACTTCGTGATCTCGTACTCGAGCATCGCCGGACAGATGGCCGCGGCCATGCCGGCGGCGACGCCGGCGACGGACGTGACGATCCAGGGGTTCGTGTTCGGCCCGAACAAGCTCACCGTGGCCTCGGGCAAGGCCGTGACGTGGGTCAACGCCGACGACTCGCCCCACCAGGTGACGGTCACCGGGTTGCCGCGCTCGCCGCTCTTGATGAAGGGACAGAGCCACACCCAGACCTTCGCGGCGGCGGGCGTCTACGAGTACATCTGTGGCCTGCACCCCGCGATGAAGGGGACCGTCGAGGTCAAGTAGCCACCGCCGTTCGCCCGCCCTGCTCGGCTCCTGCGCCAGGCCGGCTCGCGCCCGGCGTCCGTTCGGTTGCGCCGCGTTGCGTCAGGGGGATATGATGAGGCCCCGTGTGGCGCCGAGGCGCGCCGCCGTCCGTCCGCCGCCGGTCCCGAGAGGGGGAGACTCGACATGGACCTGTCCGAGCTGAGGGCCAAGATCCGGGACATCAAGGATTTCCCGACCGAGGGCATCCTCTTCAAGGACATCACGACCCTCCTGAAGGACCCGAAGGCCTTCAAGTGCGTCCTGGACGAGCTCGCCACGGGCTACATCCAGGCAGGGGTCGAGATCGTCGTCGGGGTCGAGTCCCGGGGATTCATCTTCGGGGGCGCCCTGGCGCACGAGCTTGGCGCGGGCTTCGTGCCGGTCCGGAAGCTCGGGAAGCTCCCGGCCAAGACGATCTCCGTGGAGTACGAGCTGGAATACGGTCGGGACGCCCTGGCCATGCACGAGGACGCGATCGCGCCCGGCCAGCGCGTCCTGGTCGTGGACGACCTGTTGGCCACGGGGGGCACGATGGGGGCGACCCTCCGGCTCGTCGAACAGTCCGGCGGAGTCGTGGTGGGGCTCGCCTTCCTGATCGAGCTGGCGTTCCTCAACGGCCGTGCGAAGCTGAAGAACTACCCGATTACGTCCCTGATCATCTACGAGTGATCCGGGGGCGGCGCGGGACAGGCAGGAGGCGCTCATGAGACCGATCGTGCTTGTCTTCTTCGTGGCCCTGGCGCTGGTGACGGCCGTCGGGCCGGCCACGGCCGACACGCCCGCCAGGCCCGGCTCCTTCGAGGAAACCGGGCGACTGGTCGACCAGTGGGCGGGCCGCCTGGGGAGCGTCGGCGCCGACTTGGCCCAGCAGCTTCAAGGGCGCGGACGACCGCGTTCGGCCGAGGAGGCCGGGCGCCTGGTCGATCAGCTGACGGAGCGGCTCGGGAGCTTGGGCGCCGAGCTTGCCCAGCAGATGCAGGGTCGTGTTGGCCCCGGCGGCAGGATGGGGCGCGCGATGAGCGAGCCCGATCGGCCGCTCATCACCATCATGCTGCATCACCGGAGCGAGCTCGGGCTCAGCCCGGAGCAGGTGAGCCGGCTCGAGACGCTCCGCGGGGAGTTCTCCCGGGAGGCGATCCGCCGGGACGCCGAGATCCGGATCGCGGAGCTCGACCTGACCGCCCTGCTCGAGCAGGAACCGATGGATCTCGCGAAGGTGGAGCCGAAGGTGCGGGAGCTCTCGCAGCTGAGGGACGATCTCCGGATCGCGCGGCTCCGGGTGATCGAGCAGGGGAAGGCGGTCCTCACGCCCGAGCAGCGGACCCGCCTCCAGACGGTGCTGAGCGGGATGCACCACCACGGGCCCCGGGGAGGGCCTGGTGGCGCGCCGGCGCCGCGACGCTCCGCCGACACCGGCGTGCCCCTGTAGACCGCGGCTCCCGACGGAGGGCCGATGGCGATCGCGAAGGTCGGCGTGGTCGGGTGCGGGCTCATGGGCGGGGGCATCGCCCAGGTGGTCGCCCAGGCGGGATACGCGACGACGGTGGTCGAGGCGGAGCAGGCGCTGCTGGACCGCGGGCTCCGGGCGATCCACCGGAGTCTGGACGGGCTGGTCGACAAGGGGCGGCTCGAGCCCGCCCAGCGCGACGCCGCCCGGGACCGGCTCGCCGGATCGGTCCGCCTCGAGGATCTCGGCGACGCGGACCTGGTCATCGAGGCGATCACCGAGAACCCGGCGCTCAAGAAGGAAACGTTCGCGCGCCTCGATCGCATCTGCCCTTCCCATGCCGTCCTGGCCTCGAACACCTCGTCCTGCACGATCACGGAGCTGGCCGCCGCGACGAAGCGGCCCCCGCAGGTGCTCGGGCTTCACTTCTTCAACCCTGCCCCGGTGATGAAGCTCGTCGAGGTCATCCGGACGATCCTCACGGGGGACCCGGCCTTCAAGACCGCCTGGACCTTCATCCAGTCGCTCGGCAAGACGCCGGTGGCCGCCCAGGACACCACGGGGTTCGTCGTGAACCGGCTCCTCGTGCCGTACCTCCTGGAGGCGATCCGCCTGCTGGAGTCCGGCGTCGCCTCGAAGGAGGACATCGACCAGGCGATGAAGCTCGGATGCGGCTACCCGATGGGCCCGTTCACCCTCCTGGACCTCGTGGGCCTCGACACGACGATGTACGTCGCCGAGGTGATGTTCCAGGAGTTCCGCGAGCCGCGCTTCGCCCCGCCCCCGCTTCTCCGGCGCATGGTGATGGCCGGGCACCTCGGCCGGAAGAGCGGCAAGGGGTTCTACGACCATCCCGCGCGGTAGGAGGGGCCCGATGGCGCTCCGGAGTCTCGAGCCGTTCGCCGACCGGTCCCGGCGCGGGCGCCGGACGCGCGCGCGGCGCCGCGTCGCCGGACCCCTCGCGGCGCTCGCCCTCTCGCTCGTCACCGGGTTCTTGGACCTCGCCGCGGCCCAGGATCGGGTCGAGGGCAACCGGTACCAGAACCCACGCTACGGCGTCGAGATCGAGAAGCCGGCGCGATGGCACTTCATCACGGCCGCCACGATCATCGACGTCGCCCGGAAGGCGGCCGGCATGCCGTCGCTCGGCAGCGACGTCGACCCCGTGAAGGCGGCCGGCTTTGCCGTCATCGTGTCCAAGGTCCCCGTTCTCGGCCGCGAGGTGGTCCCGCAGGTCGTGCTGATGGTCCACGATCTGCCGCGGGCCCCGACGGACGTGGTGGAGGCCTGCGAGCGACTGCGGAGCGGGATGAACGAGCCGGAAACCGTGACGCCGACACGCCCCGTCGCCATCGACGGACGCAAAGCGGCGCGGCTCGACTTCAAGGGCTATGTGGACGGGGCGCTGGTGCGCGCCACCGCGCTCTGCACCTTCCAGGACCGCCGCGCCTTCGTGGTCGCGGGCCAGGCGCTCGCCGCCGAGTTCGACGGAGAGGCGGGCACGTTCGACACCATCCTGCGGAGCTTCCGGCTCCGGTGACCATCGCGGGGACGAGGGGGCTGCGCCGCCCCTCGCCCCGGGCAACGGGAGCAGGTCATGCAGCTCTTCTATCTGTCCGACGAGCAGCGCATGGTGATGGAGCTCGCGCGATCGATCGCGCGGGAGAAGATCGCCCCGGTCGCCGCGCACCACGACGAGACGGAGACCTATCCCGAGGAGCCGATGCGGCTTCTCGCGCAGCAGGGTCTGATGGGCACCTGGATCCCGGAGGCGTACGGGGGCAGCGACATGGGCGCCCTGGCCGTCGCGCTGGTGGCGGAGGAGATCGCCTGGGCGTGCGCCGCGACCGCCACGAACTGGGGCGCGTCGGCGCTCGGCGGGTATCCGATCCTGCTGTCGGGCACCGAAGCGCAGAAGCGCCGGTACCTGCCCCGCATCGCCGCCGGCGAGCTGCTCGCCGCCTATTCCCTGTCCGAGCCGGACGCCGGTTCCGACGCGGCGTCGCTCCGGACCGTGGCGGTCCGGAAGGGCGACCGGTACGTTCTCAACGGCACCAAGCTCTGGTGCTCCAACGGCTCGCACGCGGGGGTGATCACGCTGTTCGCCACGGTGGATCCGGGCAAGGGCCCCCGGGGCATCACGGCCTTCCTCGTCGAGCCCGGCTTTCCCGGCTTCGCGGTCGGCAAGAAGGAGCGCAAGATGGGCATCCGCGCTTCGCCGACCGTCGCGCTCCACTTCCAGGATTGCGAGGTCCCCGCGGAGAACCGCCTCGGGGAGGAGGGTGAGGGCTTCCGGATCGCCATGCGGACCCTGGATTTCACGCGGCCCATGACGGGCGCGACGGCCGTGGGAGTCGCCCAGGCGGCCCTCGACGCGGCCACGGGGTACGCCAAGGAGCGCCGGCAGTTCGGGCAGCCCATCGCGGTGTTCCAGGCGATTCAGTTCATGCTCGCGGACATGGCGATGCAGGTCCACGGGGCGCGACTCATGGTCCATCACGTCGCGAGCCTCGTCGACCGGGGTGCCGCGGGCACCGTGCTCGAGGCCTCGATGGCGAAGTGCTTCGCGGGGGACGCGGCGATGAAGGTGGCGACCGACGCGGTCCAGGTCTTCGGGGGCGTCGGCTACACCCGGGAGTTCCCGGTGGAGCGATTCATGCGGGACGCCAAGATCATGCAGATCTACGAGGGGACCAACCAGATCCAGCGGATCGTCATCGCGCGCGAACTCCTCGGGCTTCGCTAGTCCCGGGCGAGCCGCCACCGGGCTTCGCCTCCGCCCTTTGCCCGGAGGCGTCCCGGAAATCGTCGGGACGGTCAATCGGCAGGGGACTACAATTCCTCTCGTGGAGCACAGCGCGCAGCCCCCGCGCGGAGAGTCCGCCCAGCGGGCCCTGATCGAGCTGGCCGAGGCGGCGGGGGCGGGGGCCAGCCTCGCCGAGGTCCTGCACCGCGTGGCCCGCGCCGCGGCGACGCTCGTGCCGGGCGCGCTGGTCCACGTCTGGCTCACCGCCGAGGACGAGCGCGAGATCAGGCTCGCCACCGAGACCGGAGCCCGGCCCGGCCGGACGGGTGTCGAGGTCCGCCGGACGATGCCGATGGGCCAAGGTCTCCTGGGGGCGATCGTGCGGAGCGCGGAGCCCGTGATCGTCCCGGTGCTGGCCCAGGAACCACGGCTCACGAACCCCGCGTGGGTGCGCGATCAGGGTGTCTGCTCGCTCGCCGGCGTCCGGCTCGCTCGGGGGGATCGCACGCTCGGCGCGCTGTGCCTTCTGACGTGGGAGCCGCATTCCTTCACGCCGCTCGAGGTCGATTTTCTCCGGTCGTTCGCCGCGCATGCGGCGATGGCCATCGAGGGGGTGGCCCTCCTCGAGGTCGCCTCGAGGCGGCTGCGCCGCCTCGAGACCCTTCGCGAGATCGAGGCGGAGATCTCCGGCCAGCACGACCCGGACGCGCTGCTGGCGACGATCAGCCGCCGCGTGGCCGAGCTGCTCGAGGCCGACACCGGGGGCGTGTACCTGCTGGACGAGGCCGGCAAGGTCCTCCGCCCACACGCGGCCTTCAACTGGCCGGAGTGGACGCGGAGCGTGACGATCCCGCTGGGGGAGGGGGTCGTCGGCATGACGGCCGCGCGCCGGGAGGGGATGATCGTCAACGAGTTCCCGCGCTCGCCCCTCGCGCTCCCGCCGTTCCGGGAGCTGCATCGCGCCATGGCGACGCAGCCGCTGGTCGCCGGCCGCACGCTCCGGGGCGTGATCGTCGTCACCCGTGACGTCTCGACGCGCGCGTTCACGCCGGCCGATCTCGTGATCCTGGCGGACTTCGCGGTGCAAGCGTCGATCGCGCTCGAGAACGCGCGCCTGCTCCGGCTGGCGTCCGCGCGCGCGGAGCGAGTGAAGGCGGCCGCCCAGGTGGGCCAGTTGCTCGCGTCGACGCGGGATGCCGACCGCATCCTCGATCTCATCGCCGAGAAGTGCCGGGAGATCCTGGGGGCGGAGGCGTTCGGGCTGTTCCGGCTCGATCGCGACCACCTTCTCTACGTCCGGGGATTCGGGCTCGACGAGGGATTCCAGAAGGCGCACACCATCGCGCTCGGCGAGGGCGTGGTGGGGAAGGCGGCGCTCGACCGCCGGGCCGTGGAGACCGTGGACATCCTGCGTGACCGCGACATCGAGCTGTCTCCCGGCGGGCGGACCCGAGTCGAGGGCATGGGCTCCCGTGCCGTCGCCGCCGTCCCGATCCTGGCGAGCGACCGTGTCCTCGGCGTGCTCGCAATCTACCATCCCGTCGGCTTCCGCATCCCCGCCGAGGAAGTGGAGTTCCTGGAGAGCCTCGCCACGCACGCCGCCCTCGCGCTGGAGAACGCTCGGCTGTTCGCCGAGTCCCGGCGGCGGCAAGAGACGGCGGAGACCCTCGCTGCCATCACGCAGACGCTGACGGCCTCGCTCGACCTCCGGACCGTGCTCCCGCGCGTGGCGGACGCGATCCGTGAGCTCTTCGGCGCGGACGGTGGTTCGATCGGGCTCGTGACGCCCGGCGGGGCGATGCGGCTCGCCGCCCGCAAGGGGCTGGGGGCCGACACCTTGCGCCGCCTCGTCGTGGCCCCGGGGAAGGGCGTGACGGGCTGGGTCCTCCGAACCCGGCAGGCCTTCCACACGTCCGACTACGCGCGCGATCCTCGCATCACCGAGACCCTGATCCCCGAGATCCACCAGGCCGGGATCCGCGGGGTGCTGGCGGTGCCGGTCCTCCTCCAGGGCGAGGTGGTCGGCGTGCTCTACGCCTTCTGGAGCCAGCCGGTGGACGTGCCCGACGAGCACGTCAGCCTGGCGACCGATCTCGCCCGGGTCGTGGCCGTCGCCGTGGCGAACGCGCGGCTCTACCAGGAAGCCCGCGACCGGGAGGCGGAGGCGCGGGCCCTGTTCGAGGTGGGGCGCCTGATCAGCTCCACCCTGGACCCGGACCGCGTCTTCGACCGCATCGTCGAGCGGGTCCTCGAGCTGATGAACGTGCGTGCGTGCGGGATCTTTCGCCTCGACTCGGACGGCCTGCTCCGCTATGCGCGCGGCGCCGGCCTCTCCCAGGAGTTCGTGCGCGAGATGGTCGTGGCGTCCGGCGACGGGACGTCGGGGCGCTCCGTGGCCGAGCGGCGGCCGGTGTGGACGGCGGACATCCTCGCCGGAGACATGGTCCGGGACGAGGCGGTGCGGAGCCTGGTCGAGCGCGAGGGCTATCGCGCCGTCCTGTCGGTGCCGATCCTCACGCAGGGGGCCCCGTTCGGCTGTCTGGCGACCTACTGGTGGGAGCCGCACGAGCCCACGGCCGCCGAGGTGCAGAGCCTGACGTCCCTCGCCACGCTCGCCGCGGTCGCGATCGAGAACGCGCGGCTGTACGATGCGACGCGCGGCCAGGTCGAGCGGCTCGAGCGCCTCAACCACGTCAACCGCGCGGTGTCGGCGTCGCTCCGCCTGGACGACGTGCTCGACGAGATCGCGCGCGCCGCCGGGGCCCTGTGCGACGCCCCGCTGGCCACGGTCTGGCTCGCGGACGAGGCCGAGCGGACCCTGGTGCGCCGGGCGTTTCACGGCGCCCCCGAGATCCGGGCCCAGCTCCCCGTGCGGCTCCAGTTTGGTCAAGGCGGCGTGGGCGTCGTGGCGGAGCAACGCCGGCTCCGGCTCAACGTTCCGGTGGAGGGCGACACGCAGATCGTGGCCCGGGAGGCCCTCCTGGACCACGGCGTTCGCACGTTCAGCGGCCTGCCCGTGATGCTCGGCGACCGCCTGCTGGGGGTCCTGGCGGTCAGCGGCCGCGGCGGGCGTCCCCTCGGCGAGGCGGACGAGGCGCTCCTCCAGGCGCTCGTCGGCCAGGCGGCGGTGGCGATCCAGAACGCCCGCCTCTACGAGGAGGCGCGCGCTCACGAGATCGAGGCGAGGCGCGCGCTCGACGAGCTCAAGCGGACCCAGGAGCAGCTCGTCCGCATGGAGAAGCTCCGGGCCCTCGGCGAGATGGCCTCGGGCGTGGCCCACGACTTCAACAACGTGCTGGCCGTGATCCTGGGGCGGGTCCAGCTCCTCCTCCGTAAGCTCGAGGATCCGACCTTCCGCCGCTGGCTCTCGATCGTGGAGCAGGCGGCGCTCGACGGCGCCCAGACGGTGCGCCAGATCCAGGAGTTCACGCGGGTGCGCCGCGACCAGCCGACCCAGACGGTCGACCTGAACCAGGCGGTCCGGGACGCCGTCGAGATGACGCGCACACGGTGGCGGGACGAGTCGCAGTCTCGTGGCATCGAGATCCGCCTGGCGCTCGACCTCGGGGTGGTGCCGACGGTGGACGGTCAACCCTCCGAGCTGAGGGAGGTGCTGACGAACCTCGTCCTCAACGCCGTGGACGCGCTCCCGCGGGGTGGGGAGATCCGCATCGCGACCCGGCTGCGTGACGGCCAGGTGGAGATGAGTGTCGCCGATACCGGGGTGGGGATGTCGGACTCGGTGCGGCGGCGGATCTTCGAGCCCTTCTTCTCGACCAAGGGGCCGAGCGGCACCGGGCTCGGACTCGCGATGGTCTACGGCATCGTCTCCCGGCACGGTGGTGAGATCCTGGTGGACTCGACCGAGGGCGTGGGCTCGACCTTCACGATCCGCCTCCCGGTGGGCCGCACGACGCCCCCGCCCAGGCGGCACGCGTCGACGCTCGGATCCGAGTCGGTGCGCGTGCTGGTCATCGACGACGAGCCCTTCGTCCGCGAGACGCTCGGGGAGATCCTGCGGCAGCAGCGGCACGACGTGGTGATAGCGGACGATGGCGTCTCGGGCCTCGCGCGGTTCCGCGAAGGCGCCTTCGACCTGGTCATGACCGACCTGGCGATGCCCGGCATGTCCGGCTGGCAGGTCGCCCAGGCGGTGAAGGCGGTGCGACCGCAAGTGCCGGTGGTCCTCGTGACGGGCTGGGGTGTCGAGGTACAGGCGGACGAGCTCCACACGCACGGCGTCGATCGGGTGATGACCAAGCCTTTCCGGTTCGAAGACGTCCAGGAAGTCGTCGCGAGCTTTCGCGAGGCCGGCGATACCGATCCGGCGTAGCGCGAGGGGGACCGTCCATGAGCAGCCCCGTCATCGTCGAGGCCATCCGCGCGCTGATCGATCGGCGCGACTTGACGCGACTCGAAGCAGCCGCCGCGATGGAGGCCCTGATGTCCGGGGCCGCGACCTCGGTCCAGGTTGCCGCGTTCCTCACCGCGCTCCGGATGAAAGGGGAGACGGTGGAGGAGCTGATCGGGCTGGCCGAGGTCATGCGCCTCAAGGCGGTCCGGGTCCGTACCCGGGGAGACGTCGAGACGGCGCTCGCCGGCACCGATCGCGAGATGCTCATCGACACCTGCGGGACCGGGGGTGACGCGACCGGCACGTTCAACGTCTCCACCGCCACCGCGTTCGTCGTCGCCGGCGCGGGGCTCAAGGTGGCCAAGCACGGCAACCGCTCGGTCTCGAGTCTCTGCGGGTCGGCTGACGTGGTCGAGACGCTCGGCGTGAGCCTCGACCTCACGCCGGCCAAGGTCGCGCAGTGCATCGATCAGGTGGGGATCGGGTTCCTCTACGCGCCCCTCCTCCACACCGCGATGAAGCACGTGATGCCGGCGCGCCGGGAGATGGGGATCCGCACCGTCTTCAACGTCCTCGGCCCGCTGACGAACCCGGCCGGCGCCAATGCGCAGGTCATCGGCGTCTACAGCCGCGCCCTGGTCGAGCCGCTCGCGCGCGTCCTGGCCGAGCTCGGGACGATCCGCGCCTTCGTGGTGCACGGCGCCGACGGCCTGGACGAGATCTCCACGACGGGTGACAGCTCGGTGGCCGAGGTTCGGGAAGGGATGGTCCGGACGAGCGTCGTGCGCCCCGAGGACTTCGGGGTGCCGCGGGCCACGATCGGCGATCTCCGCGGGGGAGACCGGGAAGAGAACGCCGCGATCATCCGCCGGATATTGGACGGGGAGCCCGGCCCGCGGCGCGACATGGTGCTGGTCAACGCGGGGGCCGCGCTGGTCGCGGGCGGGCGGGCGCGCGACTTCAAGGAGGGGGCCCAGCTGGCGGCCCAGTCGATCGATAGGGGTGCGGCTCGCGGCAAGCTGGAGGCGCTGGTCAGCCTCTCCCGCGAGCTGACCCCGGAGAAGGCGTAGAGCGTGGCCCCACTGGCAACGACCGCGGGCCCGATCGGCGCCGCGCTCGCCCTGGCCGTCGCGTCGGGGCTGTCGCTCTACGGCACGGTCTTCGTGACGGGACTCGCCATCCGGATGGAATGGGTCCACCTGGGGCCGAGCTGGGCGTCCCTCGCCGTGCTGGGGGATACCCTCGTGCTGGCGATCTCGGGGGTGCTGTTCCTCGTCGAGTTCCTGGCGGACAAGATCCCGGTGGTCGATTCCGTGTGGGATGCGATTCACACGCTGATCCGGCCCATTGGTGGCGCGCTCTTGGCGAGCCGTGCGCTGGGCGACCTGTCTCCGGTCGCCGAGGTACTGGCGTTCCTCTTGCTGGGCGGGGCGACGCTCGCGACCCACGCGGCGAAGGCGACGACCCGGGTCGCCGTGAACGCGAGCCCGGAGCCGGTGTCGAACGTCCTGGTCAGCCTGGCCGAGAACGGCCTCGTGGCCGGGGCCGTGTGGCTGGCGCTGACGCACCCGCTGCTCGCCCTGGTGGCGGCGCTGGTCGTGCTTGCCGTCGCCGTGACCCTCGTCGCGTGGCTCGGTCGCCGTGCGTGGGTCGCGGTCGGCCGCGTGCGGCGCGGCGGGCGGGCGAGCCCGCCGGGCCGTCCCCGCTCGGCCTGAGGCCTGCCCCGTCCGAGTGGCGACTCCCCCGATCAGGGGGGCAGACGCCGGATCTCGACGGCGTCGACGTAGGCCAGGCGCACCGGCTCCTGGCGTGAGACCTGCCTGAGCTCGAGGCGGATCGGGAGCCGGCCTCCCGACCAGCGAACGTCGAACACGTACTCTCGTTCCCGCCAGCCGGGCGGCGCCGCGCTCTCGAGGCCGACGCGCTGCGGGGGATCCGTCGCGAGCTGGATCGCCAGCGAGGGCCCGGACTCGATTCCCTGGGCCCCCACGCGAACGGTCACGCGATAGTGGCCGGGGCCCAGCCTCGGGGCAAGCTCCAGGACCCCATCGCTCTGGGTCGCCCAGACCAGGCGCTCGCGGGTCACCGTGTCCCGCCCGTTGGTCACGGCGAGGTATCCCCAGAACGTCTGGCCGCCGCGTCCCGTTCCCAGGACGGCGGGGTACGCCCCGACGGGATCGAGCCACGCCATGCCGGTCAGCATGCCCGCGCACAGCACGGCCGCCGTCGCTCCCGTCAGCCACGTCGCCCGGGGCGCGTCACGTCCCGGTCGAGAGGCGAGCGCGTACCCCGCCAGCAGCGTCAGGGCGAGCACGACCAGGGCTGGCCACTCCCATTCCCTGCCAGGGGCGATGAAGGTGGGAAGCCAGCGGCCGGAATCGATGCCGAGCCGGTCGAAGGCGGCGTGGAAGGGAACGGCCCGCCCGATGCCGGACTGAAACCGCCAGGCCGGCCACGCCGAGATGAGGGCCCCGTGCCCGAGGGTCAGCACGAAGAGTGTCGCCGTCAGGCTCCAGGCCAGCCGCCCACGAACGTGGTCGAGCGCCACCGCCCCGAGGATCGCGAGGAGGGGCAGACTCGCCATCAGGAACCGCGCGGGAGGGCTGAAGCCTCCGTACCACTGCGAGACGCCCCGCATGTGCATGCCCCCGAGGACCGCGGCGCCCAGGTAGTACCACGCACACACGAAGGGGCCGCCGGCGAGCAGCACGAGACGCCAGCGCCGCTGGGCGAGCGCCACGACGATCCCGGCGAGCGCGAGCGCGAACACGGGCGCCGCCACGAGAAGTCCGAACTCCTGGTCGAAGAGCAGCCCCAGATGACCTCGGTAGTGAAGCGGCGCCCAGATCGTCCAGTTGAGGAACCAGCGGATCACCTGGAGAAATCCTCCGCCCCGCGTCTGCCAGATCACGTGCCCGCTCAGGAACACGGCGTCGTAGACCGAGGCGACGGCGCCGGCCGCGCCCAGCGCTCCGAGGATGAGCGCCAGGCTCGTCCAGGTGAATCGTCGCTGGAAGCCCAGGGCGATCGGCGGTAGCAGCAGAAAGAGACGGGTCTTGGCCGCCACCATCGCCACCAGACAGAAGGCCGCCATGGCCGCGGCGGCGCGAGTGAAGCGCGGAGTCCAGAGGAAGTAGGCGGCGGCCGTGGCGAAGAACGCGCCGGAGACCTCTGGGAACGGTGACGCCGAGTAGACGAGGAACGGCACGCTGAAGGCCGCGCCGAGCCAGGCCAGGAACGCCGAGCGAAGGCGGATCCCGCTGGCCAGCGCGAGCTTGAACGAGAGTGCCAGCGCGGCCGCGGCGAGCACGTTCGTCGTGACGACGGCGCCGCTCCGTCCCGCCAGGGCATAGCCGGGCAGAAGGAGGACGGACTGGAAACCCTGGTACAGGCGCGCGTACATCTGCCCGTCCAGGGTCGTCCGAATCGCCCGACGGTCGCGGGGAAGAGGGCCCCAGTAGAAGGCCAGGTAGTCGCGCGCGGCGAGGTTGTTCGCGAGATCCGCGTCACGGTCGTGGAGCAGGCTGTGGGCGACCACCAAGTAGTAGGGCTCGTCGCTGCTGGTCGACATGGCGGTGGTGACGTGGGCGCCCAGGAGGACGTAGGGGAGGAGCGCGCCCAGGAAGATGCCCATGCTCGCCCGGTGCGCCGGTCCAGGCTCGCGGCTCATCCAGCGCCAGAGGCCCGTCAGGAGGATGCCTGTCTTCACGCCGACGAAGAGCGTGAACCAGACGCCGATCATCGGCCGCCATAGACCGTTCCCGCCGAGAAGGAGGAGCCCGGCCACGAGCGGGACCACGAGAACGAGGCTCCACTGGTCGGCCCGGAAGTGCCGCCCGAACGTGCCCCGGGGGTCCCAACGCGCCCAACGCGCGAGGACAGCGTAGGCGAGCGCGAACAGCCCATGGGCCGCGGGGACCCAGAGGGCGAGCAGCCGGGGCCACGCGTACGGATCGGGCCCGTGCCCGTCCAGCCCTGGCCTGAAGGTGCCGAGGGGGTAGCCGGCCCACCACCAGACCTTCCACAGGACGAGGCCGGCGGCGAGGGCCGCCGCGCCGCTGAGCAGCAGCGCGCCGAGCCCGATCCCGGGAGCCCCGCGCCCGGGCGCGGGGAGTTCGGCCTCGCTCACGACCTGGGCCTGCGGCCTGTGGGCTCGTCGGGGCGCTCCGGACGCATCGGCTCCCAAGATACATCGGCCGCGCGGGGGCCACGCCATGGCCGCCATCGTGGAAGGCGGTCACTCCGGGAGGCCCGCGTCCGCCTCCAAGAGGTCGAGCAAGCGCCCGAGCGGCGCGAGCGCGGCCCGGGCGAGCTCGACGCGGTCGCGGCGCGCGGCGCCCGCCAGCTCCGCTTCCTGCCGCGCGGGGTCCAGCGTCAGGAGCCAGGCCACCGCGGCCTCGCGGACGCTGGGGCCGATCAGTCCGAGGACCTCGCGCACCAGTCGTCGTGCCACGGCACGCCGCGTCCCGCCCGGCGCCGCCGCCCGCGCCGTCCGGTAGACGCGCGCCAGCTTCGGAGAGAGCCGGAGCCGGAGCCCCCGGGCCTCGACGAGGTCGCCGGGAACCGGGCCCCACGCGAGCCCCATCTCCGGCCAGACGGTCTCGATCGCGCCCGCGAGCAGCGGGGTCGCCTCGAGCGGCAGGAGGGCGCCGAGCGCCCCATGCCACGGCGCGGTCGCCGGGTGCTCCGGAGCGTCTTCCGGAGCCGGAGCGCGCCGCTCGAGCGGCGCCCCGCGCGCGTCGAGCACGATGTGATCTTCCACGACGGTTCCGAGCGCCTCGAGCGACGCGACGTACTGCGTCGCGCTGGCCGTCCCGACGACCCGCACGACGCGGTGCTCCCGGCGGAGCAACCCCTGGGCCTCGGTCCGATGGTAGCTGCGCCCATGCCAGGCGATGCGCTCGACGCCGTCTCGCAGCTGGACGACGAGGCCGTCCGCGTGGAGGTACCGCTCGTGGGGGGCCGGGATCCAGTCGAGCGGCGCCTCGCGTGGCGCGCCCCGCGCGAACGTCGCCTCGGCGTTCGCCAGGAATTGCGCGAGCGGGTCGAGGCCGGGGCCGAGCGCACCGAAGCGAAAGGACTCGGTGAGACTCCAGAAGAGCTGCTCGCTCGGAAACGGGCCGCAGTAGCGGAGCGCGGGGCGACCCTGGTCCCGGGCGAGCGTCGCGAGGACGTTGAGGAGCGCCGCGCCGCCGCCGGCGGGGAGCCGGGCGGGTTCGGCGATGGGCGGGATGAAGTCCACGCCGGTCCACGACACGGCCGCGGCGATCGTGAGTGCCGCCCGAGCGTCGCTGGCGGACGCGTGGACCAGGCGGTCGGAGGGCCCCCAGAGAGGATGGTCGGCTCCCCCGGGGAGGAGGCCCACCGCGCTGCCGTCCCCGAGGGCGATCCACAGGGCCTCGAGGTCACCCCGCCGATCCCGGCTGACCACGGTCGTGACGCGGCCGCCCGGGTCGACTTCGAGGAGCAGACGCGCCAGAGGCGCCCGCCGATCGGGCCGGTAGAGCGCCAAGGATCCGTAGGGCAGGACGCGCCCGACGGCCTGGCCGTCAGCGCCGATCAGGTCCCCCGGAGACACTGCGGCAGCGGCCGGCGTTCCCGCGAGGGCCGCGCGCAGCGCGTGCCGGTCGCCCTGATCGAGCCGCTGGGCCAGGGGATCGTCCAGGCACGAGGTGAGCGGTCGAGGGTCGACGTGCACGATCAGGGGCTCAGGGCAGTCGAGTTCGTGCCTCGCGTCATTGACTTCAGCGGTGCCGCGTGAATAAAATCAATGCGTTACCGCGAGAGTCCGGGACCGTCTCGGTCGCATCGCTCAAAGGAGCCCGACGGAATGAAGATGCTCGTTCTGGTCAAGCAGGTACCGGACACCGCCACGCAGGTCAAGGTCGGGAGCGACCCGCGGGCCATCGACCAGACCGGCATCACCTGGATCGTCTCACCCTACGACGAGTTCGCGCTCGAGGAGGCCCTGCGGATCAAGGAGAAGCGGGGTCAGGGCGCGGACGAGGTCGTGGCGGTGACCCTCGGCCCCGAGCGGGCCAAGGAAGCGCTGCGCTCGTGCCTCGCGATGGGGGCGGACCGCGCCATCCACGTGAACGACGGGGCCTTCGAGCGAGCCGACACCCTGACCGCGGCCCGAGCGCTGGCGGCGGTGGTGAAGCTCGAGAGCCCGCAGCTCGTGCTGACCGGCCGCCAGGCGATCGACGACGACATGGGCGCGACCGGCGCGCAGGTGGCCGAGATCCTCGGCTGGCCGTGCATGTCCTGGATCATGGAGGAGGCCGTCGCGCAGGACGCGAGCCAGATCCGCGTGGGCCGGCAGGTGGAGGGCGGCCTCGAGGTCTTCGACGTGCCGATCCCGTGCGTCGTCACGGCGCAGAAGGGGATGAACGAGCCCCGGTACCCCACGCTCAAGGGAATCATGGGGGCCAAGAAGAAGGAGGTCAAGGAGTTCAAGGCCGCTGACCTCTCCGCGGGTGGGTTCGAGGGGGGGACCCCGGTGCTCGAGGTCGTGATGCTCGAGGCTCTGCCGCCCCGTCCGCCGGGGCGCATCCTCACCGGCGATCCGAAGGAGATGGCCCGGGAGCTGGTGCGGACGCTCCGCGAGGACGTGAAAGCGATCTGAGGGACGGGAGAGCGGCGATGGCAGGCGCGTTCTGGTGCGTGGTCGAGGACGACCGACAGGGACACCCGAAGAAGGTCACCGCGGAGCTCATCGGCGAGGCGCGCCGCTGGAGCGCCGAGCTCGGAGGGACCGTCGAGGCGGTCTGGGTCACCGACCGGGCGGCGCCCGAAGGGCTCGACCAGCTCGCCGCGTGGGGCGCGTCGCGGATCTGGCTGTGGGAGGATGCGGCGCTCGAGCCCTACCGTGGCGAGACGTGGGTGCCGGCGATCGCCGACCTGGCCGGGCGGGAGTCGCCGCGCGCGATCTGGGGCGCCGTCACCAGCCGGCACCGTGAGCTGATGGCGCGGCTGGCGGCGCGGCTCGGGGCGGGAATCGCCGCCGACTGCGTCGCGTTCGCCGTGGCGGACGGACACCTGGTCGCAACCCGCCCGGTGTACGCCGGAAAGCTCGTCTCGCGGGTCCGCTGGACGAGCGGCCCGTGGGTGGCCACGCTGCGCCCGAACGTCTTCAAGGCCGCCGCGGCGGAGTCCGGGCGCGCGCCGACGGTCGAGCGGCCGAGCCTCGGCAGCGTCACCCCCGTCGCGCGGTTCGTCGAGCGGCGGGAGGAGACGCAGACCGGGCTGCCGGAGCTCACCGAAGCGGAGATCGTCGTCTCGGGCGGCCGAGGACTCAAGGGCCCCGAGAACTTCGTCCTGCTGGAGGAGCTGGCGGGGGTCCTCGGGGCGGCCGTCGGGGCTTCCCGCGCCGCGGTCGACGCCGGGTGGAAGCCGCACCGCTTCCAGGTCGGTCAGACCGGCCGGACGATCTCCCCGAAGCTCTACATCGGCTGCGGGATCTCGGGAGCGATCCAGCACCTGGCCGGGATGCGGACGTCCAAGGTGATCTGCGCCGTCAACAAGGACCCGGACGCGCCGATCTTCAAGATCGCGGACTTCGGACTCGTGGGGGATCTCTTCGAGGTCGTGCCGCTCCTCACGGAGGAGTTCCGCAAGCTGAAGCGCTGATGGGGTCAGACTTTGACTTCCGGACACTTCGGCCCTGACCGCGCTGCGGCGAGGGATTGTCCCGAAGTCAAAGTCTGACCCCGTAGGGTTGCGATGAGGCTCGAGCTGACCGAGGAGCAGCAGATGGTGCAAACCCTCGCTCGGGAGTTTGCCGAGCAGGAGGTCAAGCCCATCGCGGCCGAGTGCGACAGGGAGGCGCGCTTCCCCCACGCCACCGTGAAGCGAATGGGCGAGCTGGGCCTTCTGGGGATCGGGATCCCCGAGCAGCACGGTGGCGCTGGTGCCGGCACGCTCGCCTACACGCTGGCCCTCGAGGAGGTCGCGGTCGCCTGTGCCTCCCACGCCGTCGTGATGTCGGTGAACAACTCCCTCGTGTGTGACCCGCTTCTCAAGTTCGGCACGGCGGAGCAGCATGAGCGGTTCCTCGCGCCTCTGGCCTCGGGCCGGGGGCTCGGCTGCTTCGCCCTGACGGAGCCCCAGGCGGGCTCGGACGCCACGAACCTGACGACGCGCGGCCGGCGCGACGGCGACCACTACGTGCTCGATGGGCGCAAGATGTTCGTGACGAACGGCCGGGAGTCGACGATGGCCCTGGTCTTCGCCCAGACCGATCCGGCGCGCGCGCACCGTGGTATCTCGGCGTTCCTGATCGAGAGGGGCACGCCCGGGTTTCTCGTCCCGAAGGTCGAGGACAAGCTCGGGCTTCGCGCCTCGGACACGGCGGAGTTCGTGTTCGAGGGTTGCCGGGTGCCCACGGCCCACCGTCTCGGGGCCGAGGGCCAGGGGTTCAAGGTCGCCATGGAGGCGATCGACGGCGGCCGCATCGGTATCGCCGCGCAGGCCGTCGGCATCGGACGGGCGGCCCTCGAGGCGTCGGTGGCCTACGCGAAGGAACGGCGGTCCTTCGGCGTGCCGATCGGACAGCACCAGATGATCCAGTGGATGCTCGCCGACATGGCGACGGCCGTCGACGCGGCCCGGCTCCTCACCTGGCGCGCGGCCGCGCTCAAGGACGGCGGGCAACCATACGGCACGGCCGCGTCCATGGCCAAGCTGTTCGCCTCCGAAAGCGCCATGCGCGTCACCACGGACGCGATCCAGGTGCACGGCGGCTACGGGTACATGAAGGACTACCCGGTCGAGCGTTTCTTCCGCGACGCGAAGATCACCCAGATCTACGAGGGGACGTCGCAGATCCAGCGGCTGGTCGTCGCCCGCTCGCTGTTCGAGGCCACGTGAGCCCACTGGCCGCCACAGGCCGAAGGCCGTCCGATCAACTCCACGTGAGCGCCGCGGTTCAGGGCGTCAGGGCGGCCGGATGACGGAAGAGCCCTCCCGGCGCCAGAAGCCTCCGGAGCGGAAGCCGGCGTTCGAGACCATGTCCGGGCTGCCGGTCGAGCGGGTGTACACGCCGGCGGACCTGCCCGGGTGGCGCCACGCCGAGCGCCTCGGCTCTCCGGGCGAGTACCCGTTCACCCGTGGCGTCTACCCGACCATGTACCGGGGGCGGCTCTGGACCATGCGGATGTTCGCCGGCTTCGGCCGTCCGGAGGACACGAACCGGCGGTTCCGGTTCCTGCTCGAGCAGGGCCAGACGGGCCTGTCGACCGCGTTCGACATGCCGTCCCTCATGGGGTACGACGCCGACCACCCGCGAGCCCGCGGCGAGGTGGGCCGCGAGGGCGTGTCGGTCTCGACGCTCGCGGACATGGAGCGGCTCTTCGAGGGCATTCCGCTCGGGCAGGTCACCACCTCGATGACGATCAACTGCACCGCGTCCGTGATCCTCGCGATGTATCTCGCGGTGGCGGAGCGGCAGGGCGTGCCCTGGAGCGAGGTGGGCGGCACGATCCAGAACGACATGTTGAAGGAGTTCAGCGCGCAGAAGGAGTGGATCTGCCCGCCGGTGCCGGCCGTGCGGATCGTCGTGGACATGATCGAGTTCTGCATGGGCTCGGTCCCCAAGTTCCATCCGGTGTCCATCTCGGGTTACCACATCCGCGAGGCGGGGTCGACCGCCGTCCAGGAGCTCGCGTTCACGCTGGCCGACGGGATCGCGTACGTCGAGGCCTGTGTGGCGCGCGGGTTGCCCGTGGACCGCTTCGCCCCGCAGCTCTCGTTCTTCTTCGACATCCACTCGGACTTCTTCGAGGAGATCGCGAAGCTCCGCGCGGCGCGACGCATGTGGGCCACGATCATGAAGCAGCGGTTCGGCGCGACCGACCCGCGGGCCATGCTCCTCCGGACGCATACGCAGACGGCGGGCGTCTCCCTCACCGCGCAGCAGCCGCTCAACAACGTCGCCCGGGTCGCCATCCAGGCCCTGGCGGCCGTGCTCGGGGGGGCGCAGTCCCTGCACACGAACTCCTACGACGAGACGTGGGCGCTTCCGACCGAGGAGGCCGTCACCCTCGCCCTCCGGACCCAGCAGGTCCTCGCCGAGGAGACGGGGGTCACCCACACGGTGGACCCGCTCGGCGGCGCCTACTTCGTGGAGGCGCTCACCGACCGGATGGAGGCCGAGGCCTGGCGGCTCATCCGGAAGATCGACGAGCTGGGCGGCATGATCCGCGCGCTGGACACCGGCTTCCCGCAGCAGGAGATCGCCGACTCGGGCTACCGCACGCAGCTGCAGGAGGATGCCGGGGCGCGCGTCGTGGTCGGCGTGAATCGCTACGTCCAGGCCGACGAGAAGCCGATCTCGTACCTTCGGCTGGACGAGGCGCTCGAGCGGGATCAGGTCGAGCGCCTCCGCGCGATCAAGGCGGGCCGGAACCACGCCGAGGTCACCCGCCAGCTGCGCCGCGTCGCGGACGCGTGCCGAGGCGGGGAGAACCTCATGCCCATCCTCGTCGACGCGGTCAAGGCGCACGCCTCGCTCGGGGAGCTCGCCGACGTGTATCGCGAGACCCTCGGGCGGTACCGGGAGCCCATCATATTCTGAGAGCCGGCGACGGAACGTCGCCGGAGGAAGGCGGAGCGGTGAAGAGCGCAAGGCTGGCAGCGACGGTCGGGCTTGTGGTGGCGGCGACCGCGCCCGCGGCGCACGCCGACGTCATCCATCTGACGAATGGCAACACGATCCAAGTGGACGCCTGGCGCGACGTCGGTGACGCGGTGGAGTTCGCCCGCGGCGGCGGCATCATCCGGATCCACAAGTCCGACATCCGGCGGATCGAGGGGTCCAGCCAGTCCGGCGATCTCCGCATGTACTCGGCGCCGGCCAGTGCCACGGTCGCGTCGACCGGGAGCAGCTCCAGCGCGGCGGCGCGCGAGATGTCCCAGATCCTCAAGGAAGGCGATGCGCTCTTCACCCAAACGGTGCTGGACGCCGAGGCCAAGGCGTCCGCGTTCCGGCGCCTGACCGCGAAGTGGCGGGCGCTCGAGGTGCCCTCGACGCTCCAGGAGCTCCACGGGAAGGCGACCCGGGCCCTGGAGGTCTCGGCGGAGGCGTTCACGGCGGAGGCGGAGGGCAGTGCCGCCGACTCCAAGGAGCGCATCGAGGCCGCGAAGAAGACGTTTGCCGAGGTGCTGGCCGAAGTGGAGCAGGCCTCGAAGGAGGGCTAGGGAGCCGCGGCCCGTGGACTGCGTGTTCTGCAAGATCCGGGACGGCCAGATCCCCTCGACGCGGGTGTTCGAGGACGAGCGCACGATCGCCTTCATGGACATCAACCCGCTGAACGAGGGCCACTGCCTGGTCATCCCGCGGGCTCACGCGGCCACGATCTTCGAGGCCGACGAGGCGGATCTCCGGGCGGCGATCCTGACGGCGCAGCGCGTGGCCACGGCCATCCGGACGGCGCTCCGCCCCGACGGCTTGAATCTTCTGCAGGCGAACGGGGCCGCCGCGTTCCAGTCGGTGCCCCACCTGCACTTCCACCTCATCCCGCGCTTCACCGGGGACGGCAAGGGGTTCGACTGGCCCCTCGTGCCGGGCGACCGGGGGCGCATCCAGGCGGCGGCCGAGAAGGTTCGCGGAGCGCTCCGGTGAGGACGTGCTCGTGAGTGGCGGGCCGGCGCCCATTCCGGGGCGGAAGCTGCGCATCCTCGTCGGCAAGCCCGGCCTGGACGGCCACGACCGCGGCGCGAAGATCGTGGCGCGAGCTCTCCGGGATGCGGGGATGGAGGTCGTCTATACGGGGCTCCACCAGAGTCCCGAGGAGATCGTCGCGACCGCGATCCAGGAGGACGTCGACGCGATCGGGCTCTCGGTCCTCTCCGGCGCCCACAACTACCTCTTCGGCCGGGTGCTGGAGCTCCTGCGCGAGAAGGGGGTCGACGACGTGGTGGTCTTCGGCGGCGGCATCGTCCCACCCGAGGACGTCGCGCGCCTGAAGGCCGAGGGCGTGCGCGAGATCTTCACGCCCGGCACGTCCACGCGCGACATCGTCACCTTCGTGACCGAGCACGTCCGCCCCGCCCGCACCTGACGCCCCTGACCGGGGTCAGACTTTGACTTCCGGACATTTCCCCGGAGCGCCCTGGTCCCTCGCGTCAATGTCCCGAAGTCAAAGTCTGACCCCATGAGAGCGCGCGGTCTCGACGCGTGGCCGGCCGAGCTGACCGCCGGCATCCGCGCCGAGCGCCGCCTCGGCCGGGACGTGCTCTGCTACGCGAACCGCCCTCCGGGCCTGACCGCTCTCCTCGCCCGCGCCGTCGAGCGCGCGCCGGACCGGGAGGCGGTCGTCGACGCGAGCGCGCGCCTCACCTGGCGGGAAGTCCACGACCGCGTGCGGCGCCTGGCCGGCAGCCTGGCGCGGCTCGGCGTGGAGCCCGGCGACCGGGTCGCGGCCTTTCTCCCGAACGGGGCGCCGTTCTGCCTCACCGCGTTCGCCGCGCTCGAGCTCGGCGCGCTCCTCGTGCCCCTCAGCACGAAGCTCCGGCGGGACGAGCTGCGCTTCCTCTTGGGCGATGCCGCGCCGCGCGTGCTCCTCGCGGACCCGGCGTTCTACGACGAGATCGAGCCCCTGCGGGCCGAGCTGCCCGGCGTCGTGCACGTCCTGTCCGGCGCCAGCCGCGCGCCGGGCACCCTGTCGTTCGACGATCTGCTCGGCGGGACGCCGTGGACCGGCGCCGCGCCCGCGGGGGCGACGGCCGACGATGCCCCCGCGCTCCTGCTGTACACCTCGGGGACGACCGGCCGGCCCAAGGGGGCCGTCGCGACCCACGGGAACGTGGTGCACGCGTGTCTCACGTTCGAGCGCCTCTACGATCTGCGCGACGGCGAGCGCTCGCTGGTCGTGGTCCCCCTCGTTCACGTGACCGGCCTCATCGCCCAGCTCTGCGCGATGACGACCGTCGCCGGCACCGTCGTGCTGATGCCGCGCTTCGACGCCGGCGAGGCGCTGCGGCTCCTCGCGGCGGAGCGGATCACGCACCTCGTCGCCGCGCCAACCGTGTACGTGATGCTGATGGCCCGGCCGGACTACCGGGCGGTCGCTCTCCCCGGCCTCCGGATCCTGGGCTATGGCGGCGCCCCGATGCCGAGCGACACGGTCCGGGCACTCCGGGAGTGGCTTCCCGGCGCCCGCCTCCACAACACCTACGGCCTGACCGAGACGGCGTCGCCCGCCACGTGCCTGGCGGACGCCGACGCGCTCGCCCGCATCGACACCGTGGGACGCCCCGTCCCCGTCGGCGAGTGCCGGACGGTCGACCCGGCGAGCGGCCGCGACGCGGGAGCGCGCCTGGTGGGGGAGCTGTGGGTCCGGGGACCCATGGTCGTGGCGGGCTACTGGCGGAACCCTGCGGCGACCGCCGCCACGATCGTCGAGGACGGATGGCTCCGGACCGGCGATCTTGCGACGATCGACGCGGATGGCTACGTGGCCATCCGTGACCGGATCAAGGACATGATCAACCGCGGCGGCGAGAAGGTGTACTGCGTGGAGGTCGAGGAGGTGCTGTGTGCGCATCCGGGCGTGCTGGAGGCCGCGGTGGTAGGCCTCCCCGATCCGGTGTACGGTGAGAGGGTCAAGGCGTGCCTCGTGGCGCGGCCGGGGACCCGCCTGGATGCCGACGAGGTCCGGGCCTGGGCCCGCGCGCGCATCGCGCGCTTCAAGGTGCCGGAGGTCGTGGAGATCGTCGACACGCTGCCCAGAAACCCGAACGGGAAGGTGATGAAGGCGCTCCTGAGGCAGTCCTTGTGATCTGGCGGCTCACCCTCGGCGTCCTCTGCCTGCTCTTCGCGGTCGAGGAGTTCGTGCGCACGGGGCCCGCGGCGGCAGAGGTGGTCCGGCGCCCGTCGGACCTCATGGACGCGCTGCTCGCGGGCGACGGCAGCGCCGGCCCGTGGCTCCTCGCCGCCTACGGCATCCTGATGATGGTCAGGGCCTTCTCGGTCGGACGAGATCGCTGAGACCATAGCCCGACCGGCGCGCGGGGCCCCATGGACTTCGAGCCGACGGCCGAGCAGGCGCTGGCCAGGCGCACCGCCCGGGAGTTCGCCGAGGCCGAGATCGCCCCGATCATCGCGCGCTATGACGAGGCCGAGGAGTTCCCCGCCGAGCTCATCGCGAAGCTCGGCCGCCTCGGGTTCATGGGCGTGCTGGTCTCGCCCGAGTACGGAGGCGCCGGCCTCGACTACGTCACCTACGCGCTCATCGTGGAGGAGCTGTCGCGGGTGGACGGCTCCGTCGGCATCACGATGTGGGCCCACAACTCGCTCTGCACGAACCACATCTACACCTTCGGCACCGCGGCCCAGCGCGAGCGGTACGTGCCCCCGCTGGCGCGTGGCGACGTGCTCGGCGCCTGGGGTCTGACCGAGCCCGGCTCGGGCTCGGACGCGGCGGCGATGCGGACGGCCGCGGTGGAGGCGGGCGACGCCTTCGTCCTCGACGGCACGAAGGCCTTCATCACGAACGGAAGCGTCGCCGGGACGGCGGTCGTCATGGCGAAGACCGATCCGGCCGCCGGCGGGCGCGGGATCTCGGCCTTCATCCTGGAGAAGGGGATGCCAGGGTTCCGGCCCGGCCAGCGCTACAAGAAGCTCGGGCTGCACGCCTCCGACACGGCCGAGCTCGTCTTGGAGGGCGTGCGTGTCCCGGGGGCGAACCTCCTCGGCGAGCGCAACCGGGGCTTCCAGGACACGAAGAAGGTGCTGGAAGGCGGCCGGATCGCCATGGCCGCGATGGGAGTCGGCCTCGCCCAGGGGGCGCTCGATCACGCCGTGCGGTACGCGAAGGAGCGCCAGGCCTTCGGCCAGCCGATCGGCCAGTTCCAGGGCATCCGGGCGATCCTCGCCGACCTGGCCACGGAGGTGGAAGCGGCTCGCCTCCTCACCCTCCGCGCGGCCTACGGCAAGGACCACGGTCGCCCCGTCATGCGCGAGGCGTCCATGGCGAAGGTCTTCGCCTCCGAGGTCGCCGTCCGGTGCGCGACGAAGGCCGTCCAGGTGCACGGGGGCTACGGCTACACGCGCGAGTTCCCCGTCGAGCGCTTCTACCGGGACGCCAAGCTCTGCGAGATCGGCGAGGGAACGTCGGAAGTGCAGCGCATGGTCATCGCGCGGCACCTGCTCGAATCGCGGTAGCCGCCGGAGGCCTCATGGATCGCACGAGGACCGTGGTCACCCCGGAGCGCTACGCGTCGGGGATGACCTTCGAGGAGTATCTCGCCTACGTGGCGAGCCCCGAGAACCTCCGCCGCGAGAGCACCGACGGCGGGGCGCGGCGGGACTGGAGCGGCTGGGTGCGGAGGTGGTACGACTCCGTCCGGCTCTCCGACGCCCAGGCAGCGGCCATCCGCTGGCTGGCGGCTCAGCCCGAGGGGCCGCGACGCGTCCTCGTCATCTCCGAGGAGTGGTCGTCCGACTGCCGGCGCGACGTCCCCATGCTGCAGCGGCTCGCGGAGGCCGGCGGACTCGAGCTCCGGATCTTCCGCCGCGACGGGCAGCGCTTCGGGCGGAGCCAGCGGCCCACGCTGGCCGAGGCCCCGGACAGCAACGCCGACCTCGTGGCCGAGTTCCTGAACGAGAAGCGCGGCCAGACCTGGCAGTCGATTCCGGTGGCCGTCTTCTACACGGCTGACCTCCGGTACCTCCACCACTACGTCGAGTACCCGCGGATCTACGACAAGGACCGGCTGGTCTACGGGCATATCCGCGTGGCCCGGCCCGGTGAGACACCGGAGGCGACCGGCGCTCGAGTGGATCGGGAGTTCGGCGCGCTCCAGGCGTCGCCGTTCTTCCGCATCTGGGCCTCGGCCGCGGTCGACGAGATCCTCTCGGGCCTCCACGAGCGGGTCGTCCTCGGCCCGCGGGCCTGAAGACCGGCCCGGTCGGCCTGGCCTCGGTGGCTCGAGGCCTGGCGGTTCGAGGCGGAGCGAGTTCGTCCTCGGCGCCCACCCCTGGTCCGCGCCGATCCTCCCGGGGAAGGCTCCGGCCCGCCTCCCCTCGGGAGGGAACTCGGGTCGAACTACTTCACCGGGACCATGAGGTGCTCGTACGGCGTGCCCGCCCACATGATCCACGGGCGTCCCGAGTGGGGATCGGTGCCGTAGACCTTCGGATCGAGCTTGCCCGTCGGGAACACCATGATGTGGGCCGGCTCCTTCATCCACGGCTCGGCGGCTTGACACGCCAAGGGGCACTTGGGAGGGTAGGGCCGGTGAAGCTCATAGGCGCCCACGTCCGATACGAGGCCGCGGCCGGCGTGGGGAGGATCACCCTCACGCGGCCCCAGGTGCTGAACGCCCTCGATGCGCAGCTCGCGACGGACCTGGCCGCCGCGGTCGCCGCCGCCGAGACTGACGCGGACGCCTGGGTGGTCGTGGTCACCGGCGAGGGGCGGGCCTTCTCGTCGGGGATGGACCGCAGGGCCCTGTCCGCCGGCGCCGTCGGGGAGCCGTTCTTCCGCGACTGGATCCGGGCGCTGAACGGCCTCGAGGACATGGGGAAGCTGGTGATCGCGGCGATCCGCGGCTACTGCATCGGCGGCGGGCTCCAGCTCGCGCTCGCCTGCGACCTCCGGCTGTGCGCGGCCGACGCGGTGCTGGGACTCGGGGCGACCCGACACGGGCTGATCCCGGACGGAGCCGTCCTCCGGCTCGCCCGCGTCATCGGGCTCGGGCGGGCCAAGGAGCTGGCCCTCCTGAACGACCACCTCACCCCGGAGCAGGGCCTGGCCATGGGGCTGGTGAACTGGGTCGTGCCGGGGGAGTCGTTCGAGGGCGAGCTCCGACGCCTGATCGACCGGTGTCTCGAGGCCGCTCCCACCGCCACGCGGCACACGAAGCGCCTGCTGCTCGCGTCCTTCCATGCGGACCCTCGCGAGCTGATCGACGACGTCGTCGCCGCGCAGATGGAGTGCATGCGCTCCTGGGAGCTCGACGAGGCCAACCGGGCCTGGAACGAGCGGCGCGAGCCCCGCTTCTTCCCGCCCCCCGCCGGGCGCTGACGGTGAACCCCTTCGACGACGGCCTCGAGCAGCGCCCGGCCAATCACGAGCCCCTGAGCCCGGTCAGCTTCCTCGCCCGCGCCGCGGCCGTCTACCCGGGGAAGGTGGCCGTGCTGCACGACGATCGGGCATTCACCTACGCGGAGCTCCACGCGCGGGCGCGACGGCTCGCCTCCGCGCTCGCGCGCCGCGGGATCGGGGCGGGCGACACCGTGGCCATCATGGCGCCGAACGTGCCAGCCATGCTCGAGGCCCACTACGGGGTGCCGATGGCCGGGGCTGTCCTGAACGCGCTCAACTACCGGCTGGATGCCCGGTCCATCGCCTTCATCCTCCAGCATGCCGACGCCAAGCTCCTGATCACCGACACGGAATTCTCCGACACGATCGCGCCGGCGCTCGCGCTCCTGCCGTGGCCGATCCCGGTCGTGGACGTCGTCGACCCCCTCGCGGACCCCGGGCGCGGCGGGGCGCGCCTGGGCGCCACGGACTACGAAGGACTCCTCGACGAGGGCGACCCCGAGCACGAGTGGGCGCGCCCGGCCGACGAGTGGCAGGCGCTGGCGCTGCTCTACACTTCGGGGACGACCGGAAACCCGAAGGGCGTCGTGTACTCGCACCGGGGCGCGTACCTGAACGCGCTCGGCAATGCGCTCGCGTTCGGCCTCGGGCCACGCTCCGTGTACCTCTGGACCCTTCCGATGTTCCATTGCAACGGGTGGACCCACACGTGGGCGGTCACCGCGGTGGGAGGGACGCACGTGTGCCTCCGGAAGGTCGATCCGGCGCTGATCTTCCGGCTGATCCGCCGCCACGGTGTCACGCACCTCTGCGGGGCTCCGGTGGTGCTCACCGCGCTGATCCACGCGCCGGAGGAGGCGAAGATCCCGCTCGACCACGTGGTCGACGTCGCGACCGGGGGGGCCGCGCCGCCGTCCGCGGTCATCCTGGCGATGGAGGCGATGGGGTTCCGGGTCACCCACCTCTACGGGCTGACCGAGTCGTACGGTCCCGCGACGCTGTGCGCCTGGCAGCCCGAGTGGGACCAGCTCCCCTTTGCCGAGCGGGCGGTTCACGCGGCGCGGCAGGGCGTGGCATACCCGACGCTCGACGGGCTCATGGTCGCCGACCCGGTGACGCTCGCGCCGGTGCCGCGGGACGGCGTCACCATGGGGGAGGTCATGCTGCGCGGCAACACGGTGATGAAGGGGTACCTCCGGAACCCGGCGGCCACGGAGGACGCGTTCCGGGGCGGTTGGTTCCACACCGGCGACCTGGCGGTGTGGCACCCGGACGGCTACGTCGAGATCAAGGACCGGTCGAAGGACATCATCATCTCGGGCGGCGAGAACGTCTCCTCGCTCGAGGTCGAGGAGGTCCTCTACCGGCATCCCGCCGTCATGGAGGCGGCCGTCGTGGCCAAGCCCGATCCGAAGTGGGGTGAGACGCCGTGCGCGTTCGTCACCCTCAAGGCGACCGCGGCGCCCGCGACGGCCGAGGACATCATCGCGTGGTGCCGCGCGAACCTCGCCCACTTCAAGGCGCCCCGTGCCGTCGTCTTCGGCCCGCTGCCCAAGACCTCGACCGGGAAGATCCAGAAATACCTCCTGCGCGAGCAGGCGAAAGTGGTGAGCTGACATGAACATCGCGAGCATCCTGGCGCAGAAGGGCGGCCGGGTCGTCACCGGTCGCCCCGAGCAGTCGATCCGGCAGGCCCTCTCGCTCCTGGCGGAGCACAACATCGGCGCGCTCGTGGTCGTGGACGAGACCGGCGTGCCGGCGGGCATCCTGTCCGAGCGCGACATCGTGCGCGAGGCCGCCCGGGACGAGCGGCTTTTTGCGCGCACCGTGGGCGAGATCATGACGCGCGACGTGATCGTCGGGGTGCCGGAGGACGATCTCCGCGCGGTGCGGCACACGATGACGGAGCGCCGCATCCGGCACGTGCCCGTGATCGCCGACGGCCGGCTGGTCGGGATCGTCTCGATCGGGGACGTCGTCAAGGCGGAGCTCGACCAGTACCTCGGCGAGGTGGACACGCTGCAGACGCAGGTCTCCGGGGTCAAGCCTTGACGTCACTCCGTTTCAGGTCGGCGGGCGGTGCCGGCCTCGCCAACGTCGCGAGGGTGGATTGATGGAAGTCAGGGCCTGACCCCGATGTTGGGCACCGAAGGCCGGCCGCTCCGGGTCGCCGTCATCGGCGCGGGACCCGCCGGCTTCTACACGGCGGAGCAGCTGTTCCGGCAGCCGGGCCTCACCGTGCTGGTGGATCTCTACGACCGCCTGCCGACGCCCTACGGCCTGGTCCGGTTCGGGGTCGCGCCGGACCACCAGAAGATCAAGAACGTCACGGCCGCCTTCGACAAGACCGCCGCCCACCCCGGGTTCCGCTTCTTCGGCAACGTCGAGCTAGGCAAGGACGTGACGATCGACGACCTCCGGGCGCACTACCACCAGGTGGTCTACACGACGGGCGCCCAGACCGACCGCCGCATGGGCATTCCCGGGGAGGACCTCCGGGGCAGCCACCCGGCGACCGACTTCGTGGCCTGGTACAACGGGCACCCCGACTACCGGGAGCAGCGATTCGACCTCTCGCAGGAACGGGTCGCGGTCGTCGGCGTCGGCAACGTCGCGGTGGACGTGGTGCGCATCCTGTGCCGGACCTTCGAGGAGCTCGCCGCGACCGACATCAGCGACGACGCCCTGGCCGCGCTCCGGGAGAGCCGCGTGCGCGAGGTCTACATGCTCGGCCGGCGGGGACCCGCCCAGGCCGCCTTCACGAACCCGGAGATCCGGGAGCTCGGTGAGCTGCCCGGGGCCGACATCCGGGTGAGGCCGGACGAGGTGGAGCTCGATCCGCTCTCCCGCGCCGAGCTCGAGAAGAGCGGGGACCGGAGCACGCAGAAGAAGGTGGAGATCCTGCGCGACTTCGCGCGGCGGCCGCCGGGCGGCAAGCCACGGACCCTCTTTCCTCGGTTCCTCGTCTCACCGGTCGCGCTCCACGGCGACGAGGACGGCGCGGTCGCCGGCATGCGCCTGGTGAGGAACGAGCTCCAGGCGACGGCCGCCGGCACGCTCCAGGCGCGCCCCACGGAGACGTTCGAAGACCTGCCGGTGGGGCTCGTGTTCCGCTCGGTCGGGTATCGGGGCGTGCCGATTCCCGGCGTCCCCTTCCAGGATGCCTGGGGCGTGATCTGGAACGACAAGGGGCGCGTCCTCGACCCGGACAGCCGTGCGCCCCGGCCGGGCGAGTACGTGGCCGGCTGGATCAAGCGCGGCCCGACCGGCGTGATCGGGACCAACAAGCCCGACGCCGCGGAGACCGTCGCCTGCATGGTGGAGGACCTTGCCCGGGGCCGGGTGCTCGCGCCGTCCGAGCCGGACGCGGGCGCCGCGGTGGCGCTCGTTCGGCAGCGGCAGCCGCACTGCATCGCGTGGCCCGACTGGCAGCGGCTCGACGCGCTGGAGGTCGCCCGCGGGCGCGCCGCCGGCCGCCCGCGCGTCAAATTCACCCGCGTGGAGGAGATGCTGGCCGCGCTGGGTCGCTAGCGGGATAATTCGGGAGAGCATGCGCGCTCGCGTCGTGAGCTCTCTCGTGAGCGGAGGTGCCGTGGTGCTCGCGGCATGTGCTCCCTCGACGGTGCTGCGTCCGATTCTCCCTCCGTCCTTCCCGCACGGCGAATACGCACGGTCCTTGCGGCAGGCCGGACTCGACCAGACGGCGCTGGGCCGCGACTGGCTCGCCGCGGCCGAGCACGCGCTGCTCACCCCCCTGAGCGTCACCCTGCCCTATCGCGAGACGGGCTACATCGCGCCCGAGGAGCCCGCCGCCGTCGCCTATCGGTTCGACTCGCGCCGCGGCCAGCGGCTCCGAATCGACGTGGAGGTCGAAGCGAGCGAGGCCGGCCGCATCTTCATCGATCTGTTCCGACTGGGTTCCGGCTCGGACCTCCCCGAACACGTGACCAGCGCGCCGCCGGGGTCGGGCCGGCTCGAGTTCGAGATCGCCCGCGATGGGACGTACCTCCTCCGCCTTCAGCCGGAGCTCCTGCGGGGCGGGCGATACACGCTGACGCAGCAGGCACTCGCCTCGCTGCGCTTTCCGGTCGTCGGAAGGAACAGCCGGGCGGTGACCAGCGGCTTCGGCGCCGAGCGCGACGGCGGCCAGCGCGAGCACCACGGGATCGACATCCCCGCGCCGCGGGGCACGCCGGTCCTGTCGGCGGGTGACGGCGTCGTCACCTCGGTGGCCGTCACCGACGTCGGCGGGAAGGTCGTGTGGATCTGGGACTCCGCGCGCGACCTCTCACTCTACTACGCGCATCTGGACAGCCAGGGTGTCAGCACCGGCGCTCGGGTTCGGGCCGGGGACGCGCTGGGCACGGTCGGCAACACGGGGAACGCCCGAACGACCGTGCCGCACCTCCACTTCGGCGTCTATCACCGGCGCGAGGGGCCGATCGACCCGATGCCGTTCGTCCACGAGCCTCTGGCGGCGCCCGCGCCGCCGACGGCAGATCCGAGCGCGCTGGCCACCTGGCGCCGCATCGAGGGGCCCTCCATCCCGCTCTCGAGAGCGCCCGTCGATCGCGCCGCGGCCGTCGTGGAGCTTCCGCGCCACACTGCGGTCCGCGTGCTGGGCGTGACGGCGAGCTGGTACCGCGTGCGCCTTCCCGACACCCGCGCGGGATTCGTGCCCGCCGCCCAGACGCAGGCCGCGGACGTGCCCATCGGGAGCGAGCGCCGTGCGGCCGCCACCCCCATTCGCGACCGTCCAACCCCGGGCGCGGCGACGCTCGCCTACGTGGATCCTGCCGGCCCGGTGCCCGTCCTCGGACGCTTCGAAGGCTATCTCCTGGTCCGGGCCGCCACCGGCAAGCTCGGCTGGCTGGCCGGCGACTGAACGCCCATGCCGTTCCGTCCCGACGCCCCGTGTTTCAGCCCTTGAACCGGCGTCGTGGCGCGGCGTAACATCGGCCCAGTCCTCGAGGCGGAGTTCACGCATCCGACACGACCTGGAAGGCCCCAGACGGGTGGATCACTGCCCGGTCGGCGGCGACGAGGAGGGGTGGATGGCTGGACAACGCATGACTCGGCGCAAGTTCGTGCAGGCCACCGGCGGGGCGGCCGGTGCGGCCACACTCGGGGCGAACATCATCATCCCCGGGCGGGCCCGGGCGGCGAAGACGCTCAAGATCCTGCAGTGGGTGCACTTCGTGCCTCCCTACGACGACTGGTTCAACAAGAAGTACACGAAGGAGTGGGGCGCGAAGAACGACACCGAGGTGATCGTCGACAACATCGGGCTGGCCCAGATCAACGCCCGGGCCAATGCCGAGGTCGCCGCCGGCAAGGGCCACGACATCGTCCAGTTCAACTGGCCGCCGCCCGCGTTCGAGCAGCAGGTGGTGCCGATGAACGACGTCTACCAGGAACTCGAGAAGAAGCTCGGGAAGCCCATCGACCTCTGCGTCAAGAGCACCTACAACCCGAAGACGAAGACCTACTTCGCGCTGTCGCCGTCGTTCACGCCCGATCCCGTCAACTACCGCCAGGACCTCTTCGGCCAGGTCGGCCTGCCGAACGGTCCCAAGACGTGGGACGAAGTCCGCAGCGCGGGCGCAAAGATCAAGAAGGACACCGGCAACCCGATCGGGATCGGTCTCGCCCAGGAGATCGACACCGCGATGGCGATGCGGACGATCATGTACGCGTGGGGGGCCCACGAGCAGGACCAGGCGGGCAACCTGACGCTGAAGTCGAAGCAGACGCTCGACGCGCTGAAGTTCGTGAAGGCCCTCTACGAGGAGACCATGACCGCGGAGGTCTTCACCTGGGACGCGTCGTCCAACAACCGGGGCGTCGTGTCCGGCAAGCTCTCCCTCGTGCTGAACGCGATCTCGACGACGCGCACGGCCGAGAAGGAGAATCCGGAGATGTCCCGGAAGATCCAGCTGGCGAAGGCGCTGCGGGGGCCGGTCCGAGCGATCGGCCTCGAGCACGTCATGCAGTGCTGCGTCGTCTGGAAGTTCGCCGAGAACGCCGAGGGCGCCAAGAAGTTTCTGATCGACTACGTGACGAGCTTCCGGGACGCCTTCATCGCCGGCGAGTTCTACGACTTCCCGTGCTTCCAGAAGACGGTCCCGGACCTCGGCAAGCTGATCGCCAACGATCCCAAGGGCCACCCGCCCGACAAGTACAAGGTCCTCGACGACGTGCTGGACTGGGCGACCAACGTGGGGTACCCCGGGTACGCGACCGCAGCCATCGACGAGATCTACAGCACGTGGCTCCTGAACACCATGTTCGCGAAGGTCGCGGCGGGCCAGGCCACCCCGGAAGCGGCGCTCGACGAGGCCGAGGCGGCCTGCAAGCGCATCTTCGGCAAGTGGAAGGAGAAGGGGCTGATCTAGGCTCCTTCAGCCGGACAGGATCGTGGCGGGAGGCTCCGGATCGGGGGCCTCCCGCCATGTTCTTCCTGCCGAGACCATTCCGTGAGCATCCTCGAGCGCGCGACCGCGGCGGATTCCGTCGTGCGACGGCGCGGGCGGCGCCTGGTCGATCGGCCAGGGTGGCTCGGCGCCTTCATGATCGCGCCCGCCGTCCTCTACATCGCCCTGATCGTCGGGATGCCGTTCGTGCTCGCGCTCTACTACAGCGTCAGCGACATCACGGCCGGCAGCCGGACCCTGAACTTCGTCGGGCTCAAGAACTTCGCCGACATCGTCGGGACGAGCCAGTTTCGGACATCGCTGCGGAACACCTTCGTCTTCGCCATCGTCTCCCAGGCGATCGTCCTCGTGAGCGCGAACGTCCTGGCCCTGGCCCTCATGAAAGACTTCCGGGGGAAGTGGCTCGTGCGCCTGCTCCTCCTCCTGCCGTGGGTGGCCCCGATCTCGCTGGGCACGATCGGGTGGCTCTGGATCCTCGACTCCATCTACAGCGTCATCAACTGGACGCTCGAGGCCGCCGGGCTCATCCGGCCGAACGACTGGCCCATGTGGCTGGGCATCCCGCATCTCGCGATGGGCTCGGTGATCATGGTCCACGTCTGGCGGCTCCTGCCGCTGGCCACGATCATCCTCCTGGCCGGCCTGTCGTCGATCCCCAAGGAGATTCACGAGGCGGCCTGGGTGGACGGCGCCGGCTTCTGGCGCCAGCACTTCCGGATCACCCTGCCGCTCATCCGCCCGGTCATGCTGGTGGCCCTCCTGTTCGGCCTCGTCTTCGCCTTCACCGACATGATCGTGATCTTCGTGCTCACGCGGGGGGGGCCGTACGACACGACGCAGGTCCTGTCGAGCCTCGCGTTCTTCACGGGCATCCAGGGCGGCGACCTGGCCAGCGGCGCCGCGATCGCGGTGTTTCTGTTCCCGCTGCTTCTCGCGGTGGCCGTGATGTTCCTGCGGATCGCGCGCCGCGCGGAGGTGACCTGACCGATGCGGCCCGGCGCCCTGAGGCGGCGTCTGACGGGGAGCGCGCACTTCGTGATCGTGGGCGCGTTCACGCTCTTCTCGGCGTTCCCGTTCTACTGGATGCTGATCACGACGTTCAAGCGGAACAGCGACCTCCTGAGACGCGAGAACAACCCGTTCCTCTACAACCAGCCCCCGACGCTCGAGCACCTGCGCGTGCTGTTCTTCGAGACCCTGTACGGGCGGTGGCTCTTCAACACGGCGCTCGTCGGCGTGCTGGTCGTGGCCATCACGCTGCTCTTGGCGCTGCCGGCCGGCTACGCGCTGGCGCGCCTCACCGGGCGGTGGGGGGAGCAGCTCGGCATCGCGATCTTCCTCACGTACCTGGTGCCGCCGACGCTCCTCTTCATCCCGCTGTCCCGGGTCATCGCGGTGCTCGGCCTCCAGGACTCGCTCTGGTCCCTCGTCCTCGTCTACCCGTCGTTCACGATTCCCTTCTGCACGTGGCTCCTCATGGGCTTCTTCAAGGCGATCCCCCGGGACCTCGAGGAGGCGGCCATGATCGACGGCTGCAGCCGGTTCGGCGCCTTCCTCCGGGTCGTGATCCCCATCTCGGTCGCCGGCGTCCTCACCGTCGTCATCTTCGCCTTCACCCTGGTGACCCAGGAGTTCGTCTACGCGATGACCTTCATCTCCGGCGTCCGGCAGTTCACGGTGAGCGTCGGGGTCCCGACGTTCCTGGTCCGTGGCGACGTGTACTTCTGGGGCTCCCTCATGGCGGGCTGCTTCATCGCGAGCGTCCCCATCGCGATCCTCTACAACTTCTTCGTCGACCGCTTCATCGCCGGCTTCACGGTCGGCGCCATCAAGTAGGGCCGCGTATCCTCGGCGGGCCTTCGAACGCCGGCCCCTCTGGCGACCCCTGTGCTACGTAAGTCCGCGTCCTTCTTGACAGCCCCGGGATTGCTCCGCTACACTCCGCCTACCTTTCCGGGATTCTCGGGCGTCGGGGCCACCGTCGGGCGGTCCCGCCCGTACCTCCCGGCCAATGACGGCCCCGAGGCTGGTGAATGCCAGAGATCGAGCTTCTCGCCACCGGCGAGGGTGACTATCGGCTCCACGACCCGGACACCCTCCGGGCGTGGATGCGGGATCGCAAGCGGCGCGACTTCGTCGACAAGACGACGACCGCCGCCGAGGCGGTGCGCCGTCTGGTCGCCGACGGCGACTACGTGTCGTTCGACTTCTCCTCCTTCACGCGGGGCCCCCTCATCCTCATCCGGGAGATCATCCGCCAGCGCCGGCGGAACCTCTGGTACTGCGCCAAGTTCACCTTGATGGAGTCCACGCTGCTCGTGGCCGCGGGGGCCTGCTCGAAGATCGACGTGGGGTTCATGGGGCTCGGGGAGACGCTGAATCGGGCCGTGGAGCGGGGCGACGTGACCGTGTCCGAGTGGACCAACGGCACCCTCACGCTCCGGCAGCAGGCGGGGGCGATGGGCGTGCCGTTCCTGCCCACCCGGGCCCTCCTCGGCTCCGACACGCTCCGCTACTCGGGCGCCAAGGTGATCCGCGACCCGTTCACGGGGAAGCCGATCGCGCTCGTTCCGGCGCTGAACCCCGACGTGGGGCTGGTTCACGCCCATCAGGCGGACCTCTACGGCAACGCGCGGTGCTTCGGGCCGGCCGTGCAGCCGCTCGAGACGGCCATGGCGGCGCGGAAGGTCATCGTCTCGGCCGACGAGATCGTCGAGCACGAGGAGATCCGGAAGGCTCCGGGGGCCACGACGATCCCGTACTTCCTCGTGGATGCCGTCGTGCACGCGCCCTTCGGCGCGTATCCGGGAGGCTTGCCCGGCGCCTACGAGATCGACTTCGAGCACATCACCGAGTACTACAACCTCGAGCGTCTCGGCCGGCTGGACGAGTACCTCGACAAGTACGTCTACTCGGTGGACGGGGACGACGAGATGCTCGAGACGCGGGTGGGCCTCCGCCGGCTGAAGGCGCTCCGCCGGCGCGCCACGATTCGCGAGGGCTACGGGCCGTGACCGCGCCCCGGGGGTTCACCGACGCCGAGTTCATGATCACGCAGTGCGCGCGGCTCCTGGAGAACGAGAAGACCGCGTTCATCGGCTTCGGGATGCCCCAGGTCGCCGCGATCCTCGCCCAGCGCACGCACGCCCCGCACCTGGTGCAGGTCTTCGAGTTCGGCGCCGTCGGCGCGACGCCCCTCACCCCGTTCGTCCGCAACACCATGGGGGGGCCGACGAACTGCTACCGCTCGATCGCCTGGACCAACATGAACACGATCTTCGCCCAGGCGCAGCTCGGCCTGATCGACTACGGAGTGCTCGGGGCGTCGCAGATCGACCTCCACGGCAACATCAACTCGACCATGCTCGGCGACGACTGGCGGCGGCCGAAGCGGCGCTTCCCGGGCTCGGGCGGGGCGAACGAGGTCGCGTCGTATTGCTGGCGGACGATCGTCATCATGATGCACGAGCCGCGCCGGTTCGTGCCTCGCGTGGACTTCATCACGTCGCCGGGATACCTGGACGGGACGCCGGAGGCCCGGGAACGGGCCGGGCTGCCCGCCGGCACCGGGCCCTGGCGGGTCGTCACCTCGAAGGCGCTCTTCGGCTTCGACGAGGTGACGCACGAGCTCACGCTGCTCGGGGTGGTGGACGGGGTGCCGGTCGAGGAAGTGGCCACCGAGCTGAGCGCCAAGCCTCGCGTGGCCGCGCGCGTCGAGCGCCTGGCCCCGCCCAGCGCCCGCGAGCTCGAGATCCTGCGCGACGAGATCGACCCCGCGCGCACGATCATCGGCAGGACGGCGAAGAGCTGATGGCGGAGCGGAGCCGAGCCCACGCGGCAAACGGGGGGGCGAGCCTCGACCCGGCCCTCGACACGTTCCCGAAGCTGCTCCACCAGAACGTCGAGCGCTTCCCCGACAAGATCGCCGTCCGCGAGAAGGACTACGGGATCTGGCAGTCGTACACCTGGCGGCAGTACCTTGAGCAGTCGAGGCTCATCGCGCTGGGCCTGGCCGCGCTCGGGTTCGCCCGCGGCGACAAGACGGCGATCGTCGGGGACAATCGCCCCCAGCTCTACTGGGCGATGCTCGCCTCGCAGGCGCTCGGCGGCGTGCCCGTCCCGCTCTACCAGGACTCCATCGAGAAAGAGATGGAGTACATCGTCGACCACGCCGAGGTCCGCTTCGCCGTCGTGGAGGACCAGGAGCAGGTCGACAAGCTCCTGCAGGTGAAGGCGCGGTGCCCGCGGCTCGAGTACATCGTCTACGACGACGCGCGGGGGCTCCGCCACTACAAGGACGAGGGCCTGATCAGCCTGGCGGCGGTCCAGGAGCTCGGCCGCCGGTTCGACGGCGAGCACCGCGGATACTTCGAGCAGGAGGTCGCCAAGGGCTCGGCGGACGACATGGCGGTCATCTGCTACACCTCCGGCACCACCGGGCAGCCGAAGGGGGCGATGCTGTCCCACCGGAACCTGATCGTGACCGGCCGGAACGCCATCCAGTACGAGAGCCTGCGGGCGACCGACGAGATCGTCGCCTATCTCCCGATGGCGTGGATCGGCGACCACATGTTCTCGTTCGCGCAGTCGATCCTGGCGGGGTTCACCACGAACTGCCCGGAGAGCTCGGCGACCGTGCTGCAGGATCTCCGGGAGATCGGCCCGACCTACTTCTTCGCCCCGCCGGGGATCTACCAGCGCATCCTGACCTCGGCGATGATCCGGATCGAGGACTCGGCGTGGCCGAAGCGCCGACTGGTCCGGTTCTTCCTCGATGTGGCGCGCCGGGTCGAGCGATGCCGGCTGACCGGCAAGCCCGTGTCACCCGGCGACCGACTGCTCCACGCGCTGGGCCGGGTGCTGGTCTGCGGGCCGCTCCGGGACAACCTCGGGATGAGCCGGGTGCGTCTCGCCTACACCGCGGGCGAGGCGATCGGGCCGGAGCTGTTCGAGTTCTACCGGGCGCTCGGGGTCAACATGAAGCAGCTGTACGGGATGACCGAATCGAGCGCTCTGATCTGCATCCAGCGGGACGGCGAGGTCCGCCTCGACACGGTGGGCACCCCGCTGACCGGCGTCGAGATCCGTATCGACGAGTCGGGCGAAGTGCTGTACCGGAGCCCCGGGGTCTTCCAGGGCTACTACAAGAACCCCGAGGCGACCCGGCAAACCCTCGAGGACGGCTGGGTCCACTCCGGGGACGCGGGTATCATCGACCGGGACGGACACCTCCGCATCATCGATCGCGCACGGGACGTGGGGCGCCTGGCCGACGGGACGCTGTTCGCGCCGAAGTACCTCGAGAACAAGCTGAAGTTCTCTCCCTACGTGCGGGAGGCCGTCTGCATCGGCCCGGACCGACCCTACGTCGCCGCGCTCATCAACATCGACCCGACCGCGGTCGGAAGCTGGGCCGAGCGGCGCGGGCTGGCCTACACGAGCTACACCGATCTCTCCCAGAAGCCCGAGGTCTACGAGCTCATCCAGCAGGAGATCCAGCGAGTCAACCGGAGCCTGCTCGAGGAGCCGCAGCTCCACGGCGCGCAGATTCGCCGGTTCCTCATGCTCCACAAGGAGCTCGATCCGGACGACCAGGAGATCACGCGGACACGCAAGGTGCGCCGGGGATTCATCGCCCAGAAGTACGGCGCCCTGGTGGAGGCGCTCTACTCGGAGCGCGATCACGTCTCGGTGGAGGCGAAGGTCACGTACGAGGACGGCCGGACCGGCACCGTGCGCGCCGACGTGCAGATCCGGAAGGCCGAGGTGTTCGCCGGCGGAGCGTCCGCGTGAGCGCGCCGACGGTTCCGGGGACGCTGAGCCTCTCCCGAGAGAGGGGTTCGTCGGCGGCCGCCGCCGGGGACGCCGGGCCGGATGGAACACCCCTCCTCGAGGTGGACGGCATCAGCGTCCGCTTCGGCGCGGTCCAGGCGCTCTCCCGGGTCTCGGTCGGCGTGCGACGCGGCGAGATCCTGGCCATCATCGGGCCGAACGGAGCCGGCAAGACGACGCTCCTCAACGTTATCAGCGGCTTCTATCACCCGTACGAGGGGCGGATCCTGTTCGAGGGCCGGGACCGGACCCGCCTCGCGGCGCCCGACGTGGCAGCCCTGGGGTTCGCCCGGACGTTCCAGAACGTCGCACTGTTCAAGGGCATGACCGTGCTCGACAACATCATGACCGGACGACTGCTCCGCATGCGCGGGAGCTTCCTCTGGGAGGCCCTCTACTGGGGGCCCGCCCGCCGGCAGGAGCTCGAGCACCGGGCCTTCGCGGAGCGGATCATCGACTTTCTCGAGATCCAGGCGATCCGGAAGACCCCGGCCGGGCGCCTGCCGTACGGGCTGCAGAAGCGCGTGGAGCTGGCGCGCGCGCTGGCCGCCGAGCCCACGCTCCTCCTCCTGGACGAGCCGATGGCGGGCATGAACGTCGAGGAGAAGGAGGACATGTGCCGGTTCATCCTCGACGTCAACGACGAGTTCGGCACGACGATCGCGCTCATCGAACACGACATGAGCGTCGTCATGGACATCTCCGATCGGGTGGCCGTGCTGGACTACGGCCGCAAGATCGCCGAAGGCCCCCCCGAGGCGGTCCGGGCCGACCCGGCCGTGATCCACGCGTACCTCGGGGAGACGCACGAGTGAGCGGCCCCCGTCTGCTCCAGCGCGCGGTGACTCATCGCGGCACGACCCGTGGCGTGATACGGCGCGAGATCCCGGGCGTGGGCTGAGTCGTGGAGATTCTCCACGCGGTGCTGGTCGCCCCGTTCGCCGACATGGCGGCCCACCCGACCTTCCTGGCCGAGGTGCTCATCGGCGGGGTGGCGTCGGGGCTGATGTACTCCCTGGTCGCCCTCGGGTTCGTGCTGATCTTCAAGGCCTCGGGCGTCTTCAACTTCGCCCAGGGCGTCATGGTGCTCTTCGCGGCGCTCACCCTCGTCGGCCTGATGGAGCGGGGAGTGCCGGTGTGGCTCGCGCTCGGGCTGACGATGGCCGTGATGGTGGCGCTCGCGTTCGCGATCGAGCGCGTGGTGCTCCGCCCGCTCGTCAACCAGGAGCCGATCATCCTGTTCATGGCGACCATCGGACTCACTCTCTTCCTCCAGGGCTTCGGCGAGATGGCCTGGGGCGCCAACGTCAAGAGGCTCGACATCGGCATCCCCGACACCTCGTTCAGCGTCCGGGGCGTGCTGGTGAACCGGCTGGAGCTCACGGCAGCGATCACGGCCGCCGTGCTGGTCACCGTGCTGGCGGTCTTCTTCCAGCGGACGCGTATCGGGCGGGCACTCCGGGCGGTGGCGGACGATCACGAGGCGGCGCTCTCGGTCGGGATCCCGCTGAAGACGATCTGGGTCGTCGTCTGGTCGGTCTCCGGCCTGGTGGCGCTCGCCGCCGGCGTCATGTGGGGCGCCAAGTCCGGCGTGCAGTTCTCGCTGTCGCTCATCGCCCTCAAGGCGCTCCCCGTCCTGATCCTCGGCGGGTTCACCTCGGTCCCCGGGGCGATCGTGGGGGGCCTGATCATCGGGGTGGGGGAGAAGGTCGGGGAGGTCTACTGGGGGCCTCTGGTCGGCGGCGCGATCGAGAACTGGTTCGCGTACGTGGTCGCCCTGGCGTTCCTCGTCTTCCGCCCCCAGGGCCTCTTCGGCGAGAAGATCATCGAGCGGGTATGAGCACGTGATCTACCGGGAGGCGGGGCAGTTCAAGACGAGCTATGCGAGCGACCAGGCGATCTTCCCGATCGTTCAGGACCGCTGGGTCGCCGGCCTGCTGGTTGCGGCCGCCGCCCTCGTGCCGCCCCTGGTCGCCAACGATTACTGGCTCCAGGCGATCCTCATTCCGTTCCTCGTCTACGCCCTGGCCGCCATCGGGCTGAACCTCCTCACCGGCTACGCGGGACTGCTGTCGCTCGGCACCGGGGGTTTCATGGCCGTGGGCGCCTACTCGGCCTTCAAGCTCACCACGGCCTTCCCTCGAGTCAGCATTCTCCTCGTGTTCCTGGCGTCTGGCCTCATCGCGGCGGCGGTCGGCCTGCTATTCGGCCTTCCGAGCCTCCGGATCAAGGGCTTCTACCTGGCCGTCGCGACGCTGGCAGCCCAGTTCTTCCTCATCTGGCTTTTCAACAAGGTGCCGTGGTTCGTGAACTACGCCTCGTCCGGCACCATCACTGCCCCGAACCGGGCCGTCCTCGGGGTCCTGGTGACCGGCCCCAACGCCACCGCCGGCGCCCGCTACCTGGTGGCCCTCGGGTTCGTGGCCGTCTTCGCCCTGGTGGCGAAGAACCTGGTGCGGGGCCGGATCGGCCGCTCCTGGATGGCCATGCGGGACCGGGACATCGCGGCCGAGATCATCGGCGTGCGGCCCCTCCGGACGAAGCTCCTCGCCTTCGGAATCAGCTCCTTCTACTGCGGGGTGGCCGGCGCCGAGCTGGTGTTCCTCTTCCTCGGGAGCGCCGAGACCCAGGCCTTCGACATCAACCAGTCCTTCCTCGTCCTCTTCATGATCATCATCGGGGGGCTGGGCTCGATCCTCGGCTCGTTCCTCGGGGTGGCGTTCATCGACCTCGTGCCCATCTTCCTCACCAACCTGCCCCACTGGCTCGGCGTGAGCCTCTCGGTGGCGCTCCTCAAGCAGATCGAGCTGATGGTCTTCGGCTTGCTCATCCTCTTCTTCCTGATCGTCGAGCCGCACGGGCTAGCGCGGCTCTGGCAGATCACCAAGGAGAAGCTCCGGCTGTGGCCATTCCCGTACTGAGAGCCACACTGGAGCCGGACCGGCACGTGAGCGACGGCGCGAAGGCGCTCCTGACGGTCAACAACATCGAGGTCATCTACGACCACGTGATCCTCGTGCTCAAGGGAGTCTCGCTCCGGGTGCCCGAGGGAGGGATCGTCGCGCTCCTCGGCGCCAACGGGGCCGGCAAGAGCACGACGCTCAAGGCCATCTCGGGCCTCCTCCGCACGGAGCGCGGTGAGGTGACGAAGGGGGCGATCGAGTTCCTCGGGCAGCCCATCCACCGCCGGGATCCGACGGACATCGTCCGGCGCGGCGTGGTCCAGGTGATGGAAGGGCGCCGCGTGTTCGAGCACCTCACGGTCGAGGAGAACCTCCTGACCGGGGCCTACACGCGGGCGAACGGCCGGTCGATCAGCACCGACCTCGAGCTGGTCTACCGGTACTTCCCGCGCCTCAAGGATCGGCGCGGCGTGCGGGCGGGATACGTGTCCGGCGGCGAGCAGCAGATGCTCGCGATCGGCCGGGCGCTGATGGCGCGGCCCCGTCTCATGCTGCTCGACGAGCCGTCCATGGGCCTCGCCCCCATGCTGGTGCAGGAGATCTTCGACATCGTCAGCCGCCTGAACCGGGAAGAGAAGGTGGCGGTGCTGCTGGCCGAGCAGAACGCGTCCATGGCCCTCCGCTTCGCGCAGTACGCGTACGTGATGGAGAGCGGGCGGATCGTGCTGGACGGGGATGCCCGCACCATCAGCGACAACGAGGACGTAAAGGAGTTCTACCTCGGGCTCTCCGGCGTCGGTCACCGGAAGAGCTACCGGGACGTCAAGCACTACCGGCGCCGCAAGCGGTGGCTCTCGTGAGCGGCGCAAGCGACCGTCCGGCGGTCATGAGGAAGACACGGCGACGCGTCCGAAACTCCGGACAAGGGAGGCAATCATGAGGTGGAAGACCTTCTCGATCGGCATCCTGGCCCTCGCCATCGCGGTCTGGCCGCTGGCGACGGCCCCGGCCCAGGCCCAGGACAAGACGATCTTCATTCCGATGCTGGTCTACCGCACCGGTCCCTACGCGCCCGGCGGGATCCCCATCGCCAACGGGGCCGCTGACTACTTCAGCCTGCTGAACGAGCGCGACGGCGGGATCAACGGCGTCAAGATCGTGTCCGAGGAGTGCGAGACCCAGTACGACACCAAGCTGGGGATCGAGTGCTACGAGCGCCTCAAGGGGAAGGGTCCGATCCTCGTCAACCCGTACAGCACCGGCATCACGTACCAGCTCATCCCGAAGGCGCCGGTCGACAAGGTCGTCGTCCACTCGATGGGTTACGGCATGACCGCCTCCGCCGATGGCCGCTGGTTCCCCTGGGTCTTCAACTTCCCGATGACCTACTGGAGCCAGGCCTCGGTCTTCGTCAGGTACGTCGGCCAGCAGGAAGGCGGACTGGACAAGCTCAAGGGCAAGAAGATCGTCCACATCTTCCACAACAGCCCATACGGCAAGGAAGCGAACCCGACCCTCGAGCTCCTCGCCAAGCAGCATGCCTTCGACCTGACGCTCCTGGCCGTCGATCACCCGGGGCAGGAGCAGAAGGCGACGTGGCTTCAGGTCCGCCGGATCAACCCGGACTGGATCTACATCTCCGGCTGGGGCGTGATGAACCAGGTGGCCGTGAAGGAAGCGGCTGCGCACGGGATGAAGATGGACCACGTGATCGGCAATTGGTGGACGGGCACCGAGACGGACGTCATCCCGGCTGGCGATGGCGCCAAGGGTTACAAGTCACTGACCTTCAGCGCCCCGGGCGCCGGCTTCAAGGTCCACCAGGACGTGCTCAAGCACGTGTACGACAAGGGCAAGGGCGCCTACAAGGACCGCGCCCAGATCGGCGAGGTGCTCTACAACCGCATGATCATCAACGCCATGTTCAACACCGAGGCGATCCGCACGGCGATGGGGAAGTACGGCAACAAGCCCCTCACCGGCGAAGAGGTCCGCTGGGGATTCGAGAACCTGAACCTCACCGACCAGCGGCTCGAGCAGCTCGGCATGAAGGGGATGCTGCGGCCCATCAAGGTGACCTGTGAGAACCACGAGGGCAACGGCATGGCGACGGTCCAGCAGTGGGACGGGAAGAAGTGGATCATCGTGTCGGACTGGATCGAGCCGATCCGTGAAGTGGTGCGGCCGAAGATCGAGGAGGCCGCGATCGAGGAGGCCACGAAGCTCAGCTACACGAAGCGCGACTGCTCGAAGGAAGGCTAGTCTCCGACTGCCGCCGGCCCAGGGGCGCCCACGACCGGTGGTCAGCCCGTGGGCCGGCGGCCACGACGAACCCGGAATCCGATGACGCGCGCGGAGCGCCTGCGCGGCTACTACGACCGGAAGCGCGAGACGATGGGTGTCCGCGCCCGCCGCGCCTACCAGGATGGGTGGGTGCGGGCGCTGGTGGCCCACGCCTGGCGGCACGCCCCCGGCGTGCGCCGGCGCCTGGAGGCCGCGGGGCTTCGGCCCGCGGCCGTGCGCGCTCTGGCAGACCTCGGCCGCCTCCCGGTCATGAAGAAGGCCGCGATGCCCGACCTCCAGCGCGCGGATCCGCCGTTCGGCGGGTTCTCCGCGGTGCCGCCGCGGGACCTCGGCTCGGTGTTCGTGTCCCCTGGCCCGATCTACGAGCCGTTCGCGCGGCGGGAGTGGAGCCCGTGGCGGACGGAGACCGCGGCCTATGCCGGCGGGTTCCGGCCCGGCGACGTGGTCGTCAACACGTTCCTGTACCACCTCACGCCGGCCGCGCATCTCTTCGACCGGGGGCTCGCCCTGTTGGGCTGCATCGTCGTCCCGACGGGACCCGGGAACGTGGAGGTCCAGGTCCGGACCATCCAGGATCTCCGCGTCACGGGGTACGTCGGCACCCCTTCGTTCCTGATGACCATTCTCAAGCACGCCGAGGACAAGGGGCTCGGGCGGCTCCCGCTCCAGGTCGCCCAGGTCGGCGCGGAAGCCTTGCCCCCCTCGCTCAGACGGGCGCTCGAGACCGACCATGGGATCCTGACCCGCCAGGGCTTCGGCACCGCGGATCTCGGTATCGTCGCCTACGAGTGCCGGGAAGCGGACGGGATGCACGTCATGGAGGACGTGGTCCTCGAGATCTGCGACCCCGGAAGCGGCGCCGCGCTCCCCGCCGGCGAGACCGGCGAGATCGTCTGCACGGTCAACCATCGCGCCTACCCGATGATCCGCTTCGGCACCGGCGACCTGTCCGTCCTGACCGGAGCTCCGTGCCCGTGCGGGCGCACGTCCCCGCGCATGCTGGGCTGGCGCGGGCGGGCCGACGAGATGACGAAGGTCCGGGGCATGTTCATCCACCCGCGCCAGGCGGACGAGATCGCCGCTCGCTTCCCGGCGGTGGCGCGCTGGCAGGTCGTGGTGACCCGGGAAGAGCATCAGGACGGGCTCGCGTTTCACGTCGAGCTGGCCCCCGGGGCCAGCGCGGAGCCGGTGAGCGCGAGCATGGTCGAGGCGATCCGGGACGTCATGAAGCTCCGGGGCGAGATCCGGGTGGTGGCGCCGGGGACGATTCTCGCGAACGCGAAGAAGATCGACGACCGGCGGAAGTGGGACTGAGCCCTGGTGCGGGGTGACGTGCCGGCGCCCCGCCCGACTCGTGCACGACGCCCTCGCCCGGCGCGGGAGGCGTTGCTCGGTGACGAACGGCAGGCCATCGTGACGCGACGCGGGATGCTCTCGGCGGTCGTGGCGCTCGGGGCGACCTTCTGTACGTTGACCCACGCGGCCCCGCCCGCCGTCGACATGGCGGAGGTCCGGCGGCTCGCCCGGGAGCCCGTCGAGACGATCTTCGCGGGCGTGCCGGTCGGCCGCATCTCCGACGCGGACTACCGGACGGCGGTGCACGACAGCCCGCGGCCGGTCGTCGTCATCTTCTACGCCAACCAGGACGAGAAATCGCGCAACCTCGCAACGCTCGCCCGCTACCTGGCGCTCGAGTTCAGCCAGGTGATCACGTTCTACGGGTACCGCGTGACTGCGGGCGCCACGGTCGAGCGCGCGGCGCTCGCCGGGCTCGAGACGCAGTACGGGGTCAGGCAGATCCCGGCTACCCTGTTCTACGACAACGATCGGGGCAAGATCGAGCTCGAGAAGGCCGACTACTCCGTCCCGGCCCTCGTCGAGTACCGGACCCCGAGCCTCCTCTTCTGGAGGACCTACCATCAGGCCATCCGCGACTACATCCAGAAGAGCATCCTGGACTGAGCCGTGAGCGACAGGACGGAGGTCTTCGAGCGAGTGCTGCGGCTCGAGCCGGGCCGGACGGCCCTGCTCGTGGTCGACATGCAGCGGGGCTTCCTCGAGCCCGGGGCGGCGATGGAGGTGCCGGAGGCGCGGGCTATCGTGCCGACCGTGGCCGGCCTGATCGCCCTCTTCCGCCGGCAGAGCCTGCCGGTGGCCTGGAGCCAGTTCGTCTACTCTCCGGCCGCGCCCCTCCTGGTGGGCGACCTCCACCCGGAGCACCGGCCGGCGGTGCCCGGCGCCCCGACGGGCTTCGGACATCCCTCGTCGTCGTGCCTCGAGGGTGACCCGAGCGTCGACGTCGTGCCGGAGCTTGCCCCCGCACCCGGGGAGCTCACGGTGCAGAAGCACTGGTACGACGCGTTCGCGGGCACGCCGCTGGACGGCGCGCTCCGGGCCCGGGGGATGCGCTCGCTGGTCGTGACCGGCACGATGACCGACATCTGCGTCCTCGCGACCGTCGTGGGCGCGTTCAACCGGGAGTACCGCGTGACCGTCGTCGAGGACGGCGTGGCGACCCTCTGGCCGGAGATCCAGCGGGCGACCTTGGACATCATTCGCCGGGCTTACGGGCGCGTCGTGCCGGCGAAGGTCGTCGCGGACGCCGTCGCCGCGTGGTGACGCCCGGCAAGCCGGCCCACGGCGCGAGGCTTGCGCGCGGACCCCGCCGTGGGGTATAGAGGGGCCACCCGGTCCGGACTGTCTCTCGGCCGAGATTCCGACACCTGACAAGGAGGAGCGGACGATGGCGGAACGCTGGCAGGACGAAGCCTGGACGCGAGACATGTGGTGGAGCGGCAAGACGACCCGTCGGCGCTTCCTCGGGTGGTCCGCGGGAGCGGCGGGCGCCCTCGGCGCGACGATGCTCATCCCGGCCCCCTGGCGGGAGGCGTTCGGCCAGGCCAAGCCGTTCAAGCTCGGCACGCTCCAACCCCTGTCGGGGACGGCGGCGTCCGGCGGCAAGACGGCGCTGGTCGGGATCCAGATGGCCGTGGACCGGATCAACAAGGGCGGCGGGATCAGCGGCCGCCCGATCGAGCTCCTGATCGCCGATTACGAATCGAAGCCGGACGTGGGTCGGCGTAAGGCCGAGAAGCTCGTCGTCGACGACCAGATCGACTTCCACGCGGGCGGCTATCTCTCCAACGTGTGTCTCGCCTGCATGCCGGTGTACGAGGACAACAAGGTCGTGAACATGATCACGGTGTGCCTCGACACCACGATCACGACGACCAAGTGCAGCCGCTACACCTTCCGACCGTTCGACTACGCCCCGGCGCAGGCGGTCGCCGCGGCGCCGTATCTGGTCGGCAAGATCGGCAAGCGGTGGCACATTGCCTACGCCGACTACGCGTGGGGCCAGTCGACGCGGGACGCCTATGTCCAGCAGATCAAGGCGGCTGGCGGCGAAGTGGTCGAGACAACCGGCATTCCGCTCGGGACGGCGGACATGACGCCGTTTCTATCGAAGGTCACCGGGAGCTTCGACGGGCTGTTCGGGATCTTCTTCGGCCCTCAAGGCATCGCCTTCGTCACCCAGAGCTTCGATCTGGGCCTCAGCAAGAAGTACCGCCTCGCCGGTGACGGGGCCATCGCGGTCGCGACGGCGCTGCCGGCGATCGGCAGCAAGGGGGACGGCTTCGTCGGCATCGACCGCTACGTGCCGGTGCTCGAGGGCGTGCTCAACACGCCGCATCACAAGCGGTTCTTCGACGACGCGGTGACGCGCCTGAAGCAGATCGATCCCAGTGGCCCCCTGCCCGACCGCTACGTGCAGTCCAACTACGAGGGGGTCAACACGTTGAAGCTCGGGATCCAGAAGTCGGGCTTCCAGGGACGCAAGGACACGATGAAGCTCATCGAGGCCCTGGAAGGCCTCGACATGAAGGAGGGGGACGACTTCCCCCAAGGGGACAAGCACCTCCGCAAGGAGGACCACCAGGCGTTCCTGCGGGAGTTCCTGTTCGAGGTCCGCGGGGGCAAGTACAAGATCCTGGACGTCATCCCCAAGGAGAAGACGATCTTCCCACCTGGCTGCAAGTTCGCGTAGCGCGACCAGCGTGACCGAGGCGCGTCACGGCGGGGCGGTCGTCCGGAAAGACTCGGACGCCGCCCCGCCGCCGATTCTCCGTACCGAGGGCTTGACCGTGCGGTTCGGCGGTCTCGCGGCCCTCAACCAGGTCTCCCTGGCGGTGGCGCCCGGGGAGATCCGGGCCGTCATCGGGCCGAACGGCGCGGGGAAGTCCACGCTGTTCAACTGCCTGACCGGCGTGCTCCGGCCCACCGCAGGCCGCATCGTGCTCCAGGACCAGGACATCACAGGGCTCCCGCCCCACGCCATCTCGCACAAGGGTCTCGCGCGGAGCTATCAGATCACCAACATCCTGCCGGGCGCCACGGTGCTGGAGAACGTGCGGATCGCGGCTCAGTCGCGCCGCCATGGCTGGAGCCTCTGGCGTCATCATCTCGCCTACGCCGATCTCGTGGAGCGGAGCCGCCGGGTGCTGGCGGCGGTGGGTCTCGAGGGCAAGGAGGAGGAGTTGGCGGCGAACCTCTCCCACGGGGAGCAGCGGAATCTGGAGATCGGGATCGCGCTCGCCACCGAGCCGCGGGTCCTCTGCCTGGACGAGCCGACGGCCGGGATGAGCGCCGCCGAGACCGCGGCCACCGTGGAGCTGGTCCGCCGGATCGCCGCCGACTACACGATCCTCATCGTCGAGCACGACATGGAGGTCGTGATGGGCCTCGCCCGCACGATCACCGTGCTTCACTACGGCGAAGTCCTGGCCGAGGGCACGCCTGCCGAGATCCAGGCGAACGCTCGCGTCCAGGAGGTGTACCTGAAGACCTGATGCTCGCGCTCGACGGGATCCACGCCCACTACGGGAAGTCGCACGTGCTCCACGGCGTCTCGCTGCGGGTCGAGCGCGGCGAAGTGGTGGGGCTCCTCGGGCGGAACGGCGTGGGGAAGAGCACGACGCTCAAGGCCGTGATGGGCCTCGTGCGCCCGTCGGGTGGCCGAGTCGATCTCGAGGGGCGAGACGTGACCGGGTTGCCGCCGCACCAGCTGGCTCGCCTCGGGGTCGCCTGGGTCCCGGAGGATCGCCGCATCTTCCGTCTGCTGACCGTGTTCGAAAACCTCCGGACGGGGCTCGACCGGAGCGGCGTGTCGGAGGCGCGGCGGGCCGAGCTCCTGGAGAAGGTCTACGCGAGCTTCCCGGTGCTGGCCGAGCGGCGCCGGCAGGCGGGGGGCACCCTGTCCGGCGGCGAGCAGCAGATGCTGGCCATCGCCCGGGCCATGATGCTCGAGCCGAAGATCATCCTGCTCGACGAGCCCACCGAGGGGCTGATGCCGCGGATGGTCGGGCAGATCCGGGAGATCATCCGCGTGCTCCACCGGGAGGGCGTGGGGATCCTGCTCGTGGAGCAGAACGTGCCGCTGACGCTCGAGGTGGCCGAGCGCGTCTACATCATGGAGAAGGGCGCGGTGCGGCACCACGCGCCGGCCGCCGACCTCCGGGCGGATCCTGCCGTGATCCACCAGTACCTGGGCGTGTGAGAGAGGCCCCATGGACCAGATCCTGATCCAGACGGTCAACGGGCTCGTCAACGGGATGATCCTGGCCCTGGTGGCATCCGGGCTCACCCTGATCTTCGGGATCATGGACGTCGTCAACTTCGCCCACGGGGACCTGGTGATGCTGGGCGGGTTCGTCGGCGCCGCGACCATCGCCGCGACAGGCAGCTTCTGGCTGGCCCTCCTGGTGGCGGCGCTGACGATCGGAGTTTTCGGCGCCGTTCTCCAGGCGACGACGCTTCGCCCGCTCCTCGGCCGCGATCCGCTCACGACGATCCTGGCGACGTTCGGGCTGTCGCTGGTGCTCCAGAAGTACGCGATCTGGCAGTGGGGCCCGTCGGCGCGCCAGATCCCGGCGCCGCTGACGGGCCGGTTCCAGCTCTTCTACCTGGAATACCCCTGGTACCGCGTCCTGGCGGCGGCGCTGTCCGCGGCGATCATCCTCGGGCTCTGGCTCTTCCTCAAGCACGGCAAGTTCGGCATCTGGATCCGGGCCACCACTCAGGACCGGGTGATGGCGGCCGCGATGGGCATCCCGGTGCCACTCGTCCACACCGGAGTGTTCGCCATTGGCGCCGGCATGGCCGCGGCGAGCGGCGTGCTGTTCGGGCCGCTCGCCGGCGTCACCCAGACGATGGGGTTCGACTTCACCCTGCGCGCGTTCATCGTGGTCGTGGTCGGCGGCATGGGCAACCTCGGGGGCTCGATCCTGGCCGCGATGTTCATCAGCCTGGTCGAGGCCTACGCCGCGATCGTGGTCAGCCCGGCCCAGGCGGTGATCGTCTCGTTCGTCGTGCTGGTGCTCACCATGCTCTTCCGGCCGACCGGACTCTTCGTTCCCACGCCCAAATGACGGCGGCCACGGCTCGCTCCGCCCGGCCGGCGACCAGCTACTGGATCGGCTTCGGGGTCGTCCTGGCGCTTCTCGCCGCGGCGCCGCTCGTGCTGCCGCCGTTCTGGCAGCGCTTCGTCACGGAGATCCTGGTGTGGGGACTGCTCGCCATGTCCTCGGACATCCTCATCGGCTACACGGGCATGGTGTCGTTCGGCCATTCGGCCTTCTTCGGCCTCGGCATGTACGGGGCGGCCGCCGCGCTCCTCACGATCCGGCCGCCGAATCTCTGGCTGGCCATCCTCTACGGCCTGGTGGGGGCGGGGGCCGTGGCCGTGTTCGTCGCCTACTTCGCCACCCGCCTGCGCGACATCTACTTCGGGATCTCGACCCTCGTGTTCTCCCAGATCTTCTACATCATCATCTTCACCTGGACCGAGGTCACCGGAGGGGAGAACGGGCTCGCCTTCCGGCAGCCGCCGCTCAGCCTGCCCGGCGTGGGCCGGGTCGCGTTCACGGCGGTGACCTTCCACTGGTTCGTCCTGGCGGTGGTCACACTGTCGTACCTCGCCGTCCGGCGCATCACGCGGTCCCCGTTCGGCATGGTGCTCCAGTCGATCCGGGAGAACGAGCCGCGCACGCGCGCCATCGGCTACCACGTGGAGCGGTACAAGATGGTGGCGGTGATGCTGTCGGGGCTCTTCGCCGGGCTGTCCGGCGTGCTCTACGCGATCCAGAATAAGTTCGCCGCGCCGGACTTCGTCTTCTTCGTCGTCTCGGGCGAGGTCGTGATCTTCAACGTCATGGGCGGGATCGGCACGCTGGTGGGGCCGTTCGCGGGAGCGGCGTTCTTCCTGCTGTTGCGGGAAGGGGTATCGCGATACTTCACGGAGTACTACCTGATCCCGGTCGGCATCCTGTTCATCCTGATGATCATCTTCCTCCCGCAGGGGCTCCTGGGGTTCCTTCGACGGCCGCTGAACCGCTGAACGCGGGGGACGCACGGCCGCGCGTCCCCGGTCTCCGGCGCGGCCGTTGACGAACCCGGGGCCCGACGCCCAAGATAGAAGGTCTATGGCGTACCTCTGCCACGCCGGCAGGCGTGGTCGGCGGTGGAAGGACACGCTCCGGCGCGAGCGACGTCTGGCAACCGCGGCGTGCGCGGGGGCGGCCCTCGCCCTGTTCGTGGCGGCCTGCGCAAGCCTTCCACCGGCGGCGCCGGGGAGCGCCGAGGCGCGCCGGTTCGAGCTCGAGCGCGACACGTTCGCGTTCCCCAACCTCGTCCGGGCCCAGCGTCCAGGCTGGAACGACGACTTCGCGAACTACTGCCTGATCATGGCGCGGGCGGCCGGGCAGTTCTACCGCTTCGCGCGGTTCGTGCCGGATCGGCCGCCCGTGACCCCGGCCGACTACGAGCGGCTCGTGCGGCAGGTTCTCGACCGGCCGCCATGGGCCCCGCTGCCGGAGACGGAGGTGGATCGGGTCGTCATCCCGGGCTATACGGACCTGCGGGGCTTCTCGGCGGCCCACGAGGACCTCCTCAAGGCGGCTTTTGGCTCGAACGTCCTCAGCATGCTTCACTGGCGCACTTGGCGCGTCGGCGTCGATTTCCCGCCGGAGCATCAGGAACGTCTCGCGCAGGAGCTCCTCGCCGAGGTCGGCGCGGGGCACACGGCTCCCCTCATGATCACGAACTTTCCCCACGAGGACATCCTGAACCACGCCGTGCTGGTCTACGGCCGGCGGTCGAGCCTCCGAGGGGTGGAGTTCCTCGCGTACGACCCGAACGACCCGGGCTCACCCTTCGCCATCTACTACGACGACGCCTCGCGTGCCTTCTGGGTCGGTCCGCTCACCTACAGCCCGCCCGGGCGGGTGCGAGCCTTCCGGCTCTACACCTCGCCACTCTTCTGACGCGTGCCCGCGCGGGCCGAGGGTCGTCCGAGGGTGCCGTAGTGAGCGTCGTCCCCGGAGTGGCCGCGCCGCCGGCCCGCTGGCATGCGCACGGGTACAACCGCTCGCGCTACTACCGGGTCGCGGCGGCGACGGCGCCGAGGCTGCCCCGGCGGCTCAGAGCGTGGCTGGCCATTCGGCTGGCGGGGGTGCTTGCCGCCCGGTTCCCGGCGGAGCGGGCGGCGGTCCGCCGCAACCTCGCGCGGGTCCACCCGGCTGGCGACCCCGCCTGGCTGGACGCCGCGGTCGATCGGGTCTTCGATCGTTTCGCGGTGTGCTTCGCCGATCTCCTCTCGCTCAATCGAGGGCCGCAGTCGGGACTCTGGCGACACGTGAAGGGGATCGACAGCCAGGAGCCCACGCGCGAGGCGCTCGCGCGGGGGCGCGGCTGCGTCTCGATCACGGCGCACCTCGGGAACTGGGAGCTCGCCGGGCGGCTCCTGACCGTCCTGGGCCGGCCGGTCCACGTCGTCATGGCGCCCGAGGCCGACCCGGCTGTCGGCGTCCTGCTCGATCGCGGCGGCCACCCCGGGGTGCGCTTCGTGCGCGTCACGAGCCCGGTGGTCGCGGTCGAGCTGGTGAGTGCCCTCCGGCGGGGCGACGTGGTCGCCTTCCAGCTCGATCGCGCTATCGGGGGGCGCGGGGACGCGGAGGTGCCGTTCTTCGGCGCTCCGGCGACGTTCCCCCTCGGGCCGTTCCTGACGGCGGCCGCCGCCGGCGCCCCGGTCGTGCCCGCGTTCTGCGTCCTCGAGCCGGACGGGACCTACCGGGTCCACGTCGAGCCGGCCCTCACGGTGTCCCGGGGGGCCGAGGCGGAGGCGCTGCGCGCCGCGGTGGCCATCCTGGAGCGCCAGGTCCGTGCGCACTGGGACCAGTGGTTCAACTTCTACGACGTCTGGGGGCCGGCCGCGTGACCCGGGGCCTGCCTCCCCGCGTCTCTCCGGTGGCGATCACCGGGGCCGGCGTCGTGACCGCCATCGGTCAGGACCTCGACGGCTTCTGGGCCGGGCTCGTCACGGGGGTCTCCGGCATCAGCGAGATCGAGGGCTTCCCAGTTGGTGACCTGCGCGTCACGCGAGGCGGGGAAGTCAAGAAGCTCCAGCGGGACTCCCCGGGCGCGCTTCCGGGTGGGGACGGCCGGCCGCGGCGCCTGCCGCGCTGCCGCGCCTCGCGATTCCTGATCCACGCGGCCCGCGAGGCGCTGGAGACCGCCGGGCTCCGGGGCGACCTGCCGGAGCCCGAGCGGATCGGCGTGGTCGTCGGCACGGCGCTGGGCGGGATCGACCAGGCCGGACATGCCCTGGCCGCGCGCCGCGGCCTCGGGGCGCTCGCCGATTCGGTTTACGACGGTCCGACGCGCAACCTGGCGCGCTGGCTCGGGGCCCGAGGTCCGGTCCTGACCGTGACCACGGCCTGCGCGTCCGGCGCCACCAGCCTCGGCCTCGCGGCCGACCTCCTCAGAGCCGGCCAGGCCGACGTCGTCCTGGCCGGGGGGGCGGACGTGCTCTGCCGCTTCGTCCAGCGTGGCTTCAACGTGCTCCGGTCGCTGACGCGGGACGCCGTGCGCCCCTTCGACCGGCGGCGGAGCGGTCTGCTCCTCGGCGAGGGGGCCGGCCTGGTCGTGCTCGAGCGCTGCGACACGGCGGCCGGCCGCGGCTGGGAGCCCCTCGGGCACCTCCTCGGCCACGCCAGCACGGCGGACGGCGCCCACGTCACGGCGCCGGATCCGCAAGGGCGAGGGCTCGAGCTGGCCGTGCGGACAGCCCTCGCCGACGCCGGGGTGAGCGCGGACGAGCTGGACCTGGTCAGCACCCACGGAACCGGGACGCCGGCCAACGACCGGGTCGAGACGGAAGTGCTCAAGCGCGTGCTCGGCCGGCGAGCGCGCGCGATTCCGCTGAACTCCATCAAGGCGCACCTCGGCCACACGATGGGCGCCGCGGCGACGCTCGAGGCGATCATGTGCCTCCTGGCCGGCCGGCACGGCCAGGTCCCGCCCACCCTCAATTACGCGGAGCCGGACCCGGACTGCGACCTCGACTACGTGCCGGGCGCCGCCCGCGCCTGGCGGCCGCGGGTGAGCCTGTCGACCTCGCTCGGCTTCGGCGGCTGCAATGCCGCGCTCGTGCTGGCGAGCGGCGAGCCCGCCGCGTGAGCCCGCAGGCCGCCGCGGTCGCGCGGCACGCGCCGCCGCATCCCCCGGTGCCGAGGATCCGCGGGATTGGCGTCCTCACGGGCTGGGGTGAGGGCGTCGCGGCGCTCCACGCCGCGACGGGGGAGCGGGGGACGGGGCTCGTGACGGTGCCCACTCCGGTCCTTGGCGGCGACCGGTTCCGGCGGGCCACGCGCGAGTGCCTGCTGGCCGTCGCGGCCGCGAAGGCGGCGATCGCCGACGCTGGTCTTGCGGAGACGGAGCTGATCGGGCCCCGAACGGGTATCCTGTACGTGAGCGCCACGGGGTACGCCGCCGCAAACCGTGCGTTCCTCGAGGACGAGACGTCGACGACGCTCCACTTTCCGTATACTTCGCCCAGCGCGGTGCCGGGTGAGGTGACGATCGAGCTGGGCGTCCGTGGGCCCTATGTCAACCTCATGGGCGGCGCTCCGGCCACGTTCCAGGCGCTCTGGTGGGCTGCGTCCTGGCTGACCGAGGGCCGCGCCGACCGGGTTCTGGTCCTCGCGGTGGAGGCGTTCCACGAGGTGCGGGATCTCTTCGGACGTGCCAGCCGGCTCTACGAGGGACCCCTTGTCGAGGGCGCGGCGTGCCTGCTCCTCGAAGCCGGGGAGACGGGCACCCTCCGCTGGGCGTCCGCGCTCGCCGGGCCCTCGGGCTCGAGCCGGACGGTGACGACGGTGCTCGAGGGGATGCTCGCGGACACGCGACCCGGCTTCGTCTGGAGCGGCACGAAGGGCGCAGGCCGGGAGGGCGCCGAGGCGGGAATCCTGGCGGCGCGCGCGGCGCCGGCAAGGGCGCCCCGGCTCGGCGAGGCCCTGGCGATGGGGCCACTGCTCGCCCTGGCCCGGGCCCGTGACGGAGAAGCGCCCGCGCCCTGGCTCCTCACCGCGACGTGGCGAAGCGAGTACGCCGCGCTGCTCTGGTCCCCGTAGGCCGACAGAGCCCCGTAGGGCCGACAGAGGAGGATGGATGGACGAGCCGGCGATCATCGCGGAGCTGCGGGACATCATCGTGAAGCGGCTCCGGTTCGACCCGGGCCGGCTGACCACGCTGGGCCCCGCCACGCCGCTCCCCAAGGGTGTCGAGGGGGCGCTCGGACTCGATTCGCTCGATTTCATCGAGCTGTCGATCGCGCTCGAGGAGCGATTCGGCATCGTGATCCAGGAGGGGGAGGACGTCGCGACCCACTTCGGCACCTTCGGCGCGCTCGTGCAGTTCGTGGGGGCCAGGGGCGCGTCGGCGTGAGGACGAGCGCGACCGAATGACTCGCGTGCTCGTCACGGGCCTCGGTGTCGTCAGCCCCTACGGACGGGGCCGACACGCGTTCTGGCAAGGGCTGGCCTCCGGGCGATCCACGATCGGGCCCATCGAGCTCTTCGACACCCAGGGGTTTCGCGCCCGCATCGGCGCCGAGGTGCCGGCCGGCACCGTGTTGCCCCGGGCCTCGCGGCGCCGAGCGCGCGCCGACCGGTTCGCGCTGGTCGCCGCCGGCGAAGCGATCCTGGACGCGGGCTTGTCCCGTGCGGAGCTCGCTCCGGCGGCGGTGATCGTCGGCGGCATCGGGGGCGGCATGCTGGAGGCCGAGACCTGGTTCTGGCGGCGCCACCGCGAGGGCGTCGACGACCCCGAGCTCCGGACCGCGCTGTGGAGCATCCTGCCGTTCGCCCACGCCGACCTCATCGCCCGGCGCCATGGCACGACTGGTCCGAAGGAGACGGTGGTCCTGGCCTGCAGCTCCGGCGGCGGAGCGCTCGGGCTGGCCGCCGAGCTGATCGCTACCGGGACGGTGCCTCTGGCCCTCGCGGGCGGCGTCGACGCCATGACTCGCATCTGCTTCATGGGATTCAACGCGCTGAAGCTACTCGACCCCGAGCCCTGCCGGCCGTTCGCGCGGAACCGGCGCGGCATGTCGCTCGGGGAGGGAGCGGGGTTCGTCGTGCTCGAGGACGAGGCGCACGCCCGGGCGCGCGGAGCCCGGGGCTACGCGGAGCTCCTGAGCTATGGGCTCACCACGGACGCCTTCCACCTGACCTCCCCGCATCCCGACGGTGACGGCAGCGTCCGGGCGATGGCGGAGGCGCTCGAGCGGGCCGACGTCCCCGCCAGCGCCGTCGGCTACGTCAACGCGCATGGGACCGGCACGCTCCAGAACGACCGGGTCGAGGCCGCGGCGCTCCGCAAGCTCTTCGATCCCGACACGGTGCTCGTGAGCGCCAACAAGTCCCTCGTGGGTCACGCGATGGCGGCGGCGGGCGCCCTCGAGGGGATCGCGACGGTGCTGACCCTCGTCCACGACCTCGTCCCGCCCACCGCCAATCTGGCTGACCCGGACCCCGACGTCATGTTCGACTGCGTGCCCAACGTGGCGCGTCACGCCGTGGTCGAGTGCGCCCTGTCGAACTCCTTCGGGTTCGGGGGCCAGAACCTCAGCCTGCTGTTCCGGCGCGTGGCCGACCCTCGGAGCCTCGATGCCAGCTGAGCCCGGGAACGTTGCCCCGCCGCGGATCGCCGTGACCGGCGTCGGCAGCGTGAGCGCGCTGGGCGCCCGTGACGGTCCGGCGCTCGGTGCGGCGCTCGCCCGGAGCCTTCCGGCAATCGGGCCCGTCCAGGCCTTCCCGACCGACGGCTGCGCGAGCCGGCTGGGTGGTGAGGCCGGCGACCTCGCGGGACACCTTCAGGATGGGGAAGCGCGCCGGCTGACGCGCGCCAGCCAGCTGGCGCTCGTGGCTGCCCGGCTCGCCCTGGCGGACGCGGGTCTCCAGCCCGGGCAGCTGACGGCGGCGGGGCTCGTTCTGGGGTCCCACTGGGGAGACTTCCGCTCGTCGGAGACCTTCGCGCTCGGGTTCCTCGAGCGCGGGGCGCTTGGCCTCTCGCCCCTCGTCTTTCCGAACACCGTGATGAACGCGATGGCCGCGCAGGTGGCGATCGCGGTCGGCGTGCGTGGACCCCTGCTCACGCTGAACGAGGTGGACGTGGCGGGCGAGCTCGCGGTGGCGCGCGGCGCCGCACTGATCGCCGCGGGGCGCGCGGGGGTGGTCCTGGCGGGTGGAAGCGACGAGCTCCCGGCGATCCTCTACCGCGAGCTGGGCCGGCTGGGAACCGTCTCGCGGACGGAGCCCGGGCCCGAGGGCTGCTGGCCCTTCGACCGCCGGGCGAGCGGCACCGTCCTGGGCGAGGGCGCGACGTTTCTGATCCTCGAGCGGGCGGAGGCCGCCCTCGCCCGAGGCGCTCGCGTCTACGCGGAGCTCTCGGGTGCGGCCTGGGGCACTCTCCCATCAGGCGCCCACGGGTTCCCGGCGCCCGGACGGCGCGACCCGCGGGTGATCCGCCGCGCTCTCGAAGCGGCCGGGGCCACGGCAGGCAGCGTGGAGGCGGCCTACCTCACCGGGTCGGGTCACCCGGCCCATGACGCGTGCGAGCTGGATCTCGTGGGCCGGGCCCTCGGGTCCGGGCGCGCGCGCCTGACCGCGCTCACGCCGCTGGTAGGCGAGCACGCGGGACTCGGCGCGCTGCGTGCGGCGGCGGCGGCGCTCGCCGTGGCGGGCTCCCCGGTGCCCGCGCTCCCCGACCTGGCCGAGCCGATTCGACGGGATCTCCGGTTCGTCACGGACCCGGCAAAGAGCCGATCCGTCGGCGCCCCGCGAACCGCGCTGGTCCACGGGCTCGCCCGCGGGGGGAGTCACGTGGCGCTGGTGCTGCGACCCTGGCAGGAGCGGCGGGGGGCGGCCGCGTGACGACGGGGCTCTGGGCCGTGGTTCCGGTCTTCGACGAGGTCGCCACCGTGGGGAGCGTGGTCGCGGCGTTGCGGGCGCATTGCCCCGTCATCGTGGTGGACGACGGCTCGACCGATGGGAGCGGGAGCGCAGCGGACCGGGCCGGCGCGGTGGACATCCTGCGCCACGCGCGCCGCGAGGGCAAGGGCGCGGCCCTGCGGACGGGGTTCGCGGCGGCGCTTCGACGCGGGGCTTCCGCGGTCGTGACCCTCGACGGGGACGGCCAGCACGACCCACGAGACCTGCCGCGCCTGCTCATGGCCCATCGCCAGGCCCCGGACGCGCTCGTTCTGGGGGATCGATTCGCCCGCGGGACCGGCGATCCGATCCCGACACTCCGGCGGATGGCGATCCGCGCGGCGGACCGAGCTCTCGGCTCGATCATTCCGGCGCCGATCTCGGACAGCCAGTGCGGGTTCCGGATCTATCCGGGCCGCTTCCTGCGCGACGTCGCGCTGCGCGAGGGGCGTTTCGTCCTCGAGACGGAGGCCCTGGTCCAGGCGGCCCGGAGGGGATACCGGTTCATCTCGGTGCCGATCCGATCGGTCTACCCCGTGGGGCGTCAGAGCCGCTTCCACGCGGTGACGGACGTCGCCCGGATCGCGTGGTACCTGGCTCGCGTCTGGCCAGGGCCCAGTGGGTCAGCGGCCGAGGTCCGGCCGACGCCCGTCGCGGCGGGCCCCCGCCTGGCGGGGGACCTGCCCGGGCTACCGAGGGCTTCGAGGTGAAGGAACACCCCGTGACGGCTCCGTGCGATGTCGCGGTCGTGGGCGGGGGCCCCGCGGGGGCGACGGTGTCCGCCTTCCTCGCGCGGGCCGGTCTCTCGGTCGTTTGCTTCGAGCGCGAGCGATTCCCGCGCTTCCATGTCGGCGAGTCGCTCTTGCCCGCGAGCATGCCGCTCTTCGACCGGCTGGGAGTTCGGGAGCGGCTGGAAGCCGCGGGCTTCCAGCGGAAGAACGGCGCGATCTTCGCCGAGGAGACCGACGGCCGGCAGGTGACGCTGAACTTCCGCCGTGGCCCGGGATGGGAAGACCACGCCTTCAACGTCCCTCGGGCCGACTTCGACCGCATCCTCCTGGATCATGCCGCCAAGGAGGGCGCGACCGTCCGCGAGGGGGTCGAGGTGCGGGATCTGACCATTCACGGCCAAGGCGTGCAACTCGCCGTCCAGAGGGCCGACGGAGCGGCGGAGGAGGTGGAGGCCAGGTTCCTCGTCGACGCCAGCGGGCGTGACGCGCTGCTCGCCTCGCGTCTGGGCCGGCGCGTGCCCATGCCCGACCTGGGCAAGGCGGCCCTCTTCGCCCACTACCGGGGCGCGCGGCGCTTGGCCGGGCGGATGGAAGGACACCTCCAGGCGCACCTCTTCGAGCACGGCTGGTTCTGGTGGATCCCGTTCACGGGTGACCTGGTCAGCGTGGGGGTCGTCCTGCATCAGCGCGCCCTCAAGCACCGGCGCGGCAGCCTCGAGGAGTTCTTCGAGGAGATGGTGGCGGCGTCCCCGACCGTCGCCAGCGGGCTGGCCGGCGCGACGCGGGTCACCGCCGTGCACTCCGTGGCGAACTTCTCCTACCGGACCGAGCCGGCCATCGGAGACCGCTTCGTGGCCATCGGCGACGCGGTGGTCTTCATCGACCCGGTCTTCTCCACCGGGGTCTACGTGGCGATGCAGTCGGCCGAGCTCGTCGCCGAGGTGATCGTGCGTGCGTTCCGTGACGGAGAGTTCCGCGCCGCGCGCTTCCACGAGTACCGCCGCCGGGTGGAGACGGGCACCGCCCTCTTCTTCGAGTTCATCGAGCGGTACTACGACCCGGCCTTCCTCGACGTGTTCTTCGCGCCGCGGCCGCCTCCCACCCTGAAGGACGCCGTCACCACGGTTTTCACAGGCGGGGCGTTCCTCGATCAGCCGCTCTGGCTCCGCGCGCGGCTCGCGATCGTGCGGCTGGCCGTGCGCGTGGCCCGCGCGCGGCGCCGTCGGCTCGGGCTCCCGGTGGAATCCCACCTCAAGTGGTGACCGGCAGGGGCGCGGCGCGCCGGCGCCTCCTGCCGCGCGGCTACGGCTTCGCCGTCGCCGGCATCGCCGTCGGGATGGCCGGCCTCGTGGCACTCGCGGCGCTCGCCGACCGCATCAGCCGGTTCATCGACGGCGGGCACCGGTTCGTCCTGGGCCAGATCTCCGTCGCCGGCGCAGGGCTCGGCACCGGCGCCGGCTTCACGGCGGGGGGAGTCCTGCCGTGGCGGACCATCGAGGCGATCCGGCGCGTTCCGGGCGTCGCCCTCGTCCAGGCCCAAGTGACGCTGCCGTTGAACCCGGGCACCTCGGAGCTCTTCTCGGTGAACCAGGAGCTGGTGCTGGGAGTCGACCTCGGCGTTCCGGGGCCAAACCGCAACTATCCAAAGCTCCCGATCGCGAGCGGCAGGGATCTGGCGAAGGACGAGCGAGGGCGGGTGGTGGTCGGGGCCGAGCTCGCTGCGGGCCGCGGGCTTCGCCCGGGATCCCGCCTCCGGATCGGTGAGCGCGACTTCGAAGTGACCGGCGTCCTGGAGCGCCTGCTCACGGCGCCCGACCGCTTTGCGATCGTCCCGATCGAGGACGCCCGCGAGCTTTGGCTGGCCCTCGATCCGACCCTCCGTGCCCTGTTCGGATCGGGTGGGGCCCTGGCGCGGACGGACCTCAACACCGGCGCGGCGGTGGGCTGGGTCGACGGAGTGGAGCCGGATGGCCTCGCGGCGCGGATCCGCCAGGAGGTGGCCGGCGTCAACGTCGCCGCACCGGGCGAGATCGCGCGACAGCTCGAGGGGTCCACGGCGTTCTTCACCTGGCTGATGGCGGGGATCGCCGGGATCGGGCTCCTGATCGGGGGGCTCTCCCTGTCGAACACGGTCGCGGCGGCCACGTTCGAGCGCATCCGGGACTTCGGGATCAAGCAGGCCCTGGGCGCCACCGATCTCCAGCTCTTCGGCGAGGTCCTTCGGGAAAGCCTCGCCGTGAGCCTGGGTGGCAGCGTCCTGGGGACCGTCCTCGCCATCCTCGCCGGGACCGTGGTGAACGCGAATGCCGCGCGGTCGGGGCAGCAGCTGTTCCTCTTTTCCGGCCGTCTCGTGGCGTTCGCCCTCGCGTTCGCCGTCGCGCTCGGCGCCATCGCCGGCGTCTACGCGACGGCCCGGATTCTCCGGATGCCGCCAGCCGACGCGATCCGGCGGGGCGCCTGAGCCGATGGCCGGCCCGGCGGCGCTCCGGGGCGAGGGCCTCGTGAAGCGGTTTCACACCCCGGACGGTCGCGTGCTCGACGTGCTCCGCGGCGTGGACCTGGCCCTGGCGCCCGGGGAGCTCGTGGCGGTGGTCGGCCGATCGGGGTCGGGCAAGTCCACCCTGCTGAACCTCTTGGGGTGTCTCGACCGGTCGGATGGCGGGGCGCTCTGGTTCGGCGACGAGCGTCTGACCGGAGCCGGTCGCCGCGCGCTGGCCCGCTTCCGAGGGCAGCATCTCGGCTTCGTCTTCCAGGCCTACAACCTGATCCCGGAGCTCACGGCGTGGGAGAACGTGCTCCTGGCGGGTCGCTACATCGGGCGGCCGCGCGCGGAGACCGAGGCGGCTGCGCGCGGCCTGCTCGATCGGCTCGGCGTCTCGGAGCGTGCGGCGCAGTACCCCCCGGCGCTCTCGGGCGGCGAGCAGCAGCGGGTCGCCTTCTGCCGGGCCGTCCTCAACGATCCCGCCGTGATCCTGGCCGACGAGCCGACGGGGAATCTCGACGAGGAGAACGCCGCCGTGCTGCTGGCGGAGCTGCGGGAGCGCGCCCGCGGCGGCCGCGCGGGAGTGCTTCTGGTCACGCACAGCGTGGATCTGGCGCGGACCGCCGACCGCGTGCTCACCCTGGCCAACGGCCAGCTTACCGGGGTCGGGCCTTGACGTGTGACTTCCACGCACGCTGCGCCCATGTGCCCGCGCCGGCGGGCGGGGGAATCACGGGCCGGGACCTGACCCCGGGCGGGGGACGGCATGACGACACCTGAGCGCTGCCGAGTGGTCGCGGTTGTCGGGAACGGCCTTGATCCGGCATGGGGTTGCCCGGGCCGGAGAGTTGAATCCATTCATCAGGAATTACTGGAAGGCCAACGCCGAACCTAGTGAGCATGGCGTCTCAGGAGTGCGAATGGGCTTGATCAGGGCCGTTCCATGACCATATAGTAGCGGAGTTCGAGACCGAGACCGGAAACACCACCACACTGTTGCCTCCCTCGGGGGGCGGGTAATCATGACATCGATGGGCCAACGAGCGTGCAGGGACCTTGTTCGCGTTCTGTGTCTCGTCGCCGCGGCCATGGCCCTCATCAGCCCGTCTGGGTCTCTTCTCAGCGCCGACACGGTGCCGCCAGGGGGTGCGCCTCCCCCAGGGACCGGGCCACTCCAGCTCGAGGGTTACGTGCGCGCCGTCCAGGGTGACACGCTCGACGCGCGCAGCGTCCGGGGGCGCGTGGCGATCGGCATCGTCGGCATTTCCGCACCCCGGGGTAACACCCCGTGCGGCAAGGAAGCGACCGCCTTCGTGCAGCGCCTCCTCGAGGGCGGCGCGTGGATCGAGGAGGAGCCAGGCCTGCTGTTCGACGCACGATCTCGGCGTATGTATCACGTCAGCACGCCGGAGGGGCGCTCGATCGCCGAGGAGTTGGTCGCCGCTGGCTTCGCGCGGGCTGACGGTCAGGGTCGTAACCGGGCCCGCCTGGCGGAGCTCGAGGCAGATGCCAGTGGGGCGCGACGGGGTTGTCTCTGGCGGGGCGGGACCGCGCCGTGAGACCAGGCGTCCGGCCCGCGGTTATCGGAGCCTTTCTCCTCCTCGCCGTCGTGCTGGGGACTCACACGACGTCCCTGGCCACGACGTTCCCGATCGGCTCCGGCTTCAGCCAGGACGTTGTGGCCGAGGGCCTCACCGACCCGACCGCGTTCGCCTTCTTTCCGGACGGGCGCATCCTCATCGCCGAGAAGGCTGGCATTGTTCGGATCGTCAAGGATGGAGTCCTCCTGCCCACTCCGTTCATCGACGTGAGCGATCGCGTCAACGATTACTGGGACCGCGGTCTTCTCGGCATCGCCGTGGACCCGAGCTTCCCCCACGTGTACCTCCTGTATACGTACGAGAACGACCCGGTCGACTACGTCGGTCGCAAGACGGCCCGGCTCACGCGAGTCGACGTGAGTGGTGACACCGCCGATCCGGCGAGCGAGACCATCATCCTGGGCACGGTCTTCGGCACGACCACCATTCGTTCTTGCAACGGTTTCCCTGCCGGAAGCGACTGCATACCCCAAGATGGAACCTCGCACGCAGTGGGCAACGTCAAGTTCGCGTCCGACGGGACCATCTTCGTCACGATTGGCGATGGAGCGGAGTACAGCATCGTCAACGATGACGCACTTCGTGCCCTGGATCTGGATTCGCTCGCGGGCAAGCTCCTCCGAATCACGCGGACGGGCCAGGGCCTTCCCACGAATCCCCACTGGAATGGCAGTGCCAACGCCAACCGTTCGAAGGTCTGGGCTCGCGGCCTCCGGAACGCCTACCGCTTCAATCTTCGGCCGGGTTCGGACATGCCGTACCTCGGCGATGTGGGTTGGAACGATCGGGAAGAGATCAACGTAGCGACCGCCGGCGCCAACCTCGGCTGGCCATGCTTCGAAGGGTCCGGGATTCAAGCCGGATACGCGTCGTATCCGCTCTGCCAGGCCCTGTACGTGGCCTCGGGGACGCCCGGCTCGCTGGCCTCCTCCGGGACCATCATCGCGCGGGTCGTGGCGCCTCAGGGAAGCGGAGCGCCTCTTCCCGTGATCAGGGACGGGGACAAGCCCCCTGTGGGCAACGGCGAGACGTTCCGCCAGTACGACAGCTACGTCGGAGGCGCCCCGGCCAGCGCGGACTGGGTCGGCTACACCTTTCCCGCTGCGCATACGTTCAACCGCGTCGTGTTCCAGGAGGGCATGCATTTCTGGGACGGCGGGTGGTTCGCGGGACCGCCGACGGTGCAGGTGCGGCAGGGCGTGTCGTGGGTGACGGTGTCCAGCTTGGTGATCACGCCCGCGTACGCCGGGAACAACGGGGCGAGCTACGAGACGTACACGATGACGTTCACGCCCATCCAGGGCGACGGTATCCGGATCCACGGGGTGCCCGGAGGGAACGGGTTCTTCATCTCCGTCGGCGAGCTCGAAGTGTTCGAGGAGACCACGGGTGGCGGCGGGGGCGGTGGGGGCGGTGGACCAACCGAGGTGAACGTCTCGGGTCAGGCCCAGACAGTCATCGCGCGGGTCCCGGCGCCTTTGGGGACCGGGGGAGGACTCGGCGTCGTCCGTGATGGGGACAAGCCCCCTGTGGGGAACGGCGAGTCGCTCCGCCAGTACGACAGCTGGGATGGGGAAAACTTCGCTAGTGAGGACTGGGTCGGCTACACTTTCGCGGTCCCCCAGACGTTCGCCAGGGTGGTGTTCCAGGAGGGCTTGCATTTCTGGGACGGCGGGTGGTTCGCGGGACCGCCGACGGTGCAGGTGCGGCAGGGCGTGTCGTGGGTGACGGTGTCCAGCTTGGTGATCACGCCCGCGTACGCCGGGAACAACGGGGCGAGCTACGAGACGTACACGATGACGTTCACGCCCATCCAGGGCGACGGTATCCGGATCCACGGGGTGCCCGGAGGGAACGGGTTCTTCATTTCCATCGGCGAGCTCGAAGCTTTTGCGCTCGTCGAGGGCGGCGGCCCCACCGAAACGGTGACCCCCCCATTCTACGAGTACTTTCACTTGAGTCAGGGTGCCGCAGTGACCGCGGGCGCCTTCTACTCGGGCACCGTCTACCCTGCCCAGTATCAGGGAGCGTACTTCTTCGCTGACTTCGCCCTGGACTGGATCCGGACGCTTCGGGCGGACTCGAACGACGTCATGGTGCCCGGAAGCCTGGAGGATTTTGCCGAGGAAGCTGACGGCCCCGTGAGCCTCGAGATGGGGCCGGATGGGTTTCTCTACTACCTGGCGATCAGCGCCAACGAGCTCCGTCGGATCCGGCACACTGCCGGGAGCACGCCTCCCACGGCGGTCGCGTCCGCGATCCCCACTTCGGGCCTCGCGCCCCTGACCGTGAACTTCGACAGCGCCGGCTCGAACGACCCGGACGATGATCCGTTGACGTTCGAGTGGGACTTCGGGGACGGCAGCCCTCTGGACGACAATCCCTCCCCGCAGCACACGTACACGGTGAACGGTACGTACGTCGCGACGCTGACCGTCCGGGACAATCAGGGCGGGGTCGGGACCGACACCGTGACCATCACGGTCGGCAACCTGCCGCCGGTCGCGACGATCAACACGCCGGCGGCCACGCTGCTGTTCAAGGTCGGTGACGTCATCTCTTACTCTGGGTCGGCCAGCAACTCGCCGGGGGACGGGATCCCCGGGGCGACGCTGACCTGGCAGGTCGTCCTCCACCACTGTCCGGGTGGGAGCTGCCACGATCACCCGGTCGGATCGGGTAGCGGACCGGGCGGCAGCTTCACGGTGGAGAATCACGGGGACGACAGCTACTTCGAGATCATCCTGACCGCCACCGACCCCGGTGGTCTGTGGCACACCGTGTCGCGCACGATTCAGCCGCAGACGGTGCAGATGACGCTGGCGACCGTACCGAGCGGGCTCCAAGTCGTGTACGACGGGACGGCGGGTACGGCGCCGTACGTGCGGACGACCATCGCCGGCTCGACGCACACGATCTTCGCGCCGTCTCCTCAGGGGGCGAGCACCTTCGCCTCGTGGTCGGATGGAGGCGCGCAGTCGCACAACGTGACGGTGGGCACCACGAACATGACGCGTACCGCCACCTTCGGTGGCAACCTGCCGCCGGTCGCGACGATCAGCACGCCGGCGGCCACGTTGACGTTCAAGGTGGGCGACGTCGTGTCGTACTCGGGCTCGGCCACGAGCCCGCCGGGAGATACCGTTCCGGGCGCGACGCTGACCTGGCAGATCAAGCTCACCCACTGCCCGGGGGGGATCTGCCAAACGCAGGTGCACGCGTCGAGCACCGGGCCGAGCGGGACCTTCACCGTTCCCAACCACGGTGACGGCAGCTCCTTCGAGATCATCTTGACCGCGACCGATAGCGGAGGGCTGGCCCACACGGTCTCGCGTGTGATCCAGCCGCAGACCGTCCAGGTGACTCTGGCGACGAACCCGACCGGTCTGCAGGTCACGTACGACGGGATCACCGGGACCGCGCCGTTCGTGAGGACGGCCGTCGTCGGCGCGACGCGGACCATCAACGCGCCGTCTCCTCAGGGAACGAGCGGCTTCGCCACTTGGTCGGACGGGGGCGCGCAGCAGCACAACGTCACGGTGGGCACCGCGAACGTGACCTACACCGCCAGCTACTCGATCGTGTGCCCGGTCGGTCAGTTCCGGGCGCAGTACTACAACAACCTGACGCTGTCCGGGAATCCCGTGCTGACTCGCTGCGAGGCCTACCCCCTCAACTACAACTGGGGAAACGGCGGCCCTGGTAGCGGCGTCAACACCAACAACTTCTCCGCCCGGTGGCAGGGCCGATTCGACTTCACCGGGGGCTCGTACACCTTCACGACCCAGAGCGACGACGGCGTGCGGCTCTGGGTGGACAGCGTGCAACTGATCAATTTCTGGACCGACCACGCCCCCACGACGCGGACCGCGACGCAGACTGTGGCGGCGGGAGAGCACGAGGTGCGGGTGGAGTACTACGAGAAGACCGGGGGGGCCGTCCTCCAGGTCAGCTGGGCCGGCGGTGGATCGGGCGAAGCGAATGTCGCGGCCCAGGCCCAGACCGTCATTGCGCGTGTCACGGCGCCCACGGGGACCGGGGGGGGCCTGAGCGTGATCCGCGACGGGGACAAGCCACCGGTGGGGAACGGTGACACGACTCGCCAATTCGACAGCTACGATGGGAGCAACGCCGCGAGCGAGGACTGGGTCGGGTACACCTTCGCGACGGCCCGGACGTTCACCCGGGTCGTGTTCCAGGAGGGGATTCACTTCTGGGACGGAGGCTGGTTCACGGCATCCCCGATAGTGCAGGTGCGGCAGGGCGCGTCATGGGTGACCGTGTCCAACTTGGTGACCACACCCGCGTACGCCGGCAACAACGGGACGAGCTACGAGACGTACACGATGACGTTCACTTCCATCCAGGGCGATGGCATCCGGATCTACGGGGTGCCGGGAGGCGCCAACCAGTTCATCTCCGTCGGCGAGCTCGAGGTGTTCGCGCTTCCGTGATGGCGAGGCATTCCCGACTGAGGTGACTCTCCTCACGCAGGGCGGACTTTCGGCAGGAGCAGCCGCACCCGGAGCGTGCTCCCTCCGCACCGCGTAGGTCTCCTCGATCCCGCTTCGGATCGACCGCCCTTCCCTCTGGTAAGCTTCTCGATGTCATACTCGTGTTGGGGGGCTGTCCTGATCCGGTGGGCGATCGCGCGCGTCGAGCGACCGAGACGGGGAGAGCCGGCGGGGTGAGTCACGGTGTCCGCAGCGCCATCGTGGTGGGGAGCGAGCCCCACGCGGCCGTGCCGATCGCGGGGGTGCCCCTGGCGGTGCGGGCGGTCGTAGCCCTGCACGACGCCGGGTTCGGCGATGTGGCGCTGCTGGCACCGGGGCGCCCCCCACGTTGGGCCATGGAGCCCCTCGCCCGGCGCGGAGTTCCGGTCCGGTGGATCGAGGGGCTGGGCGAAGTGGCGTCCTCGGCGCCGCGCTCTGCCGACGCCCTGACGTTGTTCCTGGCCGGCGACGTCCTCGTCGATGCCGTGGCCGTCCGGGATCTTCGTGGCGCCACGCCGGGGAGCGTGTGGACGGCGGCCGGTCGCCTGGTCGGGGTCGTCTGCCCGATCAACGAGGCTCTAGCCTGCGCCAGCCGCGCTGGATTCCCCACGGCGCTCGGGGAGCCTGGGCTGCCGCCCGATACGTCGCTCGCCGGGACCCGCATCGCGACCGGCCTCGCGGTGCCGCTGGAGGCTGACGGATCGGCCGAGCCGCTCGAGCGGGCGCTCCTGGACTACCTCGCTGACCGGACGTCGGGTGACAGCTACCTGGCCGCCCTGGTCGACCGCCCGCTATCCCGCCCGTTGACACGACTGCTCCTGCGGACCCGGCTGTCCCCGTCGCACGTCACCATCCTCGGTGTGGTGATCGGCATCCTGGGAGCCATGGGGCTGGCGACGGTCTCGTACTGGGGGCGGCTCCTCGGCGTGCTGCTCCTCATCGCCTCTCTTGTGCTCGACTGCGTCGATGGAGACATGGCCCATGCGCGCCTCGCGCAGAGCCCGGCCGGCGCCCGACTGGACCTGATCGGCGACTACCTCGTGAACCTGGCGGTCTTCGGCGCGCTTGCGGTGGGGCTCCTTCGCGAGGGGCTCCCGCCCGGTGGCGCCTGGGCGGCGCTGGCTCTGGTCACCGGCGTCGGTGCCGCGATGGCAGCGGTTCACGTCCTCCTGATTCGACCCGTGCTCAGGCGGGGCGAAGACCTTCACTGGGCCGGCGACGACTGGAGCCTGCGCGGCAAGCCGGGAGCGACGGTCGTCGAGAAGCTCGCGAGCCGCGACTACACGTACCTCCTTCTCGTGCTCACGGTCGTGGGCCACCTCGAGTGGTTCCTCTACGCGGCCGCCGTGGGCGCGTGGGCGTTTGCCGGAATCGTCGTGGCGTACGGTGCGCTGGCCGTGCCCGGCCGCCGTCCGGACGCCGCCTCCCGGTGATCGCCTTCCGGCGCAACCGGGTCGAGCTTGTCTGCATCGCTCTCGGCTCGGCGGTGCTGGTCGGCACGGTGGCGGCCATCGGGGTCGACGGCCTCGCTCGGGACTTGCGGCTCATCGGGTGGGGCCTGGCCGTCATCCTGCTGGTCGAAAGCCTGAGCGTCCTCCTCAATACCGGCGGATGGGCGCTGGCGTTCCCGCGTGGCGAGCGGATGGTCAGCATGTCTTGGCTGCTGGCGGCTCGGCTCGCGGGTGACGCGGTCAACTACCTGACGCCCTCCGCCACCGTCGGCGGAGAGCTGCTGCGGGTTCGTCTCCTGGGCCGCAAGCGGGTGCCGGGGAGTCTCCGGTGGGGATCCGTGAGCGTCGCCAAGGTCGGACAGTCGGTCGCGCAGGCCGTCTTCATCTTCCTCGGCCTGACCCTGGCCCTGCCGCGGCTTCTTGGGGGCAGCCCCCGGACCGGGTGGCCGGGGCTCGTGGCCGCCGTCGTGGGTGGCTCGGCGGCCGTCGCCGTCGGGGCGGCTTTCGTCTGGATGGTGCGGCGTGGCTTCTGGGCCACGGCTCGGGGCGTGCTTGGGCGCGTGCGGCTCGCGAGGCTCCTGCCGCCGGCGTGGATGGGCCCGGGCCAGGATCTCGATGCGGCGCTGGCGCGACTCGGAGCGTGGCGCACGGCCGCCTCGCTCGGCTGCTTCGTCCTGGGATGGGCGATCGGGGCGGTCGAGATCTACCTCATCCTCAACTGGGTGGGCGACACGGTGGACTGGCAGACCGCGCTGGCGGTCGAGACCGGCTCCGTGATCCTCGATGGTATGCTTTTCTTCGTGCCCGCCAAGGTGGGGACTCAGGAGGGCGGCAAGGTCGCCATCTTCGCCGCCCTCGGGCTCAGCCCGGTCCGCGGTCTGACGGTGGGAGTCGTCCGCCGAATCCGGGAGCTCGTCTACGCGGCGGTCGGGCTGATCGCCCTGGCGTGGCTCAGCGCCCGCTCGAGCACTGACGCCAAGGGTGTCCCCGCCAGCGCCCCCCTCGGCGCCCGAAGTCCGCGCGGTGTCTGACTGCTCGGCGCCACTCCGGACTCTGTTCCTCCACCCGCCGTCCTTCGACGGCTTCGACGGCGGAGCTGGCTCCCGATACCAGGCGCGCCGCGAGATCCGCTCGTTCTGGTACCCGACCTGGCTGGCGCAGCCCGCCGCGCTCGTTCCCGGTAGCCGGCTCGTCGACGCCCCGCCCGACGGCCTGACCCTCGAGCGGGTGGCCCCCCTTGCGCGCGAGTACGACCAGGTGGTGATGCACACGAGCACGCCGTCCTTCGGCAGCGACGTGCGGGTGGCGGAGCGCCTGAAGGACGAGAACCCGCGGCTCCTGGTCGGGATGGTCGGCGCTCATGTCGCGGTCCTGCCGGAGGCGTCGCTGCGCGCGTCCCGGGCGGTCGACTGGGTGGGAGTCGGGGAATTCGACTATGCCTGCGCCGAGGTCGCCGAGGGTCGGCCGTTCGCCGAGGTGCGAGGGATCGCATATCGCGACGGTGACCGGATCCGCTTCACGCTTCCTCGACCGCCCATCGAGGACATGGACGCCCTGCCCTTCGTCGTCGACGTGTACCGGCGCGATCTCACCGTCGAGAACTACTTCATCGGCTACTTGCTCCATCCGTACGTCTCGCTGTACACGGGACGGGGGTGCCGGTCGAAGTGCACCTTCTGCCTGTGGCCGCAGACCGTGGGCGGGCATCGCTACCGGGTGCGGAGCCCGGCGAACGTCGAGGCTGAGATGGCGCGGGCCAAGCGCCTCTTCCCCCAGGTCCGGGAGTTCTTCTTCGACGACGACACGTTCACGGACGACCTCCCGCGCGCCGAGGAGATCGCCCGGCGGCTGGGGCGGCTCGGGCTCACGTGGTCGTGCAACGCCAAGGCCAACGTTCCGCGCCGCACGCTCGAGGTCTTGCGGGACAATGGTCTTCGACTCCTGTTGGTGGGGTACGAGTCGGGAAGCCAGGCGATTCTGAACAATGTCAAGAAGGGCGTGCGCCTGGATGTCGCCCGCGAGTTCACGCGGAACGCCAGAGCGCTGGGCATCGCGATCCACGGAACGTTCATCCTGGGGCTTCCCGGGGAGACGCCGGAGACGATCCAGGAGACGATCCGCTACGCGTGCGAGATCGAGCCCGACACGATCCAGGTCTCCCTCGCGGCGCCGTACCCGGGCACGGAGCTCTATCGCCAGGCTCAGGAGCAGGGGTGGCTTCCGGCGACGACGGCCGACCTGGTCAACCGGGACGGCGTGCAGGTAGCTGCCCTCGATTTCCCCGGGCTTGCTCAGACCGAGATCTTCACCTCGGTCGAGGCGTTCTATCGACGCTTCTACTTCCGGCCCCGGAAGGTCGTCGCGATGGTCGGCGGGATGCTGCGGGACCCGGCCGTGATGCGGCGCCGGCTCCGCGAGGGCGTCGAGTTCTTCCGGTTCCTGCGAGAGCGGCGCGCCGCCGCGGCGCGGCCCGCGGCCTCCGGCGTGGGCGCCTGAGCGGACGGGCGCCGTGCGGGTGCTGTTCGTGTGTCGTGGCAACGTCTGCCGGAGCCGCGTGGCGGAAGAGATCTTCCGGGTCCTGAGCTGGAGCGTGGGGAACCGGGCCGACCACGAGGCGCGGTCGGCTGGCGTCGACCCGGACTCGGGGGGGCGCCTCATCACGGGTCGCGACGTGGGGTGGGCCGACGTGGTCTGCGTCATGGAGGAGGAGCACGCGGCCTACATCCGGAAGCACTGGGCGGGGCAGGCGCGGAAGGTCCGCGTCCTGGGGATCCCCGATGTCTACGAGCCCGACGACGAGGAGCTCCGGCAGCGCCTCACGGACGTGGTGCGCGGGCTCCTGGCGGAGGGGTCGGGCAAGGGTCCGACCCCCGGGGCCCACCCTCCTGGGCGGCCCGGCTGACGTTTCCGGGGGCTTGCCCCGGCACTCACGCTCGGCGGCGGCTGGTTTCCCGGAATCGCACGGCGGCGCGCACCGCCGCGACCAACTCGTCGAGATTGAAGGGCTTGACCAGGTAGTAGAAGATTCCCGCGGCGCGGGCGGCCTGCTCCGTCTCGTAGGACGCGTGACCCGTCATCACGATGATGGGCAGGGACTCGTCGAAGCGCTTCACCACCGAGATCGCGTCGAGACCGCCCAGGCCCGGGAGCTTGAGGTCCAGGATCAGCGCCCGGTAGCTTGCGTGCATGATGCGCTGGATGGCGTCCACCGCCCGGTCGGCCGTGTCGACGTGAAACGCCTCGCCCGCCAGGGTCTCGACGATCGTGTCTCGCATCCGCGGGTCGTCGTCGCAGACGAGGATGCGCTCGCGCTCGGCGGCCACGGGCGTCTTGGCCGGGCTCGTCGCGGCATCCTGGCTCATGCTGGCCTCCATGGGGTCGAGCTAGGAGGAGGGCATGGCGGCATCGCCCTCGCCGCGGGTGCCGATCGGGACGCCGTAGCGGCGCAGCTTGTTGTAGAGCGTCTTCGTGTCGATGCCGAGGATGCCCGCCACCCGCTTCTTGTTCCAGCGGTGACGATCGAGCGTCCGCAGGATGTGGTGGCGCTCGACCTCGTCGAGCGTGAGGTCAGGCGGCCGCTCGCTCGGGATCGCCGCGGTCGGTCCGGGCACCCGCACGCCGTCGCCCGGCTCCGTGGAGGCCTTGACGATCGCCGGCGGCAGACTGTCCGGGGTCAGCACTTGGCTGTCTGCCAGCACCGACAGCCGCTCGATCATGTTGCGAAGCTCCCGGATGTTCCCCGGCCAGTTGTACCGGACCAGGCACTGCATCGCCTCTTGAGTCATGTGAAGCCGCTGCCGGCCACCGTACGCGTTGGTCTGGATGAAGTGCTCCACCAGAAGGGGGATGTCGTCGGTCCGCTCGCGCAGCGACGGCATGTGAATCTCGATGACCGCGATGCGGTAGTACAGATCCTCGCGGAACCGGCCGCGCTGGACCTCTTCCCGCAGATCCTTGTTCGTCGCGGCGATGATCCGGATGTCGGCCTTGATGTGCCGGTTGGAGCCGATCCGGCGGAACTCGCCCGACTGCAGCGCGCGCAGGACCTTGACCTGCGTGGCGGGGCTCATCTCTCCGATCTCGTCCAGGAAGAGCGTGCTCTGGTCCGCCGTCTCGAAGAGCCCGTGCTTGAGCCCGTGGGCCCCGGTGAAGGCCCCCCGCTCGTGGCCGAAGAGCTCGCTCTCGAGAAGGGTGTCCTGGAGCGCGCCGCAGTCGACGATCGTGAGGGGCGCGGCGGCGCGTGGGCTGTGGGCATGCAGGGCCCGGGCGACCAGCTCCTTGCCCGTGCCGCTCTCCCCCTGGATCAGGACGGGCGACAGGGTGGGGGCGGCCTTGTTGACGAGGGCGAGGACGCGCTTGATCCCCTGGCTCCGCCCGACGATCTCGGGGAAGGGGTCGTGGGCCCGGAGCGCGGCCTCCAGGTGCTGCGTCTGGCGGCGCCGCGCTGCCTGCTCGTGGGCCGCCCGGAGGATCTGGTTGAGCTCCTTGAAGTCGAAAGGCTGGGCGACGAAGTCGAATGCGCCGTGGCGCGCGACCTCGGCGGCCGTGGCCACGGTGCCGTTCGCCGAGGTGACCACGACCTCCGGGGCCTGGGCCATGGCCCGGATGGCCCGGAGGGAGTCGGCCCCGGACATGCCCACGAGGTCCAGGTCCAGGACGACGACCGTGACCTCGCCTTGAGCCACATGGTCGATGGCCTCCTCCCCGCTGCTCACCGTGTGCACCCGGTAGCCGAAGGGGGCCAGCATGCGCTTGAGAAGCGCATGGACGGCGCTATCCGCATGGACGACTAATACCAGTGGTTGTTCCATCTGAGGAAAAAGTCTACGGAATTTCTCCCTGGATTTCAATATCCGGGGTGCCGGGATTCCCTGTCAAGGGGATTTCCGGGCTCCAGATCACGCGGCCTCTGGTCTAGAACTGCGTGAATCTACTGTTAGTATGGGCGAGGCCGGGTCGGGAAGCCTGGGTCGGTCGTCGACTAGGCAAGGGTGTGCAGAGTTAGCCCCTTGTCTGGCATCGCGGTTGCTGCTATCGTTCCGCAACTGGTCTAGTTCGTACTGAACACGCGATCCGTCGGGCCGAGGGCTCGAGAAACGGGGGGAGCAGCATATGACACGTAGGAACCTGATGGTGGTCGTGGCCCTGCTGGCGGCGGTCCTGGTGACCTCGGCACAGGCGGCCGAAGACGAGAAGCGAATCCTGAACGGCCCGAGCAAGACGTCGTTCGGGCCGCTGGACGTGGTCCTCGGTCAGGGGGCTTCGGTGGAGACGGCGTTCCAGCCGGACAGCCAGACGCTCCGGATCAAGACGCTGGTCGGCGAGGCGCGCATCGTCACGTCGGCCAAGAACCTGATCCTCATCGAGAACTCGGGGGGTCGTGTCGAGATCCTCCTGCCGAACGGTCGCGTCGTGATCGTCGAGCCGGGGAAGTCGGACATCGTCGGTCGGGCCATCGTCGACGATCCGGGTACAATCACGATCCGTCTGTCCGGGCAAGGACCGGTCGCTCAGGCGGGCGGTGTGATGGTGGCGCAGGGCCCAGCCTCCACCAGCGCGGCGATCACCGTTCTCGGCACGCCGTATTCGTACACCTTCCAGCTCGACGAGACTTTCAAGTCCTCGGACACGATCATCCAGAACCCCGCGAGCCAATAAGGCGACGCTCGACCTCGAATCTCGCCCGCACGCCGCCCCTCGCCCCCGACCAGGGGAGCGAGGGGCCTTGGTGTGAGCGGGCCTATAGCCAGCCAAGCGTCAAGGGAGGCGTCGATGCCGGCCACGCGCCCGGGTAATTCCCTCCGAGGACTATGCGTAGCGTTGATCGCCGCGATTCTGGGGACGGCCGGGGTCGCCCAGGCGCAGGGGAATATCGAGCTCGGTCCCTTCCGTCTGTTGCCGTCACTCGAGCTGTCGGGCGAGTATGACGACAACATCCTGCTGACCCCCACCGACGAGATCGACGACTTCATCTGGATCCTCAGCCCTGGCCTGGCCATCGAGCTCCCCTCGCGTCGCTACTCCGCCCGGCTCGGGTATCGCGCCGACATCCTGCGCTACACGGAGAACAACGACCTCGACACGGTGCACCATACGCTTCTCGGAGATCTCCGGATCAACTTCGCGGGCGGGCTTGGCCTCCGGCTCAGCGACCAGTTCTACATCACCGACGAGTTCGGCGGATTCCCGGTGCCGGAGCTGACCCAGCGCATCGACCGCACCGAGAACACCCTGCAGGCCGGTGGCGACTACACGGTGCGCGAGCGTTACACCCTCGATCTGAGCTACAAGTGGTTCGTGGTCGACTACGAGGACGGCTTCAACAACTTGGACCGGCAGGACCACGTCGTGTCAGGAACCCTGTTCTACCGGATCATGCCCAAGACCTCGATCCTCGGGGAGTTCGACTATCAGTGGATTCGCTACGAGGAGGACCTCGCGGCGCGGACCAAGGACTCCGATGGCTGGCGCATCAAGGTTGGCGCCCGGGGCGACTTCACCGCGAAGACCTCGGGAATCCTGAAGGTCGGCTGGGAGTGGAAGGACTACAAGGACCCCGGTCAAGGGGATTGGGATGGCCTCATCCTCGAGGGTGAATTGATCTGGAAGTACCGGGAGCCGTCGGAAGTGCGGCTCTTCGCCGGCCGCGCCAACCTCGAGTCGTTGACCGACGACATAGACGTGCGCCGCAACAACTACTACATCGCCAACTACGGGGGCGTGGAAGTGCGCCACTTTCTCACTTCGCGGCTCATCCTCAGGGTCCGGGGGCTGGTCGGCGTGAACGACTACCCCGATCCCGCCGCGGTCGGCCAGAGCGACGAGCGGGAGGACTTTTTCTACGAGGTGGGCCTCGGCGTGAGGTATCAGATCCGGACGTGGCTGGCTGTCGAAGCTGGCTACCAGCGCCTCGTCCGGGATTCGAACTTCAACGACTTCGACTACGCCGACAACCGGATCAAGGGCAGTATCATACTGACGTACTAGTTCGAGGCGTTTCGACCGGCCCCCAGGGCCGGAGATGGCGGCCCGCCCGCTTCAGGATGGATGGTGGTGGCCTCGCTCAGCGTTCGTCGTCGGTCGACAGGTGTGTCTCTCGGAGCCCTTACCGTGGCGCTGGTCCTGGCGGCAGTGCTCACCGGACCCGCCAGCGCTCAGGACCGTGAGTACCGGGTCGGCCCCAAGGACGTGCTCAAAGTCACGGTCTGGGGCCACGAGGATCTCGGGCGGTCCGTCGTCGTGGCCGCCGACGGGGCGATTCAGTTTCCCCTGATCGGCGAGGTCCGGGTCGCGGACCTCACGACCGCGCAGGTGGAGGCCCGCCTCAAGGAGCTGTTCGGTCGGGACTACCTCGTCAATCCGCAGATCTCGGTCAGCGTCCAGGAGTATCGCTCGCAGCGGGTGTTCGTGCTGGGTGAGGTCGAGAAGGCCGGCACCTATGCCCTGACCGGGCAGGCCAGCCTGCTGGACATCCTGTCCCAGGCCGGGGGTCCCTCGAAAACGGCGGGTCGAGAGGTCGTCGTCGTGCGCTTTCCGACGTCGGATGGGCCGGTGGTGCCGGGGGCGGCAGGCAGCCGGACGCTGCGGACCAATCTCAAGAGACTCTTGGACGGCGACGCCTCTGCGAACATCGCGCTCCAGACGGGCGATACGATCTTCGTTCCCAAGCTGACGGCGTTCTTCGTGCTGGGCGAGGTGCAGCGGCAGGGGTCCTACGCGATCGAGAAGGAGACGAGCGCGCTCGAGGCCGCGACGCTGGCGGGGGGGTTCACGGACAAGGCGGCGCCGAGCGGCGCGCAGCTTCTCCGGAAGCGCCCCGACGGAACGCAGGAGACCATCGCCGTCGATCTGACCGACCCTCGGTCGCGCGAGCTGGTCCTCGTCGAGGGTGACACGCTGATGGTGCCTCGCGGCAACACGTTCTTCGTCTCGGGCGAAGTGCGGAGGCCCGGCGCGTTCCAGCTCGACAAGGTGACGACCGCGTTCGGCGCGGTGACCCTAGCGGGCGGGTTCACCGAGAAGGCGGGACAGAGTCAGGCGAAGCTGATCCGGCGCCTGGCGTCCGGCCAGGAGCAGACAGTGTCCCTCGATCTCTCGGGGGCGGACCCGGTGGCCCGCGACTTCTCTCTCCGAGATGGCGATACGCTCCTCATTCCCTCGGGGAACACGTTCTACGTGCTGGGCGAAATCCGCAAGCCGGGGGCATATCAGCTCGATCCCTCGACCACGGCGGTCGGCGCCATCACCATGGCGGGCGGCTTCACCGAGAAAGCCGCTCAAGCCCAGGCCAAGCTGACCCGTCGGCTCCCCTCCGGGGCTGAACAGATCACGACGCTCGATCTTTCGGGTGCCGACCCCCGGGCCAGGGAGTTCCTACTGAGGGATGGGGATATTCTCCTGATTCCGGCAGGAAACACGTTCTATGTCCTGGGGGAGGTGAAGCGGCCCGGGGCCTACCAGCTCGACCAGGTGACGACGGCCATCCAGGCCGTGGCCATGGCAGGCGGATTTACCGACAAAGCCGCGCCAAATCGGACAAAAGTGATTCGCACCCACGCCGATGGTCGCCAGGAGACCTTCGTCGTCGACCTGAACGACATCATCAAGCGAGGCCGGAAGGAGAAGGATCTGCCCCTTCTCAACAACGACGTCATCGTGGTGCCAGAGAGCTTCTTCTGATATTTCAGGAGGTTACGATCTCGGCACGCTGATTGCTCCGTTTCCCCCATTGGATATTGCGATGCGTCGGAGTGTGGGTGGTGAGGCGGTAGCCGGTACAGTGGTATGGGGGGAACCAAGTTGATGGGCCTGCAGGGAAGTCTTCCGTTGAGAGCGAAGTCCCGGAAGTTCCTCTTGGGACTCGTGATGGTCCTCGTCGCCGTGCCGTGCCTGGCGGGGGTCGCCGCCGCTCAGGGGCGCGACTACCGGATCGGGCCCGGCGACGTCCTGAAAATCACCGTGTGGGGTCATGAGGACCTCACGCGGGCTGCTGTCGTCGCTGCCGACGGGCGAATGCCCTTCCCGCTGATCGGGGACGTCCCGGTCGCCAACCTGAACCCGACACAGCTCGAGGTTCGATTGCGAGAGCTGCTCGGGGACTACGTGGTCGCCCCTCAGGTGACCGTGGTCGTCCAGGAATACCGCTCCCAGAAGGTCTTCGTCCTCGGCGAGGCGGAGAAGCCCGGGACGTACGCGCTCACGAGCCAGGCCCAGGCGACTCTCCTCGACGTCCTGTCCCAGGCCGGGGGGCCGTCCAAGACGGCAGGTCGCCAGCTCATCGTCGTCCGCTCCCCGAAGTCCGATGCGCCGGTCGCTCCCGGCTCAGCCGGCAGCCTGACCCTCCGGGTCAATCTCAAGGCCCTGCTCGACGGGGACACCCGGGAGAATCTGCCCCTGGAGAACGGGGACACGATCTACATCCCGAAGCTCACGAGCTTCTTCGTGCTCGGCGAGGTGAAGAGGCCGGGCGCGTTCTCCCTCGAGAAGGACACGACCGCGCTGGAGGCCATCACGCTCGCTGGGGGGTTCACCGATCGCGCGGCGCCATCGGTGGCGCGTGTGCTCCGCAAGCGCCAGGACGGCAACCAGGAGACCGTAACCCTCGACCTCTCGGGAGCCGATGCGCGGGCGCGAGACTTCCTTCTGACCGAGGCCGACACCGTGCTGGTTCCGGCCGGAAACAGCTTTTACGTCCTCGGTGAGGTTCGGAAGCCAGGGTCCTACCAGCTCGAGCAGGCGGCCACCGCGATCGAGGGCATCGCACTGGCGGGCGGCTTCACGGAGAAGGCCGCACCCAACCGGACCAAGATCATCCGAACCCATAGGGACGGCCGCCAGGAGACGCTGGTCGTCGACCTCAACGAAGTCATGAAGCGGGGCCGGAAGGACAAGGACATTTCGCTCACGGCCAACGACGTCATCGTCGTGCCCGAGAGCTTCTTCTGATCCCCATTCGGAGGCACCATCCATGCTGAGTGATCACGTCATCGAGAGTGTCCATCTCCGCGAGTACTTGCGGATCGTCCGGAAGCACGTATGGCTCGTCGTCGCCTGTTTCGTGGTGGTGGTTGGCGCCGTGGCCATGGCGACCTACGTGCAGCAGCCCATCTACAGTGCGGCGACGCGTGCCCTGATCGAGCGCGAAGGTCCCCGGGTCGTGAACATCCAAGAGGTGACGCCCCTCGGTGGGGAATCCGCCGAGTTCTTCCAGACCCAGGTCCAGATCATCCGCAGCCGGCCGGTGATCCAGCGGGTGATCGACACGATGGGTCTTATTGAGCGGCGCCCGAGCCTGGCGCGGGCGAAGGATCCGGTCGAGACGTTCCTGGGGTCGGTCAAGGTGGAGCCCGTTCGGAACACGCGGCTCGTCGAGATCCGGGTGGAGGATACGGATCCGAAGATGGCAGCGGAGATGGCGAACGCCGTCGCCACCGGCTACGTGCGTCAGACGCTCGAGCTGAAGCTGAACGCTGCGCGCGATGCCCTGACCTGGCTGACGACGCAGGTCTCTGATCTGAGGAGCAAGGTCAACGAGTCGGAGCTGACCCTGCAGCGCTATCGCGAACAGGCGGGCCTCACGTCTGCGGAGGAGAGGCAAAATCTCGCGGCGAAGAAGCTGGGTGAGTTCAACAGCGCCTATATCGACGCCAAGGCCAAGCGCCTCGAGCTCGAGACCCGGCTCAGCGAGATCCGGAAGGGCGCCCAGAACCAAGAGGCGCTCGAAGCGTCTCCTCTCGTCATCAACAACCCGCTCATCCAGAGGCTCAAGGGGCAGCTCGTCGAGCTCGAGGTCCAGCGCTCGAAGCTGCTGAAGACGTACCGGGAGAAGCATCCCGAGGTGCTGAAGATCCAGTCGCAGATCGACGAGATCTCCCAGAAGATTCGCGAGGAGGTCACCCGGCTCGTCCAGAGCATGGAGAGCGAGTACACTGCCCTGAAGGCCCGCGAAGGAGCGATGGTCGGAGCCGTGAACCAGTATCGTGACGAGGTCCAGGGTCTCGCCAAGAAGGAGATCCAGTTCGGCATCCTCAAGCGCGAGGCTGACTCCAACCAGCAGCTCTACGATCTTCTGCTCAAGCGGCTCAAGGAGACTGGCCTGAGCCAGGGTCTGGACACGAACAACATCCGGATCGTGGAGCCGGCGATTGCGCCGTTTCGGCCGATCAAGCCACGTCCGATTCTGAACCTCGCCCTTGGCGCCGTGATCGGGCTCGTTCTTGGCATGGCGCTTGCCTTCTTCCTCGAGTACATGGATGACACCGTGCGTACCCCGGATCAAGTGGAAGGCGCCCTCGGGGTACCCGTGTTCGCGCTGATTCCCGTCATCCCAACGCGAAACCGCGCCTGAGCGCCAGAGCTGGAGGCTAAGCCGTGAAGCGTTCCCCTTCCGAGCGGCTCGTGATGCTGGACGATCCGCGCTCATTTCAGGCGGAAGCGTACCGCGTCCTGCGCACGAACCTGCACTACGCGAACCCCGACGCGCCGTTGCGCCGCATCCTGATCACGAGTGCCGGTCCGGGCGAGGGCAAGTCGACGACCGTGGCGAACCTGGGCATCTGCATGGCGCAGAGCGAGCGGGTCGTGCTGCTCGTGGACACCGATCTTCGCCGGCCGATGCTGCACATGATGTTCCGGCAGCCGAACAACCCCGGGTTGTCGTCCTACCTGGCGGGCGACGCCCTGCTCGATGCGGTCGTCCAGAAGACGGCGATCCCGAACCTGTCCATCGTGTCGAGCGGACCGATGCCACCGAATCCAGCTGAACTTCTTGCTTCCCGTCGAATGCGCGACTTCGTCGGCGCCGTCAGCGAGCGCTTCGACACCGTCGTGTTCGACTCTCCGCCGGTCCTCGCGGTGAGCGACGCCTGCACCCTGGCCGGTGTCGTCGACGGCGTGCTTCTGGTGGTCGGGAGCGGGAGTGCTCCGCAGGCGGCTCTCCGCCGCGCGAAGGAGCAGATCGTGGCCGTGCACGGACGCATCATCGGCGCCGTCATCAACCGCTTCGACGCCGGCGCCAACGGGTACTCCAAGCGCTACTACGACACGTACGACGGCTACTACACCCGAGGGGCGAAGTCGAAGTGACCCGGCTGTCGCGGGCGCTCGACGCCGGCATCGAGATCGGCGTCGTGGCGCTCCTGCTGTTCGCACCGTTGCCCTACGGCGGCGTGCGCCCGTGGGCGCAGGCGGCCATCGAGGCCGGAGTTGCCGTGGTGGCGGCTCTCTGGCTGGTACGCATGCTAGCGGCGGGCGAGTTCACCGTTCGCCGCCATCCGGCCTTCTGGCCCGGGTGCCTGATGGCTGCCGTCGTGATGCTGCAGGCGCTGGTGCCCGGGCGATCCGTGAGCCCGTACGCGACGGGAGAGAGTGCGCGACTCTACCTCGCGTATTTCGTGCTCCTGGTGGTCTTGAGCGGCTATCTCTCTACCCGCGCGCGCATCCTTCGCCTCACGTGGACGCTCGTCGCGTTGGGCGCGGCCGCGGCCGTGCTGGGCCTGATGAACTTCGCCCTGGGGGCTCAGCCATTGCTCTGGCTGCCCAAGTCGCTGACCCATGACCGTCTGACGACGACCTTCCTCAATCCGAACCACCAGGCGCTCTACTTCTCGATGTCCCTGTTCCTCGCTCTCGGGCTACTGCTGCGCCCCAGTCGGCGCGGCGACTCGGACACCAGGATGGCCGGCCGCGGCTCCCGTCGGCTGGGCGCGAGCGTGGTTTTGGTGGGTCTGATCTTCGTCCTCGGGATGGCCCTCGCGCTGACCATGTCACGTGGCGCCATCGTGAGCACCCTCGGCGGCCTGGTGATCCTCCTCGTGCTGGTGGCGGCCGGCCGAGCCCGGGGCCGGCTGCCGTTCCTGATCGTCGGCGGGCTGGTTGCGACCACTGCGTACGCGGCGTGGGTGGGACTGGAATCCACGGCCGCGCGCCTGATCAGCGTCGCACGCGATCCCGTCGTCGAGTTGCGGTGGCCGATCTGGGAAGCGACCTTGCGCATGGCGATGGAGACGCCCCTCCTCGGCGTGGGTCTGGGTGGGTTCCAGGATGCGTTCACCCGGGTTCGGCCCACTGCGGTGGCCTTTGACAAGCTCATCGATTTCGCGCACAACGATTACCTTCAGCTGTTTGCGGAGGCGGGCGTCGTCGGCCTCGGCTTGCTCGTCTGGGCTCTCGTGGCGTTCGGGATGTTCGTGGTGAGGCGTCTCCGCCAGCGGCGTGACCCGTTCGTCAAGGGCCTCACCATCGGGGGGACCTGCGCGCTCGTGGTCGCCGCCCTCCACAGCCTGGTCGACTTCGGGCTGCACCGGCCGGGGAACGCCCTCGTGGTCGTCGCGGTGGCGGCGCTCACGCCGGCGATCGTAACCTGGCGCGTGCACCGGACCGGCGAGAGCGTCGAGCTCGAGCAGTGGCGCTGGTCTCTCGCGGGGCGCACGGGCGCATGGGCCACCGGGGTGGTCGCGGCCGGCCTGGTCGTCGTCGCCACGTTCTGGCTCGTTCCCCCAGGCGTGGCTGACTGGAAGCTCCAGTCGGCGCTCGCCCGGGCGGGTCGCGCCGAGCGCGTGCGCGGCACGGTGGGCATGCGCGAGCTCGCCGAGGCGCGTCGTGACATGGAGCAGGCCGTCGCGTGGGATCCGCGTAACCCGCGCGCCCAGGCGGCCCTGGCCGAGGTGCTCGACGAGACGGCCGCGCGGATGTGGATTGCCGGCATCGACGCCGAGGGGCGCCGCCTGCCCGACGCCTCGGCTCAAACGCGGCTCCGGGCGACCCAGGGCCTGGTCGCTCGCGCCTACGTGGCGTACCGGCAGAGTCTTGAGCACAGGCCCGTGGACCCGGTCGCCCACCAGGGCTTCGGTTGGCTGCTTGGCCGGCTCCACGGGGTCCGCCGCGCCGCCCGGGGCCTTTCGGATGGGGCGCTGGATGCGCCACTCGCCGACCTCTTCCGGTCCGACGACGACCTCATCGCCCGGGGACTCGGTGAGGTGACGCTGGGCACACAGATCGACCCCAACAACGTGCCGCGCTTCTTGAGTCTTGCACGGTACGCCCTGGCCTTTCCGGTGGACGAGAAGACCAGCCGTCGGATCGCGGCTGAGGCGTTTCGTCGAGTGCTCACCATCGACCCGTGGTATCTCGGTCGGGTTGTCGACGAGCTCTTCAGCCGCAACGCGGATCAGGAGTTCGTCTTCGACTCGGTTCCCCGCAACCGCACGCTCCGGCGCGAGCTCGCCCAGCACTTCGAGCAGCGGGAGCGGTGGCGCGCCGCCTGGAGAGCCTACGAGGAGGCGATCGAGCTTTCTGCCCACCCGGCGCAGGAGGCCGAGGCTCGGATCGCTTACGGTCGGGCCCTCCTGCGGCGCAGCGATCGCGAGCGCGCGCTGAGCCAGGCCCGCCAGGCCCTGGTGGCGGCGCCCGAGGACCCGGACGTCTTCGTCCTGCTCGGCGAGGTCTACGAGGATCTCGGCAAGGTGACGGAGGCCGAGGCAGCCTTCACCTCCGCGATCGCGCGCGTGGGCCCGGACGCCCCCCAGCGGGCCAACGCGTATCGCCGCCAGCTCGCCGGGTTCTTCGCCCGACACGGTCAGGGCGATCGGGCCATCGCCCTGTGGCGCCAGGTCCTCAAGGCGACGCCCAACGATCCGTGGCTGCGCCTCGACCTGGGGCGGACCATGGTCGCGGGGGGCGACGGGTCGGGGGCGCTCGTGGAGTTCCAGACGGCGTCGAGCATGGCCAGCAGTGACGCGTATCTCCAGTGGGAGGTCGCGCGAGCCCTGGCGCGCGCCGGTCACGTGCGAGAAGCGGTGGCCACGTACGAAGCGTCGATCGCGCTGCGGCCTCGCGACTGGGACCTCCGGCTGGAGCTGGCCGAGCTGTTTGCCCGTGCCGGATGGCCTGACCGCGCCGCCGAGCAGTATCGGCGAATTCTCAGCGGGCGTCCGGAGCATGAAGGCGCTCGCCGCGGCCTCGCGAATCTTGACGGCGGCGGTCGAGGGTAACCGCTGTGGGCGACATGTACACGGTGGACGCCGGACCCGGGCAGTGGGGCATGGAAACGGCGGTGCAGGAGTTCGCCGAGGACCTGGCGCGCGCGCTCCCGGTGACCGTTGCCAGCGTTGCGCTCTGGGACCATCCGAGCTTTGGTCTGACCGTGAAAGCCGTTGGAATGCCCCGACCCCTTCCGCAGTCGCCACGGATCGGCACGAAGATCTGGCTCGCCCGGTCACCGTGGCACCGCGCTGTGCTCGAGCGGCAGGAACCGGTCTTTCTCGACGGCCAAGGCCGGCCGGCCGTCAGCCTGGAGGGGAACGGGGGACACGAGCTGAGTCTGCAGTCGGTCTACCTGGTGCCGATCCGCCTCGGCGAGGAAGCGATCGGCGTGCTCGGACTTGGGGAAATGCGGTCGTCGGCCCGCGCGGCGTTCACCGAGCAGAAGCGAAGCCGCTGCCGAGCCATTCTCGACGAATTCGTGACCGGTTCGGCCCACGCGTGGGAAGCGGGGCGTGTACGACGGCAGACGCGAGCCATGTCGTCGCTCCTGCGGCTGGCCCAGGACGTCATGGAGGCGCGGAGTCCGGCCGAGGTTCTGGCGGCGTGCTCAGCGGAGATGTCCGACTGGGTAGGTGCCCCCGTGAGTGGCATCCTGTTTCGGGCCAGGCCTGATGGCGCAATGGAGCCGATCGCACAGCACGGTCTCCCGGGGCCGTTCAACAGTCACGACGCCGCTCAGCTCATCCTCGCTCTCGTGCGCACGGGCGCCGACGGGCGGTGGCCCGTCAGCGTGGTCAGCGTCGCCGACGACCCGCTTGACCCTCTCAATCCGGCGATGAGATCCGGCGAGGTGTGGAGCCGTGTCGGGCTCCCGCTGATGCGCGCGGACCGCCTGCAGGGGATCGCCTGCCTGTACGTCGCGGACGACCTCCGGCCAAGCAACTGGGAACTCGAAGCGTTCCGCCGGCGCGGCGAGCTGGTCAGCCTTGCACTCGGTGTCGTGGGTGCGCTCGAGGATCACCGGAGCGAGCAGCGCCGGCTCGGTGGTGCGGCCTACCAGCTCCTGACCGAGCACCAGCGGACCGCCCTGTCGGAGACGGTCGCCCGCATTCTTGATCTCGTGTCGACTCAGCTGCCGCCGCGTCTGGCCCGGCTCGTTCCCCAATCCGGGAAGGCCCTCGAAGGGGGCACGAGCGCGCCTTCGCTCGCCGAGCGCGTGGCCGATGAGGTCCTCGCCGTGCTTGGGCCGGTTCGGGAACGCATGGGATCCCCGGGCCCGATCCGCGTGGAGCCAATCGACGTCAACGGGATGGTCCAGCACGCGGTCGAGATCGCCCGCTGGCGCTGGGACCAGCATCAGGATGGGCTGGCTCCGGCGGTGGAGTACCACATGGAGACGCCGTCCGAGCCGCTCCTGGCGCAGGCGTCGGCGTCACTCATCGGGGCCATTGTCCACGCGATCGAGAACGCGGTGGAGGCGATGCCGGACGGCGGGCGCGTCCGGCTTCGCACGGCGCGGGTCAACGGTCACGTCCTGATCGCCGTCGAGGATTCCGGCTCCGGCGTTCCCGCTGACGTGCAGCAGGATGCATTCGCGCCTCTTGTGTCGACGAAGGAACGGCCGCACCTCGGACTTGGTCTGTCGGTCATTCGGTCTCTCGTGAACAGACACGGCGGCTCGGTGTCACTGTCGAGTGCCGGCGGATCCACCGTGCTCGAGATTCGGCTTCCGGCGGTCGAGAAGAGCGCATCGTGAGCACACCGATGCGGCCAGTGGCGCCGAGCCGATGGTCGGCGCTTCGGAGACTGATGACGACGCCGATCAGCGATCGATGGGTCGGGGGCCCGCAGGCCTTCGCGATCTGGCAGCAGTGCGGCCGGATCGCCATCGATGTCGCCGCGGTCGTTGCCGCCAACGTGCTGGCCTTCATGGTCCGATTCGAGGGGGTCCTGCCGCTCGAGCAAGCGTGGCTTCTCGTGCACGGGGTCCTCGTGACGACATCGGCTTACTTCCTGGCGTTCGCGACCTTGCGAACCTATCGGAGCATCTGGCGCTACGCAAGCATGGAGGATCTCCTCCGTGTCACCAAGGCGGCGGTGCTCGGAGGGAGCCTGCACGCGCTGATCGTGGTGGTTCTGGGGTGGCGATCGTACCCGCGCTCGGTGCTCCTGCTCACCCTGGTGTTCACGGTGGTCTTGGCGACCGCGATTCGCGCTCTGGTGCGCCTCGTGAGCCAGGTGCGCACCGAGCCTAATGCGACCGAGATGCGGCGGGTGGTGATCATTGGCGTCGGTGAGTCGGGTGAATCGATCGCCCGAGAGATCGGTGCGAATCCCTCGATGGGGTTCCAGGTGGTGGGCTTCCTCGACAACGACCCTGCGCGGACCGGCCAGACGGTCCGCGATGTGCCGGTGCTCGGGACCATCGCCGAGCTGCCGCGTGTCGCGCGACACTTTCGGGTGCACGACGCGGTCATCGCGCTTCCGAATCTCGACGGGGCGATGCTCCGTTCGATTTCAACCACGTGCGTCGCGGCCGGCGTGAACTTCAAGGTCTTGCCTTCGGTGACCCAGCTCGTGCAGGGCCGTGGCCGGTTCCGGTACCTCCGATCCTTCGACGTGGACGAGCTGCTACGCCGCGAGCCGACTCGGCCTGACGAGCCGAAGCTCCGGGCCTTCCTCGAAGGCAAGCGGGTCATGGTCACCGGTGCCGGGGGCTCGATCGGCTCCGAGATCTGCCGTCAGGTGCTGCGGTTCGGCGTGTCGTCGTTGGTGATGGTCGAGCGGTCGGAGAACGCCCTTAACGAGATTACTCTCGAGATGGCGAGCCGATTTCCCGACGCCTCCGTGACGGCGGCTCTCGCGGACGTCAAGCACGTGCCGCGGATGACCGAGCTCTGCCAGCGCTACCGGCCGCAGATCGTCTTTCACGCGGCGGCCTACAAGCACGTCCCGATCCTCGAAGACCACCCCGGGGAGGCGGTGCTCAACAACGTCGTCGGGACCCGGCGCTTGGCGGACGTCACCGAGATGTACGGCGCCGAGACATTCGTCTTCATCTCGACGGACAAGGCCGCGAAGCCGGGCAATCTCATGGGCGCCACCAAGCGGATCTGCGAGATGTACCTGGCGGCTCTCAACGGCAGCCACGGGGGGCGCCAGGGCCGGAACCCCTCGACCCGATTCGTCGTCGTCCGATTCGGGAACGTGCTCGGCAGCGCGGGGAGCGTCGTGCCGCTGTTCACGCGGCAGATCGAGAATGGCGAGCCGATCACCATCACCGATCCCGACGTGTCCCGATTCCTGATGACGATTCCCGAGGCGGTGAGCCTGGTCCTGGAGAGCCCGACGACGAACCTCGAGGGCGACGTGTTCGTGCTCGACATGGGCGAGCCGGTGAAGATCACGCAGCTCGTCGACGACTTGGTCGCGTCGCTCGGGCTGGCACCGGGCGATGTCTCGAAGCAGTTCGTGGGACTACGACCCGGGGAGAAGTTGCACGAGGTCCTCTGGCAGGACGACGAGGAGATCGTACGGTCCCCTGCTGAGCGGATCTTCGCCATCCGCCAGATTCGGCGGCCCGTGAGGGAGATGAAGGCTCTCGTCGGCGAGCTGGAGCGGAGGGCCATTCAGGGCGATGTCCCCGGCCTGCTGGGGCTCGTCCACGAGGTCGTTCCGAGCTACTCGCCGCCGCCTGGCCGGCAGGGATTCACGGTGCCCGAAGCGGGCGAGAAGCACCGGATCCTCATCGTGGATGACGACAGCATGAGCCGCGACCTCCTGCGGGAGATCCTCGACGAGCGCTACGATGTCGAGGTCGCGGAGACCGCGGCCGTGGGCCTCGATCTGTCGCGGCACCGACCCCCCCATCTCGTGCTGCTCGACGTGAACCTCCCGGACGCGAGTGGGCTCGATCTCTGCCGGACCCTCCGGAGCGATCCGATCACGGCGGGGATCCGAGTCATTCTCATCACCGGATACAGCGCCGATGGATCCGCGGTCGTCGGCCTTCAAGCGGGGGCGGACGACTACGTGACGAAGCCGTTCAGCATCGACGAGCTTCTCGCTCGTGTCCAGGCCGTGCTGCGACGCACGGTCGGACCGGAGCCGGCGAGCACTCCCGGGATCCCCGTCCCGGAGAAGTGTTAGGGGCCAGAAGGATGGGGTGGCAGGTTCCGGTCGCGCGCCCGGACATCGGCGAAGCCGAGGCGGAGGCCGTCGCGGCCGTGGTCCGCAGCGGCTGGATCAGCCAGGGACCACGAGTCCGCGACCTGGAGGATGCCTTCCGCCGGTTGACGGGGGCCCCCCACGCCGTGGCGACGTGCAACGGAACCGCCGCCCTCCACACCGTTCTGCTCGGCCTCGACATCAAGCGGGGCGATCAGGTTCTGACCTCGCCGCTCTCCTGCATCGCCTCCGCCAACCCTGTGCTGTTCCAGGGCGCCGAGCCGGTGTTCGTCGATATCGACCCCGGGACATACAACCTCGACGTCACCAAGGTCGAGGCCCGAATCACCTCGAGAACGAAGCTCATCCTGCCGGTCCATCTCCTCGGCCACCCGGTGGACATGGACCCGCTGCTGGAGATTGGCGCGCGTCATGGGATCCCTATCGTGGAGGACGCGTGCCAGGCGATCGGCGCGCAGTATCGCGGCCGGCCGGTGGGAAGCATGGGTCATGCCGGCTACTTCTCTCTCTACACCAACAAGACGGTCACGTCCGGAGAGGGCGGCATGATCGTCACCGGCGATGCCGACCTGTGCCGGCGCATGCAGGCCGTGCGCAACCTCGGACAGTTGCCCGGCGAGCACTTCGTCCATCCGCTGCTCGGCGCCAACTACAAGCTGACGGATCTTCAGGCTGCGATCGGGCTGGTCCAGATGGGCAAGCTCCCGCAGGCGATCGCGCGGCGTCGACAGAACATCGCGGCGCTGAATCGTGAGCTCGCGGACCTCACGGACAGCATCGAACGCCTGCCCGGCGAAGCGCCGTACGCCGCGACGGCGCCCTTCGCATATCACATGCTCTTCCGCACGGCCCGGCATCGGCAGCAGGCGGAGCACGCGCTCCACGAGGCTGGAGTGGAGACGCGTCCGTTCTTCTCGCTGATCAGCGGCGAGGGGCCCTATCGCGCCCTGGGCTACGAGCCGAGCGACACGCCGGTCGCCGCGGACGTCCTCGCGCGAGGGCTCTACGTCTCGTGTTCTCCGGATCTCAGCGAGAGTGATCGGGGACTCATCGTCGAAGCCGTGCGGGCGGGGGTGACTCGGTGATGCGCGTCTGCTCCCCCCAGTGCGGCCTCTTTCCCGGCTCCGGTCTCGGCGGCGAGGTTTACGAGTGCGGTTTGCTGCGAGGGCTGGGCGAGCAGGGCGTCGATCTGCGCATCCTTCTTGCGGGCAGTCAGCCGCACGAGGTCGGGGTCCCTGGGTGGGAGGTGCGCCGCATCGTCCCGTCCCGTGGCCTCCGCTGGTGGGTTGCGCCATTCGTGTTCGCGCCTTACATCAAGCAGACGTACGATCGAGCCCCCTTCGACCTGATCCGCGCCCATGCCGTGCGGCACATCGGCCTCGCCGCGCTGCTGGCGCGCCGTATCTACCGGCTGCCGGTTCCCGTCGTTACGCACCATCATCACCTTGACCCGAGTCCCCTCAACCGTGTCATCGAGCGGCGGGTCCTGATGGCGTCCGACCAGGTGATCACCGATAGCGAGTACTCGCGCCGGTGTCTCCTCGAAGAGCTCGACCTCGATGGATCGAATATCCGTGTCGTCTACTGCGGAGTCGAGGACAAGTTCACGCCCATGGCCAAGGACCCGGTATTGCTTCAGCGCTGGGGCCTCGTCGGCAAGCGGGTGCTTCTTTCCACGGGTGTTCTCACCGCCCGCAAGAACCAGGTGATGCTCGTGGAGGTGCTCGCGCGAGTCCGCCAGCTGGTCGGGAACGACGTCGTACTCATGCTCATCGGTGAGGGGCCGATGCGCAAGGAGATCGAGCGACGAGCCGTGGCGGCCGGAGTTCGGGACTCAGTGGTCCTCGCCGGTCATGTCCCCGAGGCCGAGAAGGTCGCCACTATCAACCTCGCGGACGTGTTCGTGTTCTCGTCGCTGCTCGAGGGGTTCGCTCTCGCCCCCCAGGAAGCGATGGCGTGCGGCAAGCCTGTCGTCGCGCAGGCCGTGGCGTCGCTGACCGAGACGATCGATGACGGAGTCTCCGGTCTACTCGTGCCCGCGGGAGACGTCGAGGCGTTCGCAAACCGCGTCGCGATGCTGCTCGGGGACGACGAGAGCCGGACTCGCATCGGCTGGACGGGCGCAGAGCATGTCAAACGTCTGTTCTCCTGGGATCAGACAGTCCGGGACGTTCTGAAGATCTACGGTGAGACCGTGGAGCAATATGCCGCCCGTCGGCTCGCCACTGAGCGTCGAGCGTGGACCACGGGGATCCGCGGAGGTGACCATGAACGGAAGTGAGCGGAAGCGAGAGTTCGAGGATCGAGGTTTCACCGTCGGCCGGGGCTTCTTCTCGCCGGGTGAGATCAAGGAGCTCCTGGAGGCAATCCACAAGGCTCAGCCGATGGAGAAACTGCCAAGCGAGCTGAACAAGGGCGGCCTCACGTTCAAGCACAATCTGCTCCACGATAGCCCGTTTCTTCAGGGCTTCGTGTCTCAGCAGAAAGTGATTGACTTCATGAGCCCCATCATCGGGCCAGACATCTGGGTCCGCTGGGACCAAGCCATTGCGAAGGTGCCCGGTGGTCCGGAGTTCCCCTGGCACCAGGACAACGGGTACAACAAGCTCAAGCAGGGGCATTTCCAGCTCTGGGTCGCGATGACAGAGATCAATGAGCAGACTGGGTTGCTGTGGCTCCAGCCGGGCAGTCACCGAAGGGGTGTGATGACCCACAGCCTGGACGGCAGCCATCAAGTGTGCGAAGGGGAGCCGGCCGGGGCGGTGGCGGTCGAGGCTGAGCCCGGCGACGTGATACTGTTCTCGTCGCTGATGCTGCATCGGACATCGCCGAATGTCGGAGAGAAGCCTCGCTGGGCCTATGTCGTCGAGTACATGTCGATGGACCAGTTCGACCCGTATATCCGGAAGCCATACTTCATCGCTGCCCGGAACGGGCGATCGGCCCCGGAGTTCGTCCGTGTATTCCGTGGCCGGATGAATCCGCGGAACCAGCTCCTCTACCTGATTCCCCGTCTGGGCCGTCTCGTGCCCCAGGCGCGGGAGCCAATCCGCAAGATTCTCGGCGGGCTCGGACGTCTGTCCGGTCGTTGATCCGGGCGGACGGCGGCCGGCGCCGCCGGTATCGACGTCCGTCCGCCTCGCGATACCCGTATGCCGCGCGTGAGCGTCGTGATGAGCGTGTTCAACGGCGAGCGGTTTCTCCTCGCGGCGGTGGACAGCATTCTCGGGCAGACGTACGACGACCTCGAGTTTGTCGTCATCGACGATGGGTCGACGGACGGCTCTTCCGAGATCTTGGAGAAGCGACGGCGCGAGGATCCACGGCTGCGTGTCTTCCGGCATCCCAACATGGGGCTCACGCGGTCCCTCAACCGAGGTCTTGAGCTGAGCGGGGGCGAGTACGTCGCCCGGATGGATGCCGACGATCTCGCGGACCAACGACGGATCGAGCGCCAGGTCGCGTTCCTGGATTCTCACCCCGATGTCGGGCTGCTGGGCACTGGCTACTACGAGATCGACGGTGAGGGCCGGACAATCGGTGTCAAGAGATTCCCGACCGATGATCAGACGCTTCGGGCGACGCTGATGCGATACAATCCGTTCTTTCACGCCTCAGTAATGCTCAGGCGTGACGTTCTCACTACCGTCGGCCTCTACGATGTGGCGTGGCCTCTCGTCGAAGACTATGAGCTGTGGTTCCGGGTTGCGCGGCACGCTCGGCTGGCCAATCTGTCGGAGCCGCTCGGGATGCGCCGCTACGACGGCGTCAATGTCTCGATTCGTCGCGACAACGAGCAGCTGGCGTGGGGTCTCAGGCTACGGTTGGCCGTGATCCGCCGCGGGCAGTACCCGCTGTCGAGTCTCGTTCATCTCGTTCGTCCGCTGGCTGCTCGATTGACCCCGATCCGGACTCGCAACTGGGTGCGCCGCGCGCTCCTAGGGCGTCCCTTCTGAAGGGAGCGTGTGAGCGTGGCGTCCCCGATCCGTGTTCTGGAGTTGAACGTGACCTCGGCTCTCGGCGGCGGCCCCAAGGCCATGCTCGATTTGGTCGGGGGCCTCGGGCGGGATCACTTCGCTCCGATCGTGGTGACTCCGGACGACGGGCCATACTTCGCTCAGTACAAGGCGCTGGGCGTTCCGGTCCTGGATCTGCCCGGCCGAGGGCTCCGGCCGGCTACCCTGAGCGGGATCGTGGCGGCAGTCCGACACCACCGCGTGCAGCTGATCCACTCGCACGGCAAGGGGGCGGGCCTCTACGGACGCCTGGCCGCGATGCTCACCCGAGTCCCGGTCGTCCATTCGTTCCAAGGGCTTCATCACCGGCGGCACGGACGCACGGGCCAGGCGGCATACCTCGCCCTCGAGCGCGGCCTGGCCCGGCTGACGGCGCGGTTCATCCATGTGTCGCGGTCCGAGATGCAAGAAGCGCTCGTGCTCGGCGTGAGCAAGGCCGAGCGTGCCGTCGTCATTCCGAACGCCGTGGACTGTGAGGAGATCGATCGACTGTCGATCGATTCCAGCCGCGAACGCGCCGCCCTCGGCCTGGCCGACGCGTCGGTCGTCGTTGGCACCGTGTCGAGGATCAGCCCCCAGAAGGGTCTCGATGACTTCGCCCGTGCGATGCGTCTCGTGGCCAATGCCGTGCCTGGGGCGCGCTTCGTCCTGGTAGGCGATGCGCCGGTCGGAGACGAGGGTCTGAAGCAGCGGTTCAGTGAGCTCGTCGCGTCGCTGAAGCTTTCGGACAAGCTGGTCATGACCGGATACCGGAGCGACGCGGTCAGGCTCATGAAAATCTTCGATGTGTATGTGTCCTCGTCGCTGTGGGAGGGGCTGCCGATCACGCTGCTGGAGGCGATGGCGTGTCGGAGGCCGATCGTTGCGACGGATGTCGGCGGCAACAACGATGTGGTCCTGGATGGGAGTAGCGGAGTCCTGGTCCCGGTCGGGGATCCCGATGCTCTTGCCGCGGGCGTGTGTCGGCTCCTGCGGGATGTCGACCTTCGCCGACGACTCGCCGAGGCGGGCCGTCGACGGGTCGAGGAGCAGTTCTCGATCGGGCACACGGTCGCGGAGATCGGGTCGCTCTATGCCCAGGTCCTCGATGTCCGAGCCTCTCGGTGAAGTCACGAAGCGGGCCGTGTGACTCTCGGCCGTGAGTGATCGAGGCCCCCAATGCGATGCGGGGGCACCGGGTGTCGCGGCGGCGGCCGGGGCGCGGCTCCGGGTGCTCCAGGTGGCGAAGCTCTACCCGCCGGAAATCGGGGGTGTCGAACGGGTGGTGCAGGTCATCGCCGAGGGGCTTCAGCAGCGCGTGGCCGGCGAGGTCCTGGCGGGCCAGATCAGAGGTCGCGGTCGAATCGACTGGCTGAACGGTGTCCGTGTCCATCGCGTCGGGAGCGTCGGCCGCCTGCTCTCGATGCCGCTGGCCGGCACGTTGCCCTGGCACGTGCGGAGCCGGAGCCGGCAGGTCGATCTCGTTCATTTCCACTCCCCATTCCCACTGGGGGAGCTGTCCGCGTTCCTGCTCGATCGAGCCATGCCCACCGTGGCCACCTGGCACAGTGACATCGTCCGCCAGTGGCTGGTTCGGCCGGCATACCGGAAGCTGATGCGGCGATTCCTCGACCGCGTCGACCGAGTGATGGTGACCTCACCAATGGCCGCGCAGGGCTCGGCGCTCTTGCGCGCCGTGCCGGACAAGTGCCGGGTTGTCCCGCTCGGCGTCGATGTCCGGCGGTTCGAGCTCAATGACGCTAGGCGACGACGAGCGCACGAGATCCGGCGCCACTTCGGCGAGCCGCTCGTCCTGTTCGTCGGTCGACTCGTCTACTACAAGGGCCTCGAGTATCTCGTCACGGCCATGCGCGAGGTTCCGGCCAGTCTCCTGCTGGTGGGATCTGGTGACTTGCGCACGGCGTTGGACCGTCAGGCCCGGCGCGAGGGCGTGGCGAACCGAGTCCACTTCGTCGACTCAGCGTCCGATGAGGACGTCGTCGCGTACCTGCACGCCTGCGACGTGTTCGTGCTGCCATCGGCCCACGAGAGCGAAGGGTTCGGTCTGGTGCAGGTCGAGGCGATGGCGTGCGGGAAGCCGGTGGTGAACACCGCGCTCCCGACCGGAGTGCCGTTCGTGAGCGTCGACGGGATCACCGGGCTGACGGTGGCGCCTCGTGATGCCGGGGAGCTCGCCGCGGCCATCGGCCGGCTGGTGGCGGATCGTGCGCTTCGGGAGCAACTTGGCGCTCGGGGCCGGGCCCGCGTCGAGGCAGAGTTCACGTGCGAGCGCATGCTGGAGCGCGTGCTCGGTGTCTACCAAGAGGTATCGGCAGGAACCTCCCGGCGATGAGTCGCGTGACTGACGAGCCGATGACGGTCGTGGCGGGACCGGTGGTGTGCACGGGTGCCTCGGGGTTCCTCGGATCCGCGTTCGTTCGGCAGGCGGCGGCGCACGGCCTCGGCGTTCGTGGCGTCACCCGAACCACCGCGCCGTCCGTCCAGGGTGTGACGTTCTGCCGGAGCGACGTCCAGGATCGGGCGGCCCTGGGGAGGGCGTTCCGGGGGGCCCGCACGATCGTCCATGCGGCCGCGCTCGTGCACGTCTTCGACAAGCGCCGAAACGACCGCGCCCTGTTCACGGCCGTCAACGAGGAGGGCACGGCGAACGTCCTTCATGCGGCGGTTGATGGCGGTGCGACGCACGTGGTTCTGGTGAGCTCCGTGGCGGTGTACGGAAGCGGACACGCGGCCGACGAGCGCACCCCGTGTCGGCCGGTCGGCCCATATGCTGTCAGCAAGTGGCGCGGTGAGCAGCGGGCCATCGAGATCGCCGAAGCCGCCGGCGTGCCGCTGACCGTGCTGCGATTCCCGATCGTCTACGGGGAAGGGGACCGCGGGAACATCGCGCGGCTCCTGCTCGCGCTCGACCGGGGCCGGTTCGTGTGGGTTGGAGACGGGCGCAATCGGAAGAGCCTGATTCACCGGGACGACGCGGCGCGCGCGATTCTCCTCGCGGTGACCAGACCCGCATCCGGCACCACTGTCTACAACGTGACGGCCGCGCCCTGCACGATGCGCGAGCTGGTAAGCACCCTGGCGGCGGCGCTCGGGCGCCGGCCACCCCGCCTCGCCGTACCGGCCTGGGTCGCGCGCCCTCTCGCCCGCGCCGCCCTGGGACTCACTGGTGGCCGGGGGCTCGTCGGTGCCGTCGGCACGGCGGTGGCGAGATTGCTGGCCGATGACGCCTACGATGGTTCTCGGTTCGCGGCGGTGTTCGGATTCCGCGCCGGCGTCGACCTGCCCGAGGGTCTGAGGCGACAGGTGGCTTGGTACCGAAATGGAGGCGGCGAGGGGACGCTCCGTGTCGATGTCCATCGGTGACGTCGCCATCCCCGTCGCGACCGCGGTCGTGACGTACGTCGCGGTCGGTGCGCTGCGGCGATGGGCGGAGCGCCACCGGCTGGTGGACGTGCCCAATCCGCGGAGCTCGCACACGCAACCGACTCCGCGCGGCGGGGGGCTCGCGATCGCTGCCATCACGCTCGCGGGCACGCTCCTGGTCCACGTTGGGACCGATGGGCACCCGGTGAGCTCCTCCCTGTTGGCCTACGCGGGAGGTGCGGCTGTCGTGGCGCTCGTCAGCTGGCTCGACGACCTTCGGTCACTGTCGAGCTTGACCCGGCTGGTCGCGCATGCGGCCGGGGCAGGGGTGGCGGTCCTCGGGTTGGGCTACTGGACCGCGGTGTCATTGCATGGCCTGGGGACGGTGCCGTTGGGATGGGCCGGTCTCCCGCTCACCCTGGTATGGCTGCTCGGCCTCACCAATGCGTACAACTTCATGGATGGCATCGACGGTATCGCCGCCGGGCAGGGCGTCGTCGCGGGCTTTGCCTGGGCGGTCATCGGGTGGGTCGGTGGACAGCCGCTCGTCTCGACGCTCGGCCTCATGCTGGGCGCCACGAGCGTGGGGTTCCTCGGTCACAACTGGCCACCCGCTCGCATCTTCATGGGGGACGTCGGGAGCGCGTTTCTCGGATACAGCTTCGCCGTGCTCCCCCTTCTCCTGTCCCACCTCTCGACCGACCCGCGGCTCACGCGCCTCGCTCCCGTCCTGGGGTGCCTCGTCGTTTGGCCGTTTGTGCTCGACGCGGGATTGACGTTCGTCCGCCGTGCTGTCCGGCGAGAGAATGTCTTCGCTGCGCACCGATCGCACGTGTACCAGCGGCTCGTGATCGCGGGCCTGAGCCACCGGCACGTCACGTCCATCTACGTGTCGCTCGCGGCGGCCGGAGCCTTCGCCGCCGTCGTCCTGGCTGGGCGGCTCCGACCCACCTTGGCATGGCTAGCTTGGTCGCCGTGACCAGCGAGGGCCCTGGCGGCCGGCTGCCTCCGGTCGCCGTCGGGATCGCGGAGCGAGGAATTCGTTCGTCGGAATGGGGATATTCTCCCTTCCCCGCGACCCCGCCAGGCGATCCCGCCGTCCCGGCGGGGCGGGGCGGGCATCCAAGGCCACGATGCCCCCACCCGGGCCCGGGCACGCCAATTGCTGCATCTAGGTTTACGTTCAACCCGCTCGCCCCGGCGTCTTTCGCGGTCTCGCGGCCCTGGAGGCCGATCGCCACGTGAGATCACTTGTGACGCGAACGCTTGCAGGGTTGCGCTCGTTGGCCGACGCGAGCCGAAGGCCCGGACCTTACGACGGTAGGAGGAGTTGGGGAGTGGACCTAGACGGTTGGCCGAGGCGCGGGACGGTCGAGACCCCTACCGCGCGGATTCGCCCAGGTCGAGGAGGTCGGTAGGTGACGCCGGAGGCGGAGATGGCTCGGCGCAGTGCGGCGTCCGGGCGCGACAGGAGCGAACCTCACGACCCCTTGGAGAGGCGACCAGAAGGCCCCATGGCGAGACAGCTGTCCGGTCAGGCCCCGGTCTCCGAGCCCACGACACCGGCTCCCCCGCCGGGGAGCACGCTGGGCGTCATCATGCAGATGGGGGGCAGTCTGCGGGACTATGAGCGTAACGGGCAGATCGACAACCTGTTTCGCTACCACCTCTCCGCCTATCTCCAGGTCTTCGAGCGCATCTCGTTCTTCAGCTATCAGGACGAGCGAATCGAGGACTACACCGACGACCCGGTGCTCCGCGCGCGCATCACGGTGTGGCCGAAGCGATCGGCCATTCCGGACAAGCTCTACGCGCTGCTGCTGCCGTTCGTTCATCGCGGCCCGGTTCGCGACTGCGCTGTCTTCCGTGTGCTCCAGGCCACTGGCGCGCTACCCACCATCATCGCGCGGGCGGCGTTCGGGGTTCCGTACGTCTCGACGTTCGGATACCGGTACGCGGAGTTCGCTAGCATCGAACGATCGCGCCTAAAGGGGTTCGTCGTCTCGCTGTTCGAACGGATGGCCATCCGGTGGGCGGCCGCCGTGATAGTGACGACTGACGCCATGCGTCGATACGTTGCCGGCCTCGGCGGCTCGCGTCGGACCGTCATGATCCCCAATGGAGTGGACACCACCCTGTTCAATGCGATGGGGCCGCGCTGGCATGGGGCTGGCTCCAGCGAGTCCAAGGTGCTGTTCGTGGGTCGCCTCGAGCGTCAGAAGAATCTGGGCGTGTTGATCGAGGCGCTCGGGATCGTGTGTCGCCGCCATCCGATCCGCCTCACGTTGGTGGGTGACGGCTCACTCCGAGACGATCTGGCCCAGCGTGCCGCTGCCGCCGGCGTGCCCGTCGACTTCGTCGGATTCGTTCCGAACGACCAGTTGCCGATGTACTATCGGGCGGCCGACGTGTTCGTGCTACCTTCGCTGGCGGAAGGACATCCGAAGGCGTTGCTCGAGGCCATGAGTTGTGGCGCGGCGTGCGTCGTGTCGAGCTGTGAGGGGAACCGTTCTGTCATCACGCCGGGCGAGACCGCGTTGATCCACGACCCGTCCGACGTCGAGGCTTTGGCCCAGGCCGTCGAGCGCGTCCTGACCGACCGGTCGCTCCGCGCAAACCTGAGCCGTCGGGCGCGCGAGCTCGCGACCGCGCAGTTCGACATTAGTCGGGCCCTGGAAGCGACGAACGCCCTCCTGTGTGACGTCGCGGCCGGACAGGCCAGGGTCCGATTGGCGGCGCCCCGGGCGGGATCGCCACCTTGAAGCTGCTGATCGCCTCCGAGTACTTTCCGCCGTTCGCGCCGGGCGGCGGACAATGGAACACGCTGGGTCTGGCGCGGGCTCTCGTGCGGCGCGGGCACGGAGTGGTCGTGGTGACGCCGAACTACGGCGCGCCGCCCGACGAGCAGATCGACGGCATTCAGGTCCGCCGATTCCCCTTTTCGCGGAAGCTGGAGTCGGGCCAGGGGTCGGTGCCTCTCCGATGGCACGCCAATCCTTTCTTCTGGGCGCGCTTCTCGTGGGAGCTGTATCGAGCGGGGCGGCTATTTCGCCCCGATGTCGTGCTCGCGTGTTTGCGGTTCTCGATGCTGCCGACGCTCGTCGCCGCCCGGCTGCTCGGCGCCAAGGCGCTGACGGAGTTCCGTGACCCTGGGTATGGTTGCCCCATCACGACCTGCCTCTTGGAAGGTGACCGGATACCGGCCGACTGCGGCCAGCGCCGGCTGTGGCAACACTGCGCGGGATACTACTTCGATCGGTATGTCGGTGGGAGCTGGCGTCGGCGACTACGGACGAAGCTCGTTCTGGCGCCGAGCTTTGCTGCGCACCAGGCGATGCTCAAGACACTCCGCTGGTTCGACGGCGCTCTGTTCGTCAGCGGAGGCCTCCTGGATTTGTATCGGCGGTCGGGATTGCTTCCGCTGGACGATCGTCGCCTGATGGTGCGTTACTCGACCAGAACACTGGACGAGTCGATCGGGACGGAGCCAGTCGCCGAGACGAGAGCCCGCCATGGGGTCGGCGGCCGCAAGGTCGTCTTCTATGCGGGGAAGCAATCGTTGGGGAAGGGTACGCCGGTGCTGGCGGAGGCCGCCGCCATCGTGATGGAACGGCGCGACGACGTCAGCTTTCTCCTGGCCGGGAAGGGAGATGTCAAGATCGACGGCAGTCATGTTCGCCGGCTCGGCGTGGCCTCGCGCGAGGAGCTGGCGAAGCTCTATCGGATGGCGGACATCGTGGTTCATCCGTCCATCTACCCGGAGCCGTTGCCCCAGAACCTGATCGACGCCGGCTCGTTCGGCAAGGCGGCGGTGGCGACGCGGGTGGGAGGTAACCCGGAGGTCGTTCTCGACGGCGAGACGGGTCTCCTGGTGCCGCCTCGGGATGCCGGGGCTCTTGCGGAGGCCCTGCTTCGGCTATTGGCGGATGACGGGCTCCGGGAGCGTCTGGGCCGGAATGCGTGGCACGCGGTGCGTGCGCGGTTCAATGACGAGGCCGTCGTCGACGGGTTCCTGACGTTCTGCCGCGAGCTTCCCGGACGGAGAGCCGGTCGCCGGGATGGGCGTGCTCGGCATGCCGCCTCGACCGACAAGGCAAATCGTGAGCATGGTCAGTAGGCTCCGCACGCTCTTCAGCCGGCATGGCCAAGGGGTGCTCTTCCTGCTTCCCCGGCATGTCGTGGCTAGCCTGATCACTTTGGCGGCCATGCCCATCGTGGTGTCCAGCGTCTCGCTGGACGACTACGGCAAGTTCGTGACGGCGATGGCAGTGTTCGCGTTGGCGCTCCAGTTGACGGCACCCGCGACCATGAACGCCGTGGCCGCTGCTGCGGCGCGTGGCAAGGACGGTACGTTGGTGTCCGTCGTCAGGGACCGCCTCAAGCTGGCCGTCGGCGCTGCGGCGATCATGGTGGGGGTCGCCTACCATGTCAGCCGCTCCGGCGATCCATTGCTGCCGAGCTTGATCCTGGCCGGGGCGGGGTACCTGCTGTGCGGCGCACCGTTTCTGACGTTTCGCGCGTTCCTGGTGGGAAAGCGCGCGTTTCGAGAGCTTGCCCCGTGGGACGTCGCCTTGGGCACGCTGCCGTCCATCGCGATGGCCGTGGTGGCGGTTGTTACGAGGAGCATCGTCGCCGTGGCGGTGGCGACCTTTGTGGTCCAGGCCGTCGTCAGTGCTGCCGGCTACGTGTGGGTGAGTCGACGCTGGCGGGTCGGCGACTCGTACCGGGCTGGCGAGGTGGATCGATCGGTCCGCGCCTATGGTTTCCGGTTGATGCCGCTGTCCATGGTCTCGTCATTCGGCACTGAAGGTATGACGTTTGTGACGGCATACGTGCTCGGGTTCGAGCAGCTCGCTGTGTTCGCGGTCGCGTATCGGCTGTACGCCCGTCTCGTCCGGGTGGCCGCTGACATCGGCCGCGACGCGCTCCGCGCGGAGTTCGCGTCGCGTGACGAGAACCATGCGGTCGCCGGTGTGCGCCGCCACCTCGGCAGTGCGACCGTTGGTCTCGCAGTGTCGTGGGTAGGGTGTCTCTTGGCTGGCTCCCTGTATCTGGCGGTGACCATGCCCGAGGCGTACCAAGGCGCGATTTGGATGTACGCTATCCTGTCGCTGGCCGTGCCGGCCAGAATACTGCAGAGCATCCTGGCGCTGATTCCAAGTGTCAATCTGCGAGTGGCCGGTGAGGCGATTCCGAGCGTCGTCGCCGACGTCACGATGGTCCTGGGGACCGCCGTCCTTGGCTACTGGCTGGGATCCCTGGGTGTCTCGGTGGCGGTCGTCATCGGCGGCTGGGCAGGTGTGGCGGCGGCTTTCTACTGGAGCGGCGTCCGGCGAAGGGAACCGGCAGGCGTTCTGACGGGACAACCATGAAAGGACTCTGGCTGGCCGTCGTTGCGGGCTTGGGCATGACGGGCGTGGTCGGGTTGCTGACGCTCCAGAGCCGCCTCGGCATCATGGAGTCGATCGGGCTGGCGGGCGTTGTAGTCGCCGCGGTTGCGATGGTCGCGCAGCCAGTGTGGGGACTATGCCTGGCGGTGCTTCTCGACCTCTACTTCTCGTACGTGCAAGCGCTGGGCCTGCCGCCGCGCAACTACGTGATCGCGTTCCTGGCGTTTCCTGCCGCGATCAGGGTTCTCTACGGAGGCGTCGTGCCCGTCCCGGCCTCGGCCTACCGTTTCGCCGGCGCGGTACTGTTGATCACCTCGTGGGCGTTCGTCCGTGGCCTGGGCCTGGCCCCGGACCTTGTCAATGCGTCATACGAGTTCGCGAAGACGCTCGGCGTTCCGATTCTGATCTGTCTCGTTACGTCGAGCATCCTCACCAAAGAGCGGGACATCAGGCGTTTTCTTCAGTTCGTTACCGGATGCCTCGCGCTGTCGTCGCTGGTGGCCGTCCTGCAGATGTTTGGCGTCGAGGAAGCGTGGCAGCTCCGCGAGAGCCTGGGCCTCGAGGCCGAGGGCAGCGTCTCGCACCAGATCCGGGGGCGTGAACGTGTGACCGGCCTGACGTACTTCGCGATTCAACTCGCGTACCAGTTGGTCACCGTGCTGCCCATCGCGATGAGCGTATGGCTGATCGGCAAGGGGGCACCAAGAGCGCGGCTCATACCCCTTGTCGCGGTAGGAGCGCTGGTCGCCGGCCTGGGAGCGACGCTTGCGCGCTCGGGGATTGCGGGAGCGATGATCGGAGTCGCGGTCGTGGTCTGGCTCTCTGGCCGACGCGGGCGCGTGCGGTGGCTGTTGGGCATGATGACAGTGATGATCGTGCTCGTCGGTGCCGTTGATTTGGCCGAACGCCGCGGCCTGGGCGTCGAGGATCTCACGTACGGACGGCTACCGCTGTTTGTCGCCGGTACCCTGGTGGCGCTGGATCACCCCCTGGGTATCGGGCCACAGGGTCATTTCAACGAGTACGCAGCGAACTACTATTCGGAGGTGTCGGACCTGCCCGGAGCGCATTTCGTGATGGAGCGAGCCGCTCACAATCAGTTCCTCAACGTCCTGGTGGCCCTCGGTTTCCTCGGGTTGCTAGGCCTGATCTGGTTCTATGTCGAGCTGTTCCGCCTCTTGGGGAGGATTCGGCGCTCTCCGAATCTCTCGCCATTTCTTCGGAGTGTAGCGATCGGGTTGACTGGATCCTTCGTCGGGTACCAGGTCAACGCCTTCTTCCACAATCCCGGTCCCTTCACGGGTGACCCGTTCAATTGGTATTGGGTCGGTATGGTTCTGGTGTTAGCCAGGCTGGCTGGCCGCTCCGGCGAGGGCGATCTGCGTCAGACCCGGCCGGTTGAGGCGATGTCACATGCTCGGCGTCCGGAGCACTCGCGCACCTGAGGCCGATCCCAGCGCACCGGAAGTGTCTCCGGGGAGTGGAGAGTACCTCTGCGCCGGGAGGGCGTTCAGATTGAAGAGTGCCTCGCGTGGTGCCGATGTCGTGATCGCGGGCGCCCTGGTCGCCGTGTGGCTGGTGGCTGCAAGTCCATGGGTGTATCGGAACGGGATGGGCGAGCCCGACTCGCTGGCGATGGCGGTTGGTGCGTATCAGGCGATTCTCGGCGGACTGGGTCTGACCGAGCCGATGCTGTACGCCCCACAAGGGCATCCCTTGTACTACGGGGCGTTGATCAGCGTCGGCCGGTGGAGGCAGTGGACGATCGACCAGCTCATCGGCTTCATGAACATGGGATCCTGGCTCGCCACCGGGTTGGCCATCGGGACGATGTACGTCCTTGCCCGCGAGTTCACCGATCGGATGGGCGCGCTCGCGGTGACGGTGGCGATGGCCTCGTCGCCCGTCGTGCTGGAGGTCGGGAGCTACGGGCATCCAGTCACGGTGGCCCTCCTGCTCTTCCTAGTGGCGGCCCTGGTCGAGATCCGTGGGCATTCGGTCAGTGACGGGTCGTCGTGGTGGAAGGTCACTCGCTCGGCATGTGCTCTTTTCTTGTTTCTTGCCGCGTTGGAGAATCGCGCTGATGTCGGCCTGCTGTTTCTCGTCGTACCAGTATTGACCTTCTGGGCGACCGACGGGTCCTGGCGGGAGACGGCGTGGTCCGGGGCCGTTGTTGGTTCGAGCATGCTGGGCTATCTCGGTGTGGGACGGCTACTTGCGCTCGGGGGTGTCGAAAGCGTCGATGTGTTGGCATTCGTGCAGGACAACTACTGGCCGGCACTGTTGCTTCGCGGCGCTGCCAAATGGGTGCACGTTGCGAGTATCGGGTCGATTGTCGCGCTCGGAATCGGCACGGCGTGCGTGCTGGTCAGAAGGGAATGGCGCTACCTTGCGGCGGGAGCGCTCATGGTTGGCCCGACGCTGGCCTTCTATCTCGGCAACCCGTTCCCGTCCCGTCATTTCCTCCACGCCGTGGTGGGAGGTTGCTTGTTTGGCGCGCTTCTGTGGCGGCGCCTCATGCCTCACGCTGGTCTCGCGCCCTGGGCGCTGATCGGCATGGTCGGCGGGGCCAACCTGTTCGCCTATCTGCCGCTCGGGGCTTTGACGAGTGGTGTGGTCAGACACGTCGACGTGCAGGGTGCGCGAAGGCTGGGCGAGAGCGTATGGGAGCGGCATCGACTCAACGAGGCGTTTCTCGCGTGGGACCGTGAGCGTTGGACGACTCTCCTGCCTGACCTGTCGGACGGTTGTCTGGTCGCTGGCGGGTGGACGGGACTGGCCCACTTCACGACGGTAATGTCCCGCCGAGAAGGCCGGATTGCCTTGGTCGACAGACTGGGGAACGGACGGGTGCTCGAGCTGCGAGCGGCCAATCGCTCGGTGGTCTACGCGGGCTGGAGTCCTGGCGAGGAGTTTCCGCGAACGCTGCCGAATGGCGCCTGCGTGATCGTGACGATCCGGCTCTCGGAAGAGGCGAAGCGGGTGCTGCCGCCATCGACTCGGCTTAGCCTGCCGCCGGCCGACCTTGAGTGGTTCCCGCTCTAGGATGTCGCGACGAGAACGATGATAGGTTCGCACTCCGCGCCCCATCCTGCGGTCGTCGGTGATCGCGAGTTCTCTCCGATTCCACCAGCCGTGCGCTACAGGGACCTGTTCGCGCGCGGCTTTCTCACCTACCGCCGCTACCTCCTTGACCAGTATCTGGAGGCCAGCTCGATCCTGATGCGAGGGGATGTTCTCGATGTTGGAGGACAGCGCGAGCGCACGCGAGGTGCGTTTCGACCCCCAGTACATAGCGCTCTCACGTGGCGGTACGTCAATCTCGCGCCCGAGATGGATCCCGATGTCATTGCTGACGCTAGCGAGCTGCCGCTGCGGTCCGAGTCGGTCGATTGCATCGTGTGCTGTGAGGTGCTGGAGCACGTGCGGCAACCCGAGAACGCAGTTCGTGAGTTCGGAAGAGTCCTGAGACCAGGCGGCGCGCTGATCGCGTCGACTCCGTTTCTCTATCCGGTACATCTCGATCCGGACGACTATTCTCGATTTGCTCCGTCGAAGATCGAGGCGATGTGCGAATCCTTTGCGCGAGTGGCAATCTGGCCGATGGGTGGGTTCTGGGGGGTGCTAGGGATGTTTCTGGAGGAGACCGTCAACGAGGCGATGCCGAGGCGATGGCACGCGCCGATCCGACAGGGGCTCAAGACCTTCACTCGAGCCTTGATCGCGGTCGACCTCAGGCGCGCGCCGAAGCGCAGCGAGCGCGACGCCAGCTATACCAGCGGGTTCTTCTGGGTCTGCTGGAAGTGAGCCGCCGGCAACGGAGAGGTGACCGGTACCGGCGAACCGGCGGGATACTCGAGGACAGGGTGATCGGTTCAATGGCGCGGGGTCGCCGGGACGTGGATCAGGGGCTTTGATGGAGATCCGCTTCGTAAACCATGCGAGCTTCGTGTGTGAAGCCGGCGGGCTTCAGATCATGTGTGATCCGTGGCTGCATGGAAGCGCATTCAACAATGGCTGGGACCTGGTTTCGGACACCAGGTTCCGAACTTCGGACTTCGAAGGTATCGACTATATCTGGTTCTCGCACGAGCATCCTGATCACTTCAGTCCGCCCGTGCTGTCAGGAATTCCCGAGCCCGTGCGGCAGCGCATCCGGGTACTGTACAAGGAGACGCCGGACAAGAAGGTCGTGCGCTTCTGTCAAAAGCTGGGTTTCACAACCAGGGAGCTGAAAGCCGGTGAGACGCTTGACCTGGGCCAGGGTGTTACGCTTCAGTGTCGGGCGGTCCCGCTGTACGATTCGTGGCTCCTGATTCGGTCTCCACGGTTCACCGTCCTGAACCTGAACGACGTGGTCGTGCGCGGTACAGCCTCGCTGAGGCGACTGAAGCGAGAGGTTGGCAGGGTCGACGTCCTGTTCACGCAGTTCAACTACGCCGCCTGGCGGGGAAATCGTGAGGACACCCGGCTGCGGGTGGTGGACGCCCAGCGCAAGCTCGAGATCATGCGAGATCAAATCGAGGTGCTGGAGCCACGATTCACGGTGCCGTTCGCGAGCTTCAGCTATTTCTCTCATGAGGAGAACTCGTTCACCAACGACGCGGCGAACCACCCGAGTACCGCGGTCCAGGCCATCCAGCGGACGGCATCGCAACCCATACTCCTGTATCCGGGTGACAGATGGGCGATTGGCGCGGCGCACGACAATGGAGCCGCAAACGATCGGTATCGGAGTGACTATGAGAGCATCCCGACGCGGCCATTGCGCAAAGCGCCGCGAGTTGGGATCGAGGAGTTGAAGCGGTCTGCGGAGGGATATATCGCGCGCATCGCGGCCGAGAACGATCGCCGGACCGTAGCGTTGATCCGTCGGGTGCCCATCCTCGGGTTGCTCCGCCCGATCGAGATATTCTTGTGGGATCTGGACCTGCTGGTGCGCTTTTCCTTCGACCGGGGCCTCGAAGAGATTGCCACGCGGCGGTCGGACTACAAGCTGAGCATGGGGTCGGACAGCCTGAATGTCGTGTTCAAGCACGCGTGGGGCATCGATACGTTGACCGTGAATGGTCGCTTTGCCGCCGACGCGGGGGGGGTGAAGCAGCTGGTCGGGACCTTCGGTGTCGACGCGCTGAACAATGCGGGTGTGAAGCTGTCGCCGTCCATATTGGTCGACTACAAGACGGTGTCGTTCCTCGGAAAGATCGTGCTGCAGAAGCTGTGGGCCCTGCGCCGGCAGCAGGGTGCGGCGCCGAGCGCCGAGCTCTAGCCATCGGCCGTGGTGGCACCGCCGGGCCAGCCGTCGTGATCGTGCCGGCCCCGCCGCCCGACCACTGCCGCTCACTCACTCGCTGAGACGGACGTGAGTCGCGGGAGCCGGGAGGAGCGGCCGGCGCGCGTCGACCCGAGGCACCGCGGGTCTCGGGGATGGCGGTGGGGTGTTGGCGGCCTGGCCGTATTGGCGGCGGTCAGCGCCGGTCTGCGCGTCTGGACCGAGCCGAACATCGGGAGCGACTCGCTCCTGTATCTCATCCCGGTGCACAACCTGCTGGCCGGGAACGGGTACAGCTACATGGGCGAAACGCAGCTCCTCATGCCGCCGGGGTTTGGGGTGCTCGCGTACGTCGTGTTTCTGGTCGTCCGGGATATCGAGCTGTCGGGCATGCTGGTGTCCGCGATCTCGGCAGTCCTGACGATCCCGATCGTGTTCAGCATCGTAGCCCGGATTGCCGGCGACCGAGCTGGGTGGGTCGGAGCCTTCCTGGTCACGTGCTGGCCCACGATGGTCAAGTATGCGCACGTGAACTACTCCGACCTCGCCTTCGCGCTGTTCCTGGTGCTGACTGCGCGTCTGTACCTGGCGGCCTGGCTTGGCGAGGCATCTCTTCCCGGACACGTGCTGCTCGGCGTCGGGCTCGGGTTCAACTGTCTGATCCGTCCGGAGGGGGCGCTGGTCGCGGTGCTGGCCCTGGGCTCTCTTGCTGTCCGGGTGTGGCGTCGGGCCCGGGAGCTCGACCCGGATGCGCTCCGGGGACGGGCGCAGCCATTGTCCCGCGTGTGTCTGGCTGCGCTCATGACCGTGATCGTGGTGTTCCCCTACGCCTGGTTTCTTCATCGCGAGACGGGGCACTGGACCTTGTCCACGAAGCTCGGCGTCAACCTCGTCGTCGGCGAGAGCGTTGTCGATGGCGAGGACGCGCTGGAACAGAAGCTGGCTGAGAGCGCGAACCTGGAACGGACCGGCTTGTTCGTCTACATCGGCAGCCAGGGCTCGAGGATGATTCTGCGGGTGTGGCGAAACCTCTTGATGGAAGTTGGGCAACTGGTCAAGATCACGCTCCACGGGCTACTGCTTCTGGTGCTGATTGGCGGTTTCTCGGTTCGGCGGCTGGGCGGCGCGCGCGCCTGCATGGTCGCGGCTCGGGCATGGGGTGTGCCGTTCAGCGTGACGTTCGTCGTCTTCATGAGCCCGCTGCCGGTGTACCTCCTGTTCTTCATCTTGGATCGTTTCCTGTTGCCGTACGCGGTCCTGGCGCTGAGCGCCATCGCCGTCGTAGTCGGCGCGTGGCTGAACGAGTGCGAGCGGGACCGACCCTTGTCGCGAGCCGCGGCGGCGGTGCCTCTCACCGCCGGTGTCTTGGTGGCGATGAGTGCCGTGCTGCTGCCGCTGCCCTCTCCGTGGCCGTCCCTGCCGGCCGAATGGGCACGCGCGCACGGGCACCGTGGCCTTCGAGCGGCGGGGCTCTGGCTTGCCCGCTCCGGCGCTCGCATCGAGGAGATCACGGTCTGGGCCCCGGGCAAGGGCGACGTCGTGCTCTTCTACGCCAGCGGCAAGGCGGCACCTCGGGGGCACCAGAGGAAGGTGCTGTCGACGATGTCGGTCCGCGACATCGTCGATGGCATGGACACCCGCGCGCCTGCGTACCTCGTGGTGGACCGCTACTACGGCCCCGGCAAACCTGAGTTGTGGCGCCTGTGGACCGATGCGGCGCTTGCCGAGCGAGAGGGTCTGCGAGTGGTGTTCGAGGCGGACGACCGCAGTGTCAAGATCTTCGAGCGACACCAGAGGCGCGCTGAGTCGGAACCCGTGTCAATCAGGCGCGGGTCGTAGCGACCAGACTTCGGTCGGCACGGCGCCCGCGGCCGCTCGAGTCGCGCAAAGCCGCCTCAAGCGACGCTTGCGCTCACCGCGCAAGTCGGTGAAGCCGATCGCCGAGCCGGTCACGCGCGTCCAGGAGTGCGCGCGGATCACTGGTCCAGCTCGTGAAGCTCCGGCCGACGCTCGATGCGATGTCGGCGGCAGAAGCCCGATCCCCGAGGGATGCGAGCATCGTGAGGTACTCGTAGTCTTCGATGGCGTCCCGGATCGCCTTCAATCGCAGGCTGGTTACCGGGCCAGGGTAGCCGACGACCTCGCCCGGATACACGAGAGCGCCCTCGCCGTTGTGGGGGCCGTAGGTCGTCGGATTCGTCCACGGGTCGGTGCTTTCGCGCCAGTGGTTGGTGGCCCAGTACAGCAGCCCGGTGAGCCCCGTGGACCAGTTGATCCAGGCGGGGAGGCGATGGTGGAAGAGCGGATAGTCGAGCAACCACGTTGGGCAGGCTCGGCAGAGGGCGAGCGCCGTGTAGCTCCACACCTCTTCGCCTCGTCCCTGGCGGTTCCGGGTGAGCCGCGGGTTCTGGGCGCGAAACGGGGGGACCCAGAGATTCACGAGGTTGTAGAACTCGCTCCGGATCGGTGTGGTCACGAGGATCCGCAGGTCCGGCGCCGCCTCCCGAGCGACCCGGGCATACGCGACGGCTTCGCGCATCTTGTCCGAGGTGTCCGGCTCATCGTAGAGGAAGAGGACGGCGCGGCGGAGCCAGCCACGCGACCGCAGGTAATCCTGCATCTCGCGGAGGTAGCGCTGAGTCCGCACCCGATTGGCGCCGAGGGCGTCGGGGAAAGGGTGTCCTCCGGGCCACCACGGGATGGTCCACGTGGTGGCCCGTTCGAGGAACTCGGCCAGCGCCGCATCCGAGCCGCTGGTGTCGATGGAGCCGTCTTGGCGAATCTCCGGAAGCGTGCGGCTTGGAGGCAGGACCGATACGCCGTGCCTGAGCAGCTCGTCGAGATACTCCTCGAAGTGATCCTGCGTATCGAGGCCGCCGAACCAGGTCTGGAGGGACGGGCGTGTCGGCAGCGTGATGTTCCAGACCGTCAGGGTCACGGGGACTCTGACCGACGCGTGACCGTCGGCGGTTACGGTGAGCGCGCCCTCGTAGGTCCCGGCGGGAGCGTTTGGCGCCACGTGAACCTCGACCCAGATCGGCTGGTTCTGGCCGCTGCTGACGGGAAACGGGGCGCTCGGGAACCGTCCCCCGAGCGGTTGCCCGGTGGTGGGATGAACGAACGGGATCAAGGGGTCGGGCCACCAGCCGGGCGCGTACGGCGACTGCGGGCTCGGCGACGTGACGTGGATGTAGTGCTCCCGATACAGCCGGACGGGCCCCGCACTGGCGCCCCCCGGGCCGATGAGCGGGGACGCGGCGACGCTGACGTTGGACAGGGCCTGGCCATTCGTGGCGCGGATCACGATCTGGAAGGCCTCGTACTCGTTGCGGGCGGCTTTGATCCGGGCCGCCACATCGGGTCCCGGGCTGTCGGTGGGCTGGACGCGGGTGAGGCTGTCAACCACCCATACGACGAGTGCTGACGGGCCCTCCGGCGTGGCGAGGTGGCGATCGGTTGTGTGAAACGCGACGAAGAACAGGCCGACGATGAGGGGGACGACTACACGATGCCAGGAACGTCGCCCAGGCCGCGGGGTGGTCGCGCCTGCTGCTCGCGACAGCGTGGCGTCTTCAGCGCCCGATCGATCCATGCGGAAGCCATCCTTGGGCGAGCCACCCGTCGTGGGCGCCCCAGCGGAGGGGTTGCGAGTCCTCCACTGTCACGGCCCATGTCCCGTGCGGTTTCGATAGTAGCCCGGCTGCGCAACGAGAGCGTCATGCACGTTCGCCGGGGCGTGGTCTGCGCACCCACAGCTGACCGAAGGATGCGCTGTCCGCGCGTCACAGGGTGATATCGAAGCCGCATCGCCGGAAGAGCTCCACCAGCTCGCGCTCCCGGCCATCGTGGTACTCCATGCGAACCTCGCGCACGTGGGCGAGTGCGGACTCGGCGCCCTAGCAATCGATCTTGAGCAGGTCTATGCCGCCCGGGGTGTCGCGCTCGACGATGCGGGCGAGGCTGGTTGTCTCCACCGCTTCGAAGCTCGCGGTGTCATTTTCCTCTCCGATGCGCCGGCGGCCAGGCCTGCGCGGCTCGGTCCGCCATGTGCGACGTGCGCCGGGTCGAGGGAGGGGGCGCGATGCGGGACCTCAACGGCGCGGCGTCCGGGTCAGGGAGTCGCTCGGCGGGGGTGTCGGGAAACAGCATGACTCTCGTCTCGTATCTTACGACAGCAGCCAGGTTCGACCTAGCCAGCCCTCGGGAAACGCGGCGGAGCAAGGGTAGATCTTCGCGCGCAGCCGGCGCCGGTCCGGCGATCCCGCTTCGGGCGACGCGCCGGAAGCTACCGGTACGGCTTCGGACTCACAGGCGGCACTCGTGCCGGTCGATGCCGGCCGCTGGTAGGCGCGATCCTCGAGGGCTCAGCGCGCGAGCTGGTGGATACGGTCGCCGAGCCGCTCGCGCGCGTCGAGGATGGCGCCCGGGTCCCGGGTCCAGTCCGTGAAGGTTCGGCCCACGCCGGCGGCGATAGTGGTGGCCGACGCCCGATCGCCGAGCGCCGTGAGGATCTTGAGATACTCGTAGTCCTCGACGGCGTCCCGGATGGCCTTGAGCCGGAGGCTCGCGACGGGGCCGCTGTAGCCGATGGCGCCGCCCGGATAGACGAGGGCGCCCTCGCCGTTCTGGGTACCGTAGGTCGTCGGATCCGTCCACGGATCGACGCTTTCTTGCCAGTAGTTCGTGGCCCAGTAGAGAAGCCCCGTTAGCCCGGTGGACCAGTTGATCCAGGTAGGCAGCCGGTAGTGGAAGAGGGGGTGGTCGAGCTGCCAGGTCGGATACGCGGGGTTCACCGTGACCGCCGTGTAGCTCCAGACCTCCTCGCCTCGCGCCTGCCGCTCCTGGGTCAGTTGCTGGCTCTGCTCGCGGAAGAGGGGAACCCAGAGATTGACGAGGTTGTAGAACTCGCTGCGGATGGGCGTGGTGACCATGATGCGGAGATCCGGGGCGGCGCTTTTCACGAGCCGGGCGTACTCGACGGCCCAGTACATCTTGTCCGGATTGTCGGGCTCGTCGTAGAGAAAGAGGACGGCGCGGCCGAGCCAGCCGCGCGACCGGAGATATTCCTGCATCTCGTAGAGATAGCGCTGGGTGCGGCCCCGGTTGGCGCCGAACATGTCGCCGAAGGGATAGCCGCCCGGCCACCAGGGGATGGTCCAGGTCGAGGCGCGCTCGAGGAACGCGGCCAGGCCAGCGTCGGAGGTGGACGTGTCTATGGAGCCGTCGGAGCGGACGCGGGGCGTTGTGTTGCCCGGCGGCAGCGGGGACATTCCGTGACGGAGGAGCTCGTCCAGGTAGCGCTGAGCGACGACGGGATCTCCCACATCCAGGCCTCCGAACCAGGTCTGGAGGGAGGGCCGGGTCGGGAGGGTGAAATTCCAGACGGTCAAGGTGACGGGGACCTCGAACGGCGCATGGCCGCTGGCGGTGACGGTGAGGTGGCCCTCGTACGTGCCCGCGGGGGCGGTTCGGGAGACCTGGACCTCGACCCAGACGGGCTGGTTCTGCCCGGCGTTGACGGTGAAGGGCGCGGCCTGGAAACGGGCGCCGAGCGGCTGGCCGGTCTCGGGATGCACGAACGGAATCAGGGCGTCGGGCCACCAGCCCGGGGGATACGGCGAACCGCCCGTGGAAGACGTGACCCGGACGTAGTGCTCGCGGTAGAGCCGGACGGGACCGGCGAGGGCGCCGCCGGGGCCGACAAGGGAGGAGGCGACAACGTTGACGTTGGACAGGGCCTGGCCATTCGGGGCGCGGATGACGATCTGGAAGGCCTCGGACTCGTTGCGCGCGGCCTTGATCCATGCCCCGACGGCGGATCCAGGGGCGTCGGTGGGCTGGACACGGGTGAGGCTGTCGACCACCCATACGGTGAGGTCGGACTGGTTGTCGAGCAGCTGGAGACCGACACTCACCCGGTTGTTCGCTTCAATGGACTCCGCGATCGCCGCGCCTGCGTCCGCCGCCACGATGACGTAGGCGGCGCCGGGCTCGGCCGCCGGCAGGGACGTGGCCAGGGTGAGCCTGGTCGAGGCACCGGCCGCGAGCGATGGGACGGCGAGCGCTCCCAGGGGGGTGGCCTCCGGCAGGCTGGAATCTGGTCCCCCAGACAGGTAGACGCCGGCCGTGGACGCAGGGACCGTCACCGCTCCGGCGTTCCGAACCGTGAAGGTCACCGTGAGGGGCTGCCCCGGACGGGCTTCGGTGCGGCTCACGGCGAGCGCCTCGGCGACCAGGTCCGGCTGGCTCACGCGCAGCTTCACGGATCTGCGAGGCCGGCTGGGTGACGAGGTCCCCGAAGCCGTGCTGACAAGCATGGTCGTCCAGCCGCCGACCGCCGTCGACGCGTCCACCTGCGTGATCACGTAGTGCGCCCCGGGGTCTACGACGGGAACCAGAACGGGCACGAGAAAGCTCGCGGAGGCTCCCGGGCCGAGGCCGTTGACAGCGAGGGTCTGGACGTGGACCCCCTCGTGAAGCTCCGCCAGCTCGCTCGTCGCCAGGAAGACATCCGCCGTCGTCGGCCGTGACCAGGCGCGACCGCGGTTCACGATCCGTACGCTGGCCGTCGCGGCCTGACCTGGAGAGACGAGCGACGGCGTCACGCTCAGGGTGTCGACCGTGATGACGGGCACGGCCACCTCGAACCCCGCCGTCCGCCGGTTGTTCGTCTCGTTGCCCTCGACGACGGCTGCGCCGCTGTCGGCCACCGCGACGAGGTGGTAGTACCCGGCGGCGAGCGGTGGCAGGTTCACCGCCTGGACCAGCTGCGTCTCCTTGCCCGGCGCCAGGATCGGCACGTCGACGGTCGCCACGGGAGCCACCCCGGTCAGGGGGCTGCTGGACGACGTGGTCACATAGAGACTCGTCCGGCTTCCGTCGGCGGGTACCGACCCGTGATTCCGGATGCGCAGGGTGACCGTGACCGGATCGCCTGCCCGCGTGGGGGTTGGCGCCACGGAGAGGCTCGTGAGGGTGAGGTCCGGCACCGTGACCTGGAGCCAGGCGCCGCGGCGGTTGTTGCTCTCGTTGGTCTCCGGGAGGCTGGCGTCAGGGTCGGTCTGGGCCCAGACGTAGTACCAGCGGCCGTGCGGCAGGTCGGGGACGGTGAAGGGGAGCGAGAGCTCCTGGGACTGCCCGGGCGCGAGCGAGCCGACGCGGAGGGAGCCCAGGACGCGAGCCGGCGCCCCGGCGCCCGGCTCGAAGTAGACCCGGAGGGTGCTGGCGCTGGCGGGGACCTGGCTGCTGTTGCGGACGACGACGACGGCGTTGACGGGGTCCCCGGCGCGGGTGGGGGCGGGCCGCACGGAGAGGGCGGTGAGCGTGAGGTCGGGGATGGTCACGTAGAGCCAGGTGCCGCGGCGGTTGTTGCCCTCGTTGGTTTCGAGCAGGGTCGTGTCGGCGTCGGTCTGGGCCCAGACGTAGTACCAGCGGCCGTGCGGCAGGTCGGGGACGGTGAAGGGGAGCGAGAGCTCCTGGGACTGCCCGGGCGCGAGCGGGCCGACGGGGAGGGAGCCGAGGACGCGAGTCGACGCCCCGGCGCCCGGCTCGAAGTAGACCCGGAGGGTGCTGGCGCTGGCGGGGACCTGGCTGCTGTTGCGGACGACGACGACGGCGTTGACGGGGTCCCCGGCGCGGGTGGGGGCGGGCCGCACGGAGAGGGTGGTGAGCGTGAGGTCGGGGATGGTCACGTAGAGCCAGGCGCCGCGGCGGTTGTTGCCCTCGTTGGTTTCGAGCAGGGTCGTGTCGGCGTCGGTCTGGGCCCAGACGTAGTACCAGCGGCCGTGCGGCAGGTCGGGGACGGTGAAGGGGAGCGAGAGCTCCTGGGACTGCCCGGGCGCGAGCGGGCCGACGGGGAGGGAGCCGAGGACGCGAGTCGACGCCCCGGCGCCCGGCTCGAAGTAGACCCGGAGGGTGCTGGCGCTGGCGGGGACCTGGCTGCTGTTGCGGACGACGACGACGGCGTTGACGGGGTCCCCGGCGCGGGTGGGGGCGGGCCGCACGGAGAGGGCGGTGAGCGTGAGGTCGGGGATGGTCACGTAGAGCCAGGTGCCGCGGCGGTTGTTGCCCTCGTTGGTTTCGAGCAGGGTCGTGTCGGCGTCGGTCTGGGCCCAGACGTAGTACCAGCGGCCGTGCGGCAGGTCGGGGACGGTGAAGGGGAGCGAGAGCTCCTGGGACTGCCCGGGCGCGAGCGGGCCGACGGGGAGGGAGCCGAGGACGCGGGCCGGCGCCCCGGCGCCCGGCTCGAAGTAGACCCGGAGGGTGCTGGCGCTGGCGGGGACCTGGCTGCTGTTGCGGACGACGACGACGGCGTTGACGGGGTCCCCGGCGCGGGTGGGGGCGGGCCGCACGGAGAGGGTGGTGAGCGTGAGGTCGGGGATGGTCACGTAGAGCCAGGCGCCGCGGCGGTTGTTGCCCTCGTTCGTTTCCGGGAGGGCGGCATCCGCGTCGGTCTGGGCCCAGACGTAGTACCAGCGGCCGTGCGGCACGGCAGGGACGGTGAAAGAGAGCGAGAGGGTGCGTGACTCGCGCGCGGCGAGCGATGCGACGGGCATGGTGACGAGGGTGCTCGAGGATGCCCCCGAGCCGGGCTCGAAGTAGAGGCGCACCGTGCTGGCGTTCGCCGGCACCAGGCCCGCATTGTGGACGGTGACGCTGGCGGTGACCGTGTCTCCGGCCCGAGCGTGCCAGGGGGCGAGTGTCAAGCCCGACACCGTGAGGTCGGTGTGGGTGACCTGGAGCGTGGCGGCCCGCCGGTTGTTCGTCTCGTTGTTCTCGGCGAGCGCGCCGGCCTGATCGGCGGCGGCGATCACCGAGAACGAGCCCGGAGCCACGCTGGGGACGGTGAAGGACACCGAGAGTTGCTGCGCGGCGCCCGGAGCCAGGTCGGCCACGGCGAGCGAACCGAGGGGAACCGCGCTCGTCAGGGGCGCCCCGCTCGAGGTCCCGAGGTAAAGACCGACCAGCGAGGACCCGGCAACCCCGCTCCCCTGATTCCTGACGGTGACAGTGGCGGTGACAGGGTCCCCGACCCGCGCTGCCCCGGGAGTCAGCGTCAGACTGGAGACGACGACGTCGGGCGGCTGGGCGAGGGCAGTGCGAATCGGCCAGAGCGCGAAGAGCAGGACGGCGAGCAGGAGCGTCGGGGTTCTGGCCGAACTCCGGCGGCAGAAGGGGAGGAGCTGAGCAGACATGGGTATGCTCCCTCCGGAAGCCCTTCCCGGGAGGAGCACCCGCCCCCCCTCTTCTTCGGTAACCCGGCTATCAGGGCTCGACCCTGACCCGTGGCTTTGCGTCCCCGCCTCACGACGGGTTTGCCTTTTCGGAAAGAGGCGTTCCTATTCGGTTGTGGCGCGCCTGGTCACTAGGACCCGGCCGCGACCTTCAAGGAAGATGCCAACGGCTGATCGGGGGCCAGCGGGAGTTCTGGAATCGGGCCGGAAACCGCATATGCGGCGATCGGTTCGGAGATCCGTGGTGACGTCGGCGGACCGAGCGATCCTCTGCGGGCGAGCCCGCGAACCACGCCAATCTGGCTGGGTGCCTGTCAATTCCGCCGGGGCCGCGCGCCTCGAGTGTCTCGGGTGCCCTACCGGGTGCCCTACAATGACCAGGATGATCAGTCTCGACGCCGGTGTGGCCTACCCGTGAGCGACGCCCAGGGCCGGCCGCTCCTCGTGACCGGGGCGGCCGGATTCATCGGCTTCCACGTGGCTCGCCGTCTTCTCAGCGACGGCCATCCGGTCGTCGGCCTCGACAACCTGAACGACTACTACGACCCGACGCTCAAGGAAGCCCGCCTCGCCCAGCTCCTGCCCCAGCCGGCATTCGCGTTCGAGCGGGTCGACCTCCGCGATCGGGAGGCGATGACGGATCTGTTCCGGCGGCACCGTCCGGGCCGGGTCGTGCACCTCGCCGCGCAGGCCGGGGTGCGCCACTCCATCGTCAACCCGCACGCCTACGTCGACTCCAATCTCGTTGGGTTTCTCCATGTCCTGGAGGAATGCCGGCGCCACCGGGTCGAGCATCTCGTCTACGCGTCTTCCAGCTCGGTGTACGGGGCGAACACACGGCTCCCCTTCTCGGTGCACGACAACGTCGACCATCCGCTGAGCCTCTACGCGGCAACCAAGAAGGCCAACGAGCTGATGGCGCACGCCTACGCGCACCTCTACGGGATCCCCTGCACGGGGCTCCGGTTCTTCACGGTGTACGGTCCCTGGGGACGGCCCGACATGGCGCTGTTCCTCTTCACGCGGGCCATCCTCGAGGGCCGGCCGATCGACGTGTTCAACCACGGGAACATGGAGCGGGACTTCACGTACGTCGACGACGTCGTCGAGGGCATCGTCCGGGTGCTCGCGCGGCCCGCGCCGCCCGACGCCGCGTGGTCCGGAGACCGGCCCGATCCGGGCTCCAGCAGCGCCCCGTACCGCCTGTACAACATCGGCAACGATCGCCCCGTGAAGGTCCTTCGCTACATCGAGGTGCTGGAGGCGTGCCTGGGCCGGACGACGACGAGGAACTGGCTGCCCATGCAGGCGGGAGACGTGCCGGCGACCCGGGCCGAACTGTCGGACCTGTCGGAGGACTTCGGGTATCGGCCCAAGATCACCGTGGAGGAAGGGGTGGCGCGCTTCGTCGAATGGTATCGCGCGTACTATCGGACAGGCTGACGCGGAAGACTGCGCCGGTGTCCGCCCTCCTTCGATATCGTCTCGTCGTGGTCGACCTGGACGGCACGGTCCGATCCCGGAAGCTCGGGATCACGCCCGGAGTACGGGCGGCGGTGGCGGGTGCGCGCGCGCGGGGCGCGCGGGTGTGCGTGGCGACCGGCCGGATGTGGCGCTCTGCGGAGCCCTGGGTGCGGGGGCTGGGCGCCGATTCGCCGGCGATCCTCTACAATGGCGGCCAGGTGCTCGACTTCACGACGGGGCGGACGCTCTACGAGCGGCGTCTCCCGCGCGATGCGGCGCGGGCCGCACTGGCTCTCGTGAGACGAGATCCGGCCATGCAACCCCATCTCTACCTCGCCGACCGGGTCTACGTCGAGCGGCGGCACCCTCTCACCGACGCCTACGCCGCCGACGATGGCCTGACGTACGAGGTCGTGCCGTCCCTCGACGCCATCCTCGAGGACGATCCGCACAAGATCCTGATCATCGGCGCGCCGGAGCGGGTGGAGGCGCTTGAAGGGTCCGTGCGAGCCGCGAGGCTGCCTGTCCATACGGCGCAGTCAGAACCCGTATACCTCGAGATTCTGCCGCCCGGAGTGTCGAAGGGCTCTGCGCTCCATGCGATGCTCCACGAGCTCGGGATCCACCACTCCGAGACGATCGCGATCGGCGATAACTGGAACGACGTCGAGATGATCGAGGCGGCCGGCCTGGGCGTCGCGATGCGGAGCGCGCCCGCGGGACTCCGGGCCCGGGCGGACTTCGTGTGTGGGACCGCGGAGGAAGAGGGAGTTCGGGACGTGATCGAGCGCTTCGTGCTGTCTGACGGTCCGCCCTGTGGCGAGACACCCGGCCGCAGGCTGCCCTCACGTGGAGGCGCATGATCCGCGCACTCCTCAGCTGGGGTCGACGCCAGGCCGGCCGATTGCGGCCCGGGTGGCGAGCATCCCGCCTGGACTGGCGAGACGCGTCCAGAAGGGGCGGATCGCCAAATACACCCCCGAGATCCCCCACGTTCGACTTTTGTCCGTGGTCATACTGGCTGGCGGCTCGTCAGTCCGATCATCTGGCTGTGGCTCGCATGGACGATCCCACAGAATGGGCCCTCGGCCGGCTTCAGCTGCGAACGACGTCCTGGCGGGTGTTTCGCTCGACCGGCTCGCCACCCCGCCGAAACGGGCTCGGGAGCGGGGGACTCCCCATTTCGCTGCTGGCAGCGCCAGGATCGGCCCGCTTGTACCCTTGGTCGCGATGACGTATGCTGCCGGGCCAGCGAAGAAGGGTGGCCTAACGCGGGTAGGCGTCGGGTCCGTCGCGCGGTCCCAGCTTGACGTTTGACCCAATCCAGCCGGAGGGCCCAGGCACATCAGCGAGGCAGGCCACGTGAGCTCCGCAAAGAGACTACTTCGAAGGGTGCTGGCGAGGCTAGATTGGGTATTCCTGTTCTTCTATTCTCTTAGCGGCCGGATCCTTAGACGGATTCATTCCGAGTGGGACCCGAGATACTGGTCCAATCGAGAGCTGAGGAAGTGGGGTCCTCTCGTCAAGGGCGATGTGATCAACGTGTCCGCGTGGGAGGACAGAGACAAGGAGGGGGGAAAGTATGCCGAGTACTTCCCGAACAGGAAATCCTACGCGATCTCGAACTATGGGGGGGCTCGGGGCACCGCGGCTGATCAGAATCAGATCATCCTGGATCTGACGGCGGAGCTGCCGAAAGAACTTGAAAGGAGATACGACGTCGTATTCAACCATACGACCCTGGAGCATATCTACGAGGCGAGGCTCGCGATGAGGAATATCTGCGAGTTGTCCCGTGACCTCGTGATCATTGTCGTCCCGTTCTTGCAGGAACTTCACTGGGAGGAAGGCTCCTTCTGGGACTATTGGCGGTTCTCCCCGTTTGCCATGGATGAGCTGTTCCGGGGTTTCGGCTTCAGAATGATCTACTGCACGACCAACGACAGCCCTGTGAATCCTGTGTACCTGTTCTGCGTTGGCGCAAGAGAGCCCGAGAGATGGATCGCTGAGATGCGAAACCGGGGCATCGCTCCTCTCTATCGAGGAGTCCAGGATCGGATTCCGGGAAGGAGCTCGTCCGAGTTCAAGCGTCCACCTGCGTGAGCCCTGAGACGGGCGCAGCGGGCGAGCCGACCGTTTGCGAGGCCTTCATGCTCGCCTTTCGGCGTGCGGGCGATCCGCCCTGGCGGGCCCTGCCGTCGCGGCCTTGATCGCCCCGCCGCCCTGTCATAGCATCGTCACACCCGGAGAGGGCGCCTTGGCATAGGCTAGGGTCGGCGCCCGAGGGCGCCGCGTGGTCTCACCACATCAAGGAGGGTTTCCCATGCGCATGCGTCTCGTCCTGTGCGCGAGCCTCGTCGGCGCGGTCCTGGCCGCGCTGATCCTGGGCGGGGCCGGCCCGGCCTCGGCCCAGGTCACGCTGAACGTGGTCACGGCCGGTGACACGAACATGCACGATCTCCAGCGCACCGTCTTCGCCCCCGAGTTCGAGAAGCGAAACCCCGGCATCAAGATCAACGCCGTGGGCACCGGCCCCGGCGAGCCGGGGAGCCGCGCGATCGTCAACAAGATCAAGAGCCAGAAGGACGCGGGCGTTGCCAAGTGGGACGTCGACGTGGCCATCGTCCACCAGATCGTGATGCCGGATCTCGTCCAGAACGGGCTGGTCGCCAAGTACACCCCCGAGATCTCGACGTCCAAGCTGATGACGGCGGCCGACGGCAAGAACGCGCTGGGCTTCAACGTCGACGGCTATGTGATGCCGATGTTCCACAGCCAGGTCGTGCTCGCGTACAACCCCGAGTTCGTGAAGAGCCCGCCGAACAACTTCGACGAGCTCGTCACGTGGATCAAGGCGAACCCGAAGAAGTTCGGCTACAACGGCGTGAAGGGCGGGATGAGCGGCGTCGCCTTCACGACCGGCTGGGTCTACTGGAAGGCCGGCGGCGACGAGAAGTACACGAAGGGCCCCTACGCCAAGGACACGCAGGCGGCGTGGCCTGCCGCGATCAAGGAGCTGAAGAGCCTCCCCGTCACCCTGACCACCGGCAACAACGACACGCTCGACCGCCTGAACCGCGGCGAGATCTGGATGGGCCCGGTCTGGGTGGACATGCTCGTGGACATGAAGAACCAGGGCCGGATGGACCCCAAGATCCGCATGAAGCTGATCTCGCCCGGCTTCCCCGGGCAGCCGATGTACCTGGTCGTGCCCACGAACGCCGCCAACGCGGATGCGGCGCGGAAGTACGTGGAGTTCATCACGTCGCCCGAGATGCAGGCAAAGGTGATCGTGGAGCGGAACGGCTGGTACCCGGGCATCGACGGGCAGCACGTCCTGCCGCACGTCTCCGACAAGGCGAAGGCGCTCCTGTTCCAGGACGTCCCGCCGGACGCGCTCCAGAAGAACGGGCTGTCGTTCCCTCAGGGGCAGTACTTCAAGGACCTGATGACCACGTACGAGGAGAACTAGCCCGTCGGCTCGTCGAGGTCTTCACGCGTGACGCGGAGCGGCCCGGCCGGGCTCCTGACCCTGGCCGGGCTGCTGCCGGCGCGCCCCGGCGCGTGACGCCGGACATGGGGTAGCGGCGCGCCGTGCGGCCGTCCCTTCGTCTGGCCAGCTTGGCGATCGCGGCGCCGCCGCTGGCGATCGTCGTCTGGCTGTTCTTCATCCCCTTTCTCTCGTCGGCCCACCTCTCGTTCCTCAAGGACGGGCAGTGGACCCTCAGGAACTACGCCCTCGTGTGGCGGCTCTACCGCTGGGACGTGCTCTACACCCTCTGGATCTCGGGGGTGAGCCTGGTGCTGACGATCGGCATCGCCGTGCTGCTCTGCGGGTACCTCAGGATCGTGGGGCACCGGACGGTCGAGTTCCTGTTCAAGGTGCCGCTCTTCGTCCCGTTCGTGGTGGTGGGCCACGGGATGCGAGTCCTCCTTGCGCCTCGGGGGACGCTCAACTCCGCCCTGGCCCAGGGCGGGCTCGTCGATCTGGCCGACCCGCCCTCGATCGCCTTCACGTGGGCGGGCATCGTCGTGTCGCTGATGTGGAAGAACATGGCGCTCGCCGTGTTGCTCGTGCTCGGGGCCTACCGGGCCGTCGACGAGGCGTACCTCGAGGCCGCGCGCAATGTCGGCGCGTCGACGCTACGCCAGATCACGGACATCCTGTTGCCGATGGCGGCTCCGTCGCTCGTCGTGGCCTCGGCCTTCATGTTCACCGCGAGCCTGGCCGCGTTCTCGGTTCCCCTCATGATCGGGGGCGGGGAGCAGCCGCAGATGCTCATGGTCGACGTGTACTACCGGATCAACTACCAGGACGACCTGGGCACTGCCAACGCGTTGGGCATGGTGTCCTACCTGTTCGCGATGGGCGTCGCCGGCTACTACCTCCGCACGATCACGAGGAGGCCGGCGTGAGCCCCCGCTCGACGGACCCGGCGGCGCCCGGGTCCCGCGGCGGGCGCCCGTACCTCGGCGTGACCGGGATGCCACGCTGATGTCGGGGACGGCGCTCGAGCGGCGCACGCTCCTCCGGGCGACGGTGCGCATGGCCATCGGCGTCGTCGCGGGGGTCGTCATCCTGGCGCCGCTCTCGAGCCTCGTGATCTGGTCCTTCGCACGGCGCTGGTTCTGGCCGCACGCCCTCCCGCAGGAGTGGGGCCTGTTCTACTGGCGGAAGGTGCTGGAAGGAGACCTCCTGCGGGCGCTTCAGTCCGGGTTCCTGATCGCCGTCATCGTGACGGTCCTGACGCTCGTCCTGACCGTGCCGCTGGCCTACCTCCTGGCGCGCTACCCCGTCCCCTTCAAGGCTGCGATCCTGCTCGTGTTCCTCTTGCCGCACGCCTTCCCGCAGCTGCCGGTCTTCGTGAACGCCACGACGCTCCTCTACCGGGCGAACCTGGCCGCGAAGCTGTCCGGGGTGGTCCTGATCCACATGGTGGGCGCGCTCGTGTTCGCCGTCTGGACCATGACCGCCGTCTTCCGATCGATCCCCGAGAGCCTCGAGGAGGCGGCGTGGAACCTCGGGGCCTCGCGCCTCTGGACGTTCTTCACCATCGCGCTGCCGCTCGCGACGCCGGGGCTGGTCGCGAGCACGCTCTTGGTATTTCTCTACTCCCTGGACGAGTTCACCGGGACGCTCCTCGTGGGAAGCCCGTTCATCCTGACGCTCCCGGTCTACATGTACCGGACGTCGGTGGGCTACGAGCTCCAGGTGGCCTCGATCGCGGCGCTCATCCTGATGCTGCCGGGCATCCTCCTCCTGATTCTCCTCGAGCGGTACATGAAGTCGGAGTACCTGTCGATGTTCGGGAGGCTCTGATGAGCGTCGGACCGGAGACGGTGGCCGCCCCCCGGGGATCCGCCCGCATGCGCGGCGTCGAGGTCCGCGTCGAGGGCCTCGTCAAGCGCTACGGTCGGGTGGCCGCGCTCGATGGCGTGAGCCTCGCGTTCCCGGCGGGCGGGCTGACGGCCATCCTCGGGCCGTCCGGGTGCGGCAAGACCACGCTGCTCCGGAGCCTCGCCGGGTTCGTCGGTGTCGACGCTGGCCAGATTCGCTTCGGCGGCGACGATGTGACGGCGCTCGAGCCACAGGCGCGCGGCACGGCCATGGTGTTCCAGAACTACGCGCTGTGGCCGCACATGACGGTCTTCGAGAACGTGGCCTACGGGCTCCGGCTCCGCAAGCTTCCCGCCGCCGAGATTCGCGAGCGGGTGGCGCGGGTCCTGAACATGGTGGAGATCGGCCAGCTCACCGGCGTCATGGACCGGAAGCCGGGCCAGCTGTCCGGCGGGCAGCAGCAGCGGGTGGCGCTCGCGCGCGCCCTCGTGGTGGAGCCGCGGGTCCTCCTCATGGATGAGCCCCTCTCGAACCTCGATGCCAAGGTCCGCCAGCGGCTCCGGGTCGAGGTGCGCCGGCTCCAGCGGACCGTCGGCATCACCGCCATCTATGTCACTCACGACCAGGAGGAGGCGCTGGCGATCGCCGACACGGTCGTCCTCATGAACGCCGGGCGGATTGTCCAGGCCGGGAGCCCGCAGGAGATCTACTTCCGGCCGGGCAGTGCCTTCGCCGCGGAGTTCCTCGGGGTCTCCAACCAGCTCTCCGCGACGGCCGAGGCGGGGGCGCTCTCCGTCGAGGGGCAGCGTCTGCCGTACGCCGGGGCCGTGCGCGGGGCGGCGACGGTGATCTTCAAGGCGACCGATGCCGTGCTCCTCGCCGCCGGAGCGGCGGCCGGTCCTGGCGACGCCGTCCTGCGGGGGGCCCTCGAGGAGCATCTGTTCCTCGGCTCCGTCTACCGGCACTACGTGCGCGTCGGCGACGAGATGGTCATGGTGGACGCCGCGGAGCCCACCCCGGCCGGGCCGGTGGCGGTCCGGATCCCGGCGGCCAAGCTCCAGGTGTACGCGGCGGAATGAGCGCCGCCCAGCCTCACCGGCGAGCGTCCCGAGGCCCGGCCGCGTGGCGGGATCACCCGGGACGCGGGGCCGATCATTTGCTACAGTTCCGTTACGCCGGCACCCAGGGGCTCGCCCTGCCCGGCCGAGCGAGCCGTGCCCACGATCCGGACCCCCGATACTAGGGAGGAAACGATGCGAGTCCAGGCCGCCTGCCGTACCCTCGCCCCCGTCCTCGTCGCCCTGCTGGTCCTGCTGGCCGGGACCATCCCGGCCGACGCCCAGGGGCAGCTGGTGCTCTACTGCACGCCGCAGGAGGAGTGGTGCCGGGCGATGGTGACCGCGTTCGAGCGGGCCACCGGCATCAAGGTCAGCATGACCCGGAAGAGCTCCGGGGAGAACTACGCCCAGATCAAGGCCGAGGCCGCGAACCCGAAGGGCGACATCTGGTGGGGCGGGACCGGCGACCCGCACCTCCAGGCGGCGGAAGAGGGTCTGACCGTCGAGTACAAGTCGCCGAAGCTCGGGGAGCTCCAGGAGTGGGCCGTGCGTCAGGGCGAGCAGGCGAAGTTCCGGACCGTCGGGGTCTACGCCGGCGCCCTCGGGTTCGGCTTCAACACGGAGCTGCTCGCGAAGAAGGGGCTGCCCGAGCCCAAGTGCTGGGCGGACCTCCTCGACCCGCGGTTCAAGGACGAGGTCCAGGTGGCTGACCCGAACTCCTCCGGCACCGCGTACACGCTCCTCGCGACGATGGTGCAGATCATGGGCGAGGACAAGGGCTTCGACTACCTGAAGAAGCTCCACAAGAACGTGAACCAGTACACGAAGTCGGGCGCGGCGCCGGCCCAGGCCATGGCCCAGGGCGAGACGCTGATCGGCATCACGTTCATGCACGACATCGTGACGTTTGCCGTCCAGGGTCGTCCGGTGAAGGTCGTGGCGCCGTGCGAGGGCACCGGCTACGAGATCGGCTCGCAGAGCATCATCAAGGGCGGGCCGAACCCCGAGAACGCCAAGAAGTGGTACGACTGGGCGCTCACCCCCGAGGCGCAGGCGCTCGGCGCTGGCGCGAAGGCGTATCAGGTGCCGTCGAACAAGAGCGCGCCGATCCCCGCCCAGGCGCCGAAGTTCACCCAGATCAAGCTGATCAACTACGACTTCGCGAAGTACGGCTCCTCGGCCGAGCGCAAGCGCCTGCTCTCGAAGTGGGACACGGAGGTGAAGGCGCTTCCGAAGTGAGGCCGGCGGGGTCCCCGCTCGGCTGGCGGCCGGAGCGGCGGGCGGGGACCCCCATTCTCATCGACCGCGCCCCTTCCCGGCCGGCATGACGCGCGCGACGGCGGGCTGGCTGGGCGTCGCCTGGCTGGCCTTCGCCGTCCTGCCCTGGTACGTCCTTCCCGGCGACGGCTGGCTGGATCTGCGCTGGCTCGGGCGCTATCCGGACGCCGCCACGGCGCCGGCCCTCCTTCAGGGGCTTCTCCACGGCCGGGTCTGGCTCCTTCCGGCCGCGCTCCCGCTCCTCTTGCCGTTGCTGGTCTGGCGACGCCCGAAGGAAGACCCTCGCGTCGCGACGGCGCTGGTCCTGGCGGGGGCCGGCGCCCTCGTGTGGATCGCTCTCCAGGGGTTGGCCATCGACCATCGGGGCTGGGCGGCCGGGTGGCTCACGAACCTGCTCGGCGGGCCGGGGCCCCGGCAGGCCGGCTTCGGGACGGGCGCCTTCCTCCTGGGCCTGGCGTGCCTCATGCTCCTCTGTCACGGTCTGGCGGCGCGGGGCTTCATGAAGGGTGACGCATTCCTCGCGAGCGCCATCGGCCTCGTCGTCGCGCTCGTGACCGTCTTCGTCTTCTGGCCGGTGCTCACGGTGCTCGCCAGCGCCGTGCGCGACGAGGCCGGCGCGCTCGCGCCATCCGTCTTCTTCGCCAAGCTCTCGGCCCGCTCCGTCTGGGGCCTGGACTGCCTGCGCGGGCCGCTCCGGTGCGGCGTGGCCTGGAACACGCTGTTCCTCGCGATCCTGGTGGGGGCCGGGACGACGATCCTGGGCCTCGCCTTCGCCCTGATCGCCACCCGGACCGGGTTCCCGGCGAAGCCCCTCCTGCGGGCCCTGTCCGTCCTGCCGATCATCACGCCTCCGTTCGTGATCGGCCTCGCGCTGATCCTCCTCTTCGGCCGCTCGGGGGCGGTCACGACCCTCCTGTCGGACTGGTTCGGCTTCCCGCGGACGCGGTGGCTCTACGGGCTGCCCGGGGTCCTGATCGCCCAGCTCCTCGCGTTCGCCCCGATCGCGTTCCTGGTGCTGATCGGCGTCGTGCAGGGGATCAGCCCATCGCTCGAGGAGGCGGCGCAGACGCTCCGGGCCAGTCGCTGGACGACGTTCCGGACGGTGACGTGGCCGCTCCTCCGGCCCGGGGTCGCGAACGCGTTCCTCTTGGGATTCGTCGAGAGCATGGCCGATTTCGGCAACCCCCTCGTGCTGTCGGGGAACTACGAGGTCCTCTCGATCCAGATCTTCTTCGCCGTGGTCGGCGCGGCTCACGACCAGGGCCGGGCGGCCGTGCTCGCGCTCATCCTCCTCGTGTTCACGCTGGGGGCGTTCTACGCGCAGCAGCGGTGGCTCGGCCGGCGGGTCTACACCACGGTCACCGGGAAGGGCGACTCGGGGCTTCCCACGCCGTTGCCCGCGCCACTCCGCTGGGGCTGCTATGCGCTCGCCCTGCCGTGGGCGGTGCTGGCGGTGGTGATCTACGCCGTGATCCTCGTCGGAGGCTTCGTGCGGGCCATGGGCCGCGACTACACGCCCACCCTCCAGCATTTCCTGACGGGCTTCAGCGTCGAGCGCGCCGCCGCGGGCGGCCTCCACTTCACGGGATCGGCCTGGGATTCCTTCTGGACGACCATCCAGATCGCGGCGATCGCGGCACCCATCACCGCGGCGGTCGGGGTGCTCACGGCGTACCTGCTTGCGCGGCAGCGGTTCGCGGGGCGAGACCTGTTCGAGTTCGGGACGATGCTCTCCTTCGCCATTCCGGGGACGGTGATCGGCATCGCCTACATCCTGGCGTTCAACGTGCCGCCCATCGAGCTCACCGGGACGGGCGCGATCCTCGTCCTCTGCTTCGTGTTCCGCAACATGCCGGTCGGCGTGCGGGCCGGCATCGCGTCCCTCTCGCAGATCGACCGGAGTCTCGACGAGGCGTCGCTCACGCTGGGCGCGCGCACCGGCACGACGATGCGGCGCGTCGTGCTGCCGCTCCTCCGCCCGGCGATCGTGGCCGCGCTGGTGTACAGCTTCGTCCGCGCGATGACCGCGGTGAGCGCGGTGATCTTCCTGGTCAGCGCCCGGTACAACCTCGCGACCGCATACATCGTCGGCCGGGTCGAGGCGGGGGAGTTCGGCCTGGCCATCGCCTACTCGTCGGTCCTGATCGTCGTGATGCTGGCGGCGATCCTTCTCATCCAGTGGCTCGTCGGCGAGCGTCGGCTTGGGCGGCGGGCGCCCGCCGACCTCAGCCTCCAGACGGCGGGCGGATAGGCGGAGAATGATGGCCAGACAGGACGCCGGGCAGCCCGCGGCGGTCGAGTTCCGTGGCGTCACGAAGCGCTACGGGGATGTCGTCGCCGTCAACCAGGTGTCGTTCGTGATCGAGCGGTCGACGCTCGTCACGCTCCTCGGCCCCTCGGGCTGCGGCAAGACGACGACGCTGCGCCTCATCGCGGGGCTCGAGCTGGCCAGCGAGGGGCAGGTCCTGATAGGCGGGCGTGACGTGACGCGCCGGCCGGCGACCGACCGGAACGTGAGCATGGTGTTCCAGTCCTACGCCCTGTTCCCGCACATGACCGTGCTCGAGAACGTGTCCTACGGTCCGCTCGTCACGGGCGCGCCCCGGAGCCGCGCCCACGAGCAGGCGCGGGAGAAGCTGGCCCTGGTGGGCCTGCAGGGCCTCGACGCGCGCCTGCCCTCGGAGCTCTCGGGCGGGCAGCAGCAGCGGGTCGCGGTCGCCCGGGCTCTCGTGCTGGAGCCCGAGGTGCTCTGCTTCGACGAGCCGCTCTCGAACCTCGACGCCAAGCTGCGGCGCCGGGTGCGCGAGGACATCCGCGAGCTCCAGCAGCGGCTCGGGCTGACCGTGGCCTACGTGACGCACGACCAGCAGGAGGCGCTCGCCGTGTCCGATCGCATCATCGTGATGGACCAGGCCGCGATCGCCCAGAGCGGGACGCCACGGGAGCTCTACGAGGCGCCGGTGAGCCTCTTCGTGGCGGACTTCGTCGGCGACTCGAATCTCGTCGACGCCGAGCTCACGACGCGGAACGGGGTCGCGGGGCAGGTGCGAGTCGGCGGGATCGAGCTCCTCCTGCCGCATCGCGGGGCGGCGCCCGGGCCCGTGAAGATCGCGATCCGCCCGGAGTCGCTCGTCCTCTCGCCGGCGCCGCCCGGTGGACCGGCGCTCGAGGGGCGCATCGCCAAGGCGGCGTACCTCGGCACGCACATGGAGTACACTGTTTCCACGTCGGTCGGAGAGCTGTTCGTGGTCGACCGCGCCGTAACGCGCCCGACGCCTGCCGGGACCTCGGTGTGGGTGGCCTTCGAGGACCACGGCGTCACCGTCGTGCCCTGACCCCGAGGAGGGGAGAATGCCGCTGTCCCACATCCGCGTCGTCGACCTCTGCCGCGCCCGGACGGGGCCCACCTGCATCCGGCAGCTCTCGGAGTTCGGCGCCCAGGTCATCAAGGTGGAGCTGCCCGAGGAGCAGGACGACGACGTCGGCGGCCGCCACGGCTTCGACTTCCAGAATCTCCACCCGAACAAGCGCGGCCTCACCCTCAATCTCAAGTCTGAGGCGGGCCGCGAGGTGCTCTACCGGCTCGTGCGCCAGGCCGACGTCTTCGCCGAGAACTTCCGGCCCGGCGTGAAGCACCGGCTCGGGATCGACTACGACACGCTGTCCAAGCTCAACCCGCGGCTCGTCTACGTGAGCATCTCCGGGTTCGGCCAGACCGGACCCTACGCCGACCTGGCGGGGCTCGATCAGATCGCCCAGGGGCTCTCGGGCTTCATGACCGTGAACGGGTTCCCCGGTCAGGGGCCTCTCCGGGCGGGGCTCCCGATCGCGGACCTCACCGCCGGCTTGATGGCCGCCCACGGCGTGATGGTCGCGCTGCTCGAGCGCGAGCGCTCGGGCCGGGGCCAGTGGGTGCACACGTCCCTGCTCCAAGCGATGATCCGGCTGATGGACCTCCAGGCCGCGCGCTGGCTCATCGGCGGCGAGGTGCCGGGGCAGGCCGGCAACTACCACCCGGTCGGGGTCCCGACGGGCGTGTTCCGCTGCCGGGACGGCGCCGTGATCATCCAGGCCGCCAACAATCGGCTCTACCAGCGGCTCTGCCGCGCGCTCGACGCCCCGGAGCTGATCGACGACCCCCGGTTCACCACGAGCGACCTGCGCCGCGGGCACCGCGAGGAGATGACCGAGGAGCTGGAGCGCCGGCTCGTCACGCGCGACCGCGCGGAGTGGCAGGCGCGCTTCGACGAGGCCGGCGTGCCGGCGGGGCCGATCCTCGACGTGCGGCAGGCCTTCGAGGACCCCCAGGCGCGGACCCTCCCCGTCGAGCGGCCCGTGGTGAGCAAGGCCCTCGGCCCGATCCGGCTGGTGGGCCACGGCGTGAACCTCGAGCGGACGCCGCCGACCATACGCTCGGCCGCGCCCGAGCGCGGCGAGCACACCGAGGAGATCCTCCGGGAGCTCGGCTACCGGGACGACGAGATCGCCACGCTTCGCCGCACCGGCGCCGTCTGAGCCAACACCCGGCCGGTTGCTTCAGGGCGTGCGGAAGGGATTCTGGATCGTCAGTCCGTCGATGCGGCGCCCGTGCTGGAGATCCTCTGACAGCAGGTGGGAGGCGCCGCCCTCGATCGCCGCCTGGACGATCAAGGCGTCCCAGAAGGACAGCTGCAGTTCCCGGCTCCTGCTCGCCGCCTCCAGCACCAGCCGGCTGTCTACCTGAACCGTCGGCAAGCTCGCCAGGCGCCGCACCGCGACGAGGGCCGTCTCCTCGGGAAGCGGTCTCGCGAGCTTCCGCGTGACGGTCACGTAGAACTCCTGGAGAACCTGGGTGCTCAGCAGCAGGCCACCTGATGCCACGTGCTCCCGCATGAGCTCGTGGGCTCTCCGCGACCGGTCCGGCGAGTCCCGGTCGAACACGTAGACGAGGACGTTCGTGTCGAAGAACGCTCTCATCGCTCGTGAAGCTCATCGCGCGTCCAGCTCCGCCGGCCCCGCCCGGCCCGAGCCGTCTTGGCGAGCTGGATCAGCCCTTCCACGGCCTCCCCGTGCGAGGAGGCGGCGCCCGCGAAGCGGCTGAGATACTCTCGCAAGAGGGCGTTCACCGACGTGCCCTGCTCCAGGGCGCGCAGCCGTGCCTTCTTGAGGACTTGGTCGTCGACCGTGATGGTCAGGTTCGCCACCCTGCACCTCCCGTGCTACACGGGTTCAGTGTAGCACGGCCGGTTACGGGACGACGCGATCGCTCCGCCGTACCGGCGCGGTGTAGCCGGCCCCGTTCGGCAGGTCCCGCGGGCGCTCGTCAGCCCGCGGGAGGATCAGCGCTACATCCTGAGGTCGGCGAGGAGCCGGCTCAGGTGGGCGAACCCCATTCGGGCGTAGGTGAGTGGGTGGGCCTTGACCGGATCCTGCTCCGCCTCGACGACGAGCCAGCCCGCGTAGCCGGCGTCGTCCAGGGCTCCGAGTAGCGCCCGGTAGTCGACGCAGCCGTCGCCGGGCACCGTGAACACCCCGTCGACCACCGCGTCGAGGAAGCTCCGGTCGCGCCGGCGCGCGTCCTCCAGCACCGGCGGCCTGACGTCCTTGCAGTGGACGTGGACGATCCGATCTCCGTGGCGGCGCGCGACGCGCTCCACGTCGCCCCCCGCGTAGGTGAGATGCCCGGTATCCAGGAGGAGCCCCACGGCCGGCCCGGTCGCGCCCATCAGGCGGTCGATCTCGGCCTCCGTCTCGACGACGGTCCCCATGTGGTGGTGGTACGCGAGGCGCATCCCGCGCCCGCGGAGGTGCTCGGCGACCTCGGTCAGCGCCTCGCCGAAGCGCGGCCAGTCCCCCTCGGCGATCCGGGGGCGCGTGGACAGCGGTACGCCGAGCCGCCCGTGGACGCTGCCCGTTTCCTCGGCGAACACGACGGCCGTCGCGCCCAGCGCGGCCAGAAGGCTCGCATGCGCCTGCATCGCGGCGATCTCCTCCGTGGCCGAGCGCCGGAGGAGGTGGGAGCCGTACCATCCCGACACGAGCTCGAGCCCGTGCTGCTGGAGCACGGCCCGAAGCTCGGCCGGGCGCCGGGGAAACTTCCGACCGAGCTCGATTCCCGCGTAACCGGCCAGACGCGCCTCGGCGAGGCATACCTCCAGCGGGGTGTCGTCGCCGAGCGTCTCGAGGTCGTCATTGGTCCAGCCGATGGGGTTGACGCCGATACGGATGGTCACGCTAGCCTCCCGCACGCGGCTGCCGGCGCGCCGCCTCGTATCCCTCGCGCGCGGCGCGGACCTCCGGGCGGGCCGAGACCTCCGGCACCGGAACGTCCCACCAGGCGCCGCCGCCCGGGAAGGGACGGGCCGGATCGGTCTCGATGACGACCACCGCCGTGCGGTCGCGAAGCAAGGCGCGCTCGAGCGCTCCCTCGAGGTCGGCGACCGTCTTGACCTGCTCGGCATGGGCGCCCAGGCTCCGCGCGTGCGCGGCAAAGTCCACCGCCGGGGCGTCGGGACCGAGCAGGTTGTTGAACGGCGCGCCACCGCAGGCCTGCTGAAGACGGTTGATGCAGCCGAAGCCGTGGTTGTCGAGGAGCACGATCACGAGCTTCTTTCGCATCGCGACCGAGGTGGCGATCTCCGAGTTCATCATGAGGTAGCTGCCGTCGCCGACCATGACGAAGACCTCGCGGTCCGGGAGCGCCAGCTTCGCCCCGAGGCCCCCCGCGATCTCGTATCCCATGCACGAGTAGCCGTACTCGAGGTGGTAGCCGCGAGGGTCCCGCGTTCGCCAGAGGCGGTGGAGCTCGCCGGGGAGCCCGCCCGCGGCGCAGACGACCACGTCGCGCGGGCCCGCGGCCCGGTTGACCGCGCCGATCACCTGGGCCTCGGTGGGCGGAACGTCCTGACCGGCCGTCGTCGCGAGGTCGACGAGACGCGTCCACTCGGCGGCCAGCCGTACCGCGGTTGCCGTCCATGCGGCCGGCGCGCGCCACGGCCCGAGCGCGACCGACAGCTCCTCCAGGCCGCGCCGGGCGTCGGCGAGGAGCGGCTGGGCCTCGTGCTTCCCGGCGTCGTGCGCCGCGACGTTCAGGGCCAGCAGGGCGAGACCGGGCGCCCGGAACAGCGCGCGCGACCCGGTGGTGAAGTCGCCGAGGCGGGTCCCGACGGCCAGGACGACGTCGGCCTCGGCCGCGAGCGCGTTGGCCGCGGTCGCCCCCGTCACGCCGACCGGGCCCACGTTGGCCGGATGGTCCCAGGGCAGGGCCCCCTTTCCGGCCTGGGTCTCCGCGACGGGCACGCCGTGACGCTCGGCGAAGGCCCGGAGCGCGCCGTCGGCCAGCGAGTAGTGGACCCCGCCCCCGGCGACGACCAGCGGCTTCTGCGCGCGCCGGAGGCGGTCGGCCGCCGCGGCGAGCTCGCCCGGATCGGGTCCCGGCCGGCGGACCCGGTGGACACGCGGCTCGAAGAAGCGGTCGGGGTACTCCCAGGCCTCCGCCTGAACGTCCTGGGGCAGGGCGAGGGTCACGGGCCCGCACGCCGCGGGGTCCGTGAGGACCGCGATGGCCGCCGGCAAGCTCTGCAGGAGCTGCTCCGGCCGGGTGATCCGGTCCCAGTACCGGGAGACCGGCCGGAAGCAGTCGTTTGCGGAGACCGTCGGGTCGCCGAAGTCCTCGACCTGCTGGAGGACCGGGTCCGGCCCGCGGGTCGCGAACACGTCTCCGGGCAGAAGCAGAAGGGGCAGACGGTTGACGTGGGCGACGGCAGCCGCGGTGACCATGTTCGTGGCGCCCGGGCCGATCGAGGTGGTGCACGCCATCATGCGGCGCCGGGCGCTCGCCTTGGCGAAGGCGATGGCCGCGTGGGCCATCGCCTGCTCGTTGTGAGCCCGGAGCGTCGGCAGCCGGTCAGAGACGGCCTGGAGCGCCTCGCCGAGGCCGGCCACGTTGCCGTGGCCGAAGATCGCCCACACGCCCGCGAAGAGCGGCGCCTCGCCACCGTCCGCCTCGGTGCGCTGGGCGCACAGGAAGCGGACCAGCGCTTGCGCCATGGTCAGCCGCTGGGTGGCCATTGCCGTTCCTCCTTGGCCCGGGCCCGGAGGCCCACGGCCGCGTCGGGCGCATGCTAGATTGCTTCCGCGTGTCCCGTCAACTTGCGTGCGCTGGCGGCGACTGACTGCATGGGTCAGGGCCGGCAGACGAGGAGAGAGCGTGCCTCGGATCCGTATCGGCGTCGTCGGCTGCGGGCTGATCGCGCAGGTGATGCACCTCCCCCATCTCCGAGAGCTCCACGAGCGCTTCGACCTGGCGGCGCTCTGCGACGTGTCTCCGGGTGCGCTGCGTTACGTTGGCGAGCAGTACGGAGTGCCCCGTCGCTTCACCGACTACCGGGATCTCCTGCGGGAGCCGCTCGACGCCGTGCTCGTCGCGAGCCCGGACTCGCACGGTCAGGTCGTGGTCGATGCTCTTCGCGCCGGCAAGCATGTGCTGACCGAGAAGCCCATGTGCTTCACCACGGGCGAGGCGGACGAGATCCTGGCCGCGCACCGGGCGGGGGGCACGGTCTGCATGGTCGCGTACATGAAGCGGTACGACCCCGCCTACCGCCACGCTGCCCCACTGATCCGGAGCATGCATGATCTGCAGGCCATCGAGATCACGGTGCTCCATCCCTCCGAGGCCAACCAGATCGGGCATCACGATGTTCACCGATTTCCCGATGTCCCGGCGCCAGCCCGAGATCGCCTGCGCGCGGACCAGGACCGGCTCATCCGGGAAGCGATCGGTGAGTTCACGCCGCTCGAGCGGCGGGTCTTCGCCGGTAACCTCCTCTCCACCTTGGTTCACGACATCAACGTGCTCCGTGGGCTCTCGGGGGACCCTGCCGAGGTGCTGTTCACCGACGTGTGGGCCGGTGGCGAGAGCATGCTGACCGTTCTGCGCTACCCCTCGGGGGTCCGTGCCACCCTCGCGCTTCACTACCTGCCGGACCTTGCCAACTACCAGGAGACGGTTGCCTACTACGCGAAGGCTGGCCGGATCAAGCTCACGTTTCCGTCGCCGTTCTTCCGGAACATGCCCACCGGGATCGTCGTGGAGTCCATGGAGGAGGGGAAGGCCGTCGAGAAGCGCGTGACGGCGTCCATGAACGAGGCGTTCAAGGAGGAGCTGCTCCACTTTGCCGAGTGCGTCGGGACGGGGGCTCGTCCGATCACGACGCCGGAGGACGCCAGGGGAGACGTGGCGCTCTTGCACCGGATCTTCCACGCGATCAAGCGCCCCCTCCTCGGATGACTCTGAGCCCGGAGACCCGCGCGGCGATCGGTGCGGCGCGCGCGGCCGGTCGGATCCTGGACCGATGGTTCGGCCGGGCAGGCCCGGTCCGGCTGAAGGGGCCACGTGATCCCGTGACGCGCGCGGATGGAGCGTCCGAGCGGCTCATCCGGAGGCTTCTCGGCCGCCGGTTTCCGGCGATCGGCTTCGTCGGCGAGGAGAGCGGCACGGTCACGACCGGCCCGGATGGCCGATGGATCGTCGACCCGCTCGACGGCACCATCGCCTTCGTGGCGGGCCTGCCGACGTTCGGAGTGTCCATCGCCCTGGAGCGGCGGGGACGGCTCGAGACGGGGGTGATGCTGTTCCCGCGGCTGCGGGAGCTGTTCGTCGCCGAGCGGGGCCGCGGCGCCTGGCTGAACGGCCGGCGCCTGCACGTGTCTCGCACGGGAGAGATGGCACGCTGCGTCGTGTCGCTCTGGCATGATCCCGGGCTCTGGCGGGATGCGCAGATGCGCGCGCGCGTGGCACGCGTGGGGAGGGAGGTGCGAAGCGTAGCCATGTTCGGGGCCTGCTTCTCGCTCGCGTACGTCGCCGCCGGCCGCCTTGACGCCTACTGGGAGAGGCGGGCGCACCCGTGGGACGTGGCGGCGGGTGCGCTGCTCGTCCGCGAGGCAGGTGGCCGGGTGACCGGCGGCGCGGGCCAGCGTTTCGATGTGAACGAGCCATCGATTGTGGCCTCGAACGGCCGAGTGCACGATCGTATCGTCGCCCACCTGAACGGCCGGCGCCTGCCACGAAGCGCGCGGTCCGGGCCGCCCTCGTGACCCCGCCGCTGGCCCGCGGGCGCTTCGGCGTGTCAGCCTGGATCTACGGGGACGCGCCGCTGCCGGAAACCCTGGGCCGGATCGCCGCGGCTGGCTACGACGGGGTGGAGCTCCCGGGCGAGCCGGAGACGTGGCGCCCGGCCGATCTTCGTCGCTGGCTCCGGGACCACGGGCTCGTTCCGGTCGCGCTCACGGCGTCCTGCATGGTGGCGACCGAGCGGGACCTCGCGCATCCCGACGCGCGCATCCGGGGCGTCGCCGTCGACTACGTGCGCCGCTGCCTCGGGATGGCGGCCGACATCGGGGCTCCCATCGTCCAGATGCTCGCCTCCGGCGAGCCCCGTCTCGCGCCCATCGCCACCCGCGACGCCGAGTGGGCGTGGTCCGTGGCCGGCATGCAGGCGGCGGCTCGCGAGGCCGAGCGGGCCGGCGTGGGCATCGCCGTGGAGCCGCTGAACCGCTACGAAGGCTACCTCGTGACCTCGGTGGCCGACGCCCTCGCCTATCTCGACGCCGTCGGATCGCCCTGGGTGGGGATGACGCTCGACCTGTTCCACGCGAACATCGAGGAGCCCGACGTCTCGGCGTCGATCCGGTCGGCCGGCCCGCGGCTCTGGCACGTCCAGGCCGCGGACACGACGCGGCGCGGCCTCGGGCACGGCCATCTCGATCTCGGGGCGGTGGCGGACGCTCTGGCACGCATCGACTACGGCGGGGCGATCGTCGTGGAGATCATGGCGCCCGGGCCGGATCCGTTCCGGGCGATCAAGGACGCGCGGTCCGCGGAGATCCTCGACGCGGACATCGGGGAGTCCTTGCGCCGGCTCCGGGCGTGCTGGCCTCCGCCGGGAGCGATGCGCCGGACGGCTGGCTGACGGCGCGGCGGCCGGGCGGCTGCTACGTGGCCAGCGAGGGCCGGTCCGGGCGCTCCGTCCGGGGGAGCAAGGAGCTGCCTCCCCGCCGGTCCTCGATCACGTCGACCCACCCCAGCTCGGCGACGAACTCGCGAAGCGCTTCCAGCAGGCTCTCTTGCCCGCGTGCCACGACCAGGAGCGCGCGATCGTCTCGAGGACCTTCGTCCGCCATGCGAACCCCCCTTTGGGACGTTCGGCCGGACACAGCATCTAGTGCGACGCTGGCGGGATCATACGACGGATCGCGACCGGGCGCCAGAGGTTTGGGCGGGCCCGCGCGCGTGCTCCGGCCAACGGGGGCGGACGTCGGCGCAGCTTGAAGCTGATGGCGGCCCTTCCCGTCCTTGACCGGGTTCCCGCGATGGGCCTCGACATCGACGTCCCGATCCCGTCCACCAACGGGACGATCAGCCGAACGACCGCGGGCACGATCACGCTGCGGCGCCGGGGCGAACAGCGGCGGGTAGCGCCCAGGGTTCACGCACGACCGGAGCGCCCGGAGCGCGGTTGCGGGCGAGCGCGATTGACACTCTCCGGCCCGGCTCCTAGAGTGACGTGTGCCTTCCGGCCGTGCGGGCGCGCCTCCGGATTTCGTCGCCGTGGGCCATCTCACCGTCGACGAGCTCTCGGGCGGGCTCCGGCCCGGCGGCTCGGCGCTCTACGCGGGCCTGTTCGCCCACCAGCAGGGCTTGCGCGTCGGGCTCCTGACGAGCTACGGCCCGGATTTCCCCTTCGAGGTGCTGCCGCCCGAGATCGAGGTGGTCGGGGTGCCCGCGGCCGGGACGACGCGGTTCGCCCTCGAGTACGGCCCCGAGGGGCGGCGCCTCACGATCCGGGAGCGCGCCGCGCGTCTCGAGCCGTCGCACCTGCCGGCCCATTTCGCGGAGGCCGGTCTCGCGTATCTCTGTCCCGTCGCGGACGAGGTCGCCCCGGAGCTCGCGCGCGCGTTCCCGGACGCCGCCGTCGGCGTCGGCGCCCAGGGATGGTGCCGCGTCTGGGACCAGAGCGGTACCGTGGAGATGCGGCCTTGGCCCGACCCGGAGCCCATCCTCGCGCGCGCTCAGGCGCTCTTCCTCTCGGTCGACGACGTGGCGGGCTGGGAGAAACAGGCGCTGGCCCTGTACCAGGAAGTCCCGCTGGGGGCCCTGACCTTCGCCGAGAAAGGCGCGATCCTCTTCGTCAACGGGGAGCGGCACACGATTCCCGCCGCCCCCGCGACGGAGGTGGAGCCGACGGGGGCGGGGGACGTCTTCGCCGCCGCGTTCCTCGTGCGCTACAACGCGACCGGAGACGTCTTCGAAGCCGCGTCGTACGCCGCCGTTGCAGGCGCGCTCACCGTCGAGGCGTCGGGCATTGCCGGCGTGCCGACGGCCGAGCGCCTGGCCGAGCGGTGGCGGGCCTGGCAGCCCCGCTGATCGCGGCGTCGCACGGACCGTCGGTCGAGTACGTCCCCCTCCCGTATCGGCGACCGGAGGGCCCGTGACGGGCGGCCTCGCCGCCGGTGCCGCGTTGCGGCGGGGCGCTCAGCGGGGCCGCCGGATGGCGGCGACGACGGACGCATAGCCCGACCGGAGGACCGCCGCGTCCGACGCGTAGTTCACCAGGGTCGCGCCGAGGGCGATCATCTGGCGCACGCCCTCCACGCTGTCGGTCAGCATCGCCACGCCCTTGCCGTGGCGCCGGGCGGCGGCCACGAGCCGCTGGCGATGCTCGTCGATCACAGCGTGCTGGGCGGGCGTGCCGAGGACTCCCAGGTCCTGAGCGAGGTCCGACGGTCCGAGCGTGAGCGCGTCGACGCCCGGGACGGCCGCGATCTCGTCGAGACGCTCGAAGGCCTGGCGCGATTCCAGCATCACCGTCACGTGCACCTGCGCGTTGGTCGACGCCATGTGCTCGGTGACCGGCGTCGCCCGGTACCCGGTGTGCGGGCCGAAGCCGTACATGCCGCGCTCGCCGAGAGGCGCGTAGCGCGCCGCCCGCGCCACCCGGACCGCCTGCTCGGGCGTGTCGACCTGGGGCACGTGGAGGTTCGGCACGCCGGCGTCGAGAAGCCGCGTGATCCACTCCCGGCTGCCCTCGGGTGGGCGGACCACGAGCGGGAAATCGAGCGCGCGGGCGAGCGCGGCCATGTCGGCGACCGTCTCCATGGAGAAGGCGCCGTGCTCCATGTCGACCCGCGCGAAGTCGAGACCCGCCGCCTGGAGGAGCGTCAGGATCCCCGGCGTCCGGATCATCGTGATCCAGGTGCCGATCTGCACCTCGCCCCGCTCCGCGCGGGCCCGCATGCGGTTCTCGGTCACGCCGTCCCCCTGGCCGGCCGGGCGCCGCTGTCCAGCGCGCGGCGAGCCTCCCCGATCTCCGTCGCGACGGCCTCCGGGCCGTGGAACTCTCGCCGCGCGCGCCGGTACCAGTAGCGGGCGTTCTCGAGGTCGCCCTCGAGCGTGTGGACGATCCCGTGGAGCCAGGCCGCCAGCACCGACTTGTCGTCCTGGACGATCTCGTGGGCGGCCTGCCACTCACGCTTCTCCAGGTGCGCCACGGCGCGGGCGAGGGTGGCCGAGGACTCCTGGGGCTTAGCCATGGCCGGGGAGGCTGGCGTCAGGCGCGGCCGCGCGCGTCCTGGAGCATCCGGATCAGGACGCGCCGGGCGTCGTCGGCGCTCGTGACTTCCTCCGGGAAGGCGATCCGCGCGCCGTGGAGACGGCCGCCCGTCCGGACCCGGAGCCGGAAGCCCAGGCGGTCGACGGCGACCATCGTGGCCGCCTCCGCGTCGGGGGCGCCCCCGAGCGCCCGCGCGTAGACGACGAGCGCGTCGGGGTGGTCCTTGTTCATGTGCTCAAGGATTCCCGCCGCCACGTCGGCCAAGGGGTCGACGCGGGCCGCGCCGTAGGTCGGCCCGTCGATCCAATCCATGGCCGCGAAGCCACCCACGAAGTACAGGTCGCCGACCTCGAGCCGGTGGAACGCGAAGTCCTCGAAGTCGACCCAGTAGGCGGCGTTCGCGTGGCGGGCGAGGTACGCCTCTCGCGCCTCCGCCCGCGCGTCGGTCGGGACGGGGCGGACGACGCCCATCAGCGTGAGCCGCCCGGCCGCCAGGGGATCCCCGGCCCAGTCCGGCTCCGCGACGAACAGGCTGGCCCGTCCGTCCGCGGCCAGGTTCTGGGTGTGGATCGCCATGGTGCTGATCAGGAACACGGGCCGACCGCTCCCGTCCAGGGCGTAGGGCATGAGCGACGCGAACGGATGTCCGGGGTGGCGGCGCGACACGGTCGCCAGGGTGCCCGTCCGCGCGCGGTGCACGAGGGTCCGCGCGCGCTCGGCGTAGGTCGGCTCGGGGACGGGCGGCGGCGCGTCGGGGTCCGCCGCGTGGGCGGGCGGACCCGCGTGGCGGCTCACGTCCGAACCCGCACGGTCGTCGTCACCGGTCGCGGAACGCGGGCATCACGTCCCGGGCGAACCAGCGCAGCTGCTCCATGAACGCGCGGGGCGGCACGCCCTCCGGCCAGTGGAGCATGATCTGGTCGAGCCCGGGATACCTCGCCTCGTACTCCCGGATCAGCGCGATGCAGTCGGCGGGCGAGCCCACCATCCACGCCTTCTGCTGGACGCCCTCGCGGAGCAGGGGAGGCCGGGCCGGCGCGCCGGGCGTCCCCCACGGGCGGCCCTCCTCGTCCGCGTAGCGCACGAAGCCGAACGGGGCGAACCACTTGTAGCGCTCGTCGTGGGCCGGCTCGACCTCGCGGATCGCCTGCTCGCGGTTCGCCGCCATGTAGAACCCGAGGCCGAGGCAGAGGTCCTCGCCGAGCCGCTTCTCGCGGCCGTGGCGCGCGCACGCGTCGCGGTACGCGTGAAAGACCTGGTCGGTGATCCGCTCGCCGTTCAGCGTCACCATGCCCTTGAGATTGTGCCTGGCCAGGAAGTCGATCGTCTTGCCGCTCGCGATCGGCTGCCAGATCTCGACGGGGCGGTGGATCGGGCGGGGGACCAGGGTCACGTCGGTCAGCTCGTAGCCGCGGTACTTCACGCCTGGCGGAACGGTGTAGTACTTCCCCCGGTGCGAGAACTGCTCCTCGTGGAGCGCCTTCCACATGAGCTCGAACTGCTCCTCGAACATCTCGAGGTTCGCCGCCGCGTCGAGGAGCGGCGCCCCGAATGACTCGACCTCCCGCGTGTGGTAGCCGCGGCCGATGCCCATGATGACGCGCCCGCCCGTGAGGATGTCCGCCACCGCGTAGTCCTCGGCCAGGCGGAGCGGGTGCCACATCGGGAGGATGTTGAAGGCGCAGCCGAGCTTCAGCTGGCGCGTCACCGCGGCGAGGTACGTGCCGATCAGGACCAGGTTGGGGAGGACCTCGTAGCCCTCGCGCTGGAAGTGGTGCTCGGCCGTCCAGAGGCAGTAGTAGCCCTCGTCGTCCATGACCCGCGCGACGTCGACCATGGAGCGGTAGGCCTCGACGACCGGCTCGTTGCCGTAGCGCCGCTGGTCGGCCGGCGTCCCGTCGCGCCCGATGTTGTCGAGCTCGATCTGGCCGACGTAGAGCACGGAGAACTTGCGGATCATGGGCCCCTCCCGAGGGCGGAATGACGCCGGACCGTCACCGCTATCGCCACGATTCTAGCAAGGCCGCCCGCCGCCCGGGAGGGGGTCCGCGCCTCACGGGTGCGCGAGCGCCGGTCCGCCCGACCGCCGGCGGACGGGCTCGGGGCCAGAGCGCGACCGGAGGCAAGGGGAGGTGAGGGAAGGGCGGCAGCGACGCCGGAGTGCCCCCGGACACCCGAGCTGCGCGCCGGTACTTGCCCTCGGCCAGTGCGTACGCCTCGATCGTCCGGGTCTCCGGGTCCACGATCCAGTAGTGCGGGATACCGAATCGGCGGTAGAGCCGGTGCTTGGTGATCTGGTCGATGGTCGTCGTGGACGGCGACAGGATCTCGATGGCCAGCGTCGGAGGCCCTTCGATGCCTCGCGCGCTGACGAGATGGGCCCGCGTCGGGTCCAGGTAGACGAGATCCGGCTGGACGATCGTCGAGTCGGCGAGGATGACGTCGACCGGGGCGTAGAGCACCTCGCCGAGTCCGTGGGCGGTGACGTACCCCTTGAGGATCGAGAAGAGGGCACTGCTGACCCGCTGGTGTCGGGTGCCCGGCGCGGGCGTCACGGAGAGCTCGCCGTCGTGGAGCTCGTACCGCCGGCCGTCGGCCGGGAGCGCCTCGTAGTCACGGTACGTCAGGACCGCCCGCTCGCCGCTCACACCGGGATTGTAGGATCCACGCGGGCGACGGGTCAACGCGACTGGCTGGCAACGGGCACGGCGAGCGTCCGTCGAAAGGACCTCATCGGATCGAGGAAACAGCAAGGACGAGGCCAGGCGCCGCCGGGCGGAAGGTCGGCGACTACCCTCGCCATCAACGCCATCGTTACCGAGGACGCGTGGTACGTGGACCTCCACACTGGCTTCGTGAGCACCGACAACAAGGTATCCCTGAAACATGTCTGGTGTGTGCGCGGTGGGCAAGGGGTGAACCCTCAGTGACTCGGTGATCTGAATCATCTGGTCATCTCGGCCCCCCCCCAACCCTGCCTTCCCCCGAGAGGAGAGGGCAGGGTTGTCCGTCAGCGACGAGGGTAAGAACGTGCGCGGAGTGGTGGAGGCGCTCCGCAGCGGATCCGGGGAGCGCTTCCAGGGGCCCGACTCGGCGCGATGCACCGGCGGCGCGTGGGGGTGGTTCGCATCGGGGTGGATCACGCAGCTCATTCTCGACAACGGAGGCGACATGAGACGCGGCACAGGTCAAGGCCCTCGAGTGAGGTTGGCGGTAGCAGTGGTCCTCGGCGGCTTGCTGCTGGCGATGGGAGGGAGCGAAGCCGGGGCGGCCGGGCTGACGTTCAGAGTCGTTCTCGGCGGCGGTCAACTGAGCAACGCGAGCGCGTACGACGCGTTCGACGACTCGGAGAAGCCCACGCTGAGGGTGACGCTCAAAGCCGTAGCGGCCGGCAGCCTGGTCAATCTCGAGGTCGGCCAGCAGTTCGGCTCCGCCCAAGTCGAGATCATCGACGTCAGCGCCTTCACGGTGGTCGCAACGTACACGCTGTCCGACGTGAAGATCACGGCGGTGCGAATCTCGGGCGAGGGGACCTCTTCCGTGCTGACGGAGGAGATTGTGATGTCCGGCAAGACGCTTGCCGTCACCACGCCGTGATCGCGCGCTCCGGGATAGAGCCGAGGGGCTACTTCACCTCCGCGGAGGCGCCGGCGACCCTCTGACGACGTGAGTCAGCAGGGCGCCAGCGGGCCCGGGCGGGCCCGTCAGGGCCAGAGCGAGTCGGGCGCGAACGCGAGGTCGGGAAAGGGCGGAAGCGACACGGGCCCGCCGCCGGAGACACGCGCGAGGAGCGCGTATCGGCCCTCGGCGAGGCCGTATGCCTCGATCGCGCCCGCCTCGGGATCGACGATCCAGTAGAAGGGGATTCCGTGGTCCGCGTAGAGCTGGCGCTTCCGCCTCCGGTCGATCGTCGTGGTCGAGGGCGAGAGGATCTCCACGGCCAGCGTGGGCGGGCCCTCGATGCCCCGCTCGCTCACGAGACGCGCGCGCGTGGGGTCGAGATACACGAGATCCGGCTGGACGACCGTGGTGTCGCTCAGGATGCAGTCGACCGGGGACAGGAAGACCTCGCCGAGTCGACGATCGTTCACATGAGCCCGCAGGAGGATGTACATTGCTCCGATGACCCGCTGGTGCCGGGTGCCCGGCGCGGGCGTCACGGAGAGCTCGCCGTCGTGGAGCTCGTACCGCCGGCCGTTGGCCGGGAGCGCCTCGTAGTCACGGTACGTCAGGACCGCTCGCTCGCCGCTCACATCGGGATTGTAGGATCCACGCAAGCGCCGGGTCAACGTGAGGGGCGGGGAACGAGCCCAGCGACTGTGCGTCGGGAGGACTTCATCGGATCAAGAAAGAGCAAGGACGAGGCCAGACCGCCGCCGGGCGTAAATGCCCGCTGTCGCAACTTCGGCCGTGCTTCGCCGTGGAGCCGAGTGTCTGGAAAAGGACCTGATCGTATCCGGTCCGGCTCGCGGTCCCGTGTCGAGACCCCCTCCGGCCGGAGTGTCCTGCGGTGGGGCTACTTCACCTCACCGAGCCGCCCCGTCCGGACGTCGTAGACGAAGCCGCGCACTGCGTCCCGTTGCGGGATGAACGGGTTCGCCCGGACCCGCGCGAGCGACTGGCGGACCTGAGGATTGTCCGCGGGCGCTTCCACGGGCCGGCGGCAATTTCCGGGGCTCGCGTCGGCCTGTTCGAGCCAGTGCGCGGGGCCGACACCGCAGGTCAACAGCCCCGCCGGCGAGAGTCCGAGGGGAGCCGGGGAGCAGACCCCCCTCGGACTCTCGCCCGGTCCGGGGCTACTTCACCTCGCGGAGCCGCCCCGTCCGCACGTCGTAGACGAAGCCGCGCACCTCGTTGCGGTGGGGAATGAATGGGTTCGTCCGCACCCGGGCGAGCGACTGGCGGACGTCCTCGTCGAGATCGGGGAAGGGCTCGAAGGCGAACGCGGGCCGGATCCCGGTCTCCGCCTGGATGTCGCGCTTCAGCGCCTCGTCGGCGAACGTCAGCATCCCGCAGTCCGAGTGGTGGATCAGGATGATCTCGCGCGTGCCCAGGAGCCGCTGCGAGATCACGAGCGAGCGGATTGCGTCCTCGGTGATCGCGCCGCCGGCGTTCCGGATCACGTGGGCGTCGCCCTCGTCGAGCCCGAGGAGCTCGTGGAGGTCGAGCCGCGCGTCCATGCACGCCACGACGGCCACCCCCTTGGCCGGCGGGAGCGGCAGCTCGCCCTTGGTGAAGGAGCCGGCGTAGTGCTCGTTGTTCCGCAGCAGCTGGTCCGTGACGCTCATCTCGGGTCCTCCTCCTGCCGGGCTCCCTCGAGGGGCCGCGGCGCCTGGAAATGCGAAAGCCGAGGGCAGGGGCCATCGGGGGCCCGCGCCGCTCGGCTTTCGTCTTCGTGTGCGACTTACGCCGTGCTGGCTGGTGCGTGGGTCCGGATCACTCCCGGTAGTTCAGCGGCACCTCCACCCAACCCTTGCAGCGGGGACACTTGGCCGCGGCGCGGCCGGTCTTGCCACTGACACGGAGAACCGCGTTCTTCACGACGAGGCCGTCGGGCTCGGGCACGACGATCTTCGTCCGGCACGTGGGGCAGCGCCGGGCCTCGGCCCCCGCCAGGACCTTGATCAGGTTCCCGTCGGCCATGAGGGGAAACTACCTATCTTCATCGGAATTGTCAAGATTGAAGTTTCCCAGGTCGGGTAGGGGCTACCGGGGGTCGCCCGGCTGTCGCCGAGCGCCCTCCGCTCGACCTCCTCCGACGGCCGCGCGGCGTCGTCGAGGGCTGAGCTCCGGCGCTCCGGCCCGCGACCCCACTCAGCGCATCGGGGCGCGACCGTCTCCAGCTCAGAGGGCGTCGGCGAACATCGTCCGGTAGTGCCGGTACCAGTCGCTTTGAAAGCGCTCGGCCGGGTCGTGGCGACGCTTGGCGCGGAGGAACTCGACGAAGCGCGGGTGCGCGGCCTCGACCTGCTGACGGGTCGCCCAGCGATGATAGGTCAGGAAGTAGCTCCCCCCGTAGCGCAGGCCGTGGTCGATCAACCGGCGGAAGTCCGCCGCGGAGCGCTCGAGGCCGGCCGGCGTGTGGACGACGTGCAGGTTGAAGATCACGCAGGCCCAGGGCTCGCGCGCCCAGGCCAGCACGCTCTCGTCGTCCCGCTCGATCAGGCGGATGGTGCCATAGATCACGTCGACCCGGTTGGCCCGGAAGTCCTCGCGGACGTCGGCCAGGAAGCGGGCCAGAGCGGGGCGGGGCACGTACACCTCGGTGATCATCTCCGTCGCGCGATCATGGGCGCCGAGGCGGGCGTCGAGCGCCCGGTGATAGTCGTCGACGTACACGCTGAGCTGGTGGAGATCCGACCAGTAGAGCTGCCCCGAGGTCGTGAGGTAGTACCCGGCGTACTCCTGGAACGCGCGGCGCTTGTCGGCGTGGGAGAGGTAGAGGAGGCGGTCCCAGTCGGCCGTCGACAGCTCCTTCTGGGCCGGTGGCATCGGGGTCGCGTCGTCGACGGGCTGGTAGCAGGAGAAGACGCCGCGGCTCAGGAAGTCGTCCGAGGCGGGGTCCGTCGCGTACTGGAAATCCCCGAAGAGAAAGCCGTCGGCCAGGCGCCGCTCGAGCGCGGGCCCGAGGCGCTCGATGTCGAGTACCTCGACCACCCGGCGGAGCTTCCGCCGGGGCGCTAGCCGGAGCGTCACCGAGACGACCACGCCGAAGAGCCCGTAGCCCCCGACCACGAGCCGGAAGAGGTCCGGCTCCTCCGTCCGGCTCACCCGCCGCACCGCGCCCCCGGCGTCGACCAGGACGAGCGCCTCGAGGTCGCCGACGATCGGGGGGAAACGGAGGCCGCGCCCGTGGACGTTGGCGGCCACGGCCCCGCCGAGGGAGAGGCGGTCCGCACCGGTCTGCTTCTGGACGATCCCCCACTGGCGCGCCTGGCCGTCCTGCGTCCTCACGAGGAAATCGATGAGCGCCGGCCACTGGATTCCGGCCTCGACCTCGACGAGCCCGCGCTCCCGGTCGAAGCCGAGGACACGGCCGAGCGCGGTCGTGTCCAGGAGCACGGTGTCGGTCCCGAACGCCTGCCCGCCCATGGCGTGGCGCCCGCCGGCGATGGAAACGGCGCGACCCTCGGCCCGCGCGGCGCGGACGGCCTGGACGACGGCCTCCAGCGAGTCGACCCGCTCGACGCGGGCGACGCGGGTGGCCGCGAGCTGGGCGTGGACGTCGTTGACCCAGACCGCGTCGTCGGTCCGGCGCGACCGCGGGGCGCAGGCCGTCGCGCCGATCGCCGCCCCGGTCTGGAGGAAGCGCCGTCGTGTCAGCATGGGTCCTCGGTCGCCCGGGCGTCCCGCGTGAGCCCCCGCGCCGCCCAGTACACGAGGAGCACGGCGACGCCTTGGACCACGTGGGCGAGGGCGTTGGGCGAGAGCAGGGTCGGGTGGAGACCGATGCCGGCCTGCTGGCCGCCCGCCGCCAGCAGCGAGACGCCCACGCCGAGGGCACCGAATCCCGCCGCTCCGCCCGCGGGGCCGCGCACCTGGCGGAGGAAGGCGACCAGGAGAAAGAGCGCCGCCGGCAGGGCGTGGAGGACCGCCACGGCGAAGGTGTGCGCGCCCGCCACCACCGTCACTGCATAGCCGGCCCATACGACGCCGGCGAGCGCGGTAATGCGCTGCGCCATCCTCGGGGCGGCGAGGAGCCGCGCCCCGATCGCCCACGAGGCCCACGCCGACACGCCGAGCACGACGAGCGTCCCGGGCCAGAGGAGCCGAGCGCCGAGGCTCACCGGGTCGAGGAAGAAGCCGTGGACGGTCCCGCCGGCCAGGGCGGCGAGGCCCAGGCTCACGAGGTACGCGAGGAACGCGCGCCGGAGCGGAGAAGGAGGCGCGACCCGGCCGAGCCGGCCGGCCAGGACGCCGCACTGGGCGGCCAGGGCGTAGTCGGTGAGCGCGACGTCGGGCTCGGTCACCGGCGCGCGTCCTCGGCGCGGTCCTCGTGACACCGGCCCAGCGTGAAGAGGTAGGCGGCCAGCACCCAGTGGAAGACGATCGGGATCGTGCCGCCCAGCCACCGGCGTTCCGGGCGGAGGGCCACGGTCAGCACGTAGCGACCGGCCATCGCCCCGGCGTAGGCGTAGCTGATCCACCGGAGCGCGCGCCCCACCGGGGGGCGTCGCCGGGCGAAGCGCCCGTGGCCGCGCGTCACGTCGAGGGCGATCCAGGCCAGGAGCGCGAGGATGGCGATCTGGCTCGCGAGCAGGACGGGATAGGGCAGGAGCCCCGATTGCCACGCCGCCATCGGAGGGAGCCACGTCACCCCGGCCATGGCGACAAGCGCCTGACCGAGCACCCGGAGCAGGAAGAGCGCCGCGAGGCCCCAGAGGATCAGGGCGTAGGGCCCGGCCGCCGCACGCGTCACGCCCGCATTCTAGGGCAGAGGCGCCGAGTCCCGAGTTTTCTACGTCGCCGGGCCGCGTGGCCGCCACCCTGACCGACCGTCGGGCCGCGCGAGGTCCAGGACCCGCGGCACACTCGCGGTTGTCAGGAAGAAGGGCCCGCGCCCCGTGTGGCTACGACAAGTCCACCCAGACGCTCTTGACCTCCGTGTAGAGGTCGAGGCCGGCCTGGCCGAGCTCGCGTCCGAACCCGGACTCCTTGAAGCCGCCGAAGGGCAGGGCGGCGTCGTAGAGGTTGTAGGCGTTGACCCAGACGGTGCCCGCCCGGAGCGCCCGGGCGACGCGCAGCGCCTTGCCGACGTCGCGCGTCCAGACGGCGGCGGCGAGGCCGTAGAACGTCTCGTTGCCCTGCGCCACCGCGTCCTCGGCGTCCTTGAACGGGATGACCGAGAGGACCGGCCCGAAGATCTCCTCGCGGGCGATCCGCATGGCGTTCGACACGCCCGTGAAGACGGTCGGCTGCACGAAGTAGCCGCGCCCGTCGCCGACCCGCACCCGCCCGCCGCCGGCCGCCAGCGTGGCGCCCTCGCGCCGGCCGGCGTCGACGTAGGAGAGCACGGTCTCGAGCTGCTGGGCGGAGACCACGGGACCCATCCGCGTCCCCTTGTCCATCGGGTCGCCGACCTTCAGCCCCTTGACCCGGTCGACCAGCTTCTCGACGAACTCGTCGTGGACGCGCTGCTCCACGAGGAGCCGGGAGCCGGCGGCGCAGACCTCGCCCTTGTTGTAGAAGATCCCGGTCAGGGCGCCCCGGAGCGCCGCTTCCAGGTCCGCGTCCGCGAAGACGACGTTGGGCGACTTCCCGCCGAGCTCGAGGGAGACGCGCTTCAGCGACCCGGCGGCCTCCTTCATGATGCCCTTGCCGACGTCGGTCGAGCCCGTGAACGCAACCTTGTCGACGCCCGCATGCCGGACGAGCGCCATCCCGACCTTCCCGCCCGGCCCCGTCACCACGTTGAACACGCCCTCGGGGAGCCCCGCCTCCTGCGTCAGCTCGGCGAAGCGGAGCGCGGTCAAGGGCGTGAGCGAGGCGGGTTTCAGGACGACCGTGTTCCCGGCCGCCAGCGCGGGGGCGATCTTCCACGAGGCGAGCAGGAACGGGAAGTTCCAGGGGACGATCGCGCCGACGACGCCCACCGGCTGCCGGAGCGTGAAGGTGAAGGCCCCGTCGCGAAGGTTGAGCGTCTCCCCGTGGATCTTCGTCGTCCAGCCGGCGTAGTAGCGGAACACCTCCGCCGCGAACGGGAGCTCCACCTTCCCGGAGTCGAAGAGCGTCTTCCCGGTGTTGACGCTCTCGAGCCGCGCCATCTCGTCGAGGTTGGCGTTGATCAGGTCGGCGAGCTTCCACAGCACCCGCGCCCGATCGGCGGCGGCCATCCGGGGCCAGGGGCCCTGATCGAAGGCGCGGCGGGCGGCCTGGACCGCCGCGTCGACGTCCCGCTCGTCACCCTTCGCGACGTGGGCGCTCACCTCCTCCGTGGCCGGGTTGATCGTCGTGTACGTCTCGCCCGACGCGGGCGGCCGCCACTGGCCGCCGACGAAGATCTCGCTCGTGTGCATGACTGCCTCCTGATCGGATCGGGAGCCCGGGAGGGCCGGGCGTCGCGGGCTGACGGTGTGACTCCAGTCTAGCCCGCGGGTCGAGGCGCTGGAAGCCGCCGGGAGGGCCGCGCCAGATCGCTCGGTGCTCGCCCCGATTGGCTTGACACGGCGGCCCAAACCGCGGACAGATTGAGTGATGGCGCCACCGGCCCACGACTCGGGGATCGAGCTGTCCCGGCGCTGCCTCCTACGGGGGCTCGGGGCCTCCGCATTCGCCGGTCTCGTCGGGTGCGCGACCAATCCCGTCACGGGCAAGTCCCAGATGATGCTGCTCTCCGAGGACGAGGAGATTCAGCTCGGCAAGGATGCGTTCGCCCAGCTGGAGTGGCAGCAGGGCGGGCCGCTCCGGACCGATCCGGCGACGCGCGGCTACCTGGAGGGGATCGTGCGGGAGCTCCACCAGGTGTCCCACCGGCCGAATCTCCCCGTGGATTTCACCCTCCAGAGCGCGTCCGAGCCGAACGCGTGGGCCATTCCCGGGCACACCGCCATGAACCGCGGCCTCCTCCAGCATCTCGAGAACGAGGCCCAGTTCGCGTTCGTGATGGGCCACGAGATGGGGCACGTCTCGGCGCGGCACAGCGCCGCGCGCCAGAGCCGGGCGACGCTCGGGAGCGCGGGGGTCGGCATCCTCGGGGTCGCCTCGGAGGTTCTGGGACTCGGAGCGGTCGGCGGCCTCGCCGTGGGCGCCGTCGGCGCCGGCACCCAGCTGCTTCTCTTGAGCTACGACCGCGACCAGGAACTCGAGGCCGACCAGCTCGGAGCGCTCTACATGGCTCGCGCCGGCTACGATCCCCGCCAGGCCGTGCGCTCCCACGAGGTGCTGAACCGCGCCATCGACGCCCACCTCGCAAACCTCGGGAAGCGCCGGGAGGATCCGTCGGCCATGTCGGCGATCCTGTCGACCCACCCGCGACACGAGGAGCGCGTCGCGGAGCTCCAGACCTACATCAAAGCCCTCCCCCCGTCCGAGGTCCGGATCCAGGGCGATGGGCTTCACGCCGACCGCTGGCTGCGCCAGACCGAGCCGGTCCGGCGCCTGGCGCCCGCGTACGCGCGGTACGATCGCGCGCGCCTGGCGTTCGCGCAGGCGGTCCAGGCCAATGAGCAGAAGCAGAGCGCGGTCGTCAGGCAGAAGCTCGCCGAGTCCCAGCGCGAGATCGAGGCGGCCATCCAGCTCGCCGACCAGGCCCAGTTCGCCACCCTCCAGGGGTACCTCCTCGCCGTGACGGGGCGCAAGGGAGAGGCGCGGAGCGCGTTCAACCGCGCGGTCACGCTGTTCCCGGGCTACCAGCCGGCCCTCCGGGCTCTCGCGCAGATCCGCAGCTAGCCGCCGGCAGTCTGGGGGCGGGTCTCGCCGCCGAGGTAGAGCCGGCTCACTTCCGGGTTCTCCAGGAGCTCGCGGCCGGCGCCCTCGAAGCGGTTCTTCCCGAGCTCGAGGACGTAGCCGCGATCCGCGATCTCGAGCGCCCGCGCCGCGTTCTGCTCCACCAGCATGACGGTGAGGCCGGCTCGCACCATCTCGACGGTCTTGTCGAAGACCTCGTCGACGAGACGCGGGGACAGCCCGAGCGACGGCTCGTCCAGCATGAGCATCTTCGGCTGCATCATGAGCGCGCGCCCCATGGCGAGCATCTGCTGCTCGCCGCCGCTCAGCGAGCCGGCCATCTGGCGCCGCCGCTCCGCCAGCCGGGGGAACAGGGAGAACACCCGCTCCATGGACGTCCTGATAGCGCCCTGGTCGCGCTCCAGGTAGGCGCCCATCTCGAGGTTCTCCCGCACGGTCATCTGGCCGAAGACGACCCGTCCCTGGGGGACGTAGCCGAGCCCGAGGGCGAGGATCCTGTCCGGGCGCGCGCCGACCAGGCTCCGCCCGTCGAACGCGATCTCGCCGCCCAGGTGGGTGATGAAGCCCATGATGACCTTGAAGGTGGTCGACTTCCCGGCGCCGTTGGGACCGATCACCGCGACCACCTCGCCGGCGTTCACGTGGAGCGACACGCCGTGAAGGATCTGGATCGACCCGTAGCCGGCCTCGACGCCCGAGAGCTCGAGGAGCGCCATCACGCGCGCCGGCGGCCGAAGTAGGCCTGGATGACCCGCTCGTCCGTCTGGATCACGGCCGGCGGGCCCTCGGCGATCTTCACCCCGTGGTCCATCACGAAGATCCGCTCGCAGTGGTTCATGATCACGTGCATGTCGTGCTCGACGATGAGGATCGTCTTGCCCGCGTCCCGGAGCCGGTGGATGTGGTCGAGCAGGTGCCCGAGCAGGGTCCGGTTGACGCCGGCCGCTGGCTCGTCGAGCAGAATGACGTCGGGGTCGGTCATGAGCGCCCGCGCGAACTCGAGCAGCTTCTGCTGCCCGTAGGAGAGGCGCCCGCCGTACTCGGCGCGGAGGCCCGTGAGGTTGACGAACGCGATGAGCTCCTCCGCCCGCTCGCGGGCGAGCCGGTCGGGCACACCGAGCCCGGTCACCGAGAGCATGTTCTCGAGGACCGTCATCTCCCGGAAGATGCGGGTGACCTGGAACGTCCGCGTGATGCCCTTGCCGAAGATCTGGTGGGGCTTCAGGCCGCCGAGCGCTTGCCCCTTGTAGACCACCTGCCCGCTGTCGGGCTGGAGGAGCCCCGTGAGCAGGTTGAAGGTCGTCGTCTTGCCGGAGCCGTTGGGCCCGATGAGTCCCGAGATCGCCCCGCGGGCGACCGCGAAGCTGCACCCGTCCACCGCGCGCACCCCGCCAAAGGCCTTCCGGAGGTCCCGCGCCTCGAGGACGGTCTCGCCGGGGGCGGGGCCCATCAGTGGACCATGCCCTTGCGCACCCAGCCTCGATCGACGGCGAAGCCCATGAGGCCCCGGGGCATGAAGCGCGCGATGACGACGATGAAGAGCCCGTACGCGATCAGGTGGGCGGTGGGGAAGTTGACCCAGGTCAGCTCCTGCGCCGTGTAGAGGAGCACCGCCCCCACGATGGGGCCGATGACGGTGCCCTTGCCGCCCAGCATGGACATGAGCGCCATGGCGATCGTGATCTGGACGAAGAACACCGACGGGGGGTCGATGTAGAGGACCTTGTAGGCCTGGATGCCGCCGGCCACGGCCGGGAACACCGCCGAGAGGACGAAGGCCGAGAGCTTGTAGCGCGTGGCGTCGATCCCGAGCGCCTCGGCCGCGACCTCGTCCTCGCGGATCGCGTTGAGGCGGACCCCGAAGCGGGAATGGCCGATGGCGTAGGCGACCACGATCGTCAGGACCATGAGCGCCAGCATGGCGTAGTACGTCTGCAGCGACGTCTCGGCGCTCGGCAGGCTGATCCCGACGCCGCCGTGGGTGAGGCGGTCCCACACCGTGGCCACGACGCGGGTGCCCTCCGCCGCGCCCAGCATGGCGATGGCGAAGTAGGGCCCCTTGAGGCGCAGCACCGGGTAGCCGATCGCGACGCCCACGACCGCGGCCGCCACCGCGCCGACGCCGAGGGTGGGGATCCAGTGCCAGCCGTAGTCGGCGACGAGGATCGCGCACGCGTAGGCGCCGATGCCGTAGAAGGCCACGTGGCCGAAGGACGTGTAGCCGGTGAAGCCGCTGATGATGTTCCAGGAGAGGGCCAGAACCACGTACATCATCGTGAAGAGCGCGAACGAGCGGAGGTACACGGTCAAGAACGGAGGGAGCATCGCGAGAGCTGCCGCGCATGCGCCCAGGACGGCCAGGTTCCGGACGTGCTCTTTTCGGGTCATGGTCGGGTCATGGGACTGGTCACGGCCGGCTCATGCCTCGCGGACGCCCATGAGCCCGCCCGGGCGGATCAGGAGCACGAAGATCATCAGGCCGTAGGCGGCGAGCTCGACCATGGCCGTGCCGTTGGGGACCATCAGCGAGACCAGGTTCTCGAGCACCGCCAGCATGAGGCCGCCGATCAGGGCGCCCAGGTAGTGGCCCCGTCCGCCCAGGATGATGATGGCGAAGGCCTGGAGGGTGTAGAGGACGCCCGTCTCGGGGTTGAAGCCGAACTGGATGGACACGAGCGCGCCGCCCGCCACCGCCAGCGCCGCGCCGAGGCCGGTCGTGATGAGGTAGATCCGGCGCACGTCGATCCCGCATACCATCGCCACCTCCGCGTTCAGCGCGGTGGCGCGAACGGCCTTGCCGAGACGGGAGCGCTTGAGGAACAGATAGACGGCGACGGAGATCACCACGGCGATCACGAAGCTGATCACGCGGCTCCGGCCAACCGCGATCCCGCTCGTGAGATGGACCGTGCCGGGAGCGTACGGGATCGTCCGGAAATCGGTCGTGAAGAGCAGCTCCACCACGTAGATCATCACGAGACCGAGTCCGAACGTGATGAGGAGCCCGGTCAGCTCGGGCTGCCCGACGGCGGCGTTCAGCAGGAGCTTCTGGACGGCCATGCCGAACAGGAAGGTGAGGGGGAGCGTGGCGACCAGGGCCAGCAAGGGGTCGACGCCCAGGTAGAAGAAGGCGACCCACGAGAGGTACGCGCCCATCATCACCATCTCGCCGTGCGCGGCGTTGATGATGCGCATCACGCCGAAGATCAGCGTGAGCCCGACCGCGAACATCGCGTAGATCCCGCCCTGCATGATGCCGCCGACGACCACGGTGGCCAGGTTGTCGAGCCACGCGCGCTCGAGGCGGACGGTGCCGGCCCACGCCCCCACCACGAACGGCACGGCGTAGGCGACGACCAGAAAGGCGGCCAGCCGGTAGAGGCTGCGGACGTCGCTCCGCTCCATGCGCGGCTCTCAGGGGCTCATGGCGGGCGCGTCCGGCGAGCCGGTCGATTTCCCGGATGTGGCGGACGCGCAAGGGCCGGGAGCGTGTGCGCGACTCCCGGCCCCACTCGCGGAGGGATCGACCGGCCCGGGCCCTACCGCCTCGACCACTCCGGCATCGGCAGCTCGGCCTTGGTCTCGGCCCACTTCTCCGGCCACACGACCTTGCGCTGACCCCGGAGGATCTGGAAAGTCAGCCCCTCGTGGGAGTTCAGGCCCTTCGCGTCGACCTTGTAGCGTCCGAAGGTGGAGTGGACGTCGATCGTGGCCAGCGCGTCGCGGAGCTTCTCGTTGTCGAAGCTCCCAACCTTCTTCAGGGCGGCCTCCGTGACCTGGAGCGCGCCGTAGGCGTTCCCCGCGTGATAGTTCGGCTTCTCGCCGTACCGCCTCTCGTACGCCTCGACGAACTCCTTCATGCCGGGATGCTTCAGGATCTCCGGGAGCGGCTCCCACTGGCTGTAGCCGAGGATGTACTCGGCCGAGGCGCCGACCTGCTCCGGGAAGTTGGGCAGGGAGGGTCCGACCGTGCTCGAGAAGAGCTTGACGTTGACGTTCAGCTCGCGCATCTGCCGGAGCTGGGCGGCGGCGTCGGCGAAGTAGCTGTTCGAGATGATCGCCTCGGCCCCCGCGCCCTTGATCTTCTGGAGCAGTGCGGTGAAGTCGGTCTGCTTCGCCGGGTAGTTCTCCTCGAGGACGACCTCGATCCCGAGCTTCTGGGCCCAGTCCTTGGCGCCCTTGCCCGCCTGGCGGGGGAAGAGGCTGTCCTGGCCGATGATGGCCAGCTTCTTGACGCCGATCTGCTGGGCGAGGTGGATCGCCCCTTTCTGGTAATCCTCGGCGACCGCCACGATGTTGAAGATGTAGCGGCGGCCCTTCTCCCAGATGGGCGTCGACGACGCCCCGTAGGCGACGAAGGGCATCTTGTAGCGCTCGTTGACGTTGGCGACGGCCTCGGTGATGCCGCTCGAGTACGGGGCGAGCAGGAGATCGACCTTGTCCTCGGTGATCAGCTTCTCGTAGAGCTTGATGCTCGTCTGGGTGTCGGACTTGTCGTCGAGAAGCCGGAGCGCGACCTTGTGCCCGAGCAGGCCGCCGCGGGCGTTGACCTCGTCCGCCCACAGCTTGAGCGCGTTGACCTGACGGCCCGCGGGCTCGGCGTACTGCCCGGTCAGGGAGATGGCCCCGCCGAGCAGCACCTCGTTGCTCGGCCGGTGACCGGCCCCCGCCGGGCCCGCGGCGATCATGAGAAGGGTCCCGCACGTGGCGGCGAGAATCTGGGCTGCGCGTCTCCTCGTCATCGTCAGTCCCCCTGATTCGGGATGGCCCTCTGGGCTCGAGGCGGTTCGTCCGAATGGGTCGGGCTTGGTGACGACGGACCGGTTACGACACCCCAATGCTGCGCTGGCCGTCCGGCCGGAGTCAAGACGCACGTGGGGGGTGTGGCTCGGGCGCAGCCAGGAGGACGCGCTCGACACGCGGGCGGCACCCGGCTAGGCTCGGGGTGGACCGGAGGACCATGAGCGCAGGGAGCGCAGGCAGAATCGAGGAGCGCCTCGCGCGCGGCGACGTCGTCGTTCTCGACGGTGGCACGGGCACCGAGCTCGAGCGCCGCGGCGTGCCGATGGACGGGCAGGCGTGGAGCGGCACCGCGGTCGTCACGCACCCCGAGGTCGTGCGTCGCGTCCACGAGGACTACATCCGGGCCGGCGCGGACGTCGTCATCACCAACACCTTCGCCACCGCGCGCTGCCACCTGGAGCCGGCGGGGCTGGGTGAGCGCGTGGCCGAGGTGAACCGGCGTGCGGTCGAGCTCGCCCGAGAGGCCCGCGACCGGGCGGCGGGTGGCCGGGACGTGTGGGTGGCGGGCTCGATCTCGACGATGGCGCCGGGCAGTGACCCGGCGCGCCGGCCGCCGGTCGCTCGTCTGACCGAGATGCTCTACGAGCAGGCCGACTTCCTCGCCCGCGGCGGCGCCGACCTGATCGTGCTGGAGATGATGCGCGACGTGGACTACGCGACGGGCGCCGTCGACGCGGCGCGGGCGACCGGGCTCCCCGTCTGGGTCGGGTTCTCCTGCCGGCGGGGTTCCGACGGCACCGTGCGCATGTTCAGCGGGTTCGGGGACGACCTGCCCTTCGCGGACGTCATCGGCCCCGTCATGGCGCGCGGCGGTTCGGTGCTCGCCGTCATGCACAGCGAGGTCGGAGACACCGGACCGGCCATCGAGGTCGCGAAGGGGCACTGGAAGGGACCGCTCGCCGCGTATCCGGAAAGCGGCTACTTCGAGATGCCGAGCTGGCAGTTCGTCGACGTCATCGCCCCCGGGGACCTCGTGGCCCATGCCGAGCGCTGGCTGGGGCAGGGCGTGCAGATCCTGGGCGGCTGTTGCGGTCTCGGTCCGGAGCACATCCGGCTGCTGCGAGAGCGGCTGCCGGCGCGGCTCGGGCAGACTCGGTGACGACCGGTCTCCACACGCGGCGCCTCCGGAGGTGGCCATGGATGCCGTGACCTTCTTCCTCATGCAGCACGCGGGCGTGCATGCCTCGGAGGGCGGCGAGCCGTCCTACTTCGACCGGGCCATGGACGGCCTGAGCGAGGCCGACATGCGGGCGCGGCCGGCCAAGGGCGTCAACTCCATCGTCTGGCTCCTCTGGCACATGGCGCGGACCGAGGACGCCTCCGTGAACCTGGTCGTCGTCACGAATGGCCGGCAGGTCCTGGACGACACGTGGATCCGCCGGCTCGGCGTGGACTGCCGCCACATCGGCACGGGCATGACCGACGCCGAGGTGTCGGAGCTGACCCTCCGGGCCGACCTGGCGGCGGTGCGCGCGTACCGGAGCGCCGTGGCTCGTCGCACGCGAGAGGTCGTCGGGGGCCTTCCGGCGAAGGCCTGGGAAGAGCCCGTGACGGTCGCCGACACGACCCGCGCGGCGGCGGCCGGCGCCTTCGGGCCGAACACCGCCTGGGTGGACGGCGTCGGCTTCAGGGCATGGCAGGACCAGTCCCGGGCGGCCCGGCTCTCCGGCGGCGCGGTTCGCCACAACGCGGTGCACATCGGAGAAGCGGTGACGATCCGGGGGCTGGCGGGCCGCAGCGTCGGCATGTGAGCGGCCGGCAAGGAGGAAGAGATGGCCAAGCAAGGGCTCCGCGTCATGGACAGCGACCTCCACGTGATCGAGCCCCAGGATCTCTGGAAGGAGTACCTCGACCCGAAGTTCCGGGGCCGGATCGAGACGATGCCGGCCAGCGACGGGCAGATGCGGGCGCACGTGGACGGCAAGGTGCTGCCGCCCTACGCGGGCCGGCCGGAGCGAGACCGCGCGTGGTCGTTCCGGACGCGCGCGCCCGCGTGGCAGCGCATCAGCCGGAGCACGCCGCCGAAGGCCGTGCTGGAGGCGATGGACGTCGAGGGGATCGACGTGGGCATCCTGTTCCGCACGTGGGCGACCCACGCCATCAACATCGACGGCCTGGAGCCGGCGTTCGCCGCCGCCATGAGCCGCGCGTGGAATCGGTGGATCGCCGACTTCTGCCAGGAGCACCCCGAGCGGTTCAAGGCGTCGGCGCTGGTCCCACTCCAGGACATCGACCTGGCGGTCGAGGAGGCGCGCTTCGCGGTCCGCTCGCTGGGGGCCATCACGCTGGTGCTTCCGTCCCACCTCATCAACGGCCGGCCCCTGTACGACCGGTACTACGACCCCTTGTGGGCCGCGGCACAGGAGATGGACGTCGCGGTGTCCTTCCACGGGAACCACGCCGCGTACGCGGATCACCTGGCCCGGCGCTACCTGGACAACCTGGTGCTGAGCCACGCGTGCGGCCAGCCCGTGGAGATGATGCTGTCGCTCGGCGCGGTGGTGACGGGCGGCGTCCTGTCGCGCTTCCCGGGGCTCCGCATGGCGTTCCTGGAGGGCAACTGCAGCTGGCTGCCCTGGTGGCTCTGGGCGCTCGACGAGCGCTGGGAGGCCTGGGGCGACCACGAGCTCTTCGGTCAGGACGCCATGCCCTCGGAGCTCTTCCGCCGCCAGTGCTTCGTCTCCGTGGAGCCGGAGGAGGAGCTCGCGAAGCACGTCGTGACCGAGCTGGGGGACGACAACCTGGTGCTCTCGACGGACTGGCCGCACGACGATTCGCGGTTCCCGCACGCCATCGACGGCTTTCTCGAGCTCGGGCATCTCTCGCGGGACAGCCAGCGGAAGATCCTGTGGGACAACTGCGCGCGGCTCTACAAGCTGTGACCCCCGCGCCACCGGGGCCTGACGGGCGCGCCGGCGCCGCATCCCTGCGGCGAGGCGCGCGTCGGCGTCATGGCCCGTTCGGCCGGTGGAACCCTCGGAGGCGCTCCCCCGCCTGACCTCGGGCGCCCTCCCGGCTCGGCCGAGCGCCCGGTGCCGTGCATCGCAGGATACGAAGGGTGCGCGGGAGGAGACGGCAGGACGACGGCCTCGCGCGGGGCCCGCCGATCACGTCATGCCCGCATGATCCGCGGAAACCCCGCGGGAAATCGCCCAGATCGTCCGCGAGGCCTCGACGCGGCACGGGAGCGCGCCGGCCCCTCGCGGACTGGCACGAGCGTCGCACTGTTCCGGCGCAGCGGTGAACCCTCACAGATGGAGGTGCCCGATGCGCTTCGTTCAGGCTCGTCTCGTTCCCGTGCTGATCGGCGTGGCACTCGCCGCGCCGGTCGCGTCCGCCCAGTCTCCGGCCGCGCCGCCGGCGCGGCCCGCGCAGGAGACCACCCAGGCGCCCGCCCGCGTGCCGCTCAGCATCGCCCGCGGGATGGTGAAGGCGGTCGCCGACACGCGTCTCGTCATCGACCTCGGGCCGGCCGGCGCGGGGCCGGGCGCCGGCCCCAGCGCGTTCGTGCTGGATGGTCAGACACAGATCCAGCGGCTGGGGCGGGCGCTCGCCCCGAAAGACCTGCGAGTGGGTGACGCGGTGACGGTCGGCTACCAGATGCGCGGTGACAAGGCCGTTGCCAGCCGCGTGTGGCTGCGCTTCGGCGGGTCGACTGCCGGCGCGCCGCCGGCCCAGCCCCGCTAGCGCGACGGGTCCGGGGTCGCGCGCGGGGTTCCTGCCCCGCGCGCGGGCCCGGAGGGCTCCTCGGACAGGGTGACGCGAATGCCGTGAGCGCGGAGCTCGCGGAGGAGGCGGTCGACCAGCGCGCCGGCGACGATCGTCTCCGGGCGCTGGGCGCCGCGCGCCGCCACCTCGCCCCGGGCGATCATGCGCGCCACGATCGACGCCGTGAAGCTGGTCGTTCTCGCCATGGCCGTGAAGCCATCGGTCCAGCGGTCGACCATCTCGGCCTGGGCGCGCGAAGGCCGTCCGGCCCGCTCACCGATCGCTTCCACGCGGAGCAGCGCGAGATCGCGCTCGCCGGGATCGAGCCGCACCCGCGGGTAGAGGACCGCATCGAGCAGATGCTTGGGGATCACCGGCGAGCCGTCGACGGCCACCGGCGACTCCGAGAGCAGGCCCAGGTCCCGGAGCACGCTCACCTTGGCCGCGTACCCTGGCCACCTGAGCGTCTTCTGGGTTCCGATCCCGAGCTCCCGGAGGGCAGGGATCTCGAGGAGCGACGTCGCGAAGCCCTCGTGCCAGGCCTCGAGCTCGCCCACGCCCGGAACGATCACCGTCTCCACGCCCGAGTACCGGGGCACCGAGATGACGCGACCATCCTGGATGGCCAGGGCCGGCGCCTCCCGGAGGGGGAGCGCCCGGCCCCCGAAGACGATCTTGTAGCCGAGGGGCGGCGCGGGCCGCTCCGGGACGCCGCCGCACTGGATGTGAAGCTCGTCGACCCGATCGAGCCGCTCGGCCAGCCGCCGCGCCAGGATCTCGGTGAGCCCGGGCTCGAGGCCGCAACCCAGCACGACCAGCCCCCCGCGCCGCGTCGCCTCCTCCGCGAGGTCGGGGATCGTCGCCGCCCCGCGCGCCGACAGGGTGACGACCGGGGTGCCCGCCTCGAGCGCGGCGTGAATGGCGAGCGGGCTCGCGCGCGCGGGGAGCGCGTCGACGGCCACGTCGTGGCCTCGCAGGAGCGTGACCGCCCCCGCACGGTCCGCGAGGTCCAGGCGCGCGGGCCGGATCTTGGCCGCTCCCGGGCGCCGGGCGAGGTCGGCCAGCGCGGCGTCGAGCTGGGTCGCGCTGGCGTCGCAGAGGCCCACCTCGGTGACCGCGGGGTCGGCCATGGCCTCTGCCGCCGCGGCCGGGCCCATCAGGCCCGCCCCGAGGACGAGGAGCCGGCTCACGGGCGGCGGTCCCGCCTCACCCGGCGCCGCCGGTCATCCCGGGCAGGACCGACGTTCCGCCCCGGCGATCGCGGTCAGATGGCGAGCGCGTAGCCGTCGCGGCGCGGGTCGGCGCCGCCTTGGAGGGCGCCGGACTCGGGGTCGCGCCGGATGCCCTGGCCGCCGCCGACGACCCACGACCAGTCCTCGATCACGTTGACCTCGTGGCCCCGCGCCTGGAGGCCCTCGCGCACGGCCACCGGAACGCGGCCCTCGACGTCCACCAGGCGGTCCCGGTAGGCGCGCACGCGGGGGGCCTCGATCGCCTCCTGGACGGCCATGCCGAACTCGACCACGTTGAGCAGCATCTGCGGCGTCGTCTGGAGGATGCCGTACGAGCCGGGCGTGCCGATCGACAGGAGGAACGTCCCGTCACGGAAGACCTGGGTCGGCGCCATGCGCGTCTGCATCGCCGCGCCCCCGCGGAGGGCGGCGGGGCTCCCCGGCTCGAGGTCCGCCCACATGAGGAGGTTGTTGAGGAGCATCCCCGTGCCGGGGACCATCACACCGGAGCCGAACACGCTCCCGAGCGTCTGGGTGACCGTGACCACCGTGCCGTGCCCATCGGCCACCGCGAAGTGCGTGGTGTTTTCCTTGGCGAAGTCCGCGGGATGGCCAGGCAGGATCTCGTCCGCGAGGCGCTCCGCGCTCCAGCGCTCGCCGCCGGAGATGCCGGCGCGGCGCGGGTCGAGCAGCTTGCGGCGCTCGGCGGCGTAGCGGGGCGAGAGGAGGCCGGCGATCGGCGCGCCCGGCACCATGACGTCGAGCCCGACGCGGTCGGCCGAGGCGATCTTGGCCGCCTCGAGGAAGTGGTGGAGGTACTCGACGGAGTTGTGCCCCATGCCCTTGAGGTCGAACGCCTCCAGGATCTGGAGCGTCTGTACGGCCTGGAGCGCGTTGGTGGGCGGGGGCGGCACGCACACCTCGTGGCCGCGGAAGGTGGCGGCCAAGGGCGTGCCCCACGTCGGCCGATAGCCGGCGAGGTCCGCCTCCGTCACCCAGCCGCCCTGGGCCTCCAGCGCCCGCGCGACCGCCCGGGCGATCGGCCCCCGGTAGAACGCCTCGGCGCCGCCCTCGGCGATCTGTCTCAGCGTGGCGCCGAGGTCCTTCTGCACGAGCACCGTTCCCGCGCGGGGGATGTCGCCGCCGACCAGGAACGTCCGCTCGGCGTCCGCCGAGTAGGCGAGCTGCGGGCGCGCCTTCGCGAGGAACTCGACGTTCTTGGCCGTCAGGGGAAAGCCGTCCTCCGCGAGCCGGATCGCCGGCGCCATCACGGTCGCGCGCGGCAGGCTGCCGTGCCGCTCGTGGAGGCCGAGGGTGGCGGCGACCAGCCCGGGCACGCCGATGGACCGGGGGCCGCCCTTGAGATCCTCCGCGGTCACGCCGGCCGGGTCCGCGGCGGCCGGCATCCGGCCAGCCGACACGACCGCCTCGCGCCGGCCCCGGTGGAAGACGAGCAGAGTCGCCACGCCACCCGGGCCCGACATGTAGGGCTCGACGACGTGAAGAGCGAAGGACGTCGCCACCGCCGCGTCGACGGCCGACCCGCCCTGGAGCAGGACCTCGATCCCCGCCATGGCCGCGAGCGGGTGGGCGGCCGCCACGCAGCCCCGCCGTCCCATGACCGTCGGCCGAAACGCTCTTCCATGCGGTGCACTCATACGGAGCTCCCCTCAGTGGCTCTTCATCCAGGCGCGGTGGAGGAAGCCGTTGAGGTCGGTGCCGCCGAACCAGCGCTGGCTGCGGAGTCTGGACGTGGTCACCGGCGGACCGGACCTCCTCGCTGCGGAAATCGACGCCAGGTTATCCTTCCGCGCCGCCTGCGAGGGTGTCAAGGTGGGGGTCGCACGAAGCGACCTTGGTGGACGTGAGGTAGACGCCGCGCTCAGGCCTCGTCTCCAGCGCTGCGCGACCGGTATTCAGCGACCCTGTCCTGGATGAACCTGGCAATGCTCTCTGCGTGGTCCATCGAGACCAGAACGCCCAGCTGAATGCGACGCGTGAACGTGCGCTCGGGCTCACGGCGCAGCTCCGGTCCCAAGCGTCCCTCGGGACTGATGGCATGCATGATGCGGTGAGGAAAAGTGGGCGCTTCGACGAAGAAGTCAAGACGTAGGTCACCTCGTGGTGTTGGATCACCCCAAACGCCATTCGCCGCAATCAGGCGATATCCGGGGTCGAACTCGAAATGGAACTCGACCTGCTGCCCCCCCTCGTAGCGTTCGCTCATGACGCGGTTTCCTCCATTGAGGCGAGCCGTTCTCTGCTGCTCCCAGGTCTCACAGCGGCGACGCTGGAAGGGGGGACCGTGTCCCCAAGTGCCTGGCCAATCTGCGGCATGGACGCAAACCATCCTTCCCGGCCGGACACGAGGTCGCCGGCGGACCGTTCAACCCAGGAATTCGCGGCAGAGCGCTTCCCACATCGTGGCCGAGAGCCGGAGGCTCTCGACGTCGACCCGCTCGTCGTTGCCGTGGAACATGAGCGGGTACTCCGCGTGGGGGATGCGCGGGGAGTGCAGGCCGAAGCCGTAGGCCGGGATGCCGTGCATGCGGAAGAAACGCGCGTCGGTCGCGCCCACCGTGAGGCGCGGCACGATGTGGCTGCCGGGGACCAGCGCCCGCGTCACGCGCCGGAGCGTGTCGACCAGAGGGGTGTCGGGCGACGTGAGCGAGCCTTCCTCGCGGCCGATGGACTCCACGGTCACGCGCCCCCGGAGGTCGCCGAGCGCCTGGTCGAGCATGGCGTCCACCTCGGCCGGGGTCACGCCGGGGAGCGCCCGGATGTCCACGTCGATCTCGATGCGATCGGGGACCGTGTTCACCTTGCTCCCGCCGCGCACCAGGTTCGGCGAGAACGTGGTGTGCGTGGAGGCGTGGGCCATCTGCGCGAGGCCGAGGCTCTCCATGCGCCGGGCCGCGTCCAGCACGCGCTCGGGGTCGGTCAGCGCGGCCGCCAGCTCCCGGTCGGGCTGGACGGCGTCCACGTAGCGCCGCCAGACGTCGAGGATGCGCGCCTTCGGCTGGTACGCGGCGATCCGCCGGACGGCCTCGGCGGCGGTGACGAGCGCGTTGTCGGACCGGAAGGGCCGCGAGCCGTGGCCGGGCGTGCCCCGGACGATGACCCGCCGCCAGTTGACGCCCTTCTCGCCGACCGTGAGCGGCAGGACGGGGCCGGACGGCGTCGGCACCGGCACGCCGCCGCTCTCCGTGATGACGTAGTCGGCCCGGACCGCGTCGAGCGCGTGCGCGGTGAGGTGCTGCGCCCCGTAGAGGCCCCCGGCCTCCTCGTCGGCGACCGCGAGGTACACGAGCGTCCCGCGGGGACGGAAGCCCGAGACCGCGAGGCGGCGGGTGGCGACGGCCATCGTCGCGGTGAGGTTGAGCATGTCCGTGGCGCCGCGGCCCCAGACGATGTCGTCGACCAGATCCCCGCCGAACGGATCCCGGCGCCAGCCCGCGGGGTTGGCCGGGACGACGTCGGTGTGCCCCATGAGGAGGAGCGTCGGCGCGGCCGGGTCCCGGCCCTCGATGCGCGCGACGAGGCTCGCCCGGCCGGGCGCCGCCTCGAACCGCCGGCAGGTGAGGCCCGAGCCCGCGAAGTAATCCTCCAGCGCCTGGACGTTCCGGATCTCCTGCCCCGAGCCGATGGTGTCGTCGTTGACGCAGTGGTTCCGGATCATCGTCCGGAGCAGCTCGGTGGGTTCCGCGGTCAGCTGGTCGAGCGGCATGGCATGTCCCCCGGGGAGCGTGACGGTGGCTTCGTTGGAGCCAATGGTAGGGGGCCGCCGAACCAGGGTCAACCGGCGGACGCCTCCGGATCGGCGGTCTCGCCGGCCGGGCCACGCGGCCGCCCGGCGGACGTCGCGCGCCGGGGGCGCCGGTTGCCGCGGCGCGCGGCGCGGCGGTAGACTGATCCCCGTGGGGAAGGCGCTCCGGATCGTGGCGGGCTCGCTCGCGGTGCGGGCGACGCTCGACGACTCGCCCACGGCGCGGGCGATCTGGGACGCGCTCCCCATCGAGGCGGCCGCCCAGACGTGGGGCGACGAGGTCTACTTCCCGGTGCCCGTCTCGCTCGCGGAGGACGAGGCCCAGCCCGTGGTCGGCCTGGGCGATCTCGGATACTGGCCGCCGGGCCGGGCGTTCTGCATCTTCTTCGGGCCGACGCCGGCCAGCCGCGGCACCGAGTGCCGGCCCGCGAGCCCCGTGAACGTGTTCGGGCGGGTGGAGGGGGATCCCAAGGTGTTCAAGGTAGTGCGGGCCGGCGAGCGGGTGCGTCTCGAGCGAGTGGAGGCGGGAGAACCCGCGGCCAAGCACACGACGACGGGGACCGAGGCGGGCCGGAGGTCAGGCCGATGAGGACTGGGGGGACGCGATGAAGATCTTCCTCGACACCGCCAGCGTGACCGAGCTCAAGGAGGCGACCGCGATGGGCCTCCTCGACGGCGCGACCACCAATCCGTCGCTGGTCGCCAAGGAGAAGCGGCCGTTCCGCGACCTGGTCGAGGAGATCTGCCGGATCGTGGACGGGCCCGTGAGCCTCGAGGTCGTCGCCACCGACAGCGACGGCATGGTCCAGCAGGGGCGTGAGCTTGCGAAGATCGCGCCCAACGTCGTGGTCAAGCTGCCGACCACGGTGGAGGGTCTCAAGGCGCTCCGGATCCTCCGGAGCGAGGGGATCCGGCTGAACCTGACGCTCTGCTTCTCGCCCAGCCAGGCGCTGCTCGTCGCGAAGGCCGGGGCGACCTACGTGAGCCCGTTCCTCGGGCGCCTCGACGACATCTCCCATGTCGGGATGGACCTGATCCGGACGATCCGGAAGATCTACGACAATTACGGCTTCGAGACCAAGATCCTCGCGGCCTCCCTTCGGAACCCGCTCCACGTCGTGGACGCGGCCCTGGCCGGGGCGGACGTCGCGACCCTGCCGTTCGCCGTCTTCCAGCAGCTCATCAAGCACCCGCTGACCGACATCGGGCTCAAGCGCTTCCTCGAGGACTGGCAGAAGGCCGGCGTGACCCTGTAGGCGCGCCGCGGGTGGCCGCCTCGAGCCTCCGGCTCGTCAGCGAGGTGTACGCCGCGTACGCGCGGCGGGACGTCGCGGCCGTCTTCGCCCTGCTCCACGCGGACGTCGAGATCCGGCAGACCGAGCTCGTGCCCTGGGGCGGGCACTACCGCGGGCACGAGGGCGCCCGCGAGTTCTTCGGGCGGCTCGTCGCCGCGGCCGACTCCACGCTGAGCGTCGAGCGCCTCATCGACGCCGGCGACCACGTGGCGGCGGTCGGCCGGACACGCGGACACATCCGGGCGAGCGGCGCCGCCTTCGACGCGGCCGTCGTCCACGTCTGGAGCGAGCGGGACGGGCGGCTTGCGCGGCTCGAGGTGTACATCGACGTCCCGGCGATGCAGGCGGCTCTGGGAGCCGTCTGAGTGACTGCCCGGCCCGCGCGCGCCCCCCGGCGGCGATCCGTTCGGAGTACAGTGCAGACGCGATGAGCGAGACCTTCGACTTCGACCTGGTGGCGATCGGGAGCGGTCCGGCGGGTCAGCGGGCCGCCGTCCAGGCGGCCAAGCTCGGCAAGCGCGCCGCGCTGATCGAGAAGAACCGGTGCGTGGGCGGCATCTGCGTCGAGACCGGGACCATCCCGAGCAAGACGTTCCGGGAGGCGGTGTGGGCGGTCCGCACGCCCGGGCCCGGCGCCCGCCCGACCGCCGGGGAGCTCCTCGCGCGCGTCAGTGACGTCGTCCGCCGGGAGATCGAGGTCCTGGACGACCAGCTCCGCCGGAACGACGTCACCGTGATCCGGGGCGAGGCGCGGTTCCAGGATCCCCACACGCTCGAAGTCCGCTCGGAGTCCGGGGCCCGGGCGGTGCGCGCCGCCTCGATCGTGGTCGCGGTCGGCACCCGGGCCGTCACCCCGCCCGGGGCGGTCCTCGACGGCGAGGTGGCGATCACGAGCGACGAGATCGTCGGCCTCAAGCGCCTGCCCCGGGCGATGACCGTGGTGGGCGGCGGCGTCATCGGGATCGAGTACGCGTCGATCTTCGCCGTCCTCGGCGTCGAGGTGACGGTCGTCGAGCGGCGGGACCGGCTGCTCGACTTCGTCGACCGCGAGATCGTCGACGAGCTCGTCCACCAGATGCGGAAGCGCAACGTCACGTTCCGCTTCGGCGAGACGGTGGAGCGGTTCGAGGTGTCGGCGGGGCCGCCCCGGCGCGGCGTGCTGTTCCTCGAGTCGGGGAAGCGCATCGTGTCCGACCTCGTGCTCTTCTCGGCGGGCCGCACGGGGGCGACCGACGACCTGAACCTCCCCGCCGCCGGCCTCAGCGTCGGCGAGCGGGGCCGTCTCGCCGTCGACGCGGACTTCCGCACGGCGGTCCCCCACATCTACGCGGCCGGGGACGTGATCGGCTACCCGAGCCTGGCGGCGACGTCGAGCGAGCAGGGGCGGCTCGCCGCGTGTCACGCCTTCGGCGTCGCCGCCGGGCCGATGGGGTCGCACTTCCCGGTGGGGATCTACGCCATCCCGGAGATCTCGATGGTCGGCGCCACCGAGCAGGAGCTCACGGCCGGGAAGATCCCCTACGAGATCGGCGTGGCCCGGTACCGCGAGATCGCGCGCGGCCAGATCCTGGGGGACGACAGCGGGCTCTTCAAGATGCTGTTCCACCGCGACGACCGCCGGCTCCTCGGCGCCCATGCGATCGGCACCCAGGCCACCGAGCTGATCCACATCGGCCAGGCCGTCCTGGGGCTCGGCGGAGGCCTCGAGTACTTCATGCACACCGTCTTCAACTACCCGACCCTCGCGGAGTGCTACAAGGTGGCCGCCCTCGACGCGGCCAACAAGCTTTCGGCCTGATCCGACCCCCGTTCGCGGCCGCTGCGGCGAGCCCGCGCTAGGAGCGGCGCCCGGCCACCAGCAGGAGGACGACCCCGCCCGCCAGCGCCGCGACGCCCACGACGGGCGACAGGGGGATCGTCTTCTTGTGCTTGACCTCCGCCTTGAGCGGCCCGATGTCCAGGACCTTCTCGCGGGTCGTGTAGGTGATGCCCTCGTAGACCAGCGCGACCACCCCCAGCACGATGAGCGCCACGCCCAAGAGCTTGACCATGCCGTTCTCTCCTTGTGACCGACCCGCCGCCGGCGGGACGGAGTCAGGTTCCGACGCGGAGCGCCTTCGCGAAGCCTCGCAGCTCCTCGGGGGTCGTGCGGCGGTCGAGGGCGACGTACGGCCCGATCCGGTCGAGGAGTCCCGCGTACCGCTCGTCGAGCGCGGCCCGGAGGCCGTCGAGCGGCGCCTCGACCGCGAAGACCTCGAGCATCTCGTCCGTGACCAGCGCCGCCATCCCCGCCCAGTCCCCCTCGACCGACTTCCGGTGGAGCCGCGGCGTCAGATCCTGCCAGCCGTGCGCGGCCAGCACCGGCTCGTACGTCCGGGTCGACGCGTAGAAGGCGATCTGGGTGCGGGCGTGCTCGCGGGCGCGCCGCGTCTCGGCGCCATCCCGGCCCGTGACCATGAAGACCGAGGTCGCCAGCGTCAGCGCCTCCCGCGACCGGCCCGCCTTGGCGAGCCCGGACTCGATGTGGGGCAGCGCGAACTCCCGCAGGTACTTGACCGAGTGGAAGGGGTGGAGGTGCACCCCGTCGCAGAGCTCCCCGGCCAGTCGCAGGTTGTAGGCGTTGACGGCCGCGATGTAGATGGGGATGCGCGGGTGCTCGATCGGGCCTGGCGCAAAGAACGGCGTCATCAGCGTGACCGCGTAGTGCTCGCCCCGGAAATTCACGGGGCCACGCGCCTGCCACGCGTCCCAGATCGCCCGGAGAGCGAGGATGTACTCGCGGAGCCGCGGCCCCGGGGCGGTCCACTTGACGGAGAACCGCCGCTCGATGTGGCCCTTCACCTGGGTGCCGAGGCCGAGGATCAGGCGCCCCCCCGATGCCGCTTGGAGATCCCACGCCGTGTGCGCGACCACGGTGGGGCTCCGGGGAAAGGCGACCGCGATCGCCGTTCCCAGGCTCACGCGGCGCGTGTGCTCGGCGGCCAGCGCCAGCGGCAGGAAGGGGTCGTGGCGGGTCTCCGCCGTCCAGAGCCCTTCGAAGCCCAGGGCTTCCGCCTCCCGGGCGATCGCCGGGACGTCGCCGAGACCGTCGATGGCCAGGTCCACGTCGATCTTCACGGACGCCTCCCCCTGACGAGCTGGCTCACGCCGAGAAGCGTACCCCAATCGGGCCCGGGCTAGGAGCGGGGCTGGTAGCCCATCGCTTGGAGCCGCGCGATGCGCTCGGCGATGGGCGGGTGCGTGCCGAGGAAGTCGGCGAGCCAGCCGTCGCGCTCGTTCACGGCGCGGCCGAGCGGGTCGGCGATGCAGAGGTGAGCCGTGCCCCGGTGGATGCGCACGGTCGGCGCGCCCGCCGCCTCGAGCTTCCTGAGCGCGCTGGCGAGACCGAGGGGGTTCCTGGTCAGCTCCGCGCCGGACGCGTCGGCCAGGTACTCGCGGCGGCGCGAGACCGCCGTCGCAAGGAGCCGGCCGATCAGGGGAGCCAGGAGCACCGTCAGCAGCCAGAGCCCGAGCAGGACGAGCGCGAGAGGCCCGGCCGCCGTGCCGCCCTCGCGCCGCTTCGCGCCCGAGCCCCGGCCCGAGTCCCCGGAGGAGGGCACGCCGAGCCGGAATCGCGTTCCCCAGTCGCTCAGGAGGAGCAGGGCGCCCAGCAGCGCCGCCACGATGGTCATCTTCCGGATGTCGTAGTTCCGGACGTGGGCCACCTCGTGCGCGACCACGCCCTGGAGCTCGTCCCGGTCCATCGCCGCCAGGAGCCCGGTCGTGACCGCGATGGACGCGTGGTCCGGGCCGCGCCCGGTGGCGAACGCGTTCGGATCCGGATCGTCGATGAGATGGACGCGCGGCATGGGGAGCCCGGACGCGATCGCCATCTCGGCGACCACGTTCATGAGGCGCTTGACCTGGGGCGAGGCGTCGTCGGCGGTGACCGGCCGCGCGAAGCTTGACGCGAGCACGGCGCGGTCGCCGAAGCGGTAGCCAACCCACGCCGAGCCGGCGCCGAAGAGCGCCGCCGCGCTGGCCGCGTACGGGAAGGGGACCGGCACGCCGCCGGCGTTGGCGGCGCCGCGCGCGCCGATGACGAAGAGATCGAAGCCGAATCCGACGAAGGCCAGGAGCAGGACGAAGCCCCCGATGAGGAGCCAGGTGTCGCGCCGGTTCCGCCGCTGCTCGTCGAAGAGGTTGCCGGCGGCCGCCGGGCGCGCGGGGCCACCCGATGACGCGGCGGGCGGCCGATCGTCCTCGGCCATCGCCGTCACCGCGAGCCGAAGGCGATCTTTGTGAGCTGGCGCTCCGTCGCGTCCGCCTGGAAGAACTCGGCCGGCTGGAAGCCCAGCGCGCCGGCCACGAGATTGGCCGGGAAGATCTGCTGCCGCGTGTTGAAGCGAGCGGCCAGGTCGTTGTAGAGCTGCCGTGCGAAGCCGATCCGGTTCTCGGTCGTGACGAGCTCCTCCTGCAGCGCGAGGACGTTCTGGTTCGCCTTGAGGTCGGGGTAGCGCTCCATCACGGCGAGCAGCCCGCCGACCGCCTGGCTGAGCGCTCCCTCCGCGGCGCCGATCGCCCCGGCTCCGGTGGCCGCGAGCGCGCGCGTCCGCGCGGCCGCGATGCGCTCGAAGAGCTCCCGCTCGTGCCGGAGGTAGCCCTCGACGGCCGCGACCAGGTTGGGGACGAGGTCGTGGCGGCGCTTGAGCTGGACGTCGATCTGGGCCCACGCGCTCCGGACCTGGTTCCGGAGCCCCACGAGACTGTTGTAGAGCCAGATTCCCGCGCCCACGACGACGGCGACCAGGGCGAGGGCGATGACGCCGCTCATCCTTCTGGCACGGCGCCGTTCAATGGCGGACGGGGCGGTCGCCGATGGGGCGGTCGCCGATGGCGGCGTCCGACTCGTGACCCGCGGCCCCCGTCTGGTGGAGGACCCGGCCCTCCACCCGCCCCTCGACGACCATCGTGACGAGCGCCGCGCGCTGGATCTTGCCGCTCGACGTCTTGGGGATCGTTTGCGGCCGGACCAGGAGGATGCGCGCGGGCCTGAGCCCGCTCCGCCGCCGGACGGCCTGGGTGACGTCGTGCGCGATGCGCGCGAGCTCGTCTTCCGTCGGCGCGTCGCCCCGCACCTCCGCGACCACGTGCAGGCGCTGGGTGCCGGTGCGCTCGCTCTCGATCCCGACGGCCGCGGAGTAGCGGACGCCGACGACATCGTCCACGGCGTCTTCGATGTCACCCGGGACGACGTTCTGGCCGCGCACGATGATGACGTCCCGGATGCGGCCGGTGACGAACAGGTGACCCTCGGCGTCGACGAATCCCAGGTCGCCGGTGTGGAGCCACCCGTCCCGCAGGACTCGGGCCGTGGCCTCGGGGTCGCGATGGTAGCCCTGCATCACTCCGGGGCTCTGGACCAGGATCTCGCCGACCACGCCCGGCCGCGCGCGGCCGGCGCCGTCGGGCCCGGCGATCTCCACCCGTACGCCCGGGCATGGGCGCCCCACCGAGACGAAGCGCCCCGAGGCATCGACGCGCACCGGCTGCCCGTGCGGCCAGACGGCCACAGCCAGCGTGGCCTCGGCCAGCCCGTAGGCCGGCGCGATGATGTCGCCCACCCCGAAGCGCTGCTGGAACGCCCGGATCGTCGAGAGCCGGACGGGCTCCGCGCCCGAGAGCGCCATGCGCAAGCTCGAGAGGTCGAGGCCGGCGGTGTCGTGGATGTTACGGACGCAGTTGCGATAGCCGAAGTCCGGGGACACCGTGACGGACGCCCGGTGCTCGGTGATCGCCTCGAGCCACACGCGAGGATTGCGGAGGTCGGGCGGGAGGAGCATGAGGGCGGCGCCCGTGTACAAGGCCCCGAAGGCGAGACCGATGAGCCCCATGTCGTGGTAGAGCGGGAGCCAGCTCACCAGCCTGTCAGCGGGCGTCACCGCCACCACGTCGACCATCATCCGGACGGTGGCCATCACGTTCCGGTGGGTGAGCGCGACACCACGGGGAACGGAGGTACTGCCGGAGGTGTACTGGAGGAAGCAGAGGTCGTCGTCGCCGGCCCGGACCGTGGCGGCCACGGGGTGTCCCGCGTCCAGGACGTCCGGGGTCACCAGATCCCGGAGATCCGGCGCTCCCGCCTGGGCGGCTTCGACGTCGGCGCGGAACCAGTCGATGGTCACGACCGCCCGGGCCTCGCAGTTCCGGAAGACCCGGGCCTTCAGCTCGGGCTCGAGGGTCGGGTACAGGGGCACCGGGACGGCGCCGATCGCCAGGGCGCCGAAGAACGTGAAGAAGAACTCCTCGCAGGTCGGGAGGACGATCGCCACCTTGTCGCCGGGCCCGATGCCGCGCGCGCGGAAGGCCCCGGCATAGCGGAGGCTCGTCGCGTGGAGCCGCGCGGCCGTCAGGGGGGTACCGAACAGCGTGAAGTAGACGCCGTCCGGCTCGGCCGCCGCGCGCCTGGCGACCAGGTCGGTGAGCGTTGCGCAATTCTCGGGCTTCCAGGCAGGTGTCCGGTCGCTGCGCACGGGTCTTGGCCAATTCTAGCACCCGGCTCCCCGGGGCTCCGAGTCGCCGGCTGGCCCGTTCGCGCTACCGTCCTGGCGCCCGGGGCTGGCTCAGCCCGAGGCGGCTCACGACCTCGTCCAGGAACAGGGTGCCGAGGTCCGCGACCTCATGAGGCCGGCCTTGGGCCGGTGGGCGTCGGTGAACGCGCCCCGCTCCAAGCCGAACAGCTCGGCTTCCAGTAGGGCTTCGGGGATCGCCGCGCAGTTGATGGCGACGAACGGGCCGTGCCTCCAAACGCTCGTGCGATGGAGAGCACCGGCGAGCAAGCCCTTGCCGGTTCCGGTCTCACCGTGGACGAGGACCGGCGGCGGTCGGCGTGCGGAGGTCTGCCGGTTGACGAGCCGACGGACCTGCTCGCGGACCGTGGCGATCGCGGGGCTGGCCGGAGCAGGTCGGCCAGCGAATCCGTGTCCGTGCCGGACGGGGCCGGCGGGGATCGTAGCGCAGGCGCCCCCCGTGACATCGATCGCCTTCGGCGGCCTCCGGATGATCCCTCGGAGGAGGAGTTGCCACGGCAAGACCTGGGCAGAAGTGGCCAGAAACGGGCAGTTTTCCATCGGTGCCAGGGATCGATGCTTCCTAAATATTTGATAAATAAGAGACGACAAGTTGGCGTCCCAGTTGCTCTTTCTCTCGCGTTTACCGCGCCACCCCCTGAGCGAAAGGAGCCCTCGAAATGACCCAGCACCCCCGCCGGTCATCCCAGGCGGCCCCGCGCGGATCGTGGGCCCGTGGTCTTCGGTGCCTTCCGGCCGTGATCGTGGCGGCAGCACTGGCCGGCTCGTGGCCTGCTCAGGCCGCGGTGATCTGCACCGGGGGGACAATCGAGTTCGACCACGGGGGCGGAGGCGCGGGGCCCTTCACGCTTTTCATCGGAGACATTGGGGCGGGCTCGACGGACGGGCGCTGCGACGTGACGGGCGTGGTGACCCGCGCCGGGGTCGACGTGGCCAGTTCCAGCTTCGAGTCCAACGGGATCCTGAGCGTGACCGGTACGGGTACGACCCTCACCATAGACAGCGGCCTCACGGTGCAGGTCGGCACGGGCCGGATCGACATCACCGATGGCGCGGTTGTGGAGGTGCTCGGCGGCCTCGACCCGTTCGGCGGCGGCTTCCCCGGAACCGTCTCGCTCGGCAACGGGTCGGGGTCCGCGGCGGTCGTCAACATCGTCGGGTCGGGGTCCGAGCTTCGGTACACCGGTTCTAACGGACTCACGATCGCGAACGGGAATCCCGGCTTCGGCGTCGCCGGGGCCCCGGCGTCGGCCACGGTGATCCTTCGGGATGGGGGCGCCCTCTCGGCCTCGAACAGCCTGATCTTCGTCGGCCTCGACGCTGGCTCCATCGGATCGCTCTCGGTCGTCGGAGGATCAGTGTCCACCACGGCCAGCCCGTTGGCGGCGCTCGTCGCGGGCGCGAATCCGGGCGCGAGCGGCCACGTCAGCCTCTCGGGCAACACGTCCAGCATGACCCTCGACACCCACCTTCGCGTCGGCCCGGGCGGAACCGGAGGCCTGACCATCCTCGATGGCGGCAAGGTCACGACACAGAACGCCGACAACAGCGCGACGTTCGTGGGTGCCTCGTTCAGCGGCCCCGGCGCCCACGGGACCGCTCTGGTCAAGGGCGCCGGCTCCGAGCTCAACGTCAACCACAACCTGGCCATCGGCGTCTCGTCCGTCGGGACCGCCAGCGGGCACGTGAGCGTCCAGGACGGCGGGAAGGTCAGTGCCCGCAGGGTCGACGTCGGCTCGGCGCAGAACGGCCAGCCCGCGTCCGGCTCCCTCGTCGTCCAGGGCAGCGGGGCGCTCGTCCGCCTCACCGGCGAGGACCCGGCCAATCCGGGCTCCGGCGCCCAGCTCACCGTCGGCAATGCTGGCGCGCGGGGCTCGCTGATGGTGACGGGCGGCGGCCGGATCGAGATGGATACCACGGGCCTGCCAGGGCCGGGGGACCCCAACCTGGTCACCGGCTCGCGGCTGCGAGTCGGCGCGGCGTTCGGTCTCGGTGTTACGAGCGTCGGCTCGGCCATCGTCGCGGGCACCGGGAGCCAGGTGGACATCCAGACCGCAGTGGTCGCGGGCGGCGTCCAGGTCGGGCGCGACGGCTCCACCGGGGACCTGACCGTGCTCAACGGCGCCAGCATCACTGTATCGGGCCCGGCGCCGGTGTTCATCGTGGGACGGGAGGCCAACAGCCGGGGAACCGTGAACGTCGGTAGCGGCGGGAGCCTCGTCCTGGTCGACACGGATAGTGGCGGCAACGGCAGGCTGGCCCGGGATCCCGGGAGCTTTGCCGCCGTCACCGTGGACGGGGCGGGGTCGTTGCTCGAAGTCCCCGGAATCCTGACTCTCGGGCTGCGAAACAGCAACGCCCCGCCGGTGCTGGCCGACCAGGGTGGCAGCGCCGTCCTCACCGTGGCGAACGGGGGAACCGTGCGGGTCAGCCCGGACGGCTCGGGCATTCTCCGGCTGGGGTCGGGCGACATCCTCAAGGGAAACGGCGTCATCAACGCGAACGTCGAGAGCTTCGGCGGGGTCGTCCTGCCCGGATTGTCACCCGGACTGCTCACGATCAACGGCAGCTACTTCGGCGGACCCGGCAGCCAGCTCGTCCTCGAGGTCTCCGGGGCGGGCCATGACACGATGCAGGTCACGGGGGCGGTCCAGTTCGGCCCGGGCGCGTCGATCAGCGTCGTGGTCGATCCGGTAAACCCCCCGGCGCCGGGTCAGACCTTCACGCTCATCGAAGGTGCGGGCACGCCGCTCGTGGAAGTGGTGACGGCGTCGAGCGGCGCAGTCGGCGTCCAGACGTCGGGTGCCGCGAGCCAGGTTCCGACGACCGTCTCGACTGGCGGCACCGTGTCGACGGTCATCGAGATCGACGTCAAGGACAAGGTGCACACCAAGGGCCATGGGGTGCTCCCGGTCGCGATCCTGAGCGGCTCCACCTTCGCCGCGCCGCTCAGCATCGACCCGGAGACGATCCGCCTCGCCGGGGCGTCCGTCCGCCTCGCCGGGAAGAGCGGCAAGTTCCAGTGCGCAACGAAGGACGTGAATCACGACACCCTGCCCGATCTCGAGTGCAACGTGAACGTCGACGAGCTGGAGCTCCAGGTGGGGGACACGGTGGCGGTGCTCAACGCGGCGAGCTTCTGCAACCCACTCCAGCCGCCGTCGCCGATCAACTGCAACCACTTCACGGGCAGCCAGGCCATCACCGTGAAGAACTGAGCCGGCGTCCGGCCGCTACGCCACCCAGTCGGCGACGAAGACGTTGAATTCGCGGGGGGCGCCGGCGCCGCGGCTCGAGCAGAAGACCAGGCGGCGCCCGTCCGGGGAGAACATCGGGAACGAGGCGAACGACTCCCCGTAGGTGAGCCGCTCGAGCCCGCGGCCGTCCTTCTGGACGAGATAGAGCGCGAAGTCGAACCGTCCGGGCTCGTGGAGGTTCGACGAGAAGACGATCCGCTCGCCGTCGGGGTGGAGGCAGGGCGCCCAGTTCGCCGCCCCGTTGGCCGTGACCTGGCGCGCGCCGGTGCCGTCGGCGCCCATCACGAACAGCTCGGCCCGGTTCGGGCGGACCAGGCCTTGACCGAGGAGCGCTCGGTACTCGGCGAGCTCGGCGGGATCACCCGGGTGCCAGGCGCGCCAGACGATCTGCTGGCCGTCCCACGAGACGAAGGGGCCGCCGTCGTAGCCGGGCCGGTCGGTGAGCCGCCGCACGCCCCCGCCGTCGGCGTCCGAGACGTAGAGGTCGAGGTCGCCGCCGCGCATCGAGGTGAAGACGATCCGGCCGTCGGGCGCGATCGTGGCCTCGGCGTCGTAGCCGGGGGAGGGAGCGAGCCGCCGGAGATCGCTCCCGTCGAGGGCGCACGTGTGGAGGTCGTAGTCGAGAAGCGGCCACGCGTAGCCGCGCGAGCGGTCCGGCGGGGGCGGGCAGTCGGGCTGCGCGTGGTGGGTCGAGGCGTACAGCACGCGCCCGCCGTCGGGGGTGAAGAACGCGCAGGTCGTCCGGCCGCGGCCGGTGGACACCAGGCGCACGTCGCGTCCGTCCGCGCCCATCGTGAAGATCTGATCGCAGCCGAACGGCGCGCGCGTCGACTGGAAGACGAGCCGCGTGCCGCTCCGGTCCCAGTACGCCTCGGCGTTCTGGCCCCCGAAGGTGAGCTGGCGGAGGCCGCCGAGGTGGCGCTCGCGCGGGTCGAGCGGCGCGGCGCCGCGCGTGCTCTGGGCACACGCTCGCCGGGCGCCCACGTGCTCGCGGAGTGCGGCGGCCGCCCCGGCGAGCCCGAGGCGCAGCACCGTGCGGCGATCGAGGGCCCGGCTCAGCACACGGGGCCCGTGCCGCGCGGTCCCGCGCGGGTCAGCGTCGCTCCTCCAGGACGGCCTGGACGGCGCGCTCGGCGCCGTCGCGGACGTAGGTCACCTCGATGGCGTCGCCCGGGCGGCGGCCCCGGAGGGCGAAGACCAGGTCGTCCAGCGTCCGGACGGCCACCCCGGCGAACCGCACGATGACATCGCCCGCCTGTAGCCCGGCCCGGTCCGCGGGGCTGCCGGGCCGGACGCCGCCGAGGCGCACTCCGGGCCGGGGCGATTCGCCGAAGTCGGGGACGGCGCCGAAGTACGGCCCGTAGCCGGTGCCACCGGCGCCGGCGCGCGGCGGCCCGCCGGGCACGCGGGCGAACGCGGGTCCCTGGGGCTGATCGGCCAGCGCGCGGAGGACCCGGTAGGCGACGGTGGTCACGGTGCGGAGCCCGTCGGCGTCGATCGTGTCCCAGGTGTCGCTCGGGCGGTGGTAGTCGGCGTGCGGGCCCGTGAAGAAGAACACGACCGGGCGCTCCCGGTTGAGGAACGCCGTGTGGTCCGAGGGACCGACGCCATCGCCACGCATGGCCAGCCGCGCCGGCAGGCCCTGGGCCGCCTGCTCCACGAGCGCGCGGAGCCCCTGGCCCGTGTCCACGCCCATCGCGTGGAGCCGCCCGTCGCGAAGCCGGCCCACGCTGTCGAGGTTGACCATCGCGACCGTACGCTCGAGCGGCACCGCGGGGTGATTCACGTAATGCGTCGAGCCGAGAAGCCCGAGCTCCTCGGCGCCGAACGCCACGAAGACCACGCTGCGGCGCCCCGGGGTGGCGCGTGTCGCGGCTTCCGCGAGCCCGAGGAGGGCAGCCGTCCCCGAGGCGTTGTCGTCGGCGCCCGGGTGAATCGCGTCGCCGCGCTCGGGCGCGAGGGAGAATGGACTACCGCGCCCCAAGTGGTCGTAGTGGGCGCCGACCACGACGGCCTCGGCGGCGAGGGCCGGATCCGAGCCCGGCAGGATGCCGACGACGTTCGCGGTGCTGCCGCGGTCACGGAGTAGCGTCGCCCGGATCCGCGCCCGCACGCCGGGCAGGGGGCGCGACGCGGGTGCCCCCGCGCGCTCGATCCGGGCGCGCAGGTCGGCCAGATCGAGGGACGCCGGGGCCAGGAGCGCGGCGGCAATCTCGCGGCGGGCCGAGACCGCGACGAGCCCCCACGAGGGCGTCGTGCCGCGGAGCGCCGCTAGCCGGTCCGCGCGCCCCGGATGCTCGACCACGATGACGGCGGCGGCCCCGTGCTCCCGCGCGTTCAGGACCTTGTGGCGGAGCTCCGTGTAGTGGAAGTGCTCGGCGGGGCGAAACGGCCCGTGGGGGTCGGTCTCGCGCGGCTCACCGGTCATGACCAGGACGGCCTTGCCCCGCACGTCGAGTCCGGCGTAGTCGTCGTAGCCGAGCGGCGACGCGGTGATCCCGTAGCCGGCGAACGCCGCCTCGGCCGAGACGTCGCCGTCGTCCGAGAAGGTGAACGGGAGAAAGGCCTGCTCTCCGGCAAACGAGCGGGGCGCGATCCCCGGTGCGGTCACCTCGATCCCGGCGGCCGGGGCGAGCCGCACGCCCGTGAGGACCTCGAAGCGCTGGAGGAAGCCGCCCGCGTCGCCGGCGGGCCTGAGCCCGAGCCGGCGGAACTCGGCCGCCAGGTAGGCGGCGGCGCGATCGGCCCCGGGCGTCCCGGCCGCCCGGCCCTCCATCGCGGGGCCGCTCAGATCCCGGACCCAGCCGAGGAGTCTCGACGCCTCGGGGATGGGGTCGGCGCCGCGGGCGAGCGAGGCGGCGCCGAGACCGCACGCCGCGATGAGAAGTGCCAGAGCGAGGAGCGCGCGCCGGCCGGGTCCGGCTGCGCTATCGTGGCAGATCGATGCTCCGGAAGGCCTCGGCGTACGTGTACCCACTGGGCTTGCCCAGGTCGGCCGCGCGCTCGCGGACGCGAGCCTCGGCCCCCGCGAAGTCCCGGAGCTGGCTCGCGTGGCAGCGGAGCGCCTCGAGCTTCCGGTCCATGGTCGCCGTGATGTCGAGCACCACGTCCGGCTCGGCGTGACCCATGAGATACACCTCGCGCACCTTGTGAGGCTCGAATCCCTCGGCGAACAGCTCGGGGAAGTGCATGCGGTCGCGCGCGTACGGGTAGACGGCGTCGAGCGCCAGACGCCCGGCGTGGCGGTGGTCGCGGTGGCCCGAGTAGGGGTTGAGGCTGGGGAAGGGGTTCTGGGTGACGATCCGGTCCGGCCGCGCGCGCCGGATCTCACGGATCACGTCGCGCCGCGCCTCGCGCGTGTCCTCGACCTCGCCGTCCGGGTAGCGGAGGAACGCGACGTCCTTCACGCCGAGAACCTGCGCGGCCGCGCGCTGCTCCGCCTCTCGCACCGTGGCGAGGCGCTCCGGCGTCATCGCGGGGTCGTCGGAGCCGCGATTGCCGCTGGTGAGGAGACAGTAGAAGACCTCGCACCCGTCCGCGACCCAGCGCGCGACGCTGCCCGCGCAGCCGAACTCCGCGTCATCGGGATGGGCCACCACCACCAGGATCCGCCGGACGTCGGCCATGAGCGCTCCCTGTACGTGCGATATGCCGCTGCGGGACACTCTACCACGCGGGCGTCGAGGCCCCGCTCGCGGCGCCGCGCCGCGCGGTACACTGGGCCCGGTCGCGCGCCCGGCTCGAGACCGTCCGAAGGCAGGCGTGGCCGGCGTGGTCGTTCACGGGAGGGTATCCGACCCGGATGGAATCGCTTCTCGTCGCGGGCGGGGCCGGATTCATCGGCTCGAACTTCGTGCGGCTGGCGCTCGCGCGAACGGACGCGCGCGTCGTCGTGCTGGACCGCCTCACGTACGCCGGCAACCTGGCGAGCCTGGCCGACGTCGCCCGGCACCCCCGCTTCGTGTTCGTGCAGGGCGACATCCGGGATCGGGCGATGGTCGAGAGCCTGCTCCGGGAGCACCGTCCGGACGCGGTGGTCAACCTCGCCGCCGAGACCCACGTCGATCGCTCGATCGACGGACCGCGCGCGTTCGTCGAGACCAACGTGGTCGGCACGTTCGAGCTGCTGGAAGCGACGCGCCGGCACCTCGAGGGCCTCGCGCCCGAGCGCCGGGCGCGCTTCCGGATCCTCCACGTCTCGACCGACGAGGTGTACGGCTCGCTCGGCCCGGAGGGCCGGTTCGCGGAGGCGAGCCCGTACGCCCCGAACTCGCCGTACGCGGCGTCCAAGGCGGGCGCCGACCACCTCGTCCGGGCCTACCACGAGACGTACGGCGTGCCGGCGCTCGTCACCAACTGCTCGAACAACTACGGGCCCTACCAGTATCCGGAGAAGCTGATCCCGCTCATGATTCTCAACGCGGCCGACGGCCGGCCGCTGCCCGTCTACGGCGACGGGGGAAACGTGCGCGACTGGCTGCACGTCGAGGATCACTGCGCGGCGCTGCTCCTGATCTTGCGGCGCGGGGCTCCCGGCGCCCGCTACAACGTGGGCGCGGGGGAGGAGCGGACGAACCTCGAGATCGTGGACGCGATCTGCGCGGCCCTCGAGTCCCTCCGGCCCGCGACGGGGAACGCCGCGCTCGCCGCGCGGGGAATCGCCCGCTACGGAGACCTCCGGACCTTCGTCGCGGATCGCCCCGGTCACGACCGTCGCTACGCGGTCGACGCGACGCGGGTCCGGGCCGAGCTCGACTGGCGCCCGGCCCATCGGCTGGAGGATGGTCTCCGGACCACCGTCGCCTGGTACCTCGAGCACCGCGCCTGGTGCGAGGCCGTCCTCGGCGACCGATACGGGCGGGAGCGCCTCGGCCTGGGCGAGAAGCCTGCCCGCAGCTGACCGGCGCCCGCCGCCCGGGGTGGGCCGGCGGGGCCCCAACCTGGGCGGCAAAGCCCCTTCCGGCTTGTCGAAACGGTCTCGCCCGTAGCGATTTCTTGACGATGGGTATAACCGTGGTTTACTCTAGATGCTCGACTTCTGTTTGGTCATATGAAGAAAGCCAAGGCCGACTACCTGATCCAGTCCGTCAGCCGGGCGCTCGACATCCTCGAGGCCTTCACGGCGACCGAGGGCGAGCTCGGGGTCACCGAGCTGTCGCGCCGTCTCAAGCTCCACAAGAACAACGTGTTCCGTCTGCTCGCGACACTCGAGACGCGGGGCTACGTCGAGCAGGACAAGGAGAGCGGTAGCTATCGCCTCGGCATGAAGACCTTCGAGGTGGCGAGCGTCTTCACGCACCACCTGGGCCTCGTCCGCCAGGCGCGATCCGTTCTCGTGCATCTCGCTCAGGGGACCGGCGAGGCCGCCTATCTCGGCGTCCTGGACGGGCCCTCGGTCGTGAGCGTCGACATGGTGGACACCGCCCAGCCCGTCCGGGTCGTCACGCACCTCGGCCGGCGCGTGGCCGCCCACGCGGCGGCGCTCGGCAAGGCTCAGCTGGCCTTCCGCTCCCGCGAGGAGCGCGAGGAGATGTGGAAGCTCCAGACGCCTGCCAGCGTGACGGGTCGCACCCTCGTCGACCCGTTGCGGCTCGACGAGGAGCTGGCCCGGGTGGCCGAGCGCGAGTGGGCGCTGGAGGACGAGGAGCTCGAGCCGGGGGTCCGGGGGCTGGCCGCGCCGATCCGCGACTACGCCAGGCGCGTCGTGGGCGCCATCGGCGTCCGCGGGCCGGCGTTCCGCCTGCCGCTCGAGCGCATCGAGACCGAGCTCGTGCCGCGCGTCCGCGCCGCCGCCCGGGACGTGTCCAAGCGTCTCGGTTTCGCCGTCATCGGCGCCAACGTAGCCGACGCTGCCAACGCTGATTGAACGCCGCGGCGCCGGGCGCGAGCGGGTGGCGGTGACGGAGCCCGCCGCCCCCACCGCCCGCGACGACCGCCGCCAATTCCTCCGCTACCGCCGCCGGGTCCTCGGGGCGGCCGGCATGACCGTGGGCGCGCTGGCGACGCTCGCGGCGCTTCTCCTCGCGCCGAACCGGCTCGCGAGCCTCCGTCTGGGCGAGCTCGGGCTGGCGTGGTGGGCCGCAGGGGCGGTTGCCATCGTGCTCCTCGTGGCCGTGAGCCGAGGCTTCGCGGTCACCGGACGTGGCGGGTCGCGGCCGGGCATGTCGCGGGTCACGCCTCTCGCCCTCGCGGTCGTCTGGAGCTCGCCCGCGCTCTGGCTCGGTCTGCCGCCCCTGCTGCTGGCCGATGGGACGCGCGGACTCTGGCCGCCCGCGGTGATCGTCGGCGGTGCCGCGATCGCGCTGGTCCTCCTCGGGACGGTCACCACGCGCACGGGGAGTCTCGTGGCGACGGCCTCGGCGCTCGCGCGCGCGCGCTGGCCGGGCGCCCGGGGTTGCGGGGCGCTTCTCGCATGGACGGAGGTGGTCGTGACGGGCCTGTTCGTCTGGGCTCAGCTCGCGGCCGCGCGCGAGATCGGCACGCTCGGGGGCTGGCCTCGGGCCGCGGTGATCGGGGTGACACTGGTCATCCTCGCGGCCGTGCTCCTGCCCGAACGGCCCCGGGTTCGGCTGGCGGCGCTGGGCGGAGGCCTCGCGCTCCTGGGCCTGGCCGTGCCGCTGGCGCTGATCGCGCTCGGCACCACGACGACGTGGTCCTTCGTGTGGAACGCGGTCGCCTCCCGCGGCCGGGTCGCGTTCGGCGAGGGCAGCCGCTTCACCCAGGAGGGCGAGGCCGTGCGAGGGCCGGCGGCGATCGCCACCATGAGGTTCGCCGACGACCAGCGTGTGTCGTTTCGCGGAGGCGGAACCGTTCACGTCGAGCCCCGAGAGGGGGCGCGCTTCGCTCGCGACGTCGAGGCCGGCGAGGAAGTGGTGCTGCATCCCGGGGACCGGCTCGTCGTCCCCGGCGGCCTCCCGCTCCGGTTCGAGCCCGGCCGGCGCGTCCCGGACGCCCCGGATTCCGGGCCCGAATGGGTGGAGCCCTCGGCGCGGCGATCCGGTTGGCTCGCGCTCCTGGCTCTCGGGGTGACGGGTCTGCTGGGCGCGCTCGGGCTCCCCGCGGGGATCGCCGCCCTGCGTGCGGGGCGACTGCCCCCGGGACGTGGCGCCCCGCTGACCGCCGCCCTGGTGACACTGGGCGTGGTGCTCGCCGTGGGCTGGAGCCTCTACGCCGCCTGGCTGACGCCCGAGGTGTACGTGGGTGGCGTCAGCGGCGCCGAGGTCTATTTCCTGCCCGCCGGCGTGCCGGGGCTCGGAGCGTGGGGACCCATCCTGGCCTGGCTTGCCCTCGGCGCCCTGACGGCCGGCGGCGCGGCGGCCGCGCTGGTCGGCCTCCAAGGTCTCCCGGACGCGCCCGGCTCGATGATCGGCGCGGGCGGCCTGGGGCGGCGCCGGCTCCCCACGCTCCTTCTCGTGTCGGGCGCCGGCCTCCTGGCGTGCATGGTCCCGCTGGGGGCCTGGGCCCTGCTCCTCGCTGCCCTGGGGCTTGCCGCATCCGCGCTCGCGCCGGCCGCGGTGCTGGCCTGCTGGAGCGAGCGCGCCACCGCGCGGAGCGTGGCGACGGGCGCGATGGTCGGGCTCGGGGCGTTCCTCGGCCTGACCCTCGCCGGCATCGCGAGCGTCGCTGGCCCGGCGGAGGGCTGGGTGAGTGCCGCCGCCTCGGCGCCGGCGGCGCTGGCCGTGCCCGCGCACCTCGTCGCCGCCTGGCTTCTCCGCACCCGGGGGACACCCTCGCCCCGGCACTCGCTTCCCCCCGTTCTCGGGGGGCCTTCAGCTCCGATGCCGGCGGGGTCGCGCGGGCGCTGACGCCGGGAGCGCCGTCACCGGGCTCCGCGCGGTTGCGTTCGCGCGGAGCGTCGGCAAGAATGGATCGTCATCGCCATGGCCAGTGACCGGATCGTCATCCGCGGGGCTCGCGAGCACAACCTCAAGAACATCGACCTCGAGATCCCCCGGGACCGGCTGGTCGTCATCACCGGACTGTCGGGCTCCGGCAAGTCCACCCTCGCGTTCGACACGATCTACGCCGAGGGGCAGCGCCGCTACGTCGAGAGCCTGTCGGCGTACGCCCGGCAGTTCCTCGAGCAGATGGAGAAGCCCGACGTCGACTCCATCGAGGGGCTCTCGCCGGCGATCTCGATCGAGCAGAAGACGACGTCGCGGAACCCGCGCTCGACCGTGGGCACGGTCACCGAGATCTACGACTATCTCCGCGTCCTCTACGCGCGCGTCGGGACGCCCCACTGCCCGCAGTGCGGCCAGGTCATCGCCGCGCAGACCGTGCAGCAGATGGTCGACCGCGTGCGGACCCTGCCGGCCGGGACCCGCGTGGTCGTCCTCGCCCCGGTCGTACGGGGGCGCAAGGGCGAGTACCGGAAGCTGCTCTTCGAGCTTCGCCGCCAGGGCTTCGGGCGCGTCCGGGTGAACGGGACGGTGCGGGACCTCGCCGAGGAGATCGAGCTCGACAAGAAGCGCAAGCACACGATCGACGTCGTGGTCGATCGCCTGGTCGTCCGGGACACCGGCGCCGCGCGCCTGGCCGACTCCCTCGAGACGGCGCTCCGCCTGGCCGAGGGCGTGGTCGTGGTCGAGGTGCCGGACGGCGGGCAGGCGTGGGTGTTCTCGGAGCGTCTGGCCTGCGTGCGCTGCGGCGTGTCCTTCCCGGAGGTCTCGCCCCGGATGTTCTCCTTCAACAACCCGTACGGGGCGTGCCCCCCCTGCGGGGGGCTCGGCACCCGGCTCGAGCTCGATCCCGACCTCGTGGTGCCGGACCCTCGGAAGTCGCTGGCCAGGGGCGCGCTCGCCCCGTGGGCCGGCCGGGAGTCGGTCTACTTCCGGCAGACACTCGCGGTGCTCGCGCGAAAGCGCCGCTTCAGTCTCGACACCCCCTGGAAGGATCTGTCGAAGGCCACGCGGGACGTGATCCTCCGGGGCGCCGGCGAGGAGGGCGGGTTCGACGGCGTGCTGGGAGGTCTCGAGCGGCGCTACAAGGAGACGTCCTCCGAGGACACGCGCCTTGAGATCGAGCGCTACATGTCCGAGCGTCCGTGCCCCGCGTGCGGGGGCGGCCGGCTCCGGCCTGAGAGCCTCGCCGTGCGCGTGGGCGGCCGCGCGATCCACCAGGTCTGCGCCCTGACGATCAAGGAGGCCGGCGCCTTCTTCGACGCGCTCACGCTGGGCGAGCGCGAGCAGACGATCGCCCGGCGCGTCCTCAAGGAGATCCGCGAGCGGCTCGGCTTCCTCTCGAACGTGGGTCTCGAGTACCTCACGCTCGAGCGGGCGGCGGGCTCGCTGTCCGGAGGCGAGGGGCAGCGGATCCGCCTCGCGACGCAGATCGGGTCGAGCCTGGTCGGGGTGCTCTACATCCTCGACGAGCCGTCGATCGGGCTCCACCAGCGGGACAACCGGCGGCTCCTCGAGACGCTGCTCCGGCTGCGCGACCTGGGGAACACGGTGCTCGTGGTCGAGCACGACGAGGAGACGATCCGGGCCGCCGACCACGTGATCGACCTCGGGCCCGGCGCCGGCGAGCTCGGGGGCTACGTGGTCGCCACCGGCACGCCCGAGGAGGTCATCGCGGATCCGAAGTCCCTGACGGGGCGCTACCTGGCGCGCGAGCTGACGATCCCGGTGCCCGGCACCCGCCGCGCCGGCACGGGCAAGACGCTGACGGTTCACGGCGCCCGGGAGCACAACCTCAAGGAGATGCCGGTCCGGATCCCGCTCGGGACGTTCACGTGCATCACCGGGGTCTCGGGCTCGGGGAAGTCCACGCTCGTCAACGACATCCTGTACCGGGCCCTGGCCCAGGTCTTCCACCGGGCGCAGGAGAAGCCGGGCGGGCACGACCGGATCGAAGGGCTGCAGCATCTCGACAAGGTCATCAACATCGACCAGTCGCCGATCGGGCGGACTCCGCGCTCGAACCCCGCGACGTACACGGGCGTGTTCGCGTTCATCCGGGCTCTCTTCGCCCGGACGCCAGACGCGCGGGCGCGCGGCTACGCCCCGGGGCGCTTCTCGTTCAACGTCAAGGGCGGCCGGTGCGAGGCTTGCCAGGGCGACGGGCTGGTGAAGATCGAGATGCACTTCCTCCCCGATGTCTACGTGACGTGCGAGGTGTGCAGGGCCAAGCGCTACAATCGCGAGACGCTGGAGATCCGGTACAAGGGCCGGAACATCGCCGAGGTCCTGGAGATGACCGTCCGCGAGGCGCTCGCGTTCTTCGAGCCGGTGCCGCCGGTGCGGCAGAAGCTCCAGACGCTCCACGACGTGGGGCTCGACTACATCCGGCTCGGGCAAGCGGCGACGACCCTGTCCGGCGGCGAGGCGCAGCGGGTGAAGCTGTCGACGGAGCTCTCCCGGCGGGCCACCGGCCGCACGCTCTACATCCTCGACGAGCCGACCACGGGCCTCCACTTCGCCGACATCCAGCGTCTCCTCGACGTCCTGAACCAGCTCGTCGTGCAGGGGAACACCGTCGTCGTCATCGAGCACAACCTCGACGTCGTGAAGACCGCCGATCACATCGTCGACCTTGGACCCGAGGGTGGCGACGAGGGAGGACGCGTGGTCGCGGCGGGAACGCCCGAGCAGCTGGCGGCCCAGGCCGGCGTGTCGCATACCGGCCGCTACCTGGCGCACGCCCTTCGGGGCTGACGTGTCCGGTGACGTCTCGGCCGCCTGCGCCACTGGCCCGGCCGGGACCGGGTCGCGCACGTGATCCGGGAGCGGAAGGCCCGTGCGGCTCGGCCGCTCCTCCTGGCCGCCTTCCTGGTATCCGTCTGCCTCGTGATGGTCGCGGGGCCGCGACCCGTCGGGGCCGCCGAGTCGCCGAGCGAGGACGACGACGAGGTCCAGCTCCGCGAGGTCTACGTCCCGCACCCCGAGTTCCAGGCCTACCTCGATCGGGACCGGCTGGCGATCGAGGATGTGACGCTGGTCCGCGTGCGGCGCCCCGATCAGTCCGAGGCGCTGGTCGCCAAGGAGTCGTCCGGCTGGGAGCACGTCGTCCTCGAAGGCTGGCGCCTTGCGTTCTACAACCAGGCGAGGCAGCCGATCCGCCCCGGTCCCGGCCATCACGTCATCGTCCAGGACTGGTCGGGCGGCGCGCACTGCTGCTTCGACTACCACGTGTTTCACGTCCAGGGCACCCAGGTCCGGCGCGAGGGGACGATCCGTGGAGGGGACTGCAGCCTCCGGGTGGCGGATCTCGACCAGGACGGCGCCCACGAGCTGATCGCGTGCGACCCCCGGTTCGCCTACGCGTTCGACCTTCCCTTCGCCGAGTCCCCTCTCGTGCCCGTGGTCTACACGTTCCGCGACCGCGCCTACGCGGCGGACAACCGGCGCTTCCCCCAGGTCTATCAGTTCCGGATGAACCAGGAGCGGCGGCGGCTCGCGGAGGCGGAGCGGGCGCGGGACGCGCGGGGTAGCCGGCGGGCCATCCTGAGCATCCTCCTGCACTCGCTCTACGCGGGGCGCGTGACCGAGGCATGGTGCGCCTTCGAGCGGGGCTATCGCTGGGCCGATCGCGCGGACGTTCGGCAGGAGGTGCTGCGCCGGCTTCGACTCGCCCCCGACCCCGAGGACGGGCGCCTGCCTCCGATCGATCTCGGCTACACGCTGACGCCGCCCGGCCGCTGTTCCTGAGCCCGTCTCCGGCCGGCATCCGGTCGGCATCGGGCTGACCCCCTGGGCGGCGGCGCGAGAGCCGTGCTAGGATTCCGCTGCGACGGCCGGAACGGCCGGGCTCGGCTGGCTTCCGCCCGTGACGATCCCCCGGGAGGCATCATGGCCATCGACATCTCGCGCATCCGCAACATCGGCTTCGTCGGTCACGGCGGCGTCGGCAAGACGTCGCTGGTGGAAGCGATCCTCTTCCGGAACGGCATGACGTCGCGCCTCGGGCGGGTGGACGACGGCACGGCCACGACCGACTTCGACCCCGAGGAAGTCAAGCGCAAGATCTCCATCAACATCGGCGTCGCGCACTGCGACTATCGCGACCACCGGTTCCACCTGGTCGACATGCCCGGGTACGGCGATTTCATCGCCGAGGCGCGGGCGGGGCTCCGCGTCGTCGAGGGCGCCGTGCTGGTCGTGGACGCGGTGGCCGGGGTCGAGGTCCAGACGGAGAAGGTCTCGAAGTTCGCCCAGGAGTACGGGCTCCCGCGGCTGGTCTTCGTCAACCGGATGGACAGGGAGCGCGCCGACTTCAACCGCACGCTGGAGTCGATCCAGCGGCGGCTCAAGGGCCGCTTCGTCCCGCTCCACGTGCCGATCGGCCAGGAGTCCGGGTTCCGCGGGCTCGTGGACGTGATCCGGATGAAGGGCTCCATCGTGGGCGACGTTCCGGGCAAGATCGTGGAGACGGACATCCCGGCCGACCTCGTCGAGACGGTGCAGGCCACTCGCGAGAAGCTCGTCGAGGCCGTGGCCGAGACGGACGACGATCTTCTCGCCCGCTACCTCGAGGAGGGCACCCTCGACGAGGCCGACGTCATCAAGGCGCTCCGGGCCGCCATCGCCGACGGCAAGCTGGTGCCGGTGATCCTGGGGTCGGCGACGAAGGCGATCGGCGTCCGCTCCCTGCTGGACATCGTGATCGACTCCTTCCCGTCTCCGGCCGACCGGCCGCCGGTCGAGGGGACCGATCCCCGGACGAAGGAGCCCGTGACCCGGGCGCCGAGCCCGAAGGACCCGTTTGCCGCCCTGGTCTTCAAGACCCTCACCGATCCCCACGTCGGCAAGCTCACGCTCTTCCGGGTCTTCTCGGGGACTCTGGCGGGGAACTCGCAGGCATACAACGCCTCGCGGGAAATCCGCGAGCGCGTGGGTCAGGTGGCGCTGCTGCAGGGGCGGGAGCACAAGGGGGTCGACGCGTTCGGGCCGGGCGAGATCGGCGTCGTCCTGAAGCTCCGCGAGACCCTCACCGGGGACACGCTGTGCGCGGAGAACGCCCCGATCGTGCTCCCCCGGATCCAGTTCGGGGAGCCGTCCATCTCGTTCGCGCTCCAGCCGAAGGCGAAGGGGGACGAGGACAAGATCTCGAACGCGCTCGCCCGGCTGGCCGAGGAAGATCCGACTCTCCGGTACCACTACGATCCCGAGACCAAGCAGCTCCTGATCTCGGGCGTCGGCCAGCTCCACATCGAGGTCACCCTCGAGCGCATGAAGCGAAAGTTCAACGCCGAGGTCGTGCTGCTTCCCCCGCGGGTCCCCTACAAGGAGACCGTCAAGGGCCGCGCCCAGGTCCAGGGCCGGCACAAGAAGCAGACCGGCGGCCGTGGTCAGTTCGGCGACTGCTGGGTCGAGATCGAGCCGCTCTCACGCGGCAGCGGGCTCGAGTTCGTCGACAAGATCTTCGGCGGCTCGATCCCCCGGAACTTCATCCCGTCGGTCGAGAAGGGCGTGCGGGCCCGCCTCGAGCGGGGCGTCATCGCGGGGTTTCAGGTGGTCGACGTGCGCGTCACGCTCTACGACGGCTCCTACCACTCGGTCGACTCGTCGGACATCGCGTTCCAGCTGGCGGGTCAAATCGCCGCGGAGAAGGCGGTGCAGGAGGCGCGCCCGACGCTCCTCGAGCCGGTCATGGACGTCGAGGTGACCGCACCCTCCGGCATCGCGGGCGACGTCATCGGCGACCTCAACAGCCGCCGCGGCAAGATCGCGGGGATGGAGCCGGGCGACGAGATGTCGGTTGTGCGCGCCCAGGTCCCGATGTCGGAGATGCTCAACTACGAGCCGCACCTCCGCTCGATGTCGGGCGGCCGCGGCAGCTACTCGATGGAGTTCTCCCACTACGAGGAGCTGCCCGGGATGCTGGCGGAGAAGGTCGTGACCGAGGCGAAGAAGGAGCGGGAGGCGCGCGCGGCTGAGAAGCACTGAGCCAGCCGGGCCGCTCCACCCCTCCGCGCGGCGGCCCCGGCGCGGCTCCCGTCAGGTCGGCCCGTCCGATCGGGAGTGGGCCGGGCCGATGATCTGCTCGACCTTGGCCAGGAGATCCCCGACCGACACCGGCTTGGAGAGCTGCCCCACGATGTTGAGCCCCGAGTCGGCGGCCAGGTCCGGCCCTTCCTCGAGGTGAGCGGAGACGATCACCACTGGAATCGTGTGCCACCGGGGATTCGCGCGGACGTTCTCGAGGAAGTCCCACCCCGAGGCGCGCGGCATCCGGAGGTCGAGCAGGATCAGATCCGGGAAGAGATCCCGGATGAGATCCGCCGCGGCCAGGCCGTCCTCCGACCCGATGCCCTTGTAGCCAGCCTCCTCCAGCACTTCCAGCCAGAGGGCCCGGAGCCGGGCGTTGTCGTCCACGACGAGGACCCACTTTCGCGGCGTGGTCTTGGAGGACGAGCTGCCCGGTGACGCCATAACGCACACGGTACGCAGGCCTCCGCCGGCTTGTCAAAGAGTTCGACGCTCCTGACGTGTCCGAGAATCGGTCACCGCCGGCGCCCCGGCGCGCGAGGCGCCTGAACCCCGGCGCCCGCAATTCATGGCGGCCTCGCGAAACGCCCGCGCTATGCTCCTCGTAACGGCCGACCCGGCCGAGGGGAGCCATGTATCTCTCGCACTTCGGCCTACGCGAGCCCCCGTTCTCGATCACGCCGGACCCGCGCTTCCTCTACATGAGCGCCCGGCACCGAGAGGCACTGGCGCACCTCGTCTACGGGGTGGGCGAGCACGGCGGCTTCGTCCAGCTCACCGGCGAGGTCGGGACCGGCAAGACGAGCGTCTGCCGCTGCCTTCTCGAGCAGCTCCCGTCCCACGTCGACGTCGCGCTCGTCCTCAACCCGAGGCTCAGTCCCGTCGAGCTCCTCGCCCTCGTGTGCGACGAGCTGAGAATCGCGTACCCGGCCGGCACCGCGAGCGCGAAGGCCCTCGTGGACCGGCTCTACGCCCACCTCCTCGACGCCCACGGCCGTGGCCGGCGCACGGTCCTCATCATCGACGAGGCCCAGAACCTGGCGGCCGAGGTGCTCGAAGAGGTGCGGCTCCTCACGAATCTCGAGACGGCCAGCCAGAAGCTCCTCCAGGTGATCCTCATCGGCCAGCCGGAGCTGGCGGCGATCCTCGAGCAGCCGAAGCTCCGCCAGCTCGCCCAGCGGGTCACGGCTCGCTACCATCTCGAGCCGCTGTCGCCGGCGGAGACCCGGGCGTACGTCCGCCATCGCCTGGCGGTCGCGGGGCGCGCCGACGCCGTGTTCCCCGAGGCGGCCCTGCGCGCCGTGTACCAGCAGTCGTTCGGCATCCCGCGCCTCATCAACGCCATCGCCGACCGGGCGCTGCTCGGCGCCTTCACGCAGGGGCGCCCGCGCGTCGAGGCCCGCACGGTGCGACGTGCGGCGGACGAGGTGCTGGGGCGATCCGGCGGCTGGTGGTCGCGGTGGGGGCGCCGGGCCGCCGTGGCGGCGCTCGTCGCGATGATCGGCGGCGCCGCCCTCGTCTTCTTCGCCCCGGGCGAGCTCGGCCGGGAGGGGCTCCGGGTCGAGCGCATGACGCCGGGGCCCTCCAGCCCGGCGCTGGCCGGCGTGGCCACCGCGGTCAGCGTTCCTGCGACGGCCGTGGATGCGGCGCCAGTGGGAGCGCCGGAGCCTCACGCGCCGCCGCGCTTCGCCGAGGTCCTCCTGGATCCCGCGCTGGCCGCGACGAAGGAGGATGCGTTCGTCGCGCTCCTCGGCCTCTGGGGCCTCAAGTCCGGGGGTACCCCCCCTGACTGTCAAGTGCCGCCGCCTGGGGCGCTCGAGTGCCTGGAGACGGTCGGGACCTGGCGGAAGCTCCGCCGGCTGGACCTGCCGGCCGTGCTCGAGCTGGTAGGCTCCGGCGGCGAGCGGCGCTACGCCGCGCTCAGCAGGCTCACGCCGTCGGAGGCAACGCTCAGCCTCGGGAGCCGCGTGATCACGGCGCCGCTGGCGGAGGTGGAGCCCTTCTGGGACGGTGCCTTCGTCGTCCTCTGGCGGCCGCCGCCGGGCGCGCTGCCGGTGCGCCTTGGGGCTCGCGGTCCCGCGGCGGATTGGCTTCGGGAGCGGATGCGGCGCGCCGATGGCACGGGGCGGCCGGTCGAGGCCGGCCGGCCGTACGACCAGGCCTTGTGGAAGCGGGTCGTCGCGTTCCAGCAGGCCCGCGCCATCGAGCCCGACGGCGTGGTCGGGCAGGAGACGGCCATCCTCCTCCAGGGCGCCGCGCGCGGGTCTGACGAGCCACGGCTCTCGGCCGAGACTCCATAGAGGCCACCGAGGCGAAGGACTGTGTCCTACATCCTGGACGCCCTCCGGAAGGCGGAACGCGAGCGCCGGGTCTCACCGGTTCCGACCCTCGACGCCGCGCATGAGGGCCCCGCGCCGGCACGTCGGCCGGTGTGGCCCTGGGCGCTCGTCGGCGCGCTCGCCGTGAGCGCGGTCGCCATCTACGGCCTATGGGGTCCAGTGGGGCTGAGGGGCTCTTGGGTGTCCGGTCCTCCGGAGCCGGTCCGGCAGGTCCTGGCGCCGGCTCCCCGGGTCGCCGGTCTCGAATCACCCGCGAAAGCCGGTCCGGTCCCGGCGAGCCCTCAGGTTTCGCTTTCGTCGGCGCGCGCTGACCAGGGGGCCGGTCAGGTGCCGGTCGCGCCCGCGCTAGGTCCGGCCGTCGCTCCCGAGCCCATCGCGCCGCCCGTGGGCGTCGCCCCGCTCCCGGCTCCGGCGAGGACGCCGGATGCCCCACGGGTCGCGGATGCCGCCCGAGCGGGGTTGCCGCGAGACGGGCTCGGCGAGGGCGCCGAGCCCAGGACGCCAGCGATGGGCCGCGCGCGTTCCCCGCTCGCGGAAGCTCCCGGCGAGAGCGCGATCGCCCTAAAACCGGTCCCCCCCGCCCCCGGCGCTCCGGCCGCGCCTGCCGCCCCTCCCGCCCCGGGGGCGGCCCCGGCGCTCGCCCTCGCTCCCGCGCCGTCGCCGCCCGCCGCCGGCCCGGGCCGGGTGGCCCCGGCTGGGCCCGCCGACTCGGCGGCGCTCGCGCTGGACGTGCTGGTCTACTCGGAGCTTCCGGCGGAGCGGCTCGTCTTCATCAACGGGCGGAAGTACGTCGAGGGGCAGGCGGTGACCGGGGACGTCGTGGTCGAGCAGATCACGCCGGACGGCGCGATCCTCCGGCGCGCGGACCAGCGGATCCTGCTGCGGCCGAAGCTCAACCCGTACGCGCGTCCCGGGTCGCCTTGACACGGTCGCGGTCCGTCTGGGAGAGTGGCTAGGCTCCACTCCCGGCCGGACCAGGACCATGAACCTCCACCGCCGCGCGATCCGGATCGTCCGCACCCGCCTCGGTCTCGTCTCGAACAACCGGGAGCTCCTCACGCGCTCGGAGTACTTCGCCGACCGCGTGCCGCAGTCGCTCCTGACCGACTACCATCGCATCGAGGACGTGCCGTGGGACGGGGCGGTGTCGGGCCCCCTGGGTGTCGACGCCGAGATCCGAATCATCGACACGCCGGGCCTCGACCCCGCGATCACGCTCGAGCCCGACCGCGTGCTGGCGGTGGGGGACTGGACCGCGCTGGAAGCCGCCAACTCGGACCGGCGCTACTCCCTGTTCGGGAACCTGGGGTTCGTCTTCCGATACGCGATTCACGCGCTGGAGCGTTACCACGACACGTGGTCCTTCCACGCGAGCGCCATGGTCGACGACAAGGGCGATCTCTGGCTCATTCCGGGCGGCGCGGGCGCGGGCAAGACGGTGTTCCTGCTCGAGGGGCTGCAGCGAGGCTGGACCATCTTCTCGACGGAGATGACCCACCTTCGCCTGACGAACGGGGGCTACGAGTTCTACAAGGGCTCCCTGTTCGACAACATCCGCCTGGGAACGCTCCTCTACGACTTCCCCGCGGTCGCCGACCGCCTCGGGCTCACGCTGCCGCCGTCTCCGGACCCCTGGGGCTCGAAGATCGCGCTCGACCTGGGCCACGTGCAGGCGCCCTCCGACGTCCTGGTGAGCCCGTCGCTCAGGATCGTGAGCCCGAAGGTCGAGTCGGGCCGGGACCGGGCGGTCGTCACGCGAATCGAGCGCCGAGAGAAGCTCGTCAAGCTCCTGTTCGACAACGCCACCGAGAAGCACGGTGGCACCGTGCTCCTCTACGACCGGCTCCCCCTGCCATCGCTCGACACCCCGGCCCTCATGGCCGGCCGGCTTCGGGGCATGCACGGCCTGGTGGACCGGGCGACGATCAAGAGCGCTCGCAGCACGCTCTGCGGCGCCCGCAACTGCATGGAGGGTCTCGTCGATGACTGACCGGGACAAGGCCGCACGCCCTGCCTGGGACGGCGTCGTCGCGCCGCCGGTCGCCGAGCGGCTCCGGAAGCCCCGCGAGAGCGGCTGGACGATGGTCATCGACAAGGGGCTCGGCCTCAACGCGATCGACGATCTGATGCAGGTCGCGGCGCCGTCGATCGACGTGCTGAAGCTCACCTTCGGGACCTCGGCGTTCTTCAGGCACGACGTCCTCAAGGAGAAGGTACGGACGGTCACGGCCCACGGCGTCTACTGCATGCCGGGCGGGACCCTCCAGGAGGTCGCCGTCTGGCAGGGCGCGGTCGACCGCTATCTCGAGCGCGCCCGCGAGCTTGGCTTCAACGCGATCGAGGTCTCGGACGGCACGATCGAGATGGACCTCGGGACGCGGGCCGAGACGATCGCGAAGGCGGTGAAGGCTGGCTTCCGCGTGTTGTCGGAGGTGGGGAAGAAGGATCCGAGCGACGCGCAGCCGATGGCGGCGCTCGCCGAGATCGTCAACGCCGACCTCGCCGGCGGCGCGTTCATGGTCATCATGGAGGCGCGCGAGGCGGGGAGGGGCGTGGGCATCTACGACGCCTCGGGGCTCCCGAAGGAGGCCGACATCGAAGCGTTCCTCCGGGGCGTGCGCGATCCCGGCCGGGTTCTCTGGGAGGCGCCGCTCGGGCCCCAGCAGCGGTATCTCGTGATCCGGTTCGGTCCGAACGTCAACCTGGGGAACGTCGCGCCCGAGGACGTCCTGGCCCTCGAGGCGCTCCGGTGCGGGCTCCGGGGGGACACGCTCAAGCGCGCGTGGCACGCCTCCCGGGACCGCGCCGCCGGCGGCCCCGCCTGATGACGGCGGCGCCGGACGGCGGAGCCCGGCCGTCGGGGGGCGGGGGATGACCGGCGCCTTCCTCGGCACGCTGGCCGGGCTGGGGTTCGTCGGCGCGTTCTTGAGCGGCCTCGTCGGGGTCGGGGGCGCCGTCGTCGTGATCCCGCTGCTCTACTACGTCCCGCCCTGGCTCGGTGTGGGCGTCCTCGACATCAAGGCCGTGTCCGGCGTGACGATGGCACAGGTGGTGGCCGCCACCGCGGTGGGCGTGGCCGTCCACCGCGGCGCGGGCGCGGTGCACCGGCCGCTGGCCGTGGTCGCCGGGCCCTCGATGGCCGCCGCGTCCCTGGCCGGCGCCGTGGCGTCTCGCTACGTCAGCGGCAGGACGCTCCTCGCGGTGTTCGGCGTGATGGGGGTGCTCGCGCTACTCCTCGTGCTGCTCCCGCCGCCCGGCGGTCCCGTCGAACCCCTGGGCGGGGACCTGGCGTTCGATCGGTGGGCGGCGATCGCCTATCCGGCGACGATCGGGCTCATGAGCGGGCTCGTGGGCGCCGGGGGCGCATTCCTCCTGGTGCCCGTGCTCGTGGGAATGATGCGGATCCCGCTCCGGCTGAGCATCGGCACATCCCTGGCGATCGCCGGGGTCGCGGCGCTCACGGGCTTCGTCGGGAAGCTCCTGACCGGACAGGTGCCGCTCTGGCCGACGGTGGCGGTGGCCGGCGGAAGCGTCGTCGGCGCGCTGATCGGCGCGCGCCTCAGCCACCGGGCGCCGACGCGGCTGCTCCGCGCGGTTCTGGGCGGCCTGATCGCGCTCGTGACCCTGCGTGTCTGGGCCGACGTGCTCTCTCGCTAGAAGGGATTGCCTGTGCGCCATGAATGCGTGGTCGACCTCGCGCCGTCCACGTCGATGCTCGTGAGCCGGGGGCGTCCGTGATCGCCTGGAGCCGGAAGATGCTCCCGGGCCTGCTCCTGGCCGTCCTGGTGGCGGCGGTGGCCCGGCTGGTGAGCGGGCTGCTCCCGGCGGTGGTGAGCGAGATCCTCATCGCGATCCTGCTGGGCCTGCTGATCTCCAACGTGTGGGCGCTTCCGCCGGCCTCGAGCCCGGGGCTCCGCTTCGTCGTGCAGCGCGTGCTCCGGGCGGGCATCGTCCTCCTCGGCGCGCGGCTCTACCTGGCCGACGTCGCCCGGATCGGCGGCGGCGCCATCGGGCTCGTCCTGCTCTGCATGACCGTGGCGCTGGCCTTCGCGCTCCTGGTCGGCCGGCGGCTCGGCCTGCCGCCGCGGCTCGCGCTGCTCATCGGGGTCGGCACCGCGGTCTGCGGAAACTCGGCCATCGTGGCCACCGCCCCGGTGATCAAGGCCAACGAGCGCGAGGTCGGGTTCGCGGTCGGCACCATCACCTTCACCGGCACGGTGGCGTTGTTCCTGTACCCGCTGATCGGCCACATGCTCGAGCTCAGCGACGCCGCGTTCGGCGTCTGGAGCGGCGTCGCCGTGAACGACACGAGCCAGGTGGTGGCGACCAGCGCCGCCTACTCCGTGGTGGCGCGGGACGTGGCGACCGTCGTCAAGCTGGTGCGCAACGCCTTCATGGCGCCGCTCATCATGCTGATCGCGTGGTGGTGGAGCCGGAACGCTGCCGAGCAGGGCGCGACGTCGAGCGGCAGCTGGCTGAAGGCGGTCCCGCCGTTCGTCCTGCTGTTCCTCGGCATGACGCTCCTGCGCAGCGTCGGGCTGATCCCCGCCGGGCTGCTGCGGCCGCTCGACGAGGTCTCGAAGGCGTGCATCCTGGTCGCGCTGGCGGGGATCGGGCTCCAGACGAAGCTCCAGGACATGCGCGCGGTGGGCGCGACACCGTTCTTTCTCGGCGTGGGGACGGCGGCCCTCCTGGCCACGCTGAGCCTCTTGGCGATCCTCACGCTGGGGATGGCGACGGTGCGTCCATGATGACCGACGCGACGACGTTCGCGCCGCGCCCCGTGGTCCCGCGCTAGCGATGGCGACCAAGACCCTGAGCGTCGAGACGGTGGCCCAGGCCTATCTCGAGCTCTTGCAGGACCGGGGCGTCGACTGCTTCTTCGCCAACGCCGGGACCGACTTCGCCTCCATCGTCGACGCCTTCGCGCGCTTCGCCGCGGAGGGGAAGGCGACGCCGCGGCCGATCGCGGTGCCGCACGAGTTCGTCGCGGTGTCCATGGCCCACGGCTACTACCTGGTCACCGGGCGGCCCCAGGTCGTGATGGTGCACGTCACGGTCGGGACGGCGAACGGGATCGGCGCCATCATCAACGCCGCGCGCGCCCAGGTCCCCGTGCTCTTCACGGCCGGGCGCACTCCGATCACCGAGGCGGGCGGGCTGCCGGGCGTGCGCGACACGCACATCCACTGGGCCCAGGAATCCTTCGACCAGGCCGGGATGCTCCGCGAGTACGTCAAGTGGGACTACGAGCTCCGGCTGCCCGTCCAGCTCGAGGCCGTCGTGGATCGGGCCCTCGAGCTGGCGATGGCCGAGCCGCGCGGGCCCGTCTACCTCTCGCTGCCCCGGGAGGTGCTGGCGCAGCCCCTCGGCGAGCTGACCATCACGTCGCCGGCGCGGCGGGAGGTCCAGACCCGGCGCTTCCCCGATCCGGCGCGGATCGAGGAAGCGGCGGAGCGGCTCGCCCACGCGCGGAACCCCCTCATCGTCACGTCGGCGCTGGGCGGCGCCCCCGGCGCGATGGACGGGCTGGTCGCCCTCGCGGACGCCGGGGGCTTCCCGGTGCTGGAGTCGAGCCCGGTGTGCGTGAACTTCCCGGCGGCCCACCCGTGCCACGCGGGCTGGGTCTTCGGGAGCCAGGACTACCCGGGGATGGCGGCTGCCGACGTCGTGCTGGTGGCGGACTGCGACGTGCCCTGGTTCCCGTCGCGGTCGCGGCCCGCCGACGACGCCACGGTCATCCAGCTCGCCGTGGACCCGTTCTACTCGCGGTACCCGATGCGCTCCTACCCGTGCGACGTTCCGATCGCTGCCGAGCCGGCCGTCGCGCTTCCGCTCCTCGCGGAGGCGGTCCGGCGCCGGATCGACCCGGTCCGCGCCGCGGCGCGGCAGGCCGAGCTCGCCGAGTCGCACCGCGCCCGCCGCGAGGCCTGGGCCCGGGCCGCCCTGGCGGAGGAGGCGCAGACGCCGATCGGCTTCCAGTGGGCGTCCCGCTGCGTCGGCGAGGTGCTCGGCCCCGGCACGATCGTCGTCAACGAGTACCCGCTGGACCTCCGCCATGCCCCGCCGCCGGGACCCGGGTCCTGCTTCGGGTCGCCGCACTCCGGGGGGCTCGGCTGGGGGCTGGGCGCCGCGCTCGGCGCGAAGCTCGGGGCGCCCGAGAAGACGGTCATCGCCACGGTCGGCGACGGGGCCTACATCTTCGGGGCCCCGTCCGCGGCCCATCTGGCGGCGCAGCTCCACCAGCTGCCGTTCCTGACGGTGATCTTCAACAACGCCGCGTGGGAGGCGGTCGAGCGCGCCACGCGCCACGTGCACCCCGACGGCTGGGCGGCGACGACACGGAGCTTCCCCCTGTCGGGTCTGGCGCCCGCCAACTACGAGGAGATCGTGCGCGCGTTCGGCGGCCACGGGGAGCGGGTCGAGGACCCGGCCGAATTGCCGCGGGCGCTTCGCCGCGCGCTCCGGGTCGTCCAGGAGGAAGGTCGCCAGGCCGTCCTCAACGTGATCTGCCGGCGCCAGGCCGGCTCGCCCAAGGGGTGATCGTCCCGCCAACCCGCCTCCGGTCGTCGCCCGATCGGCCCGTCGGGCCCTGGCTGCCCCCCAGCAGATCTTCGCGCTTGACCCGATCGTCGTCCCGCGTGTTAATGCGGGCCTCAGGACAGATCGAACTTCCGGGGGTGTGAGCATGGCTGTCCCAGCGAAGGCGAAATCCTCGAAGCGGGCTCAGGGAGCGGTCCCGCCCGCGACGGCGACGAAGGCGGCGACGCTGCCGTACACGGGCAAGGAGTTCCTCGACAGCCTCGACGACGGCCGCGAGGTCTGGATCTACGGCGAGCGCGTGAAGAAGATCACCACGCACCCGGCGTTCCAGAACTGCGCCCGGATGCTCGCGCGCCTCTACGACGCGCTCCACGACGACCACAAGAGCGGCAAGCACGTGCTCACCGAGCCCACCGAGTGGGGCGGGTTCACGCACCGGTACTTCCGGGCCCCCCGGAACCTGGAGGAGCAGGTGGCGGGGCGCGACGCGATCGCCGCGTGGGCGCGCGTCACCTACGGCTGGCTCGGGCGCTCGCCCGACTACAAGGCGGCGTTCCTGGGGACGCTCGGCGCGAACGCCGAGTTCTACGCGCCCTACCAGGCGAACGCCCGGCGCTGGTACCGGTACTCGCAGGAGCGCGTCCCGTTCATCAACCACGCCATCATCCACCCGCCGGTCGACCGGAGCATGGCGCCCGGCGCGCCCGGCGGCCCCACCGACATCTACGCGCGCGTCACCAAGGAGACCGACGCCGGCATCTACGTGTCCGGCGCCAAGGTGGTGGCGACCGGCTCGGCGCTGACGCACTTCACGTTCGTGGCGCACCACGGGCTCATCCCCGTCCAGGGCAAGAACTTCGCGATCGTGTTCATGGTGCCGACGAACGCGAAGGGCGTGAAGCTCATCTGCCGGGTGTCGAACGAGCTGCGGGCCGCCGTGCTGGGAAGCCCCTTCGACTATCCCTTGTCCAGCCGCCTGGACGAGAACGACGCCATCTTCGTGATGGACAACGTGTTCGTCCCCTGGGAAGACGTGTTCGTGCACGCCGACGTCGAGAAGGCGAACAACTTCTTCCCGCGGACGGGGTTTCTCCCGCGCGCCCTCATCCACGGCTGCACGCGCCTCGGCGTGAAGCTCGACTTCATCACCGGGCTCCTGATCAAGGCGACCGAGATCACCGGCGCCCGGGCGTTCCGGGGCGTCGAGGCGAACATCGGCGAGGTCATCGCCTGGCGCAACATGATCTGGGGCCTGTCGGACGCGATGGCGAAGACCGCCGACCCGTGGACCGGCGGCTGCGTCCTGCCGGGCATGGAGCCGGCCGCCGCCTACCAGGTGCTGGCGCCCGAGGCCTACGTCCAGGTCAAGAACCTCATCGAGAAGACGGTGGCGAGCGGGCTCATCTACCTGAACTCGCACGCGAAGGACTTCAAGTCGGCCGACCTCCGCAAGTACCTCGACCTCTATCTCCGGGGCTCGGGCGGGGTCGACGCCGTCGAGCGGGTCAAGCTCATGAAGCTCCTGTGGGACGCGGTCGGGACCGAGTTCGGCGGCCGGCACGAGCTGTACGAGATCAACTACTCCGGCAGCCACGAGGAGATCCGGCGCTACGCGCTCTTCGGCGCCCTCGCCTCCGGCCAGTACGACCGCTGGAAGCAGTTCGCCGAGACCTGCATGGCGGAGTACGACCTCGACGGCTGGAAAGCGAAGGACCTGGTCAACACCAGCGGCCTCAGCGCGCTGCGCTGATGCCGCGCGCCTTCGACGACCGGGCCTTCCGGGCGGCGCTGGGCCGCTTCGCCACGGGCGTGATCGTGCTGTCGGCGGGCCCGCGGTCGAAGCCCCACGCCATGACCGCCAACGCGTTCATGTCGGGGTCGCTCGCGCCCCCGCTCGTGGTCGTGTCGGTCGGGAAGAATGCGCGCATGCACGCGCGCCTGGCGACGGCCCGTCGATTCGGCGTCAGCGTCCTCGACCAGGCGCAGGAGCCGGCCAGCCGGCACTTCGCGGGCCAGACCGTCGCGGGCTTCGCGCCGGCCTTCACGGCGCTCGCCGGCGTCCCGGTGCTCGCGCGGGCCGCCGTCGTCCTCGCGGCCCGGGTCAAGCACCGCTACGGCTGCGGCGACCACACCCTCTACGTCGGGGAGGTGGAGCGGCTGTCCGTCCACGACCCCGCCGTGCCGCTCCTCTTCTACGCAGGAAAGTACGCGATGCTCCAGGTCTCCCCCGAGCCCGAGGACGGCCCCGCTCTGCCGTACCCCTCGTTCTTCTAACGGGGGTCAGACTTTGACTTCGGGACAGTTCCGTCGCCGCGCGACGTCAGCCGGCGGGCGCAGGGGGATTGTCCGGAAGTCAAAGTCTGACCCCGGTGGATAATGGCGGCATGGCTGGCCCTGCCGCTCCTCTCCTGACGCTCGACGACCGCTACCTCCGGGAGGAGGGCACGGTCTACCTCTCCGGGATGCAGGCCCTCGTGCGCCTGCCGATCGACCAGAGCCGCCGGGACCGCCGCGCGGGCCTCCGGATCGGGACATTCGTCAGCGGCTATCCGGGGTCGCCGCTCGGGGGCTACGACCTCGCCCTCCGCCAGGCGCGGCCGCTTCTCGAGCGGCACGACATCCGCCACGTGCCCGGCGCGAACGAGGAGCTCGCGGCCACGGCGCTCTCCGGCACCCAGATGCTGGACCGCTATCCCCACTCGCGCTACGACGGGGTGGTCGGCCTCTGGTACGGGAAGGGGCCCGGCGTCGACCGGAGCGGCGACGCGCTGAAGCACGGCAACTTCGCGGGGACGAGCAAGCACGGCGCCGTGGTCGTGCTCTCCGGCGAGGACCACGAGGCGAAGAGCTCGACCATGCCCTACCAGGACGACTACGCGTTCGTCGGGCACGGCATGCCGATCCTCTACCCGGCCTCGACGGGGGAGTTCCTCACCCTCGGCCTCCACGCGATCGCGCTCTCGCGCTTCTCCGGCTGCTGGGTCGCGATGAAGCTGGTCGGGCAGCTGGCCGACGGCGGCGAGACCGTCCACGTGCTGCCGGACGAGCCGGGGATCGTGGTGCCGGAGCTCGTGATCGACGGAAAGCCCTTCCGGAAGTCGACGGACTTCACCTTCTTCCCGGGGCTCAACATCGAGACGGAGCGCCAGCTCTACTACGAGCGCCACCGGGCGGTGGTGGCCTACGCGCGGGCGAACAGCCTCACCCGGGCCGAGACCGGCGCCGCGGGCGACCGGCTGGGTCTGGTGACGGCGGGCAAGGCGTACGCCGACCTCCGCCAGGCGCTGCTCGATCTGGGGCTCGGCGACGCCGCGCTCCACCGGCTCGGGGTGCGGATCCTGCGCGCGGCCCTCATCTATCCCCTCGACGCCGAGGCGATCCAGGGCTTCGCCCGCGGCCTCGACGAGATCGTGGTGGTCGAGGAGAAGCGCGGCTTCCTCGAGACCCAGGTCAAGGAGGCCCTCGCCGGACTCCGGCGGGGCGTGCCGGTCCTCGGGAAGCACGACGAGACGGGGGCGCCACTCTTTCCGATCCAGGGCGGGATGGACTCCGACCTGGTCGCGGAGCGGCTTGGCCCGCGGCTCCTCCGCCTCGCCGAGGGGCAGCCCGAGCTCGCGGCCCGGATCCGGCGCCGGCTCGACCAGATCGGGGCGGCGCGCGGGCGGCCGTACGAGGTGCACCCCGGCCGGACGCCGAACTACTGCTCGGGGTGCCCCCACAACGTCGGCACGCGGCTCCTGCCGGGCGAGCTCGCGTGGGGCAGCCCCGGCTGCCACTCGTTCGCCTCGATCATCGAGCAGCCCGAGCGGCACATCGTGTCGATGACGCAGCTCGGGGGCGAGGGGCTGCCGTGGATCGGGCTCCAGCCGTACACCGACCGCCCGCACATGGTGCAGAACGTCGGCGACGGCTCCCTGTTCCACTCGTCCTTCCTGAACATCCGGTTCTGCGTCGCGGCTGGGGCCAACATCACGTTCAAGATCCTCTACAACGGGTACGTCGCGAACACGGGCGCCCAGGAGATCGTGGGCGGCAAGCCCGTCCCCGAGCTCACGCGGATGCTGGAGCTCGAGGGCGTGCGGACGACGGTGGTCCTGACGAAGGACCCCGACGTCTACCGCGGCGCCGAGCTCGCGGGCAACGTGCGCGTGGAGACCATCGAGCGACAGGACGCGGCGCTGCGCGAGCTCGCGGCGACGCCGGGCGTCACCGTGCTGATCCACGACGGCATCTGCGCCAACGAGCGCCGGCGCCGGCAGAAGCGGGGACAGCTGCCCTCGGCCAGCCGGTTCGTGGTCATCAACGAGGAGGTCTGCGAGGGCTGCGGGCACTGCGGGGCGCTCACGAACTGCATGTCGCTCCATCGCGTGGAGACGGACCTCGGGCCGAAGACGCGCGTCCACGCGTCGTCCTGCAACCAGGATCTCTCGTGTCTCGGCGGCGATTGCCCGTCGTTCGTGACGGTCGAGGCCGCGCCCGGCACGGGGTACCGGAAGCTTGCGCCGCCCCTCCTCGCCGCCGACGCCGTCCCCGAGCCGGCCGCGCGAGTGGGGCTCGACCGTCCCTACCACGTCTATCTCCCGGGCGTCGGGGGGACCGGTGTCATCACGATGAACGCGCTGCTCTCCTGGGCGGCGCTCATCGACGGGCTCCACGTCCTCAGCTACGACCAGACCGGGGCTGCCCAGAAGTGGGGGCCGGTCCTCTCGAGCCTGATCCTCGCCGCGGACGATCAGGCGATGGCCGCGAACAAGGTCGGGCTCGGCCGGGCTGACCTCTACCTCGCCCTCGACCTCCTGGCCGCGGGCACGCGCGTGAACCTGGACCGCTGCGACCCGGCGCGGACGGTGGCGGTCGTGAACGCGTCCGTGCTCCCGAGCGGCGAGATGGTGCGCAACGTCGACTTCACGCCTCCGGTCGAGGCGATCCGCGCGCAGATCGACCGCTACACGCGCGCCGACGCCACCGTCGCCGTCGACGCCCGACGCCTGGCCGAGGGCCTGTTCGGCGACTACATGACGACCAACATGCTCGTGCTGGGGGTCGCCTACCAGGCCGGGCTCCTGCCGCTCACGGGCGCGGCCATCGAGGAGGCCGTCCGCCTGAATGGGGTCGCGGTCGAGCAGAACCTTCAGGCGTTCCGGTACGGCCGGCTCTGGGCTGCCGATCCGGATCGGGTCCGGGCGCTCGTCGAGCCTCCGGCGCGGTCGTTCGAGACGGAGCGGACGGCCGCGCTCGAGCGGCTCGCGGGCCGGGACGCGAGCGCCTACGTGTCACTGCTCGACCGCGTGGGGCACCTCGACCCGGAGTCGCGGCGGTTGCTCGCCTTCCGCGTCGGCGAGCTGATCGACTACCAGGACGCGCGCTACGCGGCGACGTACGTGGAGTTCGTGCTCGTGGTGGCGGCGCGCGAGGAGGCGATGGCGGCCGGGGGGGGCGAGATCACCCACGCGGTGATCCGCAACCTCTACAAGCTCATGGCCTACAAGGACGAGTACGAGGTCGCGCGGCTTCACCTGAAGCCCGCCTTCCGGGCGGGGACGCGCGGGCTCTTCACCGCGCCGCGGCGGCTCGACTGGCACTTCCACCCGCCGTTCCTCCGCGCGCTCGGGCTACGCCGGAAGCTCCGACTCGGCCCCTGGTTCGCGCCGGCGCTGCGCGCGCTCCGGGCGCTCCGGCGGCTCCGGGGGACGGCGCTCGACCCCTTCGGGCACGCCGCCGTGCGGCGGGAAGAGCGCCGGCTCATCCCGTGGTACCGGGAGCTGGTCACGAGCGCGCTGGACGGCCCCGGCGCCGGCGGCCACGCGCGGGCGCTCGAGCTCGCCCGTCTCCCCGAGTCGATCCGCGGCTACGAAGACATCAAGCTCCGCAGCATCGCCGCCGCGCGGCAGCGCGCTGGGGTCAGACTTTGACTTCGGGACAATCCCCGAGGTCACGGAGCTGATACGCCACCGCGTCGTCTCGCAGCGCCTTGGCCGCCAGGCGCGTGACGGCCTTGCCCAGGGTGGCCGGGTCCCGGCCCAACAGGGCGGCGACATCGGTGAGTCGGTAGGCGCGCCGACGAACTAGCACGAAAGCCAGCAGCGCGCGGGAAGCGGCGAGAGCCCGGCCGCGGTCCGGTCCCCGAACGTCGGCGGGATCGATTCTCAACCGGGCGGCAAGCTGGGCGACGGCCCACTCCAGCGGCTCGCGCGGTCGCGCGGCGACGACCTGACCGACCCGTTCCGCGAGATCCGTCGCAAACGCCGGGTCGCCCAAGACAGGCTGACCCTCGACCGGATAAAAGTCGGGCCGATGCCCTTCCGCCAGCCCATCCGACACAAAGCGCGCATAGGCGGCTGAACCGCCCAGGAGGTTCAGCACCGGGGCGGGATCCAGGAGCGCCGTGCCCCGGGCGGTCAGGTAGGCGCGATGGCTGCTGTAGGGGTATCCCTCAGGGCGCGCCGTCAAGCCGGCCCGGACCGGGTTGAGGTGGATGTAACGCACCAGGGTGAGCAGGTACTGCTCGGACTCACAGACGATCGCGCGATACCGGCCCTGGAATAGGTGCCCGACCTTGCCGTAGGCGCGGTTGAACCGCAGGGTATAGGACTGCTGGAGTCCTTGCATGAACTTGGCGAGCGGCATGTCGGTGGTCCGCACCAGCAGGTGTACGTGGTTCGGCATCAGGCAGTATGCATGGAGGCGCATTCCGTACCGCTCCCGATACAGAGCCAGACGGTGGAGATAGGCGCTGTAGTCGGCGTCGTCCAGGAACGTGGGCTGGCGGTGGTTTCCACGCGCGATGACGTGGTACAGAAGGCCAGGCGCGAAGAGCCTTGGACGGCGAGCCATCCCTAGCATCCAGCGTGCCGGCTATGTCCGGGCCGGGGGGAATTGTCCGTAAGTCAAAGTCTGACCCCGGTTTGACACTCTGCGTCGAGGGCGGTAGCATGAGGGCGCGGTTGAACGCGCCTCCTGTCTGCCCGGGCGGGAGGCGATTACTTTGGGGGGCCCCGCCATGAGCGATGCGATCCGCGCCCTCTACGCCTCGATGCCCGAGCGTCTCGCGCGGGCGCGGCGCGAGTGGAAGCGGCCCCTCACTCTGACCGAGAAGATCCTGGTCGCCCACGTCCACGACTGGGGCGCGCAGGCGTGGGAGCGGGGGCGCGCCACCCTCCGGCTGCGCGTCGACCGCGTCGCGATGCAGGACGCCACCGGCCAGATGGCGCTGCTCCAGTTCATGCAGGCGGCCAAGGCGCGAGTGGCGGTGCCCTCCACGATGCACTGCGACCACCTGATCCGCGCCCAGTCCGGCGCCTCGGACGACATGCGGCGCGCCGTCACCGAGAACAACGAGGTCTACGAGTTTCTCCACTCGGCCTCGAAGAAGTACGGCATCGGCTTCTGGAAGCCGGGGTCGGGGATCATCCATCAGGTCGTCCTGGAGAACTATGCGTTCCCGGGCGGGCTGATGATCGGCGCCGACTCCCACACCCCGAACGGCGGCGGTCTCGGCATGCTGGCCATCGGCGTGGGCGGAGTCGATTGCGGCGAGACCATGGCGGGGCTCCCGTGGGAGGTGCTCCACCCGAAGCTGATCGGCGTGCACCTCACGGGCAAGCTCGCCGGCTGGGCGTCGCCGAAGGACGTCATCACGTACCTGTGCGGGCTGCTGACGGTGAAGGGCGGCACGAACAAGATCGTGGAGTACTTCGGCCCGGGGGCCGAGTCCATCAGCGCGACGGGCAAGGGCACCATCTGCAACATGGGGGCGGAGCTGGGAGCGACGACCTCGGTGTTCCCCTTCGACGAGCGGATGGCCGTGTACCTGGAGGCCACCGACCGGCGCGACGTGGCACGGCTCGCCGAGCAGTACCGCGAGCACCTCGTCGCCGACCCCGAGGCCCTGCGGAGCCCCAAGGACTGCTACGACGAGGTCGTCGAGCTCGACCTGTCGACGCTCGAGCCGCACGTCGTGGGGCCGCACTCGCCGGACCGGGATCGCCCGGTGTCGAAGCTCGCGGCCGAGGTGCGCGCGAACAGCTGGCCGGCCGAGATCAAGGCGGCGCTCATCGGCTCCTGCACCAACTCCTCGTACGAGGACATGCGCCGCGCGGCCCACGTCGCGATGCAGGGCATCAAGGCGGGGCTCCGCGCGCGGACGCCGTTCCTGATCACCCCGGGCTCGGAGCGGATCTACCAGACGATTCGCCGCGACGGGATCATGGCGACATTCGAGCAGATGGGCGGGACGGTGCTCGCCAACGCGTGCGGCCCCTGCATCGGCCAGTGGAAGCGGTCAGACGTGGGCAAGGACGAGGCGAACACCATCGTCTCGTCGTTCAACCGCAACTTCCCCGGCCGGAACGACGGCAGCCAGGCCACGCTCTCGTTCCTGACGAGCCCCGAGATCGTGACCGCCCTCGCATTCGCGGGCACCCTCGAGTTCGATCCCGTCCACGGCACCATGACGACGCCGGACGGGAAGGCCTTCCGCTTCACCCCGCCCGCGGGCGAGGAGCTGCCGCGGCAGGGCTTCGCGCGCGGCGAGGAGGGGTTCGAGGCGCCCGCGGCGGACGGGTCCGCCGTCCAGGTCGTCATCCGGCCCGACAGCGAGCGGCTCCAGCTCCTCGAGCCGTTTCCGCGCTGGGACGGGAAGGACTTCGAGCGCCTGCCCATCCTGGTCAAGACCAAGGGCAAGACGACGACCGACCACATCTCGCCGGCCGGCGCGTGGCTGCGCTTCCGCGGTCACCTCGACCGGATCAGCGACAACATGTTCCTGGGCGCCTCGAACGCCTTCACCGGGGAGACCGGCAAGGGCGTGAACGTGCTGACCGCCGAGGCGGGGGTGCCGTTCACGAAGATCGCCCGGGACTGGAAAGCCAAGGGCGTGAGCTGGGTCGTGATCGGCGACGAGAACTACGGCGAAGGGTCGAGCCGCGAGCACGCGGCCATGTCTCCGCGGTACCTCGGCGCGAAGATGGTGCTGGTGAAGAGCTTCGCGCGCATCCACGAGACGAACCTGAAGAAGCAGGGGATCCTGCCCCTGACATTCACGGATCCCAAGGACTACGACCTGTTCGAGCAGGCGGACCGCGTCAGCGTCGTGGGCCTCTCGGCCCTGGCGCCCGGCCGGCCCGTCGAGGTCCGGATCTCGAAGCCGGACGGCCGCACCGTCACGCTCCAGACCCGCCACAGCCTGACCGAGGAGCACATCGGCTGGTTCCGCGCCGGGTCGGCGCTGAACGCGCTCTCGTAGGCTCGCCGGGGGCGGCCGACCGCGGCTCGATCAGGGAACCGGACGGCGCGGGCCTGGCCCGTGCCCGGAGGAGGCGGCATGGCAGGTCGCGTGAAGATCCCCGCCGGCGAGACGATCACCATCTCCCACGGCAAGCTCCAGGTCCCGGACCGCCCCATCGTCCCGTTCATCGAGGGTGACGGCACGGGGCCCGACATCTGGCAGGCCTCGGTGCGGGTGCTCGACGCCGCGGTCGAGCAGGCGTACGGCGGGAAGCGGCGGATCGCGTGGGCCGAGGTCTACGCGGGCGAGAAGGCGCAGGCGGTCTACGGCGCGGACTGTCCGCCGAACCTCCTGCCCCCGGAGACGCTGGACGTGATCCGCCGGTACCTGGTCGCGATCAAGGGGCCGCTCACCACGCCGGTCGGGGAGGGCTTCCGGAGCCTCAACGTCACGCTCCGCCAGGAGCTCGACCTCTACGTCTGCCTGCGCCCGGTGAAGTACTTCCGGGGGGTGCCGTCGCCCGTCAAGCGCCCCGAGGCCGTCGACATGGTGATCTTCCGGGAGAACACGGAGGACATCTACGCCGGCGTCGAGTGGCTCACCGGCACGCCGGAGTGCCGGAAGGTCGTCGACTTCCTGACCCGCGAGATGGGCGTCAAGAAGATCCGGTTCCCGACGACCTCGTCGATCGGCATCAAGCCGATCTCGATCGAGGGTTCGGAGCGGCTCATCCGGGCGGCGATCCGGTACGCGATCGAGCACAACCGCCGGAACGTGACCCTGGTGCACAAGGGGAACATCCAGAAGTTCACCGAGGGGATGTTCATGAAGTGGGGTTACGCGCTCGCCAAGCGCGAGTTCCCCGACCGCACGGTGTCCTGGGAGGAGTGCGCGGGCAAGCCGCCGGCCGGCAAGCTCCTGATCAAGGACGCGATCACCGACGCCTTCCTTCAGCAGATCCTCACCCGGCCCGACGAGTTCGACGTCATCGCGGGACCGAACCTCACCGGGGACCTGCTGTCGGACGCGCTCGCGGCCCAGGTGGGAGGGATCGGCATCGCGCCCGGCGGGAACATCAACTACGAGACCGGCCACGCGCTCTTCGAGGCGACCCACGGGACCGCGCCGAAGTACGCCGGGCAGGACAAGGTGAACCCGGGATCCGTGATCCTTTCGGGCGAGATGATGCTGCGCTACATGGGCTGGCCCGACGCCGCCGACCGGATCGTCCAGGGGCTGGAGGCGACGATCGCCCAGAAGGTGGTGACCTACGACTTCGCCCGCCTGATGGACGGGGCGCGGGAAGTCAAGTGCTCCGAGTTCGCCACGGCCATCATCGGGAACATGCGCGGGACCAAGGCGTGAGCAGTTCACGTTCCCAAATCCGGGGTCAGGCCCTGACTTTGATTCTCGAGCGTCGCGCGGCCGCACGGCCGACGGGCGCGGAAGTCAAAGTCGGGGTCTGACCCCGGTTTGCGTTTCGGAGGGACCATGGCGAGACCGAAGGTGACGGTGGTGGGCGCGGGCAACGTGGGCGCCACCACCGCGCAGTACATCGTCGAGCGGGAGCTGGCCGACGTTGTCCTGACGGACGTCGTCGAGGGCCTGCCCCAGGGCAAGGCGCTGGATCTCCAGCAGGCGGGCCCGGTGCACCGGTACGACTGCCGGATCACCGGCGCCAACGACTACGAGCCGACCGCCGGGTCCGACATCATCGTGATCACCGCCGGGCTCGCGCGGAAGCCCGGGATGAGCCGGGACGACCTCCTCATGAAGAACGCCGAGATCGTCGGCGGGGTGGTCACGGAAACGGCACGCCGGTCTCCGACGGCCATCCTCATCGTGGTCACGAACCCGCTCGACGCCATGGCCCAGCTCGCGCTCCGCCGGTCCGGCTTTCCGAAGCACCGGGTCATCGGGATGGCCGGCATCCTCGACTCGGCGCGCTTCCGGACGTTCATCGCCCAGGAGCTCGACGTGTCGGTGGAGAACGTCTCGGCGTTCGTGCTCGGCGGCCACGGCGACACGATGGTTCCGCTGCCGCGCTACTCGACGGTGGCCGGGATCCCGATCACCGAGCTCCTCCCCAAGGACCGGCTCGACGCCCTGGTGACGCGGACCGCGAACGGTGGCGCGGAGATCGTCGGCCTGCTCAAGGCCGGCAGCGCCTACTACGCGCCGGCCGCCTCGGTGGTCGAGATGGTCGAGGCGATCCTGCGGGACAAGAAGAAGGTCCTGCCCTGCACCGCCTACCTCGAGGGAGAGTACGGGGTGAAGGGCCTCTTCGTCGGCGTGCCGGTGAAGCTCGGGCGGCGCGGCATCGAGCAGGTGTTCCAGATCACCCTCTCGCCCGAGGAATCGGCGGCGCTCCAGCGCTCCGCCGCCGCCGTGCGCGAGCTCACCGACAAGCTCGGAATCTGAGGAGGGACAGGCGTGGCTGGACCGGGCCATCGGGCGCAGGCGACGGCCGCCGGCATCACGGCGACGCGGATTCCCGCCGCCGCGGGGCGAGTCCGGATCCAGGGACCGACCCGCTGGGACGCCTGGTGGGTCGAGCCGGCCCTGATCGTGCTCGTCCTGGGGGCGTTCATCGTCTACTCGACGTGGGCGGCGCTCCAGAACGCGCACTACTATGCCGCGCCGTACCTGTCGCCCTTCTACTCGCCGTGCCTCTCGACCGACTGCCAGCACGTCACGGTGCCCTTGTTCGGGAAGATGCCGGCGCTCCCGATCCTCGGGGTCGTCTCGCCGGCCTTCCTGATCCTCTGGGGGCCGGGGCTCTTCCGGCTGACCTGCTACTACTACCGGAAGGCGTACTACCGGTCGTTCTGGGGCGCGCCGCCGGCGTGCGCGGTGAGCGACGTCCGCCCGACCTACACCGGCGAGACGCGCTTCCCGCTGATCTTCCAGAACCTCCACCGCTACACGTTCTACGTGGCGGTGCTCTTCATCGTGGTGCTGGCCTACGACGCGCTCCTGGCCTTCCGGTTCCCGGGCGGGCGATTCGGGATCGGCGTCGGGACGCTTGTCATGTGGCTGAACGTCGTCTTCCTCGCCGGCTACACGTTCTCCTGCCACAGCTGCCGCCACGTCTGCGGGGGCGCGGTCAACCAGTTCTCGAAGGCGCCGACCCGCTACGCGCTGTGGAAGTTCGTGACGCGCCTCAACGAGCGGCACCCGACCTTCGCGTGGCTCTCGCTGTTCAGCGTCGGGCTGACCGACCTCTACATCCGGCTGGTGTCGATGGGGGTCATCCGGGACCTCCGCATCGTCTTCTGATCAAGGGCGAGGCTGGGGAGCGCGCATGAGCGAGGCCACGCAGCACGAGGTCCACGAGTACGACGTCGTCGTGATCGGGGCCGGCGGCGCCGGCCTCCGGGCCGCCATCGAGGCGTCGGCGCAGGGCGCGCGGACCGCCATCGTCTGCAAGTCGCTCCTCGGCAAGGCGCACACGGTCATGGCCGAGGGCGGCATCGCGGCGGCCCTGCGGAACGTGTGGCCGGAGGACAGCTGGCAGGTCCACTTCCGCGACACCATGCGCGGCGGCAAGATGCTGAACAACTGGCGCATGGCGCAGCTCCACGCGCAGGAGTCGCCGGACCGCGTGCTCGAGCTCGAGCGCTGGGGCGCCCTGTTCGACCGGACCAAGGACGGGCGCATCCTGCAGCGGGACTTCGGCGGCCACCGCTACGCGCGGCTCGCCCACGTCGGGGACCGCACCGGCCTCGAGATGATCCGGACGCTCCAGCAGCACGCCGTGCACCTCGGCATCGACGTCTTCATGGAGTGCACCGTCAACCGGCTGCTGAAGGACGGCGACCGGGTGGCGGGCGTGGTGGGGTACTGGCGCCAGAGCGGGAAGTTCATCGTGTTCAAGGCGCCGGCGGTCGTGCTCGCCACCGGCGGGATCGGCAAGTCGTACGCCATCACGTCGAACTCGTGGGAGTACACGGGGGACGGCCACGCGATGGCGCTCCGGGCCGGCGCCGATCTCATCGACATGGAGTTCGTCCAGTTCCACCCCACCGGGATGGTCTGGCCCCGGAGCGTGGCCGGCATCCTCGTCACGGAGGGCGTCCGCGGCGACGGCGGAACCCTCCGGAACAGCAAGGGCGAGCGGTTCATGTTCCGCTACATCCCCGACTTCTTCAGGGCGGAGACGGCGGACAGCGAGGCCGAGGCCGACCGCTGGTACGAGGACAAGAAGAACAACCGCCGGACGCCGGACCTCCTGCCGCGGGACGAGGTCGCGCGGGCGATCAACACCGAGGTCAAGGCGGGCCGGGGCAGCCCGCGGGGCGGCGTCTTCCTCGACATCCACACGCGGCGCTCGGCCGACTACATCCGCCGGCGGCTCCCGTCGATGTACCACCAGTTCAAGGAGCTGGCGGGGGTCGACATCACGAAGGAGGCGATGGAGGTCGGGCCGACCTGCCACTACGTGATGGGGGGCGTGCGAGTGGACGCCGACACGACGGCGGCGGCCGGCCTTCCTGGGCTCTTCGCCGCCGGCGAGGTCGCGGGGGGCATGCACGGGTCGAACCGCCTCGGCGGGAACTCCCTCTCGGACCTCCTCGTCTTCGGCCGCCGGGCCGGGCAGCACGCGGCCGAGCACGCGCGCGCCGTCAAGGGCACGCTGGCCGTCGACGCGGGCCAGGTCGAGGCGGCCGTGGACGAGGTGCTGGCGCCCGTCCAGCGCCGGACCGGCGAGAACCCCTACGACATCCAGAAGGACCTGCAGCAGGTCATGCAGGGCCTGGTCGGCATCATCCGGACCGAGTCCGAGCTGAAGGAGGCCGTCGCCGAGATCGGCCGGCTCGAGGAGCGGGCCGCCCGCGTGCGCGTCGAGGGCAGCCTGACCTACAATCCCGGCTGGCATCTGGCGCTCGATCTCCAGAACCTCCTCGCGGTCTCGGGGGCGATCGCCCTGGCGGCGCTCGAGCGCAAGGAGAGCCGGGGCGGCCACACCCGCGACGACTTCCCGAAGGCCGATTCCCACTTCGGGAGCGTCAACGTCGTGGTGCGGATGCGGGACGGACAGCTGACCGTGACCCAGGAGGCCTTGCCCGTGATGCCGTCCGAGCTGCAGACACTCGTCGAGGAGAAGAAATGACGCCCCAGTCGGTCTCCGCCGCCGCGCCGACGCGCGAGATCACGATGCACGTCTTCCGGGGCGACGCGGCCGGCGGCGAGTTCCACGAGTACACCGTGCCGTTCGAGGAGGGCCTGGTCGTCCTCGACGTCGTTCACCGGATCCAGGGGATCCACGCGAACGACCTGGCGGTCCGATGGAACTGCAAGGCGGGCAAGTGCGGGTCGTGCAGCGCCGAGGTCAACGGGAAGCCCCGGCTCATGTGCATGACCCGGATGGAGATCTTCCCCGAGGGCGAGCCCATCACGGTGGCGCCGCTCAAGGCGTTCCCCCTGATCAAGGACCTGGTCACCGACGTGTCCTTCAACTACGAGGCTGCGAAGCAGATCCCGGCGTTCCGCCCCCGGCCGCCCGAGGCCGACGGCACGTACCGGATGATGCAGGAGGACATCGACCGCGGGCAGGAGTTCCGGAAGTGCATCGAGTGCTTCCTCTGTCAGAACGTCTGCCACGTGATCCGGGATCACGAGGAGAACAAGCCGCAGTTCTTCGGGCCCCGCTTCTTCGTGCGCCTGGCCGAGCTGGACATGCACCCGCTGGACACGCAGGACCGCCGCGAGCTCGTCCGGGCGCGCGCGGGCATCGGCTTCTGCAACATCACGAAGTGCTGCACCGACGTCTGCCCCGAGCACATCAAGATCACCGACAATGCGATCATCCCGCTGAAGGAGCGCGTCGTCGACGACCACTACGACCCCGTGATGTGGGTGGTCCGGAAGCTCGGCGGGAAGTAGCGGCCCGAAGCGGCGGGTCGGCCAGCCGCGGAGCGTCCATGCCATCGGCGGAGCGTTCGTGAAGGTCCACGAGTACCAGGCGAAGGCGATCCTCCGCGAGTTCGGCGTTCCCGTGCCCCGGGGGGAGGTCGCCGAGACGCCGGCCGAGGCGCGGGCGATCGCCGAGCGGCTGGGGGGCCAGGTCGTCGTGAAGGCCCAGGTGCACGCCGGCGGGCGGGGGAAGGCCGGCGGCGTGAAGGTGGCCGCCGATCCGCCCGGCGCGGAGGCCGCGGCGCGGCAGATCCTCGGGATGCGGCTCAAGACCCCCCAGACCCCGCCGGACGGCATCAAGGTCCTCAAGGTGCTCGTGGAGGAGGCCTCCGCGATCGCCACCGAGCTCTACCTCGCGGTGACGCTGGACCGGGGCCGGTCGGCGCACGTCCTGATGGCCAGCCGGGCCGGAGGCATGGACATCGAGGAGGTCGCGGCCACCGAGCCGGAGAAGATCGTCCGGGAGTGGGCCGACCCGGCCCTGGGTCTCCAGCCCTTCCAGGCGCGGGCGCTCGCCTTCGGGCTCGGGCTCCCGGGTGACCAGCTCAAGGCGGGCGTCGGGCTGATCCAGTCCCTCTTCCGCGCCTACCTCGCCAAGGACTGCTCGCTCGCGGAGATCAACCCGCTCGTGGTGACGGGCGACGGGCGGGTGCTCGCGCTCGACGCCAAGCTCAGCTTCGACGACAGCGCGCTCTTCCGGCACCCTGAGGTGACGGCGCTCCGCGACGTGAACGAGGAAGACCCGCTCGACGTCGAGGCCTCGAAGCACGGGCTGAACTACATCAAGCTGGACGGCAGCGTCGGGTGCATGGTCAACGGCGCCGGGCTCGCTATGGCGACGATGGACATGGTCAAGCTGGCCGGGGGGGCGCCCGCGAACTTCCTCGACGTGGGCGGCGGCGCGTCACCCGAGCAGATCGAGAACGCCTTCCGGATCCTGTCGTCCGATCCCAGCGTGAAGGCCGTCTTCATCAACGTGTTCGGCGGGATCCTCCGCTGCGACCGGCTCGCCGCCGGGCTCATCGCGGCCGTGACGAAGCTCGGCGTCCGCACGCCCATCGTCGTGCGGATGGAAGGGACGAACGTGGAGCTCGGCCGGAAGATGCTCGCCGAGTCCGGCCTGAACTTCGCGCGCGCCGACGACATGGGCCAGGGCGCCGCCAAGGCCGTCGCGCTGGCCTCCGGGGTCAGACTTTGACTTCCGGACATCTCGCCGCTCGCCGGACCGCCTGGCCGCCGAGTTGTACCGAAGGCAAAGTCTGACCCCGTGGGCATTCTGGTCGACCGGGCGACGCGGGTGGTGGTGCAGGGGATCACCGGCAAGGAGGGCACGTTCCACGCCCTCCGGTGCCGCGAGTACGGGACGCAGATCGTCGGCGGCGTGACGCCGGGCAAGGGCGGCACCGTTCACGAGGGCTTTCCCGTGTGGAACACGGTGGACGAGGCCGTGCGCGAGGCGGGAGCGGAGTGCGCGCTCATCTTCGTGCCGCCCGTGGCGGCCGCCGACGCGATCATGGAGGCGACGGCGGCCGGCGTCCCCCTCGTCGTCTGCATCACCGAGGGCATCCCGATCGTCGACATGGTCCGCGCCAAGGCGTTCCTCGCCGGGCGGCGGAGCCGGCTGATCGGGCCGAACTGTCCGGGCCTCATCACCCCCGACCAGGCCAAGATCGGCATCATGCCGGGGCACATCCACCGCGAGGGCCCGGTGGGGGTCGTGTCCCGGAGCGGGACCTTGACCTACGAGGTCGTTCACCAGCTCACCCAGCGGGGCCTCGGGCAGTCCACGTGCGTGGGCATCGGGGGCGATCCGGTCAACGGCACGAGCTTCGTCGACGTCCTCGGCCTGTTCGAGGACGATCCGGGGACCGAGGCGATCATGCTGATCGGGGAGATCGGCGGAACGGCCGAGGAGGAAGCCGCGGCGTTCGTCCGCGCCCACGTCACCAAGCCCGTCGTCGGCTTCATCTGCGGCCAGACCGCCCCCCCCGGCCGCCGCATGGGGCACGCGGGCGCGATCATCTCGGGCGGCAAGGGGACGGCCGCCGAGAAGATGCGCGCGATGGAGGCCGCCGGCATCACGACCGTCAAGAGCCCCGCCGAGATGGGCGCGACGGTCGCGCACGTGCTCGGCCGGGACCGCTGAACCGCTTCGCCGGGGAGAGAGGACGACGAATGGCGCTCGAGCGCACCCTCACCATCATCAAGCCCGACGCGGTCCAGAAGGGCGTCGTTGGCCGCGTCGTCGCGAGGATCGAGGAGTCGGGATTCCGGATCCTGGCCGCCAGGCTGGTCCACCTGACCCCCGCCCAGGCCGCCGGGTTCTACATCGTCCACAAGGACCGTCCCTTCTTCCGGAGCCTCGCCGATTTCATGACGTCCGGGCCGTGCATCCCGATGGTCCTGGAAGGCGAGCGCGCCATCCAGCGCCTGCGTGACCTCATGGGAGCGACGGACCCGGCGAAGGCGGCGCCGGGGACGATCCGCAAGGAGTTCGCCACCTCGATCGAGGCCAACGTCATCCACGGCTCGGATTCCCTGGAATCGGCGGCCTTCGAGATCCCGTACTTCTTCCCGGCGCTCGAGATCCATGGGCGATAGGGCCCGGCGCGCCGGAGCTCCGGCCCGCGTCACCCGCAGCGCGCTGCTCCTCGTGGTTGCGCTGGTGATGCTCGGCCCGGGATCCGCGGCGGCGCAAGGGAAGAAGGTCAAGGTCGGGGTGCTCAAGCTCACGTCCTCGGCGCCCGTGTTCCTCGGCGTCGAGCGCGGGACGTTCCGGGAGTTCGGGATCGAGCCCGAGCTGGTCTACTTCCAGGCCGCGCAGCCCGTGGCGGTGGCGATCGCGGCCGGCGAGGTCGAGGTGGGCGCGACGGGCCTGACCGCCGGTCTCTACAACATCGTCGCCGGCGGCGAGAAGGTCTGGGTCGTCGCCGACAAGGGCCGCGAGTGGCCCGGCTACCCGCTGACGGCGCTCCTGGTCCAGCCGGACGGTCCCGTCCGGTCGGTGCGGGATCTCAAGGGGCGGAAGGTCGGCCTGACGCAGCTCGGGTCGACGTTCCACTACATGCTGGGGAACCTGCTCGAGCAGGAGGGGCTCTCGCTCGCCGACGTCGAGGCGACGCCGCTCCGCACGCTGGGCGCCATGGCCGAGGCGCTCCAGGCCAAGCGCGTCGACGCGATCCTGATCCCGCAGCCCTTCGCCGGGACCGCCGTCGAGAAGGGCTTCGGGCGCATCCTCTTCTGGGTGGGCGACAAGCTGCCCTACCAGGTGGCGTCGATCTTCTACGCCAAGGCCTTCGCGCAGGACCGCGAGCGGGCGGTCGCCTTCATGAAGGGCTACGTCAAGGCGGCGCGGCTCTACTTCGACGGGGTGGTCGCCCAGAAGGACGGCAAGCCCCCGGCGGGCCCCGCCTACGACGAGGTCGTGAGCATCACCGCCCGCTACACCGGCGCCACGCCGGAGGTCGTCCGCGTGGGCTTTCCCTACCAGGACCGCGACGCGCGGCTGGACGTCGCCGATGTCGGCCGGCAGCTCCTCTGGTACCACAAGGCCGGCATGATCACGGCGCCGCTCTCCACGCGCGATCTCGTGGACGGCTCGTTTCTCGAGGAGGCGCTCCGCGCCCTCCCCCGCTGACGCCGGCGCAGGTCCCGGAGGCGGCATGTTCGCCAAGGTGCTGATCGCCAACCGGGGCGAGATCGCGGTGCGCGTCATCCGCGCCTGCCGGGAGGCTGGCATCCGCACGGTGGGCGTGTTCTCCGAAGCCGATCGGGACGCGCTCCACGTCCGGCTGGCCGACGAGGCCTATCCGATCGGCCCGCCCCCCGCCGGTGAGAGCTACCTCGTGATCGACCGTCTGATCGAGGTCGCCCGGCGGAGCGGCGCGGAGGCGGTCCACCCCGGATATGGCTTCCTGTCGGAGAACCCGCGGTTCGCCGAGGCGTGCCGGGCGGCCGGCCTCGTCTTCGTGGGCCCGCTGCCGGAGGCCATCGTCCGGATGGGGGACAAGACCGCGGCGCGCCGCGCGGCGGCGGCGGCGGGCGTGCCGATCGTGCCGGGCACGCCCGAACCGGTGGGATCGGACGCGGAGGCGCGCCGGGCGGCGCAGGACCTCGGCTTCCCGGTGATGATCAAGGCGGCCCGCGGCGGCGGCGGGAAGGGGATGCGCCTCGTCGCGACCCCGGGGGAGCTCGAGTCGGCCCTCCGGCTGGCGCGCTCCGAGGCCGGCTCGGCGTTCGGCGACCCGGCGATCTACCTGGAGAAGGCGATCGTCGAGCCGCGGCACGTCGAGATCCAGGTCCTCGCCGACGCCCACGGTCAGGTCGTGCACCTGGGCGAGCGCGAATGCTCGATCCAGCGGCGGCACCAGAAGCTCGTGGAAGAGTCGCCGTCGACCGCCGTGGACGAGGCGCTGCGGGCGGAGATGGGCGCCGCGGCCTGCCGGCTCCTGGCCGCCGCCGGGTACCGGAACGCCGGCACGGTCGAGTTCCTCCTCGACGCAGGCCGGCGCTTCTACTTCCTCGAGGTCAACACCCGCCTCCAGGTCGAGCACCCGGTCACGGAGATGGTCACGGGCATCGACCTCGTCCGGGAGCAGTTGCGGATCGCGACCGGCGCGAAGCTGGGCTACGCGCAAGCGGACATCGCCGCGCGCGGCTGGGCGATCGAGTGCCGGATCTCGGCCGAAGATCCCGCGGCCGGGTTCATCCCCTCGCCGGGACGCGTCGGGACGTGGCGGCCGCCGGGAGGTCCGTGGGTGCGCGTCGACGCGGGTGTCTACGAGGGCGCGGAGGTGCCGCTCCACTACGACCCCCTGATGGCCAAGCTCATCGTCTGGGGCCGGGACCGCGACGAGGCGGTACGGCGCGCGCGGGGCGCCCTCGCCGAGTTCGGCGTCGCGGGGGTCCGGACCACCATCCCGTTCCACCGCGCGGTGATGGGCCACCCCGACTTCCTGGCCGGTCGCCTGTCGACGGCCTTCGTCGAGCGCGCTTTCCCCGGCGGGCGCGGACTGCCGGGGCCGTCGCCGGAGCGTGCCCGCGCTGCGGCCGTGGCGGCCGCCCTCCGGGCGCGGAGCCTCGCCCCGGCGCCCCCGGCGGCGGCGCCCGGTCCGTCTCGGTGGGCGATGGCCGGCCGGCCGGGCCCCGGGGCACCGCGGCGGTGACCGCTCCGGGACGTGGAGGGCCCTCCTCGCGGCACGCCGTTCGGGTCGACGGGACGATCTTCACCATCGAGATCGAGGACCACCCGGCCGACGGCGTGTCCGTCGTCGTCGACGGCCAGCCGGTGGCCGTGGACGCGCGGCTGCCCCGGACGGGCACCGGCTCGCTCCTCCTGGACGGCGTCTCGTACGTCGTGGATCTCGCCGAGGGCCGCGGCGCGACGCACGTGGTGGTGGACGGCGAGGCGTTCCAGGTCTCCCTCGAGAATCCGGCTCGGCGCCGCCCGACCGGCGTGCCGAAGGCGAGCGACGGCGACGGCCAGCGGCTCGTGGCGCCGATGCCCGGCAAGGTGGTGGCCGTGCTCGTCGCGGTCGGCCAGCGCGTGGACGCCGGCGCGGGGCTCGTCGTCCTCGAGGCGATGAAGATGGAGAACGAGTTCAAGGCGACCGCGAATGGCGTGATCACCGAGGTGCATGTGGCGCCGGGGCAGGCGGTCGACGCGGGAGACCTGCTCGTCGTCGTCGCGTGACCGGCCCGGGCGTCGCCCGGTGCCAGGCGTAGCCCGGTGAAGGTCGGGGCGCGCGCGGCGCTGGCGCTCGCCCTCGGGAGCCTCGTCCTCTACACCGCCAACGCTCGCGAGACCAGCTCGCTGGACACGGTGCCCGCACGGGTGCTGCCCCACGAGGTGATCCGCTCCGGGCGCCTCGACCTCGACCGCCTGTTCCGGGAGTGGCCGGCTGGCGCCCCGCTTCCGTTCTTCGCGCAGCGGGTGGGCGGGCACTACCGCTCGAGCTATCCCGTCGCGCCCGCGCTGCTCGCGGTCCCCGTCTACGCGGCGCCGGTGCTCCTGGGGGCGGGCGACAGCTGGGCGGCCCTGAACGCCCTGTCCAAGCTGGCCGCCTCCCTGTTCGCGGCCCTGTCCGTCGCTTTCGTGTACCTCGCGGCGCGGGAGCTGGCGCGGCGCCTCGACACCGGGGAGGCGAGCGCGCTCGGCGCCGCCGTCGTCTACGCGGTGGCGACGCCGACCTGGGCGGTCTCGAGCCAGGGCCTCTGGGGGCACGCTCCGGCCCAGCTGGGCCTGGCCGTCGCCCTGTGGGTCCTTCTGCGGGGAGATGCGGGACCGGGCCGCTTCGCCCTGGCCGGTCTCGGACTGGGCATCATGGTGGCCAGCCGGCCCTCGACCGCCCTGGTGGCCGCGGTGCTCACGATTCCGGCGCTCGGCCGATGGCGGGCGGGTGGCTGGGGGCTCCCGCTCGTGCTGGGCGCGGTGAGCGCGGCCGTGGCGGCCCACAACTGGGCCACGTTCGGGTCCCTTCAGGGCGGATACGCCCTGATCAACCGGACGCACGCCCAGTTTCACGGGGTGGGCGCAACGTGGTCGCTCGCGCTCCCCGAGGGGCTGGCGGGGCTCCTCGTGAGCCCGAGCCGCGGGCTGCTCGTCTACTCGCCGGTCCTCGCCGTCGCCTTCCTCGGGCTCGCTCGCGGCTGGGCGGGCCCCGCCGGGGCGCCCGTCCGGTTCCTGGCCCTGGCCGTGGGCGCGAGCCTCCTCACGCTCGGCACCTATACGGTCTGGTGGGGCGGGCACTCCTTCGGACCCCGGCTCCTCACCGACATCCTGCCGGCCCTCGTCCTGGGGATCGTGCCGGCCTGGCCCGCGGTCTGGCGGCCCGGGCCCCGCCGGTGGCTCTTCGTCGCCCTGTTTGCCGCCTCGGTCATGGTCGAGCTCGTCGGCGCCTTCAACTTTCCATCCCCGCGGCACGTCGAGTGGAACATGACCCCGAGGGACGTGGACTGGGCCCACGACCGGCTCTGGGACTGGCATGACCCGCAGCTGATCCGGCTCCTGCGAAACGGGCCATTCTGGCCGGGGTTCCGAACCACCCCGTGAGCGGCCGGCGCCCTGGATTCCGGGCGGCAGGCCGCCCCCGGACGGGTGAGGGAGGGCCACCGGCGATCCTCGCCCAGGGCCCGGGTTCGCTTGACCCCCGCCGGGGCCCGGCATAAGATCGGGCCACGTCCGAGACCCCATTCCGCGCGTCGGCGCCGGCCAATCGCGCCCGAAGCGCGCGGACCACATGCGAATTCCGAGATTCGGGAGGACTGACGGCATGGAGGAGCGCGAGCTCAAGCACTGGATCGAGCGGGTGAAGGATGGCACGATCACCCGCCGCGACTTCACGCAGACGATGGTCGGCCTGGGCCTCACGGCTCCCTTCGCCGCCCAGATGCTGGCGTCCGCCGGCGTGGCCCACGCGCAGACGAAGGCCGCGTTCGCGCCGACGAAGCGGGGCGGTGGTGGGGCGCTGAAGGTCTTGTGGTGGCAGGCCCCGACCCTCCTGAACCCCCACTTCGCGAACGGCACCAAGGACCAGGACGGCTCCCGGATCTTCTACGAGCCGCTCGCGTCGTTCGACCCCGACGGCAACCTCACGCCGAACCTGGCCGCCGAGATCCCGACGGTCGCGAACGGCGGCATCTCCAAGGACGGCACGTCGGTCACGTGGAAGCTGAAGAAGAACGTCCAGTGGCACGACGGGAAGCCCTTCACGGCCGACGACGTGGTCTTCAACTGGGAGTATGCGACGGACCCGGCCACCGCCGCCGTGACCTCGGGCGCGTTCCCGAACGTCACGAAGGTCGAGAAGGTCGACGCGAACACGGTCAAGGTCACGTTCAACCGGCCGCAGCCCTTCCCGTACACGGCGCTTTGCGGGCCGACGGGCCAGATCATTCCCAAGCACCTCTTCGAGGCCTTCAAGGGCGCGAAGTCCCGGGAGGCGCCGGCGAACCTCAAGCCTGTCGGCACCGGGGCGTATCGGTACGTTGACTTCAAGCCGGGTGACACCGTCCGGGCCGAGCTCAACCCGAACTACCACGTCCCGAACCGCCCCTTCTTCGACACGGTCGAGCTGAAGGGCGGCGGCGACGCAGCCTCGGCGGCGCGCGCGGTCATCCAGACCGGTGAGTACGACTACGGCTGGAACATCCAGGTCGAGGACGACATCCTGATCCGGATGGAGCAGGGGGGCAAGGGCCGGATCAACATCGCGCTGGCCGGGAACATCGAGCACATCCAGCTCAACAACACCGACCCCTGGACCGAGGTCGACGGGGAGCGCTCGAGCATCAAGTCCAAGCACCCGTTCCTGACCGATCCGGCGGTTCGCCAGGCGCTCGCGCTCCTGGTCGACCGGGGCTCGGTCCAGGAGCAGCTCTACGGCCGCCAGGGCCAGGCGACGGCGAACTTCCTGAACGCGCCGTCCAAGTTCAGCTCCAAGAACAACAAGTGGGAGCTGAACCCCGACAAGGCGGGTCAGATCCTCGAGGCCGCCGGCTGGAAGAAGGGGCCGGACGGGATCCGGGCGAAGGACGGCAAGCGGCTCAAGATGGTCTACCAGACCTCGATCAACGCCGTTCGCCAGAAGACCCAGGCGATCGTCAAGCAAGCGGCGACCAAGGCGGGCATCGAGCTCGAGATCAAGTCGATCGTGGCGTCGGTGTTCTTCGCTTCGGACCCGGCCAACTGGGACACGTATCCGCACTTCGCGACCGACCTCCAGATGTACACGACGACGATGACGCACCCCGATCCACAGCGGCTGATGGACCAGTTCACCTCGTGGGAAGTGGCCTCCAAGGAGAACAAGTGGCTGGGGCGCAATCCCACGCGGTGGCGCAACGAGGAGTACGACAAGCTCTGGAAGTCGGCCGACGCGGAGATGGATCCCGTCAAGCGCGCGGCCATGTTCATCCGGATGAACGATCTCGTGATCCAGAACGTTGTTGTGATTCCCGTGACCTGGCGCGCGACGGTCTCCGCCATCTCGCACAAGCTGAAGGACACCGACATCAGCGCCTGGGACTCGGACCTCGCGAACCTGGCCTTCTGGCACCGCGAAGCCTAGAGGAGGCGACCATGGACGAGCGCGAGATCCGCGCACTGATCGGGCAGGTCAAGACCGGCGCCGTCAGCCGGCGCCAGTTCACCCGGATGATGGTCGGGCTCGGGCTGACGGCGCCGATGGCGGCCCAGATGCTGAGCCACGCCGGAGTGGCCCAGGCCCAGCCCAAGGCGGTGTTCAATCCGACGAAGCGCGGCGGGGGCGGCCCCGTCAAGACGCTGTGGTGGCAGGCGCCCGTGCTCCTGAATCCCCACCTGTCCCCGGGGACGAAGGACGTCGACGCCTCCCGAATCTTCCACGAGCCGCTCTGCTCCTTCGACCCGGACGGGAACCTCCTGCCGGTCCTGGCCGCGGAGGTGCCCACCCTCCAGAACGGCGGGGTCTCCAAGGACGGGACGTCGGTGACCTGGAAGCTCAAGAAGGGCGTGACCTGGCACGACGGGAAGCCCTTCACGGCCGACGACCTGGTCGCCACCTGGGAGTGGGTGGCCGACCCCGCCTCCACCGCGGTGACCTCGGGGGCGTACAAGGACATCGCCAAGATCGACAAGCTGGACCCCCACACGGCCAAGATCACCTTCACGCGCCCGGCGCCGTTCCCCTTCGAGCCGTTCTGCGGCCCCAACGGCCAGGTCATGGCGAAGCACGTCATGGAGCCGTTCAAGGGCGCCAAGGCCCGGGAGGCGCCGGCCAACCTGAAGCCCGTCGGCACGGGGCCCTACCGGATCGTCGACTTCAAGCCCGGGGACACCGTCCGGGCCGAGCTCAACCCGAACTACCATGTCCCGAACCGGCCGTTCTTCGACACGCTCGAGATGAAGGGCGGCGGGGACGCCGCGTCCGCGGCCCGGGCCGTGCTCCAGACCGGCGAGTACGACTACGCCTGGAACATGCAGGTCGAGGACGACATCCTCCTCCGGATGGAGCAGGGCGGGAAGGGCCGGGTCGAGATCGTCTACGGCGGTAACATCGAGTTCATCGGCGTCAACCAGTCGGACCCCTGGACCGAGGTCGACGGGGAATTCTCCAGCCCGAAGTCGAAGCACCCCTTCCTGACCGACCCGGCCGTGCGCCAGGCCCTGAACCTCGTGGTGGACCGGTCCGCCGTCCAGGAGCAGATCTACGGCCGCCAGGGCCGGACCAGCGCGAACTTCCTGAACGCCCCGTCGAAGGTCCGCTCCAACAACATGAAGTGGGAGTTCAACGTCGAGAAGGCGAGCCAGGTCCTCGAGGCGGCCGGCTGGAAGAAGGGCGCCGACGGCATCCGGACGAAGGACGGCAAGCGCCTCAAGGTCGTGTACCAGACGTCCATCAACGCCCCGCGGCAGAAGACCCAGGCGATCGTGAAGCAAGCGGCGGCCAAGGCGGGGATCGAGGTCGAGATCAAGTCGGTCGTCGCGTCGGTCTTCTTCGGGTCCGACCCGGCGAACTGGGACACCTTCCCGCACTTCAAGAGCGACATCCAGATGTACACGACCACGATGGTCCATCCCGACCCCCAGCGGTTCATGAACCAGTTCCTCACCGAGGAGATCTCCTCCAAGGCGAACAAGTGGTCGGGTCGCAACCCCACGCGGTGGAGCAACGAGGAGTACGACCGCGCGTGGAAGGCCGCCGACAGCGAGATGGATCCGGTGAAGCGGGCGGCCCTGTTCATCAAGATGAACGACCTCCTGATCCAGAACGTGGTCGTCATCCCGGTGCTCTGGCGGGCGCGCGTGGTGGCGGTCTCCAACAAGATGCGCAATACGGAGCAGAGCCCCTGGGAGTCCGATTTCTGGAACCACGCCAACTGGCATCGCGAGGCGTAGCCGTCGCTCGTCGGGCTCACGCAGGGTGGTGCAGGACCGGACGCGTCCTGCACCGCCCTGCCGGGCCTCCGGAGCCCGGGTCCGACGCGCCTGGCTTGCCGTGGCGCGTGATCTCCTGTCAGGATGCTACCGCCCCCCGAGAGCGTACGGAGGATTCCCATGGATGAGCGCGAGTTGAGGGAGTGGATCGCCCGGGCGAGGGCCGGCACTCTCAGCCGCCGGGAGTTCACCCGAATGCTGGCCGGTCTCGGGCTGACCGCCCCGATGGCCGCGCAGGTGCTTGCCGCGGCCGGGGTGCCCCGCGAGGCCGCCGCCCAGGCCAAGGCTTTCACCCCTGCCCGGCGCGGGGGCGGAGGCGAGCTGAAGGTCCTCTGGTGGCAGGGCCCCACGATCCTCAACCCGCACCTGTCCATCGGGGTCAAGGACGGCGACGGGTCGCGCATCTTCTACGAGCCGCTGATCTCGTTCGACCCGGAGGGCAACTACATCCCGGTTCTCGCCGCCGAGGTCCCGACCCTCCAGAACGGCGGCATCGCGCGGGACGGGCTGTCCGTGACGTGGAAGATCAAGCGGAACGTCCAGTGGCACGACGGGAAGCCCCTCACCGCGGACGATTTCGTGTTCACGTGGGAATATGCGTCCGACCCTGCGACGACGGCGATCACCGCGGGGACCTACAAGGACGTCGCGCGCATCGACAAGCTCGACGCCCACACGTTCAAGATCGTCTACAAGGCGCCCAACCCCGCCTGGTTCCAGACCTTCGGGGGGACGCTCTGCGTCATCCCGAAGCACGTCTTCGAGCCGTTCAAGGGGGCGAAGTCGCGTGAGGCGCCGGCGAACCTCAAGCCGGTCGGTACCGGGCCCTATCGGATCGTCGACTTCAAGCCGGGAGACGCGATCCGGGCCGAGCTGAACCCGAGCTACCACGAGGCGAACTGGCCGTTCTTCGACCGGCTGGAGCTCAAGGGGGGCGGTGACGCCGTGTCGGCGGCCCGCGCCGTCATCCAGACCGGGGAGTACGACTTCGCCTGGAACATCCAGGTGGAGGACGACGTGCTCCGCCGGATGGAGCAGGGTGGCAAGGGGCGCACGGACATCGCGCCCGCCGCGGGCATCGAGCACCTGCTCTGCAACTTCTCGGATCCGTGGACCGAGGTGGAGGGTGAGCGCGGCAGCGCGAAGTCGACGCACCCCTTCCTCACGGATCCCGCCGTGCGGCAAGCGCTCGCGCTGCTGATCGACCGGGCCGGGATCCAGGAGCAGCTCTACGGGCGCCAGGGCCAGGCGACGGCGAACTACCTCAACGCGCCGAGCCGCTTCCGGTCGCCCAACACCCGCTGGGAGTTCAGCGTCGACAAGGCCAACGGGGTGCTGGACCAGGCCGGCTGGAAGCGCGGCGCCGACGGCATCCGCGCCAAGGACGGCAAGAAGCTCAAGATGGTGTACCAGACCTCGATCAACCCCGTCCGTCAGAAGACCCAGGCCATCGTGAAGCAGGCCGCTGCGAAGGCGGGGATCGAGATGGAGATCAAGTCGGTCGTGGCCTCGGTGTACTTCGGGAGCGATCCCGGGAATCCCGACACCACCTCCAAGTTCTGGGCCGACATCCAGATGTACGCTTTCAACATGACGAGCGGCCCCGAGCCGCAGCGGTTCATGGACCCGTTCGTCTCCTGGGAGATCGCCACCAAGGCCAACAACTGGGCGGGCCGGAACAACACGCGCTGGCGCAACGAGGAGTACGACCGCGCGTGGAAGGCCGCCGAGTCCGAGATGGATCCGGTCAAGCGGGCCGCGCTCTTCATCCGGATGAACGACCTCCTGACGCAGAACAACGTGATCGTGCCGATCACCTGGCGGTCCAACATCTCCGCCATCTCGAACAAGCTCCGGAACACCGACATCTGCGGCTGGGACTCGAGCTTCTGGAACCTGACCCACTGGTACCGGGAAGCGTAGCCGGAGTCAGGTCCTTGGATCACGGACCAGGGGTATCCCCCAAGCGGCTGATTCCGTAGGAGGAGCGATGGAAGAGCGGGAGCTTCGCCACTGGATGGCCCGAGTCAAGGACGGCGCGATGTCGCGCCGCCGGTTCACGCGGCTGATGGTCGGAGCAGGCCTGACGGCGCCGATGGCAGCGCAGATGCTTACCGCGGCCGGGGTGCCCCGCCGGGCCGCCGCCCAGACGAAGCCCGCGTTCACTCCGACCCGGCGCGGCGGTGGCGGCGAGCTCAAGACGCTCTGGTGGCAGGCGGTGAGTATCCTGAACTGCCACCTCGCGGTGGGCGTGAAGGACAACGACGGCTCCCGGATCTTCAACGAGCCGCTCGCGGCCTTCGACCCCGACGGCAACCTGGTGCCCATCCTCGCGGCAGAGGTGCCGACACTCGAGAACGGCGGGGTCGCGAAGGACGGCATGTCGGTCACCTGGAAGCTCAAGCGCAACGTCCAGTGGCACGACGGCAAGCCCTTCACCGCCGATGACGTCGTGTTCACCTGGGAGTTCGCGGCCGACCCGGCGACGGCCGCGACCACGGCCGGCAACTACAAGGACATCGTCCGGATCGACAAGGTCGACAGCCACACCGTCAAGATCGGCTTCAAGAACGCGATGCCGTTCTGGGCGATCTCCTTCTGCGGTCCAACGGGGCTCGTCATCCCCCGCCACGTCTTCGAGCCGTTCAAGGGCGCGAAGTCCCGGGAGGCGCCGGCCAACCTGAAGCCGGTCGGCACCGGCCCCTATCGGTACGTGGACTTCAAGCCCGACGACGTCGTCCGGGCCGAGCTCAACCCGAACTACCACATGCCCAACTGGCCGTTCTTCGACCGGGTCGAGGTGAAGGGCGGCGGTGACGCGGCCTCGGCCGCTCGGGCCGTTCTCCAGACCGGCGAGTACGACTTCGCCTGGAACCTCCAGGTGGAGGACGAGATCCTCAGGCGGATGGAGCAGGGGGGCCGGGGCCGGGTCGACTTCGCGGTGTCGGGGAACGTCGAGCACGTCAACGTGAACCAGACCGACCCCTGGACCGAGGTCGACGGCGAGCGATCCAGCGTCAAGACGAAGCACCCGTTGCTCTCCGATCCGGCTGTCCGGCAGGCGCTGTCCCTCGTGATCGATCGCGGCTCCATGCAGGAGCAGCTCTACGGGCGGGCCGGGCAGGCGACCGCCAACTACGTGAACGCTCCGAGCCGGTTCCAGTCCAAGAACACGCGCTGGGAGTTCAACGTCGACAAGGCGAACCAGGTCCTCGAGGCAGCCGGCTGGAAGCGCGGCGCGGACGGAGTCCGCGCCAAGGACGGCAAGCGGCTGAAGTTCCTGCTCGTGACGTCGATCAACCCGCTCCGGCAGAAGGAGCAGGCCATCATCAAGCAGGGGGCCGCCAAGGCCGGAATGGAGATGGAGCTGAAGACCGTGGTCGCGTCCGTCTTCTTCGGCTCTGATGAAGCGAACCCGGACAACATCGGCCACTTCAGCGCCGACCTCCAGATGTACGCCTGGCAGTTCGACGTCGATCCCCAGCCGTCCCTGCGCGTCTTCCCCTCGTGGGAGGTGGCCAGCAAGGCGAACAAGTTCTCGGGGCGCAACACGACGCGCTGGCGCAACGAGGAGTTCGACCGGCTGTACAAGAGCGCCGAGACGGAGATGGACACGGTGAAGCGCGCGGCGCTGTTCATCCGGATGAACGATCTCGTGGTGCAGAACATGGTCGTCATCCCGCTCGTCTGGCGGAACTGGGTGTCGGGCGTGTCCACCAAGCTGAAGGGCACGGAGATCAGCGGCTGGGACTCGAGCTTCTGGAACCTGGCACACTGGTATCGCGAGGCATAGCCCGAGGTCAGGCCTTGACTCTCAGAACTCGTCGGTTCGGCGTCGCTCCCACGGATCGGATGGCGGTCGAGGCCTGATCCCGTGAGGACGTGGGTTCTCCGCCGCGTGCTGACGGCGATCCCCGTCCTGGCGGGGATCAGCCTGATCCTCTTCACCCTCCTGGCCCTCGCGCCCGGCGACCCCTTTCAGGAGCTCGCCACCAACCCGAATGTTCCGCCCGAGGTCCGGATGAATCTCCGGAAGCAGTTCGGGCTGGACGACCCGATCATGGTCCGGTATGCGCGGTGGTTCGGATCGATGATGCAGGGCGAGTGGGGCTTTTCCTTCGTGAGCCGCGTGGACGTCGACAAGCTGATCGTGCAGCGCCTGCCCACGACGCTCTTCGTCCTGGGCTCCGCACAGCTCCTGGCGCTCGCCGTGGCGCTACCGGTCGGCATCCTGTCCGCGAACCGGCCCTACTCGTTCTTCGACCAGATCGCCACGACCCTGGCGTTCATCGGGTTCTCCTTGCCCACGTTCTTCACCGGGCTCCTGTTCATCCTGTTCTTCAGCATCTACATGGACTGGCTGCCCTTCATCTACCGGGCCGACATCCAGGAGACGGGCCTCCGCTGGGTGTGGGAGAACCTCAAGCAGGGCATCATGCCCATCGCCGTCCTCGGCCTCTTCCAGGGCGCGCAGCTGACGCGCTTCGTCCGTTCGTCGGTGCTGGACGTGATCCAGCTCGACTACATTCGGACCGCGCGCTCCAAGGGGCTGGCCGAGCGGATCACCCTCGTCAAGCACGTGGTCCGGAACGCGCTGATCCCGGTCGTCACGCTCCTGGCGATCCAGGTACCGCAGATCTTCACGGGCGCGATCGTGACCGAGCAGATCTTTCGCGTGCCGGGGATCGGGTCGCTGCTGATCTCGGCGATCCTCGCGAACGACACGCCGGTCATCATGGCGATCACGTTCGTGTTCTCCGTGCTGGTCGTGACGTTCGCCCTGCTCGCCGATCTCCTCTACGGCTGGCTGGATCCCCGGATCTCCTTCCGCTGAGAGCCGGGCACATGGCGGGCAACGGCGCGACATCGGAAGCGGTGGTGGCGGGGGCCATCCCCCGGGTTGCCACGGGGCGGTCCGACTCCCTCTGGCTCGAAGCGATGCGCCGGTTCCGGCGTCACCGGCTCGCCATGGTCGGGACGCTGATCCTCGTCGCGATGGTCATTGCCGTTGTGGTCGGTCCCTTTCTCTATCGCGTTCCGATCGACGAGATCGACTTCCGCGCCAAGCTGAAGGCGCCCTCGGCGGCCCATCCGCTCGGGACCGACGATCTCGGGCAGGACATCCTGGCGCGAATCCTCTACGGCGGCCGGATCTCTCTCGCGGTGGGCGTGGCGGCGATGCTGATCGGGATCTGCGTCGGAACGACGATCGGGGCCATTGCGGGGCAGGTCGGCGGGGTGGTGGACAACGCGCTGATGCGCGTCACCGATCTGTTCCTGTCGCTTCCCGGGCTCCCGATCTTCCTCCTGGTGGTCTACCTGTTCCGGGACTCGGTCAAGGGCGTGCTGGGCGTGGAGCTCGGGATGTTCGTCCTCATCGTGGTGCCCATCGGCTGCCTGCGGTGGATGCCGGTGGCGCGCCTGGTGCGGGCCCAGTTTCTCTCGCTCCGGGAGAAGGAGTTCGTCGAGGCCGCGCGGGCCCTCGGGGTGCCGACGGCGCGGCAGATCGTCCGGCACATCCTGCCGAACGCGGTCGGTCCGGTGATCGTGGCCGGCTCGCTCGAGGTGGCGGCCGCGATCCTGCTCGAGTCGACGCTCTCGTTCCTGGGGCTCGGGTTCCCGCCCGACATCCCGACCTGGGGCCGGATCCTGTCCGACGCCAAGGACAACCTCGACTTCGCGCCGCACTGGGCCATCTTCCCGGGCACGGCGATCTTCCTCGCGGTGCTGTCGATCAACTTCATCGGCGACGGGCTCCGGGACGCGCTGGACCCGCGGAAGGTGCTGTAGGCGGCCGTCGCCGCTCGGCGGCCGCGGTCACGGTCGTGTGCCCGGTCAGTCGGTCACCGCGCCATCGGGCTGGTCCAGGCTGACGGGGCCGGTCGTGGCGCCGCTCCGGGCTGTCTGCGCGGCCCCGAGGCGCTGGACGAGCGCGGACACGCGCCGCCGGGCCTCCTCGCCGTCCACCTTGAGCTCGGCGAGGCCCAGGCATTCCTCGACGACGTCGCCGTCGCCGAGGTCGGCGAAGGCCTCGGCCGCGCGCAGGATGCCCTCGAGGGACTCCGCGCGGCACGCGCGGTAAAGGGCGGCGAAGTAGACACGCCGGGCCGCGAGCTCGCCGGACGGACGGGCCCCGACCGCGCTGCCGACCCGGAGGCGGGCGTCCCCGATCGCGATCAGGTCGTCCCAGCCGAGGCTCTCCACCACCGCGAGGTGGCCGGCGCGTTCGCGGTCCACGGCGCCGAAGGGCCTGGCCCACCGGGCCGCGACGGAGACTCCGTGCGCGTCGGTCGCTCGCTCTGCCATGCGCGTCTCCCTCATTGCCGGATCTCTCCCGCGGCCAGGGCCGGATCGCCGAGGCGGGCCCGGAACGTCCGGATGTCGGCCTGGGCCTCGGGATCCCGGATGGCGAGCCGATCCGCCACGCGGAGCCCGACGCCGACCATCTGCGCGTCGCCCAGGGCGGCGTAGCCCTCCACGGCCCGGAGGACGCCGTCCACGGAGGCCTGCTGGCGGGCGCGGAAGAAGGCCTTCTGATAGGCCTCGCGCGCCTTCGTGTCGAACGATCGCCGGAGACCCGTGGCCTCGCCGATGCGGCGGTACAGATCCCCGGCGGAGACCATCCCGTCCCAGCGGGTGGTGTTGAGCGCGAGGGTGTAGGCGTCGTTGGCGGCCCGCAAGGCGGCGCTGTACTCCTTGCGCGCGAGGGCGACGTCCACCTGCTGGATCGAAGGCGTCCAGGGCCCTTCGGGCTCGGCCAGGGCCGCCACGTTGCCTGCCAGTCCAGTCCCCAGGACCGTGAGGGTCACCCCGATCCACGTCCGTAGGCACCGTCCGTTGCTCATAGCTTGTTCCTCCGTCAGGGGGTTCGTATCGGGCACTTGCCTGGGACACATGGCAACGAAGGTGCCAGATCTAAAAGATAGTAAAAACACTATCTTACTGACATGGTCGCAATGTGGTGCACGGTGGTGGTGGTGGAAGCTTGACCACCACTCGCCGGGCGGGCACCATGGCGGGTGCCATGCCCCTCCTGGCGGAGCTGGTCGGCGAGAGCCCCGGAATCCTGGCCATCCGGGAGCGAATCGCCCGGCTCGTGGCCCGGGCATCCGAGGTCCGGCGCCTGCCGCCCGTGTTGATCCAGGGCGAGACCGGAAGCGGCAAGGGGCTCGTGGCCCTGGCGCTCCATCGGGCAGGCCCTCGGTCCGGCGGGCCCTTCGTGGACGTCAACTGCGCGGCCATACCCGAGACCCTGCTCGAGGCGGAGATGTTCGGCTTCGAGCGCGGCGCGTTCACCGACGCCCGTCAGGCCAAGCGGGGCCTCTTTCAGGCCGCCAACCGGGGCACGCTCTTCCTGGACGAGATCGGGCTCCTGCCCGAGGGTCTCCAGGCCAAGCTCCTCACCGTGCTCGAGGAGCGCACCGTCCGCCGTCTGGGGGCGATCGAGAGCGAGCCCGTGGACGTCTGGATCATCGCCGCCTCGAACCTCGACCTCCAGGCGGCGACCCGCGCGGGACGATTCCGGGAGGACCTCTATCACCGGCTCGCCGTCCTGACGCTCGCGCTCCCACCGCTCCGCGAGCGCCAGGGCGACATCCTGCTCCTCGCGGAGCACTTCCTCGCCCGCGCGTGCGCCGACTACGGGCTCCCCGCGAAGACGCTCGCCCCCGACGCGAGAGCCGCGCTCTTGGCCTACCGGTGGCCGGGCAACGTCCGGGAGCTCATGAACGCCATGGAACGCGTGGTTCTCCTCGCCGAGGCGTCCGTGGTGACCGGCGACATGTTGAACCTGGCCGACCGGGGCGGGGCTCCGGCCGCGTCGGCCGTCCTGTCCGAGGCGCCGGCGTCGCCGGCGCCCGCGTCGCTGGCGTCGGTGGTGGACGGCGCCGAGCGCGCGCACCTCCAGGAGGCCCTGGAGGCGACCGCGTGGAACGTCACGCGCGCGGCGGCACGGCTCGGCATCTCGCGCAACACGATCCGGTACCGCATCGAGAAGCACGGGCTCCGCCCCGGCGCGCCCGCGCCGCCTCGCCGCGCTCGACGAAAGATCCCGGCCGAGGCTCCCGCCGCCGAGGCTCCGGCCGTGCCGGCGGTCCCGGCTCCGAGCGCGCCCGCCGGGAGTCCCGTCGCCCCGGGGGCGATCCGATGGGAGCGGCGCCGGCTGGCCCTGCTTCAGGCGGTCCTGAGGTCGGACAAGGACGCCGGTCCGCTGGACACCTGGCGCTCGACCGAGACCCTGCTCGACAAGGCCCGGTCGTTCGGCGGCCGCGTGGAGGAGCTCGGTGCCAGCGGGTTCGTCGTGCTGTTCGGACTCGACCCGGTCGAGGATGCGGTGCGCCGCGCCGCCATGACCGCGGTCGCCATGCTGCGCGCCGCCGAGCGCACCTCGGGTGACTCGAGGTCGGACATCCGGATCGGCATCGACGTGGGCTCCTTCCTCCTCGGGCGCCTCCAGGACGCCTCGCTGGTCGATACGGAGGACAAGCGGACCGCTCTCGGCGCGATGGGCGCGCTGGTCGCGGGCACGGAGCCGGGCACCATCGTCGTGAGCGCCGCGGCGGCTCCGTTCCTCGCCCGAGGATTCGACCTCACGCCGCTCGCCGCCGGGCCCGGCCGCCGCTCGGCGTTCCGTCTCGGCGGTCTCGAGCGAGGGAAGATCACCGCCGGCCGCGGCACCCGTTTCGTCGGGCGGGATCACGAGCTGGACCTCCTCCGGAGCCGGCTGACCGCGGCGGTGCGCGGTCAGGGTCAGGTGGTGGCGATCGCCGGCGAGGCGGGGATCGGCAAGTCACGGCTGATCGGCGAGCTCCGGCAGGGCCTGTCCGCGCAGCCCATCCTCTGCCTGGAAGGGCACTGCCTGCCCTATACGACCCCGATCCCGTGCTTGCCGCTGGTCGAGCTCCTGCGGGCGGCGTGCGCCATCGTCGAGACCGACGGGCCGGACGGCGTGCGCGACAAGCTCAGGGCGACGCTCGACCGCACCGGGATGGACGGTCGGGAGGCGACCCCCTACCTGCTCCACCTCCTCGAGCCCGGGGAGGGGGGGAGGCATTCGAGCGGATCAGTCCGGAAGTCGTCAAGGGGCGCACGTTCGAGGCGCTGCGCGAGCTGAGCCGCCGGCTGGCGGAACGGGCCCCGCTCGTGCTCGTCGTGGAGGACTTGCACTGGGTCGACCGGACCTCCGAGGAGTACCTCGCGACGCTCGTCGAGGTCGTGGCGGGCGCGCGGATCCTGCTCGTCACGACTCACCGGCCGGGGTACCGGCCGCCCTGGATGGACAAGTCCTACGCGACGCAGGTCGCCCTTCAGCCGCTCTCGCCGCAGGAGAGCCTGAGTCTGGTCCGGGACGTGTTCGGCCCGGCCGAAGTCGCCGCGCCCACCGTCGAGATGATCGTGGCCAAGGCCGAGGGCAACCCGTTCTTCGCGGAGGAGCTGGCCCGGGCCGTCGCCGAAGGCGGGAGCTCCGCGCCGGGATCGCCGGTGCCGGCGGTTCCGGATACCGTCGAAGAGGTCATCATGGCCCGGATCGACCGCCTGACCGCCGACGACAAGCGCGTGCTCCAGGCGGCGGCGGTCATCGGGCGGAGGCTGCCCTTCCTCCTGCTCCAGGCGATCCTGGCGCCGCCCGACGAGGCTCTACGCGAGCGCCTGGCGCGGCTCCAGGGCGCCGAGTTCCTCTACGAGACGCGCGCGGCCTCCGAGCTCGAGTACACCTTCAAGCACGCGCTGACGCACGAGGTGGCGTACGCGAGCCTCCTGCCCGCCCAGCGGCAGGCCCTCCACGCCCGGATCGTCGACGTGCTCGAGGGCTGGCAGCCCGAAGGCCGGGAGGAGCTGGTCGAGCGGCTGGCGCACCACGCGATCGAGGCCGAGGCCTGGGAGAAGGCCGTCGACTACACGAGGCGCGCGGCGTTCCAGGCGCTCGGCCGGTCGGCTCACCGGGAGGCGGTTGCCTGGCTGGATCAGGCGGTGAGGGCGCTCGGCCACCTTCCGGAGCGCCGCGAGCTCCTGGAACAGGCGATCGACATCCAGTTCGACCTTCGGAACGCCCTGTGGCCGCTCGCCGAGTTCCGGCGGGTGTTCGAGTGCGTCAAGCGGGCGGAGCAGCTCGCGGCGGCGGTGGGCGATCAGCGGCGGCGGGCGATGGCGCTTGCGCTCCTGACGCCAATGTTCTCCACGCGGGACGACCGGGCCCAGGGGATCGAGTCCGGCCGCCGTGCGCTCGACATCGGCGCCGCCCTCGGCGACACCACGGTGCAGGTCGTCGCGAGCCTGTACCTCGCGATGGCCTACGTCACCCTCGGCAACTACACCCGGGCGACGAAGTTCGCGCGGAAGGACATCGACCTGCTCCGGGGAAACCCGCAGCTCGAGCGCTACGCCCCGCACCTGCTCCACGCTCCGCCGGCCATCTTTCCCCGCACGCTCCTCCTCTGGAGCCTCGCCGAGCTCGGCCAGTTCGCGGAGGCGCAGCCCGTCCTCGAGGAGGGTCTGCGCATCGCCCGGACGCTCGACCATCCCTACTCGCAGACCTTCCTGTCGCTCGGCGAGGGGATCCTCCGGCTCCGTCAGGGCGACCTGTCGAGGGCCGTGAGCACGCTCGAGCGGTCCCTGGCGCTCTGCCGGCACTGGAAGCTGGCGAACCTGTTCGACGTGATCGTCGGACACCTGGGCGCCGCCTACACGCTCGCGGGGCGACCGGGGGAGGCGATTCCACTCCTCGAGGGGGCGCTCGCGCGGGAGCAGCGTCTCTGGCTCGAGCCGATTCCCTCGCTGGCGCTGGCCGAGGCCTACCTCAAGGCCGGGCGGATCGAGAAGGCCGACCAGCTTGCCCGGCGGACTCTCGACCTCGCGCGCCAGCGCGGCCAGCGCGGGTACGAGGCCTGGGTCCGGCGGCTCCTCGGCGAGATCGCGGCCAAGACCGAGAGCGCGGACTCCCCCGCTCCCGAGGAGCACTACCGGCAGGCGCTCGCCCTCGCCACCGAGCTCGGGATGCGCCCGCTCGTCGCCCACTGCCATCTGGGTCTCGGACACTGGCTCAGGCGGCGCGGCGATCCTGCGCAGGCGGAGGAGCACCTGGCCCTCGCGCGGACGATGTACGGCGAGATGGGCCTGACGCTCTGGCTGGCTCAGGTCGAGGTCGAGCCCTCGGTCACCCCGTAGCGGTCATTCCAGGCCGTCGATCTCCGCGATGGCCCACGAGTCCCGGAGCGGGCCGGCGGGGCCGAGCCGGAGGAAGGATCGCCCATGGGAACGCGAACGATCACGCTCGAGCCCTACCGCGGGCAGTGGCCGCCCGACGATCCGGACGCGGGGTTCCGTCAGCTGGTCGCCGAGTACTCGGCGATCGATCCGCTCCCGACCCTCGAGGAGCTCGGCCGTCGCAAGGGCATCCCCGTCGGTGCGCTCGCGGCATTCGTCCTGGCGCGCTACGCCGCCTCGGGCAGCGAGGCGCTCCTCTACGCGGGGCCGATGGTGGTGCGCCAGATGACGGAGCTCGTGCGGAAAGCGGAGGACCTCGGCACGGACGCCGCCCGGCTCGACGCCTACCGCGCCCTCGCCGCGATCGTGTCGTGGCTCGGAGTGCCGCTCGAGGACCCGAGCTGGCGTCCCGGCGGGTGAGGGCCGCGCCGCACGCCGGCGCCGGCCGGGTTGCGCGCCGCGGGGGGCGAGACTAGGATACGGACCGCCGCCCCAACTACCATGGAGAGCCGATACCAGGACGAGGCCGTACGGGGGCTCGATCTCGTCGACCAGCTCGTGCAGGTGTCGCGCTGGGTCGGCGCCGAGACGTCGCTCGCCGTCTGGGGTGGCGGCAACACCTCCGTGAAGCTCACCGAGCCCGATCTGCTCGGCCGGCCCGTCCGGGTCTTGCGGGTCAAGGGAAGCGGCTCCGACCTCAAGAGCGTCACGCGCCGCGACTTCCCCGGCGTGCGCCTGCCCGAGGTGCTCGCCCTCCTCGAGCGTGACGACATGGGCGACCAGGAGATGGTCGACTACCTCGCGCGCTGTCTCCAGGAGCCCGGCTCGCCGCGGCCGTCGATCGAGACCCTGCTCCACGGCTTCCTGGACGCGGAGGCCGTCATCCACACGCACGCCGACGCCATCGTCGGCCTGACGAACACGGAGCGCGGGCGGGAGGTCGTCCAGGACCTGTTCGGGAAGGAGGTCGTCTGGGTGGCCTACCGCCGCCCCGGCTTCCGGCTCTCGAGAGAGGTCTGGGCGGCGATCCGCGCCCAGCCGGACGCGCGGGCCATCGTGCTCGAGAAGCACGGCCTCAGCACGTGGGCGGGGACCCTCAAGGACGCGTACCTGGCGACGGTCGAGCTGGTGACGCGGGCAGAGGAGCGCCTCCGGGGCGCCGCCCAGGGCCGGCGCGTGTTTGGGCCGCCCATCGTGGCCACGCCCGATGCCGAGACCCGGCGGCGCGTCGCCCGCGAGGTGGCCCCGGCGCTCCGCGGGATGCTCGGGCGCGACCGGCGCGTCGTGCTCCGGTTCGACGACGGGGAGGACGTGCGGGAGCTCGCGAGCGCGCCCGAGGCGCCGCGGCTCTCCGCGATCGGCCCCGCCACGCCCGACCACACCATCTACTCGAAGCGTCTGCCCTGCTACGTCCCGCTCGCCGACCCCGCCTCCCCGGCCGCCGTCGTCGACGCGGTGCGGGCGGCGGTCGACCGGTTCGTCGAGGCGTACACGGCCTACTTCGAGGCGCATCGGCACGGCGAGCTGATGCGCCCGGGCTCCGGCGCCACGGCCGCGCCGGGGACGCCTGCGGCGGCCGTCGCCCCCCGGCTCACCGACCCCTACCCCCGCGTGGTGCTCCTACCGGGGCTCGGCATGTTCACGAGCGGCAAGGACGCGCGGACGGCCGGCATCGTCGCGGACATCTACCACCACACCGCGTGGGTCATGCGGGCCGCGTCGGCGCTCGGTCCCTACACGTCGCTCACGGCGCAGGACGCCTTCAACGTCGAGTTCTGGCCGCTCGAGCTCTACAAGCTCCAGATGGCGCCGCCCGAGAAGGAGCTGGCCCGGCGGGTCGCGCTGGTGACCGGAGGCGGGGGCGGGATCGGTCGGGCCGTCGCCCACCGGCTCGCCAAGGAGGGCGCGCACGTCGTGGTGACCGATCTCGACGCCGACGCCGCACGGCGAGTCGCCGAGGAGATCGCGCCGGCCGCCGGGCCCGCGCGCCCGCTCGGGCTCGGGATGGACGTGACCTCTGAGGCCTCGGTCGACGCGGCGGTCGCCGCGATGGTGGACGCGTACGGCGGGCTCGACGTCGTGGTCTCGAACGCCGGCATCGCGCACGCCGCGGCCATCGACCGGATGGCCCTCGCCGACTGGGAGCGGAGCTTCGCCGTCAACGCGACGGGCCACTTCCTCGTGACGCGCGCGGCGCTCCGGGTCCTGAAGGCCCAGGGCCTGGGTGGAAGCCTCGTGTTCGTCGCGACCAAGAACGTCATGTCGCCGGGGAAGGACTTCGCCGCCTACAGCGCCTCCAAGGCCGCCGAGGCGCAGCTCGCCAAGGTGGCGGCGCTCGAGGGCGGGCCGCACGGGATCCGGGTGAACATCGTGAACCCAGATGCCGTCTTCCGGGACTCGGGGCTTTGGTCTCCGGAGATCCGGCGGGAGCGCGCCCATGCTCAGGGCATCGCCGTCGAGGAGATCGAGGAGTTCTACCGGAAGCGCAACCTCCTCGGCGTCTCCGTCCTGCCGGAAGACGTCGCCGAGGCGGTGCTCTTCCTGGCCTCCGAGCGAGCCGCCAAGACGACCGGCTGCACGCTCACCGTCGACGGCGGCGTCCGCGACGCCTTCCCCCGGTGAGGCAGGGACCGCGAAGGCGCTGGCGCTGACGATCCCCCAGTCGGTGCTGGTGCGCGCGGATGAGCTCACGCAATGACCGAGCGTGAGATCAGGCGCCGTGTCCGATTCGGCGTCGAGATCCAGCACCGTCCCGAGCTGCTCGGACCGGTCGCGGTCCGCGCCGAGGGGCTCGGGTTCGACTCGGTCTGGATTGGCGACCACCTGGCGTTCCACAATCCGACGCTCGATTGCCTGGGGGCGCTCAGCTACGTGGCGGCGCTGACGCGGCGCGTGCGGATCGGCCCGTGCATCTACCTCCTGGCGCTCCGGCACCCGACGACCGTCGCCAAGCAGGTCACCTCGCTCGACGTGCTGTCCGGCGGTCGCCTGGTGTTCGGGGTGGGCGTCGGCGGCGAGTTCCCGAAGGAGTTCGAGGCGGCCGGCGTCCCGCACCGGGAGCGCGGCGCGCGCGTGGACGAGGGGATCGCGGTCTGCCGGGCTCTCTGGGGGCCGTCGCCGGTCTCGTTCGAGGGCCGGTTCACGCGGTTCGCCGACGTCGTGTTCGAGCCCAAGCCCATCCAGCCCGGCGGCCCGCCGATCTGGATCGGGGGCCGCTCGGACGCCGCCCTGCGCCGCGCGGCCCGGCTCGGCGACGGCTGGGTATCGTACCTGGTCACCCCGGAGCGGTTCCGCGCGAGCCTCGGGAAGATCGAGGCCTTCGCGCGTGAGGCGGGTCGGCCCCTCGAGGCGGGCCGGAGCTTCGAGCCCGCGCACGTCCTCTTCACGGTCGTGGACGACGACATGGCCGCGGCGCACGCGACGGCGGCGGGATTCCTCGAGCGCCAGTACCACCAGCCGTTCGACGAGCTGGCGACGAAGTACTGCCTGCTCGGCCCGCCCGCGGCGTGTCTGGAACAGCTGGCCGCATACGTGGCCGCCGGAGTGCGGACGCTCATCATCTACTTCACCGTGCCCGCCGCGAGAATCCCGGATCAGCTCGAGCGCTTCGCCGCCGAGATCATGCCCCGCGTCCCGGAGTGGGCCGCGGCGAGGCCCATGGCATGGCCGACCTGACCGGGGGCGAGCTGGTCGCGCGGGTCCTCGCCCGCGAGGGCGTCACCGCGATCTTCACGCTCTGCGGCGGGCACGTCCTCCCGATCTACGACGCCTGTCTCCGTCACGGGATCCGCATCATCGACGTCCGGCACGAGCAGGCGGCGGCGCACGCCGCGGACGCGTGGGCGCGGCTCACCCGTGGCCTCGGCGTCGCCGTGGTGGTGCCGGGCCCCGGCGTGACCGACGCGGTCACCGGCGTGGCGAACGCCCACGCCGCGCGGAGCCCGCTCCTCCTGATCGGCGGCGGGTCGCCGCTCGGCCTGAAGGGCCGGGGCGCCCTCCAGGAGATGGACCAGGTGTCGCTCCTGACGCCCATCACCAAGGGCGCCTGGGCCGTCCCCGAGCCGCGCCTCATCTCGGAGTACCTCGCGCGCGCGATCGACGTGGCCCTCACCGGCCAGCCCGGCCCCGTCTTCGTCGAGATCGCGATCGACCTCCTGATGTCGACGGTCGACGAGCGCGACGCGCCGCTCCCGGCTCCGGGCGCACGCGGCCGCCCCGCCCCGGCGCCGGCCGCGGTCGACCGCGTGGCGGCGCTCCTCGGCGCCGCCGAGCGCCCGGCGATCGTCGCCGGGAGCGGCGTCTACTGGGACGGGGCATGGGACGCGCTCGCCGGCCTCGCCGAGCGCGCGGGCCTGCCCGTGTTCACGAACGGGATGGGACGCGGCTGCCTCCCGCACGATCACCCCATGGCGTTCCAGCTGGCGCGCGGGCTCGCCCTCCGGGAGGCCGACGTGGTCCTGGTGCTCGGGACGCCGCTCGATTTCCGGCTGGGCTATGGCCAGGCGCCGGCGTTCGGCGAGGGGGCGCGGGTGGTGATGGTCGACGCCGACGGCCGCGACTTCGGGCGGAACCGGACGCTCGCCGAGGGGATCGCGGCGGACGTCGGCCGCACGCTCCAGGCCCTCCACGCGGCGCTCCCGGGAGGGCTCTCGAGCCGGACCGAGGGGTGGCGGCGCCGCCTCCGGGACAAGGAGGACGCCGAGCGGCAGAAGCAGGCCCTGCTCGCGGCGTCCGACCAGGTGCCCATCACGCACTACCGCCTCGCCGCCGAGCTCGCGGCGGTCATGGACGAGCGCACGTGCCTGGTGGCCGACGGCGGCGACGTGGTCACCTGCGCGTCCAAGATCGTGCCGCTCTCGCGCCCCGCTCAGTGGCTCGACCCGGGGCCGCTCGGCGTGCTGGGGGTCGGGCCGCCGTTCGCGCTCGCGGCGAAGGCGCTCCACCCCGACTGGCGCGTCCTGCTCCTCTCCGGCGACGGCGCCTTCGGGCTGAACGGCATGGAGCTCGAGACCGCGGTGCGCTTCGACCTCCCGCTGGTCTGCGTCGTCGGCAACGACGGCGGGTGGGGGATGATCCGGTCGGTCCAGCAGGCCTTCTACGGGCGCGAGCGCACCGTCGCGACGTCCCTGCCCTTCACCCGCTACGACCGCCTCGTCGAGGCCCTGGGCGGGGAGGGCGAGACGATCGAGGACCCGCGCCGCCTCCGTCCGGCGCTCGAGCGCGCCCTCGGCTCCGGCCGGGTCGCGTGCCTGAATGTTATCCTGGACCCCGACGCCTATCGCCGCGAGGGCGGCGGCAGCCTGGCCATCTGAAGCCGTCGGGCCGCGGGCCCGGGGGGAGCGCCGAGCCGATGCCGTCGAGCACGCCCGACCGACCGCCGCAGGGAGCGACCCGGACCGAGCGCGACACGATGGGGCCCATCCAGGTCCCCGCGGACCGCTACTGGGGCGCCCAGACCCAGCGGTCGCTCCAGCACTTCAAGATCGGCGGGGAGCGGTTCCCTCGCGAGATGATCCGCGCCTTCGGCGTCCTCAAGAAGGCCTGCGCCCTCGTGAACGCGGAGCTCGGGCTGCTGAAGGAGGACACGGCGCGGGCCATCGTCCAGGCGGCGGACGAGGTGATCTCGGGCCGCCTCGACGACCACTTCCCGCTGGTGGTCTGGCAGACGGGGAGCGGCACCCAGACCAACATGAACGCCAACGAGGTGATCGCGAACCGGGCGACCGAGATCCTCGGCGGCAAGCTGGGGGCGCGGCTCGTCCACCCGAACGACGACGTCAACCGGAGCCAGTCGTCGAACGACACCTTCCCGACCGCGATGCACGTCGCGGCCGTGGAGCAGATCCGGAGCCGCCTCTTCCCGGCCGTCCAGTGCCTCCGGGACACGCTCGCCCGGAAGGCCGACGCCTACCGGGACGTGGTCAAGATCGGGCGGACCCACCTCCAGGACGCGGTGCCGCTCACGCTGGGCCAGGAGATCTCGGGGTGGGTGAGCCAGCTGGACCACGCGCTCGCGCACATCGAGGCGGCGATGCCTCACCTCCACGAGCTCGCCATCGGCGGCACGGCGGTCGGCACAGGTCTGAACGCCCCGCCGGGCTTCGGGGCGGCGGCGGCGAAGCGGATCGCGGAGCTGACGGGCCACCCGTTCGTCCCGGCCGAGAACTTCTTCGAGGCGCTCGCGTCGCATGACGCGCTCGTCGCCGCCCACGGGGCGCTCAAGACGCTGGCGGTGGGTCTCATGAAGATCGCCAACGACGTCCGCTGGCTGGCCTCGGGCCCGCGGTCGGGCCTCGGCGAGCTCACGATCCCCGAGAACGAGCCGGGCAGCTCCATCATGCCGGGCAAGGTCAACCCCACCCAGTCGGAGGCGCTGACCATGGTGGCGGCCCAGGTGCTCGGCAACGACGTCGCCGTCGGCGTGGGCGGCGCCTCCGGGAACTTCGAGCTCAACGTCTTCAAGCCGCTCATCATCCACAACGTGCTCCAGTCCGTGCGCCTCCTGGCGGACGCGTGCCTGTCGTTCGAGGAGCACTGCGCCCGCGGGCTCGAGCCGAACCTCCCGCGCATCCGGGAGCAGGTCGAGCGCTCGCTCATGCTCGTCACGGCGCTCGCCCCGCGCCTCGGCTACGACCGCGCCGCCGAGATCGCCAAGACGGCGCACCGGGAGGGCACCACCCTCCGGGAGGCGGCGGTCAGGCTCGGCTACCTCACGGGCGAGGAGTTCGACCGCGAGGTCCGCCCCGAGCGGATGGTCGGCCCCCCGGAAGGCGCATAGCCTTCCGGAGCAGCGACTGCCGGCGACTGCCAACGACCAATTGACGGGTTCTGACACTCCTGGTCACCATCTAGACCACCTTTCGATTCTGGTCGGGTCGGGTGAGGCCGGAAGCCTGAGGCCTCGAAACCTGGCCTCAACCCCGCGCGACACTTGACGCGGGACGCCCTGTTTCCCCCGCTCCGCTCACCCCGACGTCGTCTGGCACGCGGGTTGCTCTGCTTCGTGGTGGGCGTGGCCGGTTCCCGGACTGGGGACGGCGGGTCTTCAGCGGGCGGTCAGCGGCCGGAGAGAGGTGGCGGCCATGGGAGGTCCCTGGAGAGAGCGGGGGTTCGATCCGGTGTCGCTGCGGTCGTCGCGGCCCCACGGTGGGCTGCGGACCCAGGTCGTGGCGCGGGAGCACGGGCAGGGCGGGCTCAACAAGCTGGTCCTGGCGTTCATCGCGGCGGTCGCGATGTCCTTCGGGCTCATGGTGAGCCTGCTGCAGCGGGGCTGGTGACGCGCTGCAGTTCGATTCGCGCGCGGTCCGAGCGCTGACCGTCCCGGGCGGGTGACGCCGGCCCGCGAGCCCAGGCGCTCGCGGCGCCGCCACGGCCGCGGAGCGCGGCGCCCGCCGGCTCCTTGACCCCCCTCCGACCCGCTCTTAGAATTCGTGTGGCATGCCGATCTACGAGTACCACTGCGGGGACTGCCACCGGCCGGTCAGCCTGCTCGTGATGCGGATCTCCGACCCGACCCCACCCCGCTGCCCTCGGTGCGGCGGGGCGGAGCTCCGGCGCCTCATGTCCCGCTTCGCCACGATCCGGTCCGAGGAGGACCGGCTCGACTCCCTGGCCGATCCCTCGAGTCTCGGGGACCTGAACGAGGACGACCCGAAGAGCGTCGCCCGCTGGATGAAGAAGATGGGCGGCGAGATGGGCGAGGACGTGGGAGAGGACTGGGGCGACACGGTGGAGGAGGCGATGGAGGAGGAGACCAGCGCCGACGCGGGGTTCCCCTCCGAGGCCGCCGGCGGGAGCGACGACCTCTGACCGGCCCTGGGCCGAACCCCCCGGGGGGGCCGGACCGTCCCAACGGCGGACCGATGCGGGTGGCCGAGGCGCCATGGTGCGGTGAGCCAAGCTGGCCCGTGGGGCCGGCCGGGGGGCCCTGACGCGATGCGGGTCGAGCGCTTCTCCGACTGGGATAGCCTCGGAATCGGCGAGGTGGGCTGGAATCGCCTCGTCGAGCGGTGTCGGGCCCCGGTCCCGTTCGCCACCTGGCAGTTCCAGACCACGTGGTATCGCGCCTTTGCCCCGGGACCCCTGAGCCTCCTCGCCGTCCAGGACGGGGCGGGGGAATGGGTCGGGCTCCTCCCGCTCTGCGAGACGTCCTCTCCCGACGGACCGGTCCTCCGCCTGGTCGGCGGGACCGACGTCGCGGACTACCTCGACCTCATCGCCGTGGCCGGCCGCGAGGAGGAAGTCTGGAAGGCGCTGCTCCCGGTGCTGGCCGATGGCCCGGGGAGGGGGCTCGACCTCCGCCCGGTTCCAGCCGCGTCGCTCACGCCCGGGCTCCTGACGACGCTGGCCGAGTCGGCCGGCCTGACCTGCCGCGTGGAGGTCGAGGAGCGGTGCCCGGTGGTCGAGCTCCCGGGGACCTGGGACGGGTACCTGGCCGGGCTCTCCGGGAAGGACCGCCACGAGCTCCGGCGGAAGCTCCGCCGCGCCGAGGCGGGAGGGCCGCGCGTCGAGGTGGCCCGGACCCCGGCGGCGATGGCGGTGCTGATGGACGCGTTCATCGCCCTCCACCGGCGCTCCAAGGTCGGCAAGGCGCGCTTCATGGACGAGCCGATGGAGGTCTTCTTCCGCGACCTCGGGGGGGCCCTGGCCCACGCGGGGCTGGCGGCCCTCTGGATGCTGTGGCTCGAGGAGCGCCCGGCCGCGGCGCTCTTCTGCCTCGAGCAGGCGGGCACCGTGAGCCTCTACAATTCCGGCTTCGACCCGGAGGCGCGCGCCCTGTCGCCGGGCGTCGTGCTCATCGCCCGCACGATCGAGGATGCGATCGCGCGCGGCTTCCGGCGCTACGACTTCCTGCGCGGCGAGGAGCCGTACAAGTACGGATTCGGCGCCGTGCCCACCGAGGTCCTGCGCGTGACCCTGGAGCGGGCATGAGGCGCGCCGGTCCGGTGAGGCGGGACCCGTGACGCGGCTCGCCGTCCTCTCGGTCCATACCTGCCCCCTCGCCGCGCTCGGCGGCAAGGAGACGGGCGGGATGAACGTGTACGTGCGCGAGGTGTCGCGCGCGCTGGGCCGGCTCGGGCTGGAGATCGACGTCTTCACGCGGAGCCAGGATCCCGGGATCCCGGAGGTCGTGACGCTCGGGCCGGGGGCCCGGGTCGTGCACGTCCCGGCCGGCCCGACCCGGCCGATCGCGCGGGCCGCGGTGGCCGCGCATCTCCCGGCGTTCGCGGAGCGGGTCGAGGCGTTTCGCGCGCGGGAGCAGGGGCGCTACGACCTCGTCCACAGCCACTACTGGCTGTCGGGCCTGGCCGGGCTGGACCTGGCGCGCCGCTGGGACGTGCCGCTGGTCCACATGTTCCACACGCTCGGGGCGATCAAGAACGCGGTGGCGCGCGGCTCGGGGGACACCGAGCCGGCCGAGCGGCTGGCGGCCGAGATCCGCATCGCGGCGGGCGCCGACCGGATCGTCGCCTCCAACCTGGTCGAGCGCGCGGATCTCGTCTGGCACCTGGGTGCCGATCCGGGCCGCGTGAGGGTCATTCCGTGCGGCGTCGACGTCGAGCTGTTCCGGCCGCGGCCCCAGGCGGCCGCGCGGGCCCGCCTCGGCCTCGACGCCGAGCACGTGCTCCTCTTCGTCGGCCGCCTCACGCCCATCAAGGGGCTCGAGACCCTCCTCCGCGCGCTCGCGGCGCTCCGGTCCGACGGTCTGGCGGCGGCGCGGCTCACGCTCCTGGTCGTCGGGGGCACGAAGGGCGACTCGCCGGACGGCGCGCATCTCCACCGGCTCGCGCAGGATCTCGGCCTCTGCGCGTGGGTCGACTTCCGCGGGCCGCAGCCGCAGGAGGCGCTCCCCGATTACTACGCGGCGGCCGACCTCTGCCTCATGCCCTCGCGCTACGAGTCGTTCGGGATGGTCGCGCTGGAGGCGATGGCGTCCGGCGTGCCGGTGATCGCGTCCCGCGCGGGTGGCCTGGCGGTGACGGTGCAGGACGGCGCGACCGGCCGGCTCGTCCCCGAGGGCGACGTGGCCGTGCTCGCGCGGGCGGTGGCCGAGCTCCTGACCGATGACGCGGGGCGCCGGACGCTCGGCGCCCGGGCGGCGGAGTGGGCCCGCCGCTTCGCCTGGCCCTCCGTCGGGCGCAGCCTCGCCGAGCTCTACGCGGAGCTCGCGCCGGCGGCCGGCGTCACGGCCGGCGCCTCCCGCTGCTCTCTTCTGCTCTAGCGCCCGCGCGCCCGCCTACGCGGGGCGGCGTGCGGGAACGCGCTGCGAGAGGATCAGCCGGCCGGAGACCGTGAACGCGGCGATCTCGGCGTAGTGGTGGCCGTCGCGGCCGTTCCCCGTCGTGTGGCCGACCTCCATCTCCACGCGCGCCGGCGGATGGGGGAAACGGGGAAGCTCGAGCTCGACCGCTTCGGCGCAGGTCGGGCACCGGTGGGTGACGGCCACGTTCCGCAGCCGCGGGGCTGCAGCGGACTGAGCCGCCGCCGACTCGGCGGCCTTCTGGGGCGCGGTGGCGGTGGCCACCGACAGGAGCGCGAGGGGCCGCTGGCGGCGCCGCTCGACCGTCCGGCGATCCATCGTGGGTCCCAGGCTCCCCCGGCGCCGCTCACGGGAGCGCCGGTCGAGCAGGACCTCGACCCCTGAGCCCTCCAGCCGCTCCTTCAGGGTCTCGTAGAGCTCACGCTGATCCGGCTTGACGACCAGATACCAGCGGGGCCCCGTGCCGTTGCCATTGCCGTTGCTCTCCATTGCGACTCGCTCTGGAGAGCAACAGGCGTGCCACGCGAAAAGACCAGTAAAACGCACTGAATCCGGACCATCGACTGCGCGGGGCAGGGAGGACTTCCACGGCCGGGGAACTTCGCCCCACCGTGGGCGAGGGCTGCCTATTGCGTGCGCAGCCGGGGATCGAGGGCGTCGCGGAGCGAGTCGCCGAACAGATTGAACGCGAAGACGGCGAGACTGATGGCCAGGCCGGGGAAGATACCCATCCAGGGGGCCGCCTCGGCGAACTCCACGGCCGCGCCGCGGAGCATGAGCCCCCACGCGGCGGTCGGCTCCTGGACCCCGAGGCCCAGGAACGACAGCGAGGCCTCCGCCAGGATGGCCTGGCCCAGGAAGGCGGTCAGCATGATCAGGTAGGGCGCCATCACGTTGGGCAGCATGTGGCGCAGGATGATCCGCGCGTGACCGAACCCCGCCGCGCGCGCCGCGTCGACGTAGGGCATCTCGCGGATGGCGAGGGCGCTCGAGCGGATGACCAGGGCGCAGCGCGGGATCATCGGGATCATGATGGCGAGCACGACGTTGAGGGCGCCCGTGCCCAGGATCACCACGACCGCGAGCGCCAGGATGATGAGCGGGAGCGAGAGGAACACGTCCATGAACCGCTGGAGGATGAGATCCAGGCGCCCGCCGAAGTAGGCGCTGGCCACTCCGATCACCGCGCCCAGCGTGGAGCCGAGCACGGAGGCGCCGAACCCCACGAGCAGCGCCGTCCGCGACCCGAACAGGAGCCGCGAGTAGAGGTCGCGGCCGTGCGTGTCGGTGCCCAGCCAGTGCTGGGCGCCCGGTGGCGCGAGCATGGCGCCGTAGTCGTTGGCCAGGGGATTGTGCGTGGCCAGGATCGGGGCGAAGATCGCGACCACCAGCATCAGCACGATGAAGGCGGCGCCCAGCGCGCCGAGCGGGCGCCGGCGCACGAACTCGCGGGGCCCGTCCAGCCATCGCGCCGCCGGCTCGGCGGGCGCGAGGTCGGTGAAGACCCCGACCGGAGGGTTGATCGCCATCAGCCCGCGGCCCTCACCGGTACCGGATCCGGGGGTCGATCCACGCGAACGCGATGTCGACGAAGAAGTTGACCACGATGAACGTCCCCGCCACCAGCAAGACCAGCGCCTGGGTGAGCGTGTAGTCGCGGTGCGCGATCGCCTGGACGAACAGCAGGCCGAGCCCGTTCAGGTTGAAGACCTGCTCGGTGACGACCAGCCCGCCCAGCAGGAACGCGAACTCGAGCGCGATCACGGTCAGCACCGGCAGCATCGCGTTCTTGAGCGCGTGGCGGGTCAGGATCAGCTTCAGCCAGAGGCCCTTGGCCCGGGCCGTCCGGATGTAGTCCTCGCGCAGCACCTCGAGCATCGCCGACCGGGTCATGCGCGTGGCCACCGCGGAGTAGCGGTAGCCGACGGCGAGGGCCGGCCAGACGAGCTGCTGGAGGTTCTGCCACGGGTCGACCCAGAACGGGGTGTAGACCATCGGCGGCAGCCACTTGAAGAAGACCAGGAGCGTCAGGATCAGGACGATGCCCAGCCAGAAGGACGGCATCGCGAGGCCGGCGATCGAGAACACCCGCACGAAGTAGTCCACCCAGGTGTCCTGGCGCAGGGCGGCGACGATCCCGAGCGGGATCGCGAGCACGGTCGCGACCACCGTGGCCATCAGGGCGAGCTGGAGCGACAGCGCGAACCGGAGCTTGATCTCCTCGGTGATGGGCGAGCCGGTCCACATCGAGCGGCCGAAGTCGAGGCGGACGAGCCCCGCCAGGTAAACGCCGAACTGCTGCCAGATCGGCTTGTCGAGGCCGAGCTTGGCGCGCTCCGCGTCGAGCATCTTCTGGTCGACGAACTGGTTCTGGCCGCTCGCGAAGCGCATCTCGACGACGTCCCCGGGCAGGACGCGCAGGAGGACGAACACCAGCACCGCCACCCCCAGGAGGGTGGGGATCATCAGGAAGAACCGCGTCAGGATGTACCGGGTCACGGGGAATCAGTTGCCTTGGCGCGCGCCCGCCGCCCCCATCGGGAGGCGGCGGGCCGGCGGCTCGAAATCGACGTCAAGGCCTGAGCCTCGAGCGCGCTACTCCGAAAGCCAGACCGCGTCGAGCTGGTTGTTGAGGTAGTGGCTCGGCGTGACCTGCCAGCCCTTCACCTTGCTGCTGTGGGGGATGATGCGGTGCCACTGGAGCGTCAGGAGATAGTGGGCCTCCTCGTCGAGGAGGCGCTTCTCGAACTGGCGGAGGAGCGCCTTCCGCTCCTCTGGGTTGGCCGCTCGCGCCTGCTTGTCGTAGAGGTCGTCGAGCACCCGGTCGGTGTAGCGGCCGTAGTTCGCCGGGTTCTTGTCGTTCGAGATGAACTTGTAGATGTCGAGGTCGGGCTCGACGATGTAGCCGCACTGGAAGTCCATCGCCACCTGGAAGTCGCCCGCGCGGAGCGGCGTGTAGTACGCGGCCGCCTCGATGACCTCCTGGTTGACGTTGAGCCCGATCTGGCGCCACTGGTCGATCATCCAGATGGCGAGCGGCTCGTACGGCATCGGGATGCCGCGGTTCTTGAAGGTGAACGTGAGCCCCTCGGCGCCGGCCTCCTTCAGGAGGCGTCGCGCCTCGGTCCGAGAAGCGTTGATGTCGCGGCTGTAGCCGGCGAGCTTCTCCAGCTCGGCTGGCGGCGTCGCGTAGGGCGTCCCCGGCACCTGGATGCCGGCGATGTCCCGGACGATGGCGATCTTGGACAGCGCCTGGGAGCCCTGGTGGCGGTCGAGCGCCAGCGTGAGCGCCCGTCGGATGCGCTTGTCGTCGAAGGGCTTCTTCTCGTGGTTGATGACGGCCATCAGGATGCAGTCCCAGGGGCTCTCCTGGACCGTGATCTTGTTGCCGAGCGCCTGCACCAAGCTGTCACGCTCGGCGGGGCTGAAGCCGCGGAACTGGATGTGCGCCCGCTCGCCGCGGACCATCGCGACCTGCGCCGAGGACGAGGGCACGAACACCGCGCGGAACCCGTCCAGATAGGGCTTGCCCTTGTCCCAGTAGTCGGGGTTCTTCTTGCCCACCACGTGCGAGCCCTTCACGTGCTCGACGAACTTGAAGGGCCCCGTCCCCATCACGTTCTTCTCGTGCCAGTGGATGTCCTTCGCCAGGATGTCCGCCCGGTAGATGAAGTTGAAGGGCGACGACAGGGCCAGCATGAACGAACTCTCCGGGTACTTCAGGCGGAACCGCACGGTCTGGGGATCCGGCGCCTCGACCACCTCGACCGCCCGGTACTGGCCCTTCCGGCTCGACCCGACGCCGGCCGGCGGGAAGATGATCTTGTCGTAGGACGCCTTCACGTCCTTCGACGTGAGCGCGTTGCCGTCGTGGAACTTGACACCCTGGCGGAGCTTGAACGTGTACATCAGGCCGCCGGGCGCGATGGTCCAGCTTTCGGCCAGATCGCCCACCGGCTTGGTGCCGCTCGGGTCGGTGGGATCGACGCGGAGCAGCGTGCTGTAGAAGGGCGCGAAGGGATGGATCAGCCCGAACGTCTCCTCGCGATGGCCGTCGTAGGACGGCGGCTCCGAGGGGACGGGGAAGATCAGCTCTCCCCCCATCCGGGGCTGCTGCTGCGCCCCGACCGGAAGGCCGGTCACCACGAGTGCCGTGACCAGCAGGATGCACAGGACCGAGCCGGTGAGCGTCCTGGTTCGCCTCATCGTCGTAGATCCCTCCTCGAGCGGATGTTCTGGCTTGACCCGTCGGTGCCACGGCTGGGCCGGATGACCTTCGACCCGCGGCTACCGAACGCGGTCGACTCCACGGCCACTTCGGCCACCCTGGCCAAAGCCCCGGCTCGGTCGGGTTGGTTCGGCCCGGCGAGCCGTTACAGGGGGATGGGGTCAGCCTAGCCGCGGGCCGACGATCCTGTCAAGGTCCGACCACCGGACCACCGGCACCGGCCGGCGGACACGGGCTACGGACTCACGGTCAAGTCCAGGGTCCTCGGCGTTCCGTAGGCGCTCCAAGGCTGGACGGTGAAGGTGATCCGGTACTGGCCCACGGCCGTCAGGGTCACGAACGGTGTCGCGACGGGATGCGTGGCGTTCACCTGAATCGCGGGGAGGGGAATCTCCCAGGCGGGGATCGGGCACGTGGGCCCGCCGGCCAGGACCTGACACACGAGCTTGAGCCGGAAGGCGCCGACAGTGCTGGCCGCACTGCCCTCGTTCCGAACCTGGGCGAACAGGCTGAGCGGCCGCGACACCTTCAGGAGAGTGGGCGTGTAGCCGATCAGCCCGAGGGTGAGCCTCGGCTCGGGTCCCATAGGGGAGGTCCCGGTCGGCGGTGCCTTGGCGGCCGGCTCCTTCGGCGCGTCGACAGCGCCGACCACGCCCGGCCCCGCCACGCTCAGGAACAGAAGCAGCCCGACGCTCCCGATTGCGCCCACGGGACGACTGGCTCTCATGAGTCGACCTCCTGCCGGGCTGCCAGCGGCGCGGCTCAGTAACCCATGTACTGCATGAGGCGCGCCTCGAGGGCGTCGATCGCCTTGACGACCGTCCCGCCGCACTCCGCATCGGCCATGTTTGCGGTGACCAGGACCCCGTAACCCTGGATCATGTGGAAGGTCGCCCGCGCGTACCACCACGTGATGCAACCATCGTGGCTGTAGCTGCCCTTGACGTCAGTGCCCCATCCCGCGGCGTAGGCCACGTCGTACTTCGACGAGTCCGACGGGTTGTAGGTGACGTGCGGCGAGTGGAGATGGGTGATGGAGGTCGGGCTGAGCTTGAGCGCCCCGTGCTGTCCGTTCAGGTGGAGGAGGATGAATCGTCCCCAGTCCCGGAGGCTCGCGTGCACGTCGCCGGCGGGCGCCGCCGCCGGCAACCTCTTCCCGTCCCAGACCCCCATCGTCGGCCGATGTCCCCAGGGCTGCCGTGGGATCGCAGGCGCCCCCGGCCCGGGGGCCGTGATCTCCCATTCCGGGGGGCCGAATCCCGTCTGCTGTGCCCCCAGCGGCTGGAACAGCTCGGTCCGCATCATCTCTTCCCAGTCTCGGTTGGCGCGCTTCTCCAGCATCGCGGCCGCGATGATGTAGCCGGCGTTGGAGTAGACGAACTTGCCGGGCACGTGGCTGGGAGCGCCCGCGGTCACCGCCTCGGTGAAGAGGTACCGGCGGGTACGATTGCTCTCGTCTTCCTTCTCGAGAGAGTTGTCCTGACCCGCGTGTCCCTCGGGTACCCCTCCTCGGTGCCGGAGGAGCTCGAGGAGCCTGATGGTCCGATAGGCCGCGTTCATGCCGCCGCTGAGCTCGGGGAATGCGTCGGCCAGCGTGGTCTGCCAGCCGATCACGCCGCGATCCACGAGGATGGCGGCGAGGGTGGCGGTCATCGCTTTGGTGTCGGATCCGAGGTGCCAGCGATCGTTGGGCGTCACCCTGGTCTGGTAGCCTTGGCGGCGGATGCCGCTGACGCCCACCTTCGTCGTGCCGTTCTTCCGGATGATGGCGCCCCCCATCGCGGGGATGCCGAACGTCTTCCGCACCGACTCCACGATCGGCTCGAGCGGCTTGTCCAGACCCTCGTCCGTGAACTTCGTCACGGTGTCTGACGGCTTCCGGTAGGTGAGCTTGACGGGCGTCGACCGGATCTTCCCGCCGCCTTTGAGGTCCACGTCGAGGGCAACCCAGTAGTCCCGAGGTGTGGCCGGCGGCTGCGGCGGCAGGACGGACCGCAGGTCCGCGGCGAAGAAACGGAGCTGGCCGGCCGGAGGCGCCGCGCCCGCGGGGCCCGAGCTCAGGACGCTGGCCGAGGGGGACCCGAGCATCACGACCCAGGTGGCGGAGGTGACATCGGAGCGCTGGGTCTTCCAACGGAAATGAACCACCTCGGGCTCGTTGACGGCGCGCTCGGTGAGCCAGCGCTGCATGTCGCCGCTGCCCTCGCGGACTTCCAGGGCGCCGCCGGGCGCCTGGACCTTGACCTTCGGCAGCGCGACCTGTGCAATCGCGTCACGGCTGCCGCCGCTCGCGGCGAGAAGGATCATCCCTGCCCCGACCATCCAGGCCCTGGCTCGAAACCCGCTTGGCTGACACATGGACTCCCTCCTTCGAGACTCGCCGGGCGGAGGCGGACGACTCCGCTCGATGGGACCCACGTCTTGGGACATCAGGCGCCACGCGTCCGGATCGGACCGGCTCATCGACTTCCACTTCGACCGGCTCGTTCGCGCGGCGATCGCCGCTTCGGGGGAAGGTCTCCCTACGGCCCGGGCGGCGCGCCCAATCTCGGCGCGTCCCCGCTGGAGCTGAACGGTGGGGTGCTATCCACGACTCACATCCACTTCCCGGGCCCGCATGGGGAGCCCGTGCCCCCGAGAGTAGCGCGCGGCCCGCCGGGTCGGCAAGCGGGACTGCCGGCCCTGCTGTTGGTCTATGAAAATGTCCTCCCCTAACTGTTCAGTGAAAGTGTCCTCCCATGGAGCCATGGGAGACCGTCACGATGAGTCGCAAGGAGGCCCGGCGGCCGGGCCTGGTGCAGTTGCCGTGGCCGAGACGATCACGACCGGCGAGGGGGCCCGGAACTTGACGATGACCCCGCGGCAGTTTCGGCGCCTCAAGGCCCGGTATCGGGCGGAGGGGTCCGGGGCCTGGTCCACCGGCGCCGGGGCCAGCCGACGGGCCGAGGCCTGGACGTGGAGGTCCGGCGGCGGGTCCTCGAGCTGGTTCAGACCACGTACCGCGACTTCAATGACTGCCACCGTACCGAGAAGCTCCAGGCGGTCGAGGGCCTTCGAGTCAGCCGGAGCACCGTCCGCCGCCTCCGGCGGGCGCGGGGCCTGCCCCCCAAACGCCGGCGCCGGCCCCGCCAGCACCGCGCCCGCCGCCCGCGCCGCCCGGCGATGGGGAGCCTGGTCCTCGTGGACGGCAGCGAGTTCGACTGGCTCGGCACGGGGGCCCGCCTGCTCTTGCTCGGCGCCATCGACGACGCGACGAGCACCGTGCTGGCCCTGCACTTCCGCCCCGCCGAAGACCTGCATGGCTATCTCACCCTGCTGGACCGCCTCGCGCGGCGGGCCGGGCTGCCGGTGACCTTCTACGGCGATCGCCTCGGGGTCTTCGTCCGCAATGATGCCCACTGGCGCCTTGAGGAAGAGCTGCAGGGCGCGCAGCATCCCACCCAGTTCGGCCAGATCCTGCGGGACCTCGGCATCGGCGACATCGCCGCCCACTCCCCCGAGGCCAAAGGCCGGATCGAACGGCTCTGGGACACCCTGCAGGATCGCCTCGTCGCCGAACTCCGCCTCCACGGGATCCGGACGGTCGCGGCGGCCGAAGCCTACCTGCCCACCTACCTGGCCGACCATAACCGCCGCTTCGCCCAGCCGCCCGCGGAGGCCGTGGCCGCGTGGCGCCGCCCGCCCCGGGATCTCGCGGACCGTCTGAGCTGCCGCTACACCCGCCGCGTCGCCCGCGACAACACCGTGCGCCTCGGCCCCCGCCTGGTCCAGATCCCGCGCGGCCCCCGCGGCCGCTCCTATGCCGGGTGCCGCGTCGAGCTCCGGGAGTGCCTCGATGGACGCCTGCTGGTCCACTATCAGGGCACCCGCCTCGCCACCGCTCCGGCCCCGGACGCCCCATTTGTCCTCGTCCCGCGCCGGGCCCACCGCCTCCGCGCCTCCAGGAGCCCTGCCGACACGGGGGGCCGCCAGGTCCCCCTTCACCGAAATCGCGCGTCTTCGGCCCGCGCCGCGCTCGCCGCCCTGGCCGCGCACCTGCGTCGTCCCGCGCGCCAGCATCCCTGGCGGCAGACCTTCTCCCGCCGGCAACGCGAACGCCGTCGTCAGGAGACCACCCTCACCACCTGATGGGCGGACATTTTCACGGAACAGTTAGGCGGACATTTTCGCTGGACAGCGACAGCGGGACTGCCGGCCCCCCGCGGAGCGGAAGGGGTCAGGCCAGGTGGCAGGCCGCCTCCTGGACGGGGCCGAGCGCGCGGAGCTCGGGCCGGGTCCGCCGGCACTCCTCGACGGCGATCGGGCACCGCGGGTGGAAGGCGCAGCCCGAGGGCGGGTGGAGGGGGCTCGGCACCTCCCCGCCCAGGACGACGTGCTCCCGCTGCGCCTCGACCTCGGGGTCGGGGATCGGCACCGCCGAGAGCAGCGCCTTGGTGTACGGATGGCGCGGCGCCGCGTAGAGGGTCTGCCGGTCCGCGATCTCGACGATCCGGCCGAGGTACATCACGGCCACGCGATCCGAGATGTGGCGGACGACGGACAGGTCGTGGGCGACGAAGAGGTAGGTGAGACCGAGCTGCTGCTGGAGGTCCTCCAGGAGGTTGATGATCTGCGCCTGGATGGAGACGTCGAGCGCCGACACCGGCTCGTCGCAGATGATGAGCGACGGCTCGAGCGAGAGCGCCCGCGCGATGCCGACCCGCTGGCGCTGGCCTCCCGACAGCTCGTGCGGATAGCGCCGCCCGTGCTGCGGGAGCAGCCCCACTTGCCGCAGCAGCTCCTCCACGCGGGCCGTCCGGGCAGCGGCGTCCCGGACGAGCTTGTGGACGAGGAGCGGCTCGCCCACGATCTGGTTCACGGTCATCCGCGGGTTGAGCGAGCTGTAGGGATCCTGGAAGATCACCTGGATCCGCCGGCGCACCGACCGGAGGGCCCTCGGGCCGAGGGTGGTCAGCTCCTGGCCTTCGAAGCGCACCGAGCCGCTGGTCGGTTTCTCGAGCTGGAGGATGCAGCGTCCGGTCGTCGTCTTGCCGCACCCCGACTCGCCGACCAGGCCGAGCGTCTCGCCGCGCCGGATCGTGAAGCTCACGCCGTCGACCGCGCGCACGACGCCGACCTGGCGCCCCAGGAACCCGGCCGACACCGGGAAGTGCTTGACGAGGTCCCGGACCTCGAGGAGCGTCTCGCCCATGGCGGGGGCGCCGGGCGCGCCCGCCGTCGCGGCCGCCGCGGGCGCGCTCAGCGCACGGTCTCGAGCGCGCGCCCTTCCGGCAGGCGCTCGATCTCCCAGCACGCGCTCATGTGGCCGTCGTGGCCGGCCGCCCGGAGGGCCGGCCGCTCCGCGAGGCAGCGCTCGACGCGGTAAGCGCAACGGGGCGCGAAGGCGCAGCCTGGGGGGAGGCGCGAGAGGTCCGGAGGCTGGCCGTCGATCGGGTCGAGCCGGGCCCGGCGGGCCTCGTCGAGGCGCGGCACCGAGCGGAGGAGGCCGAGCGTGTAGGGGTGCCGGGGGCGCGCGTACAGCTCGCGGGCCGTGCCCCGCTCGATGATGCGCCCGGCATACATGACGTTGACACGGTCGGCGTAGCGCGCGACGACGCCGAGGTTGTGCGTGATGATCAGCATCGCGACGCCGAGCCGCCGCGAGAGCGTCTTCATGAGCTCCAGGATCTGGGCCTGGATCGTCACGTCGAGCGCCGTGGTCGGCTCGTCGGCGAGGACCAGCGCGGGCTCGCAGGCGAGCGCCATCGCGATCATCATGCGCTGGCGCATCCCGCCGCTGAACTGGTGGGGGTACTGGGCGAGACGCCGGGCGGGGTCGGAGATGCCGACCATCTGGAGGAGCTCCTCGGCGCGGGCCCGGGAGCGCGCGGGGTCGGCCCCGAGGTGGATCTCGAGACCCTCGGTCAGCTGGCGCCCGACGGAGAGCACCGGATTCAGCGAGGTCATGGGCTCCTGGAAGACCATGGCGAGCTCGCGCCCGCGCACCCGGCGCATCTGCTCCTCGGACAGCCGGAGGAGATCCTGCCCCTTGAACCAGACCTCGCCCGCCACGATCCGGCCCGCCGGCGCGGCCACCAGCCGCATGATGGAGAGCGCGCTCACGCTCTTGCCGCACCCCGACTCGCCCACCAGCGCGACGGTCTCACCCGGACGGACGTCCCACGAGACGTCGTCGACGGCGCGGACCACGCCGCCACGAGTCGTGAACTGAGTGCTGAGATGGCGGACGTCCAGGAGGGGCGTCATTGGGGCGCTGGCCAGTCTAGCAAAAAGCCGGGGCGGCTGCGATGATCGACTCGCGGGGGGCCCGAGGGCGCGCCCCCGGGAGGAGGCCGACCCTGACCGGAGCCCAGCTCCTGATCCGCTGCCTCGAGCGCGAGGGCGTGCGCTACGTCTTCGGGGTGCCCGGCGAGGAGACGCTCGACCTCAACGACGCGCTCCTCGACTCGTCGATCCGCTTCGTCACGGTCCGCCACGAGCAGGGGGCCGCCTTCATGGCGGACGTCTGGGGGCGGCTTACCGGGCGGGCGGGGGTGTGTCTCGCGACGCTCGGGCCCGGCGCGACGAACCTCGCGACCGGCCTGGCCGACGCGAACCTCGACCGCGCGCCCGTCGTCGCGATCACCGGGCAGCTGGCCCGCGGCCTCCTCCACAAGGAGTCCCACCAGTACGTCGACATCGTCGAGGCGTTCCGGCCCTTCACGAAGTGGAACACGCAGGTCGAGACGGGCGCGGTCATCCCCGAGGTGGTGCGCAAGGCGTTCAAGGTCGCCCAGGAGGAGAAGCCGGGGGCCTGCCACCTGGAGCTGCCGGAGGACGTGGCGGAGGAGCCTGCCGAGGGCGAGCCGCTCCGCGTCTACCAGCCGCGCCGCCCCTCGCCGGACCGGCCGTCGCTCGCCCGCGCGGCGGACATCATCAACCAGGCCGAGCGCCCGCTGATCCTCGCGGGCAACGGCGTGGTGCGCGGGCGCGGGGCGAAGGAGCTCCGAGTCCTGGCCGAGCGCGCCCAGATCCCGGTGGTGACGACGTTCATGGCCAAGGGCGTCCTGCCCGCCGACCACCCGCTGCTGGTCACGACGGTCGGGCTGGTCGCCGAGGACATCGAGCGCGCGGGCTTCACCAAGGCGGACGTCATCGTGGCCGTGGGCTACGACCCGGTGGAGTATGGTCCGGCGCGCTGGAACCCCGCGGGGCACGCGCGGCTGGTCCACGTCGACTTCACCGCCGCCGAGGTGGACGCCCGCTACCAGCCGGAGGTCGAGGTCGTCGCCGACGTGCGCGAGGCGCTGGAGCTCCTGGCGCCCCTCGTGGGCGTGCGCCCCGAGGCCCGCCCGCCGTCGCCGCGCGCTCCCGATCCCCACCGCCGGTCGGAGGCGTTCCCGCTGCTGCCGCAGCGGATCATGGCCGACCTCGAGGCCGTGCTGGCGCCGGAGGACCTGGTGGTCTCGGACGTCGGCGCCCACAAGCTCTGGGTCGCCAAGGCGTACCGGGCGCGGCTCCCGAACACGGTGATCATCTCGAACGGCTACGCCGCGATGGGGATCGGGCTCCCGGGGGCGATCGCCGCCAAGCTCGCCGAGCCGGGCCGGCGCGTCGTCACCGTCACCGGCGACGGCGGCTTCCTGATGAACGTGCAGGAGCTCGAGACGGCGCGCCGCCTGGGCGTGGCTTTCGTCGTGCTCGTCATGCGGGACGACGGCTACGGCGTGATCCGCTGGAAGCAGCAGAAGCGCTTCGGCCGGACGGCGGGCGTGGACCTCGGCAACCCCGACCTGGTGGCCCTCGCCGAGGCGTTCGGCTGCCGCGGCATCCGCGTCGAGTCGGCCGCCGGGCTCCGGCCGGCCCTCGAGGCGGCCCTCGCCTCGCCGGTGCCGGCGCTCGTCGACTGCCCGGTCGACTACGCCGAGAACGACCGCCTGGCGGAGCTGTAGGGGGCCGCCCCGGCCCCGGTCCGGCGGGCGATGGCGCTCAGGCTCCCGCGCGGCGCGACGCTGGTGCGCTTCCCGTCGGCGGACGGGCTCTCGCTGGAGGGGCGCCTCACGCCCGGTGCGGGTGACCGCGGCGTCGTGCTCTGCCACCCGCATCCCCTCTACGGCGGCTCGATGCTGACGCCGGTGATCATGACGGTCGAGGCGGCCTTCCACGCGGCCGGCTACACGACGCTCGCGTTCAACTTCCGCGGCGTCGGCGGGAGCGAGGGTGTGCATGGCGAGGGACGCACCGAGGTGGCGGACGTCGCGGGCGCGCTCGCGCATCTCCGGGCCTCGCTCGGCGCGCCGTCGCGCCCGGTCGCAGTGGCGGGCTACTCCTTCGGCAGCCACGTCGGCGGCCGCGCCGCCGCGGCCGATCCCGGCGTCGGCTTCTACCTCGGCGTCGCCCCCGTGCTCGCCCGCTACGACTACGGCTTCCTTACCGGGTTCCGTGGCCGCATCGCGCTCATCAGCGGACAGCACGACGAGTACTCCGACGCGGCGAAGCTCGAGGCGCTGGCGGCGAGCCTGCCCGCGCGGCCGTGGCTCCGCACGCTCGAGGCGGACCACTTCTTCGCGGACTCGCTCGACGAGCTCGCCGCCGTGTGCGGAGAGGCGCTCGCGTGGGCGGCGCGCTGAGGGCCCCGGCCGGGGCGTTCTCTTGCAGCGCCTGCCAGTGCTGAGCGGCGGGCGAGGCGTTGCAGGTCCCGCTCGGGGGTGGCGTCGCGACCGACCTGCACAGTCTACAGGGCAGGGTGCACAGTCCACAGGGCACTGACCGGCAACTGAGCGATTCTCCGACCGTTTGGGCAGGCTCGTCCCGCTCGTCCCGGGCCCGCTGCCCTGCTGGCTGTGCATCGATCGTCCGACGCCGGCTCGTGCTCGGCCGGCGGGGCGTGCCACCAAAGCCATCGCCGCGACACGAAAAGTACGACCTCGCGGAGCACGGCTCTCCAGTGGCGCGGATCTTGCCTGTGGCGCTGCAGAACAGCACCGCACGAGGTCTGCGCGGTGACCGGGGGCCACGACCATGAGCAAGCGGATCATCCTCCTGTCCGACGGGACCGGGAACGCCGCGGCCCGGGTCTGGCGCAGCAACGTCTGGCGGCTGTTCGAGTCGCTCGACCTCACCAAGCCCGACCAGGTCGCGATCTACGACGACGGGGTCGGCACCGCGTCGTTCAGGCCGCTGGCGCTGCTCGGCGGCGCGTTCGGCTGGGGTCTGAAGCGCAACGTCATCGAGCTCTACACGTTCCTGTGCCGGAACTACGAGCCGGGCGCGCAGATCTATGGCTTCGGGTTCAGCCGCGGGGCGTTCACGATGCGGGTCGTCGCCGGGCTGGTGGTGAATCAGGGGGTCGTCCTGGCCAAGGAGGCGAAGGGCGAGGTCGATCTGCAGCGCCTCGCGCGCGCGGCCTATCGGAGATACCGGGCCGAGCGGTTCCACACGATCCTCCGCGTCGAGCGGCCCTTCCGCTGGCTCCGCGGCAGGCTGGTCATGCTGGTGGACTGGCTGCGGAGCCGCAAACGCTACGACCCGGCGAAGAACGCGCAGCCGGACATCCGGTTCCTCGGCTTGTGGGACACGGTCGCCGCCTACGGGCTGCCGATCGACGAGATGACGCGCGGAGTCAGCCAGTGGCTCTTCGCTCTGGAGTTCCCCAACCGCGAGCTGAGCAGGAAGGTGCTCCGCGCCTGCCATGCCCTCGCCCTCGACGACGAGCGCACGACGTTTCATCCCATGCTGTGGACCGAGGCCGGCGAGACCTCGCCCCGCGCCCGGGACGGGGTCCGCAAGGTCGAGGACGAGCGCCTGAGCCAGGTGTGGTTCGCGGGGATGCACGCCAACGTCGGCGGCGGCTATCCCGACGACCGGCTGGCGCACGTGCCGCTGGTCTGGATCATGCGCCAGGCCGAGCTGTGCGGCCTGAGGCTCAAGAAGGCGCCCGAGAACGATCCCGACGCGATCCGCCATGCGCTCTCCGCGGCCGACCGGGACGGCCGGCTCTACGACTCGCGCCAGGGGCTTGCCGGCTACTACCGCTACGGTCCCCGGAAGATCGCCGAGCTGTGCGCGCCCCACTACACGCCGGTGGTGGGCCTCCTGACGCGGCTCTTCCGGCTCGACCGCCGGTCGGCGGAGCGGCTCTTCTTCAGGAAGGACCTCGTCGAGATCGCCGAGCCGAAGATCCACATGAGCGTGATCGAGCGGATGAAGAACGGCGCGTTCGCCTACGCGCCGATCGGGTTTCCGTCGAGCTATGCGGTCGTCGACTACGACGGTCAGATCCTCGCCGGCGAGAAGAACCCGGTCGAGCCCCCTGCCGAGGCCGAGACCCGGGCGGCCTCGCAGGAGCACGTGTGGAACCTGGTGTGGGCCCGGCGCCTCGCCTACTTCCTCACCCTGTTCGCCTCGTTCAACCTCGCGCTGTTCCCGGTCCTGTACGAGGTGAAGAAGAGCACGGAGTTCGACTCGCCGCTGCCCATCGTGTCGAAGCTGGTTCGCGTCGTCGGGGGCTTCCTGCCGGGCTTCGCCGGGTGGTGGATCGACGCGTTTGCCTCGAAGCCGGTGGCGTTTCTCGTCTCCGTGACCGTCGTCGCCGCGCTGATGGCGACCGGAGTCTATCTCGGCGCGCGTGCCAGCGATGTGATGCGGGGCATCTGGAACACCGTGAGGGCGCGGCGGGCAGAGTCGGACAAGGCATCGTCGGTCCCGTTCCGGCCGCCGCCGACCGATCTTCTGTTCCGGCTGCGAACCACCGATGGCTACCGGAGCGTCTTCTGGTTCCTGAAGCGGGGGCTCCTGCCGGTGCTCTCGGTCCTCCTGATCCTCTACCTGGGCGCCTCCATGCTCAACCGGCTCGCCTTCAACGTCGCGGACGGCGCCGGCCTGCACTGCCGGGAGACTTCCAAGGAGCAGACGACGAAGCTCGCGGTCGGCGACACGCGCACGGTGCCGGGGTTCGACACCGGCCAGGTGTGCTGGCCCAGCGGGGTGTGGCTGGAGGAGCGCGGACGCTACGAGCTGGCGCTGCACCGGGACACTCCGTGGTTCGACGGGGATGACCCCAGTACGCGCATCGAGAGCCACGTCGACGGCTTCGAGGTCAGCGAGCTGGAGTCGAGGTCCTTGCGCTGGAAGATGTTCACGACCATGCCCATCCGCCGCAACGTGTGGCAGCCCTGGTTCCGGCCGATCGCGCGCGTCGGCGCGAGGGGGACCGACGAGTACCCGCTCGATCCCGAGGGCCGCGCGACCGTGCGGGAGCCGGAGCAGAAGGATGGCCCGCCGCCGAAGCGCAGCGAGATCACGATGCCGATCCGGCCGCGACGGAGCGGCGAGCTGTTCCTGTACGTGAACGACGCCCTGATCGGCGTCCCGCCCTACGAGGCGTTCCTCTACAGGAACAACCGGGGGACGGCGACGCTCACGGTGAAGCGGCTCCGGTGACGGCGAGGCTCCCGGCCAGGGGGTCGCGGGCCGCCCTGGCGCTGGCGCTCGCCGCGGCCCTCCTCGCGGGCTGCTACCGCCACGGCTACCAGGCTCGGAGCCCGGTCGCGGGGCAGAGCTTCGTCGCCAGCGACGAGCACCTGCCGGTCGAGGAGATGCGCTGGTCGTACCTCTGGGGGCTCCTCAACGACGCGCCCTTCGCCCCCGAGGCCGCGCGCTGCGACGGCAAGGGCGCGGGCAAGGTGGTCGTCACGTCCCCCTGGTACGGCCTCCCGCTCACCCTCCTGTCCCTCGGCACCGTCTCGCCGGCCCGGGTGACCGTCTACTGCGCCACCGAGACGCCGCCGCGCCGCGGGCCGTGAGCGCGCGGGGGAGATCGAGGTGACGGAGCCGGACCTCTCGCCCGTGCGGGACGTCGAGTGGCAGAACTGGCACGTCACCCGGGACGTGGGCGGGCGCGTCGACACGCTCTTCACGCCCCGCAACCGCTGGCTCGACGGGAGCGCGCCCGACCCCCAGTTCGCCGCCGGGATCGCCGCGCTCCAGGCCATCGTCCGCCAGGCCGAGCGCGACCGGAAGCGGGTGCGCGCGGTCGGCTCGGGGTGGTCGCTCAACAATGTCGCGTTCACCGACGAGTACCTCGTGAACACCGCGCGTCTCGGCGAGTGGTTCGTGGGCTTCGAGTCGCCGGCCATGCTGGTCCCGGAGTTCCAGCCACGCCGCGATCGCATGGTGTTCGCCCAGTGCGGCACGCAGATCAAGACGCTGAACGCCTACCTGGAGCCGCGGCGCCTCTGCCTCCCCACCTCGGGGGCGAGCAACGGACAGACGCTCGCGGGCGCCGTGTCGACCGGGACGCACGGCTCGGCGCACGCGGTCGGCGGGATGCAGGACTACATGCTCGGCATCCACCTGGTCGCCGAGGGCGGGGAGCACTACTTCGTCCAGCGGGCATCCCGCCCGGCCGCCAGCCCGGAGTTCTGCGACTGGCTCGGCGCCACGCCCGTGCTGGACGACGCGCTCTTCGACGCCGCCATCGTCGGCTTCGGCAGCTTCGGGCTCATCCACGGGCTCCTCTTCGAGGCCGAGCCCGCGTACGTGCTCGAGAAGCACGTCTGGCAGCGCGACTACGCCTCGGTGGCCGGGCCGATGACGACGCTCGACGTGACGAGTCTGGGCCTGCCGCGCGGGGCCGAGCTGCCGTTCCACTTCTCGGTCGTGATCAACCCGTACCGGGTCGGGCGGGGCGAGCGAGGCGCGTTCGTCCACTTCATGTACAAACGCCCGCTCGGCCCGGACGAGCCGCTCCCGCCGACACCCGCCCCACCCGGCGGGGTTCAGACCACCGAGGACCTCGTGTCGATCGTGAGCCGACTGTCCGACGCGGTGCCGGCGGCGATCCCCGCGCTGCTGCAGACCCAGCTCGACGGCGCGCTCGCGTCGACCGAGGGCACGGGGCCGGTCGTCGGCACGCCGGGGCAGATCTTCGCCGACTCCGTCCCCACGAACGGCGGCAACAGCATCGAGATCGGCGTGCCGCTCGGGAGCGCCGGCCGGGCGGTCGAGGCGATCCTCGGCGTGTGCCGGGAGCATACGTTCGGCGCGCCGCTCGCGCTGCGCTACGTCAAGCGGTCGAGCGCCACGCTCGCCTTCACGAGCCTCGCCGGCATCACCTGCACGCTCGAGCTGCCCGGGATCGACTCGGCGCGGACCCGCGAGGGGTTCGCGAAGATCCAGCGCGCGCTGGCCGAGAGCCGCATCCGGCACAGCTACCACTGGGGCCAGTGGCTCCCGCTCGACGACCGGTGGGTGCGGGAGGCGTTCGGGCCCAGGCGCGACGCCTGGCTCACCGCGCGGCGGGCGTTCCTGAGCCCGGCCGGGCGCGCCACGTTCGCGAACGCGCTCGTGGCCCGCTGCGGCCTCGCCGACTGAGCCCTCGGCGGGGCGCGACGCCGGCCGCGATCTAGAGTCCGACCACCTTGGGAATGGCGCCCGGAATGCGCCCGCGGGCTGCCCGCGGGGCGGCGCCTTGTGAAGCGTGCGGTCGGGAATTAAGATGCCGCATGCGTGCCGCTCCCTGGATGCTGGGGCTGGTCGGAGCCGGTGCCTTTGCCGCCCTGCTGGCGATGGAGATCGTGACCGCCGACGGCCCGACCAGTCCCCTCAAGCTCCTCCTCGAGGCGATCGAGATCGGCCTCATGATCACCGCGGCCGGGGGGGTCACGCTGCTGGTGAATCAGCTGCGGGCGCAACGGGAGGAGCGCCTGACGCTGATTCGCGATCTGGAGGCGGCCCGGCGCGACGGAGAAACCTGGCGGGCCAGGGTCCAGTCGCATCTCGATGGTCTCGGCGCCGCCATCAACCGCCAGCTCGATACCTGGGCGCTCACCGCCGCCGAGAGGGAAGTGGCCTTGTTGATGCTGAAGGGATTCAGCCACAAGGAGATCGCTATCCTGAGAAAGACCTCGGAAGCCACGGCACGGCAACAGGCGGGCTCGATCTACTCCAAGTCGGGGCTCGTGAGCCGAGGCGCGTTCTGCGCGTTCTTTCTCGAGGATCTCCTTCCTGAGGTCCCGACCAGCCCTCCCCCGACACAGGGTCCGTCGAGGGACCGGTTGGATCGCCCCTGACGTCCAGCGGCAGCCGTCTCCTGCACACGTTCGATTCCGTCACGTAACCCACCGTCAGCGCAATCGTGACCGGCCCCACGGGGGTCTATCTACGCGCGCGTCCGGCATTCGTCCGATGACATGTCGCAGGGGATCCACTACCACCAGGGTGCGCGCGGGCATGGTGTCCGCGCGGGACACGTGGCCGAGGAGGGTCCGATGCGTCGACATCTGAGTAGCTCGCTCGCCACCCTGGCGGTGGTCGCCACGGTAGTCCAGCCCGTATTCGCCCGCGACCGAGAGCGGTGCGCCCCCTTCGAGGACCTCAGACGCGACGGGTAGGCCCAGCCGCTCTACCCGACCACGCTGGTTCCTCCTCAGGGAATCCTCAGGTTGCTCACAGACGATATCAGGGGATGGACCTCCCCACATGAAGCCGTCCCGGTGAGTAGACCTCCCGTCCGGAGCGGCCCCGCGGCTCGGACACGTGATCTGGGTGCTGCCGGCCCGGTCGCCACCGCCGCGCCAAGGCCGCTCGGGGGGGTCGCCTGTGGGATCCCGAGGGCGGGGCCGCGGGCGTCGACCCGGGCGACGTGGAAACGGCGCGGGTGAGCCTCGCACCGATCTTCCTCGCTTACTCGCTCCTCCACGTCGGCATCCGGCTGTTGGCCCCCGGCGCCGTCGAGCACGACGAGGCCGAGCAGGTCCTCCTCTCCCAGGCCCTCGCCGTCGGCTACGGAAAGCATCCGCCGCTGTATGCATGGCTCCAGTACGGTGTCTTCCAGCTGCTCGGCGTCGGGGTCCTCGGCCTCGCCGTCCTCAAGCACGCCTGCCTCCTCGGCATCTACGGGGGCACCTATTGGGCCGCGCGCCGCGTCCAGGGCACCGCCGGCCTCGGCACCCTCACGGTGCTGTCGCTCTGGCTAGTCCCGGCCGTTGTCTGGGAGGCGCCGCGCGACCTCACCCATTCCGTCCTCGCCGCGGCCCTGGCTCCTCCGACCGTGCAGCTCCTGGTGGGGCTCGTCGACCGGCCGTCCGCGTGGCGCTACGCGGCCCTCGGGGGCACTCTCGGCGTCGGCGTGCTGGCCAAGTACAATTTCGCCCTCTTCGCCGCGGTCCTCCTCGGGGCGGCGTTCTCCGTGCCCGCGTTCCGCGCGGCCCTGGTCAACCGTCGGCTCGGGCTGACCGTGCTGGTGGCGGCGGCGATCCTCGGCCCACACCTCACCTGGCTGGCCACCGACGCGGCCGCACCGTCGGCGGCCGCGCGACTTCCTTTCGGCGAGTGGGCGACCGCCGGCGTGGCGGCCGGATCGGCCCGCCGAATCGTGGACGTGGTGGTCGACCTGGTCGCGTTCCTCGGGCCCGTGGTCCTGGTCGTCGTCGTCCTCGTACCGACCGTCCGCCGGCCAGCGCCAGATCCCGACCCCACGCGCCGGGCCACGCGCCAGCTCCTCGAGCGGTACCTGGTCGCCCTCGTCGTGATTCTCGTGTTGAGCGCGCCACTCGCCGGGCTCGCCACGTTCAAGGCGCGCTGGCTCCTGCCGCTCCTCATCGTGGTGCCGCTGGCGCTCTTCGTGCGCGCCGCCGCCGCCGGGGTTCCCCTGCGGTCGGCGCGCGCGCTCGTCTGGGTTTGCGCGGCCGCGGGAGTGCTCGCCCTGGGGCTCCGGCTTGGCGACGTCGGGGCTGGCCCATGGCTCGGGCACACATCCCGCCTCCACCTGCCGATCGCCGAGCTCGCGGCGCGTATCCGGGTGATGGGCTTCCGGCAGGGGACCATCGTTGCGGGAGACCTCTTCCTGGGAGGCAACCTCCGCCTCCAGTTCCCGGACAGTCTGATCCTTACGCCGAACCTGGCGGGCAGCGGCGGGGCGCCGCCAGTGGGTCAGTGCCTGGTGGCGTGGCGCCCCCGCCGGGAGTCGGGACTCGCCCTGCCGCTTCTGTCCTTTGCAAGCGAGCGACTCGGTCGCCCGCCCCTAACGACCGACTCCTCGGTCGTGGTCGAGGTCCCGCTCCGGACGCCCAGCGTCGGGTCGTACCGGCTGCGGCTGCTCGCCATACCCCCGGGCCCGTCGCCCTGCGAGCGCGCCGTCGTCCCGCCGCCGATGGTCGGGCGGGGCGAGCGTGGCGCGTTCGTCCACTTCATGTACAAGCGCCCGCTCGGCCCGGCCGAGCCCCTTCCCCCGGTGCCCGCACCGCCTGGCGGCGTCGAGACCACCGAGGACCTCGTGTCGATCGTGAGCAGGCTCTCCGACGCGGTGCCGGCGGCGATCCCCGCGCTGCTACAGACCCAGCTCGACGGCGCGCTCGCGCCGACCGAGGGCAGGGAGCCGGTCGTCGACACGCCGGGGCAGATCTTCGCCGACTCCGCGCGCACCAACGGCGGCAACAGCATCGAGATCGGCGTGCCGCTCGCAAGCGCCGGCCGGGCGGTCGACGCGATCCTCGGCGTCTGCCGGGAGCATCCGTTCGGCGCGCCGCTCGCGCTCCGCTACGTAAAGCGGTCGAGCGCCACGCTCGCCTTCACGAGCCTCGCCGACGTCACGTGCACGCTCGAGCTCCCGCGCATCGACTCGGCGCGGAGGCGCGAGGGATACGCGAGGATCCAGCGCGCGCTGGCCGAGAGCCGCATCCGGCACAGCTACCACCGGGCCCAGGCGCTCCCGCTCGAGGATCGGTGGGTGAGGGAGACCTACGGCCCCCGGCGCGACGCCTGGCTCGCCGCGCGGCGGAAGTTCCTGAGCCCCGCCGGGCGCGCCATGTTCGCGAACGTCCTTGTGGCCCGCTGTGGCCTCGCGGAGTGAGCTGCGGTGGCCGGGTTGCCGCGGGCTCCCTTCTATCGGCGCGCCCCGTTGCGGCCCGCGACGGAGGCGGCCGCTCCCCATGCTCCCTGGATCATGCCGGATGTTCCGTCCTTGCACTAGGAGGCGGGTGTTGCGCTCCCTGGACCATGAGGGAACAGGAAAAGCTCTTACCGGTGGATTCCTGGCGGTAGCCAAAGACGAGTGCGGGGTCGTTGGGCCCCCCTTCCCACAGCGGTGGGCTGGTCGTCGCGTAGACGTAATCCAGTTCGCTCAGGAACGTGGCACAGAGGTAGACGTACCACTGACCGGGAGGGGGCGGTGGTGGTGGCGTGAACGGGCATCCGATCTGGCCGCCGACCACGGCGCCGGGTTCCGATCCGAGCTGACCACGGAAGATGAGCCAACAGGGCGCTCCTGGCACAGCGTCATCGGGGAGCGTAGGCGTCGTGAGGGACTGGCTCGGCTCCTCCGGCTGGACTTGGAGCGCCCAGCTGGCCAGTTGCGGGCGCGACCCATCCGTTCGCTCGTAGCGCAGCTCGAATGTCCCGACCATCGTCTCGGGGTGGACGAAGATCGTCATCTCGCGGCCCTCGAAGGAAGCGTCCAGGGACCCGCGGAAGAACGCATCCAGGAAGCCTGCCGAGTACCCCACCGCGCGGGGCAGCAAGATGTCGGCCATGGCGTCGTAGTTGAATCGGTTCATGGTGTACTTCGGCGATTGACCAGCGTTCTCGAGTAGATGGTCCCAAACCGAGCGGCTACTGAGGGGAACCTCAAGGATCGGCTGCCCAGTGAGCGCGTCGACGACGCTGCGTGTGTAGAGAGTGACGACGCCCGAGACCTGGCCCTTGAGAGTCGCCGTGGTGAAGGGCTGGAACCGCTGCTGGTAAGCCGTGGCCTGGCATGGCGGCTCAATCAACCCGCCGCACTCGGGGTTGCTCCCGAGATTCGTTCCGACCGAAAGGAAGTTGAGGCTGCTGAATTCCGCCAGACCACGGCGAGCCGAATCGGTGAAGAACTCCTGATAGGGTCGGGTCGAGACCGGCTCGTATTCCCCGAGCACGAGCTCCGGGGGAATTTCACCACCACGCCTCGGGAAGGCTCGCCTCAGGGTGCGATCTTCGACGTATTGCTCATACCAGCTATGACCGCCATCGACACCGTGTGGCAAGCGTGAGCAGTCCGCATGTTGGTCGTTCCGGGTGTGCTGGGGCTGCGCCATATCTTGGAGGTTGTGGAGGATTTGGCCCAGCGCCTTGAAGAGAAGCGCGGTGTTCTTGTCCCTCGCGCCCCCGTGCGTTGCGATCAAGGACTGATACTGATACTCTCGGGCATCCAGCAGAGAGAATTCGTTCTGTCCTGGCCCCGAGCCTCGACCCTGGCGCCCAAGTGCCCAATCCGGCGCCGGGAAGCCCAACTCTACGAGGATCGTAAGCCCCCGACCGCCGCGCTGCACGTCGAAGAAGTGATTCAGGATGCGGTTCGTCTCCGATGGCGGATTCTGGGGGCGTGGACATCCGAACATGCGATTCAACAGGCCGCCCGTGAAGTCGTCCTCTCGGATGGCGCCCTCGATCATCCAATCCTGGAGCGGTTCCCGTATTCTGAAATCGCACCAAGTCTTCGTTGGATCGGTTCTCGCGCTCAGGGTCGAATCGTGTCGCGTGTCCTCGAGCCCGTTTGCTTGAAGGTACGCCTTGATGCCTTCGGATTTCACATACGCTCTGCGCGTGATTTCCCCGTGAGTGCGCAGTTCGTAGGCACTTCCCTGATCCGTGTGCGGTGAGTCCGAAGACGAGGAATGCGCCGACGAGAGCCAAGCGTGAGAGCGCGCGTCATCGCCCACCTCCGATGTAGTACGAGCGAATATCCGCATTCAGTGCCCAGAGAAAGTTCTCCACATCGCGCGTCCGACGTGGCAGACGCTCAACTTCTGCTGATCAGACGCCTGAGCCGGTTCACATACGTCTGCTGAAACGCCTGCGGATCGTGTTCGGATACGGTCTCTCCGTCGAACGGATCGCTCGCCTTCCTGAGCTCTGCGAGTACCTCGGCCGTACTGCCCTGAAAAGGAACCAGTTGCAAAGGTACGCCCTGCTGGGATCGAAGGGGCGCACGCGAGCCGTATGAGGTAGTCCGAATAGGGGGGGCGTTGTAGACTAGGCCGGCGCGATATCCCGGCAGAAAGAGGCTGATCACCGGATCGTCGCCAGGCAACACTCCATCGGTTCCGCTGCGTGCAGGCCCCCAGGCGGGGAACGAGAGCTGCCCATCCGGGCCGCTTACGGCCTCGAGCACCATCAGCGGCCAGCGCCGACGCGGCCCGCCGTAGGCGATCCAGGTTGCGATGCCATGGATGCCGGCGAGCGGCTGGCCCGTCTGCTTGTCGACGACGCGGATCGTGAACGCCGGCGCCTCGTACTCGCACGCGACGATGTGTGGACACAAGGGATCAGACTTGGTCTGGGCGTATGCGGCCATTCCCACGAGGCAGGACGAGCAGCAGGCCGGCGCCCAGGGTCCGGTGACCGCGCCGGCCGGTCAGGAGTGGCACTACATCTCCTCGATCAGCCAGCGACCGAGGCTGTCGCGGCGGAACTGGATGAAGTAGAGCTGCCGCCCTGACGGTTCGTCTTGCACGACGACAGCCTCGGCCAGGTCGCCCAGTTGGTCGGTGACGTGGAGGTCGCCGAAGCTCGAGGCGATCGCGGGCAGGTCCGCGCCGAGGTCCTGGAACACGCGCTCCATGCGAGGCTGCAGGGTTGGCGCAAGGAACTGCATCGCCCCCGCGAGGTCCGGGACCTGGAGCCGAACCTTGAACCCTGCCCACAGAGCGTCGAAGCGGGCGCTCACGGTCGCCGGATCGCTGGCGACGATCGCTGCCGTGCTCGTGTAGGTGGCACCCTGATCGTCCGTGACGCGGAGGCTCGGAAACCAGAGACCGGGGGTGGAATACGTCGCCTTCGTGTCGTTCAAGTTCTCGACCAGCTCGAAGGTGCCACCCCCCGTTGAGTCCAGCTCGTATTGTATGAGGGCGCGCCCGGTATTGTTCACAACTTTCCAGGTCACGACCAGCGGCGCGACGCCGTCGGCGGGGTCGGCGTGGAGCTTGACCGCGTCCGGCCCTGCGGGAGCGACGGTGATCGGAATCGAAGCCGTCGCACCCTCGCCGCCGATCACGCTCGCCGTCGCCGTGAGAAGTTGCACGCTCGAGTCCACGGGAAGCTCGACCGCCCACTGGCCCCCGAGGACCATCGCGGGAAATCCGTTGACGCTGACCCCCGCCTCACCGGTGGCCCTCACCGTCCCCCGCACGAGGAGCGTGCCCTCGGGCACGGAGGCGTCGGGAGCGGGCGCTGTGAAAGCGATGTGCGGGCCGGCGGGACCGAGCGTTCCCGCGAACCTGGACGGACGGCTCACCCCGTCGTAGTAGAGCCTCAGGCCGACTGCGTCATTGTGACCCCCGCTCTCGGCGACCTTGGCGAGGATCCGGAGCGACAGCACGCTGCCGGCGGGAACTTGGTCGTCGTCGATCGGACCGAACGCAACCACCACCTGCTTGGCCTTGTCGGGATTGCGCGTCACGCCCGGCACGCTCTTGACCTCGCCGCTGGCGATGACCACGCCGCCCTTGACCAGCTCGGCCCGCACGTCGAAGTACGTTCCCTGATCGTCGCTGTTCTTCAGCCCGACCCACGCGTGGAGGTCGCCGAGCGCCGTGAGCTGCAGCGATGTGACCGAAGGGGCGGTCGACCACGTCCCGATCTCCCGGAACGTCGTCCGGTTGAGGGCGGGCGAATCCTTGTACGGCGCGGTGGCGGCGACGGGCGCGCTCGGGAGGAGGACGTCACCGCTGGCACGACGCAGGTAGTACTCGGTTGCGGCCGCCTGGCCGGCCAGAAGCCACGCGTTGAGCAGGATGGAGAGCGGCCAGATCCAGCGATAGGGCCTCGTCATGGGGTGCCTCCGATCCGGCGGACAGACCTGACGCGAGACTGGACGGGACCTGCGCGGAGGGTTGTGGTGCTGAGTGGCCTGGCCGGATGCCACGGCGAGGCCCAGACCCGAGAGCGCCGGGAGATTCGGACGCTGGGAGGGGATCACGAATCATCCTCCTCGTGTCGAATGCGATACATGCGGCCAGGAGTCGCGGCGGATCGCGCGGCAAGGGGAAGGCAAGAAGAGGGCCAGGCGTCCGGCCCGTCGGCGTCGAGGCCCAAAAGCCACGGTCCGCCGCGCCCTTTTCCATCGCGGGCGCGATGGCGGCTTCGTCCGGCCGTTGGACCGACTGCACTGTTTCTTGTGCAGTGGGGCAGGCCCGGAGGGCGATGACCTGCGGCGCTCCGCCGGGTAGGCTCGCCCCAGGGCCGGTCGCCCCACGTGGCCCGCATCGCGGCGCCGTGATGATGAAAGTGCGCGTCGTGCGCACCGCTCACAAGTGGGGTGTGAGCAGCGTTGAGAGCGGCCGGACGGCGGGTCCAGGAGGGGTGCACTGAAAACAGTGCAGGGGTGCACCGGAAAGTGTGCAGTCCGGCGGGTGTCCGGCGCCTCCTCCAGTGTATCCGCGCGGAATCGCTCGCACCCGATTCGTGGCACTCGCGTTGCACTTCGGATACCGCGTTGCCGTAGCAGCCGGAGCGGTCGGAGGCCTGGCGCAGGGGCCCCGACCGGGCCGGCGGCGTGCGGCATCGAGTCCTGGCGAGTCGGAAAGGGGCAATCGGACCGGGGGGTTGGGCCTCGCGCCGTGCTTGACACGAGGTCCAGCGCATAGTAGAAGATGACCGGTCCGGCGCGGGGTTGTTCCGCGTCCAGGGATCGCGGAACGCTCACCGACGCTCCGATACCACCTCGGGGAGGACTCGATGCCCTACATCATTGCCGAGCCGTGCATCGGCGTGAAGGACAAGGCCTGCGTGGAGGTCTGCCCGGTTGACTGCATCTACGAGGGTGACACGATGCTGTACATCCACCCTGAGGAATGCATCGACTGCGGCGCCTGCGAGCCGGTGTGCCCGGTCAAGGCGATCTTCGCCGAGGACGAGACGCCCGACCAGTGGAAGCAGTTCATCGGCATCAACAAGGACTGGTTCAAGGAGCACCCGGAGGCCAAGCCGGCGACCAAGAACTAGCGACTGGCGCCACGGCCGCCCGCGCGGCCGGACCGACGCGCAGCGAGGGGCGTCACCGCGAGGTGACGCCCCTCGTGCGTTCGGGCACCCCGTAGCCGGGCGCCGGGACTGCGCGCGCCGACGATGGGCCCCCCGCCCATGGCCTCGATCCGGAAGCGAGTCGCTAGGCCGTCACGCCGGGGGGGCCTGGGGGTCCGCCGCCGGCCCGGGTAGGGCATGGGCGGCCTGACCGCCGTGCTCGGCCGCGTCCGGCGGCTCGTCCGGCCTCGCCGGAGCTACCGGGAGCTCGAAGGCCTCGAGGAGATCTCGCGGGCCTTCGAGGCCATGACCGACATACGGGAGACCTACGGCCGGCTCACCCGCCAGCTGGCCGAGCTCGTCGGGTGCGAGAAGTGCGTCATCTCGCTCTACGAGCCGGAGACGCGCGAGTTCGTCTGCCAGTGGCCGGGCCACAACGTCGCGGACGAGCTGCTCAAGAAGGTCCGCTACCCCGCGGACGCCCTCCGGCCCGCCTGGAACTTCCGGCAGCGGGGCCCGATGGTGAACAAGCGCCCGGAGGAGTTCAACGAGGAGCAGCGCGCGTTCCTCCGCCCGTTCGGGGTCTACAACCTGACCGAGATCCCCCTGGTCCACGAGGGCCGGTTCGTCGGGAAGATCTCGATCGCCAACAAGCCCGGGGGCCTGTCGGAGAACGACGTCCGTCTGGTGACGGTCTTCGCGGCCCAGGCCGCGGTGGTGATCCAGAACGCGCATCTCTACCGCCGGCTCCAGGAGTCGGCCTCGCAGCTCGAGGCCAAGGTGCACGAGCGGACGGCCCAGCTCGAGGCCACGTACCGGGAGCTCGAGGCGTCCCACGCCCGGCTCCGCGAGGTGGATCAGCTCAAGTCGGACTTCCTCGGCAACGTCTCTCACGAGCTCAGGACCCCGCTGGCCGCCGTCAAGGGCTACGTCGACAACCTCCTGGACGGCGTGGCCGGGCCGCTCACCGAGAAGCCTCGCCACTACCTCGGGCGCGTCCGCGACAACGCCGACCGGCTCGGCCGCATGGTGTCGGATCTCCTCGACCTCACCCGCATCGAGGCCGGGAAGATCGAGCTCGCCCCGCAGTCGCTCCCGGTCGCCGACCTCGTCAGCGACGCGCTCGACGGGCTCCGACACCTCGCGGATCAGCGGCGCGTCCAGGTGACCGTCGATGTGCCCGCCTGCCTGCCGGTCTGGGCGGATCCGGACAAGGCGCACCAGGTCCTGACGAACCTCCTCGCGAACGCCGTAAAGTTCAGCCCTCGGGGAGGCCAGGTGTCGGTCAGGGTCGCCGATGAGGGGGCGGGACTGGTGCGCTTCACGGTCCGGGACACTGGTCCGGGCATCCCGTCCGCCGAGCGCGAGCGCGTGTTCGACAAGTTCTACCAGGTCGGCCGGGTCGAAGGGGACCGTCCGCCCGGCACCGGGCTGGGCCTGACGATCGCCCGGCACCTCGTCGAGCTCCATGGCGGCCGGATCTGGGTGGAGGACGCGCCGGGCCGCGGGGCGGCCTTCGTGGTGCTCCTGCCGGCGGCGGGCGGGACGGGCACATGACGGACGTCGCCGGCGGCGGGGACCGAGTCGTCCTGGTCGTCGACGACGAGGCGGATCTCCTCCAGATCGTCTCCGACCGGCTGGCCGCCGCCGGCTACCGGGTCCTCACCGCGCGGGACGGGATCGAGGCGCTCGCCCAGGCCCGCGCGACCCGACCGGGCTGCATCATCCTCGACCTCAAGATGCCGCGGCTCGGCGGCTACGAGGCCCTGCCGGAGATCCGGCAGGCGGCGCCTGCCGCCCGGGTGATCGTGCTCACCGGCTCCCCGAACCGTCCCCTCCGCGAGGCGTGCCGCGCCCGTGGCGCCGACGAGTTCATGCTGAAGCCCTTCGACCCCGGCGAGCTCCTGCGCCTCACCGCGCAGGCGTTCGACCGCGACTGAGGTAGAAGCCATGGCCCCACCGGCGCGCGTGCTCCTGGTCGACGACGATCCCGACTTCTGCGAGGCGCTGGGCGACCGGCTCCGCGCCCAGGGCTTCCAGGTGACGGTCGCGGACCGCGGCGTGGAGGCCCTCCGGCTCTGCCGCGAGGAGCCCCCCGCGATCGTGCTCCTGGACCTGGTCCTGCCCGGCATGGACGGCATGGTCGTGCTCGAGACCATCCGGCGGGAGGAGCCGGACGTCGTCGTGATCGTCATCACGGGCCACGGGACGATCGCGCGGGCCGTGGAGGCGATGAAGAAGGGCGCGTACGACTTCGTCTCGAAGCCCGTCGACGCGCGGCACCTCGAGATCGTTCTCGGCAAGGCGCTCGAGCGCCAGGCCCTCCGCGACGCGAACGCGCTCCTGTCCTCCGAGCTGGGAGACCGGTACGGGGCGATCGTCGGCGACAGCCCGCAGATGCGGGAGGTGATGGACGTGGCCCGGCGCGTGGCGCCGAGCAGCGCGACGGTGCTCCTCCTCGGAGAGAGCGGGACGGGCAAGGAGGTGATCGCCCGCGCGATCCACCGCTGGAGCCGCCGCGGGGACCAGCCGTTCGTCGTGGTCAACTGCGTGGCCCTGTCGGAGGAGCTGCTCGAGTCCGAGCTCTTCGGCCACGAGAAGGGCGCGTTCACCGGGGCGCACCAGCAGAAGCGGGGGAAGCTGGAGGTCGCTCACGGCGGGACGGTCTTCCTCGACGAGATCGGCGACATCCGGCCGGCGCTCCAGGCGAAGCTCCTGCGCGTCCTCCAGGACCAGACCTTCGAGCGCGTCGGGGGCACGCGGGAGATCAAGACGGACGTCCGCTTCGTCGCCGCCACCAACCGGGACCTCCGGGCCGCCGTCCGGGACGGGCTCTTCCGCCTGGACCTCTACTACCGGCTGGACGTCGTGAGCCTGACGCTCCCGCCGCTGCGCGAGCGGGCGGGGGACGTGCCCGCCCTGACCCAGCACTTCCTCGAGGGCTTCCGGCGGGAGCTCAAGCGCGATCTCCGCGGCGTCACGCCGGAGGCGCTCGCGTTCCTGCGCCGGTATGCCTGGCCCGGCAACGTGCGCGAGCTCGAGAACGTGATCGAGCGCGCCGCCGTCCTCACGGACGGCCCGGACATCATCCTGCGCGACCTGCCCGCCGACATCCGCGAGGCCGGCCTCTCGGACGGCGTGACCCGGGAGGCGGTGCGGACCTACCACGCCGCGGTGGAGGAGTTCAAGCGCGGGCTGATCGCGTCGACCCTCCGGCGGACCGCCGGCAACCGCACGCGGGCGGCGCGCCTGCTCGGGCTCCAGCGGACCTATCTGGCGCGCCTGATCCGCGACCTCGGCCTGGCGGGCGCCCGGCCCGTCGCGGCCCTGGCCGGCGAGCCGAGCCCGCTGCCTGCCCGCGCCGCGGCGGCGGAGTGAGGCCGGCGCGCGCCAGGTCCGTGGGCGTCGTGTGACCTGACCGGCGGTATCATGCCCGCGTGCAGGACCACCTGACGCGGATCTCTCGGCGAGACCGGCGGGCGTGCTGGTCGCCAGGGTGAGGCCGCTTGCCGGCGTTCGGCGAGGAGGCCGGGAGCTGACCGGGCGGGGCGAGCGAGCCGGCCGGTGACCCTGATCCGGCTGGCGGGCGTGACCCGGGCCTTCCGCGAGGGCGAGACCGAGCGGGTGGTCCTGCGTGGCGTCGACGCCGAGATCCGCCGGGGCGAGGTGGTCGCGCTCCTCGGCCGGAGCGGCTCGGGCAAGTCGACGCTCCTCCACCTCATCGGCGGCATCGACCTGCCGACGGCGGGGGAGATCGAGGTCGCCGGGGTCTCGCTGACGCGGGCGTCCGAGCGCGCCCGGACGCTGTTCCGGCGCCAGCACGTCGGCTTCGTGTTCCAGTTCTTCAACCTGATCCCGACCCTCACGGTGGAGGAGAACCTCCTCCTGCCGCTCGAGCTGAACGGCCGCGGCGGGGAGCCGGCACGCCAGGCAGTCCTGGCGCTCCTCGACGAGGTCGGCCTCCGGGACCGGGCCGCCACGTTCCCCGAGCGGCTCTCGGGGGGCGAGCAGCAGCGGGTGGCGGTGGCCCGCGCGCTGGTCCACGACCCCGACCTGGTGCTCGCCGACGAGCCGACCGGCAACCTCGATCTCGACACCGGGCGCCAGGTCCTCCAACTCCTCGACCGCCTGACGCGCCAGGCCGGCAAGACGCTCGTCGTGGTGACGCACGCGTCCGAGGTCGCGGGGCTCGCCGATCGGACCCTACGCCTCCAGGACGGCCGCCTGGTGGCCGGGGAGCCGCCGCTCGCGTGACCGCGACCCCGCCGGCGCCTTGACACCCGCCGGCGCCGGTTCCTACACTCGCCGCGGACCTCACGATTCCGATCCAAGGAGGACGCCGTGGAGTGGCGGGAGCTCGTGGTCGACGGGTTCGAGCGTTTGCCGGACCTCGCGGAGGAGGCCCTGTCGGGCGTGCGCGCCGCGGATCTCGACTGGCCGCCAGGTCCCGGCTGTAACCCCCTCGGCTGGACCGTCTGGCATCTCACGCGCGTCCAGGACGGGCAGATCGCCGACCTCATGGGCCAGGCGGACCTCTGGGTGCGCGATGGCTGGCACCGGAAGTTCGACCGCCCGCCGGACCACGAGGACTCGGGGTACGGACACACGCCGGAGCAGGTGAGGGCCTTCCGGTCCCCGAGCGCGAAGGTCCAGCTCGACTACCTGCGCGCGGTCACGGAGCGGACCAAGGAGTACCTGGCCGTCCTCACGCCGGCGGCCCTGGATCGCGAGCTGGACGAGTCCTGGTACACGCCGCGGCCCACGGTCGGCGTGCGGCTCCTGAGCATCCTCGCGGACTGCCACCAGCATGCCGGCGAGGCGTCCTACATCCGCGGCCTCCTGAAGGCCAGGGCCAAGGCCTCTCGGCCGGCGCGCCCAAGGCGTCCGACCCGGGTGGCGAGGCGCAAGTCCGGCCGCCGGAAGCGCGGCCCGTGACTTCGGGCCGCGCACGGCCCGCCCGACGTCACGCGGAGCTTCGGCACAGGGGCTCCGGGCATGAACCGTGTCAGCGCAGGGCGAGCGTGGTTCTGAGCGCTCGATCGATCTGAGCCACGAGATGCGCGGGCAGGCTGCCCACGCGCCGCACGAGGCGGCGCTTGTCGACCGCCTTGATCTGCTCCGTCAACGCCTTGGAGGCGACGCTGAGGCCCGCGGTGCCCTTGGGGACGACCACATGGCTGGGGGACAGGTAGGACGTGTTCTTCGTCAGTGGCACCACTACGGCAAGCTGGCTCAGCTCGTTGATGTGGTCGTTGGACACCACGACGACGGGCCGGGTCTTCCGGATCTCCACCCCGACCGTGGGGTCGAGGCTGGCAAGCACGACGTCACCGCGTCGCGCGACGACCACGGGATTCCTCTCGCTCGAGAATCGCCGACACCTCCGCGTCGCTGATCTCCCACTCGACGAGCAGGTCCCGCTCCTCCTCGACCTCCCGCCGCGGACGGCGCGCGTAATAGCGCCGGTACTCCTCGGCGACCCGCTTCCGGCTCACGGACTCGACGAAGGAGGACAAGAGGTCGCGGATGACCCGGCTCCGCCGCGTCCTGGGGACGATCTCGTTGACGCGCGCGACGAGGTCCCTCGGGAGGGACACGCTGATCACCTCGTACGGGCGCCCAGGCTCGGGCATCGTTGTGTACCTCTGTTACTATGATTTATGTTAACTCTACTCCATATACTGGCGTCGTCAAGGGATCCGTCGTCTGAACGTACCCGGCCTCGTGGCCTGCGCGTCCGAGGGAGTAAACTCACGCCATGATCGTCACGATCGAGGACCTCAGGACGGCGGCTCTCCGGCGGCTGCCGCGGCCGCTCTTCGACTACATCGACGGCGGCGCCGAGGACGAGGTCACGATGCGCGGCAACTCCGCCGACTTCGGGCGCTACCGCTTCCAGCCCCGGGCCCTGGTGGACGTGAGCCGCCGCGACCAGTCCACCACCGTCCTCGGCATCCCGATCGCGTCACCGCTGATCCTCGCTCCGACGGGCTTCACCGGGATGTTCTGGCCGCGGGGCGAGGCGGTGGCCGCCCGCGCGGCCGGCCGGAAGGGCGTCATCTACACGGCGAGCACCATGTCGATCTGCCCGATGGAGGAGATCGCCGAGGCGGCGACCGGGCCCATCTGGTACCAGCTCTACGTGTGGCGGGACCGCGAGATCGTGCGGATGCTGATCGAGCGCGCCAAGGCGGCCGGCTACCGGGCGCTGGTCGTGACGGTCGACACGCCGGTCCTGGGCCAGCGCGAGCGCGACGTGCGGAGCGGCCTCGTCCTCCCGCCCCGGATCACCGTGCGGAACGTGCTCGACACGCTGCGCCGGCCCTCCTGGCTCCGCGCCTTCCTGACTCACCCCCGGCCGACCTTCGGCAACTTCGTCGGGATGCCGGGGGTGGAGCACGACGCCATCTCGCTGGCCGCCTTCACCACCAAGCAGTTCAGCGCCTCCATCACGTGGGCCGACGTCGACTGGTACCGCTCCATCTGGCCGGGGCCGATCGCGCTCAAGGGCATCATGTCCGCCCACGACGCCCGCCTGGCCGCCGACCGCGGCATCGAGGCGATCATCGTCTCGAACCACGGCGGCCGCCAGCTCGACCACGCGCCCTCGCCGATCGAGGTGCTGCCGGAGATCGTCGACGCCGTGGAGGGGCGGGCCGAGGTGATCCTCGACGGCGGCGTCCGGCGCGGCTCGGACGTGGTGAAGGCGCTCGCGCTGGGCGCGCGCGCCTGCATGATCGGCAAGGCGTTCAACTACGGCGTGGCCGCGCTCGGCGAGCGGGGCGTGGAGCTGGCGATCGAGATCCTCTCGAAGGAGATCGACCGCACCCTCGCCCTCATCGGCCGGCCCACGCTCGGGCAGCTCGACCGCGCGGCGGTGGCGCCGCGGATGGCGTGACGGAGAGGAGCCTCGCGATGACTGGGAACGGGATCGGCCTCCGGCGATTGCAGCACCTGGTCCTCTTCGTGTCGGACGTCGAGCGCAGCGTGCGGTTCTACAGGGACGTGCTGGGCTTCGAGGTCAAGGTCCGGTACCCGAACGCGGCGTTCCTGAAGATCCCCGGCACACCCGACGACCATCACCTCGGGCTGTTCGAGCAGCGGGGCGTTCCGCCGCCCGACGAGCGCGTCGCGCGCATGTACCACTCCGCGTGGGAGGTCGGCGAGCTCACCGACCTGGCGCGCGCCCGTCAACGTCTGATGGAGGTCGGGGCGTTCGTCGGCCAGTCGGATCACGGCGTGAGCCTGTCCCTCTACGCCAAGGACCCGGACGGGCTCGAGTTCGAGGTCTTCTGGACGGTGCCGGACGGGAAGCCGATCGGCACGCGGCCGCTCCACCTCGAGGCGGAGCTGGCCCGGCGGGGCCTCCCCGTGCCGTGACGCCCTCCACGCACTCTGGGCTCCGAGTGATCCTGGCGTAGCCTCTTTCGTCGCCGCCCGGCCTCCCGGGCTGAGAAGGAGCGGAGCCATGCGGCCTACGGCCAGGCTCGCCGTGCTCGCCGGACTCGTCGCCGCGGGCGCGTGGCTCGCTAAAGGCGGCGATGCGGTCGCCGCCACGTCCTGCCCGTCGGGCCAGTACCTCACATCGCAAGGCTCGTGCGTTCGGGAACACGGCCTGCGACAAGTGCCCGGAGGGGCGGTTCGCGGCCAACGAAGGTCAGGGGTCTTGCTCCGCCTGCCCCGCGGGGAGATTCGCGGCGCGGCCGGGGCTGGAGGCCTGCCAAGCGTGCCCGCGCGGGACCAACTCGCCGGCGGGCGCGGCCGTCTGCACCGCCGCGCCGTCGTGATGGTCGGGAGGCGGAAACCTTGACACGCTCTGGGGCGGTCCCTAAACTCGCGCCAGCCGTGGGGGCCTCCCGCGAACGAGACGCGGCATCCGATCGCGCCGTTCGTCGCGCCGAGGGCGGACGGAGGCTGAACCTGGGGCAGGGTGCGGCGGCGGCGCCGCGCGAGGGAGGCCGCGAGTGGCGGAGCCGGGCCAGCACTGCACCCATCCGTGGCTGCGGGTCACTTGCGGAATCTGCGGCGACGCCGTGGACGCGCTGGGCGAGTCGCCCGGGGATCCCACCCCGTCTCATGCGGCCGACCGCTCTGCCGCGAGCGATGCTGCCCGGACGACGTTCATCGTCGCGCGCGGCCACCCCGAGCTGATCGACCAGCTCCGGGCGTTGATGGGCCACGAGAGCGGTTTTCAAGTCATCGAGGACCGCCGCCAGCGTCCGCGCGAGGAAGTCTCCGCCGACGAGGTGCGCGAGATGCGGAAGCGCCTCCGCGAGGAAGGCAAGGGCTAGACCGGCCGCCGCCGGCCGGCGCTACGCCACGAGGTCCTTGACCGGGGTCCCGAGCCAGCCGGCCTCGCGCTTGTCCCAGTAGAGGGTCCGGAAGCGCGTCGTGACGGGGCCGGGCCGGCCCGCCCCGAGCGGGCGCCCGTCGACCCGCGCGACCGGCATGATCCCCCCCGCCGTCGACGAGAGGAACGCCTCGTCCGCCGTCCGGAGCGCGTCGGGCGGGAGGTCCGCCTGCCGGGCGGGAACGCCCAGCTCGGCCGCGAGGTCGAGGACGGTCTGGCGCGTGATCCCCTCGAGGACGTTCCCGCGCGGCGTCCACACCGTGCCGTCCTTCACGACGAACAGGTTGAAGCCCGGCCCCTCCGCGAGCTGCCCGGACGGCGTGCAGAGGACCGCGGTGTCGGCGCCCCGGTCGAGCGCCTCGAAGAGCCCGCGCTGGAGGTCCATCCAGTTGAAGTTCTTGACGCGCGGGTCGATTGCCTCGGCCGGCGTCCGGCGGTTGTCGACCATCGCGAGGTCGATGCCGACCTCCTGGCGCTCGGGCGGGACGATCCAGATGTAGGGGAGCGCGAAGCCGACGAAGCGGTTCCGGCAGAGCCGGGGGTCGCGCTTGGTCATCGACACGAACTCCCCGCGCGTGACGATCATCTGGACGTACGCGTCCTCCAGCCCCGCACGGTGCACGCACCCGGCCAGGATGCGCTTGAGCTCCTCCGGGGGATGCGGGCAGGTGAGCCGCGCGCCCGCGCACGAGCGGAGGAACCGGGCGACGTGGTCGTCGAGCCGGAAGAAACGCCCGTGCCACACCGACACCGTGTCGTAGACCGCGTCGCCGCGCGTGAACCCGAGGTCGAAGAGCGGGATCCGCGCCTCGTGAGCCGCCACGTACTCGCCGTCGATGAACGCCACACCGTCCGCCATGGTCCCTCCTGGGCCGCGTGCGCCGCGAGCCATCGGCCGCGCCCGGACCGGGGCATCACAGCACCGGGCCGCGGCGTCGTCAAGCGACCGTCGCACCATCTCCCGCCAAGGCCGGGAGGTTGGCCCCCAAGGCCGGCGATCGTTGACCGGGCCCTCGGGTGGTCAGCCCTGATCGCCCCCTCGACCGAGGCGCGCCCGGCGCTGACCGGCTCGGTGGTACGCTGACTCTCGGGCGGTGAACATACCGCCGGGGGAGCGAGTGAGCGACGTCTACATCGCGGGGGCGGCCATGACCCGGGTCGGGCGGCGGGAGGAATCGCTGCCCGATCTCATGGCGGAGGCCGGGCGGGGCGCCCTGGCCGCCGCCGGCCTGGAGCGGCCCGACGCGCTCGTCGTCTCCGCGATGAACCCCGAGGAGTTCGTCGGCGAGGGCAACTTCGCGTCGCACGTGGGGACCTACCTCGGGCTCGCGCGGGTCCCGAGCCTCCGCGCCGAGACCGCGACCTCGTCGGGCGCCGCCGCCCTGTTCGCGGCGTACGCGGCGGTGGCGGCCGGACTCCATCGCACCGTCCTCGTCGTCGGCGGCGAGAAGATGACCCACCTCCCGACGCCCCGGGTCTCCGAGCTGATCGGCCGCTCGATCGATCCCTACGAGCGCTCCTACGGCGCCACGATGCCGGCCCTGGCGGGGATCGTCACGCGGGCGTGGATGACGCGGACCGGCGCCACGCTGCGGGACCTGTCGCTGGTCGCCGTCAAGAACCACGCGAACGGCGTCCGGAACCCGCTCGCCCACTTCCGGGAAGCGGTGACCCTCGAGACGGTCCTCGAGAGCCGCCTCGTGGCAGATCCGCTCCGCCTCTACCACTGCTGCCCGATCTCCGACGGCGCGGCCGCCGTCGTCGTCCGCGCCGAGCGCGCGCCCGTCCGCATCGCGGGCATCGGCCAGGGGTCGGACTACCTTGCCCTTCGCTACCGGGACGACTTCACCGGGTTCCGCGCGACGCGCGAGGCGGCCCGGACGGCGTTCCGGATGGCGGGATTCGGGCCGGAGCGCGTCGAGGTGGCCGAGCTCCACGACGCCTTCGCGCCCTTCGAGCTGATCTCGATGGAGGACACGGGGCTCGCGCCCGCGGGGAAGGCGGGGCGGATGGTCGCCCACGGCGAGACGGCCCTCGACGGGCGGCTCCCGGTGAATCCGTCGGGGGGTCTCAAGGCCCGCGGGCATCCCCTGGGCGCGACGGCGCTCGCCCAGGTGGTCGAGCTCTGCTGGCAGCTCACCGGGCAGGCCGAGGGCCGGCAGGTGTCGGCGCGCGTCGGGCTCGCACAGTCCATCGGCGGGCTCGCCACGTCGAACTGGGTGACGCTCCTGGAGGCCGCGTGACCGCGCGCAGCCCAGCCGACACCGAAGGCGGCGCCATGAGCCACGCGAGGGGCGAGGCCGGCTCGCCGAGCGGCGCGACGGAGCGCGGGCCCGGGCCCGTGCCCGACGGCGTGATTGCCGCGTCGCGGTGCCCCCGCTGTGCGCGAACGTGCGCCCCCCCGGCCCGATACTGCCCCGACGACGGGACGAGCATGACGCCCGTGACCGTGCCGGCCCGGGGGGAGGTGGTGTCCTTCACCACGCTCTACTCGCCGCCGACGGGGTTCGCCTCGCCGCTCCACCTGGCGCTCGTGGAGCTGCCGGGCGGGGCGAAGTTCTTCTGCCACGGGACCGAGACGAAGGGGCTCCGGCCCGGCTCGCGCGTGGCGATCGAGGCGGTGGACGACATCTACTATTTCTCGACGCTGAGCCTCGCCGAGCGCGCGACGCTCTTCTGGCGGCGGCGCGCCGAGACCGCGACGGGCCGGCTCTCCAGCTTCGCCAAGAGCGCCGCGAAGCGGCTCCTGCGGAGGAGAGAATGAGGCCCCTCGACGGCATCCGCGTGATCGACCTGTCCCGCGTCCTGGCGGGGCCCTACGCCACGATGCTCCTCGCCGACATGGGCGCGGAGGTGATCAAGGTCGAGGAGCCGGGCAAGGGCGACGACACCCGGGCCTGGCCGCCGTTCGCGGGCGGCGAGTCCACCTACTTCATGAGCGTCAACCGGGGCAAGAAGAGCCTCACGCTCGACCTCAAGGCGGAAGCGGGCAAGGCGGTCCTCCGGAAGCTCCTCGCGGGGGCGGACGTGCTGCTCGAGAACTTCCGCCCGGGGACGCTCGCGCGGCTCGGGTTCGGCTGGGAGGCCGCCCACACGCTGAGCCCGCGGCTCGTCTACTGCTCGATCTCGGGCTTCGGCGAGTCGGGGCCGGAGGCGAGCCGGCCGGGCTACGACCTGATCGTCCAGGGCGAGTCGGGGATCATGGATCTGACCGGCTTCGCCGACGGCCCGCCCGTGAAGGTCGGCAACTCGATCGCCGACCTCGCGTCGGGCACGATGGCGGCCCACGGCATCGCCCTCGCCCTGTTCGCGCGGGAGCGCACGGGGCTCGGGCAGAAGGTCGAGATCGCGATGCTCGAGGTGATGGCCGCGCTCCTCACCTACCAGGGCCAGGGATACCTGACGACGGGCGTGAGCCCCCGGCGGCGCGGCAACCAGCACCCGTCGATCGTGCCGTACGAGGTGTTCGAGGCGGCGGACGGCTACCTCACCGTCGGCGTCGCGAACAACTCCCTCTGGACGCGCTTCTGCCAGGCGATCGGCCGACCGGAGCTCGCGACGGACCCGCGCTTCGACACCGAGGCGAAGCGTGTCGAGCACCGCGACGCGCTGGTGCCGCTCCTCGGCGCGATCTTCCGGACCGGCCCGGCCGCGGACTGGCTCGGGCGCCTCGAGCGGGCCGGGGTGCCGGCCGGGAAGATCAAGTCGGTCGGCGAGGCGCTCGAGTCCGAGCATCTCCAGGCGCGCGGCGCGATCGTGAGCGTGACGCACCCGACGGCCGGGCCCATGCGGATGGTCGGGCCGCCCATCCGTCTCCACGGAACGCCCGCCGAGGCAGCGGCGCCCGCGCCGCTGCTCGGCGAGCACACGGACGAGGTCCTGACGAAGCTCGTCGGGTATTCGTCCGAAGCCGTCGCGGAGCTCCGCGCCGGCGGGGTTGTCTGACGGGTCAGGCGGTCAGGGCGAAGCCGGCGGACTCGTACATCTGGGCGTGGTGAGCCTCGGGATCGAGCGAGCGCGTCCGGTGGAGCAGATCGCAGAACGCGCGGTTGACGCGGCTCCACTCGCGGATGTCGAGACATCCCACGCAGAGCGTCGAGCCGGGGAGCGTCGCCCAGCCGCACACGCGACAGCTCGAGAACGCCGACGCTTCGAGTAGGGAGGAGCGCATGTCCTTGATCCTCGCGGACGGGTTGAGCAAGGATCGTGCCCGTGTGGCGGGCGTCCGGCGCCGTGGGACCGAGGGGCCCCGGAGAGGGCGGGCGACGTGACGGAACGCGCGTGTTTCCGCTTGGTTCCGGCCCGGGCTCGACGTGGCGCCGGGCGTGGCAGGCGGAGCCCGTCTGCCGGAGCGTCCTGTCAGCCGGCGTCCGGCCGTGTCACGGCCGTGCCGTGGCGCGGCACATCAGGCATGGCGGGCATCGGGGGCCGGGGAGGTTGCCCGTGACCGCGGCGCCCCCTCTGCCCCGCTTCCCCGGCGGGCCGGCCGCGGCCCCGGAGGTCACGCCGGGCGGCGGCTGCGCGCATTCCGCGTGCAGCTGCCTCGTGGACGCCGGGCGGAGCTACTGCTGCCGGGCGTGCGCGCGCGCGGGGGAGGGGGCGGACGGATGCCCCTGTCAGCACTTCGGATGCACGGCGCGGGCGTACTGAGCGGGGTGTCGTCGTGAAGCGAGAGACGCCGGCGGCCGAGCTCCACCGGCTCCGCCGCGAGAATGCGGCCGCCGATCGGCGGCTCGCCCGGCTCCGGGCCATGGCGCGGCTGTCGGGGCTCATCGCCTCGTCGCTCGACCTGGACGAGGTGCTCCGCGAGATCGCGCGGGCCGCGGCGCAGCTGATGGAGGCCCCGGCGGTCGGCGTCTGGGTGGCCGACGAGAAAGCCGGGACGCTCGAGGTGCGGGCGTTCTCCGACGACCGGCTCGGCGCCACGTACCCGCGCCGGAGCATCGGGCTCGGCGAGGGGCTGCCGGGCTGGGTCGCCACGCACCGACAGCCCGTGATCGTCGCGGACGTCTTCGAGGATGGGCGGGTGCTCGCGCCAGACTGGTTCCGGCAGCACGGGCTCCGGAGCGCGTACATCGTGCCGATCGTGCACCAGGGCGTGCTGCTCGGCGTCCTCGCGCTGAACGGCCCCGCGGCCTTCGAGCTCGACGCCGAGGACCGGGAGCTGCTCGAGAGCTTTGCGGGCCAGGCGGCGCTGGCGATCCGCAACGCGCGACTCTACGAGGACGCGCGGGGCGCCCGGGATTTCCTCCGCTCGATCGCGGAGCACTCGCCGGCGGGCATCGTCACCACCGACGTGCGCGGCCACGTCACGTACTTCAGCCCCCGCGCCGAGGAGCTCCTGGGCTACCGGTCCGCCGAGGTGGTGGGGCGGGCGGTCGCCGAGTTCCAGCGCGGCGGACGGGAGGCGGCCCGGACCTTGATGCGACGCCTCCGCGAGGAAGGGCGCCTCCGGGAGCACGAGACGGAGATCCTGGCCAGCGACGGGCGCTGGGTCGAGTGCCGCTTCTCGCTCGCCCTGCTCCGCGACGCGGCCGGCACGACGATCGGTACGCTCGCCATCCTGGAGGACACCTCGGAGCGCAAGCGCCTCGAGGCCCAGCTCCGGCAGGCGCAGAAGATGGAGGCCGTCGGCCGCCTGGCCGGCGGAATCGCCCACGACTTCAACAACCTCCTCGCGGTGATCATGGGCCACAGCGACCTGATCAAGAGCGTGCTCCGGAAAGGCGACGGGCTGGCCCACGACGTGGAGCAGATCCGGCGCGCGTCCGAGCGCGCCGCGTCGCTGACGCGCCAGCTCCTGGCCTTCAGCCGCCGGCAGTTCCTCCAGCCCCAGGTGATCGACGTGAACACGCTGGTCGGCAACCTGGCCACCATGCTGCACCGGCTCATCGGGGAGGACATCCAGCTGGAGCTCCGGCTGGACCCCGCGGCCGGGCGCGTGTCGGCGGATCCGGGGCAGCTCGAGCAGGTCGTCATGAACCTCACGGTCAACGCCCGGGACGCCATGCCGCAGGGCGGCCAGCTGACCCTCGAGACGGGGCCGGCGATGCTCGACAAGACGTTCGTCACCGCGCACCCGGGCTCGTCCACCGGCGCGCACGTGCGCCTGTCGATCCGCGACAACGGGTGCGGGATGAGCCCCGACGTCCTCTCCCACCTCTTCGAGCCGTTCTTCACCACCAAGGAGCCAGGGCGGGGGACCGGGCTCGGGCTCTCCACCGTCTACGGGATCGTCAAGCAGCACCGGGGCTACATCGACGTCCAGAGCGAGCCGGGCCAGGGCAGCACGTTCGCGGTGTACCTGCCGAGGGTCGACGCGAAGCCCGCCGCCGAGCGGGCGGCGGCGCGCGAGCGGCTCATGCCGGGCGGCCGGGAGACGGTGCTCTTCGTCGAGGACGAGGTCGCCCTCCGCGACCTGATGCACCGGGTCCTCGCCAAGGGCGGCTACACGGTGCTGGCCGCCGGCGACGGGCTGGAGGCGCTCGCCCTGGTGGAGGCGCACCAGGCGCGGATCGACGTCGTCGTGACCGACGTGGTCATGCCGCGCATGAGCGGCCCCGAGCTGGCGACCCGGCTCCGGACGCGCGATCCGGGGATCCGGCTGCTCTACGTCTCCGGCTACACCGCCGACCAGCTGCGCTCCCAGACCGATCTCGGCGCGGACGCGACCCTCCTCGCGAAGCCGTTCACCTCGGACGGCCTCCTCCGCAAGGTCCGGGAAGTCCTCGACCGGCCCCGCCCGCCATCGACCTGACCCCGGGGGGAGCCGCATCCGCGGCGTGACACCCTCAATGACTTACCCTATAGTAAGGAAATAGTAAACTGGTAAGGAGGACACATGCCCACCGCGACCCTGACGAGCAAGGGGCAGATCACGCTGCCCAAGCCGATCCGGGACCGGCTCCGTCTGGCTACCGGGGACCGGGTCGACTTCGTGGTCAAGGACGACGGGACCGTCGTCCTGCGCCCGGTGACCGCCGACGTCCGCGACCTCAAGGGTCTGCTGCAGCGCAAGGGACTCAAGCCCCTGTCGGTGGAGGCCATGAACGCCGTCATCCGCCGGCGGGCGGCCGGCCGGATGTGATCGGCCTCGACACCAACGTCCTCCTCCGCTACCTGCTGCGGGGCGATCCGGCGCAGGCGGCGCGCGCCGACCGCGAGATCGAGCGTGGCGAGCGATTCCTGATCGACGGCATCGTCCTCTGCGAGGTCGTCTGGGTCCTCGAAGTAGGCTACGGTCTCTCGCGCGGAGACGTCGCCGCGGCGCTCGAACGGATCCTGGGCACCGCCCAGTTCGAGATCGAGGCCAAGGACCTGGCCCTCGCGGCGCTGGACGACTTCAGGGGATCGACGGCCGACTTCTCCGACTGCCTGATCGGCCGGCGGAACCGGGCGGCCGGTGCCGAGGAGACCGTCACGTTCGACCGTAGCCTGAAAGGACTCCCAGGCTTCCGCCTTCTCTGACTGGCCTTCGCGCACCCTTGGAGTTCGGCCACCGGCCGATCACGCCCTCCGCAGAAAGAGGCGGCCGATACCCCCCGGCACGGGAGAGTGAAGGAGCGGCCGCCGGCGTCAACCGTCGGCGGCCGCCGCGCGTGGTCCGGGGGCGTCTTGAGCTCGTACGGCCGGTTTCTTGACACGCCCGCGGCCTCGCCGATATCGTGAGGGTCCCCTTGATGAGCCCTGAGGGGGGCTCGGGAGGACCCGCCATGGCGCGCCTGATCAGGATCTACGACACGACGCTCCGGGACGGCACCCAGGGAGAGGGCGTCTCCTTCTCCATGGAGGACAAGGTGCGTCTCGCGCAGCGGCTCGACGCGCTGGGCGTCCACTACATCGAGGGCGGCTGGCCGGGGTCGAACCCGAAGGACATGCGGTTCTTCCGCCGGATCCTCGACGTGCCGCTCAAGCACGCGCGGATCGCGGCTTTCGGCGCGACGCGGCGGGCGGGCATCGCCGCCGAGGCGGACCCGAGCCTCCAGGCCCTCGTCGAGGCGCGGACGCCGGTGGCCACGATCTTCGGCAAGTCCTGGCCCTTCCACGTCACGCATGCCCTCCAGACCACCCTGCCCGAGAACCTCCTGATGATCGCCGACTCGGTGGCGTTCCTGACGCGGCACGTCGAGGAGGTCGTCTACGACGCCGAGCACTTCTTCGACGGATTCAAGCGGGACCCGGAGTACGCGCTCGAGACCCTGCGCGTGGCCGAGCGGGCCGGCGCCCGGGTCCTGGTGCTCTGCGACACGAACGGCGGGACGCTCCCGTCGGAGGTGGCCGAGATCGTGCGCGAGGCGCGGCGGCACGTGGAGGCGCCGCTCGGGATCCACGCCCACAACGACGGCGAGTGCGCCGTCGCAAACTCGCTGGCGGCGGTCCTGGAGGGGGCCGAGCACGTCCAGGGGACGCTGAACGGCTACGGCGAGCGGTGCGGGAACGCGAACCTCGTGTCGATCATCCCGAACCTCACGCTCAAGCTCGGGCTCCAGTCGATCCCGGACGTGAGCCTGCGCGAGCTCCGCGACGTGGCGCGCTTCGCCTCCGAGCTGGCGAACCGGCCCCCGTGGCAGCACCAGCCGTTCGTCGGCGACTCGGCCTTCGCGCACAAGGCCGGCATGCACGTGTCGGCGATCCTGAAGCACCCCGAGACCTACGAGCACATCGAGCCCGAGCTGGTCGGGAACCGCCGGCGGGTCCTCGTGTCGGAGCTGGCCGGGAAGTCGAACATCCTGTGGAAGGCGCGCCAGTACGGGATCGACCTGGAGAAGGACACCCCCGAGGCGCGCCGCATCCTCGAGACCCTCAAGCAGCTCGAGGACGAGGGGTACCAGTTCGAGGGCGCGGAGGCCTCGTTCGAGCTCCTCATGGAGCGGGCGGTCGGCAACCACCGCGCGTACTTCGAGCTCGAGGGCTACCGCGTCATCGTCGAGACGCGGCGCGACGACCGGGAGCCGCTCGCCGAGGCGACGGTGCGGCTCCAGGTGAAGGGGATCTCCGAGCACACCGCCGCCACCGGCAACGGCCCGGTCAACGCGCTCGACCACGCGGTCCGGAAGGCCCTCGAGGAGTTCTACCCGAACCTCCGGGAGATGCACCTGGTCGACTACAAGGTGCGGATCCTCGACGAGACGAGCGGCACGGCGGCCAAGACGCGGGTCCTGATCACGTCGGCCGACGGCGAGGAGACCTGGGGCACGGTCGGCGTGGCCTGCAACATCATCGAGGCCTCCTGGCAGGCGCTGGTCGACTCGGTCGAGTACAAGCTCCGCCGCGACGAGCGCCGCGGGCTGCGATAGCAGAAGCGCTCATGAGCTTCACGACGGGCTTCGTGGTCTTCCCCAACCTGACGCAGCTGGATTTCACCGGACCGCTCCAGGTGCTGCACCGCCTGCCCGGCGCGACGACCCACATCGTCGCCAAGACGCGCGCGCCGGTGCCGTCGGATTGTCCCCTGACCATCCCGCCGACGGCGACGTTCGCCGACTGCCCGCCGCTCGATCTCCTCTGCGTGCCCGGCGGCTTCGGGGTGGACCAGGCGATGGAGGACGAGGAGACGATCGCCTTCGTGCGCCGTGCGGGCGCGCACGCGAAGTACGTGACGAGCGTCTGCACCGGGGCCTTCGTTCTCGGGGCGGCCGGCCTCCTGCGGGGCAAGCGCGCGACGACGCACTGGGCGTACCATCACTTCCTGCCGCGCGTGGGCGCCATTCCGGTGCGGGAGCGCGTCGTCCGCGACGGCAACACGTTCACGGGCGGCGGTGTCACGGCCGGGATCGACTTCGCGTTCGTGGTTCTGAGCGAGATCGCCGGGCCCGCCGTGGCGCAGACGGTGCAGCTCGGAATCGAGTACGATCCGCAGCCGCCCTTCGTGGGCGGATCGCCCGCCCGCGCCCCGGCGGAGATCAAGGCGGCCGTCGACCAGCGCTACGCGCCGCGCCTGCCGGAGTTCGAGAAGATCCTCGACCGTGTGGCGCCGCGGCTCCGCGCCGCGGGCTGACCGGCGGCGCGGCTCGGCCTGAGGCGCCCGCCGGGCGCCTCGACCCGCGGGAGGGCTGGGCCTACAGCCCGGCCTGGCGGCGCCAGGTCCGGATCTGGGCGGCGTGCTCCCGGTAGTGGTGGGGGCCGTTGAGATCCACGACGCGCGTCGCCGTCTTGTCGGGTCCGTACCGGGACTCGGGGACGGCGCTCGCCGCGGCGACGAACTCCCGGTGGGACACGTCGAGCTCGGCGCGCACGCCCTCGACGGTCAGGCCGCGCCGAGCGGCCACGTGGCGCGCGTTCCAGGCGTCGAAGTCCTCGTAGCTGACCCCCTCCGGGATGGGCCGCTCGCCGCGCGCCAGGCGCTCGAGCACGGGGGTCATCTCCCGGTGCCACCCGGCGATGTGGGCGAGGATCTCGCGGACGCCCCAGGCGCCGAGCCAGGGCCGCTGCATGGCCTCGTCGTCGAGCCCCGCCAGCGCGCGCTTGAGCCCCCCGAAGTCGTCCTCGGCCTGCCGCAGGAGGTCGTCCTTCAGGCTCATGCCACGAAAGTAGCACGGCCGGGAGGTCGCCGCGCTGGGAGCGGGGAGGGCGGCGGCGGAGCCGCCGGGGGCGGGGACGCGCCGTGGTAGGCTCGGCACCGTGGTCGAGCACACGACGACGGTGCAGGTGCGCTGGGGCGACGCCGATCCCGCCGGGATCGCGTTCTACCCGCGCTTCTTCGAGTGGTACGACATCGGGACCGAGGCCCTCTTCGACTCGCTCGGCCTCACGTGGGCCGAGGCGTTCCCCCGCTACGGGATCGTCGGGGTGCCGATCCTCGAGGCCGGCTCGCGCTTCGTCGCGCCCGTCCGGTACGGCGACGCCGTGGCCATCCGGACCCGCGTCGACTGGGTCCGGGAGAAGACGTTCCGCGTCGAGCACGAGCTCTCGGTCGGCGGGCAGCTCTGTGCCGAGGGGTTCGAGGTGCGCGCGTGGGTCGCCAGGCCGGAGGCGCCCGGCGCGCGGCTCCGCGCCCTGCCCATCCCGCGCGAGGTCAGCGCGAAGCTACGGGGTCAGCCAGAGTCCTAGCTCTTGCGGCCACTCTCGACATGCAGGTGCTGGATCTTGCCCGAGACCGTCGCCCGAGGCGGCTGGCGCTCCACCCTCAGTACGCTCGCCTGGCGCCACTGCAGCGCCATGACCTGCGCCGTACCTGACCCGGAGCCGATCGCCGACAGGAACGCGTCCGCCACCGCGGCCGGGTCGAGTTGACCGAGCGCCGGGTGAACCAGGAGGCTCAGGCGGGGCTGGCCATGCTCGTCCTCCTCTTCCAGTAGCTGGTAGTCAGTCGACCCGCCACCGAAGCGAGCCGGCAGCACTTCCTCCAGCACTCGGATGACATCGGTATCGAGGAACGTCATCCCGCCGGCCGTCAGCTTCTCGTAGCTCCGGATCGTGTGCAGGTGTGTCGTCCAGCCGAGCCGCTCCAGCGGGCACCCGCAGCGGCGCTGCCCGAGCACGGCCTGGTCTCCCAGCGACACGTTCAGCAAGATCAACGGCGCCGTCGAGCGGAGCGAGGTGATCAGCAGCGCGCGCGGTGGAAGAGCCCTGTTCGATCGGGCGCCGGGCTGGATCAGGGCGAGGCGATCGTGGAGAAAATGCAGGTCGTCCGGCGCGGCCGGCGTCAGGCAGCCATAGGCGAGGAAGTAGCATTCATGGGTCGCGTAGTGCGGGACTGCCACGGCGCCGGCCTGGCGGATCACTGCCAGGCGAGCGGCTGTGGTCGGCTCCGATCCCAGCGAGAACTGGGCGCCGCGCACGTCGACCCCGGCCTCCATCGCGGCACGGCAGAGGCGCACGGCGGAGCTCGGAAACGTGTGGAGCAGGGGCGTGTGGCCAGCGCGCAGGACCGCGGCCAGCCACTCGGCGATGGGGAGAGGGTTCTCATGCGAGACATGGACGGGGAGCGGCAAGGGCACACCGGCTAGCCGACTTGCCAGGCGCATCGCCCGCACGCTCCAGCGATACCGCGGATGAACGCCGGGTGCAGCCGGGTCGACCTGTGAATACCAGCGAATAGCCGGGGCGCCACAGACGCTGAATTCGAGGATTCGAGCCATTGCCGCGCTGCCGGGAACGCCCCAGTGCGCCATGTGCCAGCGCGCGCCGCCACGAGCTTCGAGCACCAGACGTGTATTGACCGCGCTGTCGCGGAGGTCAGCCAAGTCTATCGGGACGGGGGTTGGTGCGCCGCGGCTCCCGCTCGTCTGAAACAGGAGATGGTCCGTCGACATCGGGTTCCGGAGGTCCTCGGGGCTGACCCGCAGGGTGACGCTCCCGCGGACTGTGGGCTGGCGGCCCTTGAATTCCTCGACGGTGAGATAGACGCCACGCTCCAGCAGGGCGTGAAGAGCCCCCTCGATCCCCTCCCGTCGCACCAGGCGCTCGAGGTCGCCGTACTCGCACCCGGCCAGCTTCAGCAGGCCCAGGTACGGGCTCCGGGCGTGCCGGTACACCATGGTCCTGACGTGCGCGAGGAAGTTGACCTCACGGTGAGCGAGGCGCTCGTCCAGCATCGCGCGGGCGGGCTCCACGTGGACCGGGGCGCGCAGGAACGCCGGCAGGCTCCAGAGCAGGCGAGCTCCGGCCGCGGCGTCGCTGATCGGGAACCCGGCGCCAGGGCCTCGAGACATCGCCCCGCTGGCCTCCCGCTGGGGCGGCCGCCCGGGCCGGGTCAGGCCTCGGGCCGGCGCGCAGAGAACACGTGGGCGCGGAGAGGGCTGCGCACCGGGCGGTCCCCGAGCTCGGCCGCGATGTTCTGGGCGACGGCGGCCCTGATCTCGGGCACCGCCTCCGGACGGCGGTCCATGATCGCGCCGATGACCGGGGTGCCCTCGACGAGCCCCCGGGCCGCGTCCTCGGCCGTGGGGCTCTCTCCGACCGCCTCGACCGATTCCCAGCGGATCTCGCCAAAGCCCGCAGCCTCCAGCAGGCGCCGCACCGCCGCCGCGTCGTGGAGACCGTACGGCACGGTGTAGAACGGGGGTGGATCGCCGGGAAAGAACGAGCCGATGGTCTCGTGGGCGATCCGCGCGACCGGACTCCGCGCGATGGCGTCCCACACATTGAAGAGGTAGGTCCCGCCGGGCCGGAGGACCCGGTAGGCCTCCCGCACGCCCGCCGCCTTGTCCGGGAAGAACATGAGCCCGAACTGGCACACCACCGCGTCGAAGGATCCGTCGGGGAGCGGCAGGCTCGTCCCGTCCGCCTGGCGCCACTCGAGCCCCGGGCTCGGAGGGATGCGGGCCTTCGCGTGGGCGATCATCGCCTCGTTGAGGTCGGTGGCGACGAGCGTGCCGTGACCGCCGAGGCGCCGGACCAGGCGCTCGGTGACGATGCCGGTGCCGCAGGCCACCTCCAGCACCCGCGTTCCCGGCGACACCGGCAGCCGGCCCGCCAGGTCGTCGGCGTGGCGCTGGAAGAGGATCGGCCCGAGGTAGTGGTCATAGGTGGAGGGGACGGTGCCCACGAACGCGACGTGTCGCTCTGTCACGCTTCACCTCCTGCTACTGGAACACCTCGTCGACCTGCGCGAGCATGGACTGGGGCACCGTCAATCCAAGTGCCTTGGCGGTGGAGAGGTTCAGGAAGAGCTCGTAGCGGGTCGGCTCCTCCACGGGGAGGTCGCCGGGACGCTCGCCGCGGAGAACCCGCGCCACCAAGGCCCCGGCGCGCTCGGACATGTCCACCGAGGACGGTCCGTACGCCAGAAGGGCCGCTGCCTGGACGAAGAATCGGGAGTTCGCGACCATGGGGATCCGTCCGGCGAGGGCGCGTCGCGTCAGCTCACCGCGTGAGCGGATGAAAGCGTCTTCCTGCAAGACGACGAGCCCGGCGGGGCGCACCGGGCCGATGGCCGCGAAGGCCCCGTCGAAATCCGCGGTGCCGCGGGCGGCGAGAGTCTGAATCGACACGCCCACGCCGGTCACGTTCCCGCCCGGCCGACCCAGGCTGGCGACGATGCCCGTCTCGACCGGATCGCTCGCCCCGAGCATGACGATCGGGATCTCGGCTGTCGCCCGCCGGGCCGCCCGGACCGCGTCGTCCCCCGTCGCGAGGATCACGGCGGGCCTGCGCCGGGCCACGGCGGCCGCCGCCCGCGGCAGGTCGCCGGCGACGCCGGATGCCCGCAGGTCCAGGACCACCGTCTTGCCGTCGACGAAGCCCGCATCGCGCAGCGCGCCGAGGAAGGCCTGGGCCTCTCGGCGCGTCGGCATGGTCTCCGGGCTGAAGCAGAAGAAGGAGCACAGTATCGCGACCACGGGGAGGTTCGCCGTCGGTTGTGCAGGCGCGGCCGGCGCGAGGATCCCCAGCAGGATCAGGGCCATTCCGAGTCAGGCCATGCCTACTGCTTCACCGCCCCGAAGGTCAGCCCGGTCACGATGTGGCGCTGGACGATCAGCGCCAGCACCAGCACGGGGAGCGTGATCATCGTCGCGGCGGCCGCGAGCGTGCCCCAGTTGATCTCCTCGTAGGAGATCATGTTGAAGACGGCGATCGGGAGGGTCCGCGTCTGGCGGCCGGCGAGGATCACCGAGAAGAGGAAGTTGTTCCAGGAGAACACGAACGACAGGATCCCCGTGGCGACGACGCCCGGGCGCACGAGTGGCAGCGCCACCCGCCAGAACACCCCGAAGTAGGAGCAGCCGTCGATCAGGGCGGCGTCCTCCAGGTCCGGCGGCACGTCCTCGAAGAAGCCGATCATGACCCAGATGATGATCGGCAAGCCGACGATCAGGTGCGTGAGGATGAGCGCCGCGTGCGTGTCGACCAGGCGGAGGTGCCGGAAGAAGATGTACCAGGGGATGAGGTACGAGATGCCGGGGATGATCCGGGCCACCAGGATCGTGAGCGCCAGGCGCCGCTGGCGCCAGCGGGCGATCGAGTACGCGGCGGGGAGCCCCACCGCCAGGCCCAGCGCCGTGCAGCCGAGCGCGACCACCAGGCTGTTCCACGTGTAGAGGAGGAACGGGTACTTGGTGAACACCTCGCGATAGCCGGCGCCCGTCATGCTGAACCGGAAGAACGACGGGGGATAGGCCGTCGCCTCCACCTGGGGCTTCACCGACAGCGTGAACATCCAGTAGAAGACGAAGACCGTCGGGAGCATGAACAGGGCCGCCAGCCCGTAGAAGCCGGCCGTGCGCAGCCAGGTCCGCCGCCGCCTGCCGCTCACCATGCCGCGGTGCGCCTCAGCTTGATCAGGATCAGCGAGGCGCCCATCACGACCGCGAAGAGCGCCACCGCCATGGACGACGCGTAGCCCATGTTGAAGTACGAGAACGCCTGGTTGAAGAGCAGGATGTTGATCGTCTCCGTGGAATTCGCGGGGCCGCCCTGCGTCATGATGAAGATGATGTCGAACGTCTTGATCGCGTCGATCGCCCGGAAGAGGATGGCGACGACGATGGCGGGCCGGAGGAGCGGCAGCGTGATGTGCCAGAAGGACTGGAGCGCGGTGGCGCCGTCGATGCGGGCCGCCTCGTACGGCTCCTGGGGCAGGCTCGCCAGGCCGGCCAGTGCGATCAGCATGATGAGGGGCGTCCACTGCCAGATGTCCACGACCGCCAGCGCGTAGATCGCCGTCGCGCTCGAGTAAGTCCACTTGAACGGCGCCAGGCCGGTGAGGGTCACCAGGTAGTTCGCCACGCCGAGCGTCGGGTGGTACATCATCACGAACACGAGCCCGATGGCGACGGGCGTGGCGACCATGGGCAGGATCGCCAGCGTTCGCAGGAGGCCGCGCCCCCAGAACTCCCGGTTGAACAGGAGCGCCATGGCCACGCCGAGCACCGTCTCGCCGGCGATCACCAGCGCGGTGAAGTAGAGGGTGCGGACGACCGCCTCACGGAAGCGCGGGTCGCCGACGAGGATCTTCTGGTAGTTGGCGAGCCCGATGAACTTCGGCAAGGTCACGCTCGAGGCGAACCAGTCCTGGAGGCTCATCCACACCGTGTAAACGATCGGGTAGACGATGATCACCGCGACCAGGAGGACGGCCGGGGCGGGGAAGAGCCACCGGGCGTTCCGGTGGCCCCAGCCGCCGAGACGCCTCGGCGCGCGGGCGCGCGTGGCCGCGGGGGCTGCGGCTCGCGTGCCGGAGGCGGTCTCGACGGGGCTGCTCACGGGCGGCTCAGCCCTCGGTCTTGTCGAGCATGTCCTGGAACTCCTTCTGCGCCTCGGCGAGCACCTGCGCCGACGGCGCGCCCTCGATCGCCTTCTGGATCGCCACGCCGATGAGGTCGCGGTACTCGGTGACCCCCACGATCTCCGGGAGGCCGAGCCGGCCGATCTTGAGGGACTCCTGGTACGACTCGTACCAGTCGCCCGGCATCTTCCGCTTGGCCATGACGTCCGGGTGTGTCCACGTCGACGCGCGAGCGACCCCGACGCCCCCGAGCAGCTCGCGCACCGCGTTCGCCTTGTTCGTGGCCCACTGGGTGAAGAGGTACGCCGCCTCCTTGTTCCGGCTCTGCGCGGAGACGGCGAGGGCGGCCCCGAATATCGGGGAGAAGTGGCCGCCGGGCCCCGACGGCAGGAGGGCGTAGCCGACCTTGCCCGCGACCTTGGACTTCGTGGGGTCCTCGAACTGGTTGGCGAAGTTCACGCCGTCGAAGTAGAGGGGCACCTGGCCCTGCATGAAGGCGGCCGAGCACTCGTACCAGTTGAAGTTCACGACACCGGGCGGCCCGTAGCGCCGGAGGAGCCCGGCGTAGTAGTCCATGGCCGCGATGCCTTCCTTCGTGTTGAGCGAGGCCTTGCCGTCCTTGGTGAGGAAGTTCCCGCCCACCGTGAACAGCACCCAGTCCCACGCCGGAGCATTCGCGTTCTTCAGCCCGCGGTAGACGATCCCGTACATCCCGGGCGGGGCGTGGAACGCTTGCGCGTGCTGCTCCATCTCGGCCAGCGTCCGGGGCGGCTTCCACCCCTTCTGGGCGTAGAGGTCCTTCCGGTAGAACAGGACCCAGGGGTCGATGAACGCGGGCAGAGCCAGGATGGTCCCATCGGACAGGCTCACGCTGCTCCGCGCGCCGGCCGCCATGTCGTTCCAGTCGAAGTCGGGGCTGGTGAGGGACGGGTCGTCCAGGAGCTTGTTGAGCGGCTGGTACCAGCCGGCCTTCCAGAATCGCTTCTTCTCGACGTGGAGCGACGTGAAGAAGGCGTCGACCCCGCCGGAGCCCGCGGTCATCTCGATGGTGAGCTTCTGGCGGGCCTGGAGCTCGGGCAAGGTCTCCCATTTTATCTTCATGCCCGAGAGCGACTCGAACTCGGGGATGTTCTTCTCGAGCACCTCCACCCAGGGGTGCTTGGAGAGGATCAGGTAGAGCTCCTTGCCCTGGAAGCGCTTCCAGTTGAAGCCCTGGGCGCGGGCGGGGGTGAAGACGAACGGCCCGGCGGCAGCGCCCGCGACGGCGGCGGCGCCCGTGCGGAGCACCGCCCGGCGCGAGAGCGTCGGCCCGGCGAGTGAGGAGATCGCGGTCGTGGATCTCACGCGTCCCATGATGCCTCCTTGGATTCCTGGCGGTTCCTGGCGGTTCCGGGCTTCGCCTAGCCCTCGGTTCTCTGCAGGAGCTCCTGGAACTCCTTCTGCGCCTGCGCGCACACCTGGGCGGCGGGCGCGCCCTCGATGGCCTTCTGGATGGCCACGCCGATGATGTCCCGGTACTCGGTGACCGCCACGATCTCCGGCAATCCCTGGCGCCCGATCTTGAGCGAGGCCTGGTACGCCTGGTACCAGTCGACCGGCATCTTCGGCTTCGCCTTCACCTCGGGATGGTCCCAGGCGGTCGTGCGCCCGACGCCCACGCCCGCCATCAGCTCGCGGACGGCGTTCTGCTTGTTGGTCGCCCACTGGGCGAAGAGGTACGCGGCTTCCTTGCTGCGGCTCGCCGAAGAGACGGCCATGCCCGTGATGTAGATCGGCGAGAAGTGGCCGCCGGGCCCCGAGGGGAGCATGGCGTAGCCCACCTTGCCGACGACCTTCGACTTCGCGGGATCCTCGAACTGGCTCGCGAAGTTCACCCCGTCCATGTAGATCGCGACCTGGCCCTGGAAGAACGAGGAGGAGGCCTCGTACCAGTTGAAGTTCACGACGCCGGGCGGGGCGTGATTGCGCAGGATGCGGGTGTAGTAGTCCATCGCGGCGACGCCTTCCTTCGTGTCGAGGGCCGCCTTGCCGTCCGCCGTGAGGTACGTCCCGCCCATCTGGAAGAGCACGCTCGGATACTGGGTCGCGTTCGCGTTCTTGAGCCCGCGGAGGACGATGCCGTACATCCCCGGCGGGGCGTGGAGCTTGGCGGCGGTCTGCTCGAGCTCGGCCAGCGTCTTCGGGGGGGTGACGCCCTTCTGGGCGAACACGTCCTTCCGGTAGAAGAGCACGTTCGCGTCGACGAAGGCCGCCAGCGCGGAGATGCTCCCGTCCGCCTGCGTGGTCCCGGCCCGGGCCCCGTCGGTGAAGTCCTTCCAGTCGAAGTCGGGGCTCGTCAGGGTGGGATCGTCGAGGAACTTGTTGAGCGGGTGGTACCAGCCCGCCTTCCAGAAGCGCTTCTTCTCCACGTGGAGGGAGGTGAAGAAGGCGTCGATCCCCGAGGAGCCGCCGGTCATCTCCACCGTCATCTTCTGGCGGGCCTGGATCTCGGGCAAGGTCTCCCACTTCACCTTCATGCCCGAGAGCGACTCGAACTCGGGGATGTTCTTCTCGAGGACGTCGATCCAGGGATGCTTGGTCAGGAGAAGGTAGAGCTCCTTGCCCTGGAATCGCTTCCAGTTGAAGCCCTGCGCGCGCGCGGGCGTGAAGACGAACGGGCCGGTGGCGGCCGCCGCGGCGGCGGTCCCGCCGAGTCGGAGCACCGTGCGTCGCGAGAGCGTCCGGGAGCTCGGAGTCGTCTCTCTGTCGGACATCGGGCCCTCCTTTGCGTGGAAGGTGGCGGAATCGAGGGGGGCGGCGGACGGGCGCGGCTAGGGCGCCCCCGGGGGTCCTCCGAGGTCGCGCGCGACCGCGAGGTCGGCGCTCTGGTCGCGCGGGATGGTCGGGCTCAGAATGATCTCCTCCACGACCGTGCGGGGCGGGAGCGTGACGCAGAGGAGGATGGCGGCGGCCACGTCCTCGGGCTGCATCATCGTGGCGCGGGCGCGCGCGTCGGGGACGAGCGGCCGGTTCTGGAGGATCGGGGTGTCGACCTCCGCCGGCAGGATCGTCGTCGCCCGGATCCCCTTGCCGCGGAGCACGGTGTGGACGTGGCCCATGAGGTTCCGCACGGCGGCCTTCGCCGCGCCGTAGGGGGCGCCGCCGAGAAGCCCGGGCCGGAGCGCGGCGGTGGAGGAGACGGTGACGATGGTCCCCCCGCCGCGGGCGATCATGTCGGGCAGGACGGCCTGGGTGAGCGCGTAGACGCCGGTCATGTTGACCGCGAAGACCCGCTCCCACTCCTCGAGGCCGACCCACTGGACGTTGCGGACGCGGCTCGACACGCCGGCGTTGTTGACGAGGATGTCCACCCGCCCGTGACGCTCGAGGGTCCACCGCGCGAGGGCGGCGGCCTCCGCGGGGCTCCCGACGTCGGCGGTCCGGGCGTCGGCGCGGCCGCCGGCGCGGGCGATCTCGGCGACGAGGGCGTCGAGGGGCGCCCGCCGGCGCCCGGCGGCCACCACCGTCGCGCCCTCGGCGGCCAGCATGACGGCCGTCGCGCGCCCGATCCCGCTCCCGGCGCCGGTGACGATCGCGACCTGGCCCTCGAGCTTGTTCACGTCAGCCTCCGCCGCCGCGCCCCGGCCTCGAACTCCAAAGTGCGGGGTCAGACCCTGACTTTGAAAGCGGTCGGGCTCGGCGTTGGAGCGATATCAAAGTCACGGCCTGACCCCGTTAGTGAGTCGACCGGCCGAGGACGCGCTCGCGCAGGCCCTCGAGGGTGAACGCGTGGCCGGTCACGTACTCGCGCATCGCGCGCTCCTGCTCGTGGACCTTCCGGCACTGGGCATAGACGCGGTCGGCGATGTCGAGCGGCACCGTGGCGACGCCGTTCGCGTCGGCGTGGACCAGGTCGCCGGTCGCGATGCGCACCCCGTCGACGGTCACCGGCACCCCGACGTCCAGGACGTTGAACGTCCCGTGGGACGGCGCCACGCCGAGCGCGAAGAGGTGGAAGCGGAGAGGACGGATGCCCTCGAGGTCGCGCACGGCCCCGTCGGTGACGAGGCCGAGCGCGCCGAGCCGCACGGCGATCGTGGCCATCACGTCGCCGAGATGGACGGACTGGGCCGCCGCCGGGCTCACGTCCTGGAAGACGAGGACCGCCGGCTTCGGCGCCGCGGCCAGCGTGTCCCAGAGCTTCATGAACGCCTCGCGCCGACGCGGCTGGCCCGGCGTCATGCTGTCGCATGTCGCCGTCACCGCGTAGCCGGCCATCACGCCGAGCTCGGGCGTGAGGCAGCGGACGCGCGCGCCCATGAAGCCCTCGCTGTCGTCGCGCGCCTTGAACGCCTCGACGGCGTTGCAGATCGTGGGAGTGTCCACCGAGGCGAGCTCGGCGAGAAGGGCGGGGTCGAGGATTTGTCGGGTCACGTGCGCTCCTGCGTGGCGGGCCCCTGGCCGGCTGGATGCGGCGGGTCCTGCCGGCGGGTCGCCCGGCCCGGCCGCGCTCCGTCGCCCTCACGAGGGTCCGGCGTCGCGCGTCCGGGCCGGAGGCCCGTCGCCACCCGCCTCAGCGAGCCCGGATGGCTAGCCTTCGGTGCGGTTCAGAAGATCCTGGAAGTCCTTGTGCGCGTCCGCCAGCGCCTGCGCCGAGGGCGTCCCCTCGATCGCCTTCTGGATGGCGACGCCGATGATGTCGCGGTACTCGGTCACGCCCACGATCTCGGGGAGACCGGGCTTCCCGATCTTGAGCGACTCGAGGTACGCGTCGTACCAGCTCTGCGGCATCTTGGGCTTGGCCTTGACCTCGGGGTTCGTCCAGGCCGAGGCGCGGCCGACGCCCACGCCGGCGAGAAGCTCGCGGACCGCGTTCGGCTTGTTGGTGGACCAGCAGCAGAAGAGGTACGCCGCCTCCTTGTTCTTGCTCTGGGAGGAGACGGCCATCGCGTTCGTGAACGTGCAGGTGTGGTGCCCGCCCGGGCCCGAGGGCAGGACCGCGTAGGCGACCTTCCCGGCGATCTTCGACTTCGCCGGGTCCTCGAACTGGTTCGCGAAGTTGACCCCGTCGAAGTAGATGCCCACCTGGCCCTGCATGAACGCGGCCGAGCACTCGTACCAGTTGAAGTTCACCACGCCCGGCGGGCCGTACTGCCGGAGCATCCCCGCGTAGAGGTCCATGGTCTTCGTCCACTCGGGGGTGTTGATCGCGGACTTCCCGTCCTTCAGGTAGTCGCCGCCCATCGCGAACAGCATGTAGGCCCACGGCGTCGCGTTCGCGTTCTTGAGGCCGCGGTAGACGATGCCGTACGTGTTGGGCGGGGCGTGGAGGGCCTTCGCCTGGCTCTCCATCTCGGCCAGGGTCTTCGGCGCCTTCCACCCCTTCTGGTCGTAGAGGTCCTTCCGGTAGAACAGGACGAACGGGTCCACGAAGGTCGGGATCCCGCTGATCGTCTTGTCGGGCTGCTGCACCGCCAGCTTCGCGCCCGGCAGGATGTCGTTCCAGTCGAAGTCGGGCGGCGTCAGCGTCGCGTCCTCGAGGAACTTGTTGATGGGGTGATACCAGCCGGACTTCCAGAAGCGGCGCTTCTCGACGTGGGTCGACGAGTGGAAGCCGTCGACGCCGCCCGAGCCGCCGGTCATCTCGACCGTCAGCTTCTGGCGGCCCTGGACCTCGGGCAGGATCTCGTACTTCACCTTCATCCCGCTCATCGACTCGAACTCGGGGATGTGCCTCACCATCTCGTCGACCCAGGGGTGCTTGTAGAAGAGGAAGAAGAGCTCCTTCCCCTGGAAGCGCTTCCAGTTGAAGCCCTGGGCGCGGGCGGGCGTGAAGACGAAGGGGCCCGTGGCGGCGCCGGCGAGGGCGGAGCCCCCGATGCGGAGCACGGTGCGGCGGGAGACGGCGCCGGCGCGCGGCGCGGACCGAGTGTCGTCCATGACACCCTCCTTTGGCATGCTAGGATCCACTACGAAATAGTACGTGCGGCGAGTAGTCTGGGACAGCGGTCCGCGCCTGTCAAGGCGAGACGGCCGCGGCGCGTCGCGCGACTCGACTCGATGCCGGGACGGAGGCTTCCTCATGCGACTCGGCTTCGCCTTGCCGACACTCGGACCGATGGCCGGACCCGATGCGCTCAGCCGGAGCGCGCAGCGCGCCGAGGCGCTCGGCTATCACTCCGCCTGGGTGGCCGACCGGCTCCTCGCCCCCATCGCGCCGCGCTCGCCGTACCCGGCCACCGCCGACGGGGTCCTGCCGGAGTACTTCAAGCGATCGATGGACCCGGTGGAGGCGCTGACGTTCGCGGCCGCCCTCACCCGGCGGATCACGCTCGGGACGAGCGTCCTCAACATGCCCTTCTACAACCCGGTGGTCCTGGCCCGCCGGCTGGCGACGCTCGACGTACTGTCCGGGGGACGGCTCCGCGTCGGACTCGGCCAGGCGTGGTCCGTGGACGAGCTCGAGGCGGTCGGCGCCGACCCCAAGGCCCGGGGCGAGCGCGCGGACGAGTTCATCCGGGTCCTCAAGGCGATGTGGGGGCCGGATCCCGTGGAGTTCCAGGGCCGCCACTTCCGCGTGGCGCGCTCGGTCGTCGGGCTCAAGCCCGTCCAGGCGCCGTACCCGCCGCTCTACCTCGCGGCCTACGTGGCGCCGGCGCTCCGCCGGGCGGCGACGCTCGCCGACGGGTGGCTCCCGTCGGGCGTGCCGCTCCCGGCGCTCGGCCAGATGGTCATCCAGCTCCGCACGCTCGCGCGGGAGGCCGGCCGCGATCCCGCTCGGCTGGAGGTCATCTACCTGACGGGCGCCCAGGTCACGGACGCGGCCCTCGACGACGCCACGCGCGGGCTCCTCTGCGGCAGTGCCGCCCAGATCCGGGGCGACCTGTCCCGGATGCGCGACGCCGGCGTCACCGAGGTGATCGCCTGGACCGGAGCGGCGACGCTCGACGGCTTCCTCGCGGGCCTCGAGCGCTTCCGCGAGGCGGCGGGCTGACGGACGGACCCCCGGCCATGAGCGCGCCGCCGCATCCGATCCGCTTCGGGGTCTTCACCGGGGTCGCCCAGACCACGTGGCCCGATCTCTTGGAGGTCTGGCAGCGCGCGGACGAGATGGGCTTCGACACCGGCTGGGTGCCCGACCACTTCTACGCGGGCTATGGCGATCCGACCGGGCCCTGTTTCGAGGCCGGCACCGTGCTGGCCGCGGTGGCCGCCCGCACGCGCCGGATCGGGGTCGGGCCCCTCGTGCTCAGCAACACGTTCCGGCACCCGGCGGTCCTGGCCAACATGGCCGCGAGCCTCGACCACGTCGCGGAGGGGCGCTTCACGCTCGGGCTCGGCGCGGGGTGGCTCGAGAGCGAGCACGACGGCTATGCCCTCCCGTTCGGCACGATGCGGGACCGCATCGAGCGGCTCGACGAGGCCCTCACGGTGATCCGCCTGCTCCACACCGAGCGCCGCGCGACCTTCGCCGGCCGGTTCTACCGCCTCGACGACGCGCTGTGCGAGCCCAAGCCCCACGGCGGCCGGCGGCTGCCCGTCCTCATCGGCGGGGGCGGGGAGAAGCTGACGCTCCGGGTCGTCGCCAAGCACGCCGACGAGTGGAACGGCGAGGTCGGGCCGAGCGCCTTCGCCCGGAAGCTCGCCGTGCTCCGCGAGCACTGCCGCGCGGTCGGCCGCAATCCCGAGGAGATTCGCGTCTCGGTGGTGCTGCGGAGCGAGGCGCAGGCCGAGGCGCTGTGGGAGGCGATGGTCCGCATGGAGAACCCGAACCTCATGGCGGAGCGCCGGCGCCTCGAGGCGGAGGGCGTGTCCACGGCCGAGCTCGAGACCAGGCTGCGGGCCTGGGTCTGGGAGTCGCTCTTGCCCGTGGACGAGAGCCGCGCCGTCGACCGGCTCCAGGAGTACGTCGCCGTCGGCGTCACGCACTTCATCGTCGCGGCCCGGCCCCCCTACGACCTCCCGGGACTCGAGCGCTTCCTGACGCGCGTGGCCGCGCGCGTCCGGCGCTAGCGCGGGACGGCTCGCCAGGGCCTCACCGCCCCTCGAGGAGAAACCGCTCGCTTCGGCGGAGGATGAAGCCGAAGCAGAGCGAGGCCGTGTCGTGATTCCCTCCGAGGATGTACGTTTCCGGGTCTCCCAGCGCGGCGCGAAGCGCCCGCCCCGTGACCACGGGCACGACCGTGTCTCCGACTCCCAAGAAGAGGAGCATCCGTCCCGGCTCGACAAAGCGCGCGAGGTGCTGCGGGTCGGTGCGCACCTCCCTCGCGAACTCCTGTCGAAGAGTCTCCGGGTCCACGCCGTGGGCCTTCCAGGCGGCGCGATAGGCCACGACCGATGACTCGTCGCTCTCCGTGACGATCCGCGGGAGGTCGCCTCCGGGAAGGACGAGCACCGCCCGGCGGATCGCGGGCTCGACGCCGAGCAACACGCCGCCGAAGATCCCGCCTGCGGAGACACCGAAGTAGTGAAGTTGGCCCGCATCCACCTCCGGCATCTCCCCGAGCACCCGGAGGGCTGTCCGCGCCGCAACGACCGTGTCGCGAAGGCGGTGTTCGACTTCCCTTGGGGTGAGGTGCGTCTCGAGGAGCGCCTTCTCGGGGACGATCACCGCAGCGTGGATACCGCGGCGCGCGAAGCGGCCCGCCAGGTAGCGCGCCGCGAAGGCGGCCTTCGTCGGCGGGGTCATGAGGACTAGCGGCCGAGGGTTCGAAGGTGATGCCTCACCGGCCTGGTAGAACTCGAGCGTCGCCTGGAAGCTCCCGGGCGACAGCAGCGTCCGGATCGGAGACTGACCGGCCTTGGCTTCTCGCACCTGACGCGAGAATTCCCCCCGGACCTGGACGAGAAGCTCGTGGCTCAGCTCATAGTAGTCCCGGACATCCTGGGGCACTTCCTCGGTGGCGCGCGCGGGACGCTTGGCTTCGAGATGCTCGACGACGAAGCCCCACGGGACGAAGGGTCGGCCCGCCGCGCGGTCGGGGGTGGGAGCTGGCTCCGGGGCGCGGACGTCCCTCGCCAGCGAGAGCACGCCCTTGGCGGGGAACCCCACAAGACCCTCGAAGAGGTAGCCAAGGGCGATTGCCGGCGCCGAGGCGATGTCGACGGCGTCGGCAAGATCGACCCAGGGCGTGGCCCAGGCCAGCGCGGCCACGGGCGTCATGCCGGCGACGAGGGGGGCGGAGACGACCCAGCCCGAGTACTTGGCGCCCCGGGAGATCGTTCCCAGGGCGCCGGGATCCTCTTCCAGAGAGGCGATTCCCGCGTTCGAGCGTTCCACAAGGTGGGAACAAGCTGCGAGAAAGCAGGCGACCAGCGCCAGACGCGCCGCGCCGCGGACTCTCTGGATCATGCGGCGGTCAGCGATTCGGAGTCTGGGCGGGCGCGGCCGCCTCCGTTCGCAACGGACGAAAGCGCGCGACCAAGCCCGCGGCCTCTACCTGATAGAGCGCCACCGGGTCGCGCAGGCCGCGGAGGCGGTGCGAGCTCAGGCTTCGGAAGCGCACGCCGGTCGGCCGCGACCGGCTCACGGCATCGCGCGTCGCCGCCGAGAGCAGGATCTGGCCGCCGTGAGCCGCCGAGCAGATCCGGGCGACGGTGTGCACGGCCAGACCGACATACCCGGCATTGGTGAGGGTGGGACGTCCGCTGTGGACGCCGATGCGGAGCCGCACCTCGACGCTGTCCGGCCACGCCCGCTCGCGTACGGTCCGTTCGATCGCGAGCGCGGCGTCGAGCGCCGCCGGAGCGCGGCCGAAGACGGCGAAGAACTCGTCGGCGCGCGCGTCGACCTCACGGCCCCCGGCCCGGTGCACGGCGCCCCGGATGATGGCGCGGACGTCGGCCAGGAGGGCGGCGTACCGATCGCCCAGTCGTTGAAGGTGGCTGGTCGACTCCTCCATGTCGGTCAGGAGGAAGGTCACATGCCCCGTCGGCAGCGTCCGCAGCTCGCTGGCCCGAGCGTCGACCTGGCCGCGAAGCCGCTCGTTCTCGACCGTCAGCCGGACCGCCGCCGTGACGGTCTTGACGAGGTCGGGGCTGTCCAGGACGGCGGGGTCGTGCACGAGGGCGGTCATCGGCCGGCCCTGCCGCTCGAGCAGCGTCACCGCGCGGCTGTCGCCGGGCGAGGGCAGCACGGCCGGCTGCCCGGCGCCGTCGAGATAGGTCGCGGCCGAATCGGACCAGTGCAACACCGACAGGGTGGGGTCGCGCAGCGCCGTGCGCAGCCGCTGCTCGAACTCGCCCGGCGTGCCCACCTGCCCCAGCTCGATCACCAGCCGGCCCGCCGTCGCCTCGCTCATCTGGGATCGGAGCTGGCCGGCCATGAATCCGATGGGCACGATCCCGTACTTCTTGGCGGCGACGAGCAGCCGCTGGCGCGCCCGCTCTCTGGCCGCCTCGTCCTCGAACGCCACCTGATTGAAGCGCGACAGCGCGTTCCGCACGTGAGATTCGTCGTGGATCGGCAGCCGCTTGCGTCCCTTCGAGTCCACGTACGCGAAGGCGCGCTTGGGTAGTCGCGCTCGCTTGCTGGCGCTGAGGTTGCTCATGGCTGTCGGGCTCGACCGCTCACGTCGCGCGCCGTCGGGGCATCCGCGCCCGGATGAAAAATACGATAACCGACCGCGATCCCCGGCGCCACCACGCCCTCACGTCACGCCACGTTCGACCGCGCAAGCCCTGGTGCTTGCACGCGTGCCCCTCGCCCTCGCCCCGGGAGGCGGGCCGCCCACCGGGGCTGACGTCAGGGGACGGACCCTGGCCGAGTGGGCGAGGCGCGCCGCCGCCGGTGCCATGCCTGTCGGCCCGGCACGGGCAGGCGGTCGAGCGTTGGGGGCGGGGCTCGGCGTCGCCCGGGCGGTGCGGCTAGGAGCCTAGTTCGGGACGATGGCGCCGCGCGTGATGTGGCCGTCTTCCTGCTGGCGGAACGCCTCGTTGATCTGGTCGAGCGGGAACGTGTGCGAGAGGATCCGGTCGTAGGGGTACCGCTCGCGCGTCCGGATCATGAGGTCGAGCGTCGCCTTCAGGTGCTCGGCCTCGTAGTGGGCGACGCCGATGATCCGGCGGTTGCCGAAGAGGATCCACGCGGGGTCGAAGCGGGTCTCCCAGCCGACGTTGATGTTGCCGATCTCGAGGTACGTGCCCTCGGGCGCCACCATGCGAAGGCCCTCGTCGACCACGTTCGGGTTGCCGACGAGCTCCATCACGACATCCGCCCCCCACCGCTCGGTGAGCTCCATCACGCGCTCGATCCGCGCCGCCGGGGTGGGGCACTCGCGGAGGTCGACCGTTTCGTCGGCGCCGAAGTCCCGGGCGAGCTGGAGCCGCTCGTCGATGCCGTCGATCACGATCACCCGCGACGCGCCCATCTCCCGGGCGACGGCGCAGGCGTAGATGCCGAGCCCGCCGGCGCCCTGGATCGCGACCGTCCGGCCGGCCTTGAACCCCGCGATGTCGAGCGCGGCGAGGACCTGCGTGAACGCGCAGTTGATGCCGGCGGCCATCGTGTCCGTGATCTCGTCGGGGATCCGGAAGATCGCGTGGTTGGGGCCGAGGTAGAAGTACTGGCCGTAGCCGCCCTGGAAGTGCGGCCAGACGTCGCAGGGCACCGACCAGTTCGACTGCCGCGTCGGGCACGACTTGAACTGCCGGCGGAGGCAGGCCCGGCACCGCCCGCAGGGCAGGAAGTAGCGGTAGATGACCCGGTCGCCCTCCCGGAGGGGCTGGCCCGCGGAGTCCGTCGTGACCCCGGCGCCGAGCTTCGCGATGGTGCCCATGTGCTCGTGCCCGGTGTTGAGCGGGAGCTTCCGCCCCCGCTTCTCCATGTCCTGCTCGCCCTTCCAGTAGTGCATGTCGGAGCCGCAGACGTTCGCGATGGCCACCTTGACGAGGAGCGCGCCGGGCTTGGGGTCCGGCACCGGGTACTCGCGGATCTCGAAGCCCTTGCCGACGCCCATCCACGCGGCCAGCCTGCCCGTCTCTGCCATGAGTCGCTCCTTCCGGTCGGGGGAAATAGGATCGGGGCCGCGATCAGTCTACAACGTCTCGAGCTGGGCGGCCCTGGCGCCACCGCCCCGCCGCGCGCTGGCGCCGTGGCGCCGAGGCGATCCTCCGAGGCTTGCGCGCCGCCGACGCGCTGCTCGGTCGAGGCTGACCACGGGACGCCCGTGATAGGCTAGCCGGGTCGCGACCCGGGGGGGCCCGCGCCGGTCCGCGTCTCGACAGGGAGGCCTCCATGCGCGTCGGCTACTTCACGATGCCGCTCCACCCGCCGGGCGCCGATCCCGGCCGGACGATGGCGGACGATCTCGAGCAGCTCGTCTTCCTCGACCAGCTGGGCTTCGAGGAAGCCTGGGTCGGCGAGCACATCACGGCGGAGTGGGAGAACATCCCGTGCCCCGATCTCTTCATCGCCCAGGCGCTCGGGATGACGCGGCGGATGAAGCTCGGGACCGGCGTGTCCTGCCTGCCGAACCACAACCCGCTGATGCTGTCGCAGCGCATCGCCCAGCTCGACCAGATGGCGCAGGGCCGGTTCCTCTGGGGCGTGGGCTCGGGCGGGTTCCCCGGAGACCTCGAGCTCTTCGAGCTCGACGCGAAGGGCGGCGAGCACCGGACGGTCACGCGCGCGATGCTCGACCTCATCCTCGACCTGTGGAACGACCCCAAGCCCGGGCTCTACGAGGCCCCGCGCTGGCGCTTCCGCGTGCCGGAGCCGCAGGAGGACATCGCGCTCCGCCTGCATCTCCGGCCCTACCAGCGGCCGCATCCGCCGATCGCCGTCGCGGGTGTCACCGAGAAGTCGGACACGCTCGTCCTGGCGGGCGAGCGGGGCTACATCCCGATGAGCATCAACTTCGTGCCGCCGCGGGTGCTGAAGACGCACTGGGCCTCGGTCGAGGCGGGGGCCCGACAGGGGGGCCGCGTGGCCGACCGCGGGACCTGGCGCGTCGCGCGGGACGTGTTCATCGCCGACACGACGGCCGAGGCGCGCCGTCAGGCGCTGACGGGACCGCTGGCGCGCGACTGGACGGGCTACTTCTTCCCGCTGGTCAAGAAGGGGCGCGGCCTGGAGGTTCTCAAGCAGGATCCCGCGATGCCCGACAGCGCGGTCACGCTCGAGTACCTGGCCGACAATACTTGGCTCGTCGGCGATCCCGACGAGGTCGTCCGGCGCATCCGGGCGCTCCGCGAGGACGTGGGGGATTTCGGCACCCTCCTCGTCATCGGCCACGAGTGGGAGCCCCGCGACGCGTGGACGCGCTCGATGCGGCTCCTCGTCGACGACGTCCTCCCGCGATTGTGAGGTCAGCGCCATGACGACCCGCCCGCCCGCCGACGTCGGCATGCCCGTCGCCGAGATCGACACGCCGGCCCTCGTCGTCGACCTCGACGCCTACGAGCGAAACCTGGACCGGATGGCGGCCTCGCTCGCCGGCACGCCCGTCCGCCTCCGCGGCCACGCCAAGACCCACAAGTGCCCGGTGGTCGCGCTCCACCAGGTCGCGCGGGGGGCGGTCGGGTCGTGCTGCCAGAAGGTGAGCGAGGCCGAGGCGATGGTCTACGGCGGCGTCCGCAACGTCCTCGTGTCGAACGAGGTGGTCGGCGCCCGGAAGATCGCCCGCCTGATGGGTCTCGCGCGGCAGGCCGAGGTCATGGCGTGCGTCGACGATCCCGAGAACGTGCGGGACCTCGACGAGGCGGCGCGCGCCTTCGGGGTGCGCCTGCCGGTGCTCGTCGAGATCGACATCGGGATGAGCCGCTGCGGCGTCCTGCCGGGGGAGCCGGCGCTCGCCCTGGCCCGCCACGTCGCCGCCCAGCGCGGCCTCCGCTTCGCCGGGCTCCAGGCCTACCACGGCCGCGCCCAGCACATCAACGAGGTGGACAAGCGGCGCGCGACCATGGAGGCGGCCATCGCGGAGGTGCGGCATACCGCCGATCTCCTGAAGCGGCACGACCTGCCCTGCGAGACCGTGTCGGGGGCCGGGACCGGCACGTACCGGTGGGAGGCCGCGAGCGGCGTCTACACCGAGGTCCAGGCCGGCTCGTACTGCTTCATGGACGTCGAGTACGGTCTGGTCGAGGGGTTCCCGCGGGAGTTCGAGCAGTCGCTCTACGTCGTCGCCACCGTGATGAGCCGCCCGACCCCGGAGCGGGCGGTGCTGGACGCCGGACTGAAGGCGCTCTCCATCGACAAGGGCATGCCGGGCGTCCGGGGCCTGGCCCAGGTCGAGTACCAGCGCGCGTCCGACGAGCACGGGGTCCTGCGGCTCGGGAGCCCCGCGGGCGGCGGCCGGGGGCTCCGGCTCGGCGATCGCGTCTGGCTGATCCCCGGGCACTGCGACCCCACGATCAACCTCCACGACTGGTACGTCGCCGTGCGGGGCGACCGGGTCGAGGCGCTCTGGCCGATCACCGCCCGCGGCGCCATGTGGTGACGGCGGCCCGGCGAACCCGGCCCGTCGCCGGCCGGCCGGGGGCGTGGCTCGAGGCCGGGGCCGGACCGCCGCTGATCCTGGTCCACGGCGCCGGCGGGTCCGCCGAGCTGTGGCAGCCCCAGCTGGAGGGGCTCGCCGACGTGGCGCGCGTCGTGGCGCCCGACCTGCCGGGCCACGGACCCCACGGCGGCCGAGGGGGGCCGAGCATCGCCTGGTACGCGGACTGGCTCGCCGCGTTCGTCGAGGCGCTGGGGACGGGCGGCGTCGTCCTCGTGGGGCACTCGATGGGCGGCGCGATCGCCCAGGCCTTCGCCCTCGCGCAGCCGGAGCGCGTCGCCGGGCTGGTCCTCATCGCCACCGCCGCCCGGCTCCAGGTGCTCGTCCGCATCGTCGATCTCCTGCGCGAGCGCCCCCGCGAGGGGCTCGGCCTCATCCAGGACCTCTCGTTCGCGGCGGACACGCCGGCGGAGCGCGTGGCCGTCGTCGATCGCGTCCTTCGCGAGGTCCCGCCCCTCGTGACGCTCGGCGACTATCTGGCATGCGATCGCTTCGACGTCCGCGAGCGGCTCGCCGCGATCCGGACGCCCACGCTGGTCGTGACGGGGACGGAAGACCGGCTCACGCCACTCGGCCTCGGCCGCGCCCTCGCCGGCACCATCGCGGCCGCGCGCCTGGTGGAGGTGCCGGGCGCCGGGCACTTCCCGCAGCTCGAGCAGCCGGCCCGGGTCAACGCCGCGATCCGCGAGTTCCTCGCGGACCTCTCGCGCGGGCCGGCCGGCGGGATCGCGGGAGCCACCGCCTGGCGATGCGGGTGATCCGCGTCCGCGTCGGCGGCGCCGAGCCCGGGGGCCCGCCGGGCCGGTGGAGCCGCCGGCTGATCGGCTGGGGGCTCGTGATCGGGATCGGGCTGCCGATCCTCATCGCGGCCGGCGTCGGGGTCGGGCTCTACCAGACCTTCTTCAAGGTGCCGGAGCTCCGGGCGCTGCTCTTCGAGGGCGGCCGGGTCGCGCGCGGCGCCGTTCTCCCGGTCGCGGACGGCGCCGTGGTCCTGAGCCAGGAGAACGCCCAGCCCGCCGCCGAGGTGATCCGGTCGGGGGCGAGGCAAGCTGGCGAGGCGCGGGTCTACCTCACCCGGATCGCCCGGGCGCCCGGCGACAAGCCGCGCTGGGACGTCGTGCTCGACGGGGTGGCCGGCCCCGACGCCGGGCAGGTGCGACTCTGGCTCGACGGCGAGCGCGTGCTCCTCGCCTTCCGGGAGCGGCTCGAGGCGCGGGCGCTCGGCACCGGCGTGCTCCTGTGGAAGTCGACCCTGTCCGATGCGGTCCATGCCGCCTGCCGGCAGTGCCTCGCGCTCGGCGGGGGGCGCGTCGTGGCGCTCGCGGCCGATGGCACGGTGCAGGCCTTCGACGCGGCCACCGGGCAGCCGCTGTGGCGGGCGGGAACGCGTCTCAACCGCCCGGTCGCGCCGGATCTCGAGGCCGCCGGCGACCTGGTCGGCGTGGTGGACAAGGGCGGGAGCGGGCGGGACATCGAGCTCGTCCTCCTCCGCGCGGAGTCCGGCCAGACCGTCCGCCGCATCCGGCCCGGCTGCGCCGCCCAGCAGAGCCCGTGGGTCGACGCGACCCAGGCCGAGTACACGGCCGACCGCGCGATCCTCGCGCTCGGCCGGGCCGGCACCGCCTACTGCTTCGAGGCCTGGGATCTCCGGCGGGGCGTGCCGGCGTGGCAGGCGCCGCTCCCGCGCCCCGGCGTGCGCGTCGACGACGACCGCGTGCCCTGGTACGTCGCGCACGGGCGGGCGCTCCACTTCGGACAGAGCGGCGTGGGCGCGTCGGGGAAGGGGGCCGTGTGGGCCCTCGATCTCGACGGGGGGCGGCTCCGGCCACTGCCCGTGCCCGAGGGGTACGACACGCGCGTCCTCGATGCCCGGGACGGCGTGCTGATCGTGCGGGCGACGCGCCAGCGCGGCACGATGCGCGACGAGCTCTGGGCGATGGACGCCGAGGGCGGCGCCGTGCGGTGGGAGAAGACGCTCGGCGCGCCCGGCGGCGCGGCGCCCCGCTGGACGGCGCGGGCCGTGCCCGCCGGCGTGGCGCTCCTCCAGGCCCTCGAGCGGCCCAATCGCCTGGCGTACGAGCTGCTCGAACTCCGGACCGGCCGTCCGCTCCGGAGCGCCACCACGGAGGTCGAGGCGGCGAGCTGGGAGGGTGTCGCGTGGACCGACGACGCGGTCTGGCTCACGATCGCGTCGCCCTACCGGGTCGATCTGCGCGACGGCACCGTGGCGCGCGCCTGGCCGTGGCAGAGCCTGGCCAACTGTCAGAACATCGGCGGCAAGATCGTCTGCACGCGATGAGGAGGGGTGCCATGAAGGGAGGCCTCGTCGTCCGCCCGGCCGACCACCGGGGGGTGTTCTTCCGGGTCCTTCAGCAGACCGCGCGCAGCCAGACGGCCGTCATGACCGTCGCGCCCGGCCACGACGCGGGTCCGGAGGAGACCCACGACGCGGACCAGATCCTCTACGTGATCGAGGGCGAGGCCGAGCTCCGGATCGGCGAGAAGCGGTGCGTGGCCGGTCCCGGCAGCCTCGCCACGATCCCGGCCGGCACGCCCCACCACGTGCAGAGCGTCGGCGCGACGGCGCTCTTCTTCCTCACCGTCTACGCGCCCCCGGAGTACTAGAGGCAGGTCGGGCCGTCGGAGCGCCCCAGGCACTTCCTGAGCGAAACCGCGGGCACAGCTGGCATTGGCCTGTGGCTCGGAAGGCCGCTCACGCCGCTTGGGCGAGCCATCGACCGTGGTCCCATTGGATTCGAAGGGGGGCTGGCCGGAGGGGTGTCTTATCGCTGATCGTTGTTAAGGAGTCCAAGGAGTATTCGGCTACAGGCGCACGCGTCGTGACCATGAGCCGCAGGAGGCGGTCCGCCTGAGGACTCATGGGTACGCGACCCTGTTCCCAGCGAGAGACCGTCTCAGGTGTCGTCCCCATGTGACGGGCGAAATCGACACCTGACCAGCCAAGCCACTTCCGGAGGTACTTGATCTCGGCAGGGGCCAGCCGGTGGGGACGCCGGATGACTGCCTGGGCTATCAGGCGGTGCAGATCCTCGATTCGCGGGATAGCGACCTCCTCGGCTCCGCACTTCTGGCACCGACGGACCTCTACCCCCAGGAGGACCACGCCCGGAAGTCCACTGTCAGTGTATCGGTAGGGCGCTCGTGTGACCTTCAGCGCACCTCGGCAATCCAGACACGTCATCGTCGTCCTGCCCTCCATCCTGTTACGACAACCAGCTCCGTCTCGGAACGAAACGCGACAACCACGACCAGGCGCGCGGTGCGAATTGGGTACCGCCAGGTCCCGCGTTCCAGCTCCCCCGGGCTGACGACGCCGCCACGAAGTACGTTGACCGCGTCGATTGTGGTCAGGTCGTCCTTCCCCAGCTCCTCCAGGGCATGTCGCGAGAAGGAGACCGTCCCGGCCTCTAGGATCGTCCGAATCAAGGTCCTCGCCGCCGCGGGATCGAGCGGCTCTTGCACAAGCGGATAGTAGTCAAGGCTTGACATAGTGTCAAGTCTGAGACTATCGCCCAACACCCCGCAGAACCAAAGAAAGCCCCTGAGGGAGCCGGTAAGCCTAAGTAGCGACTCGCGCGGCGCGACACGCCGCGCGGCAAGCGAGGGAGCCACCCGGGGCGGCCCCCGGCCCGCCGGTCGCGTCCAGAGCGGCGGGCTCAGTACTCCGGAGGTCGAATCAGCGGGACGGCTGCTCGGGCCGGCGGCCCAGCTCGACCGGGACCCGGAGGGACTTGCCGTCGCGCAGGAGCGACAGCTCGACGCGCGTCCCCGGCGGCATCCCCACGATGCGGCGGGTCAGCTCCGACGGCGTGACGATCGGCTGGTCGTTGACCGCGAGGATGACGTCGCCCTTCTTCACGCCCGCCTTCTCGGCGGGCGCCCCCTCGACCAGGCTCTCGACGACGACACCCTTCTGGCCGGCCTCGCCCGTGTCCGGCGCCATCGGCCGGACGGAGACGCCGAGGTAGCCGCGCACCACGCCGCCCCGGTCCCGGAGCTGCAGCAGCACGGTCTTCGCGAGGTTCACCGGGATCGCGAAGCCGATGCCGATCGAGCCACCGGACTGCGAGAAGATCGCGCTGTTGATCCCCACGACCGCGCCACGGCTGTCGATCAGGGGGCCGCCGGAGTTACCGGGGTTGATCGACGTGTCGGTCTGGACGAACTCGTCGTACGGCCCGCTCCCGATGAAGCGCTCCTTGGCGCTCACGATCCCGGTGGTCACGGTCTGGTCGAGCCCGAAGGGGTTCCCGATCGCCATGACGGGCTCGCCCACCTCGAGCCGGTCGGAGTCCCCGAGGGGGAGGGCGACCAGCTTCGGCGCCTCGATCTTGAGGAGCGCGAGGTCGGTCGGGGGGTCGGTGCCCACGATGCGCGCCGGATACTCGCCGCCCCGGGAGAGACGCACGATGATGTCGCCGCCGCTCGCCACCACGTGGTTATTTGTGACGACGTACCCGTCGGTCGAGATGATGAAGCCGGAGCCGAGGCTCGACCGCTGGCCGCCGCCCGGCGGCTGGCCCTCGAAGAACCGGCGGAAGAACTCGGTGCGCGGGTCCGAGACCCGCGCCTGCGTGCTGACGTTGACGACCGCGGGCCGCGCCGCCTTGGCGAGGTCGATCCAGAGCTGGAAGGCCGGCTGGAGCGGCCCGTCCTTGGGCGCGTTGGTCCAGAACTCGGCCGCGGCCCACCGCGGCGGGTGGACGTCGACCTTGATCGACACGAGGCCGCCGATGATGAGGAGCGCGACCACCAGGACGACGGCGACGAGCCACGTCACGCGCTGGGTCACGGCGTCCATTCTACCGCGATTCGACGGTCCTTCGTTCCGACGGCGCCCGCGCGGCGCCCTGGCGGCGGCCGCGGCGCGCGTGGCAGAATGAGCCGCGAGGAGGCGCCCCATGCCCTACGAGACGATCGCGCTCGACGTGACCCAGGGCATCGCGACGATCACGCTCGCGCGGCCCGACGCCTACAACGCGCTCAACCTCGCGCTCGCGCGGGAGCTCTTCGGCGCGGTGCTCGAGGTGGACGAGGACCCGGCCGTGCGCTGCGTCGTCGTGACGGGGTCGGGCAAGGCCTTCTGCGGGGGCGGCGACGTCAAGGACTTCGCGCAGGACCTCTCGCGGATCGGGATCCTGCTGAAGGAGCTGACGACGTACATCCACGGCGTCGTCTCGCGGCTCGTGCGGATGCCGAAGCCCGTGATCACGGCCGTCAACGGCGTGGCGGCCGGGGGCGGGCTCTCGCTGGCGCTGGCGGGCGACCTCGTGGTCGCCGCCGAGTCGGCCCGGTTCACCATGGCCTACTCGCGGATCGCGGCCACGCCGGACGGGTCCTCGACCTACTGGCTGCCGCGGCTCGTCGGCATCCGCCGCGCGATGGAGCTCTTCTACACGAACCGGGTCCTCACCGCGAAGGAGGCCGTGGAGTGGGGGATCGCCACGCGGGCCGTCCCCGACGCGGAGTTCCCCGACGCCGTGCGGCGCCTGGCCGCCGAGCTCGCCCAGGGGCCGACCCTGGCCCTCGGGCGGGGCAAGCGGCTGCTCCACCTCTCGACGACGGAGAGTCTCGAGACCCAGATGGAGCACGAGAGCCAGGCGATCGCGCAGAGCGGGCACACGGCGGATTTCGCCGAGGGCGTGCGCGCGTTCGCCGAGAAGCGCCCGCCCGTCTTCCGCGGACGCTAGGGCGCGGCCGGCCGCGGGCGGACGGCGCCCCGGAGCACGGCGAGCTCGTGGCCCTCGGCGTCGCACTTGATGGCGCGCACGCGAAGGTCGTGGCGCTCGAGGTACTCGTCGAGCGTGGTCGTGGGGACCGATTGCGTCACCCATGCCTCGGTCGGGTCCCGGGCCTCCAGCGTCGCGCCGCAGGAGGTCCGGTCCCGCCGCGCCCGGAGGAGCGCCGTCCCCGCCCGGTCGGACAGAGCGAGCGCCTCCACGGTCACGTGGCGCGCGCCGAGGGCCAGCGCCGTGTCGCCGGGGCAGAGCGCGCCGCAGAGCGCCGCGATCTCGGCCGGGTCGAGCCGGAGCCGGTAGCGGAGCGCCGCAGGCGGAGGTCCAGGCGGAGCGCGACGGGCCGGTCGAGCCGGGAGCCTCGGGCGACAGCCATCCGGGCGCGCCGTTCTCGGGCGAGCGGGAGCGGCCTACCGGCGGCGGCGCTTGTCCGGAGCGCGGCGGGCCGGCTTCGCGGCTCGCTTGGCCGCGCGGGGCGGCATCGCCGCCACCGTCCGGATCTCCACCAGGAGGCCGGGCCGGGGCAGCACGGCCTGGACGGTCGTCCGCGCCGGCGGGTCCTTCGGGAAGAACCCCTTGTAGACCTCGTTGAACGCGGCGAAGTCGCCGATGTTGCTGAGGAGACACAGACACTCGACCGCGTGCGCGAGCGAGGTGCCCGCCGCGCGCAGGATCGCCTCGATGTTCTCGAGGACCTGCCGGGTCTGGGGGCGGATGTCGCCCGCCACCACCTGCCCGGTGGCCGGGTCGAGCGCGACCTGCCCGGCCACGAAGACGAGATCCCCGTGGCGGACCGCCTGGGAGTAGGGGAGACCGGTGCGGGGACCCTTGTCGGTGCTGATGATCTGGCGCTTCACGTGCTCCTCCATCCTGGCTGGCAGCGTGGCTGGCGGCGGGCCCGGCGGCCGACGGGCCGGGCTCCGGCGGTTGTCATCCGCTTCTCGTGCGGGATTCGGCCGGGAGCCAGGGTGGCACGGTTCCCCGGGGGCGGCAACCTCCTCCGGCGCCGGCGGCGCCCTCTGGCGCGCGAGGATCGTCAGGTGCCGCGCGTCTCGGCGGGAACGGGGCGCTCTCCGAGAACCCAGCTCGCGAGCCGCGACGGCGCCTGCGCGGAGAGCAGGCGGAACGCGAAACGCCAGAGCGGCTCGTTCGGCGCCAGGATCCGTCGCAGCAGGAAGGGATCGACCGGGCACTGGTCCACGCCATCGACCGTGGTGACCGCCGCGGAGTAGCCGGCGGCACGTGCCGCCGTGGCGGTTGCTTCGCTGACGTCGCCGGGCTTGCCGAAGGGATAGGCGAGGAGGGCCACGCGCCGTCCGAGGCGCGTCTCGAGCACCTGGCGCGACGTCTCGAGCTCCCACGCCAGTTGGTCGGGATCGAGGGTCGCCAGACTGGCGTGCGTCATGGTGTGGCTGCCGATGGCCAGGCCGTCGGCCGCGAGGTCGCGCACCTCCTCCCACCGAAGCATTCCTTCCCACTCGCCCGGCGACTCCGCCGGATCGACACCGAGGGCTCGAGCCACGCGCCCGAGCCCGACCTCCCGCGCCTCTCGATCCAGTCCGCCCAGCGCGGCCTTGAGAGCTCGATACGTGGCCTCTCGCGCGGACGGAGTCGACAGGTCGAAGCGGCGGGCCGCGGTGTTGCCGTCATCCGGCCCGCCGAGCGCGCATTCGAAGGACGTCCGCCCCGTATGGCGGAGCCACCAGAAGAGGCGCTGCGGCCACGGCACGCTGCCGGTCTCCAGCGGCTCCACGATCACGAAGACGGTCGCCGGGCAGCGCTCCCGGCGAAGGATCGGCCACGCGGTGTGGTGGTTGTCGCGGTAGCCGTCGTCGAACGTGATCGCGACGGTTCCGGGCGGGACCGGCCGCCCCCGTCTGAACGCCTCCACGATGGCATCGAGGGGCAAGACTCGATAGCAGCGGCGCAAGTAGCGCACCTGCGCGCCGAAATGCTCGGGAGAGACGACGAGCTGGGGACGGAGCCATCGATGTCCGCCGATGCTGTGGTACCGCAGGATCATCGGGCCCGCGGCCCGTCGGGCCCGTTGGCGTCGAAGCCACGCCACGGCGCCGCAGGCCCACAGGCCGCGGCCGACGAGGGCGCGGAGCCCGCCGCTGGCGCGGACACCGGCCGCGTGCACCCGTGCCAGCCAGGGGACGGCGCGAGTCGCGGACGCGATGCCCGGGCGCGGGTCGTCGGGGGCGTAGTATGCGCCGACCCTCGGGCCCCGAAGCGAGGCGATCCATCGTGTCACGCCGAGGGCTCCGCGCGCCCGGTACGCGCGAAACGCCCAGAAGTCGTCCGGAAAGGCCACCCACCGCGCCCCGGTCGAGCGGCGTGACACGGTGGGGATCGGCTGCCCGGCGGCATCGAGATACGTCAGCCACGTGAAGTCTGCGCCCTCGCGGCTGGCCAGGGCGTGGTGCAGGGCCAGGCGGGCGTTGACCTCGATGACGTGGAAGCGGCCGTCGCGGCCGCTGCGCTTGAAGCAGACGGCGGCGCTCCCGCGGTACCCGACGGCCTGGAGGAACGTGACCGCCGTTCGCTCGAGGTCCGGGTTGGAGGCACTCTCCACGCAGGAGCCGCCGCCGTTGCCATCGACGGGCCAGGTGCGACGCTTGCGGACGACGTAGGTCGCTCGGACCTCTCCGAGCGCATCGACGTAGGCGTAGACGTCCTGGAGGCAGTCGTCGCCGCCCTCGACGCGTTCCTGGACCACCACGACCGGATCCGCCTCCGCGGCCTGCGCGTATGCGGCGCGAAGCTCCGCGGGCGTATGAAGCTCGAGACGCTTCATCCGACCGTGCTGGCCGGGGGGAAGGGGGTCCCGGAAGCGGATCCGCCGCCAGGCCGGCGAGTATCCGGGCTTGACGACGCAGGGGAACGGGACGGCGGGCAGGACGGCCTCCAGCTCGTGGGGTCCCCGGACGACCCAGGTGCGCGGGACGGGCAGACCGTGCCGCGCCGCGAGATCGACAAACGCGTCCTTGCGCACGAGCGCCCGTACGAGCTCGCGGTCGGGCATCGCGAAGGCAAACAGGCCGAGGAGACGCTCGCGGTGCTCGGACACCGCCGTGACCTCGAGATCGCCCGTCGGGAGCAGCACCGGCCGGGGGCCCAGGCGGGGGGCGAGCCCGCACAGGAAATCCACGAACGCTTCCGGGTTCGTGGCCGGGTCGGGCGAGGTCAGCGCGTCGCAGAACCGGGACGCCCGGGCCGGGTCCGCGGGGTCCGCATTGACGAGGGTGACGCTCAGGCCGCGGCGGCCCAGGCTCCGGACGGCGGCCACGGCGTTGCGCCCCTTCCCGAGCACGAAGACGGGAGGCCATTGACCGGGCGGGGCAGCGTCCGCTGCCGCCCCCCGGCTCATGCGAGTGTCGTCGCGACGGGGACGCGCCCCTCGGCGACGTCGGTCAGAACCGCCTCGTAGCCCGCGACCGTGTCGGCGACCGAGCGAGTCTGCGCCTGCCGACGGGCCCGCGCCCCGATCGCTCGGCGCAGCGCGGGATCGCGCGCGGCCATCAGGATCAGGTCGCTCAGCCGCCCGGGGTCCTCCCCCGGGAACAGCAGGCCGGTCTCCCCGTGCCGCACGACCTCGCGCGCCGGGGCGATGTCGCTCGCGATGAGCACACGGCCGCAGGCTTGTGTCTCGAGGTATGCGCGCGCGAGCCCCTCGCTCTTCGACGGCATGGCGACCATGTCCGCGAGGTTGAAGTAGCGCGGCATCTCGTCGTAGGAGCGCCAGCCGACGAATCGGAAGTGCCCGGCGATCCCGGCCTCCCGGGACGCAGCCTCCATCGCCCCTCTGAGCGCCCCGTCTCCCACGACGAGGAACACGAGACGCGCCTCTCTGCCCATCGTCTGAGCGGCGGCGCGGACCAGGTCCAGGGGACGCTTGAGCGCCTTGAGATTGGACATGTGAGCGACGACGACGCTCTCCCGCGTGATGTCGAGCTCCCGCAACAGCGCCGGATCCTTCTCGCGGGGCTGAAAGCGATCGAGGTCCACCCCCGTGCGAATGAGGAGGACGTCGCCGATGTCCAGCCGTTCCGCTGCAAGGGCGAGCTCACGGCCCGGGCTCACGCGCGCCTGAGCCTGGCGGAGGGCGGCCCGCATCTGACTCGCGAGTGGCTCGGGGAACCGCCCGCCGAGGAGACCGTTGGTTCCTGCGCCCGCCAGCCGCTGAACGACCGGGATGCCACTGGCCCGCGCGACGTCCGCCACGTACGGGGCAAAGCTTTCGCGCCCGATCAGGATGGCACCCGGGTGGAGGCGGCGGATTGCCGCCGGCAGGACACGGTCGAGGTGCGCGGTCTGAGCCGCTCGATACCACTCCGGGTCCGGCTCGTCGGGTGTCGAGGGAATCTCGGGGATCGGGTAGCGCACCGCCGAAATGCCGGGCCACGCGCGCGCGAACGCCGCCTCCCGCGCCGTCATCGCGGGCGTTATCGGGGCGACGGCGTGGACGGTGTGGCCCCGGGCGGCGAGCCCGGCGAGTATCTCGAAGCTGGACAGCGAAGCGCCGCCCTCGTGGGGAGGCAGCAGCCCGACGTAGAGGATGCTCAGCGCCATGGGAGACGACGATAGGCCGGAACCTTGCCGCGGGCCGTGGGCTGGGGACGCTCGCGCCGTACGGTCAGAAGCCCTCCCTGACGCCACTGCTCCGCCATGAAGCCGTAGGCGGGCCGGCGCGCGCTCAGAACGTCCAGCAGCGTATTCACCACGGCGCGCTCGTCGACGGTGCCCACCTCGGGGCTCACGAGCAGCTCGTAGCGAGGCAGCCCGTGCGAGTCCTGGGTCTCGACGATCTGGTAGTGGCCGGCCGCTCCCCCGAACCGCCTCGGCAGCTCGTCCTCGAGCAGCGGCAGCAGATCGGCCACGAGGAAAGTCACGCCGTCGCCGGTGAGCTTGTCCGAGCTTCGAATCGACCACAGGTGCGTGGTGCACTCCATGTCGTCGAACGCACAGCCGCAGGTGCGGCGCGCGACGCGCGCGGTGTCCCCGATCTCCACGTTCAGCAGGACCTTGGGACCCGCCCGCCGGAGCCCGGTCACGAGGATCGCGCCTTCCTCGGCGGCGCCGGCATGCGTATGCGAGGCGGCGATGACGGCGAACGCGTCCCGGTACACGTGCACGTCATCGGTCGCGCACGGCACGGGGCACTGGGCGCCCAGTGGACCCGTCTCGGCGGAGCCGTAGTTCGGGACGCCGCTGGCGCCGGCCGCCTCGAGCGCGCGCTTGCGCGCGTCCGTGTAGGGCTCCCCTCCCAGCAGGAAGGTCACGCCCGACAGGGATCCGCCGGTCTCCGCCACCGTCCCGCACAAGCGCGCCGCGGTGGCGGGCGAGGCGACCACACACGGCGGCTTTCCCACCGCGGCCATCCGCGCCAGCTCCTCGCCGATCCGCCGGCCGTCCGTCAGCAGCGAAACGCGCTCCGGCCGAGGCGCGCCCGACGCGCGCCGGCTCAGGGCCTGGAGGTACGTCGACACCAGCCGATACCGTAGCGTGCCGCCCCCGCCCGTGACGAACCAGCGCGCATACGGCTTGCCCAGCTTGGCGCTGCGCAGCTGGCGACTGACGATCCCGGGGAACTCCGGCGTCAGGAACACGACGGGCCGATCGAGCCATCCGTGGGCCGAGAACCAGAGCGCCCAGTCTGAGGCGCTCTCGGCAATGTGATCGAGGTCGATGACGATGCGTGTGGGGCGGGCCCGGGTACCGCCGGACGTGGTCATGAAGTGCGCCCGGACCAGCGGGTTGTCGAAGTCGCCGGCGTCGAACTGGAAGGTCTCGTCTCCCCGCACCGCGGGCCGGAGCCCCTTGAACTCGTCGAAGCTGACGTACACGCCGGCCTGTCGAAGCGCGGCGAGCGCGCCCTCGACACCCTCCTGGGCGACCAGGCGGTCGACGTCGCCCGGCTCGCAGCGGGCGGCCCGGAAGAGCTGCCCATAGGGGTTGCGCGGCCCCGGCAGAGAGACGCGGCGCACGAGCTCGAGAAAGGTTCGGTCACGGTCGCGGATGCGCCTCCGGATGGCCGCGCGCGCGGCCTCGATGCTGACGGTCTCCCGGCAGAACCGCCGGACCCCCCATCCGAACCGGGCGAGACCGAAGGCGAGGGAGATGGCGTTCATCGAGATCGCGCGATCGCTTCGAGCGCGTCCTCGTATCGCGGGATCACGCGCCCCGAGCGGTAGGCGTCGAGGCCCTCGAGGGCCGCCTGCGCCATCGACCTCGCGCGCGCCGGGTCGGCCAGGAGCCGGTCCATCGCGAGGGCGAGCGCCGCGGGATCCGCCGGGGGCACGAGGAGGCCGTTCTCGCCGTCGGTGACGAGCTCGGCCGGGCCGGACGGGCAGTCCGTGCTGACGACGGGCACGCCGCAGGCCATGGCCTCCATGAGCACGAACGGAAATCCCTCCCACAGGGACGACAGCACGAACACGGCGCTCCGTGCCATGGCGGCAAACGGATTGGGCTGGAACCCTGCCAGCACGACCCGGTTCTGAATGCCCAGGGTCTGTGCCTGTCGCCAGAGCGCCGTCCGCTCGGGCCCGTCACCGAGGATCAGCAGCTGGCACGGCCGTGCTCCGAGCCGGGCGAACGCGTCGAGGAGGTACGCGAAGCCTTTCTGCGGGACCAGGCGTCCCACGGCCACCACGGTCGGGACCTTCCAGCCGAGGCGCAGTGGGGGTTCCTGCGCGGCGAGCGTCCGCACCTGCTCGATCTGGAGGGCGTTCGGGATCACCTGGACGCGCTCCGCGCGCATTCCGAAGGCCTGGACGAGGTTGTCCCGCACGCCTCTCGAGACCGCGATGACGGCGCGCGCCCGCGGGTAGAGGCGACGTACCAGGGGAGAGACCAGGGCCCGGTAGGGGCGACCGCGCTCGGCGATCGCCCGCTCCACATGCCCTTGAGCCCAGAGCACGACCGACGTATCCGGAAAGAGCTCTCCGCACGCCGCCGCCGCGAGACACGGGATTCGCATCACCGCGAGGACGAGGGCCGGCCGCATCTTCCGGATCGCGAGCGCCAGCCGGAGCGCCCCCCAGCCCAGGAGCAGCCGCCTCCCTCCCCCGAGATCGACGATGGGCACGTCCGGAGGGATCGCCGCCAGAAAAGCCCCTCGCCGCTCGAACAGGGCCAGGGTGGGCTGAAACCGCGTCCGGTCCAGGGACCCCAGCAGTATCGTCACGGCCCGCTGGGCCCCTCCTCCCACCATGGAATGGCAGACGACGAGCAGCGAGAGGCGGTCGGTCAAAAGGGGAGATGCCTCACTGGCGGGTCACACCCGTACCCCCCGAGGACTCGGCAAGGGCGCGACATCGCCGCGGCACGGCCGAGTACGTAACACGGGCCTCGCGGAGCGGTCAAAGAAAACCGCTTCCTGGCCCGAGGAGCCAGGCGCAGGGTCCCGCGGAGGCCGAGCGGCCTCCCGGGCGACCTAGAGGAGGCCGGCCCGCCTACCGGACGAAGGTCGCCTGTCGCGCGGTCTCGATCGAGCGCAGGACGTGGTCGATGTCCAGGACCCGGTGGGCGAGGAGCAGCTCGAACTCGCGGCGGAGCGTCGTTCCCAGGAGGTACGTGCCGTCGGTGTTGATGGTGGTCCTGACCCCGGCGTCCCGGAGGCGCTGGTAGACCTCGCGCAGCTCCTCCCAGCCGGAGACGGCGTGCGTCCGGAGGTTCGACGAGGGGCAGAGCTCGAGCACCGTGCCGCGGTCCGCGAGGCGCTTCAGCAGCTCCTCGTTGCGTGCCGCGGCGATCCCGTGGCCGATGCGGTCCGGCTGGAGCTTCTCCAGGACGGCGACGACGCCGTCCGCCCCCGTGTGCGAGGTCTCCCCGGTGTGGATGGTCGTGCCGAGGCCGGCCGCGCGCGCCCGCGCGAAGAGGTCGCGGTACCGGTCGACGTCGCCGCCGAACTCGAGGGTGTGCTGCTCGGGGCCCGCGAGGTCGATGCCGACCACGCCGCGGTCGCGGTAGCGCTCGGCCTTCCGGACGATGATGTCGTTCAGCGCGTAGTCGAACTCGCGGGCGAGGCAGAAGATCAGCCCGGCGCGGACGCCGTACGCCAGGCAGGCGCGCTCCATCCCGTGGAGGGCGGCGGTGATGATGTGGTCGAGATCGCGCTCGCCGCCCAGGTTCCGCTTCATGGGGTTGAAGCGGAGCTCGATCGTCGAGACGCGCGAGGAGCGGTACTCCTTCCCGATGATCGAGTAGACCGAGCGCTCGATGGCCGCGGGCGACGACTGGATGCGCTCGGTCCATCGGTGGAGGATGTCGAGGTAGCCGTCCAGCGACGTGACGCGGTCCGGGTCGGCGTAGACGAGATCCTGGAACGCCGGGTAGGTCCGCACGGGCAGCTTGAACCCGTGGTCGTGGGCGATCTCCCAGAGCACGTGCGGCGCCACCGCGGCGCCGACGTGGATGTGGAGGTCGACCAGCTCGGTCTCCTCGAGGAGCCGCCGCGCCGCCTCGGGGACGGGGCGCGCGTCCGCCCGGGGATCGCTCACGTCCAGCCGCTCCGGCCCCGGCCCCAGCCCCATGGCGTGACCGCTACGGGAGCGGCAGGTTCCGGTCCGCCATGACCTGGCGCAGGCGGTCCGGGTAGTCGGTGATCATCCCGTGCACGCCGGCGTCGATCAGGCGGGCCATGTCGGCCGTGTCGTTGACGGTCCAGGGGACCACCTCGAGGCCGAGCGCCGTGGCCTCGCGCACCGTCTCGGGCGTCAGCTCCCGGAAGAGGGGCGACCAGACCTGGCAGCCGGCCCGCTTCACCAGCCGCGGCACCGAGCCGCCGTCGTCGTCGACGTCGAGGCCGGCCGTCCAGGGCGAGGGGCCGGGCCGGCCCCGCTGGACGTTGTCGAAGCTCGCCTGCTGGATGGTCAGGCACACCGTGCGGATCGCCGGGTCGAGCCGCCGGACCTCGCCGAGCGTCCGCCAGTCGAACGACTGCACGCTGGCGATCGCCTCGATGCGCTCCGCCCGCCAGAAGTCGACGACGGCCTTCGCGAACACCTCCGGGGGCGGCGCGTCCGCCGGCCGGTCGGGCCGGACCTTGGTCTCGGCGTTCAGCCGCACGCTCCGGCCGGACGCCCTCGCGAGCGCGACGACCTCCGCGAGCGTGGGGATGCGCTCGCCGTCGACGGGTGTCTGCTGGGGCCACTGCTGGGCGTACCGGCTCCGGGGATCGAGGCGCCCCACGTCGAAGCGCCGGAGCTCGGCGAGCGTGAGCGTGTTGATCGCAGGCCCCGGCGGGGCGAGCCACCGGCCGTCGGGCCCGCGCACGACATCGGGATTGAGCACCGGATCGTGGGACACCACCAGCACGCCGTCCCGGGTCATCGCGAGATCGAGCTCGAGCGTCGAGACGCCGATCTCGAGCGCCTTCCGGAACGCGGCGAGGGTGTTCTCCGGAGCGAGGCCGCGGGCGCCGCGGTGCCCCTGGAGGTCGAAGGCGCCCGCCAGGCGGGGGCCCGCGCCCCCGGCGGCGAGTGCCCCGAGGAGCGACAGGGCCAGCACGCGATGTCGACCCGGGCGCCCTGGCCACATGGCCGCATCGTACTGCCGGCGGTTCGCCGAGAGAAGGGCAGCCGCGCGGCGCCGGGTCATCCCTCCGCGCTATACTGCCGCTGCATGTCCGTCGAGCCCGGGGGAGAGGCGCCGGTCGAGCCCGGCGACAGGTCGCCCCGATTCAACCGGTGGGTGACGGGCGTCGCCCTCGCGCTCCTGGGCGTCCTGGCGGGTCTCCTGTTCTGGCCCGCGCACGGGCTGGACACGCTGGAGCAGCCGGAGCGGTCGCTCGAGCGCGTCGTCAGCCGCGAGATGGACCTGCGCGCGGCCCTCTGGACGGCCCCCGGCCCCGAGCGCCTGCTGATCGCCTTCGCCCTTGCCTCTGACGCCGAGGGGCGAGCCGCGGCGATCGACCAGTACGAGGAGCTGGTGCGCGAGGAGAGCTCTCCTCTGGCCGAGCTCCACCGCATCGTCCTCCTCGCGGAGGACAGCCGGACGGAGTCGGTCCAGGAAGCGCTCGCCACCTTCGTGCCGGCGGACGACGGGGCGCGGCGCCTCGCCGCCTTGGCGCACGCGGCGTACGGCCCCGAGCCCGTGCCGGACGGCGCGCGGCGGACGGCCATCGCCGGCATCCGGCGGGACCTCGGGGCCGGCTGGTTCGCCGACCGCCTCGTGGTCCGGCTGGCGACGGGCCTCGACGATCCCGCGCAGGCCACGCAGGCGGAGCGGGACATCCTCGCGCGCGGGACCCGGCTCCTCTGGCGCCTCCGCGCGATCCTGGGCGTCGAGACGCTGCTCGTCCTCCTCGGCGGGGCGTCGGTCGTCGCCCTCGCCCGGGCCCCCGGCTGGCGCGCCACCCGCGTGGGCGCGGCCCCGATCCCGCCACTCTGGACCTCCCCGGACGGGGTCGGGCTCTTCGCGCGCGGCGCCGTCGGGCTGGTGGGGGTCGCCTTCCTGTGGCCGTTCGTGCCGGACACCCCGTGGGGTCGGCTCTGGATCGCCGTGCTGTCCGCGGTCCCGCTCTTCGGATACCTCGTCTGGTACTGCCGCCGCTCGGGATGGACCCTCGCCGGGACGTTCGGGCTTCGCCTCCCTCAGGGCGGGCTCCCCGTCCTGGCGCAGGCCACCCTCGCGCTCGTCGGCCTGTCCACGGTCGGCGACGTCCTGCTCGAGCTCGTGGGCGGGCGCCTCGGGCTCGACTCCCACTGGACCGACGGCTTCCAGGAGCGGCTCCTGTGGGGCACGCGCGGCGAGGTGGCCGTGGACGTCCTGGACAGCTGCCTCCTGGCTCCCGTCCTCGAGGAGCTCCTCTTCCGCGGCGTGCTGTACGGGACGCTCCGGCTCCGGCTCGGGCCCTGGCCGGCGACGGCCGTCAGCGCGGGGTTCTTCGCCCTCGCGCACGGCTACGGCGTGATCGGCTTCGCCTCGGTGGCGATGAGCGGGGTCTTGTGGGCGGTCGCCTACGAGCGGACCCGGAGCCTCCTGCCCGGGATCCTGGCCCACGCCGTGAACAACGTCCAGGCGACCGCGATCGTCCTCGCGACCCTCCGGTTCTAGCCGCGCGGGCTTGCGGCGCTGGACGACGGTGTTACCATTTGGCAACGACCGGACCGCGGCCGCTCCGTCCTCGGGGTGTCCCGGGCCAGGGAAATCACCACCCGCTCCGCTGGTCGCCCCGTCGGAGACGGTTCACTACCCGAGGAGGGAAGCAAACATGAGGACACTGACAGCCTGGTGCGTCGCCGTCGCGGTGGGCGCCCTCTGCGCGTTCGTCCCGGAGGCCTCCGCGCAGCAGAAGTTCATCACGATCGGCACCGGCGGCGTCACGGGCGTGTACTACGCCGCGGGCGGCGCCATCTGCCGGCTCGTCAACAAGGACCGGAAGACCCACGGCATCCGGTGCTCGGTCGAGTCGACCGGCGGGTCGGTGTTCAACATCAACACCATCAAGGCCGGCGAGCTGGACATGGGCGTGGCCCAGTCCGACGTGCACTACAACGCCGCCAAGGGCCTCGCGCAGTTCAAGGACGCGGGCGCCTACGGCGATCTCCGCGCGGTCTTCTCGCTGCACCCGGAGCCGTTCACGGTGCTCGCCCGGAAGGAGCTCGGCGTGAAGTCGTTCGCCGACTTCAAGGGGAAGCGGTTCAACGTCGGCAATCCCGGCTCCGGGACGCGCGCGTCGATGGAGGAGCTGCTCGCCGCGATGGGGTGGAAGCTCTCGGACTTCGCGCTCGCCTCCGAGCTCAAGGCGGACGAGCACGGCCCCGCCCTCTGCGACGGCAAGATCGACGGCTTCTTCTACGGGGTGGGCCACCCGTCGGCCAACATCCAGGATCCGACCACGAGCTGCGGCGCGAGGCTCGTCTCCCTGACCGGGCCCGCGGTCGACAAGCTGGTCAAGGAGCGGCCCTACTACGCGGCCGCCACGATTCCGGGCGGCCTGTACCCGGCGAACCCCGAGCCCACGCAGACCTTCGGGGTCCTCGCGACCTTCGTCTCCTCGTCGAAGGTGCCGGCCGACACCGTGTACGCGGTGGTCAAGGCGGTCTTCGAGAACTTCGACGAGTTCAAGAAGCTCCACCCGGCCCTGGCCGTGCTGAAGGCGGAGGAGATGATCACGAACGGGCTCTCGGCCCCGCTTCACGACGGGGCCATCAAGTACTACAAGGAGAAGGGCTGGCTGAAGTAGGCTGACCCCGCTCCCGGCGGCGCTCGATGGACGGGCGGAAGGCGTGGGCCTTCCGCCCGTCTCGCTTGAGGAGGGGACATGGCGGCTGAGACGCCGAAGGCGTACACGAGCCAGCAGCTCGAGCAGCTCGTCAAGGAAGCCGACATCGGCGGCCGCGACCCGGCCGGCCGGGTCGGGCAGTTCCTCGCCGTCCTCTGCGGGGGCTGGTCGCTCTTCCAGCTCTGGTACGCCTCGCCGCTCCCGTTCATCCTGCGGTTCGGCGTCTTCAACGACACCGAGGCGCGCGCGATCCACCTCGCGATCTCGATATTCCTGGCCTTCGCGGTGTTCCCGGCATTCCGGTCCTCGTCGCGCCAGACGGTGTCCTGGGCGGACTGGGGGCTGGCGACGATCGGCGCCTTCTGCGGCGCCTACCTCTACCTGTTCTACAACCAGCTCGCCCAGCGGCCGGGCCAGCCGACCACGCTGGACATGGTGGTGGGCCTGGTCGGGATCGCGATCATGCTGGAGGCCACGCGGCGCGCGATGGGCACCGCGATGCTCATCACCACCGGGGTCTTCCTCGCCTTCATCTTCGCCGGCCCCTACATGCCGGAGGTGATCCAGCACAAGGGCGCGAGCCTGTCGCGCATGGTCTCGCACATGTGGCTCACCACCGAGGGCGTCTACGGCGTCGCGCTCGGGGTCTCGGTCCAGTTCATCTTCCTGTTCGTGCTGTTCGGGACGCTCCTCGACATCGCGGGCGCCGGCAACTACATGATGCAGGTCTCGATCGCGCTCCTCGGCCACCTCCGGGGCGGACCGGCCAAGGTGGCGGTCGTGTCCTCGGCGCTGAACGGCGTGGTCTCCGGCTCCTCGGTGTCGAACGTCGTCTCCGGCGGCATCTTCACGATCCCGCTGATGAAGCGGACCGGCTACTCCGGCGTGAAGGCGGGCGCCATCGAGGCCGCCTCGTCCATCAACGGGCAGATCATGCCGCCGGTGATGGGGGCCGCGGCCTTCCTCATGGTCGAGTACGTCGGCATTCCGTACTCGGAGGTCATCAAGCACGCCGCGCTGCCGGCCGTCATCTCGTACGTGGCGCTCTTCTACATCGTCCACCTGGAGGCGCTCAAGTACGGCATGCAGCCGATCCCGCGCGGCGTTCCGTCGCGGCCGCACCAGCGATTGATCGAGGGCGCCTTGGGTATCGCGGGCACCCTCGCCGCTGTCGCGGTCATCTATTACGGGGTGACCGGCGTGCAGCGGCTTTTCGGGCCGTCGGCCGGCTGGGTCCTGATGATCCTGACGGCCGGCGGCTACCTCGCGCTCCTGGCCTACTCGGCGCGCTTTCCGGACCTGCCGGTGGACGACCCGAAGGCGCCGGTCATCCGGCTGCCGGAGCTGTGGCCCACCGTGCGCGCGGGATTCCACTTCCTGGTCCCCCTGGTGGTGCTCCTCTGGTGCCTCATGGTCGAGGAGCTGTCGCCCGGACTCTCGGCCTTCTGGGCCACCGTCACCGTGATCGCCACGGTGGTGCTGCAGCCCCCGCTCCTCGCGCTGCTGCGGCGGCAGGGCGAGATCGGCGCGGCGCTCCGGCGTGGGCTCGGCGACCTCTGGAAGGGGCTCGTCCTGGGAGCGCGCAACATGATCGGCATCGGCGTGGCGACCGCCAGCGCGGGTCTCATCGTGGGCGCGATCACGCTCACCGGCATGGGCTTCATGATGACCGAGTTCGTGGAGTACGTGTCGGGGGGGAACGTGCTGGTGATGCTGTTCTTCACGGCGCTCATCTGCCTCCTGATCGGGGCGGGGGTGCCGACCACCGCGAACTACATCCTGGTCGCCACGATCATGGCGCCGGTGATCGTCGAGCTGGGCGCGCAGTCCGGGCTGGTCATCCCGCTCATCGCCGTGCACCTCTTCGTCTTCTACTTCGGGATCATGGCGGACGTCACGCCGCCCGTGGGGCTCGCCTCCTACGCGGCCGCGGCCATCTCCGGCGACGACCCCAATGCCACGGGCTGGCAGGCCACGTGGTACAGCTTCCGTACCGCCGTGCTGCCGTTCGTCTTCGTCTTCAACCCGCAGCTCCTGCTCATCGGCGTCCACTCGTGGTGGGAGGTGGCGCTGGTCGCCATCACCGCGACGGTGGCGGCGCTCCTCTTCGCGGCGGCGACGATGGTCTGGTTCCGGACCCGTTGCAACATCCTCGAGATCGCGCTCCTGCTGCTGGCGACCTTCCTCTTCTTCCGGCCCGACTGGGTGATCGACTACATCCAGCCGGAGTACGTGACGGCGCCCGCGAAGGAGATCTACCGCGTCGCCGACGCCCTGGCGCCCGACCAGCTCCTGGTGCTGGGGATCAAGGCGGAGAACATCGAGGGCGAGCAGATCCGGAAGGTGGTCGCGCTCCCCATGGGGCCGGGGCGGGACGGCCGGGAGCGGATCCGCAATGCGGGCGTGACGCTCGTGCCCCAGGGAGAGGACATCCAGGTCGCCGCCGTGAAGTTCGGCAGCCTCGCCCGGAAGCTCGGGCTCGACCAGGGCGCCACGATCGCGGAGCTGAAGCTGCCCAATCCGGCCCGGCCGGCCGTCTACTGGGTGTTCATCCCCGGCGCGCTCGTGGCGCTCCTGGTCTGGTGGTGGCAGGGCCGTCGTCTGCGCGCGGTTCCGCTCCCCGCCCGCGCCGTCCCGTAGGGCCGGCGGGCATCGCGGGAGCGCGGCGCGGGTCGACCGGGGCCGCGGCCGGTCACGTCCGACCGCGCGCGACGTGGAGGTGCAGGACCTTCCCGGAGGCTCCGGTCAGGGGCGGCCGCCGCTCCACCTGGAGGAGCTTCGCGTCCCGCCACACCGTGCCCATGATGCGCTCGGCCCCCGAGCCTCCGCCCAGGGCGGCGAGGAACGCTTCGGCGATGCGGGCGGGGTCGAGGACCCCGACCGTCGGGTGGACGAGGAGCCGCACGACCGGCTCGCCGGACGCGGCCTCGTCCTCGACGAGCTGATAGTCCGTGGGCCCGCCGCCGAACCGGCCGGGAAGCACCTCCTCGAGAATCCGGACGACGTCGGTGTCGTAGAAGGTCATCCCGGCCGCCGTCAGCTTCTCCCGGCTGTGGACGCCGGAGAGGTGCGTGGTCCAGCCCAGCTCTTCGAGCGGGCAGCCGCACGCTCGCGGGCCGAGCGTGGCCTGGTCCCCCATCGAGAGGTTCAGCATGAGGAGCGGGGCCGCGCGGCGGAGCGAGGTGACGAACAGCGCGCGGTCGCCCTCCGGCTGCACCAGCGCGTGGAGGTCGTGGAAGAAGTGCATGTCGTCGGACCGGTCGGGCGCCAGGCATGCCCATGCCATCGGGCCGGTCTCCATGGCCCCGTACCTCGGCCAGGCGACGGCGCCGCTCCGTCGGATCGTCTCGAGCTTGGCCTCGGTGACGGGCTCCCCCGACACGGTGAAGCGGGCCCCGGTGAGGTCGATGCCCGCCTCGCGGGCGGCCTGACAGGCGCGCACCGCGGAGCTGGGGAGCGTTCGGATCCACGGCGTTTCGCCGCGGCGGACCACGTCCGCAGCCCAGCGCGCGACGGGCAGGGGATCCTCGAGCGATGCGAGCACGGGGCCCGGCAGCGGCGCGCCCGCGGCGAGGCTCGCCCAGCGAACGAGGCGGTGGCTCCAGCGGTATCGCGGATGCAGGTCGGGGTCGGCCGGGTCGACCTGGGTGAACCAGCGTGCCACGCGGGCGCCGAAGCTGCTGAGCTTGAGCATCCGATACATCGCCGCGCCGCCGGGGACCGCCCAGACCGCCTTGACCCACCCGTCGCCGCCCCACGCGTGGATGGCGAGACAGATGTTCACGCCGTGGTCGCGGATGAACGCGAGGTCCATCAGCAGCGGAGTTCGCGCCCCGCGGCTCCCGCTGGTCGCCACGGGCACGTGGCGTGCCGCCAGGGGGTTCGAGAGGGCGTCCGCGCTCCACGGCACCGCCAGGCTTCCCCGCACGACCGGACGCCGTCCCTTGGCCTCGTCCACCGTGAGGTAGACGCCGACGCGTCGGAGCCGTCGGAGGGCGCCCTCCACGCCGTCCTGGCCCACGAGCCGCTCGAGGTCCCCGTGCTCGCAGCCGGCGTGCTGCAGGAGGTGGCGGTAGACGCTGGCGGGGTTGTCGTAGACGGCCCCCCGCATCAGCGCGAGGAAGTCCCGTTCACGTCGACCCCGCCGGCGCGCCAGTTCCGCGCGCGCGTCCTCGAGCGTGAGGGGATGCCGGAGGAACGCGGTGAGCGGCGAGACCAGCTTCGCCGCGATCCTGAGGTCGGCGCCGAGGCTCGCCAGCGCGTGTGACCGGCGCCGCATCCGAGCCTGGAGCTAGCGAAGTCCGGGCGCGCCCGGCAGCCGCGCCGGGTCGAAGGGTCCGAGGTCCAGCGAGCGGGCTCGACCGTCCACGATCAGCTCGGCCAGCGCCAGGCCGGTGCCCGGCGCGTTCAGCATGCCCCACGGGCCGTGGCCGGTCGCGACGTAGGCGCCCGCCGCGCCGGGGACGCGCCCGATCAGCGGGATGCCGTCGTCGGTGACCGGGCGGTAGCAGGCCTGCCGGAGCTCGACGGGCGCGGCGGCCAGCGCGGCGGACACGCGCCCGGCGGCGCGGGCCAGCGTGGCGCAGCCGGACTCGCTCACCAGGACGCCCTCGGCGGACTCCGGGAGCGCCTGCCGGTCGGCCATCCCGCAGACGTAGACGGTGCCGTCGGGCCGCGGGATGATCTCCGGCTCGAGGACGCGGCCGTCGGCGGTGCGGTAGTCCATGAACAGGGCGTGGGCGGGCACGCCCGCCGCGGCGAGCGTCACGCTGTAGCCCTTGAGCCCCTGGATGCGCGGCAGCGCGAGACCCCGGACGCGGCCCGTCCACGGGCCCAGGGCGAGGACGACCGCGTCGGCCTCGAGCGTCTCGTCGTCCACCGCCACGCCGCGCACCGCGCCGCCGCGCGTCGCCACGCCCTCGACCACACCTTTCCGCAGCTCGGCGCCGCGCGCCTGGGCCGCCTCGAGCAGCGCGGTGGTGAACAGGGCGGGGTGGATCTGGGCCGTCGTCTCGGGTGAGCCGAGCGCCCCCGCCACCACGGCGGGCCCGTCGATCCACGCGGGCGCGGGGATCCGATGGCCGCCCGCCACCGCGCCCCGCTCGCGCGCGGCCAGCATGTACGTGTCCATGCGCCGGTAGCCGTAGTCGGCGGAGACCTCGCGCCCGAGCTCGGCGTGCAGCGCGAAGCTCAGCCGCGCCAGGGGACCCACCGGGGAGCCGTCGCACCAGTCGAGCGCCAGGAAGCCGCCGGACTTGCCGGAGGCGGCGCAGGCCACGCCGGTGCGCTCCACCACCGTGACCCTGACGCCGCGCCGGGTCAGGTAGTAGGCCACCGCGGCGCCCATGACGCCGGCGCCGCAGACGACGACGTGGCGAGGGGAGGTCATGGCTGGCCCGAGCGCGCCCGCCCGGCGCCCGGGGTCAGCGCGCGGGCTGGAGGTGCGGGAGCCACCGGCCGAGGATGCCGGCGAGCGTGCCGTCCGCCTTCCAGCCGGCCAGGGCCGCGTTGACCTGACCCAGGAGCTCGGTGTCCGCCGGGCGCAGGGCCCACGCGAGCTGCTCCCGGTTCAGATAGTGCCGGATGGGGGCCACGTCGGCCTCGTTGGCCGAGACCAGCCAGGCGATGGCCGGGGCGTCGTGAACGAAGACGTCGATCGAGCGGCGGCGCAGCCCGAGCGCGCCGTCGCTCGCGCGTGACAGCTCGACCCGTCGCGCGTTCGGGAAGCTCCGTTGCACGAACACGGCGCCGGTCGTGCCCTCGAGCACGCCCACCGTGACTGGCGCGGCGAGCACGGCCTCCGGGGACGGGTAGAGGTGCTTGTCGTCCGCCCGAACCGCCGCCATCAGCCCGCCCTCGAAGTAGGGCTGGCTGAAGACGACCCGGACCCGGCGCGCGTCGGTGATCGACATGCCCGACATGACGATGTCGGTGCGGCCCGCGAGGAGCGCGTCGATCTGGCCCGTCCACGGGACCTCGACGAACTGGACGGTCCGGGCGAGCCGGGGCCCGAGCAACGCGGCGAGATCCGCCTCGATCCCCGCGAACTGCCCCTCCTGCCGGAAGATGACCGGCGGATAGGTGGACGTCACGCCGACGCGCAGCAGCGGGCCGGTGGTCGCGGCGCGCTTCGCTTCCGTGCGGTAGTAGTCCTCGGCGCACCCTGCCCACCCGAGGGCGAGCGCCAGGGCGGCGAGGAGCGGGACCAGGCGGCCGGCGCGACCGGTCATGTGACGCTCCTACAAGAGCACCGGGGGCGACGGAACGTCAAGACCATCACCGTGGCGCCGGCCGGCGCCGGCGGCCTTGAGGCTCCCCGCGACCGCGGGGTAAGATGCGCGACGGAGGGCGACGGCCATGATCGAGTCCATGATCGCGGAGCGGATGGGGCGCCTGGGCACGGAGACGGCCTTCGAGGTGCTGGCGCGGGCGCGCGCCCTCGAGCGCCAGGGGAAGTCGGTCGTCCACCTCGAGATCGGCGAGCCGGACTTCGACACGCCGGCCCACATCCGCGAGGCGGCCAAGCGGGCGCTCGACTCCGGAGCGACGCACTACGGCCCCTCGGCCGGGCTGCCCGAGCTCCGGGAGGCGATCGCCGAGCACATCGAGAAGACCCGCGGGGTCCCGGTGGCGCCCGACGAGGTCGTCGTGACGCCGGGGGCCAAGCCCATCATGTTCTTCGTCATCATGGCGCTCACGAACCGCGGGGACGAGGTCGTGTACCCGAACCCCGGCTTCCCCATCTACGAGTCGGTCATCAACTTCGTCGGAGGCGTCCCGGTGCCCATCCCGCTCCTCGAGGAGAGCGCGTTCGGCTTCGACCTCGGGGAGCTCGAGCGGCGCGTCTCGCGGAAGACCAAGCTCATCATCATCAACTCGCCCGAGAACCCGACGGGCGGCGTGCTCGCCCCGGACGACGTCGGGCGCATCGCCGACCTGGCGCGGCACTACCGCGTCCCCGTGCTGTCGGACGAGATCTACCGGCGGTTCCTCTACGACGGCGAGTTCGCGTCGATCGCGAGCCTCCCGGGCATGAAGCCCCAGACGGTGATCCTGGACGGCTTCTCGAAGTCCTACGCGATGACCGGGTGGCGCCTCGGGTACGGCGTGATGCCGAAGCCGCTCGCCGACCACCTCACGCGCCTGATGACGAACTCGGCGTCCTGCACGGCGACCTTCATCCAGCACGCCGGCGTGGCGGCGCTCCGCGGCGACGACACGCCGGTGCAGACGATGGTGGAGGAGTTCCGTCACCGGCGCGACCTCATCGTCGACGGGCTCAACCGGATCCCGGGCGTGACCTGCCTGCGCCCCCGCGGCGCCTTCTACGTCTTCCCCAACGTGAAGGCGGTGGGGCGCCCCTCGAAGGAGATCGCCACCCACCTCCTCGACGAGGCCGGCGTCGCCGTGCTGGGCGGGACCGCCTTCGGCGAGCACGGCGAGGGGTACCTCAGGCTCTCCTACGCGGCCTCCCGCGAGACGATCGCGGAGGCGCTCCGGCGCATCGCGGGCGGGCTGGCGAGCCTATAATGGCGGGCATGAGACAGGCCGGCGAGGTGCTCGCGTGGCGATCCTGACCGAGCGGGACCGGACGGCCGTCAAGGGCGAGCTCGCGAAGCTCGCCGGGCCGGTCAAGCTGGTCGTGTTCACGACGCAGCTCGGGGCGTCGGAGTACTCGCTCGAGACGGAGCGGCTGGTCCGGGAGGTCGCCGAGTGCTCGGACCAGGTGACCGTGGAGATCCTCAACCTCCACATCGACCGCGAGCGGGCCGAGGCCTACGGGGTCGACCGCGTGCCGGCCATCGTCGTCGAGGGGGCGCGCGACTACGGGATCCGCTTCTTCGGCATCCCGATGGGCTATGAGTTCACGAACCTGATCGACTCGATGATCGCCGCGTCCTCGGGGACGCCGTCGCTCGGCGTCGAGACGCTCGAGCGCCTCGCCGGCCTCAAGGAGCGCGTCCACATCCAGGTCTTCTCGACGCCCACCTGACCCCACTGCCCCCGGGCCGTGCGCCTGGCGCATCATCTCGCGATTGCCTCGGAGTGGATCCGCGGCGACTGCGTGGCCGCGAACGAGTTCCCGGACATGGCGCAGCGCTACATGGTCATGGCCGTCCCGAAGACCGTGGTCAACGACCGCGTCTCGTTCGAGGGCGCGGTGCCGGAGGCCCAGTTCGTCGACGCCGTGCTCCGCGCGGTCGACGGGGGGGAGATCCAGGAGTGAGCTGGGATCAGGCGCTCGCGGCGCTCGGGCTCGGCGGCCTGCTCGTGCTCCTCTGGCGCCGCGGCCTCGGCTGACAGCCGCGGATCGAGGGTCCCGGGACGGGGCCCGAGGCGCGCGGGGCGCCGGAGGCGTCCCGGGAGCAGTCGCCCGGCGCGTCCGATCCAGCCGCCCGCCGCTAGCGCCTCTCCCGAACGTCAAACGCCGGGGTCAGACCCCGAGTTTTGATTTCCGGGGCCGTCACTCGAGCCGATAGCGGACCCTACAGGATCCGGTGGTACCAGAGGACGGACAGGAGCGCGGCGGCGAGCGCGAAGGCCAGCGCCGCCGCGGCGAACAGCGCCGTGATCTCGGTTTCCTTCCGCTCCGTGACGACCCGGGCGTTCAGGAGCTGGTAGACCTTCAGGAGGTCCGGGGCGGTCCCCGCATGGTAGTACTCGCCGCGCGTCGTGTCGGCGATCGCCTTGAGCGACTCCTCGTCGAGGCTCACGCGCATCGACCAACCCTCGAAGGCGAGCGTCCCGCCCTCCTTGGTGCCGACGCCCACCGTGTAGACGCGCACCCCCCGCTCGGCGGCCATGCGTGCCGCCGCCACGGGATCCGGGCCCGTCGTCGTCCGGCCGTCGGTCAGCAGGATGATCACGGCGGACTCGTGGGACCCGGGCGGGACCGGCTGGAAGGCGGGCCGCTCCGGCCCGCCGCCCGGGTCGAGGGGGGTGCCGCGCCGGAGCGCGTCGGGCCGCGGATCCGACGAGCGGAGGTCGAACTCGACGTCGGCGAAGATCAGCTTGAGGGAGACCAGGATGGCGCTGCCGATGGCCGTCGCCCGCTGGACCTGGAACCGGTCGATCGCGGCGAGGATGTCCTCGCGGCTGTGGGTCGGCGCCTGCACGACCGCCGCCGTGCCCGCGAACGCGACCACGCCGATCCGCGTCCGGCGCGGCTGCTGGGCGACGAACGCCCGCGCGGCCGCCTGGGCGGCGACCAGCCGGTTGGGCTGGACGTCGGTGGCGCGCATGCTGCCGGACACGTCCATGGCGAGAATGACCATGTCGTGATGCGACGGCAGGGTGATGACGGCGGTCGGCCGGGCCACCGCCAGGAGCATCAGGACGACCGCCAGCAGGAACAGGAGCGGCGGCACGTGGCGCCGGAATCCCGGCCCCGGCCCCAGGGCCTCGCGCACGAGGGCGAGGCTCGCGTACCGGAGCGCGGCCTTCTTCCGCCGGCGCAGCAGGAGGACGTAGCTCGCCACGAGGGCGGGCGCCGCCAGGGAGAGCCAGAGGAGATCGGGCCAGAGAAACGTCATGGCGGCCGGCTCGGCGCGCGCTACGCGCCCCGGGCGCCGGCGCGGACCGGGCGTCCCGTCGTCCCGCCCGGCGGCGGCCCGGCCCGGGGCCCGGCCGTCAGGTGGTCCGGTAGCGCACCGCCGGCCGCCAGCCGGCGCCGCCGCTTGCGCAGGTCGGCGAACCGCAGGATCGCGTCGACGAGGTCGTCGTCCGTCGACAGCTCGAGGACGTCCACGCCCGCCTCGCGAAAGGCGGCGCGAAGCGCCGTCTCCCGCCGCTCGGCCGCCCCGGCGAACCGCCGCCGGAACGCCCGGTCGTGCGTGTCCACGAGCAGCTGCTCGCCGGTCTCGGCGTCCTGCACGACGACGAGCCCCAGGTCGGGCAGCTCGGCCTCCAGCGGGTCCACGAGCCGCACCGCCACCACGTCATGGCGCTGCGCGAGGTCGCCGAGCCGCGCCGGCCATCCGGGCGCGCTCATGAAGTCGGAGACGACGAAGACGAGCGCGCGGCGCCGCACGAGCTTCGCGGCCGTCGTCAGGAGATCGGTCAGCTTCGTGACGGTCGGGCGGGCGGCGACGGGCCGGAAGAGCAGCCGGTGGAGGATCTGGAGCACGTGGCGGCGGCTGCTCCGCGCCGGGATCACGGCAATCGGCACGCCGGGGCGGCCGTCGTAGAGGAACGCGCCCACCCGGTTGCCGTGGCGCGTGAGCAGGCGGGCCAGGAGGGCGACGAGGTCGGCCGACACCGACCGCTTGGGCGCGCGCCCCGAGCCGAAGTCCATCGACGCCGTCAGGTCGAGCAGGAACCACGCGGTGACGTCGCGATCCTCGTGGTACTCGCGCACGTAGGGCGTGCCGAGGCGCGCGGTGACGTTCCAGTCGATGTGCCGGACGTCGTCGTGATACTGGTACTCGCGCAGGTCGGCCAGGTCGAGCCCCGGGCCGCGGAACAGCGTCCGGTAGTCGCCCTGCAGGAGCCCGTCCAGGCGCTTCATCACCGTCCACTCCAGCCGCCGCAGCAGCTGCTCAGGATGGTGCGGCGACCCTGACATGGCCCGCCAGCGGCTTCTCGGGAGCCGGGACGTGGTGCAGGATGCGGTTGATCAGCTGGTCGGGCGTGATCCCGTCGGCGAGCGCCTCGTAGGACAGCACGAGCCGGTGGCGCAGCACGTCCGGCACCAGGTCGGTGACGTCCTCGGGCAGGACGTAGGTCCGCCCCCGCAGGTAGCCGAGCGCGCGCGCGCCCTCGATCAGATGGATGGAGGCCCGGGGGCTGGCGCCGTAGGACACGTATCGCGCCATGTCGCCGAGGCCGTACCGCGCCGGGTGCCGTGTCACGGCGGCGAGCCGGACGGCGTACTGGATGACCGAGGGATCCACGTACCCGGCCCGGCACTCCTGCTGCAGCCGGTGGAGCTGCTCGGTGGTGGCCACGGGCACGACCGCGGTCGCCGCTCCCGTCATCCGCTCGACGATGACGAACTCCTCCTCCTCGCTCGGGTAGCCGACGACCACCTTCATCATGAACCGGTCGACCTGCGCCTCGGGGAGGGGATAGGTGCCCTCGGTCTCGATGGGGTTCTGGGTCGCCATGACGACGAACGGCTCGACCACCCGGTGGGTCTCGCCGGCGATCGTGACCTGACGCTCCTGCATCACCTCGAGGAGCGCGCTCTGGACCTTCGCCGGCGCCCGGTTGATCTCGTCGGCCAGCAACAGGTTCGCGAACACCGGGCCGAGCGCCGTGGCGAACTCCCCGGTCCGCTGGTTGTAGATGCGCGTGCCCACGAGGTCGGCGGGCACGAGGTCCGGGGTGAACTGGATCCGCCGGAACGTGCCCCGGACGGTCTGGGCCAGGGTCTTGACCGTCAGGGTCTTGGCGAGCCCCGGGACCCCTTCCACGAGCAGGTGCCCCTGCGCCAGGACCGCCACGAGCACGCGCTCGAGGAAATGGTCCTGGCCGACGACGACCCGCTTCACCTCGTAGAGGATCCGCTCCATCAGCGAGGTGACCGCGGCGCGCTCTCTGTCGGGGGCTTCCACCGGTTCCGCCTTCTCCCGCCGCGCTAGAACGGGGACAGGCCCACGGCCGACGCCGCGTTCTCGATGGGCACGGCGAACCCGATGCCGATGAACACGCGCTGGTCGGTGGGGTTCAAGAGGCCCGTGACGATGCCGACCACCTCGCCGTCGAGCGTCACCAGCGGCCCGCCGGAGTTGCCGGGATTCGCGGCCGCGTCGAACTGGATCAGGTTCGTCAGGCGGCGCTGTCCCTTCGGCGACCAGAACTCGCGCCGGAGCCCGGAGATCACGCCCGCCGACGCGGACGGCCCGATGCCGAAGGGGAAGCCCACGGCGACCACCTCGTCGCCCGGGGCGAGGCCCCGGGTGGACCGGAGCGTCGCGGGGACGAGGTCGTCGGGGACCGTCGTCGCCTGGAGGACGGCCAGATCGTGCTCCGGCCTGGCCGAGATGACCGTGGCCGCGGACTCCTGCCCGCCGGCGAAGACGACTTCCACCCGCTTGGCGCCCGACACGACGTGGAGGTTGGTCAGGATGATCCCCTTGTCGACGATGACGACTCCGGAGCCGACGTCGTTCCCGGCATCGGCCTTCGCGCCCTTGTCGTCCTTCCACCCGCGCACCTCGACGACCGAGGGCCGGATGGCCGCGAAGGCCTTCGCCGCGCGCGACGGCAGGGACTTGGTCGTGAGCGTGTGCAGCACGGCCGCGTCGATGTCCTGCTGGGTGATCCGGCGCGGCGGAGGGGTCCGGGTCCCGGACAGCGCCAGGGCGATCAGGACGAGCAGACCCCCGGCGCCGGCGAGGAGGAGCGCGCGGCGCGGCGAGCGCCAGCGGCTGGCCCCGCGGGGCGCCTGGCCGGTCGGTGGTGGCGGCGGGGCGGGCGGCTCGGCAGGACGCCCGCCGCCTGACGGCGGAACAGGAGCGTCGGACGCGCGGCCACCCGGCGCCGGACGGCCGGCGGCTCCCGGCTGCCGCGCGCTGCTGTAGAGCGTCACGCGTCGCATGAGTGGCCCCTCGGTTCACCCGGCGGGTGCACCACGCTCCTCAGGATAGCCCACGCGGCGAGGGCTCGCTACCGGCTCGCGCCTGGCTCGCGATTGGGCTCGCGCTGTCGTCAGCCCGACAGCGATTCGATCGCGCGCACCTCGTCGGGGGAAAGCGTCAGGTGACGGGCCGCCAGGTCCTGCGTCATGTGGGTGGCATCCGAGGTGCCGGTCAGCGGCAGCATGCCGACCGCCTGCGCGAAGCGGAAGACCACCTGGGCCGGCGTCGCCCCGGCCCGCGCGGCGATGCCACCGACCAGCGGGTGGCGCAGGACCTCGAGGTTGGCGGTGAGGAGCGAGAAGCCCTGATAGACGATGGCCCGGTCCCGGCAGAAGGCGCGCACCTCGCGATCCCAGCCGTGACGGGCGAAGCAGCGATTCTGGACGAACGCCGGGCCCTCGGCGCCCGCCGCCGCCATCTGCTCGAGCTGCCGCCGGGAGATGTTGCTGACGCCGAGGAGCCGCGTGCGGCCGGCGTCGCGCTCCCGGACCATCGCGCCCCAGACCTCCCGGTCGTCGGCGCTCCAGCCGTGGCCGGTGGCGGGCCCGTGGAGCACGTAGCTGTCGACGTGATCGGTCCCGAGGTGCTCGAGCGAGCTCTGCATCGACTGGGCGACCTGGACGTCGAGGCCGGCGTCCCGGTCGTAGGGGAGCCGGTGGTCCTGGCCACCCTCGTAGGTGAACTTCGTCTGCAGGAAGATGTCGGCCCGCGTGACCACGCCGGCCCGGTACGCGGCGGCGAGCCCCTCGCCCACGGCGGCCTCGAAGTAGTGGCGGCGCTGGTTCGCGGTGTCGATCCCCCGAAAGCCCATGCGGAGCGCGAGCTCCGTGAGCGCGGCGGTGCGCTCCTCCTTCCAGGCGGTGCCGTAGAGGAAGTCGGGCGCCGGCGCCGGACGATCGGGGGCCATCCACGCCATGATGCCACGACCGGTCCGCGCGCCGTTGCCAGCCTCGCGGGGCGCGCGCTATAGTCCCGCGATGAAGACCACCGCCTCGACTCGCATCGCTGCCGCCATCCAGCGCCGCTACGGCGAGACCGTGGACGTTCCTGAGGACGTGCCCGGCGCCGCCGCCCTGGCCGTCATGAACGAGCGCTCGGTCTGCCGGCGCTACCGCCCCGACCCGGTCCCGCCGGCCCTGCTCCGGCTGCTCTCTGCGACGGCGCTCGCGTCGCCGACCAAGAGCGACCTCCAGCAGGCGAGCGTCGTCCGGGTCGCGCCGGGCGCCGACCGGGCGGCGATCGACGCGCTCTTCCCGGGCTCGCCGTGGATCGCCGGCGCGCCGGAATTCCTGGTCTTCTGCGGCGACGGCTTCCGCCTGCGGCGTCTGTTCGCGCGCCGCGGCCGCGCGTTCCCGAACGAGCACCTCGACGCGTTCTTCAACGCCACGGTCGACGGCGCGATCGTGCTCTCGACGTTCGTCCAGGCGGCGGGGCTCGCCGGCCTCGGGAGCTGCCCCATCAGCGAGATCCGCAATCACGCGGCCGCCGTCGCCGAGCGGCTCGCCCTGCCCGACTGGGTCTTCCCGATCGCCGGCCTGACGCTCGGGTGGTCCGAGGCGCACGAGCCCCCGAGCCCCCGGCTCGCGCTGAGCGCGACGGTCCACGCCGGGCGCTACGACGCGGCCCGGGTGGACCGGGAGCTGGACGGCTACGACGAGCGCCGGATCCGCGAGCGCCCGTACCGCCGGCAGCGCCTGACCGAGCGCTTTGGCACCGCCGAGCGCTACGGGTGGACCGAGGACAAGGCGCGGCAGTACAGCGAGGTGCAGCGCGCGGACTTCGGCGCCTTCGTCCGGGAGAAGCGCTACCGCCTCGAGTGACCGGCCCGGGAAATCAAAACCCGGGGTCTGACCCCGAACTTTGGTTTCTAGCGGGCGCGGAGGCGGGTGCCGAGGGACTCCCACTCCGCGCGGATCCCGCGCGGGAGCTTGTCGCCGAACTTCTGGAAGAACTCCGCCTGGCTCCGGTGGTTCTGCTGCCAGGCCTCGCGGTCGACGTGGAGCAGCTCGCGCATGACATCGGGGGAGAGGGAGAGGCCCGCCGAGTCGATCGCGCCCGGCGCCGGGCGGTAGCCGATCGGCGTCTCCTCCGCCTTGCCGCCGTCCCGGCAGCGCTCGACGATCCACTGGAGGACGCGCAGGTTCTCGCCGAAGCCCGGCCAGAGGAACCGCCCCCCCGCGTCCCGGCGGAACCAGTTGATGCGGAAGATCTTCGGGGGCTGGGTCAAGCGCTTCCCGACCTCCAGCCAGTGGCCCCAGTAGTCGGCCATGTTGTAACCGCAGAAGGGCAGCATCGCCATCGGGTCGCGCCGCACGACGCCCACCGCCCCGGTCGCCGCCGCCGTCGTCTCCGACGCGAGCGTCGCGCCCAGGAACGTGCCGTGCTGCCAGTTGAACGCCTGGAAGACCAGGGGAACGAGGGCCCGCCGCCGGGCGCCGAAGAGGATGGCGCTGATCGGGACGCCCTCCGGCGCCTGGAAGGCCGGCGAGAGCGTCGGGCACCGCTCCGACGGGACCGTGAAGCGGCTGTTCGCGTGGGCGGCGGGCTCGCCGCTCTGCGGCGTCCAGGGGCGTCCCCGCCAGTCGATGGCCGAGGCCGGCGGCGGGTCGTCATGGCCCTCCCACCACACCGTGTTGTCGGGCCGGAGGGCCACGTTCGTGTAGATCGTGTCGCGCCGGATGGTCTCGGTGGCGTTCCGGTTCGTGTGCGAGTTGGTGCCGGGCACCACGCCGAAGAAGCCGTTCTCGGGATTCACCGCCCACAGCCGCCCGTCCGGCCCCGGCCGGAGCCACGCGATGTCCTCGCCGACCGTGTGGATGCGCCAGCCCTTCATGGACGGCGGCGGGGTGAGCATCGCCAGGTTCGTCTTGCCGCACGCGCTCGGGAACGCGCCGCAGACGTACGTGATCTCGCCGTCGGGGCTCTCGATCCCCACGATCAGCATGTGCTCGGCCAGCCAGCCCTCGCGCCGCCCGATGTCGCCCGCGATCCGGAGCGACATGCACTTCTTGGAGAGGAGGGCGTTGCCGCCGTAGCCGGACCCCACGCTCCAGATGGTGCGGTCCTCCGGGAAGTGGCAGATGAAGCGCCGCTCGACGTCCAGGTCCGCCGTCGAGTGGAGGCCGCGCGTGAAATCGTCCGAGGCGCCCAGATGGTCGAGGGCGACCTGCCCCATGCGCGTCATGATCCGCATGTTGAGGACGACGTACCGGCTGTCGGTGACCTGCACCCCTACCCGGCTGAACGGTGAGCCCGGCGGGCCCATGAGGAAGGGGATGACGTACATGGTCCGGCCCGCCATGGACGCGTCGAGGACCTTGCCGAGACGGTCGTAGCCCTCGGCCGGCGCCATCCAGTTGTTGGTCGGGCCGGCGTCGTCCTTGTCGGGCGTGCAGATGAAGGTGAGGTGCTCCGTCCGGGCGACGTCGTTGGGCGCGCTCCGGTGGAGGTAGCAGCCCGGGAGCTTCCGCTGGTCGAGGGGCAGGAGCTCCCCCGCGCGGACCGCCGCCTCGGTGAGACGCTCGCGCTCGCCCTCGGAGCCGTCGCACCAGACGACGTCGTCCGGGCGGCAGAGCCGTGCGGCGTCGTCCACCCAGCGTCGGACGGCCTCGTTCCCGGGCATGGGGGTTCCATTCACCGTACCGCGAGCGCCCGGCCGGGGTCAAATACCGGGGCCTGGGGTACGATGGCGCCATGATCCTGGGCGCCGCCGCGGGCCGCCGGCCGTCGCGGCTCCGCCTCGTCGCGGCCTGCCTCCTGGTGGCGTGCGCGGTCGGGGGCCTCCACGTCTTCCGGCCGGGGCTCCTGGCCCGGATCGACCTGGCGGTGTACGACCGTCTCCTGGCCGCCGTGCCGCTCCGGCCGCCCTCGGATCGCGTGGCGGTCGTCGAGGTCGACGAGCGGAGCCTCGCCGAGGTCGGCCGCTGGCCCTGGCCCCGCGACCAGGTCGCGCGCCTGCTCGATCGCCTCCGCGAGCTGGGCGCCGCCGCCGTCGGCCTGGACATCATCTTCCCGGAGCCCGAGGCGGCTGCCGCCCCGCCGGGGCCGCCGGGCGCCGCGTCTCCGCTCTCGAGCCGGGACGGCGCCCTGGCGGAGGCGCTTGGCCGCGGCCCCTTCGTGATCGGCTACGCCTTCACGTTCGGCCAGGCCGTCGAGCGCCCCTGCCGGCTCCATCCCATCGGCCTGAGCCGCGGCGCGGGGCCGGCGCCCGCGGGCGCCCCGCCGACCGTGCCCCGGGCCACCGGGGTCCTCTGCAGCCTGGTCCCGATGGGCGCCGCGGCCCGTGGGTCCGGCTTCCTCAACGCTTCGCCCGACCACGACGGTGTCCTCCGGCGCATGCACCAGATCGTCGAGTTCCGCGAGGAGCTCCATCCCGGCCTGGCGCTCGCCACCCTCCGCACGGCGCTCGGGACGCGCCGGCTCGCGGTCGCCGATCCGGCGGGCGGGCGGCCCACGGTGTGGCTCGACGACCGCGCGATCCCGCTCGAGGCGGACGGGAGCGTCCTCGTGCGATTCCGGGAGCCGGCGGGGACCCTCACGCGCCTCTCCGCCGTCGACGTGCTCGAAGCGCGCGTCCCGCCGCGCGCGGTGGACGGCCGCATCGTCTTCGTCGGCGTGTCCGCGCTGGGGCTGGGCGATCTCGTCACGACGCCGCTCGGCACGTTCATGACGGGCGTCGAGGTCCACGCGACCGTCGCGGACAACCTCCTCGCCGGGGATCTCGTCCGCCGCCCGCCGGGCGCCCCCGCGCTCGAGCTCGGACTCGTCCTCCTGGCCGCCCTCGGGGTCGCCCTCGGCGTCGGGGCCCTCGGCTGGGCGTGGAACCTCCCGCTGGCGCTCGGGGGCGGGCTCGCCCTCTGGCTCGGGGCGGGCTGGGCGCTGGCCGCCCACGGCTGGTTCGTGTCGCCGCTCTTCCCCACGCTCGCGCTCGCCGGCGCGCTGGGCGCGGCCGCGCTTCACCGGCTCGTCGCCGAGCGGGACCGCGCCGACCAGAGCAACCGCCAGCTCCGGACCGCCCGGGAGATGGTGCTGCACGCCCTGACCTCGCTCACCGAGACGCGCGACTTCGAGACCGGCGCGCACCTGGTCCGGACGAGCCGCTACACGCGGTCCCTGGGCGAGGCGCTGGCGTCGCAGCCCAAGTTCCGGGACTTCCTCACGCCGGAGACGATCGACCTCATCGCGAGGCTGGCGCCCATCCACGACATCGGCAAGGTGGGGGTGGCGGACCGGGCGCTCCGGAAGCCCGGGCCGCTCTCGGCGGACGAGCGGGACGAGATGTCGCGGCATCCGATCTACGGGCGCGACGTGATCGAGCGGACGGAGGAGCGGGTCGGGGTGCGGGACGACTTCCTCCTGAAGCTGGCGAAGGAGATCGTCTACTCGCATCACGAGCGCTGGGACGGGTCCGGCTACCCGGAGGGTCTGCGGGGGGAGGCGATCCCCCTCGCCGGCCGCATGGTCGCGCTCGTCGACGTCTACGACGCCCTCGCCAGCGCGCGCGTGTACAAGGGCGCCCTGCCGCACGCCGAAGTGGTCCAGGCGATCGTGGCCGCCCGCGGGATCCACTTCGATCCCGACGTCGTCGACGGGTTCCTCCGGATCCAGGAGGACTGGCGCCGCATCGCCATCGAGTTCGCCGACGAGCACGACGACCACGCGGCCGAAGGCCCGGAGCCGCGCGCCGACTGACCCGGCGGCGGCGCGAGCCCGCGCGGGCGGCGCGGTTCTGTTGCGCCCGCGCGGGGCGGACCCTGCCTCGACGCGCTGTGACCGCGCTGCTACAATGACCGCCGTGATGGCGGCCGGTCCCGCTCCGCATCCGGGCCCGGACCGCCTCTTCGCCTATGGCACGCTGATGACCGGTTTCTCGCGGCGCCCGCTCCTCGGGGCCGCGCTCCTCGAAGGGCTCGGACGGATCCGCGGCTCGCTCTACCACTTCGGCGACTATCCGGGCGTGGTCCTGGACGGCCGCGGGTGGGTCACCGGGGAGCTCTACCGCGTGCCGGACCTTCCGGCGCGCTTCCCGGACCTCGACCGCGCGGAGTGGTGCGATCCGGCGGACGAGCCCCGGAGCCTTTACGTCCGGCGCGCCGTCCCGGTGCACGCGGCCGACGGGGAGGTGCGCGACGCCTGGGTGTACGCGTACAACGAGCGATTCGGGCTCGCGGCCGGCCGCGGGCCCCTGGTCGAGTCTGGCGACTGGCGCGCCCATCTGGCGGGCGCGCCCGGCAACCCTAGCCCGGAGGAATCCCGATGACCATGGCGGCGGCCGACCTGATCAAGAGCGACCAGTCACACGTCATCCACCCGCAGCACCACTCGTCCGAGGCGGCCGAGCCGCTCGTCGTGGTGGAGGGGCACGGCGCGGTCATCAAGGACATCCACGGCAACGAGTACATCGACGGGCTCGCCGGCCTCTGGAACGTGAGCGTGGGGCACGGGCGGGAGGAGCTGGCGCGGGCGGCGTTCGACCAGATGAAGAAGCTCGCCTACTTCTCGAACTACGTGGGCATGGCGAACATTCCCGCCGCCGAGCTGGCGACCAAGATCGTGAGCCTCACCTACTCGAACATGGCCGCGGTCTACTTCACCACCGCCGGCGCCGAGGCCAACGAGTCCGCGTTCAAGACGGCCCGCTTCTACTGGAAGGCCAAGGGGAAGCCGAACAAGGTCAAGGTCATCGCGCGCCAGAACGCCTATCACGGCGTGACGCTCCAGGCGATGAGCGCCACCGGCATGGCGCAGTTCTGGAAGATGTTCGAGCCGCGCGTGCCGGGTTTTTTCCACATCCAGGCGCCCTACCCCTACCGCTTCCAGGGCGCGCGGGCGGGGGAGACCGTCGGGCACGCGGCGGCCCGGGAGCTCGAGGAGGCGATCCTCCGCGAGGGGGCGGACACGGTCGCCGCGTTCATCGCCGAGCCGATCATCGGCGGGGGCGGCGTGATCGTGCCGCCGGACGACTACTTCCCGCGGATCCGCGAGATCTGCACGAAGCACGACGTGCTCTTCATCGCCGACGAGGTCATCACCGGCTTCTGCCGGACCGGCCAGTGGTTCGCGCTCGGGCACTGGAACGTCCAGCCGGACATCCAGTCCTTCGCGAAGGCGGTGACGTCCGGGTACGCCCCGCTCGGCGGCATCGTGGTGTCGCGCGACATCTTCGAGACCATGAACACGGTCAAGCCCGAGGACCGGTGGATGCACGCCGCCACCTACTCCGGACACCCGATGTGCTGCGCCGTCGGCCTGGCGAACATCGCGATCATGGAGCGCGAGCGGCTGTGGGAGCGCTCGGCCCGGCTCGGGACGCGCCTCTACCAGGGGCTCCTCGGGCTCCAGAAAGAGCTGCCGGCCATCGGTGACGTGCGCGGGGGCAAGGGCCTGATCGCCGCCGTCGAGCTCGTCGCGGACCGGACGACGAAGGCGGGCTTCCCGGCCGACCAGAAGGTGGGACTCCGGATCCGCCGGGACATGGAGAAGCGCGGGCTCGCGACCCGGATCCGGAGCTACTCGGTGCCGGACGGCACGGTGGCCGAGCAGATCTTCTTCGCACCGCCGCTGGTCATCACCGAGCAGCAGATCGACCGCGTGCTGGAGATCGTGCGGGCGTCGATCAAGGCGGTCGTCCCGGCCTGACGCCCTGGGCGATGGTCGCATGACGTACCGGATCCTCGGCCGCTCGGGGGTCAAGGTGTCGCGGCTCTGCTTCGGCACCATGACCTTCGGCGGCGACGCGGACGAGACGACGTCGGCGGCGCTCTTCGCGCGCTGCCGGGACGCGGGCATCAACTTCTTCGACACGGCGGACGCCTACACGTACGGGCGCTCGGAGGAGATCCTCGGCCGCCTGATGAAGGACTGCCGCGACGAGCTGGTCGTCGCGACCAAGTTCTCCAGCTCGACTCGCAAGGGCGACGTCAACGCCGCCGGCGGGGCGCGCCGCCACATCCGGGAGGCGGTCGAGGGCAGCCTCCGGCGCCTCGGCACGGACCGGATCGACCTCTACTACGTGCACTTCCCCGATCCGGACACCCCGCTCGACGAGACGATCCGGGCGCTCGACGACCTGGTCCGCCAGGGCAAGGTGCTCTACCTCGGGATCAGCAACTTCGCCGCGTGGCAGGTCGCCACGGCGCTCGGGATGTCCGCCCGCCAGGGGCTGGCCCGCTTCGAGTGCGTCCAGCCCATGTACAGCCTGGTCAAGCGCCAGGCCGAGGTGGAGCTCCTCCCGCTGGCGCAGCACGAGGGCCTGGCCGTGTGCCCCTACAACGCGATCGGGGGCGGCGTGCTCAGCGGCAAGTACGCGGGCGAGGGCCCGCGCCAGGCGCGGCTCCTGGACAACCCGCGCTACAAGGCGCGGTACGCGCAGGAGTGGCTGCCGGACGCCGTCGCGCGGTTCGTCGCCTACGCGCGGGCCCACGGACACCACCCCGTGAGCCTGGCGGTGACCTGGGTCTCGGCTCATCCGGCCGTGACCGCGCCCCTCGTCGGGGCGCGCACCGTCGCCCAGCTCGAGGATTCCCTGCGCTCGATGGAGATCCGCCTGACGCACGAGGAGTGGGCGGAGATCGCTGCCCTCGTGCCCCACCCGGGCGTGGCGACGGACCGGACGGAGAGCCTGGCGGGATTCGCGGACAACCCGGGCGCCGGCGACCCGGGCGGGCCGCCGGGGACCCGCGCGCGCTAGCTCGAAGCGCCGATCGGGCCGGGCTTTTCGGCCCGGGCGTCTCCCTCGTCTCGGGGACTGACGTTTCCCCAGCCAATGGCGCACGTCGCCGTCTCACGGGATGTCGTTCAACAGAGATCCCGAGGCTGACGCTCTGGGCGATGGTAATCTCCGAACTGACATGGAGCCGCGACCTCCGGACCACCCACGAGTAACTATTGGGGACCAACTGACTCCGAGTTCAAGGCTGTTGCTTAGGTGTCGCCAGGAGCCGTGAGTGCGCCACTATCCTGGGGATGGAGGCGGCACTTGGCTAGTGGCTTGGCACGGTTGCGCATGCTCAGGCCGGCCCTCTTCCTTTACCAAGCCGCTCTTGGCGTACGCGGTGCGCTGCGAAGCCGCGGGTTCCCGGCCCCGAGCGGCCCACCGGTGCCACCAGCGCACTTGCGGGCTCGTATCGGCCCTTCTCAGCCAGACCTCGGAGTCTTTCTCAAGACTGGCGAGCAGCATGCGCAGCTCATCCGTACGCTGGTCACGCAAGCCGGGAGCACGCTGGAGACGGCCTCACCGATCCTCGATTTCGGCTGCGGATGTGGGCGAGTCGCCCGACACTGGGTTGGCTTCAATGTCTCGCTCCACGGCTGCGACGTCGACACACGGATGATCGAATGGTGCCGCCAGAATCTGCCTGGCCAGTTCACAATCAATCAACTCGAGCCGCCGCTTGCGTACAGGGACGATGAGTTTGGGTTGGTCTACGCTCTCTCGGTCTTCACGCACCTACCCGAGCGACTCCAAGTCCAGTGGCTTCGAGAGCTGGGTCGTGTTCTACGGCCCGGCGGCTTGCTCGTCTTCTCGACGCTAGGTGCGTACTATGCTCGCTTCGGCCGCCTGACGGCTCCGGAGCAGCAAGCATTCGATTCGGGCCGGCCAGTTGTCCTGTTCGAAGAACACGCAGGCGAGAACATCTGCAGCGCCTACCACCCGCGCATGTTCGTCGAGCGATCGCTGACGAAGGACTTCGAGTACCTCTCCTATCGCGAGGGCAACGCTGAAAACCCTCAAGACACACACGTGATCCGAAAGCCCTGATTGGGAGGCGAGGTGCGCGCCCCGCCGAAACCGACTCGCTCGAGTTCAGCAGAGGCAAGGGGCATCTCCTCTGTCCGCGATCGGTTACCGGCTGCGGATTGCGCGGCCTTTCCGAGCAAGGAATCACCCGGCACGGGACGAACACTAGAGAGCCGATAGTTCTGAGCGGCTTCAACCACCGGGTCATTTCGCCAAGCGTGCAGATGCTGAGGAAGAGTTGACGCGGTCTCGTACCTGTTCGTCACCGGCCGATCGCGATCGCGATGGCGTTCGCGCCACGGTAGGGATGGCCGTACCGCGCGCCCTTCACCTCATCCCAGCTCGCGGATGTCCACGTGTTCTGTTTCGAGGTGCGGCGAAGGTAGGTCACTGCCGAGAAGCCGAACGCTCCCTTGCCCAGATGGGCATCGAGCACGGGGTTGTAGCCGACGGGAAACGTGAGCACCATCTTCCCGCCGTCGGTGAGAAGGGTTTTCAGAGTGCGCACGGCACGAAAGAGCTTCTCAGGATCGCGGGGAGTGTCGTCCCAGCCCACGTGTTCCAGCGTCGAGATGCTGACGATCAGATCGTACTTCACCGGAGTGCGAAGGTCGGCCACGTCGGCATTGAGCACGTTGCGCGAACCGCGCTCGTACTTGTCGACGACGTCATGAGTGATCGCGAAGTACCAGGAGAGGACATTCCCGACCTCCAGGATCCTCTTGCCCGCATGCTCGAGAACATGGCGGCGCACGATCGGGACTTCCACGCACCGCTCGTTCGTCCAGGTCAGATTGTAAGGGTGGTAGAAGTAGGAATACTCCTCGCCCGCACAGGTGAACCTGCGTCCGGATCGAAGGCTCTTTACGAGCAACCACGTGATTGGACTGACGGCGTATTCGGCGCAGCGACCCAGGACGAAGGAGGCGCCATGGGCTCGAAGAGCCAAAGAGACGGTCGACAGTACTTGCCGCGGTGGCGGCAGTGGAACGGAGCTCATTGCCGGGCGATACTCCGCCCCTCGGCGTGCCGAACCGGGGAAGCCGCATGAGGATCGCGTTCGTCTACGACATGGCCTATCCGTGGACCAAAGGGGGAGCGGAGAAGCGATTCGGCACCATCGCCGAGGAGTTGGCTCGCCGTGGCAACGAGGTGCACTACTTCACGATGCGGCACTGGGGCGAGGCGGCCACACTGACGCGGAACGGCGTTCGGTACCACGGGGTGGTGAGACGGATAGCGGCCTGGAATCATGCCGGCAAGCGACGCGTGGCCCAGGCGGTTGGCTTCGGGGCGACCGCTGGCGCCGCCCTGGGTCTGAGGACCTTCGACGTGGTGGACGTCTGCTGCTTTCCGTTTTTTCCCGCCATCCTGCTGTCGACAATCTACCGCATCAGAGGTGTGCCGCACTGCATCACCTGGCTCGAGTATACGGGGGAGCACTGGAAGGAGTACCTCGGATCCGTCGGCGGCAGGGTCGCCGGCGTGGTCGAGGCGACCCTGATCGCCCGATCGCGCAACATGGTGTGCATCTCGCGCCACACGCTGGACCGGATCGTGTCGGCAGGATTTCGAACCGAGAATCCGGTTGTGGCCACGATGGGGTTCGAGATCGAGCGTTTCAGGGCGTTGCCCAACGGACCGAAGACAGCCGATCTCATCTACGTCGGCCGCCTGGCGCCACACAAGAACATCGAGCTCGCCCTGCATGCCGTCCGTGTCATTCGGGACACCGTGCACCCAGGCGTCAAGTTCGAGATCGTGGGGGACGGTCCGCTCCGGGGCCAGCTGGAGCGGCTCGCCGCGGAGCTGGGGCTCGGAGGGAACACCGTCTTCCGAGGAGACGTCGAGGAGGAGGACGTGTATCAACGCCTGCGGTCCGCGCGCCTCTTGCTGCACCCATCGAGCCGAGAAGGATTGGGCGTCACTGTCATCGAAGCAAAGCTTTGCGGGGTTCCCGCGATCATCTGCCGCGGTGAATTCAACGCGGCCATGTCCCTCGTGAAGCATCGCGAGACCGGGTTGGTGTGCGAGCCGGATGCCGACGCGATAGCTCGGTGCTACCGGGAGGCCATGGTAGAAGACCTCTATGCCGTGATGTCCAGGAACTGCCAGGCTGAAAGCGAAGCGTACTCGATGGAGAACTTTGTCGACGGCCTCGAGCGATACTATCGGGCAGTCGCGCAGCAAGACCAGACCGGTTCTGATCGGAGGGCGCGCGCCGCGTCTGGCGTCGGAACGGTCGCTCTGTAGAAGCAATTCTGGCGCAAGGGGATTGGCGGTTCCTGGCGTCAGCCGCTCCGGCCACCTCGCCGTCTGGTCATGGGTTTGACCGAGGCATCGATGGGACCTGGCGCGCTGAGTAGGGAATGGGCTCGACCTGCGGGTCGTCGGGCTCCAGCAGCCAGACATGGCGATCCTTGAAATAATCGAACAGCTGCGCGTTCCCCTGGGAGCCCATATCCTGCGCCCACACGACCGGAGCCGCATCGATGTCGGCGGCATTGTAGATCCACCCTGCATGCGGGTTGTGGGCCGGCGAGTATCGGACGACGACGAGGTGCTTGTCCCCCCGCCTGCTGAGGTCGGCCGCGATGTTCGCGCGGTCGTACTCCCATCCCGTCCCAGGCCGGGATCTGGCCGAGTTCCAGGACTCCAGGGCCAAGATTGCCACCACGAGTATCCAGAGAGCCTGCACCAGGGGTGAGCCCAGTCGATGCCGTCCAAGCCGCCAGACGCCTACGTGACGCATTGCCAGCAGGAACATCAGCAGCATGAGCCCCGCTGCCGGGGCTGAATAGTGTGCGAACGACCAACTCGGAAGGCCGAGGCCTACCGCGAACACCCCGAGGCTCAGAATTCCGAGCTGGTACCATGGATTCCGCTCGAGCGGCCATAGGATCGCGACCGTCGAGACGACAAGCCACGAGCGGAAGTACCACGAGGCATGCGTCTCCATCCGCGAGCGAATCCGCGCGGCGAGACCGGCGAGCGTTCGCTCCGGCTGGTGCGATACCCCCTCACGGAAAAATCTTCCTAGATCCTCGTGCCGGTAGCTCGGCGCCGGTAGTGGATCCTGAAAGAGAAAGATCGGCTGGGTTCCGTAGGTTCGGAGTGAGTGAAGGTGTCCGGGAGTGAGAGGGTCACCCGTGACGCGATAGTTGTAGTAAAGCATCCAGCTGGCGACGATCGCCAGCACGACGGCAAGCGGGAGCCCGACACGCCGGAACGTGTCGCCAGCAGATCGGCGCGACTGGGTCACGAGCCAGACCCCCAGCACGGCAGCGAACGGAACGCTCAGCACCAGGCCTTCGTAAGGTCTGCTGTTCGCCAGGATCGCAAGGCCCACGCTCAGCACGACGGCGTGCCTCGCCCGAGGCTTGCGCACGATCCGGCGGAACGCGCCGAGCATGAGGGCGCCGCCGAGCACGGCCACCAGGCCGCCCCAGTAGTTTTGGCTCCACGAGATCGCCACCGGGTGCACGACGGCGAGCAGCCCGCCCGCGAGCGCCCATCGACCGGGCATCCAACCCGCGAGCATCCAGGTCAGCGCGGCGCACGCGAGGCCGGCGCTCAGCCAGGCGCCGGCGATTGGGCGCCCGAACAACAGCTGTCCGGCGGCCAAGATCATTCCCTGGCCGGGCGGGTACGCGGACGCGTAGGTTGGCTGATGGAAGATGTGGGGGGCCTCGAAGTGTGCCCACATCGGGTGTGTCGGGTTCGCCAGGCGACCGTGCGCGAACGTGTCCGCGGCGAGGAGGTAGCTGAACTCGTCGTGGAAGGCCGGCTGCGGCATCACCGTGACGAGCGAGATCGCCGCACTGGCGATGAAAGCCAGCACGCCGATCAGGATCGCGGACAGCACGGGTCGCGATGCCAGAGGGCGACAGGAGCGCGCCACGGCCTGCGCGCCCGGCCAGGAGTGATAGAGCCCGAGGAGGGGGAGGAGGCCCAGCGGCGCAATGAACGAGCGGTCGTCCGCCAGGGTCCAATGAAGGGCGAAGCCGCCCAACGCGCTGCCGGCAAAGACGATCGCACGGGCGCGCCGACGACGTCGGAGCGCCTTCTGATCGAGCTTCATCGCTCGGGCCTATCGACCCGGGCGCCACCAGACAGCGCGCACGGAAGCGCTCAATCTTGCTGGCGCTGTTGCTGACTGTCCACGAGGCACCCTGATGGCTAACCTAGTTTAACGACGCCGCATGCCCAGGACGCTGATGAGAAAACTCCCGAGGATCGTCTGAACGCCTAGCGCCGTCAGCGTCGCGCCCGGGATGACCCAGCGCATGGTGCGGCCGTAGTCCAGGGTGCCCCAGCCCGCGAGGCGCCACTGCTCGACCGCGACGAGGAGGAGCGAGAGGCCGCCGAGGAGTCCCAGTACGCCCAGGACCAGCCCGCGCTCCAGGCCCACGCGCCCAAAGAAGGCTGTCAGTCGCGGCGCTTCGGGCAGCAGGCCAGCGCCGATCGCGAAGGCCTTGGAAAACGCCGCGAACTGGATCGACTGGTAGCCGCAAAGGACTGCCAGGCTGGCGAAGAGCAGCGTGTGCGCGTCGAATCCCACCCCGCGTACGGTGACGCCGGGAAGGGCCAGCGCGTATCCGACCACACCGAGGAGCACGAGTATGATGCCGGGGCTCAGAAACAGCCAGCCAGGGCTAAAGAGCAGGAACAGCCGGAGCGTCCGCCACCCATCTCGCACCGTCCGGAGGTGCGGCGGGTGTGCGCGCCGCCCATCCGGGCGGAAGGTGATGGGGATCTCCCCAATGCGGGCCCCGCACAGGCTCGACCGGACGATCATCTCGGCGGCGAACTCCATCCCGGTGCAGCGCTGCTCCAGCCGCTGGTAGTGATCGCGCGTGAATCCGCGGAGGCCGCAGTAGACGTCGTGGATGGGCGCGCCGAACCAGTGGCGGGCGATCCACGATAGAAACGGGTTGCCGAGCCACCGATGGAGAGGGGGCATGGCGCCGGGCAGGACGGTACCGCCGCCGGCCGGCAGGCGGCAGCCCTGGACCAGGTCGAAACCCTGCCGGAGCTTGGCGACGAAGCGGGGCACGTCGCGGAAGTCGTAGCTGTCGTCGGCATCGCCCATGACGACGAACGCGCCCCTGGCGGCCGCGATGCCGCCCATGAGAGCGTGGCCATAGCCCCGGGCCGGGACGTGGACGACGCGCGCGCCGAGGCGCTCGGCGATGGCGGGCGAGTCGTCCGTGCTGCCGTTGTCCGCCACGATCACCTCGCCGGCGAGACCGGCGTTCCTGAGGGCGACCGCGGCCTTCTCGACACAGGTTCCCAGCGTGTCGGCCTCGTTCAGACACGGCATGACCACGGACACTTCCGGCGCCTGAACTCCGGTCGCGCTGGCCTCTCCGGCCGGGCTCGAGCCCGCTCCGGCAGGTGGCATGGACGAAGCAGGAGTGAAACTGGGGGCGTGGCTCATCGTCCTCCCAGTGTGCCGTCCGACCGTAGCACGACGCGCTGAGCCCGGCAACATTCGCCGAGGCGCCAGGAGCACGCGGGGCCTATCCCGGGGACGAGGCGTCCCCCGAGTCGCCGGCCGTGGGACCCGGCTCGAGCTCGAGCCGCTCTTGTCGGGAACCGGGAAGTGATCCATCCTCGGACCCGAGGAGGCCCGGTGGCGATCCTGGCATCGGCAGGTGACCGCGCGGGGGTGAGGCCCATGGTCGCCGCGCTGGGCTGCGTCGTCGCCCTCGCCCTCGCGGGCGTGGGCCTCCAGCTCGTCGTCAACCGGCTGGACTGGGCCCTCTACCCGCTGGTGTCCGATCTGCGAAGGGTCGCGTTCCTGCTGTGGGCGGGGCTTCTCGCATGGGCCGCGCTGGCGTGCGCGTCGAGCGCCGTGCGGCGCGCCGGGCTCCCCCTGGGGCGGCTGCTCGATCCCGCGCCGTGGCCCCGGGCTGCCCACCGGGTGTGGGTCGCGCTCCTCGCCCTCGCGGCGATCGCGGTGCTGCTCCCGGCGATATACCGGCCATCTCCCCGCGGGGTGTCGCTCCGCGTCGGTCAGGCCTGGTCATCGGCCGCGGCGGAGGTTCCGGCCCCCACCGTGGCCCGGTTCGCATTCCAGGCCGCGCAGTCCTCACAGCCGGAGCGCCCCCTCAGCGTCGTGCTGGCCGGCTGGACCTATGCGCCCGTGCCGGGGCCGTATCATTTCGAGCTGACCAGCTACGGGGATGCGCTGGTCGAGATCGACGGTTACGCGCTTCTCGGGCTCGGCGACCACGGCGCGACGCTGAAGACATCCTGGGCGACGGATCGGTCCGGCGCCCGTCGCGCCTCGATCCATCTGCCGGCGGGGTTCCATCGGGTCAGGCTCCTCTACCGACAGCCCGACGATCGCGCCCACCTGGCGCTCCGATGGGTCGCCCCCTACCAGACGCGGCCCCAGGAGATCCCGCCCCGGTACCTCTTGCCGGACGGCACGTCCTCGGAGACCCTGCAATGGCGTGCCCGGGTGCTGACCGCACAGCGGCTCGGGGTCGCGGTCCTCGTCTCGCTCCTGGTCGTGCGGCTCGTCGGAATCGTTCGCCGCCTCGACGGCCTCGCGGCGCCCCGGGTGGCGCGCTGGATCGGCCGACGCTCCGGCGGCATGCCTACGCCAGCTTGAACGCGATCTCCTCGCCCTTGCCGACGGGCACCGTGACGCTCATGAGCCCGGGGTGGGCCTTCACCCGGGCGAGGAAGTCCTCGAGCTCCGAGCGGTGGGACACCACGTTGTCGGCGACGAGGAGGCCGCCGGGGACGAGCCGCGGGACGGCGAGCTCGAGGTACGCGCGGTAGCTCGAGCGGTCGGCGTCGAGGAATACGAAGTCGAACGGTCCGGGGAGCGCGGCCAGCGACTCGGCCGCGGGGCCCTCGCGCACCTCCACCCACTCCGCGACCCCGGCGCGCCCGAGGTTCTCCCGCGCCAGGCGGACCTTGTTCGGATCGCGCTCGAGGGTGACGACACGGCCCCCGGTCGCCCGGGCGGCGTCGGCGAGCCAGATCGTCGAGTACGCGTTCGACGTGCCGACCTCCAGGATCCGCGTCGCGCGGAGGGCGCGGACGAGGATCCAGAGGAGCCGCCCGGTGTCCGGGGTGATGTTGAGCATCCGCCGCGGGCGCTCGGTCTCCCGCGCGTCGTTGTCGTCGCCGGCCTGCCAGAGCTCGTCCAGGAGGGCGAGGAGGGTCGCGTCCACGGCGCCGCCCCTGTGGACTCTAGGGTCCCTTGGTCTTCGCGATGAAATCCCCGAGGCCCTTGGCGAGGTGCTTGATGTCCTCCTCCTGGATGGCCTTGTCGCCTCGGTACCCCCCGAACATCCGCGCCGAGGTCGACATGCCGCTCCGCCGCGCCTCGTAGACGAAGAGCGGGCGCCCGTCGGCGGTCAGCTGGCCCCGCACCTTGATGACTGGCTGGCCCGCGCTGGAGGCGAAGCCGAACATCCGCGCGCCGCCGCCGCCCTTCTCGTACTCGGTGATGGTGTTGTCCAGGCGCAGGAGGCGGCCGCCCGGCTTCACCTCGGCGGGGTTCTGCACCACCGTGAAGAGCTTCCGCTCCTGGAGGGCCGCGGCGAGCTCGGTCCGGAGCACGCCCCGGGCCCACTCGAGGTTCTGGATCCCGTCCGGGTTGAGCTTCGGCACCTCGGCGCGGGGCTCGGTGACGAGGAGCGTGTCGTAGCCCTTGAAGTCGAACCCCGGCGCGAGCCACACCTGCCCGAAGTCCTTCTCCTCGCGCAGGGCGACGCCGCTCGTCGCCGCCGGCGGCGGGGTCGCCGGCTGAGCCGCCGGTTGAGTCGCCGGTCGAGCCGCTGGCTGAGCGGTCGCCGGCTGAGCCGCCGGTTGAGTCGCCGGTCGAGCGGCCGGCTGTGGGGCCGCCGGCTGAGCCGCCGGTTGGGCCCCCGCCGGCGCGGTCGCCGCGGGCCCAGCCGGCTGGCTCGTCGCCGGCGCGGCCGCGGCGGGTGGGGCCTTCGTGTCCGATGACGCGGCACAGCCTGCCAGGAACGCGAAGCCCAGGACCAGTCCCCCGATGCGAGTGTGCGCGCGCATGATTTGGGCCCTCCCGGCCGGCAGTCTATCGCACTCGGCCGGCCTTCCCAATGAAGCGGTTGCCGGGGGCCGGGCGGGACGCTAGGCTCGGCGAGAAAAGAAGGGGGGTGCTCGGGAGATGGGCGACCGGCTGCGGGGGAAGGTGGCGATCGTGACGGGCGCGGGCTCGCGCGGGCCCGGCCTCGGGAACGGCAAGGCGGCCGCGATCCTCTTCGCGAGAGAGGGCGCGCACGTCCTCTGCGTGGACCAGGCGCTTCCGCGGGCGGAGGAGACCGTCGAGCTGATCCGCGGCGAGGGCGGGGAGGCGGCGGCGCACGCGGCGGACGTCACGCGGGCCGAGGACTGCCAGGCCATGGTCGAGGCGGCCGCCGCGCGCTGGGGCGGTCTCGACGTCCTCCACAACAACGTCGGCATCGAGTCCCGGAAGGACCTCCTCGAGACGACCGAGGAGGAGTGGGACCAGGTCCTCGAGGTGGATCTGAAGTCGGTCTTCCTCGCGACGCGGGCGGCCGCGCCCGCGATGATCCAGCGCGGCGGCGGGTCGGTCATCTGCGTGTCGTCGATCGCCGGCCACCGGGGCCACGGGCGCACGGCCTACGCGGCCGCCAAGGCGGGCATCGAGGGCTTCGTCCGGACGGTCGCCGTCCAGCTCGGGCCCCAGGGCGTCCGCGTCAACGCCATCGCGCCCGGGACGGTCTGGACGCCCATGGTCGCGGGGCTCGGCCCCGAGGCGCGGGAGCGCCGGCGGAAGGCGAGCCCGCTCGGCACGGAGGGGACGGGCTGGGACGTAGGCTGGGGCGCCGTCTATCTCGCCAGCGACGAGTCGCGCTGGGTCACGGGCCATATCCTCGTCATCGACGCCGGCCTCACCGCCACGACGCGGTAGCGGGGTCAGACTTTGCCTTCGGGACATTTCGGGCCGCCACCTGCCGATGCGATGCGTCAATGTCCGGAAGGCAAAGTCTGACCCCACGCATCGTCGTCATCACGGGGGCGTCCAGCGGGATCGGGGCTGCCACCGCCGTTGCCTGCGGACAGGCCGGCATGCGCGTCACGCTCGCGGCCCGGCGCCGGGACCGCCTGGCCTCCGTGGCGGCCGAGGTGGTCGCGGCCGGCGGCGAGGCGCGCGTGGTCCCGACCGACGTCGCCGACGCGGCCGCGGTGCGGGCGCTGGTCGACGGGACCGTCGAGGCCTGGGGTCGCCTGGATGTGCTCGTGAGCAACGCGGGCGCCGGGCTCCTGGCGACCGTGGAGCAAACCACGCCGGAGGAGTTCGAGCGGCTCGTCCGCGTGAACTACCTCGGCGCCGTCCACGGCGTCCTCGCCGCGCTCCCGCACATGCGGCGGCAGGGCGCGGGCCACCTCGTCAACGTCGCCTCCGTGGTCGGCAAGCGCGCGAGCCCGTTCCGCGCCGCCTACGTCGCGTCGAAGTTCGCGCTCGTGGGCTTCTCGGAGGCGCTCCGCATGGAGCTCCGGGGGACCGGGATCCACGTGACGTGCGTCTGCCCGATCGGCACCGCGACGGAGTTCCACGACGTCGAGCCGAACCGCCTCGGCGTTCCCGGGCGGGGCGGGCCCATCCAGAGCGCCGAGCACGTGGCCCGCGCGATCCTGCGGGCCCTCCGCCGCCCGCGGGCGGAGGTGCACCCGTACCCGCCGGCGCGGCTCCTGTTCCTCGCGAACGCCCTCGCCCCCGGCCTCGTCGACCGCCTGATGATGCGCTTCAGTCCGCGCGCTCGCGCGCGCTGACCGGCAGCGCGCGCCGGCACGTGGCGTAGAGCAGGAGGTCGTACACGATCTTGAGCACGCCCCCCAGGACGAAGGGGGCGGAGAGCGACACCGCCTGCATGACGTAGCCGGTCAGCGCCGGGCTCACCGCCTGGGCGACCGTGCGGCCCGCGTTGGTCACGGTCGCCGCCGCCTCCCGCTCGTCGTCCCCCACCACCAGCATCAGGAACGTCTGGCGGGTCGGGATGTCCATCTGCGAGAGGAGGGCCCGCGCGAGGAGGAGCCCCACCGCGAGGGCCGGCGTCGGCGCGAACCCGATGGCGATGAGGAGGACGTTCGAGGCCAGGTGCGAGAAGACCATCGTGTTGACGAGCCCGAGCCACCGGGACGTCCGCGCCGCGATCAGGAGCGAGCACGCCGCCAGGATCTGCTGCGCGAAGAAGATGGACCCGATCTCCGCCGGCGTCAGGGCGAAGCGCACGTGGAGCCAGTAGGCGAGGAGGCTCTGGAGGACGAACCCCCCGGCGAACGAGTCGAGCGCGAAGAGCGCCGCGATGCGGTAGATGAAGCCGCGCGACGGGAGGTGGCGGGGGCCGGCGGCGGGCGGCCGCGCGGCGGGCTCCGGCAGCCGGGCGTAGAGCAGAGCCTGGAGGCCGCCGGACAGCGCGAAGAGCCAGAAGAGGAGCCCGTACCCGCCGTCGGCGGGGACCGCCGCCACCACGAGGGCGCCGAGCGCCGACGCGACGAGCCCCACGAGGAAGTAGAGGCTCAGGCGGAGCGTGAGCCCCTCGCGCTGGACGGCCCGGCTCACCAGCACCTGCTCGATCGCCATGAACGGCCCGCCGTCCCCGCCGCTGAGCGCCACGTTGCCGAGCATCGCCGCCAGGACGACGAGCGCCGGGGTCCGCGCGGTCGCGAGGAGGGCCCCGGCCACGAGGACGAGCCCCGCCAGCCCGACGAGGACCGCGCGGTTGCCCAGGCGCTCGGCGGGGCGCCCGACGAGGAAGGTGACGAGCGCGCTCGCGCCGAGCGTCCCCGCGATGGCCAGCCCGATGGCGCCGGCCCCGAGGCCGAGGGCGACCAGGTGAAGCGGCAGCACGATCGCGAGATACCCGTAGCAGAAGGTGCGAAGCGCCTTGGCCAGGAAGATGGGCCAGACGGTCTGATCGGTCTGTGGGGCGGCGGGCGCCATGTCGCCCACAGGGTACGACACGAGCGACCGTCGCCCGGCGCCGCGAGAATACTCTCGGTCGTGGCACGTCGATTGCTCTTGTACAAGATGTAGCGGATTGCGAGAGCACTAAACAGGTGTTACCCTCACGATCGAGATGGAAGGCCGACGAGAGGCCCACGGGGCCGACGGGATGAGGAGGTTTCCGATGAGACGAGTGGGGCTGCTGGAGACGATGGCAAGCGGTGATCTCGAGGCCGTGACGCGCGCCGTGGGCCGGGGCTATCGCCCTGGCACGGTCGAGCGCCTGGGTGCCCAGGACCCGGCGTGGCGCGACGCGCTGGAGCGCGCCGAGCAAGAAGTCGGCGCACTCTATGCCGAGCTGTGTCAGGCGGACGCAACGCTCCTCCGCTGGCGCGAGGCCGTCGGCGAGCTCTACCGCGTGTGGAGCCGCGTCAACGACGCGCCGGTCGAGGACACGATGCCCGTGCTCGAAGAGGTCGCGTAGCCCGCGTGGACCGCCGAGCCCTGGACGCGGGCGACAGCCTGCGGGGATTCGGGATAGCAGTGGCCGCGGCGGCCTCCGGTGGCATGGCGTCCCTCGGCGGGCAGGGGAACGCTGACGCCCGCGCCGCATCAGGCGACCCGCGCCAGTCTGTCACGGTTCCGTCAGCACGCGCTGACAGCCTGGAAGAGGTCGCGGTCTGCGATCTCTGCGGCCTCGTCAGCCGGCTTCCGCCTCCTTCCGTGTGCCCCGCGTGTGGCGGAGGATACGGCTGATGCCGCTAGCGCGGCCTCGGTCGAGGCCCGGCGCCGCACGCCCTTCCTTCGACGCTCCAACGGGATTCGAACCCGGGTTCGAATCCCGTTGGAGCCACCACCTGCCTCGCGCTTGTGCAGATCGGCGGGCCGGACGGAAGACTAAAGCACAGGGAGGTGCTTGGGCGAGAAGGGCGCGACGCCCAGTTCACGATCAGGCGGTGCGATCGAGGGTTCGCACTGTCACCAGGTCGTTGTCGGCGACGCGACGGACGTCACTCGAACGCAGTGTCACCAGCACCCCCGTTCTTCCCGACGCCGTGAGGAACTCGACCTCGAGCCCGTCGGGGGGTAGGTCTCCACGACCGCCCCCAGATCGCCGGCGCGGAGACCGTGCGCCGGTAGGTCACGCGCAAGGACTACCGTGTCGAGCCGTCTGATCTCCATCGCCATCATCTCCCGGGCATCATCGACCGCCGGTGAGCCGAGACCACTCGCGGCCAGGGCGTCTACGGCACGGTGGTCGCCGCCGTCACCGTCACGCCCCCCGCGAACGTCGCCGTCACCGTGAGCACCCGCCCCGGTAGGAACAGCGTGTTCTGCCAGTCCGCCGCGAAGAGCGTCACGCTCTGCCCGTCCGCGAGCGGCACCGCGATCGCCATCGTCCCCGGCGCGTTCAGCAGCGCGTCGTCCAGACCGCGCGCCACCCCCAGCACCCAGTGGGTTGTCGCGCTCACCGTGTCCCACACCCCGCCGGCGTTGCTCTGCAGCTGCAGCCCCGTCAGCGCTCGCCCCGCGCTCCCGCGCACCGTCACCGTCAGCCCCGCGTCCAGGCCCCCGTCCGGCCCCAGCGCCGTGTTGCTCGTGCCCACCCGGTCCCGCTCCTTTCCCCGATACGCCACCGTCAGCGTCGGCGGCGGCGGCGGGGGGGGCGGCGGCGGCACTGTGGTCGTCGCTGTCACCGTCACGCCCCCCGCGAACGTCGCCGTCACCGTCAGCACCCGCCCCGGTAGGAACTGCGCGTTCTGCCAGTCCGCCGCGAACAGCGTCACGCTTTCCCCGTCCCCGAGCGGCACCGCGATCGCCATCGTCCCCGGCGCGTTCAGCAGCGTGTCGTCCAGACCGCGCGCCACCCCCAGCACCCAGTGGGTTGTCGCGCTCACCGTGTCCCACACCCCGCCGGCGTTGCTCTGCAGTTGCAGCCCCGTCAGCGCCCGCCCCATGCTCCCGCGCACCGTCACCGTCAGCCCCGCGTCCAGCCCCCCGTCCGGCCCCAGCGCCGTGGTGCTCGTGCCCGCCCGGTCCCGCTCCTTCCCCCGATACGTCACCGTCAGCGTCGGCGGCGGCGGCGGGGGGGGCGGCGGCGGCACCGTGGCCGTCGCCGTCGCCGTCACGCCCCCCGCGAACGTCGCCGTCACCGTGAGCACCCGCCCCGGTAGGAACAGCGTGTTCTGCCAGTCCGCCGCGAACAGCGTCACGCTCTGCCCGTCCGCGAGCGGCACCGCGATCGCCATCGTCCCCGGCGCGTTCAGCAGCGCGTCGTCCAGACCGCGCGCCACCCCCAGCACCCAGTGGGTTGTCGCGCTCACCGTGTCCCACACCCCGCCGGCGTTGCTCTGCAGTTGCAGCCCCGTCAGCGCCCGCCCCATGCTCCCGCGCACCGTCACCGTCAGCCCCGCGTCCAGCCCCCCGTCCGGCCCCAGCGCCGTGGTGCTCGTGCCCGCCCGGTCCCGCTCCTTCCCCCGATACGCCACCGTCAGCGTCGGTGGCTGGGCGGGCACGATGGAGAATCCGGACGCCCGCGTGCCCGTGCTCCCGTCGGGGTTCGTCACCGTGACGTCGCGCGCGCCCGCGACAGCGGTGATCCCGATGGCCAGCGTGGCGGTCAGCCGGGTCGGCGACACTCGCGTGACGTTCGCCGCCGCGACGGCTGCCCCGACATGCACCGTCGCCCCGTCCGCGAAGGCCGTCCCGTCGATCGTGACGGCGACGCTCGTACCCTGCATCCCTTGGGCCGGCGTCACCGCCGTCACCCGCGGGGCGGCCACGATGCGATGGACCGTGCCGCCGTGCCCCACCACGTAGATCTCCCCGGACTCGTCTTCCCCGAACGAGGAGACCTTCAGCGCCGTGTCCAGGGCGATGCTGACCGCGCCGCTCTCGAGGACGAAGATCTCGCCCGTACAGAAGTCGGCATAGACGTAGCTGCCCGCCGGCAGGCTGGCCCGGGTACCGCGATACACGTAGCCCCCCGTGACCGAGCATCGGCCGCCGGCGTGGCCGTATTCGGTGATCGGGAACACATAGTCCTGGGGATCACACAGCCCCGGATCGAGGCTCGTGCAGCGCGTGCCTTCCCAGACCCGCCATCCCGCGTTGTCGCCGAGGCCGATGAGGTCGATCTCTTCAATGGCTCCCTGGCCCACGTCTCCCACGTAGAGATCGCCGGTTTCGCGGTCGAAGGAGAACCGCCACGGATTGCGCAGCCCGAAGGCGTAGATTTCATCTGCGCCGGTGAGCGCCCCGAAGAACGGATTGCTCGGCGGCGCGGAGTACGTCCTGGATTGGCTCGGCGTGTCCACGTCGATGCGGAGGATCTTGCCGAGCAGCGAGGTGATCTCCTGTCCGCGGTTGTTGGGATCGTTGCCGGAGCCGCCGTCGCCCGTCGAGATGTAGAGGTAGTCGTCGGGCCCGAACTCCACCATGCCGCCGTTGTGGTTTGCAAAGGGCTTCGGGATCACGAGATGCACGGTCTCGGCGGGGTCCGCGACGTTCGGATCTCCCGAGGACACCGCGTACTCGGCGATCGTCACGGCGCCATCCGGCTTGCGCGTGTAACTCACGATGAAGCGCCCGTTCGCGGCGAATTGCGGGTGGAAGGTGAGGCCGAGCAGCCCGCGTTCGCCTCCGGACAGCACCTTCGCGGTCAGGTTGAGGAAGACCGCCGGCGTGGACTGGCCCGGTCGAAGCACCTTGATGATCCCGGCCTGCTCCACGATGAAGAGGCGGTCGCTTCCGTCTCGGGCGTTGGTCACAAAGGTCGGCGAGCTGAGACCCGAGAGCACGGGCACGAGATGGATGGGGGGCGCGGCGTCCGCGGCAGGACCCGGGGCCCCGAGGACCGCGAGGACCGCGAGGTGCAACGTTACCAGCCAGCGCATTGTTATCGCCTCCATCCTCGTCGCATGGCGAGTGGCGCCACTTGCAGTAAGCTTCTCACGGCGGACGGCCCGAAGATGCAAGCGAGTTGCCCACGTCGGAGGCGATCCAGGCTTCCGTAGCGGCGACAAAACCTGGGGTGGGCGGGTCAGCCGGCCGGGCGGATCCGCCCGCGCGAGGCCGGGAAGGCTCCTGAGGAGCCCCCGACATGGGCATCCCCAAGGACGCAATGTGCCAGTCCCTGCCGTCGTGGCACGCGGGAAATGGTCCGTTTTGCCGCGATGGGGCGCGGCTGGCGCGGGCCATGTCAAGGCGGCGTGCCAGCGGGGGAGGTGGCGCGGTCGGCTCCGCGCCGCCGCCGCCGGCGTCGCCAGGCAGGAAGGCAAGAAGGCAGTGTCCCCGGAGGAGATCAGTCGGCGGGCATCAGGTGGCCATCGTGCGAACCTCTGCCGACAGGCTAGCGCGGCCTCGGTCGAGGCCCGCAGCTCCCCCGATCCGCCTCCGGTAGGCCCTCGGCCTACTCCCGCCTACTCCCGATAGACGTCCTTGCGGTGGCGCACGCGGTAGAGGACTGAGTCCTGACCCTCGACGTCACACCGCACCCGGTACGGCCAGACCTCGAGGCGCCACCGACCGGTTCCCTTCCCCTTGAGCTTCTTCACCTTCGTCGGTCCGAAGGGGTGCGCCTGTAGCCGGTGCAGGGCTTCGAGGACCTGCTTCTGAGCACCAGCGGGGAGGGCTTCCAGGTCGCGCCGGAAGCTGGGCGTGACCTGGACCGTGAACCTGGTCGGCATTTGCTCAGCCGGCCCGGCGCGTGAGTCGCTCCTTGAGGTAGTCCTTGAGGGCAATGCTCTTCCCGGCGCGGTGCTCCTTCGCGGCGACCTTGAAGCTCTTCTGGAGCTCGGGGTCGAGCTCTTCGACGATGTCGTCGAAGTCGGTCGCGCCGAGGAGCACGGCCGTGGGCTTGCCGTTCTTCGTGATGATGAATCGAGCCTTGCGCTCGCGGACCTGCTTGAGGAGCGCCCCCAGCTGGGTGCGCGCGACGTAGGCGGGAACGGTGGTGGTCCTGGGCTCCCTGGGCATCTGCGCTCCTGCGTGAACGGATTGATTAATCAATTCTCATGGTATGCTCCCCATGTCGGTTGGGTCAAGCCTGTGCGTTCTCCAGCCGACGATCACGTATCCACGACGGCGGTGAGCATGCAGCGATGAGTGCCTGGGGCCGCTCCACCACTGCCTGCCTCGCCATGGCGCTCGCCGTGCTGGCGTGGGGTCAGGGCGCGAGGGCCCAGGAGGCGATCGACCGAAGCTTCACCGCGGCCGCCGGCGCCCAGGGATACATGTTCCCCGGGGCCCTGCCGGCGCTCCGCGGCTTCGACGTCGGCTACACGCGGAGCGACCACCAGATCAAGAGCCTGTTCGTGGGGCCGCTCACCGACGCGCCCCCGGAGAGCGGCGATTTCATCATCGCCCTCCAGGACAACGACGGCGGCGACGCCGTCTCCGGCTCCATCAAGCTCACGGACGTCCGCCGCCTGGCCCGCCACCGGGAGGTCTTCCGGCGCGACTGTACGGCCGAGTGCCGCCTGCGGATTCCCAACCTGATCGGCCCCGAAGCGTTCCTCCTGACGGGCTTCGCGTTCCGTCGAGAGGGAGGCGACCGGCACGTCCTCCAGGTGAAGGTCCGGCAGGGCGCGCACAACGGGTACATCGACGTCAAGTTCGTGGACAACTCGGGGGCCGGCACCTACTTCGCGCACGTGACTTATGCCGTGATCCCGCGGTCGTTGCTGGGGCCCTATCTGGTCCAGGCCCGCGCCGCCGGGCCGGCTCGCGGCGAGAGCGTCGTCTCGCGCCCGCCCGGTGTGGCCCTCCTCCAGTCGTTCGATCTCCGTTTCCTGAACGGGGACCACCACCTCCAGCGGATCAGCGTCGACCTGACCGGCGACCGGATTCTTGCGCGCCTCCGCGACCAGAATGGCGACGATCCGTTCGAGTGGTACGTGGAGTACTCCATCCTGCGCTGACGCGCGCGCCGGTCCCCCGGCTCGACAGTCTCGCGGCATAATCGGGGGGTGCGCCGCCCCACGTTCCCCCAGGACCGCTTCGTCACCGCCGGCGGCCTCCGCCTGCGCGTCCGCGACTGGGGCGGTGACGGCCGGCCCTTCCTGGCGCTTCACGGCGCCGCCGCCCACGCCCACTGGTGGGATCCCGTGGCGCCTCATCTCGCCCCGCGCCTCCGGGTCCTGGCCCTCGACTGGCGGGGGCACGGGCGGAGCGCGTGGCCCCGGCCGCCCGCGTACCGCGCCGAGGACTTCGCCGCCGAGCTCGCCGGCGTGATCGACCGGCTCGGGCTCGAGAACGTGATCGTGGCCGGCCACTCGATGGGCGGCCAGAACGCCCTGCCGTTCGCCGCCTGGTACCCGGGCCGGCTCGCGCGGCTGGTCGTCGTCGACGCGCGCCCCCACGTCAACATGGAGCGCCTCCGGGCCTTCCAGCGGCGTCCGCCGCGTGAGCAGACGGAGTTCCCGACCCTCGGCGCGGCGCTCGCCCGGTTCCGGCTCCGCCCGGCGGAGACGCTCGCCTCGCCGGGGCTCCTCCGGGCCATCGCGCGCCGGGGCGTCACGCGCCTCCCGTCGGGCCGCTGGCGCTATCGCTTCGATCCGGCTTGCGAGCGCACGCGGGTGCCGGTCGATGCCTGGCCGCTGCTGCCGGAGATCACCGTGCCGACGCTCGTGGTGCGGGGCGAGCACAGCCGGATCCTCGAGCGGGACGTCGCCCTCCGCATGACGAAGGAGCTGCCCGCCGGGACCCTCGAGGAGATCGCGGGCGCCCACCACCACGTGACCCTCGACGCGCCCCGCGCGCTCGCCGACTGCCTCTTGGCCTGGCTCGGCTGAGGCGCCGTGGCCGGATCACGCCGTCACCACCACGGCCACGGCGGGCTGTGCCATGATCGGCCGGGAAGCGGGTTTCACGATACGGACGCCCATCCGTTTCCCGGGAGGATTGCCCCATGGCGACGCTCGTGACGGCGACCAACGTCGAGAAGCTCGAATACGACGTCACCACAGCTGAGGGAGCGGCCCGCGTCACCGTCGTGACCGGCTCGCTACCGGCCGTACTGCAGGCCGACTCACATGACCCCAACGGGACCATTCAGCACGGCAGCTTCAGAGCGCTCGTGGATCCCGTGCTGGGGCCGGGACAGTTCCGGAAGGCGACCGCGATGGTGGCGGTGGCCAGCCTGACGCACGTTGCGCTCGACTCGACGCAGCCGACGGCTGCCGCCTGGGCCGTGGAAGAGGTCGCCGCCACTCTCGATGACGAATCCGGAAGGATCGAGATCAGGATCGATCTGTCCGTAACCGCTCGGGGCGCGCAAACCTCCGCCTCGATCGCGCTCCTGGGCTTCCAGGTCACGACACTGTCGCGACCGTAGTCGAAGACGCCGGAGGGATCGCCTGGTGAGCGTGCCCGGGCGACGACCGCAGGCCAGGAAGGGAGACCTCATGCGTGTGCTCGTCACCGGAGCGGCGAGCGGGATCGGGCGGGCGACGTGCGTCCGGCTCGCCCAGGATGCGAAGGCGGCCGGCCGGACTGCCCGGATCGCCGCGGTGGACGTCGTCGCGCCGGCGGAGCTCGGGCGCCTCGCCGGCGAGCTCGGGGAGCTCGGGGCGGAGGCGCTGGCCCTGCACGGCGACATGGGGACGGCCGACGCGCCGGAGCGGGTCGTCGGCGAGGTGGTCGCCCGCTTCGGCGGGCTCGACGGGCTCGTCAGCAACGCCGGGATCAACCGCCCGGGCCCGCTCGTCAACTACGCCGTCGAGGATTGGGACCGCCTCTTCGCCGTGAACACGCGGGCGACGTGGCTCCTCGCGAAGGCGGCGCATCCCGCCCTTCGCGCCTCGCGGGGCGCCATCGTGGCCGTCGGCTCGATGTCCGGGACCCACGTCCACGCGGGCCTGGGCGCCTACGGGCCGAGCAAGGCGGCGGTCATCATGCTCGTGCGCGTGCTGGCCCAGGAGCTCGGCCCGGACGGCATCCGCGTGAACGCGATCTCGCCGGGCATGACGCGCACGGGGATGAGCGTGCGCGTCTACGCCGATCCCGAGGTCGCCCGGGAGCGAGACGCGCTCGTGCCGCTCGGGCGCGTGGCCGTCCCCGACGACATGGCGGCCGTCATCGCGTTCCTGCTCTCGCCCGACGCCCGCTACGTGAACGGCCACGACCTGGTCGTCGACGGCGGCGTGACCGGCAACCTCCTCGGCCGCCTCCCGGGCCTCTCGCAGCTCACGCGCATCTGACCGGCGCGGCCGACCCCCAGTCCTCACAACGCGAAGGAGACCGACGTGCCCCCAGGACGCCTCCGGTTCGGGCTGAAGGTCGCCCAGATGGGCGGAAGCTACGCGGAGATCCGTGACGCCTGGCTCGAGGCCGACCGCCTCGGGTTCGACACCGCGTGGGCCCACGATCATCTCCTCAACCAGAACGACCCCTCGAAGATCGAGGACGAGGGCTGGACCATTCTCACGGCGCTTCTGGTGGAGGCGCGCCGGATCCGCGGCGGGCTCATGGTGACCGCCAACACGTTTCGCCATCCGGCCGTGCTGGCGAAGATCGCGACCACGGTGGACGTGGTCTCGGGCGGCCGGGTCGAGGTCGGCCTGGGCGCGGGCTGGCACGAGGACGAGCACCGCCAGTACGGGCTCCCGCTGCCGCCGCTCGGCGAGCGGATGAAGAGGCTCGAGGAGGCCTGCCGGATCCTCCGGGCGCTGTGGACCGAGCCGCGCGCCACCGTCGAGGGCGCGTACTACCAGGTGCGCGAGGCCTTCCACGAGCCGAAGCCGGTGCAGCGGCCGCATCCGCCGCTCGTCATCGGGTCGAGCGGCGAGAAGGTCGGCCTCCGGATCGTCGCGCGCCACGCCCAGGAGTGGAACATGGCGAAGGGCACCCCCGCGGAGTTCGGGCGGCTCTCCGGGCTTCTCGACGGCTACTGCCGCGACGCCGGCCGCGATCCGGCCGCCGTCGAGCGCTCCATCCAGTTCGGGCCCGACGCCCTCGGGAACGGCGCGGCGGACCTGGTGGCCCTCTCGCGCGAGTTCGTCGCGGCGGGCGCGACGCACCTCATCTACACTTGTCCAATCCCTTACAGCGCCGGCGGCGCCCGGCGGCTCTGGAACGAGGTCGTCGCCCCGCTGCGGGGCTGACGGGCGCGAGAGCGCTACCAACCAGGTCCCGGCCAGCTCCCAACAGCTCATGGACGGTTCCGTCGCGCTCCTCCTCTGGATCCTGGCCATCGGGCTGATCCTGGTCGGCATCGCCGGGACGGTCGTGCCCGGGCTCCCGGGCGCCGTCCTCGTGCTCGCCGGGCTGGCTCTCGGGGCGTGGATCGACGGGTTCGCGCGGGTGGGATGGGGCACGCTTGCCTGGCTGGCGGCGCTCACCGCGGCCGCGTATGCGCTCGACTTCGCCGCGACCGCGATCGGGGCCCGGCGCTTCGGGACCAGCTGGTGGGGCGTCCTGGGCGCGCTGGCGGGGACCCTCGGCGGGCTCTTCTTCGGCCCCGTGGGGCTCGTCGTGGGCCCCTTTCTCGGCGCGTTCCTCGCGGAGCTGATCGCGCGCCGGGACATGAGGCAGGCCGGCCGAGCCGGCCTGGGCGCGTGGCTGGGGCTCCTCCTCGGCACCGCGGGCCGGCTCGCCCTCGTACTGGCGATGGTCGGCCTCTTCGCCGTCGCCTATCTCCGCTGACGGCCCGCCGGGGCCCGAGCCGACGCCACCCGCGGGACCCGACCGTTCGGCCCTGAAAAGGGCTCGGGCCGCCGGAGGGCTCTCACCCTTCGACGGCCCGAGGACGTCTGACCGCCCGGGCGCGCTAGGAGCGGCTCGGGGAGAAGGCTGTGCTGGCTTCCCGACGGGCGGACGGCTCGGCGTGGGATCCCGCGCCGCCGCCGTAGCCGCCTTCGAAGGCGTACGCGTTCTCGGAGTGCTGGGAGAGGTCGAGCCCCGCGAACTCCTCCTCCTCGGTGACCCGCAATCCGACCACGGCGTCGACGATCTTGAGGAGCACCACCGAGCCCCCGAAGGCGAACACCCAGGTCGCGGCCACCGCGATCACCTGGGACACGAGCAGCCCCGGGTTCCCGTAGAAGAGGCCGTCGGCCCCCGCCTCGTTGATCGCCTTCGAGGCGAAGAGCCCCGTGGCGATCGCGCCCCACGTCCCGCCGATGCCGTGGACGCCGACGACGTCGAGGCTGTCGTCGTACCCGAACTTCGACTTCATGTTGCAGGCCGCGAAGCAGAGCACTCCGCCGCCGACGCCGATCAGGATCGCGGAGACCGGCCCGACGAAGCCCGCCGCCGGGGTGATGGCGACGAGCCCCGCGACGGCGCCGGACGCGGCGCCGAGGACGGTCGGCTTCCCGCGGAGCGCCCACTCGGCGAACATCCACGCGAGCGTGGCGGCGGCTGCCGCCGTGTTCGTGGTGACGAAGGCGGTGACCGCCAGGCCGCCGGCGCCGAGCGCGCTGCCCGCGTTGAAGCCGAACCAGCCGACCCAGAGCATCGCCGACCCGACGACGGTGAACGGAAGGTTGTGGGGCGGCATCGGCTCCCGGCCGTAGCCCTTCCGCCGGCCGATCAGGATGGCGGCGGCGAGCGCGGAGACGCCGGACGAGATGTGGACGACCGTGCCCCCGGCGAAGTCGAGGGCCCCGAGGCCGCGGAGCCACCCGCCGACCCCCCATACCCAGTGGGCGAGCGGGTCGTAGATCACGGTGGCCCAGAGGAGCGAGAAGAGGAGGAAGGCCGAGAACTTCATGCGCTCCGCGAACGCGCCCGTGATCAGGGCGGGCGTGATGATGGCGAACATGAGCTGGAACACCATGAACGCCTGGTGCGGGATCGTCGCCGCGTAGTCGGCGTTCGGCTCGACGCCGACGCCCGACAGCCCGATCCAGGAGAGGCTCCCGACGATGCCGCCCCAGTCCGGGCCGAACGCGAGGCTGTAGCCCCAGAGGACCCACTGCACCGAGATGAGCGCCATCAGGATGAACGACTGCATGAGGGTGGCGAGCACGTTCTTCCGCCGGACCATGCCGCCGTAGAAGAGGGCGAGGCCCGGCGCGGTCATCATGAGGACGAGCGCGGAGGAGGTCAGGACCCAGGCGGTGTCCCCGCTGTCGACCTTCGGCGGCGCCGGCGCGGCCGGAGCTGGCGCCGGCGCGGCGGGGGCCCCGGGCGCGGAGGCTGCGGGAGCGGCCGGCGCGGGCGCCGCCTGCTGGGCGAGGGCGCCCGAGGCGGCGAGCACCAGGGCGGCCAGGACGAGGCACAGGCTCACGGATCGGATCACGCGACTCACCCTCGACTCTCCTTTCGCCATCTCAGAGCGCCGCCTCGTCGCGCTCGCCGGTCCGGATGCGGACGGCGGCCTCGACGGGCGTGACGAACACCTTGCCGTCGCCGATCGAGCCGGTCTTCGCGGCGGACGCGATCGTGTCCACGACCTTGTCGACCACGCCGTCCGCGACGACGATCTCGATGCGGATCTTCGGGAGGAAGTCGATCGTGTACTCCGAGCCGCGGTAGAGCTCGGTGTGGCCCTTCTGGCGTCCGAACCCGCGCACCTCCGAGACGGTCATGCCGATGACGCCCATCCCGGTCAGCGCGTCCTTCACCTCGTCGAGCTTGTAGGGCTTGATGATCGCCTCGATCTTCTTCATGCGATGGGCCTCCTCAAGGGGTGGACCTCCTCTGTCCGGGGGGCCGAAGTGCAACGCGAGTGCCACGGTGACGCGAGGCGCAAGTGCGCGCCGCGGCAAGCCGGGCCAGTCGCGCGGCGCGCGCGTGCGGCTCCGGGCTGCCTAGCGCGCGACCAGCGTGCTCAAGGAACGGGCACCGCCCGGTGCCCGCCGGATCCTTGCTCTCGGCCGACCAGGACCGGGGCCTGATCGAGCAGCTGAACCGGTGCTGCGTTGAAGCAGAAGGAGCAGTGAGGGGCGGGGGAGACCGGGTCAGGCGCGAAGCGCTGCCGTCAGCGGCCTGATCCGCGGAAGACGACGATCGCCGCGACCGCTGCCGCGAGGACCCGCCGGAGTGGGTTCGGGACGGGCGCGGGGAGGGGCGGCGGGCAGTCCGCCGGCACCGGCGCCACCGCTCCCGGCTGGCGGAGGTACCGGTCGCAGGCGAGCGCCCCGATCGCGCGCCGCTGGCCCGGGACCTTCTCGCCCGCCCCCTTGCCGTACGGCGAGGCGTGCTCGATCTCCGCGTTCAGCTCGGCCCCGAGCAGCATGACGAGCCCCGAGATGTAGAACCAGAGGAGGAGCACCATCACGCCGCCGATCGCGCCGTACGTCTCCGTGTAGGCCCCGAAGCTCGTCACGTAGTACTTGAAGCCGAGGGAGGCGAGGAGCCACAGCACCGTCGCCAGCACGGCGCCCGGGGTGACCCAGACCCATTGCTGCTCCGCGTCGGGGGCGAAGTAGTAGACCATCCCCGCGCCGAGCGCCACCAGGGCGAGGACGACGGGCCACTGGAGGATCTTCCACGTCCACGCGAACACCGGGCCGAGGCCGGTCGCGCGCGCGACGTAGTCGGCCACGGTCGGCCCGAGCAGCACGAGCGCGAAGGCGATCAGGACGAACGCGGCGAGGGCCAGCGTGAGCACGACGGCGAGGAGCCGGACCTTCCACCAGGAGCGGGCCTCCTCGAGGTCGTACGCGCGGTTCAGCGCGTCGATCAGCCCCATCATGGCCGCCGAGCTGCTCCAGAGCGCCACGACGAGCCCGAGGGTCAGGATCCCGCCGTGGTCGCCCTCGGAGATCTTCCGGATCTGCTCCTGGATGATCGTGATGACGTCGCCCGGGATCACGCCGGCGAGCGTGGTCACGATCCGGTCGAGGAAGCGCTCGAGCGGGAAGAAGCTCGCCAGCGCGATGCCGACCAGGATCGCGGGGAAGAGCGAGAAGAAGAAGTAGTAGGCCAGCTGGGCGGCGAGGCCGAGGCCGTTGTCCGCCACGAACTCCTTGGCGGTCCGCGTCACGAGCTCGCGCCACGTGAGGGGCAGCCGGGCGAACCCGAAGGAGATCACGCGCGCCGCCTCATCCGTCGATCTCGCCCGCGCGGCCCGGCTGCACGTCCGACCCGAGCGTCGCGCTCACGCGGATCCCACGCTGGGCCAGGCCCGGCGAGAAGGACCGCGTGAGCGAGACGATGGCACCCGTGGCGCTGCCCTCCGGAGATCCGGCAGCGCGGCCTTGGATCATGTGAGCCGCGGTCGGCGCTAGGCGGCTTCCTTCTGGGGCTTCATGGCCGCCATCTGGCGCCCCGCCTCCTCGAGGCGGGCGGCGTCCCAGGCCTGCTCGATCTTCGGCCAGACCTGCTGCTCCTCCTTCCGGATGTGCTGCTCGAGCGCGTCGCGGAGCTTCTTCACGGTCGCGAGCCACGAGTCGGCCGAGGGATCGAGGCGGTCGATCTCCTTGATCAGGCCTTCGGCCTCCTGCACCTCCCGGCGATGCGCGGCCTCGTATTCGGCGAGCGACCGATCGGCCTGGACCTCGCGGGCCGCGGGCCCGTAGAGGTGCTGCTCCTCCATCTTCTCGTGGAGCTCGAGCTCCGGACGGAGCTTCGTCCAGAGCGCCCGGCGCTGGCTGGCCGGCGCGCCCTCGATCTCGTGGAACGCGGCCTTGGCCTTGCCGTGCTCCTGCTTCAGGAACAGGATCGCCTGCATCGTTGTCCTCCTCGGTCGGGCGGCGGACTGGCCACCCGACGTCGATGCCCGTCACTGGTACTGCGAGCGGTGTGCCAGCAGTCTCGCGCCGTCCGGCTCCCGACGGCCGGTGAACAAAGGAAAAAGGCCCGGCGTCATCCGCCGGGCCTTTCGACCGGGCGTGGCCCTCGGATTGCCATCGCCGCGCCCGGCCTCGTGGTCGTCGGCCCAGCGGACCGGCGGCCACGCTCCTCACGCTGCTTACTGCCGGAGCCGTGCCTCGATCGTGTCGCCCTCCTTGAGGTCCCGGAGGGTGTCCTTCGACGCCTGGAACTCGTGCATCGTGCCGTTGCTGGTGCGGATCGTGACCCGCTCCCGGGCCGTGTCGATCTTGACCACCCGGCCTTCCACGACCCGCGGCGTGCTGCCCTGGTGGACCGGAGGCTGCCCGGTCTGGCCGAACGCGCTCCCGCTCCACAGCAGGAGCGGCGCGGCGACGGCCACGCTGAACCGTGTCCAGATAGTCATCTCGCCTCCCGTCAGTTCTTCTTCGTGATGTCGTAGATCGCGCCGGCGGCCGCGCCGATGCCCGTGCCGATCAGCGCGCCCTTCCCGGCGCCGTAGCCGGTGCCCGCCCCGATCGCCGCGCCGGAGCCCGCGCCGACCGCGGCGCCGCCCATCGTGCCGCACGCCGTGATGAGCGACGAGGCGAGCACGAGACCGGCGACCGCCGAGAGCCATCGCATGGGAGTGTTCGTCATCGGGACCTCCTTTCAGTTGTCTTTCCGACGGATGCCGGAGATATCCTATGCACCTCCCATGCGGGGTGGCTGACGGCTGGGAATACGCGCACTTGCGCGCCGTGCATCCGCGGGTCCCGCGCGCCACGCTGTCGTCGGGGCGACAGCGCGACGCGTGGCGGGCAGGGCGCGGCGGGCGAGCGATGTGATCCACTTGCCAGCAGGGTCCGGGGCTACAATTCGGCCGTGAGTCGGCAGTGGGCCGCGTGACCGCTTCAGGGTTCCGCGCGATCAGCGCCGTCACCCTCGCGACCCGTGACATGGCGCGCGCCGTGCGCTTCTACCGCGCCCTCGGGTTCGAGCCCGTTTCCGGTGGCGAGGCCGCCGCGTTCACGTCGTTCGCCGTCGGCGACGGTTACCTGAACCTCATCGCGGCGCCGTCGGCGGCCCCGTGGCGCTGGTGGGGCCGGGTGATCATCCACGTCGACGACGTGGATCTCCTCCACGCGCGGGCGCGCGCGGCGGGCCTGGCGCCCGAGGCTCCGCCGCGGGACGCGGAGTGGGGCGAGCGCTACTTCCACCTGGTGGATCCCGACGGGCACGAGCTTTCCTTTGCCCGCCCGCTCTGAGCGGCGAATGCCACGCTCCGGCCCTACAATGAAACCCATGAGGGATGTGGTCTCCCCGCGTGTGCGTCTTCTGGCCGCTCTGCTCCTCGTGAGCGGCTGCGCGGTCCCCGCGGGGATCCAGGTTCCGGCGGAGCTGCCGAACACGACCGTGGAGCAGTTCCTCGCGCTCCGCTGGGCCCTCGTCCGCGAGGACGGGAGGGTCCGGGCGGTGGGGACGGCGCAGTCGTCGATGGGCGGGATCGAGTGGGACGCGACCCTCGAGCTCGTGAGCTTCGACGGGGAGGGGCGCGTGGTGAATCAGAACTCGACCTTCGTTCGCTCGGGATTCGGCGTCGGCCCGACGGCGTTCGAGCTGCCGCTCGTGACGCGAGGCGGGGAGGCCGTGTTTCGCCTCCACGTGGCGAGCGCCCGGCAGTACGAGCGGCCGTTCCGCTAGCACCGCCACCCGCGTCGCGATGGCGCGTCTGCCACGACGCCGAGGGTGACTACGGCCGCGGCATGCCGGCGGCCCTCGCCGCCTGACACGCCAGGCCCGCCGCCAGGGCGTCGCGGACGCCGAAGTAAGCGGGCTTGGGCACGTAGTCCCGGTCGAAGAGGAGCGGGGCGTCCTGCCCGAACTCCTCGTGCACCCAGGAGTGGGCGTCCGTCACTCCCCAGAACGTCACTCCCGCGAAGCCCGGACTCCCCGCGCACGCGGCGATCGCGTCCTCGTACACGCGGCGCTGGCGGGCGAGGGGATCGCCTCGCCGGACGCGGCGGATGCGCACGTCCATCTCGGAGATCCGGACCGCGAGGCCGAGCGCCGTGAGCCGCTCGACGTGGGCCGCGATGGCCGCGGACGCCGGCGGATGGGTGGCGCGGAGGTGCATCTGGAGCCCGACCCCGTGGACCGGGACGCCGTTGTCGAGGAGGCGCCCGACGAACGCGTACACCGCGTCCGCCTTCGGCCCGAGTGCGTCCGCCTCGAAGTCGTTGTAGTAGAGCTGCGCGGCGGGATCGGCGGCGTGGGCCAGGCGGAAGGCGTCGGCGAGATAGCCTGGCCCGAGGACGCGCTGGAACACGGAGCGGCGCAGGCGGCCGCCGGCGTTGATCGCCTCGTTGACGACGTCCCACGCCGCGATGCGCCCCCGGTAGCGTCCCACCAGGGTCTCGATGTGGGTCGCGAGCGCGCGGGCCACGTCGCGCCGGCTCCGGTCCGGCGTGAGCCAGCCGGGGAGCTGCCGGTGCCAGACGAGCGTGTGGCCGTGGACGCGCATGCGATGCGCCTCGGCGAAGGCGACGAGCTGGTCGGCCGGCTCGAAGTGCCACTCGCCCTCGCCCGGATGCACCGGCCCCCACTTCATCGCGTTCTCGGGCGTGATCGCGCTGAACTCGCGCGCGAGCGTCCGCGCGTACGCCGCGTCCGTCGCGAGGAGGTCCGGATCGACCGCGGCGCCGACCGGGACGTCCGCGGCCGTCCGGAGCGGGCCGGCCGGGCCGGGCGACGGCATGGCCTCGGGGGTCATGCCCGGCGCGGCGACCCGGACGGGCGGCGGAGGCTCAGATCAGGCCCGCCAGCTCCCGAGCGGCCCGCTTGCCCTCCGCGGCGCCGCCCTCCATGAAGCCCTGGAAGTCGATGGACGTGTGCTCGCCGGCGAAGAGCACGCCGCCCTGGCGCACCGCCTCGTAGCCGGCGAAGGTCGTGTACTGGCCGGGCTTGTAGAAGGAGTACGACGCGCGGAAGAACGGGCTCAGGTGCGGGAGCGACTGCGTGGCCCGGCCGTTCCAGTCGAGGCCCGGGAAGACGGGCGCGAGCTGGGCCAGGCCGGTCTCGGCGTCCTGCCGCACCTTGACGCTCGAGGCCGTGGCGAACGGCTGGGTGGTGCGCATGGCGTCGGTCACCGAGCCGCCGGAGTAGAAGACCAGGATGCCGGGCGTACCGCTTTGGGCGCGCGTGACCTCCCACGACGCCTGGTAGCCCGTGTCGCTGTAGCTCGAGCCGTTGGCCTGGCCCGGCCACGGCCCGGCGCCCAGCCAGCGGCGCTCCCGGAGCTGCAGCTGGAGCTTCCCGTTGTGGCCCCGGCCCTGCTCGGCGATGGCCCGGCGCTTCAGCGCGTCGAAGCCGGCGGCGGCGAGGTCGACGAGGTCGAGGACGGCGAAGGGCATGGCCAGGACCACCCAGTCGGCCACGACCTCGACCGTCCCCGTCCCGCGCTCGAACCAGAGGCGATAGCGGCCGGCGGCGGTCTCCCGGATCCGCGTGAGCTGGTGGCCGGTCGTGACCCCCTCGGGCAACGCCGCGGCCATCGCCTTCGGGAGCTGCTGGTTGCCGCCGCGGATGTGGAACCGCTCGTCGGACTCGCCGAAGACGGAGAGCCGATGGGGCCGGGGCTGGAAGGCGAGCAGGTAGAGCAGGTTGAGGGCCGACTGGTCCACGCTGTCGGCGCCGTACTCGATGGTGTACGCCGTGTCGAGGAGCGCGCCGAGGGGCGACTCGTGGCCGCCGGGGACGCGCCGGTTGACATAATGGCGGACACTCTCGCGGTCGAGGGACCGGCCCTCCGGGGTGTGCGAATCGAAGGTGGTGGGGAACGGCGCGGCGGCCTCGTCGTCGGCGATCCGGTCGAAGATGTCCGAGAAGTCGGCGTCCGCCTGGCTCTTCGGATAGTAGTGGCCGAAGAAGCGATAGACGTCGTCGGAGTTATCGGGCTGCGCGTCGAGCAGGTCGTCCAGGGCGAGGTCGAAGCGCTGGGCGAGCCGCCGCATGGTCCGGTGACCCGTGTCGATCAGCTCGCCGGCCCACTCGGTGACCTGCCCGGCCGCGAAGTAGCCGGTGTTCGAGAACATCCGTCCGCCCACGCGGCCGGACGCCTCGTAGACGGTCGAGACGATGCCCCGGTCGGCGAGCTCGAGCGCGCAGGTCAGGCCGGCGATGCCCGCGCCCACGATGGCGACGACGGGATCGGCGCCGCGCGCCCGGCGCGGCGCGGCGACGAGGGCGGAGGCGGCCCCGGCCCCCGCCAGGAACCGGCGACGCGTGAGGCCGCGGCGGGCCGACTTCTCGGCAGCGCGGGCGCGGCGCTCGCGGAGCGCCTCGACGGGCACACCGAGGTCGCGGGCCGTCCGGTGCTCGGCGAAGAGTCGACGGAGGGAGCGCAGGAGGGGGGTCCTGGCCATGGTCGCACCTCCGGGTCGTCGGTTCGGTCACGCGCGCACGCGTGACGGCTAGTTCACGGGCGGTCCCTTCGTATCGACAAGGCGAGATACGGCATGAACCGATCGTCGACGTTCACGGGCGGCTTCACGACGCCCGTGATGGTGATCCCCTCGCCCTGCTCCAGCGCCTGGTACGCGCTCTGTTCGACTTCGGTGATCGCAACGTTCGCGCCGGAGTCAGCCAGGAGCATGAGCTTCGAGCCGGCGATCCACTGGAGGTAGCCGCGGACCCAGAACCCGCGCCGGTTGTCGTATGCGCCGGACACATCCGGCTGGCCGAGACCGGCCAGGGTCAGGAACAAGCAGAGGAGTACGGCCTTCACCACGGCCATTCTATCGCGCCGCCGGCGCCGGGCGGCGAGCGCCGGGACCCAGCCGGCGCGGCCGCCGCCAGTCTCGCCGGGCCGCGGCGCTCAGTAGGCGGGAAGCTTCCCGCTCGCCACCGTCTGCTTCACGGCGGCGGCCTCCTCGGCCGCCTTGGCGGCGAGGAACCGGCTGTCGCTCGCGAGGGTCACGAACTGCCAGCCCTGGGCGGCCATCTTGAGCGCGTAGCCGCTCGTCGCGTTGTGGAGGCCGGGGACGACGTTGTGGCGCTTGCAGGCCGCCAGGATCTTGCCGAGCGCCTCGACGACGGGCGCCTCGGTCTGGTCGAGCTTCGGCGTGCAGCCGAGCGTGAGCGAGAGGTCGGCGGGGCCGACGTAGATCGCGTCGACCCCCGGGGTGCTGAGGATCTCGTCGATGTTCTGCACGGCCTCTTTCGTCTCGATCATCGGCATCACGACGATCGTGTCGTTCGCGTGCTGGGCGTAGTCCGAGCCCCCGTAGATCGAGGCGCGCACGGGCCCGAAGCTCCGGAAGCCCTTGGGCGCGTACTTGCACGTGCGGACCAGCTGCTCGGCTTCCTTCCGGCTGTTGATCATCGGGCAGATGATCCCGTAGGCGCCGGCGTCCAGGATCTTCATGATGTGGGCCGGGTCGTTCCAGGGGACGCGCGCGAACGGGATCACCGCCGTCGTCGAGATTGCCTGGAGCATCGTCACGGCGGTCTGGTAGTCGACGACGCCGTGCTGCATGTCCACGACCAGGGAGTCGAAGCCCTGGTGCGCCATGACCTCCGCCGAGAAGCTCGACGGGATCGAGAGCCACCCGTTGACCACGACCCCGCCCTTGGCCCAGATCGACTTCACCGTGTTCTCGCGCACCTGAGGCTCCTTCCTGATTTGGCCTGATTTGGCCCGGTTTGGCCCGAATGGTTCGTATTGAGATCGGCCGCTGCGGCCCGACTGGAGTATAGGCGCGGGCCGGTGACCGCGCCACCCCCGCACTAGGGGAAGCGGCGTACCAGCGCCAGGGCGAGGAAGAGCGCTCCGATGGACAGGAGGACCGACCCGACGGCGTAGAGCCCGGCCAGGTCCGGGCGCCCGCGTTCCCAGAGCAACGCGACGTCGAGTGAGAACGCCGAGAAGGTGGTGAACCCGCCCAGGACGCCGGTCGTGAGGAACAGCAGCCATCCTTGAGAGGCATGGCCCTTCAGGGCGAACCACCCCGCGATGACACCGATCGCGAACGAGCCGACCAGATTGACCGTGAAGGTGCCGTAGGGCCAGCCGGTGCCCAGGAGACGCGACGCTCCGACGTTGATCGCGTGGCGGAGCGCCCCGCCGATCCCCGAACCGAGCGCGACGAGCAGATACGCCGTCATGCGACGACCCGGCGCCCCGGCGTCACTCGCCGCCGTCGACGTCGCGGAGGAAGTCGTCGACCAGGCGGTTGAACGCCGCGGGGCGCTCCCAGTAGACGGAGTGGCCGGCCTCCGGCACGCCCGAGAGCCGGGCGCCGGGGACGAGCCCGGCGAGGACGGCGACGGCCGCCGGCGGGATGACGGCGTCCTCCTGGCCGGTGATGCAGAGGAGTGGCATCGAGAGGGTGGCCACCACCGTGCGGGGCGTCGTCCGCATCTTGATGAGCTGGCGCCGCACGGCGTCCTTGTCGAGGTCGTGGGAGAGCGCGTCCATCTCGCGGTAGAGGAAGTGGAGCGCGGGCTGCTCCCGCGCCATCCGCTCGCCGCACGCCGGATGGATCCCCCGCGCGGCGAGCGCAGCCTCCGGCCGGTTCGCGGCGTGCGCGCGGTAGAGGCGCTCCGTCTCGGGATCGCCGAGCGTGCCGGTGGTGCAGGCGAGGACGAGGGCACGCACCCGGTCCGGATGGCGGAGCGCGTAGCCGAGGCAGGTCCAGCCGCCCATCGACTGCGCGACCAGCCGGACGTCCGCGAGCTCCAGGTGGTCGACCAGCGCGGCGAGGTCGTCGACGAAGGCCTCCGGGCCGGGGCCGCCCGGCGTCCCGCGCGAGAGCCCGAAGCCCCGGTGGTCGAAGGTCACGCACGTGTAGCGGTCGCGGAAGTGCGGCACCTGCTGCCACCAGGCGAGGTGGCTCCCGCCGAGGCCGTGGGCGAAGACGAGCGCCGGGCCCTGGCCGTGCGTCTCGTAGTAGAGGGTGGAGCCGTCACGCTCGAGGAAGGGCATCGAAAGAGCCTCCGGTCAGGCGGCCGCGCCCGCGGAGCGAGCGTGCCCGACATGGCCGACGTGGCCAACGTGAATAGTGACGGTCCCGAGGCCGACGCGCCGGACGCGCACGTCGCGGAGCCCCACCGCCTCCATGAGCCGCGCGAGCTCGCCCGGCGTCACGAAGCGGTCGACCGACTGGGGAAGGTACGTGTAAGCCTCGCGGTTCCCCGCGATCGCGGCCCCGACCGCCGGGACCACGCGGTGGAAGTAGAGGCGGAACGCCTGCCGCCACCCGGGCAGCGTCGGCTGCGTGATCTCGAGCGCGACCACGCTCCCGCCCGGCGCCGTCACCCGGCGCATCTCGGCAAGGCCCGCCCGGAGGTCCGCCAGGTTCCGGAGCAGGAAGGCCGACGCCACGCAGCCGAACGCGCCGTCGGCGAACGGGAGCGCGAGCGCGTCCCCCGCGAGGAGCCGCACCCGCCGCTCCCCGAGCTCGGCGAACTTGGCGTGCGCGAGACGCAGCATGCCCTCGACGAAGTCCACGCCGATCACGCCGCGCACGCGGCTCTCGCCGAGCAGCGCCCGGGCGAGGTCCCCCGTCCCGGTGGCGAGGTCGAGGGCAAGGCTCCCCGGCGGCGGCGCGGCCAGGCGCGCGGCCGTCCGGCGCCACGCCTGGTCGCGGCCGCCGGTCATGAGCCGGTTCATGAGGTCGTACCGCGGCGCGATCCGCTGGAACATGGCCCGCACCCGCGTCGCCTTGTCCATCTGGCCGTCCGTGCGGGTCACGGCGGGGCGACGTCGGGCGCGCGCCCGCGGGTGGCGCCGGTTCGGCCCGGGCGCGGCACAGCGAAGTGGGACCCCTTCGCCATCGGGCCGCGACCGTTCAGGTCGCGGCCTGTGGCGAACGGGTGACGGAGCGAAGCCGCGACCGGGCCGAGCCGGCGACAGGCCCCGCGGGAGCTCGGGAGACCATGAGGACCGAGAGACGCTAGTACCACAGCCCTGCGACGGCGGCCACGAACGTGATCACGCTGATGTAGCCGTTCACGTTGAAGAAGGCCATGTCGAGCCGCGAGAGGTCGGTCGCGGAGACGAGCGTGTGCTCGTAGACCAGGAGCCCTACCACGACCAGCCAGCCGATCCAGTAGAGGACGCCGAGCCCGAGCGTCCACCCCGCGGCGGCGAGCGCCAGCGCCGTGACGACGTGCGACACGCGCGCCGCCCGCAGCGCGGCGGCGATGCCGAACCGCGCGGGCACCGAGTGGAGGCCCTCCCGGCGGTCGAACTCGACGTCCTGACAGGCGTAGAGGAGGTCGAAGCCCGCGATCCACACGGTGACGGCGAGCCAGAGGAGCCAGGCGGGCGTCTCCATCGTGCCGCGCACCGCGATCCAGGCGCCGGCCGTCGCCGCGCCGTCGGTGAAGCCGAGGATCCAGTGGGAGAGCCAGGTGAAGCGCTTCGTGTAGGAGTAGCCGACCAGGAAGACGAGGGCGACGGGGGCGAGCGCGAGGCAGAGCGGCCCGAGCTGCCAGGCGGCGAGGAAGAAGAGCGCCGCGGAGCACACGGCGGCCACGGCGAGGTCGCGCGGCGCGAGGAGCCCCCGCGGGAGGTGGCGGCCGGCGGTCCTCGGGTTCCGCGCGTCCAGGCGGCGGTCGATCAGCCGGTTCGCCGCCATCGCGGTCGTCCGGGCCGCGACCATGGCCACCGTGATCCAGAGGAACGCGTGCCAGCCAGGCCACCCGCGCGCCGCCAGCACCATGCCGAGGTAGGCGAACGGGAGCGCGAAGACGGTGTGCTCGACCTTGATCGCGTCGAGGAAGTGCCGGAGCGTCGACATGGTGTGCGGGACCGCCAGCGCGGCGTGAGTATAGCATCGGGCCGTGTGAGGCGCCGTCGCGCCGCGGGCGTGCACGGGGCGAGCCGATCAGCGCGGCGCGTGGAGGTGCAGGATCTTGCCCGCCGCCGTCGCCACCGGCGGGCGGCGCTCGAGCCGGAGGAGCCCCGCGCCTCGCCACGCGAGCTCGCCGACCTTCCGGGCGCCCGAATCCTGGCCGATGCCCGCCAGGAACGCGTCCACGACCGCGCCGGGATCGAGCGGCCCCACCCGCGGGTGCACGAGGAGGCGGAGCCGCGCCTCTCCGCCGGGCCCTTCCTCCTCGACGAGCTGGTAGTCGGCGGGGCCGCCGCCGAAGCGCCGCGGGAGCGATTCCTCCAGGACGGCGACGACGTCCGTGTCGAGGAAGGCCATTCCCGCGGCGGTCAGCTTCTCCGCGCTCCGGACGCCGAGGAGATGCGTCCGCCAGCCCGCCCGGTCGAGCCGGCAGCCGCACGCCCGCTCGCGGAGCGCCGCCACGTCGCCCAGCGAGAGGTTCAGCAGGGCGAGCGTGGCGGTCGGCCGGAGCGAGGTGACCAGGAGCGTGTCGGCGCCGACCCCGGGCGCGAGCGCGACCCCGGCCTGGACGACGGCGTGGAGATCGCCGAGGACGTGGACGTCGTCCGGGCCCTCGGGCGCGGCGCAGCCGAAGCCGATGGGCCCGCATTCCACGGTGGCGTAGCGCGGGAGCGCCTCCGCGCCGGCGCCCCGCACCGTGCGGAGCCGCGCGGCCGTGATCGGCTCGCTGCCCATCGTGAGGCGCACGCCCTCGAGCGTCTGGCCGCGCGCGAGCGCGGCCTCGGCCAGGCGCACCGCCGCGCTCGCGATCGTGTGGAGGTACGGGCGGCCGCCCGCGGCGAGCACCGCCCGGGTCCAGTCGAGCACCGGCCCCGGGTCCTCAGGGGAGACGTGCTCGGGCGTGGGCAGGGCCGTCCCCGCGGCGAGGCTCGCCCAGCGCATCGCGCGCGCGCTCCACCGGTACCGGGGGTGGAGGCCCGGCGAGTCCGGCCTCACGGGGGAGAACCAGCGCTCGGGCCGCATGCCGGCCGCGGCGTATTCGAGCATCCGGATCATCGCCGCCGCCCCCGGCACGCCCCACACGGCGACCCGCGAGCCCTGCCAGCCGAGCGCGTCGAAGGCGAGCGGCAGGTGCGCGGCCCGGTCGCGCACCCACGCGAGGTCGACCGGGATCGCCACGCCCTCGCCCCGGCTGCCACCCGTCCGGACCGAGAGGGGGCTCGCCGCCGCGCGACGCCGGAAGGCCCGCGGCGTCGCGGCGAGAGACGGCCGCCGCGCACGATCGGCCGGCGGCCCTTGAACTCGTCGACCGTCACGTACACGCCCTCCTCGCGAGGGCGCGGAGCGCGCCCTCGAGACCGTCCCGGCCGACGAGGCGCTCGAGGTCGCCGGGCTCGCAGCCGGCCCGGGCGAGGAGCGCGCGGTAGGGGCTGCCCGGCGTCGTACCGGCGCGGGTCGAGGTTGGCGCGGACGCTCGTGAGGAGCGCCACCCACCCCGCATTGACCTCCGGACGCAGGCTGAACGCCTTCGAGTAGTTCGGCACGTACCCCGACCGAGCCTGGGCGCGCTCGTACATCGCGCGCACCTCCCCCGTCGCCTCGTCGAGCGGCACCGTCCTGATGAACGCCATGGATCGCCTCCTCCGGTCAGGCTCGAGGGCGGGTCACCCGAGGCCGTACTCGCGCCACCGCTGGGCGACGCGCTGCCGCATCTCGTCCGACATGCGGATCTCCTCCGGCCACGCCTGCTCGACCCGGTCGAGCGGCGCCCGCTTCTCGGTGGCGTCGATCCCGAGCTTCCCGCCGTAGCGGTGGCGGAGGGCGGCGTGGTCGAGGTCGTCCGACGGCCCCTCCACCACGACCAGGTCGCGCGCCGGGTCGATGCTGTTCGTGACGCGCCAGGCCACCTCCGAGAGGTCGTGGACGTTCACCCACTCGTCGACCACGACGACGTTCTTCGCCAGCATGAGGAGCCCGAGCCCCCAGAGCCCGTACATCACCTTGCGGACCTGCCCCGGGTAGCGCTTCTTGACCGACACGATGACGAGGTTGTGGAAGATGCCCTCGGCCGGCATGTTCATGTCGACGATCTCCGGCAGCATCATCCGGATGATCGGCAGGAACAGGCGCTCCGTCGCCTTGCCGAGCCAGTAGTCCTCCATGGGCGGCCGCCCCACGACGATCGTCGGGTAGATCGCGTCGCGGCGGCGCGTCACCGCCGTCAGGTGGAAGACGGGGTAGGGGTGGGCGAGCGAGTAGTAGCCCGTGTGGTCGCCGAACGGCCCCTCGACGCGCGACTCCGCGGGGTCGCAGTAGCCCTCGAGGACGATCTCCGCGTGGGCCGGCACCTCGAGGTCGATCGTCCGGCACTTCACCATCTCGACGCCCTTCCCGCGGATCCACCCGGCGAGCAGGATCTCGTCGAGGCCCGGCGGGAGCGGCGCGGTGCCCGCGTACATGGTCGCCGGGTCGGCGCCGAGCGCGATCGCCACCGGGATGCGCTCCCGCCCGGTGCGGCGCGCCTCGCGCTCGTGCTCGGCCCCGCCCTTGTGGGTCTGCCAGTGGAGGCCGAGGGTGCGCTCGTCGTAGACCTGGATCCGGTAGGTCCCGACGTTCCGGAGCCCCGTCACCGGATCGCGCGTGATCACGAGCGGGAAGGTGATGTAGTACCCCGCGTCCTTCGGCCAGCACCAGAGGATGGGCAGGCCGGCGATCGAGGGATTGTCGGTCTCGACGACCTCCTGGCAGGGCGCGCTCTTGACGGCCTTCGGCCCCGCGCGGACGACGTCGAGGAGCTCCATGCCCTTCTGGAGCTTCTCCATGAGCGAGCCCGGCATCTTGAGCTGGAGGAGGCCCTTGACCTTCTCGCCGAGCTCGTCCAGCCGCTCGACGCCGAGCGCCCACGCCGTGCGCTCCTCGGTCCCGAACGTGTTGATCAGGACCGGCATGGCGCACCCCTCGACCCGCTCGAAGAGGAGCGCGTGGTTCTGGGCGGCCGGCCCCTTGACGGCCCGGTCGGCGATCTCCGTGATCTCGAGCTCGCGCTTCACCGGCGCCTTGATGCGCCGGAGCTGGCCCTTCTTGTCGAGGAGCGTCGAGGAACTCGCGAAGATCCTGGAAGCTCATGGCGTGTCGCGGGGCGCGGGTGGCGCCGGGTCGGCGAACGGGTGACGGAGCGAAGCCGGGCCCGGGCGGCCCGGCGACAGGACCCGCGGGAACGCGGTGCCAGCGGAGATCATCCTAGTCCTCGTAGATGAAGCGGACGAGGTAGCCCGCCAGGACCGGGAAGACCAGCGTCGGCAGGACGCGCGCGATCAGGAACTTCGGCCCCATGAAGGGCAGCTCCCACGCGAGGATCCGCTGGAATCCGAAGAGCGACCAGCTCGTCATGTAGCAGACCAGGGCCGAGAGCGAGGCGCCGCCCTTCAGGAAGACCACCATGATCGGGACGCTCACCATCGGGCCGCCCGGCGTGATGATGCCGGCCACGAAACCGGCCAGGATGCCGCGGTGGCCCGCGCCCCGCCCGAGCCAGTGCTGGATCCACTCGGGCGCGATCAGGACCTGGAGCATCCCCGTCACGACGAGGGCCCCGGCCAGGCGGGGCATGACGTCCAGGAACAGCTGGCCGGCGTGCCGGAAGCCGACGGCCGGCAGCCCGGGGTCGCGCAGGTACGCGGCGACCGTGAACGCGGCCGCGAGGGCGAAGATGACGAAGTCGAAGGCGTGCATGCGGAGCCAGCTCCTCCGGGCGGGCAGGCCCGGGCGCGCGGGGGTCGGGGAGGGTGTCGCCGGGGCCGCGGGCGTCCGGCCGACCCGGCGTCACGGGCGGCGCCGGGAGCGGCGGGAGAGGTCGAAGCGTGCCATGCCGGGGGCCAGTGTAGCAAAGGAGGGGCACGCCTCCGGGAGGTCGCGCGGTCGTCGAGTCTGCCGCGCCCGGCCTCCCGCCCCGCTTCCATCCCGGTCGAGCCTTGGCCCCGCGCCCGGCTGCCGAGGCCGCGCTCCGACCAGGGCATCCTGCCTCGCCCGCAGGTGGCCGGCGACTGCACAGCCCCCGGGCGGCCCGGAGTCGGCTTGCCTTGACCCGGGCCGGCCGCTACAATGGCGCCTGCGCTGGGAGATCGTCTAGTGGTAGGACGCGTGGCTCTGGACCACGTAGCGGGGGTTCGAATCCTCCTCTCCCAGCCATTTTCATTGTCTGCCAACGTGTGTTGGTGGTGGGGACGGCTCCATCGTCTAGTCCGGCCTAGGACACGGCCCTCTCAAGGCTGAAACACGGGTTCGAATCCCGTTGGAGCCACACCCGCCTTTGTACAGACGACGCCGGCCAGAATCCGGCCCAGAGAGGCCTGGCCGCTGAACTCGTAGGCCCCATCCTCCCGTTGCCGGAAGACAATCCGTCCCACCAGAAGCTTTCTGAGGATCTGACGGCTCTGCACGACCTGGCGCCGCAGGAGACCCCGCCAGTCCGCAAGCCGCACCTCCATTTGCTGCTGGATGTCCTGCAGGTCCCGGGCGCTGACGGGCCGGAGACCTTCCAGCCCGGCCAGCTCAGTTTGGAGGGCGCGGCGCCGCTGCTCCCGCCCCTGGATCCCGTCTACGAGGGGCTTGAGCTCCCCGCCCTGAGCTATCGCCGCAGCGAGCCGGGCGAGTTCCTGCTCCAGGACCGCCAGTTCCGCTTGGAGGGCAGTCCGGTGGGGCACCACGGTGTCGGTGGGCGCGTTCAACTCGCCCAGGACGCGGCGCAGCGCCCGCCGGACGACGTCGGGGTGCAGGATCTCCTGCTCGATGGTCTTCAGGACCGCCTCGTTCGTCAGGTCCATCGGGAGGACCAGCCCGCCGGGACAGACGGTGCTCCCGCGCAGGTGATGGTAACTGCAAAGGTAGGCGTTGGCCCGGCGACCCCCCGAAGCTCGGCTGTGAACAATGAGGCTCCCGCCGCAGAGCCCGCACTGGGCAAGCCCGGTCAGGAGGTAACGGGATTCGATGCCGTTGGCCGGGCGGCCCCACAGCTGCCCGTTGGTGGCCCGGAGGTATGACGCCCGCGTGTCACGGAATCGCTCGCGTACGGCCTGCCACAGCGGCTCGGAGATGATCCTCAGGTCCGGGCGCTCAAGCTGGACCCATTCCGACTCCGCCCGTCCAGTCTGTCGCTTGATGCCCCATGCGTCCCGCTTGCGAGTCCGATTCCACGTGACCTCGCCACGGTACAGAGATCGAGTCAGCATCGCGTAGATTGTCGAGGGCGCCCATGCGCGCGGACGCCCGGTCCGTCGGGGTGGGGGAGCCAGCACACCTCGGCGGTTCAGATCGTGAGCGATCCGGCGGGTGCCCCAACCTGCCGCCGCCTTCTCGAAGATTTCGCGAATGACCGCCGCTTCCGCTTCATTCATCCGCCGTTCGACGTGGAGCCGCTTCGGCTTCCCAGTCACAGCGTCCGAGACGGTGACCTCGATGTTGTCGTAGCCGTAGACTGAGCCGCCTGCCACGTAGCCGGCCCGGGCCTTCCGTACGAGGGCGTCGTGCGTACGCTGACGCGCCTTGTCACGTTCCATTTCAGCCGCGTAAAGACGGACTCCCTCGATGAAGCTACTTGTCGCGTTATCAATCCTAGCTTCTCGATCGTCAAAGTAGTAGAAGACTCGGACGTTCGCCTTGGCCAGCTGAAGCAATACCCACTCAGTCTCGACGCGCTGACGACCGAGGCGAGATTCCTCGGCCATGATGAGAATCTGGAACGCGGGCTTCGGCTTGAGCGAGTTCATGAGACGCAGAAGCCCCGGCCGCTTCACGAACTCAGCTCCGCTGATGCCGTCATCGACGTAGACGTAGTCGTCGGGGACAGTCCAGCCCTTCAGAGCGGCGTATGTCTTCGCATGTTCGATCTGGCGGGTGATGGACTTCTCTTCGTCCCCAACCCCGTTCTGTTCTGTGGACTTGCGGGCATATATGGCAGCGATCATGTGATGTCTTGTCCTCCTGACCATGTGGTTGACATTCCAATCCAAAGCTATTCCAGCAGCGTCGTCACCGGCACGCCGAGGGCCTTGGCGAGGCGTTCCAACACGCCGAGGGTCGGGTCCTGCTCAGCGGCCTCGAGCCTCGCCAGGTATCCACGGCTGATCCGTGCCTTCACCGCCAGGGCGTGCTGGCTCAGGCCGCGCTCCATTCGTAGCTGCTTCAGTCGCTTCGACACGCGTTTGATGGGTGCCATTGTCCTCTATAAGTGACAGACATGTCAAGAGTGGATGTCACCTTTCGACCATCAAGTTGGCGTAGGCGATCCACCCGGCAGGTGCGGTCGAAGTGACATATCCTGGACGCTCGTCACGCGCCGGGATCGGTCGGAGCCAGTCGATCGGAGCCGCCCAAATGTGTCGCAGCATCCTCCTCGAGTGACGATTTTCGTCACGCTCCCTGGGGGCGATGGGGTCGCTGGAGGCCGTGTCGCGAATTGGCATGTCTTGCACGGCCTCCCCATCGCTATGGTAGAGGCCCCTCGGCCCCGGGTGCTCGTGATCGACGACGACCCAAGCGTGCGCGAGGTCGTGAGCTTCCTCCTTGCCTCGTTCGGATATGACTGCGAGACAGCGGCCGATGGCCGGAATGGACTGGTCCGCTTCGACGAAGGAGGCTGGGATCTCGTGATCACGGACCTCGTTATGCCCCAGATGAGTGGCTGGGACGTCGTCGAGGCCATCCGGCGGCGCGCTCCGACCATGCCAATCGTTCTCATCACGGCATTGAACGACCCGGCTGTGATGCGACGGGCCAGCGAATGGAGGCTGCCGGTCGTCGCGAAGCCCTTTCCCCTACAGACGCTCAAGGCAGCAGTGGTCGAGGCGCTGCATTCGAGGCCCTCCTAGCCCGGCTCGTCGGCCATGGCCCTGCACTCGTGTGGGCGAAGATCCTCGGCGCGGAAGCACATCGCCGATCTCGCGGCCACAGGTCCAGCAGGTCCGCGTAGGGCGTGGACGCCCCGCGGCGTCGAGCCAGATCGGGGGCGTCATTCGATCACTTCAACGCTCGCGTCAGCGGAACACATACCTCGATTCGTGTGCGTCAGTCGATGATCTGGGTAGCTTGAACCAGGATGGTCGGCGGCAGCGTGAGCCCAAGCGTCCGGGCTGTCTTCCGGTTGACCACGAAGTCCCATTTGGTGGGCTGCTCGATCGGCAGGTCGCCGGGCTTCGCCCCCCGTAGGATGCGGTCGACGTAGACCGCCAGGTGCCGGAACAGGTCGTCGACGTTATACCCGTAGCTCATCAGCATTCCCGCCTCGGTGAGCTCCCGGTACGGCGTCATGGTCGGGAGCCGGTGCCGGAGGGCGAAGTCGGCCAGGCGACGGTACTGGGCTTCGGGCACCGCCACCGGCTCCGTCACCAGCGCGGTGGGACGATCGGCGGCCACCGCCGCCAGCGCGGCGTCGAGCTTCGCGTCGCTGTCGGTGGCCAGGACGGTCAGCGTGATCCCCAGTGGTTTAACTAGGTCTTGGACTACCTTGAGCCGTGGGATCCCGAGGGGATCCGTGAGGACGGCTACACGTCGGAGGCCGGGCGCCACCTCCTTCAGAAGCTGGATGCGCCGGGCGGAGAAGTCCGCTGTCTGGGCGACGTCGATCCCGGTGAGGTTCCCGCCCGGCCGCGCCAGGCTGGCGGCGAGTCCGGTCTCCACGGCGCGGCCCATCGTCGCGACAATGGGGATAGTGCTGGTGGCCTGCTTTGCCGCCACGGCCATGCGGCTCGTCACTGCCACAATGACGTCCGGCTCGTGCTGGATTACGTCGGCGAAGAGGGCCGGAACCTGGTCCCACTTGCGCTCCGCCGAGCGGCGGTCAATTACGACGCTCCGACCGTCGATCCAGCCGCGATCCCGGAGAGTGTGCAAGAACATGCGAAAGTCCGGCGACACCGGGTCCGGCCCCAGCATCTCGGCCACCGGGGTCCCCGCGTAGACAAACCCGACGCGCGGCAGCTTCTTGCCGGCCGGCTGGCCTTCGACAGCGAGGGGCGCGGCGAGGAGGCCGAGGGCTCCCATCGTGAACGCTCGCCGGTCCACTACTCGATCACCTCATCCGCCCGCGCGAGCACCGCCGGCGGGATGGTGAGGCCGAGGGCCTTGGCGGTCTTGAGGTTGATCACCAGCTCGAAGCGCGTGGCCTGCTCCACGGGTATCTCGGTTGGCTTCCTGCCCCGGAGGACCTTGTCCACGTGCGCCGCCGCTCGCCGGTAGAGATCCGTCTGCATGGTGCCGTACGACATCAGGCCGCCGGCCGCCACGAATTCCTTGAAGCCGTACATGGCCGGCAGCCGATGCTTCGCGGCGAGATCGACCACCCTCCGACGCTCGAGGAGGGTGAGGGGGTCGGGGAGAACGATCAGCGCGTCGCTCTGGACGCGGGCTGCGTCGGCGGCGGCCCTCTCGAACGCCTCGGCTTCCGTCGCCTCCACGGGGTGAAGGGAAATCCCCAGCGTACGGGCCGGGGCTTGCATCTGCCGCACCTCCTCGGCCTTGTTCGGGTCGACGGGGTTGTAGAGCACCGCCACCCGGCGGACCGACGGCACGGCCTCCTTCAGCAGTTGCAAGCGCTTCGGCGTGAGGTCCGACGACATGCAGGTGACGCCCGTGATGTGACCGCTTGGGCGCGCGACGCGTTCCACGATGCTTTCTGCCGGGTCGCAGGAGATCATGACGATCGGAATCGTCGTCGTCGCGCTGCGCGCAGCCTGGAGCCCGTAGGGTCCCGCGGTCACCAGGACGTCGGGCTTCCACCGGACGAGGTCTGCCGCCAACTCGGGCAGTCGCTCGAAGCGCCCCTCCGCCCACCGGATCTCCAGCGCGATGGTCTGACCCTCGACGTGGCCGAGATCACTCAGCCCCCGCCGGAAGGCATCCACGGGGGGAGACGTCGCGGCGGACCCGTTGGCCAGCATACCCACGCGCGGCACTTTGCCAGCCGGCTGTGCCTCGGCCGCGAGCGGCGGCGCGGCAAGGAGAGTGACCACGCCAGTGACGAGCGCACGCCGGCTAATCATTGGATCACCTCATCCGCCCGCGCCAGCACCGCCGGCGGGATCGTGAGGCCGAGCGCCTTCGCGGTCTTGAGGTTGACGAACAGATCGAACTTCGTGGGCTGCTCCATCGGCAGGTCACCGGGCTTGGCCCCCTTCAAGATCTTGTCCACATGGCTCGCGGCCCGCCGGTACGAGTCCACGAGGTTCACTCCAAGAGACAGGAGGCCCCCGACCTCCGCGAACTCCTTGTTCTCGAACATCGTCGGCAGTCGATATTTGAGCGCTAGGTCCGTGACCGTTCGTGGCCGGTTGGTAACCAAGGGATCGCCGGGCACGATCAGCGCCCCGGCGCGCTGCCTGATCGCGCTCTGAAAGGCAGCGTCAAAATCTTCGGGAACACGCACCTCCACGCGGCGAAGCTCCACCCCCAGCGCGGGGGCTGCCGCCTCGAGTTCCTTCAGGATCGGCCCGTAGGCAGGGTTGAGGGGATTCCAGAAGACCGCCACGCGTGAAAGGCCCGGCACGGTCTCCTTGAGCATCTCCAGCCGCTTCCCGCCGAGCTGCGCGGCCATCTCCGTCATCCCGGTGATGTTGCCACCGGGCCGCGCCAGGCTGACGATGAGACCGGTCTCCACCGGATTGGCGGCAAGGCTCCCCATAACGATCGGAATCGTGCTGGTGGCCTGCCTGGCCGCAAAGCTCGCCGGGGTACCGGACGCTAGAATGAGCTCCACCTTCCGATCGACCAGTTCCGCCGCGAGCGCGGGCAGCCGATCGTTTCGGTCCTCGGAGAAGCGGTACTCGATGATGATGTTTCGGCCCTCGACGTAGCCGTGCTCACGCAGTCCTTGGAGAAAGCCCTCAATCAAGAACGCCCGGCCCTCGCGCAAGCCCACGCCCAGAAACCCGATCCGATAGACCTTCCCCGCCGGCTGCGCTTCGGCGGTGAGCGGCGCGGCGAGGAGGGCCAGGATCAGTGTGACCAGCGACAAGACTCGCGTCATCGCTCGACTCCACGCAACTCCGCGTCGGCCTTCTCCAGCCAGAAGGTCATGTCCATCTCGCGGTACATCGTCGTGGCGGTGGTGAGGTGCTCCTTCGCCTTCGCCACGTCGTCCGTGCGGCGGTAGAGCGTGCCGAGGCCGAGGTGGCAGTGGGCGACGAGCGGGCGCAGGCTGAGCTCCTCGGCCAAGGCCAGGGCCTGGCGATAGTGCGCCTCCGCGGCATCGACCTCGAAGCGGTCGGGATGGGACGCGATCTCCCCGAGCAGTCTGAGGAGATGGCCCTCGACTCCGCGCTCCCCCACCTGCCGAGCCTCGGCGAGGCGCTCGTGGGCAATCCGGGCGGCTTCTGCCGGCTGCCCGTCAAGGAGGTATGCGCGGCCCAGCGCCCCGACGCCGCCGGGCCACCACGCCCACCTCACATTCCGCCCAGCGGCAGCACGGACCGCGTCTGCCATCAGAGCTATCCCCTCGGCGTGTCGGCCAGTCGCATGATACGCCGCGCCGAGCGCCCAGATGAAGTCGGGGGTCCATAAGGGAATCCTCCCCGTCCGGCAGAGTTCGAGTCCCCGCTCCAGCGGGGCCACGGCACCGATGAAGTCGCCCTGATCGAGCTTGATGGTACCGAGCCCGAAGAGGGGCATGATGCGCGAGTAGACGTGCCCCACCTCCTCCGCGACGTGCGTTGCCTGGCGCAGGGGAGCGAGCGTCTCCGCAAACCGACCAAGTGTCCCGAGCGCGATGGCAAGCCAGGTCCGCACGTTCGTACCTAAGACGCCGGCCTGACCGAATCGCTCGTGCGCCAGGACCTCTGGGATCAGCGCGATTCCGGCTTCGCAGTGCCTGACGGCCTCGCGGCTCTCGCCCTGCGCCAGGCAGGCCAGGCCCAGATACCAGTTGGCGACTGCTCGGATGCCGATGTCCGTCTTCGCTTCACCGATGGCCAGGGCGAGATGCGCGTGCTGGAGCGCCGCCGCGAACTCGCCGCCGTGAATGAGGTGGATCGCCTTGAAGTTCAGCGCGTGACCGAGGCGGTGTTGATCGCCCGCGGTCTCCGCGAGGGCCTTGGCTTCGTCCAGGACGGTTCCCATGCGACCAAACTCGCCAAGTGGCATGAGGGCGGCGCGGAGCTCGAAGCGGAGGTCGAGCGCCTCGACCGTCGCGTCGGAATGCTCCGGCAGCCGCTGGAGCGCGTCGAGCGCCTCCTCGAAGCGGGTGACCGCCTCACGATTGGCCGAACGAAGAAAGGCCTTGGTGCCGGCCTCACGCAGGTAGCGTACCGCCTTGTCCCAGACTTCGCCCTGCCGCGCGTGGTGCGCCAGTAGTTCGACGTTCTCGACCAGGCGATTGGGATGCAGGCGCTCGATGCCGGTCACCACCGCGGCGTGAAGCGCGCGTCGACGCTCCCGCAGGAGTCCGTCATAGGCAACGTCATGGGTGAGCGCGTGCTTGAAGGTGACTTCCAGATCCGGAAAGAGCTGCGTCTCGTAGAGGAACTCCGCCTCCTGGAGATGCGCGAGCCCCTGCCGCAGGTTGTCCTCCGGCTGATCCGTGATCGCCGCCAAGAGCGCGTAGGGCACGTGCTTCCCGATCACCGACGCCGTCTGCAGGAGCTGCTTTTCGTCCGCCGGCAGTCGGTCGATCCGCGCCGCGAGGATTGTCTGCACGGTGGCCGGCACTTGCAGTGTCTCCACCGGCCGCGCCAGCCGGTACGCTCCCCGTTCTCCGGCCAGCGCTCCCGTCTCCGCCAGGGTCCGCACCGTCTCCTCCAGGAAGAACGGGTTGCCCCGCTTCACGAGCATCTGCGTTAGAGACGCGAGCCCGGGGTCGGGCCCGAGGAGCACCGCTAGCAGCTCCGCTGCACTCTCGACCCGCAGGCTGTCGAGCCGGAGCTGGGAGTACACCGTCTTGCTTCCCCAGCGGTGCTGGTACTCGGGGCGGTAGTTGACAAGCAGCAACACGCGCGCGGACCCCAGGCTGTCCACGACGCTATCCAGCAGGGCCAGGGTCGCCGCGTCGGCCCAGTGCAGGTCCTCGAAGACGACGAGCAGTGGCTGCGCCTGACTCTCGCGCAGCAGCAGGTGCTTGGCCGCATCGAGTGTGCGCCGGCGACGCCCTGCGGGGTCCAGGTTCTGCCAGGCCTCGTCCTCGACGGGTACGTCGAGCAGCGCGAGGAGGGGCGGGAGCAGTGGCTCCAGCGCGCGGTCCAGACCCAGCACACGCCCGAGTACCTTGGCGCGCATCTCGCGGTGATCGTCCCGATCGCCAATCTTGAAGTAGCCCTTCAGCAGGTCGATCACGGGGAGATAGCTGGTCGCCTTGCCATAGGAGACCGACGAGGTCTCCAGGATCAGCCAGTCCTGCACCCGATGTGAGTGGGTGAACTCGTAGACGAGCCGCGACTTGCCCACCCCGGCCTCGCCGACCATGGCGACGATCTGCCCACGACCGGCACGGGCCTGGTCCAGCACTTGTCTGAGGTGCTCGATCTCCGCATCGCGGCCGACGAAGCGCGTGAACCCCCGCTGCGCCGCCGCCTGGAGCCGCGTCCGCGCTGTCCCCGCGCCCGTCAGCTCGAAAATCTCGATCGGGTCCACGAGCCCCTTCACCGGGATGGGCCCGAGCGACTTCACCTCCACGTACCCCTCAGCGAGGCGTACGCTTTCGGCGGTGAGCCGGATCGTCCCCGGGGTGGCGAGCTGCTCCATCCGGGCCGCGAGATGGGTGGTCTGGCCCACCGCCGTGTAGTCCATGCGCAGATCGCTGCCGACCGCGCGGACAACGACCTCCCCCGAGTTGAGGCCGACCCGGACCTGGACCTCCACCCCGTGCGAGCGGCGCGTGTCGTCGGCGTAGCGCTTGAGGGACTCCTGCATTCGCAACGCCGCGTAGCACGCTCGCACGGCATGATCCTCGTGGGCCACGGGCGCGCCGAAGAGCGCCATGATCCCGTCACCCATCACCTGGTTCACCGTGCCTTCGTAGCGGTGGACGGCCTCCATCATCCGCTCCAGCACCGGGTCGAGCAGCTTGCGCGCTTCCTCGGCGTCTCGATCCGCCAGCAGCTCCATCGAGCCCTTGAGATCGGCGAAGAGCACGGTGACGTGCTTGCGCTCGCCCTCCAGCGCGCTCTTGGAGGTGAGGATCTTTTCGGCGAGGTGTTTCGGCGTGTAGGACTCAGGGCTGGCTGTGCGCGCGGCGGATTGGCCAGCGGCGGGGGTTCCGCACGAGCCACAGAATCGCTTTCCCGGCGCAAGTTCTCCGCCACACTGCGCACAGGCCGGCGTGAGGCGGCTGCCGCAATCCTCGCAGAACCGCAGCCCGTCCCCGTTCTCGGCGTGGCACCGGGGACACGTCATGGCCGCGGGGGCTCGCCTCCGCCCTGATCGCTCGCGCCCTTGTCGTCCAGCCGAATCGGCAGCGTGAAGGTGAACGTCGACCCTTGGCCCACGTGGCTCTGGACCCCGATGCGTCCCCCGTGCAGCTCCACGAACTTCTTGGCCAGCGTCAGCCCGAGCCCCGTGCCCTCCTGCTTGCGGGCGTCCTCGCGCCCCACCTGGCGGAACTCCTCGAAGATGGCCGCCTGATCCTCGGGCGCAATCCCGATCCCGGTGTCGCTGACGGCGATCGTGATGCCGTCCTCGGCGGCCGTGGCGGTGAGGCCGACCCGGCCGCCCTCCGGGGTGAACTTCACCGCGTTGGAGAGGAGGTTCAAGAGGATCTGCTTGACCTTCCGCTCGTCCGCCAGGATGTCCGCCACCTTCGGGTCCACGGTCTGGGTGAGCCTGATCCCGTGCCGGGTCGCTCGCTCCCGGACCAGGGTCAGGGCATTGTCCAGGGCGGTGGGCAGATGGAACCGCCCGAGCTCCAGCTCGAGCCGCCCGGCCTCCACCTTGGACAGATCGAGGATGTCGTTGATCAGGGACAGCAGGTGCCGTCCCGAGGACAGGATGTCCTGCAGGTACTCGGCCTGCTTCTCATTGACCTCGCCGAACATCCGTTCCGCCAGAACTTCCGAGAAGCCGAGGATCGCGTTCAGGGGGGTCCGGAGCTCGTGGGACATGTTGGCGAGGAACTCGCTCTTGTGGCGGCTGGCCGCCTCAAGTTGCCGGCTCTTGCCCGCAATCTCTCGGAACAGTCGGGCGTTCTGGAGGGCCAGTGCCGACTGCGTCGCGAAGGTCTTCAGGACCTCGATGACTTCCGGCGCGAACTCGCCCGCGGCCTTCCGGTTCAATGAGAGGCTGCCGATGATCTGGCCCTCCCGAAGTAGCGGCACCGATAGCAGCGCACGATAGCCCGCGCCGATGAGCACGTCGCGGAGATGGCTTTGGTACGCGCCGGCGGCCCCGATATCCGCGATCTGGATCGGCTCACGCATCTCTGTGGCGCGGCCCATGAGCCCCTCCCCCTTATGGAGGGGCGTCGCGCGCAGCGTCTCGACGAGCGCGGCCTCGACCGCATGCGTAGCCCGCACCTGAAACAGCTGCGTGGCCTCGTCATACTCGTAGATCGCGCCGCCATCTGCACTGGCCAGCTGACTGGCGCGGGACACGATCGTGCTGAGCACCGTATCGACGTCCAGCGTCGAGCTGACCGCACGGCCGACTTCGCCCAGCGCCGTGAGTTGCGCCACCGATTGCGTCAGCTCGGCCGTCCGCGCCCGCAGCGCCTGGAACAGGCGCACGTTCTCGATGGCGATCGCCGCCTGGTTGGCAAATGTCTCGAGGAGCGCGATCTGCTTGACGGAGAAGGGACTGGGCTCGGGTCCCCGATTGATGAAGAGGACGCCCAGCGGGATGCCTTCACGCAACAGTGGCGTCCCCGCCATGGTCCGAATCGTGGACCCGCCTGTTCTGGCGCGGGACACGGTTGCCGGGAACTCCGCCTCGGCCGCCAGGATGTCCTCGACCTGGATGGTCCGCCGATCGAGCACCACTCGTCCGCCGACCCTGTCGCGACTTACCGGAACGGCATCTCCAATCGCATATGCGGTGCGCAGCGGTCCATGCCGGGCCATCAGACGCAGGTGTTTGTCCTCTAACCGCCAGATCGACGAATCCATCGCCCCGCACACCCGGGCGGCGTTCTCGACGATGGCTTCCATGACCGGCTGGAGATCGGTCGGCGAGCTGGCAATCACCCGCAGGATCTCGCTCGTTGCCGTCTGTTGCTCCAATGACTCGGTCACCTGCGCGTGGGCCGTCGTCAGAGCCTGGTTCTTCTGTTGCAGTTCCGTGAACAGCCGGACGTTCTCGATGGCGATGACCGCCTGGGTGGCGAAGGTCGTGACCAGCTCGATCTGTTTGTCGCCGAAGGGTTGGACCTCCGACTTCCAGATATTGATCACTCCGATGACGGTGGCTTCCCTCAGCATCGGGACGGCGAGGATTGTGCGGACCTCTTCGCCGCGTTGACCCGTGGCCCAACCGTATTCGGGGTCTGCCAGGACGTCGTGGATGTGAATGACCCGGCGTTCGAGAACGGCCCTTCCGGTCGCGGACTGCCGGCCCGGCGTGACCGGGTTCCTCCGGACGACCTCAAGGAACTCTGGGGACGCCCCGTAGGCGACCGCCGCCCGATAGAGGTCCCCGTCCGGCCTGACAATGAAGCCCTTGTCGGCACCACAGAGCCTCACCGCGCTCTCGATGAGCGTTTCCAGCACGGGCCGGAGATCGAACGTCGACCGGCTGATCACCTTCAGAACTTCGCTGGTCGCCGTCTGGTGCTCCAGCGCCTCGGTCAGCTCGCGGTTCCGGACCTCCAGTTCCTTGAACAGGCGGACGTTCTCGATGGCGATCACCGCCTGGTCGGCGAAGGTCTTCAGCGACTCGATTTGCTTGTATGTGAAGGGGCGCACCTCACTCCGGCGCATATAAATGGCGCCAATGGGCACTCCTTCACGGAAGAGCGGCGTGACCAGCACCGTGCGACTGACGATACCCGAGCGCCGCGATCGGGCCGCCGTCTCAGGGTATTCCATCTCGGGCAGCTCCATCAGATCCTCGATGTGGATGGTTCGCCGGGCTAACACCGCTCGCCCGGCCACCGAGCCAGGGCTTGCGGCGATAGTCCCGCCGATCGGCACCAGGGTCGTATGCAGCGGCCCATGTGCCGCGACAAGCCGGAGAAGGTCGCCCTCCAGGCGATAGATCGCGGCATCGGTCGCGCCGCAGTATCGTGCGGCATTCTCGGCCACGACGTCCATCACCGGCTGGATATCGGTCGGCGAGCTGGCGATCACTTGCAGGATCTCCGCTGTCGCTGTTTGCTGCTCGAGCGCCTGTTTCGTCTCGGTGAACAGGCGGGCGTTCTCGATGGCGATGACCGCCTGGTCGGCGAAGGTCTCGAGGAGGGCGACCTGCCGGTCGCTGAAGAGGCGCGCCTCGGTGCGGCGAAGGTTGATCGTGCCGATCGCGATCCCGTCCCGCATCAAGGGCACGCTGAGGTTCGTTCGGTGACCCAGCTGCCGCGCGATCTGGCTGCCCTCGGGGAACTGGTCCGTCTCGGTCTGCAGGTCTGCGACGTGGATGGTTCGGCCGTCCAGCACGGATTGGCCGTTGGCCGTCCCGCGGACCAGGGGGAGCGTGCCCTTGCCGACGGGCCCGGTGATGAGCATGGGGCCGTGATGCGCGACGAGGAGGAGCTGGTCGCCCTCGCGGCGAAAGATGGTGGAGTCATACGCCTCGCACAGCCGCGCGGCGCTTTCAGCCATCGTGTCGAAGACTGGCTGAATGTCGGTCGGCGAGCTCGAGATGACGCGCAAGATCTCGCTCGTGGCCGTCTGCTGCTCGAGCGCCTCGCCGAGCGAGCTCCTGAGTCCCTCGAGCTCGGCCTTCAGGTCTGCATGAGATGAGGCCACACCGTCCGCGGGTGTCCCACACTCCAAGCAGAACTTGGCCCGCGGTGGGTTGTCCTGATGGCACCGGAGACACTTCATGCCGGGCCCCTCCCTTGTCGGAGCGCGGTCAGGGTAGCACGGCCAACTGGCCACTTTCGGGTCGTCCTCCGTGCATACCCATGTCCAGAGCCAGCCCGGTCGTCTGGACGCGATCCTAGGCTGCCGAAGTACCCGTTTGTCCGGTATCTGCGACCAGATTCTCGGGCCGTCCTCGACCCCCGCCGCCCCACCGCTTGGCCCGGATCACGGATGCCACCTGCTCGAGGGCCTCGGGCGGGAAGATCGCCCGCATCTCGTGGTCACCGGTCTGGTGCCGACGGACGCCGGGGATCGTCCAGATCTTCGCGAAGAGGCGTGGGCGGTCGCAGTAGACGGCGAGATCACGACCGTCGAACCATTCGATGCGTCCGTAGCGTCCGGGAATCGCCGGGAATCCCTGGGCGTCCTTGATCACCCGGAGCCGCTGTGGATTTGCGAGTTCTCGGAACCGCTGAAGCATGGCTGATGGTGCCAACTTTGGTGGAGTCGATTTTTCTGCTCTCGCGTCGAGTGAATCCCCTCGGGACCGGGCTTGGCCTTTTTTGGGGGTGTTGGGGGGTCGGCGGGGGTGTGCGGGGATGGGACTCCCAACCGACGACATAAGGGAAGGTGTGCGCTGCTCGGTTGTCACGTTCGTGTCCACCGTCTTGGCCATGGGTGGGCTCTAGGCGACAAGTCGGGTTCACTCACGAGGCCCGGCGTCACGTCCCTACGGGCGAGTCCCGGTGGGGATTCGACCGTAACTCCTTCGGAGGCCTGGATCGACGCGAGGTTAGGGAACTGCCGCATGTCGGCGACCAAGGCGTCCGCGAGGATCTGAGCAAGCTCTTCTGCGAGGCTTGAGGGCAGCGGCGGCAGGGTAGAGGATTCGGTGGGGAGGGGAGCGCCCAGTCCCGCAGGGACAGCGACGAGAAGCGGATCGTGAAGGAGAGACAGAAGCTCGTCTGCGGGATGCCAGAACGCGTGCGCATTCTGAGCTTGCGGCCCGGACGCGGGAAACCACAGAGTGGCCCAGGATGCGCGTGGCCGTCGCCTCGATCGCGACGGACCGCGGAACAGTCCTGGTGGAGATCGCGGAGCCGTTGCTCGCCCTCGCGGAAAGGCTTCAGGACGCCCCCTGGCGAGGAGGAGGCTGCGCTTGCGGTGCATAAGGCGGACTCGGAGCTTGAACGCCTGGAGCGGGATCGCAGCACGGAGCCCGACTGGAATGAGGGCCGGGGACCGATCGGACTTGAAGTCCGCCTACCTGACGGGTTCGACAGACCGTAGCCACAAGAACAAGCTCTAACCCCAATCGGCGAATAAATCAGGCCACCAGACGGTGAGCGATCTGCCCATACAGTGTCTCGGTCGCGGGGTTCTTGGTCAGACGGAGCACGTTCCGCCCACCGAGTCGGCTCAGGCGCCCGGCCCGGGCGATGAGCAGAAACCGGAGGGTGCGCATGCTGCGGAAGAGGTAGGCGTAGGTGCGCTTCCGGGATCGGGGCTTCGGTTCAGCGAGGGTCTCCAACTGGAAGCTGCGGATCAGATTGTGGGCGAGGATGCTGAGTTGCTGCCAGGCGCTGTTCGCCGCGTAGTGCTTCGTCGGGACCACGTCGAGGGCGAACTCGCCCTTGAGCTCGGCGAAGGTCTTCTCCTGTGCCCCGCGCCCGCAGGCGAAGGCCCACAGCGCCGAGAGCCCCAGCGGCAGGTTCGTGGCCACGGCCGAATACTCGTAGTGCCCGTCATCCGGGGTGAACAGATCCAGCTGGAAGTTCCGGCGCGTCTCGTGGTGGACGTGCTTCCGGTAGAGGACCACGCGGAGTCGGAGGTCCTGCCACTGCGGGATGACCAGTTCGGTCTCGTGGCCGGTGACGCCGGGGGCGACCGGCTGCCAGCGCCGGCAGGCGGCCGCGATCGCCTTGAGCGGGAGCCAACTCCAATAGCCGACCTTGATCGCGTAGCCGCAGTCCCGGGCGGTCAGGAGCTGCAGAATCCCGCGCTGGAAGAAGGCCGCGTCCATGCGGAACTCCAGGGCCACGCGCCGGCCGAATCGAGCGCGGAGGTCGTCGATGATGTCCCGCAGGAACGGGATGGCCTGCTTGGAGTCGTGGACGTTGCCGGGCCGGTTCTTGAGGCGAAGGATGTGTCCCGTCTGGGCCACATGGGCGACCAACGGATAGTAGCTCGGGTCCTTCCGATGATGGGGGTTGAAGCCGCGGAACGCCCAGCCGACCGTGGCGCCCGTGCGGATGACCGACCCATCCACGTCAATCGTCAGGCGCGGCAGGTCGAGTCGGGCCAGCGCCTCGGTCACGAGATCCCGATTCAAGGCGACGAGCGGCGCCAGCGTCTCCTGGGTGAACTGCCGCAACCAGTCGGCGACCGTCCGGCGGGTGGGCAACCGGGCCAAACCACAGAAGCGCGTCACCAGCGGATCGCCGCCCAGGTAGCGCAGGTGCTCGAGGCGCCGGGCTCCGACGTAGAACAGCGCCAGCAGCACCAGCGCGATCCGCGCACTGCCGTCGTCGCTGCGCAGTCCTGCGAAGGCCTGACGCAACCGCGCCCCCAGAGCGATCTGGCGCAGATCGCGCCCGAGCAGCTCCAGGCCGCCGTACGAGGTGAGCGCCTGAGGGACGAACTGGATCGTCAGATCACCCTTGACCACCCGCCGCAGGGTCGCTATCGTCAAGCGCATCAGAGGGGCCTCCAGTGTGCGAGGGAGTGCATTGGCGTGTTCTCCCTTGAGACCGCATTGGAAGCCTCTCTGATTCATCTTCCCCGCAGTTTCCCGTCCCGCTTATTCGCCGATTGGGGCTAATTAGCCGCGCTGGATCGGGCCATACCGTTTCCGTCCCGGTCTCAACGTGCCTCTGGCAGGGATGCTCCTCACTTGTTGACGCCGCGGCGACTCGCGTTATAGCATCCCGCCATCCCGATGTTGGGCCGTGTCCCGAATGATGTGGAAAAGCCTTCTCGGAGAGCGGAGCCGGTGGGGCTCGGATCGGGGGCAAGGCCCGATTTCGGGGGATACCCGGATATGGGTCGCCCCGTCAAACGCGATCCTGAGCCAATTGTGCGAAGGCGAAGTCGCGGGCATTGGATCAGGCGGCCTCTTCCGCCGTCGGCGCCGGGGTCGTGAGGGTGCGCGTCATGTCCTGCCAGCCTTCGAGTTTGCGGAAGACGATCTGGCCCGAGGCCACCAGGCCGTAGAGCAAGGCGAGCGCCGCGTCCGCCGTAGGGAAACTGCCTTGCGTCTTCACCCGACGCCGGAACTCGAGATGCAGGCGCTCAATGCTGTTCGTCGTGCGCCAGCTCTTCCACTGGCTACGCGGGTAGCGGAAGAAGGTAAGCAACTCGGCGCCGGCCTCCGCCAAGCTCGTGACCGCACCCGGACAGCCCTTGGTCCACTTCTTGATGAACGCTAGGTACGCGCGCCGGGCGGCGGCCCCGTCCTCGGCGAAGACGATGGCGTGGTAATTGTCGCGGAGCTCGTCATGGAGCCGCCGTGGGGCATGGGTCAGGAGGTTCCGCAGCTTGTGCACGGTACACCGCTGGATGGCCGCCGCCGGCCACGTCCGTTCGACGGCGGCGCGCAGCCCCGGGCCGCCGTCGATGATGCAGAGCTGGGGCGCGCGCACGCCGCGGGCCGCCAAGTCCTCGCAGACCGCCGCCCAGGCATCAGTGCTCTCGCTCCCGCGAAGAGAGAGATGCACCAGGACCTTCTGGCCACTCCGCTGTACCCCCAGGACGGCCAGCACCGGGACCGGGCTCACGCGCCCGCCCAGCCGCACGCGCAGGTGAAAGCCATCCAGGTAGAGGGCGACGAGATCGAGATCGGCCAGCGGCCGCGCCCGCCAGGCCTCGAGCTGAGCCTTCAACCCCTGGACGATCCGGCTGATCGCGCTCTTCGACAAGGCCCGGCCCTGCAACAGCGGCTTCAGGGCACCGCGGATCCGGCGCGTGTTCGCCCCGCACAGGTAGGCCTGCAGGACGGCCTCGTTGACCTGGCGCATCCGCCGGGCGTAGGCCGGCAGGACCTGGCTCTGCCATTCGGTGGCCGCGCTGGCTCCGACCTGCAGGCGCGCCCGGGGGATGGTCAAGGTCACAGCGCCCACGGGGCTGGTGATCGTGCGCACCTTCGACCCATGGCGATAGCCCAGCCGAGCCTCGCCACGCGCGTACGGGGGCCCGAGCACCGCGCCGAGTTCCGCGCCCACGAGATGCTCAATGGCCTGTCGCACGACGGTCCGCATCTCGACCTGCAGGGCCGCGGCCCAATCGATCTCGGCCGGCTTGTCCCCGGCCGTCTTCTGTGGCAACGTCGGCATCGGCGTATCTCCTCTCGGTGCGCCCCGCCAAGGGCGTCACGGTTGGTGGTCTCCAATCCACCGAGAAGATACGCCATTTCTCTTTTCCACAACTATCGGGACGCCGCCCGATGTTGGAAGGTCGAGCGTTTTCAGAGAGATATGGGAACAAGGAGTCAGGGATGCCACGTTACGAATTCCTCTGCGAGAAGTGCCAGAAGCCATTCGAGCTGACCATGACCATCGCGGAGCACGAAAAGGGGAAGGTCCGGTGCCCGACGTGTAAGAGCACGAGAGTCGAGCCGCAGCTCAGCGGCTTCATGGGGCAGACGGCGAAGAAGAGCTGAGTTCGGTGCCGAGAAGTTCCTAGAAGCGGGCGATCCAGGGTTAGAGCGGCGATCGTGAAGGCACGACTAGATCAAATGGGTACACGCCTGGATCAGCTACTGAAGAACCTGCCTGATGAGGCTGGTATCAGTGACACTCTTGACTACGCCGTCGGCGCGCTGTACGGGCTCGAGCGAGCAGTTGAGCTGAATTTCGTCGACCGTCCTGGTAAGTCCGAGGCAGCGTATCGACCCTTCCTCACGAAGTACGTGCACGACATTACAGAAGGAAGAGACCTTAACAGGGTCTGGCTTGCAGGCTTCTACTTTAACTCGGCGATCCAGAGGCTGGCGGCGTGTTATGAGCGGGTCCCCAAGCTGTTGGGTGGCGTGGGGGAAAGCGCGCACGATCGTATGGCGAGTGTGAACAAAGGGAAGTGTGATGACTGGCGTCGGGTGTACGGGGAGGTGAATGCCTTCAAGCATGATCCAAAGGGACGGTGGAAAGGCCGGAAGGTGACGATGGAGAATGCTGTCAACGCGATGGGACAGTTTATTGCCTTCATGGAAGAGAAAGCACCGGAACTGTGCGCGAAGTTCTCGACGGCACGCGAGTGACTCGGACCGGTCCATGAACATCCGTCCTGCGGACTTCCCGGATGAGACCTATCGAAGGCTCGGTTGAGTAGCAATGTATCCAGCCACATTCTTCGGACTCTTCCCTCCGTTTCCTCGCGATGACCGCGTCTTTGTTGCGATGAGTTTCGGTTCCCGGTTCGAGCGACGGTGGCGTGAGGTGATCGCTCCGGCCGTCCGCCGCATCGGTGTCTGCACCGGGGCGAGTGAGACCCGACTCGAACCTCATAGGGTCGACATCAGGACGGCGAGCGATTCGATCCTGACCGAGATTCTCGATGGCATTGGACGCTGTCGAATCGTTATAGGCGACATTACGAGCATTGGAGACATTGAAGGTCGTCCGGTGCGAAACGCGAACGTGCTCTACGAGATAGGGCTCGCGCACGCCTGTCGGCTGCCGGAAGAGGTGATCATCCTCAGATCCGATCGGGATGCGCTTCTGTTTGACATCACCAATGTTCGGGTGCACCACTATGATCCTGACGGTGCTCCGGACATTGCCCGTGACCAAGTCGCCGGATTGATAGCCGAGGCACTAAGAGAGCTCGACCTGAAGAGGCACTTAGCGGTGAGACGAGCGGCCGAGTCACTCGATTTTTCCAGTTGGGTGTTCCTATGGAGGACGCTCGGGGAGGGAGGTGTGCACCATCCAGTAACGGGGACGATGGGGCAGGCTTTGGGAGCGGTCGGTCCGAGCCAGGCCATTGCGCGGCTACTGGAGGTGGGGGCAATCCGCGCAGAATGTGTGCAAGTCACTCCTGAGTTGCTGGAAAGAAGTGATGCTGGACGCGCGGAAGAGCTGCTTTCGTATCGGATCACTACGTTTGGGTCGGCCCTGGTGGACTTCGGGGCCCGGCAGATGGGCCTCCTGAACGAAGGCGTGCGTGAGTTGATGGAGAGGAGGATCTCGACGGATGAGGGCAAGCCGTGAACCGTGTTCCCAGGATATCGCGTGCGAAAGGCATTTGAGGTGTCGTCGGTCATGGATCTACGAGAACGTGCCCCTTGTGGCCTCGGTTCCGTGGTCACTCAGGTGTGCCAGTCGGTCGACCGGTAACGGATGGTCGGGTTGTCGGTCGCTTTACCGTTGACCTGTTGCCGCCCGTCGGGCAGTATGGCCCCGTACTTGTGATCGAGCCTCCTACGTCTCAACCCGAACGGTCGAGAGAAGAGAGTATCCCATGCGCATTGTCATGAAAGTCAGCATTCCGGTCGAGAAATTCAACGTGGCGGTCCGCGACGGGAGCGCAGGCAGGAAGCTCAAGCAGATCCTAGACGACACGAAGCCTGAGGCGGCTTACTTTTGGGAGGACGACGGCAGGCGCGGGGGCATCATGGTCGTCAACCTCGAGAAGGCGTCCGAGATCCCGGCTTTTGCCGAGCCGTGGTTCCTGTACTTCGATGCGAGTGTGGAGTTTCACCCCTGTATGACTCCGCAGGATCTCGCCGCGGCGGGTTTGGAGGCGCTCGGAAAGAAGTATGCCGATTAGATAGAGACGGACGCTGCCTGAGGAGGCTATGCGCAATACTCCTAGATCTTACTGATCCAGGAAGCTCAGCGTGCATGAGGAGTGCATCGACCCATCCGCACCGCGACGGGCGCGTCTCGGACAAATGACCACTTCGACAGCCCGGAATGGCGGCTGACCACAGCCCGGCTATGTGGGCCTAGCGCCTCCCGTTCTCGGACCGTAGCACCTACGGGCCGCCGTAGCTTGCATGCCTCCGCCTCGATGGCGTCCTGCGCGTCTTCTCGGCCACTCGCAATCCGTCAGTCCACGGGGGCCGGCCCGATCGCGCGCCTCCCGAGGGGCGGCGGGCCGGCGTCACGCCTCCCTGGCCCGCTCGGCGAACTGATCGCGCAGCTGGGTGCGGGCCTTGTCGAGCAGCAGCGTGGTCATCTTCAAGGTCCCCAGGCGAGCCGCGGCGGCCTCCGCGTAGGCGCGATCGGGCAGGCGATCGGTCCACATGAGGTTGAACATGTAGCCCGCCAGGGCGTCGACGCACGCCTCGTTGCTCTCGGCGGTGCCGCAAGCCATCAGGACCCGGTCGCAGCGGAGATTCGTCGCTTCGACGTTGGTATCGAGATTGGTCACAACGGACGGGTGCCACTCGCGCGCATTGACGAGGGTGCCGTGCGTATCGAAGCTCAGCGTCGTCAACCCCTTGGGCACTTCGAGGCTGTAGCTTCCGGCGTCGTTCGTGTACGTGCGCTCGACCTCGCGCCCTCCCTGAAAGGCGAGCACGCGGATCTGGCGGAGAGGCTTGCGGCTGGCATCGCTGACGGTGCCGTGAACTGTCACTGACTCTGCCATGTGAACCTCCTGTGGAACGGTGCCGCGTCGAGGAATCACGTGAGTGGAGCTACACCATCCAGGCTCCTATTCGGCCCGAGGGCCACCAGCTCGACCGGAGCGGTGGCCGATCCTCTGATTGCGCCTCGAAGTCCAAGGACATCACACACCCGCCCCGATCGACCTAACCTACGCTCGGAGCCTCGCTCGATGCAAACCCCCCATCCGGGCACCTGCGGGGCACCGATGCCGCGACCGGAGCTACCGGCCGAGCTCACGTCCGCTTGGACTCGCCGCCGAGCCGCCGCCGGCCCCCGCAGCGGTCACACACCAGCACCTCAAACCCGAACACCCGCTGGAGCAGCCGCGCCCAGGGCCACCGCCGCGGGACGCCCGCCTCCGCGTCCGCCCGCGCGTCGGCCGGCGACGGCTTCGGCACGATGGCCGATCTCCAGCGAGCGCGCGAGGCCAGCACGCCGTGGTACGCGAGCAACGGCCGGCGCGGCGGGGGCACGAGGACGGCAGCAGGCTTTACCGAGCGACGGGCGACGCGGCGAAAGCCGACGAGCACCTGACCACCGCCGCCACGATGTACCGCGAGATGGGAATGGGCTTCTAGCTGGTGCAAGTAGGCGCGGCATTGAAGAACAGGGGCTGAACCTCCTCCGATCAAGACCCGACCCTGCCACATCAGTGGGCTAGCATGATAATCGGGACCGGCCGACGGAATGACGACCGAAGGGCCAATCGAGACCGTTGTTCGTGCGACTCCCAGCGCGACAGGCGCTGAGGAGTACGCGGTCGTTCTGGCGGCGAGCGGGATTCCCCACCGACTGGCGAGGACTGCCGCTGGCTGGGCGGTAATGGTCGCGGCGGGCGATGCGATGCAGGCGAGCCGCGTCCTGGCCGCATACGACGAGGAAAACCGCGTCGACACCCAGGTCGACACTTCGCCACCCGTCTACGGCGCAACCTGGATCGGGGTGCTGATCGCGGCGCTGCTCATCAGCTTCTTCGTGGTCACGGGCCCGCGTCAGAGGGGTGTCATCTGGTTTGACCGAGGCAGTGCTTCCGCCCAGCAGATTCTGGCCGGTGAGGGGTGGCGCACGGTGACGGCGCTGACGCTCCACGCGGACGTCGCGCATCTGGTGGGCAATGCTATCGCCTGCCTGGTGCTCATCACCGCGGTCGCCTGGTCGCTCGGGCCGGGAGTCGGCACCTGGCTGGTGCTACTGGCCGGGGCGGGCGGGAACGCGCTGCGGGCGCTCACGCATGAGGCGCCCTACGTCTCGGTCGGCGCCTCGACGGCGATCTTCGGCGCCCTCGGGATTCTGGCCATGCTGCAGATCGCGGCGCGCCGGCAGCGCCGGGCGCCGGGGCGCAAGGCGTGGGTGGTCATCGCTGCCAGCCTCGTGCTCCTCAGCACGCTCGGGACCGGTCCGCGGGCGGACGTGCTCGCCCATTTCTTCGGACTGCTCGTCGGGGGCCTCCTGGCAATCGGCCCGGCACTCGCGCTGCGCCGGCCACCCAGCAGGCTGAGTCAGTGGCTCCTGGCGCTCACCGCCGGGGGGGTGGTTCTGGGCTGCTGGTGGATCGCGCTTGGGGACGTCAGTTGACTCCCTCCGGCCGAGGGTGGCGAAGGCGGGAAAGGTGGGATTGATTCCCGTAACTCTCTCTAATGCAGCCGACTCCCTACACCTCAAACGTGTCGCAAAGGAGCTCGAATCCCGCCGGGCCATAGGCGTCCTTGGTTAGGGTGCGAGCGCAACGACGTCGAAAGCCGTTTCCAAGGGACTCACAGTCTCTCGGGCACTTCCCGTTGGAGCCACCACTCGATTTTCGTTCGCTCTTTCGTTCCCCGGTTTGAGGACGTTGGCCAACGCCCTCAAACCCGCCGCCATAGCCGCCCGCGCTCGCGATCGCGTTTCACGCAACCGCAGCGGCGAACTGCTCGAACAGATCGCCCGGCAACGAGTGCTCGAGGCGCCAGGTGACCGACATCGGCGTCTCGGACTCGTGCTTCACGTAAGTGGCCGGACCCAGGAACCAGAACGCGCGGTCGTCGGTGCGCAAACGGGCAAAGAGCAGAACCGACGTGCCCAGGCGGACGTGGTTGCGATACCGAAGACCGGTCTCGCTGTCTTCCCGGGTGACTGACTGGCTCTGCCAGTGCATCAAGTCTCGGCTGATCGCGTAGTCGTGGTAACGCGTGGTCGGCGAGAATTGACCGCTGGTTTTGTCGAGCGTGAACGCGAGCAGGTCGGCCTTCGCCTGATTCGCCCAATAGACGCCGGTCTGCCACGGGCTCACGCGGGCGTTCGCGCCGATACCGAATGCTGCGAGGATCTCGATGCGCGTGTAGCGTCCGTGCACGCGCAACGGGACGTCGGGGTGTGAAGGAAGATCGTGCTGCAGATGACTGACCCGCGCGTCGAGCACGTCCACCAATTCCAGCAGCTCGCTCAATACTTGCGGGTGCGACCAGGCCAGGGCACACGCCTCCTCCAGGGTCGTCCTCACCGTCAGCGCGCTGTCGGCAATCGACGCGACGAGCATCCGAAGAAGTCGGCGATCGCGATCGGGAAGCGACGGGACATCTGGCGGCGTCGGCGATCCGAGAAACCGCCGGTAGGAGTCGATCCGCAGACGATCGTCCACGTGGAGGATCCGTCCGCAGGCGCGACGCAGCGCCACTTCGTGCGGACCAGCGGGCAGCACGCTCAGGCCCGCATCGGTTCGCAGGTCCGACCACGACTTCGAACCCTGGTAGACATCCTCAACGTCTAGCTCGGCCTCCTGCAGAAAGGCGGCTAGGGTCACGCTGGCGCCGTCCTGAGTCATCGCCCGAAGCTCTTCCACCTTCCGTGACCACTTCGAGGGTACGGCCTGGCGAATGTTCTCGAGGACGATCTCCTGGGCGACCTTGTCGAGCTCCATGTGGCAGCCCGCCGGCAGGAACGGGAAGCCCTGCTCAATCTCTCGCTGAAGGTCGCGGCGACTGCCACCCAGCAGGGCGCGGAAGCGGCGGTCGAACCGGAACTCCTTTCGGTGATGGCCCACGAAATCGAGAACCGTACACTGCCGCTTGCCATAGCTCTTGCGCAGTCCTCGTCCCAACTGTTGGAGGAACAGCGTGGGACTGTCGGTCGGGCGCAGCAGGAGGAGCGTATCGACGACAGGCACGTCAACGCCTTCATTGAACAGGTCGACGGAGAAGAGCACGTTGATGCGGCGTGCCGCGAGATCCTCGAGCGCGCGCTGGCGCTCGGCCGAGGGCGTGTCGGCCCACACCGCCTGTGAGCGGATGCCGGCTTCGTTGAAGACTCTCGCCATGAACCTGGCGTGCTCGACGCTCACGCAGAAGCCCAGCGCGCGCATTCGAGCAAGGTGGTCGATGCGGCGATCCAGCTCTTTCACCACGTGCCGGGCCGAGGCGTCGTTCCCGGTGAGCAGATTCGTCAGGGCCTCCGTGTCGTAGCCTCGGCCTCGACGCCAGGGAATCTCCCTCAGATCGAGCCCGTCGTGGATGCCGAAGTACGAGAACGGCGACAGTCGTTGCTGGTCGATGGCGTCCCAGAGTCTCAGTTCGGCGGCGATCCGATTGTCGAACCACTGCAATAGCGGGAGGCCATCGCTGCGCTCCGGAGTGGCCGTCAGCCCCAGCAGTTCGACCGGCGTGATGTGTTCGAGGAGCGCGGTATACGACGAGGCCGCCGCGTGGTGGAATTCGTCGATGATGACGATGTCGTAGTGATGCGGGTCGAGGTCACGCAGACCACTGGCACTGAGGCTCTGAATGGAGGCGAAGACGTGTTCGAAATCTTCCGGACGATGGCCGTCCACCCACAACTCACCGAAACTGTGTTCGCGCAGCGCGTGACGGAACGTCTTGAGGCTCTGGTCGAGAAGTTCCTTCCGGTGGGCGACGAAGAGCAACCTCGCCCGAGGCAGCCGCTCCCTCAGCCGCGCGTAGTCGATCGCGGCCATCACCGTCTTGCCGGTGCCTGTCGCAGAGGCCAGGAGGTTGCGATGGTGGCCGCGCTCGCGCGAGAGAGCGATTTCCTCGAGCAGCCGTTCCTGGAAGGGCTCTGGCCGGAGCTCGATCGGGCTCATGACGAACGTGTCGGCGCCCTCATCTGCCCGCGCGGTCTGCTGAGCGAACACGTCGGCGTCGTAGGGGATGAAGTCACCGCCGTTCCAGTAGCTCTCGAACACCGCGGCCACCTTGTTAACCACGTCAGGGTTGCGGGCGCCGGAGACACGGACGTTCCATTCCAGGCCCGTCACCTGCGCGGAATGCGTCAGATTCGAGGAGCCGATATAAGCCGTCGAGAGTCCGGACGCACGGTAGAAGAGCCACGACTTCGCGTGAAGGCGCGTGCCGGTGACGTCGTAGGACACTCTGACGTCCGCGCCAAGGTCGCGGAGCAGATCGAGCGCGGCCCCTTCTGTTGAATTCGTGTAGGTCGTCGTCAGCACTCTGAGGTCCCTGCCTGCCGAACAATGTGATCGGAGCGCGCCAACTAGGGGCGCGATACCGCTCTTCCGAATGAACGCCATCACGACGTCGATGCGGTCGGCGGAGTGCACTTCGGCCAGGACCTGGCTGCCAACCCTGGGTTCTCCCGGCGCGTTCGTGAGCAGGGCGGTGTCGAGAAGAGGAATGAGCGGCTGGAGGATGACCTCGCGACTTCCATCGGGAAGCCGGCCCGCGATCGCCCGAAGGAGGGTGCCGGTCAGCGTTTCGGCCAGCAGCTCAGCCTGGTTAGCGCCGATCTGCGGCAAGAGGCGATCGACGAGCTCCACGCCGGCCTTTACGCGCTCGGCCTCCGGGACGTCCTCGAGGAACTTTTGGACCGCACGTCCAAGGTGCAGCGAAATGCGGTCCGGGGCTTCGGCCGAGCGCAGGGGCTCGCTGAGCGGCTCCAGGTTGGCCGGCAGCTGCGTGAGCAGTTCGGCAAGCGCTTTGGTCAGGAGCAGCTCGTAGAGGCCGCGAGGCTTCATTCGAAAAGCATCATAGCCTTACTTCATCAGCCGTCTCGACAGACCCTTGAGCGATCGCAAACGGACTAGCCCTTGGCCGCGCCCGGTGGTGGGCGCGATCGCGCGCGGGCCAGGACGCTGGCTTAGGTCTCGGGCCGTAACTAGCGCCATCTGAGCTCGCTGTCCGAATCGCCGCCGACCTCACCGAGAGGCTCCGACCAGGTCATGGGGAACCGGGAACAAGGCCGGGCTATCCGGTCCGCGTGTGCATCGGCACCGAGCACCCTCCGAGCACACGGATTTAGCGCGGATTTGGAAACTTTGAGTCCCGGTCGCTAAATGCGCATGACACGAGACTTGGCATGGCCTGCGGTTTGAGTCCCGTCTCTTTTTTCGGACCAGACAGCGCGTAACTGCGGGAGTCTATTGGCGAAAGCGTGATCGCGATTCAAGCACGGGTTCGAATCCCGTTGTCCCGAGCCGGTTCTTCCGGAGCGCCTACGCGTTGCGCTCGTGCGCCACTCGCTCCGCATCCTCGCGGACGAGCAGGCCGATCAGCTCGCCCGCCGACGTCGTCACGGGCGCGTTCGGGAGATCGTGCTCCGCCATGACCTCGGCCATCTCGGCGATGGGCACGTGCGGTCGGAAGGTGCTCGGGCCGGGGCGCATGGCGGACTCGGCCGTGAGGGTCTCGTCCAGGCCGAGCTCTTCAGCGCGGAGGAGCCCCAGGACGATCCGCGCCTCGTTGACCACGACGCAGGCGTTCCACCCCGCCGCTCGGACCCGGGCTCGAACGCCCCGAAGGGAGTCCTCGAGATGGCAGATCGGGACGTCCCGGCGCGCGACCGTCGCCGCGGTCGGCCGGCCGGCGGCCTCGCCCTCGATGGGGAGTCCGGCCGCCAGCCAGTCCAGCTTGCCCGCCGTGTAGTCGTAGACGTCGCGGAACCCGAGGCTCTCGAGCCGCCACGCGGCTCGTGGGCTCAGGTCTCAGGCGGAGTCCCAGCAGTAGAGGATGACGGGTCGCGCGGGATCCAGGCGGGCCCTGCCCCCCGCGTCGATCTGCCGGAGTGGGAGGTGGATCGCGCCCGGAAGATGCTGCTCGTCAAACTCTTTCTTGGGCAGCACCTCGACGAGCTGGGCGCCCTCCGCCACCAGCCGCTGCACGTCGTCGCGTCCGATATGGGTCGGCATGTCTCTCCCCCTTGGTCGCCCGTTCTCGCGTCGACCGGTACCGCACCTTCGGCGCGGCCACGCTCCATGACCCCGCGTTCGCGGTCATCGTGTCATGGTTCACGTGGAGGCGCGACCGGGCGCTCCTCACCGTCACGCTGGCGGCCGGGCTGGCGAGCATCAGCGTCATGCCGATCGAGGCCTGGTTGCTGAACCCGCGTGCGTGCCCCGCCGCCGCGGGCCCCCGCGCCTCACACGCGGAGCCTGGGATCCAGCAAGTCCCGCATCCCCTCGCCGAGCAGGTTGGCGCCGATCACCGCCAGGAGGATCGCCACGCCCGGGAACGTGGCGATCCACCAGTAGCCGAAGATGAACTCCCGCCCCTGGCTGAGCATGGCCCCCCACTCGGGAGTCGGCGGTTGAGCGCCCATGCCGAGGAAGCTGAGGGTGGCCGCGACCAGGAGGGCGTTCCCGAGACCGAGCGTGCTGAGCACGATGACCGGCGCCAGGATGTTGGGCACCACGTGGCGCCCGATGATCCTGAGGTCCGCCGCGCCCGAGGCCCGGCTGGCCTCGATGAATGTCCGCGTCGTCACGTCCAGCACCGCGCCGTTCACGATCCGCACGTATGCGGGCATCGAAGAGATCCCCACCGCGACGATCAGGTTCTCGAGGCTCGGGCCCGTGGCGGCCACGATGGTCAAAGCTAGCAGGATCCCGGGGAGCGCGAGCAGGAGGTCGGTCAGGCGAAGGACCAGCGTGCCCGTCCAGCCCCGGTAGTACCCGGCCAGGAGCCCGAGGAGCGTGCCGGTCAGGCCGCCCACGGCGACCGCCAGGAGCCCGACCCGGAGGGACTGGCGCCCTCCCCAGATCACGCGGCTCAGGATGTCGCGGCCGAACACGTCGGTGCCCAGCGGGTGGGCGGAGCCCGGCGCCCGCAAGGACGCCCGCTGGTCCTGGGCGATGGGGTCGTAGGGCGCCAGCGAGGGCGCGAGCGCGGCCATCGCCATCAGGACCAGCAGGAGCACGCTGCCGGTCACCGCGCCCTTGTGGCGCAGGAAGCGGCGGAGCTCCGGGTAGGCCGAGGCCCGGGGCGGCGGCGGCGGCCGGAGCGGGCTACCGGGCATCGTAGCGGATCCGCGGGTTCACGAGGGCGTACGAGAGGTCGACGAGGAGGTTCACCACGCTGTAGGTCGCGGCGATGAGCAGGCACCAGCCCTGGACGATGGGGATGTCGCGCGCGAACACGGCGGCCACGACGAGCTGCCCCAGCCCCTGGCGGGAGAAGAGCGACTCCACGACGACGCTGCCGCCCAGCAGCAGGCCGAACTGCAGGCCCACGAAGGTGATGACCGAGATCAGCGCGTTCCGGAGGGCGTGGCGGTAGATGACCGCGCGCTCGGGCAGCCCCTTGGCTCGCGCGGAGCGGAGATAGTCCTCGCCCAGCACCTCCAGCATGCTCGAGCGGGTCAGGCGCGCGACCGTCGCCGCGGCCGGCAGCGCGAGCGTCAGGGCCGGGAGCACCATGCCCGACCAGCCCTGGCCGCCGAGGGCCGGCAGCCACCGCAGCTGGACGGCGAACACCAGCATCAGCATCAGGCCCAGCCAGAACCCGGGCATCGAGATGCCGAAGAGCGAGATCAGCATGGTGAGGAAGTCCGCCCAGCTGCCCCGCCTGACGGCCGCGGCCACCCCGGCGAAGACGCCGATCACGGTGGCCAGCCCCACCGACACGAGCGCCAGCTGGACGGTCGGCCAGGTGTTCTCCAGCAGGATGCGCGCCACCGGCCGGTTCTGCTGGTAGGACTTGCCGAGGTCGCCCTGGAGCGCGCCTCCGAGGAATCGGACGAACCGGACCCCGAACGGATCGTTCAGGCCGAGCTGCTCGCGGAGGATCTCGATGTCCTTGGCCGAGGCCCCGAAGTGCGAGACGAGCATCGTCGCGGGGTCGCCGGGGAGCGTGTTCATGAGTGTGAACACGGCGGCCGCCACCCCGAGCAGGACGAACAGGGTGGCGGCCAGTCGCCAGGCGAGAAAGCGGGCCACGAGGTCCTACCGGCGCCGCCGGTGCGGGCGCCGGCGAGCCGGGTGACGTCCCCGGCTCGCCGGTCTGCGTCCGGCCGGCCTCGAGGCTACTTCTTCAGCCACATCTCGGCGAAGTACGCGTCGTAGCCCCGCCGGTTGAACTGGACGTCCTGCACCTGGGCCTTGTAGACGTGGATGGTCTCCCGGACGAACGCCGGGAGGAACAGCGCGTTCTCCATGGCCAGCACCTGGAAGCGGCCGTAGATGTCCGCCCGCTTCCTGGGGTCCAGCTCCACCTCGCCCTGGTCCAGCAGGTCGTCGATCGGCTTGATGTTCTGGAACGTCCAGGAGAAGCCCTTGCCCTCGTTCCGCGAGTGGAACAGGATCGACATCAGCTCCGGATCGAGCGAGGCGAACGGCAGCGGCGCCAGGTTGTTCTTGACGCCCTCGGTCGCCACCTGGTTGACGGTGCCGACCTCCTGGAGCGAGATGTTCGTCTTGATCCCCACCTTCCGGAGGTCGGCCTGCACGAACTCGGCCTCGGCGGAGGTGTAGAAGACGTAGTGCTCGATGACCAGCGGGGTGCCGTCCTTGGCGCGCATGCCGTCCGCGCCCTTCTTCCAGCCCGCCTCGTCCAGGAGCGCCTCCGCCTTGCGGGGGTCGTACGGGTACATCTTCTCCACCGCCGGGTTGTAGGCGAACGTCGCCGGCGTGAGGGGGCCGTAGGCGGGCTTGAAGACGCCCTGGAGCACGCTCCGCACCAGCCCCTCGCGGTCGAGCGCGTAGATCATCGCCTGGCGCACCTTGAGGTCCGTCGTGGGCGCGCGCTTCGTGTTCATCGGCCAGCCCCAGGGCATGCCCGGCTGCGGCGCGCTCTTCACCTGGAACCGCGGATCGGCCTTGAGGCGCTGGACCTGGTGGGTCGGCGGCAGGTCGATCGCGTCCACCTGCCCGGACTCCAGCGCGGCGAGCCGGGCGCCGGCGTCGGGAATCTGCCGGAAGGTGAGCGTGGCGAAGTGCGCCGGCCCCTTGTGGAGGTAGGACGGGCCCCAGGCGTAGTCCGGGTTGCGCGTGAGCTTGACGTGCTGGTTCTGCACCCACTCGACGAACTTGAAGGGCCCGGTGCCGACCGGCCGGCGGCCGAACTCCGCCCCGAGCTCCTTGACGGCCTTCGGCGACACCGGGGCGAAGAAGGCCTGGCTGATCACGGTCAGGAAGGAGGCCTTCGGCTTCCTGAGGTAAGATCCGCACCGTCGTCGGGTCGACCGCCTCGCTCCGGTCGTAGAAGCCGCGGAGCGCGACCCCGGCCTGGCGGGACTTGGTCTCCGGATCGACCATCCGGTCGAAGCTGAACTTGACGGCCTCGGCGTTGAGCGGCGTGCCGTCGTGGAACTTGACGCCGGGCTTCAGCTTGAAGGTCCAGACCAGCCCGTCCGGGCTGGACGTCCAGGACTCGGCCAGCCCGGGGAACACCTGGCCGTCGGCCCGGAGCGACACCAGCGGGTCGAAGATGTTCAGCATGATGAAGTGGCTGACCGACTGCGAGGTGACGTGCGGGTCGAGGATGTCCACGAAGCTCGACGAGTAGCCGAAGGTGAAGTCCCCGCCGGAGACGGGCTGGGCGGGGGCCGGGATCGCGAGGAGGGTCAGAGACAGGGCGGCGGCGAGGACCACCCAGGTCCGGCGCCAGGACGTGACACGCGGGACGCTCATGCTCGCTTCTCCTGTGTGATGGGTGACGTGCGGCCCGAGCGGGCCGCGTCGATGCGGGGACTCATGGCAGGGGCGGATGGGGGAAGGGGCCGCGGGCGGCCTCGTAGGCGCGGGCGGCTCGCAGGACCCGCGCGTCGGCGAAGCGCGGCCCGGCGATCTGCATGCCGATGGGCAGGCCGTCCCGCGTGAGTCCGCAGGGGACGCTCGCGACCGGCTGGCCGGTGTGGTTCGCCCAGCAGGTGAGGACCGGGGCCTTGCCGCGGAGCCCGTCGGGCAGGCCCGGCACCGGCGGCGGCGGGACGTGGAACCCGGGCAGGACGAGGAGATCGTGGTCCTCGAAGAGCGCCTCCATCCGGGCGGCGATGGCCTCGCGCGTCATGAGGGCCGCGTGGTAGGCCGCCGCGGTGATGCTCCGGCCCGCCTCGGCGCCCGCCCGGAGGTAGGGATCCAGGAGGTCCTGCTGCGCCGGGGTCAGTCCCTCGAGGAACTGGGCGAAGATGGCCATGTAACAGGTGCGGTGGGCCGGCACGATCGCCTCGATGCCCGGCGGCGCGATCGGCGCCACGCGGGCGCCCAGCCGCTCCAGCGCCCGGACCGCGGCGTCCACGGCGGCGGCGATCTCCGGCTCGACCTCCGCCAGCCCGAGATCGGGGCTGTACGCGACGCGGAGCCCGGCCACGCCGTCCTCCAGTCCGATCCGGTAGTCCCGGCCATCCGGGGGCAGGGCGGCCGGATCCCGCCGGTCCGCCCCGGCCAGCACGGTGAGGAGGAGGGCCGCGTCCTCCACGGACCGGGCGAGCGGCCCCACGTGCGAGAGCGCGCCCCAGCGCGAGGGCGGCCACACCGGGACTCGACCCCGGGTGGGCTTGTGGCCGACGATCCCGCTCCACGTCGCCGGGATGCGGATCGAGCCGCCCCCGTCGGTCCCGACGGCGAGCGGACCGAGCCCCGCCGCCACTGCGGCGGCGGCGCCCCCGCTGCTCCCGCCGGGGCTCCGCTCGAGGTTCCACGGGTTGCGGGTGATGCCCGTCAGGGGGCTGTCCGTGACGAACTTGTGCCCGAGCTCCGGGGTGGTGGTCTTGCCGAGAATCACCGCCCCGTGCTCGCGGAGCCGCGCGACCGCGGGCGCATCGTCCGCCCACGCCTGGTCGGGGCTCACCGTGCGCGAGCCGTGAAGGGTCGGCATCCCCCGGGTGAGCAGGACGTCCTTGATCGACACCGGCACGCCGTCGAGGAGGCCCCGCGGCTCGCCTCGCGCCCAGCGGGCCTCGCTGGCCCGAGCGGCCTCGAGTGCGCCCTCGGCATCCAGGCGGCAGTAGGCGTTGAGCGCGCCGTTCAGCGCCTCGATCCGCGAGAGGGTGGACCGGGTGGCCTCGACCGGGGACAGCGCCTTCGTCCGGTAGGCGTGCAGCAACTGGCTCGCGCTCCAGAAATCGACGGGATCGGCCACGGGGACCTCCACGCGGACGCGAGGGTTCAGTCAGGGACCTGACGCCGGGCAGTCAAGACATCGTCACTCTAGCGCATTCCGGGATCCCGTGAGCGCGCCATGACCCGCGGCCGGCGCGGGCACGTGGGACGCCGCGTGGCGCGGGTCGATCAGCGGGTCGTCACGACCAGTCGCCGGGCCTGGCGCGCAGGCGCTTCACGCCGCCGCGCTGCTTCTTGCCCGCGATCCGCCGCTCGCGAGCCGTTCGTGTCGGCCGGGTGGCGCGGCGAGGCGTCGGCCGGGCGAGGGCGGCGGCGACCAGCTCGCGGACCTTGGCGCGGGCGTCCTCGCCGTCGAACCGCGGGAGCAATCCCGTCATCGAGAGCGCGAGGCGGATGCGCTCATGCGTGCCGCCGGAGGCGACGCAGGTCGGCGTCGTGAGCTGCGTCAGCATGTCGGCCACGCCGGGCACGGCGGTCAGCTTCGTGCGGAACGCCTCGAACAGGCGCTCGTGGTAGCGGTCTTCCAGATTGACGGGTAGCGGGCGTCCCAGACGCAACTCGGCGATCTCGCGCACGCGCGCCATCGTGCTGCCCATGTACTCTGCGATGCATCCCTCGCGCGTGGACGGCAATCCGGCCTCGCAGAGCAGCTCGGCGAGAATCCCGTTCGCGTGCCACTCGCTGTCGACGAGCACGCCGTCGTTGTCGAAGATGACGAGATCGAAGGGCGGCTGCGGGTGCGCTGGCACCCACGCAGCTTAGCGCGGAATACTTGGCCCCGGTCGTGGGTGCACCAGACCCGGGGCATGCCCTGCGCGGAAGAGCACGCGTCGGCGAAGGTAGCAATCGTGACCGTGACTGCGATGAGAAGGCCTCTTGCTCTTGCCTGGGCGCGCCCACTGGCTCTCCGGCGGCGACCATCTACACCCGGGAGTGATCTAGTGTTCAAACGTCCCGAAGCGTCGCGGCACCTGTTCACGCGGCCTGGCTTCGTCAGAACGGCGAGCGAAGGAGGCCCACATCGACCCGGCGCCGAGCGATTGTCCAGCTCATGTGACCACTGACCGACGGTCCAGCCGCCATGCTAGCCTCGCCGAGTGGAGGTACGGGCGATGACGGAAATGGGTGGCAGCGGTGGTCTCGGACGACGCTTGGAGGCGATGGCGCGCACAATCACGCGATTCACCGGAAGCGCGAGAGGCTTCGGTCTCGCGCTCGCAACCATTGTGGTGTGGGGCATGACCGGCCCCGTGTTTCATTTCTCCGACACGTGGCAGCTCGTGATCAACACGGGCACCACCGTCGTGACCTTTCTGATGGTCTTCCTCATCCAGCGATCCCAGAACAAGGACTCGCTGGCCGTCCAGCTCAAGCTGAACGAGATCGTGGCCGCCCTCGACGGGGCGAGCAACCGGATGGTCAATGTCGAGGACCTCTCCGAGGCAGAGCTGGATGTGCTCCACCGCCACTATGCGCGGCTGGCGACGATGGCCAAGCAGGACGTCGACCTGATGCAGTCTCATTCTGTCGACGAGGCGGCCACTCGGCATGAGATGAAGCACGGCCGGAAGAAGGGCGGGCGCAAGACATAGAGGGCGATCCCACACCGCCTGAGGCCCTTTGCCCGGGTGACGGGAGCGCGCGTCACCTACCCCGGTACGCTTCCTCTGATTCCTGACTTTGGGCGATCAGCCTCCTGGCGGAGGGCCGCGTGGGACAGGTTCAGGGCATTGGAGTACCTTTGACTACATACCCGACGCTGGTGATGTCAGCCCTCGACCTCGACCGGAAGCGCCGGCCACCAGGATCTAGCTGTTCCTCAGGCGCGGTGCGTCCCAGCCTGCTCGGATCGGCGACTCAACTGGCCACTCCGGGCACGGACGTCCCAAAGCCCGCGACGCCGTAATCTGCGGCGACCCGACGACTCGGCGCGGTTCGGCGCCGAATCGTCGGGACCCGCGGGGTGTCGCCGTCGTAACTGGCCTTGACGGTGGAGCCTTCCTTGACCTGATCGCCCATCATCTTTGCATCGGTGGCGATCGACAGCTGCGTCCCGTCCTCCAGCGTCATCATCTTCGTGGCGGGATCCCACGTCTTGATCTTCCCCTGGATGTCGGCGGCCCCTGCGACGGATGCGACCAACAGCCCGGCGGCGAGTATGGTGACAATGCGACCCATGGTGTCGACTTTTTTCTTCCCCGGTTAGGCGACGCGATGATCCGGACGACTCGCACGATCCGATGGGGGGGGTCCCCCGCACGACCACGCGCCGTCAACAGAGAGTCAGGAGGGAGGAAACTCGGGTGGGAACCTCGGTATCTATATCTCAGAAGCTCGGCCCGACGTCAGGGGGTCTTGTCGAATGGGGCCGGGGATGCTCTGGACAGAGTACGTCAAGCTGCCGGCACGGCGGAAGTTGTCAAGTCGAATGAGACAGTCGCCTTCGGAAATCTGTGAGCAGTGGTCATGGGCAGCGACCAGCATGCACTGCCTGGTGCTCGACCGCGATCAGTCAATGATCTGAGCCGCGCGCTGCAGGAGCGGCTGCGGGATGGTGAGGCCGATCGCCTTCGCCGTCTTCAAGTTGATCACCAGCTCGAACTTCGTCGGCTGCTCGACGGGTAGGTCGGCGGGGTTGGCGCCCTTCAGGATCTTGTCCACGAAGGTGGCGGCGCGCCGCTCCACGTCAAGGTAGCTTGGGCCATAGCTCATGAGACCGCCGGCCTCCGCGTACGCCTCCCCGATCCGTATCGATGGCAGGCGCCTCTTCACCGCGAGCTCTGCGATCTGTCTTCGTTGATTCCAGAATAGCGTGTCCGGGATTACCAGGAGCGCGCCCGCCCGCTCCCTGGTCATCGCCGCAAAGGTGCCGTCGATCTCCTGGGGGCTCCGTGCCTCTAGGGTTTGAAGCCGCACCCCCAAGGCTTGAGCGGCCGCCTCTGCCTCTCGCAACTGGGCGGCGCTCGCGGGATTGTCCGGATGCCGAAGGAGGGCGACCCGAGACACCTTGGGAACCACCGCCTTGAGCAGTTCTAACTGCTTGCCGACCAGGTCGGGGGACATGATCGTCAACCCCGTGACGTTCCCTCCGGGGCGCGCAAGGCTGGCGACGAGTCCACTGCCTACGGGATCATTAACGAGCGACATGACGATCGGGATCGTCCTGGTCGCTTGCTGGGCGGCCCGGGTCGCTGCTCCCGTGTCCGCCACGATGACGTCCACCTTCGAACGGACCAGGTCGGCCGCGAGGGCGGGAAGCCGATCATCCTCGCCCTCGGTCCAGCGGGGCTCGATGGCGATGTTCTGACCTTCCACATAGCCCAGCTCCCGCAGGCCTTGGCGGAAGGCCTCGAGCCAGCGCTGTCTCAGCGGGTCAGAAGCGGAGCCCCCCTTTAGATACCCTACCCGGGGCACCTTCTGCGGAGGCTGGGCAGTAGCCCTGCCGAGCGGCGCGGCAAGGAGCAAAAGGAGCAGAGCGGTGACGGGGCGGGTAACCGCGAGCTTCACAACCGTCCGTCCCAGGGAAGCAATCCACCACCGGGACCGAAAATGACCGCTCGACTCGTCATGGTCTGGCCGCCCCCCACTGGTCTGCCCAACGCTCGCATTCACCTGCCGTCGGGCGAGCGCAGGCGAGCCCGACGGTCAGGTGGAATGCGCTGTTGGGCAGGCGTTGACTATTCAATGACGGAATCGGCGCGCACCAGTATCGATGATGGAAACGTGAGGCCAAGAGCCTTGGCGGTCCTGAGATTTAGGACCAGCTCGAACTTCGTCGGCTGCTCGACGGGCAGGTCTGCTGGCTTGGCGCCTTTCAGGATCTTGTCCACGTAGGTGGCCGCGCGCCGCTCCAAGGCAAGAAAGTTTGTGCCATAGGCCATGAGCGCGCCGGCCTCCACCTGCTCACGCGTCCCAAGGCTCGTTGGCAGGCGTCTCTTCGCCGCGAGCTCGGCGATCTGTCTTCGCTGAGTGTCGAAGATCGCGTCCGAGAGAGTCATGAGGGCGCCCGCTCGCTCTCTGGTCATCGCCGCGAAGGCGCTGTCGATCTCCGCGGAGTTCCGCACCCCCAGAATGTGAAGCCGCACCCCCAGGGCCTGAGCTGCCGCCTCCGCCTCCCGCACCAGGGCCGCGCTCGCCGGATTGTCGGGATGCTGGAGGACGGCCACCCGAGAGACCTTGGGAACCACCTCCTTGAGCAGTCCTAACCGTTTCCCGACCACGTCGGGAGCCATCACCGTGGTGCCCGTGACGTTCCCCCCGGGGCGCGCCAGGCTGGCGACGAGTCCGCTCCCTACGGGATCATTGACGAGCGACATGACGATCGGGATCGTCCTGGTCGCTTCTTGAGCGGCCTTCGTCGCTGCACCACTCCACGCCACGATGACGTCCACCTGCGAACGGACCAGGTCGGCCGCGAGGGCGGGGTACCGATCAAGCTTGCCCTCGGCCCATCGGGGCTCGAGAGCGATGTTCTGGCCTTCCACATAGCCCAGCTCCCGCAGGCCTTGGCGGAGGGCCTCGAGACGGCGCTGTCTTACCGGATCAGAAGAGGAGCCCGGATTTAGATACCCTACCCGGGGCACCTTCTCCGGGCGCTGGGCCGCAGCCGTGCCGAGTGACCCCGAAAGGAGCAGAAGGACCACGGCGGTGGCGGCCCGGGCAACGGCGAGCCTCACAACCATCTGTCCCAAGTAAGCAATCCACCACCGCGACCGACAATGGCCGCTTGAGTCGTCATGGTCGTGCGCCGGCTCCCCTGGTCTGCCCAACTATCATTCGGCCGCCGGATAGGCTGACCTGCGTAAGACCGTGACCACTGCGAGGTCTTGCAGCCTATCCCGGCCGGGGCTCGACCTCTCGGCTCCCACCGCCAGCCGCCTCGATTCACCCTCCTGCGGTCGTTTGTCAGGATCGTCCCCGGTTGGATAGGCTGCTTGGTCCTGCAGTCTATCCCGCTGGGCTTGGGCGCGAAGGATTCCCTCTGGCCCGGCCAGCGCCGGCACCGCCGGGGGCTTGTTGATCCACGCCGCCGTCGGCAGCGGCGGGGGGACGGGCACCCCGTGCGGGAAGCGCTCGGGGTGCGCCTGATGGGCGGCACGTAGGACCTCGGCCCGCTGCTGCCACTTGGCCGCGGCCGAGCCGTAGTGGATGTCGTGGGGTGTCATCAGGCCCAGCGCGCCATGACGATGCTCGCGGTTGTACCACGGGAAGAACCGACGGCAGAACGTCTCGGCGTCCTCGTAGGCGCCGAACCGAGCCGGGAAGTCCGGCCGGTACTTGAGCGTCTTGAACTGGGCCTCGGAGAAGGGGTTGTCGTCGGAGACCTGCGGCCGGGAGTGCGAAGGGACCACGCCGAGGGTGGCCAGGAGCAGCGCCACCGGCTGGGAGGTCATCGACGGGCCGCGGTCGGCATGAATGGTGAGCTGGTCGGGGACGATGTGCTGCCGCTCGCAACTCTCGGTGATGAGCACCTTGGCCAGGCTGGCGGCCTCCTGGCGGGCCAGCAGCCAGCCGACGACGTAGCGGCTGAAGATGTCGAGCAGCACGTAGAGGTAGTAGTACGTCCACTTGACCGGACCCAGGAGCTTGGTGATATCCCAGCTCCAGACCTGGTTGGGCCCCGTCGCGAACAGTTCGGGCTTGCGGTAGGCCGGATGCCGGAGCTGGTTGCGGCGCTCGCGCACCTCCGCGTTCGCCGCCAATACGCGGTACATCGTGCGGATCGAACACGGGGGCACCTGACCGGCATCGAGCACCTGGGCCCAGACCTGCGCCGGGGGTAGGTCGACGAATCGGGTCTCATGCAGCAGGGCCATAACCCCCTCGCGCTCCACCGGCGTCAAGGCCTGCCGGGGCGGCCGCCGATCGCGTGGGGCCGGGGGGCCCGGCGGCGGGCCGCCCCGCCGCCGGTAGAACGTCGCCCGGGCCAGCCCCACGGCCTCGCACAACGGGGCGATGCCGACCCGGGCGCGGCGCTCCTCAACCAGGGCGATCATCACGGCGCGCTCGCCCCCGGCCGGCCGAGCAGCGCCGCCAAGTTTTTTTGGGCCTCGACCAGGGCCTCGGCCCGCTCCGCCCGGCCGGTCATCTGCGCCAGCTGCCGCGCCAGCTCGGTGATCTTCCGGTCGCGGGGATCCACCGGCGTCGGCTTGCGTCCGCGCTTCTTTGGGGTCAGGGCCGCCAGCTCCCCGCGCCCCCGGGCCCGGCGCCATGCCACCAGGAGCGACGAGTACAGCCCCTCGCGCCGCAGCAGGGCCCCGATGGCCCCCGGCGCCGTGCACGCGTCGGCCTCCTTGAGGATCCGCCGCTTGTACTCCGCCGTGTACGTCCGCCGCCGCGGCTTGGCCGCCACCTGCACGTCCTCCGTCACGACCGCCATCTCGCCTCGCGCGTCCATGGGATCATCCCGTCTCGCCCTCCTCAGTAATTTCGGGGGGAGGGACTGTCTCACTCATCCTGGCACAGAGGGTAGCGTACGGTGAGAGGATCAGTAGCTTCGCTGTACCTGTACCTGAACGAACTGATCCAGGAGATCTCATGGCAGGACAAGTGACGCGACGCCAGATGGAGGCATGGCTGTTGAGCAATGGGTTCCGCCGTCTCAAGGGCGGAATGAGCGGACACGTGCAGTATGAGAGGCGAGGTGTCAAGATAACCTTGCCTGGGCATGGACCGCAGGATCTGACAAAGAAGCATGTCTCGCTCATTCTTCGGTCGCTCGATGGGGCAGGATTCGACCGTGAGCGCGTTCGTCGGGACCTGAGTGGCTAGAGGACTCAGGGTTGGGAAGGGCAGAGAGACGCCGGCAAGCGCCTGGTGACTCTTGAACTTCTTGGGACAGGTGATCCGCCAGACTGAGAGGACGTAATGCTTAACCAGCTGGCCTTCGCGAACTCACTCGCGGTGCTGACGGCGGTGCTCTATGTCCTCTTCGCCATGCTCGCGCTTGTCGCTCCGCGCCTGTTCCAGATCCTGTTCGACGCGCAGTTCTTCGGCGCCAACGTTGCCTCCCTGTTCCCGAAGGTTCAGCCTTCCGCCGCGTCTCTCGTGACGCTGGTGCTCATGATTGGCATGTCGTGGGTCGTGGGATACGCCTGGGCCTGGCTGTACAATCGGTTCGCGAAAAGCCTTTGGTGGGTCTTGAAGTTGATCGGGATCGTGGCCACCGGCCGCCACCGCACCGCGCGGGTCAGCTTCTGGACCCGCTCGGCGACCAGCTCACTCGCTGCTACGTCCGATGAGCCGACGACGGTTGATGCCAACAGGCCGAGAGCGAATCTGCAAATCTTGGTCATGGCGCCCTCCCGGGATCACCGATTGCGGCGTCGCGCCGTGCCGCGTAAAGCTACCCGGAACTCTAGCACTACCCCGTAGCGGGCTTCGATCGCCAGACATAGTGCCGGGGATGACCGCTGCCGGGAAGCCATCGCCTGGAACTCCGTCCGCGGGAACAGCTTGAGCTGGCTGAACATGCTGCAGAATGCGCTCACGGGTGAGCCTCCGGTGCGTGACGGTGTCGCCGCGTCATTGCACGGGCTATAATTGTCATCGGACTGACAGTGAGGACGTGAGACGTACGAATTTCCCGAGGAGGTGCGCCATGACACTAGGAAGTATCCCGATCAGCCTCGTGACGGTCGTCGCTCTGGTCGGCGTGGTCGTCGCGCAGCCTAAGCACGCCCCGCCCAAGACCGACAAGGAGAAGATCGCCAACGCCATGTCGGCGGCTCCGAAGGTGGTCGCCCAGGAGGCGACTATCGTGGACATGGACGAGAAGGGGCAAATGAAGGTGCTTCGCGAGGGGAAGGGGCCCTTCACCTGCATGCCGGACAACCACATGACTCCGGGCAACGACCCGATGTGCCTCGACAGGGCGGGGATGGAATGGGCCAAGGCGTGGATGGGCAAGACCCCACCGCCGGCCGGGATTGGTTTCGGGTACATGTTGATGGGCGGCTCGGACGCGAGCAACGACGATCCGCACGCGACGAAGCCGGCAGCCGGGAAGAAGTGGGTCGACACCGGTGCGCACGTGATGATCTTCAATCCCGGCCCGATGGCCGATACGTACCCGAAGAGTGCCGAGGACCCGCGGAAGCCGTATGTGATGTGGCCGGGGACGCCGTATCAGCACTTGATGATTCCTGTAAAGTAGTGGCTCCGTCTCTGTAGCGGGGGCCCGACGTCCTCGCCATCGTATGGGAGGCATACTGGCCGGCTGCGTAGGCGAACAAGCGCTTGAATGAGCTGACGGGCCCCAGGTTGCGTTGTGCCGAGCCACGTCGTGGTGACGGAGCTCGACAGCGACTATCCTGAGAGGTCCGAAAGAAATGATAGAGCCCGTCGTCAGGACGGGCTCTTTCGTTTGCCAGGGTCTAAGGGATCGGCGTTGGAAATCATGGGGCCGGAAGACGCCCGAGGGCTGGCAACCGGCTTCACGCCAGGGTCAGAGAGGTCAGGGTTGCTCGCCCTTCGGGCAGATCCTCGGGAGCATCCCGATGAGCTCCGAACCGCGCGCTCTAGCGCAGCATCGCCCGTATCCGCTCGATCGCGGCCTCGGGGGCCCTCACTCGGTAGTGCACGCCGTCCCCTTCGTAGGACTCCGAGATCACGTGGACCTTGTGGATCTCGCCGATCGCGCGGCCCGCGTCGTACGGGACGACGAGCTCGACCTCGGCCATGTTCGCCTCGAAGGCCCCGATGATCGCGTTCCGCACGCGCCCGACATCCGCCGGGTCCTTGGCCGAGACGAGCAGTGCGGCCGGGAACTCCTTCAACAGCTCCTCCCGATCGGTCTGGGCGACCTTGTCGATCTTGTTGAGGACGAGGATCCACGGCACGTCGCCGGCGCCGATCTCGTCCAGCACCTGGCGGGTGACCTGCATCTGAGCCCGGAAGACCGGGTCGGCCGCATCGACGATCTGCAGCAGCAGTGACGCTTCGAGCGCCTCGTCGAGCGTCGAGCGGAAGCTGGCGACGAGGTCGTGCGGGAGCTTCTTGATGAAACCCACAGTGTCCGACACCAGGATGCGCGGCCGAGTCTCGGGCCACAGCGCACGGACGGTGGTGTCGAGGGTCGCGAACAGCTTGTCGGCGACGAGCACGTGCGAGCCGGTGAGGGCGCGCATCAGCGACGACTTCCCCGAGTTGGTGTATCCGACCAGCGCGACGCGCAGCGCGTCCTGACGCCTCGCCCGTCGCGTCTTCGACTCGTCTTCGATGGCGGCCAGCTCCGTCTTGAGCTCGGAGATGCGGTCGCGGATCTTGCGGCGATCGAGCTCCACGGAGGACTCCCCCGCGCCCCTCAGCCCGATGCCGCCGCGCTGGCGCTCGCCACCGCCGGTCTCGCGCACCCGGGGGGCCACGTACGTGAGCCGCGCAATCTCGACCTGCAGGCGCGCCGGTCGGCTCGACGCGTGCCGGTGGAAGATCTCGATGATCACGCCCGTGCGATCGAGGACCGCCGCGGCCGAGGTCGCGCGCTCGATGTGGTGGAGCTGGCGAGGCGACAGCTCGTGGTCGACGACGACGACGGTGGCGCGCGGCGCCCAGGTGGGCGCGGGCGCTGCGTCGAGGTGGAGCGGCTCGGTCTCGTCCTCCTCCTCGTGCTCCTCGGTCACTTTCTTCTTGCCGGGGGGTCCCTTGGGAACCACGCCCGTGCCGCCGGTCCAGGCGGCCAGCTCCACGAGCTTGCCCTCGCCGACCAGCGTGGCAGCGCCGAGGCCCTTGCGCTTCTGCGTCACCTCGCCGACGACCTCGAAGCCGAGCGTCTTGCACAGGCGCCCGAGCTCCATGAGCGACGACCGCTGTTCCGCGTCGGTGACGCCTGGAAGTTGCACGCCGACGAGGACGGCCTTGGGGCGCGGGGCTTCGGTGGGGGATGACATGGTAGTGCTCCGGGTTCCAGGATAACGTGCGCCGCCTCCCGAAGGAGACTCCATGCGGCTCGCGCTCGCCTTGTGCCGCTACGCGCGCCCCTTGACCAGGGCGATCAGCCGGTCGAGCACCCGCTCCCCGTCGGCGCGCAGGCCGTTGTGCTCGTACTCGTTCGTGATCCACGGGCGCAGGCCCTTGATCAGGGCTGCGGTCTCCATCGCGAAGTCGCGCTCGACGTACAGATCGTCGACGTAGATCGTCGCCGCCACGGGGACGTCGTTCTCGCGGAGCCGGTCCGCGTCGTAGAGCGTCGGCCACGCGTGCTCGGCGAGGATCTCCGCCGCGGGCCGGTGGGGTCGCAGGGGCCCGTAGTCCTCCCACATCCACGGAAAGACGTGCTCGGCGGTGAAGTAGCGCTCTGCCTCGACCTCGGCGGGGAGCACGCGGGCGGCCGACCAGCGCGTCCGGAAGCCGTCGGCGTAGCTCGACTCATGGAGCGTGGCGTAGAGTGGGTTCCTCGCCCACCGGCTGCCGGCCTCCGCGTCGTGGAGGAACGCCGGCGAGCCGAACGGAAGCTCGACGACGTGGTGGAGCAGCTCCCAGCCCGCGCTGTCGCCGAGCCACATCCCGAGCTGGCGGAACCGGCGGGCGGTCAGCCGATCTCCCGAGGGGAGGCGAACGTCCTCGGCGTCGAGCCGCTCGAGGATCTCCCTGACCTTGGGCCGATCGTCGGGATAGCGCTCGAAGTACGCGCGGTTCTTCTCGATGAGCCGGACCGAGGTTCTCGCGTACACGTCGTCGGGCGGCCGGCCGACCGGCGACAGGCCCCCCGTGATGAGCGCCTCGCGCAGGCCCTCGGGCGCGAGCGACAGGTAGGTCATCGACGTGAAGCCCCCGAAGCTCTGCCCGAGGACGCTCCAGCGCTCGACGCCGAGCTCCCGGCGGATCAGCTCCGCGTCGTGGACGATCGAGTCGGCCCGGAAGTGCGTCAGGTAGGCGGCCTGATCCTGCGGGGTCCGGCCGGGGATCTCCGGGCCGACCGGCGTCGATCGCCCCGTCCCGCGCTGGTCGAGGAGCAGGATCCGGTAGTCCTCGAGGGCCCGCTTCATCCAGCCGGACGGAGGGCTCGTCGGCCGGGTGGCCTCGAAGCCGGGGCCGCCCTGGAGGAAGAGGAGATACGGCCGTGCCGCGTCGTCCGGCGTGGCGACCTCGCGCGTGAAGACGGTCATCCTCGCGCCGTCGGGGCGCCCGTGATCGAGCGGGACCGAATGCTCGCGCTCGGTCAGGAGCGCGCCGGGGGCGCGATAGATCCTGCTCATCAGCCGCTCACCGCGGGCCTTCCCGCAGGCACGCCGGCCACGCCTCGGGGATCCGGCCGAGGAGCTGGGCGGCCGCCTGCATGGCCACGATGTAGCCGTAGGGGCCGAGGCCGCAGATCACCGCTTTCACGGCGCTGGAGAGCTTCGAGTGACGATGCAGCTCGTCCCGCGCGTGGATGTTGGAGATGTGGAGCTCGATGATCGGGCCCTCGAAGGCCTTCAGCGCGTCGTAGATGGCGATCGACGTGAACGAGTAGGCGGCGGGATTGATGATGAGGGCGTCGGCGCTCTGGCGCGCCGACTGGATCAGGTCGACGAGCTCGCCCTCGTGATTGCTCTGGTGGAACGCCAGCGTCGCGCCGAGGGACTCGGCGCAGGCCCGGCAGCTCCGCTCGATGGCGGCGAGCGTGGTCGTCCCGTAGATGTGCGGCTCGCGCACGCCGAGGAGGTTCAGGTTCGGGCCATTGAGCAGCATCAGGCGCATGCGGTATTCCTCCACTCGAGAACGTTGTCAGTCCCGCAATAGCGCGGCCGACGCGGCGGGCCGTGCGCCCGCGGCGCGGCCGAACGAGCCGGTGGCTACCTCGACCTCGCTTCGGCCAGCACCCGGTCGATGAACGCCTGCGCCGATCCGAGATGAGCGGACTCATCCTTCAGCGCCTCCCAGTCGAGCGGCGCGTCCGTCTGAGCCCGCACCACGTCGACCAGGTGGCGGTGCTCCGCCCGGGCGGTCCGGCAGGCGGCGGTGACCAGGGCTCGGGCCGCCTTGCGGCTCATCGTCGTCGAGAGCGCGAAGGTGACCGTCTCGGCCAGCATCAGGCCGTTCGAGGCGCGGACGTTCTCCCGCATGCGCGCCTCGTCGACGTGGAGATGGGCGCTGAGGCGCTCGGCCTTCTGAAGCGCCGAGGCCGTCAGCTCGAACATCTCGGGCAGCGCCCGCCACTCCATCTGCCAGCCGCTCGTGGCGCGCTCGTGCTCCTGGATCAGGGCCTGGTGCATCGCGCCCAGGAGCGCCGCATTCAGCCGCGCCGCCGCGACGATCTGCTCGCTCGCGACCGGGTTGACCTTCTGCGGCATGGTGCTCGACCCGCCGCGCCCTTCCTCGGCCGTCTCGCGCACCTCGCCGATCTCGGTCTGCGCCAGGAGGATGACGTCCTGCGCCATCTTGGCGAGGCTCCCGCTGACCAGCGACAGCCAGCCGGCCACCTCCGCCAGGGTGTCGCGCTGCGTATGCCACGGCAAGGGCGGCGCCGACAGGCCGAGCTCGGCCGCCAGCGCCTCGGCCACGTCCACGCCGCGCTCCCCGAGCGGCTCCAGCGTGCCGGCGGCCCCGCCCAGCTGCACGGCCAGCACCCGCGGCCGGATCTCGCCGAGCCGCGCCCGGTGGCGAAGGAGGGGCGCCAGCCACGCCGCCGCCTTGAGCCCGAACGGGATCGGCACGGCCTGCTGGGAGTGGGTCCGGCCCGGCATCACCGTCTCCCGGTAGCGGAGGGCCATCGCCGCCAGGTTGTCGACGACGCGGCCGAGCGTCTTCTGGACGGCCGCCAGCGCGGCGCGCATCTGCAGGACCAGCGCGGTGTCCATGATGTCCTGCGTGGTCGCCCCGAAGTGGACGTCGTCCGCCGCCGCCCCGCCGACGTGCTCACGGAGCTGCCGGACCAGCTCGATCACCGGGACGCCGTCATCGGCCATCCGCGACCGGATCAAGCCCAGATCCGGCCGGAAGCTCGCTGCCCGCTCGGCGATGACCTTGCCCGACGCGGCCGGGATCACGCCCAGCCTGGCCTCGACCGCCGCCAGCGCGGCCTCGACGGTCAGCATCTCGGCGACGTACCGCTCCTCCGAGAAGATCCGGGCGAGCTCCTCGTCCCCGAGCACGGAACCCAGCACGGCGGCCCTCGCTCGCCCGCTACGGGCTGAAGAAGACCGTTTCGCGGTCGCCCTGGAGACGGATGTCCATCCGGTACGTGGGCGCGTCCTGGACCGCCTCGCGGACGGCGATCAGCGTCTTGCGCCGCTCGGCATCGGCGATCGAGCTCAGGACGGGGTCCTGCGCGTTGGCGCTCTCGTCGGAGAAGTACACCCGGGTCAGCAGGTGGAGCAGCATGCCGCGCGCGAAGATGCGCATACCGAGATGCGGGGTCTGGGTGGTCCCGTCCGGCCCCGGCACCGGGCCCGGCTTGACCGTCTTGAACGAGTACTCGCGCTCCCGGTTGCTGGTGCCGGCCCGGCCGAAGCCGCGGAAATGCTTGTCGACCTGGCCGCAGCGCGGGTCGTCCGGATGGTTGAAGATTCCGGCCGCATCGGCCTGCCAGATCTCGACCAGCGCGTCGTCGATGGCGGCCCCGCTGCCGTCGATCACGTGACCGTGGACGATGATGCGCTGGCCCCGGGTCTGGTCGTTCACCAGGACATGGTCGTCGCCGCGGAGCAGGCCGAACACGAAGAAGGGACCGACCGTCTGGCTGGGGGTCTGCCCGAGCATGGCGCTCACGCTCCGCGGCTCTCGAAGGGCGTCATGCGGGTTCCCGAGAGCACGATGTCGAAGCGGTAGCCCAGCGCCCACTCGGGCCGGGTGACGTCGTGCGCGTAGCTCGAGACCAGCCGGCCGCGGACCTTCTCGTCGAGGATGCCGCTCACGATCGGGTCGAGCGCCATCAAGGGGTCGCCGGGGAAGTACATCTGCGTGACGAGCCGCGCGAGGAAGTTCTCGCCGAACAGCGAGAAGTGGATGTGCGCGGGCCGCCACGCGTTCTCGTGGTTGCGCCAGGGGTACGCGCCGGGCTTGATCGTGGTGAAGGCATACTCGCCCGCCTCGTTCGTGAGGCACCGGCCGGCGCCGACGAAGTTCGGGTCGAGCGGCGCGGGGTGCTGGTCGCTGGCCTGGACGTACCGGCCCGCCGCGTTCGCCTGCCACACCTCGACCAGCGCGTTCGGCACGGGCCGGTTGTTCTCGTCCAGGACCCGGCCCACCACGATGATCCGCTCGCCCAGGGGCTCCCCGTTCCGGGCGGCGCTCTTGGTGAGATCGCTGTCCAGCGGGTCGACGTCGTCGTGGCCGTAGACCGGGCCGGTCAGCTCGGACAGGGTCTGCGGCATCGGCGTCAGGACGCGCCTGGGGGCGCGCAGCACCGACGAGCGATAGGCCTCGTGGAGATGCGGGGGGTGCGAGTCGGGATCGAGCGAGGTCACGCTCCTGGGCGGATTCGTCCTCACGGCTTGCCTCCTTCCTGGTCCTGGGCCCGCTGCTGCGCGTACACGCGCTTCGCGGCGCCGAACGCGCTGTTCGCGGCGGGCACCCCGGCGTAGACCGCCACGTGCAGGAGCACTTCCTTGAGGTCGTCGGGCGTGACGCCGGTGTTCCGGGTCGCGCGGACGTGCATCTCGAGCTCGGCCTCCCGGCCGAGGGCCGCCAGGACGGCCAGCGTCACGAGATGCCGGGTCCGGTGGTCGAGCCCCGGCCGCGACCAGACGTCGCCCCAGGCGGCCTGGGTGATGTAGCGCTGGAAGTCCTCGTCGAAGGGCGTCGTGTTCGCGACCGCCCGGTCGACGTGCGCGTCGCCCAGCACCTGGCGCCGGGTCTTCATCCCTCGCTCGTACCGGTCGCCGTCAGGCATGGCCGTTCTCCTGCAATCCCGCCGATGGTGGCCACCACGGCGCGGCTGGGCTCGATGGACGGCAGCGGCGCCACCCCGAGGATAACCCAGGGCGGCGCGTGGGCGACGCCGCGCTCACGGGGCTACCCGCAGACGGCCTTCGGCCTGTGGGGCTCCGCGGGAGTTGATCGGACGGCCTCGATCGGACGGCCTTCGGCCTGTGGCGGCCTGTGGGCTCACGCCCCGCTCACGCCCAGCGACGCGCGCCGCGCGGTATCGGCCGCCGGGGCGGCAGGCTCCGGCGCGAGACCTGGTCGGTGAGCCACTTCACGGAGCGGCGCGCGCGCTCGGCCACCATCGGGAGCGGCAAGGTGCGGTAGTCGTCGTTGAACACCTCGAAGCTGTAGTCGCCCCGGTACCCCGTCTCGTCGACGCGGCGCACCAGCTCGGCCAGTTGCTCGCTGTGCACGCCCTCGCCGGGGAAGACGCGGAAGTGGCGCGCCGTGTCGATGCGCTCGTCCCGCGAGCGGACCTCCTGCCACATGAAGTCCGACAGCTGCACCAGGAACACCTTGCGAGGGTCGATGTCGGCGAGGGCGTCCAGGCCGCTGTCGCCCGCCAGGATGTGGAAGGAGTCCAGGCAGACGCCGAGGTTGGCGCGATCGGCCGCCCGCACCAGCTCCCAGGACCGCGGGTACTCGTTGACGAACCGGCCCCAGGACAAGGCCTCGTAGGCCACGCGGATGCCGAACGGCACCGCCAGGATCGCGAGCTTCTGGAGGTCCTTGACCAGGGCGTCGGTCTCGCCGCTCGCGTGGCCGGACGTCGACGAGCAGACGAGCAGGAGCCGCGAGCCGAGGGCGCTGCACATCTCGAACATGGCCTTCGCGACGTCCACCTTGTAGGCGTGGAGGTGCCCGGAGAGCCCCTCGAAGTCGCGCAGCACCTGGAACCCGGTGACGCGAAGCCCGCTCTGCCGCACCGCTTCGACCGCCGCCGGCTCGCCCTGGGGATGGCCGACGATGTCCCCAGCGTTGAGCATGACCTGCGTGAATCCGGCTGCCCGCACCGCCCGGAGCTTCGGCTCCAGCGGGCCCGCCAGGGTGATCGTGTCCATGCCGAAGTGATCGAGGTTCATGGCGCGAGGTGGCTCTTGACCAGCTCGAAGGTCACGCTCCCCAGGTACACCTGGGTGAGCGCGCCCTTGTCGCTCGGCTGCACCGTGCCGCGATCGATGAACACGATGCCCCGCTCCTTGAGCATCCGGGTCACGAGCGGGACGTCCGGGGCGCCCAGGCCGGCTCGCACGAGGCCTTCCTCCCCGGGGGCGTCCTCCGATCTCGGCGAGGGCTCGATGAGCTGCAGGTAGAACTTCCGGCAGGGGCTCTCGAGCAGCGTGCCCCCGGGCAGCACGCCGAAGTGCTGGCCCCGCGGCAGCGCCGCGAATCCGAAGAGGGTCCGGTAGAAGTCGAGCCAGTCGGCCGTGCGGTCGGCCAGGATGGCCTGCACGATGCCGAACCAGTGGAGTCCGCCCAGCGCGGGCGGGCGGGGCTCGACGCCGGGGATCGGCACGAAGTCGACGTCGTAGATCGTGAAGTCCTGGTAGCGGTCCACGAAGTAGACGAGGCTGTCCCCGACGCCGTGGATGCCCGGGATGTTGAGCTCCATCGCGGCCGCGCGCGTCGGCTGGTCCCAGGCGCCGAGGTCGAGCGAGCGCTGGTGCGCGAAGGCGGCGTCGCGCACGCGCAGCGCCACCGCGGACAGGGCAGGGGCGGGGCGCTTCGGCTGGTGCGCGTTCACGATCAGGTTCATGCCGCCCTGGCGGTAGAGCACGACCTCGCGCGAGCGGTGCCGGGCCACCGCCTGGAAGCCGAGCTTCTGCAGGAGCGCGCCGAACTCCTGCGGGCGGGGCGTGGCGTACTCGACGAACTCGATGCCGTCCATCCCCAGGGGGTTGGCCGGCTCCGGCAGGGCTTCCTCGAGCGTCATCCGGCGGCTCCTCGCAGGCGAGAGCCCGCGGCCAGGACACGGTCGGTCGTTACCCTCGGGTGCGCCGCTTGCGCGAAACTGTCAGTGCTGTTAATTTACCTTGCAATGTCGTCAATTCCAAGTGGGCGCCCCCAGCGACGCCAGGGCCGGCGGGCCCCGGCGCGCAATGCCGCCATGCGCAAGCCCAAGGCGCCGGAGGCCAATCGCGCCCGCATCGTGCGCGCGGCGATCGACGAGTTCGCGGCCCGCGGCTACAAGGGCGCCAGCATGGACGCGATCGCCGCCCGCACCGACACCACCCGCGCCCTGATCAACTACCACTTCGGCGGCAAGGAGCAGATCTACCTGGCGGTGCTCGAGCACGTCTATGCGGAGATCCGCCAGGCCGAGGGCCTCCTCGACCTGGATCACCTCGACCCCGCGGACGCCATCCGCCGGATCGTCGAGTTCACCTTCACCTACTACCTCGAGCACGAGGGGTTCGTGCGGCTGGTGGTGGCCGAGAACCAGGCCCGGGGCGGCCACTTCCGGAAGTCGAAGGCGATGCGGTCCCTCAATCGCCCGATCATCGAGCGCCTGGCCCGGGTCATCGCGCGCGGGCAGGCCGACGGGATCTTCCGCGCCGATGCCGATCCCGTCGACGTCCACATGATCGATCGCCGCCCTCGGGCTGTTCAACGTGACCAACCAGTACACCTTCGGAGCGATCTTCCAGCGGGACATGGGCGCCAAGGGCGACGTTCGCCGGCGGCGCGAGCTGGTCGCCGACGTGGTTCTCGGCTACCTGACCACCAAGAGCTGACGTCACCGGACGTCACGAGAGGAGAACGAGCATGGACTTCCTGATCGACCGTCGTTCGGTTCTCAAGGCGGGGGCGGCCCTGGCCGCGGCGGGCCTGGTGCCCGCCCTGGCGCGGGCGCAGGCCCCGCCCACGCTCCGCTTCGCCGCGGTGTTCTCCGACCGGGACATCCGCGCGAGCATGATCGAGATGTTCGCCAAGGAGATCGCGGCCGACTTCAAGGTGGAGCCGTTCTACAACGGCTCGCTTGTTCAAGCAGGGCACCGAGCTGGTCGCCCTCCAGCGCAACAACCTCGAGATGGGCAACATCGCGCCGCAGGACATCTCCAACCAGCTGCCCGCCTGGTCGATCCTGACGTCGGCGTACCTCTTCCGGGACGCCAACCACCTGAACGCCTTCTTCGCCAGCGACCTGGGCGCCCAGATGAAGAAGATGGTCGAGGACGAGGTCAAGGTGAAGATCCTCGGGCCGACGTTCTTCGGCACCCGGCAGGTCGGGCTCAAGCCGAAGAAGAAGATCACGACGCCGGCGGACATGGCCGGCATCAAGCTCCGGATGCCGGGCGGCGACGCCTGGCAGTTCCTCGGGCGCTCGCTGGGCGCCAATCCCACGCCCATGGCCTACGCCGAGGTCTACACGGGCCTCCAGACCGGCGCCATCGACGGCCAGGACAACCCCTTGCCCAACGTCCAGAACATGAAGTTCTACGAGGTGATGTCCCAGATCGTGCTGACCTCGCACCTGGTCGGGTTCGACCTCCTCACGGTGAACCTGAAGACCTGGGAGGGCATGGGGCCGGCCAAGCAGAAGACCTTCCAGGCCGCCGCCGACAAGGCCATCGCGTGGAGCGCCGCCGAGCATCTGAAGCGCGAGGCGGAGCTCGCCGACACCTTCCGGAAGGGCGGGCTCGAGATCTACACGCCGGACGTCAAGGCGTTCCGCGAGCACGCGCAGAAGATGTACCTGAGCTCCGACCTGGCCAAGAGCTGGCCGCCGGGCATGCTCGAGAAGATCAACGCCCTGTAGTCACCGATCCGTGGGTCCGCTCGCCGGGAAGTTCGGGAGGTCGCTGCGGCGCCGCGCCGAGGATGTCCTGGCGGCCATGCTGGCCGTCATGTTCGTCGCGTTCCTGCTGCAGATCGTGTTTCGGTACCTCCTGAACTTCCCGGTGGGCTGGACGTCGGAGCTGACCGTCATCGCCTGGCTGTGGGGCGTGCTCTGGGGCGCCGCCTTCGTGGTGCGGGAGCGCGAGGAGGTCCGCTTCGACCTCCTCTACGGGGCGTTCGGCGCCCGCACCCGCCGCATCGCGGGCATCGTGACCGGGGCCGCGATCGTGGCCCTGTACGCGCTGTCGCTCCCGGCCACGCTCGACTACGTCCGCTTCATGAAGGTCGAGCGCACGGCCTACCTCAAGATCCGCTTCGACTACCTGTTCTCGATCTACGCGGTCTTCGTCGTCGCCGTCATCGCCCGCTACGTCTGGATCCTGTCCCGCTTGCTCCGGGGCAAGGAGGTCACCCAACCCGATCTGCCGGGCGCCGGCTCCGCGCTGTGACGCTCGCCGGCCCGTTCCCCGCCGCCGTCGCGGCCATCGTCGGCTTGAGCCTGCTCGGGCTGCCCATCGGCCACTCCATGATCGGCGGGTCGGTGCTCTATCTCCTCCTGGCGGGGCTCGACATCGGCACCGCCGCCGAGCAGCTCCTGAACGGGATGTACCGGAGCGACCTGCTGCTCGCCATTCCGCTCTTCATCCTCGCGGCCGAGTTCATGAACACCGGCAGCATCACGGAGCGCCTCCTGCGCTTCTGCGACGCCCTCGTCGGCCGCTTCCGCGGCGGCCTCGCGCACGTCAACGTCGTGCAGAGCATCATCTTCGCCGGGATGTCCGGCTCGGCCCTCGCCGACGCGGCCGCCTCCGGCAAGCTCATGCAGAAGATGATGACCCAGGACGGGAAGTACACCGCGAGCTTCGCGGCGGCCGTGACGGCGGCGTCCTCGGTCATGGGACCCATCATCCCGCCCTCGATCCCCCTGGTGATCTACGCGCTGATCGCCGATACGTCCGTCGGCTACCTGTTCCTCGGCGGCGTCGTCCCGGGTCTGCTGGTCGGGGTCTCCCAGATGGTTCTCATCGCGGCCGTCGCCCGGCGCCGGCGCTTTCCCGTCGAGCCCCCCACGCCGCTCCGCGATCTGCCCGGCATCACGTGGCGGGCGTTCCCCGCGCTCCTCATGCCAGTGGTGCTCCTCGGCGGCATCTACAGCGGCGTGACCACGCCCACGGAGGCCGCCGCGATCGCGGCCGCCTACGCGCTCATCGTGTCCGCCGCGCTCTATCGGAGCGTCACCTGGCGGAATCTCTACGACGCGCTGCTCGGCTCCGCGCGGACGAGCGCGTCGATCGGCATCCTGATCGCGGCGGCCATCGTCTTCAACTACGTCGTGACCGTGGAGAACGTGCCCAAGGCGCTCAGCCAGGCGCTGCAGGGCTTCGACTTCTCCCCGCTGACCTTCCTGGTGATCGTCAACCTCCTCCTGCTGGTCCTCGGCTGCTTCCTGGAAGGCACGACGATCCTCCTCATCATCGTGCCGGTGCTGCTGCCGACCGCCCGGGCGCTGGGCATCGACCCGGTGCACTTCGGGGTCGTGGCCGTCGTCAACATCATGCTGGGGCTCATCACGCCGCCCTACGGCCTCCTGCTGTTCCTCATGGCGAAGATCGCCGGGGTGCCGCTCCGGGATCTCGTGCGCGAGGTGATGCCGTTTCTCGCCGTCATGGTCGGCGCCCTCGCGGTGATCACCTTCGTGCCCGGGCTCGTGCTCTTTCTGCCGCGGCTCCTGGGCTACCGGGGCTGAGGTCCGGCGAGCCATGGAGCCCTCGCTGCTCTGCGGTCTCATCGGCGCCGGCATCCAGGGCTCGCTCTCGCCCGCCCTCCACGAGGCGGAGGCCCGCCACCACGGCATCCGCCTCCACTACCAGTTGATCGACCTCGACGCCGCCGGCCGCGGTGTGGAGGTCCTGGCCACCCTCATCGAGGCGGCGCGCGTCATGCGCTTCGCCGGGCTGAACGTCACCTATCCGTGCAAGCAGCTGGTGATCCCGCTGCTCGACGAGCTGTCCGAGGAGGCCCAGGTCATCGGCGCGGTCAACACCGTCGTGCGCCGTGGCGATCGGCTCGTCGGGCACAACACCGATGGCGCGGGCTGGAGCTGGGGGTTCCGGCGCACCTTGCCGGCGGCCGACCTCTCGCGCGTCGTCCTGATCGGCGCCGGCGGGGCCGGATCGGCCTGCGCCGACGCGGTGCTGCGGCTCGGCGCGGCCCACCTCGCGATCGTCGACACGGACATTCCGCGGGCCACGGCCCTCGCCGCGCGCCTGAACGAGCACTTCGACGGCGGCCGCGCGAGCGCGAGCCTGGACCTCCGGGCAGCGCTCCACCGGGCCAGCGGCCTCATCCATGCGACGCCGACGGGGACGCCGAGCGCGCCCGGGCTGGCGCTGCCGGCGGAGCTGCTCCGGCGCACGCTGTGGGTGTCGGACGTCGTCCACGTGCCGCTCGAGACGGCGCTCTTGAAGGCCGCGGCGCGCATCGGCTGCGAGACCGTCGACGGCGGGCACATGAACGTCGGGCAGGCGATGCTGAGCTTCAAGCTCTTCACGGGGCGGGAGCCCGACGCCGCGCGGATGGACGCACATTTCCGGCGACTCGTGGCCTCGGGTGGGGCGCTGGCGCGCAGCCGGTAGGAGCCGGGGACCGGCTCCCCAGATCTCCTGAAGCGTACCCACAACGGGGTGTATCATACCCATTATGGGAACGAACACGCCGCCCCGGAGAGATCGCCGGCGCGCTCACACGCCCGGCTTGGCCGACGTGCTGTTCTCCAGGGTGCGGCAGCGTGTCTTGGGGGTGCTCTTCGGCAATGCCGGGCGGAGCTTCTACGCCAACGAGCTCATTGCCCTGGCACGCTCCGGCACCGGTGCCGTACAGCGGGAGCTCCAGCGCCTCGAGACCTCCGGCCTGGTGACCGTTGCTCGCGTCGGGAACCAGAAGCACTATCAGGCCAACCCACGCTCACCCGTGTTCGAAGAGCTCCGGGCGCTCGTACTCAAGACGGTCGGACTCGCCGACGTCCTGCGTGCCGCGCTGGCGCCGGTGTCGAAGGACATCCGCGCGGCCTTCGTGTACGGCTCGATCGCCAAGGGGCAGGATACCGCCGCGAGCGACATCGATCTCATGGTGGTGAGTGACCATCTGACCCACGCCGACCTGTTCGAGGTCCTGGAGCAGGCGACCGCACAACTCGGACGGAAGGTGTCTCCCACGATCTACTCCTCGAAGGAGCTGGCCAAGCGTGCGAAAGGGGAGAATGCCTTCGTGACGCGGGTGCTGGCACAGCCGAAGCTATGGCTCATCGGCGACGAGCGTGACCTCGCCGCTTGAGAACCTGTCCGGACCAGGCCAACCCCTCCGCAAGGAGGCGCCGGACGCGAAGGAGTTCGCTGGCCTCAGGCAGTCAGGCCTCACACGCCTGGCCGATGCGGAGAACCAGGCGAACGCCCTCGAGAGCCGATTCGACCTCGCGTACAATGCCGCCCACGCGCTGAGCCTCGCGGCGCTGCGCCGAGCCGGGTATCGCTCCGCGAACCGATATATCGTCTTCCAGGCGCTTCCGCACACTCTCGGGGTCGTCCCCGAGGTATGGCGCGTGCTCGCCAAGTGCCACGAGGTTCGCAATCGCGGTGAGTACGAGGGCGATCTCTACGTCGACGAGCGTCTGCTAACGGATCTGATCCGAGCCTGCAAGACCGTGGCGGCAACCCTCGACAGCCTTCCGCCCATCTGACCGCGCGGAGGTACCGGCATGAAGCGAGGCCTTCCGGGCAGGCGCGAACGACCTCTTCCCCGTCAGACCAGAGTTGCCGACCAGGTCTGGACCGTCGTGGCGTTGCTTCATCGAGAACATCCGGATCGGGCGGACTTTGCGATCGACGAGATCATGGCCCGCGCCCGGCGCGAAACGATTTCGCGACCGCTGCGTCCGAGCTTTCACGTGCACGTGATCCAGCACTGCGTGGCCAATCGACCCCCGAATCCTGGACGCTGGCGGATCCTGACGGAGTCCGCGCCCGGTCGCCGGCGACTGTTCCGGCCGGGCGATTCGTACGATCCGGCTCGCGAGGGTGCAAGGACGATCCCCGAGCCCGGCGATCTCCCGCCGGAGTATGGACCGCTCTTGACCTGGTATCGACAGGAGTACGAGCGCCTGTCCCGGAGGAGCCAGGAGCCGGATCCTCTGCTGGGTCTCCGAGGGACAGGCCGGGCGCTGTGGAGCGACGAGCCCGCCGATATCTATGTCAAGCGACTCCGCGAGGGCTGGAAGTGATCCGACGAGGTCGCCGTTCCGGACTGCGGGTCGCCGTCAGGACGGCCAGAGCGGCGCCCGCTCCGCCGCCGGGAGCGTGATCCCCAGCAGCGCGGCGACGGTGGGCGCGACGTCGAGCTGGCTCGCCTCGGCGATCCGGCGGCCCTCGGGGACGCCCGGCCCCGCGGCGACGAACGCGGTCAGCATCTGCGGGTGCGTCGCCAGGTGGCCGTGGCTGCCGCGGTACGCCTTCGACTCGTCCTCCAGCGTCGTGCGGTCCTCGAAGTACCAGTCGTCGGCGGCGAGCAGCATGAGGTCGCCCTGGGTCGGGTCCTCGGAGAGCGCCGGCAGGCCCAGCTCGGGATAGGCGTCCGGACCGATCACCGCGGCCACGCCGGGGACCGCCCCGAGGACGTCGCGGAGCCGTCCCAGGCGCGCGTCCCGGTCTGGGCCCGGGGACACGTAGACGTGCGCCGAGCCGCCGTTCGAGACCACGAGCGCCTCGCGGTCCCCGCGCCAGCGCGCGCCGTCGCCCGGCGTCATGCCCGCCTCGTGGAGGGCGGTGTTCGGGGAGGCGATGGCGCGCGAGGGGAGGAAGCCGTGGTCCCCCACGACCACGACGTCCGTCTGGTCGGCGCGGCCGGTTTCCGTGAGCACGTCCAGGAAGCGGCCGAGGATGCCGTCGACGTGCTCGATCGCCCAGCGGGCCTCGGGGCTGCCCGGCCCGTGGTCGTGCTGGAAGCAGTCGGGCGCCAGGAAGTGGAGCAGGAGGAGGTCGGGAGGCCGGCGGCGCAGGAGGTGCGTGGCCGTCTCGAGGGACAGCCAGTCCTGGAGCGCGGCGTGCTCGAACGCTTCGCTCCACGCCGCGTAACGCTCGACGGGAAGCCCGGCGGCCCGGAGCTCGGTCCAGAGCGGACGGGTGCTGTGCGCGTCGAAGAGCGGCTGGTCGAAGAACTCGGGCACGCAGTCGGCCAGGTACTTGGCGGCTCGCGTCTTCGGCCAGCACACCGCCGCCGAGCTGAGGCCCGCCAGGGCGGCCCGGTCCCAGAGCGTCTCCACCCGCACCGGAGCCTCGGTGCGATCGCCATAATGGGAGACGAGGGCGCCGCTCCGCCGGTCGAGGACGACGTTCCCCAGGATGCCGTGCCGGGCGGGGCTGACGCCGGTCACGAGAGTCGTGTGGCACGGCCACGTGACGGTCGGGAAGACCGGCCGGAGGCTCGCCGCGCGGACCCCGCGCGCCGCCAGCGCGCGGAGGTGCGGCAGCCGGATCGCCGGGTCGTCCAGGACGGCGGCCGGCAATCCGTCGATGCTGATCAGTGCGACCGCGCGGCGTCCCCGCTGGCCCATCCGCTGCCTCCCGTCACCGAGATTGGTGTCGAAGACCCCTCGCACACGACGGGAGAGTATAGAGGGTCTCGGGCCAACCGGTTGACCGGTGCCGTCGCGGACCGCAGAGGACGCCCTTGCGCCGTCCCGCGCGACCGGGTAGAAGCGAGTGACGGCGGCGCCACGGTGGACGCCCGCGCCCGGCGCGCACCCCTCGACCCGAGGAGCTCTCGATGCCCCGCAAGCCCCGACGCCCCCTGACCCGCGCGCGAAGGCGCTCCGGGCCCAGCGCCCGCCCGCCGACGCCGTCTCCTACATGCCGCCGCCCGGGCGGCTGAGCCTGATCATCAAGCTGGTCGGCACCGACCAGGACCGCCTGACGCGGCCCGGCGAGCGCGGCCTCTTCTGCTACACGGACCGGCTGAGCTACCGGCCCGGCGAGACGGTGCGGTTCCACACCTCCACCTCGGCGTCCCGCTACGCGATCGAGATCGCGCGGGTGGGCGCGCGGCGCGAGGTCCTGTGGACGCGGAGCGGCATCGCGGGCGCCCTCCACCCGACCCCGGCCGAGGCGTACGGCCGGGGCTGCGGCTGGCCCGACGGCTTCGCCTTCCGGATCCCGAAGGACTGGCGGTCCGGCTACTACGCCGTGACGCTCAGGGCCGAGGACGGGAAGGGCGAGCCCCTCGAGTGGGACCACTTCTTCGTCGTGCGGGCGGGCGGCCGTTCCGGCGGGAAGCGCCGGGCGCGCATCCTGATGATCCTCTCCACCAACACCTACGCGGCGTACAACACGTGGGGCGGGAAGTGCCTCTACCCGAGCGACGACCGCTCGGTCGCGTGCCGGCTCTCCTTCCAGCGGCCGTGGCAGCGCGGGCTCCTCCGCCGGGTGCCCGGCACCATCCGCAACACGAATACGGGGACGCCGGGATTCGGCGAGCGCCCGCTGGTCGACGCCTTCCCGCGCCACGTCCGGCAGGGCTACCACCACTGGACGCGCTTCGCCGGGTTCCACACGTGGGAGGCGATCTTCGTCCCGTGGCTGGAGGCCAGCGGCTACGCGGTCGACTACTGCGTCCAGGGGGACCTCGACCGCGACCCCGGCGTGGTCGACGGGTACCGCATGCTGACAACGGCCGGCCACGACGAGTACTGGTCGTGGCAGGAGCGCGACGTGGTCGACGACTTCGTGGCGGCCGGCGGGAACGCGGCGTTCTTCATCGGCAACGCCGCGTTCTGGCAGGTGCGCCTGGAGAACGACGGCCAGGACTTGGTCTGCTACAAGTACTTTCCGGAGTTCGATCCGGTCTACGGCACCCCGCGGGAGAAGTACCTGACCGGCATGTGGTCGAACCCGCGCATCGGGCGGCCCGAGAACGAGACCGTCGGCCTCTCCTTCACGCGCGGCGGGTACCACCGCCTGGGCTACGTGATGCCACGCTCCTCGGGCGGCTACACCGTGTACCGCCCCGGCCACTGGGCCTTCGCGGGCACGGAGCTCGAGTACGGGGACGTCTTCGGCGGCACGGACCGGATCGTCGGCTACGAGTGCGACGGGCTCGACTTCGTGACGCGGAACGGCCTGCCGTATCCCACGGGCAAGGACGGCGCGCCCATGACCACGGAGATCCTGGCGCTCGCGCCCGCCTCGCTCGGCGAGCGGCCGTCCGGAGAGCGCGAGGTGATGTGGGACCAGCGGGACCTGGAGGCGGTGGTGCGCCAGCTCGAGGGAACGGTCACGCCGGCGGGGCTCGAGAAGTACCGGTACGGCACCGCGGCCGTGGTCACGTTCACGCGCGGGAAGGGGACGGTCTTCAACTGCGGCTCGACCGAGTGGGTGTACGGCCTCCAGGGCCGCGACCTGTTCGTCGAGCGCATCACGCGGAACGTCCTCGACCGGCTCGGCGGGTAGCGGCTGTCGAATCGGGCCTCCTCGCCGCGACTATCCAGCAGAGGGTGCTCGAGACGTACGATCCGGGGGCACGCCGCGAGCCGGGGGCCGCCGCCCGGCCATGTCCGGAGCCGCTGCTATACTGGAGCCGCGTGGGCAGGGACGCCGCGGAGTAGCAGGACAACATCATGACGGGCAAGACGATCCAGGACCTCGTGGGCCGGGTGATGCTCGACCGGGAGTTCCTCTCCCGGCTGGCTCGCGATCCCGACGCCGTCCTCGCCGGCTACGAGCTGACCGCCGACGAGCGCGCCGTCATCCTCCAGGCCCTCGGCCGCGGGATCCACGCCTCGGACGACGAGCGCGCGCTCGACCTCCAGGAGGCCATGCTGAAGCGATGGGCCACGTGACGGGCCGCGCCGGGGCTCGGCCGCCCGACCCGCGCGGCGGCGCGCCCGCCGGGCTCGCCTGATGGAGGGGCCTCCCGAGATCGCGTTCCTGCGCCAGGTCCCGCTCTTCCGGGACGTGGAGGACGCCGTCCTGCGCGCCCTCTGGCCGAGCTTTCGCGCGCGGCGGCTCCGGAAGGGCGACGTGCTCTTCCGCACGGGGGAGCCCGGCGAGGAGCTGTTCCTCCTGAGGGAGGGCAGCATCGTCGTCTCGAGACCGGTGACCGGGCGGGTCGAGCAGGTGCTCGCCCGGCTCGGGCCCGGCGAGGCGTTCGGCGAGATGAGCGTCTTCGGCGACGAGCGCCGCCGGTCGGCCACGTGCCAGGCGGACGCGGATGCGCTCCTGTACAGCCTCGATCGGGACAGCCTCGGCCGGCTCGTCTCCGCGAATCCGCTGATCGCTGCCAAGTTCTTCCAGCGCATGGCGGAGGCGGCGTTCACGCGGCTCCGGCACTCGACCGAGCTGGTCACGGAGGTCACCCGCTGGGGCCTCGAGGCCACGGGCCTGGACGTCGAGCACAAGTAGCGCCCGGGCGATGGTGGAGAGCCGGCAGAAGCGCGCCCGCCTCGAGCTGCTCGTTCGCCAGACGGACGGGGACGGCTTCGAGGTCCGGGAGATCCCCAGCGCCGTCGCGTACCTGCAGAGCCGTCCCCATCGCATCCCCGACGCGGAGTGGGAGATGGCCCGGCTGCCCTACGCGAGACAGGGCGCCCTCACGTATGCCCTGAAGAACCGTCACACCGAGGAGATCATCCAGGTCACCGAGGCCGAGAAGTTCCTCTGGGAGCAGATGGACGGGCAGGCCTCGCTCCAGGAGATCGCCACCGCGTACCTCCTCCGCTACGGCTCCTTCGACTTCGCGATCATCCCGGCCCTGATCGTGAAGCTCTTGCGCGCCGACCTCCTGACCATGCGCCCGGTCTCACGGCTCCGGGCCGTGCTGGCCCGCAACCGCCTCAACCCGGCCGCGCGGGCCATCGAGGGGACGCTGCACGCGCTGGAGCTGCTCACCGTCTCGAGCCGCCGGGCGCACCGGTTCTTCGAGCGCCTGTACCGCCACGGCGGCTTCCTCCTCTTCTCGCCGTGGACCGTGCTGGCGCTGATCCCGGTGGTCGTCCTCGGCGCGTGGAGCGGGATCCGGATCTGGGGGGAGCTCGGGGAGGTGACCCGCGGGCTGGCCCGGCATCCGCTCGTCGCCATCCTCCTCGTGAAGGTCGTCTTCTGGCTCACCGTCGTGAACCACCAGGTGATCCACGCCCTCGCCTGCGTGCACTACGGGCGCCGGGTGCGCGAGTTCGGCTTCACGATCCTCCACGGCTTCATCCCGACGTTCTACGCCGACGTGACCGACATCTTCATGGCGAGCCGCCGGGCCCGCGTCGTGAACGCGGTGTCGGGGCCGCTGTTCCACCTCGTGGTGGGCGCGCTCTGCCTGTGGATCGCCACGATGCTGTCGCCGGGCCTCATCCAGGGCTTCCTCGTCGCATCCGCGATCCTCCAGATCCAGTCGTTCTTCATCAGCCTCTACCCGTTCTGCTTCCTGGAGATGGACGGCTACCACGTCCTCGTGGAATGGCTGGGCCTCCCGACGCTGAACCACGACGCCATCCGCTTCGTCCGGGAGTCGCTCTGGGCCCGCCTGCGGAACCTGGACAGCCTCACCCGCCGCGAGCGGATCTACGTCGCGTACTTCGCCCTGTCGCTGGTGTCCGTGACGGGCATCGTCGTCTCGACCGTGTGGTTCCTGGTCTACGCCGGCGAGTCGTGACCGGCGGCGCCGTGCGCGACCCCTGAAGAAAGGACCCTGCGATGAGTGGACCTGCTGGAGCCAACCCGGCCGCCGAAGTCCGCCAGGCCGAAGACCGGTGGATCGCGGCGATCAAGGCCAACGACCGGGGCGCCCTGGACGGGCTGCTGGCGGACGATCTCGTCTACACGCATTCCACGGGGCTGGTGGAGAACAAGGCCCAGTACGTCGCGGCGGTGACCGGCGGGAGCCAGACGTACGCGTCGGTCACCTACGAAGACCCGGTGATCCGCGTGTACGGGTCGACGGCGGTGGTGGTCGCCAAGGCCAGGATCGCCGGATCCTCGAAGGGCACGCCGTTCGACAATCAGCTGCGGCTCCTGCACGTGTGGGTGAAGCAGGCGGGCGCGTGGGTGCTGGTCGCGCACCAGACGACGCGCCTGGCTGGGTGAGCCCATGTGTCGCAGCATCAAGACCCTCTACAACTTCGAGCCGCCCGCCACCGAGGACGAGATCCGCGCGTCGGCCGTGCAGTTCGTCCGCAAGCTGAGCGGCTTCCACCGGCCCTCCAGGGCGAACGAGATCGCGTTCGACCGTGCCGTGGACCAGGTGGTCCAGGCCGTGCGCGAGCTCCTGGATTCCCTGGTGACGGCGGCGCCGCCTCGCGACCGTGACGCCGAGGCGTCGAAGGCGCGGGCTCGGGCGGCGGACCGGTACCCCGCCGCTCCGCCAGGGAGCTCCGCCGCCCCGGAGTAGCGGCCGACCTACGTGACGTACCGTGCGCTGTCGGTAGCGTCAGGCACCGGCGCCGCCGCCGGAAGCAGGCCTTCGGCCTTGAGCTCTTGCCAGAAGCCCTGCGGGATGGGCTGGCGGAGGAGCCGGATGTTGGCCTCGACCTCGGCGCGCGAGCGGGCGCCGGCGACGACGCTCGCCACCGCGGGATGGGCCAGGGGAAACTGGAGCGCCGCCGCCGCCAGCGGCACGTCGTGACGCCGGCAGACGGCCTCGAGGCGCCGGGTGCGCGCGAGGATCTCGGGCGGGGCGGGCTGGTAGAAGTACGACGCCCCGGGCCCGGCGCCCGTGGCGAGAATGCCGGAGTTGAACGGCGAGGCCAGCAGCACGCCGACCCCGGCGCGGGCGCAGTGCGGCAGGAGCTCCGGGAGGGCGTCCTGACAGAGGAGGGTGTACTGGCCCGCCAGCATGACGCAGTCGAAGTCCCCCGCTCGGAGGTACCGCAGGCACACGTCCCAGTCCTTGACGCCGACCCCGATGGCCCGCACCACGTCGGCCGCCCGCAGCTCGGCCAGCGCGGGGTACGCGCCCTCCATGGACTCGCGGAAGCGGCGCTCGTAGTCGGCGCCGTGCCAGCGCGGCACCACGTCGTGGATCAGGGCGATGTCCACGCGAGCGAGGCCGAGGCGCTGGAGACTGTCCTCCAGCGAGCGCCGGGTGCCCTCGCGGCCGTAGTCGTACACGTAGTCGAAGGGGAGGGGGGCGGCGAAGAGGCCGGCCGGCTGCGGGGCGCCGGCGGCGGGCCGCAAGAGCCGCCCGACCTTCGTGGAGAGGACGAAGCGGTCCCGGGGAACCTCCCGCAAGGCCTGCCCCAGCCGATGCTCGCCGAGGCCGTGGCCGTAGAGCGGGGCGGTGTCGAAGTAGGTGATGCCCTCGCCGAGCGCCGTCCCGACGGCCGCCTCGGCGTCCGACGCGGGCACCTCCTGGTAGAGCCCCGCGAGGGGCGCCGCGCCGAAGCCGAGCACGCTCACCGCGAGGGGCGCCCGCCCGAGGGGCCGCGTCGGCAGCGCCGTCATCGGCCGGAGAGCCTGACGCGGACCCCGGCCTCGCCCTCCCGGAGGCGCAGGATGCTCGTCACGTCCTCGCGCTCGAGCCCCCGCCGGCAGGCTTCCCCGTAGGCGTCGAAGGCCGCGCTGCCCACCGGCGTGCGCACGCCGTAGGCCCGCGCCATGTCCAGGGCGAGCCGGAGATCCTTGTGGCCGAGGCGCACCATGAAGCCGGGCGTGAAGTCGTCGGCCAGCGCCTTCGCCCGCATGACCTGGTCGACCTGGGCGTTGGCGGCCATCGTCGCGCGGAACACGTCGAGCATGTGCTCGACGGACAGCCCGGCCCGGACGCCCAGCGCCAGGGTCTCCGCCGCCGCGGCAGCGATCGACATGCCGAGGTAGTTGTTCACGACCTTGGTGGCCGAGCCGTTCCCGAGCGGGCCGCAGTAGATGAAGGTGTCCGCCGTGCACGCCAGGACGGGCCGGACGGTCTCGATGTCCTGCGGGTCGCCGCCCAGCATGAGGAGCAGCCGTCCGGCCTCGGCGTGGGCGGTCGTCCGGCCCACGGGGCAGTCGATCATCCGGACGCCGCGCGCCGCCATCGCCGCGCCGATCCGGCGGGTGGTGACCGGATCGATCGTGCTCATGTCGACGTAGATCAGGTCGGGATGCGCGCCGGCGAGAATGCCGTCGGGCCCGAGCGCCGCCCGCTCGACGTCCGGCGCGTCCGGGACCATGGTGATCACCACGTCGCTCGCCGCCGCCGCGGCCGCCGGCGACTCGGCGCGCGACGCACCGGCCGCCACGAGCCGGTCCGTCGCTCCCCCGTCGACGTCGTACACCGCGAGCGGGAACCCGCCCTTCAGGATGTTGCGGGCGATGGGCGCGCCCATCACGCCGACGCCGACGAACCCGACTTTCATTGTTGGCACTGGCATCATGGGCACCTCGCAGGCCGGGATTATGAAGCGGACGCGGAGCCTGTCAAGCGGGGAGGCCCCGCGGGCCCCTGTCCCGACCGGAAATCACGGTGCTAGGATGGGGTGCTGCCGATGGAAGATCTCCGCGGGAAGGCGTGTCTCGTCACCGGGGCCAGCACGGGCATCGGCGCCGCGGTGGCGCGGGCGCTGGGGGCCCACGGCGCGTCGGTGGCCGTCCACTATCACCGGAGCGCGGACGAGGCCGAGGGCGTCGTGAAGGACATCGGGGCGGGCGGGGGCCGCGCGATCCTTCTGCAGGGCGACGTCGGCGACCCGGCGGTGGCCGGCCGGCTGGTCGCCGACACCGAGGGGGCGTTCGGGCGGCTGGACGTCCTGATCAACAATGCCGGCGGACCTATTCGGCGCTGCGAGTTCGTCGAGACGACCGACGCGCTCTACGACGAGGTGATGAACCTCAACTTCCGCTCCGTGTTCGCCGCCTGCCGGGCCGCGATCCCCCGGTTCCGCGCGCAAGGATTCGGCACGATCATCAACACGACCTCGGTGGCCGCCCGGCACGGCGGCGGCCCCGGCGCGCTCGTGTACGCGGCCGCCAAGGCCGCGGTGAGCAACCTCACGCGCGGCCTCGCCCGGGAGCTGGCGCCGCACCGGATCCGGGTCAACGCCATCTCGCCGGGCGTGGTGCTCACGCCCATCCACGAGCGGCTGTCGTCGCCGGCAGTCATGGAAGCGTTCATCCGGCAGGTCCCGCTGGGGCGGGCCGCGACGCCGGACGAGTGCGTGGGCGCGTTCCTCTTCCTGGCGTCCGAGCGCCTCTCCAGCTACATCACCGGACAGGTCCTGGAGGTCAACGGCGGGCAGTTCATGCCGTAGCCGCCAGGGTTGGGAGGGAATCCATGAGGAAGCTCCGGTCGACTGCCCTGTCACTCCTGATCGCCGGCATCGCGCTCGTCCCGCTCGCGCTCGCGGCGGCTCCCGTCGAGCTCACCTTCCGCTTCAACGACGCCGAGCACAAGGAGATGCGCGAGGCCCTCGACGTCTTCCAGAAGCAGAATCCGAACATCAAGGTCAGTCTCCAGCGCATCGCCTGGGGGGACGCCCGCGAGCAGTTCTTGCGCGAGGCCGCGGTCGGGCAGGGACCGGACGTCGCCCACATCGCCCAGGTGTGGACGCGGAGCATGGGCCAGGCCGGCGCCCTGGTCAAGCTGAACGACCTGGTCAAGAAGCACGGCATCCGCGAAGGGTGGAGCGACTTCCTGTCCACGGAGCTCGCGGCCCAGGACGACGGCTCGATCTACGCGATCCCCTGGACGGTCGACACCTTCGCGATGGTCTACAACAAGGATCTCCTCAAGCAGGCCGGGATCACGAAGTTCCCCGAGACCTGGGACGAGCTGCGCCAGGCCAGCCGCCAGATCAAGGCGAAGACCGGGAAGATCGGCTGGGCATTTCCGGCGGGCAGCGGCGCCACCAACTCCATCTGGTTCTTCTGCAACTTCTACTGGTGGTCGCAGGGCTGGGGGCTGGTGGAGCGCGGCGCGGACGGCAAGCACTTCTCGAACATCACGCCGGACCAGATCGCCGAGGCGTTCGACTACTACAACTCCTACTTCAAGGAAGGCCTGAACGACCGGTCCATGCTCAGCGTCACCAACTGGGGAGCCCAGGAGCTGATCGAGGGGATGGTGCAGGGGAACTACGCGATCATCAGCACCCCGGAGTTCGTGCTGACGCAGATCGAGGAGGCCTACAAGGCCCGCTACCCGGGGAAGGCGCAGCCCTTCGCGTCCACGATCCACCCGAAGGGGCGCGCCGGCTCGAAGACCTTCATCGGCGGCCGCCAGCTCGGGATCAACGTGAACACGAAGCACCCGGAGGAGGCCTACAAGCTGGTCCAGTACCTGAACAATCCCGAGATCTTCTCCAAGTACTACGTCGGCCAGTGGCCGGCGCAGAAGAGCCTCATCGCCAAGATCGAGCGCGGCCCTGCCCACTCGGGATACCCGGAGCAGCTCAAGATCGCCCGCCAGTGGGGCGCGTACTCGACCGGCCCGGTGGCCATTCCCACCATGTGGAACGCCGTCGGCCGGGCGATGGGCTCGGTGTTCATCGGGGAGAAGCCGTCCAAGGCCGCCGCCCAGGAGGTGTACGACCTGATCCAGACCGAGCTGGCCAAGGCCAAGTAGGGTCCGGGGGGATGTAGGATGGGCCGCGCGGACGGGGCGGGCGCCGCCCCGTCCGGAGGCACGCCGTGAGGGGAAATCGGGCCTTCGTCGGACTGCTCCTGCTGCCGGCGTTCCTTTTCCTGATGCTGTTCTACGTGTACCCGACGCTCTTCAATCTCCAGAACAGCCTGACCGATCTGAGCCTCTTCGGCCTCAAGCGCGGGGGCCAGTGGGTTGGCGCCCGCAACTACGTCGAGCTCGTGACGAGCAAGGAGTTCCGCCGCGTCCTCTACAACACCACCGTGTGGCTGACCCTGATCGGTGTGTCGGTCCGGATCGTGCTGGGGCTGCTCCTGGCGCTGCTCGTCAACTCGGAGACGCTCCGACGATGGCGGCTCCGGACCCTGTTCCACGTGATCCTCATCGTGCCGTGGGCCACGCCGCCCATCGTCGCGGTCGTCATCTGGCGCTGGATGCTGGATCCGCGGGCGGGCGTGGTGAACAAGCTCCTGGTCGGCTCGGGGCTGGCGGCCGAGCCCGTGGCGTTCCTCTCCGACGTGGCCTTCGTCTGGCCCGCGCTCATCACCATCATCACCTGGAACACGCTGCCCCTGGTGACGCTCACGTTCCTCGCGAGCCTCAAGGCCATCCCCGCCGAGGTGCTGGAGGCGGCCTCGGTGGACGGCGCCACCAAGGTCCAGAGCCTCTGGCACGTGGTGCTGCCCCACCTCATGCCCGCCGTGGTCGTGATGACGCTCCTGTCCACCTTCTGGACGTTCAACAACTTCGTCTACGTGTGGCTCTCGACGGGCGCCGGCCCGGGTCTCTACACGAACGTGATGGCGACCGAGGTGTACCTCAAGGCGTTCGTCGACGGCCGGATGGGCTACAGCTCCGCGATCGGGATCGTGATGGCCGCCATCATGACCGCCTTCGGGCTCCTGTACCTCCGGCTCGTGATCCGGCGAGAGCTGCGAGAGGTGTTCTGAGCCATGGGTGCCGAGCCGGCGCCGGCCGTCGACATCCGACCCCTGGCCCACGCCGCGCCCCGCCGGCGGCGCGGCGTCCGGCCCGGCGAGGTCCTGGTGCTGGCCGTCGCCCTGGTCGTGGCCGTCGTCCTCGTCTACCCGACGGTGTGGGTCTTCTTCGCGTCCTTCAAGACCCAGGAGACGCTCTTCTCGGGCGAGTTCGCCGACTACACGCTCGGGAACTACCGGCGCCTGTTCGCGTCGGGCTTCGGCGTCCACATCGGCAACAGCCTCGTGATCAGCCTGACGGCCGTGCTCATCTCCACGTTCGTGTCGGTCATCGCGGCCTACGTCTTCTCGCGCCGGCAGTTCCGGTGGAAGTCGGCGATCTTCGGCAGCGTGATGCTGGGCCAGACGTTCCCCTGGATCATCCTGGTCACGCCGGTGTTCATCCTCTTCGCGCGTCTCGGCCTCCTGAACACCTACCTCGGGATCATCGTCTGCTACGTGGCGGTGACGATCCCGTTCTCGGTGTATCTCCTCGTCGGCTACCTCGAGTCGGTGCCGCGGAGCCTGGACGAGATGGCGATCATCGACGGCTGCCCGCCGTTCCAGGTCATCTGGCGGATCGTGTTCCCGATCATGCTGCCCGGCGTGGTCGCCACCGCAACGTACGCGTTCATCCTGTGCTGGTCGGAGTACCTGTTCGCGCTGGCCTTCCTGACGAAGACGGACATGAAGACGATGCCCCTGGCCCTCTACGCGTTCTTCGGCGAGCACACCACGGAGTGGGGCCAGGTGATGGCGGCGGCCGCGCTGACCACGCTGCCGCCCCTGCTCCTGTTCCTGCCGCTCCAGACGAAGCTGAGCGCCGGGCTGGCCGCCGGCGCGGTGAAGCAGTAGTGATCGGCCCCCGCGTCGTCCACCGAGCGACCCGTTCCCACGAAGAGGAGGATTCCCGATGAGCACGTCTTCGTCGTCGCGCGGCCTGAGCCGCCGGAAGCTCGTCCTGGGCTCGGCGGCCGGGCTGGCCTACGGCACCTTCGGGCGCGCGCCGGCCGTCCTCGGACAGGCCAAGCCCTTCGCCGGGGTGACCCTCGAGGGGCAGATGTTCGACTACGCGCCGTTCACCGATCCCTTGCGCAAGCTGATCCCGGAGTTCGAGGCCAAGACGGGCGCCAAGGTGAACTTCCAGACCCAGGGGTTCTTCAACTACAACCAGCGCACCGATCTGGAGCTGTCCACCCAGGGCCGGGCCTTCGACTTCATCAACCTCACGTTCATATACTCCGGCCGCTGGATCGGCGCCCGCTGGGTGACGGACCTGGAGGAATACCTGAAGGATCCCAACTGGACCGAGCCCGACTACGACGTCGCGGACTTCAGCGAGGCCAGCATGGCCCACTTCCGTCATCCCGGCGACGGGCACCGCCACGGCATGCCCTGGCTCACCGAGGTGATGCTGATGTCCTGCGGCCGCTGGGACATCGTGGAAAAGAAGGGGCTGGGCTGGCCGAAGACCTTCGCCGAGTTCACCCGGACCTGCGAGCAGGTCGACAACGTGGAGGGCGTGAAGGCCTGGGTGAACGAGAACAACTACAACTGGCCCTGGATCCCCTTCCTGATGGGCTTCGGCGGCCGCGTGTTCAAGGACCCGCCGGAGAACCTGACGCCCACCCTGGATACGCCCGAGGTGGTGGAGAGCGCGGCGTACTACGCGCGGCTCCTGCGGGACTTCGCGCCGGACGGCTCGCTGAGCTACCTGAACGACCAGGCGCTCCGCGCCCAGATGGCCGGCCGGGGCAATTTCCGCAACCAGGGCCTCGGCTCGCTGATCCCCATCGTGGCCAGCACGGAATCCACGGTGCGCAAGACGTCCCGTTTCGGGCCGATGCCGGTGGGCCCGAAGGGCGACTTCCCGGGCCTGGGCTCCCACGCCCTCGGCATTCCCCTCGGATCCACGAAGAAGCGGGCGGCCTGGGAGTTCATCAAGTGGGCCACCAGCAAGCAGATGCTCACGCGGTACGTGGTCGAGCTGGGGTACGCGGGACCGACGCGCGCGTCGGTGCTGCAGAACCCGCGCTTCCGGGAATCGACCACCTACAACGGACAGGTGCTCGCGGACATGGCGCTCGACGTGATGAAGAAGGCCGGCTCCGCCGCGTACATGAAGTACCGGACCGTGCCGGCGTTCCCGCAGGTGGGGGCCGTGATGAACAAGGCCATGCAGCGCATCGCCACCCGCCAGCAGACCGCCCAGGAGGCGATGGCCCAGGCCCAGCGCGAGGCCATCGCCGACCTGAAGAAGGGCGGCTTCAAGGTGGACGCCTAGGCATGCACGCGGCCGACGGCGCGGCCGCCTCCCGGGAGGCGGGCCGCGCCGGCCGGCGCCCTCGATCCCGCTAGCGAGATAGCTCGGTTGGTGGCGACCTCGGCAGGCCTCTCTGGCGGAGCCCGCGTACCGGCCGCCGGCGGCGCGTCCCTGGCGGCCCGGCGGCGCCGCACGTACACGCTGATGCTGACGCCGGCGCTCGTGATGATGTTCCTGATGACCATCGTCCCGTTCCTGTACCTGCTCGTCACCAGCCTCACGCCCCTGAACCTCACGATGCCGCGCACCGCGTGGCAGTTCGACGATCCCCTGGTCAACTATCGAAGCCTGCCGGAGGACGAGCGGTTCCTGCAGTCGGTGTGGGTGCAGGTGAAGCTGAGCGCCGTCACGGTGGCGTCGCAGCTGCTGATCGGCCTCTCGCTGGGGCTGCTGCTGAACATCCCGTCGCGCATCGTGGCCGCCTTCCGCACGGTGTTCCTGGTGCCGATGGTGCTGCCGCCGATCGTCGTGGCGATCATCTTCAAGGTGCTCTACACGCCGGACATCAGCCCCGTGCACCAGCTCTTCGCGTGGCTCGGCCGCCCCTTTCCCGCCCTGATCACCCACGCGGACGGGGCCCTGGCGGCCATCATGATCGCGGACATCTGGCAATGGTTCCCCTTCACCCTGCTCATGGTCCTGGCCTCGCTCCAGATGATGCCGGAGGATCCGCTCGAGGCGGCGCGCATCGACGGCGCCAGCGCCTGGCAGGTCACCCGGTACATCACCCTGCCGTGGCTCAAGCCCGTCCTGCTGGTGGCCGGGCTGTTTCGCCTGGTGGACAGCATCAAGGCCTTCCCGCTGATCTACGTGCTGACCGACGGCGGTCCCGGGAACGTCACGGAGGTGACGAACTTCTACGCGTTCCGCCAGGCGTTCAACTTCTCCTACCTGGGCTTCGCGAGCGCGATCTCGATGGTCATGCTGGCGGCCACCTTCCTCAGCTCGTGGTGGATCATGCGCACGGCGGGCGCGAAGGTGGACGTAGAGTGAGCGCGGCGCGCACGGCCCGCATCGTGCCCCGGGGCGAATACCTCCGGGCTCGGCGCCGGGACCGCATCGCGGCGTACTGCACGGTGGTCGCGCTGAGCCTCGTGGTGCTGTTCCCGTTCCTGTGGATGTTCCACCTGTCCTTCAAGCAGAACCAGGACCTCTTCGCGTTTCCGCCCAAGCTCTTCTTCGAGCCCACGCTGAATCACTACGCCACGCTCTTCGACAAGGTGTTCACCCGGAGCTTCGTGAACAGCCTGGTCACCGGCGTCGCGTCCACCCTGGTGGCCATGCTGGTGGGCACGCCGGCCGCCTTCGCGCTGTCGCGGGCGAACTACCGGCAGGACAGCCAGATCAGCCTGTGGGTGCTGGCCACCCGCATGGCGCCGCCCATCGCGTTCACGCTGCCCTACTTCCTGATCTTCCGGGTGCTGGGCCTTCTGGACACGCGGACCGGCCTGATCAGCATCTACGTCACGTTCAACCTGTCGCTGGTGCTGTGGATGATGCGGAGCTTCTTCGACGCCACGCCGCGCTCGCTGGAGGAGGCGGCCTGGATCGACGGCTGCGGGGTCTGGGAGGCGTTCTGGCGCATCACGCTGCCGCTGTCGGCGCCCGGGCTGGCGGCCACGGCCATCTTCTGCTTCCTGTTCTCCTGGAACGACTTCTTCTTCGCCCTCATCCTGACCCGCGCCGAGGCGCAGACCGCGCCGGTGGCCGTCGTGAACTTCATGAACTACGAGAACTGGGAGTGGGGGAAGATCGCCGCGGGCGGCACGTGCGTCATGCTGCCGGTCCTGGTCTTCGCCTTCGTGGTGCGCAAGTACCTGGTGGCCGGCCTGTCCGCCGGGGCGGTGAAGGGGTAGGGTGGGGGCCGTGCCGATTGGGGAGTTCCGGTGACGCGCGGACCGAACATCGTGCTCATCACCTCCGACCAGCAGCGGGGCGACTGCTTCGGGTTCGAGGGCCGGCGGGTGAAGACGCCGCACCTCGACGACCTGGCCCGGGCAGGGACGCGCTTCGCCGTCTGCATCACGCCGAACCTGGTCTGTCAGCCGTCGCGGGCCTCGATCCTCACCGGGCTCCTGCCGCTCACGCACGGCGTCTACGACAACGGGGTGGACCTGGACCCGGCGACCGGCGAGGCGGGCTTCGCCGGGCGGCTCGCGCGGGCGGGCTACCGGACCGGCTTCATCGGCAAGGCTCACTTCGCCACCAACCACACGTTCGCGCCCACCGGCACGCCGGAGTGCCGGCAGAGCATGGCCCGCTACGGGCCCGACTGGCACGGGCCCTACATGGGCTTCGAGTACGTGGAGCTGGTCGTCGAGGGCCACAACTGGTGGCCGCCCCTCGAGCCGCCCTCGGGCCAGCACTACGAGCGCTGGTATCACGCCGACGGCCGCGGCGCCGAGCGCACCCGCCAGTACTGGACCCGCCTGCCGCCCGACCCCGGCGCGCCCCAGACGTGGCACTCCGCGCTCCCCCCGGCCTGGCACAACTCCACCTGGGTCGGGGACCGGACGATCGAGTTCCTCGGGCGGCACCGGGACCGGCCCTTCTGCGTGTGGGCCTCCTTCCCGGACCCGCACCACCCGTTCGACGCGCCGGAGCCGTGGAGCCGGCTCCACGACCCGGCCGACGTCGATCTCCCGCCGCACCGCCGGCTGGACCTCGAGCGCCGGCCCTGGTGGCACCGCGCCAGCCTCGAGGGCACGCCCGACATCTCGCCCGAGCTCCGCGCGATCCGCGAGAGCTTCTCGCGCATCCCGCCCCAGCCGGACCACCTGCTCCGCGCCCTGATCGCGAACTACTTCGGGATGATCGCTCTCATCGACCACAACGTCGGCCGGATCCGGATCGCGCTCCGGGACCTCGGCCTGGCGGAGCGCACCTTGATCGTCTACACGACGGACCACGGCGACTGGCTCGGGGATCACGGGCTGATCCTCAAGGGCCCGATGGCGTACGAGGGGCTCCTGCGGGTCGGGTGCGTGGTCGCCGGGCCCGAGGTGCCCGCCGGCCGGGTCGTGGCCGACCCGGTCTCGACGCTCGATCTCGGGGCGACGTTCCTCGACTACGCCGGCCTCGGCGGCCGGGATCCCCAGCACGGCCGGAGCCTCCGCCCGCTGATCGCGGGCCGCGGCGACGGCCGCGACTTCGCGCTCTCCGAGTGGGACCTCACGGCCTCCCGGTGCGGAGTCCCGCTCCGCCTGCGCACGGTGCGGACGCGGCGGCACAAGCTCACCCTCGAGCTCGACTCGGGGGCCGGGGAGCTCTACGACCTAGTGGACGACCCCCACGAGCTCGACAACCGCTTCGACGACCCCGCGTGCGCGGGGGCGCGGAAAGAGCTCACCGAGATGATCGCGAGCCGTCCCGACGACGCCCAGCGCGAGCGCCAGGCGCCCGTCGGGATGGCGTGACGAAGCGCGGCCTGATGAAGCGCTGCCCAGCGCTGGAGGAGGCGACGATGGCGGACCGCGGCCTGAAGCGACGGGATCTTCTTCGAGTCGGCCTGGCCGGAGCCGGCACGGCGGCCCTCGCGGGCTCCATGGCGAGCCGCGTGACGGCCCAGGGCGAGCGGCCCTTCGCGGGGACGTCCCTGAACGTGATCACCTTCCGGTACACGTACACCGAGGCGACCCGGGTGCAGCTCGCCGATTTCGAGAAGCTCACCGGCATCAAGATCCGGTACGACGTGTTCGGCGAGGCGGAGGAGTCCCAGAAGGTGGCCGTGGAGCTGGCGGGGGCGACCGGCGCGTATCACGTCGTCCACATCAGCGGGGCCGGCATCCCCCAGGTCGCCGAGCCCGGGTGGCTCATGCCCCTCGACGAGTACCTCAAGGACCCCCGGCGGACGAAGCCGGGCGAGATGGACGTCGAGGACTTCGTGAAGGGGCCGTGGGAGTCCGGCAAGTGGAAGGGCAAGCAGTACGGCATCCCCGTCTTCGTGGGCACACAGCTTCTCTACTACCGCAAGGACATCGTCGGCGACCAGGCGCCGGCCACCTTCGACGAGCTGCTCGCGACGGCCCAGCGCGTCCATGACAAGCCCGTCCCGGGGTTCGCGGCGCGTGGGGCCCGGGGCAAGGACGCCGCGGGCTGGCCGTTTCCGCAGTTCATGTGGGGGTTCGGCGGGAAGTTCTTCAGGGACTACCCGACCGACATGCACCCCGTCCTGGACTCGCCGGAGAACCTGCGCGCTGCCGCCTACTGGATCGAGCTGCTGGGCAAGTACGGCATTCCCAATGCGGCCTCGGCCAACTTCGACGAGGTGCTCCTGGCCCTGTCGGAGGGCAAGACGGCCATGGCCATCGAGGGGGCGCCGCTGGCGGCCCGCCTCTTCGATCCGAAGCAGTCCAAGGTCGCCGACAAGCTCGCCATGGCCATCGTCCCCCGCGGGCCCGCGGGTCGCTTCCCACCGTTCTCCGGTCACACCTGGGCGATTCCGACCGCCGCTCGGCAGCACGAGGCCGCCTGGGAGTTCATCAAGTGGTCCGTCAGCAAGGAGACGCAGCTCAAGGGGGCGCTCGCCACGAATCACATCGCGGTGACCCGGAGATCGGTGTGGAACGATCCGGAGTTCCGGGCGAAGTACCACTACGGCGGCGGCAAGTTCGTCGACCTGTTCCTGCAGTCGGCCCAGGAAGGGCGCCCCGACTACCGCCCGCCCATCCCCGAGTGGCCGCAGCTCGGTGACCGACTCTCGATCGCCCTGAGCGAGGCGCTCACGGGGCAGAAGTCGGCCGCACAGGCCATGCGCGACTGCCAGAAGGACATGTACGATCTGTTCCTGAAGGCGGGTTACTACAAGTCCTGACGTCGCGCCGGGCGTCCTGACGCGCGCCGGACGCGCCAGACGCCTCACGCCGGGACCACGCGGGGACCTGTGCCAGCACCGGCCGCGACGGAAGGCCGAGAGGCACGCGCGCGGAGAGTCGTGTGGTCGGCCACGCGACCCCGCGAGCGCGGGTACTTCTGGTTTCTCCTGCCCTGTCTGGCCTTCCTCACGGTCTTCTCGCTGCTGCCGCCGGCCCTCACCGCGTATCTGAGCCTGCGGCACCTCAACCTGACCGCACCCCGGCTCGCCGGGTTCGCAGGCCTCGCCAACTACGAGCGCATGCTCGACGACCCGTACTTCTGGAGCGCGATCTGGACGACCCTGGTCCTGATCGTCGGGCCGGTCAGCGTCCAGATGGGGCTCGGGCTGCTCCTCGCGCTCCTCCTGCACCGCGACCAGCCGCTGCTGCGCGTGAGCCGCTCCCTGTTCATCGCGCCCATGGTGATTCCCCCGGTGATCGCGGGGCTCATCTGGAAGGTGCTCTTCATCCCGAACCTCGGCGGGGTCAACTTCTTCCTGTCCCGGCTAGGGCTTCCGGAGCCGAGCTGGCTGGAGAGCAGCGGCTGGGCTGTGGTCTCGGTGGGCATCGTCGCAGTGTGGCAGGACACCCCGTTCGTCATGCTCCTGCTGCTGGCCGCGCTCGAGAGCATGCCCGCGGAGCCGATCGAGGCGGCGCGAGTGGACGGCGCGTCTCCGCTCCAGGTCTTCCGGCACGTCACGCTCCCGTACCTCCGCCCCGCGCTGGCGGTCGCGCTCCTGTTCCGCGTGATCAACAGCCTGGGCATCTTCCCGATCATCTACATCATGACGCGCGGGGGACCCGGGCGGGCCACCGAGATGCTGAACTACTACACGTACACCCACGCCTTCCAGTACCTCGACGTGGGCTACGCCGCGGCCCTCGCGATCGCGCTCTTCGCGCTGGTGATCCTTCTGAGCCTCGTGTTTCTTCACCTCCGGATGCGGGTCATGCAGGTGGCCGACTGACGTGGCTCGGCGAGGGAGGGCTGGTCGGCTGGTACTCGCCGCGATCGGTCTTGGCTGGCTCGCGGTGGTGCTCTTTCCAATCTACTGGCTCCTGATGCTCTCCCTCAAGACCGCCAACCAGGCCTTCGCCACGCCGCCGCTCTTCATCTTCACGCCCACCTTCGAGCACTACGTCGACCTGGCCGTGAACACCGACTTCCCCCTGTTCTTCCGGAACAGCGTCGTGATCGCGCTCGGCACGGTGGTCCTTTCCTTGCTCCTGGGCGTGCCGGCCGCCTACGGATTCTCCCGGTGGCGGGGTCGGACCCGAGGCTTCCTGCTGGCCTGGATCCTCATCCTGCGCATGGTGCCCGGCATGACCTACGTCATCCCGTTCTTCCTCGTCTACCGGCAGCTGAATCTCCTCGACAGCCACCTCGGCGTGATCTTGCTCTACACGGTGTTCAACCTGGCCCTGGTCGTCTGGTCGATGCAGGCGTTCTTCGACGAGGTGCCGCGCACCCTGGAGGAGTCGGCCGCCGTCGACGGCGCCAGCCGGTTCCAGACGCTCATCCGGATCGTCTTGCCCCTGGCGGCGCCCGGCCTGGTGGCGACCGGAGTGCTCTGCTTCCTCTTCTCCTGGAACGAGTTCCTCTTCGCCCTGGTGCTGACCCGCTTCGACGCGCGGACCGCTCCCGTCGGCATCACAAACTTCATGGCCTACGAGGGCGTCGAATGGGGCCGCGTGGCCGCCGGCTCGATGATCGTGCTGCTCCCCGTGCTGATCTTCGCGGCGGTGGTGCGTCGCTATCTCGTGCGGGGGCTCCTGGCCGGCGCCGTCAAGGGATGAGGGGAGGGCCAGAGAATGACAGCTGCCACCGGCTCGAGGGCGCCGGTCAAGGGCCGGAGGGCGCCGCTCGCATTGACACGCTCGGGGCCGCTGACTAGACTGCCCGCGTGACGCTCGGGACGGGACGGACCACGTGACGGCGGCGCGCCGGCCCAACCTGCTCTTCCTGTTCTCCGACCAGCACGCGCAGAAGATTGCGGGCTGCTACGGCGACCCCGTGGCCCTCACGCCGAACCTCGACCGGCTCGCCGCGTGCGGCGTGATCTTCGACCAGGCGTACTGCCCCTCGCCCATCTGCGTGCCGAGCCGGATGTCTCTCCTCACCGGGCGCCACCCCTACGCCCAGGAGTGCTGGACCAACGACGACGGCCTCGCGTCGGACCGGCCCACGCTGGCCCACGCCCTCGGCGCGGCTGGCTACGAGCCGGCGCTCGTCGGGCGCCTGCACTCGATGGGGCCGGACCAGCTCCACGGCTACGTGCACCGCGAGGTGGGCGACCACAGCCCGAACTGGATCGGCGTGCCGCGGCACGACATGGGGGCGCTGGCCGACACGAACGAGCCCGACCCCGCGAGCGTCGAGCGCTCCGGACCGGGGCAGAGCGCGTACGAGCTGAAGGACGTCGACGTGACCGCCGCGGCCTGCACGTATCTCCGCGCCCTCTGCGCGCGGCGCGGCGACGCCGCCGACCGGCCGTTCTGCCTGACGGTGGGGTTCATGCTCCCGCACCCGCCGTACGTCGCGCGGCCCGAGGACTACGCGCGCCACGCGGGCCGCGTCGGTCCCCCGGCGCTGCCGGTTCCCGCGCCGGGCCGCGAGCACCCGTGGCTCGCCTGGTGGCGCCAGAACCGCGGCCTCGACCGCGTGCGCCCCGACGCCGTCCTCCGCGCGCGGACCGCCTACTACGGGCTCGTCACGCGGCTGGATCTTTTCATCGGACAGATCCTGGCGGCCCTCGAGTCGAGCGAGCTCGCCGAGGACACGCTCGTCGTCTACTCCACCGACCACGGGGACCAGATCGGCGAGCGCGGGCTCTTCTGGAAGCACACCTTCTACGACGAGTCGGTCAAGGTCCCGCTCATCCTCGCGTGGCCGGGGCGGCTGCCGGCGGGCGAGCGGCGCCGGCAGGTGGTGAACCTCGTCGACCTCACCGCGACCCTCCTCGACGCGCTCGGCGCGCCGCCGCTCCCGCACGCGCAGGGCCGCAGCTTTCTGGCGGCGGCGCGGGATGGGCGCGCGGCCTGGGACGACGAGACCTACTCGGAGTACTGTACCGACGCGGTCCCGACCTGGACCGGCGGGATGGCGGTGCAGCAGCGGATGGTGCGGCGGGGCCGCTGGAAGCTCGTCTACTACCACGGCTACCGGCCGCAGCTCTTCGACCTCGAGTCGGACCCCCACGAGCTCCGGGACCTGGCCGAGGACGCGCGGCACGGCGCGGTCCGGGACGCGCTCGTCCCGAAAGTGCTCGCCGGCTGGGATCCCGACCGGATCCGGCAACGGATGCTCGAGCGGCGGGCCGACAAGGACCTCGTGGGAGCCTGGGCCCGGCGGATGCACCCGCCCAACCAGTACCTGTGGGAGTTCAAGCCGGAAGAAAACTGGCTCGGCCGGACCGAGCCCGCCTAGGGAGGCCTACCATGCGGATCCACCTCGCAGCCCTCGTGCTCGGCAGCGCGATCCTGGCGGCGGCGGTCGCGGCGCCGGCCCAGCCGCTCGAGATCAAGATCGGCGCGGCCAACGCGACCGACCACGCTGCGGCGTTCGCCGGCGTCGAGCGGGGGATCTTCGCGAAGCACGGCCTGGACGCCAAGCTGGTCATGTACCAGACCGGCGTCGAGATGATCAACGGGCTCCTGCGGGGCGCGCAGGACGTCAACATCATGGGCTCGATCCCGTTCCTGGCCGGCGTGTCCAACGGGCAGCCCCTGCTGCTGATCGGGCACCTGCACGGGAACGCGCTCCGCCAGAGCTACTCCGAGAACAACTCCGTCGTGGCGACGCCCGCCTCCGGGATCAAGGAAGGCGACGTCAAGGCGCTCCGCGGGAAGAAGATCGGCCTGCCCCGCGGCACCGGGGCCGAGGGCTATCTCCTCGGGGTCCTGGCCCAGAACGACGTCAAGGACTCGGAGGTCACGCTGATCAACCTGAAGCCGAGCGACCAGCCCACCGCCCTCCGCCAGGGCGACGTCCACGCCGTCGCGGCCTGGGAGCCCTGGGGGACGATCTCGGCGCTGCGCGTCCCGGGGGCGTACCGCGTGATCACCGGGGACTGCGAGAAGTGCTACGACCCCGGGACCATCCTCACGACCCGCAAGCTCGCCGCCGACAAGGCCGAGCAGCTCCGCCGGTTCATGGTCGCCTTCGCCGAAGCCCACCAGTGGGTCCGCCAGAACTTCGACGCGGCGGCCGAGATCAACATGCGCTGGATCCAGGGCATCGACCTGGACGTGATGAAGATCGCCATCCGGCGGTCGTTCTACGACCTCCGGATCTCGAAGAACACCGTGGCGATGTACAACGCGAAGACGATCCCCCAGCTCCTGGCGGACAAGCGCCTGGCGAAGTCCTTCGACGCCGCGACGGTGGTGGACCCGCAGTTCTACCTCCACGTGGAGAAGACGGCGCCCCAGTTCTTCTCGGACCTCAAACCGATCCCGGCCGAGCTGCGTGCCCAGTAGTCCGCCGGCGGACCCGGGCCGCCCGGTCAAGATCGCCATCCGGGATCTCCGGCTCGAGTACGTCTCCGAGGAGCGGCAGGAGCGGCACGTCGCGCTGGAGGCGCTCTCGCTCGACATCCTCGAGCAGGAGTTCCTCTGCGTCGTAGGACCCTCGGGCTGCGGGAAGTCGACCCTCATCGCCGCCATCGCCGGCTTCCTCCGGCCCCAGGCCGGCCGGGTCCTGATGAACGGCCGGCCCATCGAGCGCCCGGGCGCGGACCGGGGCGTGGTGTTCCAGGAGTACGCGCTCCTCCCGTGGAAGCGCGTCCTCGACAACGTGGCCCTCGGGCTCAAGTTCCGCGGGGTGCCGCGCGCCGAGCGGGAGCGCATCGCCCGGCGGTTCCTCGACGTCACGAACCTCGCGGACGCGGCCGACCGCTACCCGCACGAGCTGTCCGGGGGCATGAAGCAGCGGGCGGCCGTCGCCCGCACGCTCGCCAACGCGCCCGAGGTCATGCTGATGGACGAGCCGTTCGCCGCGGTGGACGCCCAGACGCGGATGACCCTCCAGGAGGAGCTGGTCCGCATCTGGGAGCAGTCCCACGTCACCGTCCTCTTCGTCACCCACAGCGTGGACGAGGCGGTGTTCCTCGGCGACCGCGTGGTCGTCCTCACGCCGCGGCCGGGGCGGGTCCGGGCCGAGGTGACGGTGCCCATCCCGCGGGAGCAGCGCAGCTGGCGGACCCTCAACGCCGACCCCACGTTCGTCGCGCTGCGGGATCGGGTGCTGACGCTGGTCCGGGGCGCCCAGGAGGCGGCCTGAGTCTCGGCCGGCTCCGCCGGGCGGGGCTCCTGCGGCCGGTGGTCGCCACCGCGCTGGTCCTCGGGCTCGCCGGCGTCTTCGGCCTCTGGGGGGCCTGGAGCGGGCGCCAGAAGCTCACGCCCGAGGAGCTGGCGGGTCCCGGCGACCGGCTCCACTTCGAGGTCGTGCTCCGGTTTCCCCCGGAGGCCTTCCACGTCACGCGCATGCAAGAGATCGGTCGGGTCATCGAGGTGCGCGGCGCGTCCGTGTTCCTGATGGACGTGCGCCGCCCGGCGGCCCGCGAGCTGGCGCGGCAGTACTGGGTGGCCGACGTCCGCCGGTGGCCGGGGCGCTGAGGGCCGGGTGACCGGGCGATGACGTCCGCGGTGGCGATCCGCCCGGTGGCGCCGCCCCTTCGCGGATTGCCGCGGCTCGCGCGCGGGGCCGCGGGGATCCTCGTCTTCCTCGCCCTGTGGCAGGCGTCGGTGCCGCTGGTCGGGCTCGAGCCGTACTTCTACCCGTCGCCGGCCGACGTCTGGCGGGCGTTCGGCGCCCTCGCGTGGAAGGGGATCCTGCCCGTCTACGTGACGGACAGCCTCTACCGGTACGGGCTCGGAGTCGCGCTGGGCACGCTGGCCGGCGTCGGCGCCGGCCTCGCCATCGGCCTCAACGGCTTCCTGAGCCGCCTCCTGTCCCCGCTGATCAACTTCCTGTTCGCCATCGTCGAGGTCGCCTGGATCCCCATGTTCGTCCTCTGGTGGGGATACGGCCTCGAGACGATCCTGGTGGCGCTGGTCTACGTGGTGTTCTTCCCGCTCCTCTACAACACGCTGCTCGGGGTCCGGACGGTCCCGCAGGTCTACGTGAACGCCGTGCGCTCGCTGGGCGCGACCCCTTGGCAGGTCCTGGGCCAGGTGATCCTGCCGGCAGCGCTCCCCAGCATCCTCACCGGCTTCCGCATCGGCGCCGGGTTCGCGTTCCGCGGGCTGATCTTCGCCGAGATCGTGGCGGCGAAGACCGGGGTCGGCTACCTGATCTTCGAGGGCGTGTCCCAGCACCAGACCGACCGGACGATCGTCGGCATGATCCTGATGGGGCTCCTCTGGCTCGCGATCGACTACGTCTACCTCCGCCCGCTCGAGCGCGCCACCGTGGAGCGGTGGGGCGCCGTCACCACGGCGGAGCAGCGCGAATGACGGGCGTCGCGGCGTGAAACAGGCCGCCACAGGCCGAAGGCCGTCGAATGGTAGCCCCGTGAGCGTGCTGGCGGCGGGGACCCTTCGGCGCGTCCCGGCTCGCTGGGTCGGCGCCGCGCCCTTCGTCCTGGCCCTTTTCGCGTGGGCGATGGCCCCCCACGTTCTCGAGTACCCCGCCTACATGCTGCCCCCGCTCGAGCAGACCGGCCGGCGCGTGTGGGAGGCCCTCGCCGACGGCTCCTTGCTGGGTCACGTCCTTGGGAGCCTCTACCGGCTCGCCCTCGGCTTCCTGATCGGGAACGGCCTGGCCGTCCCGCTCGGCATCGCTATCGCCCTGAACCGGAACGTGGCCGACCTCACCCGGCCGCTCCTCACGTTCCTCCAGTCCATCGCGGGCATCGCCTGGGTGCCGCTGGCCATCATCTGGTTCGGGATCGGCATGGGCGCGGTGCTGTTCGTCATCGCCAACACCATCTTCTTCAGCGCGATCTACAACACCGTGGTCGGCGTCCAGGCCATCCCGAACACGCTCCACCGGGCGGTGCGAAGCCACGGGGGGCGCGGGTGGCAGGTCTTCACCGAGCTCGTGCTGCCGGGGGCGCTGGTCCACATCATCCTCGGCTTCCGCACCTCCATGGCCTACGGCTGGCGGGCGCTCGTGGCCGGCGAGATGATCGCGGGGACCAACGGCCTCGGCTACATGACGATCGAGGCGGTCCAGTGGCACAAGTCCGACACGATCATCATGGGGATGATCGTCATCGGGCTCCTGTGGCTGGCCATGGACCGGCTGCTCTTCGTGCCCCTCGAGCGCGCGACGATCGTGCGGTGGGGCGTTATTCAACGGTAGGCAACGGTAGGCAACGGTAGGAGCGCGACCATGACGCGACGTGATCCGACCCGCACAGGCCGGGCCCCCACAGGCCGCCACCGGCCGAAAGCCATCCGATCAAGGCCGTCCGATCAACTCCCCCGGCCGCCGCTCGGCGACTTCGCCGGCCGGATCGGCCGCACCCGCGACGCGTCGACGCCGGCATGGCCGCGGCGCCCGTCGGCGCCGGCCGGGGCGCCGAACGTCGTGATCGTCTACATGGACGACATGGGGTTCTCGGACCCCGGCTGCTTCGGCGGCGAGATCGACACGCCGCACATCGACGCGCTGGCCGCGCGCGGGCTGCGCTTCACGCACTACACGACGCACCCCCTGTGCTCGCCCGCGCGCGCCGCGCTCCTGACCGGGATCAACGCGCACGCGGTCGGCACCGGCTGGCTGACCAACACCAGCCCGGGCTATCCCGGCTACTCGGGCGAGATCCCGCCGGACGCCGCGACGCTTCCGGAGACGCTGCGCGCGGCGGGCTACGAGACGATCATGGTCGGCAAGTGGCACAACACGCCGACCCGCGACTGCGTCCCCTCGGCTCCGAAGCACACGTGGCCGACCAGCCGAGGGTTCGACACCTTCTACGGCTTCATGGAGGGCGAGGCGCACTTCTTCTTCCCGGCGCAGCTGATGATGGGCACGCAGCTGGTGCCCGTCGACGAGTACCCGCGGGACTACTACACGACGGACGACTGGACCGACCGAGCGATCCAGTACGTGAAGGAGCTGCGGGCCTCGTCCCCGACCAAGCCCTTCCTCCTCTACCTCGCCCACAACGCCGTCCATGCGCCGCTCCAGGCGAAGCCGGCGGACCTGGCGCGGTACCGCGGCCGCTACGACGCGGGCTGGACGGCGATGCGCCAGGCGCGCCTCCGGAAGCAGATCGAGCTCGGCGTGGCGCCGCCGGACACGCGGCTCCCGGCCTCCGATCCGCGCGTGCCCTCGTGGGACGCGACCGATCCGGCCGACCGTCCGCTCCTGGCGCGGCACATGGAAGTCTATGCTGCGATGCTCGACAGCGTCGACCAGAACCTCGGGCGACTGGTGGCATTCCTGGCGGAGATCGGCGAGCTGGACAACACGATTCTCGTGTTCGCCTCGGACAACGGCGGGACCGACGCGGGCGGGCCGACCGGGATGTTCAACAACAACCGCCGGTACATGGGGCTGGCGGCGCCGCCGATCGAGGAGGAGCGCGCCGTGGCCCCCGACCTGGGGAGCCCCCGTGGCGCCCCCCTCTACCCGACCGGCTGGGGTGAGGTGTCGAACACGCCGTTCCCCTCGTTCAAGACGTACACCGGGGCGGGCGGGCGGCGCGTGTCGTTCATCGTGTCCTGGCCGGCCCGCCTCCGCGAGGCCGGCGCGATCCGCCGGCAGTTCGTGCACGTGATCGACGTGATGCCCACCCTGCTCGAGCTCGCCGGCGTCCCGCCGCTCCCGGAGGTCAACGGCCGCCGGGCCCGCCCCATGGACGGCGCCAGCTTCGCGACGGTGCTGCTCGACGGCGCGGCGCCTGGTCCGCGCACCGAGCAGTACTACGAGTGCTGGTCGAACCGCGCGTACTACCGGGACGGGTGGCTGGCGCGGTCGCTCCAGAAGCGGGGCGAGCCGGTCGACCTCGACAACTGGACGCTGCACCACCTGGAGCGCGATTTTTCCGAGAGCACTGACGTGAACGCACAGCATCCTGAACGGCTGCGCGCGCTGACGGAGGCGTTCGATCACGCAGCGTGGCAGTACTTCGTGTACCCGCTCGACAACCGGGACCGGCGCGACAAGTTCACCGACGCGGCGCCCGACCAGAGGGCGGACGACGACCGGCCCCGCGTCTACCGCCCCGGCATGCAGACGGTCCACCGCGCCGACGTGTTCCCGCTGATCGCGAACCGCTCGTTCCGCATCCGCGCGCGGTTCGCCCACCGCGCGGACGACGCGGGCGTGCTGTGGGCGATCGGCGACCCGACGGGGGGCCTGGTGATGTACGTGGAGGACCGGCGGCTGCACTTCCACTACAACGGCTTCGGGGAGCGGACCTCGCTCCCGGGCGTACCGCTGCCCGCCGGCGCCCACACGGCGACGCTGGACTACGAGGCCCAGGGCGGACGCGAGGGGCGCGGCCGGCTGCTGCTCGACGACGTCGAGCAGGTCCGGTGGACGCGGCTCGCCCCGACGATGGTGCCGTACGGCGTCTTCGAGGGCCTGGACGTCGGGCTCGACCGCCGCGGCCCGGTGCTCTGGGCCCTCTACGAGCGCCACGGCGCCTTCCCCTACACGGGGGAGATCCGGGACGTGACGATCGAGCCGGGCCGGCGGGTGCCGATGTAGCGGGCCGCGCCGCCTAGCCCTTGACCGATCCTCGCGTGAGCCCCGTCACCAGATATCTCTGCAAGCACAGGTACAGCGCGAGCGCCGGGAGGGACATGAGGACCCCACCGGCCATCAGGGTATTCCACTGGAAGAAGTACTCCTGCTGATAGGCCAGCAAGCCGAGACCGATGGTGAACTTCGCCGGGGTGGACAGGATCGCCAGGGCGAACATGAAGTCGTTCCACGCCGTGATGAAGGCGAACAGGGTCGTCGCAACGATCCCGGGTGCCGCCAAGGGCAGGGCGATGCGAGCCATCGCCCCGACCCGGCTGCACCCATCCACCATGGCTGCCTCTTCCAGGTCGGGGGGGATCGTGTCGAAGAAGCCCTTCAGCAGCCAGGTGCACAGGGGGATCGCAAAGGTCATGTAGACGATGCCCAGGCCGAGGTGGGTATCCAGCAGCCGGAGATCCTTGAGATAGATGTACAAGGGCAGGAGCAGGACGACGCCGGGCAGCATCTGCCCCACCAGGATGGTGTACATCAGACCCTGTCGTCCGTAGAACCGGAACCTGGAGAAGCTGTAGCCGGCAAGAGCCGACAGCGCCGTTGCCAACAGCGTCACCGAGACCGTCACCTTGACGCTGTTCCCATACCAGGCGGGGAACGAGAGACTCGGATCGGGTGAGGAAAGCACCTCGGCATAGGCGGCCGCGCTGTACTTCGTGGGCAGCAGGCGGAAGTACGGATCCCCGCTGAAGGACGCCAGCGCCATCCACGCCAGGGGAAAGACCGATATCCCCACGTACAGGATCACGGTGACAGAGATCAGGACCGTCCTCCGGCGCCGGAGCCTATCCGCGATCATCATTCGAGGGCCCTCGTCGATTTCAGGTACAGGACACCGAACAGCAGCGAGAAGACCAGGAGGGCCACGCCGATGGCCGAGGACTCCCCGAATCGGAAGGCCTCGAAGGCGACCTTGTAGGCATTGACGACGATGAGCTCGGTCGCATTGCTCGGGCCGCCCTGGGTCATGACCCAGACGATGGCGAAATCATTGATATGCCACACGATGAGGATGAGCGTCGTGACCAGGCTGACGGGCTTGAGCAGCGGGAGCGTGATGTGCCGGAATCGTCTCCACACGGATGCCCCATCCACGGTGGCGGCTTCGTACAGCTCGCCGGGAATGGCCGACAGGCCGGCCAGACACATCACTTGAACGAACGGGACGACCTTGAAGGCTCTGGCAAAGATCACGGCGGGAAGGGCGGTCCTGGACTGGCCGAGCCAGGCGACTGTTCCCTGGGTAAGGCCGAGGTTCATCAGCATGTGGTTGATGATGCCGTCGTAGTACAGCATGACAACCCAGGCCAGGGCCCACGGCACAACCGGCATCGCAAAGGGGATCAGGGTGAGCGTCCGTGCCACGCCTCGACCTCGGAACTCCTCGTTCAGGAGCAGCGCCGCCCCCAAGCCCCCCAGGATCTCGATGAGGACGCATGCGACCACGAAGACCCCGGTGACGTTCAGGGCCTTCCAGGTCAGGGGGCTCCTGAAGACGGCGCCGTAGTTGGCCAGGCCCACGAAGGGGTGCCCTTCCCCACCCGCCCGCTGGGCGAGGAGATACCAGTCCGTGACGCTCATGACCACGACGTTGACCACCGGCAGGAGCAAGGTGCCAGCCACGATCGTGATCGCGGGAAGGACCAGGATGTAGGGGAGCCAGCGCGGCTTCACGGAGCCTCTGCCCTCCTACCGCCAGGAGGAAGCGCGGGGGCCGAGCCGGCTCAGACGCGACCGCATCCGTTCCCGAGGGTCAGAGAATCCGAGGGGACGTCGTGCCCTTTCAGCTCGGACGCGGCACCGCTCGGTCGCGGCGAGGTCCGGAGGCCATTCGAGGCGTCCCGACCGACAGCCGGCACGCCTCCGCGCCCGGAGGCTACTTCCTCATGATGTCGGCGATCTCCGTCTGGGCGTTACCGAGCACGGCCTTGGGCGGCTGGCCCTCGACGAGGATCTTCTGGAAGGCCGTATCGCCGAAACGGGAGTAGACTTCCCGTTTCTTGAGGTTGCTCTGCCGCGGAATGTGCGTGTAGTACTTGGCGTGGAACTCGAAGAAGTCCACGACGTGCTTGTACTTGACCGGGTCCAGCGCCCTCACGACGTCCTGTCGGATCGGCATCTGGCCGCCCTCCGCCAGAATGGTCTGCCCCTCTCGACTGCCGAAGAACCGCATGAACTGTAGCGCCGCCGACACCTTCTCCGGCGGAATCTCGTTGCGAATGCCGAAGGCCTGCCACCCGATGTTCACACCGGGCTTCCATGTCTTGCCCTGCCAGGTGACACTCATCTTCCTCAGCCACCCGATGTTCTGGAACTCGTCCGGCCTCAGCATCCGGAACCCCTCGATCATGCCCAAGTGAACGAACACGATGGCGGCCTTCTTCGTCAAGAGAAGGTCGGTGGCGGCCTTCTCGCTGGTCCAGACACCCGGGACGACGACCTTGTGCTTGTGAACGGCATCCGCCAGAAGCTCCATGGCATGGACGCTCGGGGGGCCGCTCACCGAGACGCGCTCGGCCGTGTATGGGCCTTGATCGCTGGGGAAGAAGCCGCCCTCGATGCTCCAGGCCAGCTGCTCCCAGTGGAGGATGTCGTAGGTGTCACGGCCGTTGGTGAGCCCGAGTCCATACTGGTCGATCCGTCCATCCTTGTCCCGGTCGATCGTCAGCTTCTTGGCGGCCGCAAGCAAGTCGTCCCAGGTCTGCAGGTCCTCGGCCCGGATGCCTGCCTCCTTGAAGGCCGGCTTCCAGTAGGCGTATCCCCAGGTCGCGCCCCCAACGGGAAGGGCGGAGATCTTCCCGTCGACCATGAAGTCCGCCATCATCGCCTTGTCGAATCCCTCCCCGCCTAGATACCCCCACTGGTCGAGATGACTGTCGAGGGTCATGAAGCCCTTGCCGACCTTCGCGTGGGAATAGAAGGTCATCGCCACGGACTGGCAGATGTCCGGGGCGTTCCCCGCCGCCATCTCGGTCAGGATCTTGGCGTGGTACTCGGCCAGGGGATAGCCGTACGCATTCACCTTGATGCCGGGATGCTTCTGCTCGAAGGTCTTGATCAGGGTCTGATACGGCCCCTTCAAATTCGCCCGGAACAGGAGCTCCGACGCCACGTTGAGCGTCACGTCCGCCGCACGGGCATCCGTCCCGATCAGGAGAAGGATGGCCAAGGTCACGCCGAGCCGCTTCATGATCTCCTCCGGGTCCTCCGACGTGGAACAGCGCGATCCTAGCCCTCCCCCCTCGACGTGTCAATTCAGGCCCATGGCGTTCAGGCCCATGGTTTGGCGCGGCCGCTCCTTCGGGCGGCTGTCCGAAGTGAGAAGCCAGGCACCGCGCGAGAGCCGGGGCCATCGGCTTCTATCTTGATAGACTGTGGCGGCCCTCGAGGAGGCCGAACACGGCGGACCCGGCGACACCACACGCGATGCGCAGCGGGGCAGGGACCAGCAAGGAGGGGCTCGAGGTGAGAACCTATCCGGAGGGGACGCCGTTCACCGGGGTGATCGGGCGCACGGTGGGCGAGTCGGTTGCCGCGTGGCCGGTCGCGCCCCGAGCGGGAACCGGCACGCCGAACGTGCTGGTGGTGCTGCTCGACGATGTGGGCTTCGCGCAGATCGGCTGCTTCGGCGCCGACATCCGAACCCCCAGCATCGACCGCCTGGCGGCCGGCGGCCTCCGCTATCGCGACTTTCACACGACCGCGATCTGCTCGCCGACGCGCGCGTGCCTCCTGACCGGGCGCAATCACCACTCGAACGGCGTCGGCATCATCCAGGAGATGGCGACCGGGTTCCCGGGCTACAACGGCATGGTGCCGCGGGAGAACGGGTTTCTCTCCGAGGTCCTGCTGCGGCAGGGCTATGCCACGTTCGCCATCGGGAAATGGCACCTGACCCTCGCGAGCGAGTACGCCTCGGGCGCCTCCAAGGCCCGGTGGCCGCTCTCCCGCGGCTTCGAGCGGTACTACGGCTTCCTCGGCGGCAAGACGAACCAGTGGGTCCCGACGCTGGTCCACGACAACCACTACGTCGACCCGCCGCGCTCGCCCGCGGACGGCTACCATCTCAACGCGGACCTCGCCGACCGCGCCATCGAGTTCGTCACCGATCTCCGCACGGTGGCGCCGGAGAAGCCCTTCTTCATGTACTTCTGTCCGGGTGCCGGGCACGCCCCGCATCACGTCGAGCCGGACTGGATCGCGCGCTACCGCGGGCAATTCGACCAGGGGTGGGACCGCTGGCGCGAGGCGGCGTTCGCGCGCCAGGTAACGTCCGGCGTCGTGCCGCCGGGCACCCGTCTGTCGCCGCGGCCACCGTGGGTGCCGGCCTGGGAGTCCCTGTCCGCCGACGCCCGTCGGCTCTACGCCCGGCAGATGGAGGTCTACGCGGCGTTTCTCGAGCAGACCGATCACCACTTCGGGCGCGTCCTCGAGTTCCTGGCGCGCCTCGGGGAGCTCGACAACACGCTGATCCTGGTCGCCTCCGACAACGGCGCCAGCGCCGAGGGCGGCCTCCACGGCTCGTTCAACGAGCTGCAGTTCCCCAATCGCGTCGAGCCGACCGCCGAGCAGAACCTGGCGCGGCTCGACGAATGGGGCGGGGTCCGGTCCTACCCGAACTACTCCTGGGGCTGGGCCTGGGCCGGCAACACGCCCTTGCGGCGCTGGAAGCGCTACCTGCACCAGGGTGGCATGAGCGACCCGCTCATCGTGTGCTGGCCGCAACGGCATCGCGGCGCGCGGGGAAGTGCGCGGCCAGTACGCGCATGCGATCGACGTCATGCCGACCGTGCTCGAGGCCATCGGGATCGAGCCGCCGCCGAGCCTCGACGGCGTCCCGCAGCGTCCGCTGGAGGGCGTGAGCTTCGCGCACACCTTCCATGACGGCGCCGCGCCCACCCGCAAGGAGGTGCAGTACTACGAGATGATCGGCTCGCGCGCGCTGTGGGCGGACGGCTGGAAGGCGGTGGTCGAGCAGCCGCAGGGCGAGGCGCTCACGGCGGAGATGCTGGCCGGCCAGACCTGGGAGCTGTACCACGTGGCGACGGACTTCTCGGAGTGCGAGGACCTGGCCCTCCGCGAGCCCGAGCGGCTCCGGGCGCTGATCGAGCGCTGGTGGGTCGAGGCGGCGAAGTACAACGTCCTGCCGCTCGACTCGCGGATGCAGGCCCGCATGGCCGAGCGCAAGCCGAGCACGGCGGGGCGGGGGAACCGGCGCGTGTACTATCCGGGCGGCGCGCCGCAGTTCGAGTACACGGCGGTCGACCTCAAGAATCGCTCGCACACGATCTCGGCGACGGTCGAGATTCCCGAGGCGGGGGCCGAGGGCGTCCTCCTGGCGCACGGCAGCTGGTTCGCCGGGTATGCCCTGTACGTGAAGGACCGGCGCCTGCACTACGTGCACAACTACCTCGGGCTGGCCGAATACCGGATCCGCGCCCGGGAGGACCTGCCGCCGGGGCCGTCGGTCGTGCGCTTCCGCTTCACGCGGACCGGCGAGCACCGGGGACGCGGCGCGCTCTACGTGGGCGAGCGGCTGGTCGGTGAGGGGGAGATCCCGCACACGGTGCCGGCGGTCATCGAGACCTCCGGGGAGGGCCTCTGCTGCGGGTACGACAGCGGGCTGCCGGTGACCGAGGACTACCGCGCGCCGTTCCGGTTCACCGGGCGCCTCGTGCAGGTGGTGGTCGAGGTCGACGGCGCCCCGCCAGCGCCGGACGGCGAGGCGGCCCTTCGCGCGGCCATGACCGAGCAGTAGGCGGACCGCGTCAGGGCAGCGCCGCGAGGTCCAGTTCGACGCCGAAGCCCGGCGCGTCGGTCGGCCGGATCACACCCTGCTCGATCCGCGGCTCGCCGCGGAGCCACGTCACCCAGGGGCGGCCGCTCTCGGCGAGGGGCTCGGGGCTGAGCGCGGCGATCGCGTGCAGGCCCCACACCTCGGCGCCGCGATGCGGCACGACCCAGAGGCCGGCGTCGGCGCCGAGGCGGAAGATCTCCCGGAGCGCGGTGAGCCCGCCGCACCACGACGCGTCCGGCTGAAGAATCTGGTGGGCCTTCCGCGCGATGACCTCCTCGAACCCGAGCCGGCCGCACTCGTGCTCGCCGCCGGCGATCGGGATGGGGGAGCGCCGGCAGAGCGCCGCGTAGCCGTCCAGGTCGTCGGGCGAGAGCGGCTCCTCGATCCACCGGACGCCCGACGCGACGAACTGGTGGGCCAGGCGCAGCGTGGTCTCCACGTCCCACTCGAGGAACGCGTCCACGTAGAGCGCGATGTCGGGGCCGAGCCGCGCGCGGGCCTGCCGCACGACCTCCACGTTCGCCGCGTCGCCCGGGGAGGGGCGCGGCATGTGGAGCTTGACGTGGCGGAAGCCCCGCTTCGCCTCCTCGCCGACCTCGTGCCCGATCGAGGCGTAGGCGGGGATCTCGGGATTCCGCAAGCCTCCGAGGAGAGCGTAGACGGGCTCCGCCCGCGCCTTGCCCGCGAGGTCCCAGAGGGCCAGGTCCACGCCCGACAGGGCCCAGATCGCGACGCCCTTCCGCCCGAAGGGCAGCGTGGCCCGGTACATCGCGGCCCAGAGCGCCTCGATCTCCGACGGGTCGCGGCCGAGGAGGATCTCGCGCAGGACCGTCTCGACCACGTGGACGCCCGCCCGGCCGCCGCCGCCCACGCCGAGTCCCGTGAGCCCCGTGTCGGTCTCGACCAGGACCGCGATCTGGGCCATGGCGGTCCGCCAGTCGTGCGGCTCGCCGGTCCCGCGCGGGATCACGGCCCGGACGTCGGTGATCTTCACGGGGTCGCCGCCCTCACACGTCGTCCGGGGTGAGGGTGAGCCCGAGGCCCGGGCCGGGCGGGGGGCGGACGAAGCCCTGCCGCGGCGCAAACGTGCCGGCGGGGACCCGGTCCCAGAGCCACTGGTGGAGCATGTGGTACTCGACGGAGTCGCAATTCGCGACGGCGGCGCCCAGGTGCAGGCTCGCGGCCATGACCACGACGCTCGACGCCGCATGGAGCGAGCACGGACGCCGGAACGCCCGGGCCAGATCGGCGATCCGCCGCCCCTCGCTGATGCCGCCGCACGCCGCGACGTCGAACTGGACGAACTCCACGGCGTTCGCGGTGACGAGCTCGCGGTACCGGTCGAGCCCGTACTCGGTCTCGTTGCCGCACACCGGGATCGGGCTCCGGGCGTGGACCTGGGCCTGGCCGGCGACGTCGTAGGGCGAGACCGGCGCCTCGAGCCAGTACACGTCGTGCGGTTCGAGGGCACGCGCCAGCCGGAGCGCCTCGGGCACGCTGAGGTTGTAGACGGCGTCCACCATGAACCGGACGCCGGGCCCCACGGCCTCGCGCACCGCCGCGACTCGCCGGACGTCCTCCGCAAGCGGCGCCCCGCCGACCTTGATCTTGACGCCCGTGAAGCCCTGGGCGACGTACCCGGCCATCTCCCGCGCGAGGGCGTCCGCCGACTTGCCCTCGCCGTAGAGGCCCGCGCTCGCGTAGCAGTAGACCTCGTCCCCGTGGGCGCCGAGGAGGCGGTAGAGCGGCACGCCGAGGGCCTGGCCCTGGAGGTCCCAGAGGGCCGTGTCGATCGCGGAGAGCGCGGCGGCGACGATGCCGGTGCGCGAGGACAGCTCGGTCGGCCGGAACGCCCGCTGCCAGACACGCTCCACGTACCCGGGGTCCTCGCCGATCACGAGCGGGGCCAGATCGTCCTCGATTGTAGCCACCAGGGCCTGCGGGGACGCCGCTGTGTTCCAGGCCTCGCCGACCCCGAGGTGGCCGGTGTCGGTCTCGAGGAAGACCAGCACCATGACCTTCTCCTGCCAGCGCGTCCGCGGGTTCCAGGCGCGACCGTCCATGGCGCGGCGGACGATGCGCGGGATGACCTTCGTGACCTTCATGACCGGCAGGGTAGACCAGGAGCGGGCGCCGCGACAACCGGGCGGCCGCGCCCGGGCGGCCCGCGGCATTCGGGCGGGACGCTCGCCCGAGCCCCGTCCGCGCCGGTGAGCGCGCGCGGCGCCGGCCCGGGAGCCTGCTGCCGCTCGTCGAGCGGCCGATCGCGCTCGGCTTCCTCCTGGTGTCCCTCGCCATGTCGGTCTGGCCGGCCTATCGCGACGCCCGCCGGCGCCAGCGTGGGGCGGCGGTCGCCTCCTGAACGTCCCCCCGGCGTGCCGGGCGCGGCGCAAGCCGCTATAATCGCCGACGGTGGACCACGTCGTGTGGGACCGGCGGTTCGGCGATCTGGTGGACGGCGCGAGCCTGCGCCAGGTCGGTGACGGGTTCGGCTTTCCCGAGGGCCCCGTCATGCTGCCGGACGGGTACCTCGTCTTCAGCGACATCGCCAACGACGCTCTCGTCCGCTTCACTCGGCCGGGCCGCACCGGCATCTTCCGCCAGCCCTCGGGCGGCGCCAACGGCAACACGCTCGATCCGCGCGGCCGGCTGGTGACCTGCGAGGCCGGCCGGCGGCGGGTGACCCGCACGGAGCCCGACGGCGCCATCACGGTCCTGGCCGCCCACCACGAGGGCAAGCGCCTGAACGCCCCGAACGACGTCGTGGTCCGCTCCGACGGCGCCGTCTACTTCACCGACCCCATCTTCCTGGGTCCCGACGAAGGGCTGCTCGCGCCGTCCTACATGGCGCTCGGGTTCTGCGGCGTGTTCCGGATCGCGCCGGACGGCGCCCTGACGCCGCTGACGACCGAGCTGGCACGCCCGAACGGTCTCGCGTTCTCGCCCGACGAGTCCCGGCTCTACGTCGTGGACTCGGCCGACAACTCGGTCTCCGCCTTCGACGTGGCCGCGGACGGGACGCTGCGGAACCGCCGCCAGTGGCTCGCCATGCGTCACGCGGCGGAGGGCGTGGGCGACGGGATGAAGGTGGACGTGGACGGGCACGGCTACGTCACCGGGCCGGGCGGGGTCTGGGTGGTGGCCCCCGACGGGACGCCGCTCGGCATCCTTCGCCTGCCGGTGGTCGCGACCAACGTGGCCTTCTACGGCTACGACGCGAGGATCCTCTTCGTCACCGCGCCGCCGGCTCTGTTCGTGGTCCGGCTCGTGCGGCCGGGGATCTCGGTCCTCGATCGCATCCGCTGAGCCCTCCCCGGGCGTGGAGCACGGCGTGCTCGGCTGGATCGTGGTGCTCGCGGGCACGGTGCTCGGCGTCCCGGCGGCGATGTACCTGATCCAGGACAGCCTGCTGTTCTTCCCCCAGCCCCTGGTCGGAACGCCCCCGGCGGTGCGCGCGGCTCGATCCGTCGAGGAGCTCGTGTTCGACACCGCCGACGGCCCACGTCTCCGCGGCTGGATCCTGGGAGCGACCCCCGTGCCGGCAGGGCTGATCGTCTACTATGGCGGCAACGCCGAGGAAGTCTCGTGGCAAGCGCAGGAGCCGCGGTGGCCCGCCGACTGGTCGCTGGCGCTCGTGAACTATCGTGGCTACGGCGCCAGCGAGGGCAAGCCGTCCGAGCGGAGCCTCTTCGCCGACGCGCTTGTCGTGTTCGACACGCTCACCAGGCGGCCGGACGTGGATGCCTCACGCATCGTGCTCTTCGGCCGGAGCCTCGGCAGCGCGGTCGCCACCTACGTCGCCGCCGAGCGCCCGGTGGCGGGCGTGGTCCTGGTGTCACCCTTTGCCAGCATGGTCGAGGTAGGCCGGCACCACTACCCGTGGCTGCCGGTGGGCCTCCTCCTCAGACACCGGTTCGACGCGCGCTCGCGAGCGCCCGCGATCACGGTCCCCCTGCTCGCGATAGTCGGGGCGCGCGACGGGATCATCCCGCCAGGGCACTCGAGGCGCCTGTTCGACGCGTGGAGTGGACCCAAGCGCTGGGTCGCCATGGCCGACGCCGACCACAACGACGTCGGCGCGTCCCCGGAGTTCTGGGCCGTGGTGGCGGCCTTCTTGAGCGAGACCGAGGGCCGGGAGTTAGGATCGAGGGGGGCGCGGGCCCCCCTGCCGAGAATCTAAATTAGCTGGCGGGTGGCGGCCGAGGTCAGCGCAGGCTGCCCGCCGTCAGCCCCCGGACCATCTGCCGCTGGACGCACCCCGGGTATCGACTAGGCCCGATCCCGGTGCTCGTCCTCTACTTCGCCTTCCAGCAGCAGTTCATCGAGGGCCTGACGGCCGCGGCGCGGTACCGGGGCTGACGGCCCAGGACGAGGGGGGGCCCGCGGAGAGTGCCGGATCGCGGCCGGCGAGTGACGGCCAGCGTCACCGGGGACGGCCGACCGCCTCCTTCGGTGCGGCAGGGCGAGGGGACCGAGGGGACCGTCGGCCTGACTGAGGCCCTCGAAGCCGGGCTCCTGGTCAGCCCGAGCGAGGGCTTCGGGCCGCCAGGGCGGCTGGCACGATCTTGCATGCGCCCAGGGGTGCCATGCTGCGTCACGCCGCCGTCGCCGTGCTGGTGGTCGGGACCGCGGTGTCCCTGACGACCGTCGCCCGCCGGCGGCTCGGCCGGGGCGCCAACGGGAACGGAGGCGGCCGGGCCCACGCCCATCTCTGCTTCCTCTGCGCCGGGGAGTGGAGCCACGGGGGGCGGTGCTCCGAGGGGCATGCGCGGCTCTGCCCGTGGTGTCTCGCCGGGAGCCGGGCCGACGCGGACGCGCTTCCCGCGCGCATCGTCAGCACGCTCCACGAGATCGGGCCGGCGCGGCGCGGGCGCCACGCGCACCACTGCCCGGACTGCCTCGCCACGTGGACGCACCGGCAGGGCGGCGCCTGCACGGCCGGCGATCGCGCCGCGCTCCCGGAGTGCCCCGGGTGTCTCCGCCGGCGCGCGATGCCCCACGCGATGGGCCAGGCGAGGACCGCGCCATGAGACTCCTGATCCTCGCGGCGCTTCTCGGCCTGGCCCCGTCCGCCTGGGCGAGCGCGACGCTCCACTTCACGTTCGGCCTAACCCGCGAGGCCGAGGCGTGCTGGGACGCGGGCGACCGCGTGCAGTACCGCGTCGCCGGCCAGACGTACGAGACCGCCCGGGCCGACCTCGCGCGGATCGACGGAGAGTGCGGCGCGGCCCCAGAGACGACCGTCGCGACCGTCGCGGCCAATGCCGCCGTCGCCGTGACTGCCGGCGCGGTGGCCGCCCCGGGCCCGTCAGCCGATTCCGGCCCGACCGATGCCATGCTCGCTGCCGGGCGCGTCAGCCTGCCGCAGCCCGCCTGGAGCCCGCCCCTCCGCGGAGGGTGCCGGCCGCGCGGGATCGAGGCGGCCCTCCAGGCGGTCATCGACGGCGACACGATCGAGGTCCGCGTGCCCGGTGGCCACACGGAGGTCGTCCGCTACATCGGCGTGAACACCCCCGAGGTGTATTCGCTGGAGGCGGCCGAGGAAGCCGGTGGCCGGGCCGCGAAGGCGCTGAACGAGCGGCTGGTCCGGGGAAAGCGGCTCGAGCTCGCCTTCGACGTCGAGAGCCGCGATCGCCACGGCCGGCTGCTCGCCTACGTGTACGCCGACGGGGAGCACGTCAACGCGGCGCTCGTGGACGAAGGGTACGCGGCGGCGGCCGCCTATCCGCCGAACGTCTGCTTCCGGGACCGGTTCCAGTCGCTGGAGCGCCATGCCCGCGACCAGCGGCGCGGGCTCTGGGCCGAGCCGGGCCACGAGGCCATGCTGCTGGCGGCGCGCCGGCTGAACGTGCAGGCCGCCCAGGGTCCCTGACCGGGCTACTCCTGGCCGTACCGGGGTGAGTAGGGACCGTGGAGCAGGCCGCGGTCCTTCGTCGCGTACTGCACGTTGGCCTGCTCCGCCAGGCTCCGGGCCTGGTCCGTCGAGTAGCCGACGATCTGCGAGACGACGGCGCTGAGCAGGTCGCCGAGGAGGTTGCCCGACCCGCCGGAGCTGGCCTGCGCGACGACCGTGCCCTCCCAGAGCAGCGTGCCGGTCCGCGTGTCCACGAGCCGGGCCACGGCCGAGACGGTGGTGACGCTGGCGAGCACCTGGTACTTCGTCCCGTACTGCCGGAGGGTGACGTAGAGGACCGCGTCCGCGCCGATGATCTCGCGGATCTTGCCCAGCGGCGCCTGGACCATCTCGCCCGGGCCGGGCATGCCTTGTTCCTTGAAGAACTGATCGACCAGGACGACGGGGTACACGTAGTAGCCGAGCTCGGCGAGCGGCCGCGTCACCGTGGACAGGTACCCGTAGGTCCCCCGGACGTCCGTGCTCTCGTTCACCGGCGGGAGGACGAGGATCGAGCGAGGGGGATGCGCGCGATAGTTGGTGTAGTCGTAGGGCTTCGTCGTCGCGCACCCGGCGAGCGCCGACGCGAGGAGGGCGGCGGCCAGCGCGAGCCCGGCCCCGGGCGCGCTCATTTCCCGGTCAGCCTCGCCAGCAGCCGGTCCATGAAGACCGCGGACTCCGGAAAGTTGGCCTTCTCGGTCTCGAACTCCTGGCGTGCCTGATCGAGTCGTCCGATCTGATAGTAGAGATACCCCAGGTGCGCGTGGAATCCGGGCGGCACCGGCTTGTTCTCCGAGCGGGCCTTCTGGTAATCCTCCTCGAGGAGCTCGATCTGCCGCTCGGGCGGCACCGCACCGGGCTTCGCGTACGTGGCATAGACGACGGCGTCGTAGCGGCCCCAGGAGTAGAGCGTCGGGGAAGCGCAGCCGGTGAGCATGACCAGCGCCACCAGCGCCGCCGGAACCCCCGGGCGAGACACGGTCACGTCAGTTCCCGTCGGGTACCCACTTCTTCTGCTCGACGCCCTCGACCAGGCGGTTGACCGCCTCGCGGATGGCGAGATCCAGGACCTTGCCGTTGAGCGTGGAGTCGTACCCCGCGGTGCCGCCGAAGCCGAGCACCTCGCGGTTGTCCAGCGCGTACTCGCCGGCCCCCTGGACGGAGTAGACGACCTCCGAGGTGAGCACGTTGATGACGTTCAGGTTCACCTTGGAGTACGCGATCTGCTTCTTGCCGCTGCCGAGGATGCCGAACAGCTGCACGTCGCCGACTTCCTTGCGGCCGAACTCGGCCACGTCGCCGGTGATGGCGAAGTCGGCCCCCTTCAGCTGCTGCTGCGTGCGCCGGATGGCGGCCTCGCGCGTGATCTCCTCCAGGTTGTCCCGCTCCACGACGGTGAAGCGGCCGGTCTGCTGGAGGTGGGTGATCAGGATGCCCTTGGCCTGGCCGCCCAGCCGGTCCACGCCGTCGGAGAAGAGCCCGCGGAGATAGCTCGAGCGATTGTCGAACTTGCCGACCACCAGGGTGCTCTTCTGGCCCTGGTAGGGTGTCCCGGCCGACGTCACCTGCTGAGGCTGCAGCGTCTGGTGCGATTCCGTCGCGCACCCGGCCAGGCCGGCCGCCAGGGCCGCGACCGACACGAGCAGGCGCACCGGCCAGGCGCTTCGGCGTGTTCTCGCCATTCTGGATCCTCTCCCTTCCTCTTTCGGGCTACTTGGCCAGCGGATCGGGGCGGAGCTGGAAGTGCACGGCGAGGGGCTTCGAGCCCTTGCCGCGCTCCATCAGCCAGGGCGCCCGGTCGCCGCTGGACGCCCACAGCCCGCGGCCCTTCCAGCCGGCGCTCGGATCGTCGATGCGCCCGTCGAACCCCTTGGCGTAGAAGCCGAGCGGGTAGGGCACGGTCAGGAGGATCATCCGGCCGTCCTTCATCGCGACCAGGCCGTTCTGGAGGTTCGCGGTGGACATCGGCACGTCGTCGCCGAGGCCGAGCGTGTTGTGCTGATCGACCCAGGTGTAGTAGCTCGACTCCGCGCTGTTCTCCCCGATGCCCTTGAAGCCGGGGCCCGGATACTGGTGGAACGTCCACCCCTCGGGGCAGTGGTCGCCGGTCGCCCTGGGTCCGTTGAGCGGGCCCCGGCACTTCCTCCGGTCGAAGCTCCCCAGATGGCCGCTGGCGAGCGACGCCCACACGACGCCCTGCTTGTCGATGTCGGCGCCGCGGATGCCGAAGCCCGGCAGCGGCACGTTGTAGATCTCGGTGAGCGCGGTCTCCGAGGGGTTGGCGCCCGGCATCACGCGGACGACCGCCCCCGGGAAGGCTCGCGTCGAGCCCCAGACCGACCCGTCGGCCGGGCTCGGCATCACGGCGTAGAAGCCGGCCGAGACCCGCTTGTCCTTCGCCGGATCGACCGGCTGGTCCGGCTCGACGTACGGGTCGCGCCGGCCGTTGCCGTTGGTGTCGAGGACGAACGGCGTCCAGCCCTGCGCCTGCGCCGCGTCGCCGGTCCGGTCGAAGACCGCCATGTCGAGCCAGCCGACGACCTGCCCGCCGCCGCTCGTCCAGAGCACGTCGTTGGCGTCGAACTGCAGGTGATGCGTCCCGAAGCACGTGTCGACGAACGTGTACTTCATGGTCTTCGGGTCGAGCACCGTGAGGTGGCGGCTCGTCCGGTCGATCGGAAAGACCTTGGCCGAGGGATGGTCGGAGCCCTTCTTGCAGAACGCGGGATTGCCGGGCCCGCGGACCGTCGCGGCGAACCACACGCGCCCGGTGCGATCGAACATGCCGTTGTGGTTGTTCGCCTTGCTCGTCCAGTAGAGCTCCCGGTCCCAGTAGGGCGAGGGCTGCATGACCCGGTCGCTCGCCGCGTGGCCGGGCCCGATGGCCATGGGCGTGTCGGCGTCCCGGACCGGCATCGTGAAGATCGACACCCGGTGCGTCCTCGGGTCGAGGATCGGCATCTGGTCGGTGCTGTGCTCGGGCGAGCCGTACACCGGGCCGTGGGCGTTGACCGTCGGGAAGCGCCGGTCCGAGGCGATCAGGTCGTGGAGATAGTGCTTGTCGTCGAGCCATTCCCACGTCGTGACGACGATGTTCCGCTCCACGCCCTGCGGCCGGGTGGGCTTCGTGTGCGGCAGCTCGCCCCGGGCGACGCGGTCCGTCCAGTCCCCGAAGTAGCGGAGCCCCGCGCCGCCGAGGTCCCGCATGGCGACGTTGAACATCCCTTCGCCGGCCTGCCCGGACTGGATGCGGCGGAGCCACGCCTCCTCGGAGCTGCCGAACGGCGGGAAGGGGTGCGGGACGTTCTTCGGGAAGGTGCGCGTGGCGAGCGTCCCCAGCTGGTGGCAGTTGACGCAGCCGTTGATCTTCATCAGGTCCAGCCAGCGGTGCTGGGTCAGCCTCGCCGGGATGCGGCCAGCGCCGCCGAACTCGCTCGCGTCGGGGATCCCGAGCATGGAGTACCAGTAGATGGCCGGGTAGAACTGCGCGGCGGCGGTGTCGTCGGGCGCCACGACCGCGGTCAGGTTCAGGGGGCTCCCCGGCACGGCCCGGACCTTCGGCGAGTCGACGAGCCCGTAGCCACGCACCCAGATGTCGTAGCGGGCCCCCGGGAGGTCGGGCAGGACGTAGCGTCCCTGGTCGTCAGTGACGACGCTCCGCGCGAACCGGGTGGGGAGCTCGGTCGTCTCGGCGATCACCCAGACCCCGCCCTCGGGCCCCTTGGCGCCGGTCACCACGCCGCCGATGTCGTCGGCGTCTATGGGCACCGGGGGGACGGGACCGGCACCCTGCTGGCCGCCGGTCTGGGCCGCGCCCACGGCGATGAGGACCCCGACGCCCAGGATTGCCAGCAGGCCTCGCGCGAGTGTCGTTCGTGGAGGCATCTCACTCTCCCATCCGCTTGCGCCTGTTCATTCGGACAGGACCCGCTGCCATCGAGCGAATGCGAGCCCTCTGATGCGGTCGAGCCTAGCGAGCCCGGACCGGGTGGTCAACCGCACCCTCTCAGGGACCGCCCAGATGGGGTGGTGCGTTTCCGCCTCGTGCTCGGCGGCATTCCGGTGCGCCGCTCCGCCTTCGGGACGATTCGGGGCCGGCCCGATCTCGGGCACGACCCCGGAATCGCCCCGAAGGCGCGGCTGGCGAACCGTCACTCGCTGAGAGCCTGCTTCACCTGCTTCGCCAGGATCCCATGGGCTGCCGTCGTCGGATGGAGGCCGTCCCAGAAGAGGTGCTGGCCGGGCTTCTTGCAGACGACGTTGACCACGACACCGAACGCGAGACAGGGATCGGTCGCGTTCGTCAAGCCGAACTTCGCGGGGTTCTCGACGATCTCGGTGACCGTGGCGTCCGCGTCGAACTGCAGGATTCGGATCTGGATTCCGAATTGCGCCAGCCCCTGCTGCACGAGCCCCAGGCCGTCTGCCACCCCCGCGTTGTACATCTGCGTGAGGAATTGCACCTGGAGCTTCGCCGCATCCGGGAAGGGGGCCAGGAGCGGCGTCAGCGCGGGATTCGGGACGTTCAGCACCAGGAAGCTCCGCGCGCCGGCCAGCGCCAAATTCTGGACGCTCCCGGCGATCGCGGCGCCGGCGGCGCCGAGAATGGTCTCGTCTCCGTCAGGGTCGTTCTCGGTCAGGGATTCCAGGAAGTCGCCGATGTCGTTCGAGCCGATCCAGATGACGTAGATGGCGTCGGACGGGGCCTGGCCTCCGAAGTCGCCCAGGAAGCGGTTCACCTGCGTGGCCAGGTCGAAGTGAGGGAACACAGGCGCCTCGGCGCGCGCCCGGGCACGCCCGACCGCGTAGTTCGTGAAGTGACCGGGGTGCAGCAGGGCCGGCGCGCCGCTCTTCGGGATTCCGAGCTTCTGGGCCAGCTGCTCCACCCACGTCGGCCCGTTGCTGAAGTGGAAGCCCCCGATCAGATAGGACGCCTCGGGCTCGGGCACGAACGGCCGTGTGGAGACCTGCTTGAACGCGATGAAATGGTTGCCGGAGTCCGAGATGCTGTCGCCGAAGACGATCAGCTGCTCCACCGACTCGACGGCGGCGGCGGTGCCAGCTGGGCTGATCGCGGCGAGAAGTGCGACGACGACTGCGAGGGTCCGGACGAGACGGTAACGGCTCATGGTCTCTCTCCCTCTCGTGTGAGGTGTGTCGGCTGCGCTCTGGAACGCGTTCACGCCCACACGAGGGGCAAGGAGGATGCCACACCACGAATCCTTATACGGCGAGCCTTTGCGCTTCACGGGGACAGCAGCACGGGGAGCGGGTGGGGGAAACCTCGGCACCAACCCCCAAGCCGGCCCCTCAGGGAGAGCCGGGTGCTCAGCTGTCGGAGGATTCGAGATCCAGGCCGGCGAGATCCGTGACCGCGGGCGCCCGGGCCTGAGGGCGACGCCGCGCGCCGGCCGTCAAGGCCGGGTATCCGGGCCTGGCGGCGACGGGCCCTTGACGAGGAGCGTCTCGGTCCGCACGGCCGAGTCCGGAGCCGGAGGAGCCCCGCCACCAGCGGGGCCATGAGGAGCGGAACCCAGGCCGCGGCGCTCCAGAGGAGCGCCCGCGCCAGCCCCGGGAGCCGGGGCTGGGCGGACACGGGCATCGTCTGGGTCGAGCGGCCCTCGCCGAATCCGACCACCGGGGCCGTCCCGCTCCACCACACGCGGACCCGCCGGCCCGCCTCGAACGGGATGACCTCCGGGACGCCCGCCACGACGTAGCCCGGCCCGGCCGCCCGAGCCTCGTCCACGCGTTGGGGGGCCGTCCAGGGGGGACCCGCCAGGGTGTCGCAGGGTTGACAAGGGATCGTCCTAGTGTACTATTGTTGTCATACAGTTGCGGACCGGCATGAGGGCCCCGCGGAGGAAGCAGCGTCGCCATTGAGGATCGAGGTCTTCGACAATCAGATCGAACCCGCGCTGAAAACCCTCAAGCGGGAGATGCTGAAGGGCGGCGTGTTCAAGGAAATGAAGCGCCGGGCCTACTACGAGAAGCCCTCCGTGAAACGCAAGCGCAAGCAGGCCGAGGCCCGAAAGAAGCGCCTGAAGGCCGCCCGGCGCTCGCGGGCACCGGATGATTGAGAGAACCAATGCCTTCGCTGAGCCCGACGTGCCCCCTGTGCTACCGGCCGGTGCTGGGGGGTGCCTACAGCATGCTGAATCAGGGGGAGATGGCGCACCTGAAGTGCCCGGCATCTCCGTCCTCGGCCAATCAGTGGCCGGAGGGCACTCGGCACCTTCTCTGCCTGAACTGCAGTCGAAGCTTCGCGAGCGAATCGAAGATGCAGCGTCTCTGCAGGGCATGTCGGTAGAGAGTAACCGAAACCCGGCTCCTGCCCGTCCCCGTTGGTTTCATCCGCGTCTGCGGGGCGTGTGCGGCATGCGGATGAATCGACGCTCCCGGCTCGGTCGAGAGCACAAGGAGGCGCCCTATGGCGTCCAAGTTGTATGTAGGCGGTCTGTCCTATTCCACCACCTCCGACAGCCTGCGAGAGTACTTCGGCCAATGCGGCACGGTCGAGTCGGCCACGGTGATCACCGATCGCATGTCGGGTGATTCCCGCGGGTTCGGCTTCGTCGAGATGTCGACCGAAGCCGAAGCGCAGGCGGCCATCAGCAAGCTCAACGACCAGTCGTTCGAGGGTCGAAAGCTGATGGTGAACGTGGCGAAAGCGCCCGGGTCGGGCGGTGGTGCTGCGCGGCCCGGCGGCTTCGGAGGCCCGCGCAAGACGGCCCGCTGGTAGGGTTCTGTCGCCGAGCCTCGCAAGAACGGCGCAGGGGTCGACCCCTGCGCCGTTCGCTTTCGGATCGGACCAGTCCCCCGCGTCCCCGCGGTCGTGTCTCTCCCGCGGACGGCGGGGCTCCTTGACGAGAATCGTACTACTGTACTATCGTACTCATACAGTATGACGATCCCGATGCGTCTGCGCGTGGATGCCCACAGCCCGATCCCCATCCGCTGGCAGCTGGCGGAGCAGCTCAAGCACGTCATCGAGGGTGGCGGGGTCCCGCGGGACCAGGCGCTGCCGAGCATTCGGGAGCTGGCCGGCTTCCTCGGCATCAACCCGAACACGGTGGCGCGCGCGATCGAGGACCTCAAGCGGAGCGGGCACGTGGAAGCGCGGCGCGGCAAGGGCGTGTTCGTGGCCTCGCCGCCGCCGGCGCGCCCGTCTCCGGCCCCGCGCCAGACCTTCCTGAAGGACACCGTGATCCGCGCGGCGGCCCTCGGAATGACCCCCGACGACCTCGCGGCGGGTGTCCTGAGCTTGGCCGGCGTCGGGCTCGCCGCCCTTCGGGGAGCCGCCAAGGTCCTCCTCATCGAGTGCAGTGCGCCGGAGCTCGACTTCTTCGGGCGGGAGCTCCAGGCTCACCTGCCGGTCCAGGTGGAGAAGGTGCTGCTCAAGAACCTGGCAAGCGCCGTCCGGCGGCCGGCGCGGGCTGGTGATTGGGCCGCGGCGGTGACCAGCTTCGGCCATCTCCCGGAGGTGGAGCGCCGTCTGGACGGCTTGGGAGTTCCCGTGCTCGCGCTTCTCGCGGAGGCGCATGTCGAGACGCTCCAGCGCCTGGCCCACCTTCCACCCGGGACGCGGGTCGGCGTGGTCGCCGCCGCCGTGGAGACTGCCCACACCCTGGAGCACTCGATCACCGCCGCCGCCCTCCCGAACATCGCGCAGATCGAGACCTGCCCGGCCGAAGGAAGTGCGCTGAGCCGGCTCGTGCGGCGTGTGAGCGTCATCGTGTGCTCGACCTCGACAGCCGAGCGCATCCAGGGACTCGTGAATCGGACGGTGCCGGTGATCATCGACGACCGAGCGCTCAACCAGCGAGGCATCCAGTTGCTTGGGGCCGTTCTCGGGCAACAAGACGGCGACCGCCCGACTCCGAACGGCCACCGGGCGGCTGGAGCGCACTCCGGGCCGTCCCCCACCAAGGGGAAAAGGAAAAACCGATGAACGTCGTCATGTGGGTACTCGTGGCCCTGCTGACCGGCTTGCTCGCCGGGTTCGTCAGGAAGCACGGAAGCTACGGGCGCGGGTGGGACGTGGCCCTCGGACTCGTTGGGAGCGTGGCGGTGAGCTGGTTCTTCCAGAGCCATTGGGCGGCTCCCGAGCCGGGGCTGGTGGCGGTGATGATCATCGCGGCCCTCGGCGCGGGAGGCCTGATCGTCGCCCAGCGCACGATCCTTCCCGCACGCTCCTAGGTAGGACCCATCGTTCCGGAGGGGCCGGGGCATGTCGCGCCGGCATCCGACCAAGGCCTCGATCAGAGAGGAGCCAGCGAATGGACGCGAACAGAGGCAAGCTGACCATGGGACAGCGGTGGAGTGGCGCGCGACCGACGAAGGCGGCGACCTTCTGGTGTTGTGTGGCCTCGGCGGCGCTCACGATGATCATCGGCTTCGGCTGGGGCGGCTGGGTCACGGGGGGCACGGCGCGGCAGACCGCGGAGACCATGGCCCACGACGCGGTCGTCGGGCGTCTGGCCCCGATCTGTGTGGTGCAATCGGGACGGGATCCCGCGAAGGCCCCCAAGCTCGTCGCCATGAAGGACGAGAGCTCGTGGCAACGCGGTGAGTATGTCGGGAAGCAGGGATGGGCGACCATGCCTGGCGAGCAGGAGCCCGACCGCAAGGTGGCCGAGGCATGCGCGATCCTGCTGCTGCCGAGGACCTAGATCCGGAGCTCCTGCGGGAGAACAGAGGCGGTGAAATCATGCCTTCCGACGAGGCGCGTGGTCCCGTGTGTCCGGTGTGCTCGCAATTGATTCCACAAGGCGCTGCGCTCACGTTCATGCGCCGCCACAATCTGATTCATGTCGGATGCCTGGCCGAGGCCCAGTATCGCGCGGACGCTCCTCCGTCGAAAACGCCAGCGCCGGCGCCCCTGGGCCCTGATGTGAGATGAGGGCCGGGCGGCAGGAGGGATCCGCATGACCGTTCGAGACTTGCCGTGCTGGCCGCCGAACTGGCGAGCGGCGACCACTGGAGCCAGCCACGGTGCCAATGGGGAGCGGGGTGTCCTCATCGCGGCACGCGGGGATCTCGCGGCTCCGTCCCTGACCTTGACCATGGAAGACGCGGGCGACCGGTACGTCGCCGTCCTGCACGATGACGCGAGGGTCCTGACGGGGCTCACCCTCCTGCTCGACTGGCACCTCGGGCGATCCCTCGCGCAGATCGCCAGCCTGGAAGTACGCCAGTAGGGGCTGGCCAAGCCGCAGGCCGCAGCGCTGGGTCGCCGGCGAGCCAGACGGCCAGCGCCTCGGCGATTCGGCGGTGGCCCTCGGCGTTCCAGTGCGAGTCGTGCGCGAAGGTGAAGCGCGCGGTCTCGGCGGCCGGGATCACGCGAGCGCTGTCGAGGCATGCCTCCGGTCGGGCCGCACACGCGTCATGCAGACCGGCCAGCTCGGGGTCCGCCGGCCGGGTCTCGCCACTGTGGGCAATGAGCAGCGTGCGGAGGAGAGCGCCCCGCGCCCGGGCCTCGCGCTCCATCGCGTCCACCAGGAAGAGGTGATAGCGCAGGCGGAACTTGGAGCTCGTGGCGAGCGCGCGCTGGAGGTCGTCCGGCGCGAGACTGGTGATCGGCCGGCCGGGATCGGTCCGGAGCCACTCCGGCATCGGTGGCTGGGCGCGCCGCACGGCCAGCGCCGCCGAGACCTTCGCCAGCCGGAACCGCGCCCAGTGGTAGAGGCGCGAGTGGTCCTGCAGGAACTCCTCGCCCGGCCACGCCTCCCGCGGCATGGCGCCGCGGGCGTGGCCCAGGTAGCGCATCCTCCCGCTGGCGTCGATCATCCGAAACATCGGCTCGACGCGCACGGGAAGCTGCGCCTCGTCCAGGACGAGACGCTCGAAGCCGAGCTCGTCCAGGTCGCTCTCCCCGGTGGCCAGCAGGACGAGGTCGGGATCGAGGGCCAGACCCCGGGTGCGGAGATAGAGGTAGTGCTGGTCCGTGGTCCAGCCAGGCACGGCCGCCGACCACACCTCGACCGGCCCGACTCGATCGGCGAGCAGGCGCTCGAGGCGCGCGCCGAACGACTCCGCCTGCTCGACGCCCCACCCGAACGCGAACGAGTCGCCGAGGAGCAGGATCCGCGCCGAGCCGGGGGGCTTCCGAAGATCGCGCTCCGGGCCTCGCATGCCGAGCGCGTTCACGGCGATCGCCACCGAGAAGTCGCGATCGACGTGACGGAGGCGGACACCGGGTTGCAGGACGAACCCGAGCTGCCCATCCGGACGGTACGGATTGAACGGGAAGCTCTGATCCTGCGTCGTCGCGCGGCTCCACACCGGGGCCCAGCGGAGCGCGGCCTCGATCAGGCCGACGGTCAGCGCGCACGAAAGGAGCCCAAGGGCGACGCCGCTCGGCCAGCCGCGCGCCCACCCGGGCCGAGTCGTCACTCGCAGCACCCTCTCATCGGGGGAGCGTAGCGAGCCGGCGCCGGGTGGTCAAGCAGCCGGCGGCGGTGAGCCGGGGAGGGCGGACGCTCAGGTGCCGGAGGCCCGAGGGGCTAGTCCAGCCAGTCGCGCTCCTTGAGCTTCCGGGGGAGATACGTCTTGGTCAGGTAGCGGAAGTCCTTGTTGGCGAGCGCGTCGAGCTCGTATTTGAGCCCGATCGCGAGCATCCGCTTGATCTCCTCCTGCCAGGGCTTCTTCTCGAACCACCGGTAGCGGAGGAGCTCCTTGGCCCGGCTGACGTCCTTGTCGTTCAGCTTGATACCGACGTTGCGGGGGAGGCCGTAGTGGTCGGGATCGGCGCTGGACAGGCCGATGAACTTGGCCTTCGGGATGGCCATCCGCTCGCTCTCGAAGGCGAGGTTGATCGACCCCTGCTTCACCACCGAGTAGATGTAGTAGCCCCAGGGGTCGTTGTCGACGAGGACGTAGACGGGGAGGCTGTATTCCTCGTGGAGGCGCCGCGCCAGGCGCCGGACGCCGCGCGGCGGCTGGCCGTTGCCGGTCAGGAGCACGCAGTTGTACCGGCGCCAGAACTTGTCCTCCGAGAGCCGGTTCCACTGGGTGCCCTTCTCGACCAGCAGGAGGAAGTCGGCCGTGCAGCGCCGGATCTGGATCTCCGCGGGCTCCACGATGGAGGGCACCGAGTAGCCGCCCTTGCCGAGGCGCGCGCAGTCCACCCGGTCGCCGTCGTCGTCGAGCACGAGCGGGCCCACCACGCTGCCCGCGTTCTCCGCCCGCACGTGGAGCTCCTCGCGGAGCGCCGACAGCGTCACCTCGAGATCCTCGATGAGGGGGTCGGACTCGTTCTGGTTGTCGAACGTGTTCTCGTGCGACCCCTGCATCGTGTGCTTCGTGCGGTAGTAGATCTCGCGGAGGGACGTCGTGAGGTCCGCCCGCTGGAGCTCGGCGAGGGCGTCGGCGACCAGCACCGTCTGCATGAACTTCTTCGCCATCCCCACGTTGAAGAGCGTGCGCTCCTGCTTCCGGCGGCCCAGCTCGATGATCCCGCGCTTCTGGTTGAAGCTGACGTTGGCGAGGCTGCGGACGGGGATGGCGAGGGTCGGGTCCTTGCTGCGCTCGGCGGCCGTCACGACGGTGTCGGCGACGCCGACGAGCTTCTTCAGGACCGCTCCGTTCTTCCCCGCCCGGGCTCGCGCCATGGACTACCTCTTCTTCCGGGCCGGCGCCTTCGCGGCGGGGGCCGGCGTCACCGCCCGGGCCGCCCGGGGACCGGTCGGCCGGCGGCTCGCTTCGGTGGCCGGCTCCGGCCGGGCGGGCTTGCCTCTGCGCCCGGGCGTCGCCGCGCCCGCCGGCGCCTTGCGCCCGCGCCGGGAGGCTCGATCGGGACTGCTGCCGCCGGGGCCGCCGTTGGCCCCGCCGCCATTCTCGGCCCCGTTGCCGTTCTCGGCCGGCTCGCCCTCGCCGCGCTCGTCGCCGGACGCCGCCGGCGCCTCGCCCTCGGGCCCCTCCGCGGTGACGATGATCGAGTGGGGCAGGCCCTCGGGCCCGCTGTCGCGGCCCAGGATCTCGTCGGTCCGGCTCCCGCCGGTCCGCTTCACGGCCATCTTCGTCAGCTGGGCCCGGAGCTTGTCCTTCGACAGCCCCGGGCCCTTCAGGCGGCCGCACGCCTGGACGACCTCCTCGATGTAGAGGTCGAAGATGTTGCGCCGGCGGAACTCGCTCTGGGCCCGCTCGCGCCGCCGCAGGAAGACCCCGAGCCGGCGCCCGCACTCCTGGAGCGCGAGCTTGATCTCCTTGCGGATCTCGTCGTAGTCGGCGATCGCTTCCTTGGACTCGCTGGTGAACGGCACCCAGACCGACGCCACGTGGACGAAGATCACCATGGGCCCGGCGGGGAGCGCGCCGCGCGACTGCGACACCCCGTAGTTCCGCCACGCGGTCTCGAGCGCCGCCTTGAAGGTGGCGCAGGCCGACTGCTGGTGGAGGAGCGGCACGCGGTTCGCGTAGCGGATGACGCGGGCCAGCTCCTCGTCGTCGTCCTGCCGCTCGCCCTCGGCCAGCGGGACGATCGGCTCGGGCGGCGCCTTGGGGGCCGCCGCCGCCTGACCCGGCGCCCGGCCGTAGGCGAGCCCCGCCTCGATGACGAACGGGTTGCCGCGGTAGACGGCGGGCGGCCGCGTCACCGCCGTGTAGAACTCGCCCTTGATCTGCGTGTAGAGCCCGTGGAGGATCGCCTTCTCGCCGATCGGCGAGATGGCGTTCGACGGCGGCGCCATGATCTTGGTCGACTGGATCGCCCGGTAGAGGGCCTCGGCGGCCGCCCCGTGCACGTTGCGAGCCCGCGCGTTCGGCGAGAGCTTCGCCGTCCGGCAGATCTCCTGGGCGAGGGCGGGGGAGACCCGGCTGAAGTCGCTGGCCAGGAACCCCGCGAGGCTGTGGCTCCGCGTGTCGTGGAGCATCCGGAGGAGGAGGCCCAGCTCGATCCCGTAGGGATGCGGCTTGATCTCCTTCGGCGCGGGCGGCAGCTCGTGGATCGTCCGCGGGTACTCCCGCGTCTCCCCCTCCGGGGTCTGGTAGACGAGCTTCACGTGCGGGTTCGCGATGGCCACCTGCTGGAGGTACTCGTCCACCGAGGTGCGCCCCCGCTGGTAGCGCCCCTCGATCTCGAGCATCACCTGGGTGCCGCGCGGGCTCCCCCAGTCGATCTTCTTGCTCTCGAAGATCCTGGGCTCGTTCTTCTTGGTGTCGATCTGCACCTCGAAGTAGTGGGCCGGGGCGCGCGGGCCCGTGCGCGAGATGATCCGCACCGGCGTGCCGGTCGTCAGCTGGGCGTACATGCCGGCCGCGGAGATCCCGATGCCCTGCTGGCCGCGGCTCATCCGGAGCCGGTGGAACTTGGACCCGTAGAGGAGCTTCGCGAAGATCGGCGGGATCTGCTGCCGGACGATGCCCGGACCGTTGTCGGCGACGGTCAGCCGGAACCGCGTCGCCTGGCTGGGAGTGGGCGGCGTCCCGTTGGTCGACACGACCTCGACCTTCACGAGGACGTCGGGCAGGATCCCCGCCTCCTCGGCCGCGTCGAGGGCGTTGTCGACCGCCTCCTTGATGCAGGTGAGGAGGGCCTTCCGCGGGCTGTCGAAGCCGAGGAGGTGGCGGTTCTTGGTGAAGAACTCGGAGACCGAGATCTCCCGCTGCCGCGCCCCCATCTCGACCGCGGAGACGGCGGCCTTCGGCGGCGGTGTCGTCCGGGCCGGGGCCTCTGCGGCAGCCATCTCCTTCCTTGATATCAGATAGGCACCTGCGGTCGGGCGTTTATCCGCACGGGGGGGGGTCGCCGGCTGCGCGTCCCCTTGACCCTGAAGGCGCGTGTCCCTAGATTCGGGGTGCCGGCGCCGCCGCCAGTCGCGGGAGGCAGACGTGGCCGTGTTCAAGGCATCCAAGAGGTCTGGGGTCGAGTCTGCGGCGAGTCAGGTGTCGAGCTCCCCCCGGGTGGGGCTCCCCCGGCGCGCCGCATACCTGGTGATCCCGGCCGCCGTCGTGGTGCTGAGCACGATCGGGGCGTGGGTTCAGGCGCCGCGTCCCGACGCCTATCGGGACCCCGCGCCCCTGTCGTGGCAGTGGTGGCGCTACCCCGTCGAGTGGAACGCCTTCAAGCGCCTGCCCGCGGTCGCGGGCCACCTCCACGCGGTCTCCGTCGCGCCCGGGACACGGAAGGTCTGGGCGGTCGGCAGCGGCGGCTTCATCGTCCACAGCCCGGACGGCGGGGAGACCTGGACCCCCCAGCCCGTGGCCACGTTCGCTCAGGGATCCGCGACCCCGCCGCCCGATATCCGCTCGGAATCGCTTTCACCTCGCGAGGCCGAGGCCGCCGTGATCGTCGCCCAGGGCGGCGGGACGAACGTGGGCCCGACGCAGGCTCCGGTGAACCCACGGGCGCCCGGGTCTCGCGCACCGACGGGGGCCGCCAATCCGACGCAGGCTCCGCTGCGACCGGAGGCGCCCGGATCGCCGACGCCGACGAGGCCACCCTCGCCGTCGGCTAACCCGACGCAGGCGCCCGTGGGGCGGGAGGCTACGAGCCCGCCCAGTGCGCCAACGGGGCTCACCGTGGAGGATCCTGGCGAGTCCTCGACCAGCAAGACTCCGTCCCAGGTACCGGCCCCTCAGCCCCCGCCTACAGTCAGGCCGACGCCGCCCGCTCCGCGTCCTCAGCCCCCGCCCGCCCTCCACGCCGTTCACTTCGTCGATGAAGAGCGAGGCTGGGTGGTGGGCGCCCGGGGCACGATCCTGCGGACGACCGACGGCGGCCGGACGTGGGAGCAAAGGCCCAGCAGGACCACCGCTCCACTGGTGACGGTTCGCTTCACGGCGGACGGGCGGCTGGGGTGGGTCCTCGGTGCGAATGGCGGCGTGCTGCAGACGACCGATGGCGGGGCGACATGGGGTCCCTCCGCTCGCTTGGCCCGTACACCGTCACGCGCGATGCACGTGATCCCGGACGGCCGGCGGGCCTGGATCGTCGGCGATGACGGACTGATCCTGCGGACGACGGACGGCGGGGACACGTGGCTTCAAGCGCAGAGCGGGACATCGGAGTCACTGCGCGCAGTGCACTTCCGTGGCGACGGCGCCGAGGGATGGGCGGTTGGCGGGGCCGGGATCGTGCTACGGACGACCGACGGAGGCGTCAGGTGGGAGCCCCGGTCCATCGGCAGCCGGCACCGACTGACCGGTGTCTACGCCGCGTCGGACGGGAGCACCTGGCTTGTCGGTGAGGACACCTTCTTGACCTCGCGGGATGCCGGGGCGACCTGGACCACGCCCTCGACGGAGCCGGTGGGCTCTCTGTCGGCGGTCTGCGGAGCTCTCGACGGGCTGGAGGGCTGGGCCGTAGGCCATAGCGGCGTCATCCTGAAGATCGACGACGCCGGCTCGACGTGGCGACGCCTGACCCAGCCGGGGGACCTCGTGAGCACCCACGGTTCGGACGACGCCAGCCATGGCTGGGCAGTCGCGCGCGACGGCACAATCCTTCGGACCGAGGACAATGGGGTCACCTGGCGCGGCCAGGTGAGCGGCCCTCCCGTCTCCCTTGCCAGCGTCCACTCCACACCTGATGGCCGCGGCGCGTGGGTGGTTGGCGACCGCGGGTTGATCCGGCGCACAACCGACGGCGGCAGGACCTGGGGACAGGGCATGATTTCGCCGCCCTCGCAATGGGGCGATAGCCGGCCCCCGCTTCGTGCCGTCCACGGGTCGGCGGATGGTCGTCGGGGCTGGGTCGCGGCGCTCGACGGGACCGTGCTGTCCACCGAGAACGGTGGGGAAACGTGGCAAGTACACACTACGGCGGCGTTGGTGCTTCTCGCCGCTCACGGCTCGAGGGACGCTCTGAGGGGCTGGGTCTTGGGCCCGGATGGTGCCGTCTTGCGGACGGAGAACGGGGGTGCCACGTGGCGCCGCCAGGCTCTCGCCTCCAGCATTGGCTACTTCGACATCCACGGGGCGGGGGATGGGCAGCGCGCCTGGATCGTGGGGCCAGGAGTCATCCTGCGGACGGAGGACGGCGGGGCCACGTGGCGTGCTCAGCTCCCCGACGGCCGAGCCGGAGTCAGAGCGATCCGAAGCTCTCAGGACGGCGTGCGGGGCTGGGCTCTCGGCTCGAACGGCGCGGTCCTGCGGACCGAGGACGGGGGCGCGGCGTGGCAGTCCCAGCCGAGCGGCACCCGCGAGTCGCTCCGAGCGGCGCACATGTCCGCCGACGGCGGGCGTGGCTGGGTCGTGGGGAGCGCGGGGACGATCCTCACGACGCTGGACGGTGGCCGGACGTGGGCGCCGATCACTCCCCGCGTAGCGCTGCCGCCCTGGTACTGGGCGAGCTTGGCTTTCGCCGGGCTCCTCATTCTTCCCGCCCTCTGGCCACCGAAGCCAGTTGTGACGGAGCGCGGCGTGAAGGACGTCCTGGTCTCCGATCGTCCCATCGAGGCCGGGGAGCCCGATCCTCTCGACTTCGGCGCGATCGCGCTGGGGCTGTCCCGCTTCCTCCGGAACGAGAACACGAAGCCTCCCCTGACGATTGCCGTCACGGGCCCGTGGGGCTCCGGAAAGAGCTCCCTGATGAACCTCCTTCGCGCCGACCTCCGGCCGTTCGGCTTCCGGCCGGTCTGGTTCAACGCCTGGCACCACCAGAAGGAGGAGCATCTGCTCGCCGCCCTGCTCGAGAACATCCGGGCCCAGGCCATCCCGCAGTGGTGGCTGCCCGAGGGCGTGCAGTATCGCGCGGCCCTCCTGTGGCAGCGCGGGCGGCGCAAGTGGCCCATCATCCTGCCGCTGCTCTCGATCTTCGCCTTCTCAGCGGGATATTTCTGGGTCGACCCGGCCAGGCGCCTGGACGAAGGCGCGTGGTTCATTGGCCGTGCCGCCGAACGGGTACGGGGGCTCGTTCCATCGGTCCTCTTGAACGAGGGGGCGTCGAAGGACAAGGCCGGGCCGAAGGAAGAGCGGGAGAAGACCGCCGGCGCCGGAAAGACGGACGGCGCGACTCCGCCCGCCAAATCCGAGGGGGAACCGCCCCGCCCGCGGAGTGAGGACTCGACCGTCCCGCCGCTCACGGCCTTTCTGCTGAGCCTCACGGGTGCGATCGGCATCGGCGTGTCCGTTTGGCGGGGCATCAAGGGCTTCGGCGTCAGCCCGGCGAGCCTCCTGGCCAGCGTGTCGGGGAGTGCGCGCGTCCGCGATCTCGAAGCCCAGACGAGCTTCCGGCATCGCTTCGCCAGGGAGTTTCGCGACGTCACCGACGCGCTCGAGCCGCGCACGATGCTGATCCTGATCGACGATCTCGACCGGTGCCGTCCGGAGAACGTCCTGGAGGTCCTGGAGGCGGTCAACTTCCTCGTCTCCTCCGGGGACTGCTACGTCGTCATGGGCATGGAGCTCGAGCGCGTGCGGCGCTGCGTCGGCCTCGGCTTCAAGGACGTGGCCGAAGAGCTGACCGACCCACCGGTCGTCCGGCCCGGTGCTCCGGCCAGCGCCAACGGCAATCCGGACCGGAGCCGGGAGCGCCGAGCGGCCTTCGCTCAGCAGTACCTCGAGAAGCTCGTCAACATCGAAGTTCCCGTGCCCGCGGCGACGCTCGAGCAGGCCGCTCGGTTGGTGGCACCGGCGCCGGAGCGAGAGATCGAGACGGGAGGCCTCTGGCAGCAGGTCCAGACGGTCGGCCGCGTCCTTCGCTCGTGGACGCCCGCGCTGATCGTGGCCGCCGTAATCGCTGCGGGGTTCTGGTACGGCTGGCATGCGCCCTCGCCGTCGCGGGAGCCCGCGACAGAGATCGTTCGCGCGGCTCCGGGATCGGAGTCGCCGGGCGGGAGCGCCACCGCGCCGGGGCTGGGCGATGGTCGCATCGGGGAGGACGGCTCCGACGAGCCGGGGCGATTCGTGCCGGCGGCACCCGGGCGGAAGTTGGTGTGGCCGCTGGTCTGGCCGCTCGCGCTCTTGCCGCTGGTGGGGCTATGGGTGCTCCTGACCCGCCCGCCGGTGATCGTGGAGGATTCGGACGAGTTCGCCGACGCGCTCCGGACCTGGCACCCCCTCGTCTACTCGAAGAGCCCGACGCCCCGATCGATGAAGAAGTTCCTCAATCGTGTTCGCTACTACGCGATGCGTCAGCGTCCGCTCACCCCCGAGCTGAGCCGGTGGGCGGGATTCGTCCCGGCGGTGCGCCGCGCCCTCGGACGCCAGGCGCCCGAGGCGGCGACGAGCCGGATCGCACCGGCCGATCACATTCCGGAGGATGCGCTGGTGGCGTTGAGCGCGATCGAGCACGGGTGGCCGGAGCTCCTGGGGCAGGCGCGGCTGGATGGGGCGGGCGAGACACTGGCGGCGCCGGCTACTCTCTCCGCGGAGGTTCGGCAACACGTCGACGCTCTCGCTGGGGATCCCCACTTCGCGACCTACCGCCAGGCCTTCGCCAAGCTCTCGGCCGGCGTACGCGTGTGACCGAATCGGGGGGACGGGCCTCGAAGTAGCGTCGCGCCTGGCTCGTCGGGCCTCGATGGTCGTTCACACGGTCGGCCATTCCACGCGCGAGCTCGCGGCCTTCCTGGGGCTTCTCCGCATCCACGGCATCCGCCGGCTGGTCGACGTGCGGCGGTATCCGGCCTCGCAGCGCCACCCGCACTTCGCCCGGGAGGCGCTCGCCGCGGCGCTCCGGGCCGACGGCCTCGAATACCACCACGAGGCCGACCTCGGCGGCCGGCGCACGGGCCGGCCGGACTCCCCGCACACGGCCTGGAGGAGCCCGAGCTTCCGGGCCTACGCCGATCACATGGAGACCCCGGCCTTTGGCGCAGCGCTCGGGCGGCTCATGGCGCTCGGGCGGGAGGTGCCGACGGCGATTCTCTGCGCGGAAGCCGTGCCCTGGCGCTGCCACCGGCAGCTGATCGCGGACGCGCTGGTCGCCCGCGGTGTCGAGGTGCGCCACATCCTGGGTCCCGGGCCCGCCGAGCCACACGCGCTGCATCCTGCGGCGCGCGTAGGTGCGGACGGCCGGCTCGTCTATGCGGGCCCGCCGACGCTCTTCACGCCCTGAGCACCTCCTGTCCCGCCCGTTGACACGTCACGTCCACCCGGCGATTCCGGGCCCAGGCGGCGGCGGCCCGCTCGGCAGGGCGAGCCGTCCCCGCGCTCGCGATCGTGATCCGCTCGCGCTCGATCCCGCGCCCGGTCACGCGCGGCCGGCACCACGCACGTCCGGGGCTTGGAGCCCCACGACGTTGAACGCGGGCACCGGCTTCGAAAACCCCTTGAGCGAGAGCTCCCCGACCGGCTTCGCCTCCGCGAGCGCCTCGACGGCCCCCAGGAGGCGCTGAGAGACCAGGATCTCCCCGGCCTTCGCCTCGCCGCACAGGCGCGCGGCCAGGTTGGTGACCGTCCCGACCGCGCCGTAGTCCAGGCGCCCCTCGAAGCCGATGGCGCCGATGGTGGCGAAGCCCTGGGCGATGCCGATCCCGACGTCGAGCTCGTGCCCGCGCTTCTTCCACCGGGCGCCCAGCTCCCCGACCCGGTCCCGCATCGCCAGGGCCATGCGGACCGCCCGCTCCGGAGCGTCCGGGACCGGCACGGGGTCGTTGAAGAACACCATCATGCCGTCTCCGGCGAAGCGCTCCAGCGTGCCCTCGTGGGCCACGATCAGGGCGCCCATCGCGGCGTGGTATTCGCGGAGGACGCCCATGACCTCCTCCGGCTCCGCGGTCTCGGCGAACGCCGTGAACCCGCGGAGGTCGAGGAAGACGACGGTCACCTCCCGCCGGTGCGTCAGGAGCGGGTCCCCGGCGCCCCCGTCCACGATCAGCTCGGCGAGCTGCGGGGAGAAGAAGCGCTTGAGCCGCGAGAGCCGGTCGAGCTGGGTGACCTGGGCCTGGACGCGCTCTTCGAGCGTCCGGTTCCACTCGGCCAGCTTCACGGCCATCGCCTCCACCGAGTCGTGGAGCTCCTTGATCCTGAGCATCGACTTGACCCGGGCGACCAGCGCGGTCTGGTCCACGGGCTTCGTCAGGTACTCGTCCCCGCCCGCCTCGAGGCCCGCCACGACGTCCTTCGGGTCCGCCTTCGCCGTGACCATGATGATCGGCGTGAACGGGAACGAGGGGTCCGCCCGGAGCTGCCGGCACACCTCGAGCCCGTCCACCTTGGGCATCATGACGTCCAGGAGAATCAGGTCCGGCCGGGCCTCCCGGGCCGCGGCCAGCGCCGCCTCGCCGTCGGTCGCGGTCACGACGTCGTAGCCCTGGGCGGCCAGCCGGAGCTGGAGGATGTGCACGTTCGCCGCCGTGTCGTCGACGACGAGGATCCTGGGCGGCGTTCGCACGGGCGCGCCTCCCTCGCCTCTATCCCAGGTACTCGCGGATCTTGGCCAGGAGCTGGCGGGGGACGAAGGGCTTGGTCACGTAGGCGTCGCAGCCGGCCTCGAAGGCCTTCACGTCGTCGCCGCTCAGCGCGTACGAGGTCACCACGATGAGCGGGACGGTCCGCAGCGCCGGGTTCGCCTTGATCCGGCGGGTCGCCTCGTAGCCGTCGAGGCCGGGGAGCTGGATGTCCATCAGGATGAGGTCGGGACGCTCCGTCTCCGCCAGCCTCACCCCGTCCTCCCCGGTCTCCGCCTCGATCAGCTCGAAGCCCGCCTTGGTGAGGAGCAGGCGCAGGATGCGCCGGTTCTCCTCGTGGTCCTCCACCACCAGGATCCGCTTGCTCACGGCGCCGCCACCTGCCGCTCGACCCGCACCGGCAGCGCGAACCGGAAGGTCGAGCCCCGGCCGAGGGTGGACTCCACCCAGATCCGGCCCCCGTGGAGCTCCACGATCCGCTTGGCGATCGCCAGGCCGAGGCCGGTCCCGCCCTTCTTCCGGGTGGTGGAGCTGTCCGCCTGCTGGAACTCCTCGAAGATCTTCACCTGATCGGCCTCGGAGATCCCGGGGCCCGTGTCGGCCACCGAGACGACGAAGGCGCCGTCCGAGACGGTCACGGCCACCCGGACCTCGCCGGCCTCGGTGAACTTCAGCGCGTTCCCCACCAGGTTCAGGAGCACCTGGGCGATCCGCCGCGAGTCGCCCCGGCCGGGCGGCAGGTCGGGCGGCACGCTCACGCGCAGCGCGAGCTTCTTCTCGGCGGCGAGCGACTCCACGCCCGTCGCGACGGCTTGCGTGACCTCCTCCATGGCGTAGTCGGCGAGGGACAGGGTGAGCTGGCCGGCCTCGATCTTCGAGAGGTCGAGGACGTCGTTGATGAGGCCGAGGAGGTGCTGGCCGCTGTTCCGGGCGCGTTCCAAACTGTCCCGGATCGGCTCGGGCACGTCCCCGAAGGTCTCGTCGAGGATCAGCTCCGTGTAGCCGAGGACGGCGTTGAGCGGGGTCCGGAGCTCGTGGCTCATGTTGGCCAGGAACTGGGACTTGTGCTGGCTGGCGACCGCGAGCTGGCGCCCCTTCTCCTCGACCTCGCGGAAGAGGCGGGCGTTCTGGATGGCGAGCGCCGACTGGGTCGCGAACGTCTTGAGGAGCTCGACGATCTCGGGGGGGAACTCCCCGGGTGCTCGTCGGATCATCGCGAGCGCGCCGATGACCTGATCCTCCCGGATGAGCGGCACCGCCAGCAGCGCCCGGTAGCCCTTCCGGAGCAGGATGTCCCGACGATGGCTCTGGTAGGCGCCCTCCTGGACGGCGTCGAGCACCTGCATCGGCTCCCGCCGCTCGGCGGCGCGTCCGATGAGCCCCTCGCCAATTTTGAGCGGCATGGCCCGGAAGCTCTCGACCAGCTCCGGATCGTAGTCGTGGGTGGTCGCGCGTATCCGGAACTCCCTGGTGGCCTCGTCGTACTCGTGGATCGTGGCGCCGTCGGCTCCTGCGAGCTGGGCCGCCCGAGACACGATCGTGTTCAGCACGGTCTCCAGGTCCAGAGTGGAGGTGACCGCCTGTCCGACCTCACCGAGCGCCCGCAGCTCATCGACCGAGCGCGTGAGCTGAGCCGTCCGGGCCTCGAGCTCCTTGAACAGCCGGACGTTCTCGATCGCGATCACGGCCTGGGCAGCGAAGGTCGTCACTAGCTTGATCTGCGCCTCTGAGAATGGCCGCGCCGCCGGTCGCCAGATCGTCACTGCCCCGATCGGGATTCCCTCGCGCAGCATCGGTACGGCCAGCACCGTTCGCTGGTTGAGAATCGACTGCGGAGGCATGTCGTATTCCGGGTCCTGCGTGACATCGGGGATGTGGATGACCCGGCCCTCCAACACGGCCCGGCCCACTGCGAACTCGCGCCCCGGCCGTCGCGGAAAGGCCGTCCGCACACCCTCGACCTCCGATGGTGTGAAGCCGAAGCTCGCTGCGTGTGCCAGGAGCTCCCCCTCGAAGCGGAACAGGTTACTGTGCGAGGCCTCGCACAGGCGCGCCGCGTTCCGGACGATCGTGTCGAACACCGGCTGGACGTCGGTGGGCGAACTCGAGATGACGCGCAGGATCTCGCTCGTCGCCGTCTGCTGCTCCAGCGCCTCGGTCACCTCGCGGTTCCGGGCCTCGAGCTCCTGGAAGAGCCGCACGTTCTCGATCGCGATCACCGCCTGATCGGCGAAAGTCTCGGCCAGCTTGATCTGCTTGTCCGTGAACGGCTGCACCTCTGCCCGTCGCATGACCATGAGGCCTATGGGGACGCCTTCGCGCAGGAGCGGCGTGGCGAGCATCGTCCGAAAGGGCGAACTGGAACGCCGCATGCGGGCCAGCGTCTCAGGGAATTCCGTCTCGGGCAGCGCCAGCAGGTCCTCCACATGGATCGTTCTCCGATCAAGCACCGCACGCCCTCCTGCGGCCCGAGGGCTTACGGCGAAGGTCCCGCCGAGCGGCGTTGACGCATACAGGAGCCCATGTCTCGCGACGAACCTGAAGGACTCTCCTTCCAGTCGAAAGATGTCGACATCCCGCGCGCCGCAGAATCGTGCGGCGCTCGAGGCCACGACGTCCATCACCGGCTGGAGATCCGTCGGCGAGCTGGAGATGACCCGCAGGATCTCGGCGGTGGCCGTCTGCTGCTCCAGCGCCTCGGTCAGCTCGCGGTTCCGGGCCTCGAGCTCCGTGAACAGGCGCACGTTCTCGATGGCGATCACCGCTTGGTCGGCAAAGGTCTGAAGCAGCTCAATTTGCTTCGGGGAGAAGGGGCCGAGGGCCGCGCGACCGACGGCAATGGCGCCGATAGGACTTCCTTCCCGGAGCATGGGCACTGCCAACACGCTTCGGCCGCCCATCGCCCGCGCAACCGCAGTGTCGTACTCTGGCTCACTGTCGATATCGGTAATATGGCAGACGGCTCGATCGAGAACCGCGCGACCCCCGGCAAGCCAGCGGGAGGGCGGCAGCCCATAACGTTGCCGGCTGGCCTCGAGGGCTTCGGGCGTGAAGTTGTGCACGGCCACCTGGTGGAGCAGTTCTCCATCGAAACGAGTGACGTTACAGTGCGTCCCGTCGCACAACCGCACCGCGCTGCGGGCGATGGCGTCGAACACCGGCTGCGCGTCGGTCTGAGAGCGGCTGATGACCTTCAGGATCTCCGCCGTCGCCGTCTGCTGCTCGAGCGCCTCGGTCAGCTCGCGGTTCCGCGCTTCGAGCTCCTGGAACAACCGCACGTTCTCGATCGCGATCACGGCCTGGTCGGCGAAGGTCTTGAGGAGGGCGATCTGCGTCTCGGGGAAGAATCGACCTTCCTCCCTCGTGACGACGATCGCTCCGATCGGATCACCGTCCCGCAGCATTGGCACTGCTAGGACGGTGCGGACGCCCGCCTGCACGATCGCACTCTGCTCGTACTCGGGGTCTTCGGCGACGTCGACGTGGACGACAGCGCGCGTCAGGATCGCTCGGCCGGTGACGCTGCCTCGATCTGGCGAGCGGGGGAACACGCGCCGATTGGCTTCGACGGCCTCCGGGGTGGCGCCATGCTGGGCTGCCATGTGGATCAGGCGTCCATCGAAGCGAACGACGTAGCCATTCAGTGCTTCGCACAACCGCGCGGCGCTCTGGGCGATTGCCTCGAAGACCGGCTGGACGTCGGTGGGCGAGCTGGAGATGACCCGCAGGATCTCAGCGGTGGCGGTCTGCTGCTCGAGGGCTTCCGTCAGCTCGCGGTTCCGGGCCCCGAGCTCCGTGAACAGGCGCACGTTCTCGATGGCGATCACGGCCTGGTCGGCGAAGGTCTTCGCCAGCGCGACCTGCTTGTCCGTGAAGGGCTGTACCTCACCCCGCCGCATCCAAATGACGCCGATGGGCGTGCCTTCGCGCAGGAGCGGGGTGGCCAGTATCGTCCGAATGGGGGCACTGGCACTGGCGCGCTGCAAGCGGGCCAGCGTCTCGGGGAACTCCGTCTCGGGCAGCGCCAGCAGGTCCTCGATATGGATCGACTTGCGATCACGCACCGCGCGCCCAGTGACGGTCCGGGGGCTGGCGGCGATGCTTGTGCCGATCGGTAGGACCCCAGGATGCGGCCCATGCATCGCGACGAGCCGGAGGGACTCGCCTTCAAGACGCCAGATCGCGGCATCCGGCGCGCCGCAGAATCGTGCAGCGCTTTCGGCCACGACGTCCATCACGGGCTGGAGGTCGGTCGGCGAGCTGGAGATGACCCGCAGGATCTCGGCGGTGGCCGTCTGCTGCTCGAGCGCCTCGGTCAGCTCGCGGTTCCGGGCCTCGAGCTCCGTGAACAGCCGCACGTTCTCGATCGCGATCACGGCCTGGTCGGCGAAGGTCTTGAGGAGGGCGATCTGCGTCTCGGAGAAGAATCGGCCTTTCTCCCTCGTGACGACGATCGCTCCGATCGGATCACCGTCCCGCAGCATGGGCACGGCGAGGGCGGTGCGGAAGCCTGCCTGCACGATAGCACTGGGCTCGTACTCGGGGTCTTCGGCGATGTCGACGTGGACGACCGCGCGCGTCAGGATCGCTCGGCCGGTGACGGTGCCCCGATCCGGCGGGCGGGGAAACACGCGCCGATTGGATTCGACGGCCTCCGGGGTGTTGCCATGCTGGGCCACCATGTGGACCAGGCGTCCATCGAAGCGAACGACGCTGCCATTCACTGCTTCGCACAACCGCGCGGCGCTCTGGGCGATTGCCTCGAAGACCGGCTGGGCGTCGGTCGGCGAGCCGGAGATGGCCCGCAGGATCTCGGCGGTGGCCGTCTGCTGCTCCAGGGCCTCGGTCAGCTCGCGGTTCCGGACCTCGAGCTCCGTGAACAGCCGCACGTTCTCGATCGCGATGACCGCTTGGGCGGCAAAGGTCTCGAGCAACCTGATCTGCTTCTCCGAGAAGGGGCGCACCTCAGTACGTCGAACGAGGATGGCGCCGATCGCATTTCCCTCTCTCAGCAGTGGTGTTGTCACGAGGGTTCGAGTTCCCGTGATTCGCTGGGCGGCCTTGTTCTCAGGGAACTCGGTCTTCGCCGCCGAGGCGAGATCGTGCACGTGTACGGTCTGTCCGTCAAGAACGCTACGCCACATTACGTGACCGCGTCCGCCCCGCACCTCCTCCGTCGACACGGGGTACGACCCATGCGACGAGACCTGCCGGAGCACGTCGCCATCTCGACGCCAGATGTGGGCGTCGACGGCCTCGCACAGGCGCGCCGCGGTTTCGGCGACCACATCGAGTACAGGCTGGACGTCGGTTGGCGAGCGGCTGATCACCCGGAGGATGTCGGCGGTCGCGGTCTGCTGCTCGAGCGACTCGGTCAGCTCGCGATTCCGGGTCCCGAGCTCTGTGAACAGCCGCACGTTCTCGATCGCGATCACCGCCTGGTCGGCGAAGGTCTGCAGGAGCGCGATCTGCGTATCGGAGAACGGCCGGCCCTCCTCACGGGTGACGGTGATCGCGCCGATCGGATGGCCCTCCCGTAGCAGCGGCACCGACAGGACGGTGCGAAAGCCCGCCTGCAGGATAGCGGTCTGCTCGAACTCCGGGTCCTGGGCGATATCGACATGGACGACGGCGCCCGTCAGGATCGCGCGAGCCGAGGCAATGCCACGATCCGGGGGGCGTGGCCACACGCGCCGCAGGGTGTCCAGAGCTCGATCCCAGCCGTAGTGGGCCGCCAGGTGAATCAGCGTTCCGTCGAATCGAAGGACGCCGCCGTTGACCGCCTCACACAATCTCACTGCGCTCTGGGCGATTGCATCGAACACCGGTTGGACATCGGTCGGCGAGCGGGAGATTACCCGCAGGATCTCGGCCGTCGCCGTCTGCTGCTCCAGCGCCTCGGACACCTGCGCGTGGGCCGCCGTGAGCGCACGATTCCTATCCTGGAGTTCTGTGAACAGCCGCACGTTCTCAATCGCGATCACCGCCTGGTGGGCGAAGGTCTCCAGGAGTGCGATCTGCCTGACGGAGAAGGGTCGGATCTCCGCCCGGCGGATCAGGATGGCGCCCAGCGGTACGCCGTCGCGCAGGAGCGGCGTGGCCAGGTACGTACGGTGCCCCGCGTCGGCACGCTCGCGTGCCCGTGCCCGCGTGTCCGGGAACTCCGTCTCGGGCAACGCCTGCAGGTCCTCGATGTGAATCGTCCGTCGCTCGGACACCACCCGGCCAGCCACCGAATCGCGCGTGGCCGCGATGGTATCCCCGACCCTCATGACCACCGGCAGTGCGCCGTACCTGGCCACCAGCCGCAAGACGTCCCCATCCAGGCGGAAGATGAGGGAGTCGATGCCACCGCAGACCCGCGCGGCATTCTCGGCCACCGTATCCATGACCGGCTGGAGGTCGGTCGGCGAGCCGGAAATGACCCGCAGGATCTCCGCGGTCGCCGTCTGCTGCTCCAGCGACTCGGTCAGCTCGCGATTCCGGGCCTCGAGCTCCTGCAGGAGGCGGACGTTCTCGATCGCGATCACCGCCTGGTCGGCGAAGGTCTCCACGAACCCGATCTGCTTGGCCGCGAAGGGGTGGACCCGGGTCCGCCACATGAAGATCACTCCGAGGACCACGCCTTCCCTGAGCATCGGGACGCACAGCACCGTGCGAAACCCGCCGATCCGCTGGGCTTCGAGCAGCTCGTACCCGGGCTCGGCCAGGACATCGTGGATGTGCACGGTCCGGCGCTCGAGCGTGGCTCTCCCCGACGCGGACCCAGGCCCGGGGCGTATCTCGGGCCGTCGCCAGTACTCCTTGAACGCCGTCGAGGCCGCGTAGTCGGCCGCGATGCGGAGGACATCGCCCTCGAACCGGTAGATGAAGCCACTCTCCGCCCCGCATAGCCGCGTCGCATTCTCGATCAGCGTGTCGAGGACCGGTTGGAGATCGAAGGTCGATCGGCTGATGACCTTCAGGACCTCGCTGGTGGCGGTCTGCTGCTCCAGCGCCTCGGTCAGCTCGCGATTCCGCGCCCCGAGCTCCGTGAACAGCCGTACGTTCTCGAGGGCGATCACCGCCTGGTCGGCAAACGTGGACAGGAGCTGGATCTGGCTCTCGCTGAATGCCCGGACCTCGCGGCGCCAGGTCACGAGGACGCCGATCGGCGTTCCTTCTTTGAGCATCGGCACGAAGAGTGCGGTACGGCTGCCCAGGAGCTCCACCGAGTTGAGCCGGATGGGGTCGCGCTCACGGTAGGCGGGATCGGCCATCATGTCCACGATCTGGACGGGCTGGCGCTCGGTGACGGCACGGGTGGACCCGTTGTGCGGACCATGCCGCTGCGGCTGCTTCCACGCCTCGACCACCCCGTCAGGCATGCCCCGTTGAGCGACCAGCCGGAATTCCTCGCCGTCGAAGAGGATGAGGTTCCCGACCGGAGAGGCGCAGAGCGAAAGCGCGCTGTCGAGGATGGCGTCGAAGACCGGATCGACCGTCGTCGGCGAGCTCGCGATGACCCGGAGGATGGCGCCCGTCGCCCGCTCGCGCTCCAGCGCCTCGGTGACCTCCTGGAACAGCCGCGCGTGCCCGATGGCGATGGCCGCCTGGTCGGCGAAGCTCTCGAGGGCGGCGATCTGCCCGGGCGTGAACGGGCGCGCCTCCGAGCGGCGGATGACGATCACGCCGACCGCCCGCTCCTCGCTGACGAGGGGCACCGCCAGGATCGCCCGGTGGAGGCCGCCCTGGCGGCTGATCTGCAAGGATCCCGGGTACTCGGCCGCCGCCGCCTCGATGTCGGGGACGTGGACGGTGCGGCGCTCCAGCGCCGCACGCCCCGCGGCGGCATCGCGCGTGATCGGAAGGATGTCGCCTATCTTGATCCCGAGACCAATCGACCCGTGATGGGCCAACGGGTGAAGACCGTCGCCGTCGAGTCGATGGATGACGCTATCGGTCGCGCCACAGACCCGCGCCGCCTGCTCCGCGACCGCGTCGAGCACGGCCTGGAGGTTGCCGGGCGCGCCCGCGAGCGCGCGCAGGATCCGGGTGGTGGCGGCTAGCTGGGCGCGGACTCCCGCCGGGCCCGTGGCCGCCGACGTCCGGGGCCTGCGGGCGGGGCGGGATGGGGCTTTCCGGCGCGACGCCATGCACGGTCCTCCGGCAGGCGGCTAGATTAGTGCGGCGATTCTAGCACCTCACAACGCCGGACAGGTGCGCAGAAAGGCAGGATCGCGGCGCCCAGACGGGCCCGTGGCCCGCCGTGGTTCGCGTGCGCCTCGAGCGGCTCGTCTATGCTGCCTCGGGCCTGCGAGACCCTGACGGCCGCAATGTCCCGCTCCATCCGAAAGGCGCCTCCTTCCGGGTGCGGGCGACCACCGCGACTCGCACGGGTGTTCCTCCGGACCTCACGAGGCGGTGGGCGCCGCCGAAGGAAGCTGGTAGAGCTTCGCCACGTTCTCCCGGGTGATCTTCCGGCGGACGCGCTCGGGCAGCCCGCCGAGGTTCTTCTCGAGGTGACGGCGCGAGTCGGGCCAGAGGCAGTCCGGATGCGGGTAGTCGGCCCCCCAGATGATGTTGTCCTCGCCCACGATGGGGATCGCGGGCTCGAGGTACTGATCCTGCTGGTAGGTGGTGTAGCCCTGGCGCCGGAAGTAGTCGCTGGGCTTGAGCGAGAACCCGAGGGACCGGCCGCGATCCTCGTACTCCGTGTCCAGGCGATCGAAGACGTAGGGGATCCAGGTCACGCCGGACTCTCCGAGGACGAAGTTGAACTCCGGATAGCGCTCGCAGGCCCCCGAGGCGATCACGGAGACGAGCACCTCCATCCCGTCGAGCTGGAACAGGCTCGCCCGCACGATGCGCCAGGGCACCGCGTACTCCTTCTCCATCTGCGGGGTGTCGGGCGCCCGCAGCCCCTTGAAGCCGGTGGAGTGGAACGAGATCGGGAACCGACACTCCTGGGCGGCTTCCCAGAGGGGGTCCCAGCCGCGGTGATAGAGGGGCACGCTCAGGCGCTTGAACGCGAGATCCCCGCCCCGGAGCCCGAGCTTGGCGCAGCGCCGCACCTCGGCGGCGGCCACGAGCGGGTCGGTGTTCGGGATGATGGCGAGGGGAAAGGTCCGGTCGGGGTCGCTGCGCCTGGCGAAGTCCGCGGCCCAGTCGTTGTAGACCTGGTTGGTCCAGACGCGAAGGTCAGCGCTGACGATGAGCTCGTTGATCATGAGGCAGCCATAGATGATCTCGGCGTCGACCCCGTCGCGATCCATGTCGGCGAGCCGCAGCTCGGGCGTGGTCGGCCGGGGCTGGGCGCCCGGGCGATAGTCCCACGTGAAGCCGCTGTCCTTCATCTCGTCGATGTGCCCGAAGATCCCTCGCTCGTACTTCAGGAACCGCGGCCCCACCCCGTTCCACATCCCCTGGTCGTGCCCCTCCACGAACCAGTGGCAGCCGTCTTCCAGCTCTTCCACGCGGGGCACGAGGAGCCGCCACTTGGCCGGCGCCTGGGACGACCAGAGATCGGGCGGGCAGTAGGTCAGGTCGATGTGGTTGTCGCCGGAGATCAATCCGTATCGCATCGCACCCTCCGTGGTCTGAGGTCTACTGGCATCAGCTCGGCTCCGCTACGCACCCGGCGTTCCGTATGCGCGCATGCGTTCGAATCCGTCCCGGAGGTCGTCGATCAGATCGGTCGCATCCTCCAGACCCGCGGAGATGCGGACCAGAGGTCCGGCACACGGCAACGGTGCGACCGTGCGCTCTGGTCTCGACGTCCAGATGAGGCTCTCGAAGCCGCCCCAGGACCCACCCCGGCCGAAGAGTCGTAGCCCGTCGATCAGGCTGAGGACCCCGCGCTCGTCCATGGGTTTGAGCGCGACGCCGAACAGGCCCGACGCCCCGGTCATGTCGCGCTTCCACAGGGCATGGCCTGGGTCGTCCGGTAGCGCGGGGTAGAGCATGCGCTCGACCTCGGGCTGTGCCCTCAGCCATTCGATGAGCCGTTCGGCGGTGGCGCGGTGCTGGGTCAGCCGGGCCCCCATCGAGCGTAGGCCGCGGAGCGCGAGCCAGCAGTCGTCGGGGCTCGTGGTCAGTCCGAACTGATGAATGGCCTGACGCATCGGCGGCCACGCCCGGGCGTTGCACGTCACCGTGCCCATCATGAGATCCGAGTGGCCTCCGATGTACTTCGTGACCGCGTGCACGGACACGTCGACCCCGTGCTTGAGCGGTTGGAAATAGAGCGGCGTCGCCCAGGTGTTGTCGATCACCGAGATCGCGTCATGGCGGCGCGCGATGGACGCCAGCAGCGGGACGTCCTGCATCTCGAAGGTCAGCGAGCCCGGTGACTCGAGGAACAGAACGCGCGTGGCCGGGCGAAAGAGCCGCTCAATCTCGACGCCCGTGCGGGGATCGTAGAACGTGGTATCCACGCCGTAGCGTGGCAGCGTGGTGAGGCAGAAGTGCCGTGTCGGCCCGTACACCGAGTCCGGCAGGAGCACATGATCGCCCTGCTGCACGTAGCCCAGGATCGCCACCGTACACGCGGTCTTGCCCGAGGGCAGGGCCCAGCTCGCGTGGCCGCCTTCCAGCTCAGTCAGGGCATCATAGAAGGCATGGTGCGTCGGCGTGCCGTAGATGCCATAGACGGCGGGCCGATCCTGACCGGCGTCGCGTCGGCGCAGACCCTCGCGGATCCCTTCGATCGAGTCGTGCAAGACGGTCGAACCACGCACCAGAGGGGGATTGACGAAATCGAAGCTCACCCCGCGGTCGCGGCCGGCGGTCACCAGGGTCGTATTCGGTTTGAGCGCCACGGCTCGTGCCCTCCTCTCGCGGTGCGGGCCAGACGTCCCCCGATCGGCATGCGAGTCGACTCCAACCGGCCTACCGGCCGTTCGGCCGGTTGATGCGTGACGCGGTGGTCTCACGACGCGTCACCCTTCCCACGCGCGCGGCCCGCAAGGCCGGGCGGCGAACCTTGCCCGCCTCGTCCCGCAGGGGCTCGGTCACTCGCTCGAAGCTCCGGGGCAGCTTGTAGGGGGCCAGCCGGTCTCGCAGATGAGTCAGCAGCTCGGCGTCGCCAACGTCCCCGTCCACCTGGACGATGGCGTGGACGACATTGCCGAGGTCCTCATCGGGCAGCCCGATCACGCAGCTTCCGCGAACCCGGGGATGCTCCTCAAGGGCTGCCTCGACCTCGGCCGGATAGACGTTCGCCCCGCCTACCAGAACCATGTCCGTGTCGCGGTCGGTGAGATAGAGGTAGCCCTCGCCGTCCATCCAGCCCATGTCGCCGAGCGACTCCCATCCGTCACGGGCCTTCGCCTCGGCGCCGATGTACCGGTAGGGAGGCGGCGCGCCCTCGCCTCGCCTCATCCAGACCTCCCCGACTTCGCCCGGCGGACACGCGTCGCCCTCGGCGTCGCGGACGCGGATCTCGCCGATCACAGGTCGGCCGACCGACCCCCGATGCGTCAGCCACTCGTGGCCACTGATCAGCGTGAGGGCCTGGGCCTCCGTGCCGGCGTACACCTCCCAGATCCGGTCCGGACCGAGCCAGTCGATCCACGCCTGCTTGAGCCACGGGGGACACGGCGCCGCCATGTGGAGCACGGTGCGCAAGGAGGAGAGATCGCGCGCGCGGCGCTCCGCCTCCGGCAGCCGCCAGATGCGGAGCATCATCGTCGGGACCGCGTACATCCAGTCCACCTGGTAGCGCTCGATCAGCTCGAGAGCCCGCGCCGCGTCGAATCGTGTCATCACCACCTGATGCTCGCCCATCAGGAGACCCGTGCAGGCACTGGTGAAGGGCGCGTTGTGGGAGAGCGGTCCGGTGACGAGCGCCACGCCCTCGGGCACCCTCGGGGTCCTGCGAAAGGTGCCGGCGATCGTCTCCCGGACGCCGGGCTGGGTGGCGACGATCAGCTTGGGGCGCCCGGTGCTGCCCCCCGAGGTCGTGGCCTTCCACGAGGCCGGCACCATCGGCGGCAGCGCGTCGTCTGCCAGCGTCGCCTCCGGCTCGAACCCGGCCGGCACGGTCCGCCAGCCGGGGACCTCCGACGGGTCCACGCCGACCACCAGGGCGGGGGCGGCGAGCTCCAGGATCGCGCGGCGCTCCGAGGCCGGCAGCCGGGCCGAGATGGGCTGGGGCGTGGCGCCCAGCTTCCAGGCGGCGATGGCCGCCTCGAAGAACGCGATGCCGTTCGGCAGCGCGATCGTGACGAAGCAGTCGGGGCGCACCCCGAGGCGCGCGTAGGCTCGCGCGAGCCGGTTGGTCCGCCGCTCCAGCTCCCCGCGGGTGACCGTGCGGTCCTCGTGGGTGATGGCGGGGCGGTCGGGCGCGGCAGCGGCGAGCCGGGCGACGGCCACGCCGAAGGGCGTCCCGGCCTCACTCACGGTTCGTTCCCTGGATTGTCCGTATGGCACCCGAGACACTGCATATCGGGGCCTCCAGCCGACCGGGTCGGCGACTGGGTTGGACAGCGGGCCAAGCCTAGTCGGGGGGGCAGGGAAGGTCAACCAGCCCCCTGTCCTGGTTTGGAACCACGCTCTCCGGCCGGGACGGCGCGCGTCGGCCTCCTGCGCCCGGGCCCGCCGTCACCGCCCCGTCACCCCCGTCACCGAGGGCGTCCGGTCGACCTCCCGGTGCGGGGGACGTACAGGCGAGGATCGTAGTGAAAGTCTCGCCGGATCGACATCCGCACCGCCTCGAACTCCGGGTGGCGCGGATTCAGCATCGCGTTGCCCTCCTCCGGGACCACCGCGGAGGGGATGTGGAGGACGAGGGAGCGCGCTTCGCGTGCCCATGCCGTCCCGAACTCCATGCTCCCTGGCCCGATGGGGACGGCACTCCAGTCCGGAGGCAGATCGCCGAGCGCCGGCTCCTCGACGGAGCATCGCTCGGGCAGCTCGATCCGCACCAGGACCAGGTCGGATGGCACGACGCCGGCGACGTGCACGAACCTCTCCAGCGCCGCGATTCCCACCGTGCGGCCCGCGTAGATGACCGCGGTACCCGGGTGGTTCCAGCGGCCGCCGCTCTCCCGGGCGCCGGCCCCCGTTCGGTCCAGCGCGTACCGGCGCCGGGCGATGCGCCAGACGACGGCGCTCGCCACCTAGAACGCGCCGCCGTGGCTGATCGACGACAGGACGCGCCGGACCTCGTGCGCGCCGGGCTCGGTGTCGAGCATCGACAGGGGGGTGGCCCCGGCCAGCGCGAGGTTCGGCGTCTTGAGCCACCGCGTCGCCGCGTCCCGCCCGCCGAAGGTCGCCTCCGTGAGGCGCACGGCGTCGGCGATCCGCACCACGCGCTCGGAGGCCGCGGAATCGAGCGACCGGTCGTCCCGGATCAGCCGGTGGGCCGTGCTCTCCGGGGCATGGAGCAGGGTGAAGACGGCGCTCTTCGGGACGTCGAGGTACTCCACCATGTCGTCGACGACGCGCGCCCGCACGCCGCGCCGGATGACGTCGATCTTCCGGGTGGTGGCCGCCTCCCCGGCGACGAGACCGCGGAACGTGAGGGCACGCTCACTCGCGGGCCCGGCGGCGCCGCCGGGAGCGGGGCGTGGCGGGAGCCTGCGAGTGGCGTCCGCCGCGGGACGGCGGACCGCTCTCGCCCTGGCGCGGGGCTTCGGCATCGTCTCGATCCTCCCGGGGCCAGTGTACTCTCAATCGAGACATTTACAACTATCACGGGGGAGACCTGGCCCCGGCCGGGGCCGCGGGAGGACGGGCAGCCGCGGGAGCGCGACCTCAGCAGTTCCCGTACCACCCCCAGCCGTACCAGCCGGGACCGTACGCCCATCCGCACTGCGGCGTGCCGGTCACGAACGGTGGCGGGGGCGGGGGGAGGCCCGCGGAGGGCGGCGGCGCCGGTACGACCCAGCAGCCGGCGAGGGCCACGGCGACGAGGCTCAGGAGCAGCGCCGCCGGCGCGAGACGCGTCCGCGCCGGTCTCCTACTGGCAGACATGCTGCTGGTGCGTCGGGACCCAGACGGTCTCGCGCTGCCCGTTCTGCCTCACGATGGTCTCGGAGTGGCCCTCCACCGTGATGGTCTGGCAGTTCTGCGCGGATCCTCGCGGTGCGCTCGGGCTGGCGCTCGATGGCGGGGGCGGCGCCGGCGCCGCCCCCGGGCGGGGCGCGCTGGGCGCCGAGGCTCCCGGCGGCGGAGCGTACGGCGGAGGCGAGGAATACCCCGGAGGGTATGCCGGCGACACGACATAGCAGCCGGCCAGTCCAGCCGCGGCCAGACCAAGGAGCAGCGTCACGGCCACGGTCCGCGTCATGCCGGCACCACACGCTCGGAGGAGCTCGCGCTCATGGGCGCCTCCTTGAATTCGCTCGACTGCCCCGGTTAGACGGGCAGGCGCGCCCACGCATTCGGGCGTGACAGGGCGTCGCCGGGCGCGTGTGAAGAGGTGACCCGGCACGTCGTCGAACGGGACATGAAGACCACGACGATTGCCGCGATGGTGACGGCCATGCTGACACTGCCGGGCGTTGGCCCCGGAATGTGGCGTCAGCTCTCGTCGGAGGCGGTCGCCGACGAGGCCCCCGATCTCGACCGCACGCCGCCCCGTCTCGCCTACACCCACGGCGAGATCTCGTTCTCGCGGGCCGGGGCGCCGGAGTGGGGCCCGGCGCAGGTGAACACGCCGCTGGCGCCGGGAGACCGGCTCTACGCGGCGCCCGGCGGCACCCTGGAGCTTCAGGTCGGCGCGCGCGCCTTCGTTCGCGCGAGCGGCGGTCAGGGCGGGGCCGAGATCGGGCTCGACGGCCTCGAGCCCAACTACCTCCAGCTCAGCGCGCCGTCGGGCACGATGGCGCTCGACGTCCGGGAGCTGACTCCCGGCCACGCGATCGACGTCAACACGCCCGGCGGGGTCCTGTCGATCGAGCACTCCGGCTACTTCCGCGTCGAGGTCGGGCCGGACCGGACGGCCTTCGTCGCGTACCGCGGCGCGGGTGCCACGCTCACGCTCGAGGACGGGACTCGGAGGCTGCTCGCCGCGAACGAGCAGGGGGTGGTCTCGGGCGGCGCGGCCCCTCGACTGGAGCTCGCGGCGGCGCCGGGGCTGACCGAGTGGGACCGCTGGAACCGGGAGCGCACCGACTCGCTCCTCGGCGCGACGAGCGTGCGCTACGTGGCGCCCGGCGCCTACGGCGTGAGCGACCTGGACCAGCACGGCACCTGGCGCACGGTGCCCGAGTACGGGTGGGTCTGGGTGCCGGCCGTGGTGCCCGCCGGCTGGGCGCCGTACAGCACCGGCCGATGGATCTGGGACCCCTACTTCGAGTGGACCTGGGTGGACGATGCGCCGTGGGGCTGGGCGCCGTATCACTACGGCCGCTGGGTCCACGTCGGCGGCTATTGGGCGTGGACGCCGGGGCCGATCGCGGCGCCGGTGTACTACGCGCCGGCCCTCGTGGCGTTCCTGGACCCGCCGAGCGTGACCGTGATCCGGCCGATCAGCTGGGTGGCGCTCGGCTGGGGCGAGCCGTGCGTGCCGTGGTGGGGCGGGGCGCGCTTCGCGGGCCGGCCGTGGTGGGGCGGCTGGGGCGGCCCGCGCGTCGTCAACAAGGTCGTGGTCCACCACACGACGGTAGTGAACGTGACGAGCATCAAGGGTTACCGGAACACCGACGTCCGGCACGCGGTCGTCACGGTTCCGGGGGAGCGCTTCGGCCGCGGCCCGGCGGCCGCGGCGCGCCTGGCGGGCGCCGACGTGACGGGCCTCCGGCCCGCGCGCGGCGCCCTCGCGATCAGGCCCACGGCGGCGAGCCTCGTGCCGACCGGCCACGCCGTCAAGCCGCGCGGGCCCGAGCGGCGGCGCGTGGTCGCGGTCCGCCCGCCCGCCGACGTGTCGCCGCGGCTTCGCGCGGCGGGGTTCGACAGCACGCCGACTCCGGCCGTGACCGTTCCGCGCGCGCGGGTGCCCGAGCGCGCCACCCCGCCGGAGGTCGTGCGGGAGCGCCGATCGCCGCGCGTGCGGGGCGTCGACCAGCTGGATCATCGACGGACGCCGCCGCTGCTTCGGAGGTCGCCCGGTGGATCGGGCGCCTCCAGCGAGATGCGCGAAGCGGACGACGCGCTCGATCGCCCGGGTCGTGGCAGGCGGACGCCTGACTCCGGGGAATCGACGGACGGGGCTCGTCACGATCGATCCGAGCGGCGCGTCTCACCGGCGCCTCGGCTCGAGTCTCCGAGCCAGCCAGCGGCCTTGCCCAGCGTGACGCGGCAGATTCCCGCGCTGGCGTCGCGGCCCGAGGGCCCGACGGTCTCGACGCCGCGTCAGGATCCACGCCGGGACGTGTCGCCGGCGCGAGAGGTGCCGCGGCCTCCGCGCGGCCCGCAGGAGTCTCCGAAGACGCGGGAAAGGCCTGCCCCGCGGCGGCCCCAGATCGAGCGCGGGCCCGCGCCCGCCCCGGTCCAGGTCCAGCGGGACGCGCCCGTCGCGAACCGTTCCCGTCCGCCGGCGGTCCAGGCACCGGGCGAAGCCCGGCGGCCGCCCGCGGTGCCCGTCGTCGAGCGGCCCGGGCAGCCCGGGAGCGCCGACCAGCCGGGGAAGGAGCGGCGGGAAGAGCCGCGCGACCGCAAGAGCGAGCGCGGGCCGCGCTGAGGGGATCCGATCGATCGCACCCTGCGCTACTGGAGCCCGGCCCGGCGGGTCGCTTCGAGAAACCGGTCGAGATCGGCCGGCCGCCGATAGGGGAGACGCTGCCGGATACTGGCCAGGGAGGCCCCGGGGCTCAGCTGCAGCGCCTGCCTCCATGCCGCCCGCGCCTCTTCATCGCGCCCCATCTCGGCGAAGAGCGCGGCACGGTAGGCATGAGCGGGAAGGAAATTGGGGTTCTCCTGCACGATCTTGCGGAAGGCGTCAGCGGCAGCGTCGGTTTGCCTCGTCATGTAGGAGGCGTGGCCGAGGGTCCACAGGTAGAAGAATGGATAGTGCGGATTCAGGCGCATGGCCTGGCGGATGACTCTCAGGCTGTCTTCGGGCCGGCCCGCCCACGCCAGCACCTCGGCGAGCGTCTCGTACCCGTCGGCGTCGTTGGGGGCGAGCGCCACCGCGCGCTCCGCCCGAGCGATCGCGCGGTCGTGCTCCTTCCTCCACAGGTAGATCTGGGCGAGCAGGCTGTGGCCGTTGGCCAGGCTGTCGTCCAGCGCGATGGCGCGTTCCGCCAGCTCCTGGGCCCGCTCGAGGCCCTCCGGGCCGGTGCTCCACAGGAGTTGCCAGCTCTGCAGATGGGCCCAGCTCAGGCCCACGTAGGCGGGCGCAAACGCCGGATCCAGGTCCAGGGCCTTCACGAAGAGCCGGCGCGCCTCCGCGTTGCTCTCGCGCGTCGTGCGCCGGTGCTCGTCCCGCCCCCGGAGGACGAGATCGTAGGCCTCCAGGTTTCCGGTAGGCGCCCGGGCGATCCGTCCCTGCTCGCCCTCGGTGAGCTTTACCGCAAGGGTGCGGACGATCTGCTGGGTCACCTCGTCCTGGAGGGCAAAGATGTCGCGGACCTCCCGGTCGTAGCGGTCGGCCCAAAGGTGGTACCCGGTGGCGGCGTCGATGAGCTGGGCGGTGATCCGAACGCGGCTACCGGCGCGCTGGATGCTGCCCTCCAGCACGTAGCGCACGCCGAGGTCCCGACCGACGTCGCCGACCTTCACCGCTTTGCCCTTGTAGGTGAACGCGGAGTTCCGGGCGATGACGAAGAGTCCCGAGACCTTCGAGAGACCGGTGATGAGATCCTCGGTCACCCCGTCGCTGAAGTACTCCTGCGCGGGGTCATGGCTCAGGTTCGCGAACGGCAGCACGGCGATCGACGGCTTGTCGGGCAGGGCCAGCCCGGCCGGCGCGGGCGCGCGGAGCCAGCGCCAGGCGGTCCACGCACCGGCGCCGGCGACCACCAGGAGCGCGATCGCCCCCGCGACGGCGAGCGGCCGCCGCCGGTCGCCGCGTCGCGCGGCGGATGACCGCGCCGGCGAGGCGGGGGAATCGAGTCGGAGCCGGTACACGCGCACGCCTCGGGCGATGTTCTTCACGGCGTGCTCGCCCAGAAAGTCGTAGCTGAACGGGAGCTTCCCCTCGACCTGATCGTAGGCCGCGCCCGAGAGACAGATGCCGCCGCCCTCGGCGAGACCCTCGAGGCGGGCAGCAATGTTGACACCGTCCCCGTAGAGCCGCGGACCCTCGTGGATCACGTCGCCCAGGTTGATGCCCATCCGGAACTGCATCCGGCGGGAATCCGGCAGGGCGGCGTTCCGGCGACGGAGCTCCTGCTGGACCTCGACGGCGCATTGGACCGCGTCCACGACGCTCGAGAACTCGGCCAGCACGTTGTCACCAGGGTCGTCCACCACGCGGCCGCCGTGCCGGGCCACGGCGGAGGCGATCGTCGCGCGGTATTCGGTGATCGTGCGTACGGTCGCCGCCTCGTCGTCCCCCATGAGACGGCTGTAACCCTCGACGTCGGCACTCAGGATGGCGGCCAGCTTGCGGGCCATGGGATGTGAGTCCACCTGCTTCGAATTCTACCCGCATCGTGTTCCCGATTCGCGCGGGCGCCGATCGTGAGGCGGCGAAGTACCACGCGGGACGGCGGAACGCGGCGCGACCGACGGGCGCGGGTCCTTGCTAGGGTTGCCCGGTGAAGCGCGCGTCCCGCCAGACCAGCGCGGCCTTCAGCCCGTCCCGCCGGCGGATCGTGTCGAACTCGCGGCGCTCGGGCGTGTCGAGCGTCTCCACCTGGACGGCGAGGTCGATACCGGCTTCGAGCGCCTGGGGGAGCCCCATGATGTCGACGGCGCGGTTGATGGCCTCCTTGGTGAGCCGCACGGCCCCCGCGTCCATCACCGCGATGGTCCGGGCGACCCGGAGCGCCTCGGCTTCCAGATCCGCCCGCGGGACGACGCGGTTCACGAGCCCCATCGCGTGCGCCTCGGCGGCCGAGAGCCGGTCGTTGCCCGTCAGCAGGATCTCCTTCGCGCGCTTCGGGCCCACGACCCACGGCAGGATCAGGGTGACGATCCCGCTCCCGAACCGGAGCTCGGGCTCCCCGAACATCGCGTCGTCGGCGGCGATCGTGATGTCGCAGGCCACGGCCAGCTCGCACGCCCCGGCCAGGCAGTAGCCGTGGACGGCGGCGATCGTGGGCTTCGGGAGCCGCCAGAAGCGCATCGTCATGTCGAGGTCGCGCTTCAGCACCTCGCGCCAGGCGGCGACGCCCCGGATCGGCTCGGCGGCCGACTCCTTGAGGTCGAAGCCGGCGGAAAAGGCGCGGCCCGCTCCCTGGACCACGAGGACGCGGACCGCGTCGTCCGCCACGACCCGGTCGAGCGCGTCGTGGATCTCGCGGATCATCGCCCGGTTGATCGCGTTCAGCACGGCCGGCCGGTCGAGGATCAGCCGCGCCACCGCGCCTTCGGTCTCGAGCCGGATGGTCTCGTATGTCACCGGGCTGTCCTCGATTCCCCAGAGGCACCCTTCAGCTGGCCTGCCGCGACCAGGCGCCCCTCGATCTTGATCCGGCTTCGCGCCAGGAGCTCGCCGGGGGTGACGCCGGTGGTGGCGCCGAGGCGCGACCAGTAGCGCCAGACGTCGCCCAGCTCCCCGGCCAGGCGGTCGCGCTCCCGAGCGCCCTCCCGCACGAGCCGCCGGAGGCACTCGACGACCTCGCCGGCGTCCCCGGCCATGGCGAGGCCGGCGTCGCACAGCGACCGGTCGTCGGGCCGATCCGCCAGCTCGGCCCGGTCTGCGCCGACCGCCCACGCCGCGTAGTCCTCGAGCGTCATCGCGGCGGCGCCGGGCGCCGGCCCGCCCGCCGGGCGGCCGGCCTGCCGCCATTCGACGTGCGCCCGGCTGCGCGCGAGCAGCGCGGAGGGCGCCACTCCGGTGATGACGGAGAGCCGCGCCCAGTAGTACGCCACGTCGCCCAGCTCGTCGGCCAGCCGGTCGCGCTCGAGCTCGCCGTCCCGCAGCCAGCGCGTGAGCACCCCGGCGACCTCGCCGACCTCGCTAGCGAGCCCGAGACCGAGCTCGAGCAGCATGCGGTCGTGAGGCGCGCCCGCACGGGTATACTACGTCCCGTGACCCGAGCACTCGACGATGCCATCGCGAAGCTTGCGGCGCTACCTGCCGACGAACAGGAGCGGATTGCCCAGTGGCTGCTCGATGAGATTCGCGACGAGGAGCATTGGGCGCGCCAGTTCTCAACCTCACAGGACGCCCTGAGCAAACTAGCGGCCGAGACTCGGGCTGAGCGCGCGGCCGGCCGAGCGACGGAGCTCGACCCCGACAAGCTGTGAGATCGCGCGCGACGCCGCGTTTCTGGGCGGCGTATCGCGAGCTGCCAGCAGAAATCCGAAATCTCGCTCAGAAGGCGTACCGGCTGTTCCGCGACAACCCCGGACACCCGAGCCTTCACTTCAAGAAGGTTCACGCTCGCGACCCCATCTACTCCGCCCGCGTCACCCTCGGATAGTGTCGGCCCAACGTCCGCGTTGAGCGGCACGGAGCATCGTCCGCTCAAGCCCGAGGTTAGCTGGTCACAGCGGGGAACCACAGGTGCCGTGACTCGTGCACGCTGGGACGATTCAGGGAGACGGCTCACCGGGTCAGGAGCTCGACGCCGCGCTTGGCGAGGCCGCGGGCGATGATGAGGCGCTGGATCTCGCTGGTCCCTTCCCAGATGCGGTCGACGCGCGTGTCGCGCCAGAGGCGCTCCACCGGGTTGTCGCGGAGGTAGCCGCGCCCGCCGAAGATCTGGACGGCGCGGTCGGTGACCCGGCCGGCCATCTCCGAGGCGTGGAGCTTCACCATCGAGGCCCGGGCGTGGGCGACCTTCGGATCGGCGCCCTCGCGGACCTCCCAGGCGACCTTGTGGGTGAGCGCGCGCGCCGCGGCCAGCTCGCAGGCGGAGTCGGCCAGCATCCACTGGACCGCCTGGTGCTCGGCGAGCGGGCGGCCGGAGGCGTGACGCTCGAGCGCCCAGGCCTGGGCGAGCTCGAGGGCGCGCTGCGCGGCGCCGAGGCACCGCGCGGCGATCATGAGCCGCTCGTCGCGGAACCAGTCCTTGGTCAGCTCCATGCCGAGGCCGACCCCGCCGAGGACGGCGTCCGGCCCCACGCGGACGTCCGCGAGGCGGATCTCGGGGTGGCTGTAGACGACGCTGTGGGTGAAGCGCGGGGTCCGGCCGACGGTGAAGCCGGGCGCGTCGCGGTCCACCAGGAAGATCGTCGGGCGGCGCCGCGCCCCGTCGACCACGTCGGCCACGACCATGAAGAACCGCGCGACGTCGCCGCCGGTGGCGAACCACTTCTCGCCGGAGATGACGAACCCGTCCCCATCCGGCCGCGCCTCGGTGGCGAGGCGGCTCGTGTCCGAGCCCGCGCCCGGCTCGGTCACCGCGTAGCAGCCCCGGAACTCCCCGCGGATGTAGGGCAGGAGGTAGCGCGCCCGCTGGGCGTCCGTGCAGTGGACCAGGACGTTCGCCGGCCGCCACATGATCGCCCAGAGGCAGTTGGTCGCGCGCCCGAGCTCCTCTTCCAGCGCGACCTGCTCGAGGACGTCCAGGCCCGCCCCGCCCCACTCCGCCGGCATGTTCGGCGCGAAGAGCCCGCTCTCCCGGGCCGCCGCGCGCGCCGGACCTCGACGTCCGGGGGGAGCCCGTCACCCGAATCGCAGACCACCTCGAGGGGCTCCAGGACCGACTCCACGAAGGCGCGCGCGCGGGTCTGGATTTCCACGAGCCGGGGGGACGGGGTGAAGTCCATGTGGCGCCTCAGGACACCAGGAGCACGCGGGCGTCCAGGACGCGGACGCCGTCCGCGCTCGCCCGGACGGGGTTCAGATCGATCGCCTGGAGCTCCCTCGAGCCGGCGCAACCCGCCGCAAGGCGGACCATGAGGTCGTGGAGCGGCGCGAGCGGGGGCGGGGGCAGGCCGCGGGGCCGGGCCAGGACGCGCGCGACGCGCGTCTCGGCGAGCATCGCCGCCGCGTCGCCCGCGGTGAGGGGGATCGGACGGACGCTCGCGTCGTCGAGCGCCTCGACCGCGGTGCCGCCCGAGCCCGCGAGCAGCACGTGGCCGCCCAGCTCCGAGCGCGCGACGCCGAGGACGACGTCGACGCCTGGCCCGGCCATGGGGGCGACCAGCGCGCCGCGGAAGTCGGCGCCTCGGGATTGGGCCGCCGCCTCGAGTTCCGCGAACGCCGTCCGGACCGCCGCGGCGCCGTCCACGTCGAGCCGGACGCCGCCGACGTCGGACTTGTGGAGGATGGCGGCGGACACGAGCTTCATGGCCACGGGCCCGGCCTGGGCGGCGGCGAAGGCGACGGCGTCCTCGGCTGTCCGCGCCCAGCAGCGGGCCCCGACCGGGATGCCGAGGCTCTCGAGCCAGTCCCAGGCCTCGGGCTCGAGGAGGGCCTGGCGTCCCTCGGCCCGGGCGCGCGCGGCGTAGGGCGCGAGCCGCTCGTCCACGGCCGCGGCCGGCGCCGGCAGGGGATCGAGCTCGCGGGCGCGCTCGACGAGCGCGCGATACGCGGCGGCGGCGATCTCCAGCGACTCGAAGAGGGGGATCCCCGCGTCCCGCAGCGCCTCGAAGGCCTCGCGCGGCTGGAGCGCGTAGATCGAGTGGAGGAGAATCGGTTTCCGCGTCTCCCGCTGGAGCTGGCCGAGGGCGACGGCGACGTCCCGGTAGTTGTTGGCCGGCGTCTCGAGGTCCGTCAGATATCCGCCGAAGTGGCCGAACAGGATGAGGCCGCCGATCGCGGGATCCCCGAGGAGGAGCCGCGCCGCGTCCCGGTAGGCCCAGAAGCTCCGGTCGGAGGCGCCCGTCCAGTCGATCGGGTTCCGCACGGACGCCATCGGCGGGAAGATCGCCCGGAGCGCCTGCTGGGTCTCCGGCGCGGGCGGCGGGAGCGCGATCCCGCGGACCTCGAGGGCGTCGCTCCCGACGGTCGCATGGCCGCCCCCGCCGCCGCAGAGCGCGACCGTCGGCACGGGCGGGGGCGGAGACTTCAAGAGCGCGTCGGCGACCGGGAAGAGCTCGTCGAGCCGCGTCACCTCGATCGCGCCGGCCTGGCGGAGAAGCCCCCGCAGCTCGCGGACGTCGGACAGAAGCGCCGCGGTGTGGGACGCCGAGGCGCGGCGGCCCGTGTCCGTCCGCCCGCCGATGAGCGCGACCACGGGCTTGGCGCGCGCCAGGCGATGGACGGCCTCGAGGAATGCCCGGCCGCGGCCCGGCCGGACCGCCTCGACGTAGAGCGCCGCGGCGCCGGTATCGGGATCCGCGAGGACGGCGTCCAGCACGTCCTCGAAGCCGAGGTCGGCCTGGTTGCCGAGGCTCAGGAAGAGAGACAGCCCGAGGCCGCTCCGGCGCCCGTGCTCGACCAGGTCGTAGACGAGGTTGCCGCTCTGGGACACGAAGGCAAGCCGTCCCGGGCGGAGGTCCGGGATACCGGTCAGGTTCAGCCGGCTCCGCGCGGCGAAGAGGCTCATGCAGTTCGGGCCGAGGAGCCGCATGCCGGCCGCCCGGGCCGCTGCCACCATCCGGTCCTGAAGGCGCGCGCCCTCCGCGCCCAGCTCCGCGAAGCCGGCGGCGTAGAGGACCGCGTGGCGGCACCCCCGCGCGGCGAGCGCCTCGACCGCGTCCACGCACGCCTCGCGGCCGACGGTGACCAGCGCGACGTCGGGGGCCCACGGAAGATCGGCTACCGTCGGGTACGCGGGGTGGCCCTGGACCTCGCCGCCCCGGCCGTTGACGGCGGCGATCTGCCCGCCGAAGCCGCCGTCGAGGAGCGTCCGCATCATCATGTAGCCCCACTTGCCGGGGGTGCCGGACGCCCCGATGAGGGCGACGGTCGCGGGCGCGAGAAGCCGCTCGAGCGCCATTGGCACGACCGTCACGCGCGGCGATCCCGCGCGGCGGCGCCATGCGGTCTTTCTTGACGATATGTCGGATCTGACATACGATTCATGTCGTGAGCCCGAGCGACAAGCCGCTCGTCTGGCTTCACGGAGAAGTCAAGACGCCGCCGTTCTCGGAGGTGGCCAGGATCGAGGCCGGCTATTTCGTCCGGTTGCTGCAGAAGGGCCAGGCGTTGGCGATGCCGCACTCGAGGCCGATGCCGGTTGTGGGTGCGCGCTGTCACGAATTGCGAGTTCGAGACGCCGAAGCTGATTGGAGGATCGTGTACCGCGCCGATGCCGACGCCGTTGTGATTCTGGCGGTCTTCCGCAAGACAACCCGGACGACGCCGAAGCCCGTCATTGACGCATGCATCCGCAGACTGAGGGAGTATGACCGTGCGTGAAGAGAAGCGACGACGCCTAGAGGCCAGAGGTTGGAAGGTTGGAACGGCCCGAGAGTTTCTCGGGCTGAGCGCTGGAGAGGCTGCGTACGTCGAGCTCAAGGTGCGGCTGGCTGTGGGTTTGCGCGACTGGCGACGTCGCCGAAAGCTCACCCAGACACAACTGGCCAGGCGGATCCATTCGAGCCAATCGCGCGTTGCCAGGATGGAGGCCGGCGACCCGTCGGTCTCCTTGGATCTGCTCGTCAGATCGCTGCTGATTCTTGGTGCCTCGCGCCGCGAGTTGTCACGGATCATGGCCGCTCGCTCGCCCGCTCCAGCTGCGTGACGGCCGCGGGGGCGGAAACTGCCTCCATATTCGGTGGCGGTGCGCTCCGCGGGCGCCGAGCAGCACGAGCAGGTCCAGCCACTTGCCACGAAATGGCTCCTTCCCAGGAGGTAGCACGAGCTCGTTCCCGTGCGTGGGCATTGCCCGGCGACCGTCACGTGCCTCGCGGCGAGGCGGGCGCGCAATCGGGCCGAGACTGGCCCGACCGCCGCGCTCGCCCGCGCCGGGCGGCCGTTACGAGAGCTGGAACTTGTTCCACATCTCCTCGTACTTCGGGTTCCAGGTGAGCTGCGCGCCGGCCTCCTCGTCCAGGATCAGCATGTCCTTGACGTTGTCCGGGTGCGTGGCCATCTCGACCCGCTGGGGCGGCGTGGCCTTGGCGAGCGCCTTCAAGTTCAGCGGCGCGTAGACGCCGATGGGGAGGAGCCGCGTCTGGGCCTCCTCGGCGATCGCCTCGTTGATCATCTTCATGGCGACGTCCTTGTACGGCGTGCCCTTGACCACGACCCAGGCGTTGGCCCACGCGATCCCGTCCTTGTAAGTCAGGGTCACCGGGGCCTTCTCCTTCATCACGGCGAGGATCCGTCCGTTCCAGGCCGACGACATCGCGAGCTCGCCGGAGGCCAGGAGCTGGGGCGGCTGGGCGCCGGCCGTCCACCACACCTTGACGTGAGGCTTCAGCTCGGTGAGGCGCGCGAAGCAGAGCTTCACCTTCTCGTCGGTGAGGGGGTAGACCTCCGCGCGGCTCACGCCCGCGCCGAGCATCGCCGCCTCGTAGGTGTAGTAGAGGCTCTTGTAGAGCCCGCGCGGCCCCGGGAAGCTCTTCACGTCCCAGAAGTCCTTCCACGACTGCGGCCCCTTGCCATCGGGAAACTTCGTCGTGTTGTACGCGATGACGGTGCCCCCCGCGCTCGTGTAGACGCCGTGGGAGGTGTACCAGTGGGCGGGCAGGACAGAGCGGTCGACGATCTTGTAGTCGATCGGCTCGACGAGATCCTGGTCGCGCCCCTGGAAGATGAAGCGGCCGCCCACGTCGACCAGGTCCCAGTCGGGCCGGCCGGCCTCGACCATCGCCTTGATCTTCGCGTACTGGGTCGGCGAGGCGTGGGTCACCTCGACCCCGAGCTTCTTCGCGGCGGGATCGACCATGGCCTCCTTCTCCATGGCGGAGAGCGCGCCGCCCCACGAGCAGAAGACGAACGGGCGGCCCTGGCCGCGCGCCGGATGGGGGAGCCCCGTGGCGAGGGCCAGCCCGGCTGCGCCCCCGAGGAATCGTCGTCGCGTGATCATCATGAGCCTCCTTGTCGCGGTCGTGTATGGCCTCGTGTGGCGTCGTGGGAATCGTGTCTCGTCACGTGTCAGTCCGGCAGGATGCGCACGTCCTCGCGGCCGAAGCCCGCCTTGACCGTCTCGCCCGCGGGCACGCCGTCCCGCGCGAAGCGCCGGCACCAGAGGGTCGCCGGGCCGGGCGCCAGGAGCCGAAGCGCAACCACGTCCCCCAGGTAGACGACCTCCTCCACGCGCGCGTCCACCGCCTCCGATGCCTCGGCCCCGAGCCGCACGTGCTCGGGGCGGACCAGCGCCGTCGCCTTCGCGCCGACCTCGAGCCCCGGCGCCGCCGTGCCCCGGATGGGGGCGGGCCAGCCGGGCACGCGGAGCTCCGCGCGGTCGCCCTCGAGCCGGGCCACCTGGCCCGGGAGGAGGTTCGACTCGCCGAGGAAGCCCGCGACGAAGACGCTGGCCGGCCGCTCGTAGAGCTCGTGGGCGGTGCCCACCTGCTCGAGCCGGCCCGCGCGCATGACCCCGATCCGGTCCGACAGTACCAGGGCCTCCTCCTGGTCGTGCGTGACGTAGAGCGTCGTCCGCCCCATGCGCTGGTGGAGGTGGCGGAGCTCGAGCTGGACCTGCTTCCGGAGCTGGCGGTCGAGCGCGCCGAGCGGCTCGTCCATGAGGAGCACGGAGGGCTCGATGACCAGCGCCCGGGCGAGAGCGACCCGCTGCTGCTGCCCGCCCGAGAGCTGGGCGATCCGGCGGTCGCCGAGGCCGTCCAGCTGGAGCGTGGCGAGCGCCTCGGCGACGCGGCGCCGGATGTCCGCCGCGGGCACCCGTCGCACGCGGAGGCCGTACGCCACGTTCTCGAACACGTCCAGGTGCGGGAACAGCGCGTAGCTCTGGAACACCATGCCGACGTTCCGGTGCCGCGGCGGGAGATCCGTCACGTCGGCGTCGCCGATGAAGACCCGGCCGGCGCTCGGCGTCACGTAGCCGGCGGTCACGTTGAGGAGCGTCGTCTTGCCGGACCCGCTCGGACCGAGGAGGGTGAAGAACTCTCCCTGGGCGACGGTGAGATCCGTGGGCCGGACCGCCTCCACCGCGCCGAAGCGCTTGCCGACCCCGGCGAACCGGATCACCGCGCCGGCGCTCCCTCGGCAGCGTCCGACCGCGCGCCCACGCGGCGCACCACCCAGAAGAGGACGACGGTGAGGGCCACGAAGAGCGTCGAGGCCACCGCCGCCACCGGCGTGATCTCCACGCGGATGACCTCCCACATCTTGACCGGGAGCGTCTTGGCGCCGACGCCGGCCAGGAAGATGGAGATGACGATCTCGTCGAACGAGGTGATGAAGGCGAACACCGCGCCGCCGACCACGCCGGGCAGGATGAGCGGCAGGGTCACCGTGCGAAACGCGCGCCACGGTGACGCGCCGAGCCCCGCCGCGGCGCGGGGCAGCATCGGATCGAGCCCGTGGAGGGACACGCCGACGTTCAGCACCACGAACGGGAGCGCCATCAGCGTGTGGCCGGCCGCCATCCCGAGTGTCGTGCCCACGAGACCCACACGCTGACCCACGTAGTAGAGAGCGACGCTCGTCATGATGACCGGGACGATCAGCGGCGCCAGGACGAGTCCGGTGAACAGCTGGCGGAGTCGCCCGCCGAGCCGCTCGAGGCCGAGGGCCGCCAGGACGCCGAGGACGAGCGCCAGCGCCGTCGTCAGGAGCGCCACCCGGACGCTCGTCCCGAGCGAGGTCAGCCACTCCGGATCCCGGAAGAATTCCCGGTACCAGCGCATCGACACGCCCGGCGGCGGGATCCGGAGGTGGGAGAGCGGGTTCACCGAGGCGGGCACGACGGCGAGGATCGGCAGCACCAGGAACCCGAGCGTCATCGCGGCGAGGGCCTGGACGGCCACCCGGATCGGCGCGGACGGGGTCACCGGCCGCCCGCCACGACCGCGCCCAGGGAGACGAACCGTACGGCCACCGCGAGGAGCGCGAGGATCGTCGCGAGGAGCGCGAAGGAGGCCGCCGCCGCCAGCGCCCAGGCGAGGCGCTCGTTCACCAGGGTCTCGATGAGGGTCGCCACCATGAGGTTGCCGAGGCCGCCGAGCAGCGCGGGCGTGACGAAGAAGCCGAGCCCCAGGAGGAAGACGAACACCGCGCCGGCGGTCACGCCCGGGAGCGTCAGCGGGAGGTAGACCCGCCGGAACGTGGTCGCCGGCGGCGCGCCGAGGCCGTCGGAGGCGAGGAGCAGCCGGTCGTCCACCTTCACCATCGCCGCGTAGATCGGCAGGATCGCGTAGGGGAGAAGGACGTGGACCATGCCGATCAGGACGCCGGTCGTGTTGAAGAGGAGCGGGAGCGGCTGGCTCACCAGGCCGACGGCGACGAGCGTGGCGTTGATCGGGCCCTGGGTTCCGAGGAGCAGCATCCACGCGTAGGTGCGGACGAGCAGGCTGATCCAGAAGGGGACGAGGACGCAGTAGAAGGCGACGGCGCGGAGGCCGCCCCGGAGCCGCGCCAGCACGAACGCGGTCGGGTAGGCGAGGAGGAGGCACACGACGGTCACGACGAAGGCGACGACCAGGGTGTTGAGGAACACGCGCTGGTAGACCACGCTGCCCAGGACCTCGCGGTACGCCTGGAGCGGCCCCTCCCGCCCCCCGAGGCTCAGCCGGAACAGCTGGGCGAGGGGCAGGAGGAACCAGGCGCCCAGGAAGAGGCCGGCGGGCGCCAGGAGGAGCGCGGTCACCCGCGCGTCGCGGCCGACGCGCATCACGAGCGGTCCTTGAGACCGTAGACCAGATACGCCCCCGCGAGGTAGGCGCGGCGAAGGAACGGGAGCGGGAAGCGCGGGAGGCCGGTGCCGGTCACCGGCGTGTCGCGCGGGACCGGGACCCCCGCCGCGAGGTCGCCGGCCAGGCCGCCGAGATAGGTCGCCATCGCCACGCCGCTGCCCGTGTACGCGAGCGCGTAGGCGATGGTCGGTTCGCCGTCGACCGTGTTGGCGTGCGGAATACGGTCGTAGGGCATGCACACGGCGCCGTGCCAGAAGTACTCGCTCCCGATGCCCTGGAGGCACGGGAACATGGCGGCGAGCCGTCCCTCGAGCCAGCGGCGGCGTCGCGCGAGGGCCGCCTCCGTGTTGATCACGCCGGCCCGGCCCCCGAACAGCATCCGGCCGTCGGGGAGGCGCCGCCAGTAGTGGAGGAGGGTGCGCGTGTCCGTGTAGACCTCGGTATTGCGCATCCCGACCTCGCTCCACTCGGCGTCGGTCAGGGGGCGCGTCACGAGGATGTTGCTCGTGGCCGCCATCGTCCGCCCCCGGAGGAACGGATGGAGGTGCTCGGGCGTGTAGCCGTTGGTCCCGACCACGACCCGCCGCGCCCGCACGGTCCCTCCGGGCGTCCGCAGCACGTGCCAGGCGCCGTCCTTGTCCCACCGCACCACCGGCGAGTCGGGGTGGATCGCCGCGCCACGGCGGTGGGCCGCCCGCGCCAGGCCCCGCGCGTACTTCAGGGGATGGAGCCCGAAGGTCGGGCGGATGCGGAGGGCGCCGTGGGCAGAGGGGCTCCGCGTGAATCCCTCGGCGGCCAGCCGCTCGCGATCCAAGAACTCCACGTCCCGGAAGTCGAGGCGCTCCTGGTAGACGCGGAGCCGCTCCCGGAGCACCGGGATCAGGTCGGGCCGGTGGGCGACGTTGATCCAGCCGTCCGGCTGCACGTCGCAGGCGATGTCCTCCTTGCTGATCAGCTCCCGCACGCGCTCGCAGGCCTCGACGCCGAGCCGGAGGGCGCGGCGCGCGGTGGGGAGCCCCCACCGGGCCTCGCGTTCCTGAAGGGTGAGCTTGCCGAGCGAGATCATCGCGAAGCCGCCGTTCCGACCCGAGGCGCCCCACGCGATCGCGCGCGCCTCGAGGACCACGGTGTCGAGACCGTGGTCGCCGGCGAGCCGGTAGGCGGCCGCGAGCCCCGTGTACCCGCCGCCGATGACCGCCACGTCCGCGGTGCGGTCGGCCGCGAGCGGCAGGAGCCCCTCCGGCTCCGGGCCCGCCGTCGCCGCCCAGTAGGACGGCGGGGTCAGACTTTGACTTCGGGACAATTCCCTCGCCCCCGGCCGAATTGTCTGTAAGTCAAAGTCTGACCCCACCTCACCGACGGGCGTCCTTCAGGATCTCGCGCGCGGCGTTGTGGCCCGACACGCCCATCACGCCGCCGCCCGGATGGGTCGCCGACCCGCACTGGTAGAGGCCGCGGACCGGGCTCCGGTAGTTCGCGTAGCCGGGCACCGGCCGGAGGAAGAAGAGCTGATCGGCCGACAGCTCCCCGTGGAAGATGTGGCCGTGCGGGAGGCCGAACACCGCCTCGAGATCGGGCGGCATCAGGATCTGGCGGTGGATCACGGCGCCCTTGAGATTCGGCGCGTATTCCGCCAGCGTGTCGACGACGGTGTCGGCGAAGCGCTCGCGCTCCTGGTCCCAGGTGCTGCCCTGGAGCGTGTAGGGGGCGTGGCCGCCGAAGATGTTCAGGATGTGCTTGCCCTTTGGCGCGAGGTCCGGGTCCACGATCGTCGGCACGACCGGCGAGAGGAAGGGCCGGGCCGACGGCCGGCCGTACTTCGCGTCGTCGTAGGCGCGCTCCAGGTACTCGATGCTGGGACCGATGTGGACGTAGGTCGGGTAGGCGGCCCCGATCGCGCCCGCGTCGAAGGCCGTGTAGCGCGGCGCCTCGTCGAGGGCGAGGTTGATCTTGAAGGCCGTGCTGTACGTCTTGTAGGTCCGCACCTCCTCGACGAAGTCGGCGGGCAGCTCGCCGGCGCCCACCATCCCGAGGAAGGTCCGCCGCGGGTCGGCGTTCGACACGACCATCCGGGCGGCGATCTCCTCGCCCGAGGCGAGGACGACGCCGGCCGCCCGGCCGTCCCGGACGGTGATGCGCGCGACCTCGGCGTCGGCCCGGATGCGCGCGCCGTGCCGCTCGGCCGATCGCGCGATCGCCTGGCTGATGCCGCCCATCCCGCCCCGGATGAATCCCCAGCCGCCGGCGCCCTCGTGCTCGCCCATCAGGTGATGGAGGAGCACGTAGGCGGTGCCCGGCGTCCGGGGCCCCGCGAAGGTGCCGATCGAGCCGTAGTAGGCGAGCACCGCCTTCACCTGGTCCGACTCGAAGTAGCGGTCCAGGAAGTCGCTGATGCTCTCGGTCATGAGGTCGACGAACCGGAAGAGCCGGTCGCCGAGCTTCCGGAACTTCCAGAGGAGCGCGATCAGCTCCTTGATCTCGCCCGGCCGCCGGGACGCGGGGTTCGGCGGGGTCGTCCAGAGGAGCTCGCGCACGAACTTCGCGGCGTCGTGGAGGAAGTGCTCGAAGACCGGGTAGGTCTCCGCGTCCTTCCGGGAGAACTTCGCGATCTCGGCGCAGGTCTTCTTGGTGTCGTCCCAGTAGACGAAGTACCGGCCGTCGGGGAAGGGGACGAAGAGGTTGTCGGTCGGCAGGACCTCGAAGCCGAACTTCCGGAGCTCGAGCTCCCGGATGATCTTGGGCTGGAGGAGGCTCATCACGTAGGACGCCGTCGAGACGCGGTAGCCGGGCCAGACCTCCTCGGTCACGCAGGCGCCGCCCAGCACGCCGCGGCGCTCGAGGACGAGCGTCTTGAGGCCCGCCCGGGCGAGGTACGCGGCGCAGACGAGCCCGTTGTGCCCGGCCCCGATGACGATCGCGTCGTAGCTGTCGGCCATGGTCGCGCCCCGGGACCGCGCGGATCCGCTCCCGCGCGGCCGGCGACAGGATACGGTTGCCCGCGCGGGGGGCGCAAGGGCCTGCCCTCTTGCTCCGCGCCGAAGGGTGCGCTATGGTCCGAGCCGATCTGCGTGCAGGCCCTGCGGGGGGCGGCCGAGGCCGCGGAGATCCGCCGGGACCGCCCACACCTACTCACGAGGAGGAAGGACATCATGAAGCGAATCGCGGCCGTCCTGCTGGCATGCACGGCGCTGGTGCTGGCCTCGGGGCCGGCGTGGGCCCAGGTCACGCTCCGGATGGGGCACGACCAGCCCGTCGGCAGCATGTACGACGAAGGCCACAACATGTTCAAGAAGCTGGTCGAGGAGCGCAGCGGCGGCCGCATCAAGGCGGCCGTGTTCCCCGCCGCGCAGCTCGGCTCCGAGGTCGCGATGGTCGAGGGCCTTCGCCTGGGCTCGATCGACGTCATCTGCGCCAACGCGCCCGAACGCGGCGGCCTTCGTGCCCGAGCTCGGCCTCTTCAGCGTCGCCTACCTGTTCAAGGACATCCCGCACTTCGAGAAGGTGGTGACCGACCCGGCGTTCATCAAGCGCGATCGACGAGATCATCGCGAGCAAGAACCTCGGCATCAAGCGCATCGGGTTCTACGCGGCCGGCGTGCGTAACATCTACAGCCGCAAGGGCTCGGTCGCCAGCCCGGACGACCTCAGAGGGCGTGAAGATCCGGGTGCAGAACAACCCGATCGAGGTCAAGGTGTGGAAGACCTTCGGCGCGATCCCGACGCCGATGAACTTCGGCGAGGTCTACCAGGCCCTGCAGTCGGGCGTGCTCGACGCCGCCGAGAACGGCCTCGCGGTCATCGAGTCGAACAAGCACTACGAGGCGGCCAAGTTCATCTCCCAGACCGAGCACCAGCGCAACCTGTCCGCCCTGTACATCAACGAGAAGAAGCTGGCGAGCCTGCCCGCGGACCTGCAGAAGATCGTGCTGGACGCGGCGGCCGAGGCCTCCGTCCACGAGCGCAAGAAGGACGCCGAGCTGGTGGCCGCGGCCGCCGACCGGCTGAAGTCCAAGGGCGCCATCCTCACGACCCCCGACAAGGCGAAGTTCATCGCCCTGATCGCGCCCGATCCAGGACGAGGTGGCGAGCGAGCTGAAGGCGACCGATCTGCTGCAGATCGTGCGCACCCACGCGAAGTAACACCCGCCTCCACGGGTGGAACGGTTCTTCGACCGGCTCGAGCGCGGGCTCGGGCCGGTCCTCGCCGCGCTGCTGGCGTTCATCACGATCGGGGTCTTCATCCAGGTCGTCCTGCGCTACGTGTTCGCGATGTCCTTCCTGTGGGGCGAGGAGCTGTCGCTCTTCGCCTTCATCTGGTGCATCTTCCTCGGCACCGCGATCTGCTCCGCGCGCCGCATCCACTTCAGCTTCGACATGTTCTCCGGGATGCGCGGCCGCCCGCAGGGGGTGCAGCGGCTCGATCGTCGATCTCTGCGTGCTCGCGGTCACCGTCGTGATCGTGGTCACGGGCTGGAAGTTCTCCCAGCTCAGCGTGTCGCGCCTGTCCCCGGCGCTCGGCATCACGCTCTTCGTGCCGACGATCGTCATCCCGGTGAGCGGCGTCCTGATGTCGCTCGTCAGCCTGATGGACATCGCGCGTGATTGTCGCCAGATCGTGACCGGTGAGAGCCACGACCCCCGGGACGCGCCGCCCCCGATCGACTACACCGCATGACGCATCCGCTCACCATCCTGCTGGTGTCGATGTCGGTGTTCATGATCATCGGCGTCCCGGTCTCGTTCTCCCTGATCCTGTGCTCGCTCCTGGTCATCTGGGTGGCCGACCTGCCGCTGACGGTCGCCGTCCAGCAGATGTTCACCGGCGTCAACGCGTTCACGCTCCTCGCGCTTCCGTTCTTCTTCCTCGCCGGCAACGTGATGACGGAGGGCGGCATCTCGGAGCGCCTGGTCAAGCTGGCGATGGCGCTGGTGGGCCACCTGCGGGGCGGACTGGCCCACGTGAACGTGGTGGTCGGCATGTTCCTCTCGGGAATCTCGGGCAGCAGCACGGCCGACGCGGCCGCGATCGGGTCGATCTTCCACCGGGCGATGGTGCGGCGCGGCTACGACGAGCGGTTCGCCGTCTGCCTGACCGCGTGCACCGCGACCATGGGAGCGGTCATCCCGCCGTCGATCCTGATGGTGATCTACGGCGCGACGGCCGGCGTCTCGATCGGGGCGCTGCTCATCGGCGGGATCCTCCCGGGCGTCCTGATGGGCTTGAGCCTGATGGTGCAGTCGCACTTCTTCGCGCTGAAGTACAACTTCCCGCGAGAGCACGAGAAGTTTCTCGGCTTCGGCGCCATCTGGGAGGGCATCAAGACCGCGGCGTGGCCCCTCGGCGTGCCGGTGATCATCGTCGTCGGCATGGTCGGGGGCGTCTTCACGCCCACCGAGTCGGCCTCGATCGCCGCCGTGTACTCCCTGTTCGTCACGCTCGTCGTCTTCCGCAGCCTGCGGCTCCGCCAGCTGACGAAGCTCTTCACCGAGACGACGATCCAGTTCTCCCAGGTGCTGTTCTGTCTCGGCGGCGCGTCGATCTTCGGCTGGCTGCTCGCGTTCTACCAGGTGCCGGACATGGTGACCCGGTTCATCACCGCCTACACGCAGGACCCGATCGCCATCATGGTGCTGATCGTCGTCGTGAACGTGCTGCTGGGGACGTTCATGGACGCGCTCCCGGCGATCCTGATCTTCGTGCCGATCATCCACCCGCTCGCGGTCGCGGTCGGGATCCACCCGGTCCACCTCGGCGTGATCGTCGTGATGACCCAGTCCTTCGGGCTCCTGACGCCGCCGCTCGGCATGGTCGCCATGACCGCCTGCGCGGTGGCGGGCGTGCCGATGGTGCGGATCCAGCTGCTGCTCCACCTCATGATGATCCCGCTGCTCATCGTCATCATCCTGTGCGCCCTCGCCCCCTGGACCGTCCTCCTGCTCCCGAGGCTGCTCGTCCCGAACTGGCTGTGAGCCGTCCTGCCGTCGGGCATCTTGACAGCCGCGCGGCGCCATAGTGTCGTAGCGTCCTGGCGCGCACACCGGACCTTCGCAGAGGAGGGGAGCCATGATCGACCGACGCGAGTTCGGAAAGGCCGCAGCCGGCGCGATGGCCATCGCCGCGAGCGCCGCCACCGCCGCCACCGCCGGAGGACCACGCCTCGCCTCCGCCCAGCAGACCCACAAGTGGAAGATGCAGTCCCTGTGGCAGGCGGGCTCCGTCAACCAGAAGGTCTTCGAGGACTGGGCCAAGCGGGTGAAGGAGGCCTCGGGCGGGCGGATCGAGATCGAGCCGCTGGCGGTCGGCACGATCGTGGGCTACGGCGAGACGCTGGACGCGCTCACGAACGGCGTGCTCGACTCGCACCACAGCGGCGGGCCCTACTTCTCGGGCAAGGAGCCCGCGCTCGCGCTCATCGGCGACCTGAACGGCGGCTTCGAGAACCCCTACCAGATGCAGCTCTGGTTCGAGTACGGGGGCGGGCTCGAGCTGGCCCGCGAGATCTACCGTCGGTTCAACGTCTACTACGTGGGCCCCGTCTGGTGGGGCATGGAATCCGTCCCCGCCAAGAAGCCGCTCCGGACCATGGCCGACTTCAAGGGCGTGAAGATGCGCGTCCCGGAGGGCCTGGGGGCGGAGATCTGGCGGCGCGCGGGCGCCGGCGTCGTCACCCTCCCCGGCAGCGAGGTGTACACGGCCCTCGAGCGAGGCGTGATCGAGGCGACCGACTGGGGCACGCTCGGGATGAACAACGACCTCGGCTATCACAAGATCGCCCGCTTCCCGCTCCACCCCGGCTTCCACTCGATGCCGGCGGCCGAGGTGGCGGTGAACATGGTCCGCTGGAACGCGCTCTCGCCGGACCTCAAGGTCTTCATGGAGATGGCGGTGCGCGACTTCGCGCGGGAGATGGTGCAGCGGATCGCTCTCGAGGACCTGAAGGCCGTCGAGCAGGCCCGCGCCAACAACGTCGAGCTGGTCGCCTGGACGCCGGAGGAACGGAAGCGCTTCCGGCAGGTCGCCCAGCAGGCCTGGGCCGACTGGGCGAAGAAGAGCCCGACCGCCCAGAAGGTCTACGACAGCCAGGTCGCCTTCCTGAAGAAGCTGAGACTGCTCGACTAGGCGCGCTGCCGCCCCGGGGCCGCGCGCCCCGGGACGGCTGGCTCCCGCCGCCCGCCCATGTCCCGGCCGTCGATCGTCGATCGCCTGTCCCGGTCGACCGGTAACTGGCTGAGCCTCCTCTTCCTGGTCGCGGTCGTCCTCACCTGCTACGAGGTCCTCATGCGCTACGCCTTCAACGCGCCGACGATCTGGGTCCACGACGTCGTGATCGCGGCGAGCGCGGTCTGCTTCGTGTTCGGCGGCGCGGTCGCCTCCGAGCGGCGCAACCACATCCAGATGGCCTCGTTCACCGAGCGGGTCTCGCCGGCGTGGCGCCGCCGGCTGGACCTCGTCTGCCACGGGCTGGCCGCCGTCTACCTCCTGCTGTTCCTCTACGGCGCGCTGCTCTTCGCCGTCCCGTCGGCGAAGCTCCTCGAGACGAGCGGCCGCGCGTGGGACGTGCCGATCCCCGCCTTCCTCAAGAGCGTGCTCGCGCTGGGGGCGGCCCTCATGCTCGTGCAGACGCTGTCCCACATCGTCCATCGCCGTCCCCAGGCGCCCGACACCCCCGAGACGATCGTGTGAGCCCGCCGTGAGCATCGAGCTCCTGACCGTCCTCATGCTCGGGGCCACGATGGCGCTCCTGGCGATCGGCCTCCCCTTCGCGTTCACCACCGGGCTGGTCGCCTGCCTGTTCGCCTGGACCCTCTTCGGGCCCGCGGCGCTGACGCTGATCCCGAGCCGGACGTACAGCTTCATGACCGAGTTCGTCCTGGCCTCGGTGCCGATGTTCATCCTGATGGCGTCGATCCTGGAGCGCTCGGGGGTCGCCCAGGACCTCTTCAACGCCGTGCACGTCTGGGCCGGCGGCGTCGCGGGCGGGGTCGGGGTCGCGACCATGCTCATGGCCGTCCTGATCGGCGCGACGATCGGCGTCATCGGCGGCGAGGTGACGCTGCTCGGGATCGTCGCCCTGCCGCAGCTCTTCCGGCTGCGGTACGACCGGAAGCTCTCCATCGGCATGATCTGCGCGGGCGGGGCGCTCGGCTCGATGATCCCGCCGAGCATCATCCTGGTGTTCTTCGGCCTGGCCGGGAACGTGTCGATCGGCGACCTCCTGCTCGCCTCGGTCGTACCCGGCCTCGTCCTCGCCGGCCTGTACTCGGCCTACATCCTGGCGGTCTGCTGGCTCGACCCCCGGAAGGGGCCGGTCGCCGACGCGCGCGAGCGGGCGCTGCCCCTCCGCGAGAAGCTCCGGCTCATGAAAGGCATCGTTCTGCCGCTCTTCATCGTGGTGGCGGTCATGGGGAGCATCTACGCGGGATTCGCCTCGGTGACGGAGTCGGCGGCCCTCGGCGTGCTGGGCGTCCTCATCGCGGTCTGGCTGCGCGGCGAGTTCTCGGTGCGGATGCTGTGGGAGTCCCTGACCCAGACGATGGCCACGTGCGGGACGGTCCTGTGGCTGGTCTTCGGCGCCAACGCCCTGATCGGGGTCTACAATCTGATGGGCGGCATCGGCTTCATGCAGAAGCTGATGAATGGCCTGGACCTGCCGCCGTTCGGCATGGTGATCGTCATCATGGTGATCTGGGTGATCCTCGGGAGCGCGCTCGAGTGGATCGCGATCATGCTGCTGACCTTGCCGATCTTCATGCCGATCATCAAGGGGCTCGGGTACGACCCGGTCTGGTTCGGGATCCTGTTCAACATCAACATGCAGATCGCGTACCTCTCGCCGCCGTTCGGCGGGGCGTGCTTCTTCCTGAAGGGCGTGGCGCCGCCCGACGTGACGATGGAGGAGATCTTCGCCTCGTGCTGGCCGTGGATGGGGCTCCAGCTGGTCGGGCTCGCGCTCGTCATGGCGTTCCCGGAGCTGGCCCTCTGGCTGCCGCGGGTGGCGAGGTGAGACGAACCGCGAAGGAGGACGACATGGGCAAGCTTCTGACCGCCCCCGAGGTCGACCGCTACCGCCGGGACGGGATCCTCTTCCCGATTCCGGTGCTCTCGCCCGCCGAGACGGCGCGCTTTCGGGCCGCCTTCGAGGAGCTGGCCGCCCACCTGGGCGGCCGGCCAGTGGCGCAAGCGCTGGGACACACCCAGGTGCACTTCCGCTGGGCGTACGAGCTGGCGACGCACCCGAGGATTCTCGACGCTGTCGAGGACGTCCTGGGCCCGGACATCCTCGTGTGGACGGTGTCCATCTTCCCGAAGTATCCGCGCGATCCCGGCTACATCTCGTGGCACCAGGACGGGACGTACTGGGGGCTCGACTCGACCGACGTCGTCACGGCGTGGGTCGCCCTCACCGACAGCGTCATCGACAACGGCTGCATGCGGGTCGTGCCGGGCTCGCACCGGCGGCCGATCCTCCCGCACCGGGACACGTACGCGGCGGACAACCGGCTGAGCCGGGGCCAGGAGATCGAGGTCGACGTGGCCGACGACGACGCGGTGGACGTGATGCTCCGGGCCGGGGAGATGTCGCTCCATCACGTCAACATCATCCACGGCTCGAATCCCAACCCGTCGGACGGCTCGCGGATCGGCTTCGCGCCGCGGTACACGACGCCGAGGACCCGCCAGATCGACGGCGAGCCGCCCACCGCCGTGCTTGCGCGCGGGCGCGACGCCTACGGGCACTTCCGGCTCTTGCCGGAGCCGCCGGCCCTGAGCTTCGAGGAGGCCGTCGTCGCCCAGCAGGCGACCGCCGGACGCTTCCTCTCGGAGATCCGGAAGACCCGCGGGCACTATGCGGGGGACCGCGACCCGGGCTAGAGAGATGCTCACGCGCATCGACCACGTCGCGATCGCGGTGCCGCGGCTCGAGCAGGGGATCGACGCCTTCACGCGCCTCGGCTTCGCCGTGCACCCAGGCGGGGCGCATCCGGGCCGGGGCACCGAGAACGCGATCGCCTTCTTCGGGGAGGACTACCTCGAGCTCGTGAGCGTGCGCGACGCCGAGTCGCACCTGGCGAGCCCCGATCTCACGGCCTTCCTCGCGCGAGGCGGGGGACTTCGCTACATCGTCGTGCAGAGCGACGACCTCGAGACGGACGTCCGGGCCATGCGCGACCGCGGGGTTGACGTCTCCGCCGCCGCCGCCGGCGGGCGCCGCACGCCGGCCGGTCTCGAGCTCTCCTGGCGGACGGCGCGCCTCGGCCCGGCGAACCCCTTGCCCCTCGTCTTCATCCAGCACCTCACGCCGCTCGACGCCAGGCGGCGCGCGGCCCCGGGGGCCGGCGAGCACGCGAACGGCGTCCTGCGCACGGAGCGCGCCTACGTCGCCGTGCCCGACGTCGCGCGGGCGGCCGAAGCCTACGCCCGCGTGCTCGGGATGCCCGTGCCTCACGTCGAGCGGGGCGCCGTCATCAAGGCCGACATGGCGGTGTTCCCGCTTGGGCCCACCGGGCTCGGCGTGGCCCAGCCGGCCGAGCCGGGTCCGGCCGCCGACGCCATGGCGCGGCGCGGGCCGGGGCCCTTCCAGGTGCTCTATCGCACGCGCAGCATGGACGCCGCGGCCCGCGCGATGGCCGCCCACGGCGTGCCGCGCCCGGTCAGGGGCCTGCGCAACACGGGCGAGCAGGCGATGCTGGTCCGGCCGGACGAGGCCTGCGGCGCCTACGTCGGCTTCGCAGGGCCGGCCTGAGCGAGACACGCGAGGACCGCGGCGGTGAACACCTCGGGCCCGGTCTCGACCGCCTCGTGACCCACGCCGAGCATGCGGACGACGCGCGCGTGGGGGAGCGCCCGGCGCGCGAGGTCGATGCCCGCGACACGGAACGGCTCGGGACTGTCCTCGCCCGCGAGCAGCACGGCCGGGAGGGTCAACCGCCGGAACCTCCCCGGATCGAGCCGATACTGCTCCACGACGCGTACCTCGCGTGGCAGCGTGTGGGCCGTGGCCACGAGCGCCGCCCACGACCGGCTCGCGCGCAGCGCCGACAGCTCCGGTGGCGACAGCCCGACGACCTCGACCATCATCGTCTCGATCACCCGATCGCGGTCGCCAGCCGCGAGCGCCGCCTCGATCCGGCCGATGAAGCCCGGCGGGACCGGCAAGCCGAGCGGCGGCTCGTAAAGGAGCAGCGTCCGCAGGTTGTCGGTGCGGAGCGCCCCCTCGAGGGCGCAGATCGCGCCGTACGAGTGCCCGAGCAACGCGACCGGCGCGGGGATCGAGTCGACGAGCGCGGCCACGTCTTCCGCCTCGCGGTCGATCGCGTACTCGCGGGCATCGCCGCTCTGCCCGCGTCCGCGACGGTCGATCGCGTAGACGGTGAAGCGCGTCGAGAGGGCCGGGAGCACGGCCCACCAGTACGTGTGATCCGAGATCCCGCCGTGCACGAGGACCAGGGGCGGCCCGTCTCCCGATCGCTCGTACGCGATCGCGGTGCCGTCGCGGGAGACCACGCGCGGCAGGCGGGGCCCCGCGGGGGGCTCGGTGTCGATGGGCTCACGCACGTCCGTGCCTCGTCGGTGCCGACATGATGCCACAGCCCCGCGCCACCATCCGGTGACGGTGTCTTGATGAACGATCCGACCACCGCGCGCGGGATTCAAGCGTACTGGGGCCGGGACGGGCTCGAGGGCGCGATCCTTGCCGCGCTCGCCGCCGCCGGCAAGGACGTGGACGCGCTGACGGTCGAGGATCTGGCGCCGGCCGACCAGTTCCACGGCGGCGGCAAGGCCGCGACCGACCGCCTGGCCCGGCTCGCGGGGCTCCGGCCGGGGCTTCGGGTCCTCGACGTCGGCGGCGGGCTGGGCGGGCCCGCGCGCACGCTCGCGGTCGAGCACGGGTGTCGCGTCACCGTCGTGGACCTCACGGAGTCGTACGTGCGGGCCGGCCGTGCCCTGACGGCCCGGCTCGGCCTCGCCGGCCGCGTCACGCACGAGCAGGGCGACGCGCACGCCCTCTCCGTGGCCCCCGGCGCGTTCGACCTGATCTGGACCCAGAACAGCGGCATGAACATCGAGGACAAGGCCGGGCTCTACGCCGGGTTCGCCCGCGTCCTGCGCCCGGGTGGCGTCCTGGCCATCCAGGAGCCGATGGCCGGTCCGGTCCAGCCCGTCGTCTATCCGGTGATGTGGGCGCGGGACGCCAGGTCGAGCTTCCTCCGGCGGCCGGCCGAGATGCGCGCGCTGATCGAGGCGGCCGGCTTCCGGGTGCGGGTCTGGGAGGACGTCACGCGTGAGATCGCGCCACGCCCCGGGGCCGCGCTGCCGGCTCACAGCATCCAGCGCATCCTCATGGGCGAGGCGCTCGAGGCGATCCACCAGGCCGGCGACCGCAACCGGGAGGAGGAGCGGATCGTCTCGATCCAGGCCGTGCTCGAGCGCCGCTAGCGACGCTCGTCCGCGATGACCACCAGGCCCGCATCTGTCAGGCCGGCCCGGGCGCGCCGCCCCGGCTCGGGCCTCAGCGACCCTGGTCGGCCTTCCCGTGTGCCGAGAGGAGCCGGTCCAGCTGATTCGCGAACGCGCGGCTGTCGCCCTGGGTCCACGGCGCGGGCCCGCCGCCGGCCTCGAGGCCGCTTGCCCGCAGCTGGTCCATGAGGTTCCGCATGGCCAGGCGCTCCGGGACGTTGTCCTCCGTATAGAGCACGCCACGCGGATCGAGCGCGCTGGCGCCGCGGCTGATCACCTCCGCCGCGAGCGGGATGTCTGCCGTCACGACCAGATCCCCGGCCTGTACCTGCTCCACGATCTCGCGATCCGCGACGTCGAAGCCCCGGGGCACGCGCATGGCCCGGATGAAGGGCGACGGCGGGGTCCGGAGCAGCGTGTTGGCGACCAGGATCATGGGGACCTGTACACGCTCGGCGGCGCGGAACAGGATCTCCTTGATGATCCTCGGGCAGGCGTCGGCGTCGACCCAGATCTGCACGCTACCGAGCCTTGCACATCACGATGTGGCCTGGGTAGGTGACGGGGTTCCGCCCGATCGAGGTCTGGCTCGACGCCGCGCGGTGCGCGCGCCCTCGAGCAGCGCGGTGCGGAGGAGCCGCCTACCCCAGCGCCTCCGAGATCGCCACCAGCTCCTCGTACTCCTGCATCCAGTAGCGGTGGTCGCGGAAGCCCGGGAAGGCCGGGGGGAACGACGGGTCCTCCCACCGGCGCGCGATCCAGCCCGACATGTGGACGATGCGCATGGCGCGGAGCGGCTCGACGAGCGGCAGCGTCCCGCGGTCGAACTCGCGGAAGACCTCGTAGCCCTCCAGCAGGTCCTCGCGGGCCTTCGTGGCCTCCTCGCCGCGCCCGCGGGCGAGCAGCCAGAGGTCCTGGACCGGCGGCCCCATCAGGCAGTCGTCGAAGTCCACCAGCACCGGGCCCGGCGTCCAGAGGATGTTACCCATGTGGAGGTCGCCGTGGATGCGCTGCGGCTTGACGGCGGCGAGGAGCGGCGCCGCGGCGCCGGCGATCCGGAGGGCGACGTCGCGGTAGCGCGGGCCGAGGTTCTCGGGCATGACGGCGCTCTTCGCGAGGATCTCGAGCGGCTCGTGGATGTAGCGCTCGAGGTCGAGCCGGGGGCGGTGCGGGGCGGGGCGCGCCGCGCCGATCGCGTGCATGCGGCCGACGGTGCGCCCGATGTGGCGGCGCTTCTCGGCGTCCAGCTCGTCGAGCGTGCGCCCGCGCACCTTCGGGAACGCGACGTAGAGGATGCCCTCCACCTCGTTCAGCGTGGTGCCGGTCCCGAGGTCGAGGGGCGCCACGGCGGGGAGCTCGGCGTCGGCCAGGTCCTGGAGGAACCGGTGCTCGTCCAGGATGGTCTCGCGCGACCAGCGGCCGGGCCGGTAGAACTTGACGACGAGCCGGCGCTCGTCCTCGAGCTCCACCTCGTAGACGCGGTTCTCGAAGGCGCGGAGCGGGAGGCACCGGCCGGTGCTGCGGAGGCCGCCGACCTCGACCGCGTCGAGCACCCGGTCCGGCGTGAGCGCGAAGAAGGACGCGGTGGGCGGGACAGCCATAGACCGTCGAGTGTACCCCAGGCTCGGGGCGGCCGCGGCGACTACCGGGCGATCGAGGGCCGGCCCGCGCGCCGGATCGACGATGCGCTACACTGGCTGCCCGTCATCCCGAGTCGCCACCCTCGAGGCGGGGAGAGCGTCATGCGAGGCAAGCGCATCAAGGACAAGCTCCGGGCCGGCCGGCCGGTGTTCACGACGGGCCTCCGGTTCCACGCTCCCCGTCTGGTCGAGATGCTCGCCCGGAGCGGGGCCGATCAGATCTTCCTGGACGCCGAGCACGGGCCGATGACGGAGGCCCAGTGCGAGGAGATGGTCCGGGCCGCCGACCTCCACGACGTGCCGGTGGTCATCCGGGTCCCCGTGAACGCGCCGGAGGTGATCCTCCGCTATCTCGACATCGGCACCTCGGCCATCATGGTCCCTCACGTCACGACGCGGGCCGACGCCGAGCGGGCGGTGCGGGCCGTCAAGTACCCGCCGGAGGGGACGCGGAGCTTCGCCCCGGGCCGGGGCGGCGACGTCCTCCGCCTGGGTCCGGCCGAGTACGTCCGCCGCGCCAACGAGGAGACGGTCGTCTACGCCCTCTTCGAGGACGTGGCCGGCCTGCCGGAGATCGAGGCGATCTGCGGCGTCCCGGGCCTCGACGGGGTGGCCGTCGGTGCCTACGACCTCGCCGCCTCGATGGGCCACCCGGGCGACCCGTGGCGGGAGGACGTGCAGGCGGTCGTGGAGCGCGTCCGGGAGACGTGCCGGCGGCGCCGCATGCCGTTCGGGACGGTGCCCCGGGACCGGGCGGATCTCGCGCGCCAGATCGAGCGCGGCTGCCAGCTCATCACGGTGTCGACGCTCGAGTGGGGCATCCAGGCGACGCACGACGCCGTCGCCGAGCTGTCGAAGCTGACCCCGCGAGCGGGGTAGGGGCCCTCCGGGCCGAGGCTGCTCGTTACGCGTGGCCGGTGCGCTACACTGATTTCCGGGACGCGCGATGGAAGCCTTCGAGGCGATCCGCACGATGCTGGCGGTGCGCCGCTACCGGGACGAGCCCGTGCCGGAGGCGACGCTCCACCGGGTCGTCGAGGCGGGGCGGCTGACCGGCAGCGCCAAGAACGAGCAGCCGTGGCAGTTCATCGTCGTCCAGGATCGCGGCACGCTCCAGCAGCTCGGCTCGCTGGCCAGAACGGGCGCGCACGTCGCCCAGGCGGCGGCCGCCGTCGTCGTCCTGGTGGAGCGCACCGCCTTCGCGGTCTCGGATGCGAGCCGGGCGATCCAGTCCATGCTGCTCGCCGCCTGGGCCGACGGGGTGGGCTCCAACTGGGTCGGGTTCGGTGGCCTGGAGGGGGTCAAGCCGCTCCTCGGCATCCCGGCCGGCCTCGACGTGCTGGCGATCCTCCCGCTCGGGTACCCTGCCGGGGTCGTCGGACGAGGCCGGAAGCGACGCAAGCCGCTCGGCGCCGTGGCCCATCGGGAACGGCACGGCCGGCCCTTCGAGTAGCGTGAAGGCCGCCGGGCTGATCGTCGCCGGGCTCCTCGCCACCTCCGCGTGGGCGCAGGTCTATCACTGGGAGGACGATCAGGGCGTCGTCCACTACACGACCGGGATCGAGAGCGTGCCGGAGCGCTACCGGCCCATCGCCCGGAGCATGCCCGTCTCGGGCGTCGATCCGGCGCCGCCCGAGTCGCCGGCGGTGTCCGGGGCCGGCACGAGGATCCCGTTCACGCCCGGGGCCCCCATCCTGGTCAGCGCCCGGATCAACGGCGGCAGCCCCATCACGCTGGTCCTCGACACGGGAGCCGACCGGACGCTGGTGGCCCCGGCGGCGCTCGCGCGGCTCGGCATCGCGCTGCCGAACACGCTGGAGGCCACGATCCGGGGGGTGGCCGGCACCATCCAGGCGGACCTGGTCTCGATCCAGTCGCTGGAGGTGGGCAGCGTCGCCGCCGGGCCGCTCGCGATCATCGCCCACGACGCGGAGCTTCCGGGCGCCGACGGCCTGCTGGGGCGGGACTTCCTGTCCCTCTTCTCGGTGACCATCGACTCCCGCGCGAGCGTCGTCACGCTCGAGCCGAACTGACGCGCACCCGGCGGCGCCCCGTGGCGGCGGCCTTCGCGGATCGGTCCGGGTAGGGGATGGCCCCCAGGGCGCGCCGGGGCGGCGAGATCGAGGGCCTGAAGGGACGGGTCGCCGAGGCGCTCGTCGAGGCGATGCTCCAGCGGGCCGGGTTCCGGGTGACGCGCGTCGGCCACGAGAGCCAGCTGCCGCGGCTCGTGCGGATCGGCGCCGACGAGTTCCTGCCGGACTTCGTCCTGCGGAAGCCCGTCGCCGAGCCGACTCTGGAGCGACCCCTCCACAAGCCGATCCCGGTCGAGGTGAAGTACCGCGCGAGCGTGGAGCAGTTCCTCGGCCGGCACGGTGACACACTGCGCGCGGCGCTCGGTGAACGGTGGCCGGACCTCTGCGTCGTGATCGTGACGGACCACCCCGCGCCGGGCCGCTCGTGCTTCCAGGTCCTCGACCTCGCCCCCGCGCCGGCGGGCGCGCCGTTCGCGTCGGTCGACCTCCACGAGGTGCCGGAGCTGGACGTCTACCCCACGACGGTGCGGGAGTACGAGGGACTGGTCCGGCAGATCTTCCCCCTGCTCCGACTCGGTGTGGGGTCCGCGCCGTAGCGCCGGTTCCGCGTCCCTGGTGAGTTGCTGCCGTGAATGCTAGGCTCGCCTCAGGGTCTCCGACGGCAAGAGGAGGATCTGCCATGCGAGCCGGAGCGAGGTCAATCGTCGTCCTGGCCGGTGTCGTGCTGCTGGGATCCCCGGCCCTGGGCCAGTCGCAGGCCCCGACCGTCTCGCGCGGACTCTTCCGGGGCGCGCTGCCGCCCGGCGCGACGGGGGGCCTGCTCCAGGGGTCGCTGACGGGTGGGGAGACCTCGGGCCTCTTGCGCGGCCCCGTGGCGCCCGGCGTGACCGGCGGCGTGCTGAGCAGCGGCGCCCCGCCGGCGGGCGGGACGGTCGGCGGATTCCGGGGCTCGCTGCCGCCCGGCGAGCGAGCGGGCGCGCTGCGGGGTGACCTGCCGGCGGGAACACCGGCCGGTACGCTGCCGGCGCCGGCCCCACCCGGGGCGCGCCTCGGGGATCCGGGCCCCGCCGATCTGGCGCGGGGCATCGAGGATCGGGCTCGCCTCCAGCTCATCGACAACGCCTACGGCGACGCCGAAGCGCGGCTCCGTCAGGGCGTGTCGATTCGCAAGGAGAACTCGGGCCGCGAGAGTCGCGAGGTCGTCGAGGCCCTGGAGAGCAACGCCGCGCTCCTCCGCGAATGGAACCGCGGCGCGGCCGCGACCGAGATGGAGGTCGAGGCCAAGCACATCCGCAGGAGCCAGGAGCCGAAGGTCAGCCCGACCCCCGGGGCACCCCCGAGCCCGCTCGCGATCCCGTCCACGAGCTCGCCCGCAACCCCGTAGGTTGCGGCCGAGCCCGTGATGTCGCCTCCGGCCGGTGGGCGAGCGGCGGAGACGGTGGATTCCGAGCGGTTCCCGCGCGCTCTGGCCGGGCTCTTCGACGACTACCCGCGCTCCCCGCACCCGCGTGACCGCCGCTTCGCGCCGATCCTCGCCGAGGTCGGCGGGCTCGCCTGCGAGAACAACCTCGCCCTCCTGAACCTGGCCGCCTCCCTCCTCGGCCGGGGCGAGAGCTACGTCGAGGTCGGCTCCTTCAAGGGGCAGAGCCTCATCGCCGCGATGCTCGGGAATGCGGGGGACTTCGTGGGGATCGACAACTTCTCGATGGAGGGCGGGGGCCGCGCCCTGCTCGAGGCGAACCTCCGGCGCCACGGCCTCACGGGCCACACGATCCTGGAGGGCGACGCCTTCGCCCTGCTGCGCGGCGGGGCGCTCGGTGGGCGGCGCGTCGGCGTCTACTACTACGACGCCGCGCACGACTACCGGTCCCAGCTGGATGCCCTCCGGCTCGTCGAGCCGTACCTCGCGGAGGGCGCCCTCCTGATCGTCGACGACACCGACTGGACGCAGGTCCGCCGGGCGCTGCGCGACTACCGGCGGGGCCAGCCGCGCGCGCGTCTTCTGGTCGAGATCGCCGGCAAGGACCGCGGCCAGCCCTGGTGGTGGGAGGGCGTGCAGGTGCTCCGCTGGGGCTAGCGCCCGCGGACGGCCGCGTGGCCATCCGCGGGCCGGCTCGCCCGGGCAGCGCGGCGAGGCAGGGGGCTACGCGCGCTTGAGCGCCTCCCGGTCGATCGGCAGGCGCCGGACGCGCTTGCCCGTCGCGGCGAAGATCGCGTTGCAGATCGCGGGGGCGACCGTCGGCACGCCGGGCTCGCCCAGTCCACCCGGCGGCTGGCCGGAGTCGAGGATGTGCGTCTCGACGACCGGCGCCTCGGCGATCCGGAGCATCGGGTAGGTGTGGAAGTTCGTCTGCTCGACGCGGCCCTTGTCGACGGTGATCTTGCCGTAGAGCGTCGCGGTCAGCGCGTAGATGAAGCCGCCCTCCATCTGTGCCTTGACCTGGTCGGGGTTGACAGCGATCCCGCAGTCGATCGCGGACACGACCCGGGTGACGCGGACGGCGCCGTCCTCGGCCACCGCCACCTCGACGACGTGGGCGGCGTAGCTCCCGTAGGAGAAGCACACCGCGATGCCCCGCCCCTGGCCCGCCGGGAGCGGCGAGCCCCACCCGGCCTTGGTCGCGGCCAGCTCCAGGACCGCCTTGTGGCGGGGTGACTTCCCGAGGAGCGTCCGCCGGTACTCGTAGGGGTCCTGGCCGGCCAGGTGGGCCAGCTCGTCGACGAAGCTCTCGACGATGAAGCCGTTCTGGGACGATCCCACCGAGCGCCAGAAGCCGATCGGCACCCCGACGTCCTTGTCGACCCACTCGATCCGGACGTTCGGGATGTCGTACGGCAGGTCCCGGAGCCCCGCCATGGACGTGTTGTCGACCTGGCCCGCCGGGGCGCCCCGCTGGCGGAGGAGCCCTGCGCCCACCACTCGAGTGAACCACGCGGTGGGCTTGCCCTGGCCGTCGAGCGTGGCGCGGAAGACGTTGTACGTCGACGGCCGGTAGAAGCCGTGCGTGAGATCGTCCTCGCGTGTCCACATCACCTTGACCGGCCCGCCGCCGATCGCCTTGGCCGTCTCGACCGCGTCGACCACGTAGTCGGTCTGCCCGCGCCGGCCGAAGCCTCCGCCGAGGAGCGTGGTGTTGACCGTCACACGATCGACCGGCAGCCCGGTCAGCCGGGCCGCGACCTCGCGCGAGCCGCCGGGGTTCTGTGTCGGCACCCATACGGTGCACGCGTCAGCGGTCACGTGCACCGTCGCGTTCATGACCTCCATGCACGCGTGCTCGAGGTACGGGACCTCGTAGACCGCTTCGAGCGCCTTCGCGCCCGCGGCCAGCGCGGCCGCCGTATCGCCGTCGTTCCGCGCCACCAGGCCCGGCTGGCTGGCGGCGGTCGCGTGCTCCTTCGCGATGCCCGCGCTCGACAGCTGGCTGAGCGGCCCTTCGTCCCACTCGACCTTCAGGGCCTTCCGCCCCTGGAGGGCGGCCCAGAAGGTGTCGGCGACGACGGCCACGCCGCTCGTCACCTGGACCACGTGCTTGACGCCGGGGACCGCCTTGGCAGCGGTCGCGTCGAATGTCTTGACCTTCCCGCCCGCGACCACGGGGCACTTCTCGATCGACGCCACCAGCATGCCCGGGACCCGGACGTCCATCCCGTAGACGGCCTTGCCGTTCACCTTCTCCGGGACGTCGATCCGGGGCCGCGCCTTGCCGATGTAGCGGAACTGGTCCTTCGTCTTGAGCGGCGGGTCCTGCGGGACGGGCAGCCCCTGCGCCTTGTCCACCAGCTGGCCGTAGAGGAGGCGCCGGCCGGTGGCGCGGTGGATCACCACGCCCGGCTCGGTCGTGACCTCGTCCAGCGGCACGCCCCACTCCTGGGCCGCGGCCTCGCGGAGCATCTGGCGGCCGGCCGCACCGGCCTTCCGCAACATCTCGAGGTGGTCGCGGACGCCGCGGCTCCCGCCGTAGGACTGCTGGCGGGTGACGGGGTTCGCGTACAGGCTCGGGTTCGCCGGCGCCGGCTCCACGCGGATCTTGTCCCAGTCCGCGTCGAGCTCGTCCGCGACGATCATCGGCATGGTGGTCATCGAGCCCTGGCCCATCTCGGGGACCGAGTTGATGATCGTCACGACGCCGTCCCGGTCGATCCGGAGCCACTGGTTGGGCGCGAAGACCCCCGCGCCCTGCGCCTCGGCCAGGAGGCCATCCAGCCGCGGCAGCCGGAACCCCACGACCAGCCCGGTGCCGACCGCGAGGCCGCCCTTGATGAGGGTCCGCCGACTCAGACGTCCGCGCGCGGTTGCCATCACGCACCTCCCCGCGCCAGCGCGGCGGCCCGATGGATACCCGCCCGGATCCGCTGGTAGGTGCCGCAGCGGCAGATGTTCCCAGCCATGGCCTGGTCGATGTCCTGGTCGGTGGGCGTCTTGTTCTGGGCGAGGAGCGCCGCCGCCGACATGAGCTGACCCGACTGGCAGAAGCCGCACTGCGGGACGTCGAGCTCCATCCAGGCGCGCTGCACCGGGTGGTCGGTCTTGGCCGACAGCCCCTCGATGGTCGTCACCTGCTTTCCCGCGACCGCCGACACCGGCGTGACGCAGGCGCGGGTCGGGGTGCCGTCGACGTGGACCGTGCAGGCGCCGCAGAGCGCCATGCCGCAGCCGTACTTGGTGCCGGTCAGCTCGAGCGTCTCCCGGAGCGCCCAGAGGAGCGGCATCTCCGGGGCGACGTCGAGCTGTCGGGGGGTCCCGTTCACGCTGAGAGTGATCATGGGGTCTCCTTCGGGTGGCGTGCGGCGGAGCGCTCGGGCTCTCTGGCCAGCCTCGGAGAGGGGCCCCGACCCGCGCGGAGGCGGGCCGGGGCGACCTCTACTGCTCTGGTGCTTCTATCCTACCCCTTCAGATGCTTGTCGAAGAACGCGGTGCAGCGCTTCCACCCGTCGGCGGCCGCCGCCGCGTTGTAGGACGGGCGGTAGTCCGCGAAGAACGCGTGCCCGGCGCCCGGGTAGACCACGGCCTCGGCGGTCGGGTTGTGTGGCTTCAGCATCTCGACGAACTTCTTCACATCCTCGGGCTTCGGGTTCTGGTCCGTCTCCCCGTAGAGCCCGAGGAACGGCGTCTTGATGTCCTTCGCCACATCGAAGCCGGCCACCGGGTTCGGGGTGTCGGGGAAGGGGCGGGACAGTGCCCCGTACCACGCGACGGACGCGTCGATGTCCGGGTTCGTCGCCGCCACCTGGTAGACGACGCCCCCTCCCCAGCAGAAGCCGGTGACCCCGACCTTGTCGGCCCGCACGCCGGGGCGCGTCTTCGCCCAGTCGATGGCGGCGGCGACGTCGCCCAGCACCTGCTTGCGCGGCACCGCGAGCACGATCTTCACGATGTCCTGGACGTTCGGGATCTGGCTCACGCCGCCCTCGCGCTGGAACAGCTCGGGGGCGACGCCGTGATAGCCCGCCTTGGCGAACCGGCGGGTGACGTCCTTGACCCACTCGTGGACGCCCCAGATCTCGGAGACCACGATCACGATCGGGTGGCCGGTCCCGGTGGCGGGGCGCGCCTCGTAGACCGGCATGTTGTAGCTGCCGATCGCGACCGTCTGGTCCCCGGCCACCAGGCCGTCGGTGTCCGTCTTGATGGCCTGGGCCAGCGCCTTGTCGACGCCCACCGCGTAGCCGACGAACGTCGCCGCGCCTACCTTGAGCGCCTGGCGCCGCGTCAGGCCCGTGGACTCCATGACCGCGTCCCCGTCATGTGCTGTAGCCATGCGCTCCTCCTGAGTTGAGGTGGGTGGCCCGCTGACCCGGCGCGATCCGGTGCAACCAGCCGCGCACCGTGCATACCCCTATACATTTCATGAAACGCCCCGATGTGTCTCCGGGGTTCCCGGTCATTCACCGAGCTCTCAGAATTGAGAGGCCTGGGGCCGCCGGGACTGCTCTCCGAAGGCGGCACCAGGCGGCCCTGCCGATCGTCCGCACCCCCCGCCACACGCCCGGCCGGGCTCGCGCTAGAGTAGGCAATGGGCGAACCGATCGGTCCGAGACAAGTCCTGAGTCAGGGGGCGACACGATGGCGACGACGGTGGGGCTCTTGCATCCCGGTGAGATGGGGGCCGTGGTGGGTGCGTGCCTGAGCGCGACGGGCGTGCGGATCGTCTGGGCCTCGGCGGGTCGCAGCCAGGTCACGTCCCGGCGGGCGGCTGCCGCGGGCCTGGAGGACCTCGGATCTCCGGCCAGCGTCGTCCAGGCCAGTGACGTCATCCTCTCGGTGTGCCCGCCGGGAGCAGCGACGGACGTGGCCCGGCTGGTGGCGGCTGCCCGGTTCGGGGGGCTTTACTTGGACGCGAACGCGGTCGCGCCCGCCACCGCCCGCGCCGTCGGGGAGATCGTCGGCGCGACCGGCGCCGACTTCGTCGATGGGGGGATCATCGGGCCGCCGCCCCGCCAGGCCGGGATGACCCGCCTCTACCTGTCCGGCCCGCGGGCAGGGGAGGTCGCCGACCTGTTCAAGGGCAGCGCGGTGGAGGCCATCGTGATGCCCGGCGACATCGGCGCCGCCTCGGCCCTCAAGATGGCCTACGCCGCGTGGACGAAGGGCTCGAGCGCCCTTCTCCTCGCCGTCCGGGCGCTGGCGATCCGCGAGGGCGTCGATCCGGCCCTCCGCGCCGAGTGGGAGCGCTCGCAGCCCGGCCTCGAGGCCCGCTCGGAGGCGGCCGTCGGCGCGAACGCGCCGAAGGCCTGGCGCTTCGTCGGGGAGATGGAGGAGATCGCCCGGACATTCGCGGCCGCCGGGCTGCCGGCCGGGTTCCACGAGGCGTGCGCCCGGGTCTACGAGCGGCTCGGCCGGTACAAGGACGCGGCGGCCGCGCCGCCGATCACCGAGGTGGCCGACGCTCTCGGCGGGCAGGGGGCCGATCCGCCCCGGTCCCGAGCCGCCGCGCGCCGGAGCCGCCCGGGCCGGGCCGGATGACCGCCGGCGTTACCCCGACTTCGCCCCGATGTACACCACCTCGAGCAGGACGTTGTCCGGCGAGCTGAACATCACCTGGTAGTAGGTCTGCCCCTCGCCCTCGGCAAACTCCGGGCGATGGCGCGGCGTGCCGAAGAGCGCGGGGACGTTCTTCCGCTTCAGGAAGGCCGCGACCGCGTCGACGTCCTTCTGCTCCTCGGCGCGGATGCCGAGGTGATTCACGCCCAGCTGATCGTAGTCGGTCTTGTGCTTGCCGGGCGCGGAGGCGAACCAGAACGAGCCCTTGCCCTCGACACCCATGCCGAGCATGTTCGCGTCCTCGTGCCACTGGGCCCAGCCGAGGAGCGTGAAGAGCTCCTTGTAGAAGTCCCGATTCGCCGGCTCGATGTTGATCTGGACGTGGTTCCAGGCGGTTTTCATGGCCAGGAGTATGCCACAGCTCGGGGCGGGCGGAGGCGGGGCGGCCCCCGTCGACCCCGCTACGTCCCGAAGAGCCGGTCGCCGAAGTCGCCGAGCCCCGGGAGGATGAACTTCCGCGCGTTGAGCTCGCGGTCGATGGCCGCCGTGTAGACGGTGGCGTCGGGGACGGCGGCCTTGAGGTGCGCGATGCCCTCCGGCGCGGCGACGATCGAGAGCAGCCGGACCCGGCGCGCGCCCAGATCGGCGAGCCCCTCGATGGCCATCGCCGCCGAGCCCCCCGTGGCCAGCATCGGGTCGAGCAGGAAGACCTGGGCGCCGGCGAGATCCTTCGGCACCTTCTCGTAGTACCGGCGCGCGACGGCCGTCGTCTCGTCGCGCTCGAGACCGAAGTAGCCGACCTGGGCCTGGGGCACGAGCTCGAGCAGCGCGTCGAGCATGCCGAGCCCTGCGCGCAGCACCGGCACCGCCACGACGCGCGCCTGGAGCCGCTTCACGGGCGCCGTCTCGAGCGGCGTCTCGACGGTGGTGTCGACGACCGACAGGTCGCGCGTGGCCTCCGCGACGAGGAGGAGGCTCACCCGGTGGGCGAGCTGCCGGAACCGGTCGGAGGGCGTGTGGCGGTCCCGCAGCGAGGCCAGGACATCCTCCACGAGCGGATGGCGAACTACGTGCACGTCCATGTTCGAGCGGGCCGCGGGACCCGGTGGATCATACACGACGCGCGCCGCTCCGGGGTGAACCGGCGCGACTTTACTTAGTCCAGTGGTTAGTCTATCGTGAAGCCGATGAAGCCCACCACGGTCAACGTACACGAGGCCAAGACCAGCCTCTCCCGGCTCCTGGCCCGCGTCGCCAAAGGCGAGGAGATCGTCATCGCCAAGGCCGGGAAGCCCCTCGCCCGCCTTGTTCCCTTCGAAAGGCCCCGCGCCATGGCGGACGTGCTCGACCTGTACAAGGGGCAGATCTGGATCGCCCCCGACTTCGATGCGCCGCTGCCTGACAGTGTGCTCGAGGATTTCGAGGGAGGCGATGCGCGTCCTGCTTGACACCCACATCTGGCTGTGGGCGCTGACCGACGCGGCGTCGCTGCCCGCATCTTTCCGCGCCCGTCTCCGCTCGGCCCGCGACACGTTCCTGATCTCCGCGGCCAGCGCGTGGGAGATCGCCATCAAGGCTTCGCTGGGGCGACTGCGGCTGCCGGTCGATGCGCCGGCCTTCCTGCGCGCCGCCGTTCGTGACCTGCCCGCCGCCGAGGTGCCCGTCGCGATCGCCCACGCGGCCCGCGTCGCCGAGCTACCGCTGCACCACCGGGATCCCTTCGACCGCATCATGATCGCGCAGGCCCAGATCGAGGGCCTCACCATCATGACGGTCGACCCGGCGTTCCGCGCATACCGCGTCCCCGTGCTCGATTCCTCGACGTAGACCGCCGCCGCGGCGACCCCGAAAGGCATGCTGCGGCCCCGTGCTAAGATCGCGCGGACGAGGCCCGGGGCAACGCCGTACCGGCTCCACCCATGACGACGCGCTTGATCGGTGCGCGCATCCCGCGAAACGAGGATCCACGGCTCCTGCGGGGGCTGGGGTCGTTCGTCGACGACATCGAGCCGCGCGGGGTCCTCCACGCCGCCTGCCTCCGCTCGCCCCACGCGCACGCCCGCGTCACGGCGATCGACGCGGCGCGCGCCCGCGCCCTGCCCGGCGTGCACCTGGTCCTGACCGCCGCCGACCTCGGCGAGCTCAACCAGCCCTCGCCCCTCCTCATCCCGCATCCGGGCCTCACGCATCCCCGGACCCAGCGGCCGCTCGCCGTCGACGAGGTGCGCTACGCGGGGGAGCTGGTCGCGTTCGTGGTGGCCGAGGACCGGTACATTGCCGAGGACGCCGTCGGGCTCATCGACGTCGCGTACGAGGCGCTCCCGGTGGTCGCCGATCTCCAGAGGGCGACGCAGCCCGGGGGACCGCTCGTCCATGCGGACGTCCCGGGGAACCGCGCGGCGCGCCTGGTCCAGCGGGTGGGCGACCCGGACACCGCGTTCAAGGGAGCCGCCCACGTGCTCAGCGAGCAGCTCTACATCGAGCGGAGCTGCGGCAGCCCGATCGAGGCCCGCGGCGTGGTGGCGGAGCACGACGCCCGGACGGGCCAGCTCCGGGTGTGGAGCTCGACGCAGGCGCCGCTCCCCATCAAGAACGGCCTCGCGCGGATCTTCGGGCTCCCGGAGTTCAAGGTCGAGGTCGTCGCCCCGGACACCGGGGGCGGGTTCGGCACGAAGATCATGCTCTTCTACCCGGAGGAGATCCTGGTCCCGTACGCGGCGATGCGCCTCGGCCGGCCGGTCAAGTGGACGGAGGATCGGCTCGAGCACTTCGTGAGCGCCAGCCACGAGCGCGGGCAGCTCCACGAGGTCGAGGTCGCGTGCGACGCGGCCGGCCGGATCCTGGGTCTCCGGGACCGGTTCCGCCACGACGCCGGGGCCTACACGCCGTACGGCATAGTGATCCCGATCATCACCTCCACCCAGCTCCCCGGCCAGTACCGCATCCGTCACTACCAGGTCGAGTTCGACGTGCTCTACACGAACAAGGTGATGACGACGCCGTACCGGGGCGCCGGCCGCCCGCACGGCGCCTTCGTCATGGAGCGGGTCATCGGGCTCATCGCGCGGGAGCTCGGCCTCGAGCCCGCCGAGGTGCGCCGCCGGAACCTCATCCAGCCGCACGAGTTTCCGTGGGACGTGGGGCTCACGTTCCAGGACGGCGGGCCCACGCGGTACGACAGCGGGAACTACCCGGCGGGCCTCGAGATGGCGCTCGACGCGGTCGGCGCGCGGGAGTTCCGGGCCCGGCAGGCGGCCGCGCGCGCCGAGGGCCGGTACCTCGGCCTGGGGGTGGCCTGCTACGTCGAGGGGACCGGGATCGGCCCGTACGAGGGCGCGCACGTGCGCGTCGAGCCGAGCGGGCGAGTCTTCGTGGCGACCGGGCTCACGTCGCAGGGGCAGGGCCACCAGACCACGTTCGCCCAGATCGCGGCGGAAGCGCTCGGATGCTCGCCGGCCGACGTGACGGTGGTGACGGGGGACACCGGCCGGTTCAACTGGGGCGCGGGGACGTTCGCGAGCCGCGCGCTGGTGACGAGCGGCAACGCGGTCGCCGTCGCGGCGGGGAAGGTCCGCGACAAGGCGCTCCACCTCGCGGCCGAGCTCCTCGAGGCGTCGGCCGGTGACATCGAGCTGGTCGAGGGCGCGGCCCGGGTCAAGGGCGTCCCCGGGCGACAGCTCACGCTCGGGGCCCTGGCCACGGTCGCCAATCCGATCCGCTACGCCTACGGGAAGGAGGCGACGGAGGCGGCGCTCCGGCTCGTCAAGCCTCGCCAGGGCGCGGTGCTCCGCGAGGGCGAGGAGCCCGGGCTCGAGGCGCGCGGCTACTACGCGCCGCCGCAGGCCACGTTCGCGAGCGGCTGCCACGCCGCGATCGTCGAGGTGGACGTCGAGACCGGCGAGGTCCGCTTCGAGAAGTACGTCGTCCAGCACGACTGCGGCGTCGTGGTGAACCCGACCATTGTCGAGGGGCAGATCCACGGCGGCGTCGCCCAGGGGATCGGGGGCGCCCTCTACGAGAAGCTCGCGTACGACGACCACGGCCAGCTCCTCGCCGGGAGCTTCATGGACTTCCTCATGCCGACGTCGGCCGAGATCCCCGACATCACCATCGTCCATCTCGAGACGCCGTCGCCCCTGAATCCGCTCGGCGTCAAAGGCGTCGGGGAGGCGGGCGCGATTCCGGTGCCGGCGCTGGTGGCCGAGGCGGTCGACGACGCGCTCGCGCCCTTCGGCGTGCGAGTGCGCGAGATGCCGCTCTCCCCGACCCGGATCCGCGAGCTGATCGAGCAAAGCGGCGTCAGGCCCTGACTTTGACTTCTCGAGATCTCAGGAGCCAAAGTCAAAGTCCAGGCCTGACCCCGCTTCGGGCGGTCCGGGTGAGCCGGTGTGTTCGCGCGCAGCTCGACGCGGGCTGTCGGGCCGTGGTGCTCGGGGTCCAGCGTCGCGTGTGCCACCTGGCGGTCGAGGACGGGCCGCTCCTGATGCTGTCAACGCCCGAGGTGCCGCTCGCGCCGAACGCCCTCGCGGTCGACGTACAGCCCGACATCACGCTGCGGGACGCCGGATTCCGGGTTGGCCAGGTGGTCGGCCTGGGGTCAGGCCTTGACTTCGAAACAGCTCGTCCGCGCCGACGAGCCGGAGTTGTTTGGCAATCAAGACCTGACCCCGCCGACTGGCGGGTGACCCTCGGGCCGGCGTCGACGTGGGAGCCGCGCCCCTCCGTCCACCGTGTCGCCCCGCATGACCTCACCGACCGGCTGCGGGCGGTGCGCAGGACGGTCGTCGCGGACGGGGCGGGGGAGTCGCTCCTGCCGGTCCTCTGGGCGTCCGAGTCCGACTTGAGTAGGCTCCGGCCGGGTCTCGTCCGGACGGCGGGGTTCTCCGCGCAGCTCCTCACGGACGCGGCGGTCCGACGGGACGAGCCGTCCGTGGCGCGGGCCGCCCGCGGTCTGGCAGGACTCGGCCCCGGGCTGACGCCCTCGGGGGACGACCTCCTCGCCGGCTTCGCCGCCGCGTGGACTCTCCTCGGTGAGTCCCTGGGCGCCGACGACGTGGCGCGCCGGCAGGTGACGCAGGCCCTCGTCGCCGGCGCCGAGCGCGGCGCGTCGCCGCTCGGGCAGGCGTGGCTCGGGCATGCCTGCCGGGGCGAGCTGCTCGAGCCGATGACCCGGTTCGTGGACGCTCTCCTCGCCGCGGAGCCGCGCGATGTCGACGCCGTTGCGCGTGGCGCGCTCGCCGTCGGATCCTCATCGGGGACGGACTGGATGGTGGGATTCCTCCTCGGCGCCTCGGCGGTCCTCGACGGGATGACGGTGGCTCGGCCATGGTGACGCGGGGCCGCGTGCGGCCCGACACCTTCGTCGACTCGGTGGCGCTCATGCAGGTCACGGAGCGCGTGCGAGCCTTCCCTGGCGTCCGCGCGGCCGCCCTCGTGATGGCGACCGACCTGAACCGCCGGCTGCTCGACGAGACCGACCTCCTCCCCGCGGAGGCCAAGCGGGCCGGGTCGGCCGACCTTGTCATCGCGGTCCGTGCGGAGAGCGCGGTGGCGGCCGAGGCCGCTCTCGGCCAGGCCGAGGAGCTCCTCGCCGCGCGCCGGAGCGACGAGGGCCCGCAGCGGAGCGAGCCGCCGCGCTCGATCGCCGCCGCGGCGCGGCGGCTGCCCGGCGCCAACGTGGCGGTGGTGTCGGTGCCCGGCGCCCACGCGGCGGCCGAGGCCCACCAGGCGCTCTCCGCCGGTCTCCACGTGTTCCTGTTCAGCGACGGCGTCCCGCTCGCCGACGAGATCGCGCTGAAGCAGCGGGCCCGGGACCGCGGGCTCCTCGTGATGGGGCCGGAGTGCGGGACGAGCCTCGTCAACGGCGTGGGACTCGGCTTCGCGAATCGCGTCCGACGGGGGTTCATCGGGCTGGTGGCGGCGTCCGGGACCGGGCTCCAGGAGGTCTCGAGCCTCGTCCATCGGCTGGGCGCCGGCGTCTCGCAGGGCATCGGCACCGGCGGGCGGGACCTTCACGAGGACGTGGACGGGCTCGCGACGCTCCAGGCGCTGTCCTGGCTGGCGCGCGATGCGGAGACACGCGTGATCGGGATCGTTTCGAAAGCGCCGTCCAGCCCCGTCGCCGCGCGCGTGCTGGCGGCAGCCGTCATGTCCAACAAGCCCGTCGTCGCCTACTTGCCCGGCTGGCACGGGACGCCGCCGCCCGGCGTCTCGAGCGTGGCGACGCTCGAGGCGGCCGCGCTCGGCTGCGTGAAGGCGCTCGGACGCAAGCAGCCCCGCTTCGAACGACCGCGAGGGTTGCGCCCGGGGCGTCGCGTGCCCGGCCGAGTGCTCGGCCTTTTCACCGGCGGGACGCTCTGCGAGGAGGCGCGGGCGATCGTGGGGGACGCCGGCCGCGACTTCATCGATTTCGGGGACGCGGAGTACACGCGCGGGCGGCCACATCCGATCATCGACCCGAGCCTGCGGAGCGCGGCAGTCGCGCGCGCCGGCGGCGATCGCGGGGTCGGGGTGGTGCTGGTGGACGTCATTCTGGGTGACGGTGCGCATCCGGATCCGGCGGGCGCGCTGGCGGTTGCCATCGGCGAGGCGCGTGCCCGCGCCCGTCGCGCGCGCCGGACACTCGAGGTCGTCGCGCACGTCGTCGGGACCGACGCGGATCCCCAGGGGCTCGCCGACCAGGAAGGGAAGCTCCGGGAGGCCGGCGCCCGAGTCTGTCCGACGAACCGGCTGGCCGCCCAGCTGGCGCGCGATCTCGTGCGGGGACGCCGTGGCCGCTGAGGGCGGGCTCTTCGGGGCCGAGCTGCGCGTCGTTAACGCCGGCGTCGATCTCTTCGCCGACGCGCTCCGCGACCGCGGCGTGCCGGTGAGCCGCGTGGACTGGCGCCCGCCGGCGTCCGCCACGGTGGCGGCGCTCTGGCGGGACGAGGTGGACGCCGCCAACCGCGAGGCGCTGCGGCGGCTCGCGGCCGCGCAGCCCGTCCTGGTCGACGTCCGGCCGGCTCTCGAGGTCGTGCCCGGGATGACGCCGACGACGCTCCTCCACGCCGGGCCCCCGCTCCCGTGGGACCGGATGAGCGGACCCGTGCGGGGGGCGGTCATCGGCGCGCTCCTCTACGAGCGCCTTGCCGAGACGCCGGAGGAGGCCGAGCGCCTCGCCGAGTCGGGGTCCCTCACGTTCGATCCCTGCCATCATCACGCCGCCGTCGGCCCGATGGCCGGGATCACCACGGCCCGGATGCCGGTCCTCGTCATGGAGAACCGCGCCGGTGGGAACCGGAGCTACTCCACGCTGAACGAGGGGCTCGGGAAGGCGCTCCGCTACGGCGCCTTCGCGCCCGACGTGATCGAGCGGCTCCGGTGGTTCGAGACCGTCCTCGGCCCCGCGCTCGGCGAGGTGCTCCGGCGGATCGGCGGCGTCGACATCCGGAACCTGATCGCCCAGGCGCTCCAGATGGGCGACGAGTGCCACAACCGGAACCGGGCGGCGTCCGCGCTCCTCATCAAGACGCTGGCGCCGCACGTGGCCGCGCTCGACATCCCGGCGGCCGAGCGCGAGCGCATCCTCACCTTCGCCGCCGGGAACGACCACTTCTTCCTGAACGTCGGCATGGCGGCGTGCAAGGCGGCGCTCGACGCAGCCCACGGCGTGCGCCTGAGCAGCCTCGTGACCGTGATGGCACGCAACGGGACGGAGTTCGGCATCCGCGTCAGCGGGCTCGGCGACCGCTGGTTCACCGGCCCGTCCGGGACGCCCGTCGGCCTCTACTTCCCGGGCTTCAGCGGCGAGGACGCCAACCCCGACATGGGTGACAGCGCGATCACCGAGACGGCCGGCCTCGGCGCCTTCGCGATGGCCGGCGCGCCCGCCATCGTCCAGTTCGTGGGGGGCACGCCGGCCGACGCGCTCGGCTACACCCGGCGCATGTACGAGATCACGCTCGGCGAGAGCGAGGCCTACCGGCTGCCGGCGCTCGACTTCCGCGGGACGCCGACCGGGATCGACGTGCGGCTCGTGCTCCAGACGGGGATCCTGCCCCAGATCAACACCGGCATCGCCCATCGGCTCCCCGGGATCGGCCAGATCGGGGCCGGCCTCGTCAATCCGCCGTTCGTGTGCTTCGAGGCGGCCGGCCGGGCGCTGGCGGCCGAGCTCGGCTGAGGCGGATCGGGACGTGCGGGCGGGAGCCTGAGACCGGCCGGGAGTCCCTTGACGAGCCCTGTCCGCCGGGGTCATGGTTTTGGGTATGCGCGCGGTGCGGCTGTCCGATCCCCAGGCGCGGCGCCTCTGGCGAGGGTTGGCGAATGAACGGCGCGACGGATCGAGTCTCGTCTTCGAGACGCCCGAGAAGGCCGTCCGGCACCTCGCGGGAAAGAGCGCAACCCGGGCCGGCGGCCCCTGCCGGCCCGACGCAACGAGGAGGCGACGTCCTCCGGCCTGATGCAGATCGCGCTCTTGGAGCGCTTCCCGCCCGACCTTGACGGGCCCGCCGTCCATCAACGAACCGGTCTCTTCTTCCGCAGAGAGAGCGTCCCGTGCTCAACGGCGCGAAGTGAGCACGCTACGCTTACGCCGTTGGCTCTCGTCGCTCGCGGTCGCCGCCGTGATCGTCGTGGCATGGGAAGGGAGCAAGGCGCTCTTCGCGATCCCGCGCTACAAGCTCCCCCACGTCCACGAGATCCTCGCCGAGTTCCTCCGTGAGGGCGGGGACGGGACCCCGTGGCTCCTCATCATGGCGCACAACGCGGCGTACACGGCCCTCGAGGCGCTGATCGGCTTCGGGCTCGGCGCGGTCACGGGCCTTGTCCTAGCGGTCGTCTTCGCGCGCTACCGGCTCCTCGAGCGGGGGCTGCTCCCGTACGTGATGGTGTCCCAGACGGTGCCGATCCTCGCGATCGCGCCGATGGTGGTCGTGTGGCTCGGAACGTCGTGGGTGTCAAAGGCCGTCATCGCCGCGTACCTCACCTTCTTCCCAGTGACCGTCAACATGCTGCGTGGCCTCCGGGCGGTCGAGCCCGACGCCCTCGCCCTCATGCGGGCGCTCGCCGCGACGCCGCGCCAGGTGTTCCTGAAGCTCCGCTTCCCGGCCTCGCTGCCCTACCTCTTCACCGCGCTCCGGATCTCGGCGACGGCCAGCGTCGTCGGCGCCATCATCGGCGAGCTGCCCGTCGGCAGCCGCTTCGGGATGGGCGTCGTCATCATCAACGCCGCCCAGTACTACAACTGGCAGCCCGCGAACCTCTGGGCGGCCATCCTGGTCTCGGCGCTCCTCGGCATCGCCTTCTACCACGCGGTGGCCGCCGTCGAGCGGCGCTGCGTGCGCTGGCGACCCGCCGCGCAGGCCGTGTGACGGAGGCGTCCATGCATCCGATCGAAGTGAGGCAGGTCAAGGAGATCATCCTCGTGAGCGACGACGTCCAGGCGAGCCGCCGCCTCTACCGCGACGTGCTCGGACTCGCCATGCCGGCGGCGCCGGATCGGCTGAACCTGGCCCGCGTCGGGTCGCAGTACCTGGGCGTGTCGCCGGTCGGGACGATGACGCACCCGGGCTTCGCCGGTCGCGTCCACCTGGGCCTGGAGATCGCGCCGGCCGACTTCGAGCGCGCCGTCGACCACCTGCGGCGGCAGGGCATCGACGTCACCGTTCGCGCCCAGCAGCCGGGGTACATGGACACGCCCGAGGGCGTCGGCGCGTACTTCCTCGATCCCGACGCGAACCTGATCGAGCTCTGGGCCCCCCGACGTGCCCCGGCGTCCTGACCGACCAGCCGGGCGTAACCAGATGGTCGGACGAGCTCGCAGTGAGGCGGCGCACCTCTCTGGTCGGCACCCTCGGCTTGCTCGCCATGCCGCTTGACCGGCGCACCTTCCTCGCTGACGCCCTCGCCGTCTTCGCCGTGCCGCTGGTCGCCGAGGCACAGCCGCCGGCGAAGGTGTCTCGAATCGGCATTCTCGGGGGGACCTCGCCGGAGGTTTCTCCCGTCCTGAGGAAATTCGTCGAACGGCTGCGGGAGCTCGGGTACGTCGAGGGCCAGAACGTCGTCATCGAGGGCCGCTACTATGGGGACCGGATCGATCGGCTTCCCGCCCTCGCGGCCGAGCTGGTCAGGCTCCCGGTCGACGTGATCGTCGCGGGGGCAGCCCCCGCGCCGGAGGCGGCCCGCAGCGCCACATCGGCGATCCCCATCGTCATGGCGGCAGCTCATCCGGACCCGGTCGGGAGCGGGCTCGTGGCCAGCTTGGGGAGACCGGGAGGAAACGTCACGGGCATGGCCGTCGAGGCCTGGGAGCTCCGAGGCAAGCAGCTTCAGATGCTCAAGGAGACGGTTCCCAGACTCAGTCGCGTGGCGGTGCTCTCGGACCCGAGCAATCCCCTCCATGCTCAGGACGTGAAAGGGGTGGAGGCCGCGGCACGCGTGTTGAAGGTGCGCCTTCGCGTCGTGGAGGCACGGGCGCCGAGCGAGTTCGCCGAGGCGTTCTCGGCGGCGACGAGGGAACGAGTCGACGGCCTCATGGTCCTCGGTGGCTCGATGCTCTTTACCCATCGTGCCCGGCTGGCGGAGCTGGCGGCCCAGAGCCGCCTACCGGCGACCGGGGTGCGGCAGTTCGTGGAGGCGGGAGGCCTCATGGCGTACGGGATCGACATCGGCGCCAGCTTCCGTCGAGCGGCCGACTACGTGGATCGGATCCTGAAGGGCGCCAAGCCCAGCGACCTGCCCGTGGAGCAGCCGACCAAGTTCGAGCTGGTCATCAACCTCACGACAGCCCGGGCGCTCGGGCTGACGATCCCGCCCGCGGTGCTGGCGCGGGCGGACGAGGTGATCCAGTAGTGGACCGGCGCGAGTTCGTCGGTACGGCCGTTTTGAGCCTCCTCGCCGCGCCGCTCGCCGCCGAAGCGCAGCCAGCGCAGACGGCGTACCGGATTGGCGTCCTCACCGGAGGATCGCCACCGTCTCACCGTGCACCACTCATGGAGGCGTTACGCGAGCTGGGGTACGTCGAAGGCGAAAACCTCCTCATCGACAGCCGCTATGCGGAGGGGCGGCCCGAGCGCCTGCCCCATCTCGCGGCTGAACTGGTCCGGTCGAAGGTAGACGTGATCGTCACCATCACGACGCCCGCGACCGCAGCAGCCAAGGATGCAACCGCGACGATCCCGATCGTCATGACGGACGTGGGTGACCCTGTGGCGACGGGGCTCATCGCGAGCCTCGCTCGGCCGGGCGGGAACGTCACCGGACTGTCGATCGCGGGGGCAGAGATCGCCAAGAAGGCGCTGGAGGTGCTCAAGGAAGCGGTACCCTCCATCGCCCGGGTTGCGGTCGTAAGGAACCCGACCAATCCCGCACAGGTGCTCGGCCATCGGGAGATGGAGGCGCCCGCGAGGGCCCTGGGCGTCGAGCTTCGGCCGATCGATGGGGGCTCTGGGGCGGATCTCGACCGCATCTTCACCGACGTCCTCGGGCAGCATCCTGACGCGCTTCTCGTCCTACCCCTTCACACAACGCGCTCCGACTTACGGAGGCTCGCAGACTTCGCGGTGAAGAACCGATTGCCGACGTCCGCAGCAGAAGTCAGGTACACGGAAGCCGGACTCCTCCTGGCCTGCTTCCCGGACGCGCGCGATCGCTATCGCCGTCTGGGCGTCTACATCGACAAGATACTCAGAGGCGCCTCGCCGGCCGATCTGCCGGTTGAGCAGCCGGCGAAGTACCAGCTCGTGGTCAACCTCCGGACCGCGAAGGCGCTCGGCCTTACGATCCCGCCTGCGGTGCTGACGCGGGCGGACGAGGTCATCCAGTAGTGGACCGCCGCGAGTTCCTCGGCGCCGCCACCCTGAGCCTCCTCGGCGGGCGGCTTGCAGCGGAGGCGCAGCAGTCGGCGAAAGTTCCCCGGATCGGCTTCCTCGCGATCGACTCGCCCGCCGGGACCGCGACTCGCCTCGAGGCCTTCCGGCAAGGCCTGCGCGCCCTGGGCTACGTGGAAGGTCAGAACCTCGCGATCGAGTATCGCTGGGCGGAGGGAAACGTGGACCGGTTCCCTGGCTTCGCCGCCGAGCTCGTCGGCTTGAAGGTCGATGTGATCGTGGCTTCGAGCTCCCCGGCCGCGCTGGCCGCCAGGAATGCGACCCGGACGATCCCCATCGTTTTCGCGACGGCTGCCGAGCCCGTGGACTCGGGGCTGGTGGCCAGCATCGCCGCGCCCGGCGGGAACGTGACGGGGCTCGCACTTCTCGCCCCGGAGATCACGGCCAGGCAGCTCCAGCTTCTCAAGGAAGCCGTGCCCCAGGTTGCTCGCGTGGTTGTGCTCTCGAACCCGGCCAATCGGTACACCGCCCTCCTGGTCAAGGAGACGGAGGCGGCAGCCCGATTGCTGGGGGTGCGCGCTCATGTGCTGGAGGTGCGTGGGGCCGACGGTCTCGACGGGGCCTTTTCGACCATGACCAGGGAGCGTCCGGACGCCCTGCTCGTCCTGGCCGATCCGGGGTTTGTCGCGCACCGAGCGCGGATTGTCGAGTTCGCGAACAAGAGCCGGTTGCCCGCGATGTACCCGCATCGGGAGTATGCGGAGACCGGTGGCCTCCTGGCCTATGGGGCAGACCTCCGCGACAACTACCGGCGCGCCGCCGTCTACGTGGACAAGATCCTCAAGGGCGCCAAGCCGGCCGATCTGCCCGTCGAGCAGCCGACCAAGTTCGAGCTGGTGATCAACCTCCGCACGGCCAGGGCGCTCGGCCTCACGGTCCCGCCGTCGGTGCTGGTGCGGGCGGACGAGGTGATCCGATGATCGGTCGCAGAGAGCTGCTGGTCGCGCTTGGCGCGGGCGCGCTCGGCACGCCACGATACGCGGGCGCGCAACAACCGCCGCCGTTCCGCGTCGGCTGGCTCTCCCTCGACCGGGCCGACGGCTCGCCCTTCTTCGAGCCGTTCCGCGCTGGATTGCGCGACCTGGGCTGGGTCGAGGGTCGCAATCTGACCATCGAGGCGCGATGGGCCGAGGGATCACGGGAGCGCCTCGATCTGATGGCGGCCGAGCTGGTCACGGCGAAGCCTCACGTCATCGTGACGCAAGGGGGGGCGCTTCAGCCGTTTCGCCGGGTCATGACCAGCATACCCATCGTGTTTGGATACAGTGGAGATCCCGTCGAGGCGGGCTTCGTGGAAAGTCTGGCGCGCCCCGGCCGCAATCTCACCGGCGTGTCGTTCCTCTCCCTGGAGCTCGTGGGCAAGCGGATCGAGCTGCTCAAGGACGCGATGCCTAAGCTGACCAGGGTCGCGATCCTCGCCAGCCCCGAGCATCCGGGTGAGCAAGCGGAGCTGCGCGCCTCACAGGCCGCGGCTAAGGCGCTGGGCCTGACCCTCGAGTATTTCCCGGTACGGAACGACTCGGAGCTGGAACAGGCAATCGCGGCCATTCCGAGGACACGAAGCGAGGCGGTGGTGGTGTTTCCCGACGCGTTGACCCTGCGGACCCGCGAGCGCATCGCCCGCTTCGGACTCGAGCAACGTATGCCGATCGTCTCGGGCTGGGCCCAGTTCGCCGACAGCGGATGTCTCATGGCCTATGGGCCGAACCTGCGGGTTTCGTATCGACGGCTGGCCACCTACGTCGACCGCATTCTCAAAGGGGCCAAGCCGGCCGAGCTGCCGGTCGAGCTGCCGACCAGCGTGGAGTTGGTCGTGAACCTGAAGACCGCCAAGGCCCTCGGGTTCACCATTCCGCCCGCGGTGCTGGCGCGGGCGGACCGGGTGATCGAGTGACAGTGGGCCTGGCGGCGGACTAGGACGCACGCGTGGCGATCATCGCGCTCGACCGGGTGAGCAAGACGTACCCGAGCCAGGCCGGCGAGACCGAGGCGCTCCAGGACGTCTCGCTGGCCGTCGAGCGCGGGGAGTTCGTCTCGCTGATCGGGCCGTCCGGGTGCGGGAAGTCGACGCTCCTCCGGATCGTGGGCGACCTCGTGGCGCCGTCGTCCGGCTCGGTCACCGTGAACGGGAAGGGGGCCGAGGCGGCGCGGCTCGACCGAGACTACGGCATCGTGTTCCAGGCGCCCGTGCTCTACGACTGGCGCACGGTGGAGGCGAACGTCGGCCTCCCGCTCGAGGTGATCGGCCGGCCGCGGTCCGAGCGGGAGGAACGGGTGCGGGCGCTCCTCAGGCTGGTCGGGCTCGACGCCTTCCGCCGTCACTATCCCTGGCAGCTCTCGGGCGGGATGCAGCAGCGGGTCGCCATCGCCCGGGCGCTCGTGACCAACCCGGCGATCCTGCTCATGGACGAGCCGTTCGGCTCGCTCGACGAGATGACGCGGGAGCGCCTGAACGGAGAGCTCCTGAACGTCTGCGGCGAGACCGGCGCGACCGTGCTCTTCGTCACCCATAGCATCGCGGAGGCGGTCTTCCTCTCGAGCCGCGTCGTCGTGCTGAGCCCTCGGCCCGGCCGGATCGAGCGCGTGGTGGACGTGGACCTGCCGCAGCCCCGCAGCGAGAAGACGCGGGCCCTGCCGCGCTTCTTCGAGCTGGTCACGCTCGTGCGCGAGCACCTGGTCGAGGACCCTGCCCTGACCGCGGCGCGGGAGCCGGGCGCGGGAGGCCGCTAAATTAGCTGATGCGGACGCTCGGGGAATACCTGCCGGTCGTGGGCGTCTTCGTGCTCGGCCTCGCCCTGTGGGAGGCGTTCGTCTTCGCGTTCTCGATCCAGTTCTACCTCCTGCCGGCCCCTCACGTCATCGCCGCGACGCTCCGGGAGACGTATCCGCTCCTTCTGGAGGTGGCGCTCTACACGTTCGGCGAGGCGCTGGCCGGCTACGCGATCGGATGCGGCGGGGGCGTCGTGATCGCCGCCCTGGCGAGCAGGTTCCCGGCGTTCGTCGGCGTCGTCCTGCCCTATGCCATCGCGTCGGCCTCGGTGCCCATCGTCGCGCTGGCGCCGCTCGCGATCGTCTGGTTCGGCATCGGCCCGGGGTCCAAGATCGCCATCGCGGCCCTGATGACCTTCTTCCCGACCTTCGTCGGGACGCTCCGGGGACTGCTCGGCGTCGATGCGCGGAGCCTCGAGCTGATGCGGAGCCTCGCCGCGACCGAGTGGCAGGTCTTCTGGAAGCTCCGGCTCCCGCACAGCCTCCCCCACGTGTTCACGGCGCTCCGGGCCTGCACGACGCTGGCGATGATCGGCGCGGTGGTGAGCGAGTTCTTCGGCGGCCCGATGAAATCGCTCGGCGTGTACATCAAGAGCACGGCGAGCCTCTTCCAGACCCGCCAGGCGTGGTCGGCCATCCTGGTGGCGTGCGTGCTCGGACTCCTGTTCTACCTGGCGGTGGCGCTCGTCGAGCGTCTCGCGGTACCGTGGCGAGTCGGAGAAGGACGCGGGCAAGCGTGAGCGCGAGCCTGCCTTCCGGGTCGAAACCCATGCGAGTGACGGAGGGACCGGCGATGACGAGACGGAGAGTCGGGACGACCTGGCTCGTGTTGACCGTGCTGACTCTGGCGGGCCTGCTCTGGGCGGGGTCGGTCGCGGCGCAGGCCACCAAGGTGCGGCTCCAGCTCAAGTGGGTGACCCAGGCCCAGTTCGCCGGCTACTACGCCGCGAAGGCCCAGGGCTTCTACCGCGCCGAGAACCTGGACGTCACCATCATCCCGGGCGGCCCGGACATCGTGCCCGAGCAGGTCGTGGCGGGCGGCGGGGCCGAGTTCGGCATCAACTGGCTCCCGAGCCTCCTCTCCTCGCGCGAGCAGGGAGTGCCGCTCGTCAACATCAGTCAGGTGTTCGCCCACAGCGGCATGCGGCAGCTCGCGTTCAAGACGTCCGGGATCAAGACGCCGGCCGATCTCAAGGGCCGGAAGGTCGCGGTGTGGTTCGGCGGCAACGAGTTCGCGCTCCTGGCGACGCTCGCCAAGTACAAGCTCGATCCCCAGAAGGACCTCGCCCTCGTTCAGCAGCCGTTCGACATGAACCTGCTCCTCCAGAAGCAGGTCGACGCGGCGGCGGCCATGACCTACAACGAGTACAAGCAGGTGCTGGACGCGGGCGTGAAGCCCGAAGACCTGGTCGTCATCGACTTCAACGCCGAGGGGACGGCCATGCTGGAGGACGGGATCTTCGTCCGCGCGGACTGGCTCCGCGCCGGCAAGAACAAGGAGACCGCCGCCCGGTTCGTCCGGGCGTCGCTCAAGGGCTGGGAGCACTGCCGGAACCAGGCCGCAGCCTGCGTCGACCTCGTCCTGAAGGAGAGCCCGGTGCTCGGGAAGCCCCACCAGACCTGGATGATGGGCGAGATCAACAAGCTCGTCTGGGGCCCGCCGGCGCCCAAGACGCCCGCCGGGAAGATGGACCCCGAGGCGTTCAAGCGCACGGCTGACATCGCCCTCAGGTTCGGCGTGATCAAGAAGCCCGCCGAGACGTCCGCTTTCACCCACGAGGTGTGGGAGCTCTCCCGGACCCTGAAGTAGACCCGGCCGGAGGCGGGAGGCGCATGGACCTGGTGATCCGGAGCGCGCGCGTCGCGGGCGTCGACCGGCCCGTCGACATCGGCGTCCGCGGCGAGCGCATCGCCCGGATCGCCCCGGGGCTCGCCGACCGTGGCGCGGTCGAGATCGAGGCGGAGGGCCGGCTGGTGACGCCGGCCCTCGTCGAGCCGCACCTTCACCTCGACGCGGTCCTGACGGAGGGCGAGCCGCGATCCAACCGGAGCGGGTCGCTCTTCGAGGGGATCGAGATCTGGGCCGAGCGCGTCAAGAGCCTGACGGCCGCGGACATCACGCGCCGCGCCGACACCGCCCTCCGCTGGCTCCTGGCTCACGGCGTCACCAACCTTCGGGCGCACGTCGACGTCTGCGACCCGGCGCTGACGGCGGTGCGGGCCCTCCTCCCGGTGCGCGAGGCGTGGCGCGGCGTCATCGACATCCAGCTGGTCGCATTCCCCCAGCAGGGGATCCACTCGTTCCCCGACGGCGAGCAGCTCATGGTGGAGGCGCTCGAGCTGGGCGTCGACGTCGTGGGCGGCATCCCGCACTACGAGTGGACACGGGAGTACGGGGAGCGGGACGTGAAGACGGCGCTCGCGCTGGCCCTCCGCTACGGCCGGCCGGCCGACCTCCACTGCGACGAGACCGACGACGACCAGAGCCGGTTCCTGGAGGTGCTCGCCGCCGAGACGATCCGCCTGGGGCTCCAGGGGCGAGTGACGGCGAGCCACACGACCGCGATGCACTCGTACAACAACGCCTACGCCTACAAGCTGATCCGCCTCTGCCGCGCGGCGGGCCTCCACTTCGTCACGAACCCCCTCGACAACTCGGTCCTGCAGGGGCGGTTCGACAGCTATCCCGTCCGGCGCGGGTTCACGCGGGTGAAGGAGCTCCTCCGGGCCGGCGTGAACGTCGCGTTCGGCCACGACTCGATCATGGACCCCTGGTATCCCCTCGGGGTCGGTGACCCCGTCCAGTCCTGCTTCGTGATGGTCCACTACGGCCACATGTCAGGCCACGACGAGCTCGCGCAGATGCTCGATTTCGTGACGACCCGGGCGGCCGCGTGCCTCGGCGTCCCCGACTACGGCATCGCCGAGGGTCGCCGCGCCGACCTGGTGGTCTTCGACGCGCCCACCCCGGTCGACGCGGTGCGGACCCTGGCGGTGCGGACGGCCGTGGTCTCCCGCGGCAAGGTCGTGGCGCGGACGACGCCGCCGCGCACCACGGTTGCGGTGGAGGGGCGGGAGTCTCTGCTGACCTTCTGGCGGTAGGGGGCGAGGCAGCGGACCGGAGGCCCTGGGCAGCGCCTTCGCGAGAAGTTGGCCCGTAGGCGGCGTTGGCCTTCTAGCTGGCGGGGTCGCGCGTTTCCGACGCGGTCACAGCTCGGCCTTCAGGTACCGTCCCACGCTCGCGAGGTAGCGTTCCAGATCGACCAGGTTCTCCCGGATGACCCGATGCACCTGGCCGTCGTCGACCCGCGCGTAGAGGTGGACCAGGAGGTTCCGGAATCGCGCCATCCGCATCATCCGCGCCTTGAGGTCGTCGTCGATCGCGCCGATCTCGGCCATGATCGCCATGCAATCGGCGTAGTCCTCCGGGCTCCGGGCCCCGCGCCGGGCGGCCAAGTGGTTGCAGATGTCCAGCGCGGCCTCGGTCGCCACGATGAGGAGGTACTTGGCGCTGTTGACGGAGCGCGCCTCGGCCAGGAAGGCCTCCCGGGATGGCTGACCCAGCTCGTGCAGCTGGCGGACGGAATCGCGCACGTGGCCGGCCAGCTCGCGCAGCCGGTCAAGGTTGATCTCACTCACTCAGAGCCTCACGCAGGTACCGCCGGGCGAAGGGCTGGAAATCGAGGTACTCGTCCCAGGTCCGCGCGCGAAGCTCAGCGAGGAACTCGTCGTCGCGGACCACCAGGGGCGAACCCGCGAGCGCGTGGTAGCGAAACCCCAGGGTGGCCTCGTTGAGGACCCGGACGTCCACTGGATACCCAAGCGTCAGACGAAGCTCCACGGACAGGTCCAGGGCGAAGCGGAAGCGCTCGTCCTTGGAGAGCCTCGCCGGGTCGAGCCAGACGGCGACGTCGACGTCTCGGAACGCTTCGCCACGCGCGAACGAGCCATGGAGCAAGGCGAGGAGAATCTCTCGACGGGCGTCGAGGTCCCGTGCAAGGCACGAGCGGACGTGTTCGCGGTCCGGCTCGACCTTGTCCATCGGCAAATTCTAGCTCGAATCGTGCTTGGACGGCCATGGTCCGGGGCGACTCGCCCCGAGTTGCATGTCCTGGCGTTGATGCCGAGCGTCGTTTGCGCCGCGATGCAGTGTCTGCGAGTCCACCGCCTGCGATCGGCCGACCCCACCCGAGAGCAACCGAACGCCCCGCTCGGCGGAGGCGGATCCTGGTAGGATGTCGGGGAACGTCGGGCCGAGGCGGGGTCTCATGCCCAGGTCTGTGGCATTTACGGGCAGTCTCCGAGAGCGATTCACCGTACCGAGAGCGAGGCGAGGAGGGCGTCGATGCGCACGTACTACGACATCAACCTGAGCGATCACGTGACCAGCAAGCGGAACCTCGAGGGCGAGGAGATCGTCCGGGCCGGCCGGCACTTCATCGCCAGGACCCTGCTGGAGCTCGGCGCGGCCACCGTTGACCCCTTCTCGCCGGCCAATCCCCTGATCTTCTCGGCCGGTCCATTCGCCGGCACGAGCTTCTCCAACGCGAACCGGACGAGCGTCGGCTGCAAGAGCCCGCTGACCGGGGGCATCAAGGAAGCCAACGGGGGCGGCACCTTCAGCTACGGGCTGGGCCAGCTCCGGATCGCCGGATTCACGCTGCACGGGGCGTCCCCGAGCTGGACGGTCCTTCACTTCCGGAAGGACGGCGCGATCGATTTCGACGACGCGGCGCCGTACCTCGGGAAGGGGAACTTCCAGGCGGCCGAGATGCTCCACGCGCGGTACGGGAAGAAGGTCACCCTTGGGCTCTGCGGGCCGGTCGGGGAGTACCAGGGTCTGATCGCCGGCATCGCCTTCAGCGACAAGGACAGCCGCCCGTCGCGCCTGTCGGCGCGCGGCGGCGTGGGGGCCGTGATGGGGGCCAAGCGCGTGAAGGCCATCGTGATCGACCTCGATCGCATCCCGCCGCTGCACGACCGCCAGAAGGTCATGGCCGCCATCAAGGACTACGCCAAGATGCTCCAGGCCGACGGCATCGTGGAGAACTTCTACGCGAAGCTCGGCACGATGGGGATGGCCGACGTCCAGAACCACATGGGTGGCCTGCCGGTGCGGAACTTCAGCGCCGGGCGGCTCGCGGACACGGGGGCCGGGGAGAAGTTCAAGCTGGGCGCGGACTACATCGGCCCGCTGAACACGTCGCGCGGCGGCGAGCAGACCCACGCGTGCATGCCCGGCTGCGTCATCCAGTGCAGCAACGTCTACCACGACGCCGGCGGCAAGGAGCTCGTCTCGCCGGTCGAGTACGAGACGCTCGGGCTCCTCGGCTCGAACTGCGGCCTCACCGAGCCGGACGATCTCGCCCAGCTGAACTTCGTCTGCAACGACCTCGGCGTCGACACGATCGAGACGGGCGCGATGCTCGCCATCCTCATGGAGGCTGGTCTCGGTGCCTTCGGCGACGCCAAGTTCATGGCCGACTGCCTCGGCGAGATCGCGCGGGGCACGGACCAGGGCCGTCGCTGGGCCCAGGGGACGGCGCGGGTCGGCGCGCACTACGGCGTCCGGCGGACGCCTGTCATCAAGCGTCAGGCGATCAGCGCCTACGATCCTCGCGTGGTCGAGGCCACCGGGATCACCATGATGGTCACGGCCCAGGGGGCCGACCACACGGCCGGCAACCTCCCGCGCCTCAAGACGCGCGAGATGGACTTCGAGACCCTCATGAACCAGAGCCTCCTCCAGCAGACGCGGGTCGCCGCCAACGACTCGCTCGGCCTGTGCATCTTCGGCCAGAGCGTGACGAATCCCAACACCGAGTTCCTCTCCAACGCCATCAACGCGGCCCACGGCACGAGCCTCACCCCGGACTTCTTCGAGGCCCTGGGCCGGGACACGCTGCGGCTGGAGCGGGAGTTCAACCGGCAGGCTGGCTTCACGGAGCGGGACGACGAGCTGCCGGCGTTCTTCTACGAGGAGCCGCTGCCGCCGACGAACCACGTCGCGCGTTTCCACGGGCCGGACGTGCACCGGATCTACGAGCGCCTGCCGGCCTGACCGCGGCCCGCCCCGCGCCGCCGGTCCGCCCCGCATTCCCGGAGGAAGCCGACGATCCTTGACCCCCCGGGTGCCTCCGGCTACGCTCGGCCCACTCACCCGAGAAGCCGGGACCCCCAATCTGGAGGCCGCCTTCCGATGACGTGCCCCCGCTGCCAGGCCCGGAACCGCGACGGGGCGCGATTCTGCCGTGAGTGTGGCGCGACGTTCGGCGCCGTCTGTCCCGCGTGCGGCGCCAAGATGGAGGCCGGCAGCAAGTTCTGCGACAGCTGCGGGGCGCCTCTGGCGGCCGCTCCGGCGCCCCCGGCCGCACCTGCCCAGCCGGCCTCGCCGGAGAGCTACACTCCGAAGCACCTCGCCGAGAAGATCCTGACCTCGAAGGCCTCCCTCGAGGGCGAGCGCAAGCAGGTGACCGTCCTGTTCGCCGACCTCAAGGGCTCGATGGAGCTGCTCGCCGACCGCGATCCCGAGGAGGCGCGGAAGCTCCTCGATCCCATCGTCGAGCGGATGATGGAGGCCGTCCATCACTACGAGGGCACCGTCAACCAGGTTATGGGCGACGGCATCATGGCGCTCTTCGGCGCGCCGATCGGGCACGAGGATCACGCGGTGCGCGCCTGCTATGCCGCCGTCCGGATGCAGCGGCGGGTCACCCTCTACGCGGACGAGGTCCAGCAGCGGGGCGGGACGCCGGTCCAGATCCGCGTGGGCGTCAATTCCGGCGAGGTCATCGTGGGCGCCATCGGCAGCGACCTCCGCATGGACTACACCGCCGTCGGGCAGACGACTCATCTCGCCGCCCGCATGGAGCAAATGGCGAAGCCGGGATCGGCTCTCATCACCGGCGACACCCTGAAGCTGGCGGAGGGCTACGTCCAGGTCCGGGCGCTCGGGGCGGTTCCGGTAAAGGGGCTCGCGACGCCGACGCCCGCCTACGAGCTGACCGGGGTCATTCCGGCGCGGTCACGACTCCAGGCGAGCGCCGCGCGGGGCCTGACCCGCTTCGTCGGGCGCGCCGAGGAGCTCGAGCAGCTCGGGCGCGCGCTCGACCGTGCCGCGGCGGGACAGGGGCAAGTGGTCGCCGTCGTGGGCGAGGCCGGGGTGGGAAAATCGCGGCTCGCCTGGGAGGTCACGCGGTCGCACCGGACCCAGGGCTGGCTGGTGCTCGAGAGCGGCTCGGTTTCCTACGGGAAGGCCACGCCGTACCTGCCCGCCATCGAGCTGCTGAAGGCGTATTGCCGGATCCAGGAGCGCGACGGCCCGCGGGAGATCCGCGAGCGCGTCGCCGGCAAGCTCCTGACGCTGGACCGGGCGCTGGAGCCGCTCCTGACGCCGCTCCTGGTGCTGCTGGACGTCCCCGTGGACGATGCCGCATGGGAGGCCCTGGCCCTGGCCGAGCGCCGTCAGCGAACCCTGGACGCGGTCAGGCGGCTGCTGCTCCGGGAGAGCCAGGTCCAGCCGTTGCTCGTCCTCCTCGAGGATCTCCACTGGATCGACTCCGAGACCCAGGCGCTGCTGGACTCCCTGATCGAGAGCCTGCCGGCGGCCCGGATCCTGCTCCTCGTCAACTACCGGCCCGAGTACGAGCACGCCTGGGGCCGGAAGACCTACTACCTCCAGCTGCGGATCGACCCGCTGCCGCCCGAGAGTGCCGGCGCCCTGCTCGGCGCCCTTCTGGGCGAGCATCCGTCCCTCGCGCCGCTCACCCCGGTGCTGATCGCGCGGACCGACGGGAACCCCTTCTTCCTGGAGGAGAGCGTGCGGACGCTCGTGGAGACCCAGGTGCTGGTAGGGGAGCGGGGGGCCTATCGCCTGACGAGGGCGCCGGCCGCTCTCCAGATCCCGGCGACGGCGCAGGCGATCCTGGCGGCGCGCATCGACCGACTGGCGCCCGAGGACAAGCGGCTCCTCCAGGCCGCGGCCGTGATCGGGAAAGACGTGCCATTCGCGCTCCTGCAAGCGATCGCGGACACGCCCGAGGACACCCTCCGCCGAGGCCTCAGTCACCTCCAGGCGGCCGAGTTCCTCTACGAGGCGAGCCTCTTTCCCGATCTCGAGTACACCTTCAAGCATGCGCTCACACACGAGGTCGCCTACGGAAGCCTCCTCCAGGACCGCCGGTGCGCGCTCCACGCCCGGATCGTCCACGCGATGGAGACGCTTTCCCCCGACCGCGTGGTCGAGCAGGCGGAGCGGCTGGCGCTCCATGCCTTCCGGGGCGAGCTGTGGGAAAAGGCCGTGACCCACCTCCGGCAGGCCGGGGCCAAGGCCTTCGCCCGCTCGGCCAACCGGGAGGCCGTCGCGTCCTTCGAGCAGTCGCTGACGGCGCTGAGCCATCTCCCTTCGACCCCCGAGACCCTGGAGCAGGGTGTCGACGTTCGCCTCGCTCTCCGAAACGCGCTCTGGCCTCTCGGCCGCTTCGAGACCGGATTCGGCCATCTGCGCGACGCCGAGCAGCTGGCCACGGAGCTGCACGACCCGCGGCGGCTGGGCTGGATCGCCGCCTACCTGGCCGAGTACACCCGGATGACCGGGCACGCGGCGGATGCGCCCGCCTTCGCCGAGCGCGCCTTGAGGATTGGCGAGGAGCTCGAGGACCTGCATCTTCGTGTGGCTGCGAACTACTACCTCAGCACGGCCTATTTCGTGGCGGGCGATTATCGACGGACGGACGATCTCTTCCCGAGGATCCTCCAGCTGCTCGGGGGCGATCGGTTTCGCGAGCGCTGTGGTCTGGCCGGATTTCCGGTCGTGATGTCCCGAGGGTTCTGGGTGATGGCCCTGGCCGAGCGCGGCGAGTTCGACCGGGGGATCGCCGAAGCCCAGGAGGGAGTCCGACTCGCGGAGGCGCTCGATCATCCCTACAGCATTGCCTTTGTGCTTCGGTGCCTGGGTCGCCCGTACGCTGCCCGGGGAGACTTCGACCGAGCGATCCGTTTCACCGAGCGCGGGCTGGCGGTGTCCCGTGACCGGCACCTGCCCCAGATCTGGTCGGAGATCGCGGATCAGCTGGGGTACGTGTATGCGCTGTCGGGCCGGGTCGACGAGGGGCTGCCGCTGCTCGAAGGCGCCCTGACGTCCATGGAATCGATGGGGATGGTCCAGTGGCGGACACCCGTGCTCGTGCATCTCGGCGAAGCGTACTTGCTGGCGGGTCGGGCGGAAGATGCCCTCGCCACGGCGGAACGCGGCCTGACGCTCGCCCGCGAGCGGGGTCACCGGGGCTCCGAGGCGTGGGCCCTCCGCCTCTTGGGCGAGATCGCCTCGCAGGCCGCCCGTCCCGACGTGGCCACGGCCGTCGAGCACTACGGGGCCGCCATAGCTCTTGCCTCCGAGCTCGGCATGCGCCCGCTCGTCGCGCACTGCCACCTCGGGCTCGGCGAGCTCCATCGCCGCACCGGCGATCGCACGAAGGCGGACGAGCGCCTGACCACCGCGACGGCGATGTACCGCGAGCTGGGCATGAGCTTCTGGCGCGAGCGGGCGGAAGCGGCGACGCCCGGTTGAAGTTCATCGAGTTCGAGTACGGAGAAGTGCGATTCCGCTTCGGCGAGTCCGTGCAGAGCTGAGGATCCGCGGATGAGGACTGACCCGGGCGGCGAGGGACGAGAGACAGGAGCGGGGCCGCGCCGCGGAGTGCCGCGCAGCGAGCTGCGCTCGTGGCTCGTGTTCGGCGTGATCGCCCTCGCCGTGTGGGAAGCGGCGTCGCAGCTCTACGCGCAGCCCTACCTCCTCCCGGCGCCGTCGCAGATCGCGCGGGAGCTGAGGGAGCACTGGGATCTGGTGCTCGCCTATGCGTGGATCACCACCCAGGAGGTCGTGGCCGGCTTCACGCTTGGATCGGCCGCGGCGCTCCTGGCCGCCATCCTCTTCCTGTGGCTGCCCGCCTGGCTGGAGGACTTTCTCTACCGAGTGATCGTGACCCTGAACAGCACGCCGTTCGTGGCCCTGGCCTCGCTGGCGGTGGTCTGGTTCGGGCTCGGGATCACCAGCAAGATCCTGATCGCGGGGATGTACACGTTCTTCGCCGTGCTCTACACGACCCACAAGGAGTTCATCTCGGTCGAGCCGATCCGCGAGCAGCTCATGGACGTCTACGGCGCGACGTGGTGGCAGCGGATCTTCCTGCTGAAGCTGCCCTCGGCGCTCCCCATCGTCTTCGTGAGCCTGAAGGGGGGCGTCATGGCGGCGGTCAACGGCGCGATCGTCGGCGAGCTCTTCGGGGCCTTCGAGGGGCTCGGCTACATGATCCTGGACTCACGGTACGTCGGGAACACGGTGCGCGTGTTCCTGGCGGCCGTCTTCTGCACGCTGATCGGCTGGCTCCTGCTGGGGCTGGTCGCGCTCGCCGAGCGGGCGCTCCTTCCGTGGCACGTGAGCATGGCGCGCGACCGAGGCGCGCGCTGAGCGGCTAAGAACGCGTCGGCGCGGCGCCCAGCCGGTGCCGGGGATGGGCCCGCTCAGTCGCGGCGCAGCGCCTGCATCGTGACCAGTCGCGAGATCACCAGCGCAAAGTACAGCACGCCGGTCATCTGCTGGATCATGACCAGCGAGCGCGCGTGGTCGTTGGCCGGCGTGATCTCGCCGAAGCCGACGCTGGTCAGGCAGGTGAAGCTGAAGTAGAGGAGATCCCACCAGCGCGTGACGCCTTCGGGATTGTTGGCGGCGTTGATCACGAAGGCCCGCGGCTGCCAGTGCTCGATGAGGGCGTAGAGGTAGGAGAACACGAAGGCCATCAGCACGTAGAGGCCGGCGGCCGCGAACAGCTCGTCGCGCGTCATGATCTCGTCGCGCAGCATGTAGCGCAGCAGACAGACCACCACGAAGGCATGAAACACCGCCTGGGCGGCCAGGGACGCCGCGTACAGCCCCCAGGCATCCCCGCCGAGCGCGTCCGCCGCGTGCAGCACCATCGCCGGCACCACCAGCACGTAGCCCAGCCAGGTCTCGTGCCCGCCGGCCCGGGAAGCCCGCAGGGCCAGCGCCAGGATGACCAGATCGAACGCCGCGATCCCGGCGCGTCCGCCCGCGTGCGGCTCCAGGAACGGATAGGCCACCACCTGCAGCACGAGGGCCAGCAGCAACCAGGCGTTGGGCACGCCGGCGAAGAGCAGCGAGAGCATGGCGCCTAGCGTAGCCCGGCCGGGGGGGATGGGGGCAACCCGCGGCCCGCGGGCGCCCGCGAGGGCCGGGCCCGGTTGCGCTCGCCGAGCGGGCCCTGCTACCGTGGCACCGTGCGCATGGCGCGCGGCCGGGGCGCGCGCTGAACGGCCGTGAACAGGTGTGTCGAGGCCTCACAACGATGCAAGACGCGCGGCATCATTCGATGGCAACGCATCGCATCACGCTGAGCCCGTCCACCATCGTGTGCGTTTTGGCATGCGTGGCGGCGTTCCTGGTTCTCGCCAGTGTGGCCGGACAGTGGACGAAGTCCCTGGCTGGGCCGACCAGGGCTGACCTGCTCATCGCGCTGTTCAACATCGACGAAGAAGGCACCATCCCGAGCTACTTCAGCGCGTCGCTGCTGTTCTTCGCGGCCGTGCTGCTCGCGGCCATCGCCTGGTTGAAGAGGAACGTGCGAGCGCCTTTTGCGGCGGGCTGGACCTTCCTCTCGTTCGCCTTCTTGTGCATGGCCATCGATGAGGCGGCGGGCATTCATGACGTGCTCGTGGATCGGCTGACGCGCAGGCTGCTCGGCGAACCGACCCTCAGTGTGTTCTATTTCGCCTGGGTCATTCCCGGCATTGCCACCGTGCTCGTGTTCTCGATCGTCTTTTTCAAGTTCTTCCTGCATCTTCCGAGGGCCACGAGGGTGGTCGTCTTGCGGGCGGCGGCCCTCTTCATCGGGGGCGCCGTCGGTGTCGAGCTCATCGAGGGCTACTACGCAACAAGTCACGGCCACGAGAACCTGACGTTCAACATGATCGCGACCGTCCAGGAGAGCATGGAGATGGCGGGCGTGATCGTGTTCCTCTACGCCCTGCTGCAGTTCATCCAGACGCACTATGGCGAAGTGCGGATCCGCCTCGAGGGCGCGGCGCAGGGCTCGGGACCCGTGCATGAGGACTGATGAGGCTCGCCACGAGGATGGACCGGGGAGCGGAGGGATGTGCGCGGCCCGCGGGCCCGGATTCGGGCTGGGGTAGTGTCGGCTGGCTCCTCCTGGGCCTGGTTGCGCTCGCCGAGCGCGCCCTGCTACCGTGGCACGTGAGCATGGCGCGCGACCGGGGCGCGCGCTGACCGGCCATGACCGCGTGTGTCACCACCTCACCGCCTGACGATTGGAGGACACGACGATGATGCGATCGCTTCGGCTCCTGACCCTCGCGTTGGTGCTCGTGCTCGCCGGCCTCCAGGCGGGGAGCGGTCTCCCGGACGCCCTGGCCCAGGCGGCGAAGACCAAGGTGACCGTCTTCGAGGCCTGGTTCCTCCACAACGAGTCGATGGGATCGCCGACGGCCGTCGAGAAAGGCCTCTTCGAGGGCCTCGACGTGAAGGTGGTGGGTGGCGGGCCGGGGCTCTCCTCCATCGACCGGGTGATGGCGGAGTCCAAGGGCGGCGGCGTCGCGTTCGGGGTGGACTACCCCTATAACGTGCTGGAGGCGCGCGAGAAGCAGAAGCTGCCGCTCGTCGTCGTCGCGCACGACTTCCAGAAGTCGGCGGTGCGGCTCATCTCCTGGAAGGAGCTGAAGGGCGCGAAGGACATCGAGGGCACGGTCGCCACCTGGATCGGCTACGACAAGCAGGTGAAGGCCGCGATCGGGCCGGACTGGGCGAAGAAGATCAAGGTCGTCAACCAGCAGGGCGACCCCGCGACGATCGGCTCGTGGCTCAAGAAGGACTACCCGTTCGCGCACGCCATGATTTACAACGAGATCCTGGTCGCCAAGCGGATGGCCAAGGACAAGTACCACACGTACTCGTTCACGGACTTCGGGATCGACTGGCCGGAGAACGTGGTCTTCACGACCGAGGACACCGTGAAGAAGCACCCCAAGGTGGTCCAGGCCTTCCTGGCCGGGCGCTACAAGGGCTACAAGCACGCCCTCGCCAACCGTGACGAGGCCGTCCAGACCCTCATCAAGTACAACAGCAACCTCAAGGGGCAGGAGAAGCACGAGCTCGAGGGGATGGAGGCCATCGCCTCGGTGATGGTGACGGCCGACTCGAAGGCCAAGGGGCTCGGGTACATCGATCCTGCCGGCTGGGACCGGGTCGCCCGCGACCTGACCAAGGCCGGCTTCTACACCGCGGCGCCGAACGTGAAGGCGGCCTACACCACGGAGTTCAAGAGCGGGGTGACGCCCTAGGCCGGGGGGAGATGGCCCCACCGCTCGTCCGGCTCGAGCGGGTCTCGAAGCGCTACGACGTCGCTCCGCGGCCGGGGCCGGCCGGGGCCCCGGCCGATGCCGCGCTGCAGGCGGTCACCGACTTCACGCTCGACGTGGAGGCGAGAGAGTTCGTCTCCATCATCGGCCCCTCCGGGTGCGGCAAGACCACGGTGCTGTTCCTCCTGGCCGGCCTTCGGGCGCCCAGCGCGGGCCGCATCGAGGTGTGCGGCCAGCCGGCTGCCGAGGCGATACGGAGCGGGCTGGCGAGCGTCATCTTCCAGCAGCCGGTCCTCTTCGAGTGGCTGACGGTGGAGGACAACGTCCTCCTCCCGCTCCGGATGCGCGACCCGCGCTGGTGGGCGTGGCCGCTCCGCCGGCGGGGCTACGCCGCCCGGGCCCGCGAGGCGCTGGCGATGGTCGAGCTCGAGGCCTTCGCCCACTATCGGCCGGACGCGCTGTCCGGCGGGATGCAGCAGCGCGTGGCGATCGCGCGGGCGCTGACGATGGCGCCCCGGGTCCTCCTGCTCGACGAGCCGTTCGGGGCGCTCGACGAGCTCACGCGGGATCGGATGAACCAGGAGCTGCTCCGCCTCTGGGCGGAGCGCGGGCTCAGCATCGTGTTCGTGACCCACTCGATCGAGGAGGCGGTCTTCCTCTCGGACCGGGTCGTCGTGATGGGCCGCCCGCGGCCGGGCCGGGATGGCTCCAGCATCGTGCGGGTCGTCGACGTCGATCTGCCCCGGCCGCGACACCTGGCCGTCAAGGAGGAGGTCGCGTTCTTCCAGAAGGTCCGCGAGGGCCGCGAGGCGCTCCGGGAGGCCTGAGTTGCGCCGCCAAGGCGATCCGTCCCGGGCCAGGAAGGCGGGCGAGACCCTTTCCTCCTCGAGTGCCTCGAGTGCGCGGGTCGGCGCCCTCCGAGGGAAGGATGGGGCGACGCGCCGGACTGGGCCGAGGCGCGGCACGCGAGCCCTGCCCCGGCGGCGCTCAGGCGTCCCCGTCCTCCGGCTCCGCACGTACCTGACCCCGAGCGTGCCCCGGAGTCTGTTTGCCTACCTCGCCGGATACCTGGGTGAGCGCCTCGGGGTGGCGACCGAGCTCGAGATCGAGACGCAGCATTCCGGGCCGCCCCGGGGGATGCCCGACCCGTTCAGCGCGGGTGAGCTGGACGTCGGCTTCTTCTGCGCCCCGCCTTACATCTGGCTTCGGGAGCGCCCCGATCCCCCAGTCGAGCTCGTCCCGTTCGGCCTCGTGTTCGACGATTCCCGGGCCGCCGGTCGCCCGGTCTACTTCTCGGACATCGTCGTGCGAAGCGATCACCCCGCGCGCTCCTTCGGGGACCTGGTGCAGGCGCGCTGGGGGTACAACGACCGCGAATCCCTGAGCGGTTACTACTCGGTGCTCCAGACCGCCGCGGAGCACGGCGCCGGCGCGTCCTTCCTCGGGCGCCTCCGCGACATGGGGAGCCACTTGGCCTCGCTACGAGCCCTTCGGCGGGGCGACATCGACGCCGCCGCCATCGACTCCGTCGTGCTCGCGCTGCGCTGGCGGCGCGACCCCGCTCTCCGGACCGACCTCCGCGTGGTCCACGGCCTCGGGCCCTGGCCCATCCAGCCCATCGTGATGCGGCGAGACCTGCCCGCCCGGCTCAAGACCGCCCTGACGGCCGCCGTCCGGACGCTGGCCGACGCGCCCGCGCGGCGGCGGGCGCTCCGCCGCTGGCTCGTCTCCGGCGTGTCCCCGATGACGGACGCCGACTTCGACGTGGAGCGCGCCGCGCTCGCGCGGGCCGAGGCCCTCGAGCGCGCCCTCGGCGCGTCAGCGCGCGCCGGCGCGTCGCCCCCGCGCGAGAGGCGCCGGTCGCGCTCCGGGATGTAGCACAATGGCGTCATGCAGATTCGGGAGGACAGGGTCATGCCGACCAGTGTGAGACTCGATCCGAAGACGGAGCGGGTGGTGCGCTCCCTGGCGCGGCGCACGGGACGGACCAGATCGCAGGTGATCCGTGACGCGATCCACCGCCTCGCCGCCTCGGAGGCCGAGGCGCGCGAGGGACAGACGGTCTTCGAGATGTGGCGGGACGCCATCGGGTGCGCCGAGGGAGAGCCGCCGGGTCTTTCGGATCGCACCGGTGAGCGTTTCCGGTCGCTTCTGCTGGCCAAGCGACGCGCATGACTCTCCGGGATCTCCCCATGGACCTCGCCGATGCGAGCCTGGTGGCGGTGGCCGAGCGCGAGGGGGTCAACAAGGTGTTCACGCTCGACCACCGCGACTTCGGTGTCTATCGTCCCGCCAAGCTCGGACGCTTCACCGTCATCCCGTGACGGCTCCTGCCCGCGATGACTGACGCCCGGACGCGGCTGCGCATCGGAATCGACACCGGGGGCACGTTCACCGACGTCGTCGCCGTGGACGAGGCGACGGGCGAGGTCTTCACCACCAAGACGCCGTCCGTCCCCGAGGACCCGTCACTCGCCGTGCTCGAGGGGCTGCGGAAGGTCCTCCGGCTCGCCGGGGGGCCGGTCGGGGCGGTGGCCGCCGTCTACCACGGGACGACGGTCGCGACGAACGCGTTGCTCGAGGAGCGATTCGACGAGCTCGCGCTGGTGACGACCGAGGGGTTCCGCCACGTCCTCGAGATCGCGCGGCAGAGCGTGCCCCAGGGCTACGGGAACTCCTACTTCTGGGTGAAGCCGGAGCGGATCGTGCCCCTCCACCGCGTGCGCGAGATTCCCGAGCGGGTGACCCATCGGGGCGAAGTCCTGCGCGAGTTCGATGACGCCGCGGCCGTCGAAGTCGCGCGCTGGCTCCGGGCGAAGGGGATCTCGGCGATCGGCGTCAGCTTTATCCACGCCTACGCGAACCCGGCGCACGAGCAGCGGATGCGGGAGGTGCTCGCCCGCGAGCATCCGGAAGCGCACGTCTCGCTCTCCTCCGAGGTGTGGCCGGAGTACCGGGAGTACGAGCGCACCGTGACGACCCTGGTCGACGCCTTCGCCAAGGGCCGGGTGGCCGGGTACGTCGGGAGGATCCAGGCCCGGCTCGACGCCGAGCTCGGTCCCGGCGTGCCGTTCCAGGTGATGAAGTCGAACGGCGGCGTGATCTCGGCCCGCGAGGTGGTGCGCCACCCGATCACGACCATCCTGAGCGGGCCAGCCGCCGGCGCGCTCGGCGCCGCTTTCCTGGCCGAGGCGGCCGGCGTCGATCGCATCCTCACCATGGACGCGGGCGGGACCAGCACCGACGTCTGTCTGGTCGAGGGCGGCCAGCCCGGGCTCACCACCGACGGCGCCGTCGGGCGCTTCCCCGTCAAGGTGCCGATGATCGATCTCGTCACCGTGGGGACGGGGGGCGGGTCGATCGCCTGGCGCGCGCCCGACGGGGGCCTCAAGGTCGGGCCGGCGAGCGCGGGCGCGGAGCCCGGCCCCATGTGCTACGGCCGCGGCGGCACGCGACCCACGGTGACGGACGCCCAGCTCGTCCTCGGCCGCATCCCGGCGCACCTCCTCGGCGGCGAGGTGCCGCTGTCCCTCGACCTCGCCAAGAAGGGCATCGAGGCCCTCGCCGCGGAGCTCGGCCTCACCCCCGAGCGCACGGCCGAGGGCATTCTCGAGATCGCGGCCTGGAACCAGGCGAACGCGGTCGAGCAGATGAGCGTCAAGCGCGGCCTCGATCCGCGCGACTACACGCTGGTGGCGTTCGGGGGCTCGGGTCCGCTCCTGGCCGGCCGGCTCGTCGAGCTCCTGGGTCTCCGGGCGGCCCTGATCCCGGCCTCACCCGGCACGGTCTCCGCGTTCGGCCTTCTCACCGTCGATCTCAAGAACGACTACGTGCAGACCGCGGTCCAGCGTCACGCGCACCTCGACCTGACGCAGCTCAACGGGCACCTGTCGCGACTCGAGGCCCAGGCCACCGAGGTGCTCGCGCGGGAGGGCGTGCCCGAGGCGGCCCGGCGCCTCGTCCGCCTCGCCGATCTCCGGTACTTCGGCCAGGCGTGGGAAGTGGCCGTGGAGCTGCCGCCCGGCGCGATCGACGCCGCGCGCGCGGCCGAGACCCTCGAGCGCTTTCACGCCGCCCACGAGAAGCGGTACGGCTACAGCTACCGGAACGACCATCCGGGCCCGGTCGGATCGCGGCAAGGCGTCGAGTGGGTGAACGTCCGGGTCGTGGGCGTGGGCCTGACGGGACGGCCGGCGCCACGGCCGCAGAGCGCCGGCGACGGGAACGCCGAGCGCGCCCGGACGGCGACGCGAGCCGTCTGGTTCGATGGCCGGGAGATCGCGTGCGCCGCGTACGATCGCGCGCGGCTCCGCCCCGGCGATCGCCTGACCGGCCCGGCGATCGTGGAGGAGTTCGGCGCTACGACTGTCGTCTTTCCCGGCCAGGGCGTCGAGGTCGACCGGTTCTGCAACATGGTCCTGACCGGGGTGGGCGCCGCGGCGTCGGCGCGCGCGGCGGCTCGGGCCGGCCCCCGTGTCCAGCCCGACGCGCCGGATCCGATCATTCTCCAGATCGTCCAGGGGACGCTGGCCTCGGTGGAGGCGGAGGTCGAGGCGGCCATCGAGCGGACGGCGCGCTCGCCGATGATCCGGGAGGCGCGGGACTTCCGAGCCGGGATCCACGACCGGCAATGCCGCAAGCTCACCGGGCGCTCGTACTCGTCTCTCGTGCAGCCGATCGTGCGGGACTTCCCCCTCGAGACCATGCGGCCCGGCGACGTCTACTTCCACAACGACGTCTACGAGTCGGAAGGCGGGATCGGCCATCTCCCGGACCTCTGCGTGACGGTGCCGGTCTTCGACCCCGGTCAGGGGGACCGGGTGGTCGCGTTCGTGCAGGCGTTCGGCCACCACGACGACATCGGGGGAGCCGTTCCGGGCTCGATGCCGTCCCACGCGACGAGCGCGCACCAGGAAGGGCTGATGGTCCCACCGGTCAAGCTCTACGACGCGGGCCGGCCGAACCGGGACGTGCTCCGGATCCTCGTGCGGAACTCGCGGCTCCCCGACAGCCTCCGGGGGGACCTCGACAGCGAGGTGGCGGCCTGCCGGCTGGGCGCCGCGCGGCTCGGCGCCCTCTTCCGCCGGTACGGCGCCGCGCAGGTCGAGGCGTGCTTCGAGGCGATCCTCGCGCGCACGACCGAGACCTTCCGCCGGGAGCTCCTCGCCCGGATCCCCGACGGCACCCACGTCTGGGAGGACTACGCCGAGCACGACGGCGTCGACCCGCCCCGGCTCCACGCCCAGCGCATCACGCTGACGAAGGCCGGCGGCCGCCTGATCCTCGACTTCGCGGGCACGAGCCCCCAGGCCAAGGGCCCGATCAACCACGCCGGTAACTACGCCGACGGCGTGTTCCTCAAGAAGTGGCTGGCCCCGATCCTGCGGAACCTCGCCGACACGCCCGAGCGGATGGCCGAGCTGGACGTCAACGAGGGCGTCGTGCCGCTGATCGAGCTCCGGTTCCCGCCGCCCGGCAGCTTGCTGACCCCGGTTTTCCCGGCGCCGACCAACGCCCGCACGTTCGTCATCCTGCGCCTCCTCGGGGTCCTCGCCGGGGTCCTCGCCAAGGCCACCGGCGGGCGGATGCCCGCCGACCAGGAGACGATTCGCTACACGGGCTTCCACGGGATCGATCCGCACGGCGAGTTCTACCTGATGCGCGAGGTCCTCGGGGGCGGGTCGGGCGGCCGGCACTACGCGGATGGCTCCGACGCCGTCCACATCGTGCCGGACAGCAAGAACCTGCCCGCCGAGTTCACCGAGACCCGCTTCCCCCTCCGGATCGAGCGGCTCGCGCTGGCGACGGACTCCGGCGGCGCGGGCCGGCGGCGCGGCGGGCTCGGGTACCTGAAGGAGTTCCGCACGCTCCGGGACAGCTACTTCCTCTCGGTGGCGGACCGCTCGATCCTCGCCTGCTGGGGGGTCGAGGGCGGCCGGGCGGGCCAGCCCTTCCGCGTCACGGTGGACCCGGGCGGCCCCGGGGAGCGCGTGCTCCCGGGGCTCGTGGACGACGAGCCGATCCCGGCGGGGACCATCGTGCGCGTCGAGACGACCGGGGGCGGTGGGTGGGGCGATCCGCTCGACCGCGAGCCCGCGCGCGTCGTCCTCGACGCGGTCCAGGGCAAGGTGTCCGCGCGAGCCGCCCGGGAGGAGTACGGCGTGGTCCTGACCGAGAGCCCCGGCGGGGAGGCCGGCCATGACGCGGCTGCCACCGCATCGCTCAGACAGAGGCTCCGCGAGGCGCGGGGGCGGCTGTCGTTCTTCGATCGCGGGCCGGGCTACCGGCGCCTCGCCGGCCGAGAGCACGCGGACGTCGACCTCGTGGAGCGGGCGAGCTGGCCTCGCCCGGAGTGCCCGCGACTGTGAAGCCCCCCGTCTTCGAGTACACGGCCGTCCGGTCGATCGACGAGGCGGTCGCCGAGCTCGCGCAGCATGGCGACGAGGCGAAGCTCCTCGCCGGGGGGCAGAGCCTCGTCCCGCTCCTGAACATGCGTCTCACCACGCCCGGGCGGCTGATCGACCTCAACCGCGTCGCCGAGCTGGCGTACGTCCGGGTCGAGGGCGGTGGCCTCGCCGTTGGGGCGATGACCCGACAGCGCGCCGTGGAGCGGAGCCCGCTCGCCGCCCGGCACGCGCCTCTCCTGGCCGACGCGCTCCCGTGGGTCGGACACTTCCAGATCCGGAACCGCGGCACCATCGGCGGTAGCCTGAGCCACGCCGACCCGGCGGCCGAGCTGCCGGCCGTCGCGCTGTGTCTCGAGGCGCGCCTGACGGCCCGCGGACCGGCGGGCGAGCGGACCATCGCGGCCGGGGAGTTCTTCCTGACCCAGCTGACCACGGCCCTCGCGCCGACCGAGCTGCTGACCGAGGTCTGGTTCCCCGCGCCGCTGCCGGGCTCGGGCTCGGCCTGGATCGAGCTGGCCCGCCGCCACGGAGACTATGCGCTCGTCGGCGTGGCCGCCGTCGTGACGCTCGCGGGCGGCCGGATCGGGGAGGCGCGGCTCGCCCTGACCGGGGTGGGGGACCGGCCCGTCCGGGCGCGCGAAGCCGAGGCGCGGCTCGCGGGACAAGCGCTGACGCCGGAGGTGCTGGCCGACGCCGCCGAGTCGCTCCGCCGGGCGATCGACCCCGGGAGCGACATCCACGCGACTGCGGCGTACCGCCGCCACGCCGCGGGCGTGCTCGCCGGGCGGGCGATCCGGCTCGCGGCGGCGCGCGCGAGGGACCCAGAGCATGCGTGACCGGGAGACGCTCCTTCGGAGCCCCCTCCCCCCGAAGGGTGGGAGGGGGTGTGGGGGTGCGGGGCGGCGCGCGCAAGGGACCCAGAGCATGCGTGACCGGGAGACGCTCCTTCGGAGCCCCCTCCCCCCGAAGGGTGGGAGGGGGTGTGGGGGTGTGGGGGGTCAGGAATGACTCCCGCGCCGATCGAGGTACGCCTGAGCGTCAACGGACGCGAGCACACGAGGTCGGTGCCGCCGCGGCTGCTCCTCTCCGACTTCCTCCGCCACCATCTCGGACTGACCGGCACGCACGTCGGCTGCGAGCACGGCGTCTGCGGCGCCTGCACGGTGCTGCTCGACGGTGAGGCGGTGCGGTCGTGCCTGCTCCTCGCCGTCCAGGCGTCCGGCAGCGAGGTGACGACCGTGGAGGGAATGGCGGAGGCCGACGGCCGGCTCCACCCGATCCAGCAGGCCTTTCACGAGATGCACGCCCTCCAGTGCGGGTTCTGCACTCCGGGCTTCCTCCTGTCCGTGGTCGCCTTCCTGCGGGACGTGCCCGCGCCCTCCGACGACGAGATCCGGCACGGGCTGGCGGGCAACCTCTGTCGCTGCACGGGGTATCAGAACATCGTGCGGGCCGTCCGCCGGGCGAGCGAGCTCCTGGCGGCCCGGGACCCGCACGCCTGACCTGCCCGATGCCCCGTCCCCCGCTTCGCTCGTGTGCCCGGCGGCCTTGTTCGTGTAGGCACATGTGCGATACAGTGTAGGCATGAAGAAGCAGGCAGGCGGGAAGACCGGATCTCGACGGACCGAGCGGCGCCCTCGCGCGACGGAGACCCCGACCCTCCAGTACACGGTGAGGGCGGTTCCCGCGTACGTGGACCGGGCGCTCAGGCGAAAGGCCGCCGCGGAGAAGAAGAGTCTCAACGCGCTTCTTCGAGAGGCGCTGATCAAGGAGGCCGGGGTGGCCGAGCCCTCCGGTCGCCTCTACACGGACCTCGACCCGCTCGCCGGCACCTGGCTCGACGACCCGGGGTTCGACGAGGCGATCCGGGTGCAGGATCAGGTCGACGCGTCCCTCTGGCGATGAGGATCGCCATCGACACCAATCGATACGTGGACTTCGCCCGAGGCCTGGCCGACGCGGTGAATCGGCTCCGCACGGCAGAGCGGATCCTCGTCCCGCTGATCGTTCTGGGCGAGCTGCGCGCCGGCTTCCTCGCCGGCTCGCGCGCCCCGGAGAACGAGGCCGGACTGGCCCGATTCCTCAACAGTCCTCGCGTCGACGTCCTGCTGGCCGACGAGGACACCACTCATCACTACGCGCGGCTGTTTCACCAGCTTCGCCGGCAGGGAACACCGATTCCGACGAACGACATCTGGATCGCGGCGCTCGTCGTCCAGCATCAGCTCTACCTGTTCGCGCGGGACGCGCATTTCGACCACCTCCCGCAGATCCCAAGACTCTGAAGCGAGGGCGGCGATGGCAACCGAAGTGGTGAAGGTCGAGCTGAAGAACGTGCAGGATGCCACCGGACTCGAAGCCGCGATCCAGGCGGGGCGGATCAGCGCCGACGAGGTCGTTGCCGTGGTCGGCAAGACGGAAGGGAACGGCGGCGTCAACGACTTCACCCGTATCCTCGCCGACCAGGCCTTCCGCCGCGTGCTCGAGCGCCACGGGCGACGCGGCGCCGAGGAGATCGCGCGAGTCCCCATGGTGTGGTCGGGGGGCTGTGACGGCATCCTCACCCCGCACGCCACGGTGTTCGCGCGAAACGGCCGGCGGGGGCCGGCCAGCCAGTCCCGGCTGGTCATCGGGGCCGCCATGAGCGCCGAGCTCCTGCCCGAGGACATCGGCCGCCCCGCGATGGTCGAGAAGGTCGCCGACGGGGTGCGGGCCGCCATGCGGGACGCCGGGCTCACGGACGCGGCCGACGTGCACTACGTCCAGACCAAGACGCCGCTCCTCACGATCGAGTCGGTCGCCGACGCCCATCGCCGTGGACACGATGTGGCCTGTGAGGTGCACGGGTCCATGGACGTCTCGAACGGCACCACCGCGCTCGGCATCGCCGTGGCGCTCGGCGAGATCCCGATGCCCCGGGCCGAGCAGATCTGCCGGGATTTCGAGCTCTACTCGTCGGTAGCCTCGTGCTCGTCCGGCGTGGAGCTGACGCGGGCCCAGATCGTCCTGATGGGCAACCGGGCCGGCGCCGGCGGGCGCTACCGGATCGGCCACGGCGTGATGAAGGACGCCCTCGACCTCGACGGGGTCTACGCGGCGATCCGGAGCGCCGGGCTCGCCCTTCCGGAGCGGCCCCGGGCCGACGATCTGGGCGGCCGGCTCGTCAACTGCTTCGTGAAGTGCGAGGCGGACCACCGCGGGACCCTCCGCGGCCGCCGGCAGATCATGCTGGACGATTCGGACGTGCATCACCACCGGCACGCCAAGGCGGCGGTCGGCGCCGTGGTGGCGGCGGCGATCGGCGATCCCGCCGTCTTCGTCTCGGTGGGTGCGATGCACCAGGGGCCGCACGGCGGCGGCCCCGTCGTCGCGATCGTCGACGTCGGGGAGTGATCCACCTCTGCGTTCGTCGCACCCTGGACTGGCATGACGAGGCCCTCGTCGACGCCCAGGTGATTCCCGAATTCCGGCCCAAGCTCCTCGCGTGGAACGCCACCTTCGACATGCCCTACAACGTCTTCCGACAGCGCCTGAAGGCGATCGCTCAGGAGAACCTCGCGCGGGTCGAGGGCTGCGTCCGCACGGAGGTCGAGGCCGTTCCACCCGGGGACGTGATCGTGCCGGTCGACGACGACGACTGGTTCGCGCCGGACCTCGGCGTCAGGCTGCGCCGGGTGCTCGACCCGAAGGCGCGCGGATACCTGTGGCGGCGGGAGGTGATCGAGGCGCCTCCGCTCTGGCGCCGGGCTCGCGCGTTTGCGGGCCGGCTGATCGGACGCCGCGAGCTGCACATCTGCAAGACGAACAACTACGCCGTCGTCAGCGGGCCCGGGGCCCCTGACCTGGCGCGGAATCACGCCGAGGCGAGCGAGTACTTCGACGCCCACCCGGCCGACATCAGACGGATCCCAGCCGCGCTCGCCGTGCAGAACCGGAATCTCGCGTCCCAGACGGCGCTGGCGTGGGGCCGGCCCTCGATCGGACGGGACGAGCTCTTGGCGGTCTTTCGGCGCTACCGGCGCCGGTACCGCTCGGTGAGGCTCGACGCCGGCCTGTCGTGGGCGACACCGTACGTCGCGGAGATGGCGGACCTCATGCAGGAGATCCGGCCGAAGTAGGCGGCCGGGGTTCGCCGCGGCCGGGGCGGACTCCGGTCACCGGAGCGCGAAGCGGCGCAGCGTGAAGCCCGGCTCCCGTGGCGGGTCCCCGATTCGAACCTCGGCCGCTCCGGCGCCGAGCGACTCGGCCGCGGTGCCGGCCGGCGCGCCCTTGACGGCGACGAACGCGTGCGCCGCGCGGAAGCGACCCCGGAGGTCACCGGTCACCCCGAGACTCCGGAGCGCGGCGACGGCATCGGCGCCGAGGAGACCCGATCCATCGTCGCGGACGGCCCCGGCCACGATGGTGCCGTCGGGTAGCTCCCGGATCCAGTCCGCCAGTGCCGCCGAGGCCTGGGCCTTCGCGAATGTGTCGAACGTGGCGGTCGCGCGTGGCCGCCCGTCCCCGCCGATCGCGACCAGGTTGTAGCCGCGCCGGTCCGGCGACAGCTCGGCGGTGTTGAGGGTGATGCGGCTGCCGGGCCTCTGCCAGGGGCCGCCGCTGCTCCACACCCGGAGATCGCCGGGGCTCAGCACCCCCGTCGTGCCGATCCGGTGGCGGTCGCCGAGCCGGGCCGGCGGCCAGACATAGCCGTAGTCGAGCGTGAACACGTTCGGCGCGGCCCGGCGGACGTCGCCGTCCACGCGCGCTTCGAGGGTCGCCCCCGCCTCTGTCATGGCGATCCGCCCGATCGCACGGCCGTTGAGGCGGACGTCGACGAAGAGGGCGGGGCCAGGCTCGATCGCGTCGACGAGCGGCGCAACCTCGACCTCGAGACGCGGGTGAGTCAGGATGAAGCCGCCGGAGGCGTGGCGCTCGAGGTGAGTGCCCCGATCGGGCTCGGCGATCACGTCGTAGAGGTCCACCGTCTCGTAGCTGCCAAGGAACCGGAGCGTCGGCGGCGGCCGGTGCCGCGTCTCCAGCCAGGCGGCTCGCCAGGCGGGCATCGCCTCGGTCCGGACGAGGAGATACCGCAGCGGGTAGATCTGACGCAGCGCGGCCTGGGCCTCGGCCGAGGGGAACGGCCGGCCCTGCCTCGTCAGCAATTTCGACAGATCCCGCGTCGACGTCAGCAGAAACCCCGAGAACCCGTTCACGACCCGCTTGCCGTGGTGGAGCGACCGGAACATGGCGTCGCTGTCGATGCCCGGCGAGTGGATTGGCCACTCGAGGACCGCGACGTCCTCCGGATCGGCCCGCAGCGCGACGTCCACCGGCCTTGGCGCGCGCACTTCCTCGAACTGAGCCGGATGCGTCACGTACTCGACGGCGAGCGCCGCCACCAGCGCCGCGAACCAGAGTCGTCGCCGGGAGGGCGTGCGGACGCGCGCCTCGATGGCCTGCCATCCGAGAGCTGCCAGCAGGCCGAACGCCGCCACCGTAAGGATGGCGAAGCGGACCGTGATTCGCACGGCGTGCAGCGGCAGCACCACGGGGTAGAGGTCGCGGTACGGGCCGGTGCCCACCGGGCGGCCAACGATGTGCACGACCGGGCCCAGCGCCAGCACCACCGACACCGCCGCCAGCAGGGCGAGCAGCCATGCCCAGTCCCCGGGGCCGAGCTGCCTCGGGGTGCGGGCGCGTGCCGCGCTCCAGCCTCGCGCGAGCAGCACGATGAGCAGCGTCCCCAGCACGAGCCAGAGGAAGAAGCCGATGCCGACGCGCTGGTGGAGCGGGCCCACCGCCATCCTCAATCCTCGCCCGCGCACGCTGATGGCCGTGATCGCGCCCAGCGCCAGGACGAGGGCGAGTCCGGCGATGCGCGCGAGTCGCGCGGGGCCGCCCGGCCGGCGACCCTCGCCCCAGCCTCGAACGAGGGCCAGGGCGCCGAGCGCGAGGACCGTCACGCCCACGAACGGCGACGTCTCGGCGCCGTGGCCGTGCCAGGGAGCGCGCAGGAATCGGGCCCTCCACGATGGGGTGACGAAGTTGATGAGGTCCGCGCGATGTTTCACCGTTTCGGCGAGGCCGCGCTCGAGCCCCAGCTCGCGCCTGACGATGACGTACGGCCACGCGAGGGGCAGCAGGATCGCCGCGACGGCGACGAGGCCGACGGCGACCAGCGCGGCGTCGCGTCGCCAGCGCCACCCGTGCCAGCGCAGGCAGGCGTAGCCGGCCGTCAGCATCACGAGCGCGAACCCCGTGGCGATCGTGTAGTACCAGGACGTGAGGCCCTGGAGCGTGAGCGCTCCCAGCGCGAGCACGAGCCAGCGCGTCCGCTGGCGCTCGAGCCACCGCACCCAGGCCACGAGGGCGATCGGCACGGGGGCGGCCGGCAGCATGTTGAACTCGAGGTGGTACTCGACGAAGTACGGCGAGAGGCAGAACACCGCGCCGGCGAGCCAGGCGGCCCGGCGCGAGCCGGTGACCGCGCACGCGGCCCACGCCATGGCCAGGCCGTTCAGTGGCCACAGGAGCAGGATCAGCAGGTTGAAGGTGAGGACGGGGTTTCCCCACACGAACCCCGGCAAGCCCAGGATCGCGGGGAGGAGCAACGATTCGCTGAACGCCAGGCTCTCCCCGTAGGGGTAGAATGCGTTTCCGTCGAAGAGGGTCCGGGGCCCGGCCACCAGCCAGCGCGCCATCGAAACCATCGCCCAGATGAACATGGGCGGATCGTGGTGCGGGGGCAGGAGGCTCGCCGGGTGCCGCGCAAGCGGCCAGGTTGCGAGGGCGACCCCGGCGACGTAGCTCGCGTACGAGATCAATGCGGCACGCCACCCGAGGCGCGCGTCGGCCGCGGGGGCGCTCACCGAATCGGGCGCCCTCACGGGCCCGGCCATTGGCCGTTCCGCGGCATCATGCCACCGCTACCATGGGTCGGACCCCGCGGTCCAGTAGGTCAGCGGCTGGGTGTCCCTCGCACGCAAAGCATCCTGAGGTCCGCCGAGCCGGCCCCCGCCACGGTCAGCCGCACGGCGCGGGCCGCGGCCGACGGGAACACGACCTCGGTCACGCCCTCGGTGGCCGCGAAGAGCGTGCGGCCGGCCCATCCCCACGCCGGGACCACGCGCGCCCTGGCGACACGCTCCCAGGTCTTGCCGGCTCGCGACATGGTGACCTCGAGGACCCTGAGCGTTCGCGCCGAGACCGGGGGGTGCTGGAACGCGAGCCCCGAGACCAAGGCCTCCTGCTCGAGTGATGCCTCCAGCACGTGGCGGTCCTCCCCGTCCGGCGCGGGGGTCACGGCACGGCGGCTCTGGCGCCGGCATGGCGCGGGCGAGTCGAGGGGCGCGAGCACGCGGACGAGGACGTGGGATCCGACCGGCTCGGCGAGGGCCTCTGCTCCCGCCGCGTCGAGCCGCCCGCGGAGATCCGGCGCCTCCTCAGCCGGCACGAGGAGCGCGTCCCGAGCGCGGAGCCGGACGGGCCGCGCGAGCCACGGCGGAGGCGCCGCGCCGTGGTTGTCGACGACGCCGTTGGCGACGAGCGTTGCCACCCGGCCCTCGGTGGCGCGGTCCACACGCGCGGAGATCACGGGGTCGGCCAGGAGCCGGTCGATCCCGTGGGCGCGAAGGCGCGCGAGCAGGTCGTCCACTCCCGCCATCGCTCCGGGGCCGGCCGGCGGCTCGCCGGCCTCCTCGTAGACCTGGAGCTCCGTGACTCCCCAGAGAGCCCCACGAGCCGGCCGTGCCGGGTCGAGCCGCAGATAGCGCAGCGGGCGCGGCGTCATCGCGACCTCGAACCAGCCGTTGCGAGGGCGGAACACCGGCCGGCCGCTTGCCGTGAACGCCGGCCGCCGCGGCACCGCGGGGACCTCGCCGAGCGACTCCCAGCGGGCCCCGTCGTCCGACCCGGAGAGGCGGAGCGGAAAGACTCGCCACGTCGCGATCGACGGCCAGAAGATGACGCGCGCCACCTGGTGGCGGCGCCCGAGATCCACCACGAGCCCGGCGGCCGATCCGGTGCGCTGCGCGGGTCGCGTCCAGGCGGTGCCGAGATCCCCATCCGCCACGGCAGCCGGCACGGCCGGGTCGTCCGGCACCCGCCATCCGTGGCGGGGCACCAGCCGGTATCCCCGCGCGGGCACACGGATGTCCTCGTGGAGCTGCCAGCCGATCATGTGTGTCGTGTGCCAGGTCGCGCCGAGGGCGGCCAGTTCCTGCGTGATCCCGCCACGGCCGAGGATCGCGAACCGCTCGGCCGCGTCGGCCGCCACGGCGCTCGGGACGTAGATCTCGGTATCGACCGCCGACACCGTTGGGCGGTCCAGGAGGAAGGCCCAGACGAGCGCCCACAGGCTGTCGTCGACGTAGAGCGCGTCGACGGGACGCGCGGCGAGACGCCCCGCCAGCTCGGCACGCCCCGCGCTCGCGGCCATCTCCCGGGCGCGAAGCGCCGGCGAGAGCGGCCAGAAGAAGTCGGCGAGGGTCCAGAGATGGAAGGCCAGGAGGAAGGCGAGGAGCCCAGCGCCGAGCGCCCGCGACCGGCGCCAGGTCCGCGCGACGAGGGCGCCGGCGCAGACGAGGAGCGGGATGTAGGCCGGGAGGACGTAGCGCGCCGACGCTCCGTGTCCGAGCGCTCCGAGTCCGGGCGACAGGGACAAGGCGCCCAGCGCCGCCGGGACGATGAGCAGGAGCAGCCAGAGCCCCCAGTCTCGCGCGGTCGCGGGCTCGCGCCGCCGGCGCCGGCCGAGCGCTTCGAGGACCGCGAGCCCGAGCGCCGCCGCGTAGAGCGTGACGTTCAGCGCGAGCGCGGCCCGATGCAGCGGCGTGGTCACCGGCCAGCGGTACGCCCCGAGCAATGGCGGGACCCCGTCCCGGAGTCGCGCCAGGGACAGGTCGCCGCTGAGGCGCGTGAACTTACCCACCGAGGCCGCCGACCCGGCCGCCGAATCGCCGTGGAGAGCGTAGAAGAGCCAGGCGGGCAGACTTCCGAGGACGAACAAGCCGGCCATCAGCCCCCATCCCCGGCCGCGCCGCCGGAGAAGGCCCCGGAGCGCGAGGAGCGCCAAGGCCGGCGCGAGGATCACCACCGCCTTGAAGCTCGTCCACCAGGCCAGGCCGGCCAGGAATCCGAAGACGGCCAGCGCCCGGATCCAGGCCGCCTCCGACGGCGTCGTCAGCGCGGCGAGCGCGAGGAGGAGGAGCCACACCCCGAAGACGTTGGTCTCGAAGTGGGGCTCCGCCACGGTGCTCCAGTACGTGAGGAGGAGCGGCGGCACGGCGGCGAGAAGAAGCGCCGCGCGACCGGTCGCCTCGTCGAAGACCCGCCGCCCGAGAACGTAGATGCCGAGCGGGAAGAGCAGCGACCACGCGATCGCGTTGAAGCGGACCAGAAGCACCGACGGCCCGAACACGAAGAGCGCGGGGACGAGGTGGATCCCGTTCAGCGAGCCCATGTAGGGCTGGCGGTAGAAGAAGACCGGGAAGTTCTCGCCGCGCAGGACGTGCTTGGCCACGAGGCCGACCGTCGCCTCGTCGGGGAAGAGGGAGCCGTAGAACATCACGGAGACGCGGACGAGCGCCGCGACCGCGAGCCCGGCCGCGACGTAGACCCAGCGTCGCCGGTCAGGCGGGTCTACGATCGCGTCACGGCCCATCCTCCGGAGGCGGGCAACGCTCACGCTGCCCGCCCGATGCGCTGCAGCACCGGCGGGCCGGCGGACGGAGGCTCCTCGCCTACCGTCATGGCGCCCCGGACGGCCAGGACGGCCGCCTCGGCGTCGGCGGCCGACCGGGCGTGCACGACCGCGAGCGGCTGGTCGCGCCCGACCGCATCCCCGAGGCCGGCGACGTCCGCGAGCCCGACGGCGGGGTCCACGAGGTCGTCGGCGCGGCGCCGGCCTCCACCGAGCGCCACCACGGCGAGACCTAGCATCCGCGCGTCCACCCGCGTGACGATTCCGGCGCGCTCGGGCATGGCGGCCAGCTGGACGGGCGCCCGCGGCAAGTGGCGCTCCGGGTGCTCCAGGAGGTCGGACGGGCCCCCGAGCGCCACGACCATGCGCGCGAAGCGCTCGGCCGCGGCGCCGGAGGCGAGGGCACGCGCGGCGGCGTCGGAGGCCTCGGCGTCGTCACGGGCGAGTCCGCCGAGGAGCAGCATCTCGCGAGCCATCGTCGCGACGACGGCGTGAAGCCGGGATTCGCGCCGCGGCCCCGTCAGGAAGTCGATCGCCTCGAGGACCTCCAGCGCGTTGCCCACGTCGTGGCCCAGGGCCTGGTTCATGTCGGTGAGCCAGGCGACCGTCCGGAGCCCCGCGTCGCCCGCGACCGTCACCAGGCTCTCGGCGAGCGCCTGGGCGGCCTCGAGCGATCCCGCGAAGGCGCCGGAGCCGACCTTCACGTCCATCACGAGCGCGTCGAGCCCGGCCGCGAGCTTCTTCGAAAGGATCGACGCGGTGATGAGCGGAATGGAGTCGACCGTGGCCGTGACGTCGCGGATCGCGTAGAGCCGCTGGTCGGCGGGGGCGAGCTCAGCCGTCTGGCCGACGATGGCGCAGCCGGCCTGGCGCACCGCCGCCCGGAAGCGCGGGAGATCGGGGGTCGCGTCGTAGCCGGGGATGCTCGCGAGCTTGTCGAGCGTGCCGCCGGTGTGGCCCAGCCCCCGGCCCGAGATCATGGGCACGAAGCCCCCGCAGGCCGCCACCACGGGCGCGAGGATCAGGCTGACCGTGTCGCCGACGCCGCCGGTCGAATGCTTGTCGAGGATCGGGCCGCCGAGCCCCTCCCCGGACCAGTCGAGCACAACGCCCGAGCGCGCCATGGCCCGCGTGAGCGCGGCGCACTCATCCCAGGTCATCCCGCGGAAATAGATCGCCATGGCGAGAGCGGCGACCTGACCCTCGCTCATCGAGCCGTCCGTGATGCCGGTGACCAGGCCCGCGATTTCCTGGTCGCTGAGGATCCCGCCGTCGCGCTTGTGGCGGATGAGCTCCGCGGGCGGTGATGCTGCCACGGCGTCGGCTCGGTCAGGTACTGTCAGAGCCGGCGGGTCGGGATCTGGAGTGCTCGAGCCGCCGCTAGCAGGCGGGCGTCATAGCTGGCCAGCTCGATCGGCTGTCCGTGACTCCGGAGGAACGCCATGGTGGCCAGGTGCAACGCGTCCAGCGCTCGGCTCGCCGTGAGAGGCTCGCGCCACAGATCCTCCGACGGCTGGCGATCTACCGCGAAGAGCTGGGCCAGAGCGACCGACGCGTCGAGGTAGATCATCGGTCGGCGCGGGCCTCATCGAGGTCGCGCATCAGCTCCTCGAAGGCCAGCACCGGAGCTTGCCGAGGGGGCCCGGTCAGCGGGCGGGCCGGGGGGGTGACCCACCCCTGCCGCATGAGCTCGGCCAGGACGGCGTCGGCCACTGCGGGGCTGCGGCCCGCCTGGGGGGGGACGAGCTCGGCGACGACCCGGTCTCGATCCGTCACGAGAATCGTCTCGCCGCCCTGGGCCAGCCGAACGTACTCCGAGAGCTTGTTTTTCAGGACCTTCAAGCCGACCGCCCGCATGGCATCATTGGTAGCTTCCGGAAGCTACCTCAGTCAAGCGCCGCTCTCCCCGGTCTCGCCGGGGCGGGGGTGCCGCGGGCCGAGCGTCTCGGGGCCGAAGGCGAGCGGCAGGAGCTCGCCGAGCGTCACCGTCAGGCGCACGCCCTCCGGCCCGCAGAGATGGATCCGCGTGTCCGGGCGCGCGAACTCGGCGAGCTGCTGGCGGCACCGGCCGCAGGGGGCGCAGGGCTCCGCGCCCTCGGTCACCACGAGGGCCTCGACGATCTGCCGGTCACCGGCGGCGACCATGACGCCGACGGCGGTGGCCTCGGCGCACTGGCCGACCGGGTAGGCTGCGTTCTCCACGTTGCAGCCGGCGTGGAGCCGGCCGCTCGCGGCCCGGAGACACGCGCCGACGCGGAAGTGCGAGTAGGGCGCGTGGGCGCGGGCGAGCGCTCGCCGCGCGACGTCCAGCATCTCGGGGAGCGAGTCACTCACGGCTCAACGCTCCTTGACGTAGGGAACGCCGATGGCCCGCGGTGCCACGGCGCGTCCGACGAACCCGGCCAGGAGAGCCACCGTCAGGATATACGGAATGGCCTGGATGAGCTGGACCGGCACCACCCCCACGCCCGGGAGCGGCGTCCCCTGGAGCCGGACCTGGATGACGTCGGCGAACGCGAAGAGGAGACACGCGCCGAGCGTCGGCACCGGGCGCCACTGGCCGAAGATCAAGGCGGCGAGCGCGAGATAGCCCTTCCCGGCCGACATGTCGCGGATGAACGACGAGTGGTGCGCGATCGACAGGTACGCGCCGGACAGGCCGCACAGGATTCCGCCGACGGCCAGCGCCCGGTAGCGCGTGGCCGCCACCGAGATGCCCGCGGTGTCGACGGCCCCCGGGCTGTCGCCGACCGCGCGGAGCCTGAGACCGAAGCGCGTCCGGTAGACGAGCCACGCCACGGCGGGAACGGCGGCCCCCGCCATGTACACGAGGATGTTGTGCCCGCTCAGCACCTCGCCGTAGAGGAGGCCGAGCCCCGGCACCCACGACAGCGCGGCGGCGCCGGGCAGGTCGATGGGCGCGAAGCGCGCGGCGCCCGACAGGAGCGGGGTCTGGCCGCCCTCCTGGAACCACGCGTAGCCGAGGACGACCGTCAGCCCCGAGACGAGGATGTTCAGCGCCATTCCGGAGACGACCTGGTTGCCCTGATAGGTGACGCAGGCCAGGCCGTGCACGAGCGCCAGCGCGACCGACGCGGCGATGCCGGCCGCGAGCCCGGCCCAGGCGGACCCGGTGACCGCCGCCGTCGCGGCGGCGGCGAACGCCGCGGCCAGCATCTTGCCCTCCAGCCCGATGTCGACGACGCCTGACCGCTCGGCGAAGAGCCCGCCGAGCGCCGCCAGGACGAGCGGCGCCGCCCCGCGCATCGTCGCGTCGGTGAGGAGGGCCAGGAGGAGGAAGCCCTCGCTCATCACCCGTGCCCATCCGTCGCCGCCGCGCCAACCGGGCGATGCCGCGTGCCGCGGACCGGGGTTATGAACAGGAGGTCGCTGGGCCGGCGGAGGACGAGCCGGTGCCAGATGCCGCGCGGGACGAGGCATGCCTGCCCGCCCCGGAGGCGGAAGGCCCGCTCGCCCGCCGGCTCGTCCAGGATGACGTCCACCGCGCCGCGGAGGAGATAGAGCGCCTCGTCGCCGCGCGGGTGCATCTCCCATTCGTCCGCGTGAAAGTCGGCGGGCACGACGCCGTGCTTTGCCCCCACCACGCGGTCTTGGCCCCGCGCCCCGAGCCGCGTGAAAATGCCCGGCGCCCAAGCGATGGGGAGCGCCCGGCCGTCCTCGCGCAGGTGGACGAGGGTGGCGTACGGATCGAAGGCGGCGCGCGGGCGGCCGCTGACGCTCCGTCCGCCGGCTCGGGGCACGTTACGCTCCGCCCCGCGCCGAGTCCCGCGGCGAGCGGGTGTCGAGGGTCTCCGTCACGACCGCGGTCCCGTAGCACAGGACCTCCGCCGCGCCCATGATCGGCCCGGTGTCATAGCGGACGCCGACGATCGCGGAGGCGCCAAGATCCCTGGCGTGCGAGACCATCAGCCGGAAGGACTCCTCCCGGGCCGCCTCGCACAGGTCGGTGAAAATGCTGACCCGTCCGCCGAACAGCGTCTGCAGGCTGCCGAGGATGGTGAGGGGAAGGGATCGAGTCCGGACCGTGATGCCCCGGACCACCCCGAGGCACCGCACGATCCGCGCGCCCGGAACCTCGAACGTCGTGCTCGTCAGCATCGCTCCTCCAGTCTGGCGACCACTCTCATCCATCGCCCCGCGGCACGCTCATTCCGCGGCGGCCGCCGGCCGGCGGAACAGGGCCTCGACGGGCCGGCGGAGCGCGTGCTCGAGCGCGCCGCAGACGAGGATGATCAGCCCCTGGATGACCACGACCATGTCCCGCGTGAGCTTGGGCATGTCGAACGACAGCTCGGACCCCCCCTGATAGAGCGCGCCGAACAGGATGGCGGCCAGCGTGATCCCGACGGGGTGGTTGCGGCCCATCAGGGCGACCGCGATGCCGACGTAGCCCGCGCCTCCCGGCATGTTGAGGAGCAGGCGGTGCTGGACCCCCATCACCTCGTTCAGGCTCATGAGCCCCGCCAGCGCGCCGGAGATCGACATGGTCACGATGACCGTGCGCGCCGGCGGGATCCCCGCGTACACCGCGGCCGTTTCGTTGTGGCCGAGCGCGCGGAGCTCGTATCCCCAGCGCGTGTGCCAGAGGTAGAACCACACCAGCGTGCCGGCCGCCAGCGCGAAGAGGGCCGAGAGGTTGAGCGGCGCGCTGGCGAGCTCCCAGCCGAGCCACCGGAAGAGGCCGTGGAGCTGGGGCAGCCACGTGCTCGGGTCGAACTCGCGCGTCTCCGGCGATTGCTGTCCGGGCTTGATCAGCACGTTCACGAGGAGATGCGTCATCAGCGCGGCGGCGATGAAGTTGAACATGATCGTCGTGATGACGACGTGGCTGCCGCGGCGAGCCTGGAGCCAGCCGGGCACGAACGCCCAGGCCGCCCCGCCGAGCGCGGCCACGGCGACGGCGGCCGGGACGACCAGGATGGGCGGCCAGCCGCCGGCCGCGAGGCAGAGAAGCGCCACCCCGAGGCCGGCGATGTATGCCTGGCCCTCGGCGCCGATGTTGAAGAGCCCGCCGTGGAACGCGACGGCCACCGCCAGGCCCGTGAAGACGAAGTTCGTCGCGTAGTAGAGGGTGTAGCCGATGGCCTCCGCGTTGCCGAAGGCGCCCGCGACCAGGAGGCGAAGCGCCCGGACCGGGCTCTCGCCGATCAGGACCACGACCACGCCCGACAGGAGGAGGGCGATGGCCAGATTGGCGACCGGCAGGAGCGCCACGCTCACCCAGGCGGGGGCGCGGCGCGCGGGAGCGGCCACGGCTACCCCGCCTCGGCGTGGCCGGGGACGCCGTCCGGCGCCACGCCCGCCATCATGAGGCCGATGGCGCGCTCGGTGGCCCCCGCCTGCGACACCTCGCCGACGATGCGCCCGTCGTGCATCACCAGGATGCGATCGGCGAGCGCGAGGATCTCGTCCAGCTCGACCGAGACCAGGAGGATCGCCTTCCCGGCGTCCCGGAGCGCCACGAGGCGGCGGTGGATGAACTCGATTGCCCCGATGTCGACCCCCCGCGTGGGCTGGCCGACCAGGAGGACGTCTGGGTTCCGGTCGAGCTCGCGGGCCAGCACGATCTTCTGCTGGTTGCCGCCCGAGAAGGCCGAGGTGGGGAGCGCCCCCTCCGTGGGCCGGACGTCGTACTCCGCCGCCTGGCGGCGGAAGCCCGCGGCCACGGCCCCGCGGCTCAGGCGAAGCCAGCGGTTGTAAGCCGGCTCGTCGTGACACCCGAGGATGGCGCTCTCGCGGGCCGCGAAGGGGATGACGAGGCCCATCCGCTGGCGGTCCTCGGGCACGTGGCGCAGCCCGAGCCGGCGCATGGCGCGAGGTGACCGCTCTCCCTGGCCCGCGATGTCCCGGCCGCGCCACCGGATCCGGCCCGCCTTCACCGGGCGGATGCCGGCCAGCGCCTCGAGCAGCTCCGACTGGCCGTTGCCGGCGACGCCGGCCACCCCGACGATCTCGCCCTGCCGCACCGTGAGGCTGACGCCCTTGACGCGCTCCACGCCCAGCCCGTCCTCGACCACGAGGTCGTCCACCTCGAGCACCGCCTCGCCGGGCCGAGGGGGCGTCTTCTCGACGCGGAGATTCACCTTGCGGCCCACCATCAGCTCCGCCAGCTGCTCCGACGTCGTCCCCGCCGTGGGCAGCGTCGCGACGACCCGGCCCTGGCGCATCACGGTCACGACGTCGGTGACCTCGCGGACCTCGCGGAGCTTGTGGGTGATGAGGACGACGGTCTTGCCCTCGCCCCGGAGCGCCCGCAGGATGCGGAAGAGGTGGTCGGCCTCCTGGGGCGTGAGCACGGCGGTCGGCTCGTCCAGGATCAGCACGTCGGCGCCCCGGTAGAGCGCCTTCAGGATCTCCACGCGCTGGCGATGGCCCACGCCGAGGTCCCCGACCCGGGCGTCCAGGTCGACATCGAGGTGGTACTCCTGGCCGAGGCGCCGGAGCTCGGCCCGGGCCCGCGCCAGGCCCGCCTTCAGGAGGAAGCCGCCCTCCACGCCGAGGACGACGTTCTCCAGCACGGTGAACGGCTCCACCAGCATGAAGTGCTGGTGCACCATGCCGATCCCCGCCCGGAGCGCGTCCTGCGGGCTCTCGATGGCCGCCGGCTGCCCGCGCACGAGGATCTCGCCCCGGTCGGGGAGGTGGTAGCCGTAGAGGATCCCCATCAGGGTCGACTTGCCGGCGCCGTTCTCCCCGATGATCCCGTGGACGGTGCCGGCCCGGATGGCGAGCGAGATGTCCTGGTTGGCGTGGACCTCCCCGAACCACTTGTGGATGCCGCGGAGCTCGATGACCGGCGGCGCCGTCACCGAGCCCGCGGCGCCGGTCTGAGCGTTCGGCACTATGGGCGGATCACGTGGTCCGCGCGGAGGAGCACGGCTTGCCCTGGCGGCCCTGAGGCCGCCGTTCCGCCCTACTTCGCCATGTAGTCCGTGACCTTGATCTTGCCGGCCACGATGTCGGCGCGCGCCTGCTCGAGCCGCTTCTCCATCTCCGCGGTGATCAGCTTCCGGTTGTGCTGGTCGATCGAGTAGCCGACGCCGCCCTCCTTGACCCCGAGGTTCCGCACGCCGGCCTTCCAGGTCCCGTCCTTCGCGGTCTTGAAGGCGTCGAAGACGGCCAGGTCGACGCGCTTGATCATCGAGGTCAGGATGGTGCCCGGATGGAGGTGGTTCTGGTTCGAGTCGACGCCGATGGCCAGGCGCCCCTTGTCCTTCGCCGCCTGGAGCACGCCGAGGCCCGTCGCGCCGGCGGCCGCGTAGATGACGTCGGCGCCGCGGTCGAACTGGCTCCGCGCGAGCTCGCCGCCGCGCGTCGGATCGTTCCAGGCCGCCGGCGTCGTCCCGGTCATGTTCTGGAAGATCTCGATCTTCGGGTTCACGTACTTCGCCCCCTCCTCGTAGCCGAGGGCGAACTTGCGGATCAGCGGGATGTCCATGCCGCCGACGAATCCGACCTTGCCCGTCTTGGAGGCCATGGCCGCCGCCATCCCCACCAGGAAGGACCCCTCGTGCTCCTTGAACACGATGGACTGCACGTTCGGGGCGTCCACGACGGCGTCGATGATGGCGAACTTCAGGTTCGGGAACTCCTTGGCGACCTTCTCCATGCCGGTGGCCTGGGCGAAGCCGATGCCCACCGTGATGTTGGAGCCGCGCCGGGCCATGTTCCGGAGCGCCTGCTCGCGCTGGGCCTCGTTGGTCACCTCGAACTCGCGGTACGCGATCCCGGTTTCCTTCTTGAAGCGCTCGGCGCCGGCGAACGCAGCCTCGTTGAAGGACTTGTCGAACTTGCCCCCCATGTCGAAGACGACGGCCGGAGCGAACTCCTGGGCCCCCGCCGGGCCCGCCGAGGCGAGGACGGCCAGCGCGAGGACGGCAAGAGCGACTATCCGCAGCGTTCTCATGGTCTGCATCCCCCTGTGTCGATGATGTCGGTCATGAGCCGATCTCGCCGCCATCCTGTTCGGTGATCACGACGAGGGCCGGGGCCTGTCCATGGGGCCCCTCCTCCCGCGCCCCGATGATACTCATCTGCTCGGCGCTAGCCTAGCTAGCCCGCTCCGGGCCCGTTCACCGCGGCCGGGCCGCCTCTCTCCGGAGAGGTCGTGCACCCGGCGCGCCTGGCCGGGGTCACGGGATTCCGCTATGCTCGGAGCACCGACGGACGAGAGCGATGAGCGCGAAGCCACGGATCTACATGGCCGGCCCCCTGGGCTTTTCGGAAGCCGGCCGCCACTTCCACCGGTCCGTCCTGGTGCCCTTCGTGCAGCGTCTCGGCTTCGACGTGCTCGACCCCTGGGCCCTGACGGACCCGGCGCGGATCGACGCGGTCGCGCGGATGCCGTACGGGCCCGAGAAGCGCGACGCGTGGCGACTGCTCAACCGGGAGATGGGGGCGAGGAACCGGGCGGCGATCGACGAGGCCCAGGGGGTCGTCGCGGTGCTCGACGGCGTCGACGTGGACAGCGGCACCGCAGCCGAGATCGGGTACGCCTTCGCGCGAGGCAAGCTCATCGTCGGCTACCGCGGCGACTTCCGCCTGAGCGCCGACAACGAGGGCAGCACCGTCAACCTCCAGGTCGAGTTCTTCATCCGCGAGAGCGGGGGCACCATCGTCGACCGCTACGAGGATCTGGCGCCGAGCCTCGAGCCCCTGCGGAAACGGGGCGCGTCCTGACCCCGGGTCACCTCGTCGCGACGGAGAAGCTCCGGCGGGAGTGGTAGAGTCGAGTGGGAACGGGGGAGACACGTGGGTCGAGGTGACGGAGCGGAGAGGGCGGTCGAGCGGTCTCGGATCGCGCTACTCCTGGGCGGGACGGCGTTCCTCCTGCCGCGCGTGCTCGGGCTCGGGGCCCGGGCCGATGCCGCGCCGAGACCCTCGCGGCCGGACGTCACCGTCTACAAGAGCCCGACTTGCGGATGCTGCGCCGAGTGGGTCGCCCATGTCCGGCGGCACGGCTTCCGCGTGAAGACCGAGGACCTGGCGGACCTCCAGCCGATCAAGACGCGCCACGGGGTGCCGGCGGCGCTCCAGTCCTGCCACACGGCCCTGATCGACGGCTACGTCGTGGAGGGCCACGTGCCGGCCGATCTGATCGACCGCCTGCTCCAGGAGCGCCCGAAGGTCGTCGGCATCGCCGTCCCCGGCATGCCCATCGGGTCCCCGGGGATGGAGGTGCCCGGCCGGCCGGCCGACCGCTACCAGGTCGTCACGTTCGACCGGAGCGGCCAGACCGGGGTGTTCGCGAGCCGTTGACGCCTGCGGGAGGTCCGGGCCCGTCGCCGATGAAGGGGAAGCTCACCCTCCTGCCTGCGCGGCCCGCCGGCGCGCCGGGCGGAGGGACCGGGGAGACCGCGATCGACCCGGTGTGCGGCATGACGGTGGATCCGCGGACCGCGGCCGGGTCGCACGCGCACGCCGGCCGCACCTACTGGTTTTGCAGCACGCACTGTGTCGAGCGGTTCCGCGCCGACCCCGACCGGTACCTCGGCGCGTCCCCGCGGCGCGAGCCTCATGCGCCCCCTCAGACGGCCGGCGGACCCGGCGACCACACGTGCCCCATGCACCCCGAGGTTCGGCTGCCGGCGTCGAGCTCTTGTCCGGCGTGCGGCATGGCGCTCGAGCCGATCGATGTCGAGACCCCGACCACGCGCGCCGAGTGGGTGTGCCCCATGCATCCGGAGATCGTGCGGCAGGAGCCCGGCGCCTGCCCGATCTGCGGCATGGCGCTCGAGCCCAGGACCGTCACGCTCGAGGAGGAGGCCAGCCCCGAGCTCCGGGACATGACGCGCCGGTTCTGGATCGGGCTGGCGCTGACCGTTCCCGTGGTGGCCGCGGCCATGTCGGACCTGATCCCTGGCCAGCCCCTCCAGCACGCCGTCGCCCCCCGCGCCCTCGCCTGGCTCCAGCTCGTGCTCGCGACCCCCGTGGTGCTGTGGGCCGGCCGGCCGTTCTTCGAGCGCGCCTGGGCGTCCGTCGCGAACCGGAGCCCGAATATGTTCACGCTGATCGGGCTCGGCACGGGCACCGCCTATGCGTACAGCGTGGCCGCCACGCTCGCGCCGGGGCTCTTCCCGCCGGCCGCGCGCGGTCACGCGGGCGAGGTCGGCGTCTACTTCGAGGTGGCGGCGGTGATCACGGTGCTGGTGCTGCTGGGCCAGGTGCTCGAGCTGCGCGCCCGGAGCCGGACCAGCGGGGCCATCCGGGCGCTGCTCGGGCTGACCCCGCCGACGGCGCGGGTTCTCCGGGCCGACGGCCAGGAGGAGGACGTGCCGCTCGACGGGGTGGGTGCCGGCGACCGGCTCCGCGTGCGGCCCGGCGAGCGGGTGCCCGTCGACGGCGCCGTCCTCGAGGGGCGGAGCGCCGTCGACGAATCCATGGTGACGGGCGAGCCGGTGCCCGTCGAGAAGGGGGCAGGGGACCAGGTCACCGCCGGCACCGTCAACGGCGCGGGCGCCTTCGTGATGCGCGCCGATCGGGTCGGCCGGGACACGCTGCTCGCCCGGATCGTCCGCCAGGTTGCCGAGGCCCAGCGGAGCCGCGCGCCCATCCAGCGCCTCGCGGACCGGGTGTCCGCCTACTTCGTCCCGGCGGTCGTGGGGATCGCCGTGCTGAGCGCGCTCGTCTGGGGCTCGATCGGGCCCGAGCCCCGGCTGGCCTACGCGCTGCTCGCGCTGGTGGCCGTCCTGATCATCGCGTGCCCGTGCGCGCTCGGGCTCGCGACGCCGATGTCGGTCATGGTGGGGGTGGGCCGGGGGGCGACGGCGGGCGTCCTCATCAAGAACGCCGAGGCGCTCGAGGTCCTCGAGAAGGTGGACACGCTCGTCGTCGACAAGACCGGCACGCTGACGGAGGGCCGCCCCCGGCTGGCGGCCGTCGTGGCCCTGCCGCCCCACGACGAGGCGGAGCTCCTCCGCCTGGCGGCCAGCCTCGAGCGCGGGAGCGAGCACCCGCTGGCCGACGCGATCGTCGACGGCGCGCGGGCGCGCGGGCTCGCGCTGGAGGAAGCCAAGGACTTCCAGGTGACCCCGGGGCAGGGGGTGAGGGGCGAGGTCGCCGGCCGCCGGGTCGCGCTCGGCAACGCGCGGCTCCTGGAGACCCTCGGCGTGTCCCCGGGGGACCTCGCCGAGCGGGCCGAGGCGCTGCGCCGGGAGGGGCAGACCACGGTGTTCCTCGTCGTGGACGATCGCCCGGCAGGCCTGATCGCGGCGGCCGACCCGATCAAGGCCTCGACCCCCGAGGCGCTCCGGTGGCTCCGCGAGGACGGGATCCGCGTCGTCATGCTGACCGGCGACGGCCGCACGACGGCCGAGGCCGTCGCCCGGACGCTCGGGATCGCGGAGGTGCTGGCCGAGGTGCTGCCGGAGCAGAAGAGCGAGGTCGTCAAGCGCCTCCAGGCAGAGGGTCGCATCGTGGCGATGGCGGGCGACGGGATCAACGACGCGCCGGCGCTGGCCCAGGCCCACGTCGGCATCGCCATGGGCACCGGGACCGACGTCGCGATGGAGAGCGCGGACGTCACGCTGGTGAAGGGCGACCTCCGGGGCATCGCGCGGGCGCGGCGGCTCAGCCGGGCTACGCTCCGGAACGTCCGGCAGAACCTCTTCTTCGCGTTCGTCTACAACGCGCTCGGGGTGCCCCTGGCCGCGGGCGTGCTGTATCCGGCCTTCGGCCTCCTGCTGAGCCCGATGGTCGCGAGCGCCGCCATGACGGTCAGCTCCGTCTCGGTGATCGCCAACGCGCTCCGGCTCCGCCGCGCGCCGCTGTGAGACGCGGACCGCCATGACGGCCTGGATCGCTCTCGGCGCCGTGTCGATCCTGCTGGCCTCCGGTGCCCAGGCGGACCCGGTCCGCGTACGGCTGACGGAAGGCAACGCGCGGGGCTTCCTGGTGCTCCGCTCCCCGCAGGGCGACGTGATCGGCGCCGGCGAGCTGAGCCAGAGGCCCGCCGGTCCCCTGGTCGAGAGCCGGCTGACCGTCAGGTTCAAGGACGGGTCGCTCCGGGAGGAGAGGACGACGTTCTCCCAGACGGAGGTCTTCCGGCTGGAGAGCTACCGTCTCGTCCAGCGCGGCCCGGCGTTCCCGACGATGGAGGTGTCGTTCGACCGGGCGAGCGGCCGGTATCAGGCCGTCGTCCAGGAGAAGAAGGGCGACCGGGAGGAGACGGCCGCGGGGGCGTTCGACATGCCGGCCGATCTCTACAACGGCATGGCGGTCGTGCTGATGAAGAACCTGCCTGCCGGCGCCCCGTCGACCTCGCAGATGGCGGTGTTCCTGCCGAAGCCGAGGCTGCTCCGGATGACGCTCGGGGCCGAGGGGGAGGACCGCGTGATCGCGGGCGGCGAGGCGCAGAAGGCGATCCGCTACCTCGTGAAGCTCGAGGTCGGCGGGCTGGCCGGCGCGGTCGCCACTCTGATCGGCATGATCCCGCCCGATCTCCGGTACTGGCTCGTGCCGGGCGAGGCGCCGGCGTTCGTGCGCTTCGAGGGAGCGATGTACGTGAACGGGCCGGTCTGGCGCCTCGAGATGGCGCCGGTGGAGTGGCCCAAGTAGACGCCGCCCCGCGGCGCAGTCCTAGAGGGGCCCCGAGACCCCCAGCGTGCGGGCGACCTCCTGGATCGCCGCCGTCTCCGCGGGGTTCACCTGCGTGCCGCCGAACCCCAGGAAGCCCCCTTCCTTCGCGGCCTCGGCGGTGCGCTCGGCGATGCCGATCAGCCAGCGCTTGGCCCCTTCGGCCTCTTCCGGCGAGGCCTTTCGGTCGACGAGCGCGGCGAAGGTCCGGCCGGCCTCGAGCGCGTGTGCCCTCAGCTGCTCCGTCCCGAGGCCCCGGAGCTCGGCCGCGTCCACCTGGCCGCGAGCGTCCGGGGCGCCCCGACGGCGAACATCTCCCGCAGCACCCCGAGGGGACCGCTCGGGCTGGCGGCCACCACGGCGAGACCGGCCATGAGGGGAGCCTTCAGGCAGATCTTCCACTCATCGGCCGAGTAGTCGGTCTTGCTCGACATGACGACGGCTGGGCGCGCTTCGCCGCCGTGTCAGGATTTGGCCGCGGCCGGCACGGGCATTTTCAGGGCCTCCAGGGCCTCGACGGTCTTCCGCTTCACGGCGTCGGCCTTGGCGACCGCGTCCGCGACGTTGCCGCCCTTGAAGGCCGCCGACGCGTCCTCCCACCCCTTCGTCCCCTCGGCCAGGCCGGCCTTCGCGGCCTCGAACTGCTCCTTGCTGACGTTGGCGGGGAGCTTCTTGCTCTTCGAGAGGATGTCGACCCGAGACTTGACCGCGTCGAGCATCTTGGGGACGCCGACGCTCAGCTCCTCCCAGCTCTTCGTGAGCTCTGCCTTCTTCGCGGCCGCGGCGGCCGCGACTTCCTTGGCCCGGCCCGCGAGCGCGGGCGCCTCGGCGAGGACGGCCTTGTACTCGCCCTTGGCGAACTTGTCCTTCACCGACGCCAGGGACGCCGCGAGCGCCCGGGCCTGGTCCGGGACCCACTTCGCGGTCTCGCCGCGAATCTCGCCGATCGCCGCCTCGGCCGTCTTGATCGCCTGCTCCGCCGGGCCCTTCTCGCTGGCGCACGCGGCCGCAAGCGCCAGCGAGACCATCATCGTCCAGAGCATCGTCTTCACGACTCGCATCGTCCGCTCCTCGGGCCGGTCTCGGGTGGGCTGCCGCGGTCGACTCACGGGATGCGCAGCCGCTGGCCGACCTTGATCCGGTCGGGATCCTTGAGGACGTCGCGATTCGCCTCGAAGATCTTCGGATAGAGGCTCCCGTCCCCGTAGTAGCGCTCCGCGATCTTCCAGAGCGAGTCGCCCTTGTTCACCTCGTGCCACTGCTCGGCGCTCCACGCGTCGCCCCCGTCCGGCATCGTGTCCGTCCTGTCGCTCACCGTGCGCTCCCTCCTCAGCCCTGCGTTGCCCCGCGGAGTTCCGTCGTCCGACGCTCTGGCCCACCCACAGGCGTCCCCTCGCCCGTGACCCGGCGCCGGGCCCGGCGGGCGCCCGCCCACCCCAGGCTCCACTGGGGCGACCGGCGGCGCAATGCGACCTTGGTCCTAGGGAATCTTTCCCTAGGGGGCGGGGGCTGGAGGCCCGGCGGACGACGCTGGGCACTGCGTGCTACGATACCGCGCACCTCGGGTCAGGCTGCCCGGTGCCCCGAGGACGATCGACGCTCAGTGACGCCCAGAGCGTAGGAGGACCAGGATGAGCGCTCCCGCCGCCCGTTTGCCGCATGCGCCCCGATCGTCGGTCCCGCGTGGCCCCGCCTGGCTTGTCCTCGCCCTGCTGGCCGCGGTCGCCGTGCTGATCCCGGTGGGGGACGCCCGCGCCCAGGCGCTGGTCGTCGGCGCGAACTTCATCATCAAGAGCCTGGATCCGGGCCGGACCGTGGAAACGACGAGCAACATGGTCAACCACGCCACCTACGACTCGCTGGTCACGTTCGACGGGGAGGACCTGGCCACGCCCAAGCCCTCCCTGGCCACCGACTGGACGGTCTCGCCGGACGGCACGACCTACACCTTCCGCCTCCGGCGCAACGTGCGGTTCTCCAGCGGGAACCCGCTGACGTCGGCCGACGTGAAGTGGTCGCTGGACCGCGTGCGGTATCTCAAGAGCAACCCGGCCTTCTTCCTGAACTCGGTCGACGACATCCTCACGCCCGATCCCTTCACCGTGGTCCTGAAGCTCAAGGCGCCGAATCCCTCCTTGCTGCCGATCCTGTCGAGCTCCAGCCTGGGCGCGATCGACAGCAAGCTCGTGAGCCAGAAGGGCGGCGACGCGAGCCCGGAGGCCAAGGATCGGGACAAGGCGGAGCCCTTCCTGCTCGCCCAGTCGGCGGGCACCGGCGCGTACATCATGGAGCGCTACCTGCCCGACCAGGAGGTCGTGCTGGTCCGGAACCCCAACCACTGGCGGGGCGCGCCCAAGATCGAGCGCATCGTGGTGCGCAACATCACCGAGCCGGCGGCCCAGAAGCTCCAGCTCGAGAAGGGCGACCTCGACATCGCCACCGGCCTCGACCAGGACCAGATGCGGGCGCTCCGCAACGCGCCTGGCGTCACGGCCAAGGCGAGCCCGGCGGCCACGACGTTCTACGTCCTGATGAACGCCAACCGCGAGATCGGCGGCCCGTTCGCCCATCCCAAGGTCCAGCAGGCCGTGCGGTACGCGCTCGACTACGACGGGATCCTCGCGCTGGCCGGGCCGGGCGCGGTCCGGCTGGCCGGGGTGATCCCCACGGTATTCCCCGGTGCCCTCGATTCCCGGCAGGCCATCCGGACCGACCGCGACCGGGCGCGCGCCCTCCTGCGGGAGGCGAACCTGGGCGAGGTCAAGGGCGCTTTGACCTATGCCAGCGACTCGACGATCTGGGGCATCCAGATGAACCTCCTCGCCCAGAAGATCCAGGCCGACCTCGCGGCGGTCGGCATCGGGATCACGCTGAACGGCCTCCCCCGGGCCACCGCGCTCCAGCTCTACCGCGACGGCAAGAACCAGCTCGGCGTGTGGAGCTGGGCGGCCGACTATCCGGACGGGCAGAACTTCCTCGTCTACGCGCCTAGCCGGACGGTCGGAAAGCGGGCCGGGTGGCTCGCGGAGGCGAGCCCGGAGGCCACCGAGCTGGCCAAGCTGGCGGCCGACGCGGAGGCGGAGCGGGATCCGGCGAAGAGCGCCGGGATCTACCGGAAGTTCGACGAGCGTCTGGCTCAGGTGGGACCCTACGCGCCGTTCCTGCAGCCCGCGGTTCCCTACGCCTTCCGCTCCAACGTGCAAGGGGTGACCTTCAACAGCGTGTGGGGAGTCGACTTCTGGACGGTGAGTAAGTAGCAGGGCTTCGCCCTGACGAGCCTCCGGCTCTTCGTCGCCCGCCGGCTTCTCCTGCTGGCGCCGATGCTCGTCGGCATCACGCTCCTCACCTTCCTCCTGTCCCACGCGGTTCCCGCGGACCCGGTCACGGCGAGCCTCGGTGAGCAGGCGGCGGCCGACCCCGAGACTGTGGCCGCGTTCCGACGCGAGTGGGGTCTCGACCGCTCGCTCCCCGAGCAGTACGGGATCTACCTCTGGAACCTGGTCCGCGGCAACTTCGGCGTGTCGATCTCCACCCGCCAGCCGGTCTGGCTCGACCTCCGGCAGCGCTTCCCGGCGACGATCGAGCTGGCCGTCGTCGCCATGAGCCTGAGCGTGCTCGCCGGACTCCCGCTGGGCATCCTGTCCGCGATGCGGCGCAACAGCCTCCTCGACCAGCTCACGCGGGTGGTCTCGCTGGTGGGCGTCTCGATGCCCATTTTCTGGCTCGGGCTGGTGGCCCTGGTGGTCTTCTACGCGTGGCTCGGCTGGGTCCCGCCTCCTGGGCGGCTCTCGGCCACCCTGACGCCGCCGCCGATGGTCACCGGATTCCTGCTCATCGACTCCCTCCTGGCCGGTCGGCCGTCCGTCGCGTGGGACGCCCTCCGGCACCTGGTGCTGCCGGCGGCCGTCCTCTCCACCTACAACCTGGGCATCCTGGCCCGGATGATGCGGGGGAGCATGCTCGAGGTTCTGGGCGAGGACTACGTGCGCACGGCGCGCGCCAAGGGGCTCGGCGAAGGCGCCGTGACGCTGCGCCACGCTGCGCGCAACGCGCTCATCCCCGTGGTCACGGTCATCGGGTTGAGCTTCGGGCGGCTCCTGTCCGGCGCCGTCATCATCGAGAGCGTCTTTGCGTGGCCGGGGCTCGGCCTCTACGCGTTCCGGACCGCCACCTCGCTCGACTTTCCGGCGATCATGGGCGTCGGGATCGTCGTGGCGACGGTCTACGTCCTCGCCAACCTGCTGGTCGACGTGGCCTACGCGCTCATCGATCCCCGGATCCAGGTGGCCCCCGGGTCATGAGAAAAGCGTCCGCGCTCACGCGGGCCGCGCTGGTCGTGGTGACGCTGTGGCTCGGGCTGGCCGCGTTCGCGCCGCTCCTCGCGCCGTACGAGCCGCTCAGTCAGGACATCCTCGGTCGCCTCGCCCCACCGACGGCGGCGCACTGGCTCGGCACCGACGCCCTCGGCCGAGACGTGCTGAGCCGGATTCTCCACGGCGCGCGGATCTCCATCCCGGTCGGGATGGCCGCGGTGATCCTGGCCGCCCTCTTGGGGGCTGTCGTGGGCGGCCTCGCCGGCTTCGTCGGTCGGCGGATCGACGAGGTCCTGATGCGGGTGACCGATCTCATGCTGGCGTTCCCGACCGTGATCCTGGCCCTGGTCATCACCGCGGCGCTCGGGGCCGGGATCCGGAACGCCGTGATCGCCATCATGGTCGCCTGGTGGCCTACGTACGCCCGGCTGATCCGCGGCCTCGTGCTGGCCGTGCGGCACCGCGAGTACGTCCAGGTTGCCTTCGCCCTGGGCGCGTCGGACACGCGCGTTCTCTGCCGGTACGTCGCGCCCAACGTGCTCTCGTCCATCGTCGTGTTGGCCACGCTGGACGTGGGCCACGCGATCCTGACCTTCGCGTCGCTGTCGTTCCTCGGGCTGGGGCCGCCGCCCGAGGTGGCGGAGTGGGGCTCGATGATCGCGGCGGGTCGCAACTACCTCGACCAGTGGTGGATCGCGATGTTCCCGGGCCTCGCCATTCTGAGCCTGACGATCGCGTTCAACGTGGTGGGGGACAGCCTGCGCGATCTCCTCGATCCGCGCCTCCGCAAGCTGTGAGGCCCCTGCGCGCGAAGTCTCAGGCGGGCAGGATGCGCGACTCCGGAACCTCCACGCGCTTGACCCCCTTGAAGCTGAAGAGCAGCTCCACGAGGTAGACGGCAGGGTCCGCGGACGTCTGACGGACGATCGTGCCGAGCGCCTCCCGGACGTTCTGGCTGAAGGCGACGCCCTGCACCACCATCCCCGAGAGGTTGACCTTGACGCGCTGGTCGGGATGGAGCATGCGCGTCAGGGGGCCCGCGTCTCGAGTCGGCGCAGGAACACCTCCATCTCCTTCCCGGTCTGGAGGTCGCCAGTCTGGGCGGCGACGTCGCGCCCCTTCGTGTACGCCGCCTTCGCCTCGTCGAGGCGTCCGGCCCGCTCGAGGGACCGTCCGAGCCCCCGGTACGCCGCCGAGTAGTCGGGCTTCAGACGGATCGCCTCCCGGTACTCGAAGGCGGCCTCCTCCGCGCGCCCTGCCTCTAGGTACGCCCCGGCGAGGCCGAACCGCACCACCGGATCGTCCGGATCGAGATCCAGGACTTCCTTGAACTCGGCGATGCGATCGCGCTCGGTCATGTCGGGGCCGTCCCTCTTACCCGGGGCTGATTGGGGCTCACTGCCCGAACATCCGGCGGAGGTTGTCGAAGCCCGCCTCGTAGATGGCGCGGATCACCTTGACCGCCTCGGGCTCGGACGCACCGGCCGGCTCGAACGTGCTCGACCACTCGACCTTGCAGCTCTTCCCGTCCTCGTTCTCCTCGACGTGGAGCCGCGCGGTGTAGCCCTTCACCGGCAACGGGCCGGCCAGGATCGAGTAGGTGTACGTTCGCGTCCGGTCGTCTTTCCCCTCCAGCCGCTCCACGATCTGGCCGCTGCCGTGCAGCGTCAGGCGGCGGACCGTGGCCGTTCCCTCCTTCGATTCCTCGCTCTTGGCGACGGCCGGATGCCACTTGGCCAGGCTGTTGAATCCGCCGATCGCATCCCACACGGTGCGGGCCGGGACGGGCAACGTGGTCGAGAGGCTCACCTTGGCCATCGGCTCCTCCGTCGCTCCTCTGTCGCTCTTCTGGGCGGAGCGTCGCCCGGCGCGGGAGCGCTACCGCGCCGAGCCGGCGTGCGTGAGGTGCGGCGTGGCGCTCCACCAGGGCGCCACCACGAGGTAGCTCACGAACCAGCCCACTCCCCCCGCGATCACGATCGCGCCCGTCCACATGTGCACGGACCAGCTCACGTGGGCCCACAGCATGATCGTGACGAAGTAGAAGAGGTACTGCACCGCGGGGACGGCGAACGCCACCGTGCGAAACGCGAGGATCCGGTCGGGGGACGGCCGGAGCCACCGGAGCAGGGCGTCCCCGACCAGTCCGGCCAGGACCGCCGCCCCGATCAGCGGGAGCGGGCCCGTGTCGAGAAACTTGTCGTGGATGACGGCCATCAGCGCGACGTTCACCGACAAGAGGAACGTCAGGCTGCCGAGGGGCAGAGGCCGGCTCCGTAGGACATAGAGCACCGGGCCCATCAGCACCACGGGCTGCACCAGGAAGCCGGCGAGCCCGACCGACTGATAGAGGAACAGCATCCCGCCGGGCGTCTTCGCCACCCAGGTCGACCCGTACGGGCTCACGTACTCGGTGAAGAAGGTGATCAACGACACGAGGAGGGTCAAGGACACGACCATGGGCATCTCTGCGATCCAGCGCCGCGTGACGAGCGCCGGACCGTGGAGTCCGGCCCTGAGCGGACCTGTCACCATGAGTCCGCCGCCGAGCGCGAGGGCCAGGTGGCTCGGGCTGATGAGCCCCTCGACGCCGTCCTCGATCCCGAAAACGACGTGCCACCCCATGTCGGCCACGCCCGCGAAGAAGAAGACGAACGCGCCGACGAGGGACAGGCGATAGCCGACCGGCAAGGCGCGCGACCGCGGGACGCCCCGGCGCCGGTTCCGGTAGAAGGTCAGCACCAGCGCCAGTGCCCCGGCGAGGTAGCCCGAATAGAGCACCGCGTGCCACGGCGTGAAGAACGTTTCCAGCCCGGGAAAGTGGATGTGCGCCCATCCGTCGAGGTAGAGGCCGCCGAGGAGCCAGGCGCCCAGCGTGGCCATCAGCCAGTCGAATCCGACGCCGCCCCGGGCGGTGGCGTCCTGGTCGACCGGTACCCTGGTCCGAGGCTCGGGCCTGATCGCTACGGAGCTACTCGCCATCGGTTCCCCCCGGACGGCACGGGATCACTCACTCCTCCCGAGATTGTCGCAGGGATCGGGGGCGTTGGCGACGGCGCCCCTCGACGGTCAGAACCGCCAGCGGGTGGCGGCGGTGGCGAAGCGCTTCTCGTGCATCCCGAAGGCCACCCGAGGACGCACCCGGTAGACGGGCCCCATCTGGGGATCGAGCGTCCACGGCTTGTACTTCGCGTGGTACGGCCGCGCGAGCGGCGCCAGCTGCGACGCGGCCTTGACCTCCCGCGCCACGCCCGCGACGATCACGGCCTCGTGAGCGCGATCGGTGCAGACAACGCACCGCGGGTTCCGCGCCAGATTCCGCGCCTTGCGCGACTGCCGTCCGCAGCTGAAGTGGAACGACCCGTCGACCCAGACACCCCAGACCGGCATCGCGTGAGGCCGGCCGTTCGGGCGCACCGTGACGAGCCAGTAGTTGTGCGACCCGGCCAGCCGGCGCTCGGCCCAGCCCCAGGTCAAGAGCCCCTTCCGGCTCCGCGGCACCCCGTAGCCCGGCATGTGCGGCCGGCTGGCCCTGGGCGGGGCCGTCCGGCGTGATCCTGTTCGCGCGCGTCTCCGAGCGGGCATCCTGGATCCTTACCTGGCCGGCTCCGTCAGACGGTCACCCGACCGGCCCGGTAGTCGGCGACGAAGCGGTCGACCTCGACGAGACCCGCCCGGATCGTCTCGACGGGCGTGCCGGGGCCGAGGCCGAGCCGGACGTGGTGCTCGTCACCGTAGCAGCTCCCCGGGATCAGGTAGGTCCGGTACGGCGGGTCGAGCAGCCGGACGCACAGGTCCCACGAGGGAACGTCGAGCCGGTAGCCCGGGAATGACAGGAAGCCGCCCCGGGGCGGGACCCAGTGGAAGACGTCGTTCCGCCCCATCCACTCGGCCACCACGTCGTAGTTGGCGCGCGCGGCGACCATCGTCTCCTTCACCAGCGCCCAGTACTTGGCCGGCTCGAGCGCGGCCATGGCCACGACCTCGTCGAGCCGGCTCTGCTGGTGGAGACTGATGTAGTACTTGAGATTGACGCAACGCTCGATCAGGCCCCGGTCCCTGGTTGCCAGCCATCCGAGCCGGAGCCCGCTCATTCCGAGCGTCTTCGACACGCTGCTGGCCGTGATGCCGCGGTCGTACGTGTTGACGACTGTCGGCGAGAGCATCCCGTCCCATTCGAGCCCCCGGTAGATCTCATCCGACAGCACGTAGGCGCCGGTGCGATCCGCGATGTCGCAGATCGCCCGCAACTCGCCCTCGTCGAGCACCGCCCCGGTGGGGTTGCTCGGATGGCATAGGTAGATCAGCTTCACACGGGGCGACATGAGGGCTTGGAGCTCGTCGAGGTCGAACCGCCAGCCGAGCTCGGCCCGGCGGCGGAGGATCCGGGGCGCGACCTTGAAGGCTTCGCAGAGCACCTGGGGCTGCTCCCACGACGGCGATTCCACGATCGCCTCGTCGCCGGCCTCGAGCGTGGCCGCGAAGGCCAGGAAGTTCGCGTGCTGGGTCCCGGATGTGACGAGGACGTGCTCTGGCCCCACCTCGTACCGCTGAGACTCCACGATCCGCTGGCGGAGGGGCGGGTAGCCGTAGCGGCTGCCCGACTTCTCGAGGCGGAGGTCGAGCGGGATGCCGTCGAGGACGTCCCCGAGCGTGAGCACGCGACCCTCCGGGTCGACGAGGGAGTGCACCGTCCAGGATTGCCGCGCGACGTCCCATCCCCGGTCGCGCCCGATGTTGAAGAACTCGCCGAGCTTCCGGGACGCCATCTGCATCGCGATCTCCTCAGGCGCGAGCCACGAACCGGTCGGTCGGTGGGAACGGCGGCGCGGGCTCCGTGACCCAGCACTTCAGGACGGGGTCGCCCGAGTTCACGACCTTGCGGGTCCAGACGAGGCGCACCAGCCCGCGGGCCGGCGCCCGGAGGGTCTCCACGACGTCCCCGAACACGTCCCAGATCTCGCCCAGCGTCTCGCCTTCCGCGATCGTCTGGCCGACCTCGGCCGACAGGCGCACGAGCCCGCCTCGCCGCGCGTGCACCACGAACTGGCCCGCGCCGACGAGCTGGTGGGGCGGTACCACCGGGGGGCCGGGGAGCATCCCGAGGTAGCGCATCACGTTCGTGATTCCGTGGAGGTGGGTCCGCACGTCGGCGGGGTCGAGCCCGTTGTCGCTCCCGCACTCGCCCAGGATGGACGCGATGCCGCGCTTGGCCGCCTCGGTCGTCACCGTTCCGGTGGGGATCATCGGCGTGCCATCGTGGAAGAGCGCGACGATGCGCGGGCTCCAGCAGCGCGCCATGGCCTCGCCGATCCGGTCGAGCTCTGGGTTCCCTGTCATGCGGTAGGCGGCGTAGGGCCACAACGCCTCGCCGAGGTCGCCCCCGTGGCAGTCGATGTGATGGGTCGCTAGGCTCAGGATCTCGGTGAACAGCGTGTGGGCGATGAGCTCGGTCACGGTGCCGTCGGGCCGCCCGGGGGCGACCCGGTTCAGGTTCAAGCCGTCGATCGGCGAGACGAAGCCGGAGCGCGCCGCGAACATCGGGAGGTTCACGACGGGCACGCCGATCACCGTCCCGGTCAGGGTCGCCGGGTCGAGCTGCCGCGTGAGCTCGCGGACCGCGGTCTGGCCGGGGTACTCGGTGGCGTGGACACCGCCCGTCAGGCAGAGCGTCGGGCCCGGTCGGACGCCGTGGACGACGACGACCGGCATCTGGACGGCGCCCGCCCCCGTCTCGCCCACCTCGATGAAGCCGCGGCCCCTGGCACCGCGCTCCACGACCAGGTCCCGGATCCGCACGGCGTCCTGTGTCACAGCGGCTCCTCTGCGGCGCTCGACGTTACTACCAGACGCTGGTAAGACGCTGACACGGCGTTGAAGACTGCGTCAAGCGGGCATCCACGTCGTCTCCGAAGCGCGATCGCTCGTGCATGTGACCGTCGGATGACGTCCTGCTATGCTGGGAGCGCACCGACACGATTGTAGCCGCTCCACGCGGACGAGGAGGCATCCATGGGCGAGAGACTGACGCTGAGCGCCGAGGACGGTCATCGGTTCGCCGCGTACCAGGCCCGACCGACGGGGGCGCCAGGTGGCGCTCTGGTGGTGATTCAGGAGATCTTCGGGGTCAATCACCACATCCGGAACGTCACCGACGGGTTCGCGGCCGACGGCTACCTCGCGCTGGCGCCCGCGCTGTTCGACCGCGTGGAGCCCGGGTACGAGACCGGCTACGAGCCGGCCGACGTCGACGCCGGCCGGGCCGTGCGCCAGAAGCTGGGATGGGACGTCATGGTGATGGACGTGCGGGCGGCCGTCGCCGAGCTGCGGAAGTCCGGCCTCCGGGTCGGCGTGGTCGGCTACTGCATGGGCGGGACGATGGCCTGGCTGTCGGCCACGCGGATCGACGGCGTGGCGGCCGCGGTCGGCTACTACGGGGGCGGCATCGCGGACACCGCGACCGAGCGCTCGCGGTGTCCCGTGATGCTGCACTTCGGGGAGACCGACGCCGGCATCCCGGCCGATCACTGGGAGCGGATCCGGAAGGCGCAGCCGACCCTGTCGCTCCATGTCTACCCGGCGGCCGGTCATGGCTTCAGCTGCGACGAGCGGGCGAGCTTCCACGAGCCGAGCCACCGGGTCGCCCGCGAGCGGACGATCGCCTTCCTCCGGCAGCACGTCGGCTGAATCGGGCGACCGAGCGCTCCGCCCTCCCTCGAGCCTGGCCGAGGGAGGTTAGGCCGGCGCCTCGATGTCGAAGGGGCGGTTGATGAAACCCATGCCCTGCTCGCGCCAGTCGTATTCCTCGGACGGCACGTCGGCGTAGATCTCGATCGTGTTGCCCTCGGGGTCCTTCACGTAGAGGCTGTTGGTGATGGCGTGGTTGGTCCAGCCCGCGATCTCGACGCCCTCCGCCTTCGCCCGGTCGTAGTACTGCCGCACCGTCCGGACGCCGTCCGTCAAGAGAGCGATGTGGACCAGACCGACCTGGTTGTCCTTGGGCAGGTCCGCGTCGTCGCCCGTCTTGAACACGGCGATGTCGTGGTGGTAGTCACCGAAGCGCAGGAACATGCCGCGCGGCGACTCGTTGCCCACCTGCATGCCGAGGAAGCCGCAGTAGAACCGCTTCGCCCGGGCCAGATCCCGCACCTTGATGACGACGTGACCCACGCGCTTGATCGGCATCTCGCGCTCCTTCCCAGCTTGGCCACCCCGGCCAGCCTGGCCAGCCCATCCAGTCGATCCACCCGGGGGCAGCTTCGGGCCGCCTCGGGCAGCCTTCGCGCTCGGCTAAGTCCGCCGGTCGACGACGATGCGTCCCTCCTGCATCACGACGAGGAGACGCGCCGGGTCCTGCAGGACGCGCACGTCCCGGTCCGGCTCGCCCGCGACGAGGAGCAGGTCCGCGACCTTGCCCGCCTCGAGGGTGCCTAGGCGGTCCGCCACGCCCAGCGCCTCGGCGGCGTTCCGGGTCGCGGTGAGGAGCGCCTTCTCCGGCGAGAGGCCGCGGTCCACCATCAGCTCGAGCTCGTAGGCGTTCTGCCCCCAGTGGTCGCGGAGCGACCGGTAGGTATCCGTGCCGAGCGCCATCCGCACCCCGGTCTCGCACGCCCGGCGGAACCACTGGTCGCCCACCGCGGCGACGTGCTGGTACTTGCGGACGACGTCGGCGGGCGCGCGGCCGGCGGCGCGCCCCGCGCGGGCCCGCTCGGAGCGGATCGAGATGGTGGGGACCAGGAACGCGCCCGTCTCGAGGAACAGGGCGAGGCATTCCTCGTCGAGCTCGGTGCCGTGCTCGATGGTGTCGACGCCCGCTCGGAGCGCCCGCTTGGTGGCCTCCGCCGTGTGGCTGTGGACCGCCACCCGCTTGCCGACGGCGTGCGCCTCGTCGACGAGGGCGGCGAGCTCCTCGGCCGTGTAGTTGCGCCACCACAGCTCTTCCTTGTGGCCGGCGGCGCCGCCCGAGGCCGACGTCTTGAAGAGGTCGACGCCCAGCCGGATCTCGGCCCGGACCAGCCGGCGCACGGCCCAGGGCCCGTCGGCGTAGACCGACTCGTCCCGCGGCCAGGCGTCCGGGAGGGGGAGGTCCGAGTGCCCGCCCGTCTGTCCGACCCAGCCCGCGGCGAAGATGCGGGAGCCCGGCACGAGCCCGATCTGGACGGCGCGCCGGAGCGCCAGCACCTCGAGGTTGAGCGGGTTGATGGGGCCAGCGAGGTCGCGCACCGTGGTGAAGCCCGCCTCGAGCATGAGCCGCGCGTTCTTCGCCGCGTGGAGCGTGAGGAGCTGGGTCCGGGCGCCGACCTCGGCCCAGATGGCGTTGGGCTCGTCCGGGTCGACCACGCTGACGAGGTGGACGTGGAGGTCCATGAGCCCGGGCATGACCGTGGCGCCGGCGGCGTGAAGGCGCGGCCCGTGCCAGCCGGCGCAGTCCGCCACCGGCGCGACGCGCTCCACGCGCCCGTCCCGGATCACGAGCGCCATGTCTCGCCGGGTGGCCGCGCCGGTCCCGTCCCAGAGGCGGTCGGCCACGACGAGCAGGTCAGATCCGTTCGCGCTCACTGAACGACGTGACTCGCTCGCCGCAGCAGCGACGGCGGAATCGTGAGGCCGAGCGTCTTGGCGGTTCCCAGGTGCTGTCTCGGAGCCAACGGTCCGGTCGAACGTGTCGGCCACCCATCGGCGGTCCGTGAAATGCCCCCGACCGCCATCAAGATCGGCGTCCCCCCTCGCGCGGCAGGTCCGTCAAGAACATCTGCGCAGGCTCGTGGGTAATCATGAATTCCACGCGCGCCCTCTCGGCGACCGCCTGCGGTGTCACGCCGCAGGCCCAAAAGACGGGTATCTCCTTCGGGTAGATCGGGACGGGTTCGCCGTAGTCGGGCCGGCTCAAGTCGCTGATCCCGATGAGCTTCGGGTCCCCGATATGGACGGGTGCGCCGTGGGCGTGCGGGTAGCGGGCCGACAGCTCGCGGACGAGGTCGACCTGCGCTTCGGCGATGGGACGCATGGTCACCACCATCGGCCCATGGAAGCGGCCAGCAGGAACGCAAGGGATGTTGGAGACGAACATGCTGATCATGGTGTCGCGCTCAACGTTTCGCAGGGGAACCCCGGCCTCGACCAGAGCGTGCTCGAAGGTGAAGCTGCAGCCCAGGAGAAACGCGACTAGATCGTCGCGCCAGACGTCCCGGATATCGCCGGGCTGCTCAGTCAGCTTGCCCTTGCGGTATATGCGGTAGCCGGGCACATCGGTGCGGAGATCTGCCCCCGGGGCTGAACGAACGGGCTCCGGATCCCCCGGCGGCGTGATCTCGATGATCGGGCAGGGGGCCGGGTTGCGCGTGCAGAAGGCAGCGAACTCCACGGCCGCCTCCTTGGGGAGAATGGCCAGGTTCGCTTGTTGATAGGCTGGACAATGCCCCCCGGTAGTGCCGCGCCATTCGCCACGGCGCGCGGCTGCCCGCAGGTCGGCGGCTGAAATCATCGTTCGCACTGGATCCCTCTTCTGACGGTCCCTCTAGTTGTCACGGCAACACGGCCAAGTCACCGCTGGCGGCCCTATAGAAGGAATGGCTACCTTCTCGGCTCATACCGCATCGCCACCGCCCCCGAGCCGAGCTCCAGCCGGCTCACGAGCTTCAAGTCGACACGCTTCGATAGCCCAGCGAACAACGTCGGCCCATGGCCCACTAGCCTGGGCTGCACCACGAACTCGTACTCATCGATCAATCCCAGCTCCGCCAACGCAAGAGGGAGCTTCACGCCTCCCACAAACAGTCCCTTACCCGACACCCGCTTGAGCTGCTGAACGGCCTTCCCCAGATCCCCGCGCACGAGCTCCGCGTTCCAATCGACCCGGTCCAAGGTGCTCGACACGACGTACTTCTTTGCCGCGTCGATCGTCCGGGCGAAGGGTTCCATCCAATCGGGCCTCGCTCCGGTCCGCGCCGGCGACCGAAACGCTGCCTCCATCATTTCATAAGTCACCCGGCCAAAAAGGAGGGCATCGGCCCGGTTCAGGTTTTCGACCGCGTGACGATGCAAGTCTTCGTCCGCGAATATTTCACGGTGATCGCAGCACCCGTCCAATGTGACGTTGATCGAATACCGAAGGGGTCGCATTACGTAAGAGTACCGATAATCATAGGCAGCCTAACTCAATGTCTGTGGAACTCGCCAACCGGAAGGACGCAACGGGCGGGGGCTTGCGAACGGTCGCCCTGGCGGCCGCACCTCTGACAGGCGGCCCTGCGCGGTGCCTTTTTGCCGATCACCTCGTCTTCTGCCCCTTCGCGTTGATGAGATCTGGGCTATCGGTCGCGGCCTGCTCGCTACCAGCCTTCCGCGTCCGGCTTTCACAGATCGAGCAGCCGATCGGTCGGCCTCCGAACGCCGCCGGGTCTACGGGCCGAAGTACAGGCCGCCGTTGACGTCGATCGTGGCGCCGGAGACGTAGCCGCCCTGGTCGGAGCAGAGGAGCGCCACGATCCCGGCGATGTCGTCGGGCCGGCCGAGGCGCGCCAGCGGGATGGCGCCGAGCAGCGCCCGCTGCTGCTCGGGCGTCCGTCGCCCCCAGGCGGCGGCGTCCATCCGATCCGTGTTGATGAAACCGGGCGCGATCGCGTTCACGGTGATGCCGTGGGGACCGAGCTCGAGTGCCAGCGTCTTGGTGAGCCCGATGATCCCGCCCTTGGCGGCGGCGTAGTGGACGCCGACGCGGTCGCTGCCGCGGCGCGCCGCGATCGACGTGAAGTTCACGATGCGCCCGGACCGCCGGGCCTTCAGGGCCGGCACGAAGGCGCGGCAGACCAGGAACGCGGTCGTGAGGTTCGTCGCGAGGATACGGGCCCAGTCGACGTCGTCGATCTCCTCGATCGGGAACGCGCGGACCGGCAGCTTCGGTAGCTGCTCCTCGTGGCTCGGGGCGACCGGGCCGCCCGCGACGTTGACCAGGAAGCTCACGTCGCCGACCTCGCCCAGCACCCGCTTGGCGAGGTCCATGACCTCGTGGGGATCGGTGAGATCCGCCACGAACGGCTCCGGCGCCGCGTCCCGCAGCTCCCGGCAGAGCTCGACGAGGCCGGCCTCGTAGACGTCGACGACCGCCAGGCGGACGCGCTCGCGGGCCAGGCGCCGGGCGACGGCCTGGCCGATGCCGCTGGCGGCGCCCGTCACGACGGCCACGCGACCCTCCAGGCCCGTCAGGCGCATGGACGATCCATCAGCGGCGGCCTGCTCCGCGAGCTGCGGCCCAGGCGATCGCGCGCTTGGTCACCGGATGATCTCGTCCGCTCGATCGAGGATGGACTTCGGGACGGTCAGCCCCAGCCCCTCGGCGGCCTTCAGGTTGACGACGAACTCGAACTTGCTGGGCTGCTCGATGGGTAGATCACCTGGCTTGGCGCCCCGAAGCACCTTGTCGACGTAGGTGGCGGCACGCCTGTACACGTCGGAAAGGCCCACGCCATAGAACATGAAGCCGCCGGCATGCACGAACTCCCGCTCACCATAGGTCGCGGGTATGCGGTGCTTGGCCGCCAGCCCCACGATCCGCTGCCGCTGGGTAATGAACAAAATGTCGGCGAGGACCATGAGCCCCCCGGCGCGCTCACGGCTCATCGCCGCAAAGGCCTGCTCGATCTGGCCAGGATCACGGGCCTCCAGCATCGCGAGGTGCAGTCCGAGTGCCCCGGCTACGACCTCCCGCTCCCTCAGGAACACCCCCGTGTATGGCGAAGCTGGATTCGCCAACACCGCCACCCTGGCTAGACCGGGCACGGCCTCCTTGAGGAGCTCCAGCCGCTTCGCGTTGAGCTCCAAACCGAGGGTGGAGAGTCCCGTGAGATTTCCCCCGGGCCGCGCCAGGCTGGCGACAAGTCCCCCGCCGACGGGGTCTCCGGTCGTCACGATGACGACTGGAATCGTGCTGGTGGCGTTCTTGGCGGCCAGCGCTCCGGGATTCGACCCGGCGACGATCACGTCCACCTTGAGGCGAACGAGCTCCGCCGCCAGGCGGGGGAGTCGATCGAGGTGGCCCTCCGCAAAGCGCAATTCGAACGCGATATGTTGGCCCTCGATCCAGCCGAGATCGCTCAGCCCTTGTCGCAGGCCGGCCATGCTGGGGGCATCGGTCGCGGCGGAGAGGGGCGACAAACGCCCGATCCGCACGACCTTGCGACCCGACTGCGCATCGACGGCCAGCGGAACGGCCAATAGGGCCAGGATCAGGCCAGCTCCGAGCACGCGCCGTGCACCCATCACGCTTCCTCGCTCGAATCGATGTCGTGGCATATCAGCCTGACTCAGACTGCTGCGCCGGTCGGGCCTCCTCTCGTACCTCACGCCATGTACGCGGCGCCGTTGACGTCGAGCGTCACGCCGGTCATGTAGCTGGTCTCGTCCGTGCAGAGGGCGACCACCAGCCCCGCCACCTCGTCGACCGTCGCGAAGCGTCCGAGCGGAACGGCCGCCGCCAGCCCTTCCGGCCCGCGGTCGTTGCCGATCGCCGCCATGAGGCGCGTGGCCCGCCCGCTCAGGACGACGCCGGGCGCGACGCAGTTGACCCGGACGCCGTCGGCCCCGAGCTCGACCGCGAGCTGGCGCGTGAGGGCCATGATGCCGGCCTTGGCCACGGCGTAGGGGCCGCTGCTGCCCTCGCTTCCCGGGCGGAGACCCTTCCGGGCCGCGACCGACGCGAAGTTGACGATGGCCCCGCCCGGGGACGCCCGGAGGTACGGCGCGGCCGCGCGGGCGCAGTAGAAGGCGCCGTCCAGGTTGGCGCCGAGGATCGTTCGCCAGTCGGCGAGGCTGCAGTTGGTCAGCCCGACGAATCCCCGCCGGGGGGGCGCCGTCAGGTCCTCGGGCGTGATGCCCCAGCTCCCGCCGACGGCGTTGACCAGCACGTCGATCCGCCCGAACTCGCCGACGGCTTCCTTGACCATGACCTCGACCGAGGCCGGGTCGGCGACGTCGGCGCGGACGGAGCGGCACCGTCGGCCCGCCGCCTCGATCGCCCGCGTGACCTCGGGAAAGCCGGCCTCGTAGAGGTCGGCGACGACGACGTCCGCGCCCTCGCGGGCGAGCCCGAGGGCGACCGCGTGGCCGATGCTGTCCGGCTTGGCGGCGCCGGTGACGATGGCAACCCGGCCGGCGAGCGGCATCGATGCCTCCATCCGGTCAGCCCGGGAGCGAGGCGCCCCGCGCGGGAGTTGGCCGGCTGGGGGCGCCGACCCACATCTCCTGGACGTGGGGGTCCAGCGCGTCGCGGATCGCGTCGCCCACGAGGTTGAACGCGATCACCGTCAGGATGAGGGCGATGCTCGGGAAGACGGTGAGCCAGGGCGCCTCGCGTAGCACCAGCCGGCCGTTGTCGATCATGTTGCCCCAGGTCGGGGTCGGCTCGGTGATGCCGAGGCCGAGGAAGCTCAGCATCGATTCGGTGAGGATGGCAGCGGGGACCAGGAGCGTGCAGAGGACGATGACCGGATCGATGCCGTTCGGCAGCACGTGGCGCAGGAGGATGCGCCCGGTGCTGGCTCCGGCGGCCCGCGCGGCCTCGACGTACTCGCGCTCCCGCACGGCGAGCGCGGCGGCCCGCGTGACGCGGGCGAACTGCGGGACGTAGCCGAGGCTGATGCCGGCGATCACGGTCGCGAGGCCGGGGCCGAGGGCGGTCACGATGGCGAGGGCGAGGATCAGCGCCGGGAATGCCTGCAGCACGTCGACGGCGCGCACGAGCAGGTCGCTCGCGGGGCCGCGGAAGTACCCCGACGTGAGCCCGACGACGGTGCCGGCGAGGGCGCTGATCGCGACCACGGCGGCGCCGACCGCCAGAGACACACGCGCGCCCCACACGACGCGGCTCAGGATGTCGCGCCCGAGGCGGTCCGTGCCGAGGACGTGCTCGGGGGAGGGAGGCTTCAGCCGGCGGACGACCGACTGGGTGCTCGGATCCCTCACGGGGAGTGCGGGCGCGACGAGCGCGACCGTCGCGACGAGCAGGACGAAGAGGCCGCTCACCAGCACGGGCACGTGCACCCTCACGTCGCGCGCACCCGCGGATCGGCCAGCCCGTACAGGAGGTCGACGACCAGGTTCAGGAGCAGCACCGCGAAGGAGGAGACGAGGACCACGCCCTGGATGACCGGGTAGTCGCGGGCCAGGATCGCGTCCAGCGCGAGCCGCCCGATGCCGGGTCGCGTGAACACGGTCTCGACGACGATGGCGCCCGAGAGCAGCGTGCCGACGTTGAGCCCGATGACCGTCAGGATCGGGATGATGGCGTTCCGGAGCACGTGCCGGCCGACGACCGCCGCCTCCCCGAGCCCCTTGGCGCGGGCCGTCCGGGCGAAGTCCTGCCCGAGCATCTGGAGAATGCTGGCCCGCGTGATCCGCGAGACGACCCCGGCCAGGAAGAAGCCGGTCGCGATCGAAGGCAGGACGAGCGCGCGGAGGGCGTCCGCAGGCGTCGTCCCGGCGCCGGCGGTCGGGAAGAGCCTCCAGTGGAGACCGAACACCAGCAGCAGGACGAGGCCCCAGACGAAGACCGGCACCGACACGCCGAGGAGCGCTCCGACGCTGGCGGTGTAGTCGAGCCACGTGCCGCGCCGGAGGGCCGCGGCGGTGCCGAGCGGCACGCCGACCGCCACGGCGACGAGCGTCCCGCCGAGCGTGAGGAGGAGGGTGTGCGGCACCGCGTCGCCGACCAGCTGGGTCACCGGGGCGCGCAGGGCGAGCGACTGGCCAAGATCGAGCCGGAAGGCCCCCGCGAGGTACGCGGCGAACTGGTCCAGGAGCGGGCGGTCGACGCCGAGCTCCCGGCGCAGGACCTCCACGGCGTCCGGAGTGGCCGCCGTGCCGAGGAGCGCGATCGCCGGATCGCCGGGAAGGATCCGCATCACGAGGAAGACCAGCACCAGCGCCCCGAGCATCGTCGGAACGATCTCGGCGAGCCGTCGGGCGAGATGGCGCATGCGCGCCGGTCACCTCGGGGCAGGCTGCAAGGCCCGCGCGCGCTCGACGATGCGGTGGCGCCGATTCACAGGTCGCTGGGCCGAAGGCCCGTGCGCTTGGCGATGCGTGAGGGAGTCCGGTGCGACCCGGAATGACGCTTCACTGATCCAGCCGATCCTCAAGGGCGCCGCCAGCACCCGTGGCGCCCAGATGCTTGGTCATTCGCTCATGCGGCCTTGAACGAGATGCTCAGAAGCTCTGGACCAGCTTCGCCGTGCTCAAGCCTCTCGGCGACGACACGGAGCGCCAGGGCCTGGATTCGGGATACCGCCTCTTCCTGCCGGGTACCGTACGCGAGGACGCCGGGCAGCTCGACAACCTCGGCGAGCCACCGCCCGTCCGCTTCCTGTCCGCTCTCGACTCGAAACGTGATCACGGCCGGCACTCTCCGCGACGATCGGTATGCGTGCCGCTGCCCCTTCGCCTAGTTGAACGTCAACCGGGTGATGTCGAGGCCCCAGATCGGCTCCAGCGTGGGCATGCCCTGGAGCTTCGGGGAGTGCAGCATCGCCTCGGGGCGCATCATCAGGGGGATCATCGGGAGGTCGCGCATGAGCTTCCGCTGGATCTCGAGGTACATCTGCTCGCGCTTCTTGGGATCGAGCTCGCGGCGCGCGGGAATCAGATCCGCCTCGAGGTTGTACTTGCTGACGGCGATCGCGCCCCCGGTGGGCGTGAAGGCGTCGGTCAGCCAGATGTCGGGGTCGGGCTGGCGGACGCAGCAGTGGATGGCGAAGTAGACGCCCTGGCCGCGGAACATCCGGCCGAGCCACGTCGGCTGGTCCAGGACCTCGAGCTTGACCGTGATGCCGGCGGGCTTCAGCTGCTCGGCGATCACCTCGCCGCCGAGCTTGTTCTCGTCGTAGTTGACCATCGTGATCTCGAGCCCGTTCGGGTAGCCGGCCTCGGCCAGGAGCTGCTTGGCCTTGGCGATGTCGTGCTCGTAGCGCGGCACGTTGTCCGTGGCGTAGGGGTAGCCCCGGGGGACCGGCGAGAACCAGGGCTCGGCGATGCCGTTGTACGCGAGGTCGATCAGCTGCTTCCGGTCGATCGAGTGGGCGATCGCCTGCCGGACCTTGACGTTGTCGAACGGCTTGACGGTCACGTTCATCATGAGGACCTGGGGCAGGTTCCGGTGGACGCGCGTCTCCTTGAAGCCGGCCCGCTTCAGCCGGTCCCCGACCGCCTGCTCGCGGATCTGCGAGTAGATCAGGTCGTACTCGCCGTTCTCGAGCCCGATGACCTGGGCGTTCGTGTCGGTGACCGTGCGGAACAGGACCTTCTTGATGGCCGGGGCGCCGCCCCAGTACTTCTCGTTGGCCCGCATCACCGACTCGCGGTTGGGAATGCGGCTCTCGAACACGTACGGCCCGGTCCCGACGGGGTCCCACGCGTACCCGGCGCCCTTCTCCGCGACCGCCCGCGCGTTGACGATCGGGCCCGCCCGGTACGGCGTGAGGAGGTAGAGGAACCCGGCATACGGCTCCTTGAGGACCAGCTTCACGGTGGCGTCGTCGACGACCACCGCTTCCTTCAGCATGCGCATGCTGCCGGCGAACGGCGACTTGGTCGCCGGGTCGAGCAGCCGGTCGAAAGAGCCCTTCACGTCGGCGGCCGTGAACTTCCCGTAGCCCTTCTGCCACTCCACGTCCCGCCTGAGCTTGAAGGTGTACTCGAGGCCGTCGCGAGAGACGGTCCACGACGTCGCCAGATCGGGCTCGAACTCGATGCTGTTCGGCTTGAACTTGACGAGCGCGTTGTAGATGTTGCGGGTGAAGATCAGATCCTGCGTGGTGATCGCGAAGTGCGGATCGAGCGTGGCCTGGTGAGTCGCGCCGACGACATTGAGCGTGTCCTTCGTCGTTTTCTGCGCAAGGGCTCCGGGCGAGACGGCCATGCCCACGACGAGAGAGGCGACGGCGGTCAGCGCCACTCGGCCGGCGAACGGGATGTTCCACTTCATGGTGCGGGTCCTCCTTCGGGGCACGCGGATGGCCGCCCCGATCGGTGGGCGCGTCACGGGAACTCGGCCCGCAGGGCGGGCATCACCTCGCGCGCGAACAGGGTCATGTTCTTCTGGGCCAGCTCGTGGGGCATGCTGCCGATCTGGAAGATCCCCTGGACGATCCCGCAGCCGGTCTGCTTCAGGACCTCCCGCATGCGGTCGCGCACGGTGGCGGGGCTCCCCACGACTGCGTACATTCCGTCCTCGACCTCGCTCCAGGAGGTGAGGGCGGTGACGAACTTGCGCTTCGGGCCCGCGACCCGCATCAGCGACTCCACCGATGTGTGCCCCGGCGGGTGCATGAACTCGCGCGGCATGCGGAGCCCCTTCTTCGCCAGATACCAGAAGTGGGGCTCGAACTCGGCCCGCGCCTGCTGGTCGGTCTCGGCGACGTAGACGAGAACCGGCCAGCCGAGCTGCTCGGGCGGCACCTCGTAGCCGAGCTTCGATGCCGCGTGCTCCCGCAGGAGCTCGTAGTGCTCCTGCATCACCTGGTAGGGCGAGAAGGGGAGCGCGATGAACGGGTAGCGCCGCTCGGCGACCCACCGGATCGTCTCGAGGCTCCCGGAGCCCGGGATCCAGATCGGCGGATGGGGCTGTTGCAGCGGCCGCGGCCAGACGTTCACGAACCGGAAGTCGTAGTGCTTGCCCTCGAAGTGGAAGGGGCCGGGCCGGGTCCACGCCTCGACGATGAGGTCGTGGGCCTCGCGGTACCGCTCCCGGAAGAACGTGGGGTTGACCTCGTAGGTGTAGGCCTCCACGCCGAGCCCGACCACCATGCCCGCGATGATGCGGCCGCCCGACAGCACGTCGAGCATGGCCAGCTCCTCGGCCACCCGGAGCGGGTGGTCGTAGAGCGGCAGCGCGTTGCCGAGGATCAGGATCTTCACCCGGCTCGTGCGCTGGGCGAGGCACGCCGCGATGATGTTCGGAGAGGGCATGAGGCCGTAGGCGTTCTGGTGGTGTTCGTTCACGCCGACCGCGTCGAAGCCGAGCGTCTCGGCGAGGACGAGCTGGTCGAGGTACTCGTCGTACAGGACCCGGCCCTTCGCCGGATCGTAGAGGGCGTTGGGCAGGGTCAGCCAGGCCGACTCGTACCGCTGCTCGAAGTCGGCCGGCAGATGCGGCCACGGCATGAAGTGGAAGCAGACGAAGAGCATCTACTCGATGACCTGGTCGGCCCGCGCCAATATCGCCTGGGGAAGGGTGAGCCCCAGCGCCTTGGCGGTCTTCAGGTTGATGACCAGCTCGAACTTGGTCGGTTGCTCGACGGGGAGATCGGCTGGCTTCGCGCCCTTGAGGATCTTGTCCACATACGTGGCGGCTCGCCGGAAGTTCTCGGCGAGGTTCGGCCCGTAGGACATGAGGCCCCCGGACTCGACGAACTCTCTCCCTTCGTAGATGGCCGGGAGCCGGTGTCGAGTCGCGAGCTCCACGATCCGCGCGCGCTGGGAGTACAGCATGGCGTCATTCACCTGGACCAAGGCCTTGAACCCACCTCGCGTCATCTCTTCGAAGGCGTGATCGAGGTCGTTGGGGATCCGAACCTCAAATGTCTGAAGCTGGAGACCCAGTGTGCGAGCCGCCACTTCCGTCTCTCGCAACATGAACGGGATGCCTAAATTGGTCGGGTTCGCCAGCACCGCCACCCGGGAGGCCATGGGGACCGCTGCCTTGAGCAGCTCCAGCCGCTTTCCGGCCAGTTCGGTCGCGAACAACGTGAGTCCCGTGAGGTTCCCGCCCGGTCGGGCGAGACTGGCCACGAGCCCCTGGCGCACCGGGTCCCCGACCAGCGTAAAGATGACCGGGATCGTCCCGGTCACGCTCTTGGCGGCCTCGGGGACCGTCCACGACGAGCAGATCAACCTTCAGCCGGACCAGCTCGGCCGCCAGCCCGGGGAACCGATCCCGCACCCCTTCCGCATACCGCTGCTCGATGGCGATGGTCTGTCCTTCGATATAGCCCAGGGCTCTCAAGCCATCGCGGAACGCCTCGAACTCGCGGGGCTGGGGAGAGGCGAACCGCAAGAACCCGATCCGCGGCACCTTCGGCAGCTGCGCCTTGACACGGAGCGGCGCCACGAGGAGGCCGAGGGTGCCCGCGAGAAAGGCTCGCCGGTCCACTACTGGATGACCTCGGTCGCCTGCCGCAGGACCGACGGCGGGATCGCGAGGCCGAGGGCCTTCGCGGTTTTGAGGTTGATGACCAGCTCGAACGTGGTGGGCTGCTCGATCGGGAGGTCGCCGGGCTTCGCGCCCCTGAGGATCTTATCTACGTAGGTCGCCGCCCGCCGGTACATCTCGCGCCAGCTGGGCCCATAGGCCATGAGGCCTCCAGCATCCACCCACTCTCGACTGAAGTACATAGTCGGGAGCCGGTTCTTGTTGGCGAGCTCGACGATGCGGACGCGGTGCGCGTTGGTGAGGGCATCCGAGAGCACGAGAAGCGCGCCGGCGCGTTCCCGGATCGCGGCGGTGACCGCGGGGGCGATGTCATCCATGTGCCGGACCTCTAAGGACTGAAGTGGCATGCCCAGCGTCTGGGCCGCCACCTGCGTCATCTTGTAGTCCAGCACCTTGACCCTGTTCGACGAGTTCCAAAGCACGGCGACGCGAGAGATCGCGGGGACAGCGTCCCGCAGCAATTCCACCCGCTTCGCGCTCAACTCCGGGGACGTGTCGACCAGCCCGGTCACGTTCCCTCCGGGCCGCGCAAGGGTTGCGGCGTGGCCGGCCTCGACAAGATCGCCGGTCAGCGCGACGACGATGGGGATCGTGCCAGTGGCTCGTTTCGCCGCTCGAACCCCAGCGTCTCCATAGGTCACAATCACATCTACGCCGATGCGGACGAGCTCGGTGGCCGCCGCGGCGAGGCGCTCAGGATTCTGCTCCGCGAAGTGGGACTGGAGCAGCACGGTCCGGCCTTCCACGTAGCCGAGCTCCCGCAGGCCTGCCAAGAAGGCCTCGACGCTGGATGATTCCGACGAACGAGAGCCGAACCAGAGAAGCCCCACCTGGGACATCTTCGGCGGGGGTTGCGGCTCGGCGCTGAGCGGTGCGCCGAGAACGAGAAGGGCGAAGGTACGCAGGAATGCTCGTCGATGCATCACTGTCGTCGATGCGTCACTGGAGGAGCTCATCCGCCCGCGCGAGAACCGAAGGCGGGATGGTGAGGCCCAGGGCCTTGGCGGTCTTGAGGTTGATCACGAACTCGAACCGGGTCGGCTGTTCCACCGGAATGTCCGCGGGTTGCGCACCCTTGAGGATCTTGTCGACTAGAGCCGCGGCCCGTCGCCACTGGGCGCTAAAGCTCAGACCATAGGACATGAGGCCGCCGCCTTCGACGAACTCGCGCTCGGGGAACATCGTTGGAAGCCGCGCCTGCATAGCCAGCTCGACAAGCCGAGCCCGCTGGCTGAAGAAGACCGGTGAGGTCAGGGCCACCATGCCATCCACACGCTCGCGCGTCATGGTCGCAAAGGCACCCGACCATTCCGTAGGTTCTCGCGGCTCCAGTAGGAGGAGCCGTACACCCAGCGAGCCCGCGGCGGCCTTGGTCTCCAGGAGCTGTGGGGTCATCAAGTTGACGGGGTCCGACAGGACGGCGATACGGGTGACCCCGGTCAATGCCTCCTTGAGAAGCTGGAGCCGCTTGGCGGAGAGGTCGCTGCCGACGTTGGACAGCCCAGTGAGGTTCCGGCCCGGCCGCGCGAGGCTGGCAACGAGCCCGGAGGCCACGGGGTCGCTGACCAACGTGAAGACAATCGGGATCGTCGAGGTCGCCGCCCCGGCAGCCTTGGCCGCGAGAGTGCCATTCACGACGATCACGTCGGGTTGAAGCCGGACCAGCTCCGCCGCAAGGTCAGGAAGCCGGGCGACGACCCCAGCAGCATAGCGCGGCTCGATCATCACGTGCTGCCCCTCAATGTAGCCGAGGTCACGCAACCCTTGACGGAATGCCTCGAGGTCAGCGGGCTGAGGCGAAGCGGCCCGTAAGAAGCCGATCCGCGCGACCTTCCCAGCCAGCTGCGCCTGGGCGGTCAACGGCATGGCGAGGAAGCCGAGGGCGCCAGTGATGAAGGCTCGCCGGTCCACTACTGGATGACCTCGGTCGCCTGCCGCAGGACCGCCGGCGGGATCGTGAGCCTGAGGGCCTTTGCGGTTTTGAGGTTGATGACCAGCTCGAACTTGATCGGCTGTTCGATCGGGAGGTCGGCGGGCTTCGCGCCCTTCAGGATCTTGTCGACGTAGGTGGCGGCCCGCCGCCAGGAGTCGGGCAAGCTGGGGCCGTAGGCCATCAAGCCGCCCGCGTCCACGAATTCCCGCTCGGGGAACATGGTCGGGAGCCGGTGCTTGAGCGCCAGCTCCGCGAGCCGGGCCCGGTGGGTAAAGAACCTGGAACTCGGCAGCGTCATGAGAGCCCGGGGGCGCCGTTTCGCGATCTCGCGGAAGGCATCCTCGAATTTCCCGGGATCGCCCTCCTCGACGACCTCGAGCTGCAGGGTCAATACGCGAGCGGCGGCCTGGACCTCTTGCATCACGGGCACGGACCGTTCGAGAGGGTGGGTCAGCACCGCCACGCTCGAGGTGCCGGGAACCGCCTCGTGGAGAAGCCCCAGTCGCTTGCCGTTCAGTTCGGCTGTGAGAATCGTCAAGCCGGTGATGTTCCCCCCTGGGCGCGCCAGACTGGCGACGAGCCCGAGCCCCAGGGGATTGCCACTTTGCCCCATGACGATGGGAATCGTCGTCGTGGCCTCCTTGGCCGCGCGGGCTGGCTCCACGCCTGCTGCTACGATCACATCCACGTTGAGACGGACGAGCTCGGCGGCAAGACCGGGAAGCCGGTCAGCCTGTGAATCCGCATACCGCCACTCGATCGCGACATTCTGCCCCTCGATGTATCCGAGCTCGCGCAGCCCTTGACGGAATCCCTCGATGCGGGTGGCGTAGGCGGCCGCGGGCGAGATTCCCAGGAAGCCGAGCCGCGGGACTTTCGGGGGCTGCGCCTCGGCGGCGAGTGGCGCGGCGAGGATGCTGATCGCACCGGTGACGAAAGTCCGCCGATCCATCATTGGATCAGGTCATCCGCCCGCGCGAGCACTGCGGGCGGGATCGTGAGACCGAGCGCCTTGGCGGTCTTCAGGTTGATGACGAGCTCGAACTTGGTCGGTTGCTCGACGGGGAGATCGGCCGGCTTCGCGCCCTTCAGGATCTTGTCCACATACGTGGCGGCTCGCCGGAAGTTCTCAGCGATGCCGCTCCCGTAGGACATGAGGCCCCCGGATTCGACGAACTCTCGGTCCTCGTAGATGGCCGGAAGACGGCGCCGGGCCGCGAGGTCAACGATCCGCCCGCGCTGGGAGAACAACATGCCGTCATTCACCTGGACCAAGGCTTCGATGGCCCCTCGCTGCATCGCTTCGAAGGCATTCTCGAGCTCATCGGGGGCCCGAACCTCGAAGACCTGAAGCCGGAGACCCAGTGCGCGGGCCGTCACCTCGGTCTCACGCAAATTGGGTGCGGTGCTTGAATTGGCCGGGTTCGCCAGCACCGCCACGCGGGAGGCCTTGGGAACCGCATCTCTGAGCAGCGCCAGCCGCTTTCCGGCTAGCTCGTAGCCCACGAAGAAGGTGAGCCCCGTGAAATTCCCGCCCGGTCGGGCGAGACTGGCCACGAGTCCATCGCGCACCGGATCGACGGCCAGCGTGAAGATGATCGGGATCGTGCCCCTCAGGTTCTGGAGAAGCGCGGGGTCTCCCGTGTCCACAACGATCATGTCGACGTTGAGCCGGGCCAGCTCAGCCGCTAGCCCGGGGAGCCGGGGCCGCACCCCTTCCGCATGCCGCTGTTCGATGACGATGTTCTGTCCTTCGATATAGCCCAGGGCCTTCAAGCCTTCGCGGAACGCCTCGAACTGGCGTGGCTGGGGAGAGGGGACCCGCAAGTATCCGATCCGCGGCACCTTCGGCTGCTGCGCCTCGCCAGTGAGCGGCGCCACGAGGAGAGCCACGAGGATCGAAGCAAGATGGAGCAGGGCTAGTTTCCGTCGAGGAACCCGAGCGCGGCTTCCGCGAAGCGCCCGGATACTCGAGGGCGGAAGGTGCCCTCACGGGAGAGGCAGAAGAAGAGCATCTACTCGATGACCTGGTCCGCCCGCGCCAGGACCGCCTGGGGGACGGTGAGGCCGAGCGCCCGGGCGGTCTTCAGGTTGACCGCCAGCTCGAAGTGGGTCGGCTGCTCGACGGGGAGGTCGGCCGGCCGGGCGCCCTTCAGGACCTTCCCGGCCAGTGCGCCGGCACGCCGGTGAATCAGCGAGACGCGCGGCGCGTACGACAGGAGCCCGCCGGCCTCCACGTGGCCGCCGAGATTGAACGCCGTCGGGAGCCTGTGTTTGAGCGCGAAGTCCACGATCTCCTGCCGCTGCAGCCACGTCACGGTCTCCACCAGCGTGATGAGCGCGTCCGGCCGTGTCCGCTCGATCGCGCCGAAGGCGGACGCGAAGTCCGCCGGCTTCCTGACCTCATAGGGCTGGAGCGTCACGCGGGTCTGCTGGGCCGCGCGTACGAGCTGCTCGAGATCGAGGCGCTTGCCGGGGTTGTCTGGATTTAGGAGCACGGCGGCGCGCGCGAGATTCGGCACGACCGTGCGCACGAGCTCCAGGAGCTTGCCGCTGAGGTCGGGGAAGACATTCGTGACTCCGGTGACGTGTCCCCCCGGCCTCGCGAGGCTCGCGACGAAGCCGCTGCCCACCGGGTCGCTCACCATCGTGAACACGATCGGGATCGACCGGGTGGCATCCATCGCCGCTCGAGTCGCGGGCGTCGTGAACGTGACGATCGCATCGACTTTGGCGTCGACCAGCGCGGTCGCGTGTCCGGGCAGCTTGCCGACGTCGGGCTCCCAGCGAGCCTGGATCACGAGGCTCGGCCCTTCGACATAGCCGGACTCCTTCAAGCCTACTCGCAGCGCATCCATGAAGGCGACGGCGATGGGGGCGGGGGGCGGCGGGAGGTTGACCAGGACGCCGAGCCGAGCGGTCTGGCTCGCGGATTGCGCCTCGGCGGCGAGGGGCGCGACGAGAAGCGCGAGGACGAGGGCCGATGCGACCTTGAGCAGGGCTATCCTCCTTCCAGGAAGTCGAGCGCGATCTCGGCGAAGCGCTCGGGGTGCTCGAACGGCGGGAGGTGGCCGCAGTGGTCGAGGACCTCGAGCTTCGCCCCCGGGATGCCCCGCGCGTACGCCTCGCCGTAGGCGAGGGGGATCAGCCGGTCCTCGCGGCCCCAGACGACGAGGGTCGGGGCGCCGATGCGCCAGAGCCGGCTCGTGAGCTTTCGGTATTGCTGCGCGGGATTCCACAGGAGCCGGGCCGACGCCTCGCGGCCGCGGAGGATGGTCTCGAGGCGCTCCGGCGGCGGCGCGTCGGGGAAGAGCGCCCGGGCGACCGGCGACGCGGGGTCGTGGAACATGAGCTCCCGGACCTTCGGCGGCGGCAGCATGAACGGGTTGCCCATTGGCACGCCGGGCACCCGCACGCCGGCCGCGTCGACCAGGACGAGGCGCTCGACGCGTCCCGCGTGACGCAGCGCCAGCTCCGCGCCGAGCCAGCCGCCGAGCGACAGCCCGACCACGTCGACCCGCTCGAGGCCGAGCGCGTCGAGCACGTCGAGGGTGTGGAAGACCAGGTCCTCCATGCTCTCGATCGCCTCGAGCCCTTCCGAGGCGCCGAACCCCGGGTGCACGGGCAGGAGGATCCGCCGCCGTCTGGCCAGGAGGTCGTGGACCGGCATCCACCAGAAGGTGCCGGCGCCGTGGAGGTAGAGGAGTGGCCGGCCGGCGCCGCCCTCGAAGAGCTGGACCCGCCGTCCGTGGACGGTGAGGGCCCGCTCCGTGCCGGCCGACGCTAGGGCCTGTTCCACCACGTCCAGGTGGCTTGGATCATGCGCGATCTCCTCTCGCGGGCCGGGTGGCGCCTACCATACCATGGCGGTCGCATCGGGGTGATCGGCGCGCGGCCGGGCGTCGCCGGCGCGCCCCGCACCCGGCTATACTGCGCGCAAGGTGCTCTTCCCCACCACGCTCGTCGGCAGCTACCCCCAGCCCGACTGGCTGATCGACCGCCAGCGGCTGGCTGGCCGCTTCCCGCCGCGGGTGCGGGCGCGCGAGCTCTGGCGGGTGGAGGAGCCCTGGCTCCGGGAGGCGCAGGACGACGCGACGCTCCTCGCGATCCGGGCGCAGGAGGCCGCCGGACTCGACATCGTCACCGACGGCGAGATGCGGCGGGAGAGCTACTCGAACCGCTTCGCCACGGCGCTCGAGGGCGTCGACATCGACAACCCGGGGACGGCCCTCGACCGCTCCGGCCATCCGAACCCCGTCCCGCGCATCGTGGGGCCGGTCCGGCGCCGGCACCCCGTCGAGGTGGACGACGTGCGCTTCCTGCGCGCCCAGACGGCGAAGCCGATCAAGATGACCGTGCCCGGCCCGTTCACCATGAGCCAACAGGCGCAGAACGACTACTACCCGAGCGACGAGGCGGCGGCGATGGACTACGCCGCCGCGGTGAACGAGGAGATCCGCGACCTCTTCGCCGCCGGCGCCGACGTCGTGCAGGTCGACGAGCCGTACATGCAGGCCCGGCCGGAGAAGGCGCGCCAGTTCGGGCTGCGGGCGCTCACCCGGGCGCTGGACGGCGTCACCGGCACGACGGCCGTCCACATCTGCTTCGGCTACGCCGCGATCATCCATCAGCGGCCCTCGGCCTACTCCTTCCTGCCCGAGCTGGCGGGGTGCAGCGTGCGCCAGGTGTCGATCGAGACCGCGCAGTCAGGGCTCGACTGCGCGGTGCTGGAGAAGCTCCCGGGGAAGCAGATCCTGCTGGGGTGCCTCGACCTGAGCGACCCGGCGGTCGAGACCCCAGCCGTCGTGGTGGCGCGCGTCAAGCGCGCGCTGCCCCACGTCCCCGCCGAGAACGTCATCCTGGCCCCGGACTGCGGGATGAAGTACCTGCCGCGGGAAGCCGCGTTCGGCAAGATGCGGGCGATGGTAGCCGCGGCGAAGATGCTGCGAGCGGAGCTCGGCGCCGGCTGAGCGCCCCCAGGAGGAGACCCATGACGGCAATGATGCGACGGCGTCGACGCGCCAACGCGCTGGCGGCGGCCCTGGGACTCGGGACTCTCGGGCTCGGTCTTGGGATCGGCTGGACGCAGACGGCGCCGCCCCGGGCCAGCATCGGCGCCAACCCGCCGGGGACGGTCTTCTACGCCGTGGCGAGCGGCCTGGCCAAGGTCGCCACCGAGGCGGGGACCGCGCGCCTCACCGTCCAGCCCTACACGGGCTCGAGCACGTTTCTCCCGCTGCTCGAGTCGGGCGAGCTCGAGTTCGGCGTCGTCAACGCCGTCGACATGGGCCTGGCCTTCCGCGGCCCTGGCTTCAAGATCGGCGGCCGGAACCCGCTGCCGCCCGCGCCGGGGATCCGCCTCGTCATGCGCGGCTCGCCGCTCCTGATCGCGCTCCTGGTGCGGAAGGACTCCCCGATCCGGACCGTGCAGGACGTCCGGGGCAAGCGCGTGACCGGCGAGTACCCGGCCCATCTGTCGGTCTGGTACAACATGTTCGGCCTCCTGGCGAGCGGTGGCGTCGCCTGGAGCGACGTCCGGGTCGTGCCCGTGCCGGCGGTCAACGACGGCCTCGACGCCCTCGTCCAGGGCCGGGCCGACGTGAGCACCTTCGCGCTCGGCGGGGCGAAGGTGAAAGAGGCCGATGCCGCCGTCGGCGTCCGGTACCTCTCGTCCGACTGCTCACCCGAGGGCGAGGCGCGCCTCCGCCAGGCGGTGCCCGGCTACTACCCGCGCTGGGTGAAGGCCGGGACGTCGACGGGGATCGTCGAGGACACCTGCACGGTCGCCTACGACCTCTACCTCGGCGCCGGCCGGCAGGTCCCCGACGCGGCGGTCGAGGCGGTGCTGAGGGGCGTCTGGGAGAACGTCGAGAAGCTGGCGCCGATTCACCCGGTGCTCCAGGAGTGGACCCGCGAGCGGGCGGTGGATCCCGACGTGACGATCCCGTATCACCCCGGCGCCGTCCGGTTCTATCGCGAGCGGGGCGTGTGGAAGCCGGGGATGGATCAGGCCCAGCAGCGCCTCCTCGGCTCTTAGCCGGGCCGATGCCCGTCGCCCCGCGTCGTCTTTCTCCCGGCCTTCGCCCGCTGGGGCCCTCGCCGGTCCTCGGCGTATGCCGCATACGCCTCCGGCCGGCTCGGGCCTGCGTCGTTCGGACGGCCTTCGGCCTGTGGGCGGGGCTCGGGCCTCAGCCCGGCCCCCCCGTTCGGGCTGACGTTGCGCGTGATGCGCGGTGGTTGACGGAGCCGCGGCGCGTCTGGGGCGAACCGGCACCAGGGCCCGCCGCCGCACGCTGGCGAAGCGTCGCTCGGTGAGCGCCTCACAGGCTGAGGCGTCAGCCGGGATCGGGGGCGCCGCGCGATTCCGCTCGCTCGGCGGCGGCGCGCGCCTGGTCGAGCGGACGCTGCTCGCGGCGCTCGCGCTCGTCGGGATCGGCTGGGCGCTCGAGCTGCACAGCGTGCTGCCCTTCGCCGTGTTCAAGGAGCAGTACCTCGGCCTGTTCCTGGCCCTCGCCCTGGCGGCGGTGTTCGTCGCCGTCCCCGCTCGGTCCGGCGACTCCGTGCTCCGTGTCCCGTGGTTCGACTGGCTCCTGGCCGCCGGCGGGCTCGTCGTCGGCCTCTACGTCGCGATCCGCTATCCGACCCTCGCGTACAGCCTCGGCGTGATCACGCCGGAGAAGCTGGCGCTCGGCGCGCTCGCGATCCTCCTCGTGCTGGAGGCGACGCGCCGGCTCTGCGGCTGGGCGCTGGTGTGGGTCGCGCTCGCCTGCCTCGCCTACGCGAAGTTCGCGGCGTTCCTGCCCGAGCCCCTCACCGCGAAGAGCGCCACCTGGGGGCGGTTGGCCGTCTACCTCTACCTCGACGCCAACGGGCTCTTCGGCGTCGCGCTCGCGGTCGCCGCCGGCATCGTGGTCGCGTTCGTCCTCTTCGGCCAGGTGCTCGGGGCCGTCGGCGGCGACCGATTCCTGACCGACCTGGCCCTGGTCGCGATGGGGCGCTACCGCGGAGGGTCCGCCAAGGTCGCGGTGGTCTCGTCGACGCTCTTCGGCACGGTGTCGGGCAGCGCAGTCTCGAACGTGGTCGTCGACGGCGCCCTCACGATCCCGATGATGAAGCGGGCCGGCTATCCGCCGCACCTGGCCGCGGCGATCGAGGCGGTGGCGTCGAACGGCGGCCAGATCATGCCGCCGGTGATGGGCGCCGCGGGGTTCCTGATCGCGGAATACCTCGGCATCTCGTACGGTGAGGTGGCGCTCGCGGCCGCGATCCCGGCCGGGCTCTACTACCTGGCGCTCTTCGTCCAGGTGGACCTCGAGGCGGCGAAGCGCGGGCTGTCGGGTCTGCCGGCCGCCGAGCTGCCTCGGCTCGGTCCGGTCCTCCGGACGGGCGGCATCTTCGTGGTCCCGCTCGGCGTCCTCGTCTACACGCTCATGCTCGCCGGCTGGGAGCCCGCGCGGGCGGGGCTCGCGGCGGCCGGCGCGGCGCTCGCGGTGGGGTTCCTCGGGCAAGCGACGCGCCCGAGCTGGGGCGGCATCGTGAACGCCGTGGTGGAGACGGGCCGCACCATGCTCGACCTCACGGCCATCACCGCGCTGGCGGGGCTCGTCATCGGCGCCCTGCAGCTCTCCGGCTTCACATCGAAGCTGCCGCTCCTCCTCCTCGGCCTCGCCGGGGAGCATGTCCTCGGGCTGCTCGCTCTCACGGCCGTGGTCTGCATCGTTCTCGGGATGTCGCTTCCCACCACGGTCGTCTACGTGACGCTGGCGGTCCTGGTCGGCCCCGGGCTGACCCAGCTCGGGATCCACCCCCTCGCGGCCCACCTCTTCCTCTTCTACTTCGGCATGCTCTCGCTCATCACGCCGCCGGACTGTCTCGCGACCTACACGGCGGCCGCCATCGCGAGGGCGGATTTCTGGAAGACGGGCTGGACGGGGATGCGGCTCGGCATCGTCGCCTACGTGGTCCCGTTCGCGTTCGTCTTCCAGCCCGCCCTCCTCGGCAAGGCGTCCGCCGCCGAGGTGGTCGTGGCAGTCCTGGCCGCGGCGGCGGGCGTGATCGTCCTGGCGGTGGGCTGCGTGGGCTATCTCACGCGGCCGCTCTCGTGGGCCCGGCGCGCCGCCCTCGTCGTGACGGGGCTCCTGGCCCTCGGCTGCGCCGGCGGCCCGGCGCGCGCCCTCGGGGTCGTCGGCCTCGCCGCCGGCCTCCTTCTCCTCCTGTGGGAGTGGGCCGCCGCGCGGCCGTCCCGTCCAGCGCATGTCCAGCCGGGGCCCGAGCGCCCCGCGACCCGGGAGATCCGATGAAGATCGACATCTTTCCCCACATCTTCCCCAAGCCCTTCTTCGACCGCATGTGCGAGGTCGTGCCGCCCTCGCGCTACATGCAGAAGCGGACGCGCGCGATCCCGGTGCTGACCGACCTCGACCTGCGCTTCCGGATCATGGACCGCTACGAGGGATATGTGCAGGTGCTGACGCTCTGCTCGCCGCCGGTCGAGGCCCTCGGCGGGCCGGAGCTGACCGCCGACCTGGCGCGGCTGGCCAACGACGGCATGGCCGAGATCGTCGGGCGGCACCCCGACCGCTTCCCGGGCTTCGTGGCGTCCCTCGCGATGAACAACCCGGAGGCGTCCCTCCGCGAGATCGACCGCGCCATCGGCGACCTCGGGGCGACGGGCGTGCAGATCTTCTCGAACGTCAATGGCGAGCCCCTCGACGCCCCCCAGTACCGGCCGATCTTCGACCGCATGGCCGCGCACCGGCTCCCGATCTGGATCCACCCCGCGCGTCCCCCCTCGGTCGCCGACTACAAGGGGGAGTCGCGCTCCAAGTACGACATCTGGTGGGCCTTCGGCTGGCCCTACGAGACCACGGCCGCCATGGCCCGGCTCGTGTTCGACGGCCTCTTCGAGCGCCATCCGGACCTCGTGATCATCACCCACCACATGGGCGCGATGCTCCCGCACTTCGAGGGGCGGGCCGGCCACGGGCTCGACCAGCTCGGCACCCGCACCGACGACGCCGACGACCTCGCCGCGGCGCGCCGTCTGTCGCGACGGCCGGTCGACGCTTTCCGGATGTTCTATGGCGACACCGCCCTGTTCGGGGCGGCCCACGCGATGGAGTGCGGGCTGGCCTTCTTCGGCGCCGACCACATCCTGTTCGGCACCGACATGCCCTTCGACCCCGAGCGGGGGCCCGGGTTCATCCGCGAGACGATCGCCGCCATGGAGCGGATGCGGATGACGCCGGAGGAAAAGGCGAAGATCTACGAGGGGAACGCCCGCCGGATGCTCCGGCTGCGGCTCTCATGAGGGCGGAGGCTGCCCTTGCCGGGCCGGCCCGGCGCCCGCTAGACTCCGGGCGCGAGGGCTCCCGGCCAGGGGAGCCGACCGGGTTCCGACCCGGGCTCCAGTCCGGTTTCCGGGATTGAGCGGAGAGGCCAGCCATGGGTGGCGACCACGTGCGTAGTCCGGCGCAGTCTTGTTGGCGGTGCGGCTTGCCCGGATCGGGCGACGCAGCATGACCGACCTCCGACCGCTGGGCGTCGAGGGCCAGCTGCACGTCGCACTCGACAACATGCCGGGCGCGCTCGTCTACACGGACGACGACCTGAGGATCGTCGTGTGCAACGACCGGTTCAGGGAGATGTACCCGGTGCCGGAGGAGCTGCTGCAGCCCGGGCGCCCCTATCCGGACTTTCTCCGGTATCTGGCCGAGCACGGCTACTACGGGGCGGGGGACGTCGACGCCATGGTTGCGCGGCGGGTGGAGAGCCTGCGCAATCCCTCGGGCAAGAGCTTCGAGGACCATGCGCCGGACGGCCGCTGGTACCGCATCCTGCGCCGCCGGGTGGCGGCGGGAGGCACGGTCACGGTGATGACGGACATCACCGAGCAGAAGGGAGCGGAACAGGAGCTGGCCGAGAAGGAAGGCCAGCTGCACGTCGCACTCGACAACATGCCGGGCGCGCTCGTCTACACGGACGACGACCTGAGGATCGTCGTCTGCAACGACCGGTTCAGGGAGATGTACCGGGTGCCGGAGGAGCTGCTGCAGCCCAGCCGCCCCTATTCCGACTTTCTCCGGTATCTGGCCGAGCACGGCTACTACGGGGCGGGGGATGTCGACGCCCTGGTCGCGCGGCGGGTGGAGAGCCTGCGCAATCCCTCGGGCAGGAGCTTCGAGGACCATGCGCCGGACGGCCGCTGGTATCGCATCCTCCGCCACCGAGTGGCGGGGGGCGGCACGGTCACGGTGATGACGGACATCACCGAGCAGAAGGCGGCCGAGCTCGGACTCCAAGCACTGAACGCCGAGATCCAGGACAAGAACCGGCAGCTGGAAGAGCAGGCGGCGCAGATCGCCGAGTGGAATGCCAAGCTCGAAGTGCGCGTCGCGGAGCAGGTGTCGCAGCTCGGGCAGATGTCCAAGCTCACGCGGTTTCTCTCGCCCAAGGTCAGCGACCTGATCATGGCCGGCGAGGCGGACGACCCGCTCAAGACGCGCCGGCGGGAGATCACGGTCGTGTTCGTCGACCTGCGCGGCTTCACAGGTTTCACCGAGACGGCGGAGCCTGAAGAGGTGATGAGCGTCCTGCGCCAGTACCACGCCGAGATCGGCCGGGCGATCATGGCGTACGACGGGACCATCGAGCATTTCTCCGGCGACGGGGTGATGATCCTGTTCAACGACCCCATGCCGGTCGCGGATCACGAGATGCAGGCCATCCGCATGGCGCTGGTGATGCGCGATTCGGTGGCGACACTCGCACAGGGATGGAAGAAGCGCGGCTTTGCGCTTGGTTTCGGGGTTGGAATCGCCGGCGGCTACGCGACCATTGGGACGATCGGCTTCGAGGGTCGCCTCGACTACGGCGCGATCGGGACGGTCACCAATCTCGCCGCCCGTCTCTGCGGAGAGTCCGGCGACGGCCAGATTCTCATCTCGCCGCGAATCTTCTCGAAGGTGGAGACGCGAGTCCTCGCCGAACCGGTCGGCGAGCTGTCGCTGAAGGGCTTTCACCGTCCGATCGCGGCGCACAACGTCGTGGGGATTCGCCCGGAAGCTGCAGGCGACTGAGGTCGCCGCCCCCGCCTCCCATCGCGAGGGGGATGGCCGGCCCGCCCGCCTTTCCCTGTCCGCTTGAATCAGCCCAAGCCCTTGCCGGGCCGGCGTGCCGCCCGCTAGACTCGGGGCACCGGGAGTCGGGTTCCAGGCCCGGGCTCTAGTGCACGCTCGAGGCAAGGAGGAGTCCATGACCCGAGTTGACTTGGTCAAGGGAATGGTTTTGGCTGCGGTCATGACGCTCGCAGGCGCTACGCAGGCTGCGACGTTCGTCTACGTCTCGAACGCCGAGGACGGGAATATCGGCATGTACACGCTGCAGGCCGACGGCACGCTGCAGCCCGGGCCGCGCGTCGAGGCGGGGAAGCCGGTCATGCCGATGAGCGTCAGCCCGGACAAGCGCTTCCTCTACGCCGCGGTGCGCGCCAAGCCCTTCACGGTGGTCACCTACTCGATCGACCCCAGGACCGGCGCACTGAAGCAGCTCGGCACCGCCCCGCTCGCCGAGAGCTTCCCCTACATCGCGGTCGACAAGACCGGCCGCTACCTGCTCGGCGCGTCCTACGGCGGCCACCTGGTGAGCGTCAACACGGTCGACAAGGACGGCAAGGTATCCGAGCCGATCCAGGTGATCCCGACCGCGCGCAACGCCCACGCGATCATCACCGACAGGACCAACCGCTATGTCTTCGTGCCGCATCTCGGCACCGACCAGGTCTTCCAGTTCCGTCTCGACGCGACGACCGGCAAGCTGACGGCGAACACGCCGCCGACGGTGCAGATGAAGGCGATGACCGGCCCGCGCCACATCATCATGTCGCCGGACAATAGGTGCGCCTACCTGCTGAACGAGCTGGTGGCGACGGTGACGACGCTGTCGCTCGACGAGGCGACGGGGCTCCTGACCGAGGTGAGCTCGGCCTCGGCATTGCCGGCCGACAGCAAGCTCGTGCCGGGCGCGCCGCGTGGAGCGGTCGGCGCACCGGGACAGGCCCCGCGCGACACCTCGAATGACATCTGGGCCTCGGACCTGCACGTCACGCCGGACGGCAAGTTCCTGTACGCCGCGGAGCGGACCAGCAGCTCGATCGGCGTGTTCCGTGTCGATACCGCCACTGGCAAGCTGACCTATCTCTCCAGCACGCCGACCGAGAAGCAGCCGCGCGGCTTTCGCATCGATCCCAAGGGCCGCCACATGGTGGTGAGCGGCGAGAAGTCGGACACGATCTCGGTCTACGAGATCGACGGCGCCAGCGGCGCGCTCAAGCTGCTGCAGAAATACCCCACCGGCAAAGGGTCGAACTGGGTGGAGATCGTCGGCTTCGATTGAGGGCGGTACCTTCGGCCGGGGACAAGGGCATTCAGAAGTAACGAAGCGCCTCCTCGAAGGAGGAGGCGTTGGAATGAGCGAGAGGAGGGCTGAGGGCCCGCGGTGTCACGCCAGGATCAGGGACGTCAGGGTTGCCCGCCCCACGCGACCTCCCTTGTCCGGCTTGATCTCCAGCCGCAGATGCGTCACGGCTTCCGCTGTGGTCGACCAGAGCTCGCGCTCGAAGCTCGTGCCTGGGCTGAAGTTGAACTCCTGCCGCACGAGCTCCCGATAGGTGCGGCCTCCATCCGACGAGACGGATACGGATAGCTCTTGCGTTCGGCTGACCGTGAGCTCCTCGACCTCCAGGCTGATCGTTCGTAGCGTCTGCGGGCGGTCGAAGAGCAGGGTCACCGATTGCAGTCCGGGTTCGGCGGCGATCCACCGACTTCCTCCGGGTCCCCGGTTGTGATCGAAGGCGTTGTCGATGGGATGATCGGCCTCCTCCGAGGTCACGTGCACCGTGGCGACGTCGGCAATCGAGATCTCGCCTTCGACGGTCGCCGGTTCGCTCGAATGCCTGGGAACGATCTGCTTCCTCAGCATTGGGGCCTCCATGAGCTGGGCGTTCGCCGCTTCGCCGGCACGGGCTCCTGCTCTGAGCTGGAGGGAACCACGGCCCGGCCGAGCGAGATTTCGAGGTTCTTCGGCGCGCGAGGCATGGTCGTCGGGTACCAGGGTGATCTTCGTGTTGGATGTAAATCCATTATAGCTCGGTGAGATGGGGCGTCGGCCAGGGCGGAGGGTGCCCGGCCGCTTCGCCGTCCCCGACCGACGTGACCCCTGGTATGATCCTCTCATCGGTCGCCTCGACGGAGACGCGAATAGAACGAACGCGAGCTGCGCGGCCGCGCTGAGATCCAAGGAGGAGCTGCCATGCCGGTTCGAGCCTTGCTCCACTACGCGCTCGAGGTGCCCGACCAGACGGTCGGGGAGACGTTCTATCGCACGTTCGGGCTCGTCGACCAGCCGGCCCGGGACGGAGCCGTGCATCTGCGCCCCGGCGACCTCGAACGCGCGTGTACCTTGCTCTACGGCGGGCCGCGGAAGCGCCTCCACCACCTGGCGTTCGGCGCGCCGGGTGGCGAGTACGAGGCGGTGCGCGAGTCGATCCGCCGCGCAGGCGTGCGTGAGATCGACCCGCCGCGGGGCGCGCCCGACGGCGGGTTCTGGGTCCGCGATCCGGACGGTCACGCCGTGAACGTCCGTCCGGAGGGAAGCGAGGAGCCCCCGCCCGATCCCCCGCTGGCCACCAACAGCCCGGGTCACATCCAGCGCCAGGTGGTGCGGGGGAGCCCCGACCGGCAGGCCCGCGTGGCGCCCCGCAAGCTCGGCCACGTGCTCCTCTTCACCCCGGACGTCGATCGCCAGGTCGACTTCTACACGCGTGTGCTCGGTCTGAAGCTCTCGGACCGCGTGAAGAGCATCATCGCCTTCACGCGCTGCACGACCGATCACCACAACCTGGCGTTTCTCGCGTCCAAGGGGCCGGGCTTCCACCACGCGTCGTTCCAGGTCGGCTCGGTGGACGAGATCGCGGTCGGCGCCGCCCGGATGCACGACGCCGGCTGGCAGAAGGGCTGGGGGCTCGGCCGCCACGTCATCGGGTCCAACTACTTCCACTACACGCGCGACCCGTGGGGCAGCTTCGCCGAGTACTATCACGACCTCGATTTCATCCCGGAGAACTGCGGTTGGGTGCCCCGCGACTTCCCGGAGGAGGACTCGCTCTACGTCTGGGGGCCGCCCTTGCCCCCGGAGTTCGTCGAGAACACCGAGCTGACCTGATGGGCCGTCGCCGGGCGGCGGCGCGCGCGCTGGCCGCCGCCCTCCTGCTGGCAGCGTCGAGCGTCGCCGCCTCGGCGGAGACGGTCGTCGACGGCTTCGAGACGGAGACGCTCGGGCCCCACTGGTGGCTCAGGGCCGAGGTGGGGCGGGTCACGGTGCAGCGCGAGGTCGTCCGCTCAGGCCGGTCCGCGCTCCGGGTGGAGGTGCGCGAGGGCGACGTGGTCGGCGTCGGGGGCGACGGCGAGGCCACGGAGCGGACGGAGATCCAGCTGGCGCACGAGCAGTGGGCGCGGTTCGGCGAGACTCACGAGTACGCCTTCAGCATGTTCATACCAACAGACTTTCCGATCGCGGACCTCCGACTCGTCACCAGCCAGTGGAAGCAGACCTGCAACGACTGCGCGCAGAACCGGAGCCCGATCGTGGCCCAGCGCTACCGCCGCGGCGAGCTCCGGATCACCATCGAGACCCCGCAGGGGCGGCAGACGATCTTCCGCCGAGCGGGGCCAATCCAGGGGCGCTGGCTGGACCTCCGCTACCGGATCCGGTTTCACGTGACGGACGGCGCGGTGACGGCGTGGCTCGACGGCCCGCAGGTGGTCGACTACCGGGGGCCGCTCGGCTTCGCGGACGACCCGCCCGACGTCTACTTCCGTTTCGGGCTCTACCGGAACCGGATGGCCCAGCCCATGGCCCTCTACTTCGACGACTTCCGGACGGAGCGCCTGGCCGAATAGCGGGGCGAGCCCGCGTCGGCCGCCCGGCCACGCTCGGGGAGGCATCGAGATGGCGAACTCGATCAACGGGATGGCCGAGCTGCTTCGCGCCCGCCTCACCCGCCCGGAGACGATCGCGCTGCCCGGCTGCTACGACGTGCTCAGCGCCCTCATCAGCGAGGACGCGGGCTTCGAGGCCATCTTCCTGAGCGGCTACGGGGTCGCCGCGAGCTTCCTGGGCAACCCGGACATCGGGCTCACGACGCTCTCGGAGACCGCGCAGCTGGCGCGCAACGTCGTCGATGCCGTCAACATCCCGGTCGTGGTCGACGTCGACGACGGCTACGGGAACGAGGAGAACGTCAGCCGCACGATCTACGAGATGGAGTCCGCCGGCGTCGCGGCGATCCAGATGGAGGACCAGATATCGCCGAAGCGCTGCGGGCACGCCGAGGGCAAGAAGGTGCTCCCGATGGAGCTCTACCTCAGCAAGCTCGCCGCCGCGCTCAAGGCGCGCCAGACGCCGCTCTCCATCATCGCCCGGACCGACTCGACCGACCTCGACGACGCCGTGCAGCGCGCCCGGAAGTACCTCGAGACCGGCGCCGACGCCGTCATCATCGACGGTCTCCGCAGCATGGACTCGGTGCGGCGGGTCGGCCGGGAGGTGCCCGGCAACAAGCAGCTGAACCTGATCTTCGGCGGCAAGACGCCCATCCTGACCGTCGATCAGGCCCAGGAGGCCGGCTTCAAGATCCTGCTGTACTCGACGCCCGCGCTGTACCTCACCGCACACGCGCTCAGGCAGTGGATGCCCGCTCTCCGCCAGGGGCGCGACCTGAAGACGATCGCCGACGCCAGCCTCCAGTTCGACGAGTTCCAGCAGTTCATCGAGAAGAGCTACCGCGAGCGGAAGTACCTGCGCCAGGCATGAGGCGGCGTTCCTGACCCGGTTCACGGTCCTGGCGGGGGTGCTGCTCGCTCTGCTGCTGGCCGGCGGAGCGGCGCGCTCTCAGACGCCGCCCCCCGCCAATCCCTCGGGAGCTCCCGCGCGCCAGCTCCGCTGGGAGGTCGTGGCCAGCCATCCTCACGATCCGGACGCCTACCTCCAAGGGCTCCTCTGGCACGACGGAGGGCTCTTCGAGAGCACCGGGCTCCTGGGACGGTCGACGCTCCGCCGGGTGGAGTGGCCGAGCGGCCGCGTGATCCACCGCGTGGATCTCCCGCCGAACGTCTTCGGCGAGGGTCTGGCCCGCGTGGGGGACCGGCTCGTGCAGCTGACCTGGAAATCGGGGCGGGCGTTCGTCTACGACTTGAAGACCCTTCGCCTGCTGGAGGAATTCCGGTACGAGGGCGAGGGCTGGGGGCTCACCTTCGACGGCGCGAGCCTCATCGTGAGCGACGGCACCGATGTCCTGACCTACCGAGACCCTCAGCGGTTCCGGCCGACGCGGAGGCTCGCCGTCACGTGGAACGGCAGGCCGCTCCATCGCCTGAACGAGCTCGAGTTCATCGACGGCGAGGTGTGGGCCAACGTCTGGTACACGGACTTCATCGTCCGGATCGACCCCGCGTCGGGGCGGGTGTCGTCCTACCTCGACCTGACGGGGCTGCTGCCGCCCGGGCAGCGCCGCCAGCAGGACGCCGTGTTGAACGGCATCGCCTACGATCCGGCCACGCGGCGCATCTTCGTCGGGGGCAAGCTGTGGCCGACTCTCTTCGAGATCCGCGTGCGCTGACCGGTCAGCCCGACGAGAGGCGGGCAAGCAATGCGTGGCGGCCGACGGGGCGCGCAGCACCGCCCTGGGGACTGACACCAGTCAGTAGCGCAGGGGACTCCCGCCTAGCCTCAGGCGCTGACGTTCAAAGATCCGGGCCGCGCGAACGAGCTGGACGACCAGTAGCAAGGCGATTCGCTCGCGGGCCGACTGAACCCGCTTGTCCTCCAGGATCCGTCGAACCACGCGCCCGGGGTAGACGAGATCGACCGGTTTCGGACGCAACTGACGCGGCAGGACGAGGGAGGGCTGGAGCCGCTGCAGCGAGTAGATCCCTCCTTCGAGCCTGCGCGCCTTGGCGATGAGGGCCCGATACGTGGCCCGGGCCGGATGCGCGACGGCTACCTCGGGCGCGTATCTCAGCCGAAATCCCAGTCGCCGCGCCCGCAGGCACCATTCCACGTCACCGCTGGAGAGGAGCCGGTCCTCGAACGGCCCGGCCGCATCGAATACGCGACGGAGGGTCACGAGATTGGCGGTCGCGGCGAAGCCCCACCGCACGTAGTTATCCTGCCGGAAGGCGAAGCACCGCTCGAAGAGGCTGACGGGATCCCGCGGCTCGTCGCGCGCGAACGTTACCCTCACGTCACCGGCCACGATGTCCGCGTCACCCCGGGTGAGGGCGGCCATTCCCTTGGCCACCCAGTCGCGATCGGGCACACAATCTGCGTCGGTGAAGGCCAGGATCTCGCCGCGCGCCACGGCCAGGCCTCGGTTTCTCGCCGCGAAGGAGCCCGGCCTCGGCTCGTGAACCAACCGCACCCGAAGGGGATCCTGGTCAGGGAACGGGTTCTCGGCGGGTGCCCGTGCGCCATTGTGGGCGACGATGACCTCGAAGCGGTCGGCCGGATGCTCCTGGTCCGCCAGCGCGGCCAGACACGCACGGAGACCAGGGGTGATCGCGTGCGCTGGCACGATTACGGACACGGCCGGTGTCGTCATCGGCTCGCCTGCCGTGGACACGTGAGCCGTTCGAGTCGCCCTCGAGCCCGATTGTCTCTTGGTCGGGGGCAAGCTTTGGCCGCTCCTGTTCGAGATCCGCGTGCGCTGACCGGGCTCACGGCCGGGGCTCGCGCGAGGCCAGCCGCCCCACTGAGCCTCCGGAGCTTCGCCCACACGACGCCGGGATTTGTCGGTGACCCTTCCGCCACGGCCCTCACGCGGCGGGCGCACCGGTCAGCTGGTGCAGACGTGCGACGGCACCGGCGTCGAGTCCGAGTGCCGCGGCGAGCTGACGCAGGTAGGCCCTTTCGGCCGGAGTGTTGATACCCATGGCGAGCAGCGACGCGCCGTAGACTTGTGCTGCCACGGCCTGGTTCGGTACGGCCTCGACCAGCGCCTGAACGTCGAGCGGTGTGCGTAATTCCGTGTTCAGGAACTGCTTTTCCGTCTGACTGACGCCATCGTCGTCGATCTGCCCGACGATGCGCTGGATTTCAGCCTCGTCGACCGCGCCGTCGGCCTTCGCCGCGGAGATCATCGCCAGCCGCACCAGCTGCTCGGTTTCCGGCGCCGTCAACTTCTCCACTTCGCGCGGCGCGATGTTCGCGGCGTCGCCCGTGAAGCCCATGGCGGCGGGGCGCGACTGACTCAAGTTCTTGAGCGCCACCATCGCGATCGTGGCCAGAATCGCCATGCCGCGACCGCCCAGAGGGTTGCTGCCGGAACGCTGCGCTCCGCTCCCGCCGGACCCACCGCTGAGCAGGTCGTCCAGTCCGCCGGGGGCACCGCCTCCAGCGCCCCGCGTCGCCCCGCCGAGCAGACTGCCGAGCAGCTCACCCAGCCCGCCCACGGAGCCGCGCCCGGAGGGGCCGCTGCCGAGGATGTCGCCGAGCCCGCCTCCGCCCGAACGGCCTGCCGCCTGTCCGCCGAGCACGGAGCCGAACAACTCACCCAGGCCCGGCACGCCTCCCAGCCCCTCGGGCCCCACGCTGTGTTCCAGCCGCGCCCGGCTCTGACCGGCCATGCCCTGTTGTAGGACTTGTTCCAGGATGTTTCCGAAGCTCATGCTGTCCTCCCGCGCTGCAGAACGCCCTCGCTTCCCTCGAACCCGCGGTCAGTACGATCCGGTGCGCGGTCTTCGCAAGCCCTCGGGCGGAGCCGGACCGGCGGACGGACGCATTCGCGAGAGCGCGTCGGAGCGTTCCAAACCGTTGGACCGCCAAGGCAGGCTTGCTACGTGCACAGCGGACGCACCTCGACTGCATTGTGCCCCAGCCAACCGGCAATCGCCAGCCGGCGATGTGCCTCATGACTTCGGTTACCGAACGGGAGGTCGATGCCTCACAACTCCGGTTACCCGGCAGGATGCGCGTCCTGGCGCCGTATTGCTTGTATCTGCCGCGAGCGGCGCGCTAGATTACCGACACCATGGAGCGGAGGCCGGTGAGCGACTTCGCTGGTCTGGAAGCGGCCGACGCGCCGACGCAATCCGGAATACTGCGAGCGATGGTTCGCCTGTTGACGCTGGTGGGTCTGGGGAACGGTCTCATCGTCGTCGCCCTGCTGCTCGCGCGCCGGCTGAGGACCGGCAACCCCGAGCACACGCTGGCGGACAGGCTTCGATCGGCCGGCCCTTGGTGGTCCGTGGAGGTTGCCCTGTTGGTCGGCGCGGCAGTGCTCACGACCGCTGCGCTCTACACCGTGCTCAAGAGACTGCAGCCGCGCCTCGAAGCGAATGCGCTGAGGCAGGCCCGCTTCCTCGACACCCTCGACCCGAAATCTGTGGATGTCGCGATCGTCTCTGCGGCGGCTCTCAGCCTCTTTCTCGAACTGGCCGTGATCCGATGGCAGTCGTCGGTTCTGGAGTTTCTCGCACTGTACAAAAACTTCAGCCTGGTCGCTTGCTTCGCGGGGCTTGGTCTCGGCTATGCACTCGCGACGCGGAGTCACATCCCTCTCGTGACGGTCATTCCTCTGCTCGCGTGGCAGTTCTGCTTCATCCTGGCCATACGACTGCTCCCATGGATGCTCGGTGTCATTCCTTTCCGCGAGCAACTCACGATGGGGCTCGGCACCGGCAATTGGTACAGCGTCACGATACTGTACCTGCTGCTCTCGGTGATCTTTGTGATGACGGCGTTGACGTTCTTGCCCATAGGGCAGCTGTGCGGCCGTTTGATGGAACGCTGCGGGGCTCTGCGCGCGTACGGTCTGAACCTGCTCGGCAGTCTCGGTGGCGTCCTAGTGATGCTGGCACTGAGTCATCTGTGGACCCCTCCTCTGGTCTGGTTTGCGCTGTGTTTTCTGGGAGTGTTGCTGTTCCATGTGAGACGGCCGTCAACCTTGGTTGCCGGCGCCAGTTTCACGCTCCTCTGCGTGGTGGTGCTGGGGTGGTGGCCGATCGATCCTCTCTGGAACCGTATCTACTCACCGTATCAGCTGCTGGAGGTTGGGACCGATCGGGACACAGGCCTGACCTTGATTCGGGCGGCGGGCCACTACTATCAGCGTGTCAACGACTTTGCCAGTGACGGTCTGTCCACTGGGCAGGCTAGAGTGCGCGACTACTATGACTTTCCGTACAGGGTCCGGCCGAGACCGGCCGACGTGGCGGTGGTCGGAGCGGGGACCGGAAACGATGTCGCCGCGGCGCTGCGGGCTGGAGCCGGGAGTGTCGATGCGATCGAGATCGACCCCGCCATCCTCTGGATCGGCAAGCTCAACCATCCCGAGAAGCCCTACGACAGTCAGCGCACGCGCGCCGTCGTGAACGATGCGCGCTCATTCCTCCGGGGCACGGACCGTACGTACGACATGATCGTCTACGGGTTGCTCGATTCCCACACGCTGCTCAGCCATGGGTCGAGCGTGCGGCTCGATTCCTTCGTCTATACGGTCGAAGGACTGCGGGAAGCCCGGAACCGACTGAAACCCGACGGGGTCATTGCCCTGTCCTTCAGTGTCATTTCGGATGCGCTGGGCCGCAAGATCTATCTCATGCTGCAACAGGCGTTTGACGGGCGGCCACCGGTCAGTGTGGCGACCGGCTACGACAGGTCGGTGATATTCCTGATATCGAATGACAAGAACTGGACGTTACCACCCGGGCTGCTGGCGAACACGGAGTTCGGCGACCGGACGGCGTTCTATGCGAATCCATCGCTTCAGGCAAGCGTGTCGACTGACGATTGGCCCTTCTTTTACATGCCGCGACGCATCTACCCGGTGTCCTACTTGGTCATGATCCTCCAGATCGCTCTCCTGTCCGTTCTGCTGATCGCGAGCTTTTTCGGTGAATCCCCGCGATTCAGTCATCTGTCGTTCTTCTTTCTGGGTGCCGGGTTCATGTTGGTCGAAACGAAGGCGATCACGGAAATGGGTCTGACGTTCGGGAACACGTGGCACGTTATCGGTATCGTGATCGCGGGCATCCTCACCATGGCGTTTCTGGGCAATTGCCTGGTCCAGTGGCTGGATATCAAGCGCTCCTTCGTTCCGTATCTGTTCTTGTGGGCCGCCTTGGCGCTCGGCTGGTTGGTGGCCGGGTCTGGTGGGTTTGCCTCGACGCCTGTCGGGCGCCTGGAGACGGCCGTGGTGCTCACGCTGCCGCTCCTGTTTTCGGGCATCGTGTTCTCAACCATGCTGTCGGCCGCCCACGGACAGGTCTCGGGGATCATGGCGATGAATCTCCTGGGCGCCGTATGCGGCGGGTTGCTCGAATACAACTCGATGTACTTCGGCTTCCGGGCACTCTACGTGATGGCCATGGTCTGCTATGTCGTGGCCTTCGCATCAAAGTGGGCGCTTCAGGCCATGAAGAGCCCCGTGCGGTGAGCTGGAGCCTGCGATTCCGCGTCCGGGAGCATCTGCACAGCGCGCTCTGGTGTGACGGGAAGGAGGACGGTCACGGGGCACCGAAGGGGGTCTCCCCCGATGGCTCGTCGACCTCGTGAGGTGGCATCACGTCCACGGTATCGGTGGCCGAGTCTCGCCTGAGGCTGCCCCCCTTCTCCGCGCACCACGACCTCCGGACGCCCGTATCAGCGGTGACATCGGGTGCGGTGTCGTCGCCCGGTGCTTTGACGGCGATGAGGCCGTCCTTCGAAATGAAAGGGCGGTGGCAGGCACCCGGCGGATGAGCCGACGGAGACATCGGTGCCAGGCTTGAAACCGGCCCGCCGGCGGATGAAAGCGGGGATTACACGCGACCTGCGTGGACAATGGTAGTCTTCGTTGCGTGCCAATACCATGCCCGGTCCTGGGCTTTTCTCTGGAAGGTCTCGACGGCACGGTCCTCAGCGGCATCGCCTACGACCCCGCCACGCGGCGTGACCCCAGCGGACGTCGGCGCGCCCGAACGCCTCGGACGCGGCGCGCGCGGATGGGACGATGTCACGACGACGCCTGCCCGTCCGGACCCGGTAGCCCGGCCCGTCTCGGGCCCGCGTGGCCGTCGAGCTCGACGGGTCTAGCCCCAGGTGTCCGCGAGCCCCTTGACGGGGCCGGCCGCGCACTCTAGGGACCGAACCAGGGATCGCCTGTCGCGCGGTTCCAAGCAGCCCCCGGGGTTGTGAATCGGTGACGATTGTCCGACGGGCGATCGACCGCGTTGAAACGCCCACGATCCTGTGGGCGGGCGCCGCCACGGCGCTCACTTGGGCGCTGTACTTGTTCGATAGCGGCCCCAGCGGAAGGGCTCTTCTGCTGGTCGTCGGGGCGCTTGCCCTGACCATGTGGGGGATTCTCGGCAAGAACCCCCGCCGGTCGGCGTCAGGGCCGCCGCCGCGATTCCTCGTCGAGGCCATGTTCGCGCTCCTTCTCGCTCAGTTCACCGCCCTGTGGCTGGCGCCGCCGAGCTGGCTGCTGCCGACGCGTCCGCCCGGTGGCCACGAGACGTTGACCATCCTCCTGGCGCTGGCCGTCGCTGCGGCTGCGCTGCTGCTGGCCGTTCCGCGGCGCCGACTCGTGCCGCCCTTCGTCGTGCTGTTGGCCGTGGCCCTGGCGGCGGCCGCGTGGATCTTCCGCGTTGGAGGCCATCCGTACATCGATGTGCATGAGTTTCAGCAACAGGGTTGCGCGGAGCTGCTCGCCGGGCGAAACCCGTACGCGATGACGTTTGCGAACATGTATCCTGACCAGCCCTTCTACGCCCCTGAACTCGTTCGTGACGGACGACTGCAGGTTGGCTTCAGCTATCCGCCCTTGAGCCTGTACCTGGCCCTCCCCGGCTGCGTCCTGCTCGGCGATCACCGATACTCCCAGGCTGCGGCGCTCGTGCTCGGGGCGGGAGTCCTGTTTGCGACTCGGCCGACGCGGCCGGCCGCACTCGCCATGGCGCTGCTGATCCTTGCCCCCGCGACACTGTTCATCCTGCAGAACGCCTGGACCGAGCCCTTTGTCGTGCTGGGCCTCACGGCCGTGCTCTGGTGCGCGGTCCATCGGCCCCCGTGGTTACCGTGGGCGTTTGGAGCATGGCTCGCGACCAAGCAATACATGTTTCTCGTGGTGCCGCTCGGCGTCTTGCTCTTGCCACGGCCGTGGACTCTGCGCAGCGTCAGTCGCCTGCTGGGGCCAGCTCTTGGCGTGGCCACTGCCTTGACCCTGCCATGGCTGCTCCTGGAGCCTGTGGCGTTCTTGAAAAGCGTCGTCGCCCTTCAGGTCATGCAGCCATTTCGCGCCGATTCGTTGAGCCTGATGGCGCGGTTCTCCCGCGACGGGATACAGCCCTTTCCGAGCTGGGTGTGCTTTGTGGCGGCAGGTATCGCAGCATTCCTTGCGGTCCGGCGTGCGCCACGGACTCCCGCGGGCTTTTGCGCGGCGACCGCCGCCGTGTTCCTGGCGTTTCTCATCGTGAACAAGCAGGCCTTCTGGAACTACTATCTCCCGCCGCTGGCGGCCTTGTGGTGCGCGGTTGCGCTCGGTTCGACGGGTGGGGACGAAACCGAGGGCGGCTAGGGTCCCCGTCGGAGCCGACGTGGCTCGGGTAGTGGTCGTTGCGGAAGAAGAGGGAGATGACGCCCGGCGAGGCCCTTCTCGAAGGGTAGTCCACGCAATGCTCCTTCTGGGTCTCGGCCCAAGGGAGGCCAGCAGAGGGCCTTCGTGACCGGGCCGGCCAGCCAGCTGCCGGCCGGATGGGAGCCGGCCAGCACGACGGTGGAGGTGTTCAGCAATGGACGACGGGTGGACCACGCCGTGGGCAGTGAGGAGACGGGCCATCCGGTCGGCGCCGTGACGTGGCTTGTCCAGAAGCTCGCCGAGTTCGGCCGGCGTCTCGAGTCTGGACACCGGATCATGTCGGGCTCGTTCACGAAGCAGTACCCGATCACGCGCGGGGACTGGATCGAGACGCAATTCACCCCGTTCGGCGCCGTCCGGGCCGCCTTCGACTGACGGCCAGGAGACCGCGCCGGCGTCACACCTGACCCGCCAGTCAGAGGTTCAAGACGGAGACCTCGACCAGGCGGGGCCGTCCCCCTGCGGGGCAGGGGATCCCGCTCGCGCCGGCGGTCGTCCCTTCGCTCGAAACGGTCTCGACCTCGCCGGGTCGTGCTTGCCGGACCGCCGTGCCGCGCGACGCGACGTGCTGCCCGCGCGCGTCGAGGATGTCGTACCGGAACCCGGCGCTCACCAGCTTGGTGGACACGTTTTTGAACGTCACGTCGACCTCGCAGCCGCCGTGGGTGTTGCGGAGCGTCGCCCCCTGCACGTGAATCGCGCTGGGGTCGCCCTCGAAGTCCACGGAGTTCGGTGGGACGCCCGGACCTTGGGCGTTCGGGAAGTTCGGGGCGTCCACCAGTGCGGCGGCGACGACCGCGCCCGTAACTACGCCGCCCCCTTCCCCGCACCCGACGGCCAGCAGCCCGCAGGCCGTCAACACCGCCCAGGTTCGCATGCCCGATCCGGCTGGCCTTGCCCTCATGTTTTCCTCCCGGTCCAAGGGGAGAGCAAGGCAGGTGCCGTGACGGGAGGCCAGCCAGATCAGCTACTTAGCTGTGGGTCAACCTGGACTGCGCAAGACCATTGGGGGAGCGTCCACCCAAGAGTGGGGGAAAACCAGGCACTCTAGCAATCTTGACCCACGCGAGGTCTGACGCGCCGCTTCGCCGGCGGGCTGCTCCCGGAAGCGAAGCCGGTCACGGCCCAGGAGCCTTCCGGAACCGGGTTGCCGAACCCGTACACGCCGAGCACGGCGACGAGTGTCGCCGCGGTCAGGACAGGCTCCAGTGAGACGCCATCCGGGTGTCTCCTGGGTCGGCGCCGCCTAGGGTCCCCCGCGGAGCCGCACTTCCTCGGGTCCGGCCTCGCGCCGCCGCCGAGCTGCCCGGGCGGGGTGTCGACGGCGAAGCCCACCGTCCCCCTCGAGAGGCCGGGCGCGCGGCTCCGATCGGCCCGGGACGCTGGGGGGTCTAGGCCCAGAACTCGCGCGAGGCGAGGCGCGCGCCCTCGGCGAGGCTCCCGAGCTTGGCCCACACGACTCCGGGATCCACGGCGGCCTGGCCGACCCAGGTCCCGTAGCCGCAGTCGGTGCCGGCGATGACGTTCTCGCGGCCGACCAGCTTCGCGTACCGCCCGATCCGCTGGGCGACCAGCTCGGGGTGCTCGATGTAGTTCGTCTTCGACTCGAGCACGCCGGGGATCAGGACCTTGCCCTCGGGGACCTTCACGCGCTCGAACAGCTTCCACTCGTGCGCGTGGCGCGGATTGGCCGCCTCGAACGAGACCCCGGCCGGCCGGGCGAGGAACACGATGTCGATGATGTCCGCCAGGGGGACGTCGTAGTGATGCGGCCCCTCGTAGTTGCCCCAGCACACGTGCATGCGGACCCGGTCGGGGGGGACGTTCGCGAGGGCGTGGTTCAGCGCCTCGACGTGAAGCCGCGCCATCCGGCGGAACTCCTCGATGCCGAGCGCCGCATACTGGATGTGCCGCCCCATGGCGAGGTCCGGGCAGTCCACCTGGAGGAGCAGCCCGGCCTCGACCACGGCCTCGTACTCGACCCGCATCGCGTCCGCGATGGCGGAGAGGTAGGCCTCGTGGCTCGGGTAGTGGTCGTTGCGGAAGAAGAGGGAGATGACGCCCGGCGAGGCCGCGGTCAGGAAGCCCTCCGCGGCGGGCACCGAGGCGAGCGCCGCCTTCAGATTCTGGGCGTCGGTCTCGGCCGCCCGCGCGTCGCGCACGCCGATCGGGCCGTTGCAGGCCGGCGTCCGGCGCCGGGACCGCCCGGGGTCGCTGAAGACGCGCTTGGCCAGGTCCGGGAAGTCCACCAGGTCCTGGTACTGGAGCGGCTGGCTCGTGCCGCCGAACCCGGCCAGGCGGTCCTTCACGTACGTCGCGTAGCTCGGCTTGCTGAGCTCGCCGTCGTCGATCACGTCGACGCCCGCGTCCGCCTGCTTTCGGACCACCTCCGCCACGCCGGAGCGGATGCGCGCGGCGAGGGCGGCGCCGTCGACCGGAACGCCTTCCTCACGGGCGAACATCGTCCGGACCAGGTCGTCGGGCCGCGGCAGGCTTCCCGTGTGCGTGGTGAGGAACCGGTCGGTGCTGCGCTTCATGCGAACCTCGAGTCCGCGGCGGGGACGGGTGTCTGGGGCAGGCCGAGCTCCTGGCGCACGATGTTCGCGCCAAGCGCGATGGCCACGCACTTGTAGAAGGCGATCCGGCGCGCGAGCCCCTCCCGGCCGAAGCCGCAGTCGGTCGAGAGGATGAGCCGCTCCGGCGGGACGTACTCGAGCGCCCGGCGAATCAGGTTGGCCACCACCTCCGGCGGCTCGACGGCCGTCGACGTGTGGCTCACGACGCCGATCGCGATCTTCTTGTCGGTCCGGTGCTTGCCGAGGAGCGGGAGGTCCCGCCCGCCGGTCGAGGCGCACTCGAGCGTGATCACGTCGGCGTCGGTGGCGAGGAGGTAGGGGAGCGCGCGCTCGTAGGAGGGGCGCTCCCAGTAGAGCGGCTGCTGGTTCGGGTTGCCCCAGCACGTGTGGAGCCAGACCTCGGTGTCGACGCCCCGGATCTCGCGGTTGATCGCGTCGGTGAAGAACTGGAGGTCGTCGTCCGTCACGCGCCCGTCGGCGGTGGCGCTGTGGTGCCGCGGCTCCTCGACCTGGATCACCCGGCATCCGGCCGCGGCCACCTGGCGCAGCTCGGCGTTGAACACGTCGGCGACGTCGAGGATCAGCTCTCGCTCGGAGGCATAGTGCCGGTTCACGAGCATCTTGGCGAGCGTCTGGGCGCTGATCGCGCCGAACTTCACCGGGCGGTCGGTGAATCGCTGGGCCGTCCGCCAGAGCGCGGCGTACTGGAGGGGGCCCCCCTCGATCCGCTCGCCCACGACGGCGGGCTGGTAGGCCTCCATGACCTCGTACAGGATGTGACCCGGCTTGATGGTCCAGCCCGCTGCCCGCGTCCGGTCCACGTGGCCGGTGATCCCGCGGAGCCGCTCGATCGGGTAGTAGAACCACGACCGCCCGCCCACCGTCAGGTCGAAGCGGGAGTCGCCGTCGGTGACGATGTCGAGACCGGCGCGCGTCTGCTCGCCGATCAGGCAGCTCACCGCGTCGAGGTACTGCTCGCGGTAGAGGCTGTCGCCCAGCGCGTCCTTGAACGCCCGCCGGTGCAGACCCTCCGTGAACCAGGCCGGCCGCGGGTAGGAGCCGGTGATCGTGGTGGGGAGGACGAGGTCGCGCGTCGCGTTGAGCACGGCGGCTAGGCTACCATGCCGGTTCCAGTGGGTGCGCCAGTAGCCCGTGGAGCGGTCGGTCAGATTGGGTCGGTCCGGCACGCGTGGGAAGGATCGAACGGGCTTTCCCTGCGCACCCGGCTTGGTATAAAGTCGGGCCGCACGAGACCAGACGCCGCCGCGGCGCGAGCGCCGCTGGCACGAGGAGGCCGACCATGACGCTCTCGACCCGGGTGCTCGGCACGCTCGCCATCGCCCTGCTGCTCGCCCTGGCCGGGCCCGTCCTCGGGGTAGCCGCCCCGGCCGGCCCGCCGGTCCGCGTGGGGAGCACGCTGGCCCTCACCGGGCCGCTGGCGGCGACCGCGCTCGTCCACAAGATCACGGGCGAGATCTACGTCGATGAGCTGAACAAGAAGAACGGCCTGCTCGGGCGGCCCGTCGAGTGGGTCCTCCTCGACGACCAGTCGAAGCCCGATGTCGCGCGCACGCTCTACGAGCGGCTCATCACGGTCGACAAGGTAGACCTCCTCCTCGGGCCGTACGCCACCGGCGCGATCCTCTCGGCGATGGGCGTGGCCCAGCGCTACGACAAGATGCTGGTCCACCACACCTTCGGCATCCCGCACCTCGCGAAGTACGAGCGCCACTTCCCGACGTGGGCGATGGGACCCGAGCCGGGTCAGACGGTTCCGAACCGCCTCTTCGACGCGCTGGCGGCGACGCCGAAGCCGCCCAAGACGATCGCGATCGTGACGGACAAGTTCCCGTCGGTGCACTTCCTGTCGCTGGGGGCGCGCGAGGTCGCGCAGAAGCGGGGCCTCAGCGAGGTGCTGTTCCTCGAGTTCGAGTTCGGCACCCGCGACTTCGGGCCGATCGCGGCGCGAGTCAAGGACGCCAACCCGGACTTCCTGTGGATGGGCGCGATCGGGCTCGACGGGAACCAGCTCCTGGACGCGCTGAAGAAGATCGACTACACGCCGAAGAGCCACTTTTACCTCTATCCGGCCCCCGGGCCGCTCGTCAAGGCGCCGGAGGGCAAGGGCGCCCTTGCCGCGACCGTCTTCGAGGAGCATCCGCCGTTCACGAACAACCCGGCCGCGGCCGAGTTCGTGAAGCTCTTCCGGGAGCGGGCGACCAAGGCCGGCCTGCCCTACGCGGCTGTCGACACGCAGGCCGCGGCGTCGTACACGGCCTGGCAGCTGCTGGAGGCCTCCGTGACGGCCAACAAGAGCCTGGACGACAAGGTGCTCGCGCAGTGGCTCAAGACGAATCGCGTCGACACCATCAGCGGCAAGCTCCGGTTCGACGGACCCAACAACTACGGCGACGACCTGACGAAGATAAAGCAGGTGCAGGACGGGAAGTGGCTGGTGGTGTGGCCGAAGGAGTACGCGGCGCCGGGAGCCCAGCTCATCGTCCCTTGAGGGCCGGGGCGATACGCGTCGCATCCCGTCGTCCTCGCGCCGCGGTCGGCCTCGACGTATGCGGCATACGCCTCGGCCGGCCGCGGCGCTGCGTCCTAGGGACGGCCTTCGGCCTGTGGGGGCTGCTCGCGTCTCGCCCTGGCAGTGTCTCTGCGAGCGCCGTCCGTGAGTGCCAGGAAACCGGGCGCGACATCGCGGTGAGCGCCACGGCGGGCTGATCCGCGCAGCCCGCCGTGCCGAGCTTCACGCTCCTCGCGCAATCGGTCCTGTCCGGAATCTTCCTCGGCGGGCTCTACGGGCTTCTCGGTCTCGGCCTGAGCCTGTCCTGGGGCCTGCTTCGCCTCATCAACCTGGCCCACTTCGCGCTGGCCTTCCTGGGCGCCTACCTGACGTACACGCTCTCGACGGCCTTCGGCCTCGATCCCCTCTGGAGCCTCTTGATCGTCCCGCCGGCGTTCTTCGGGCTGGGCGTTCTCAGCCAGGCGGTCTTCGCGCGCTTCGGGGTGACCCAGTTCGGGTCGCTGCTGGTCACGTTCGGCCTGACGGTGGTGATCGAAAGCCTGATCCAGTGGCTCTGGACGGCTGACTACCGGCGGCTCGAGTCGGTGTACGGCACGGCCTCCTGGCGCGTCGGTCGTCTCTTCGTGCCGAAGGCCGAGCTGCTCGCCCTCGCGGCCGCCGCGCTTCTGGCCGGCCTCACGTGGGCGTGGCTTCGCTTCACCTGGGTGGGCAAGGGGCTCCGGGCTTGCGCGGAGGAGCCGCAGATCGCCGCCGCCTTCGGGGTGAACCATCGCCGGCTGTCGCTCGTGCTGTCGGGTCTCTGCGCAGCCTACGCGGGCGTGGCCGGGGCCTTCGTGGCGCTGGTCTACACGCTGGCGCCCGCCCAGATCTACGCGTGGATCGGCGTCGTCTTCGCCGCCGTGATCATGGGCGGGCTCGGCAATCCACTGGGCCCGCTCGTCGCCGGCGTGGTCATCGGGGTCAGCGAGGCCCTGACCATGGCGCTGACCGCCCCCGCCTGGGCCCCGCTCGTCTCCTTCACGCTGCTGATTCTCCTGCTGCTGCTGCGCCCGGGCCGGGTCTAGGTGCGGCGGCCTCCGGTCGCGCCCGCGGCGTTCGCGGCGGTGGGCCTCGGGCTCCTGCTCGTGCCCGCCCTGAAGCTGCCCGCGTTTTACGAATCCTTCCTCTACCTCGTCTTCCACTGGGTGGCGCTCGCGGCCAGCTGGGGCATCCTGAGCGGGTTCTCCGGCTACTTCAGCTTCGGCCACGGCGCGTTCTTCGGCGCCGGGATGTACGCGACCGCCACGCTCCTGACGGCGGGCATGCCGTTCCTGCCCAGCCTGCCGCTGGCCGGCCTCGTCGCCGCGCTCTTCGGGGTGGGAATGGGCGCGGTGGTGTTCCGAGTGCGGCGGCTCCGGGGCGAGCTGTTCGCGCTCCTCACCCTCGCCGTGACGTTCGTCCTCGCCACGATCGTGCTCAACACCCGCATCGACGGCGGGCCCGGCGTCTACCTCAGCGCGGTGCCGCTGCCGCGCCTCGCCGGCACGGCGACGGCCACGCTCTACGTCCTCGCCCTCGGCATCGCGCTGGTCACGGTCGCGACGGCGTATGCCGTCTACCATGCCCGCTGGGGGGCCGGGCTCTTCGCCATTCACGACGACGAGGACGTGGCGGAGGTCCTGGGCGTGCCCACCTATCGCTACAAGCTCGTCGCGCTCGGGCTCTCGTCCGGCCTGGCCGGGGTCGCGGGCGGCATCCACGCCATGTTCGTCACCTACGTCACGGTCGCGGAGACGTTCTCGATCGTAGTGCCGCTCTACGTCGTCCTCATGAGCGTGCTCGGCGGGGCCCGGCACTGGCTCGGCCCGGCCATCGGCGCGGCGCTGGTCACCGTTCTCATGTACGGCGTCACCGGGGGTCAGACGGCAGTGGCGGGGCGCGCGGCCGTCGGGCTGACATTGATGCTCGCGATCCTGTTCCTGCCCGAAGGGATTACCGGGTTTTTCAGCCGGTTGGGCCAGCGGGGCCGGCCGAGGGCCGTGTCGGCGGCGACGGCGCCGATGCCGGAGCCGCCGGCGTCCGCGGCGGACGCGACGAGCAAGCGGCCATCCCGGGTCGCGGGACCGCCGTTGCTCGTCCTCCACGACGTCCGCAAGGCGTTTCGCGGCATCCAGGCGCTCGGCGGCGTGAGCCTCGAGGCCAGGGAAGGGGAGATCCTGGGGCTCGTCGGCCCGAACGGATCCGGCAAGTCGACCCTGATCAACGTCGTCAGCGGCCACTACCGGGCGGACCGCGGCCGGATCGTGGTGGGCGGCGCGGACATCACCGGCCACGAGGCTCACCGGATCGCCCGGCTGGGCGTGTCGCGCACCTACCAGATCCCGCGGCCGTTCGCCCATCTCACGGTGCGCGAGAACGTGGCGATCGCCGGCATGTTCGGCCGCATCGCCAGGGACCGGGAGGTGGCCGAGCGCGAGGCGGGCCGCTGGCTCGAGTTCACGGGTCTCTCGGACCGCGCCGAGTCGTTGCCGGCCACGCTGAATCTCCACCAACGGAAGTTCCTGGAGCTCGCGCGGGCACTCGCCTCCGAGCCCCGGCTCGTCATGCTGGACGAGGTGCTCTCCGGCCTGACGCCGCCGGAGATGGCGGACGCCACCCGGCTCGTCCGCGACATCCGGGATCGCGGCACGACGGTCGTGTTCGTCGAGCACATCATGCGCGCCGTCGTGGCGCTCGCCGATCGCGTCGTCGTGCTCGACGCCGGACAGGTCATCGCCGGCGGCGCCCCGCAGGACGTGATGCGACACCCGGACGTCGTCCGGCGGTACCTCGGGAAGGCTCATGCTTGAGGCCGAGCGCCTCCAGGTCGCCTACGGGGATGCGATCGCGATCTGGGACGTCTCCCTCACCGTGGGCGAGGGAGAGCTCGTGTCGGTCGTCGGGCCGAACGGGAGCGGCAAGACGACGCTGATCAACACGATCGCGGGGCTCCTCCCTGTGCGGAGCGGGCGGCTCCGCTTCGGCGGCGAGGACCTCACCCGCGTCGCGCCCCACGACGTCTCGAGCCGCGGGATCGCGATCGTGCCCGAGGGCCGCCGGCTGTTCGGCGGGATGACGGTGGAGGAGAACCTCGAGATCGGGGCCTACACGCCCGCCGCCCGGGCCCAGCGCGACTCGCGCCTCGAGCGGGTCTACGCCATGTTCCCCGTGCTCCGCGCGCGCCGGCGGCAGGCGGCGGGCACGCTCTCGGGAGGCGAGCAGCAGATGGTCGCCATCGGCCGCGCGCTGATGGCGGGCCCGCGCCTGCTTCTCCTCGACGAGCCGTCCCTCGGGCTCGCCCCCGCCATCGTGGACCAGGTGTTCGAGGTGATCGAAGCCCTCCACCGGGATGGGACGGCGGTGCTCCTGGTCGAGCAGAACGTCCCGAGGGCGCTGGCCGTGGCGGGTCGCGCCTACGTGCTGGCGGAAGGCCGCATCGTCTCGGCCGGCCCGCCGGCCGCGCTGCTCGCCGAGCCGCACATCCGGAGCGCCTACCTGGGCGAGTGAGGGCGGCATCGAGCGCCCCGCGCCCCGGGTGACCGCCGGGATGGGCGCCCCCATCCACGAGCGTCGCCGCCACGGGAGCTCCGGTCCCACGGAGCAAGTGACCATGGCCAAAGACCATGGTATTGTTGCGGTCATGGAGACAATGGCGATCTCGAAGTTCAAGGCGACGTGTCTCGCGACATTGGAGCGGGTCCGTCGGACGGGTCGACCGCTGCGCGTCACACGCTTCGGGAAACCCGTGGCCGACATCGTCCCCCCCGCTCCAGGCCGGCCGCCGCGCGAATGGTTGGGCTCGCTGCGCGGGACGCTCGAGATCCGAGGGGATCTCGTGGCGCCATCGAGCGACCTGACGACGTGGGAGGCGCTCAGGTGAATCTGCTCCTCGACACCCACATCTGGTTGTGGAGCCACGCTGAGCCCGAACGGCTCACGAAGCGGGTGTCGGCGGCGCTCGCCGACGATCGCAATCAGCTTTGGCTGTCTCCGATCAGCATCTGGGAATTCCTGCTGCTCGCCGAGCGCGGTCGTGTGCGTGTCCGGGAGGGAAGCACGCCGCCCGACTGGGTGGAAGCGGCACTCTCCCGGGTACCCATGCACGATGCGCCACTCAGCCGCGAGGTGGCGATCCGCAGTCGGTCCGTGCGCCTCGAGCATGACGATCCGGCCGATCGGTTTCTTGCGGCCACGGCGGACGTCTACGAGCTCACACTCGTCACCGCCGATGACCGTGTGCTCCGGGGGAAGGGCTTTCGGACGCTCGCCAATCGCTGAGGCGCCGGCCGCATCCTCGCCGGACGCACGGATCAGCACGATCGACGCGGTATCGAGCGATCCTGTCGAGCAGCGACCTTGACAGGTCCCGGTCGATCGGCCAGGCTTCCGACGTGACTCGACGCGGCGCGGATGCGCCGCCGTGGAGGGTGAGAGGAGAGGGGAGGTCGACGATGAGGAGACACTGGGTCGCCGGGCTCACGCTCCTGGTCGGGGTCGTCGCCGGCTGGACGGTCGCGACGATGCTCGAGGCGCAGCCGACCGGCATCAAGCGGACGCTCCTCATGAAGACGGAGCTCGCGGGGATCGACGGGCGCGAGGTGTATCTCGGGACCGCCGAGATCGCGCCGGGGGCGAGCGCGGGGCGGCACTTCCACGACGGCCACGAGATCGGCTACGTGCTCGAGGGCGCCGCGCGCTTCGAGGTCGAGGGCCAGGCGCCCGTCGACCTCAAGCCCGGCGATCACTACCACGTCGACGCCGGGAAGCGGCACGACGCCCGCAACACCGGGAGCGGCCCGGCCAAGGTCCTCGCCATCTACCTGATCGAGAAGGGCAAGCCGCTCGCGGTCCCCGCCCCGTAGGCCGATCGGCTGGCTGGGTCGACGGTGGGCAACGTGAGTCTCGGAGAACTCGAGTGACCGCGACGCTCGGCTTCGTGGGGCTCGGCGTGATGGGCGGGCGGATGGCGAAGCGCCTGCTCGACGCCGGCCACCCGGTGGTCGGCTACAACCGGACACGCGCCAAGGCCCAGTGGCTCTACGACGCCGGGCTCGAGCCGGTGGCGTCGCCCCGCGCGGTGGCCGAGGCGGCGGACGTGGTCTTCAGCATGGTGACCGACACGGCGGCGCTCCTGGCGGTGACCGGGGGCGCCGCCGGCATCCTCGCCGGGCTCCGGCCAGGCGCCGTGTACGTGGAGATGAGCACCGTGGACCCCGGCGTGACGCGCGCCCTCGGGGCCGAAGCCGCCGCGCGCGGCGCGGCGATGCTCGACGCGCCCGTGTCCGGGAGCGTCGCCACGCTCGACGCCGGCCAGCTCGCGTTCATGGCGGGCGGGGAGGCGGCGGTGCTCGAGCGCGTGCGCCCGTACCTCCTGGCCATCGGCCCCACGATCACCCACGTGGGCCCGCTCGGGCTCGCCGTCACGATGAAGGTCGCCACGAACCTGGGGCTCGCCGTCCAGATGCTCGCCTTCAGCGAGGCGGTGTGTCTCGCGGAGAAGTCCGGGATCGCGCGCGAGCGCGCCGTGGAGGCGCTCCTCCGGAGCGTCGTCGCCTCGCCCATGGTGAAGTACCGGGGGCCGTTCGTCCTCGGCATGCCGGCCGAGGCCTGGTTCGACGTCGGCATGATGCAGAAGGATCTCCGGCTGGCGCTCGACCTCGCGCGCGCCGTGGGCGTGACGCTGCCCACCACCGCGCTGACGCACGAGTTCCTGGCGGCGGCCAGGGGCCTGGGCCTGGCCGACTACGACTTCGCGGTGGTGTTCGACGTGCTGGCGTCGCTGAGCGGCCTCCCGCCGAGCGCGAAGGCCGCGCCCGCTGTCGCCGCGACCGCCACCGCTTCGAGAGCTGGAGGCTCGTGATGGGACTGCCGACCTACGGCACGATGGGCGTCGACTGGGAAGAGCGGGTCAACTTCGACCGGCTGCGGACCGAGCGGCTCGCGCGGGTGACGACGGCGCTGGCCGTGTCGGAGCTGGGCGCGCTCCTCTGCTTCGACATGTACAACATCCGCTACATCACCGCCACGACCATCGGCGAGTGGGCGCGCGACAAGCTCTCGCGCTTCACGCTCCTCCCGCGCGGCGACCTGCCGATCATGTGGGACTTCGGCTCCGCCGCGCGCCACCACCAGCTCTACTGCCCCTGGCTCGGCGAGCGGTCGCGCGCCGGGATCTCGCTCCTCCGCGGCGCGATGACGCCGGAGATGGGCCGGGCGGAGGACCTCGCCAAGAAGATCAAGCGCGAGCTGGAGGCGCGGGGGCTCCACCGGGCGCCGCTCGGCGTGGATGTCGTCGAGCTCCCGGTGCTGGCGGCCCTCCAGAAGGAGGGGCTCCAGGTCGTCGACGGCCAGCAGCTCATGCAGACGGCGCGCCGGATCAAGACCCGGGACGAGATCGTCCTCCTCAACAGCGCCGCGATGATGGTGGACGCGGCATACGAGGACCTGTACCAGGCGCTCCGGCCCGGGATTCGCGAGAACGAGCTGGTCGGGATCGCCGCCAAGAAGCTCTACGACCTCGGTTCCGAGGACGTCGAGGCCGTCAACGCGATTGCCGGCGAGCGCTGCAACCCGCACCCTCACGTCTTCTCCGATCGGGTGCTGCGGCCGGGCGATCCCGCCTACTTCGACATCCTCCACTCGTACATGGGCTACCGGACGTGCTACTACCGGTCGTTCGCGGTGGGCAGCGCCTCGCCCGCCATGGTGGACGCCTACAAGCGCTGCCGGGAGCTCCTCGACGTCGCCATCTCCATGGTCAAGCCCGGGGTCACGACCGCCGACATCGTGGCCACGTGGCCGCGGGCCCAGGAGTTCGGGTTCCCGGACGAGGAGGCCTGCTTCGGGCTCCAGTACGGTCACGGGGTCGGGCTCTCGATCTGGGAGCAGCCGGTCATGAGCCGCCTCGTCTCGCTCGACCACCCGGTGGCGCTCGAGCCCGGCATGGTGTTCGCCCTGGAGAACTTCTGGCCGGCGACCGACGGCTGGTCGGCCGCGCGCATCGAGGAGGAGGTCCTGGTCACCGAGACCGGCCACGAGGTGCTGACCCGCTTTCCGGCCGAGACGCTCCTCGTCGCCGGCACCCGGTACTGGACCGCGACCGGGCCGCTGGCCGCTACTCGCGAGGTAGACCCCACGGTGGGTCGCCGGCCTCCCGGTGGCTCTCGCGGCCGCTCGTCTTGAACGCATCGAAGGCAAGCGGCACGACGCCCGAAACGCAACCTTGGAACCCTGTGGGCTCCGCTGACGCGTCATGAAGCTCATCGTCGGCAAGCTCGTTGCCATCCTATCTGTTGGACTGTTCGCCGGGGCGCTCGCTGAGGCGCAACAGCCAGGGCAGATCTTCCGCGTCGGGCTCGTCTTTGTCTCAGCACCCGTCTCCCAAATGGCCGGACCGGAGCCCGCCCACCCGTCCGCAAGGACGTTCCTCCACGAGATGCGCAGGCTTGGGTATGTCGAGGGGAGAAACCTCATTTTCGAGCGGCGGTCCGCGGAGGGACAGCCCGATCGGTTCGATGGCATCCTCGCGGACCTGTTCCGACTCAAGATGGACGTGATCGTGACGGCAGGAAATGACCTGCCCCGAGCGGCGAAGCGGATGACGAATGTGGTTCCCATCGTCATGGCGAGCAGTCGGTCTCCCGTCGAAGCGGGGCTCGTCGCCAACCTCGCGCGACCCGGCGGCAATGTCACAGGACTCTCCATCGACGGCGGTCCGGAGACCGAAGCGAAGCGCTTGGAGCTCCTCAAGGAAATGCTCCCGAGAGCTTCCCGTGTGGCTTTCGTGGGAACAAGAACAGATTGGGAAGAACCACTCGGTCAGGCTACTCAAGCCGCCGCAAGAGCACGGGGTGTCCTGCTGACGCACGCGGAAGTCACGCTCGATCAGTATGAGAACGCGTTCACGATGCTCACGCGTGAGCGTCCTGACGCCCTCTTCGTTGCAAACTCGGCGTCGAACTTTGCGCACCGCAATCGCATCGTCGACTTCGCGGTCAAGAGCCGGCTGCCGGCGATCTATCCGTTCCGGGAACTCGTGGAGGTCGGGGGTCTGATGTCGTACGGGGCAAACGTCGTGGATCTGTATCGCCGCGCTGCCGGCTACGTCGATCGCATTCTGAAGGGGGCCAGACCCGCCGATCTGCCCGTGGAGCAGCCGACCACATTTGAACTAGTCATCAACCGCAAGGCCGCGAGGCTCCTTGGCATCACCATCCCGCGGTCGCTGGTGCTGCAGGCGGACCAGTTGATCGAGTAGGCGCCCGATGGTGGCTGTCTCGCGGCTGATGCAGGCCCGACCGTGCACGCGGGCGTGGGCGCTGGGCCCAGATCCGAGGAGGAGCCGAGAAGATGACCGTCCGACCTGACACTCGCCGCCCTCAGTCGGCAGAGTCCGGGCCAACCCACCAGCCCGAGCGGCTCTGCAATCTGGGCCGTCTGCTCGACACCATGGCGCAGCGCGGGATGGACGGGATCGTGTCCTACCTGCGCCCCAACGTGTTTTACCTGAGCGGGTTCGCCCCCCCGGCCAGCGCGTCGGTGCACGAGACGAACGGCTACGCCGCCGTGGTGATCTCGCGTCACGAGCCGGAGCATCCGGTGATCGTGGTGGCGGAGTTCGACCTCGCGCACTTCCTGCTCCAGCCGTCGTGGGTCGAGGACGCTCGCCCCTACGCGACCCTGCTGAGCCCTCTCGACGTGTCGTGGGGGGCGTCGGCCCTCGATCACTTCGTGCCGGCGGGGCTGCTCCGCAGCGCGCGGGGGCAGGCCGCGCGTGCCCACTTCGCGGGAAGCCTGGTCGAGGGGACGGCCGGGGCGATGCGGGACCTGGGGCTCGGCGCCGGAACGGTGGGCTTCGACGACCTCCGCTTCGCTCACGCGGTCGCGCCCGCCGGCGTGCGGGTCGTCGACGCCTACGGGGCGCTGAAGCACGTGCGCCAGGTGAAGACGCCCGACGAGATCCGCCTGCTGCGGGAGGCCACCCGGCTGAACCAGCTCGCCATCGAGCGGACGATCCGGACGTGGTCCCGGGGGACCACCTGGCAGCATCTGATCCGGACCTACCACACGACCGCCGTCGGCCTCGGCGGGTTCGTGCGCGACCCGGGTGCCCTCGTGATGGCGAACCCTCCCGGCGCGGACCCGGCCCTCTACACGCAGTCCGGCTCCGAGGACTTCGTCGTCGAGCCGGGCATGCACATCATGTGGGACTGCCACGGCACGCTGGCGCACTACTGCTGGGACGGCGGCAAGACGTGGATCGTCGACGACCGGCCGCGGGGTCTTCCGGGCCGGATCGCCGCCGCGACGGCCGCGGCCATGGGCGAGATCCAGGACGCCGCCCGGCCGGGCGCGAGGATCAGCGATCTCCAGCGCCGGGGCCGGGAGGCGCTCCGGCAGGGCGGCCTGGAGAATGCCGACCAGGCGTTCATCTTCTTCCACGGCCTGGGGCTCGAGCACATCGACATGGAGGTGCCCGCCAGCCGTCACGACTGGGGTCTCGAGGAGGGCATGGTCGTCTCGGCGCACGTTCAGGTCCCCGGCGACGACCGGCACCGCAGTTGGCTGGAGGAGATCTTCCTCGTCACGGGGCAGGGGGGCGATCCCTTCTTCACGTGGGGCAACGAGCCCATCGCGGGCGACGGCGGGGCGGGAGCGGCCGGGCGGTGACGGTGAAGCGGCTCGTCATCGACACCGATCCCGGTGTGGACGACGCGCTCGCGATCCTCCTGGCCGTCGCCGACGCCGAGACCCGGATCGAGGCGGTCACCATCGTCGCCGGCAACGTGGAGCTCGAGCGGACCGTCGCCAACGCCTGCACGGTCCTGGACGCGCTCGGTGTCGACCCCGCGAGAACACGTGTCTTCCGCGGGTGCGATCGATCCCTCCTGGGCGACCGCGTGGAAGCCACCCACGCGCACGGCGAGGACGGCCTCGGCAACGCGCACTTCCCGCCGTCGCGCCGGCCCGTCGAGGCCGAGCATGCCGCGGTGGCCCTGGTCCGCCTGGCCAGCGAATCGCCGGGCGAGCTCACGCTCGTGGCGCTGGGCCCGCTCACGAACGTCGCGGTCGCGCTCAACCTGGACCCGGATCTGCCCCGGAAGTATCGGCGCCTCGTCGCCATGGGCGGCGCCGTCCGGGCGACGGGGAACATGCCCAGTCCCTCGACGGAGTTCAACGTGGCGTGCGACCCGGAGGCCGCCGCGGTGGTGCTGCAGCGCTGGCCGGGGATGGCGCTCGTGCCGTGGGAGACGGCCATGCAGTGCGTGATCGACCGCGACCGCCTCGACGAGATCTGGGCGGCTCCCGGCCCGCGCGCGGAGTTCGTCCGGACGATCACCGAGCGGAAGCCGTCGCGCGTGCTCGACGACTTCGGGACCGGCGACATGTTCGCCGCCGACCCGGTCGCCATGGCGGCCGCGCTCGAGCCCGGGATCGTCACGAGGTCGGAGCGCCGCCACGTGACGGTGGAGCTCGGCGGCCGACACACCCGCGGACAGACGACGGTCGACTGGTTCGGATTCGGCGGCGGCGCTCCGACGGTCGACCTGATCCTGGAGCTCGACCGGGACCGGTTCCTGGCCATGCTGGGCGCCTCGGTTCGATAGCGGCCGGCGCCCGTCCGCGCGGCGCGCCGTGCCCGGCGGCCGCGCTTCGGCCCGAGCCCGCCGCGTCCTTGACCGGTTTCCGCCGGCCGGGCTAAGCTGGCCGCGTCATCCGCTGATCCAGCGCGCCTGGCCCGAATGCCTTGTCGAGCTTCCGCTGAGGGACAGACCATGGACCCGAGCCACGCGAGGACGACCGCTCCCACCCGCGACGCCGAGGCCTTCTACAAGGAGCTCGAGCGGAACCACCTGGTGGCGCTGTGGAACGTCAACAAGAGCCTCCTGCCCAAGGAGCCGAAGAGCCGGTGCGTCCCGCACCTCTGGCGGTGGGACACGATGCTGCCGCTGGTGCGGCAGGGGGCGGAGGTGGCGCCGCTCAGCCGCGCGGCCGAGCGGCGCGTGCTCGGCTTCATCAACCCCGGGCTCCCCGACCGGTTCGGCGCGACGCACACGCTCTGGGCGGGCTTCCAGTACGTGCTCCCGGGTGAGGTCGCGCCGGCCCACCGCCACTCGCCGGCCGCCATCCGGTTCGTGATCGAGGGCGAGGGCGCCTTCACCACCGTGGACGGTGACAAGTGCGTGATGGGGCGGGGCGACCTGGTGCTGACGCCCCCCTGGACCTGGCACGACCACGGGAACGACAGCGCCCGACCGATGCTCTGGCTCGATGGCCTCGACCTCCCGATGGTGGCCGAGATGGAGGGGCAATTCTACGAGCCGTTCGCCCAGGAGGCGCAGCCGATCGGCAAGCCGGTTGGAGACTCCGAGCGCCGGTACGGAGTCGGCCAGCTCCGTCCCACCTGGGAGAAGTGGACCGGCAGCTTCTCGCCGCTCCTGAACTACAAGTGGGACCGGACGGAGGAGGCGCTGCGCCGGCTCGCCGCCGTGTCCTCTGCCGGCGCGAGCCCGTTCGACGATGTGGCGATGGAGTACATCAACCCCCACACCGGCGGACCGCTGATGCCGACCCTCGCCTGCTGGATCCAGCTGCTCCGCCCCGGCGTGAGGACGAAGGCCCACCGGACGACGGGGAGCGCCGTGTATCTCGTGTTCGAGGGCCGTGGCTCGACGGTGATCGACGGCCAGCGGTTCGACTGGCAGAAGGGCGACCTCTTCGCCGTGCCGACCTGGGCCTGGCACGAGCACGCGAGCGCCGACGGCGAGGCCATCCTCTTCTCCGTCCAGGACACGCCGATCATGCAGGCCCTGGGCCTCTACCGCGAGCAGGCCTACCGGGAGCACGACGGGCACCAGGCGGTCACCCGAGTCTTCGAAGGCTGACGCCGTGGCCGTTCCCCGCGTCTCGCTCGCGGCGAAGGGTGGCTGCTGATGCGACTCGTCGTCTTCGACGAGAGCCGGCTCGGGCTCGTCCGGGAGGACACGGTCGTCGACGTCAGCGACCTCGTGGGGGCCGGCGGCGGCGACTGGCCGCCGGTCTTTCTCCTGCGAGCCATCGCCGACTTCGAGCGACTGCGCCCCCGGCTCCTCCAGGCCGTCGAGGGCCGGCCCGGCCTCCCGCTCGACCGCGTGCGGCTCCGGGCTCCGGTCGTCTTCCCGAGCAAGGTCATTGCCGCCCCCGTCAACTACCGGCTGCACATCGAGGAGATGCGCCCCCTCGTGAAGGGGGAGCTCCACGCCATCGAGCGGTACGGCCTCTTCCTCAAGGCCCCGTCGTCCGTCGTCGGCCCGGAGGCGACCATCGAGCTGCCGTTCCCGGACCGGCGCACCGACCACGAGGTCGAGCTGGGCGTGGTGATCGGGCGGACAGCGCGGAACGTGGCCATGGCCGACGCCATGCGCCACGTGTTCGGTTACACTGGCGTGATGGACATTACCGTGCGCGGGGACGAGGATCGCTCGACCCGGAAGTCCTTCGACACCTTCACACCGGTGGGACCGGTGCTGGTCACGGCGGACGAGATCCTCGATCCCCATGCCCTGCGGCTCCAGCTCTGGGTGAACGGGGAGCGCCGCCAGGACGGCAACACGCGGGACATGATCTGGAACGTCCCGAAGCTCGTGGAGTACGCGTCCCACGTCATGACGCTCAATCCCGGCGACCTCCTCTCCACCGGGACGCCGGACGGGGTGGGCCCGCTCAAACCGGGCGACCAGGTCACGATGGAGGTCGCCGAGGTCGGACGCATGTCGGTCAAGGTCGAGCTTCGAAAGCCCTGAATCGGGCCCGGCCGGCCCGGGACCGGGGAAGGGAGCCACCATGACCACTCAGTCGGTCGTACTCGGTAGCTTGGTCGCATGTTCGTGACGGGCAGGCGCGCCGCCGTCCTGACGCTTCTGCTTCTTGCCGCGTCGGGTGCCGTCCACGCGCAGCCGGCGACGAAGGAGTATGTCATCGGGATCCTTACGCCGAGGTTTGATGAACTCGGCCTCAGCACTAGCCTCCCTGGCTGGCTCGAAGAGTTCGGCTACCGCGAAGGGAAGAACGTCAGACACGAGAAGCGCGCCGCCGTCGAAGGGGACGACCGCCTGCCTGACCTCGCGGCGGAGCTCGCTCGGCTCCAGGTGGACGTGATCGTCACTTCGGGAACGCAGGCGACGCGCGCCGCCAAACGCGCCACGGCGCGCGTGCCGATTGTCATGGCGGTCGAGGATGACCCCGTCGCGTTGGGGCTGGTCCACACGCTCGCCCGCCCCGGGGGAAACGTGACCGGCCTCACGACGCTCGGCGTGGCGCTGAGCGGCAAGCGGCTGGAGCTTCTGAAACTGGCTGTGCCGCGGGTGACGCGCGTCTGCGTACTCTGGAATCCGGCCAACCCGGACAAGGCGGAGGAGTTGAAGCAGGCCCGCGATGCGGCCACCACGCTGCGGCTTGACCTCGAGTCCGTGGAGGTGCGTACTCCCGACGATTTCCCCACCGCGTTCGACGCCGTCCGCAAGAAGAGATGCGACGCCCTGCTGATACTATCGGACAACGTCTTACGGAAGAGCAGGAGCACGATCACGGATCTGGTCGCCAGGCACCGACTCCCTGCCATGTATCCCGACCGACTCTTCGTCGATCGGGGCGGAATCTTCGGGCCGACTAATGGGCTTATGTCTTACGAGCCGGATTACATCGAAATGATTCGCGCTCTTGCCGGCTATGTGAACCGCATCCTGAAGGGTGCTCATCCGGCTAGCCTTCCTATTGAGCAGCCCAGCAGGTTTGAGTTTGTGATCAATCTCAAGACGGCGAAGGTGCTTGGCCTGACGATCCCTCCGTCGGTACTCGCGCGGGCTGACAAGGTGATCGAGTGACCGTCCTGGACTCCGGCAGGAACCTCGTGGCGCTCTATCGGGACGCCGGACGGGGTGGGCCCGCTCGCACCGGGGGACCAGGTCACGATGAGGTCGCCGAGGTCGGACGCATGTCGGTCAAGGTCGCCCTCCGGAATCCCTGAGGGAACGGGAGCCGCGCGGCGGATTCTCGTGACACCTCCTCCCGGAAGGACTCTGGTCTCGACCGACGCCCGCGGGGCGCGGTGAGTCGCCGGCGAGGCGCACGGAGGAGGCCATGGCGGGACTAGGGTGGCTGGCGGCGATCCTCCTTCTCCTCGCCGGGCACGCATCGGGGGCGCACGCCTCGGAGTCGGTGTGGGAGGCCCTGCGCACGCCCGGCGCCGTGGTGGTCTTCCGTCACAGCTATGCTCCCGGGACTTTCGATCCCCCCGACGCGAAGCTCGAGGACTGCTCGACCCAGCGCAATCTGGACGAGAACGGCCGGGCGCAGGCCCGGCGGACCGGTGAGGCGTTCCGTCGGCATGGCATCACGATCGGCGCGGTGCTCTCGAGCCCGCGCTGCCGCTGTCTCGACACGGCTCGCCTGGCCTTCGGCCGGGTGGAGGCGTGGGAGCCGCTCCAGGGCTCGCTCAACGACGCGGAGCGCCGCCGGCGCCAGGTGGCCGAGATCAACCAGCGGATCGCCGCCCACCGGAGCGGCGCGCCCCTGGTGCTCGTCACCCACGGGAGTGTCGTCACCGACCTGACCGGGCTCAGCATCCAGATGGGCGCGTTCGCGGTCCTGCGGCGCACTGCCGACGGCAGCCACGCGGTCGCGGGGCAGCTCTACGTCGACTGACCCGAGCCGCCGGTCCGTCACGCTCGGCATCCTCGCCCAGGCCTGGCCGATCCTCCTCGGCCAGCTGGCCTCCGTGGCCTATGCCGTCGTCGACACGGTGATGACGGGCCGCGCGTCGCCCGCCGACCTGGCCGCGATGGGGCTGGGGGCGGGCGTCTATTCCAGCGTGTTCATGGGCCTGACGGGCGTGATCAGCGCGCTGAATCCGATCGTCGCCCACCACTACGGCGCTCAGCGCTGGGGGGCGATCGGGCCGAGCTACGTGCAGGGGCTCTGGCTCGCGCTGCTCCTGTCTCTGGTGGGGATCCCCATCCTCGCGTTCCCCCAGCTCTGGCTCACGCACATCGGGGCCGCGCCCGATGTGGAGGCGCTGGTGACGCAGTACCTGCGCCTCCTCAGCCTCGCGCTGCCAGCGGCGCTCTTGTTCCGGGCGACGTACGCATTCAACGTCGCGGTGTCGCGGCCGAAGGTGATGATGACGGTGCAGGTCGCCGGCCTGGTGCTGAAGGTCGCGCTGAACTACGCCCTCATCTTCGGACAGCTCGGCCTGCCCAGGCTGGGCGTGGTCGGGTGCGGCCTGGCGTCCTTGATCGTCCACTGGGCGCTCTTCGCGATGGGGTGGGCCTACACGCACCTGGACCCGGCGTACCGGCGCTTCGCGATCGGGCCCGCTCGGCCGCGATGGACGGCGCTGAAGGAGCACCTCCAGCTGGGTGTGCCCATCGGGCTCGCGTATGCCCTCGAGTCCACGTCGTTCAGCTTCGTGACGCTGCTGATCGCGCGGCTCGGCACCCACGTGACCGGCGGCCATCAGATCGTCTCGAACGTCGCGGCGCTCTCCTTCCAGATTCCGCTCGCGCTGTCGCTCGCGACGGCGACCCTCACCGCTCACGCCATCGGCGCCGGTGACCCGGCGCTGGCGCGCCGGACCGGGTTCACCGGCATCCGGGTCGCGATGACGGTGGCGGGGCTGACGGCCTTCACGTGCTGGACATTCCGCCGCGGGATCCTCGAGCTGTACACGGACGACGGGGCCGTGACGAGCGTGGCGCTGTCCCTGATCGGCTACTTCGCGGCCTTCCACGTGTTCGACGCCCTGCAGGCAATCACGGCCTTCGTGCTGCGCGCGTACAAGGTCACGGTCGTTCCGACCGTGATCTATGCCGTCGCGCTCTGGGGCCTGGGGCTCGTCGGCGGATATGCCGTGGCCTTCCACTCGGTGCTCGGCGGCCCCCGCGGGGCGCCGGGCCTCTGGCTGATGCAGTCGGTGGCGCTGGGCCTGACCTCGGCCCTGCTCTTCGCCCTCTATCTCTGGGTGCTCCGGCAGGGGCGTCCGGCCACGCTCTCGCGCGTGGCCCTGACGGACGGGTGAGCTGGGGCCCGATCGGCCGAGCCTCCCCGAGGCGCGCGGCCATGCGGGCGACGGGGATTCCGGCACCTGCACAGTCCACAGTGCAGGGTGCACAGTCTAGTGTGCAGTGACCGCGAACCTCGCGATTGTCCGACGGTTCGAGCGGTTTCGGACACCCGGTGAAGAACGCACTGCCCTGCTAGCCGTGCACCATTCACCGCTGGGCTGCCCGGCGACCCGCCGGCATGCAGCGCCACAAGTGTCCGTCGCGGCGGCCCGAACCGGCGCTGTCGAGTCGGCGCGACCTGTTGGCGCGAATCTCGCTTCCTCCTCCGACGGAGCACGGAGACCTCGGTGGCACAGCAGGTCCGTACCTCGATCCTGATCCTGGATCTCGCCGACCGGTCCTGTCCCCACGAGCATCACGCTTCCCTGTCGGCGCTGGTCCGGGAGTGTCTCTCGGCGGCCGACGCCGACATCCACCTCTCCAAGGCGCCGTGTCCCGATGATCGGGTGCCGTCGCCCGACTGCGTCCTGTTACGGCCGTCGCTCTCGATCCCGGCGTCGACGGTGCTGCCCTCCTTGAGGCGGCAATGGGCCCAGGTCCCCGTACTGGGCCTCTTGTGCGCTCAGCACACCCACGCCAGCGTCTCGAGCGCCTTCGCGCGCGGCCTGGACGACTTTCTCCTCTGTCCATTTCGTCGAGTCGAGCTGAGCCCGCGCATCGATCGGCTCTTGGCGAAAGAGCCTGTTCCCTCCGCGACGGCCGAGACGTACCCGATGACGTCTGGCTGCTTCCACGTCCATGGGCTCGTGGGCCAGGCCGAGTGCTTCGTGCGCCAGGTGAACAAGATTCCGCTCTTCGCGAGCGCCGATGCCCCGGTGCTGATCGCCGGCGAGACGGGTACCGGGAAGGAGCTGTTCGCCCGGGCCATCCACTATCACAGCGTCCGCAACGGGAAGCCCTTCGTCCCGGTCAATTGCGCCGCGCTGCCGGAACAGTTGTTCGAGAACGAGATGTTCGGGCACGTGCGGGGCGCGTTCACCAACGCCTTCTCGCATCAGCAGGGGCTCGTGGCCGAAGCGGATGGCGGGACGCTATTTCTCGACGAGATCGACACCCTGAGCCCGCCCGCCCAGACGAAGCTTCTTCGATTCTCGCAGGATCGGCAGTACCGCCCGCTGGGGTCCTCGAAGAGCATCGTGGCTGACGTGCGTATCATTGCGGCGACGAACACCGATCTGAAGCGGCACGTCGACGATCGCCGCTTTCGCGAAGACCTGTACTACCGGCTGAACATCCTGTCGCTCACCATCCCGCCTCTTCGCGAGCGCCTCGGCGACATCCCCGCGCTCGTCGCGCATTTCGTGCGCCAGTCCGCCCACGAGGCCGGCCGCGGGGCGATGAGCGTCTCGCCGAGCGCCCTGCAACGGCTGCTGCGCTACGCCTGGCCCGGGAACGTGCGCGAGCTGGAGGGCATCATCCAGCGCGCGGTGGTGCTCTGCCCTTCGCGAGTGCTGGAGCCGGAGCATCTCGATCTGCCGCTCCCGCCGGGGCGGCACGCCACGCATGCGACCGCTTCGCTGCGCGAGGCCAAGGCCTCCGCCGTTCGAGACTTCGAGCGAAGTTACCTGACGGGGCTCTTGGCCGCGTCCAAGGGCAACGTGACCCGCGCGGCCAGGACGGCCGGCAAGGAGCGCCGGACGCTCCAGCGATTGCTGGACAAGCACGGTCTGGACCGGCGCGTCTTCCACGAGCTGGGCTGACGCGCCGCCCGGCCTCCGACCCTTCTGTTCGGGCCTGCTCTAGCCTGACCCGGCCTGATCTGGACTGGGTGCGGCGCCCCGGCCGCACTTGCCTGCGGTAAGAGCGCCGCACCACTCTCCCCCCGTCTGAGCCCGGCCGAACGCGGGGAAGCGCCGTTCTTCCCCTGCGGCGTTCCGGCCGCACCCCCCGGAAGCGTGCTGTCCATCCCCCCGCCACTGTTGACCGGCGAGCCCACGCGTCCACTGGTATCGAGTTTGCGCTGTCCCCGAGATCTTGTCGGAGTGTGGCTCCCTTGGTGACGGAAGGCTCGGCTCAGGGCCGCTCGGTGGTGATCGCGGAGATACTCCGCTACCTGATCGAGCATCCCGACGCCAAGGACACCATAGAGGGCATCACGCGATGGTGGATCCCACCACAGCGGCCACGGGGGGGCGAGTGGAAGCGAGAAGTCGTCCAGGGCGCGATGGACGAGCTGGTGGCGCGCGGCTGGATCGTCCGGCGAGAGACCACTCCGTCGCATGTCGTCTACGGCCTGGACAAGCAGCATCTCACCACGATCGCGAACAGCGTGAGGAGTGAGTCGGCAGACGACCTCCGGACCTAGCCGCCGACGTCACCGAGCGAAGGAGAGCACATGCCAGTTACCCCGAGCTACCCCGGTGTGTACGTCGAGGAGATTCCCAGCGGCGTGCGAACCATCACGGGCGTCGCCACGTCCATCACCGCGCTCGTCGGCAAGACGCCACGGGGCCCGGTGAACCAGGCGGTGACGGTCACGAGCTTCGGCGAGTTCGAGCGCCTGTTCGGCGGCCTCGACCGGACCATGACGCTCGGCTATGCCGTGCGGGACTTCTTCCTCAACGGCGGCAGCCAGGCCATCGTCGTCCGCCTGTACAAGGCCCCTGCGGGCGGTGCCGCCCGGGCGACCTACGAGATCCCGAACCTGACCTTGCAGGCCAGCTCGGAGGGCGCCTGGGGGATGCAGGTGCGCGCCCGCGTGGACAAGCCGCCCGCCACCGATCCGAACGCCCAGGCCGTGGCGCAGCGACTCGGCGTGCTCCCGGCCGACCTGTTCGACCTGACGCTGCGCGACGCGGGCACCGGTTCCATCGAGACGTTTCTGAACCTCACCACCAAGGAGAGCGCGCGCCGCGTCGATCGGGTGCTGGCCGCCGAGTCGACGCTGGCCATCGTGCCGCCCGGCGTCACGCTTCCCGCGGCCGCCGGCCCGTCCGCGCATGCCGGCGCGCTGACCGATGCCGACGTGTGGACGGGCAACACCAAGTCGACGCCGGCCAAGAGCGCCCCGGCGACCGACGTGGCCGCGGACAGCGCCGCCCTGGCCGCCGCGGATTTCAAGGGCAGCGCGGCGAGCAAGACCGGGCTCTACGCCCTCGAGAACGCGGATCTCTTCAATCTCCTGTGCATCCCGCCCGACGCGCGGGGCGGCGACGTGCCGGACGACGTCTACCAGGAGGCGATGGCCTACTGCGCCAAGCGCCGCGCCATGCTGATCGTCGACCCGAAGAGCGGGTGGAACTCCGTGGCCACCGCGCGGACCGGCGCCGGTGGGATGAATCTCAACGGCGACGCCGCGCGCAACGCCACCCTGTACTTCCCGCGGATGCTCCAGGCCGATCCCAATCTCGACGGGCAGCTGGACGTGTTCGTGCCCTGCGGGGCGGTGGCCGGCGTGCTGGCGCGAACGGACTCGCAGCGTGGCGTATGGAAGGCGCCGGCGGGCATCGACGCCTCGCTGAACGGGGCCGCGGGGCTGAAGGTCGAGATGACCGATGCCGAGAACGGGCTGCTGAACCCGCTGGGCATCAACTGCTTGCGGACGTTCCCGGTGTACGGCCGCGTGGTGTGGGGATCGCGCACGATGCGCGGCGCCGACGCGGCGGCCGACGAGTACAAGTACGTGCCGGTGCGGAGGACGGCGCTGTTGATCGAAGAGAGCCTGTATCGGGGGCTGAAGTGGGTCGTCTTCGAGCCGAACGACGAGCCGCTGTGGGCGCAGATCCGGCTGAACGTCGGCGCGTTCATGCACAACCTGTTCCGGCAAGGCGCGTTTCAGGGCACCACGCCGCGCGACGCCTACTTCGTGAAGTGCGACAAGGAGACGACGACGCAGAACGACGTCAATCTCGGCATCGTGAACATCGTCGTCGGCTTCGCCCCTCTGAAGCCCGCCGAGTTCGTGATCATCAAGCTGCAGCAGATGGCCGGGCAGATTCAGTCCTAGGAGGGAACATGGCTCAGTTCACCGTCAATGCACAGCGGTTCGATCCCTACAAGAACTTCAAGTTCCGCGTGAAGTGGGATGGCCGGTACGTCGCGGGCGTGAGCAAGGTGAGCGCGCTCAAGCGGACGACGGAAGTCGTGAAGCATCGCGAAGGGGGCGACCCGAGCAGCAGCCGCAAGGCGCCCGGCCGCACCGAGTACGAGGCGATCACCCTCGAGCGCGGCGTCACACACGACACCGAGTTCGAGAAGTGGGCGAACACGGTGTGGAACTTCGGTGCCGGCTTGGGTGCGGAGGTGGCGCTGAAGAACTTCCGGAAGGACATCATCATCGAGATGTACAACGAGGCCGGCCAGGTCGTGCTGGCCTACCGCGTCTATCGCTGCTGGGTGTCCGAGTACCAGGCCGTGCCCGACCTCGATGCCAACGCCAACGCCGTCGCCATCCAGCATCTCAAGCTGGAGCACGAGGGATTCGAGCGCGATCTCGCGGTGCCGGAGCCGAGCGAGCCGAGCTTCACGGGGGCATAAGAGGTGACGGTTTCGAGGGCGGTCCCGTCCGCGGCGGAGCTGCTCGACATCTGGGAGGCCGGGCAGCTCCTGCCGCCGGTACAGCGCGCGCTCGCGCTGCTGGCGGCCGCTCGGCCACGGGCCTCCCAGCGGGATCTCGCGGAGATGCCGATCGGCCGCCGGGATGCCGAGCTCCTGTCGCTGCGCGAGGGCCTCTTCGGGTCTCCGATCGCCGCGCTCGCCCAGTGCCCGGGCTGCGACGAGCGGTTCGAGCTCGGGTTCACGGTGGGAAGCATCCGGGCCGCGGAGCCGGGTGACGCCGCCTTTCTGGTCCAGAGCGGCGACTACGCGGTTCGGGCGCGGGTCGTGAACAGCGCCGACTTGATGGACGTCGAGGCGATGGACGGCACGGCCGCGAGGGAGCGGGCGGTGATCGCCCGGTGCACGGTCGAGGCGCGGTGCGGCTCGCGTCGGGTGGGCGCGGACGAGCTGCCCGACGCGGTCGCGGACGCCATCGCGGACGCGATGAGCGCCGCGGATCCGCAGGCCGACGTGGAGATGGCCATGGCCTGTCCCGGATGCGGGCGCCAGTGGCGGGCGGTGTTCGACGTGGCGGAATTCCTGTGGCGCGAGATCGACGCGTGGGCGAAGCGGGTGCTGGAGGAGGTCCATGCGCTCGCGTCCGCGTACGGGTGGGCCCAGAGCGAGATTCTCTCGATGAGCGCGGCCCGCCGCCGGCGCTACGTGTCGATGATCGCGGAGGCGTGATGACGTTCCTGACGCGGCTCATCGCACGGCATCGGGCGGACGCCCCGGCGCCACTGCCGATCCTCGAGCCTCGCCTTCCGTCCCGCTTCGAGCCCGTCTCGGTCGCGGCGACGCTCCGGGAGGTGGAGTGGGACGCCGAGGCGCCCCGTCATGCCGAGTCGCGGGCTGCCGTCGCCTCGCGTCCCGTGTGGATGGCTCCCCAATCCCAGGAGCGGGGCGAGCTGCCCGAGGGCGCAGGCGCTCGCCCGGGCGCGGTCCGGGCGACGCTCGGCGCGGACTCCGCCACCGCTCACGCCCCGGTCTCCGGCGCCGTGCCCGGCGCGCGCGCGAGCCGGTCGCGCCTCGCCGAGGATGAGCCCACGGCGCCTCCGGACAGCCGTTCGGCGTCCGACGGACCCGGCTCCATCGCCGTGCCCTCCACCGGGGAGGGCCGAGAGGGGCGGTCGGCGGCCCCACCCGCCGCGTCCGCGCGTCCGGTTCTGCGGCCGCCCGCGCCTCCCCCCAGGTCCGTCCACGCCGAGCGGGACACACGGGAGGCCCGCGGCGGGCCGACGATCCACGTCACGATCGGCCGGGTCGACGTACGCGCGGTCATGACGCCGCCCGCGCCGCCACTCCGTCCGACCGCCTCCGCCGAGACGCTGTCCCTCGAGGACTACCTGCGCGGGCGAAGCGGAGGTCGCCGATGAGCCCACAGGCCGCCACAGGCCGCCACAGGCCACCACACGCCGCCACAGGCCGAAGGCCGTCCGATGAAGCCCGTCCGCTCAACTCCCGCGGAGCGAGGGTGCCCCGGTGAGCAACGCCCTGGCGCTCGGCGCCGTCACCGCGGTGCTGCGCGACCTGCTCAACAACGGGCTCATCGATCAGGACATGACCGGCACGATCGGCGGGAACGTGTCGGTCACCGCGCTCCCGCCGGACCGCATCGACATCGGAGAGAACCGGGAGAAGAGCCAGCTGAACCTGTTCCTCTACCAGGTCACGCCGAATCAGGGGTGGCGCAACGTCGGGCTGCCGTCCCGGGACGCGCGCGGCGATCGCGTCGCGAACCCGCCGCTGGCGCTCGATCTCCACTACCTCCTGACCGCCTACGGCGAGCAGGAGTTTCACGGCGAGATCCTGCTGGGCTATGCCATGCACACGTTGCACGAGACTCCGGTGCTCGCGCGCGACGCCATCCGTCTCGCGCTGGGCGCGCCTCCACCCGTGACCGGCAGCGTGCTGCCGCCCGCTCAGCGCTCGCTGGTCGCCGCCGAGCTGGCGGATCAGATCGAGCAGATCAAGATCACGCCGCAGAGCCTCAGCACCGAGGAGATGTCACGCCTGTGGACGGCGCTGCAGGCGCACTATCGGCCGTCGGCGGTGTACCAGGCGTCGGTCGTCCTGATCGAGAGCAAGCGCAGCCGGAAGAGCGCGCTCCCGGTGCGCGTGGCCAACCTCAAGGCCGTCACGTGGCGCCGGCCGGTGATCGACGCGATCGAGGCGCAGAGCGGCGCGGACGACTGGATCGTCGAGGGCAGCGCGCTGGCGATCCGCGGCTCTCAGCTGCGGGGCGGGGTCACGCGCGTGCGCATCGGCGACGCGGAGCTGACCCCGGCCGTCGGCGACGTGAGCGATGCCCTCATCACGGTCTCGGTCCCGGCGGGTCTCCAGGCCGGGGTCCAGAGCGCCCAGGTCGTGCATCGGCTCGATCTGGGCACGACCTCCCCGGACGAGCCGCATCGCGGATTCGAGTCCAACGTGGGCGCGTTCGTGCTGCACCCGTCGATCGGGGCGCCGGCCGTGGCGGCGCCGTCCGTGGCCGGCGTCACGCCCACCCTCCGGAACGGCGCGCCCGTCGTGGTGGACGGCGTCACGCTCCAGTCGGCGGACGTCACCGTGAACTTCGCGCCGCGGGTGGGCCGCGGCCAGCGGGTTCTGCTGCTTCTCAACGAGCTCCCGGCGCCGCCCTCGCGCCCCGCGCGGTCCTACAGCTTCGCCGCCCCGCCGGACAACGGAATCGTGCCGCCCAGCCAGCCCGATACCGCCACCATCGTGTTTCCCGTGAGCTTCGTCGCTCCCGGGAGCTATCTCCTTCGGGCGCAGGTGGACGGGGCGGAGAGTCCGCTCGGGGTGGATGGCTCCGGCGCGTTCGCGTCCCCGGCGATCGCGATATGACCACGGAGGCTCGGCGCCGGGCGTGGCTGGACGCGAACCTGCAAGGCATGGCGGCGGAGCTGGTGCGGGTCGCCGCCGCGATTCGCGGCACCGGGGCGCCGGAGGCGCCGCAGTCCTCGGCCAGGGCCCTGGACCGGCTGTGTCGGCTCTTCGGCCTGTCGGCGTTCGAGCGAGACGTGCTCCTCTTGTGCGCCGGTGTGGAGCTCGACAGCGGGTTCGCCGAGGCGGTCGGGCAGCCGACCGTCGCGCTGGCGCTGGCCAAGCTACCGGACGCGCACTGGGCGGCGCTCTCGCCGGCCGCCCCGCTCCGGCACTGGCGCCTGATCGACGTCCAGCCGGGCGGTCCGCTGATCCGGGCCGGCCTGCGGATCGACGAACGGGTCCTCCACTACCTGCTCGGCCTCCAGGAGCTGGACGCGCGCCTGGTCCCCACGCTGACGCCGGTGGCCGACGCCGACGCGCTGACACCCTCGCACGTGAGGCTGGCGGAGCGGATCGCGCTGGCGTGGCGCGCCGCCGGCGATGCCGCGCAGCTGCCCGTGGTAGAGCTCATTGGAGCCTCCCGCCCGGACAAGCGCGCCGTCGCGGCCGCGGCCTGCGCGCGACTGGACATGCGTCTCTACGCGCTCCCGGCGTCGGACCTCCCGACCTCCGCCGCCGATCTCGCGTCGCTCCTACGCCTCTGGGAGCGCGAGGCAGCGCTGCTGCGCGCGGCGCTTCTCCTGGAGGTGGACGAGATCGACGGGGACCGGGCGGCGGCCCGCAAGCTCGCCGAGCGCGCCCGGTGCGGGGTCCTGCTCTCGGCCCGCGGCGGAGGAGGGGAGAGCTCACGGCCGACGCTCACCGTCGAGGTCGAGAAGCCGACCGCGGACGAGCAGCGAGCGCTCTGGCGGCGGGCCCTGGCGGACGCTGGCGCGGACGCGAACGGGGCCGTCCACGCCCTCTCCGCCCAGTTCGATCTCAGCGCCCGGATGATTAGCCGATCGGCTGACGGCCACGGAGCCGACGGCCCCGCCGAATCGCTCGGCTCGGGCCGGAACGGGGTCGCCGCGAAGCTCTGGCACGCGGCGCGGGTGCTGTCGCGAGGCTCGCTGGACGATCTGGCGCAACGGATCGAGCCGGCCGCCACGTGGGACGACATCGTGCTCCCCCCGGCGCAGCGGGAAACGCTTCGCGAGATCGCGGCGCAGGTGCGGCATCGCACGACTGTCTACGAGACCTGGGGGCTCGGGCGGAAGAGCCGGCGCGGACTCGGGATCAGCGCCCTCTTCGCCGGGGCGAGCGGGACGGGCAAGACCATGGCCGCCGAGGTCCTGGCGAGCGACCTCGAGCTCGATCTCTACCGGATCGACCTCAGCCAGCTGGTGAGCAAGTACATCGGGGAGACGGAGAAGAACGTCCGGCGGGTGTTCGACGCGGCCGAGGGTGGCGGCGCCATCCTGCTCTTCGATGAGGCGGATGCCCTGTTCGGCAAGCGCAGCGAGGTGAAGGACAGCCACGACCGGTACGCCAACATCGAGGTGAGCTACCTCCTGCAACGGATGGAGACCTACCGCGGGCTGGCCATCCTCACCAGCAACATGAAGCACGCGCTCGACCCGGCATTCGTGCGGCGCATCCGGTTCATCGTGGCCTTTCCGTTTCCCGACGCGACCCAGCGGACCGAGATCTGGCGGCAGGTGTTCCCCTCGGCCGTGCCGACGTCGGGCCTCCGGTTCGACCAGCTCGCGCGGCTCACCATGCCGGGCGGTTACATCCGGAACATCGCCGTGAACGCGGCCTTCCTTGCGGCCGATGCGGCCGAGGCCGTGCAGATGAAACACCTCCTGCGGGCCACTCGTACGGAGTGCGCGAAGCTGGAGAAGCCCTTGAGCGAGGCCGAGGTGGCCGGCTGGGTGACCGGGCCATGAACCTCCACGTCCACATCGAGGAGCTGGTCCTGCACGGCTTCGCGCCCGGCGACCGTGCGCGCATCGGAGAGGCGGTCCGGGTCGAGCTGGGGCGCCTCTTCCGGGAGAGCGGCGTGCCGCCCGCGCTGGCGGAAGGCGGGGCGGCGGACCGACTCGCGGCGGGCTCGTTCGACACGGGCGCGACCGCCCGGCCGGAGTCGACGGGCGGGCAGATCGCGGCGGCCGTCTACCGGGGGCTTGGGGCGTGGGCGAGCGAGTGAGCGTGGCCGCGAAGGGGCGCTCGGCGACGCTGCCGGACCGCGCTCGCCATGACGCGGCCCCGGCATTCAGCGAACCCGGCGACGCGCACGAGCGCGAGGCGGATCGCGTGGCGGACGCGGCGCTCGCCGGATCCGCCGGCGCTCCCGCGATCAGCCTGGGCGCCATCCCGCTGCTCCAGCGCGAGGAGAAGCCGCCCGGACAGAAGAGTGACGACGAGAAGTACAAGGAGGCGGCGCAAAAGGCCGGGGAGGCATTTCTCAAGACGGCCCCGGGCCGGGAGATCGTCGAGAAGGCCAAGGAGCTGGGCGAGTCCTTCATCTCGACGCTGCCCGGCAAGGTCATCACCGGCACTGCGGTGGCGGGTGCTGTCACCGCGCTGGCCGTGACCCATCGGGAGCTGCCGGTCGGCATCCCCGAGATCCCGCTCGACGCGATCAGGCCGGGTCTCCGGATGAAGATCACGTATGAGGGGCCGGTGGACCGACCGACCAAGGTGATGGCGACCTTCTCGCTGCCGCTCGGCGGCGGGGGCGAGAAGAAGCCCGCAGTGTCGAAGAGCGAGGCGTACCGCGCGGAGACGGCAAGGCTGGCCCGCGAGCAGGAGGCGTTCCGCGAGGGCTTGAAGAGCCCGGAAGAGCGAGACCGCGAGCGCCGGATGCTGGAGGCCTGGATGAGCTCCCGGCGGGGGGCGCTCGCGGGATCGGCGCTGTCCTTCGACGCGCCGGCGGGGTCGGTCGGGCTGGGCCCCCCATTGCCTCTCACGGGCGAGGCGAGCGTCCCGGACGCGAGCCGCCCCGAGCCCCGGGCGTTCACGCTGACGGGCGAGACGCAGGAGGCGCCCAAGGAGGAAGAGACCAGGAAGAAGCCGGACGACCCCACCGTCCAGCGCAAGGCGGCGGCCCCCGGCGGGCCGAGCAGCGTGCCGCCGATCGTCGGCGAGACCCTGCGGACCAGCGGCCAGCCCCTGGACGCGGGGACCCGCGCGCGCATGGAGTCGCGATTGGGCGTCGACCTGAGCCGGGTCCGGATCCACGCGGACGCCCAGGCCGCCCGGAGCGCGGAGGCGGTCGACGCCCTGGCCTACACCGTAGGCGACGACGTGGTGTTCGCCGCCGGCCGGTACTCCCCGCGGACCGCTGACGGCCAGCGTCTCCTCGCGCACGAGCTGGCCCATGTCGTGCAGCAGGGAGGCGGCGCGCGAGCGCCGGCGCTCACGCCCGGCCCGTCGCGGATCGCGCGGCAGAAGAGCGCGAAGGCGCCGGGGCCGAAGCCGCTCGAGGTGGCGCTCCAGGGCGACGACGACGCGGTGCGCGCGCTGACGGACCGGAGCGACTTTGACCGCACCGTCGTCAAGCCCGCGGAAGCCGCCACGCTCTTGATCCACCTGCTCGACGGGGCGACCGGCACGGACGACGAGCGGGCGGGCCTCCTGATCCTCGAGAAGGAAGTCCAGCAGCTGGAGCTGGACGCGACGCTCCTCGAGCTGGACACGCGGGACCGCTTCGAGCAGCTCCTCGACGACTATCACGGGGACGAGTACCGCTCCCTCCTCACGCTGCTATCCAGGAGCATCGATGCCAAGGTTGTGAAGGCCGTGTTCCTCGATGCGTTCATCGCCATGTGGTGGGTACGCGAGCACGAGGAGACGGCGATCGTCGTCCTGCTGGAGCGCACCTCGAAGGGCGACCAGCTCGATCTCCTCACCACGAAGGACCGGCTCGGCCAGCTGCGCGACGCCATCGACAGTGGCGACCCGCGACGGCGCTACGAGACGGTCGTCGCCGGCGTCAACGAGGAGCGCGGCGAGCAGATCAAGACGCGCGTGAGCGCCGTCCTCGAGATCGACGCGAAGGCCAGCGTCCGGAGGGGACAGCGCACCGCGGCCGAGGCCAAGCACCTCCTCGAGGAGGCGGCGGCGGACGTGGCCGGCGAGCTGCTCGACTACCACCGTCGACTGACCGAGGCGACGAAAGGTCCGAATGGCGATCCGGCGGCCATCGCCGAGATCAACAAGGAGTTCGAGAAGCGGTTGAACGGGCTCCTGGCCCAGAAGAAGGCGGAGTTCGGGCTCGAGCTGCGCTACAACGTCGAGTTCAACCGGCTCCTCCACGACGCCTACGGCCGGCCCTGGACCGAGGCCGACCTGAAGGCGTTCGACCCGATCATGCAGAAGATTCCCCCGGACATCTTGCGGGGAAATCCCAAGTTCAAGGCCTTTCTCCGGGGCGCCGAGCATCCCGAGTGGGCGGGCGAATCGTCGTCCAGTACCGGTCAGATCACGCTGTACGGTGGGTTCAGACTGAGCACCACGCTGCACGAGCTCGGCCATCAGTTCCACGACACCGACGAGCATGGCGTCACCCGCGCTGACCAGTTCGATGTCCCGGTGTTCCGAGAGTTCGCGACGCTGTCGAAGTGGGAGCGCCTGACCCGGCAAGGCATCACGGCGCTGGGGAAGGACGACAAGGAGAAGAAGAAGCTCGGCGAGCTCGCGGATACGCTCGACACGCACCGGACAGAGAAGAACAAGTACGCGCGGAAGGAGTACGGCGACCACTTCTATCGATACGATCGCTATCCGGTGGGCGGGGGGCTCACTTACTACCGATACAGCAAGGATGCGAAGTTCATCCGGGGCTACGGCGCGACCGATCCCCAGGACGACTTCGCGGACAGCTTCGGCTACTACTTGCAGTTCCCCGAAACGCTGCAGGAGAAGACGCCGGACAAGTACGAGTTCATGCACGTGCGTGTGTTCGTGCGGGAGCGCCTGCTGCGCCAGGCCAACCCGCTGCTGAAGCGATTCGACGAGCGCGTGGCCGAGACGCTGAGGTTCACCTGGCCGGAGCTCGATCAGGCGCTCCGGCTGGCCCACACCATGCCTCTCCGTGCAGAGCTCGATCAGGCGCTGAGGCGTCAGCGCGCACGTGCGGAGCGCGAGGCCCGGCGGACGGTCGCCGACAAGCCGAAAGCCATTCCGTCGACGGCCGTGGCCGAGCAGCTCGCAGCGCCCTTCCTCGATCGGCTCGAGAAGCTCCTGGCCGTTCTGCGTCGGGTGGCGAGAGCGGCCGACCGGGTGCAGTTCCGGTTTGACAGGGAGCAGATGTTCAGCAGCATCGACCCGAACTTGACGGGCATCCACAGGGAAGTGGGCCAGCGGCTCGTGGCGCGGTGTCGAACCGACCTCCTCGCGCTGGCCTCGGCACCGGCCCGGCGTGCCGCGAGCGGCCAGGCGGTCGACGCCAATTCCTGGCCAGAGATGGACGCGCTCGAGGCGAGGTACGAGACGGCCTTCCAGATCATCCCGCCCTATCTCCCGATTCTTCGGGAGGCCAACAACCTCGAGTCGAGGTTCATGGCGTTCAAATTGAACCTGCATATACGATTCAAGGCAAGCAAGAAGCTGCCGGACATCGCGAGGCGCCTGACGACGCTGCGCGACCAGGTCCTGCTGCCCGAAATCGAGGCGTGGAGGGCCGGAGTCATCGACCGCATCCGGAACGGCACGCCATTCGATCGGAAGCAGGTGACCGATCCGGCGACGATCCTCAGACGGATCCAGAAGCAGGCGGAGGCCGATGTCGTTCGGATCGCCGCCGGGCGCCGAGCTGTGAACGACGGCCAGCCGACCGGTGAGCCCGAGGCGGTTCAGGGAGCGGTCGACTCTCCCGGCCAACCGCTGGAGTCGGGGACGCGCGAGCTCATGGAAGCGCGGTTCGGCCAGGACTTCGCCGGCGTGCGCGTGCACACCGGACCGCAAGCTGCTGCGGGCGCGAAGGCCCTCAATGCGGAGGCCTTCACGGTCGGACAGGACATCGTGTTCGCCGACTCCGCCTTCGAGCCAGGCACGGCTGAAGGGCAGCGCCTGGTGGCCCACGAGCTGACGCACGTCGTCCAGCAGGAGGGCGCGACCGGGGAGCCGGCACCGGAGGAGCGTCGGGACCAGACGCCTCCGCCGCTGTCGTTCGAGGAGCTGGACCTGCCCCAGACCGAAGACGCGAACGAGGACGCGCCCCAGGCCATCGCGCCCGTCGCCTCGGCGCCCGAGGGGGCGGACACGGCGCCGGCCGAGCCGATCGGGGCCGCGCCGGCGGATGGGGAGGGAGGCGTCGCCGCCGCGCCCGCGGACGGGGCCCCCGCGTCTCCGCTCGTCGTGCCGCCGTCCCACCCCTCCGAGCAGGAAGCCGAGCGCGTCAGCCGGACCCTCTTCGCGCCGGACGCCGACCGGTTGCCGCCGAGCGCGCCGGTGACGCAGCGATCGCGCCGGGCGCGCATCCAGCGGCAGCGGGCCCAGCAGCAGGACCAGCCGCGCGGGATCGACGTCGTCTTCATCATGGGTGTCGACCGGAACCCGAGACGGAACCCCTTCTACCGGGAAGCGGTGAAGTACTTCAAGGCCGCCATGCCGAACGCGACGCTCGTGAACGACGACAAGCATCGGAGCCTCGAGAGCGTGTTCGACTACCTTCGCGACCGGGGCGAGCTCGTCGCCAACCTCTATCTCGTCTCGCACGCCAACGAGGACGGCACGCTGTCGTTCAAGCTGCGCCAGAGCGATCGGAACGCCGATCCGCACGTCCAGTACGGTGATCTGACCACCGCGCTGTCGAAGGACGCAGGGCTGTTCCAGCTGCCGAAGGGCGTGATCGACCGGAACACCCGCATCTCCGTCAAGGGCTGCAACATCGGCCGCAGCACCCGCATGCTGGACGCCCTGGACCAGGCGTTCGGCGGCGAGGGGACGGTCGTCGCCCCGACCCACAAGCAGGTCTTCGGCACGAAGTCGGTGGGCCGGGGCACGGACCGGAAGGTCGAGCGCTACGAGGCTCTGGACGTCTACTACATCGAGTACAAGGGCAACCAGCGGATCTCCCCGGCCGACCAGCAAGCCGCCTTCATCGCGAAGTACTCCGAGCTGCCCGAGGCCCAGTGGCAAAAGTGGGTGCCGGTGGACAGACGGGGCAGAGGGGGGGCGCCACGGCGCCTGATCTCCATTCCGTACACCTTCCGGTACCGCGTGAACGTCAAGAACAAGGAAAGCAAGCGAATGGCCGAGCAGGAGGCGCTGCCGGAGGCCGTCGCCTGGGGCGAGGCGAACATCGGGCGAGCCGACATGTTCGAGTGGCGCATCGCGTCGACTGCGCCCACCGGCGACGGCTGGCTCGTGACCGCGGTCGCCGAGAAGACGAATTACGTCGTGGACCGGATCCTGGTGGACGCGGCCGGCAAGCGGCTCCAGCCGCCGGAAACGGACCCGAAGTACTTCGGCGTATCCACGTACGGCGACGATGCGAAGAAGGCGGCGGCGGGCGGCGCCCAGGACACCGCCGCGCTGATGGCCGAGCTCGCCGGTCTCGCCAAGGCGCTGTCGGACACCCCGGAGGGCCCCGAGCGGGACGAGAAGGTCGGCCGCAAGCGTGAGATCGAGACGCTGCTCGCGTCGCGCAGCGCCACGGTCGACGTGAATGTCGTCAAGACCGAGGACTGGCTCGGCGCCGACGAGGTCTATGTGGCCGTGAGCGGCGGGAGCCAGGCGTTCAAGTCGCCGGTGAAGAAGCTGAACGACGGGCAAAGCGACGCGTACACGGTGCCGCTCACCGCGCTGATGCCGTTCGACAAGCCCGTGAAGCTCGAGGTGTTCGACGAGGACCTGGGCTGGTTCTTCGACCGCGACGATCTGATCGTCACGATGGACTGGTCGCCGCCGTTCGAGGAGGCGACCAGCAAGGAATCGCTGGACGAGGCCGACTACCGCGTGGGGGCCCATCTATGACGAGCGTGCCCATCTCGCCGCGCCTCCTGAAGGCAGGGCTCGTGCTGATCGATCCTCGATCGTCGGCCGTGCGGCGCGTCATCTCACTCCAGTACAACCCGGACACGCTCAGTCGCACGCTCCAGACCCAGAGCGTCAGTCCGGCCAGCGAGGGCGGCAACCGCTCCGAGGCCCTGCGGCTCAAGGGGCCCCCCATCGAGACCATCAAGCTCGACGCCGAGATCGACGCGACCGATCAGATGGAGGCCGGGGACCCCCAGACGGCGCAGACGGGAATCCAGTCGCAGCTCGCCGCCCTGGAAACGATCGTCTACCCGCCCAGCGACCAGCTGAACGGGAACAACGCGCTGGCGCGGAGCGGGACGCTCGAGCTCGTGCCGATGCAATCCTTCCTGACCCTCTTCGTGTGGAGCAAGAGTCGCATCCTGCCCGTGCGGATCACCGACTTCAGCGTCACGGAGGAAGCGTTCGATCCGCAGCTCAATCCCATCCGGGCCAAGGTGAGCCTGAGCTTGCGCGTGCTGAGCGTCGACGACCTCGGTTTCGACAGCAAGGGCGGGAGCCTGTTCATGATCTACCAGCAGCAGAAGGAGCGGCTGGCGAGCCAGGGCGCCGCCGGCGGGCTGAGCGCCCTGGGGATCGGAGGGCTCCCGTGATCGACCCGGGGGCGCAGCTCCAGGCGTTGCTGCAGGGCGGGGACGTCCCGGCGAGCCCGTTCCCGCCGAACAGCCGCTACCACGGCGTCGCGATCGCGCTGGCGCCGGGCCCCGACGGACGGACCGTCGTCTACCTGCGCCGGCGGTTCGCACCGCCGCCGGAGCGCCTGGTGGCCCTTCAGGAGCACACCGTCGTCCAGGGGGACCGTCTCGACAACCTGGCCGCCCGGTACGTCGGCGATCCGGAGCAGTTCTGGCGGCTCTGCGACGCGAACGCGGCGATGCGACCCCAGGAGCTCACGGAGACGATCGGCCGGCCCATCCGGATCACGCTGCCCGAGGGGATGGGGTAGGGATGATCTCGCCCGACGCATGGACGCACGCGAGACTGGCCTAGAGCCATGCTTGAGGGCATCCACCTGACCCTCATGATCGGCCCGGCGGTACCGGTCCCGGCGCCGCGCGAGGTGCTGGACGCGCTGACCGGCGTCCAGGTCGTGGTGACGTCCGGTGAGACGACGAGCGGCTTCGAGCTGACGTTCGCCCTCGATAAGAACTCGCCGTTGCACACGCTCTTCTTCTTGACGGGCGGCGCGATGATCCCGGTGATCAGGGTCATCATCGTCGTGACGGTGAATGGCGTGCCGGAAGTCCTGATGGACGGCGTGATGACGCAGCACCAGGTGTCTCACGGGAGCCAGACGGGCGCGAGCACGCTCACCGTGAAGGGGAAGGACCTCACCGCGCTGATGGGGCTGATCGACTTCAGCGGGATCCCGTATCCCGCTATGCCGGACTTCGCCCGCGTCGCGCTGGTGCTGGCGAAGTACGCCGTGCTCGGCGTCATCCCGAAGGTCATCCCCAGCGTGCTCATCGACGTCCCCATTCCCACTGACCGCATTCCCACGCACAAGGGCAAGGACCTCGGGTACGTCAAGGAGCTGGCCGACGACGTCGGCTACTCGTTCTACCTCGAGCCGGGCCCGCAGCCGGGGATGAGCTTCGCGTACTGGGGGCCGGAGCTGCGCGTCGGCGAGCCGCAGCCGGCGCTGAACGCGAACATGGACGGGCACACGAACGTGAACGACGTCTCCTTCACGTTCGACACCGAGAGCAAGGTGCTGCCGATCGTCATGATCCAGAACCCCCTTACCAAGGTCCCGATACCCATCCCGATTCCGGACATCACCCCGCTCAGCCCGCCGCTGGGTCTGATTCCGCCGATCCCGAAGAACTTCGAGATCATCAACGAGTCGGCGAAGTACTCGCCGGTGCAGGCGGCGCTGATCGGTCTGGCCAAGGCCGCGAAGACCTCCGACGCGGTGACGGCGAAGGGCAGCCTCGACGTGACCCGCTACGGGCGGACGCTGAAGCCGAGACGGCTCGTCGGCCTGCGCGGCGTCGGCACGGCGTTCGACGGGCTGTACTTCGTGAAGAGCGTCACGCACACCCTCAAGCGCGGGGAGTACAAGCAGAGCTTCACCCTGGTCCGCAACGGCCTCGTCTCGACGCTGGCGAAGGTGCCGGCATGATCCGCGTCGAGCGTCGGTCCTCGCCAGCGCAGAGTTGCTCGCGGTCATGAGCGAGACGAACCGGTTCTTCGGCAAGTTCCGCGGCACGGTCGTCAACAACCTGGACCCGATGCAGATGGCGCGCCTGCAGGTCATGGTGACGGACGTGTCGGGGGTGATCCCCGGCACATGGGCGATGCCCTGCTTCCCGATCGCCGGCAAGCAGATGGGCGCGTACTTCGTGCCGCAGGTCGGCTCGGGGGTATGGGTGGAGTTCGAGCAGGGGAATCCCGACTATCCGATCTGGACCGGCTGCTACTACGGCTCGGCGGCGGACGTCCCGGCGCTGGCGCTCGCCGGCAACCCGGCCAGCCCGAGCATCCTCCTGCAAACGACCGCGCAGAACACGTTCGTCATCAGCGACCTGCCGGGTCCGACGGGCGGCATCATGCTGAAGAGCGCGAGCGGCGCCACGCTCATCGTGAACGACACCGGGATCTACATCCAGAACGGCAAGGGCGCCAGTTTGGTCCTGACGGGGCCGACCGTGACGCTCAACAACGGCGCGTTCAGCGTCGTCTAGGACGACATCGGAGACGAGGAGAGGCGAGGATGCCAGGCTTCTTGCTACACGTCGGCGCGACCGTGCTCTGCGCGCACGGCGGTCAGGCCCAGCCCACCGCGCCGAACCCGCGGGTGCTGGTCGGGGGGCAGCCCTCCGTCCTGATGACCGCGCCGTACGCGGTGGCGGCGTGTCCGTTCGCGCCCGGCGGCGTGACGACGCCCTGCGTCACCGCGCAGTGGATGACGGGGGCGACCCGCGTGACCAGCAACGGCCAGCCGGTCCTGCTACTGGACAGCCAGGCGGTCTGCGTGCCGAACGGCACGCCGCTCACGATCGCCGCGACCCAGACGCGGGTGACGGGGACGTAGGCGGGACCCCCGGGGGGCTGACGCGTGAACATCGACTTTCCGTTCCAGATCGACGGCAGCCGGCGGACGGCGACGACCGGTGACGACGCGCATGTCCGGGACCTCATCGAGCAGCTGCTCTTCACGGCTCCCGGAGAGCGCGTGAACCGCCCGGCGTTCGGGAGCGGCCTGCCCCAGATGGTCTTCACGCCGAACAGCCCGGAGTCGGCGGCGGCCGTGCAGTTCCTGGTGCAAGGCGCGCTGCAGCAGTACCTGGCCGACGTGATCCAGGTGTCATCCGTCCAGGTCGACGCGGTGGACTCGACGCTCCGGGTCCAGGTCGACTACGTCGTGACACGAACCCAGCAGCGCGTCACCGCGCAGTTCCGAGCCGAGGTCTAGGTGACCACCCAGTACGTCTGCCGCGACCGGAGGCGCCGCGACCTCGTCGCCGCCGCGACCGACGGGAACGGGCAGCCGTTCCTGAACGGCATCGACTTCCTGGAGGTGTCAGCGGCGGACCAGCGCACCCTCGTGGTGCACTTCATCCAGGCCCTGCCCGGACAGGGGGGCGGCGTGCCGGCGGGACCGCCGTTGACCCCGGGCAACTTCCACATCGAGGGCGGCGCGCGCATCGTCGACGTGCGGGTCGAGACGGTCGCCGCCACCGCCGGCCGCGTCATCACACTGACCACCAACCAGGCTGGCGACTTCTCCATCTACACGCTGCGGCTGGTGACGTCGCCGGTGATCGACGACGTCCCGGCCAGCTTCGACCCGTTGCTCTCGTCGGTGGATTTCTCGTTCAAGATCCACTGCGAGAGCGATTTCGACTGCGGGCCGCGCGACGAGTGCCCGCCGCTCTCCGTCCCCACGCCGTACATCAGCTATCTCGCGAAGGACTACGCGAGCTTCCGGCAGCTGGCCCTGGATCGTCTCGCCGCGATCATGCCGGACTGGCGCGAGCGGAACCAGGCCGACCTGGGCGTGACCCTGGTCGAGCTCCTGGCGTACGTCGGTGACCAGCTCAGCTACTTCCAGGACGCGGTCGCGACGGAGGCCTACCTGGGCACGGCTCGGCGGCGCGCGTCCGTCCGGCGGCACGCGCGGCTGGTCGACTACTTCATGCACGACGGCGCGAACGCCCGGGCCTGGCTCGTCTTCGAGACGCAAGCGGATCGCGGCAACGCGGCGGCCCCGGCGATCCCCGCGTCGACGCGGGTCGCCGCCGCCGCGACCGCCGTGGACGGCGGCGCAATCGTGTTCGAGACGCTGCATCCGCTCGTGACGCTGCGGGTCGCGCGGAGCGCCATGGCGTTCTACACGTGGGGAGACATGCGGTGCTGTCTCCCGAAGGGATCGACGCGCGCCACGCTGGAGGGCGCGAAGGCCCTGCTCGGGCTCGCGAAGGGCGACGTGCTCGTCCTGGAGGAGGTGCTCGGCGCGGAGAGCGGTCTTCCGGAGGACGCCGACCCCACCCACCGTCACGCGGTGCGGCTGGCCGAGGAACCGATCGAGCGCGTCGATCCCCTGACCGGCACGGTCCTCACCGACATCGCCTGGCACGGCGAGGACGCCCTGCCGTTCCCGCTCTGCCTGAACGAGTTCGACGATGGCGCGGGCGGCGTCAAGCGCGCCGCGACGGCCCGCGGGAACGTCGTGCTGGCCGATCACGGCGCCACGGTTCGCTCGGAGGTCCCCGGCGCGGATCTCCGGCCCGCCATCGTGGAAGAGGGACGGCCCTATCGTCCGCTGCTGAAGGGGACCGGGCTGACGCACGCGGCTCCGTACGACCATGCACGCGCCCAGGCGGAATCGGTGATGGCCGCCCTGCGCGGGGCCATGCGCGCCGTGCTGCCAGCCATCACGCTCCGGGGCGAGGGCGAGACCTGGCGCCCACACCGCGATCTGCTCGGGAGCGACCGCTTCGCGCCCGACTTCGTCGTGGAGATGGACGACGACGGCGGCACGCGCCTGCGATTCGGCGATGATCTCCTCGGGCGACGGCCGTCACCCGGCACGTCGTTCAACGCCACGTATCGCGTCGGGAACGGGCGAGCCGGCAACGTCGGCGCGGAGTCCCTGACGCAGCTCCTTCCGCCTCTCGGCGGCGTCCGGGTGCGCAACCCCATGCCCGCGGAGGGGGGGGTCGATCCCGAGCCCAGCCGCGAGGTGAAGCTCTACGCGCCGCAAGCGTTTCGCAGGCAGGAGCGCGCGGTGACCGAGGCGGACTACGCCGAAGTCGCCCAGCGACATCCCGAGGTGCAGCGGGCGGCGGCCACCCGTCGCTGGACCGGAAGCTGGTACACGATGTTCGTCACCGTCGATCGCCGGGGCGGACGGCCGGTGGATCCGGCGTTCGAGGACGCCATGCGGGAGTTTCTCGAGTCGTTCCGGATGGCGGGCTACGATCTCGAGATCGACTCGCCGCGCTACGTCTCGCTCGACATCGCGCTGACCGTCTGCCTGAAGCCGCACGTCTCCCGGGCCGTCGTCAAGCAGGCACTCCTGGACGCGTTCAGCAACCGCGATCTCCCCGACGGCTCCCGCGGCTTCTTTCACCCCGACAACCTGACGTTCGGTCGGCCGGTGTACCTCAGCCAGGTCATCGCCCGGGCGATGGACGTGCCCGGCGTGCAGAGCGTGATGAGCGTCGACCGGTTTCAGCGGTACGGCGAGGACCCGCACGGCGAGATCGACGAGGGCTTCGTCCCGCTCCACCGCCTCGAGATCGCGCGACTGGACAACGACCCCAGCCTGCAAGAGCACGGGCGCCTCGCGTTCGTGCTCGACGGCGGATTGTAGGGAACAGAGGACACGGAACGGGGTATGAGCGAGCACGACCTGGACAACTGCGGGTGCTGTGATCCGAACGTCCCGGCGCCGACGGTCGCGAATCCGCCGGGGCTGTCCTGGCTTGCCTACCGCGTCGGCACGCACGGCGCCTTCATGCGGCGCATGCTGGCGCACCTGCCGCACGAGGGGATCGAGGACGCGCCGAACCAGATCCGGTACCCGCTGGCCCGCCTGGCGACGCGCTCGCCCGACGACCCCGCGATCGCGCTCCTGGACGCGTGGGCCACGATCGGAGACGTGCTCGCCTTCTACCAGGAGCGGATCGCCAACGAAGGGTTTCTCCGGACCGCGACCGAGCGTCGCTCGATCCTGGAGCAGGCCCGCCTGATCGGCTACGAGCTGCACCCCGGTGTCGCCGCGAGCGCGTATCTCGCCTTCAGCGTGGACACCGCGGAGGGCTCGCCGACGAGCGCCGTCGTCCCCAAGGGCACCAAGGTGCAGAGCGTGCCCGGCCAGAACGAGCTGCCGCAGACCTTCGAGACGAGCGACGACGTCACCGCGCGGCTCGAGTGGAACGCGCTCAGGCCGCGCCAGATGCGGCCGCAGGAGCTGGCGATCAACGGCTCGACGCTGTATCTCCTGGGCCTGAGCGTCGGCCTCGACGCCGGCGCCACCGCGCTCGACGCCGCCCAGACCGAGCCGCTCGACGCCGCCAGCCCGGTGCCGGTATCGGGCACGGTCCACGGGCTCGAGGTCAACGCGATCTATGTCGCCGGCACGACGACGAATCTCAAGAGCGGCGACGTCATCCTGCTGGTCGGCCGCCGGGCCGACGGCTCCACGACCCGGACCCTCGTCCGGGCGGTGCTGCGGGTCACGGAGGAGAACGACCTGAATCGCACGCGGGTGGAGTTCGACGCTCCGACGCCGCCCTCGACGGGCTACGCGCTGGCCGGCGTGACGATGGCCCAGCTCAGCATTCAACACGTGGTGCTCAACTCGCAGTCCGTGGACCAGCAGATCGTGGGCCAGACGTGGTCGAACAACCAGCTGACTGCCTGGCTCACCGCCCAGGGCTGGAGCGCCAGCAACACGGTGGGGTACATCTTCGGCGCTCACAACTATCCGGAGCCGAAGACGCAGCTCCCGCCCGGCGCGCCCGGCGCCTTCGCGCTCCGGACCCGGCTGGGCTTCTTCGGCCACAACGCGCCGGCCTACGCGAGCCTCACGGCGACCGTGCAGGGGGCCTTCTACTCCTGGGACAGCGGGCTGTCGATCTGGAGGGGGTCGCTCAAGGTCGGCACCACGCCACCCAGCACGGCGCCGTACTACGAGGACGCCGATTGCTTCCTCGAGCGATCGGTGGCCGGGCTCACGGGCAACGGATGGGTCGTCCTCGAGCTGCCGACCAAGCAGTTCACCGTGTTCCGGCTCCTGGCCGCGGCCGAGGCGTCGCAGGCGGGGTTCAGCCTCAGCGCGAAGACGACGGGCCTGAAGCTCGCCGCCGCCGACACCGGGACCTCCCTGGGCGACAGCACCACCGACAAGAGCGAGAGCTTCACGGTCCGCAAGAGCACCGCACACGTCCAGAGTGACCGGCTGATCCTGGTCCAGCTGCCGATCGAGGCGCCGCTCGGCAAGGGGACCCCCGAGCAACATCAGGTGACGCTCGACCGCATGGTCCTGAATCTCTCCGGCGGCCAGCCGGTGGCGGTGACAGGCGAGCGGGACGACCTGCCCGGGGTGAAGGTGAGCGAGGTCGTGATTCTGGACGCGATCCAGCACAGTGGCGGATTCACCACGCTGTTCCTCGCGTCGCCGGGACTCCGGTTCAGGTACGTCCGGAAGACGGTCACGATCAACGCGAACGTGGCACCGGCGACGCACGGCGACACGGTGACCGAGGTGCTCGGCGGCGGGGACGCGGCCCGCCCCAACCAGTCGTTCGTCCTGAAGAAGCCTCCGCTGACGTACACCTCCTCGGCGGATCCGTCCGGCGCGCGGAGCTCGCTCGCGGTCCGAGTGAACCGCGTCCTGTGGTGGGAGTCGCCCGACCTGTACGGTCTCGACGGCAAGAGCGAGACGTACGTCGTCCGCCACGAAGACGACGGCAAGGCCTCGGTGGTGTTCGGGGACGGGACGCAGGGAGCGCGCCTGCCGACGGGTGCCGGGAACGTAGTAGCGACGTATCGGAGCGGCATCGGGCTGGCGGGCATGGTCGGGGTCGCGAAGCTGACCCTCCTCATGACGCGCCCCCTCGGCATTCGCGGGGTCACGAATCCGCTCCCCGCCGCCGGCGCCGCGGATCCCGAGAGCCGCGACAGCGCCCGCGAGAACGCGCCGCTCACGGTGCTGGCCATGGGCCGCATCGTGTCGCTGCAGGACGCCGAGGATTTCGCGCGCGCTTTCGCGGGGATCGGGAAGGCGCGGGCCATCGCGCTGTGGCGGAGCGGCGTGGAGTGGATCCACCTGACCGTCGCCGGCGAGGCGCCCGTGCCGAGCCAGGACGGCACGATAACCGCGCTGTCCGACCACCGCGTCGACGTCACGTCGGCGCTCGGACAGAACCTGATCGACGCGATCGAGCGCTTCAAGGAGCCATCGCTTCGCGTTCGCGTGGATACGTACCAGCCGGTGTTCTTCGACCTGAGCGTCAAGGTCTTGGTGGACGAGCGCCATCTCTGGGCAGACGTGGAGGCGGCGGTGACGACGGCGCTGGTGGACGCCTTCTCGTTCGAGCGGCGCTTCTTCGGGCAGGCCGTGACGAAGGCCGAGGTGATCCGCGTGATCCAGGCCGTGGCGGGCGTGGTCTTCGTCGACGTCGAGGCCTTGCACCGCTTCGACGTCTCGCCCGGGGTGACGCCGGAAGACGTCCTGATTCCCGACGCGGTCCAGTGGGCGGATGACCAGCCGGAGCCGGCCGCGCTCGCGGAGCTCCTGGTGATCAACCCGCTCGGCATCACGCTCACTTCGCTGCCGCCGGAGGCCGCCCAGTGAGCGGGCGTCTCTTCGCGCTCCTGCCGGCGGTCCATCGCGTGCGGGACCGCGCTCAGGGCGACCCCCTGCGCGCGCTGCTGGCCGTGATCGAGGGCGAGGCGGACCGGATCGAAGGGGATATCGCCGGGCTCTACGAAAACTGGTTCATCGAGACGTGCGATGCGTGGGTCGTGCCGTACATCGGCGATCTGCTCGGCGTGCGCGGCCTCCTGACGACCACCGGGGGCGCGTTCAGCCAGCGCGGCTACGTCGCGAACACGCTGGCCTACCGGCGCCGGAAGGGCACGGCCGCGGTGCTGGAGCAGCTGGCGCGAGACCTCACCGGCTGGCCGGCGCGCGCGGTCGAGTTCTTCGCGCGACTCGCGACCACGCAGCACGTGAATCACGTCCGGCTGGCCGCGCCGGCCACGGTCGACGTCCGGAGCGCGCACGCGGCGCAACTCGTCGGCACGCCGTTCGAAACCGCGATGCATACGGGCGAGGTCCGGCACGTGGACAACGGGCGCGGCCGGTACAACGTCCCGCACATCGGGCTCTTCCTCTGGCGCTTGCAGAGCTATCTGCTGACCGACGTCGCCGCGCGTCGCGTCGACGCTCGGCGCTTCACCTTCGATCCGCTCGGCGGCCGGCGGACGCTGTTCAACGTCCCGGAGACCGAGACGGGCCTGACGCACCTCGCCGAGCCGTTCAACGTCCCGATGCCGCTCACGCGGCGCACGCTCCACCGGGATCTGGCCCGCTACTACGGGACGCCCGACGACGTGAACAGTCTTCGGGTGCGGATCGGGTCGGCGGTTCAGACCGTCGATCGGGTGGTCGTGTGCGACCTGTCGGATGCGACCGCCGGCCAGTGGGCGCACGACGCGCCGGCCGGGAAGATCGCGCTCGACCCGCAGCTGGGCCGCATCGTGTTCGCCGACGCGCCGGGCCAGGAGGTGCTGGTGAGCTTCGCCCAGGGGTTCGGCGGCGACCTGGGCGGAGGGCCGTACGACCGCCGCGCCTCCCTGGCTGCCGCGCTGAAGGGCGGCACCACCTGGCAGGTCGGGGTCATGCGGAATCCGCCCGCGGGGCAGACGCAGATCAAGGCCACGCTGACCGCCGCGGTGACGGAGTGGAATCAGCAGCCGCCCGGCGCGCGCGGCGTGATCGTCCTGATGGACAGCAGGACGTACGAGGAGAACCTGAACACCGCGACGACGCGGATCCGGGTGCCGGCCGGGAGCCAGCTGGTCGTCGTGGCCGCGCAATGGCCGGAAGAGGAGACGGGCGATCCTCTGCGGCCGGTGGCGCGGCTGACCGGGCGCGTCACGCCGACGGCCGTGCGGCCGCACCTGAGGGGCGCCATCGACGTCGCCGGCACGGCCCCGCCGAACAGCCCGGCCCCCGGGCGCCTGGTGCTGAACGGCCTGGTGTTCGAGGGAAGCGTGCGCGTGCTGCCGGGCAACCTCGCCGAGCTCGAGGTCGCGCACTGTACGCTCCCCCCGCAGGCGACGGCTTTCGCCTGCCAGGGCACCGCCGGGCCGGCGCTCACTTTCACGCGGGTGATCTGCGGGGATCTCGAGCCCGGCGCGGGGGCGCGGTCTCTGCGCCTGGTCGAAAGCATCGTGGACGGCGACGTGGACACCCTGGCGCTGACGATCGACGGATGCACGGTCCTGGGCCGGACGAAGGCGCGGACGCTCGAGGCGAGCAATGCCATCTTCGTCGGCCGCGTCCAGGTCGAGCGGCGGCAGTCGGGGTGCGTGCGCTTCAGCTTCCTCCCGCTCGAGTCGGAGGCGCCCCGTCGCTTTCAGTGCCAGCCGACGTCCGAGCCGGGCGCCGCCTCCGTGGTCCCGCAGTTCACCTCCACGACGTTCGGCGATCCCGGCTACGCGATGCTCGCCGCGGCATGCGCACCCGAGATCGCGACGGGCGCGGACGACGAAGGGGAGATGGGCGCCTGGCACTTCCTGCAGGCGCCCCAGCGCGTGCGCAACCTCCGGCTGGCGCTCGACGAGTATCTGCGCTTCGGCCTCGAGGCCGGCGTGTTCTTCGGCCCGCAGGATCCGCTCACGAATCGATAGGGTGCGCGAACCGCACACGCGGGAGCAGCGATGAACGGGGATCTGAGCCGCTCGACGTACCGGCCGTCCAACCACTACAGCAGCGTCCGCCTGCAGCAGGGACGCGTGCTGCTCGATGCCGAGTGGAACGAGAGCACCGACATCGGCATGCACGTGGATCGGACGACGGCTGGCGATGTCATCGGCGCCTGTGGGGCGCCCAAGCATGCCCCGAGCCAGCCGGCCAACTTCGCGGTGACCGTCGCGCCGAACGGCCGGGACCTCCGCATCGCCGCCGGACGGATCTACGTCGACGGGATCCTGTGCGAGAACGACGAGGCGAACGGGACCCTCTACACCGGCCAGGCGGATCTCCCCGGCGCCGCGCTTCCGACCGCGAACGGGCCCCAGGCCATCTACCTCGACGTGTGGGAGCGGCACCTGACGGCGGTCGATCAGCACGGCGACGACTTCCCGCTCCTCCGGGAGTCCGCGCTGAGCGGACCCGACACGGCGACGCGCACGCGCGTCGTGTGGCAGGTGAAGCTCGCGCCGATCCAGAGCAAGAGCTGCGACGCCTTCACGAAGCCCTCGGCGCCGACCGGCCGGCTCCGGGCACAGGAGATCAAGGCCAGCGCTCCCGTGAGCGACTGTCTCGTCCCGGCGGGCGGGGGATACCGGCGGCTGGAGAACCAGCTCTATCGCGTCGAGATCCACGACACCGGACAAGGGCCCACGACGTTCAAGTGGTCGCGTGACAACGGCAGCGTCGTCTCGAAGGTGAAGGCGATCGACGCCAACGCCCTCACCATCGTGGTCGAGGACCCCGGTCGCGACGAGGCGCTCGGCTTCGCCGGCGCGAAGTGGGTCGAGCTCGGCGACGAGGAGCGCGCGCTCCGGGGGGTGCCAGGCGTTCTGGTCCAGGTGCTGACGGTGACCGGGACGTCGGTGACGATCCTGAACCCCGGCAACCTGAGCCTGGCCGCGGGGACGAACCCCACGCTGCGGCGATGGGATGGTCGGGGGACGATCGCCGCGAACACTCCGATCGAGCTGGAGGACGGCGTCCAGATCGAGCTCGACGGCGGGACGTTCGCCAGCGGCGACTACTGGCTGATTCCCGCGCGGACGCTGACCGGCAAGGTCGAGTGGCCAAGGAACGGCGGCTCCCCGCCCGCGCCGGTCTTCCAGAGCCGCCATGGCACCGTGCACCACTATTGCCTGCTGGCGGTGGCGGACTTCGCCGGGGGCTCGTTCGCCAATCCTCTCGACTGCCGGGACCTCTTTCCGCCGCTGACCGCCATCGCGGCCTCGGACGTCTCGTACGATCCCGCCGCCTGCGCCAATCTGGGCGACGTACGGACCGTGCAGGAGGCGATCGACACTCTGTGCCGGGGGACGGGCGGCGTCGAGCCGGGCATCCACATCCGGAGCGTCCGGCTCATGAGCGGCCGGCCGCTCGAGAACGACTCGCTCGTGGACCCCCAGGAGCTCTCGCGAGGGCTCCGGATCACGTGCGATCGCCCGCCCTTCCAGGACAGCGTGCGGAATCCGAACGGCCTCCCCAACCCGGTCTGCCGGGTCACGCTGGACCTGCCGTGGCCGATCACCGGCACGGAGCGCGAGATATGGAAGGTCGGCAACTTCGGCATCGTCGGGTTCCAGCCCACGACGCTGGCCGCGAGCGTCAATTCGGACGGCAGCGACATCTTCTGGGCCCCGGTCACGCAGGCGCCGAACAACGTGCAGCAGTGGCTGGCGGACAGCGTGCTGAGCGTGGTCCTCGCCCAGACGCACGGTCAGATCGAACGGGTGCTGGCCCGCCTGACCCTCGAGGGCAACTTCATCTGGGGACGAGCGGACCGCGAGGAGTACCTGGACGGCGACACGTTCGGCGTGCAAGGCGACCAGGGGACCGCGATCTCCCTGCCGAGCGGGGACGGGCGACGCGGCGGCAACTTCGAGATGTGGTTCTGGCTGGCGGCTCGGGAGCCGACGCCGACCGTCACGACCCCAACGGTGACGGCGACCGTCACGCGCCCGACCCTGACGGCGACGGTGGGTCCCACCCTCACGTTCACGCGGCCGACGCTGACGCGGCCGACGATCGCGACGATCGCGACCATCGCGACCATCGCGGGACCCATCCGCGCCCCCGTTCGCGGCGGCCCCACCGTGATCGTCCCGCCCAGGCCGGGTCGTCGCCCGGCGGCGTCGCGGCCGCTCAGCGCGGTGAAGGGACTCTCGCGCGCCCAGGCCGGGAAGCTCCAGGCGGCGGGGATTCGGGATGCCGGGGCGCTGGCCGCCTCCGACCCGCGCGACGTCGCGGCCGCCCTGGCGCTGCGGGACCGCGCGAAGGCCGCCGCGCTCGTCGAGGCGGCGAAGCGGCTGGCCCCGCCACCATGAAGGTGGTCTTCGTTCACCCGTCCTATCCCAACCAGTTCACGCGGGTCGCCCACACGCTGTCGCAGCGTGAGGGCTGGGACTGCGCATGCCTCGTGGACGAGCGGTTCACGGACTCCGTGCGGCGGGACGATCCGCCGATCGCGTACTACGGCTTCCGCGAGGAGCCCGACCCCGCCTCGGGCAACTACTACACGCAGTGCGTGGAGGACGGCATCCGGTGCGGGAAGGCGGTCGTCGAGGCGCTGGCCCAGTTGCACGCCGCCGGCGACGTGGACGTGGTCGTCGGACACGCGTCGTTCGGCACGACGTTCTTCGTCCGGAGGCTGCTCCGCATCCCGGTGCTGGCGTACGTGGAGCTACCGGGGTACCTGCCGGTGTACTGCCGCGACGAGTTTCCGGCCCAGTTTCCCCAGGACCTGATGGATGTCTCGCTGCGGGCCCTGATCCACGCCAGCGTCCTGCAGTCGGATCTGTGCCTCGTCCCGTCGCAGCATGCCAAGGACCTGTTCCCCGCGGAGCTGCGGCAGAAGGTTCGTGTCCAGCCGGAGGGCTTCGGCCTCCCGGCGCTCGTGAGCGACACGGCCGCGCTCCGGCGGGATCTTGGCCTGCCAGGATCGGGGCCGGTGGTCGGATTCGCGGGCCGGACGCTCGAGGCGGTCCGCGGCTTCGACGTGTTCGTGAGGATGGCCAAGGCGATTCGCCGGGCCCGCCCCGACGTCCAGTTCCTGGCCCTGGGCGACGAGGGGACCCTCTACGGCAACGAGACGACGTACCTGGGCGACAAGTCGTTCAAGCAGCATGTCCTCGAGACCGAGCGCCTGGGCGAAGGCGCGATCACCTTCAAGCCGTTCGCGCCGCACGGCGAATTCACCCGGTACCTCCAGGCGATGGATCTGATCGTGTTTCCGATCTTCGAAGGGGCGGGCAACTGGGCGGTCTTCGACGCGATGGCCGCGGCGGTCCCGATCCTGGCCTCCAATCGGTGCTTCATCCCCGAGGTGATCACCCACGGGCACGATGGCCTGCTGTTCGATCCGGACGACGTCGGCGGCCTGGCGCACGCGGCCTTGGCGGCCCTCGGCAATCCGGGCCGGCTCAGAGCGCTTGGCCGGCAGGCCAGACGGACGATCGCGCGGCGATTCTCACCCGAGCGCGCCGCCGACGGGTACGCCGGCCTCATTCGAGAGGCGGTTCACGCGGCCGGCTTCCGGGCCCGGACGAAGACGCTCATGAACTCGCCGTCCCCCCGGGGGACGAGGGCGTCGGCGTCCAGCCGGGCGCCGGCCAGGAGCTCGCGGGCGTCTTCCGCGCGGTAGGTCCGTCAGACGACGTGGGCCTCGCGCAGCGCGCCGATCTCCGCCCTCGTGAGCCCCAGCTCCGCGAGGACCGCGTCGGTATCGGCGCCGAGCGCCCGGGGCGGCGTGTCCACGGAAGGGCCGCCGTCGGCGAACCGGAACGCGGCCACCGGCACGGTGACCGGCCGCTCGAGGCCGGGGACCGTCTCGAAGCGATGCAGCAGGTTGCGGCGCGTGAGCTGCTCGAGCGAGAGCGTCTCGGCGAGGTTCCGGACACGGGCGGCGGGGACGTGGATGCCGGCCAGGAACTCCTCCCATTCCGCCGCGGTCCGCGTGAGCATGGCCTCGCGGAGCGCGGCGGCCATGACCTCCCGGTGCTCTTCCTGGTCCTGCACCGTCCAGAGCGCCGCCAGGTCCGGTCGCCCGAGCGCCGTCCAGAGCCGCCGGTGCTGGCCCTCCCGGAACGACCCGAGCATGAGGACGCCGTCCTTGGTCTCGTAGGCGCTCACGCCCGCGTACTCGAGGTCGTTGCCGCGGGGCTTCGGCGCCACGCCGCTCCACAGGTACGCCGTGACCTGCGAGCTCATCAGCATGAGGGCCGCGTCGAGCATCGCGCAGTCGACGCGCTGCCCCCGCCCCGTACGCTCGCGCTGGAACAGGGCGCAGGAGATCGCGAACGCGGCGCTCAGACCGCTCGCGTAGTCGATGACCGGGGCGCCCGTCTTGAGCGGCGGCATCGCCGGCCAGCCGGTCGTGCTCATGAGGCCCGAGATGGCCTGGATGACGCAGTCGTAGGCGTTGTGCTGGGCCTTGGGCCCTTCCTGGCCGAAGCCGGTCATGGAGCAATAGACGAGCCTCGGGTTGATCGCGCGGAGGTCCTCGTAGCCGAGGCCCAGCGCGGCCATGGCCCCCGCCCGGAAGTTCTCCACGAGGACGTCGGCCCCGGCGACCAGGCGCTTCAGGATCTCCCGGCCACGCGGGTCCTTCAGGTCGAGGGTGAGACACCGCTTGTTGGCGCCCTGGGTCAGGTAGCCGGTGCCCATGAGCTGCCGGTTGAGCGCCTTGTCGGCCCCCGTCTGGCGGGCGATGTCGCCCGTGCCGGGCTCCTCGATCTTGATCGTCTCGGCCCCCAGCACGGCGAGCTGGTACGTGCAGAAGGGACCGGCCAGGACGTGGGTCAGGTCCAGGATGCGAATCCCGTCGAAGGGGCGCGGGGCGCCTCCCGTCATCGTGAGAGTCCTCCGGACTCGCCGGCCCGGGTCGAGCGCGTGTGGTCGGCGCGCCGCCCGCCCGTGATCCGCGGGGATCGTAGAGAAAAGGCGCGGACCTGTCAATCCTGGTATTGACAAGGGTGTAAAGACCTCCTATCGTCCGCGGTGACGTCTCGCCGGGCCTCGCCGGGGCGGGTCACGAGCCGACACCGGGTCCCGGCGGAGGCGTCGCGGGCCGCGCGCCGACACCCCACCACGCGATAGACGGAGGGCAGGTTCCGAGATGGCCAGCAAGAAGCTCAAGTTTTTCCGGATGGAGACCGACAGCCGGGGCATCACCACCGTCACCTTCGATCGGCCGCCGGTGAACGCCGTCTCGTTCGACGTGTACCCGGACATCCGGGATCTCTGCGAGATCATCGAGTCGACGGACGAGACGCGGGTCGTCGTGCTCACCTCGCCGCCAGGCTCCCGGGCGTGGTGCGGGGGCGCGGACGTGCGGGACTTCCTGCCTCTCGACCACGCGAGCCGTATGGCGCGGTACGCCATGATCAACGAGTGCCTGCCGCGCTTCTACAACCTGGACCGCCCCGTCATCGGCGCGATCAACAGCCACGCCGTGGGGGTCGGCCTGGTGCTCGCCGCGTTCTGCGACCTGCGCGTGGCTTCCAAGGACGCGTTCTTCGCGTGCCCGGAGATCGACCGGGGGGTGCTGGCGGGCGGGGGCTCGTTCTTCACGCGGCTGAACATGCCGTCGGGCCGCATCCGCGAGATGATCTACACGGGCCGGCGGTTCATGGCGGACGAGATGCAGGAGAACACGGGCTTCTTCAACTACATCGTGCCGAAGGACCAGGTGATGCCCAAGGCGATGGAGCTGGCGGTGGTCATCGCGGGCAAGAGCCTGGCGGCGCTGAAGGCCAACAAGCTCTGCAACAACGCGTCGGAGACGATGAACTGGACCGAGGCCTACAAGCTCTCGCAGGCGAAGAGCGCGGACCTGACGGTCACCAAGGACGCCAAGGAGGGCATCCGCGCCTTCCTCGAGAAGCGGAAGCCGTCGTACACCGACAACTAGGAGGGACGCGACCCGGAGACCGGGCCCGGCGAGCCCCGCCGGCCGCCGGCCAGGTGGACGGGCGCCTGACTCAAGCCCAAGCCAAGCTCAACACCCAAGCCAACCCAAGGAGGACCCGATGAAGAGAGTCCTGGCCGTTCTGGGACTGGCCGTCCTGGTCACCTCGCTCGGGGTGTGGCTCCTGGACGGGACGGCTCGCGCGCAGGAGACGCCGCGGCCCGGGGGCGAGCTCCTGTACTCGGTCCTGGCCGAGCCGCCCTCCTTCGACGCCCACCAGGAGGCGACCTTCGCTGTCCCCCACACGACGGCGCCCTTCTACAGCTTGCTCGTGCGGTTCGACCCGTTCGAGTACCCGAAGATCGTGCCCGACCTGGCCGAGTCCTGGACCGTGTCGCCGGACGGCCGCGTCTACGAGTTCAGGCTCCGGGACGGCGTAAAGTTCCACGACGGCTCCGCGCTCACGTCCCGCGACGTCAAGGCGAGCCTCGACCACGTCATCTCCCCGCCGACCGGCGTGACCAGCCCCCGGCGGGCCGTCTACGCGCAGGTCGAGGCGGTGGAGGCGCCGAATCCCCGCACGGTGCGCGTCCGATTGAAGCGCGCGCAGCCGGCCATGCTGACGTTTCTGGCCTCGCCGTGGAACTACGTCTACAAGGCCGACCTGCTCGAGAAGGACCCGCACTGGTTCAAGAAGAACGTCATGGGCACCGGGCCGTTCAAGTTCGGCGAGTACGTGCCCGGGTCGCACGTCACCGGCAAGAAGAACCCCGACTACTTCATGAAGGGACTGCCCTACCTCGACGGGTTCCGGGCGCTCTTCATCCCCGACGGGGCCGCGCGGGTCGCCGCCCTTCGCGGGGGACGCGTCTCCGTGGACTTTGTCGGCGCGACGCCGGTGCTCGACCAGGCCAGCCTGAAGCAGGCCATGGGCGACAAGCTGGTCATCCAGAAGAGCAACTGGACGTGCGTGCTCACGATCGCGTTCAACCACGAGAAGAAGCCGTTCGACGACCCGCGGGTCCGCCGCGCCCTCAGCCTCGCCCTGGACCGCCGGGAGGCGGCGCGCGTCCTGAACGACTTCACCGAGTACGGCACGGTGGCCGGCATCAGCCAGCCCGGCGCGCCCTATGCCATGCCGCCGGCGGAGCTGGAGAAGGTGCCCGGCTACTGGCCGGACATCGAGAAGAGCCGCACCGAGGCGAAGAAGCTCCTGAAGGAGGCCGGGGTCCCCGACTCGTTCTCGTTCGCGTTCACGAACCGCTCCATCACCGGCGCCCAGCGGGTCGGCGTGTACGTCATCGACCAGTGGCGCAAGATCGGGGTCAACGCCAACCACCGGGTGCTGGAGACCGGGCCGTACTTCACCGCGCTCCGGTCCGGGGACTACGAGGCGTCGGTCGACTTCTCGTGCGATTTCGCCGACGAGCCGGACCTCCAGCTGACGAAGTACCTGTCGTCGGACAAGACGCCGATCAACTACGCGAAGTACTCGGATCCCACGCTCGACGAGCTCTTCGAGCGCCAGAGCCGCGAGCAGAATGTCGAGCGCCGCAAGCAGCTCGTCTGGGAGTTCGAGCGCCGGCTCCTCGGCGAGATGGCGCACCAGGTGATCATCCTCGGCCAGGTGCGGGCGGTGGCGCACTGGGACCACGTGAAGGGCTGGAAGGTGACACCGTCGCACTACCTCAACCAGGACCTCGGGACCGTCTGGCTCGCGCGCTAGCGCGCAGCCGGGTGGTGGCCGGCGCGTGACTCTCCGGGACGGCCGCGCTCACCGTGACGCGGCCGCGCCCGGGGAGTGCGCGCTCTTCCCCGTCACCTGAGCGGCGGCCGTCTGAGATGCGGACCTACGTGCTGAAGCGGCTCCTCCTGATGGTCCCCACGTTGCTCGGCGTCGCGACCATCGTCTTCCTGCTGCTCCGGGTCCTTCCCGGCGACGTCGTGCTCCTTCGCCTGGCCGGGGAGGGGGGCCGGGTGGCCGACGACGTGCTCCGGGCGGAGCGGATTCGGCTCGGGCTGGACCAGGCCCTCTGGCGGCAGTACCTGGACTGGATGTGGGGCCTTGGCCGCGGCGATTTCGGCCTCTCCATGTGGACGGGGCGCCCGGTGGCGCAGGAGATCCGGATCCGGCTCAGCCTGAGCCTCGAGCTGACGATCCTGGCGACGCTCCTGGCCGCGGCCGTCGCGATCCCGCTCGGCATCCTGGCGGCGGTGCGTCGCGCGACGTGGCTCGACTATCTCCTGCGCGTGTTCACGCTCTCGGGGCTCTCCATGCCGTCCTTCTGGGTCGGGGTCATGCTCGTGCTCCTGCTCCTGCGCGTGTTCCGCTGGAGCCCGCCGCTGACCTTCACCTCGATCTGGGAGGACCCGGTCGCGAACCTGAGCCAGCTCATCTGGCCGGCGCTCGTGGTCGGGTTTCGCAGCGCGGCCCTGGCCGCGCGCATGATGCGGTCCGCGCTCCTCGACGTCCTGGGCGACGACTACATCCGAACCGCGCGGGCGAAGGGCCTCGCCGAGCAGGCAGTGGTGCGGCGCCACGCGGTGCGGAACGCGCTCTTGCCGGTGATCACCGTCGTCGGACTGGAGTCGGCCGTGATCCTCGGCGGCCTGGTCGTCACGGAGCAGGTGTTCAACCTGAACGGCCTCGGCAAGCTGCTCCTGGAGGCGGTGACCCGGCGCGACTACACGCTGACCCAGGCGCTCGTCATGCTCTCGGCGTCGGCCTTCGTGGTGATGAACCTCGTGGTCGACCTGTGCTACGCGTGGCTCGATCCCCGCATCCGGTATCGCTAGCAGGCGCCGCCGGCCCCGTGCCGGCGCGAGGCGCGCGCGCGTGGCGACTCGTCCGCGCGTATCCGCTCGGCGCGTTCGGCGCCGTCGTCCTCGGCGCCATGCTGGCCGCCGCCGCGTTCGCCCCGTGGCTCGCGCCCTACGACCCGCTGGAGACCAACTACAGCATGGTGGTGCGCCCGCCGAGTGGCGCGCACCTCCTGGGGACCGACCAGTTCGGTCGCGACGTGCTGAGCCGTCTCATCTTCGGCGCTCGCACGGCGCTCTTCGTCGGCCTGGTGTCGTCGATCGTCAGCGCGACGCTCGGGTCCCTGGTCGGGGTGACGACCGCCTACGTCGGCGGGCGGGTCGACCTGATCGTGCAGCGCGTGATCGACATCCTCTTGTCCTTCCCGCTGATCATCCTGGCCATCGCCGTGGTGGCCGTGCTCGGCGCCGGGACGCTCCAGGTCATTCTGGCCATCATCGTGCCCATGCTGCCGCGGGCGACACGCGTGGTGCGGGCGAGCGCGCTGGCGATCCGGCAGATGCCGTACATCGAGGCCGCGCACAGCACGGGGGTCGGCGCCCTGCGGGTCATCGGCCGCCACGTGGCGCCGAACGTGGCCGCGCCGTACGTGGTGATGCTCACGGCATTCCTCGCCGAGGTGATCGTGCTGGAGGCGAGCCTGAGCTTCCTTGGGCTGGGCGTGGTCGAGCCGACCCCGGCCTGGGGGGTCATGCTGCGGGACTTCGCGGGCCAGTATGCCGAGGCGGCGCCGTGGCTTCCGCTGGCGCCCGGCATCGCGATCAGCCTGGGGGTGTTCGCGTTCAACCTCCTGGGAGACGCGGTGCGCGACGCGATGGACCCCCGCCTGCGGTGATCGGTGCGATCGAAGAATGAACGGGCACGACGACCGAACCTCCTGGGAGGACGACGAATGAGGCGGAGCACGGACCGGATCCTCACGACCCACACCGGAAGCCTGCCCCGGCCGGCCGAGCTGGTCGAGCTGCTCCGGCGCGACGACGCCGGCGAGCCCGTGGACGGCGGGGCGCTCGACGACGCGGTGCGAGCGGCCGTGGCGGACGCCGTGCGGCGTCAGGTGGACGCGGGGATCGCCGTCGTCAACGACGGGGAGCAGGGCAAGCCCGGATACGCCACGTACATCAAGTCCCGCGTGACGGGGTTCGGGGGCCAGAGCCGCGTCACGACCACCTGGGCCGAGGCGCAGGACTTCCCGGAGTACGTGGCGCGCCGAACCGGGAACACCCGGTCGAGCTTCCAGCGCCCGGTCTGTGACGGGCCCATCGCCTGGCGGGACTTCGCGGCCGTGAAGCGGGACATCGACACGCTGAAGGCGGCCGCGAGCGGGGCCGGAGCGGAGGAGGTGTTCATGACCGCCGCGTCGCCCGGGGTGGTCTCGATCTTCATGGCCAACGAGTACTACCCGAGCCGCGAGACGTACCTGGAGGCGATCGCGCGCGTCATGCGGGACGAGTACGAGGCGATCCACGCGGCCGGGTTCGTGCTCCAGCTGGACTGTCCGGACCTGGCGATGAGCCGCCACAACCGGTTCAACGACATGAGCCTCGAGGACTTCCGGAAGATCGTCGCGCTGCACGTCGAGGTCCTCAACGAGGCCACCCGGGCGATCCCGCCCGAGCGGATGCGGCTCCACCTCTGCTGGGGGAACTACGAGGGCCCGCACCACCTGGACGTCCCTTTCCGGGACATCGTCGACCTCGTCCTGCGGGCCCGGCCGGCCGGGATCTCGTTCGAGGGCGCCAACCCGCGTCACGAGCACGAGTGGAAGATCTGGAAGGAGATCGGGCTGCCGGCCGGGAAGGTGCTCGTCCCGGGTGTCATCGACTCCACGACCAACTTCATCGAGCACCCGGAGCTCGTGGCCGACCGGATCGTGCGCTACGCGGAGGTCGTGGGGCGCGAGAACGTCATCGCCGGGACCGATTGCGGGTTCGGCACGTTCGCCGACAACGACTGGGTCGATCCCCGGATCGCCTGGGCGAAGCTCTCGGCGCTCGGCGAGGGGGCGCAGCGGGCCAGCGACGCGCTCTGGCGGCGCCCGGCGTGACGCGAGGCGGCGGGCGGGCGGCGGAGACGGGGCCGTGACGGCGGACGCCGGCTCGCGATCCGGGCGAGCCCCGCGGTACCTCGCGGTCATGGAGGCGCTGCGGGCGGAGATCGCGGCGGCGGCGCCGAACACCATCCTGGCAACCGAGCAGCAGCTCGCGCGGCGATTCGGCGTGAGCCGGCTGACCCTCCGGCGCGCCCTCGGGGTCCTCGAGCGGAGCGGGCTCGTGTCGCGGCAGCGGGGGCGAGGGACGAGCGTCAGCCCCCCCAAGATCAGCCGGCTCCTCGCGCCGCTCTACACGCTGGAGGAGGATCTCCGCCGGCAGGGGCTCGAGCTCGAGACCCGCGTGCTGCGCTACGAGCCCGCCACCGAGGCGCCCGACCCCGTCCGCGAGCGGCTCCGGCTGCGCCGGCGGAGCCGCGTGGCGGTGGTGGAGCTCCTGCGGCTGGTCGACGGCCAGGTCATCGCGCACGACCGCGCCTGGGTGCCGACGCCGCTCGCCGCTCGCTTCAAGCCGGAGGAGGTCGGGGATCCCTTGCTGGAGGTGCTGCGCGATCGGGCCAGGGTCCGCCTCGGCCGGCTGGACTGGGAGATCGAGATCCTGCCCAGCGCGCCGGAGGTCGCCCGGGCGCTCGGGATCACCTCGGGGGTCCTGGTCGTCGCCAGCCGGGCGACGGCGTACTCGAAGGACGGTGTGCCGGTCTCGCGAAGCGAGCGCTGCTATCGTATCGACCGGGTGAAGTTCCACGTCGCCGCCCAGGAGCCCCCGGCGGCGGCCGGCAGGGCGAGGCGACCGGGCAGGGGGCGCGAGCCACTGAACGCCAACGCGATGAGGTGACGATGACCGAACGACGGCTGCCGAGCGAGACCGAGGTGCGCGGCTGGATCCGGGAGCGGAGCAACTGGGGCCGATGGGGCCAGGACGACCAGCGGGGCACGATCAACCTGATCACGCCCGCCAAGCGCGCGGCCGCGGCGCGGCTGGTCAGGACGGGCCGCAGCGTGTCGCTGTCGCGCCCGTTCCCCAAGGAGCCCGGGATCAACAACGCCTTCCCGGCCCAGCACTTCATGAGGACGGTGCCGCGGGGGACGGGCGGATTCGCCGCCGACTTCTACGGCATTTTCTACCACGGCGTCGCCTCGACCCATCTCGACGCGCTCTGCCACACGTGGGACGACCGCGCGATGTGGAACGGCCGGGACCCGAAGCGGGAGATCACCTTCGACGGGGCGACGTTCGGATCGGTGGAGCACTGGAGCGAGGGCATCCTGACGCGGGGCGTGCTCCTGGACGTGCCGCGGCACCGCGGCCTGCCCTCGGTGACGCACGACCGCCCGGTCCACGGCTGGGAGCTCGAGGAGATCCTGGCGGCCCGCGGCCTCACCCTCGAGCCGGGCGACGCGGTCGTCGTCTACTCCGGGCGCGAGGCCTGGCAGGCGGCGAACCCGGAGACGCCCTACGGCCGTCCGTTCGGCGGCGGCCCCGTCGCCCGCCCGGGGCTCCACGTGTCGTGCTTGCCCTTTCTCCGGGACCACGACGTGGCGCTCCTCGTGTGGGACATGCTCGACCACCTGCCCATCGGCTACGACATCCCGTGGTCGGTGCACGCGGCGCTCTTCGCCTACGGGATGCCGCTCCTCGACAACGCGCTCCTGGAGCCGCTCGCCCGCGCGTGCCAGGAGGAAGGCCGCGACGAGTTCATGCTGGTGATCGCGCCGCTCCCGGTGGTCGGCGGCACGGGCTCGCCGGCCAATCCGCTCGCCGTGTTCTGATCGATCGCCCCCGCGCGCGGTAGACGCTCGAAGGGGGAGCCGCGGGGCTCCCCCTTCTCGCAGGAAACGCGCGCCGTCGCGGGCGCCCTAGCCCTTGTTGTGCCGGTCGTAGATCTCCGCGATCTTCTTGTGGCACTCCTCGACGGCCTTCTCGGCGGCCCAGTTCTCGACCAGGACCCGCTGGATCATCTTCGGGATGACCTGCGTATTCAGCACCTCGCCCGCCGCCGGCGTCGGCGCCCCCGCGTAGCTCACGGGCACCCCCGTCTCCGCCATCTGGATGAAGTGCTTGAAGGCGGGCTTCTCCCTCCAGAACGGGCTGTCGAACAGGCGCTTGTAGACCGGCACCCAGCGGCCGCCCGTGGACTGGATGATCTTGTCGTAGTTCTGGGGCTGCATGAGGTAGTCGATCAGCCCCTTGGCCAGGTCGGGGTAGGGGGTCTTCTTGAAGGCGGCCAACGCCCAGGTGTCGATCTGGTTCACGGTCCCCTTGGGCCCGGCCGGGACCGGGAAGAGCCCGGTGGCCTTCTGGAGGTCCTTGTCGTTGCCGTCGAGGTAGGCGTACACGGACGTGGGGTTCATGACGAAGGCCGCCTGCTTGGACTGGTACGCCTTGTTGTTCCCGGAGTTGTCCCAGGAGATCGTGCCGGGCGGGATGATCTTGTGCGTCTTGAACATCGCCTCGACGACCTTCACGCCCGCCACGTTCTCGGCTGAGTTGAAGACAACCGTCTTGTTGTCGGCCTCGACCGTTTTGCCGCCGTAGCACCAGAGGATGTTCATCAGGTTGTCGGTGGTGTCCTCGACGAGGCCGAGACACATGCCGAACGCGAACAGCCGGGGCGGCGACTGGATCTTCTTCGACGTCTCGATGAACTCGTCCCACGTCTTCGGGTAGTCCACCTTGGCCTGCTCGAGGAGATCGATCCGCGCGTGCATCGGCCACGGGTTGACCGCGAGCGGCGCGCCCATCGCGCGACCCTTGTAGATGACCGAGACCAGGGCCGATTCGAAGATGCCCTTGGGCTCCTTCCGCATCTTGTCGACGACGTCGGTCACGTCCAGAAGATGGCCCCCGGCGGCGTAGAACTGGACGTTCGACTCGTAGAGGCGCGTCACGTCCGGCGGGTTGCCGGCCTCGATGGAGGCCGCCAGCTTGGCCTGCATCTGCTCGTTGGCGACGACCGCGTACTCGACCTCGTTCTCCTTGACCCCGGCCTGCTTGGCGAACTCGTAGACCTGCTCCTTCTGGAGGTCGTCCGCCTTGGGCGTGAAGTTCGGGATGTGCCAGAATACGATCTTCTTCGCCCGCTGGGCGTGGCTCTTGTTGACCAGCCACCACGGGCTCGTCGTGGCGATGCCGGTCGCGGCCGCCGCCTTCAGGACCTGTCGTCGCGATACCCGTGCTGCCATCGTGCTGTTCTCCTTTGCCCGGCTGTGTGTGGACGGTCCGGCGCTAGCCCTTCACTCCGCCCAGCGTGAGCCCCTTCACCACCCAGCGCTGGAAGACGAGGTAGAGCGCCACCGGAGGAATCGTGGAGAGGAACGACGCCGCCATCATCGGCCCCCAGAAGAAGACGTCCTCGACGATGAACAGGGTGAGGCCGGTGGTGATCGTCCGGACCTCGACGCTGTTCACGAACACGTTCGCGTAGAGGAACTCGTTCCAGGACTGGGTGAACGAGAAGAACGCGACCACCGCCAGCGCCGGGAGCGACATCGGCAGGATGATCCGGATGAGGGTTCCCATGCGCGAGCAGCCGTCCACCTGGGCCGCCTCTTCCAGCTCCACCGGCACCGACCGGAAGTACCCCATGAGGAGCCAGGTGCTGAACGGCACCGTGAACCCGAGGTAGGCCAGGATGAGGCCCTCGTGCGTGTCGGTCAGTCGGAGGACCGACATGACGGCGAAGAGCGGGATGAAGAGGAGCGCGGGCGGCACCAGGTACGTGAAGACGAGACCGCGGGCGATCAGCGCCCGGCCGGGGAAGCGAAGCCGGGCGAGGGCGTAAGCGCCCAGACACCCGAAGACCAGGGACGCGAGCGTCGTGGTGACCGCGATGATCGTGGAGTTCCGCACGTACTTGACGAAGGGCGTCTTGGTGAGGACCCGGTGGTAGGCGTCGAGCGTGGGCTGGCGCGGGATCAGCGTCGCCTCGAAGCCGTAGATCTCCTTGTCCTTCTTGAGGGACGTCGCCACCATCCAGTAGAACGGCACCAGCGTCCAGATCAGCATCACGACCAGCAGGAGGTTGCCCGTCCACTTGAGGAGCCGTCGCGTCCCCGAGATCGACCGCATCGCCGCTACTCGTCCGCCGGGCGGAGCATCCGCCGCGTCAGCAGGATGATGAGGACGACCAGGACCGGGAAGAAGACCAGCGTGACGGCGGCGCCCATACCCAGCCGGCGCGCCATCAGGCTGGTCTGGTACGCGAGGTGCGGGAAGATCTCCGTCCGGTTCGCCGGTCCGCCGCGGGTCAGGACCAGGACGAACTGGAGGTTGGTGGCGGTCCAGATCGTCGAGAGCATCACGGTTGTCAGGAAGATCGTCTTGAGACGCGGCACGGTCACGTAGAAGAACTGCTGGACGACCGACGCCCCGTCGATCTCGGCGGCCTCGTACAGCTCCTTCGGGATCGCCTGGAGGCCGGCGAGGAAGGTCATGGCGTAGAAGGGCGTGCCCGCCCACACGACGACGGCGATGACGCATCCCATCGCGAGGGCTGGGTCCGAGAGCCAGGAGATGATGTCCGTCGTGATGCGGAACGTGATCAGGAAGTTGTTGAGAAAGCCGGAGAGGTCGTCGAAGATCCAGCGCCAGTTCAGGGCGACGATGACCACCGGGACCGCCCACGGCACGAACAGGAGCGTGCGGAAGAAGTTGTTGAAGCGGCGCTCCTGGTCGAGGATGAGGGCCATCGTCAGCCCGATGACGAACTTGATGGCGACGCCCACCCCGGTGTAGACGACGCTGTTCCAGGCGGTGCGCAGGAACACCTCGTCGCCGAACAGCTCGACGTAGTTCGCGAAGGCGACGAACCGGGCCGGCGAGCCGACCATCTTGCTGTGGAGGGACAGGACGATGGCGGCGAAGAACGGGTACCCGACGCAGAACAGGATGACCAGGAGGGTCGGGCTCAGGATCCAGTAGGCGAGTCTCGCCTCGCGGCGATGCGCCGAGGGCTGGCCGCGCCGCATCGCCGCGGCCGGGCGACCCATCAGCAGGCCGTTCTGGTACGTCTCGCTCCGGTTTGCCTGAAGCGTCGCCAGGGTCTCCCTCCAGATGTCGCCGGGCCCGATGCCACTCGATTGTCGCCGGCTCGCACGTGGCGCAGCGGCGAAAACGTTCGAGTTGGCGCGATTATTCGTCTGTGGCCCCGCGGTGTCAAGGGTCCCTGGTGGCGCGGTGCACGCACGGGTTCCCGCGGGATCTTCGCGACGGACCGGTGGCGGCGGTCGAGGCTGGTGCCGCGGGAGCCCGGCGAGCGCTCAGCGGGTGGCGGGCGGCGTGTCCGGGGCGGAGCGGGCGCGAACCTTCGGAGCCACGGCCGGTCGGGGGTGGGACGGCCGACCGACCGGCTCGGCCGAGGACGACGATCCTGCGGTTCGGCGCTCGGCGAGCCGGCGATAGCGCTCCAGGCTGCGCGTGAGGTGCGTGCGCATGGCCCGGCGGGCGCTCGCCGGGTCCCTCTGTCGGATGGCCGCGCAGATCTTCCGGTGCTCCCGCTGGATGCGGGCCAGATAGCGGCGCTGCTCCGCGGGCGTGTTGAGGGACACCCGGATGCTCTGCCGCGGGATCACGTGCCGCCCGAGGAACTCGAGGAACTCCGCGAACCGCGGGTTGCCGGTGCCCAGGGAGATCGCCCGGTGGAGGGCGAAGTCCTCGTTGACGCCGGCCTCCCCGCGGGAGATCGCGGCCTCGAGGGCGGCAAGGGCCTCCTCGATCCGCTGGAGGCCCGCGCGTGTGACCCGCTCCGCCGCCAGCGTCGCCGCCTGGATCTCGATCGCCGCGCGCAGCTCCATCACCCGGAGCACGTCGTCGATCGAGCTCAGGCCGTCGGGGTCGATGCGGAACGGCACGCGGCTCCGGTCGACGGCCACGAACGCGCCCGCCCCCTGGCGCGTGATCACCAGCCCCTCCGCCCGCAGGGCGGCGACGGCCTCGCGGACGACGGTCCGGCTGACGCCGAGCGCCGCCACAAGCGCCTGCTCCGTCGGCAGCCTGGAGCCGGGCGGGATCCGGCCGCTTCCGATCTCGGCGGCGATCCGGTCGACCACCTCGGCGGTCAGGTTGCGCGCGGGGCGGATGGGGCGGAGCAGCGAGAGCTTGCCAGGACTCCGGGCGGATGCTAGATTCCCCGGATATCGGGTCATCGTACAACTTGTAGCACCGACGCAGGATGCGTTCAAGCGTGGCCCGCGATCCAAGGGGCGCAGCATCGGGATTCCGTTCGGGCGGTGTCGCCGCTGAGCGAGCCGACCAGGGAGGAGACGACATGAAGAGACGCGACGTCTTGAAGATGAGCCTGATCACCCTCGGCGCCGGCGCCACCGCTGGCCTGCCGGTCCGAACCGCCGGGGCGCAGGGCAAGATGGTGCTGAAGGCCACCGACGTCCACCCGCTCGGCTACCCGACCGTCGAGGCGGTGGAGCGCATGGGCAAGAAGCTGGAGCAGGCGACCCAGGGGCGCCTCAGCATCCAGATGTTCCCGTCGATGCAGCTCGGCGGCGAGAAGGAGATGATCGAGCAGGCCCAGGTGGGGGCACTCGCCATCGCCCGCATCAGCGTGGGCCCGATGGGCCAGATCGTGCCGGAGATGAACGTCTTCAACCTGCCGTTCATGTTCCGGGACACGCCGCACATGGAGAAGGTGATCGACGGGCCGATCGGCGACGAGATGCTGAAGAAGCTCTCCGACCATCCGACCGCCGGGCTCATCGGGCTGTGCTGGATGAACGCCGGCACGCGGAGCGTCTACAACAGCAAGCGCCCCATCCGGTCCATGGCCGACCTCAAGGGCCTGAAGATCCGCATGATGGGGAACCCGCTGTTCGTCGACACCATGAACGCCCTCGGCGGCAACGGGGTCTCGATGGGCTTCGACCAGCTCATCAACGCCCTCCAGACCGGTGTCGTCGACGGCGCCGAGAACAACTACCCCACCTACGCCAGCGGCCAGCACTACCGCTACGCCAAGTACTATTCCCTCACCGAGCACCTGATGATCCCGGAGATCCTCGTCTTCTCGAAGAAGACGTGGAGCACCCTCTCCCCGGAGGACCGGACGCTGATCGCGAAGCTCTCCAAGGAGGCGCAGCAGGAGCAGCGGAAACTCTGGTACGAGATGGAGGAGAAGTCGATCAAGCAGATCCGCGAGGCGGGCGTCGAAATCGTCAAGGTCGACGACAAGAAGGCGCTCCAGGACGCCGTCAAGCCCGTCTGGGAGAAGTACGGTAAGGCTCACACCGAGCTGATCGCTCGCATCCAGGACGTCAAGTAGGGCTCGGCACTCGCGCTCGAGAGGCCGGCCGACGCCGCCGGGACGCCAGGCCGGCCTCTCCCTTGCCTGCGGGAGATAGCGATGCGGGAACGCTACGTTCGCGCCATGGATGCCCTCCAGCGCGCGTGTCTGGTCGTGGCCGCGACGTGCCTGGTGGTCATCACCGTGATCATCCCGTGGGGGGTGTTCACGCGCTACGTCCTGAACTACGGGTCGTCGTGGCCGGAGCCCATGGCCGTGCTCCTCATGATCTGGTTCTCGTTCGTCTCGGCCGCGGTGTGCTACCGGGAGGGCCTGCACATCGGGGTCGGGGTGCTGCCGAGCCTCCTGTCCGAAGGGCGGCGCCGCGCGCTCGGCTGGATCGTCGAGGTCTGCATGATGGTTGTCAGCCTCTTCATGCTCCACTGGGGCGTGAAGCTCGTGCGGACCACCTGGTTCCAGGTCATCGCGGACTTCCAGTTCGTGTCGACCGGGATGTCGTATCTCCCGGTTCCCGTGGGCGGGATGATCGTCGCGCTGTTCGTGGTCGAGCGGCTGTGGACGGGACGGTTCTTCGAGCAGCCCGACGAGGGTGCCGTGGCGGCGGTCTCGACCGAGTAGCGCGGCATGGACGTCCTCGTTCTGGTCGGCGGCTTCACGGTCTTCTGCGCCCTCGGCGTGCCGGTCGCCTACTCTCTGGGCCTCGCCGCGATCCTCGGAGCGATCTGGATCGACATCCCGCTCGAGGCGGTGATGCTGAAGGTGTCCGACGGCACCGACGACTTCGCGCTGCTGGCCATCCCGTTCTTCATCCTCGCCGGCGCGATCATGGCCGAGGGAGGCATGGCGGAGCGGCTGGTCAACCTCGCCCGGATCTTCGTCGGATTCATCCGCGGCGGGCTCGCCCTGGTCAACATCCTGGCGTCGACCTTCTTCGGCTGCATCTCGGGGTCGTCGGTCGCCGACACCGCGTCGATCGGCTCCGTGATGATTCCCCAGATGATCCGGAACGGCTACCCGCGCCTGTTCGCCGTCAACGTCACGATCGCCGGCTCGCTGCAGCCGCTCCTGATCCCGCCGTCCCACAACGCCGTGATCTACTCCCTCGCGGCGGGCGGGTCCATCTCGATCGCGCACCTCTTCATCGCCGGCGTGATCCCCGGCGTCCTGCTCGGTCTGTCCCTGATGGTGCTGTGCCTCATCATCGCCAGGCGGCAGAACTTCCCCCGGGGCGAGGTCATCCCGTTCCGCCGCGCCGTGAAGATCGCCGTCGACGCCTTCTGGGGCATGCTGACCGTCATCATCATCCTGGGTGGCATCCTGAGCGGGATCTTCACCCCGACGGAGTCCGCCGCCGTCGCCTGCCTGTACGCCTTCCTCGTCACCATGTTCATCTACCGCGACTACAAGTGGAGCGATCTGCCGAAGTTGCTGGGCCGGGTCGTCCGGACGGTGGGCATGGTCATGATCATGATCGGCTTCTCGGTCGCGTTCGGCTACATGATGGCGCTGATGCGGGTGCCGGCGAAGGCGAGCGAGGTCTTCCTCGCGATCGCCGATGACAAGTACACGCTCCTGCTCCTGATCAACGTGCTCCTCCTGTTCCTCGGCACCTTCATGGATCTGGCGCCCATGCTCCTGATCTGCACGCCGATCTTCCTGCCGATCGTCACGAAGTTCGGCATCGACCCGGTGCACTTCGGGATCATCATGATCCTGAACCTCGGGATCGGACTACTCACGCCGCCGGTCGGACCCACGCTGGCCGTGGGGTGCGCGATCGGCAAGGTGACGATGGAGGCCGTGTCGCGGAGCATCTTGGTGTTCTACGTGCCGATGCTGATCGTGCTGCTGCTCGTCACGTACCTGCCCGAGCTGTCACTCTGGCTGCCGCGGGTGCTTCTGGACTGAGCGCCGCTTCCCGGGCGGCGGGCCGCGACTTGACGCGAGCGATCCCGGGGAGGCTCCGGGCCGGTCCGACGCGCGATCGCGGGTGAGCTTCGTGCCCGCGGTGACGGGGCAGGGCGGTGGCCGCGCCGGGTGGAGCTGGCCGGCTCGCGTCGAGGGGCCCACGTGCGCCCGCCCGCTGGTGAATCTGCTAGAGTCGGAGGCGTGAGAGCCGACCCGGTGTGGGTCGATCGCGCGGTCGCCCTGGTCCTGGTCGGCCTGGGCCTCGGCGTGCTCGTCCTCGCCTTCGGACTGCCGCCGGCGACCGCGGCGGATCCGGTCGGACCCCGCGGCTTCCCGGCGCTGCTCGGGCTCGTCATGCTGGCCTGCGGCGTGGCGCTCGGAGTCGCGCCAGGACGTGCTCGGTCGGCCATCGCGCCGGAGGGGGACGCCGAGGCGCGAGGCGCACTGGCGCTACGTCCACTCTTCGGGGCCATCGGGCTCACCGCCGCCTACCTCGCGGTGCTCGAGCCGGCGGGCTATCTCCTCGCGACGCCACCCTATCTCGCGGCGCTGCTCCTGATCCAGGGACGCGTCGCGCCCCGCGCGTTCGTGCTGACGGTTGTCGGGGTCCCCGCCGTCCTCTACGTCCTCTTCGCGGTGGCGATGCGCGTGCCGCTCCCGCCCGGCCCCCTCGAGCCGCTCCTCCGGGGCTTCTAGCGAATGGATTGGCAATCGCTCGGCGCCGGCTTCGCGGTCGCGCTGCGCCCGGACAGCCTGGTGGCGATGCTGATCGGTCTGACCTGGGGAATGATCGGGGGCGCCCTCCCCGGGGTGAGCGGGCCGTTCTCGATGGCGGTGCTGCTGCCGTTCACCTACGGAATGGACACCGGCCTCGCGCTGATGCTGCTCGCCGGCGTGTGGACGGGCGCCAACTACGGAGGATCGATCCCGTCGATCCTGATCCGCGTGCCCGGCGCCCCGTCGAGCGCCGCCTGCATCGCCGACGGCTACGCGCTCACGCTCCAGGGGCACGGCGCCAAGGCCCTCGGGGTCTCGCTGATCTGCGGCTGCGTCGGCGGGCTCATGAGCGTGCTCGTGCTGATGGTGCTGCTGGTGCCGCTCGGATCCGCCGTCCTCGCGTTCGGCTCGCCCGAGATCTTCGCCACGACGCTCTTCGGGCTCACGGTGATGTCGAGCCTCGCGGGGCCGAGCGTGGCGAAGGGCGTCGCGGCCGGAGCCTTCGGTCTCCTCCTCACGACGGTCGGCCTCGACCAGATCGCGGGCTCCCCCCGGTTCACCTTCGGCCGGATCGACCTGCTCGGGGGGTTCGACCTGAGCGCGGTGCTCGTGGGCTTCTTCGGCATCGGCGAGATGCTCTACCAGCTCGCCTATCCCGCCACCGCCCCCGAGCTGGTGGACCGGAAGGTCGGCACCTCGCTCCCCACGCTGCGGGAGCTGCGCGGCCTCTGGCGGGCCACGATGGTGGGGAGCGTGGTGGGCATGATCATCGGGATGATCCCTGGGGCGGGGGGGCCGGTCTCGTCGTTCGTGGCCTACGGCGAGGCCCGGCGGTGGTCCAAGCGCCCGGAGCTGTTCGGGAAGGGCTCGATGGAGGGCGTGGCGGCGCCGGAGACGGCCAACAACTCGGACCAGGGGACGGCGCTGGTGCCGACCCTGCTGTTCGGGGTGCCCGGGTCGGCCTCGGCCGCCGTGATCCTGGCCGCGCTGATCCTCCACGGCGTGCGCCCGGGCCCGTTCCTGATGCAGCAGCGGGCGGACCTCCTCTGGACGTTCTTCGCCGCGCTCCTCCTGGTCAACACGGTGCTCATGGTGCCGGTGGGCATCGCGCTCCAGCGGCTCTGCATGCGCGCGGTGATCGTGCCCCCGCCGGTCCTGGTCGCCGGCGTGCTCGCCCTGTCCACGCTCGGGGCCTACGCGGGCAACCTGAGCCTCGCCGAGGCGGTGCACGCGCTCATCTTCGGCGTGGTGGGGTGCCTCATGCAGCGCTTCGGCTTCCCGATCCCGGCGGTCGTCCTCGGCATGGTCCTCGGCTTCACCATGGAGGGCGAGTTCCGCCGCTCGCTGATGATGTCGTTCGGCAGTCCGATGATCTTTCTCTCCCGGCCGATCGCCGCCACGCTGGTAGGTCTGACCGCGATCGTCCTGCTGAGGCCACTCGTGTCGCGCGTGCGGGCGGCCGGCGCCGCGACCGGCCGGGGGCCGCGGCCGCCCGCGGAGACCGTGTCGGCGTAAGACAGATCCGACATGACCAGAGGCCGCCGCGTCTCGCCACAGGCCGAAGGCCGTCGAACGGCGCAGGCCTGAGGCGCGCCGGCCGAGATGAAAGGAGAACGACTCATGCCTCGTCTGCTCGGGGTCACCTCGTGGCCGTCCGTCGTGGCGGTGGGTATCCTCGCCCTCCTGGCCGGCGTCTCGGTTGGTCTGGCCCAGGAGACGTTCCCGGCCCGTCCCATCACCCTCGTCGTGGGCTTCGCGCCCGGTGGCGGCGCCGACGTCTTCGGGCGAGCCCTCGCGGACGCGGCGAAGACCACGCTGCCTCGCCCGCTGGTCGTCGAGAACCGGCCGGGGGCCGGCGGCACCAACGCGGCGGCCTACGCGATGGGCCGCGCGCCGGACGGCTACACGCTCCTCTTCGGCCACGCGGGCTCGACCATCCTGACGCCCACCATCGGCAACACGCCGAATCTCAAGTGGGACGCGTTCGAGCCCGTGGCCCGGGTCCAGGGCGAGGAGGAGTTCCTCTTCCTCCGGCCCGGGTCCCAGTGGAAGACCATCGACGAGGTCGCCGCCTTCGCCAAGCAGAACCCCGGGAAGTTCCGCGTGGGCGGCTCGGCGGTCGGCGGGATCGACAGCTTCGTCATCCTCACGTGGGAGAAGGTGGCCGGTATCGACGTCACCTACGTCCCGTTCGAGGGCGGCGGTCCGGCCACGCTCAGCTTCCTCGGCGGCAACGTCGACATGCTGGTCGGGAACGTCTCCGACAGCGTGGCCAATCTGGAGGCCAAGCGGATGTTCCCGGTCGCCGTGGCCAGCGAGAAGCGGAGCCCGATCTACCCCGACGTGCCCACGCTCAAGGAGAAGGGCTGGGACGTGGTGCTGGCGCAGTGGCGCGGGGTCCTCGCTCCCAAGGGCACCCCCGCGGACCGGATCAAGACCTTGGCCGACGCCTTCCAGAAGGCGCTCGGCACCGACAGCTGGAAGACCTTCCGCGAGCGCACCCAGTCGGTCGATCTGTTCCTGGGCCCGGCCGAGTTCCGCGCGTTCCTGGCCGCGGAGGAAGCCCGATTCGTCCCGCTGGTGGACGAGCTCGGGCTCCGGAAGAAGTAAAACTGGGGTCAGGCCTTGACTTTGACTTCGCGGCAATCCCGCTCCGTCCGCGCTGGAAGTCAAAGTCGGGGCCTGACCCCATTTGACGACGGTTGACACCGCGGCGAGCGCCAGTGTAGGAACCAGGGCATCCGCATCGCGCGGATGGGGCCGGCCAGCCGCCGCCCAGTGGCTGGCGTCTCTGGCCGCCTGGTCGCCCGGCTATCCCGGCAGTGGTCACCGAGAGGGGAGGGGATCGCGTGATCGAGAGCGTCGCTCCGGAGCGCCCGCGGAAGCGGTAGCGATGCAGCCCGCCCAGATCGGCTACGCCGCCTCCTCCGGACCGGTCGAGCGCTACTTCCCGCTCGCCCGCCGACACTCCGTCAGCTGGCTCGAGTTCTCCTGCCAGAACCCGGTGAACTTTCCCCAGACGTTCGACCGGGCGCGGATCCGCCGCGTCCGCGCGCTGATCGAGCGGTCGGGGATCCGCTGCGGGCTCCACTCGGCGTCCTTCGTCAACACCGCCGAGATCATGCCCACGGTCCGGAAGGCGGCCGCCGCGCATCTGCGGGAGTACGTCGATCTCACGGCCGCCCTCGGCTGCGAGTACCTGGTCGTCCACTGCGGCTTCCACTTCAGCGCGTACCTCGACACCGTGCACGCCGCGCTCTACGAGACGATGGCCCGCTCGGTCGAGTACGGCGAGCGCCGCCGCGTGCCGCTGGTCATCGAGAACATGAACCAGCTCCCGGGCGACTCGGAGTTCCAGTACCTGGGCGTGCGCGTCGACGAGTTCCAGCGGCTCTTCGACCGGATCCGCTCGCCCTACCTCGGGCTCGCGCTGGACGTGGCGCATTGCGAGCTCCTGCCCGGCGGGACCCCGCCGTTCGTCCGGGCCTTCCCGGATCGCATCCACTCCGCCCAGCTCTCGGACAACCGCGGGCGGGTCGACGAGCACATGACGATCGGGGAGGGGACGATCGATTTCCGGCGGGTGCTGGGCGCCCTCGAGCGCATCCGCTTCGCCGGGCCGCTGATCATCGAGCTGTTCGACGTTCCGAAGAAGCTCGCGAGCCACCGCCGGCTGCTCGCCCTCCTCTCGGAGAATGGTCGGCGACGCGCGCGTGGCCGCACGGCGGCGCGGCCGTCCCGCCGCGCGGCGATCCGGGGGCCTTCCCGCGCCCGCGGGAGCGCGCGCTGAACGAGAGCCACACCGTGGCAAGGCAACGCCCTGGACGAAGCCAGGGACGACACGACAGAACAAGGAGGTCGAGCATGCATCGCGTGAAGACGCTGGCCGTCCTGGCACTGGTCGCCGTGCTCACCGTGCTCGTCGCCTCGCCGGGAGACGCGCAGCAGAAAGCGCAGGTCATCTTCTCGGCCGGCCCGACCGGCGGGACGTGGACGCCCATGGCGGCCGCCACCGCCGAGGTCATCAAGCGGAAGTTTCCCGAGCTCGACGTGCTGGTGGAGCCTGGCGCGGCGCTCGTCAACATGGAGAAGATGCGCAACGACAAGGCGGACATCGCCTGGTCGATGACGACCGTCGTCGCCGACGCCCGCGCGGGCACCAACAGCTGGAAGGGCAAGCAGACGGACAAGCCGCTGTTCGTCGCGAACTACTACCCGAACGTGTGGCAGCTGGCGGTGACGCAGGACAGCGGGGTCAAGTCCCTCAAGGACCTCAAGGGCAAGGCGGTCGGCCTGCCGCCCCGTGGCAACACGAGCCTCGCCGAGGGTTGGGAGTGGCTGCTCAAGGTCAACGGCTTGAAGTTCGACGACCTCGGCACGAAGAGCTACGGCTCGCTGACCGAGAACGCCGAGGCCATCCGGAACCGCCAGGCGGTCGGCATGGGCTGGTTCACCACGGTCCCGGCCTCGTTCATGCTCGACCTCGGCACGTCGATGAAGCTGCGCATGGTGCACGTCTCCGACGAGGAGTTCAAGGGGCTGAAGGAGCTCAACGCTGGGTTCGTCCAGCATGTCATCCCGAAGGCCACGTACGCCCAGTATGGAGTGGACGAGGACGTGAAGACCGTCCAGGCGCCCACGATCCTGATCGCGAGCGCCAAGACGCCGGCCGACGTGATCTACAGGGTCGCGAAGGCGGTGGTCGAGAGCCGCGAGGACTTCGGGCGGGTGACGGCCGCGATGAAGGGCGTGAGCGCGAAGGACATGGCGCAGAACCACGGGCTGCCCATGCACCCCGGAGCGGAGCGCTACTACCGTGAGGCCGGTCTCCTGAAGTAGCCGACGCCGGTGCGCAAGCTCACCGGCTACGCAGCTCTCGTCGTCGGCGTGGTAGGGGGCGTGATGGCCCTCTACCACGTCTACGCCCGGCTCACCCCGGCGGCTCCCGACACGCTCATCCTCCGGATGATCGCGCTGGCATTCTGCCTGACGCTCGCCTTCCTGCTGTTTCCGCGCCAGGCGACGGCCCCCCTGGACGAGGAGAGCACGCGGCTCGAGGACACGGAGGGCGCCGCCGCGCCGTCGACGATCCCCTGGGGCGATCTCGGCCTGGCGGCGCTGTCCATCGCCACGATGGCCTACTTCTTCGTCTTCTACGAGTACGTCACCACGCGGTTCCCGACCGCCCACCCCCTCAGCCCGCTCGACATGGTCGTCGGGACGGTCGTCGTGCTCCTCGTGCTCGAGGCCACCCGGCGGACGCTCGGCCCGGCCCTGCCGGTGCTGTGCCTGATCTTCATCGCCTACGGTCTCCTGGGTCCCTGGATGCCGGGCCCGCTCCGCCACAAGGGGCTCACGTACGAGATCCTGATCGACCAGACGGCCTTCACGACCGAGGGTCTCTTCGGCATCCCGCTGGGCGTCGCCGCCTCGTACGTCATCCTGTTCATCATCTTCGGGGCGTTCCTCGAGAAGTCCGGGGCCGGCCAGTTCTTCATGCATCTGGCCAACGCCGTGGCCGGGGCGCAGCGGGGCGGTCCCGGGAAGGTCGCCGTGGTGTCGTCGAGCCTCTTCGGCACGATCTCCGGCTCCGCCGTCGCCAACGTCATGGTCGACGGGTGGCTCACGATCCCCATGATGAAGCGCACCGGGTTCAAGCCGGAGGCCGCCGCCGCGATCGAGGCGACCGCGTCGACCGGGGGGCAGATCATGCCGCCGGTGATGGGCGCCGCGTCCTTCGTGATGGCGGAGTTCCTCGGCGTCCCGTACTGGCACGTCATGGTCGCCGCCGCGATCCCGGCGCTCTTCTACTACGGCGCGCTGTTCGCGGCGATCCACTTCAACGCGTCGCGGGCCGGGCTCCGCGGCCTGCCGAAGGAGGAGCTGCCGCGGCTCCGCGACGTGCTGTGGAGCCACGGCCACCTGCTCGCGCCGGTCGTGGTGATCTTCCTGCTGCTGCTCCAGGGGTTCACGGCCACGTACGCCGCCCTGGTCGCGACGCTCGCGGTCATCTACGCGTGGCTGCTGGGGCTCTGGGTCTGGCCGCTCCTGATCGCCGGCGCGATGCTCTGGACCGGGGGCGCGGGCGTCTGGGGCTGGGTCGGGCTGGCGGCGGTCGGCCTGGCCGGGGCCCTGGCCCGTCCCGGCGGCCCGAGGGCTGTCCGGGACCTCCTGCGGCGCGACGCGCCGCTCGCACTCCGGGACGGCGCCTTCCAGACGGTCCCGGTCGCGATGGCGACGGCCGCCGCGGGCATCATGATCGGGATCATCCTGCAGACGGGGCTCGCGATCCGGTTCACGAGCTTCCTCGTCGACTTCGCGGGCGGCTCGCTCATCGTCGCGCTGGTCATCACGATGATCGCCGCGATCATCCTCGGCACGGCATTGCCGACGACGCCGGCCTACATCATGCTGGCGGCGCTTCTCATCCCCGCGCTGATCAAGCTGGGGGTGCCGCCGATGGCCGCCCACATGTTCGCGTTCTACTTCGGCTGTCTGAGCGCGATCACCCCGCCGGAGTGCCTCGCCGTCTACGCGGCGGCCTCGATCGCGCGGTGCAGTGTCTGGCGCGCCGGGTGGCAGGCCGTGAAGTTCGCCGCCGCGGGCTTCGTGGTGCCGTACTTCTTCATCTATTACCCGGCCCTTCTCTTCCAGGGGCCCTGGGGGGAGATCGCCCTGGCGGTCGTGACGGGCGGGATCGGGGTGGTCGCGCTCGCGGCCGGCCTCGAAGGCTACCTTCTCCGCAACGCGACCTGGCTCGAGCGGGGCCTCCTGCTCGCCGCGGCGCTGTTGCTCATCGACCCCCAGCTCGTGACCGATCTCCTCGGCCTCGGGCTGCTCGGCGCCGTCCTCCTCGGACAGAAGCTCCGGCGGCCTGACCCGATCGTCGCCCGGGCGGTGCCATGAGCCCCGCCCAGCACGCGGCGCTGACCCTCATCGCGGCGGCGCTCATCGCGGGGACGGTCGCGTACGGCGTCCTTCGGCTCTACGCCTTCTGAAGAGCGGTCTCGGCGGGTCAACGCACGCGCCGCTCTGCGGCAACCGCGGCGCAATTCCGCGGTGCTCTCGGAGAACCCCAGAGAGGAGGCTGTCGATGCGTGAGACCGTGAGGCGGCTCGACGAGATGTGTGACGCTGCGGGCTTCCAGGCTAGCTGGTACTTGAAGGATCTCGCGACGGGCGCCAGCGCCCGTCGGCTCGGCGGCGTGCCCGTGCCGTCGGCCAGCACGCGGAAGATCTCGATCATGATGGCCGCGCTGGCGGCGGTCCACGCCGGGAAGCTCGCGCTCGATCAGAAGGTGACCATCGACGCCCGGTACCAGGACAACGACTCGGGCACGTTCCAGCACCTGACGCCCGGGTTCTGGATCACGCTGCGGGACGCGATGGTGATGATGATCATCGTCAGCGACAACACGTGCACGGGCACCGTCGTCGACCTCGTGGGGCTCGAGAACGTCCAGCGCTACACCGAAGCGGTCGGTCTGACCGGAACGATCCATCGCTACGGGATCCCGCCGAGGGGTGGCGCCGACGACGCGCTCGACCGGGTCACGACGACGACGCCGAACGACCAGGGGCTCCTGCTCGAGCTGATCTTGCGGGGAGCCGAGGACCCGGCGGTGGCCGCACGCCTCCAGTGCGCGCCGGCGCTGTGTCGGCTGGGCCTCGACATCCTTTCCTGGCAGAAGCTCAAGACGCGGCTGCCCTCGCTCCTGCCCCTTGGGACGAAGGTCGCCCACAAGACCGGGACCGGGCGTCGCTGCTACAACGACGCCGGCATCATCTTCAAGGGGGACCGGCCGCTGTGCATTCTGACCGCCTACACCTTCGACGTCCCCGACACCCTCGCGGACGGCACGCCGGGCTTTGCCGCCGCCTACCAGCTCATCGGCCGCATGGCGCGCCGGTGCTACGACGACCTGGGACGTCGATGAAGATGCGCGCATGAGCCCACAGGCCGAAGGCCGTCCGATCAACTCGCGCAGAGCCAGGGTAGCCCGGTGAGCGTCGAGGCCAAGCTGGCATCCCTCGGGCTGGAGCTGCCGAGCCGGGAGGACCTGTGCCGCACGCGTTGTCGTTCATCCGTCGCCTCCCATCAGCACGAACTGCACGCCGGCGTCGCCTGCCACCTCCCGTAGCTGCGCCAGCAGGTCCTCCGGGACCGGCACCCCGTCACGGAGCCGCTCCGCCCGCGTCGCCAGCTCGGGGTCCCCGGCCACCAGCACCGGCTGGGCGGGGTCGGCCCGGCGGGCCCCGCGGAGGACGTCGATCACCTGGTCGAGGTCGTCCTCGAACGCGCCCTCCGCCCGGAAGGCGCGCGGATCGATGGCGAGGAAGAAGTGGCCGATGTTGTGCGGCTCGAAGGGCTTCTGCGTGCGATTGCGGATCGGCGAGAACGAGGCGCCGCTCAGGGTGCCGGCCAGGATGTGGACCATCATCGCCAGCCCGTAGCCCTTGTGGCCGCCGCCCTCCCGCGAGCCGCCGAGCGGCGTGATCCCGCCCTCCGGCCGGTCGAAGACGTAGCCGAACGCCGCGTCGGCGTCGGTCACCGTCCGGCCCTCCCCGTCGACGACCCAGCCGGCCGGCAGCGCGCGGTGGTTCAGCCGGTGCACCTTGACCTGGCCGGCGGCGACCGTGGTCGTCGCCATGTCCAGCAGAAAGGGGGCGTTGCGGCCGGCCGGCGCCGCGAAGGCCAGCGGATTGGTGCCCAGCACCGGCTCGGCGGCGAACGTCGGCACCAGCGTCACGCCGCGGGTGGACGCGGTGACCAGGCCGATCACCCCGCGGTCGGCGGCGATCCGCGCGTAGCAGCCCGCCGCCCCGAAGTGGTGCGAGTTGAACACCGATACCGCCGCCACGCCGCTCGCCCGGCACTTGTCGACGGCGAGATTCATGGCCTGGACGGCCACCGGATGACCGAGCGTCGCGTCACCGTCGATCAGCGCGAACGCCGGTCCCTCGCGCACGGTCCGGAAGACCGGCCGCATGTTCAGCCGGCCGGCGCGACGCTCGCGATCGTAGGTGGGCAGCATCGAGATGCCGTGGGAGTCCACCCCGCGCAGGTCGGTCTCCACCATCATCTCGGCCGTCGTCTGCGCGTGCGCGTCCGCCATGGACCAGGCGCGCAGGACGCTCACGATCTGCGCGCGGATCCGCGGGGCGGGGACTCGCGTGCTGCCCGCACTCATCGTGTGTGATTCTATCAGCGGCCAGGTGCCACAGCCTCTCGGTCACTGAGGTGCCAGACCCTCTCAGTCACTATGATGCTGGGGTAAAGGTCCTGGGAGGGAGAAGCGATGGGTAAAAAGCTCCACGGCGGGAAGAGAAGCGGCGCGCGATGATCGCGGCGGTGAGGGCCGGCTCGTCGATGCGAGCGGTCGCCCGCGCGCATGCGGTGAGCCTCTCCACGGTGCAGTGGTGGGCTCGCCGCGCTGGCGAGCTGGCCCTGGATCGGGTCGATTGGAGTAATCGGTCCCCGCTCGCCGAGAAGATCCAGCGGACCGACTCGGCCGTCGAAGACTTCGTGCTCGCCCTGCGTCGCGAGCTGAAGACGACCAGCGACCTGGGGGAGTACGGTGCCCGGGCCATCCACCGGGCACTCGTGGCGCGTGCGCCCGCGCGGATGCCGTCGGTGCGGACGATCGGCCGCATCCTGGAACGACGGGGCGCGCTGGATGCGGGGCGACGGATCCGCCGCCCGCCGCCCCCGCCGGGGTGGTACCTCCCCCCGCTGGCGTTGCGGCAGGCCGAACTCGACAGCTTCGACACGATCGAGGGGTTGGCGCTTGAGGGAGGTGTCCAGCTCGAGGTCCTCACCGTCGTCTCCGTGCACGGAGGGTTGCCCAACGCCTGGCCGCAACCTCTGGTGACCGCGAAAACCGCGGTGGCGGCCCTCGTGGAGCACTGGCGCCAGGTCGGGCTGCCCGCCTACGCCCAGTTCGACAACGACACCATCTTCCGCGGCACCCACCGTTGGCAAGATGCCCTGGGGCGCGTGGTGCGGACGTGCCTGCACCTCGGGGTCATTCCCGTCTTTGCGCCGCCGCAGGAAAGCGGCTTCCAGGCCGCCATCGAAAGCTTCAACGGCCGCTGGCAAGCCAAGGTCTGGACGCGCTTCCATCACGATTCGCTCGGCACCCTCCAAGAGCGCTCCCAGCGCTATGTCCGCGCGTACCGCGCGCGCGCCGCCGGCCGCATTGAGGCCGCACCGCCCCGCCGTTTCTTCCCCGACTCGTGGCAGGCCAATCTGCAGGCTCCACCTCACGGGATGGTCATCTTCATCCGACGCACCTCGGAGACGGGCACGGTGCGCCTGCTCGGCCGGCCCTTCGCGGTAGACCCCGGCTGGCCTCACCGTCTGGTGCGCTGCGAGATGGATCTCAGCGCCCGGACCGTCCGCTTCCATGCGCTTCGTCGACGGACGCCGAATGACCAGCCGCTCTTGCATGAGGCGCCCTATGTCCTCCCACTCAAACCCTTTCACGAGTGACCGAGAGGCTATGGCACTTCCCTACGAATCGTATGATCTCTGACCGAGAGGCTGTGGCACCTGGCCTATCAGCCCATGATCTTCCTGGTCGCGGTCGTCCTCGCCTGGGGCCTGACGTGGCCCGTGAACAAGCTCCTCCTCGAGAGTCTGCCGCCCCTCTGGCTGATGGCCCTGCGCTCGGCCATCGCCACCGCCGTGCTGTTCGCCGTCGCGGTTGCCCGCGGCCGGCTGGCGGCGCCACCGCGCGCCGACCTGCCGGTGCTGCTGAGCATCACCCTGCTCCACATCGTGGGCTTCGGGCTGCTGGCCGCCTGGGGCTTGCGGCTGGTCCCCACCGGGCGCTCGGTGGTGCTGGCGTACACCACGCCGCTCTGGGTCATCCCGGGCGCCCGCCTCTTCCTGGGCGAGCGGCTCACGCTCCGGCGGCTCGGGGGGGTGGCCGTCGGCCTCCTTGGCCTCGCCGTCCTGTTCAATCCCCTCGCGTTCGACTGGACCGACCGGGACGCGCTCCTGGGCAACGGCGCCATCGTGCTCGCCGCCTTCCTGTGGGCCGCGAGCATCCTGCACATCCGCGGTCACGCCTGGCAGTCGACCCCGTTCGACCTGGTGCCGTGGGAGATGCTCCTGGCAACGACCCTCTTCACGCCGCTGGCGCTCGCGACGGGTCCGCCGGCCGCCGAGTGGACCGGCCGCTTCGTCGCGCTGCTGCTCTTCGCCGCGATCCCCGGCACCGCCCTGGCGTACTGGGCGACGGCGATGGCCAGCCGGGACCTGCCGGCCGTCGTCACGGCGCTGGGGCTGCTGGCGACCCCAGTCGTTGGTGTCGTCGTGGCGACCCTGTGGCTCGGCGAGGCGCTGACCCCGTCGCTCGTCGCGGCGATCGTGCCTGATCCTGGGCGGGATCGCCGTCGGCGCCCCCGAGCGCCTACCCCCGTAGCGCGAACTTCTGGAACGTATGGCAGCCCGCCGGCACGTGGCCGCGGCTGGCCGCGAACGTCCAGGTGACCTCGCTCACGTACACGTCATTCTTCGAATCCACGGCGATGCCGTGGGGAGCCGCGAAGCTGCCGGCCGCGACCGGGTCCGGCCCGCCCCAGCGCGCGAGCACACGTCCTTCCCGGTCGTACACGCTGACGCGGCCCGCGCGGACGTCCCCGGCCGGTCCGTAGCGTCGGGAGGTCTGGCCCGGCTGCCACCACAGCTCGGAGACGTAGGCTCGGCCCTGGCCGTCGAACACGAGGTGCGTCGGCCGCCGGGTGTCGGTCCACTCGGCGAGATACTCGCCGTCGGGGCTGAAGATCTGGATGCGGTCGTTCTCCCGGTCGCAGACGAACACGCGCCCGTCTGCCGCCACCGCGATGCCGTGGGGCAGGAAGAACTCGCCGGGGTCCTGGCCGGCCGCGCCCCACGAGCGCTTCAGCTCGCCGGTGGGCGAGAAGCGGTGGACCCGGCAGTTCCCGTAGCCGTCGGAGACGTAGACGTCGCCCCGGGGTCCGATCGCCACGTTGGTCGGGCGATTGAAGGGCCCTCCGGGCCTGTTTGCGGTGACCGTGCTCTTGCCGTCGTACCCGGTGTCGGAGGGGGTGTTCAGCGTTCCCAGCGTCATCAGCAGCTTCCCGCCGGGAGTGAACTGCCGCACCGTGTGGTTGCCGTCATCGGTGGCGTAGACGGTCCCGTCGGGGCCGACCGTGATGCCATGCGTCCGCAGGGTGAAGTCGCCCTCGCCCCATGAGCGAATGAAGTTCCCCTGGGTGTCGTAGACGATGATCGGGTGCTCGCCGCGGCAGATCAGGTAGACGCGGCTCTCCGCGTCTACGGCGACCCCGGCCACGTCCCGGTGCTCCCAGCCGGCGGGCAGCTGCTCCCAGCCCTCGACGACCTCGTAGCTCATGGTGCTCGCGTGCGCCATCGTCGCCTCCTGAAAGGGGTCAGGCCTCACAGTCTACGCAATCCGGCTTGCCGGCGCGAGATTGGGGCGCGTCCCCGTTCCTGTCGGAGCACTGCCACGTCGGCCTCGTGGGCTACGTCTACCAGCAGGTGGCTGCCGAGCCCCGGTGTCGGGTGGAAGGTGTCAGTTCCCCATCTGTGAGTCTGATTGCGACCGGAATTGGCACGGTCTGAGGTTTGAGTCCCGTCTCCTTGTTCGGAACCTAACTAACAGCGCGTAGCCTTGCAAGTTGACTGGCGAAAGCGTGATCGCGATTCAAGCACGGGTTCGAATCCCGTCGGGGACACCACGGCTTTACTATTACAAGAGACAATTGACAACTCGCCGGGATGGCGATATAGCTCCTCAGAAGATGTTGCCCGTCGTAGGCGATCGACGAAAGAGGCAGAAATGCACCTTGGTACCATAGAAAAGTCAGGAGTGGTCAAATGAGAAACGCAACCATCCTGACTTTTTTGGCACTCTTTCCAATCCAACAGATTGCTGCGGCCCAAGATTTCCCAAAATCTCCGTCCACGTGGCAGGGGGAAACACGTGGACACAAATTTTGCTTACAAATCACGGAACCTTTGGTTCCTATAGTTGACTCTCGCCCGACGCCGAAGAAATGCGCCGCGTTTTCCGCAATGCTCTCTACTTCAGTAGCCACTTCTCATGGCGACCTAGTGTCGGGTTATTTTTGTCAAGATCAATCCCAGGTGGGTTTTTTTACACTGCCACTGCCCTCTGACAACTCGATGTCTGGACCGAATATTTTCCTAGGAAAGCTGTCTATGAACCGCATTGCGGGAGCCTACTATGTAATAGAGAGCAACGATTTTCCTACGCCTTACATAGGTGTTGGATTAGACTTTAATAAAGTCGAGAAATGTGTACGTTAACGCATGGGAGCTGTGTCGTTGACTACTCGGCGAACATGGCGATCGGGAGAGAGGTTCGCTAAGCCAGTGAGCGACACACCCGAACCACCGATGTCGTCCAGCGCCTGCAGATCGGCCGCCGTGAGAACGTAGGAACTCCTAGCCACGTTTCTCGCTCCCCGTCGCCGGGGCTCGTCCCCGCGTCGGAGCCACCACCGTTCTGACGCGGGTCCCCGCAGTATCGGCAGCTCCGGTCAGCCGCTTGTCGCCCCGGTCAGTTGCCGTTCGGCAGTCTCCACTTGGGGTCAATCATCGGGATCGTCGCGCTTCCCTCACGATCAGGTTATCGAAGCGGGCCTCGAGGGGAGTGCCTTCGTCACGGCTGACCACGACGGCCACATAGCCGCTGCCGTATGTGCCGTCCTGAGCCGACGCCACCTCGGTTCCGTTGATCCGGGCGCTGAGGGTAGACCCAACGCAGGTGAGCTCGAGATGGTTCGACGCATTCCCACGTCGGACGGCGTCCGAGGATTGGAATGGGACCAGGTGGATCCACCGATGGCCATCGAAATTGCTCAGAGCGAACTGGCCCGTCGCGGGAACCGCGAGAAGGGCATAGAACTGAGCCGTACCGTCTCTGGGGTTCATGCGACAGGCGACGCCAACCCAACGCCCTTCGGTGCCTTCCGCCAGGCGGGCATCGACAGCCACCTGGAGATCGGCAAGCACGGAGCTGGCGGCTACCGCTCGAACGGGCTTGGCCGCGGGCGATAGCCGCAGGTGGTACTCACCTCCGACGTAGCCTTGCTCGATGGCGGGATCATCCGATTGGCTCGACAATCGACCTGCTGCGGGATTGTCGAACGAGTCTGTCAGCAGGATCTTTCCCACCTTGACGGACGTGGCACATCCCGAGACGAGGGCCCCAGCTACCAGGTAAGGGAGAACGATTCCGCCCGTCACGTGCCATGAAGGGCGGCGGCGCGTCCTTCGTAGGCGATCCGTCAGTCCGTCGAGTTGCATGGTCCTCCGCGTCCGGCCCTCCTTGTCGATCGTCTCACAGGTCGAAGGCTGGATGTGGGCTGAGAGCCTGAGGGTCATGATGTGGCTCCGAATCCGTTGGAGGTGCTCCCGCACGGTCTGTGAACTGATGCTCACCGGCGCGTAGCGGCGGTCCCCGTGAGTGGCGCCGAGGCGCCTACCCCGTCCGGAGCGCCTCCGTCACCGGCAGGCGGGCGACGCGCAACGCGGGCAGGAGCCCGCCCAGGAGGCCGATGCCGAGCGCCCACACGAAGCCCTGGGCCAGGAGGGCCGGCGTCACGCGGAAGTCGAACGCGACCTGCGAGAAGGTGTTGAAGTTGAGCGTGGAGAGCGAGAACCCGTCGCAGTAGAGGTAGGCGAGGGTCCCGCCGACGACGCCTCCCACCGTCGCCAGGACGAGCGCTTCGATCAGCACCGAGACGACCACCGGCAGGCCCCCGAACCCGATGGCCCGCAGCGTGGCGATCTCGACCTGGCGGCTCGCGATCGCGGAGTACATGCAGTTGAGCGCGCCGAACGTCGCGCCGATCGCCATGAACCCGGAGACGGTGTAGCCCAGCACGTTGATCAGGTTCGACAGGACGGTGGCCTGCTTCGCGTAGTACTCGGGCTCCCGCAACGCGGTGATCGAGAAGCGGCGGTCGGCGCTGATCGAGTTCCGGAAGGCCCGGAGTCCGGCGGCCGAGCCGTCGCCGAGCCGCGCGGTCACGGACTGGTACCCCGTGCGCCGGAACGCCGACATGGTGACCTCGGCGTCCCCCCAGATCTCCGACTCGTGCACGTCCCCGCCGCTCGCGAAGTGGCCGACCACGGTCCAGTCGCTGTCCCGGAAGGCGATCCGGGCGCCGACGTCGAGCCCGGCGAACTGGCGCGCCGCTTTCCGGCCGACGATGACCTCGCGGAGGCCGCGCTCGAACGGCCGCCCCTCCACGATCCGGACCTCGTCCCGCACGCCGAACGCGGTTGGCTGGACGCCGCGGAACGGGACGTTGTTGGGCTCGGTCTCCCCGTGCCGCGGGAGGTCGACCATCACCACCAGCTCGGCCGACGCGAGCGGCTGCCCCGCGGGGTCGCGCGCGACGCCGGGGAGCGTCGCGAGGAGCACGGCGGCGTCCCGCGGCACGCCGCTCGAGAGCTCGGCGTCCGAGCCGGCCCGCAGGAGGATGACCCGATCCGGGCGGCCGGTGCTGGCCAGCGTGTGCCGGAAGCCTTCGGACATCGCGAGCACCGACACCAGCACGCCCACGACGCCGGCGATCCCGACGACCACCACCAGCGACGGCCCGACGCGCTGGGGCAGGGTGCGCAGGTTGAGCAGCGTGATCGCCGCGATCTGGTGGAGCGAGCGCATGGCGGTCAGCGGTGCCCGGCCAGCGCGTCGACGATCCGGAGCCGCCTCGCCCTGAGCGCGGGGGGCAGCCCGACGGCGAGCGCGAGCGCGAGGACGATCGCCGCGCCGGTCAGCCAGGTGCCCGGCGTCACGTGGAGCGGGGGAAAACGGGCGCCGATGGCCCGATTGAGAGCGGGCAGCACGCCGGTGGCCACCAGCATGCCCAGCCCGCCGGCCAGGCCGAGCAGGAACAGCGCCTCCCCCAGCACGAGCGCCGTGACCTTGCCGTCCGAGAAGCCGAGGGTCTTCAGGATGGCCAGCTCCGGGAGGCGCTCGCGGACGGACTGAGCCATCGTGTTGCCGGTCATGATCAGGATGGTGAAGAACACCGCGGCCAGGATGCGGGTGACGAGGGCCCCCAGGTCGCCGATCTGCTTGGCGAAGCCGACGGCGAACTCCTTCTCCGGCTGGGTCTTGGTCTCGTCCGGGGAGTTCGAGAATCGCCCGTCGATCGCGGCCGAGACGGCCCGGGCCTGGGTCGCGTCGGCGATCCGCACGATGTACCAGCCGGTCTTGCCCTTGCCCAGGCCGCGCGCCTCGTCGAAGTAGGCGACGTTGATGAGCACGACGTCGGTGTTGGCGCGAACCGCGGGGTCCTCGGCGTCGAGCGTCCCGACCAGGTCGAACTCCCAGGTAAGGGTGCCGTCCGTCTTGGCGTGGATCTCGGAGCTCATCGGCAGCTTCTGTCCGACCTTCCAGCCATAGCGCTGGACGAGGCGTACGCCCGCCACCGCGCCGCTGCGCGTCCGGATGAAGGCGTCGCGCTGGTCGGCCGCGATCGTGAACTCCGGGTACATGTCGAGATAGCGCTGGGGGTCGACCGCGAAGACGGGGAACGCGTTGCTTTCGTTCTGGTACTTGGCGCCGAACCACTCGGCGCTGGCCACTCCGACGACGCCCGGCACCTGCTCGATCTGCCGCAGATGCGAGATGGGCAGGAGCTCGATGATGGAATAGCGCGCGGTGGTGAGGAGGCGCTTGGCGTCCGCGCTGTCGGCGCCCGACTCGAAGGCGACGGTCACGGCCTGGAGCAGGCCGAAGAGCAGGAAGGCGACGAACACGGACAGGAGCGTCAGGACCGTGCGCGTCTTCCGGCGGAAGAGCCCGGCCCAGAGGAGGGGAAGGTAGCGCATCGTGGGGTCAGACTTTGACTTCCGGACAGTTCGGGCCAGGGGGCACGCGGGAACGGAAGTCTGCGGAAGTCAAAGTCTGACCCCGTTCAGCGTGCCCTTGTCGAGCAGGAGCCGGCGGCGGGCGTACTCCGCGGCCTTGGGGTCGTGCGTGACCATCACGACCGTCTTGCCGTGCTCCCGGTTCAGCATCTGCAAGAGGCTCAGGATCTCGGCGGCCGTCGCGCGATCGAGGTCGCCGGTCGGCTCGTCGCAGATGAGGAGCGTCGGATCGGACACGATGGCCCTGGCAATGGCGACCCGCTGCTCCTGCCCGCCCGAGAGCTCCCGCGGCTTGTGGCTCGCGCGGTCGGCGAGCCCGACGAGCGTGAGCGCGATGCCGGCGCGGCGCCGCCGCTCGGCCGCTGACAGCGAGGTCAGGAGGAGCGGCAGCTCGACGTTCCGCTGCGCCGAGAGCACGGGCATGAGGTTGTAGAACTGGAAGACGAAGCCGACGTGGGCCGCCCGCCAGCGGGTCAGGTCTCCCCTCGAGAGCTGGTCGATGCGCTCGCCGCCGACGACGATCTGTCCGCCGCTGGGGGTGTCCAGCCCGCCGATGAGGTTGAGCAAGGTGGTCTTGCCGGAGCCCGACGGTCCCATCAGCGCGAGGAAGTCGCCCGCGGGGATGTCGAGATCGACGCCGTGGAGGACTTCGATCCGCTCGCTGCCGCGCTGGTAGGTCTTCGTGACGCCGCGGATCTCGACCAGGGCCATCGTGACGGAGGGGATGCCGGGCCCGGGGCCAGCGGCCGGCGCCCCGCCTATCCCCCCTCGCTCAGCCTGACGGCGGCGCCGTCCCGGAGCGAGTCCGGAGGGGACACGACGACGCGCTCGCCGGGCCGGAGGCCGCTCAGTACCTGGCGGTCCGCCCCGACGGTCTGGCCCGGCGCCACGCGCCGCCGCTCCACCTTGCCCTCGGCGTAGACGAACACGACCGCCTGGTCGCCGTCGGGCCGCACCGCCTCGGCGGGCACGAGGACGCCGGTCCGCGCCGGCACGCCACCCGGCGCCTCGGGCCGCGCCCGCTCCAGGAACTGGACGCGCGCGCCCATGTCGGGCACGATCCGCGGGTCCCTTTGCTTGAGGGCGATCCGGACCTTGACCGTGGCCTTGCTGCGATCGGCGGTCGGGATGATGGCGATCACCTCGGCCGGGATCCTGGAGTCAGGGTAGGCGTTCAGCGTCGCCTCGACCGGCTGTCCCGGCTTGACGCGGTTGATGAAGGCCTCGTTGACGTCCACCTGGATCTCGAGCGAGTCCATGTCGACGATGGTGCCGATGCCGGTGCGGGTGAAGCCGCCGCCGGCGGAGATCGGCGAGATCATCTCCCCGGGCTGGGCCGACTTCGCGACGACCATGCCGCTGAACGGCGCACGGATCACGGTGTTGGCCACCTGCACGTCGGCGACCGCCACCGCCTCCTGGGCCACCCGGATCTGCTCGCCGGCGGCGACCAGCCGGGCCCGGAGCATGTCACGCTGGGCGCGCGCGGTGTCGAGGGCCTGCGGGGTGGTCACCTCGGCCACCGCGACCGATTCCTGGGCGACTCGGACCTGCTCGTTGCCGGCCGCGAGCCGGGCCCGCAGGGCGTCGCGCTGGGCCCGCGCGGTGTCGAGCGACTGCGCCGCGACGAGCTGGCGCTCGAAGAGCTCGCGCTGCCGCTCGTGCTCCCGTTCGGCCTGCTCGAGCTGGGCCTGGATCTCGGCCACCTGCGACCGGGCGGCAGCCAACTGCGCCCGCGCCGTCGCGAGCTGCGCCTGGCGCGCGAAGAGGTCACGCTGCCGCTCGTGCTCCCGCTCGGCCTGGTCGAGCTGGGCCTGGATCTCGGCCACCTGCGACCGGGCGGCGCCGAGCTGCGCCCGCGCGAGGGCGAGCTGCGCCTTGGCCTCCGTGTCGTCGAGCCGGGCCAGCACGGCGCCCTCCTCGACCCGCATGCCCTCCTCGATCAGCACCTCGGTCACCTTGCCGGTCACCTTGGCCGACACGGTGGCCTGTCGCCGTGCGGTCACGTAGCCGCTGGCATCCAGCACGGAGCTCCCGTCCGCGCCCTGGCTGGCCGCCCGCGCCGTGGCCGTGCGCACGGTGGGCGGGGCGGACCGCGCCAGGGTGAGCCAGAGCAGGCCGCCGGCGAGCGTCAGGAGCGCCACGCAGGCCAGGACGAGCCGGCCCGTCCGGGCGCGCGGCGCGCGCGCGTCCTTGTCGATGCGCAGCTGCTTGAGCAGGTCCGACGTGTCCATGGATTCGAGGGCCTCGGCCCACCGCGAGGGACTCTCTCAGTGTGCCACAGGGCCCATGGCGGGTCCGTCACGCCGCCGGGGCAGGGGGCCCCCGGGGTCACGCCGGCGCGGCTCGAGGGGATCGGGCTCTGTCGGGGAGCCAGCGCTCGCGCTCCGCCTCCCGGAGGAGCGCGAGCGCTGGCCCGGCTACTCCGGCAGCCCCTGGAGCGCGTACATCAGGACCAGGGCCGGGGTCGGCTTGCCGATGGCGCCGAACCACTTGGCGTAGATCGCGCCGATCGCCCCGGAGCGGTAGATGCGGGCCAGAGCCCGGTTGGCGACGAGGCGGAACGCCGAGTCGTCGCGCCGCACCATGAACCCGTAGGGCTCGTACGAGAGGTCCTCCGAGATCAGCGCGTAGCGGGCCGTGCCACGGGCCTGGAGCACCAGCCCGACCAGGATGGTGCGGTCGGACGCGTAGGCCTCGATCTTGGAAGTCTGGAGCCCCGCGAGCCCCTCGTCGTGGTCCTTCATGGGCACGACCGTCGCCGCGAGGGACGTCGTGCGCAGGAAGTCGGCGAGCGCCCGCTCGGTCGTCGTCCCCGGGACGACGCCGATCCGCTTCCCGGCCATGTCGCCCAGCGTGCGGACGCCCGAGCCCTCGACGATGAGCAGGCTGGCGCCGTCGACGAAGGTCATCATCGTGAAGTCGACCTTCTCCTGCCGGGACAAGGACGCCGTCGTCGAGCCGCACTCGATGTCGACGGTGCCGTTGGCCACCGCGTCGACGCGGTTCTCGGGCGTGACGGGCTCCCAGCGCACGGCGAGACTTCCGAGCTTCAGCTCGTTCTGCACCGCCACCGCGATCTCCTGGCAGAGGTCGATCGAGTAGCCGGTCGGCTTCCCGTCCGTGCCGACGAAGGAGAAGGGGAGGGAGTTCTGGCGGAAGCCCATGGTCAGGGTGCCGCTGTCCTTGACTTTTTTGAGTGTGCCCGTGAGCGTCTGCGCCTGGCTCGTCGCGCCCGCCAGGACCATCGCCATCACCGCGAGAGCGATCACCGCGCGTCGCTGCATCGGAGCCTCCCAGTCTGACCCGATCGATTCGAGGTTCGTCGTACCGGAACCGCGCTTGGTGCCCGTAGTCTATCGGCGAGCGTCGACATCGTCAAACGCGCCCGGCTGGCGTCGGCATCGAGCGCGGCCGCGCGCACGACGATCACTCTGCCGTGCGAATGCCGGTGACGAAGTAGCTGGTCTCCCCGAAGCACCTCGGGAGGCCGCGATGCTCGCGGTAGTGCACGACGACGCGCTTCCCGAGCGCGTCGTTGATCTTCGGCGTGAGGCTCTCGTCCCGCACGCTGAACTCCCAGATGACCGGAGTGACGCCCGGGACGATGGAGATCGCGAGCTCGCCCTCGTACGTCTTGCAGATCCAGCCCTTGCTCGAGAACTTCTGGAGGATCCCGGCCCGCTCGCCCTCCGAGTAGGCCCAGGACAGGGCGCCCCACAGGTAGAGCCCGACGACCAGGAGCGCCAGGAGCAGGAGCACCCCGAGGATCGAGCCCACCCGGCCGGCGCTCATCGTGGCTGCCGCTCCATGGCCCTACCGTACACCCGGAACGCGCCGCGCGACCACCGCGGGGCGGTGCCGGCCGACCCGCGCCGCCCCGTCGCCCTGCTATGATGCGGGACCATGACCGGCGGCCCGTGCCGGACCGGCCATCGACAACCGCGGGTACTCGACAAGAGGAGATGGGCATGAGCTCGAATGGCAAGATTGCGATCGTCACCGGCGCGGGGAGCGGCATCGGCAAGGCCAGCGCGGTCACGCTCTTGAAGAACGGCTACTCCGTCGCGCTGGCCGGGCGTCGCGCGGACGCCCTCGCGCAGGCGATCAAGGAAGCGGGGCCGGACGGCGCGCGGGCGCTCGCGGTGCCGACCGACGTCGCCGACCCGGCCTCCGTGCACGCGCTCTTCGCCCGGACGAAGGAGCGGTTCGGACGGCTCGACCTCCTGTTCAACAACGCGGGCGGCAACGCTCCCGGCATCCCGCTCGAGGACCTGACCTACGAGCAGTGGCTGAAGGTCGTCAACGTGAACCTGACGGGCGTCTTCCTGTGCACGCAGGAGGCGTTCCGGATGATGAAGGCGCAGACTCCGCGCGGGGGCCGGATCATCAACAACGGCTCGATCTCGGCGCACACGCCGCGGCCGAACTCCGCCCCCTACACGGCGACGAAGCACGCCGTCACGGGTCTCACCAAGGTCACGTCGCTCGACGGCCGGAAGTACGACATCGCGTGCGGACAGATCGACGTCGGCAACGCCCTCACCGAGATGGCGGCCCGGATGGCGCAGGGTGTGCCGCAAGCCGACGGCCGGACGGCCGTCGAGCCCCTGATGGACGTCCAGTACGTGGCCGACACCGTGCTCCACATGGCGAGCCTGCCGCTGGACGCGAACGTCCTCTTCGTCACCGTCATGGCGACCAAGATGCCGTACGTCGGACGCGGGTGAGCCGTCCCGGCCGCCGGCGCCGGGTCAGCGGACGTGCCAGGCCTGGGTGAGGGGCTTGGCGCCGTTCAACTCCCCGTAGCCGGCGCCGGTCGTCCCGCCGGGGTTCGGCCCGAAGTAGCGCGGGTCGATCGGCTCGGCCGCGGGCTGGTACCTGACGTCGCAGGAGAGCCGCACCCGCCCGAGCGGCGAGTGGTTGTCCAGCGAGCCGTGCAACGTGAGCATGCCGAAGACGCAGACGTCGCCGGCCCGGAAGTCCGCGGTCAGAAGGCGGCAGTCGCGGCTCTCGGCGAACTCGGCGAAGTCGGCCGCCAGCTGGGCGCGGCGCGAGGTGTCGTACACGACGTCGAACCCCTGGACCCCGTCGTGCAGGTCGGTGAAGCGGTGCGACCCCTCCGCGATCACGAGGGGTCCGTCGGTCGCCGGGACGTCGCCGAGCGGCACCCATGCGGTGTAGACGCGCGGGGTGGCTCGCGCGAAGAACGGGGCGTCGAAGTGGAGGCCGGTCGTGCGGCCGACGGGGGCCGCGCGGAGGAACATGTAGTCGTGGGCGCGGACCGGCGCCCCCGCGATCCGGGCGAGGGCGGCGTGGAGCCGCGTGCCGTGGGTCACCCGGCGGAGAGCCGGCCCCTCGCTGACCGACTTCCAGAACGCGCCCAGATCGCCGACCAGCTCGGCCCGCCGGCTCTCGCCGGTCGCGATCCCCTCGGCGGCCGGCGGCCGGATCTCGCCGACGTCGACGAGCCGCTCGAGCACCTCGACCCGGGCGGCCTGCACGTCGGCCACGTCGAGGGCGCCGCGCAGGAACACGTAGCCGTCCTCGGCGAGCCGCCGCCCGAGCTCCTCGCTGGCGGCCGCCGCGCTGCTCTCCCGAAGCTCGCCGACGCGCGCGTCGGGGAGCGGCCGCCCCTGCGTCCAGCACACGCCGGGCGCGAGGCCGTGAGCCGCGTTGACAGCTCTTCCGGACGGTGACGTCATCCCGGGCCCTCCTCGCCGCGGCGGCCGAGGCTCTCGGCCTCGGGACCGGAGCCGCCCGGTCAGGGTATCATGGCGTCGATGCAGCGATTCGTGGCTGCCTGCTGCTCGGGATGCCGCTCCTCGCCGGGTGCGCCAGCCCCCGACCGGAGTGGCTGCAGCAGGAGGACGAGGCGTGCTTCCGCAATCGCACCTTCGCGGAGGCGATCCCGCCGGAACACTGGGGCAATCCGGTTCGTGACCCTTGCTGGCGCTATCGCGGCGGCCGCATGGGTCCGTGATCAAGGAGTTCTGCAGATGACTCGTCGGGTCCACACGATCCTGGGACTTCTCGCGCTCACCCTGGCGGCCTGCTCCGGGCAGCCGGCCGGGCACCACCACGCCGGGGCCGCCGCGGCCGCGCCGCCGATGCTCCTCGACGGTCTCGGCCGCCACCACCAGACCATCACGACGACCTCGCGCGACGCCCAGGCGTACTTCGACCAGGGGCTCCGGCTCGTGTACGGCTTCAACCACCTCGAGGCCGAGCGCGCCTTCCGCGAGGCGACACGCCTCGATCCCGAGTGCGCGATGTGCTACTGGGGCATCGCGCTCACCCACGGATCGAACTACAACAGCCCGACCGATCCCGAGCGGGAGAAGGCCGCCTTCACGGCCATCCAGCGGGCCGTGGTGCTGGCCGGCCGCGTCACGGACCGCGAGCGAGCGACCATCGAGGCTCTCGCGAAGCGGCACGCGGACACGCCGCCCGCCGACCGCGCCGCGCTCGACCGCGCGTACGCCGACGCGATGCGCGACGTGTCGCAGCGCTTCCCCGACGACCTCGACGCCGCCACGCTCTTCGCCGACGCGCTGATGAATCTCCGTCCGTGGGACCTGTGGAAGCCGGACGGCAGCATGCAGCCGGAGACCCCGGAGATCCTCGCGACGCTCGAGCGCGTGATGCGGGCCAACCCCGACCATCCGGGCGCGCTGCACCTCTACATCCACGCCGTCGAGGCCGGCCCCGACCCGCGCCGGGGCGAGGCCGCGGCCGACCGGCTGGCGCCGCTCATGCCCGGCGTCGGGCACATCGTCCACATGCCGTCCCACATCTACCTGCGGATCGGTCGCTATGCCGACGCCGTGGACGTCAACGTCGGAGCGGTGAAGGCGGACCGAGCGTACCTGGCGAAGGGCAGGACGAATCCCATGGTGGGCGGGCTCTACTACCCGCACAACCTCGACATGCTCTGGCAGGCGGCCAGCATGGACGGGCGGGGGGCGGAGACGATCCGGGCCGCGCGCGAGTTCGCGGAGTCCGTGCCGCCGGCCATGCTTCGTGAGATGCCGGACATGGAGACCGCGCCCTCGGCCCCGCTGTTCGCGCTGGCCCGGTTCGGACGCTGGGAGGAGATCCTCCGCCAGCCGGCGCCGCCCGCGGAGCTCCCCTACGTGACGGGGGCCTGGCGCTACACGCGGGGGCTCGCGTTCGTCGCCACGGGGCGCCGGGCCGAGGCCGAGGCGGAGCTGGCCGCGCTCCGCCAGGTTGCGGACCGCACACCGGCCGACCGGGCGCTCGCGGGCTTCTTCAAGACGAAGTCGATCCTCGCGCTCGCGGTCAACGTCCTCGCGGGGGAGATCGCCGCGCGGTCGGGGCAGACCGACGTGGCCGTCAGACACCTCCTCGCCGCGGTGGCCGAGCAGGACGGCCACTGGTTCAGCGAGCCGCCGGTCTGGTATTTCCCCGTGCGGCAGTCACTCGGCGCGGCGCTCCTGGCCGGCGGGCGTGCCGTCGAGGCCGAGGCGGTGTACCGGGACGACCTCAAGCGGAACCCCGAGAACGGGTGGTCGCTCTACGGGCTGGCCCGGAGCCTTCGGGCCCAGGGCAAGACGGCCGAGGCCGCCGCTGTCGAGGCGCGCTTCCAGAAGGCCTGGGCCCGCGCCGACGTGACGCTCTCCGCCTCGCGGTTCTGAGGAGCGCTCGGCAGACTTCGCCGTCGTGGGGGAGTCGTCGGGCTTTGCCTGACAACGGACCTTGCCCGGCCACCGTCGATAATCGAGTAGCCGCGATCCTGCGTCATCGCGGCCGGGCGGCCACCACGTGGCGGGCCGCCGGGAGGTGCGGATGCGGGTTCTCCTGCTCGGGGTGGGCGGCTTCATCGGCTCGCATCTCGTCGACCGATTGCTCAGCGAGCCGAGCTACGAGGTCGAGGGCCTCGACCTCAGCGACGAGAAGCTCGAATCGGCCCGCTTCCTGCCGAAGTTCACGTTCGTCCGGGGCGACATCCGGCACGAGCGCGACACCATGCGGGCCATGATCGACCGCGCCGACGTGGTGGTCGACCTGATCGCCCACGCGACGCCGAGCCTCTACGTGGCGAAGCCGCTGGAGGTCTTCGAGCTGAACTTCATGGAGAACCTCCACATCGCCGAGGCCTGTGTCGAGAAGGGCAAGCGCCTCGTGCAGTTCTCCTCCTGCGAGGTCTACGGCAAGACCCTGGCCGCGGTGGCGCCCGACGAGCTCGCGGACCCCGATGACATCCGGCACGCGCTGTTCAACGAGGACACGACCGACTTCATCCTTGGTCCGGTGGGCAAGCATCGCTGGATCTACAGCTGCGCCAAGCAGCTCCTCGAGCGGGTGATCCACGCGTACGGTCTCCGGGAAGGATTGAACTGGTCGGTGGTCCGGCCCTTCAACTTCATCGGGCCCCGGATCGACTACCTCACGACGGACCAGGACGGCAACCCCCGGGTGTTCTCCCACTTCATGACCGCCCTCCTCGAGGGCACCCAGATGAAGCTGGTCAACGGCGGCCGCCACCGGCGCTGCTACACCTACATCGACGACGCGGTCGACTGCATCGAGCGGATCGTCGCGAACCCGGGCGGGGTGTGCGACCGGCAGATCTTCAACGTGGGCAGCCCGCAGAACGAGCTGTCGATCCGCGAGCTGGCCGAGCGGATGCGCGACCTCTACGACAGGAAGTTCCGGAAGCCCGGCCAGCGCCTGCCGGACCTCGTGGACGTCGACGACCGCGACTTCTACGGCGAGGGGTACGAGGACTCGGACCGCCGGATCCCGGACATCACCAAGGCCTGGACCCTGCTCGGCTGGCGACCGAAGTACGACCTCGACGAGACCATCGAACGGAGCATGGTGGGGTTCGCCCCTTACGCCTCCGGCGCCGCCCCCTGATGGGTGCCGGGGAGCCGGCCCCGGGCGCGCGCCGGCTCGCCATCGCGATTCCCGCGTACAACGCCGCCGAGACCCTCGAGAGCGTCTTCGCCCGTATCCCGCCCGAGATCGTCGCTCGCACGGCCCACTACGTCGTCGTCGACGACGGCAGCACGGACGCGACCGCGGCCGTGGCGCGCCGACTCCGGTCGCGCTTCCCGACCCTCGACCTGATCGAGCACCCGGAGAACCGAGGCTACGGGGGAGCCGCGCAGAGCGGGCTCGAGCGAGCGCTGGAGCTCGGGGCGGACCTCGTCGTCTGGCTTCACGGTGACGGGCAATACGCGCCGGAGTCGATCCCTGCGCTCCTGGCCCCGCTGGACGCCGGCCGCGCGGACATCGTCCAGGGCTCGCGCTTGCGGGGAGGCGGAGCCCTCGAGGGCGGAATGCCCCTGTACAAGTACGTCGCCAATCGCGGGCTGACCTGGATGGAGAACCGGATCTTCGGGCTCGGGCTGGCCGAGTACCACAGCGGCTACATGCTGTACCGCCGGGCTGCCCTCGAGGCCATCCCCTTCCGGCGCTTCACGACGCGGGGGTTCGTCTTCGACCAGGAGATGCTCGTGGCGGCCCGGATCCTGGGCCTCCGGGTGGTCGACCTGCCGATTCCCACGCGCTACGCGGGGGAGCGGTCGTACCTCCGGCCGATCCCGTACGGCCTCGCCGTGCTGAAGCTCATGGGTCGCTACCTTCGGGGCGACTACCACCGCCTGGTCGAGGGGAGACCGTCCCTCTCTCGGTAGTGTCTCGGCCCCGGCGCCGGCTCGTTCGCGCCTGCGTCCCGTCAGCGGAGAAGCGCGGCGTGCTGGTCGAGGAGCGGCAGCACCCGCTCGCGACCCTCGGACGGGAGCGGGACCACGACGCGGTCGATTCCCGCCTCGCGGTATCGCTCGACGGTCGATGCGTCGGCCTTCCCCCCGAACACCGAGACCGAGATCGTCTTCGGGTCGCGCCCCGCGCGCCTGGCCTCGGCCCGGAGCTCTCCCAGCTGGGCCAGGACCGTGTCGACGCCCGCGCGGCCGCGCGGGAACCATCCGTCGCAGAAATCGACCACGCGCCGCAGCGTGTGCGGCCCCTCCCCGCCGAGGAGGACGGGCGGGTGCGGCCGCTGGACCGGCTTCGGATAGGACCAGATGCGATCGAAGCGCACGAACTCGCCGTGGAACTCGGCCTCGTCCTGGGTCCAGATCGCCTTCATCGCCAGGACCCGCTCGCGCATCACGCGGAAGCGCGTGGGGAAGGCCGTCCCGTGGTGCTCCATCTCCTCGGCGTTCCAGCCGGCGCCGACGCCGAAGAGGACGCGCCCATTCGACAGGAGGTCCAGGCTGGCGACGACCTTGGCCAGCACGATCGGGTCGTGCTCGATGACCAGGCAGATCCCGGTGCCGACCCGAAGCCGCGACGTCGCCGCCGCGGCGGCCATGAGCCCGATGAAGGGGTCGAGGGTGTGCGCGTACTCCTTGGGCAGGTCTCCGCCACTCGGCCAGGGCGTCCGCCGGCTCACCGGGATGTGCGTGTGCTCGGTCACGAAGAGAGACTCGAAGCCCCGCTCCTCGAGGGCCCGCGCCAGCTCGTCGATGCGGATCGAGTACTCGGTCGGGAAGATGAAAGCGCCGATTTCCATGTCCTGCCTCCTCGGAGCGGGGGTCGATGTCGAGGCCGCGTCCCCATGAGCGGAGCCGGCTCGCCCTTACTCTCTCACAGGTGACGGCCGTCGCCTCGGCCGCGCCCGAGGCCCGCCTTGACTTGTCCGGAGCCGCTGCCGAGAATGGCGCCGTCGCCGTGCTGGCGCCCGAAGACGCTCGAACCCGTCCAACCCCGGGAGGTCCCCGATGAACCTGGGAAGCCTGGTCCGTGTCGGCCTGACCGGTCTCGCGAGCGCACTCTTCGCGATCGTCGCCCTGGCGCCGGCGGAGGGGAAGGTGCTGCGCACGAACCTCCGCGCGGACCCGGCGATGGTCGACCCGGTGACGTACTCGGAGCTGGTGGCCGGTGACGTGATGAAGAATCTCTACGAGGGGTTCACCGACACCGACAAGGACGGGAACGTGGTCCCCGCCCTGGCCGTCCGGTGGGAGGCCCATCCGGACAACAAGGGCTTCCGGTTCCAGCTCCGCAAGGGCGTGAAGTTCCACAGCGGCCGGGAGTTCACGGCGAAGGACGTCAAGTGGACCTTCGAGCAGATCCTCCTGCCGGGGAACAAGGGCGGGCTCACGCTCACCTACCTGAAGGACCTGGAGGGGGCGAAGGACATCCAGGACGGCAAGGCCACGCAGCTCTCGGGCGTCAAGGTCATCGACCCGTACACGGTCGAGGTGCGGTTCGTGAGCCCCGACGTCCTCTTCCCGATCTATCCGTTCCAGTTCATGGACAGCGGGATCGTGGCCGAGCACGGGGCCGACTGGCACACGAAGGCGTCGGCCGGGACCGGTCCCTTCAAGTTCGTGCACTGGAAGCGCGGGCAGGAGGTCCGGCTCGCGGCCCACAAGGAGTACTGGGGCGGCGCGCCGCTCGTCGACGAGGTCGCGATGCTGGTCGTGCCGAGCTACGACACGGCGGTGTCGATGTACGAGGCCAACGCCCTCGACGTGATCGAGCTCGAGGCGATCCAGGCCCGCCGCGTGCTGAAGGACCCGCAGTTCAAGGACCAGATCCTGGCGGTGCCGGCGGCCCAGATTCGCTTCCTGGGCATGAACCAGAACCTCTACGAGCCCTTCAAGGACAAGCGGGTCCGGGAGGCGATCTGTCTGTCGTTCGACCGCGAGGGCATGGTCAAGGGGCTCTACGGCGGCGCCGGGGCGCCCCTTTACGGCCAGATGACGCCGGGTGTCGCCGGCTACAACCCGAACGTCAAGCCGATCCCGTACGACCCGGCCCGGGCGAAGCGGCTCATGGCCGACGCGGGCTATCCCGACGGCAAGGGCCTGCCCCCGGTCAAGATCACCTGCGAGCCCACCTTCAAGGACGAGCTGGCGTACTACGCGGATCAGTTCAAGAAGGTGCTCGGCATGCCGGTCGAGATCGAGATCCAGGAGCGCGGCACGTTCATCAAGCGGATGAACGCCGGCGAGGTGCCGTTCTTCCCGTGGGGCTGGACGGCCGGGTACCCGGACGCGATGTACTTCCTCTCCCAGGTCTGGTACGGGCCGAGCCCCTACAACCGGGCCCGCTGGAAGAACGCCGAGTTCGACCAGCTGATCGTCCGGGCCCAGGCCACGGCGGACGCGCCGGCGCGGTACAAGCTCTACCATGACGCCGAGCAGGTGCTCCTCTCCGACTGGGGGACTTGCCCTCTCGTGGTGCGGATGCAGATCGCGCTCCGGAAGCCGAACGTGCAGGGCGTGCACCTGACGCCCTTCCGGTTCCTGCCCTTCAAGACCGTCAAGCTCGACTGAGAGCCCGGGGGGCGGCGGGACGTCTCGGCTGACCGCGGGCCCCTCGGCCGGAATGAGGACGCGCGGGTGAGGAAATATGCGCTCCGCCGCGTGCTCGGGCTCCTGCCCGTCCTGATGACGGCCGTCGTCCTGACGTTCGTCGCCAACCAATTCGTCCCCGGCGACCCGATCATGACGCTCCTGAGCGACAAGTCGGGGGACGCCGCGCTCGAGGCGCGGCTCCGCGCGGAGTACGGCCTCGACCGGCCGCTCTGGCGACAGTTCGTGACCTACGTGGGCGGCATCGTCCGGGGCGACTTCGGGCTCTCGTTCCGGTTCGCCAGCACGCCGGTGATCGACGTCATCGCGCCGGGGCTCCTGGTGACCCCGCTCCTGGCCGCGGGGGCCCTCCTGCTCGCGGTGCCGCTCGGCGTGGCCCTGGGGACGTTCGCGGCCCTTCGGCGGAACTCGCTCTGGGACACCCTCGTGGTCCTCGGGCTCGTGGCGGGGACCTCGATCCCGAACTTCGCCATGGCCGCGTTCCTCGTCTACCTGCTCAGCGTCCGGCTCGGATGGCTCCCGGTGGCGGGCTGGGGCGGCCTCTCGCAGGCGGTCCTGCCGATGCTCCTGCTGGCGATCCCGCCGACCGCCTACGTGGCACGGCTGTCGCGCACCTACATGCTGGAGGTCCTCCAGCAAGACTACATCCGCACGGCCCGCGCGAAGGGTCTGAGCCGCCGGCTCGTGATCTACCGCCACGCGCTCCGCAACACGCTGGTGCCGCTCCTGACCACGATCGGCATCATCCTCGGCGGGCTCCTGTCGGGCACGTTCGTCGTGGAGACGCTCTTCAACATCCCCGGGCTCGGGCGGATGGCGATCCAGGCGATCTTCGCCCGCGACTATCCGGTGACGATGGCCATCGTGCTCCTCTTCACGTTCTTCTACACCGGGATCAACCTGGTGGTGGATCTCCTCTACGGGGTGATCGATCCCCGGATCCGCCTGAGCACCGGTCGGGCGGGACGGGCGTGACGGGGGCCGGGGCGCCCGTGGCGGCGCTGGCCGCGCTCGACGAGCGCGCGGGCGGGGACTTCTGGCGCCGCTTCCGGCGGAGTCGCAACGCCTGCCTCGGCGGGGCCTTGGTCGTTCTCGTCACGGGCGCGGCGCTGGGAACGCCGTGGCTCGCGCCCTATGACTATGGAGATACCGATCTCCTGGCCGTCTGGGCCGAGCCCTCGCGCGCCCACGTGCTCGGCAGGGACGCCCTCGGACGCGACGTGCTGAGCCGCCTCATCGTGGGCGCCCGGGTGTCGCTGCTGATCGCCGTGTCCGTCCTCGCGCTGACGCTGACGGTCGGCACGCTGGCGGGGATGGTTGCCGGGTACTTCGGCGGGTGGATCGACACGGTGCTCATGCGAGGGGCCGACATCGTCTTCGCCTTCCCCGAGCTGATCCTCGCGATCCTGGTCGCGGCGATGCTGGGGCCGGGGACGCCGACGGTGATCGTCGCCCTCGCGATCGTCTGGTGGCCCGGGATCGCCCGGCTGACGCGGGCCCTCACGCTCTCGCTCCGGACCGAGCTCTTCGTCGATGCCGCGGTGGTCAGCGCCACCCGGCCCATGCGGATCCTCCTCCGCCACGTCCTGCCCAACATCCTGCCGCCGCTCATCGTCCGCGCTTCCATCGGCGTCGGCTTCATCGTGATGGCGGAGGCGACGCTGAGCTTTCTCGGCATCGGCGTCCAGGAGCCCCTGCCGACCTGGGGCGGGATGATCCGGGACGGCCTGGTCGCCCTCCGGACGGAGCCGTACCTCGCCCTGTCGGCGAGCGCCGCCCTCGGCGTCACCATCGTCGGCTTCAACCTCCTCGGCGACGGGCTCCGCGACCTCCTGGACCCGCGGGTGCGCGACCGGTGAGGGAGCCAGGGTAGCCAAGTTGAGCCCGGTGACCGGGAGCGAAGCCGCCCTGCTGGACGTCCGCGACCTGTCGGTCTCGTTCGCGACGTCACGGGATCGCGTCACCGCGCTCGACGGGGTGTCGCTGACGGTCCGGGAAGGCGAGGTCGTGGGGCTGGTGGGCGAGAGCGGGTCCGGCAAGTCGGTCACCGCGCTTTCGATCCTCGGGCTCCTCGGGGAGCAGGGCCGGATCGACGCGGGGCAGATCGTGTTCCAGGGGCGGGACCTCGTGCCGCTGCCCGAACGCGAGTGGCTCGGCGTGCGAGGGCGCCAGATCGCGATGGTGTTCCAGGAGCCGATGACCAGCCTGAACCCCCTCCTGCCGGTCGGCTTCCAGGTGGCCGAGGTCCTCGAAGAGCATCTCGGCCTCGGGCGCCGGGAAGCCCTCCGGCAGGCCGTCGAGCGATTCCGGGACGTCGGCATCCCCGATGCGGCGCGCCGCGTGGACGACTACCCCCACCAGCTCTCGGGTGGGATGCGCCAGCGCGTCGTGATTGCGATGGCGATGGCCTGCCGGCCCCGGCTCCTGATCGGCGACGAGCCGACGACCGCGCTCGACGTGACCATCCAGGCCCAGATTCTGGCGCTCCTGCGGGACCTCGGCCAGGCGGCGGGCACGGCAGTGCTGCTGATCAGCCACGACCTTGGCGTGGTGGCCGCGATGGCGAGCCGCGTGATCGTCATGTACGCCGGGGAGGTCGTCGAGGAGGCGCCCACGCGCGAGCTGTTCCGGGAGCCGCGCCACCCGTACACGCGCCTCCTCCTGGCCGTGGCCCCGAGCGTCCGGGAGAAACGCGCCCGACTGTCGGCGATTGCGGGGAGCATCCCGGCGCCGTCGGCGCGACCCGTCGGCTGCCGCTTCCACCCCCGGTGTCCCGACGCGATTCCGCTCTGCCGGGAGGCCGCCCCCGCTCTCGAGGCGCACGAGCCCGGCCGCCGTGTCCGCTGCTGGCGCGCCACCGAAGGGGTCAGACTTTGACTTCCGGACAATTCGACGAGGCGGAGCGACACTTGTCCCGAAGTCAAAGTCTGACCCCACTCCTTGCTGTCGAGGGCTTGGTGCGGGAGTTCCGAGTGGGTGCAGGGGTGCTCCGGGCGGTGGACGACGTCACGTTCCACGTCGGTCCGGGAGAGACGCTCGGGCTCGTCGGCGAGAGTGGGTGCGGGAAGACGACGGTCGGGCGCCTGATCCTGCGGCTCCTGCCGGTGACGGCCGGGCGGATCGTGTTCGACGGCCAGGACGTGACCCAGGTCCCCGAGCGCCGCCTCCGGGAGTTCCGCCGGGCGGTGCAGGTGGTCTTCCAGGACCCCTACTCGTCCCTCAACCCGCGCCTCACCGTTCGCGACATCGTCGGGGAGCCGCTCCGGAACTTCGGCGCCACTCGCCGCGCGGCCGCCGCGCGGGTGAGCGAGCTCCTCGACACGGTCGGCCTGCCCCCCGCGTACATGGACCGGTATCCGCACGCTTTCAGCGGCGGGCAGCGGCAGCGCATCGGGATCGCCCGGGCGCTCGCCCTCGGCCCGCGCCTCCTCGTGTGCGACGAGGCCGTGTCCTCGCTCGACGTCTCGGTCCAGGCGCAGATCCTGAACCTGCTCGCCGACCTCCAGCGCCAGCTGGGCCTCGCGCTCCTGTTCATCTCGCACAACCTGGCGGTGGTCCGCCACGTGAGCCACCGGGTCGCCGTCATGTATCTCGGGCAGCTCGTCGAGGTGGCGCCGGAAGGCGCCCTCTTCGAGCATCCCCGCCACCCGTACACGCGGGCGCTCCTGGAGGCCGTCCCGGAGGCCGGCCCCGACGCTCGGCCGCCCGCGGTCCTACCGGGCGAGATCCCGAGCCCGCTCGATCCACCGACGGGCTGCCGGTTCCAGACGCGCTGCCCCCGAGCCGAGGCGCGCTGCCGCGCCGCGGAGCCGGAGCTGACGGAGGAGGCGCCCGGCCGCTGGTTGCGCTGCTACTTCCCGGAGCCCGCGCCTCTGGCGCGCTCGGCCTGACCGCATGCTCGTCGAGCGCACCCACTACCACGCCAAGCCCGGCCGCGCCGGGGACGTGCTCGCCACGCGGCGACGCGCGTCGGAGGTCCGCGTGGCCCTCGGCCTCCCGCGTGGCCGGATCCTCACCAAGACCGATGCCGCGGGAGACGGCCCCGACGTGACCTGGGAGTGCGCGTTCCCGGACGCGGCCGCCCACGCGCGGGACCTCGAGGCTCGTGACCGGAGCCCGGAGTTCTCGGCCGTGCGGGCGCGGATGACGACGCTCCTCGAGCGGTTCGAGCGTCTCGTTCTGACGGCCGACGACGAGCCGGGGGCGATCGGGCCGGACGCGCTCGGACCGATCGTGCCCATCGAGGTCCGCATCCCGAGGGGCGGGCGCTCGCTGGCGGCGTACCTCTACGTCCCGCCGGGCGGCGGGCCGTTCCCCGGTCTCGTGCTCAATCACGGAAGCACGATCCATCCGGGCACGAGCGACTTTTGCCGGCCCGGCACGGCCGCCGTGCTCACCGCGTGGGGCTACGCCGTCCTCCTCCCGCATCGCCACGGATACGGCAACTCCGAGGGACCGACCTGGCGCCACGAGGTGACGGCCGAGTTCGGCACCGCCGAGTACGACCGGGCGCTGGCGGCGCGTCTCGAGCGCGAGGCGGAGGACGTGGCCGGCGCCGTCGGCTGGCTGGCGACGCGTCCCGAGGTGGCCGCGGACCGGGTCGGGGTGATCGGGAGCTCGTTCGGTGGCGTGATGGCGCTCCTGGCCGCCGCGCGCTGCCCCGAGCTCCGGTGCGCGGTGGACTTCGCCGGCGCGGCGATGAACTGGGAGCGGACGCCGGCGCTTCGCGCGACGCTGCTCGAGGCTGCCCGGGAGCTCACGGTGCCGCTCTGTCTCGTCCAGGCCGAGAACGACTACAGCACCGCGCCGACGCGGGCGCTCGCCGCCGAGCTCGAGCGGCACGGCAAGGTTCACGCGGCGCGCGTGTTCCCGGCGTTCGGCCTCACGGCGGACGAGGGGCATCTCTTCTTCCAGAACGGGGCGCCGATCTGGGGGCCGTTCGTGCGGGCATTCCTGGACCGATGGATGCAGGGGAGGTGACCCGATGCGGGGCGCGTTTCTCGAGGATTTGACCTGGCCGGAGGCCGGCGCTCGCATCGCGGCCGACGCCGTCGTCGTGCTGCCGGTCGGCGCCGCCGCGAAGGAGCACGGGCCGCACCTCCCGCTCCGGACCGACTACCTGGTCGCTCGCGAGCTCGGGCGGCGCGTGGCCGAGGCGCTTCCGGTGCTCGTCGCCCCGGTCATCTCGTTCGGCTACTATCCGGCGTTCGTCCGGTACCCCGGGAGCCAGCACCTCCGCGCCGAGACGTTCATGGCGCTGGTCACCGACGTGCTGACCGGATTCGCCCGCCAGGGCGCGCGGCGACTGGCGATCATCAACACCGGCGTGTCCACCGAGGCGCCGCTCCGGGTCGTCGTGCGAGACTTCTACGCGGAGCATGGCCTGCGGGTCGCGGTGGCCGACCTGGCCTCGCTCGGACGGGCCGTCAAGCCTCGTCTCCGCCAGAAGCTCGGCGGGCACGCCGACGAGCTCGAGACGTCGCTCGTCCTCGCCATCGACCCCGATGCGGTCCGGATGGAGCGGGCGGAGCCGGACTACGGCCACGCGGCCGACGCCCCCAAGAGCGTGTTCTACCAGCCGGTCGTCTTCGACGGGGACCCGGCATCCGGCCCCGACTGGAGCCGGATCGGGGCGCGTGGCGATCCCTCGCTCGCGACCCGAGAGACCGGCGAGGCCGCCCTTGCCGAGATCACGCGCGAGCTGGTGGAGGGCCTGCTCGCTCTGCATCCGGACCTCCGCTGACCGCGGGGCTCGTCCGGACCACCGAGGAGACGCCGATGGAGCTGATCCGCGCCGCAGACACGCAGAGCTTCTCCAACTCGGGCGTGACGTCGGGCCAGCTGCTGTTTCCCGAGAATTCGTCCTCGGTGCAGCTGACCATCACCCGGGTCACGGTACGGCCGGGCGCAAGGAATCCTCCGCATCGGCACGCGACGTCCGAGCAGGTGTGGATTGCCCTGCGCGGGACCGGGCAGCTCCTCCTGGATGGTCGCGCGCTGCCGTTCACCGAGGGCGACGTCGCGCGCTTCGAGGACGGCGACCTCCACGGTTTCGAAAACACGGGCGAATCCGACTTCGAGTACATCTCGGTGACATCGCCACCCGTCGACTTTCGCGCGGCCTACGAGCGGGCGTGGCCGGGAGCGAGCGACCCGTGACGCGCCACGAGGCCACGCGCACGCGCCGTCCTCGCCGCCGAGTCGAGCTTCCGGCCGAGACCGCGCGGCGGCGCGCCTTGACGGGCCACACGGGAGGATGGTCTATTCCTCCTGCGCTCGCTTCGGAGCGAGGCGCGGCGGGGAGGGCGGGATGGACCTCGGGCTCCAGGGCAAGGTGGCGATCATCACCGGCGGCAGCGACGGGCTCGGGCTCGCGACGGCGCGGCGGCTCGCCGCGGAGGGGGCGGCCGTCGCGATCTGCGGCCGCGACAAGACCCGCCTGCACGAGGCTGCCGAGAAGCTCCAGGCAGGCGGCGCGGAGGTCCTGGCCGTGCCGGCCGACGTCACGCAGCCGAGCGATCTCGAGCGGCTGGTGTCGACGACGCAGGAGCGGCTCGGGCGGATCGACATCCTCGTCAACAATGCCGGCACCTCGGACGCGCGCGGCTTCGAGACCGTCGACGACGCGGCCTGGCAGGCCGATCTCGAGCTGAAGCTCTTCGCGGCGATCCGCGCCGTGCGGCTCTGCGTGCCCCCGATGCGGCGGGCCGGCGGGGGACGGATCGTCAACATCCTCAACACCGGCGCCAAGGCCCCGGCCGCGCGGTCGGTCCCGACATCGGTGAGCCGGGCGGCCGGGCTCGCGCTGACGAAGGCCCTCTCCAAGGAGCTGGCGCCGGACGGCATCCTCGTCAACGCGGTCCTGATCGGCCTCGTGAAGAGCGGCCAGTGGGAGCGGCGCTGGGCGCACGAGGGACGGCCGGGGACGCTCGAGGCTTTCTACGAGCGGCTGGCCCGCGAGCGCGGCGTTCCCGTGGGCCGGGTCGGCGAGGCGGACGAGCTCGGCGCCCTCGTCGCGTTCCTGGCTTCGGCGCCGGCCGCCTTCATCACCGGAGTGGCGGTCAACTTCGACGGCGGCTACTCCCCGGTCGTGTAGGCGCCATGACCAAGTACGTCTATTTCTTCGGCGCCGGGCGGGCCGAGGGCTCGTCCGTGATGCGCAACCTCCTCGGCGGCAAGGGCTGCGAGCTGGCCGAGATGACCAACCTCGGCATCCCGGTCCCGCCGGGATTCACCATCACGACCCAGGCTTGGGTTCACGCCCAGCGCGCCGGCCGCAAGTGGCCGGATGGCCTCTGGGAGCAGATCCTGGAGCACCTGGATCGGCTGGAGCAGGTGGCCGACGCGCGTTTCGGCGACCGGGAGCGGCCGCTCCTCGTGTCGGTGCGCTCCGGTGCCCGCGTGTCGATGCCCGGGATGATGGAGACGATCCTGAACCTGGGACTGAACGACGACACCGTCGAGGGGCTGGCGGCCCGGTCGGGCGACGAGCGCTTCGCGTGGGACTGCTATCGCCGGTTCATCACGATGTTCTCGGTCGTGGTGCTGGACATCAAGCGCGCGGTCTTCGACGCATCCCTCGACGTCGTGAAAGCCCGGCTCGGCGCGGCCGCCGACGCCGATGTCCCGGCCGACGAGCTGCGGAAGCTGGTGAAGACCTACCAGGACGAGATCACAACCCGCACGGGCGCCCCGTTCCCGCAGGACGTGCGCGACCAGCTGGGCCGCGCCATCGATGCGGTGTTCGGTTCCTGGTTTGCCAAGAAGGCGACGGAATACCGGCGCATCCACGGGATCCCCGAGGAATGGGGCACCGCGGTCACGGTCATGTCGATGGTGTTCGGCAACCTCGGCGAGGACTCCGGCACGGGTGTAGGCTTCACGCGCGACCCGCGCTCCGGCGAGTCCCGCTTCTACGCGGAGTTCCTGCCGAACGCCCAGGGCGAGGACGTCGTGGCGGGGACCCGCACCCCGCTCCCGATCGAGGCCCTGCGCGAGCGGATGCCGGTGATCTACGACGAGCTCCGCGCCATCGCCACCCGGCTCGAACGCCACTACAAGGACATGCAAGACATCGAGTTCACGATCCAGGAGGGGAAGCTCTACCTCCTCCAGACGCGCGGCGGCAAGCGATCGGCCCGCGCGGCGGTGCGGGTGGCGGTGGACCTCGAGCGGGAGCACGTCATCGACCAGCACACCGCGATCCTCCGGGTCAACCCGACGGAGGTGAACGAGGCGATCCGGCCCGTGTTCGACGACCGGGAGAAGGCGGCGGCCATCGCCGGGGGCCGGCTCCTCGGCCGCGGGCTGGCGGCGGCTCCCGGCGCCGCGGTGGGGCGCGTCGTCTTCGATGCCGACCGGGCGGTGGAGTGGGCCAAGGACGGCCAGCAGGTGATCCTGGTGCGCCCGGAGACCTCGCCCGAGGACGTGGCGGGCATGTACGCCGCCGAGGGCATCGTCACATCCCGGGGTGGCCGCACCTCGCACGCGGCGGTGGTGGCGGTGGGCATGGGCAAGGCCTGCGTCGTGGGGGCCGCGGACCTCGCGGTCGACGAGACGCGGCGGCGCTTCGAGGTTGGTGGGCGCACGGTACAGGAGGGCGACGTCATCTCCGTCGACGGAGGGACCGGCGAGGTCATCCTGGACGCCATCACGATGGTTGCCGGCCAGCTGGGCGAGGAGATGAAGACGCTGCTCGGATGGGCGGACTTCTACCGGAAGGGCGGTCTCGGCGTCCGCGCCAATGCCGACACCCCGGCCGATGCGGAGCGGGCGCGGGGCTTCGGGGCGGAGGGCATCGGTCTCGTGCGCACCGAGCACATGTTCTTCGCGGCCGACCGCATCGTGATCGTCCGCGAGATGATCATGGCGCCCGACCAGGCGACCCGCCGCGCCGCCCTCGATCGGCTCCGGCCGCTACAGCGCGAGGACTTCCTCGGCATCTTCCGGGCCATGGACGGCTTGCCGGTGACGATCCGGCTGCTCGATCCGCCGCTCCACGAGTTCCTTCCGAACTGGAAGGAATACAAGGAGATGGTCGAGCAGAAGAGCCGGCTCGAGGCCCTCGGGAAGGATCCCGAGGAGCAGCGGCGGCTCGAGTCGATGATCGTGGCGGTCGAGAAGCTCCGCGAGTCGAACCCGATGCTCGGGCATCGCGGGTGCCGGCTGGGGATCACTCACCCGGAGATCTACGGGATGCAGGCGCGGGCGATCATGGAAGCGGCCTGCACGGCGGCCGAGCAGGGCGTACGCGTGGAGCCCGAGATCATGATTCCGCTCACCGGCACCGTCGGCGAGATGAAGGAGACGTTCGAGCAGACGCGGCGGGTGGCCGATGGCGTCGCCGCCGAGATGGGCGTCTCGGTGCCCTACCTCGTCGGCACCATGATCGAGGTCCCCCGGGCGGCGCTGATCGCCCAGAAGATGGCCGAGTACGCCGAGTTCTTCTCGTTCGGGACCAACGACCTCACCCAGCTCACCTTCGGGTACAGCCGCGACGACGTCGCGAAGTTCCTGCCCAAGTACCTCGACATGGGGCTCGTGCCCGCGGATCCCTTCTCGGTCCTGGATCAGGAGGGCGTGGGCGAGCTGATCGCGCTCGGCATCGACCGCGGCCGCCGCCGCCGCCCCGACCTGAAGGTCGGGATCTGCGGCGAGCACGGGGGCGAGGCCTCGTCGGTGGAGTTCTGCCACAAGGTCGGGATGAACTACGTGTCGTGCTCGCCGTACCTCATCCCGGGCGCGCGCCTGGCCGCCGCCCAGGCCCGGATCAAGGAGCGCCTGGCGGGCGGTGGCGAGCATCGGTAGCCGACTCGCGCTGGCGGCACGGCGTAGCTCGCGCGCCCGGCGATGACGGTCCGCTTCGGCCTCAGCGTCCCCAACCGGGGCGTCGTCATCGGCGCCGGCAACCCGAAGGACCTGGTCGCGATGTGCGAGGCCGCCGACGCGTCGGAGCTCTTCGACGCCGTCTTCACCGGCGACAACCTCATCTCGAAGCCCCGGGTCGACGCGATCGTCTTCCTCTCCCTGGTCGCGGGCCGGACGCGCCGCGTGACCCTCGGGACCGCGTGCATGGCGAGCTTCGTCTTCCGGCACCCCATCGTGCTGGCCAACCAGTGGGCCGCCCTCGACCTCCTGAGCGACGGCCGGACCCTCCTGGTCGCGTGCATCGGCGGCGGGCCCGACACGCGGAGGGGACCGCCCTCGCCGAGCGGGGCCAAGTGGGAAACGGAGTTCGCGGCGATGGGAATGCCCGTCGCCGAGCGCGTCGGCCGCATGGTCGAAGGCATGGGGATCCTGCGCGCGCTCTGGACCGGCGAGGCCGTGACGCACCACGGCCGCTTCTATCGGTTCGAGGACGTCCGGCTCCACGTCACGCCGGTGCAGCAGCCGTGCCCGATCGCGATCGCATCAAACCCGCGGCCCCCGCACGCGGACGAGGCCACGATCGAGCGTGCCCTCCGTCGCGTCGGGGAGATCGGCGACGGCTGGCAGGTCGAGATGAGCACGCCCGAGGAGTTCGGCGAGCGGTGGAGCCGAATCCGCGCGTACGCGCGCGCCGCCGGGCGTGACCCCGTACCGGACGCCTCGATGATTCACTTCTACGTGAACGTCCAAGACCGGAGCCAGACTGCCTTCGACGAGGCGCGCCGGTTCTACGAGGCCTACCACCTGGGGAGGTTCCCCGAGGACTACCTGCGCTGGCGACTCGTCACCGGGACGCCGACGGAGGTGACGGAACGGCTCGCCGGGTTCCTCGACGCCGGGTGCACCCTGCCCATCCTCCGGTTCGCCAGCTGGGACCCGATGGGCCAGATGCGCCGGGCGATGGCGACCGTGCTGCCGGCGCTGCGGGGTCACGCGGCGCGGGTCCAAGCGCCGCTCGTGTGACGCGTGACGCCGGAGGCGGGTGACGACCCCCGGCGTCGTCGTTGCGCGACGTCCCGCCGGGGGCCGAAGCGTGACGGGGATCAGTCGGAGTCGGCGGCGGCCAGCACGGCCATCGAACGCCGCGACTCGACTCTCTGCAACCGCTCGGCTCGCTCCTGACAAGGACGGCACCGTTGGGCGAACGGCAGGCTGCGGAGTCGCGGCAGCCCGATGAACGTCCCGCACTCCCGGCACAGCCCGTAGCGCCGCTCGCGCAGGAGGTCGATCGCGGCATCGACCTGGGCGAGCTCCTGGCTCGCGCGGTCCACCAGCGTGGCCTGCACCTCGTTGTCGAGGGTGCGGCTGGCGGAGGCCACCTGGTCGCTGTCGTCCGCGCCGGCATGCTCCTGCCGCTCGTCGAACCCCCGGCGGATCAGGCGAGCCAGGGCCTCCCGGCGCGCCCGGAGGAACCGCTCGATCTCCTGAGCCGTCCGGTGGTCGAGGCGCTCGGAACCCTTGGTCGTCGTGTTCATCGCCGTCTCCTCGAAAAGCGGCGGCGTCCCGGGACGCCCCGCGGTCGAGGGTCGAAGCAGAGCAACCGCCGTGCCCAGACCAGATCTAGCGGAAAAGGCTAGTTGTGGCGAGACCTTATGGCTTGACTTGCCGATGTCGTCTTCGGTCAATCGTGTAAGCGTTACACCGAGAGGCGTGTAGAGGGTGCAGACGGAGACGCTCGGGCCGCGGTGGACAAGCCGCGCGAGCCCGGGCGCTCGTCAGGACGAGCGTCGGACGGGCATGCAGAGGACCCGGTCCCCGGCTTGCCCGGTGCTCACCGCCTGGTACTTGTCCCAGAAGGCCTGGTCGACGAGCCGCATCTCCGGCGACGTGTCGGGTGACCGGTACCGGCGATAGCGCCGGGGGCCGCCGTGGTAGGCGGAGTACGAGGAGCGGGCCGCGTCGGAGAGCCGCTCACGCGCCTCGCGGACGCCGTAGCGGCCGAGGATCTGCCACAGGATCTCGCTCCCGGCCCCGGCGTTGTACCCGGCGTTCCAGCGGAGCTTCACGGGGTTGAAGAACCCCCGCCACACGCGCACGTTGATCTGCATCATGCCGACGTCCCCGGTGTGGGATTGGATGGGCACGATCCCGGCCCGGGTCCGGACGAACTGGCGCCAGCAGCTCTCCTGCCAGGCGACGGCCTGCACGAGGTCGCGGAAGAGCGGCTCGAAGCGCTCGCCCACGGCTTCCCCGTCGAAGGACCGCTCGGCGGCGAGCGTGAGGAGACGCTCGACGATCTCGCGATACGTGGCGAGCTCGTCGGGGATCGGGACCCACCGATCGAGCCGCTCGGTGAGCTCCCGCCACTCGTCGGCCTCGTCGGCCTCGGCCGCCCGGGGAGCGAGCCACGGCCCGAGCCACGAGCGGGGCGCGGCCGGCGGCTTCCGGCGGATCCGGCGCGGGGGGGCGTCGGGGTCTCGGATCTTGAACAGCTCCTGGAGCCGGGGGTCAGGCGCGGTCGAGTACTCCAGCGGGTCGCCGGCGTAGCTCGGGGCGAGCGTGCGGGCCAGCCGGCGCAGGCCGTCGGCCGAGAAGTCGAGGCCTGCCGCCGGGGCGGCCGCTTCGATCGCGGTGAGCGCGTCCCCGGCCGCCAGGAACACGACGTACCGGAGGGCGCGTGTGTCGTCGCCGCCGCCCTTGCCCCCGGCCCGCCGCATGATGTCGCGCAGGCGCTCCCAGAGGCGAAGGAACAGCGGGCGCACGGGATCGACGCCGGGTTCCGGCCCGCGCGCGAGCACCGCCATCACCTCGCGCCGGGCCGTGAGCAGGAGGTCCAGCAGCTCGGTCCGCATGTCGGGGCTGGCGCCGGCAGCGAGATCCTTCACCAGGAACGCGAGGAAGCCGTCCCAGTAGTCGAGGATCGCCTCCCACTGGGCGAGCTCCGCCCGGGTCAGCGCTCGCTCCGGAGCGGCGGGGGCCGGCGGGGTGGGTGGCACGTCGAGGGCGACGCGAAGGCGGACGGCGTCCGGCTCGACCGCGAGCTCGCGGGGCCGGAGGGCCTGGAGCGCCGCCGCCAGCCCGCTCGTGGGCGCGCTGAGCGACCGGAGCAGGACGCGGACCTCCTCCACCGGTGGGCCGAGGTCGAAGCTGAACGACTCCAGCTCGGCGGCGCTCCAGTCCCGGACCACGGTCCAGAGCCGCGTCGCCACCGACGCGGGCCGGTGCGCCGCGTCGTAGAGCTTGAAATCGACGTCCCGGAAGCGGAGCTGCCAGTCGTGACCGAGCTCGGGCCGCGCCACGATCTCCGCGTGGCCGGTCCAGCTGATGGACGCCAGGCACCAGCCGAGGACCGGGAGGCCGGCGGTCGCCGCGGCGGGCCCCGTGATCCGGAGCCGTCCGCCGGCCGGCGCGAGGACGGGGTCGCGCACGACGAACGTCCCGCAGCCGTCGGGCGTCCGCCAGAGCTCGAGCGTGCCGCCCGTCTCTTCACCGAGGTGCTTTCTGAGTGCGGCGCGCAGCAGGTCGTAGTCGATGGTCAGCGGGAAGGTGACCTCGACCGCGGTTGCCCGGGTGGCCGGGGCGAGGCCGCCAAGGCAGAGGACGAGCCCGGCCAATAGGGCCCCGAGGCGCGGGACCCCGGGCGCCTGCGCCCCTCGCGCCGGAGTCGATGCACGGCTGTCGGTCCTCGGTCGGCGCACAGGAGCCTCGTCTTCAGCATACTCGACGGTCCCGCCTGGCACGGCAGCCGGGTTTCGACGGGGCGGCGGGTGGGCTACGATGCGTCCAGGCGAGCCGGGACGAGCCACGGCGAGGCCCGGCTCTCTTCCAGGAAGTACCAACGGATCGGGATGCAAGCGAACGGAGGACCATCGTGCGCGTGCCGCGGCTCCACATCGGGATCGGCGTCGACCAGAACCTGCCGTGGACGACCCTCGTCGAGCGCTGGCGCCTCATCGAGGCGCTCGGCTTCGACAGCATCTGGGACTTCGACCACCTCAACCAGCCGAGCCGGCCCGATGGGCCGTATCTCGAGGCCTGGACCGTTCTCGCGGGGCTCGCCGTCCACACGCGTCGCGTCCGGATCGGCGTCCTGGTGAGCTGCAACACCTTCCGCCACCCGTCGGTCCTCGCGAAGCAGGCCGCCACCGTCGACCACATGAGCGGCGGCCGCCTCGACGTGGGGCTCGGCGCGGGGTGGTTCGTGCCGGAGCACGATGCCTTCGGGATCGACTTTCCCCCGCCCGGAGAGCGGGTCGCGCGCTTCCGCGAGGCGGTCGAGGTGGTGGACCGGCTCCTCCGCCAGGAGCGGACCACCTACGAGGGGCGCCACTACCGGCTCCGCGATGCGATTTGCCTTCCGCGCCCGGTGCAGGAGCCGCGTCCGCCCCTCATGCTCGCCGGCCACGGCCCCCGGATGCTCCGGATCATCGCGGAGCTGGGCGACATGTGGAACTCGTTCGGCACGCCGGCGGAGATCCGCGAGCGGAACCGCGTCCTCGACGAGCATTGCCGAACCATCGGCCGCGACCCGGCCACGCTGACGCGCTCGCTCTACGGCTGGGCGACCCAGACGCCGCAGGAGTCCTGGGCGGACGAGCGGGCCGGCGGCTGGGCGGCCGGCCTGGCCAAAGGGGAGCGCCGCTTGCCGGCAGACCCCTGGGTGTCGCCCCAGGCCTGCCTCGACTTCGTCGAGACGTACCGCGAGGCCGGGATCGGCCACTTCGTCATCGACGCGCCCCGCACGGAGCAGCTGCCCGCGATGGAGCGCTTCGCGGCCGACATCCTGCCGGGGCTCCAGCGACCGCCTCCGTGACCAGGCGGTTCAGCGACGGCCTGGAGGTGCGGCGCAGCAGCAAGGTCGAGGCGATGGAGATGCTGACGCTCGACCTTCTTCTGGTCAACGCTTCTGGTCAACGAGAACCTCGAGCCTGTCTGGGCCGGGCGGGAGCGGGTGTCCACGGAGCGCGGGGACGTCTGGGTGGTGTCCCGGCCGGGACTGACACCCCGGGAGACGTCTCCGGAAGCTGTCACCCAGCGCTTGCGTGAGTCGAGCGCCCGGAGCGACCTCACCGCCAGCCGCCGCCTGGCCACGAAGGTCGACATGTCGCCGGCCGCCGTCTCGCGCCGCCTGCGCACCCAGTCCGCGCTGCGGGACGCCTGCCTCGCGTGGGGGCGGCGGCCGTCCACCCCCCGAGCGCTTCGCGGCCGATACCCCGCCCCGCCGCGGCGGCGACCTCGTCGAGGCGCCGACCGATCGGGTAGCGGGCGCCTCCGCACTCAGCCCGTCCTGCGTGACCTGTTACGCCCCCGGTCCGTGAACGAATGGTGACGCCACGTATGCGAACGAATACACTGCGGCCATGTGGGCACGATCCCGCGCGGACGGGCGTCTCCTTGGCCGGGCGGTGGCCTGGGTCGCCGCCTGGTGCCTCCTGGTGGGTGCCGCCGGCGCGGAGGAGTTCGTCGGCCGTGTGGTCGGGGTGACCGACGGGGACACCTTGACGGTGCTCCGGGCCCGGCACGCGGAGCGTGTGCGGCTCCAGGGCGTGGACGCTCCGGAGAAGCGCCAGGCGTATGGGGAGCACGCCAAGCGGTTCACGGCCGATCTGGCGTTCGACCGGACGGTCACGGTGCGGACGGCCGGGCGCGACCGGAACGGCCGACTCCTCGGCGAGGTCGTCCTCCCGGATGGCCGGAGCCTCAACCAGGAGCTGGTGCGGGCCGGCTACGCGTGGTGGTTCCGGAAGTACTCGCGCGACGGGCGGCTCGCCCGGCTCGAGGGCGAGGCCCGGGCGGGTCGTCGCGGGCTCTGGGCGGACCAGGCGCCCGAGGCGCCGTGGGAATTTCGGGGGCGGCGGAGCCACGCCCGCCAGGGCTCCTGAGGAGCACCCCGTGGCCCCATCGCGGGCCCGGGGCCGGAGAATGGATGACGCGACCGTGCCGTCTGTTCAGTCGTACCCCGTGGCGGGTAGACTGCGTGTCGTAGAGGTGAACGACGGATGCGGAGACGGGTAGTCGCCCTCGCGGTGTGCGCGACCCTTGTCGCTCCCATGCTGGCGGGGCCCGCGGCGGCCGGAGGCCGCTTCCCGCCCCGCCGCGGATTCGGCGCTCACGCGGCCCGGGCCGTCCCCGGCGGCGCCAGGGCGGCTCCGGACGTCCGGCCGAAGAGCGCGTTCGGCTCGCCTGGGGGGTTCCCTTTCAGGGATCGGGAACATTACCCTCGCCGGACCGACGTGGTGCCGTCCGGTCACCACGCGCGACGCCACGCGCACGCGGGACGGTTCCCTCACACGGTCTTCCTGTACACACCCGCCGCCCTGTACGGGCTTCCGGCTGACCCGCCAGCTCCGGTCGTCGACGTCTCTACGGTCGTCCACGCGTCGCCGATCGTCTACGTCTCTCCGACCGTCGTCGTTGCGACGCCGACTCCCAGCGCCGCGGCGCCTGCCGCCGAGCCGCTGCCGCCACTGCCGGCTGTCGTCGAGTACCCGACGGGCCGCTACGAGCTTCGCGGGGACGGGGTGACGACACCCTACGTGTGGGTATGGATTCCCAACCCACCTCCTGGCCCTCCCGTCGCGCCGACCCCGACCTCCGGAGAGCCCCCGGCCGGATCGGCCACGGCGAACCGAAGCCAGATCTATCGGTGGACCGATGACGAGGGCACGATCTCGTGGACGAACCGGCCGGAGAGCATCCCGGAGGCGCATCGCCCGCGCGCGCGCGGGCCGGGGGAGATCGCCAGGCCGTAGCCGCGCCTCGCGCCAGCAGCGCCGGTCGGGATCGCCGCCCGGCTTGTCCGAGGGCGGGCCGGAGAGCGGCAGGAGAGAGGGACGCGCGCAGGATGACCACGAGCAGCAGTAGCCTTGGCGGCGTGACGAACGAGCTCCTGCTGGAGCGCGAAGGCCGCGTCGCGGTCCTCACGATCAACCGGCCCGAGGCGCGGAATTCGATGACGTTCGAGATGTACGAGGCGCTCCACGACCACATGGAGCGGCTCGACGCCGACGCGGACGTGCGGGCGGTGGTGCTCCGCGGGGCAGGGGACAAGGCCTTCGTCAGCGGCACGGACATCCGCCAGTTTCTCGAGTTCAAGACGAAGGAGCACGCTCTCGCCTACGAGGCGCGCATCGGTCGCGTCCTCCGGCGGATCCACGCGATGACGAAGCCCACGATCGCGATGGTCCAGGGCGACGCGGTGGGCGGGGGTCTCTTCATGTCCCTCGCGTGCGACCTTCGGCTCGCGGCGACCCACGCGCGCTTCGGCGCCCCCGTTGCGCGAACGCTCGGGAACTGCCCGGCGCCGGCGAGCGTGACCCTCCTCGCCGCCACCGTGGGCCCCATCCGGGCGCGGGAGCTCATGCTGACGGCCCGCCTCGTCGACGCGGCGGAGGCGAAGACGCTCGGGCTCGTGGACGAGGTGCACCCGCCGGACGCGCTCGAGCGCCGGGCGCGCGAGCTGGCGGCGCAGATGGCGACGTTCGCGCCCCTCACGCTGGCGGCGGCGAAGGAGGCGACGCGCCGCATCCTCGCGGCGTTCACCGTGAAGGACGCGGAGGACCTCCTCCTCTCCTGCTACCTGAGCGAGGACTTCCAGGAAGGCGTCCGGGCGTTCCTCGAGAAACGACGCGCGGAGTGGAAGGGCCGCTGAGCTCCGACACACCGCCCCCTGCGGCCCACCGGCCCGCTCGCGGCGGGGCGATCGTCGACGTCGCGGTCGTGGGGGCGGGGCCGGCGGGCGCCACGGCGGCGCTCGTCCTCGCGCGCGCCGGGCTCGACGTCGCCCTCCTGGACCGGGCGCCGTTGCCGAGGGACAAGACGTGCGGCGGTGGAGTGGTCGCGCGCGCCCTCGAGTCGCTCCCGCCCGGCGTCGAGCTTCCCGTCGAGCGGCGCCTCGGTCGGGTCGAGTCCCGCTTCGTGGACGCGGGCGTGTCGGTAACCATCGAGCGAGAGACGCCCCTCGTCCACATGACGCGGCGCGCGCCCCTCGATCTTGCGCTCGCCGAGGCGGCCCGCGCCGCGGGCGCCACCCTCCGGGCGCCGTGCGCGCTGGACCGCGTGAGGCTCACACCGGATCACGCGGAGCTCGAGACGAGCCGCGGTCCGCTGCGCGCCCGGTTCCTGGTCGCGGCCGACGGCGCCACGGGTTCGACCGCCCGGATGGCCGGCTGGACCGAGCCGCTCGCCTCCGTGCCCGCGCTGGAGGCCGAGATCGCCGTCCGGCCCCGCCTCCTCGCCGCGCTCACCGACCGCGCCCGGTTCGACCTCGGCGTCCCGGCGGGCGGCTACGGCTGGGTCTTCCCCAAGGCCGACCATCTCTCGGTGGGCGTTGGCGTCTTCACGCGGGGCGGGGCGCGGCGGCGGCTCCGTGACGAGCTCGCGCGGTACATCGACGCTGTCGGCCTTCGGGAGGGCCGGGTTCTGCGCGTCCGCGGGGCGCCCATCCCCGTGCGCCCGCGGCCGGACGCCGCGCGCGGCCGTGTCCTCCTCACCGGCGACGCCGCCGGCCTCGCGGATCCCCTCACGGGCGAGGGGATCTCTCTCGCGATCCGGAGCGGGCGCCTGGCGGCCGAGTCGTTGCTCGACGGGCGGCTCGACCCCCGGGCCGCGACTCGTGCCTACCGCGCGGCGCTCCGAAGGGACATCCTCGCAGAGCTCCGGATCGCCCGGGGCCTCGCGTGGGTGCTCTATCGCCGGCCGGGGCTCGTGCGCCGCCTCGTGCCGCGACTCGGTCAGCTCGCCGGGGAGGCGCTGACCGAGGTCGTGGCCGGCCGTCGCACCTACCGGGCCCTGATCGGGAGCGCCCAGGCCTGGCGCCGGCTCCTGGCCGTGCTCGCGCTCCGCTGAGTCAACGCCGGCGCGCGCGTCTCCGCGCGGAGGCCAGGCCGAGCCGTCTCGTGAGGCGCGTCCTCAGTTTGGCCCGGGCGAGAGAACGCACTCCGCCACGCCGCCCTTCGGAAGGGTGTATTTGGTCGTGATGGCGTTGTTGCCGGTCACGTCGGCCGGCGGCGGGCCTGACGCCGGCGTAGGGGTGATGTCGTTGATGACCGCCTGGACCGTGTAGACTGCCCCGCTCGAGACGTCCTTCTGGAGAGACTTGGGTCTCGCCGGCGGGTACGTAACCCGCAAGTGAACCGGCATCGTGACCGCGTTCACGAACGAATCGTTCTTCGTCACCGTTTGCTGGCAGCCCGGGCCGTCGGTGCGCGTGACCTTGAACGTCATGCGGACGGTGGCGGTGTGGGGCCCGCTGGAGCCGACATGCGACGATACGGTCCTCATCTCCCCGCCGCCGCTGATCGGCGTCGTCTTGAGGCAGCAGGCGTTCACGTAGAAATCGACGGCGAACCCCGGGTGCGGAATCGCCAGCAAGAGACCGCCCAAGGCCAGTCCGAGGGTGAGCGTCCCGAAAGTGGGCATGGCCGTTCTCCTCTCTTCGCTACGACGAGCAGATATCGTGCACGATCAGGCTGTCGTTGATCTTCTTGCGAATCCAGTTGTCGACGTCGTTCTGCACGCCCTGAAGATTGAGGCTGGCCATCTTGAGGTTCTTCACGCACAGCCTGGGCGGGGTGGCCAGGTACACGACGTAGTGGCCCGTGATCCTCCCATCCCCGTCGTGAGTGCTACTGCCGGCCTGGCCGGACACCCTGGCCCGGATGTCGACCTTGGACGAGAAGCTGGACGACGCGCAGGTGATATTGATGTTCTTCGCGGGCTTCTTGATCGTGGCATCGACGTCGACCCTGATCGGGTCGTTCGTGATCGGCACCTTGCCCACCGTCACCTTGCCCGAGTAGGTCTGAGGCAGTCGGCTGTCGAGGGTTGCCTTCGCCCGCGCTTCCACCGACGCCTCGCCACCGAACTGGTTGAGGAGCTGGCACGTGTTGTGGGACGCGTGGACCTCCGACCAGCGGCCGATCCCGTCTCCCGCCACGAGGACGCTCGTCACGAGCATCCCCACGGCGATCCACCGTGCATTCGGACCGACAGCGATGGAAACAGCGGCGCTCCGGCGGCGTGTGCTGGCTTCCATGGCACCTCCTCCATGAAGGGTCGAGGCGGTGGCGGTCGGCTCCCGCGGCGTCGCCGGGGCATCTCGGACGCGCTGCTCGATCTCGGCTCGGCCTCTGCGTAGAGCCTGAGCGAGCCGTTCGGGACGACTCGCCTGGGCTGCGGCCGGTCCGCGATGCCTAGAGATCTCGCGCGGGCCCCCCCGTCGACGGCGATGCGCGCCACCCCGACAGAGGCCCGAGCGTCATGGCTTCTTTGCTTCTCCGGACGGCGGATCGGCACCGGCCCCGCTGGCCGGCGGCGGCGTCGCGGCCTCGCCCTTGCCCTTGACCCAGGGCTCCGCGTCCTCGTAGCCGGTGGGCGCGCCTTTTGGCCGCGCGTCCTTGGTGGTGGGCGGGGTTCCGAGCGGCTCGGCGCCCGACCCGCCGGTGGACTCGGTGGCCGGCGCCGGCGCCGCGGCATCGCCGCGCTTGAGCCAGGGCTCGAGGCTGTCGTAGCCGCTCGGCGCGCCGCTCGGCCGGGCGTCGCGAGTGGTCGGAGGGATCCCGAACGGGCTACTGGTCGATCCCCCGCTCGACCCGCCAGCCGGGGCCGGTCCACCGGGCCCCATCCTCACCGGGCAGGCGTCGGCGGTCCCTCCCTGGCAGGCGGGGCCCCGTACGGCCGCGCTGTACCCCACGCGGCCCCCACCCTGGATGCAGTCCTGGATTTCGACCGGCTCCGTGCAGGCGCCAGCAAGCCCTGGGATGAGGAGGGTGAGGACCCCGGCGACGGCGAAGCAGAAGGCAAGGCCAGGCCGGCGAGGTGCTCTGATCGGCAACGGCTCCGCGGTCTTACGTTCCACGCGAGCCCCCTGGTGGTTCGATGACCGGCGTCGACCGCCCCGACAGCCTCGATCGATTCGGCGGATCATACGTCCGCGACGTAGCCGCCGTCAAGGCCGTCGACCCGTTCATGAGCCGAGCCAACCGAGCCCCGATCACGCGGGAATCCGACCGGTGGCCCGCAAGAGCGTTTCCTGGACCAGGAGCTCGTGGTCCAGCGGCCGGTCGGGGGATCTCAGGCCTCTGAGCACGGCCACGAAGGCTTCGAGCTCGAGCGCGTAGAGCTCCTGGCGGGTCTGCGGCCGCACCGGGACCCACTGCTCGCCGGCCGGGCGCTCGGCGGCGGCCTCGGCCAGGCAGAGCCGGATCGGGCCGGCCGGCTCGAACGGCTCCATGATGGCGCTGCCCCGGCTCCCGTACACCTCGAACCGGCGCGCCATGGGCGGCGGCTCCATCGCCGCGATGTCGACGAGCCCGAGCGCGCGCGGATAGGCGAGGACGCCGAGCGTGTTGTCGTCGAAGCCGGGGACGTCCGCCCCGTCCCGCCGGAGGAAGGCCGTCACCTCCGTGGGGCGGCCGAGCACCCACACGATCTGGTCGAGCATGTGGCCGGCCAGGTCGTAGAAGATGCCCCCGGGATGCCGGGCGATGACCCGCCGGGCGGCCAGCGGGATCGACGTCGACATGTGCGTGCGGATGGCGAAGACGTCGCCCAGGCCACCGGAGCGCACCCACTCGGTGATCTGCCGGAAGCCCTCGTGGTAGCGGAACATGTACCCGACCTGGATCCGTACGCCTCGCGCGTGCGCCTCGGCCACGACCTCTTGCCACCCGGTCCAGTCGTCGCCCGCGGGCTTGTCGTACCAGACGTGCTTGCCTGCCCGGACGAGCGCGGCCGTCTGCTCGAGGCTCTCGTCGTTTCGGCCCTCCGAGGCGACCGCGACGATCGTCGGGTCGTCGAGGATCTCCGCCGGGTGGGCGAGCCATCGCACGCCGTGGTAGGCGCTGCCGGCGCGGTCGAGCGCCGCCCGGCGCGCCGGGTCCGGCTCGAGCACCCCCGCGAGATCGACGTCGGCCGAGGCTCGGAGTGCTGCCACCTTCCCGTCGGCGTGGCCGTGCCGCGTGCCGTACTGCGCCATCCGGACCGGCGTCACCGGATTGCCCGGCTCACTCGGACGGCCGCCCACGCTCCGGATCGTCTCCCCACAGGCGCTCGCCGCGGAGGAGGAACGCGCGGATGTCGTAGGGGCCCGGGCGCTGGGGCGCCAGGTGGCCCGATTCCACCATCAGGTCCAGCGGATTCACCCGGGTCTGGAGCGGCAGCATCACGCGCTCGTGGCAGCGGGCCGACTCGTAGACGGCGTGGATCATCTCCAGCGCCTTGTAGCCGTTCTCGGCGCGCCCGCGGTGCGTGTCCGCCGCGCCCGTGACCCAGTCGGCCAGCTCGGCAGCCTGTCCCGCCGCGCCTTCCCGCCACTCGAAATTGGGGCCTTCGGCGGCCAGCGTGAAGAATTGCCCGTCGGGCCGATGCGATCGCCACACCCCGCCCGTCTCGGCGTTCAGGATCTGGAGCTCCTCCGTGGTGAGGTTGATCAGACCGTCCGTGCCGTAGATGTGGGCGCCCTGGAAGAACGTCGGGGCGACGTCGGCCAGGATGAGCGCCCGCGCGCCGCGCTCGAACTCGAACACCGCCACCGCGCTGTCCTCGATCCGGGTCGTCCGTTCGAACCGGTCCGTCTTCCGCTCGACGTTGCCCATGACCCACCGGCACTCCTCGTCGCCGAGCAGGTAGCGGAACATGTCCGCCTGGTGGCTGGAGTAGTTGGGCAGGCCCTGGCCGCCGAAGCTCACCATGAGCGACACCTGGCCGATCGCTCCCCGCGCGATGAGGTCGCGGGCCAGCGTGTAGGCGGGGAGAAAGCGCCGCTGGTGCCCGATGACCAGCTTCACGCCGTTCCGGTGGCAGGCGATCAGCATCTCGTCGGCGCGGCCGAGCGTCTCGGCCATGGGCTTCTCGCATAGGATGGCCTTCGGACGCCGGGCGGCGGCGGTCACCGTCCAGGGCGCATGCCCCGTGTGCCACGTGCAGATCGACACCACGTCCAGGCGCTCGCCGTCCAGCATGGCCCGCGCGTCCCGGTGGTGCGCGGTCTGGATCCCGAAGCGGGCGTCCATGTCGCGCATCGCGCCCTCGTCGAGGTCGGCGAAGGCCGCGACGTCGTAGCGCTTGCTGGTGAGGTACCCGTCGACGTGGTGCCGGGCCATGTTCCCGCAGCCGATGATGCCGACCCGAAGGTTGCCGGCCACTCGCGTGCCTCCTCCCGCTCCGGGCGCTAGCCCTTGACCGCGCCCATCGTCAGGCCTCCCGCCAGATAGCGCTGGACGATCAGCGAGAGCACCAGGATCGGGACGGTGATGATGGTCGCGGCCGCGGTCAGGCCGCCCCAGTTCACGTCCTCGAAGGAAACGAAGCTGTACACCGCCATGGGCAAGGTGATCGTGTCCTTGCCGCCGAGGATCAGCACGAAGATGAAGTTGTTCCACGACGCGATGAAGCTGAGGATGGTCGCCGCCACGATCCCGGGCTTGCTGAGCGGCAGGACGATCCGCACGAAGGTGCCGACACGCGAGCACCCGTCGATCAGGGCCGCCTCCTCGAGCTCGCGCGGGATGTCCTCGAAGAACCCGGCCATGATCCAGATGACCAGCGGCAGGACGACGATGACGTGGGTGAGCACGATGCCGCCGAGCGTGTTGATCAGCCCGAGCCGGCGGTAGATCACGAACAGCGGCACCAGGAACGCGATCCCGGGCAGGATCCGGACCATGAGCACGAGGAACCCCAGTGCCGCCTGGCGGTGGCGGGCCATGCTGTACGCGGCCGGCAGCCCGCAGACGAGCCCGATGCCGACGGCCGCGGCGGCGATGATCGTGCTGTTCACCATGTAGGAGAAGAACGGGTTCTTGGTGAAGACGTCGACGTAGTTCTGGAGGGTCGGCCGGAAGAGCCAGAGGGGCGGATAGGCCGTGGCCTGCACGTTGGTCTTGAGGGACGACAGGATCATCCAGACCAGCGTGAAGAGGAAGAAGGCCAGGAGCCCGGCGAGCGTGCCGTAGAAGAGCACGGCCTCGGCGGCGCGCGCGACCCTCCGCTGCCCGGGCCGCCGCCGTGAGGGCCTGTCGGGACGGGTCATGGCGTCAGGCCCACGCGCGCTCGCGCGCCCGGATCCACACGACGCTGGCGCCGGCGACGATCAGGGTGAAGACCACGATGACCGCGGAGCCGTACCCGATGTCCAGGTACTTGAAGGCCTGGTTGTAGGCGTAGACGTAGAGCGTCTCCGAGCCGAACCCCGGCCCGCCCGCGGTGATCACCCAGATGAGGTCGAAGACCTTGAGCGCGTCGATGGTCCGGAACATGAGCACGACCACCAGGACCGGCCGGAGCAGCGGCACGGTGATGCGCCAGAAGATCTGCCAGCGCGAGGCCCCGTCGATCATGGCCGACTCGAACGGCTCGGGCGGGAGCGACCGGAGGCCGGCGAGCAGGATCAGCATCGCGAAGGGCGCGAAGTGCCAGACGTCGACCAGCACGATGCTGGGGATCGCGAGGCGCGGGTCGGCCACCCAGAGACTCGGGGGCAGACCGACGAGCTGGAGGAGGTAGTTCAGCACGCCGAGCGTGGGATTGAACATCATCATCCACACCAGCGAGGTGGCCACGGGCGTCGCCACCATGGGCAGGAGAAACGCCGTGCGCGCCCACCGGGCCCCCCGGAAGTCACGGTTCAGGATCAGGGCCATGACCATCCCCAGCACGATCGACCCGGTCACCGACAGCGCCGTGAAGTAGAAGGTGCGTCCGAAGGCGTCCCAGAACCGCTCGTTCGTGAGCGTCGCCAGGTAGTGGGTCAATCCGATGAAGCGATAGCTCCGGAGGCCGAGGTCGTAGTTCCGCGTGCTGAGGAGGAGGGTGTAGACGAGGGGATAGACCATGAGCCCGACGACCAGGCACAGCGCGGGCAGGGGAAAGATGATGTGCAGGTGCCGGTCGACGACGCCGATCACGCGGGCGCCCAGGGGCCCGCGCCGGCGGACGCCCGGGCGCGCGTCGCGGGGCAGGGCAGGCGCCCCGCTCTTGGCCGGCGATCCCGATTGCACGCCCCGGCTGGCCCTAGCCTCGGGCCGCGGCGTCGGTCACCGGGGGCGGACCCGGGTCGGGGAGAATACCGGCGCGCGACGCGTCACGACTTCTTCGCGCGCTCCTCCTTGAGGAGGTCGACGCACTGGGTGAACGCCGTGCCGAGCGCCGCCTTGACGTTGCCCCCCTGGATGGCGGTCACGATGACCTGACCGATGAAGTCGCGAGCCTTGGAGACGTTGGTGATGGAGAGCGGCGCCACGCCGGGGTAGTTGATCTGCGCCGAGGCGCGGCCGGTCTCCAGGAACTCGGGATCGAGCGCCTTCACCACCTCCGGGTCGCGCCACGCCGACTGCCGCGGCGCCAGACTGCCCTTCAGCATGTACTGCTTCGACGTGTTCTTGTCGCTCAGGTACTGGACGAGGGTCCAGGCGGCTTCCTTCTGCTTGCCGAGCCCGGAGATCGCCAGGCCGTTGACGTTCGGCTGGTAGGCCGGCAGGCCCCGCCAGTCGGCGGACTTCGGGCCCGTGGGCGCCGGGGCGTACCCGACCTTGCCGGCAACCGTCGACTTCGACGGGTCGGCGAAGATCGTGATGAAGGTGATGTCGTCGAACAGCATGGCCGCGCGTCCCTGGCTGAAGATGCTCGTGACCTCCGCCCAGTGGTTGTTCACCGAGCCCGGCGGCCCGTACTCCCGCAAGATGGACCCCCACCACTCGAACGCGGCCAGCGCCTCCGGAGTGTTGAAGGCGACGTCGCCGGTCTTCCGGTCGAACCACTGTCCGCCGAGGTCGTAGAGGACCGGGGCGAACATCGACGTGGCGGCCGCCCCCTTGCCCCGGAGGACGATCCCGAACACCTGCTTGTTGGTCCCCTCGTAGATTGTCTTCGCGGCGTTCCGCACGTCCTGCCACGTCTTCGGGCGCTCGAGCTTGAACTGCTGGAAGAGGTCCCGGCGGTAGTAGAGGATCGGGATCGTCACGGCGCGATCCGGGATGATGGGGACCTGCCCCTCGATCGTGGCCGCGTCCCGCATGTTGGGGATGAAGTCGTCCCAGGCGAAGTCCGGGCTAGTCAGCTCAGGGTTCCGCATCATCGGCCGCATGTCCGTGTACCAGCCCGAGGTGAGGAACTGCTTGCCCTCCTGCAAGTAGTAGCTGAGGAAGACGTCCATGTCGGTGGCGCCGCCCAGGTGCTCGACCTTGACCTTCTGGCGCCACAGGTCCTCCGGCAGCATCTCCCACTGGACCTTGATGCCCGTCAGCTGCTCGAAGTCCGCGAGGCGTGCCTGCTGGATCTCCGACAGCGGGAACTTCAGCGTGACGACGCGGAGCTTGGCGCCGGCGTGCTTCTTCCAGTTGAACGCCTGCGCGCTCGCCGGGGCAACGACCCCGCCCGTGCCGAGGGCCGTGAGGGCTGAGCCGCCGCCGAGCCCCGCCAGGAATCCGCGCCGCGACAAGAGTCCCGCCATGGTGGGCCTCCCTCTCCGTGTTGAGGGCGTGATCAGGATCGCGCTCGGGCAGCCTGCGGTTTGCTGAACGCCGTGCTGACCGCGGGCTGATGATAGTCGAGGATCGGGCCGGGCCGCAATGGCGCCGGCGGCGGACGCCGCCAGACTCGGGGGCAGCCTCCCTGTATCATGGGCGGGCGCCCTTGCGGCCGTCTGGAGAGCTTGCGGCGCACGTGCCGATGTCTTGCCGACGCCTGCCGATGGCTGGAGGTCATTCGATGACGGAGACTCCCGTGGTTCCCGCCGAGACGCTCGACCGGATCAGCCAGATCCCGACCCAGACGCTGATCGACGCGCTGTGGGTCAAGCAGTGGCCCCAGGCGATGATTCACGGCGCCCGGCCGCTCTTCCCGGGCCGGCGGATGGTCGGCCGGGCGGTCACGTTGCGCTTCGTGCCCCACCGGCCGGACATCGCCGCCGACAAGCCCAAGGGCGACGCGTCCCCCGAGTACGTCGCGTTCGAGCTGTGCGGCCCGCGCGAGGTCCTCGTGGCGTCGGCGGTCGGGCCCTGGGAGTCGATCGGCGGGGACATCAAGTTCTTCCGGCTCTTCCAGCGCCGGATCGCCGGACTGGTGACCGACGGCTCCGTGCGAGACAGCGAAGCCCTCCGGGGCTACGGCTTTCCCGTCTACTGCCACTCGACGACGGCCAAGCAGGGGCCCGCCGTGCACTGGCCGTGGGGTGTGAACGAGGTCATCGCGTGCGGCGGGGTCGCCGTGCGCCCGGGCGACGTGGTCGTGGGGGACGACGACGGTGTGGTGGTCGTCCCGGCGCCGATGGTGGACGAGGTCATCAAGGTCGCCTCCGAGCGGGAAGCCGTCGAGCACGTGATCAAGAAGGAGCTCGAGCGCAACCCCGGGTCCCCGGGCCGCTACTACCCGTTCAACGACGAGACCTGGAAGCTCTACGAGGAGTACAAGCGCCGCGGCGAGGCGTGACGCGTGTGGCGCGCGGTCCGGCTATTCGAGGTCGGCGAGGCGGACCACCACCGCCGTGATGTTGTCGCGGGTGTCCGCGGCGAGCGCTTCGGCGATCAGGGCGTCGGCCGCGGCCTCGGCGGTCGCGGCCCGGCGCACGACGCGCGCCGCGTCCTCGAGGGAGAGGACGTCCCACACACCGTCGGTCGCGGCGACCAGCGCGACGTCGTCCGCGCCGACCGCGTGGCTGCCGATCTCGGGATCCGCGACCACGCCGACCGGCCGGAACCACCGGTCGCCGAGACTCCGCGTCATCATGAGGCCGCGAGCTCCCCGGACGACGTAGGGCGGGTCGAGCTCGGCGCCCAGCCGGAGGACCCGCGCTCGCTCGTCGGGGGCCTCGATCCGGTGGTCGCGGGTCAGGCTCTCGGATCCGGTCCGGCGGACCCGGATGACGCGACTGTCCCCCACGTGAGCCGTCGTCAGCGCCGCGCCGGTCAGGAGGAGCGCCGCGACCGTCGAGCCGCAGTCGGCGTCCCGCGTCACCGCGTCCAGCTCGGCGAACGCCCGGCGGAGGGCGCCGGCCGGATCGAGCCCGGCCTGCCGGGCTCGGGCCACCGCGACATGAAGCTCCGCGGCAGCGTGGTCCGCGACACGCGAGCCGCCGTGACCGTCGTAGACGGCCACGTAGAGCCCGTGAGGCGTCATCTGGACCGCCCAGCGATCTTCCATGTGATCCCGGAGACCGACGTCGGCAGCCACGCCGATCCCCGGGGGAAGAGCCGTCACGGCTTCGGGCGGGCCGGCAGGTCCAGAGTCGGGCGCCCCGCCCACTCCGCCACGGCCTCGGTGTCCTCGATGATGACGTAGAAGACCGTGCGGCCGAACGCATCCGCGGTCTCGCCCCACTCGCGGACCAGGAGCGCCCGGCGCCCCGACTCGCCGTCCTCCAGGATCATGACGATGTAGTCCTTCGTCCCGTCCCGGTCCATGTCGATGATGGCCGGGGGCATGCCCTCCTCCCACCGCTCCGCGCCCGAGCGAAACCTGAGGGCCTCGCCATCGGGCCCGAGCGCCAGCGGGCGCTCCGTCGCGGGGCCGAGCTTTGCCCTCATCTCGGGCGGAAGGATCTCGACCTGGGCGTGGACGATCGCCGGCCCGACCGCGAGGAGCAGCAGCGGGGTCAGACTTTGCCTTCGGGACATTTCACCGGACCTCGTGGCGGTGCCGAGTCGCGATCATGCCTGAAATGTCCGGAAGTCAAAGTCTGACCCCACGGATCTCGTCGAGGACCGGGAGGAGGTACGTGCGAAAGCGCTCGGGGTGCTCGCTCATCGGAAAGTGACCGAGCTCCGTCATGATCGTGAGACGCGCGCCCGGGATCCGCGCCGCGGTGGCCCGGGTGTCCTCGGGCGTGCAGGAGAAGTCGTACTCGCCCGTCAGGAGATAGAGGGGACAGCGCGTCGTGTCGATCCGGTCGACGCGGTCCCGAAGGTCGCCCTCGACCCGATAGAAGTGGAGATCGCCGCGGAAGACCCCGGGGCCGCTCTGCGCGTACATCCAGAGCGTCTCCCACCGGGTCTCCTCCGGGGCCTGGGGCGCGATGAGCCCCGACATGAGCGCGCTCGAAAGCTCACCGCCGTGCACGTCGGGGCGGTGGAGCCACGAGGTGTCGTCGTACCAGGGCGCCTGGTGGGCCGCGGCCTCGAGCCCGATCAGGGCGCGGAAGCGCTCCGGCGCTCGAAGGGCCAGCTCGAGCACGATCTTCCCTCCGATCGAGCAGCCGAGGACGGCCGGCCGGTCGAGCTCGAGCGCGTCCGAGACCGCGAGGATCATCTCCACGTAGGCCGCCGTCGTGAGGCGGTACTCGTCGTCCTGCCACCCGGGGGGCGGCAGGGACTTTCCGTGCCGCGGCATGTCGAACGCGAGCACCCGCCAGTCGCGCGTGACGGCCGGATCGGTCATGAGGTGCCGGAACTGGCGCCCGTCCGCCCCGGCCGTGTGGAGGCACAGGAGCGGCCAGCCCTGGCCGGCCTCCTCGAAGTACACGCGCAGGGACCGGCCGCCGAGCGCGACGCGAAGGTAACGGCCGACGATCGGCTCGAGATCGGCCACGGAGGTCAGCCGGTTGCCCGCGCGCGGCGAGGCGCGGCGAGGACGTCCTTCACGTAGCGGAGGTGCGCCATCAGGGGCCAGAGGTCGCCCTCGACTCGGGCCACGCCCAGCTTCTTCATCGCGAAGAGGTCGTGGTAGCCCGGCTCGGGGAGGGGTTGCCAGAAGCGCTCCCACGCGTCGGCCGATGCGCGGACGCCGAAGCTCCACGAGCGCATGAGGAACGGCCCGCGCTCGACGGCGCCGAGTCGCCCGGCTGCGACATGGAGGAGATACTCGGTGTCGCCGACGGCGAGGAGGAACGTGGTGGTCAGCCGCTGGCCGCGCCGGACGAGCCCGGCATCGGCGTTGACGAGGTCGGGAAGGCTCGTGACCACGCGGTCGGCCTCGGGCGGGTGCACGTCGGCATGATAGCCTAGGGGCCGCGCGAGTCCACCACCGGCGCCGTCCCAGCTCATGCCCTCCTGATCTCGCCCTTGACACGCCCCGCGCCGGTCCAGCACCATCGGCGCGACGTCGACTCGGAGCTCCCTCTATGCGCCAGCCCGCCCCGGGGCAGCATTCCTGAAGGGAGTGGAGGCTTCCATGGCTCATGCGCTCCCGCCCGCAAGGGAGGGCGGCGCCTTGGCCCCATCACCCAGCAATTGGACTCCGTGAAGGGGAGGCCGCGCAATGCGAAGATTCTCGGATTTCGTCCTCCGCGTGCTCGTGCTGGCGCTGGGCGCCGTCCTCGGGACGGCCGCGGTCGCCGCGGCCCTGTGCTCCGTGGCGACCGGGGACTTCGACGCGAACGGCTCGCAAGACCTTCGCATCCTCGGCGACGCCGGCGACCAGACCCTGCGCATCATCGACGACCCGTCGGCGAGCACCACGACGGTGTTCCTGGATTGCAACGGGGATCTGGACTTCACGGACGCGGCGATCGGTGAAGTGAATGGCGCCGTCTACGGCGAGTTCGAGCTGTTCGACCTGAGGCTCGCCAACGGCAACGACGACATTCGCATCGACGTCCCGGAGAAATCGGCCTACAACGGCAAGAACCGGAACGTCGTCGTCCAGCTGGGTGCGGGGACCAACGTCTTCCGGTTCGACCACCCCGGCGGAATCCACCCGCCGCCGACGTTCGTCAACTCGCGGATGACCCTCGATGTCCTGGGCGGCGCGGGCGCGGATGACGTGGGCTTCCGGTTCAACGGCGCTCGGGCTTCCCTGATCGTCCTTCGCGCCGACCTCGGAGGGGGGGCCGATCAGGTGAGCCTCACCACGCCCGACATCGCCCGGTACGAGCTGGGCTCCGTCGTGGATGTCCACCTGAACGTCGGCGCCGGCAACGACACGGTGCACTATTCTCCGACGGCGGACCTCTTCGACGGGTCCGTGTACCGGGTCAACATCCTCGGCGAGGCGGGGGCGGACACGGTGACCGGCTTCGCCGCCGGACTGGTCGACGCGCGCCTGTTCCTGAACGTCGACCTGGGGACCGGAAACGACACCCTGAGGATGAATCCTCCGCACATGGTCGGCGACGCCGGGAGGATATACATCAACGTCGTCGGTGGCGAAGGGCAGGACGTCCTGGCGTTGGCGACCGCCTCTTTGGGATTCACCTGTACTCTCGGCGGATTGACCGAGATCTTCGTGCACGGTGACGACGGAAACGATGCCCTCACCGTCGACATGAGCCCGGACGACACTCACTGTTTCGTTGACGGCACGGTCCGGGTCCACCTGGACGGCGGCGCTGGCGACGACACGCTTCGGGTCGAGCACGTGAGCACCGCGCCCAGCACCGGTCAGTACGACTTCCTGCTGCGAGGCGGCCTCGGCCGCGACGACTTGCAGCTCTCCTTCCAGAACTTCGGCGACAATCTGCCCGGCAACTACACCGTCGGTGCCGCCCTCCTCGACGGCGGCCCCGCGATCGACGAGTGCAAGGTGGTGGGGAACGCGCTCGTGCGGGAGCAGAACTGCGAGCCTTGACGGCGCGCGTCTGAATCTGCCGTAGCGGACCGGCCGGCCGCGGCCCGCGGCATCCTGCCGCCCGGACGCCCAGCGCGGTCACGCGCCGCGGTCGGACCGCGGGCGCTGCCCCTCGATCAGGGGGGCAGCGGCGCGCAGCCCGGCCGATCGTAGCGATGGAACTCTCCCCGCGCGTTGATCGCGACCCGGATGGTCGGCTCCGTCCCCACCGGCTCGAGGTGATGCCAGCGGTTCTTGGGGCCGAACACGAAGTCTCCGGCCCGGGCGCGGATCGGCGCCCGCTCGTCCTCGATGTGCCAGTCGATCTCGCCCTGGAGCACCACCCACCACTCGTCGTGAAGGTGGTAGTGCGTGTCGTTCGGGTGGCCAGGAGGCTGGCAGATGACGAAGGCCTGGATGTCGTCCGTCAGCACCACGGCGTCTGACCACGGCGGCGAGCCCTTCCGCGCCCGGATCTCCTGCAGCCTCGCCTGGAGCTTGCCGGTCTCGAGCAGTGGCACGCGGGTCGTCATGGAGCCTCCTCGATCCGGGGTGAGCCGGCCGGCTTCGCCTCGGGGCGGTCCCGACATGATATGACGGCCTCGGGCGCGCCGCCGGCACGGTGAACGGCGGACCCCCGCGCGGCGCGTGGTAGCCTAGGGGCCTCTCCCGGGGAAGGGGCGGTCGCGGCCTGCGACTCCCCGGTACCGGCATTCCGAGGACGGAGGCGGCCATGGGCCGGATGCTCGAGCCCGAGTTCGTCGGCCGGACGTACGACGACTTCCTGTTCCGGCCACAGGCGAGCCCGCTTGCCTCGCGGCGTGGGGTCTCGCTCCGGATGCCGCTGACCCGGCGAGTGGCCCTCGAGCTGCCCATCGTGTCCGCCAACATGGACAGCGTCACCGACGCGTCGATGGCCGTGGCGATGGCTCTGGAGGGCGGGATCGGGTTCGTGCACCGGGGCCTGTCGATCGCGGCCCAGGCGGCCGAGGTCGCGAGGGTCAAGCGGACGCAGGGTCACGTCGTCGACCGGCCGTTCGTGCTCGCCCGCGGCGCGACCGTCCGCGAGGCGCGCGACCTCGCGCGCCGCCACAACGTCACCGGCCTCCTGGTCGAGGAGGCCACGGGCAGCGGGATCCTCGCCGGGCTTCTGTCGAACCGGGACATGCCGTGGAGCGAGGCGGACGACGATCGTTCGGTCGAGGAGTTCATGACGCCGGCCGCCCGGCTCGTGACCGGCCCGCCCGACATCTCGATCGGCGAGGCCGAAGGCCGCATGATCGCCCACCGGATCGAGAAGCTCCCGCTGGTCGACGGCGACCGGCGCATCCGGGGCCTGATCACGAAGAAGGACATCCTCGCCGCGCGCCAGCGACCGTACTCGAGCAAGGACGCGCGGGGGCGGCTCCTCGTCGGCGCGGCGATCGGCGCCCGCGGGGACTTCCTGGAGCGCGCGGCCGAGCTCCTGGGCGCCGGCGCGGACGTGCTCCTAATCGACATCGCGCACGGGCACTCGCAGGTGATGCGGCGGGCGATGGAGGCGATTCGCGGCCGGTTTGGCAGCGTCGAGGTGGTGTGCGGCAACGTGGCCACGGTCGAGGGCGCGGAGTTCCTCCGGGACCTGGGGGCCGACGCGATCAAGGTGGGCGTGGGCCCGGGCCGAGGATGCCGCACGCGGCTCGAGACCGGCGCCGGGGTGCCGCAGCTCCAGGCGATCCGCGAGGCCTGGTGCGCCGTGGAGGACGCGGTCCCGGTCATCGCCGATGGGGGCGTGCGAGAGGACAAGGACCTGTTCCTGGCCCTGGTCGCCGGCGCGTCCGTCGTGATGCTGGGAAGCCTCCTGTCGGGCACCGACGAGGCGCCCGGCCAGCTGATCGAGGACCCGGGCACCGGTGAGAAGCGAAAGATCTACCGCGGGATGACGTCGCCGCAGGCGGTCTTCCGCGCGCTCTACGACGACGAGGAGCCGGACGCGCTGGAGGCGGCCCTCGAGGTGCCGGCGGAAGGCCAGGAGATGCAGGTGCCGTACCGCGGCTCGGTCGTGGCGATCCTGCGGAGGATCCGTGGGCACCTCCGCTCGGCCGTCAGCTACGGCGGCGCGGAGTCTCTCGCTCAGCTCCGCGACAAGGTGCTGCCCGACCCGCTCCGCTATCTGATCCCGCTCTCGGCCGCCTCCCGCGCCGAATCCTACGAGCGGTAGGAGGTCAGCGAACGCCAAAGCGGGGTCAGACCCTGACTTTGATTTCCCCGCTCAGAAGAGGGCGCGGGACTGGCCGCCGTCCGCGTTGAGGCAGGCGCCGAGGACGAGGCTGGCCGCGTCGGACGCCAGGAACGCCACGACACGCCCGATCTCCTCCGGGCGCCCGAAGCGTCCGAGCGGCAGGTCCGCCTTGAGGAACCTGGCGATCCCGTCCGGGTCCTCCTGCGTCCGGCGCTCCCAGCCGCCGCCCGGGAAGACGATGGAGCCGGGGGCGACGGCGTTCACGCGGATACCCAGCGGCGCCAGCTCCATGGCGAGCGCCTTGGACATCCCGATCTCGGCCGCCTTGGCGGCGATGTAGGTCGGGCGCTGCACGTAGCTTCCGCCCCACTCGCGGCCGTAGATCGACACGATGTTCACGATGGCGCCGCCGCCCCGGGCACGCATCGAGGGAATGACCAGGCGGCTCGCGCGGACGGCCGGCAGGAGATTCAGGTCGATTGCGCGCTGCCAATCCTCGATGCTGGTCTCGAGGAACGAGCTCCCGGTCGAGCCGCCGACGTTGTTCACCAGGACGTCGACGCCGCCGAATGCGGCGAGCGCGGCCTCGACGGCTCCCCGAATCCCGTCGGCCGTCGTGACGTCGACGGGAACCGCGACGGCCTCGACGCCGAGCGCCCGGACCTCGGTCGCCGCCGCGTCCAATGCGTCCTTCCCGCGCGCACACAGCGCCACGCGGCAGCCCTCGCGCGCGAGCTCCAGCGCGATCCCGCGACCGATGCCCCGGCTCGCCCCGGTGACGAGCGCCGCCTTGCCCCTGAGCCCGAGATCCATGCAGGCCTCCTCCTGTCCGGATTCCGCGTCAGGGTAGCGGCGCCGCCCCGGAAGCGCAACGGGCGGGGGCCTCAGGGCCGCGCCGTCGAGTCGGCAGGGCGGCCTCTCGCGACATGGTGGCGCGATTGCGTCACATTGCCGTGGTCAACGACACCGCGTCACCCGCGAGGCGCGAGATAGTGTTGTAAGAGAGCCCCAGGCTCCTAGATGATTGGATAGAGGGAGCACCCTCGTTCGATCTGGCGACCGCACAGTCGACCGTGAGGGGCCGTGAACCGCGGAGAACCGCTGCTGCGTGGCTCGACGATCCTCGTCATCGACGACGATGTCGAGGTCAGCGACGTCGTCCGACGGCTGCTGGAGTCGCTCGGCGCGCGTGTCGTCGTCGCCGAGAATGGGCGCGACGGTCTGAGCCGGCTCGCAAGCACCCCGCCCGACGCCGTGCTGTGCGACGTCAGCATGCCGGTCATGGACGGGCTCGAGTTCGCACGCCGAGTCCGGCGGGATCCTCGGTATCGCCAGGTGCTCCTGTTCGCCCTGACGGGATGGCAGGCTCAGGCCGACTTTATCCGCACCTGGGAGGCCGGCTTCGACGCGCACCTGGTGAAGCCCGTCACCATGGATATGCTGCAATCGCTCGCTCGACGATTGTCCGACCGGGCCGCTCGTACGGAACAGACCGGAGCCTAGTCGCGCGCTCCTCGCCGAAATAGCGCGATCAGAGATTCGCGCGCGGGCTCCCGGTCAGCGGCCGAGCATCCCGTGCCAGAGGCCATAGCACGACGAATGGAACCAGATCGTCGTGCCGCCCCTGAGCTCACACTCGACCGCCATCTCACTCCCCAGGATGCGGCCCGTGCAGGCCTCGAAGGTCTGGCCCCGTCCCGGGCCGTACCAGGCGATGAGACATTCGTCGCTCGGGAGCAAGCCGTCGCGGATGTATTCCTGGATGCGGGCCCGCAGATCGTCCATGACCCCTGATGGAGCAAGAACATTGCCAGGCCCTGGAATTTGTCTTGCTCTCATGGATCCCTCGGCCATTCGTTCCTGACCTGTTGACAGCATTTCGTTGCTACCTGCCGCCTGGTTTGCGGGCGAGAACGACCAGGCTGTTTGCGGTGCCGCGGCCGAGGGGCGTGGCCACGAGGCACCGGTCGATCCGGGTCAGCATTCGGTAGACGCGGGAGAGGGTCCGGCCGAGCCGGGGTCGATGGAAAACGGTCGACGGGACGAGGTTGGTCACCGAGTGGATGCCCCACCAGCGGACGGGGACCAGGCCAGCGGTAACGATGATCCTGCCGAGCTCGGACCGGGTGAAGAGCCGGAGGGGTGGGTAGCCGGGATAGTCGATCCAGATCCCGCCCGCCAGGGGACGGCGGAACGCTCGACGCGCCTCCACGGGTGCCACCTCGTATCCGAGCGGGTCGCCGGTGAGGCTGGACGCGAGTCGCCACAGGAGGTCCAGGCTCCATCGGTGCTCGACCTCGAGGAAGAGGCGGCCCCCCGGGCGCAGCACGCGCGCGACGTCCTGGAACGCCTTCGCCGGGTCGGCTAGGAACGAGAACGTGCTGCCGCACGAGACGACGACGTCGAACGCGGCGTCCCGGCAGGGTAGCGCCTGGAGATCCCCCTGCAGGAAGCGGGCGCCGGCGAACCGGCGCCGCGCGACGCCGAGAAGCCCCGCCGACGCGTCCACGCCGATCGTCTCGTAGCCGTGGTCCAGCAGGATCGCCGTCTGGAAGCCGGTGCCACAGCCGGCGTCGAGCGCCTGCCGGGACCGCGATGTGGCCGGTGCCTCGAGCTCGGCGCGCAGGAGGCCGTGCAGCACGCCGTAGAGGTGCTCGTACCAGGGCTCGAGATCGTCGTAGGATGCGGCCATCGCGTCGAAGATCGGCCCCACCCCGGTCGTCACGGGGCGAGTGTAGCCAAACGAGGCCGGCTCGGCACGAGGGGGAGCCCATGCGCGAGCGGAGCAGGAATGCCGAGGACGGACGGCGAGCCACCCGGACGGGCGGCGCGCCGCGCGGAAAGCCGGCGGCGGATGGCGCGCGCCGGCCCGGTCCGGCGACCGTGGATGCCCGGCGCGATGGCGGAGCGCCTCGGGCCTTCACACCCGGGTCGCCTCCCGGGCCCCTCCGGAGGCCGCTCGAGCTGGTGACGGACGGTGGCGCCGGCGGGACGGTGGGGCAGCTCCTCGGGCGCATGCGCGAGTCCGCCTTCCAGGGCCGGCGGCTGGGGGAGGCCTTCGCGACCTGGCAGCGGCTGATCGACGGCGACTGCCTGATCGCCCTCGGGCTCGCCGGCTCCATGGCGAGCGCGGGCCTCGGCCCGCTCGTGACCTGGCTCGTCGAGCGCGGGTACGTCGACGTGATCGCGTCCACGTCGGCCAACGCCACGGAGGACCTCCTCGAGCTCCGCGGCGCGCCCGTGTACCGGATCGACGCCGACCACGTGGACGACGAGGCGCTCCGGCGCCAGGGCTTCTACCGCTTCTACGACCACGTCGTGCGGACCGCCGACTACGACGCCATGGAGGACTTCACGCGCGGGTTCTTCGAGCACCTGGACAAGACCTGGCGGGCGCCCGCCATCAGCGGCGTGCGGTTCATGCAGGAGCTCGGGCGCTGGCTGGACGCGCAGGGGCTCGGGCGCTCGCTGGCCGCAACGTGCGCGCGGCACGGCGTGCCTCTGTTCGTGCCCGCGGCGCCGGACGGGCCCCTGGCCGAGGGCTATCGCGCGGCACGCGGGAAGGGGCCGGTCGTCGACTTCTTCCGGGACTACGAGGTCGCGCTCGCGGTGATGAACCGCTTCATGGCGCCGGGGCCCGGGACCGCCGCGATCTTCTTCGGCGGGGGCGTGCCCAAGGACTTCATCCAGATCACGGCGACGAGCGTCTCCACGCTCCGCGGCGCGGAAGCGTGCCCGCACGTCGCGGCGATCCAGATCACGACCGACAACCCGGTCTTCGGCGGCCTCGGGGGCGCCGGGGTCAACACCGAGGCCATCTCGTGGGGGAAGGAGGCGGCCGACGGCGACAACGTGATGGTGTTCGCCGACCTCACGATCGCGGTGCCGCTCCTCTGTCAGGGCCTCCTCGAACGCTATGGGGCGAGCCACGTCCGGCCGGCCCGCGCCCGGATCGCGCGCGAGCTGGCGAGGCTTGGCGACGGTTGACCGAGGCGGCGCCGGCGGGTCGGCCGGGCGATCCTAGGCGCGAAGGGCGGCGAGGAGCGCCAGGCTGGCCTCGACCACGCGCTCGCCGGCGCCCGGGCGAAACGGCGAGGTGTCGACCTCGTACCCGCGGTCGGGATACGCGTCGGCCGTCGGCAGGTAGCCGAGGTAGTCGTTCGTGTAGCCGGAGAAGAGGGTGTGGGGGAACGGGGAGCGCGCCTTCACCTGCGCGCCCAGCTCGCTGAAGGGCTCCCCCGCGAAGCCGACCAGGGCCACCTCGCCGAGCCGGATGCCGTGGAGCTCCGTCTCGACCTCGGTCAACCCGCCGTACTGCCGGGCCTTGTCGGCCAGCATCCCGGCGCGGCGCGCGAGCCCGACTGCTACACAGAGCTCCTCCTCGTCGACCTGACCGCGGATCGCGGCGAGGTGCTCGGCCTGCCGTCGCGCATCCCGGACGACCTCGTCGACCGGCGGGTACTCCCGCACGGGTAGCCGCACCGCCTGCGTGGCCACGCGCAGGGTGCCGTCCGGCTCGCCCGCAGGGTCGTCGGCATAGATCGCGAGCGGGGCGCCCGACTCCATCACCCGGAGGAGCCGCTCCCGGCGGGGCACGCTCTGGAGCCCGAGCGCGACCCGCGCGGCCTCGTGGCCCAGCGTGGCGCCGAGACGCCGGTAGACGGCCGGCTCCCCGACGAAGTTGACGAGTGCGTGGACGTTCCCCGCGGCCCCCTGCAGGAAGAGACACGTCGCACCAGTCGCGCCCTCGACGACCTGGCGGACGGCCCCGGGGTAGTCCGGCGTGATCAGACGGTTCGGCGGCCCCATGATGGTCGGGTGACAGCCGTAGTGGACGATCACGGCCAGCGGCCGCTCGTCGACGTCGTCGATCCGCACGACCTTGACCTCGGGATCGGTGAAGCCGCCCCAGTTGCGGCCGGCGACCACGCGGCCGCTCGGGAGCTTGAGCCGCCGGTTCACGGCGATGCCGGACGAGCCAGAGCCCGCCGCCACGCGGGCGGGCCGGAGGCGGCGCTTGGCCTCCCAGGCGGCGCCCGCGACGCGGCCCGGAAGGCTCGCGACGTAGGGTGCGATCAGCTCCTCGCCCTCCGTCATCCAGCTCGGCCCCAGCATCGGGCCCGAGTGCGTGTGGGTGTAGGAGAGGCGGACGTGCGGGACGGGGATGCCGCAGAGCTCGGCGACCGCCTGCCGGATGGACCCGGCGAGGTCGCGCCCGACGACGCAGAAGTCGACGTCGACGAGCGCGACCTCGGTCGGGCCATTCGCGAGCACCAGCACGGTGGCCAGGAGGTCCATGTCGACCCCCTCGGCCCGCTGATGCGTCTGGACGCCCCAGCCGGCGTGGGCGATGCCGATCGGCGGCGTGATGACCGCGCGACCCACGCCGGCCCGGAGCGTCGGGGTGGTCACTTCTGGACCGTCATCTCGCGAAGCGCGACGAACGGCCGCGACTGGTTGTTGATGTAGAACCCGCCGACCTTGCTGGTCGACGCCCAGATGAAGGGGTTCGGCTGGACGCGGATCCAGGGGACGTCGTCGGCGACGATCTCCGCGATCCTCTTGTAGATGGCCTTCCGCTTCTCGACGTTGAGCTCCGCGCGGCCCTGCGTGAGGAGCGTGTCCATGTCCTTGGTGGAGTAGCCGCCGGGGTTGTTCTGGCCGCCGGTGAAGAGCGCGCTGACTACCAGACCGTCGGGATCGGCCTCCCGGAGGAACGTCGTCTGGCCCAGCTGGAACTGCTTGTCCCGGTAGACCTGCTGGATCCACGTCGCGAACTCGAGCTGGGTGAGCTTGACGTTGACGCCGCCGCGCCTGAACGTTTCCTTGCAGATCTCGGCGATCTTGATGGTCTGTGGAAAGTTCTGGACCTTCCACTCGAGCTCGAGCCCTTGTGGGAATCCCGCCTCGGCCAGGAGCTTTTTGGCGCCCTCGGGGTCGTACTTGGGGCAGCTGACGTCCGCGTGCGCCCAGTGGCCGACCGGGAAGGGATTGCAGCCCTGCGCGGTCGTGCCGACGCCGAAGAAGACCGAGCGGTTGAGCGCCTCCCGGTCGACCAGCATGGCCAGCGCCTGGCGGACCTTCTTGTTGTCGAGCGGCGGCGCGTGCTTCAGCTGGATGACGGCATAGGCCGAGGACGCCTTCGGCTCCTGGAGCACGATGCCCGGGGTCCCGCGCAGCTCGGCCAGTGTCGAGTGCGGCACCTGGCTGATGATGTCGGCGGTTCCGGCCCGGAGGTTGGCGACGCGCGTCGCCTCCTCGACCGCCGGCACCCAGCGGATCTCGTCCACCTTCGGCTGGCCGGGCACGTAGAACTTGTCCCAGCGGCGGACGAGGAAGTGCGAGTTTGGCACTCGCTCGACGAAGCGGAACGGTCCCGTCCCGACCGGTTCGAGGCCGATCTTCTCGACGTTCTCCTGGGCCACGATCGTCGCGAAGGCCAGGTTGGCCAGGAATGGCGCGGACGGCTGCTTGAGGAGGAGCCGCACCCGGTAGTCGTCGATGACCTCGGCACGCTCGAGATCGAGGATGAGCGTGTACCACTTGCTCCGCCCGCCGAGACTCTGGATCCGCTCGAGGGAGAACTTCACGTCGGCGGCCTTCATCTCCCGCCCGCTGTGGAAGAGGACGCCTTTCCGCAGCTGGAACACGTATGTCTTCGGGTCGGGCTGGGTCCAGGACTGAGCGAGGTCGGGCACCGGCTGGAAGTCGCGATCCAGCGCGGTCAGGCTCGAGAACATGGACTCCAAGGGGCAGTAGTCGTTCCAGGCCGTGACCAGGTGGGGATCGAGCTGCTGGATGTCCGTCGCCATGTGGATGCGCATCGTGCCGCCGGCCTGAGCGGCCGCCGGCTCCGGCTCGGCGCCGGCGAGAAGGGCGAGGCCGGCCAGGGCGATGCCGCCCTCGCCGGCGAGGCGGAGCAGATCCCGCCGACCGAGCGGCATGCCGCTGGACTCGAGAAGGTCGAGGATGCGTCGCGTGTCGGTCATGATGGGTCCTCCTGTTGTGGGCGGTGTGACGGGAGCGCCTGACGTGGGACGGGGCGGTGGCTCATGCGCCGCGCTCCGCCGTGCGAAGGCGGGGATCGAGCGCCTCACGAAGCCCGTCGCCCAGAAAGTTGAGCCCGAGCACGGTGACGAAGATCGAGAGTCCGGCGAAGGTCGCGTACCAGGGCGCCTGGCTGAGCAGATTCCGGCCGAAGGCGAGCATCGAGCCCCAGGAGGGATCCGGCGGCTGGACCCCGAGCCCGAGGAACGACAGCGCGGCCTCGACGAGGATCGCGTTGGCCACGGCGAGCGAGCCCTGGACGATCAGCGGCGACAGGCAGTTCGGCAGGATGACACCGGCGGCGATGTAGACGCTGCCGGCTCCCAGCGCCCGCGCGGCCTCCACAAACTCCTTCTCGCGGAGCGACAGGGTGTTCGCGCGCGTGATCCGGGCGAAGGCCGGGATGAACACGATGCCGATCGCCACCATCGCGTTCTGGAGCGATGGCCCGAGCACCGCCATCAGCGCGATGGCCAGCAGGATTGCCGGGAACGCCAGCAGTGCGTCCATCAGCCGCATGACCAGGCCGTCCAGCCGACCACCGACGTACCCCGCCAGCAGGCCCAGGGGGATGCCCACCGTCGCCGCGATTCCGACCGCGATCGAGCCGACCATGAGGGAGGCGCGCGCCCCGAACACGATCCGGCTCAGGATGTCGCGCCCGAGGTCGTCGGTTCCCAGCCAGTAGCGGGCGGACGGCGGCAGGAGGCTGTCGATGGGGTGGATCTCGTCCGGGCGATACGGCGCGACCCACGGCGCGAACACGGCGAGAATCGCCAGGAACGCGGTGAGCCCGAACCCGAACGCCGCCGTGCGGTTGCGGAGCAGTCCCCGGAGGACGGTCATCCGATCGACCGTCAGCTCGGCGAGCCATAGCGGATTCGCGGGTCGAGATACAGGTACAGGAGATCGACCGCGAAGTTGACCAGCACGAAGGCGGTGGCGACGAACAGCACCACGCCCTGAACCACGCCGTAGTCGCGCTGTTGGATGGCGGCCAGTGACAGGCGTCCGAGCCCGGGCCAGCCGAACACCTGCTCGATCACGATGCTGCCGCCGAGGAGGGCGCCCAGCTGGAGCCCCAGCACGGTCACCACGGACAGAAAGGCGTTCTTCAGTGCGTGCCGGGTGACCACGGTGCGCTCGGGCACGCCCTTCGCGCGAGCGGTCCGGACGTAGTCGAGCGCCAGCACGTCGAGCATGCCCGAGCGGAGGAAGCGCGTCAGCGGCGCGGCGAGCGCGACCCCGAGGGTGACCGCGGGCAGGATGGTCGCCCGGAGTGCGCCCGCGGGGTCGGTCCGGAACGGAAGATAGCCCGAGGGCGGCAGCCACCGGAGCTCGAGCGAGAACAGCAGGACGAGCATGATCCCCAGCCAGAAGCTCGGGAGCGAGATGCCGACGAGGGCGAAGGTCGTGGACCCGTGATCGATCCACGAGCGCGGGCGCAGCGCGGCGACGATGCCTGCCGGAAAGGCGATCGCAAGGGCCACCACGAACGCGCTGGCGACGAGCTGGAGCGTCACCGGCAGCGCGCCGAGGATCAGCGAGAGCGCCGGCTGCTTGGAGACCCACGAGGTCCCGAAGTTCCCGGCGGCCACGGCTTGGAGCCAGCGCACGTACTGGACGACGATTGGCTGATCCAGCCCCATCTCGCGCCGGATCTCGGCCATGGCCTGAGGGGTTGCCTCGGTGCCGAGCATGACGGCGGCGGGATCTCCCGGGATCAGACGCACGATCGTGAAGACGACGATCGACAAGAAGAAGAGGACGAGGACCAGCTGGATGGACCGCTCGAGAAGGTAACGCTGCATCGGGCGCCCGACGGCGCGGCCAGTATAGCGGGGGGTCCCTGCCTGTCAAGGCGGCCCGCGTTGCCGGCGCGACCGGACGAGCGCGCGCCTTGACACGACCCGGCGAGTGCCGCCACGATGCCTTCCGGGGGACCGCGCGCCATCCGCTGCGCGGCAGTTGGAACGGAAGGGGAGTCCATGGCGTCGACGACGTTTGCTGGGAAGGTCGGGCTGATCACCGGGGCGGGATCGGGCATCGGGCGGGCGACGGCGCGGCTCTTCGCCGAGCGGGGCGGAGCCGTCGTCGCGGCGGACGTCAACGGTCCCGCCGCCGAGGAGACGGTCGCGCTCGTCCGCGCCGCGGGCGGACGAGCTGAGGCGTGCGGGTGCGACGTGACGCGCGCCGAGGACGTGAACGCGGCCGTCGCGCTGACGGCCCGGACGTTCGGCCGTCTCGACGTCGTGGTGAACTGCGCCGGCATCCTGCGCGTGGCGCCGCTCGAGGAGACGACGGAGAAGGAGTGGGAGGAGGTCCTCGCCGTGAACCTCACCGGCGCGTTCCTCCTGACACGGGCCGCGCTCCGCGCGCTGCGGGAGGGGGGCGGCGGGGCGATCGTCCACATCGCCTCGCGGGCAGCCATCCGGGCCAAGGAAGCGCACGGCGCCTACTCGGCGTCGAAGGCCGGCGTCCTCCAGTTGACCCAGATGGCCGCCGTGGAGGGCGCCCGCCACGGCATCCGGGTGAACTGCGTGTGCCCAGGGTTCATCGACACCCCCATGACGCGCGGGGGCTACGACGTCGACGCGGCGATCGCGGCGTGGACCGAGATCTGCCCGCTCGGGCGCCCGGGGACGCCCGAGGACGTCGCCCGGGCGATGCTCTTCCTGGCCTCGGACGACGCGGCCTTCATCACCGGCGTCGCGCTGCCCGTCGACGGCGGCCGCACGATCCTGTAGGGACACGCTCCCGGCCGCGAAAGGAGAGCCCGCGATGGCGCTGAGGCTGCGGCCGCTACACCCCCGGTTCGGCGTCGAGGTGCTCGACGTGGACATCGCGCGCGCGGACGACGCGACCTTCAGGGAGATCGCGGAGGCCTTCGACGAGCATTCCGTCCTGCTCTTCCGCGGGCAGCGCCTCGACGACCGGGAGCAGATCGCCTTCAGCGAGCGCTTCGGGCCGCTGGAGACGACCATCCGGAGCATCACCAGCCAGGCACGAGCGCGGCCCGAGATCTCCAACCTCTCGAACGTGGACGCGGAGGAGCGACTCATCCCGCGCGGCGACAAACGGAGCCTGTACCACGCCGGCAACCGGATGTGGCACAGCGACAGCTCCTTCAAACGGATTCCGGCCCTGGCCTCGCTCCTGTCGGCGCGCGAGGTGCCGCCGGAGGGCGGCGAGACGCAGTACGCCAGCATGCGCGTGGCCTACGAGCGGCTGACCGAGGAGGAGCGGCGCTTCCTGGACGGCAAGGTGGCCGTCCACAGTTTCATCTACTCGCGTGGCCTGATCGGCGAGGGCCTGTTCGAGCCCGAGCATGCGGCGCAGGTGCCGCCGGTGCGCCAGGCGCTGGTTCGCGCCAACCCGACCAACGGGCGGAAGGCCTTTTACGTGGGCTCCCATGCCTGCGAGATCGTCGGGATGCCCACCGACGCGGCGCGGGCGCTGGTCCGGCGGCTGGTGGCGGAGGCCACCCGACCGGAGATCGTCTACACCCACCGGTGGCAGGCCGGCGACCTCGTCATGTGGGACAACCGGTGCATGCTGCACCGCGGTCGCCCCTGGGACGAGGAGCGCTACCGGCGGGTGATGCACCGCACGACCGTGGCGGGCGACGGCCCGACCACACCGGAGGGCGAGGCGATCGTGGCGCCGGCGCGTGCGGCGGACGTGGCCTGGGCCCGGTCGCAGGTCGACGTCGCCTAGCACGCGGGGCGCACCGGCCCCGTCGGGTGCGGCGCGTCAATCCGCCTGCCGATCGGCCGTGGCTGCGGCGTGCCGGCGGCCCACGAGCCGCGCCAGCGCGGGCGCGATCAGGACGGTCACGGCCGCGACCAGCAGCCCTGCCGACAGTGGCGAGTCCCAGAGCCCGCCCGGGTCGCCACGGGCGATGGTGAGCGCCTGCAGCAGGGAGCGCTCCATGACCGGCCCGAGCACGAGCCCTAGGACGAGCGGGGCTGGATCGTAGCCCAGCCCTCGCATCACGTAGCCGAGAAGCCCCGCTCCCACCATGACCCACACGTCGAAGAGGTTGTTGTTGTCCGCGAAGGCGCCCACCGCGCACAGGACGAGTACGGCCGGCATCAGGTAGCGCGCCGGGACGGCGGCCACCCGGGCGAACAGGCCGACCAGCGGCAGGTTCAGCACGAGCAGCATCACGTTGCCAATGTAGAGGCTTCCGATGATGCTCCAGAAGACGTGCGGGTGGTCCCGCAGGAGGAACGGCCCCGGAGTCACGCCCTGGAGCAGCATGCCGCTCATGAGCACCGCCGTCGACGGTGTGAAGGGCAGTCCCAGCGACAGGAGTGGCACCATCCCGCCGCCCACCGCGGCGTTGTTGGCGGCCTCGGGGCCCGCGACGCCTTCGATGGCGCCACGTCCCAGCTCGTGCCGGTGCTTCGAGAGGCGACGCTCCACGCCGTAGGACACGAACGAGGCGATGGTCGCCGCCGGGCCCGGGATGAGGCCCACGAGGAATCCGAGCACGCTTCCTCGGATCATCGGGGGCACCGCCCGGCGCAGCTCGTCGCGATCGGGATAGAGCTCGCGCAGCCGGACGCTTGCGACCGGGGTGGCGGTCGGCCGCCCGGCGGCGGCCAAGACCTCGGCGATGCCGAAAAGCCCGGTCGCGACCGCGACGAAGCTCAGACCTGCCTGGGCGCCCCCGACGTCCCACGTGAAGCGCACGGTGCCGCCCAGCGGGTCCATCCCGACCGTCGAAAGCACGAGTCCCAGCGCGACCATTGCCAGCGCCTTCGCGCGCGGGCCGCCGGTCAGGTTCGCGAGCACCGCGAGCCCGAGGAGCGTGAACGCGAAGTATTCGGCGGGACCGAAGGCCAGGGCCGCCCGGGCGACCGACGGGGCAAGGAGCTGGAGAGCGACGACGCTGAACGTTCCCGCGACGAAGGACGCGATGGCCGCGATCGCCAGGGCCGCGCCCGCCCGCCCGCGCCGGGCCAGCCGGTAGCCGTCGATCGCCGTGACCACGCTGGCGGCCTCGCCGGGGACGTTCAAGAGGATCGACGTCGTCGAGCCGCCGTACATCGCGCCGTAGTAGATTCCAGCCAGCATGATGAGCCCGGCCGCCGGGCCGAGCTTGAGGGTGAGCGGCAAGAGGAGCGCCATGGCGGCCGCCGGCCCCAGGCCCGGGAGCACGCCGACCAGGGTGCCGATCACGGTCCCGGCCAGGCACGCGAGGACGTTCTCGGGTTGAAGGCCCGCGAGCAGCGCTGCCGCGAAGCCGGGGTCCGTCATGGAGCCTGGCGCTCAGGGGAGCGGACCCGAGGGGAGCGGCACGCCGAGCCAGGCGACGAAGATCGCGTAGGCGGCGACGCTGACGCCAAGCGCCAGGGCCGCCGGCCGGAGCCAATCGCGCGCGCCCAGGAGACGGCTCGAGGCGAGGACGACCACGAACGAGGCGGTCAGGAACCCGATCGCCGCCGCGATCGGATAGCCGACCAGGACCGCCATCAACGCGAGGACCCGCCACCGCACGGCATCCTCGGCGGTGTCCGGTGTGGCGGCGGGGCGGGCCCTGGCGGCGGCGACGGCCTGGCCAAGGGCGGCCCCGAGCATCAGCGTCCCGGCCGCGAGCGGGAAGACGCCCGGTCCCGGCGTCGCCAGGCTGTCGAGGGGGTACGCGCGATTGGCGGCGAGGTACGCGATCGCGAGGACGGCGAGACCCCCCGCGCTCAGGAGGTCCCGCCGAGCCTCGGGATTGCGTGGCATGCGACGATGCGGCCGCGAGCGGCCTACTGCTTCTTGAGCCCGACCTGCTCCATGAGCGCCGCCAGGTCACGATCCTCCTGGGCGATGAACGTGTCGAACTCGCGCGCGCGGCGGATCTCGACGGCTGCCCCCATCTTCGCGGCAAACTCCCGGAATTCGGCGCTCTGCGCCGCTGCCATGAACGCGCTCTCCAGCCGCGCGATCACCGCGTCCGGCGTCCCCTTCGGGACGGCGATCCCCCGCCAGAGCGACAGTGCGAGGTCGATGCCGCTTTCCCGGAACGTCGGCACGTCGGGCAGGGCGCCGAGCCGCTTCTCGCCGGTGACGGCCAGGATGCGGACCTGCTTGCCCGTCACCTGGGCCATGATCTCCGCGGGCAGCTGCACGCTCGCCTCGATCTTGTCGCCGAGCACCGTGGTGATGGCGAGCTGCTGACCGAACGGGACGTGGGTGAGCTTCGCCCCCGTCTGGTTCTCGAGGGCGACGGCCACCAGGTGGGTGAAGCTGCCGCGCCCCGAGTTGCCGACCCGCACCTGGCCAGGCTGAGCCTTCGCGTGGGCGATGAGCTCGCGGATGTCCTTCCACGGGGCGTCGGCCTTGACGGCCAGGGAAACGGGCTCGGTCGTCAGCTGGGCGACGCCGGCAAAGGCGGTGTAGTCGAGCTTCATGTTGCCCGCGTGATAGGCGGTGCTGATGCTGTTGGAGTTCCACACCAGGGCATGGCCGTCGGCGGGCTGGCCCCGGACGTGGGTGTAGCCGATGGCGCCGCCCGCGCCCGTCCGGTTGACCACGGCCACCGGCTGCGCAAGGTCCTTCGCGGCCGCCTCGGCGAGCTTCCGAGCCAGGAGGTCGGCGCCGCTACCCGCGCCGAACAGGACGGTCAGCTCGATCGGCTTGGAGGGAAACGGCGCCTGAGCCCATGCCGAGGCGGGCCCCGCCGCGAGGAAGGCGAACAGCAACAGTCTTGCTGGCAGCATGGCAGCCCTCGCTAGGGGTGAAAGATGACCTTCATCGGATCGCCTGTGCGCTTCTCGAGCACGTCGAAGCCCTCATGCACCCGGGAGAGCGGGAACGTGTGGCTCACCAGGGGCTTCGCCTGGATCCGTCCGGCGGCGAGCAGGCGGAGCGCCTGTCCGACGCTCGTGCCGCCCTCGCCGCGCTCGGTGTAGATGGTGAGGTTCCGGCGCACGGCGTCGGCGAGGTCGGCGGTCACGGGGCCGTGGTAGAAGGCGACCAGGATGATCCGGCCGCCGGGCTTCGTCATCTTGATCGCCTGGTCGAATGTCTCGTCGCCCCCCGCGCAGTCGATGACGGTGTCGGCGCCCTTGCCGTCCGTGGCCTGGCGCACGGCGGCGACAGGGTCCTGCTCTCGGGCGTTCACCGTGAAGTCGGCCCCTAGCTCCTTGCCCAGGGCGAGGCGGCTCGCACGGGTGCCGGTCAGGATGACGCGCACGGCGCCGAGCGCCTTGACGAGTTGGAGGGCCATCAGGCCGATCGGTCCCGGACCCAGCACGGCCACGGTCTCGCCAGCGAAGTAGCCGCCGGAGATCTGAAGCCCGTAGAGCGGGCTCCCGGCCGTCATGACGACGACGGCCTCGTCGTAGCTCACGTGGTCCGGGATCCTGTAGAGGGTGTTGACGTGGTTGACCGCGTACTCGGCCAGCCCCCCGTTGGTGGTGAACCCGTTGGCGCGGTGTCCGCGCCGGCGGTTGCCGTAGTTGAGGCAGGCGGTATAGAAGCCGCGGATGCAGTTCTCGCAGCGGCGACAGCCCATGTGCGCCTCGACGACCACCCGGTCGCCCAGCTGAAACTCATCCACCGACTCACCGACCGCGACGACGTCGCCGGCGTACTCGTGGCCGAAGATGAACTCGCCGTAGGGCGGCATCTTCGGCATGCCCTGGTGGATGATTTTCAGATCGGTGCCTCAGACGCCGCAGGCGCGCACGCGGACCAGCGCATCCTCGGGCCCCGGCTCCGGCACCGGCCGCTCCTCGAGCTCGAACCGGTGGGGCGCCACGAGGACGGTGGCCTTCATCGTCTTGGGAAGACTCATGCCGCGCTCCTTTCGACCGCCATGGGTGTCATCGGGGATCGTGCTCCTCGACACTTTTGGCCAGAATACGTCAGGTTGGAGGACGTCACCAGCGGGCTCCGGTGGCTCCGAAGATGAACGCGCGCAGTCATTCCGATAGCTCTTGGGGGAATGGCCCGACTGCCTCGAGATGATGTCGATCGATCAGGAGCCCTTCTGTGATTCGAGCGTCTCCTTCCGCGCGTAGTACTTCGCCTGGGCGACGATGTCGACGCCCACCGTCTCGCTCCAGGCCTGGAGCAGGCGCTGGACGGTCCGGCCTGGCTTGCCGTCGCCGATCGGCCGGCGGTCGACGCGGGTCACCGGGAGGACGCACGGGCTCGTGCTCGTGAAGAATGCCTCGTCGGCCGTGTAGAGGTCGTAGGGCTGGAGATCCTCCTCGGAGACCGGGATCCCCAGCTCCCTGGCGAGGTCGAAGACCGTCTCGCGTGAGATCCCCTGGAGGACGCTGCGGTCTCCCGCCGTCCGGATCACGCCGCCCGACACCAGGAACAGGTTGTACCCGACGCCCTCGGTCAGGTTGCCCCGGCTGTCGAGCAGGATGGGCCACCCCTCGGGGTCGACGTCCGAGGCCTCGAGCTCGGCCAGGTTGAAGTTCATGCGGCTGAAGTTCTTCACCTTCGGATCGAGCGCGTCGGGGTTGAAGCTGCGCGTGCGGACGACGACCCCGTGGGCGCCCGTGTCGTAGAGATCGGCGAAGCGGACGAAGCCCATCTGCCGGGTGCAGATGCCCACCGCGGGGGGCCCGGCCTTGTGCGCCCAGCGGCCGCGTCCGCGGGTGACGAACTGCCAGAGCTGGTAGTCGCCCACGTCTGCCCGGAGGTGCTCGTTGCGCGAGATCACCTCCTCGCTGATGCGCTCGAGCTGATCGGGTGTCAGCCCGGGGTCGATCCGCACGTACTTGAGCGAGCGGTAGAGGCGATCGACGTGCTCCCTCATCCGGAAGCTCTTGCCGTTGAACGTGCGGGCGACGTCGAAGACGCAGTCGCCCACCAGGAAGCCCCGGTCCAGGGGATCGATCCGCACCTGGCTGAACGGCACGAACTCCCCGTTGAAGTACGCCACGTAGTCGGCCATGGTGCCTCCTTACCGGACCTTGGGCCGGACCTCGGACCGCACGTTGGTGCCCGTCGCCGCCCGTCCGTGGGCCGGACGACTTGGGCCGGGCCGATTCTACCCGCCTTCTGGCGGTCGCGGAAGCATGCTAGCCTCGGCCTCGCGCGTCGGGGCGCGCAGGTCGGCGCCCGGACGCGCCGGTCGTTCATGCGTGAGGGCGGAGGTCGGCGGATGAGCGGGGGTCGGAGTCGCGTGGGTGTGATCGGGACCGGCCGGATCGCCGACTTCGTGCACCTCCCGAGCCTCCGGCTGTGCCCGGACCTCGCCGAGGTGACCGCGGTGGCGTCGCGCGACCCCGCCCGGGCCAAGGCCTTCGCCGAGCGCTGGGGGATTCCGCGGGTCCACACCACCTGGGAAGCTCTCGTGGCCGACCCGGAGCTGGACGCGGTCGTGATCTGCCCCCCGAGCGATCTGAACTTCGCGGTGGCCTCGGCGGCGGTGGCCGCCGGCAAGCACGTGCTCTGCGAGAAGCCGCTTGCGCTGACGCATCCCGAGGCGCGCTCGCTGGCGGCCGCCGCCGACCGTGCGGGAGCCCGCGTTCACATGGTCGCGTTCACCTTCCGGTTCGCCGCCGCGCTCCGCTACCTCAAGCGCCTGGTCGAAGAGGGCCACTTTGGCGAGATCCGGCACTGGCGGATGTCCTACTTCACCGACGGCCAGGTCGATCCCGCGACGCCCTTCACCTGGCGCCACCAGCGGGCGCGCGGGGGCGCCGGCGTGATCGCCGACATGGGCTCCCACATGATCGACGCCGCACGCTACCTCCTGGGCGACATCGCCGCGGTGAGCGCAGTGACCCGCACCTACGTCCCCGAGCGCCCCATCCCGGGCGGCGGGCGCGGCCGGGTGGAGGTTCCCGAGGCGTGCGCGTGGGTCGCCGAGTTCGCCAGCGGAGTCGTGGGGACCTTCGACGTCAGCCGCGCGGTGGTCGGGCGGGGGGGAACCGGGCGCCCCCAGTACCAGGGCGTCGAGATCCACGGGACCGGTGGCGCCGCGCTCTACGAGCTCATCCACCCGTTTCAGCTGCAGCTGAGCCTGGGCCCGGCGATGGCCCGGCGCCAGCACTGGGCGACCGTGGAGGTGCCGCCCGACTTCGCCGTCTACCCCGGCTCGCCGCGCAACCCTCGCGCCGACGACCCGCTCGTCGCTTACAAGTACGACCAGGGCGTCGCCTTCGTCCGCGCGATCCACGGCGAGACGACCGACTACCCGACCTTCCGGGATGGCGCCGCGGTGCAGGGCGTGGTCGACGCGGTCGACCTGTCGGCCCGGGAGCGGCGGTGGGTCGAGGTCGCCCGCAGCTGAGGCTCGCCCTGGACGCGATCGGCCCCGCAACTCGCGCAGGCTGACGGAAAGGAAGACCGATGCGGGCGCAGGTTGTGGTGATCGGCGGCGGGGCGTTCGGGGCGAGCTGCTTCTACCACCTGTCGGCCCGCGGTGTCAGGGACGTCGTGCTCCTCGAGCAGGCCACCCTCGGCTCCGGCTCGACGGGGCGCTCAGCGGCGGTCGTCGAGACGCAGTACCTGTCGGCGGATCAGGTCGCCCTCTGCGCGTGGTCGATCCGGCTGTTCCGCCGGCTCGAGGCGGAGCACGGCTTGCCGTTCACCCATCACGGCTACCTGCGGCTCGGGCACACGGACGACGTCGTCGCGCAGTTCCACGCGAGCGTCCGCATGCAGCGGGAGCACGGGCTCACGGACGCCACGGTGCTCGAGCCCGCCGAGGTGACGCGGGTCGTTCCGTCCCTCCGCGTGGACGATCTGGCCGGCGCGCTCTGGGGTCCATCGGACGGCTACGTGGACGCCGTGCGCTACTGCGAGGTCCTGACGGGGCTCGGCCGCGCGGCGGGCGGGCGCGTGCTCCAGGGCCGGCGCGCGACGGGAGTCCGGCTCTCGGGCGAGCGGGTCACCGCCGTCCTCTGCGACGGCGAGACCATCGACTGCGAGACGGTGGTCAACGCGAGCGGCGCCTGGGCCCGGCGGCTCGGCGCCACGCTCGGGCTCGACCTGCCGGTGGACGGCTACCGGCGCCAGCTGGTTCAGTTCGAGCCGCCCCGACCTTTGGCCGCGCCGGTGCCCTTTATCATCGACTACGTGCCCGGCGTCGAGGCGGAAGGGCTCTACTTCCGCGACGACACGCCGACGCGGATCGTTGCGGGCCTCCACTGGGAAGTGCACGGCGACTGGGAACGCCCGGAGGATCCGGACCGGTTCCGCCAGGCCGTTGACTGGGAGTACTCGGCGCGGGTCGCCGAGGCGCTGGCCGCCCGGTACCGCGGCGCCGGTGAGTTCCGGGTGACCGGCGGGTGGGCGGGTCTGTATCCGCTCACGCCTGACACGCGACCGATCCTCGGCCCGACGCCAGGCATTGGGGGGCTCTTTCAGGCCGTGGGTGGCGGGGGCGTCGGAGTCCAGATCTCGCCCGCGGTGGGTGCCATGGTGGCGGACCTGATCACCACCGGGGACACCACGGTCGTGCCGGACTGGAGCCGGTACCGGCTCGACCGCTTCCTGGCGCCAGCGGCCACGGCCGCGCTCGGAACGGCGTAGACGACCGTTTGCCCGGAGCCGGGTCCGGCCCCTCGCGGGCGGGAGGGCTCTCGACAGAATCCAGCCAGCGGCCTATCTTGTCATCGAGCGTGCGCGGCAGGCGCCGCGCGGAGGAGGGGGCATGCTGCACCTTTTGGGTCAGGCGCTCTTTGGCCTCGTCGTCGGCGCACTCGCCAAGCTGATCATGCCGGGCCAGGATCCGGGCGGGTGGATCGTGACCATGCTGCTCGGGCTGGTCGGCTCTCTGGTGGGGACCTTCGTCGGCCGCGCGCTCTGGGGCGGCGCCGATTACTCCGCCGGCTGGATCACGTCGATCCTGGGGACGATCATCCTTCTGGCGATCTACCGGGCCGTGAAGGGGCGCCAGGCCGCGTAAGGCAGCCCGGCGGCAGAGCCCGGGCTCGGGACGTCCGGCGCGAGCGGCGCCCCGCCGTCCGTCAGCCGTTCACGTGGGGCAGGACTTCCCGGATCACGCGCTCGAGCTGGCCGACCTGGTCCCAGCTCGTCAGGCGCAGCGTGATCCGCTCCATGCCGGTGCCACGGAACCGACGCAGGCTCTCCACGCACTCCTGCGGGCTCCCCAGGGCGGTCCAGGCCTCGATGCGGGCGCGGGTGTAATCGATGGAGTAGTAGCGGTCGAGGAAACGCTTGGTCTCGGCGAGCGCCGCCTCGCGGTCCTCGTTCACGTTGATGTTGTGGTAGTAGCAGTTCCCCAGCCGGTCGGGGTCCCGTCCTTCCTCACGCGTGTATCGCCGGATCGTGTCCCAGTACTCGGCGAAGATCTCGGGGCGGAGGCTGTGGGTCTGCCAGCCATCGGCGAAGCGCGCCACGCGCCTCAGCGCGCGCTCGATCCGCGCGGGCTCGGGACGGATCGTCCAGGGGTTGTTGGCGAGCCAGATGGGGCAGGGCTGCTGGAGCGGCTTCGGCTCGAGCGTCACGTCCTCGAACCGGAAGAACTGACCGTGGTGCGTCACCCGCTCCTCGCTCCAGAGCCGGCGGAGGATGGTGACGTGCTCCTCGAGCCGGCGCTGGCGCTCGGCGACGGGGACGCCGACCGCCCGTGCCTCGGCCTCCCAGTCTCCGGCGCTTCCGCCTCCGGCGCAGACGATCAGGACGGTGCGGCCCTCGGCGATCCGGTCGAGGCTCGCCCACTCATAGGCGAAGACGAGCGGGTTTCGCACGGGGAACGTGGCCAGGCAGGCCGGCCCGAGCCGCACGCGTCGCGTCCGGCCCGCGATGGCGGCGAGCAGCGTGAGCGCGTCGAGGCGCGGCTTGGCGAAGAGCGAATCCCCGACCCAGACGGAGTCGAAGACGCCGGAGGCCTCGGCCCGATCGGCGAGGTCGAGGAGCTGGGCCGGCGTCGTAAGGCCCAGCATGACCCCCCGGTTCGGGAGCGTCAGCCCGAACGCGAGTGGCGCACTCACGGCTGGCCCCGGCGGCGCATCGTCCCCATCCATCGCTCCTTTCCGTGAGCTGGCGTTCCTTCGCGTGTCCCAGAATAGACCAGCGCCCGCATGATGCTCACCCCGAGGCTGGCCGGCGCGCTTCGCTCCACGCCATCAGGATGCCGCTGGCGACGATGAGCGCCGCGCCCAGCCAGAGCGTGGCGCCCGGCACCTCGCCGAAGAAAAAGTAGCCGGTTATCGCGGCGCCGAGCAACTGGACGTAGTTGAACGGGGAGACGACGGCGGCGGGCGCCCACATGTAGGCCCGCGCCACGAGGTAGTGGCCGAGGCCGCCCGTGATCCCCATGCTCAGCAAGAGGCCCACCTGGGTCCACGAGGTGGGTGTGACCCAGAAGAAGGGCAGGACCAGGGTGGTCAGCGCCGTGCCGAGGAGCGCGCTGTAGCCGACGGTCGTCTCCGGAGGATCCGTCGCCGCCACCCGCCGCGTCAGGACCTGGTAGCCCGCGTAGCAGACCGCGGTGCCGATGGCCAGGAGGGAGGCCGTCTGGGCGACGTTGCTCCCCGGCCGAATGACCACCAGGACGCCGAGGAACCCGACGCCGATGGTGAGCCAGCGGCGGAGGCCGACCCGCTCGCCCAGCATGGGCACTCCCAGGAGCGCCACGATGAACGGCGCGGTGAAGTTGATGGTCGTCGCGGTCGCGAGGCCGATGAACCGAAGCGCCAGGAAGTTGAAGGCCGTGGAGCCCATGAGGAGCAACGAGCGCGCGAGCTGGAACACCGGGTGCCGAGTCGCGAACAGTCGCCGCCCGTACCGGGGACCGAAGGCCGCCACCACGAAGACGAGGTGTCCCGCCGTCCGCGCCCACAGGAGCTGGACGACGGGGAAGTCCCCGGTCAGCGCCTTCGCGGCCGCGTTCAGGAGGGCGAACGTGCCGGCCGCGCCGCACATGTAGGCGAGCGAGAGGAGCGGACGCTGAGGTCGCGCGTCGGAGGACGTCACGCAGGCGCGCGCCGGCTACGGCGCCAGCCGGATGCGAATCGCGCGCACGAAGCCGAGCAGGTCGTCGAGCCGGTTGACCAGGATGTCCCGCACGATGGCGAGATCCACGTCCTGGTTAACCGTGGACCAAGACGTTCCGGAAGCCGGCCATGCGACCCAACCGGTCCGCCAGCTCGCCCGATCCCGATTCGTCCGCGGCTCGCCGAGGCGCTCGTCCCGGGCGACGTTCTCCGGCCGGGCGAGCGTTCGAAGCTCGCGGACCGAAGTTTCGATGAGGGCAAGCTTCTTCGCGAGGAGGTCCGGGTCAGTCACCGGCGTGCCGGCGCTTCCGGTCGGCCTCGTCGGTACCGGTCCAGAACGGGCTTGAGGTCGAAGTATTCGTTCCGGGCTCGGATTTCGAAGCGGATACGCGATGATGGATCGCGGTCGACCAGGAGCCGCCCGTCGCGCAGCACCCGGTGGGTCAGGTCGCACGGGGCCGTGTTCAGAACGACGACCTGCACGGGCGCGCCCAGCTCCGCCTGGAGCTCGTCGGCCAGGTCGAGTCCAAGGCCGTCGAGCGTCCGCGGGGGGTCCTTGCCGAAAAGCACGGCGAGGTCCACGTCACTTGCATCGCTGGCGTCCCCGCGAGCCACGCTCCCGAAGATGTAGACGGCGGCGACGCTCTCCGAACGGCGGTCGAAGAACGATCGCACGACTTCCTCGATGGTCGCCCGGTCCAGCATGCCCTGATTATACGGGCGCCCCTCCGATTTCGGCACCGAGACGGGAAACAGCAGTCGCGAGGTCGCCCCGCTGTTTGACACGCCTCGCCGCGGTTGCTAGCCTCCGTTCATGCCGCGACCTCACGGGATCCCCGACGCCCAGTGGCGCGACTGGGTGTGGCAGATGCAGGAGCGCGTGCGGAGCGCGAAGGAGCTCGAACGCTACGTCAACCCGACCGACGACGAGCGCCGGGCGATCGACGCCCTCGCCGAGCGCTTCCGCTTCGTCATCACGCCGTACTACGCGTCGCTCATGGACCCGGACGACCCGCAGTGCCCCATCCGGCGGCAGGTGGTGCCGCGCACGGTCGAGCTGGACGATCCGGCCGGCGTGGCCGACCCGCTCGACGAGGTGGCGCACTCGCCGGTGAAGAACGTGATCCGGGTGTATCCCGACCGGATCGCCTTCTGCGTCAACAACGAGTGCGCGCTCTACTGCCGGTTCTGCCTCCGGAAACGAATGGTCGGGGACGAAGAGTGGGTCATGAAGAAGCGCGAGCTCGAGGTCGGGCTCGACTGGCTCCGCCGGACCCCCGAGATCCGCGACGTGCTCCTGACCGGCGGCGACGCGCTCGTCTTCTCCGACGAGAAGCTCGAGTGGCTGATCGCCGAGCTCCGGCGCATCCCGCACGTCGAGATCGTGCGGCTGGGGACGCGGCTGCCCGTGACCCTCCCGTTCCGCGTCACCGACGCCCTCTGCCGGATGCTCGAGCGCTACCATCCGATCTGGGTGAACACGCACTTCAACCACCCGAAGGAGCTCACCCCCGAGGCGGCGGAGGCATGCGACCGGCTCCTCCGCGCCGGGATCCCGGTCGGCAACCAGAGCGTGCTCCTCCGCGGGATCAACGACGACCCGGAGACCATGAAGGCGCTGTGCGAGGGCCTGGTCCGGATGCGCGTCCGCCCGTACTACTGCTACCAGGCGCAGCTCCTCGAGGGCACGGAGCACTTCCGCGTGCCGGTCGAGCGCGGGGTCGAGATCTTCCGGGCGCTCAGGGGCCGCACCAGCGGCTACGCGATCCCGACGTACGTCCTCGACACCCCCTACGGCAAGGTGCCGCTCGGCTACCCGTACCTCCGCGGCCGCGACGGCGACTACGTCGTCGTGGAGGCCTGGGACGGGCGGGTCTGGCGGGAGCTCAACCCCGCCTAGTCCGGCTCACCCAGCGGCCGCCGGCCCCGCCGCTACCGCCAGGTAGCCCGGCACCGCGAGCGCCGCGAACGTGAGCCCGAGCGGGAGGTCGCCCTCGTCGTACCAGTCCGCCGAGTGGAGGAGGTTGATCGTTCCGAGGACGCGTCCGTCGAACAGCACCGGCAGGTTGAGGACGGACTCGCAGCCCAAGGAGAGGATCAGCTCGGCGTCGGGGAACGAGGCGCGGATGTCCGCGGCCGTGCGGCCGATGTACGGGCGGCGCTCGCCGAAGAGGCGCGTCATGGCCGGCGTCGCGCGGACGGGCTTCCGCCCGCCCACCGGGTACGCGCCGGCCTGGCTCGTGTAGAGCCGCTCGGACTCCTGGGCCTCCGGATGGTAGCGGAGGACCGTGAACAGGCGGTGCCCGAGCGTGGCCCCCATCGCCCGGTCCAGCGCCGCGAAGAGCGCGCGCGGCTGCCCGGTCCGCGCGAGGGCTTCCACCACGGCCGCGACGTGGGGCGCCGGGTCGATGTCGCGCGCGCGTGTCATTGGACGTCCGCGACGTGGGGCAGCATGCTAGGCGCCACCGCCCGTCACTCGGGCGGGCGCTCGGCCAGCGCGCGCAGCGCGGCGCGCAGCCGGGCGTGGGCGTCGAACCGCCACACGAAATCGGACTCTCGCCGGCCGCCCTTCGCGAGGATCAGCTCGGCGAGCGCCCGGCGCTCCTCCGCGCTCCAGCGCCCGATTCCGGGGAGCGCCACGACCAGCGGGGCCCAGCGGTGCCACCACATGGTCTGGCCGCGCGACCACGTGCGGCGCTCCTCGAGCCCCAGGAGGGACTTCGCCTCGCGGGCGCACTCGTGCGTGCCGCGCGCGCGATCGCCGCCGAAGCGCTCGTTGAAGAGTCGCATCATGTGGAGCCCGACGTTCGCAAGCGGCAGGAGGCCGATGACGTCGTCACGCCCGGGCCCGGCGTGGTAGTAGAGATTGTGCCCGGCCAGCGCGCGGAGCGTGGCGCGCGAGCTGCGGTGACGGGGATAGCGCCGCATGGCGGCGACCTCGCGGTCCATGAGCCTCAGCGCCGCTGGATGTCGGGGCCGGAACCCCACCTTCTGGTAGAACCACCAGGCGCCCGACTCGATGGCCTCTTCGTTTCCCTGGCCGAGCTGGTAGGGATAGATCGTGAACGTGTCCGCGCCGAACAGGTGCCGCACCGTGGCGAGCACGCGGCCGTACACGAGACCTGCCTCGGCGCCGCGAAAGGTCTCGAACACGTTGTAGGCGATCTCGGCGGAGTTGAAGAGCGCGCTGTTCAGCACGTAGCCGATCGGCACTCCGTTCTTGAGCGTCAGGAAGGCGTACACCGCCTCGAGCATGAGGCGGCGCTCCGGCAGGAGCCCGATGCACGCGAGCGCCAGGCCGTCGCCGCAGTCCACCATCCGCACGTCGTGCGGGTCGCCGTAGGAGAAATTGTCGAGGTCGCGCTGGCGCGTGACCATCGCCTCGCGCGCCAGGTCGATGACGCGGTCCCCCGCGGCGGGCGTCAGCGTCCGCACGGAGACCGGCGGGCGCCGCAGCTCGGCCTCGAGGTCGGGCCGCTCGTGATGCAGCGGCCGCCGCTGCCAGAATCCGCGCGGCGCCGAGGCGAGAAACGCCCGGGTGCGCGACGGGGTGTCGGGCCCGGGCTCGAGGACCAGTGTCGGGTCGAGATCGTCCCAGAGCGTCTCGACGAGATCCCAGTGGGCGACGAGGCGCGTGAAGAACGCCCGGGCGAGCCAGGCCGCGTCGGTCTCGCCGGAGGGCTTGAGGTTCGAGACCCAGGTCCGGGCGTCGTGCTCCAGCTCGTCGAGTGCCGGCGACTCGGCGTGCTCCGCGAGGAGCGGCAGCAGCGCCGCGAGCCGTTCCGCGTGCTCGAGCCTCTTCCAGTCCATGCGAAGCCGCTCCGGCCAGCGCCCGGCGAGCCAGCGCACCAGCGGGGCGAAGAAGCGATCGCGCAGCACCGTTCCGGCGATGCCGCGATTCTCGAGCGCGCGGGCGTGCCGCCGGAGGTCGGGTCGCCGGTCGAACTTCTCGAGCATCCGGGTCACCGCGGCGAGCACTTCGCGGGAATCCGGGTAGGCGCGGAGGAAGCAGAGGATCTCGTGGAGGTGCAGGACGTCCGCGGCGCGCGCGAGACGCGTCCGCCCGAGCGCCGCCAGCAGCTCCAGCTTGCGATCGCCCGCGCCCTCGCCGTATAGAGCGCGCGCCGTTTCAAGATCGGCGACCATTCTGGACGGGCGCGGGCGCCGACGCCGGGCGGCCTTCTTCATCAGTGCATCACGAGGCCGCCGTCGACGCTCAGCGCCTGGCCCGTCATGTAGCCGGACTTCGACGAAGCCAGGAAGCCGACGACGTTCGCGACGTCCTCCGGTGTCTCCATCCGTCCGAGCGGGACCGTGCTGAGGCGCGCCTTGGTGAAGGCGTCGGGGCTGAGGCCGAGCAGCGCGCCCTGGTCGGCGGACACCTTCGCCCACATGTCGGTCTCGACGAACCCCGGGCAGACGCAGTTGGCGCGGATGCCATCGGCCGCGTGCGCGAGCGCGAGGCTCTTGGTCATGCTGATGACCGCGGCTTTGCTCGCGTTGTAGGGGAGGTTGGTCCGGCTGCCGATCTTTCCCGCCATCGAGGCGAGAGAGATGACGTTGCCGCGGTGTTGCCGGATCATCGTGGGAAGCACGGCCTTGGTCGTGAAGAACACCGCCCTCGCGTTGATGGTCATGATCGCGTCCCAGTGCTCTTCGGTGACGTCGAGCGTGGCGGCCGCGCGGTAGATGCCGGCGTTGTTCACGAGGACGTCGATGCGTCCGAAGCGGTCGACGGTCTGGCGGACCATCGCGTCGAGGTCGGCGGCACTGGTGACGTCGGTGGCGACGGCCAGCGACGGCCGGCCGAGCTTCGCCACCTGATCCGCGGTGCGCCGCGCGTTCGCGGCGTCCAGCTCGGCGACGACGATCCCGGCGCCCATGCGCGCAAGCTCGAGCGCGGTTGCGAGGCCGATGCCGCGGCCGCCGCCCGTGACGATCGCGATCTGTCCGTCGAGTTCCATCAAGGTCGCCTCCGTGAGAGGGCTAGCACCCGGCCCGGCCGGCTGCCGGTGTGCTGGCCGCCGGCGACCACGGGCTCGCCGTTGACGAGCACCCAGGGAATGCCGCGGGGATACCTGTGGGGCTCGGCGAAGGTCGCCGTGTCGGCGATCGTCGCGGGGTCGAAGACCACGACGTCGGCGACGGCGCCCGGCTCGAGACGGCCCCGGTCCCTGAGACCCAGCTTCGCCGCCGGCAAGCTGGTCATCTTGCGGATCGCCTCGGGGAGCGACAGGAGGCCGCGGTCCCGGACGTAGTGACCCAGGAGGCGCGGGCAGGTGCCGTAGTTTCGCGGATGGGGCTTGCCCGTCGCGTACGGGCCCTGGGTCGCGCGGCCTTCGCCGTCGGAGCCGATCATGACCCAGGGCCGCTGGAGACCGAGCGCGACGTTCTCCTCGCTCATCATGAACAGGATCATGTCGGCGTCGCCCTTCGCCTGGCGGAGGACCTCGATCGTCGCCTCGGCGGGCGACACGCCCAGTCCGCCGGCGATACGGGCGAGGGTCTGACCCTCGTACTCGGGCCGGGCGGGGCACCCCGCGATGGCGATGCCGTCCCAGCCGGCGTCGCGCGCGATCCCGGGACCGTCCAGCGCCGCGCGGATGCGCGCGCGGTCGGCCGGATCGGCCAGCCGCGCCAGGAGCGACTCGCGTCCGCCCGCGTGGACCCACGGGGGCAAGAGGGAGCTCAGACCCGTGCTGCCCGCCGGGTACGGGTACATGTCGGCGGTCACGTCGAGGCCCTCCGCGCGCGCCGCCTCGATCAGCTCGATCGCCTGGGCCATCTTCGGCCAGTTCGGCCGGCCCGCGGCCTTGAGATGGCTGATCTCCACCGGGATGGATGCTCGCCGCCCGACCTCGATCGCCTCGGCGATCGCCGGCAGGAGCGTGTCACCCTCGCCCCGGATGTGGCTCGCGTAGAAGCCCCCGCCCTCGCCGGCCGCCCGGGCCAGCTCGACGAGCTCGTCCGTGTCGGCGAACACGCCGGGGGCGTAGATCAGGCCGGTGGAGAGCCCGACGGCTCCCTCGTCCATCGCGCGCCGGACCTCGGTCGCCATGGTCCGGAGCTGGTCGGCGGTCGGACGCGCGTCGTCCGGTCCCATAACCAGGAGGCGGACCGTCCCGTGTCCCACCAGCGGGGCGACGTTGATCGAGAGGCCCTGGCGGGTCAGGCCGTCGAGGTAGCTCCGGAAGGTCGTCCAGTCCCAGGCGAGCGGCGGCAGGGTGAGGGCGGACGTGTCGATCACGTCCTGGCGCCGGGCCGGCGTTAGGGGGGCCGGGCTCGCCCCGCAGTTGCCCACGACCTCCAGCGTGAAGCCCTGGTGGACCTTGCTGTCGGCCGTCGGCAAGCCGGGGAGAACGAAGTCGGCGTGCGAGTGCATGTCGACGAACCCGGGCGCCACCGCGTGACCGGTCGCGTCGATCACCCGGGCCGCGCTGGCGTTGGGGAGAGGCTCGATGGCCTCGATGCGGTCTCCCGCGATGGCCACGTCGGCCGGCCGCGCGGGCCGGCCGGTCCCGTCGATCACGGTCCCGCCCCTGATCAGGATGTCGAGCATGGCGCCTCCGTCCGCGGCCTCCGGCCGCCCCAGGAATGGTACGTCGTCGGGGCCGCGCGTGACACTCCGTTCCCGGGACCGCTCGGCGCTTGTCGCGAGGCCCCGACCGGGCCGATCGCGCTACAATCGGCGAACGAACCACGGACTGACCCACGGACAGATAAGGAGACCAACGGTGCTGATGCGCAGGCTGGGCCGGACCGGACTGAAGGTGGCAGCCCTCTGCCTCGGTGGGAACACGTTCGGGTGGACGACGGATCAGCAGGCGTCCGAGGAGGTCCTCGACGCGTACTGTGCAGCCGGCGGCAACTTCATCGACACGGCGGACGTGTACTCGCGATGGGCGCCCGGCAACTCGGGCGGGGAGTCCGAGACGGCGCTCGGAGTCTGGATGCGGGCGCGCGGCAACCGGCACCAGGTCGTCATCGCGACCAAGGTCATGGGGCCGATGGGGTCAGGACCGAACGACACGGGGCTCTCGCGCCATCACATCATGGACGGCGTCGAGGCGTCGCTCCGCCGGCTGCGGACGGACTACATCGATCTGTACCAGGCCCACTGGGACGATCGGGAGACGCCGCTGGCCGAGACCCTGCGCGCGTTCGACGATCTGGTCAAGCAGGGGAAGGTCCGGTACCTCGGCGCCTCGAACTATCACGCGTGGCGCCTGGCCCGCGCACTGTGGGAGAGCGACCGGCACGGCTACGCGCGCTACGAGACGATCCAGCCGAAGTACAACCTCGTGATGCGGGACGAGTACGAGCGCGAGCTCGAGCCCTTGTGTCTCGAGCAGGAGGTGGGCGTCATCACCTACTCCTCGCTGGGGAGCGGGTTCCTGTCCGGCAAGTACCGCGCGGGCCAGGGCTTGCCGGCGACGCCGCGCGCCGCCGGCGTGGAGAAGCAGTACATGAACGCGCGGGGCTTCGCGGTGCTGAGCGCCGTCGAGAAGGTGGCCGAGGCGGTGGGCGCGACACCGTCCCAGGTCGCGATCGCGTGGATCGCTCACCGGCCCGGAATCACGGCGCCCATCGTGAGCGCCACCAGCGCGGAGCAGCTGCGCGAGCTGCTGGGCGCGCTCGAGCTCCGGCTCGACGCCGAGACGACCGCGACGCTTGACAAGGCGAGCGCGTGGAAGGATGCCTGATGACGGCCGGCGTCTCGACGACGCGGTGCTGACCGGGCGGGCCGGCGCAGGTCGCGGCGCGCGGTCTCAGCGGTCCGGCGGGGGCCGCTGGCCTTCTGCCCGGTAGCGCCGGTAGTCGGCCAGGATGAGCGCGTGGTCGAAGGCGAGCGGCGCGGGCAGCGCGTCGGGCGGGAACGCCCGGGCCTCCGCGGCATCGTCCGCGCCGACCGGCGCGCCGGCCGCCCGGCCGAGGTAGACGACGCCGAGCGTCGGCCCTCGCGGGTCTCGGGCCGGATCCGCATAGACGTGGAAGAGCTCCGACAGCTTGACGTCCAGCCCCGTCTCCTCCCGGAACTCACGCCGCGCCGCGGCAGCGGCGCTCTCACCCGCCTCGATGAACCCGCCGGGCAGGGCCCAGCCGGGCGGCGGGTGCTTCCGCCGCACGAGGACGATCGCGCCGTCCGGCAGCTCGGCGATGACGTCCACCGTGGGGAGCGGACCGCGGGGCAGGGGGCTCAACTCGGGTGAGCGCAGGGGCGCGCGCGGGGACGGAGCCGGCCGGCGCCAGTCAGGACGATCGCCGGGGACTCGGGGGGCTCAGAGCAGCCGCTCGATCGCGTCCAGCAGGGTCTCTTCCACCGCCGTTTCCGGCGTCGGCAGGACCTTCCGCTCCTTCGACCAGAAGATCCGTCGCTCCTCGAAGACCGCGCGCCTCACGGAGATCGACGTCTGACCGTTCGGGACCGCGCGGACGACGACGTCCAGGCGGTGACGCTTGCCCTCTGCGTAGACCCCGTAGTCCTTGAAGGTCATGTTGCGAGGCTCGGTCCGGATGACGCCGGCGATTTGATCCACCTGGTCGATGTCCCACCCGAGGCTCTTCAGGACCGACTGGGCGACCGTGAAGGTCCGCTCGACCGGCACCGGCACGACCCGCACCAGCTCGCCGTCGGGCCCCCGCGCGGAACCAGTCGCCGGCGGCGGGGTGGACGACAGAGTCTCGGCAGCAGACGCCGAGGCACTCCCTGGCGCTCCTCCGGGCCTCGCTTCCGCTGATGCCGGGGGTGCCGAGGCCCCGAACACGGGTGCCGCCGGCGAGACCGCCGCGCCCGACTGCTTGGGCAGCTCTCCCACGAGGACGAGGTCGTCGGAGGGCTCCCGCGCGCCGCCCTGGCGCTCCATCGTGACGCCGAAGATGTCGGGGACCCAGGTGGCTCGGGGCGGGGCGACCCGGAGCGTGCCCGCGCCCTGCGAATCCACGAGGACCAAGCCCCCCGAGATCCGGTTCCCGAGGCTGATGCTACCCAGCCACAACTGGTACGTCCGGCCGATCGGGGGCTGCGGGAGGCCGGAGACGATCAGCACCCCTCCGCCCATGGATTCCCACATGAGCTGCCCGCGCGCCCCGGTCCCCGGGGTGACGGGAACGAGCGGGACCACGCGCGCGCCGGTCGGGGCCGCCGGAGATCCGGGATCGGCTCGAACGCTGAGGATCCGCGTCCCGGTCGGAGGCTCGCTCGCGGGAGCGACGGAGCGCGCCGGAGGCGTCGTCGGCGCCGGCCCGTTGGGAATGGCCGCGACTCTGGCCGGAGCCGATTCGGGCACGGGCTTCGGAGCGAGGGAAGGCGCCGGCGCCGGCTCGGCAGCTTTCCTCGGTGGGGGCGAGGGGGCCGGCGCTGCGACGGGCGCAGGCGCGGGCTCCGCCGACGGGGTCGAGGCTCGCGTCGCCGCTGGCCCTTCGGATTCGGGCGCCGGCGCGGACGCCTGCGCCGGAGGCTCTTCCGCAGAGATCGTGTCCGCGGGCTGCTGAGCCGGCTCCCCCGAGAGCCGCGCGCTGGCGCGGAGCGCCGGTGGCATCCATCGCTGGTGCCAGACGATCGCCAGGCCGGCTCCCGCGCCCACCAGCACGAGGATCGCGAACAGCAGGGAAGACGATGGCTGCGAGGCCCGGCGTCGCGGCGTCGTTCGAGCGCGTCGGGTGATCGCGTCCGACACGACTCGAGCCGCGGGCCCCTCCGCCGCCGTGTCATGCGGCCGAAGCGGCTCTCCGCACTGGTGGCAGAAGCGCTGGCCACCCAAGTAGTCCCGGTTGCAGTGAATGCAGCGCATCATTGGCGGGAACCCCCGGGGTGCGCGTCCGCATCCCTCACGGGAGCCAAGCGCACCCAGAACCACGATAGAAGGCCGGGTTGGAGGGTGTCAAGTTCGGCGAGCGGCCCGGCCGGTGCCTCCCGCCGAGTCCCATCGGTCGGATCGATCAGGAAGCGCGCCCGGCGAGCGCCCGCTCGAAGGCGGCGTAGGCCGCGTGACCGAAGAGGACGAAGCGGACCTCTCCGACGCGGGTCTCCGCGTCCAGGACGGCCTTCACCGCGACCGGGGCCGCCAGATCGAGGGGATAGCCGTAGACGCCGGTCGAGATTGCCGGAAAGGCAACGGTCGCGCAGCCGAGCTCGTCGGCCACACGGAGCGATTCGGCGTGGCAGCTCGCCAGAAGCGCCGCGCAGTCCTCGCGCGCGGAGTAGATCGGCCCGACGGTGTGGATGACCCACCGGGCCGCCAGCCCGCCTCCGGGCGTCGCCGCCGCCTGGCCGGTCGGCAACCCGTCCGGGTAGCGCTCGGCGCGGAGGCGCCGGCACGCCTCGAGGATCGCCGGGCCGCCCCGCCGGTGGATCGCCCCGTCGACGCCGCCGCCGCCCAGAAGGGACGAATTGGCGGCGTTGACGATGGCGTCCACCGCTTGCTCCGTGAGGTCGCCCTGGACGAGGACGATGCGCGGCAACCTTGGACTATATCCGCGTGGCGAACCGGATACCGAACCCGTCGGGATCCGCGATGGTGAAGTCCCGAAGGCCGTAGTCCCTGTCCGCGATGGGAGCGAGGATCCGGGCCCCCATCCCGGTAGCCCGTCGCCACCAGGCGTCGACGTCCGGCACCATCACTCGGACGTTGGCCTGAGGCGCCGAGGGCGGCTCGTAGGATGGCCGCTCGTCGAGGAAGAATTGGTGCCCCTCCCACGCGAGGGCGGCGAAACGATCGTGGCAGCGCAGCCGCTCGAACCCGAGGCGTTGGTAGAACTCGAGCGCGCGGTCGAGGTCGCGCACGTACACCTCGACGACCAACTGCTCGGAGGCCGGAACGTAGGGCGCCGGCGTGGACGAGCCATCGGGTCGATCAGCCGACTGAGAACGCGCCATGTGCCAACCGGTCAGGCTTGGCCGCCTTGCATCGCTTTCCAGACGCGCTCCGGCCGGAGCGGCATGTCGATGTGCCGGATCTTGAACGACCTGAGCGCGTCGACCACGGCGTTGACGACCGCCGGGGTGGACCCGATCGTCGCGGCCTCGCCGATGCCCTTGGCCCCGAGCGGGTTCACGGGCGTGGGCGTCACTGTCTGGTCGGTCACGAACGACGGCAGGTCGTCCGCGCGAGGCACGCAGTAGTCCATGAGGGAGCCCGTCACCAGCTGACCGTCGGGTCCGTAGACGAGCTCCTCGAGGAGGGCCTGGGCGATGCCCTGCGCGAGGCCGCCGTGCACCTGGCCCGTGACGAGAACCGGACTGATGCGCACCCCGCAGTCATCGATGGAGATGAAGTCCCGCATCGAGACCTGCCCGGTCTCCCGGTCGATCTCGACGACCGCGATGTGGGCCCCGAAGGGGTACAGGAGCTGCGGCGGCCGGAAGAAGTCGGTCGCCTCGAGGCCCGACTCGATCGCGTCGGGCAGCTTGTCGCCGTAGGCGTGCCCGGCGATCTGGGCGAGCGTGAGCGCGCGGGACGGCACGCCCTTCACCTGGTAGCGCCCGTCGTCGAAGACGACGTCGTCCTTCGCCGCTTCCAGGACGTGCGCGGCAATCGCGCGCGCGTGCTCCTGCACCTTGAGGGTGGCGCGCAGGATGGAGGTCCCGCCGACGGCGAGGCTCCGGCTCCCGCCGGTCCCATTGCCCATGGGGGTGTTGGACGTGTCGCCGTGCTTCACCACGACCTGATCGAAGCCGACGCCCAGGTGGTCCGCGATGATCTGGGCGAAGGTGGTCTCGTGGCCCTGGCCGTGAGCGGAGGTCCCGGTGTAGGCGGTGACCGTGCCGGACGGCTCGACGCGGACCACCGCGCTCTCGAACGGGCCGAAGCCGCACATCTCGACGTAGCACGCCATGCCGATGCCGAGAAGCTTCCGGTCGCCCCGGGCGACCCGAGCCTCCTGCTCTCGGCGGAGCGCGTCGTACTTCGAGACCTGAAGCGCCTTCGTCAGCGCGCGGTCGTACTCGCCGCTGTCGTAGCGCTGGCCGGTCGGCGTGGTGTACGGGAAGGCGTCGGGGGCGATGAAGTTCTTCCGTCGCACCGCCTCGGGCGAGAGGCCGAGCTCCTGGGCGGCGACGTCGACGATGCGCTCGATGTAGTAGCAGCCCTCGGGCCGCCCGGCGCCGCGGTAGGCCGCCACCGGCGTCGTGTTGGTGAAGACGCAGGTCGACCGGAGATCGATGTTGGCGATGCGGTAGACCCCGACACCCATCATGAGCGCCAGGTCGGGGATGAAGGTGAAGATCGGGTACGCGCCGATGTCGGCGAGGACGTGCACGCGAAGGGCGGTGATGGTGCCGTCGCGCTCGACCGCCGCCTCGACGTCGGTGACGTGGGCACGGCCGTGCGTGGTGGCCACCATGTGCTCGACCCGCGTCTCGACCCAGCGGAGCGGCAGGCGGTAGAGCTTCGCCATTGCCGCCAAGGCGGCATCCTCCGGGTAGACGCCAAACTTCACGCCGAACCCGCCGCCGACCTCCGGCGCGATGACGCGGATCTGGTTCTGCTCGAGCCCCAGGAGCGTGGCCAGGCCTCCCCGCATGGCGTGGGGCGCCTGGGTCGTGGCCCAGACGACCAGGCCGCCCGTGGTGGAGTCCGGCGCGGCGACCGTCGCCCGGCCCTCGAGGGGCACCCCGCAGAGACGCTGGCTGACCATGCGCTGGCGGACGACCTTGAAGGCCCGGCCGAAGGCGGCGTCGGGCTCGCCCGCCGTGATCCGGTTCTCGTGCTCGACGTTCTTCGGCGCATCGGCGTGGATCTGGGCGGCGCCCGGCTTCTGGGCCTCGAGCAGGTCGCTCACCGCGGGAAGGGGCTCCCAGTCGACGACCACGTCGGCCACGGCGTCGACGGCGACCACCTCGGTCGTGGCGATCACCGCCGCCACCGTCTCACCGACGTGCCGGACGCGGTCGATGGCGAGCGGATAGTGCTTCCGGCCGATCGACGTCTGGCCCTCGCCGCCTTCGGTCGAGGCCTGGTCGACGGGCACGGGCCCGCAGTGAGCCTTGAGGTCGGCCCCGGTGACCACCGCGACCACGCCCGGGCGGCGCCGCGCGGCCGAGCCGTCGATCCTGCGGATCTTCGCGTGCGCGTGCGGGCTCCGGACGAATGCCACGTAGTGGAGACCGGGCAGGGAGATGTCACCCGTATAGATGGACGCGCCGGTGATCAGACGGGGATCTTCCTTGCGCTTGACCTCGGCGCCCATGAGCTTCACGGCCATCGCGATCGTCTCCAGCGTTTGAGGGTGGCGGACATCGTGCGTCAGACCAGCGGCCAGGGGTACTGCATGCCCGTCGGATCCACGGGGAAGCGCTCGGCGGCTCCCAGGGCTCGCGCTCGCGCGAGCAGCGCGGAGCGCTCCTCGGGGCCGATGAGCTCGGCGAGCGGCCCGGGCAGCCCCTCGCGAGCGAGCCGCCGCGCGGCGGCCCGGACGTCCTCGGGGAGCGGCTCGCCCGCGAAGTCCCAGACCACGGTCCGGAGCTTCGGCTCGGCGTGGAAACAGAGCCCGTTGTCGATCGCGTAGAGGCGACCATCCCTCCCGAGAAGGCAGTGACCGCTCTTGCGGTCGGCGTTGTTCGCGAGCAAGTCGAACGCGCAGAGACGCGCAAGGCCCGGGCGGTGCTCCGGCCGCTCGCGCAGCGTGAAGTAGTGCTGCTCGAACTCGGCGTCGACGAAGAGCTGGACGGAGCCCAGGCCGTAGGGACCCTCGCGCACGAGCGTCGGCGGGACCAGGGCCCAGCCGAGGGTCTCCGACAGCTGGTACGCGGCCACCTCCCGCCGGTGGAGCCCGCGGGGGAAGTCCCAGAGCGGCCGCTCGCCGCGCTGGGGCTTGTACACCCCGAGCGTGGCAGCCCGCCCGCGCGTCACCTCCACCAGGAACGTGGCGTTCGAGGCCCAGGGCAGACGGCCCTTCACGGCGATCTCACCGCGGGCGAGGAGGTCGAGCGGCTGGGCAACGGCAGCTCGGGGCATCGCGATGCCAATCCTAGTCGGCGGCGTGCCCGTTCGTGCGAGCGCAGCGGTGACCGCCCGGGTTCATCGGTCGGCCGCAGAACCGGCACGTGGGTCGCCCGGCCTCGACGAGAGCCCGGGCCCGCTCCACGAACGCCGCCACCTGAGGTCGCGTGAGGCTGACGCGCCCGGAGGCCCGGTCGGCCTCGGTGGCTGGCTCTTCGCCCTCCGGCTCGGGTTCCGGCTGAGCCTCCGCCTCTGCCTCCAGCTCGATCTCCTCGGCCGCCGACTCCTCGCCCTCCTCCGCCGCCGCGTCGCCCTCGCGGCCTTCCTCGATCACCAGCACCACGCGGTCCGCCCCGTCGTCGTAGCCGACGCCGATCGAGCCGACGGCCCAGGCCGGCGTGAGCGGCTCGACGAGCGCCAGGTCCCCGACGGAGGTGCCCTCGGGCGCGGCCAGCCGCTCGAGAAGGCGGCCCAGGTACTCGCCGAGCACGCGGACCTGCTCCTTCTCGCACTTGAGCGTCACCAGCGTGTCGCCCTCACGGGCCTGAAGGAAGAAGACGCGCTGACCCGGCGGGCCGATCGTGCCCGCGGTGAACAGATCGGGGGCGGCGAAGTCGAAGGAGTCGGTTATCGACACGCCCCGCCACCCCGATTTGATCTGACGGCCTGCGGCCTGTAGCCCCCTCCCGTCTCATGGACGGCCTTCGGCCTGTGGCCGGGGGGAGGGGGGCCGGAGCCGCACGCGGCGAAGTCGGAGGAGTCGCTCATTTTCCGGCGAGGGGCGCAAGGTCACCCCGCGTGGTGTTGACCGCCAGGACGGTCGGGCCGGTTTCGTCGTACGCGATCGCCGTGACGGAGGCCGGGAAGATCGCGATCCTCTGGAAGAGGTCGAGGTGGGTGCCGAGCGCGTGCGCGACGGCGAACTTGATGGGGTCCGCGTGGGAAACGGCCACGAGAGTGTGCCCGGCGTGGGCGGCGACCAGGCGCCCGAGTGTACCGGTGATCCGGGCATGCGCCTCGGTGAACGACTCGCCGCCCGGGAACCGGAAGCCGCTCGGGTAGCGCTGGATCACCTTCCACTCCGGACGGCGGCGGAGATCCTTCAGAGCCTGCCCCGTCCAGTCCCCGTAGTCGCACTCGAGGAGCCCCGGGTCGACCGTCACAGGAAGCCCGCAGGCAGCGGCAATGGGCGCCGCCGTCTCCGCGGCCCGTTCCAGGGGCGACGAGTACACCGCGGCGATGCGCGGCAGGCGCGCGATGCGGCCCGCCAAGTCGGCCGCCGCCTCCCGTCCCGCGTCGGCCAGGTGCAAGCCGGGGGCGCGCCCCGGCAGCGTGATGCCGGTGGTCGACGTCTGCCCGTGACGCACGAGCAGCACCAGGGTCGTCTTCGTGCCGCGTCCGTTCCGGATGGGGGTCGGCTCCTCGATGGCTCTCCCCGGTAGAGTAAAGCATCGCGCGGCCCGGTCAATCGGCTGCACATTGGCGGCTGCACCGTGGCGCGAACCCGCCCGAAGGGGCTCGCCCATCCGGCCGCGATCATTCGAACAGGTCGATCCTCTCGATGTCCCATGTTCGAGCGGCTCCGGCCGGCCGGAGACGCACGTGTCGCACGGTGACTCGAGGGAAGACGACTGTCCACTCGCGCCGGCCGTTTCGGATGAGCTCGTACCCGGTCCAGTAGAGCGGGCCGGCCCACTCCAGCGGCCCGACGGGCGCCCAGGCGAGGCCGTCCGCCGAGCCCTCCAGGACGAACGCCGAGGGTCCCGCATCCCGTGAGCCGGGCATCATCCGAAGCCCCGCCACGGGACGCGCCTGCCCGAGGTCGAGCGTGACCGTGGTCTCCGGCGTGACGGGCCCACCGGCGCTCCAGCGCGCGCGGGAATCGCCGTCTGGCGCCCGGACCGCGTCGGCGGCGCCCACGGTGGCGGTCATCCGCCACCCGTCCCTGGCCAGGGCCGGGCGGACCGTCGGGCGCCTGAGGAGGAGCAAGGGGTAGGGCCCCACCGCGGTTTCGCGCTCGAGGGCGCCCTGGATCTCCAGCATCCGGCGGATTCCCGGGAGGTCAGCCCCGGTGCCCAGGAGCAAGGCCCGGCCGGGCTCCAGTCTGAAGCGCTCCAGCCTCGCCGGGTCGGGCGCCGCCCGCCCGTACGAGTTCACGTTGAAGTTCGAGTCGAGCGCGCCGACCGCTCCGACCGCGCCGTCGCCTGCCGCGAGGACGCGGGCGGACAGCCAGTGATTCGCGTAGACGAACCTCACGCCCTCCTCACGGAGGGCCCGGGTGAGCTCGTCAGGCTCCGGGACCGGCCGTCGCGGTGAGCCCGACGGCTCGGGCGGGACCGGCCGGTACAGGAAGAGCTCGCGAGCCGACCACGCGTGGCGGGCCGCCTCGCCTGTCTGGACGATCCGGAGGAACCGCGCCCGAACCGGGTCGAAGGCGGCCTGGACCCGGCCGCGGCGGACACGCAGGAAGGGATGCTGCTCGGAGAAGAACAGCGGACCCCAGTAGCGGGGCACGGACACCGCCTCCTGCCAGGCCTGGCCGTCTCTCGACCATTCCACGCGGAGCCCGGCCGGCACCTCCTGCCAGTCGAGCGTCAGGAGATCGACGCGCGCGACGTCCTCATCCGATCCCAGGTCCACCTGCACCCACGACCCCGGCTGCTGGTGCTCCCCGATGCTCCATCGGGTTCCCGCGTCCCGGTCCACGAGATACCCGAGGTCCGTCGATCGGTGGCTGGCGCTGAGCGTCCAGCGGTCGGGTGGGACCGACGCGAAGCCGTGTGGCCAGCGCGGGCTGGCCTCGAGGACGACGAACCGGCCGATCCGGGTCTCGCGCACCGACTGGCCGGCGGCCCGGAGCGTCTCGCGCATCGGGTCCGCCCGCTCGGGTGGGATCACCATCGGCGGTGCTGGCTGGGCATCCACGGCCTGTCCGGTCGGGACGACCTGCTCACGCCAGAGGAGGGCTCCGGTGACGCGCTGCCCGGTCAGGAACGGGAGCTCGTAGGCGCGGAAGTCCTCGAAGTCGAAGTAGATGTGCCGGATCCCCCGGGCCGTCAGCCAGTCGGCCAGGGGCTGGAGGCTGGCGCGGAGCTGGGACCAGCGCCAGCCTGGCTCGGCGTGGCGGCCGAGCGTGACGGTCCAGGTGGCCCAGAGGTGGAAGCCGAGGAGTCCCACCGCTGCCGTGGCGCCGAGCCACCGGCGCACGCCCCAAAGCCACGCGAGGAACTCCCCGGTCCACAGGGGCAGGATCGCGTACAGCGGCAGGAAATACGTGAGGCCGAGGGTCCGCTTGGTCGGCAGCGCCAACACGAGGTTCGCGAGCAGGAGAATCCACAGGAGGCTCAGCCCGCTTCCCGGACCGCCCCGGCTTGCCCCCACCAGCCACGCGAGCTGACGACCGTCTCTCAGGAGCGCGCGGGCCAGCACGAGGAGGGCGAGACCGGCCACGATCACTTGCATCGCGGCGGGCGGGGCGAACGAAACCGTGGTGAGCTCCGTCGCCCGGGCTCCCACGAGCTCGAGGCTCAACTGGGTCAGGAACATCGCCGTGCGCTCAGTGAACGACTCGAGCGGAACGGTGCCGGGCTCGTGGAGCACGAGACGCGTCGAGGGATAGTAGGTGGCCTCGTAGATCCACGCCGGGAGCCCGCCCAGGGCGACGCCGACCGGGAAGAGCCAGAAGCGGACCCGCCAGACGAGGCCGGTCCGAAGCGCCAGCACGGCGAGGGGAGCGCAGTAGACGACCGCCAGGGGGTTGGTCCACCAGCCGAGGCCCGCCAGGAGGCCCGTCACGAGCACGGCCGGCCAGGGAGCGGGAGAGCGGACGATGATCCGGTGGGTGCCGAGCAGGATGAGGTTTCCGATCAGGAGGGTCGCGGGGTAGGCGAGGTTGCCAGTCGTGGTCCACCGGGTGAACACGAGCGGCGGCGCGGCCAGGACGAGCCCGGCGAGAAGCGCGGGCCAGGGCGGGAACAGCCGGCGCGCGAGCAGGTAGCCGGTCCCGGCGATCGCGACGCCAACGGCCCAGCAGAACACGTCGAGGGCGAGCGTGGAGGGTCCAGTGAGCGCGAACCACGCCGCCAGCGGGTACCCTGGGGCCGCTCCGTGGTACTCGACCCCGACGTGGTGGACGGGAAAGGTCCCACCGAGCACCTGGGTTGCCGGGACGGCGATGAGCAGGTCGTCCCAGTGCGCCCACGACGTGAACCCGTCCCAGAAGCGGAGGGCCCGAACCGCGCCGGCCAGCGCCAGGATACCGGCCAGGGCGAGCCAGCCCGGATGGCGGCATCGCGACTCCCCGATCACGCGGGCGCCCGCCCCGCAGACCGCGACTCGGTGCCGCGCACGTGCGGAGGGATCATGGGAACGGGGGGCGTGCGCGTTCGAACCGGCGCATGGTACAACTCCAGCCGGGATTCGTCACACGCTACTCACACGCGAAGCTCCCGGAGGAGCCCATGCCGAACATCACGGTCCAGTGGTACGCGGGACGGACGGCGGAGCAGCGGCGCGAGATCACGGCCGCCATCACCGAGGCGATGGTCCGAATCGGAAAGACGACGGCCGATCAGGTGCACGTCGTCTTCCAGGACGTCGAGCGCTCGCACTGGGGGTACAACGGCAAGCTCGCGAGCGACTGACCCACCAGAATCGCGACGTCTGAACGGTCCGACGGCTCGCTGGGCCGGGGCCTGTCCCCGGCCGGCGGCCGTCTCGTCAGGACCGCCGGGAAGTCGGGCCCCGGTCCCACAGCATCATCATGGCCGCGAACGCCTTGATCGCGCCCCGGGCGTCGTCGAGACGGATGTGCTCGTTGGGAGCGTGGATGAGGCTTCCGCTGTAGCCGACTCCGGGCGGCAGGGCCGCGGGAGTCCCCCGGCTCGTGTAGAACCACGTCGACGACGACCCGCCCATCCAGGGAAAGACCGCCGGTGAGCGCCCATAGACGTCCTGGCATGCGGCCATGAGGCTCTGACCGATGCTCGACGACATCGGCGAGGCGCCGGGCTCGAAGGTGCTGTGCTGGATGACCTCGATGTCGCCGAAGCCCTTCCGGCGAAGGTGCGCCTTGAGGGCGGCGAGGATCCGGAGCGGCCGCTGGCCGGGCACGAGACGGAAGTCGAGCTTGGCCGTCGCGTCGGCCGGGTTGATCGTCTTGCTCCCCGGTCCGGTGTAGCCCGACACGAGGCCGTCGATGTTGCAGGTCGGGTTGTAGCAGTAGGCGATCAGCCGGCCGAGCCGCGTCGTGCCGCCGAAGACCTCGGTCGCACCGTAGGCCTTCTGCCACTCCCGGGGGTCGAACGGGTTCTTCCGGAGGAAGGCCAGCGCCTCGCGCGTGGGCCGGCTCACGCCCGCGTAGAAGCCGGGGATCAGGATGCGGCCTCGCGCGTCCCGGATCGTGCGGAGCGCCGCGATGAGGCGCCAGGCCGGGTTGGGCAATGACGTGGCGAGGGAGCTGTGCTGGTCCACGGCCGCCGTCCGGACGCGCAGCTCGACGTAGAGGATGCCTTTGCTTCCCATGTAGACCTCCGGCACCCCGTCCGGCGTGTGTCCGGCGCCCTCGATGGTGGCGCCGTCGCCGCGGAACAGCGCCGGGTGGCGCCGCGCGAACGCCGGCAGATGCGGGCTGCCGATCTCCTCCTCGCCCTCCACCATGAAGCGGAGGTTCACGGGCAGCGTGCCCAGGACGTCCCGGATCACGGCCTGCGCCACCGCCTGCGCCACGACGTTCCCCTTGGTGTCGGCCACGCCCCGGCCGTGGAGCTTGCCGTTCTCGACGACCGGATCGAAGGGCTCGTGGCGCCACTGGTCGAGGGGGTCCACCGGCTGGACGTCGTAGTGGTTGTAGAGGATCACGGTCGGGGCCCCGGGCGACCCGGAGACGTCGCCCACCACCATCGCCGGCCCCCCGGGCACGTCCATCAGCCGGGTCTCGACGCCGTGGCGCCCGAGGATGGCCCGCGTGGCCTCGGCCCCTTCGGCCTCGGCCTCCCGCCGGGCGCTGATCGTCGGCACCCGGATGTAGGCGCGAAGCTCCTCCACGAACGCGTCGAATCGCCGGTCGATTCGCGCGTAGACCTCCCGTCGTGTCGTGTCGGCGATGCGATCGGTCACGTCCGCGCCTCCGTCGGTTGGGGGCAACGCCACGTCACATGAGCCCCATGAACTGCCAGACCGGCACGCTCAGGAGGAGCGCCGCGAGCCGGTAGCCGCCCTCGAGGACGAGCGGCACGCGCGCCTGCGCGTGCGTGAAGAGATCGCCCTCGCTCGCGAAGTAGATGATGGCATAGCCCGAATTCACGTAGGGCACGATCGTGTGGTCGCCGGCGATGAGCGCGACGAGCACGGGAATAAACGGATGGAAGCCCAGCCCCTCGGCGATGGGCATGGCGACCAGCGCGATGATGGTCGACGCGGTCATCCAGGGGACGAAGAAATGCATGACGAAGGCCAGGATGGAGATGGTCAGGACGAAGCCGTAGGGGTTCTTGACCATGGCCGGCATGCCTCCTTGCACCAGCGAGGTCAGCCAGGCGTCGATGTGGAGCGTCGCGAACACGTTGCCCAGGCTCAGGATCACGCCCGCGTAGACGAGGAGGCCGAGTGTCCCGCCGCCCTGAAACGCCGACTGGTCGAGCGCGCCGAGCGTGAACAGGAGCAGGAACGCGCCGAGGGCCAGCCACGCGGGGGCGATCCCGTGATACGGCCGCGTCGCGAAGCCGGCGATGAGGGCGACCAGCACCACCGCGCTCCAGATCTCGTTCGGCGTGAGCGGCCCGAGCAGCGCCTGCTGGAGCCGCACGGCCTCGAGGTTGACCCGTCCGTCGCGGTGGGGCTTGAAGAGGAAGAGCAGCGACAGGTACGTGGCGGTCCCGACGAAGACGAACGGCGGGAGCGCGACGAAGAACCACCGCCACCAGGTGATCTCGCTCCGCGCCGCGGGAGGCAGGAGATCGTGCACGACGAGGCCGGTGAACGTCCCGGTCTGGAACAGCTCCCCCATCTGGAGGAACGTGAAGAACGTCATCAGCCCGACGGCGGCGGCGCCGGAGCTCCGCGGGGCGAAGCCCATGGCGTCCGTGATGCCGCGCGCGATCGGCACGCCGAGGGCGATCCGAGTGGACCCGCTGGTGAGCCCCGCGCTCATCAGGACGCCCGTGAGGCAGAGGACCAGGCTCTGGGGGACGAACCGGGGAGGCAACCGCTGGAGCGACAGGAGGACGAGCCGGAACATGAGCCCCGAGCGGGACACCGCGACCCCCACCGCCAGGAGCGTGAAGATCATCAGCCAGGCGGGCGCGGCGAATCCGCCGAGGATGTCCGACGGCGGCACCAGGCCGGGCAGGACGAGGGCCAGGATCAGGAAGAGCATGACGACGTAGTCGGGAAGCACGTTGGCGACGAGCAGGGGGACGGTGGCGACGATCGCCCCGAGCGTGACGAGGCCGCCGCGCGTGAGCCCGTCCGGCAGCGGCAGGAACCACCCTAGCCCGAAGGCCACGACGGCGGCCAGGGCGCTCAGCGCGCGCACGGTCGCGAGCCCCTGTGCCCACCGCCCGAAGAGCGGCGACGTCCGCTCGCGGCTACCCGGCGCCGCCGCCTGGGGAGGGGGCTCCATCCGCTCCACCAGCCGGGTTCGCAGCGCGCTGAGCCGGCCGCCCAGCGCGGGCGCTCGCTCGCCGACCGCCGAGAGCCAGCGGTCGAGATCTCCGGCGGACGCGGTCTCGAGGAGACGCGCTTCGTGAGTGCCGAGGAGCCGCTCGGCGTCCTCGACAGCCCCCGCGGCGAGCGCCAGGTCCGTGGCGGCGACGACGTCACCGTCCGCCGCCAGCTCCTCCGCTGCCGCCCGCAGCCAGGCGGGACTGGGTTCCCGGGCGTCGCCGCCGGCGATGGCGAGGAACGCCGGGTCGACGATCACCTCCGCGCCCTCGAGACGCAGGAGGCCGGACTGCCCGACGAGCTCGGTCAAGGCGCCTTCGTCCCCGGTCCGGGCGCAGGTCCGGCGCAGCGTCTCGGCCGTCCAGCGTGGACGCACGGCGACGTTCGCGACCAGGTGCAGGGCGCCCGGGCTGAGGCGCCCCAGCGCCGCGGTCGCGAGCCGGTGTCCGAGGGCCCGGAGGACCCCGGTCTCGTGGTTCATCGCGGCGAGCCGGTGGCTCAGGGACCGCTCGATGCTCCGCGCGATGCCGCGCTCGTGGTCGAGGAGCGCCTCGAACCGGGGCCGGGAGAGGCGCCAGACCGTGAGGTCGGTCTCCGCGACGACCGTTGCCGTGCGCGGCGATTCGGTGAGGAGCGCCATCTCGCCGAACACCTCGCCCGCTCCGAGCGTCGTGAGGGGCTGAGCCTGGGTTCCGTCGCCGGCGGCCGACGTCGCCGTGTCGTCCAGCACCGCTGCCCGTCCGTGCTTGATGACGTAGAAGCCGTCGGGGCGGTCGCCCTGGCGCACGATCGCCTGGCCGGGGGTGAAGTGCATCTCCTCGAGCTCGCCGGCGAGCCGGGCGCGGTCCAGGCGACCCAGGTGCGAGAAGAGCGGGCTCCGCGCGAGCGCCGCCGCCGAGTCGAGCCTTGCTGGGTCTTCCATGGGCAGTGGGGAACCCCGATATCTTCGGCGACCACCCGGCCGACTGTAAAGACGGCGTCCCCCGGCGGCTCGCCCCGACCTTGCCTCCTCGCTTGCGCCGTGGCGGTCCCGGGCGCATCCTCGGAGAACCGGCCGGCCCTGACGGCCAGGACCACTCAGGAGGTGCCCCGATGCGCTGGAGAGACATGCGCCGCAGCGACAACGTCGAAGACCGGCGGGGCATGCGCATGGGTGGCGCGGGGATCAAGGTGGGCGGCGGCATGCTGCTCGTGGTCCTCCTGGTGAGCGTCCTCACCGGCACCAACCCCCTCGACCTCCTCGGGGGGCTCGAGCAGGGACTTGAGCAGACGGCTCCCCCCCCGGGGAGCGACGCCGGACCTGGCCGGCAGCCGCCCCCGGAGGACAAGCAGGCGGACTTCGTCCGGGCCGTGCTCGGGGACATCGAGGACACCTGGGGTCGGCTCTTCAGCCAGGGCGGCGGGACCTACGAGCCCCCGCGGCTCGTCCTGTTCAGCGGCGCCGTGCAGTCGGCGTGCGGTCAGGCCAGCGCGGCCGTCGGCCCCTTCTACTGCCCGCCCGACCGCCAGGTCTATCTCGACCTCCAGTTCTTCCGGGAGCTGAGCGAGCGATTCGGCGCGCCGGGCGATTTCGCGCGGGCGTACGTGATTTCCCACGAGGTCGGGCACCACGTGCAGAACCTCCTGGGGACCGCCGACCGCGTGCACCGGCAGCGCTCGCGGATGGACAAGGCCTCCGCCAACGCCCTGTCGGTTCGGCTCGAGCTCCAGGCCGACTGCTACGCGGGCGTGTGGGGCCACTCCGCGGCCCGGCGGAACATTCTCGAGCCGGGCGACGTCGAGGCGGCCCTGGCCGCGGCGACGGCCATCGGCGACGACCGCTTGCAGCGACAGTCGCGGGGCGTCGTCGTGCCGGAGTCCTTCACGCACGGCTCCTCGGCCCAGCGCGTGCGGTGGTTCCGGACCGGCCTCGAGTCCGGTGACGTGAAGCGCTGCGACACGTTCGGCTCGGGCCAGCTGTAGGACTGCTGGGCCTCGGGCGCCGCGTCTCTGCCGCAGGTGGGCCCGGCCCTCAGGCGCTCCCGGCCAGGCGCGCTCCGGTCTCCCGCACGGTGTCGACCAGATAGTCGACGTCGGCCTCCGTGGTGCCGTAGTGGAGAACACACGCGCGGAGGGCGAGCCGCTTCCGTAGCGTCGTGCCGGTGAGGAAGACGCGCCCGTCAGCCTGGACCCGCTCCACCAGAGCCTTGTTCAGCGTGTCGAGCCGGCCGTCGTCGCGGGCCCATCCCATGGGCCGGTAACGGAAGCACACGACCGACAGCTCGGGGTCGGCCAACCGCTCGAGGTCGGCCGCCCGGTCGACGGCCGCCGCCAGGTGCCGGGCCAGGGCCACGTGGCGGGCGACGAGCGCGGCCACGCCCTGCCGGCCGAGGTGCTGGAGCGTCATCCAGAGCTTGAGCGCCCGAAACCCCCGGGTCTGCTGGAACCCGTACTCGGAGTACCAGGGCAGCCCGCCGAACCCTTTCCCTTCCTCGGTCCGGAGGTAGGGAGGCACGAGACTCCACGTGTCCCGCAGGAGCTGGCCGTCCCTCACCAGGGCGCACCCGCACTCGACCGGCACCGAGAGCCACTTGTGCGGATCGAGCGCCACCGAGTCCGCGCGGTCCATCCCGGTGTAGCGGGCGGCAAGCGCGGGGTCCGCGGCGCCGATGGCGCCGTACGCGCCGTCGACATGGAGCCAGAGACCCTCCGCCTGGCAGAGCCCGGCCAACTGGTCGAGGGGGTCGATCACTCCGGTGTTGACGGTCCCCGCGCTCGCCGCCACGCAGAAGGGCCGGCGCCCGGCCGCCCGATCCCGCGCCACGGCCTGGCGGAGCGCGCTCACGTCCATCCTGAGGTCGCCGTCGACCGGGATGGTGCTCACCCCGTCCTGGCCGAGCCCGAGAACCTCGGCCGCCTTCCTGATGCAGCTGTGGCCCTCCTCGGAGAGGTAGAGGACCAGAGGCGCCCGCGCGCCTCGGACCCCCTGCGCCCGGAGGTCCCAGCCGTCCGCTGCGGCCGCGCGGTGGCGCGCGGCGGCCAGGCAGGTGAGGGATGCCATCGAGCCCCCGCTGACCAGGAGCCCCATGCTGCCCTCGACCGGAAAGCCGACCAGCTCCATCAGCCACCGGACGGCGGCGCGCTCGAGGTAGATCGCCGCGTGGTCTCCGCCGGCGCAGCTCGGGTCGAGGGCCGCCGCGAGGAAGTCGGCCACGATGCCGACCGGAGCCGGTGGCGAGTTCACCCAGCCGAAGAACCGGGGGTGCCCGTTCCCCATCGGGTGCGAGAGGACATCGCGCTCGACGAGGGCGAGGAGCGCTTCGGGGGCGACGCCGGTCGCCGGGAGAGGATGCTCGAGGAGCGCGGCGCGCTCGGCGGGGGTCATCGGCGCGAAGACCGGCCCCTCGCGGATGCGGGCGAGATGGTCGGCGACGAGGTCGGCGGCCAGGTGGGCGAGTCGCCGGAAGGCCTCCGGGTCGATGGCGAGCGGCGGAAGGGGGACCGGAGGGGTCGGCGTCACGAGGCCCGGCCCCGGTGGGCGTGTGGCTCGCTCTCGCCCAGCGCCATGGCGAGGTAGTACACGCACGGCTCTCGACCCGGGTTGACGAACCGGTGATGACAGTCGCCCTCGTAGTAGACGCTGTCACCGGCGCGGAGCGTGTGCATCGTGTCGTCGATCGTCAGCTGGAGAACGCCCTTCTCCATGGCCAGGTACTCCCGGGAGCCCGGCGCGTGCGGGGCGAAGACGCCCGCGTCGACGCCGGGCGCGATGGTCGTTCGCATCAGCTCGAACTCCACCCCGGGGAGGACCGGGGAGAGGATGCGGCGCTCCCAGCCGGCCGGATCCCGGGCCACATCCTGGGTCCCGTGGCGCAGGACGACGACCCGGGCGGCCCGCTCCTCCCCCAAGAGGCGTGCGATGCTCGTGTCGAGCGCCGTGGCGATCCGATCGAGGACGAGGACCGTGGGCACCTTCCCGCCGCGCTCCACGGCCGAGAGCATGCTCCGGCTGACGGCCGCGCGCCTGGCGACGTCGTCGAGCGAGAGGCCGCGGCCGCGGCGGGCCGCGCGCACGCGGGCCCCAAGCCCGGCCATGTCGAGCCCTGTCGAGAAGCGGCGGTGTGTCACTATGGTGGATTGTATTCCACTATGATGATCGAGACAAGGCTTGCCGCGAAGCCGCACGCCCCGCCGGCCCCGCTCGGAACCCGCGGGCCTACCGTGTAAGAACCATCGTGTAGCGGCTACCGGGCGCCCGCGCTCGTCTCCCGCGCTCGGCCAGGGGCCCCCAATCTTCCGCGGATTTCCACGCGGGCGAGCAGCTGGTCGGAGCGGGACCTTGATGGCACTCATCTTGCCGCGTCGAGGGCATGCGCCCCCAGTCTGTCCTCCGAGCGCCCCTGCTGCTGACCGTGCCCGACACGGCGCGCCTGCTCGGCCGCCATGAGCAGACCATCCGCGCGATGATCCGTCGCGGCGATCTGGAAGCCGTCCGGCTGGGCCGCCTGGTCCGGGTCCTGGCAGCGGCGGTGGACCGAGCCGCGCGGGCCTAGCGCGGACCCAGCTCCGGTGGCGCGTGACGTCGAGCGGGCGCAGGGGAATCTCCTCTTCCAGGCGCGCCAGCAGCTCGCGGCGGCCGAGCTGGACGAGGCGGCCGAGCGCGGCGCGCTGATGGGGTTCATCGATCGGGAGCGCCACGTCCGCTACGCGATGGAGCAGGTCTCCGCGACGATCCGGACGAGTCGCGACGTCGACGGCCTCCGGCAAGCGCGCGCCCGGCTGGACGTCCTCGAGCGGGAGCGACAGACCCTGATGGCCAACCGGCGTGAGCAGGAGACGACGGTCGACCAGCGCCGCGACCGAACCCGGATCGCGCGCTTTGCGGTGGAGGAGCTCGAGCAGCGGGCCCTCAGGCTCCGGGAGGCGATCCGCCACACCGAGCACCAGCTGATGACCCGCCAGCGCGTGATCGCCGATCTGGAGGCCCACGTCTTGCGCCTGCTCGACGAGCTGCCCCGTGTCCGGGCCCAGCACGACGAAGCGGAGGAGCGCCTCGGGGAGCTCCGGAGCGAGCTCGCCGTTCTCGACGGAACCTGACACCGGCCCGCCGACTCCTCGGCGGCCACCACCGGTGCTACCGCTGCCAGAAGCGCGGGTAGAGCCGGAGCAGCTGCTCGAGGGCGGACCGCACGTCGGGCTGGCGACGGGCCGCCACGTAACGCGCCCGGACGGCCGGGTCACGGAGATCCACGGCGCCCCGCTGGCAGCACATGATCGAGCCGGGCTCGTCGGAGTGGGCCAGCCCGAGCGCGTGGCCTACCTCGTGCGCGGCGACCTGGAACAGCACCGTCTCCCGTGAGGTGGCGCCCATTGCCACCGGCTCTGCCAGGTCGATCCGGACCGGCAGGCGGATCCCGCCGGTATCGTCCACGTCGAGGTGCGCGTAGCCGATCGGCCGGTTGGCCTCCGCCGGGACGAATCGGATCAGAACGTCGGCCCCCTCCTCCTGGTCGCGCCAGAGGAACGCCTCGATCCCGAGCCCCTCGCGGGCGACCGCGTTCCAGGCGTCGATCGCCCGGCGGACCGAAGTCTCGAGCGTGACGTCGGGTGGCGGGACGAGATGCACGGCGAGCGGGAAGCGGGCCCGGGGATGCCCGATCGGGCGGGTCTCGTCCACCGTGTCCGAGGCCCGGGCGTATCCGGCGGGGACGAGCACCGCGGCGAGCAGGAGCGCGATTGCGGTGCGCCACGCGCCGCCACAGGCCGCCACAGGCTGAAGGCGTCCAGTCGAGGCCGCCGGCGACGGGTCGAGCGCTACGGCAGCGGTCCCGCGATGGCGAGCGTCGCCCGGTCGGGGTGGAGGTGGGCGCGCGCGGCCGCGTTCGCCTGGGCGACCGTCACCGCGCGGTAGTTGTCCGCGTACCGGTCGATGTAGTCCTCACCGAGCCCGAAGAACTCCATCGACCACAGCATCTCCGCGACCCCCGCGTTGGTCTCGAGCCGGAGCGGGAACCTGCCGGTGAGGTAGGCCACGGCCTCGGCGACCTCGCGAGGCGTCACGCCATCTCGCCGAATGCGCTGGATCTCGGCCTCGAGCGCGGCAACCGCCTTCTTGGCGTTGGCCGGGTTCGTGCCGAGCACCGTCCGGAAGGGGCCCGGGAAGAGGCTCGCGTCGAAGTAGCTGTAGACGGAGTAGGCGAGGCCCTGGTCGTCGCGGATCGCCGAGCCGAGCCGGCTCACGAGCGCGCCCCCGCCCAGGACCATGCTCAGCACCTGGGTGGCGTAGAAGTCGGGGTCACTCCTGCGCAGGCCGCCGGCGTGGCCCCAGACGATCGACGTCTGACTCTTGTCCGGGATGGGGATCTCCACGGAGGCCGGCACCGCCTGGAGCGGCAAGTCCGGCAGGGTGACACGCTTGGCGTCGGGGCTCGTCGCCCAATCCCCGAGGCGCTTCTGGAGGCCCTCCCGGACGCGCTCCGGCGTCACGTCGCCCGCGACGACGACGATCATCCCCTCGGGCCCGTACTGCCGGCGGTGAAAGGCGGCCAGGTCGTCCCGCGTCACCACGGCGAGCATGGCCTCCCCTTCGTCGAACGTCTGCGGGCGAAGGGGGTGGCCGGGCGGGTACACCACGCGCTCGAAGGCCCGCGCGGCGACGCTGTTGGGGTTCGTCCTGGCCTGGGTGATGCCGGCCAGCGCTTCGCCCTTGAGCCGTTCGAAGTCGGCCGCCGGGAACGCTGGCTGGCGGAGGATCTCGGCGAAGAGGTCCATCACCAGGTCGAAGTCCCGGGTGAGCGCGTGGCCCGCGATCGTCGTCGTCAGGGCGTCGGCGCTGGCGCTGAGCCCCGCGCCGACGTCCTCGAGCGCCGTCGCGAACTCGAGCGCGGTGCGCCGCTCGGTGCCGCGGCTCAGCATGCTTGCCGTGAGCGCGGCGAGGCTGGGCCGGTCCGGGGGCTCCACGAGGGCCCCGGCCGTCACGCTGGCCCGGAGCGCAACGGTCGGGGTCGCCTGGCTCTCCTGGACGATGACCGAGATGCCGTTGTCGAGCCGGAAGCGGGTCACCCGACGGTTCGCCGGCTTGGCGACCGACGGCTGGGGCAGGGGAATGGGCCGATCGCCTCGCTTCGGTCGGTCGACGCGGGCGGACGTCTCGCGCGGCGGGGGCGCCCCGGGCCCTCCTCCGTCCGACGGGATGAAGTGGCCCACCGTCCGGGTGTCGGCGACGAAGATGCGGCGAGCCACCGCCTGGACGTCCGCCGGGGTGAGAGCGCGGATCCGGTCCAGGTAGGTCGTGAGGTAGCGCCAGTCGTTGATCATGGCCCAGTAGCCCAGCTGCCGGGCCTGCGCCGTCACGCTGCTCGTCTCGAAGATGAACTGGGCCTCGGCGCGCCGCTGAGCCCGGCCGAGCTCCTCGTCGGTGATGGGGGTGGCCGCCACGCGCTCCACCTCCTCGAGGAGCGCCGCCTCGAGCCGCTCCGCGGTGACACCGGGACGGGCGGTGGCGCTCACGTAGAAGAGGAAGGGATCGCGGAGGCTGGGGGACCCCGCATCGACGCGTGACGCCACCCCCTTCTCGACGAGCGCCTGGTACAGCCGGCTCGTCCGCCCCTCGCCCAGCACCCCGGACAGGACGTCGAGGGCATAGCCGTCCGGGTGGTGGGCCGCCGGCCCCTTCCACGCGATCAGCGCCGCCGGCAAGGACCCGGCGCGCCGGACGATCACGCGCCGCTCACCGCGCTGGGGCGGCTCCACGGTGTGGACCGTAGGGGGCTTGGGGATGGACTTGATCGGCCCGAAGTGTTTCTGGACGAGCCGGAGCGCCTCGGCGGCCGAGACGTCACCGACGACGACCGCCACCGCGTTGTTCGGGCCGTAGTGGGTCCGGTAGTACTGGTACATCGCGTCGCGACTGATGTTCTCGACGTCGCTCCGCCAGCCGATGACCGGCCAGCGGTACGGATGCGCGTGGTAGGCCGTGGAGACGACCGCCTGCCAGAGGAGCCGGCCCGGGCTGTTCTCCCCGCCTTCGAGCTCGCTCCGGACCACGGTCATCTCGGCGTCGAGGTCCGCCTTGTCGATCCGGCTGTTCACCATCCGGTCCGCCTCGATCCGCATCGCGAGCTCGAGCCGGTCGGAGGCGATCGTCGCGTAGTAGTTCGTCCAGTCGTAGTACGTGCTCGCGTTGAAGGAGGCGCCGTTCAGGTAGAGCGACCGCGGGATCTCCCCGAGCCGGTGCTGCTTGGTGCCCTTGAAGAGCATGTGCTCGAGCAGATGGGAGACCCCGGTGATCCCGGTGTGCTCGTTGCGCGATCCCGCGCGGTACCAGACGCTGAAGCTGACGACCGGGGCGTTCCGGACCTCCTTGACGACGACGGTGAGGCCGTTCGCCAGCACCGTCTCCTGGACGCCCGCCGTGAGGGCCGACGCGGGTGACTGGGCGGGCGACGCGGCGGCCCGCGCGGCGCCACCGGCGGTCACGAGCAGGGCGGCTAGGGAGAGGAGCGGGGCAAGTCGCGGGACCGGGAGGCGGGCTCGCACGGGAGCGGGCGGCGTCACGCTCACAGTATACGGGCGTTGCGGCGGGACCGCAGCGGCGCCAGCCTTCGCGACCTGCCCAGGCGTGGTATCGTGTGCCAGCCGGCCTTACGTTGGCCCGGCGTGTCGAGGGCAATTCCCAGTCCACGAGGTCAAGAGCGCATGAGCACCCAGGAGAAGACGCGGCCAGTACCCACGCTCGGGCTCAGCCCCGAGGAGACCACGGCACGCTACGCGGCGTTGCAGGCGAAGCTGGTCCCGCTCTGGAAATCGATCGCCACCCTGAGCCGCGACCCGCAGACCATCGTCGTCGTCCCGTCGATGACGCTCGACCAGCTGAACATGGCGCCGTCCGTGCTCCAGGCCATGGAAGAGCGGTTCCTGTTCATGCTCCTGCTCCTCCGGCAGCCGAACGCGCGCATGGTCTACGTGACGTCGCGGCCGATCCTGCCCGACGTCGTCGACTACTACCTGGGCCTCCTGCCGGGTGTCATCCCGGCCCACGCGCGGGCGCGCTTCTTCAATCCCGTCCCGCACGACAGCTCGGTTCGGCCGCTGTCGCTCAAGCTCCTCGAGCGCCCGCGGCTCCTGGCCCAGATCCGGGACCTGGTCCCGGACAAGGACCGGGCGCATCTGGTGCCCTACAACACCACGGAGCTCGAGCGTGATCTCGCGCTCCGCCTCGGCATCCCCATGTACGGCGCCGACCCTCGGCACTTCGACCTGGGGACGAAGAGCGGCTGTCGCAAGCTCTTCCAGCGGGCCGGTGTCTCGTATCCGCTCGGCTCGGAGGATCTGCGGACCGCCGACGATGTCGTCGCCGCGCTCCGCCGGCTCCGGGCGGCACGGCCCGCCATCCGGTCGGCGATGGTCAAGCACAACGAGGGCGTCTCCGGGGCCGGGAATGCCGTGGTGAACCTGGAGGGTGTGCCCCCGCCCGGTGACGCGGCGGAGGTCGCCGCGCTCGGTGAGCGGCTCAAGACGATGAAGTTCGAGAGCGCCCGGCAGCGGTACGACCTGTACATGGGCAAGCTCGCCGAGCTGGCAGGGATCGTCGAGGAGCGCGTGGTCGGCGACGAGATCCGGAGCCCCAGCGTGCAGCTGCGCATCACGCCCTTGGGCCAGCTCGAGGTGCTGTCGACGCACGATCAGGTGCTGGGTGGGCCGAGCGGGCAGAGCTATCTCGGCTGCCGGTTTCCCGCCGATTCCGGGTACGCGACCCTCATCACGCGGGACGCGGCGAAGGTCGGACAGGAGCTGGTGGGCGAAGGGGTCCTCGGGCGCTTCGCCTTCGACTTCGTCGTCGTCCGAAACGGCGGCGCCTGGACGCCCTACGCGATCGAGCTGAACCTGCGGAAGGGCGGGACGACCCACCCGTTCCTGACCCTCCAGTTCCTGACCGACGGCCGCTACGACGCCGACACGGCCAAGTTCACTCCGCCGAATGGCCGGCCGAAGTGCTTCGTCGCGACCGACCACCTGGAGTCGGAGCTGTACCGGGGCCTCCAGCCGCAGGACGTGTTCGACATCATGGTCCGCCACGAGCTCCACTTCAACCAGACCAGGCAGACCGGCGTCGTCCTCCACATGCTGACGGCGCTCTCGGAGCGTGGCCGGCTCGGCCTCACGGCCGTCGGGGAGTCGCAGGCGGAGGCCGACGAGATCTACCAGCGCGCCGTCGCGGTCCTCGACGAGGAAGCCGAGGCGGCGATGCGCCAGGACCCCTTGCCCGCCTCATGAGTGAAGACCGGCCCGATCCCGAGCTCCTGCGGACCGTCTTCGAGGGCACGGAGGTGCTCCGGAAGCCGATCAGCGGGATCATCTCGGGGCATCACGTCCTCCCGTACGTCCTCGTCGGGCCCCACTGGGATCAGCCCGGCCGGTCGGTCGAAGTGCGCGGCCGGATCCGCGTGTCGCCCCGCCTGGTGCTCCCGGTCGGGAGTGACGGCCCGACCTACGGCGACGTGTTCACCGACCGGGAGCTGATGCACCGCGCGCTCGTGGCGCGGATCTTCAGCTTCCGGTACGCGCCGAAGGTCCTGCTCGAGAGCGAGGACCTCCGCATCCAGCGGCAGGATCGCGCGCCGCAGGCGCACCTCGAGCTGGTGCTCGACGAGCTGCTTCGCCAGGAGACCATCAATACCGGCGTCATCCGCTCGCCGGACGTCCGCTACTATCCCGTCTCCATCGACCGGTTCATCCGGGAGATCCTCGACCAGGAGTTCCGCGACTAGCCCCCTGCCATCACGGTGCAGAAGATCCTGATCGTCCTCGCCTGGGGCGCGCTGGTCGCCTGGGCCGTGCGCCCGGTGCCGGGCAAGGGAATTCCGGTGGGGCGTCGCTGGGCTCGCGTCTACCTGAGCGGACGACAGGCCATCACGGTCGGGGGCGCGCTCCTCGCCGGCTCGATCGTCGCGGCGTGGGCCTTCGGGGGTGGCGACGCCGACGTCGCGCTGATCGCGCTCTGTCTGGGCTGGCTCGGCGCCCTGCTCGTCTTTCACGGCCGAAGGGTCTAGCTCCGTCGCACGAGGCCGGGCCGTGAGCCGACCGGTCGCCTAGGGCGTGGGGCGACTGGCCTCCTGCCGCGCCCACTCGTCGAACGGTCCGGAGATGCGGACCACCTCGTTGATCATCCACATCGAGCGCGAGACGAGGACGAGGAAGAGATCTCCGGCGATGCCGGCCTTCCGGGTCTCCGGCGTGACCGGCGCGAACGCCAGACTCCGGAAGAAGCTGCCGTTCTTGGCGGTGGCGAAGTCGATTCGGCGGCCGTCGGGGGTGATCATGAACAGCTGCGCGGTACGGCGCTGCACGACGAACAGGCCCCCGCCGGGGCTCATCGCCATGCCCGCCGGCAGCGGTCCCTGGAGAACGAGGTCGGCGCGGCCGTCGGGCGCCACCCGCCAGATCTCGCCGTTACCCGAGCCGAAGGGCGTCTCGGCAGTTCCGTCCCCTCCCACCCAGAGGTTGCCCGCCTCGTCGGCAAGGAGCGTCCGCGGCCGCACGATCTTCGCGTGCTGGGGGTTGACGACCGCGCCGCGCGCGTCCAGCCGGACGATGGCTCCCGCCTCGCGGTCCGCCACGTAGATGTGACCCGCGGAATCGACCGCGACGCCCTCGGGGTGGCGGAGGAGTGGCGCCGCGCCCTCGGCCGGCCGCCCGCCCGCGAACAGAGCGGGCCTCCGGTCCTGGAACCGGTAGAGGGCGCCGATCCGCCGCTCGCGGTCGTACGTCGTCACCCACACGGGTCCTCGCGCCGACACCGCGCCGATCTGGGGATTCGGAAGCGGTGGCCCGTAGAGGTAGCGTGACTCCGTGTCGGGGTTGAGCCGGGCGCCTCCAACGGGGACGCGATAGATGGCCCAGAGATCCTCGACGTCGCCCGAGCGGAAGCGGGCGCCGGTCCGCGCGAGGTACAGCGTCCCCGTGGCGTCGATGCCGATCGTGCCCACGGCCGGGATGCCGACCATGCCCCGCTCGCCGGAGGTGTCGAAGCCCTGGCCCGTCACGTACACCTCGGAGGTGAAGCCAGACGGGAGCCCGAGGTCGGCCCACGCGGGGCCGGCGAGCAGGAGGAGCGCGAGGAGACCGAGCCACGCCGTCATCCGGATCCTCCCGGGGTCGCGTGTCGGGCCGCGCTTGGGTCGGGCCGAGCGCGGCGCGGAGCCCTCGCCGAGTATACGACGGTCCGCCGGTGGTCGGCGGGGTACCATGGCCGGGCGCGAACCGGTGGGTCGACCGACGGAGGTCAGTCGGAGCCTGCGCGAGCCAGAGCGAGGAGGCGCGTCGGTGGCGACAGGGAAGAGAGAAGGCGCCCTGGAGGGGGCCGCGACTCCCGCCTCGACCCTGGCCCACGCCGAGCGCCGCGGGGCCCCGCCTCGTCTCGCCTACGGGCCGCTTGGCCGGACAGGGCTCACGGTGTGCCGGCTCGGCTTCGGCGGTTACCGGGTCGACACCGAGACCGCCGTCCACCGCGCCGCGCTCGAGCGCGCGCTCGGGAGCGGCGTGAACCTCATCGACACCTCGACGAACTACGCCGACGGCGGCAGCGAGGCGCTGGTGGGACGCGTCGTCGGCGACCTCGTCCGGACGGGACGCCTCACGCGCGAGGCGACCGTCGTCGTCTCGAAGATCGGCTACGTCCAGGGACAGAACCTCGCCCTGGCCAGGGAGCGTGACGGCGCCGGACGGCCGTTCCCCGAGATGGTGCGGTACCAGCAGAACTGCTGGCACTGCGTCCACCCGGAGTTCCTCGAGGATCAGCTCGAGCGGTCGCTCGAGCGTCTCGGTCTCGAGACCCTCGACGTGTGCCTTCTCCACAACCCGGAGTACTTCTTCTCGGATGCGGCGCAGCGCGGTGAGGGGCAGATCGAGTCGGTCCGGGAAGAGTTCTACCGGCGGCTGGCGGCAGCCTTCCGATTCTTCGAGGACCAGGTGGCGGCGGGGCGGCTTCGCTGGTACGGAGTGTCGTCGAACACGGTCGCGCAGCCGGTCGACGACCCCGAGGCGACTTCCCTCACGCGGATGCTGGCGGCCGCGCGTGAGGCCGGAGGCCCGGATCACCACTTCGCGGTTCTCCAGCTCCCCCTGAATCTCTTCGAGTCCGGTGGAGTGCTGCAGCCGACCGACCCGCCGGCCGGGCCACTGGCGGCGCGCCGGAGCGTGGTGCAGCGCGCGGCGGAGGAGGGGATCGGAGTCCTCGTGAACCGCCCCCTCAACGCCGTCGTGGGGCGTGGGACGGTTCGCCTGGCGGACTTCTCCGCGCCTTCGCCCGGCGTGCTCGAGCGGGAGCTCGCCGCCGTCGGGGAGCTGGAGGAGGAGTACCGGTCGGAGATCGCCTCCAAGCTTCGCGTCAAGCAGGACAGCGACCGGCCGGAGGATTTCCTCCGGTGGGCCGACCAGCTCGCCGGGGCCCGGGAGCGGATCTCCGGGGTCACGTACTGGGAGCAGGTCGAGTGGCAGGTGCGCGGGCTGACGGCGCGCGTGGTCCGCGCTCTCGACCAGGGGCTCAGTGGCGAGACCGCGGAGCGCTGGCGCGGGTTCCGGGACCGCTACCGACCGGCCCTCGAGCGGCTCCTCGGGGCGTTTCGCGCCGACGCGGCCGGCCGGAGCCAGCGGGAGAGCCGCGGCGTCGCGGCTGCGCTCGATCCCGCTCTGCCGGGCGAGCGGCGCGGCGCGCCGCTTTCCCAGAAGGCCCTCTGGGTCGTCGGGAGCACGCCCGGCGTGAGCACGGTGCTGGTCGGGATGCGCCGCCCCGAGTACGTGGAGGACGCTACCGCGATCCTCGACTGGCTGCCGCTCGCCGACCCCCGCTCGGTCTACACGACGCTCCGCGGCCTCCGTCTGCCCGGCGCCTGACCGCGATCCGTCGCAGGCCAGACGGCGATCGCCGGATTTCGCCGATCTCGCCGATCTCGCCGATCTCGCCGATCTCGCCAATCTCGCCGATCTCGCCAATCTCGATGGTCATGGGCTGTCTCCCGAAAGCCCGAACGCCTCCGCCAGGAGCTCGTACGAGCGCAGGCGCGCCTTCGGGTCGTGGGTGATGGTGACGACCACCAGCTCGTCCACACCGTACTCGGCGGCCAGCGCCTGGAGGCGGGCCCGCACCGGCTCGGGCGCTCCGGCCACCGTGCGCTGGCGCGCGTGGTGGACGATCGCCAGCTCGCGCGGGGAGTACGGGTAGCGTTCGGCCTCCTCGACCGACGGATAGGCGCCGATGCGTCCCGTGTACAGGCGCACGATGAAGAGGTCGCGGCTCCGGGCCAGACGCTGGGCCTCCGCGTCCGTGTCCGCGCAGACGGCGAACACCGCGGCGCTGGCCCTCGGCGCCCCGAGCTCTCGCGACGGCCGGAACGCCCGCGCATATGCCCGCGTCACCGCGGCCCCCCCGTCCGCGTTGATGAAATGAGCGAAGGAGAAGCCCGTGCCGAGGTGCGCGGCGCAGGCCGCGCTCGCGTCGGTCGAGCCGAGCAGCCAGATCTCGGGCACGCCCGTCCCGGCCGGCATCGCGCGCACGGTCGCGAATCGGTGGCCGGCGGGCAGGGTGTCGGTCAGGAACCCGATGAGGTCGGCGATCTGGTCGGGGAACCGCGTGACCTCGCGCTCCGCCCAGGGGTCGGGCACGGGCGTGTCGGCCTGCGCATCCGCGCCCCGGCGGAGGGCGAGCGCCGTGCGAGCGTCGCCCCCTGGCGCGCGGCCGATGCCGAGGTCGATGCGCCCGGGGTGGAGCGTCTCGAGCAGCCGGAACTGCTCGGCGACCTTGAGCGCGCTGTAGTGGGTGAGCATCACGCCACCCGAGCCCACGCGGATCCGGCGCGTGCGTGTCGCGACCTCCGCGATCAGGATCTCGGGGGCGGCGCCCGCGAGCCCTGCGGTGGAGTGGTGCTCGGCGAGCCAGTAGCGGTGATAGCCGAGCCGGTCGGCGGCCTGCGCGAGGTCGAGGGTCTCCCGGATCGCGTCGGCCGGGGTCCGGCCCTCACGGACCGGAGACTGGTCGAGGACGCTCAGCCGGAGGACGGCTCGCTGCTCGTCGCCCACCCGCTGAGTCTAGCGCGCCCCGCGAGAACCGTCCCGCTGCCGTTCCGAGAGGCGTGCCGGGACGAGGTACGCGGGAGCCCGGGGCGGGAGCTCAGGGCTGGCGCGGGCGCTCGTGCTCGATGTCGATGGCCTTCAGGCGCTCCAGTAGCCGATCGAGCTCGGCCCCCCGCGCGACGATGACGCCCAGCATGGCCCGCCAGGCCCGAGCGTCCGCCGCGTAGCGGCTCGTCGGGTGTTCCCGGAGCAGCCGGTCGAGGTGCGCGGCAGCCTGGCGGTACTCCCGGGCGCCGTTGGCACCGAGCACGAGCGCCCGAGCGAGGACGTAGAGGGCTTTGTCGTGGACGGGCGCGTCAGGGTATCGGCGAACGACGTCCTCCAGGATCCGAACGGCGCCCGAGGGATTTCCCGCCTGGAGCTGGGCCTCCGCGTCGCGGACGAGCCGGTCGGCCTCGAAGGAGGACGTCAGCTGCGACCAGGGCGCCGCGCTGCACGCCGAGAGCGCCAGGAGCACGAGGAGCGGCGCGAGCCGCCTCACGGGTGCGCCTCCAGGGGGAGCGCGAGCCCAAAGCAGCTCCCCCGTCCCTCTTCGGACTCGACCCAGACACGCCCGCCGTGCGCCAGGACGAAGCCCTTCACGATCGCCAGGCCCAGGCCCGTCCCTTCACGCTGCCCGTGCGCCTGCTCGTAGCGCTCGAAGACGGTCGCCTGGAGGTGCGCCGGGATGCCGATCCCCGTGTCGGACACCTTCATCGTGAGCTCCTGGCCGGTCACCTCGGCGGTGAGAGTGATGACCCCCCCGGCCCTGCTGAACTTGACGGCATTCGCCAGGAGATTCACCAGCACCTGGTGGATCCGCTTGGCGTCGACGAGCAGCTTCGGGATCGAGTCCGACACCACGACCGTGAGTCGGAGGCCGCGATCCTCTGCCCACGGCCGCACCTCGTCGACCGCGCCCTGGACGAGGGAGGCCACATCGGTCGGATCGAGATCCAGCTGGAGCTTGCCGGTCTTGAGCTTCCCCAGGTCGAGGAGCTGGCTCACCAGGCTCAAGAGGCGACGCGTGCTCATGCGGATGTTCTCGATCAGCGAGGCCTGGCGCTCCCCGACCGTCCCTGGCGTGCCGCGCGCGAGCAGGTCCGCGGACCACGCGATGACCGTGAGCGGCGTCCTGAGGTCGTGGGTGATGGCGGAGAAGAGGTGCTGCTTGAGGGTATCCAGCTCGTGGAGCCGCATGGCCATCCGGTTGAACGCGATCGTGAGATCGGCGATCTCGTCGTGGCCACGGACGGGAATGGGCTCGGAGAGCTGGCGGCGCTCGATCGCCCGTGCCGCGACCCGGAGCTCTCGCAGGGGGCGGGCGATTCTCCAGCTTGCAAACGCGGCGATGGCGAGGGCCATCGCGAGGCTGGTCGCGACGGCGAGGAGGGCCACCAGGCGACCCTGCTCGTCGAGCGCTTCGGTCAGGGCTCCCCGCCGGCGTAGCTCGCTGCTGGACTGCGCGTAGAGTCGCTCGGCCAGCGCTTCGAGCCGTAGCGCTGCCTGCTCGGCCCCGCCTCTCTCGCCGGGCGAACGCTCGGCGAGCGTTCGATAGCGCCGCAGCTCCGCGGCGGCGTCGGCCAGGGTCTGGCGCTCCTCCGGGGTCGACACGAGAGTCCCGAGCGTCTGAGCGTGGCCCTCGATGGCCTGGGCGCGCTCGGCGAACAGCCGGAAGTACGCGGGATCCCGGAGCAGAGAGTGACGGGCGTCCAGGCGCCGGAGGGCGGCCACTCCTTCGAGGACCGAGACTTCCAGGCGCACGGCGGGCAGCGCCCGGTGGATGATGGTGCGGTTCTCGGCCGCGAGCCGCCTCGTGGTGAAAAGGCTCCACCAGGCAAGCGACAGCACCACCCCGATCATGAGGGCGGAGGCCAGGAACAGCTTGTGGCTCAGGCGGAGCGCGGGCACGGCGAGACTCCGCCGGGGACTGATACAAGCTGGGTGCCAGGGCTCCACGCGCCGCCACGTCCGTAGAATGCTTGTATTGGCGCTGACTTAGACGTACGGGGTCTCCCTCCACGATGGCGTCGCCGAGACCCGCCGCGACGGCCGCTGACGAATTGCGGGCCACCTTGGCTGGAATGCGCGACCCGGGTGGCCGCCCGGCGAATGGCCGCGAAGCCGCGAGCGCTGGAAGCGGCCAGGCAAGGGTCCCGGGACCTCGGGCCGGGTCGCGGATGCTAGACTTCCAGAAAGAGGGCCCCGCCCCTCTCAACTATGCGACGCGCGCCGATCGAGCCCGTCCGATCGTCCAGTTCCCGGGGTCTTGCTCAGGGGGCGCCCAGGGCGGTGGCGCGCACCCGGCGACCCCGGGCCCGGTGGGTGGCATGGGTGATCCTCATCTCGGTGGCGGGGGTGTTCGCGGCGCCCCCCGCGCGCTCCCTCGCCCAGTCGGGTTGGCTGCTCCGGCTCGTCGCCGAGCCCGACCGGCCCTCGCTCCTCGACGACGGTGATGTCGACTCGCTCCGCACGGCGATCGCGCAGAGCCTCGCCTGGCTCGACCGCCAGCCACCGAATCGCTCGCTCGCATTCGGGCCCCGCCGCGTCACGGCGGCGGAGTACGCGGGCGGGCTGCGTCGGCTGGTCATGCTGCTCGCCAACGATCCGCCGGCGGAGGTGATCGAGGAGCGGGTGCTCGAGCACTTTGATGTGCTGGCGAGCGTCGGGCGGCTCGACGGCGCGGTCCTCTTGACCGGCTACCACGAACCCGTCGTCCACGTGTCGGACCGGCAGCGGCCCGAGTATCCCGTCCCCATCCTCGGGTTGCCGGCGAACTTCACGGGCGGCTGGAGCTACCCGCGCTACCTGAGCCGGGCGGAGATCGAGGCCGGCCGGCTCGGCGCGGCGGCCCGTCCGCTCGCGTGGGCCCGGGATCCGGTGGACGTGTTCTTCATGGAGGTGGAGGGGAGCGGCACGCTCCGCTTTCCGGACGGGCGCGAGATCCGGGTGGGCCCCGCCGCCACCAACGGCCACCCCTACCGGTCGATCGGACGGCTCCTCATCGACGAAGGACGGCTCACCGAGGACGGCGTCTCGATGCAGGCGATCCGCTCCTGGCTGGCGGAGAATCCGGCGGAGCGAGGCCGTGTCCTCCGTCACAACCAGTCGGTCGTCTTCTTCCGCCAGCTCACGGGCCCGCCTCTCGGCAATCTGGGGGTGCCTCTCACACCCGCCCGCTCGATCGCCACCGATGCGCGGCTGTTCCCGCCCGCGGCGCTGGCCTTCGTGCGGACCGAGCGCCCCCGCCGGCTGCCCGACGGGCGCGTCGGGTGGAGCCCCGTGAGCCGCTTCGTCCTCAACCAGGACACCGGTGGAGCGATCCGGGGGCCGGGACGCGTCGACGTCTTCTGGGGCCGTGGCGCCGACGCGGAGCTGGCGGCGAGCGAGATGAAGCAGCTCGGCGATCTGTACTTCCTGGTGCCCAAGCCGGCGCGCGGGGTCACGGCCACTCCCACTCGGTCCTGACCGTCCGGCGGGTCGCTCGCGGTACAATCGCCCGTGCCCTCCGCCGCCGCCCGGGCGTGATGCGGAGGGAAGCGATTCGAATCCTCCGAGGAGCGAGCGTCCCGAATTGACGAGCCCGAACACGCTGGACGAGGCCGAGCAGGCGGCCGTGGCGGCGGCCGAGCGGTTGGGTCTCGCCGTCGAGCTCATCCCCTGCGATCCGGCGCACGCGGACACCACGGCCTTCTGCGCCCACTACGGATACCCCGCCGAGCGGGCGGCCAACACGATCATCGTCGCGTCCAAGAAGGAGCCGAAGCAGTACGCGGCGTGCGTCGTTCTCGCGACGACCCGCCTGGACGTGAACCATGCGGTGCGTGACCTGCTCGGCGCCGCGAAGTGCTCCTTCGCGTCGGCGGAGGAGATGCGGGCCGTGACCGGCATGACGGTCGGCGGGGTGACCGCCTTCGGGCTCCCGCAAGGACTGCCCCTCTTCGTCGACGCGCGGGTGCTGGACCTCGACTGGGTCATCCTCGGCACCGGAGGCCGGAATGGCAAGATCCGGATCTCGCCCGAGGTGTTCCGCCGGGTGCCGGGGGCCAAGGTCGTGGAGGGACTGGCGCTGCCCCACCAGGGGACCGTCCGCTGAGCGACGCCGAGCTCGGATTCCTCGGGATCGCCGACCTGGGCCCCCGGCTCGCCGCCCGCTCGCTCTCGCCCGTCGAGCTGTGCCAGGCGCTCCTCCGGCGCTGCGAGCGCCTCGAGCCGACCCTGAACGCCTTCATCACGCTCGACCCCGAGCGGATCCTCGCCGAGGCGCGCCGCGCGGAGCAGGAGCTCCGGACAGGCCGCGTGCGCGGGCCCCTTCACGGCGTGCCGATCGCCGTCAAGGATCTCTGCTGGACCCGGGGCGAGCGTACGACGGGCGGCTCCAAGGTGCTGGCCGACTTCGTGCCCGACGAGGACGCGAGCGTCGTGGCCCGGCTCCGGGCCGCCGGCGCGATCGTGTTCGGCAAGACCAACACGCCCGAGTTTGCCTACGGTCCCCTCAACGCGTATCACTACGGGCCGTCCCGGAACCCGTGGGACCCGGGCCGCTTCACGGGCGGGTCCAGCATGGGATCGGCCGCGGCGCTGGCGGGCGGCTTGGCCCCGGGCGCGATCGGAAGCGATACCGGCGGGTCGATCCGAGGCCCCGCGCACTGGTCGGGCGTCACGGGGCTCATGCCGACGTACGGCCGCGTGCCGCTCCGGGGCGTCGTGCCGCTGGCGACCTCCCTCGACCACGTGGGCCCGATGACGCGATCAGCCTTCGACGCCGCGCTCCTGCTCCAGGTGCTCGCCGGTCACGATCCGCTCGACCCGACGTCGGTGGACGTGCCGGTGCCCGACTTCGCGCGCGAGGCGGCGCAGTCGACGGCGGGGCTTCGGGTCGGCGTGCCCCGCGGGTTTCTGTGGGAACAGCTCGCGCCGGAGATCGGGGTGCCGGTGGAGGGCGCGCTCGACGCGCTGCGTCGCCTCGGGCTCTCGGTCGAGGACGTGGCGCTTCCCGAGTGGGAGAGGGCGGCGGACGCGGGCCCCATCCTGATTCGCTCGGAGGCCGCGGCCGAGTACCGCCAGGTCCTGGCGGAGCGCCCCGAGGATCTGATCCCCGAGGTGCGCGAGCGCCTGGACGCCGGCATGCGGACCTCCGCCGTCGAGTACCTCGAGGCACGGCGCGCAGGGGATCGGTTCGCGCACGCCCTGCGCCGGCACTTCGCTGACCTGGACGTTCTGGCGCTGCCCGGGCGCCCCCAGACAGCGCCCAGGATGGACGAGAGCGGGCGCCTGCTGGAGCCCCTCTCCCCACGGAACTACACCATCCCCCTCAACTACCCGGGGGTGCCGGCGCTCACCGTCCCCTGCGGCTTCGATGGACAGGGGCTCCCGATCGGCATCCAGCTCGTGGGGCGCCACTGGGCGGAGGGCACGCTGCTCGCCGTGGCCCACGCCTACCAGCAGGCGACCGACTGGCACCGGCGCCGGCCACCACTCGCCGCGTGACCACAGGCAGCCACAGGCCGAAGGCCGTCCGATCGACTCCCGGGAAGCAAGGGAGCTAGGACAGCGTGGACGGCGACCCCGGCGCGGCGCCTTGCGCCGCCTGCAGCGGGAGCTGGCCCGATCCCGCGGACCGGATCGCGGAGCTTCCCGGGAGCGTCGTCTATCTCCACACCGATCAGTTTTTTCCCGGGTGGAGCGTCCTCGTCCTTCGCCGCCACGCGACCGAGCTCTTCGAGCTCGACCGGGGCGAGCGGGCCCGTTTGATGGACGAGGTGAGCGATGTCGCCGGGGCGCTCGCGCGGGCATTCGACGCCCGCAAGGTCAACTACGCGCTCTTCGGGAACGTCCTCCCGCACGTCCACTGGCACCTCGTTCCCCGTCTTGCCACCGATCCGGCCCCGCGCGAGGCCGTGTTCGCTGTTGCGCACGAGCCCGTGGTCCTCGGGGCGAAGGAGCGCCTCGACCGCATCACCCGCATCCGGAGTCGCCTCGAGGCATGAGCGCCGGACGGGACAGCCAGGAGCCCGTGCGCGTCCTGGTGGCGGTGATGGCCGCCCTCGCGCTGGGCGCGGGCTGCGCGGCCTGGCGGACGCAGGCCGTGACCGAGCCTGCCCACGCTCTCCGCCCGGTCTGGTCCGCGCCGGCCCTCCGGGACGACGGCGATCCCGCCTCGCTCCGCGCCGCGGTCGAGCAGAGCCTCGCGTGGCTCGCGGCCCAGCCCGCCGACCTGACCCTCGTGATGGGACCCCGGCGCGTCACGGTCACCGAGCAGGCGCGAGCGCTCCGGGGCCTGCTCGGGGTGCTGGCGGAATCGCCCGGGCCCGAGCGCCTGGCGGCGCATGTCCGCGGCGCCTTCGAGGTGCTGGAGAGCGTAGGCGGGGCGGACGGGCGCATGCTCGTCACCGGATACTACGAGCCGGTGGTCGAGGCGTCCGAGCGTCCGAGTCCCGAGTACGCGGTGCCGGTTCTCGGGCTCCCGAGTGACTTGGTCGAGGTCCGGCTCGAGGCATTCGACCCCCGCTTCCGCGGAGAACGGGTGTTCGGCCGCGTCGACGGGCGGCGCCTCGTCCCGTACTGGCGACGGGCGGAGATCGATGCGGGACGCCTGGCCGGCCGGGGACTCGAGCTCGCGTGGGCGCGCGACCCGGTCGACGTCTTCTTCATGGAGATCCAGGGGAGTGGAACGCTCCGCTTCCCGGACGGCCGGGAGCAGCGAGTCGGCTATGCCGGCGCCAACGGCCAGGCCTACCGGGCGATCGGGCGCCTCCTGATCGAGGAGGGGCGCGTCCCCCGCGAGGCCATGTCGATGCAGGCGATCCGCGCCTGGCTGGCGGCGAACCCGGGCGAGCGCCAGCGCGTGCTCCAGCACAACGAATCGTTCATCTTCTTCCGCCCGCTGGCCGGTCCGCCGGAAGGGAGCCTCGGACGGCCCCTCACGCCGGGGCGCTCGATTGCGACCGACTCCCGTCTCTTCCCGCCGGGCGCCCTGGCCTTCCTCGATACCGAGCAGCCCGAGCGGACACCGGACGGCGCCGTCCGCTGGAGTCCTCTCGCGCGCTTCGTCCTCAACCAGGACACGGGTGGTGCGATCCGGGGCGCCGGCCGGGTCGACTTCTTCTGGGGGCGGGGGGAGAGCGCCGCCTTCGCGGCGGGCCTCATGCGGCAGCCTGGCCGCCTCCACTTCCTCGTGCCGCGGCCGACGTCCGTCGCCACACGGGAGCCGCTCTCGAGCGCTCCGTAGGTCGCGGCTCTAGCGGGACACCGGGGCCTCGATGCCGACGACGCGGACGGCGAAGTGGAGGACCATCCCGGCGAACGGGTGGTTGAGGTCGAGGACCACCGTGGCCTCCCGGAGCTCCTTGATCCGCACGACGCGTGTCGAGCCGTCGGGGCCGCGCGCCACGATCTGCTGCCCCGCGCGCTGGGCGTCCGCCGGGATCGCCTCTCGGGGGATTTCGGCCACCGCATCCGGATCGACGGGCCCGTAGGCGTCCTCCGCCGCCACCGAGACGCGCTTCTCCTCGCCGACACCCATCCCGGCCACGGCGCGCTCGAGCCCCGGGATGATCTGGTGCTCACCCTGCGTGAACACGAGGGGCTCCCCGTCGGCGCTGGCGTCGAGGACCGCTCCTGCGTCGTCGCGCATCGTGTACTCCAGGCGGACGATCGCGCCGTCTGACACCACGGGGCGCGCCGGGGTGACGAATCCTGGCGGGGTCTGGGCGAAGCCGGGCGACGGACCGGGCGCGGCCAAGCTCGTGGCGAGGGCACAAACGACAACCGTGATGCGTGTTTCCTTCGTCATCGGCGTCATCGGCACCGCGTGTCGTGCGTGTTCCGTCCCGTGCGTCGACCTCGGCACGCGCCTTGCACCGTACACCACGCCGGTTGTAGTGCGCAACGTGAGGCGCCGGACGCGCCGTTCGGGCGCCTTGTCGTGCCCGTGGCCCGCGCCTTTGGGCGACGCCCGCGAGATTCGTGAGTCACGGAGGACATGTCGTGTCGGAGAACGGAAGTACCGCGAACAACGTGGGCGGGGCCTCTCGACTCCTGGCGCTCATCGCCGACGACGAGGACGAGGTGCGCCGCCTGGTCGGCGAGGTCCTGGCCGAAGTGGGCTTCGACACCGTCACGGCCCGTGACGGGCTCGAGCTCCTCGAGCTCGCCGCCCGACACCAGCCGCACCTCATCGTCGCAGACGTGATGATGCCGAAGATGGACGGCTACACGGCCGTCGCGCGTCTGCGCGGCCAGCCGGCAACGGCCAGGATCCCCATCATCATGCTCACCGGCTGCATGGACCCCGCGTACGGCCAGCTCAGCAAGGGCATGGGCGTCGACGCGCACATGAGCAAGCCGTTCTCACCCATCGTCCTCGGCCAGCTGGCCCAGGACATGGTCCGGAGAAGGCCTGCGTGAGCACGCGTCAGCGCTTGGGCGAGGTCCTGGTCCAGCGCGGACTCGTGACCCGCGAGCAGCTGGACGACGCCCTCGCGCGCCAGCGGGTGAGCGGGCGCCGCTTGGGCGAGCTCCTCCTCTCGATGGGCACGATCAATCAGGAGCAGCTCAGCTGGGCGCTGTCGGAGTCGCTCCAGATTCCCTTCGTGGAGCTGTCGGACGAGGTCATCGACCTCGAGGTCGCTCGATCCTTGCCGGAGACGGTGCTCCGGCGCCACGAGGCGGTGCCGATCCTCCGCGTGGGCGAGGAGATGACGGTGCTCGTGACCGACCCTACCAACCGCCAGGCCGCCATCGAGCTCGAGGCGCTGAGCGGCTCGCGGGTGACGGTCGCGCTGGCTGCCCGCGACGCCGTGCAGCACTTCCTCGACCGGGCCTTCCCGGGATCGAGGTCCACCTCCGACGCGCGGGGAAATGGCGTCAACAGAGAGGCGAGCGCGGTCGTCGACCTCACCGGGGTGAGCCAGGTGTTCGCGCTCCTGCTCGACGCCGTCCGGGCCCGGGCGGAGGAGCTACATCTCGAGCCCGCCCCGAACGGCGTCCTGGTGCGGCTACGCGTGGACGGCCGGCTGCTCGACCGTGCGTGGTTCGACCGCGAGCTGCTCGGGCCGATGACCTTCCGCCTTCGTCTGCTGGCCGGACTGCGCAGCGAGCCGGGGCCGAGGCAGGCCCGGGTCCGCACGCGCCTCGACGGGCGTGAGATCGAGTTCGAGTTCTTTTTCTTCCCCACGCTGTCCGGGGAAGCCGTCACCGCGCGCGTGAGCGAGGTGGCCACCGAGGCCCCGACGCTCGAGACGCTGGGCGTGCCCGCCCCCATTCAGCGGCTGCTCGAGGAATTGACGGACCGCACCCTGACCCCGAGCGGCGCGGGCGGCCTCGTACTGGTGGTGGGGCCTGACCCGCACGCGCGGGCGGCCGTGCTCTACGCCCTCGCCCGGGCGGCCGCCGGCCCCGGGCGCCGCGTGCTGACCCTCGAGCGACACGTGTCCTTCGAGGTGCTGGGATTTCTCCAGGTCGAGCTCGCGAGCGACTTCACGGCCGACGCCGTCACGATGCTGGCCCACGGCGCCGACGTGACCGTCGTCGAGGACGTCACCACGCCGGCCCTGGCGACGGCGGTGCTGGCGAGCGCCGAGCAGGGGACACTCGTCCTGGCGGGCGTTGCGCTCGGCTCCGTGCGAAGCGCGCTCGCGTATCTGGCGACCGTTGACCTGCGTGGCCCGCTGCTCGCGCTGACCCGCGGCGTCGTCGAGGCGCAGCGTCGGGGCGGCGCCCTCGTTATCGATGTTCGGCCCCTTACCCCGGCCCTCCGCCGGGATCTGATCGATCGAAAGGACCCATGGACGTCGCCGAGCTCCTGATCCAGACCAAGGAGAGGGGTGGCTCCGACCTCCACCTGTCCGCCGGGTCCCCACCGCTGATGCGGCTGCACGGTGAGCTCACCGTGATCGAGGACGCCCTCCTCAGCCGGGAGGGGGTCCACCGGATGATCTACGAGATCCTGAACGACGACCAGCGTCGGCTCTTCGAGGAGCATCGCGACCTCGACTTCGCCATCGAGGTCGGCGAGATGGCCCGGTTCCGCGTCAACGTGTTCAATCAGCGGAACGGCGAGGGGGCGGTGTTCCGCGTCGTTCCCACGCACATCCGGTCGTTCCAGGAGCTCGGCCTGCCCCAGGTCATGCAGACCCTGGCTCTGCGCGAGAACGGGCTCGTGCTGGTGACGGGGCCCACGGGATCGGGGAAGTCCACGACTTTGGCCGCGATGATCGACCACGTGAACACGACCCAGAAGAAGCACATCATCACGCTCGAGGATCCGATCGAGTTCGTGCATCGCTCCAAGCGGTGCCTCATGAACCAGCGGGAGATCGGCTCCCACACGAAATCGTTCTCGGTGGCGCTGCGGGCCGCCCTCCGCGAGGATCCCGATGTCATCCTGGTCGGCGAGATGCGCGACCTCGAGACGATCAGCCTGGCGCTGACGGCCGCCGAGACCGGGCATCTCGTCTTCGGGACGCTCCACACGAAGAGCGCCCCCAAGACGATCGACCGCATCATCGACGCCTTCCCCCCGGCGCAGCAGCAGCAGGTGCGGGTGCAGCTGGCCGAGGCCCTTCAGGGCGTCGTCTCGCAGGTCCTGCTCCCGACGAGGGACAAGAAGGGCCGGGTGGCCGCGCTCGAGATCATGGTGGCGACAGTGGCCATCCGGAACCTGATCCGGGAGGGCAAGACGCACCAGATGCCCTCGTCCATCCAGACCGGGACGCAGATGGGCATGCAGAGCCTGGAGCAGGCGCTCCGGAACCTGATGATGCAGGGGCTGGTGGACAAGGCTCACGCCGAGGCCTTCCTGCAATCGTCCTCATCGGGTTCGGCCGGCGCGCTCGGCTTGACGCCACCCCCGGCCATGGCCGGGAGGATGGCATGACGGTCATCGACACGGTCCTGGCCGAGGCGGTGGCGAGCGGAGCGTCCGACGTCTATTTCCTGGAGGGCGTCCCGCCATCGATCAAGGTGGACGGCCTGGTCAGTCCGGTTGCCGGCGCGGACGCGCTCGACGGCGACGCCATGCGCGCCGTCATCGAGCGTCTCCTGCCGATGCGGGACCGGGCCACCTTCGCCGAGAAGGGCGAGGCGAACCTGTCCCACATGCATCCGATCCTGGGACGGTTCCGGGTCAACTGCTACCGGGCGATGGGCGTCTCGGGCGCCGTGCTCCGGCGGGTGAAGACCGAGGTGCCGACGCTCGAGTCGCTCGAGCTCCCGGCCCCCCTGGGGAGCCTCGCCCTGGAGCGGCAGGGCCTGATCCTGGTGGTCGGGGCGACCGGAGCGGGCAAGTCCACGACCGTTGCCGCCATGCTCCACGAGCGCATCGCGCGGTCCCGCGGCCACGTGGTCACGATCGAGGACCCGGTCGAGTTCCTCCAGGCGCCGGACCAGAGCATCGTGTCCCAGCGCGAGGTCGGCATCGACACCGAGTCCTACCTGATCGGCCTGAAGAACGCCCTCCGGCAGGCGCCCGACGTGATCTTCGTGGGGGAGCTGCGGGACTCGGAGACGGTTGCCGTCGCGCTCCACTCCGCCGAGACCGGTCACCTGGTGCTGTCGACGCTTCACGCCACGAACGCGACGACCGCGCTCGAGCGCGTGCTCCACTTCTTCCCCCCCGAGGTGCGGACGTCCACGCTGTTGCAGCTGTCGCTCTCGCTGCGGGCCGTGGCCGCGCAGCGCCTGGTTCCCCGCGTGGAGGGGAAGGGCCGGATCGCCGCCATGGAGCTGATGCTCGTCACCCCCCGCGTCCAGGCGCTGATCCGGCGGGGCGAGCTCGAGACCGTCCGCCAGGCCATCGAGGAGGGCACGAACGAGGGGCTCCAGACGTTCGACCAGGCGCTCTTCGACCTCCTCCGGCGGAAGCTGATCGACCAGGACGAAGCCCTTCGCTTCGCCGACAGCCCGAACAACCTCCGGCTCCGGATGAAGGGGATTCGCTAGCCCCTCGGCAAGTTCCAGCACGTCTCCACAGCCCCTGGACTTCTCTTGACCTCAAGGGTAAGACGGCTTACCCTTTACTCATGAAGAGCCGAATCTCCTCGAAGGGCCAGGTCACCGTGCCTGTCGAGATACGGGAGCAGCTCGGCCTGGTCCCGGGTACCGACGTCCAGTTTCTCGTGCGCGAGGGTGAGGCGGTCCTGCGCAAGGGCGGCGGGGGGAGCGATCCTGTCGATCGCGTCTACGGCCGGCTGAAGCTCGATGCGCCGGTCGACGCGCTCGTCGACGCCATGCGGGGGCCTCGGCCCAAGGGCCGGCCACGCACGTCCCGCAGGAGACGCGAGAGGCGGCCGTCGTGAAGACGGCCGTCGACACGTCCGTCCTCCTGGATGTGCTCGCGGCTGACCCGAGGTTCGGTGAGCGGTCGCGCGAAGCGCTCCGCAGAGCCTACCGTTCGGGGGCGCTCGTCGCATCGGACGTCGTCTGGGCGGAGGTGCGCGCGCATTTCGCCGACCAGGATGCGTTCCAGGAAGCCGTCGGGGTGCTGGGGATTCGTTTCGATCCGCTCCAGGCCGACACGGCGGCGCTGGCCGGACAGCTCTGGCAAGACTACAGGTGGCGCCGGCCGGGCGATCAATCCCGCGTCGTCGCCGACTTCCTCGTTGGAGCGCATGCGCTTCGCCAAGCCGACGCTCTCCTTACCCGCGACCGGGGCTTCTACCGAGGGTCCTTCGCCAGGCTACACGTCATCGATCCGACCGCGCCCGCCTGAGCCGGCCGGCCTGCGTCCTCCTCGCCGGTAGGCCGCCGCCGGGATCGAGGATTGCCCGGATATCGTGGGCGCCCAGCCGTACGCGGCCTTTGCGGCGAGGATCCAGGAGCTCCTGACGACCACCCTAACCCTTCGGCCGACCCCGTGACCGACGTGCCGGCGGTCGGCGGCCCGTGACCGTCACGATCACGTCCGCCGGCTGGCTTCTCTGGCCGCGCGCATTGACGACCTCGAGCCGGAACCGATGCCGGCCGCGAGGCAATCCAGCGTCCACGACCACGGTCGGCTGGCGGGTCTCGACGGATCGGTTCGGTTCGAAACGCATTCGAGCCCTACTGGATGAGCGTCCAGACGTACCGGGCGATCGCGCCGCCGCCGACGTCCCGCGATTCCGCTCCGCTGAGCGTGAATTCCTGGCCGAACGGCACGGTCCGCGGTGCGCTGATGATGGCCGTGGGCGCCTGGGTGTCCACGACGAAGAGGCGGGCCTGGACGGGCTGGGAGCGGTTGCCCGAATCGTCCAGGACTTCCAGCTGGAAGGTGTAGGCGCCCACGGGGAGCGGCCGGGCGGGATCGACGGTGACGATCAGGGTCGCGTCCGGTGCCGCGGCTTCGACGGGCTGGTTGACTTGCAGTTGAGCGGACGTGATGCGGGGCATGGGCTGAGCTCCTTCTTGTTGGGCTGGTCGTTGCGCTGCGTGACGCCGGGGGACACCCGGGCCCCCGCCATCGGCGTCATCGGAGGGCGAGCGCCGCGCGGAGGACGGGCAAGAGGCGCTCGGCGAGCATCGCCTGGCCTTGCTCGTTGGGGTGGAGCCTGTCGTAGGTGTGGGCCGGCACTACCCCCTCCAGGAAGTCCTCCACGAGCGTCGCGCCCTCGCTCTGCGCGATCTCCCGGAGGTCGTCCCGGTACCCATCGCCGGCCACGCCGGGCACGGCCATGTGGAGCAGCACGACCTGAGCGCCCTCCGCGCGAATCCGCTGCGTGATCGCCCGGAGGTTCTGGGCGACGGCTTCGTGCGGCCGCTGGCCGAAAGCGTCGTTCACGCCGAGCCCCACCACGACCAGGCCGGGCCGCTGGGCGAGCACGTCCCGCTCGATCCGCCGGAGCCCTCCGTCCGTCGTGTCGCCCGAGATGCCGGCGTTGATGGCGTGGACACCCAGCGCCTGGCCCAGCCGGTGCGGGAACGCCACGTTCCGCGGCAGGCGGTGACCGTGGGTGATGCTGTCGCCGAGGAACACGACGGTCGGCGTGGCCGGTGGCGCCCCGGTGGTCGCCGGACGGGACCCCCGGGTCGGCCAGAGCGCCCAGGCGAGGCCGAGCAGGATGACGCCGGCAACCAGGAGCGCGAGGGTTCGGCGTGAGCTCACGGAACGATCTTGCGGTGACCGCGGCCTGCCGGGCAAGCGGGTCACGCGGCTGCCCGGCAGGCCGCCGCGTGTCTGGTACGATCGATTCATGAGGCGTGGTGTCTGCCCACCTTCGGGCGGTCTCTCCGCCGCGACGGCCTGACGATGGGCGGCTGGCCCTCGCTTTCCCGTCGGGCCCTCCTCGGGACCGCGCTCGCGTGGGCGATCGGCCGCCCCGGGCGGGTGGCCGGCGAGGTCGATGCCCGCAAGGGCAGCTTCACCGCGCGGGCGGCGATCCTCTACGGCGCCTTCCGCTTCGAGGAGAGTGGCGTCATCGACGAGAGGATCGACCGCGCCGGCGGGAGCTACGAGGTCCGGATCAGCGGTCGAGGCCACGAGATGACCACCGACCTCGAGTCGACCGGAACCTTCCGCGACGGCCGCTGGGCGCCTCTCCGGTTCACGGACCGCTTTGTCGTCTATGGACGGGAGTCACGGCTCGAGATCACCTACGACTACACCCGTCGCGTGATCCAGTACCACGGGCGGAGCGAAACGTTCCTCCTCCGGCGCATCCGGACCACGGACGACACGGTGGCGGTGCCCGCGGGCGTGCACGTCGACGACGTCGTGAGCGCGACCTTGAACCATGCCGAGGGACGATGGACGCCGGAGGCGGACGGCCGGCTCGTCACGCATGTCGTACGCCGCCGGCGGATCCCGGGCGAGCGCCCGGACGACGCGGAGCGTCGCTACCGGGCGGAGATCGTGCCGTTCGCGCTCCAGGTCGGAACGGACGCGGGCGGCCGCGCCACCGCGGCGCTGGACCTGACGCGGTTCTCGTCGTGGGCGCGGGAGGACGAGCCGGCGCGGATTGTTTTCGGGGCCAACCGGCGTCCCGAGACGATCACCGCGACGCTGGTGCTCGGAACCAGCCTGACGATCCGGATCGAGTCGGGGCTGGCCGTCGCCTCGTAGGGCCGGCGGTCTGCGCTACGCGGTTGGCGCGGCCGGCAGACGGATCGTGAACGTGGTGCCCGCCCCGGGCTCGGAGTCGACGTCGATCGTCCCGCCGTAGCTCGAGATGATTCCGGACACGATCGAGAGCCCCAACCCCGTCCCGCTCTCCTTGGTCGTGAAGAACGGCTCGAAGATCCGCCGGCGCACGTCCGGGGGAATGCCGGTGCCGCTGTCGGCGACCGCCAGCAGGACCCAGTCGCCGTCCCGGCGGGTCTCCAGCGTGAGCGATCCCCCCTTGGGCATCGCGTCCACCGCGTTCAGCACGAGGTTGATCAGCGCCTCGCGCAGCTCCGCCGCGCGGGCCTGGATGCCCGGCACCGAGCCGAGCTGCTGACGCACCACGATCGGCGTGCCGGCGAGATCGCTCTGGGACCACCGCGGTCGCACGATCTCGATCGTCTGCCGCACGACGTCCCGGAGATCCACGTGCTCGAGTCGCCGGTCGACGTCCCGGCGCGCGAAGCGCCGGATGCGGCCGACCGTCTCCACGCCGTCCCGCACGGCTTGCTCGATCGTCGAGAGACCCCGGTGCAGGCGCTCCGGGGAAGGCTCGTGGGCGATGAGCTGCGTGTGGCCGAGAATCGCCTGGAGCAGGTTCGTGAAGTCGTGGGCCATGCCCATGGCGAGCTGGCCGAGGGCGGACAGCTTCTCGGACCTCGCGAGCTGCTCCTCCCACCGTCGCTGCTCGGTGACGTCGCGCACGATGAGGAGAAGGCCGCTCTCGTCGCGTCCGCCCCAGGGGATGGGCGAGCACGTCGCGGTCAGCTCCTGGGCGGGCCGGTCGTTGTCCTGAAGGCGCAGCACCGCCGTCCGGCTCGCCCGCGGGACCTGCAGTACGGGCTCGAGCTGGACCATGACCGCGGGCGGCATCGCGTCGCCCAGGAGCTTGCCGCGCGCCTCGTCCCCGGACCGGCCGAAGGTGCGCTCGGCCGCCGGGTTCCACGTCACGACCCGGCCCGCCGGGTCGACCGCGACGATCGACTCCGTCGCCGATTGGATGAGGTTCTCCAGGAAGGCCTTGGCCTCCGAGAGCTCCCGGTGGAGATTGGCGTTCCGGACGACGAGGGCCACCGACTCAGAGAACATCCGCAAGAGCTCTCGCTCGCTCGGATCCAGCTCACGGCCGGTCTCGACGACCAGCGCCCCCAGGCGGCGCCCCTGCGCCACCAGCGGGAACACGGCCCGCTCGGCCGTATCGGCGCCGACAGGCTCGCCCGGATCGAGGAGGACCTGGACCCGCTCGTATCCGGCGCCCTGCTGGAGCTGCTCGGTGATGGCGGCGAGCGTCCGGTCGAGGGCGGGATCCACCAGCACGGCGGTCGAGATCTGGCGCAGGATCTCGCCCTGGACCGCCCGCAGCGACTGCTCCGCGGCCTGGCGCGCGGAGGCCGTGAGGAGCGCCGACGTGCGTACGGCCGTGACCATCAGGTCTGTCACGGGCCGGAGAGCCGCGAGGGCCGGCGCCCCGGGCCCGGGCGCGCGCCGGTGGTACAGCGCCAGATGAGCGGAGACCCGGGGGAGCCCCTCGTCGACCACCGGCAGCAGGACGGCCGCCTCGAAGCCGTGGGCCTCGAGGCCGGTCGGCCACGGCAGCGGCCGAGGGAGCCCCGGTCGCGTGGCGACGGCCTCTCGCACGGTGGGGAGCGCCGTCCGCCAGGCGGCGACCACCGCATCGCCGGCCTCGGCGGGCAGCTCGGAGTGCACCACCACCGCGGGCTCGGTGCCCAGGAACGACGCCGCCGCGGCGCCGGTCATGCGCTGAGCCTCGTGCAGGATGGCGCGCAAGAGCCCCGCGAGGTCGCCGCCGCCCTGGACGGGATCGCGGTGCTGCGCGAGGTCGCGCATCCTGCCGATCAGCGGGGCCAGGGCGCCCCCCGGCCCATCGAGGCGCTGCCGACGCCGGGCGAGCGCCCGCTCCGCGGCTTCCTGGAGCTCTCGCGGCGCGAACGGCTTGACGAGGTAGTCCATGGCGCCGAAGCGCATCGCCCGCTGCACGGTGTCGAGCGAGGCGTAGGCCGTGATCATCACGACCTCCACCCACGGGTCGAGCGTCTTCACCCGCTCGAGGAGCTGGACGCCGTCCATCCGCGGCATCTTCACGTCCATGAAGATCACGTCGGGGCGGAGCATCGGCAGGACGGCCAGCACCTCCTCGGCGCTCCCGGCCGTGAAGACCTGGTAGCGAGGCTTGAGAATCATGCGAATGGCCTCGCGGGGGCCTTCCTCGTCGTCGACGACCAGGACGCGCGACTCCGTCATGCCAGGCTCCATGCGGGGTCAGACTTTGACTTCGGGACAATTGTCCACTTCGCGCATGAAGCGGCCGGCTGTCCCGAAGTCAAAGTCTGACCCCCTCACTGATGCGTGCGTGGCAGCGTGAGAACGAAGCGGATCTCGCCATCCTGCCCGCCGAGGGTCAGGGATCCCCCGTGAGCCTCGACGATCTTCTGGGTCACCCCGGGGCCGACGTCGAGGAGCTTGTCCGAGGCGATCGCGAGCGGGCTGAACAGGCTCTCCCGCTCGAGCGCTGACAGCTGGGCGGGCCGTCCGGTCAGCGACAAGCGCACCCGGCTGGAGTCGTCCGGAGATGACTGGAGGTGGATGGCCACGCGCCCCTCGGGCTCGACCCGGTTGGCCAGGAAGCGGACGAGGTAGCCGATCGCCTTGGTCAACTGTTCCCGGTCGACCTTGACGACGAGCCCGCCCTCGGGGGCATAGAGGATCGTGGTGAGCTGATCGGTCCGCTCGGGGACCCGAAGCAGGAACAGCGCGGCTTCCCGCGGTCCCTTGGCCTGCTCGAGGCGGACGGAGAGCTCCTCGAGCGCGTCGTGGAGAAGCTGCCGAAGGTCGCAGAAGTCCGGCTTGTAGTCGCGGTCACCGGCCAGGGTGATGAGCTTGTCGACGAGCGAGATCAGGCGCTGCGTGTCCTTGCCGACGACCGCGAGGAACGTCTCCCGGAACTCCGGGTCCTCGTACCGGTGGGGGAGCAGCTCGAGAAAGGTGTAGATCGACACGAGGGGATTCTTGATCTCGTCCGTCAGCCGGAGCAGCACCCGATTGAGGAGGTCGAGGGTCTGGCTGGCCTGGCGCTCTCGGTGAAGCTGGCGCCGGGGCGTCGGGTCGTCGAGGATCATGACCGCGCCCGACGCCGCGCCGGCCGCATCGAGGATCCGGGACGTGCTGACCTCCAGCGTGGTCTGTCGGCGAGGGAGCTCGACCTCGACGAGCCGGAGCTCGCGGCCGTTTCGCATCGTCGCGTACAGCAGGTCGCCGAGCGGCGAGGGCAGGGTCCGGAGGTCCTGGCCGAGCACGTCGGCGATCGAGATCTCGAGGATCTGCTCCGCCCGGCGGTTCAGCCGGGTTACGCGCCCGTCGGCGTCGATCGTGATCGCGCCGCTCTGCAGGTGAGCCAGCACCTGCTCGATGAAGCCGTGCTGGGCCCGGACGGTGTTGAAGAGCGCGATGTCCTCGACCGCCATGGCGACCTGGCTGGCCAGGGTAAAGAGCCGCTCCAGGTCCTCCGCGCGGTAGGGCTGGCCGGTGACCCGCGGCCCCAGCACGAGGATTCCGACCAGCTTTGCCTGGACCCACAGCGGCACGGCGACCTCGCCCCCCAGGAGCGTGAGCTCCCGCGCCGGCTCGAGCCACTCCGGGTCGCGCTCGAGCTCCTGCCTGAGGGCCAGCCGCACGTGCTGGCGGAACCAGGCGGCGAGCCCCTCGCCGGCCTCGAGCCGCAGGCGCTCGGCCAGCCGCGGGTCGAGGCCGCGGAATCCGCGGGGCCGGTAGTGGTGGTCGCCGTCCGCGAGCAGGAGCGCCACGCGCCCGGGCTGCACGAGCTCGGTGATGGCATCGAGGAAGAACTCGACCACGCGCTCGATGTCGAAGTGGGCGGCGAGGAGATTGCCCAGCTCCTTGAGCACCGTGCCCAGCCCCGGCGGGGCCCCGTAGCCGTTCGTGCCGGGCGCCACGCCTCCCGTGGCGGCCGTGGCTGCCACGGCTGAAGGTCCGGACGGTTCCCGCCGCGCTCGGTCCCGCCGGAGCGCCGCGATCTCGAGCTCGAGTCGCCGCATGCGCAGCCCCTGCTCGATCGCCAGGCGGAGCGCCGCGTCTCCCAGATCGCGGGGGAGGACGAGGTCGCACCGCTCCGCTCCGGGCGGGATCGCCTCGTCGGAGGCCAGGAGGCCGACCAGGAAGGGCCGGGCCGCGGCGCCGGCGGCCGCCGCCAGCTCCTCGGGGTCGACCCGCCCCGAGTCGAAGTCGACGAGCAGGATGTCGACGGGGCCGGCCACGCCCGGCTGGAGGGCCTGGCCGAGCGATTCCCCCGCGCCGAGATCCAGGCTGCCGTTCAGCAACCGGCGCAGACGCCCGGTCAGCCCGGAGTCTCTCGAGAGGACGCGGACGGTTTTCATCGCGCCGACTCGGACCGGACGGTCTCGGCGACGGCCCCGACGAGGGCGGGGAGCTGCAGGACGAGGGTCGAACCGAGCCCGGCCGGGCCCGACTCCGCCCACAGCGCGGCGCGGTGAGCGTCCGCGATGCTGCGGCAGATCGCGAGCCCGAGGCCCGTGCCGCTGGCCTTGGTGGTGAAGAAGGGCTCGAAGATCCGGCCGAGGTCCTCGCGCGGGATGCCGGGGCCCGTGTCGGTGACGCGCACCGTGAGGAGGCCCTTGTCCGGGCGCTCGCGGTCGGCCCGGACCGTCACCGTGAGCGTGCCGCCCGCGGTCATGGCCTCCAGGCCGTTCAGGAGCAGATTCAGGAACAGCTGCTTCAGCTGGTCCGGCTCGCCCAGGACGGGCGGCAGGTCGTGCTCGATCTCGACCACGAGCCGCACCCGCCGCCGGTCGGCCTCTCCCCGGAGGAGGTCGAGCGTCTCCGCCAGCGGCACCTGGAGATCGAGGGGGCGCAGCGGGAACGCCGTCGGCACGGCGAGGGCCCGAAGCCGGCCCAGGAGCTGCTCGATCCGGTGGATCTCCTTCACGGCCACCTTGGCGAAGGTCGAGCGGAACTCCTGATCGTCGGCCCGCTCGGGCAGGAGCTCCGCGAACGTCTTGATGGCGACGAGCGGGTTCCGGATCTCGTGGGCGATGCCGGTCGCGAGCGCGCCCAGAGCCGAGAGGCGGTCGGCGCGCCGCTTGTCCTCCTCGAGCGCCTTGAGCCGCGAGTGGTCGTTCAGCACGGCGATCGCCCCGCTGACCTCGCCCTTGTGGTCGTGAAGGGCCGAGGTGTGGACGACCAGGGGGAGGACCCGCCCCTCGGGATGGCTGACGGTCACCTCGGTCTCGGACTCGACCTGGTCGACGAGGCTCGACCGGAGCACGGCCCGGATCGCCGGGTCGAGCACGTCGAGGGACCGGCCCAGGACGCGGCCCGCCTCGATGCCCAGGATGCGCTCGGCGGCGGGGTTGAGCGTGGTGACGATCCCGTCCTCGCGGGCGGCGATGACGCCCGAGTCCATGCGGCCGAGCAGACGCTCGTTGTACTCCTTGATCGAGACGATCTCGTGGTAGAGCTGCGCGTTCTTGAGCCCGATGGCGAGCTCGCTGGCCAGGGTTTCCAGGAGGTCGAGCTCGTCGGCGAAGAACGAGTCGCCGGAGAGCTTCGGACCGGCCAGGATGACGGCCATCAGCCGCCCGTCGCGGACCGGCACCGCGACCTCCGCGCCCCAGGCCTGGAGGTCCTGCAGCATGAGGTCCGGCTCCGCGGCGCCGGACCGCGCCGCGACGTGGTCCCGTACCAGCGGGGCCGCCCCGTCGGACAGCTCCCGGACGAGCGGGCCGGCGCCCGAGAGCGGATCCGCCGGCCACCGGAAACCAGGGTCGACGTGCCGGGTCGCCAGGGGCACGAGCGCGTCGCGGTCGCGCACTCGCGCCAGGATGGCGAGGCTCTCGAGATGGAGCGCCCCGTCGATCAGGTCGGCCATGGCGGCTGCCACCCGGGCGGGGTCGGCGAACGTGCCCATCGCGCGGCTGCCCGCGCGTACGAGGGCGCGCGCGTCGTAGGACGGCCGGTAGAGGTAGCGGTCGGCAAGCCGGCGCATGCGTGGCGCGAGCACGAGGAACAGGGCGGAGGCCAGGAGGCCGAGGAGCAGGGCGCCGACCGGCGACAGCGTGAGGTTCGTGCCCGGAACGAGCGTGTCGAAGAAGATCCCGCCGCCGACCAGCAGGCCCGCCGTCAGGGCCCAGCCCGCCGCGTAGGCGGCCGACCGGCTGATCACCACCCGCACGTCCATGAGCCGGTGGCGCACGATGGAGTGCGCGGTGAAGGCGAGCCAGAGGAGCGTGAAGTAGGGCCCGTACACGCCCAGGCGCGAGGAGCCCGTCAGGAGCGGCACGACGATCCCGAGGGTCAGGGCGCCCGCCGCGGTGAAGCCGGCCCCGAGGAAGACGTAGTGGAGCTGGGCGCGGGCGAAGCCGGTCGCGTGCCGGAGCTTTCCGGCCAGGTGGGCGAGGGCCCACGCGGAGCACAGGATCATGTAGGCGCCCAGCACCGCGAAGGCCGGACCGTAGACCGGCTGGAGGTAGCCCGTCTTCTCGAGGCGGACGCCGGCGACGATCCATGGCGAGAACGCCAGGCCGGACATGAACAGGCCGAGGAAGGTCATCACGGGCGCCAGGAGAGGCCGCCGAGCCGCCGGGCGGGGGAACACGACGGCGAAGTGGGCGAACGTCACCGGCACGAGCGCCGCCGTCGCCCAGAGCACCCGCACCACGATCAGCACCACCGCCGGGTCGGTCAGGCTCCGGCGCACCCCAACCAGCGTGCCCCACACCGCGAGGGTGGTCGCGAACGTGGCGAACCACCGGTTGACCGGCCGGCTCGGATTGCGTACCCACACCACGACCCCGAGCGCCACCTCGATCAGCGCGACCAGGAAGAGCCCGACGATCGGCGTCATGTCGAGGCTAGTTGTCCTGCGGATGGCCGAGGATGACGGCCGAGTGCGTGGGGCCGATGGCGCGCGACGTGACGAGAACCCGGTTCACCCGGGCCGCGCGACCGCGACCGGGCACGTAGTCGAGATCGCAGTCGGGGGCAGGGATGTCGTGGTTCATCGTCGGAGGCACGAACTGCTCCGCCAGGGAGTAGCACGCGGCGACGACCTGGAGGGCGCCGCCGGCCGCGAACGGCTGGCCGATCATCCCCTTGATCGACGTCACCGGGATGCTGTAGGCGTGCCGGCCGAGCACCGCGCGGTAGGCGACGCTCTCCGCCCGATCGTGCTTCGGCACGCCGCCGCCGTGGGCGTTGATGTGGTCGATGTCCACGGGATCCAGACGGGCGTCCTGGAGCGCTCCACGCATCGCGGCCTGGAGCGACGCCCCGCTCCCGTCCACCGTCCGGAGGTCCAGGCCGTCGCTGCCGCTGCCGTAGCCGAGGACCTCGGCGTAGACGTGAGCGCCCCGCGCCCGCGCGTGGGCGAGATCCTCCAGCACGTACATCCCCGCTCCCTCGCCGAGGACCGAGCCGTCGCTCGCCGCGTCGTAGGGGCGGAGCGCCTGCGCGGGCGGCCCGCTCCAGCGGGAGAGCCATCCGAGCTTGCCCCACGCCGCATGCACCGAGGTGGCCAGGGGCGCGTCGGCGGCGCCGGCGAGAACGCCCACGACTCGCCCGGAGCCGATCTGGGCGTAGGCCCACTGGATGGCGTCCACGCCCGAGGCGCACCCGGAGCCGAGGGTCATCGTCTGGCCGCGCAGCCCCAGGTCGACCGCCGCGTAGTTCGTCAGCGTGAGCCCGATGCTCTCGACGACGATCGAGGCGTCGCGCCGGCGCATCGGCCGGCCCTGCAGCCGCTCGAGGACCTCCTGGAACTCGGCCACGGCGCTGGCGCCGCTGCCGACGCAGACCGCGAACCCGCTGGCGGCCCGCACCCCCGGCAGCCCCGCGTCGTCGTAGGCCATCCGGGCAGCGGCCATGCCGAACTGGGCGAAGCGCCCGGCGGGGGTGAGCCGCTCGCCGGCCGGCTCGAAGCCCCGGACCTCGGCCGCGACCCGGCAGGCGAAGGGCGCCGGGTCGAACCGCGTGATCGGCCCGATGCCGAGCGCGCCGTCACCGAGCGCGTGCCAGAACGCCTTGACCCCGACGCCGATGGGCGTCACGGCGCCGAGGCCGGTGATGGCGACGCGGCGTCTCACCCGGGCGCTCCCGGGACGCGCGTCTCCACCAGCCTGACCATGTCCGCGACGGTCTTGAGCTTCGTCAGCTCCTCCTCCGGGACGTCGATGTTGAACTTGCGCTCGACGGCGATGGCGAGCTCCACCGCGTCGAGGGAATCCAGGCCGAGATCCTCCACCAGGCGCGCCTCCGGCACGATCTGCTCCGCCTGCAATCCCAGCCGGGCCGCCATGATCTCCTTGAGTCCGTCCGCGACCTCCTGTGCCGTCACTCATGCCTCCCCGCGGCGGAGGACCAGGATCGCGTTGGTCCCGCCGAATGCGAACGAGTTCGACATCGCCACCTGGATCGGGACACGGCGCGCGTGGTTCGGCACGTAGTCCAGGTCGCACGCGGGATCGGGCGTCGTGTAGTTGATCGTGGGTGGCAGGATTCCGTGGTGAAGGGCGAGTGTTGTGGCGATCGCTTCCACGCCCCCGGCGGCCCCCACCAGGTGGCCCGTCATCGACTTGATGGAGCTGATCGCCAGGCGCCGGGCGTGATCGCCGAAGACGGTCTTGATCGCCTCCGTCTCGTGCTGGTCGTTGAGCTCGGTCGACGTGCCGTGGGCATTGACGTAGTCGACCGTCGCCGGGGCGAGTTTGGCGTCGGCCAGGGCGAGCCGCATCGCGCGGGCCGGTCCGTCCGACGAGGACGCCGTCGGGTGATGGGCGTCCGCCGACAGCCCGTAGCCGAGTACCTCGGCGTAGATTCGAGCGCCCCGCGCCCGCGCCGGCTCGAGGGCTTCCAGGACGACGATGCCCGAGCCTTCCGCCAAGACGAAGCCGTCGCGGTCCTTGTCGAACGGCCGGCTGGCCAGGGTCGGCTCGTCGTTCCGGGTCGAGAGGGCCCGGATCGCGGAGAAGCCGGCGATGACCAGGGGATGGATCAGCGAGTCGGTTCCCCCCGCCAGCATGACGTCGGCGTCGCCGCGCTGGATCGCCCGGAAGGCGTCGCCGACGGCCTGGGTGCTGGCGGCACAGGCGGTGGTCGGGGTGTAGAGCGGCCCACGCGCGACCGTGCGCATGGACACCCAGCCGGCCGCCATGTTCGGCAGGCTTCCCGGCAAGGCGTACGCGCTCACCCCGGGCATGCCCTCGCGGCGCAGGGTCTCCCAGGACGACAGGAGCAGCGGCACCCCGCCCATGCCGGTGCCGATCGACACGCCGACCCGCTCGTTCTGACCGTCGATCTTCACGCCGGAATCCCGGAGCGCTGCCTGCGCTGCGATGAGCGCGTACTGGATGAAGGTATCGGTGCGCACGATGTCGCGCCGGGGCAGGTGAGCGGCGGGATCGAAGTCAGGGACCTCCCCCGCGATCTGGCTCGGGTACGGCGAGGGGTCGAACCGGGTGATCCGGCGCACTCCGCTTCGGCCGTGGATGAGTCCGTCCCAGAAGGCATCGATGCCGACGCCCAGGGGGGAGACCACGCCCATACCGGTGACGACGACTCGCCGCATGCGCCTCCTGAGGTAGGGTCAGAGTGCGCGAAAGGTTGACGTGACGGTAAGTTACACCCTGCTCCTCGTGTGGACCCGCAAAGAAAATCGGCTCCCGCGCTCACGAAGAGGAGCCTTGGGGGGACCGGGGACCGGGGCTCAGCCGATCTTGGTGTCCTCGGCGCGGCCGAGGATCTCGGCCCGCAGCTCCCGGTGCTCGGGGCACCCGATGGCGCGGGGGTCGGGCGCCGGCCCCGTCCGCTCGACCCCCCGGCGGAGCGCCGCCCGGCGCTTCCGGGCCGCCAGGATAGCCTCGGGCCCAAGGTCGCCGCCCTCCAGGGCTCGCCGGACGGCCTCCACCGCCTCGTCCCGCGCCGGAGCCTCGCGGCACACGAGGGCGAGATCGCCGCCGGCGTGGAGGAACCGCACCGCGGCGCCTCCGACTCCCCATTCGGTCCGGGCCGCGTTCATCTCGAGATCGTCGCTCAGGACGAGCCCATCGAAGCCCATCCGCCGGCGGAGGAGCCCGTCGATGACCTCCGGCGACATGGACGCGGGCCATTCCGGGTCGAGCGCCGGGTAGCGGACGTGGGCCACCAGGACCGCGGGGCAGCCGGCGGCAAGGGCCCGGCGGAACGGGAGGAGTTCGGTCCGATCGAGCTCGGCGAGTGGAGCGTCCACCTCGGGTAGCGCCAGGTGCGAGTCGACCGCCGTGCGGCCGTGGCCGGGAAAGTGCTTGGCGACGGGGATGACCCCCTCGGCGAGGGCGGCGCGGACGAACGCGGCGCCACAGGCGGCCACGGTCTCCGGGTCGCTCGCGTACGCGCGGTCACCGATCGCCACGCTGTTGGGGTCCGTCAGGCAGTCGAGCACGGGCGCGAGCCCGGAATCGAACCCTGCCGCGCGCAGCTCGCGCGCCATGGCCCGGGCGACGGCGGCGGCCAGCTCCGGATCGCCCACCTGCCCGATCGCGGCGGCGGGAGGAAAGCGGGTGAACGGCGGCGGCAGGCGGTGGACGCGCCCGCCTTCGTGGTCCAGGAGGACGAGCACGTCCGGGCCCAGCCGGCGGGCGGCGTCGGTCAGGGATAGCACGGTGTCGAGGTCGGGGCAGTTCCGGGTGAAGAGCACGATGCCGCCCAGCCCGGCCGCGTCGGCGAGCCCCGAGACTGCCTCCGGCAGCGTCGTCCCCTCGAATCCCACGGCGAGGAGCTCGCCGACGCCCAGCCTCACCGGAGATCCTCGCCCGTGACCCGGCTCATGGGGCGGGCCGGCGTGCGGCTGGGGGCGGCAGCCAGGACGCGACGAACGGGACGAGGAAGAGGCCCGGCAGCGAGGCGACGAACGTGAGCGCGAAGTAGGGGCCGTAGCCCCACTGCTCGGCGCCGATCCCGCTCACCGCCCCGGCGAGCCGCCCCGTGAGCGAGAAGAGGGAGGAGAGGAACGCGTACTGGAGCGTGGCGCGCTCGGGATCGCAGACCGCCAGGAAGAAGCCGAGGAACGCCGCGGTGCCGAGCCCGCCCGCGAACGAGTCCAGCATCGACGCCCCGTAGAGGGCGGGCCATGGCAGGCCGTACATGGCGACCGCCGCGTAGCCGAGATTCGAGAGCGCCTGAGGAAGCCCCAGCGCCCAGAGAGCCGTGAGCGTGCCGTAGCGCTGCATGAACGCCCCGCCGGCGAGGGCGCCCGCGATCGAGAGGGTGATGCCGAGGGCCGTCGGGACCAGCCCGATCTCGAGCAGCGAGCGGCCCTGATCCACCCAGAAGGGCTTGACCATCGGGCCGATCGCGAACTCGCCCAGCTTGTAGGTGAGGACGAAGGCGACCAGCGGGACGGCGCGCCAGGTCCCGATCCACTGCAGGAACGGCGCAAGCCACCGCTGTCGCGCCTCGGCCGGGACGTCCAGGCGCGGGACTCGCTGGACGAGGAGGCCGAGCCCGGCGAGGACGGCGGCGGCCGCCGCGAAGAGCGTGCCCCACGGCAGCCAGTAGGCCAGGGCGACCATCCCGCTGCCGATCAGGATCAGCGCCACGCGGTACGCGGAGGCGCGGACGCCGTTCGCCGGCCCCTGCTCCTCGCGGTCGACCAGCGCGACGGTGTAGGCGTCGATGGCCATGTCCTGGGTGGCCGAGGCGATGGTGAGCACGAGGACCAGCGCGACGAGCACCCACGCGGCCCGGGCGGGGTCGGCCGCGGGGAGGAACGCGACGACCAGCGCCACGACCAGCATGGCGCCCGTCACCCAGGCGCGGCGGTCGCCGTAGCGCTGCACGAGCGGCGACCAGAGGAACTTCAGGGAGAACGGCAGCTCGAGGAGCCGGAGGCCGCCGATGGCCCGGAGCGAGGTGCCGTGAAGGCGGAGGTAGACCGGCAGCACCTCCCACAAGACGCTCACGGGACTGCCCTGGATGAAGTAGAGGAGCCCCACGACGCCGAGCTTGGACCGCGACGCCTCGGGCAGCCGACGGGCGCCCAGCAGGGTCCAGAGGAGGCGCATCGCGCGCATTGTACCCGACCGGACCGGCTGGACTGGCGTGGCCATGGCGCGGCCGGCGCGAGCCGCGCCCGATGCGCGCGAAGGGCGCCCTACGTCCCGGGACGCTCCCGCGGGATCTCGAGGACGAAGGTGGCGCCGCCGCCCGGGCTGTCCTCGAGGCGCAGATTGCCGCCGTGGGCCTGCAGGATCTCCCGCGACACCGCGAGCCCCAGGCCCGTGCCCTCGCCCGGCGGCTTCGTGGTGAAGAACCAGTCGAAGATCTTTGCCTTGACGTCCTCCGGGATGCCCGGGCCGTCGTCGACGATCCGGATCTCCACGATGTCCCCGCGCTCGCGGGTCCGCACGACGAGGGTCGTGCCCTTCTCGGCGGCCTCCATCGCCTGCCGCGCGTTCGCGAGCAGGTTCATCAGCACCTGACCGAGGCGATGCGGGTCCGCCGTGGCCCGGGGCAGGTCGGCCTGGAAGTCGGAGACGAGCTTGATCCCGGCCACGGAGCACTGCGGCCGCCCCAGGTCCATCGTCTGCTTGACGAGCGCGTTCAGGTCCAGGGCCTCGAACGTCGGCGGGCGTGGCTTGGCCATGGTCAGGAGCTCACGGACCAGCCGCTGGGCCCGCTGCGAGGCGATGATGATCTGCCCGGACCGCTCGCGGCTCGTGCCATCGGCGGCCGGATCGGACTGGATCATCTGGGCCAGCGTCATTGCCGCCGTGAGCGGGGCGTTGATGTCGTGGACCAGGCCCGCCATGCTCTGGCCGATCGTCGCGAGGCGCTCGACCTCGATGAGATGGCCGCGGACCTGGGTGACCTGCTCCTGGAGGGCACCGACCACCGCGGCCCGGTCCTCGCGCGCGAGCGCCACTCCGATCTGGCCCGCCAGGCCCTCCAGGACCCGGAGCTCCTCGGAGGGCAGCTCGAACCCGGGCTCGTCCCAGGTGAACGCCAGGAGACAGCGTGGGCTCGCCTCACCGGCCCGGATCGGGAGCATCAGCCATGGCGCCGCCGTGTGGCGGAGCCAGGCGGGTGCACCGGTCAGGGGGATGCTCGCGACCCATGCGGGCTGGCCGCGCTCGAGCAGGCGGGCGAACTCGTCGGTGAGCCCGATCGCCGTCCCTTCGAGGGCCCCCTGGTCGAGGGGACCGGTGTCCCATCCGGCGACGGCCGGGAGCGCCGTCCGCTCGGCGCCGGGCCCGAGGAAGGCCAGGGCTTGCGTGGGACGGAAGGCCGTCGCGAGCCGCGGCATCACGGCGTGGAGCGCGCGTGCCGGCTCGGCGCCCGTCACGAACGCGTCGACGACGGCCAGGAGCGCCTCGACGGCTCGCGTGCGCGCCTGGGCGCGCTGGAGCAGGCTGGCCTGGTCGATGGCGAGCGCGGCCGTGCTGGCGAACAGACGCAGCACCGCGAGGTCGCTCGAGGTGAAGCGCGGGCCCCCCAGGCGGTTCGCGTTGAGGACTCCGACGACGCGGCCGCCGACCTCGAGCGGCACCGACACGGCGGACTGGATCCGGCCGCCCTTTGGCGCGAGGTTCGGGAACCGTGAGAGGTCGTCGCCTTCGCTGAGGAGCACCGGACTGCCGGTCTGCGCCACCCAGCCCGCGACGCCCTCGCCCAGTCGCGAGCGCTGCTGCCAGGTCTCGGCCTCGCCGGCCCGGGTGCGAGTCGAGGAGGCGACCCGCAGCTCGTCGGCCTCCACCAGCATCAGCGACGCCTCGTCGGCGCTCAGGGAGTCGGCTGCCCCGTCCACGACGTGCCGGAACAGCTCATCGGGGGTGACCTTGCTCGAGAGGAGACTGAGCGTCAGCTCCTGGACCCGAAGGATCTCGTCCCACCGCTCCCCCGTCTTGGCGGGATCCGCGACCTGCTGTGGAGCCGCGGACGGATTCTCCCAGTGGCGCGCAGATCCGAGCCCGGCCCTTGCGAGCCAGCCCTTCAGCCGGCCGAGAAATGGGCCTGCGTCGGGTGCCACCGAGCCTCCGTGGTCAGGGAGTAGGTTCCGCTGGGTCCAAGTCTACCCAGAGGGGGTCGATTTGTACATATTTGGACTCTGTATGAAATCGCTTGGGGTCAGACTGAGGTTCGTGCTAGCGTCCGGTTATCCGGGCGGGGTCTCGCGCGGGTGGGACAGGAAGCCTGGAAAACGGACAGCCGGGGGGTCCGGCGGGGAGGGGCAAGGTACATGAAGAAGCTGATCATGCTGGCGCTGGCCGGGGCGATCGTGTCGGGCTGCTCCGCCAGTCATCTGAAGTCGGAAAAGGACGACGGGTGGCACTTTGTGTCCCAGGGGCTGCCAGACGGGAAGTACATCCACAACCCGTCGCTTCCGACGCTGTCGCAGCTGCCGGATCCCACGTGGGTCGGGGCCGAGTCGGTCCCGAACGCCTACGGCCACATCTTCCGGCCGTTCGCGTTCGTGATGCACCCGTTCGGCCGGGCCCTTGACTGGGTCCTCGTGAAGCCCTTCCACATGCTCGCCGGGCTCGTCCCGGAGTGGTTCGGCCTGACGGCGGACGACGCCCTCGGGTATCAGTCCCAGATGCCGGAGCTGATCACGTCGAAGGACGCTCCCCGCCAGCGGCAGGAATAGCCGGCTCCGCCGGGGAGCCGGAGCCCGCGGCCTGCCGGCCCGGCGCTAGCCGCCGCGCCGGTGGGCCTGGAGGCCCCGCTCCCAAAGGTACTCCGGCTCTCCCAGGCGCCGAGCGACCCACCGGGAGAGCACGAACAGGAGGTCGCTCAGGCGGTTCACGTAGCGGAGCGGCCACTCGGGGAGAGGCTCCGCGCGTGAGAGCCGCAGGATCTCCCGCTCGGCGCGGCGGCACACCGTCCGTGCCTGGTGGAGAAACGCCCCGACCCGCCCCCCCCCCGGCAGCACGAACGACTTGAGGGGCTCGAGCTCCTCCTGGCAGCGGTCGATCAGCTGCTCGAGCTCCGTCACCTCCGCCTGGCCAACGCGATACATGCCCTCGTAGACGGCGTCGTCCGGCGTCGCCAACTCCGACCCGAGATCGAACAGCTGGTTCTGGAGGCGCCGGAGCGTCTCGTCGAGCCACCGGTGCCCCTCGCCCTCCTCGAGTCGCTCGGCGTTGAAGACGCGCGCGAGCCCGAGGACGGCGTTCAGCTCGTCCACCGTGCCGTACGCCTCGATGCGGGGCGCGTCCTTCGGCACCCGCCGGCCGCCGACCAGCGCCGTGTCACCGTGGTCGCCGGTGCGCGTGTAGACGCGGGTGATGCGGATCGCCATGGCTGGCCTCCTCCTTACTTGACGGCCTTCGGCCTGTGGCTCGTCGTCGGCTCCGTGGTTCCTCACGCATACCGCGTCGCCGACGCGGCGTCAACGCGGGACGCCTCCGATGGCGGGTGGGGATGCGGGTGACTTGACGCCGCCCCGGGACGCTCTAGATACTGAGCGGGCGCCGCCGTGACCCCCATCCCAAGGAGAGACGTCCATGCCGAAGCCCGAGCTCGAGTTCTTCGCGCCTGATCAGCTCCCGTGGGGTCCCGTCGCCGGGTCGTCCACCGGCGGCGCCGGGGGCCCCGGCGTCGAGCAGAAGATCCTGGCCCTCGATCCCGAGACCGGGGACGTCACCCGGCTCCTCCGCTTCGCCGCCGGCGTGGAGACCAAGGACACGATCACGCACGACTTCTGGGAGGAGGTCTGGATCCTCGAGGGCGAGCTGGTCGATCTCGGGAAGCGGCAGACGTTCACCGCCGGAATGTACGCGTGCCGTCCGCCGGGGATGGTCCACGGGCCCTACCGCGTGCCGCGGGGCTGCACGACCCTCGAGCTTCGCTACGGGGCGGAAAGGTAGCGCGCGCGATGGGCAAGCTCAAGTTCGGAGTGTGGATCCCGACCTACGCCTGGGCGGACGACCCCGGGACCCCGCAGAGCGGCCGGGAGAACGCGGCGAAGGTCCGGGACTCGATCGTGAAGTGCGAGGAGCACGGGATCGACGTGTGGGTCATCGATCATCTCCTGTCGGCGCCCGGCCTCTACGGGAACGCCTGGCTCGAGCCCCTCAACGTGCTGTCCTACGCCGCCGCGCTCACGACGCGCGTGAAGCTGGCGACGGGCATCCTCGTCCTGCCCGTGCGTCATCCGGTCATGCTCGCCAAGGAGATCTCGACGCTCTGTCACCTCTCAGAGGGCCGGTACCTGTTCGGCGTGGGGCCGGGGTGGTACGCGCGGGAGTACGAGGTGACCGGTACGCGGATCGAGGAGCGGGGGAAACGGACCGACGAGCTGATCGAAGCGGTGCAGCTCCTCCTCTCACGGCCGAACGCGACGTTCCACGGCCGCTACTATCGGTTCGACGACGTGACGATCGATCCGCGGCCGCCCGTGCTGCCGGAGGTGTGGGTCTCGGGCGGCTCGCGCGTCCCGGACCCGGGCGAGCGTGACGTGCCGAAGCTCGCCACGACCGTCGCCGAGCGGATCGTGCGCGCGGGCCACTGGATCTCGCGCTGCTCGGGCAAGCAGGAGTGGGTCAAGCGGGACTGGCAGGATCTCCAGCGCCACGCGGTGCGGATGGGGCGAGACCCTGCGACCCTGGTGTTCGGGCACTGCAACTTCACGCACCTCGTGGAGACGCCGAAGCACGAGCGGGCGGTGGAGGCGTCCCGGGCGCCGTTCATCCGGGCCATGGGGACCCATCGGAGCTGGGAGCACCTGCAGGAATGCTACATGGTCGGCTCCGTCGACCGGATCAACGCGCGCATCGCTGACCTGGCCTCGGCGGGGCTCGAGTACCTCGTGCTCGGCCCGGTGACCGACGACCCGACGCAGATCGACCTGATCGCCAAGCACGTCATGCCCGCCTTCGCCTGAGGATGCCGCCGCCCCGAGACCGGCGGGTCAAGGCGGTCGTCTTCGACATCGGGGGGATCCTCGAGCCGCCCGTCGACGACGTCCTTGTCTCGGAGCCGGCGGCCACGCTGGGCCTGCCACCCGCGCGCCTCCGCGAGCGCCGGGCGGCGAGCGCCGTCGGTCGCGCGGCTCAACCGCGAGCGGGGACTGTTCCGCCCGTTCGACCGGGCGTTCGTGTCCACCGAGATGGGCCTTCACAAGCCGGAACGGGTCATCTTCGAGCGCGTCCTGACGGAGCTCGGATGCGCGCCTCCGGAGGTCGTGTTCACCGACGACAACCTGGAGAACGCGCTCGGGGCCCGCGCGGCCGGGATCCACGCGATCCACTACCGGGACTTCGAGGGGTTCTCCGAGGAGCTGGCCCGCGTCATCTCCCTGGCTCCCGACCGATGAGCCCACGGGCTCCGACGGGGCGAAGGCCGAGGGTTCTCCGGTGAGCGGAAAGTACGTCGGCGCGGAGGTCCGCCGCCGGGAGGACCCGCGGTTCCTCGCCGGATCGGCCCGGTACGTCGACGATCTCCGCGTGGCGGGATGTCTCCACGCCGCCATCCTCCGGAGCCCCCACGCGCACGCGCGGATCCTCCGGATCCGGCCGGAGCGCGCGCGGGCGCATCCCGCCGTCGTCGCGTGCCTCACCCACGAAGACCTGGCGGCGGTGCTCCGGCCGCTCCCGATCGCCGGGGTTCCCCCGCCGGCGCTCCAGGAGCGTGTCGGCTTCCGGCTGAAGGCGGCGCCCCAGCTCGCGCTCGCCGCGGACAAGGTGCGCTACGTCGGCGAGGCGGTGGCCGTGGTGGTGGCGAGCGACCGGTACGCCGCCGAGGACGCGCTGGAGCTCGTGGAGGTCGAGTACGAGATCCTGCCGGCGGTCACGGACGTGGAGCACGGGCTGGCGCCCGGAGCGCCCCTGGTCCACGAGGCCTGGGGCGACAACGTGAGCGTGGCGTTCGAGGCCCGGGTCGGCGAGCCCGACCGCCTCCTGGACAGCGCGCCCGTGCGCGTCGAGGCGCGGATCCGCGTGCCGCGCTACGCGGGAATCCCGATGGAGCCGCGGGGCGTCCTGGCCGAGCCGACGCCGGCCGGCGACGGGCTCACCGTGTGGGGCTCGACCCAGGTGCCCCACTGGCTCCAGCGCACGCTCGGGGAGACGCTCGGCCTGCCGGCCCGCAAGCTTCGTGTCGTCGCGCCCGACGTGGGGGGCGGGTTCGGGACCAAGTGCTCGATCTATCCCGAGGACGTCCTGATCCCGGTGGTGTCGGCGCGGCTCCGGCGGCCCGTCAAGTGGATCGAGACACGGCGCGAGCACCTCCAGAGCGCCGCGCACTCGCGCGAGCAGGTCCACGACGCCGAGCTGGCGGCGACGCGGGACGGGACCATTCTCGCGTTCCGTGATCGGTTCCTGCTCGACCAGGGCGCGTACAACCCCTGGGGGATCGTGCAGCCGTACAACACGGTCGGCCACATGCTGGGGCCGTACCGGATCCCCAGCGCGGCGTTCGAGGCGCGGTCGGTGGTGACCAGCAAGACGCCCCATGCTCCGTACCGAGGGGCCGGGCGGCCCGAAGCGGTGTTCGTGATGGATCGGATGCTCGACCTCCTCGCGCGCGAGCTCGGCCTCGACCCCGCGGAGCTGCGCCGGAGGAACCTGGTGCGCGCCGACGAGATGCCCTACGACGTCGGGCTCCTCTACCGGGACGGGAACCCCCTCGTGTACGACGGGGGGGACTTCCCGGACGCGCTGGAGCGGGCCCTCGGGGCAGCCGGGTACCAGGCCGCGCGCGCCGAGCAGGCCGACCTGCGGGCCCGCGGAGTCTACCGGGGTGTCGGCATCTCCGCGTACGTCGAGGGCACGGGCGTCGGCCCGTACGAGGGGGCGACGGTGAGCCTCGACGTCTCGGGGAAGGTGGTCGTGGCGACCGGGGCCTGCTCTCAGGGTCAGGGGCACGAGACCGTATTCGCCCAGATCGCGGCCGACTCCCTCGGCGCCGACCTCGAGGACGTCACGGTCGTCGGCGGTGACACCGACGCGATTCCGTTCGGCATCGGGACCTTCGCCAGCCGGAGCATGGTCCTGGCCGGCAACGCCGTTCACGCCTCCGCCGGCGAGGTGCGGCGGCGGCTCGTGCGCGCGGCCGCGCGTCTCCTGGAGGCCGCGGAGGCTGACCTCACGGTCGAGGGGAGCCGGGTCTTCGTGCGGGGGAGCCCCGGCCGGGCGGTGCCCTTCGCGCGGATCGTCCAGGCCTGCCTGCCGACGTTCCAGGGCCCCGCAGCGATCGAGCCCGACTTCGAGGTCACGACCTACCAGGGCGTGCCCACCGTGACCTACGCCAGCGCGGTTCACGTGGCGATGGTCGAGGTCGACCCCGAGACGGGCTGCGTCCGCTTGCTCCGCTACGTCGTCGCCCACGACTGCGGCCGCGTGATCAACCCGCTGCTCGTGGACGGGCAGATCCACGGCGGGGTCGCTCAGGGAGTGGGCGGTGGGCTCGCCGAGGAGATCGTGTACGACGCGGGAGGGCAGCTTCTCACCGGGTCGCTTATGGACTACGCGTTGCCACGAGCCGACGAGCTGCCCTTCATCGAGACGGTCCACCTCGAGCACGCCTCGCCCCGGAACCCGCTCGAGGTCAAGGGCGTGGGAGAGGGTGGCGCCATCTCGCCGCCGGCCGCCCTCGCCAACGCGATCGAGGACGCTCTCGCGCCCTTCGGCGTGCGAATCACCGAGGGCCCGGTCACGCCCGCCCGACTGGTCGCCCTCCTGAGCGGGGTCAGGCCCTGATTTTTGACTCTTCTCGCCGTTTCGCGCGGGCGAGGAGTCGGAAGTCAAAGTCGGGGTCTGACCCCGGCTAGGGCTTGACGGCCTCAAGTCGGCCCTCGCCGGTGAGCGTGAGCTCGATGCGGACGCGGACCGGCCCCGGGTTCCGGTCGTTGCCGAAGAGGTAGGAGTACTGGCCGGGCGCATCGGGCGCGCAGCGGACGGTCGCCCGGGAGGCCACGCCCTGCGCGAGCATCACGAACGCCGTCGGGGACGCGTCGGGAGGGTGGGAATGAAGGTTCCAGCTCACGTCGCCCCCTTCCGCCGTGATCTCCGCGACCGCCTCGGCGCCCGCCGCCAGGCGCAGATCCAACTCGGCCCACATCCTCGGGTAGAGGGTCCACGCAAAGGACATGACACGCGGGGCTTCCGCGGACCCGGGCGGGACCTGGACCATCCGCGGGCCCACGGGCCCGGCGGCCCGGGCCGACGGGATTGGCGCCGTCAGAATCAGGGTGACGAGGACCGACAGAGGGGCGAGGCCTCGCACCCGGCCAGCTTGCCAGCGATCCTGGCCCGCCGCTACCATGCAGCCGCGGAGACGCGTCGTCCGCCGTGGCGGGGCCGCGCGGGCCGACCAGGGGTGCCAGGGATGATCGGGACGCATCTTGGGCGTGTGGCGCGGGGGATCTACCGGGCGATCCGGGGGCACTGGCGCGTGTTCCTGGTCGTCGCGGCGGCGGTGGTGGCGCTGTCCATCCTGGGACCGCCGGCGGTCCTGTCCCTGGCGCGCAGTCCGGTGGACTACTTCACCGTCAACCCCTGGCTCAAGCGCCTGCCCGAGTATGTCCTGTCGCCGACGATCCCCTTCGCCCAGAAGCTCGAGAAGCTGCCCGACCTCGCGCTCTTCTGGTTCTCGTCCGACAGCCCGTACGGAGGGATCGACTGGGGCTTCGCGGTGGACGTCACCGACCTCGTGCGCATCTTTCTGCTGGCCGGGCTCTTCGGCGCCTACTTCGCGCTCCTCGCGCGCCGGCGCGAGACGGCCGCCGCGTCGAGTGGGGGCGCCTCGGCCACCGCGCGCGGGGGCGTCGCCGGGATGCTGACGAGCGTCGTCGGGCTCTCGACGGGACCGTGCAGCGTCATGGGTTGCGGCGCGCCGGTGATCCCGGTCGTCGGGCTCGCGTTCGCGGGCCTGTCGAGCGGGACGCTCGCGTTCCTGGCGAGCCTGTCCCGGGTGACGACCGCGGTGGTCTTCGTCGCCCTCGCGGCGGCCGTCCTGTACCTCGCCTGGCGGACCGGCGAGGCCACCCGCCCGGCCGCTACGCGGGGAGCGGGACGAGGGTCAACCAGCCCGGCGCGAGCGTGAGCCGCGCCTTCTCGATCCCGCCGATCACGCCGGGGCGCATTCGCGGCCCGCGTAGCGCTCCCTCAGGCCCGGGTGCCGGCGCAGGAGATCCGCGATCTCGTCGCACGCGCTGACCCCGGAATCCCGCGGGCGGCTTCCGGCGCCGGCCGTGCGGTGAATGGCCAGGAGCCACGTGTACATGCTCTCCACCGCCGCTTCCTCCGACATTCCCTTGACCTGGACGAGAATGTCGACCGCCCGGGCGTTGGCGTCGAGACCCAGCTGGGCCCGCTCGCGCTCCCGGTCGGCGAGCGTGGTCGCCTTGCTCGGCGCCCGGAGCATCTCGTGGGCGAGGGACTGCGCGATCACGAGGTCTCGGTTCGAGGCCCGCAGCAGCCGGCGGTTCAGATAGAGCGCTCCGCGCGCGTAGACCGCCGGAGCCGACGCGTACTGAGGCAGGGAGCCGGTTCCGACCCACGACGCCACCGACACCTCGAGCGGCGCCACCATCCGGTAGCGCTGGGCGGCGGCCTCGACGAAGTCGCGGATCTCCTGGAGGCTCGCCTCCTCCTCGGCGCTCAGGGGGGGACCCGGAGAACCCGCGCCCTGGGCGAGGACGTCGGCAGGGACCCCGGTCAGGAGAAGCAGGAGCAGGAGGGTGATCACGCGCCACCAAGATCGGGCGGGGTGTCGCATCGGCCGATCCCATTCCCCCGCCTGGCAGCGGCTCCCGCTCGGCACCGCTCGCTCCCGTGCGAGCTTACCCGCGGAGCGTGCGCATGACCTCCGCGTTGGCCAGCGCGGACGACGGGTCGCCGTGGAAGATGATCTCGCCGCGGTCGATGGCGTAGAGGCGATCGGCGATCCGGCTCGCCGTCGCGAGGTTCGACTCGGCGATCAGGAGCGAGACCCCCATCTCCTTGATCCGCCGCGTCGCCTCGATGAAGCGGCTCACGACGACGGGCGCGAGTCCCTCGAAGGGCTCGTCCAGCAGGAGGATGGACGGCGAGAGCGTGAGGGCGCGGGCGATCGCGACCATCTTCTTCTGCCCGCCGGAGAGGTTCAGCCCCCGCCGCTCCAGGAACTGGCGGACCTCGGGGAAGAGGGCGAGGACCCGCTCGTCCGTCGCCTGACCGGCGGCGGCACTTCCTCGGCGTCCTCCGGCCAGCGTCCGGCTGATCTCGAAGTTCTCGGCCACCGTCAGGTCCGGGAAGATGCCGGCGTCCTCGGGGGCGTAACCGATCCCGAGCCGCGCCCGCTCGTGGGTCGGGAGGCGAGTGATGTCCCGGCCCTGGAGCGTGACCCGGCCGGCTCGCACGCTGAGGAGGCCCATGGCGCTCTCGATGGTCGTGGTCTTGCCGGCCCCGTTCCGGCCCACGAGGCACACCGCCTCGCCCGGGCCGACGCGGAGGGAGACGCCCTGGAGGACGTGCGCCGCGCCGCGATACGTGTGGATGCCATCGAGCTCGAGGGCATCCCCCTGCCCGGCGGCGGGCGGGCTCTGTCCGGGGGTCACGCGCTATCCCTCGTGGTTCGCATGCGTGCCGAGGAGCGTCATGGAGACCTGCTCGTTGCGCCGGATCTCGTCGGGCGTGCCGGAGGCGAGGATGGCGCCCTGGTGCATGGCGACGATGCGGTCCGAGTAACGGAACACGATGTCCATGTCGTGCTCGATCACGACGGCGGTGATGCCCTCACCGCGCACCACCGCGGTGATGATGTCCATGATCGGCGCCTTCTCCCGCGTGCTGACGCCGCTCGTCGGCTCGTCGAGGAACAGGAGCTTCGGGCGGAGGGCATAGGCGACCGCGACGTCGAGGAGCTTGCGCTCTCCCTGGGAGATGCCTCCGGCCAGCATGCGTGCCTTGCTCTCCAGGGCGAACTGGCCGAGCACGGCCATGGCCTCGTCCCGGACTGCCCCGTCCCGATCGGAGAGCGCCCACAGACGCCGCGTCTTACCCTGGCGCGCGAAGATCGTGAGGGCGACGTTGTCGAGCACCGTCAGCTGGTCGAACAGGTTGACGAGCTGAAAGCTGCGGGCGATCCCCACGCGGATCCGATCGTTGATGGACTGGCGCGTGATGTCGCGCCCGTCGAACGCCAGCGCGCCGCGGTCGGCCAGGAAGAACCCGCTGATCAGGTTCACGAGCGTGGTCTTGCCGGCCCCGTTCGAGCCGATCAGGCCCAGGAACTCGCCCCTCTGGATCGTCAGCGTGACGTCGTCGACGGCCGTGTTCGAGCCGAACGCCTTGCTGACGTTGCGGACCTCGAGGAGGCTCATGACCGGCCGCTCCGCCTGAGCCGCGCCCAAAGCTGGCCGGCGGTTCCCACGAGGCCGGTTGGCATGGCGAGGACCAGCGCCACGAGGATGATCCCGAGGACCAGCTGCCAGTAGACCGTCGTGCCGACCGCCCACACCTCGAGGTAGTTGTACGCGAACGCCCCGACGATCGGGCCCCAGAAGGTACGGAACCCTCCCAGCACGGCCATGAACACGATCCGGCCGGAGAAGGTCCAGTAGAGCACGTCCGGCGTCGTCAGCCCGTTCAGCGGGACCCACAGCGCTCCGGCCAGGCCGGTGAACGCGCCGGAGACCAGGAACGCGACGTAGCGATATCGCCGGACCTGGACCCCGACGAACTCCGCGCGCACCTCGTTGTCGCGGATCGCCTGGAGCGCTTTCCCGAACGGCGAGTGGACGATCACCCACATGGCGGCCGTCGAGATGACGAAGAGGACCAGGACGTAGTAGTAGTAGCGGTGGGCCAGGAACGCCGTCTTGTCCGTGGACGCGCCGAGCGTGTCGGTGATGATGCCGCCGAGCAGGGTGGGGGTCGGAACCCGTAGCCCGTCGCTCCCGCCGGTGACCCAGAAGAGCTTCAGGGCGAGGCTCCAGAGGACCTGGGAGAGAGCCAGGGCGAGGATGCCGAAGAAGATCCGGGTGTACCGCACGCACACCGCGCCGAAAAGCGCGGCCACCAGGAGCGAGGCCAGGACGCCCGCCACGATGAACGCCTCCATCGAGCGGATTCCCCCGTACTTCACCAGAAACGCAGCGGCGTAGGCACCGGTGCCGAAGAACGCGGAGTGGCCGAAGGACAGGAGTCCGGTGTACCCGAGCAGCAGGTTGAAGCCCAGCGCTGCGATCCCGAAGACGAGTCCGTAGGACACCTGCATCGTCTCGAAGGGCGGGAGGACCCAGGGAAGCGCGAGGAGCACCGCCAAGCCGGAGGCCACTGCGCCGAGGCGGCGCGGGGTGACCAGGGCCTGGCCGGCGGACGCGATCGACCCGGGGAGGCTCATGCGCGTCCGAAGAGGCCAGCGGGCCGGATGAACAGGACGACCGCCGCGATGAGATAGAGAATCGCCAGCTCGATCTCCGCGAAGTACGTGATACCCAGCGTTCGGATCGCGCCCACGATCACGGCGCCGGCGAGCGCGCCTTCCAGCGACCCGAGGCCGCCGATGACCACGACGACGAACGCCAGGATCAGCGCGTCAACCCCCATTCCGAGCACCGCACCGGAGATGGGCATGACCACGGCGCCGCCCAGGCCCGCCATGAAGCACCCGAGCGTGAACGCCTGGATGTACACGCGCTTGACGTTGATCCCGAGCGCCGACGCCATGCGCATGTCCTGGGAGGTCGCCCGGAGCATGATGCCGAAGCGCGTCTTGTAGACGAACGCCCAGAGCGCGGCGGCGGCGACGGCGCCGATCACGATGACGAAGATGTTGTAGCCGGGGTAGGTGGCGCCCAGGATGGTGATGCTGCCGAGGGCGTCCGAGAGCGTGCTGTCGGTCAGCGGATGGGGACCCCACACGAGCCGGAGGAGATCCTCCAGGATCAGGAGGAGACCGAAGGTGATGAGGAGCTGGTACTCCTCGGGCCGCCGGTAGAGCGGGCGCAGCATCGTCGGCTCGAGGATCGCGCCGGCCAGGCCCGCCGCTCCCGCTCCGACCAGCAGAAGCAGGAACAGCGCCGCCGCCGGGACGGTCCCGGCGACGAGCCCGATCACCCAGGCCGCCACGTACGCGCCGACCGCGTAGAGGTTGCCGTGCGCCATGTTGACGATGCGCATGACCCCGTAGACGAGGGTCAATCCGCACGAGATGAGAAACAGGATGGACGCGTAGAAGAGCGAGTTCAGGATCTGGATGACTAGCGTGTCCACGGAATCACCGTCACGGGCAGGTTGGTGCGGTTGTCGTCGACCGTGAGGGCCACCAGGAGTACGTACCGGCCAGGCGCGGTCAGAGAGCGGAGGTCGACCGTGAAGTCGCCCGGATCGACCGCGGGCATCGCCCCGGTGGCGGCCACCTCCCCGTCCGGCCCGACCGCGACGTAGTGGCCGACCGGCAGGCTCCGGCGGTCCTGCTCCACGACCCGCTTCACGAAGGGCTCGCGGACGATCCGCTGCTCCCGCCCGAACCGCTCCACGCGCTCCACGTCGCCGCGCGCGACGAGCGTGTCTCCGCGCACCTCGGCGGCGGTGACGTGGGCGCGGAGCGGGGTCGCGTGGCTGTTGAAGACGCCGACGCCGCGCGGATACGAGAGATCGCGGAACACCTGGAGCACCGTCTTCGCCTCACTCCACTCGACCAGGCGATACGGGCCGTTGGTCACCAGGAGGTGGCCCGCGGCGTCGCGATAGGCGCGGAGCGCCGCCCAGCGCGCCCGCGCCTCGTCGGGCGTGACGAGGCCGGCCAGCCCCGGCGGCACGTGACCCTTTTGCTCGAGCTCGTCGAGCAGCGCTCGAAGCGCCGGCGCGAGACCCGCGTCCCGGACGAGGTCGAGCCACGGCAGACCGCGCGCCTCCGCGGCCTCGCGGGAGAACGCCGCCAGGCCCCGGCCGGCTGCCTCCTCGATGAGCGCGAGCAAGTGCCACGGGACGGTGGTCCAGGGGGGGACTGTCAGGGCTGCCTCCTCGGGAGGGCCGCCCTGTCGGGCGACGTAGACCTCGACGATCGGCACCTCGTAGGTGAGCTTGTCGTCCCCGAACGCGAGCACGTCGGTCTCGACGCGGAGGACGCGCAGCCCGACGAGGCCCTCGCGCAGCCGGGCCGTCGCGCGGCCGACCGTCGGCTCCTTCACGCGCCACGCGAAGCCGAGCGCGTGCAGGAGGTCCGCGGCCTGGAGCGTCGTCCCGTCGTGAAAGCGCGAGCCGAGGACGCGGTACAGCACGCGGGCGCCGGCCCGGCGGCCCGCGCCGACCTTCTGCCAGGCCCCGGTCCCTGGCGCCGGTGCCAGCGCGTCGTCGGGCACGGGGAGCGTCGGCGCGCCGAGCTCGGACTCCGCGACCACCAGCCGGTTCGGGACCCAGCCGCTTCCGTGGGGCGAGGGAAGAAAAGCCGGGTCGCCGAGCGCGAGCCAGACGAGCCGGCCCGTGGGATCCGTGAAGCCCGCGACGGGATTCCACGCGCCCAGGGGACGGCCCGGGACGCCCAGCGTCAGCCAGCCGTTCCAGGGGAAGTCCTTCAGCTTGACGGTCCGCGGGAAGATCGCGGAGTCGAGCCCGGCCTGGGCGTCGTGCGCGACGTTCTCGACGCCGCTCGAGTAGTCGACGTTGAGAGGCTCGGCGCGGAGCGTGTATCCCGCGACGCTCCGCTCGCAGCTCGTGCGGAGCGTCGACACGAGACGCCGCTCCAGGTTGAGCCGCTCCACCGCCGGACCGACGCCGGCGCTCGCGAGACGCTCGTGTAGCGCGTCCGCGCGCTGCCGCGCCGCCGAGTCCACGATCGTGTCGCGAAGCACGCGGTAGGCGTGCGACCAGCCGGTCTTGAGCCAGGGCGGGCCCACGCCGCCGTTGGGCGTGACGGCGGCGGCGGTCCAGAGCGCGGCGACGTCGCGGGTCTCGACCGTCGCGTCCCATCGTCCGGCGGCGCGGTGGGCGGCCGGGACGAGCGCCTCGGCCGCCGGGTCCATCGCGCGGATGCGGAGCGGGCTGCCGTCCCACGCAACCGGGCCGGACGCCTCGGCCGCCCCCGCGAGATCGGCGTGCTGGAGGTAGTCGGGGTGATACGGCGTCACGGGGTAGGGATGCCGCCGGGCGCCGGGGCCCCACGCGAGGAGGTCCGCCACCGCGCGGCCGGCGCGGCACCGCCGCGCGGGGTCGGCGAAGAACGGGGCCGCGGCGTCGAGCGTGACGAGGACGTACGCCCCGAGCGACTCCACGCGCGCCACGCTGGCCGGCGCCGCGCCACCCTCGAACGGGTCGGCGCCCACGTACGCGTGAACCGACGCGTCCGTCAGCTTGGCCGCCGCCGCCTGCGGCGGCATGACCGAGACCGTGATCTCCTGCGGGTAGTAGGACGGGTAGAAGGGGAACTCGTGGCCCGCGCGGGTGACGGCGGCTCCCGCCAGCGACACGGCGAGCGCCGCGATGGCCACCGAGGCACGGCGCAGACGCGATCTCATGACGGGGCGGATGCGCTCCTTGCCTCGCTCGGCTCGCGGGTCCTGGCCGGGGGGAAAGGCGCCCCGGCGGGCGCGAACCGCCACCCGCCGGGGCCCGGGGTCGCCGGGGTCGCCAGGGTCGAAAGACTCAGGCGGTCGCCTGCGGCCAGGTCTCCTCGATCCACTTGAAGGTCGTCGTCGGCTCGCCCTTCGGGTAACCCGGGGGCGCCGTGATGCTGCGGATCGGCACCTCGATGACGCGCTTGGGGTCGAGGACCGGGAACGGATAGTCCGGGGAGTTCAGGAGGAATCCCGTGATCGCGTCCTTGTAGCCCTGGTGGTTGTCGGTCCGGATGTGCACGTAGCCGCCCGGAGACTCCCAGGAGAGACCTTCCAGCATGGCGATGATCGCGTCCTCGTCCGGCCAGCCGCCGACCAGGCGGTTGGCCTTCTCGATCGCGATCCTCAGCATGTGGAGCGCGGTGTACGCGCCCTCCGCCTCGAAGTTCGGATACTCCTTCCAGCGGTCGTGGAACTTCTTGACGAACACGGCGTTCGGCAGCCATCGATTCCCGGGCGGGTAGAGGAAGTGGTAGTTGGCGTGGACGCCCGCCACGATCCCCTCCGGGTGGTCCTTGCCGAGCGCGTGCGGCGCGACGCCGAAGGCGAGGGTCGTCGCCACCTTCATCTTCTTGAACAGGTCGTAGCGGAGGGCCTGCTTGTAGAAGGCGATGTAGTCGCCGCCCCACACCGAGACGAACAGGAGGTCCGGCTTGGCGGAGATCGTCTTCGTGATGTGCGCCGTGAACTCGGTGGTTCCGAGCTTCGGCCACGCCTCCGATACGACGTCGAGCTTGCCCGGGGTGAGCTTCTTCAGCACGACGTTGAAGTGGTCGAACGCGTTGCGGCCGTAGGAGTAGTCGGGGTGGAGGTGGGCGATCTTCCGGACCTCGGGCCATGCCTGGGAGGCGGCGATCGCGGCCATCGCGCCGTCCGCCGACTGGATGTTCGTCAGCCGGAAGACGTAGTGCGGGTTCGGGACCGCCTTCTCGAACAGGAAGTCCGTGCAACCGTCGGTGAAGACGGTCAGGCACTTGACCTCCTCGGCGACGGGGCCGAGGGCGGGCGTGTTCCCGCTCGAGATCACGCCCGTGAAGCAGTCGATCTTCTCCGACAGCTTCATCCGGCGGAGCTCCTTGACGTTGGCATCGGTGCCGGCCGCCTCGTCGGCCTTCAGCGTCTCGATCTGGCGCTTGCCGAGGAGCCCCCCGTCCTTGTTGATCTCTTCCGCGGCGAGGATGTGGCCCTTGTAGGACTGCTCGCCGAGCACGGCGGCCGGGCCGGTGAAGAACGTCATGTGGCCCGTCTTGTACGGGGTGCTCGGGATGTTGCCCTTCGGCGCGAACTTCGGCTGGGCCTCGGCGGCCCTCGGTGTCACGAGTGAGCCCGCGCCGGCCGCGGCGGCACCGATCGTAACGCCCAGGCGCTTCATGAGGTCTCGTCGGGTGACTTGCTCCATGTGGTGTCCTCCTTGCGTCAGGAACCTGTGGACAGCGCTCACCGTGCCCGAGCCGGGCCGGGGGGGTGGCCGCATTGCACCACGGCGCCTTCGGGGGTGTCAAGCTCAGCTCGGTGATGCCGGCCGTGTCGAGCGGCAATGGCCCGCGGCGGCCTTGCACCCGCACCGCCTGGCGCGCTAGGGTCCTGTCGTCCCGACGCATGGCGCCGGCAACGCGCCGGCTCGGAAGCGCATGGGGTCACGACTCCTCGCTGCCCCGCCGGGGGAGGCGAGGCCCACAGGAGGAGGCGCCGTCCATGAAGGCTGCCGTGCTGCCCGCGGTCGGGGCCCCGCTCCAGATCGAGGACATCCCCGTGCCCGAGCCCCGGGGCGGAGAGGTCCTCATCCGGGTCCGGGCGTGCGGTGTGTGCCACACCGACCTCCACGTCGTGAAGGGAGAGGTGAAGTTCCCCCTTCCGGCCGTGCTCGGTCACGAGGTGTCCGGCGTGGTCGAGGCGGTCGGGCCGGGCGTCGCGGGGATCGAGCGCGGCATCCCGGTGGTGTCGTCCTTCATCATGCCGTGCAATCGCTGTCGCTTCTGCGCGGTCGGGCGCGACGACCTCTGCGAGACGTTCTTCGCCCTGAACCGCCTGAAGGGCGTCCTCTACGACGGCGAGAGCCGGCTGCGCCGCGCCGACGGCACGCCGCTGGCGATGTACAGCATGGCGGGCCTGGCCGAGTACTGCGTCGTTCCGGCCACCGACGTCTTCCGCCTGCCGGAGGCGCTCCCGCTCGAGGACTCCTGCATCCTCGGGTGCGCCATCATGACCGCGTACGGCGCCGTCAAGCACCAGGCGGCGCTCCGGGCCGCCGAGACGGTGGCGGTCGTCGGGACCGGGGGCGTCGGGTCGAACGTGATCCAGCTGGCCCGGCTCTTCGGCGCGACCCGGATCATCGCGGTCGACGTGCGAGCGGAGAAGCTCGATGCGGCGCGGCGGCTCGGCGCGACGGACGGCGTCGACGCGAGCGCCGGGGACGCCGTCGCCGAGGTGCGGCGCCTGACCGGCGGCGAGGGGGTCGACGTCGCCTTCGAGGCGCTGGGGCGCCCCGAGACCGTGACCGCGGCCTTCAAGATGGCGCGGGACGGCGGCCGCGTCGTCGTCATCGGCATCGCGGCCGGCGCCACGCCCGCCCCAATCGAGATCACCCACCTCGTCCGGCGCGGGATCCGGCTGCAGGGCTCCTACGGAGCCCGCGTGCGCGGGGACATGCCGGAGATCGTGACGCTGGCCGCCGCCGGGCGGATCAGCGTGACCCAGCCCATCTCCCGCCGCTACCGCCTGGACCAGGCGGACGAGGCGTACCGCACGCTGGATCGCGGGCAGATCACCGGGCGTGCCATCGTAGTGATGGACTAGGACCAGAGGAGGATTGCCCGTCTCCACGATATCAGTTGACGCTATCAGTCACCCGATCTAGGATGGTTCCGTGGCCAGCATGGTCATCAGGAACCTGGACGATCAGGTCGCGGAGCGCCTCCGCTTGCGGGCCCGGCTGAAGGGTGTGTCGCTGGAGGAGGAGGCTCGGCGGATCCTGGCCGAGGCGGCCCGCGTGACTCGCCAGGAGATCGTGATCCGGGCGCGGGCTATCCGGGCGCGGCAGCGGCCCAACCGTACGCGTGCCGTCGACCTCATCCGCAGAGACCGGTCGCGTTGACCGGTCCGCGGGCTGGGCGCCGACGTCCCCCTTCCGCCACTTCGGTGGTCGTCGACGCGTCGGTCGCCGTGCAGTGGTTCTCTCGCGAGCCCGACTCAGGGATTGCAGAGAGCCTGATGGAGGCGGAGCTCGGGCTGATCGCACCCGATATCATGCCCGTCGAGGCTGCCAACGCCTGGTGGCGCAAGGTGCGGCGACGGGACATGACCCGTCAGGACCTCGATCAGGCCGTGGTGAATCTGCTGGCCCTGGACATCCTGCTGGCACCCACGGTGAAGCTTCTGACGAGGGCGACTGGACTGGCGGCCGAGCTCGGCCACCCTGTCTACGATTGTGTCTACCTTGCCCTCTCAGCGGAGCGAGGGGCGCCGCTGGCAACGGTCGACGTCCGCCTGCGCAAGACGGCCTCGCAACTGGGCGTCGGTGTGTGGGGCGCGTGGCCTTCGTCGTGACGCGGCTTCGGCATCTCCGCAGAGAATCGCGAGAGCGATGACCGGGTACGGCGGGCGGACGCTCCACGTGGACCTCACCAGCGGGCGGAGCGAGGTCCGCGCCCTCGACGAGCGGACGGCCCGGATGTTCATCGGAGGCAACGGGCTGGCCGCCCGGCTGCTATGGGAGGCCGTGCCCCCCGGGATCGACGCGTTCGACCCGGCCAACGCCGTCGCCCTGGCCGTGGGGCCGATCACGGACACCCTGGTTCCGGGGAACAGCCGGGCGTGCGCCGCCACGAAGTCGCCCCTCACGAATCTCTTCTTCGACTCCACGTTCGGCGGCCGGTTCCCCGCGACGCTCAAGCGGACGGGCTTCGATGCCGTCGTCGTGACGGGACGCTCGGAGCACCCGGTCTACCTCGCGGTGGACGAGAGCGGGGCGACCGTCCGGGACGCGCGGGGCCTCTGGGGGCGGACCACCAGGGACACCGTGGAGGCGATCCAGGCCGCCGACGGCGCCGACGCCGACGTGCTGGCCATCGGCCCCGCCGGCGAGCATCGCGTCCGCTTCGCGTGTCTCGCCCACTACTGGAAGAACCGCGAGGGCGTCGCCGGCCGCGGCGGGATCGGCGCCGTGTGGGGGTCGAAGCAGCTGAAGGCGGTGTGCGTCAAGGGGAGCCGCAAGACCGCGGTGGCCGATCCCGCGCGCCTCAAGCAGCTCATCGACGAGACGCGCGAGCCCATGAAGAAGGGCACCGCGAACCTCACCACCTTCGGCACCCCGTTCCTGACCGGGCCCATCAACGCGATCGGCGCCCTCGGCGCGTACAACCTCAGGCAGGAGACGTACGCGGACTGGGAGGTGATCGACGGGCGCTCGCTGAAGGAGCACTACCACGACCGGGACACCACGTGCCTGAAATGCCCGGTCGCGTGCGGCAAGCACTTCGCGATCCCGGCCGACGTTCCGGGCTACGGCGGCGTCCGGGGGAAGATGCCCGAGTACGAGACCCTCTTCGCCTTCGGCTCGATGCTCGGCAACGCGAACGCCCCCAGCATCGTGCAGGCGAACATCCTGTGCGATCTGCTGGGGCTCGACTCGATCTCGATGGGCGTGACGCTGGCCTTCGTGGCGGAGTGCCTCGAGCGCGGGCTCTTGAGCCCCGCGGACGTCGGCGTGCCGTTCGGCTGGGCGGATCACGCGGGCATGATTCGCCTGCTCGAGCAGACCGCGCGCCGCGAGGGATTCGGCGACCGGCTCGCCGAGGGCTCCTCGCGGCTCGCCCGCGAGATCGGCCGGGGGGCCGAGCGCCTGCCCTACGCGGTCAAGGGGCTCGAGCTGCCGGCCCACTCGGCCCGCGCGCTGAAGGGGATGTCGATCGGCTACGCGACGGCGACCCGCGGCGGGAGCCACCACGACACCCGCCCCACGCCTCAGTACGCTCCGGGGTTCGACCGTCGCTCGACCGACGACAAGCCCGCCTTCGCCGCGAAGAGCCAGCACTTCACCGCCGTGGACGACAGCCTGGTGATGTGCCGCTTCACGTCGGAGCGCGGCTTCGGCGTCTTCCTGAACGACGCCTATGCGGGGCTCCTCTCCGCGGTCACCGGGTGGACGGTCGACGTCGCCGAGCTCGAGCGCATCGGCGAGCGGATCGTCAACCTGGAGCGGCTCTTCAACGTCCGGGAGGGTGTCCGGCGGAAGGACGACGTGCTCCCGTGGAAGGTGATGCACGAGCCCATCCCGGACGGGCCGTCGGCGGGCATGCACTGCCCGCCCGACGAGCTCTCGGGGATGCTCGACGCCTACTACGCCTTGCGCGGCTGGAGCGCCGACGGCGTGCCGACCCGGGAGCGCCTCAGCGACCTCGGCCTCGACGCCCTCCCCGGCGTCCTCGGGTAGCTCCGCTCCGCCCGGCGTTCGGGTCGTCGGCGCCCGGCCGATCCGCGCTAGCAGCGGGCCGCGTCGTCGATGACGAGCGTGACCTGGCCGTTCTCCGGGTCGTACCGGAAGTCGTTCCCCTCGCATTGGAACGAGGGCGGCGGGTTCAGGAGCGCGGCGACCACGTCCTTGCTCGCTGGGTACTTTGCGTGCTGCCCGAAGTAGAGCTGGAGGGACGTCCGGATGGAGGCCACGGTCGCGCGGTCGGCGGCGAGCCGCGCCGCGGACAGGGGCTTCTGCTGCTGGATGGTCTCGACCGTCTTCGCCGTGGAGAGGAAGTACTGGTAGAGGAACGCGCCGACGATGGCGAGGACGACGGCGACGACGAGGATCTCCACCAGTCCGAAACCGGACTGGTGAGGCGCGCCCACGCTCCCGCGCCGCCGTCGGCGAAGCACGGCGCCATCTTGGGCCGCCCCGCGAGGACCTGTCAAGTTTCGCGGCCCTGCGGCCGCGTGAGTCACTCCCCGACGATCTGGAGCTGGAGCCTCCGCTCGCGCGGTCCGTCGAGCTCGGCCACGATGATGCTCTGGTACTGGCCGAGCAGGATCTCCCCGTCGGCCACGGCCAGGGCGACCGGGCGCCCCAGCAGCGTCGCGCGCAGGTGAGCGTGAGCGTTCGCCCGGTCGCAGTCCGAGTAGCGCGGGTCGTCGTGGGAATACCCATCGCGTCGCGGGATCAGCTTCTGGAGCACCGCGCCCAGGTCGTCGAGGAGCGCGGACTGGAACTCGTTCACGAAGAGGGCGATCGTCGTGTGGAGCGAGTTGATCAGGAGCGTGCCGTTCCGGATGCCGGAACGGCGCACGGCGTCCTGGATCTGCTTCGTGGCGTCGAGGAATTGCTGGTTCTCTTCCGTTCGGATCTCGATCGTGTCCCGGCTGACCTTCATATCGGCCTCCCTTGCGGAGCTCAGGCTGCGGGCGGCGCCCGCGGCAGCCGGCGGGGGAGGGGAAGCGAATCGGGCGGGATCGGCCCGGAGCAATGCTCGCTGATCGCCGCGCTCGTCTGGCAATCGGTGACGGCCAGGATCGAGCGCGGAAGGTCGGCGTCGAGTGCGGCGATGGACGGCGACCTCTCCATGGGACCTGGGGGACCGGGCCCCACGGAGGTCACGAGCGCGGACGTGCGAACCTGGGCCAGCCCGAGGTGCTGGACGACGAGTAGGATGATGACGATTCGACTCGCCCGGGTCAGCTCCCATCCCCTGAGCTGCATACCATCAGTATACGGGGGTGCGTTATACTGCGATCCTCAGGGCGCCAGGATCGGGTGCCGCCGACTCGGAGGGTCCCATGCCGCTCTACATCATGCTGTCTTCGCTGTCCGAGACGGGTCGTCAGGTGCTCCGGAAGCTGCCCGGCTCCATCCGGAAGGTCAACGCGGAGGTGGGCCGGATGGGGGCTCGGGTGATCGCCCAGTACGCCGTCCTCGGGCCCTACGACTTCGTCACGGTGCTGGAAGCGCCGGACAACGAGACCGTCTCCCGGATCTCCGTCGAGCTCGGCGCCAGGGGCTCGGTCCAGATGATGACGATGCCGGCCATTCCGGTGGACGACTTCATCACGCGCCTGGCGAGCCGTCCCCGCCGGACACGCTCGCGCCGGCGCCGCTGACCCGGACGGGCGGTCGCCGCCCCCCCTCGGCCGGCGGGGGAGCGCGCCCAGGACGCGGCTGACCGTTGCTGCTCGTTCCCGAGCGCTGCTACGCGGCCGGCGCCGTCCAGGAGGGCTGGGCCGTCCGTCTCCAGGATGGCCGGATCACCGCCGTCGGGCCCCGCGCGGCGCTCTCGCTCCGGCCGGCGGGCCAGGGGGACGCGCCCGAGCCGGTTCTCCCGCTGCCCGGGCGGCTCCTCCTCCCCGGCGGCGTCAACGCGCACAACCACTCCTTCCAGTCGCTCCTCCGCGGGCTCGGGGACGACCTCGACTTCATGGGGTGGCGCGACCGCGTGCTCTACCCGTTCTCCCGCCGGCTCGACGCGCGGGGCATCGAGGTCGGGGCGGCGTTCGCCTTCGCCGAGATGCTCCGCCACGGCATCACGACGGTGGTGGATTTCTTCTACATCCAGGGCGGCGGGAACGCGAACGCGGAGGCGGCGATCCGGGCGGCCCACCGGGTCGGGATCCGGCTCGTCCTGGCCCGGGCCTTCTACGACTGGACCGGGGCGCCGCCCGAGTACAGGGAGACGGTGGCCGAGGCGACCTCGCGCTGCCGGGAGCTGATGGTCCGGCACGCCGGGGACCCGACCGTCAGCGTCCAGCCGGCGCCGCACAGCCTTCACGCGGCGTCGGCCGAGATGATCCGCGCGGCGGCGGCGCTCGCGGACGAGGCGCGCGTGCCGTTCCACATCCACGTCGCGGAGTATCGTGCCGAGCGCGAGCAGATCGAGGCTCGCCACGGGCTCACCCCGGTGCGCTATCTCGACCGGCTCGGCGTGCTGGGGCCGCGGCTCGTCGGCGTCCACTGCGTGTGGCTCGACGGCGGTGAGGTGGAGCTTCTCGCCGAGCGGGGGGCGCGCGTGGCCTACTGCCCGTCGGCGAACATGATTCTGGGCGACGGGGTCACCCGGCTGCGGGAGATGCGCGCCCTCGGCGTGCCGGTCGCCCTGGGCACGGACGGCGGCTGCACGAACAACCGGCTGTCGATCTTCGAGGAGATGCGGATGGCGGCGCTCCTCCAGAAGGTCACCCACCTGGACGGGACCGCGTTCGGCGCGGAGGAAGCCTTCCGCCTCGGGACGGCAGGGGGCGGCGAGGTGCTCGGCCTGCCGGTCGGCGAGATCGCGACGGACCGGCTGGGGGACCTGGTGGCGCTCGACCTCGGGCATCCGTCGCTCCATCCGCCGAACGCGCTGATGAAGAACGTGGTCTACGCGCTCTCGCCCCAGGCCATCACGGACGTCTGGGTGCACGGGCGACCGGTCGTGCGCGACGGCCGCCTCACGACGATCGACGAGGCGGACCTCCTCGCCGACGTGCGCGCGCTCACGCGCGATTGGGGCGGGGTCAGACTTTGACTTCGGGACAATTCCCGCTGGCCCGCCGGCCGAGATGTCCGGAAGTCAAAGTCTGACCCCATACTACTAGCGATGCGATTCGGATTCATCCCGACCGAGGGCGGGCATCTGATCCGGGAAGCGCTGACGGAGGTCGACCGCGCGGAAGCGCTCGGGCTCGACTCCGTCTGGATGGAGGAGCACCACGGGGTCCGGGGCCACTACTGGCCGTCGCCCCTCGTCGTGCTCGCGGGCTTTGCGACTCGCACGTCGCGCCTCGTCCTCGGCACCGACGTGGTGGTCCTGCCCTTCTACGACCCGGTCCGGGCCGCCGAGGACGCGGCGATGGTGGATGTCCTGTCGGGGGGCCGGTTCGTGTTCGGGGCCGCCATCGGCTACCGGCCGGACGAGTTCGCCCTCTATCGCGTGCCGCTCGAGAAGCGAGGCGCGCGGTTCGAGGAGGCGCTCACCGTGATCCGGGCGCTCTGGACCGAAGACGCGGTCACGCATCCCGGCCCGTACTACCCCCTGCGGGATGCGCGAATCGAGCCCAAGCCCGTCCAGCGGCCGCATCCGCCGATCTGGATCGGGGGGTGGGGGAACCTCATGATCCGGCGGGCCGCGCGCCTCGCCGATGCGTGGGTGCCGGGCCCGACCGCCCACCTCGAGAAGCTGCTCGACGGCAAGGCGCGCTACCAGGCCGAGCTCCGGGCGGCCGGCCGCCCCGACCCGGCCGAGTGGCCGCTCACGCGGGACACGGTGATCGCCGACACCGACGCCGAGGCGCTGGAGCTGGCCGAGCGCCACCTCCTCGTGAACTACCGCGACGAGTATGGCGGAGGGCGGTGGAAGCATCCCCTGATCGGCGCCGAAGACGCCACGCCGGTCGACCAGCTCGACGCGCTCGGACGCGACCGGTTCATCATCGGCGGGCCGGACCGGTGCCGGGCGCAGGTCCGCCGCTTCGTCGAGGCGTTCGGGGCGACCCACGTCATCTTCCGCCTGTACTTCCCGGGCATGCCCCATCGCCACATCTTGCGGGAGCTCGAGCTCCTCGCCCGCGAGGTCGCCCCGGCCTTCCGCTGAGACGCCGGCCACCCGGGCTGCGCGGGTGGCTGCGACGCGAGGCGTACAATATCAGGCGATGCGCAGGCATCCGCTCTTCTGGGGCATCATCGGCCTTGCCCTCGCGGTGGGCATCGTCACGACGCTGGACCGCTACCAGCGGCAGGGCCGGATCCTCGCCGGCTTCTGGGTGATGGAGAACCTTCTCGTCGCGGTCGGCGGCCCCGAGCGCGGACCTTTCCAGCCGTTCGACATCGTCCGGGTGATGAACGGCCAGGTGCTCCAGAGCGGCCGCGACATCCAGACGATGATCGACAGCGAGGATCCGCGGGCGACCTTCCGGTACGTCGTCTACCGGCGCGGCCAGCTGGTGGAGGCGGAGGTCCCGACCCGCCTGTTCACGCGCCGCGACTTCGTGAGGTTCCTGGTCGAGGGACTCGTGCCCGGGCTGCTCCAGCTCGCCATCGGCGCGGTCGTGTTCCTGATCCGGCCGGGGAGGTCGCAGAGCTGGCTGTTTCTCGCCTTCCTGCTGATCGCCTACGTCGTCAGCGTCACGTACGCGGACGCCCACACGACGTACCGGTTCACCGAGCTGTTCCTGACCGCGTGGGCCTTTTGGCCCGCGACGCTGCTGCACCTCGCGCTCACGTTCCCGCAGCGCCGCCGAATCGTCCGCCGCTTCCCGCGCGTCGTCTGGCTGCCCTACCTGATCTCGGGGGCCATGGCGCTCCTCCTCAACTTTCCAGGACTCCACGGGAACGTGCGTCTGCTCCTTGCCGTCCCCGCTGCGGCCGCCGCGTACTGGGGCGTGGCGCTGATCCTGCTCGTGCTCTCGCTGGCCCGGGCCAGCATGGTCGGCGGGACCCCGCTGATCCGCCAGCGGGCGCGGATCCTCTGCGCGGCCTTCGTCCTCGCGTATGTTCCCCCGATCCTCGGCACGGTGGCGGAGGCGCTCTTCCAGGTGACGGTCCCCTACCTGAACGCGATGTGGAAGCTGACGCTCCTGTTCCCCGTCGTCATGGCCTACGCCCTGGTCCGCTACGACCTCTTCGACGTGCGCGCGGCGCTCCGGGCCGGCGCCGCCTACTCCGCGGTCACCGGCCTGGTGGTGCTGGCCTACACGGGGGCCATTGCGGCGACGGACATCCTCCTCACCAATTGGGAAGCTGCCCAATCACCCATCGTCGCCGCCGCCGTCATGGCGGCGCTCGTCGTGGTGCTGCTGAACCCGCTCTATCTCCGCTCCCAGCGGGTGGTCGACCGCATGTTCTTCCGGCAGCGCGTCGACGTGCAGCGGTCCATCGAGCACGTGTCCGAGGCCATGAGCGGGCTCCTCGACCTGCGGCGAATCGTCCAGCTGCTCACGCAGACGGTGGAGGAGCAGCTCCACCCGGAGCGGCAGGAGCTGTACCTCCTCGACGCGGATCGCCCGCGATACGTGCGCGCCGACCAGGAGGAGGGGGACGAGGGCGAGGACCGGCCCTCGATCGAGGCCGCGTCGCCGCTGGTGCGGTGCCTGGAAGAGCTCCGGCAGCCGATGACACGGGAGCGCGCCGAGGAAGATCCCGCCCTGGAAGACTACCGGGCCGGCTGTCTCGAGGTCATGGACCGCCTGGGGGCGACCCTGGTCGCGCCCTTCGTGTTCCAGGGCCGCGTGACGGGGTTCGTCGCCCTCGGTCCGAAGCGCTCCAGCCTCGGGTACTCGGGCCAGGACGTGGGGCTCGTGCGGCTCCTCGCCAACTCGAGCGCGCTGGCGCTCGAGCACGCGCGCGCCTACACGGCCCTCCAGGCGACGAACGCGGAGCTCACGGCCGCGGTCCGGCGGGTGGAGATCCTGGAGAGCATCCGGACGAACCTCGCGAAGTTTGTCCCGCGGACCGTGCAGGACCTGATCGAGCGCGCGCCGGAAGCGCCCGAGCTGGACAAGCGCGAGGGCGACGTCACCGTGCTCTTCGTCGACCTGGTCGGCTACACGCGGCTCACCGAGCGGCTCGACCCGGGGCGGGTCAACGAGCTCGTCGAGCGGTGCTTCGGCGCCTACCTGGACGAGATCCTCCGGCGCGGCGGTGACGTCAACGAGACGGCCGGCGACGGCCTGATGGCGATCTTCCGCGACGCGGACCCGCGGCGCCACGCGCGGCAGGCCGTGAAGTGCGCGCTCGGGATCCTGCGGCGGACCCGCGAGCTGAACGAGACGCTCCACGGGCTGCCGGAGCCCATCGGCGTGCACGCGGGGCTGAACTCGGGCACCGCCACCGTGGGGGCGACGAAGATCGAGGGGGTCAACGGCACGCGGTGGACCTACACGGCGTCCGGACAGGTCACCATCGTGGCGGCCCGCCTTGCGGCAGTGGCCGAGGGGGACGAGATCCTCGTGGGCGCCACCACCCGGGAGCGGCTGGGCGGGGAGTTCCCGTTCGAGACCCTCGGAGAGCGGACCCTGCGGAACGTCGAGGCGCCGGTGAGCGTGTTCCGGCTGATGCTGCCCGCGACCGTTCCCGCGGTTCCTGCCTGACGCGGGGTCAGCCCCGCCCCATCGACCAGAAGTCGGCCCCGAAGCGGTCCCACGGCAGGCGCCACTCGTCGGTGCGGTCGGGCTCGGCGGTGAAGAGGCTGTTGACCGCGTAGAGGAGAGACTGGGCCTCGGTCGAGAGGTTCGCGACCCCGTGAGCGACGCCGCGGGGGACCAGCAGGCGGTGGCAGCGCCCGCCGCCGAGGACGAGACGCTGGAGGGCCGATCGCGTCGGGGAGTCGCGGCGCAGGTCCGCCAGCCCCACGAGCAGCGTCGAGCTCGGCGGCACGATCCAGAGGTCCTCCTGAGCGAGGTGGACGTGCCAGGCCTTGACCGCGCCGGGCTGGAGGAGGCTCCAGTTCCACTGCACGGGCCGGAACCCCTCGACGCCCTGGACAGCGCCGTGGCCGTCCGCGCGCGCGATCTCCGCGAAGAGCCCGTCGGCGCTCCGCGAGACGGGCATCTCCGTCACCGCCACGCCGGCGATCGGGGGCGGCGACGCGTAGGACTGACGCGTGAGATGGGCGCGCGCGTCCTCCAGCAGGTCATCGGGCTTCAGCGGTCGAGGCTCCATGTCCGCGGCATTCTATCACTCCGTCACGACCGGGGCAGTGGCCCGGCGAGATAGAACGCGTCGAGCGCGTCGACCACGACCGCCTCGGTGAGCGTCGGCGCGTGGCCGACGCCCGGGACGTCGACGCGGGCGAGACGCGGCTGCCGCGCCTCCATCGCCGCTGCGGTCTCGGGCGAGAGGATGTCGCTCGCTCCGCCGCGCACGAGCAGGACAGGGTGCCGGAACGCCTCGAGCGCCGCCCACCATGCCCGGCTCGCGGCGCGGGCCGCCTCCGGCACCGGCCGGGGGGCGCGCCCGATCTCCGGGTCGAACTTCAGGCGCCACTGGCCGTCGGGCTGCCGCCGGACCGCCCAGCGGACCGCGTCGGCAACGGCCTCTGGCGGGCGCCCGGCGAGCCAGGGGTACTGCGCGGTCGCCCAGGCCACGGCACCGTCGAGATCCGGGAACCCTGCCGGGACGGTCGAGGCGTACGCCGCCACCCGCGCGGCGCCTCGGGGATCGATGTCGGGGCCGATGTCGTTGAGGCAGAGGGAACGGAGGCGGGCCGGCGCCGCGCCGGCGAGGGAGAGCCCGATGAGTCCGCCGAGCGACGTGCCCAGGACGTGCACGGTCTCGAGCCGCAGCCGATCGAGGAGCGCGAGCACGTCCAGGACGTATTGCGGGATCGCGTAGGTGCCGGGCGCCCAGCCGCTCTCGCCGCGGCCGCGAAGGTCGAGAGCCAGGCAGCGGTGGCGGCGGGTGAGCTGCGTCGCGGCCGCGTCGAAGGCATGGCTCTGCTGGGTGAGCCCGTGCAGGAGAACGATTGTCTCGCGCTGGGTGGAATCACGCGCGGGCCAGTCCTGGTAGTGGAGCCACACGTCGTCGACGCGGAGCCACTCGTCGGTGTACATGCGCGGCGCCGATGATGGGGATCCATCCGCGGCCTGTCAACGGCCTCGGCGATTGCGAGCGTGCGAGGCGGCGGGTACGATGGGCTCGCATGAGCACGCTCCTCTCGGTGGACGCTCTTCTCGGGCTCGCGACGCTCACCCTGATGGAGATCGTGCTGGGCATCGACAACATCGTCTTCATCGCGATTCTGGTGGCCAAGCTCCCGGCGGCGCAGCAACAGCTCGCGCGCCGTCTCGGGCTGACCCTGGCCCTGGGGATCCGGGTCCTCCTGCTCCTGACGATCTCCTGGGTCATGTCGCTCACGAAGCCGCTCGTGACCCTTACCGTCTTGGAGCTCGAGCTGTCGGGTCGGAGCCTCATCCTCCTCGCCGGCGGGATTTTCCTCATCGTCAAGGCAACCCGGGAGATCTACGAGAAGGTCGAAGGAGGCGGACACGATGCAGGGGGCGGGGGGAGACGCGCGGCGTTCGGAACGGTCATCATCCAGATCCTCCTGCTCGACATCGTGTTCTCCCTGGACTCGGTGATCACCGCGGTCGGCATGTCGGACCACGTGCCGATCATGATCACGGCGATGGTCCTCGCCATGCTGGTGATGCTCGTGTCGGCGGGAGCCGTGAGCGGGTTCGTCGATCGCCACCCGAGCGTCAAGATCCTCGCGCTGTCCTTCCTGCTGCTCATCGGCGTGATGCTGGTTGCCGAGGGCATGGGCACCCACATGGCCAAGGGCTACGTGTACTTCGCCATGGCGTTCTCCCTCTTCGTCGAGATGCTCAACATGCGCTTCCGGCGGCGCCGCGGGGACCGCGCCCATGCCCGCGCCTGACGGGGTGGGTCCGGACCGCCGGACCGCGCTTGTCACGGGCGCCGCGCGTGGGATCGGCCTCGCCATCGCGCGCCGGTTCGCCGGGGACGGCGTACGGGTCGCGCTCCTTGACGTGGAGCGCGAGCGGGTCGAGGCCGCGGCGCGCGAGGTGGGTGGTGGCGCGGTGGCCCTGACGGCTAACGTCACCCGGAGCGCGGAGGTCGACGCCGCCGTGGGGGCGGTCGTGGACCGCTGGGGCCGGCTGGACGTCCTCGTGAACAACGCCGGGATCACGGGACGGTCGTTCCCGATCTGGGAGCTCGACGACGCGGACTGGGAGCGCGTGCTGGCGGTCGACCTCACGAGCGTCTTCTTCTGCTGCCGGGCGGCGATCCGGGTGATGCTCCGGCAGGGCTCGGGGCGGATCGTCAACATCGCCTCGATCGCCGGCAAGGAGGGGAACCCGACCCTGGTCCCGTACTCGAGCGCCAAGGCGGGGGTGATCGGGCTCACCAAGGCCCTCGCGAAGGAGGTCGCCACGCGCGGGATCCTCGTGAACGCGATCGCGCCCGCCGTGATCGGGACCGACCTCCTCCAGCAGATGGAGCAGAGCACCGTGGATCTCCTGGTTTCGAAGATCCCGATGGGGCGCGTCGGGCGGCCGGAGGAGGCCGCCGCGCTCGTGGCGTGGCTCGCCTCGGAAGAATGCTCGTTCAGCACTGGCGCGGTGTACGACCTCTCCGGCGGCCGGGCGACCTACTAGTCCCAGTCGGCAGGCAACCCACATCGGTAGCGAGCTGTTCGGGGAGAGCGCGTGAAGGTCGGAGAACTGATCCGGCTTCTCGAGGAGGATGGCTGGCGCATAGCGCGCACGTGAGGCAGCCATCGGCAGTACAAGAACCCGAACAAGGCGGGCACGGTGACAGTGGCGGGGAAGCCGGGTCTGGATGTCCCGCCGGGCACGTTGAACTCTATACTGACGCAGGCCGGTCCGAAGAGGAAGGGAGGCGACGGCTGATGCGGTACATGGTCGTGATCGAGCGGGGCGCGACCAGTTGGGGGCACACGTGCCGGATCTTCCCGGATGCATTGCACTTGGGGAGACCCGGGAGGAAACGCTGCGCCTGATCCGCGAGGCAATCGAGTTTCACATCGATGGCCTGAGACAGGACGGGCTGCCCGTCCCAACGCCGAGTTCTGAGGGAGACTTCGTCGAAGTGGGCGCCGCTTAGCTAGGGGACCTGCTGATCCTCGGGGGCCGATAGACGCGGTGCTTCCTCTGCCCGATTTCAAGGCGCGCCTGCTGACCGAAGACGTCGCTCACGTCACCTACAAGAGTGCGAGGAGTGGTCTCATGACGATCCAGCGCGTCGTGGCGGCGCTCGTGGGCGCGGCTCTCCTGGTCCTGCTCGGCGCCCTGCCGCCGGGGCGCTCGGCACCAGCGCAGTCGGTGGCCCCGGTGCTCCGCGCGCGCGCCATCGAGCTGGTGGACGACCGCGGCGTCGTCCGGGCGCAGCTCGACGTGGAGTCGGGCGGGGAAGTGGTGCTCCGGCTCCGCGACGCGGGCGGCACGATCCGGGTCAAGCTCGGCGCGTCGGCGGAGGGCTCGGGACTGGTCCTGCTCGACGACGCGACCGAGCCCGGCATTCACATGCTCGCGAAGCGGGCGGGGACCTCCCTCACGCTGAGGAAGGGCCCGCAGCAGCACGTCATCAAACCCTAGGAGGCGACCAGATGGCAGGTGTCCTGACGGTGGTGGCGCGGATCCATCCGAAGCCGGGCAAGGAAGGCGAGATCGAGGCCTTGCTCGTGAAGATGGCGACGGCCGTGCGGCAGCACGAGCCGGACTGCCTGGTCTACCGGCCGCACCGGTCGACCGGCGAGCCGACGGTCTTCTACTTCTACGAGCAGTACCGGACGGACGCCGCCTTCGACCTTCACCGGACGGCGCCGCACCTCGCCGGATACCGGGCCGAGATGAAGGACTTGGTCGCGCGGCCGACGGAGGTCGAGCTCTACCGATCGCTCACGGCCTGACGGTCAGGCCGGCGCCGCTTCCGGCCGCGGCGCGGGCGCCGCCGAGATCGCCCACGACATGAAGGCCGCGGCGCCCGACAGGGCCGCGGCGGCCAGGAAGAAGGCGGTGTAGCTCCCGGTCAGGTCGTGGACCAGGCCCCCCGCGTAGGACCCCGCGGCGGACCCGAGCTGATGGCTGAGCGCCACCAGCCCGAAGACGGTTCCCGCCGAGCGGCGCCCGAACAGCACCGTCGAGAGCGCCGTGGTGGGCGCGACCGTCGAGAAGTCCACGATGCCGAACGCCACGGCGAAGACGAAGAGCGACGCCGGGTCACGCGCGAACACGAGGAACACCAGGGTCACCGCGCGCCCGGCGTAGATCCAGCCGAGGAGCCGCGCGTAGCCGAGCCGGTCGGAGACGGCGCCGGAGAGCGTCGTGAAGACCATGTTCACGAGCGAGAGGACGCCGAACGCGGAAGCGGCCGTCACGGCCGAGACGTGATGGTCCTGGGCGTGCGGGATGAAGTGCGTGTCGATCAGGCCCGCCGTGGTGACGCCGCAGACGAAGAAGGACAGGGCGAGCCACCAGAAGTTGGCGTGGCCGAGGATCCGGGTCAGGGCCATCGGCGACCCGGCGAGGGCGGCGGCCGCGCCGGCGCGGCTCGGGTCCCGGTCCGGGTCGTCCCGGAGCAGGAGGAGGACGACCGGAAGCCCGATCGCGAGGATCGCCGCCCCCAGCCAGAAGTACGCCGTCCGCCAGCCGACCGCGCCGATCAGGGCGGCCATGACGGGCAGCAGCACGAATTGCCCGGCGGCCGATCCACCGGCGACGATGCCGAGCGCGAGGCCGCGCCGCGCCGTGAACCAGCGGGCCACCGCGACGGCGGACGTGGGGCTGGACGCGCCGCCGACGGCCACCATGATCAGCACCCCGAAGATCGCGTAGGCCTGCCAGAGGCTCACGATCGAGCCGACCGCGGCGACTCCCACGCCGAGGAGGGCGACGCTGGCTCCGAAGATCACGCGGGGCCCGGTGCGGTCGGCCCAGCGTCCGGAGAGCGCCTGGGCCACGCCGTAGACGACGAACCCGAGCGCCGCGGTCAGGCTCACCGCGGCCCGGTCCCACCCGAACTCGGTTTCCCACGGCTTGACGAGGAGCCCGATGGTCCCGCGCACGCCCATGGCCATGGCCTGGGCGAAGAACAGCACGCCGACCACGACCCATGCGTACGAGGGCTCCCGCTCGCGCGCTTCCGCCACTGTCGCTCCTCCAGAGTCCGCGATGCCGCTCTTGAGATGGACCGCGGCGGCCCGTCGATTCCTCGGGGGCCGCGCATGACGCGGGAGGGTCTCTCCGCTATGATCGGGACGCCATGGAAGGAGACGGCGGCGCCGGGAGCTCGATCGGCTCGCGTGGGTCACCGTCGGCGCTCCGCGATCGGATCGCGGCCGACCCCTACGGGCGATCGCTGGGCATCGAGCTGCTCGAGCTCGGCCCCGGGCGCTGCCGGGCGGCGCTGACGCTCGCGCCCCACATGGTCAACTTCCACGGAAGCCCGCACGGCGGGGTGATCTTCTCGCTGGCCGACTTCGCCTTCGGTGGCGCCTGCAACGGTCACGGCGAGGCAGCGGTCGCGCTCACCGTCACCATCCAGTTCCACGCCGCCACGCGCGTCGGCCGGCGGCTCGTGGCGGAGGCCCGGGAGACCCGCCAGGGGAAGCGCGCCGGGTTCTACGCCATGACGGTGACCGACGAGGCGGACGGCACGGTGGTGGCCACGGGCCAGGCCGTGTCGCTCCGGACGGGCGCCCACGGCCGTCCGATCGATTCCGGTGAGGAGTCAGGGTAACCGCTTCGGGCGGCCCGGATGACCGGGCCCGCCCTCGTGCGCGGCCTCGCCCGCGCGCTCGTGCGGCTCTTCTACCACCGCGTCGAGGTGGTGGGAGTGGAGCGCGTGCCACGGGTGGGGCCGCTGATCGTCGTCGCGAATCACCGGAACGCCATCGTCGACGCGCTGCTGGTCCTCGCGACCTTGCCGCGCACGCTCCGACCCGTGGCCAAGGCCCCGCTCTTTCGCCACCCGATCCTGGCGCCGTTCCTGCGCCTGGCAGGCGCGGTGCCGGTCCACCGGCGGCGGGATCTCGGCAGCGATCCCACGCAGAACGTCGCGATGTTCGCCGCCGTGGCGGCGGCGCTCGGGGACGGGGAGGCGATCCTCATCTTTCCGGAGGGCGTGAGCCAGCCCGAGCCGGTGCTGATGCCGCTCAGGACGGGGGTCGCCCGCGTGGCGCTCGGGACGGAGGCCGGCGGCGGTTCGCCGGCGGCGACGCTCCTCCCGGTCGGGCTCACGTTCCACGAGCCCGGAACCTTCCGGAACGGATGGGCGCTCGTGCTGGTGGGCGAGCTGGTTCGGGTCGACGACTGCCGGGCCCTGGCCGCGACGGACTCCGAGCGGGCCGTCCGCGAGCTGACCGATCGCGTCGCCGACGCGCTGCGGGCGCTGATCGTCGAGGCCGAGGATCGGGAGACGCTTCGCCTCGCGCTGGGCCTCGAAGCGATTCGCCGCGCGGAAGCGGAGGAGGCGCCCGGCTCGGCCGATACGACCGGTGCCGTGGGCGGCGCCGTGGGCGGCGCCGCGGGCGGCGCCGCGGGCGCTCCGGTCCCGACGGGCCGAGGAGGCTCGCGGGCTGAACGGGTGGCCTGGGTTCAGGCCGCCACGCGCGCGGACCGCTGGCTGACGACCCGGGCGCCCGCGGAGGTCGCCCGTCTCCGTGCCGAAGTCGAGCGCTACCTCGCCGATCTCGAGCGGCTGGGTCTGTCTCCCCGCGTGGTCGGGCGCGCGTATCCGCCCGGGGTGGCGCGACGCTACGCGATGCGCGAAGGACTGGCGCTCCTCGGCGGCATCCCGCTCGCGGCCTGGGGTGTGGCCAGCCATGCGCTCCCCTACTGGCTCACCGCGCTCGTCGCTCGCTGGCTCGCGACGTCCGCCGACGTCACGGCCACGGTCAAGCTGGTCGCCGGGGCCGTCCTCTATCCGGCCTGCTGGGCGCTCGAGGGCTGGGTCGTGTGGCGCTGGCTCGGCGGGTGGGGGCTCGCCGCGTTCGTCGGGGGGCTGATTCCGGCCGGGCTGTTCGCGCTCAGCTGGCAGGCCCGGCTCGCGCGCGTTCGCCGGGATGCGGGGGCATTCCTGCGCTTCCTCGGGGACCGTGACCTGCTCGCGCGACTCGCCGCGCGCCGGCGGGCGCTGGTCGAGGACGTCGAAGCGCTGGCGCGGCTCGTGCCCCCCGAGGTGCTGGCGGGGGGCGCGAGCCCTGGCGGCTCCGCGCGCGCACCGGCCTCGCCTGGCGAGCGGCCGCCGCGCGCCGGCCCTCCGTCACCGGCCCGATAGCGTCAGGAGCTCCTCCAGCCGTTTCGGGTCGAGGGGCTGGGGGCCCCGGAGGATGAAGTGCTGGACGCCGGCGTGGAGGAGATCGTCGATCTGCCCGTAGAGGTCCGGGCTGATCGAGCAGGTGCGCTCGATCGCCTTGGGATCGCGCCCCGTCTTCTGGCACCACTCGGTGAGGATCTCGTTCTTGCGGCGCCAGTTGTCGACCGGGGGGAACGTGTTCCACATGTCGGCGTACTGGGCCGTCAGCTTCAGCGTGACCCTCTCGCCACCCCCTCCGATCATGATCGGCACGTCGCCGATTGGCGGCGGCACGAGCTTCGCGAGGCGTGACTTGATGCGGGGCAGCGCGGTCTTGAGGTCGCGCAGGCGTGCGGGGGCGTCTCCGAAGTCGAAGCCGTACTCCTGGTAGTCGCGCTCGAACCAGCCGGCCCCGATTCCGAGGATGGCGCGGCCTCCGCTCAGGTGATCCATGGTCGCGATGTCGCACGCGAGCAGCTCCGGATTCCGGTAGCTGTTCGCGTGCACCAGCGAGCCGAATCGCGCGTGTCGCGTCTCGACGGCCATCGCCGCCAGGATCGGCATGCAGGCGAAGTGGCTGCCGTCGGAGGGGCCGTAGAGGGGGAACATGTGGTCCCACACCCACAGAGTGTCGACGCCGAGCGAATCCGCGATCCGGTAGGAGTCGCGAATCTGCTGGGCCGTGCAGTGCTGCGGATGGATCTGGTAGCCGACGCGGAAACGCATGATCGTGTCGTCCTCTCTTCTCGGCGCGTCGCCGTGCGGCGGGGGTCAGTATCCCCGCGCCCGGTCCACGAGGTTCAGGAGCGGCGCGCCCGCCAGGTAGCGTCGCAGGTTCTCGGCGAACAGCTCGGCGCACCGGTCGTCGTAGCTCGGCAGGAAGCCCGAGACGTGGGGCGAGACGATCACGTTGTCGAGGTCGTAGAAGGGATGCCCGGCCGGCGGCGGCTCCTCGGCGAACACGTCGATCGCCGCGCCGGCGATCCGCCGCTCCCTGAGCGCCCGGGCGAGCGCCGCCTCGTCGACCGTCGCGCCCCGGCCCACGTTGACGAAGTACGCGGTGGGCTTCATGGCCTCGAGGGCCTTCCGGTCGATGAGGCGCTGCGTCTCCCGCGTCAGCGGCGCACACAGCACGACCAGGTCACAGTGGGGGAGCATGCGCGGAAGCTCGGCCGGAGCGAACCATCCGGAGGGAAGAGCGCCCTCCGGGTCCCCGGTGCCGGGCAGGGCGTACCCGGCGTCGGCGCGCGTCGCCGGATCGCGCTTGCACGCGAGAACCGTCATGCCGAACGCGGACGTGGCGATGCGCGCGAGCTCCCGGCCGATGCTCCCGTAGCCGATCACGCCGAGTGTTGCGCCGCGAACCTCGGTCGGCACGAACAGGGACCACCGCTCCTCGTCGGGCGGCCAGCCCTTGCGCCCGTGCCACTCGACCATTCGCGGAACGCGGTGGGCGAGGGCCAGCAGCACCGTGACGGCGTACTCGGCGATCGTGGCCGCGTGCACTCCGCTCGTCGTCGTGAGCGGGATGGCGGTGTCCCGGTAGAGCGGATGCTCGTGGAGCGCGTTGACGCCGGCCATGTGGAGCTGCACCCAGCGGAGGTCCGGGGCGCGCGCGAGGTCCGGCGGCGGCGATCCCGCGTAGAGCACCTCGATCCCCCGGTAGTCCGCCGTGGCCGCGTCGGCGCGCGTCACGGCGAGGCGCGGCGCGGCCGCCCGGACGCGGTCGAGCAGGTGGTCGCTGAACGGCATCGTCACGAGCACGCGGGTCACGATCGGGCCCTCGCGCTCCCGGTCCGTCACGGCTCGATCATGGCCAGTAGGAGGACGTGACCTCGAAGATCTGGCGCTTGATCTCCCCGCGGAACTCCGGGAAGCGCTTGACGTCCTCGGCCGAGACCTTCCGCTCCGGCGACGCGAGCGCGGCGTCGAGGTCGGCGCGCGAATCGAACCAGAGGTCGGCGACCTGATAGAAGTCGCCCCGGCCCGCCTTTCGACACTGTGATCCGGCGGATCCCCGGCCACTTCCGCACGGTGGGCAGGTGGGTGCTCCAGTAGTACGCGTCGAAGGCCGCCGGCTCCGCCGGCTGGCCGACGTACATCACCGAGAGCTTCACGGCTGGTGCCATGGTCGATCTCCTCGCGGCGTGGGCCGCTCTGCGGTGGGGGCGATGCTGGCATCTTACGTTCCCGAGCCGACGTTCGCCACGGCGTGTCCCGTTGCGGCATGATGATGCCGTGCGGACCACTGGGTACGGAGGGTCAGGCCTTTGCTTCCAGACAATCGGCGTCTAACCGCTTCGGCACGGGGCGATTGAAATGTACGGAAGTCAAGGCCTGACCCCGTGAGCGCGGCGGTCGTGCAGCCCGCGGGCGCGCCGCGCCTTCGCGTCGCCGTCACCGGCGGCACCGGCCTCGTGGGAAGCGCGCTGGTTGCCGCGCTGCGGGCCGCCGGCCACCGGGTCGACGTCGTGAGCCGCCGGCTACCCCGGCCCGGCACCACGGACATCCAGTGGGACCCCGCGGGCGGCCGACTCGACCCGCGGGCGCTCGAGGGTGTCGATGCGGTGGTCCACCTCGCTGGTCAGAGCATCGCGGCCGGGCGCTGGACGGCGGCGGCCAAGGCGCGCATCCGTGACAGCCGCGTCGGCGGCACCCGGCTCGTGGCCGACGCCCTGGCGACGCTCGACCGGCCCCCTCGAGTGCTCGTCTCGGTCTCGGCGGTCGGGTACTACGGCGACCGGGGCGACGAGCGCCTCACCGAGGCCAGCTCGCCCGGCGCGGGGTTCCTGGCCGACGTGGCTCGTGCCTGGGAGGCGGCGGCCGATCCGGCGCGTGCGGCCGGAGTCCGGGTGGTTCACCCGCGTCTTGGGCTCGTCCTGGCGGGGCAGGGGGGCGCGCTGCCGCGGATGGCCCTGCCGTTCAGGCTCGGCCTGGGGGGCGTGATCGGGAGCGGACAGCAGTACTGGAGCTGGATCGCGCTCGCCGACGTGGTCCGCGTCATCGAGCTGGCCCTCGCGCTCGAGAGCCTCGCCGGCCCGGTGAACGCCGTCGCGCCGGCGCCGGTCACCAACCGCGAGTTCACGGGCGTCCTGGGCCGAGTGCTCGCCCGGCCGACGCTCCTGCCGCTTCCGGCGGCGGCCGTCCGCCTCCTGATGGGCGAGATGGGGCAGGCGCTCCTCCTCGGCAGCGCGCGCGTCCTGCCGCGGCGCCTCGAGCACGCCGGCTTCGGCTTTCGCCACCCGGATCTCGAGGGGGCGCTTCGCGCGGCGCTGGGGCCAGGATGAGGCGGCTCGAGGCGCGGCTCGTCGAGGACGTGCGGGCGCTCCGCGAGCGGGACCCGCGCGGAGCGATCCTCCTGGTCGTGCCGAGCCGGCTCCTCGGCGCGCGGCTCCGTGCCGGCGTCGCGCGCGCCCTGGGCGGTGTCGCGGGCCTCCACGTGCTGACGCTCCCCGAGCTGGCCGAGCGCATCGCCGCGCTGCCGCTCGCGCTGGGCGGCCGCCGCCCGCTCCCGGCCGTCGCCGACCGGCTCATGGTCGACCGCGCGATCCGCGCGGCGATTCCGGCGGCGGGCGGCTACTTCTCCCAGGTCGCCTCCGCCCGCAACTTCCCGGCGGCGCTCCTGCGCACGCTCCTCGACGTGAAGCGCGCCGGGCTCGGCGCGGCCGATCTCGAGGCGGCGCTTCCGGACAGCGCCAAGGTGCGCGAGGTCGCTGCCTGCCAGCGGGCGCTCGACGCGGAGCTCCGGCGTCATGGCTACCACGACGCCTCGGACCTCCTGGCCGAGGCGGCGCGCCTCGTCACCGCGGAGCCCCGACGGCTCGCGGCGGCGGCCGTGCTGGTCCCGGGCTTCGTCGAGCTGAACCGGCTGGAGTCCGGCCTCCTCGAGGCGTGTGGCCGCGCCGCGGAGCTTCGTCCCTACCACGTGACCGCCGAGACGGCCGAGCTCCCGCCCGCCGCCGCGATCGAGATCGTCGCCGCGCCCGGAGAGGAGCGGGAGGTGCGGGAGATCGCGCGCGTCGTCCTCCGTCACGTGGAAGAGGGCGGACGGCTCGACGAGGTCGGAATCCTCCTGCGCCAGCCCGCGGCATACCTGCCGGCGATTCGCGACGTCTTCGGCGCCGCCGGCGTGCCGTACGTCCTCGGCGTCGCGTCCCCGATCGGGGACACGCGGGCGGGGCGGAGCCTCCGGCTCCTCGCCGAGGCGCGGCGCGCGGATTTCGCGCGGGCGGCGGTGATGGAGTTCCTCGCGTTCGCCGACCTCCGACCCAGGCCCGGAACGAGCCCCGCGGAGTGGGAGCGCCTCACGCGTCAGGCCGGCATCGTCGGCGGCGCGTACGAGTGGCGGGTCCGTCTGGACCGCCTGGGCCGCCGCCTCGAGCCCGGACCTTCGCCCGACGAGGACGAGGACGTCGGTAGGACGGCCGCGATGGCCCGCGATCGCGATGCGCTCGCCGCGCTCCGGCGGGTCGCCCGCGCGATGCTGCGCGGGCTCGAGCGGTTGCCCGACCCCGGGCCCCTGGGGTCCCTCGTCGATAGCCTCACCCGGACCTTTGCCCGCCTCGTGAGGCCGTCGATCGAGGCGAGGCAGGCCCTCGGCGCCCTCGCCCGGCTGCGCGAGCTGTCCGGCGAGGATGCGGAAGTGCCGCTCGAGCAGCTCTGGGTCCTTCTCGAGGCCGCGCTGTCGGCCCCGGCCGCCGGCGCGGGCCAGCCGACACCGGGGCGCGTGTTCGTGGGCGAGCTCGGGTCGGCGCTGGGCCTGGACTTTCCGATCACGATCCTGCCGGGGCTCGTCGAGGGCGGGTTCCCGGCAGCTCCCCGCCAGGACCCGATCCTGCTCGACGAGGAGCGGCGCCGCCTGACCGGGCTGCCGCTCGCCGAGGATGCCCGGGCGCTCGAGCGCCTGCGCTTCGCGCTCGCGGTCGGGTCGGGGGCGCGCCGCGTGGTCCTGACATACCCGCGCGTGGACGCCGAGAGCGGGCGACCGCGCGTGCCCTCGTTCCTGGTGCTCGACCTGCTGGCCGAGGTCACCGGTCGGCCGCACGACTTCGAGGCGCTGGAGGCGTTTCCCGGCTGGCGGAGCGTCCCGCTGCATCCGGCGCCGCCCAGCGCGCGCGCCCGGCCGCTCGACGAGCGCGAGTGGCTCGTGACCCGGGCGCTCGATGCGCGGGATGATCCGGACCGATTGCTCGCGGAGCTTCCCGCGGTACGGCGTGGCGTCGAGGCGATCCGCCTCCGGGAGCGGACGGATGCCCTGACCGCGTACGACGGGCTCCTCGGCCGGGGCGTCGACCTCGGGCCGCGGCCGTTGACGCCCACGGCGCTCGAGCGGTACGCGGCCTGTCCGTTCCGGTATCTCCTCGAATGCGTCTTCGGGCTCACCCCGGTCGAGGAGCCCGATCGGATCCTCGCGATGGAGCCGCGGGACCGCGGGACGCTCGTGCACGCGATCCTCGAGGCCACGTACCGACGGCTGGCCGAGGCGGGCGCCTTCCCGCTCACGCGGGAACGCCTCCCGGCGGCGCTGGACGTGTTCCGGACGGTCTTCGACGAAGCCTGCGGTGAGGCCGAGCGCCGTGGTGTCACCGGCCTGCCGGCCCTCTGGGCGGGGGAGCGGGCGCGTCTCCTCGCGGAGCTCGTCTCCGCCCTCGAGGCCGAGGCGGCCGACGCGGACGACCAGGAACCCCATGCGAGATGGATACCGGCGCGGTTCGAAGCGGCCTTCGGGGTCGAGTGGCGCGAGGGCGCGGGCCCGCCGCTCGCGTACCGGTTGCCCGACGGGACGGAGATCCGGCTCTGCGGGACGATCGACCGGATCGACCTCTCGCCGGACGAGCGGCACGCGCGGGTCCTCGACTACAAGACCGGCAGGGTCCGCACGCCGAGAACTCCCGATCGGCTGGGGCGGGGGCGCGCGCTCCAGCTTCCCATCTACCGGCTGGCGGCCGAGGCGCTGCTCCCGGCCGGCGGGGGAGAGCTGGCGGTCGACGAGGCGCAGTACTACCACGTGATCGGGCCCGACGCCGGGACGCGGATCCGCTTCACGCGGACGGGCTGGGAAGCCCACCGCGCGGAGTTCGACCGCGTGCTCCAGCTCATCGTCGACGGCATCCGCGCCGGCCGCTTCTTCCAGCGGCCGGGCACGTGCGCGCCGCGCGGGCCGTGCGCCTTCGATCTCGCGTGCGGGGCGGAGCGCGCCCGGTGGGCCGACGCCAAGCGGGCCGATCCCGCGGTGGTGGCGCACGACGCGCTCGAGGAAATCCCGTGACCGAGGGTCGCTCGCCGCGGGCCGCTCCCGGCCGCCGCACGCCGAAGACCGTCCAGCCGGGCCTGTTCGATTCGAGCCAGCCGCCCCAGACCGCCGACCGCCCGTTCCCGGCCGAAGACCGCTCACCACAGGCTGAAGACCGTTTGCCACGAGCCGAAGGCGGGTCGCCCAACCCCCTCGCCGATCACGCGGAGCGCCGCCGCGCGCTCGAGGACCTCGACACCACGTTTCTCGTCGAGGCCGCCGCGGGCAGCGGGAAGACCACCCTCCTTCTCGGCCGCATCGTGAACCTGGTTCGCAGCGGGCGGACGCGGCTGGCGGAGATCGCGGCGGTCACGTTCACCGAGAAGGCCGCGGCCGACCTCCGGATCCGCCTCCGGGGCGAGCTGGAGCGGGCCGGTCTCTCCGACGCGCTCCGCGAGCTGGAGATCGCGCGGATCGGGACGATCCACGCGTTCGCGGCGGCGCTCCTTCGCGAGCGCCCCGTGGAAGCCGGTGTGGACCCCGGCTTCACGGTGGCCGACCCGCTGACCGCACGCCTGCACCTCGACCGCGCGTGGGAGACCTGGTTGCCGGAGGCGCTCTCGGATCCGGCCGCCGCCGGCCCCGTCCGTGACGCGATCGAGGCGGGGCTCTCCCTCGACCGGCTCCGGGAGCTGGCGATCGCCCTGGTCGAGCAGCGCGACCGCCTCGACGGCTTGCCAGGCGCCGCCGAGTTTCCCGAGCCGCCCGCTGCCATGAACGCGGACGTCCGCGCGACGATCCGGCGGCTGGCCGAGCTCGCGCGCGGAGCCGCCAAAGATCCGGAGGATCGCGCGGCACGCGCGCTCCAGGACCTCGCGGCGTGGGATCACCAGACGGCCGGCCTGCCCGACGACGATCAGGTCCGGGCGCTCCTCGCCGCCGGGAGGCTGCCGGACAAGCCGGAGCGGCTCGGCAACAAGGCGAAGTGGCGAAGCCGCGGCGCGCTCGAGGAATGCCGGGAGGGGTTGGCCGCGCTTCGCGCGCGGGTCGACGCGGCCCGGGCGGTCTCGCGCCACAACCTCCTCGCCGGCCTCGCCCGCTGGGCCGCGGGGTTCGTCGACGCCTACGCCGTCGCGAAGGCCCGGGCGGGCTGTCTCGATTTCACGGACCTCCTGCTCCGCGCAAGCGATCTCGTGCGCGACCGGCCGGACGTGCGCCGGGACTTCCAGCGCGGGATCCGGTACCTCCTGGTCGACGAGTTCCAGGACACGGACCCGCTCCAGCTCGAGATCGTGCTGCAGCTCGCCGACGGCGCCCCGGCCGGCAGCCTGTTCGTCGTGGGGGACCCGAAGCAGAGCATCTACCGCTTCCGCCGGGCGGACATCGAGACCTACGACGAGGCCAAGGGCACGATCGCCGCTCGCGGCGAGGTGCTGTCCGTCCGAGCGAACTTCCGGAGCACCGCGGCGATCCTCCACGCGGTGAACGCCGTGTTCCAGGACGTGATGGTCCCGCCCCCCGACGGCGCCTATCAGCCGGCCTACGTCCCGCTCGAGGCCTCACCCGAGACCGAGCCCGGCGTGCCGCCGGTGGTCCTCGCCCTGCCCCCCGATCTCCCGCCGGCCACGAGCGCCTCGGACGCCTGGGCCCAAGAGGCCCGACTCGTCGCCGCCTACCTCTCCCGCGAGGTGGAGCGCGCGCGCCGGTTCCGGTACGGGGACGTCGCTCTCTTGTTCCGCGCCATGACGGGAGTGGTCGCATACGAGGACGCCTTTCGCGCGGCCGGGATCCCGTTTCGCACGGTCGGGGGCCGCCACTACTACGACCGGTCCGAAGTCGGCTGGACGATCGCCGCGCTCGTCGCGATCGAGGATCCCCACGACCCTGTCGCGCTCGTCGGCGCGCTGCGCTCCCCCTTCTTCGGCGTGACCGACGAGGCGCTCTTGCGTCTCCACGCGTCCGGTGGCGAGCTCTGCTATCTCCGGCCGCTACCCCAGGGGGCCGACCCGCTCCTGTCCGCGGCGTGGGGGCTGCTGGGCGCCCTGCATCAGGAGCGAAACGCCGTGTCACCGGCGGCGGTCGTCGAGCGGCTCCTGGCCGGGACGCAGGTCCTTGCCGCCTACGGGCTCGAGCCACAAGGCGAGGCGCGCGTCGCCAACCTGCTCAAGGTCCTCGACACCGCCCGAGCGCTCGAGGCCACGGGGTCGCTCACGTTCCGCGGCTTCGTCCGGTGGCTGCGCGACCGGGGGGCGGCCCGCTACGAGGAGGAGGAGTCGGCGATCGACGCCGAGGACGCGGTCCGGCTCATGACGATCCACAAGGCCAAGGGTCTCGAGTTCCCCGTGGTGGTCGTGCCCGATCTCGGTCGCGACCTCGCCTGGCGGGGGCCCGTGGTCCTGGCCGACCGCACCTCGGGGCGGCTCGCGGTGAGCCTGGGCCGCCTCGGTGACACGCCGCTGACGACGCTCGACTGGGCGGACGCCGAATCCCGCGAGATCCAGCGGCTGGACGCCGAGGTCCTGCGCCTCCTCTACGTGGCCTTGACGCGCGCCGAGCGGGACCTCGTCCTTCCCGTGCCCGCGCGACCGGAGGGCAAGGGCTTCTACCAGTACCTCGCGGCGCTCCTCGGCGCTCCGACCGACGTGCTGACCGTCGCCGACCTGGAGCTTCAGGGGCGCGATCTCGGGACGCCGGCACCGACGGGTCTGGCGCCTCTGGCGGCGGGGCCGCACGAGACCTTCGAGGTCTGGCGCGGACGGCGGCGCGAGCTCTTGCGGCAGGCCGGCGCGGTTGGTGACCGGGACCAGCCATCGGGCGAGGCCCCCGAGGTCGGCGACCGCGGCCGCGCTGCCCGCCAGCGCGTGGCGGCGGCCGCCCTGGCTCGCGCGGCGATCCTGGGGGTCGATCTGGGGCGGCCCGGCGAGGCGCCGGCGGTCGTCCTGGCGATCGGATCGGCCCGTGGGGCGCGGTCGGAGGTGGTCGCGGAAGCGACGCGGCTACTCAGGCGTGCCCTCGCGGATCCGGTGATCGCGCGCGCGGGGCGCGCCTCGTGGCTGGCGCGTGACGTGCCCGTCGCGGCCATGGTCGATGGCGCGGTCGTGGAGGACCGGTTGGACCTCGTGTTCGAGGAGCCGGAGGGCCTGGTCGTCGTGCGAGTCGACGCCGGGGGAGACGCGGCGTCCCCTGGGATCCCGCCGGAGATGCTCGCTCCGGCGCTCGGCCGCCCGGTCCGTGAGGCCCTGGTCCTGAGCCTCGCGGGGGTCTGGAGGGGCTGACCGGGTCTTCGCTCAGACCACGCCCGCGGAGACGGGCTGGCGCGGCACCGGGGCGGCGCCAAGCCGCGCGAGGGTCTGGTCCAGCGCGCGCCCGAGCCGGCGCGCGCCTTCCCCGATGCGCTCGGGCGGCAGGGCGGCAAAGCAGAGGCGGATGTGATCCGCCTCGCCGCCGTCCGGGCTGAAGGCGGAACCCGGTCGCACGCCGACTCCATGCTCGAGCGCCACCGGGATCAGCTGTTCCGCCGTGAGCGGCGCCGGCAGCGTCGCCCACATGTAGTACGACCCGCCGGGCACGCGGAAGCGGAGCCGCGGGCAGTGCTCGCGGAGGCCGGCGACCAGCGCGTCGCGCCTCACGCGGCACTCGACGCGGAGCCGGCCCAGGTGCCGCTCCGCATGAGGGCTGCCGATGAAGGCCGCCGCCAGCCGCTGGGTGAGCGCCGCCGTGTGAAGATCCTCGAACGTCTTGGCGGCAGTGAGGGCGGCCATGGCAGGGGTCGGCGCCACGAGCCACCCGACGCGGAGGCCGGGGAGCCCGAGCTTCGAGCCGCCGCCCTGGTAGATGACGACGCCGCTCGCGTCCTGGGCGCGGAGCGACGGCGGCGGCTCCTGCTCGAAGTAGAGGTCCCCGTAGAGGTCGCTCTCCACCACCGGCACCCGGTACTGGACAGCGAGCTCCAGCACACGGCGACGGCGCTCGGCCGTCAGCACCGCGCCCGTGGGGTTCTGGAAGGCCGGGATCAGGTAGACGAGCTTCGGCCGGTAGCGCGCGAGCGCCTCCTCCAGCGCGTCGACGCGCACGCCGTCGTGGTCGACCGGCAAGCCGACGACGTCGGCCCCGGCCCACCGGAACGTGAGGAACGCGCCGGGATAGGTGGGGCTCTCCGTCAGGACGACGTCGCCCGGGGTGATGAAAGCCCGGGCGAGGACGTTCAGCCCCTGCTGGCCGCCGGTCGTCACGAGGATCTCCTCGGGCGTCGCGCGGATGCCGCGCGAGCGGAGCCAGCCGGACAGGGTCTCCCGGAGGACGGGATCGCCCCAGGCCGGGGCCGGGTTGTAGAGGATCCCGTCACCGCGGGGCAGGGCGTCCAGGAGCGTGTCGAGCGTCGCCACCGGGTAGAGGCTCGGGTCGGGGAGCCCGACCCCGAAGCCGATGACGTCGGGGCCCCCTGGCGCGGCGTATGCCACCTGCATGCCCTCGATCGCGACGGGTGAGATGCGCTGGGCCCACGGGAGGGCGGCCTGCCGCGCGTCGGGCGGCGAGCCCACGACCGTCGTGCCCCGGCCGACGTGCCCCCGGAGGATGCCGCGAGCCTGGAGCTCCTGGTAGGCCCCGGTCACGGTGGTTCGGCTCACCCCCAGATCTAAGGCCAATTCTCGCTCGGCGGGGAGCCGATCACCCACCCGGAGTCGACCCACCCGGAGGGCCTCCTCGACAGCCTGTGCAACCTGGAGGTAGAGGGGCTCGCCCGACCGAGGGTCAGGAAGGGCGACTATTGGCTGATTACGCTGGTGTTTCATTGGGTGGCCTCCACGGAACCCCGAGCCCCGCCCATTTGGCTGCCTCCATCGGCTGATCTTTCATATAAGTCCAATAGCGTCGATTGGATATTGCCGCCTGTCAGAGGATACCATACCCTTCCCGGTGCAAGGAGGGTGATGACGATGTCCTACTCGAACGACCTGTTGGTGACGGCCCTGATCCGAGAGCGGGAGCGGGCCACGGAGCACCACGCGCGGCTCAGCAGGCTCCTGGCGGCCGCCTTTCCGGAGCGCGAGCGCCGGCACTCGCTCCGCGAGCGGCTCGGCTTCTCGCTGATCCAGGTGGGGCGCGCGTTGCTCCGCCATGGACCTGCGTACACGGTGGCGCGCCGCCGCGCCGCCTGAAGGAGGCGTCCGATGACGGTCCTCGCCAACGTCCTCTCGCTGCTCGTAGCGTGCGTCCTCGGGGTCGGGCCGATCATGCTCATCGCGATTCTCCAGAACCGCCGGGATCGCCGCGCGCAGCGGCTCTTCCACGAAGTCGCGAGCCAGCTGTCGGCCGAGGCGCTCAGGAGCGACATCGTGGTGAACGTGCGCGCCGGGCTGCTCTCTCGTCGCGCGACGGTGCGGGTCGATCTCGGACGCGCGTCGTCGGCCCACATCTGGGAGACCGTGACCCGGCTTCGTCGGGCGCTCCCGGCCTCGGTGCGGGTCGAGGTCGACGGGCGCGTGGACGGCCCGCTGGCCATGCCGCGCCCGGTCCGGATCACGGTAGAGAGCCCGGAGCCCGAGAGGCTTCGCCCCGCCGCCTGAGCGGTCGAGGTGCGGCGCGCTCTTTGCGTCGCACCTCGCCGTCTCAATCCTGCTAGGGGGTTCGCAGGTCTGACACGCGCGAGCCCCTCGCCGTCGTCGCGCACGTAGCTCGTCGATCCTGATCCGCGTCAAGGGCGCATCGGGGCGCATCCGTGAACAGGCGCCATCGGCGCGCGTTCGCCGACCGTTCGCTCCGGAAATCCTCGCCCACGATCACCGATTTCGATGCCGCTGGCGGAGGCACCTTTCCGCGGCACCTCCCTTGCAGCCTCGGAGGCCCGGCTGAAACCGCTCCCCAAGTGGTACGATCTCGGCGTGCGGGGTCTCTGCACCACCGAGGAACGCGCGCCCGACGAGACCGCGCGGAGCGCCTCAAGGGAGAGGAAGAGATGATGCGGACACGTCGAGCGCACCTGTGGGCTGTCGGGCTCCTTCTGTGGTTTGGCGCCGTCCTCGGCGTCGGTGGAGCGGCGGCGCAGGTCCCGCCACTCTCGCGCGACAATGTTCCCAAGCCGTCGACCCTCGGCGAGTACATCCGCGACGAGCGGGCCGCCATCGTGCTCGGGAAGGCGCTGTTCTGGGACATGCAGGTGGGCAGTGACGGCGTGCAGGCGTGCGCGAGCTGCCACTTCCGGGCCGGCGCGGACCCCCGGAAGAAGAACCAGGTCAGCCCGGGTCTCTTGCGCGTCGTGTTCGGGTCGGACGAGCAGAGCAACCCCACCGCGGACCCGGCTCCCGACTATGACTTCGGCGGACAGGGCCCGAACGACACCCTGCGCGGGGAGGACTTCCCCTTCCTGAAGCTCCAGGATCCCAGGAATCGCGAGTCCACGATCGTCTCGGACAACAACAACGTCGTGTCCTCGGCGGGGGTGCACCACGCGAAGTTCGGTCAAAGTGGCTACCCGGGGCCCGACCCCGACCGCTTCTACGTCGGAACCGGTAGCCGGCGCGCCAACGTCCGGCGCGTCGAGCCGCGGAACACGCCGACCATGATCAACGCCGTCTTCAACTTCAACAACTTCTGGGACGGGCGGGCCAATCACTTCTTCAATGGCAAGAATCCCTTCGGTGCCAGCGATCCGGACGCGACCCTGTACAGGGCCGGTCACCCGCAGAGCCCCCAGCCGGTGAAGGTGCTCATCGACAACGCGAGCCTCGCCTCGCAGGCGAGCGGTCCACCGACGAACGACAAGGAGATGTCGTCCGTCGGGCGGACGTTCCCCGACGTCGGGCGGGACCTCATGCGGGAGCTTGGACGGCGCCACCGGTTCAACGCCTTGCGCCTCCTGGCCGCACGGCCCCTGGCCTTGCAGCTGGTCCACCGGAGCGACAGCGTGCTCGGTCCGCACAGCCGAGCGCCCCTGCGCGGCCTGAACGTCACCTACGACGACCTGATCCGCCAGGCGTTCCAGCCTCGGTGGTGGGCGTCACCTCGGTTCATCCAGGTCGCCGAGGACGGCACGACCACCGTCGTCAGCCAGCGCGACAGCAATCCGGCCACGGACGAGTTCACCCTGATGGAGTTCAACTTCTCGCTCTTCTTCAGTCTCGCCGTCCAGGCCTACGAGTCGACGCTCGTCTCCGACGACACGCCCTTCGACCGGTTCCTCAGGGATCCCGTGAACGCGCCGTTGTCCCCGGCGGCCGAGCGAGGCCGGCGGATCTTCTTCAACCTGAATCCCGCCTCGCCACCGGAGGTGGCCGGCCCACGCGGCAACTGCGCCTTCTGCCACTCCGGCTCGCTCTTGAGCGAGGCCTCGGTGGAGAGCATCGCCGCCAACGGGAGGGTCCGCCAGACCGGGAACCCGGTCCAGTTCAGCGACAGGGGGACGCGTAGCATCGGCGTCCGCGCGCCGACCGAGGATCTCGGCGCGGGCGGCGGCGACCCGTTCGGCAATCCGCTGTCGTTCGCGGCCCAGCAGGCGCTGCCCGCCGGCGCGGTCCTCGCCGTCGACGGCACGTTCAAGATCCCGGGCCTCCGGAACGTCGAGCTCACCGCTCCTTACTTCCACACGGGTGGGGAGGCAACACTCGAGGAGGTCGTCAACTTCTACGCCCGGGGCGGCAACCTGGGTGGCACGACGAACCCGATACTGACGCGCGATGAGGTCATCATCGGGGGACTCTCGGTCCTCAACTTCAACGTGTCGAACGGCGCCATCGATTCGGACGCGGCGAAGGCCGACCTGGTGGAGTTTCTCAAAGCCCTCACCGACGAGCGGGTGCGCAGAGCGGCGGCACCGTTCGACCATCCGCAGATCTTCGTGCCGAACGGTCACCCGGGCAACGAGAGCTCCGTCGTCCACATCAACCAGCGGGCCGTGGACACATTCATGATGGTCCCGGCTGTCGGCCAGGCCGGCGCGGACCCGCTGCCGGGGTTCCTGGAAGACTGACCGCGCCCATGACCTGACGCGGGCCTCGATCCCATCTCTGCGCCGAACGGCAGGGGTTTGCCCTAGAAGCGGCTGCAGACCTTGCCGAAGTGCTGCCCGGTCGGCAGCGCCTTGATGGCCTCGCCCACCTCGTCGAACGCGAAGCGCCGCTCGTCGATCGGCGGCTCGGTCCGGTGGAGCTCCATGGCCCGCGCCATGTCCTCGAAATGCTCGCGGCTCCCGACGGTGACCCCCTGGAGGCGGATGTCCTGCGTGACCACCGCGCCGAGGCCGAGCTGGGCGGCCGCGCCGGCCAGGACGCCGATCAGGGCCACCGTGCCGCTCGCGCGCACCGCGCGCACCGAGGCATCGAGGGTGCCGGCGACCTCGACCACGAGATCGACCCCCACGCCGCCCGTGACCTCGCGGGCGACCTTGTGCCAGTCGGGGTTCGTCTTGTAGTTGACGACGTGATCCGCGCCCATCGCGCGGGCGCGCTCCAGCTTCGCGTCGCTCGACGAGGTCGCGACCACGCGGGCCCCGTGCATCTTGGCGAACAGGAGCGCGAAGAGCGAGACGCCGCCGGTCCCCTGGACCAGGACGACGTCTCCGGCCTTGACGTGGCCCTGGGCGACGACGGCGTGCCACGCGGTGACCGCGGCGCAAGGCAAGGTCGCTGCCTGCACGGCATCCAGGTGACGCGGCGCCCGGACCACCCCCTCCTGGCTGAGCGCCATGTGCTCCTGCATGACACCGTCCCGCGGTCCGCCGAGCGTGCCGGTCCAGTGAGCCTCGCGGAACGGACCGCTCCACCACGTCTGGCCGAAGATCGGGCAAACGAGGTCCCCCACGGCCACGCGCGTGACACCGGGACCGACCGCCACGACACGGCCGGCGCCGTCGGAGCAGGGGACCAGCGGCAGCTGGCCGCCCCGGCGGCCGTAGCCGCCCCGCGCCATCACGTAGTCGCGGTAGTTGAGGGACGCGGCTTCCATCCGGAGCAGGACCTCGCCCGGACCCGCCTCCGGCGTCGGCCGCTCCGCGAGCCTGATGTTGTCCGGGCTCCAGCTGTCCTGGATCTCCATGACTCTCATGCGTGACATGCGTGCGCTCCTTCGCCGGACGGACCGGGCCTCGGGTGATCCTTCACGGGAAGGCATGCTAGCAGGCTGCCCGGGCGGGCTCCACCCCGGGAAACGCGACCACCTCGCCACCTCGCCACCTCGGTCGTGGGCGGCGCCCGTTCGCCCGTCAGCGGCTCAGGATGGCGATGCCCGCAACCGCGAGCGCCGCGCCGGTCGACGCCCGCCAGGTCACGCGCTCGCCGAAGGCCAGGAAGCCGACCGGAAGGGCGAAGAGCGGCGAGGCGGACGAGAGCACGGTGCCGAGGGCGACACCCGCGTACTTGAGCCCGGCGAGATAGGTGACCGCGCTGAGCGCGGTCAAGACGCTGAGCAGGACGACGCGGCGGCCGGCCACGCGCCGCTGCGCCCAGAGGCCGCGCGCGGTGCCCCGCGCCCACGGGGTTGCCCAGAGGACGAGCGTGCTCAGCGGCAGGCGCACGGCCTGGATCGTGAGGGGGTCGATCTCCCCGACGGGCGGCTTCATCAGGGCGGCGCCGATCGCCCAGGCCACCGCCGCGACGACGGCGAGGCCCAGCCCCCGCCGCTGGTCCTCCGAAGAGCCGGCCGCCTCGATCCTGCCCTCGCTCACGATGAGCGCGAGCCCGCCGAGCGTCACCAGCGAGCCGACGGCCCCGGTGAGCGTGATCCGCTCGCCGAACCACCAGAGCGCGAGCACGCTCGCGAGGAGGGGGTAGCCGGCGGTGGAGATGGTCATGGCGCGGGAGAGTCCCAGGTGCTTCGTGCTCTCGAAGAACGCGGTGTCGCCGATCCCGAGCGCGGCGAGGACGCTGATCATCAGGCAGAACCACGCGAGCGCGCTGACGTGGGCGAGCGACCGGGGGTTCCCGAACGCGAGCGCGATCGGCACCAGGAGGATGCTGCCGCCGGCGGACCGGATCACGTTGAGGGCGAAGCTGGGAAACTCCTTCGAGAGGTCACGGGCGAGCATCGACATCAGGGTCCAGACGAGGGCGGACATGAGCGCGCACGCCATCCCGAACCCCGCGCCCAGGGCGGACGGCTCCACGGGGCTCGACTCTAGCCTCGCCCGCCGAAGCCTGCCCGCCGAAGGATCGCGCCCAGGCGACCGCCCGCCGTCGACCGAAGCCTCCCCAGCGCGCGCTGGGCAAGCGTCACCTGCCCTGGCAACGCCCTGAACGCGCGTCGCACCTCCGCCGCCGTTCGAGCGTCGAGATGAAGCGTGGCCGCGCTCACGCTGCTCTCGATGCTGGCCATCCGGCTCGCCCCTGGAATCGCGCAGAGCGTCGGGGAGCGCGACAGGATCCAGGCGAGCACCAGCGCTTCGGGCGAGCACGGGAGTGACGCGGCGATCCGGCGCAGCGGCTCACACGTGCGGATGGCGCTCACCTGCCGATCCCCGCCGAGCGGCGAGTAGGGCAGGAACGTGATGGCCTCGTGATCGCAGGCCGCCAGCAATCTCTTGGTCTCCCACGACGACGCACGCCAGGGGTTGAACTCGTTCTGCACCGAAGTCACGGTCGCGAGCGTCTGCGCCTGACGCAGCTGCGCCAGTGTCACGTTCGACAGCCCGATCGCTGCGATCTTGCCCGTGCGCTGGAGCTCGGCGAGCGCCCCGACGCTCTCGAGAAACGGCACCGCGGGGTCAGGGCCGTGCAGCTGATAGAGGTCGATTCGCTCGACGCCCAGGGCCGCCAGGCTCCGGTCGCACGCCGAGCGCAGGTGCTCCGGACGTCCGTCACGTCCCCAATGCTTGCCCGGATGCGTCAAACCGCCTTTCGTGGCGACGATGACCTGGCTTCGGGAATCCGTCGTGGCCAGCGCCTCGGCGAGGAGCCGCTCGTTGTGGCCGATCTCGTGATCGCCGAGACAATAGACGTCAGCTGTGTCGATGAGAGTGACGCCCAGCTCCACCGCCCGCCGGACGACGGCCTTCGCCGCTTCGCGCTCCGGTCGGCCGCCCAGCGAGAGTGGCATCGCCCCCAGGCCGATGCGAGAGACGCGCCGGCTGCGGCCGAGCGGCACCGTCGGCATTGGAGAGGACACGGGCGTAGCCATCGCGGCGATCTAGACCGGCGCTCTCGGGTGCCGGTGCGGGCCCGCGTTCGTCGTGTCCGGGAGACCCCGTCAGTCCTTGCCCACCTCGGCCCGCGCCGCGCGGATGAGCTCCGGGAAGCTGTAGGTCGGGAGCGCGCAGCCCGGCGCGATCAGGAGCTTCCGCGGCCCGGCCTCGGTGACGGCGGAGCGGACCTGCTCGCGGATGCGGGCCGCCGACGTGTACGGGAAATTCGTGTGGTCGATGCCGCCCATGAGGGCCTTGGGCGTGAGCTTGCGCATCAGCGTGAGCGGGGGGCCGGACTCGCGGTCCGCCCACGAGATCGCGTGGACCTGGTAGTCGATGAGCCTGTCCAGGTAGAGCCCGCTCCCATGAGCGTGGAGGATGTGGCACTCGCCGAACGGGCGGATCGCTTCGAGGAACGCGACGTCGAACGGACGCATGAAGCGCTCGTACTGCTCCAGCGTCAGCGACTCCGCGGTGGCCGGGACGGAATAGAATATGCCGTTGGCGCCGCCGTGCAGGCTGGCGATCGCATAGCGGATCAGGTTGTCGTTGACGACGGCCAGGGCGGCCTCGAGCTCCGCGGGGTGCTCCTGCATGAGCGGTCCCATCGCTTCCTTGAGGACGCTCCGGCGCAGCGTGTTCCACGCGTTGAAGATCGTGTCGACCACGAGCGCCTTGCCCCGGAGCTCGAGCCCGATCAGCCGAACCGCCTCGAGCTGCTCGCCGAGCGAGCCCTGCCTGACGTCGAGCGCCGTGATCCGCTTGAGGTCACGGGCCTCGCTCACGGTCTCGAAGTTGCGCGGCATCGGGTAGGAGTAGTCGTTCATGACCTTGAGCCAGTCGAGGCCGTAGGCCTCGAAGAGCTCGAGATGGGCCTGAGCGGTGCGCTCGGCCGGCGCGTGCTGGAGCCCGAAGTGGTACCAGACGCTGAACGGCGGCCGGTCCACCTCGGCTCCCGACAGGGCGGCCCGGACGCGTTCGATCTTGGTCATGCTCATGACAGCGCTCCCTCGGGACTCAGATGACGTAGAGCCAGGGTCGCACGGTGAGATCCGCGGGCTTCCAGGAACCGGTCTCGGCAAGCCAGCCGGTCGCCACGTCCGCGTCGGGCGTCATGGCCACGGCCAGCGTCTCGCCATCGGGGAGGAAGCCCCCGAAGACGACGCGGCCCGCGCCGCGCAGCTCGACGAGCGCGAGCTGAGCCATGTCCCGGTCGGCCGAGGGCCCCTCGACGACCGTGGCGGGCCGCGAGCCGTCCAGGACCACGGGCGGGCCGGGCTCCCACGGATCGACGAATGTCTCGAAGCCCCGGGCCACGCAGGCCGTCCACGCCCCGACCTGGTGGTAGGGGTCCTCCTCCACGACCGCGCGCAGGGCGTCCTTGTGCGGCACCCGGTAGAAGAGCTCCGCGCTGTGGCCGTCCGGCGCCGGCCCGCCGGCCACGAGCAGGCCGGCCGCCCTGAGGCGTAGCAGGCGCTCGATGTGAGCCGCGCGAACGGGCTCACGGCGCGCCAGGTAGTCCTCGGCGCAGGTGAACCTCACGTGGACGACGGTCATCGACGCTCCCTCGGCTCTCGTGGCGGATCCCAGCGGGCGGGCCCGAGGCCATCATACCTCCAGACCGGCATGGACGGGTGACCGGGTCGACGGGAGCGGAGCCGCGACGATGCCGCCGCGTGCCTCGGGAACCGCGCGACACCTACTCGTAGGACACGTCCACGAACCCGCGCACCTTGAACTCGAGGCTCACCTTGGTCGGGTGCGCGTGGAGGACGAACGGGATCCGGTGGCGTTCCTGCCGGTCGGGCGAGGCCCCGTCGCTCATGCGCGTCCGGTTCTCGAAGGTGATTGTCCGGTGGGCCGTGGCGAAGTCCCCGCACGAGTTGGAGCCGGAGCCCGTGTGAGGAGCGACCAGCAACAGCTTGCCGCACGAGCCGCCATTGTCATTGTCGAGGCCCGTTGCCTCCAGATTCAGCTCTCTCTTCGCGAACAGAAAGCTCATCGCCGGGCCGTCCGGAATCGTTCGGCTCTCTCCGGAGCCGATCTTGACCATCGGCACCAGGCCGGCGATGGGCGCGTAGTAGTGGCGCGGATACTGCAGTTCCGCCAGCGGGGGAGTGTCGCCCGGGACCTCGCCGTCATACGCAAAGAAGCCGAAGAGGAACTCGCCATCGCTCAGGTCATCGCTGTCGTCGATCACCTCGATCCGGTCGAAGACGACCTTCCGCCTCCGGTAGAGGGTCGTGAGCTTGATGTTCAGCACGGGCAGACGCGTCTCGCCCGACTTTCGATGGCCGATGATCCCCAGGAAGTAGTTCGTGCCGGGCCTGAGATTCTCCAGGGTGACCCGGTGCCGCGTCGTCTCGGGCGAGAGGAAGGGAAAGGAGAGGCTCTCGATGCCCGCCGCCGGGTTGCCGAACTCCTTTCCGCCGGGCTTGATCGTCAGCGTCCGCTGGCTCGCCGCCACTGCGGGCACAACCGCATTGTGCGACCTGAACCGAAGGATCGCGAACGTGCCACCGACCTTCTCCACGGCGAAGTCGTAGAACTCGAGCGGCAGCTTCGGGATCTTGGGCTGAGCGCCGACGGGCCCGGCCGTCAAGCCGAGCCAGGCGGCGGCAAGGAGGCCAGAGATCCAAGCATGGTGGGAGCCTGCCCGGTCGCGTTCATGACTGTCCTCCTTCGCCCGCGTGCCCGCGTCGACCGTACCGCACCATCAGCACGCCCGACAAGCGGCCCGCCGAGGTCGGTGAAGGACACCCGGAGTGGGGACGCGGGCGGGCGCTACGCGCGCCTAAGGACCACCTCTTCCAGCACGTCCTCGTACGCACGCGCGATCGCATCGGCAGAGAAGGCTCGAACACGCACCGCCGCGCACTTGGCCAGGCGCTCTCGAAGGGCCGCGTCCTCGAGCACGCGCCCCAGCGCGTCAGCGAGCGCGGGAGGGTCGGCCGTGGGGACGAGCACGCCGTCGACCCCGGGGGTGATGATCTCGCGGGGCCCGGACGGGCAGTCGGTACTGACGACGGGTGTACCGCAGGCCATCGCTTCGAGGAGGACGTTGGGAAGCCCCTCGAGCAGCGAGGCATGCGCGAAGACGCGGGCGCGGGCGATGAAGGCGAAGGGGTTCGGCTGGAAGCCGGGCATGAATACGCGCGACGGGAGGCCGAGGTCGGCTACCTCCCGAGTCAGGGCGTCCCGCTCAGGGCCTTCTCCGAGGATCACCAATTGGCAGGGGCGCGCACGGGCCACGAGGGCAAATGCCTGGAGCAGGTGAGACACACCCTTCGCAGGGAGGAGACGACCCGCGGCGACCACCGTCGGCACGTTCCAGTCGAACGGCACTGCCGGCGCGTCGACGGCTAGCCGCTGGACGCGCTCGATGTCGCAGGGCGTCGGAATCACCCGAATCCGGTCACCTTGAACACGGGTGTGTCGTTCGAGGTCCTGCTTGATGCCCGCGGACACGACGACAATGCGACGGGCGAGGGGGGACAGCCACGTGTGGAGGAGTTGCTGGCGGCGGGGGGTCCGCCGTATCGCCCACCATGTCGACAGGTGGGACGTCAGGACCATGACCACCGGCGTCTCCGGGAACCATGCGCGGCATGCGGTGACGGCGGCAAGGCGGGCCTCGTAGTCGAGCGCTACGACGACGTCTGGTTCGACGCGCCGTAGGAGGGAGCGAAGCGCGACGGCGCCCCGCAAGACTCCCGGGATTCCGCGAGTGGACCCCAGACCCAAGTCGCGGAGGGGAACGTCGGGGGCAACATCCGCCGGGCGCGATTCTCCTCGATCGAACACGGCCAGCGAGGGCTCGAATCTCCGGCGGTCCAGGTGACGGAGCAGCGTTGTCACCAGGCGGTGGGTGCCCCCTTCGCGCATGGACCGGAGCACGACGAGTAGCGAGCGAGGGCCGGCCCGTGAGCGCGTGCCGCCGCCGTCATGCGTCATAAGATGCCGCTGCCACCGTGTGCGGCCCGTCGGTTACTCCTGGATCTCGATCACGCCACGAACGAACCATCGCTGCAAGAACAGGATGATCAGAACCGGAGGCAGAAGCGCGATCATGGAGGCGGCCATGACCAGGTTCCACTCGTCAGCCTGGCCGCCGCCGTGCGGGATCAGACGGTCGATGCCGATCACGACGGTCCGCATGTTCTCCGAGCGAGTCATCATGAGCGGCCAAAGATACTGGTTCCAGCCGAGGACGAACAGGACGAGGAAGAGGGCCACGATGTGCGTCCAGGATATGGGGACCAGGATCGAGCACAGGAAGCGCATCGGCCCGGCTCCGTCGATCTGCGCCGCATCCGCCAGATGGTCGGGAATGGTCCGGAAGATCTGCCGGAGCAAGAACGTTGCCGTGGCTGACGCCATCAGGGGGATGGTCAATCCGACGTAGCTGTCCAACCAACCCAGGGTGGCCATCAGTTCGTAGGTTCCAACCAGACGTGCGGGAAGCGGTAGCATGAGCGTGACTAGGATCAGCCAGAACACCGCCTGCCTTCCACGAAAGTCGAAGTACACGACGGCGAATGCGGCCAGGATCGCGAGGACGATCTTCCCCAGAGCGACGCTCACGGCGATCACGAAGCTGTTCAAGAGGAGTCGGCCGAGATTGATCCGTTCCCAGGCAGCCGCATAGTTGGCCCACCCGTGTCCCGATGGGACGATGCCCGGCGGGGAAGCAGTGACCTCGGACAGGCTCTGCGTGCTGATCACGAACGCGTAATAGACGGGCGCGGCGATTGCCGCGACCGCGGTCAGCAGGCCGGCGTGCACGAGGGCCCGCTTCACCCGATGCCGGACTCTCCACTCCGAGATCCCCAGCGCCTCGGCGCGGGCTCTTGGTCCGTACTGCCCGGTCCTTGGGTCCATGGGCGTGCGGGCCCCTCAGTAGGTGACCCGGCGCTCGCCGTAGCGAAACTGGAGGACTGTGAGTCCGATGACGAGAATCATGAGGAGGACCGACTGCGCCGCCGCCGACCCGAGCTGGTGGTTCATGAAGCCGTCCCGGTATGCCTTGTACACGAGGATCTCGGTGGCGCCGCCGGGGCCTCCCTGGGTCACGGTGTGAACCAGCCCGAACGTGTCGAAGAAGGCGAACGCTATGTTCATCACCATGAGGAAGAACGTGACTGGCCACAGCAGCGGGAACACGATGCGCCGAAAGCGGTCCAGCGCGTCTGCCCCGTCGACGTGAGCCGCCTCGAGGACTGAGGGCGGGATCGCCTGCAGCGCTGCGAGGAACAGTGCGATGTTGTATCCAAGCTGCTTCCAGATGGCAGCGGCCATGATCATCACCATGGCTACCCACCCGTGGACCAGCCAGTTCAGCCTCACCGAGACGAGCGCGTCCACCGCGTACGGCACCACTCCGTAGGCGGGATGAAAGATGAAGAGCCAGATGACGCCGGCTACCGCGGGCGCGAGGCCATATGGCCAGAGGAGGGCCGCGCGGTAGAAGGTGCGGCCTCGGACGCTCTGATTCGCCAGCAGGGCAAGGCCAAGGGAGATCGTGAGGCCCCCGACGGTCACTCCGCTTGCGAAGAGCCCGCTGGCCAGGATGCTCCGAAGATACCTTTCGGAGCCAAGCAGTTGCGTGAAGTTCTCGATGCCCACGAACATGAGGCGATCGCCGAAGGGCGACGTGCGGTAGAAGGCGAGGCGCATCGACTCCAGCCCCGGCCAAACGAAGAACACGAGGACCACCACGACTTGTGGGAGAACGAGGAGATAGGGAAGCTGACGGTTCCGGAATGTCGCGCGTGTCAGCCGTGAAGACGGCGCCACGCGACCAGGACCGCCCACCGTCATCGGTAGAGGTCGGCGAACTCCCTCAGGAGATCGTTGCTGCGCCTCACAGCGCTATCGACCCCCTCCTTCGGCGCCTTGTGGCCGGCGAGCACGGCCTCGAGCTCGGCTTCGATGGCGTCGCGAACACCGGCCATGTTGCCGATTCGAAGGCACCGAGGAGAGGCCGTCCCCTCGCCGCCCTCGAGATGGCTGAGGACCGGGGCGTACCCTGGGCGCGCTGCGAACCACCCTTCCGCTCGAAGCTGCCGCAGGGCTTCCTGCGACACCGGCAGATAGCCCGTCGAACGGTGCCACCAGGCCTGCTGCTCGATGCGACCCACGAACTCCAGGAATCGGGCGACTCCCCGGTACTCCGACGGCCCGTGCCCCTTCATGACCCAGAGCGCGGACCCCTGGACGTAGGAAGCACCGGGCGGATACCCGACCATGCGTGGGAGCTGTCCGGTGCCCCAGTCGAACTTCACGGTTTCCAGCGCGCCGATCAGACCCGCGCCGGTTGTCACGATGGCGCACTGTCCGCTCGTGAAGAGGAGCTCAGCCTGGCGACTTCGCCCCCCATAGGTGTACAGGCCTGCCTGTTGCCACCGCAGCAAGGTCTCCCAAAGCTTGGTCCCGAAGGCGCCGTTGATCAGGAGAGTGGTGGAGAGCCCTGCCATACCGTCCTGCTGGTCGGCCACCCGCTGGCCATTCCAGGCATGGAGCGTCTCGATGAGCGGAGACGGCCAGGCCGTGGCGAGGCCGCACTTCGCCGCTCCGGTCGCCATCACGCGGGTGGCCGCCACCTCGATCTCGTCGAACGTCGACGGCGGTCTGAGCGGTAGGCCCGCCCGCCGAAAGGCATCACGGTTGTAGAAAAGGATCTGCACCGTCGGGCTCATGGGCATCGCGTTGAGCAGGCCATCCTTTACGTAGCAAGCCTTGATGGGCTCGAGAAAGCTCCTGCCCTCTAGCGCGGTGCCATGATCTTGGAGCAGCTGCGATACGGGAACGATTGCTCCGGAGAGCAGCATGACCTGGGTACCGGCGTCGGGGATCAGCGCCACGTGAGGAGACCGCTTAGCCCGGTAGGCAGCGATGACGGACTGAAGCGCTCCGCCGCCCGCACGGTTGTACAGGTCCTTCACGAAATACTGGGTTTGGGAAGCGTTGAACCGGTGGACCAGTTCAACAAGGCGCTGACCGTTCGCGCCCGGCTGGGCATGCCAAAACTCCAGCTCGGTCTTCGCGGATGCGGCGCGCCCGGCCGTCAGCACGATGATCGACAGCACAAGGCACCACAGCCCCAGGCTCGAGACACGCCACGCACTCATGCTGTGCTCCTTGTGGACTGGGTGCGGTTTCCGGTGGAGATGTGTCAGGGCGTCCGCCCGGCGGCGGCCTCGAACAGGCCTCGCAGACGTGCCATCTCGCGATGCAGGTCGAAGTCGCGAACCACCGTCTCCCGTCCCGCCCGTCCCAGGCGCGTCCGAAGTTCGTGATCGTCCAGTAGTTCCCGAATCCGGGACACGAGCGCTCCGGGGACCACCGGCAGCACGAGGAACCCGTTCACACCGTCCGACACGAGCTCGCTCGTCCCACCGACGTTCGTGGAGATCACGGGAACTTCGGCCGCCATGGCCTCCATCAGCACGATCGGGACCCCTTCGGCAAGGCTTGGCAGCACGAACACGTCCGCCGTCGATAGCCACTCGGCGACCTGCGCCGAGGATTGGTACCCGGTGAAGTGCACCCGATCACTGATGCCCGCCGACTGGACGAGGGCCTCGACACCCGGACGTTCCGGTCCGTCGCCGACAATGGTGATCCTGAGGTCGGGACGCTCGGTGCACAGCTGAGTGAGCGCTTCGACCAGCCACGGGACGCCTTTCCGGAGGCCCGGGCGCCCGACGAACAGCACGTGCGAGCCGCGACCCGCGTGGATCCGCGGGGAGTAAGTGCTGGCATCGACCCCGCAGTGAACGACGTGCAGACGAGGCCAAGTGTCCGGACCCGCCCACAAGGCGCACTGGCTGCGGCAAAAGTGGCTGATGCAACGCACGAACAGCGCGCGGCGCAGTTTCTCGTCGAGATGACGGGCCTTGACCATGAAAAACACCCGTGGGCCGTGGACAGAGAAACTGAACGGGATCCCGCTGAGCGTCGACGCGAGCATCGCCACAGTGCAGCCCGTGTCGGTCCCGCGTGCATGCAGGTGCGTGACCTGCCTCTCGCGCATTCGTCGCACGAGAAGGCCCGCCCACGCGAAGCAGGCGAGCCCACGGCGAAATCCTCCCAGCCCGGGAGGTCCCGTTCGGAGCGCGAGGAGAAGTGCTCGAAGGTAGCGGGTGGGGCTCGCGACCAGGAGTGCCGCGTGCACACGGACGAGCGCGGGGAGAGGGCATCCTGCGAGATAGCTTGTCCGCGATTGCTCGTCCCCCGCCAGCACCGGCGACGGTCGCCACACCGAGAACGGTTCGATGGCGACAGCATCCGCGCGGAGGGCCTGCACTTCACGCCAAGCCGAAGTGAAGTTCAGGAGCGGATACTGATCGCCGAGATGGGCGATCCGCAGAGGCGGGCCCTCGCGGACAGATGCCGATCCCGAGCTCATCGGGGCAGATTCTACCAAAGGCGCATGGCTCCAGACAGCCCGGCCAGACAGCCCGGAAGGTTGCCCGTGAGTCGCGTGAGAGGGTGGCCGTCGCTTGGCTTGGCTCGCGAACTCAGGGACACGCCGAGCGAATCCGGTCAGACGGGCAACGTGCGATTCCTCCGAGCAGGCACGACGGGGTGCTGCGGCCAGGTTCCGGCATGTTGCTGGAGCGGTTTCTCGCCCAGCTCCGACGCGTCGAACTACCTGGCGCTCAGGGGCGCGGCCGGGTCGCGACGCTACTCCCTCCGCAGGACGGGAAGCGGCTTCCGCCCGAGGAGCCGGAACGTCCCCAGGAAGCCCACCGAGACGGCCAGGGCCACGCTGGCCAGGAGCGCGGCGGCGACGGGCGCGGCATCGAGGACAGGCGGCACGTCGAGGATGAATCGCAGCACGATCCACGCCGTGAGCGCGCCGGTCACGGCGCCGCCGAGGCCCGCCACCAGCCCGAGGCATCCGTACTCGACGGCGAAGACGCGCGCGACGCGCCCGCGCGTGGCGCCGAGGGTGCGGAGGAGCACCGACTCGTAGAGCCGCTGGGCGCGGCTCTGGGCCAGGGCCTCGGCCATCACGGTCAGGCCCGCGCCGAGGACGAAGAGCGCGACGAGCCGGATCGCGACCGCGATCCGGTCGAGCACGCCCGTCACGCGCTGGAGGACGTCTCGGACCGGGATGACGGTGACGTTGGGGAACGCCGCCGCGACGCGCTCCTGGACCGCGCTGTCCCCGTCCGGCGGGACGCGGGCCGTCCCGAGGTAGGCGAAGGGCGCCCCGTCGAGCGGGCCCGGCGAGAAGACCACGAAGAAGTTGGCGCCGAGGGTCTGCCAGTCCACCTTGCGGAGGCTCAGCACCTCCGCCGTCACCGGGAGGCCCTGGATGTCGAAGGTCAGGCTGCCGCCGAGATCGACGCCGAGCGCGCGCGCGGCCTCGGCCTCGACCGAGATCCACGCGCGTCCCCGGTCGCCCGGGGTCCACCAGCGGCCGCGCGTGAGCACCGTGCCGTCCGGCCGCTCGTCGGCGAACGTCAGCACGTACTCGCGGGTCACCCGCCACGCGTCCTCGCGGCGCGCCCACCGCTCGCGCACGATCGGCTCCCCGTTGATCGCGCGGAGCCGCGCGCGGATGACCGGCACGAGCGCCGGCGTCGTGGCCCCGGGGACGGCGGTGACCGTTCGGGTGAACGCCTCGGCCTGGTCGGGCTGCACGTCGACGAAGAAGAAGGAGGGGGCTTCGCGGCGCCGCTCGAGGTCGAGCTGGCGGCCGAGCCCGCGCTCGAGGAGCGCGACTGCGGTGAGCAGCGTGACACCGATGCCGAGCGCCACGGTCACGCCGATCGTCTGGCTCCCGGGCCGGAACAAGCCTCCCAGGCCGTGGCGCCATGCGAGAGACCGAGGCCGTGGCAGACGCCCGGCGAGCGCCCGCGTCCCCCACGCGGCCAGGACCAGGATTCCGAGCGCGCCGGCGGCCGCGCCCAGGAAGATGGCGCCGATCTTGAGCGGGCCGGCCTGCCAGAGCGCGAGGGCCGCGAGGCCACCGGCGATGGCGGCCGCCACCGCCCACGGGCGCCGGGGTCGCACGCTCCCCGAATCGACGGGATGCCGGAGCAGGATCGCGGGCGGCACCGCGCGCGCGGAGAGGAGCGGCCAGAGCGCGAAGAGGAGCGTGGCCAGGACGCCGGCCAGAAGCCCGGTCGCCACGGCCACCGGGGACGGGCGTGCCTCGAGGTCGAAGGGCACGAACGGCTGGAGCAGGGGACCGAGGGCGAGCTGGGCGGCGGTCCCGAGCAGAGCCCCCGTGAGACTGCCCAGCACGCCGAGGGCGAGCGCCTGCATGGAGTACACCGCCGTCAAGGTCCGTGCGTTCGCGCCGACGCAGCGGAGGATGGCGATCGTCGCGACCTTCCGGGCCAGGAACGCGCGCACCGCCGCCGCGACGCCGATGCCTCCGACGAACAGGCTCGTGAGCCCGACCAGGCGGAGGTACGCCGTGAGCTGGTCGAAGAACCGCCGGAGTCCGGGCTGGGCCTCGTCGAAGGTGGCCACGCGCACCGCGGGATCCGCCATGGCTTCTACGAGGGCGGCTCGGGCGACCGCAGGCTCGATCGAGACCGGCAGCCGGAGGAGTGTCCGGTGCCGGACCCGGCTCCCCGGGCGCAGGAGGCCCGTGGCGTCGAGGCTCGCGGCGTTCAGCAGCACGCGAGGGCCCAGGGTGAAGAGCGAGGCTGCCCGGTCCGGCTCCCTCCGGACCACGCCGGTCACCGTCAAGGTCGCGTCCCCGATCGTGAGCGGGTCGTCGATCGCGAGGCCGAGCCGGGCGAGGAGCGCCTCCTCGACCACGACGCCCCCGCTGGCGAGAAGCGTGTCGAGCGGGCGTGCGGGCGCCGTGTCCAGGCGGCCGTAGAGGGGGTACCCGGCGTCCACCGCCTTCAGCTCGACGACGAGCGCGCCGCCCCGCGCGGGGCTCCGCGCCATCGCGACCAGCTCCTTCACGCGGGCCACGGTCGCCCCGCGGCGCGCGAGGTCCCGCACCGGGGCCTCGGCCGCGGGATCGAGCGGGTGGGCCGAGCGCAGCTCGACGTCGCCACCGAGGAGCGCCCGGGCCTCGCGCCCGAGCGAGCGATCGAGGGTCGCGGCGACGCTCAGGACAGCCACGAGAGCGCCGACACCGAGCGCGATGCAGGCGAGGAATCCGGCGAATTGCCGCCACGCGCCCCGGGTCTCCCGCCACGCGAGACTTCCGACGAGGCGCCAGGGCAGCGCGGGAGGCGTCCCCGGGCGGGGCCGGGTCACGGCGTGACGCGATCCCCGACGACGCGGCCGTCCCTGAGCTCCACGATCCGCTCCGCGTGGACCGCGAGCGCCGCGTCGTGGGTCACCAGGATCAGCGTCGTGCCGTGGCGCCGGTGGAGGCCAACCAGGAGGTCCACGATCTGTGTGCCGGTGGCGGAGTCGAGGTTGCCCGTGGGCTCGTCGGCGAGGATGAGCCCGGGCTGGTTCGCGACCGCCCGCGCGAGGGCGACGCGCTGCTGCTCGCCGCCCGACAGCTCGGCGGGATAGTGGGCCACCCGCGCCTTCAGCCCGACCTCGTCCAGGAGGGCGCCGGCCCGCTCGGCCGCATCCCCCGCACCGGCCAGCTCGAGCGGGATGGCCACGTTCTCGAGAGCGGTCAAGGTCGGGATCAGGTGGAACGACTGGAACACGTAGCCGACCTTCGCCAGGCGGAGCCGGGCGAGGGCATCCTCGTCGAGCCCGGAGAGGTCCACGCCATCGATGCGGATGGATCCGGCCGTGGGGCGGTCGAGGCCGGCGAGGAGACCGAGCAGCGTGGACTTGCCGCTCCCGGACGGGCCGATGACGGCGACGAACTGGCCAGCGGGCACGTCCAGCGTGATCCCGTCCAGGATGGTCACGACGCCGGCGGTGCTCCGGAGTCGCATGACGAGGTCGCGAACCTGGACCATCCGAGGCTCATATTACACTTGGGCGCATGCGGGGGTTCCTCGCCGCCCTGGCTGTCCTGTTGCTCGGCGTTCTGGCCGCGCCCGCCGGGGCGGACGAGCGCGTCATCGTCGCGCTCGGTGATAGCCTGACGGCGGGTTTCGGGGTCGCCCCCGAGGAGGCGTGGCCGGCCGTGATCGACGCCCGGCTCCGGCGCGAGGGCTATCCCTACCGCGTCGTCAACGCGGGCGTGAGCGGGGACACCACGGCCGGCGGGCTCCGCCGCGTGGACTGGGTGCTGCGCAACCGGCCGGAGGTCGTCGTGGTGGCGCTCGGCGCCAACGACGGGCTGAGGGGGCTCGGGACCGATGCGATGCAGGCGAACCTGCTGGCGATCGTCGAGCGCTTCCGTGGCGCCGGCGCGCGCGTCCTCGTCGCCGGGATGCAGGTGCCACCGAATTACGGGACGGCCTACGCGCGCGCGTTCCGGAGCGTCTTCCCGGAGGTCGCGCGCCGCACGGGATCGCCGCTGATGCCCTTTCTCCTCGACGGTGTCGCCGCCGACCGGGGCCTGAACCTGGCCGACGGCATCCACCCGAACGCTGCTGGCCATCGCGCCATCGCCGAGCGTATCTGGCCCCATCTGGTCGCGCTCCTTCCGCGATGAGCCGCGCCGTGACCCGAGGCCGGAAGACGGACCGCCGCTCCCGGACGCTCGGGCTCCTGGCCGGAGGACTGTGGGTCGCGGCGCTGTGGCTCGCCGGGTGCGCCGGCGCGGCGCCTCCGGCAGGGAGCGACCCGGGGCGCGGGCCACTCGTCATCGGACTCCGGGCGGACGTCGCCGCGTCGGCCCTGACGGTCGCGGCGCGCGCCCGGGACGCCGAGGTGGTCTACCTGGGAGAGCTTCACGACCGCCCCCAGCACCACGTGATCCAGGCTCGCATCCTCGAAGCGATGCTCGCGGCCGGCGGCCGCCCCGCGGTCGCGTTCGAGATGGTGCCCGAGACGCGGCAGGCCGCGCTCGAGGCGGTGGTGCGGAGCGAAGCGGGCCCCCCCGAGGTCGACCGAGAGCTTCAGTGGACCGCTCGGGGCTGGCCCGACTTCGCCATGTACTGGCCGCTCTTCGAGCTGGCGCGGAAGAACGGGCTGCCCGTCGTCGGCACCGATCTCGACCCCACCGTCACCCGCCGCATCGGCCGGGACGGGCTCGGTGCCGCGGGGGAGGATCCCGCTCGGCTTCGCTCGGCCATGCCCGACGACCCCGCTCGGGATCGTGCGATCGCTCGACGGATGCGCGCCGCGCATTGCGACCGCGTCTCCGAGAGCCGCGTCGCGCGGATGCTCGAGAGCTGGTACGCCCGCAACGTGGTCATCGCCCGCCGCGTCGTGGACGCGCTCCAGCGTGCCCCCCAGGTGGTGGTGATCATCGGGCACGGCCACCAGTCCCCCGGCGGTGTCCCCGAGCAGCTCGAAGCGCTGCGGCAAGGTACCCGGCAACTGGTCGTCGCCTTCGTCGAGATCGAGGCCGGCGCCCCCGAGATCACGCCGCCGGGGACCATGGCCGACGTCGTGTGGCTCACTGCGGGACGTCCCCCGGTTGCCGACCCGTGCCTGAGCCTCCCCCAGCGACTGGGCAGCGTCAGGCCTTGAATTCTCAACACTTGCCGACAACGAAGGAGGATTGTCTTGAAGTCGAGGCCTGACCCCATGACCGCCGGCGACGCGCTCGTCCAGACCCTCATTGCCCACGGTGTCACCCAGGGATTCGGCGTCCCGGGCGAGAGCTACCTCGCCGTCCTCGAAGGGCTCCGGCGCGAGCAGGCGCGCTTCCGCCTGGTGGTGACGCGTCACGAGTCCGGCGCGACGTTCGCGGCCGAGGCCTACGGGAAGCTCGCGCGCCGCCCGGCGGCCGCGTTCGTGACCCGGGGGCCGGGCGCGACCAACGCCGCGATCGGGATCCACACCGCGACGCAGGACTCGACGCCGGTCCTGCTCTTCGTCGGCCACGTGCCGACCCACGTCAAGGGGCGGGAAGCCTTCCAGGAGATCGACTACCATCGGATGTACGCGCCCATCGCCAAGGCGGTGCTCGAGCCGGAGACCGGCGCGGACGTGGCGGAGTGCACGGCGCGGGCGGTCCGGCTCGCGGTGGCCGGGCGGCCCGGGCCCGTCGTCGTGGTCCTGCCCGAGGACGTCACCGAGGCGGGGGCGGGGGACGCGCCGATCCCGTCCTCGCCGCCCCGGCTGCGCTCGGTGCCGGCACCCGAGGGTGTCCGTGAGGCGGCGCGGCTCATCGCCTCTGCCCGCCACCCGATCGTCATCGCGGGCGAGATGGTCGCGTTCGAAGACGCGACCAGCCAGCTGGTCCGCTTCGCGGAGGCGAGCGGCGCGGGCGTCGTCACCGCCTGGCGCCGGCAGGACACGTTTCCCAACGACCACCCCGCCTACCTCGGCCACTTCGGGATCGGGCGGGCGCCGTTCCAGCGTGAGGCGTGGGCCGCCTGCGACGTGGTGGTCGCGGTCGGGACGCGTCTCGACGACATCACGAGCGAGGAGTTCACGCTCCTTCGGGCCGACCAGCGCCTGATCCACGTCCACGCCGATGCCGGCGTCCTCGCGCGGTGGCGCGCCGACGTGCCGCTGGCTGCCGACACGGGTGTGACGCTGATCGCGCTGGCCGAGGCCCTGGGAGGCCCGCCGCCCGCGGCCCGCGTCGCGTGGCGCGCGCGCCTGCACGCGGAATTCCTCGCCTTCACACGGCCCGGGCAAGTGCCCGTCCGCGGCGCAGTCGATCCGGCGCGCGTGGTGGAGGCCGTGACCGCCGCCCTCCCCGCCGAGGCGATCGTGGTCAACGACGCCGGCAACTTCGCCGGCTGGGTACACCGGTATCACCGCTTCCGGCTCCCGGGCACCCAGGCCGGACCCTCGTCGGGCGCGATGGGGTACGGGGTGCCCGGATCGATCGGCGCGAAGCTCGCGCGGCCCGAGCGCCCCGTCGTGGCCTTCGTGGGTGACGGCGGCTTTCTCATGACCGGGCAGGAGCTGGTGACGGCCGTGCAGGAGGGGCTGCCCGTGAAGGTCGTGCTGGGCGACAACGGCGCCTACGGCACGATCGCCATGCACCAGCACAAGCGGATCGGCCCGGACGGCCTCTTCGCGGTCCACCTCAAGAGCCCGGACTTCGCGGCCGTCGCGCGCGCGTATGGCGCCGCCGCGTTCGTCGTCGAGAAGACGGCGGAGTTCGCGGACGCCTTCGGGGCGGCGCTCGCGTATCCCGGCCCCGCGCTCGTCCACGTCAAGACCGACATCCGGGACATCTCGCCCGCCGGTCCGCTTCCGGCCTGACCCGGACGCACTCGGCGTTCACCGCCGTCGCCGATGCATCGCTGGCTCCTGCCCCACGTCGTCGCGCCCGTCTACGAGCGGGTCACCGGGCGCCGGCCCTGGAGCATGCTCGGGCGGCTCCGGGAGCTCCAGTGGCGCACGCCGGGGGAGCTGGAGGCGCGGGCCGTCGAGAGTCTGCGCGGTCTCCTGGCCCATGCCCGGGCGAAGGTCCCGTACTATCGCGACCTCTTCCACCGGGCTGGCCTGAGGCCCGAGGACGTCCGGGCCGTCGAGGATTTGGCCCGCCTACCGGTGACGACCAAGGCGGACCTGCGAGCGGCGCTCCCGGAGGGCGCGCTCGCCGCCGGCCTGCCGGCCAGCCGCCGGCTCCTGGCCCGGACATCCGGGTCGACGGGGCAGCCGCTGGAGTTCTACCTCGATCGGACCGACGTCGACATCCGGCGCGGCTCGTACCTGTTCTTCCGGGAGTGGGCCGGCGCTCCCCCCTGGTACACGCGGGTGCTCGTGGCCATCCCCTCGTTCGTGCCGCCGCACTACCGCCCGCCGCCCTGGCTCACCTGGGGCCGCCGGATGCTGCTCGGCGAGCGCGTGGAGCACCTGCACACCGACCACCTGACGCGGCCGCGCGTGCGCGCCTACTTCCGCCATCTTGCCCGAGGCCGCCCCTACTTCCTGTACGGACCCCCCTCGTATCTGGCCCACCTGTCGAGTCTCGTGCTCGAAGGTGGCGCGCCGCTTCCACGCGCTCCGGCCGTCGTGATCACGTGCGGGGAGACGCTCACGGCCCTCGACCGGAGCCTCATCGAGCGCGCCTTCGAGTGTCGGGTCGTCAGCCACTACTCCACCCTGGAGGTGCTCTACCTGGGCCAGACGTGCCCCGACGAGCCGAGCGTGTTTCACACGAACGCCGAGCGGGCCATCGTGCGGGTGGTGGGGCCGGACGGCCGCGCGGTGGCGCCCGGCGAGCCGGGGCGGGTCGTGGTGACGGACTTGGCCAACTTCGTCATGCCCTTCATCAACTACGATCTCGGCGACCTCGCGGTGACCGCTCCACCGTGTCGATGTGGTCGGGGCCTGCCGACGCTCGGGCGTCTCGAAGGGCGCGCGGGGGAGCTGATCCGCACGTCGCAGCGGGTGGTTTCGACCGCCACCCTCGGCTACTACCTGACCGACATCTGCCACGCCGCCCCGCACATCCGGGAGTTCCAGGCGATCGTGGAGAGCGCGCGCTCCGTCGTCCTGCGGGTCGTGCCCATCGCGCAGCTCGAACCGACGATCGCGGCGACCATCCGGGCGCGTCTCGAGGACCTGCTCGGCCCGGGGGTCGCCGTCCGGGTGGAGCCCGTCGAGCGAATCCCGCTCGAGCCGTCGGGCAAGCGCCTGATCATCAAGACCCTACGCGGAACGGGCTGAGCACGGCGCCGCGCCGGGCCTGCACATCCGGTCGCGCCCGGCGTGTGAGGGACTCCCGGGGCGTCTCGGCCGCGAGCCGGCTCCTGTCCGGGGGGCCGCGTGCTGACGAAGATCAGTGGCATGGCGCAGATCCACGTTAAGGGCGACCTCCGGAACATCTCGACTGCCGGTCCGCTCCGCCCCTAGCACCGCCGCCCCCTGGTGCGCGTCGGAACTCGGTCCCTCAGGCTAGCAGGGCGGCGGTCGGACAGGCTCCGCCGAGATCGTCAGACCGGCGAGCTTCACCTCGGTCTGACCGTCGAACGCGCGGATCCGCGCCTCCGCGAGCAGCTCGGTGAATGCCATGGGCTCCCTGACGAATCGGGTGACCGCCGACTTCGGTAGGAAGACGACCAGCGTCTCGCCGATCGGCGGGTCGCCCCCCGGCGGCTTGATCCACGTCAGAACGAGGCCGTAGCCCCCGACGCGAGCGTCCGCATGGATGGTCTCCCGCGCGACGAGCTGGGGCAGGAGCTTCGGCGCGTGACGGCGGAAGGCCTCGGCCGCCCGGGCGCCGAGGCTGTCGGTCGGGAGGGCCGGCTCACTCGGGATCCAGACCCACATCGCGAAGTAGGGCGGTTGCCCGTCGACGCCGAGCGGCCGCCGGAATCCGAGGCCGTGATGGTGGAAGTCGACCTCCGGCGTGCAACGTCGAACCGACTGATAGAGGACGTGGAGCTCGCCGAGGTAGGCTTGCGCGAGCGCCCGGCTGTCCAGGGCCTTGTATTCCGTGAGCGGAAGGATCGCCTCCTCGGCCGACCGCTGGGTCCACCCGGGGCGGACTCCGAGGATCAGGAGCGCTATGGTGGCCGCCACCGCCCACCCACAGGCCCGCCCGCTCATCGCTATCCGGCCGTCACGCGACGTGCGCGCTCGCTGAGCTAGTTCTGGAAGATCTGGTCCGCGCGCACCACGACGGGGCTCCCCCACCACGACTGGCTGGCTGCCAGCTGCGTGTCGGCGCTGGTCACCTTCGGTGTCTTGCCCTGGTTCTTGAGGGAGAACGCCATGTGGTCACCCGACGCGAAGTGGGCCGAGTGCGACTTCCATTCCTTCATGGTCTCCGACGCGCAGCCGGCGACGACACTCGCGAGCAGCCCCAACCCGATCAGAACGCCAAGGCGCATGTGCCCCTCCATGGGTCAGGGAGATGAGGATCGTAGCGTGCCTTCCAGGCTACCCGGAGCTGCGGTCCATCGCAATGGGCGGCGGGCGCGGGGTCCGGCCGACCCTCGCTCGGTCTGGGCCTGTAGCGAATCGATGGTCGGTCTGAGCATCCTGATGCGATTCGGGAGCGTGGTCACACCGACAAACACCGGCGCTCGGTCCATGGGGTAGGGTTCCATCATTGGCCGCCGGGGACTCCCTCGGACTGTGTTGACGCGGCAGGGGCACTCTGGGAACATCGAGCGCCGGAGCCGCCGGACACCCTGATCTCGCGCGGGCCGTCCGCCAGACGAGAAGGCACGCTCCCTGCCTGGCCCGGAGCGGTGGCGTCGCGACGCGAGAGAGGAGCCACGGATGCTGTTCATGATCATCGAGCGGTTCAAGGACAGCGACATGCTGCCGATCTACAAGCGCGTGCGGGACGAGGGCCGGATGTTTCCAGACGGACTGAAGTACATCGACAGCTGGGTCGAGCCGAACTTCAGCCGGTGCTTCCAGCTCATGGAGTGCGACGATCTTCGTCTCCTCCAGGAGTGGGCGCTCCAGTGGCGGGGATCCGGCGTGACGCTCGAGATCGTGCCCGTCGTGTCCAGCAAGGACACGCGCGACGTGGTGGCTCCCTATCTCGACCGGATCTGAAGGGCTCCCGACGAGTCCCGGTCCCGGCGATTCGGCTTCCAGCATGGGAGGCGCACAGTGGCGATGAGCCAGAGCGACAAGGCCGCGCGATTCCGAGCTCTCCACGAGGGGCCGGGCGCCTTCGTGATCCCCAACCCGTGGGACGCGGGCTCCGCGCGCGTCCTGGCCGGGCTCGGCTTCGCGGCGCTGGCGACCTCGAGCGGCGCCTCCGCGGGCACGCTGGGCCGCCGCGACGGGAAGGTGACGCGCGGGGAGGCGCTGGCGCATGCCCGGGCCATCGTGGAGGCGACGGATCTCCCGGTCTCGGCCGACCTGGAGAAGGGCTTCGGAGACGCGCCGAGCGCGGCGGCGGAGACCATCCGGCTGGCTGCCGAGGCGGGTCTGGTGGGCGGCTCGATCGAGGACGCCACCGGTGACGCGGCCCGGCCCCTCTACGACGTCGGCCAGGCGACCGAGCGTGTGGCGGCGGCGGTGCAGGCGGCGCACGCGCTCCCGTTTCCGTTCATCCTGACCGCGCGCGCGGAGAACTTCCTGCGCGGGAACCCGAGCCTGGACGACACGATCGCGCGTCTCCAGGCCTACGAGCGGGCCGGCGCGGACGTGCTGTTCGCGCCCGGCCTGCCGGACCTGGCCGCCGTGCGGGCGGTCTGTGCCGCGGTGTCGAGGCCGGTCAACTTCATGGTCGGCATCAGGGGCAAGTCGTTCACGGTGGCGGAGCTCGAGGCCGCCGGCGTCAGGCGGATCAGCCTCGCCACCTCGCTCTATCGGATGGCGATGACCGGATTGCTCGCCGCCGCCCGGGAAGTGAAGGACCGGGGCACCTTCGGCTACCTCGATCAGTCCGTTCCGACGCAGGAGCTCAACGCCTTCATGGAAGCCTGACCCCGTTGACGCGGCGGGGACGCTCTGGGAACATCGAGCGCCGGAGCAGGAACGAACTCTCGACCTCGCGCGGGACGGCCGTCTAGCAGACGAGGAGGCGCACGATGAAGATCGGCACGGGCTTGATGATCGCTCTCGCCATGACGCTCGCGCTCGCGGGCGCCGCGGGGGCCCAGACCGTCGAGATCGAGTACTGGCAGTACACCTTCGCCCAGCGCGTCCAGGCGATCGACGAGCTCATCAAGCGCTTCGAGGCGGAGAACCCCGGGATCAAGGTGAAGCACACCCACGTGCCGTACGACGACTTCCGGTTGAAGATCGCCGCCGCGATCCCGGCTGGCCAGGGGCCCGACGTGGTCCAGCTCTTCTACGGCTGGCTCCACGACTACCTGAAGGCGAAGCTCCTCCAGCCCTTGCCGACCGAGCTCTTCGACCCCGCCGAGATCGAGCGCGACTTCTTCCCGCTGGTCAAGCAGATGACGGTGGACGGGCGCTACTACGCCATCCCCACCGCCGTGCGCTCGCTCTCTTTGTTCTGGAACAAGAAGCTGTTCACCGAGGCCGGCCTCGACCCGTCGAAGCCGCCCCAGACGCTCGACGAGCTCCTCGACATGGCCAGGAAGCTGACCAAGCGCGACGCGGGCGGCAACCTCCTCCAGGCCGGCTTCGCGATGGACATGGGGCTCCAGGACCACCACTGGCTGCGCGAGGTGCTGATCCGCCAGATGGGCGGCCAGCCGTACTCGGCCGACCTGAAGAGCGTTGCCTACAACAACCCGGCCGGGCATCGGGCCGCCACCTGGTACACCGACCTCGCCACGAAGCACAAGGTCGGCCAGATCGGCTTCCTCACCGACGGGGTGACGGCGTTCAAGGCCGGCAAGGCCGGCCTCATGGTCGACGGCTCGTTCCGGCTCGCCGCCTTCGACGCGCAGAAGGACCTCGACTACGCGGTCGCCGAGCTGCCGACCCACCAGGGCAAGCGCTCCAACTTCGCGTCCTACTGGGTCAACGGCATCACGCCCAAGGCGACCGGCCCGAAGCGGGACGCCGCCGCGAAGTTCCTCAAGTTCATCACCACGCCGGCGGCGATGGAGCTGTGGCTCGAGAAGGTGGGCGAGCTTCCGGCGCGGAAGGCGGTGGCCGAGCGCGACGCGATCCGGAGCCACCCGAAGTACGGCGCCTTCATCCGCGGGCTCGCCTACGCGGAGGCGACGTTCTTCGTCAACGAGACCGCCCAGCGCAAGCTCTTCATGGACATGGTGGACCGCATCATTCTCAAGAGCCAGCCGGTGCCGGAGTCGGTCGGGCAGGCGGCAGGCGAGGAGCAGAAGCTGCTGGACGCCTTCTTCAAGTAGGGGTTCGACCGGAGGCGGGGGCCCGGGCCCGCCCGGGCCCCGGTCCTCCACTCCGCCTCCCGATGCTGGACCGGCTCTCCCTCCGCGCGCGACGGACGCTCTCGGCGTGGACGTTCCTCGCGGTGCCGATCGTGTTCTACGCGGGCATCCGCTTCTACCCGACGGCGGAAGCGCTCCTGACGTCGCTGACGGACTGGAACATCGTCGGCCCGCGCCGCTTCGTCGGCCTCGAGAACTACCGGCGCCTGGCGGCGGACCCGGTTTTCTGGCAGGTCATGGGGAACACCTTTCAGTACCTGATCGTGGGCGTGACCCTGAGCCTCGGGCTGTCCTTCCTCATCGCCTACCACCTCGACCGGGTTCGGGTCGGCCACGCGCTCCTGCGCGCCCTCTACTTCGTGCCGCACATCACGACCGCGGTCGCGATGGGCTGGGTGTGGAAGTGGCTCTACCAGCCGGTGCCGATCGGGGTGTTCAACGGCCTCCTGGTGCAGGTGGGCCTCCCGCAGCAGCCGTTCTTGCGCTCGACGGAGCAGGCGCTCTACGCCGTCCTGGCGCCGGCCATCTGGGCGGGACTCGGCTTCCAGGTCGTGGTGTTCCTCGCCGGCCTGAAGGCCATCCCGCAGGAGTACCACGAGGCAGCGGCGATCGACGGCGCCGGCCGCGGGCGGACCCTGGTGCATGTCACGCTCCCGCTGCTTCGCCCGACCGTCGTGTTCCTCGTCGTCGTCAGCTCGATCGCGTTCCTGCGCATCTTCGACTACGTGTACAGCATGACGCTCGGTCAGGGCGGGCCGCTCGACTCGACCAAGCCGCTGGTGCTCATGATCTACGAGACCGCCTTCGGGCATTTCCAGATGGGCTACGCCACCGCGCAGACGGTGGTCCTGTTCGCGATCCTGCTCGCCATCTCGCTCTTGCAGCTCCGGCTGCTGAGATCCGCATGAGCCCGCGTGGGCGACCGGGGCGGCCAGGACGGATGGTCGTCTGGGCGCTCCTCCTCCTCGGCGGCGTGCTGATGGTGATGCCCTTCGTGTACATGCTGTCGACCTCGCTCAAGTCGAATGCCGAGGTCTACGAGCTGTCGCTCCTGCCGCGGGCGCCGACCCTGGCCAACTACCGCCGGCTGGCCGAGGCCTCGGGGTTCCCGCGGTGGTTCCTCAACTCCCTGGTGATCGCGGTCCTCACGACGCTCTCGGTCCTGTTCTTCGACAGCCTGGTCGGCTACACGCTGGCGAAGTTCCGGTTCCGCGGCCGGCGGCTCGTGTTCCTGGCCATCCTGAGCACGCTCATGGTCCCGACCGAGATGCTCGTCTTGCCCTGGTACGTCATGAGCAAGAATCTCGGCTGGCTCGACACCTACTGGGGCATCATGTTCCCGGGCATGATGACGGGGTTCGGGACCTTCCTCATGAAGCAGTTCTTCGAGGGCGTGCCGGACGAGCTCCTCGAAGCTGGCCGGGTGGACGGGCTGGGCGAGTTCCAGCTCTGGTGGCGCATCGCCATGCCTCTCGTGGGTCCGGCGTTGTCGGCGCTCGCGATCTTCACCTTCCTCGGGAACTGGACGGCCTTCCTCTGGCCGCTCATCTCCACGACGAAGCGGGAGCTCTACACGCTTCCGGTCGGGCTCGCCTCCTTCTCGGGCGAGTTCCAGCGAGAATGGGAGATGGTGATGGCCGGCGCCAGCGTCGCCACCCTGCCGATGCTCCTCGTCTTCGTCGTCCTCCAGAAGTACATCGTGCGCGGCGTGATGCTGGCGGGCATCAAGGGGTAGGAGCGGGGGCGATGACCGTGGCATCCCGGCGTCCTCGGCCCTCGCCCGTCCTCGGCGTACAGGAGTACGCCTCCGGGGGGCTCGGGCCTGCGTCCTTGGGCTGCTCGGTCCTCGCCCCCGCCTTCGGGTGCGGTCGGTGACGACGTCGGTGGGCGTTCGGAGGCGTTAGGCCATGACCGAGTCTCGGGGGGAGGAGCGGTTTCCGGCGCCGGTCTACCGCGAGACCGTGCTCGCCCCTTTGTTCGAGGGCGTCAAGCAGCACCACTGGCGGCAGCAGATGCGGGTGAACCGCGCCAGCGCGATCATGCTGGCCGCGCAGGGCCTCCTCACCCGGGGGGAGGCGGCGGCCATTCTGCGGGCGCTCGACGACATCGAGCGGGACACGGACATCCCGACGCTAGCCTACACGGGGGAGCACGAGGACTTCTTCTTCCTCGTGCAGACGGAGCTCGAGCGGCGGCTCGGCGTCGAGACGGCCGGCAAGCTCCACACGGGCCGGAGCCGGAACGACATCGACCACACGGTCTTCAAGATGGCGCTCAAGGAGCGTCTGGCCGGGCTGCTGACCGATCTGCTGGGCGCGATCTCGGCGCTGCTCGAGGTCGCGGAGGCGAACCGGGAAACGCTGGTGGTCGCCTACACCCACGGCCAGCCGGCGCAGCCGACGACCTACGGGCACTACCTCGGCGCGGTCGTCGAGCTCATGCTCCGCGACGTGGAGCGTCTCCGCCAGGCGAGCCGCTACCCGGACCTCTCCAGCATGGGGGCGGCGGCAATCACGACCTCGGGGTTCCCGCTGGATCGCGGGGCGATGGCCGAGCTCCTGGGCTTCGCCGGCGTGCAGGAGAACGCGTACGGCTGCATCGCCGCCGACGACTACCTCACCAGCGTCTACGGCGCCGTCCAGCTCCTCTTCGTCCACCTCGGGCGGTTCGTGCAGGACCTCAACGCGTGGACGGGGTTCGAAGTCGGGCACCTCCACGTCCCCGACGCCTACGTGCAGGTGAGCTCGATCATGCCCCAGAAGCGGAACCCGGTCGCGGTCGAGCACCTGCGACTCTTGTGCTCGCTCGCCGCGGGCCGGGCGGCGTCGACGCTCGCGGTGCTGCACAACACGCCGTTCACGGACGTGAACGACGCGGAGGGCGAGGTCCAGGTGGCCGGCTATACGGCGTTCGATGCCGGGAGCCGGGCCCTCCGGCTCCTCGCGGGCTTCATCCGCGCCGCGCGGGTGGACGAGGCGCGCGTGCGGCGGCACATCGACGAGAGCTGCATCACCGCGACCGAGCTGGCCGACTCGCTGGTCCGCGCGGAGGGCCTCTCGTTCCGTCAGGCGCACGAGGTCGTTTCGCGGCTCGTGCGGGGAATGCTCGACCGGGGCGAGCGCTTCCCCACCGTCCCGTACGCGGCCTTCGCCGAGGCGTTCGCCGGGGTCGCCGGCCGCTCGCCCCGGCTGGGGGAGGCCGATCTCCGCTGCTTCACGACGCCCGAGCACTTCGTCGCCGTGCGCACGCTGCCCGGCGGTCCGGCGCCGGGGCCGCTCGGGGCGAGCCTCGCACGCTATCGGGCGGAGCTCGACGCGACCCGCGTGTGGCTCGCCGAGTATCGAGGCCGGATCGAAGGGGTGGACCGCGGCCTGGCCGAGCGGGCGCGCCGCCTGGAGGGCTGAGCGTCCGTTGCCTGGCGCCCGGCTGCGCGCTACCTTCGGGGCACCGGGCAGGGCACCGGGGCCGAGATCATCCAGCAACGGCCGCACAGGAGATGCGATGACGACGACGACGACCGCGACGCTGGCCGCACGGTGGGCGGAACGAGGCTATCTACCGGTCGTGGACGTGCTGCCGCCGAGCGAGGCGGCGGCGTGCCGGGCCGGGTTCGACGCGCTGGAGCGGGAGATCCCGCCGGCCGACGCCGAGGTGCGGATCCTCGATCGGCACCTCGACCGGGAGTTCATCTGGCGGCTGGCGACCCATCCGCGCGTGCTCGACGCCGTCGAAGCGGTGCTGGGCCCGGACGTTCTGCTCCTCGCCTCGAACTTCTTCTGCAAGTACCCCGCGGAGGAGCGCGGCGAGCGCTTCGTGGCGTGGCACCAGGACGTGACGTACTGGGGCCTCGAGCCGCCCCGCGCGATCACCGCGTGGATCGCGATCGACGACGCCGACGTCGAGAACGGCTGCATGAGCGTGATCCCCGGCTCCCACCGCCTGGGGATCCTCGAGCACGCCAAGTCGGCCCGGGCGGGCAACCTCCTCAGCATCAACCAGGAGGTGCCGGACGGGCTGGTCGACGAGGCGCGGGCGGTCTCCATGCCGCTCCGCGCGGGGCAGATGTCGCTCCACGACGGGATGCTCCTCCACGGGAGCCACCCGAACCGGTCGACGCGGCGCCGGTGCGGCCTGGCCGTGCGCTTCACCACGCCGGACGTCCAGCAGGTGGCGCCGAACTCGCTCCGGGGCTACTACCGGCCGGTGCTCGTGCGCGGCGTGGATCGCTACCGGCACTTCCCAGCCGCCGAGGTGCCCTGGCGCGCGTGACTCGTCGGGCACCGATGACGATGCGCCGGCGCGCCGGCCTTCGGATCCACCCCGCGGTGGTCGCGGTGCTGGCGGCGGTGATGCTGGGCGTAGGCGCGGCCTCCGCCGCGCCCGCGGGCGCGCCGCAACGGGTCGAGGCGCGATTCGATCTCGATGCCGGAAGTCCGAGCCCGTTCCCCGCCGACTGGCTCACGGTTCCCGACCGCGCCCAGCGGACCGGCCTCAGGATCGCGGGGCCGCCCGCGCGCTGCACGCTCGGCCGGTCCACCTGCGACGACCTCAAGCTCCTCGGCGAGCTGGACGGCTTCGACATCGAGCCCCGCGTTGCGCTCCGCTTCACCGGCCCGATCGACCTCGCGAGCGTGACGTCGCGGAGCGTGTTCCTGATCCGCCTCGTCGCGGGGCCGGCCGAGGTCACGGGCGTGGACCGCCTCGTCTGGGATCCCGGGACCCATACGCTCTACGCCCGTCCCGAGACCCTCCTCGAGCCCGAGACGCGCTACGGGCTCGTGGTGACGCGCGAGCTTCGTGATGCCGCGGGGCGCGCCGTCGAGCCGGCGCCCGGCTTCGCGCCCGTTCTGGCCTCGGGCGCCGGCCCGGCCGCGCTGCGCGACCACCAGAGCGCCTTCCGCCTGCTGCGCGGGGCCCTGGAGCGGCGGGGCATCCGCCCCGACCGCGTCGCCGTGGCGTCCGTCTTCACGACCGGGAGCGTCTCGGCTTTCCTCGAGCAGGCCCGCGATGCACTCGACCGGCGCCCGCCCCCACCGGCGCTCATGGCCGCGCCCGAAGCGGGCGGCCGCGCATGGTTCCCCCGGGCGAGCCTGAGGCACCTCGTCCTGCGCCGCCAGATCGGGCCGATGGCTCCCAGCGAGGCGCCACGCGGTGAGGGGACTCCCGCGGGCTTCCGCGACGAGCCGCTCCCTCTCGACGCGCTGCCGCGGGACGCCGTGAGGGGTGTCGGAATCGGGTGGTACTGGTCCCCCATGTACCTGACACCGGAGCGGCGGATCCTGGAGGTCCCGACGCTTGCTCCCCATCGCGGGGCCGGCGTCGATGTTCCCGTACCCTTCGTCGTCGTGACCCCGACGAGCCGGCCGCCGCCCGAGGGCTGGCCCCTTGTGGTGTTCGGACACGGCTACGGCGGCGAGATGCTGTCAAGCGCGCTCCTGGTCGCTGGCAGCCTGGCGCGCCAGGGCATCGCGACGGCGGCGATCTCGGTCGTAGGCCATGGCGGCGGGCCGGAAAGCCAGCTTCTCGTGGGGCTCGCCGACGGGCGATCCCAGACCGTCCGGGTGCCGGGCCGTGGAGTCGATCTCGACGCCGACGGCCGCATCGAGCCGACCGAGGGCCTGACCCCGGTCGCCGGGGGCGCGCTGGCCGCGCTGGGCGTCCGCGACGGCCTGCGCCAACAGGTGGTCGATCTCATGGCCTTCGTGCGAGCAGTCGGTGGAGGGCTGGACGTGGACGGCGACCGCGTCCACGACACGGGGCTGGGGTCGATCGCCTACGCGGGACATTCGCTCGGCGGCATCTACGGGACGATCTTCCTGGCGGTCGACCCGCGCGTCAGGGTCGGCGTCCTGGCCGTCCCGGGCGGGCCTGTCTCCGAGATCGCCCGCCTCTCGCCCGTGTTCCGGCCGCTGGTCAAGGACGCGCTCCTTCGCCGGAGCCCGCCGCTCCTGAACCTGGCCGCCGATTTCCGCGAGGATCTGCCACTCCGTGGGGACGGACCCGTCGTCGCGCCGGCGCCGGGCGCCCTCGGTATCCAGGACTACCTCGCGCGGGTCGAGTGGCTGGGCCGACGCGCGGACCCGGTGGCGTACGCGCGGCACTTGCGGCGGTCGCCGCTCCCCGGACTCGAGCCGGCTCGCGTGCTCGTCCAGTGGGCGCTCGACGATCGCGTCGTGCCGAACTCGACGACGGCCGCCCTCGTCCGGGCCGGCGAGCTGGGCGATCGCACCGTGCTCGTGCGGTCGGACCGCATCGCCCGCGCCGCCGGGGCTGACTGGGAGCCGCACGGGTTCCTCCTCGCCGTCCGCGCGCCGGGGCTCTTCGGCAAGGTCGCCCTGGCGGCGCAGGAGCAGTTGGCCCGCTTCCTGCGCGAGGACGGCGAGGACATCTGGGCGCCGACCGGGCTCACGCCGGCCGGCGCCGAGCGCCTGTTCGAGAGCCCGGGCGCCACGCGATGACCACCGCGGCGGCCAACGGTGTTGAGCGCGCGCGGGGGAGTGTGGTTACAATGGCAGCGTCCATCGCGCCCCCGCGCCCGGCGGCCGGCCGGCGCGCCCGGTGACCCCGAACCCGTGAGGGCCCCATGAAGGTACTGAGGATCGTGCCGGAGCGGTGCACAGGCTGCCTCCGGTGCGAGCTGGCGTGCTCGTACGTGCAGACGGGGACGTTCCAGCCCGCCAAGTCGGTGATCCGCGTGTCGCCTTTCGAGGGGCACACGAGCTACGCGCCGTACACGTGCTTCCAGTGCGCCGAGGGCTGGTGCATGACGGCGTGCCCGGTCGGCGCGATCGTCATCTCCCCGGTCGGCGCGAAGGCGGTCGTCGACGACCAGTGCGTCGGCTGCAAGCTCTGCACGATCGCGTGCCCCTACGGGACCATTTTCTACAATCCCGACACGCAGAAGGCCTTCAAGTGCAACCTCTGCGGGGGCGATCCGGCGTGCGCCCACGCGTGCCCGACCCAGGCCATCCTCTACGAGGAGGCCGAGACCACGGACTGGCTCGGCGACTTCGCCGCGACGCGGGCCGCCGGGACGCTCGCCCTGGCCGGCGGGAACGGGAGGCACTGATGCCGCCGCGCCACGTCATCGTCGGGGGCGGCACCGCGGGCCACAACGCGATCACCACCATCCGCCAGGAGGAGGGCGAGCGCTCGGAGATCGTCCTGGTCTCGGCCGAACGGCCCTACTCGCGGATGGTCCTCCCATACTATCTCGGCCGCACCATCGCCGAGTCGCACGTCTTCACGGCCACGCCCGCGAAGCTCGGCCGGCTCGGCGTGACGGCGCACCTCGGCCGCCGGGCGGCGGGACTCGACGCCGCGGCGGGGAAGCTGACCCTCGACGACGGCACGGTGCTCGAGTACGACGACCTCCTGATCGCCACCGGGTCCTCGCCCGTGCGGCCGCCCGTGCCGGGCGCCGACGGCGCCGGCGTCCACAGCTTCTGGACCCTCGAGCAGGCGCGCGGCGTGCTCGCCGAGATCGGGGCGGGGAGTCACGTGGTGATGGTGGGCGCCGGCTTCATCGCCTTCACCATCCTCAACTCGATCCTCGCGCTGGGCGCGAAGCTGACCATCGTCGAGATCGCCCCGCAGATCCTGCCGCGCATGATCGACCGGCAGGGGGCGTCGCTCATCGAGGCGTGGCTCCGGAAGCACGGCGTGGAGATCCGCACCGGCGCCACGCTGACCGCGGTGGAGCAGCACGCCGGCCAGCGCCGCCTCCGGTTCAAGGAGGGCGCGGACGTCGACGCCGACGTCGTGATCATGGCGACCGGCATCCGCACGAACCTCGAGTGGCTGAAGGGCTCGAGCATCCGCGTGAACCGGGGCGTCGTCGTGGACGATCACCTCCGCTCGAGCGTGGCGAACGTGTACGCCGCCGGCGACGTGGCCGAGGGCCGCGACCTGGTGACCGGGCAGCCCGACGTCCACGCGATCGAGCCCACGGCGATGGAGCATGGCCGGGTGGTGGGAGCCAACATGGCGGGGCGCGACGTTCCCTACCGGGGCAGCCTCCTCATGAACATCGTCGAGGTCTGCCACCTGGACGTCGCGAGCTTCGGCCGCTGGGACGATCCCGGGGCCGAGCTCATGCTGGCGGTCGATCCGGACCGGCCCGCGTACCGGAAGCTCCTGTGGCACGGCGACCGGCTGACGGGCGCCATGATCCTCGGCCCGTCCGACGACATCTGGACGACGAACGACGTGGGGATGCTGAAGGGGCTCGTCCAGGCCGGGACGTCGCTCGGGGCCTGGAAGGAGCAGCTTCGCCGGAACCCGTTCGACGTCAAGCGCGCGTTCGTCGCCTCCCACACCACCCGCCGCCTCCTGCCGGAGACCGTCCTCGGCCGGCCGGCCGCCGCGCCCGCGGTGCTGTGGAGCTAAGGCGGGGTCAGACTTTGACTTCGGGACAGTTCGCCGGGTCGGAAGTTGCGCGAGGTCCTCGTGGCTGGGCCCGCGTACCGGGAGGCCGAGCATACGTCCGGGGAGATCGCCGGGAATGTCCGGAAGTCAAAGTCTGACCCCACGAGGAGAGCGCGGATGACGCAGGCAGGGACGGCAACGGCGACGAAGGGGGCGGCGGCTCCGAGGGCCGGCCTGCCGGGCGGGTACGCGGGGCAGCTTCTCCGCGTGGACCTCTCGGCCGGCCGTACGTCGGGCGAGCCCTGGTCGCCCGACGACATGCGGACGTACCTCGGCGGCGCCGGGCTCGGGGCGAAGATCCTCTGGGACGAGGTCCCGGCCGAGGTCAATTGGGACGATCCGGAGAACCGGCTCGTGCTCGGGACGGGCCCGCTCGCCGGCCTGCCGGTGTGGGGGACCGGGGGCCTCACCGTCGTCACGCGCGGCGCCATGACGAACGGCGGCACGTCGACCCAGGCCAACGGCTTCTTCGGCGCCAACCTGAAGTACTGCGGCTACGACGCCATCGTGGTCCAGGGTCAGGCGCCAGAGTGGGTCTACCTCCTGATCCGTGGCGACCGCGTCGAGCTGCGCGACGCCCGCCACCTCCTCGGCAAGGACACCTGGGAGACGCAGGACGCGCTCAACGCCGAGCTCGGCTGCTCTGGCCACATGCTGAGCGTCTACTCGATCGGTCCCGCCGGCGAGAACCTGGTGCGCTTCGCCGCGATCCAGGGCGACTACGGCCACGTCGCCTCCAAGAACGGCGTCGGCGCCGTCATGGGGAAGAAGCGCCTGAAGGCGGTGGCGATCGTGCGCGGGAGTCACGCGCTCCGCGCGGCGGACCCCCGCGGGCTCATCGCGGCGGCCGACGACATCGCCCACGACCTCCGGACGAACCCCGCCGCCAAGACCTTGTACGAGTACGGCACGCTGCCGGGCGTCGTGAACCTGGGCGCGCTCGGGGCGCTGCCGATCAAGAACTACACGACGAACGTCGCGCCGGCCGGCGTCGACATGAAGCAGTGGGAGGCGCCCGCGCTCCGGAATGGGTTCGACCATCGCGGGCATCAGTGCAACGCCTGCGGCATGCACCACTGCCACATGCAGGTGCTTCCGAGCGGCAAGCACAAGGGCCAGATCGTCGACGAGCCCGAGTACGAGGGGTGGTCGGGGGCCGGCTGGACGATCGGGTGCACGGACCCCGTCGCCGTCTCCTGGCTGAACACGCAGATCGACCGGGCCTGCGTCGACGTGAACGAGTTCGGCTGGCTCTGCGGCTTCGTGATGGAGTGCCAGGAGAAGGGCTACATCACCGAGCAGCAGCTCGGCTTCCGGCTCGCCTGGGGTGACGCGGAGGGGGCGAACCGGCTCCTGGGGATGCTCAGCCGCCGCGAGGGACTCGGCGACATCCTGGCCGAGGGCACGAAGCTCGCCGCCGAGCGGCTGGGCGGCGGGGCGCTCGAGTGCGCGATCTACACCGGCAAGAACGCGTCGCCGCGCGGTCACGACCACCGCGGGCGCTGGGAGGAGATGCTCGACACCTGCACCGGCTCGACCGGTACGCTCGAGACCGGGCCGGCGGTCCACCCGGCCGAGCTCGGCCTGCCCGCTCGCATCAACCCGTTCGACCCCGAGCAGGTGGCGCGCCAGGTCGCCGCGCTGAACGGGCGACGGAACTTCGAGGACTCGCTCGGGGCCTGCATCTTCACGACCCGGACGCACCTCGAGAACCTCGCGCGCACCCTGTCGGCGGCGACCGGCTGGCAGTACTCGCGCGAGGAGGCCATGCGCTTCGGCCGCCGCATCGGGGCGATCTTCCGCGCGTTCAACCTCCGCTGCGGGATCGGGAACGAGCTGGAGCGGCCGTCCAAGCGCTACGGATCGACGCCGATCGACGGTCCGGCGAAGGGGCAGTCGATCGAGAAGCACTGGGACCGGATGGTCGACCTCTGGTACGAGGGGATGGGGTACGACCGCGCCAGCGGGCGGCCGACGGCCGAGACGCTGCGGGCCCTCGGGCTCGAGTGGATGATTCCCGCGGTGTGGGGCGGCCGCCGGTGAGCGGGACCCCCGTCGCGACGCGCCCCATCACGGTGCGCGTCGAGGTGCTCTCCTGGGTCAACCAGCTCGTCGGGGGGCCGGGGACGGGTGAGAAGGCGGAGGACGTGACCGTGCCGAAGGGCGCCAGCGTCCGCGCCGTCCTCCGGGCGATCTCCGACCGCTATCCAGAGCTGGGGCGCGCCCTCTGGGATCCCACGCGGCCCCAGGAGCTCGGCGACAACATCGAGGTCCTCGTGAACAACGCCGTCCTCGGCGTGAGCCACGACCTCGACAGCGAGGTGCTCGAGAGCGAGCGCGTCACCCTGCTCGGCCAGTACATGGGCGGCTAGGCGTAGAACGGTCGGCGGCGCCGGCCACCCAAGTCACGGAGGAACCCGCGTGGTCGTCCCGGAGGCGTCGGTGGTGGGGCTGTTCGTCGTGGCGGCGCTCGTGCTGCTCCTCACTCCCGGCCCCGCGGTGCTCTACATCGTCGCCCGCAGCGTCGAGCAGGGACGGCTGGCCGGGCTGGTCTCGGCGCTCGGCGTCCACGTGGGCACGCTCGTCCACGTCGCGGCGGCCGCCCTCGGGCTGTCGGCGCTCCTGGTTTCGTCGGCGCTCGCGTTCAGCGTCGTGAAGTATCTCGGCGCGCTCTACCTGATCTACCTCGGCGCCCGCAAGCTCCTGGGATGGGATCAGGCCGTCGAGGGACGGGCGCTCGCCCCGCACAGCCTCCGGCGGCTCTTCACCCAGGGCATCGTGGTGAACGTCCTGAACCCGAAGACCGCGCTTTTCTTCCTGGCGTTCCTCCCGCAGTTCGTCGACGTGTCGAGGGGCGCCGTCGGCGTCCAGATCCTGGCCCTGGGACTGGTCTTCGTGGCGCTCGGCGTGATCAGCGACGGCCTCTATGCGGTGGCGGCCGGCACCGCCGGAGCATGGGTCAAGCGCGACGGACGGCTCCTCCGCGCGGAGCGGTACGTCAGCGGGAGCGTGTTCGTCGGCCTCGGGGTGACGGCGGCGCTCGCCGGCGACGGCCGGAAGTAGCCTGAGGGCTGGTCGCATGTCGCGACTCATCGCGGCCGGACGGGCGACGGCGGCCCAGGGCGATCTGCTCCAGGTCGGGCGACCCCTCGCCCGGCCGTCGCGTCGAGCGAGCCGCGCGCTCACCGAGCTCCGTTGCGAGAGGAGATGGACCGTATGGAGCTGATCCGCGGCATCGTCGCGGCGCCGGTCCTGCCCATGACCGAGGATTTCGACGTCGACTGGACGGGCCTTCGCGACTACCTCCGGTGGCTCGTCCCGCAAGGCCCGACCGCGATCGCGATGAACATGGACGCCGCCGAGGGGCCTTCGCTCTCCGTCGAGGAGCGCCTCCGGGTCATCGAAGTCTCGCGGGAGGCGGCCGACGGGCGCTGCCCGGTCTGGAGCGGGCTCATCGCGGGCTCGACGCGGGAGGCGGTCCAGCAGGCCCAGGCGCTCGCGCGGGCGGGCGCGCAGGGGCTTGCGGTCTTCCCGCCGGTTCCGACCTTCATGGGCGAGCCGCTCCCGTGGCGCCTCCCGTTCGAGTACCACCGGGCGATCGCCGAGGCGACGGGCCTGCCGCTCTGCCTGTTCCAGTTCGCGCGCGGCCTCGGCCCGTCCTACTCGAACGAGGCGCTGTGCCGGCTCGCCGAGATCCCCGAGGTGGTCGCGATGAAGGAGGCCACCTTCGACGCCGCCCGGCTGGTCGACACGCTCCAGGCGCTCCGCGACGCGCCGAAGCCCCTCGCGGTGCTGACCGGCAGCGACACCTTCCTCTGCGAGGCGTACATCCTGGGCGCGCACGGGGCGCTGATCGGCTTCGGCGCGATCGCGCTCGATCTCCAGGTGAAGATGTTCGAGGCCGTCCAGCAGAAGGACTATCAGCAGGCGCTGGCGATCTGGGACCGCATCGGCCCCATGGCGCGGATGATGTGGAGCCCGCCGCTGCGCGACTATCGCCCGCGGCTCAAGGAGGCGCTGGTCATGCTCGGCGTCCTTCGCTCGGCGGCCGTGCGCCCGCCGCTCATGCCGCTCGCGGACGACGAGCGGCGCACGATCCGGCGGCTCCTGGTCCACGCCGGGCTGCTCGCGGCGTAACGGCGGGGGCGCTTCGCGGACGGGGCGCAGAGGCCACGTGGGAACGCTGGGAAACGGGGAGAAGCCGGCCCGGGGGACCCGCGCCGGGCGGCGTGGGCGCGACGGGCGCCAAGGACGCTGGATCGGGTACGCGCAGACGACGGTCGCGTTTCTCCTGATCCTGCTCGCCTGGCAGCTCGTCGGGCTCAGGGTCCCGCGGTACATCCTGCCCACGCCGTATGCGACGCTGACGGAGATGTACGTCCGCGCCCCCCTCCTGGCCCAGCACGCCCTGACGACTCTCGGCGAGATCGCCCTCGGCTTCCTGCTCGCCGTCGTCGTGAGCGTGCCGTGTGGCATGGCGGTGGCCTTCTCGCGGGCGGTGGAGCGGGTGGTCATGCCGGTTCTCGTGTTCACCCAGCTCGTGCCGAAGATCGCCCTGGCGCCCCTCTTCATCATCTGGTTCGGCTTCGGTCTCTTTCCCAAGGTGTTTATGACGTTCCTGCTCTCGTTCTTTCCCATCGTGATCAACGCGGTCGCGGGGTTCCGCTCGCTGGACCGCGAGATCGAGTACCTGACGCGCTCGATGGGCCTCGGGGCGTGGCCGGCCTTCGTCAAGGTGCGGCTCCCGCACGCCTTGCCCCAGATCTTCGCGGGGCTCAAGGTCGCGATCACCCTCGCCACGGTCGGGGCGATCATCGGCGAGTTCGTCGGCTCGGACCGCGGCCTCGGCTATCTCCTCCTGGTGGCGGGCGGCGACCTCCGCACCGAGCTCCTGTTCGCCACGCTCATCGTGCTGACCGCCATCGGGCTCGTCCTCTACTTCCTGATGGTCGCGCTCGAGCGGCTGGCCATCCCGTGGCACGTCTCGCGGCGGGGCCCGCTCGGCGCTGAGGGTGGGCTCTAGGGTATGATCCAGAGGCGTCGCGGGCGACGAGGCTCGCGAAGGAGGTGCCCGTGATCACGAAGGAGACCGTTCGGTCGACGTACCTCGACCTGACCAAGATGGACTGGGAGCCGAGCGGGTTCCTCGGCGTCTGGAACAAGGTCCTCTACGAGGACCCGTCCGGACGCCGGACGATCCTCACCCGCTTCGAGCCCGGGGCGAAGCTGCCCCGCCACCGGCACGTGGCGCTCGAGCAGACCTTCATCCTGGAGGGCTCGCTGGTCGACGACGACGGCGAGTGCACGGCAGGCAACTTCGTCTGGCGGCGGCCCGGCTCGGTCCATCGGGCGTGGTCGCCGAACGGCTGCATCGGCATCGGGATCTTCGAGCGCCCGAACGAGTTCCTGGAAGAGCCGGATCGGCCCTAGCGGGGCCAAAGGCCGGCAGGGGAGGGGAGACATGCGGCGGAGCAGGCGTCTTCTGCTCGCAGGGGCGGGGCTCGCACTCGCGGGGGTCGTGGCGTGGGCCGCGGCCCCGCCGGGCGTCACCGCGCAGGACAAGGTCACGTTCCGGATGAACTGGGCCTGGGGCGGCATCCATGCTCCGTTCGCGCTCGCCAAGGAGCGCGGTTACTTCGAGAAGGCCGGCGTGAACGTGGAGATCCTCGAGGGGCGGGGCTCCGCGGTCACGGTTCAGCTCGTCGGCACCAAGTCGGACACCTTCGGGTGGGCGGACGGCGTCAGCCTCACCCAGAACGCCGTCAAGGGCGTGCCCGTCAAGGCGGTGGCGACGATCCTGAACATCCTGCCCTACGCCGTCGTGTCGCTCGAGGAGGCCAACATCCGGACGGTGAAGGACCTCGAGGGGAAGACGCTGGCGATCACCCCGGGCGACGGCCTGACCCAGACCTGGCCGGCCGTCGTCGCCGCGAACAAGCTGAACCCGGACTCGATCAAGCTCATCCACATGGACCCGAAGGCCAAGATCCCGGCGGTGACCGAGAAGCAGGCGCACGCGCTCCTCGGCGGCGCGGACGACCAGGCTGTCACCATGGAGGTGAAGGGCTTCAAGACCCGGACCCTCAAGTTCAGCGAGCTCGGCGTGCCGTCCGTCGGCTTCACGGTGTTCGCCCACCAGGACACGATCAGGGACCGGCCGGACCTCGTGCGCAAGATCGTGGCCGCCAGCATCAAGGGATGGGAGGACACGCTGAAGGACCCGGACGCCGCGGTCGCGGCTCTGATGAAGATCGCACCGCTGGTGGATCGGGAGACCATCCGGCGGCAGCTCGCCGTCGACCTCGGCCTGCTCTTCAGCGCGGCCAACAAGCAGAAGCGCCTCGGATTCGGACCGCCGGAAGACTGGGAAGCAACGCTCGACGTGCTCAAGAAATATCGAGGCGTCGAGACGAACCTCCCGCCGACCGCGTTCTACACGAACGAGTTCCTGCCGTAGGAGGGCGCTCGTCGCGCCGCCGGGCGCGGGGGCCAGAGTCGCTGTGCCCCCGCGCCCGCTGATCGAGATCACCGGGGTCTCCAAGACCTACCCGTCGTCGGACGGGCTTGTCCACGCGGTGGAGCAGGTCTCCCTGGACGTGCCCGCCGGGGAGTTCCTGTCCATCCTGGGCCCCTCCGGCTGCGGCAAGAGCACGCTGCTCCTCATGATCGCCGGGCTCCTCGCGCCGTCGTCGGGCGAGATCCGGGTGGCCGGTCAGCGGGTCACGCGTCCGCAGACCGACGTGGGGATCGTGTTCCAGAACCCCGTGCTCCTCGACTGGCGCACCGTGATCCGGAACGTGCTCCTGCAGGTCGAGGCGCGGGGGCTCGACCTCGCCTCCCACCGGTCGAAGGCGCGGGAGCTTCTGCTGGCCGTCGGTCTCGAGGGGTTCGAGGACAAGTACCCGTTCGAGCTGTCGGGCGGGATGCGACAGCGCGCCGCGATCTGCCGGGCGCTCATCCACGACCCACCGCTGCTCCTCATGGACGAGCCGTTCGGCGCGCTCGACGCCTTGACGCGCGAGCAGATGCGGCTCGACATCGAGCGGCTCTGGCTCGAGCGCCGGAAGACGGTCGTGTTCATCACGCACTCGATCCCCGAGGCGGTCCTGCTGTCCGACCGGGTCGTGGTCATGTCGCCGCGGCCGGGACGGGTCGACGGGATCCTCGACATCGACTTGCCGCGCCCGCGCCGGCTGGAGGTCCAGGAGTCGCCGAGCTTCGCCGCATACCAGAAGGCCATCACCGACCTCTTCCGCGCCCGCGGCGTGCTGCGGTACTGAAGGGGGTCAGACTTTGACTTCCGGACACTTTCGACAGCGGCAGACGCCTCGTCGGGCCCCCCGGTCGCTCTCGGGCCAGTGAAATGTCCGGAAATCAAAGTCTGACCCCGCGGCTCAAGTTCGGGATCTGCCCCACCGAGGGCGGCCACTTCTTCCGGGAGGCGCTGGCGGAGGTCGAGCGGGCCGAGGCGCTCGGCTTCGACTCCGTCTGGCTCGCCGAGCACCACGGGGTCCGCGACCACTACTGGCCGGCGCCGGTCCAGATGCTGACCGCGCTCGCGGCGCGGACGTCGCGCGTCCAGCTGGGGGCCAACGTGTGCGTGTTTCCCTTCTACCACCCCGTGCGGCTCGCGGAGGAGGCGGCGCTGCTCGACGTCGTCTCGAACGGCCGGGCCGTGCTCGGCGTCGCGATCGGCTACAAGCCCGACGAGTTCCAGCTCTACGACGCGGCCCTCGAGAAGCGCGGCGCCCGGTTCGAGGAGGGCCTCGCCCTGATGAAGGCGCTCTGGACCCGCGACGGCGTGACCCACCGGGGCGAGCACTTCACGGTGGTCGACGGGCGGATCGAGCCGAAGCCCGTCCAGCGGCCCCACCCGCCCGTGTGGATCGGCGGCTGGGGGGACGTGACGCTCCGGCGCGCCGCGCTCCTCGCCGACGCGTGGCTTCCGGGACCTACGGCCGATCTACCGCGTCTGCTCCGCAGCCAGGCCCGCATCCTCGAGCACCGGCGGGCGGCCGGGCTCCCCCCGCCGGGCGAGTGGCCCGTCACGCGCGAGCTCTGCATCGCCGAGACCGAGCACGCAGCGCGCGAGCTGGCCGACCGCCATCTCATGCTCGCGTACGGCAAGGAGTACGGCGGGACCTGGAAGCACCCGTTCGTCGACGCCGCGACGGCGGCCGACCTCGACCGGCTGGCGGTGGACCGGTTCCTCATCGGCACGCCCGACCGGATCGTCCGCGACCTCGAGCCCTATGTCCGCCAGTACGGCATGACCCACGTGATCTTCCGGCTCTTCACGCCCGGCATGCCGCACGCGACGATCCTGCGCCAGCTCGAGCTCCTGGCGCGGGAGGTCCTGCCCGCGTTCCGCTAGGCCTGCGGCCCCCTGGACCTGTTCTCGAAGCGCCAGCGCGTCGCGCCTCGCGGGAAGCCCTCGAGGGTCCAGGCGAAGGCCGTGGTGGGCCGGAGCGCCCAGAACGGCCGGAATGGCGCCGCATCTCCGGAGAAGTATTGCGGGTACTTCGCCTTCGAAGCCGCCATGGATGGCTCGGCGAGAGGGTGCGAAGGGTCCGTGACGAGCTGGGCGGTGCCTTCAAGAATGATCGCCTCCGCCTCGCTCGCGAGATGGACGGAGATCGAGGGATTGGCCATGACGTTGCGCACCCAGCGCGTCTCCGGCGATCCACCGAAGCACAGCGCGCCGTCGATCCAGACGCCGTCGACCGGCCGGGCATGCGGCCGCGCGCGCGGCCCGACGGTCGTGATCCAGTAGTTCGACGCGGTTCGGAGACGCCCTTCGACGTAGCTCCAGGGGAGAAGGCTGTCCGGGCTTCCCGGCGTCCCGTACTCGGCTGGAAATCGGACTGGACGGACGGAGGACGGTTCGCGCGTCATCGTGGCCGCAGGGTCGACCAGGCGCCGTGGGGCCGGCGGGTCCGGAGGCTACCGGCGTGCCAGCATGTTGCCGGCGAGAAGCTCGCCGACTAGGTCGTCGAAGGCGGCGACCGTCTCGTCGATGTCCTGCTCCTCGTGGGCGGCCGACGTCATGCCGCCGTTGTAGGAGAGGAGCTCGACGCCGCGCACGCGGAAGCCGTTCTGGAGCGCCCGCACCAGGCCGGGGTCCATGCTCTTGAGGGTGACGGCATCGAGCCAGCGGTAGTCCTCGGGGCGCGACACCCCCAGCCGGGCGTCCGGCGCTTCCAGGTAGATGTGGAAGACCGAGCTCTCCCCGTAGACGAGCCCCCGGATCGCGCGGCGCTCGAGCACGCCGTTCAGCCCGGCGCGGAGCCGCTCGGCGAGGGCGTCCGCCCGGCGCGTCGGCTCGCCGGTGGCCACGATGTTGAGACAGGCCAGCCCCGCCGCTGCCGTCAGCGGAGAGGCATTGTAGGTGCCCTGATGCGCGATGCGGCGGAAGCGGTCGTGGAAGGCGTCCCCCGTGATGTCGAAGACGCGCATGACGTCGGCGCGCCCGCAGATCGCGGCGCCGGGGACGCCGCCCCCCACGATCTTGGCGTGGGTCGAGAGGTCCGGCGTCACGCCGGATCGCTCCTGAGCCCCGCCCGGCGCCCAGCGGAAGCCGGTGATGACCTCGTCGAAGATGAGGAGCGTCCCGTGGCGCCGGGTCACGTCGCGGAGTCCTGCCAGGAACCCCGGCCGGAGCGGAAGCCGGGCCCACGACCCGCCGCTCGGCTCGAGGATCACCGCGGCGACGTCACCGCGCTGCCGGAGGATCCGGTCGACCTCCTCGAGGTCGTTGGCGGGCGTCATCACGGTGCCGAGGCGGAATCCCGGCGCGAGCCCGATCGACGGCGGCACGTCGAAAGGCGGCGCGTAGCCGGTCAGGAGCTCGTCACCCCACCCGTGGAAGTGACCCTCGAAGCGGAGGATCGTCGGCCGGCCCGTGTGCCCCCGCGCCACTCGGCAGGCCAGCATGTCGGACTCCGTGCCCGAGTTCGTGAAGCGTACGCGCTCGCCGCACGGCACCAGCGACTGGATCCGCTCGGCCCACTCGACCTGGAGCGGGTGGTCGTTGCCGAAGTGGGTGCCGAGCGGGGCCGCCTTGATCACGGCCTCCACGATGGCCGGATGGGCGTGGCCGAGGAGGAGCGCGCCGTTCCCGACGTGATAGTCGATGTACCGGTGGCCGTCCACGTCCCACTTGTAGGCGCCCTGCGCCCGGGCGATGTAGGTGGGGAAGGGCAAAGCGTGCCGCACGTCGTGGCCGAGGCCACCGCCGATCGCCTGCTTGGCGCGCGCGTACCACGCGCCCGACCCGCCCCGCGTGGCCTGGATCTGATCCTCGAAGCTCCGCGTCATGTCTCTCGCTCCCCGCTCTCGGGCACTCGCCGCCGAGGCCCCGCTCGGATGGTCGCGCCGATCCTGCCGCGCAGACAGTCTCTCACAGCCGGGGCCCGGCGACGCATGGCACCGCGGCCTCGATGACTGCCTCGACGATGGCCGGATGGGCGTGGAGCGCGCGCCGGAATGTGTCTTCCTGAGAGTCAGCCCCTGAGCTATGCTCGGCTATCTCAGGGGGTGGCGTGATGACTTCGCGACGAGTTCTCGCGATCAGCCTGAGTCTCGCTGTCATCGGTCTGACGTTCGAGGCGGAGGCGCAGGCGCCCTCTGGCAAGGTGTATCGAGTCGGCTGGCTCCACCCGCTGCCGATTCCTTCCGACTGGCAGGAGGGCTTCCGCCAGGGTCTCCAGGAGCTCGGCTACGTCGAGGGGCAGAACCTCGTAATCGAACGCCAGTGGGGTGGCGGACTCGACCAGCTCCCGGCGAAGGCTGCTCACCTGGTTCAGCTCAACGTCGACGTCCTCGTCGCCGGGAACAGCCGGGCGGTCCAGGCGCTGAAGGACGCGACGAAGTCGATCCCGATCGTGATGACGGCGACAAACGACCCCGTGGGCATTGGACTCATCACCAGCCTGGGACGGCCGGGCGGCAACATCACGGGCTTGTCTGGCCTGGGAACCGACCTCAGTGCCAAGCGGCTCGAGCTGTTGAGGGAAATCCTCCCGGGGCTCGCTCGGGTCACGATGCTGTCGAACCTCGGTAATCCCTCGATTGCGCTCCAGGTCCAAGAGATGCAGCAGGCCTCGAAGCTGCTCGGCATCGACTTTCGGAGTGTGGACGTGCGGGAACCCGGCAAGATCGACCTGGCCCTGGCGGCCGCGCTACGGGAGCGGCCTGACGGGCTGGTCTTGCCTCCGGAAACGGTGGTCCACAGCGAGCAGGCCCGGACCCGCATCGCCGCGTTCGCCATCAAGCACCGGATTCCGACCATGGGCTCGTGGCGGGAGTTCGCCGAGTCCGGCGGGTTGCTGGTCTATGGAGTGAACATCCCCGATCTGTTTCGCCGCTCGGCCGGCTACCTCGACAAGATCTTCAAGGGCGCCAGGCCCGTCGACCTGCCCGTGGACGAGCCGCGGAAGTTCGAGCTGATCGTGAACCTCAAGACGGCCAAGGCGCTCGGCGTGACGATCCCCCCGTCGGTGCTCGCGCGGGTGGACGAGGTCATCCAGTAGCAGTCACCCCCGCGACCGCGTCCGGCTACGGGCCGAAGAGGCGCACCGTCCAGAGGTAGGACTCCGGGATGTAGGTCACGATGGCCAGCACCAGGAGGAGCGGCGGCAGGAAGCGGAACACCTCCCGGAAGATCGCCTCGGGCGGGATGCTCGTCATCGAGGAGACGAAGAAGACGAGCTGGCCGAACGGCGGCGTGATGGCGCCCAGGACCACGTTCATGACGACGACCATGCCGAAGTGGATCGGGTCGATTCCGAGCTTGGCGGCGATCGAGGCGAGGAGCGGGGTCACCAGGATCAGGAGGGTCACGCCCTCCATGAGCGCCCCGCCGAGCAGCAGGAACACGTTCACCGCCAGAAGGAACACCGGCGCGCTGTTCCCGAAGGAGGCGAAGAACGCCGCGACCTGCTGCGGGACCTGGTTGTAGGCGAGCACCCACGAGACGGGCGCCGAGAAGCTCACGATCAGCAGGATGACGCCGCTGTCCACCGCGGTCTTGGCGAGGACGCCCGGGAGCTCGCGGAGGCTCAGCTCCCGGTAGACCAGGGTGCCGAGGACAAAGGTGATGAGGACGGCGACCCCGCCGGCCTCGGTCGGCGTGAAGTAGCCGAACCGGATCCCGCCCACCACGATGACCGGCAGCGCCAGCGCGAAGGCGGCCCGCCGGAAGGCCTCGACGACGTCGCGCCACGACGCCCGGGGGGAACGCGCCCCGTACTGCATCCGGCGGCAATGCCGGTGGACCGTCACCGACATCGCGAGCGCCATGAGGATGCCCGGGACGAAGCCAGCCACGAAGAGCTTCCCGACCGACACGTTCGCCATCGACGCGTAGATCAGCATCGCGATGGACGGCGGGATGATGTTCGACAGCATCCCGGAGGCCGCGGTGATCGCCCCCGACAGGGCGGCGGGGTACCCCTGGGCGCGCATCTGGGGGATGGTGACCTTGCAGTCGATGGCGGCGTCGGCCGCCGAGGAGCCCTGGATGCCGCCTATCATCACGCTGAGGAACACGTTGACTTGGGCGAGCCCGCCGGTCATGTGCCCCACCAGGACCCGCGCGAGGTCGAACAGGCGCTGGGCGATCCCCCCGGACGTCATCAGCGAGCCGGCCAGCATGAACAGGGGGATCGCCAGGAGGACGAAGTTGTCGCTCGCGCTCGCGGTCTTGGCAGCGACCACCGCGAGGGGGACGTCCTGGGTCCAGGCCACGCCGATGATCCCGGCCAGGGCCAGACACACGACGATCGGGAGCCCGAGGAGGATCAGACCCACGAACAGGACCCCGATCAGCGCCATCTCGGGACTCGGCGCGCGAGCGCGCTAGAAGGCAGACTCGGATCTCCGGCCGCGCCATCGCCCGCGCAGCGCGTAGAAGATCATGAGGGCGCCGCTCGCCGGGACGATGGTGCTGAAGTAGCCGGCCGAGATCTGGAGCGTCGGGAGCTCCCGGCGCATGGAGATCTCGACGAGGCGGATGCCGAGGACGAGGAGAATGGCCCCCATGACGATGGGCGACAGGAGGATCAGACGGTTCCAGAGGACGCCGGCCCGTCCCGCGCCCGCCAGCCGGTCGCTCCAGGTGCTCATGCGGACGTGGGCCTCGTACTTGACGGCAATGGCGCCGCCGAGGAAGACGACCCAGAGAAACAGGACCTTCACGACGTCCTCGGCCCAGAGGATTCGGTACCAGTCGGTGTAGCGGGACAGGACGTTGGCGCCCACCACGAGCGGCAGGAGTCCCGTGCAGGTGAGGGCCACGATCTCCGGGACGATGGTCCACCAGCGCCGCCAGTCGAGCGGGAGCCGGAAGATGTCGAGCTCCGGCGTGACCTCCGGCCGGTGCCGGCGCCCCGCCCCGTCGGTCAGGGGCGGGGGGTCAGCGGTCGCCATGGAGGGCGCGCTACTTCTTGGCCGCCTCCGCGCGGATCGCGTCGATCAGCGCCTGCCCGGAGCTCCCGAAGCGTCCGACGTACTGGTCCCAGGCCGGCTTCATGGCCGTCCGGAAGGCCTCCTTGTCCGGATCCCTGACGACCTGCATGCCGAAGTCGACCAGCTTCTTGAGCTGGCCGTCGACGTCGCCGCTCGCGGCCTTGCGCTGCGCGACCACCGAGCGCTTGACCGCTTCCGTCAAGACTAGCTGGAGGTCGGGGGGAGCTTGGCCCAGGTCTTGTCGCTGACGGAGGTGGGCGCGGCTCCGTACACGTGCTGGGTGAGGGACAGGTGCTTCTGCACCTCGTAGAGCTTGCCGGTGAGGATGATGTTGAAGGGGTTCTCCTGCCCGTCGACGACGCCGGTGTTCAGCGCGTTGTAGACCTCGGTGAAGTCCATCGCCACCGGCTGCGCTCCCGCGAGCGACCACGCGGTCTGGTGGACGGCGCTCGGCAGCGTGCGAAGCTTCAGACCCTTGACGTCGGCCGGCGTCCGCACCGGCCGCTTGTTGTTCGTCAGGTTGCGAAAGCCGATCTCCCACCATCCGAGCGGGTGGAATCCCACGCCGTCGAACAGCTTGTGGAGCCGGTCGGAGACCGGCCCGTCGAGCACCCGGTAGACGTGGGCGTAGTCGTCGAACATGTACGGCAGGTCCAGCACCGTGGCGGCCGGCAGCACCGATCCCATCGCTCCCGTGCTCGGGCTCGCCAGGTCGATCGAGCCGAGCTGCATGCCCTCGATCATGTCGCGGTCGGTCCCGAGCTGGGCGTTGGCGAAGATCTTGACCTGGAGCCGCCCCTTGCTCAGCTCGTCGGCGGCCTGGGCGAGGGCGACCGCCCCCTTGTAGTACGCGCTGTCCTCGCTCAGCGAGGTGGCGTAGCGCAGGGTGATGGGGCTCCCCTGGGCGCTGGCGACCCGGCTCCCGTCGCCCGAGGGCCCGAGGCCGAGGCTCAGCAGCACCGCCAGGAGCGCGACGATTCGGAACCGGACCAAGTGTGCACTCATGTGGGCCTCCCGCTCTTCTGGCCGACGACGGGGCGTCGCCGGCCGACTGCCGTTCAGGTGGCGTTCAGGTGGCGATCAACTGGCGGCCAGGGTGGCGGTCATGTGGGCGGAGACCAGCGTAAAGCCGGCCCCGGGCCGCATCTGTAGCGGGCGATACCAAACTCGCCGGGGCCGCCGATCTCCGGGTCGGCCCGGCGTCTCGGGTCTGGCCTGACAATTCAGGGGGGTTGGGACGACGGCCGGCCCGGCACAGCCTCCCACCAGGCCCGCGGGTTGGTATCGAGCGCTACAGACCCGCGGGGAGGCGGGCCCTAGACTCGCGGGGTGAGGCCATGGACGGGCGGCGCGGTCTGGGCCCGGGGCGCCCCTCCGTCCTCACGAGAGCTGAGCGCGCTCGAGGAGGCGGTCGTGGTGGCGGACGATCAGGTGGCGCTTGTCCCGGGTGATGATCCCGTCTCGGATGAGCACGCCGATCTCGCGGGTCACGGTCACGCGCGTGACTCCGATCATGTTCGCCAGGACCTCGTGGGACAGGTGGAGCGCGAGTCGAGTCGCGTGCCCGCCCGGGGCCGGTGTGCCGTAGTAGGTCGCCAGCCGGGAGAGGATGAAGGCCACGCGCGCCGGGGCCCGCTTGAACGTGGCCGACTCCAGCTGGAGGGCGAACAGCCGCTGCTTGCGCGTGATGCTGCGGAGGATCTCGAGCGTGACGGCGGGCTCGGCGCGCATGGCCTCCAGCGTGGCCTCCCGGGGGAACACGCGGACGGTGCACGGCTCCGCGGTGACGGCGGTGGTGTGGTACGGAAGCCCGTCGAAGCACGCGGCCTCGCCGAACAGCCCGCCCGGCTCGACGATTGCCAGGAGGCGCTCGCGCCCTTCCGGAGTCCCGAGGAGCATCCGCACCCGCCCGGACAGGAGCTGGTAGAAGCGGGTGGAGATCTCCCCCTGCTGGTAGACGAACACGCCTTTCGCGTAGGTCCGGATCGACGCCAGGTGACCGCACATCTCGCCGAGCCGGCTCTCGGCTCCCACGATCGGGGAGCTGGGGTCCGACACGGGGCTCGACACACGGGCCAACACACGGGTAGGTGGAGCCGAACGTCGCGTCATGTCCGCCGGGCGCGTCGTTGCGCAGGCCGAGCGCTCGCGATCCACACTATAGCGGAGGGGCGGGCCGAAGGGAAGGACGCCGCATGAAGACCGTCAACGTGGGGCTGATCGGCGCGGGCGGCATCGCCCGCCTCCACGCCCTCGCCTACGCCAGCGCGGCGGCGTACTTCGCGCCCGAGCTTCCGGCGGTCCGGCTCCGCCGGGTAGCCGAGGCCGACGCCGCGCTCGCCCGGTCCGCCGCCGAGCGGCTCCGCTTCGAGGAATGGACGGCGGACTGGGAGGCGCTCGTCGCGAGCCCCGACATCGACGTGGTCAGCATCGCCACCCCGAACTTCCTGCACGCTCCGATGGCGATCGCCGCGGCGGCGGCTGGCAAGCACGTCTTCTGCGAGAAGCCCTTGTCGAACGCCGCCGCCGACGCCGAGCGGATGTGCCGGGCGGCGGAGGCGGCGGGCATCGTCCACGCCGTGAACTTCAACTACCGCAAGGTGCCGGCCATCGCCTTCATCGCGCGCCTGATCCGGGAAGGCCGCCTGGGCGACGTCCGGGAGTTCCGGGCCGCGTTCCTGCAGGACTGGGGCAACGACACGCGCATCCCCCGCTCGTGGAAGTTCGAGGCGAATCGCGCGGGCGGCGGGTCGCTCATCGGGGTCGGGAGCCATCTCATCGATCTCGCCCGCCACCTGGTCGGCGAGCTGGACCGGGTCGTCGCGACGACCGAGATCTGGGTGAAGGAGCGCCCCCTGCCGACCTCCGCGCTCCCCTTCGATCCGGTGAAGGGCGACGCCCCGCTGGCGCCGGTCGACGTCGAGGACAGCGCCTACTTCCTGGGCCGGTTCGTCGGCGGCGCGATCGGCGTCTTCGAGATCAGCCGCTGCGCGCCGGGTCGGAAGAACCAGCTCGCGCTGGAGATCCACGGGAGCCTGGGATCGGTCTACTTCGACTACGAGCGGGCGAACGAGGTCAAGGTCTACCTGACTGACCAGGACGCGGCGGCGGCCGGCTTCCGCACCATCGTGATGGGTCCCGCGCAGGACGAGGCGTCTCTCGTGCCCTTCGCCGGCTTCGGGGTCGGCTTCATGGAGAGCATCCTGTTCCAGGTCCGCGACCTGCTCCGGGCGATCGCCGGTGGGCCGGCCATGTCTCCCGACTTCCACGACGGGTGGCGCGCCCAGGTCGTGGTCGAGTCGGTGCTGGAATCCGCCCAGAAGGGCTGGGTGTCCGTGCCGCCGGTGACCGGGCGCGGGACCGGGACCGGCGCGCGCCCGCACGGGAGCTGACGGATGCGCTTCGGCGGGAAGGTCGCGATCGTGACGGGGGCCGGCGGCGGGCTTGGCGCCCACTACTCCGCCGCGCTCGCGCGGGAAGGGGCGGCGGTCGTGGCCGCGGATCTCCGGGAGCCCGGCGTGGAGAGGACCGCGGCGGCGATCCGCGCCGGCGGCGGGTCGTGCCTGGCGGTGACCGCGGACCTCACGGAGCCGGAGCAGGTGGCGCGCATGGTCGGGATGGCCATCGAGCGGCACGGCCGCGTCGACATCCTCGTCAACAACGCCGGCGGCGGGTCCAGCGTGCCGACGACGGCCGGCTCGATCGAGGAGGAGGACGCGATCTCCTGGGATCTCCACTTCGGCGCCAACATCAAGACGGCGTTCCTCTGCACGCGGGCGGTCGCGGGGCCGATGAAGGACCAGCGCTACGGGAAGATCGTGAACATCTCGTCCCGCTCGGCGCGGATCACGGATCCGGCGGTTCACCAGTCGCCCGCGTACGCGGCCGCCAAGACGGCGGTGCTCGGCCTGACCCGGTTCAGCGCGCGCGAGCTGGGCCCGCACGGAATCACCGTCAACTGCCTCGTCCCGAGCCTCGCCATCAGCGGACCCGTGCTCCAGAGCTACTGGGACCGCATGAGCCCGGAGCGCCAGGCCCAGTTCCTCGAGCAGATCGCGCTCCGGCGCCTGCCACGCCCGGAGGAGCTGACGGCCGCGGTGCTCTTTCTCTGCAGTGACGAGTCCAGCTACATCACCGGCGCGACGCTCGACTGCAACGGCGGTTCGTTCATGCCCTAGGCCCCCTGGCAAGGAGGAGCGACGATGGCATCCAGCGCGATGAAGCGACGGCAGTTCCTGACGGTCACCGGCGGCCTCGCGGGCGGCCTCACCGGCATCTTGGCGAGCGGCCGTGCCCCCGCCCACGCTCAGGGGCAGAAGCTCCACATCCTCCGGTGGAACGACTTCATCCCGGCGGCCGACGCGGAGCTCCGGCGCCAGGCCCTGGAGGCGGGGAAGGCTCTCGGGGCCGAGATCACGTTCGAGTTCGTCGCGACGAACGACCTCCAGCCCAGGATCACGGCGTCGCTCCAGTCCGGCTGGGGCGCCGACGTCATCATGATGCTGTGGGCCTGGCCCCAGCTCTACGCGAACAGCCTGACCGACGTCTCGGACGTGGCCGACCCGATCGGCGCCTCCCAGGGCGGCTTCTACGACGTCTGGAGCGCCACCGCGAAGGTGGGCGGCGCGTGGCTGGCCGTTCCCCACAGCATGGGCGGCTACGTCGCGAACTATCGCCGGTCCTGGCACGCGGACATCGGCGTCAAGGAGTTCGCGAAGACCTGGGAGGAGTGGCGGGAGATCGGCCAGAAGATGAAGGTGAAGGGGAAGCCGGTGGGGCAGTCCCTGGGGCGGGGGCTAGATCCGGCGACCTTCTCGTATCCGCTGATGTGGAGCTACGGCGGCGCCGAGGTCGACGAGAGCGGCAAGAAGGTCGTCATCAACTCGAAGGCCACGCTCGAGTCGGTGAAGTTCCTGCAGGCGTTCTGGAAGGAGGCGTGCGACGAGGGCGGCCTCGGCTGGGACGACACCGGCAACAACCGCGCCTTCCTGGCCGGGGACCTGAGCTCGACCGGCAACGGGCCCTCGATCTACATCGTCGCCAAGCGCCAGCAGGACAAGCTGAAGGACGAGAAGGGCGCCCCCCTGTACCTCGACATCGAGCACGCGTTCCTGCCGAAGGGCCCGGCGCGCCAGGCCCACCTCAACACGCCCTTCCAGCACACGATCCCGAAGTACTCGAAGAACCAGAAGCTCGCCAAGGACTTCCTCCGCTGGCACCACCAGCGGGAGAATTACGACAAGTGGTTCACGGCGAACGAGGGCTACAGCATGGGTCCCAGCCGAGCCTGGGAGGAGCACCCGATGTGGCCCAAGATCGACAAGCCGCTCCAGATCATGCAGCGGATGGTCCGGCTGAGCTTGATGTTCGGCTACCCGGGGCCGGCGTCGGCCAAGGCCACCGAGGTGCAGAGCAAGTTCATCGTCTCCGACATGTACGCCAACGCCGCGCGCGGCATGAAGCCCGAGGACGCCGTGAAGTGGGCCGAGACCGAGCTGAAGAAGATCTACGAAGCATGACCCATCGACCGGCATTCAAGGAGGCGCTCCGATGAGCGCGCCGCGGCCGGGCGGGTACCCGAGCCGGCCGGTGCGGGTCCTGGTCCCCCTCCCGCCGGGGGGCTCGACGGAGTTCTGCGCCCGGACCGTCGCCGCCGAGATGCAGAAGATCCTGGGTGCGCCCTTCGTGCTCGAGCAGAAGGAGGGCGACCGCGGCATGGTCGCGCTGCGGGAGCTGGCCAGGGCCGACCCGTACACGCTGATGGTGGGCAGCGTGAACATCAACTCGATCGTGCCGGTCCTCTTCGCGCGCCAGCTGGGCTTCGACGCCGCCTCGGCCATCACGCCCGTGTCGAAGCTCACCGAGTTCCCGAGCCTCCTGGTCGTGAAGGCGTCCGTGCCGGCAGGGACGCTGGCGGAATTCCTCGACTACGTGAAGAGGACGCGGGGCAAGGTCCGGAACGGCACGGACTGGATCGGCAGCTACCCGGACATCGACGGCCTGTTCCTCGCGAAGGCGGCTCGTGTCGAGGTCGTCAACGTGCCGGAGCCCGGCGCGGCCGACGGGCTCATGGCCGCGGTCACGAATGGAACGATCGACATGGTATTCCTGAATGCGAGGACCAGCCGGCGGGGCATCGAGGCGGGGGCGATCAAGGCCCTGGCGGTGGCCGGGCCCGCCCGGCTGGCCGGATTCCCGGACGTGCCGACGATGGCGGAGTCGGGATTCGAGGGTATCGGGACTCCCCACTGGCAGGGGCTCTTCGCGCCGGGAGGGACGGCGACCGAGATCGTGGAGCTCCTGCACCGGACGGTGGCGCAAGCGCTCCGGAGCCCGGAGGTGCGGGCGGCGTTCGAGCCGGTCGACGTGCGCGTGACTCCGAGCGCGTCGCCCGCCGCGTTCGCCGCCGACATCCGCGCGGAGCAGGCTCGCTGGCGCGCGGTGAAGGCCGAGCTCGGGCTCGGCGGAGACTAACGCCCCGGCTGGCATGGCGCCAACTGGGTGACGAACAAAGGGGGGCCAACATGGCCACGCACGGGGAGCGCAGGCCTGAAGCGGGCATGACGCAGACCGAGGGCGCGATCAAGGGCGGTGACGGTCGGTACGTCTTCGACCTGGCCCGCCTCGTCGGGCTCGACGCCGGCCCGGGCTACTCGACCGCGCACGGGCCGGTCGTCGAGGGGGAGCGCATCCAGGTCGGCCTGATGCGCATGCCGCGCGGCACGGGCGGCCGGCCGCACAGCCATCCGAACGAGCAGTGGGTATACGTCATCCAGGGCACGCTGGAGAGCGAGGTGGACGGCGTCAAGTCGCGCGTCCCCGCGGGGTCGCTGATGTACATCCCCGCCAACGTCGTGCACTCGGCCCTCGCGACGCCGGACGAGGACGTGATCTTCTTGACCGCCAAAGACATGTCCCACGGCATCGTCGGCACCCCGGTCGACCAGTCGATCTCCGCGCCGCTCTACGCGCCGGGCTTCGGGCCGGACGGCGAGGGGGGCGGCTCGCGGTGACGAACAGGCCGGCGCCGGCCAAGGGCCGATCCGCGCGCGCCCCAGGCCCTTTTGTGGATTCTGGGGATTCCGGCCAGCACCGGAGCGAAGTCCGGGACGGGATGCGCATCGAGTGGGACGTGCCCATCCCCATGGACGACGGGATCGTCCTGCGGGCCGACGTGTACCGCCCGCTCGGGCCCGGCAAGGTCCCGGCCATCCTGTCCTATGGGCCGTACGGCAAGGGCCTCGTCTTCGAGGACCTCTACACCGACCAGTGGCGCCTGATGGTCGAGGCCTATCCCGAGGTGATGGCCAACTCGACCAACAAGTACCAGAACTGGGAGGTCGTGGACCCCGAGAAGTGGGTGCCGGACGGCTATGCGTGCGTCCGGGTCGACTCCCGCGGCGCCGCCCGCTCGCCGGGGGTCCTCGACATCTGGTCGCCCCGGGAGACGCGGGACTTTCACGACTGCATCGAGTGGGCGGCGGCGCAGCCCTGGTGCAGCGGCAATGTCGGCCTGAACGGCATCTCGTACTACGGGATGAACCAGTGGCAGGTGGCGTCGCTCCAGCCCCCGCACCTGGCCGCCATCTGCATCTGGGAGGGGGCCGCCGACTACTACCGGGATCTCAGCCACCACGGCGGGATCCTCTGCTCCTTCGGCCGCGCGTGGTTCCCCTCGCAGGTCATCACCCTCCAGCACGGCCGCGGCACCCGCGGGCTCCGCAGCCGCATGAACGGCGACTGGATCTCCGGGCCGGAGACGCTGACGGAGGAGGAGCTGGGCGCGCTCCGCCGGGACTTCTACGCGGACTGCCTCGAGAACCCCCTCGCCACCGACGAGTACTGGCGCTCCCGCATGCCCGACTTCTCCCGCATCACGGTGCCGATGCTGACCGCGGCCAACTGGGGCGGCCAGGGCCTCCACCCGCGCGGCAGCTTCGAGGGCTTCGTGCGCGTGGCCTCGCCGGAGAAGTGGCTCGAGGTCCACGGGGTGGCGCACTGGACGCACTTCTACACCAACTACGGCCTGGCCCTCCAGAAGCGCTTCTTCGGCCACTTCCTGAAGGGCGAGGACACCGGCTGGGCGAAGCAGCCGCGGGTCGTGCTCCAGGTCCGGCACCCGGGCGAGCGGTTCGTCGAGCGCCACGAGAGCGCGTGGCCCTTGACTGGCACCCGCTGGACGAAGCTCTATCTCCACCCGGCGGGCCAGACGCTGGCCGACGCGCCGCCGAGCCGCGAGTCGACGGTCACGTACGGCGGCCTCAGCGACGGCGTCACGTTCCTCACCCCGCCGCTCGACGCGGAGACGGAGATCACCGGGCCGATCGTCGCCAAGCTCTTCGTCTCGTCGGAGACGACCGACGCCGACCTCTTCCTCGTCCTGCGCGTCTTCACGCCGGACCTGAAGGAGGTCACCTTCCACGGGGCGCTCGACCCGCACACGCCGATCGCGCAGGGGTGGCTCCGCGCGTCACACCGGAAGCTCGACTCCGCGCTGACCCTGCCGTACCGGCCCTACCATGCGCACGACGAGATCCAGCCGCTGGTGCCTGGCCAGGTCTACGAGCTGGACGTGGAGGTCTGGCCGACCTGCATCGTGGTGCCCGCCGGCCACCGGATCGGGCTGGCGGTGCGCGGCAAGGACTACGTCTACCCGGGCGGCCCCGGCAAGGGGCTGGGCGTCCTCGGCGCGGTCTTCACCGGCGTGGGCCCCTTCCAGCACGCCGAGACCCGGGACCGGCCGCCGGAGATCTTTGCCGGCAACGTCACGCTGCACGCGGGCCCCGGCCGGCCCGCGCACGTCCTGCTGCCGATCATCCCGTCCGGCCGGTAGGAGGAGCGATCATGCCGACGTTCCGATGGAGCGACCTCGCCGTGGACGCCGTCGACCCGGAGCGCTCGTCGGGGTCCGGCTCCGTGTACCAGGGGGCGAGCATCGAGGTGGCCCGCGTCACGTACCCGGCCGGAACCCGCATCGCGGCCCACGCCACCTCCCACGAGGCCGTGCACTCGATCCTCCGTGGGCGCGCGCGCTTCCGGGTGGGCCGGCAGGAGCAGCTCGTCGGGGCCGGCCAGGCGATCCTCGTCCGGGCGAACGTCCTCCACTCGGCCGAGATCCTCGACGACCTGGAAGTGGTGACCTTCCGGGACGTGAAGCCGGATCCCGACGCCGGCCCCGCCGATCCCGCGGCGCCGGCCTTCTACAAGTGGGACGAGATGGAGTCGGACCTGATCACCCCGAAGTACTCCGCGTCCCGCGGGCCGACGCTCCTGGGGGACCGGATGGAAGTCGTCTACATGTACTTCCCCGCCGGCACGGAGGGGAAGCTCCACTCGCACCCGAACGAACAGCTCCAGATCGTTCTCCAGGGCAAGGCGATCGCGGTCATCGAGGGCGAGGAGTTCGTCATGGAGCCCGGGAAGGGTATCCTGTTCCCGGCCACGCTGACTCACGGTGCCCGCATCCTCGAGGACTACACGGTGCTGAACTGCAAGAACATCATCCGGGGCTGGAGCACCTATCACGCCAGCTACCAGCAGTGAGGTGGACGGGCCAGGCGGCGTCCCGGGGTCCGGACCGGAGGACGCGCGGATCTTCGTCACGCAGCCGATGCCGGAGCCCGCGCTGGCCCGGCTGCGAGAGGCCGGACGCGTCGAGCTGAACCCGGATTCGGAGCACATCATGAGGGCCGCGGAGCTGCGGGACGCGGTCCGGCGCGCTGACGTCCTCGTGTGCCTCCAGCACAACGACGTCGACGCGAGCGTGATCGACGCCAACCCTGGCCTGCGGCTCATCGCCTCCATGGCGATCGGGCCGGCGAGCATCGACGTCAGCCACGCCACCGCCCGCGGTATCCCGGTGACGACGATCCCGCCGCTCGTCACCGAGGCCACGGCCGACCTCCACTGGGGGCTCCTCCTGTCGGCCGCGCGCCGGATTCCCGAGTCGGAGGCCGCGCTCCGGCGCGGCGTGTTCCCGGGGGCGCAGTCGATGCGCTTCGTCGGGGGCGAGGTCCACGGCAAGACCCTGGGCGTCGTCGGGATCGGGCGGGTGGGCAAGGCGATCGCCCGGCGCGCGGTGGGATTCGGGATGCGGGTCCTCTACGCGGATCGGGTCCGCCTGCCCCCTCACGAGGAGGCCGCGCTCGGTGTCGCGCATCGCCCGCTCGACGACCTGCTCGGCGAGGCGGACTTCGTGTCGGTCAGCGTGACGCTGACGCCGGAGACCGTGCACCTGATCGGGCGTCGCGAGCTCTCCCTGATGCGCGCCTCGGCCTATTTGATCAATACCTCGCGCGGTCCCGTCGTGGACGAGAAGGCGCTGGCCGACGCGCTCGGCAAGGGGCAGATCGCCGGGGCGGCGCTGGACGTGTACGAGGAGGAGCCCAGAGTGGAGCCCGCCCTCCTCGGGCTGACGAACGTCGTGCTGACGCCGCATATCGGCAGCGGCGGCTGGGACACGCGGCTCCGCATCGCCCACATCGTGGTGGACAACGTGGTCGCGGTCCTCGAGGGGCGCCGGCCACCGAACCTGTACAATGCCGAGGTCTGGCGATAGACGGAGCCTTCACATGAAGGGGTACTGGGTGGCGCGGTCGAAGATCAACGATCCGGTGGCATACAAGCGGTACACGGACCTGGTGCCGGAGATCATCCGCCGGTACCAGGGCACGGTCCTCGCGCGGGGCGGGCGATTCAGGATCCTCGAGGGGCCGGAGAAGTTCGCCCGGTTCGTGGTGATCGAGTTCCCGTCTCTCGAGCAGGCGGTGGCCTGCTTCCATTCCCCGGAGTACCAGGCGGCCGCCTCGTTCCGCCGCCAGGGCGCCGGCGAGGTCGAGCTGGTGATCGTGGAAGGCGGGGACGCCACGCCCACCTGACCGATCGGCACTCTCGGCCGGCGCTACTGGCGGGCCCCGGCATGGACGCGCCGGGCAGGTCGACGCCGGCTAGGCCAGGCAGCTCTCCAGCGGGGCCGCGGTCTCGCCGACCGACTCCGCCACGCCGGCGTGGACGATGCGCCCCTGGCAGACGTTCAAGCCCTTGGCCAGCGCCGGGTTTCCCCGGAGCGCGGCCCCGAGCCCCTTGCCGGCCAGCTCGACGACGTAGGGCAGGGTCGCGTTGGTGAGCGCGAACGTCGACGTGCGGGGCACGAGGGCGGGCATGTTGGCCACGCCGTAGTGCACGACGCCGTGGACCAGGTAGATGGGGTCGGCGAGCGTCGTCGGGTGCATCGTCTCGACGCAGCCGCCCTGGTCCACCGCGACGTCGACGATCACCGAGCCCTCCTTCATCGTTTTCACCGTCGACTCCGGGACCAGGATCGGCGCCCGGGCGCCGGCGACCAGGACCGCGCCCACCAGGAGGTCGGCGCGCTGGACGAGGCGGGCGATGTTGAAGAGGTTCGAGACCAGGGTGACGACCTGGCCCCGGTAGATGTCGTCGACGTGGCGCAGCCGGTCGAGGTTCACGTCGAGGATCGACACGTCGCCGCCCAGGCCGACGGCAATCCTGAGCGCGTTGAGGCCGACGGTGCCGGCGCCGAGGATCACCACGTTGCCCGGCGGCACGCCGGGGACGCCCGAGAGCAGGATGCCCCGCCCCCCGTGCGCCTTGCCCAGGTGGTAGGCCCCCTCCTGCACCGACAGCCGGCCCGCCACCTCGCTCATCGGCGTGAGGAGCGGCAGGCTCCCGTCCGCGCGCTGCACCGTCTCGTACGCGATCGCGATGGTGCCCGCCTTCTGGAGCGCCCGCGTGAGGTCGGGCACGGCCGCCAGGTGGAGATACGTGAACAGGATCTGCTTCGCGCGGAGCCGCGGGTACTCGGCCCGGATGGGCTCCTTGACCTTGAGGATGAGGTCCGCCTCGGCCCACACCGCCTCGGTCGCCTTGAGGCTCGCCCCGAGCTGCGTGTACTCCTCGTCGCGGAAGCCGCTGCCGACCCCGGCCCCCGGCTCGATGAGCACCTGATGGCCGTGGTCGACGAGCGCGTGGACACCGGCCGGCGTGAGCGCGACGCGCTGCTCGCCGGACTTGATCTCCTTGGGTACGCCGATGATCACGGGCGTCGTCTCCTCTGTGTAGCGGTCAGGCTCGCGGGCTCATGGTACCGCAGCCCAGGGCCCGAACGCAGCGGGGGCGGGCCGCCCGATCGGGCGCCCGCCCCCGTGCTTCTGGACCGCGCGTCGAACCGCTACGCGCCGAACTTCTGCGGGAACTGCTTCACGATCGCCTCGGCGAGCGGGTCCGCGATCATCCGCATGTGGCCGGTCGCCGAGCGGAGCATCGTGTACACCTTCGGCTGGTCGCCGGCCGCCTGGGCGTCGATCACCGGCTTGAGCGTCAGGATGTGGTCCTTCACGAGCCCGGCCACGACGTCCTTGGGAAGATTCGGGTTGGCCGAGGCGAGGAAGGCGCCGAAGTCCTGGGAGTACCCCACGAGATCCTGCACGGCCTTGTCCTGCTTGGCCTTGTCCTTGGTGGCCACGCCGACCGTGTAGTCCACGACGAAGCCGATGTGGCGCCGCCAGAGGGGCAGGAACGCGTCCTCGGCGCCCTTTCCGTAGACCGAGCCGATCGCCTTCGAGATGTCCACGCTGTTCGCGTCGAGCGCGCCGGCGGCCGCCTTGAACTCCGGATCACGCGCGCCCAGCGCCGCGCCCGTGGCCCGCGCCGCCAGGTACGTGTGCTCCTGGAAGGCCATGGTGAGCGTGCTGCGGAGGCCGGCCGCGGCCGTCATCGTGGAGCCGGGGAACCGGTCCGGGAACTGCTTGACGATGGCGCCGGCCAGGGGGTCGGCGATCATCCCCATGTGGGCGTACGCGGTGCGCGTGGCCGCGAAGGCCTTCGCCTGGTCGCCGGCGGCCTGCGCGTCGATCACGTCCTTCAGCGTGAGCACGTGCTTCTTCACGAGGTCGGCCACGGCGTCCTTCGGGAGGTTCGGGTTGGCCGAGGCCAGGAAGGCGCCGAAGTCCTGCGTGTACTGGACGAGGTCGGTGACGGCCTTGTCCTGCTTGGCCTTGTCCTTCGTCGCGACGCCGACCGTGTAGTCGACCGCGAAGCCGATGTGGCGCCGCCAGAGGGGCAGGAACGCGTCCTGCGCGCCCTGGCCGTAGACGGAGCCGATCGCCTTCGCGATGTCGACGCTGTTGCCGTCGAGAGCCGCCGCGGCGGCCTTGAACTGCGCCTCCCGGCCGGCCAGCGCGGCGCCGGTGGCGCTGGAAGCGAGCAGGATGTGCTCGCCCATGAGGTAGTTGAGGCTCGCACGGAGCTCGGCGGCCTTGGTGGCCGACGTCGCCCCGTTCGAGGAGCTGGCCTGGGCCATTCCCGGGTGACTGCCGTGGCCCGAGCCCGTCATGCTGCCGCTGCATCCGACCGCAAGGAACGCGGCGATCGCGGCCTTTCCGAACTGCTTGGCCCATTTCGTCTGCATGTCCGTGTCCTCCTCGTGTTCCGGGTGATTGCTTGGGGTGTGCGTCTACCCGGGTCTACGAGCGGCTCGCCGCGGTCGGATTGACCGCCTGCGGCCGTGTCACGCGCCGGGACCCGCCAGCATCCAGATCCCGAGGGCCGCGCTCCCGACGCCCGCGACGACCTGGATCGCCGCCTGGAGCCGGTGCGCCCGTGGGGCTAGGAGCGCTGTCGGGAGCCCGATGAGCCCGCTGAGGAGCAGCATCCCGGCGGTCGAGCCGACGCCGAACACGAGGATGTACACGAGGGCGCCGATCGGGGACGGGATCGTCCCGAGGACCAGGAGGGTGAGGGCGGCGCTCCCGGCCAACCCGTGAAGGAGCCCCACCAGGAAGGGACGGCCGCCGAGGCGGACGAGGTGGACGTGCGCCGCGTCCGGCGATCCGAGGTGCCCGTGCGCGTGGCGATGGGGCACGTCCCCGTGGGTGTGCTCTTGACCCTGCACGAGGACCCCGCCGAGGGCGCGGAGAAGCACGTGGCCGCCTAGGACGACGAGGACCAGGCCGACGGCCCGCTCCATCGCCGCCTCGAGCCCGGGCGTGATCGTGAGCTTGAAGCCGATGACGGCGATGCCGGCGCCCAGGAGGGCGAGCGTATGGCCGGCGCCCCAGAACGCGCCGAGGAGGGCCGACCGGGCGAGGCCGCGCTCACGCGCGACCAGCGTCGAGACCGCCGCGACATGATCGGCGTCGAGGGCGTGCCGGAAACCGAGCGTGAGGCCGAGCCCGAGTGCGGTGACCAGCGAGACGTCCATGGAGAATCCTCCTTCAGCCGGAGTTGCGGACGGGAGCGTCAGCCGCCGAGCGCCTGGACGGTGATCACGACGCCCGACAGGGTGATCACCGCCGCGGAGGTGAGGGGGAGCCAGCGCCGCACCAGTGGGCCCTCCACCCCGGCGCGGCCAAAGCGTGCCGCCAGCCGCCGGGCGTAGACGACGAGGAGGCCGATCGCGATCAGGACGGCGGCGAGTCCCACGCTGAAGGCCACGATCAGAAGGAGGCCCAGGCCGATCCGGCCCATCGCGACGGCGCTTAGGAGCACCACCAGGGCCGCGGGGCAGGGCACGATGCCTCCCGACACGCCGAGAGCGACGAGGGCCCGGAGCGAGACCGGTCCGTCGGGGACGTGGTGGTGATGGTGACCGTGGCCGTGGTCGTGCTCGAGCCCGTGAGCGTGCGCCGCCTCGTGCTCGGACTGGGCGAGCGCCCCATGCTCGTGGCTGTGGTCGAGCGCATGGCCGCTCGTGGCCTTCAGGGAGCCGGCGAGACGCCGGTACAGGAGGCTCGCGCCCAAGCAGACGATGAGGACCCCCGAGAGGGCGCCGAGCCACGGATACAGGCGCTCCGGCACGACGTGACGCGAGGCGTAGAGCGTGACCGCACCCAGGAGGTACACCCCCACCGTGTGGGACGCGGTCACCACGAGCCCGAGGAGGAGCGCGTGGCCGGCCGTCCCCCTCGACCCCACCAGGTACGCGGCGACGACGGTCTTGCCGTGACCGGGCTCGAGCGCGTGGAGGGCGCCCAGGCTGGCCGCCACCGCGAGCGCGAACAGGAGCGTGCCCGGCCCGAGCGATCCGCCGGCGATCAGGGCGGTGAACGCGTCGCGCGGCGTCCGCCGCACGTTCGCGCTGAGGCCACGCGTCTCCGGGGCGGCGGGCGCGGTGCTGCTGTCCGTCTCGAGGGAATTGGCAAGCGCGGGTCCCTCCGCGGGCGGGCTCGCGCGCCTCGTCCGGGCGGGAGGCGACGGTGCGGCACCCTCGGATCCGGGCGGTCCCGGGTTCTCGGGTCGCCTCGCCGGCGGCGCCAAGGTGGCGACCGGGGTCGGGACAGTCGCGCGCGCGAAGACGACCTGGGCCTCGAGCGCCTGCGGCGGGACCTCGGCCGGGTCGGTCGGGTAGTCGCTGAGCTCGCGGCTCCGATCGTGCTCGGGCACGGTGCTGGCGACGAGCGTCACGCCTGGTGCGGCGGTCGCGACGATCTCCTTCCAGCCCGCCCGCTCCGGGTAGTTGCCGTCCCGGTAGCCGAGGACCGCCGTGGACGGCCCGTCGCCGCGGGGCAGCGCGGCGCGGTACACCACCCCGAGCTTGAGGGTCGGCAGCCCGCCCGCGCCCGGCGGGAAGATGAGCTCGGCTCCCTCGCTCCGGAGCGGGAGCCGCCGGCCGTCGAGCTCGACGGTGAGCCCGTCCGCAAGGGCCTCCACGGCGCGGGCGAGATAGGCCCGGACGCCGGGATGCTCGGGCTCGGCCGAAAGCCCCTCGGCCTGGAGCGCCTGGAACGCCGGGATCTCCGCGAGGTCGAGGACGTACCGGAGGCGCACGCCGTCGGGCTCGACGCGAATCGCGGCGTAGTGGCTGATGCTGAAGTTGCCCATTGGATGGGCGCTCGCCGAGTCCGGCGCGACCAGGACGAGCACCGCGAGGAGGCCGGCCAGCCGGCTAGCTCGCATCGGAGCCCTCGAGACGCGACCGAGACGCCCCGGCGCCGTCGAGCGCCTCGAGGGCGCGCCGCGCGTCGTCGGCGTGACGTGGATGGAAGCGAGGATTCGTGGCGAGCGCCTGCCTGAGGTACGCCGCCGCGGCCTCCGTGTTCCCGAGCGCCCGCTCGATCATCCCCGCGTGGTAGAAGAGGCGGGCGTCCCGGGTTCCGAGCCGGAGGGCTTCGGCCATCGGGGCCCGCGCGGCCTCGGGCTGCCCTGCCTTGTAGAGCGTCCACGCGAGGAGGTCGTGCGCATGGACGTCCTGCCGGGTCCAGAGCTCCCGCCGCGCCAGCCGGAGCGCCTCGTCGAGCCGCCGGTCGTGATCCGCGTAGAACCAGGCCAGCTCGCGGTTGTAGAGGACCTGGTTGAGCGCGCTCAGCCGGCCGATGTGCTCGGCCAAGGCGTACTGGCGCTCCGCGACGTCCGGCTGGCCGAGAGCCGCGTGGAGGTCGCCGAGGGCGACCACGTAGTCGAGCTGCGGGACCACGGCGATCGCCTGCTCGAGGAGCGGCACGGCCTCGGAGCCCTGACCCCGCGCCGAGAGCACCTGGGCGAGCCCGGCGAGGGCCCGATGGTAGCCCGGGATCGTGGTGAGGCTCGCGCGGTAAGCGCGCTCGGCGGCGTCGAGATCGCCCCAGCTCCAGTGCTCCTGGCCGAGCTGCCACTCGACCCAGGCGAGGGCCTCGGCGGGCCGCCCCTCCGCCCGGCCGCGCGCGAGCGCCAACTCGAGGGCCCGGATGGCGCCCGCCACGTCCCCGCGCAGGCTCCTGAGGGCCGCGCTCCGCGAGTGGGCGTAGAGGTCGTCCCCCGCCTCGAGCATTTGGCGGTACGCGGCTTCCGCATCGACGTAGCGCCCGACCTCGAGGTGCGCGTCCCCGAGGACTCCCCAGGCGTGGCTGTCCTTGGGATCGACCGCCAGCGCGCGCGCGGCTTCCCGGGCGGCGTCGTCGAACTCGTGGCGCGAGTAGAGGACGTACGCGAGATGGCGCCGCGCGCTCGCCTGCTCGGGCTCCAGCGCGAGCGACTGCCGAAGCGCCCGCTCGGCGAGCGCGAGCCAGCTCGGGTCGGCGGTGGCGCGAAACTTCTGCACGTACGCGTCGCCGAGCCGGTAGTGGGTCCACGGGTCGGTCGGGCGGCGCTGAAGCCCGCGCCGGTAGGCGGCGATGGCGCGGTCGGCGCTCCCGTCGTCCGCCCGTGCGGGACCGGCCCCGAGGCTGCCAAGGCCCCCAAGGCTGAGGATCGCGACCACGAGCGCGATCGCCCGAGTGCAGCGCCTCGATCGAGCCGTCACGGTATCCATGCACGTCGCTCCGTGCCGACGCCGGCGAGGTACAGGCCCCGCCGGCGCCGGTGTCAGGGAATGAGACTCAGCAGGGGTTCACGGCCGGATAGAGCGCCTGCTCGCCGCAATCCATGTGGAGCGGGCTCCGCCCGCCGTGGGGCGTCGGCAGGAACGGGAACTGCCCGTAGATGCCGTTCGCGGTCAGGAACGAGCCCTCGGCGCCGACGTTGAAGTTCACGCCGTCGCCGAGCCGGGGGAAGGCAGTCGGGTCGTCGGCGACGAGGATCCCACCAACCACCCGGAGGGCGATGTCGGTCACGTCGTCGTTCGGCCGCCGCCCGTTCGGAAAGCCGGCGTTGTCCCCCGCGAGGACGCCCAGCCGTTTCTGATCGACGGGCGCCGTCGGGGCGACGCTGATGTCCAGCCGCAGGAGCTCCGAGCACCGGTCGTTCTTCCCGCAGGTGCCGTCGCCGTCGTACTGGAGGAGCGTGGCGACCAGGTCGGTGCGCCCCGCGGTCGGGAACGCGGTGTTGAACCGAAGGTTCAGGACGGCGGCCAGGCTCGGGTTCAGGTAGAAGTTGACGAACTGCGCCTCGTCCTTGGGGTCGGTCGCGTTCCACCGGTCCTTCCGGTCCGTGGGGATGATGAGCTCGTTGACGAGCGGGTTCCCCATGCGCGCAACCTGCACCCAGCCCCCCGAGCCGAACGACGTGCCGTCGTCCTTCCGGTGGAGGTTCTTCGAGCGGCTCGTCGAGGCGTAGAGCCCGAGCACGGCGCTCGGGTTGCCGGTGAGCTCCTCGATCGGGATCTCGAGGGCGATCGTGTTCACGTTGAACCCGGAGAACGTGTCGACGCCGAACGGGTTGGCGGTGTCGTCCGCGTCCTCGTTGGCGTTGAGGATCGGCGGAGTCCGCCGGAGATTGACCGTGTCGAACGTCGCGCCGAGGTCGATGTAGAAGGTCTCGTCCCGCTGCCCGGCGAAGACGCGCCCGCCGTTCAACAAGGGGTAGATGCCCTGCGCGGCCAGCGCCTCGTAGTTCGGCGTAGTCAAGGGGCCGATGTTCGAGGGCACCGCGACCATTTCCGGCTGCGTGCCCAGCTCGCGCCGGCGGCCGTTCCGGATCTCGGTCACGGTGTAGGTCTGGCGGATGCCGATGCCGGCCGCGTTGGGCCCGGACAGGGCCGTGATCGGCGGCACCGCCGCGTACCCCACCGGCAGCTGCAGCTGCTTCACCACCCCCTGGATCCGCGTCTTGAAGCGGATCTCGTAGACGACGTTCTCCGCCGTCCCGTTGCGGTTGGTGTCGAGGTGGAACGCGTAGCGCACCTGGTCGTCGAAGTTGAAGTAGTTGGGGCCGGAGCTCGGCTCCTGCCCGGGGATCACGTTCATGACGAGGACGACCTTGGACGGGTCCGTCCAGCTGCGGAAGAAGTACACGTCGGTGATGTCGGCCGCCGGATCGAGTGCGATCAGCGGCGCCTCCCGGTGGCTGGCCGCGCCGGCGGAGCCGACGACGGCCAGCAGCTGGAGGAGAATCATGAGACCGGCGAGAGCGTGGGTGGGGGAGCGATGCCTAACACGTTCCATGGTGACCTCCCGGAGTGAGATGCGAGGCCTTGCCTCGCCGTCACTACGGCCGGGGCGGAGACTGCGGATCTGTCGGGCGGGAGCCGTGGCGGGGCGGATCGGGTCGGTGCGACGCGGGCAAAGCTCCGCCTTTTCTACGGGTGACCAAGCCCGAGCGGATTGCCGAGTTCGGCGTTTCTGCGGCGCTTCGCGGGGGCTGACGGTTTCGCACTTGCCGGAGGCCGAGTCCCTCTGCTACACCACTCAGCATGGGGACGGGCGCGCCGGACGCCTCGGTCCGGCTCCTCAGGGACGTAGCGCGAGGCGACCGCGACGCCTTCGCCCGCTTCTACGATCTCCACGCCGCCCTCGTGCACACGTTCGCGCTGAGGATCCTCCGCGAGCGCGGCGAGGCGGAGGAGGTCGTGCAGGACGTGTTCCTCCAGGTCTGGCGGCAGGCCGAGAGCTACAGCACCGACCGGGGCACGCCGGAGGCGTGGCTCATCACGATGACGCGGAGCCGTGGCATCGACAAACTTCGTTCTAGACGTAGACGCGATGAGATGGTGCGACCGGCGGACAATCCGGATCGGCTGCCTGAGCCGGCTGTGCAGGAGAGCGCGGCAGGACCGGCGGAGGCGCGCGCGACCCTGGGGGGGGCGCTCGCGGACCTCCCGGCGGCGCAGCGGAGTGTCCTCGAGCTCGCGTACTTCGACGGGCTCACGCAGAGCGAGATCGCCGCGCGCCTGGGCGAGCCGCTCGGGACCGTGAAGACACGCATGCGCAGCGGACTCGAGCGTCTCCGGGGCGCGCTGGCAACGGGGAGGGGAGCCCGGTGAACCACGACCCGAGGCTCGAGCAGGCGGCCGACGTCTACGCGCTCGGCGCACTCGACGGCGCGGAGCTGGCGGAGTTCGAGGCCCACCTCGCCTCGGGCTGCGCAACCTGCGCGGAGCGGCTTCGCGAGACCCGCGAGGCGCTCGCGGTCATGCCGCGCGCGCTGCCCCAGGTCCCGCCGCCGCCCGCTCTCCGGGCGCGCGTCCTCGAGCGTGTCGCGGCGGAGCGGCCCGCCGTGGGCGCCCCCGTCCTTCTCCGGCCGGAGCGTCGCCGTGGCCGCGTCCTCTGGTGGGCGGGCTGGGCGGGGCTGGCGGCGGCGGCCGCCCTCCTGGTCGTCGTCAACGCCGAGCTGTCGAGGACACGGGAGGAGATCCGGGCTCTCGAGGGGCGGGTCGCCGCGCTCCATGGCGAGCTCGCCGAGCGCGAGCAGGTCGTTCGGTTCCTGTCGGACCCGAGCGTGCGCTACGTGAGCCTGGCCGGACTCAAGCCGACGCCGGAGGCCAGCGCGTGGCTCCTCTGGAACCCGGCGACCCGGCAGGGCCTCCTTCTCGCGCGCGGGCTGCCGGCCGCGCCCGAAGGAAAGGCCTACGAGCTCTGGGCGCTCGCCGGCGCCCAGCCCGTCCCCGCTGGCGTGTTCACGGTGGATGCCGCGGGACGGGCGCTCCTCCGCCTCCCGCCGCTCCCTCCGGACCACACCTTCGACGCCTTCGCGGTCACGCTCGAGCCTGCCGGCGGGGTCCCCAAGCCGACCGGGCCGATGCACCTCCACGGCAAGGTCCTGTAGGGGGTCAGACTTTGACTTCGGGACAGTTCCGGGGGAATGGCCCTGGTACGCGACGCGCGCGACGCGAATTGTCCCTATGTCAAAGTCTGACCCCGAAGATGTTGCGGGAGGCAGGCCGAACCGTTCGAAGTCAAAGTCAGGGCCTGACCCCGAAGATGCCGCTGATCGACTTGAAGGGGACGAGCACCCCGTGCTCGGACAGGCGGACGGGCGTGGCCCCGCCCTCGAGCAGCCCCACGAGCGCGCGCTGCTCCTCGAGCGGCCAGTCGCGGTGGCCGGGGCCCAGACGGTGGGACACGCGGGCCTCGGGCAGCGCCGCCACCAGGTCCCGCCGGAGCGCGCGCACGGCCACCTCGAGCCCCGCCCAGCCTGCGAGGTCGAGGAGGTACGCCTCGAGGAGCTCCTGACGCTCCCCGAGGGCGACGACCTCGGCCTCCAGCGCCGGGCCCAGGGTGAGTATGAACGCCACCGCCCGGGGGGCGCCGGCCAGGTGCCGCGCGACAGCCTGGCCGGAGAAAGACGGGCCCTCGGCCAGAGTCACCCGGGTGTCGCTGACCGCCCCGACGCGGACCAGCCGGAGCCAGGCGGCGGGCGTCGCGAGCTCGCCGGCGCGGGTGGCCATCGCCCGCGTCGCGTCCCAGACCGGCGCCGGCGCCGCGTCCCGGCGCTTGTACCGGGCGAGCCGCATCACGGTCCAGGGGTCGACCACGAGCCGATCGGGCCGCCAGGGGAGAATGTGATCGGCCAGGAGCCGCACGACGCCCACACTAGCCCAACTTCCGCCGGATCGCTCGCCGGAGGCAGCATCCGGCCCGCCGAGCGGACCGGCTACTTGACGGGTCTCCCGCCCTCCCTATAATCGAGCCGGTCCACGTCCTGGCGCGGGCGTGGGAGGCCTGCCTCGACATTCCCCGCGAGTGACCGGGAGCCACGGGAGGACGGACGTATGCAGGGACCGATCGGGTTCATCGGGCTAGGGATCATGGGCCGTCCCATGGCCAAGAACCTCCTCAAGGCCGGCCACGCGCTGGTCGTCCACAACCGGAGCCAGGCGGCCGTGCACGAGCTCGCGGGGCTGGGCGCCAAGACGGCGGACTCCCCGGCGGCGGTCGCGCGGGCTGCGGGTGACGTCATCATCACCATGCTCCCGAACTCCCCCGACGTCGAGCTGGTGGCGCTCGGGCGAGGCGGCCTCGTCGAGGGCGTCCGCGCGGGCCAGATCCTCGCCGACATGTCGACCATCTCGCCGATCGTGTCCCAGAAGGTGGGAGCGGCGCTCGCGGCGAAGGGCGTCAAGATGCTCGACGCCCCGGTGTCGGGCGGCGAGAAGGGCGCAATCGAGGGCATTCTCTCGATCATGGTCGGCGGCGAGAGCGACGTGTTCCAGACGGTCCTGCCCGTGTTCCAGGGGATGGGGAAGACGATCACGCACCTGGGCCCGCTCGGGGCCGGCGGCTTCACCAAGCTCGCCAACCAGATCATCGTCGCCGTGAACCTGACGGCGCTCGCCGAAGCGCTCACGCTGGCGGCGAAGGCGGGGCTCGACATCGAGCTGACGCTCAAGGCGCTGGGCGGCGGCCTCGCCGGGTCGCGCTGCCTCGACCAGAAGACCCCGAACTACATCGCGCACGAGTTCAAACCGGGGTTCAAGATCGACCTCCACTACAAGGATCTGGGGCTCATCGCGGACGCCGCCCGGGCGCTGGGCGTCCCGCTTCCGACCACGGCGGTCGTGCAGGAGCTGTTCAGCGCGGCGCGCGTGCGGGGGCGGGGCGGGCTCGACCACTCGGGCATCGTGACGGTCCTCGAGGATCTGGCCGGTGTCGAGGTCCGGAAGCGCGCATGAGCCGCCTCGGCGGGCCGGAATGGCCGTAGACCGATGATCAAGGTCCGGCGGGTCAAGAAGGGCGACCTCTCGCGCATGCGCGAGGTCATGGAGTCGGCCTTCGGCGACTTCTTCGAGCGCCAGCTCGGCACCCGGCCGCGGCAGGTGTTCGGCGGCGCGCAGTACGTGCATCACCGCTGGCTCATGGAGCCGTGGGGCTGCTTCGTCGCCGAGGAGAACGAGGGCAAGATCGTCGGCGTCTCGGTGGCCGTCTGCTGGGGGACGCTGGGGCTCTTCGGTCCCGCGGCCGTGCTCACGCCCTACCAGAACCAGAAGGTGGCGCAGCAGCTCGTCCGCGCGGCGCAGGGCTTCTTCGACGAGAATCGGGTCACCCTCCAGGGGGTCGTGACGTTCCCCTACAGCCCCAAGCACCTGGTGCTCTACCAGAAGTTCGACTTCAAGCCGCGGGCTCTCGTCGCGATCACCGCGCGGTCGCTCGAGCGGCGCGAGCCAGCCCCGCCGGCGAAGCCGGTGCGCGGTATGCCGGAGATCCGGCGCTTCTCGACCTACGAGGAAGGGAAGAAGAAGGGGCTCCTCGGGCGACTCAAGACGCTGACCGGGCGCATCTACCGGGGGCTCGATCTCACGAAGGAGATCGAGATCGTCGACGGCCTGGCCCTCGGCGACACGCTGATCCTCGAGAAGGGCAGCGAGGTGCTGGGTTTCGCCATCTGCCACACGCCCGGCGTGTCGGAGGCCCCGCAGGGGGCGCTCTACGTCAAGTACCTGGCCATCGACCCCGCCCGGCGCCGGCCCGAGCACTTCGTTCAGCTCCTGGGGGCGTGCGAGGAGTACGGGGTCAACGCGACCTGCCAGCGCATCATCGCCCCCGTCTACACGGGCTACTGGCGGGCCTACCAGACCATGCTGGCGTCCGGCTACCACGTCGACATGCTGATGCTCCGCATGAAGCGCGGCAAGAACGACGACTACGAGCGCGAGGAGGACTTCGTCCTCGACGACTGGCGCTGACCGGACTCGGGCCTCGGCGCGCTAGAATGGGCCGTCGGCAAGGGGCCACGCCAGCCCTGGACCCGCCGGGAGGAGGCATGCGAGCCGTCCGGCCGCGAGGCCGCCTGTTCCGGAAGTACGTCGTCCTCTTCGCGAGCCTGGTGAGCGGCGCCCTGCTCGCGAGCGGGCTCGTCGAGCTCTATTTCTCCTACCGCGAGAACCTCGCCGCCGTCGTGGCGCTGCAGCGGGAGCAGGCGGCCGGGGCGGCGGGGCGGATCGAGGCCTTCGTCCGCGACATCGAGCGCCAGGTCGGGTGGGCCAGCCAGGGTCAGATCGGGACCCGCCCGACGGTCGAGCAGCGGCGCTTCGAGTACATCCGCCTCCAGCGCCAGGCCCCGGCGGTCACCGAGGTGAGCCAGCTCGACGCCACGGGCCGGGAGCAGCTCCGGGTGTCCCGCCTCGCCATGGACGTCGTCGGCAGCCAGGCCGACTTGTCGGCCGACCCTAGGTTCACCCAGGCCAAGCCGGGCCGGCCCTACTTCGGCCCGGTGTACTTTCGCAAGGAGTCCGAGCCGTACCTGACCCTGTCGATCGCCGGCGGCGGCGACGCCGGCGTCACGGTCGCCGAGGTGAACCTCAAGTTCATCTGGGACGTCGTCTCCCAGATCCGCATCGGGCGGACCGGCCGCGCCTACGTCGTCGACGGGCGCGGGCAGCTGGTCGCCCACCCGGACATCAGCCTCGTCCTCCAGAAGACCGACCTCTCACGGCTCGAGCAGGTGCGTGCGGCCCTCGCCGGACCCGGGACTCCGGGGTCGCCACGGGAGGAGGTCACGATCGCCCAGGACCCGACGGGACGCCAGGTCCTGACGGCGTCCGCACCGGTCGCCCCGCTCGGCTGGTGGGTCTTCGTGGAGCAGCCTCTCGGCGAGGCCCTGGCGTCCCTCTACGCCTCCGCGCTCCGCACGCTCGGGCTCATCCTGGCCGGCGTGGTGCTGTCCGTCCTGGCGAGCCTGATCCTGGCCCGGCGGATCGTGACGCCGATCCAGGCGCTCGAGGCGGGCGCGGCGCGGATCGGGGCGGGCGCCCTCGACCAGAAGATCGACGTCAAGACGGGCGACGAGCTGGAGGGGCTGGCGGATCAGTTCAACCGCATGGCGGGCCAGCTCCACGAGTCGTATGCCACCCTCGAGCAGAAGGTCGAGGACCGGACCAGCGAGCTCACCGAGGCGCTCGAGCAGCAGACCGCGACGGCGGAGATCTTGCGGGTGATCTCCAGCTCGCCGACGGACATCCAGCCGGTCCTGGACGCGGTGGCCCAGAACGCGGCCCGGGTGTGCGGCGCGTACGACGCCTTGATCGTGCGCGCCGACGGTGGGGCCCTGCGCACGGTGGCCGGCGTCGGGCCGATACCGAGGATGGCACCGGACGAGCGTCTCCCCCTGACGCGCGGAGCTGTGAGCGGCCGTGCCATCCTGGATCGACAGACGGTTCACGTCACCGACCTGGCGGCGGAGCCCGAGACGGAGTTCGACGTCTCCAAGGCGCACTTACAAGGCAAGGACATCCACACGGTGCTCGCCACGCCGCTGCTCCGAGAGGGCACGCCGATCGGGGCGATCATGATCCGCCGGAACGAGGTGCGTCCCTTCTCCGACAAGCAGATCGCGCTGCTCGAGACCTTCGCCGCTCAGGCCGTGATCGCGATCGAGAACGTGCGCCTCTTCCAGGAGCTGGAGGCGCGCACGCGCGACCTCGCCCGCTCCGTCGAGCAGCTCCAGGCGCTGGGGGCAGTGGGCCAGGCGGTCAGCTCGACGCTCGACCTCGACACGGTCCTCCAGACGGTGGTGTCCCGCGCCAGCCAGCTGGCGGCCGCCGACGGCGGGTCGATCTTCGAGTACGACGGGGCGGCCGGGGAGTTTCGGCTGCGGGCGACGCACGGCTACACGCCGGAGCTCGTCGACGCACTCCAGACGATGCCGATCCGGATGGGCGAGGGCGTGATCGGAAGCGCGGCGGAGCGGCGGGAGCCGATGCAGGTGGCCGACATCGCCCAGGAGGGCGCGTACCGGAGCCGCTTCCGCGACGTCCTCCTCCGGACGGGCTATCGTGCCGTGCTGGCGGTGCCGCTGGTCCGGGAGGATCAGGTGATCGGCGCCCTGTCAGTCAACCGCCGGGCGCCGGGCGATTTCCCGCCCGAGGTCATCGAGCTCTTGCGGACCTTCGCCACCCAGTCCGCCCTGGCGATCCAGAACGCGCGCCTCTTCCAGGAGCTCGGGGAGAAGGGCCAGGAGCTCGAGGCGGCCAGCCGGCACAAGTCCGAGTTCCTCGCGAACATGTCCCACGAGCTCCGCACGCCGCTGAACGCGATCATCGGCTTCTCGGAAGTCCTCGGGGAGCGCATGTTCGGCGAGCTCAACGACAAGCAGGCGGAGTACGTCCAGGACATCCTGTCCTCCGGCCGCCACCTGCTCTCCCTCATCAACGACATCCTCGACCTCTCGAAGGTCGAGGCGGGCCGGATGGAGCTGGAGCTCTCGCGCTTCGATCTCCCCGCGGCGATCGGCGGCGCCGTGATCCTCGTCCGCGAGCGGGCCACCCGGCACGCGCTGGGCCTGGACGTGTCGGTGGACGACCGGCTCGGCCCCTTCGTCGGGGACGAGCGAAAGATCCGGCAGGTGCTCCTGAACCTCCTCTCGAACGCGGTCAAGTTCACTCCCGAGGGTGGGCGCATCACGGTGCGCGCGGCCCCGGCGGACGGGTCGGTCGAGGTGTCGGTGGCCGACACCGGGATCGGGATCGCCCAGGAGGACCAGGAAGCGATCTTCCAGGAATTCCGGCAGGTGGGCACGGACTACGCGCGGAAGCGCGAGGGCACGGGCCTCGGCCTGGCCCTCGCTCGACGGTTCGTCGATCTCCACGGCGGGCGGATCTGGGTCAAGAGCCGGCCCGGCGAGGGCTCGACGTTCACCTTCACTCTTCCGGTGAGGCCATGGCCGGCGAGCTGATCCTGATCGTCGAGGACAACGAGAAGAACCGGAAGCTCGTGCGCGACGTGCTGCAGTTCAAGGGCTACCGCACGCTCGAGGCGGAGACGGGCGAGCTCGGCCTGTCCCTGGCCCGGGAGTCCGCCCCAGCCCTGATCCTGATGGACATCCAGCTGCCCGGGATGAGCGGGATCGACGCCCTCGGGCATCTTCGCGGGGACGCCGCGACCCGCCACATCCCCGTGATCGCCGTCACCGCCTCGGCGATGACGCAAGATCGCCAGAAGATCCTGGCCGCCGGCTTCGACGCCTACCAGTCGAAGCCCATCGACGTGAAGGGCTTCATGGCGCTGGTCGCCCAGATTCTCGAGGCCGGACCCCGGGATGGCGCGCGATGACCGCCCCGGCGAAGATCCTGGTCGTCGACGACACCCCCGCGAACGTCAAGCTCCTGACCGACCTCCTGACCGTGAAGGGCTACCAGGTGGTGACGGCCGCGTCCGGGGAGGAGGCCCTCGCCCGGGTCAACGCCGAGCGGCTGGACCTCGTCCTGCTCGACGTGGTCATGCCGGGGATGAGCGGCTACGAGGTCTGCAAGCGGATCCGGGCGGACGCCAAGAACGGGATCCTGCCGGTGGTCATGGTCACGGCCCTCGACCCGAGCGGGGAACGGGTCAAGGGCCTGGAGGCCGGCGCTGACGACTTCCTCACCAAGCCGATCAACCTGGCGGAGCTGCTCGCGCGGGTCCGGTCGCTCCTCCGGATCAAGCAGCTCTACGACACGGTCGAGACGCAGTCCGCGCAGCTCGCCGACCTGAACCGCACGCTGGAGGAGCGCGTGGCGGACCAGGTCGGCCAGCTCGAGCGCCTCTCGCGGCTCAAGCGCTTCTTCTCCCCCCAGCTCGCCGAGGCGATCGTCTCGGGCGGCGCGGACGATCCGCTCCGCACCCACCGGCGCGACGTGACCGTCGTCTTCCTCGACCTGAGGGGGTACACGGCCTTCGCCGAGACGGCGGAGCCGGAGGAGGTCATGAGCGTCCTCCGCGATTACCACCGCGAGATGGGCACGCTGATCCTCGGGCACGAGGGGACGCTCGAGCGGTTCGCGGGCGACGGCATGATGGTCTTCTTCAACGACCCGGTGGTGGTGCCGAACCCCGAGGAGCGCGCGGTGCGGATGGCGCTCGCCATCCGCGACCGGGTCGCCGACCACCTCGCAGGCGACTGGCGGAAGCGGGGCTACGAGCTGGACATCGGCCTCGGCTTGGCGAAGGGGTTCGCGACGATCGGCGCCATCGGCTTCGAGGGCCGGTGGGACTACGGCGCGATCGGCACGGTCACGAACCTGGCCTTCCGGCTCTGCGGCGAGGCGCGGCCCGGCCAGGTGCTCGCGACGAAACGGGTCGCCGCCGCGGTCGAGGGTCTCGTCGAGAGCGAGGCCGTGGGAGACCTGACGCTGAAAGGGTTCGCCCGTCCCGTCTCCACGGTCGCGCTGCTCGGGCTACGGGGCGCGTGACGCGCGCGGTGACGCCGGTTCCGGTCACGGCGGCGCCGACGGCGCGACTGGATCGGCGGCCGCCGGGCCCCGGTCTCTTTGCAACCCCCGAGGCCTGCGGTAGGGTGAGGGGCGCGTGATCACGAGGATCCACCACGTCGCCGTCGTCGTTCAGGACCTGGAGCTCGCGCTCCAGTTCTGGCGAGACACGCTCGAGCTGCCCCTCCTTCGCTCGGCCGACCTCCCGGATCAGGGCGTGCGGGCCGCGCTCCTTGCCTGCGGTCCCGCCGAGCTCGAGGTGCTCGCGCCGATGGCGCCGGACACGGGGGTCGCGCGCTTCCTGGCGAGCCGGGGCGAGGGGCTCCACCACCTCTGCTTCGAGTCGGACGACGTCGTGCGGGAGGTCCGGCGCTTCGTCGGGACCGGGGTCGACATGATCGACGGCAAGCCGCGCCAGGGGCTGGCCGGCAAGGTCGCCTTCGTCCATCCCCGGGCCTGCGCGAAGGTCTTGGTGGAGCTCGCGACGCCCTCGGCGCACGCTGCGCTGCCGGCAACCTCGCTCGGCCTCGTGGCCGTCCATGGCAAGGTCGAGAACGTGAGCGAGGCGGCGCAACGCTTCCAGGACCTGTTCGGCATGAGCCGGGGCTTCGCGGCGGACGACGGCTCGTTCGTCCAGCTGACGCTGGCCGGCGTCGTGCTCCAGCTGACGCCGGTCGGGGGAGGGAGTCCGAAGCCCGGGTTCACCGCGGTCCGCCTGAAGGCGGGAGACCTGCCGGCGATGGCCCGGCGGTTCGGCGAGCGCGGCGTTCCGTACCAGGAGAATCCCGTTGGACTCGTGATCGCCCCCGGACCAGGCCGGGGCGCCCCGCTCATCGTGGAGCCCGGCCGCTGACGGACTCGAGGAGGACTCGCGCGTGAGACTCAAGGGACAGGTGGCGCTCGTGACCGGCGGCGGCACGGGCATCGGCCGGGGCATCTCGCTCGCCTTCGCCCGGGAGGGCGCGGCGGTCGCCGTGAACTACCAGAAGTCCCGGGAAAAGGCCGAGGACACGGTGCGCCAGATCCGTGAGACCGGCGGGCGGGCGATGGCCGTCCAGGCCGACGTGCGCCGCGAGGCGGACTGCAAGCAGCTGGTAGAGTCGGTGGTCCGCGAGTGGGGCCAGCTCGACGTGCTCGTGAACAACGCCGGATGGACAAAGCCCGTGCCGCACGGGGATCTCGAGGCCCTGACCGACGACATCTGGCGAAAGGTGTTCGACACGAACGTGATGGGCGCGTGGTACTGCACCAAGCACGCGGCGTCCGTCATGCGCGGGCAGGGGCGGGGCGTGATCATCAACATCACCTCCGTCGCCGCCTTCAGCGGGAAGGGCTCGTCGATGGCCTACGCGGCGTCGAAGGCGGCGCTCACCTCTATGACGCGATCGCTCGCGCGGGCCCTTGGCCCCGCGATCCGCGTCAACGGGATCGCCCCGGGCGTCGTAGACACCGATTTCGTGGGCTGGCCGCCGAGCGTGCTCGAGGCCGCGAGCCGGGAGATCGCCACGCCGGAGCTGCCGACGCCCACGGATTGCGGGGAGGCGGCGCTCTTCCTCGCCGCCGAGGCGCGCGCCACGACGGGGATGACGATCTTCGTCGACGGGGGCGTCATCCCGCTCCAGCCCCGCGCCCCGTCCCGCTAGTGCCCGAACCGGCTTCGACGGGGGTCCTCCGGCTCCGTCGTATCACGCAAGGTGCCGCCGCGGGTGGCGCCGGTGAGGGCCCCGGCGCGTCGAGGCGCAGTGGGACCCCTTCGCACTCCTGACGCGATTCGTCGAATCGTGTCAGGGGGCGAACGGGTGACGGAGCCGAGGCGCGTCCGGGGCGAACCGGCGACAGGCCCGCGGCTCCCCAGCGACGACTGCGGCCAGGCCGAGGCGAGGTGACGGCCACGAGCGGCCACCAGGAGCGCCTCGGGGACGCGACGTGGCTGACGGGCCTCTGCCTGTCTCGCTTTCTGTTTGCCCTGGTCTTCACGAGCTACGCCGCGGTCCTGCCGGTGCTGCAGCAGGAATGGCAGATGTCCGCCGGTGCGGCTGGCGCGGTCGCGTCCGCCTTCCAGATCGGGTACGCGTGCTCGCTCGTGGGCTTCAACCTCCTCTCGGATCGGATCGGGGCGCGCCCGGCCTTTCTCTGGTCGAGCCTTGCCGGCGCCCCCGCGTCGCTGGCGTTCGCGCTCTTCGCCGACGGTCCCCTCTCGGCCGCCCTGCTGTACGGTCTCGCCGCGCTCTCGATGGGGGGGAACTACACGCCGGGGCTGATCCTGATCGCGGAGCGCTTCCCGACCGCCACTCGCGGGCGGGCCACGGGGTTCTTCCTTGCCGCGACCTCGGTCGGATACGCGGGGTCGCTGTTCATCACGGGCGCGGTGCTCGCGCACTTCGGCTGGCGTGCGGCGCTCGTGACGGCGTCTCTCGGCCCGGTCCTCGGGGCGGTTGCGGCGCTGTGGACCGTGTGGGACACGCCGACGCGGATTCACCCCCGCCGGGCGGGCCAGGGGTTCGTGGCGGAGTTCCTCCGCAATCCCGCCGCTCTTCTCCTCACCGCCGCGTACACCTTCCACTCGTGGGAGCTCCTGGGGATGTGGGCGTGGACTCCCGCGTTCCTCTCCGCCTCGCTCATGCTGCAGGGCCAGGGCCTCGCCCGCGCCACGGGCGGCGGCGCCCGGCTGACCGCGCTCTTTCACCTGACGGGATTCCTCGCGTCCTCCACGACCGGTCACCTCTCGGACCGGTTCGGGCGGACGACCGTGATCATCGCGATGCTGGCCGTCAGCACCGTGTGCTCGCTGGCCTTCGGGTGGCTCGTCGCGGCGCCCTTCTGGCTCTTGCTGCTGGTCGGCCTCGTGTACGGCTTCAGCGCCGTCGGCGACTCTCCGGTCCTGTCCGTGGCCCTGACCGAAGCAGTGGCGCCGCCCGTGCTCGGCTCGGCGCTCGCGGTGCGGTCACTCGTCGGGTTCGGCGCCGGCGCGGCGGCGCAGTGGGCGTTCGGCGCGGTGCTGGACGCCACGAATCCCGGCCCCCCCTACGCCCAGTGGGGGTGGGCCTACGGCCTGCTCGGACTGGGCGGCGCGGCGGGCCTCGTCTCCGCGATCTGGCTCCGGCTCCGACCCGAGAGCCGTCGCCTCGCCGGCGGCCTCCGCTGAGCCCGCGAGGCTCGGGCCGCGTCTTCTACGGCTGGCGCATCGTCGGCGCGGGATTCGGGCTCGAGGTCCTCATCGGAGCCCTCCTCTTCCACGCCTATGGCGCGTACGTGGTCCTCATGCGCGAGGAGTTCGGCTGGAGCCGGACCCTCTTCTCGGCCGTCTTCGCGATGGCGCGCGCGGAGAGCGCCGTTCTGGGCCCCGTCCAGGGCTGGCTCACCGACCGCTTCGGCCCTCGCGCCCTCATGCGTGTCGGCATGGTGATCTTCGGCCTCGGATTCGTCCTGTTCAGCCGGATCGACTCGCCCCTCGAGTTCTTCGGGGCGTTCTTCCTGGTAGCGGTGGGCGCCGGCCTCGGCGGCTATGTCCCCATCGCGGTCGCCATCGTCAACTGGTTCAAGCGGCGACGGGCGCTGGCGCTCGGCTTGGCGTCGAGCGGCTCGGCCGTCGGTGGGCTCCTGACGCCAGTCGTGGTCGCCTCGCTCACGACGCTGGGCTGGCGAAGGACGGCGCTGCTCTCGGGCGTCCTGGTCCTCGTGGTCGGCCTGCTCGCGGCCCAGGTCTTCCGGCACCGCCCGGAGCACTACGGGGAGTACCCCGACGGCCTGCCGCCCGGAGACACGGGGCCGTCCTCACCCAGCGACGGCTCGGTCGTCGCCTCGGTTGACTTCACGCCCCGCGAGGCCATGCGCACCGCCGCGTTCTGGCTGGTCTCGCTCGGCCACGGCGCCGCCCTGCTCGTCGTGTCGGCGGTCATCGTGCACATGGTCACGCACGTCACGGAGCGGCTTGGGTACTCGCTCGCGCAGGCGGCGTCGGTGGTGGCCCTGCTCACGGTCGCGCAGATCGGGGGTCACCTGGGCGGGGGCTGGGCCGGAGACCGCGCGAGCAAGCGGGTGATCGCGGCCGGCTGCATGGTCGGGCATGCCGTCGCGCTGCTCTTGCTCGCGTGGGCATCGGCCTACTGGATGGTGATCGCCTTCGCGGGCCTGCACGGGTTGTCCTGGGGCACGCGCGGGCCCCTGATGGCGGCCATCCGCGCCGACTACTTCGGGGCGGCGGCGTTCGGGACCATCTCCGGCGTCTCGTCGATGGTCACGATGCTGGGCATGATGGGCGGGCCCCTGGTGGCCGGGATCCTGGCCGATCGCACCGGAAGCTATGGCCCGGGCTTTACCGTGCTCGCTCTCCTCGCGCTGCTCGGCTCCGTCTTCTTCCTGCTCGCGAAGCGGCCGCCGCCGCCGGCGCGCGCGCCCGTTCTGGATGTCGCGCGCTCGCCGCGGTAGCCGGTCCAGGGGACGGCTCCGGCCGGGGCGTCGCCGCGCTCCCGGCGTCACGCACTGTCCACCTGGAGCGGATCAGGCGAACCGGGCGCTGACGGACCCGAGGCGCGTGAAACGCGCGGTCACGACGTCGCCGGCCTTCGGGCGGAGGAGCGTGGAGATCGAGCCGCTCATCACGAGGTCCCCGGCGCGGAGCCCGAGGCCCCGTGCCCCGAGATGGTTCGCGAGCCAGGCCAGCGAGTTCAGCGGGTTGCCGAGGACCTCCGCCGCCGTGTTGGTCGCCATGATCTGGCCGTTCATCTCGTAGACGACGCCCTCCAGCGCGAGGTCGAGCCCGATCACGGGGGTCAACGGCTGGCCGAGCACGACGGCGTTCGCGGCGACGCCGTCCGCGATGAGGTCACCGCCCGTGGGCTTACCCTCCCAGCGGAACTCCACCAGCTCGAGTGCCGGGATCGCGCCCTCCACCGCCAAGAGCGCCGTCGCGGACGTCACGCCGGGGCCCGCCAGGTCCCGCTTCATCACGAACGCCATCTCGACCTCGACGGCCAGGTCCGCGAACCGCGACAGGGGAACAGCCTCGCCGGTCGCGTAGACGCCGTCGCCCAGCAGGAAGCCCGACACGGGGTGGTAGACCCCCGTGGCCTCCTGGGCGATCCGGCCGGTCAGCCCGGCCTTCCATCCGATGACCTGCTCCCCCCGGGCGACGAGCGCCTCGCGCAGCTCGTCCTGGATCCGGTAGGCGACGTCGAGGGCGATCGATGGCGTCGGCGCCGGCGCCTTGCGATGGGTGCGCCGCATCTCCAGCAGGCGGTCCAGCATGACGACGAGCCTCCCTTGTGCGCAGCGAGGATTGGAGCGGGCGCATCTGTCGCGGCGACGTCTCCGAGGATAGAGGGTCCGCGGGGCGCGCGACAAGGCCGGTCGGCGCCGGCGGTGATTACGGCCGCCGCGGATCGGTCAGCGGCGACGCTGGTCCACTCGAACGAGGACGATGCGCTTCGGGCCGAGCTGACCTTCGGCGAGAACGAGGACGCCCGGCGCGCCCAGCACCTCGCGGTCGCCGTGATCCACGAGAACCAGACGCGAGGCCGTCCTGAGGGGCGGCAGGAGCTCAGAGGACGTCGCCAGCGGCGTGATCGGCCGGTCGAGGTAGAACGCGATCAGGAAGTCGTAGTCGCCCAGGAGTGAGTAGAGGGGCTCGCCGGGCGGCGTCAGGGCAGCCAGGCGCCCCGCCAGCTCTCGCGCCGGGTAACGCGCCTCGTACTGGGGCGCCCGGACGAACGCGACGCCGAGGAGACACAGCGCCTGCACACCGACGATCACGGCGAGCGTCGCGCCGTGCCGCCCTCGCCGCCACGTCAGCCAGATCACCGCGGCGCCGGCGAGCAGGATCAGCGCGGCAGCGACCCGCCACACGGGATCGGCCGGGACCAGCGTGTCCACCATCCTTCCCGGGATGAGCCGGCGCGGCACCAGCAAGATTCCGAGCGCGAGGCCGGAACCGACCCCGGCGAGAAGCGTGACCGGTATCCCCAGCCAGCGCGAGCCCCGCCCCTCCGCGATCGTGCGCGCCCATACCCAGCCGACGAGCAGCGCGGCGGCCGGGTAGAGCGGCAGGAGGTACGCGCCGCGCTTGCCGGTGGACAGACTGAAGAACACGAACCCGGTGACGAACCAGCAGAGCGGGAAGAGGAACGGCGCCGGCGGCCCGGCGGCCAGCTCCGATGGGTCGGCGGCGGCCTGCCCCGCGTCTCGTGGTCGCGGCCGGGTCCGCTGCCACGCCTGCCATGCCAAGGCCAGGGCACCCGGTACGAAGAGGCTCCAGGGCAGGAACCCGGTCGTGAACTCGGGGAAGTAGTAGTACCAGGGACCGTGGTGAACGAAGGCCCGCGCGTAGCGCTCGATCTGATGATGCACGATCGTCTCGCGGAGGTAGCCGCTCCCGTAGCGGGCCACAGCCGGACCGTACCAGGCGAGCACGATCAGGGCGAAGACCGGGAGGCCCCGCCCGAGGCCCAGGCGCCCCGGCACCGTGCGGAGCGGCCCGGTCAGGATCAGGTAGAGACCGGCGGCGAGGAGCGGGAGCACCAAGCCGAGGAGCCCCTTGCTCAGCACGGACAGCGCCATCGCCGCGTACGCGAGCGCGATCCAGGCCGTCCGGCGCCCCCCCACGGGAGCGGCGAAGCTTCGCCAGAGAGCCAGGCATGCGAGCGCCACCCCCGCGGTCAGGAACTGATCGGGATGTCCCTGCCGTGCGTACCAGAAGAAGAGACCGCTCGTCGCCAGCACCGTCGCGGCCGCCAGGCCCGCTTGCCTGCCGAAGAGCGACTCGCCCAGCAGGAAGGTGAGGGCGAGCCCGGCGAGCGCCCCGGCGACGGCCGGAAGCCGGGACGCGACCTCGTCGAGGCGGCCGCCTCTGACCTCGGCGACCCCGGCGACGGCCCAGAAGTAGAGCGGCGGCTTGTCGGGGTAGATCTGTCCGAAGAGATGGGCGACCAGCCATGGCCCACCGCGGACCATCTCGCGCGCGGCGAGGGCATACTTCGCCTCCAGCGGGTGGCGCAGGATCTCGCGCCCGAGTCCCGGTAGGTAGAGGACGGCGCCCAGGGCGACGACGAGGAGCAGCGCGCGGATCCGGCCGCGGTCGGTCACGGGCTACACCCTGGCACGGCCGCGCTGCTCACGAGGAGCACGTAGCCGCCCCGAGCCTCCACGACCGGCAGCGCGGCGACCGGGGGCGGGAGGGTCGACGTCATCGCGGCGGGGGCGATGACGAAGAGCCGTCCGGGGCGCGCCGCCAGCTCGGCGAGACGAGCGTCGTCCTGGCGGCTCTTCCCGCCGACGAACGCCACGGGGCGCCGCGCATAGAAGAGGAGGCTCGGCCGGTACGGTCCGATCGCGAGGAGCGTGTCGCACGGGCGCGCGGCGCCGGCGGCTCGGGCGGCGAGCTGCCCCGCCGGGGCCACGAACTCCCTGCTGAACGCGGGCAGCGTCGCCTGGAAGCCGACGGCGAGCACGAGCGTGGCGAGGGTCGCGAGCACCTTGAAGAGACGGTCCCCGTCCCGCGCGAGGGCGGCGGCGGCGCCGGCGCCGGCGACGAGGGCCGCCACCACGAGGGCGGTGGCGGGCAGGGTCGTGCCGGTGGCCGCCGGATACGCCGGGGCCAGCAGACGCACGACCTGCGCGGGCCCGAGCCACGCCACGGCAAGGAGCGTCGCCAGCGCGATCGCGATCCCGGCGAGGAGCCCCCGCGTCAGCCGGGATGGACGTGCCGGCCACGCCGTCGCGACGAGGAGCGCGGCCCCCGGGAACAGCGGGAGGACGTAGTGAGGCAGCCGGGTCTGTGCCAGGGAGAACAGCACGAGGCCCGCGACGAGCCACGCGGCCGCAAAGACGGAGACGGCCTCGGCGCGGCTCCGCCGCGCGCGCGAGCGGGCGTGGCGGAGCCCCGCCACGACCGCTTCCGGCAGGAAGGCGCTCCAGGGAAAGAACCCCAGCAGGAGCACGGGCAGGTAGAAGAGCGCCGTGCCGCCGGGGCCGGTCACCGGCCGGAGCACGCGACCGATCGTCTCGCCCCGCGCTCGGGCCGCGTAATCCCACCCGTGCAGCCAGAACATCGCCAGGTACCAGGGCCCGGCGACCAGGAGGAGGAGCAGAAGCCCGCGGAGCGGCCAGGCTTCCCGCCAGGCCTGGCGGAGCCCTCCGGCGAGCGCGAGGTACGCGACGACTCCGCCGAGCGGCACGAGGAGCCCGACCGGGCCCTTGACGAGCACGGCGAGGCCGCTCGCGATCCAGGCCAGGGCGTACCAGCGCCCGCGAGGCGGAGCCCCGAGCCACCCCCGGAGGAACGCGTACGCGGTGACGGTCGTCCAGAGCGCCAGGTTCGCATCGGTGAGCGCCATGCGGCCGATCGCGACGTACTCGACCGACAGGAGCAGCACCAGCGCGGCGCGCCACGCCACGCTCGCAGCGAAGGCCCAGCGCGCGAAGGCGTACTGGACGAGCACGAGCCCGAGCGCCGCCACCGCGGACGGCAGCCGCGCGGCCGTCTCGCCCACACCGAGGACCGCGTACGCGCCCGCCATCAGCCAGTACGCGAACGCGGGCTTGGCGAAGCGCGGCGCTCCGCCGAGCGTCGGCGTGATCCAGGAGCGGTGCTCCAGCATCTCGCGGGCCGCCTCGGCGTTGGCACCCTCGTCGCGGTCCGTGAGGGCCACGGTGCCGAGGCCGGGGAGGAGGAGCAGCCCCGCGAGCGCGAGGACCAGCAAGGCGTCCCGGGGCGGGCGCACGGGCTAGATTGTACCCGGGAGTCGTGGTACACGAAGAAGAAGACCGGTGCGGTGACAATGCCAGCCATTCGACTCGCGAGCCTCCGCGACCGCTTGGTGGCGCTCGTCCTCGTGGCCGCGCTGCCGACCGTTGGCCTCGCTGTCTACGGCTACCTGACCCAGCGACACGAAGCCGCGCGCGAAGGACGTGAGGAGGCGCTCAAGGTCGCCCGCGGCTTGGCCCGGGCACACGAGCAGCGGCTGGGGGAAACGCGGCGGCTCCTCGTGACCCTCTCGGCGCTGCCCGAGACCCGCTCCGCGGACTCTTCGGCGTGCGCGGCCCGATTCGCCGCGCTCCTCCGGGAGTTCCCGGACCTCACGACCCTGGGCGTGGCGGCGGCGGACGGGGAAGTCATCTGCAGCGCGGTGCCCGGGTCCCGGCCCGAGAACGTGACGGACCGACCATGGTTCGACCGGGCCGTGCGCGGCCAGGCGTTCGCCACGGGCGATCACGAGGTCGATCCGGCCACCGGCCGTGCCCAGCTGGTCGCCGCGCTTCCCGTGCCCTACCCCGGTGGGGGAACCCAGCTCGTGGTCTTCGCCGCGCTCGATCTGGCCTGGGTCGGGCGCCATGCCGCGGCGGACCTGTCCCGCGATTGGGTCATCGCCCTCTCGGACGACCGCGGCACGATCCTGGCGCGGCACCCCGACCCCACGCGATGGGTCGGCCAGCGCCTTCCCGAGGCGCCCATAGTGTCGGCGGCCCTCGCCGAGCGAGGGGACGGGACGGCCGAGGTGGCGGGGGCCGACGGGGTTGTCCGGCTGTTCGGGTTCGCGCCTCTCCCAGGGCTGCCCGGCGGCCGCCGCGCGTACCTGAGCGTGGCGCTCCCTCGCGCGGCCGCCTTCGCCGAGGTGGACCGCGCCTTCCGGCGTAGCCTCGCGGGAATGGGGCTCGTCGCCGTGCTGGCCATCGTGGCCGCCTGGGTCGGCACGGAGTGGATCGTCGTCCGCCGCGTCAGGACACTCGCCGAGGCGACCGGCCGCCTGGCGACGGGCGACCTCGAGGCGCGCGCCGAGGTGACCGGGGGTGACGAGATCGGCGCGTTGGCGCGCGGGCTGAACGGCATGGCGGCGCGGTTGAGCACCGTGATGACCGTCGAGCGCGAGGCCAGGCTCGCCCTCGCGGGGCGCGTCGACGCGCTGGTCGCCGAGCGCACGCACGAGGTCGAGCTCTTGCGGCAGCTCAGCGAGCTCCTGCAGGCGTGCGCCACTCCGGACGAGGCGCACGCCGTGATGGGCCAGCTCTGCGGCCGGCTCTTCCCGGACGCGGCGGGGGCGGTGCTGGTGACGCCCGCCTCCCGCGACGGCCTGTGGGCGGTCGCGACGTGGGGCCCGCCGCTCGCCGGCGGGCGCGAGCGGTTCCAGCTCGACGAGTGCTGGGCCCTCCGCCGAGGCCGCGTGTACCGGGTCGACGTCGCGGGCTCGAGCCCGGCGTGCCCGCACCTCGGCGAGCCGTCGCCGGAGGCGTTCGTCTGCGTTCCCCTGGCGGCCCAGGGCGAGACGCTGGGCCTGTTCACGCTCGCCGTGCCCCCCGGGGCGGGCGCCGACGGTGGCCTGGGCGAGGCCCGCGTGCGGCTGGCGGTCACGGTCGCCGAGCAGTTCGCCCTCGCGCTCGCGAACGTCCGGCTCCGGGAGACGCTGCGCGGCCAGTCCATCCGTGACCCGCTCACCGGGCTCTTCAACCGGCGGTACATGGAGGAGACCCTCGATCGCGAGCTGAGCCGCGCACAGCGCGAGCGCCGGCCGCTGTCCCTCATCCTCCTCGACATCGACCGGTTCAAGCACTTCAACGACACCTTCGGTCACGAGGCGGGCGACACCGTCCTGGCGAGCCTGGGAGCCATGCTCCGAGCCGTGTCGCGGGTGGGCGACGTGGCGTGCCGCTACGGGGGCGAGGAGTTCGTGCTCATCCTGCCGGAGGCGTCCCTCCCGGACGCCCGGCGGCGGGCGGAGGAGATCCAGGACGTCATCCGTGGCCTCCGCGTGACCCACGGCGGGCGGCCCCTCGAGGGCGTGCGCTGCTCGATGGGCGTGGCCGCGTTCCCGGAGCACGGGAATTCGAGCGGCGCGCTCCTCCGGGCCGCCGACGCCGCGCTCTACCGCGCGAAGCGCGAGGGCCGCGACCAGGTCGTCCTCGCCGACTGACCTGATCGCCGCGCCCCCGGCTCAGGCCGAGGGACGGCCCTTCGCGGCGATGCGGGCGAGGAAGCGCGCCTGGTCGATCTGGAACCGCTCGTGCGTGCCTTCCACGACCCGCTCCACCTCGTCGCGCCCCTCGATGTCGAACACGAAGCGGCGGCCGTCGACCTCGCGGAGCGTGGCGCGGATCACCGCGCGCATGCCGACCGGCGTGGCCGCCAGGTGGCGGACGTCGATCCGCGTTCCGACGGTGCTGGCGCCGGTCGGGAGATGCGGCGCGACCGCGCGGATGGCGGCCTGCTCGAGGAGCGCCACCAGGCGAGGCGTGGCCAGCACGTGGACACCCTGGTTCCCGAGCGCGTCCGCCGTGTCGGCGGGCTGGACGACGAGCTCGATCTCTCCGACGAGTCCCGGCACGATCGCCATCGGACCCCTCCCTTCAACGCGGTGGATGGACGCGCCTCCGGCCACGGCCGCGGGCAGGGCCGCCAGGAGGAGCAGGAGCGTGCCGGCGACGGACGGCATCGCGATCCCCGGACCGCTCCGTCAGGTCTCGAGAACGCGCTCGAGGGGCGGCTCGCCCTGGACGACGCGCTGGATGTTGCCCAGCGCGAACCGCATCTTCGTGCGGAACGCGTCGAGCGTCCCCGCGCCCACATGAGGGGTCAACACGACGTTGTCGAGGGTCGTGAGAGGGTGCCCGGGCTCGAGCGGCTCCGGCGTGAAGACGTCGAGGCCAGCCCCGGCGATGCGACGCTGCCGGAGCGCGTCCACGAGCGCGTCCTGGTCCACGACGCCGCCGCGCGAGATGTTGATCAGGTATGCGGTCGGCTTCATCTGCGCGAGGAATGCCCGGTCGACCATGTGCCGCGTCTCGTCGGTGAGCGGCACGTGGCAGACCACCACGTCCGACTCGCGGAGGAGCCGCTCCCGCGAGACCAGCTCGATCCCGCCGTACCGGGCGCGCTCCCCGGGGGTCAGGCTCACGTAGGGATCGCAGGCGAGGAGCCGCACGCCGAAGCCGAGGGCGCGCTGGGCGGTCGCGCGGCCCGTCCGGCCGAAGCCGAAGAGGCCGAGCGTCTTGCCCTCGAGGTCCCGGGTCAAGGGGCGGAGCGTCCACTGGAGCCACCGGCCCTGGACGAGGGCGTTGTGCGCCAGGACGACTTGCTTCAGGATGGCGAGGATCAGCGTCATCGTGTGCTCGCCGACGCCGGTCGCCGTGCCGGCGGGACAGAGGCAGAGCGGGATCTTCCGCGCGGCCAGCGCCGCGGTGTCGATGCGCTCGTAGCCCACTCCCTGGTGCTGGACCATGCGGAGCCGGGGCGCGGCCTCGAGGTCCGTCTGGGTGAGCGCCCAGTCGGCGATCACGAGGAACTCCGCGCGCCCGAGCTTCAGGCGTGCCTCGGCCGGGTCCTCGGTCTCGAGAAACTCGGGCTCCAGCTCGGGCGGCGCCTCCTCCCGGATGACGGCGTAGAGCTCGGGCGTGGCGCGGTTCCAGTAGAGGACCCGATGTCGGTCGGATCGGGCGGACCGGTCGGACATGCGGCTACCCTCCGAGGTAAGTGCGGACGACCGCCTCGTCCTGCGAGAGCTCGGCCGGGGTGCCCTGGAGGCGCACCCGCCCGGTCTCCATGACGTACGCCCGGTCCGCCACGGTGAAAGCGAGGTGAACGTTCTGCTCCACTAGGAGTACGGTCACCCCCTGGCGGCGGATTTCGGCGATGGTCTGGAAGATCTGGCGGGCGGCGAGCGGCGCCAGGCCGAGCGACGGCTCGTCCAGCAGGAGGAGCCGCGGGCGAGCCATGAGGGCCCGGCCGATGGTGAGCATCTGCTGCTCGCCGCCGGAGAGGGTGCCCGCCGGCTGACGGTGGCGCTCCCGCAGGATCGGGAACAGCGCGAACACGCGGTCGAGGTCTGCCGCAACCGCCGCCGCGTCGCGGCGGGTGTACGCGCCCACCGCGAGGTTCTCCTCGACGCTGAAGCGCGGGAACACCTGGCGGCCCTCGGGGGTGAGGCTCACGCCGCGGGCCACGAGCTGCCAGGGTCGGAGGCCGTCGACGCGAGCGCCCAGGAGCCGAATCTCGCCGCAAGCGGGGCGGACCAGCCCGGCCACGGCGTTCAGCGTCGACGACTTCCCGGCGCCGTTCGACCCGACGAGCGTGACGATCTCCTCCGCGCGCACCTCGAGGGACACGTCGTGGACCGCGCGGATCGCCCCGTAATGGATGGCGAGGGCGCGGAGCTCGAGATGTGGCGGGGCGGCCGGCTCCTCGCGACCGCTGCCGGGGGCGCTCACCCGCGGGCCAAGAGATGCGCCATCGCGGCCGCCGCCGCGAGGCCGAGCACCGTGCGCACCGCGTGAAGGACGCCCCACCGGCGGAGGAGCTGACGCGCCTCCGGCGCGTCGGGGGACAGGGCCGGATCGAGGAGGCGCTTGTTCGTCGGAAGGACGACGACCAGCGTGTACGGCACGACCAGACCGAGGAGGACACCGGCGGCGAGCCAGGCGATCGGAGCGCCGCCGAGCCAGGCGCCGATCGCGGCGACGGTCCCGAGCGCCGCGAGGCCGCCCTGGAGCCGCGCGCCGCGAGGATAGCTCGTGCGGAACTGGGCGACCGCCATCGGCGGGCCCGTGGCGAGGCGCGCCGGGTGCTCGACCAGGCTCACGTAGAGCGCGCCCCCGGCGAAGAGCATGGCCGCCCCGGCCGCGATCCAGGCGAGCGCGAGAGTCATGGCGTGCCTCCCGTGCACTCCAACGTCAGCGGCCCTCCCCCAGGTACGCGGCGATGACCGCCGGATCGCGCCGTACCGCGGCCGGTGGGCCCTCGGCGATGATCTCACCGTGGTTCAGCACGGTCACCCGGTCGGAGACGCCCATGACGACGCGGATGTGGTGCTCCACGAGGAGGATCGCGAGTCCCCGGTCGCGGAGGCTCCGGATGAGGGCCATCAGCTCGTCCGCCTCCGCCGTGCTCATGCCGGCCGCCGGCTCGTCGAGGAGCAACACGCTCGGCTCGGCGGCCAGCGCCCGCGCGAGCTCGACGCGCTTCTGGTCGCCGTAGGGGAGGCTCCGCGCCAGCTCGTCTCCGCGGCCGCGGAGCCCGACGCCCTCCAGCAGGGCGGCCACGGACCGGTCGGCGGCGGCGCGCTCCCGCCGGAACCCGGGCGTGCGGAGGAGCGCCCCGAGAAGCCCCGTGTGGGCGCGCCCGTACAGTGCGACGCGCACGTTCTCGCCGACGGTGAGGTCGCGGAAGAGGCGGATGTTCTGGAAGGTCCGCGCGACGCCCAGCCGGGCCCGCGCATGGGGCGAGAGCCCCGATATCGGGCGGCCTCTGAGGTGCACGTCGCCGGCGGTCGGCCGGCAGAGGCCCGTGACGGCGTTGAAGATGGTGGTCTTCCCGGCGCCGTTGGGGCCGATGATCGAGCGGATCTCGCCCTCACCCACGGCGAGCGAGACGCCGGAGACCGCCCGGATGCCCCCGAACCGGACCGAGAGGTCCCGCACCTCGAGGACGGACTGGCTCACGGGGCCGCCCCGGCTTCGCCGGCCGCCGCGGCCCGTGGCCGCCGGGTGAGGCCGAGGGAGATCCCGCCGAGAAGCCCCTGGGGCCGGAACAGGATCAGACCCAGCAGGATGGCGCCGTAGATCACCATCCGGTACTCCGCGAGGAACCGGAACACCTCGGGCGCCACGGTCAGGATCACCGCGCCGGCGATCGAGCCCTCGACGCTGCCCATGCCGCCGAAGACCAGGAGCGAGAGGACGAGGATCGACTCGACGAGCGTGAACGAGCCGGGGCTCACGAACGTGGCGTAGTGGGCGAAGAAGGCGCCGGCCACGCCGGCCAGCGCCGCCGAGACGGTGAAGGTGATCACCTTGAGCCGGGTCGTCGGGACTCCGACGGCCTCGGCCGCGACCTCGTCGTCGCGGATGGCCTGGATTGACTCGCCGAAGCCCGAGTCGACGAGCCGCGAGACGACCACCGTCGCGAGCACGACGAGCGCCAGGGCCACGTAGTACTGGCGCGCCGGCGTCGCGAGGTCGAAGCCGAGAATGGCGGGTCCCGGGATGGCCGGGATCCCGAGCGGCCCTCGCGTCAGGCCGAGCCAGTTCAGGAGGACCAGGTGGATGATCTCGCCGAACCCGAGCGTCGCCATCGCGAGATAGATTCCGCCAAGACGCAAGGTCGGCAGGCCGATCAGGAAGCCGGCCACGCCGGCGACGACCGCCGCCGCCAGGAGGTTCAGGACGAACGGGCTTCCCCAGGTGACGGCGAGCAGCGCGGCGGTGTAGGCGCCGATCCCGTAGAACCCCGCATGGCCGAGCGAGAACTGGCCGCAGAACCCGGTCACGAGGTTGAGGGAGAGCGTCAGGACCACGTAGATGCCCGCCAGCACCGCCACGTGGAGGACGTAGGGCGAGCGGAACACCGCGGGGACGAGGAGCGCGGCCGCGAGAATGGCGCAGAGGACCAGGCGCTCCCGGGACATGGTCCGACTTCGACTTCCCGACATGTCGGCGTCAGGTCCGGGCGGCCCGGTGGACGTGCCTGGGAGTCAAAGTCTGACCCAGCGGTCAGACCTTCCGGATCTCGGGAGCTCCGAGCAGCCCCGACGGGCGCACGATCAGGACGAGGATCAGGAGACCGAAGGCGACGATGTCGCGGTAGCCGGACCAGAACACCGCGGTGGCGGCGGTCTCGGCCGCGCCCAGCACGAACCCCCCCAGGATCGCTCCGGGTAGGCTGCCCATGCCGCCGATCACCATCGCGCTGAAGCCCTTGAGCCCTGCGGAGTACCCCATGCTGATGTCGACCGAGTTGTAGTAGATCCCCGTCAAGACGCCGCCGACCCCGCCCACGGCGGCGCCCACGCCGAACGCGAGGGCCACGACGCGGTCGGTGTCGATGCCCATCAGCCCCGCGACGCGGCCGTCCTGGGCGATGGCGCGCATCGCGAGTCCGAGGCGCGTGCGCCGCAGCATCGCCTGGAGCCCGAAGAGGAGCAGGAAGGCGATCCCGGTGATCGTCAGCTCGAGCGTCGAGATCTGGGCGCCCCCGACCTCGACCATGCGGACCGGGAAGGGGGTGGGGAACGCGCGCGTCTCGGGGCCGAACACGATCAGGATGAGGTGATCGAGGATCGTCGCGGCGCCGAGCGTCGCCAGGAGCGCGGCGATGGGGGGGGCGTTGCGGAGGCGGAGCGGCTGGAGCGACGTCCGCTCGAGCGCGATTCCGATGAGCCCCACCAGAAACATCGATCCGAGCATCGGCGCCCAGAACCCGAGGCCGAGCCCGACGGCGAACACGACACCGAGGTACGCGCCCCACATGACGAGCGAGCCCTGGGCGAAGTTCACCACGTCCAGGATGGAGAACGTGATGGCGAGTCCGATGGCGATGAGGGCGTAGAGGCTGCCCAGCGTGAGAGCGTTGATCGCCTGCTGGAGGAGCACGTGGCCGATGGTACCGGACCTCTCCGGGCGGGCGCAACACGGGGTCGCGCGCTACCCGCGGCCGGCCGAGCCTGGCCGCGCCCCGCGCGGTGCTCGAGCCGCGCGTCTGCTATGCTAGTCGGCCGTGACCGGCTCCGCGCGACGCCTCGGCGCGTACCTCTCGCCTCGCGACCGTCTCGCCACCACGGTGGACCTGGCGCGGCGCGCCGAGTCTCTCGGCTACGACAGCGTGTGGCTGACCCACGGGCTCGGGCGGGACGGCTTCGTCGTCCTGGCGGCGTACGCGTGCGCGACGGAGCGCATCGGGCTCGGAACCGGCGTCGTGCCGATCTACCCCCGCCATCCGGTGGTCATGGCCCAGGAAGCGTCGACCCTCATGGAGGTGTCGAGCGGCCGCCTCCGACTCGGTATCGGGCTGAGCCACCGCCCCTCGATGGTGGACGCGCTCGGTCTCGACATGGGCGAGCCGCTCGCCGTGATCCGGGAGTACGTGGCCGTGCTGCGGGCAGCGCTCGAGGGCCAGGCGAGCTTCCAGGGGCGCTACTATCGCGTCCGCTGGACGGGCGCGTTCCGGGCGCCCGCGCCGCCGGTCCTTCTCGCCGGCCTCGCGCCGCCGATGCTGGAGCTGGCCGGCGAGCTCGCCGACGGAGTCGTGCTCTGGCTCTGCTCCCCGGCGTACGTCCGAGACGTCGCCCTGCCCGCGCTCGCGCGGGGCCGCGCGCGGGCGGGGAAGCCGCTCGAGGGGTTCGAGATCGTTGCCGCGGTACCGCTCGCCGTCACCGAGGATCGGGCGGGGGTCACGCGGCTGTTCCGGGAGGAGCTGGTCCGCTATCTCTCGCTCCCGTACTACCGGGCCATGTTCCGGGCGAGCGGCTTCGCCGACGCGCTGTCTGCCTTCGACCGGGACCGCGGACCGGGACGCGACGCGGACGCCGTGCCGGGCGCCCTCGTCGACGCGCTCGGATCGGTCGGCGACGCGCGCCGCGTCCGGGCCGAGGTCGAGGCGTACCGGGCGGCTGGCGTCACGCTGCCGGTCGTCCGGCCGATCGGCCCGCCCGAGGCCCCGCACGCACGCGGGACGCTCGAGGCCGTGGCCCCGTGACGGCGCGGCACGGGTCGAGCTAGGAGGTCCGATGCCACTCCTGGGACAGGGCGTGCTCGCGATTTGGCACACGATCACGCCTGAAGGTGAGTCGGAGTACTGGCGCTGGCACGACCGCCAGCACATCCCCGAGCGGGTGGGCGTGCCGGGGTTCCTGCGCGGGCGACGCTATCGGAGCCTCGAGCGCTCGCTCGACTATCTCGACTTCTACGAGGTGGAGGACCCGGAGACGCTCAGGAGCGCTTCCTACCTCGCCCGGCTGAACGATCCCACGCCCTGGACGCGCCGGATGGTCCCACACTTTCGCGACACGCTGCGCGTCGGCTACCGGGTGGCGGCCAGCACGGGTCGCGGGCAGGGCGGCGTCCTCCTGACGCTCAGGCTCGGCCCCGCCGGCGGGTCGGTGGATCGGCCGCCGGCGCTCACCGCCGCGAGTCTCGCCTCGGTCGAGGACGTGACCGGCGTCGTGGCGATCCATGTGCTCGACGCGACGCCCGACGTCACGAGCATCGCCACCGAGGAGAAGCGGCTTCGGGGCCCGGGCGACCGGGACCGGGGCGCCGTCGACCCGTGGTGCCTCCTCGTGGAGGCGGACGACGCGGCGGTTCTCACCGAGCTCCGCGCCGGCCCGCTCGCCCCGGAGAGCCTCCGGGTCGCCGGCGCCGAGCTGCGCGGGGGCACCGCGTACCAGCTCCAGATCAGCATCGACCCCGAGCGAGGAGACCCGAAATGGCGTTGATCGGGCAGGGCGTCCTCATCATCTGGCACGGCATGACTCCGGACGGGGACCTCGAGATGATTCGCTGGCACGACCGGGAGCACGTCGCGGAGCGTGTCGGCATCCCGGGGTTCCTGCGCGGGCGGCGGTACGACAGCTCCGAGCGGCCGCGCGAGTACCTCGACGTCTACGAGACCGACAGCGTCGAGACGGTCCGGAGCGCGGGATACGTGCTGCGCCTGAACTTCCCGACCGACTGGACGAAGCGCGTCCTGCCGCACTTCCGGAACACGGTCCGGCTCGGCTGCCGGATCGCGCTGACGACCGGGCGCGGGCAGGGGGGCGGGCTCTTGACGCTCCGGGCGCGACCCGAGCCCGGGCGCGAGGCGGCGGTCGAGCGGTGGCTCCGCGAGACGGCGCCGGCCGCCCTCCTCGACGAGACCGGCGTGATCGGCGTCCACCTCTTGAGCACGGTCCCGGCGGTCACGCAGGTCAAGACGGCCGAAGGGAAGCTCAAGGGCGGCGAGGTGGCCAAGGGCGAGGAGCCGTGGCCGTGGGTGCTGCTCGTCGAGACGGGCGGGGCCGGGTTCTCCGACGCGATCGCCGACCGCTACTTCAAGCCCGCCACCCTGACCGGCCACGGCGTGGCAGGCGACGCGGTGCTCGCCCGGCACCGCCTCCAGCTCACGATGGACGAGGCGTGACGGGGTGCGGCCCGGCCGTCACTGGATCACCTGGTCGGCTCGCAGCAGGAGCGACTGCGGCATGGTCAGGCCGAGCGCCTTGGCCGTCTTGAGATTGATGAGAAGCTCGAATCTGGTCGGCTGGGCGATCGGCAGGGTTCCTGGCGTTGCGCCCTTGAGGATCTTGTCGACGTAGTCGGCGGCCTGCCGGAGGTTCTCGGCGAGGCTCGCGCCGTAACACATCAGGCCGCCTTCCTGCACCATCTCGCGGAAGGCATACAGGGCGGGAAGCCGGCGGCTCGCGGCGAAATCGAGGATCGGCTTCCGGTGAGCGAGGGTGACGGTCTCGGGGAATGCGAGAAGACCCTCGGCTCGCTGTCGGGTGATCGCATCGAACGCCTTAGGTAGATCATCCGGCCCGCGTACGTCGACGAACTGCAGGCCGACTTTCATCGTCGGGGCTGCCGCCTCGGTGGCCGCACGGATCCCCCGGTGGAGCGGGTTCTCCGAGTTCCAGAGCACCGCCACGCGGGAGGCGGCCGGTACCGCCTCCTTCAGGAGCTGGAGGCCCTTCCCACTCAGCTCGGTGTTGAGCAGCGACACGCCGGTGACGTTCCCGCCCGGGCGCGCCAGGCTGGGGACGACACCTGTCGCGACGGGATCGCCGACGGCGCCGAAGACGATCGGGATGGCCTGGGTCGCGTTCTTCGCCGCCAACACGGCCTGCGTCGAGACCACGACGATAACGTCCGGTCGGCGGCCGACCAGCTCGCCGGCGAGCCCGGGCAGCCGATCGGGCTGGCCCCCCGCGGTGCGGAAGTCGATCACGAGGTTCTTTCCTTCGACGTAGCCCAGCTCGGCCAGCCGCTGCTCCAGGGCGCGAGGGGTAGCGTCCGTGCGCTGCGTGGCGCCGGTGAGCACGGCGATCCGCCAGACCTTGGCCGGAGCCTGGGCCTCCGCGGGGACAGGTCCCATCAGGAGCACGAAGGCCACAGAGAGCCACGCCGCGATCCTGGTCATGGCTGGGATCAGTCCGCCTGGCCCGCGGACCGGAGTCCGCTAGCCCGGGGACGCGCCGGGCATGCCCTCGCGCGCGAGGCGCTGGAAGGCGTCGGGCGTCATGCGAAAGACGGTCCACTCGTCCATCGACTTGGCGCCGAGCTTGAAGTAGAGATCGCGGGCCGGCGTGTTCCAGTCGAGGACCGACCACTCCATGCGGCCGCAGTCCCGCTCCACGGCGATCTGGGCGAGGCGCGTCAGGAGGTGGCTCCCGATGCCGCCCCGGCGCTCCGCCGGGATGACGAAGAGGTCCTCCAGGTAGAGGGTCGGCCGCGCCTTGAAGGTCGAAAACGAGAAGAAATAGAGGGCGAACCCCACCGCCCGCCCGTCCCGCTCGGCCAGGACGGCCTCGTAGACGGGCCGTCGCCCGAAGCCGTGCTCCCGCAGGAGGGCCTCGGTCGCCTCCACCTCGTGGGAGAGGCGCTCGTACTCGGCGATGCCCCGGATCAGCCCGAGGATGGTCGGGACGTCGCGCTCGGTCGCCGGACGGAGCTTGACGGGCCCCGCCACGTCAGTGCAGCTCCACGATCTTGTCACCGGCCTTCTTCATGGACACCACGATGTCGGCCCCCTCGAGCGCATGCTGCAGAGCGCCGCGGTCAGAGCAGCGCAGGAAAAAGGTCTTGTCGATCCAGAGCTGATGGAGGAGCCTCCGCGGCTCGGTGTGCGACGGCCGCCCCTCGACCCGGAAGAGGACGGCCGAGGCGTTCCCTCGCGGGAAGTAATCGGTGCTCGCTTCCAAGAACTCGCCGTCGATGAACTTCTTGACCTCCTCCATCATCCACATCTCGACTCGATCTCCCGCCATCCCGCCCCTCCAGGCCGCTCGCCCGGTGGACTGCCCTCACTTCCCCCAGGGCGCGATCGCGGCGCGGCTGATCTTGTGCGGGCTGTGCTGGCGGCCCAGCCACTCGGCCTCGCGGAAGGCCTCGCTGATCCGCTCCAGCGGGTAGACGTGCGAGATCACCTCGGTGAACGGGTACTTCCGCTGGTTCTGCTCGAGGAACGTGAGGCCGCGCTGGATGGCCCACGGCTCGTACTGGATCATGCCGACGATCGTGTGAGAGCGCCAGACGATCGACGCCGGGTGGAACTCGAACTTGTGCCCCGGGCTGATGTGGCCGATCTCGAGGTACGTGCCGCCGCTCTTGAGCATCTGGAGCCCCTCGGGGATGACGCTCGGGAAGCCCACGAAGTCGCAGACGACGTCGGCGCCCCAGCCGCGCGTGAGCTCCTTCACCGCGGCCACGCGGTCCTCGGGCCGAGACAGCTCCTGGAGGCTCAGCGTGTGGTCGGCGCCGAACCGCCGGGCCAGCTCGAGCCGCTCCGGGATCTGGTCGATCACGATGACCTGGGCGGCCCCCATCTCCTTGGCGACGGCGGCGGCGTTGAGCCCGAGCCCGCCCGCGCCCTGGAGCACGACCGTGTCCCCGACCCGCACGCGCACGCGGTCCAGCCCGTACAGGACCTGGGCGAGGGCGCAGTTGACCGGCGTGGCCACGTCGTCGGAGATGCTGTCCGGCACCCGGTACACGAAGTGGCCGGGACGAAGATAGTAGTACTCCCCGTACGAGCCCACGAAGTGCGGCGGGTCGTCGGCGTACCTTGTCCCGCGCCGCTTGTTCGGGCACGCGGCCCGATGCCCGTCGAGGCAGGCGGGGCAGCGCCCGCAGGGATAGAAGTAGCAGTAGGTGACCCGGTCGCCCTCCTTGAGCGGGGCGCCGGTCGAGTCGGTCGTGACGTTCCGCCCGAGCCGCTCGATCACGCCGCACATCTCGTGGCCGAAGGTCTGGCCGCGATCCGGCGCCCCGATGAGGTCCTGCAGCTCGCCGCGCCAGATGTGGAGATCGGACCCGCAGATCCCGCCGCGCGTGATCCGTACCAGGGCGGCGTCGGGCTCGACCTCGGGCACAGTGTACTCCCGGATGTCGAAGTCGGCGTTGAACTTCGTCATGACGGCGAGGCGGCCTTTCATCGGGGCGTCTCCTTTTCTAGTTTTCAGCTCGGCCGGCGCGCCTCAGGCCTGCCGTCGTTCGGAGGGCCTTTGGACGGCCTCCGGCCTGTGGCGGCCTGGGGCGGGTCAACTCGGTCGCGAGTCGAGCAGGTGCGTCTGGGCGGCGGCGACGCCGGCTCCGAGGGTCACCGGGACGCCGAAGCTCTTCAGAGTCATCTCCACGCCGGCCAGCCCGGCGAGGAGCTCCAGCTCGTTCAGGCTGCCGAGGTGACCGATCCGGAACACCTTGCCCTTCACGTCGCCCAGCCCGACGCCGAGCGACAGATCGAGCGTCCGGTTCGCGTGGGCGATGTAGGCGTCCGAATCGAAGCCGGTCGGCATCACGACGGCGGTCAGCGTGTTCGAGTGCTCTCGCGGCTCGCGGCACAGGATCCCGAGGCCGAGCGCGCGGACCGCGCGGCGGCAGGCCTCGGCAAGGCGGGCGTGGCGCCGGAAGACCTCGGCCAGACCCTCCTCGTGGAGGATTGCGATCGCCTCGCGGAGGCCGAAGAGGAGCGCGGTCGCCGGCGTGTAGGGGAACTCGCCGCGCTTGTTCCGCTCGAGCACCGGCCCCCAGTCCCAGTAGGCGCGCGGGCACTTGGCGGCCTGGCTCGCGCGGATGGCGCGATCGCTCGCCGCCAGGATGGTCAGGCCGGGCGGGAGCATGAGCCCCTTCTGGGGGCCCGTCAGCGCGACGTCCACTCCCCAGTCGTCGAAGCGGAAGTCGATCGACGCCAGGGAGGAGACGACGTCCACGAGAAGGAGCGCCGGGTGGCGCGCCTCGTCGAGGGCCCGGCGCACGGCTGCGACGTCGCTCGTGACGCCCGTCGACGTCTCGTTGTGGACCACGAGGACCGCGCGCACTTGGTGAGTCGAGTCGGCGCGGAGCCGCTCGGCCACCCGGGTCGCGGGCACGCCCTCGCCGTAGGGCACCTCGAGGCGGTCCACCTCGATGCCGAGCGCCGCGGCGGTCCGGCAGAAGTGGTTCGAGAAGTGGCCGTTGACGACCCCGAGGACGCGGTCGCCGGGCGACAGCGTGTTCACGACGGCCGCTTCCCAGCCGCCCGTGCCCGAGCCGGGGTACAGGATTGCCTGGCCGCGCTCGGTCTGGAACACGGTCTTGAGCCCGGTCAGGATCTCGCCGACCAGCGCCGCGAACTTCGGCCCGCGGTGATCGATGATCGACTGCGACATGGCGCGCACGATGCGCTCCGGGACGAGGGTGGGGCCGGGGATCTGCAGGAATGGCCGACCGGACATGCTCTCACTCCTTCCCGGCGCGGAAGGCTCGTGCGCCTCAGCAGGGCTCCCGCGCAGGTGCGCGGACGTCCCATCCTAGCACGCGGCCATCGAGTGAGCGCCGGAGCCGGCGGGTCGCCCGCAACGGCTTCCGTGCGCCCGGCACCGCCTGCCCGGCCCCGTCACGCCGGCGGCGCGTCGGCCGGTGCGCCGCCTTCGTACGGCTTGAGCGCCGCGTAGATGGCGAAGTTCGCCGGCGTGGGAACGCCGCGTTCCCGGCCCAGGCGCACGACGGTCCCGTTGAGCGTCTCGATCTCGAGGCGGCGGCCGGCGGCGAGGTCGTAGTAGAGAGAGCCGCGCACCGCCGGGCCCATGCGCTCGAAGAGGTGCAGCGTGGCCGCCGGGAACCCATCGGGCACTATCACGTTCTCCGCACGCCCGACCGCGACGGTCTCGTCCATCGTCTGCAGCAGCAGGGTCCGCGTCTCCGCACAGGCGAGGATGGCGCCGATCGGCAACCGCGTGAGCGCGGTCAGCCCGCTGAGCCCACAGATGCGGACGAACTTCTCCCACAACGCCACCCGAATGTCGAGCCGGATCTCGGCCTTGATCCCGGCTTTGCGGAGGACCTCGGCGATGCGCTCGACGCGAGCGCTCGGCTGCCCTTCCAGTTCACCGAGACGGATCTCGTCCGGTCCGGAACGGTGATCGATGATCCCCGGAGCTTCCAGCACCGACGACACGCCCGCCGTGCCCCCGATCACGTGGCCCGATCCGACGACGCGGCCGATCCGCTCGGCGCTGTCGATCCCGTTCTGCACCGGCAGGATCACCGTGTCCGGCCCTACCGCCGGCCGCAGGCGCTCGGCGGCGGTCTCGGTGTCGTACGCCTTGACGCAGAAGAGGACGAGATCCGCGACGCCGCCCGCTCTCGGGTCGTCGGACGCCCGGGCCGGGACCGTGAAGTCCCCGACCAGGCGTGAGCGCACGGTCAACCCCTTCGCCTGAATCGCGTCGAGGTGGGCCCCTCGCGCGACGAACGTCACGTCCTCACCCGCCCGGGCGAGGAGCCCGCCGAAGTACCCGCCCGTCCCGCCGCTGCCCATCACCGTCACGCGCATGGTCGTCCTGCCTCCCGTCCCGGACGATTCTAGCGCGTCGCCTCGTGGAGCACCGGGCGATCCGCCTGGCCATCCGTCGTTTGACAAGCCCCACCCCCGCTGCTAGCGTCGAATTGTCGAAGCAGCGAATCCCTCCACCCAACGCCAGAATTCCGGAGGACCCCCGTTTGGCCAAGATCGAGATGGCGATCAAGGACGCGATCGCGCGCGGCGCGCGCAAGCATATCCGGAGCGCGGCGACGCCCCTCCGGCGTGACGTACGTCGGCTGCGACAGGCGGTGCGGGAGCTACGGGCGCAGGTCGGCGCGCTTCGCGAGGTGGCGGCGCGGTGGGCGGAGTCTCACGCGGGCCGAGGGTGGCAGCCCGCGGTGTCCGAGGACGAGGCGCGGGCCGCGCGGCTGTCGCCGGGCCTCATCCGGAAGCTCCGCCAGCGCCTGGCTCTCAGCCAGGCGGCCGTCGCGCGCCTGGTGGGGGTGAGCCCGGCGGCCGTCGTGCAGTGGGAGCAGGGGCGTGCCACGCCATCCGGCAAGAATCGCGCGGCACTGGTCGCCCTTCGCCGGGTCGGACGGCGCCAGGCAAAGCGGCTCCTGGCATCGGCGCCGGCGGCGCAGCGCTCCCCGCGGCGCCCGGTCGCGTCTGGCCGGCGTCGGGCCCGTCCGCGCCGCGCGCGCGGCCGCTAGCAGGTCGTCGGCCGGCCCCAGCGTTCCCGGCGCGCCGGGCGGCGCGTCGCCGGGCGCGCGACCCGCTCCCGATCGTGGGGTTGAAGGCTCCCGGATTCGGCCGTATGGTGGGCGCCGTGTGTGGCGCCCGGCGGGTCCGGGCCCGCCGATCCGACATCACAGGAGGGTGCCCGTCATGCGCGCGATCCGTGTCCACGAGTACGGCGGTCCGGAGGCCATGCGGCTCGAGGAGCTGCCCACGCCCAAGCCCGGCGAGGGTCAGGCCCTCGTGCGGATCGAGGCGGCCGGCCTCAACTACATCGACACCTACCAGCGCTCCGGCGCCTACAAGGGCCAGCTCCCGCTGCCTCTCGGCCTCGAAGGGGCGGGCGTCGTCGAGGCGGTGGGATCCGGCGTGACCACGGTGCGCGCGGGGGATCGCGTCGCGTGGACGGGCGTGCCGGGATCCTACGCGACCTACAACGTGGTGCCGGCCGACCGGCTCGTGACGCTGCCCGCCGGCGTGGACTCGCGTGCCGGCGCGTCGGCGATGCTCCAGGGCATGACCGCCCACTACCTCGCCCATTCCACGTACCCCTTGAAGCCGGGTGACGGGTGCTTGGTCCACGCGGCGGCCGGCGGGGTGGGACTCCTGCTCTGCCAGATGGCGAGGCGCGCGGGTGCCCGCGTCATCGGCACGGTCTCGACGGAGGAGAAGGCGAAGCTGGCCCGCGAAGCGGGCGCGCACGACGTGATCCTCTACTCGCACCAGGATTTCGAGGCCGAGGTCAAGCGCCTGACCGGCGGGAAGGGGCTCCAGGTCGTCTACGACGCCGTGGGCCGCGACACCTTCGAGAAGAGCCTCAACTGCCTGGCGACGCGCGGCTACATGGTGCTGTACGGCGCGGCGAGTGGCCCGGTCTCTCCGCTCGACCCCCAGGTGCTGAACACCAAGGGCTCGCTCTTCCTCACCCGGCCGAGCCTCTTCCACTACATCGCGACGCGCGACGACCTCGTGCGACGCGCCGGCGACGTGCTGGGTTGGATCCAGAAGGGCGAGCTCAAGATCCGCATCGGGGCGACGTTCCCGCTGGCCGAGGCCGCGCAGGCGCACCGAGACCTCGAGGGACGCAAGACGACGGGGAAGGTCCTCCTGATTCCCTGACGGCCCTCGCGGGGGTCGGCGGGCGGCTGCCCGCCGCGTCGGGAGCGGATGGCATGACCCGAATTATCGGCATCGCCGGCAGCTTGCGGAAGGCCTCGTTCAACGCGGCCCTCCTTCGTGCGGCCGCCGAGGTGTCTCCCGCGGGCACGGAGGTGGTGATCGCGTCCATCGCCGGTATTCCGCTCTACGACGGCGACCTCGAAGCCGAGAGAGGTGTGCCGGGCGCCGTCACGGAGCTGAAGAACCGGATCGCGGACGCCGACGGCCTCCTGCTCGTCACGCCCGAGTACAACCACTCGATGCCCGGCGTGTTGAAGAACGCGATCGACTGGCTGTCACGGCCGCCCAAGGACATCCCCAGGGTCTTCGGCGGGAAGCCGGTGGCGATCCTGGGCGCGACGCCGGGGGTGGGCGGCACGCGGCTGGCCCAGACCGCGTGGCTGCCCGTGCTGCGGGCGCTCGGCACGCGGGCGTGGTTCGGCAAGTCGCTCTACGTCGCGGGCGCGGCCCAGGCGTTCGACGCCGACGGCCGGCTCGTCGACGAGAAGGTTCGCCAGCTCCTCTCGGAGCTGATGGCGGGCTTCGCGGCGTTCGTGAGGGACGGAGCCTCTCGCGAGTAGGCTTCCCCTCGGCCCCGCCTCAGTGGTGGGTGTGGCCGAGGCCGTCCCGGAGCAGCCGCGCGATCCGCAGAGGGACGTGGAGCGGCGCGAGCCATCGCGGCAGCCAGACCACGGACCAGTCGGCCACGGTCGGCATCATCGCGAAGCGACAGTAGTCGAGGCGGTCACTCCACGTCCCGCGGATTGCCAGGTGAAATCGCGCGGTCTCGGCGATCCCAAGCCGGCGGGGGCCCTCGAGATCGAGCTGGGCGAGCACGACTCGCGCGAGCGCCGAGAGCCTGGGGTCACCGGCGAGGCGGCGCGACACGACCTCCGGCAGGTCCGTGCCCATGAGGTCCCGGGCCAGGAGAAGGCCGAGGAGCAGCTCGCGCACGTGGCCCGCCTCGGCGGCGCAGGCGAGAAGACCGGGCCAGTCGACGGCCGGCCGTCTCGCGATCAGCTCGGCCACGTCGGCCATCCAGCCCAGCCGCTCCCACACATGCTTGGCTCCGTGAACGCACAGCGCGATGAGGAGCGCGTCCGTCGGCAGCGTCCGGAAGGTCGTGCCACCGACCGGGACCTCCGCGAGCCGCTCACGCAGGGTGGTGGCGAACAGGCCCGTGGAGAGGGATCGCGGCGAGACGCTCCAGTGGAGCTCCACGACGATGCGTTCCCGGTCTCGAATGAAGGCGTAGGGATGGCCGGAGCGCACGAGCTGCCGCTCCTGCCAGACCTCGAGCGGAAACATGGGGCGGAAGCCCTCCCCGCGTAGGGTCTCCTTGGCGGCGGCGAGAGTCCCGGGATCGATGAGGACGTCGAGGTCGCCGGCCTGGCGCCCGGCCATGCTGCCGTAGGCGAACGCCGCCAGCACCGGCCCCTTGTAGGGAATCGCCTGGACTCCTGCCGCCGCCAGGCGGTCGACCACCCGGCGCAGCCACCCGGTGAGGAGGAGACACCGGCGGGCGTTCGCGTCGCACAGCGCCTTGAGCGTGGCCAGCGCGCCGGGTGACACGAGGCCGTCCGGGGCTGCGCGGAGTGCCTGAAATACGAGGGGCGTGATCCCGTGCCGCTGCGCCTCCTCGACGACCGCCTCCCAATCGACCGCTCCCGCGAGTCGTCGATGGAGCCGGGCTCGCGCCGCGTCCAGGCGGTGGGCCGTGGCGCAGTCTAGGAGGAGCTGGATCGTCGCCGACCTCACAGCCTGGGCCCCCGGAGCACCCCGTGCGCCGGGGCTCGCGCGGTCAGCGCGGGCGGAGCGCCTCGGGGTTGACCACGCACTCCGGCGGCGGGGGCTCGCCCCGCCAGACGGCCAGGATGGCGTCGATCGCGCGATCCGCCATGGCGACCTCGGACGTCTCGTCGATCCCCGCGACGTGGGGGCTCAGGACGACGTTGTCGAGTCCGAAGAGAGCCGAGTCGAAGAGCGGCTCCTTCTCGAACACGTCGAGACCGGCGCCGGCGATTCGTCCGGTGGCCAGCGCCTCGTGGAGCGCCGTCTCGTCGATGAGAGAGCCCCGGGCGGTGTTGACGAGGTGCGCGGTGGGCTTCATGAGAGCCAGCCGCTCGTGGTTGATCAGGTGCCGGTTCTCCGGTGTCGCCGGGCAGTGCAGGGTCACCAGGTCGGCGCGCCGGAGCAGCTCCTCGAGCGAAACGAGCTCGATGCCGTGCTCTCGCACGAAGTCCCGGTCCGGGTAGGGCTCGTACGCGAGGATCGTCATCGAGAACCCGCGGCACCGGCGGGCCACCGCCTGGCCGATCCGGCCGAGCCCCACGATCCCGACGGTGGCGCGCCAGAGCCCGGGCCGGAACTCGGTCTTCCACTGGCCACCCGTGATCAATCGGTGGTTCCGCGGGAGACCGCGCTGCAGCGTGCACATGAGCGACACCGCGTAGTCGGCGACCGCCTCGTGGTTGGCGCCCACGGCGGTGCACACGACGACTCCGTGGCGCGTCGCGGCCTGGACGTCAATGGCGTCGAATCCCACGCCCCAGCGGGCGACGACGCGGAGGTCGGGCGCGTCCCGGAAGATCCCCTCGGTGTACGGCTCGCTGCTGGCCAGCGTGGCGAAGACTCCGGGCAGGGCCTCTCGCAGCTCGGCCTCGGTCAGCTTGCCGTGCCGGCCTATCCGGCGCTCGACCTCGAGCCCGGCGGCCTCGAGGCGCTGGAGATATGGCGCGTCACGCTGGTACGTGTGGGGGACGGTGATCAGAACGCGGCGCGCGGTCATCGTCTCGGGGTTATCGCACCGCGCTGCCGTTCCGTCAAGGGTACGGTGCTCGCCGAGGATCACCGTCGTTTGACGAGGCCGCCGATCCCGACATACGCTCTTTGGGAGTCCATGGGTCGCGAGATCCGGGTGATCGAGTCCAGGAGCCCCGGGACAAGGAGATCGACGGTGTTCACGCTGGCCGGCTTCATCGAGGACTGCCGCGCGGCCCTCAAGGACGCCACGCCCGAGCTGGCGGTGAAGGACCTCCTCGAGCGGGCGATGGCCCACCCGACCGAGGTGGAGGCCGCGCTCGGCACACCCCGCCGGGGCGAGATCGTCTCGCTTCACCGGTCCGCGGACGTGACGATCCTCAACGTCATCTGGACGCCCGGCATGGCCATCTACCCCCATGAGCACCGGATGTGGGCGGCGATCGGGCTCTACGGGGGGCGCGAGGACAACACCTTCTACCGCCGCGGCCCGGACGGCCTGACCGTCGCCGGACGCCGGACGGTCGAGACCCAGGACGTCCTGGTCCTGGGGCAGGCGGCCATCCACGCGGTGGCGAACCCGCTGCGAAAGCTCACCGGTGCGATCCACGTGTACGGCGGTGACTTCTTCGCGGTGCCGCGCAGCGAGTGGGATCCGGAGACCCTGGACGAGCGCCCCTTCGACATCGAGCGTGCCCGCGCGGTGTATGCGCAGGCCAACGAGCGGTGGGCGGCCGAGCTGGCGCGGGAGGGAGCCGCGCCACCGGCGCGGTGATGTCCCGATGGCCATGTCTCGCGCGGCGACGGTCCACTGCCTGGGCGCCTCGAGGACGGTCACCGGCTCGAAGTTCCTGGTCGAGGCGGGTGGGCAGCAGCTCCTCGTCGACTGCGGTCTTTACCAGGGGCCGAAGGAGCTTCGACTCCGGAACTGGGATCCGCTGCCGATCGACCCGGCGCAGATCGACGCCGTCGCGCTGACCCACGCCCACATCGACCACATCGGCTACCTGCCCCGGCTCGTCAAGGATGGATTCCGGGGACGTGTCGCCGGAACCCGCGGGACCGCGGACCTCACGCGGATCATGCTGCCGGACTCCGGCCACCTTCAGGAGGAGGAGGCCGCCTACCACAACGCCCGGGGAACCTCGAAGCACACGCCCGCGCTGCCTCTCTATACCGCGGAGGAGGGGGCTCAGGCTGCCGAGCGAGTCGGGGGTGTCCCGTACCACGAGCCTGTCCGGCTCGTGCCGGGCGTGCGGGCGACCTTTCGAAGGGCGGGACACATCCTCGGCGCCGCGTCCGTCGCGCTCGATCTCGACGGAGACGGGGCCGCCCGGCGTGTCGTCTTCTCGGGGGACCTGGGCCGCTACGGAGTGCCCGTGCTCCTCGACCCGGAGCCGCTGGGCGAAGCCGACTACGTGTTCGTGGAATCGACCTACGGGGACCGGCGTCACGACCCCGCGCCCGTGGCCGACCAGCTCGAGCGCGCGGTGCGGGCGGCGGTCGACCGCGGCGGCGCGCTCGTCGTCCCTGCCTTCGCTGTCGGCCGGACCCAGGAGCTCATCTACCATCTCCGGGCGCTCGAGGACGCCGGCCGCATCCCGAAGCTGCCGACCTTCGTGGACAGCCCAATGGCCATCGAGGCGACCGGGCTCTACTGCGCGCACCCCGAGGATCTCGACCCGGATACGGCCCAGCCGATTCTCTCGGGGACGTGCCCGCTCCACACGGCCCGGTTCAAGCTGACCCGCTCGGTGGAGGAGTCACGGGCCATCAACGACGTACGTGGCACCGCCATCATCATCGCCGCGAGCGGCATGGCGACCGGCGGGCGCGTCCTGCACCACCTTCGCCGCCGCCTGCCGGATTCGAAGACCACCGTTCTGCTCGTCGGCTTCCAGGCGCACGGGACTCGCGGCCGACTGCTCCAGGACGGGGCGCGTACCGTGCGTATCTTCGGGGAGGACGTGCCCGTGCGCGCGCGTGTCGAGACGATTCACGGGCTCTCCGCGCACGCCGACGGGGACGGGCTGCTTCGCTGGCTCCGGACGGCGACCGGCCGGCCCCGGCGCGTCTTCGTGGTCCACGGCGATCCGGGACCGGCCGAAACACTGGCGAAACGCATTCGCGCCGAGCTCGGCTGGGACGCGGTCGTCCCGGACTACCGCGAGCGCGTCACGCTCGACTGACCCGCGCGCGGCCTCGGGCGCCCGGTCACTCTCCGAGGAACCACCGCCGCTTGACCGGCGTGTGGTAGCTGAGCCCGAACCGGCGTGTCGCGGCGTCCAGGATCGCCGTCACCGCCTCGTCGACCGAGTCCGTGACGGTCAGCCGCTTGATATCGGCCGGGTCGACGGTGCCCTCGCGCACGAGCCGCGTGTCCACGAAATCGAGGAGCGGCTGCCAGAACTCCTGGCCCATGAGGATCAGCGGGAAGTCGCGGATCTTGCCCGTCTGGATCAGCACCGCGGTCTCGAAGATCTCGTCCAGCGTGCCGAACCCGCCGGGGAGCGCCACGAACGCGTAGGAGTACTTCACCAGCATCACCTTGCGCACGTAGAAGTGCTCGAAGGTGATCCACCGGTCGAGATAGGGGTTCGGGCGCTGCTCCTGCGGCAGCTCGATGTTGCAGCCGACCGAGCGCCCTCCGGCCTCCCGCGCGCCCCGGTTCGCCGCCTCCATGATCCCCGGTCCACCGCCGGTCATGACCGTGAAGCCCGCGCGCGCGAGACGCGCGCCGAGCTGCCGGGCGACGACGTAGTAGGGGTGCGTCTCCGGGAAGCGGGCCGATCCGAACACCGTGACGCACGGCCCCACGAAGTGGAGGGTCCGGAAGCCGCGCAGGAACTCGAAGAAGATCCGGATCGCCCGCCGGAGCTCGAAGCTCCGCCGCTGCGGGCCCTGGAGGAACCGGATCTCCTCCGCCGCCCCGGGGGTCTTGCCCCAGTCCGCGTCACGGGCTCTTCGGCCGAACCACATGGGCCCCATGATCCCCCCCGCGGACACGCGGGGCAACGGCGGCGAGGGGGCCTCCCGCCCGCCCGCGTCGGAAGGGCTCGGGCGGGGAGTTTGGGCAGGTTGACCCGGGAGCGTCGCCAGGGGTATCGTTACGGGCCGTGTCGGGGCGAGCACCTTGGTCCGAGCTCAAGATCGAGGACGCCGAGCGCGACTCGCGCTTCGTCGGGCCGCTGCCCGCGCCCCGGTCGTCCTGCGATGCCGACGCCGTCGCCCTCAGGCTCGTGGCCTTCGCCAACACGCAGGTCATGGCTCGGAACCGCCCGATCCGGCAGGACGACGACCTCGAAGCGGCCGGCGTCGACTCCATGGGACTGCTGAAGATCCTGCTCTTCGTCGAGGCCGAGTTCGGGTTCTGGATGCCTGACGCGGATCTCCGGGCCGAGAACGTCTCGTCCCTCCGTTGTCTGGCGGGCTACGTGTCCCGCCGGATGACTCTGGCCTAAGCCACTCCTTCGGCGTGTCCGGGCCCGCGCCGGGCCGGCCGGCGCCGTGTGACCTATGAGTCGAAGACTGCCACGTCGTCTCTCCCTCCGTGGGCCCGACCTCGTCCTGATGGGACTGCACGCCAGAGGCAGCCGCAGCAGCAACGCCCTCCTGGTAGTCGAATGCGACGGCCCGATCGACCCTGAGCGGGTCGATCGCGCTCTCGACCGGTTCCTCGATGTGTGCCCGTGGCCGAGCGCTCGGCTCCGCCGACCGTTTCCCTGGGGGCGGCTGCACTGGGCTGCCGGTTCTCGGGAGATCCTGGCTCGCCCGCCGGTCCGTCGCGGTGTCGTCGCGGCCCCGGCGGAGCTTCACCGCGCGCTCACCGGCGAGCTCGACACCCCTATCGACCCAGAGCGCGACACCCCCATGCGTGTATTGCTCCTCGACGGGGGGGACCCATCGTCGACGCGCGGCGTGCTGGTCCTGACCTGGTTCCATCCTCTGATGGATCCGCGCGGCGGCCAGAATCTCCTGACGCATCTCTGCCACCTGGACCGCCACGTGGGAGAGGCGCCCTGGGGCGCGATCCCTCCGGCCTTCGTGCCGCTCGAAGATCGGCGGCCTCTGAGGGAGCGCGGGCGGATCGCGCGGAGGAGCCTCGCGTACATGAAGACCCTGGCGCCCGTGCCTCCGGTGTCCCCAGGTCGGGCAGGCATTGCGCTGGGGCAGGCTCGCTTCCGATGCGAGACTTTCGTGGACGCGGATGGGAACGGCGCCCGGCAGCAGGATCGGGAGATCTCCTGGCGCCTCGCGGTCGTCGGCCGGGCCATGGCAAAGCTCTGGGCGCAGCGAGGCCTCCCGGACGTGCCGTTCCTGCTCCCCATCGGTGTCGATCTTCGTCCGAAGGGTGACTCCGGGCCCACCTTCGGGAATCTGCTCGCATTCCACTTCGTCCGGTTCCGGCCGTCCGACACCGCTGACCTCGCGGGTCTGGCCTGCGCTTTGCGCCGCCAGATGGCCGAGGCGATGCGCGATGGACAGATCGAGGCCAACGAGGTGGCCATGGAGTTCCTCCGGTACCGCCCCGTCCGTACGATCCTGCGCGACCTGCCCTGGACGAAGCGCGGCGAGACCTTCTCCTTCAACTGCGCGGACGTGATGGATTTCCCGGCATCCCTCGATCGATGCTTCGATCGCCGCGTCGTCAACGCGTACCACGTGCCGGCCATGCCTGCCCGCCCGGGCATCGGCGTGTTCTTCAACCGCTGCGGGGGGCGGAGCAACCTGGTGGTGTCATGGGTTGAGGGCGTGGTGAGCGAGGACGAGGTGACGGGCATCATCGAGGGAGTCGCCGAAGGCATGGGATGGCGCACGCCGCCCTGAGCTACGACATCGTCGTCGTGGGCGGCGGAGCCTCGGGGCTCGCCGCCGCCGTGGCGGCGGCCGGAGCCGGCGCGCGGACGGCCCTGGTCGAGCGCTATGGCTTCCTCGGAGGCATGGCCACCGCCGGCATGGTGAGCACGGTCTGCGGGCTCTACCGCGCGGCGTCGTCCGGGCCGCCCGAGCCGCTCAACGACGGCTTCCCCGAGGAGTTCGCCCGGCGGCTGTCCGGCATGCCGGGCTGCGAGAAGCCGATCCGTCGCGGACGGACCTTCGTGCTGCCCTACACGCCGTTCGCCTTCGCGTGCCTGTCGGACGAGCTCGTCGCCGAGGCCCCGGGCCTCGACGTCTACCTCCACGCCTACTTGGTCGGGGTCGAGACCGCCGGCGGGCGGATCGAGGCGCTGCGTGTCGCGACCTGGGAGCGCACCGTCGAGCTCAGGACGGCGACCGTCGTCGACACGAGCGGCGACGCCATCGTCGCTCACCACGCCGGCGCGGCGACGGAGACGGCCCCGGTGTCCGATCGGCAGCTTCTGTCGCTCGTGTTCGTCCTCCAGGGAGTGGCCCCGGAAGCCCTGGAGCCCGGGCATCGCGTCGGGCTCCTGCGGGCGCTGGTCGCTGCCGAGCGAGCGGGTCGCCTGCCGGCCGGGGCCTCCAACCTCCAAATGGGGATGTCGCCGCAGCCCGGCGAGCTCGTCTGCAAGCTTGCGCTCGGCGGTCTCACGGATGCGCGTGTGCGTGATCTCCTGACGGTGGCGGAGCAGGAAGGACGGCGACGCGCCCTCGCCGTCACCGAGTTTCTCAAGACGCTGCCCCCGTTCGCGGGTGCCTTCCTCTCCCATGCGGCCCCCCAGGTCGGTGTGCGCGAGAGCCGGAGGGTGATCGGTCAGTATCAGCTCACCCGCGAGGATGTGCTGGGCGGCCGCCGGTTCGACGACGGCGTGGCGCGGGCGGCTTGGCCCATCGAGCTCTGGGAAGAAGGGCGCATGGGGGCGATCTACGAGTACCCGGAGGACGACCGGGTCTACGAGATCCCGCTCCGGAGCCTCCGGGCGCGGGATCTGGACAACCTCTTCGTGGCCGGGCGCTGCATGAGCGCGACGCACGATGCGCTGGGCTCCGCCCGCGTGATCGGGACGTGCCTCGCCACTGGCGAGGCCGTCGGGCGGGCGGCCGCGAGCCAAGCTGCGGGGCGATGAGCGCGGCGCGCGCGATGAACCTCGCGGATCTCCTGGGCGCCACGGCCGTGCGGCAGCCGCACCGGCCGGCAGTGACGGACGTGCGCTCCGGGCAGACGCTGACCTACGGCGAGCTCGCGAACGAGGCGGGGCGTGTCGCGGAGTTTCTGAGGGACCGGGGCGTCCAGCCGGGCCAGCGGATAGGACTGCGGGCACCGAATGCGCTCGCCTACCTCCCGGCGGCCTTCGGTCTCCTCGAGACGGGCGCCTGCCTCGTACCCGTGGCCGAGAGCCTCACGCCGACCGAGACGTCGGAGATCCTGCGTGAGGTCGACGTGAACGGATGCTTCGCGTGGCCCCGCGCGGAGCCTCTGCCTGCCTCGGGTCGCCGCGCGCTCCTCGGCGGCGGCGCCTGCACTGGCTTCGCGTTCGAGTGGGTGAATCGGGACGCCGAGGGCCCGGCGGGGTTCGCAAGCCTCCGCCCCGCCTTCATCCGCTTCACATCGGGTACCACGGCAGACGCGAAGGGCGTCGTCCTCTCCCACGAGGGCACCCTCGCCCGGGTCGAGGCCGCGGACCGCGTGCTTCGCTTCACCGACGACGACCGCATCCTGTGGACCTTGCCGCTGGCGTACCACTTCGCGGTGACCATCGTGGCGTACGTTCGGGCCGGGGCCCACATCCTGCTCTGTCCCGACACCCTGCCCGGGAGCGTGACCTCCGCGATTCGAGGATTTCGGGCCACGGTCTTCTACGCCTCGCCCCTCCACTTCGAGCGTCTGGCCAACCTTCCTCCGGCCGGGCCGCTCGAGAGCCTCCGGCTGGCGCTGTCGACCAGCGCTCCCATCACGCCAGCGGTCATGGAGCGCTTCGAGGCGGTCCAGGGCGTGCCCGTCGCCCAGGCGTACGGGATCATCGAGGCCGGCCTGCCGTGCATCAACCTCCCCGCCGACGGGTTGGCCGCCACGTCCGTGGGTCGCGTGACCCCGGGGTATGAGCTCAGCGTGCTCGGCGAGTCTGGCGCCGCGCTGCCCGCTGGCGCAACCGGCGAGGTCGCGCTCCGGGGCGCCGGCCTCTTCTCCGCCTACTACACCCCCTGGCGGCTTCGCACCGAGGTGCTGCGGGCAGGCTGGTTCCTCACGGGGGACGTCGGGCGCATCGACGGCGCCGGGGCCCTCCACCTCGAGGGTCGCAAGAAGAGCGTCATCTTCGTGGGCGGGCTCAAGTTCTTCCCGGAGGAGGTCGAGGTCTGCATCAACGGGTTCCCGGGAGTCAGGGAGTCTCGGGTGTACGGCTACCCCCACGCCCGCCTCGGCGAGGTCCCTCGAGCCGAGATCGTCCTCGATTCCCCCGACTGCGATCTGGACGGCCTCAGGAGACACTGCGCTCGCGTCCTGTCCTCCCACAAGGTGCCGGTTGACCTCGGGGTGGTGGCGGCGATCGCCAAGACGGCGGGAGGCAAGATCCTCCGTCGCCCCGCGACCATCGCCGCGCGGGTGCCCGCCGGTCGCGCGTCTGGCCCGTGAGGCTCACGGAGGCGCGAGCGTGACGCATCGACGCCGACCGGATGGAGCCGGCCGCCTCCGAGTGGCCATCATCGGGGCGGGTCCGTCCGGCTCGGCCCTGTCGGCGCTCCTGGCTCGCGAGGGGGCCGACGTCACCCTGTTCGACGAGGATCGGCGCCCGGAGCTCCTGGTCGGGGAGTCGCTCGTGCCGGCCGTGACCCCGATCCTCCAGCGACTCGGCGTCGAGCGGGACACGGCGCTCTTCAGTCGCGTCAAGCCCGGGGTGTCGTTCGTCTGGTCCCCGACCGACCGCTTCGGCTTCACGTTCAGTCGCTTCGCCCCTGCCGTGTTCCCGTACGCCTACAACATTCCGCGCCCACGTTTCGACGAAGCGCTCCGTGACCGGGCGCTCGCGGCCGGGGTGCACCACGTCGTCGGCCGCGCTCGGCTCGAGCCCGCGTCGGACGGCACCGGCGCGGAGCTCATCCTGGCCCCCGAGACGCTCGCGGCGGCGCCGTCCCTCGATGGCCGCCAGCCCGACCTGATCGTCGACGCGACGGGCCGGGCGCGCCATGCGGCTCGCGCGCTGGGGATTCGCGCCGACCTCGGGCCACGCAAGGACGTGGCGCACTTCGCCCACTTCACGGGCTTCCGCTGGGATGATGCGCCGGGGCAGGTGCTCATCGCGCGCGGTCCGGCGGGATGGAGCTGGTGCATCCCCCTCGAGGATCGCCTTTCGGTGGGGATCGTGCTCGGGCAGGACGACGCCGGAGAGCTTGGACGCAGTCCGGAGGAGCGGCTCGAGCGGGCCATCGCGACCGACCCCTGGCTCCGCTCCGTCGTCGGCGGAGGGACTCGCGTGACGGGCGTGGCCACCTACGCCAACTACCAGCTCACGTCCCAGCGCGGCCATGGGCCCGGGTGGGTGATGATCGGGGACGCGTTCGGCTTCGTCGATCCAATGCTCTCCCCGGGGGTTTTTCTCGCCTTGCGTTCGGCCGAGCTGGTGGCGGAATCCATTGGTCCCTTCCTTCGGCGCCGCGGCTCCGTGTCCGCGGCCGAGCTGAGCACGGCGCTCGACTCCTACGCGGCGATCCAGACCGCCATGCTGATCGCATGGCGGGAGCTGGTCGACTACCTCTACGACGGCCGCCTGGCGGCCCTCATGAGGGCCGGGCGCGCGTGGATGTCGGGCAACCCGAGCGCCGTCAAGCGGGCGGCACAGCGTCACATCGAGCGCCACGTGGGACTGCTGGCGAGTGGAGCCGCCACGACCTCCCCCTACAGCCGCGGCCTGCTCCGGCTCCTCGGTCGTCACGGGCTACGGGGCGTCGACCCCGTCACGCTGGCGATCCGGTAGCGTCCAAGCCGCTTGCGGCTGGCCGGGCCTACCCCCTATAGTCGAGGCGACGGCCCGACCTGCCCGGTCGGGCCGATGCCATCGGCGAACCTCACCCGCCGAGGAAGCCTCGGAGGCGTAAACCCGTGCCAATCAACGCGGAGAGCGCGCCGTGATCCTCCGTCCGACCGACGACCTCCGGATCGAGCGGCTCCGGCCGCTCATCCCCCCCGCCATCCTGATGGAGCAGTACGCGATCACGGAGCGGGCCTCGACCACCGTCGCGGAGGGGCGCGAGGCGATCAACCGGATCTTTCGAGACGAGGACGACCGGCTGCTCTGCGTGGTGGGGCCCTGCTCGATCCACGACGTCCAGGCCGCCCAGGAGTACGGCCAGCGCCTCCGGGCCGTCGCCGATCGCCTGGCCGACGACCTCCTCCTCGTCATGCGGGTCTACTTCGAGAAGCCGCGAACGACAGTCGGGTGGAAGGGGCTCATCAACGACCCCAAGCTCGACGGGAGCTTCGCGATCAACGACGGGCTCGGCCTGGCCCGGGGCTTCCTGCTCGGCCTCGCCGACATGGGCCTGCCGGCGGGGTGCGAGTTTCTCGACACGATCACGCCGCAGTTCATCGCCGACCTCGTGTCGTGGGGCGCGATCGGCGCCCGCACGACCGAGAGCCAGGTCCACCGGGAGCTTGCCTCCGGGCTGTCGATGCCGGTCGGGTTCAAGAACGGCACCGACGGCAACGTCCAGATCGCCGTTGACGCGATCCGCGCCGCCATGCACCCGCACCAGTTCCTGTCGGTGACGAAGCAGGGGCTCGCGGCCATCGTCGTCACGCGCGGGAACGACGCCTGCCACGTCATCCTCCGCGGGGGGCACCGCCGGCCGAACTACCACGCCGAGGACATCGAGCAGACGGCCAAGTCGCTCGTCCGCGCCGGCCTCCCGCCCCGGATGATGGTGGACTGCTCGCACGGCAACAGCGGCAAGGATCACACCCGTCAGCCCGCGGTGGCGCGCGACATCGCCGCGCAGATCGTGGACGGGGGCCGGCACGTCTTCGGGGTGATGGTGGAGAGCCACCTGGTGAGCGGCCGGCAGGACGTCCGCGCCGGTCAGCCCCTGGTCTACGGTCAGAGCGTGACCGACGCGTGCCTCGGCTGGGACGACACCCTGCCGGTCCTCGACGATCTCGCGAAGGCCGTGCGCGCGCGCCGGGAGAAGCGGCGTGGCTGAGAGCCCGGGCGACCTCGCCGGGCAGGTCGCTCTCGTCACGGGGGCGGGGCAGGGGATCGGCCGCGCGACGGCGCTGGCCCTCGCCCGGGCGGGGGCGGACGTTGCGGTGAACGACCTCCGCCCGGATGCCGCCGACTCGGTGGCCGGCGAGGCGCGGGCCCTCGGCCGGAAGGCCCTGGCCGTCCCGGCCGACGTGACGAGGGTGCCGGACATCGAGCGGATGATCGCGCGCGTGACGGAGGGCCTGGGGCGGCTCGACGTGCTCGTGAACAACGCGGGACTCATCCGGCCGACTCCCTTCGGGCAGGTGACCGAGCGCGACTGGGACGAGACCTTCGCCGTCAACGCCCGCGGCCTGTTCTTCTGCATGCAGACCGCGGCCCCCGTGATGATCGGGCAGGGCTCGGGCGCGATCGTCAACGTCTCGTCGATCGCCGGCCGCGGCTCGGGGAGTCTCTCGCCGCCCTATGCGGCCAGCAAGACCGCCGTGATCTCGCTCACGCAGCAGGCGGCGCGGGCCCTGGCTCGCCACGGGGTGCGCGTGAACGCGATCTGCCCGGGGGTCGTCGACACGGACTTCAACTGGCGGCTCGACGACCTGCTCGGCGTCCGCCAGCAGGGGCTCGCCGCGGGCGAGTTCATGAAGCAGCGCCTGGCGACCGTCCCCCTCGGCCGGCTGGCCGAGCCCGACGACATCGCGCGGGTCATCGTCTTCCTGGTCTCGCCGGCCGGCAGCTACATGACGGGGCAAGCCGTGACGGTCGACGGCGGGTACCTGATGTACTGACCGGTTGAACCTCCCGGCGCGCTCGCTGGTTTGAAGGAGTGTCGGCTGACGGGCGGCGCCGGGTTCCGCAGCGCCGCCGTGGACAAGCGTTCGAACACCGAGAGGGAGGCCTTCCATGACGATCACGCGCCGCGCCATCCTCGGCGGGGGCCTGAGCCTGGCATTCCTGCCGCTTCGACCGCGTTTCGCCTCGGCTCAGGCCGCGGCTCCGGTTCGGGAGATCACGCCGATCGCGGGTTCGGTCCACCGGTTCCGGAACAACTTCCATTACTCGGTGCTCGCCGCGACCCCAGACGGGGTGATCGCCACCGACCCGGTCAACGCCGACGCCGCCCGCTGGCTCAAGGCGGAGGTGGCGCAGCGGTTCGGGAAGCCGATCCGCTACGTGGTCTACAGCCACGACCACGCGGACCACATCTCCGGCGGAGAGGTCTTCGCCGACACCGCGCAGTTCGTGGCCCACGAGAACGCCCGGCGGACGATCATCGCCGAGAAGCGGCCGACCGCCGTGCCCCAGATCACGTTCTCGGACCGCATGACGATCGAGCTGGGGGGGACGGTGGTGGAGCTTTCCCACGTCGGCCGGAACCACTCGGACAACTCGATCGTGATGCGCTTCCCCAAGGAGCGTCTCCTCTTCGCCGTCGACTGGATCCCGGTGAAGGCGGTCGGGTTCCGCGACTGGCCCGACGCCTACATCGCGGACTGGATCGAGTCGCTCCGGCGCGTCGAGGCGATGGATTTCGACCAGCTCGTCCCCGGCCACGGGCCGATCGGGACCAAGGCGGACGTGGGGGCGTTCCGCGAGTACATGGAGGAGCTCCACGCCGAGGTGCTCCGGCTCGCCCGCGAAGGCAAGACCGAGCAGGAGGTCGTCCAGACCGTGAAGCTTCCCAAGTACGAGGGCTGGGGCGGCTACAAGGACATGTTCCCGCTGAACGTGGCCGGGATGTACCGTCACGTCCAGATGCATCGCCGGCCGAACTAGGGCCCGGCGCTCCTTGGCTCCGCCGCGGGATCGGCCCGCGGCGGAGCGGGCCACCTTCCGATGCCGTCTCGTTCGATGCGCGGCCTCGAGCAGGTTCCTTGGCTCTACGACGCGGCGTGTTCGCTCATGGAGCGAACCGGGCTGGGGCGTTGGCGCCGGCGTCTCTGCGAGGGGGCGCGCGGGCGCGTGCTGGATCTCGGCTGCGGGACCGGCCGGAACCTGCCGCTGCTCCCGCCCGGGACGGTCGGGATCGACCCGGCCGGGGAGCCGCTTCGCCGGGCCCGGCGTCGCACGCCCACCGCGCGGCTCGTCCAGGCGCGCGCCGAGGCCCTCCCGTTCCGTGCCGGCGTCTTCGACACCGTGGTCAGCGGGCTCGTCTTCTGTAGCGTCGACGATCCTGCCCGCGGGCTCGACGAGGTCCGCCGCGTCCTGGGGTCGGGCGGGACGCTCCGGATGCTCGAGCATGTCCGGTCCCAGCACCCACGATGGGCGCGATGGCAGGATCGTCTGCAGCCCATGTGGACGCGTATCAGCGGCGGCTGCCGGCCGAACCGCGACACCGAGCGGACCGTCGAGGCCGCGGGCTTCCTGATCGAGGCCGCCACCCGGCGCGCGCGCGGGAACATGCGGCGCCTGGTGGCCCGGGTCACCCCGGGGACCGACACGGTTGCCGGAGCCGGACCCGCGCGCTAGCATCCCTCGGCGGCGGGAGCGTGCGCGGGCGCGCGAGCTCCTGTGCGACGCGGCCTTCGGCGGGCACGAGTACGGGGCGACCCTGGAAGGCATGGACCGATACTTCCTTGCCTTCGCCGTGGCCGCCCGGCGAGGACGCTAGCGGCGGGCGTCCCTAGCTGCGGGCGGGCGGGAGCCCGACCACGACCGACTTCGTCTCGAGGTACTCGTCGAGCCCCTCGCGCCCGCCTTCCCGGCCGAGCCCCGACTCCTTGAACCCGCCGAACGGGATCTCGTGGGTGTAGCCGGCCGCGTCGTTGACGCCGACGAGCCCGTACTCCAGCGCCTCGGCGACGCGGGTGGCGCGTCCGAGGTCACGCGTGTAGAAGTACGCGGCCAGGCCGAACCGCGTGGCATTCGCCCGCTCGATCAGCTCGCTCTCCTTGTGGAACGTGAGGACGGGAGCGATGGGCCCGAAGATCTCTTCCTGGCAGACGCGCATCTCGTCGCGCGCGTCGAGGAGGACCGTCGGAGCGTAGAAGTGGCCGCGCGCGAGGGGCCCCTCGCTGAGCGCGTGGCCGCCCGTCGCCACCCGGGCGCCGCTCGCGACCGCGTCCCTGACCAGCTCGTCCACCTTCTCCCGGGTGTCGTCGTTGATGAGGGGGCCGATGACGACGCCGGGCTGGGTGCCCGGACCGACCTTCAGCGCGCGGACGCCGTCGACGAACCGGGGCACGAAGCGGTCCGCGATCCCTGACTGGACGAAGATCCGGTTGGCGCAGATGCACGACTGGCCCCCGACGCGGAGAAACTTCATCGCCACCGCCCCCTCGACCGCCGTGTCGAGGTCGGCGTCGTCGAAGACGATGAAGGGGGCGTTCCCGCCGAGCTCGAGCGACACGCGCTTGAGCGTCCGCGCCGCGGCGGCCGTCAGCGCCTTGCCGACGTCGGTCGAGCCGGTGAAGGCGAGCTTCGCGACCAGGGGATGCTCGACGAGGGTGGCGCCGATCGGCCCCGAGCGCGAGCCGGTGACGACGTTGAACACCCCTTTCGGGACGCCCGCCTCGGCGCAGAGCCGCGCGAGCATGAGGGCCGTGAGGGGCGTGGCCGAGGCCGGCTTGAGCACGACGGTGCAGCCCGCGGCGAGCGCCGGGGCGATCTTCCGCGTCACCATCGTCGCCGGAAAGTTCCACGGCGTGATCGCCGCAACCACGCCGAGGGGCTGGCGGAGGACCCACAGGCGCTTCTCCCGTGCCGGCGAGGGGACCAGGTCCCCGTAGGCCCGCCGCGCCTCCTCGGCGAACCACCCGAAGTAGCCGAGCGCGAAGGTGACCTCGCGGCGCGCTTCGTCGAGGGGCTTGCCGTTTTCGCGCATCACCAGATGGGCGAGGTCCTCCCGGTGGGTTTCCATGAGCGACTGGACGCGGTGGAGGATCGGAGCGCGCTCCCGCGCGGGCATGGCCGCCCAGTCCCGGAAGGCCCGGTGCGCCGCCTCGATCGCCCGCGTGACCTCTGCGGGCCCGCCGTCGGCGACGTCGGCGATCACCTCGCCGGTTGCCGGATCGGACACCGTGAAGGTGCCGCCGGCGGCCGCCTCGATCCACTGTCCGTCGACGAACATCCGGTGATGCTCCGCCATGAGTACGCCCTCCCCCGGGCCGGACGGCCCGGTCAAGTGGGCCGCATTCTCCCCTCGGCGGGCGGGGCAGGTCAAGCAACCCTGATAGCCCGGCGCTGGCCCTCGTCGGGACGCCGTTGCCGCGGCGGTGAGGGCCGGAGCGTCTCCCCGACGACCCTGGCATACTGACCCGCGGGTCGATCCATGAGCACGCCCAACCCCCTCCGCCCCTTCAGAGTCCACGTCCCCGATGCGGTCCTCGACGACCTCCGCCAGCGCCTCGCCCGGACGCGCTGGCCGGACGAGGTTGCGGGGGCTGGCTGGCGCTACGGGACCGACCTCGCCTATCTCCGGGAGCTCTGCGCCTACTGGCGCGAGCGCTACGACTGGCGGGCCCACGAGGCCCGGCTGAACGGGTTCCGCCAGTTCACGGTGCCGGTGGCTGGAATCGACGTCCACTTCATCCACGAGGAAGGGGTCGGCCCGAGCCCGCTGCCGCTGCTCCTCTCGCACGGCTGGCCGGGTTCGGTCTGGGAGTTCAACCAGCTTCTGCCGCGCCTGACCGACCCCGCGCGGTTCGGCGGCGACCCGGCGGACGCCTTCACGGTGGTGGCGCCGTCCTTGCCCGGTTATGGATTCTCGTTCCGCCAGGGCCAGCCGCGCTTCGGTGTGCCCGAGATCGCCGCGGCCTTCGCGACGCTCATGACGGACGTCCTCGGCTACCGGCGGTTCGGTGCCCAGGGCGGGGACTGGGGATCTTTCGTGAGCGCCCGGCTCGCGGTGGATCGCCCGGAGCGGCTCGTCGGCATCCACCTGAACCTCATGCCGCTCCGGCGCGACGTTCCGCGCGACACCGTGGGGCAGAGCCCCGAAGACGCGCAGTATCTCCGGGAGCTCCAGGATTGGCTCCGCGAGGAAACCGGCTACCAGTGGATTCAGGGGACGCGGCCCCAGACGCTTGCCTACGGGCTCACGGACTCGCCCGCCGGGCTGGCGGCGTGGATCGTGGAGAAGTTCCAGCGCTGGAGCGACTGCGAGGGCGATGTCGAGCGCAGCTTCGGTCGTGACGACCTCCTGACGAACGTGACGATCTACTGGGTGACCGGATCGATCAACGCGTCGTTCTGGCCCTACTACGATCGGATGCACCGCGGCTGGCCGCTCCCCACGGGGCGGATCGAGGTGCCGACCGGGTACGCGCTGTTCCCCCGGGAGATCCTTCGACCGCCGCGGGCATGGGCGGAGCGCGCGTTCGATCTCCGTCGATGGACGCCAATGCCGCGTGGCGGCCACTTCGCGGCCCTGGAGGAGCCGGACCTCCTGGCCGAGGACGTGCGCGCCTTCTTCCGGCCCCTCAGAGGAGCGTGACCATGGCCTGGCCCCGTCCGCTGATCCCTCCCGCCGAGCTCGCCGCGCGCCTCGACGCGCCGGAGCTCCGGCTCTTCGAGTGTGGCGTCGTCTACCGGCCGCTGCCCGGCGGAAGTGACTTCCGCGTGGAGAGTGCTCGGCCGCTCTACGACGCGGGACACCTCCCGGGCGCCGTCCTCGTGGACCCGGTCGCCGATCTGTCCGACTCGACGAGCGGGCTCCGGTTCACGATGCCCGGGCCCGCGCGCGTCGCCGAGGCCTTCGGCCGGCACGGGGTCGGACCCGGCACGTTCGTCGTCCTCTACTGCCGGGACCACAACATCTTCGCGGCGCGGCTCTGGTGGATGCTGCGGGCCATCGGCTTCGACGACGCGGCCGTGCTGGATGGCGGCTTCGCGCACTGGACGGCCGAAGGCCGGCCGCTGACGACCGAGGTGCGCCGTCATCCGCCGGCTCATCTTGTCCCCCGGCCACGTCCGGGGCTCTTCGTCGACAAGGCGGCGGTGCGCCAGGCGCTGGGCGATTCTCGGGCGGTCGTCGTCAACGCGCTCTCGGCGGAGCAGCACGAGGGCCGCGGAGGCGTCACGTACGGCCGTCCGGGGCGGATCGCGGGCAGCGTCTCGGTGCCGGCGCGCGCCATGACCGATCCGGCGACCCATGCCTACCTGCCGCGCGAGCGGATTCGCGCCGTGCTCGAGGCGGCGGGTGTTCTTCGCCCCGGCAGTGACGCGGTGAGGCGGCGTGCGGTGACCTACTGCGGCGCCGGCATCGCCGCGTCGAGCGACGCCCTCCTGCTGACCCTCCTCGGCATGGAGGACGTCGCCGTCTACGACGGCTCGCTGGAGGAGTGGGCCCGGGATCCGGCGTGCCCGATGGAGTCCGGCCCCGCCCATCGGTGACCCTCGACGGGCGCGTCCCCTCGGTGGACCGACGTCCTGATCGTGGCACTCGGAGGGCCGTGAGCGTCGCGGCCCGTCAGCCGACCGCCGGGATCACCTCGCGGGCGACGAGCTCGATCGCGGCCAGGTCGTCGATGTCGAGACACTGGAGCATGACACGCTGGATGCCGAGGGCGTGCCAGCGCCGGAGGTCCCGCACGATTTCGTCCACCGAGCCGAACAGGAAGCTCTGGGCCCGCCACTCCGCCTTGGACTCGGGCACGCGCGGGAACCACTCACGGCCGTGGGCCAGGCGCGCCGCGACCTCGGCCCGCGTGCGGCCGATCACGATGGGCACCATCAGCGACAGGCGGATCGAGGCCGGGTCTCGGCCGACGGCCCGGCAATGGCCGGCCAGGACTTCGAGCTTCCGCGGGTAGTCGTCGAACGTCACGCGGGTCGCGTTCCACTCGTCGGCGAGCTCGGCGGCCACGCGCATCGTCCGCCGCTCGCCGCGCCCGCCGACGATCAGCCCCCCGCCGGCCGGGAGGGGGAAGCTCTGCGCCTCGACGAGCGGGTAGTAGGGCTGCTCGAGCGTGACCGGGGCGCCGCGCCAGAGCGCCCGGATCACCCGGGCCCCGCACTCGAGGCGGTCCATCCGCTCGCGGAGCGGCGGGAAGGGGATCCCGAACATCCGGTGCTCCATCTCGTTCCAGCCGGCGCCGATGCCGAGGTCGAGGCGCCCGCCCGCCAGCTCGTCGATGGCCGCGGCCCGCTTTGCGAGGAGCGCCGGCTGATAGAAGGTCATCGGACAGACGATCGGGCCGAATCGGATCCGCCGCGTCGCCGTGGCCAGCCACGCGAGCGACGCCCACGTCTCGAGCGAGGGCCGCGTCGGGTGGCCGAAGAGCCCGGTGAGGTGGTCCGAGCGGTAGAGCCCGCCGAATCCGCCGTCCTCCGCGGCCCGCGCCAGGCGCTGCCATCGGCCCCAGGTGAGGCCTTCCTGGCCCTCGATCATGACGTTCAGCTCGAGACGCTTTGCGGTCATGCGCACCTCAGAAGTCAAAGTCGGGGTCTGACCCCGGTTTGAGAGTTATGGCAGGATGGCGAGGGTGGCGTCGAGCGCTTCCCGGGCGACCGTCTCGGCGTCGCGCGCCCAGGCGGCCGGATTCGGCGCCTCGTACGAGCAGTGCCCCGTGTAGCCCTTGGCGAGGACGAGCTGGAAGAAGTCGCGGAACGGGACGACGCCCCGGCCCGGCGGGAGCCGGTCGAGCGTCTGGCCGGGCTCCAACCCGGACGCCGGGACGTCGCTGAACTGGACGTAGGCGACCTCGGCCGGGTCGAGGTCTTCCACCTGGCGGAGGCCACCCCCGCCGCGGTGGAGATGATAGGCATCGAGCAGGAGGCCGCAGCTCGGATGTGCTGCCCGCGCGAGCAGCTCGCGAAGCCGCTCGACCGTGTTCAGCTGGGCGGCCTGGGACGGCGGCTCGAGGGCCAGGCGGACGCCGTGCTCGGCCGCGCGGTCACCCAGCTCCCGCACGCCGGCCGCCGCATGGTCGAGGTCACCTCGGCCCAGGTCCGCCGGGCTCATCACGACGGGCGCGCCGAGCGCCTCCGCCCAGCGGCACGACTCGGCCACCGCGTCGAGGAGCCGGCGCCGCTCGGCGCCGTCGCTGAACATCCACCCGAGCTGGCCGCCGACGCACGCGACGGGAAGCCCGCTCGCCCGCACGAGATCGATCACGCGCTCGGCGGACTGGCCCGCCTCGGCGGCCCGCGCGAAGTCGACTCGCCGGAGCTCGACGGCCGACCAGCCGGCGGCCCGGGCGACGCGAAGCGCGTCGGGAAGCGGGGTGGTGTCGAGCGTCCAGGTGTGCAGCGCCAGCCGCTCGGCGAGGGGCACCGGCCGCGGACACACGGGGCTCACGAATGTCGCACGCCGCGGTGCGCGAACGCCTCGGGGTTGACGACGTGGAGCCGCTCGCCCTTCACGTGCGCGGCGATCGTCGCGATGGCGATGTTCAGCATGTTGAGGCTCGCCTCGCGGGTGTTGTAGCCGATGTGAGGCGTGATCAGGACGTTCGGCAGGTCCCGGAACACGTGGGGCCCGGGGGGCACCGGCTCCTCGTCGAAGACGTCGAGCGCCGCGCCCGCGATCCGCTCGGCCCGGAGCAGGTCGGCCAGGGCCGCGTTGTCCACGAGCTTGGCGCGAGCGGTGTTGACGAAGTACGCTTCCGGCTTCATCCGCGACAGGAGCGACCGCGAGACCAAGTGCTCCGTTTCCGGCCGGAGCGAGAGGTGGATCGAGACGATGTCCGACCGGCTGAAGACCTCCTCCAGGGAGACGAGGGCGAGCCCGTGCCGGGCCCGGTCCGGGGTCGCGTTCCGCGTCCAGCCCACGAGCTTCATCCCGGCGCCGGCGCCGAGCCGCGCCGTCTCCTGGCCGATGGGCCCGAGGCCTACCAGGCCGAGGGTCTTGCCCCGGAGCTCCATGCCCTGGAACCGGCCGGGCTCCCAGCGTCCTTCCTTCAGCGAGACGTAGGACGTCGCGATGTGGCGGGTCAGGGCGAGGATCATCCCGAGGACGTGCTCGGCCACCGACGTCGCCCCGTAGTCCGGGGTGTTGCTGACGACGATCCCCCGGCGCGTCGCCGCCTCGATGTCGATGCAGCTCGCGTAGCCGATCCCCAGGAAGGCGACGAACGAAAGGCGCGGGCAGCGGGCGAGCACCTCCTCGTCCATCATCGTGTAGTCGAGGACCACCACGTCGGCGTCCTTGACGCGGTCGATGAAATCCGCCTTGTCCTTCGGGTGGCCCGGGGACACGACGAGCTCCCCGAGGCGACGGAGCGGATCGAGGTGCTCGGGCTTCTGGACGAACTGGGCGCCCTCGGGGATCACGATGCGCACGGTCGGAGTCCTCCGGATGGGTGAGCGGCTATCGGGCGGTCACGACCCGGGCCGCGAGAAGCGCTGAGCGTTGCCCATGTGCGGCCAGACGTATGCCTGGACGTTGGCCAGGATCTGACGCTGGTGGTTGCGGTCGTGGTGAACCCACTCGGCCAGGAGATCCGCGATGGAGAGCCGACCCACCCGGGGATGACGGCCGGCCCGAAGGAGATCATCCGGCCGGAGCGTCTCGACGAGCGCGGCGCTTGCCTCGCGCAGGCGCGTCCACTCGGCCAGGATCCCGGCGAAGTCGCGCCGGCAATCCTGGCGCGCCTGGGCGACGGCGTCTTGATCCCACGTCCGGAACTCGGGATCGAGCTCGGCGAGGAGCATCCGGACGCGCCCGGCGAAGCCACGCTCCTCGGCCTCGATGAGGTGACCGATGACCTCCAGCACGCACCATTCGCCCGGCGCGGGATGCCAGCGCAGCACGGCGGCCGGCAATCCGGTGCACTCCACCCGCACGGCGAGGAGCGCGGCTCGGAGCGCGTTCGCCGCTTCGCGCGGGGCGAGCGGCGAGGTCTGCTCGGATGGCGTCATGGGCGGGTCCATCGTAGCCCATTGTGACCCGTCGTGGCCATCGTCGCGGAACGCGTCACCCGTGCAGCAGGGAAGTCAGGAACGCGACGGCTCGCCTCTCCGCCCAGGAGGCCGTGCGCCAGGGCCAGCGGCCCTCCAGGAACCCGGCGTGGCCGCCGCGCGCCGTGAACTCGGCCCGGACGCCCGGCGGGAGACGGCGCGGATCGGGGAGCGTCCGGCCGGGAACGATCGGGTCGTCATGGGCGCCGAGGAGGAGTGTCGGTCGCCGGATCCGCTCGAGGTAGGGGCCACTGGAGGCCCGCACCCAGTAGTCCACCTCGTCGCGGAATCCGTTCAGCGGCGCAGTCACCACCCGGTCGTACAGGGCGAACGTCCGCGCCCGGCGCATCGCCGCCACGTCGACGAACCCGGGATAGCGCCGCGCCTTCTCGATCACCTTCGACCGCATCGTCCTGAGAAAATTGGCGGCGTAGACGAGGCGGTGGAAGCCGCGGTCGAGCACGCGGGCGGAGGCGCCCACGTCGAAGGGCACCGAGATCCCGACCGCGCCGCGGAGCTCTGCGGGCGCCGCCTCGCCCACCTCGCCCAGCCACTTCAGGAGGACGTTGCCCCCGAGCGAGACACCGACCGCGCCGATGGGGATGCCGCGAGCGCGCTCGACGAGCGTCTTCACCACCCAGGCAAGGTCACCCGTCTCACCCGAATGGTAGAAGCGCGGCAGGCGGTTCAGCTCGCCGCTGCACGAGCGGAAGTTGAAGGCGACCCCGCGCCAGCCTGCGGCGCGCCCGGCCCGGAGGAGCCCGCAGACATAGTGGGACCGGGACGAGCCCTCGAGGCCGTGAAGCACGAGCAGACAAGGCGCGTCCTCCGCGAGCCCGTTACCGTCCAGCCAGTCGAGGTCCACGAAGTCGCCGTCGGGCGTCGACAGCCGCTCGCGTCGGAGCGGGAGCCGGTTCGGCCGGAAGAGCGGGCCCCAGATCGTCTGGACGTGGCCGTTCTTGCCCCACCACGGCGGCCGGAACGGGCCGGTATCGTCGCCGGAGGCTGCCCCGGCCCGGGGGGGCGACGGGAGAACGTCCGGGCGCTCGGGCGGATGTCCGGAGGTCACAGCAGCTCCTTCAGAAGCCGGCGCGGGTGACGCTCTCGATCAGGAGCACCGACTCCTGCTGGAACAGACGGCGGTAGAGGTCACGGAGCTCCTGGATCGCCCCGCGCAGCCGCGGCTCGGGCCCGTGGACGATCAGGAGCACCTTCGTCGGCTCCTCCTTGATCTGTCCGTCGCGGCCGCGATACTGGCCCAGCGCGTCGATCACGGTGAAACCGTCGGGAAAGCGGACCGTGACGTGCTCCGCCACGAAGCCACGCCACTCCGCGTCGGTCACGACGCTCCCGTCGGGCTTGAGCCGTCCGAAGAAGAGCTCGCTCCGGATCAGGGGCTGGGTGCCCGGGGCGGGCTCGATCGTCGGCCCGGTGCCCGCGCACCCGGTGGCCAGCAGGAGGAGCAGCGCCGCCGCGAGCCCCCGGGCGCACGTGCCCCGGCCGGCGTGGGATCGGATCGTCATCGGGTGTACCGGGCGAGCGCCTCCCGGTTCAGCCGGACGCCGAGGCCGGGACCCGTGGGGATCCGGAGCATCCCGTCCGCGTCGAGCCGGAACGGCGGGTCGATGATGTCCTCGATGTACGGGACGCCGGTCTGGTACTCGACCCAGCGCGCGACCGGCATCGCGGCGGAGAGCGCCAGGTCCGCGGCCACGCCGATGCCGGTGTTCCAGCCGTGCGGGACGAGGAGGACGCCGTGGTCGTGGGCCATCCAGCCGATGCGCCGGGACTCCGACAGCCCGCCGCACTTGGTGGCGTCCGGCTGGATCACGTCGACCGCGCGCTCGGTGATGAAGGGCTGGAAGGCCTGGCGGCGGGTGAGGACCTCTCCGGTCGCGATGAGGACGGGCGAAGTCTGGCGCAGTTCCCGGAATCCCGCCACGTCGTCGGGGCGGAGCGCCTCCTCGAACCAGACCACGCCGTATTCGCCCAGCATGCGGGCCGTCTCGCGCGCCCACGCGACGCCATGGGGCCAGAACTGCTCGCTCCCGCCGGCGTCGACCATGAGCTCGACGTCGTCGCCGACCGCCTCGCGCGCGGTCCTGACGAGGAGCTCGTCGAGCTTCCGGCTCACGCGACCGAACGGTCGCCAGCCCATCTTGATCGCCCGGAACCCCCGGCCGACCTGGACGAGAAGCTTGTCCCGGAGAACCGGCGGGTCGTCGAACAGGATCGACGCGTAGGGCTTGATGCGGTCCCGGTAGTTGCCGCCGAGGAGCCGCGAGACGGGCTGGCCGAGCGCGTGGCCCTGGAGGTCCCACAGCGCGATGTCGATGCCGCTGATGGCGTGCTCGACGGCGCCCCCGCGCCCCTGCCAGAAGGTCATCTGGCGGAGCTTCTCGGCGACCCGCTCGGCCTCGAGGCCTGTCTCGCCGATCAGCATCGGCCGGAGGAGCTGGAGCGCGGCCTCGACGAGGGCCTGGCTCGTGAAGCAGCTCCCGATCCCCCCGAGGCCCTCGTCGGTCCTGACCTCGACGAGCGTGTTCATCTGCTCGTCGGGCTCCTTGCCGCCCGGCCAGCCAGTGTCGTGGGTCCCGCCGGAGAGCGGGATCGTGCGGACCTCGGTGATCTTCATCGGGCTCCTCGTGTCGCGCTCGTGGCTCCGCCTGGCATCGACCGCGCCGTTGGGGCGCCGTTGGCGCGGCGCGTCCTGACCGTCGAATACTGCCACAGGCGCGGGCGCGCCGCCACGCGGCGATCGCGCGCCACCAGCGTCGCCGGCGGGCGTGTTACGCTCTCCCGGCGGAGGAACCCCATGGCGGACTCGAGACAGCTACGTCGATTGGTCGCGTACAACCGGTGGGCCGACGAACGGATCCTGGCCGCGGTCGAAGGCATGCCGGACGAGGAGCTCGCCCGGCCCCGTGAGGCCTACTTCGGCACGCTCGCCGCGAACCTCCGCCACACGCTCTTGGCGCAGCGCGTGTGGCTCGCCCGCTGGAAGGGCGAGACGCCGCGCTACGACGAGCCGATCGCCGTGCCGTGGCGCGAGGCGTACGCCGAGACACACGCGGCCGTTCGTGACCACCTCGCGGAGCTGTCCGACCGCGATATCGAGCGACCGGTGCGCTACACGGACCTCCGGGGGAACGCGCGTGAGATCGCGCTGGCCCAGGCGATCACACACCTGGTGAACCACGGCACGGCGCACCGGGCCGAGACGGGGTTGCTGCTCGAGCGCCTCGGACGCTCGCCCGGCGACATCGACTACACGGTCTACTGCTTCCAGAATCCCTGACGCTGGCGGCCCTGCACCGGCCCTGCCTCGCCCGCGGGCATCCGCCCGGACCCACGGCCGGCGCCGGGCGTGCTCCGCGTCACGCGTCGGGCTCCCCCTCGCGAGGGACGCGCAGCAGCACCCAGTCGCGGCTCTCCACGACGACGCGGTGCGGGACACCGACCGCGGCCACGTCGGGCAGGCGTCGCCGTGTCACCAGGAGGAGCCGGCCCCGGTGGCGTTGAGCCGCCCGGACCGCCTCGGCCCCTGATGGGCTCGAGACCGCCAGGTGGCGCTCCGCGTAGTAGAGGAGGGGGCTCGCGGACGCCCAGTAGTGATTGCCCAGGTACGGCACGGACTCGCGCCGGGGAGCCAGCTCCCGGATCGTCGCCGCGTTTTGCTTGAAGGCGGCGTTGGCATCTCGCGTGAGGAGTGACGGGCTCCACCAGAACAGGAAGGCGACGGCCACCGCGGCGGCCGGCACGACGAGAGTCGCGAAGAGCGCGGCGGCCCGCGGGACGACCACGACCAGTGCGTGGCCGGCCGCGAGCGCCAGGGCCGGCAGGATCGGGAAGACGAATCTCGGCGTGCGGAAAGACCCCAGGCTGTAGAGGACCAGGGGGAGAACGATCCAGGCCGCGAGGACGGCCCCCCGGCCCCGGAGGGACCCGGGCCGCCGGAGAAGGAGCCAGAGGCCGACGAGGCCGGGCAGAATGATCGGCTGGTAGAACTTCAGGAGGATCAGGGGATACTCGCGGAGCACGCCGAGCCCGAAGTCGCGCATCGATCGTCGGACCACGTGGCCGAGGAAATGCGATGCCACGGCGTCCGGTCCCTGGGTCCACCACTGGTGAACGGGCCAAGAAGCGCCGAGCGCCAGTCCGAGCGCCACGCCGATCCACACCCACGGGCGCCGGAGAGGAGCGCGCAGCTCCTCGCTGGCGAGAGCGCCGGCGATCGCCAGGAGGGGGAGCAGGCCGAGCACGCTCTTCGTCAGGATGGCGGCGCCGAGCGGAATCGCCAGCGCGACGTGCCACCGTGGCCGCCCTCGCGCCTCCAGGTACACCCACACGGTCGCGGCGATCCAGAAGGTGAGGGGGACCTCCATCATGAGGCTCCGCGCGTTGTCGACGAAGATCGGCGTGGCGAGGAGACAGGCCGTTCCGACGACGGCGGCCGCGTGCCCGACCGTCAGGACGCCGATCCGCCAGGTCAGCGCCAGCGTGCCGAGAGCGAGCAGCACCGTGGGCAGACGCGCGGCGAGATCCCGCTCTCCCAGCGCGGAGAAGGTCAGCGCCACGAGCCACAGGTGAAGGGGCGGATGCTGGTGGGTGGGGATGCCGTTCCAGGTGACCGTGTAGACGCGGCCCGCTCGCGCCATCTCGACCGCCTCCCGCGCGTAGAACGCGTCCTCCAGCGACGGGAGGCTCAGGTCACCGATCCGCGCGGTGAAGAGGACGAGCGCGGCGAGAAGGAGGACCGCCAGGGGCCGGAGCCCCTGCAGGGCGGGCGGCACGGGCATCGGCGGCCCGCCAGCCGGTGGCCGGGCTTCGACGGGTCCTACCAACCCGCTCCGTCGCGCGCGCGCCGGCTCACGGCTTCGGCGAGAGCGCCCGCGCGTACTCCGGGGGGCGCGGGCGAAGGAGCGCCCGGCAGCGACACGCGCCGGGCTCGCCGAGGCGGTCGAGCAGCGCCAGCTCGAGGGTCGCCGCCACGCGGGGGAGCGTTTCCAGGTACAGCCGGTTCAGCAGGATCGTGGGATCCTCGGGTTCGAGCCCGGTCCCCCAGTTCGCGACGACATGGTAGTACCCGAGATGCATCCCGCAGACCCGGGCCAGCACCGGGCTCACGCAGTCGCCGGTGATGACGGGCATCCCGGTCAGGCGCCCGTAGAGCTCCAGCTCGCGGCAGCTGGCGAGCGACTCGAATCCGTTGCCCGCGAGCCATCGGTTGAGCACGACGCCCGACTCGGGGCCATGAATCCGCCGGAAGGAGGCTCCCGGGACGCGGCGAGCCTCCTCGCGGATCGCCTCGGCGAGCGCCGGGCAGAACGGATCGTCCATGATCGCGACCTGTCGCGGCAGGCAGAACTCGAGCTCGGTGCCCGGCAGCCCCGTCGGCATCGTGTCGCGCGGCAGGTAGCTCCGCGGCAGGACGAGGTCCCCCGGACGGACGGCCTCCTCGTCGCCCGGCCCCCGCCGCCAGTCGCAGCTCCCGCTCGTGCCGCCGACCAGGAGAACCCGCACGCCCGCCTGCCAGAGGATCCAGAACGTCTTCCACTCGCTCCCGCGGAGCAGAGGATCCTCGTCCACGACCTGGCCGTACGTCGGGATCCGGAGGAACTCGCGCCCCCCGGGCGACCGATAGTGCTCGACCTCCGGGCCGGGGCCGTAGGGCGTGAGTGGGCGATGGAGGCCGAGCCGCGCGTGACCCTGTGCCGCCGCCAGCTCGTGAAAGCGATCCCCGAGGCCCCAGGTGGGGCTCCCGCCCAGCGTGGCGATCATCGCGCGGGGCCCCTCGTACGGCACGCTCGGGTCGAGCCCGCAGAGGCAGCCGTTCTGACCGGGGCTCATCGCTCGCGACCCGACGAGAGCGGACGCAGCGCCGGCCTCACGCGCTAGAGCGTGGAAGGCGGGACCGGAGAAGTCAACCCCGGCCGGACCCCGCCCATCCGCGGCCCACACGGCCGTCTCTGACGTCGAAGGTCACCCCCATGGCGAACTTTGACACGAGCGGGTACCTGCCCGACGTGCCAAAGCCTGATTTTCTTGGGCGGTTTCCGCGTGAGTGGGCCGGCATGGCTGTCCTTCGGCACTGGCACGCCCTTCGCATTCTGGGGTGACGGCATCGACCATGAGCACATTGCTATTGGTAGGCGAAGAGGCAGTCCCGGAGCAGGCACCGGGCTCCGAGCGGCCGGCGCCGCGTCGCGGGCCGACCATGAAGCGGGCGCTCGAGCGCGCCGGCTACGAGGTCGTGAAGGTCGACGATGCGGCCGGGGCGCTCGCGCATCTCGACGCCCAGCGGCCCGACCTCATCGTGGTCGCGGGCACGGTTCCTGACATGGACCTCCTCGAGCTCTGTGCCGCACTGCGCCGAGACCCGGTCGTCGAGAAGGTCCCGTTCGTTCTCGTCGCGGACGCGGCAGCCCGAGCCGGTGGCGCCGCGGCGCGAGCCGGCGCGGACTTGATCTTCCCGTCCAGCGTGGGCCCGGCCGAGATCGCCGACCGCCTCCGTCGGCTCTTCTAGCCCCCTCCGCGTCCGCCGTTCCCCGGCCGCCGTGTCGGGGTGCGCGTTGTACCCCGCATGGGCCCGGTGCTAAGGTGAGCCCGTGCAGCGCCTGATGCTCGGGCTCGCGACACTCCTCGTGCTGGCTCTCGCCGTCGCCCCTGCCAGGGCTCACGAGTTCCCCAGACCGGATCCCCGCAGCGATCAGGTTGGGGTCGTCCCGGTCCCGGTCCCGACGGAGTCGACGGGCCCGCCGGACTCCACCCCCCGGCGCGACCGGATTCCGGACCCGCCTTCCGTCGAGCGCTTCGGAATGGGCGCCGCCGACGGCATCGGCATCCTGATCGTTGGGCTCGGGCTCGCGGGCCTGTGGGGCGCGTGGCGACGGGATCGCCGGACCACGATCGCGACGACCACCGCCGCGCTGGTCCTCGGCTTCGTTCTCGAGACGACGCCGCATCTGGTCCATCACAGCCTGGACGCGGACCAGGGCGCCGCCTGTGAGGCGCTCCAGACTGCCGAGCGAAGCCAGATGGCGTCGGGCGCGATCGATTCCACGCCGGTCACGATCAGTGCCGCTCTCGCCCATGCGCCGCTGGCCGCGACGTCTCCGACGTTCCTCGCCCCCGCGGCTCGCGGGCGCGCTCCCCCCGCGTAAGCACTCCCTTCCCCGGCAGGTTCCCGTTTCCCTGACCCCGGGGGACAGGGTGCGCTCGCATCCGCGCCCTCCCCGAGTCTCCTAGAGGGAGTGAGAAGATCACACACTGGTCATATCGCCGAGACTGGCCGCTTCGGACGCTTGCCCTCACGCCGTCCTGCGTCCTGCGCGCGGCCTCTGACCAGGGCGGCTCTCCGCGGCGCGCCAACCGGCAAGGATGGCGGCGGGCAGCGGCGGCGGGGTTGCTTCTGGGAGTCACGTCGTCGGCCGGGTCCGCCGAGGCCCACGCCGTTCCGGCCACGATGGACCCTCCGCCGAACGCCGTGCTCGCCGAGACGCCGCGGGAGGTGGTGATCCGGTTCAGCGAGCGCGTCGAGGCGCGGGTCAGCACGCTCGAGGTGCTCGACACCCTCGGCCAGCGCGTCGACAGAGGCGACGCCACCGTGGATCCCGGCAATCCATGGCGGTATCGCGTGGCACTCCCACCCCTCTCGCCCGGCGCCTATACGGTGTCCTGGCGTGTCCTGTCCGCGGACGACGGACACGTGACCCACGGCGCCCACGTCTTCACGATCGGCATGGCCGGGGCGGCGGCCGCGGAATCCAAGCCCGCCGTTCGGAGCGGAGTGGGATGGAGGCCGCTGTCGCGCTGGATGGTCGCCCTTGGCGGCGCCCTGCTCCTGGGCGCCGTCGTCGCGGGCCCGGTGCTCGGCCTCGGAGTTGCCGGACGATCGACCGGCATGGAGATTCTGGGAGGCGCCATCGTGGCGGTCGGGGGGACGCTGGATCTCGTCATCCAGGCGCACGAGCTCGCCGGTCCGCGCTCGCTGGCGGGAACGCTCGGCACACTCCTGGCCGCGCCGCCGGGCCGCGTGTGGCTCACCCGGGCGGGCTTGTTCCTGGCCCTGGCCGCAATCGGGTGGCGCTCCGCGTCCGACGGACGGGCCAGCCGCGGGCGCTGGTCGGTTCGAGTGGGGTTGGCGGCGGCTCTCGTGACGACGGGCGGACTCGTGAGCCATGCGGCGGCGGCCGGCGAGGGCAGGTGGCAGGTCCTCGGAGCCGAGGCGCTTCACCTCGTCGCGATGGCAACCTGGGCCGGCGGACTGCTGGGATTCGCCACCGTCTTCTGGCGCACCGGGGCGGTGAGCTCGACCCACGAGGCCCGGCGCCTGGCGCTCGCGATCCCGGCGTTCTCCGGTCTCGCGGCGCTGGCGGTCGGGGTGCTGGCGGTGAGCGGCCTCATCCTGGCGCGCTTTCACCTCGAGACGTGGGGCGAGCTCGTCGGCACGGCGTACGGCCGATGGCTCGCCGCGAAGCTCACCGTCTTCCTGGCGATGCTCGGGCTCGGCGCCTGGCACCAGGGCCGGGTCGCACCGTCGCTCCTGCGTGCGATCCGGCGCGAGGACGCGGCCCCCGAGTCCGTGCCGAGGTTCCGGAGGACCATCCGGCTCGAGGCCGCCCTGGGCCTGGTCGCGCTCGCCCTGGCTGGGGTTCTCGGCGTCACTGCGCCGCCGGTCCCGTCACTGGCGCCGCCAACCTCGCCAAGGTCGCCAACGCAGGATGACCGGCCGCCGGCCACCGCCTTTCGCCACGAGCGAGCGCTCGACGAGGCCCGCGTCCGGCTCGAGATCGCACCCCTCCGGCCCGGCCCGAACACGATCCGCCTGACCGTGACCGATCCTGCCGGGCGTCCCCTCGGGGACGCGACCGCCGCCATGGTCCAGGTGACCCCGGTCGACGCGAGCGTCGGCGCGGTCACGTTTCAGCTCGACCGCGCGGCGCCCGGGGAGTTCGTCGCCCCGGCCGCCGTGCTCGGTCTTGTCGGGCGCTGGACCGGGCGCGTCGTCGTCCAGCGGTCGGGGGCGTACGACGTGAACGACCGGTTCGAGCTGGTCGTTCCGGGCGATGCCGCGACCCACGCCCACGCGGAGCCGACGGGGCCGCCGGTCCGCCGCGTTCTTCCCTTCGACCGCGTCACGGGTTGGGCTCTTCTCGTCACGGCCGCGATCGCGTTGCCGCTCTTCCTGAGGAGCCGGCGCCGGCTGTGCATCGCCCGGCGTCTCCTGACCGATACCCCCGAACAGCCGGCGGTTCCGCCGGCCACGAGGTGACCCCATGGACGTTCGATCGGCCCTTCGCTGGACCCTTCTCACGATCGTGACCCTGGTCGCGCTCGCGGGACCGGCCTTCGCGCACCAGCGCCAGCTGTTCCAGGTCGGCCCCGCCGACTACCTCCTCGTGGTGGGCTCGCTCGACGAGCCGGTGTTCACCGGCGACAAGAGCGGGGTCGACCTGACCGTGCTCGTTCCCGATCCCGCGAACCCGATGGACTCCCGATCGGAGAAGGCGAAGCCGGTGGAGGGACTGGAGAAGACCCTGAAGGTCGAGGTCAAGGCGGGCCCGCACGCGCGCGTGTTCGAGCTCGAGCCCCGGTTCCGCGCGCCCGGCCGGTACGACGCGGTCTTCTACCCGACGGTGGCCACCACGTACACGTACCGGGTTTTCGGCGCCATCAACGGCGCGCCGTTCGACGTGACCTTCGCGTGCAACCCCGGCGGACATGTCGCGGGCGAGGACCGGAGCGTCGTGAAGGTCTCCGCGGACGTCACGAGAAAGGGGATGACCGGGAGCTTCGGATGTCCCCGGTCACGGAGCGAGGTCGAGTTCCCCCCGGCGCGCTGATTCGTTCGCGCCGCGGCCGGACGGACCGGATGCGGGGTCACCCGAGTGGTCCCGCCCGGCCGTTCGGGACGGACCGTGCCCCGGGTCCCGGCGCGCTCACTGGCGAGCGCTTCGAGGCCGGAGGTACCGGTACGCCTCCCTGACCAGCGCGACCGGGAGGACCCGCAAGGCGAGATACGCGCCGGTCCACGCGACGTTGCCCGGCGAGATCATGCAGAGCTCGTTCATCGCCCGGATCCGAACGCGGAGCTCGCCGATCGCCCTGTCCCAGGTGGCCCGCCGGTGGAAGAGAGCGTTCGAGACCCGGTACCGGAGCAGCGGCTCGGGCAAGTTCCCGAACCTCCAGCCGTACCGGGCCAGGTCCACCCAGAGGTTGATGTCTTCGATCCTGTGAAATCGGTAGCGTGTCCCGCCCGCGAAGACCTCCGCCCTGAACATCACGAGAGGATGGACGAACGGAGTACGCTTGACGAGCTCCCGCTTCAGCGTGCGGTCGTCCGTCGGCAGGAGCTTGAGGAACTCTTGTCCGCTGTCCTCGTCGAACTCGAGGCAACCGGCGCCGAGCACCGCGACCTCGGGGTGGCTCTTCAGGAACGCCAGCTGCTTCTCCAGCCGATCGCGGTAGCTGATGTCGTCGGCGTCCATTCGCGCGATGATCGCACATCCATCGCGGAGCGAATCGTCGATGAGCCGGTTCAGCCCTGCCGCCAGGCCTTGGTTCGTCTCGCTGAACGACAGACGCACCCGCGAGTCGGCCAGGCCCTCGAGGTATGACCGCGTGCCGGCGCTCACCGGCCCGTCGACGAAGATCCTCAGCAGGAGATTGCCGTGGGTCTGTGCCAGGATGCTGTCCACGGCGTCGGACAGCGGTCCCGGCCGATCGCCTTCGTACACGCACATGATGACCGACACGCGCATGGCCCACTATCCGGAGAGTCGCCGATCCTCTTCCCGAGGTGACGCGGGCGGGTGGGAGGCGTCCCACCAGGCGGCCCCCGCGGCGCCGGCGGCGCCCAGCGCGAACCCGGCTACCACGTCCAGGGGCCAGTGCGCGTCCAGCACCATCCGGGAGAGACCCATCGCGAGGGTCAAGAGGCCGAGCCCCACAACGATGGCGAGCCGGGCGGCGCGGGGCAGGCTGGAGCGGTCGATCAGGTAGATCGTCGCGACCGAGAAGGCCGAGACGGCGGTCGCGTGTCCGCTCGGAAAGCCGAGCGCCGAGCCCTGGGGCCGGAGCCGGCCGACGAGCTCCTGCAGCGCTTCGCCGATGAGGGGCGCCACGATGAGGACTGAGCCCCACAGCCACCACCGTCGGCGGGCGTGGCGGGAGGCGGCGAGGAGCAGCAGGACTCCGGGGACCAGCCCCCACCACGTGCCCAGGGGGCGTATGACGCGGGCGAGCCGTCTCATCTCGGCGGACGAGACTCCTCGCACCGCGGCACGCAGGGCCGCCTCGCCCGGTAGGACGCCGGTCGCTGCCGCGATGGCCGCGACGGCCACGACCCCGGCCGCGATCACGGTGACCAGCCCCCAGCCGCTCGACGGGGCGGCGATCCGGGGGCCCGGCGGCGACGGTTTCTGAGCCGGGCTGGCCACCGGGCGCTCAGGCGCGGTCACACGCGGTCACGCGCGGCGCCCTGCCAGTCGAGGCGCCGCCCCGCGACGTGGACCAGGGAGTAGACGAGGAAGGACAGAAGCGCCGCCAGGAGCGCCACCGCGTAGACCTGATCGCCACGGTACTGCTGCATGGCCCGGTTGATGACGTAGCCGAGCCCCGAGCCCGAGATCATCCACTCCGCGGCGATGGCCACGATGATGCTGCCGCTGGCGGTGATCTCCTGTGCCGACACGAGATGGGGGAGCGCGTAGGGCAGGCGCACGTGCAGGAAGATCTCGAAGGGGCTCGCGCTGAGGACGCGCATGCGGTCCAGGACAACGGGATCGGTGGCGAGGAGGCCCCGATACGTGTTGACCAGCACCGGGAAAAAGCCTGCCAGCGCGACGATCGCGACCTTGGAGCCGAGCGTATCGCCGAGCGCCAGCGACAGCACCGTGACCAGGGCCACGTAGGGCACGTTGCGGAGCGTGATCGCCGCCGGCATGACGACCTGGCGTGCGACGGGGAGCGCGACCAAGAGCGCGGCGAGCCCGATTCCCACGACGTTGGCGAGCACGTACCCCACCGCCGCCGCCTTCAGCGTCTCGATCAGGTGATACGTGATCAACCCCCGGTCGGCAACCAGCGCCTCCAGGACCCGCTCGGGCCGCGGGATCACGAAGGCGGGCAGGCCGGTGGTCAGGATCGCGAGGTACCAGAGGGCGAGGATCGAGACGAGCGGCGTCACGACCTGAACCAGGATCCGGCCGAGGACCCGTGTCACCGCGCGGCCCCCGCGCCGGTCCCGGCGGGCCGGAACAGGAGCCGCCGGATGTGGGCGGTGGTCTCGATGAATCCCGGATGCCGCCGGAACTCGGACCCGCGGGGGCGTGCAGCCGGGACCGAGACCAGCTCGAGTACGCGCCCCGGGGCTGGGGAGAAGACCAGCACGCGGTCCGCCAGAAGCACCGCCTCGTCGATGTTGTGCGTCACGAAGAGGACCGTCTTGGGGCGTCGCCCGAGCTCCTGGCCGAGCCACTCGCCGAGCTCCTCCCGCTTCATCTCGTCGAGGGCCGAGAAGGGCTCGTCCATCAGCAGGAGCGGCGGATCGTGTGCCAGCGCGCTCGCGATGTTGACCCGCTGGAGCATCCCTCCCGAGAGGTGGTGGGGGCGCTTCCCCTCGTGACCTCCGAGCCCGAAGTCCCGGAGGAGGTCCCCCGCGGGAAACCCTGCCCGCCGGGCGATGCGCTGGGTGAAGACCACGTCGTCCACGGCGCGCTTCCATGGCAGCACCGCGGGCCGCTGCGACACGAGGCCGAGGAGACGCTGCCGCCGTGCCGCGCCGGCCGGCTCCGGGCCGATCCAGACCTCGCCGGTCGAGGGCGACTCGAGATCGGCCACGATGCGGAGAAGGGTCGTCTTGCCGCAGCCGGACGGACCGACGAGGGCCACGAACTCGCCGGCGCCGATTTCCAGGTCCATCCGATCCAGCGCGAGCGTCTCGCCGAACCGGCGGGAGACCCCACGGATCGAGATCGGCAGCACGGGATCAGGCTACGGTCGACCGGCCGTCGGTGCCAAGGGGCGCGGCAAGACGTCCGGCCGGGCGTCCTGCCGCGTGTACCCCGGTCAGCGCTTGATGCCTGGGTTGAACCCGTTCGTCATCATCTCGTCCGCCGGGACGACGCGCGGGATCTGATCGTACTCCTTGTAGAAGGCCATCATCTCGTCCCAGACCTTGGGATTCATCCAGAGGAGCCCGTTCTTCTTGGTCTCCTCGCTGGTGAAGAGCGCGTTCTGGATCCTCCAGCGCCAGGCGAGCTTGTCCGCCTTCTCGACCTGATCCGGGAAGCTCGCCACCATCTGCACGGTCTCCTCCGGGTGATCGAGGATGTACTGCATCCCGCGGGCGAGGGCGCGCAGGTAGCGCCGGACCAGGTCGGGGTTCTCGCGGACGGTCTTGCCGGTGGCGAAGATCACGTCGGAGTAGCTCGTGATGCCATAGTCGGCGTACCGCATGGCCTTCCAGGTCTTTCCCTTGAGACGCGGCGCCGCGTCCGGCTTGGCGATCTCCTGCTCGATCAGATACGGCTGGTTGGTGACCCAGCCGGTGAAGAAGTCGACCCGGCCGACCAGGAGCGGCTCCGCGTTGGCCTGAACGACTTCCACCTTCACCTTCGCGGGATCCACGCCGTGCTTCTTGGCGAGCGCCTTGAAAAAGATTTCGCCGTCGGACTGCATTCCGAGGGTCTTGCCTTCGAGGTCCTTCGGCTTGGGGTCGGGGTCGGTCGCGTTGCCGAGGGTGATGTAGCTGTAGGGTCCCTTCTGAAGCAGCGTGCCCACTGCCACGACGTCGACCGGGTCCTTGGCGAGCCGGGCCTGGAAGACGTTGTTGCCGCCGGCCGTGATCCCGAAGGTCGCCTGGCCCGCGCCCACGATGGGCACGGGGTTCTTGCCCGGACCCCCGTCCATGATTCGGTGCCGGATGCCCTCCTCGGCGAAGAAGCCCTTGGCCTCGGCGACCATGACCGGCGCGAACTCTCCGTTCCGGAGCCAGCCGAGCTGCGTGCGGACGTCCATCTGTGGCGCCTGTGCCTGAGCCGCCGCCGGGGACGGCGCCACCCAGGCGGGGGCGACGAGGAGCACGAGGACGAGCGGGAGCAGGGCGCGGTAGCTAGCCATCGCGACGATCTCCTCCATAGCGGGCGTGAGGGGCGAACTCCCGGAACAGTGATCCGCTGCGATCGTCGCCGCAGTGGCAGTCTCCGGCGCGGTCGGGCTCGGCGGCGGCGTCGGCCAGGGCCTCGATCACCATCCGGGCCATGGCCGGCCCGCACCGGCGGTAGATCGCGCGGAGATCGCCGTGCTCGAACTCTCCGAGTCCCTCGGCAGGGTTCACGACGATCGAGAGGATGCCGAGACACATGCCGTACATGCGAGCCAGGCGGAACTCGGGACCGGCGGTCTTGCCCACGAGGTCCAGGCCGAGCCGCCGGTAGAGATGGTCCTCCGTCGGAGTCTCGAACCAGGGGCCGGGGGTGTGGACGTAGAGGGCACCGGGCTTGACCTTGGGACTCACACCGTTCCCGGCCAGGGCCGCGAGGCGCGGCAGGCCGCCCTGGGCGGCTTTCTGCAAGACCCGGCCGAGCCGGTGGCACAGAGGCTCGCGGAACCGGATGAGTCCCGGCGAGACCGGGCGCGGCACGGTGCCGGAGAGGTCGAGGACGTCGCCCACGACGGCCAGGTCCCAGGGGCCGAGGTCCTCGGCGACGCCGCCCGTGCTGTTGTCGACGATCACGCGGCGGACCCCGGCTCGGCCCAGGACGTCGAAGACCCGCTCGCTGGCCCGCACGCTGTTCCCCGGCGCGTCCGATCGGTTCTCCGGGTCGATGCCGTGCATCCAGACGTAGAGGTAGTCCGTCGACCGGCCCGAGCGGCGGTCCGTCAGCCGGCAGAGCCGGAACGCGGGAGACGGGCCGTACGGCGTCGCGAATCGCAGGTCCGGCTCCACGACCTCGATCGCGAGGTGCGGATGATCGACCAGCGTGCCATCGGGGTAGGGAAACGCCCACGTCCCGGACCCACCGATGTGGGCGAGGCGTGCGGCGGGGGGCTCTGACATGGCGTCTGGCATCGTGACCGTAGAGGGATCCGCACGCCCGGTGCCGAGCGCGCGCCCAGGATAGTCGACGCGTCCCGGGGCGGCAAGGGGGATCCGGGTGGCGACCGGCGCCGGAGCGCGGTTCGAACCTTGGCGGATCCCGGCCACCTCATGACCCTCGCCTGACCTTCGAGACCGCCTTTGCCCCGGGGAGCGACTCGGTCCTCGCGCTCGCCAGTCCTCCGACCAGAATGCCCAGCGCGCCGACGACGAGCACGAGCGCGACGAGCTCGATTGCCCCGATCGGCTCGCCGAGGACCAGCGCGCTCGTCAGGAGTCCCACGATGGGGACGCCGAGGGTGCCGATCGCCGCGACTGCCGCGGGGAGGATCGCCACGATCCGGAACCACGCCCAGTGGCAGAAGATCACGCCCACGAACGTGGCGTACGCGGTGCCGAGGAGGGCAGGGGCCGAGAGGCCGCCGACTCCGCCGAGCGGCACGCCGCCGGCTCCGGACCACCGGATCGCGGCGCCGAGCACGATCGGCACGGCCCCGAGGAGGAGCTGCCAGCCGGTCAGGACCGCCGTGGGGACCGTCCAGCGGCGCGCCTTGGTCAGCACGGTGCCGATTGCCCAGGACACCGCCGCGCCGAGCACCAGGAGGGCACCGGCCGGCGCCGCCCGAATGGCGGCCAGGTCGGGGGTCACGAGGACGGCCATCCCGGAGAGCCCGAGGCCGAGCGCCGCCAGCCGGGACGGGGTGATGCGCTCGCCGATCAGGAGGCGCCCGAAGATGACGGTCCAGAGCGGCATCGTGTAGGCGATGATCGCCGCCCGCCCCGCGTGGACCAGCGTGAGCCCGTACGCCGAGCAGATGTGCCACCCGGTGATGTTGAAGAGAGCGATCAGGGCGAGCGGCCACCGCTCGGCGCGCGGCACACGCAGGCTGTGTCCTCCCGCGCGGACCAAGCCGAGGAGGCCGCCGCCGCCCACCAGGAGGCAGACCGTCCGGAACGTCCACGGGTCGAGCTCCCGGAGGGCGAGCTTCATCGCCGGCCAGTTGCTGCCCCAGAGGATGGTGAGCGCGCCGAGAAGAACTACGCCGCGCCACGAGTGGCTCTTCACGGGCCGGGGGCGAATCGAGATCCAGGCGGGCGAGATGCCGTGCGGCGCGTCAGCGCGCGCCGCGCTCGAGCGCGGCCACGATCGCGTCGACGTCGTACACGCACCCGCCCCATGTGCCGCCGCCGGTCGCCTGGAGCGCGGCCCAGAGCCGGGTGTCCGGCGGGAGATCGGGATCCGGGGCGAGGTCCGGGCGGGGCGGGCGACCGGCCAGCACGCGGGTTCCCTCCTCGGGGCCGAACTCCCGATCGCGGTCGCCAACGAGGTCGATCGCACCCTCGAGCCGGTTGCGGTCGATCACGATCCGGACCCGGTCGCCCTCGACGAGCTTGCCGATCGGGCCGCCGGCCAGCGCCTCGGGCCCGACGTGGCCGACGCACGCCCCCGTGGACACGCCCGAGAAGCGGGCGTCGGTGACCACCGCGATGTGCTTGCCGAAGGAGAGATGCTTGAGCGCGGCCGTGATCTGGTAGATCTCCTCCATGCCGGTGCCGAGGGGGCCCCGGCAGATCAGCACCAGCACGTCGCCCGCCTTCACGCGCTCGGGGCCCGTGCTCTTGATCGCGGCGATCGCCGCGCGCTCGGTCGTGAACACGCGCGCGGGGCCGGTCTTCCGGTAGACGCCGTCCGCGTCCACCACGGACGGGTCGATGGCGGTGCTCTTGATCACCGAGCCCTCGGGGGCGAGGTTGCCGCGCGGGAACGTGATCGTGCTCGTCAGCCCCCGGGCTCGCGCCTGCTCGGGCGACATGATCACGTCGTCGGGATCGACGCCGTCCTGCGCCTGCAGGCGCTCGCGCAGGACGCGCCGGCGCTCGGAGCCCTCCCACCAGTCCAGGGACCGCCCGAGCGTCTCGCCGGCGGCGGTGAGGCAGCCGAGCTCGAGCAGGCCGAGGCGCCGGAGGTGGAGCATCACCTCCGGCACGCCCCCGGCCATGAACACGCGCACCGTCGGGTGATAGCGCGGTCCGTTGGGCAGCACGTCGACGATTCGCGGGACACGGCGGTTCACCTCGGTCCAGTCGTCGATCCTGGGGCGCCGGAGTCCCGCCGCGTGGGCGATCGCCGTGACGTGGAGGAGGAGGTTCGTGGATCCGCCGAAGGCGGCGTGGACCACCATGGCGTTCTTCACCGCCGCGTCGGTCAGGATGTCCCGTGTGGTGAGCCCGCGTGTCTCCAGGCCAACCAGGGCGCGGGCCGAGCGCCGGGCGGCGTCCAGCCAGATCGGCTGCCCCGACGGCGCGAGGGCCGAGTGGGGGAGTGACAAACCCAGCGCCTCGCCGACGACCTGGGACGTCGCCGCGGTGCCGAGAAACTGGCACCCCCCACCCGCCGAGCCGCAGGCCCGGCAGCCCATGTCCGCTGCACGCTCGAGCGTGATCTCGCCGTGGGCGAAGCGCGCGCCGATGGACTGCACGGTGCCCGCGTCCTCCGCGTCTTTCGCCGGCAGCGTCACCCCGCCCGGGACGAGGACGCACGGCAGGTCCCGCATCGCGGCGAGCGCCATCATCATCGCGGGGAGGCCCTTGTCGCACGTGGCTATTCCGAGGACCCCGCGGCGCGTCGGGAGCGAGCGGATCAGGCGCCGGAAGACCTGCGCCGCGTCGTTGCGGTACGGCAGGCTGTCCATCATCCCGACGGTGCCCTGGGTCCGGCCGTCGCACGGGTCGGTGACGAAGCCGGCGAACGGCAGGCACTCGAGGCCCCGAAGCTCGTTCGCGGCCGCCTCCATCAGGAGGCCCACCTCCCAGTGGCCCGTGTGATAGCCGAGGGCGACCGGCTGGCCGTCGGGGGCCCGGATGCCGCCCTGGGTCGAGAGGATCAGGAACTGGGGACGCCCGAGCTCCCGCGGATCCCACCCCATGCCCGCGTTCTGGGTCCAGCCGAAGAGATCGCCGCTCGGCCCGTCGAGGAGCATCTCCGGCGTGAGCGGAAGCCGGCCTGCCGGTCCCGCCCCCACCGTCTGGACGTCGTGGAGCCCGGCCGCGCTGCCGACGATCTCGTCGAATCCGATGGCCGTCCGCCTGCTCTTCGCTGCGCTCATTGGTTCCCGCCGCCTCCGCTCACTGGGGATCGCCGCCTCGGAGCCTCCGGACGGCGCCCCCGCGTCGCTCGCGCGTCAGTGTACACGCTTCCCGCGGGTCCCTCGCGGAGTGGCGGCCCGTCGTTGCCGCGCGCCCGTGTCACGCTTCGGTCGCGAGCGCTCGCTCAGCCAGCGCGGGCGGAAGGCGCCCGCTGCCCGCGAGCCGGTCGTGGAAGTCGCGGAGGACGGCCACGCCGGTCCCGGCGCGCTCCAGGTGGCGCTCGCGGATCGCGAGGATCTCGAGACAGCCGACCAGGTACGCCGACGCCTGGGTGGGCGAGGCGGCATAACGCGCGACCTCGGCCTTCGCCGTTCCCGCGGTGAGGTTCGCTCGCTCCTCCATGAAGCGTTGGGCCTCCTCGAGCGTCATGTCGCCGGCGTGGAGGCTCGTGTCGACGACGATCCGCGCCGCGCGGAAGAGCATCGCCTCGACCTGGTTGAGCTCGTGACGGGGATCCTCGAAGAACCCCTGCTCCCGCATCATGTGCTCGGCATAGAGGGCCCAGCCCTCGCTGAAGTACGGGGTGCCGAAGGTCCGGCGGACCGGGCTCGGGTGCGCCTTCATGGTGACGAAGTGCCAGTGGTGGCCCGGGTACGCCTCGTGGACGGCGGTCGTGGGGATGCCGGCGTGGCTGTTGTTCTCGAGCCGCTGGCGGACCTCCTCGGCCGAGGCGTCGTCGGCGGGGAAGGGGACGAAGAAGTGACCGAGACGGGAGGGGGAGAAGGCGGGCGGGCTCGAGTACGACGCCACCGCCAGCACTGGGCGCTGGAAGGGCGGAGACGGCTCCACGAGGCACTCCTCGCCGTCCGGGAAGGAGACGAGCCCGCGATCGCGAAGGAACCGGCGGGCGCGCTCCGTCCAGTCCGCGTACGTCCGGCGCATCGCTTCGGGCGACTCGGGGTGATCGCGGTTCAGGTCCCGGAGCACCGCCGGCCAGTCGTCGGTGCCTCCCGCCTGGCGCGCGAGCTGCCGTATCTCGGCGGCGAGCCGCTCGTACTCGCGACGCCCGCGCTCGCGGAGGGCCCCCGCGTCGAGCGGGACGAGCTCCTTCTCCCGCAGGAGGCGGCCGTAGCGCCCCTCGCCGAGGGCGAAGTCGCCGGTGGCGCGATTCCGGAGGTCCTCGAGGAACCCGACGTAGCCGTCCAGAGCCGCCGCCGCGACGGCGCCGGCCTCGGCCAAGACCGCCCGCAGGGTGGAGTCCCGCACCTCGGCCGGCAGCAGCTCCCGGACGTAGCGGGCCCCCGCGCGGGCCTGGCCGAGGGCGCGGTCGACGAAGACCGGGGCGACGAGGTCCGCGGCCAGGTTGCGCCGGCCCTGGGCGAGCAGCTCCGGCACGGCGGAGAGGCGCGCCGCCGCGTCGCGGACGAGGTCCGCCTCCGGGCGCAGGCGGTGAAGGAACAGGCCGAAGGCGCCGTAGAGGCCGGGGGAGACGTAGACCTCGGGCTGGCGGCGCCAGGGGAGCCACTCGGCCATGATCTCGCGGCCGGCGAGGATCGAGACGACGAAGTCCCGGTCGATCCGCTCGCCCGGCTCCAGCGCGGCATCGGGCACCGCCCGGAACCGCTCCCGCCAGAGGGCGCTCCGCCGCCGCCGCTCGTCGAAGGCCGCTTCCGACAGGTCGTCGAGCCGCCCGTCGAACTCGGTGAGCCCGAGGCCGCTCGCCATGACGGGGGCAGCCTCGTACTCGCCGGCGAGGAACTCCCGGCAGAGCGCGGCGAAGTGGCCTCGCTCGGGGCTCGTCTCCGCGGAATGCGTGGGGCCCAACGTTCCTCCTGTTCGGCCGTTTCGCGCGCCCTGCCGAGCCCGCCGCCGCCGGCGTCCGGGGTCGAAAAACCCAGCGGGCATGCCGGAAGTCAGGACACGCTCGGGGGCAGCGGAGTTGACACGCCCACCGTAGCAATGCTAAGTCTATCCCGTTATTTCGACTGCCCTGCCCGGCTTCTTCGGGGAGGGTGCCACGCCCCGACGGAACGAGGCCCGAACGCGCTGGGACCGCGATGGACCCGGTGAGTGCGCCCAGAACACGGCCAATGGAGGTCGTGAGAGCCCGAACCCCGTTCCCGTTCGAGACAGATCACCGAGCGCGATCCGCGACCGGTGGTCACCCAACCCCACACGGCCCGCGGTGGGTCAGCCACGGAGGAGTGAACCCATGACGACGCCGAAGAATGGACGTGTCGCGACCCGGCGCAAGTTCCTGACCGGCGCGGCCTTGACCGGGGCGGCGACCATTGCGTTCCCGCAGGTCTCCCGCGCTCAGACGACCACCCTGAAGATGCAGGGGTCCTGGGGCAAGGCCGACGTGTTCAACGAGATGGCCGAGGACTACGTCAAGCGGGTCAACGACATGGCCGGCGGACGGCTCAAGATCGACTACCTGGTCGGCGGGTCCGTCGTCCATCCCTTTCAGGTGTTCGACGGGGTGCACGGTGGCCAGATCGACGCCGCCCACACCGTGACCGTCTACTGGTACGGCAAACACAAGGCGGCCTCGCTGTTCGGCACCGGCCCGGTGTTCGGTTTCAACGCGAACGAGGGGCTGGGCTGGATCCACAACGGCGGCGGCTATCAGCTCTTCGAGGAGCTCCAGACCCAAATCATGAAGGTCAACATCAAGAGCTTCTTCGCCATGCCCATGCCGACCCAGCCGCTCGGCTGGTTCAAGAAGCCGGTCAAGGCCGCGGCCGACCTGAAGGGCCTGAAGTACCGGACGGTGGGCCTGGCGGCCGACCTGTTCCAGGCGATGGGTGTCTCGGTGGCGCAGCTGCCCGGCGGCGAGATCGTCCCGGCCATGGAGCGCGGCGTGATCGACGCCTTCGAGTTCAACAACCCGACCTCAGACCGCCGCTTCGGCGCCCAGGACGTGGCCAAGAACTACATGCTCGGTAGCTACCATCAGGCGACCGAGTACTTCGAGATCATGTTCAACCGGACCAAGTTCAACACGCTCCCGAAGGAGCAGCAGGCCATCCTCCAGTACGCGGCCGAGGCGGTCTCCTCGGCCAACGAGTGGAAGGCCATGGACTACTACTCCAAGGACCTCCAGGAGCTGATCGGCAAGGACAAGGTCAACGTCCTCCGCACGCCGAAGGAGGTCTTTGAGGCGCAGATCAAAGCCTGGGATGGCCTCATCGAGGTGCTCGGCAAGGATGTCTTCATGAAGAAAGTGATGGACTCCCAGAAGGCGTGGGTGAAGCGCGTGGTCTACTACGGAATGCTCAACGCCGCCGACTACCGGGTCGCCTACGAGCACCAGTTCGGCAAGCTTCCGATGTAAGTCGTCTCCAGCACCCAAAGGGGTGGCGTTTCCATGGGCGGGCGGCGTGGACCCACGCCGCCCGACCCTTGTGGAGGGAGGGGCGGTGGGACGTCGTCTGCGGGCTCCACGGTCATGATGCGCTTTCTCTTCTTCGTCGATTCGCTCAGCACGTGGGTCGGGAAGGCCTTCGCCTGGCTGATCCTCGTGCTGACGTTCAGCGTCAGCTACGAGGTGTTCGTGCGCTACGTCCTCCGCGCGCCGACCACCTGGGCCTTCGACATCAGCTACATCACTTACGGCGCGCTGTTCCTGATGGCCGGCGCCTACGCCCTGTCGCGGAACAGCCACGTGCGCGGCGACGTGGTGTACCGGTTCTGGCGGCCCCGGATGCAAGCCTCGATGGACCTGGCGCTGTACATCGTGTTCTTCCTGCCGGCCGTCGGCGCCTGGATCTACTCCGGCTGGGGATACGCGGCCGCGTCGATCCGCTTCAAGGAGGTGAGCATCTTCAGCCCGGCCGGCGTGCCCGTCTTCCCGCTGAAGACGCTGATCCCGGTGACCGGGGTTCTCCTGCTGCTACAGGGCATCGCGGAGATCATTCGCTGCATCCTGTGCATCCGGTCCGGCCGATGGCCCCAGCGGCTGCACGACGTCGAAGAGATCGAGTCCGCCATCCTTCGGGAGAAGCAACACCTCGCGAAGCTCGGAGAGCCGGGGCCGTCTGGGCGTCAGGGGGCTCGATCGTGACCGATCCCCAGATCGGCATGGCGATGCTCGGACTCTTCATCTTCATCATCATGCTCGGGTTCCCGATCGCGTTCACCCTCATCGCCATGGCGGTGGGATTCGGCTACTACGCCTACTACACGCCGGGCCAGGACTTCTTCGCCAACCGCATCTTCACCCTGCTGGTGCAGAAAACCTTCGAGGTCACCACCAACGACGTCCTCACGGCTGTCCCCCTGTTCCTGTTCATGGGGTATGTCGTCGAGCGCGCCAACATCCTGGACCGTCTGTTCCGATCCCTCCAGATCGCCGCCAAGAATGTTCCCGGTTCCCTCGCGGTGGCGACGCTCGCCACCTGCGCCATGTTCGCCACCGCCACGGGCATCGTCGGGGCGGTGGTGACGCTGATGGGGCTCCTGGCGTTTCCCGCCATGCTGCGGGCCGGTTACGACACCAAGCTGTCCGCGGGAGTCGTGTGCGCGGGCGGCTGCCTCGGCATCCTGATCCCGCCCAGCATCCTGCTCATCCTCTACGCGGCGACGGCCGGCATCTCCGCGGTCAAGCTCTATGCCGCGGCAATGATCCCCGGGTTCATGCTGGCGAGCTTCTACATCCTGTACGTCATCGGGCGGGCCATCCTGAATCCGGCCCTCTGCCCCAAGTTGCCCAAGGAGGAGACGGACGTTCCGTTCGGCGAGGTGGTGCGCGCCCTGGCGACCTCGTTTCTTCCGCTGGCACTGCTGATCGCGTCCGTCCTCGGCGCCATCCTGTTCGGACTGGCGACGCCGTCGGAGGCGGCCGCCGCCGGCGCTCTGGCCAGCCTGATCCTCGCCGGCGCGTATGGGGCGCTCAACTTCCGGATGCTCAAGGAGTCGGTGTTCCTGACCGCGCGCGCTACCGCGATGGTCTGCTACCTGTTCATCGGGTCGTGGACCTTCTCCTCCGTGTTCGCGCTCCTCGGCGGGCAGTCGGTGATCGAGCAGTTCTTTTTGGGCATGAATCTCTCGACGGTGCAGTTCCTGCTGCTGACCCAGCTCATCATCTTCCTGCTCGGGTGGCCGCTGGAGTGGACGGAGATCATCGTCATCTTCGTGCCGATCTTCCTGCCGCTCCTCGACGACTTCAAGGTCGACCCGATCTTCTTCGGGATCCTGGTGGCCCTCAACACCCAGACCGCCTTCAACACGCCGCCCGTGGCGATGGCCGCCTTCTATCTGAAGGGTGTGGCGCCCCCGCACGTCACCCTCGCCGACATCTTCAAGGGGGCGTTGCCATTCGTGTGGATGGTGTTCCTGGCCATGGCCATGGTCTACACCTTTCCGCAGCTGGTCCTGTGGCTGCCGGACTACCTGTACCGGCCGCGGTGAGCCAGACGAGCGGCGCCGGCGAGGACCGAGTCCAGTGAGCCTGGCCGCCCTTTCGCTCGCGGAGGCGGTGGAGGAGATCCGAGCGGGTCGCGTGACGTCGGTGGAGCTGGTGGCGGACTGCTTCGAGCGCGTCGGGGAGGTCGAAGCCAAGGTTCAAGCCTGGGAGTTCCTGGACAAGGACCACGCGATGCGGCAGGCCGAGGCGGCCGACACGCATCGCCAGCACGGGAGAGCCCTGGGGCCGCTCCACGGCGTGCCGATCGGTGTCAAGGACGTCTTCGATACCGGCGACATGCCGACCGAGCTCGGGTCGCCCGTGTGGGCCGGCCGTACGCCGCGCCGTGACGCGGCGGTCGTCGCCCGGCTCCGCTCGGCTGGTGCCGTGGTCATGGGCAAGACCGTGACCACCGAGTACGCGTACTACCATCCGGGCAGGACCACCAATCCTCACGATCCGGAGCGCACACCGGGCGGCTCCTCCAGCGGCTCGGCAGCGGCGGTGGCTGCGCACATGGTGCCCGGCGCCGTCGGCTCGCAGACCAACGGATCGGTGATCCGGCCCGCGGCCTTCTGCGGCGTGGTTGGCTTCAAGCCCACGCACGGCTTGATTCCGCGTAGCGGCGCACTCCTCCTCTCGCGGACCCTCGATCACGTGGGCGTGTTCGCGCGCACGGTCGAGGACGTGGCTCTCCTTGCCGAGTCGCTCGTCGGCTTCGACGAGGAGGATCCAGACACGCGACCCGTCGCGCGTCCGCCGCTCGCGGCGGTCGCCGCGTCGGAGCCGCCCCTCCCGCCGCGCCTGGCCTTCGCGCGCACGCCGGCCTGGGAGCATGCCGAGCCCGTGATGCGCGAGGCGTTGGCCGAATTGGTCGAGGCGCTGGGCGACTCGGTGGCCGAGATCGAACTCGGCCCGAGCTTCGCACGAGCCATCGACATGCATCGCACGATCATGGAAGTGGAGATGGCGCACAACCTCCGCCGGGACTACGAGAAGGGCGGCGACCGGCTCAGCGCCGTGCTGCGCCAGCTGATCGAGCGCGGCCGTGGCTACGCCGCGGTCGACTACGCGGCCGCGGTCGCCGCCATTCCGGCGCTCAACACCGCGCTCGACCCGGTCTTCGACGAGTTCGACGCGGTCCTGACACCGGCGGCGCCCGGCGAGGCGCCGAAGGGCCTCGAGAGCACCGGCAACCCGATCTTCTGCACCTCCTGGACCTACCTGGGCACGCCGGCGGTCACGCTGCCCCTGCTCCGATCGGCCGCGGGCATGCCGCTCGGGGTGCAGCTGGTCGCACGCCGCGACAACGATGCGCGCCTCTTGCGCACCGCCCGCTGGCTGGTCGGGAGGCTTGCCGACGGGACGCGCGACCGCCGGCGCCGCGCCACGCCCGCTACGCTGACCGCTGCGCCACCCGCGCCGAAGAGGAAGGCACGACGATCATGACGCTCGTCACCGGGATCATCGGCATCGCCATGCTGGCGGGGTTCCTCGGCATCCTGGTCTGGTGGATCAAGGCGCTGCCCTTCACCATCATCGTGGCCGCGGTGCTGCTCATGCTGCTCTGGGATTTCGTGCAGACCCTGAGATCGGACAACGGCGCCGCGGGGCGCTGAGTCCTCACTCCCTCGCGGGATGCCGGGAATCGGGCTCGCTACGGCTGATCGAACAGCCAGCGGGGGAACCAGAGCGCGATCTCCGGGAACAGCAGCACCAGGATCAGCGCGACGACCTGCAGCACCATGAAGTCCGCCATGCCGCGATAGATCGTGCCGAGGCTCCACTGGGGCACCACCTGCTTCAGGTAGTAGGCGGACATCGCGACGGGCGGGGAGAGATAGGCGGTCTGGAGGTTCACCGCCACCAGCACGCCGAACCAGAGCATGTCGTACTTCAGCGCGGCGACGACGGGATAGAAGATCGGGATGAAGACGAAGATGATGGCCGGCCACTCGAACGGCCAGCCGAGCAGGAAGATCAGGCCCATCACCAGGAGCAGGGTGACGAACGGCGGCACCGGCAGAGCCGTCAGCGCGTTGGTGATGACGGAGGCGCTGCCAAGCCGCGCGAAGATCGCGCCGAAGACGTTCGAGGCGACGGCGAGGAAGAGGACCATGCTCGAGGTGGTCATGGTGTTGAACGCCGCGGTCTTCAGGCCCTGGAGCGTGAAGCGCCCGTAGGCCATCGACAGGAGGAGGGCGCCCGACGCCCCCATGGCCGCCGCCTCGGTGGGCGTGACGATTCCGGCCAGGATGGTGCCGAGCGTCGAGCAGATGAGAAGCGCCAGCGGCACGATCCCGGCGAAGAACTCGCGGATGACCTGGACGACGGACGTGGCCCGCTCCTCCTTCGGGACCGGTGGTCCGAGCGTCGGATCGAGAAAGCTCCGTGTGAGCGTGTACAGGATGTAGAGGCTGGCCATGAGGAAGCCGGGGCCGAACGCCGCCGCGTAGAGCTTCGCCACCGACACGTTGATGACCGGTCCCATGACGATCAGCATGACGCTCGGCGGGATCAGGATGCCCAGTGTCCCGCCGGCCGCGATCGCGCCCGCGGAAAGCCGCGGGCTGTAGCCGCCCTTCATCATGATGGGCGCGGCCATGATCCCCAGCACCGTCACGGCGGCGCCCACGATCCCGGTGGCCATCGCGAAGACCGTGGCGGTGAGGATGACCCCCAGGTAGAGCGAGCCGCGCACCGGCGCCAGCATGACCTGGAACGCCCGGAAGAGGCGCTCCATGAGGCCGGCCTGCTCCACGACGTACCCCATGAAGATGAACAGCGGCACGGCGGCGAGCGTCTGCTCCTTCATCAGGCCGATGGTCTGGAAGAAGGCCAGGTCGAAGACGATGGTCCCGAGCCCGAAGTAGCCGATCACGAGCGCGAGGAAGAGCAGCGTGAAGCTGATCGGGAAGCCCACGAAGATCACCACGACCATCAGGGCGAGCATGACGAGACCGAGGATCGCGTTCGGGTTCAAATCTGGATGGTCTCCGGCGGGGCGAAGAGCCGACCGGTGCGGGCCGCGTAGAGGGATTTCAGGAGCTCGGAGACGCCCTGGATCAGGAGGAGGAGCGCGGTGACCGGCACGATGGCCTTGAACGGCCAGAGGATGGGCCGCCACGCGGTCTGCTCGGAGAGCTCCCCCATCTGGTAGGAGTGCCACGCCTCGTCGACGCTCGCGTAGAAGAGGAGGATCATGGCCGGGAAGAAGAAGAAGAGATAGGCCACCGCGTCGATCCGGCCCTTGGTGCGTACCGAGAACTTGTCCCAGAGCATGTCGGTCCGGATGTGCGCCCCTTTGAGGAGCGTGTAGTGGGCGCCCAGCATGAAGATCGCGCCGTACAGCATGTAGGAGAGGTCGTAGGCCCACAGGGTGGGCGCGTCAAAGAGGTAGCGCGCGACCGATTCGTAGGTGAGGCCCAAGACCAGGGGAAGAATCAGCCACGCGACGGCCCCCCCCGACCATCTGCTGAAGGCATCGATCACGCGGATCGTCTTGAGCAGGGCGGGGCTCGGCTCGGTCATCGCGGACGCACCCTCCTCTCACGTGGACCCGCGTCGTGACGTTGATCGCCGGCGATCCCGGGCGGGATTGACGAGGTGGTCAACCCCGCCCGGGGACCGATCGAGGCGCCGGCCGCTACGGCTTCTTGGCGGGCGGGGCCGCCGCCGGCGCTTTCGAGGCCGGCGAGGATGCCGCCGGCGCGGCGGCCGCGGTCTTCTTCGCCGGCCAGTAGTAGTTGGCCGCGAAGTCGTAGGGCGGGAAGAGGAAGCGCTTGGCGGGCACGACGACCCCGGCGTACTCCCGCTGTGAGTCGAGCACCTTCTTGAAGAAGGGGTCCTTTTCCGCCTCGCGCGCGGCGATCTTGTCCCACGCCTTGAGGAAGTCGATCAGGATCTCGGGCGGCGTCCGGATGACGTTGACCTTGTGCTTCTCGATGAACTCCTTGAGGGCGTCGGCGTTCTGCCGCTGCCACTTCGCGTACCAGCGGATGAAGGCCTCCATCGTCGCGGACTTGATGATCTCCTTGTGCTGCGGCGAGAGCTTGTCCCACACCTCGGTATTGATACCGATCTCGCCCATAGTCACGGTCTCGTGCATCCCCGGGGTGTAGTGGTACTTCCACACGTTGTGGAAGCCGAGCCGGAGGTCCTCGACGCCGCCGACCCACTCGGCGCAGTCGATGACACCGCGCTCGGCCGCCGGCAGGATCTCCCCGCCAGGCAGGTTGACCGTGCGCATGCCCATCTCGGTGTAGACCTCGGCGTTGAGGCCGGTCTGGCGGCACTTCATGCCCTTGAAGTCGGCCAGGTCCTTGATCGGTCGCTTGAACCAGCCGAACGCCTGCGGACCGCTCGGGAAGGCGGGCAGCGGAACCACGTTGAGCTTCATCACGTCCTTGTACATCTGCTGGTAGAGCTCGAGACCGCCGCCCTCGTACATCCAGCCAAGGACGTCCACGAAGTCCATGCCGAAGGTGCCGCCGGGGCCGCCCGTGAAGAGCGCGGCCGTCTTGTTCTTGCCGACCCAGTAGTAGGAGACGGAGTGAAATCCGTCGATGACCTTCTTGCTGGTCGCGTCGAGGACCTCGAAGGCCGGGACGATGGTGCCGGCCGGCAGTGCCTCGATCTTCAGGGTCCCGGCGGAGAGCTTGTCCACGCGCTCGGCGACGAACTTGAGATGCTCGAAGATCGTCAGCGAGGCGGGCCAGCTCGCCTGGATCTTGAGGACGACCGGGGCCTGGGCGCGTGCGACTGGGATCGAGCCCCAGGTCAACGCCATGGCCGCCACGACCGCGGCGACCAGGCCGGTGGCGGCGAGGATCACGGACCGACGCTTCGTCATGCGTTCACCTCCAGCATCGCTATCGGACGTGGCTCGAGCCGACTGCGGGAACCGCGCGGCGTGCGGCGAGTCTAGAAAAGGCGCCCCTCGGTGTCAAGGACAGGTCGCCGGTGGCCACGGCGGGTCGGATCGGCCGGGGATCCGGGTGGGTCGAGGGCGTCGTCCCGGGGGCAGCGCCCGCCCGTTGCGCTCGGCCCGGCGGGCAGAGGAAGATGGAGCCCGTGACCCTTCCGGACGGTGCGCGTCGGCTCTGGCCGCTCGACCCGGCCGTCACCTTCCTCAACCACGGCTCCTACGGGGCCTGCCCCCGGGCTGTCCTGGACGCCCAGGGGCGCCTCCGGGAGCGGCTGGAGAGCGAGCCCGTCCGGTTCCTGAGCCGGGAGCTGGAAGGCCTCCTCGACGGTGCCCGGGCTGACCTTGCTGCCTTCGTAGGGGCCGAGCCGGGCGACCTGGCGTTCGTGCCCAACGCCACGACCGGGGTGAACACCGTGCTCTGGTGGCTTGACCTGGATCCGGGCGACGAGGTCCTGGCAACCGACCACGCGTACAACGCGTGCCGGAACGCCGTCGATGCCGTGACGGCCCGCGCCGGCGCCCGGGTGGTCGTTGCGCCGGTGCCGTTCCCGCTGAAAGACCCGGAAGAGGTGCTCGAGGCAGTGCTCGGCCGAGTCGGACCGCGGACTCGCCTCGCGCTGGTCGACCACGTGACGAGCCCGACCGGCCTCGTCCTGCCGATCGAGCGGCTGGTCGGCGAGCTGTTCGCCCGCGGCGTCGACGCCCTGGTGGACGGCGCCCACGCGCCCGGGATGGTGCCGCTCGACCTCCGGGCCCTCGGAGCCGCTTACTACACGGGCAACTGCCACAAGTGGATGTGTGCGCCGAAGGGAGCGGGGTTTCTCCACGTCCGGCCGGACCGCCAGGCGGGCGTCCGCCCCCTCGTGATCAGCCACGGGGCCAACTCCCCGCGGACAGACCGCTCGCGCTTCCGGCTCGAGTTCGACTGGATGGGGACGGTCGATCCGACCGCATACCTGACGGTCCCCGAGGCGATCCGCTACATGGGATCGCTCCTGCCCGGCGGCTGGCCGGCGCTCATGGCGCGCAACCGCGACACGGCTCTCGCCGCCCGGGACCGCCTCTGCGCGGCGCTCTCCGCGCCGCCGCCCGCGCCGGACTCGATGATCGGCTCGCTCGTCGCGGTGCCGGTCCCGGCGGACTTCGGCCCGGCGCCGCTGCTGGACGAGCCCGACGCGCTCCAGACGGTTCTCTTCGACCGCTTCGGGCTGGAGCTCCTCGTCTTCACGTGGCGCGCTCTCGGGACGAGGATCCTCCGCGTTTCCGCCCAGCTGTACAACACGGCTGCCGACTACGAGCGCCTCGCCCAGGCTCTGGACGCCCTCCGGGAGGGATCTCGGCGGACCGACGTGGAGACCGCGCGTCCGTGAGGAGATAGCGTGGCCTCCGTGGACGTCTTCGATCCCGCTCACTATCGCGGCGTGCGCCGCCAGGTCGGAGAGGCCGAGACGCTCCCCGCGTGGTGCTACACGGCCACGGAGTTCTACGCACGGGAGGTCGAGCGCATCTTCACGCCGGGATGGCACTTCATGGCCCGGGCCGACGAGTTGCCGGAGCCCGGCAGCTACCTGGCGGTCGACGCCGTCCCGGGCCCGCTCCTTCTGTTGCGAGATGGCGCCGGTCGGGTCGGCGCGTTCGCCAACACGTGCCGCCACCGCGGCGCCCGCCTTCTCGACGGCGGCGGCCGCTGCCGCACGATCGTCTGCCCGTACCACGCCTGGACCTACGGGCCAGACGGGAGCCTCCTCGGCGCGCCGGGCATGCAGGACCGACCCGGATTCGACCGGGCCGACTGGGGGCTGACGCGGGTGCGCAGCGAGAGCTGGCAGGGATTCGTCTTCGTGAGCTTCAGCGACGCGGGCCCCGGGCTCGTCGAGCACTTCGGCGACCTGGCGGAGACCCTCGGCTCGTACGACTTCGCCCGGATGGTCTGCGTGCGCCGCCTGGAATACGACGTCGCCTGCAACTGGAAGCTCCTCGTCGAGAACGCCATGGAGGAGTACCACACCGGGACGGTCCACCACGCGACCCTCGGCCAGCAGCACGCGGTGCAGGTGGAGACGCAGGGGCACTGGGAGGCCATCCACATCCCGCAGGAGACGAGCATCGCCGTGCTGCCGGGGGAGACGCCGCCCTTTCCTTCAGTCTCCGGCCTCGCCGGCCGGACCGCGCACGGGACGTACTTCACGATGCTCCTCCCCGCCACGCAGTTCGCGTGCACCCAGGACTGCATGTGGTGGCTCCGGATCGTCCCGCTCGGCCCTGCGCGCTCGCGGCTCGACGTCGGCTTCTGCTTCCCGCGGACGACGGTGGCGCGAGCGGACTTCGAGGAGGGCCTGAAGAGGTACATGCATCGCTGGGAGACCGGTATCGCTGAGGACAACCGGATCTGCGAGGCCCAGCAGGCCGGGCTCGCCTCGGCGCTGAGGCGCCCGGGGCCGTTCGCGCTCCGCGAGCCGGCTGTCCACCGGCTCAACAACTGGGTGCTGGACCAGGTCCTCGACGGTCCGGGCCGCCCGCGCGCGGTGCCGGCGAGCCATGCCTAGGAGGGCCGCACGATGACGGGCGCCCGGCCACCCATGCTGGCGACCGACGTGCAGGACCGCCGCGCGTGGCGGCGCGCGGAGCTGTCCCCGTGTGACTGGCTGGTGACGCTGCCGCCCCGCTGCGTCGACGAGCTGGACGCCGTCGTCCGGCAGGTGCGACGGGATCCGCTGCCGACGCTCCTCCTGAGCCCGTCGGAGTTCGCGCTCACCGCGTGCGCCGAGGTCATGGGCCGCGTGCGCGACAAGCTCTGCTCCGGTGTCGGGCTGGCCGTCGTGGATCGCGTTCCCGTGGAGCGATACGAGCCCGAGGAGAACCGCGTGCTGTGCTGGCTCTTGAGCCAGCTCCTCGAGCGCCCGGTCGCCCAGGCGTGGAACGGGGCGATCCTGTACGACGTCCGCGACACGGGAAAGACGCTCGAGTACGGCGTGCGGCGATCCGTCACCAACCTGGACCTCACCTTCCACACCGACGGCCCGTGGCTCGACCTGCCGCCTCATCTGGTCGGGCTCTACTGCATCAATCCGGCGCAGGAAGGCGGCGTGAGCCGTTTCGTCAGCCTGCTCACGGTGCACAACGAGCTCCGGCGGAGGCATCCGGACGTGCTGCCGCACCTGTACCGTGCCTTCCCGTGGGATCGCCAGGCCGAGCATGCGCCCGGCGACCGGAAGACCGGCGCGCAGCCGATCTTCCAGTGGGACGGCCGCACGTTCGTCGGGCGCTTCAACGAGCGCCTGATCGAGATGGGGGCCGAGCTCGACGGCGAGCCCCTGGACGCGGCGGCCTCCGCGGCGCTCGAGGCCATGCGCCGCGTGGTGGACTCGCCGGAGCTCTGGGTCGAGTTCAGGATCGAGCGGGGCCAGATCCAGTATCTGAACAACCGGGAGTTCGCGCACAGCCGGACCGACTTCCGGGACGCGTCCGAACCGCACCGGAAGCGCCACCTGATCCGCGTCTGGACACGCGAGGAGGGCCGCCGCACGTTTCACCCCTGAGGTCCGGGACGAGATGAAGGGAGCGACGATGGACGAGCAGCTCCACGGGATTGTCCCGCCGATGATCACGCCGTTCCGGGGCGATGACACCATCGACGAGGAGGCCCTGCGGGCGGAGGCGCGCTACATGATCGAGACCGCGCGAGTGCACGGTCTCGCCGTCGCCGGAAGCACCGGAGAGGGCCACGCGATGACGACGGCCGAGGTCCGGCGCGTCACCCAGGTCGTGGCCGACGAAGCGCGGGGGCGAGTGCCCGTGATCACCGGCGTGATCACCGACAGCACGGCGTCCGCCATCGAGCGCGGGAAGGCGGTTCGCGACCTCGGCGCGACCGCTCTCCAGGTCACGCCGGTCCACTACCTGTTCCGGCCGGACGACGACGCGATGGTCCGGCACTTCGAGGCGCTGGCCCGGGGGACCGGCTTGCCCATCGTCATCTACAACGTCGTCCCGTGGACCTATCTTTCCCCGCAGCTCCTGGCGAGGATCCTCACGTCGGTCGAGGGTGTCGTCGGCGTGAAGCAGAGTGCCGGAGACCTGAAGCTGCTCGCCGACCTGCTCCTCCTCGTCGGACACCGGTCGCGGATCATGACGGCGGTGGACGCGCTCCTCTATCCCTCGTTCGCGCTCGGCGCCCACGGTGCGATCGCCGCCATCCTGACCGCGGTGCCCCGGCTCTGCGTCCAGCTGTGGGATGCGGTGCAGGCCGGGGACCACAAGCAGGCGCTCGCCCTTCACGAGAAGCTCCTGCCGGTGTGGAACGCCATCGCGCAGGACAACCTCCCCGCCAACGTGAAGCACTGCCTCGGGCTCCAGGGCCGGCCGGGGGGCGTTCCCCGCGCGCCGATGCCGGAGACGTCGAAGGCTCAGGCCGCTCCGATCCGCCAGGCGCTGATCAACGCGGGCGCCCTGTAGCCCGGCTTCAGCCGGCGCTCTCGGCCAGCTACGGCGGACTCCGAGGGTCGGCCTCCGCCGGCGGCGGGGACGGCTCGAATCGCGCCTCCGGCACCAGCTGGTGGAACAGGCTCGACTCGCGCTGGTAGAACCCCTGGGTGTGGAAGGAGTCCGCGAGCTTCAGATACCGGTAGTCCAGGTGATGACCGAGCTCGTGGAGGAGGGTCCGGAGGTAGGTCCGGAACGCCACGACGCGGCGCTGGCGCGCGGTGCGCATCCAGAGCTGGACGCGCGGCAGACGGCGGTCGTCCGTGTAGAGTCCCTGCAGCTCGCCCCAGCGGTTGTGCGGGCGGGCCGCCAGCACCTCCACCCGGCACGGGCCCACCGCGAACGCTCGCGTCAGCCCGGTGAAGAGGTGCTGGGAGGCGAGCTGAACGGCCGGGCGATCCTCCGACAGGAGGGCCGCGTCCAGCCCCGCCACCAGCGGGTGGAGCTCGCTCGCCCCGGGCAGGGCCAGGCGCGTGACGTCGTCGCTCTGGCGGTAGATGCGCTGCTGAGCGCGCGTCAGACGCTCGTAGTAGGCGAAGCGTCTCGCCGCCGGCTCCGGTGCGATGCGACCGCGGGGATCGCCGGTCATTCCGGCAGGACGGTGAACCCCTCGGCCCGGGCGGCGGTGCGGAGCCGGTCGTCGAGAGTGACGAACCCCTCTCCGCGCGGTGTCGCCTCGGACGACACGAGGGCTGCAGCGAGCTGCAGGGCGTCGGCGGCGCTGAGCGGATGGACAGCGACGAGATGGCTGGCGCGGTCCCGCAGCGCTCCGCTCGGAGCGACGATGTCGACATTCGCGACCAGCATGTCGAGCCGCAAGAGCGCCTCGCGCAGGGCAGAGGCAGGGAGGATTCCTTCCCGACGAGCACGGTGGAGAGCCGACTGGCAGTCGACCGGGCTCCCCCACCAGAGCGCGATCTCGCGGTCACGGCGGAGCAGTGTCGTGAGCTCTACGGATCGAACCTCGGACAGGAGCGTGGCGACGACGGCGGAGCTATCCCAGAAGATCAGCGACCCTCTCGCCGCTCAGCCAGCAGGATCTTGACCACGGCATCTCCGACGCGGGGCCCCTTGGGGGGCCGAAGGAGGGCGGCCGGGATACGCCCCGTCCCCGGCAGCAAGATCCCGGCCCTGATGAGACGTCCCCGTCGCGATTCGCGGCCCGCGTCGGGCGGCAGGGGCACGAGCTTCGCGACCGGTCGGCCTCGCTCGGTGACCAGAACCTCCTGACCGCTCTTGACATGAGCGAGATAGCGGCTCAGGTGAGCCTTCAACCGAGCGACTCCGGTAGTCTGCATGTGACCATACTGGTCTCATAGGGATAACCTGTCAACCGATCGGGGGCCGCCCATGAGGCCGCGGCGCGGTCCGGCGGTCGCCCCCGCCGGCGAGCCAGACCCGTCAAGGGAGCGTCCGGGCCTGGTCGCCAGCGGGTCAGGTGGTCAGCGGCTCAGTACGTCTGCCGCCCGATGAAGGTCCACTTGCCGTCCTTCACGACCAGGTAGACCTGGTCCTTCGCCTCGCGCTCGCGCTGATCGTTGAACGAGAACGTGCCGGTCACGCCGTCGAACGTCCGGGTGGCGGCCAGGGCGTCGCGGATCGCGTCCCGGTCGGCCCCGGCCTTCTCGATGGCCGAGAGGATCATGCGCGCGGCGTCGTACGTCGTGGCGTGGTAGGGCTCGGGCTTGTCATTGGGGTGGAGCTTCTGGTACATGGCGACGAAGTTCTTGACCACCGGCGCCGGATCGTCGGCGTTGAACTCGGTGTTGACGGCGAGCCCCTCGGCGTTGCCCTTGCCGGCGAGCTCGATGAACTTCTCCTCGTAGAGCGTGCCGGTGGCGACGAGCGGCGCGGTGATGCCGAGGTTCCGCGCCTGGAGCGTCACCAAGGCCCCCGTCGTGTAGTAGGTCAGGATGGCGAGGGCGTCGGGGTTCGCGGCCTTGACCTTCGTGAGCTGCGCCTTGAAGTCGGTGTCCTTGTCGTAGACGACCTCGAGGGCCGCCACGCGGGCTCCGAGCTTCTCCAGTTCCTTCACGAAGTAGTCCTTCGTCTGGATGCCCCAGTCGTTCTGGACGTAGACCACGCCGATGTTCTTCTTGCCGAGCTTCTTCACCGTGTACTGGGCGAGGTCGGGGACGTAGACGGAGATCGGCGACCACATGCGGAACATGTACTTGCCGCCCTGCTTGGTGAGCTCCGTGTGGGACGCCGACGGTGTGATCGTGGCCAGCCGGGCGCGCGTGTAGATGGGAATCGCCGCGAAGCAGGCCGACGAGGAGTAGTGCCCGAGCACGGCCAGGACCCGGTCGTCCGAGGCGAACTTCTGGGCGACGGTGGCGGCCTCCTTGGGGTCGCCCTTGTCGTCCTCCACCCGGATGACGACCTTCCTCCCCTTGATGCCGCCCTTGGCGTTGACCTCGTCCGCGGCGAGCTGGGCGCCCTCCGCGAACTGCTTGCCGACCTGGGCGAGGTTGCCGGTCATCGGGGCGGCGACCCCGATCACGAGGTCCTGAGCCGCCGCCCGGCTCGCCGGCAGCAGGACGGCCGCCAGGGCCAGCAGGATTCCAAAGACACGCAGCATCTTCATGAGAGCCTCCTCACGCGGTTCGGGTTCGGGACCGGGGGAACAGGGAGCGCGGCTCGAGGAGCCGCCCGCGGACGACGACGGCCCGCACGGCCCGCGCGTCGGCCAGGCGGCGCAATGGGTTGCCGGTGACGAGCACGAGGTCGGCCTGGGCGCCGGGCGCGATGCGGCCGAGGTCGGGGCGCCCGAGCGTGTCCGCCGCGGCCGCCGTGGCCGCGCGCAGGACGGCGGCGCTCGGCAGTCCGCACGCCCGGAGCCGGCGGAGCTCCTCGTGAAACAGGAATCCGCCCGAGGGCCTGAGCGCGTCGGTTCCCACGAGGACGCGCCCGCCCGTCCGCGCGTAGTCGCGGACGAACCGCTGGTAGCGCGCGCGGCCTCGCGCCCAGTTGGCGAAGTCGCGCGGCGTCCACGCCGCGCCGAAGAAGCGCTGGCCGAGCCATTCGAGGAGCCCTCGCCGATCACCCGCCGGCAGCCGCCGCGTATCGGTGTCCCGGCGGATGCGCGCGGTGTACCGGCCGAGGATGGCGTCCATTCCCGCCAGCGTGGGCACGAGATAAGTCTCGTACTTGAGCATCTGGTGGCCGAGGCGCTCCAGCCGCCCGGCGTCGGCGCGCGCCCAGAGGAGCGCCAGCATGGCCGAGCGCTCCGGAATCGTCCGGTAGCGGAGGAGCCCTGCTTCGGCGAGGGTCGCCGGCGCCTCGGGCAGCCGCGAGGTGTTCTCGAGGCCGTCGTAGCCCAGCGACACGGCCTCTCGCGCGGTCAGGCTCCACGTCTGTCCCGTCACGCCGATTCCCAGGCGGTGAGCCTCGTCGACCGCCGCGCGAGCGACCTCGAGGGCCGGCTTCTGCGTGAGGATGATCCCGTCGACCCGGTAGTCCGTCCGGAGGCGCTGGACGGCCAGGCGCGCCTCCGTCGCCGAGTAGAGGGGCCACGACATCGCGGGATAGTCGGGCGAGACCCCGTCGAGCAGCGGGCCGAGCGAGAAGACGCGCGGCCCGGGCGCGCGGCCGGTCTCGACCGTCTCCCGCAGCGCGAGCACCGCGTCGGGGTCGTTGCCGGCGAACCGGACGCTCGTCACACCGTTGGCGAGATAGAGACGAGCCCCGAGCTCGGAGACCACGTGCGAGTGCATGTCGACGAACCCCGGGAGAAGCGTCCCACCGTGCCCGTCTAGCACGCGGGCGTCGGGCGGCGGCGTCGCCGCCCCGACAACGACCTCGCGGATCCGCGCGCCCTCCACGACGACGGACGCCCGCTCGATCGCGCGCTCCGACACGCCGTCGAAGACCCGCACGTCCCGGATGACCAGCAGGCTCACGGCGCTCGCGTCCGGCCGGCCGCCCCGGGGAGCCGCCCCGGCTGGCTCCCGTCGCTTGCCGCGCGCCGTGGGGCGACGCGTATGCCGGCGTGACGGTCGGCGGTGGATGCGAGGCGTCCCGGCGCAGCGACGGCGCGGCCGCGCTCAGGGAGCGCCGTGGGCGGCCCCTCGGCGCAACCGGCAGCCGTCATCGCGAGAGCCGGTCCGTCTTGCGCAGGCGTCCGTAGACGGCGGGGTTGACGACGCGGTCGGGCCATTCCCCGCGGAGCACGGCGGCGGCTTGCCGGCTCGCCACGCGGGCCGACAGGGCGGCGGACTCCGTGGATTCGCCGGCGGCGTGGGGGCTGCTGATGATGTTCGGGTGCTGCAGCAGTGGATTCTTGGGATCGGTCGGCTCGGCCTCGAACACATCGATGCCGGCGCCGGCGATCCAGCCCTCCTCGAGCGCCCGCGTGAGGGCGCGCTCGTCGACCACGCCGCCGCGGCAGCAGTTGACGAAGTGCGCGGTCCGCTTCATCGCCCGGAACTCCCGCTCCCCCATGAGGTGCCGGGTGTGCGCGTTCAGAGGGACCTGAACGGATACCCAGTCCGACTCGCGGAGGAGGGCATGGAGATCGCTCGAGAGCGGTACCCTGAGCTCTCGCGGCACGTGCTCCTCGACGTAGGGGTCGTAGGCGATGACGCGGAGGCCGAAGGGCTGGAGCCGGCGCGCGAGCGCCTGGCCGATCTCGCCGAGACCCACCAGCCCGGCCGTCTCGCCGTCGAGCGGCGTGATCGGCCGGCCGGCGGGGCGGTCCCACACGCCCTGGCGCATCGCCCGGTCGTACTGGACGAGCTTCCGGTTGAGCGCGAGTATCATCGCCGCCGCGTGATTCGCCACCTCGAGGTGGCACATCCGCGCGGCGTTGGTGACCAGGATGCCCGCGCGCGTGGCGGCGTCCACGTCCACCGTGTCGTACCCGTGGCCGAACCCGCAGATGGCCTGCGCCCGGTCCATGGCCGCGACCATCTCGGCGTCCACCTTGAAGAAGCCGATCATCACGACGTCGGCGCCCCGGACCGCCTCGAGCGCCTCCGCGCGCGTGCGGCACTCGACGGCCACGGTCTCGACGTCGAGCCCGTCGAACGCGGGGGGCCAGAACTCGAAGGGGTACAGCTTCGTCGGAGGATGAACCATCACGACCCGGGGCTTCGTCACGGAGATCGCTCCTTTCGGCACGGCCGACGCGCCTCGCGCCTGCGGCGCTGGGGAGGCGGCGGCCTCAGGGTCAGCCCGGCCGGCGCGCCTCGCGTCTCTGGCGCTCGGGACGCGGCGGCCTGCCGGTCGGCTCATCCGGCGGTGGAGTAGGCGCAGCGGCCGATGGCAACCACCGCATCGTTGGCGTCACGGAGCTCCACGTCGGCCACCCCCACCGTGCGGCCCACCTTGACCGCGCGGGCCAGGGCCCGGAGGGTGCCGCGGCGCGCGGGGCGGAGGTAGTCGACCCGGAGGTCGATGGTCGGCACGCCGCGGCCGAGCTTCGAGGCGATGGCGTAGTCACCCGCGATGTCGATGAGGGCCGAGATCACGCCGCCGTGGTACCAGTCCGAGTCGTCGGCGCGGCCCAGCTCGTCCCGCCACGGCAGGCGCATCTCGACGGCGCCGTCCTCGGCCCGGACCAGCTCGAGACCGAGCAGGCGGTGAAAGGGCGACTTGTCAACCCGCAGATGCGCGGTCATCGCTGTCGCTCGCGCCGCCCGGGTGGCGCGTCGACGCAGTCGCGACCGGACCCGTGCGGCGAGGCAGCGACGGCCAGGGTCCTCATCGCTGGGACTCGATCGGCGGCAGCTGGGCGGCCTGGCGCTTGAGCGCGGTGCGGTCGAGCTTCCCGGTCCCGCCGAGGGGGAGCCGGTCCAGGAAGAACACCCGGCGGGGATGCGCGTACGGAGCGCCGCGCTCGAGGAAGAATCGCTTGACCGCCTCCTCGTCGGGCGGCGCCGCCGGGTCACGGGCGACGACGAAGGCCACCGGCACCTCGCCCTTGGTCGCGTGGGGCGCCGGGACGACGCAGGCGTCCTTGAGGCCCGGATGGCGGAGGAGGACGTCCTCGACCTCCTTCGGGTAGAGGTTCTCGCCGGCCACGTTGATCATGTCGTCCTTGCGGCCGACGAAGTAGTAGTAGCCGTCGCCGTCCCGGCGCATCAGGTCGCCGGTGAAGAGCCAGCCGTCGCGGATCTTCTGGGCCGTCACCGCGGGCAGCTTCCAGAACCCCTTGGCGAGACCGGGATTCCGCGTCACGAGCTCGCCGACCTCGTCGACGGCGCAGTCGGTGACGGCGTCGGCGGTCGAGACGATGCGGTTCTGGCAATCGGCGACGTCGACGCCGCACGAGCCGAGCTTCTTGAGCCCGTACCGGGGGTTCGCCATGGGGACCGGCCCGCCCTCGGTCAGGCCGTACGACTCGCCGATCGGCGCGCCGAAGACCCGCTGGAACTCGACGAGGAGCTCCTCCGGCACCTCGGCCGAGCCGCAGAGGGCATAGCGGATGGAGCGGACGCTGTGGCGCGCGAGGGCGTCCTTCTCGGCGAGCATCATCTTGTACATCGCGGGGACGCCTGTGAGATAGGTCACCTGGTGGCGGTCGATGGCGCGGATCACCTCGATCGGGTCGAAGCCGGGGAGGATCACGAGCGACCCGCCGGCCAGGAGGAACGGCTTCACGGCGCCGATCATCGCGTTCTTGTGGTAGAGCGGCACGGCGACGAGCGCGCGCTCCGTGTGGTCGAGGCACGCCATCTTCCGGATGATGTCGGCGTTCCACACCTGGCCGCGGTGGGCGAGGAGGACCCCCTTCGGCTTTCCGGTGGATCCCGAGGTGTAGGGCTGCATGCACACCGAGTCGGGGTCGAGGCGGCGGCGCCGGAAGCGCGGCGACGCGGCGTCGAGCCAGGCGTCCCAGCCGTGGGCGCCGTCCGCGGGCGGCGCGTCGACGACGAGATGGGCCAGTCCCTTGACCTGGCTGGCGAGGCGCCGGGCGCGCTCGGCCTGGTCGCGTCCCGCGACCAGCACGGTCGCCTCGGCGTCTTGCACGACGTAGGCGAGGGCCTCGTCCCCCATTCGGATGTTCAGCGGGACGGAGACCGCCCCGATCCGCATGGGCCCGAAGAACGCCGGCAGGAACCGCCAGTCGTTCGAGAACATCAGCGCCACGCGGGTGCCCGCGCGCACCCCGAGGCCCGCGTAGGCGTTCGCCGCGCGATTGCACCAGGCGTCGAGGTCCCGGTAGGTGAGGGCCGTGTCGTCCTGGATCACGGCCACCGACGACGGCGCGAGCTGGAGCGGCACGTCGAAGACGTGGCCAAGGGTCTCGGGAAGCATCCGACCGTGATCCTCCGGAGCGGTATCGGTCCAGCCGGCGGATCCCGCTGCCTCACGCGGCGTCCTGGCCCGGCTCCTTCAGCGAGTGTACGCGCGACCGTCTCGGCGCCACAAGGGCCGCCGCCATCGAGCGTGCCGGGACCAGGTGCCCGAGACGCCCGGCGGGCGAGCTCCCGGGCCCTTTGAGCGCGCGCGCCGGCGAGGCCGGCGGGCGGATCAGCCCGGTTGCCTGAGCCCGACGACGTTGAAGGTCGGGACGGGCCTGGATAGCCCGCGGAGGGAGAGCGCGCCGACCTCTGCGACCTCCGCCAGCGCCTCGACGGCGCTGGCGACGCGGGAGGTGACCAGGACCTGCCCGCCCTGGGCCTCGGCGCAGAGCCGCGCGGCGAGGTTCGTCACGGTGCCGATCGCCCCGTAGTCCCAGCGGCCCTCGAAGCCGATCGCGCCGATCGTCGCGTAGCCCTGGGCGATGCCCACCCCGAGGTCGAGGTCGTGCCCGCGCTTTCGCCAGCCGGCACGAAGCTCGCGAACGCGGTCGCGCATGGCGGCCGCCATGCGGACGGCGCGCTCGGCCGGGTTGTCGATCGGCACCGGGTCGTTGAAGAAGACCATCATCCCGTCGCCGGCGAATCGCTCGAGCGTCCCCTCGTGCTGGAGGATGAGCCGCCCCATCGCCTCGTGGTACTCGCGGAGGACGCCCATCACCTCTTCCGGCTCGGCGGTCTCGGCGAAGCCGGTGAACCCACGGAGGTCGAGGAAGACGACGGTGATCTCCTGCCGGTGCGTGCGGAGCGGGTCCTCGGCGCCTCCGGCCACGATGAGATCGGCCAGCTGGGGCGAGAAGAAGCGCTTCAGGCGCCCGAGACGCTCCATCTGTGCGACCTGCTCCTGCACGCGCTGCTCGAGGGTGCGGTTCCACTCGGCCAGCGCGAGGGCGTGCAGCGTCTCCTGGTCCCGGAGGCGCTTCTTCTCGAGGGCGGCGCCGATCCGGGCACGGAGCAGCACGGGGTCGCACGGCTTGGGGAGGTAGTCCTCGGCCCCGAGCTCGATCGCGCGGACGACGCTCGCGGTCTCGTCGAGCGCCGAGATCATCAGGACCGGGATGTGGCTCCGGTCCGGGTCCTGCTTGAGCCGAGCCAGCACCGTGGGCCCGTCGAGGTCCGGCATCATGACGTCGAGGAGGACGAGGTCGACCGGCTCCGCCTGGAGGATCGCGAGCGCCTCGGCGCCTCCCTTGGCCACCCGGACCCGGTGGCCCTCCCGCGTGAGCCGCCGCGCGAGGAGCTCGCGGTTCTCCTCCTCGTCGTCGACCACCAGGATTGCGGCCGGCACCGCCACCGGCCCGCGAGGTGTCGGCCGGCTCTCCTCCGTGGCCCCGGCGCTCGACGCCGTGCCGCGTGCCCGCACCGGCGCGGCGTCCGACCCGCCCTGCGTCCAGTCCGCGACCAGGGACCGGAGCCTCGACACCGCGGCGCCGATGCGCTGGGCGTCCGCCGAGACGGCTCCGTCGCCGCGTTCGGCCGTCATCCGGACGAGCCGGCTCACCGCCTGATCGAGCCGGTCCAGGGGAGGCGTGATCTCCGAAGCGAGGCGGCTGACGTCCACGCCGCCCGCATCGGCGCGAGCCGGAGCGAGCGACTCCTCGACGACGGCCAGGAGCGCGCGGCCCTCGCCGCGGACCCCGCGGAGCTCCCGGGCCAGCTCGCCGGCCTCGCCCGCGTCCTCGAGCAGCATCTCGCTGTATCCGAGGACGTGGTTGAGCGGCGTCCGCAGCTCGTGGCGGAGGTGCGCGAGGCTGCCCGGGTCAGGGTTCATGAGGACGCCCCGCCACCGCCGTTTGATGGGACGGCCTCCGGCCTGTGGCCCCCTCCCACGGGCCGGGGGAAGGGGGGCCTGAGGCCGGACCCTGAATTGACGCAGGGGAGCTCATCGGGAAAGGAGCGCCTCGATCTTGCCGAGGAGCCGGTCGAGCTCGATCGGCTTGGTGTCGAAGTCGTCGCAGCCCGCGGCCAGGGCCTTCTCGCGGTCGCCGGCCATGGCGTGGGCAGTGAGCGCGATGACCGGGATCGACCGGGTGGCCGGGTCGGCGCGGAGCGCCTGCGTTGCCTCCCAGCCGTCGAGCACGGGGAGGCTCATGTCCATCAGGACGAGCGCGGGTGCCTCCGCCCGCGCCTTCGCGACACCCTCCTGGCCGTCGACGGCGACCACGACCTCGTAGCCGCGCTTGACGAGCCGGCGCGAGAGCATGTCGCGGTTCATCTCGTTGTCCTCGACGAGGAGGATCTTCGCCATCAGCGTCTCCTGGCCCGGCTTGCCGACGCCGTCACCAGGTCGCGCACCTCCGTGAGGAGCGTCTCCCGGCTCAAAGCGCCCTTCTGGAGGACGCGGGCCACGTAGCCGTTGAGGCGCTCGTGATCCTCGGAGGAGAGATCCTTGGCCGTGATGACGACGATGGGCAGGGACCGCCACGCCGGGTCCGCCCGCACGGCGGCGACGAAGTCGAAGCCGTCCATCTCGGGCATCATGAGATCGAGCAGGACCACGCCGGGGACGGCGTCGCGCAGGCGGTCCAGCGCGGCACGCCCGTTTTCCGCCTCGATCACCGTGTATCCCTCGCGCTCCAGTGTTCGTCGCGCCAGGTTCCGGAAGTCGGCGTCGTCATCGACCACCAGGACCGGGAGGTCGCGGCGGTAGCGCTCGAGCACCGTCACGAGTCGCTCCCGGTCGATCGGCTTGGTGAGGTAGTCGGCGGCGCCGAGGGCGTAGCCGAGGTTCCGGTCGTCGAGCATGGTGAGCATCACCACCGGGATGTCCGCCAGGGCAGCGTCCGCCTTCAGCGCCGCGAGCACCGACCAGCCGTCCATCCCGGGCATGAGGACGTCGAGGGTGATCACGTCGGGCGAGCGCTCCCGAGCGAGTCGCAGGCCCTCCTCGCCGCCGGCGGCCGCCACGACCCGGAAGCCTTCCTTCCCCAGGAAGCGCGCCATGAGATCGCGCACCGCGGCGTCGTCGTCGATCACGAGCACGGTGCTGGCGCCGGCCAAGACCGCTTCACGCGCAATCGGTGCCGGGGCCTCAAGCGCCGCGGTCTCGCACCTCCGCCGGCAGCCGGATCGTGAAGGTGCTGCCGAGTCCCGGCTCGCTCGCCACCGAGATGTCGCCGCCCATCATCCGGCAGAGCCGGCGGGAGAGGGCGAGGCCGAGGCCGGTCCCGCCGTAGCGGCGCGTGGTCGACGCGTCGGCCTGACCGAACTCCTCGAAGAGCCGCGCCATCTGCTCGTGGGTCATCCCGATCCCGGTGTCCTGGACCGCGAAGACGACCGAATCCCCGCCCTCGGCGGTCGCCGGCTCTCGCGTGACGCCCACCGTCACGGCGCCCTGCTCGGTGAACTTGCAGGCGTTCGAGAGAAGGTTGAAGAGCGCCTGGCGGAGCTTGGTCAGGTCGGCGCGCATCGCTCCGACGTCTGGGGCGCAATGGATCTCGAGCCGGTTGGCGTTCTTCTGGGCCAGGGGCTCGAGCACTGCCGCGACGTCCCGTACGAGCGGCGCGACCTCGAAGGATTCCAGGTAGAGCTCCATCTTCCCCGCCTCGATCTTGGAAAGGTCGAGGACGGCGTTGATGAGCTCGAGGAGATGCTTGCCGGCCGAGTGGATCCGCTGGAGGTCGGGGACGAATCCTTCGGCGTGCTGATCCCGGGCCTCTTCCTGGAGCATCTCGCTGTAGCCGATGATGGCGTTCAGCGGCGTCCGCAGCTCGTGGGACATGTTGGCGAGGAACTCGGACTTGTGCCGGCTCGCCACCTGGAGCTCGCCGCTCTTGGCCTCGAGCTCCCGGAAGAGCCGCGCGTTCTGGATGGCCAGGGCGGACTGGGTGGCAAAGGTCCTCAGGAGCTCGATCACTTCTGGCGGGAACTCTCCGGGCTCCTTGCGGTTGACGGACAAGGCGCCGATCACGTGACCCTCGCGCACGAGTGGCACCGCCAGCAGGGCGCGGTACCCCGTCCGCAGGAGAACGTCACGGAATCGGGTCTGATAGGCGCCTTCCTGGGCGATGTCGGCCACCTGCATGGGCTCCTGCCGCGCCCCCGCGCCGCCGATCACACCCTCTCCCATCCGGGCCGGCGTGGCCCGCAGGGCCGCGGCCAGCTCCGGGGCGTAGGCGTGGGTGGCCCGCAGTTGGAACTCTCCGGTCGCCTCGTCGTATTCGAAGATGGAGCCGCCGTCGGCCGCCGCGAGTCGGCTCGCATGCGAGACCACGGTCTGGAGAACCGTGTCGACGTCGAGCGTGGCGCTGACCGCGCGGCTGACCTCACCCAGCGCCGTCAGCTCCTGGACCGAGCGGGAGAGCTCTCGCGTCCGTGTCTCGAGCTCCTGGAACAGCCGGACGTTCTCGATGGCAATCACGGCCTGGTCGGCGAACGTCGTCACCAGCTCGATCTGCTTGTCGGTGAACGGCTGTACTTCGATGTTCAGGACCACGATCACGCCGATGACCGCGGCTTCCCTGAGCATGGGGACGGCCAGGTTCGTGCGGGTCTCCCCACCTTCCTGAAACGTCCAGCTGTACTCCGGATCCAGCCTGTAGTCCGGGATGTGCACGACGCGCCGCTCGAGGACTGCCCGTCCCGTCGCAGACCCCCGATCCAGGGTGATGGGTTGCCTCCGCTGTGCCTCGAGGTACTGCGGGGTCGTCCCGTAGCCGGCTGCCACGCCGTAGCGGTCCCGATCCTTCCGGAGGATCAACCCAAGATCCGCCCCACAGAGCCTCACGGCGCTCTCGATCAGAGTGTCCAGCACGGGCTGGAGATCGAACGTCGAGCGGCTGATCACCTTCAGGACTTCGCTGGTCGCCGTCTGCTGCTCGAGGGCCTCGGTGAGGTCCTTGTTGCGGCCCTCCAGCTCCTTGAAGAGCCGGACATTCTCGATGGCGATGACCGCCTGGTCGGCGAAGGTCTGGAGGAGGGCGATCTGCTTGTCCGAGAACGGCCCGACGACTCGTCGCGCGACGGTGATGGTCCCGATGGGTCGTCCCTCGCGCAGCATCGGAACTGCCATGACGGTCCGGAACACGGTCCGGAGGGCGCTGGCCATCTCCGGATCGACGCGCACGTCGGCGACCTGGACGACCGTGGCGTCGAGGATCGCCCGCGCCGAGACGCTGGCGCGACCGAGGGGCTGGGGGAAGGCCAGCCGGGCCGCCTCGATCTCCTCGGGGGTGCGCCCGTGCTGCGCGTCGAAGTGAAGGAGCGTCCCATCGAACCGGTACAGGCCGGAGAGGTCCGCTTCGCACAGCCGCGTGGCGCTGGCCACGATGGCGTCGAAGACCGGCTGGACGTCGGTCGGTGAGCTGGAGATGACCCGTAGGATCTCGCTGGTCGCGGTCTGCTGCTCCAGCGCCACGGTGAGATCCCTGTTGCGGTCCTCCAGCTCCTTGAAGAGGCGGACGTTCTCGATGGCGATGACGGCCTGGTCGGCGAAGGTCTTGACCAGGGCGATCTGGCTGTCGGAGAAGGGCTCGGGTTCGGCCCGCGAGATCCGGATCGCTCCGATCGGTGCTCCCTCGCGAAGCAAAGGCACCGCGAGGGCGGAGCGATAGCCGATCGCGTCGGCCACGCCCACGAACCTGAAATCGGGCTCCGCCGTGACATCGGGCACGTGGACGACGGCTCGGTCCAGGATCGCCCGGCCCCCCCAGGTCTCGCGGGTCGCCCCCATGGGGAACACCCGGTGGAGCGCCGCGAGCCCTTCCGTGCTGAGGTTGTGGTGGGCCACCAGACTCATCATGCCGCCGTCGAACTGGTAGAGCGCCCCGAACAGCCCGCGACAGAGTCGTACACTGCTCCGCACGATCGCCTCGAACACCGGCTGGACGTCGGTCGGAGAGCTACTGATGACGCTCAGGATCTCGCTGGTGGCCGTTTGCTGCTCGAGCGCCTCGCTGAGCTCCTTGTTGCGGCCCTCCAGCTCCTTGAACAGGCGGACGTTCTCGATGGCGATGACGGCCTGGTCGGCGAAGGTCGTCACCAGCTCGATCTGCTTGTCCGTGAACGGCCGAACGTCGTACCGTTGAAGCGCGAACACCCCCAGGAGGACGCCCTCCCTGAGCATGGGAACTCCCAGGAGAGTGCGGTAGCGTCCGATCTTCTGCGATTCGGCCAGCTGGAACTCGGGGTCTGCCAGGACGTCGGGGATGTGGACCACGCGGCGCTCGAGCGCGGCTCGCCCGGTGACGGACCCTCGCCCGGCACGGATTGGATTTCGCGCGAAGAAGTCCTGCAGCTCCGCCGGAAGCCCGTAGTTGGCTCCCTCGTGAAAGACCTCGCCGTCAGACCTCCAGATGACGCCACTTTCGGCGGCGCACAGTCGCGTCGCGTTCTCCACGAGCGTCTCCAGCACGGGCTGGAGATCGAACGTCGAGCGGCTGATGACCTTCAGCACCTCGCTCGTGGCGGTCTGCTGCTCCAGTGCCTCGGTGAGGTCGCGGTTCCGCGCCTCGAGCTCCTGGAACAGCCGCACGTTCTCGGTGGCGATGACGGCCTGATCGGCGAACATCTGGAGGAGGGCTACCTCGGCGTCCGAGAAGGGCACGACCTCCCGGCGGGAGACGACGATGACGCCCACGGATCGGCCGTCCTTGACCATCGGCACCGCGACGTACGAGCGGTGGCCCATCACCTGCGAAAAGCGTCGAGACTCCTGGGGCACCTCCGGGTCTTCGGCATGCATGTCCCGGATGCGGAGCACGCGGCCCTCCATGAGGACGCGCGCGATTGTGCTCCGCCGCTCCTCCGCCCGCATCGGGTACCTTTGCGCGAAGGCCTCGACGCCGACCGCTGACACGTTGTGCATGGCCCGCACGTGGATCCACTCGCCGTCGAACGAGAACAGCACGCTGTAGAAGCCGTCACACAGCCGAACGGCGTTGCGGACGATCGCCTCGAACACGGGCTGCGCGTCCGTCTGGGCGCTGCTGATCGCTCGCAGGATCTCGCTGGTCGCCGTCTGCTGCTCCAGCGCCTCGGTGAGGTCGCGGTTGCGCGACTCCAGCTCCTGGAAGAGGCGAACGTTCTCGACGGCGATGACCGCCTGGTCGGCGAAAGTCTTCAGCAGGTCGATATGCCTGGCGGGAAAGAGACCGGCTTCGTTTCTGGTGATGACTATCGCCCCGATGGGCACGCCCTCGCGGAGCATGGGTACCGCGATGATGCTTCGCCAGCCGCCGGCGCCGCGACCTCCTGCCGATACTGTGGGTCGGCCAGCATGTCCTCGATCTGCGCAACGGCCCGAGTGAGGACGGCCCGACCGGACGCCTGGTCGGACTGCGGCGGCCTCGGATGCATCTGCCGCAGAACCTCGAGCTACCTCGGGCGGGTAGTTGTGGTGGGCGACGAGGTGCAGTAGCTCGCCATCGTACCGGTACACGCGCCCCCATGCGCGCGCTGCACAGGCGTCACCGCGCTGCGCGACGATGGTGTCGAACACCGGCTGCACGTCGGTCGGCGAGCTCGAGATGACGCGGAGGATCTCGCTGGTCGCCGTCTGCTGCTCCAGGGCCTCGGTGAGATCGCGGTTGCGCGCCTCCAGCTCCTTGAAGAGGCGCACGTTCTCGATGGCGATGACGGCCTGATCGGCGAAGGTCCTCAGGAGCTCGATGTCTCGGGTCGAGAACGGGCGCACCCTTCCGTCGACGTCGCGTCGGCCGACCCCGATGGCTCCGATGGTGTTCCCCTCCCGGAGCATCGGGACCGCAAGGATGCTCCGATAGCCCACCGCTCGAGCGAGCCGTCGCGACGCCAGGGGGACCTCGGGGTCGTTCTCGACGTCCGGCACGTGAATGACCGTCCGATCGAGGATCGATCGGGCGATCACGCTGTCCCGACTGGGTCGCAGCGGATACACGCTCCGGAACAGGTCGGATCCCTCGGGCGTGATGCTCTGGTGATGGGCGACGACGTGGATCAGATCGCCATCGAACCGGAAGACCGTCGTGAACACGCCATCACACAGCCGCACCACGCTCTGGACGATGGTGTCGAAGACCGGCTGGACGTCGGTCGGGGAGCTGGAGATGACACGCAGGATCTCGCTGGTGGCCGTCTGCTGCTCGAGCGCCTCGGTGAGATCGCGGTTGCGCGCCTCGAGCTCCGTGAAGAGGCGGACGTTCTCGATGGCGATGACCGCCTGATCGGCGAAGGTCTTCAGGAGCTCGAGCTGCTTGACAGAGAACGCCCCGCCGGCGGCGCGAGCGACGGCGATCGCCCCGATCGGATTCCCTTCGCGTAGCAGCGGAACCGTCAGGTTGCTTCGATAGCCCAAGGCGCGGGCAAGCGCGACCGACGGGGGCGACAGCCCGGGCGTGTTCTCGAAGTCGCGCACCTCAACGGGGGCGCGATCCAGGATTGCGGTCGCGGCCTGGGTTTCCCGGCTCGGCGCCCTGGGGTAGACGCGGTGAAACACCTCGAGCGCCTCGGCCGTGAAGTTGTGATGAGCGGCGAGGTGAATCAGGGTCCCGTCGTACCTGAAGACGGCACCGAAGAGCCCGTCGCAAAGCCTGACGACCCTCTCCGCGATCGTGTCGAAGACCGGCTGGACGTCGGTCGGCGAGCTGGAGATGACGCGCAGGATCTCGCTGGTGGCCGTCTGCTGCTCCAGGGACTCCGTGAGGTCGCGGTTGCGGGCTTCCAGCTCCTTGAACAGGCGGACGTTCTCGATGGCGATGACGGCCTGGTCGGCGAAGGTTTCCACGAGCCGGATCTGCTTGTCTGAGAACCGGCGCGCCTCGTGCCGCCAGAGTGAAATCACTCCGATCGGGACGCCCTCGCGCAGCATGGGCACGGCGAGAAGCGTGCGATAGCCTGCCAGCGTCTGCATGACCGGGAGCTGATACTCCGGGTCCGTCCGAATGTCGTGAATGTGGACGGTCCGGCGCTCGAGCACCGCCCGGCCGTTGGCGCTACCCCTTCCGGGTCGAAGGGGGAAGACGTCGCGCTGTAACACCGCGAGGTCATCGGACGAGATGTTGTAGTGGGCGTCGAGAGTGATCAGCTCTCCGTCGAAGCGATGGACTCCGCTCATCACGGCATCGCAGAGCCGCGCGGCGCTTCTGGCGATCGTGTCGAAGACCGGCTCGACGTCCGTGGGCGAGCTCGAGATGACGCGCAGGATCTCGCTGGTGGCGGTCTGCTGCTCGAGCGCCTCGGTGAGGTCGCGGTTGCGGGCTTCCAGCTCATTGAAGAGCCGGACGTTCTCGATGGCGATGACGGCCTGGTCGGCGAAGGTCGTCATCAGGTCGATCTCCCTCTGGGAGAAGGGCCTGACCTCGCGCCGCCACATGACCAGGGTCCCGATGGGCTCGGCGTCGCGGAGCAGCGGGACAGCGAGCACGGTCCGATAGCCCAGCGTTTCGCGCTGAATCGCTGTCGCGGTGTACTCGGGATCGTCTCTCACGTCGTGGATGTGGACGATCCGGCGCTCGAGGATGGCCCGTCCGGAGGAGGTGCCTCGGGTGGGGGGCGTCGGGAAGACGCGGCTGGCGGCGTCCCGCTCTTCCTGCGAGGCATCGGAGAGCACGGCCAGCGTCAACAGCTGCCCGTCGAACCGGACCATCGATCCGAACGACGCGGCGCAGAGCCTGGTGGCGCTCTCCACGATCGCTTCGAGGACCGGCTGCACGTCGGTCAGCGACCTGGAGATGATCCGCAGGATGTCGCCCGTTGCGGTCTCGCGCTCGAGTCCTTCCGTCAGCTCTCGGTTCCGAGCCTCGAGCGCCTCGCGCAGGCGCTCGTTCTCGAGAGCGATGGCGGCCTGGTCGGCGAAGGTCCGGAGAAGCGCGATCTGCTTCGCCGTGAACGGGCGGACCTGAAGGCGACGGATCGCGATCAGCCCGATGGCGAGGTCGTCACGCAGCAGGGGGACGAGCAGGAGAGTGCGGAACCGCTCCCGGAGGTCTCGGAGCCCGGGGTAGCGCCGCTGGGAGGCGGCCGTCGTGATGTCATGCAGGTGGATCGTCCGGCGCTCGAGGACGACCCGGCCGGTCGCCAGCGCCGGGGTGATCGGGATCGTCTGGCCGACTGGACGCACCGTGGGAATGGACCCCTGGACCGCCAGGACCCGGAGCTGGTCGCCCTCCACCCGGTAGATGTGGGCATCGGACGCGTCGCAGAGCCGCGCGGCGGTCCGCGCGATGGCCTGCAGGATGGCCGGGACGTCCTTGGCGGGGCGCGCGCCCGGCGTCCGCGCCTGGCGAGACCTGGCCCCGTTGCCGGCGGCCGGCGACTTCGAGCGACCTCGCCTCCTGGCTGCGGGAACGCCCATGGACGGGTCTCCGGTCGTCGGGCCAGCGGCCCCGGGGTGAGTGCAGCCAGCGACGGTGGACGGGCCAGAAGGTAGTCCGGCAGCCGCCCGGGGGTCAAGCGGAAGAGTACCTGGCGGGCGCGCGGCGGGTGCGATGCCGTTTGGGTCGCGATCCCGGGCGGGGAGGAAGCCAGTCCCATGAGATGGCGACGCAGGCGACGGGCCTCCAGGCTACAGGGTGACGATGTGCCTGTTCTCGGCCCCCCGGATCGCGCTCGCGGGTACCGATGCGTCGAACGTGACGAACGATCCGTCCCGGCGGACGGCCAGCGCGAGCAGGTAGAGATCGGTCAACTGGCGCGGCCCGTGGATGCGACTCGCGTCGGCTACCCTCGGGTCCAGCACGCTCACATCGTCGGTCCAGAACTCGTGGTAGGGGCTCCGCGTCGCCTCGCGGAGTCGCTCCATGACGGGACGAACCGGCAGCGCGTTCGGATACCCCGGGTGCGCCATGACGCGCACGCATCCGTTCTGGGTGATCGGGCACGACGCCCAGCCGCGCGGGGCATTTCGGCCGAACCATTCTCTCGCGCGCTCGTGCGACGCATGGTCCGAGTCCAGCAGGGCGATGAGGACGTTGATGTCCAGGAGCGCCCGCATCAATAGGCGTCGTCTTCGCGCAACCTGTCGATCAGCTCGTTGGTCACGATCCCGCCGCGTCTCGGGAACGGGCGAAGGCCGTGTACCGGCTTCGGCTCCTTCGCCGCGGTAACCGTCGGGGACGCCCCCAACGCCCTGCGGACGAGCTCGGAGATCATCTTGCCGGCTGTCTTCTTCTCGCGACGGGCGAGCTCCTTGGCGGCCCGGAGCACGTCTTCATCGATGTCGAGTGTGGTGCGCATGCATCTGATGCTATCGCATCAGCATCCGGTGGTCAAGCGGAGAGCCCGGGGGTCGACGTGGGCCGCACCGGACCAGGCCTACACCGATGCGTGGGGGTGATCGTGGCGGCGCGCCGCTGCGCTCTCGCGCACGCCGAGTCGATCAGCGCTGGCGGGCGGCCGCGTGCCGCGCCTTCAGGGCCGGAATGACGTCCCGCGCGATGCGCTCGAACACCGGACGCTGCTCGTCCCGCGCAGGGTAGTAGAGGCCGATCTCCGATATCCCAAGCGCGATCACGCGCTGGACCACGTCGGCGAAGGCGTCCTCCGAGGCGTAATAGTTGATCAGCCCGCCGCCGGCTCGCGCCCCGGCATCGAACATGAGATAGGACCGCCGGAGCGAGGCGGGATCCCGGCCGATCGCCTTGCATGCCTCGTCGACCAGCCGGATCCGGCCGTGCGTCTCGTCCAGCTGGGCCTGGAAGTCCCGGAGGAAGCTGAGGCTGTTCCAGGTGTCCCCGTGTCGGGCGGCGCACTTCAGCATGACGGGACCCAGGGCCGCGATCGTGATGGGCGGCCGCGGGCGCTGGACCGGGCGCGGGCTCATCACGGCGCCTTCCACCTGGTAGAAGCGCCCCTCGTAGGTCGTGACCTCGTTCGACAGGAGGCGGTCGACGACCTCGACGTACTCCTTGAACCGAGCCACTCGCTCCGGGGCGCTCCAGTTGGGGATCCCCATCATCGTGTACGACGGGTCCGTGGTCAGGCCCACGCCGAGCCCCAGCTCGAGGCGCCCCCCGGAGACGTGGTCGACGGTCAGCGCCTGGTGGGCCAGCATGGCGGGGTTCCGGAGCGGGATCTGGGTGACGAGCGTCGACAATCGGAGACGCGTGGTCTCGCGAGCCACCGCGGCCAGGAGGGTCCAGGCCTCGAGCCAGGGGCTTCCCGGCTTGGTCCAGTCCGTGAAGTGGTCGGCCACCCCGGCGACGTCGAAGCCGAGCTCTTCCAGGTGTCGGCAGCGCCTGGCCACCTCGCCCCACGGCACGTTCGGCAGGATCAGGACGTGGAAGCGCAGCGCGTGGCCCATTCGTTCGACCTCCCGGCAGTCTCCGGCGCGTGAGCGTTCGCGCGCGTCGCGCGCACCTCTTCCAGGCAGCTACGGCCGGATCACGACCTTGCCGATGACCTCGCGCCGCTCCATCGCCCGCTCGCCGTCGGCCACCTGGTCGAGCGGGAGGACGCGGTCGATGACGGGGCGCAGCTTCCCGGCGAAGGCGAGCCGCATGATCGTGAGCAGATCGTTGTGGGTCCAGCCGTTCGAGCCCTGGATCGTGTGCTCGCGGCGGAAGAGGTAGCGGATGTCCGTCGGGCCGATGGGCCCCGACGTGGCGCCGCTGGTGACGAGGCGCCCGCCCTTGCCGAGGGCGCGGATCGAGCGCTCCCAGGTGGCGGCGCCCACGGTCTCCACGATCACGTCGACGCCGCGTTTCCCGGTGAGGCGGCGCACGGTCGCGTCCCAGTCCTTGTCGTCGGCATAGTTGATCGCGACGTCGGCCCCGAGCTCGGTCGCCCGCTCGAGCTTCTCGGCCGTCGAGGCGGTGGCGAAGACCCGTGCTCCGGCGAGCTTGGCGATCTGGATCGCCGCGAGGCCGACGCCGCCGACGGCGCCGTGGACGAGCACGTCCTCGCCGGGCTGGACGCGCGCGTGCGTCACGAGCATCCGCCAGGCGGTGCCGAACGTGATCGGCAGGCACGCCGCTTCCTCGAAGGGGTAGTGCTCCGGCAGGGGGATCGCCTGGCGTGCCGGGCACTTCACGTACTCGGCGAGCCCCCCGGGGTCCATCTCGCCGAGCATGTGGACACGCAGGCACTTCGGGACCTTGCCCTCACGGCAGTACTCGCAGGCGCCACAGCCCCAGGAAGGGTTCAGGACCACGCGGTCACCGACACGTGGCCGCTCCACCCCGGGGCCGACCGACGCCACCACCCCGGCGACGTCGCCGCCGGTGATGTGGGGGAGCGGCGTCGGCTCCCCGGGCATGCCCTCGCGGGTGAAGATGTCGAGGGGATTCAACGCGCAGGCGTGGACGCGCACGACCATCTCGCCAGGCCCGGCAACGGGGTCGGGCCAGGCGGACTCGTAGGTCAGGACCTCCGGGCCTCCATGGCGGTGGATGACCATCGCGCGCATGGGATGCCCGGCGCTCAGGCCGGCTCGGGCGCGGCGTCGAGCGCCGCGACCACGGCGTCACCGACGGCGTCCGTCGTTCCGGGCCCGCCGAGGTCCGGCGTGAGGAACCGGCCCGCGCGCGTCACCGCGTCCACGGCCGACTCGATCCGCCGACCCGCACTCGTGGCATCGTCGTTCCCGTCGCGCTGGCCGAGCCACTCCAGCATGAGCCCCGCCGAAAGGATGGTCGCCAGGGGATTGGCGATTCCCTTGCCCGCGATGTCGGGCGCCGTGCCGTGGGAGGGCTGGAAGAGGGCGTAGTGGTCGCCGATGTCGCCCGACGGCGCCATGCCAAGGCCGCCGACCGTGGCGGCCGCCAGGTCCGAGAGGATGTCGCCGAACATGTTCTCGGCCACGACCACGTCGTAGTGGCCGGGGCGCTGCACGAGGTACATCGCCATCGCGTCGACGTAGGCGCGCTCGGCCTGGACGTCGGGGTAGTCGGCCGCGACCTCGTCGAACAGCGCGCGGAAGAAGGCATAGCTCTTCAGCACGTTGGCCTTGTCGACCAGCGTGACGCGCCGGACTCCGTCACGGGGAGCGCCCCGCCGCCGGCGCGCCAGCTCGAACGCCTGGCGGCAGATCCGGAGGACGCCGGGGCGCGTGACGACGAGGGTGTCGGTCGCGACGTGGTCGCCGACCAGGACACCCGCGCCGCGCGAGGCGTAGAGCCCCTCGGTGTTCTCGCGCAGGATGACGTAGTCGATCCGCGCCCCCTCGGCGAGCCGGAGCGGCGTCGGCACGCCCGGGTGGAGGCGGATCGGCCGGAGGCCCACGTAGAGGTCGAGCGCGATCCGGAGCGTGAGCTGAGGGGCGATCTCCGTTCCGTCCGGGAAGCGGACGTCGGGGAGTCCCGCGGCGCCGAAGAGGATGGCGTCCGCCGCCTGGCACACCTCCAGGGTCTCGCGCGGGAGCTCCTCCCCCGTCCGCCGGTAGCAGGCGGCGCCCGCCTCCACCTCCTCGAAGGCCAGGTCGAGCCGACCGGGCGCGGCGACCGCGTCGAGGACCTTGAGCGCCTCGCCGATGACCTCGGGCCCGATCCCGTCGCCGGCGACGACCGCGATCCGGTAGTGCGGCACCGGTCAGCTGTCGTGGGGCGCGGCGGCGCCGCGTCGCTGGCGCCGGCCCGGCACGATCATGTCCCCTTGGGACCCTGGGGGCTGCGGCCCCCGCGGCTTCGCGCCATCTCGGCGGCGACGAGGATCGCCTCCACCATGCTCTCGGGGTTCGCCGTCCCGGTGCCGGCTCGGTCGAACGCCGTGCCGTGGTCGACGGAGACCCGCAGGATCGGGAGCCCGACGGTCACGTTGACGCCGGAGAGCCCGGTCCAGGCCTTCTTCGCATCGTCGTAGCGGAAGCCCAGCGCCTTGACCGGGGTGTGGCCCTGATCGTGGAACATGGCGACGACGCAGTCGAACTCGCCCCCGGCCGCCCGGCTCATGAGGGTGTCGGCGGGGTAGGGGCCGGTGGCGTCGATCCCCTCGGCGCGCGCGTCGGCGATCGCCGGCCCGATGGCGACCTGCTCCTCGTCGCCGAACAGCCCGCCCTCGCCGGCGTGAGGATTCAGCCCGCACACCGCCAGGCGCGGGCGGGCGATCCCGAGATCCCGCATCGCCCGGTCACCGAGGCGGATCGTCCGCGCGACGCGCTCGCGGGTGACCAGCTCGGGGACGCGGCGGAGGGCCACGTGGGTCGTGACGTGGATGACGCGGAGCTCCTTGCCCATGAGCAGCATGGCGTAGGCCTTGGTGCCGGTGAGCTCGGCCAGGATCTCGGTGTGCCCCGAGTGCCGGACGCCCGCCGCCGCCAGCGCTTCCTTGTTGATGGGGCCGGTGACGATGCCGGCGATCGCGCCGGCCTGGGCCAGCCGGACGCCGCGCTCGATGTACTCGTAGGCCGCGCGGCCGCAGACGGCGCTCACGCGACCGACGGCGAAGGCCGTGGGGTCGGCGTTCGCGAGGTCCAGCACCTCGATGCGGTCCGGGGCGAAGGTCGCCTCGTCGATCCCGGCGATCGGGCGAACCTGGAGCGGAAGGCGGCTGGCCCGCGCCGCGGCCTCCATGGCCCGGGCGTCGCCGATGACGAACGGCCGGGCCTGCGCGCGCACGTCCTTCTCGCCCAGCGCCTTGGCCGCGATCTCGGGGCCGACGCCGGCGGGGTCCCCCATCGTGATCCCGAGGACGGGGCGGATCATCGAGAGGCCTCCCAGACGCGGACCAGCGTCTCCGCGTCCCCGAAGCCGCCCGCCTTGGTGACGAGTACCAGACCGTCGAACGGCCCGCCCACGAGAGCTCCGAGCGCAATGCCGGGCTCGATTTCCCCGGCGAGACGGAGCCCACCTGCGCCGAGCGCTCTGAGCACCGCGATCGCCGTCTCGCCGCCGGTCAGGAGGAGCGTGCCCGGTCGCGAGCGCTCGACCCTGGCGCGCGCGGACTCCGCCAGGCGGGCCGCCGTCTCGGGGCGCCGCGCCGGATCGTCGGCGCCCTCGCTCGCGGGCGGCGCCAGGACGGTCAGGTCCGGGCGACGACCGAGCCGCCCGATCTGGGCGCGCGTCGCCGGGTGCGCGCTGCCGGCGACCACGAGCATCGGGCGCCGCAGCTGGAGAGGCGGAGCCTCGCGCTCTCGGGACCCTGCGGCAAGCCGCGCGGCGAGCGCGACGGCGAGGCCCGCGGACCCGGTCAGGAGCACGGGCCCGTCGAGGCTCGCGACCGCGAGAACCGAGAGATCGGCGTCGGTCTCGGCGTCCGCGACCAGCACGCGCCCCCCCGTTCCGACGAACCGATGGAGTCGCCGCGCCACCTCGTCCGGCCCATGCCGCACCGTCGGGAGGGGCAGAGACGTGACGGGCGCGACTCCCCCGGCGGCGGAGAGTGCGAGGACGCTCGCGCCGGTCGGCGGGAACGCAGGGTCGCGCGCGATCGCCGTCTCGCCTGCGGGCTGGCCGTCGACGCGGAGACATCCGTCCACGACCGTGCGGCGCTGGCCGGGGAAGGCGGGCGCGAGAATCGCCACGGCGAGGCCCGAGCCGTCCAGCATCCCGTCGAGCTCGGCGGCGACGTGCCCCCGAAGCGTCGAGTCCACCTTCTTGTAGAGGATGCGGGGCGACCCGGCCTTGAGCGCGCTTCCGGCGGCGCGCGCCCGCGCGCGGGCCTCCTCGGCCGTCGCGGCACGGCTCTCCGTGTCGACGACGAGGACTGTGGGCGTCTCGCGCGGCAGGGCGGGCGGCCCGTCCACGTCCTGCACGACGACCAAGGTCTCGAGCCCGCGCGCGGCGAACGGCGCGCCCGTGTCGCACGCGCCGGTGAGATCGTCCGCCTGGATCCCCAGCAGCATGGCGTCACCTTAGCCCGCGGTCCCGGAGAGGGTCAAGGAGCCGGCGTTCGTTGACACCGTTCCCCGGCGGACATAAGGTCCCACTCGTGACGGACGGAGCGATGTCTCGCGAGACTACGCCCGGCACGCTCCTGCCCGAGCGCCGAGTGCTCGCGCGGAATCTCTACCGTGACGCGGCCAACCGCATCCACGACGACCAGACGGCGCGTCGGCTCGGGTACGCGGGCGCCCTCGTCGCCGGGGTGACCATCTACGGGTACCTCGCGCGGCTCGCCGTGACGGCGTGGGGGCTCGACTGGCTCCGGCGCGGGACCGCGACGGTCCGCTTTCTCCGGCCGGTCTACGACGGGGACGAGCTGACGCTCGGCGGGCGGGTCGTGGCCCGGTCGGCGAACCCGGTGGCCGGCGAGGCCGTGGCCGAGCTCGAGGCGCGGGCGCGCGGCGGCGAGGTCGCCGCGACCATGCTCGCCGGCCTGGCGTGGGGCGGACCGATCGTGGCGCCGGACCTCCGAGGGTATCCGGCGGCGCCGCTGCCGGAGTCGCCGCCCGACGCCACGGAGGGCACGCTCGCGGCTCTCGGCCCCCTGGGCACGCCGGCACTGGCCCTGGATGCGGCCACGCTCGCCAAGGCCGCGGAGGATCTGGACGATCCCTCGCCGGCGTTTCGCGCGCCGGATGGCGTCGCGCACCCGGGCCTCCTCCTTCGCCAGGCGAACCGGGCGCTCTCGGAGAACCTCAGGCTCGGGCCCTGGATCCACGCTTCGAGCGACGTGTCGCACTGTGCCGTGGCGGGGGCGGGAGATCGCCTCGAGACGCGGGGCCGCGTGGCGCGCATCTACGAGCGGAAGGGACGCGGCTGGGTCGACCTCGATCTCCTGGTCGTCGCGAACGCCGCGCGGCCGGTCGCCGTCATCCGCCACACGGCCATCTACCGCCTGGAAGGCGGCGCGTGACGGCCACGTGAAGGTCAGATGACGATGCTGCACCTGGTCGAGACCGGCATCGTCCTGCTGGCGGCGGTCCTCGCGCTCACGACCGTCGCCCGGAGACTGCTGGTCCCGTACCCGATCCTGCTGGTGATCGGGGGTCTCGTGATCGCGATGATCCCCGGGTTGCCGCCGGTGCGCCTTCATCCTGACCTGGTCTTCCTCGTCTTCCTGCCGCCGGTCCTGTGGGCGGCGGCGTACTTCACGTCGCTGCGCGAGTTCCGGCAGAATCTCCGGCCCATCTCGCTGCTGGCGATCGGGCTCGTGCTCGCCACCACGGCGGCCGTGGCCGCCGCGGCGCGGCTGATCGTGCCCGGCCTGCCATGGCCGGCGGCGCTCGCGCTCGGCGCCATCGTCTCACCGCCGGACGCCGTCGCGGCCACGGCCATCGCTCGGCGCTTGGCGATCCCTCGGCGCGTGATCACGGTGCTAGAGGGCGAGAGTCTCGTCAACGACGCCTCCGCCCTCGTCTTGTATCGCTCCGCCGTGGCCGTCATGATCGGCGGGTCCTTCGTCGTGTGGAAAGGTCTCGGCGAGTTCGCGCTGAGCGGGGTGGCCGGTGTCGCCATCGGGCTTGCCGTGGGCGTCGCGACGCGCCACGCGCTCCGCCTCACCGACGAGAGCTTCAGCGCCATCGCCGTCACCTTGCTGGCTCCCTACGTGGCGTGGGTCGTCGCCGAGCAGTTCCACGCGTCGGCGGTTCTCGCCTGCGTGACCGGCGGCCTCTACGTCCGCCAGCACTTCAGCGCCATCGTCGCCCCCGTGACGCGCATCCAGGCGCGGGCGGTGTGGGACCTGCTGGTCTTCGTGCTGAACGGTGTCGTCTTCATCCTCATCGGCCTGCAGCTCGCCGCCCTGCGACAGTCGATCCCCACTCCCGAGCTGGCGACTTTGCTCTGGCAGGGCGCGGTGGTGAGCGCAACGGCCATCGTGGTTCGCCTGATCTGGGTTCCGATCGCAGCCTACCTGCCGAGAGCCTTGAGCCCGAGCCTCCGGGCGCGGGACCCGATGCCGCCGTGGTCCGCCATCTTCCTCATCGGCTGGACCGGGATGCGAGGCATCGTCTCCCTGGCCGCCGCCCTGGCCCTGCCGCTGACGACGGCCGGGGGGGCGCCGCTCCCGTTCCGGGACGAGATCATCGTTCTGACCTTCGTCGTCATCCTCGTCACTCTTGTCTTGCAGGGGTTGTCCCTCGGCCCCCTCATCCGGCGTCTCGACTTCGGCGACGACGATGTGCTGGAGCGGGAGGAGACCCTCGCGCGGGAGCGCGCCGCGCGGGCAGCCCTCGACCAGGTGGAGCTGCTCGCGCGCGAGGAGTGGGTCCAGCCTGAGCAGATCGACCGGATGCGAGCCCACTATCTCCAGCGCGTACGGCGCTTCTCGGACCTGGGGGACGCGGCGTGCTCGGCCCAGACGGCGGCGGCCCAGCGGCGGCTCCGGCACGAGACCCTGTCGGCCGAGCGGCGGGTCCTGATCCGGTTGCGGGACGAGGGGGCGATCGGCGACGAGGTGCTGCATCGGCTCGAGCACGAGCTCGACGTGGAGGCCATCCGGATCGGGCTCGGAGAAGCGGTGTCGGCGGTGGACCAGTCAGCGGCCGGTCCTGGAGGCCGGTGAGGAGGAACGCGCCGTGAGTGACGTCGCCTACGTGTCGAAGGTCCGCATCGAGCGCGTCAAGGGCCCGCTCCGCCGGGCGCACCTGCCCGAGGAAGCCGAGCCCGTGCTGTTCGGCGTCCACGGGGCGGTCGCGAAGCACTACGGGGTCAACATGGAGGGGCGGGAGGCGCACGCGACGACCCTCGACTACGTCGTCGCGGCGGCCGCCGGCTGACTCACCGGCACCCTGGGTGGCGCGCTGGAGGCGCGCGGGATTCCGGCCGGCGAGGGGCGGCTCTGGTCCGAGGCGACCGGCGAGGTCGAGACGGAGGACCGGGTTCTCGTGATCAAGCGGATCCACGTTCGCTATCACCTCAAGCTGCACGCGGAGCAGCGGGAGGCAGCCGAGCGGGCCCACGGCGCCCACCAGGGCCACTGCCCGGTGGCGCGGACGCTGCGCGGCGCCGTCGAGATCACGACGGGGCTCGCCCTGGACGTCGAGCCCTGAGCGTCTCTCGCGGCCCGTGGGACGGCGCCCGCCGCGCTTCGCCTTGACAGGCGCGGTCCCCGAGGGCTAAATACCCGCGCATTCGACGGCCAGCGACAGAAGGAGACCGACGGTGCCGCGTTCCCCGGGTCCAAGCAGGCGCACGCTCCTGACCGGCGCGGCGACCGCGATCGCGGCCGGCGGGCTCGCCCCCTTCGCCGTCAGACGGCGCGCACACGCCGCGTCGCGCGTCCTGCGGATCGCGCAGTGGGCGCACTTCGTCCCGGGCTACGACGAGTGGCTCGACAAGAAGTTTGCCCCCGAATGGGGCGAGCGAAACGGCGTCGCGGTCGAAATCGACCACCTCTCGGTCGCCGAGCTGCGCCCGCGGGCCGACGCCGCGATCGCGACCCAGCAGGGGCACGACCTCTTCGGCTTTCTCGACCCCCCGGCCTCGTACGAGGCGCACGTGACGCCCCTGACCGACGTCGTGACCGAATGCGAGCGCCGGTTCGGGCGCCCTCTGGACTTCGCCCACCGCGGCACGTTCAACCCACGGAGCAAGCAGTACTTCGCTGTTCCCGAGAGCTGGGCGGCCGCGCCGCTCCACTACCGCAGCGACCTGTGGGCGGAGACCGGAGTGAAGCCGGACACGTGGGAGCTGGTCCGGGACGGTGCGCGGAAGATCCGCGAGAAGCGCGGGATCACCGCCGGCTTCGGGCTCTCGCCGGAGCACGACAGCAACATGATGCTCCGGGGTCTCCTCTGGGCCTTCGGCGCCACCGAGCAGGACGAAGCCGGCCAGGTGACCATCAATTCGCCGGCGACGGTCGAAGCCGTCAAGCTGATGGCGACCATCTACCGGGAGTCGATGTCGTCCGACGTGTTCATGTGGGACGCTTCCTCCAACAACCGCGTCTTCCTCTGGGGCCGTGCGTCGATCATCGAGAACGGGATCTCCGCGATCCGGAGCATGGAGAAGAACAATCCGGAGCTGGCGCGGAAGGTCGTCCTGGCGCCGCCCGCGGCGGGGCCGAGCGGACGGCTGACCGGCACGCACGTGCTGCACTGCTACGTCGTGTGGAAATTCTCGGACAAGGCGGACCTCGCGAGGAAGTTCCTGGTCGACCTGGTGGCGGCCGGCGAGGCGGGATTCCGGGCCAGCGAGTTCTACAACCTGCCCTGTTTTCCCCGCGCCGTGCCGGACCTTGCCAAGAAGCTCACGGGGAAGACGAGCCCGGCGAGGAAGTCCGGCGCCGAGGCATCCCTGGACCGCTACGCGCTTCTGGGCGGAGCCGACCGCTGGACAGCCTGTCCCGGCCATCCCGGATACGTCACGCCCGCGGTCGACGAGACGGTGCAGCGCGGTGTCATCCCCGCCATGTTCGCGCGCGCCGCGCGCGGGGACATGGGCGCCGAGGCCTCGGTGCGGGCTGCCGAGGTGGAGATGCGCCGCATCTTCGCCCGGTGGGTGAGGTAGGGCGCGCGTGCTGGCGACGACCATCGCGGGGAGCCTGCCCAAGCCGTCGTGGCTGGCCACTCCGGAAACCCTGTGGGCGCCCTGGCGTCTGCCGTCCGAGACCCTCCTCGAGGGGCAGCGGGACGCGGTGCTGCTCGCACTGCGCGAGCAGGAGCAGGCGGGGATCGACGTCGTGACCGACGGGGAGCAGGCGCGCCGTCATTTCGTGCACGCCTTCGTCGAGCGTCTCGAGGGCGTCGATCCCGCCCGCCGCACTCGCATCGGCATCCGAGGGGACCGCTACGTCGCCGAGGTGCCGACCGTCGTGGGCCCGGTGCGGCGGCCGGCGTCCGTCCACGCCGAGGAGGCGGCGTTCGCGCGAGCGAGCACCACGCGCCGGCTGAAGTGGACGCTGCCCGGGCCGATGACCATCGTCGACACCGTGGCCGACGCCCACTACGGGGACCGGGCGCGCCTCGCTCTCGACGTGGCGGCCGCCCTCAACGCCGAGGCGCGAGAGCTGGCGGCGCTTGGAGTCGACACGATCCAGCTCGACGAGCCGGCGTTCAACGTCGACGCCTACCTGCCGGACATCGCGGCATGGGGAATTGCGGCGCTCGAGCGCGCGATCGAGGGCCTCCAGTGCGATACGGCCGTCCACATCTGCTATGGCTACGGGATCAAGGCCAACGTCGACTGGAAGGCCAGCCTCGGCCGCGAGTGGCGCCAGTACGAGCGGACGTTCCCGCTCTTGGCGCGGAGCCGGATCGGCCAGGTCTCCCTCGAGTGCGCCGCCTCGCGGGTGCCGCTCGAGCTGCTCCGCCTCCTCGGCGGCAAGGACGTTCTGGCGGGGGTCGTCGACGTCGCGAGCCATCGCGTCGAGACCCCCGAGGAGGTCGCCGCCACGATCCGCCAGGTGCTCGAGCACGTTCCGGCGGCCCGGCTCCTGCCGTGCACGAACTGCGGCATGGCGCCGCTCCCGCGGGCCGTCGCGCACGGCAAGCTCCGGGCGCTCGGACAGGGCGCGGCCCTCGTGCGGAGGGAGCTCGGGGCGAGGACGGCCGCGGAGGCCGGCGCGTGAAGCGACTGTCGGCCTCGCGCGCCTTCTTCCACTTCGACCCGGCCCATCCGCCGGCGGCCCGGCTCGAGCCGGGCGAGGAGCTCCTGGTCGAGGTGCAGGACGCGTTCGGGGGGGAGCGCGATATCGCGCGGATCCCCGATCCCTTCACCTCGGACTGGGAGGGGCACCCGACGCCGCCGGCCACCGGGCCCATCTACGTCGAGGGCGCGCAGCCGGGCCAGACGCTCGTCATCGACATCCTCGAGATCGTTCCGGGCCCGGAGGGGTTCGTCGCCATCCAGCGGAACGCCGGCTTCCTGCCGGAGCGCTTCCCCACGCCGCGGATCAAGCGCGTTCCGATCCGCGACGGGACGGTCCACTTCGACGGGCTGCGCTTGCCCGCGTACCCGAACTTCGGCACCTTCTCGACGACGCCCGCTTCAGGTGGCCGGGCGGGCATTGCCGGCTTCCACGGGGGCGACCTCGACCAGAAGGAGATCGCGGCGGGGAACCGCGTGTACCTGCCGGTCTTCGTCCCGGGCGCGCTCTTCGGGCTCGCGGACCCGCACGCGCTCATCTCGGACGGGATCGCCTGCGGGACCGGGGTCGAATGCGCGGCGACGGCGCGGCTTCGCTTCGGGATCCTGCCGAAGACGGTCGCCCGGCCCCGCATCGAGACGCCGACGGCGCTCCACATCGTCGGGTTCGGCCCCGACCTCGACACCGCCGCGCGCGACGCCGTGGAGCAGGGAGTCGTGTACCTCGTCGAGGACCGTGGGATGGACGAGGAGGACGCCTACATGCTCCTGTCGCTGGTGGGCGACCTCGTCGTCGGCACGTCGCCCCGCCCGATCATGGGCGTGCGGCTGGTCGTGCCGAAGGCGGTGCTCACCCAGCTCCCACCAGCCTGAACGGATGCGTCGGGCGCCGCGCGGTCGTTGCGCGGGGCCGACGCGTCTGCTACAACTTGGGCGGTCCAGCGGGGCCGTGGCGCGGAGCCGATGGCAGGCGAGCTGTCGATCCTGGTGGCGTTCGTGGGGGGACTCTTCTCGTTCCTGTCGCCCTGCGTCCTGCCCCTCTTTCCTTCCTACCTCTCCTTCATCACCGGCATGTCCGTCGACCAGCTGCAGTCGGCCAGCGGGGACGACAAGGGTCGCCTCTGGATTCTCGCCAACTCGCTCGCCTTCGTCGCCGGGTTCTCCATGGTCTTCATCGGCATGGGGGCGTCGTTCAGCGTGCTCGGGCAGCTCCTGTTCGACTACCGGGATCGGATCCGTCTCGCGGGTGGGCTCCTCATCATCGTGTTCGGCCTCTACATCGCGGGCGTGCTGCGGCTCGGCTTCCTGGGTCGCTATCAGCAGATCCAGCTCCGCTCCAAGCCGGCCGGCCTGATCGGCTCGTGGCTCGTCGGCGTGACGTTCGCGATCGGCTGGACGCCGTGCGTCGGCCCCATCCTCGGCGCGATCCTCTCGCTCGCCGGGACCGCCGAGACGGTCTCGACGGGAGTGGCGCTGCTCTCGGCGTACTCCGCGGGGCTCGCGCTGCCGTTCATCCTCTCGTCGATCGCCCTGGGCGCGTTCCTGGCTGCGTTCCGCCGATTCCGGCCGTGGATCCCCATGGTCGAGCGCGCCGCCGGCGTACTGCTCGTCGTGGTCGGCGTCCTGGTCGTCACCAACTACTTCACCGTGCTGAACTCGTACGCTCTGAGCCTCACGCCCCAGTGGCTCCTCAAGCGCCTGTAGGGCGTTCCAACCGATCCGGCCGCCGTCGCCGCGGCGCCTGAGCTGTGCGCGTCCGGGTCACCGCGCCCGCGACCTCCACCAACCTCGGTCCGGGGTTCGACGTGCTGGGGATCGCGCTCGCCCTGCACAACGTCGCCGAGCTGGCCGAAGGTGACGGCGTCCTCGTCGAGATCGAGGGCGAGGGCGCGACCAGCCTGCCGCGGGACGGACGGAACGTCGTCGTGCGGGGCGCCCGCCTCGTCTACGAGGCTGCGGGCCGGCCCTTCCGGGGGCTGGTCGTCCATCAGCGGAACGGCATTCCCCCGAGCCGGGGGCTCGGGTCCAGCGCGAGCGCGTGGCTCGCCGGGATCCTCGGCGGGAACGCGCTGCTCGGTGATCCGCTGGGGCCGGATGCCGTGATGGACCTCGCGGTCGGGCAGGAGGGTCACCCGGACAACGTCGGCGCCGCGCTCCACGGTGGCGTGACCGCGACCTGCTGGGACAGCGAGACCCGGGCGGTCGTGGCGATGCCCGTTCCCGACGGAGTGGAGTTCGCGGTGCTCGTCCCCGGCTTCGAGGCCTCGACGGCGGCCGCGCGCGCCGCGCTCCCGGCGACCTACCCGCGCCCCGACGCGGTCTACAACGTGGGGCGCGCGGCGCTCCTGGTGGCCGCCTGGACCCAGGGCCGCTTCGACGTGGTGGGGCAGGCGATGGGCGATCGCCTCCACCAGCCCTACCGTGCCCGGGCCATGTTTCCCTGGCTCGACGGGGTGCTGGCGGCCGCCCGGGTGGCGGGCGCGCTTGGCGCCGCCCTGTCCGGGGCGGGGCCGTCCGTTCTCGGCGTGGCGCCGGCGGGCAGGGGCCCAGCCGTCGCGCGGGCGATGGAGGAGGCGCTGCTGCAGGCGGGGCACCGCGGGCAGGGGCAGGTTCTGCGTGCCGATACCCGGGGGGCGCACGTCGAGCGCCTGCCCTCGTGAGGCGCGCCGGCGCGGCACTTTTGGGGTTGACGGCCAGGAGGGGGGCTTGCTATGGTCCCCCAAACCTCAACAGGCGCCGCTGAGCGTGCCACCGCCGCACCGAGACCGGATTCCCACACGCTGCTGAGCGAGCCCCTCGCATTCCGCCGCCCCGTGCCCGCTGTCCCCGACCGTCGAGACGCTTCAGGGAGGTGAAACCGCTTCGCGACCGCCCCGGACGCTCCGGAGTCCCCCGCCCGTCAAAGGAGACCCACGGACCATGAGCTTCCAGGACAAGGTGTTGACGTGCCGCGACTGTGGCAAGGAGTTCCTCTTCACAGCCGGTGAGCAGGCGTTCTACGAGGAGAAGGGCTTCCAGCACGAGCCCACGCGCTGCCGGAACTGCCGGGCGACGCGAAAGGGTGGGGGCGGGGCGGGATCGGGCGGTTCCGACACGGGACGCGCGCTGTTCCCGGCCGTGTGCTCGGAGTGCGGCAAGGAGACACAGGTTCCGTTTCGGCCGACCGCGGGCAAGCCGGTGTACTGTCGCGACTGCTTCCAGAAGCGAGCCAGCGGCGGCGGCCCGTCCGCGGGCCGACGCAGCGCGGCCTACCGGGACTGAGCGGACCCCTCCGGCGGCTCGCGCAGCGCTTCCACGATCACCACGACGAGCCCGGCGATCGCCAGGGCGATTCCGCCGGCGATCCCCGCCGGGAGCGGTATCGGGAGCACCTTGCCCGAGAAGAACATGAGCCCGATCCCGAAGGCGAGCATCCCGAAGCCCAGGCGCAAGCGCGGCGTCAAGACCGGCTCGGTGGTCTCGTCGGGCCTCATCGCCCCGTACTCTAGCACGCGGCGGCGCGCCCCCTCGACCGCAAACGCCTGCCAAAAGCCTTGACTGCCCTCAAGCCGAGGGCTACCCTGAGCCTGGGTTGCGGGGATCGGGCATCCGTCCCCGGGCCGAGTACCCGTGTGACGATCAAGAGCGATCGCTGGATCAAACGGATGGCCCTCGACAAGGGCATGATCGAGCCCTTCGAGGAGCGACAGTTTCGTACCGGCGTGATCTCGTACGGCCTGTCGTCCTACGGCTACGACCTCCGGATCGCCGACGCGTTCAAGATCTTCACCAACGTCTTCAACACGGTCGTCGATCCCAAGGCGTTCGATTCGCGGTCCTTCGTCGATTTTCAGGGCGACGTGTGCGTGATCCCGCCCAACTCCTTCGCGCTCGGCCGGTCGATCGAGTACTTCCGCATCCCGCGTGACGTGATGACCCTCTGTGTGGGGAAGTCCACCTACGCGCGGTGCGGCATCATCACGAACGTGACGCCGTTCGAGCCGGAGTGGGAGGGCTACGTGACCCTGGAGATCTCCAACACGACGCCGCTCCCGGCCCGGATCTACGCGAACGAGGGGATCGCCCAGGTGCTGTTCTTCGAGTCGGACGAGGCCTGCGCCGTCTCGTACGCGGACCGCCAGGGCAAGTACCAGGCGCAGCAGGGCATCGTGCTGCCCAAGGTGTAGGGGAGAGGCGACATGGCCGAGCAGCAGAAGAAGAAGGTCGAGCGGCCGAAGGGTGACGGGGACGCCGAAGGGGCGGCCACCAACCCCGAGGTGTCCAAGAAGGGCAAGAAGATCAAGGAGGACCTGGACAAGCTCCTGGACGAGATCGACGACATCCTCGAGGAGAACGCCGAGGAGTTCGTGAAGAGCTACGTCCAGCGGGGCGGAGAGTAGGGTCCGATGCCCATCTACGAGTACCGGTGCCGAGCCTGCGGGCAGGCGTTCGAGCGGCTCGTGCACGGGGATCAGGGTGTCCTGTGTCCCACCTGCGACAGCCCCGACGTGGCGCGCCTCCTCTCCCTGTTCGGGTTCAAGAGCGGACAGGCGTTCGTCGCCTCCGCCAGCGGTGGGAGCGGCGGCGGGTGCGGCTGCGGCCGGGGCGGGTGCGGCTGCCACTGACGCGCGGGACCCCGGGCGGGCGCGGTCGAACGGCAAGGGGCCGGTGGGCCCCTTTGGCGTTTCTGGCGACCCGCCCCGAGGCGACGGACGGAGCGGCGTGGTGGCGACGCCGCTGAAGCCCCCCGAGCCCGCCGGCGGCTTTTCCCTCGAGGCCAAGTACCGACTCGAGACCGGCCGCATCCTCCTGTCCGGCGTCCAGGCGCTCGTTCGCTTGCCGCTGGACCAGCACCGCGCCGACCGGCGCCGGGGCCTCGACACGGCGACCCTGATCTCGGGCTACCGGGGATCGCCTCTCGGCGGCCTGGATCAGACGGTGGAGCGCCACCGCGAGCTGATGGCCGAGCACCAGGTCGTCTTCATCTCGGGTGTGAACGAGGATCTCGGCGCCACCGCCGTGCTCGGAAGCCAGCTCGCCTATCTCTACGGGCATGCCCGCCACGACGGCGTGCTCGGCATGTGGTACGGCAAGGCGCCCGGCGTGGACCGGAGCGGGGACGTCCTCCGCCACGCGAACTTCGCGGGCGTCGGGCGGCACGGCGGCGTGCTCGCGCTCGCGGGCGACGATCCGCAGGCCAAGTCGTCGACCTTGCCCACCCACTCCGAGGTCGCGTTCTACGACTTCCACATGCCGGTCCTCTTCCCGGGAAACATCCAGGACATCCTCGACCTCGGCCGCCTCGGGTTCGAGCTGTCGCGGTACTCGGGGCTGTGGGTGGCCTTCAAGGTGGTGACCGACGTCGCGGACGCGATCGGCACCGCGGAGGTTCATCCCGATCGGGTGTCGATCGTGGATCCCGGGTTCGCCTACGAGGGGCGCCCGTGGGCACCGCGCCAGCCGGCGGGGCTCTTGCCGCCCTACACGCTCGACGTCGAGCGCGAGATCGTCTACGGGCGCCTGGAGGCGGCCAAGGCGTTCGCCGCCGCCAACGGGCTCAACCGGATCACGGTGCCGACGAAGGACGCGTGGCTCGGGATCGCGGCGGCGGGCAAGGCCTACTACGACCTCCGGCAGGCGCTGGCCGACCTCGGCCTCGACGACGCGACACTCGAGCGTCGCGGCATCCGGGTCCTGAAGCTCGGCATGCTCTTTCCGCTCGAGCCCGGGATCGTCCGTGAGTTCGCGCGCGGGCTCCGGGAGCTGCTGGTGGTCGAGGAGAAGCGGGGCTTCCTCGAGCTGCTTCTCCGCGAGGTGCTCTACGAGCTTCCGGACCGCCCCCGCATCGTCGGCAAGCGCGACGAGAGCGGCCAGGTCCTGGTCCCCGCCGACGGCGAGCTCGATGCCGACGTGGTCGCCCGCGTGATCGCCCGGCGCCTCGATGGCCGGGTCGCCCTCGACTCGGTCCGGGCGCGAGTGGCGGTCATCGAGGCGGCGCGCGAGCGCCCGCTCTCGCTCACCCTGGCGCGGCCGCCGTACTTCTGCTCGGGGTGCCCCCACAACCGGTCGACCGTCGTGCCCGAGGGCTCGATGGCGGCCGGCGGGATCGGCTGTCACGGCCTCGCCATGAACATGGGGCGGAACGTGATCGGGATCACCCAGATGGGGGGCGAAGGCGCCCAGTGGGTGGGCCTCGCGCCCTTCGTGGACGTGCCGCACCTCTTCCAGCAGCTCGGCGACGGGACGCTGTTCCACTCGGGATCCCTCGCGATCCGCCAGGCGGTCGCGGCCGGCACCAACATGACCTTCAAGATCCTGTACAACTCCGCGGTCGCGATGACCGGTGGCCAGGATGCGGCGGGCGCCGTGCCGGTGCCGGACCTCACGCGCCAGCTGGACGCCGAGGGCGTGCGCCGGATCCTGGTGCTCACCGACGAGCCGGGCAAGTATCCGGCCGGCGTGCGCTGGGCGCCGGGCGTGGAGGTGTGGCACCGGGACCGCCTCGACGAGGCGCAGCGGCTCCTCCGCGAGATCCCTGGCGTGACGGCCCTCGTCTACGACCAGCGCTGCGCCGCCGAGAAGCGGCGGCTTCGGAAGCGCGGCAAGCTCGCGGACCCTGCCATGCGGGTGGTCATCAACGAGCTGGTGTGCGAGGGCTGCGGCGACTGCGGCGTGAAGTCGAACTGCCTGTCCGTCCAGCCGGTGGAGACGGAGTTCGGGCGCAAGACGCAGGTCCACCAGTCGTCGTGCAACAAGGACTACTCGTGCCTCCGGGGCGACTGCCCCTCCTTCCTCACGGTGGTGCCGGTGAACGGCGCGCGCCCCCGGGCGCGCAAGCGCTACACGGTGGACCGGGAGCTGCCGGAGCCCGAGCTCCGCGTCCGCCGGGCGGCGAGCCTCTTTCTGATGGGGATCGGCGGCACCGGTGTCGTGACCGTGAACCAGATCCTGGGGACCGCCGCGCTCCTCGACGGCAAGCACGTGTCCGGCCTGGACCAGACGGGGCTCAGCCAGAAGGGCGGGCCGGTCGTCTCGCATCTCCGCATCGCCGATGCCGAGTCCGACGTCGCGGGGAAGGTTGGCGTGGCGGAGGCCGACCTCTACCTCGGCTTCGACCTGCTCGTCGCCACCGCTCCGCCGAACCTCCTGCGCGCCCGCTCCGACCTCACGATCGCCGTAGTGTCGACCACCCAGGTCCCGACGGGCGCGATGGTCGCGTCGACCGACGTCGCCTTCCCGGACCCCGGAGGTCTCGTCGCGACGATCAACCGCGTCACCCGGAAGGACGAGAACGTGTTCGTCGACGCCCTCGGGCTCGCCGAGGCCCTCTTCGGCGACCACATGGCGGCGAACATGATCCTGCTGGGGGCGGCCTACCAGGCGGGTGCGATCCCCGTGCGGGCGTCGGCCATCGAGCAGGCCATCGTGATCAACGGCGTCCAGGTCGAGATGAACACCCAGGCCCTCCGGGTCGGCCGGCTCCTGGTCGCCGACCCCGGGTGGGTGAGGACGGTGGAGCGCTCGCGTGCGGGCGCCGTCGTCCTGCACGCGGAGCTCCGGCCGGAGGCCCGGGCCCTGATCGATTCCATGGGCGCCACCGGCGAGCTCCGGCGGCTCCTGGAAGCGCGCGTTCCCGAGCTGATCGGGTACCAGGACGCGGAGTACGCGGGGCGGTACGTCGAGCTCGTCGGCCGCGTCGCCCTGGCCGAGCGGTCGGCGGTGCCCGGGGAGACCCGGCTCGCCGAGGCGGTGGCGCGGTATCTCTACAAGCTCATGGCGTACAAGGACGAGTACGAGGTGGCGCGGCTACACCTCAGGCCCGAGGTGCGTGACTCGATCCGCGCGGAGCTGGGCGAGGTCGAGGTGCGCTACCAGCTCCACCCGCCGCTGCTCCGGTCGTTCGGTCTCCGCCGAAAGCTCGCGCTCGGGACGTGGGTCGAGGGAGTGTTCCGGCTGCTCGTCCGGATGCGCCGCCTCCGCGGCACGGCCCTCGATCCGTTCGGCTACGCCCGGGTCCGGCGCGTCGAGCGGGAGCTCGTCGACGAGTACCGGGCCATGGTGGAGGGCGCGCTCCGCGGGCTCGGACCGGACAGCCACGAGCGTGCGGTGAGGATCGCGAGCCTGCCGGACATCGTCCGCGGCTACGAGGACGTCAAGCTCCGGAACGTCGGTCGATTCCGCGAAGAGGCGCGGGCCCTCGGCGTCGAGGTCTGACGCGCGGGCGCGCCCAAGACATGGATCTCCGCCAGCTCGAGGTGTTCGCCAGGGTGTACGAGCTCCGGAGCTTCTCCCGGGCGGCCTCCGCTCTCCGCCTGACCCAGTCCACGGTGAGCGAGCACGTGCGCCTCCTGGAGGAGGAGCTGGGCACGCGCCTGTTCGACCGGCTGAGCCGCGAGACCGTGCCGACCCGGGCCGGGGAGCTCCTCCACGGCTACGCGCGTCAGATGCTCACCCTCCGGACCGAGGCGCGGCAAGCGCTCGACCAGTTCCTCGGCCAAGTCACCGGCACGCTCCTGGTCGGCGCGAGCACCATCCCGGGCGAGTACGTCCTGCCGGTCATCATCGGGCGCTTTCGCGGGCGGCACCCGCGCGTCAGCATCACGCTCCAGATCTCGGACACGGGCGCGATCGTGCAGGCCGTCCTGGACGGCCAGGTCGACGTGGGCGTGGTGGGGGCCGACCCCGGCAATCGGGCGCTCGAGGCGAGGGTCCTCATGCCTGACGAGCTGGTCCTCGTCGTTCCTCCGGGACACCCGTGGGTCGGCCGCGCCGATGCCGCCCTGGAGGATCTCCGCGCTGAGCCCCTCATCGTGCGCGAGCCCGGCTCGGGCTCACGCCAAGCGCTCGAGCGGGCGCTGGAGGCGGCCGGGCGAGGCCTCGGCGACATGCAGGTGATCGCCGAGATGGGCTCGACCAGCGCGATCAAGCAGGCCGTCAAGGCTGGGGTGGGAGTGTCGGTCATGTCCCGCCGCGCCGCCGAGGACGAGTGCCGCCATGGTCTTCTCGCCTGCGTGAAGCTCAAGGACCTGAGTGTGACGCGCCACTTCTACGTGATCGGCCACGCCGGTCGCTCGCGCTCGCCTCTCTGCCGGGCCTTCCACGACTTCCTCGCCGAGGAGTTCCCCGCCTCGGGCGGATAGCGATCCCCGACCTCGGCGCCGCAGCGGGATACGGGCCAGCGAGGCAGAAACGAAGGCGCCCCGGGGGCTCCCCGGGGCGCCTCGTCACGACGTGAGCCAGGAACGCCGGCTACTGGGCGATCTCGCGTGACCTGATCGTGTAGCGGAACTGGTCCGGGTCGAGGGTGTCCCGACGGCTTCCGCCGGTCTCGGCCTGGGGATACATGAGGAAGGCCACCGGCGCCCCCGCCGAGCCCGGCAGCTTCACGTCGTGGGCGTGGTTGTAGGCCATCCAGTTCATCTCCCAGGCGCCGAAGAGCTTCCCGCGCGCCTTCAGCACCTGGGGATCGGTGAGCGACAGGCCGCCCGGCTTCTCCTCAAGGACGACCTTGCGCACGTCGGCCGGGTCCACCGGCACCCAGCCGTGCCCGGGGAGGTAGAACTCGGCGCGGCAGTGCTGCGCGCGCGTGATGTCGCCGCTCTTCCCGAGGCTCTTGAACTCGGCCGAGTCGGCGACCCGGATTCCGTAGACGTCACGCGCGGGGATGCCGATCGCGCGCGCGAAGCCGACGAAGAGCGCGTTGAGGTCGGCGCACTTGCCACCCAGGTTCTTCGTCTCGAGCATGGTCTTGATGTCGCCGAGCCCGCAGCCCTTGACCTTCGGGTCCCGGAACGTGTTGTCCACGATCCACTCGTAGAGGGCCCGCGCCTTGTCGACGTCCGTCTTGGCGCCGCCTGTGATCCCCCGGGCCGTGGCCTCGACGATCCCGTCCGTGCGGATCAGGTCGCTGGCCTCGAGATAGCGCTTCAGCACCGCCGCATCTTCGGTCGCGCCCTTGGCCGGGGCGCTGACGTCGACCTGACGGTCGCGTGTGCTGATCCGCGCGACGACCTCCAAGGTTGGGAGCGTCGGCAGCGTCGCGCCCGCCGGCCACTCGGCGACGGCCATCACGGCGCCGTACTTGGGGTCACGCGCGACCTGCACGCTCCCCGCGTTCCCGCCCCACGTGTGGCCGAGCGCCTTGTGGTAGTCCGTATCCTGGGCCAGCGGCAGGGGCACCCACACCCGGGTCGTCCCCGCGGGGTTGATGACCTCCACGCGCGTCGTGATCTCGAACGCGCGCCAGCGCTCGGGTCCGGTGGAGCTCGCCCGCGCGGCGGGTGCCCTGCCGAGGGCGACCCCCGCCGAGGCCAGGGTGGCTGTCCTGAGGAATGTGCGTCTCTCCATCGGGTGTCCTCCTAGCGTCGTGCGGACCGGTGGAAGCCCTACCGTCATGGGACGCCGGGTAGTGTAAGCGGGAGTGTCGATGGCGTCAAATCGTCTCAGGCGATGACAATGCGTCGTCGGGTCTTGCCGAATCGACGAGCTGGGAGGGCCGCTGCCGCGGCGCTAGGAGCGGGGCTTCAGGAGGCTGTCGAAGAACGCGAGGGCGTCCTTGCCGTCCCAGTCACGCGCCCCGTGTGCACGAAAGAGCCCGGTGCCCGCGCGGTCGACGATGAACGTGGAGGGCAGCGCCCAGACCCGGTAGAGGCGTGCCACCGACTGGTCCGGGTCCAGCCCCACCGGGAACGTGAGGCCGTGGCGCTTGACGAAGGGCTTCACCACGGACGCGCCCTCGCGGTCGGCGGAGAGCGCCAGCACCACCAGCCCGCGGTCACGGTACGCCCGGGACAGGCGCTCCATGGCGGGCATCTCCTCCAGGCAGGGCTCGCACCAGGTCGCCCAGAAGTTCAGGAACACGACCTTGCCCTTGAGGTCGGCCAGACGGAGCGTGCCGCCGTCGGGCGTGGCCACCGAGAAGGCCGCCGCGGGCTCGGCCTGGCCGAGTCGTGTCAGACGCAAGGACTCCGGCGGATCCACCGCCGCTCCGCGCCCCGCGAGGGCGGCGAGCGTCACGGCGATGGCCCCGGCCATCAGGAGCGCTCCTCGCACATACGGCGTGAGGGGACCGCCGCGCGGGACGGTCCACCTCACCGGCCAGCCCGGTGCCGCGGGATGACGTCCGCGGCGACGCGCTCCAGGACGGAGAACTGCTCCGGACCCGGGGCGTCCACCAGGAACTCGTTGACCCCCGCCTCGCCGTAGCGTCCCACCATCTCCTCGAAGGCGCCGACGCTCGACCAGGGATCGGCGAGCCCTTGCTCCTTCATCTTCGACGCCCAGCCGTAGAACGAGCGCCAGATGGCGCCGGGATCCCGGCCGATGGCCCGGCAGTGCTCGTCGAGGATCTGGTTGCGCTCCTGCATCTCCTGCACGGTTCCGAAGGAATTCCAGGCGTCGGCGTACTCCGCGCAGATCCGGAGCATGCGCGTCTTGTGGGCGCCGAGGGTAAGGGGCGGGCGCGGTCGCTGGACCGGGGACGGGCGGATGTGGGCGTCACGCAGCCGGTAGTATGTCCCGTCGAACGTGACGCGGCCGTGGCGCAGGAGCGCGTCGACGATCTGGACGGCCTCGTGGAATCGGCCCACCAGCTCCCCGGGCGGCGCGAGCGGGATGCCGAACTGGTCGTGCTCGGGGACGAACCACCCCGCGCCCAGTCCGAGCTCGAGGCGCCCGTTCGAGACGTGGTCCACCGTCATCGCCTCGTGGGCCAGGAGTCCCGGGTGGCGGAACGTGTTGGAGCTCACCAGCACCCCCACACGGATCTTCGACGTGCGGGCGGCCAGCGCGGCGAGGAGGGTCCAGGCCTCGTAGTAGGGCCCCGTCGGCCGGCTCGGCTGGTTGAAGTGGTCGCAGTCCCAGACGCTGTCGAAGCCGAGCCGCTCGAAATGCTGCCAGCGTTCCACCAAGGTGGCGAACGGCAGGTTCTGGTCGGTACAGAGCCCGAAGCGCATCCCGCGGGGCATCACTGGCCTCCGGAGCGAGGGTGGCTGGGTGTCAGCGCGTCTTCAGCGTCCGATTCTGGGAGGCGGGGCGAGGACGCGTCAAGCGGGGAGGGTTCTCAGGCTGGCTCGGCTTCCTTGCGCAGGAACTCGATGAGGCGCTGCGTCACCTCGGGGGGGATGTCGTCGGCGTTGAGGGTGCGGGCGATGTTCACGGTGCCGCGGTAGGTGTTGACGAACGAAACGCAGGAGGGACAGAGGTCGAGGTGAATCTCGAGGGCCCTCGCGCGCTCGGAAGGGAGCTCGCCTTCCAGGTAGTCCACGAGGAGCTCCACGCACTCGTCGCAGCGGGCCACGTGCGGGATGAGTTCCACGCTCGGTCGCCCCTCCTCCGGCCCCGGGAGCGCTGTCCCAGGCCGCTCCGATCGTAACATGGCCCGGGGGGAAGGACCCGCCTCGGGGAGCCACCTGATCGGCCCGCTCCACCCCTGAGACGGCGCCGGGCGGCAGATGGTTGCGGGCCGACCGGAGGGACCGGCCCGGGCAGCGCCGGGGATCCAGCCCGGTTGGAGCGGTCCGGTGACTCCGCTATCATGGCCGTCGGGGGAGGCCGCCATGGTGCTCAAGAGGCTCGGCCACGTGGTGCTCAAGGTGCGCGACCTCGACCGCTCCGAGGCCTTCTACACCGAGGTGGTCGGCCTGGCGGTGACCGGCCGGCTGCCCGGTCGGATGGTCTTCTTCGCCGTGCCGGGCAACACCGACTCCCACGACCTCGGGCTCTGGAAGGTGGGTCCCGACGCGGCGCCGCAAGCCCCGAAGCAGGTGGGGCTGTTCCACGTCGCGTGGCAGGTGGAGCGTCCCGAGGACCTCGAGGCCTTCCACGACTCGCTCGTTGCCCGGGGAGTGCCCGTCCGCGGCACCACGGACCACGGCGCGAATCTGTCCGTCTACTTCGAGGACCCGGACGGCCACATGCTGGAGGTCACCTACGAGAAGCCGCGCGAAACGTGGCCCCCGGGCCGAAACCCGTTCGCCGGCCGCGAGCCCCTTCCTTTCCAGGCGGCCGGCCGCTGACGCGCCGGCGGCCCCAGCCTCCGATGGAGCCGGTTCTCGCCGCGTTCGGACGCTTCGTGGCCGGGATCCCCGACGACGCCATTGCGGCCCCCGTGCGTGACCGGGCGGCGCTGATCCTCGCCGACACCGTCGGCGCCATCCTGGCGGGCAGCGAGGAGCCCGAGGTCCGGCGGCTCCACGCCGGCGCCGACCGCGCCCCCGGGCCGGCCACGGTCCTCGCGGAGGGGCTGCCGCGGGTCGAGGCCTGGTGGGCGATCGTGGCCAACGGCCTTGCCGGTACGATGCTCGAGCTGGACGAGGGCAACCGGTACGCGCGCGGGCATCCCGGGATCCACGTGTTCCCGGCCGCCCTCGCCGAGGCGGAGCGGCTCGGCCGGTCGGGGGCGGCCTTGCTGACCGCGCTGATCGTGGGCTACGACGTTGCGGCGCGCCTCGGGGGAGCGGCGCCGGTCCGGCCGACGATGCACATGCACGGGGTGCACGGGGCCGTGGGCGCGGCCGCGGCGGTCGCGCGGCTCAGGGAGCTCGATGAGGACGTCGCCGCCCGGGCGCTCGGCGTGGCCGCCGGCCTCACGCTGGGCACGTCCTGGCGCACGGCGCTCGGGGGCGCGACGGTGCGAAACGCGTACGCGGGGGTCGGCGGCGCCAGCGGCTGGCTCGCGGTGGATCTGGCGGCGGCGGGAGTCACGCCCTTGCCCGACATGCTGACAGAGACCTTCGGCCGGATCAGCGGGACCGGCCTCGACGCGGCGCTGGCCCTCGACGGACTCGGGGAGCGCTTCGAGGTCACCCGGAACTACTTCAAGCGCTACGCCTGCTGCCGGTACAACCACCCCGCCGTCGAGGCGCTCGAGGCGCTCCTCGCCGAGACGCCGATCGCGGCCGACCGGGTCGCGTCGATCCGCGTCGCGACCACGGCGCTCGGCGCGACGATGGCCGACCGCGATCCCGTCGGCGCGCTGGGCGCGAAGTTCTCGATCCCGTACGCCCTCGCCGTCCGGCTGGTGCTCGGGGACTGCGGCGTGGACGCCTTCCGCGAGCCCGCCCTGTCCCACCCCGGGGTGCGCGCGCTCGCCCGGCGCGTGGACGTGGCGGAGGATCCCGCGCTCACGGCGCTCACCCCCGGCCTGCGGCCCGCGCGCGTCGACGTGCGGCTCGGCGACGGGCGAGTCCTCACGCGACAGGTGGACTCGCCGTCCGGCGAGTTCGACCGCCCGTACGCGGAGGATCTGCTCCGCGACAAGTTCGTCACGCTCGCCGCGCCGAGTCTCGGCACCGGCGCCGCCGCGGCGGCCTGGGATCTCTGCCGGCACGCCGGAGAGCTCAAGAGCGCCCGCGAGCTGACCGACGGTCTCCGGGCGCTCGCGCACGCGCGATCCCCGCACTGAGCCGGAGGGCCGCGTGGACTTCGGCCTGACCGAGGAGCAACGGGGCTACCAGGCCGTCGTCCGCGAGTTCGCGGAGCGGGAGGTGGCGCCGCACGTGCGCGACTACGACCGCGAGGAGCGCTACCCGATCGAGATCGTCCGCAAGATGGCCCCTCTGGGCTTCCTGGGCGGGACGATTCCGGAGGCGTACGGCGGCCCGGGCATCGACCACCTCACGATGGCGCTCGGCATCGAGGAGATGTCGCGGGTCTGCATCCACATGGGCTCCGCGATGGGGCGGGCCGCGGGGCTGGTCGGCTCGGGCATCCTCCAGTTCGGGACCGAGGCCCAGAAGCAGCGGTACCTCGTCCCGCTCGCCCGCGGCGAGACGTTCGCCGGGACCGCGGTGACCGAGCCGCACTCGGGGACCGACGTGGCGGCGATGGAGACGACGGCGGTCCGGCGCGGCGACGAGTACGTGCTGAATGGCGCCAAGACCTGGATCTCCGGCATCGGCCTCGCCGAGTGGTATCTGACGTTCGCCACGCTAGACCGAGCCAAGGGCCCCCGCGGGGTGTGCGCCTTCGTCGTCGAGCGCGGATTCCCGGGCTTCACCGAGCGGCCGATTCGCAACAAGCTCGCGTTCCGGCCCGCCCAGGTGGGTGAGCTCGTCTTCGAGGACTGCCGGGTGCCGGCGGAGAACCTGGTCGGCCGCGAAGGCGAGGGCCTGAAGGTCGCCCTCTGCGCCGTGGAGAACGGGCGCCTCTCCGTGGCCTGCCGCGCCGTCGGGCTCGCCCAGGCGTGTCTCGACGCCTCGGTGAAGTACGCACGCCAGCGCGTCGTCCTCGGCCAGCCCATCGCCCGCTACCAGCTCGTGCAGGCGAAGATCGCCGACATGGTGCTCGGGATCGAGTCGGCCCGGTACCTGACCTACCGCCTCGCCTGGCTGAAAGCCCAGGGGGTGCGGCGCGCGCGGCGCGAGTCGTCGATCGCCAAGCTCTACGCCTCCGAGATGGCGTTCCGGACGGCGTCGGACGCGGTCCAGATCCACGGGGCGTACGGGGCGTCCGAAGAGTACACGGTCGGCCGGCTCCTGCGGGACGCGAAGTTCCTCCAGATCGTCGAGGGGGTCAACGACATCCACCGCGTCCTGGTGGGCGAGTACGCCCTCGGTCTGCGGGAGGATCCTCGCTAGACGGGCGGAGCCGGTCTAGCGTGCGCCGGCGCACCGTAGGGATCGCGCTCCTGGCACTGGGCATCGCTGCCTGCGACATTGATACCGACAACTCGCAGCGCACCGCGTTCGTGGAGGTGACGTCGTCCCCGAGCGGGCTCCCGGTGACGATCGAGCTCAACAAGACGAAGCGGGAAGCCACGACGCCGGTCGCGCAGGCCGTGACCTACGACGGGCTCTGCGGTAGCGTGTCCGGCGAGGGAGACTGTGTCATCTTCGGCTCCGCCGAGGTGAAGGAATCGGATCGTGGCCGGACGCGGGGCGTGATGCTCTCCCTGACCGATGGCGGGAAGCGCGTGTGCGAGAGCGCTGACTTCTGGTCCGTCAGGACGTTTCTGGACTTCGACCGGTAGGTAACCGCTCGCCGCTCTGCGTTTCTCCACGACGCCCCGACTGCCGCACGGCGGCCTTTGCGGCCGGGGACCGTCAGCCGCCGACGCGGTACGACGCGACGGTCCGGCGGAGGCCCTCGTCGAGGGTCACGCGCGGCGACCAGCCGAGGAGACGGCGGGCGCGCGAGGGGTCGAGCAGGCTCCGGCGCTGCTCGCCGGGGCGGGCAGGTCCGTGCTGCGCGTCGCCACGCCCGCCGGCGGCCGCCCGGAGGCGCTCGAAGAGCGTCAGCACCGAGGTCTCGACGCCGGTCCCGACGTTGACCGCTCCCGTCACGCCGGGCTGCTCGAGCGCCAGAAGAGCCGCGTCCGCCACGTCACCCACGTAGACGAAGTCGCGCGTCTGGAGACCGTCGCCGTTGATGACGCACGGCTCGCCCCGAAGGAGCCGCTCGGTGAAGATGGCGATCACGCCGGCTTCCCCGTGCGGATTCTGGCGGGGGCCGTAGATGTTGGCGAGGCGGAGGACGATCCCGCTGAGCCCGTAGAGAGCCTCCCAGCACGCCAGGTAGAGCTCGGCCGCGACCTTCGATACCCCGTATGGCGAGATCGGCCGGGTGGGGTGGTCCTCGGGGGTCGGGACCACCTCGGTGTCGCCGTACCCCGCGCCGCCCGTCGACACGTAGACGATCCGGCGCACCCGGCCCCGGCGACAGCCCTCCAGGAGGTTGATCGACCCCAGCACGTTGACCTCGGCGTCGAGCCGGGGATCCGCGACGGACCGGCTGACGGCCGCCTGCGCCGCCAGGTGGATCACGGCCTCGGGTGTCTCGTCGCGGAAGACGTCGCCGAGCTCCGTGCGCCGGATGTCGACGACATGGAGGCGCGCAGATGGCCGGACGTGCTCCCGGCGACCCGTGCTGAGATCGTCGACCACGGCCACTTCGTGCCCGGCCTCGACGCAGCGATCGACCACGTGGGAGCCGATGAAGCCGGCCCCGCCCGTCACGAGAACCTTCACGCTGCGGAATTATGGATGCAGATGGCATCTGCCGGCAAGCCGCACATGCCGGGCTTGGGGAGCCCACGGCTTCGGGCTAATGTGAGCGTCATGACGAGGGCCGCCGAGGACGCGACGACACGCGAGCCTGCAGGGGCGCTCGGGCATCTCTTCGCTCCCCGCTCGATCGCGCTGGTGGGCGTGCCCGGCGACCTTTCCCGCCCTGGCGCCCGGCCGCTTCACTTCCTGCGGCGCCACGGCTACTCCGGGCGCCTCTACCCCGTCAACCCGCGTCACCGCGCGGTCGGGGACCTGCCGGCGTACGCGGACCTCGACGCCCTGCCCGAGGTTCCCGACGTCGCCTGGATCGGCCTGCCCGCAGCCCAGGCCCCCGACGCGATCCTCGCGTGCGGCCGCGCGGGCGTCCGGTTCGCCGTTGTCCTCGGTGCGGGCTTCGCGGAGACCGGTGAGGAGGGGGTGATGGAGCAGGAGCGCCTCCGGGAGAGCGCGCGACGGGCGGGGGTACGCGTCCTGGGGCCCAACACGGTCGGGTTCGTCAACGCATGGGACCGCGTGGCGCTCACGTTCTCGACCGTCGGTAAGCTGGACGCGCTCGTGCCGGGGCCGGTTGCGGTCCTGTCGCAGTCCGGCGGTGTCGGGGGCTGTCTCGTCGACCGGGCGGCGGATCGGGGTCTCGGTGTGGGCCTGTTCGTCTCGACCGGCAACGAGGCCGACCTGACGCTGGCCGACTACCTCGACTGGCTGGTCGAGGACGGCCGCGCCCGCGCGGTCGCGTGTCTCGTCGAGCAGGTGCGGGATCCCGCCCGCATGGCGGCCGCCGTCGGGAACGCGGCGCGGCGCGGCGTCGCGGTGGTCGCGCTCAAGCTGGGAGCGTCACCGACGGGCTCGCGCGCGGCTCGCTCGCATACCGGCGCCCTGGCCGGAGGCCGCGACGCCTGGCACGCGTGGGCGCGCGCGGCCGGCCTGATGGAGGTGACCGAGCTCGAGCATCTCGTCGAGACGGCCGTGCACCTCACGCGGGCGCCGGCGCTCGAGGGGCCCCGCATGGCGATGGTGACGTCGTCGGGCGGCGTGGCCGTGCTGCTCGCGGATGCGCTCGAGCCGCGCGGCTTCACGTTCACCCCGCTGGCCGGGGAGACGGTGGAGCGCGTGGAGACCCTGCTCCCGCCCTACGTCACGGTGGCGAACCCGCTGGACATCACGGCGGGCCTGCCGGACGAGACCTTCGGAGAGGTGCTCGCCACCGTCGGACGAGACCGGGGTGTCGACGTCGTCGTCGTGCCGCTCACGATGGCGTCCGCGGGCCGAGGGGCGGCCCGGGCCGTGCAGGTGGTCAAGGCCGCGCGCGCGGCGACGAAGCCGCTCGTGGTCTGCTGGCCTGGCGGGCGGCTCGTTCGTGACGGGTTCCGGGCGCTCGACGAGGCGGGCGTGCCCCTGTTCCCGACGGTCTCGGGCTGCGCTGCCGCGCTCGGGGCCGCCCTCGCCTTCCGTCTGGTCCAGGCTCGGCCGCCGCGCCGGGTCCCTCCCGTCCCCGCGGTGCGGGTGCCGGAGGGTGCCGGGCCAGTGCCCTGGGCGGTGGCCCGCGACCTCCTCGTCGGAGCCGGGGTCCGCCTGGCGCCCGAGGTGGTCGTCCGGGACGAGGACGAGGCCCGTGCCGCGGCGCCGACGCTTCGCTACCCGGTCGCCGTCAAGGTGCTGGGGCCCATGCACCGCACCGATGTGGGTGGCGTGCGCCTCGGCGTGGCGACCCTCGAGGATCTGGTGGCGGCTGTGCGCGCCCTCCGACCGCTCGGCGAGGCCTGTCTGGTCCAGCCCATGGTCGAGGGCGTGGAGGTCCTGGTCGGGGCGCTGCGCGACCCTGAGCTCGGACCGTTCGTGATGGTCGCGCCAGGGGGCGTCCGGGCCGAGCTGTACGGCGAACGAGCCATGGCGCCCGCTCCCTGCGATGCCGTCGACGCCGAGGGTCTGGTCCGCGAGTGCCGTGCCCTCGACGCGCTCCTCGGCGGCTACCGGGGGGAGCGGCCGGCGGATCGCCTCGCCCTGGTGGAGACGATCACGCGGACGGCGGCGCTCGCGGCCGGTCTGGGGCCTCGCCTGGTTGCGCTCGACCTGAATCCGGTCATCGTCGGTCCCGCAGGCGCCGGTGCGACGGTGGTGGACGCGCGACTCGTCGTGGACCCATGAGGGTTCCGGCGCCGGTGATGCGGAGCGATGCGCCTCGCGCCGCACAAAGCGGTTGCCGAGTGGAGCGGCCGGCCTATAATGGGTTCACGCATCTGTCGCTCGGACTGACTCCGTAGGGTGGAGGGCAGGGGATGGCCGAGGAACGGGTCGAGGCGTTCGTCAAAGGCTACGGGCAGCTCGAGCGCGAGGTGCACAAGGTCATCGTCGGACACGACGAGATCATCGACCAGGTCCTCGTCGCGCTCTTCTCGGGTGGGCACGTCCTGCTCGAAGGCGTCCCGGGGCTCGGGAAGACCCTGCTGGTCCGGACGCTGGCCGGCTGTCTCGATCTGTCGTTCTCCCGCATCCAGTTCACTCCCGACCTGATGCCGGCCGACATCATCGGGACGAACATCATCGTGGAGGATGCCGAGGGGCGCCGGCACTTCCGGTTCGAGCGGGGTCCTGTCTTCGCGCACATCCTCCTGGCCGACGAGGTCAACCGGGCGACGCCGAAGACGCAGTCCGCCCTCCTCGAGGCGATGCAGGAGACCAGCGTCACGGTGGCCGGGACTTCGCACCGGCTGCCCGCGCCGTTCTTCGTGCTGGCGACCCAGAACCCGATCGAGATGGAAGGAACCTACCCGCTTCCCGAGGCCCAGCTCGACCGGTTCATGTTCAAGCTCCGCGTGCGGTATCCCGCGCTCGAGCAGCTGAACGAGATCATCGACCGCACCACCACCTCGCGTGAGCAGACCGTGGAGCCGGTGATGACGGGAGCCGAGGCGCTCGCGGCGCGCGATCTGGTCCGCGAGGTGCCGATCGCCGCCCACGTCCGGGGGTTCGTCTCCACGCTGGTGATGGCCACCCATCCCGAGTGGGAGGACGCGCCGGACATGACGCGCAAGTACGTCCGCTACGGGGCGAGCCCTCGAGCCGCGCAGGGGCTCGTCCTGGGCGCCAAGGTGCTGGCTCTCCGATCCGGCCGCTTCGCCGTGAGCGTCGATGACGTCAAGGCGATCGCGCTGCCCGTTCTCCGCCACCGCCTCATCCTGAACTTCGAGGGCGAGGCGGAGGGGATCGACGCCGACCGGCTCCTGTCCGAGGTAATGGAGAACGTCGAGGCGTCGTCCCGCGAAGGCAAGGAGGTCTTCCTCCGCTAGACCGTGCTCCAAGGAGACGCCCAATGGTAGACGGAGCAGCCCTCCGCCTCACGATCACCCGCCTCACCCGGCTGATCCGGCAGCGGCGGGCCCTGTTCTACGGCCTGCGCGGTCTGGTGTGGGGGCTGTGCCTCGCCGTCGTGCCGGTGGCGCTCAGGGCCATGCTGGGCCAATGGGCGCTGCCCGTGGCCGGGGGCCTGGCTGCTGGCGGGGCCCTGCTCGGGGTCCTGTACGGGCTGGTTCTGCGTGTGCCCCCGGTGGACGCCCTGGGACTCGCCGACCGCGCGTTCGACCTGAAGGACCGCCTGGCCACTGCCAACGAGCTGCTCGGGCGGTCGGACCGCGGCACGCTGGCGGACGCCGCCATCGAGGACGCCGAAGGCCACGCCCGCCAGATCCGGCTCGATCGGGCCGTCCCCTGGCGCTGGCCCCGGGAGCTCAGAGTCCTGCCGGCGCCGGTGCTGGTGCTCGCCGCGCTCCCGTACCTGCCCCCGGTCCCGATTCCCGACATCTCCATGCCGAACTTCACTCCGGCGACGGAGGAGGAGAAGAAGCCCGGGGCCGTCGGGCCCGCGCAGGCGATCGAGCGGCCGGCGCCGAAGAAGGTGGAGCGAGTCGAGCGGGTGGAGATGCAGGATCGCGACTACCAGACGCGGCAGAACCCGGAGAACCGCGAGCACGCCAAGGGTGACCTTGCGGCGGCCTTCAAGGACACGAACGTCGCGACGAAGCGTCCGGACTTCTCCAGCTTTCTCAAGCAGGGAGACGATCGCATCCGGCTCCTCGAGCGGGTGGACAGCCTCCCCGACCTCCAGCGGGACTTCACGCAGAGCGAGTACAAGGTCATGTTCCGCAAGTCCCGCAGCCTCCTCTCGGGCATCGACCCTCGTCAACTCACCCCCGAGAAGCTCAAGCAGCTGCTGGAGGAGATGCAGCGCATGGGGCGGCGCCCGGGCAGCGGGTCGGGCGGCGAGGGCGACTGGGGTCAGGAGATGATGGAGGGCGCCGAGGCGCTCGACCGGGGCCAGATGGGGAAGGCTCTGGAGGCGATGGAGCGGGCGCTCGAGAAGATGCGGGCCATGGAGGAGCGGGAGCGCGGAGGGAAGGGCCTCCAGGGCGGGCGCGACCGCGGCCGCGACGGCCAGCGCGGAGGCTCGGGCCGGCCGGGCGAGGACGAGCCGGATTTCGGCGAGGGCATGGGCTCGCTTCCCGGTAAGGGCACGAACCCCGGCTGGCGCGGCGATCCCTCGGCGCGCCTCGGGCAGAACCCGTTCGATATCGGCGTCGAGGGTCAGATGCGCAAGGGCCGGCGAGAATCCTACGACACGAACCTCCTGGGCAAGGGAGCCCAGAACCCCTCCCGGATGCCCTCGATGAGCGTGGTGACGCAGTACCGGAAGATGATGGAGGAGGCGCTGGCGAAGGAGTCGATCCCGCTGGACTACCGCAGCCAGATCCGGGACTACTTCCAGTCGCTCGAGGAGCGCTGATCACCCCCGTGGAGCGCGCGAGGCTCCTGGGGCGGCCCGCCGGCGGCCGTCGGAGGGGCGCGTCCTGATGGCACGCGTCATCCGCGCGGGGTCTGCCGGCAGCACGTCGGCGCCGTCCGCCGAGCGCTTCTTCTCGAACAGCTTCCTGATGCAGCTCGAGCGCCTGACGTTCGTGTCCAAGCGCTCGCACATCGGCGCCGTCAAGGGCGAGCGCAAGAGCCCCCGCCGCGGCTCGAGCGTCGAGTTCGCCGACTACCGACCGTACGAGGTCGGCGACGACCTGCGCTACGTCGACTGGAACGCGTTCGCCCGGCTCAACCGCCTCTTCCTGAAGGTCTTCATCGACGAGGAAGACCTCTGCGTCCACCTGCTCCTGGACGCCAGCGGCTCGATGGACTACGGCACACCGAACAAGTTCCGCTACGCCGTTCGCCTGGCGGCCGCGCTTGCGTTCATCGGCTTCGTGAACCTCGAGCGCGTGGGGGTTGCGGTGTTCCGGGACCGCGTTGCCGAGGGGTGGCTCCCGACGCGGGGACGCAATCAGTTCCTGCCCATCCAGGAGTTCCTTGCCGACCTCACGCCCGGCGGGGGCACCGCCTTCAACGACGCGCTTCGGCAGTACGCGCGGCGCGCGAAGGACGCGGGCGTGGCGGTCGTCATCTCCGACTTTCTGGACCCGGCGGGCTACGCGGCGGGACTGCGGGCCCTGATGGAGCGGCGCTTCGACGTCCACGTGCTGCACATTCTCGCCCAGGACGAGCTGCACCCGGTTCTCGGGGGCGACCTCGAGCTGGTGGACGCCGAGACCGGCGAGGTGCGCGAGGTGTCGGTCGACGCTGAGGCGCTCCGGGGCTACGAGCGCCAGCTGGGGGCGTTCATCTCGGGCATCGAGGGATTCTGCCGGACCAACGAGCTGAGCTACGTTCGCATCGTCACCGACATGCCGGCCGAGGACCTTCTGCTCCGCCGGCTGAAGGGGAGCCTGCTCCAGTGAGCTTCCTGCAACCGTGGGCCTTCGTGCTGCTGGGGCTGTCGATCCCCCTGCTGCTCCTCTATTTCCTCAAGGTGCGGCGCCAGCAGCGGCGTGTCTCCTCGGTGCTTCTGTGGTCGCCCGTGTTCCGGGACCAGCAAGCGTCAGCCCTCTTCCAGCGACTGCAGCTCGATCCCCTGCTCCTGCTGCAGCTCTTGGCGCTCCTGCTCCTGTGCGCGGCCCTGGCCCGCCCCACGCTGACGCTCCAGGGCAAGGGCGCGGAGCGGCTCATCCTCGTGATGGACACCTCGGCGTCCATGAAGGCCCGGGACGCCGGGTCCAGCCGGATCCGCGAGGCCCAGGCGCGCGCGGCCAGCCTCATCACCGACGCGGGTCAGGGCGCCGAGCTGATGGTCATCGAGGCGGGGTCTCAGCCCACGATCCGCCTCCATTTCACTCGCGACCGCGACCGCGCCCGCCGGGCCGTGTTCGGCATCGAGGCGCACGACCAGCCGAATCACCTGAGCGAGGCGATCCGCACGGCGCTGGCCCTCGTGCCCGCGGTCGACCCCCGGGTGCGCGTCCACGTGCTCACGGATGGCGCGTTCGATCCGGCCCAGGTGCGCGAGTTCCCGGACCCCCGGGTCCGCTGGCTCACGGTCGGAGGCGGCGCCAGGAACGTCGGCATCACGCAGTTCTCCGTGCGGAAGGCCTACTACGGCGCGTTCGACTACCAGGCGTTCCTGTCGGTGACGAACTTCTCCGACGAGCGCGTGTCGTTCCCGCTCGTGCTGACCGTCGATGATCAGCGGATCAGCGAGCAGACGATCGCGCTGGACCCGCAGGTGAAGCGGAACGTCATCGTGCCGTTCACGTTCCAGGGCGGTGCCACCGTCAAGGCGGTCGCCGAGGTCCGGGACGACCTCGACGCCGACAACGCCGTTCAGGCGGTGATCCCCGAGCCCCGGAAGCTCCGGGTCCTCCTCGTCAGCAACGGCAACCTCTTCCTGGAAAAGGCGCTCAAGACCGACCCCCAGGTCATTCTCGAGACCAAGACGACCGGCGAGTATTCCGGGGGCATGGGCACCTTCGACGTGGTCGTGCTGGACGGGGTATCCCCGGCGAAGATCGGCCCGGGCCGCTTCGTGCTCGTCAACTCCACGCCCGGCGACGTCCCGATCGAGTCGCTCGGCACGATGGAGCAGGTCATCGTGCTGGACTGGGCGCGGACCCACCCCGTGATGCGCTTCGTCGACCTTTCGAAGGTCGCGGTCGAGTCGGCGCTCCGCGTGCGGCCCCTGGCCGCCGGGAAAACGCTGTTCGAGTCCGTCGGCGGGCCCCTCATCTTCCTCCTCGAGGAGCCGCAGCGGAAGGCCGTCTTCGTGGGATTCGATCTGTTCAAGACCGACCTCCCCCTGCGTGTCGCGTTTCCCCTGATCCTGGCGAACAGCTTGCGCTGGCTCCAGCCGGTCGGCCTCGAGGGCTCCGATCTCATGGTCGCCGCCGGGTCGCCGTTCCTGCTCGCCGTCGAGCACGGTGTCCAGGAGGGGACGGTTCGGGACCCGAGCGGGGCCACCCATCGGGCGGAGATCACCCGCGGCGCCCTGTCGTTCGGCCAGACGGACCGGGTGGGTCTCTACACGCTCACGACGTCCGGCACTCGCGAGGTGCGCTTCGCGGTGAACCTCCTGGACGGGGCCGAGTCCAACATTCGGCCCCAGCCGCTCCCGGTCGCGCCGCCACCGACGGCCGGCACGGTCGGGGACAGCTTCACCTACCAGCGCGAGCTGTGGCCGTTCCTGCTGGCGCTGGCGGCGCTGACACTCGCGTTCGAGGGCTTTCTCTACTGGCGCCGCCAGACCGCGGGTCGCCTGTCGTGGCCGTCGCGTGCCTCGGACCGGTGGGCGCTGGCGAGCCGCGGGGTCGCGCTCGCGCTCCTCTGCTGGGCGCTCACGCAGCCCCAGTTCACCCGGTGGCTGGACCGCCAGAACGTCTTCTTCGTGCTCGACATGTCCGACAGCGTCAGCCTCGCTGCCCGTGAGAGTGCCTATCGGTGGACGTCGGCGGCCCTCGAGGGCATGAAGGCGGGGGACCGGGCGGGGCTCGTCACGTTCGGGGGGGACCCGCAGCTGGCGGAGCCTCTCCGGCCGAGCCCGACCTTCAGCCGTCCGCAGGCGCCGGCGGGCGGGCGGGCCACGAACATCGCGCGCGCGGTCCAGCTCGCCCAGGCCTCCCTGCCGCGAGGCGAGGCCAACCGGATCGTGGTGCTGTCGGACGGCCGCGAGAACGCCGGGAAGGCCGTGGTGGCGGCCCAGGCGGCCAAGGACGCCGGCATCCCGATCTACTACTCGCCGGTCGGGCTCACGTTCCCGCAGGAGATCGTCGTCGAGCAGCTCATCCTTCCCAACGAGGTCAAGTTCGGGGAGGCCTTCTACGCCAAGGTCGTCGTCAACTCGGTCAAGGAAGCGGGCGGACGCCTGTCGCTCTACCGGAACGGTGAGTTCCTCGGCTCCCAGGTGATCCGTCTCAACGCGGGGAAGAACGTCCTGACGTACCGCCAGTCGCTCGAGAACGCCGGGGTGCACGTGTACCAGGCGCTGGTCGAGGTCGTGGGTGACGTCATCGAGGAGAACAACCGCGCGATCGGGATCACCGTCGTCCGCGGAAAGCCGCAGGTGCTCCTGGTCGACAAGGAGGAGGGGCAGGCCCAGAACCTGGCCAACGCCCTCCGCGCCCAGTACATCGACGTCCGTCTCGTCGGCCCCGAGGGCCTGCCCTCGACGATGGCGGCGCTCGAGCGGTACGACGGCGTCATTCTCTCCAACGTGTCGTCGCTCAAGATGAGCCGGCAGCAGATGACGCTGGTTCGCGACTACGTCCGCGACCAGGGCGGCGGGCTGGTGATGATCGGCGGCGAGGAGAGCTTCGGCCTCGGAGGCTTCTACCGGACGCCCGTCGAGGAAGCCCTGCCGGTCACCATGGAGGTCAAGCAGAAGGTCGAGATTCCGAGCCTCGCGGTCACGCTCGTGATCGACCGGTCCGGCTCCATGGCCATGGGCATGAAGGACAACGACAAGATCAACAAGCTGGAGGTCGCCAAGGAGGCGGCCCATCTGGTCGTCGACCTCCTCGACGAGCGGAACGAGGTGGGCGTCCTGTCGTTCGACACCGAGTTCGTCTGGCATGTGCCCATCCAGCCGGCCAAGAACAAGCAGGGAATCCATCGCGAGATATCGGCGATCAAGGCCGGGGGCGGCACCGACGGGTACCCAGCAGTCCGAGAGGGGTACAAGGCCCTCTTCGACCGGGACGCGCTGCTGAAGCACGTCATCTTCCTTTCCGACGGGCAGATGACGCGCGGCGACTTCGCCTCGCTGATCCGCCGGATGGTCAAGGACAAGATCACGGTCTCCGGTGTCGCCATCGGCTCGGACGCCGACGTCCAGCTGATGTCCGACGTGTCCAAGTGGGGGCGCGGGCGCTTCTACTTCACCGAGGAGACCAGCACGGTTCCGCGGATCTTCACGCTGGAAACGCAGCTCGCCTCGAAGGCGTCGCTGATCGAGCAGCCGTTCCGACCGATCGTGACGGGGCAGCAGCACGAGGCGATCCAGGACATCGAGTGGCCGAAGGCGCCGCCCCTCGGCGGGTACGTCGCCACCTCGATCAAGAGCACGGCCGATCAGCTGCTCATGACCCATCAGGAAGACCCTCTGCTGGCCGCCTGGCGGTACGGCCTGGGCCGGTCGGTGGCGTTCACGGCGGATGCCAAGGCGAAGTGGGGTATCCTGTGGCTGCGGTGGCGGGACTACAACAAGTTCTGGGCCCAGGTGGTCCGCTGGACGCTTCGGGCGAGCACTCGGAGCGACACGACCGTCGCGGTCGACCGGCGGGACGGCCAGGCGGTCGTCACGGTCGATGGGATCGATCCGAAGGGAGAGTTCATCAACTTCCTCGACGGTCAGCTCGGGGTCGTGAACCCGGACAAGCGACAGTCGGTGGTGGAGCTGGAGCAGGTCGCGCCCGGCCGGTATCGGGGGACGTTCGCGGCCAAGGACGAGGGCGTCTATCTCGCCGGCTTGACGACGCGGCGAGAGCAGCAGATGCTCGGCTCGCAGATCGTCGGCACCGTCGTGCCCTACGCGCAGGAGTACCGTGAGCTGGGCGCAAACGAGGGATTCCTGCGGGAGGTCAGCGAGCTCACGGGTGGCGGACCCCTGACTGACCCCAAGGAGGCCTTCACGCTGAACCGTCGCCGCTCCCGGATCCCGACCGATCTTTGGCCGTGGCTGGCCGGGCTCGTCACGCTGGCGCTCGTGCCGGAGATCGCGATGCGCCGGGTCGGCCCGGCGTTCGCGCGGCTCGCGTGGTGGCGGACAAGGAGGTAGCCTCGATGGCGGGATACACCGCACGCCGGGTCCAGCGAGTGCGAGGGCCGATCGTGGCGTTGGCCGCCGGATACGCCCTCTTGGCGGCCCTTGGGGGGGACGCCTGGGCCAAGCCCCGGCCGGTGCTGGTGTTGCCGTACCAGGGCACGGAACCGGACCCGTGGCTCGGGGAGGCCATCGCGGAGACGCTCTTCGTGGCCGCCCAGGGCACGGCGGCGCTCCTGCCGATCGATCGCGCGCGGGCGGCGCAGGTCGGGCGGGCGGCCGGTGCCGAGGGCGCCGCCGAGCGGACGCCGCTTGCCCTCGCCCGCGTCGTCCGGGCCGAGATCGTCTTTCACGGCGACTACCAGCGGACGCCGGACGACGGGATCACGATCACGCCCCGGCTGCTCGACGTGAAGACGGGGCAGAGCCAGACGCTCGAGACCGTCCGGGGGCCGTCCGACAAGCTCATCGAGACCCAGGCCACGCTCATCCAGGCGTACGCGAAGGCGCTCAATCTCGGGCTCAAGGCGGACGAGGTCGAGCGACTGGTGGCCGCGGCCAAGCCGACGCCCAACTTCACCGCGTTCGAGGCCTTCGCGAAGGGGCGACGCTCGGCCCTGCGCGGGACCCAGGAAGGGAACGAGGGGGCCGCGGAGCTCCTGGCGCGGGCGGTCGAGGTCGATCCGACGTTTGCCCTGGCCCACTTTCACCTGGGCATCGTGCACCTGGGCCTGGGCAACCGATGGAAGGCCGCGGCGCAGTTCCGGGCGGCAACCCAGGTGGACCCCACGGTTCCCGAGCCGTTCAAGTCGCTCGGGGACCTGTTCCTGTCCAGCCCTCGCCGGCTATTCGACCAGGCGATCGAGGCCTATCAGCGGGCGATCAGCCTCAGACCGCACTATGCGGACGCGCACGTGGGCCTCGGCGACGCCAAGGCTTCGAAGGGCGAGCACGAGGCGGCGATCGCCCACTACCAGAAGGCCCTGTCGCTTGACCCGCTGAACGCCCGTGTCCAGTTCGCCCTGGGCAAGATCTACTACACCGAGAAGGGGCTCTACTACGAGGCGGTCACCGCGTACAAGAAGGCGATCGAGCTCGACCAGTACTTCCTCGAGGCCCGCATGGGGCTGGGCGAGATGTACGAGGAAAAGGGCCTCTACAAGGACGCGGTGGCCGAGTACAAGAAGGTGATCGAGGCCGACGCGAAGCACACGGCAGCCCATTACAATCTCGCGATGGCCTATGAGAAGCTGGATCCGCGCGAAGCGATCACGCAGTGGGAGCGGTACATCGGGCTGGCGTCCACCATCGCCACGGAGAAGGAGTGGGTGGACGTAGCCCGGCAGCACCTCAAGAAGCTGCGGGACAAGTTTCCTCAGTGAACGACCCGGCGGAAGCGCGGCGAGCCCTTTTGGTCCCGCGCGGATAGGCGCCGGCCGGCGGGATGTCCCGCCGGCTGGCGGGCGCTTCGGGTACCCCGGGCGGCCGGGCCCTGGGACCCCCACCCCCACCGGGATGTTGCGGGCCGAGCCCTCCAGCCGGGGGCGTCAAGGAGTCGTGCCGCAGCGGCCGTAGAATGATATCCTCCGCGGGCGGTCGCGTGGTTCGCGATCCCGCGGAAGATGGCGATCCGGGCGCTGGCGGCGATCGGACCTGTCGTCGACGAGTTCTCGGATAGAGACCGCCAGGAAAGGGGGGGGCCATTGAGAATCGAGGTCCTGGACAATCAGATCGAGCCGGCACTGAAGGCGCTCAAGAAGGCCATGGCGACGGACGGCCTGTTCAAGGAAATGAAGCGCCGCGCCTTCTACGAGAAGCCATCGGTGAAGCGGAAGCGCAAGCGGGCGGAAGCCCGCAGGAAACGACGGAAGGCCGAGCGGCGCGCCCAGCGGCGGGACGACTAGGGGCGGATACCCCGACCCCTGCCGGCCGCTGCCGAACGATGCGCGCTGGGCCCGCCGGGCGCGCCGGACGCATCGGGCGACGAATAACCCGCCGGCCCACGCCGGTCCTGGTTGACTGGCCGGCGGTCGCGCGGGGCCGGTGCCGTCTAGGCGTCGAGACCGAGTAGCTGGACGAGCCGTGGCCGGTTGAAGCCAAGGACGGCTTCGCCGTCGATGACCGTCACCGGTACCGCCATTTGTCCGGTGAGCCGAAGCAGCTCCTCCCGCCCGTCGAGATCCTCGGCGACGTTCACTTCCCGGTACTCGACCCCCTTGGACGAAAGAAACTCTTTCGTCAGCTTGCAGGGGCGTCAGCTGGGCGAGCTGTAGACCGTGACCGACCGCTCCGTCATCGACTCGGCCTCCTTGGCAGCAGGATGAGGGCAGTGTCGGAGAGGCGGACTCCAGGCACCATCACCGTTTTGATGCCCTCGGAGCGTGTTTCGCTTCCGGGGGCGGCGTCCGGTCCCTTGACACTGGGGCACGGACGATTCGATCATGCGGTCGAGACGATTCCACGGCGTGATGGGGCTCAGCGAGGATGTCGGGCAAGCGCGTCCTGGTTGTGGACGACGATTCCGCAACGGCGGTCCTCTGCAGCCGTGTCCTCCAGAAGGCCGGCTACACGACGATCATCGCCCGCGATGCGGGGCAAGCGGTGATCCACGCACACCGGGACCAGCCGGCGCTCATCCTCACGGATCTGCTGATGCCGGCCGGCGGAGGCGTGAGCGTGTTGGAGCGGCTCGCCATGTCGTCCAAGACGAGCGCGATTCCCATCCTCGTCCTGACCGGCAGTGGCGACACGGTGCTGGAGCGGCGGGCATCCGAGGCAGGGGCGCTCCGGATTCTCAAGAAGCCGGTGGAGACCACGAGCCTGCTGGAGGCGGTGCGGGAGGCGATCGGCGGGCCGTTCTAGCGCTCCTCCCATCCCGGTGAGGACTCAGGCGGATTCCACGGAGCTCTGGCTCGCCAGGAACTCGGCGGCGCGCCCGAGCTCTCGCTCCAGCTCGGCGACCAGCGTGATCAGGCGGTCCTGGTAGCCTTCGCGGCTGAGCGCTTCCAGCTCTGCCGCCAGCGTCTGCGCTCTCACCGCCGCGACCGTTCCCGAGGCGCCATTCAGCGCGTGCGCGATCTGCCCGATCCGCACCGAGTCCGCCGCCTGGAGCGCGCTTCGTAGATCTGCCCGGTGTTGCCGGCAGCTCTCGACGAAGATCGCGGCGACCTCTGCCCGGAGCTCCTCGTCACCGGCCGCCAGACGCCGGGCGGCCTCGAGGTCGACCGGGGGTGGGGAGAACTTCGGGGAGGTTGGAGTCTCGTCGAGGCTCGGTGAGGGCGGGGGCGGCGGAGCTGGCGGGACGGGCAAGGTATCCCACGGAAGCCAGCGCTCGATCGCCGACGCCAGCTCGGCTGGCCGGATCGGCTTCGTGAGGTAGCCGTCCATGCCGGCGTCGAGACAGCGTGCCTCGTCGCCCTTCATCGCGTGCGCCGTCACGGCGACGACGGGGATGCGTCCCCCGCCGGCGAAGGACGAGCCGATCGCCGGGGTCCAGCGACCCGATGCCGCCCGGGCCTCGAGATCGCGGATCGCCGTCGTGGCCTCGAGCCCGTCCATGCCGGGCATCTGCACGTCCATCAGCACCAGATCGAAGCGCTCGCGCTGCAGGGCCTCCAGGACCTCGTGGCCAGTCCTGGCCACGACCGAGGCATGCCCTTGCCGCTCCACCAGCCGCACGGCCAGCTGCTGGTTCACGACATTGTCCTCGGCCAGGAGGATCCGGAGACGGTGGCGGCGCTCGCGGAGCACGTGCCGGGTCACGAGGGCGGACGGCCCGCCAGGCTTGGGGGGCGCCCCGATGGCGGTCAGGATCGTGTCGAGGAGCTCCCCCTGCGCGATCGGCTTCGCGAGGTAACCCGCGATGCCGATCGCGCGGCACCGCGCCGCGTCGCCCGGCCGGCCGGCGGACGAGAGCATGACCAGCGTGGTCCCGGCGTTGGCGGGATCGGCCTTGATCCGCTCGCAGAGCGTGAAGCCGTCCATACCCGGCATCTCCGAGTCGGTCAGCACCAGCGCGAACGGCTTGCCGGCGGCGCGAGCGTCTCGGATCGCCGCCAGCGCAGCGTCCGCGCGGCTCACCGCCGTCGCCCCGAACCCCCAGCGCGTGAGCATGTCGAGGACGAGGCGCCGATTGATCTCGTAGTCGTCGACGACCAGGGCCGGTGCGCCCCGGAGCTGCTCGAGCGGCCGCGCGATCGGGGCGGTCGCGGGGTGGCCGAGACCGAAGCGCGCGGTGAAGTGGAACGTGCTGCCTTGGCCGACCACGCTCTCGACCCAGACCCGGCCCGACATCATTTCCACCAGGCGCCTGGTGATGGCCAGCCCCAGCCCCGTGCCTCCGTAGCGGCGGGTCGTCGAGGTGTCGGCCTGCTCGAAGGCCTCGAAGACGAGCGCCTGCTTCTCCGGCGGGATCCCGATCCCCGTGTCAGTGACCGTGAAATGCAGGCGCGCGGCGTCGGGCATCTCCGTCTCGGTGGTGACGCGCACGATCACCGAGCCCTGTTCGGTGAACTTCAGGGCGTTCCCCACCAGGTTCAGGATGATCTGCCGCAGGCGTCCCGGGTCTCCGATCAGCGCATCGGGAGCGTCCCAGGGCACGTCGACGGCGAGCTCCAGGCCCTTCTGGTGGGCGCGGAGAGCCAGAGGCTTCAGCGCGTGGGCCAGTGTGGAGCGAAGGGAGAAGTCCACCGAGTCCAGGGTGAGCTTCCCCGCCTCGACCTTGGAGAAGTCCAGGATGTCGTCGATGAGCTCGAGCAGCGCGTCGGCGGACGTCTTGACCATCCGGAGGTACTCGTGTTGCTCGGGTCCGAGCTCGGTGTCGAGCAGGAGCTCGGTCATCCCGATGATGCCGTTCATGGGCGTCCGGATCTCGTGGCTCATGTTCGCGAGGAAATCGCTCTTCGCGCGGCTGGCCGTCTCGGCCGCCTTGGTGGCGGCGCGGAGCTCCTCTGCCGTCCGTGCGTTCTCGAGGGCGAGGGCCGCCTGGTCAGCGAACACCTGCGCGAGCCGGACCTCGTCCCCCTGAAAGGTCTGCCCCTTCGGCCGCGTGAAGGAGAGGGCGCCGATCGCCTGGTCCCGGTAGAGGATGGGGACGGCGAGGACGACCCGGAGGTCGGTTGCCTCCAGGGCCTCTCGCACCTCGGGGGTCAGCGTGACCCGCTTGTCGGTGAGGACGTCGTCCGTCGTCACCGCTCGACGGTCGCTCACGGCGAGCCCCGCCACGCTGGTCCCGCGTGCCAGGATGGTTCCGGCTCGCCAGACGGGCCCCGCGCCGCCGGAGACGGCGAGTGTCACGAGATCTCCCGAAGCGACGTCGACGCGAAACAGCGACGCCAGCGAGGCATCGAACAGACCGCGGACGCTGGCCGCGATCCGTTCCGCGACTTCTTGCGGGTCGAGCGACTGCGAGATCACCCCGCCGACCTCGGCGAGGCTCTCGGCGGCTCGCCGCCGCCGCTCGGCGTCCGCGTAGAGCCGGGCATTCTCGATGGCGACGCCCGCCTGCCCGGCCAGGTTCATGGCGAGCGCGATCGCATTCTCGTCGAATCGATGCCCCCGCTCGCGAAAGACGTTGAGAGTGCCGAGAATGCGGGAGCCCACACTGATCGGCACGGACATCTGGGCGCCGGTTCGATCGCGCCGCCTCCCCGTCCGATGCTGGGGAAGGAGCCGGGGGTCGCCGGCGCTGTCCGCGCTCACGATCGGCTCGCCCGTGGCGGCGACCCGACCGCTGATCGACTCACCCACCCGGATCCGCTCGCTGGCCATGGCCTCCGACGCGCCGGGCGTCACGGCCACGCGGACGAGGAACTCCCCGGCGATGAGCCGGAATCCGGCCTCGCCGTGGAACAGCTCCGCGGCGGCCTCGGCGATGCCTCCGAGGACGGCGGGCAAGTCCAGGCCACGGGTAACGCGCTGGGTGACGGTGACCAGGGCCGCCAGGTCGCGGCGCCGTTCCTCCGACACCTGGAAGAGCCGGGAGCGCTCGAGGGCGATGGCAGCATGCGCGGCGAGGATGGAGAAGAGCTCCACCTCGGTGGACGTGAAGGTGTGGGGCATGAGGTAGTGGCAGATGAGCACGCCGTGAAGCACGTCTCCGCTGGCGACGGGCACCGCGAGGTAGGCCCGCGGCGCCTTCGTGCGGACGAGGTCCGCCATCGCGGGATCGTACTCGAGCGCCGGATCGGTCTCGCGGTCGCGCGTCCACACGGGGCGACGCTCGGCGAACGCGCGACCCACGACACCCTCCCCCGGTCTGAGCACGAGGTCCCGCGTCAGCTCGGGATCGAGGTTCAGTCCGCGCCGCATCACCAACCCGCCCCGTCCCTCGTCGTACGCGTAGATGCCGGAGGCGTCGCACTCCAGGAGATCGACGATGGTCTGCGTCACCCGATCCAGGACCCGATCGACGTCGAGCGTCGACGCGAGCTGGCCCGCGATCTCGTAGAGCCTCGTGGCCTGGCGGGCCTGGCGCTCCGTGGCCTCGTGGAGCCGGACGCTGCGCAGGAGTGTCCCGGTCTGCCTCCCCACGGTCTGGAGGACGGCCAGCTCGGCGTCCTCGAACCGGCGGCGCTCTTCCCACCACACGAGGTAGAGCGTGCCCATGACGTCACCGTCCAGGACCAGCGGCATGATCAGGCCGGACTGGTGGGGAAACGCGCGGAACAGGGGGAACGTGAAGCGGGAATCCCGGGCGACGTCGTCGCTCCAGACGACGCGGCCTTCCTCGAAAACGGTCTCCCGAAACCCTTGCTCGGCGAGCGGAACGGGGCTCGCGGCGACCACGCCGAGAAGCTCCTTGGGCACGTGGTAGGCGGCGATCGGCCTCAGCTCGGTGCGCTCGGCGTCGACCAGGTGGGCCGACACCGTCCCGGCGCCCGTCAGACGGGCAAGCTCCCGGCAGATCCGGCGCATGGCCTCGGGCAGATCCAGGGTCCCGCCGATCACCCGGGCGATGGCCAGCAGAGCCGCCGTCTCGCCGAGCCGCGCCTCGAGCGCGCCCTGGGCCGTGGTCAGCCGGCGGATCATCTCGTCGAAGGCGCCGGCGAGCTCCGCGATCTCGCGCGGGCCGCCCTGAGGGATCTGGCGCGTCGTGTCGCCCCCGGTAATGGCGCTGGCCGTGTCGCGGAGAGCCTTGACGGGACGGGACACGTGAGTGGCCACCATCACGGCCAGCGCCACGGTCGCCAGGAGGGTGAGCAACGTCCAGCCCAGCACCCGGCGGTAGGTCGCGTTCAGCTCGGCCTGCACCTCGGCGTGGGCCTGGGTCACCCAGATCTTCCATCCGACGTCGGGCACGGTCGCGAACCCCGCCAGCCGCTGCTCGCCGCGGGTGCCCGTATAGCGCGGGATCTGCCCCGAGTCCGCGTGGGCGACCAGCCCCCAGATCTGGAACCCCGACAGATCCTGGCCCTCCCGGACGTGCTCCCGGCTCGGGCCTGCGAGGATCGTGCCCCGCGCCGTTGCGGCCTCGGCGTAGCCCGTCTGGCCGACGCGGACGCGGTCGGCGAAGACCTGAATGGCCGCCAGATCGAGGCCGGCGGTGATCACGCCGCGGAGCTCACCATAGCCGTCCAGGATGGGCGCGCTGATCGTGATCGCGCGGCCCTGCCGAACGCGGTTGGATACCACGTCGGAGTCCACGACGGGCCGGCGGCTGCGGACGACCCCCCGGAACCACTCCCGATCGCCGACGTCGATGCCGGCCGTGCTGCGGCCGTCTTCGGTGGTCGGGGGGTCCGACACGACGATCTGGCCGGACGGCTCGACGATGGCGATCGCCAGCAGGGCGGGGTAGCTCGCCCGGGTTCGCGCGAGGAGCGGGGCCACGCTACGCTCGCCGAAGGTCCGGTACTCTTGGACGTGGTCCGCCAGGGTCCGAACGGCCTGCCGGTGGGAGCTGAGGAACTGGCCGTACTCCGAGGCGAGGCCCTTGGCGATGAGCTCGTATCGGGCCGTCGCTTCCCGGATCACCGAGTCCCGGATGGACCCAACGAGCGCGAGCCCGACCAGTACGGCCGGCACTGCGGCGGCCAGGATCGCGCCGCCGATGAGGATCGTTCGGAGGCTCAGGCGCTGGAACACGGGACCTCGGTGAAAGTCTACTGCCCTTCGCCGGCGAAGCCTCCGGCAATCTCGCGCCGGGCGTGTTGGAGTGTCGGCAGAAGCCCTCATGCAATGCGCGGTTACAGCGAAACCGTGACACCCCGGTCGAGCCGGGGGTAGCATCGGGTGAGCCCAGGAGGGGCGCCATGACGACGCCTGACCCGACGATCGGAGCCGCCACCCCGGCATCGCCTCTTCCCGTCCTCATCGCTGAGGACGATCCGGCCTCGCGCCGACTCCTGGAGGCCACCCTCCGGCGGTGGGGCCACGAGGTCATGGTCACCGCCGACGGCGACGAGGCGTGGGGGGCGCTCCAGCGGCCCGATGCCCCGTCCGTCGCCATCCTCGACTGGATGATGCCTCGGCTCGACGGCCTCGAGATCTGCCGCCGAGTCCGGGCACGGGGAAACCCCACCCCGCCCTACCTGATCCTGCTGACGGCCAACACGCGGCGCGCGGAGGTCGTCGCGGGCCTGGAGGCGGGGGCCGACGACTACATCGGAAAGCCCTTCGACCACGATGAGCTGCGCGCGCGGCTGATCGTGGCGATGCGGGTGGTGGACCTGCGCCGGAGGCTCGCCGAGCGAGTTCAGGAGCTCGAGTCGGCTCTGGGCCGAGTCAAGCAGCTTCACGGGCTCCTCCCCATCTGCGCGTACTGCAAGAAGATTCGAGACGACCAGAACTACTGGCAGCGGGTCGAGGAGTACGTGAGCGCCCACTCGGATGCCCAGTTCAGCCACAGCATCTGTCCACAGTGCTACGAGCAGGTTCTCGCCCCGCAGATCCAGGCGATGCGCGACGCGCGGACGGAGCGCCCTCAAGAAGGGTGACGCCTGGCCATCCCGAGGCGCGTCGAGTGCGAGGGCGCGCCGCGACCGAGATCGGATCCTAACGGCTCCAAGATCGAGGGCCTCGCGTATCCGCGCGGATACGTTTGACGGTCCAGACACGATCGACCTCTCGCGAAGAGGCATTCGGCTGCTGACCGCCGCCGCGAAATCGTGACAGATCGGGCGAGTTCGGATGTAGCATCTGGACGGGCAGGCGGTTACCGGACTCATCTAGGGGATCTGACGTCGCGTCGGGATGTGGCGCGGTGCCCGTGGTCTTGATCCGATTGCGGCTTTGCGCTGGGGAGCGCGCCATGGACGACGGGATTGTGAGGGTAGAGCCGAGCGTCACCAGCGGGGACGGCACGTCAGACCACACGCTAGAGTACAAGGCCTCCGAGTATCTGGTCGACGCGCTCGCGGCCGTCGGCGTGCGCCACATCTTCGGCGTCATAGGCGGCGCAGTCTTTCCCTTCTTCACGGCGACCGTGGGGCGGGCGGCCCAGATCGTGATGACCAAGCACGAGGCCGGGGCTGCCTTCATGGCCGACGGCTACGCGCGCGCAAGCGGGGGCCTTGGGGCGTGTATCGGGACCTCCGGCCCCGGTGCCACCAACCTGATCACCGGAGTGGCGGCTGCCTACGCCGATTCCATCCCGATCGTGGTGCTCACGGGGCAGGTCGCCACGAAGTCGTTCGGCCGAGGCGCCCTTCAGGAGTCCAGCACCGAGGGCGTCGACATCGTCGACGTTTTCAAGCAGGTGACCCGCTACAGCACGCTCGCGTTCAGAGCGGATCGCCTCCCCGCGGTGTGGCACAAGGCGCTTCGCATGGCGCTGGGAGGGCGACCGGGACCGGTCCATCTGAGCCTTCCTGCGGACGTGCAGGAGCAGCCAGTTCCGAGGATGGCGAAGACGACGCCAGGCATTCATCACACGCGGACCTACGACCGAGCCGCGATCAAACAGGCGGCCCTGCATCTCTTGCGGGCGCGCCGACCGGCCATCCTGGCCGGGCACGGGGTGATCCTCTCGGGCGCCTCGGAGGAGATCCGGGCCGTCGCGGAGGCCCTCGACATCCCCGTCGCGACCACCCCGAAGGGGAAGGGCGCGTTCCCGGAAGACCACCGGCTCTCCGTGGGCCCCTTCGGGTACTCGGGGTCGCCCTTGGCCCAATGGCATCTCCTGGAGAGCGGTGTGGACGTTCTCCTCGCCGTCGGGACCAGTCTCAGCGAATGGGGCACGCTCGGGTGGGATCGCCGGCTCCAGCCGAGCGAGGCCTTGCTGCACGTGGACATCGACCCGCACGAAGTCGGCAAGAACTACCAGGCCACGGTGCCCGTGATCGGAGACGCCAAGTCGGGCCTCACCGAGCTTGCCTTCGAGATCAAGCGGCAGCAGCAGCGGTACCTCCACTGGCGACGCGGCAACGGCCACCTCCACCCGCCCGCGAATCGGCCGAGAGTGCTGGATGCCGCCGCGATGGACTCGAATGCGGTGCCCATCAAGCCTCAGCGACTGATGCGTGACCTCCAGGACGCGCTGCCCCGGGACACGATGGTATTCGTTGACGGAGGCGCCAACCGGTCGTGGGCGATCCACTATTGGCAGAGCATCTACCCGAGGACCTTCTTCTGCGCGACCGGGATGGCGTCGATGGGCTTCGGCGTCGCGGGTGCCATCGGGGGAAAGTTCGCGGCGCCCGATCGGGTCGTGCTCTCCATCTGTGGTGACGGCGGCTTCCTGATGAACGGGATGGAAGTGTCCACCGCGGTCCACTATGGCAAGCAGGTGATCTGGGTCGTACTGAACGATGCCGGCTACGGCATGGCCTATCACGCCCTTCGGATGATGAAGCTGCCGGACGTGGCGACTCGCTACCCGCGCGTCGACTGTGCGAAGGTGGCCGAGGGTCTCGGCGCACAGGCGTATCGGATCCGTGAGCCCGGGCAGATCAACCGGGATCTCATCCAGCGAATCCTGAACAGCGGCCGACCGACCGTGCTGGACGTCGAAATCGATCCGGACGAGGTGGCTCCCTTCGGGGGTCGGCTGGAGACGCTGGGCGACTACTTCGGCGCCTGAGTGGCGCCGGCGCCAAGCCAGCGGAGGCCAGACAGAGCCACGAACGGGAGCGCGGCGATCACGAAGAACGTGGCCTGGAACCCCACGGCGTCGGCCAGACGGCCCATGAGGAGTGTCCCGCCGCCAACCCCAAGCTCCCAGCACGCGGCGAACGCGGCCACGCTGGTAGCGCGGCGCTCCCAGGGCGCCCGGTCCACCACTGAGCTGATCAGGACCGTGTGGGTGCCGCCGACGCCCATGCCGGCCAGGAGCGCGGCCGCGAGGAAGGCCCCGGACCCGGCCGCGACGGCGAGGAGGCTCATTCCCAGGCCCAGCACCGCGAGCGTCGGGATCAGCACGGGGACGGCTCCCCAGGCGTCGTAGGCCTTTCCGGCCGCGAGGCGAGCCCCCAGGCTGCTCAGGGCCAGGAGCGCGAAGAACCCACCGACCGCTTCCAACCCGCGATCACGCGCGACGACCGCGATGAACGAGATGATCGTGCCGTAGGTGACGCTGGCAGGGAACTGCATCGCTGCCGGCGCTCCGATGGTGCTCCAGAGCGTCCAGGCCCTCGCTCCGAGCGGATCCTCGCTGATCACCCCTGAGCCCGGCGATGCGTCTCCAGGGAGGATGAGAGCGCAGACCAAGGCTGCGCCGGCCGTGCACGCCGCGGCCACGAACAGTCCCGGATAGCCGAGCGTCGTCACCAGCGCCTGACCGATCGCTGGTCCCACCGTCAGGGCAGCAGCCTGGGCAAGCCCGAAGGCGCCCATGGTCGCTCCGCGCCGCCGGGGAGGAGCGAGATCGGCAGCGAGGAACGCCGCCGCCGTGCTGAACGTCGCCAGGCCGAGACCGTGAAAGACTCGCCACACGAGCAACCCGGGCACCGATCGGATCACCCCGTACCCGAGCGAAGCGACCACGTAGACTGCGGCGCCGGCCAGCAGGAAGCCTCGGCGCCCGGTGCGATCCATCCAGGCGCCCAGGAACGGCCTCGCGACCAGCGAGGTCAGTGCCAGCACTCCGATGATGAGGCCCACCTCCGAAGTCGAGCCCCCGAGGTCCTGGACGTACAGGGGAAGGGTGGGGAGGAGGTAGTAGAGCGACACGAAATGAAAGAACGTTGCCGCAACGACGCAGACAAAGGGCCGGGGAGTCGTCCATCCAGGCAAGGACTTCACGCGCGCCGGCCGGCCGTCATCGGGTTGGGTGGGGGTCAAGTGCGCTCAGCATCTACCTTATTGGGTGAAATCGCCGCATGTTGGATGCAGTTCGAATCTGCGAGGACAGCGTGGCACCGCCGTTGCACCCGGTCTCCGGGGCGCACCCGATCCTTGAGCGGATCGCCCCGGGAGGGAAATTCGCCATATGACACGCAAGGTTCTTCACCGAGCGTTCCTCTCGGTGCTCTCGCTGACCCTCCTTCTGGCCTGGCCGGCCTCGTCGTCGGGGGCGTCTCAGCCCGGCACCGGGCTCGAGCTGGTCGTGGCCGATGCGACGGCCCTTCCCACGACGCTCGACCCGTTCCGCGTGTACGGCACCCAGGCCCAGAGCTTCTTCCGGCTGATCTTCGAGCCCCTGTTCGATCGATCCGCGGACGGCAAAATCCGGACGCCTCTCCTCGAGGGATGGGGCGCCGTGGACCAGCTCACTTGGGAGTTTCGCCTGCGCCCGGGCGTGCGCTTTCAGGATGGGGGCGAGCTTGCCGCCGCCGACGTCGTGTACTCCCTCCGACGGATCCTGGACGCCAACTCGGTACGGCGGCACGAGTTCAGCGAGCTGGACACGATCACGGCGGTCGACCCGCTGACCGTGCGCATCACGACCAAGCGACCCTACGCGCTGCTTCCCGCGCGCCTCTCCCAGTTCAGCATGATCCTGCCCGATCAGCTGCGCGGTCGCCCGGAGGCCGACTTCTTCCGGGAGCCCGTCGGGCTAGGTCCGTTCCGTCTCGCCGAGCTCGGCCCGAAGCAGGCTGTGCTCACCGCGTTCGCCGATTACCACGGCGGCGCGCCCAGGATCTCGCGTGTCGTCTTCCAGTTCATCCCGGAAGCGGAGGAACGCCTGCGCCAGCTGTTGACGGGAGGCGTCGACATCGTCACGAACCTCCTGCCTCAGCAGGTGGATTCCTTGCTCCGCGCGCGGGGTGTCCGCCTGGTCAAGCGCAACTCGATCCGGTTCACGGACGTGTTCATCGACAACCGCAACGGGCCCCTGGCTCGCGCGGAGGTCCGCCGGGCGCTGCTCCATGGCACGGACGTAGAGGGTCTGGTGCGATACATCGCCCGCGGGAATGGCCGCGCCATCGCGACGGTCACGCTGCCGGAGGACTTCGGCTTTCACCCGGGCCTCAAGCCCTATCCATTCGATCCGGCCAAGGCGAAGGCGTTGCTCGCCGAGGCCGGTTATCCCGACGGGATTCGGCTGCAGGGCCTCGCGACGCATGACACGCAGACGCTCGCCACCGCGCTGGCCCAGCAGTGGGCGAAGCTCGGGGTGAAGCTCGACATCACCGTGGAGGGACGCGCGCCCACGATGTCCCGCTGGATAAAGGAACGGGACCGGCACGACTTTCTGATCCTCGATCCCACCAGCATCATCTTCGACGCGGCATTCCAGCTGCGAGTCCACTTGGACCCCGCGCATCCGATGGCCCGCGCGTCGCACCCGCGGGCTCTCGAGCTCCTGAACCGGGCCGACGCGGAGCAAAGCCCGGAGACCAGGGCGGCGCTGCTCCGCGACGTGCAGACGATTGCCCATGAGCAGGGGCTGACCATCCCTCTGTACCAGGTGGTGGACCTCTACGGCGTGCGAGACCGCGTCACGGACTTCGTGCCGTCCGCGGACACCATCCTGCGGCTCGGCGGGGTCGGGCTGACGCGATGAGATCCCGGCTCCCCGCAGCGATGGCGCGGGTGCGCAGGATGGCCCGCGCGTCCACCGTTCCTGCCGCGGCCGGCGCCCCGGGCATGGTTGGCGGGAGCTGACGCATGCGCCTTCGCATCGCCACGAAGCTCACCCTCGTGGTGATCCCGCTCGTCCTGATCCCCCTTGGCGGGCTGGCGTATCTCTGGTACTCGACCACCAAGGCGGCGCTCGAGCACCAGGTCCGCGAGGAGCTTCGGGTTCGTCTCCATCAGGTGGGCCTTCGCCTGCGACCGTTCTTCCGGGAACGCGAGCTGGACGTCTACGACCTGGCCAGCTCACCGACCCTCAAGGACTACCACACCCAGCTCGAGTACCGGCTCCTTCAGGAGGCGGATGTCGCGCTCAAGAAGCTGGCCGAGCACATCGCGCAGTTCGCCCGGCGCCGCGAGGAAACGGTTTCCGAGGCGCGGTACCTGGACCAGAACGGCCGAGCCCTGGTCGGCGCGAGCCGCCGAGGGGTCGCGCGCGGCGGCGCGAGCTACGAGAGTGCCCCATTCTTCCAGCGCGCCCGCGGGCGCCAGCCCGATGCCGGGCCGGTGGTGTCGCTGGAGGCGGCCGACGGGCTGCAGGTCCTGCGGCTCGCCCTTCCCGTCTACAACGAGTGGAAGGAATTTCGCGGGGTGGTTGTCCTGGACTTGCCGGTGTCCTACTTCACGGCGACCCTGGCGGGAGCGTTGACGGGGCGCCCTGGCACGAGCTTCCTCGTGGACGAGAACGGCACCATCCTCGGTCCGCCCGGGGCAGCCGAGAGTCTCGCTGCGCGGTGGAAGGGCCGGGACGAGCTGTCCGCCATCCTGCGCACTCCGCCGAGCGACCCGTGGATCGTCGACCTCACGGACGGGGGGCGAGGACTCCTCGTTCGCGAGCCCGTCGGCGCCTACGGATGGTCGGTCGGGGTGCTCACGCCGCTTGCGGAAACGGAAAGCGCCGTGCGCGACCTCACCCAGTCGACGCTGGCCTACGGTGCCGGCGGCGCCGTCGTCCTCGTGCTGGCCGTCGTCTTGGTCGCCCGGGGCGCGAGCCGGCGGGTCCGGCGCCTTCAGGTGGCGACCGCCCAGCTGGCCGAGGGCAACTTCGGGTTGCGGATGCCGGCGGAGGGCACGGACGAGGTCGGCGATCTCGGCCGATCGTTCAACATGATGGCCGAGTCGCTCGCCCGTCGAGACGCCGAGGTTCACGCCCGGACCGAGGAGGCACAACGGCAACGGCAGGAGCTCGAGGTCCTCAATACCGTCATCCAGGCCGCGCACACCTCGCTGGACCTGAAGGAGAGCCTGGAGGCCATCCTCGACAGGCTCTTGGTCCTCTACGAGTTCGCGGCGGGGGGGATTCGGCTGGTGGGCGAGACCGGGGACAGCCTGGTGCTCGTGGCCCATCGTGGTCTCAGACCGAGCTATGCCGCCAATCCGGTGACGCTTCGTTCGGGCGAGGGGGACAGCGGCCAGACTCTCCGAGTCGGGCGGCCCCTGGTTCTCAATGACGAAGCGCACCTCGCGCCCTACCGGGACCGGGTTCCCGACGGCCAAGAGGTTGGCGGCGTTCTGTTCATCCCGATTCTGTCGAAAGGGGAGGCGCTGGGCGCCGTCGTTCTGATCGGGGCACGGAAGCTCGAGTTCTCCGAGATCGACCTGCACCTCCTGGCGACCATCGGTCTCGAGGTAGGGACGGCCATCCAGAACGCCCGTCTGTTCAGCCAGACCCAGGCCCTCCTGACCGAGGCGGAGCGGCACGGCGCCCGCGCCGAGGCCCTGGCGGAGATCGGGCGGTCCGTGACCGCGACGCTGGACCTCGATCGCGTGCTGGACCTCGTGGTCGAGCGCGTGTTCGCGGCGATGAGCGCCGATGCGGTCTCGATCCTCCGGCTGAGCGGCGGCACGCTCCGGTACGTCCGGACGCGCGGGCTCCCGGCCGACGGTCCGGTCCAGCCCACTCCGGAGCCCGGAGAGGCGGCGATCCGTGACGCGGCGCTGATGCGTGCCCCCGTGTGGACCGAGGACCTGCCGAGGGACTCGCGCTTCAACGGGAGCGGGAGCGCGCTCGCGCCGTTCCACACGGAAGGGATCCACGGCGTCCTCGCGGCCCCCATCGTCCTCGGTGAGGAGGTCTGGGGCATCCTGGGGATCTGCATCCGGCGGACGTACACTTTCAACCCCCAGGAGGTCCGGTTCGCCGCTGCCGTGGCCCAGCAGGCGGCGATCGCCATCGGCAACGCGAAGCTCTACGCCGACCTGCGGTCGGCGTACGCGCAGCTCGAGGCCGCCCAGGAGCAGGCCGTGCAGACGGCGAAGCTCGGGGCCCTGGGGCAGATGGCCGGCGGCGTTGCCCACGACTTCAACAACCTGCTGGCCGCGATCCTGGGACGGGCGGAGCTCATGCAGCGCCGGACGACGGATCCCGTGATGATCCAGGGTCTGAAGGTCATCCAGGGCGCGGCTCTGGACGGAGCGGAAACCGTGCGCCGGATCCTCGGCTTTGCGCGCGCGAAGGGACCGGAGGAGGTCGAGGCGGTTGACCTGGGGCCGCTGCTCGAGCAGGTCGTGGAGATCGCCCGACCGCGCTGGAAGGACGAAGCTCAGGCGCGAGGCGCTCTCATCAGCGTGACGCTCGCGCTGGAGCCCGCGTCCCCGATCCGGGGCAACGCGGCGGAGCTCCGCGAGGTGTTCCTGAACCTCCTCCTCAACGCGGTGGACGCGATGCCGGCGGGCGGAACCGTCACGCTTGGCGTGCGCCGCAATGGCGACGCGGACCAGCCGGACGAGGCGGTCGAATGCTTCGTGCAGGACACCGGCGTCGGGATGTCCGCGGAGGTGCGCCAGCGCGCCTTCGATCCCTTCTTCACCACCAAGGGCGTCAGAGGCACCGGGCTCGGGCTGTCGGTCGTGTACGGCATCGTCTCCCGCCATGGCGGCCGTGTCCGGATCGAGAGCCGCGAGAACGCGGGGACGGTCGTCACGCTGCAGCTGCCCGTCTTCAAGGGCCGGAGCGTGGTGCCGCCGCCCGAGCCAGGGCCCGTGGACATCGGCAGCGCGCGCATCCTGGTGGTCGACGACGAGGAAGAGCTCGCCAACATGCTGGCCGACATCCTCCGGCTGGTGGGCGGGCACGTTCCGGAGGTCATGACCGACGCGCGCGCCGCGCTGGATCGGTTGGCGGCCGATCCGCCGGATCTCCTGTTCACCGACCTCGGCATGCCGGTCATCTCGGGATGGGACCTGGCCGCGCAGGCCCGCGCCCTGCACCCCGGGTTGCCGGTGGTGCTGGTCACGGGCTGGGGGCATCAGCTCGACCATGATCGCGTCCGGGAATCGGGGGTGGTCGGTGTCGTCGCGAAGCCGTATCGCATCGACGACATCCGCAAGGCGATTGCCCAGGCGCTGTCCGGCGTGGTTCAGTGCGTCTGAGCGCCGGGCTCGGTCCGGAAGAGCTCCCGGTCCAGGCTGACGCCGGCTAGAACCCCGAGGCGGGTGACAGGCGCGCTCGCGCCGGCCGTCGACCGCCGCCGCCTGTCCCTCGCGCCGGGGCCGTGCCGTCCAGCTCGAGCCCCTGCCAGCTCGGTCCACCCGAGCCCCCAATGTTCGCGCGGCATGCCACCGCGGAACGCCCTCGCCTTGATCCGGCTTGCGAGGATCGAGTAGGCTGAGACATCGCGGTCAAGTGACGAACACGGGAGGCGATGCGATGGAGCAGCGGCCGGTCGGGCGTAGCGCGCTGACGGTGTCGGCGATCGGGCTCGGCTGCATGTCGATGTCCGGGACCTACGGCAAGAGTGACGACGCCGCGTCCATCGCGGTGATCCACCGCGCCCTGGACCTGGGCGTGAACTTCCTGGATTCCTCCGACATGTACGGGTGGGGTCACAACGAGGAGCTTCTCGGGCGGGCCCTCGCCGGTCGCCGGGAGGGCGTGGTCGTCGCCACCAAGTTCGGGCAGGTGCGAAGCCCGGATGGCGCCGGGAACCTCGTGGACGGGAGCGCGGGCTACGTCCGGACGGCGTGCGAGGCGAGCCTCAAGCGGCTCGGCATCGACACGATCGATCTCTACTACCAGCACCGCGTGGATCCCAAGGTCCCGATCGAGGAGACGGTGGGCGCCATGGCCCGGCTCCGCGAGGAGGGGAAGATCCGCGCGCTCGGGCTGTGCGAGACCGCCCCCGCCACGCTCCGTCGGGCGCACGCCGTCCACCCGATCGCGGCCCTTCAGATGGAGTACTCGCTCCTGTACCGGCAGCCCGCGGAGGACGTCCTCGAGGTCTGCCGAGAGCTCGGGATCGGCTTCGTCGCGTACTCGCCGATCGGCCGGAGCCTGCTCGCGGGCGGGGTGGAGCGTCCCGAAGACATCCCGGCGGACGATCGCCGGCGCCAGCACCCCCGCTTCCAGGGCCCGAACCTCGAGCACAACGCGAAGCTGGTGCGGCACCTGGCCGAGATGGCGCGGGCCAAGGGTGCGACTCCCGCCCAGCTCGCGATCGCCTGGCTCCTGGCCCGGGGCCGGGACATCCTGCCGATCCCCGGCACCAAGCGGCTCGATCGGCTCGAGGAGAACCTCGGCGCCGGGCGGGTGCGGCTGGACGCGGACGACCTCCGGCGGATCGACGAGGCCATGCCGCCGGGCGCCGGAGCCGGCACGCGGTACCCGGAGCCCCAGATGAAGGGGGTGTACCTCTGACGGTTGGAGGCGGATGACGTGAGGCGCCGCATCTCACGGACCGGTTCGAGGCCGCCCTCATGAGCCGCGCCGTGGCGACGCCCGCGCCGGCCGTCGTCCGGTGGCCGTTCCGCGCCGAGCACGTGATGATGGCGGTGGCGGCGATCGCGCTCACCGTTCTCGTCGTCCTGCCGCTTCTGTCGCTCTTGCTGTCGAGCGTCAGCGGCGAGGGCGGGTTGACCCTCGGCCACTTCCGGGAGGCCCTGTCGCGGCGCCTCTACGTGCAGGCCCTGAAGAACTCGCTGATCCTCGGCGCCTGGACGGCGATCCTGAGCGTCGCCATCGGCCTCCCCATGGCCTGGGCGGTGAGCCGCACCGACGTGCCGGCGAAGCCGTTCATCCACGCCACGGCGATGATCGCGTACCTGACGCCGCCGTACCTCACCGCCATCGCCTTCGTGAACCTCTTCAGCCCGAGGGCGGGCCTCGTGAACGTGTGGATCCGTGACGTGCTGGGCCTGCCGCAGCTCACGTTCAACGTCCACTCGATGGCCGGGCTGGTCCTCGTCACGGTGCTCCACACCTTCCCGTTCGTCTACCTTCTCGCCGCGAGCGCGCTCGAGTCCGTCGACGCGTCGATGGAGGAGTCGGCTCGGATCCTCGGGGCGGGGCGCTGGCGAACCGCGCTCTCCGTCACCGCGCCGCTCGTGGCGCCCGCAATCCTGGCCGGAGCCCTGGTGGCGTTCGTCAACGCGATCGCCCTCTTCGGGTCCCAGGCGATCATCGGGCTGCCGGGCCGCATCTTCACGCTGCCCACGCGCATCTACGCCCTCTTCGATCACCCGCCGCAGTACGGGCTGGCCTCGGCGCTATCGCTGGTCTTCGTCCTCATCACGGTCGTGGCGCTGGGGCTCCAGCGCCGGTACCTCGGCCGGCGCTCGTACGTCACGCTCGGGGGCAAGGGGAACCGGCCGCAGGTCGTGTCCCTCGGCCGGGCGCGCTGGGGCGCGCTCGCGTTCTGCGCCGGGATCTTCGTCGTGGCCATCCTCGCCCCGTACCTGACCCTCCTGGCCGTGTCGCTGTGCCGGTCGTGGGGACTCGAGTTCTGGCAGAATCTGACGCTCGCGCACTACCGCTTCATCCTGTTCGAGTACGACGTCACCCGGCGGGCGATCGTGAACAGCCTGGGCCTGGCGGCCGCGGCCGCAACGCTGACCGTCCTCCTCGGGAGCCTGATCGCCTGGGGCGACCTCCGGACGCGTCTGCCCGGCATGAAGATCCTCGACTACACCTCACTGGTGCCGCTCGGCTTGCCCGGCATTGTCGTCGCGGTGGCGCTGATCCAGTTCTGGCTTCGCGTGCCCGTCCCCATCTACGGCACGCTCCTCATCATTCTCTTGGCCTACACGGGTCGCTACGTTCCGCTCGCCGTGCGCTCCGCCAACGCCGCCTTCCGCCAGGTCGACGTGTCTCTCGAGGAGACCGCGCGGGTGACCGGAGCCGGCTGGCTCCGGACGTTCGGGAGCATCACGCTCCCTCTGGCCCGGCCGGGGCTCTTCGCCGGCTGGCTCCTCGTGTTCGTGCCCGCCATCCAGGAGCTGAGCGCCTCGGTGCTCCTCTTCAGCTCCGGCTCGATCACGCTGGCGGTGGCCGTCTACAACCTGTACGAGACCGGCGCCCTCGGGCCGGTGGCCGCGCTCGCGATCGTCACCATGGTGATCATCGGCGCCGCCATCTGGCTGGCGACGCGCGTGGGTCGCGCCGGCGGCCGCGTCGAACGCGCCGGCGTGGTCCACTAGGCGCGCTGGCCCATGGCCGGCATCTCGATCGAGGGGGTGTCGAAGCGCTACGGCTCGGTCGAGGCCGTGCGCAACCTGAGCCTCGAGGTCCGCGACCGCGAGTTCGTGACCTTGCTGGGCCCGAGCGGCTGCGGCAAGACCACGCTGCTCCGGCTCATCGCCGGCTTCCTCGAGCCGGACGAGGGGGTGATCCGGGTCGACGGGCGCACCCTGTCCTCCAAGGACACCGTGGTCCCCCCGGAGCGCCGCGGGATGGGCATGGTGTTCCAGAACTACGCGATCTGGCCCCACAAGAGCGTGTACGAGAACGTCGTCTTCGGCCTCACGATCCGGCGCGTCGGGCGGAACGAGGCGCGCGAGCGTGTCGCGCGGGTGCTCGAGCTGGTGAACCTCGCCGGGCTCGAGCGGAGGTTCCCGGGCGAGCTGTCCGGCGGCCAGCAGCAGCGGGTCGCGCTGGCGCGGAGCCTGGTTGTCGAGCCGACGATTCTCCTGCTCGACGAGCCCTTGTCCAATCTCGACGCGAAGCTCCGCGAGCGCATGCGGTGGGAGCTGAAGGAGCTCCAGCGACGGACCGGCATCACCTTCGTCTACGTCACGCACGACCAGGCGGAGGCGATGGCGCTCTCGGACCGGATCGCCGTGCTCCACGCGGGCGCCCTCCTGCAGGAGGGACCCCCGCGCGAGGTCTACGCGAGGCCGGCCACCCGGGTCGTGGCCGACTTCATGGGCCTCGTCAACCTGCTCCCTGGCCGAGTGGTGCGAGCCGCGGCCGACGACAGCCTGGTCTCGGTCGCCGGGGGCGAGCCCGTTCGGGTCACCCTGGGGAACGGGGTGCCGGACGGGTCCGGCGTCCAGGTGGCGATCCGCCCCGAGAGCTTCCGGCTGGCCGACGACGGGCCGGGCGGCCGGGAGGCGGCCCCCGGCGTCCTGCGCGGGAAGGTCGCCGATTGCACGTTCCTCGGCAATCTGATCGACTGTCATGTGGTGCTCGACGACGGGACGCGCGTCCGAGTCCAGGCCGATCCCGGCGCGCCGCTTCAGGTCGGACAAACGCTCCGGCTCGCGTTCGACGCGCACGCGTGCACCGTGTTCCCGGTCTGAACCAAAGAAGGGAGCCGCCGGATGACCGCCGAACCCGCAGTTCTCGGACGCGAACACTGGACCCAGAAGGGGGCGGTGCGCCTCTTCCTCTGGGAGAAGGCTGCCGTCGGCGTGCCCGAGCCGCTGGGGACGATCCTCTTCGTCCACGGGTCCTCGATGGGCTCCCAGCCGACCTTCGATCTCCAGGTGCCGGGGCGGCCCGACTCGTCGGTGATGGACTACTTCGCGCGACTCGGCTACGACACGTGGTGTGTCGACATGGAGGGCTACGGCCGGTCGGACAAGCACCGTGACATCAACTCCGACATCGCCACCGGCGCCGACGATCTCGAGGCCGCGACGGACTACATCGCCCGCACCCGCGGGATCAGCGCGTATCTGACGTACGGCATCTCGTCGGGAGCGCTGCGGGCGGCGCTGTTCGCTCAGCGTCATCCTGGGCGTGTCCTGCGCCTTGCCCTGGACGCTTTCGTCTGGACCGGAGAGGGGAGCCCGACGCTCGTCGACCGTCGAAGGCGCCTCCCGGAGTTCCAGGCGAAGAACCGCCGCCCGATCGACCGGGCCTTCGTGCGCAGCATCTTCACCCGTGACCACCCGGGCACGGCCGACGAGGAGGTCATCGAGGCGTTCGCCGACGCGATTCTCGCCCTCGACGACTCCGTGCCGACGGGCACCTACGTCGACATGTGCGCCAACCTGCCCGTGGTCGACCCCGCCCATATCCCCGTTCCCACGATCATCATGCGGGGCCAGTACGACGGGATCGCCGGGCTGGACGACCTCCTGGAGTTCTTCCGGCGGCTCCCGAACCCCGACAAGCAGTTCGCGATCATGCCGGGAATCGCCCATGCCAGCTTCCACCAGAAGAACTACAAGATCGCGCACCACATCCTCCACGCGTTCTTCAGCCAGCCCGCCCCCATCTATCGCGGGGCGTGAGGGAGGCCGCCATGCACGGGATCCGATCGCTTGCTGCCGCCCTGCTCCTGCTCGCGAGCTCCGCGGGGGCCCAGACGGCCGGGTTCGCCCCGGACCCCGTCGACCTCGCGGCCGCGAAGAAGGAAGGCACGGTGAGCTGGTACACCTCGACGCCCATCGTCGCCGCCCAGAAGGTGGCGAACCTCTTTCAGGCCGAGACGGGGATCAAGGTCGAGCTCTTCCGGTCCGGCGGATCGGCGGTCCTCCGGCGCTTCCTTCAGGAGATCGACGCCAAGCGCGTCCTCGCCGACGTGCTGACCGTCTCCGACCCGGCGGAGGTCAACGCGCTCACCAAGCGCGACCTGCTCGTCCCGTTCCGCCCCAAGAACTTCGACAAGGTCCCCGACGCGGTCAAGGACCCCAAGGGCCACCACATCGCCCAGCGCGTGAACCTGGCCGCCATCATCATGCGGACGGACAAGGGCCTGGAGGCGCCGAAGAACTGGCTGGACCTGACGGACCCGAAGTACAAGGGTCTCCTGGTCATGCCTGACCCTTCCTACACGGCGATCCAGCTCATGGTGGTCGGCACGCTGTCCCAGAAGTACGGGTGGGAGTTCTACCAGAAGCTGCGCGCCAACGACATCATGATCGTCCAGGGTCACCAGCAGGTGTCGGAGGTGCTGACCCGGGGCGAGCGGCTGGTCGCCGCGGAGGGGGCGGACCAGTACGCGTGGGTGGACCGGAAGGCCGGCCACAAGATCCAGACCGTGATCCCGGCCGACGGCGCGTTCGCGGTCGCGGCCCCGACCGCGGTGATCAAGGGCTCTCCCCATCCCAACGCCGCGAAGGCCTTCGCCGAGTTCATGATCTCCGACTCGGTGCAGAAGCTCTTCCCGGGCGAGGGCATCTACGCGGCCCGAGTCGACGTGGAGCCGCCCCCCGGCAGCCCGCCCATGAGCCAGATCAAGCTCTGGCCGATCGACTACGACTACGTGGAGAAAGAGGCGAAGAAGCTGAAGGATCGCTTCGCCGAGATCTTCCAGTAGCCCATGTCCTCCACGTCCCGCAAGACGTCCATCGTCCACCATGCCGACCGGCGGACCGACGTGTCCATGCCCTACGCCCCGGGCATCGTCGTCCGCCGGGGCTGCCTCGTGTTCCTCTCCGGGGTGACGGCGGCCCCGGTCTACCATCACCACCCCCACCGCGAGGAGGAGTTCGACCTCCCGCCCACGATGCGCGAGCAGGCGCGGCTCACGCTGGAGAACCTCGAGAAGACGCTGGCGGCGGCGGGCTGCACGATGTCGGACCTGGTCTCGGCCACCCGATACCTGACCGACGTGACGGAGCAGGACGACCTCAACCGTGTCTGGGCCCAGTATCTCGGGGGACACGTGCCGGCCACGACCACCGTCGAGGTCTCGCGCCTGGCCACGCACCCCCGCTGCAAGCTCGAGATCTCCGCCATCGCCGTGACCGACGGCGACTGAAGGGGAGGGGACGTGAAGCTACCGCGCGAGCGCTTCGACTACTCGGCCATCGCGGACCGCCCGCCGCTCCGGCTGCCGCGGGGCGCGCGTCTGGCGGTGTGGACGATCGTCAACGTCGAGGAGTGGGACATCGAGGGCCCCATGCCTCGCACGGTGCTGCCGCCGCCGGCCGGTGGCGGGGGCATCCCCGACGTGCCCAACTGGTCGTGGCACGACTACGGGATGCGCGTCGGCTTCTGGCGCCTCAAGGCCGCGCTCGACCGCCACCGGATCAAGGCGACCCTCGCAATCAACGCGTCGGTGTGCCTGTCGTACCCCCGGGTGGCCGACGCGGCCCGGAGCGCCGGCTGGGAGTTCATGGGGCACAGCTACGTCCAGCGGTCGTTCCACGCCGTTCCCGATCAGCGCGAGGTGATCCGGAAATCGGTCGACACCATCCGGACGTTCACCGGACGGCCGCCGCGCGGGTGGCTCGGGCCCGGCCTCACCGAGACCTGGGAGACCCCGGATCTCCTGGCCGAGGCGGGGATCGAGTACGTCTGCGACTGGGTCAACGACGACCAGCCGTACGAGCTGCGGACCCGGACGCGGCCCCTCGTGGTGGTGCCGTACACCGTGGAGGTGAATGACATCCCGATGATGCTGATCCAGCACCGGGAATCCCGCGAGCTGTTCGACCGCGCCCGGGACCAGTTCGACCGGCTCTACGACGAGGGCCGCCGCGCGGCGCGGGTGATGGCCATCGCGGTCCACCCGTACATCAGCGGCGTGCCGCACCGGATCAAGTACTTCGAGAAGATCTACGCGTACATGAAGAAGCGGCCGGGCGTGCTGTTCTGGAAGGGCGAGGACGTGCTCGACTGGTATCGCTCAACCACGAAGGCTGCGGCCCGGCCGTAGGCTCGCGCGAGGACCCATGCGACAGTCCATGGTCGTCGACATCCACGCCCACTTCGTGCCGGATGGGTTCCTGCGCCTGATCGAGACGGAAGGCGCCGCCCACGGCGTCGGGCTCCAGGCCGGCCCGGACGGCCCCCTGATCATGATCGGCAAGGTGCCCATCGGGCCGATCACGCCCGGCTACCACGATCTCGGCCGGCGGCTCCGGGACATGGACCGCCAGGGCGCGACGGTCCACGCGCTCTCGCTCATGCCGCCGATGGTCTACTGGGCCGATGCGGCGCTCGGACTTCGACTCGCCCGCCTCGTCAACGACGCGATGGCGGTAGCGGCGCGAGCCCATCCGGACCGCCTGGTCGGACTGGCGACCCTGCCCATGCAGGCGCCGGACGCCGCGGTAGCCGAGGTCGGGCGGGCCATCACCGAGCTCGGGCTCCGAGGGGTCTATCTGGGGACCAATGTCCGCGGCGCCGACCTCGACGACCCGTCGCTCGTCCCGGTCTTCCAGCGGATCGCCGAGCTCGGCGTGCCGGTGTTCCTCCATCCGCTGAACGTGCTGGGGGGGCCGCGCGTCGGCGCCTACTACCTCCACAATCTCCTGGGCAACCCGTTCGACACGGCGGCGGCTGGCGCCCGGCTGATCTTCGGCGGTGTGCTCGACCGCTTTCCGTCGCTCCGCGTCTGCCTCCCGCACGCGGGCGGCGCCTTGCCGTATCTCCTGGGCCGGCTCGACCGCGGCTATCGCGTCCGGCCCGAGTGCCGCCACTTGCCGCGCCCGCCGTCGGCCTACGTCGACCGCTTCTTCTTCGACACCATCGCCCATTCTCCCGACGCGCTCCGCTACCTGATCGGCGTCGCCGGGGCGGACCGGGTGATGCTCGGGAGCGACTACTGCTTCGACATGGGGTACGAGGACCCGGTGGCCGCGCTGAACGCGGTCGATCCGTTGAGCGACGGCGACCGGGAGAAGATCCTGGGCGGCAACGCCGTGCGGCTCCTCGGGCTCGGGTAGGGGCCGGCGGAGGATGCCGACCGGCCGGTCCGGGACGGCGCGCCGGCGCTAGGAATGCGCCCCGCCATCTTCGTCACGCAGCCGATACCCGAGCGCGCGCTGGCCCGGCTGCGCGCCGCGGGCGAGGTCGAGCTGAACCCGGACCCGCTCCACGTCGTCACCAAGGCCGAGCTCCTGGACGCGGTGCGCCGGGCCGAGTACCTCGTGTGTCTGCTCCACGACCGGGTGGACGGCGAGGTCATCGGGGCGGCGCCGCGGCTCAAGCTGATCGCGTCCATGGCGATCGTGCCGGCGGGCGTGGACGTCGCCGCCGCGACCGCCCGGCGGATCCCGGTCACTGCGATCCCGCCGCTCGTGACGGAGGCGACGGCGGACCTCCACTGGGCGCTCCTCCTCGCCGTGGCCCGGCGCGTCGTCGAGGGCGACCAGACGCTCCGCGCCGGCGTGTTCCCGGGGGGCCAGTCCGAGCACCTGGTGGGCGCGGACGTGCACGGTCAGACCATCGGCATGGTCGGTCTCGGGCGGATCGGCGAGGCGGTGGCGCGCCGGGCGCGCGGCTTCGGCATGCGGATCCTCTACACGAAGCGCCGGCGGCTCGACACGGAGGCGGAGCGCGCCCTGGGGGTCGAGTACGCGAGCCTCGAGGACCTCCTGCGGCGGTCCGACTTCGTGTCGGTCCACGTGCCCCTCGGCGCCGACACCGTGCACCTGATCGGCGCGCGCGAGCTCGCGCTCATGCGGCCGACCGCCTTCCTCGTGAATACCGCGCGCGGCCCGGTGGTGGACGAGAAGGCGCTGGTCGACGCCCTCCGCATGGGAACCATCGCGGGCGCCGCGCTCGACGTGTTCGAGCAGGAGCCCCTGGTCGAGCCGGGCCTCCTGCCGCTGCCGAACACGGTGCTCACGCCCCACCTCGGGAGCGGCGCCCGTGGCACCCGGGACCGGATCGCCGGCATCGTGGCGGACAACGTGGTCGCGGCGATCGAAGGACGCCGGCCGCCCAACGTGTGTAACCCCGAGGTCTACGCGGGCGAAGGCCGGGATGCGACGTCGGATGCGCCTCCTCCTTCCGGTAAGGCGTAGTGGTAGGATGAATGGTATGCCGACAGGGAGGACACCGTGGCGACAAAGGTAAAGGTGACAGTTAGCGTGGAGGAGAGCCTGATCCGGGAGCTGGCCAAGGCCAGCCGCAACACCGGCCGGCCGCGGAGTCAGCTCGTCGAGGAGGCGCTCCGGCTGTGGCGGCAGAGTCAGATCGCGGAGGCGTTGAAGGAGGGCTACGTCGCGATGGCCAAGGAGGATCGTGAGACCGCCGAGCGGCGCCTCGGGGCCGGGTGGGAAGTCGTGAGATGACCCCGGAGTCTCCTCGTCGGGGGGAGGTCTGGATCGTCGACTTCTCGCCGGGTCGAGGGAGCGAGCAAAGGGGGCTCCGGCCCGCCCTGGTCCTCCAGAACGATGTCGGGAATCGGTACGCTGCGACGACGATCGTCGCCGCCATCACGTCCACGATCAGGATCTATCCGGTGACGGTCGCCTTGAAGAAGGGGGATGGCGGAGTCGGACAGCCGTCGATGGTCAATCTGGCCCAGATCCTGACCGTGGACAAGGCGCGGCTTCGAAAGCGTCTCGGTGCCCTGCCACCGGAGCGAACGGCCCAGGTGGACGACGCGATCCGAATCAGCCTGGGTCTGTCGTGAGTCCTGGGCAACTCCGGGTTCGCATGTGAGCGGAGCATCCTGAGGGATGGAGTTCTGGGTCACCCAGGCGTTCAACGGGGTGTCGTACGGGGCGCTCCTTTTCCTCCTCGCCGGCGGCCTGTCCCTCATCTTCGGCATGATGCGCATCGTGAACATGACGCACGGGTCCTACTACCTGCTCGGCGGCTACGTGGGACTCACGGTGATCTGGCGGGGCGGCCCCTACGTGCTCGCCATCCTCGCCGCGGCGCTGGCGGTCGCCCTGATCGGGCTGGGGGAGTGGAACGCCTTCCTCCGGCGGCTGTCGGGGCAGGAGCTCGGCCAGGTCCTGACGACCATGGGCTTCGCGCTGATCTTCCAGGACCTGGGCCTCATCATCTGGGGTGGCGACCCGTACACGATCCCGGTCCCGAAGATGTTGTCGGGGGCCTTCCGGTTCGGGACGCTCTACTTCCCGGTGTATCGCGTCTTCATGGTGTTCGTGGCGACGGTCGTCGCCGTGGTGCTGTGGCTCGTGCTCGAGCGGACGCGGGTCGGGGCGAAGATGCGGGCGACGGTGGACGACGCCGAGATGGCGCGCGGCGTGGGCATCGACGTGCCGCGGATCTCGCTGGGGGTCTTCGCGCTCGGCGCGAGCCTGGCGGCGGTGGCCGGGGTCGTCGCCGGCGGGTTCGTCGGCGTCTACCCCGGTGCCGACTTCGAGATCCTTCCCTATGCCTTCGTGGTCGTGATCGTCGGCGGGATGGGGAGCCTCAAGGGGGCGCTCCTCGGAAGCCTCATGGTCGGGCTCCTCGACAACTTCGGGAAGGCGCTCTTCCCGGAGCTCTCCTACTTCACCCTCTTCGCCCCGATGGCCGCGATTCTCGCGGTCCGGCCGACGGGGCTCTTCGGCCGGGCGTGAGTCGAGAGGCCGTCTTGGGCTCGGCGCCGTCCGGTGCGAATCGTCCGGTCGGCTCGCCGCTCGTCAGGATCGGGGCCGCCGGGGCGGCGCTCGCGCTCCTCCTGCTCGCCCCGCCCTTCCTGTCCTCCTACCTGCTCACGCTGCTGACCCAGGCGCTCATCTACGCGATGCTGGCGATGAGCCTGGACCTCCTGCTCGGCTACACGGGCCTGTCCTCGCTGGGCCACGCAGCCTACCTCGGCATCGGCGCCTACAGCGTGGGGGTCCTGGCGACGCGCCACGGAGCGGACTTCTGGGTCACGCTCGGCGTCGGCGTGGGTCTCGCGATCGTCGTCGCCGGGATCTTCGGCCTCGTCGCCCTCCGCGCGACCGGCGTGTACTTCCTCATGATCACGCTGGCCCTCGGCATGGTGATCTGGGGTCTCGCCCACCGGTGGGTGACACTCACCCAGGGGGACAACGGCATCTCGGGGGTACCGCGGCCCGCCTTCCTCCAGGCGTGGGGGCTGCCGTGGTCCCTCTCACGCCCGCTGCCCTTCTACTACTTCACGCTCGCGGGCTTCGTCGTCGCCTTCCTGGTGCTGCGCGTGATCGTGCGGTCACCGTTCGGGCAGAGCCTGGTGGGCATCCGGGAGAGCGAGTCCCGCATGCGCACCCTCGGCTACAACGTGTGGCTCCACAAGTACATCGGATTCGTCATCGCCGGAGGCCTCGGGGGATTCGCCGGAGTCTTCTGGGCCTACTACAACGGGTTCGTCAGCCCGGCTGACGTGGAGCTGGCGACGTCGGTCGAGGTGCTGCTCATGGTGGCCCTGGGCGGGCGCGGGACCTTGATCGGGCCCGCGGTCGGCGCCACCGTGATCGTCTTCCTGAAGAACCTCGTCAGCGTGTACACGCATCGTTGGCTCTTGATCCTGGGTGCCGTCTACATCGGCACCATCGTGTACGCCCCCGAGGGCATCGCGGGGGCGGTCAAGCAACTCATGCGCCGGGTGCGCCCCGCTCCCGCGCGAGCCGAGGAGGTCCCCACATGAGCCGGACGCGACTCGTACTGACCCTGACGCTCGTTCTCGCCATCGTGACCGGTCCCGCCTGGGCCCAGAAGCCGCCGATCAAGGTGGGCTTCATGGCGCCCGTGACGGGCGGCGCCGCGGCCGTCGGCAAGGACATGTCGAACGGGTTCGCGATGTACCTGGAAGAGATCGGCAACCAGATGGCTGGCCGGAAGATCGAGGTGATCGTCGAGGACACCCAGGGCCAGCCGGCCGTCGCGCTCACCAAGCTCCGGAAGCTCGTGGAGAGCGACCGGGTCCACGTCCTGGCCGGGCTGCTCTTCGCGCACGTCGGCTACGCCCTGGCCCCGAAGGTCGACGAGTACAAGATCCCGATGCTCTATCCGGTCGTCTCCGCCGACGACCTCACCCAGCGGAAGCCGGCCCACTGGGTGGTCCGGACCGGGTGGACCTCGAGCCAGCCCAACCAGCCGTTCGGGGAGTGGGTGGCCAAGACCCTCGGCTACAAGCGGGTGGTGACCATCGCCATCGACTACGCGTTCGGCTGGGAGCAGGTCTCGGGCTTCCAGCGGACCTTCGAGGAGTCGGGCGGGCAGGTGGTGCAGAAGCTCTGGGCGCCGCTCGGCACCACCGACTTCGCCCCGTACCTGGCCCAGATCCGCCGGGACGCCGACGCCGTCTTCGCGGTCATGGTCGCGGCGTCGTCGCTCCGCTTCCCCAAGCAGTACGAGGATGCCGGGCTGAAGGCCCGGATCCCCCTCATCGGGGGCGGCACGACCTTCGACGAGTTCGTGCTGCCCTCGCTCGGTGACGAGGCGCTCGGAGGCGTGAGCCCGCTCATCTACAGCGCGGCGCTCGACACGCCGGTCAACCGGAAGTTCGTCAAGGACTTCCGCGCCAAGTTCGGGAAGGTCCCGGGCTACTACGGCGAGACCTGCTACACGGCGGCCAGGTGGATCCACGAGGCCGTCAAGGCGATCGACGGGAACGTCGAGGACCGCGAGCGGTTCCTGGGGGCTCTCCGTAAGGTCGAGATTCCCGACGCCCCGCGGGGACCCATCAAGCTCGACGCCCACGGCAACCCCGTCCAGCACATCTACGTGCGAAAGGTCGAGAAGCGGGACGGCGAGCTGTGGAACACGGTCATCCACACGTTCCCGTCGGTGTCGCAGTTCTGGAAGTACCCGCCGGACGCGTTCCTGAAGGAGCCGGTGTACGACCGGAACCATCCGCCGTGCCGGCATTGCTAGGTCTCTCGGGGGGGTCTCGGAAGACCCCCCCGTTCCGTCCGAGGGGCCGGGAATGGAGAGCGCGGGATCCGCGCTGACGCTGTCCGGGGTCTCGCGGGCCTTCGGAGGCCTGCGGGCCGTGGACGGCGTCAGCCTGGAGGTCCGGCCGGGGGAGCGTCGCGCCATCATCGGCCCGAACGGGGCCGGGAAGACCACGCTCTTTGGCCTGATCAGCGGCGAGCTGGCGCCCAGCGAGGGGCGGATCACGCTCTTCGGCCGGGACGTCACCCGCTTCCCGCCGCACCGCCGGGCCGCGCTCGGGCTCGGGCGCACGTACCAGATCACGAACCTGTTCCCCCGGCTGACCGTCCTCGAGAACTGCCTCCTGGCGGCCCAGGCGCTGTCTCCCGCCAAGCTCCATCTCCATCGCGCGCTCGACCGCTACCCGGCGCTCTTCGAGCGGGCCCGCCAGGTCCTTGCCGCCGTCGGCCTGTCCCGGAAGCAAGGGGAGACGGTCCGGAACCTCTCCTACGGGGAGCAGCGGCAGCTCGAGATCGCCCTGGCGCTGGCCGGCACGCCGAGGCTGCTCCTGCTCGACGAGCCCACCGCAGGGCTCTCGCCCGGCGAGTCGCACGCGATGACGGCCCTCCTCAAGACGCTCGACCCGTCCATGACGGTGCTGATCATCGAGCACGACATGGACGTCGCCTTCGAGCTGACCGACCGGATCACCGTGCTCCACTACGGAAAGGTCGTGGCCGAGGGCATCGGGGAGTCGGTCAAGGCCGACCCCCTCGTCCAGGAGATCTACCTCGGCGCCAGCTAGCCGGGGTCGTCGGGGACCGTCACGGTGAAGGCCATGGTGCTCCGGGAGCCGGGCGGGCCGCTCCGGCTCGAGGAGGTTCCCGTCCCGACTGTCGGCCCCAACGACGCCCTCCTGCGGGTCCGCGCGACGGGAGTCGGTCTCACGGTCGTGATCATGTCGGCGGTGCCCGGACGGGTCACCGCGTTCCCGCGGATCCCCGGGCACGAGGTGGCCGGAGAGGTCGTCGAGGTGGGCGCCGAGGTCGCGAGCGTCCGGATCGGCGACCGCGTGACCTGCCACTTCTATCTGACGTGCAAGGTCTGCCGCTACTGCCGGAGCGGCCGCGAGACGCTCTGCCCCGCCTTCCGCGGCTACGTCGGCATGGCCTCGGACGGCGGCTACGCCGAGTACATGGCGATCCCCGCCGTCAACCTCTGCCCCATCCCATCCGAGGTCTCGGATCTGGAGGCGGCCATCGGGGCGGACGCGATCGCGACACCGCTCCACGCCTGCCGTGAGGAGGCGCGGATCGGGCCGGGCGACCACGTGCTCGTCGTCGGGGCCGGCGGCGGGGTGGGGATCCACGCGGTCCAGATGGCGCGCCTCTGCGGGGGCCGCGTCCTGGCTGCGGACCTGACCGACCCGAAGCTCGAGATGGCCCGCGCGGTCGGCGCGGACGCGCTGATCGACGCTCGCAGGGAAGACCTCGCGGCGCGGGCGCTGGCGCTGACGGACGGGCACGGCGTGGACGCCGTCATCGACTGCGTCGCCTCCCGCGAGACGCTGGAGGCCGGCGTGCGGGCCCTCGCGCGGGCCGGCCGTCTCGTGATCGTCGGATCGAGGCCGCCCGAGGTGTTCGGGGCCGAGCCGAGCTTCCGGGTCGATCCGCAGCTCATGCTGTATCGCGGGCTCGAGATCCACGGGTCCCGGTACGTCTCCCTGGCGGAGATCGCCCAGACCCTCGAGCTCCTCCGCCAGCGGCGCATCCGGGCGATCGTGACGCGCGAATTCCCGCTGGAGGAGGCTGAGGAGGCCCACCGGCTGCTTCGCCAGAACGCGCTGGTCGGGCGGGCAGCCCTGATCCAGCGCTGACCGTCACCCGATCTCACCCGTCGGGTCCCCGGTGTCCGCCGGCGCGATTCCGTTCAGTGCGATGCCGCTCGGCGCTCGGGCAGAGTCGTGTCGAACGTCAGCTGGTTGGACGTGTTCCCCTGGGTATCGGTGATGCTGATGGCGCCGCGAAACACCGCGCCGGCGGGCCCGGCCGACACGGCGATCGGGCATGTCACCACTCCGGACGTGAGGTTCGCAGGAACGCCCGGCGCCGCCACGATGACGCCGCTCGTGTCGATGAAGCCGGGGGCGCTGATGTTACAGGTGCCTCCGACGATGTCCCTTTGGGGATCACTCGCCGTCATCTGGAACAGCAGTATGCGGGTCTGTGTGTTCGACGACGTGGTCAGGTCGGAGATCGTCGGAGCAGCCGGGTTGGGCCCGGACGACCCGGAGGAGCTCCCGCACCCGACCGACAGACCCAGGACGCCGAGCAAGACCGTGGCACGTCGGACGCCGCGCACGAGGTAGGCCGGCACGGCTCAATCCTAGGAGAAGTGCAGGGAATGTCCAGAGAGCGTTCCGGAACGCACCTGCCCGGGAGTCGTCGCGTGTCCCGGTCCCCGTCCGTGCCTTGACGGCGCCCCCACGCTCCTGACAGGGTAGGGCCGCTCATCTCACGGACGGGAGGACGGCATGGCGGGCATCACGCTCGGGCAGGCGTCGACCATCGTGGACGTGGCGCTCCGGAAGGCACGCGAGACCGGCTGCTCGCCGCTGGCGGTGGCGGTCCTCGACGCCGGGGGCCACCTGAAGGCGTTCGCGCGGGAGGACGGAGCGGGGATCGTGCGCCCCCAGATCGCGATGGGGAAGGCATGGGGCGCGCTCGGGATGGGGATGGGCTCCCGCGCGTTCGCGCGCCGGGTGTCCGAGCAGCCGCAGCAGCAGGCGTTTTTCGCCGCGCTCAACGCCATGTCGGGTGGGCGCGTGGTGCCGGCCGCGGGCGGCGTCCTGATCAAGGATGGCCAGGGCGTGGTGCTCGGAGCGGTGGGGATCTCGGGCGACACCTCGGACAAGGACGAAGCCTGCGCGCTCGCCGGCATCGCGGCGGCTCAGCTCGCCGCGGACCCGGGGTCTTGACGCGGCCGGGATCGGGCGACGTAATGGGCGGGCGCCCGTGCGCGCGCAGCGGTCAGGCCTCAACCGGCAGCGATGGCGGCAGCGAGGGTTCGGACGATGTCCGGGAAGCCGAAGGTGGTGCTCACCGACTACGTCTGGGAGTCCCTGGCCGTCGAGAAGAAGACCCTCGAGGACATCGCCAGCTTCGTGGCGCTCCGGACCAAGAGCCCCGAGGAGTTCTTGCCTGAGGCGGTGGACTGCGACGCCCTGCTCAACACCTACGCCGGTCCCATCACCGCCGAGGTCATGAGCCGGATGCCCCGGTGCAAGATCATCGCCCGGTACGGCATCGGCGTGGACACGATCGACGTCGACGCGGCGACCCGGGCGGGCATCATCGTCACCAACAACCCGACCTACTGTATCGAGGAGGTGGCCGAGCACACGATGGCCCTCCTCCTCGCGTGCGCCCGCAAGGTGCCGCTCTACGACCGGCTGGTGCGGGCAGGGCGCTGGGAGGTGCCGCCCGGCAAGCCGATGTTCCGGCTGGTCGGGCGGACGCTCGGCCTGGTCGGCTTCGGGAACATCGCCCGGGCGGTGGCGGCCCGGGCCGCCGCGTTCGGGATGCGCGTCCTCTTCTACGATCCCTTCGTCCAGCAGGGCGGCTTCTCCGCTCCCGGGGAGAAGAGGGCGTCGCTCCCGGAGATGCTGGGCGAGTCGGACTTCGTGTCGGTGCATCCGCTCCTCGGGCCGGCGACGCGCGGGATGATCGGCGACGAGGCCTTCGCCCGCATGAAGCCGACGGCGTTCCTCGTCAATTGCGCCCGTGGGCCGATCGTGGACACCCAGGCGCTCGTCCGGGCCCTCGACTCGGGACGGATCGCGGGGTGCGCCCTCGACACGACGGACCCTGAGCCCTTGCCCGACCCGCACCCCCTGCGCGGCCGGGAGAACGTGATCATCACGCCGCACGCCGCGTGGTACAGCGAGGAGGCTATGGTGGGCCTCCAGGCCGGCGCGCCGAGCGAGGTGCGCCGCGTGCTCACCGGGGAGTGGCCGGTCCACGTGGTCAACCTGACGGTCCGGGGCCGGACGCGGGCCGGTCTCTAGCGTGATCCCCGGCTGAGCGCGAGGGTGGCGATGGAGGTCGGGCTCTTCACGGAGTTCCAGTGCCCGGCCGGGATGGCCGAGGCGACGGCCTTCGACGAGTCGATGGCCCAGATGCGGGCGGCGGAGGAGCTGGGCTTCGACGCGGTGTGGCTCGGCGAGCTCCACTTCCAGAAGGAGCGCTCGGTGCTGGCCTCGCCGCTCGTCGTGGCCGGGGCCCTCGCCGCCGCCACGCGCCGGATCAAGATCGGCATCGCCGTCCAGGTGCTGCCGCTCAGCCATCCCTTGCGCCTGGCCGAGGACGTCGCCACCGTCGACCACCTCTCGCGCGGACGCCTGGACTTCGGGGTGGGGCGGAGCGGCTTGCCGGGTCACTACCAGGGCTTCAACATTCCCTACGAGGAGAGCCGCGACCGCTTCTTCGAGACGCTCGAGATCCTGCGGAAGGCGTGGACGCAGGACCGGTTCTCGCACGACGGACGCTACTACCAGTTTCGCGACGTGTGCGTCATCCCGAAGCCGTACCAGAAGCCGCATCCGCCGCTCCGCGTTGCCGCCACCACCGAGGAGACGTATCCGATCATGGGCCGTCTCGGCCACCGCCTCTTCGTCGCGGTGCGGACGAACTCGATCTCCGACCTCAAGCGCTTCGTCGGGGGCTATCACACGGCGTGGCGCGAGGCGGGGCACCCGGGGCGGGGTGAGGTGGCGCTCCTCGTGCCCGTGTACGTCGCCGAGACCGCGCGACAGGCCCGGGAGGAGCCCCAGGCCAGCACGATGCACTGGTTCCGCGCGATCGCCGAGGCCCTCAGCCGCTCGTCCACTCAGCACGGGCGGACCCAGGCCGAGCGCCTGGCGGCGGTCTCGTACGACGAGATCCTGGGCGAGCAGGTGGTCTACGGGACGCCGGACGCGGTCGTGGAGCGCCTCCGGATGCTGCGCGAGGAGCTGGGGTTCTCCAGCTTGTCGGCCTGGATGAACGTCGGCGGGCAGATCCCCCACGCCCGCGTTCTCGGCTCGATGCGCCTCTTCGCGGAGCGCGTAGCCCCGCGCCTCGCCTGAGCCGGTCGGTGATGACGAACCGTGCCCGAGCGCCCCAGCCGTCCACGCCGGTCGCTTTCGACGTGCCCGCCGGCGCCTGCGACTGCCACACGCACATCCATGGCGATCCGGCGACGTTTCCGTTCTTCCCCGGACGCGTCTACACGCCGGAGAAGGCGCTGCCCGAGGAGATGACGGCGCTCCACCGGGCGCTCCGTGTGGAGCGCGTGGTCATCGTCACGCCGAGCGTCTACGGCACCGACAACTCGGCCACCCTCTATGGCATGCGGGCCCGTGGCGCCGACGCGCGCGGCGTCGCCGTCATCGACGAAGCGACGCCGGACAGCCAGCTCGACGCCATGGACCAGGCCGGTGTCCGGGGTATCCGCCTCAACCTCGCCACCGTCGACGTCACCGATCCGACCGTTGGCCGTCAGCGCTTCCGGGCGGCTGTCGAGCGGGTGACGCGCCGCCGCTGGCACGTCCAGCTCTACACGAGCCCGGGGATGATCGCCGCCATCCAGGACTTGGTCGCCGCCTCGTCCGTGCCGGTCGTGTTCGACCACTTCGGAGGGGCTCGGGCGGAGCACGGTCTCGAGCAGCCGGGCTTCGCCGAGCTGGTGGAGCTGGTCCGTTCCGGCCAGGCCTACGTCAAGATCTCCGGCGCCTATCGCGCCTCGTCCCTCGCGCCCGACTACGCCGACGTCGTGCCGCTCGCCCGCGCGCTGATCGCCGCGAACCCCGATCGAGTTGTCTGGGGCACGGACTGGCCCCACCCGGACGCGCGCACCCGGCCCGGCGGAAAGCCGACCGACGTGGCGCCGCTCCTGGACATCGACGACGGCCGGGTGTTCAACCAGCTTCCGGTGTGGGCGCCCGATCCGGCGATCCGCCGGAAGATCCTGGTCACGAATCCGGCGCGGTTGTACGGCTTCTGATCGACCGGGCCGCCGCCGGCCTGCGGGACGCGGCGCCGGGGGCTGGACTGAGTCGGGTCCCGACTAGCTCATCCCCGGGACGAACGCATCCCGGCCGCGCTGGTAGGTGGGCTGCCGCTGGGCGGGGTTGCGGTTGACCAGCGGGCGAAGGTAGAGGGGGCTCCGCAGGCTCCGCACCTCGTGCTCGATGGTGAAGAGCACGCGGCCGCTCTCGGGCTCCACGATGTCCTGGAACCGGAACTGGTACCAGTTGCTCTCCTCGGTGACGAGCCCGCGCTCGGAGAGCCAGCGATGCGGTCCCGAGAAATCCGCGATGTAGATCTGCATGTGGTGGCCGTCGTAGGGCGGGATCGTCTCCGCGGTCTCGCGGAAGACGAGCTCCTGGTGGGATCCCACCGTGACCCGCGCGGCCGCGCCCCCGCCGTTCCGGGCCACCACCGCCGGCGCGCTGAGACCCTCCCGGTAGAACCGGGCGATGCCCTCGGCGGCGCCTCGCTCGACCGGAAACTCCACGTACGGCATGCCGAGCGTCATCTCCCCGAAGGCCGGGCCGGGCGGATGGCAGCGGATCACGTTGCCCCAGGGCGAGACCACGCGGACGTGCTTGTCCTCGACCGTGTAGCCGAACTTGGTGGCCCCGAGATGCCGCTCCACCATGGCGAGGCGGCGGGGCAGCTCGTCGAAGTCGGGGATGACCAGCCCCACGTCCCCCCGCACCACCTGGGGGGTGCCGGTGGGGAGGTGGAACTGCTGCTGGCCGATGTTGACCCACATGTTGTCGAGACCGACCATCAGGTACGGATCCCGGGTGAGCCCGAGCCCCACGACGTAGAAGAGCGTGGCGACCTGCTGGTCGGGAATCTTGACGTTCACGTGCTCCAGCGCCACGATGTTGCCGACGTCCTGCGTGGTCCGATCGTGCCGGTCGTCCGCCATGGCGTGATCTCCCCCCGGTGGCCCCGGATAGGCCTGCCGTCGCGATCTCCAGCTTAGCGCGGGTGCCCCGTCCCGGACAACGGCGGCGTGCGGGGCGCCGTACGGGGTCCGCTCACGGCACGTCGACCAGGCTCACGAGACGGACGGTCAGGCGGGCAGGGGGAGCGAGATCGGCTGGTTGCGCTCTGCCGAGAGGTCGGCCGCCAGCGTGACCTCCATGACCTGCCGCGCCTGCTCGGGCGTCACCAGGACGGGCCGGTCGAGCGCCACCGCCTCGAGGAAGTGGACGGTCTCGGCCTGCATCGGCCCCTGGTAGACGTGGGCAACCTGCTCGCCGGGCATCGTCGAGAGGGGCAGGACCATGCCCTTCTGCATCGTGTTCAGCACGATGTCGCGGTGGCTGTCGTCGATCAGGAGCGCGCCCTCGGTGGCGACGAACTCGATCGTGGCCGAGGAGAAGTGCGGGTATCCGGGCGGGAGCGCCCAGCCGGCCCCGATGGTGAAGGCGGTGCCGTCCTCCATCGTGACCACGATCCACATGCAGTCCGGCACGCCGTGGGCCTGCTCCATGATGCGGTACACCGACTGGGCGTAGACGCGGATCGGCCGGATCCCTTCCAGGCACCAGAGGATGAAGTCCAGGTCGTGGGTCGCCTCCATGACGGCGGGCGACAGGCGGATCCGGCCGCCGATCTTGTTCCCGAGGCTCCGGGAGATGTTGCGGCTCACCAGGGCGGTGACGGGCCGGCCGAGCGTGCCGTCGGCCACGCACTGCTTCACGTAGGCGTACTTCGGATTGAAGCGCTGCGTGTAGCCGATCGTCAGCTTGACGCCGGCCTCCCGGGCGAGCGCCATCATCTCGTCGGCTTCCTTCAGCTCGAGCCCCATGGGCTTCTCGAGGAAGGTGTGCTTGCGCGCGAGCAGGCACGCGCGCGTGATCGGGTAGTGGGTCGTCTCCGGGGTGGTCGAGACGAACACCAGGTCGACGTCCGGCCGGGCGAGGAGATCGTGGTAGTCCGTCGTCGCGGTCCGGGCCCCGGTTGCCTTGGCCACCCGGGCGAGCCTCGCGGGGTCGATCTCGGCGAGGTGCAGGCTCTCCACCAGGGGGTGCTCCCCGCAGACCCGGGCCCGGATCTCGCCGATCCAGCCGGTTCCGATCACTCCCACACCGACACGTCGCGTGGTCACTGTCGGATCTCCTCCTCGGGTCCGCCCGTTGATGCGGCCGGCGGCCGGAATCGCGCCGTCCGGGACGCGCTCCGGTTGTACACCGGAAGAGGGGCGACGATCAAACCTCGCCCGTTGAGTTTTCCCAGGGCGAATAGTACGTTACCGGGCATCCGGATCGTTCCGCGCTGGGCGCGAACCCCTGCCGTGGAGGGACATCATGGTGAGATCGCTGCGATGGGCGCTGATCCTGCCAGCTCTGGTCGGCTCGGTCTTCACCTCGATTGACGGGCAGGCTCAAGAGTTCCCGACCAAGCCCGTCGAGCTGGTGCTCCCCTTCGGGCCCGGGGGCTCCCACGACCTGACGGCGCGGGCCATCGTCAGCGTCGCCCAGCCCTACCTCGGCCAGCCGCTCGTGGTCGTGCTCAAGCCGGGCGGGGGAGGCGCGGTGGGCTCCCAGTACGTGGCCAAGGCGAAGCCGGACGGGCACACGCTGCTCCTCGGCGGCACCGGCCCCAACACGATCTTCGCCCTGGTCCAGAAGGCGCCGACCGGCCCCGACCAGTTCACGCCCGTCGCCCGCATCAACTACAGCCCGACCATCTTCGCCGTCCGCGCCGACGCGCCCTGGAAGACCCTTCGCGAGGTCATCGCCTACGCCAAGCAGAACCCGGGGAAGCTCAGCTTCGCGAACACCGGCCCGTGGGGCGCCGGGGACTTCCCGATGCGGATGGTGGCCCGGGCCGCCGGCATCGAGTACAGCAACGTCCCCTATGACGGCGGCGGGCCGGCGCTCCTGGCCGTTCTCGGGGGACACGCGGACTCGAGCTTCCAGTTCTCGGCCCAGCTCCTGCCGCACATCGCCGCCGGCAAGGTCCGCGCGCTGGCTGTCAGCGACACGAAGCGGATGCCCCAGCTCGCGAGCGTTCCCACCATCGCGGAGGAGGGGGTCGACGTGACCTTCACGATGTGGCGGTCGGTGCTGGCGCCGAAGGGGACGCCCCAGCCGGTCGTCGAGAAGCTCGAGGCCGTGTTCAAGCAGGTCACCGAGGATCCGTCCTTCAAGGCGCTGATCAAGCAGCTCGGCGACGACATCCACTTCCAGGGCGCCAAGGAGTTCGAGGCGACCTGGCGCCAGGAGAGCGAGGGCTTCGCGAAGGTCGTGGCAGGGGCCGCGAAGTAGCGTCCGGGCGATCCCCTGATGGCCCGGGCGGACGTCGTCGCGGCCGTCGGCGTCCTCCTGCTCGCTGCCCTCGCGGCCTACGAGGCGGGCAAGCTCCCGCTGGACACGGTGAGCAACCCCGGGCCCGGCTTCCTGCCCTGGTGGGCGGCCGTGACGCTCGGCGTCCTGGCTCTCCTGCGGCTCGGGCAGGCCTGGATGGCCCGGCCGGCGCCAGACGCGGGCGGGCCCGAGCGCCGGGTCGTGGCCGTCGCCGGGCTCGTCGTCGCGCTGGTGGCATACGTGGCGCTGCTCGAGCTCCTGGGCTACCCGCTCTCCACGTTCCTGCTCGTGCTGTTCGTGCTGCGGCTCGTGGAGCCGCGCCGGTGGCCGGTGGCGCTCGGGGTGGCGGCGGCAGCGGCGCTCGGCTCGTTCGTCGTCTTCGCCGTGTGGCTCCGGGTCCCCCTGCCGCCGGGGCCGCTGCTCCGCTGAGCCACGCCGGCTGAGCCGCGCTCATGGAGGTGCTCGGCAACCTCGCCGCGGGCTTCGCGGTCGCGCTGACCCCGGCCAATCTCCTCTACTGCCTGCTGGGCGCGCTGATCGGCACGGCGATCGGCGTCCTGCCGGGCCTCGGGCCGCCCGCCACCATCGCGCTCCTCCTGCCGGTGACCTACGGCATCCCCGCGACGTCGGCGGTCATCATGCTGGCCGGCATCTTCTACGGGGCGATGTACGGGGGCTCCACGACGTCCATCCTGCTGAACATCCCCGGCGAGGCCGCGTCCGTCGTCACGTGCCTCGACGGATATCAGATGGCGCGCCGCGGCCGGGCGGGGGCGGCGCTGGGGGTCGCGGCGTTCGGCTCTTTCGTTGCCGGCACGCTCGGCCTGGTTGCCGTGATGCTCCTGGCGCCGCCGCTCGCGAGCTTCGCCCTCCGCTTCGGCCCCCCGGAGTACTTCGCGCTCCTGGCGCTGGGCCTGGTGATGGTCGGGTATCTCTCCGGCGGGTCCATGACGAAGGGCCTCATGATGGCTGCCCTCGGGCTGCTCCTCGGGACCGTGGGGCTCGACCCGATCATGGGGAGCCCCCGCTTCACGTACGGGATCTTCCAGCTGGGCGACGGGCTGCCGTTCATCCTGGCGGCCATGGGCCTTTTCGGCATCGGAGAGGTGCTCTGGAACGTCGAGCGGTCCGTCCGGGCCGAGGTGGAGGAGACCCGGATCGGGCGTCTCCTCCCCGACCGTGACGAGTGGCGCCGAGCCGTCCCGGCGACCCTGCGGGGCTCCCTCCTGGGCTTCCTGGTCGGTGTCCTGCCGGGGGGCGGCGCGGTCATCTCCTCGTTCCTGTCGTACTCCGTCGAGAAGCGATGGAGCCGCGAGCCGGAGCGCTTCGGCCAGGGCGCGATCGAGGGCGTGGCGGGGCCCGAGTCGGCCAACAACGCCGCCGCCACTGGCTCCTTCATCCCGCTCCTCACGCTGGGCGTCCCGGGGAACGCCTCGATCGCGATGATCTTCGCCGCCCTCCTGATCCACGGCGTCCGCCCGGGGCCGCTCCTGGTCACCGAGCACCCGGACGTCTTCTGGGGCCTCCTCGCCTCCATGTACATCGGGAACGTCGTGCTGCTGGCCCTGAACCTCCCGCTGATCTGGCTCTGGATCCGGCTGCTCCGGGTCCCGTACCCGATTCTCGCGCCGTTCATCCTCGTGTTCGTGCTCGTGGGCGCCTACAGCGTGAACAACAGCGTCTTCGACCTGGGCCTCACCGTGGCCTTCGGCGTGCTCGGCTATCTGATGCGCCGGCTCGACTTCGAGCCGGCCCCCCTCGTGCTGGCCATGATCCTGGGTCCCCAGCTCGAGGCGGCGCTCCGACGGTCATTGATCCACTCGCGCGGCGACCTAACCGTCTTCTTCCAGCGCCCGATCTCGGCCGTCCTGCTGGTGCTCGCGCTCGGGCTGCTCCTCTCTGCCGGACTCCGGCATCTCCTCGGCCGGCGCATCGGCGTGGCCGGACCGGCGCCCGGGTGAAGGCCCTCACGCGTGCTGGGTTGCCGGATGCCCGCCGAGTGCGAGCAGTTCAGCGTCAAATGGCGAGTGGTGAACGTCGCCGGCAGAGCAGAAGGAGGCGCGGTGCTTGACGTCCTCTCCGCATGCTAGCCTTGGCACAGCAGAGGCCCCGTGATGCCGTGTCCGCGGTGCCAGCACGAGAACCCAGCCCAGGCAAAGTTCTGTCTGGAGTGCGGAGCCCGGGTCGTCCTGAAATGCGCCCAATGCGCCACTGACCTCCCGGCTGGCGCAAAGTTCTGTCTGGAGTGCGGGCAACCAGTCGGCGTGGCCGCCACCACACAGGCTCGGTTCTCGTCGCCCGAGTCCTACGTCCCCAAGCACCTTGCCGAGAAGATCCTGACCTCCAAGAGCGCCGTCGAGGGCGAGCGCAAGCAGGTCACGGTGCTGTTCGCCGACCTCAAGGGCTCGATGGAGCTCCTGGCCGACCGGGATCCCGAGGAGGCGAGGCAGCTCCTGGACCCGGTGCTCGAGCACATGATGGCCGCGGTCCACCGCTACGAGGGCACGGTGAACCAGGTCATGGGCGACGGGATCATGGCGCTCTTCGGCGCGCCGGTTGCCCACGAGGACCACGCCGTCCGCGCGTGCTACGCGGCGCTCGACATGCAGGCCGCCATTCGCCGACACGCCGAGGAGGTCCGGCGGAGACACGGGGTCCTACTCCAGGTTCGAGTCGGCGTCAATTCCGGCGAGGTGGTGGTCCGGGCGATCGGGAGCGATCTGCGGATGGACTACACCGCGGTCGGGCAGACGACCCACCTGGCCGCTCGCATGGAGCAGCTGGCCAAGCCCGACACCACGCTCCTGACGGCCGCCGTGCTCCACTTGGCGGAAGGATTCATCGTGGTGACGCCGCTGGGCCCGGTGCCCGTGAAGGGTCTCGAGGCGCCGGTCGAGATCTACGAGCTGACCGGCGCCGGACCGCGGCGATCGCGGCTCCACGCGGCGGCGGCGCGAGGCCTGACCCGCTTCGTGGGCCGCACGGGCGAGCTGGACCAGCTACGCCAGGCGCTGAGCCGCGCCGGCAACGGCCAGGGGCAGCTCGTCGCGATCGTGGGGGAGCCGGGTGTAGGCAAGTCGCGCCTGGTCTGGGAAGTCACCCACTCGTACCGGGTCCACGGGTGGCTCGTGCTCCAGGCGGGCTCGGTCTCGCACGGCAAGGCGACGGCCTATCTGCCGGTGATCGACCTGCTCAAGGGCTATGTCGGGGTCGAGGATCGGGACGGTCCGCGGGCGGTTCGGGAGAAACTGACCGGGAAGCTGCTCACCCTGGACCGCACCCTGGAGGGTGACCTGCCGGCGCTCCTGTCGCTCCTCGGGTCCGCCGACGATCCTGCGTGGGCGGCGCTCGATCCATCTCAGCGTCGGCGGCAGACCCTGGACTCGTTGCGGCGACTCCTGCTGCGCGAGAGCCAGGTGCAGTCGCTGCTCGTGATCTTCGAGGACCTCCACTGGATCGACTCCGAGACCCAGGCGCTGCTGGACGCGCTGGTCGAGAGCCTGCCGGCGGCCCGGGTCCTGCTCCTCGTGAACTACCGGCCCGAGTATCAGCACCAGTGGGGCAGCCGCACGTACTACACGCAGCTCCGGCTCGATCCCTTGCCGCACGACCACGCCACGGAGCTCCTCGGCGCGCTGGTGGGTTCCGACGCCGGTCTCGAGCCGCTCAAGCGCTTCTTGATCGAGCGGACCGAGGGGAACCCGTTCTTTCTCGAGGAGAGCGTGTGGTCACTCGTCGAGACGAGGTCCCTGGTCGGTGAGCGCGGTGCCTACCGGCTGGCGCGCCCTCTGCCGGCCGTCCAGGTGCCGGCGACGGTGCAGGCCGTGCTGGCGGCCCGCATCGACCGGCTGGCGCCCGCGGACCGGGCCGTCCTCCAGACGGCGTCGGTGATCGGGAAGGACGTCCCGCGCGGGCTGCTCCAGGCGATTGCCGAGCAGGGCGAGGCCGAGCTCTCCGCCGCGATCGGGCGGCTCCAGACCGCCGAGTTCCTCTACGAGACGCGCATTTTCCCGGACGTCGAGTACACGTTCAAGCATGCCCTGACGCACGACGTCACGTACGGCGGCCTCCTCCAGGAGCGCCGCCGACGCCTCCACGGCCAGATCGTGGAGGCGATCGAGCGGCGCTATCCGGACCGGCTCGGCGAGCACGTCGAGCGCCTGGCCCACCACGCGTTCCGGGCCGAGGAGTGGGAGAAGGCGGTCGGGTACCTGCGGCAGGCCGGAGCCAAGGCCCTGGCCCGATCCGCGAACCTGGAGGCCGCCACTCACATGGAGCGGGCGCTCGAGGCGCTGGGACACCTGCCAGAGTCCCCCGAGACCCTGGAAGCGGCGGTGGACCTCCGGATCGAGCTCTGGAACGCGCTCGCCCCACTCGGGCAGTTCGCTCGGGCCAGCGATGTGATGCGGGACGCCGAAGGCGCCGCGGAGCGGCTCGGCGACCAGCGCCGGCTCAGTCGAGTGTGGGCGTTGATAGGCAATTTCCTGTGTTTCGCCGGTCGCCGGGCGGAGTCGGAGGCCATCTCCGAGCGGGCTCGGGCGGTGGGCGAGGCGATCGGGGACCTGGTCGCGCAGATCGGTGCCAACACGAACCTCGGTCTCAACGCCTATTCCGCGGGGGACTACCGGCGGGCCCAGCCGTTCCAGGAGCGGATCCTGCAGCTGATCCCGTCCGGACGGGTCCGCGAGCGTTTCGGGCGCGCCCTCCTGCCGGCGGTGAACGCGCTGTCGAACCTCGCGGCTGTCCAGGCTCAGCGGGGTCTCTTCGAAGAAGCGGTCCGCCACGGCCGGGCCGCGATCGCGTTGGCAGAGGAGGTCGGACATCCGTACAGCCTGGCCGTCGCGTGCTGGAGCGCCGGACGCGTTCACACGCTCCGTGGCGACCTTGCTCAAGGCAAGGCGACCCTGAGTCGGGCGCGCTCACTGGCGGAGGAGCTGACGATCGGCTTCATGATCCCCGCGGTGACGCTGGAGCTGAGCGCACTCTCGGTCCTCGAAGGGCGCGCGAAAGACACCCTCAGCCTCGTGCCGGCGGCACGAGCCGCCATCCGGAACGGCCTGGAATGGTGGGAGGGGCTGGCCGAGTTGCGCCTCGGCGAAGCGCTCTTCGCGGCCGGCCGCGTCGACGAGGCGCGCGCCGCCGCGACGCGCGCGCTCGATCTCACTCGCGAGCGAGGCGAGCGGGGTCATGAAGCGTGGGCGCTACGGCTTCTGGGCGAGATCGCCACGCATCCAAGCGCGCCAGCGACTGACGAGGCCGAGGGCTACTATCGTGAGGCCTTGGCGCTGGCCGAGCGACTCGACATGCGCCCCCTCGTCGCCCACTGCCATCGCGGGCTTGGCACGCTCTTCGGGCGTACGGCCTCGCGCGAGCTGGCCGACGAGCATCTCTCGACTGCCACCGAGATGTACCGGGAGATGGGCATGGCGTTCTGGCTGGAGAAGGCGGATGCGGCGCGGTAGCCGCTGCTGCGAGCCGACAAGTCCCCGAGCCGTGATGGCGTCTTGGCGTTTTGGCGATTCCTCGCTACAGTGACCGTCGTTTGACGGCGGATTCCCTCGAGACCTAACAGGAGGATCGGAATGGCGAGTTTCGGTACGGTCGGCGTCGACTGGCAGCAGCGCGTCAACTGGGACCGGCTGAGGAAGTACCGGCTCGAGCGGGCGCGGGAGAAGATGAAGGCCCACGGGCTCGGCGCGATGCTGCTCATGTACGACGAGAACGTCCGCTACGTCACCAGCACGCTGACCCCAGGCTGGAACCGCCTGAAACCCGGTCTCCGCTACGCGCTCCTCTGCGGGGAAGGGCAGCCGGTGCTGTTCGAGCAGGGGGACATCGGCTTCCAGATCCAGCGCCACGCTCCGTGGATCCCCGAGGAGAACATCCGATGGTCGTACGCCTGGATCAAGGGGGCGGCCGGCCCGGCCTCGAAGGCGCAGGTCAAGAAGTTCACCGCCGCCATCGTCAAGGAGATGAAGCGGTTCGACGTCGCCGGCAAGACGCTCGGGGTCGACTTCATCGACATCAACATGCTCCAGGCCTTCAAGGACGCCAAGGTCAAGTGGGCCGACGGCATGACGCCGATGATGGAGGCCCGGGCCATCAAGAACGAGGACGAGCAGGAGTGCCTCCGCATCGTCGGCGCCATCGGGGACGCCGCCCACTGGGAGACGATGCGCTATCTCAAGCCGGGCCTGACCGAGAACCAGGTCACCGCGCACATCATGGAGTACCTCTACTCGGTACCCGGCATGGAGGACGTCGAGGACGTCATCGTCTCCTCCGGCCCCAACACCTGGCCCAACTGGCGGAACTTCTCCGACCGTATCATCCGGCCGGGCGAGATCGTCTTCATGGACCTGGCCGCGCTCACCTGGAACGGCTACAAGTCGTGCTACTACCGCACCTACTGCGTCGGGAAGCCCCCGACCCAGGAGATGAAGGATCACTACGCGTTGGCGCTCAAGTGGCTCTACGACTCGATCCGCGCTACCAAGCCGGGCGTCACCACCCGGGACATCGCGCTCAAGTGGCCGTCCGCCAAGGAGGCGTGGGGCTACAAGGAGGAGGACCAGGCGGCGGCCAACCTCTGGGGCCACGGCCTCGGGCTCGCCCAGTATGACCAGCCGGTCATCTCGCGGATCTGGTCGCTCGACCACCCGCTGAAGATCCAGCCCGGCATGGTCTTTGCCCTGGAGACCCAGCACGGCAAGAAGTTCCAGTTCGGCGTCCGGATCGAGGAAATGCTGATCGTCAACGACAAGGGGATCGAGATCATCTCGAACTTCCCGGTCGAGCAGATCACGTACGTGGACTGACGCCGGCTGGAGCTCCCATGCTGCGCTCGGATGACAGTGCGCTCCTGCCGCTGACCGACCGGACGGCGGCCACGCCCGCTCGGGCGGGGCCGAAGGCGGCGACCCTCGCGCGTCTTCTCGCCGCCGGGCTGCCGGTTCCCGAGGGCGCCGTGCTGCCGGCCGAGGCGTACCGGGCCGCGCTCGCTGCGGCCGGAGTCGCGGACGCCGCCGCGCGCGTGGCTACCGCCGACGAGTCGGGGGCGCGGCGGCTGGCGGTCGAGGTGCGCCTGGGGCTCACGCGGGCGCCGCTCGCACTGGCGCCGCCCAAGGCGCCCGTGGCGGTGCGCTCGTCCGCGCTCCTGGAGGACACGCCCCGCGGCGGCGCCGCGGGCCAGTTCGAGACGTTCCTCGGCATCGGCGACGCGCCCGACCTCGTCACCGCGGTGCGGGCGTGCTGGGCGTCGCTCTGGTCCACGCGGGCTTTGCGCTACCTTCGGGAGCGCGGCCTCGACCCGGCCGGGACCGCGATGGCCGTCCTCATCCAGCGGCTGGTTCCCGCGCGCGCGGCGGGCGGCGCGTTGAGCCGCACGCCCGATGGCGGCATGCTCGTGACCGGCGCCTGGGGTCTCGGAGCGAGCGTGGCGCACGGGGAAATCGTGCCCGACCGGTTCCACCTGTCGCCCGAGGGCACCCTCGGCCGCGTCGAGCCGGGCGTCAAGGACCAGCTCCTCGCCTGCGCGGACGGGACGGGCCCTCGAGCCCGCGGGGTTCCCGCCGCCCTGGTCTCGACGCCGTGCCTCGAGCCGGCCCAGGCCGAGGAGCTGGGGCGGATGGTGCGCAGGGTGGAATCGATCCTCGGCACCCCGGTGGAGGTCGAGTGGGCGCTCGGCGACGAGGGCCTCCAGCTCCTGCAGGCGCGCCCGCTCCGGGTCGACGTGCAGGTGCTTCCCGACGCCGCGCTCTGGCAGCGGCATCCGGGCCTGACCGGCCAGCCGTCGGGGCTCGGCTGGGGCGTGGGCCGGGCGTGCGTCGTCGTGAGTGAGGGCGATCTGGTCCGCGTGGGGTACGGCGACGTCCTGGTCACCACCGTGGCCGGCCCGGCGCTCTCCGCCGTCTTGCCGCGGGTGAGCGCCGTCGTCGCGGAGCGGGGCGGCAGCACCTCGCACCTGGCCGCGCTGGCCCGGGAGCGGGGTCTGCCGGCCGTGCTCGGCGCGCTCGAGGCAACCCGGCGCATTCCGGACGGCGCGCAGGTGGCCGTCGATGGGATCACGGGCGTCGTCCGCTGGATGGGGTGACGCGGCCGGCGGTATTCTGACTCACCGGGGTCACCCGGAACGCTCCTCGGTCCCGAACGCTCGGAGAGGGGGCACGACGATGAAGAAGCTCTCGAGCCTGGTCCTCGCAATCGTGGCGGTGTTCATGCTCGCCGGCGCGCCGACCGCCCAGGAGCCGGCCGTGCTGACCGCCGCCGTGGGCAACAACATGAACCACGTGCCGAGCTTCGTCGGCGTCGAGAAGGGGATCTTCCTCAAGCACGGGGTCGACCTGAAGCTCAAGGTGCTCGGCACCGGGCAGGAGATGGCGAAGGCGCTCCAGGCGGGCGAGGTCCAGATCATCGGCTCGGCGTACTCCAACTACCCGCTCGCCGTCGAGCGGGGGATGGCCGCCCGGGGCGTGGTCGGGCTCATGGGTGACCGGAGCGGGCGGTACTGGGACCAGTCGGTCACGATCTGGACGCGCAAGGGCACCGGGATCACGAAGATCGAGGACCTCGCGGGCCGGAAGCTCGGCACCCCGGTCGGCGGGACGGCGGACGAGTACCTCGGCGTGGTGCTGAAGAAGAAGGGGGTGCCGTACGAGAAGGTGCAAGTGCTCAACGTGCCCCCGGGCAACATCCTGTCGGCGCTCCAGGGCGGCAGCGTCGACGCGGTCGCGTGCTGGGAGCCGTTCGGCTCGCAGATCGAGGCCAAGGTTCCGGATGCGGTGCTCCTGAGCCGCGGCGGCGGCCACATCGGCTACTTCATCAACATGGCCGTCCGCGACGACGTGATCGAGAAGAGCCCGGACCTCGTCGAGCGCTACGTGATCGGCGTCGCCGAGGCGACCTGGTACACGCGGAAGAATCCCGACGAGGCGGCCGAGATCTCGACGCGCTGGATCCCCGGGCTGGACGCCGCGGTCGCCAAGAAGGCGCTGGGTCAGATGGTCTTCGACGCGCGGATCACGCCGCACACCCTGGCGGCCTGGGACGAGAACGTCCAGATCCTCCTCGAGCAGAAGAAGCTCCGGGCGCCGGTGCCGCAGTCGAAGGGGCTCGAGCTGCGCTTCATCGACAAGGTGATGAAGAGCCACCCGCAGTTCTTCACGGATCTCAAGCCCGCCTCCTGACCCGGCCGCCCGGCGCGCCCGCGGTGAACGGGGTGACGGCGCTGCCCGAGTCTCGATGAGCCCACACGGCCTTCGACGGGCCCGACGGCGCGCCGTCGTGATCGGCGGGTCGATGTCCGGGCTGTTCACGGCCGCGCTCCTCCGCCGAGTCGGGTGGGACGCCGACGTCTACGAGCGCTCCTCCGTGGAGCTGGTGGGACGGGGGGCGGGGATCACCGCGCATCCGGAGCTGCTCGAGGCCCTCGAGCTGAGCGGCGCCGGGACGCGCGAGCTCGGCGTCGAGGTCGAGAAGCGCATCCTGATCGACGCCCGGGGACGCACGATCGGGGAACGGCCCCTGCGCCAGATCCTCACGTCCTGGGACCGGCTCCAGCGCATGCTGCGCGGGCTCCTCCCCGACGCGCACTACCATCTCGGGCGGGCCTTCGCGAGTGCCGAGCCGGACCGTGACCACGTCACGGTGCGGTTTGCCGACGGACACGAGGAGCGCGCTGACCTCCTGATCGGCGCCGACGGGTTTCGCTCGAGCGTGCGCGCGCAGGTGGCGCCCGAGGTGCAGCCGATCTACGCCGGCTATCTCGTCTGGCGCGGCGCGCCCGACGAGGGCGCTCTGTCCCCGGACACGCTGCGATCGATCTTCCCGTACTTCACGTTCTTCCTGCCGCCGCGCCAGCAGGTCATCGGCTATCCGATCGCGGGACTCAACAACGAGATGCGGCCGGGCAGCCGGCGCTACAACTTCATCTGGTATCGCGTTGTCGACGACGCCGGCCTGCGGGAGATGTGCTCCGACGCGGAGGGCCGGCACCACGAGTTCTCGATTCCCCCGCCGCTCATCCGCGACGAGGTCATCGCAGCCATGCGGCGGGATGCGGAGGCGGTGATGCCGCCCCCGTTCCTCGACGTGCTGCGGCGGATCGAGCGGCCGTTCTTCACGCCGATCTACGATCACGCGTCCCCCAGGATGGTCTTCGGCCGGGTGGTGCTGATCGGCGACGCCGCCTCCGTCGGCCGACCGCACATGGGCTTCGGGGTCTCGAAGGCGGCGGAGGACGCGCGAGCCCTCGCCGACGCGCTCGCGGCGCCCGACGCCGACGTCGACGGCGGCCTCGCCCGGTTCAACGCCGTGCGGCAGCCGATCGGCGAGCGCGTGATGCTGCACGGGCGGAAGCTCGGCGCTCATCTCGGGGTGAACCTCCGGACGGACGAGGAGCGGGCGATGTGGCGGCTCCTGCAGGACGGGCACGCCATGCTGCGGCACATCGCCGTGCCCCACTTCCTCGCCGCCTGAGCCATGCTCCCCACGCCCGACCACGCGCGCAACATGCGTCTCATCGGCCACTCCGACCAGGGCGGCCGTCCCGACGGCGTGCAGGTCATGGTGCACCGCGGTCATGCCTACGTCGGGCACATGTTCTCCAAGGGCTTTTCGGTCGTCGACGTCCGGGACCCCAAACGGCCCCGGCCCGTCCACTACGAGGCCGCGCCGCCGGGGACCTGGAACATCCACCTTCAGACGCACGACGACCTCCTGCTGGTGATCAACGCGAAGGACATGTTCGCCGACCTCGCCTTCGCCGACGAGCGCGCCTACTACTCGGGCTCGATCGGCAAGACCGTGGGCACCGCCGAGGGCGCGAGAGGGCGGGCGCGCGACTGGACGGCCGGGCTCGCCGTGTTCGACATCGCCCAGCCGGGGACGCCGCGTCGCATCGGGTTCATGCCGGTGGAGGGCGGGGGCATTCACCGGCTCTGGTACGTCGGCGGACGATGGGCCTACGCGTCCGTCCTGCTCGACGGGTTCAGCGACTACGTCCTCCTGACGATCGACATGGCCGATCCGAGAGAGCCCCGGCCGGCGGGCCGGTTCTGGCTTCCCGGGATGCACCTGGCGGCCGGCGAGGAGCCGGCCTGGCCCGCCAGCCGGCGGAACGGCTTGCACCACGCGATTGTCGACGGAGACACGGCGTATGGCGCCTGGCGCGATGCCGGCCTCGTCGTGATCGACGTGGCCGACCGGAGCGCGCCCCGTCTGGTCGTCCATCGCAACTGGTCGCCGCCGTTCGGGGGCGGCACGCACAATTGCCTGCCGCTGCCGGACCGCGACCTCCTGGTCGTCCTGGACGAGGCGGTGCTCGACCACCAGGAGGACGGGCTCAAGCTCGTCTGGCTCTTCGACATTCGCGAGCCCACGAACCCGGTGAGCATCGCGACCTGCCCGACCCCCGACGAGGCCGACTATGTCGGGACGGGCGGGCACTTCGGGCCCCACAATCTCCACGAGAACCGGCCGGGGAGCTTCGTCAGCTCCGACCTCGTCTTCGCGACCTACCAGAACGCGGGGGTGCGCGTCTTCGACATCCGCGATCGGTACCGCCCGGTCGAGGTCGGCGCCCTGGTGCCCGCGACCCCGGCCCGCCTCGTCGATCACCGGCCCGGCCGGGCGCGTGTGATCCAGGCGGCCGACGTCTTCGTCGACGCGGACGGGATCGTGTACGTGACGGACTACAACGCCGGCCTCCACATCATGGAGTACGGCGGATGAGCCGCGAGCGCGTGGACTAACGGCGAGGATCGACGGGGATGGCCGCCAAGATCGCCGTCCGGGGCCTTCACCACGAGTACGTCAACCGGTTCACGCGGGAGCGCGTGACCGCGCTCGCCGGCGTGGACCTGGATGTCGCCGAAGGGGAGGTCCTCACGGTCGTGGGGCCCAGCGGGTGCGGCAAGAGCACGCTGCTTTCCATCCTGGCCGGCCTGATCCAGCCGACCGGGGGCGAGGTGCTGCTGGACGGCCGCCCTGTCGACGGTCCCGGCCCGGACCGCGGCGTCGTGTTCCAGGAGCTGGCCATCCTGCCCTGGCGCACGGTCGAGCGGAACATCGCCCACGGCCCCGAGATCCGCGGGGTCCCGGCCGCCGAGCGGGCCGCGATCGTCCGGCGCTTCGTGGACCTCGTCGGGCTCACCGGGTTCGAGCGGAAGTACCCGCACGAGCTGTCGGGCGGGATGAAGCAGCGAGTGGCGGTGGCGCGGACGCTGGCGGCGAACCCCGAGGTGATGCTGATGGACGAGCCGTTCGCCTCCGTGGACGCCCAGACGCGGATGACGCTCCAGGAGGAGCTGAACGCGATCGCCCGGGCCACCGGCAAGACCATCCTCTTCGTCACCCACAACGTGGAGGAGGCCGTGTTCCTCGGCGACCGCTGCTGCGTCCTGACGCGCCGTCCCGGGCGGGTGCGCGCGCTGGTGCCGGTGCCCGTCCCGCGAGCGGAGCGCAGCTGGAAGCGCGTGGCGTCGGAGCCCGCGTTCGAGGCGACCAGGGAGCACGTCCTCGCGCTGGTCCGCGCGGAGGTCGGTGGCGAGGAGCGAGGCTGACGTGAGCCGGACGGAGACTCTCGTCGCGTGGGGGCTTCTGCTCGCGGGGTTCTTCGCCGCCTGGAGCCTGGCGGCCGCCTCGCTGCCCCTGCCAGCCTACTTCCTGCCGGCGCCGACGGCGGTGCTCGGGGCGGCGGGGGAGCTCCTGGCGAAGGGAATCCTGCCCTTCTACGTGGCCGAGAGCCTGCGCCGGATCGTGCTGGCCGCCGTCGTCGCCCTGCTGGTCGGCGTTCCCCTGGGGCTCGCCCTCGGCATGAGCCGCCGGGTGGCCGACTTCGCGTACCCGATCCTGAACTTCTTCCAGTCCGTGTCGGGCATCGCCTGGCTCCCGCTCATGCTGGTGTGGTTCGGGTTCGGCGAGCGGACCATTCTCGTCGCCGTCAACTACACGGTCATCTTCCCGGTCGTCTTCAACGCGCTCCTGGGGGTCCGCAGCGTGCCGCGCCTCTATGGCGACGCCCTCCGAACGCTCGGGGCCTCGCGCTGGCGCATCCTCCGAGACGTGATGGTTCCCGGGGCGCTGCCGCACATCGCCACCGGCATGCGGCTCGGCCTGGCCTACGGCTGGCGGGCGCTGATCGCGGCCGAGATGCTGGTGGGCGCCCACGGGCTCGGCTACATGATCTTCTCGGCGCAGTCCTTCCACCTGACCTCGCGGATCATGCTCGGGATGGCCGCGATCGGCCTGCTCTGGGTGCTGCTGGACTACTTCGTCCTGCGCCCGGTCGAGGAGGCGACCATCGCTCGCTGGGGGCTCGTCCAGCGGTGAAGCCTCGGCTCGGATCGGCCGTGCGGGGACTCGTGCCCTTCGCCATGCTGCTGGGCGCCTGGGCGGCGGTGAGCCGGGCCGGTGTGGTGCCGGCGATCTTCCTGCCGGCGCCGGACGAGGTGGCCCGGGTCGCCTGGGAGATGGCGAGGGACGCCTCGCTCTGGGTGAACATCGGGGCGAGTCTCGGCCGGATGCTCGTCGGCATCGTGGTGAGCGTGCCGCTCGGCGTCGCGGCCGGCGTCCTGGTGGGGCTGAACCGGAGGCTCGCGACCGTGCTGGAGCCCATCGCCGGCTTCTTCAACTCGCTCTCCGGCATCGCCTGGCTCCCGCTCGCCATCACCTGGTTCGGCCTCGGCTGGGCCAGCGTCACCTTCATCCTGTTCAACACCATCTTCTTCCTGGTCTTCTTCAACACCCTGGCCGGGGTGCGCACGGTCCCCCGGATCCTCGAGCAGGCCGTGCGCACGCTGGGCGGCTCCCGCCGGCACGTGATCCTCCAGGTCATGATCCCGGGCGCCATGCCGAGCATCGTTACCGGGATCCGGATGAGCATCGGCTTCGGCTGGCGCGCGCTCATCGCCGCCGAGATGATCGCGACGACAACCGGCCTCGGGTTCCTGATCTTCAACGCCGGGAACTTCCACCGGACGGACACGATCCTCGTCGGCATCATTACGATCGGTCTCTTGTGGCTCGCGACCGACCGCCTCTTGCTCCAGCCGCTCGAGCGGTGGACCATCGAGCGATGGGGCCTGGTGACGTCGTGAGACCGTCGGGCGGCGGCCGAGGCAGCGATCCTGCGAGGGGCGCGCAAGCGGTCGCCAATCTTGGCGTGTTCCGTCCGCCGCTCATCTATCTGGCGTCGATCGCCACGGGACTGGCCCTCCACTGGGCGTGGCCGCGCCCCCTGCTAGCCGGTGTGCGAGGGGGTCTCCTGGGTGGCGCCCTGGTCGTGGCCTCTCTCCTGCTGTTTGGCTACTCGGCGCAGCGGTTCCGCGCGGCCGGCACGCCGGTGCCCGCCCGGAAGCCGACCACGGCGATCGTCAGGGCCGGTCCGTATCGCTTCAGCCGGAATCCGATCTACCTGGCGTTCTCGCTGCTCCAGTTGGGCATCGCGATCTGGGTCGACAGTTGGTGGCTCGTCGCCACGCTCGCGGCCGCCATCGCGATGATCCACTACGTCGTCATTCCGAGGGAGGAACGGTACCTGGAGGCCAGGTTCGGCGCCGAGTACCGGGACTACAAGGCCTCCGTACGGCGATGGCTCTAGGAGGACGGGGCGAGGGGAACGGGCGAATGAGGCTGCTCCGGCACCGCACCGTCCTGTTCCTGCTCGTGGTCGCGGCGCTGTGGGGCGGCTGGCAGACGTTCCTGGCGCTGAGCGCGCCCGGTCGCCTGGACGGGCCGGTCCGGCTGGCGCTCGACCGGGAGCCGCGCGTCAACGTCGCGGTGGCGCTCGGCTTCTCCCCCGAGGACTTCCACGTGCGCCTGTTCCAGGGGTACGGTGTCGTGAGCGGCGTTCGCGGGACCACCGTCCTCCTCAACCGCGTGCGACCGGAGGACGTGCGCCGGATCGCGCGCTACTATTGGGTCCGGCGGATCACCCTTCAGTGAGGACGAGATGAGCATGAGCCAGAGACGAGAGATCGGGTTGGCGGTCGTCGGCTGCGGCACGATCGGGCGCATCCGGGCGATGCTGGCCCGCCAGTACCCGGGGGTCGGCTGGCTCGGGCTCTGCGATCTCGACGCGGGGCTCGGGCGGCGCCTCGCCGCCGACGCCGGGGCGGACTTCTTCACCACCGACTACCGGGAGCTCCTCGCCCGGCCCGAGGTCAACGCGGCCATCGTGGCCACCGACGAGAACAACCACGTGGGGCCCGCGCTCGCGGCGGTCGAGCGCGGCCACCGGCTGTTCATCGAGAAGCCGCTGGCCACGGACGCCCGGGAGTCGCTCCGCGTCCTGACCGCGATCCAGGACGCGGGCGTCGACGCGGTGGTCGGCTACACCCAGCGGTTCCGGCGGCGCTTCCTCGCCGTCAAGGAGAAGATCCGGACCGGCCAGATCGGCGAGCTCACCGCGGCGGTCACGCGGGCGTTCATGAATCGCATGGTCCCGCTCGCCACCGTGCGCCGCACCACCGAGCGCCGGAACCTGACGCCCATGGTCGTGTCCGGCACCCACAGCCTCGACATGAGCCTCTGGCTCATGGATGGCGTGGAGCCGGTGTCCGTGTACGCGGCCTCGTCCGACAAGGTGCTCGCGGGGCATGGGACCAAGGACGCGACGTGCGGCGTGTTCACGATGAGCAACGGGGCCGTCTGGAGCATGAACATCAGCTGGGCCTTGCCCGTGGCCTGGCCGGGGGCGGTGTACGGTCTCGAGATCGGCATCGTGGGCACGAAGGGCGCGATCGACGTCGAGGACACGCACCGGGACCTCATCCTGGCGAGCGAGCTTCCCCAGGGCGGCGGATACCGGCCCGAGGGCTTCGAGCCGGGGGCTGCCCGGCACGTGGACTTCCTGACCAGCTACCCGCCGGGCGACATGTACGACGGCCAGCTCTGGGGCCCGATGCGCGAGGAGACGAACGCGTGGCTGGCGCGTCTCCACGCCGGCCTCCCGACGCCGCACGCGACCGCCGCCGACGGCCATCGCAACCTCCTCCTGACCATGGCCATGGATCTCTCGGCCCGGCGTGGCGAGGTCGTGAAGCTCCCCGTCGACCCCGGCGAGCTGGCGCTCTGACGACGCGAGGGGATCGGCTCGCTCGCCGACCGAACGCCCGCCGTCCATGACGGTGATCGGCGGGGTCGGCTCGGCTTTCGTCCAGAGCGTTCTCCCGGTCCTGCTGATCGGCGGCCTCGGCTACCTGGTCGGCCGGGCCCGCTCCCTCGACCTGACGCCGATCACCGGCCTGGCGGTGCTGGTTCTGGTGCCGGCCGTCGTCTTCGACTCGCTGGCGCGCGCCACGCTCCCGCGCGACCTGCTTTCGCGCCTCGTCCTTCACGTCGTGCTGCAGATGGCGGCGATCTGGCTGCTCACCGTTGTCGTCACGCGGCTGATCGGCTGGCGCGGCCCGGCGGAGAGCGGGCTCCTCCTGGCGACGCTCTTCGCCAACTCGGGCAACGTCGGGCTCCCGCTGGCGCTCTTCGCATTCGGGCCGGACGGGCTGGCCATTGCCGGCGGGTGGTTCGCCGTCATGGCCATCGGGGGCAGTACGATCGGCCCGTACATCGCGGCCCGCGCGCGCGTTGGCGCACGCGAGGCTCTCGCGCGGGTGCTACGGCAGCCGATCATTTACGCGGTTCTCGCCGGCGTGATCGTGAACCTGTCCGGATGGTCGCTGCCCGGCCCGGTCGCCAAGGCGAGCCAGCTGCTCGCCGGGGGCGCGGTCGCCGCCATGCTGCTGCTGGTCGGCCTCCAGCTGGCGCGGTTGACGGTGCGCGAGGAGGCGCCGGGAGCGACGCTGGCCACCGCGATCCGGCTTCTCGCCGTCCCGCCGATCGCCTGGGCGGCGGGCAGACTGGTCGGGCTGGAGGGCATGGCGTTCGCGGTGGCCGTCTTGCAGGCCAGCACGCCGACGTCCGTGTCGTCGGCGCTCTGGGCGCTCGAGTTCGACGCGCGCCCGGCGCTCGTCTCGGCGGCGGTCGTGCTCTCGACGCTTGTGAGCGTGGTCACGCTGACCGTCCTCCTCGCGGTCCTGACGATGGGTCCGTGAGGACACCCGATGAGGCCTCCGTGGCCCTCCGGGCCCATTGACACTGTCCCGGACAGGGTGTGACACTCAGCCACCAACCGCTCCCGGAGCACTCGAGTGCCGAGGCTGCAGGACACCGCCATGCGCGTCCGGTTCTGGGGCACCCGCGGCTCCCTGGCGAAGCCGGGCCCGACCACGCTGCGATACGGCGGCAACACCCCGTGTGTCGAGGTGCGCACGGCCGACGGGACGCTCGTCATCCTGGACTGCGGCACCGGCGCGCACGGCCTGGGCCTGGCGCTCGCCGCGGCGGCCGACCAGCCGGTGCGCGGTCACCTCCTGATCACGCACACGCACTGGGACCACATTCAGGGCTTCCCGTTCTTCGCGCCCCTCTTCGTCCGCGGCAACGAGTGGGACATCTACGCGCCCGGGGGTCTCGGCCAGCAGCTCGAGGCGACGCTGGCGGGGCAAATGGAGTACACGTACTTCCCGGTCACGCTCTCGCAGTGTGGCGCGGCGATCCGATTCCACGATCTGGGCGAGGGCAGCTTCGAGATCGGCACACTGCGCGTCACCGCGCGGTACCTGAACCATCCGGCGCTCGCCCTGGGATACCGACTCGAGGTGGACGGGGCCGTCGTCGTGTACGCCGTGGATCACGAGCCTCACGCGCGCGATCGGGCCGGCCCGGCCGCCGGTTCCCCGGATGGGTCGCCCGTGCATCGAGAGGATCAGCGGCACGTGGAGTGGCTGGCCGGGGCGGACCTGGTCATCCACGACGCGCAGTACACGGTGGAGGAGTATCCCCAACGGATGAACTGGGGTCACACCCCCGCCGAGTGGGCGGTGGACTATGCGCTGGCCGCGGACGCCAAGCGCCTGGCCCTCTTTCATCACGACCCGCAACGCGATGACGCGGCGCTCGATCGGCTTGTGGAGGTGTGCCGCCGGCGCGCGGCCGGCAGCCGTCTGGACGTCTTCGCGGCGGCCGAGGGGCAGGTCATGGAGTTCGCCGGCAGCGGGGTCGATGTCACCCGGCCCGACGGGCTGGTCGCGCCCGCCGTCTCGGCGGAGATCTCGTCCCCGGGGGCGGCCACGATCCTGATCGCCGACGACGACCCCACGATCGTCCGGCTCCTGACCCTGACCCTCGAGCCGCAGGGCTTTCGGCTGCTGACGGCCAGTGACGGTGAGACGGCGCTGCGCATCGCTCGCGCGGAGAGACCGGCGCTCGTCCTGCTCGACTGGCAGATGCCCGGCGCCGACGGCATCGCGGTCACGCGCGCGCTCCGTGCCGACGCCGATCCCGACCTGCGCGACGTCCCCGTCGTGCTCATCACGGGCTTGGCGGGCGGCGAGAACACCGCGGTCGGCTTCGACGCGGGGGTGACCGACTACCTGACCAAGCCGTTCCAGCCGTCGCACGTGCGAACGCGCGTGCGCACCTGGCTGCTGCGACGCGGGTCCGGCCCCGGTGGCGGGCGGTGACGGGAGGGCGTCGGCCCGCGGCTTTCCGGCGAGCGATGAAGCCGTCATGAAGCCGCCATGAAGCCGGTCGTCGACCCGCACCGAGGTTCGCGGCTCCTTGTCGTGTCACGGGCGGCAAGCGTGCTCGGGTTCGTGGGAGGCGGGGCGGTCCTCGTCGGATGGCAGCTCGACGTCGCCGTCCTCACGAGCATCCTGCCGGGACGCGTCGCCATGAACCCCCTGACGGCGCTCGGCTTCATGCTGGCGGCGGTCGCCCTGTGGCTGTCACTGCCGTCCGCGGCCGCCGGGACTCCCGGGTTCAGTCGCGCCGCGCGCGTGGCGGCCGCCCTCGTGGCCGTCATCGGCGCCGTCACGTTGGCCGGGTACGCGATCGGAACCAACCTCGGGCTGGATCAGATGCTCTTCCGTGACCGGCTCGGGGGCAACCGGATCGCGCCCAACACCGGCCTCTGCTTCCTGTTCCTCGGGACGGCGCTCGGCCTCCTCGACTGGGAGCCGCGGCGCGGCTACCGGCCGGCCCAGCTCGTCGTCCTGGTGCCCCTCGCGGTCGCCCTGACGTCCGTGCTCGGGTACGCGTACGGCGTGGGCGAGCTCTACGGCGTGGCCCGCTACATTCCCATGGCGCTGCCGACCGCGCTCGGATTCCTCGTGCTCGGCTTCGGAACCCTCTGCGCGCGTCCCGAGCACGGCTGGATCCAGGTCATGACGAGCGACGAGGCGGGAGGCGTCCTCGCGCGACGGCTTCTCCCGGCCGCCATCGTCATTCCGGCGGGCCTCGGCTGGCTGAGGGTCGTCGCCGACGAGGCCGAACTCATCGGCACCGCGGTCAGCCTCGCAATCGTCGTGATGCTGACCATGCTCCTCTTCGCCACCATCATCTGGATCACGGCCCGTACGCTGAACCACGCGGAGCGCAAGCGCAAGGCGGGCGAGGGGCGGCTGGCCGCGCAGTACGCCACGACCCGCATCCTGGTGGAGTCGGGGAGCCTCGCGGAGGCGATGCCGCGGATCCTCCAGGCCGTCGGGGAGAGCCTGGACTGGGTCATGGGCGCGCGCTGGAGCGTCGACCCCGAGGCGAACGTGCTGCGCTGCGCCGAGATGTGGATCGCGCCGCCCCGGACCCTCGACGAGTTCGTGGGCGTGAACCGTCGCGTGATTTTCTCATCCGGCGTGGGCTTGCCGGGGCGCGTGTGGGAGAGCGGCACGGCCGCCTGGATTCCCGACGTCGCCAAGGATTCCAACTTCCCGCGCGCCCCCTACGCGGCCAAGGAGCGCCTTCACGGCGCGTTCGGTTTTCCGATCGTGGGCCCCGCTGGATTCCTCGGGGTGATGGAGTTCTTCAGCCCGGAGATCCGGGAGCCCGACGAGGATCTCCTGAAGATGTTCGACGGGGTCGGCGGCCAGGTCGGCCAGTTCATCGAGCGGAAGCGGGCGGAGGCCGAGCTGGAGCGTGCGCGGATCGCCGCCGAGGCGGCCACGCGGGTCAAGTCCGAGTTCCTCGCCAACATGAGCCACGAGATCAGGACGCCGATGAACGCGATCATCGGGATGGGGAGCCTGCTTCTGGACACCTCGCTGGACAGCCGGCAGCGGGAGTTTGCCGAGACGATCCGCGCCAGCGGCGACCACCTGCTGTCGATCATCGACGACATCCTGGACTTCTCGAAGATCGAGTCGGGGAAGCTCGACCTGGAGCAGGTGCCGTTCGGCCCCGTGGTCTGCGTCGAGGAGTCGCTCCAGCTGGTCGCCCCGAAGGCCCAGGAGAAGCGCCTCGAGCTCACCTGCCTCGTGGAGGACACGGTCCCGACCCAGCTCGTCGGCGATGCCGCCCGCGTCCGGCAGATCCTGGTGAACCTTCTGAGCAACGCCGTCAAGTTCACGCCCGCCGGCGAGGTCGACGTCACCGTCTCCGCTACGCCGACCGAGGATCAGCGGCATGAGATCCACTTCGCCGTCCGGGACACCGGCATCGGGATCGCGCCGGATCGGTTCGATCGCCTGTTCCAGTCCTTCAGCCAGGTGGACGCGTCGACGACCCGCCGCTACGGCGGAACCGGCCTCGGCCTCGCAATTTCCAAGCGTCTCGCCGAGCTCATGGGGGGGCGCATCTGGGCCGAGAGCGAGGTCGGCAAGGGTTCCACGTTCCACTTCACGATCGTCGCCGAGCCGGCCCCTGCCGCCGACGTCTCCTCGCCCGATCCCGCGTCCGTGCTGGCCGGGAAGCGGGTCCTCATCGTGGACGACAATCGCACGAACCGCCGGATCCTCCAGCTTCAGGTGGAGAAGTGGGGTCTCTGGGCTCGTGACACGGAGTCGCCGGGCCAGGCGCTCGAGTGGATCCGGCAGGGCGACCCCTACGACCTGGCGCTCGTGGACTACCAGATGCCGGGGATGGACGGGATCGCGCTGGCCAAGGCGATTCACCAGGTACCGACAGCGCGCTCGCTCGCCCTCATCCTGCTGTCGTCGATCGGGCAGACGCTCCCCGTCGAGGCGGGGGAGGCGGGGTTCGCGGCCGTGCTGTCAAAGCCCGTGAGGCTCTCGACACTCCAGGACCGGCTCTGTCAGATCCTCGGCGGGCGCCCGGGCGTGATGCCGCCGCCTCCCGATCCGGCTCCGGAGGCGTCCGCCCGCGATCCGTTGAGGATCCTGGTGGCGGAGGACAATCCCGCGAACCAGCAGGTGGCCCTCCGGCTGCTCGAGCGGCTTGGCCACCACGCGGAGCTGGCCGCCTCGGGGCGCGAGGTGCTCGAGCAGCTATCGCGCTCGGCCTATGACGTGATTCTCATGGACGTCCAGATGCCGGAGATGGATGGTCTCGAGACCACGCGAGCCATCTGCGCGCGATGGCCCGCCGGCGAGCGTCCCCGGATCATCGCGATGACGGCCGAGGCGATGGAAGGGGACCGCGAGGCATGCCTCGCCGCCGGCATGGATGACTACGTCGTGAAGCCCGTCCGCCTCGACCGGCTGGGCCGCGCTCTTGCCCAGTGTCGGCAGGTCACCAGCCGCGGCGGTGGGGCCGAGCCGTCGACGCCGGGGTCCGCCGGCTCGGCCGCCGTCGACCACCGTGTGCTGCGTGAGCTTCAGGCGGACCTGGGCGGAGCCGAGGAGTTGCGGCAGATCATCGCCACGTTCCTCGACGGGACCCCGCGGTTCCTCGCCGCGCTGCGGGACGCTGCCGCTCGGAACGACGAGTCAGGGATGCGACAGGCGGCCCACGCGCTCAAGTCGTCGAGCGCCATGCTGGGGGCGATCGCGCTGTCGACCGAGTGCGGAGAGGTCGAGCAATTCGGCCGGTCCGGGACCGTCCTCGACGCCGTCGCTCGAGTGGCGACGATCGAGGCCCTCTACCGCGCCGCCGCGCTCGCCCTCGAAGCGGACGCCGCGAGTCTTGCCGCGGACGCTCGCGCCAGCCGGTCCCTGTCCGGCGGCCCGGCGTGAGGATTCGACCGAAGCACCGGACCACCATCCTTACCCTGACGCGCAGCATTGGCTTCCGCGGGTCTGCTCCGCGGCTGCCAAGAGGTGCGGAGGCTTGAGATGATCGACGCTCGCGTGAAGGACCTGCTCAACGAAGTCGGCCTCGACGCGTCGCCCGAGGCCGAGGCGACGATCGTGGGCCGCGACCCGATCGACCGCTACCGCTTCCCGGTCGGCGAGGCCGCCGCGGTGGCGCTGGCGGCCTGCGGCGTGGCGGTGTCGAATCTCTGGGAGCTCAGGGGCGGCCGGCCGCAGCGGGCGCGGGTCGAGGTGCGGCGGGCGGCCGCCTCCTTGCACAGCCGGGATTTCCTGCGGCTCAACGGCGGGCCGGGGCCGGCCTCACCGGCCACCGGGAACCCCCTGGTCGACTTCTACCGCTGCCGCGACGGCCGCTGGATCCACCTCCACGGCGCCCTGCCGAACCTGGCCTACGGCACCATGCGGGTGCTCGGATGCGCCCGCGAGCGCGACTCCGTGGCGGCGGCGGTGGCGCGCTGGGACGGCGAGGCGCTCGAGGAGGCGCTGGCCGATGCGAGGATGTGCGGCGCCCTGGTGCGCACCGCCGACGAGTGGGCCACCCATCCCCAGGGACGCGCCCTGGCCGGCTGGCCGCGCGTCTCGATCACGAAGATCGGCGAGTCCGAGCCGGAGCCGCTACCGGCCGGCCCCCGCCCGCTCTCCGGTCTCAGGGTGCTCGACCTGACGCGGATCCTGGCCGGTCCCAGCCACGCCCGCACGCTGGCCGAGCACGGCGCCGAGGTGCTCTACATCGCCTCGCCCTGGCTGCCCAACCCGGACGCGTTCGTGATGGACACCAACCACGGCAAGCTGTCGGCCTTCCTCGATCTCAACGACCGTGAGGACGCGGCGCGGCTGCAGAAGCTCGTGTCCGAGAGCGACGTCTTCTCCCAGGGCTACCGGGCCGGCGCCCTCGCCCGGCGCGGCTTCGGTCCGAAGCAGCTGACCGAGCTCAGGCCGGGGCTGATCTACGTCTCGATCAACTGCTACGGCCACACCGGCCCCTGGGAGGCGCGCCCCGGCTGGGAGCAGCTCGCCCAGACCGTGACCGGCATCGCGGCCGCGGAGGGCACGCCCGACCAGCCCGCGCGCATGCCGGTCACGGCCTGCGACTTCACGACCGGCTACCTGGCGGCGCTCGGCACCCTGGTGGCGCTCGGCCGTCGCGCCCGCGAGGGCGGCAGCTACCACGTCCGCGCCTCGCTCTGCCAGAGCGGCATGTGGTTCACGCGCCTCGGGCCGACCTGCGACCCGACTCGGGCCAGCGACTACGGCGACCCGGCCGAGCTGTGCGTCGAGACCGACACCCCATTCGGCCGCCTGCGCCACCTCAAGCCGGCCCTCGAGCTATCCGAGACCCCGCCCTACTGGGCGCGCCCGACCGTCCCGCTCGGTAGCCACCAGCCGGTCTGGCCGAACGGCCGCTGACCGGCCGGGTCGAACGTCGGGCGCGCGGTCTAAGCGCCGGCCCCCCGGCGGGCTGAGACGCCCTCTGCCCTCCCGGTGCTTTGCCGACGGCTCGAGAGAGCGCAACCAGACAGACCGGTCTCCTGGAGCGTGCGACGGCCGACGCTCAGCGCAGGCTCACCGAGTAGAGCGCGAAGCCGTTCTGCCCCTCGCCGACGTGGCGAATGCGCGTGCCGGCGCCGAGGAGGCTCCGCGCCTCGGGCGACGACTCGAACACGACCTCCACCGGCTGGGCGATCGGCACGAACGACCAGATCGGGGTCACCATCGCGTCGACGGTGCCCTGCGCGATCAGCCAGTCCTTGATGATCTCCTGGTTGGTCTCGGTGGTCTCGAAGACGACGTTGGACCCGTCCAGGCCGGGGAAGTTGCCGCCGCCGCTCGCGCGGTAGTTGTTGGTCGCGACGATGAACTCCATGGCGTCGGTCACCGGCTGGCCCTGGAAGCGCAGGTCGACGATGCGCCGAGCATTCGAATCGGCGAGGCGCCCCTGGGGCGTGTAGCGCGCCGGCTGGGTCACGTCGATCCGATAGGTGACCCCGTCGATGACGTCGTAGTTGAAGGTCGGGAAGGCGGTATTGACCAGGGGCTGGGGCGCCGTCAGCGCCGGGTCGACGCGGTTGAACTGGCCGGCTGACATCTCCAGCCACTCGCGCACGGTTGCGCCGCTCACGCGGACCGCGCGCACCGTGTTCGGATACAGGTACAGGTCGGCGACGTTGCGGATCGCGACGTCCCCCGCGGGGACGTCCGTGTAGTAGGCGGGGCCGCCGCGCCCCCCAGCCTTGAACGGCGCCGCGGCGGAAAGCACCGGAAGGCCCGCGTGCGGCGTGCCCTGCATCGCGCGCCGGATGTAGGCCGTCTGGGCGCGCGCCACAAGCTGCACCGACGGATCGTCCTGGACGAGCGAGAAGTAGCTGTGGATGCGCGCCGTGCTGCGCGCGACGGGCCGGCGCACGTAGGCGAGGGTGCCCTGGTGCTCGCGCTGGACGGCCGCGATGATCGCGGGGTCGGGCTCGACGGCGGCCACCCACTGGTTGTTCTCGCGCCGCCGGATGCCGCGCGTCGTTCCCGTCCCGTCGACACGCCGCCAACCTTCGGCCGTGCGCCGCAGTGTCAGGTCGACGATGCCGACATGGCTGCCCCAGAACCCGGGCATCACCGTCGGCACCCCGTGGATCGTGCCGCGCGCGACGTCGACACCGGGCAAGTTGGCGAAGCTCGGGCTTGGGAAGACGAGGTGAGAGTGGCCGGCGAGGATAGCGTCGACCCCCGTCACCTGGGCGAGATAGGCGGCGGCGTTCTCGTCCATGCCGCGCGCGGGCGCGGCGGACAGGCCGGAATGGATCAGCGCCACGACGAGATCCGCCCCCGCCGCGCGCATCTGGGGCACGTACCGTCGCGCCGCCTCGACGACGTCGATCACGAACACCCGGCCGTCGAGATTGGCGCGGTCCCACAGCATGACCTGTGGCGGCACGAACCCAATCGCCCCGACCCGGAGTCGACGCGTGACACCGCCATCGTCGACGAAGTCGCGGTCGAGGATCACGAAGGGCTGGATCAGCGGCGGGGCGGCCGCCCGGTCCGGCCCGGCGACGAACACGTTCGACGTGACATAGGGGAAGTTGGCGCCGGCCAGCGTCGTGCGGAGAAAGTCGAGCCCGTAGTTGAACTCGTGGTTGCCGAGGGTGGCCGCCGCGTAGTCGAGCTGGTTCATCGCCTTGTACACGGGATGGACCTGGCCCGGCTGAAGCCGCTGCTCGACGGCCACATAGTCGCCCAAGGGATTGCCCTGGATCAGGTCGCCCGAGTCGAACAAGAGCGAGTTCCGCACTTCCGCCCGCGCCTGGCGGATGAGCGTCGCCGTGCGGGCGAAGCCGAGCGAGATGTCGGGCTGGTCTCGATAGTAGTCGTAGTCGACGATGTGCGTGTGGATGTCGGTCGTCGACAGGAGGCGGAGGCGCAGTGTCGGATCCTGCGCCTGGGCCGGCGGCCAGCCGATCGCAACCAGCGCGAGCAGAGCGACGGTGATCGCCAATCGAAAGCGGCGGAAATGACCGGTCATGGTGAACCCCCTGTCGTCCCGGCGCCGGAGGGCCGGGTCATACGACGGCATCGCGTCGCAGCTGCTCGATCTCCGTGGTGGTGTAGCCGGCGTCGGCCAGGATCTCGTCGGTGTGCTCGCCGAGCGTGGGTGGCTCTCGGTCGAGACCGGGGCTCCCGTGGGCGAGGCGGAAGCCGGCGCCGACGAGGCGCATGGGACCGTAGCGCGAGCCGATCGTCTGCAGCACGTCGCGGTGCTCGAGCTGCGGGTGCTCGACGATCTCGTCGATCTTCCAGATGGACGCGCACGGCACGTCGGCGGCGGTCAGCCGCGTCTCCCAGGTCTTGGGGTCGTCCCTGGCCAGCGCACCTTCGATCACCTCGCGCAGCGCCGCCACGTGCTCCGTCCGCCCCGCCCAGTCCTTGAAGCGAGGGTCCATCAGCGCGTCGGGGCGGCCGATCGTCGTCATGAGGCTCGCGAACTGCTTCTCGGTCAGCACGGCGAGCACGATGTAGCCGTCCCTGGCCCGGAAGCGATTCGCCGTGGGCTTGCGGCTCACCGAGCCGTTGCCGATCTGCGTCTGCTCGATGCCGGCCACGGTGTACTCCGATACCGGACCCGGGATGAAGGCGAGCGCGGCGTCGAGCATGGCCACATCCACGAACTGGCCGCGGCCGGTGTGCGTCCGCTGGTAGAGCGCGCTCGCCACCGCCAGCGCGGCGGTCATGCCGCCGATCGTGTCGCAGATGGCGAAGCCCGCGCGCATCGGGCCGCCGGCCGGCTCGCCGGTGATCGACATGATCCCGGACATCGCCTGGAGCTTGCCGTCGAACGCGGCCGTGGTCCGCTCCGGCCCCGTGTGGCCGAATCCGGAGACCGCGCAGTAGACGAGCCGCGGGTTGAGCGCGGCGAGGGTGTCGTAGCCGAGCCCGAGCTTGTCCATCACGCCGGGGCGGAAGTTCTCCCACACGACGTCGGCGGTGGGGACGAGCCGCCTGACGACCTCGACCGCCTCCGGCCGTCTGAGATCGAGCGTGATGCTGCGCTTGTTGCCGTTGACGGCGAGAAAGCCCGGCGGCATCTTGCGGTCCGCCCACTCCTTGGAGACGGGCTGGCTGCGGGTCTCGTCGCCGTCGCGCGACTCGATCTTGACGACGTCGGCGCCGAGGAGGGCCAGCTGGTAGGTACCGTATGGGCCCGCGAGGTAGCGCGTGAAATCCAGGATGCGGATGCCGGCGAACGGCTTGCTCACGCTCTGGCCTGCTTGGTCTTGATGATGGCCTTGACGACGTCGAACTCCTTGCGGCGCTCGGCGACGTCTTCGGGGGTCAGCTTGGCCAGGTCGTTGTAGTCGAGCTTCCAGGACGCGTCGTCGCGCCACCGCAGCGGCGACTGCACCGTCGTCCGCGCGGCGGGCGCGGTCTCCAGCACCCGGAGCGCCAGCTCCAGGGTCAGGGTCTGGGACTCGACGTCGTGGGGCCGGCCGGCCGAGTTCCCCAGTGGGAAGTCGCTGAACAGGAAGCGCGGCACGCCGCAGTGCTCGACGATGTCCTTGGCGCACCCCATGATGACCGTCGGGATCCCGTTCGCCTCTAGGAACCGCGCTGCCAGACTCACGGTCTGGTGGCAGACCGGTCAGCTCGGGACGAGGACGGCCACGTCGGCCCCGTCTTCCCGGCACCGGCGAAGCAGCTCGGGCGCGTCCGTCTCGGCCGTCACGCGCTGGCTGCGGTTGGTCGGCGCCCCGTGGAACCTCGGCGTCAGCGCGCCGATGCGCCCCGCGTTCACGAAGTCCTGAAGGCGCGCCAGCGGCAGCCAGGTGCACGGGTCCTCGGCGGCCGTGTGGCCGCGGTCGTAGCCGAGGTGCGAGATCCGTAGATCGGGAATCGTGTCGGTCGACCCGGAATAGACCGTGTAGAACTTCGCGGCGGCGTTGTACTTGGCTCCCGGCCCCTGGTCGCCGGCGCCGGGCTGATGGGGCGCCGCCGTGGTGATCAGGGCGACGCGCGACTGGGCCAGCGGCTTGGCCAACGGCGTGAACGGCACCTCGACGAAGTGCGCCCAGCGATAGGGCGGGAAACCGAGCGCCTGGTAGTAGTCGCGTGTGCGCTGGAGGTACGGAATCGGGACATCGTGCTCGGCGGCGACCGTCATCGGCCCTCCCTGGGCGCGACTGGCTCCCCGGAGTGTCCCACGAGTCCGCCGACCCCGTCGAGGGTGTCGGCGTCTGCCACGTGTCCTGTGCGCCGCAGTCTGCTTGACCACGCGAGGCCCGGGCGGCTACCCTCGTCCCACCGTCCCGACCGGTAGTCCCCTCCGGCGGCCTGGAGGCCTGGCATGAAGTGCCCCCGGTGCCAGCAGGACAACCCATCGCACGCCAAGTTCTGTCTCGAGTGCGGTGCGCCCCGCACGGGTACCCACGAGGGTGGCCCGTCACCGGCGTCGTACGCGGATCTTCAGCACGCGCTGACCGAGGCGTTCGAGCAACAGGCGGCCACCAGCGAGATCCTGCGGGTCATCAGTCGATCACCCACGGACGTTCAGCCGGTGTTCGACGCCATCGCGGACAACGCCGCGCGCCTCTGCGAGGCCAACGACGCGGAGATCTACGTCGTCGACGGCAGCCTCTACCGGCGGGTGGCGCACCGGGGCCCCGTTCCCGTGGCCGGGCCGGTGGGCGAGGCCTACCCGATCACCCGCGGGAGGCCGTCCTCCCGCGCCATCATCGACCGGCGGACGATCCACGTCCACGACCAGGCCGCCGAGATCGACACCGAGTTCCCGGATCTCAGGGCGTGGCAGCAGGTCGCCGGGGTGCGGACCATCCTCGCCACGCCACTGTTGCGTAACGGAGTGGCGATCGGGGTCATCGGCATCCGGCGTACCGAGGTCAAGCCGTTCACCGACAGGCACATCGCCCTCCTCCAGACCTTCGCCGACCAGGCCGTGATCGCGATCGAGAACGTTCGACTGTTCGACGAGCTGCAAGCGCGCAATCGCGGGCTTACTGAGGCTCTGGAGCAGCAGACCGCGACGAGCGAGATCCTCCGCGTGATCTCGAGTTCACCGGTGGACGCCCAGCCCGTCTTCGACGGGATCGTCAGAAGCGCAATCCAGTTGCTGCACGGGTTCTCGGCCACCCTGAGACGGCTCGTCGGCGCAGAGTTGCACCTCGGGGCGTTCAGCACGACAGGCGAGGCAGGCGATGAGGCGCTGAAGAGTCTAGGGCAGCTGGTGCTGGCCGATGATCCGCTCTTCGCGCAGGTAGTTCGTGACCGGGTCCCGTGCGTTGCGAGCGATACCGAGACCGATCCAAGAGTGGGGTCCACGAGACGAGAGGTCGCGCGTGCCCGAGGCTATCGAAGCATGCTGATCGTGCCGATGTTGCACGAAGGCGGCGTGATCGGGGCGATCACCGTCACCCGACGTGAAGCGGGACCGTTCAGTGATGGCCAGATTGGACTGCTCCAGACGTTCGCCGACCAGGCGGTGATCGCAATCGAGAACGTGCGGCTGTTCCGGGAGCTGGAGGCGCGGAACGCCGAGCTGACCGAGTCGCTGGAGCAGCAGACGGCCACGGCCGAGATCCTGCGCGTCATCTCGAGCTCGCCGACCGACATCCAGCCGGTGCTGACCGTGGTCGCCGAGCGGGCCGCGCGGCTCTGTGAGGCGGACGACGCAGTGATCTTCCGGTCCGACGCCGACGTGCTACGGCTGGTCGCGCATCAGGGCGAGATCCCCACCGTGTCCACGCTTCCCCTGGTCCGCGGCATGGTCGGGGGCCGTTCCGTCATCGAACGACGCACGATCGCGGTCGACGACATCCGGACAGCGGTCGATGAGTACCCCGAGGCTAGCGAGATGGCTCGACCGTTGGGGTTCCGGACCGTCCTGTCCGTCCCGCTTCTGAGAGAAGGTGAGGCCATCGGGGTCATCCAGATCCGACGTACCGTGGTGCGTCCGTTCACGGAGACGCAGGTCAAGCTTCTCCAGACCTTCGCCGATCAGGCGGTCATCGCCATCGAGAACGTCCGGCTGTTCCGGGAGTTGCAGGTCCGCAACCGCGATCTCACCGAGGCCTTGGAGCAGCAAACCGCGACGGCCGAGATCCTGCGTGTGATCTCCAGCTCGCCGACCGAGCTTCAGCCGATCTTCGACGCGATTGCGGAGAGCGCCGTCCGCCTGTGCGCGGGCCTATACAGCAGCGTCGTGCGCTATGACGGGGAGATGCTCCATCTGGTGGCGACCAACCACACGATGCCGGCGGCGCTCGAGTTGCGCCGACGTGTGTATCCCCGGCGCTTTGGCACCCTGGACGGTTTGGTGGACCGAGTGATCGCGGAGGGCCGGATCGTTCACATCGCCGATATCGAGACGGATCCGATGGTGTCCGCGTGGTCCCGCGCTCAGGGTCGAGCCCTCGGGTACAGGAGCTTTTTGGCGGCGCCGATGCTCCGGGAGGGCAAGGCCCTGGGTGTGGTCATGGTGTCGCGAACCGAGCCGACGCCCTTCTCCGACAAGCAGATGGCGCTGCTCCAGACCTTCGCTGCCCAGGCCGTCATCGCCATCGAGAACGTCCGGCTGTTCCAGGAGCTGGAGACCCGGAATCGCGCGCTGACCGAAGCCCTCGAGCAACAGACGGCGACCAGCGAGATTCTGCGTGTCATCAGCGGCTCGACTACAGATGCACAGCCTGTCTTCGATACGATCGGTGGGAGCGCCCGCCGCCTGTGCGAGGCGACGCTCAGCGCCGTCTTACTCCTTGAGGCAGGACAGCTAACCGTTGGATCCGTGCAGGGCGCGAACCTCGCAGGGGTCGAGTCGGTGCGGCGCATGTTCCCGCGCCCGGCTGCCCGCGAGACCGCGGCCGGACGTGCGGTGCTGGACCAGCGCATGGTGCACATCGAAGACGCGAGCGTGGACCCGGACTACACGTATTCCGGACGCGATGCGCTGGGGATCCGGTCCATCCTCGCGGTCCCAATGCTTCGGGAGAGTGTTTCCATCGGCGCGATTACCGTCTGGCGCCTGGAAGTCAGGCCGTTCACGGACACCCAGATTGCGCTTCTCCGCACGTTCGCCGATCAGGCCGTGATCGCCATTGAGAACGCGCGGCTGTTCCAGGAGCTGCAGGCGCGGAACGCCGAGCTGACGGAGTCGCTGGAGCAGCAGACGGCCACGGCCGAGATCTTGCGGGTGATCTCGAGCTCGCCAACCGATCTCGGGCCGGTCATGGATGCCGTCGCCGAGAATGCCGCCCGGGTGTGCGGGGCGACGGATTCGGCGATCTACCGCGTGGAAGGGGAGCACCTGCGTCTGGTGGCGCGGCATGGACCGCTGCGTAGATCACTGGCGATCGGAGGTGCTGTCCCACTGAGTCGTGAGTTCCTAGGCGGACGGGTTGTGCGTGACCGGCGGACGATCCAGGTCGAGGACATCAGGGCGGCCGAGGCGGAGTTCCCGGGAAGCGCGTCTCGCCACAGGCAGGTCGGATCCTTTGTCCGCACAATCGTGGCTACGCCGCTGTTGCGCGAGGGCACTCCCCTGGGCGTCATCTTCATCCTTCGTGGGCCCGAGCCCCATCCCTTCTCGGCCAAGCAGATCGCGCTCCTCGAGACGTTCGCCAACCAGGCGGTAATCGCGATCGAGAACGTGCGGCTGTTCACGGAGCTCGAGGCCCGGAACCGCGAGCTGACGGAGACCCTCGAGCAGCAGACCGCGACCGGCGAGGTCCTCCGCGTGATCAGTCGCTCCCCGACCGACGTCCAGCCGGTCTTCGACGCGGTGGCGGCGAATGCGGCCCGCCTGTGCGGCGTCGATGATGTGACCATTCACCGGGTCGAGGATGGCGGTCTGCGGCGCATGGCCCACGTGGGCGGCGTGCCGGTCCTCGCCGACAGCCGCTTGCCACTGCTACCCGGCGGCGTGAACGAGCGCGTCCTCTCCGAGTGCCGGACGATGCATATCCCCGATACGCACGCGCCGTCGTTCGCAAGTCAGTTCCCGGGCTCGCAGCATGCGGCGATGGGCATTCGCGCACTGCTTGCCACGCCACTGGTACGAGACGGCGTGGCGATCGGCCTGATTCAGCTGCGGCGTTCCGAGCCGCGGCCGTTCACCGACAAGCAGATCAACCTTCTCGAAACCTTCGCCAATCAGGCGGTGATCGCGATCGAGAACGTGCGCCTGTTCACGGAATTGCAGGAGCGCAACCGCGAGCTGACCGAGGCGCTGGGGCAGCAAACTGCAACCGCCGAGGTCCTCAAGGTTATTAGCCGCTCGACGTTTGATCTCCAACCGGTGCTGAGCACGCTCATAGAAAGTGCGACCCGGCTCTGCGGAGGCGACAAGGGTTTCATTTTCAGGCGCGACGGTGAGGTGTACCGAGGGGTCGCGGACCATGGCACCACACCCGAGCATCGGGACTACATCCACCGAACTCCGGTCGCCGTCGGGAACGACACTGTCGTCGGGCGGGTGGCGCTCGAACGGCGAACACTTCATTTCCCCGATATCCTGGTCGACCCGGAGTATCGGTGGGCGGAGGCGCAACGCATAGCCCGCTTCCGGACGGTACTCGGTGTTCCCATGCTTCGGGAGGGCGCGCCCATCGGCGTCTTCTTCATCTGGCGCGAGGAGGTCCGTCCATTCACGGACAAGCAGATCGAGCTGGTGACGACCTTTGCCGACCAGGCCGTGATCGCGATCGAGAACGTCCGGTTGTTCCAGGAGCTGGAGACGCGGAACGCGGAGCTCACCGAGTCGCTGGAGCAGCAGACGGCCACGGCCGAGATCCTGCGTGTGATCTCGAGCTCGCCCACCGACCTCGGGCCGGTCATGGAGGCCGTCGCCGAGAACGCCGCCCGGGTGTGCGGGGCGACGGATTCGTCGATCTTCCGTCTGGAAGGGGAGCATCTGCGTATCATGGCGCGGCATGGAACGCTGCGCCGGCCGAGGACATCGGAGACCATCCCGATCAACCGCGGCACCGTCGGGACGGGTTGTGGGCGACCGGCGGACGATCCACGTCGAGGACATCCTGGCGGCCGAGGCGGAGTTCCCGGGACCGTGTCTCGCACCGGCAGGCCGGCGCCCCACCCGGACACTGTTGGCGACGCCGCTGCTGCGCGAGGGCACGCCGTGGGCGCGATCCTCATCGTCCGGGGCCGAGGTCCGTCCCTTCACGGCAAGCAGATCGCGCTGCTCGAGACGTTCGCCAACCAGGCGGTCATCGCGATCGAGAACGTCCGGCTGTTCCAGGAGCTGGAGGCGCGGAACGCGGAGCTCACCGAGTCGCTGGAGCAGCAGACGGCGACCAGCGAGATCCTGCGGGTGATCGCGAGCTCGCCGACCGACCTCCAGCCGGTCATGGAGGCCGTCGCCGAGAACGCCGCCCGAGTGTGCGGGGCGGCGGATTCGTCACTTTACCGTCTTGAAGGGGAGTACCTGCGCCTGGTGGCACGGCGTGGGTCGCTGCGGAGATCACTGACGGTCGGCGATGCCGTCCCTTTCAGTCGCGACATGATTTCCGCACGGGCTATGGACGAACGGCGGACGATCCAGGTCGAGGACATCCTGGCGGCCGAGGCGGAGTTCCCGGTAACCGTTTCTCGCATGAGGCGGGATGAGTCCCTCACCCGGACAGTCCTGGTCACGCCGCTGCTGCGCGAGGGCACACCGCTGGGCGTGATCATCATCGCTCGTGGGCCGGAGCCCTATCCCTTCTCGGCCAAGCAGATCGCGCTTCTCGAGACGTTCGCCAACCAGGCGGTCATCGCGATCGAGAACGTGCGCCTGTTCAACGAGCTGCGGGAGCGGACGGCCGAGCTGACGCGATCAGTGGAGCAGCTCACGGCGCTGGGCGAGGTCAGCCGCGCGGTGAGCGGGACGCTCGACGTCGAGGCTGTGCTCGACACGATCGTCTCGCGCGCCAGCCAGCTCGCCGGAGCGGACGGGTGCTCGATCTACGAGTACGACGAGGGGTCCGAGCAGTTTCACCTCCGGGCGAGCCACAATCTGGACACGGCGTTCGTGGAAGCCATTCGGGCGGTTCCCCTCCGGAAGGGTGAAGGGCTGATGGGCCGCGCCACAGAGATGCGTGAGCCGATCCAGGTTCCCGACATCACCCAGCCGGGGGCGTACCAGAGCGGTATCCGCGACGCGGTCATCCGGTTCGGCTACCGCGCGCTCCTTTCCGTGCCGCTCGTGCGCGAGGATCAGATCATCGGCAGCCTGACTCTCAACCGGAAGGCGCCCGGAGAGTTCCCGCCCGAGGTCATCGACGTCCTGAAGACCTTCGCGACGCAGTCGGCGCTGGCGATCCAGAACGCCCGCCTGTTCCGCGAGATCGCGGACAAGAGCCAGCAGCTCGAAGCCGCGAGCCGTCACAAGTCGGAGTTCCTCGCCAACATGTCGCACGAGCTCCGGACGCCGCTGAACGCGATCCTCGGGTTCAACGAGATGATTCTCGGCGAGATCTATGGGGCGCTGCCAGCCGATCTCAGGGAGCCGCTGACCGACATCCAGAACAGCGGGAAGCACCTCCTGCGCCTCATCAACAACGTGCTTGACCTCTCCAAGATCGAGGCTGGGCGCATGGATCTCTCGCCGACGGACTACGCGGTCCAGGACCTCGTGGAGCGGGTGCGGGCCTCGCTCCACCCCCTGGCGGCGGAGAAGGGGCTGGAGCTCGTCGCCTCGGCCCCCGCGGACATGCCCCTGGGGTACGGCGATGCCGGGCGGATCACCCAGTGCGTCATGAACCTCGCCGGGAACGCCCTGAAATTCACCCGAGCGGGGCGCGTCGCGATCTCGGTCGAGCTCCAGGACGACCTCCTCGTGTATCGCGTCACCGACACGGGGATCGGCATCGCGCCGGACAAGCTCGAGACCGTGTTCGCCGAGTTCAGGCAAGGCGACGCGACCGTCGCGAGCGAGTTCGGGGGGACTGGGCTCGGGCTCAGCATCACCAAGAAGTTCGTGGAGATGCACGGGGGCCGGATCTGGGTGGAGAGCGAGTTCGGGAAGGGCTCGACCTTCTCGTTCGCGATCCCGCTTCGGCTGGCCGGAGGCCAGACGGCATGAGTGGCCAGACCATCCTCTACGTCGAGGACAACGAGCTGAACCGGAAGATCGTCCGGGATCTCCTGCGCCGCACGTCCTACCGGCTGATCGAGGCGCCCGACGGCGAGACGGGCGTAGAGATGGCGCTCGCGGAGCGCCCCGGCCTGATCCTCATGGACGTTCAGCTCCCGAAGATCTCCGGTTTCGAGGCGACGCGCCGGCTCCGCGCGGAGCCGGCCACGGCGGACACGCCGATCATCGCCATCACGTCCTTTGCCTTGAGCGGCGACGAGCAGCGGGCGAAGGAGGCCGGGGCGTCCACGTACCTGGCGAAGCCGTACAGCCCGTTCACCCTCCTCGAGATGATCCGAAAGCTGCTCCCCGAAGGGTAAGCCGGGGGCCGGCGCGGCCGGCCAGAGAGATTCCGAGCTCCATCTTGCTGGGCGGGGACGAGCTGGCGTGATGGCATCGTGATGGCATATACCTCACCATGTGGATCGGGTGTATTTCGAGAAGGGGACTCAATGGGCCGCACGAACATCGTTCTCGACGAGGGCCTCATCAGGCAGGCCATGCGGCTTGTCGGCGCGAAGACGAAGCGACAGGCAGTGGACCTCGCCCTGCGGGAGTTGGTGGCCCGTAGGACCGTGTACCGGGCGCTGCGCAGAGTGAATGGCAAGCTGCCGTGGGAGGGTGACGTGGGTGCCTGGCGGCGGGCGCGCCGATGATCTTGGTGGATAGCAGGGTCTGGGCGGACTGGACGTGAGCCGTCGCTCGGGTGGGGGAGCGAGCAGGGGCGGCCCCCGCTCTACGGGATCGCCCGCGCCGGCTTCGCCGTGACGCGCGGCCGGACCTGCTCCCCCAGCATCCGCAGGTTGAGCAGGATGCTCTCCTGGGCCATGCCGGGCCAGCCGACGCGGAAGATCAGCGTGTTGGCTCCCGTCTCGTCCACGCAGCGCTGGAGCTCGTCGGCGCAGCGGATCGGGTCGCCGAGGATGAAGCGGTCCCGCAAAAGCTCGTCGAACGCCTGGGTCATGTCGTCGTCGTCGGGCAGCGCCTTGTGCTGCCCCCAGGCGACGTAGGCCCGGTACTTCTGCTCGAGACCCGGGCGGGCCAGCGCGAGCGCCGCCGCGCGGCTGCCCGCCACGCAGATCTCGCGGATCATCGGCAGCTCCGCCGGAAACGGCTTCTGCTGGTGCGCGAGCGCGGCCCGGTACAGCGCCATTTGGCGCCCTATGGTGGCCAGGGTCGCGTGGGGGTTGATGATCCAGGTGTCGCCGATCTCGGCCGCTCGCTCCACGGCGCGGTCGTTGTTGGCGGCCACCCAGACCGGCGGATGGGGCCGCTGGACCGGACGCAGCGCCATGGTCGCCTGTCGCAGCCGGCAGTACGGCGACTCGAAGTCGACCGGCACGCCGGCCCAGAGCTTCTTGATCACCTCCAGGTGAGCGAGAAGTCTCGGCACCCGCTCCCCGGCGCGGAGGCCGAAGGCTCGGTCCTCCTCCTCGCGGTAGCCCAGGCCGATGCCGAAGATGAAGCGCCCGCCCGTGATGATGTCGAACGAGGCGGCCTCCTCGGCCACCGCCACCGGGTTGAGCAGCGGCAAGAGGTAGATCGTGATCCCGATGCGCATCGATCCGGCCTCGGCGGCGAGCCGGGCCGCTGCCACAGCCGGCTGGGGCGCCTGGAACTCGTTCAGCAGGAAGTGCTGCCCGAACACCAGCACGTCGAATCCGAGATCCCGCGCCAGGCGGACTTGCTCGATGGCGTCGGCAAACCGCTCGACCATCGGCGCGCCGGGCGGATGCTGGTTGGTCAGGATGATGCCGAACCGCACGGCGGAGGAAGCTACTACGCGCTCAGGAAGTCGCGAACCAGCGGGGCGACCGCGTCGGGCTGCTCCAGGTGGGGCGCGTGCCCCGCCTGGTCCACGATCTCGACGCGCGCCCCGGCGATGCGGCGAGCGAACTCCTCCGCGTAGACCGGCGGCACGAGCCGGTCCTCCTTGCCCCAGACGAGGAGGGTCGGGGCCTGGACGCGGTGGATGCGCTTCCGGAGCCCCTTGTCCGGGATCGGCCAGAGGAACTTCCCCGTGGCGCCCATAGCCCACTGGAGCCCGACCCGCGCCATGATCCGCGCCTCCGGGTCCTCGGGAGGCACGAACATCCGGCGCGCGGCCTCGCCGTCGGCGTCCGAGAAGACGTGGCCGGCGAGATCGCCGTGGGGCAGGAGCATCCAGTTGGGGATGGGGGCGTCGTCGCGCCAGAGTCCGAGCGCGTCGATGAGCACCAGGTGGCTGACCCGGCGCGGGGACGCGGCCGCGACCTCGCAGGCCACCATCCCGCCGAACGAGTGGCCCACCAGCGCCGCCCGCGTGAGCCCGAGACTGTCGAGCAGCTCCTCGTAGCAAGAGACCAGGTCCCACACGCCGTCGAGCGCGTAGATGTCGTCCGGCCGCCCGGGACTCGTGCCGGGATGCTCCGGGGCGTGCACGGTGAAGCTCCCCGCGAGCTCGTCGAGGAACGGATCCCACTGGAGGCCCCAGGGCCCGTGGAAGAACACCAGGGCCGGCCCGTGACCCTTGGACAGGACGCGCAGGTGAACCTGACCCTGCCAGACGGGGACGGTCCGCGCCTCCGGCCCCATCAGGCGGTCGCGTGCGCCGCCGGTCTCGGCGCGGCGTCCCGGAGCCGTCGCGGCCACCAGTCGTTCACCCAGCCCTCGTCGTCCCAGATCCCCCGGAGGCCCGGCAAGACCTCCCGCGCGAGGAGGGTGATGTTCTTCATGGTCAGCTCGTGGGGCATGGAGCCGATCTGCACGAGCAGCATGAGGTTCCCCACGCGCAGGGTCTTCACGACCTCCTCCTCAAGGCGCTGGCGGACCGTGGCCGGACTCCCGGCGATGACGTATCCCTTCTCGACGAAGTCCCGATACCTGAGGTCCTTCGGGTTCTCCGGCCGGCGCACCGGATTGCGTATGGAGGCCATCAGGCTCCGGTAGTCCTGGTTCCCGGGCGGCGAGAACCAGGGGCCCGGGATGTGGAGGCACTTGTGATAGAAGTACTCGACGTGCCGCGCGTACTCCTCCTCGGCGCGGGCGTCGGTCTCGGACACGGCGACCAGCTGAAGGAATCCGGCGCGGTAGGGGTTCGGCTCCCGCCCTCTCTTCGACACCACGTCCCAGTACCCGTCCATCAGGACCTTGGCCGATCGGGCGCCCGAGTAGCTGAGGAAGCAGTAGCAGACCTCGTTCTCGACGGCGAAGTCGAAGGTGCTGACGCTCCCCGAGCCCGGGACCCAGACCGGGGGATGGGGCTCCTGGATCGGCCGCGGCCAGAGGTTCACGTTCGCCAGCTGGTAGTACCGCCCGTTCCAGGCGAAGAGCTCGCGGGCCTGCCAGGCCTTCAGCGTCAGGGCGAACGCCTCCCGGTAGCGCTCCCGCTGCTCCATAGGGGTGATGCCGTAGCAGAGGTTCACGTCCATGGGGCTGCCGAGCGGCAGGCCGGCCACCAGCCGCCCGCCGCTGATGCAGTCGAGCATCGCGTACTCCTCGGCGACGCGGATGGGCGGGTTCGACGTGGGGAGCGTGGAGCCCATCTGGACGATGGCGACGTCCATCCCCTGGGTGAGCTTGGCCAGGACGCTTCCCATCAGGTTCGGGCTCGGCATGAACCCGTAGGCGTTCTGGTGGTGCTCGTTCGTGCAGACCCCGTCGAACCCGGAGCGGGCCGCGTGGAGCAGCTCGTCCAGCGTCCAGTTGTAGTACTGGCCCACCCGGCGGGCGTCGGCCAGCTCCCACCACGGCGGCGTGACCCAGACGGACTCGTACCGCTCTTCGAAGTCCGCCGGCAGCTCCCGGTGCGGCATCAGGTGGAACGCGCTGATCTTCATCTCGGTCCCCCTCGACGAGGTCTCCACCGTACGCGGCGCGTCTCGCGCGTGTCAATCCGGCTCGCGCGAGCGTGGTAACATCGCCCCCGAACCACCGACTCACGGGAGGTTCCGATGGCCACCCAGCGGATCCGGGGCTTCTGCGCGCTGTGCCGATCGCGCTGCGGCTGCATCTCGGTCGTGGAGGACGGGAAGCTCGTCGCCGTGGAGCCCGACCCCGGTCACCCGACCGGCCAGAGCCTCTGCGTCAAGGGGCGCGCCGCCCCCGAGCTCGTCTACGCCGCCGACCGGTTGCTCCACCCGCTCCGGCGCACCCGCCCCAAAGGCGATGCGGACCCCGGCTGGGTCCGGATCTCCTGGGAGGAGGCGCTCGACTGGACCGCGGACCGGATGCGGGAGGCCGCCGCCCGGGGCGGGCCGGAGGCCGTGGCCTTCGGCGTGACGACCCCCTCCGGCACGGCGGTCTCGGACGGGTTCGGATGGATCGAGCGGCTGATCCGGCTCTTCGGGAGCCCCAACACGATCTGGGGGGAGGAGCTCTGCGCCTGGCATCGCGACTACGGCACTGCGTACACGTTCGGCGTCGACATCGGCGTGCCCGACTTCGCCCGCACGGGATGCCTCCTGCTCTGGGGCCACAACCCGTCGGTGTCGTTCCTGGCCCAGGCGACGGCGGCCGCCGACGCGAAGGCCCGCGGCGCGGCGCTGGTCGTGGTCGATCCACGGCGCGCCGGTCTCGCCAACCGGGCCGACCAGTGGCTCCGGGTGCGGCCCGGGACCGACGGCGCCCTCGCGCTCGGTCTGGCCGGGGTGATGATCGCCGAAGGCTGGTACGACCGGGAGTTCATCGAGACGTGGAGCACGGGTCCGTTCCTGGTTCGTGACGACACGGGTCGGTTTCTCACCCCGGCCGACCTCGGCGAGCCGGGCGCGGCGGGGGGTTACGTCGCCTGGGACCGGACGGCTGCCGGTCCGGTCGGCTACGACCCGAAGGCCACGCGGTACGAGACGACGGTCCGGGAGCCGCTGCTCACCGGGTCCGTGACGTGCGCGACGCCGGCGGGGCCCGTCACCTGCCGTCCCGCGTTCGAGCGCTACGCGGCCCTCTGCCGAGCGTATCCGCCCGATCGGGTCGAGCAGATCACGGGCGTGCCGGCGGCGCAGATCGTCGAGACGGCGCGCCTGCTCTGGCAGCGGCGGCCCGTGTCCTACTTCCACTGGACGGGTCTCGAGCAGCACTCGAACGCCACGCAGTCGGTTCGGGCAATCTCGCTCCTCTACGCGCTGACCGGGAGCTTCGACGTGCCTGGAGGCAACCTCCGGGTGAGCCGCCCGGCCACCAACGACCTCGGCGGCCGCTCGCTCGTCTCCGAGGCGGAACGGGCGAAGACCCTCGGATTCGCCGAGCGACCCCTGGGCCCGGGCCGCCACGGCTGGGTGACCGCCCGCGACGTCTACCGAGCGATCCTCGACGGGAAGCCGTATCCGGTTCGAGGGCTGATCGGCTTCGGCGGGAACACGCTCCTCTCCCAGCCCGACGCCGAGCTGGGGCGGGCGGCGCTCGCGAAGCTCGACTTCCTCGTCGTCGCCGATCTGTTCATGACGCCGACCGCCGAGCTGGCCGACGTGGTCCTCCCCGTGGCGTCCGCCTGGGAGCGCGAGGGCCTGCGGGCGGGGTTCGGGCCCACTCCGGAGGGAGAGACCCACATCCAGTTGCGGGCTCCGGTCGTGGCGCCGCGCGGCGAATCGCGATCGGACACCTGGATTGCCTGCGAGCTGGCGAAGCGGCTGGGCCTGGGCGGAGAGTTCTTCGGCGGGGACGAGGACGCCGGCCACCGGTTCGTGCTGGCGCCCTCCGGCGTCACGCTCGAGGAGTTGCGGGCGAATCCCGGAGGCGTGCGCGTGCCGCTGGAGACCCGGTACCGGAAGTATGCGGAGCCAGGCACCGGATTCGCGACTCCGAGCGGCCGCGTCGAGATCTACGCTCAGCGCTTCCTCGACCATGGCCAGGCGCCCCTTCCCGAGTACGTCGAGCCGGCCGCGAGCCCGGTGAGCCGACCGGACCTGGCGGCACGCTACCCCCTGGTCCTGACGTCGACCAAGGTCGTGCAGTTCTGCCACAGCCAGCACCGGAATCTCCCCCAGCTGCGCCGGCACAGTCCCGACCCGGTGGTCGAGCTGAGCCCTGAGGCCGCGGGGTTCCGCGGCATCCGGCAGGACGACTGGGTGACCGTCGAGACTCCCCGCGCCACGATGCGGGCGCGCGCTCGCCTCAACCGCAGCCTGGCGACGGACGTGGTGTGCGCGCAGTTCGGATGGTGGCAGGCCTGTGAGCCGCTCGGGCTCCCGGGCTACGACGTGGCCGGTCCGCGGAGCTCGAACTACAACGACCTGATCGATACCGACGTCGCCGATCCGATCAGCGGCACGGTCCCCCTGCGCTCCTATCTCTGCGAGGTGCGCAAGACGGAGGGACCGCTCTGCTAGAGGTCCGGGACATCCACACCTACTACGGGGACAGCTACGTCCTCCAGGGCGTCTCCCTGCGGGTCGAGAAGAGCCAAGTGGTGGGGATCCTCGGCCGCAACGGCATGGGGAAGACCACGCTGATCCGCTCCATCATCGGGTTCACGCCGCCGCGGACGGGGCAGGTCATCTTCAAGGAGCGCGACATCACCGGCTGGCCCTCGAACCGCGCCGTCGCGCTCGGCATGGGGCTGGTGCCCCAGGGGCGGCGGATGTTCGGCTCGCTCACCGTGGCGGAGAACCTCGCGGTGGCCGCGCGCGGCAACGGCGGCCCCTGGACCATGGAAACCGTCATGGACCTCTTCCCGCGGCTTCGGGAGCGCGCGGCGAGCCGCGCCGGCAAGCTGTCGGGTGGCGAGCAGCAGATGCTCGCGATCGGACGGGCCCTCATGACGAATCCCGACCTCCTCCTCATGGACGAGCCGACGGAGGGCCTCGCTCCGCTGCTGGTGCGGGAGGTCGGTCGCGTCATCGGGGATCTCAAGGCCCGCGGGTTGTCGATCCTGCTGGTCGAGCAGAACATCCCGCTGGCGCTCCGGGTCACCGACGAGGTCCACGTCCTGTCACGGGGCCGGATCGTGCACTCCTGTCCGCCACACGCGCTCTGGGAGAACCAAGAGGTCAAGGCGCGCTATCTCGGGCTCTAGGAGGCAGGCCATGATGGATCGACGGACCTTCTTGTCTGGTGCGACGGGACTCGGCGGGGTGGCGCTCGGCGCCCTCCTGGCTGACCGCGACGCCCCCGCGGCCGACCCGATTCGACTGGGCTACCAGGCGAACATCTGGGGAAGCCTGTCCCTGGTCGCGCTGAAGTCCGGCATCTTCGAGAAGCTGGGCCTGCCCGTCGAGGGCCTCCCGGCGCCGGTCGGCCGTCAGACGCGCGACGCGATGGTGGCGGGGCGCATCGACTTCGGGACCTTCGCCGTCCAGACGTTCATCCTCGGCGCCGAGAAGGGCGAGCTCACGGCGGTGGCGCTTGCGGGCCACGCGGGCAAGACCGTCCACGTGCTCGTCCGGCCCGACTCGCCGTACCAGAGCGTCGCCGACCTGCGGGGGAAGAAGGTCGCGACCGGCGTCGGAAGCAGCACGGACGCGGTATTCGCGTCCCGCGTCGCGCCGAAGTTCGGGCTCGCCGCCGGCAGCTGGGAGCCGATCAACACGCTCGAGCCGGACAAGGTGGCGGCGCTGGTCGCCAAGCAGGTGGAGGCGAGCGTCAGCACGGAGCCCTTCATCTCGGTCGCCGAGGAGCAGGGGCTCGCGCGGTCGATCGTGAGCTTCGAGACCTACGACCCGATCCCCGTGGTCCTGGCGGCGGGCCCCGGCGTCGCCGACAAGCGCCGCGACGCCACGATCCAGTTCCTCCGGGGCTGGATCGCCACGGCAAAGATCTTCCGCGACGATCCCCAGCGGGCCGCCACCGTCGTGACCGAGGTCCTGAACGAGCGCGGCTACCAGGTGACGCCGTCCGTCATCCGGAAGGCGCTGGGCCGCTTCGACGTGAAGGTGGAGATGAGCCCGGAGTTCCGAGCCTACACCGTGGCCGAGGCGGAGAGCCTGCTGAAGGCGGGGCGGATCAAGACCATGCCCGACTGGGACAAGGCGCTCCGCCGTGACCTGCTCGAGCAGGCCATGAAGGGCTGACGGCTGCGGGCCGACGTGATCTCCCCGTGAGCTGGCTGCGGCTCCTTTTCGCCCTGTGCCTCCTGGGTTCATGGAGCGTGGACGCCCAGTCGCCGGGGACGGTGGCCCGCGTGGGACTCCTGGATGCCGGCTCCCTCGCGAGCCGGGCGGCCCTGTGGGACGCGTTCCGCCAGGGGATGGGCGAGCTGGGGTACGTCGAGGGCCGGAGCGTGGCCTTCGAGGCCCGGGGCGCGGATGGGAAGCCCGAGCGGCTGGCGCCGCTCGCGGCCGACCTTGTGCGGTTGAAGGTCGACGTCATCGTGACGGCGGGCACGGCGGCCACCACGGCCGCGCGGCAGGCGACGGCGACGATCCCGATCGTAATGGCGACCGCGTCGGACCCCATCGGCGCCGGCTCCGTGGCGAGTCTCGCCCGGCCGGGCGGGAACGTGACTGGCGTCACGACGCTAGCCGCAGAGCTCAGCCCGAAGCGGCTCGAGCTGGCCCGTCAGCTCGTTCCGGAGGCGTCCCGGCTGGCGATCCTCGGAGAGGAAGGGAATGCGGCCACCGCCCTTCAGTTCCGGGAGACGGAGGCGGCGGCGCTGGCGCTGGGGGTGCGCCTTCACCCCGTCACTGTCCGGGGTCGGGCCGAGCTCGCCGGCGCCTTCTCGACGATCGCGCGGGAGCGTTCCGCGGGCCTTCTTGTTGTCGTCAACCCCATGTTCTTCGGAGAGCGTCGTTACCTGGCCGAGCTGGCCTTGAAGCACCGACTCCCAACCGTGCACGGGGCGCGGGAATATGTCGAGGCCGGAGGGCTGATCGCGTACGGGGCCGATCGCGCGGAATTGCTCCGCCGCGCGGCCGGCTATGTCGACAAGATCCTCAAGGGCGCGAAGCCCGCGGATCTGCCCGTCGAGCAGCCGACGAAGTTCGAGCTCGTCGTAAACCTCAAGACCGCCAAGGCGCTCGGGTTGACGATCCCGCCGTCCCTTCTGTCCCGGGCGGACGAGATCATCCGGTGAGCGGCGGAACTGCGGTGCGAGGCCTCTGGCGCCTGTTTCGCTCGCCCGGCCTCCTGCTTGCCTTCTGCCTCCTGGATCCGTGGAGCGCGAGTGCCCAGCCCTCGGGGACGGTGCCCCGGATCGGGCTCCTGGAGACCGGCTCCCTCGCGGGCCGAGCGCCCCTGTGGGAGGCGTTCCGCCAGGAGATGCGAGAGCGGGGATACGTCGAGGGCCGGACCGTGGTCTTCGAGGCCCGGGGCGCGGACGGGAAGCCCGATCGGCTGCCGGCACTCGCGGCCGACCTCGTGCGACTGAAGGTCGTAGCCATCGTAACGGCGGGCACGGCCGCCACCCCGGCCGCGCGGAAGGCGACAACGACGATCCCGATCGTCATGGCGACCGGGTCGGATCCCGTCGGCCTCGGATTCGTGGCGAGCCTGGCCCGGCCGGGGGGGAACGTGACCGGTGTCACGACCCTGAGTAGCGAGCTCATTGCGAAACGTTTCGAACTTGCCCGCGAGCTCGTTCCTGAGGCGCCCCGCCTTGCGTTCCTCGGGGATGCGGGCGGTGCGGCCACCGCCATTCAAGTCCGGGAAACAGAGGCGGCGGCGCGGGCACTCGGGGTGCGCGTCCACGCCGTCACCGTCCGGGATCCGTCCGAGCTCGACGGCGCCTTCTCGAGGATCATGCGAGAGCGTCCTGCAAGCCTCCTCGTTGGCACTAGCCCCATGTTCTTCGGAGAGCGCCGGCGCCTGGCCGAGCTGGCCGTGAAGCACCGGCTCCCGACCGTGTTCTCCTCGCGGGAGTACGCCGAGGCTGGAGGCCTGATCGCGTATGGGACCAAGCTCACGGAGTTGTTCCGCCGCGCGGCGGTGTACGTCGACAAGATCCTGAAGGGCGCGAAACCCGGCGACCTGCCGATCGAGCAGCCGACGAAGTTCGCGCTGGTCGTGAACCTCAAGACGGCGAAGGCGCTCGGGCTGACGCTCCCGCCGTCGGTCCTGTCCCGGGCGGACGAGATCATCCAGTGAGCCGCGGGGTCGCAGCGGTCGCGCCCACGTCCGTACGGCCGGTCGCTCGCGACCGAACGGGGGGTCAGCGCCTCCGCGATGCCGGCGAGTTCCTCCTGCCCTTCGCCGTGGCGGGGGTGGCGTGGGAGCTCTTTGCCGCCTTCGGCCCGCTGCCGGCCAAGCTCTTCCCGAGTCTCGGGACGGTAGCCCAAGCCTTCTGGCGCCTCCTGACCTCGGGCATCCTCCTTCGCCACGCTCAGGGCACCATCATCCGCCTGCTCTTCGGGTTCCTGCTGGCGGCCGTCCTGGGAGTCGCGATCGGGATCGTCATGGGGCGCTACCGCTGGGCCGAGGAGCTCCTGCTTCCCCTGGTCAACATCGGTAGCCCGATCCCGGGGCTCGCCTACGCCCCGCTCTTCATCCTGTGGTTCGGCCTCGGTAACCTGCCGGCCGTGCTCCTGGTCGCCGTGGCGGCCGCCTTCCCGGCCGCGATCAACACATGGACGGGCGTGAAGGCCGTCAAGGAGATCTGGATCCGGGCGGCCGAGGCGATGGGGGCGCCCGAGCATCAGCTCTTCCGCAAGGTGATCCTGCCGGGCGCGCTCCCGTACGTCCTGACCGGGCTCCGGCTGGCGCTGGCCCGTGCCTGGCGGGTCCTGGTGGCGGTGGAGATGTTGACCTCGGTGCCCCGCGGGCTCGGGTGGCTGATCTTCGGCGCTCGCGAGTTCCTCAACACCGATGTCATGTTGGCGGGCATCGCGGTGATCGGGATCGTCGGCCTTCTTCTGGAGCGCGTCGTCTTCGAGCGGCTCGAGCGGTTCACGGTGGTCCGCTGGGGGATGCTCGCGTGATCGCGCGGGACGAGGCGGTTGCCAGTGCCGGCGAGGGGAGCGCGGTCGTGACGACGCCCGGCCCGGCCCGCGCCTGGCGGGGGCTCGCCCTCGGCGCGGCCGGCGTGATCCTCTTCGCGCTCGCCTGGGAGGTGTTCGCCCGGAGTCGTGTGTTCGCGCCGGCGCTGACGCCCACGCTGGCGGCGATCGGAGCCGCCCTTGGCGGGATGATCCTCGACGGGTCGCTCTTCGGCCACGTGGCGTTCACCCTCTATCGGGTCCTGTCGGGGCTCGTCCTCGCCGCGGTGGTCGGCATCCCCCTCGGCATGCTGATGGGACGCTGGCGGCCGGTCGAGCGGTTCTTCCTGCCGCTCATGAGCGTCCTGATGCCCATCCCGTCGCTCGCCTGGGTGCCGGTCTTCATCCTCTGGTTCGGGCTCGGCAACACCGCGACGATCATGCTGGTCTTCTACGCCGCCACGTTCCCGCTGATGTACAACACCTGGACCGGCGTGCGCACGGTCAACCGGCTCTGGCTCCAGGCGGCCTCGGCCATGGGCGCGGACGAGCGAGCGCTGTTCTGGAAAGTGATCCTGCCCGGTTCCCTCCCGTTCGTCATCACCGGGCTCCGGCAGGCCTTTGCCCGCTCCTGGATCGCCGTGGTCGGGGGCGAGATGATCGCCGCCAGCGCCTGGGGGCTCGGCTGGGTCATCTTCGACGCCAAGGAGTTCCTCAACACCGACGTGATGATGGGCGTCCTCGTCGTCATCGGCGGTCTCGGTCTCGTCTTCGAGCGCGTCATCTTCCAGGCGCTCGAGGCCCGCTCGGTGGCGCGCTGGGGGATGCTCCGGGCAGTCAAGGCGTGAGGCCGGTCTGGGCCTCGGGGGCGAGCGTGAACCCCCGATGAGCCAGATCGACGTGCGCCACATCACCCAGGAGTACGACACGGGCGACCGCCGGATCACCGCACTCCGCGACGTGAGCTTCACGGTCGGCACCTCCGAGTTCGTCTGCGTGCTCGGCCAGTCCGGGTGCGGCAAGACGACGCTCCTGAACCTTCTGGCCGGGTTCCTCGTGCCGACCCAGGGCGAGATCCTGGTCGGCGGCAAGGCGGTGAGCGGCAAGGGGGGCGATCGGGGGGTCGTTTTCCAGGACTTCGCCCAGCTCTTTCCCTGGCGGACCGCGCAGCGGAACGTCGAGTTCGGGCTCGAGATGCGGAACGTCCCTGCCGCCGAGCGACGCGAGACCGCCGTCCGCTTTCTCCGCCTGGTGAAGCTCGAGCCGTTTGCCGGAGCGTATCCCCACCAGCTCTCGGGCGGGATGCAGCAGCGGGTGGCAATCGCCCGGGCGCTCGCCTACGACCCCTCCGTGCTGCTGATGGACGAGCCCTTCGCGGCGCTCGACGCCATGACGCGGGAAGAGATGCAGCGGCTCCTGGTCGAGGTGTGGCAGAAGACCCGGAAGACCGTCGTCTACGTGACCCACAACGTGGCGGAGGCGGTCTACCTCGCCGACCGGATCGTCATCCTCACGCCACACCCGGGCCGGGTCAAGACCGAGCTGAAGGTGACCTTGCCCCGCATGCGCGATCCGCTGCTGGTGGAGTTCCTCGAGTACCAGCGCGAGGTGATCGCCCACCTGACCGCTCGTGACGATGGCCGCTGACGCCGGGTCCGAACCCGTGCGGCTTCGGTGAATGGCCGAGGCGTCGACGCCGCGCTGATGCGCATCGACCTGCACACCCACGTCGTCCCGGAGCGCTGGGAGGACTTCGCCAGCCGGTACGCCGGTGGTCGATGGCCGCGACTGGTCCCCCGCGACGCCTGCCGGGCCACGATCATGACGGGCGAGAGCGTCTTCCGCGAGGTTGACGACCGGTCCTGGCGGCCGGAGCGGCGCATCGAGGACATGGACCGGCTGGGGATCGACCGCCAGGCGCTCTCGCCGCCACCGATCATGTTCTGCTACTGGGCAGACGCGCGCGCCGGGCAGGCCTTCGCCCGCATGCAGAACGAGAACGTCGCCGACATCGTCGCGCGCCACCCGAGCCGCTTCGTCGGGATGGCGACCGTGCCGCTCCAGGACACGGCGCTCGCGATCGAAGAGCTGCGTCACGCCCGCGAGCGGCTCGGCCTGCGCGCCGTCGAGATCGGGACCTGCCCGGGCGGGCGTGACTTCGACGACCCGGAGATCTTTCCCTTCTTCGCCGCCTGCCGGGACCTGGGCGTGGCGGTCTTCGTGCACCCGGCGGCGCCCCTCGTCGGCCAGGAGCGCCTGACGAAGTACTACTTCCCGCTGATCGTCGGCAACCCGCTGGAGACGGCGGTGGCCATCTCGAAGCTCATCTTCGGCGGGGTGCTGGAGCGCCTGCCCGACCTCCGCATCTGCTTCGCGCACGGCGGCGGGGCGTTCCCGTTCACGCTCGGGCGGCTCGACTACGGCTGGTCGGTGCGCCCGGAAGGCCCGGAGTCCATCCCGAAGCGGCCGCGGGAGTACGCGCGGCTCCTCCACTTCGACTCGCTAACGCACAGCCCGGCGAACCTCCGGTTCCTGGTCGCCGAGTTCGGCGCCGAGCGGGTGGCGATGGGCAGCGACTATCCATTCGACATGGGAAGCCCGGACCCGGTGGCGGCGGTCGGCGAAGCGGGCTTGGACCCGGGCGCCCGTGCTCTCGTCGAGGGGACGGCCGCGGCGCGGTTCCTGGGCCTCTGATGGTGCGAGCTGCGGCGTCGACCGTGGGCACGTCAACATTGCTGCGCTCTCATCCGTCGCGGTAGACTCGCTCGGCTGAGCCCGAGACGGGATCTACTGGAGGCCGCGATGCCATTGGCGTTCGAGATTGGCGCACGGATCGCCGACGTCCGCGTCGGGATCGGGTTCCTGGCCAAGCTGCCGAGCTTCCTGAGGCGCCCTGTCGGGCTCGGGGAAGCGCGCGCGGTGCTGCGGCGCCGGCTCGAGCGGCGGGAGCCCGACTTCCTGGATCTGGTCAGGCGCGCCGTCTACGAGCGGGCGGGCAGCCCGTATCGCCAGCTCCTGAGCCTGGCCGGCTGCGAGTACGGCGATCTCGCGAGACTGGTCACGGAAGACGGCCTGGAAAGCGCGCTTCACACGCTCCTCCGTCACGGCGTCTACCTGACCGTGGACGAGCTCAAGGGCGTCCGCCCGGCCAGGCGGGGAAGCCAGAGCGTCGCCATCGAGCCCCTGGGACTCCGGAACCCGCAGGCGGCGCTTCACGTGCCCGCGTCCAGCAGCGGTAGCCGCGGCCTCGGCGCCGTCGTCTCCCTTGACCTCGCCTTTCTCCGGGACACCGCCGTGGACCAGACACTGGTCTTGGCCGCGCGGAACGGCCGGCGGTGGCGCCATGCCATCTGGAGCGTTCCCGGCGGCGCCGGATTCAAGCAGGTGCTGAAGTTCAGCGGCTGCGGCAGCCCCCCGGAGCGATGGTTCTCGCAGCTGGACCCGGCCACGTCGGGACTGGATCCGCGGTACCGACGGATCACGGAGCTGATATGCGGGGGAAGCGCGCTGGCCGGCGTTTCGATCCCGCGCCCGCTCCACGTTCCCGTCGACGATCCGCTTTCCATCGCGCGATGGATGACGGAGGTTCGCCGGGCGGGGGATACGCCGCACGTCCACACCTTCGTCAGCTCGGCGGTGCGCCTTTGCCAGGCGGCCTACCACGGCGGCCTGAATCTCGAGGGGGCAGAGTTCTCCGTGTGCGGAGAGCCGATCACCGCGACGCGGCTGGCGGAGATCCGACGCGTCGGCGCCGAGGCCGTGCCTCAGTACGGCACCGCCGAGACGAGCACGATCGGCTTCGGCTGCCTGGCCGCCGAGGCCCCCGACGACATCCATCTGCTCGACGACATGCATGCCGTGATCCAGGCCCGGGATGTCGCGGTGCGGCCGGGACTCCCGTCGAGCGCGCTTCTGGTGACCTCGCTTCGAGCGACGGCGCCACTCGTGCTCCTGAACGTGTCCCTCGGGGACCAGGCGATCGTCGGTCCCCGGAGCTGCGGCTGCCCGCTCGACGAGCTCGGGTGGACGACTCACGCTCGCGCCATCCGGAGCTACGAGAAGCTGACGGCCGGCGGGATGACATTCTTGGACACCGATCTCATCCGTGTTCTGGAGGACGTGCTCCCCGCGCGCTTCGGCGGCGGCTCGACGGACTACCAGCTCGAGGAATCCGAGGGCGAGGACGGGCGGCCTCGCTTGCGGCTCCTCATCAGCCCCGCGGTGGGGGCAGTGAACGCGAAGGCCGCGGCCGCGGCCTTCCTGTCGGCGATCACGGCTGGAACCGGCGCGGAGCGCGTGATGGGACTCGTCTGGCGGGATGCGGGCTTCCTGGAAGTGGAGCGTCGGCCTCCGCAGGGAACGTCGATGGGCAAGATCCTGCACCTGTCGACCACCTCCCGGAGGCGCGCGACGGCGCCGGCCGAGTAGGAGGCGGCTGGCGAGCCGGTCGCGGCCGGCCGTCCTCGGGACGTACGAGCCTTCCACGAGCATGCGGGTTCTCTTCGTCTCACACCGGTACTATCCCGATCCGGCCGGTCAGGAGCACGTGGGGGGAAGCCACATCAGCGCCCACCACCTGGCTCGCGCGTTGGTGGCGGCCGGCGTCGAGCTCCGCGTCCTGAGCCTCACCCGGGATGGCCGGCGCGTGGACGGGACACCCGACGGGGTATCGGTCTTTCGCGTGCCGGTCGGCGGCCCGGCCCGTCCTCCCTGGCTTGCCGAGCTCGACTGGGTCTACCGCGAGGTGCGCCGGCAGACACTCCGCTTCCTCCCGGAGTTCCAGCCGGACCTGATCCACGCGTACAGCGGCCGGGCGGTGCCCGGCGTGGCGGCCGCGGCGCGCCGCGTCGGTCGTCCATTCGTCGCGACTGTCAACTCGCCGTACCTCCTGTGCGCCACGGCGCAGGGAACGGACGGGTCCGGGCGGGACTGCCTGGGTTGCCGGGGACGGAACCGCCTGCGCGCCATCATGGCTCAGTGGGGAGGGCCGGACTCCTATGGCCGGATTCCTGCCGCGCTCTACTGGCTATTCAGCCATCCCCACATGTTCTACCTCAGGCGGAGCCTCCAGCGGGCCCGTCTGCTCCTCCCGATCAGCCATGGAGTCGCGCGGGATCTCACGCGTCTGGGCCACCCATCCGCGCGGATCCGCGTGGTGCACGACGTCATCACGGTGCCGCCACGGGTGGACCGGGTGTCGCCCTCCACGGTGGGGTTCCCGAGCACCGCCTCCGTGCTCATGTACGCGGGCCGGCTGGTCGAGAACAAGGGCGTCCAGGAGGCCCTGCGCGTGATGCCGGCGCTCCCGGGCACGGCGATGCTCGTGATCGGGCGGGGCCCGTACGAGTCGAGCCTGAGACGTCAGGCGGCCGAGCTTGGGCTGGCGGACCGGGTGCGATTCCTGGGATTCGTGCCGAACGAGGCGCTCGGCCGATACTACGCCGCCGCGACCGCCGTCGTCATGGCCGGAACGTTCTACGAGACGCTGGGCCGGATGCTCATGGAGGCGTGTGCCCACGGCGTCCCAGTCATCGGACGTCGCGTCGGCGGCATCCCGGACGTCATCGAGGACGGCCGGAACGGCTTCCTGCTCGACGGCCGCGACCCGGACGAGCTGCGAACGCGGATCGAGGCGATCCTCGCGTCGCCCGGGCTGGCACGCCAGCTGGGGGAGTACGGCCGCGCAAAGATGGCGCGGGAATTCTCGCCGGAGGCGTCCGCCCGCGCGCTGATCGACGCGTATCAGGCCGCTCTCGACGATCCGATAGGGATGGGCACGTCGGCCCGACCTGAGGTCTCCGCCTAGCAGGCTGCGGAAAGACCGAGGATCGATCGATGCCGCATGCCAGTCTCAACAGTAACCAGGAGGTGGGCATGCGCGGCGACGAATCGACCCCGGAGGACATGTTCAGCTACGTCCGGCCGGAGCAGCGGGTGCCGGCCGATCACCCCTTGCGCCCAATCCGAACGCTGGTGGACGAGGTGTTGCGAGCCCTGTCGCCCCGCTTCGCGCGGCTGTACGCCAAGACCGGGCGACCCTCCATCCCGCCCGAGAAGCTCCTCCGCGCCCTGTTGCTCCAGACGCTGTACTCGATCCGCAGCGAGCGGCAGCTCATGGAGCAGCTGGACTTCAACATCCTCTATCGGTGGTTCGTGGGGCTGAGCCTCGATGCCCCGGTGTGGGATGTGACGGTGTTCACCAAGAACCGGGAGCGGTTGCTGGCCGGGGACATCGCCCAGGCCTTCTTCGCGGGGGTCGTGACGCAGGCGCAGACCCGGCAGCTGCTCTCGCCGGAGCATTTCACGGTGGACGGGACGCTGATCGAAGCCTGGGCGGGGCTCAAGAGCTTCACGCGGCGCGACACCGTCACCCCGACGCCAGACGATCCCGGCAACCCCACCGTGGACTTCCACGGGGAGCGCCGCTCGAATGCCACCCATGTGTCGACGACCGATCCCGACGCGCGGCTGATGCGCAAAGGCCGGGGGCGGGAAGCCAAGCTCAGCTACCACGGGCATGTGCTGATGGAGAACCGGCATGGGCTGGCGGTGGGAGCCCGCGTGACGTTGGCCACCGGCACCGCGGAGCGCGAGGCGGCGGTGGCGATGGCCGGACACTTGCGGCCGGGCGTGACGCTCGGGGCCGACAAAGGCTACGACACCCGTGACTTCGTCGCCGAGCTCCGCGCCGAGGGCGTCACTCCGCACGTCGCCCAGAACACCGCGCACCGCCGCAGTGCCATCGACGGCCGGACCACCCGGCATCCGGGCTACGCGGTCAGCCAGCAGAAGCGCAAGCTGGTGGAGGAGATCTTTGGCTGGCTCAAGACGGTGGCGTTGCTGCGGAAGACCCGGCATCGGGGTGTCCGGCGCGTCGGCTGGATGTTCACCTTCGCGGCGGCCGTCTACAACCTGGTCCGGATCCGCAATCTGACCTGGACGGAAGCCGGCACGTGACCACTCCAGACCCGCAGAGCTGCGCCCGGTTAAGCGGGCGACGCCCAGTACAGGCCCTCGTCCAACGGGGCCCAACCGCTTCGGGGCTCGCTGAATCAATGATCGATCCTCGAATTTCCGCAGCCTGCTAGAGGCTCATCTCCAGGATGTAGAGGCCGCCGGTGAAGCGGTCCACCGTGTAGACGATGCCGCGCTCGTCGACGAAGACGTCGTTGAGCTGGATCGCGCCCTTGGACGAGCCGCGACCGACCGGCGGCACGTAGTACGCGGCCTCTCGAGGGCGGAAGGGATCGGACAGGTCGAAGGCCCGGACGCCGCCGTTGAAGAAGGTTCCGACGATGATCGTCTCCGACACCCACGACCCGGGCGCCGGGCGGTTCTCGTGGAGATTGTGCGCCCCGAACCGGCCCCCGCGCCGGGCGAAGGTCTTCACGGCCGGCAGGGGGCAGGTGCTGATCGGCACCAGGTTGGTCTCCTCGCGGGCGTCCAGGATCCAGACCAGCTTCGGCCAGTCGGCGGCGGCGTCCACGATCGACTCGTCGGAGACGACGAGCAGCCCGCGGTCGAAGAGGGGCAGGAGCGTGTGGGTGAAGCCCGGGAATGGCGGGTGATAGTCCCATCGGCTGATCAGCCGCGGATGCCCCATGTCGGAGATGTCGAGGAGGATCGCGCCGCCGTCGAGGTACCCGACCCAGGCCCGGTCCGGACGTCTGGGGTAGACGTTCGTGTTGTGCGCGCGAAAGCCGGTGTCGAACTTGGGGTGCCGTGTCGGCGGTGGCTCGGCGTCGCCGTCTCGTGTCCCGGGCAGCCACCAGCGCCCCACCTCGCGGGGTCGCGTCGGATCCCGCACGTCGACGATGCGGTAACACTGGTCGTCCTTCGGGTTGCGCGGCGTGAAGTCGGCGGCGCCCCCGCTGAGGTGCACGTACTGGCCGTCGACGAACCACAGGTGGTGGACGCCGCGCGAGGCCGGCCCCGAGGCGTCGAACCTCGACACCGACCGCGGGCGCGCGGGATCGGCCACGTCGAAGATCTCGAAGCCCGCCGGCTGCATGCCCGGCCGGGCCGTCTGGTAGGCCACGACGAGGAGGTCGCCGACCAGGTCGAGCGAGTTCGAGCGCATCTCGCCGTGAGGCAGGTCGCTCTGGAAGATCACGCGAGGCCGCCGGGGCTGGGTCACGTCGACGCCGGTGATGTTCTTCGGCCGAGACTCGTGGGCCAGCCACAGCACACGGCGCCCGTTCCGCGCGAGCTGGATGACCATCCCCTCGCCGCAGTTGCCGAAGCCGTTCAAGGCATGGTGAGCGAGGAGCTTCATGTTGCGCCCGGGCACGGTCGCCATGGGCCCAGATTCTAGCCCAGATCGGATCGTCACGCTGGCGCCCGGCGGCCGTGGAAGCGGCGGATCCCGGGGGTGGCCAGCGCCCGCGCCCCCGGCCTACAATCTGGCTGAGGGGCAGGCGACGGCGGCCACGCCCCGAGGAACGCGAGCTCCCGGGATGCCGGGGGAGGGGAGGACGGCGATGAGCGCACTGACGCGGCGCGAGGTGCTGAGCCTGTCCGGGATGGGGCTGGCGACGGCGATTGGCCTCGGGCCACGAGCGGCTCGAGCCCAGGCCCCCGTCATTCGCCAGGGCTACCAGACCAACATGTGGGGCATGCCGACCTACTATCTCCTCCGCTCGGGCCACCTGGAGAAGCGCGGGATCCGGTTCGAAGAGTTCTCCGTCCCGTCGGGGAACCTCACCATGCAGCAGATGGTCGCGCGCCAGGTGGATCTCGGGACCTACGCGGGCCAGTCCTTCCTCCTGGGCCACGACAAGGGCAAGCTGGTCGCGATCGCGCAGATCGAGCAGGTCGGGAAGACCGCGCGCGTGATGGCCCGCAAGGACCTGGGCCTCACGAAGGTCGCCGATCTCAAGGGTCTCCGGATCGGGAACCAGTCCGGCTCCTCCACCGGCAACACGTTCGTCGACATCATCGCGGCGCGCGCCGGCCTCAAGAAGGGCGACTACCAGGAGATCAAGATGAACGTGAACGAGATGGTCGCGGCGGCCGCCGCCCGCTCCCTCGACGCGTTCGTCACGGTGGAGCCCTACGCGTCGATCGCCGAGACCGACGGCATCGCGACGACGGTCGTGAACTTCTACCAGTACGATCGGATGCCCGTGCTCATGGCGGCCACCCCCGAGTTCGTGGAGAAGCACCCGGACGTCGTCGTGGAGTACCTCCGCGCCTGGCTCGACGTGGGCCGGGACTTCAAGCAGAACCCGGCCAAGGTCGCCGACGTCATCCTCGGCTTCTACACGGAGAAGGGCTACAAGATGAGCCGGGACACGTTCGCCAAGGCGCTCGCCGGCGTCGAGGTCGACCCCGGCTTCCCGGCCGACCTGCGCCCCTACATGCAGCAGACGGCCGAGGGGCTCCTCGCCGAGAAAAAGATCGCGGCGATCCCCGACTGGAGCCAGGCGCTCCGGCCGCAGTTCATGGAGCGCGCCCGCACCTAGGAGACCAGCGGACCCGAGGGGGCTCGCATGCGGCCACTCCCCGCACCATGACGGCGACGGTCGGCGTGGTCGGGCTCGGCTTGCTGGGCCACGCGGTGGCGTCACGGCTCCTCGCCGGGGGGCACCAGGTCGTGGGCCACGACGTGCTCCCGGAGAGGGCCCGCGCGCTGGAGGCCCTCGGTGGGAAGACGGCACCCTCCGCCGAGGCGGTCGCCCAGGCCGCGGAGGTCGTGTGCACCCTCCTGCCATCGCTGGCCGCGGTGGAGGCCGCGATCCTGGGTTCCCACGGGGTGCTGGCTGGCGCGCGCCCGGGCCAGCCGATCGTGCAGATGAGCACCATCTCGCCGGCGCTGACCGAGCGCCTGGCTCACGAGGCTGAGGCCCGCGGGCTCGCGTTCCTCGACTGCCCGGTCAGCGGCACGAGCGCGATGGTGGCCCGCGGCGAGGGCATGCTCTTCGTCGGCGGCGAGCCGGCGACGCTCGAGCGCTGCCGCCCGGTGCTGGAGGCGATCCTGCCGCGGGTGGTCCACGTGGGCCGGCCGGGCCAGGCGATGGTGGTCAAGCTGGCGGCGAATCTCCTGGTGGGTCTCCACACCATGGCGGCGGCCGAGGCGCTCGGCCTCGTCCGGAAGGCGGGTCTCGATCCCGGTCAGGTCCTCGACGTCCTCACCCAGAGCGCCGGGACCTCGCGCATGCTGGAGCTACGGGGGCCGCTGATCGTCCGCCAGGAGTTCCCGCCCCAGATGAAGCTCGACCTCTTCCTGAAGGACCTCGGCCTCATCCTGCAGGCGGGGACGGACGCGGGGGCGGCCTTGCCGCTCACCGCGCTCGCGCGCCGTCTCTACGAGGCGGCCGCGGCCGACGGCCTCGGCGGCCAGGATCTCGCGGCGGTCGCGACGGCCCTCGAGCGCTGGTCCGTCAACGCCGAGGGGTAGGAGCCGAGCCCTTCGGGCACACGCCCCGACACGAGCGATTGGTCCTGACGCGACGCTCGGCTTGACGGCCCGCCGTTCGGCGCGACAATGCAGGTGATGAGACTGGCTGTTGCGCTAGTCCTCTCGGCCACCCTGACCGGCCTGGCGACCGCGGAGCCGGGCGGTCTGGATAGCGCGATCGAGCGCCACCGGCAGGATGTCGAAACCCAGCGGGGCGAGTCCCGGCGCGAGATCGAGCGGCAGGGGCGGGGGCTTCAGCAGCAGCAGGAGCAGAACCTCCAGTTCCAGCTCCAGCTCCGGAACCAGCAGCCGGTCACGCCGCCGCTCCGGCCGGGATGCGTTCAGACCGGCGGCAAGGTCTTCTGCCAGTAGGCAGGCCGGAAGGCCGCGCGGGCCCTCCCTCCGGTCACCTGGCGGCCCGCGCGCGGCCGCCTGGGCCTCGCTCGACTCGGCGTCCCTTCACGTGTCGAGCAGAGACTCGCAGAAGAGCTCCTCGGCCGTGAGCCGTCGCGGCGCCAGGCCCTGGCGGAAGGAGTAGCCGGCCAGGGTCTCCACCGTCTTCCGGTTGCGCGCCACCCCGTAGGGGAACGGATCGTCCCCCATCAGCGCCCGGGTCTCCTCCATCTCGGCCACGAGCCACGGCAGGACGTACGGGAGGACGGCCGTGTCGGCGATGCGCCGGTAGGCGAGGCGCTTGGCCTCGGCGAACGCCTCGTAGAGCGAGCGCGCGAGCCACGGATGCTGCCGGGTCAACTCCTCCTTCAGGACGATCGTGTGCATGATCGGAAAGATCCCGGTCCGTTCGTAGTAGGCGCGCTCGACGCGACGGAAGTCCGGGAACAGCCGGCGCACGGGCGCCATCCCGCCCTGGCCCGCCGGGCGGCGGGCCCCGACGAACCCGTCCAGCTCACCCGTGGTGAGGAGATCGCCGAGGGTGCGGTCGCCGGTGACCAACTGGTGGCGCACCCCGGGCGGCAGCGTCACGTCGACCTCCTTCACCGCGGCGCCCTCTCCCCCCTCGAACCACTGGATATCGGCTGGCGCGACGCCATAGTCGTCCTCGAGGATGCCCCGGACCCACACCGCGGCCGTCATGTGGTACTTGGGCACGCCGATCCGCTTGCCCACGAGGTCCCGCGGCTCGCGGATGCCCGCGCCGTCCCGCACCCAGATCGCCGAGTGCCGGAACATGAACGACGGAAAGACCGGGATCGCGACCAGAGGCTCGCCGCGGCCCCGGAGCACCGTGTAGGTGGACAGGGAGAGCTCGGACACGTCGAAGTCGCGACGCCTCGCCATCCGGTAGAACATCTCCTCGGGCTCGAGCGAGAGAACCCGGAGCTCCACGCCGTCGGGCTCGACGGCGCCGGTCTTGAGCGGCAGCGTGCGGTCGTAGTCTCCGCACGCGAGCGTGAGGGTCAGTCGAGCCATGGTCCGGTTGACGGGTCCCGGCTGGGTAACCTAGCATGCCTTCTGAGTCGGCGAAACCCGGGCCGCCCGCAACCCGTCACGGAGGCGGAGTGAGTGGACCTGTGAGGCGTGAACCCGTCTGCCCGGGGCATGCGACCCGGATGGTCGTCGGCTTCCACGTGGCGACTGCCCCGAGCTCCGGGCTCCGGAGGCCCCTCCGATAGCCGATCTCGCCCACGCCGGCCTGACCGGGCTGATCCAGGTCTTCGCGTGGCCCACGTTCGGTCTGATGCTGATCGGCGTGGCCATCGGGTTCACGGTCGGGATCCTTCCCGGCCTCGGCGGGCCCACGACGCTCGCCCTCATGCTGCCCTTCGTGTTCAAGATGACGCCGGTGGAGGCGTTCGCGTTCCTCCTCGGCATGCTCTCCGTGACGAGCACGACCGGGGACATCACGTCGATCCTGTTCGGCATCCCGGGCGAGCCGACCTCGGCCGCGACCATCGTGGACGGGCACGCGATGGCCAAGCGGGGCGAGGCGGGCCGGGCCCTCGGGGCGGCCATGATGAGCTCGCTCGTCGGCGCCGTCTTCGGCGCCCTGGTCCTCGGGCTGGCCATCCCGCTCGTGCGCCCTCTCGTGCTGGCCTTCGGGTCCCCCGAGTTCTTCATGCTGACGGTCCTCGGCATCACCTTCGTGGCCGCGCTCAGCGGCGAGGCGCTCCTTCCGGGTCTGATTGCCGGCGGCCTGGGTCTCTGGCTGGCGACGATCGGACTCGATCCGATCTCCGGGACCCAGCGGTACACGTTCGGCCAGCTCTTCCTCTGGGACGGAATCGGGCTCATCCCCGTGACCATCGGGTTCTACGCGATCCCCGAGCTCGTCGACCTGGCTGTCCATCGGTCGAGCATCGCCCAGGCGGGCGCGGCGAAGGTCGGGGGCGTCTGGGACGGCGTTCGCGACACCTTCCGCCACTGGCTCCTCGTGCTCCGCTGCAGCGCCGTCGGCACGTTCGTCTCGATCATCCCGGGCCTGGGGGCGGCGACGACCCAGTGGCTCGCCTACGCGCACGCGGTCCAGAGCTCGCCCGATCGAGGGCGCTTCGGGAAGGGCGCCATCGAGGGCGTTCTCGGGCCGGGCGCCGCGAACAACTCGACGCTGGGCGGGAGCCTCGTCACCACCGTCGCATTCGGCGTGCCGGCCAGCGTGAGCACCGCCATCCTCATGGGGGCCTTCGTCATCCAGGGACTGGTCCCCGGGCCGGCGATGCTGGCGCCGGCCCCCAGGGGGCACCTGGCCGTGACGCTCGCGATGGTGTGGACGATCGTGATCGCGAACCTGATCACCGTCGCGGTCTGTCTTGCGTTCATGGGCCAGCTGGCCCGCATCACCCGGATCCGGGGGACGCTGCTCGTTCCCTGCATCCTGACCCTCGTCTACGTCGGAGCCTTCGCCGAGAAGAACGTCTTTCAGGACCTCTGGATCGTGCTCCTGTTCGGCGCCCTGGGGCTCTGCATGGTCCGGCTGGGATGGCCCCGGCCTCCGGTGCTCCTCGGGCTCGTCCTGGGGCCCCTGGCCGAGAACCGGCTGTTCCTGGCGACCGGCAGCTACGGTCTGGCATGGCTCGTCCGCCCCGGTGTGCTGATCCTGTTCGGCCTCGTCGTGGTCGGGCTGCTCGTCCCGATCGTTCGGGGACTCAAAGACCGGCGGACCCGCGCTGGGTCCGCACCGCTACCCGCGCGGACCGGGTTCACGGTCGACGGACGGACGGCGTTCAGCCTGGCGATGGTGCTCCTGTTCGCGTGGGCGCTCTGGCGGAGCCTGGGCTACGGACTGCGCGCCGGGCTCTTTCCGTGGGCGGTGACCGTACCGGCGCTCGGGCTCGCGATCGTCCAGCTCGCCCGCGATCTCTCGGGGCGGCGCGACGGGGCCGACCGGGGCGCGAGCGCGACCGGGGCGGGCGTGCGGCCAGCGGATCCGCCGCCGGACGTGCACCGACGGACGGCGGAGATCGGCGCGTGGATCCTCGGGATGTTCGCCGCGATCTGGCTGGTGGGATTCGCCCTGGCCACGTTCGTCACGACGCTTCTCTACCTGAAGGTCGGCGCGCGCGAGCGCTGGGCGGTGAGCCTCGCGCTCAGCGTGGGCGGGTTCCTGTTCGTCCATGGACTCTTCGAGCGGGTGCTCGCCGTGCCGTTCCCGCCCGGCCAGCTGCTCGCCTGGCTCGGATACGATTAGAAGAGAGAGGAGCCGGCCCGATGCCGCCAATGCCGCCAATGCCGCCAATGCCGGACGAACTGAGCCTCGACGTCGCGCTGAACGACCTGGTCATCGCCAACCGCATCCTCGCGAACGAGGGTGTGATCGACGCCTTCGGGCACGTCAGCATCCGGCACCCGCGACAGCCGGACCGCTACTTCCTGGCCCGCTCGCGGAGCCCGGAGCTGGTCGAGCGCGACGACCTCATGGAGTTCGACCTCGACAACCGGCCGATCGACTCGCGAGGACAGACGATGTACTCGGAGCGGCCGATCCACGGCTCCGCGTATCGAGCGCGACCCGACGTGATGGCGGTGTGCCACAACCACGCGCGGTCGCTGATCCCGTTCAGCGTGACGGGCACACCCATCCGCCCGCTCTGGCACATCGCCGGCAGCATCGGCGCCGAGGTCCCGATCTGGGACATCCGCGACGAGTTCGGCGACACCGACCTCCTGGTGACCAGCACCCCGATGGGCGACTCTCTGGCCCGGAAGCTCGGGCCGAACCGGGCGTGCCTGATGCGCGGTCACGGCGCGGTCGTGGCGACGCACGATCTCAAGGCGACCGTGTTCGTCTCGATCTACCTCATGGCCAACGCGGCCCTGATGAAGGAAGCGCGCGAGATGGGCGAGGTGACGTACCTGAGCCCGGGCGAGGTCCGCCACACCGAGGAGATGAACTTCCGGGCGCGCTCCCAGAACCGCGCCTGGGAGTACTGGGCCCGGCGCGCCGGCTTCACGACCACGGTCAACGACTGATCCGGGTCATGCTGGACCCGCTCGATGGCAACTGGAGGTCGATGTGATGACTCCCGGGGCGACGCTCATCGTCATCCTCCTCCTATCCCTCCTCGTCGCGCCACTCGCGGCACAGGCGCAGGGCCTTACTGCGGCTCGCGTCGGAATGCTGTCATTGGCCAGCCCGGAAAGTATGAAGCCGCTGTTGGGCGCCTTCAGGGAAGGGATGCGTGAGCTCGGGTATACCGAGGGCCAGAACCTGGCGATTGAGGTTCGATATGCCGCTGGAAGGGCTGAACGCCTGCCGGCCCTGGCAGCAGAGCTGGTAGGTCTCAACGTGGCAGTGATCGTGGCGGGCTCATCGCAGGCCGTGAGTGCGGCTCAAAGGGCGACGACGGTCGTTCCGATCGTGGCGGCAGGCGGCGACTTGCTGGGCATCGGCGCGGTCAAGAGCCTGGCGCGGCCTGGCGGCAATATCACCGGGCTGTCGAATCTCACGACGGATTTCATCCCCAAGCTTCCGGAGCTTCTTCTTACCGCCGTGCCGAAGCTCTCGCGGGTGGCCGTCTTGTGGAACCCTTCCCATACGAATCCCACCGTGCTGAGCAAGCTTCAGGCGGCGACGCAGCAGGTCGGCAGTAACGCCATTGTGATGGAAGCACGCACCCCATCGGAGATCGACAGCGCGTTCGCGCACGCGGCCGGGCAACATGTCGAGGCCGTCATCGTTCCGCCCGACGGGTTCTACCTTCAGCAAGCGAACCAGATCGGGGGCTTGACGACGAAGCATCGACTACCCTGCATATCCCCGTATCGCGAGATCACTGAGAGCGGCGGTTTGATGAGTTACGGCCGGAATGTCGCCAAGAGTTTCAGACGTGCGGCAACCTACGTCGACAAGATCCTGAAAGGCGCCAGACCTGGCGAGCTCGCCATCGAGCAGCCGACAACCCTCGAGCTGATCGTGAACCTGAAGACCGCCAAGGCCCTCGGCCTGTCGCTCTCGCCGGCGGTGCTGGCCCGGGCCGACGAGGTTGTTCAGTGACTGGTCCGGGTGCCGCAAGGCGCGCTCCTGGTTGCCCCCTGGAAGGGGGGCACGACCAGGCGAGAGGGAGGAAGGATTGAAGCTGGCCCTGTTCGGGCTGCATCGCGGCGGCAGCGCCGACCCGGACACGCTGGCCCGGCGCGCGCGGCGCGCGGAGGACGCGGGGTTCGAGTCGTTCTGGATCGGCGACCACATCGCGCTCCCGGCCACGCCGCCTCCGGGCGGGGATCCCGCCGGACAGCCGCGCCTCGAGGCCGTGGTGGCCCTCGCCTACATGGCGGCGCTGACGAGCCGGGTGCGACTCGCGATCGGGGTGATCGTGCTGCCCCAGCGCCAGCCCGTCCTGCTCGCGAAGCAGCTCACGACGGTCGACGTGCTCTCCAAGGGGCGGCTGATCGTCGGGATCGGAGTCGGCTACCTGGAGCCGGAGCTGCGCGCGCTCGGCGCGTCGCTCGCCGACCGTGGCGCCCGGACCGACGAGTACCTGGCCGCGATGCGGGCCCTCTGGGACGAGCCGACCCCCTCCTTCGCGGGGCGCTTCGTCTCCTTCAGCGACGTCGTCGAGCGGCCGCGGCCGGTCCAGCGGCCCCATCCGCCGATCGTGATCGGCGGGCACTCGCCGGCCGCGTACCGGCGCGCGATCCAGGCGGGGAACGGCTGGCACGGATGGGACCTCGACCTCGCGAAGACGGCCGAGGCCCTGGCGGCGCTCCGCGAGACGGCGACCCGCGCCGAGCGGCCGGCCGCGCTCGGCGAGCTCGAGATCACGATCACGCCGCCCGGCATCCCCGATGTGGACACGGCCCGCCGGTATGCCGACCTCGGTGTGCACCGGCTGGCCATCCAGCCACACACCATGGACGGCTCCCCCATGGATCAGCTGATCACGACGGTGGGCGAGACGCTCGTCGGCCGGGTCTGAAGGATGGAGTGCCGTGGAGCTCCGCGGACCGCAGCGCGAGCCGAACGCCGGTATCAGCCGCGGCCGAAGGCCGTCGGTTGGATGTCGAAGCCATATGCCCGCTTGGTTCGCGTGTATACTCACCGTAGGATGACCACCATGATTCGGCTAGCCGACATCGTCCACAGCGACCCGGGCATCCTCGGGGGTACGCCCGTATTTGTCGGCACACGCGTTCCGGTCCAATCGCTGTTCGACTACCTCGAAGGCGGCGAGACCCTCGACGAGTTTCTTCGCCAGTTCCCGTCCGTGAGACGCGACCAGGCGATCGCGGCGCTCGACCTCGCGCGCGCCACGCTGACGGCTGGTGCGCGTTCTTCTTGACGAGCAGCTGCCGGTAGACCTCGCCGCCGCGCTTCAAGGGCACCGTGTCGATACGGTGGTCGGTCGTGGCTGGGTCGGCATCACGAACGGTGAGCTTCTCCAGCGTATGGCGGTCGAGTACGAGGCGCTGGTCACGATGGACCGTGGGATCGAGTTCCAGCAGAACCTGACCACGGTACCCTTCGGCGTGCTCCTTGTCCGTGCGCCCTCCAACCGTATGGCGCACCTCCAGCCGCTCGTTCCGGCCATCCTCGACGCGCTCATTGTGCTCAAGCCCGGTCAACTTCACCGCGTAGGCGGATAACGCCAACGGTCAGCGGCCGGAGGGCCGGCAACGCGAGCCGCCGGTCGTACTTGGCCGGCCGCGCCGGCTTCACGACCACGGTCAACGACGGAGTTCCGCGGAGCGGTCCGCCGGGCCGGGCGCGTCAGGCGCGCGAGGGGAGGACGTACCCGTAGCGCAGATTGCTCCGGGTGCCGCCGCCCTTCTGGTACTCTTCCTTGAGGCGCGCGATGCGGTCGGTGGCGAGCGCCGCGCGCGGCTTCGCCTCGTACTTGTAGATCCGCGCGTTGTTCCCGCCGAAGATGGCCGTCTTGACCCGGCCGTCGGCCGGGCCGAGCGGCTGGAAGCCGTACTTCTTCTGCATGTCCTCCGGGATCTCGAGCCGCCGCATCGCCTCGATCTGCCACTGGGGCGAGCCGGTCCAGATCGCGTCGGTGCCCCACACGACGTGGTCGGCGCCGAGCCCCTTGATGAGCTGGCCGAGCATCGCCGCGCAGACGCGCGGGTCGGCCACGGTCGACTGGGCAAAGATCTGGCCGAGGTCGGCGTAGACGTTGGTGACCCCGAACTTCGCCGGGATCTCGGCGAGGTCGGTCACCCACTCGATGCGCCCGGTCTTCTCGAACTGATCCCAGGCGTCCTCCACCTTCCCGCCGCCCGCGAAGCGGTACGCCGCGTGGTAGATGACGAAGTTGAGCCCGGGCCAGTCCTTCGCCGCCTTGCCGACGTCCCGCACGTCCGAGTAGGCCAGGAGATGCGGGAACTGCTGCTCGACCGACGGCGGGAAGAGCCCCTTGTGAACGCAGACGTTGACTAGGCCGGCCTTCTGGAACTTCTCGTAGCCCTTGAAGGCGACCTTCTCGTCGTCCATGCGCCAGGGGAACTTGCCGGTCGCCTTGTTGGTGTTGTCGCCGATCGTGTAACCCTTGAACGAGTCGGGCTTGAGGTCGGCGATCACCCGGTCGATCGACTCGAGCCAGCCCGGCTGCCCGGGTGTGAAGATGGCATGGCTCAGCGTCCGGCGCGAGCCCGCGTCCTTGTTCACCCGCGCCCGCGCCTCGGCCTTCATCTCGTTGGTCAGGAACCAGTCCTGCGGAACGTCCGAGGGAGACCCCGAGATCAGCGCCACCTTGGTGTCGCTGTCGAGGAAGATCTCCTTGTAGTAGTTCGCGAACTTGAGGTCCTCGATCGTCTGGTCCTTGCCGACCAGGGCGGGGTTCCAGCCGGCCTTGCCCACCGCCTGGCGCTGCCGGACGAACGTCATGATCTTCGTGTCGTCGCGCAGGAAGTGCGTGTGGCAGTCCATGATGAACTGCTGCGCGAGCGACTGGGCCCGCTCGACGGCCATCTCGGGCGTTGCCGCCTCGGCCGGGCTCACGGCGTAGAGCGAGCCGTAGACCTCGTTCATCGCGAGGAAGGCGGCCGCCATGCCGGAGGCGCTGGCGAGGAACTGCCGTCTGGTCACGCCTTGCTTTCTCGCCAGCTCGCCCCCCAGCTCCTTGATGCGCGCCTCGAGCCGGCGCTGCTTCGCGGTCTGGGGCGCGGGCATGAACTCGTCGCTCGAGACGCTCTGGGTCGGGACGGGCCCCGGGAACGCCGCGGTCTCGGCTGGCGCCAGCGTCCTGAGCTCGGTATCAGTGAGCAGTCTCATGGCGGTCTCCCTTCTCCCTCCAGGGGGCGGCGGTGTCTCGACGCACGTGGCTCACCTGGTGGACCTTTGTGTCGGTGGGGTGCCAGTGAACCGACTCTGCGCCCCGTGGCCACTGGCTGTCAATCGCGCGAGCCGCGCGGCGCCGGGCGCTACTCCCGGTAGTCGAGGCCAGCCGCCGCGAGCTTCGGCTTGAGCGCCGGCCGGGCGAGGTACGCGATCAGGGCGCGGGCCGGCCCGGGCGCCGCGCTCCGGGCGGCGAGCCCCGCCGCGTAGGTCGTGACCTTCTGGAGCGCTGCCGGCAGGGGACCGACCAGCGTGACGCCCTCGACGGCGAGGATCTCGCTGATCTGGTGCACGACCAGCTCGGCCTGGCCGCTGACGACCGCCTCGGCGGCCGACCCGCCGGGCCACAGCACCGCCTTGTCGCGGACCGCGTCGGCGATGCCCAGCCGCCGGAGCACGTCGGCGAAGTGGATCCCGCTCGTGCCGCCGTGCGCCGGGTCGATGTACACGAAGGACGCCACCCGCAGCAGCGTGTCCCGGAGCGCCTCGGGCGTGGAAATGTCCGGCAGCGGCGCGCCGCGCCGCACGCCCACGCCCACGGCCGTGCGAGCGAGGTCGACGCGCGTGCCCGCCGCGACGAGCTCTTGCCGCACGAGGCCGTCGACGCCCGCGTCGGTCAGCACGAACACGTCGGCGGGCTCGCCGGCCGTGGCCCGAGCGGTGAGCGCGCCCACGGTGCCGGTCGTCATCGCGACCGGGTAGCCGGTCTCGCGCTGGAAGGCCTCGGCGAGCTCGCCCACGATGCGCCGCATCGCGCCGGCGCTCAGCACGCGGACCGGAATCGCCACCCGGTGACCCCCTCCAAGGCTGACCGGGGCTACGCTACGGTCCTGGCGCCGCCGGCGTCAAGCTGGCTCCGGCACGGCTCAGGGCACCGATGCCATCTTCCGCCCCGCGTTTCCGGTCGTGTAGACTGGCCCCGGCGACGCGACGATGCTCGACGCTTTCGTCGACGGACTCTTCCTGGTCCTCCAGTGGAAGGCCTTCAGCCTCATGCTCGTGGGCATGGGGACCGGCTTCGTGGTCGGGCTCCTGCCGGGGATCGGAGGCGCCGCCAGCCTGGCCCTGATGCTCCCGTTCGTCTTCACGATGACGCCGGTGGAGGCGTTCGCCTTCCTCCTCGGCATGCACTCGGTGGCGGCGACGACCGGGGACATCACGTCGATCCTGTTCGGCGTGCCGGGGGAGGGGCTCTCGGCGGCGACCGTCGTCGACGGCCACCCGATGGCCAAGCGCGGGGAGGCGGGCCGGGCGCTCGGCGCCGCTCTCATGAGCTCGCTCCTCGGCGCGCTCATCGGGGCGGCGACCCTGGCCGTCTCGGTCCCGATCGTCCGCCCGCTGGTGCTCACGTTCGGCTCCCCCGAGCTGTTCATGGTCTCGGTCGTGGGCCTCGCCTGCATCACGTCGCTCAGCGGGCTGGGCGTGCGGGGCCAGCTCCGGGGCTGCGCCATGGGGCTCCTCGGTCTACTGCTGTCGACGATCGGCCAGGAGCGGCAGTCGGGAGCGCTCCGCTTCGACATGGGCCTCACGACCCTCTGGGACGGCCTCGACCTGATCCCGGTCCTGGTGGGCATCTTCGCGATCCCCGAGCTGGTAGACCTGGCCGTGCGCCGGACCGCGATCGCGGGCGACCGGCCCCCGGAGGCGCTTCGCGCCGGCGTCGTGGAGGGGATCAAGGACACCTTCCGCCACTTCTGGCTGGTCGCGCGCTGCTCGGCCATCGGGGTCTTCGTCGGCATCCTCCCCGGCGCCGGCGGCGGCGTCGCCCAGTGGATGGCGTACGCCCATGCCGTCCAGAGTGCCCGCGACGCGAAGGAGCGGCAGGGCTTCGGCAAGGGAGACATCCGGGGCGTCCTCGGGCCCGGGGCGGCGAACAATTCGAAAGAGGGTGGCGACCTCATTCCCACCATCGCCTTCGGGGTGCCCGGGAGCGGCGCGATGGCGATCCTCCTCGGCGCCTTCATGATCATGGGCCTGGTCCCGGGCCCGGACATGCTGACCAAGCACCTCGCGGTCACCTTCTCCATGGTGTGGACGCTGGTGATCGCCAACATCATCACGGTGCTGCTGTGCCTCCTCGTCCTGAACCACCTGGCGAAGGTGACCCAGATCCGGGGCGGCCTGATCATTCCCTTCGTGCTGCTCCTGGTCTTCGTCGGAAGCTACACCGCCAACGGTCAGTTCACGGACCTGATCATCACGTGCATCTTCGGCGCCCTCGGCTACTTCATGGTCCGCTTCGGCTGGCCCCGGCCGCCGCTCGTGCTGGGCTTCGTGCTGGGGCGCCTCGCCGAGACGTACCTCTTCATCTCGGTGGCGCGCTACGGGATGGCGTGGCTCGGCCGCCCGATCGTCGCCTTCCTGATCGCGCTCACCGTCTTCGTCCTCGTCTATCCGTTCCTCCAGGAGCGGCGCCAGGTGCGCGCCAGGTCGGTGGCGAGTGCGGCCTAGCGGGCGCGCGCTCTTCAGCCTGTTCCTGCTCGGGGTGGGCGCGTTCGCCGTCCTGTCGGCGTGGCGCTGGCCCTTCAAGGCCGCCCTTTTTCCGCTGGCCGTCGGCATCCCGCTCGCCGCCGTGGCGGCGGTGCAGCTCGTCCTCGACCTCCGGGGCCGGGGCGAGCCGGCGGAAGGGCCGGCGGTGGACCTCCAGCTCGGCGGGGACGTGCCGGACGACGTCGCTCGCCGTCGGGCCGGGACGCTGTTCGCCTGGATCGCCGCCTTCGTCGCGCTGGTGTGGCTGGTCGGCTTCCCGATCGCGGTCCCGGTCTTCATGGCGTCGTACCTCGTGCTGCAGAGCGCGGCGAGCTGGTGGCTGGCCGCCGGTCTCACCGGCGCCGCGTGGGCGTTCTTCTACGGCGTGTTCCAGTGGGCGCTCCGATTGCCGTTCGAGCAGGGCTGGATCCAGACCCGGCTGGGATGGTGACGATCTGACCAAAGGAGGAGAGAGATGACCCGTACCTGGATCGTGCTCGTCATGGTGGCCATCACGGCGCTCGTCGCGGCGCCGCTCAGCGAGGCGCAGGCGCCGTTCTACGAAGGCAAGACGATCACGGTCGTGATCGGCGCCACTGGCGGGAGCCTGAACGTGGGCGCCCGGATCGTCGCCCGCCATTTGGGGAAGCACATTCCGGGTAACCCGACGGTCATCGTGCAGAACATGACCGGCGCCGCCCACCTCGTGGCGACCAACCACGTGTTCAACGTCGCGAAGCCGGACGGGGTCACGCTCCTGGCGGCGAACCCGAACGTCGGCATCGCCCAGCTGTCCAAGGTCGACGCCGTGCGCTTCGACGCCCGGAAGTTCGAGTGGCTGGGCTCCTCGGGCGCCGACGGCGTCGTGATGGGGATCCGCGCCGACCTGCCGTACAAGACCTTCGAGGAGATGCGGAAGGCCGACCGGGAGCTCGTGGTCGGCACCACCGGCCCGGGATCGAACGCCCACGACTTCCCGCTCCTCCTCAAGGAGTTCGCGGGCGCCAAGTTCAAGTTCGTGTCCGGGTACCCGGCCAACGCCGACGTCCTCCTGGCGATCGAGCGCAAGGAGGTGGACGTGTGGGCGGCGTTCGCGTCGACGGTCCGGCCCGCGGTCGAGCGCGGGGCCGTGCGGCCCATGGTGCGGAGCCGCGTGCCCGCGACGGGGTTCGAGAAGCTGCCGGTGGACGAGGACCTGGCCACCGACCCGGTCGGGAAGGCCATCATGGGGATCCGGGCGGTGCCGCAGGCCATCGGGCGGGCGTTCGCCGCGCCTCCCGGCACGCCCGCGGACCGGGTCGCCATCCTGCGGGAGGCGCTCGCCAAGGCGATCCGTGATCCGGAGCTGAAGGCCGAGGGTGACAAGGCCCAGATCGAGTTCCAGCTCATCTCGCACGAGGAGGTCGCCAAGGGCTTCAACGCTCTGATGGAGCAGAAGCCGGAGGTCCTCAAGGAGATGGAGAAGTACATCAAGTTCGGGAGCTAGGACGCGGCGGCCCGGCGCGGGCGCGCGGACTCCGCGCGCCCGCCTGCCCGCGCCGCCGGCCCGGGCCGTCCGCCTGACCTCGTGACGCGCGCCGCCGATCCGACGACAACGCCGACCCCCGGACGGGCTTCGCTCCGGGTTCGAGTGTTCCCCGGGGTCCAGAATCTCCCGCTCTTCGCCGGGCAGGCGAAGGGCTTTCTCGCCAGGCACGGGCTCGAGGTCGACCTCCAGCTGACCGCCGATTCCGAGGGGCTGCGCCGCGGCCTCGCGGCGGGCGAGGTCGAGATCGCCCACGCTGCGGTCGACAATGCAGTCGCGATGGTCGAGACGGCGGGCGTGGACGTCGTGGTCGTGATGGGCGGCAGCAACGGGCTGAACGAGCTGTTCGTCCAGCCCGGAATCCGCTCCGTCGCCGAGCTCAGGGGCAAGACGGTGATCGTGGACGCCCCGAACACCGCGTACGCGCTCCAGCTGCAGAAGATCCTGCTCGCGCACGGGCTCGTCGCGGGCCGGGACTACGCCGTCAAGCCGGTCGGCGGGACGCGCGAGCGGATGGTGGCGATGTGCGAGACGGGGGAGTACGCCGCCTCGATGCTGAGCCCGCCCTTCTCGATCCTCGCCGAGCGGGCGGGACTCCGGAGCCTGGGGCACGCCGTGAGCATGCTCGGCCCCTACCAGGCCACCGCCGGCTTCGTGCTCAGGTCGTGGGCGCTGGCCAACGCGGCGACTCTCGAGCGCTACATCCGCGCGCAGGTGGAGGGCCTCCGCTGGTCCCTGGCGCCCGCCAACCGGGAGGAGACGGTGGCCCTTCTCGCGGAGCGGCTGGGAATTGCCCAGGACGTCGCCGAGGCGACCTACCGGCTGGCGGCGGATCCGGCGGGCGGCCTGACCCCGGACGCGCGGCTCGATCCCGAGGGATTCCGGGCCGTCCTCGCGCTGCGGGCCGAGCTCGAGGGATACCCGGATGGCAGGGTGCCGCCGGCCGACCGCTACTACGACTCCCAGTACTACCAGCGCGCCCTCGTCGCGCTGGGCCCGGGCCGCCGCTGACCGGTTCTAGCTCTCGTCGTAGCCCGCGGGCTTGCGGAAGCCGCCGATCTCGCGGGCGAGGAGCGCGGCGAAGCGGAGCGGCGTGAGGTCCTCCAGATACGGGCCCACCGCCTGGAGACCGATGGGCAGGCCCCCGCGCGAGAGCCCCACCGGGAAGGCGGTGGCAGGCTGTCCCGCCACGGTGGACAGGGCGGGATAGACGAGGCCGTAGGAGTACGGGACGGCGCGGCCGTTCACCTCGAGCGTGAGGTGGAAGTCGCTGTCCGGCGTCGGCCAGGCGCGCTCGATGTGAGGGTACGCCAGCACGTTGATGGCGGGGGCGAGGAGCACGTCCCAGTCGCGGAAGAAGGCGCGCCACACCTGGCGGAACCCTTCTCGCTGCGCCCCCCACAGGACGAAGTCTCCAGGGGCTCCCTCGAGGCCGCGCAGGCTGGCACGGGCGAACTCGCCGTCACCCTGCTTCCAGAACGCGATGCGCTTCTGGCGCCCCTCGGGGGTTTCGCGCGCGGTCGTCATCGCGGTCAGCAGGGAGCGGTAGAGCTGGTGATGCGCGCGATGGTCCCCGAAGGCGTCCGGCTGGACCTCCTTGACGGTGGCGCCGAGGCGACCGAGGCGCGCCGTCAGCTCCTGAAGCGCCAGGGTGATCTCGTCGTCCACGGCCAGCCACGGGATGGAGGGCAGCACCGCCACCCGGAAGTCGGCGAGCCGGCTGCGGCGGGCCGGCGGCAGCTCGACGCGCCAGGCCACATCCTCGCCCACCTCGGGGCCGGCGAGGACGGACAGCGCCAGCTCCAGGTCCTCGGCGCTGCGGGCGATCGGGCCCTGCACGGCCATGACGGCCACGGAGAGGGGCAGCGGCGGCAAGGGAAACTGCCCGCTCTTGGGCAGGAGGGTCTCGCTGGGCCGGTGGCCGTAGACACTGCAGAAGACCGCGGGCACCCGGATGGAGCCGCCGATGTCGCTCCCCACCTCGAGGGCGCTCAATCCGGCGGCAATCGCGGCCGCGCTGCCCCCGCTCGACCCGCCCGGCGTGCGGCCGAGGTCCCACGGGTTGTTCGCCCGGCCGTGAATGGGGTTGGCGGACTGCCAGTCGGCGAGCATGGGGGGGACATTGGTCTTGCCCAGCAGGACGGCGCCCGCCGCGCGGGTGCGCACGACGGCAGGGGCGTCGTGCTGGGATACGAAGTCGCGCCACTCCGGCACGCCGCAGGTCGTGGGCAGGCCGGTCACGTTGAAGGACTCCTTGATCGTCATCGGAAGGCCGAGGAGGGCGCCGCGCTCGCCGCGCGCGGCGGCCTGGTCGGCTGCGCGGGCTTGCCGGCGGGCCCGCTCGAAGTCGCGGACCACCACCGCGTTGAGGCGCCCGTCGTGGCGCTCGATCCGGCGGATGTAGAGGTCCGTCAGCTCACCCGACGTCACCCGCCCGGCCCGGAGCGCGGTCAGCAGCTCGGTGGCGGTTGCGAAGGGATCCACGTCGGCCATGAGGGTGGGGACCGGGTCAGTTGAGGAGGATGCCCTTCAGCTTGGCGAGAAGAGCCGCGTCGAGCGTGAAGAGCTCGCCGATCATCTTCTCGAGCTCCTCGCCGGTCACGGGATCGAGCGTCAGCTTGGCCTTTTCCGTTTCGGCGAGGAAGGCGGCGTCCCTCAGTGTCTCCTGGAACGCCTTGCGCAGGACCTGAACTCGCTCCTTCGGGGTGCCCGGCGGCAGGACGAACGGGCGCGCAAACGCGGCGCTGTTCTGGGCGCCCACCTCGATCAGCTGGCGGGCTTCCTGAGTCTTGGCGAGGTTCACCGCCAGGGGGACGTTCGGCAGATCCGGGAACGCCTTGGCGGTCACCTGCAGCACCGGCACCGCGTCACCGGCCTCGAGCGCGTTGCGCCAGGTCGCGCGCATCGACTCCCAGGACCAGCACGCGCCGGACACCTCGCCGCCCTCGGCGGCCAGCCGGATCTCCGAGGTGCCCTTGTACCCGGAGACGAGGTGAATCGGAAGCCCGAGAGCCGCTCTCAGGATCAGGGCCGTGTTGTTCGGCGGAGCTCCCGGGGCGAGGCCGCCCAGCTTGACGGGCGTCCCGGACGCCATCCACTTCTCCACGCTCGTGACGCCGCTGGCCTTGGTCAGGGCGCAGACCACGTCCTCCTTGACCGCGGCGCCGATGTACTCGAACTTCCGGCCGTCGAACTCGATTCCCGGCTGACCAAGGACCTGGCCAAGGATGAGCGTCCCGCTGAACTTGCCCACGGTCAGGCCATCCGGCTTGGCCACCTTGAAGAGGTGATTGGCGGAGATGAGGCTCCCCGCTCCCGGCATGTTCTCGACGATCACCGTGGGGTTCCCCGGTATGTGCTTGCCTAGATGCCGCGCGATCACCCGCGCATACGTGTCGTAGCCGCCCCCCGGCGCCAGTCCCACGACGATGCGGACCGTCTTGCCGTCGTAGAAGGACTGGGCTTCGACGGCCCGGGTGCCGCCGACCGAGGTCATCACGACGAGCGTGGCCAGGAGCGTGAGCAGCCAGCTCTGCATGCGGGGCCCTCCTTGTGGTTCGAGTGCTGCCAGGATAGCTCAGCCCGGAGCCTGGGGGCCAGCCGCCGGAGGGGTCACCGGCCCGGTGGGCCGGGATGCCGGGACGCGGTCGAGCGTCAGAGCCGCCGGGCGAAGCGGGGGTCGAGCAGGTCCCGAAGCCCGTCCCCGACCAGGTTCACGGCGAGCACGATGACCGCCAGGAACGTCCCCGGAAACAGGATCATCCAGGGACCGACCTGGAAGTTGGTCCGCCCCTCGGCCATGATGTTCCCCCACGAGGGGATCTCGGGCGGCGTGCCGGCGCCCAGGAACCCGAGCGCCGCCTCGATCAGGACCGCCACCGCGCAGATGTAGGTCGCCTGCACGGTGAGCGGCGCCAGCGTGTTCGGCAGGAGGTGGCGGACCAGGATGCGGGGGACGCCGCTTCCGAGGCCGCGGGTCGCCTCCACGAACGGCTGCTCGCGCAGCGTGAGCACGATCCCCCGGACGAGCCTGACCACGCGGGGGATCTCGGGAATGGTGATGGCCAGCAGCACGCCCCGCACGCTGGCCCGCGTGATCGCGATGATCGCGATGGCCAGGAGGATCGAGGGGATCGCCATCAGCCCGTCCATCACCCGCATCAGGATCGCGTCGGCCACGCGCAGGTACCCGGCGACCAGGCCGATCGCCAGGCCGGCCGTGGTGGCCAGGAGCGCCACGCTGAACCCGATGGTGAGGGAGATCCGCCCCCCGTAGATCGTCCGGCTGTAGACGTCGCGGCCGAAGCTGTCGGTCCCGAACCAGAACCGCTCCGAGGGCGGCTTGAGGCGCTGGGCCGGGCTGAACCGAATCGGGTCCACGGTGCCGAGATAAGGGGCCAGGGCCGAGACGGCCGCCACGATCGCGATCAGCGCCAGCCCGAACGCGACCGTGGGATGACGCCGCACGAAGGTCATCGGCCCCCGGCGCCGGCGGCCCTCGGCCGGCTGCGCCGCCATCTGGGTCCCGGTCGCGACGGCCTCGGTCATCTCGTGTCCCGCCCCTGACAGGTCCGCGCCGATGTCGTCATCAGTAGCGGATCCTGGGATCGAGGACCGTGTACACGAGATCGATGAGGAGGTTCACCATCACGTACACCCCGGAGGAGAGCAGGATCACCGCCTGGATGATCGGGTAGTCGCGCCGGAGGATGGCATCCACCGTGAGTCGCCCGATTCCCGGGATCGCGAAGACGCTCTCCGTGATGACGACCCCTCCGATCAGGAGCGTCACCCCGACCCCGATGATGGTCACGATCGGGACCGAGGCGTTCCGGAGCGCGTGGCCCACCAGCACGGTCAGGGTGGACAGGCCCTTGGCGTGGGCCGTCCGGACGTAGTCCTCTTCCAGCACCTCCAGCAGGCTGGCCCGCGTGATGCGCGCGATGAGCGCCATGTAGATGGAGCCCAGGGCGAAGCTGGGCAAGAGGATGCTCCGCACGCAGGGCCAGAGACCCTGCGTGATGCTCACGTAGCCCTGCACGGGCAGCCACCCGAGCTGGATGGCAAAGACGTAGATGAGGATGTAGCCCAGCACGAAGGACGGGATGGAGAGACCGCAGACGGACAGCCCCATGACCAGGCGGTCGACCCAGGTCCTGGCCCGCCAGGCGGCGAGGGCGCCGATGGGGACGGCCAGGGAGACGGCGATCACCAGCGTGGTCACCGACAGGACGACGGTCGGCTCGATGCGCTGGCGGATCAGCCGGCTGACGGGGAGGTGGGAGAAGATCGAGGTTCCGAGGTCCCCGCGAAGGATCTGTCCCACCCAGGCCACGAACTGGACGTGGAGCGGCCGGTCGAGCCCGAGCTGCTTCCCGATGCGGGCGATGTCCTCGGCCGTCGCGAAATCGCCGGCGATCAGGGCGGCCGGACTCCCCGGCGCCAGGTGCAGGAGCAGGAAGACGATCACGGCCACCACCCCCATGACGGGGATGGTGGCCACGATCCGCCGGACGAGGTAGGTACGCAACCGGCTCGGCTAGAGCGCTACTTCTTCTCGATGTTCCACAGGACCAGCCGGACCGTGTCGAGCACGCCGGCCACGTTGCTGCGGTGGGCGATGGGCGCGTAGAACTGACCCACCGGGACGTAGGGCACCACCTCGAAGAACCGCTTCTGGAGTCGCTCCACGACCGCCTTCTGCTGCTGTGGCGTCTGGGCCAGCGGGAACTCGAGCCGGATCTTCTCCAGCTCCTCGTCGCACGGCCAGCCGAACCAGTTCTTGCCGTCGCAGTGGGTCGGCGTCGGGGTGTTGGTGATCGGGTTGCCCATGGCCATGCCGCCGCCCCAGGTGTGGAAGAGATTCCAGCCGCGCGGGTTCTTGTCCACCGGGTCCTTCAGGGCCCGGCGGGCGCTCTGGGTCCCCCAGTCGATCGTCTGGAGATCCACGTTCATGCCGATCTCCCGGAGCTTCTGGGCCGTCACCACCGCCTGGGCATGCGCGATGTGCGTGTCGGCGGGATCGAGGAGGACGACCGTCTCGCCCTTGTAGCCGCCCTCCTTGAGGAGCTGCTTGGCCGTCTCGATGTTCTTCTCGCGGGAGTTGGTGGCCCACGCCCCGATTCCCGCATCCGAGCCGAGGGGCGTCCCGCACATGAAGATCTGCCAGCAGGACTTCTCGTACTCGGGGTTGCCGATGATCGCGGCCAGGTAGTCCTTCTGGTCGCCCACCGCGTAGAGGAGGGCCTGCCGGTTCTTCGGGCTGTTGAAGGGCGGGTTCAAATGGTTCGGGCGGAGGACCGCCTGGGTCCCCACCCGGTCGATCACCTTGACCGTGATGCTGCCCGCCCGCTTCATCAGGGGCAGATGGTCGGTGGTCGGGATCTCGATGATGTCCACTTCACCCTTGATGAGGGCCTGGGTGGCCGTGTTGGCGTCGGGGATCACCACCCACTCGACGCGGTCGACCTTGGCCAGCTTCGCCCCGGCGAACCCGTCGGGCGCGTCCGATCGCGGCTTGTAGAGCGGGTTCTTCTTGTAGACCACCTTGCTCCCGGGCACCCACTCGTCCTTGACCATCACGAAGGGCCCGGACCCGATGGCCTCGGTGATCTGCTTGTCGGACGGGGTCTGCGCCTCTTGTTCCCGGTGGATGAACATCGGGTTTTCCGGCGTGCCGAGGACCTCCAGGACCGGCCCGAAGGGCTTGTCCAGCCGGATCTCGAAGGTGAGGGGCCCGGTGACGGCGACCTCCTTGGTGAACTGGAGGAGCGTCTTGCCCACCGGGACGCGATCGCCCCAGCGCTTCAGCGAGGCCACCGCGTCCTTCGCCTGGACCGGGCTCCCGTCGCTGAACTGGAGCCCGTCCCGGAGCTTGAACTTCCACAGGAGCCCGTCCGCGCTCTTCGAGTACGTGTCCACCATCTGAGGCTTGTACTCGAGCTTCGCGTTCGGCGCGAACAGCACGTCGTAGATCATGTACCCGTGGTTCGAGGTGATGTTGTTGGTCGTCCAGACGGTGTCCAGGATCTTGAGATCCGCCTGAGGCACGATGCGCAGCACGGACTGCGCCTCGGCGCCGCTCAGGAGCCCCGCCACCAGGGCCATGGCCAGCCCTATCCCTAGCATCGCTCGCCAGCTTGCATCTCGCATGACCGCCTCCTCTTTCTTTCTCGTTCCGTCTCGGTGTTCGTCGCCTACCGCTCGGGCGTTTTCGGGGGCACCCACCGCCCGGCCCGCACCGCTCCGGCCGGGACCAGTCGGCGGGTCCCCGACACGCGCTCGCCCACGGTGTCCTCGAACGTGACCGTCTCCTCCTGCAGCGCCAGCAGCGTCACGTCGCCCGCCGACCCCGGGCGCAGCGTGCCCAGCAGGCGATCGTGCCCGATCACCCGGGCCGGGGCCGTCGTCGTCAAGGTCACCACCTCGTCCAGCGAGAGGCCGAGGTGCAGGAACTTCGACATGGTCGTGGCCAGGTCGAACACGGGTCCGTCGAGATTGTAGACGTGGAGGTCGCTGGAGATCGTCCCCGGCCGGAACCCCTGCGCCAGGGCCCGGCGGGCCACCTCGAAGCTGAACGAGCCCTTCCCGTGGCCCACGTCGAAGAGCACCCCGCGGGCCGCGGCGCGGCGGACCCCCGCCGTCACGGCGCCACGCGCGTCGAGGATCCCTTCCTCGCGCCCGTGGTAGCAGTGGGTGACCACGTCCCCGGGCCGCAGCTCGTCCAGGATCTCGGCCAGCGAGATCGGCGTGTCGCCGACGTGGACCATGATCGGGAGCCGCGCGGCCTCCCCGGCTTCTCGGGCGGTCCGCAGCGCCACCGACGCGTTCGATCCCACCAGGTCCCGCGACAGCCGGACCTTGATCCCGCGGATCAGGTCGCGGTGCGCGTCGATCGTCCGCAATGCGGCCGCCCGGTCGATGTGCCGGAGCTCCTCCAGCTCCCCGACGTCCGGCGACACCATGCCGGTGGCTCCGATGTTGAGGAAGGGGACGATCCGGGTGGCCGACACGTCGATGACGTAGCGCCGGAACGCCGCGAACGTGTGAGCCCCCGCGGAGCCGGCGTCGACCACCGTGGTCGTCCCGGTCCCGAGGCAGTGAGGATCCGGCTCGATCCCGTAGTGGGAGGCGCCCCAGAAGACGTGAACGTGAAGGTCGATGAGGCCGGGCAGCACCAGCCGGTCGCCGGCGTCGACGACCTCCTCCCCGGCCCGGGGCGTGAGGCCGTCCCCGAGCTCGAGGACGCTGTCGCCGTCCAGCCGGACGTCGCGGCGCCCGTGAAGCCCCTGACCCGGGTCGACGACGACGCCGCCCCGGATCAGCACGACAGCGCCTTGGCAGCCCGCTCGATCGGAGGTCCTTCACCCGCCATGCGCGCCGATCATAGGACGAGGGCGGATGGCCCGCAACCCGAGCGGAGGCGCCGGCCCGGCTTGACAAGCGACGGCATCCTTGGCAGGTTCGGCTGGGCGTGAGTCTCTACCAGGTCCAGAAGCTCCTCTTCCACGTCAACCGCGACCGGCAGGTCCGCACGCGCTTCCTCGAGGAGCGGGCCGCGCTCGTGGCCGAGTACGGCCTCACGGAGGACGAGCGCCGGGCCGTCCTGCAGCCGGACTTCCACGCGCTCTACGGGATGGGCGTGCACTCGCTCCTCCTGGCGCCCCTGGCGGCGACCCTCGGCGTGAGCTTTCCGGACTACCTGGCCACCCTCCGGGGGACCAGGCGGTGAGCCTCGTCGGCGCGTACGCGGCGAGCCACGCGCCGGGCATCACGGGCCGCCCCTCGCTGCCCCCGCCTTCCGAGTCGGAGCCGATCTTCCGGGCCTACGCGGATCTGCGGGCCCGGCTCGATGCGGCCCGTCCCGACGTCCTGGTCGTCGTGTCCCCCGAGCACTGGGCCAACTTCTTCCTCGACCACATGCCGTCCTTCTGCATCGGGCTCGCCGACGAGTTCTCGGGGCCGACCGACGAGGAGTTCGTCAAGATTCCCCGCCGTCCGGTGCGGGGCCACGCGCGACTGGCGCGGGCGCTCGCGGCCGGCGTCGCCGAGGACGTCGATCTCTCGACCTCGCAGGAGATGGCGTTCGACCACGGCGTCATGGTGCCGCTGCATCTCCTCGCCACCGAGCTGCCCGTGATCCCCATCATCGTCAACTGTCTCGCCGGACTGCCGGCGCCCCTCCACCGCTGTCACGCGCTCGGCGTCGCGCTCCGGCGCACGGTGGATCGCTGGCCGGAGCGGGTCGCGATCCTGGGGACGGGCGGGCTGTCCCACTGGCCGGCGATGCCCGAGTCCGGACGGATCGGAATCGATTTCGACCGGCGGTTCCTGGACGCGTTCCTCGGGGGACACATCGAGACGTTCCTGCGCTACTCGCGGGAGCAGCTCGAGACGGAGGCGGGGCCGGGAGGCCACGAGATCCGCACGTGGATCACGGTCGCCAGCGCCGCCGGTGACGCCCGGGGATCGCTCCTTGCCTACCAGCCCGTCCCGGCCTGGTCCACCGGGTGCGCGGTCGCGGCGCTGGAGCCGCGCTAGCACGGGCCTCGGCCCGGATCTCCGGAGACCGGCCACGCTCGCCGCCGACCTTAGTGCGCCAATCCTGAGCATGATGGCCCGGGGACGGTGATGGGACCGTTCGGCATCGGGCAGGCGGTCAAGCGATTCGAGGATCCGCGGCTCGTCCAGGGCGCGGGCCGGTTCCTCGGCGACGTGCACCTGCCCGGCGAGCTCCACGCCGTCGTGGTCCGATCGATGCACGCCCACGCGCGCATCGATGCCATCGACGTGTCGGCGGCGCTCCGGGCGCCGGGCGTCGTCGCGGCCTTCACGGGCGCCGACCTGGCGGAGGCCGGGCTCGGCACGATGCGGACGACCCTCTCGCGCACCCGGCCGGACGGCTCGCCGATGTTCGCGCCGACGCACCCGGTCCTCGTCCGTGACCGGGTTCGGTGTGTCGGTGATCCCGTTGCCTTCCTGGTGGCCGAGACGCTGGCGCATGCGGAGGACGCGGCCGAGCTGATCAGGATCGAGTACGCGCCGCTCCCGTCGGTGACGGCGACGGCGGAGGCGGCCGGGGCGGGAAGCCCCCCGGTGTGGGACGAGTGTCCCGACAACGTCTCCAACGTGTTCGAGACGGGTGACCGGGCGGCGACCGACGCCGCGTTCGCGCGGGCCGATCGGGTCGTCCGCCGCCGCTACGTGATCACCCGGGTGCACGCCCAGTACATGGAGCCGCGGGGCGCGCTCGGCGTGTACGATCCGGGCGAGGACCGCTACACTCTCTATGCCGACGTGCAGTATCCCCACCGAGTGCGCGCTGTCCTGGCCTCCGCCATCTTCCGGGTGCCCGAGCACCGGATCCGTGTGATCGCCGGTGACATCGGCGGCGCCTTCGGGACGAAGGGCTGGCAGTATCCGGAGCACCGGCTGGTCTTGTGGGCGGCGCGGAAGCTGGGGCGGCCGGTCAAGTGGACCTGTGAGCGGCGTGAGGCGATCCTGGCCGACGAGCACGCCCGTGACACGGTCAGCGAGGCGGAGCTGGCGCTCGACGCCGAAGGGCGATTCCTCGGCCTCCGCGTGCGGACCGTCGCGAACGTCGGCGCCTACGTCTCCTCGGACCGCAATCTGCTGGCGACCTTCATGAACGTGGCCACGCTCGTGGGCGTCTACACGATCCCGGCCGCGCACGTCCACGTCACGTGCGTCCTGGCCAACACGAGCTCCACCGCGCCGTACCGCGGGGCCGGCCGGCCGGAGTCCACCTACGTCATCGAGCGGCTCATCGACGCCGCCGCCCGCGAGCTCGGCCGCGATCCCGTCGAGCTCCGGCGGCTGAACCTGATCCCGGCCTCGGCCATGCCATACCGCACGGCGCTCAAGGTGACGTACGACAGCGGCCAGTTCGAGAAGACCATGGACAAGGCGCTCGGGCTCGCCGACGTCGTGGGGTTTACCGTTCGTCGCGAGGAAGCACGCCGTCGCGGCAGGCTGCGCGGGCTGGCCGTGGTCAACGCCATCGAGCGAGCGGCGGCGCCCCAGCCCGAGTTCGCCGAGATCAGGTTCGATCCGAGCGGAGGCGCCACGCTGCTCATGGGCACCAAGAGCCAGGGACAGGGCCACGAGACCATGTTCAAGCAGGTGCTCCACGACCGGCTCGGACTCGATCCGGCCACGGTCCGGTACATCGACGGGGACACCGACCGTGTCGCGTTCGGCACGGGGACCATGGGATCCCGGTCGACGGTGGTCGGGGGCTCGGCGCTCTGGCTGGCCGCCGACAAGGTGATCGCCAAGGGGAAGCGCATCGCCGCGCACCTCCTGGAGGCGGCCGAGGCGGACATCGTGTTCGGCGACGGCCGGTTCCGGGTGGCGGGGACCGACCGCGGGATCGCCATCACGGAGGTCGCTCGCGCGGCCTTCCAGCCGGCCCAGCTGCCTTCCGGCCTCGAGCCGGGTCTCTACGAGACGGGGACCTTCGTCCCGCGGCAGGACACCTGGCCGAACGGCTGTCACGTCGCCGAGGTAGAGGTCGATCCCGACACGGGCGCCGTCGCGCTCGCCCGCTACGTGGTGGTCGACGACGTCGGCACCGTCGTCAATCCTCTGACGCTCGAGGGTCAGATTCACGGCGGCGTGGCGCAGGGCGCGGGGCAGGCGCTCATGGAGGAAGTCGTGTACGACCGGGAATCCGGCCAGCTCCTGACCGCTTCGTTCATGGAGTACGCGATCCCGCGCGCCGACACCCTCCCCGAGATGATCATTGGCAGCAACCCCGTCCCGACGGAGCTCAATCCCCTCGGGGCCAAGGGGGCAGGGGAGGCGGGTACCGTCGGAGCGTTGCCGGTGGTGATGAACGCCGTGCTCGATGCGCTCGCCGCCCTGGGCGTCCGGCATCTGGACATGCCGGCCACACCAGAGCGGGTGTGGCGGGCGATCCAGGAGGTGACGGGCACGCCTTCTGCAAGCTCCTCCGGCTAGTGGAACCGGGATCTGCCGGGCGACAAGGGGCGGACTCGGGTTGGCTGAGCGACAGGTTTCTTGACATCGTCGAGAACGGCCACGTATCCTGTCGTAGTCATTAGCTTTTTTTAACCGCACCCGGAGGGCCTGGCGTCGATGCGCGGTGAGCTGAGAAAAGATCCGGCGACCGGGAAGTGGGTGCTCGTCCGCCCGCACGGGGGCGACCAGCGGGATTCTGACCCGGGACCATGTCCTTTTTGCCCGGGGAACGAGCGCCTGACGCCCCCGGAGATCGCCTCGTACCGTCCGCCGGCGGGCGCCTCGAACGGGTCAGGCTGGGAGGTCCGGGTCTTCCCGGAGCGGGAGCCGTACTTCGTCATCGAGGAGGAGATGGTCCGCGAGGGGATCGGGATGTTCGACCGCATCTCGACGCGGGGCGCCAGCGAGATCGTGGTGGAGAGCCCGGACCACGGGATGACGCTCGACAGCGCTGACGAGGTGCAGGTCGAGCGTGTGCTGTGGATGTACCGGGATCGCGTGAGGGACCTCAAGCGGGACCTGAAGATTCGAAACGTGGTCGTGACACGCCGGCACGGCAAGCCCGGCTCCCGGATCCGCCATCCATACTCGCGCATCCTGGCGGCGCCGATCGTCTTCGACGACCTCCGCCACGAGCTGACCCAGGCCCGGGAGTACTACGCCTACAAGCGGCGGTGCGTGTTCTGCGACACGATCCGGGAGGAGATCGCCAGCGGTGACCGCGTGATCCAGGTCACCCCTCACTTCGCCGCGTTCGTGCCCTATGCGGCCCGGGTGCCCTTCGAGGTCCGGGTCCTGCCCCGGCGTCACGCTTCGGCCTTCGAGGAGATCACGCCCGAGGAAGTCGCCGACCTCGCGCGGATGCTGAAGAGCCTGGCCGGGCTTCTGATCAAGGGGATCGGGGACCCGTCCTACGAGCTCACGCTCCACACCTCCCCGAACCTCGCGGTCAAGATCGTCCAGGGGGAGTGGGACACGATCGAGCGCGACTACCACTGGCACCTGGAGATCCTGGTGCACCCGGAGCGCGCGACCGCGGTGGCCGGGATCGCGGTGACCGACATGCTTCCCGAGGAGGCGGCCAGAATCCTCCGGGAGGCCGGCTCGCTGGACACCCCGAGCGGCTGACGTTCCCCCCCCCCGGAGCGAGCTCCGGGGCACTGTTGCCAGCCCCGGCAACGTGACGGAGCCCTCCTCTCAGCCGTCCACCGACTGACGTTCCCGAGAGGGGGCGTCAAAAGGCCAGCCCGCCAGGGTCCCGAGTCCGGGCCCACGTCGGAGGGCAGCTAACCCCAACCGTTCCTGAGGGTTTCGACCTTGACAGGCCCCGATCGGCGTGGCACCTTTAAGTCCGACCATTTCGGTCGGCGATCGGAGGGGTCGGTGTTAAAGCTGAGCAAGAAAGCTGACTACGGGCTCATGGCGGTGCACTACATCGCCTTCCATCAGCACGACGGCGTGGTCAGCACCAAGCGGATCGCCGAGGACCTCACGATCCCGGCGGAGCTCCTGGCGAAGATCCTCCAGCGCCTCGCCAAGGGCAAGCTGATCGCCAGCGTGAACGGGCCCAAGGGGGGCTACGTTCTCGCGCGGGACCCCGGGCAGATCCGCGTGAGCGAGGTGCTCCGGGCGATCGAGGGGCCCCTCGGCCTCGTGAACTGCTACCGGGCGATGAAGTGCCCGCAGCTCGAGCGCTGCAACATCCGGCGCCCCGTCTGGGCGATCCAGAGCAGCATCGAGCGGGTCCTGGAGACGATGACCCTGGAGGAGATGAATTCCCTGAACGAGCCGCTGGCCGTCGCGCCGGCGCTCGCCGCGACCCGGAACTGAGGAGACGGCGCCCATGGCAGTGAAGTTCCCGATCTTCATGGACAGCAACTCGACGACGCCCGTCGATCCGCGGGTGCTCGAGGCGATGATCCCGTACTTCTCCGAGAGGTTCGGGCATCCCGGCAGCCGCAATCACTCCTTCGGCTGGGAAGCCGAGTCTGGCATGGAGCGGGCGCGCGAGCAGCTGGCCCGGCTGATCGGAGCCCGGGACCCCAAGGAGCTCGTGTGGACCTCCGGGGGGACCGAAGCCGACAACCTGGCCATCAAGGGTGTCGTCGAGATGTACCGGGAGAAGGGCAATCACATCGTCACGGTGGCCACGGAGCAGCGCGCGATCCTGGATCCGTGCCGGCGTCTCGAGAAGCAGGGGTTGGCCCGGGTGACGTACCTGCCGGTGGACCCCCAAGGCGTGGTCGATCCCGACGCGGTGCGCAAGGCCATCACCGACCAGACCATCCTCGTCTCGATCATGTTCGCCAACAACGAGATCGGGACGATCCAGGCCGTTGCCGAGCTCGGCAAGGTCGCCAAGGAGCGCGGGGTTCTCTTCCACACGGATGCGACGGAGGCGGTCGGCAAGATTCCGGTCGACGTCGAGAAGATGAACATCGACCTCCTGTCCTGCACCGCCCACAAGATCTACGGCCCGAAGGGCATCGGCGCCCTGTATGTGCGGCGGCGCAACCCGCGGGTCCGGATCGCGCCGATGATCGACGGCGGCGGGCACGAGCGGGGCGCGCGCTCCGGCACGGTGCCGGTGCCGCTGGCGGTGGGTTTCGGCCGGGCAGCGGAGATCTGCCGCGAGATCATGCCCGAGGAGTCGGTGCATCTGGGTCAGCTCCGGGACCGGCTGCAAGACCGGATCCTCTCGTCCGTGGACGAGGCGTACCTGAACGGCCACCCGGAGCGGCGGCTGCCGCACACGCTCAACATCTCGTTCGCCTACGTGGAGGGCGAGTCGATCCTGATGGGGCTGAACAAGGAGGTCGCGCTGTCGTCCGGGTCGGCATGCACGTCGTCCACCCTGGAGCCGTCGTACGTCATCCAGGCTCTCGGTGTGGGCGCCGACCTCGCGCACTCCTCGATCCGGTACGGGCTGCACCGGTTCACGACGGTCGAGGAAGTGGATTTCGTGGCGGACCGGACGATCGACGTCGTCAAGCGGCTCCGGGACATGTCGCCGCTCTACGAGCTGGCGAAGGAAGGCGTCGACATCAAGTCCATCCATTGGAAGGCCGAGTAAGGAGGACACTTCGACCATGGCCTACAGCGACAAGGTCATCGATCACTACAGCAATCCCCGGAACGTCGGGTCGTTCGGGAAGGACACCCCCGGCCTGGGGACGGGGCTCGTCGGCGCACCCGAGTGCGGCGACGTGATGAAGCTGCAGATCAAGGTCAACCTGGACACCGGCGTCATCGAGGACGCCAAGTTCAAGACCTTCGGCTGCGGCTCCGCGATCGCGAGCTCGAGCCTGGCCACCGAGTGGCTCAAGGGCAAGAGCGTCGACGACGCGCTGAAGATCAAGAACACGGACATCGTGAACGAGCTCCGGCTGCCGCCCGTCAAGATCCATTGCTCGGTCCTGGCGGAGGACGCGATCAAGGCGGCCATCCGCGACTTCCAGGAGAAGTGGGCCGAAAAGCAGGCGGCGGCTCAGGCCCAGACGTAACGGGGAGCAGGAAGGAGGACGAGCGAGCATGGCGGTCTCGATGACGCCGACGGCGGTCAGCCGGGTCAGGGAGCTCATGACGACCCAGAAGCTGGAGAACGCCTTCCTGCGCATGGGTGTGCGGGGGGGCGGCTGCTCGGGCATGACCTACGACCTCCAGTTCGACTCCGAGCTCAGGAAGCACGACAAGCAGTTCGAGGTCGACGGGGTCAAGGTGGTCGTGGACGTGAAGAGCTACCTGTACCTGAACGGGACGACGCTGGACTTCGTCACCCAGGGGCTGACCGGCGGTTTCACGTTCGTGAATCCCAACGCGAAGTCGAGCTGCGGCTGCGGCACGTCGTTCACGGCCTGAGGCCGAGTCACGGGGGCGGGGCGATCGGTATCCCGACCTGAGTCGAGATGGAGCCAACGACGTGACCGGGCCTCGTTCGAGGCCCGGTTGGTCTTTGAGGGGCGATTGGTGGTAGAGGCGACGAGCGAGCGGGTGGGACCGAAGTGCTGGGGCTGCGGCGGGACCGCGCCGGCGGGGGACGTCTGCCCCGAGTGCGGCCGGCTTCAGCCCTTTCCCGCCGGGAGCGACCACTGGGCGGTGCTCGGACTCGAGCGGCGGCTCCACCTCGACCGAGCCGATCTCGAGCGGCGCTTCCACGGGCTCAACCGGCGGCTCCATCCGGACTACTTCCGCCTCCGGTCCGCCGAGGAGCAGGCGGTCAGCCTCGATGCCTCGGCCGCCGTGAACGCGGCCTACCGCGCGCTCCGCGATCCGGTGAGCCGGGTGGAGTGCCTCCTGGAGCAGGAGGGCATGGCGCTCGGCACCGCTGGCCAGGCCAAGCCGCCGGCCGACCTGTTCGAGGAGATCCTCGAGCTCCAGGAGGCGCGCATGGAGCTCCGCACGGCCGGGCCGGACGAGGCCCCGGCGCTCCGCGCCCGCCTCGAAGGGGCGCGAACGGAGCTCGAGGCCCGCCGCGCCGGCGCGGAGACGGAGCTGGCCGCGTGCTTCCCCGAGTGGGATGCGGGGGACGCCGCGACGCGGCGACGCCTGCTCGGCCGGATGCGGGACATCCTCGCCACCCGGGCGTACCTGAGGACGGTCCTCCGCGACCTGGGCGCCGCGCTCGCCGTCCAAACAGATGGAGGGCCGACGGACTGATGACGGATTCGACGATCGGCGTGACACCGGCGGCACGGCCGCGGGAGTCGGGCCAGACCGAGACGCCAGGGCTCCCGGAGCTGCCAGAGCTTGTCGTCGGGATCGACCTCGGGACCACCAACAGCCTGGTCGCGTACATGGACCGGGGCGTGCCTCAGGTGATCAGGGACGCCGAGGGCCGCGGGCTCCTGCCGTCCGTGGTGGCGTTCGGTGCGGCCGGCCCCGTCGTGGGCGACGCGGCCCGCCGGATGCTCGTGCGGCAGGCCGAGCGCGCCGTGTACTCGGTCAAGCGCTTCATGGGCAGGGGGTTCGAGGACGTGCGGGAAGAGCTCCGCTACTTTCCCTTCCACGTCACCCCGAGCCAGGAGATCGTGCGCATCCGGATCGGCGAGCGCGAGCTCACGCCGCCCGAGATCTCGGCCCTGATCCTCCGGGAGCTGAAGGCGCGCGCCGAGCGGCACCTCGGCCGCCCCGTGGAGAAGGCGGTCATCACGGTTCCCGCGTACTTCAACGACGCCCAGCGGCAGGCGACGAAGGACGCGGGACGGATCGCCGGCCTGGACGTGCTCCGGATCGTCAACGAGCCGACGGCCGCGTGCCTGGCGTACGGTCTCCAGCGGCGCAAGGAGGGCGTGATCGCCGTCTACGATCTCGGCGGCGGCACCTTCGACGTCTCGATCCTCAAGGTCAAGGACGGCGTCTTCGAGGTGCTCGCGACCAACGGCGACACCCACCTCGGCGGCGACGACTTCGACCGGGCGCTCGTCGACCTGGTGATGGGCGAGCTCCGGGCGCGGCACGGGGTCGACGTGGCCGGCGAGGCCGACACGCTGCAGGAGATCCGCCTGGGCGTCGAGGCGGCTCGTGTCCTCCTGTCGGGGGAGGAGCGGACGGTCTTCACGCTGCCTCTGCCGCAGCACGGGCTGACGTACCGCCGGGAGCTGACGCGGACGGAGCTGGAGTCGGTCATCGCGCCCATCGTGAACCGGACGCTCCCTCCGTGCCGCGCGGCCATCGCCGACTCGGGCCTGTCCGCGGAGCAGCTGGACGAGGTCGTGCTCGTCGGCGGCGCCACCCGGACGCCGCTCGTGCGGCGCCGTGTCGAGGAGCTGTTCGGGCGGACGCCCCACTCCGAGCTGAATCCCGACGAGGTCGTGGCGCTCGGGGCCGCCGTCCAGGCGGACATCCTCGCCGGCGGGACGACCCACGTGCTCCTGCTCGACGTGACGCCGCTGTCGCTGGGGATCGAGACGCTCGGGGGCGCGGTGGGCGTCCTGATCCCCCGCAACACGACGATCCCGACGTCGGCCAACGAGTCGTTCACGACCTCGGTCGACGGACAGTCGGTCGTGGACATGCACGTGGTCCAGGGGGAGCGTGATCTCGCCAAGGACAACCGGAGCCTGGCCCGGTTCGACCTCTCGGGCATCCCGCCCATGCCGGCCGGGCTGCCGCGCATCGAGGTGACCTTCCTGATCGACGCGAACGGGATCCTGAGCGTGCGGGCGAAGGAGGTCCGGAGCGGCACCGAGGCGTCCGTCGAGGTCAGGCCGACCTACGGGCTGAGCGAGGCCGAGGTCGAGCGGATGATCGACGAGTCGCTCGAGCACGCCGAGGCGGACGTCCGGGCGCGCGGCCTGATCGACGCCCGGAACGAAGCGGACACCGTGCTGCGCGCGACCGAGAAGGCGCTGGTGCAGGGGGCGGGCTTCCTCGGCGCCGAGGAGTCCGAGCGGATCCGCCAGGCCGTGGCGGCGCTGGCGGGCGCCCGCGCGGGCGAGGACGCCGGAGCGATCCGGGAGGCCACGAGCCGCGTGAACGAAGAGACGCAGCAGCTGGCCGAGCGTCTGATGGACTCGGCGCTCCGCGAGACGCTCCGGGAGCGGCGGGTCGCCGACCTCCCGGCGGGAGAGCGCTGACCGATGGCCCGCTACCGCGTCACCTTCCAACCGGCCAACGTCACCGTCGAGGTCGACGACAAGGATTTCCCGTACGGCGACCACGGCAAGCCGGGATCGCTCCTGGACATCGCGCTGCACCACGGAATCCGTTTGGACCACAACTGCGGAGGCAACTGCGCGTGCACGACGTGCCACGTCGTCGTCCGGCAGGGCGAGGAGAACCTCTCGCCCCTGGAGCAGGACGAGGAGGATCGCCTCGACACGGCCCAGGGGCTGACCCTCCACTCCCGGCTCGGCTGCCAGGCGATCGTGCAGGGTGACGTGGTCGTCGACGTCATCGAGTGACGGAGGGATCTATGGCGCTGACGTGGCAGGACGCCGAGGACATCGCGATCGCGCTCGCCGAGCGGCATCCGGAGACAGACCCGCTCACCGTGCGGTTCACGGATCTCCACCGGTGGGTCACCGAGCTGCCGGGGTTCGTCGACGACGCGAAGGCCTCGACCGAGGGCAAGCTCGAGGCCATCCAGATGGCGTGGCTCGAGGAGTATCGCGCCGCCCGCGAAGGGGCGGGCGACGCCGAGCTACCAGGTGACGACTGAGTCGGCTGCGAAGATGAGGTCGAGGAGCTCCGAGGGCCCGATCGCGCCCATCGCGCCTATCGCTGAGGAGTCGGTTTCCGGGAGGTCTCGATGACCGTCGCGGAGACGGTAGACCTGACCCGGCAGCGGCTCGGCGAGACGGACGGCGTCGTGCATGAGCACCACCGTGAGCTGTGTGCTCGGGTCGGCCGCCTGGGCGCGCAGCACCTCGAGCGCCAAGGCGTTTCCCGGGTCCTTGATCAGGTGGAGCACGTGAGGCATGGCGGCTCAGAACAGAAGCGCCCGCCGGCTCCCGGCCAGGAGGCCGGCGAGATCCGCGCGGTCGATCGGCACCACCTTGAGACCGAGCGGGTTCCAGCCGCCGCCCGAGCGGATCGCGCTTCGCTCGACGTGGAACATCTGGCCGAGTTTCCCCAGCGTGCCCAGGTGCCTCAGGAGGTCCTCCCCGTCCACGTAGTCCTCGACGTCGGCGTCGAGCACCTTCGCGCCGGCACCCACGAGCGCGATCGTGACGGCGTTCTCTCCCGCGAGGATCCCGAGCGCGATGCGCACGGCCTCGTTCGCCCGGTGCGACGCTTCGGGGTCCACCGAGACGGCGACGAGGACGGGGATTCCGGTCTCGATCATGGCTCGAGGGAGGCGGGTTCCCGAACCCGGTCAGTTGAGCGCGACGAAGCGCTCGGTGCCGTTGATGAGATCGGTCAGGACGACGAGGCCGCAGTACGTCGCCTTGTCCGTGATGGGCAGGCGCCGTCGCTGACAGCCGTAGGCGCACACGAAGAGCTTCGCGCCGCGGCGGCCGAGCTCGAGGATGCGCTCGTCGTCGATGTTTCGGACGCCGTCGTCGACCAAGTAGAGGTAGAGGTCCACGCCCCGGTCCAGAGCCGCCCGGGCGAGCCCCAGGCCGGTGCCGAGGTTGGGGTGCCGCGGGTCGGTGGAGAGGAGCATCCCGAGCTTGCGGCCGCGCAGATTCTGGCTCGCGACCTCTCCGCTCATTGCGCGCCAACGCTAACATCCGGCCGGCACCCTGTCAACGCGCGGCGCCTCTCGCAGGCGCTCGCGCGCCCGCGTGCCGGCCGCGCCACGAGGTGAGGAACGTCATGCGACGCGTCTATCTCGATCACAACGCCTCGACGCCGGTTCACCCCGATGTTCTGGCGGCGATGCTGCCCTACTTCTCGGAGCGTTTCGGCAATGCCTCGAGCATTCACGGGTTCGGACGGGAGGCGCGGGACGGCATCGACACGGCTCGTGAGACCATCGCGGGCTTCCTCGGGGTCACGCCGGAGGAGATCGTGTTCACCTCCGGCGGCACGGAATCGGACAACCTGGCCGTCAAGGGTGTCGCCGGCGCCCGGCCCGGGGGCCACGTGGTGACGACCCAGGTCGAGCACCACGCGGTCCTGCGGACCTGCCAGGCGCTGGAGCAGGCTGGCCACGGCGTGACGTACCTGCCGGTCGACGGTGACGGCCTGGTGGATCCGGACGACGTGCGCCGCGCGCTGCGTCCCGACACGATCCTGATCTCCATCCAGTCGGCGAACAGCGAGTCCGGCACCGTGATGCCCATCAAGGAGATCGGGCGCATCGCGGCGGAGCGGAGCATCCCCCTCCACACCGACGCGGTCCAGACCTTCGGCAAGCTGCCCCTGTCGGTGCGTGAGACCGGGATCTCGCTCCTCTCGATGTCGTCCCACAAGATCTACGGTCCGAAGGGCATCGGCGCGCTCTACGTCCGGAAGGGCACCCGGATGGTGTCCGTCCAGCACGGCGGGGATCACGAGCGCCGGCGACGGGCGGGCACCGAGAACGTGCCGGCGATCGTGGGCTTCGGCAAGGCGGTCGAGCTGCGGGCCCGGTACATGGCGGAGGAGGCGGAGCGGGTGTCGGCGCTGCGCGACCGGCTGTGGGAGGGCGTGCGGCGAGTCGTGCCCGACGTTCGTCTGAACGGCCACCCAACGCGGCGGCTTCCCGGCACGCTCAACATGAGCTTCCGCGGCCTCGAGGCGGAGTCCCTGATCCTGGCGCTCGACCTCAAGGGGATCGGCGTCTCGGCGGGCTCGGCCTGCACGTCGGGGAGCCTCGAGCCCTCCTACGTGATCACGGCCATGGGTATTCCGGCGGACTGGGCGCTGGGAGCGGTCCGGACCTCGCTCGGCGGGGGTACGACCCGGGAGGACGTGGACTACGTGCTCGAGGTCCTGCCGCCGGCCGTCCAGCGGATCCGCGCTCTGTCGCCCGCCGGGGCCGCCTGACAGGGAGAGCGGGCTCGAGGGCCCGCCCGGGTTACGATGTACAGCGAGGCGCGGCGGGAGACGAGCCATGCTTGAGTCGATTCGTCGGGACGTGGCGGCGGCCATGGCGCGCGACCCGGCGGCGCGGAGCCGCCTGGAGGTGGTGCTCTGCTACCCCGGTGTGCACGCGCTCGCGTTCCACCGGCTGGCGCACCGGCTGTGGGGTGCGGGGTGGCTGGTGACGGCCCGCTTCGTGTCGCACGTCTCGCGGTTCCTGACGGGGATCGAGATCCACCCCGGCGCGCGCATCGGGCAGGGGGTCTTCATCGACCACGGCATGGGCGTCGTGATGGGCGAGACCGCGGAGGTTGGTGACGACGTCACGCTCTACCAGGGTGTCACGCTGGGGGGCACGAGCCTGAAGCGCGAGAAGCGCCATCCGACGCTGGAGCGGAACGTGGTCGTGGGCACCGGCGCGGCGATCATCGGAGCCATCACCGTCGGGGCCGGGGCTCGCATCGGGGCCGGCTCGGTGGTCGTGGCCGAGGTGCCCCCGGACTCCGTCGTGGTGGGCGTGCCCGGCAAGGTCATCTACCGTGACGGCCAGCGCGTCGGGTTCCCCGTCGATCTCGAGCACGCCGACCTGCCCGATCCCCTGACGAGGTCGATCGAGCAGATGCTCGACCGCATCCACGCGCTGGAGTCGGAGGTCCAGACCCTGCGTCGCGCCCTCGACCAGGCGGTCGAGCCCGACGCGCGCCCGTGACCCGTCGGCCCGGCCGCCGCTCGCCGTGACGTCGTCCGGGCGGTCTCCCTCGACGTGCCGGGGACCTCGGGCGCCCCGCCCCGCCACGAGCTGACCCGCGGCCGCCGAGCGGCTGCGCGCGAGGCGCCCGTCTCGCGGGTCGTGCTCCACGTCGACATGGACGCGTTCTACGCGTCCGTGGAGCAGCGCGACCGGCCCGAGCTCTCCGGGCGTCCCGTCGTGGTCGGCGCCGATCCCCGCGGCCGGGGCGTGGTCTCGGCCGCTTCCTACGAAGCGCGGCGATTCGGGATCCACTCGGCCATGCCCATCGGGCGCGCGTATCGCCTGTGCCCGGCGGCCGCCTTCCTGCCCGTGGACATGGACAAGTACGCGCGGGAGTCCGAGCGCATCATGGCGATCCTGGCCGACTTCACGCCGCTGGTCGAGCCCTTGTCCCTGGACGAGGCGTTTCTCGACGTGACCGCCTCTCTGTCGCTCCACGGCTCCGGGCCGGAGATCGCGCGCCGCATCAAGGCGCGGATCCGGAGCGAGGTGGGCCTGACGGCGTCGGCGGGCGTCGCGCCGAACAAGTTCGTCGCGAAGATCGCCTCGGACCTGGAGAAGCCCGACGGCCTGGTCGTGGTCGACCCCGGCCAGGAAGCGGCATTTCTGCGCGACCTGCCGCTCCGGCGCCTCTGGGGAGTGGGCCCGTCGGCGGAGGGCGAGCTCGCCGCGCTGGGCGCTCGCACGATCGGTGACCTGACGCGGCTGGGGCGGTCGCGCCTCGAGGGGCGCCTGGGCGCCTCGGGCGCGCACCTCTGGGCGCTGTCCCAGGGAATCGACGAGCGCCCGGTCGTGCCGTGGCACGATCCCAAATCCGTCGGGGCGGAGGAGACCTTCGGCCGGGACACGCGCGACGTCGGGCGTCTCCGTGCGACGCTCCTCGCTCAGGCGGACCGGGTGGCGGCCGAGCTCCGATCGGGCGGACTCCGCGGCCGCACCGTCACCCTCAAGCTCCGGTTCGCGGACTTCCACACGCTGACCCGGCGGGGGACGGGCGAGTCGCCCACCGCCGACGCGGGGGAGATCTTCCGCCGGGCCTGGACCGCGTTCTCGAAGATCCCCCGGGCCCAGCCGGTCCGGCTGATCGGCCTCTCCGTTTCCGGGCTCGTGGGCGCGGGCGACCCGCATCAGCTGGCGCTGTTCGAGCGGGGGGACCGGGCCGACCGGCTGGGACGGGTCACCGACGAGGTGCGGACCCGATTCGGCCCGTCCGCCCTGGTCCGCGGGAGCCTCCTCGGGAGCGCCCGGCGACGCCGCCCGGGGCGGTAGCGTGCCGGCTTCGAATCGGGGTCGCGCCCCGCGAGACGAACGGTGACAGCCGGGGACCGGCCACCTATAATCCCCCTACGGTTGACCGCGATCCCTCACCCCTCAACGAGGAGGGTCCCATGATCGTCAAGGCGCTGGGCGTGTCACTCCTGGCCCTGCTCCTCTCCGTGACGTCGGCCTTCGCCCAGGCGAAGACGCCGGGCTTGACCGACACCGAGATCGTCCTCGGCATCACGACGCCGCTCTCGGGTCCCGCGGCAGCGTGGGGCACCACGGGGCTCGCGGCCGAGGCCTGGGCCAAGCACGTCAACGAGCAGGGCGGCGTCCACGGACGGAAGCTCCGGGTCGTGATGAAGGACGACGGCTACGTCCCGGGCCGGGCTGTCGCGAACGTCACGGAAATGAAGGACAGCGTGTTCGCCATCGTGGGGCTTCTCGGCTCCGCGGTGATGAACGCCAACAAGGACGTCGTCGCCGAGGCGAAGGTCCCCACCATCTATCCATACGGGGACCCGCTGATCTGGGCGAAGCAGCCCAAGGACAAGCTGCGCTACGTGTTCGCCATCTACACGAACTACGTCGACGAGGGCGAGTTCATCGTCCAGCAGGCGGCCAAGATCGTCAACGCGAAGAAGGTCGCGATCTTCTACCAGAACGACGACTTCGGGAAGGGGTACGTCGAAGGGGTCAAGCGCGCGGTCCAGGCGCTGGGCGGGAAGGTGGCGCTGGCCGCCGAGGTGCCGCACGAAGTCCAGGACCGGGAGCTGGGGACGCACGCCCTGAAGATCCGGGACTCCGGCGCCGACGTCGTGATCCCGGTCGGGACCGTGACGGCGGGCGCGAATCTCATCAAGGAGATGGCCAAGGTCGGGTACAAGCCGCAGATCTTCGCGCCCTTCCCCTACGGCGACCACCAGATCATGTTCCGGCTCCTGGGCGAGCTGTGGGAGGGCGTCTACTACAACGGGAACATTCCCTCGCCGACGGACCCCGAGTCGGTGAAGCTCGTCCAGGCGCTGATCAAGCAGGACGAGAAGCTCAAGGGCCGGGAGAGCTTCGCGCTGGCCGGCGGGATCGCCATGGCGACGGCGGTCGAGGGGCTCAAGCGAGCGGGGCGGAACCTGACCCGTGAGGGCTACGTCGAGGCCATGGAAGGCATCCGGAACTGGGTGCCCGAAGGGCTCAAGTGGGCTCCGATCACGTTCGGACCGGGGCGGCACCACGGCCTGAACACCGTGCGCATGTACCGGGCGAAGAAGGCGGCCGATCAGTCGTTCGAGCCGATCACGGAGTTTCAGACCTTCTCGCCCCTGTTCTAGCCCCTTCGCGCCCGCCTGGAGGGGGCGGCGCCCCCTCCAGGCCGCGCCCACGATGGCGACTCTCCTGGAGGTGCGAGGGCTGTCGCTGAGCTTCGGGGGCATCCGGGCCCTCGCGAGCGTCGACGTGTCGTTGGCCGAGGGAGAGACCCTGGCGGTCATCGGGCCGAACGGATCGGGCAAGACGTCGCTGTTCAACTGCATCACGGGCATCTACCGCCCCGACACGGGCACCATCACGCTTCGCGGGGAGAGCCTCCTCGGCATTTCGCCCGACGGGGTGACGCAGCGGGGGGTGGCGCGCACCTTCCAGAACCTCCGGCTCTTCCATAACATGTCCGTGCTGGACAACATGCTGCTGGGCCGGCATCGTCACTTCAAGCGCCGCTTCCTCGCGGCGGTTCTCCGGCGGCGCGGCGAGGAGATCCACCACCGCCGGAAGTGTGAAGAGCTGATCGACTTCCTGAACCTCCAGCCGTACCGGAAGAGCCGGGTGGCGGACTGCTCGTACGGGGTCCAGAAGCGCGTGGAGCTGGCGCGGGCGCTCGCCACCGAGCCCCAGCTCCTCTTGCTCGACGAGCCGGTCGCGGGGCTGACCGCCGAGGAGAAGGAGGAGTTCGCCTACTGGGTGCACGAGCTGCGCGGGCGGCTCGGGATCACCGTGCTGCTCGTCGAGCACGACCTTCGGGTGGCGTCGCGCCTGGCCGGGCGCATGGTGGCGCTCGACCACGGCGTCAAGATCGCGGAGGGGACGCCCACCGAGGTCCAGCGCGCGCCCGAGGTGGTCCGGGCGTATCTCGGCGACTGACATGAGCGGGGCGCTTCGCGGGGAGGGCGACGATCGCGCGCGGGGGACGTCCTCGACGGAGGCGGCCCACCCTCTCCTGTCCGTCTCGAGCATCGAGACGCTCTACTTCGACCGCATCTACGCGCTCATGGGCGTGTCGCTCGAGATCCAGGCCGGCGAGGTCTTTGCGGTGCTCGGCCCCAACGGCGCGGGGAAGACCACGTTGCTCCGGACCATCGCGGGCCTGCTGAAGGATCAGCCCAAGAAGGGCGAGATCCAGTTCGCCGGACAGGCGATCGACCGGCGGCCTCCGGAGAGGATCGCGAACCTCGGGATCGTGTACGTGGCGGAGGACCGGGGGCTCTTCCGGGAGCTGACGGTCGAGGAGAACCTCCGCCTCGGGCTGTGGGGGCGCCGCGACGCCGCGATCGGCGCGGACCTCGAGTTCGTCTACGGCATGTTCCCGATCCTTCGCGAGCGGACGCGTCAGCACGCGGAGACCTTGTCGGGCGGCGAGCAACAGATGCTCGCCCTCGCCCGGGCGATGCTGCGGCGACCGCGGCTCCTCATGCTGGACGAGCCGTCGCTCGGCCTGGCGCCTCAGATCGCGAAGACGGTGTTCGAGGCTCTGACGGTGATCAGCGGGCGCGGCACGACGATCCTCCTGGTGGAGCAGAACGCCCGGCTCGCCCTCCGGATCGCGCGCCATGCGGCGATCCTCGAGTCGGGCCGGATCGTGCTCCAGGGGCCGGCGTCGGAGCTCGCCGAGAACCCGGACGTGCGCGAGGTGTACCTCGGGGTGGGCGGGGCGGACACCGCCTCGCCCAGAGGGTGGCGGCTCTACCGGAAGCGGAGGCGATGGTGATGGAGACGATCACACCGGCGGGACGCACGCTCCCCGAGCTCTTCTTCGCGCAGGCGCGGGCACGGGGGACCGCGCTCGCGATCCGTCACAAGGTCTACGGCATCTGGCAGCGCGTGTCCTGGGACGAGTATGGACAGGCGGTCCGGCGGGTGGCCGGCGGCCTCCTGGCATCGGGTCTGGCCCGCGGGGAGCGAGTCGCCATCCTCGGCGACAACCGGCCCGAGTGGCTCTACTGCCACGTGGGCACGATGGCGGCGGGCGGCGCGACGTGCGGGATCTACGCCACGTCGTCCCCCGAGCAGGTGAGATACCTCCTCCAGCACTCGGGGGCCCGGTATCTCTTCCTCGACAACGAGGAGCAGCTCGAGAAGGTCCTCACGGTCGTCGGCGAGACGGCGGTGGAGCGGATCGTCGTCTGGGACGGCAAGGGGCTCTGGGGATTCACCGACGAGCGCGTGAGCTTCTTCGAGGACTTCGTGAAGCAGGGGCAGGCGTTCCTGGAGAGGAGCCCGGAGCGGCTCGATGCGACGCTCGCCGGGACGGACGCGCACGACGTCGCGATGATCATCTACACCTCGGGGACGACGGGGCCGCCCAAGGGGGCGATGCTCTCGCACCGGAACGTGCTGTGGGCGATCGAGTCGGTCTCCCGGTCCCTGTCGCTCGAGCCGGACGACGACGTCGTGTCGTATCTCCCGTTCGCGCACATCTTCGAGAACTTCACGTCGGTGTTCTGGCCGATCCGTCTCGGGATCGTCGTGAGCTTCGCCGAGAGCGTCGACACGCTCTTCCAGAACCTGCGCGAGGTCTCGCCGACCTACTTCGCGGGCCCTCCGAGGATCTGGGAGAAGCTGGCCTCGACGCTCGACCTGCGCATGGCCGACTCGACGCCGCTCAAGCGATGGCTGTACCGGCTCGCCGTCGACGTGGGCCGGCGACACGCCCGGGCCGAGCGGACGGGACGCATCGGCCTCGGCCTCCGCCTCGCCTACCGGATGGCCCGCGCCGCGGTCCTCGATCCGCTGAAGCGCCGCCTGGGTCTCGAGCGCACACGGATCGCGGTGTCGGCGGCGGCGCCGGCCGCGCCGGAGATGTTCGAGTTCTACCATGCGCTCGGCGTCCCGCTGCTCGAGGTGTACGGCCAGACCGAGTCCACCGGGGTGATCACGGCCAATCGCCAGGGACGGGACCGGGTAGGGACGGTCGGCGAGCCGATCCCGGGGATCGAGGTCGAGCTCGACCCGGACGGCGAGATCCTGACGCGCGGGCCCCACGTGTTCCCCGGGTACTTCAGGGACCCCGAGCTGACGGCGCAGACGATCGACCCGGAGGGATGGCTCCACACCGGGGACGTCGGAGCCTGGGACGACGGGTACCTCCGCATCCTGGACCGGAAGAAGGACATCATCATCACCGCCGGCGGGAAGAACGTCACCCCGACCTACATCGAGAACAAGCTCAAGTTCAGCCCGTACGTACAGGACGCCGTCGTCATCGGGGATCGGCGCAAGTATCTCGTCGCGCTGATCCTGATCGACGAGGACGTCGTCGTCCAGTTCGCCCAGGACCACCGGATCCCATTCGCGACGTTCGCGGACCTGACCCAGCATCCCGATGTCCACCGTCTGATCAAGGAGGAGGTGGACAAGGTCAACCGCACGCTGTCCCAGGTCGAGTCGATCAAGCGGTTCGCCCTCCTGCCCCGCCGCTTCTACGAGGAGGAGGGGGACGTGACGCCCACGAAGAAGGTCAAGCGCCGGAACGTCGAGCGACGCTACGGCGAGCTCATCGAGTCGCTCTACCGCTAACGGGGGTCAGACTTTGACTTCGAGACATTTGGGATGCGCTGCGGCATGAACTGTCCCGAAGTCAAAGTCTGACCCCATGGACCTCGTCGAGAGCTACGCCGAGGACCTGCGGTTCGTCCGGAAGCCGCTGTCGCGTGTCCTTCTCGGCGGACTGGTGGCGGCCCTGATCGCGCTGCCGGCCGTCGCGGACGCCGCCTGGCTGGTGCGGGCGAGCCTCATCTGGCTCACCGCGATCGGGGTCATGGGTCAGAACCTCCTGATCGGCTACACCGGGCTGATCTCGTTCGGCCAGGCGGGGTTCCTGGCGATCGGGGCCTACACGTTCGGCCATCTGCGCATCGCCGGGGTACCGCTCCCTCTCGCTCTGGCGGGCGGCGGCGCGGCGGCGGCCCTTGCCGGCGTGGTGGTCGGCTTCCCGTCACTCCGGCTCAAGGGACCGTACCTGGCGATTGCCACGCTGGGGTTCGGGGTCGCGACGTATCAGGTGGTCGCCGGCTCGGAGTGGATCTCGGGCGGGCGCAACGGCCTGGCGGTGCCGCGCCTGGCGCCCCCCGCGGGGGTGTCCCGGGAGGTGTTCCTCTACTACGCGTACCTCGCCATCCTCCTCGTGTTCACCATGGCGACGTACAACCTGGTCTCCTCGTACGTCGGCCGGGCGTGGGTCGCCATCCGCGACAGCGACATCGCGGCCGAGGCCATGGGCGTCAATCTCACCCGGTACAAGCTGCTCGCATTCGCCGTCTCGTCGTTCTACACGGGCGTGCAGGGGGCGCTGTACGGGCTGTTCCTCGGGCATCTCGAGCCCCAGACCTTCAACCTGTCGGAGTCGATCACGCTGTTCGTCGCCGTGATCGTCGGCGGCCTGGCCTCGGTCGAGGGGTCGATCCTCGGCGCGGCGTTCGTGATCCTGGTGCCGGCGCTCCTCAGCGAGACCCGGTGGCTGGTGCCCGTCCTCTTCGGCGCCGGGGTCATCGTGGTGCTGGTCTTCGAGCCGCTGGGGCTGGCCGGGCGGTGGCTCAAGACCCGCCTGTACTTCCAGCTGTGGCCGTTCCGGTGACCGCGTGACGCGCTTCCTCCAGTACGCGCTGGCCGGTCTCTCGGCGGGCAGCCTCTACGCGCTGGTGGGCCTGGGAATCGTGCTCATCTACCGGTCGACCCGCGTCCTCAACTTCGCGCACGGCGCGGTTGCCACCTTCGGCACCTTCGTGGCCTTCGCCCTCCTGACGTCGGGGTTCCCGTTCGCCGTCGCGTTTCCGGCGGCCATCCTCGCCGGCGCGCTGATCGCCGTCGCCTTCTATTTCCTCGTGCTCGTGCCGGCCCAGCGCCAGGGCGCCACTCTCCTGAGCCAGGTGATCCTGACCCTGGGCCTGGCCCTCATCTTCGAGGGCGTCATCATCTACAAGTGGGGGGCGGAGCCGGACCGTCTCCCGTTTCCACTGTCGGACACGAGGACGTGGCGGCTCGGGCCCCTCTTCGTGAGCGAGCTGAGCGCCGGCACGTTCGCCGCCAGCGTGGTCGCGAGCGCCCTGCTCTACCTGCTGGTCCAGCGGACGCGTCTCGGCCTGGCGATGCGCGCGGCGTCGGAGAACCTGCCCGCCGCGCAGACGCTGGGGATCCCGACCCGGCGCGTGCTCGCCATGGCCTGGGCGGTGGCGTCGGCCCTCGGCGTCCTCGCGGGCGTCTTCCTGGCTCCGGCGCTGCTCCTCGACCCGTTCTTCATGGTCGACCCGTTCCTCAAGGGGTTCGCCGCCGCCGTCCTGGGCGGGCTCAACAGCCTTCCCGGGGCCGTCCTGGGCGGCGTGATCCTGGGCGTGGCCGAGAGCCTGACCGGCGCGTACCTCACGATCCAGTTCAAGAACACGCTGGCTTTCCTGGTGATCATCGTCGTCCTGCTCATCCGGCCGGAGGGGCTCCTCGGCCGCGAGTTCAAGGAGCGCGTCTGAACCCTGGAGGGGGGCGACCCTCGAGAGGGACGACCGGGAGAGCGTTGCCGGGGGAACCGCGCCCGGGATAGAATCTCCAGCATGGAGCGGCCGATCGCGTACGACAAGCTGGCGCGCGAGGACCGGTTCGTCCGGATGCGCGCCCGCCGGGTCGGGGAGATCCGGACCGAGCAGGGCTTGCCGATCATGCCGAACCTCTCGTCGACCGAGTCGATCCGCGAGCGCGTTCACGGGATCCTCGTGGGGGAGCTCCAGGCGATGGAGGGCGCGGGCCGCACCGTCTACGACTTCCCCGACGCGCCGTGGGAGTTCACCATGGACATGGCGCGGCAGACCTGGGACGAGTCGCGCCACGTCGAGGTCTTCAGCCGGCTGCTGGAGCATCTCGGCGGCTACATCGGGGAGTTCCCCGAGACGACGATCCTCTGGCGCTGCGCCTGCGCGGAAGACGCCGCGGCCCGCGTCGCGGGCGTGAACCGCGGGCTCGAAGGGCTCGCGTGCGACGTGTTCGTCCAGCTGGTGGAGATCGCCCGGCGCCTGCCGGATCCCACCATCGCCCAGGCGGTCGACTACGTCCTGGCCGACGAGATCACCCACGTGCGCATGGGCTCGTACTGGCTGAACAAGCTCACCGAGGGCGACCCGGAGCGGCGGCGGCAAGCGGTCGAGTTCCAGGAGTCCATCGACGAGCGGTTCAACCTCGGCGGCGTGCGCCGGGAAGGTCCGGCCGACCAGGTGCCCATCGCGATCGCGACCGAGTACCGGAGGCTCGCCGGCTTCACCGACGAGGAGATCGAGCGGCTCGTCAAGAGCACGCAGCGCAGTCCGGTCTACTAGCCCGTGACCGGGGTTACATCCTCGTCCGCGGACCAGCCCAGCCGGGAGCTGGCCGGCCACCTCGGCGTCGAGGTCACCGCCCGCTGCGTCCGCCGCTACCGCTACGCGGAGGAGCGCATGATGCGCGTGATGGCCGGGTGGATCGCGCTCACGCCCGAGCTGCCGGCGAAGCTGCTCCTCGGCCGCCAGGTGTGGGATTGCGCTCAGCACGCGGATCAGTGGGGCAAGCGCCTCCCCGAGCTCCGCGCCCCGGCGCAGGTGTCGGAGCCGCCCGGTCCCGAGTTCGTGCGCTTCTTCGACGCGCTCGAGGCGCGGGAAAGCTGGGGGGAGACGGTCGAGCGGCTGACCGGCGTGTATCGTGTCCTCAAGCCGCATCTGGTCGCCGTGTACGACGCCCATCTCGGACGGGCCAACCCCGTGTACGAGCCGCCGACGCGGCGCATCCTCGAGCGGTGCCTCGCCGACGAGCGGCGGCACCTCGCGGAGGGGGCGGCGCTCATCGAGAAGCTCGCCCGTAGCCCGGCCGATCAGGCGCGCGTCACGGCCTGGGAGCGGGAGCTCAGGGGCATGCTCGACGCCTCCGGCGGGGTGACGGGGAGCGAGGCGTGAGCCCGGGGCGGGGTGAGGAAGGCACGGAGCCCGAGCGGGCGGCGCGAGCCCACGCCGGGCGCATCGTCGGGCGCGACGCCGGGGCGGGGGAGGATCTCGCGCCCGGCGCGGAGATCACGCCGCCGGATCTCGTGAAGTGGCTCGTCGGGCGGGACTTCCGCGAATTCGAGCTGGTCGCCCACGCCCGGATCGGCGCCCATCACATCTTCAAGACGAAGTTCGTCGGCCCGATCACTGTCGTGGTGCAGGCTCGATGGGCCGCCGATGCCGCCGGCCGCTGGGTCATCCACGAGGCGGAGATCGCTCGGGTGGAAGGCGCGCCGGTCGGCGGGCCCCGTCCCGTGTCCCGTCCCGGGGAGGTCTGATCCTGTTCGACGCGGTCCTCGTGGCGAACCGGGGCGAGATCGCGCTCCGGATCATCCGCGCCTGCCGGAAGCTCGGGATCCGCGCGATCGCGGTGTACTCCGAGGCCGACGCCGACGCGCTCCATGTCCGGGCAGCGGACCGCGCGCTGCCGATCGGGCCGGCGCCCGCGCGGGAGAGCTACCTCTCGATCGAGCGCATGATCGGAGCCGCCCGGCAGGGGGGCGCGGACGCCGTCCACCCCGGCTACGGGTTCCTGTCGGAGAACTGGCGGTTCGCGGAAGCATGCCAGAAGGCCGGCCTCACGTTCGTGGGCCCGCCGCCCGAGGTGCTCCGGGCGATGGGCGAGAAGACGGAGGCGCGCCGGATCGTCGCCCGGGCCGGCGTTCCGGTGCTGCCCGGGTCGGACGGCCCCGTCGGGAGCGCGGGAGCGGGCCGGGAGGTCGCCGACGCGATCGGCTATCCCGTCATGCTGAAGGCCGCCGCCGGCGGGGGCGGGATCGGCATGGCGCTGGTCTCAGGCCCGGAACGGTTCGAGCAAGCGTTCGCCGCCGCGGCGCGGCGCACCCAGGCGGCCTTCGGGGACGCGGCGGTCTACGTGGAGCGGGCCGTCGAGCGCCCTCGGCACATCGAGGTCCAGTTGCTGGGTGACGAGCACGGGGCGCTGATCCATCTCCTCGAGCGTGACTGCTCGATCCAGCGGCGCCACCAGAAACTGGTCGAGGAGTCACCGGCGCCCCGGCTCGACGCGGACCTCCGGGACCGGCTCCACGCGGCCGGCGTGCGAGCCGCGGTGGCGGCCGGGTACCGGAACGCCGGGACGGTCGAGTTCCTGGTGGAGGGCGACCACTTCTACTTCCTCGAGATGAACGCGCGGCTCCAGGTCGAGCATCCGGTGACCGAGGAGGTCGTCGGATTCGACCTCGTCGAGGCCCAGCTCCGGATCGCCGCCGGGGAGCGGCTCGGCTGGACCCAGTCGGACGTCGCGGCGCGGGGCGCGGCGATCGAGTGCCGGATCTACGCCGAGGACCCGGACCGGAATTTCCTGCCGTCACCCGGCACCGTCACCGCCGTCGACCTGCCGGAGGGGCCTGGGCTACGTCACGAGTGCGGCGTCGAGCCGGGCAGCGTCGTCAGCGTCCACTACGACCCGCTCCTGGCGAAGCTGATCGCCGCCGGGCGGGACCGGGCCGAGGCGCTGGAGCGGCTCGCGGACGCGCTCGGGCGCTACCGGATCGAGGGGGTGAAGACCACGGTGCCTCTCCACCGGCGGATCCTGGCCAGCCCGGCGTTCCGGGCGGGGGCGGTGCACACGCGGTTCCTGGAGGGAGGGCTCTCTGACCATGGCTGAAGAGGTGCGCGCCCACATCACGGGCGTGGTGTTCCAGGTCGTCGCCGGCGCGGGGAGCGCAGTCGGAGCGGGGGACCCGATCCTGATCCTGGAGTCGATGAAGATGGAGATCCCCGTCGAGGCTCCGCGCGCTGGTGTGGTCCGAGAGATCCGGGTGGCCGAGGGGCAGACGGTCCAGGAAGGCGAGGTCGTCGCCACGCTGGAGTGAGCTCCACGATCCCGTAAGCAGAACGGCCGGCCAGTCGTCGGACTGGCCGGCCGTGAGACGATGCGGCGCCGCGCGCCGGCTAGTTCTCGACGAAGCTCCGGAGGCCGCGGCCGCGGAGCGGCGAGCGCAGCTTGCGGAGCGCCTTCGCCTCGATCTGGCGGATGCGCTCGCGGGTGACGTCGAAGCGCTGGCCAACCTCCTCCAGGGTGTGCTCGCCCTCCTCGCCGATCCCGAACCGGAGGCGGAGGATCTGCGCCTCCTTCTCGGAGAGGCCGGACAGGGCGCGCTCCACCTGCGCCGTGAGGTCGTCGGACAGGAGGGACTCCACTGGCGACGGCGTGCGCTTGTCCTCGAGAAAGTCCCCGAGGTCCGAGTCCTCGCCGATCGGCGTCTCGAGCGAGAGCGGCTTCTTGCACGACTCCAGGATCAGCCGCACCTTGCGGAGGGGCAGGTCGCTCCGCGTGGCCAGCTCCTCCGGAGTCGCCTCCCGGCCAAGCTCCTGGTAGAGACCGCGGTTGACCCGCGCGAGCCGGTTCAGCGTCTCGATCATGTGGACCGGGATGCGGATCGTCCGCGCGTGATCCGCGATCGCCCGGGTGATCGCCTGGCGGATCCACCAGGTCGCATAGGTCGAGAACTTGAACCCGCGGCGGTACTTGAACCGGTCGACGGCCTTCATGAGACCGATGTTCCCCTCCTGGATGAGGTCCAGGAGCGGCATGTCGTGGTTCAGGTAGCGCTTGGCGATCGAGACCACGAGGCGCAGGTTCGCCTCCATGAGGGCCTTCTTCGCCAGGCGCACCTCGAACTCGCCGGCATCGAGGTCCCGCATGACCGCCACCGCGCGCTTCGAGACCAGACCGATCTCTGCCTCGATCACCCGGGCGCGCTTACGGAGCTCAGCCTTCGCTCCCTTGTCGGCCATGACTTCGATCTGCTTCTGCAGGCCGGCCAGCTCCTGGGCCAGGGTGCGGAACCGTCCGACCCAGCGGTCGACGACCATGGGCTTGAGCGGGAGGTCGCCCAGGAGGCGCACCCGGTCCTGATGGTTCTGGGCGATCCACTCCTGGATGGCCTTGATCGTCGAGTCCTTCCGCGCCCGGTTCCGCGAGGCCTCGAGCTCACCGAGCTCCCGATCCAGCCGGCGGATCTGGGCGAACACGTTCAGCACCCGCCGGAGCTCGCTCTCCGGAAGCTCGGTGCCGTCAGGGGCCTCCAGGTACTGGTTGGGGTCGACCTCGCGCTTCCGCAGCCGCTCGGCCAGGTCCATGAGCTGGGCCCGAACGAGGGGGACGGCCATGATCGCTCGGCGGACCTTGTCCTGACCACGCTCGATCTGCTGGCCGAGCTTGACCTCTTGCTCGGAGTTCAGGAGGTGGATCCGCCCGATCTCCCTGAGGTACAGGCGGACGGGGTCCTCCGGGCTGAGGCTCTCTTCGACCGGCTCCTCCTCCTCCTCGACGGCCCCGTCGTAGTCCCCGGGACCCACCGGGAGGGCTTCCCCGGTCTCGACTGCCTGAGGAAGGTCGAGGCCGTGGAGCACTTCGTCCACCTTGTCGGCCGGCACGAGTTCGCCGGGAGTCCGGCTGAACCCATCCTCGGGCTTGGCCTGTCGGATCCTGGACACGGCCACCGAGGAGCTGCGGTCATGCGCAGTGCTACGCTGGAGCATCGTCACGTCCTCCGGTCGGTCGGGAGCCCACTCTCGTTTTTCGCTTGCCCACCATAAGACGGGCGAAGCGCCCGGAAAGTTTCCACGCGGCTATTTTTTTCAAACGCTGTGACTCCAGTTCAGCTGACGCGCTGCAAGGTCCCGTGCATTCAGGGAATCTTCATCCTGAACCAGAACTTCGCCACCTCGTAGGAGGCGCCTGGGGGTTCCAGAAGTGTCATGGGTGCAAACATCCGGCCCGGCCGACCCCCCCAGGGCCCTCCTGAGGCCGTGTGCTAACATGCCGGCCTGACCCCATGCGCGCGGAGATCGTGAGCGTCGGATCGGAGCTCCTCCTGGGGCAGATCGTCGACACGAACGCCGCCTTCATCGCCAGGCAGTTGGCCTTGCTCGGCCTGGACCTCTTCCAGAAGACGACCGTCGGGGACAACCTCGCCCGTGTCGCCGCGGCCCTCGAGACGGCACTGGGCCGGGCCGAGGTCGTGATCACGACCGGGGGCCTCGGGCCGACCGAGGACGACGTGACCCGGGAGGCCGTCGCCCGCGCGACAGGGCGGGAGCTGGTTTTCCACCCCGAGCTTCTCGCCGACATCGAGGCCTTCTTCCAGGCCCGGGGATTGCCTCTCTCGTCGTCGAACCGGAAGCAGGCCTATGTCCCGCGAGGCGCGCTCCCCGTGCCGAACCCGGTCGGGACCGCGCCCTGCTTCATCGTCGAGGAGGGCGACCGCACCCTGATCGTCCTGCCCGGCGTGCCACGCGAGATGGAGCACCTTTTGCTCACGCGGGCCCTCCCCCATGTCCGCGCCCGTTACGGGCTCCAGGCCGCCATCGTGTCGCGGCTCGTGCGCGTGGCCGGGATCGGGGAGAGCCGCGTGGGAGAGCTTCTCGCGGATCTCATGGCCAAGGGCGCGAACCCGACCGTCGGCACGATGGCGCATCCCGGCCAAGTTGACGTCCGCATCGCGGCGAAGGGGACGGACGAGGGCGCCGCGCGCGCCCTCATCGCGCCCGTCGAGGCCGAGATCCGCTCGCGGCTCGGCGACACGGTTTTCGGAGTGGACCGGGAGAGCCTGGAAGGCGTCGTCGCGGCTCAGCTTGCCGACCAGGGCCAGAGGCTGGCGCTCGTGGAGGTCGGGACCGGGGGCCTGGTGTCGGAACGGCTCACGAGCGTGCCCGGTGTCGCCGCCCGTCTGGAATCCCTGGTCGCCAGCCTGGAGGGCGTCCAGCGCCGGCTCGGCATGCCGTCGGGGTCGGCGGCGGAGCTGGCCCGAGCGATCCGGACCTGGGCCGGCACCGACATCGGGGCGGCCATCGTCATGGGGAATCCCGAAGGCGATGGACCGAATCCCGTCTACCCCACTCGCATCGGCGTGGCGACGGCGACGCGAGCGAGCGAGGTCGAGCACCGCCCCGGCGGCGATCTCCGCCAGGTCCGCCTCCGTGCCGCGGTCCTGGCGCTCGACAGCCTCCGTCGCGCGCTGCCCGGCGCCTGACCGGGCCCGGGGCCCGTGGTCGCTCCCGTCGGCGTCGAGGAGGCTGTCGGGCGCCTCCGACCGGGCATGCGGGTCTTGCTTCCCCCTGGCTGCGCGGAGCCCACCCCGCTGATCGCCGAGGTCCTGCGCCAGGCGGACCGGCTGGGACCGCTCACGCTCATGGGGGGCCTCCACCTCGGGGGGCACCCGTTCTGCGCTCCGGAGCACGACGGACGACTTCGCTGGGTGACCTTCCACGCGATGCCGGGCCTTCGAGACGCCCTGTCTCGGGGCCAGGCGGAGTTCGTGCCGCTACGCTACTTCGACGCGCCGTGGGCGTTCGGCCCGGGTGGCCCCTGGTCCGCCGACGCGGTCCTCGTGCAGGTGGCGCCGCCGGACCGCGCCGGCCGGCTGTCGCTCGGCGTGTCGACCAGCTACCCCCTGCCGGTGGCGCGGCTGGCGCCCCTCGTGATCGCCGAGGTCAACCACCGGATGCCGCGGACGCTCGGCGACAGCACCATCGGCGTCGACCGGATCGGCGCCTGGGTCGAGACCGACCGGGCGCTGGTCGCGTACCCGTCACCCCCGGTCGGGGAGGTCGAGCGCCGGATCGCCACCCACGTCGCGGAGCTCGTGCCGGACGGCGCGACCATCCAGATCGGCATCGGCGCGACGCCCGAGGCGGTCGTGTCGGGGCTCGGAGGGCACCGGGATCTCGGCGTGCACTCGCTCTTGGTGGACGCGATGCTGCCGCTTCTCGAGGCGGGCGTCGTCACCGGGGCGCGAAACCGCCGCCACCCTGGCTGTCTCGATCTCGGCGAGGTGATGGGCACCGAGCCCTTGTTCCGCTGGGTGCACGAGAATCCCCGCGTCTACATGGAGTCCTCGACGGCCGTCCACGACCCGCGGCTGGTGGCCGGCCTCGACCGCTTCGTCTCGATCAACTCGGCGATCGAGGTCGATCTGACGGGACAGGTGAACGCCGAAGCGCTCGGCGAGCGCCAGGTGTCGGGGATCGGGGGTCAGTTCGACTTCGTGATGGGGGCGGCTCTCGGCGGGGGCCGGTCCGTGATCGCGCTCCCGTCGACTGGACGGGGCGGGGACGCGTCCCGAATCGTTTCCCGGCTCGCGACCGGAACGCCCGTCACGACGCCACGCCACCTCGTCGACTGCGTCGTGACCGAGTTCGGTCGCGCGGAGCTACGGGGGCTCAGCGATCACCAGCGTGCCCGGGAGCTGACGCGCCTCGCCCACCCCCGCTTCCGGGAAGGGCTCGAGCGGGACTGGCGGGCGCGGAGTCAGGCCTTCTGATGCGCGCGGATCTGGGTGAAGACCTCGTCGTTCGTGGGGAAGCGGTACGTCTCGTCCTTCGAGTAGATGCGCTTGCCGTCGAGCGTCACGTCGAACACGCCGCCGTGACCGCCCTGGAGACTAGCGGTGACTCCGAACTCCTGCTTGATCGCGGCCTGCAGACTGGAGGCCTGGGGGTAGTAGTCTCATTCGGTGCAGTAGGTGATCTGGATGTTCACGCGTCCCCCTCCTTTCCGGCCGGTTGTGTGCCTCTCGGGCCGCCCTGATGATAGCAGACGCCCCGGTGCCCGGGACGCCAATCACCCTTGAGACGGGATCAGACGCCCGGACGGTTCGGGCCGCCTGGCGTCGACGGCCCGGGGGCACCGGACCCGTTCTGAGACAGGAGGTGCGGTGGCCACCGTCTGCGTGATCGGGAGCTCCAACCTCGACTTCACCGTGTCGGTGCCGCGGCTTCCCGGCGTCGGGGAGACGGTGTCAGGCGGCACACTGGTCACGTCCCCGGGGGGCAAGGGTGCCAACCAGGCCGTCGCGGCGCGCCGGCTCGGCGCCGACGTCGCCTTCGTGACCCTGCTCGGGGCGGACCCGATGGGGGACCGCTTGGCTGCCGCGCTGGCGGAGGCTGGCCTGCCCCCGGGGCCGATCGAGCGCACTCGCGAGACACCGACGGGGGTCGCGTTGATCGCGGTCGATCCGGAGGGGCGCAACCAGATCGCCGTCGCCCCGGGCGCGAACCACCACCTGACCCCCGACAGGGCCCGGCGTCATGCGGAGACCCTGGCCGGAGCAGAGGTCGTGCTCCTGCAGCTGGAGACGCCGATCGACACGGTGCGCTGGGCGCTCGTGGAAGCGCGGCGGCTCGGCAAGCGCACCGTGCTCAACCCCGCGCCCGCGCGGGTTCTGCCGCTTCCCGCTGATCTCCTCCCGCTGGTAGACTACCTCACGCCCAACGAGATCGAGGCGGAGCTCCTCACCGGCCGCGAGGTCCGGAACGTGGATGAGGCCGAGGCCGCAGGCCGTGCCCTGGTCGACCGTGGCGTGTCCACGGCGGTGGTGACGCTGGGCGCGGCGGGCGCGGTCGCGGTCCGCGCCGCGGGCGCCTTCCGGGTCGCCGCCTTCCCGGTCGAGGCGGTCGATACCGTGGGCGCGGGCGACGCCTTCAGCGGTGCCCTGGCGGCGTGCCTGGCGGCCGGAGCGCCCCTCGAGGACGCGCTCCTGGTCGCGAGCGCGGCGGGATCCCTGACGTGTACGCGCCCGGGCGCGGTCGACGCCATGCCCACGCGGGAGGAGGTACTGGCGCTGATGAACCGCTACGATCGACAGCCGAGCCACGCCTGGTGGACGGAGTGGACGCGGTGACGACGCGAGGCACGGGCCGCCTCCACTACGCCTGGGTGGTCCTGGGGGCGACCGCGGTCGTGCTCCTGGCCGCCACCGGGGTGCGGAGCGCTTTCGGCGTCTTCATCAAGCCGATGGAAACCGAGTTCGGCTGGGGTCGCACGGCTCTGTCCCTCGTCGCGTCCCTGTCGTTCGTGTTCAACGGGGCTGCCGGGCCGGTGATGGGCCGCCTCGCCGATCGGTGGGGCGGTCGCGTGGTCCTGGCGGCCTCGGGCGTCCTCCTCGGCGTCGGCGCCCTGGGGGCGGCGTTGATCGTCTCGCTCTGGCAGCTGCACGCGACCGTCGGGGTCATCATCGCCATCGGCGCCGGAGGCGCGTCGTCGGGGATCGCCGCGGTGATGGCGTCACGCTGGTTCGACACCCGACGCGGCCTTGCCATCGGGATCGCGGGCGGAGCGATGGCGGCCGGTCAGCTCCTCGTCGTGCCCTTGGCGATGTGGCTCATGCTGACGTGGGGCTGGCGGACGGCGTTCGTCGTCCTCGGCGCGGGCTTCCTCGCGATCGTCCTGCCCTTGGTCCTGACTCTCATCCGGAACGACCCGAAGGACATGGGTCTCGAGCCCTACGGCGCCGTCCCCGGCGCCCGGACAGCCGCGCCTACGAGCGCGTCGGTCGAGCGAACGACGCTCAGAGAGGCGCTCACCACGGCGCCGTTCTGGCTCCTGGCCGGGAGCTTCTGGGTCTGCGGCTACACGAGTGTCGGGCTCGTGCTCACCCACCTGATCCCTCACGCCACCGAGCACGGTTTCCACGGCGGCCAGGCGGCCCAGGCCCTCGGCGTGATGGGCGCCTTCAACATCATCGGCACGATCGGGTCCGGCTGGATCTGCGACCGGTACGGGCAGAAGATCCCCCTGGCCGCGTACTACGGCCTGCGCGGCCTGTCGCTCGTGTTCCTGCCCTACGTGGAAACGACCGCGGGCCTCTTCGCGTGGGCGGTGGTGTTCGGGCTGAACTTCATCTCCACGGTGCCGGCCACGACGGCGCTCACGGCGAAGATCTACGGGCGCTATTCCGTCGGCGAGCTGTCGGGCTGGATCTTCTTCTCGCACCAGATCGGGTCGGCGGTGGGGGCCCTGACCGGGGGTTACTTGTACGACCGCCTCGGTGACTACACGGTCGCCTTCCACTCGGCGGCGCTGGTGGCGTTCGCGGCGACCATCATGGTGCTGGCGATCCGCGAGGACCCGGTCTCCCGGCGGCCGCCCCAGGTCGTCGTGGCCACGGCGCCCGGTGTCTGACGGGGCAGGGAGGGCCGTGACGATGGAGACTCGGACGATCCTGACGGCCTGCGCGGACGGCGTGGCCACGATCACGCTGAACCGGCCGGAGGCCCGCAACGCGTTCGACATGACCATGCGCCAGGACCTCGAGGCGGCGCTGGTCGGGCTCGATGGCGATCCCGAGGTGCGGGTGGTGGTCCTGCGCGGGGCCGGCGAGCACTTCTGCGCCGGCGGCGACGTCAAGTTCATGCGCGACAACCCGATGACGGCGGCGGAGGGACAGGCGCGGGTGGAGGCGATCAATCGCGCCATCCTGGCCCTGGCCCGGTTTCGCGCGCCCACCATCGCGATGGTCGACGGGGCCGCGGCGGGTGCCGGCTGCAACCTCGCCCTGGCCTGCGATCTCGTGGTGGCCTCGGACCGGGCGCGCTTCGGGGAGGTGTTCGCGCGGATCGGGCTGATCCCGGACGCCGGGGGAACCTATTTCCTCCCCCGACGCGTCGGGCTCGCGCGGGCGAAGGAGCTGGTCTTCACCGCGGACATCGTGGACGCGCGCGAGGCGGAGCGCATCGGCCTGGTCAACCGGGTGGTGCCGGTGGCAGAGCTCGAGGCGGAGACCTACGCGCTCGCGCGGCGGATCGCGGATGGCCCCCCGCGGGTTCTGGCGGCGGCCAAGACCCTCCTCGATCGCGCGCCCGGTCTCGACCTCGAGTCGGCGCTCCACTGGGAAGCGCTGACCCAGGGAGCGATGATCGACGCCGCCGACCATCGGGAGGGGCTCCGGGCGTTCTTCGAGAAGCGTCCGCCGCGGTTCACGGGTGCGTGAGCGTTCGGGATGATCAGTGGGCGCAAGCTCCCGCCACGGAAGGAATTCCCAATTCTTGACAGCTTTCGAGAGCGGGTAGTAGGCTGGCGGCGCCTGTAACCCTTCCGATCGCGAAAGGCAGTCATGCAGAAGGCCAAGATCATCGGGACCGGGATGGCAGTGCCCGACTGCGTGGTGGACAACCACCTGCTCGCCCGCTGCTTCACCACCTCGGACGAGTGGATCACCCAGCGGACGGGCATCAAGGAGCGCCGGGTGACCCCGAGCACGTACCGGTTCCTGCTCCGGCTCGCCGAGGCCCCCGACAAGGACGCCTACATCCGGGAGGTCAACGAGCGGGGCGTCGACGGGCAGATCGACGCGGAGGTCACGCCGGCCACGCTCGGGCGCGAGGCGGCGGAGATGGCCGTCAAGAACGCGGGTCTGCAGATCGACGACATCGACTTCATCATCGTGACCACGACGATACCCGAGTACGCGTATCCGCATACGGGCGCCGTCATCTCGGAGAAGTTCGGCCTCACGTCGACGCCGGTCCTGAACCTTCAGCAGGGGTGCTCCGGGTTCGTGTACGCGCTCGCGGTGGCGGACGCGTTCATCCGGATCGGCACCTACCGGCGGGTCCTGGTGGTCGGCGCGGAGGCGCTGTCGATGATGCTCGAGTACTCGGACCGGGGCCGTGACATGGCCGTCCTGTTCGCGGACGGCGCCGGCGCCGCCGTGCTCCAGGCGGTCGACGGGAGCTCCCGGAGCGGGTTCATCTCGCATCATCTTCACCAGGACGGCACGGTCCTGCCCAAGCTCTTCGGGGAGATCTACGGCACCTCGACCTACCCGATCGTCTCGAAGAAGAAGATCGACGACGGGCGGGCCAGGCCGTCGATGAACGGGCGGGCGATCTTCACCCACGCCGTGCGGCGGTTCAAGGAGGTCATGCGCGAGGCGCTGGAGGCCAACGGCCTCACCTCCGAGGACATCGACCTCTACCTCTTCCACCAGGCGAACCAGCGCATCCTCGACGCGATCGCCGAGCACGCGAAGATCCCGGAGCACAAGCTGTTCAACAACGTGCACAAGTACGGGAACACGTCGGCGGCCTCGGTCCCCATCTGCATCCACGAGGCCTTCACGGAGGGGCGGATCCGGGAGGGCGACCTGATCCTCACCGCCGCCTTCGGCGCCGGCTTCGCCTGGGGGGCCTCCCTCTTCCGCTGGTAGACGGACGCGCCGCGGCCCGCGGCCACTCCCGGCCCGGCTACGTCGTCGGCGTCGGAGTAGGGGTGGGCGTCGGCGTCGGTGGGGTGCCGCCGCCGCAGCTGACCGTCGGCTCGGCGCCGGCCTCGAACACGATCGTGACCGCTCCCTCTTCGTTGATCGAGTTTCCCCGCCCATCGTGCCCGCTGAACCTGACCTCCGCCGTCGCCACGGTTCCGGCCCCGCCCTTCGCTCCCGCCGGGACCAGGATGATGGTGGCCGTCTGCGTGCTAGGGGTAGGGATAGGGGCAGCCTGCGTCCCTCCTGGCGTGCCCGCGGGAACGAGGATGGCTGTTCCGAAGGTGAACGGGCCGGACTGCCCTCCCCCCAGCTGCCGGAGCGTCACCGTGTACGACTGGATGATCACGTTGTCCAGCGGGCTGGGCCCGGTGATCGTCGGGTTCTTGAGGTTGTTGCGGAGCGTGACGCAGGCGAGCGTCGTCGTGTTCTGATTGGTGGAGGACGTGACGCTGCTGACGATGTTCGTTCCGGTTTGCGAGAACCCGTCGATGCTCAGGAAGACGAAGGCGCTCCCGCTCTGGCCCGAGCTGCCTTCGCAGCCCGCCAGGAGGGCCACGAGGGCCAGCGCCCGCGCGACGTGGGCGGCGCGGTGAAGCTGGCGCCGCAGGCGGGCGCACGCGGCGAGCGTGGCCGATGGGCAGGTCACGGCGTGGGCGCCGGCTCGGGTCTGAGGATGCTCGGGTGGAGGCGGAGGTCCCGCTCCAGGCCGGGACGCTGGCCGCGCACCTGCTGGTAGATCTCCATACCCTCGCTCGGGTCCCCGATCACGCGCGGGGTGATCAGCAGCAGGAGCTCGGTCCGCTCGATCCGGTCGGCCGTGGCGCCGAACAGGAATCCGATGACGGGGATCTTCGAGAGCCACGGGATTCCCTGCTTCGTGCTGGCCCGTCGGGTGCGGATGAGCCCCCCGAGCACGAGCGTCTGGTTGTCCCGGAGGACCACCGACGTTTCCGCCTCCCGCTTGATGATGTCCGGGGAAAAGCTCGGGGGGCGGGGCTCGCCCACGTCGTTGACGGTCTGCTTCACGTCCAGGGCCACGACTCGTTTGTCGCTGATGCGGGGCGTGACGGTCAGAATGATGCCGGCGTCCCGGTACTCGACGCTCTGGGTGAATGTCCCCGAGACGACCCCGGGTTGTACCTGCCCGGTCCCGGGGGCCACCGGGGTGACGACCTGCTGGGTCACGATAGGCACTGAGTTGGACACGTTGATGACGGCCTTCTTGTTCTCGGAGGTCAGGATCGTCGGGCTCGAGAGCACGGTCAGCTGGCCGTAGTTGGCGTAGAGGTTGAGGAGCCCGAGGAAGCGGTCGGTCTCGAAGAGGAGGAGGCTGAATCCGGCCGTGGGCAGCGCCCCGACCGCCCCGGCGATGATCGGGAGTGTCGGAGCCGTCTGACCGCCTGGCAGTGTGGAGAGAGGGCCGGTGTCCACCTTCGCGACGGAGCCGACGTTGTAGGGCGTGCCCCCGACGCTGACGTCACGCTGGGATCGGATGGCCCACTCGATGCCCAGGCGGTTCTCGTCGGTCAGCCCCACCTCCGCCACCAGCACCTCGATGAGGACCTGCTTCGGGATCCGGTCGAGCTTCCGGATGGTGTCCTCGATGAGCGGCCAGTTGCGAGGGAACGTCGTGATGATCAGGGCGTTGTTGGGCTCGTCGGCGACGACCTTGACCTGGCCCTCGACCACGCTGGGCTCGAGATCTCCCGGCGTCGCGACGACGGCGACGACAGGAGAGGACGGGGGGGACGTGCCGCCGGGCCCCGTCCCCGGATAGAGGGACGAGCCCGGCGGCAGGTCTCGCCGCTCCGTGCGGGTGGCGCCCTCGCCCGGCTTGCCGAAGATCTCGGTCAGCGTCGTGGCGAGCTCCTTTGCCTTGACGTTCTCCACGTAGTAGACGAAGACGCGCTTGTTCGCCTGAGTGTCCACGTCGAGCTGCGCTGTCAGCTTGGAGGCCAGCTCGACGTCGGCCCGGCGCCCGGAGACGATCAGCGCGTTCGTGCGCTTGTCGGCCAGGATGAGGGGCGGCCGGTCTCCCCCGTCGCCGGGCGCCATGGCCGGGGCGCCGGGCGCCGCGGGCGCGCCGGGCCGCGCCGGGACGGGGGCCGGCGCGGGGACCGTGACCGTCGGCGTGCGGACCCGCCGGCCCGAGAAGAACTCGTTCAGGATCCGTCCGAGCTCGACCGCGTCGGCGTACCGCACGGTGATGAGCCGCATCTCGTCGAGCGCGACCTCCACATCGAGCACGCTCACGATCTGGAGGAGCCGGGCGATGTTGGCGGCGGTGTCGGTCACGATCAAGAGGTTGCCCTGGACGACGAGGTTGCCACCCTGGACGAACGGCCGGAGGGTTACCGCGATCCTGTCGGCCGGGGCGTGCTGGAGCGGCACGATCTGGGTGATCAGCTCGTCATCGCGGCGCGTCGGGTCGGCCTGGCCGCCGATCACCGTGGGCAGCGGGCGCTCGCGGACCGCCGTGGTCGGGAGAATCTTGTAGAGGTTGCCCGCGCGAATGGCGGTCACGCCGTTGACCTCGAGCACGGCCAGGAGGACGTTGAAGACCTCGTCCTCCGGGATCCGGCCCGAGGTCTGGACGGTGACCTTCTTGCCGGCCACGCCCGGTCCGATCGTGTAGTTGAACCCGGCGATCTCGCTGGCCGCCTGGATCACGGCCTCGATGTCGGCGTTGTCGAAGTTGAGAACGATCTGCCGGCCCGGGCGCGCCGGAGGCGTGATCGGGCGACCGGGTGTCGCCTGGGCGGTCGTCACGCGGCCCGGAGCGGGCGCCGCCGGGGGCTGGGGCGCGGGAACGACCGCCACGGTCCCGGCCGCCGGCGAGACCGGGCCGCCCGCCTGAGGGGTCGGGGCCTCCGGGGCCGTCACCGTCACCACGGGAGGGGCGCTCGCGGCCGGTGGGACCGGTGACGGCTTGGTCGGTCCGGGGCCGGCGCACCCGGCCAGGACGACGAGGCCGACGATCGCCATGCGGCGCGGCGCCAACGTCTCGATCATTCCTCCTCGTTCTGCTCCTGGCCGTCTGAGCTTGGGGGCGGCTGAGGCGGTGGAGTGGGCATCCGCGGCCGCCCGGGGGCCCGGAGCCCGGGCGGCGGCGCCGACGGCATCGCGCCTGGCGGCCTGCCTGCCGCCGGACGCCCCGTTCCTCCACCCTCGGGCGATTGTACGCCGGGGGGTGCGGCGGCCTGGCGAGGTTTCGAAGGGTCGTGGAGCAGCACCTCGAAGGTCTCGCCTCCCCGCCGGAGGACGACCCGGTCGCCCTTGATCTGTTCCAATCGGGCGTCGCCCACCAGGTCCCCCACCGAAAATCCGACGACGCGGCGTCGCTGGACGTCCTCGAGGTAGGCGCGGCCACGCCCCTCGGGGAGCAGCACGATGCCGTAGAGGCGGGGCCGCGGGGCGGGCGGTGCGGGCGCCCCGGTCCCGGCTGCCGGCCGGGGCGGCTCCGGCGGCGCCTCGCTCCGGGTCGGGCTGAAGAGGTTCCGCTCTGCCACGGCGGCGTAGGCAGTCAAGGGAGGCCGAGCCTGGACGGTGGAGGGCAGTGCGGGGGCCTCCGTCTGAGCGGCGGGCGCCGGCTCGGGCGGAGCGAAGGCCGGCCCCACCGTCCACGCCTGGTAGAGACGCACCGCCAGGGCGATGGCGGCCACGAGGAGGATGCCGTCGACCACCAAGAGGAGCCGGCGCGCCATCTGGTCAGGCTCTGGGCCGCACCGGCGGCGTGGGGGTGGCCGGGCGGACGGGCGTGCTGGACCCTGCGGGGGCCGGCGCGCCGGACTGGATGGGGATGAAGCCGCTCAGCTGAAGCGTGGCCGACAGGTCTCGCTGCGCGCCGGTGGCGGGCGCCCGCACCTTGAGATCGGTCAACGCCAGGAGGATGGGCGCATCCTCCAGCCGATGGAGGAAGGTCGTCAGGCCACGGACCGGCCCCGACAGGGTCACCTCGACGGGAACCTCGGCGTAGCCTCCACGCTCCACGGTCGCGAGGATCCGCTCGCTGCGGACCTCGATGCCGGCCTCCTGGGCGGTGGTCTTGACGAGCTTCTGGATCTCTGACGCTGCCACGGGGGCCTTGTCACCCGTCAGGAGTCGCGCGCGGTGCTGGCCGATCTCCGTCCTGAGGGTCTCGAGCTCCCGGCCATAGGCGTCCGCCCTGGCCACGAGGCGCTCCTGGCGGACGAGGAGACCCTGCCGGGCGACGACGAGCTCGCGCGTCGCCGCATGCGTCTCCAGGAGGGGTTCCACCGCGTAGACGTATCCCACCACGCCGATCACCAGGACCCCGGCGAGCACGAGGAGCCGGCGCTCGCGCGGACGCAGGGCCGGCATCTAGCGCCCGCCCCCGCGCCGCTCCCAGGTGGCGCGCAGCCGGAACTGCTCGCGGTCACGGCCCTTCGTCACCGGCGACGTGAACTCGACCCGCTCGAGGCCGGGTGAGGCCTCGAGCAGCGGGATGAGCTGGGAGGCGGCGTTGGCGAACCCGCTGAGCTCGAGCCCCGTGCGATCCACGGACAGGTTCGTCAGCCACGCGTCGGTGGGGAGCGTGTCCGTGAGCTCCTGCAGGACCGGCAGGGGACGGAGACCCTGCTCCTGGAAGCTGCGGAGCGTCGCCACCTCGCGCCGGGCTCGCTCCACCTCGGCCGCGACCTGCTCGGCCCGGCGAACCTCGGGCGCGAGCCGGGCGATCCCGGCCTCGAGCGCCGCGAGCGCGCGCCGCTCCCTCACGAAGGCCACGCCTGGGATCGCCAGGCCGATCCCGAGCGTCACGAGGGCGATGGCGGCCGTGGCGGCCAAGGGCCACGGGAACGGCCGGGGACGAAGGTCGTCGGCCAGGAGGTTGGCCACGAGGGGCCTTCTGCCGGGGCGCTCGAACGCGGCCGCCAGGGCCAGGAGACTCGTGTCCTCGACCACGGGGATGCCGGGCGGGGCGTCGATGCCGATCCGCACGGGCAGCGTGTCGGCCGCGAAGGCGGGCGGGGTCTGCCCGCCGACGAGGACCTCCGTGACGTCGGCCCGGTCAGCCTCCGGGAGCGCCGCCAGCGTCCGGGCGATCTCAGCCTCCAGAGCGGGGCCCCGCGCCTCGCCGTTCGCCGGCAGGGGGAACGCGCGACTCGCCACCACGCGACCGCGCACGACCACCGCAAGCTCGGCGTCGGTCGCCTCGAGCCAGAGCACGATGCGCCCGCCCCCCCCGCTGGCGGCAGCCAGACGGCCCAGGCTGTGGATGCCCACGCCGATCAGGCGGGCCGTCAGCCCCGCGTCTCGGAGGAGCTGGTGGATCCGCTCCTGGCTTCGTCGCTCGACTGCCACCAGGAGGACGCGTACCGGCCGGTCGGCGCCGCTGTCCAGGACCTCGAAGTCGAAGACCGCCTCCGATGGGGGGAAGGGGAGGTGACGCTCCAGCTCGAACCCGACCATGCGCCGCAGATCCGCGCCGGCAACGGCGGGCAGCTCGACGGCCTTGGCGATGATGGCGCGTCGCGGGAGACCGACGTGGGCGCGCCGGGCCCGGACCCCCGCCTCGGCGAGCTGACCGCGGATGGCGCCCGCGGCCTCCTCGTCGGCCGGCACGCTGAACGCGGCGACCACCCGCCGCGCGCCGAGGCCCGCGCGGAGCGCCACCACGTCGACTCGTCCGTCCCGAAGGGTGAGCCCGACGATGTCGCTCACGGGGCTCCCTTCTCTCTGTAAGGCCCCTTCGTTGACCCCCCGGCGGGCGTTCGCGCCGCGCTCTGGGCGCCTTGCACGGCCTTCGGCGGCGTGGCCGCGCGTGCGCTCTCCGACCAGCGCCATGCCAGCGGCACTACCTGGAGCTGGCCGTCTCCGGTGTTCTGCCGTCGCACGACCGCGGTCAGGACCCGGCCCGCCGGCTCGGATCCCCCCGCCCATGCCTCGATGCGGAACGTGTCGGAGCTCGTCCGCTGAGTCCCCCGCCGGAGCCCCGGGGGCAGCTGCGCCAGGTCTGCGTAGGGGCGGCGCCCGACGAGGGTCTCCACCTCGGGGACGGCGAACCCCAGGGCCCGCAGCACGAGGGGGCTGGCGGTGTTCACGTTCACGGCCCCGGTGCCCGATACCGTGAGGTACTCAGCGAGGCCGGGCGCCTCGGGGCGGCCGTAGAAGATCTCGCGCGTGACGCCCTGCACCTGACGCAGCTCGTCCACGCTGTCGAAGTCCGCGTTCTTCGAGCGATACGGGACGGGCAGCCCCATGTAGTGGTCGCTCTCCGCCCCGTTCAGCCGGTGCTCCTCGTTCGGGTCCCGCCAGTCCTGAATCGAGTCGACGATCACGTCGCGCGCGGACTTCTCGACGCCGACCTCCAGGAGGAGCCGGTCCAGGACCTCGCGCGACGCGCGGTTCACGTTGATCCGTCCGGTCTCGTCGGTGAGGCGGTAGGAGAGGCGAGCCGGGCCGACGGCGACGTCGAGGCGCTCGGGAACCCGGAGGGTGCCAAGCCGCGTCCGGCGGAAGACGAGGGTCCCGCTCGGGTCCAGCGCGTGAGTCAGGGCCTCCGGGAGAATCTCGGCCATCGCGCGCTGGTACGCGGCCTCGGCGAGCCAGGTTTCCCCGACCGCGAGACGGAAGTTCGTCGCGGTGACGGCCTCCAGGCGCATGGCCTGGGCGAATTCCCCGACGATGGTGAGGAGCAGGGTGAGGAGCAGGAGCACCACGACCAGGGCGACCCCCGCGTCGCTCTCGCTCGGGCGGGCCTGGCGGCCTGCCGGCGTCACGGGCCCTGCTTCCCCAGCGGAAGCGGGACCACCACCGCCGGCGTCGCCTGGGTGGCGCTCCCGACCCGGAGCTCGAATCGCACCGCGGTCGGCAACCCGCCCACCTCCTTGGCGTCCCAGCGCTCCTGCCACGCCCCGGTCTCGTCTCGGTAGGCGAGATTGAACCGGGTGACCGACCGTGAGAGCACGCGCTCCGGCCCCGGCGCGAACGGCTCGTCCGCCGGGACCAGCCGCTCCATGAGGCGCAGGGCATCGTCCCCCTTGCGGCCGAGGACAACCGCATGGAACGGAACGGCCGGCGCCTCGAGCGTGAGCGGCAGTGCGCTCGTGACGAAGCGCACCTCCTCGGGCTCCCCCTCGAACAGCACGACCCGATCCGGCCCCAGGCCGGGTCGGCCGCGGTAGGGGGTGGCCCCCGCCAGCGCCTCCCCGACCAGCTCCACCAGGGCACGGCTCTCCTGCTGGAGATCCGCCCGCCGCTGCCCTGCCTCCCACGCCCGGAGGCCGATGCGCAGCGCGGCGGTCGCGAGGAGCACGACCACCGCGAGGGTCGACAGGGCCAGGACGATCTCGATGAGCGTGAAGCCCCGATCACTCACCCGACGCGACCGATGCGGCCAATGCGAAAGGACTCTCACGAGGCAGCCCGCCAGACGCGCAACGTGACCAGCTCGAATCGGCGGCCCTGCCCCCATCGGACCTCCACAGTCACCCGAGCCAGACGGATGCGGGCTGCCTCGGGGGTGTCGTTCTCGACGGGCAGGAGGTCGGGCGCGAGCGTGACCCGCCGCACCCACCGATACTGGCCGTCGACGCCCTCCGTCGCGCCTTCGGTGAGGGGACCCGGTTCGAGATCCGCGAGGCGGGCGCTCGCGATGAGCGCCGCGTCGGAGTGATCACCAGCGGCCCGGGCGAGGCGGAGGCCGCCGCCGAAGAGCTGCAGGACCGCCACGACAGTCGTGGCCAGCACGACGAACGCCACGAGGACCTCGAGGAGCGTGAAGCCCCCGTCACGAGTCCGCAGCGTGGGCGCGACAGAGCGCCGGCCGGCCGGCGAACGTCGCATGGCCGTCATGGAGCGGGCGCGCCGACGGTCACCCGGCCGGTCACGCCGTGCACTTGGACGACAAGGCGGCGACCGCCCGGGCCTTCCACCGTCCACCGAGCGTCCCGGACCAGTCCGCGCGGAGAGAACGTGACGGCCTCCGGACTCCCGGCCGCATCGAGTCGAAAGCGGGCGGGGAGCTCGACTCGGCGGATCGGCTCGTCGGTTCCGTCCCAAGCGAGGGCCGCGCCGTGGCGATTCGACTCGAGAGTGACCCGGGCGGGCCGCCGGTGCGTGACGGCCTGCTGGCGGGCCTCGCGCAGGAGCGAGGCGACGCGGCTTGCCCCGGCGCGAAGCTGGAGGTTGTCGTTCCCGACTCGGATTGCCGGGAGCGCGAAGACGCTCGCGATCGCCAGTATCGCGACGACGACGATGAGCTCCAGGAGGGTCACCCCGGAGCAGGACTGGCGCGCCGGACCTCGTGTCACCGTGTCTTGCCCTCGGCGCCCCAGCTGGTCACGTCGCCGGCCTCGCCCTCACCGCCCTGGGCGTTGTCGGAGCCGAGCGAGGCGATGTCGTACTCTCCGTGCTCGCCGGGGCTCCGGTACTGGTACGGAGCGCCCCACGGGTCCCGGGGCACCTCCTTCTTGAGGTATGGCCCCTCCCAGCCGGGCGCGTTGCCGGGGCTCTGCTGGAGGGCTTGGAGCCCCTCCTGGCTGCTGGGGTAGCGACCGACGTCGAGCTTGAACTGATCGAGGGCCGCTCCCAGGAGCTCGATCTGGACGCGGGCCGCCGCCTGTCGGGACTGCCCGACCCGTCCGAAGAGGCGCGGGCCCACGAGGCCGGCGAGGACGCCCAGGATGATGACGACGATCAGGAGCTCGATCAGTGTGAATCCCGCCTGGCTCGCTCCGACCGCGCGGAATCGTGACGCGGGACGCGGGCGGCGCGAGCGGCGGCGACGACGCGATGTCGGCATCGGTGACCTCACAGCGGCAGCTCGTTGACGCTCAGGATCGCGAGGAGGATCGCCAGCACGATCCCCAGCACGACCAGGCCCAGCACGACCATGATCGCGGGCTCGAGGGTCGCGACCAGACGTCGGACCGCGACGCGGACCTCGCGCTCGTAGGTTCCGGCAACTCGCCCGAGCATCTCGTCGAGGCGCCCCGTCTCCTCGCCCACTCGCACCATGTGCACCACGAGGGTCGGAAAGGCACCGCTCTGGGCCATCGGCTTCGCCAGTCCTTCGCCGCGCTTCACGCCATCGTGCACCGCCGCGAGGGCGTTCGCCACCACGCGGTTCCCGGCGCCCTCCCGGGCCACGTCGAGCGCGCCGAGCAGCGGAACGCCCGACGACAGGAGCGTCCCGATCGTCCGGATCGCGCGTCCGACCTCGACCTTGCGCAGCACGTCCCCTGCGACCGGGAGCCCGAGGAGCCCGGTGTCGAGCTGGAGGCGGCCTGTCTCCGACCGGGCCATGGCCTGCCAGGCGACCACGATCACGAGCCCGGCCGCCGCGATCGCCCACCAGTACGCGAGGAAGGCATCGCTCACCGCGAGCACGAGCCGCGTGGGCAGCGGGAGCGTCTGACCGAGGTCCGCCAGGATGACCGCGAACCGCGGCAGGACGAAGGTCAGCAGGAAGACCACGGCGCCCGCGCCCACGGCGGCGAGCAGCGCGGGGTAGATCAGCGCCGAGACGATCGCCTCACGGAGCTCCCGGGCCGCGTCCAGGTGCTCCGACAGGCGCCGGAGGCTCAGCTCCAGCACGCCGCCCCGCTCGCCCGCGCGGATCGTGTTCACGTAGAGGCGCGAGAAGGGCCGAGGGTGGTGGCGGGCCAGCGCGTCGGCGAGCGTTGATCCCGCCCGGACGCTCTGCGTCACGTCCTGGACGATCTGTCGCAGCCGCCGGTTGGCCGCGACCTCGCCGAGGACGACGAGAGCGCGCTCGAGCGGCAGACCCGCCTCCACGAGCGTGGCGAGCTGCTGCGTGAAGTCCAGGACGTCCCGCGCGGGCACACGGGGCGCTCCGAAGAGCCGCTGGCCGAGCCGGCCCTTCTGCGCGGCAGGCTCGACACGAAGGGGGAAGAAGTCCTCGCGATGGAGACGCTCGACGACCGCGTTGGCGTCGTACGCTTCCATCGTGCCGTCGACCGTCCGGCCGGCCCGGTCCGCCGCCCGGTAGGCGAAGACCGGCACTACGCCTCCATGTCCTCGTGGGTCACGCGGAGGATCTCCTCCACCGTCGTCACCCCGAGGCAGCACTTCTGCCAGCCGTCCTGGCGGAGGGTGATCATGCCGCCCGCGACCGCCCGCTGGCGGATCTCGTGTCCCGGGGTCTTCCGGATGGCGAGACTGCGGATCTCCTCGGTCATCGCCATGAACTCGTAGATCCCGGTGCGGCCCCGGTATCCCGTGCCGCGACAATCGTCGCACCCGGTGCCGCGCGAGAGCCGTGCGCTCGCCGGCACGCGGTCGATTCCCAGCGCCCGAAGCTCGCCCACGTCGGGCTCGCTGGGCTTGCGGCACCCGGCGCACACCAGCCGGACGAGGCGCTGGGCCAGAACTCCCTCGAGCACGGAGGCGATGAGGTACGGCTCCACCCCCATGTCGAGGAGGCGGGTGATCGCGCCCGGGGCATCGTTCGTGTGGAGAGTCGAGAACACCAGGTGGCCGGTCAGCGCGGCGTGGATGCTGATGTCGGCTGTTTCGAGGTCACGGATCTCGCCGACCATGATCACGTCCGGGTCCTGGCGCACGATGTGCCGGAGGCCGGCCGCGAACGTGAGCCCGATCTTCGGCTTGACGTGAATCTGGTTGACGCCGCGGAGCTGGTACTCGACCGGGTCCTCGATGGTGATGATCTTCTTGCCGGGCGAGTTGATCTTGTCGAGCGCGGCGTAGAGGGTCGTGGTCTTCCCGGATCCGGTGGGCCCCGTGACCAGCAGCATGCCGTGGGGCAGCTGGATGATGCGCTCGATCGATCGCCGGTTTCGCTCCTCGAAGCCGAGATGGTCGAGCGGCAGCAGGATCGCCGCCCGGTCCAGGATCCGCATCACGATGCTCTCGCCGTGGAGGGTGGGGATCGTCGAGACGCGGATGTCGAGCCGCCGGCCCTCGAGGCTCATGCGGATGCGTCCGTCCTGGGGTAGCCGGCGCTCGGCGATGTTCAGCTCGGACATGATCTTGATCCGTGAGGTGATCGCCGCCCGGAGCCGCTTGGGCGGGGTCTCGGCATCGAAGAGCATGCCGTCGATCCGATACCGGACCCGGAGGGTGTCCTCGAACGGCTCGATGTGGACGTCCGAGGCGCTCGCCTTGATCGCGTTCTCCATCAGGAGGTTCACGAGCCGCACCACCGGCGCGTCGAACGCCATGTCCCGGAGCGAGGTCAGGTCCTCGCCGCTCGTCTCCTCGCCGCGGTCCTCCTCGCCCATGGTCTCGATGACCTTCTGGACGGCCGTCGATCCCGCGCCGAAGTACCGCTCGATCGCCTCGAGGATCGAGGTCTCCGTGGCCACGGCCAGGCGGACCTCGAGCCCGAGCGTGCCCCGGAGCTCGTCGACCACGGTCGGGTCCGTCGGGTCGGCGCAGGCGACCACGAGGGCGCCGTTCTCGACGGCCAGGGGACAGAAGCGGTACTGGCGCATGTACTGGGGTGACAGCCGCTGGAGGAACGGCGGGCTCGTGGGGAACTCCTCCCGGCCGACGAAGGCGATCTCGAGGTGGCGGGCGAGGGCCTGCGCGACCTCCTCCGGGCTCGATAGCCCGAGCCGGACGAGCGTGTCCGGCAAGCGCTCGCCGGTCGACTGGCGCCGCGCCTCGGCGCGGGCCAGCTCCGCCTCCGAGAGGAGGCCGGTCCCGGTGAGCCATCGTCCGAAGGACGAAGAGTGGCGGGAGTCCATGGGGATCAGGCCGCTTTCGCGACGCTAATTCGATAGGTTACCGGAGATGTCGATGGGCCGGCAAGGAATGTTTCCCTTGACAGCCCGGGCGAGGGCTTTGCAAACTGTTTGCAATCATGGCCCCGCGAGAGCTGTCGCTGATCCTGGGCGCGGTCGCGGGGCTGGCCGACCTCCTGGGCGGGGCGCTCGTGGTAGGCCGGCGGCACTGGGACCGGACGGTCCTCCAGTACTTCCTCGCCCTTGGGGCGGGCTTCATGCTCGCCGTGGCGTTCCTCCGCATGGTGCCGGAGAGCCTGGAATCGGGCTCCCACGTGTACCTCTACGTCCTGATCGGCTACTTCGTGGTGCACCTCACGGAGCACACGCTGACGCCGCACTTCCACTTCGGGGAGGAGACCCACCACGACGCGCTCGTCCACCCGTCCGTCGGGTACATCGGCCTGGCGGGGCTCTGCATCCACACGTTCTTCGACGGGGTCGCGATCGCCTCCGGGTTCCTGGTGAGCCGGCCGCTCGGGTTCATCCTGTTCGCGGCCGTGCTCCTGCACAAGCTCCCCGAGGGATTCACGGTGGCCTCCTTGATGCTGGCCTCCGGGGCGTCGCGCCGGACCGCGCTGCTCGCGTCCGGCGTGCTGGGTCTCGCCACGATGGCCGGCGTGGTGTTCATGACCACGTTCACCGGGTTCGTGCGGCAGGCCCTGGCCCTCTCGGCCGGCGTCACGATCTACGTCGCGGCCTCCGACCTGATTCCCGAGGTCAACAAGGAGCGCAGCTGGGGGGTCGCGCTGGCCGTCTTCGGGGGGGTGCTCCTCTACTACGTCGCCGAGTCGGTGCTGGAGGCCACGGGCCTCCACGCCCACTGACGGCGGTCCCGGCGCGCACCGTGCGCGTGCGGGTCGAGTCCGTCACGAAGGTCTACCCAGGGCCGGCCGGCAACCGGCTCGTCGCGCTCGAGGACGTCTCCCTCGACGTGGGCGACGGCGAGTTCGTGACGCTCCTCGGGCCGTCGGGCTGCGGGAAGTCGACCTTGCTCCAGGTCGTCGCGGGGCTCGAAGCGCCGACCGGTGGGCGCGTGATCTTCGAGGACGCGCCCCCGGGCGTCCCGCTCACGGGCGTGGTGTTCCAGGAGCATGCCCTCTTCCCGTGGCGGACGGTCCGCGACAACGTCACCTTCGGCCTCGAGGTGCGGGGAGTGCTTCCGGCGGAGCGCCAGGACACGGCCCGGCGCCTCCTGGCGCTGGTCGGCCTCGAGAGCTTCGCCGATCGCTACCCCCACCACCTCTCGGGCGGCATGCGCCAGCGTGTGGCCATCGCCCGGGCCCTCGCGGTCGAGCCGGCGCTCCTCCTGATGGACGAGCCGTTCTCGGCCCTCGACGCGCAGAGTCGCGCGCTCATGCAGCTGGAGCTCCTGGCCCTCTGGGAGCGGACGCGTCGGTCGATCCTGTACGTCACCCACCAGATCCAGGAGGCCGTGCTCCTGGGCGATCGTGTCGTGGTGATGACGCGGCGACCCGGCCGGATCCGGGCGGTTCGGTCGGTTCCGCTGCCCCGTCCTCGAGACGAGCGCACGATGCTCGACCCGCGGTTCGTCGCGCTCGTGGACGAGTGCTGGCAGCTCATCAAGCACGATGCGCGAGAGGCCCTGGCCGATGCGCCCTGAGGCGGGGCGGACCGTCGTCTACGCGGGCGCCCCGGAGCCGGCAGCGCGGCCGTCCTGGCTCCTCGGGGGGGCCGCCCTGGCCCTGATCGCGCTCGCGTGGGAGGCCGTGGCGCGGCTTCAGTGGGTGCCCGCCCTCTTCCTGCCCGCGCCGACGGCCGTTCTGGGCGAGGCCGCTCGGATGGCGTGGAGCGGCGAGCTCGGGCGACACGTCGGTGTCTCGCTCGCGCGCGTGGGGCTCGGCTTTGGCCTCGGCGCGGCGGCGGGGACGCTGCTCGGGCTCGTGCTCGGGTCGTCCCGGAGCCTCTGGGCCATCGGCAACCCGGTCATCGCCGCGACCTACCCCATCCCCAAGATCGCGCTGCTGCCCCTCATGATCCTCTGGCTGGGGATCGGCGAGGCCCCCAAGGTGACCATGATCGCCCTCGGCGTCTTCTTCCCCGTGGTGATCAACACGTATGCGGGCGTTCAGGGAACGGATTCGCTGATGGTGAAGGCCGCGCGGAGTCTCGGCGCTGGCCGATGGCAGGTCATCCGCAAGGTGGTGCTGCCGTCGGCCCTGCCGACGATCCTGGCGGGCTATCGCTTGGGGGCGGGGATCGCGCTCTTGCTCGTCGTGTCGGCGGAGATGATCAATGCGACGGCCGGCATCGGCTTCCTCATCCTGCATTCGGGCGACCTGATGCTCACCGGGAAGCTGATGGTAGGGCTCGCAACCCTGTCGATCCTGGGGCTCGCCAGCACCTGGGCCCTTCGGGGGCTCGAGGCGTGGCTCACCCCCTGGAAGGAGGAGGGACGTCGATAGTGTGGCGCGCGCCCGGTTCGGGGCCCATCACGCCCTGTGCTAGTCTCCGGACGACGCGGGTTCCGGCGACGACCGCCCGAGCGCTGCCGAGCAGAGAACGGGGCACCCGGCCCTCGCGGGGGACGTGACATGACGGCGATCCTGGTGCTGCACGGCCCGAACCTGAACCTGCTCGGCCAGCGCGAGCCGGGGGTGTACGGGACGGCCACGCTCGCCGACGTCGACGCGGCGATCCAAGCCCACGCGGCCTCGCGTGGAGTGCGCGTGGCATGCCGGCAGTCGAACCACGAGGGCCTGCTGGTCGACGCCATCCAGGGCGCGGCGGGGGAGGGCTTCGCGGCCATCGTCATCAACCCGGGCGCCTTCACCCACTACTCCTACGCCATCCGGGACGCCATCGCCGCCGTGGCGCTGCCCGTGGTCGAGGTCCACCTCTCCAACGTCCACGGGCGGGAGCCATTCCGTCGGCGCTCGGTCACCGCGGGCGCCTGTCGCGGCCAGATCGCCGGATTCGGCGCCCACAGCTACATCCTGGGGCTCGACGCCGCCCTGGCTTGCCTTGTCCGGCGCTGAATGCGTGGCCGGGGCGGGCCGTCTCAGGAAGGGGTGGACACCGGGGATTTCCCGCGGTGGTCGACCGGACACCGGCCGGCCCGGCGTCCCGCCGGGTCGGCCCCGTGAGCGACGACGATCGCGAGGCAGTCCGGCAGGTCCAGGCCGGGGACAGGGAGGCGTTCGAGCCCCTGGTCGAGAAGTACAAGCGCAAGGTCTTCCGGCTGGCCTACCAGGTGCTCCGGGACCAGGAGGAGGCGCTCGACGTCGCCCAGGAAGCCTTCGTGAAGGCATTCCGAGCCCTGCCGGCCTTCAAGGGAGACTCGGCGTTCTACACCTGGCTGTTCCGCATCACGATGAACGTGGCCTTGGACAGGAAGCGGCAGCGGACGACCCGGGCGAAGTCTATGGGCGCCGAGGACGTCCCGCCGGAGGAGTGGGAGCGCACTGCGGCGTCGACCGATCCCGATCCCGAGGACGTGGCATCCAGCGCGGAGCGGCGTGAGCGCATCCGGAAAGGGCTCGATTCCTTGTCAGAGCATCATCGAGCGATTGTCATCCTGAGCGATATCGAGGGACTCCAGTACCGCGAGATCGCGGAGGTGCTCGGCATCCCGATGGGGACCGTGATGTCCCGCCTGCACCACGCGCGGAAGCGGCTCCGCGAGGCTCTCGGTCCGGGCTTCGCGGTGCTCCTCGGCGCGCTCACATGCCTCTTCGGGGCGGTGGGGCCTGCCCAGGGCCAGCTTCCCCCGATGCCGCCGCCGGGAGTCCTCCCGCCAGCGGTGACCGCGCCAGGCGGGGGGCCTGCGCAGGAAGTCTGCGTCTACGCGCTCGTGCTGTTCGCGTCGAGCCCGGCGGGCGGGACACCCCCTGGGAGCGCGCCGCCGACGGGAACGTCGCCGACGCCGGATCTCGCGAGCCCAGCCGCTCCCCCCGGGACGGCGCCGCGCGCGTCCGTGGATCCTCAGAGTGGCTGTGGTCATCCCGTCCGGATGCGACTCTGGGTTCCGCGTCTCCAGAAGGTGTTCCAGTACTCTCACTACGAGCCCGTCAGCGCGTTCGAGACCCGGATGCCGGTTGGCATGCTGCAGCGCTTCGCGCTCCCGGGCGGACGCGAGCTGGAGCTTCAGCCGCTCGGCATCCGCCCGCCTGTCGTCCGCATCCTCGCCCGCGTCAAGCGCGGGATGGTGGGGGAGATCGCCACCGTGATGGACGTGCCGCCGCGGCGTCCGGCGCTCATCGGCGGGCTGCCCCACGAGTCCGGCGTCCTGATCATCGCGATCCGGGCCAACTAGCCCGCGCCGGAATCGCCGCAGCGGGGCTCGCGGGCCGCCCCGCGGGGTCGGGCCCGACCACCGTGCTACCATGCCGGCCGTGAGCCCGCTGGCCGTCACCGGTCGCCGCGTGCCGAAGGCCGTCCGTCGGTCAACGCAGGTCGCGAGGATCCTGCGGTGACCGAGGAGCGGCTCCGGGGCGAGATCGCGCGGGTCCAGCAGGGGCACGTCAAGTACCGCGACAAGCTCCGGGCGGAGGGCAAGCTCTTCGTCCGCGACCGCCTGCGTCTCCTGCTCGACCCCGACACGGCGTTCCAGGAGGACTGGCTCCTCGCGCGCTCCCAGGATCCCGAGACGCCCGCCGACGGCGTCGTCACCGGGGTCGGGACGGTCCTGGGCCGGCCGGTCTGCGTCATGGCCAACGACTTCACGGTGAAGGCGGGCTCGTGGGGCGAGAAGACCGTTCAGAAGATCGTCCGCATCCAGGAGAAGGCGGCGCGCCTCCGGGTCCCCCTCGTCTACCTCGTCGACGCGGCGGGCGGCCGCATCTCGGAGCAGATCCGGATTTTTCCGGGCCGCTACCACGCCGGCCGCATCTTCTACAACGAGGTGCAGCTCTCCGGCGTGGTGCCGCAGGTCTGCATCCTCTTCGGGCCGTCGCCCGCCGGGTCGGCGTACCTGCCCGCGCTCACCGATCTCGTCATCATGGTCGAAGGGAAGGCGTCGATGTACGTGGGCTCGCCCCGCATGGTCGAGATGGCCATCGGCGAGAAGATCGACCACGAGGCGCTGGGCGGCGCGCGGATGCACTGCGAGGAGTCGGGGTGCGGTGACGTGCTGGTGGGCGGGGACGAGGAGGCCATCGCGGCCGCCCGGCGCTATCTCGCCTGCATGCCGCAGAGCCACCGCGACCGGGTGCCCGACGTGCCCACGATCGCGCCCGAGCCGGGACGGCCGATCGGCGAGATCGTCCCCTACGACCAGCGGAAGTACTTCGACATGCACGAGGTCATCCGCGCGCTCATCGACGCGGGGTCGTGGCTCGAGATCAAGGCGCTGTTCGCCCGTGAGATCATCACCGGCTTCGCCCGGCTCGGCGGTCGCGCCGTCGGGATCGTCGCCAACCAGCCCAAGGTCAAGGGCGGTGTCCTCTTCGTCGACTCCTCGGACAAGGCGGCGCGCTTCCTCTGGCTCTGCAACGCCTACAACATCCCGATCGTGTACCTCGCCGACGTCTCCGGATTCATGGTCGGCTCGAAGGTGGAGCGCGCGGGGATCATCCGTCATGGGGCCAAGATGATCTTCGCCACCTCGCAGGCGACGGTCCCCAAGATCTGCGTCGTGGTGCGGAAGTGCTACGGGGCGGGGCTCTACGCGATGTGCGGCCAGGCGTTCGAGCCGGACGCCGTGCTCGCGCTGCCGCAGGCGCAGGTCGCGATCATGGGGCCGGAGCCCGCGGTCAACGCCGTCTACTACAACCGCATCATGGAGCTCGAGGGCGAAGCGCGCGCCGCGTTCGTGCGCGAACGGCGAGAGGAGTTCCAGAAGGACATCGACGTGTTCCGGCTCGCCTCCGAGATGCTCATCGACGCCGTCGTCCCGCCGGCGGAGCTTCGAAGCGAGCTGATCAAGCGGCTCGGCTACGCAGGCACCAAGCAGCACCGCTTCCCGCCGCGGCGGAACGGCGTCTACCCCGTCTGACGGGGGATGAGCTTCTTCGGCGGCGCCCTCGTCGCCTTCCGCTATCTGACGACCTTTCCGCTCCCGCGGAGCCGCGCCGCCGGTGACCTCGGCCGCGCGGCCGGTTGGTTTCCCGTGGTCGGTCTCGTCGTCGGCGGGTGCCTGGCGCTGGCGTCGCTCGCGGTCGACCGCGTCTTCCCTCCCGGGGTCGGTGGCATGCTCCTCGTCGCGCTCTGGGCGGCGCTGACCGGGGGTCTCCACCTCGACGGCCTCGCGGACGCATGCGACGGGCTCGGCGGGGCCTGGTCCCGCGAGCGCGCCCTCGCGATCATGCGGGACGCCCGGAGCGGGCCGTACGGCGTGGCTGCCATCGTCCTGATCCTCGGCCTCAAGGCCGCGGCGCTGGCGAGCCTGCCGGAAGGCCTCGCCTGGCGGGCGCTGGTACTGGCTCCGGTGCTCGGGCGCGCCGGCCCCTTGCTGCTCGTCCGGCTCTGTCCACCGGCCCGTCCGGATGGGGCCGGGCACGCCTTCGCGGCGGGCGCGCGCTGGCCGGCGCTCGTCGTCGGCGGACTGATCGCGCTCTCGGTGTCCCTCGCGACGCTCGGCCCGTGGGGCGCCCTGCCGCTCGGCGCGGCGGGGCTCTTCGTCTGGCGCCTGGCCGCCTACCTCCGGCGCCGGCTCGGAGGGTTCACCGGAGACACGCTCGGCGCGCTCGTCGAGACGATCGAGGCGGGTGTCCTCACCCTGGCCGTGAGCCTCGATTTCCTGGAGCTCACCTGATGGCGTCGACGTGGGTGTACCTGGCCCGCCACGGCGAGGTGCTTCACGCGGCGGAGGGCCGCTTCTTCGGGCATACCGACATCGCCCTGTCCCCCGCGGGCCACGCGCAGGCGACCGCGCTCGGGCAGCGCCTCGGGACGGAGCCGATCGACGCCGTCTACGCGAGCGATCTCCTCCGCGCCCGGGACTCGGCGGCGCCGCTGGCCGCGGCCCGCGGGACGGACGTGGTCGTCGTGCCGCCGTTCCGCGAGATGGCGATGGGGCGCTGGGAAGGTCTCACGTTCTCGGAGATCAGGGCCCGGGAGCCGGATCTGTGCGACCGCTGGCTCGCCGATCCCTTCGCGATGCCGTTTCCGGACGGCGAGGGCCTGGCCGATCTCCGCGCGCGCGTCGTGCCGGCCGTTCGCGGAGTCGTCGAGCGGCACGCGGGCGGGCGCGTTGCCGTCGTCGCCCACGGCGGCACCAACCGCGTGATCCTGGCCGAGGCTCTCGGGCTGCCGCTCGGCAACATCTTTCGGCTCGCCCAGGATTACGCGGCCTGGAACCTGATCGAGTACCGCGCCGAGGGCGCCGTCGTGCACGCGCTGAACCAGCGGCCCGGAGGGGCCCCCGGTGCGCCGCCGGTCGAGTCCACGCTGTCCCGGGGGGCGGACGGCTGACGGACGCCATGCGCCTGGACAAGTGGCTCTGGGTCGCGCGGTTCTACAAGAGCCGGAGCCTCGCGCACACGGCCTGCGACGGCGGGAAGGTGGACGTCAACGGCCAGGCCGCCAAACCGTCACGCGCGATCCGGGAGGGCGATCGGGTCGAGGTGACGCTCGGGGAGTGGCGGCGGGTGCTCGTGGTCAAGGCCCTGGGCGATCGTCGTGGACCCGCGGCCGCCGCCCGCGCCCTCTACGAGGATCTCTCGCCACCGCCGCCTCCACGGGCGCAGCGTCCACCGCCCGCCGTCCTGCGCGTGCGCGGACTCGGGCGGCCAACCAAGCGAGAGCGCCGGCTCCAAGACCGGGTCCGCGGATCCTGATCGCCGGGTTCGCCGGAGCGCGAGCCCGGTGGGTGCGCGGGCGTCCGGGGTCTGGTACCGTGGAGCCGGCAGCGCACGTTCACGACATCGCGGGGAGGACCGAGTGATGGCCGGGCGGGTTCCCGACGCAGGACGAGAAGGCTCCACGGCGGAGATGAGCGGGTTCACGTGGACCCCGGACCGCTTCAACGCGCGCGTGCGCGCGGCCACGCCGATGCCGCGGGCGGGCGGGGTCCCGTCCGACGTCATCTCGCTCGCCTACGGGATGCCGGACCCCGCGCTCTTCCCGGCCGCCGGCCTCGCCGCGGCCGCGGAGGAGGCCCTCCGCGACACGGCGACCTACGCGGTGGCCCTCCAGTACGGGAACGTCGGGGGCAACCCGCTCCTCCTGGCGGAGCTCTCGCGGAAGCTCGCGGCCGAGGAGGGGCGTCCCGTCGAGGCGGGAGGCCTGGCGATGACGAACGGCTCGTCCCAGGCGATCGCGCTCGTCGTGCAGGCGCTGGCGAACCCCGGCGACGTGTGCCTCTGCGAGGCGCCGACCTTCCTCGGAACGATCCACCACATCCGGTTCCACGGGATCCGGACCGTGCCCGTGATGCTCGACGACGAGGGGCTCGACGTCGAGGCGCTCGAGCGCGAGATCCACCGGCTCGAGGCGGCTGGCACCCCGCCGCGGTTCGTCTACACCATCCCGACGTTCAACAATCCTGCCGGGGTGACGATGTCGCTCGGTCGGCGGCGGGCCCTGCTCGACATCGCCGCACGTCACGGGGTGCCGGTGATCGAGGACGACGCCTACCGGGATCTTCGCTTCGAGGGCGAGCCGGTCCCGACCCTCCACGCGCTCGACCGGGACGGCCTCGTGATACGGCTCGGCACCTTCTCGAAGATCGTCGCGCCCGGCGTGCGGCTCGGGTTCGTCCTGGCCGACCCGGCCGTGATCGAGCGCGTGCTCGCCTTCAAGGCGGAGGGGAGCACGAACGGCTTCGCGTCGATGGTCGTCGGGACCTTCATGAAGCGCGGCGGGCTCGCGGCACACATCGAGACGCTCCGGGCCGAATACCACCGGCGGCGCGATGCGATGAACGGCGCGCTCGAGCGCGAGATGCCGGAGGGCGTGCGGTGGACCCGCACCGAGGGCGGCTTCTTCCTCTGGCTGACTGTGCCCGCGCGGGCGGACATGGCGAAGGTGGCGGCGCGGGCGGCCGAGGAGCGCGTCATCGCGCTTCCGGGCACCGAGTGCTTCCCCGACGGGCGTGGCACTCACAATCTGCGCCTGGCCTTCAGCCTCCAGCCCCCGGACCGCATCGCCGAGGGAGTCCGCCGCCTCGGCCGCGCCATCCGCGCGGGCCTCTGAGGGGGCCGCCCGCCGCGTCACCCCGCCGGCGCGACTGTTCGCCGCGCCCGCCTCGGCCGCCGTCAGTCGCTCCGCGCGCCAGGATGCGCGGCGCCGACCTCCGGCGCCGTCTGGGCGGGGCGTCGGTCGAAGGGCAGCAGGAACGCCATGTACAGCAGCAGCGCCACGACGTCCAGGAAGCCGATCCGGACGACGTAGCGCATGACCGCGTGAAACGCGACCCCGAGCGCGGCCGTCGCCACGCGGGTTCGCCGGAACCAGAAGCCGACGGCCAGCGCGTATTCCGTGAGCACGACTGCCGTCGCGGCGAGCCAGAGCGGGATCGAGAGGCCGCCCAGGGCGATGTGCCCGTCCGATGGACGAACCAGAAAGTTGGGCAGCGCCTGCATCATCGTCGCGAGGGTCTGGCCGCTCAGGTAGTCCGGGGTCGTCTTGGCGATCGCGTTGGCCGCATAGAGGACCGAGAGCTGGAGCTGCACGATCCGGATCGGCCAGTACGGGCCGACGGGCACGGCCGCGGTCCGCCGGTCCCAGGTGACGGCGAGCGCCGCGTCGCTCCTGAGGAACGAGAAGGCCAGCACCGTCACTGCGAGCACCTGACGCCCGGGCTGTCTTCCCTCGAACGGCACCAGCGGAAGCAGCAGGCCGGCCAGCGCGGCTCCGGTGAGCCGAGGCCGCACGCCCAGGGCGAGCAGCGCGGCCGCCGTCACGACGGCCGTCCAGTAACCGCCGGTCAGGAAGACGTTGCCGTAGAGGCTCCTCAGAACCGGATTGGCCTCGACGAGCTCGGGGAGCGGCCACCGGAGCGGCCAGAAGACGACAACGACCATGCCCGCGAGTGCGATGCGGAAGAGGGCGGCGGCGAGCGGATCGACCGGGGTGAACAGGGTGCGGGCGATCCAGCCATCCCGGCCCGACCGCTCAGCGCGCGCCATCAGCCGGCAGGGAAGACAGGTACACCGCCGTTCGGTCGAGCCGCGTGCTGTTCTCGGAATAGCGGATGGTCCACTCGAAGCGCGTTCCGGGCGGGGCGGTCGCCATGGCGGGCTCGGCGCGCGTCAGCCGACGAATCCGAGCTTCCAGCGCCCGGACTGCTGCCGCTGGCCCTTGCTGCACGGCCCAGGGGCGAGCGCGGCGGTGTCCGAGGGATGGAGGGACCGGCATGGCGGTCCGCCGGCCGTCCGGCGCGATGCTCACGACGCTCACGTCCAGCAGCGTGATGCGGTGGTACACGCACACGAAGGGTGAGCCGGCCAGGACCAGGAGTGCCAAGACCCCGGTCGCGAGCAGATCAGCGCGGCGCGACCCGAGACAGTAGCGTGATGCCTCGACGGCCGTCGCGGAGGCCGCGTGGATCGGATCGAGGGCTCGCTCCGGGTCCGGCATCCAGGCCGCCTGGCCATGGCCGACCCGTCGGGTCCGGCAGGCCGCCACGATGCTACACGGCCACGATCGTCCCGCGCCAGGCCCTTGCGGCCGCCGCGCGTCACTTCCGGTCGTGACTCGTGTGTGACTGTTTGACGCCGCGCCGGCGCCGATGCTAGGGTACGTCCCGGAAAATGCTTGGATAACGGCGCCAGATGGAGTGATGTGGAATGGACACTCAGGGGAGCGGCGTGAAGGGTGGCCGCGAGCCGGCAGCCGCCTACGAGCCGCCTCGGGTGGAGCTGGTGGTGACGGCGGCGGACCTCGAGCGCGAGGTGCTCTACGCGGGCGTCTCCGCGTGACGGGGCTGCTGACGTCGACATGTCTCGAGAGGAGGCACGATGGCTGACCAGGAACAGCGCGAGGTGATCGAGCAGGAGCAGCCAGCACGACCCGACTACCAGGCGCCGCGCGTGGAGCGAGTGCTGACCCCGGCGGAGCTCGAGCGCGAGATCCTGTACGCCGGCGCGGTGCCTTCCGACGTTTGAACGTAGTCGCTGCGGCGAGCACCGCGTGACGGTGCGCCTTGACCTGACAACGGACCGATTCACCGGGAGGGTGCAATGAGAGACGAGAACCAAAGCGATCACGACGAGCGGCCGGACCAGCCGGGCTACGAGCCGCCACGGGTGGAGCATGTGCTGACCCCGGCCGAGCTCGAGCGCGAGATCCTGTACGCTGGCGTAGACAGCCCAGGTCAGTGAGCGAACCTATCGCATCGAGCGGGTCCTGACCCCGGCCGAGCTCGAGGTGCTCTACGCCGGCCTCCTTGGCACACCGACGTAGGAGCCGGGCGAGGACTCACCGTGGTCGAGGGAGGCTGATCCGGCGAGCGCGGAGTCTGGTGGGGGAGCGACGATGAATGGGAGTGACAGAGAGCCGGAGGGACTCGGGGAGCTGCCGGTGCCGGCCTACGACCCGCCACGCGTGGAACGCGTGCTGACCCCGGCGGAGCTCGAGCGCGAGGTGCATCATCGAGCCTTCACCGGTTTGACCTGGAGAGGCCGTCCTTCATTCGAGGGGCGCGCCTCGGGATCGTGACACCTCGAGAACCGCGGACTTGGCCATGAGTGGAGCCATCGCGTCGACATTCGCGCGGTCCGATCAGGTGGAAGCCTCGACCGTGGGCGACCGAGTGGTGCTCTATCACCGGACGTCCCGGACCGCGCTCGTCCTAAACCCCACCGGCAGCCACCTCTGGGAGCGCCTCGTCACGCCGGCGAGCGCCGAGGACCTGACGGCCGCCCTGCGCCAGCGCTTCCCGGCGCTCGCCCAGGAAGACGCGCTCCGGGATGTCTCGGCGTTCGTCGACGAGCTGACCCGCCACGGCGCGCTCGTCACGGCCGCGTGACCGCGGCGTCAGCCGAGCCGTCCGTGCGCTGGGCGGCGGGCCCCTTTCGCTTCGAGCTGACGAGCGACGACCCCCCCGTCCGGGCCCTGGCCAGGGCCGTCTTCCGCCCCTGGGCGACCACGGAAGCGAGCGAGTCGACCCGGTCCTGGCAGATCGATCGGGTCAACGGAACGATGGCGGATCCCGAATGGCGCGTCCGATCCTCGGTGGGCGTCGAGACGCGGGTCTCGAGCCCGGAGCGCGCGGTCGGCGCGGTCGAGTTCGCGGCGGTCAACGCGATCGTGGAGTCGCCGGGCGTCATCGCGCACGGGGCCCTGGTGGCGCGGGACGGTCGAGGGATCCTGCTCGTCGGGCGCGGGGAGGCCGGGAAGTCGACGCTCGCCTGCGCGCTCTGGACCCGGGGGGCCGCGCTGCTGGGTGACGACGTCACCCTCCTGGACCCTGCGTCGGGCGACGCGCGGCCCGCGCCGCGGCGCGTGTCCCTGAGGTCGGCGAGCCGCGAGCTCCTCGGCGAGTCCCTCTTCGCCCGGATTCTCCAAGGGCCGTCCAGCGTCGCGCGGGCCGACGCGTGCCTGTTCCACCCCGAGGAGATCGAGCCTCGCCCGCGACCGGCGTCGGCGCGGCTCGCGGCGATCGTCTTCCTCACCCGGCGCGGCGGCGCGTCCGCATCGGCGCGCCCCGAACCGCTCGCGCCCGCGCACGCGCTGATGGCCCTCCTGCCTTACACGAACCTGCGCGCCGGGACGTCGCTCGGGGAGGCCATCCGGAGGCTCGCGCCGCTTGCCGACCGGGTTCCGGCCTTCGATCTTGGCCGCGGACCGCTCGCCGAGATGGCGGCCGCCGTCGAAGGGCTCGCGGGCGCCGCTCTGCCGACATGAGCATGCGGGTCGGGACGCCGCCCCCGGCCATCACCATGGCGCTCATGGTGACGCGGCGCTGCAACATGCGGTGCGGCCACTGCAGCGTGGAGAGCGGGCCCGACGTCCGCAACGAGCCGAGCGAGAAGGAGCTCCTCGACCAGGTCCGCCAGGCGGCGGCGGCCGAGGTCCGCTCGATCAACCTGACGGGTGGGGAGCCCATGCTGCGCCCCCGGACGGTCCTGCGGCTCATCCGGGAGGCCCGCCGGCTCGGCGTCGCGACGACGCTCACGACGAACGGATCCTGGGGGCGCACCACCGCCCGGGCGCGACACGGCGTCCGGGCTCTCCGGCGGGCCGGCCTCGGCTCGGTGGCTGTCAGCGTCGACCGCTACCACGACGAGTTCCAGGGGCCGGCGCCTGCGCTGTCGATCGCCCGCGCCGCCGAGGAGGTCGGTCTGCCGGTGCGGATCAGCCTGGTCGTGCCCGCCGGGCCCACCGGGCCCACCGGGGAGGACGGGCTGGCCCCGCTGGTCGCGCCGTTCGAGGGCCTTCCCGGGACGCGGCTCCGATTCTACGGGCTCCAGGCCGTTGGCCGGGCACGCGGCCTGCCGGCCGACACGATGGCCGGCGCGGTCGACGGGTTCTGCTCGGCGTGCGCCGCGCCGGCCGTGACCGACGACGGCCGTCTGACGGCGTGCAACGGGCCCGCCTACTTCGCTCCGGCGTCGTCACCCCTGATCGTCGGATCGCTCCGGACGGAGCCGCTCGCGGCCCTGCTGGAGCGCCATCGCCGGGATCCGATCCTCGACACGATTCGCACGTTCGGGCCGGCCCGCCTCCGGGACGAGCTGCGGGCCCTCCCCGGGTTCGAGCGCTTCCCGTTCCGGGCTCGATATCTGGGCATCTGCGATCTGTGCCTCCACATCACCTCCGATTCGGCGGCCGTCGCGGCCCTCCGGGCGCGGCTCGACGATCCCGGACTCGCGGCGGAGCGACGAGCCGCGTGGCTCGTGATCCAGGACAGCCGGCGGCGAGGAGCGCTCAATCCGGGCCGCATCAACGGAGCCGGGGCCGGCCGCGTCTTTCTCCGGGCCGCCGCGGAGCCCGGGGCACGGTGGACCGACGAGGCGGCCTGGATCCTCGCGCGACCGGACGTCGACTGGAAGCGCTGGGCGTCGTACCTCGAGGCGTGCGGGCTGGGCCGGCCGCTCCTGCCCGCGCTGGACGACGCCGAGCTGCGCCGCTGGGCGCCGGCGTTCTTCACGGAGGCCCTCCGGGCCACCGCCGTGCGGGACGGCATCGTCGGGCTGGTCCAGCAGGAGGTGCTGCGGCAGGTCGGCATCGGCCTGCGGGAGATCGGCGCGCGGGGCGTCCTCCTGAAGGGCATGGCCCTCCAGCTCCGGGCGCGAGAGCAGGGGAGCGCCGTCCCGTTCCGGGCGACCGGTGACGTCGATGTCTACGTCGGCCCGGGGCAGGGACCCGCTCTGCGGCGGTGCCTCCTCGAGCTCGGCTTTCACGGCGATCCGGACGGGCGACCCACGTCCCCGCACCACCTGGCGCCGGTCGTGCTCCAGGGCATCTCCGTCGAGATCCACACCCGGATCGCGGCGCCGTTCTGGCGGCTGCCCGAGGCCGAGATGCTCGCCCGGGCTCGGCCGCTGCGGCTGGCTGACGGCTTCGGGACGCTCGACGCGGAGGGCCTCCTCCTCCACGCGCTGGTCCACTGCTCGCAGAGCTGCTTCTCGCACGGGCTCCGGGCCGCGTGGGACGTCCTCGCGATCCTGCGGGCCGAACCCGGGGTCGACTGGGATCGGCTGGCGCGGTGGGTCGGAGCGATGCGGGCGCCGCGGGGCTTCTGGGTGCCGGCGGCGGTGCTGGCCCGCGAGCTGGACCTCCCGCTTCCCGCCGACTTCCTGCGCCAGGCGCCGCGCGACGCGCTCGAGCGCGACCTCGAGACGGTGGCCGGGCACCGGCTCTTCCGCGTCGTGGAGCGGACCGGGGAGCTCGACCCGCTCAGCCGGAACGCGCTGCTCCTACTGCTGCACGACTCGCTCGGCGCCCGCGTGCGCTATCTCGGCGCCCTGGGCCGCTGGGCCGCGGTGCGGCCCCGCGGCCGGTCCGCGCCGCGCGGGCCGCGCGCGCCCCAGGTCGGACCTCTGCGCCAGGCCTGGCGCCACTTCCGCCAGTACCGACGGGCCGTCGCCCGCGCCGTGGCCGACGAGGACTGAGCCGCAGCGCGCCCGCGGCTCGCGCGGGCGGAAAGCCTCAGCGCGCGGCCTGCCTCTGCTTCTCGTGCCAGCGCGCGACCTCGACCCCGGTCGTGAACCAGACGCCGGGGAAGCGGCGCATGAATCCGACCAGCTCTTCCAGCAGCATGATTCGCGAGGCGCGCCCGATGACGAACGGATGGCAGGTGAGGACGAAGCAGCCGTTCTCGCGGTAGATTCCCGCGAACTCGCGGCTCCACAGGTCGAACACCCGCGCCGGGTCGGCGATGGCGTTGGTCGCGCCGTACACGTGCCGGAAGAGCGGCGCGTCGTCCAGGATCCACTGGACGGGCACCTCGACGAGGGGGCCGCGGCTGGTCTCGATCTCGTACGGCACGTCGTCGCCCATGAGCGAGCTGTCGTAGAGGAAGCCGTGGGCCTTGAGGATCTCGGGGGTCCGGACGTTCACGTCCCAGGAGGGTGACCGGTAGCCGGCCGGACGCACGCCGAGCTGATCCGCGAGGATCCGGAGCTGCGCTCGCATCACGGCTTCCTCCTGCGCCGCGTCGAGGCCGTCCACCGCCTCGTGGACGTTGCCGTGGGCGCCGATCTCGTGACCGGCGTCTCGGATGCGGAGCGCCTGCGGCCGGTGGTTCTCGACGGTCCAGCCCGGGATGAAGAACGTCGCCGGAAGCCGCAGCTGGTCGAGCATCCGGAGGATGCGGTCGACGCCGACGCGGGGGCCGAAGCGCCGCTCCTCGAGCCCGGCCAGGCTTCGCTTGGCCTTCTCCGGCTCCCGGAAGAGGAACCCGGACTCCGCGTCGAAGTCGAACGAGAGCACCGCCGCGCACTGCTGACCGTCTGGCCACTGGTATCGCATGGCTGTCCTCTATCCCCCCATGAACGCGCCGCCGTTGACGTGGATCGTCTGTCCCGTGATCCACCCCGATTCCTCGGACGCGAGGAACACGGCGACCCGGGCGATCTCCTCGGGCCGGGCCATGCGCCCGTCGAGCGGGATCTGGCGGGCCAGCTCCACGAGCTCCGCCTCCGAGTTGCCGTAGCGCGGCTGCGCGGTGTCGGTGAGCCCGGGCGCGATCGCGTTGACGCGGATCCGGTGCGGCGCCAGGGCCAGCGCCATGGCGCGCGTCAGCCCCATGACGCCGGCCTTGCTGGCCGAGTAGTGCACCCCGAGCGGCGTGCCCCGCATGGCGACCGACGCGAGGTTGACGATGGCCCCGCCGGCGCCCGCCTCCACCATGCGGCGCGCCGCGGCCTGCGCGCAGAGGAAGGTGCCCTTCAGGTTCACGTCGAGAACGTGGTCCCAGTCCGCCTCGGCCATCGCCAGGAAGTCCACGCGCGGGAAGACGCCCGCGTTGTTGACGAGGATCGTCGGCGTCCCCAGCTCGCGGGCCACCGCGTCCACCGAGGCCGCCACGTCGCTCGCCCGGGCGACGTCACCGCGGACCAGGCACGCACGTCGCCCTGACCGGTGGACCTCGGCCACGACCTCTTCGGCGGCGTCCCGGTCATCCAGGTAGTTCACTCCGACGTCGGCGCCGTCCTGGGCGAGCGCGACGGCGATGGCCCGCCCGATGCCCTGCTGGGCGCCCGTTACGAGCGCGACCTTTCCGGCGAGACGCATGAGCTCCTCCGTCCCGCGAGAGCTGCTCATTCGCGGGCCCGACGGGTACAGTACCGCAACGCTCACCGACGGAGAAGCCGTGAGTCACCTTCCGTGGCCGCGCGGCGCACGGCGGGCCGTTGCCGCGCCGCCCGGGGGTCCGTTATGCTACGCGCGATCGTCCAGGGCGCCGCGCACGCGGCTGACGCTCTCCAGCGCCAGCGCCGACGAGTCCGGCTGCTGAGCGCAGGCCCGAGGGGGTATCCCGCAGACTCGAGGAGTGATCTCCATGCGATCGCGTCATCACGAAGGACATCGCACGGAACGCATCGGATGGCTTCGAGCTGCCGTCCTCGGTGCGAATGATGGAATCGTGTCGACCGCAAGCCTGGTTCTCGGTGTGGCCGCCGCTCACCCGGGCACCTCGAGCGCGCTGGTCGCGGGCACAGCCGGCCTCGTCGCGGGCGCGATGTCGATGGCCGCCGGGGAGTACGTCTCGGTCCGCTCGCAAGCCGACACGGAAGGAGCTGACCTGAAGCGCGAGGAAGGAGAGCTGGCATTGGATCCCGAGGGGGAGCTCGCCGAGCTGGCCGGCATATACGTCAGCCGTGGCCTCGATCCGGATCTGGCTCAACGGGTGGCCGCTCAGCTGATGGCTCACGACGCGCTGGGGAGCCATGCTCGCGACGAGCTCGGGATCTCGGAAGTTCTCCGCGCGCGGCCCTTGCAGGCCGCTTTCGCGTCGGCCGCGAGCTTCGCCGTGGGTGCGGCTGCACCGCTGATGACCGTCGCTCTCAGCCCGGAGGGCGTGGTCCTTCCGCTGGTCGGCGGCACGTCCCTCGTGCTGCTGGGCGTTCTGGGATGGCTGGCAGCACGAGTGGGTGGCGCTCGACGGTGGGCCGGCGCGGCTCGCGTGGTGTTCTGGGGCGCGCTCGCGATGGCTGTGACGGCCGGGGTCGGCGCGCTCTTCGGGCCAACCCTCTGAACAAGGCGTCGAACCCAGAAGGCCGCCGAGGGCGGACGAGTTCCGTCGGTGGCCCATCGCATGCTATTGTCGGCGCCGAAGGAGGAGCGTCATGAGCGATGCGAGCTGGTCCAAGCACATGGCGGATGTCCTGCGGCGGAACGACATCCGCCTATTCGCGACGGTGCCGGACTACATCGTCTCGCATGTGCTCGAGCACCTCTGGGCCGATCCCACGTGCACCGTGGTGACCGCCACCCGGGAGGAGGAAGCGCTCGGCATCCTGTCGGGCGCCTGGCTGGGCGGCAAGCGCGGCGCGCTGCTCATGCAGAACAGCGGGCTGGGCAACAGCGTCAACACGCTGGGCTCGCTGAACGTCGCCTCCCAGATCCCGGCGGTGCTCGTGATCAGCCACCGGGGGGATCTCGGCGAGTTCAACCCCGCGCAGGTGCCCGTCGGACAGGCCACGGAGCGCATCCTGGACGCTCTCGGCATCCGCCACGTCATGCCGCGCTCCATCGCGGAGCTCGAGGCCCAGGCCGACGGCCTGATCAAGCTCGGCTACACCCAGTCCCTCCCGGTGGCTTTCGTGCTGCCCCCCGAGCTCACCGGCGGGAAGCTCGGCTGAGGTGTCCCGTGGACCGCGCGACCGCGACGCGTCTTCTGGTGAGCCGGCTGACCCAGGAGGTCGTGGTTTCGAACCTCGGCCAGGCCACGCGCGATCTCCAGCGTCTCGGCGACCGGCCGCTCAACTGCTACACGTTCGGCTCGATGGGGCAGTGCTCGTCCATTGGGCTCGGGATCGCGCTGGCCCGGCCGGACGTGCGCGTCATCTGCCTGGACGGTGACGGGTCCCTGCTCATGAACCTGGGGTCGCTCTGCACGATCGCGACCATTCAGCCGCGCAACTTCGCGCTGGTCATCTGGGACAACGAGGTCCACATGACGACCGGCGGGCAGTCCACGGCGACGGCGTTCCGGTCGAGCTTCGCCGGGCTGGCCCGCGGCGCCGGGATCGAGAAGGTCATCGAGCCCAAGGGCGAGACCGAGCTCGTGCGGGCGTACGAGCGGATGCTCTCGGAGGACGGCCCCTTCGTCGTGCCCGTGAAGATCGCGAAGAACCAGGCCGAGGGCACGCTCGAGCGCGACGTGGTCGGCTACGCGCGGCGGTTCCGCCAGGCCCTGGCGGCAGTGCCCGCCACCCGTTGAGACGGCGCGCGCCGCGTCGAGCGACGCGACTCCAGCCGGTCGCCCGGCGCGCGTCCCGCAGAGGAGTGCGCGCGTAGGCTCGTCCGAGCCGGTGACCGCCGAGTTCCGCCGCGCCCAGCGGCGCGTCCTTCTCGCGACGAGCGCGTGCTATCTCGTCTACTACACCGGCCGGCAAAACCTCGGCTGGGCCATCCCCGGGCTCCGCGCCGAGCTCGGGCTCAGCGCGACGGAGATCGGCTGGATCAGCGGGATCGGCCTGGTCACCTACGGAGCCGGCCAGCTCCTGAGCGGGCATCTGGCCGACCGGATCGGCGGACGCCGGCTCGTGGCGCTCGGTGCGGTCCTGTCCTGCGCCTTCAACTGGCTGACGAGCTGGGGCGCAGGATTCTGGACGCTCGCCCTGCCGTGGGCGCTCAACGGCTGGGCGCAGTCCATGGGATTCGCGCCCGCAACGCGGCTGATCGCCGCCTGGTGGGCCCCGCGCGAGCGCGGGCGGGCCTTCGGCGTGTTCAACTTCGCCGCCGGGTTCTCGTCGATCGTGACCTACGCGACGGCGGCCCTCGTGCTCGCGTGGCTCTCGTGGCGGTGGGTGTTCCGGCTCCCCGTGCTGCTGCTGCTGGCCGGGGCCCTCGTCGTGCTTCTCCTGACCCGGGACCGCCCCGAGGACACCGGTCTCGTTCCCCCGGGCTCGGCCCATCCAAGGCCGGAAGGCTTGCCGGCGCCGCCGGAGTCGCTGTGGCAGCGGCTGCGTGACGCGTTCAGGAACCGGGCGTTCCTCCTCGCGTCGGTCGGGTTCGGCTTCGCCAACTGGGCACGGCTCGGTCTTCTCGTCTGGGTTCCCGCCCACGTGGTCGCTGCGGGCGCCGGGGTCGGGGCGGCCTGGATCACCCTCGCGCTGCCCGTCGGCATGGCGCTGGGCGCCCTGGTCGCGGGCGATGTCACCGACCGCTATCTCGGCGGGAACCATCCCCGGCTGATCGTCATCGCCAACACCCTCGCGAGCGTCGCCATCCTGGGCCTCCTCCTGGCGCCGCCGGACGCGCGGGGCCTCGTCCTGCTCTTCCTGGCGGGGTTCCTGGTGTTCGGCCCGTTCTCCTCGTTCACCGCGCTTGCGGCCGAGCTGCTCGGAACCCGTGCGGTGGGGGCGGGCGTCGGCTTCATGAACGCGGTGGGGTACGGCGCGGCGGCGCTCGGGGACGTCGTGACCGGCGCCGTGATCGACGCGACCGGCCGGACCGGCGCCGTCTTCGTGGTCTCGGCCGGGGCCTGTCTCCTGGCGGCGCTGGCGACTGCGATGGCCGGCGCGGCGGTCACGCGCCTCGACCGCGAGGGACGCATCCCCGGCTGAGTGGCGCTCCGGGTCCATGGATCGAGTCACCCGCCGGGCCCGGGTCGTGCGGAGCCGTGCTACGATACGCGGTCGCCGGCACTGTGTCTCGGCGCCGGCGGTGCGTCGGACCTTCGTCCATTCAAAAGGAGCGCGAGATGACCCCTCCCGTTGATCCGAACGACGTCCTCATGACCGGCGAGAACTCCTTCGTGCGCCTGAGCCACGACGGCGGCAAGAGCCTGGCGGACCGCTGGAGCCACTGGCGCGTGCTCTGGTGCCCGGCGGGGGCCGGCCACGTTCTCCTGGTCCAGGCGGAGCTGACCGGGGGCAAGCCCCGTGTCTACAGCGACAACATCGCGATGACGCGCTGGCTCCAGCGAGAAATCGAGTCGATCCTGTTCCCGCCGTCGGCCGATCCCAAGCTGCCGGTGATCGAGGCCTCCTTCGAGCGGAGCGGCGACCCGCGCGCGGTGGCGACGGAGCGCGTCGTCTCTGCCGACGACGAGATCGTGCTCGCCTGGTACGACTTCAACGAGCCGTTCGTGCTGACGATGCCGCCAGGCTACGCGAATCGGCCGATCGGTGTGTTCAGCACGTTCTTCCCGGCGCGAGGAGCCCAGGTGACGCTGAACGGCCAGGTCGCTGCGGGCAGCGTCTGGCCCGAGACGCGAGGCGACCGGCAGTCGTCCAGCGCCTGCCTCGCCTGGTCGGAGACCTGGGTCAAGCCGAAGGCATAGAGGGTCGCGAGCAGAGCCTGGACGGGTGACGATCCGAAACCCACATCCGAACGACAACGCGAGGGAGGACCGTATGGTGCCGTGGGCGCTTCTCGCTCTCCTTTCACTCACGACGACGATGATCGCCGGGTGCGCGTCGCTCGAACGCGGTTCCGGGGCGGCTCCCGCCAGACAGCTGGGGGCACAGGCGGCGATCGGCGCCGGGACGGTGTCGAGCTACGCGGAGCTGACGAGCCAGGGAGAGCCCGCGGCCATCGGCATCGTGTTCTCGCCGACGGCCCTGAGCGGGCTGCCGACCGGGGGCTCGCACTGGCATCACTGCGTCGATCGGAACCGGGACGGCGCGGTCGATCAAGCGACCGAATGCCTCCACACCTTCGAGTTCGTGATTCCCTTGCCCGACGCCGTCGCGAGGCGCGGCGACGTGCCGTTCAAGTGGGTGCTCCTGAACTGGAACCCGATGGGGCACATTCCGCCGGGGATCTACGACGTCCCGCACTTCGACGTCCACTTCTTCATCGAGCCGATCGCGAACGTCTTCGCGCTCCAGGCGGGGCCCTGCGGGGTGGAGTTCATCCGCTGTGACCAGTTCGAGGTGGCCAAGCAGGCGATCCCCTCGAACTACGTCCCGCCCGACTTTCGCGGTGTCGACGCCGTGTCCCCGGCGATGGGCAACCACCTCATCGACCTGACGGGCCCGGAGTTCAACAAGCAGCCCTTCGCGCGGAGCTGGATCTTCGGTGTCTACGGGGGAAGGGTCACCTTCTGGGAGGAGATGGTGACCCGCGCCCACCTCCTCAGCAAGCCGAACGCGTGCAACCCCATCAAGTCACCGGCGGCGGTGGCCACGAGCGGATTCTATCCGACCGTCTCGTGCCTCCGGCACAGCGCGGCGAGCGGTGAGACCACGGTGTCGATGGAAAGCTTCGTGTTCCGAGCGGCCAGCCCGCCAGGGGCCATGAGGGCGCCCTGAGGTCGTCCGCGCGGCGGTTGCCTCTGCGGTTCATCGGGCGACTCGCCGCGGCGTGATGCCGCCCGCTGGGTCGGAGGCGCCATCGGTCAGTGCCGCGTGAGCTTGCCACTCGCGGTCTGGTGACGATGGTCGACCCCGCCGTCATGTGCTAGCGTGTTGCCACACGAGGGCGTGCGACGTGCAGTGTCAAGATCAAGGGCCCGCCGCTGATTCCTGCCCCCACGCGGGGTGTCGCCGACAATCACGAAGGATCACCTGATATCGGATGATTTCGGGCCTGCGGGAGTCCGTGCCACGCGGGCTCCACAGTGACGCGAGGAGGTTCGTCGCATGCCGCTCAAGAAGTACGGTCTCCTGAAGGGTACTGTCATCGGTCATCTGCGCGACGCCGACGATGACCACTACCAAGTCCTGATTCGAGCCGGCAACACGCTGCACCGCATCGCCGTGAACGTGGAGTCGGCCGCCAAGAACTCGCCGTCCATCGTGCTGTTCCAGACGACGGCCTCCGTGCCGGCATCCCTCAAGAGCGGACTCCGGGCGCAGCGTCCTGGCTACAGAAAGCTCGCATCGAAGCCGGGCGGGCTCGCCCAGGACTACGTACGGGGCGGCATCGTCGATCCGCGCAGCATGACGCCGGTGCCTCCCGACTCGCCGGGAAGCGACAACGACCTCAAGGACAAGCTGGAGGACGCCGTCGTGAAGGCCATGGCGGAACCGGGGTCGGTCGTCTACGCGTTTGGCGAAAGATGGGGTCCCGAGGCGAAGAGGCCTGACCAGTACTTCAAGTTCAAGCCCGGCAACGGGATCCACGACATTCACATGAACCAAGGGAACTCCGGAAAGTGGAAGAAGGACAACGGGGTGTTCCAGGACGGCGCCATATATGTCGAGTATCCGGCCGATCGCTGGCGCGCCTTCTTCTTCGCGTTCCAATCCCAGACCTTCGTCACCGACGACAAGGGCAACCCGCGAAAGGGAGCACTGACGCTGGGGGCGCTGAAAGGAATCCGGAAGACGAAGACGGGGAGCAAGAAGAGAGTGTCCAGGAGGCTCAGCCGGAGGTCCGGTTGATTCGCGAAGGCCTCTCGGCCCTGCACGCTCAGACCGCGTCGGGGTAGGGGCGGCGCGCCCGGCGGACTCGGACCTGCACGTCCTGCACGACGTCGCGCTCAAGCAGGATCTCGACCTCCTGCTCCTCGATCTCCCAGTGGCTCACCGTGGACAGGACCCACAAGAGCTGCCGCTGTCGCTTCGGCACGAGCCGGCGGCCGCGATAGACGAGGGTCCGCCGCTCCGGCGTGCCGAGCTCTTCCCGCTCCTCGTGGGCGTCCTGGCCACCCAGCGCCAGCACCTCCTCGCGCGTGGTCCGCCCGGGAACGATCAGCGCGAGAGTCTCCCGCGAGAGGAAGGAGCCCTCCGCCTGGCCGTCGGGCGAGACCCGGCCACCGAAGCGCAAGTGCGCGGCCAGGTTTCGCCCGACCCCCCGCGCGACCCGCTCGATGAGCGGGCCCGCCGCCCGTCCCAGCACGAAGAAGGCGAGGGGAATGAGGATCGGCGCCCAGGCCTGGAGGCCCGAAGCGTATCCGAACTGGATGGTGAGCACCTGGGGCACCGCGCCCTCCGAGGTGTCCAGGAAGACGGAGACGATCTCGCTGCCGGGAGACGCCCCGTCGGAGGGCTCCCGGCTGCCGGTGCGCGGGAAGATCTCGTCGATGCGGAGGCGCTTCGCGTCCGCGAAGCGCACGAGGAGCTGAGACGGCTCGCTCGCCAGCTGGAGCGCCCGGGAGCGGTTCTCCAGGTAGAGGGGGAAGATCGCCGGCTCGCGGACGTCGTTGAAGCTGAGCGACAGGAGGTGCCGCGGCCCTCGGACAAGCTCCTCGAGCCAGTTGGCCGGCCTGGGCTTGATGGCGCCGTCGAGCCGCAGGCGGAGCTTCACGAGACGGACGCGGTTCACGAGGTCCGCCGTCCACGGGATCCGGATCATCGAAGCCGCGGGCTGCACGCCGAGGGCCTCGAGACCGACGTGGCGGAACGACACGAAAGGCGCGGCGCCGATCCGGCGGTCCGTCGAGGTCGCGCCGGGGGCAGGGTAGAGGTCCTCGACGAACAGCGGGAGTCGGCCCTCGCCCGTCACCGTGAAGCCGCGGCTTCGGACGTACTCGGCGAGCGTCGCATCGCCGGCGGCCTCCCCCTCGCCCCGGAGCGCGGCTGGCCAGAGGAGGTAGAGGTCCTGCTCGAGACCGAGGGCACTGCGTGTGGGCGGCACGGCGAGGCTCCAGAGGACGTCCACGGTCACCGGGCCGAGCGAGGGGTCGACGCTCGCCCGGATGAAGAGGGGCCCGACCTCGAACTCCGGATTCTGGCGGGTCGCGAGGAACACCTGGGCGCTGGCGGTTGCGGGCCAGCACGCGGCCCCCGCGGCGACCAGGAGCGGCACCGCCAGCGACGCGAGCCGTCTCAGAGCGCCTCCATCCCGGGGACGAGGATGCCTGGCATCGTCACCGTCATCCGTCGAGGGCCGGCCGCACGTCTCGGGCGAGAACGTCGATCGTCTCGAGAATCGCGGGGTAGGTGGTGAACGACACGTCGAGCGCCACGTGGCTCACGCCGAGCGCGGCGTAGCCGCGAAGCGTCTCCACGACCTGGCGGGCGGTGCCGTGGATCGCGTGGCGGCCGCGCAGGTAGGTCATGTCCGAGCCGGGCCGATGGATCCCGTCCAGCCAGAACGGGATTCTGAGCGAGAGCACTGGCTCGCCGTCGCGCCCGGCCTCGGCCCAGTGACGCCGGACGGCGTCGGCGCCCTGGCGGAACGCCTCCGGCGTCGCGGTGGTCGAGTGCCAGCCGTCGCCGAAGCGCGCGACGCGGCGGTACGCGCCGTCGCTGGCCCCGCCGATCCAGATCGGCGGCCGCGGTCGCTGGAGCGGGAGGGGGGAGGCGATCAGGCCCCGGAGGCGATGCCGCCGGGTCTCGATCTCGGGCTCGCGGTCCGTCCACACCTTCCGGAAGAGCTCGAGCGCCTCGTCGGTGCGGCTGCCGCGCTCGGTGAAGGGGACGCCGAGCGCCGCGAACTCGCCCTCCATCCAGCCGACCCCCGCCCCGAAGATCAGGCGTCCGCCCGAGAGCACGTCGACGCTCGCCAGGAGCTTGGCCACCGGCAGCGGCGACCGGTAGGGCAGGATGATGACGCTCGTCCCGAGCGCGATGCGCTGGGTCACGCCGGCGAGCCACGGGAGCACGGCCAGGGGATCGAGCATCTCCTCCCGGTAGGCGATGTGGACGTCCTTCGGCACGATGACGTGGTCGGTCACCCAGAGGGCGTCGAGCCTCTGAGCCTCCGCCCGCCGCGCCACGTGCAGGAGCCGGTCCGTTTCGAGTGGGCGGCCGAAGTGGGGAAGACAGAGGCCGATCTGCATGACGTGTCCTCGCGCCGGTCAGTGAACGACGAACGCGGCCGGGCAGCTCGTCCGGCCCCGGCCAGTATAGCGGCTTCCGGATTGCCTCGCCGCGGGGCTGCCGTTACCATGGGTGCTCGCCAGGAGGCGTCGCCATGGGTGTGCGGGTCGGCATCGTCGGGGTGAGCGGGTACGGCGGAAGCGAGCTCTTGCGGCTCTGCGTGGGCCATCCCGCGTTCGAGGTCGTCTACGCGAGCGGCGAGACCACGGCCGGCCAGAGGCTCGCCCAGCTGTTCCCGGCCCTGACCGGCCATCCGACGGGCGGCCTCGTCATCCAGCCGTTCGCGCCGGAGGAGCTCCACAGCGTCGACGTCCTCTTCGCCTCGCTGCCGACGGGCAAGTCGCGCGAGCCGCTGGCCCGAGTGCCGCGCGAGGTGAAGATCGTCGACGTGGGCGGCGATCACCGCTTCGTCGAGGGCTGGACGTACGGACTGACGGAGCTGCCGGGCTCCCGCGCCGCGATCGCCCGCTCGTCGCGGGTCTCGGACCCGGGCTGTTATCCGGCGGCCGCGCTCCTCGCGCTGGCGCCGCTCGTCGCCGGGGAGCTGGTCGAGCCCGAGGGGCTCATCGTCGACGCCAAGACCGGCGTCAGCGGCGCGGGCCGCGGCGGCGGCGGGAGCGCGTTCGGGTACGCCGAGACCAACGAGGACGTGCTGGCCTACGGTCTCGCCGAGCATCCCCACGGCACGGAGATGCAGGAAGCGCTCACGCGTCTGGGCGGCCGGCGGGCCACGCTCGCCTTCACGCCGCACCTGGTCCCGATGACGCGCGGGATCCTCGCGACCTGCTACGCGCGGCCCCGCGGCGCCGTGACGGCGGCCCGCCTCGAGGACGCCGCGCGCTCTCTCTACCGGGACGAGCCGTTCGTCCGGGTGGTGCCCGTCCAGGGCGGGCGGAGCCCGCGCACCAAGTGGGCGACCGGCTCGAACGTCGTCTTCGTCTCCTATGCGATCAATCGGGAGACGGGCCTCGTGGTGGCTCTCGCGGCGCTCGACAACCTCGGCAAGGGCGCCGCGGGCCAGGCTGTCCAGAACGCGAACCTCATGACCGGCCAGCCGGAGACGGCGGGCCTGACCGGCCTCCCGCTCTGGCCGTAGGGGGTCAGGCCTTGGCGTCCAAACAATCGGACCGGATCTCCGGGCCGCCGCGTCCGGTGGGGCCCGGGCGGGGGAACTGCATAGAAGTCAGGGCCTGACCCCGTGCTGATCGCGGTGACCTTTCTCGGCTCGCTCGCCTGGAGCTTCGTGTTCGTGGCGCTGCCGTTCCAGGTCGAGCGGCTGAGCACCTCGGGACCGGCCGGGACGCTCGCGTGGACGGGCTGGATTCTCGGCATCCCGTCGCTCGCGGCCGTGATCACGGGGCCGATCTGGGCGCGCTACGGGGAGCGAACCGACCCCAAGGCGGTCTGCGTGCTGGTCCAGACGCTCCAGGCGCTGGGCTTCGTGACGACCGCGATCGCCGGCTCGGTGATCGAGCTCTTCATCGCGCGTCTTCTCCTCGGCACGGTCGGCTCGTTCTCGACGCTGGCCTTCGTCATCGCCGGCCGGGAGACGGACGCGGCGCTGATGCGTCGCCGGTTGGCCGCCATCCAGTCCGCGCTCGTCGTCGGCACCCTCGTGGGACCCCTGCCGGGCGCGGTGGCGGCGGCCCGGCTCGGATTCCGCCTCACCTATCTCATCGGCGCGCTCGTGCTCGTGATCTCTGCCTCGCTGCTCCAGTGGGGCATGGCCAGCCCCCTCCCCAGGCCGCGTGAGGCGGCGCAGCGGCCGCGCATGCCGGCCCACACGATGGCGACGATCGCGGCTCTCGTCCTCGTGGCCTCCTCTCAAGAGACGTTCCTGGCTGCCGTGCTGCCGAGCGTCTTGCCGGGGCTCGGCGTGGGACTCGATGACGTGGTCGAGGCCGGAGGTCTCCTGATCTTCGTCGCCGGCTTGGCGGCCGCCGTCGGCGGCCTGGCGGCGCCCGTTCTCGCCGAGCAGGTCTCGGAGCGTCGTCTGCTCATGGGGCTTCTGGTGGCCTCGTCCGTGTCGCTGATCCTTCTCGGCAGCACACGGTCCTTCTGGGCGTTCGCGATCCTGCGCGGGATCCAGTGCCTGGCGATCGCTCCGTTCTTCTCGCTGGTGGTCGCGCAGGTGGCCAGGCGGGCCGACGCCCATGCGATCGGAGTGGTCAACGCCGCGCGTGTGGGCTCGGGCTTCGTGGGCGCTCTCGTGGCGACCACGCTCTTGGCGGCCGGCTCTCCGGGGCTGCTCTACCTCACGCTCGGGGCAGCCGGCATCGCCGCCGCGCTGCTGCTGCGGCGGCCGTAGGGCGGGGTCACCGCGCCGGATGCCTGGACTTCCCGGGCCCGATCACGGCGCCGCGAAGCGGCGGAGGACGTTGTCGAGGACGCGGGAGACGTTGTTCCGGTAGCCGGCGTGGGAGAGGCTCCCGCAGAAGGTGATCGAGCCGACCGAGAAGACGGCGCCGTTGTGCGGCGTCTCGAAGTACACCATGTCGGCGCGGATCAGCTTGTCGGGCGGGTCGCCGGGCCACGTCCAGACGTCGGAGAGCACGTCCTCGGGCACCAGGACGAACTTCGTGAGGTCGTGCTTTTCCGACGAGGCCAGGACCACCGCGTGGGGCGGCGTTCCGAGCCGCAGGTCGGCCCGATCCAGCTCGAAGCCGGCCGCCCCGCCGCCCGAGAGGCCGAAGTCCCCGAGGATCTCGTCGGGCACGCCGTCGAAGATCCACGACACGCGGGGATCCCGTGACGCCGGGAGTCGCCGGTAGTACGAGCCCTCGAAGGGCCCCTGAGACGTGAAGCCGACGCCGGCCAGCTTCTGGGGCGGCCGGCCGTTTCGGCGCCAGAGCCCGCCGTACTGGCCGTCCAGGCTCATGAAGTACTCGCCGGGCTCCGCCGCCCAGGCCCGGATGCCGCCCTCGGCCCGTCGCACCTCGAGCGCCCCCGGCAGGGCCGGATGGGCCGCGACCCGCCAGTAGAAGCCATTCCCACCGAGGTACATGAGCCGGCCTCCCCGATCGAGGTACGCCGTGAGCGCGTCCATCGTCTGGAGGCTCTGGTACTCGGGATGCGTCGGAGTCAGGACGACCCGGTAGGGGGCCAGCAGCTGGACGCCCTCGGCATGGAGGTCCTCGTCGGTGACCACGTCGTAGCCGTGCCCCATCTGCTCCAGCCAGTCGAGGAGGTAGAGATCGGCGGGCAGATGACGGACTCCCGAACCCCGGGGGTCCACGTAGGCGAGGAAGCCGGAGCGAAGGTTCAGGATTGGCCGGTGGCGCGAGGAGTAGGCGATGCCGCTTCCGTCGTGGTGATAGTTGTAGGTGGACAGCCCGTAGTCCTGGTGCTCGTCGGTCGTCCAGGGACGCGCGCCCCAGGCCGCCACGCGCTCCCGGTACTCGTCGTTGGTCACGTCGCGCGCGATGTTCGCGTACACGATGTACGTGAAGGTAGGCATGAGCACGCAGACGTCAGCCGTCCGCTGTCCGCGTCGCGGCCGGACGAAGAAGGGGATCATGTCCTCGGCGTCGCCCGCTTGCAGCCGCACCGCGTACACACCGCTCCGGAGCCCGTCGGGCACGGTGTAGGTGAAGTCGGTGGCCCAGCCGCAGTCGTAGAGGTCGTCGTCGTGGAAGTGGATAGCGCCGTATTGCCCGGGGGCATGGCGCCAGCAGGTCTCCTCGCCCGTCCACGTCGAGCCGGTCATGGCGCGGGCCGGGAGGTTCACGACGTCCCCGTGAAGCGCGTTCGGACCCACGTCCACCGCGCGAGTGCTCGAGGTCTCGCGGCTGAAGTCCCATAGCGCCACGAGGTGCCGGCCGGAGCTCCCGTCAGGCGCGGCGGGGATCGCGCCCTCGTCGAGCGCGCCGTCGTACAGGGCCGGGCGCTCCACCTTGCCGTTGTAGTGCCCGGTGACGGGCGTGCCGCCGAGCGCCGCGATCAGCAGGGGGGTGCCGCTGTCGAGTGTCGGCGGGCCGCCGAGGGTCGCCGACGCGTGTCCCGAGTCGTCGGGGCGAACGCGCGGCGCGAGCGGCGTCTGGCCGACGGACAGCTTGCGGGTGGCCGCGTCGTACGTCGTCCAGACGCGGTACCAGGCCCGCGCCACCAGCGGCTTGCCGACGTGGACGGTCTCGACTCCACCGCGGCCGTTCCCGACGAGGACGCCCGCGCCGCGGCCATCGATGAAGAGCGCGAATCCGGTGCCGGCGCCCGGATCGTGGCGCGCCACGATCCCCTGGCGGCGTTGCCCGGGGAGGGTTGGCCAGATGGTCGCGACCACCGTGAAGCTTTCGAGTGCCCGGAGCGCGGGGGCATCCGGCACCCGCAGGTAGGACCCCAGTGCCACCGGCTGGATGCGTGAGGAATAGCTCGCGGCGAAGGGCGCCGGGACCGGCTCCTCCTTGATTCCGGGGCCGGCGGGATTCGGATCACCCGAGATCAGGCGGACCAGGCGTGCCTGATAGGGCGCCGCCGCGGTGCTCGAGACCTTGAACGCGATCGTCTCGCCCGGGGCGACGGAGAAGCGGTCGGCGTAGCCGGTAAGCGGGAGCATGGTCCTCCTCGGTCAGACAGCCAGAGCGGGCTTCCGATCTACCCAGGGGCGCGCCGTCTCGAGCTGCGCCGCCAGGCGGAACAGCGTGGCCTCGTCGCCGAAGCGCGCCACGAGCTGGACCGCGAGCGGCAGCCCCCTCGGCGCCCCCGCCGTGTCCATCGTGCCCAGGGGCAGGACGACGGCCGGCTGCCCGGTGATATTGAACCAGACCGTGAACGGGGAGAACGTAAATACCCGTCGCCAATACTCGTCGACGTCTTCCAGCATCATGTCGATCCAGCCGAGCTTCACCGCGCCCGGTGTGGCCAGGCCCGGCGTCAAGAGCACGTCGTGGCGCTGGTGGAATGCGGCCATCTGCCGGCCGAGGCGATGGGCGGTCTGGGTTGCCCGGACGTAGTCCGGGGCGGCGATCTCCATGCCCCGGGCCGCGGTGTCGAAGGTGACGTTCTCGACCTCACCTCGCCGAGGCGGGCGCCCCGCTGTCGGGTGACTCCGGACATTGACGGCGGAGTTGGCGGCGGCGAGCGTCAGGAAGGTCGGGACCACCGCGTCGCCCTCGATCTCGGGGTCCGCCTCGACGACCTCGTGGCCGAGCTGGCCGCACAGAGCGGCGGTCTCCCGCACGAGCGCGACGCAGGCGGGATCCACGGGGGCACCGTTCGGCGTCCGCACGGTCCACGCGATGCGGAGGCGTCCGGGCGGAGCTCCCGCCTCCGCGAGGAAGGGGCGGGCGGGCGGAGGCGCGACGTACGGATCTCCGGGGCCGGGGCCGGCGGTGGCGTCGAGGAGCGCCGCCGAGTCGCGCACCGTCAGGGTTACCGCGTGCTCCGTCGAGAGCCCGCCCAGGCCCTCGCCCGTGTACGGCGCCAGGGTGTTCCGGGCGCGAGTGGGCTTGAGCCCGACGAGGCCGCAGCAGGCCGCGGGCGCCCGGATCGAGCCGAACCCGTCGCTCGCGTGGGCGATCGGGAGGATGCGCGCCCCGACGGCCGCCGCCGCGCCGCCGCTCGACCCGCCCGAGATCCGCGTCGGATCCCACGGGTTCCGCGTGGGGCCGTACAGCTGCGGCTCGCAGGTGAGCGAGAGGCCGAGCTCGCACGTGCTCGTGCGCCCGAACACGACCAGCCCGGCCTGCTTCAGGCGGCGGACGTGCTCGCTGTCGGCCGCCACGGGCGGAGTGTCGGCGAAGAACCGGGACCCGCGAGCCGTGACGACCCCCGCGAGCGAGGCCGTCAGGTCCTTGAGGAGATACGGGACGCCGCGGAGCGGCCCGTCGGGCAAGCCGTCGGCGATCGCCTTCCGGGCGAAGTCGTAGAGGGGAAGCACGACGGCGTTGACCGTCGGGTTGCGCGCCTCGACGCGCGTGATCGCGGCATCGAGAAGCTCGGTCGGCGTGACCTTCCGGCGGCGGACCAGGTCCGCGAGCCCGACGGCGTCGTACGCTTCGTATTCCGAGAATCCGCTCATGGTGCCTCCGTGGTCGTTGGGCGGCGGGTGCGCCGTCGATCCGCTTCGCGAGACCGGGCCATCCTGACCCGCCGTCACGCGGTCGTCAAGGCGCGCGCCGGTGACGCGCGCCGGGCCCGCGCGACGCGCTGCTCCATCCCGGTCGCGTGATTGGCTCGGTCTGGGCGCCGGTGGAGGTACGATACGCACGGAGACAACTCGTGAGCGCCACCGCCGTCGCCAAGCCGCCGCGCCTCGCCCCCGGAGACCGTGTGACGGTCGTGGCCCCGGCCGGGCCCGTCGAGCGCCAGAGCCTGGAGGCGGGGCTTCGGGTCCTTGCCGGCCGGTACGAGGCGACGTGGGAGCCGGGGCTCCTCAGTCGCGCCCGCTACCTGGCGGGGGACGATGCGCGGCGCGCCGGCGAGCTCCGTGCCGCGCTCGACGATCCCCGCGCGAAGGCGGTGATCGCCGCTCGCGGCGGTTACGGGAGCCTGCGCCTGCTCCCCCGTCTCTGGCCCGCTCCTCTGCGCGATGGGGGGCCGCCCGGTCGCGCGAAGCTCGTGGTCGGCTTCTCAGACATCACTGCCCTCCACTGCGCGCTCCAGGCGATGGGGCAGGTGAGCGTCCACGGTCCCTCGGTCAACCAGCTCGCGACCCAGCCTCGCGCGATTGTCGAGCGCTTCTTCGCGCTGCTGGAGGATGGCATGGCCCCGGCGCCCCCCATCGCCGGGACCCCGCTCGTCGGTGGCGTGGCGGAGGGGCCGCTCATCGGCGGCAACCTCTCGCTCCTGACCCGGCTCCTCGGCACGCCGTGGCTGCCGCCGCTCGACGGGGCGATCCTGCTGCTCGAGGACGTGACGGAGGCGCCCTACCGGCTCGACCGGATGTGGACCCATCTCCGTCTGGCGGGCGTGCTCGATAGGATCCGCGGGCTCGCGCTGGGCGAGTTCACCGAGTGCGAGGAGCCCGGCGCGGCCTTCAGCAGCCAGGACGTCCTGTGGGGTCTCGCCGCCGAGACGGGCCTTCCGTGCGTGGCGGGGCTGCCGATCGGGCACGGCGCCGTCAACGTCCCGGTGGCGCTCGGGACGCGCGTGCGGCTCGACGGCGGGACCGGGACGCTCGCGTTCCTGGAGCCTGCCGTGGCGGGGTGAACCGGCGCGACGGGCCGCGTCCCGGGAACACGCCGCACAGGCGAGGGCTGCCCCGGGGCCGTGCGATAATCGGCGCGGTGCCGTGCTGACCATCGCCGCATACGACCACCACGTGGAACAGCTCTTCGAGCTCCTGGGCCGTGTCGCTCGCGCGCTGGGGGACGCGGGCATCGAGTACCGCGTCGTCGGCGGCGTCGCGGTCTTCCTTCACGTTGCCGGTCGGGACCCCCTGGCGGCCCGCTCGACACGGGATGTCGACCTCGCGGTGGATCGCGCCCAACTCGCCGCGATCAGCCGGGCGGTGCGTGTGATCGGCCTCGAGCACCGCCACGTCGCGGGCATGGACATGCTGGTGGACGCACGCCAGCCGTCGGCGCGCAGTGCCGTACACCTCGTCTTCGTCCGGGAGAAGGTGCGGCCCAACTACCTCGAAGCGGTCCCCGACTTCTCGCCGCCGGTGAGGACCGCCGAAGGGGTGCTGCTCGCCCCGATCGCCGATCTCGTCCGGATGAAGCTCACGAGCTTTCGCCTCAAGGATCGCGTCCATCTTCAGGATCTCGACACGGTGGGTCTGATTACCGCCGAGGTCGAGGCGGCCCTGTCCCAGACGATGCGCGAGCGCCTCCGCGAGCTTCGCGCCACCGAGTAGCGTTCTCGCTCGATCGCGGGCGAACCCTGCCGTCCTTCTCAGGTAGACGTGGGGAGCGGGCCCCGGATCACGCGGTCGTCGGCCGTCAACCGGCATCCGTAGTCCTCGGCGACGCCGCGCGCCGTGACGTAGCCGTCGTCCAGGTCGCGCTGGATCAGCTCGGGCATCCGCTCGCGCGGATCACCGTACCCAGCGCCGCCCGCCAGGCGCAACTCGAGGATCTGGTCGGGCCGCTCGAGCGTGACCAGGCTCCCCACCCCGTAGTCGGCGACCACCGCTCCGCTGCCGTCGAGCAGCACGCCGCGCACGGCCCCGCCCGACCGGCCTCCGAAGAGGCCGGCCGCCCGCGTCAGCACTCCATCCGGGAACAGGCCCGCGTAGGCCGGCCGGCCATCGTCGACGAGCTTGCGCACGCGGACGACCTGCCCGAGCCCGCCGCGGTGCCGGCCGGGCCCGCCGCTGTCGGGGAGGTAGAGCTTCTCGAGCACCAGGATCGGAGTCCTCGTCTCGAAGAGCTCCACCGACGTGTTGGCGGCGCTCGTCGGCCAGAGGAGCGCCGACTTGCCGTCGCTCTGCGATGAGGCGCCCTGGCCGCCGCCCTGGAAGAGATGGTCGCTGTAGAAGCGCCCGTCCGAGCCCTGGCCGTAGAGCGTGATGGAGGCCGGAAGGCCGGTGAACGCCTGCACCCGATCGGGGAGCGCGTCCGCGAGCGCCATGAACAGGTTCGGCGCGATGTACCAGCCCGTGCGGGTGCGCACGTTGACGGAGGCGGGCTTCACGCAGTTCAGGATGCTGCCCTCGGGAGCTTTCACGGTGAAGGGGCGATAGCAGCCGGCGTTGCTCGGCACGGCCGGGGACAGGACGCACTTGAGCGGGTACACGGTGTGCGCCGCCGTGTAGTTGTAAGTGCAGTTCGACCCGCCCCGGGGCTGCTGGGGCGGCGCGCCGGCGAAGTCGACCTCGATCCGGTCTCCCTCGACGGTGACCGTGACCGGGTAGCGGAGCGGCGTGCCCAGGCCGTCGTTCCAGATCTCGCTCTCGGTAGATCCCGTCCGGCACCGCGCGGATGGCGTCCCGCATCGCTCGCTCCGAGCGGTCCTGGATCACCGTGGCCAGGGCTTCGAGGTCTTCCAGCCCGTACTCGGCCATGAACGCCAGGAGTCGCTGGGCGCCCGAGGCGTTGGCCGAGATCAGGGCGTGGAGGTCCCCCAGCACTTGCTCGCTCTTGCGGACGTTTTCGGCCAGGAGCTGGAAGAGGTCCTCGTTCGGCGCCCCCGCGCGATAGAGCTTCATCGGGGGGATCTGGAAGCCCTCCTCGTAGATCTCGCGCGCGCTCAGGCTGTCCCGGGTACCGCCGATGTCCGTCACGTGGCCGATCGTGCCGAGGATGGCGACGACCCGGCCGTCCCGGAAGACCGGCGTCACGATGGCGACGTCGAAGAGGTGCCCGGCGCAGATCCACGGATCGTTGGTGATCAGGATGTCGCCGGGGGCGAGCGTCTCGGCCGGGAACCGCTCCAGGATCGCCCGGACCGCCCGGGGAAGCGTGAGGTTGAAGACCGGCATCGCCCGCGGCGAGTGCGCGAGCGAGTTGCCGCGGGGGTCCAGGAGCTCGCAGGCGAAGTCCTGCGCCTCGCCGATGATGAGGGAGAAGGCCGTCCGCCAGACGGTGAGCCAGCACTCCTCGACGATGTTGATGAGGCGGCTCCACATGATCTCGAGCCCCACCGGGTCGGATTCGATCCGCGCGACCGCCCGGGCGAGGTCGAGGCCCGCCGGCACGACGGGCTCGAGCGAGGTGGTGCGGGCGACGCGGATGCGGAGGTTGCCCCGCGGATCCACCTCGAGCCGGTCGCCCGGCGGCACGACCGTCGTGGACTCGCGCTCCTCGACGATGGCGGGGCCCATCAGGGCTTGGCCCGGGGCCAGGGCGTACCGGTCGTACACCGGTGTCGGGACGAAGCCCCCGGATTCCGGAAAGTACGCGGGACGGTCGCCCTTCCGCGCGGCCGCTCCCGACGCCACACCGTCCTGACCGGCGACGTCCACCGTGGGAGCCGGCCCGGCGGTGAGGACGCGCCAGTTGATCGCCTGGATGACGGTCCCCGTGTACACGTGGGTGTAGAGGCGCGCGTACTCGGCAACGAAGGCGGTCTCGATGGCCGGGAGGTCCTCGTGCCGGAGGGGACCCGCCGGGAGCGGCACGGCGATGTCGTGGACCTGACCGAGGAGGCGCATCTCGGCGCGCCGCGTGACGGTGACGTCGGCGGCCGCCACCCCGGCCTCCGTGAGGAGCGTGCGCCCCTGCGCCTCGAGGTCGTCGAGGAGGCGATTGACCGTCCCGAGATCGAGCTCGGCGAAGCACCCCCGGGAGCGAGGTGACGAACTCGAAGCTGATCGGCGCCACCAGGAACCCCAGCGCCGCGGCGGCCCCCGACGCGGGCGGCACGATGACCTCGCCGATGCCCAGGATCCGGGCGACGCGCGCCGCGTGCGCCGGGCCCGCGCCACCGAAGGCCACCATCGCGTAGCGACGGGGGTCGCGCCCCTTCTCGACGATGTGCACCCGCGCCGCCGCCGCCATGTTCTCGCACACGATCTCGTAGACGCCCCATGCCGTCTGGATGGGGTCGAGTCCGAGCTGACCGGCAAGCGCGGCCACCGCGACCTCCGCAGGCGGCCGCTCGAGGCGCATGCGGCCACCGAGGAAGAATCCGGGATCGAGATAGCCGAGAAGGAGATTCGCGTCGGTGACGGTCGGCTCCTTCCCCCCGAGCCCGTAGCAGGCGGGCCCCGGATCGGCGCCCGCGCTTCGCGGGCCCACCTTGAGGAGACCGAGCGCGTCGACGCGGGCGATCGACCCGCCGCCCGCGCCGATCTCGATCATGTCGATCACCGGCGCCTTGATGGGGAGCCCGCTGCCGCGCTTGAAGCGATGGACACGCGCGGCCTCCATGGCGGGGGCGACGTCGGGCCGGCCGCCCTGGACGAGGCAGGCCTTGGCAGTGGTCCCGCCCATGTCGAAGGCGATGACGTCGTCCTGCCCGACCTGCCGCCCGAAGAAGGCCGTGACCAGGGCGCCGCCGGCCGGGCCCGACTCGAGGAGACGGATCGGGAACCGGCGAGCGGCCGCGGGCGACGTCATCCCGCCGGACGACTGAATCAGGTAGAAGCGGCCCGCGAAGCCGCGCTCGGCCAGCGCGCCCTCGAGCTTGGCGACGTACCGGGCCATGAGCGGCTGCACGTACGCGTTGGCCGCGGTCGTTGCGCTGCGCTCGTACTCGCGAAGCTCGGGCACGACCTCGCATGAGAGCGACACGGCGAGGCCGGGGAACTCGCGCCGGACCATCTCGGCGATCGCGCGCTCGTGGACCGGGTTCCGGTAGGCGTGGAGAAAGCAGACGGCGAGGGCCTCGACTCCGTTGCTGACGAGGTCGGCCACCTCCCGGTGGGCCTGGGTGAGATCCAGCGGCACGACCACGCGCCCGTCGCGATCGAGCCGCTCGTCGATCTCGCGGCGGAAGGCGCGCGGGGCGAGCGGATCCGGGAAGCGCAGGAACAGGTCGTAGATGTCGTAGCGCTGCTCGGTCCCCATCTCGAGGATGTCCCGGAACCCGCGCGTCGTCAGGAGGCCGAGCGAGCTGCCGCTCCGCTCGATGATGGCGTTGGTCACGAGGGTGGTGCCGTGAACCAGGGTGCCGAGGTCCGAGAAGCCGAGGCCGGCCGCCCGGAGCAGCTCCTCCAGCCCCTCGAGTGCGCCTGCCGACGGGTCCTTGGGCGTGGTCAGGCACTTGTAGAGGCGCACGCGCCCGGTCTCCCCGTCGACGAGGACGAAGTCGGTGAAGGTTCCCCCGATGTCGACGCCCACCCGGTAGCGGTCATCTCGCCGCGTCATCGCTCTCTCCTAGTGTCCGAGCAGGTGCCTCATCCGCCCGACGATCTCGGGGGGCGCGGCCATCACCTGCCGCGCCAGCTGGGCGAGCGCGGCGGCCGGCGTGGGATCGATCTCCAGTCCCCGTCGTCTCGCGTCGGCCAGCAGCTGCGGGTCCTCGATTGCCCGGTCGAAGGCCGCGCGCAGGATCCGGAGCCGGTCCTCTGAGACGCCCGGCGGCGCGGCGATCGGGCGGCCGAACTCGCCGGCCGCCAGCATCGCCGTCGTCAGGCGGCGGGCGCCGTCCGGCGCGTGGTGCCTGTCCAAGAGCTCGTACAGCGTGGGGACCTCGGGCAGCCGTGGATCGCGGCGGCGGGTGGTTTGGACGAGCGGCCGCACCGAGATCCCCTCCGACGACGCGCCCGGTCGCCGGGCGATGTGGCTCGCGATCGTGGAGACCCGACACTGCACCTCTCCGCGCTCCATTGCCAGATCGATATCCGACCCGGCCAGATAGCCGCTCACGAGGTTGAACCGGGCGCCGAGGGTCTCCTCGAAGAGCTTGGTCAGATAGTATCCGCTCGACGTGGTGCCGGTCACGCCACACCAGGGTGGGACGGAGGCGGCCCGCACCTCCTCGATCGACCGGTACGGGCTGTCGGCCCGCACGTACAGCACGTGGCCCGACTTGGCGGGGCTGCCGATCCAGCGCCACTCCGTCCAATCGAAGCGAACCTCGTCGCGCTTCGCCAGCTGATCGAAGTACAGGCCGTGGAAGAGCGCCGCCAGCGTGAGACCATCAGGCCTCGGCACGTTGTAGACGTAGTTGGCCGCGAGGAGGGACGCCGCCCCGGGCATGTTCTGCACGACGATGCGCGGATGCCCCGGGATGTGCCGTGGCATGTGCTCGGCCATCAATCGGGCGTAGCTGTCGTAGAGATCGCCGGCTTTGGTGCCGACGACGATCGTCACGGTCTTGCCCGCGTAGTACGGTGTCTCGGCGCCAGGCCCCGGCGTCGGCGAGAGCGCCAGGAGCACGGCCGCCGCGCCGATCAGCCGCACGGCGAGGAGGCCCGGGCGGACCCAGGGTTTCGACGTCAATGGTTCAACTCTGGCGCCGCTCGCGATGAAGGTGCTGGACCTTGCCGACCACCGTCCGCAGCGGCGCGCCTCGCTCGACGGTCAGCGATTGGCTCTCACGCCACTGGAGCGCCATGATGCGCTCGACACCGCTCCCGGGGCCCACGGCGTCGAAGAAGACGTCAGCCACCGCTGCCGTATCGAGCGGACCCACGGAGGGATGCACGAGGAGCCGCAGGCGAGGCTCGCCTCGCTCGGTCTCCGTCTCGACCAGCTGGAAGTCCGTGGGGCCGCCGCCGAAGCGTCGCGGGAGCACGTCTTCCAGGATCTGGACCACGTCGACGTCGAGGACTCCCATGCCTCCGGTGGTGAGCTTCTCGTGACTGCAGAGCCCGCGGAGCCGGGTGCGCCAGCCGAGCCCAGCGAGCGGACAACCGCAGTCGTCGTCCAGGAGCTCCGCCTGGTCGCCGATCGACGCGTTGATCAGGACCAGACGCGAGGAGGCCCGGAGGGTGGTGAACAAGAGGCTCTCCGGTCGAAGGCCGCGCGGACATTCGCCCGGACCGGGCTGGACGAGGGCGTGGAGGTCCCGATAGTGATGGATGTCCCCCGCGGCGCCTGGCGCGAGACAGCCGTACCCGATCGATCCCAGCTCGCCCGACCCGGCCCGTTGCACCGCCCGGGCGCCGCTCCGGTGGATCGCCTCCAGGCGCGCCCTGGTAACCGGCTCGCCGCTCACGGTCATCTGAACTCCCTCGAGGTCGAGGCCCGCCGACTGGGCGGCCCGGCTCAGCAGGACGGCCGAGCTGGCGTACGTCTTGAGGTGCGGCACCCGGCCGGCCCGCCGCGTGGCGACGAACCACTCCAGGATCGCGGCCGGGTCCCTGAACGACGCGTACTCCTGATCTGGCAGCCGGACACCGAGCATGGCGCATTCCCAGCGGAGGGCCCGTGCGCTCCACCGGTACCGGGGGTGGAGGTCGGGCTTGGCGGTGTCGAGCTGGCTGAACCATCGGCTTGCCGGCTTGCCGAACACCAGCGTCTCGAGCAGGTACACCATCGCCAGGCTTCCGGGCACGTGCCAATAGGCGTGGTCCCAGCCGAGGCCGCCCCGTGCTTCGAGGCTCAGCAGGACGTTCACCGCACGGTCCCGCAAATGCGCGAAATCGATCGGTGCGGGCCCTTGGAGGTGGCGGCCGTCGCTGCTGCCGCTCCGGTACTGGAGGAGGTGCGGTGTGACCAGGGGGTTCCAGCACGCCTCCGGACCGGCGGCCAGGGTGAGGTTGCCGCGCACGACAGGCCGGCGCCCCTTGAGCTCGTCGACGGTGAGGTATATCCCGGCGCGCATGAGCGCCTGGAGGGCGCCTTCCAGTCCGTGGTCACGCACCAGACGCTGAAGGTCCCCGAGCTCGCAGCCGGCATGGTTGAAGAGCGCTCGATAGGGGCTGCCTGCCCGCCCGAACACCGTACGCTCGACCAGGTCGAGGAAGTCCTCGGTCCGGCGCTCGAGGCGGCGGGCGAGAATCGACCGGCTGCGAGCCGGGTCCAGACGGTACCGGACGAAGGCTGGGAGCCCGAGCAGGAACCGACCGGCCGAGGCGGTGTCGCACAAGGCGGTTCGCGCGGGCCTCAACGAGAGCACTGGCGGGAGTCTAGCACGGGCCCGCACCGCCTCAGCCGGTGGCTGACGCGCAGAGCCTAGGAGGACTCGTTCGGCGCTGGCTACGGGGCGAACGTACAGGCCATCCTTCCGAAATTGGCGCGGTTGTCCGCCCACCTGCCGCGGAAGTCGATGGCCGCCGGTCCCGGAGGGACCTCATCGAGTCGGAACTGGACGTGGACTCCAGCGGGTATGCTGCCGAACGGCGAGCCCGGCAACGAGCTGTTGTCTCTGAACCCGACGAACGTGAACCCCCCCACGATCTTGAACTGCGTATCAGTGAGGACTGCGCCGAAGATCGGCAGGAACGGGGTGAGCGAAAGGTCGTCCCACTGACCAGTCAGGGCGAAGAACCCCGTGCCCGGCGGCCCCTGCTCGGTGAGCCGGAAATCCACGATGATGCCGTTGCCCCCGCTGAGGCTGCAGTGGTACGAACCGTTGGCGAGGACGGCGGCGGCGTCGGGCGCCAGGGCCAGCGCCGCGGCGGCCGTGAGGACTCCCATTGCGAGGAATCGACGAGTCCGTTTCATTCGGCACCTCCTGCCGAGTGCGAGTGGCATCTCGAACCCGTCCAAAAGGTACGCAAACACCCGGCCGGCCGTCAAGGAAGGACGGATGCACGAAGCTGGTGCCCACACGCAGAGCGGCGGCCCGTGAGGCCGCCGCTCGATCCCGCCCGGGGACCCTGGCGCTACTTCTTCGTGTAGACGATCTCCATCATCTTGAACTCCTTGCCGTCCTTGCCGGGTCCGTACATCTCGAAGACCTCCGTCGTCGGGCTCGTCCAGCGGGTGGTCATGCGCGCCTTCACCGGGCCCTTCTTGATGGGATCGTTCCAGCTCCCGGTGAAGGTACAGGTCTTCCCCTGGGCGTCGCAGGTGCCCTCGGTCACCATGATGCCGGTGGACATGCTGTCGTTCCACGTGGACCAGTACTTGCCGGTCACGTTGTCGAAGCCCATCATCCCGTGGCCCGTGTACGGCATGCCCATCATCGAGCTCTTGACCTGCTCGACCAGCACCCGACCGTCGAGCGCCATGGAGCGTGTCGCGGTGCCGGGCTCCTCCATGGCTGGGCCCCCCGGCTCGTGCCAGCTCTTGATCCTAAGGTCGTACGTGCCGGCGGTTGACGCGAGCGCCTGGTGAGGGGCCCCCGGTGCGCCCGCCTTCATGTAGGCTTCCATCTCGGCCTTCTGCGCGGGGGTCATCTCCGGCTTCTTCTGCCCCTGTTGCGCATCGGCGAGCGTGGCGAGCGCGATGACAGCGACTGCCGCCAGCGAAGTTCGGGTGAGTCTACGGCTCATCTGGTCCCTCCTGGAACAGAACATGGATTGCGCTGCTTCAACGACCACTCGATACCAGCGTATCAGGGGTCGCGCTTCCGCCCCGTCGTGGTGAATCAGGCTGGCCCCGAGAAGACGACACGATGTCGCGCCACATCGGCGTGCACGATGTCGGCGGCCAGATCGGGCTCGGGCCCGTCTCCGCGAAACGTCTCGAGCTCTGCCTCGGACTCCCACTCCTCGTGGACGTTGATGCGACCGGGCTCCAAGGGATCTGCGGCGACGACGAAGTCCCGGCAGCCCCGCGCACCGCGTGCCTGCACCATCGCGTCCCGGGAGGCGGCGAGGAAGGCCTCTCGTCGCCCCGGTGACACGAAGATCCGTCCGGACACGATGATCATGGGATCACCTGCCTTTTCACAGAGTGGGATTGCCCCTCCCAGGTGCTGAGGGGCCCAGCTCACTCCCTAGTCGTTCGGCGGGGCTCGGGATCGACATCACGCTCCACCGACCCCGTTCCGGCCCGAGCCACCATTTCGGTGGCAGGACTGCGGACGAAATCCACGACGATGCTGTGCCCCCGGAGGTTGCAGTGATACGCGCCATCGGCAGTCGGCGACAGCGGGCGGTGTCAGCAGCGCACGGCGACCCCAGGCTCCCACCACGAGAGTCGATAGGCCTTCACGCGTGCCTCCTGTCGTGCGAGGTGGAGTCTCGAACCCGCCTATGAGAGAAGCAGAGGCCCCGGTGCCGTCAAGACGCCCCGTTCCGGCCGAGCACTCATTCGGTGGCAGGACTGGGCGGACGAGCGGGCGAGCGGTCCAGGACGGTCGAGAGTCGACAGGGCAGCGCCGGCGCTGGGAGCGTCGAGCTGCCGCGGGTCCGTGCTCCCTCGCCAGCTCGACGCCTCAGAGCACCGCGCTCGCGCGCGGTGTCTCGAGACCCGCCGACGAGGGAACCAAAAGCCAGCCAGTCGTCAAGCGGGTCTCCGTCTCCGCGTCGCCACTCCGGCGAAACGGCCCGAGACAGGCTCGGGCCGCGTCCCCCCGGCCTCGTCGGCCAGCTCGGCGAGACCCTGGAGGGCGACATCGGTGCCTGCCAGTTGTCGCGTGATGCGCACACGGGCGCTCTTCGCGACCACCGCGATCCTCCAGAAGGTGAAATGCTCCAGCGCGGGCCCCGGGTCGGCGAATCGTGCGTACACCGACAGGAATGTCCGCCACATCCGGGCGGGCATGGGCCATCGATACCACGTTCGAGCTAGATCGAAGCCCGTCGGCCCGATCGTCATCCACTCGTTGTCGACGGCGCGGAGCATCCCGTGCGAATCGACTACCAGGTTCTCCGGGCAGAGGTCCTTGTGGATGACGCTCGTGGCGGCGACGCGCGGGTCATGTCTGGCCGCTGCCGTGAGAAGCTGCCGTGCCCGGTCCTCGTCGATGGCCCCGACATCGCAGAGAGTCCGTAGGTCCGTCTCGAGGGCCTCCCGCACCGGCCGTGTCGGGGCCGTCTCCCCAACGGCGCGAGCCCCCGTGCGCTCGACGGCGTGGATGCTCCCCAGCAGAGCTGCGCCGGCCGTGACGTGCTCGTCTCGGATCGCCGCCTTCTCCAGGCTCACTCCCGGCACCCACTCCTCCAGAGTGAGGTCGAGCCGCCGGGCGAGGACTCGAACCAGGCGGGGGTCGGCCATGTCTCGGACGAGGAGGGCGTACTCTCGCGCCCGGGCCGTCGAGATCGACTGGCGGAGCTTCACCGTCCGGCCGTCCACCAGGTCGAGCCGGTAGCTGCCGTGCGGTGGCCCGACGGGCCAGAAGCCGGGCAGGGCCACCACCGCGCGCACCGGAATCCCGATCGTCGCAAGGAGCGCGCCGGTCGCCGGGCCGAGGTCGACGGGGGGACCGGAACAGCCGCCGCTCACGCCTGGCTTCTGCATCCGGCTATGCTCCATCCAGCAGGCGTTCCAGCTCGGCCGCCGTGGTCGCCAGGCCGCCGAGGTCAACGGGTGGTCGAGCCGGGGGCGGATCCTCGAGGATCTCGAGGACGGCCGTCAGCAGGCGAGCCGGGCTCAGGTCGGCTGGCTGGATGGCGCGGAAGAGCCCGAGCCGGCTCAAGAGCTGGGCCCGGAGCGGCTGCTCGCCGATCTCGAACGCCTGAGGAACCAGGATCGCCGGCCGATCCAGCGCCAGGATCTCGCACACCGAGTTGTAGCCCGCGGTCGCGACGACCAGATCCGCCGCCGCCATGCAGTCGATCAGGTCCGGCGTGCGGTGGAGCACGTGGAGCCCGGGCCGGTGGCGCACCTTCTGCCGCAGCTCGTTCACGCCGGCGCTCGAGGTCAGAGGGCCGCACACCAGGACGCAGTCGAAGGGGAGAGGCTCCGGCATCAGCTCCAGCCCCTCGACCATCGTGTGGAGGAGGCTCAGTCCCCTGTCGCCCCCGCCGACGGTGACCACGACGAGGCGGCCGGTCCCGAGTCCGAGCCGGGCTCGCACGACGTCCGGGCTGGCCTCGGTGCGGCTGGCCCCAAGGTAGCCGACGTGGTGCGTCTTCTTGGCGACCGCCGGGGGGAACCCGTACGTCTCGACCGTGTCGAGAACCTCGCGCGGGCAGTAGACCAGGATCAGGTCGTAGAGCTCGTCGAGCAGCTGGTAGATACCCTCGGCGTCCCAGGCCCTCCGGAGCATCTCGGGCTCGTAAATGACGTCGCGGAGGCCGAGAACCAGGCGCGTGCGGGGGGAGCGCGCCTTCATCTCGCGAAGGCAGGGCAGCAGATCGCCGCCCGGGCCAGCCGGCAAGTGGTCGATCAGGGCGACGTCGGGCTGATAGTGGCGCGCGAGGTCCAGCATCAGGTCCCGCCGGAGATCCCGGATCTGCTCGAAGCTGATCGGCAGGTACCGAGCGGTGTGCTTCCGGAAGCCGCTCGACGTGATGGACGGAAGCTTCAGCAGCTCCGCGCCTTCGGGAAAAGGCAGGATCTCGACCCCAGGCGAGCCGGTCACGATCAGCTGGCGGCTCTCCGGCCATCGATCGCGCAGGTACCGGGCGATCTTGAGGGTGCGGCTCAGGTGCCCTAGCCCCGAGGGATCGTTCGAGAACAGGGCGATGTGGCGGCGAGCATGCCCCGGCGGAAGGGTCACGGTGGCGCTCCCGTTCCTCACCCGGGGATTGTGCCACGGATGGCAGACACCCTCGTAGCAAGGCCGCCATGTCGAGAAAGCGACGGCGCGGCCGTGATGCTAGGATTCAGGCGCGAACGCCGCACGATCTCGTTATCGGTCCGGCCTCCGGCCGGGAGGCGTGACGCACCGATCCCGCCGTCGGGATCGAGAGGTGCTGCGGGTCAACCATGACTGGGATGGATGCAGCCCGGCCGCGAGCCATCGAGCACTTCCTCCTCACCAACTTCAACGTGCGGCTCGGGTGGACGCGCGACGTTCACGGACGGACGACGCTGACCTCGGACTGGCTGGAGCACCGGTGGCGGCTTTTCGAGACGTTCTGCCTGCCCTCGGTCCGGTGTCAGACCGACCCGCGCTTCCGGTGGCTGGTCCGCTTCGACCCGGCGACCCCCGAGGCGCACCGGGAGCGCTTCCGTCAGCTCACGGCCGGAATGACGAACGTCACCCCGCTCTGGCGGGCGGAGCCGTTCAGCGCCGTCATCGGCGCGCTGCTGGATCCCTCGACCGAGCTCCTGCTCACCACTCGCCTCGACAACGACGATGCCATCCACCGGACCGCCATGGCCCGGATTCGGGCCACGGTGGGTGAAACGACGCCGGAGTTCCTGAACTTTCCCGAAGGCTTCGCGCTCGTCCTGACCGGGGGCCGGCCCAAGATGCTGCGCTACTCGCATGACAGCAATCCGTTCCTTTCCCTCGTCGAGCGCGTCGAGATCACGGCGCGGGGACGCCGGGCGTGCCAGGCACTTGCGGCGGGGCCGCTCCGTATCCTCGCCTCGGCGGATCGCTGGCTCCGTCTTGGGCGCTCCGCCGGTCGCCTCCCGGCGAGCGTGCGGCACGGCACGCGCCGCCTGATCGGCTGGTTGCCCGCGACGGCCCGCTGTGTGGACCATCGCCTCGCTGCCGAGTTCGCTCCGGTGCGGCAAACCTCCACCGAGGCGATGTGGCTTCGCGTCATCCACGGGCGAAATGCGGGTCGGCTCGGCCCCTCGGGGGATGCGCGCTCTGACGCGTGCTCGGTGGATGGGCTGGAGGCGGCCTTCGGAATCCGGCTGCCCATCGACCCGGACCTCGGTCGAGTTCCCATCCAGTAGCGGACGCTGCATAGGGCCGGCGCGACGCCGTTCACTGGACCGGGATGATGCGGCGATCACCGGCCCTGTGGCCGCGACGCGGGCCTACCGCTCCCAGACGTCCAGGGCGTCGCGGAGCGCGTCCCCGAGCAGGTTGAACCCCATCACCGCCACGAAGATCGCCAGCCCCGGCATGGTGGACATCCACCAGTGCACGGGCAGGAACGTCCGGCCGCGCGCCACCATCGCTCCCCAGTCCGGCGTGGGCTCCTGGGCGCCCACTCCGAGGAAGGCGAGCCCGGAGCCCAGCAGGATCACGAAGGACACGTCGAGCGTCGCCTTCACGACGATTGGCGACACGATGTTGGGCAGGATCTCGCGCACCAGGATCACGCGGTCGTGCTGCCCGAGGGCGCGGGCTGCCTCGACGTAGGGCTCCTCCCGTCGCGAGAGGACCTCCCCGTAGACGAGCCGCGTGAACCACGGCCACCACGTGAACGAGATGGCCAGCATCGCGCTCCAGAGGTCCGGGCGGAAGGCGGCGGTCACCGCGAGGGCGAGCGCGAGGGGCGGCACCGCCAGGAAGACGTCGGTCACGCGCATGATCGCCGTGCTCGGCCAGCGCCCGCTCCAGTACCCGGCGACGAGGCCCAGGGGCACGCCGACGCCCAGCGCGATCCCGAGCACCGCCACCACGAGGGCGAGGGAGACCCGCGCCCCGAACACGGTGCGGCTGAAGATGTCGCGGCCGACCTCGTCGGTCCCGAACCAGTGGACGGGGCCGGGCGGCTGCGCGGCGCGGTCGAAGTGGACGCTCGGGCCCGCGTCGCCCGGAAAGGGCGCGAGGAGCCCGGGGGCCAGCGCACAGGCCACCAGGAGGACGACGATCGCGGCTCCCGCGGCCGACAGGGGGTTTCGGAGAAGGCGGCGGACCCACCGGGCCGGCCGCCGGGGCCGGGCGCCGCCGAGGACGCCCGCGAGCTCAGTTGTAGCGGATGCGGGGATCGACATAGCCGTACAGGAGGTCCACGACCACGTTCGCGAGGACGAACGAGAGCCCCACGACGAGGGTCACGCCCACCACCGCGTTGAAGTCCTTGGCGAGGACCGCGGCCGCGCCGTATGCGGAGAGGCCGGGCCACGAGAAGACCACCTCCACGAGAAAGGCGTTCTCGATCAGCGCCCCGTACGTCATCCCCACGAGGGTCAGCACCGACGTGAGCCCGTTCCTGAGGCCGTAGCGCCACACGAGCCGGCGTGGGGGCACGCCGTAGGCGGCGTGGACGAGCATGAAGGGCCGCCGGAGCACGTCGATCATCGCGGCCCGGGTGAGACGCGAGACCTGGGCGAGCGTGGGCAGGGCGAGCGTGAGGGCCGGAAGGACGAGGTGCCGGGCCGCGTCGAGGAAGGCCCCGCCGTCGCCGGTCAGCACGGCGTCGAGCAGGTAGAGGCCGGTGATCGTGTGAGGCGCGCGGGCCGCCCGGCCCACGATCGGGAAGAGGCCGAGCTGGTAGGCTAGCCCCACCTGCAGCAGGATGCCGACCCAGAAGCGCGGCAAGGCGACCCCGGGCACCGCGATCAGCCGGCTGAGGTTGTCCAGCCACGTGTTCTGGCGCACGGCGGACAGGATCCCGAAGGGCACTCCGAGGCACACCGCCAGGACGAGCGCGGTGGTCACCAGCTCGACGGTCGCGGGCAGGAAGTCCCGGATGTCGAGGCGCACGTCCCGGTAGGTCCGGATGGATTCGCCGAAGTCCCCCCGGAGGAGTCCGGCCGCGTAATGCGCGAACTGGGCGGGCAGGGGCCGGTCGAGGCCCAGCTTCTCCTGGTAGGCCTGGATCTGATCCTTGGTGGCCTCCGGGCCGAGGGCGAGCCGGACCGGGTCGCCGGGCATCACCCGCGAGACGACGAAGATGAGGACCAGGAGCCCGAAGACGGTGGGGAGGACCTGGATCAGCCGGCGGAGGAGGTACTCGCGCATGGGACGCGGGGGCGGCGAGGGCCGCCCCCGCACGGCCTGGCGCTACTTCTTGTCGATGGTGAAGTCGTAGAACGCGACGTCGTAGCCGAGGAGCCCGACGTAGCGGTAGCCCTTGACGTAGTCGCGGAACGCGATGCGGTGCATCGGGTTGGCCACGTAGATGCTCGGGTAGTCCTGCACGACCAGATCCTGGCTCCGCTTGTACAGGGCGAGCTGCGCGTCGCGCTCGACGGTCGCGCGCGCCTGCTCCAGGACGCGGGTGACCTCGTCGTTCTTGTAGCGGCTGATCGTGCGGAAGCTTCCCCACGCGCTGGGGTGATACATGCCATAGGTGTGGCTGTCGGGGTGCGGGTACTTGAGCGTGTCGAAGATCGACGCCACGTCGGGGTTGGTCTCGGCGTTGGCCGACGCCTGGACCATCTGGGCCCACGGAGTCTCCTTGAGGTTCAGCTTGACCCCGATGGCCGCGAGGTTCGACTGGAAGAGGAGGCCGATCTGCCGGCCGAGCTCGTTCCCGGTCGGAAACCAGTAGTCGAAGGTGAGCTGACCGGGCTTGACGCCTGCGTCCGCCAGCTCCTTCTTGGCCTGCTCGACGTTCTGGGCGTAGGCTTGGACCTTCTCGCTGTGGCCGTAGACCCGGTTCGGCAGGGGGCCCTTCGCCAGGGCCGCGCCCTTGAAGACCTGCTCGATGGCCGTCCTGTAGTCGAACGCCGCCGCGAGCGCTCTGCGGACGCGGACGTCGGACAGCGGCGCCCGCTGAGTGTTCAGCTGGATGTGATAGAGCTGGGCGCTCGGCGTCTCGTCCACGACGATGCCCGGTGTCTTCTTCAGCTGCTCGAACGTCGTGGGCGTCCGCCACTGGTCGATCATGTCGGCCTGCCCGCCGAGAAGAAGCGTCCGCATGGTCGCCTCCTCCTGAACGGTGCGGTAGATCACGCGGGTGATCTGGTTGGGCTTCCATCCCCGCCAGTAGGCCGGGAAGGCCTTCATCACCAGGGTGGTCGCGCGGTCCCAGGATTCCTTGGTGTAGGGGCCTGACCCCGCGACGTTGTCACCGAGGTACGCCTCGCCGTAGTCGCCGGCGTCGCCGTACGGCCCCGGCTTTTTGTTGGCGAGGACCTGGTCGCGGTTCACGATGAAGAGCTGGGTCAGGGTGGAGAGGAACGGGGCGTACGGCTGGCTCAGCGTGAACACCACCGTATGCGACGCCGAGGCGCGAACCTGCTCGGGAGTCAGGACGCCGTTCCAGAGCCACGAGAACCCCTTCTTGAGGGCCACCATCCGCTGGAAGGAGAAGACCACGTCGTCCGCGGTCAGCTCCTTGCCGTCGTGGAAGCGAATGCCCTTCCGGATCTGGAAGGTGTACGTCTTGGCGCCATCGGTCACCCGCCAGGACTCGGCGACGTGCGGCCCCGGCTCCATCGAGCCTTCCGCGACCTTGGGGTAGAGCAGGGGATCGTACATGTTGATGATCGCGTGATGCGAGCTCTCGTCGGTGTGCTTGGCCGGGTCGATCGTCGTGACGACCTGCCCCTCCAGGTAGGTGAAGGGGACGTCCTTCGTCTGGGCGTCGACGAGACCGGTCCACAAGAGGACGAGCGACGCGACGAGAACACGGGTCAGGGGAGTGTTCACGGGGCACCTCCTGCCAACGCGTGGCCGTGATGTGGCCGTGCTTCGGGTGGCTCGACGACGGGAGTGTAGCACCGCCCGCGCATGCTCGGAAGGACCGGCTCCGCCGGCCGCGCGGTTGACAGTCCATGATCACCCTCGCTACGATGGCCGCCACGGCCAGACTGGACTTCACCTCCGTTGAGACACGCCCGAAGCCCTCACAGGAGGAGACCATGACCCGGCTACCTCTCCTCGGCGCTGCGCTTCTCGTCGCCCTGGGGCTCGCCCTCCCGACCGGGACGGCCGCCCAGACGAAGGACGACACGCTCGTCTACGCCCTCCAGTCGGACATCGACAACTGGGACCCGCCCAACTCGGTGCTCCGCGAGGCGATCATCCTCGGGTACCACGTCTTCGACCACCTGGCCGCCCGTGACGTGAAGACCGGCAAGGTCGGGCCGAGCCTGGCGACGTCGTGGCGGGCTCTCGACGAGACGACCTGGGAAGTCAAGCTCCGCCAGGGCGTCAAGTTCCACGACGGCGCGCCCTTCTCGGCCAAGGACGTCAAGGCGACGTTCGAGCGCGTCCTCGACCCCGCCAAGAAGATGAGCGCCCGCGGGAACCACGCCAAGATCAAGAGCGTGGAGGTCGTCGACGACTACACTGTCCGCTTCAAGACCGACGGACCCTATCCGCTGTTCGTGGAGCGCATGACAGCCCAGGCGATCGCGTCGGCCAAGGTCATCCAGGAGAAGGGGCACGACTGGATGCAGGATCACCCGGTCGGCACCGGGCCCTACAAGTTCGTCAGCTGGAACCGGAAGCAGGAGCACCTCCTGGTCCGGAACGACGACTACTGGGGAACGAAGCCGCACTTCAAGCACGTAAGGATCCGGATCATCCCGGAGCAGGCCACCCAGATCGCCGAGCTGATCTCCGGCGGCGTCGACGTCATCAAGGCCGTGCCGCCGGACCAGATGGACGTGATCAACAAGTCGGGCCAGGCGCGCGTCGTGACCTCGCCGATTCTCAGGACGGCGTACATCAAGCTCGACCAGCCGGCCCGGAACGGCAAGAACCCGATGGAGGACCGGCGCGTCCGCCAGGCGGCGAACCTGGCCGTCGACATGGACGCGATCATCAAGCACGTCCTGAACGGCCTCGGTGACCGGACGGCCACCGCGATCAACCCGATGGCCTTCGGTCTGGACCCCACCCTCCAGCCCTACAAGCAGGACATCCCGCGGGCCAAGAAGCTCCTGGCCGACGCCGGCTTCCCGAACGGCCTCGACATCCAGATCGACGTCGGCCCGCCCATCGTCGAGCCCGGCACCCAGCAGACCACCGAGGCGATGGTGGCCGACCTGGCGAAGGCCGGGATCCGCGCCAAGCAGAACTACATCGGCGACAACACGGTCCTGGTGGCACGCATCAAGGACAACAAGGCCGCGCCGATGATGCTGTGGTCGTGGGGGTACTACTCGATCTTCGACGCGGACGCGATTCTCTTCGACAACTTCAAGTGCGGCGAGGTGTGGAGCCACTACTGCAACAAGGAGCTCGACGACCTGATCCACGCCGGCCGGTCGACCCTCGACCAGAAGAAACGGGCCGAGATCTACGTCAAGGCCCAGAAGCTCATGTACGACGACGCCGCCGCGATCTTCAAGTGGGGACTCCGCGGGGTGTGGGGCGTGTCGAACCGGATCGACTACGACGCGCCGCGGGACGAGATCGACCGCATGTTCACCGCGATGCCGCGCAAGAAGTAGCACGCTCCGGGGCGGGCGCCGCCGGCCGGCGCCCGCCCCCCGTTCCCGCTGATGCGGACCTACCTCGCTCGCCAGCTCGTCCAGCTGGTCGTCGTCATCGTGGGCATCTCCCTCCTCGCGTTCGCCGTCCTCCACGTGATCGGCGACCCGGTTCTCGCGCTCCTCCCGCTCAACGCGGGGAAGGAGGAGTACGAGCGTCACCGGAAGCTCCTCGGCCTCGACCGGCCGCTCTGGGTCCAGTACTGGGACTTCGCCAGCCATGCGGTCCGGGGCGACTTCGGGAAGTCCTGGTACGCGGACAAGCCGGCGTTCGGCCTGGTGCTCCAGCGCATGCCCCCGACCCTCTATCTCACGTTCGCCGGCCTGGCGACGGCGCTCCTCATCGCCTTGCCCCTCGGCATCCTCGCCGCGCTGCGGCGCCACTCGCTGGTCGACAACCTGTGCACGATGCTGGCGGTCGCCGGCCAGGCGATGCCACTCTTCTGGCTCGGCATCATGCTCATCATCCTGTTCGCCGTCCGGCTGAGGGTCCTGCCGGCCTCCGGGTACGGCACCTGGCAGCACTTCGTGATGCCGGCGTTCTGCCTCGGCGCCTTCCTGGCCCCGATCACCATGCGCCTCGTGCGCTCGGGGGTGATCGATGTCATGAACATGGACTACATCAAGACCGCTCGCGCCAAGGGCGTCCGCGAGGGGCTGGTCGTCACCAAGCACGCATTCCGCAACGCCTGCATCCCCGTCATCACCATCCTCGGCCTCCAGTTCGGCCAGCTCCTCGGCGGAGCGGTGGTGACGGAGACCGTGTTCGCGTGGCCGGGGGTGGCGTCGCTCACCGTGGACGCGATCCGCAACCAGGACTTCCCCGTGGTCCAGTGCGCGGTGCTGCTGCTCGCGCTGATCATCGTCGTCGTCAACCTGGTCGTCGACCTCGTTGTCGCCTTCATGGATCCGCGCGTCCGCGTGACCACGTGAAGGCGGCGACCGTCGACCCAGGCCTGCCGCTCGACGCCCGTGCGGCGTCCGGCGCCGTGGCCAGGCCCTCGGAAGCCCGGGTGACGCTCCGGCGCCTCTGGCGCCTGAAGTGGGGCCTCGCAGCGACCGGGCTGCTCCTGCTGATCGTCGCCTCCGCCGTCCTCGCGCCCTGGATCGCCCCCGAGGATCCGCTCAGCGTCGACATCCGCCACCGCCTGGCGCCGCCCTCCTGGATGGCGGGCGGCACGCGCGACAACCTCCTCGGTACCGACCAGGTGGGGCGCGACCTCCTCTCGCGGGTCGTCTACGGCGGACGCATCTCGCTGGTGGTCGGCGTCGCCGCGGTGCTCATCTCGGCGAGCCTCGGCGTGCTGTTGGGGCTCGGCGCCGGCTACGTCGGGGGGCGTACCGACGCGGTCATCATGACCGTGATCAACATCATGCTGACGTTTCCCTTCATCCTGCTCGCTCTCGCGGTGATCGCCGTCCTCGGCCCGAGTCTCGTCAACATGATCGTCGTGCTGGGCGTGGCCGACTGGCCCCTCTATGCCCGCGTGGTGCGCGCCGAGACGCGAAGCATCGGCGAGCGGGATTTCATCGCGGCAAGCCGCGCTCTCGGGCTGGGACACCTCCGGATCGTCTTCCGGCAGATCCTCCCGAACCTGGTGTCGACGATCGTCGTGATCGCCACGCTCCAGGTTGCCCGGGTGATCATTCTGGAGTCGTTCCTCTCGTTCCTCGGCCTGGGCATCCAGCCGCCCACGCCGGCATGGGGGAACATGCTGGGCGAGGGTCGCGTGTACATGCTCAACTCGTGGTGGATCGCGACGTTCCCGGGCCTCGCGATCTTCGTCACCACGCTGGCGATCAACCTCATGGGGAACGCCCTCCGCGACTGGCTCGATCCCCACATGAAGCAGTAGGGAGGGGACGTGCAGGCCTTCCTGGCGATGATCTCTCACGAGACGAACACCTTCTCGACCATTTCGACCGACCGGCGGCAGTTCGAGGCGCGGGACCTCCGCTACGGCGGGGAGATCGTGGAGCATTTCCGGGACACCGGCACGTGTCTCGGGGGCATGATCGGCGCCGCGTCGCGCGCAGGGCTTGCCCTGGTGCCGTCGGTCGCCGCGTCGGCCTCGCCGGCCGGCCGGGTGACCCGGGACATCTTCGACCACGTGAAGGCGCGCATGCTGACGGACCTCCGCCGGGGAGGCCCGTTCGCGGGCGTGCTCCTCGACCTCCACGGGGCGATGGTGCCCGAAGGGATGGACGACGGCGAGGGCGACCTCATCGCCGCCGTCCGGAAGGAGGTCGGGCCGCGGGTTCCCATCGCGGTGACGCTCGACTTCCACACCAACCTCTCGGAGGCGATGGTCCGCGGGGCCGACCTGCTCCACGGCTACAAGACCTACCCGCACGTGGACATGGCCGAGCGGGGCGTCGAGGCGACCGAGCGGCTCCTCGACCTGATCGCCGGCCGCATCCGGCCCACGGCGGCGTTTCGCAAGCCGCCGATCCTCCCGCCGCTCGGGAGTCAGGGAACGGCCCGCGGACCGATGCGCCGCCTGTACGATCTCGCCGCCGAGATGGAGCGCGATGCCCGCGTCATCTCCATCTCGATCTTCGCCGGGTTCCCCCACGCGGACATTCCCGACGCCGGCCTCGGAATCTACGTGGTCACCGACGGCGCTCCCGATCTCGCGGAGGAGCTTGCCGAGGACCTCGCTCGGACGGCGTGGGCGCACCGGGCGGAATTCGTCCACCACGGGCTGCCGGTCAAGGATGCGGTGGCTCGCGGCCTCGCCGCCGAGGGCCGCCCGATCGTCCTTGCCGACATGGCGGACAACACGGGCGGCGGCGCCGCCGGGGACGGCACCGAGGTTCTACGCGAATTGCTGCGGGTCGGCGCGCGGTCCACGGTGGTCGCCTGCCTGTGGGATCCGGCAGCCGTCGAGGAGTGCGTTCGGGCGGGCGTCGGCGCGCGCGCGACCCTCCGCGTCGGGGGCAAGGTCGACGACCGGCACGGAGCGCCCCTCACCGTCACGGGGACGGTCCGCACCCTGTCCGACGGGCGCTTCGTCCACAAGGGGCCGATGATGCGCGGCCTGCCGGGCCGGCTCGGGCCGACGGCGGTTCTCGACGTCGACGGGGTGAAGGTGATCCTCATCTCGCTCCGGTGGCAGACGCTCGACCCCGAGATGCTGCGCTTCGTCGGGATCGAGCCCACCGAGGAGAAGATCGTGGTCGTGAAGTCCACGATCCACTACCGCGCCGCCTTCGAGCCGATCGCCCGCGAGATCGTGGAGGTGGACGCTCCGGGTCTGTCCTCCTCGAACCTCGCCCGGTTCGACTTCAAGCGGGTCCGCCGGCCCATCTTCCCGCTGGACCCCGACGCGACCTATCCGCCCGCGCCCTTCGTGATCGACCTTCGCACGCCGCGCCTGCGCCTTCGGCCCTTTACCGAGGCGGACGCCCCGGCCCACCTCGAGCTCTACCGGGACTCCGAGGTCACGCGCCATCTCGGGGGCGGGCCGTTTGCCGGAGAGCAGGTCGAGCAGCGCTCCAGGCGGGCGGTCGAGAAGTTCGTCCGTCACTGGGCCGAGAAGGGCTTCGGGGTCTTCGCGGTCGAGGAGCTCGAGACCGGGCGCTTCCTGGGGCAGTGTGGCCTCAACACGATCGACGAGCTGGCCGAGATCGAGATCCTGTACGCGCTGGAACGCGCGGCCTGGGGGCGGGGTCTCGCCACCGAGGCCGCCCGCGCGGCTCTCGCGTTCGGCTTCGACGAGGCTCGGCTGCCGCGAATCGTCGCGGTGACCCGCCCCGAGCACCGCGCCTCGCGCGGCGTCCTGGAGAAGCTCGGGATGCGCTACGAGCGGGACGTGCAGGTGTTCGGCATCCACGCCGTGCTCTACGCGCTGACCCGCGACGCCGATAGTCCCGGGGGTCCCGAGGGTCCCGAGGGTCCCGAGGGTCATTGACCACGCCCTAACCCCGCACCCTCTTCGCTCATGCCGCTGGCCAGCGCCTTGACCCCGATGGCGCGCGGGTGGAGTCTCGGGAGTGACCGGGGCCGAGGAGGTCCGGCCCTGCCAGGCGAGCCGGACCGCTTCCGCAATAGAGGAGGGCGCCGGCCCGGCGCCCGGAGGAAGGCGCCATGAGAACGGGGATCCGGCCGCCGCGACGAAGCCATCTCCTGATCGCGCTCGGAATCGTCCTCGTGGCCGGGTCGGTCGCCGCGCAGACCGCGGGGCCGAGGGCCGCCCTCGAAGCGGCGAACGCCCGGTTCTCGGCCGACTTCGCCAAGGGCGACGCCACCGCCGTCGCCTCCCACTACACCATCGCCGGCCAGGTCCTCCCGCCGAGCGGCGAGGTCGTCAAGGGACGCGAGGCGATCGCGCAGTTCTGGAAGGGCGCGATGGACGCGGGGGTGAAGGGCGTGAAGCTGACGGTCGTCGAGGCGGAGTCCCACGGAGGCACCGCCCACGAGGTCGGGACCTACGTCTTGACCGGGGAGGGCGGGAAGACGCTCGACACCGGGAAGTACATCGTCATCTGGAAGCGGGACGGGGGGCAGTGGAAGCTTCATCGGGACATCTGGAACACGAGCATGCCCGCGCCGAAGTGACCTGCTGGACGGCCGGGGCGCCGCGCGGCTGCGCCCCGGCTTCGGCGGAAGGCCGGGCCGGGTCGACGCTCCCCGCTACAGCACGATCTGTCCCGGCGGGTGTCCCACCACGAGCACGCACATGCCGCCGTGCATGGCGACGTTGACGACCCGGCTCTGCGACGCGCGCCCGAGGGTCGCGAGACCGTACGCGCTGGGCGCGAAGCCGAACACGACGTAGAACGGTTCGGCGTGGATCCGTCCGTCGGCGTCCATCACCGGGAACTGACAGACGGGAAGGGGCACCGCGCGCTGGGCCACCCAGCGCTCCCCGCCCGGCGTCACGGCGGCGTCCACCAGCCGCTTCCACTCCGCCTCGTCGGTGACCCGGCCGACCGTGACCCCGGTGCCGCCGTAGCTGCGGTTGGGCTTGATGACCAGGTCCTCTCGGGCGTGCACGACGTACTCGGCGAGGTCCCCCCGGGAGCCGTCGGGGAGCTCCATGGTCCCCGGACGCAGCAGCCGCGTCCACGGCAGGTGCCGGCGGAAGAAGGCGCGGTCCTCGCTGCTGAAGTGACGGCGGGCGAGCGCCGGATCGCCCAGCACCTCCCAGCAGCTCTTCTGGTCCAGCTCGGCGGCGATCGAGGACACGACCCGGTTGGTGGCGAACGCCTGCTGCATGGGCCGCACGTCGACGCCCTCGCCCTGGAGCTCGAGCAGATCCTCCACGGCGTAATCACGGTAGACGAGGTCGATCACCCGGCCCTGGTAGGTCACCTCGTCCCCGTCGAGCGCGAGCTCCGCCGGGTCGGCATGGCAGACCTCGATCCCGAAGTGAGCGTGGATGTAGCGAGCCAGCTCGCCCTGCTCGTCCGGGCCGTAGCCCGCGTACTTGGGCTCGACGAAGCATACCGTCCGACCTTTTCGCCCGGTGGCCTCGAGATGATCGAGCAGATCCTGCATGAGGAGGGCTCGAATGTCCTGAGCGCTCTCCAGCTCGAGCTGTGGATCGCGGGCTCGGAGGGCCGGCAGCACCACCTCGGCCAGGATGTGCGAGGCGGTCGGGATCAGGTGAAGCCCCCCGATGCCGCCGAGGTTCGGCTCCAGGAACTGGAGGCTTTCCTTCCAGTGCGGCGATCCGAAGTCGATGGCGGCGTCGTGGCGGCCGACGACCGTGTTCTGCTCGCTCACCGCGGGCGTCCAGTAGCGGCGCAGCCACTCCTCCTCCCGGGGCGGGAGAGCCAGGAGCGCCTGCACGTCCGGATCGGAGAGGTAGAGCTCCGGGAGGCGCTTGAGGGCGCCGTGAAGCGCGAGCGAGACCGCCCGCACGTAGGCGAGCTGGTCAGGCAGGGCGGCGATCGGCGTGGCGAGAACCCGGATCGTCTCCTCGACATCGTCCCGCAGATAGATGAGGCGCTCGGCGCGCGCGCGCCGGTCGATCTCCTTCAGGAGAGCGCCCAATTCGGCCTCGGGCAGCTGGAGCATCGCTCGCTGGACGCGAGCGGCGAGCCGCGCCCCGGCGAGTCCCGTCTCTTCGATTGGTGTCAGCATGCTACGCAGCGTAGCATCGGGCCCCGCTTTGGTACCATAGCTGACCGGATGAGTGCCGACGCGGCCTATCTAGAGCTGCTCCACCGCGCCCGCGAGCAGACGCTTCTTGCCTCGTGCGCGACCCTCCTCGAGTGGGACGCGGATGTCCACATGCCCGAGGGCGGCGCCGAGCACCGCGCCGAGCAGCAGGCCCTGGTGGCCCGTCTCCTGCACGTGCAGGCGACGGACCCGCGACTCGGCGATCTCCTCGCCGAAGCCGAGCTGAAGCTCGGGACTCGTCTGGCGCCGGGCGACCCGGCGGCGGTGAATCTTCGCGAGCTGCGCGAGGAGTACGAGAAGGCCCGGCTGCTGCCCGCCTCGCTGGTCGAGGACCTGGCCCGCGTCACCACGCTGTCCTACGAGGCCTGGCGCGCTGCGCGCGGGGATCGCGATGCGCGCGCCTTCCTGCCCTGGCTCGACCGCGTGGTGGCCCTCAAGCAGGCCGAGGCCGATTGCCTCGCCCGCGGCCGGGACCGCTACGACGTGCTCCTCGACGAGTGGGAGCCGGGTCTCACGTGGGCGACCCTCGGACCGATGCTCCTCCGCTTGCGCGCGGCTGTCGGGCCGCTCCTCGATCGAGCGATCGGTCGGAGCGGGCCGCCGCCCCAGCTTCTGGCGCGTCCGGTTGATGTGCGTCTCCAGGCCGCGGTGGCTCGCGAGGTCGCCGAATGGCTCGGCTTCGACTTCGCGTGCGGCCGGCTCGACGAGGCGGTGCATCCGTCGACGATCCGCATCGGCCCGGGCGACGTGCGGCTCACCACCCGCTTCCAGCCTGAAGCCTTCACGACCGGTCTGCTGGCCACCCTCCACGAGCTCGGCCACGGCCTCTACGAGCAGTATCTGCCCGGCGAGCACTTCGGGGCGCCCGTCGGCGAGGCGCCGTCGCTCGGCCTCCACGAATCACAGGCGCGGCTCGTAGAGAACCATCTCGGCCGGTCCGGGCCCTTCTGGCGGCATCTGTGGCCGCGCCTGGCCCCGCGTCTCGGGGCCGCCTTCGCGGGCATCACCGCCGACGACGTGTGGCGAGCCGTCAACCATCCTCGCCGCGATTCCGACCGGATCACCGCCGACGAGCTGAGCTACGACCTGCACATTCACGTCCGCGTCGACCTCGAGCGCGCGCTCGTAGAGGGAACCCTCGTCGCGTCCGAGCTACCGGCGGCGTGGGGCGAGGCCTACCGCCGGCTGCTCGGCGTCACCCCGCCCGACGATCTGGCCGGGTGCCTGCAGGACGGCCACTGGGCCGAGGGGATGTTCGGGTTCTTCCCGACCTATACGCTCGGCAACGCCATCGCCGCGCAGCTCATGCAGAAGCTCCGCGCAGAGACACCCACGCTCGACGACGCGCTCGCCGCGGGCGACCCGGCGCCGCTCCTCGCGTTCCTGCGCGAGCGCGTCCATCGGCTGGGCAGCCTCTTCTCCGCCCCGGAGGTGGTCGAGCGGGCCACCGGCGCTCCCTTGTCCGTCGAGCCGCTGATCGCGCATCTCACGGCCAAGGCGGCTCTCTGGGTGTGACCGGGCTCCCGGCGCGCCGGCGCCGGCCGGCGCCGGATGCACTCGCGTTGACAGGTGACGGACCGCATCGCATAGTGAGGCCGCGGGCATGACGAAGCCGAGAACCGTCGGCGAGCTGCGGCAGTCGGGCTACGCGCCGCGCTCGGTCAAGACCGAGATCCGCCAGAACCTCATCCGGAAGCTCGAGCGCGGCGAGCGGATCTTCCCCGGGATCGTCGGCTACGACGAGACCGTCCTCCCGAAGATCGAGAACGCCCTCCTGTCCGGCCAGGACCTGATCCTGCTCGGCGAGCGGGGCCAGGCGAAGAGCCGGCTGGCCCGCGCCCTGGTGGCGCTCCTCGACGACGTCGTGCCCGCCCTCTCCGGCAGCGAGGTCAACGACGACCCGCTCCAGCCCATCAGCAAGGCGGGCCGGGCGCTGCTCGCGGAGCTGGGCGACCGCGCGCCGGTGGAGTGGCTGAACCGGGAGCGGCGGTACGGGGAGAAGCTCGCCACGCCCGACATCACGATCGCCGACCTCATCGGCGAGGTGGATCCCATCAAGGTCGCCGAGGGCCGGTACCTCTCGGACGAGCTGACGATCCACTACGGGCTCCTCCCGCGGACGCATCGCGGTATCTTCGTCCTCAACGAGCTGCCCGATCTCGCCGAGCGCATCCAGGTGGGGCTCCTCAACATCATGGAGGAGCGCGACGTCCAGATCCGCGGCTATCTGGTGCGGCTCCCGCTCGACCTCCTGGTGGTGGCCTCGGCGAACCCCGAGGACTACACGAACCGCGGGCGGATCATCACGCCGCTCAAGGACCGCTTCGGCTCGCAGGTCCGCACTCACTACCCGCGGACCCTGGCCGACGAGCTCGGCATCGTCGACCAGGAGGCGACCCGTTTCCCCCAGGACGGCTACCAGGTGGAGGTGCCGGCGTACATGCGGGAGATCGTCGCCGAGCTGACCCACCTGGCCCGGCGGAGCCCGGAGATCAGCCAGCGGAGCGGCGTCAGCGTGCGCGTGTCGATCACGAACTACGAGAACCTGGTCTCGAACGCGCTTCGCCGGGCCGTCCGGCTCCGCGAGTCGGTTGCCGTGCCGCGGGTCTCGGATCTCGACGCGACGCTCGCGTCCACCGCCGGCAAGATCGAGCTCGAGACGGCCGGGGACGGGGACGAGGGCAAGGTGATCGAGCGGCTCACGCAGAAGGCCGTGCTCGCGGTCTTCAACCGACACTTCCAGGCCGGCACGTTCGGGGAGCTGCTCGAGACGTTCGGCCGCGGGCTGTCGCTCGAAGTGGGAGAGGGGATGGCGGCCGCGGAGTACGAGCGGCAGGTCACGCGCGCGGCGGGCTTCGGGGCCGCGATGGCGAAGCTGGGCGCGGCTGGCCACCCCGCGCGCGTCGCCGCCGCGGTCGAGTTCGTGCTCGAGGGCCTGCACCTCAATCGCAAGCTCAACAAGGACCGGGGCGCCGGCGGCCCCCGGTACAGGGCGGCGTGAGGAGCCGGTACTCCCGCTGGGACGGCTCCCAGTCCCTTCCGGACTTCGACGCGGACGACCTCCTGGCCGCGATGGAAGACGACCTCGTGGCTGACGGAGATCCGCGTCGCGCGCTCGAGCGGCTCCTCCGGCAGGGCTTCCGCACGCGGGCGGGCGACAAGGTGCCGGGCCTGCGCGACCTCCTCGAGCGCCTTCGGGGCGAGCGCCGGGCGCTGCTCGACCGGCACGATCTCGGCGACGTCCTGGGCGACCTGCGGCGCGCGCTCCAGGACGTGCTCGACACCGAGCGGCAGGGGATCGACCGCCGGGTTGACGCCGCGCGGACGGGAGCCGAGGGCGGCGACCCCGCGGCCGAGACTCACCGGCAGGAGCTCGAGCGCATCGCCGACGAGCGGCGCGGGGCGCTGGACGCCCTGCCGAAGGATCTGGGCGGCGCCGTGCGCGGGCTCCAGGACTACCAGTTCGTGGACCCGGAGGCCTGGCAGAAGTTCCAGGAGCTGATGCTCCGGCTCCGCCAGGAGATGGCGCAGAGCCTGTTCGGCCAGCTGAAGCAGGGGCTCGAGGGTCTCGGCGCCCAGGGGACCGACGGGCTCCGGGACATGATGCGCGACCTCAACCGGCTCCTGCGCCAGCAGGCCGCCGGGGGTCAGCCCAACGTCAAGGGCTTCATGGACCGCTGGGGCGCGATGTTCCCGGGCGTCGAGAGCCTCGACCAGCTCCTCGACCAGCTGGCGCGGCAGTCCGCGCAGCTCCAGTCGCTCCTGGAGAGCCTCACCCCGGAGCAGCGGCGGGAGCTGGAGGCGCTCCAGGAGGAGCTGCTCGGCGACCCGGGGCTGCAGGAGGAGATGGCCGAGCTCGGCGAGCACCTCGACCGCCTCGGGCTCGCGCGTCGCGCGGGGCGATACCAGGCGCAGGGAGAGATGCCGCTCTCGCTCCAGGAGGCGCTCCGGCTCATGGGCACGCTTCACGAGCTCGACCGTCTGGAGGAGGATCTCCAGGATGCCGACCGGGCCGGCCGGGCGGACCGACTCGACGCGGCCGCGATCCGTCAGACGCTCGGGGACGAGGCGGGCGACGAAGCCGAGGCCCTCCGGCGGCTCGCCGAGGCGCTGGAGGCCGCGGGGTACCTCGAGCAGCGAGGGACCCGATGGACGCTGACGCCGCGCGCCATCCGCCGGATCGCCCAGCGCGCGCTTGCCGAGGTTCTGGGCCAGCTCCAGCGCGATCGGCCGGGTCGTCACCCCGTCGATGCGCGCGGCGCCGGCGGCGACCGGACCGACGAGAGCAAGCCCTACGAGTTCGGTGATCCGTTCCTGCTCGACCTCCGCGAGACGCTCGGCAGCGCGCTCCGGCGGAAGGGGCCGGGGCTCCCGCTCCGTCTCGAGCCGGCGGACTTCGCCGTCCATCGCACGGAGCTGTCGACCCGGTGCGCGACCGCGCTCCTCCTCGACATGAGCCGGTCGATGATCTACCGGGGGTGCTGGACGGCCGCCAAGAAGGTCGCGCTCGCGCTTCATGCCCTGATCCGGGCGCAGTACCCGCAGGACGCGCTGTACGTCATCGGCTTCTCGCTGTACGCGCGGGAGCTCGACCCCGACGAGGTGCCGGGAGTGGTCCTGACCGATCGCCACTTCGGCACGAACATGCAGCACGCGCTCCTTCTCGCGCGGCGGCTGCTCGGCCGCCATCGGGGCGGGAATCGGCAGGTCGTCATGATCACGGACGGCGAGCCCACCGCGCACCTCGAGGGCGACGAGGCGTACTTCGACTACCCGACGACCAGGCGGACCTGGCAGCTCACCCAGGCCGAGGTCCTGCGCTGCGCCCGCGAGGGCGTCACGATCAACACCTTCATGCTCGAGGACAGTCCCGGGCTGGTCCGCTTCGTCACCGAGATGTCGCGGATCAACCGGGGACGCGCGTTCTTCGTCCAGCCCGACCGGCTCGGCGAGTACGTCCTCGTGGACTACCTCGCGCGGAAGCAGAAGCGCGTCGGGTGACCGGCGGCGCCCGCCTCCAGGCGCTCCTCGACGAGGGGGTCGCGGCCGGCGTCTTTCCCAGCGCGGCGGCGGTCGTGCTCCACGAGGGCCGGCGCGTCTTCGAGGGTGCGGCGGGGGGCGCGACGCTCCGCACCGTCTTCGATCTCGCGTCCCTGACCAAGATTCTCGCGACGACGGCCGCGTTCCTGGCGCTCTGGCGGGACGGGGCCGTTCTGCCCGAGACGCCCGTGAGTCGCGTCATGCCCGAGGCGGCGGTGGGCCGTGGCGGGGCCACGATCGCGGACCTCCTGGCCCACCGCACGGGGCTGCCGCCGTTCCTCCCGCTGTTCGCGCCGGTCCTGCGGCGGACGCCGGCGCTCCTCGAGCCCAATTGCCCGGGGGGCACCCGCGCCGCGGCTCGGTCGGAGGTGGTGGCGAGCGCCCTCGTGGTGGCGCCGGCGGCGTCCGCGGGGCCGCGCCCCGGCTACGCGTACAGCGACGTCGGGTTCATCGTGCTCGGCGAGATCCTGGCGCGGGTGGTGGGCAGCCCGCTGGACGTGGTCTTTGCCGCACGCGTCGCGAAGCCCCTCGGCCTCCACGCGCGCTTCCATCGCCTTTCCAAGCGCAACGTCTGGATGCCCGCGAGTGGACGGGTGGCCTACGCGCGCGGCGGGCTCGCCATCGCGCCGACCGGGCCAGCCCGGCCCCGGGAGCCGGCGCCGGGGCAGGAGGGGCTCTGGGAGCCCTTCGCGTCGCGGCCCTCGCCCGCCGGCGAGGTCGACGACGACAACGCCTGGGTCATGGACGGCGTCGCGGGCCACGCGGGCCTCTTCGGGACGGCGCCCGACGTGGCGCAGTTCGGTCAGGTCGTTCTGGAAGAGCACGACGGCGCCGGGCGGCTCGCTCCTCCGGGCCACTGGGCCGTGGCGCTCCGGCGGGACACGGGGACGCCGGGAAGCACGTGCGCCCTCGGGTTCCACACGCGCGTGCCGGGAGATCCGGCGGGTGAGAGCTCGGCCGGGCGGCTCGTGGGGACGGGGCCTCCCGGCGCCGTCGGGCACATCGGGTTCACCGGGACGAGCTTGTGGATCGATCTCGGGCGACGCCTCGTGGTCGCCCTCTGCACGAACCGGGTCGCCGGCCCGCGCGGCCGCGCCGAGGTCCGGATCCGCGACTTCCGCCCGCGCTTCCACGACGCGGCGGTCGAGGCCGTGACCGCAGCCTCGCGCTGACGCGCTGCGTTAGTCGGCGCCGACTCTCCGCGAATCCATCTTTCTGGGCGATGTAGACGCGCGCTATGCTGCGTGACCACGCGAAACCGGAAGACGTGCCACCTGGCCTACGAAACGGAGGTCCGGCATGCTTCGAGGGGCGGCGTTTGCGAGTCTACTATCTGTCTTTTTCTTCGGCGGCTGCGCCACAGCTCCGACCGCCCCCAAGACCTTCACCGGAATCAGCGGGCCGGTGAAGTGGAAAGTCCTCGACATCGGGCAGGTCGTCGCGAACGACGACCGAGGCGCCCGCTGGACCTACACCATTCTGTTGACGAATACCGGGAAGTCCACCGTCCAGTTCGAGCAGGTCCAACGAGGCAGTCGATCTGCGAACCTCGAGATCAGCTCCACTCGCACCGTTCCGTTCGGGCGAAGTCTGGCGCCGGGCGCGGAGACACGGGCGAGCTTCACCGACACCTGGGAGTTCACTCGGAGTGGCTCCGGAGGATTTGGCGGTGCCGGCGGCCTGGGCACGCTGACTGTCGAGCGTCGGTTCGTGGGCAAGGACGAGCACGGCGCGGCCGTGACCGTTCCCGTGATCGTGCACCTCGATCGCGGGGTCGGGAAGCTGTCGGCCCGGCGCCCCAGCACGACACGTCCGCCGGTGAAGCCCGTGACGGCAGGCGACCTGGCGCAGCTCGCGGGAAGCTGGCAGGGGTACTACCGGCAACGAGACGATGCCTACAACATGCCCTTGAGAATCGAAGTCTCGACGGACGGGTCGTTCGACGCGTTCGAGAACGATCCGACGACGAATCGCTTCCAGGGCTGGCTCAATCTCCGAGATGGGCGCGTGGCGCTGGTGCAGAGCCGTGATTCGGGCACGCTGACCCTTCATGAGGACGGTGGGAGGCGTCTCTTGACCGGATCGTTCGGCGGACCCCGGGACTATGGCAGGTTCGAGGCCGAGCTGTGGCTCGAGGCGGGCCCTGCGATGGTCTCCACCTCGCCCATGGCAGGGGCCGCCACCCCGGCCGCGCCGGCGCCGTCGCCTCCCCGCAGGGCCAGTCTGCCGCCGGCCGTCCGAGCCGCCTTCGAGGTCTACAAGTCGGACTGGTCGCTGAGGATCTACAAGGCGTTCGCGATGGACCCCACCTCGGGAGCCTGGGGCCGCTCCTGGAGCCTTCCGACAGCGGCCGCGGCGATGGAGCGCGCTCTGTCCGAGTGGCGCAAGAGGGGTGCTGCGTGCGAGGTCTACGCGGTCGGGGATACCGTCCTCGAGGACGTCTCGGCCGAACGCCGGGCGGCGATCATCCTCGGCGGTGCCCAGTTGACCTACAAGGGGATGCTGACGACGGAGCACGAGGAGCGCCAGGAGACCATGCTTGTGACGTTCTACCTTCGTCGGGGGATCGACGAGATCACCGGGGCCTGGTCGAGTGAAGATCCGCTGGTCTCGGGGGTGATCACCGACGGTGTGTCCGACACCAACCAGGCCACGGTCAAGATGACGCAGTCGCATCCGTGCCGCTTGGAGTTCACCGGCACCGTGTCGATCAGCAACGACGGGAAGACGCTGGACGCCGCGTACGCCGGACCGCGTTGTGACGGTGCCCCGCTGAAGGCGACGTTCAGGGGGACGCGGCAGTAGGTCCGGGTGCGCACGGCGGTGGTGGGCGTTTCCCTCCTTGGCGAACGAGAAGAAGCTGGCGAAGGGCACGAAGATGCCGGGCCGCAGAGCGGCATGGTACCGCTCGACCTGCTCGAGGTGGCACGCCCGGGCGGCCCGGAGCCCGGCGGGATCGTCGGCGTTCGCGTAGTAGCCGCCGAGGGAGAACTGGCTTGTCGAGGGACCCGGTCGGACGTCCGGTCCGGTCCACCAGCGTCGCGAACCCGCCGCCGGACTCGTCCCAGGTGTGGCGTGTCCAGAACGGCAAGAGACCCTCGGCAAGGCTCGACTCGATCTGACCCAGCCGGGCGCCGAGCGAGTCGGAGGGGGCCGGCGAACGGCCGTCCGGTGGTCGCTCGCGGGCCAGGCGCGCCAGGAGCGCGTGGGCGCGCAGGCCCGCGCGCTGGGCGGGCCGGAGCAGACGCCGGATCATCGTCGTGCCTCCATGGCCCTTGGGGCCCGCGGGGCCTCCGGGGCCGTCGGACCCTCGAGAGGACCGGTCTTCCGCCCCTGGAGCCTCTCTCGCAGCGGGCCGGCGCGGAGCATTCTGCCCTCTGGCCTTCGAGCGGCCGGCCGCGCTACTCTAGCGCGGCGGGCGAGGCTGTGCCGGGGATGCCCGCACCGGGTCCGAGCCGAGCGTCGCCCCGGAGGGAGGGGCCCGGGATGGCCGTCACGATCAGCATCGTCACCAGGGAGGACATCCATGCGTAGACTCGTCATCGGACTCGCCGGCCTCGTGGTCCTGCTGCTCGCCGCGTCGCCGGCGGACGCGCAGGGGACTGTGAAGATCGGCCTGATCCTGCCCTACTCCGGCCAGTTCGCCGACACGGCCACGCAAATGGACAACGGCATCAAGCTCTACATGAAGAAACACGGCGACACGGTGGCCGGCAAGAAGATCGAGATCATCCGCAAGGACGTCGGCGGCCCGTCCCCGGACGTCGCCAAGCGGCTGGCGCAGGAGCTGGTCGTGCGGGACGGCGTGGACATCCTCGCCGGCTTCGTGCTCACGCCGAACGCGCTCGCCGCGTCCGACGTGTCGGACCAGGCGAAGAAGTTCATGGTGATCATGAACGCGGCCACGTCCATCATCACCACCAAGTCGGCCTACTCCGTGCGCACGTCCCTGACCCTCCCGCAGGTGACCGAGACGCTCGGAGCCTGGGCCCACAAGAACGGCGTCCGCAAGGTCTACACGATGGTGTCGGACTACGGGCCGGGCCATGACGCCGAGGGCGGGTTCCACCGCGCGTTCAAGGCGGCCGGTGGGGAGATCATCGGCTCGGTGCGCTTCCCGGTGGCGAACCCGGACTTCTCGGCCTTCGTGCAGCGCGCGAAGGACCTGAACCCGGAGTCGATCTTCATCTTCGTGCCCGGCGGGGCCCAGCCGGTGGCGCTCGCCAAGGCCCTGGCCGAGCGCGGCATCGACCCCAAGAAGATCAAGGTCTTGGGCACGGGCGAGGTGACCGACGAGACCGCGGTGCGGAACATGGGCGACAGCGCCCTCGACATCATCACCGCGTGGCACTACGACTACAACCACGACTCGGCGCTCAACAAGGCCTTCGTCCGAGACTTCGCCGCGGACAACAAGATCAACCCGAACTTCTTCGCGGTCGGCGGCTACGACGGCATGCACCTCATCTACGAGGCGCTGAAGAAGACCGGCGGCAAGACCGACGGGGAGAGCCTGATCGGCGCGGCCAAGGGCATGGCGTGGGAGAGCCCGCGGGGCCCGATGTCCATCGACCCGGAGACGCGCGACGTCGTCCAGACCATCTACATCCGGCGCGTTCAGAAGGTCGGCGACAACCTGGTGAACGTCGAGTTCGACAAGGTCGAGAACGTCAAGGACCCGGTGAAGGCCGCGATGAAGAAGTAAGCCGCCCGTTGCCTCCTTCTCGATCGGCGCCCAGGTGGGGTCGTCCGCGATGATCGGCCCCATCCTGGGCGTTCTGTTCGACGGCCTCGCGTACGGGATGCTGCTGTTCCTCCTGTCGGTGGGGCTGTCGGTGACGCTCGGGATGATGAACTTCGTCAACCTGGCGCACTGCAGCTTCGCCATGCTCGGCGGCTACGTCACCGTGACGCTGATGAATCAGCTCGGATTGCCGTTCCTCGCGACCTTGCCCTGCGCGTTCCTGGCCGCGGCGTGCGTGAGCGTCGTGCTGGAGCGGGGGCTGTACCGCCGGCTGTACCGCGCGAGCGACCTCGACCAGGTGCTCCTCACCATCGGGCTCGCGTTCATCTCGGTCGCGGCGGCGGCCTACGTCTTCGGCACGGTGCTGCAGGAGATCCGAATGCCGCCCTACCTGCGGGGTGCGGTGACGCTCATGGGCGTCCGGTTCGGCGTGTACCGGCTGTTCCTGATCGGTGTGGCCGTGGTGACGACGCTCCTGCTGGTTGCGGCCCTCGAGTACACGCGGTTCGGCGCCCGGGTGCGGGCCGCGGTGGACAACCAGCGCATGGCGCGGGGTCTCGGCATCGACGTCGACGGGGCGTTCGCCGTCACCTTCGCCCTGGGGAGCGGGCTGGCGGGCCTCGGCGGCGCGCTGGCCATCGAGATCGTCGGCCTCGACCCGTCCTTCGCGTTCACGTACCTCGTGTACGTGCTGATCGTCGTCGCCGTCGGAGGATTGGGCTCCATCGGCGGATCCTTCGCGGCCGCCAGCCTGATCGGGGTCAGCGACGTGGCCGGCAAGTACTACGTGCCCGAGCTGGGCGCCTTTCTCATCTACCTCGTCATGGTCGCGGTCCTGATGTGGCGGCCGGCGGGGCTGCTCGGACGGCGCTAGCGATGGCGGGTGCGCCCGCGCCGGCGGCCGGCGCGACTCCGCTGGCGTACCTCCTCGCGGAGACGCGATGGCGGCCGCTCGAAGCGGCCTTCTGGCTGGCCACGCTGCTCCCGTTCTTCCTGTTCCCGTCGTACCTCGGGCTGGCAAGCCAGATCGCCATCACGGCGCTGTTCGCCCTGTCCCTCGACCTGATCCTCGGCTACGCGGGCATCGTGTCGCTGGGGCACGCGGCGTTCTTCGGGCTCGGCGCCTACGCCGCCGGCATCGTCTCCCAGCGGGGATGGGGCGAGCCGCTGTCCGGCCTCCTGATCGCGGCGTTCGTCGCGGGCGCGGTCGGCTATGCGATGAGCTTCATCATCGCGCGCTTCCGTCACCTGGCGCTGATCATGATCACGCTCGGCCTGGGCGTGCTGCTCCACGAGGTGGCGAACAAGGCGCACTGGCTGACCGGCGGGGCCGACGGCCTCCAGGGCGTGCGGATGTGGCCCCTCTTCGGTCGCCTGCCGTTCGACCTGTACGGCTACACGGCGTACGCCTACGCGCTCGTCGTCCTGTTCGTCGTCTTCCTGGCGACGCGCCGCATGACCAACTCGCCGTTCGGACTCGCGCTGCGGGGCATCCGCGAGAACGCGACGCGGATGCCCGCCATCGGCGCGCCGAGCCGCGCGCACGTCCGCCGCGTCTACACGATCGCAGCCGTCATCGCCGGCGTGGCCGGCGCCCTGCTCGCCCAGACGACCGAGACCGTCGCCCTCGACGTGCTGAGCTTCCAGCGCTCCGCCGAGCTCCTGGTGATGCTCGTGCTTGGCGGCGCGGGGCGCCTCTACGGAGGCCTGGTCGGCGCGATCATCTTCATGGTCGCCCGCGACCAGTTCTCCGGCATCAACCCCCAGTACTGGTACTTCTGGATCGGCCTGCTCCTCGTCACCGTGGTGATCCTGCTGCCGAACGGGATTCTCGGCGGCCTCGCGCGGATCCGGGCCGGGCGCCGGAGCGCGGCCTGAACCCGCCGGCGCTGTCCACGCGCGGGCTCGACAAGAGCTTCGGCTCGCTCGTCGTCGCCAAGGACGTCGCGCTGACCCTGCCCGTGGGAGAGCGCTACGCCTTGATCGGGCCGAACGGCGCCGGCAAGACCACGCTGATCAACTTGATGACCGGGATGCTGCCGCCCGACGGCGGCCAGATCTTTTTGGGGGACGAGGAGATCACGGCCCTCAAGCCGGAGGAGCGCGTCCGGCGCGGGCTGGTGCGCACCTTTCAGATCAACACGCTGTTCCCGCATCTGAACGCCCTGGAGTCGGTGGCGCTCGCGGTCTGCGAGCGGCGGGGCGAGGCGGGCGTCTTCTGGCGGCGGCTGCCGGCCTTCCGGGACGCGGTCGAGGAGGCCCATGCCATTCTCGGCTCGCTGCGGCTGGGCGCGAGCTGGCGGCGACCGACCCGCGAGCTGGCGTACGGGCAGCAGCGGCTGCTCGAGATCGCCCTGGCGCTCGCGACCCGGCCGCGGGTCCTGCTCCTCGACGAGCCGGGGGCCGGGGTGCCCCGCGACGAGAGCGCGGAGCTCTTCGACGTGATCGCCGGCCTGTCGCAGGAGATCGCCGTGCTGTTCATCGAGCACGACATGGAGGTCGTGTTCCGGTTCGCGCGGCGCATCATCGTCATGGTCGGCGGGCGGATTTTGGTGGAGGGCAGTCCCGACGAGATCGCCGAGGACCCGCGCGTGCGCGAGGTCTATCTGGGAAGCGCCGGCCGTGGCTGAGCCGTTGCTCGCGCTCGACGGCGTGCGCGCTGGCTACGGGGAGGCCGTCGTGCTCGACGGCATCTCGCTCACCGTGGCGGAGGGAGGCAGCCTCGCGGTGCTCGGCCGCAACGGCGTCGGCAAGACGACCCTCCTGCTCGCGATCATGGGGTACGCCGACGTGAGCCGCGGCCGGATCGCCTGGCGGGGCCGCGAGATCACCCGGGTCGCGCCGCACCGGCGGGCGCTGGGCGGGCTCGGCTGGGTGGCCCAGGAGCGGGAGATCTTCGCCTCGCTGAGCGTCGAGGAGAACCTGACGGTCGCGGCGCGGCCGGGGCGCTGGGACCTCGACCGGGTCTACGCGCTCTTCCCGCGCCTCCAGGCGCGCCGCGGCAACCTGGGTCGCCACCTGTCCGGCGGCGAGCAGCAGATGCTGGCGATCGCGCGCGCCCTCATGACCAACCCGGCGCTCCTGCTGCTGGACGAGCCGCTCGAGGGGCTGGCGCCCATCGTCGTCGAGGAGCTGGCGGCGGCGATCCGCCGCATGCGGACGGACGGCGGCTCGGCCGTCATCCTGGTCGAGCAGCACGCGGAGATCGCCCTGTCGCTGACCGAGAGCAGCGTCGTGCTGGAGCGCGGCCGCATCGTGCATCAGGCGCCTTCCCGGGCCTTGCTCGAGGACCGGGCCGCGCTCGATCGCCTGGTCGGCCTCCGCATCACGGGGCACGGGGGCTAGAATGAAGGACGACACTCGACAAGGAGGCGGCGCGTGAGCGAGCCGGTGACGCTGCAGATCTTCTCCGACTACGTCTGACCCTGGTGCTATCTCAGTACCGTGCGTATTGAGAAGCTCCGGGCAGAGCACGGCGTGAAGGTCGAGTGGGTGCACTTCCCCCTGCATCCGGACACCCCGCCCGAGGGGCGCGCGCTCGCCGATCTGTTCGCCGGGCGCAACGTCGACCTCAAGGCGATGTACGCGCAGATGAAGGCGCGCATGACCGCCGAGGGGCTCCCCTATGGGGAGCGCACCATGACGTACAACAGCCGTTTCGCCCAGGAGCTCGGCAAGTGGGCCGACACCCAGCCCGGCGGCGAGGCGATCCACGACGCCCTGTTCCGGGCGTACTTCGTGGAGGCCCGCGACATCTCCCGTCCCGACGTCCTCCTGGACATCGCCGAGCGCGCCGGCCTGCCGGTCGACGGCGCGCGGGAGGTGCTGGAGCGCCGGACGTTCAAGGATGCCGTCGACGCGGACTGGGCGCTCTCGCGCGAGTACGGGATCACGGGCGTGCCCACGTTCGTCGCCGGCCGCTACGGCGTCGTCGGGGCGCAGCCCTACGAGGCGCTGGAGGCGCTCGTACGGAAGGCCGCAGGGTAGCCATGGCCGATCCCGTCATCGTGATGCCGCCGAACCGGAATCTCGAGCCGGACATCATCGCGATCGGCCGGCAGATGCTGCCCCCGGGGTTCGAGCTGCGCCTGGTGCCGGCCGAGCGGCTGGCGCAGGAGCTGCGAGACGCGGACTACCTCATGGGGTTCATCGGCGCGCTCGACGACGCCGCGCTGGCCGCCGCGGCGCGGCTCAAGCTCGTCCAGCTCCTGAGCGTCGGCTACGACCGCTTCAACCTGGCCGGGGCCCGGGCGGCGCGCGTGCCGGTGGCGGTCAACGGCGGCGCCAACGCGATCGCGGTCGCCGAGCACGCCATCCTCCTCATGATGGCCACGCTGCGGCATCTGACCGACCTGGACGCCGGTGTCCGGGCCGGGCGCTGGGGCGCCGGCACGGCGCGGCTCTACGAGCTGTGGAGCTCGACGATCGGGATCGTGGGAATGGGCCGCATCGGCCAGGAGGTCGCCCAGCGGCTGGGGGGATGGCACTCGACCCTCATCTACTACGATCCGGTGCGGCTGGCGCCGGAGCGGGAGCGGGAGCTCGGGGTCGCCTTCGTCTCCCTGGACGAGCTTCTCGGCCGGGCCGACGTGGTGACCGTCCACGTGCCCCTGTCGACCGCCACGCGCCACCTGATCGACGGGCGGGCCCTCGCGCGGATGAAGCCGGCGGCGGTCCTGGTCAACACCTCGCGCGGCGAGCTGGTCGACGAGGCCGCGCTCGCCGACGCGCTTCGGAGCGGGCGCATCGGGGGGGCCGGGCTCGACGTCCTCTCGACCGAGCCGCCGCCCGCGGACCACCCGCTCCTGTCCACCCCGAACACGGTCCTGACGCCGCACGTGGCCGGCCCGACCTGGCAGAGCTGGCCCCGGCGCTTCGGCAACGCGTACGCGAACATCACCCGCGTCCAGCGGGGTGAGCGGCCCCAGTGGGTCGTCCCGGAGCTCGCTGATCTGCTCTCCTGAGTGATACGCTCGTTCCGTGGCCACGCCGGACGACGGCCTCGTCTGGGACGATGTCGATCCCGCTGCCATCCGGCGTATCCACCTGGTCGGCGTCGCCGGGACGGGGATGGGCTCGTTCGCCGGGATGCTGAAGGCGACGGGATACGAGGTCACCGGCAGCGACCAGAACGTCTACCCGCCGATGAGCGGCATGCTCCGGGCCTGGGCCATTCCGGTGCTCACCCCGTACGACCCGGCGAACCTCGACATCGTCAAGCCCGACCTCGTGGTGATCGGGAACGTGATCCGCCGGGTGAACCCGGAGGCGACCGAGGTGCGAGCCCGGCGCCTGCCGCAGATGAGCTTCCCGGCCGCGCTGGGGGCGTTCTTCCTCCGGGATCGTCACTCCGTGGTCGTGGCGGGAACGCACGGGAAGACCACGACCACCGCGCTCCTGGGTCACGTCCTGGCCGCGGCGGGCCGGGACCCCTCGTTCCTCGTCGGGGGCGTCGCGCGGAACTACGACGCGAGCTACCGGATCGGCGCGGGCCCGCACTTCGTGGTGGAGGGGGACGAGTACGACACGGCCTACTTCGACAAGGGGCCGAAGTTTCTCCACTACCGGCCGCGAACGGCCATCCTGACCAGCATCGAGTTCGACCACGCCGACATCTTCCGGGACCTGCCGCACTACGAGACCGCGTTCGAGCGGTTCGTGCGCCTGCTGCCGCCGGACGGGCACCTCGCGGTGAGCGCGGCCTACCCGAACGCGCTCCGGATCGCGGGAGCCTCGGCGGCGCGCGTCGTGACCTACGGTCTGGCGGCCGGCGCCGACTACGTCGCGCGCGACCTCACGCACGGTCCGGACGGCGCGCGCTTCGGCGTCCTGGAGGAGGGCCGGGCAATCGGATTCGCGACGCTGCCGGGCGGTGGCGCCCACAACGTCGAGAACGCGCTCGGCGTCGTGGCCGCGGCGCGCGCGCTCGGGCTCGCCTTCGAGGAGATCGCCCAGGGCCTGGGGTCGTTCGCCGGGGTGCGGCGCCGTCAGGAGGTGCGCGGGGAAGTCGGCGGCGTCGTCGTGGTGGACGACTTTGCCCATCACCCGACGGCGGTCCGGGAGACGATCGCCGCCATCCGCGCGCGCTTCCCCGGCCGGCGGCTCTGGGCGGCATTCGAGCCCCGGTCGAACACTAGCCGCCGGCGAATCCACCAGGCGGAGTACGTCGAGGCGCTGGCCGGCGCCGCTTGCGTCGCGCTCAAGGTGCCCGAGCCCCACGACATGGTCCCGGCCGACCAGCAGCTCGACGCGGGAAGGGTCGCCGCCGACCTCCGGGCCCACGGCGTCGAGGCACACGCGGATGCCGATGTCGACCAGCTCGTCCATTTCGTGGCCGGGGGCGTCCGCCCCGGCGACGTCGTCCTCGTCATGAGCAACGGCGCCTTCGGCGGCTTCATCGACCGGCTCCTGGCCGCCCTCCGACCCGAGGCCAGGTAGACATGCGTGTGGCGGCTTGGCGCCGGCGGGGTCGGCGGGGTAGACGTCTTCAGCTGGGTGGACCGGGGTAGAGCCGGCTCAGCCGTCGTCGCCTTCAGGGATAGCGGCGGATGGGTCCCGTGCTTTTCGTCGTCGCCGAGCCCTTGTCCTTGCTCGAGCCCTTTTCCTGCTGGGCCATGGAGGCCGCTGAGTCGGCCAGCGCCTTCTGGGAGGCAGCGAGCGTCTCGGCGAGCTTGTTGCGCTCCTGGAGCTTCTTCAGGTAGTACGCCTTGTCCCTGTTTGTCGCCTCGATCGACTCCTTCAACGTCTGGTAGATAACCTCCTGGATGTTCCCGGATGGTGGCTCACGGGACAGCCGCTCGAGCTGAGCCGCTTGCGTCGACAGGCGTCTCTGGGTGGCTTGGAGCCCGCCGCCGATCTGATCGAGCTCCTGCGCGACGCCATCCATCCGGGCCAGCGAGGCGTCGAGCGCGCCTCTGCGCGATTCTGACCCGAGGCCCTGGGCCGACTGGCGAAGTCGCGCGAGGTGGTCGCGCATCGCCTTCTTCGTCGCGTTGAAGGACTTCACCTTCTCGCTGAAGAACCGGAGGTCCTCTGTCGTCTGCAGATACGACTCGCGCAGGACCGACTGGACCAGCGCATTCGGATCGACCGCGCCGCCGCGCGTCTCGAGCTGCGTGGTCCACGTCTGGAGCTTCTGCTGGGTCGAATCCAGCCTGGACGCGATCTCGTCCAGTCCCTGGAGGCCTTGGCGGAGCGCGGGCTGGCTGTCCTGAAGGCGCGACACGTCGCGCTGGACGTTCTGGATGGGAACGCGCGCGTCCTGGGCCTGGGTCAGCGTGGGTGCGACGAGGAGCAGCGCTGCGAATGCCAGCGCGGAAGCCTCGCGGTGAGCACAGCGGACCGGCCGACGTGGCGCCGAAGTACCCGAACGTCGCCGTGGGTAACTCACGCGCACCGTGTTCCTCCGGCCACCGGTTCCGTGGACCGGGACTCGATGGCCCGATCCCCTGGGGTGACGTGGCCGATCCTACCATGCCGCCAGGATCCGGCGTGGCCGGACGTCACCGCGCGGACGCGCCTATCGCTCGACGGGCGTGCCCTTCCGACGACATAAGTCGTGAAGGTGTGGATCCGCGCTACGATGGATGGCGATCACCTGAGGTGAGGCCGCTTCGAAGCCGTCTGCGCCCGTCTCAGTGTAGAGTGAGCCTGACAGGGGCTGCGAGGCCCTGGACCCCGAGGAGGTCTCGATGGCGCTCTTCTCGTTCCGGAAGAAGGCCGGCCTGCCCACGACGGACGAGGCGCTCCCGGGCCGCCCGGAGCCGATCTCGGTCCCCGACCGGCACTTCGTGAGCCGCCGTCCCATCAAGCCGCCGTTTCCCGAGGGGCTCGAGGAGGCCGTCTTCGGGCTCGGCTGCTTCTGGGGCGCGGAGCGGGTCTTCTGGCAGACGCCGGGAGTCTGGACGACCGCGGTCGGCTACGCCGGCGGCGCGACGCCGAACCCGACGTATGAAGAGGTGTGCTCGGGAATGACCGGCCATACCGAGGTGGTGCTGGTCGTGTTCGATCCCAAGGTGGTCGGCTACGATGCCGTGCTCCGCGCGTTCTGGGAGGCTCACGATCCGACCCAGGGGATGCGCCAGGGGAACGACGTCGGCACGCAGTACCGCTCGGCGATCTACACGTACGGCGACGCCCAGCACGTGGCGGCGCTGGCGTCGCGGGACGCCTACCAGCCGGCGCTCACGCGGGCCGGATACGGCCAGATCACCACGGAGGTCCGGCCCGCCCCGCCCTTCTATTACGCCGAGGGCTACCACCAGCAGTACCTCGCGAAGAACCCGGGGGGGTACTGCGGCCTCGGCAGCACCGGCGTCGCCTGCTCGACGGGAGTGACCGCCGCGCGCTGACGCGTCCGCGGGTCCTGCAATCGTCAGGCTGGCCAGGTCGAGACTGTGCCTGGCACCCGAGGCGTTTCAGCTTGACGAGAACTCGCCTGCGGGTCACTGTAGATCTTGGAGTCGAGTTGTGGTTTACCGTACTCGGTTCGCATGTCTGTTGCCTCTCCTGGTCTTCATCATTCTGCGCGCCCTCTCGCATGCGCACCCGCCGCCGCCCCCCGGTACGTTGGGGGTATTCGACGGCGCGGGCCTCGACGACGTCCTGCAGGGAATCCGGATCCCTTACGCGCGGTCGACGGACGCCCCTTCACCGAACCCGAGGCGGCTCCACGTCGCGACCGGCAGGATCGTCCTTCTGGAGCTGTTACTCCTCAGGGACGGTTTCCTCGCGGCTACCCACTCGCGCGCCCCTCCCTCCGTCTAGTCCAACTGACGGCGCAGCCGGCGTCGTGAGGGCGGGCGGGATCCGGCCGGCCTCGGCGGCGCCATTTCCGAAAAACACGCACCGGTCTGCCCTCCCCAGTCGGGGGTGCGGGCCGCTGGAGGTGTCCCATGGTCCGAAAGCTCGTGATGATCGCCGTGCTGTTGACGTTTATCGCCGCGCCTCTCTGGGCCGAGGAGGTCTCGGGGAAGATCCAGAAGGTGGACAAGAACGATCGAAGCATCGTGCTCGAGGACGGCACTCAGCTCTGGCTGGCGGAATCGGTGTCCGCCGACATGCTCAAGGAAGGCGCCACCGTCAAGGCGTCGTACGAAGAGAAGGACGGCAAGAAGGTCGTGACGAAGATCGACGTGTCCCCGTAGGGTCTCTAGGCGAAAGGTGTCGCCGGGCACGCCGATCGACGGCGTGCCCGGCCCCTCACTGGCGTACCAGGCGTTCCAGTTCGCTCCCGACCAGGAATCGTCGGATGGTTTGCGCGGAGATGACGATCGTCTCCCCCGGGATGGGAATCTCGAGGGCTCGATCCGGGGCATCGCGTGCGGCAATCTGGGCCGTCCGGTAGCCCTCGACGACGCCGATGAGCTCCCCAGTCTCGGCATCGAACACGCCGGCGCCGCTCGCTCCATAGCTGACCGAGCTGTCGACCAGCCGAACCGGGCCTTCGACGGCATCGCCCTCGGTGGTGGTTCCGACCTGGCTGACGGTGCCGCTCGTCACCGTCATCTGACGTCCCCGGGGGAACGCGATGACCCACACCTCGTCCCCGAGCTGCGCGAGGTCCCGGAGCCGGGCGGGCGGCAGCACCAGGCCGGTCACCAGGAGCACCGCCAGGTCTGACTCGCGGTCCGATCGGACGACCGTGGCCCGGTGGCGTTCCTGCGCGCCGGCCGTGCGGACGTAGATCGCGTCCGGGGTCGGGGGGGCCACGAAGTGCGCGGCCGTGAGAACCCAGGTGCGCGCCACGGCGCGGTCGCATGCCAGGACGACGCCGGAGGCCGCCCGGCGTGCTCCGCCGGGGCGCTCCGCCAGTAGCTGCACGGCGGAGGGCAGCACACCGCGCAGGAGCTCCGTTCGCGTGGATCCGCGCGGCCACGCCGCGCACCCCACCCCCAGGATGAGCATCGCGGGCAACAGAAGCGTCACGGTCGCTTGCAGCGGTCGCTTCACCCGGCCCTCCTGGCTGCCGTCGCCGGCCGCCCTTCCGCTCGACCAGGTCGACTGATGCTAGCAGAGCCTCTCAGTGCGGTGATCAGGAATCCGCCCGGTCGGGTCACCCTTTGCCGGAGGCGAGGAGCCTGGCTGGGTGCGGCGACCGGTGGGTGTCAGGGGGACACGGCGGCGCGCTGCCGGATCAGCTCGTCGAAGGGTCCGGAGATCCGGACGACGTCGTTGACTTGCCACGCCCCGCCGTTGATCGTTGCGACGAACAGGTCCCCGGCAATCCCGGCGCGCCGTGTCTGGGGGGTGTCGGGGGCGAACGCGACCCCGCGCGGGGCGTCCCCGTTCGTGAAGGAGAGGAAGGGGATGCGCTGGCCGCTCGGAGTGAGGGCGAACAGCTCGGCTCCCTGGCGGTCGGCCACCAGGAGGTAGCCGCCCGCGCTCGCGGCGATGGCGGCCGGCATGGGCCCACGCTGGATGAGCGTCGGCGCGCCGTCGCGCGGCATGCGCCAGATCTCCCCGGGCCCTTGCTGCCAGGGCGCCTCGGCATTTCCGTCGGCGCCGATCCACAGCGCGTCCGCCCCGTCGACGGCGAGGACGCGGGGTCGCTGCACAACGACGTAGCGCGGGTCCAGCACGCGTCCAGAAGGGTCGAGGCGCAGCACGGCGCCCGAGTCACGATCGGCGATGTACAGGTGACCCGCGGAGTCCACCGCCACGCCCTCCGGCTGGCGGAGGAGCGGGGGCGTATCCCGCGGCGGCGTGCCGCCGGCGAAGAGCTGAGCCCGGCCGTCCACCATCCGATAGACGACCCCGAGCCGTCGGTCCCGGTCGAAGGTCGTCACGAAGAGCTCCAGGCCCGCCCGCACGCCGCCCGTCTGAGGATTGCGCAGGGGCGGTCCGTAGAGGTACCGCGCCTCCGAGTCGGGCGTCAGCCGCGCACCGCCGGGAGGCACCCGGTACACCGGGGTGAGGTCGTCGGTCTCGGTGGTCTGGTAGCGCCGCCCGGTGCGGGCGAGGTAAAGGCTTCCGCTCTGGTCGAAGACCAGGGTCGACGTCGCCGGGATTCCTCGAGCGGACCGCCCGCCCTCGAACCCCTGGCCCGTCACGTAGACCTGCGCCGAGAACCCCGGAGGCAGGCGGATTTCCGCCAGGGCAGGGCAGGCGGCGAGCACGACGGTCGCGAGGGCGAGGCCCGTCGCGTGCCGCGCGCGCCTGACGCGCCGGCCGCCCACCGGGCGCCGCCCGCGGTCTTCCCAGGACACGATGTCCGTCTCCGTGAGCACAGTAGTGCAGGGCCCGCCGGGGTGACAAGACGCGTTTTCTGACCTGAGCGGGCCCTGGGCTTGATGGCCCTGGAACCCCCGACTACAGTAGCCGTCGTACGGCGGTCGGCCCTCGACGCATCGGGATCGGCTGGCCGCCGCGCGACGGGAGGGTCGATGCGGTTCGGCATCTTCACGACGCTGTATGACTGCGGAGGCGGGGCCGGGAGCCCGGCCGAGGTCCTCGACAACCTGCGCGAGCAGGTCGTGCTGGCGGAGCAGCTCGGCTACGACGCGGTCTGGATGGGGGAGCACCACTTCGGCCCCTACGGCCTCGGCGATCTCCCGAACCCGATCGTCGTCGGGGCGGACCTGGCGGCGCGGACCAGCCGGATCCGGATCGGCCAGATGGCCAACATCGCCGTCTGGTGGCATCCCTTGAGGCTGGCCGAGGACCTGGCGATCCTCGACAACCTGACCCGGGGACGTGTCGACGTCGGCTTCGGGCGCGGGGTGTGGCCCTACGAGGGGCCCCAGTTCCATCCTCACGCGGATCCGCGGAAGGACCAGGAGAACCGCGAGCTCTTCCGGGAGACCGTCGAGATCGTCCGGCGAGCCTGGACCGAGGAGAGCATCGCCCACGAGGGGCCGAACTACACGTTCCCGGCCCCGGATACCCGGTTCGCGCACCCCCGGTACCCGCCCGACCCGGCGTGGCAGGACGGCGACCGGGTCACGAAGCTGCGCGTCACGCCGAAGCCCTACCAGACACCGCATCCGCCGCTCTGGATGACGGTGTCCACCGATCGGTCCGTCAGCTTCGCCGCGGAGCTGGGCTTGAGACCCTGCTACTGGCAGCCGCCGCCGCGGCGGGTGCGGCAGCGCATGGAGCTCTACGCGGAGATCCGGTCCCGGATCGAGGGCCGCACCGTCGCGCCGTCGGAGGGCCAGGCCGTCCTGCGCAACCTCTACGTGGCCCCGACCATGGAGGCCGCGCGCGGAGAGGCCGAGGAAGCCATCCTGTCCGCGTTCGCCTACAACGACCCCTTCCGGGGCCGCGAGGTCTTCACGAACCCGGGCGAGGAGCTCCGGCCCGGCACGAAGCTCGACTGGGAGTTTCTCGAGCCGCGGAACCTCCTCGTCGGGCCGCCGGAGCACGTGACCGAGCGCGTGCACGAGCTCGCGGAGGTGTGCGGTCTCGAGTACCTCCTGGTGGAGCACGCGCACGCGGGCATCCCCCAGCGGCTGATCCTGCGAAACCTCGAGCTGTTCGCCACGAAGGTGATGCCGGCCTTCAGGGAGAGGTGTTCGGCTCCGACTTCCCGGTGATGACGACCCGCGCGGCGGCGGACGCCTTCAGAGGGATCAACGACTGGGGTGACGGGGTGCGACTGCCGCCCATTCCTCCCGAGTTGATCGACGAGATCCTCTACCAGCGTCCACTCGAGCTCGTGGGTCTGGCCTGAGGGACGACGCGCGGCGCGCGCCACCGGGGCACGCGATGGCGCGCGAGGGAGAGACGGTGCTGCTCGAGGGCAAGCGGGCGCTGGTGACGGGAGCGGGATCGCGGGGCATCGGGCGGGCGATCGCCGAGGCCCTGGCGGCGGCCGGCGCCGACGTTGCGGTGCATTACCACGGCGACGGGACGCTGGCGGCCGAGCTCGCCGGCCGGATCCGGGCGTCGGGGCGGCGCGCGCTCGCGCTCCCCGCCGACCTCGCGGACCCGGCGGCCGGGCGCGGGCTGGTCCGGCGGGCGGCCGACGAGCTGGGCGGGCTGGACGTCCTCGTCTGCTGCGCGGCGGTGCTGTCCCGCGTGCCCTTCCTCGAGCTGACCGACGCGGAGTGGGACCGGATCCACGCCGTCAACCTGCGAGGCTACTTCGTCACGGCCCAGGAGGCGGCGCGCCAGATGGTCACGCGGGGCGGGGGCGGGCGCATCGTGATGGTCAGCTCCGTGAACCAGGTCACGGTGAACCGCGGCATCGCCCACTACGCGGCGGCGAAGGGCGGGGTCATGCAGCTCGCGAAGTCGATGGCCCTCGAGCTGGCCCCGACGGGCATCACCGTGAACCTCATCGCGCCGGGCACGATCGAAACGGACCTGAACCGCGACTTCCTCGCCGAGGCTCCGAACCGGCGGGCCAAGCTCGGGCTCATCCCGATGGAGCGCATCGGCCGCCCGGAGGACGTGGCCGGGGCGGCGGTATTCCTGGCGAGCGAGGCCGCCGGGTACGTCACCGGCGCGACGATCGTCGTCGACGGGGGCCTGAGCCTGGAGTAGGCGCGCTTCCCGGCCCGCGGGCTTCCGTCGCCGCTGCTCCGAGCGGGCGCGGGGATCGCTCGCAGCGGGTAGAATACGTCCGGGCCGACCGGGCCCGGATGCCAACGGCGCGAGGGAGGACATGGAGCGGGACACACGGCTGGTTCATGCCGGCCGCGACCCGGATGGGCACCAGGGGGCCGTGAACCCGCCCCTCTACCGGGCGTCCACGATCCTCTATCCCACGCTGGCCGCGTACGAGGGCCGTCACGAGCGCCGGTACACCGCCTACGCCTACGGCATCCACGGCACCCCGACGACCGTCGGCCTGGCCGAGGCCCTGGCGGAACTCTCCGGTGGCGCGCGCGCCCTGGTCCTGTCCTCGGGGCTCTCGGCGGTGACGCAGACCCTGACGGCGCTGCTCCGGGCGGGCGATCACGCCCTCGTGACCGACGCGGTCTACGGTCCGACCCGCGCCTTCTGCGCCGAGGTGCTCGCGCGCTTCGGTGTGGACGTCACCTTCTACGACCCCCTGATCGGGGCCGGCATTGCCGGCCTGATTCGCCCGACCACCCGGGTCGTGTACCTCGAGTCCCCCGGATCGCAGACGTTCGAGGTCCAGGACACTCCCGCGATCGCGGCCGCCGCCCGTGAGCGGGGGGTCCTCGTGGTCCTCGACAACACCTGGGCGACGCCGCTCCGCTTCCGGTCGTTCGAGCACGGCGTGGACGTCGAGATCCAGGCCCTGACCAAGTTCGTCGCCGGCCATTCCGACCTCCTGCTGGGCGTCGTCACGACACGGACCGAGGAGCTCTACCGCGTCGTCCGCGACGGCGCGGTGACGTTCGGGGACTGCCCGGCGCCCGATCTCTGCTACGAGGCACTCCGGGGGCTCCGCACTCTCTCGGTGCGCCTCGGCCACCACGAGGCGTCGGCGCTGCGCGTCGCGGAATGGCTCGCCCGCCGTCCGGAGGTGGCCCGGGTGCTCCATCCGGCGCGTCCCGAGCACCCGGGACACCCGATCTGGAAACGCGACTTCCAGGGCGCGTCGAGCCTCTTCGGGGTGTTGCTCCGCACCGGATCGGAGTCGGCCGTGGCGGCGATGGTCGACGGGCTCCGGCTCTTCAAGATCGGCGCTAGCTTCGGGGGCTTCGAGAGCCTGGTGGTGCCCGTGCGTCCGGAGCGCGCCGCGCGTCCCTGGCGAGAGACCGGCTTTCTCCTCCGTCTCCACGTGGGGCTCGAGTCCGTCGACGACCTCATCGCCGACCTCGACGAGGGCTTCGCCCGGCTCGGTGCCGTGCTCCGGCGCGAGCCGAGAGGTGCCGCGTGACGCCCGGGCCGAGGCAGCCGGCGGTGGAGCGGGCGCGCGAGGTGCAGGCCGTGTCCCTCGAGGCTGGGCAGGTCGCCACGCGGGACGCCGAGCTCCGCGACCGGGCGCGGCGCGTGATTCCCGGCGGGATGTACGGCCACCAGAACGCGGCGGGCTGGCCCGCGCCGTTCCCCCAGTTCCTGGAGCGGGGACGGGGGTGCCGCATCTGGGACGTCGACGGGCGCGAGTACGTGGACTTCATGTGCAGCTTCGGCCCGATCGTGCTCGGCCACGCGCACCCCGCCGTCGACCTCGCGGTGGAGCGGCAGCGGGCACTCGGCGACTGCCAGAACGGCCCATCGCCCCGGATGGTCGAGCTGGCGGAGCGGCTGGTCGACCTGGTGCCGCACGCCGACTGGGCGATGTTCGCGAAGAACGGCACCGACGCGACGACGCTCGCGGTCTCGATCGCCCGCGCGGCGACGGGCCGCCGGAAGGTCCTGGTCGCCCGCGGCGCCTATCACGGGTCCGCGCCCTGGTGCACGCCGCGCCCGGCCGGGACCACGCCCGAGGACCGGGCGAACCTCGGCGGCTTCGTCTACAATGACCTCGGCAGCGTCGAGGCCGCCAGCGCGGAGGCCGGTGACGACCTGGCGGCGATCCTCGTATCGCCCTACCGCCACGACACCCGAGTCGACCAGGAGGAGTGCGATCCGGCGTTCGCCCGGGGCGTGCGGGCCCTCTGCGACCGCCGCGGCGCGGCCCTGATCCTGGACGACGTGCGCGCCGGGTTCCGGATCCACCTCGGCGGGAGCTGGGAGCCGCTCGGCGTTCGCCCCGATCTCTCGGCGTTCAGCAAGGCGATCGCCAACGGCGAGGCGCTGGCGGCGGTGGTCGGGCGGGACAGCCTGCGCGAGGGGGCCCGCGCGGTCTTTGCCACGGGGTCCTTCTGGTTCGCGGCGGTCCCGATGGCGGCGGCCCTGGCGACGCTCGAGGTCCTCGAGACCGAGCGCGGGGTCGAGCGAATGGTCCAGGCCGGGGCCCGCCTTCGTGACGGGCTCGCGCGGCAGGCGCGGGCTCACGGGCTCCGGATCACCCAGAGCGGACCGGTCCAGCTGCCGTTCCTGACGTTCGCGGGCGACGTCGCGGCGGGCACCTTCGACCGCGCGAACGTCTTCACGGGCGAGGCAGCGCAGCGCGGCGTGTGGCTGCATCCCTGGCACAACTGGTTCCTGTCGGCGGCCCACCGGGACGCGGACGTGACGCTCGCGCTCGAGCGGACGGACGAGGCGTTCGCCGCCGTCCGCACCCGCTTCGGAGCCGACCAGTGAGCGGCGACGTGAAGGTCTACGACGGCCTCACGGAGTACGTGGCGTCGGCAGAGGAAGCCGCGCGCATCCGCCAGACGCTCTACCGCACCGACGCGTCGGCCCGGGCCAGCGTCGTGCCGGAGTTCCGCGCGCGCCTCGAGCCCGGGGATCTCGAACGCTTCCACACCGATGGCTATCTCGCGATGGAGGGCGTGCTGGCGCCCGACGAAGTCGCGTCGTGTGCGGGGGCGCTCGACGACCTCGCGCGCCGGCGGCCGGAGGGGGTCGGCGTGCAGGAAGAGCCCTACTACCAGCAGGTCGGGCAGCAGGACAGGCCCGACTCCCAGGCGATCCCACCCGAGCTCCGGGTGCGCAAGCTGTGGAAGTTCGCCGGCGCCGACCCGGTGCTCGGGGCGGCGGTCGCCGCGCCCCGGGTGATGGCGATCGTGGACCAGCTCGTCGGCCCCGGCGCGCAGCTGATCCAGGACATGGCTCTTCTGAAGCCGCCGCACCGGGGCGCGGAGAAGCCGTGGCACCAGGACAACGCGTACTTCGATTGGACGCCGCTGGACGGGGTGCTCGGCGTCTGGATCGCCCTCGACGCGGCGACGGTGGAGAACGGGTGCATGCAGGTCGTGCCCGGCTCGCATCGGGCGGGACCGGCGCCCCACTACCACGTGCGCGACTGCCAGCTGGCCGATCAGGGGTCCCGCGCGGAGCGGGCGCTCGTCGTGCCGCTGGCGCCCGGCGGCGCTCTCTTCTTCTCGGCGCTCCTCCATCACGGGACGCCGCCGAACCGGAGCGCTGACCGCCGCCGGGCGCTCCAGTTCCACTACGCGGCCGCGCGCTGTCACCGCATGACGTTCCGAGAGCACATGGCCAACTTCTCGGCCGAGGGTGCGTACACGGGCTGCCGGGACTGGGACATGGAGGCAGGGGTGTCGCGGGCGCGGCTGTCGCCATGAGGGCGACCGCGGGAGCCGGGAGATGAGCGGGAACGCTCAGCCCAGCGTCCAGGTCGACAACGACCGGGTCCGCGTGACGGAGTGGCGGTTCGCCTCGGGCGCGGCGACGGGCTGGCATCGCCACGAGCTCGACTACGTCATCGTGCCCATGACGACCGGGCGGCTCCGCATCACCAGCCGGGAGGGTGAGAGCATGCCGGACCTCACGGCCGGGCTGGCGTACTTCCGCGCGGCGGGCGTCGAGCACGACGTGGTGAACCCGAACCCCCACGAGTTCGTCTTTGTGGAGATCGAGGTCAAGACGCGATGAAGCTCACCGGCATCCCCCGCTCGCGCTTCCCGCGGATGATGCGCGTCAAGCAGGCCTTCCAGGGCCCCACGGTCGAGAACGTGCCCGACGCGGTGCGGGCGGCGCTGGGGAGGCTCACGCTTCCCGTGCGGCCGGGCCAGACCGTGGCCCTCACGGTGGGCAGCCGCGGGGTCGTCAACATCGACAAGATCGCCCGCGCGGCGGTGGATCACCTGAAGGCCCTGGGCGCCCGCCCGTTCATCATCCCTGCCATGGGCAGCCACGGTGGCGGGACGGCGGAGGGCCAGCGATCGGTCCTCGAGCACTACGGCGTGACCGAGGCGACGATGGGCTGCCCCGTGCGCGCGACGATGGAGGTCGTCCAGATCGGGGAAGTCCTGGGCCTCCCGATCTGGCTCGACCGGTACGCGGCCGAGGCCGACTGGCTCGGCGTGATCAACCGGGTCAAGCCGCACACGGGCTTCGAGGGCGAGATCGGCTCCGGACTCTTGAAGATGATGACCATCGGGATGGGGAAGCACCGCGGCGCGGTGCAGGCGCACCGGGCAAACATCCGTCTGGGCTACGAGCGCATGATCCTCGAGCTCGGGCGCGAGATGCTCCGGACGAGCCGCATCGCCTTCGGTCTCGGCGTCGTCGAGAACGGCTACGACGAGACGGCCCTGGTCGAGGCCTTTCTTCCCGGGGATCTCGAGGCGGGGGAGCGCGAGCTCCTGCGGAAGGCGCGCGCCTGGATGGCGAAGCTGCCGTTCGATCCGATCGACCTCCTGATCGTCGACGAGATGGGGAAGGAGATCTCCGGGACCGGGATGGACACGAACGTGATCGGCCGGCACACGACGTTCTTCGAGCGCCCCTTCACGAGCCCCCGGATCACGTTCGTCGTCGCCTGCGACGCCACCGCCCACACCTACGGCAACATGTCCGGGATCGGCCTGGTGGACTTCACGACCCGCCGCCTCCGCGACAAGATCGACTGGGAGCCGACGTACGTCAACGCGCTCACGGCGTGCTCGCCCGGGAGCCCCAAGCTCCCGCCGGTCCTCGACACGGCGCAGGAGGCGATCGCGGTGGCGCTCTCCTGCCTGGGTCTCGACCGGGTCGAGGATGCGCGCGTCGTCCGCATCCAGAACACGCTTCGCCTGACGGAGGTGGAAGCGTCGGAGGCGCTGGCCGCGGAGATCGCCCGGCGGGACGAGCTCACGCTTCTCACCGAGCCGGCGGAGATGGCCTTCGGCCCGGACGGCGCCCTCCCGCCGTTCTGACCCCATGAATCTGCTCGGGCTTGAAGTGGGGCAGCGGGCCCGGCGCACCAAGACGGTCACCGCGCGGGACGTCGAGCTCTACACCGAGATCACCGGGGACCGGAACCCGCTCCACTTCGACGCGGACTTCGCCGCGCGCACGAAGTTCGGCCGCCTGGTCGCCCAGGGCGGGATCACGGCGGGGATGCTCAACGCGCTCGTGGCCATGGACCTCCCGGGCCCCGGCACCGTCTTCATGAGCCAGACGCTTCGCTACCTCGCGCCGACGTACCTGGGTGACACGCTCACCGCCGAGGTCGAGGTGCTCGCGCTCAAGCCCGACAAGCCCGTCTGCCAGCTCAAGGCGACGATCACGAACCAGGACGGGACCGTGGTGCTCGAAGGGGAGTGCTGGACCTACACGCTCCAGCCCCGGTGAGCCGGCCTCCCGTGCGCCGAGAGGCGCCGCCGCGATCCGGCAGCTCGACCTGAGACAACGCGCGATGCCTGACCCCCGCGCCGCCGTTCTCGTGGTCCTGAGCCTGCTGGGCACGGCCTGCGCGACAACGGAGCTGCGCACGGGCCAGTCCGGGCCGGTGGCCTGGGAAGTGCTGGACAAGCCCCGGACCGAGGCGGGTGTGGGCCGCACTCTCGTGCTCCGGGAAACGGCGGGAGTCGGGATCCGGTTCACAACGATCCAGACGGTGGTTCCGCTGCCTCCAACCGGATACGGGAAGGAGTACTACGGAGGAATCGGGCAGGGGGGTTCATCCATCGTCTCGAGCCGAACGCCGAGCTCCACGTGGACCTGGACCCGGGATTCAGCGTTCCCGAGTACGTCGACCTCGAGCTCCACGGCGTGGACGACGCGGGTCGGGACATCCTTGTAAAGCTCCGCCTTGCACAAGCGCGAGTATCGGATCGACGAGACCGGCCGCCTGCCGGTCGCGGGCGGGGTCGTGCCCGGGTATGCTTGAGCCGCGTGGGAGCCGCTCCGGCTCCATATCCAGTCGTGACCACCAGCGCGGGAGGCAGCGTGGACACCGTCGGATTGATCGGTCTCGGCAACATGGGCGGCGGCATGGCGGGCAACCTGTTGAAGGCGGGCTACCTGCTGGTCGTCCACGACAAGCGGTCCGAGGTCGTGCGCGACTGGACGGGCCGGGGCGCGCGTGGGGCCGCCTCGGCCGCCGAGGTCGCCCGGCTCGCCGACGTCACGCTGACCTCGCTGCCCGGGCCCCCGGAGGTCGAGGCGGTCGGCGTCGGTCCCGGCGGGGTCCTGGAGGGGATCCGCGCGGGAGCTGTCTGGGTCGACACCTCGACGAGCCGGCCGACCCTGATCCGCCGGCTCGAGCCCCGGTTTCGCGCGAAGGGCGCCCACGTCCTCGACGCGCCGGTGAGCGGCGGCAAGAGCGGCGCTGCCACGCGCAACCTCGCCGTCATGGTCGGCGGGGAGCGCGCGGTCTTCGAGCGCGTGAAGCCCATCCTCGACGCGATCGGCGACAAGGTCTTCTACGCGGGCGCGATCGGCGCGGGCTCGGTCTGCAAGCTCGCCCACAACATGGTGGGGCACAGCGTCCGGCAGGCGCTCGCCGAGGCGCTGACGCTCGGCGTCAAGGCGGGAGTCGAGACCGAGGCCGTCTGGGAGTGCATCCGTCGCGGCGCGCTCGGCCGCATGCACTACCTCCACGAGGGGATGCCGAAGACGGTGTTTCGCGGCGAGTACGACCCGCCGACCTTCGCGCTGTCGCTCGCCCGCAAGGACATCGGGCTCGCCACGGAGCTCGCGCGGGAGGTCGACGTCCCGATGCCCATGACGAACCTGGCGGAGCAGATCGCGATCGAGGCGATGAACCGCGGGTGGGGCGGGCTCGACCACAACGTCGTCTTCCGGCTCCAGGAGGAGGCGGCGGGCGTCGAGGTGCGGGCGCCGGGGGTCGACCCCGTGCGCGCGGCGCGGTTCATCAGCACGCACCCCGACGCGTGAGCTCCTGATTCTGTGGCCACGGGCGGGCCGGGGGCCCGGGAGATCCGCCGCGTCCTGGAGGACGTGATCGCGGGCGGCCCGCCGGGCGAGGAAGCCTACGGGCTCGAGAACCTCGGCCGGTACGTCCACACGGTCGCGTGGATCCTGGCCGGCTCTGGCGGATCTGACGCGGGGGGTCGGCTTCTCGACGCCGGCATTTATCCGGCCCACCTCGCCCTGTCCCTCGCCCGCCTGGGAGGCTTCGAGATCTCGGGCGCCGGCCGCTTCGTGCCGCCCGCCTTCCTGGCCTGGATGGCCGGGCGAGGTGTCGCGGTCGAGGACGTGGACCTGGAGCGGGAGCTCCTGCCCCACGCGGAGGCCAGCTTCGACCGCATCGTCGCCACCGAGATCCTGGAGCACCTGGCGGTCCCGGGGCTCTTCCTGTCCGAGTGCTGGCGCGTCCTGAGACCGGGCGGGGTTCTCTACCTGACGACCCCCAACGTCGTCGATCTCCGGGGCCGCGCGCGGGCGCTCATCGGACGGTCCCCGCAGAGCCATCTGTTCGGCATCGGGCGCACGCTTCGGATGAACGAGTGGGTCCATCGGCGCGAGTATGCTCCGGACGAGGTGGCGCGCCTGCTGCAGGCGGTGGGATTCCAGGTCGGTGAACTTCACACCTGGACGCCGTCACGGACGGAGGGGGGCCGCGGCGCCGGCGGGCGCCTGGCTCCGCTGCTGAACCGGCTGCCGGGCCTCGGCGGAACCATCTTCGCCGCGGCGACGCGGCCGGCAGTCCTGGCCGGCGAGACCGATCGCGCCCGCATCGAGCCGGATCGCCGCTACGTGGAAGCGGCGCCGGGCTCGAGCCCCGCCGTCCTGGTGCGCCTGACGAACATCGGCGCGACGACGTGGAACCCGGGGTCGGGGCCGGGGAGCGTCTCGCTCGGCGCTCACCTGGCCGAGCCGGACGGGCGGGTCCTTCGCCGCGGTCTCGCGCGAGCGCCGCTGCCGCGCGCCATGAACCCCGGGCAGGAGGCGGTGGTCACGATCGCCTTCCAGGCGCCGGCCGAGGCCGGCGTGTTCCTCCTGGAGCTCGACCTGGTGCGGGAAGGAGAGCACTGGTTCGCCGACGACGGCTCGCCCGCGGCCCGCGTGGTGCTGCGGATTCCGGCGCCGGGGTCCTTGGCGGGCGGCGGCGCGTCGTCTATCCTGACTCCGGTGCTCGACGACGAGTGAAGGGAGCGACGGCATGACTCAGCGGGACCTGACCGGACCCCACCACCCGGCCTCTGCGGTGCACGCGGACGAACGCCCGTGGGAGCTCCTCCGGTGGCCGGGGCAGTGGAGCAAGATGCTCGTTCACCCATCGGCCGAGCGGCCGACGGATCCCAACGCCGGGCTGGTCCGCTACGAGCCCGGCTCCCATCATCCGTTCCACAAGCACGAGTTCGCCCAGGTCTGGTACATCCTCGAGGGCGAGTTCCGGATCGGCGACCGGACCTACGGGCCCGGGACGATGCTCTTCTACCCGGATCCGCACTACGAGGACCCGCTCCAGACCGACACGGGCGGCCTCATGCTCTTCGTCCAGTATCAGGGCCCGACGACCGGCGGCCGGCCGATCTACGAGGGGCGGTTCAACATGGTGGCGCGGAAGCGGATCGAGGAGGAGAACGTCGAGGTCTAGCGCCTGGGCGGGACGGCATGGGCAACACGTTCGGACAGCTCTTCCGCGTGACGACGTGGGGCGAGTCCCACGGGGCCGCGACCGGCGCCGTGGTGGACGGCTGTCCCGCGCGCGTGCCGCTCAGCGAGGCGGACATCCAGCCCGACCTCGACCGTCGGCGCCCGGGGCAGAGCCTCCTCACCAGCCAGCGGAAGGAGTCCGACACCGTCCGGATCCTGAGCGGCGTCTTCGAGGGGCTCACCCTCGGGACACCCATCGCGCTCGAGATCCAGAACGAGGACATGCGGCCGGGCGACTACCGGGAGATGGAGGAGAAGTACCGCCCGAGCCACGCCGACTACACTTACGACGCGAAGTACGGGATCCGGGACTGGCGGGGCGGGGGGCGGACGAGCGCGCGGGAGACCGCGGCCCGCGTGGCCGCGGGGGCCGTCGCGCGCAAGCTGCTCCACGACCGCTGGGGCGTCGAGGTGGTCGCCTGGGTGGGCAAGGTCGGCCGGATCCCCGCCGAGTGCGACGTCGAGCGCGTGACGCGCGAGGACGTCGACCGGACGCCGATCCGCTGCCCGGACCCTACCGTCGCCGAGCGGATGATCGCGGCCGTCGAGGCCGCCCGGAAGGACGGGAACTCGCTCGGCGGCCTCGTGGTCTGCGCCGCGCGCGGCTGCCCGCCCGGGTGGGGTGAGCCCGTCTTCGACCGGCTCGAAGCCGATCTCGCGAAGGCGATGCTGAGTCTCCCGGCCAGCAAGGGCTTCGAGATCGGCTCTGGCTTCGCGGGGACCGAGCTCACCGGGCGCGAGCACAACGACGAGTTCTACATGGACGGCGAGCGCGTTCGCACGCGCACCAACCGGAGCGGAGGCGTCCAGGGCGGGATCTCGAACGGCGAGACCGTCTACTTCCGCGTCGCCTTCAAGCCCACCGCGACCATCATGTCGCCGCAGCGCACGGTCGACGTCCGGCACGAGGACACGGTGCTCCAGGCCCGTGGCCGCCACGATCCCTGCGTCCTCCCCCGCGCCGTGCCGATGGTGGAGGCGATGGCCGCGCTGGTCCTCGCCGACCACGCGCTCCGGCAAGAGGCTGTCCGGGCCGGGGCGCCTCTCTCGCGGGACTGACGGGGCGCCGCCGGCGTGCGCGCGGTTCTCGCCCCGCTGCGGGGCCTGGGACGGGAGCGTGTCGTCTTCCTGTCCCTCGTGACGGGCGGCCACACGATCATCCACTGGTTCCAGCAGATGTTCGCGGTCGTCCTCCCGTCCGTCACGCAGGGCCTGGGGCTCACCGAGGTCCAGGTGGGCTACTTGCAGTCGGCTCGCCAGCTGGCCTCCGGGACGATGAACCTGCCCGTCGGCCTCTTGGCCGACTCCTTCCCGCGATGGCAGGCCGTCATCCTCGCGTCGGCGCTCCTGTTCATGGGCGTCGGATACTTCTTTCTCGGGGCGGCCGGCGGCCTCGCCGGCGCGATCGTCGGGTCGGCCCTGATCGGCCTCGGCACCGCGGCGTGGCATCCGCCCTCCATGGGCGCGCTCTCGCTGCGCTTTCCGGAGCGTCGGGCGACGGCGCTCTCGATCCACGGCATGGGCGCGACCGTCTCCGACACCTTGACCCCGCTGGCCGTGGGCGCGCTGCTGGTGGCGATGCCCTGGCGCGACTTCCTCCACGCGCAGCTCCTGGCGGGGATCGCCACCGCGCTTCTGGTGTGGCTCGGTCTCGCGCGCCAGTTCACGGCGGCGACCGCGCGCCCGTCGAAGAAGGCGCTCCTGAGCGACGTGCGGGCCATCCTCGGGAACCCGGCGTTCCTGGCGGTCGCCATCGCCGAGGGCCTCATGAACATGGCCCGCCAGGTCATCGTCACGTTTCTCCCGCTCTACATCCAGATCGGCCTCGGCCGCGACGCGTTCGAGCTGGGCGTCTACTGGGCGCTCCTCCACGGGATGGGGACCGCATCCCAGCCGGTCCTGGGGATCCTGTCCGACCGCATGGGCCGCAAGGCCGTGCTCGTCCCCGCGTTCCTGCTCCTCACCGCGTTCTACCTCTTGCTCGGGTGGGTGGCGCCCGGGTGGCCGCTCGGCCTGCTCGTCCTCGCGATCGGGATGTTCTTCTACACCTTGGTCAACATCACCACGGCGGCGGTGCTCGACGTGGCGGGCCCCCGGCTCCAGTCGTCGGCCACCGGCCTGGCCACGCTCCTGACGCAGGTGATCGTGCTCCCGGCGCCGATCGTGGCCGGATTGCTGGTCCAGCGCTACGGCTACGGCGCGGCCTTCTCGCTGGCCGCCGGCTTCACGGCCGTGGGCGCGCTCGTGCTCCTGCCGGTCCGGCTCTACCGCGGCGTGGCCCGGACCGACGCCTGATCGCGCGTTGGACCTGGAGCGCTCGCCGGATGGGCCGTGAGGCGTCAGCCATGAGCCGAGAGGAGACCTAGATGGAGCAGCGCGCGTTCGGACGGACCGGTCTTTCGGTGTCGACCGTCGGGTTCGGGAGCTGGCCGATGAGCGGGGGAGACCGCTACGGCACGATCGAGGACGCGGAGGCGATCCGCGGGATCCACCGGGCGCTCGACGGCGGGGTGAACTGCGTCGACACCGCGCCGGCCTACGGGTTCGGGCACGCCGAGGAAGTCGTGGGCCAGGCCCTGCGTGGCCGCCGGGCGCGAGTCACCCTGGTGACCAAGTGCGGGCTCGCCTGGGACCCCGGCAATCCCGTCATCCGCCGAGATACCAGGCCCGCTAGTCTGAAGCGCGAGGTCGACCTCTCCCTTCGGCGCCTCCAGACCGACGTGATCGACGTCTACCTGATCCACTGGCCGAACACCGATACGCCCTTCGAGGACGCGTTCGGGGCCATGGACGACATCGTCCGCGCGGGGAAGGTGCGCTTCGTCGGCGTCTCGAACTTCACCGTGCCGCAGATGGAAGCCTGCATGCGGGCCCGCCGCGTCGACGTCGTTCAGGTCGGCTATCACCTCTTCGACCGGCGGATGGAGCAGGACGTGTTCCCGTTCTGCGCGCGCCACGGCATCGGCGTGATGGGTTACGGGCCACTGGGTCACGGTCTCCTCACCGGAGCGTTCACTCCCGACACGCGCTTCGCCGAGCCGGACTGGCGCGCCAAGGGGATCGCCTTCGGCCAGCCGATCTTCACGCCCGAGAACCTTCCCAAGAACGTCGCCGTCGTCGAGCGGGTCCGCCGCGAGGTGGCCGAGCCCCTGGGCGTGCCGGTGAGCCACGTCGCCCTCGCCTGGGTGCTCCGGAACCCCGTGGTCAGCACCGCCCTGATCGGCGCGCGCAATCCCGCCGAGGTGGACGACAATCTGCGGGGCGCCCAGCTGACGCTCTCCAGCGCCGACGTCGCGCGGATCGACGCGATTCTCTCGGATGCGGCGGGGACCATCCGCGCATTCACGCCCCTCCGGCCGGCGATGGAGCGGTGGGAGTAGACCGTGAGAAGGTCGGCCGACGACGCGATCCGAGCGGAGAAGCTCAGTGCGGGTGAGCGTCAACGCATGCTCGCCGTTCTCGACGAATCGATGCGGCGGGCCCGGTCCCGCCCGCCGAGTGACGTGGCGCGCGAGCTCAAGGAGATTCGTGCGGCCCGCCGGCGCTGGGGCGCTCGTCACCGGAAGGCACCGGTTCGATAGCGCCCTCGCGGCCCCGCGACCCCGGCGGGGCTCGTGGTAACCTTCGGAGCGACGCGTCATTCACCGGCCGCCGGCCGGCATACATCCGGGCGCGACCAAGGGGAGCACGATGGACGAGCACGAGCTGAGAGCCTGGCTTCACCGGGTGCGGGACGGGATCGTCTCGCGCCGCGAGTTCACGCGCGTCATCGTCGCTGGCGGCCTGACCGCCCCGCTGGTCAGCCAGATGCTCGCGTCCGTCGGCCTGGCCCAGACGCAGGCGCGGCCGGCCTTCAGCCCCACGCGCCGCGGCGGCGGCGGCCCCCTGCGGACGCTCTGGTGGCAGGGGCCGACGCTGCTCAATCCTCACTTCGCGGCCGGGCTCACGAACGCCGATGGTTCACGCCTGTTCTACGAGCCGCTCGCCGCCTTCGATCCCGACGGCAACCTCGTGCCGATCCTCGCCGAGGAGCTGCCCAGCGTCCAGAACGGGGGCGTGGCGCGGGACGGCCGCTCGGTGACCTGGCGACTCAAGAAGGGCGTCCAGTGGCACGACGGGAAGCCGTTCACCGCGGAGGACGTCGTCTTCAACTGGGAGTACGCGGCCGACCCGGCGACGGCGGCCGTCACGGCCGGCAGCTATCGCGCCATCCAGCGCGTCGAGGCGCCCGACAGCCACACCGTGCGCCTGCACTTCGCGAAGCCGGCCCCGTTCTGGGCCGACGCCTTTTGCGGCAATCGCGGCATGATCCTGCCCAAGCACGTGTTCGACGCCTTCAGGGGCGCGAAGTCCCGGGAGGCGCCGGCCAACCTCAGACCGGTCGGCACTGGTCCCTACCGCTACGTGGACTTCAAGCCGGGGGACTTGATCCGGGCGGAGCTGAATCCGGCGTACCACGTCTCGAACCGGCCGTTCTTCGACACCGTGGAGGTGAAGGGCGGCGGTGACGTCGTGTCCGCCGCGCGCGCCGTCTTGCAGACCGGCGAGTACGACTGGGCGTGGAACATGCAGGCCGAGGACGACGTCCTGAAGCGCCTCGAGCAGGGCGGGAAGGGGCGCGTCGAGATCGCGACCTGGGGCGGGGTCGAGTTCATCGGCTGCAACCTGGCCGACCCCTGGCGCGAGGTCGACGGCGAGCGCGCGAGCCTGAAGGCGCCGCATCCGATCCTCACCGACGCGAGCGTCCGCGCCGCGCTGGCGCTCCTGGCCGACCGGGGCGCCATCCAGGAGCAGATCTACGGCCGCCAGGGCCAGGCCACCGCGAACTTCCTCAACGCGCCGAGTCGCTTCCAGTCGAAGGCCAACCGCTGGGAGTTCAGCGTCGAGAAGGCCAACCAGCTTCTCGAGGGCGCCGGGTGGAAGCGCGGGGCGGACGGCGTGCGGGCCAAGGACGGGAAACGCCTCAAGCTGGTCTTCCAGACCTCGATCAACGCCGCCCGCCAGAGCGTGCAGGCGGTCGTCAAGGCTGCGATGGCTCGGGCCGGCATCGAGGTCGAGCTGAAGTCCGTCGTGGGCTCCGTCTACTTCTCGACGGATCCGGCGAACCCCGACACGTACCTGAAGTTCTTCACCGACATCCAGATGTACACCACGACCCTGGACGGCCCCGATCCCCAGAGCTTCATGGAGCAGTTCACCTCGTGGGAGGTCTCGTCGAAGCAGAACCGCTGGCAGGGGCGCAACAACACCCGGTTCGTGAGCGACGAGTACGACCGGCTCTGGAAGGCGGCCGAGGCCGAGCTGGATCCCGTCAAGCGCGCGGCGCACTTCATCCGGATGAACGACATCGTCGTCCAGGCGCACGTGGCGATCCCGCTCATCCACCGCAACTGGGTCGCCGCGGGCTCGAACCAGATCCGCGGGGTCGAGCTGAGCGGCTGGGACTCGACCTTCTGGCGGCTCCCGTACTGGCACCGGGAGGCCTGAGAGCCGGCGCGCCAGGCTAGCCGAGGCGCGCCGCTGCCGGTCCGCGTCAGCGCGTCGGACCGACGGCGGGGTCGACTTGCGGCTAGTTGGGGATCACCGCCTCGACGCGCCGATTCTTCGCGCGCCCGACCGAGTTGTCCGTCCCGTCGGGGTTCCGGTTCGGTGCGAGGGGGCGCGTCTCACCGAACGCATGGGTCGTGACTCGGTCCCCCTGCATGCCTTGCTTGACCATCTCGGCTGCCACCGCGTCCACCCGCCGCTTGGAAAGGTTCATGTTGTACTCGGCGCTGCCGACGTTGTCGGTGTGGCCTTCGAGGCTGATCTTGCGGGTCATGGCGCGGGGGTGCTTCATGACCTGGGCGATCCGGTCGACCACGCCCCGTGCCTGGTTGTCGAGCTCGGACCGGTCGAACGCGAAGAAGGTGCTCGGAAGGGTGATGACGATGCCGCGAGCCGTCTCGGTGATCTCGGGAAACCCGCCCGCCTGACCGCTCGCCACGCCGATCCCCTGTCGACGCAGCTCGTCCACCAGCTCCTGGTTCGTGAAGGGCGCGGTAGAGGGTGCGGTCGCTCCCCCGGAGTCCGGCCCCGCGCGCTTGGTGCAAGCGGCGCTCAACGTGCCCAGGAGGATCAGGATCGCCACGGTCGCGGCGACTCGTCTCATGGGTCGGCCTCCTCGCGCGGCCCGGTGCGATCCGATCACGGACCCGGCCTCGGGGCCATCCGGGCCTGCGGAGGGATGATAGGTCCGTGGGCTCCTCGGGCCCAAAGAAAGTCATAGGGTCACCGACCCCGGCGTGGGACGCGCGGGCTCGGCTCTCACGTGCCTTCCCTTGAGCCGGTACGAATGTCGAATTGTCATGTGCATCAGGTAGATGCGTCGCATCGTATGAGACACAGGCTTGCGGTCAGCGCCAGTCCGGGTAGCTCGGAGGCGAGAGCTCGTCAGCCCCCCGTTGGGCCCAGTCGAACTCGCGCATCCGGGGCCACATGCGCTCGCTGCCGGCCTGGAGGGCCTCGAGGATCGCGCGCTCGTCGGCGGCCAGCACTCGGCCTCCGTCGACCGCCAGGCGACCGTTGACCCAGACGCGGTCCACGTCCTCCGCGGTCGCGTTGTAGACGATGTTCTTCACCGGGTCTCGGAGCGGCGTCATGCCCCACGACCGGCCCTTCCAGAGGACGAGGTCCGCCCGTGCGCCGGGGGCGATCCGCCCGAGGTCGTCGCGCCCGAGGGCGCGGGCGCCGCCGAGGGTCGCGGCGTCGAAGACGTCCGCCGCCGTCGTCGCCTGCGTGTTCCGCTCCATCGTCTTGGACAGGACCGCGGCCCAGCGCATCGCCTCGATGACGCTCTGGGGGTTCGTGTCGGTGCCGAGGGACATGTTGACGCCCGCCTCGCGGTAGCGGGCGAACGACTCCATCGCGACACCCCGGCGTGCGAACACCCACACCGCGTGCGCGACCGAGCAGCCGGCGTCGCCCATGATCCGGAGGTCGCCCGCCGGGTGGTTAGTCCAGGACGAGCCGCCGACGATGATCGCGTGGCCCAGGATCGTCCGCGGGCCGAGGAAGCCCAGCTCGCCGAGCCACGCGACCGGTGTCTTCCCGTGTCGCGCCACCATCTCGTTGAACTCGATCACCGACTGGGAGGCGTGGAGCGTGATCGGGCAGTCGCGCTCGTCGGCCGCCTGCTTGGCCACGCGCAACAGTTCGGGCGTGCAGGTGTCCACCTGGGCAGGGGCGAGACAGGCCCGCACGAGCCCGCCGTGGGCGCCGTCGTGGCGCTCGTGGAACGCGAGCGCCCGCGCGAGGCCCTCCCGGCCTCGCGCCTCGTCCCACTCCCACCGGACGCGCCGGCCGTCCGGCGTGAGCCAGCGCCCCGAGCGGAACGACAGGCCGAAGTAGACGCGGAGGCCGAAGTGCCCCGCCCGCTCGACGACGTGGTCTCCGAGCTGGCCGATCTCGAGCACCGTGGTCACGCCGCCCCGGAGCAGCTCGGCCATCGAGAAGTCGACGCAGGCGCGGCTCGCCGCCTCGTCCTGGGCGCCGTCGCGGACCGGCAGCGTCTCGAACAGGCCCGAGTAGTAGAACTGAGGCCGTCCGGTGTCCTCGATGAACGAGCGGTCGAGCGGCGAGCCCGCGATGTGGGCGTGGGTCGAGATGAGACCGGGGGTCAGCACGCGGTCGGGGGCGTCCACGGTCTCGTCGACTCGCCCCTCGAACGCCCGACCCGATCGGGGGCCGACGTGGAGAATGCGATCGCCTTCCAGGACGACCGCGCCGTCCCGGAGGAGGCGGTGGCCGTGGCCGTCGAAGGCGAGGACGTGCCCGGCATGAATCAGGACGCGGCGCGGCGTCGTCATGAGAGGTCTCCCTCGTCGAAGAGCCCGAGCTGGCGCCCCTCGGGCCGGTGAATCCCGGCGATGGTGTCGAAATCGGGAGCGCCGAGGAAGTGGAGCAGGGCGTCGGCGATGGGCCGGAGCTGCTGGGTGACGTAGTGGTCGTAGTCCGGCGGGGCGGTCGTCTCGCCGGCGGCCTCGGGGCCGGCCGTCGTGACGACGTAGGTGACGATGCGGCCCGGTCCGCCCGCCTGCTTCCGCGCCGCCCTGACGTGCGGCGGCGTGGTCTTCGTGTAGGACTCGAGCGGCTTCCGGATCGCCTTCCGGTAGGCGAGCTGGTCGTCGAAGCGGCCGGCCCGGAGATCGGCCACGAAGTCGCGGACGAACTGCTCGACGGGCTCCTCGTGGAACGCGAGCTGGAGGAGCTCCCGCTGGAAGCGCCGGGCGACCGCGCTCCAGTCCCGCCGCACCGCCTCGAGTCCCACCAGCTCGAGCGCCTCGCCGCCGGGGCCGGCGACCAGCCCCGCGTAACGCTTCTTGCTGCCCGTCGCGCCGCCCCGCACCTCGGGCATCCAGAAGCGGAGATAGACCTTCTCGAACTCGAGCTCGAGCCAGCTCCGGACGCCGAACTCGGCCTGGAGCGCGTCGGCGACATGGGCGCCGATGGTCTCGCGCAGGCTCTCGGCCCGCTTGGCGGCCGCCGCCGGGTCGGGCTCGCCCGCGTCGACGAAGAGAGAGTCCGTGTCGCCGTAGATCACGCGGTGGCCGGCCGTCTCGACGGCGGCGGCGGCGAGCCGGATCACGTGCTGGCCGGCGAGGGTGATGGCGTTGGCGACGTCGGGCGAGAAGAGCCGGCAGGCCGAGGCCCCGAGGACGCCGAAGAGGGAGTTCATGAGGATCTTCGTGGCCTGGGCGCCCACCGCGTCGCCCTGCTGCCTGGCCTGGGCGCGCTCCTCCCAGAGGCGCGCGACCAGCTCCGGCAGGATCCCCGGCTCGTCGGCGCGGAACCGGGCGCCGCTCGGCGTGCGGACCACGGGCAGGCCCGGCGTCGCGCGCGCCGGGAGGACGTGCGTCAGGGGATCGATGTTGAACGTCCGGATCAGGCTCGGATAGAGGCTCTTGAAGTCGAAGACGAGAATGTTCCGGTAGAGGCCGGGGACCGAGTCGAGGACGAGGCCCCCGGAGATGACCGTTCCCTGCGCGTCCTCGACGTGGACCGACGGCGCCACGCGCCCGCGCGCGCGGAGCTCGGCGAGGTAGAGGGAGTCCACCGCGGCGATCTGCGCGCCCACCCGGTCGATCTGCATTCCGGTGAGGAGGCTCCGGCGCACCGTCAGCTCGACGAGCCCCGTCCGCTCGAGGATCTCCGTGACCAGGCGCGCGTCGTTGAGGTTGTAGGCGGCGAGGCGGGCCGGGTCGTCCCGCCATGCGGCCTCGATCTCCTGGCCTCGGTGCTCGGCGTGGAAGAGCTTGCCCTTCCCCAGGATGACCCGGGCCGCGGTGTCCAGCCGGTAGTCGTCGAGCTTGAAGAAGGCGCTCCGGAGGAGCGCGAGGCCGTCCAGCACCTGGCGCCCGGAGAGGATCACCCGCGGATCCCGCGTGAAGCCGAGGTCGCGCCTCACCTCGGCCTCCTCGTCGGTGCGCCCGAGTGCCAGCCGGAGGCCGGCGCGCCGCGCGACCCGCTGCAGGACTGGCACGTCGAAGTCGCCGATGTTCCAGCCGGTCAGGACGTCCGGGTCCGCCGTGCGGAGGTGGCCGAGGAACCCCTCGACGCACGCCCGCTCGCTCGGCACCAAGGCTCCGATCGCGTGCTCGGGAAGGCCGGCGAGGGTCCCCGTCTCACCGGGTCGCACCACCCAGACGCGGTCGCCACCCTGGCCCGCCGCCGCGATCGAGTAGAGGAGCCGCCCGTCGAGGCTCGTCTCGATGTCGAAGGAGAGCACCCGCAGCGTCGGCACGAGCTCGGTGGGCTCGAGGCGCGGGTTCCGGTACACGCGACCGATGCCCGGATGGCGCTCGAACGGACCGTCGACGCGGAACGCGCCGCGGATCCCGCGGTCGATCAGGAAGCGGTAGGCGAAGCGCACGTCGGCCTCGAAGCACTCGACGCCGGCTTCCGCGAGGCGTGCCCGCATCGGGGGGACGTCGCCCGGCAGGTCGACCTCGACCAGGAGCACGGGCTCGCCCGAGAACGTCAGGAGCGTCGACTCGGCCGCCCGCGCCGCGGGAGCCGCCCGGCGGAGGGCGTCTCTATCGGCGGCACGGACGAAGAAGTAGGGCGGGAAGCGGTCGTCGACGATCAGCGCGGGCTCGCCGCTCTCCAGCACGGCGTGGAGGTGCACCTCCGCGCGGCCGTTGGCCACGCGGTAGGAGGGGGTCAGGACGAAGCCGCGCACGGGCTCGGGTCCCTCTGGTGAATGGCTCGCCCGCGCGAGCGATGCCGTCCGGTCAGCTCCCGTCGCGTTCCGTGGGCCCGCCTGCCTGGCCGTCGCCGGCCCGCTCCGCCATGAGCGTCGCCACGGCCCTCGCCAGCGGGTCGTCCTCGGCGCCGAGGGCGGCGCGCACACGGGCCTGATCGGCGGCGGGCCGGTTCTGGCTGAGCTTGGCCTTGCCCTCGATCCGGTCGATCGGGATCTCGAAGGCGACGATGCCGCGCATCATGCCCTCGACGTACGAGTCCGGCAGGCTGTCCATGCGCCAGGGCGTGGGCCGGCCGTCCTCGAACGTGCGCACCAGCCGGTCGAGGAGCGCCCGGACCCGTCCCGCGTCCTCGATCACCCGCGGCACGCCGTAGGCGTGGACAGCGACGTAGTTCCACGTGGGCACGCTCGGATGCGTTCCGTACCACGACGGCGAGACGTAAGCGTGCGCGCCGGGGAAGACCACCAGGACCGGGCGGTCCGGGGCGAAGAGCTGCCACTGGGGATTCGGCCGCGCCACGTGCGCCAGGAGCGTGCCGCGCGGCGCCGGCGACTCGTCCAGCAGCACGGGCAGGTGAGTGACGAACGGAGCGCCCGCGTGGTCGACGCCGATCAGGAGGGCGAACGGCTCACGGCGGATGAGGGCGTGGCACCAGGCGACGTCGGCCGCCTCGAAGTGCGCCGGGATGTACATGTCCCCATTCTAGCGGGTGCCGGTCGGCCCGGTAGGGGCCGGCGCCGGCCTCTCTTAACTGGACCTGGGCGGCCCTCATGCGACGATGCGCCCCGCTTGCGCCCTCACTCGACAAGACGGTCCGCTTGCAGGCGGAGCGCCGGCGGGATCGTGAGTCCGAGAGCTTTCACCGTCTTCATGTTGATCACCAGGTCGAACTTGGTCGGCTGCTCCACCGGCAGGTCCGCCGGCTTGGCGCCCTTGAGGATCTTGTCGACGTACACTCCAGTGCGCCGATACTGGTCAACTCTGTCGGGCCCGTAGGACAGCAGCCCTCCGTCGTCCACGAATTCACTGTAGCCGTATATTGCCGGGAGCCGTCGCTTTGCCGCGAGCGCGACGATCTGCTTCCGATGGCTCCAGAGCACCGGATCGTCGAAGACGATCAGCGCGGCGGCTCGCTCCCCGGCGGCGTCGAACACGCGCTCTATCTCCCGCGGGTTTCTCGCCTCCAGTAGCTGAAGCTGGACTGCCAACTTCTGAGCGGCGACCCGCGTCTCCTCCAGAAACACGGCATTACTCTGATTGTCCGGATTCATGAGGATCGCCACGCGGGGCATGGCGTGCGCGACCTGCCCGAGCAGCTCGAGGCGCTTGCCGCTCAGCTCTGACGTAAACAGGCTGAGGCCGGTCACGTTCGCGCCGGGCCGGGCGAGGCTGGCGATCAACCCCACCTTCACCGGGTCGGCCACGGCGACGATGACGATGGGGATCGAGCTGGTCACAGCCTTCGCCGCGCGGCTTGCGGGCGTGGCAGCTGAAACAATCACGTCCACATTGAGCCGCACCAGCTCCGCCGCGAGCTCGGGAAGCCGCTCATAACCCCCGTCCGCCCATCGCGGCTCGAGCGCAATGTTCTGACCCTCCACGTAGCCCAGCTCACGCAGGCCCTGTCGGCAGGCCTCCCACAAGTGTTTGGCCTCTGCCGGAGTGAAGGAGAAGAGATAGCCGACACGCGGAACCCTCTTCGGCTGCTGCGCCGCCAGGCGGAGCGGCGCTGCCAACAGGCCCATCCCGACCGCGGAGACGAACACTCGTCGCTTCATACGCCTCACCATACTCGGACGCGGCCGACGTCGACGTGGACGAAACCCGAGGCGGGATAGTAGCCGACGCCGCCAAGCCGGAGCCCCAGCGCGGCGTCTCGCACGGCCGGCAGGGGCCGGTCCGGGATACGGACGTCGATGGCCATGGCCCGCACGTGGAGGCTTCCCCTAGCGACGCCCCGGCCCGCGCGGCGGAGCATGGCGTTGGTCGCGGGAGAGCGGTAGCCGGAGATCACCTCGTACGGCTCCTCCGTGTCGAGCGCGGACCGCAGGCGCCAGAGGAGATCCAGGAGCCGCCGATCGATCTGGCGCGCCTCGCCGGTGCGGAAGTCGCGCAGCACCCAGTCGATCTCCCGGAGCGCCTCCGGATCCAGGCGGCCATCGACCCGGTAGACGACGTCGACCGCCTCGCCGGTGTGGAGATTCCGGAACGCGAGCGCGCGCGCGTCTTCCGTCGTCGTCGGCGGCGGCGTGGCGGCCAGGCGGCGTGCCCAGGGCAGGGTGGCTGCGAGCGCCGCGAGCCGCAGCACCTCCCGGCGCCGCGGACCGAGGATCTGGCTCACGGGCGGTTGCCCGGGCTCCTGCCCGGGCCGGCTGCCGGGGGCCGCGTGGCGCCGGCGGGACGGACGGCGCCCCCGGGGCGCGGGCCAGGGCCGCGGCCACCCGGCCGTCACGGTCGTACGGATCCTCCGGGAGCTGGAGCCGCCCCTCGTCGTCGACGAACGCCGTCCAGTAGAGGAGGTAGACGGGCAGGGGACGCGCGACGGTGACGACGCTGGTGACCCCGCTTCCCATGGCGCGCTCGAGTGCCTCCCGCCGTCCGGCTGGCTGGCCCGAGAGGACGAGGGCGGCCAGCTCCTGCGCCCGCTCCACCCGCACGCAGCCGTGGCTCAGCGCCCGGTCGGCGCGCTGGAAGAGCTCCGGCAACGGCGTGTCGTGGAGATACACGTCGAAGCGGTTCGGCGAGGCGAAGCGGATGCGGCCGAGCGGGTTCCATCCGCCGGGACGCTGCTGCAGTCTCAGCGGGAAGCGCTCGGCGCGCATCGCCGTCCAGTCGATCGCGAGGCCGTAGGGATCCTGGGGCCGGTCGAGAATGCTGATCTCGTTGTCGACGAGGAACCGGGGGTTCGCGCGGAGCTTCGGCAGGAACTCGTCGACGACGATGCTGGTGGGGACCGTCCACGGCGGGTTGAAGACGACGGCCCCGACCTCGGCGCGTACCACCGGCGTGGGGTGGAGCTCGTCGCCCACGACCACCCGCGAGGTGAGCCGCACCCGCCCGTCCTCGACGACCGCGAGGGTGGCGTCCGCGGCGTTGACGAGGACGTGCCGGGACTCGAACGGCCGCGGGAGCCAGCGCCAGCGCTCCAGGTTGACGGCGATCTGCCGGATCTGGGCGTCGACGCCGCTCCGCGTCCCGCCGCGGGCAGGAGTCGCGTGGAGGGCGCGGAGCGCGCCCACGAGCCGCGCGTAGCCCTCGTGAGGCGGCGGCAGCGACTCGAGCCACGCGGCCAGGGTGCCCGCCTCGACGGCCTCGGCCAGCTCCCGGACGGGATCCTCGCGCGCCGGCGGAGGGAGCCCCCAGTCGGCCTGGACCGCGGTCGGACGGAGCCGGCCGGCCCGGAGGTCGACCGCGTATCGGAGGACCGCGTCCGTCAGGAGGAGCTCGCGCTCGACGGCGGTCTCTCGGGTCGACGGCTCCGCGCGGCGCTTGAGCGCGGCCAGGCCATAGTGCGCGGGGCGGAGCCCGTGGTCGCGCGCGCCGTGAAGAGCCTCGAGCGCCAGGGTCGCGCGCGCCGCTCCGCCGGCGTCGGCTCCCCAGATCGGCTCGAAGGCGATCGCGGCGTAGAGCTCCCGCAGGATGCCGGCGCGGAGCGGCTGCCCGTCGACGCGAAGCGAGTCAGCCGACTCGAGCGCGGCGCGGAGATCGGCGGCCGCCGGCCACTCGATGGCGTGGGCCGGAAGGCCGAGCCCCGCGAGACCGGTCAGGGCGAGGCCGGCCACGGCATGCGTCAGGGCGCGGGCGACGGAAACCGTGGTCAGCTCCCCGTGTCCCGGCTCCGGCGGAGCTCGATGGGCTTCCCGTGCGGGGTCGCGCGCGCCGCGACCTCCCAGTCGGCCTTCCGCTGGCGGAGCTCGTGGGCGCCGACCAGGCCCTTCTCGGCGACCAGTCCCTCGAGCGCGCGGAGCCAGTGGTGGTAGTAGGTGTCTCCCCGGTCGGGATCGCCGGCGGCCTGGGCGCGCTTGATCTCCCCGGCCAGCCGCTCCGCCCACTCCGGCCACGTGAAGTGGCCGGCCTCGTGGAGGCGGACGGCCATCGCGAAGGCCTGCGCTTCCCAGGGCTCCCGAAACACCGGCGCGCCGGCCTCGTCGCGCGGCAGGGCGGGGAGATCCGGCGCACGGTCGGTGGCCATGTGTCCCTCCGGTGCCAGCCATGGTATCGCGACTCGAGGTCTTGACGGAACTTCGGCGGGACGAGGGTCCGTGCCGCTCACCGCGAACGTGCCGCCGCGCTCGGCGACCTGTGACCCGCGCGCTTGTCCCCTGGCCGGCGCCGCGCTATCGTTCCGCGCAATGACGCCGGGCCCAGCGCACGAGGAGCAAGAACACCTGGTCAGCCTGGGCCGGGACCTCGCAGGGCTGCTCCGTGAGACGGGCAGCGTGCCGCGCCGGATCACGCCCGTGACCGACCTTCCGTCTCCGGTCCTCGGACGCGCCACCTTCCGGATCGAGCTGGAGGACGGCCGCGTGCTGAAGGGTCGACGCTTCGACGAGCCCTCTCACGCCGAGAGCCTCGTCCGCCTGACCGGGCTGCTGGGACTCGAGTGTCTCTCGCAGGTGGTCGCCCGACGGGCCGCGGCGACGCTGGAGGAGTGGGTGCCCGGCCCCCCCGTCGAGGGCTTGCCGCACACGCCTGACCTCCTGGAGGCGTGCGGAGCCGTCCTCGGGCGGATCCACGCCCGCCCCGCCCCGCCGAGCGAGGTGGCGAGCGCTCCGAGCGTCGCGCTCCGCCGCGCCGTGGCGGAGGAGCAGATCGGGGCGCTCGAGCGGCTGGGCCTGGTGCCCCCGCGTCTCGGCCGGGAGGTCCGGGCCCTCGTCGCCGCCGAGGCGCCCGCCACGGCGACCGCCGGGTTCATCCACCGCGACTTCGCGCCGGAGAACCTCGTGGTGGACCCGGCGGGCCGGCCAGTGGCCGTGGACAACACCACGCTGGCGATCGACCTGCACGACTTCGACCTGGGCCGCACCTGGTATCGCTGGCCGATGTCCGCCGAGGAGTGGACGGCGTTCGCCGCCGGGTACCGTCGCGGGCGCAGCCCGGACGCCTTCGCCGCGCACTTCCGATTCTGGGCTGCGGCGGCCTTGGTCGACGCGGCACTCTTCCGCCACAGCGCTCGCACCGAGGGCGTCGAGGTCCCGCTCGAGCGGCTGGCTGCCCTCTTCCACGCCCGGGAGGACGGCCCCGGCCGGAGGGCCGGGTGACGGCGGCGGCCGTCGCACGCCTCACCTGCGGCGACGCCACCATCGGGGTGACGAGCGCCGAGGCGGGGCCCGTACGGTGGCTCGAGGAGTTCCTCGGACCCTGGTTCCGGGCCGACCCCGACGGGACGGCCGGCGCGACGGTGGCCCTGACCCTCGACGGCCGGCGCCTCCAGGCCCTGCGCCGAGACGTGGGGGCCGCTGCCGCGCTCACCGACACGTTCGTCCTGGACAGCCGGATGATGCGGTGTCCTGCCGTGGAGAGCCCCCGCGGCCGCTGGACGGTGGTCGACGAGGCGCTGGGCGCCGCCTACGTGGTCGAGCGGGACCGGGCGAGCGTCGAGATCGTCGCGCCGGCCGACGAGCCGGGGGCGCGGGTCGCCCTGATGCGCGTGGTGCGGGAGCTGGCCATCGGGGCCGCCGTGCGGCGGTCGGCCCTGCTGCTACACGCGGGGTCGCTCGTCCTCGACGACCGGGCCGTCGTCATCGCGGGCCCCAAGGGGGCCGGCAAGACTACCCTGCTCCTCCACCTCCTCCACGCGCCAGACGCGCGGTTCGTCGCCAACGACCGCGTCGTGGTCGGCGCCGGGACGCCGCCTCGGGCCCGCGGCATGCCGTCGATCGTGGCCATCCGGCCGGGGACACTCGAGCGCCTGCCCCGGCTCCGGGCTCGGCTCGGGGCGAGCCCGGCGACCCACTGGCTCACCCTGGACGAAGCTGCCGCCCTGCGCGACCTCGGGCCGCTCCCGCCTGCGACGGGAGCCGACCGGAGTCCCGCCCAGCTCTGCTCGGCGCTCGAGACCCCGATGGCGACGGGCGGAGGCCTCGCGGCGCTGCTCTTCCCGCGCCGAGACCCGTCGGGCGGCCGTCCGGAGATGGCACGTCTCGGGGAGGACGCCGCTCGCGCTCTCCTGCTCCGCGCCCTCTTCGGCGCCGAGCCGGGACGCCGCTCCGGTGTCTTCGACTGGCTGGGCGAGGACGGTGGCCTTGGCGTGGACCTCGCTCAGCGCTGCCGGGAGCTGGCCGCAGGCGTCCCGTGCTTCGAGGCCCGATTGGGGGCGGCGCCGCTCGACGACGTCGAGGCGGCGGCGAGCCGGCTGGCGACCGTCCTGGCCTGAGCCCGGCGGCGCCCGCCGAGGCCCGGTCAGCTTCCCGGGCCGGCGTCCTCCGGCGGCGCCGTGGTCAGCTCGGCGAAGAGGCTACGAGCCGTGGCGAGGCCCGGCAGGACGGGCGTGGCGCGGAAGTCCTTCCGCGGCGCGCCGCCCGACGGGAACCGGAGGGCAGCGCCCAGCACCCCCATGACGGCCAAGAAGCTCTCCTCGGTACGCTCGCGGAGGAACCGGGCGAGCAGGTCGGGCGGGACCACGGCGAACCAGCCCATCATGTCTTCGTGGGCCCGCCGCCAGGATTCGAGCGTGAAGTACCGCTCGTAGAGCGCCTCTGGCGACCAGGCGGCGCCGTGCAGCCCCAGGACCGAGGGCGAGGCCGGGTCGAGGCCGTCGGCGGGCGCGGCCTGGATCAGGAGGCCGTCCTCCTGCATCCGCCGGATGCGATCGAGCACGGCGGGCGTGGCCGTCCACGGGTACCGCCGGCCGACGTCCCGGTGGAAGATCTTCACCCCCTGGATCGCTCGACCGAGGTGGGTGTCGTAGAGGTTGCCCACGCACATCGCGGTGCGGTCCGGTGCGCTCCGCATCCACCGGTGGAGTGTCTGCACCGCGTGTGGGTAGAGGAGCATGTCCTCGTCGACCTGGACGTAGTACGGTGTCTCGCAGCGGTCGAGCATCCGCTGGAGCGCGGCGCTGAGCGGCGCGACCTCCTGGATGATCTCGAGCCGGAACTTCGTGTCCTGGCGGGCGAGGTGGTCGAGGCAGGCCTCGAAGCCCGGCGCCCCGACGGTGGTCACGAAGACGGTGAGATCCGCTGACAGGTCCGGACGGCGGCTCGGCGCCGGAGCGGCTCCCTCGCCGTCCATCCCCAGCACCTCGCGGAACATCTGGTAGTACTGGTAGCTCCGGTGGTACCAGAGCCACGGACGCACGTCCTCCTGCATCTGCGTCGCGAGCCGCGCATGGTTTTCGGTGGCCGCCAGGACACCCTCCAGGAGCGCGTCCACGCTCCGGTCGACCAGGTACCCGTTGACGCCGTCCCGTATCAGCTCCGGCATGTTCCCGACCCGAGTCGACACGACCGTGCAGCCGCAGGCGGCCGCCTCGATGGGCGGGGTGGGCGTCCCCTCGCTCTCGCTCGCGCACACCAGCACGGTGCCGGAGTTGTACCAGTCGCTCATCTGGGCCGGGGTTGCCTTGTCCGACCCGAACGAGTCGACGAGGCGGGTCTCGCACTCGATGCCCAGCTCCCCCAGCCGGGCCGCGAGCGGGACGATGTAGTCGTCGTAGCCCTTGAGCGCGCGGAAGTACTGGGAGCCGACCCACAGGACGCGGGGCTTGCGCTGCTCGATGGGGACCCGGACCTTGAAGATCTGACCGTCCACGCCGTACGGAATGCTGTAGGAGCGCGGCAGGCGCCCCAGTCGATCCCAGCTGGCCAGGTTGGAGACCAGCGCGGCGTCGGCGACGCAGTACGCGGGCCAGAACCGCTGGACGTCGCTCGGCCACCCGCGGCTCCAGGCCACCATGAGGACGGTGCTCCAGCCGCGCGCCCGGATCTCCTGGTTGACCGCGAGGGCGCGCCCGTAGTCCAGCAGGAAGAGGAGGTCGGGCGGCGTGCTGCCGAGGATCTCGTCCCACGGCAGCCACCGCCTGTCCACCTTGATGGGCGAGATGGACACGTCGAAGTCGGGCGGCGCGTACCTCTTGATGCCGCTCGCGTACCCGTGGTAGGCCCAGCCAGGAACGTCGTAGAGAACGCGGAGGCGGACGCGGTCACTCATGAGCTCGAGCCGGGACATGATAAGAGAGCGCCACCGGCGTGCGCAAGCGCCACGGCCGAGCTCTACGGTCCTGACCTGGCCGGGCCCTCGTTCGAGGGCTCACGGCGTGCCGGGCCGCTCGGTATGGTCGGCGCGCGATGCGCCGGAGAAGCCCCTCGTAGGTCGCCGTCATGGCATGCAGGCCGTGGCGCGCCACCCGTCTCCGCGCCGCCCGGCCGATGCGGGCGCGGAGACGGGGATTCGCGAGCGCGTGAAGCGTGGTCGCGACGAGATCATCGACGTCGCCCGTGCGAAACAGCAGGCCGGTCTCCCCGTCGGTGACGACCTCTCGCGCCGCGGGGATATCGCTCGCGAGGAGCAGACGAGCGCATGCCTGGGTCTCGAGATAGACGAGGGCCTGGGTCTCCGCTTCCGAGGGCATCAGCACCGCGTCCGCCAGGTTGACGTAGCGAGGCATCTGCCGGTGATCGACCCACCCCGCGAAGCGGAACCGCTCGATGAGCCCCTTCTGGCGGCACGCTTCCTCCAAGGGCTCCCGGCACGGCCCGTGGCCGGCAATCACGTAGATGAGATCATCGTGACGGGCCAGGACCTGCTCGGCCGAGTCGACGATGTCCTGAGCTCTCTTGCCCGGCTCCAGCTTCGATGCGTGCAGGATCACGCGATGATGGTCGGGAATCTCGAGCTCCGACAGCAGGGCGGGGTCCCGGGTTCCTGGCGCGAAGCGATCGAGATCGACCCCGTTGGGGATCACGGTGACGCGGCGGAGGCCGATGCGCCTGAGGCCCGACGCCATGTGTCGGCCCGGAGTGGCGATTCGGTCCACCTGACGGTACCGGGCCAGCAGGCGCGCCGCGTGGGGTGCGGGGTAGGTGCCCTGGATCAAGCTCCTCGAGGGGTCCCCGTGCACCAGCATCAGGGACGGCACTCGGTGCGCCCGGGCGATGGCCGGAACGTGACGCGCGAACGACTCTCGGCCGATGACCACGGCGTCCGGGCGAGCCTCGCGGATCATCCTCGGAAGCGCAGTCGTGAGGTGCGCGCGCTCCGCCCGGGCGAAATCGTCGTCGGGGGGGACGTTCGGAGCGTTCTCCAGTCGGGGGACGGGGAACCACGTTACGCGCACGCCGGAGGAGCTTGCGGGGAAGGCGGTGCGGTCGGGATAGGTGGCGGGGCCGATCGGAGCCAGCGCCCGAACGCGGTGCCCCCGAGCCCCGAGCTGCTCCAGAAGCTGAGCGCCAACCACGGCCGCTCCGCCGGGCTGAGGTGGCAGCGTGCCGACGTAGATGAGGTCGAGCCGGTCGAGAACGGTCATCCTCCGATCGTGGGCGCGCGCCCCGTCGGAGATTCTACAGGATCGGCCGCGGGGCGGGCCTTGGGTCGATGCCGCGGTGTCGGGGCAAGCGGGCAGCCCGGGCCGGGGCGGCTACTTCGGGGCCTTGATCCAGTCTGTGATCCGGATGACGGTCTTCGACTCGATGCCCGGGTAGCCGTGGTAGCCCCACGGCTCGCACGGGTCGCCCTTGGGCGGGCCGCCGTCCCGGAATGTGATCAGCTCCCTGCGCGGGGCTCCGGTCAGGGCGGCGAGGACGGGCGGCACGTCCTTGAAGAGGCTGCCCTGGCACTCGTCCTTCTCGTGATGGACGAGGAGTGTCGGGACCCTGATCTCGCCGAGGCGATGCGAGGGCAGCGCTCCCTGAGAGGACGGGTTCACGAAGCTCGAGGTCAGCACGATCCCGTCCGGGCCTGCCTCCCGGATCCGGATGGCGGCGGCCGCCGCGGAGACGGTTCCCAGGCTCGTGCCGACCAGCCACACCGGAACGGTCGCCTGGGACCGCAAGTGCCGCATGACGGCGGCGATGTCCTGCATGTGCTGGGGGCTCTGCCGGAATCCGGCCAGGCCTCGGACTTCCTGACGGTCGGACGGCGCGTCGAGGACGGCCACGGTCATCCCCTGGCTCAGGAACACGGAGCGGGAGCGCACCAGGAAGTTGCCCCCGAAGACGGGGTTCCCGTTCGGCTGGAAGCCGCCCAGCTTCCCGTCACCGCCCATGAACAACACCACGCTGGCGACCGGCCTGTCGGGCCGCAGGACGAGCATCTGGAGCGTCACGCCTGGCCGCGTCGCCAGCGTCTCGATCCGGATCTCCTCTGCCGCGAGGTGGCGTGCCCAGATTCCCAGAACGGCGAGGATCAGGGTGGCCAGCACGACCCGTCGACTCATCGCACCCCGTTCGCCTCCCGCGATCGGACCGGGGGACCATCCGCGCGGGGCTTCTTGGCCCGGACGTCTCCCGGGACGATCAGGCAGGGTCGAGGTAGTCGTCCCAGAGATCGACGTACACCGCGTCTCTGGCGTGGCCGTCCGGACCCCAGAGCTCTCGCGCATCGAACCGCACGCTGTAGACGTGCTGAGGCTTCCGGCCGAGCCCGGCCGCGTGCGTGTCGGGGAAGATGAAGACTCCATGGTCCCGGTCGATCACCCCGCGGCGGCCGCGCACGTAGCGGGGGAGCCGGGTGTGGCCGACGGGGTGGGCGTTCCGGGCGACCACCATGTCCCCGGCCTTGAACTTCGGGGGCACGGGATCGTCGAGCCGCGCCGCGCGGCGGTTTTGGAGAATCCGGGGGACGTCCTCGCGCCGGAGCGTCCCCGACTGAGGCTCGACGCGGCCTGGCGCCCCGCCGACACCCTGGCTCACGCGGCGATCGATCTCGGCCCGGGGGAGGAACCCATGGCGTTCGAGGAGGCGCTCGAGCCCCCAGAGCCAGAGCCCGTAGTAGCTGGTCGCCAGGTACTCGGCCGGGGGCATCTGCTCGCGCGCGTGGCGCGACATGTCGAGGTTCCACCGGCGCCAGCCGCCCATCGCGAGGTTCAGCGCGAAGGTCCGCCGCTCCCACTCTGCATGGAAGACCGGCTCGTCCGGCTCGAGGACCACCGGGCCGAAGCCGTGCATCCCGCCCAGGTCGTGAGCGCCGTTCATCGGGAGGCCTCCGGCGCCTTCACCCGCGCCACGCCGATCATCGCGTCGCGGGTGACGAGCACGGCCAGCTCCTCCTCGCTCCAGCCCTCGGTTCCCGGGGGTCGCTCGGGCAGGACGAGATACCGGAGCTCCGCGGTGGAGTCCCAGACGCGCACCTCGACGTCGTCGGGCAGGTCGACCCCGACCTCGCGAAGGACGCCGCGCGGATCGAGGACCGCGCGGGCGCGATAGGGCGCCGACTTGTACCAGACGGGCGGCAGGCCGAGCACCGGCCAGGGGTAGCAGGAGCAGAGCGTGCACACGACGACGTTGTGGACCGCGGGCGTGTTCTCGAGGACGACCATGTCCTCGCCCTGGCGGCCGATGTAGCCGAGATCGGCGAGGGTCGCCGTGGCGTCGGCGAGGAGCCGCCGCCGGAACTCCGGGTCCACCCACGCCTTCGCCACGACCCGGGCGCCGTTCCGGGGACCCACCTTCGTCTCGTACGTGTCGATCAGCTCGTCGAGCGTGGCCGGGTCGACGAGCCCCTTCTCGGTGAGGAGGGACTCCAGCGCCTTCACGCGGAGCTGGACATCGGAGAGCGGGGCGTTGTGGGGGTGCGCCGGGTCGTCCGTCGCGTGCCCTCCGTGCTCGTGTCCGTGTCCGTGCTCGTGGGCGTGGTCGTGGCCATGCTCGTCCCGGGGCTCGTGCTCGTGTGGTCCGCTCATCCGATCGCCTCCCGTGTCACCGGTGCGTCGCCAGCGCATCGATCGTAGCGCGTTCGGGGCGGCCCGAAAAGCGTCTCACGCCTCGCCGTCCTCGCCGGCCGGTGTCCGCGCGAGCTCCCAGGCGGCGAGGCACAGCCAGAGCGTGCCGACCATCTCGATCGATTCCTCCAGGAAGTACGAGGGCTCTCGCATGAGGCGGTCGATCGGCTTCTGGAAAACCAGGGTTACCGCGTATACGGCGGTCCCCGCGATCGTGAGCTGGCCCCACCGAGAGCGAGGCAGGCCACGCGCCATGGATAGAAGCGAGCAGCGGTGACGGATCACGTGACGGACCACCGCCAGCCCGGCGATCAGGCTCAGCGCCAAGACGACCCACGGGAAGACCGGGTCGGCGCTGCGCCGGAGCGAGAGCCGCCAGTTCCGGAAGCGGAACCCGACCCAGCTGTGGAGGCTCAGCTCAACGGTGATGCCGACCAGCAGCAAGGCCCCGAACAGGAGCTCGGGGACGGCCGATTGGCCCCGCACCAGCCGGCGGACGGTGCGGGGCAAGGTCACCAACAAGCTGGTGACCAGGAGCCCGGTCTGGGCCCACTCCACCGGCCCGTCCTCGGTCACCAGCTCTCCCGCCCGGCGCGGGTCCAGCCACAGAAACGCGGCGAGAACGGCGATCAGGAGGACCGCCCCGATCGCCCCGATCACCCGGGGGTCCCACGACTGGCGACCGCTCTCTACCATGCGGGCCATCGTGGTGGCGTCCCCGGGTACCGTCAAGCCCGCGGGTCTGTCGCGGGATCGCGCCGGCGTCTCCTCGAAGGCGCGCCACGGAGGCGAGGGTACGCTCCGCTCAGCGCGGCGGCGGGACCACGGTGTCGCGCGGCCGGCCGGCGAGGAAGTGCTCGACGTTCTCCACCGCTCGGAGCAGCCCGCCGTCGATCACCTCGCGGGTCATCCCGCCGTTGTGGGGCGTGAGCACGACGTTCGGGAGAGCGAGGATCGGGTCCCCGGGCGGGACGGGCTCCTCGTGGAAGACGTCGAGCGCGGCACCCGCGAGCCGGCCTTCCCGGAGCGCGTCCACCAGCGCCGCCTTGTCCACCAGCGCGCCGCGCGCGGTGTTCACGAGGAATGCCCCAGGCTTCATGAGCGCAAGGCGCGCCCGGCCGAGATAGCCCTGGGTATCGGCGCTCAGCCGGAGGTGGAGGCTCACGATGTCCGACTCCCGGAGGAGCGTCTCGACGGGAACGTGGCGGGCGCCGGCCGCGGCGGCGCGCCCCGCGTCCGGCCCGTAGGTCGCGGCCAGGAGCCGGACGCCGAAGGGCCCGAGCAGCCGCGCCACACGGCTGCCGATGGCCCCGAGCCCGACGAGCCCCACGGTCAGCCCCTCGAGCTGCACGAGAAGGCCGCGCGGCCACTGGCCCTCCCGCGTGTCACGGTCCATGGCAGGGATGCGGCGGGTGGCGGCGAGCATGAGGGCGACCGTGTGCTCGGCAACGGCGTGGGCGTTCACGCCGGGGGTGTTGGTCACCGCCACGCCGCGGGCCTGGCAGGCGGCGAGATCGACGTTGTCCGTCCCGGTCCCCCAGATCGAGATGAGCCGAAGCCGAGGGCAGCCGGCGAGGACCCGGTCCGTGAACCGCGCGTGGGCGCGGATGTTGATCACGACCTCCGCCTCCCCGATGCGGCGGATCAGCTCTGCCTCCTGATCCGCCCCGCGCTCGGTGTGGACCGTGACCTGGCCGAGAGCGCGCAGGCGGGGCTCGGCAGCGGACCCCGTCAGCGCGGGCGGAAAGTCGTCGGGGACCACGATCTCGAGGCTCATCGGACGCATTCCCTCCGGTGGCGCGAAGTTGCCGGTCACTCCGCGTCCGGGCGGCCGGCATCCGGTCCCTCGCCGGGGAGGCGAGGGGTGCGGCTGCCGAAGCGCGCGGGGTCGAAGAGCGACAGATCCATGGACGGCCGTCCGTCGACGATCCACTCGGCGACGACACGACCCGTGGCCGGCGAGTGCTGGAAGCCGTGGCCGCCCCAGCCGACGGCCAGGAAGAAGCCCTCGACGCCGGGCGCCCAGCCGAGGATCGCGTGGTCGTCGGGTGTGAGGGGGCGGAGGCCGGCCCAGCCGCCCGCGATCCGTGCCCGCTCGACTGCCGGGACTCGGTGGACCGCCTTGGTCACGGCGGCCTCCATCATCGCCCAGTCGACCGGCGCGGCCTGGTCGTCGCCGATGTCCTGGACGTCGCCGGGGCTCAGGAGCAGCTGCTCCATCTCCTTGCGGAAGTAGAACCCGCTGGCGGTGTCCGTCGTGATGGGCACGGGGCCCGGCACCTCGGGAAACGGGTCCGTGTAGAAGATGTGGCGACGCCGGGGGTAGACGGGCAGCGCGAGGCCGGCGAGGCGGCCCACCCGCGCCGCGGCGGGGCCGGCCGCGTTGACGACGACCGGCGCCGCGATCTCCCCGGCGGACGTCTTCACACCGTGCACGCGCCCGGCCGCGAGCGTGAGCCCGGTGGTCTCGACGCCCTCCAGGATGCGGGCGCCGAGCTCACGCGCCCGCCGGGCGAATCCGGCCGTCACCTCGGCCGGCCCCGCGACACCGTCCTCTGGACCCCACACCGCCGCAACCAGGTCGTCGACGAAGAGCGCCGGGACGATCGCCTGCGCTTCCTTCGGCGTGATCACCCGGACGTCGACGCCGAGCCGTCGCTGGAGCGCGATGCGCGGCTCGAAGCCACGGAGGTCCGCCGCGCTCGAGATCAGGAAGAGATAGCCGATCCGCTGGAAGCCGGGGTCGCCGCCGAACTCCTCCTTGAAGGACTCGAGCACGCGCTGGCCCTCGAGCGAGAAGCGGATCTCCGCCTCGGTGCCGAACTGGGCCCGGATCCCGCCCGCGGCCTTGCTCGTGGTGCCGCTCCCGATCGTCTCCCGCTCCAGCGCCACCACGTCCCGGACGCCCCGCCGGGCGAGGTGATAGGCGATGCTGCAGCCGACGGCGCCGCCGCCGATCACGACGACGCTCGCGGCTCGCGGGAGGCTCACAGGGCGCGCGCGGCGCGGGTGCCGTCGAGCATGGCGTCGTGGATGCGACGCGGGGAGACGGCGTCGCCGACCAGCCGGAGCTCGGGGACGCGGCCCTCGAGCTCGTGGAAGAGGCTGTCGTTCGCCTTGCCTCCGAAGGAGAGAACCACCGTGTCGGCCTCGATGGTCGCCTCGGCCCCGGAGAACGTGTGCCGTGTTCGGATACCGGCCGGCACGACGGCCTTGGCGGCAGTCAAGGGTTGCAGCACCACACCCTGACCGAAGAGACGCGCATAGAGGTCCGAGCGAATCCCTTCGTCGATGTCCTCGCCGACCATGAAGTACTTGGAGATCAGCGTGACCTGGCAACCCCGGCCGGCCAGGAGGTCCGCGGTCGTCGGCGCGGCGTAGTGTCCGTCCTCGTCCACCACGACGACCCGCCGCCCGGGCGTCACGCGACCCAGCAGCACATCGACCGTCGTGGCGACGTGCGGCAGATCGACGCCAGGCAAATCGGGTATCCGGGCCGTCGCCCCGGTCGCGACGACCACCGCGTCGGGCCGAAGGGCCAGCACGTCCTCCGCCGTCGCGCGCGTCCCGAGGCGGACGTCGACACCGGCCTTGTCGACCTGCCGCCCGAGCCAGTCGGCGATCATCGCGTAGTCCTCACGCTTCGGGGCTCTGGCGGCCGCCAGGATCTGGCCGCCCAGCGCCTGGCTCGCCTCGAGGAGCGTGACGCGATGCCCGCGGATCGCCGCCACTCGGGCCGTCTCGAGCCCGGCCGCTCCGCCCCCGACGACCACGACCCGCTTCGGCCGCTCGGCCGGGCGGATGACGCCGAGCTCGGCCTCGCGTCCGATCATCGGGTTCTGCACGCAGCCGATGGCCTTGCCCTGCCGGAGCCGGCCGATGCAGCCTTCGCTGGCGCCGACGCAGACCCTGATGTCGTCGAGCCGCCCTTCCAGCGTCTTGCGCGGCAGCTCGGGATCGGCGATGAGCGCCCGGGTCATGCCGACCAGGTCGCACACACCGGCGGCGAGCGCGGCCTCCGCCTGCTCCACGGTCGACACGCGGCCGGCGACGATCACGGGGACCCGGACGACGGACCGCGTGAGCGCGGCGAGGTCGTTGAACACCCCGTGGGGATGGTAGAGGGACGGGGTCACCATTGCCTCGTACTTGAGGGTCTCCGTGTTGGAGCCGCTGACCATCCAGTAATCGGCGATGCCGAAGCCGTCCACCAGCCGGGCGACCTCGAGCAGCTCTTCCCGGCTGAGCCCGCCCGGCACGAAGTGGTCGCCGCTGTGGCGGACGCCGATGATGAAGTCCGGCCCGACGGCGTCGCGGACGGCGCGGAGCACCTCGCCGATGAGACGGCAGCGGTTCTCGAGCGAGCCACCGTACTCGTCGGTGCGCTTGTTGGTGAGCGGGGAGAGGAAGTTCTCCAGCAGGTGTCCGCCGTAGAAGGGGATGTCACAGCCGTCGTAGCCGCCCTTCTGGAGCCTCACCGCGGCCGCGGCCCACGCGTCGATCACCTCGCGGATCTCGCGCGTGGTCATGACGTGGGGCCACTCGCGGTGCCGCTCCTCCCGGGTATCGGACGGCGCCCAGAGCGGCACACCGGAGTACCAGGAATGACCCCGGCGGCCACGGTGGGAGATCTGCGAGAGACAGAGCGCCCCGTGGCGGTGGACCGCCTCGCTCATCTGCCGGAACTGCGGGATGATGCTGTCGTCCCAGTTGTTCACCTCGCCCCAGTCGTTCACCGAGGTGGGGTGGATGCTGGACGACCCGAACATCATCACCACGCCGCACCCGCCCTTGGCCTTCTCCTCGTGGTAGCGGATGTAGCGGTCGGACATGCCGCCCTTTTCCCCGAACGCCGCGCCGTGAGGCGTGGACACGATGCGGTTCTTGGCTTCGCGGCGGCCGAGCTTCACGGGGCTGAACAAGCGTCGAAACTGCGTCGTCATCTGGTCTCCCTGTCGATCGCCGCGGGCCCCGCCGGCCTGCCCCCCGCCCCCGGGGCGAGAGAGCAAGCCGGCGAGCGGCCCGGCGGTGGACGAATGCCGCCTACTTCAGCTTGGCGTCGTAGAGGAACAGCATGTTGTCGATCCAGGGCGTCCAGTCGAGGCGATTGCTGATCCCGAAGATGTGCGCCTGCTGGTACGCCGTGATGATCGGCGCGTCCTCGTAGACGATCTCCTGTGCCTTGAAATAGAGCGCCTTCCGCTTCTCGGGATCGTTCGATCCCTGCGCCTCTTCCAGGATCTTGTCGAGCGCCTCGTTCTTGTGGATGGCCAGCGCCGACTTCGAGTGGAGCGAGTTCACCAGGAGATCGCCGTCGAAGATGCCGGCACCGCCCCACGCGACCATGTAGACAGGCAGGAGCTGACGCTGCCGCCACTTGGTGGTGTAGACGCTCTGCTCGCCCACCTCGACCTTGGCCTTGATGCCCACCTTGCCGAGCATCTGCGCCATCGCCTGGACCACCTCGATGTCGTTCATGTACCGCCGGTTCGGCACGTGGAGGGTGATCTCGAAGCCGTTCGGGTGGCCGGCCTCGCGGAGGAGCGTCTTGGCACGCTCGGGATCGTAGGCGTACCACTTGATGTTCGGGTTGAACCCGAAGGCCTCCTTCTCCAGCGGGACGCCCAGGATATCGCCGTAGCCCTCGAGTACGGTCTTGACGATCGTCGGCATGTCGATGGCGTGGTTCATGGCCTTCCGGACGCGCACGTCCTGCCACGGCCCCGGCATCAGGTAGTTGGTGATCTTCATCATGATCACGAAGCCGCCCAGGGTGGAGACTTCCGTCCGCGCAACCCCGCTCGCCTTCACCTTGGCGACCTGATCGGGTGGCACGTCGCTGACGAGGTCGGCCTGACCGGAGAGGAGGGCGGCCACTCGGGTCGTGAGCTCGGGGATCGGGCGGAACACGAGCCGGTCGATCGCCGGGGCGCCGCGGTGGTAGTCCTTGTTGGCCTCGAGGACGAGCCGCTCGTCCTTCACCCACTCGACAAACTTGTAGGGGCCGGTGCCGACCGGCTTGACGGCGAACCCGGCGTCCCCGACCTGCGCCACATACTTCGGCGGCACGATGCCCACCGTTCCGCAGTGGCCAGGGCTCATGCGGACGGGCAGAAGCGGGAAGGGGGCCTTGGTGATGACGTTCACGGTGAACGGATCGGCGATCTCGACCCGGTCGATGGTGGCGATGCTCGTCCGGCCGGGCGCGGCCTGCTGCGGGTTCAGCATGCGCTCGACGCTGAACTTGACCGCCGTGGCGTCGAACGGCTCGCCATTGTGGAACTTGATGTTGCGACGGAGCTTGAACTGCCACGTCGTGTCGTTCAGGAGCCGCCAGGACTCGGCCAGATTGCCCTCGAGCTGAAGCGTCTTGAGGTTTCGCCGGAGCAACGTGTCGAAGATCTGGCGGTCCGGCTCGTGGGCGTTCTTGTCGCAGTGCATGTGCCAGTCGAGCGTCGCCGCCTCGCCGGACTGCACGACGACGACGGGCCGCTGCTGAGCGGGCGCGTCCGAGCCGGGCAGGGCGAAGACGGCGAGCAGGGTGAGGATCCAGCCGATTGCCAGGACCGGGGAGTGCCGCCGATTGGTCGTTTGCGTCATCGCAAGGCTCCTCTCTACAGGCGGTCCATGGAGTTCCTGGTGTGACGGGTCAGGAGATACGGATCGAGTGCGTCTCGGAGGGCGTCGCCGACCAGGTTGATTCCCATGACGGTGACGAACAGGGCCGCGCCGGGGAAGAGCGCGAGCCAGTAGCGCGTGTCCACGAACTGTCGACCTTCGGCCAGCATGCCGCCCCAGGAGGGAATGGCCAGGGGCACGCCGAGCCCGAGGAAAGAGAGCCCGGCCTCCGTCAAGATGGCGCCCGCCACGCCGAACGTCGCCACCACGATGAGCGAGGCGCTGACGTTTGGGAGGACGTGGCGCCAGATGATCGCCGCGAGCGGGACTCCGAGGGCGCGCGCGGCGTCGACGAACGCCTTTTCCCGGGTCGCCAGGGTCTCGGCGCGCACGACCCGGGCGTAAGCGACCCAGTTGCTGAGGCCGACTACCAGGATGATGTTGCGGATGCTCGCCCCCAAGACCCCGATGACCGTGATGGCCAGGAGGATGAAAGGGAAGGCGAACTGCATGTCGGCCAGTCGCATGACGATCTGATCCCAGAGCCCCCCGCGCATCCCGGCCACGAGGCCGAGGCCGGTGCCGACGGCGCCGGCCACCAGGACCGCGGAGAGCCCGATCAGAACCGACGTCTTGGCGCCGTGGACGACCCGGCTCAGGATGTCGCGACCCAGCTGGTCCGTGCCGAGGATGGCCAGCGTGCCGTCGGCGGTGCGGGTGGCCGGACGCGTGAAGCGCGCGATCAGCTGCTGCTCGTTCGGGTCGGCAGGCGCGATCCGCCCGGGCGCGGCCGCGCACACGCCGACCACGAAGAGGATCGCCGCCCCGACCCGGGCCCCCGGCGATTCCAGCAGGACTCGAGTCCGTCGCCAGACGCGGCGCGGCGCGGGCAGCGCGGGGCCGGTGACCCGGGCTGGAAGGGCGTCGGCCTCAAGCTGCATGGCGATGGCCGAGGCGCACCCGAGGGTCGAGCGCCGTGTACACGAGGTCGATGAGGATGTTCAACAGCAAGAGGACGGCCGCCACCGTGAACACCACGGCCTGGATCAGCGGCACGTCCTTGTTGACCACCGCTTCGACGGCGAGGCGGCCGACGCCGGGGTAGGCGAACACCGCCTCGGTGATGACCGCGCCGCCCAGGAGATTGCCCAGCTCGAGCCCGAGCGCGGTCACGATGGGAATGGCTCCGTTTCGGAGGCCGTGCCGGAGGATCACCGACCACTCCGCGATGCCCTTGGCTCGAGCGGTCCGGAGGAAATCCTGGTTCAGGACCTCGAGCATGCTCGATCGGGTGATGCGCGCGGTCCTCGCCATCGCCCAGACGCCGAGGGTGACCGCCGGCAGGATGAGCGTCAGGACGCCCTCTCCTCCGTAGACCGGCAACCAGCGCAGGTTCACGGCAAAGGCGAGGATCAGCAGGATGCCGAGCCAGAACGTGGGCATGCACTGTCCGGCGAGCGCCAGCATCATCGCTCCGGAGTCGAGGAGCGAACCTCGGCGCACGGCGGCCACAATGCCGAGCGGCAGCGCGAGGAGAACGGCCAGCCCGAGCGCGGCCACCGCGAGCCGCGCGGTCGCGGGGAAGCGCTCGAGGACGAGCGGCAGCGTGGGTTGCCGGTGGCGCAGCGACCGCCCGAAGTCGCCCTGGAACGCGCGCGCGAGGAACAGACCGTACTGGTCGGCCAGCGGACGGTCGAAGCCCAGCGCGCGGCGAAGGATCTCGTAGTCCTCCCTGGTGCCTTCCGGGCCCATGTAGAGCGCCGTCGGGTCTCCAGACAGGTGCACCACGAGAAAGACGGCGAGAGAGATGCCGACGAGGACCGCAAGCGCCCAGCCGAGCCGCTGGACGATGTAGGCGATCACGTTCGGGAGGCGGTCAAGGAGGCGCGACGGTACGACATCCCGCCCCCAACGTCGTCAGGCCAGGCACCTTCGGTAAGCTTTCGTCCCGTACGTTCTCGGGCCCGAATTGGACCTGCCGAGTATCATACTTCCGCGACAGCGCCCGTGGTGGCGCCCGTTTCTTCGGGCGGCGGACCCGCGCTCGCCGGAGCCTCGTTGGGATCGGAGTGGTGCCTCATGCGGAGCTCGGCCACCACCGGGTTGTGGTCACTCAGCGTCTTCCACCGTGAGCCGGTGACCACCCGGCAGGACGCCAGGCGCGCCGAGCCGTCGCTGGAGCGCGATGCGCGGCTCGAAGCCACGGAGATCCGCCGCGCTCGAGATCAGGAAGAGATAGCCGATCCGCTGGAAGCCGGGGTCGCCGCCGAACTCCTCCTTGAAGGACTCGAGCACGCGCTGGCCCTCGAGCGAGAAGCGGATCTCCGCCTCGGTGCCGAACTGGGCCCGGATCCCGCCCGCGGCCTTGCTCGTGGTGCCGCTCCCGATCGTCTCCCGCTCCAGCACGACCACGTCCCGGACGCCCCGCCGGGCCAGGTGATACGCGATGCTGCAGCCGACGGCGCCGCCCCCGATCACGACCACGTCGGCGGTCCGGGGAGCGGTCACGAGCGTATTATAGGTCCAGCCATGCGTCTTCGCGGGGGGCACGCTGCGGCATGACCTTCGCCGACTTCAAGGACCTGGCCACGGCGCTCACGGCTCTGAGTGGCGTCGTGGCCGGGCTCCTCGGCGTGATCAAGTACTTCCAGTACAAGACCTACCGCGACAAGCTCTTCTCGGTCGGTGAGGCGTTCAGTGCGGTCGTGAGATCGCTCGCGTCCGAGGTCGAGGTGGAGCGGCTCGCCGGCGCGATCCGGCTGCGTCGGTTCTTCGATCCCCAGAGTGAGCTGGGCATCGCCAGCACCCCCTACGCCTCCGACGCCGTGAACGTGATCGCCGGGGTGCTCCGGACGCAGCGACCCGGCACCTTCCAGAAGCTGCTCGCCGACGGTCTGGCCTATGCTCCGAACCTTCGCCGGACGGACCTGCAGCGCACCAACCTGCAGAACGCCTACCTGGGCGCGCGCAAGACCGACGAGGGCGACGTCGTGGTCGACCTGTCCTACGCCGACTTCTACCGGGCCGATCTTTCCGGGGCGTCCTTGAAGGGCGCGTGCGCCCGCCACGCGGTGTTCTACCAGGCCCGCCTCGCCGGCACCGTCCTCTCGAGGGCTGATCTCAGCGATGCTAACTTCTTCGAGGCGGACCTCGCCGGCGCGACGTTCACCGGAGCCGTGCTCGCCCGGGCGGACTTCACCAGCGCCCGGAACGTCCCCGGAGATCTCGCCGGGCGGCTCGACGAGCGTGGGCGGTACCCCGACGACGAGAGTCCGCTGCCGGCTCCCGCGCACCGGCCGGCCGCCAGCGGCCCGATCGTGTTCCTGAGCAAGCCCGGCATCCTCGACGAGCGCCAGCACCATCTCGTGGACCAGGTCCGACGGATGCTGGAAGAGCAGGGCATGACCTGCCAGACGATCGAGCGGAGCGAGTATCCCAGGTTCGGGCAGATCGCCGAGGTTCGCCGGTTGCTCGGCGGCTGCGCCGGCGCCGTGATCTTCGGTCTGAGCCAGCTCGACGTGCGGGACGGCACATGGCGCCACGACACGGCGGAAGAGGCACCGGTGACCAACCTCAGACTCCCGACGCCGTGGAACCAGATCGAGGCCGGGATGGCGGCGATGCGGGGCCTCCCGATTCTCCTGGTTGCGCAGGCGGGCGTCACCGGCGGAATTCTGGACCTCGGGGGGACCGACGGTCTCCTCTACCGGCTGGATCCCGTCGGCGCGGCGGCGAGCCCGACGGGCGGAGAAGCGTTCGCTGGCTGGTGCGCGGCCGTGCGCGAGCGGGCCCGGGCGGGTTGAGCTAGCCTGCGCGGTCGAGCGCCCGCCGCTCCCGTGTGGGTCCCGCGTTCGGCGGCTCCGAGGGTGGCCGTTCTCGGGGGGCTGCCAGCTCCGCCACCACCGGGTTGTGGTCACTCAGCTGCCGCCAGCGTGAGCCGGTGACCACCCGGCACGATGTCAGGCGCGTGGTCCAGGCGGAGGGCACGAAGATGCCATCGCAGTGGTAGGGCGCGCTCCGGTTGGCCGACCACCGGAGGGTCTGGGCGAGTGCCCGCCCCGGATTCACCGCCTGCCAGCAGCTGACGAGATCGAACTCCGCGGCGAGCCGGTCGAGGATCTCACGCTCCCCCCGGCTCACTCGGATCCGCTCGTGCGGCTGACGGTGGCCGACCACCACGTTGAAGTCCCCGCCGAGGAGCAGGTCGGCGCCGCCCCGCACCCGGGCGATCCGGTCCAGGATCTCGTGCATGGTCCGGATGTAGCCGCGCTCGCCCGCCGGACAGTGGATGCTGAAGATCTGCAGCGGGCGCCCGGGGGACCAGCTCGGGCTCGCAATCTCGGCGCCGATGACCCAGCCGGCGAATCCCGAGACGCGGAGGGGGATGGCCCGGGCGGCGCGGACGAGGATCGCGCTCCCCCAGCGGCGCGTGGCGGCGGGCGACCAGAGGAGCGTGTCCACGGGGCCGGGCCGGAACCGCTCACCCGGGGAGTCCTGCGGCCGCCGGCACTCCTGCGCGAGCACGATGTCGGGAGCCAGCCGGGAGCAGACCCGGGACCAGTGCCCCGCACGGAGCGCGCTGCCGCCGCTCAGGAAGTTGTACGCCACGACCCGGACGGGACGCGCCGGGTCGGCGGGGACCTCCGACGATACGCAGGTGGCCACGCGGCCGAGCGGTGCCGGCTGTGGCGGAGAGGAGACGCCGACTCCCACCTAGATCTTGCCGTCCAAGCCCATCTGGAAGTAGCGGTGGACGACCTTGTCTTGGTTCTCGAGCAGCCAGTCGATCGTCGGCTCATGCCGCATGGCCTTCCCGATCGCCTTGGCCATCGCCTGCCGGTGGATGTCGAAGAGCACGCGGTGATCGAGATCGGCCACGTCGACGATGGCGGGCGCGAGCCACACCGCGCAGATGATGCCGAGCTCGTTGACCTGCGCCTTGGGGAGGTCGCCGGCGCGAACCGCGTCGAGGACGCCGTGCGCGATCGCCGCCTGCACGGTGCCCATCAAGATGTTCGTGTACTTCAGCGCCTTCGCGCCCCCGACGGTGACCTTGCTGACCATCAGCGTGGCCGGGCGGACCTGGACGTCGGTGTTGAGGATCGCGAAAACCCGCGTGTGCCCCTTGACCTGGCCCCCGAGCAGCGTGGCCATCGCGGTGCCCACCGGGCCGTCCAGCGCGCCGATCACGACCTCGGGTTCTGCGGCCGTGCCCGGCGGCCCTCCGGCCACCAGCGCCTCGCCCGTGCGGAGGATGATGCGGTCAGCCATGGATGCCTCCCTCCTGTGTCGATTCCCCGTGATGCGCCCGGGACGAGCTGGCCGAGCAACGGGCGGCCCCACGTCTCGTCCCGACGCTGACGCATTGTACGGGATCGGGCGGCAAGAGGCGGGGCGGAACGGCGGCCGGCCATCGGGTCGACGGGTCGCCGGCCCTGGTGCGCTGCCGGCGCGCAGGGTATCGTCGGCGCGACGCGTGCGCCAGACTCTCGACGATCTCCGGATGCTCGGCCGCCTCGGCCGCGACATGCCGGCGTTCCTCCGCGCGCCGATGACGGTGGATCAGGCGCGGGCGCGCGTGCGCGAATGCCTGGCGCACCGGGACAGCCGGTTCTTGGATCTGGCCGAGCGGGCCGTGTACCGGTGTCCCGCCAGCCCCTACGCGCGGCTGCTGCGCCATGCCGGCTGCGAGCCGGGGGATCTCCGCACGCTGGTCGCGCGGGACGGGGTCGAAGGCGCCTTGGGCCAGCTCGCCGAGCAGGGCGTGTACGTCACCTTCGACGAGCTGAAGGGTCGGGCCCCGGCCGTGCGCGGTAGCGCCCGCTTCGACTTCGCGCAGGCCGACTTCGACAATCCCCTCGCCCCGCCGCACTTCGCCGTGTACACGGGCGGGAGCGGCGGCCGGCCGAGCCGCATCCGGCGATCGCTCGCCTTCGTGGAGGACGTCGCGGTCTCGACGGCGCTCGGGTTCGACGCCCACGGTCTGCGGCAGGCATGCGTCGTGCTCTGGCTCACGGCGCCGATTCAGTGGATGCTCACGTTTCCCAAGCTGCGGTGGCCGATCGCCGGCTGGTTCTACCTGCTGCATCCCCTTCCGTGGATCGCGCGAGCGGGGGCCCGCTACCTCGCCGCGCTGACCCGGTCGAGTGGCTGCCGCATCCCCCGGCCCGTCCACTGCGACCCGCGGGAGTCGCGAATGCTGGCGGAGTGGCTTGCGCGCGAGCGGCGCCGCGGCCAGCCGATCATCGTGCTCTCGGCGGTCAGCCCCGCCGTCCAGCTGGCGATCGCCGCCCAGTCCGCGGGAATCGATCTCCGGCACGTCATGTTCAGCGCTGGCGGCGAGCCGCTGACGGAGGCGAGACGGCGCCACATCGAGGCGACCGGCGCGCGCGTGTTCGCCACCTACGCCGCGACCGAGATGACCGCGGCGGCCTCCGGCTGCGCGACGCCGAGCGCCGTCGACGACGTGCACTTCTTCGACGACCGAAACGCGGTGATCGCGCGGCCGCGCGAGGTCGAGCCCGGCGGGCCGGTCGTCGACTCGCTGCTGTTCACCTCGATCAGCGTGAGCTCGCCCAAGGTCCTGTTCAACGCCGAGCTCGGTGACTACGCGCGGGTGGAACGGCGCGGCTGCGACTGCGCGCTGGGTGCGCTGGGACTACGCACACACCTGTCGGAGATCCGCAGCTTCGAGAAGCTGAACAGCGAGGGAGTGAGCTACGCCCGGGCACACCTGCTTCCCATCGTGGAACAGGCGCTGCCACGCCGGTTTGGAGGGGCCGGCCTCCACTACCAGCTGGTGGAGGAGGAGGCCGCCGACACCGCCACCCGACTCACCCTGCGGGTGCACCCCTCGGTTGGGCCAGTGGACGAGGCCGCTCTGCGGCAAGCGTTTCTCGAGGAGCTCGCCCGTGGCGGAGGCCTGCTCGATCGTTACCAGGCCGAGCTGCTGAGGCGCGCCCGTGCGGTGACGATCAGCCGTCAGCCGCCGATCGCCACCCAGGCCGGCAAGATTCTGCCGTTTCAGATGAGCCGACGGGACCGTCGCCCGTCGGATCGAGACCGGAATCCCTAGGTGTCCCTCTCACCCGGGCGCGGGTAGGGGATCGGGCCCGCGTAGTCGGCGCGGAGCGGCGCCCAGCGGTCCGCCCAGAGGCGGGCCAGGGTGCCGGCCAGCTGCCGGAGATGCAGCTGGTCGTGCGTGACCCATGCCGCCACGATGTCGAGGCCGGAGAGGGACAGGCCCGACGGGCTCGTGACCGCGCGGGTCAGGGCCTCGGCGGGCGCGTCCTCGAGGAGCCCCACGCTCTCGTGGCGAAGCCGCCGGAAGGCGGCCAGCGCGTGACCGGGGTCGGCCTCGCGGTACCGTCGCTCGACTGCCCATCGGTCGGGGTCGATCGGCGCGAAGCTCGTGCCGCCCGTCAGCACGACACGGACCCGGGTGCCGAAGTCCTCCGCCTCCTCGTCGCGGAGGTGACACACGATCTCGACGGGCGCCCACTCGTCGGGCGCGGGCCGCGCGCGCCAGCCGTCCGGCTCGAGCCCGGCCAGCATGGCCTCCAGCAGGTCCGGACAGCGGGCGAGCTCGCGCCGCGCCTCGGCAACCAGAGCGGACGGGTCTGTCATGGCAGGCTCCTGTTCATCGCGGCACGCGCCCGGCCACGAGCCGGACCTTCCGCGGCGCCGCGCGCCACATTGCGAGCACGGACACGGCCGAGCACGCGATCGCGATCCAGAACGCCGGCGCGTAGCTTCCCGTGCGATCGAAGACGAGGCCGGCTACCCAGGGGCCCGTGCCGGCGCCGGCGTTCGAGGCGATGTTGAGCACGGCGAAGATGGAGCTGTATCGCGCGCCCTGGAAGAGCTCCATCGGGATCGCGCCGAAGACGGAAGCGAGCCCGTACCCGAGGAGACCCTGCGACGCCACCATCACGTACACGAGCCACCGCACCGGATGCGCCGGCAGCGCGAGAAGCGCCGCGTAGCACACCGCGAAGCCGAGCCCGCTCGCCGTCCACGCCCACTCGCGCCCGATCCGGTCCGAGACGTGCCCCCAGACGATCTGGCCGGCGATCCCGGTCAGCCCGACGAGGCCGAGGGCGTACCCCGCCAGCTCGGCCGAGAAGCCGAGCTCCAGGAGGTACTTGGTCTGGTGGACCTGGACGGCGTACCAGGCGAAGAGGCCCGTGAAGTAGCCGAGGAACACCCACCAGAAGCGGGCCGTCCGTACGGCGCGCCCGAGCGTCCACTCGGTGGCGGCCCAGGCGCGGTCGACGACGTGGTCGGGCGCCGGCCGGGCCGCGTGGCTCCCGACGGCTCCGTCGCCGTCGGGGCGAAGGCCGAGCTCCTCGGGACGCCGGCGGGGGAGCAGCGCGTTGAGCGGCAGGATCACCAGCGCGATCATCGCCACCAGCGCCCAGCACGCGCCCCGCCACCCGACCTGCCCGATGAGCCGCTGGAGCCACGGCAGAAGGAGGGCCGAGCCCACCCCGACGCCGGAGAACGCGATGCCCATCGCGAGCCCCCGCTGGCGGACGAACCAGTTCGGCAGGAGGAGCGAGTGGCCCATGTAGCTCACGAAGACGCTGGCGCCCGCCACCAGGACACCCAGCGTGAGATGGAGGTGCCAGGGCTCCCGGGAGAGCGTGGCCAGCGCGAGCCCGAGGCTCATGAGGGCGAGGCCCACCGGGAAGATCACGCGCGGCCCGAGACGGTCCATCAGCACGCCGAGGAACGGCGTGACCGCGTTCGAGGCCAGGAGCCCGGTCGTGAACGTCGCCGCGGTGAGCGCCCGCGACCAGCCGAACTCGTCAAGGATCGCGGGGAAGAAGAGCGAGAACGCCGTGCGGGCGTTCACCCCGATCCCCATCGTGACGAACGCCGTCCCGACGAGGACCCAGCCGTAGAACACCGGAGCGCCGGAGGCGCGCGAGCCGGGCTAGAGCCCGGCCGCGAGCCCGCCCGAGCGTGGGTCGGTGGCCCCGCGCAGCACGCCGCGGGCCTGGTCGACCTGGATCAGCTGGACCGCGCCGCCGCCCGCCCAGGGCCCCAGCGTCTCGACGACGTGCCCGCGCTCGACGAGCTCCTGCCGGGTCACTTCGGGGACCCTTTCCTCGGCCCGCACGACCGTCGGGAGCCCGAGGTTTACCGGATCCGTGCCCGGAAAGCTGAACCAGCGGGGCGCCTCGACGGCCTCCTGGGGGGTGAGCCCGTGGTCGATCACGCTGGTCACCACCTGGGTGCTCCACTGGGTCTGCTGATCACCGCCGGGCGTGCCGCCGACCAGCCATGGCTGCCCATCGCGGCAGACGATGTAGGCGTTGAGCGTGTGCATGGTTCGCCGGCCGGGAGCGAGCACGTTCGGGTGCTGCTCGTCGAGCGAGAACCCTCGGCCGACCCGGTTGTTGAGCGTGATGCCGGTGTCGCCGGCCACGGCCCCCGAGCCGAACGCCGCCGAGAGGCTGTGGATGAACGAGACCGCGTTGCCGTCCCGGTCGACGACGGCGAAGTAGCTCGTGTCGGCGGTGAGCTCGGGCACGAGCGCGCCCTCGGGGAGCCGTGCCCGGGCCGGGTCGATCTCGGCCCGGCGCTGGGCCGCGTGCTCTTTCCCGATCAGCTCCGCGAGGGGCCACTTCACGAACGCGGGGTCCCCGGCGCAGCGATTCCGGTCGGCGAAGGCCAGCTTCTTCGCCTCCACCAGGAGGTGGATCCGGTCGGTGCCGGAGGGAGCGAGGCCGTCGAGGCTGAACCCTTCCAGGATGTTGAGCTGCGAGAGGAGGAGGAACCCCTGCGAGACCGGCGCGGTCTCGTGCACCGTGTAGCCCCGGTAGTCCGTGGCGATCGGCCGGTAGACGAACGTCTCGTCGAGCTGGCGCGCGAGGTCGCCCGGCTCGAACAGGGCTCCCTCCCGCCGGAGGAAGGCGAGGAGCCGCTCGCCAAGCTCGCCCCGGTAGAAGGCGTCGGCGCCGCCGTGGGCGACGATGCGAAGGCTCCGCGCGAGATCGGGCGCCACCCAGCGCTCCCCCGGGGCGGGAGGCCGGCCGCCGGGCAGGAACAGCCGTGCCGAATCCGGGAAGCGGCGGAGGACGTCGGCCCGGTCGCCGATCCACCGGTTGACCCAGGGCGTGATGGCCACCCCTTCCTCGGCGAGCCGGATGGCGGGCGCCCAGAGCTCGGCCCAGGGGATAGTGCCCCAGCGCTTCCAGATCGTCTCGTAGACGCCGACCGCGCCGGGGATGCCGACGGAGTGGACGCCCTCGAGCGGCATCAGGCGCTGGCCCCGGCTGGCGTAGTACTCGCGCGTCGCGCCGGCCGCGGCCACCCCGCTCCCGTTCAGGCCGAGAAGCTCCTGGTGGCGGGCGTCGTAGAGAACCACGAACGCGTCGCCGCCGAGGCCGCACATCATCGGGAGCAGGACCCCCTCCGCCGCGGCCACGGCGATCGCCGCGTCGAAGGCATTGCCCCCCTGATCCAGGACCGCGGCCCCGACCAGCGCGGCTCGGGGGTGAGCGGAGCACACCATGCCGCGAAGCCCGAGGGCTTCCGGGTACCGCGAGGACGAGGAGGCAGTCGACCGCCAGGCGCCGTCGTTGGCTCGGCTGGGTTCGCTCATGACGGCCATCTTACGCGACCCCGGACGTCTCCGCGACCTGGCCGATCTCGCAGAGCGGCTCCCCGGGGTTGACCGGCGGCGTGGCCACCACGTAGACGACCTCGCCGGCGAACGGCGCCCGGGCCTCGTGGAGGACCGCGCCGAACGGGTCCGTCACGCGACCGAGGAGCCGGCCCGTCGACACCGACTGCATCTTCTCGACCACGGGATGCCAGAGTCCCGCCACGGGGGAGCGGAGAACCTCCGCGCGCTCGATCCAGAGGGGGTGCTGGACGCGCGCCGAGGGGCCGTCCAGGATGCCGAGATGCGCGAGCAGCGAGCGCGCGCCGGCCTCGTGGGCCGCCACCGACGGCTCGTCCGTCAGGCCGACGCCGCCGGACTCGGTCGTGATCGCGGGCTTGCCGCGCGTGATCGCCGTGTTGGCCGTGAAGAGGCTGGCCGCGGGGTCCCGCGGGCGCCCGCGGTCCACGACGATGTGATCCAGCCCGTACGCGAGGGCGAGCTCGCGCGCCTCCCCGTCGACCCGGGCGTCGCCGCCGACGATCCAGTAGGTGAACGGACGGAGCGACTCGTTGCCGTCGCCGCAGTGCATGTCGGCGAGGTGAGTGCACCGGTCGATCACCTCGCGAGTGATCGCGTGGGCGATCCGGTCGCACACCGTGCCGTCGGCCCGGCCCGGGTAGACCCGGTTCAGGTTCTTGCCGTCCGGCCCGTAGTAGACGCGGCGGCCGTAGAAGGCGGGCGGGTTCGCCATGTGGACGATGATCGCCGCGCCTCGCATCCGGGCGGGGTCGAGCCGGGGGCGAAGGCGCTGGAGCGCGAGGATCGACGTGTACTCCGAGCCGTGCGTGCCGCCGACGAGGGCCAGGATGGGCCCGGGCGCCGCGCCGTTGGCCACGGTCACGGGGATGCGCGTCCCGGGGTCGATGCCGTCGGGGACGTCGATCCATCCGGACGCGACCTGGCCAGGCGCCGCGGTCACGCCGCCCACGGTGAGGGGCGTGGACATCGTTCAGACCCTCCCTTCGTCACGGGCATGCAGCCGTTGTGCGGAGACTCGAGGGGCGAGGCAGCGCTGACCATCCTGCCTCCGTCAGACGTTTCCTGCCAGCCCCCCGGGGCGGCCGCCCGTCCGGGCGGGCTTGACGCCGGGAGTTGTCCGATCGGACAGTGCGGGCGAGGAGGGCCCCGGGTGAGCAAGAACGGCACGAACGGCGACGAGCGCCGGCACCCGCTGTGGCGGCTCGGGCGGGGCTGGCGCCGCGGCCGTCGGCAGGTCTCGCCCTGGACGCTCGGCGGGCTCGGGATGCGCGAGCTGGCGGTGCGTGTCTGGGGGGAGTTCCAGAAGGACGAGCTGATGGACCGGGCGGCGGCGCTGTCCTACTACTTCGTCTTCGCGCTCTTCCCGACGCTGCTCTTCCTGACGGCGCTCGTCGGCCTGTTCCCGGAGCAGGACCTGATGGACCGCTTCCTGGCCCCCGCCAAGGGGTTCCTCCCCGCCGATGCGGCCTCGCTGCTCGAGCGGACGCTCGCCGACGTCCAGCTCGGCGCGAGCGGCGGCATTCTCTCGGTCGGGGCCGTGGTCGCGCTCTGGGGCGCCTCGCGCGGGATGGTGTCCATCATCACGACGCTCAACGTGGTGTACGGGGTGACGAATCCGCGCCCGTTGTGGCGCCGGCAGCTCGCGGCCATCGTGCTGACCATGGTGTTCTCGATCATGGCGCTGGGCGCGCTGCTGTCCCTCGTCCTCGGCGAGCGGGTCGCCCAGGCCGCCGCGGCCTGGGCGGGACTCGGCGAGACCTTCACGACCGTCTGGGGCCTCGTCCAGTGGCCGCTTGGCTTCCTCTTCACCCTCACCGCGATCGACCTCGTCTACCACTTCGCCCCGGCGGTGCGCCTCAAGTGGTACTGGCTCACGCCCGGATCCGCCTTCGCGGGGCTCGCCTGGATCGGCGCCTCTCTCGGCTTCCGCGCGTACGTCAGCTCCTTCGCCAACTACAACGCGACCTACGGCTCGATCGGGGGCGTCATCCTCCTGCTCCTCTGGCTCTACCTGTCCAGCATGGCGCTCCTGATCGGAGGGGAGATCAACTCGGTGATCGCCCGCGCCGCCGCCGAGCGCGGCGAGGAGATCGCCGCGCCGCTGGACGAGCCGGAGGCCGCCGCTACTTGACGATCTCCAGGAGCTCGACCTCGAAGGTCAGCGTCGCGCCGGGTCGGATCCGGGGCGGCGCGCCGCGGTCGCCGTAGGCCAGGGCCGCCGGACACACGAGCCGGCTCTTCCCGCCGACCTTCATCTGCTGGAGCCCCTCGGTCCAGCAGGGGATCACGCCGTTCAGCGGGAACGTCGCGGGCTCGCCTCGCTGGACCGAGCTGTCGAAGACCGTGCCGTCCGCGAGCGTGCCGTGGTAGTGGACCTTGACCCGGTCGGTCGCCTTCGGGGACGCGCCGGTGCCGGGCTTGATCGGCACGATCACGAGGCCCGACGCGGTCTTCGTGGCGCCCTTCTCGCCGGCGGCCTTGTCCAGGACCGCCTGGCCCGACTTCTGCTCGGCCGCCGCTACCACCGACGCGCGCGCCTTCTGGAGCTCCTGGATCTTCGGCACGTACGTCTGCAGGTCGACCTGGCGCGACCGGTTCAGCACGCCGTCGGCGATCCCCGCCTTGACGAACTCGAAGTCCGCGGGGGACAGCGCGAACGGCGCCAGGCCCGAAGCGACGGCGAGCCCGATGGCGTAGAGGGTCTTCTGCTCCTCCGTCTTGAGCTCCGGAGCTGGCTGGGCCCGCGCCGTGATAACACCGGTGCCGACCACGAGGCCGCCCGCGAAGGCGAGGACCGCGACCGTGGGAGAGCGGGACATCATGACAACCATCCTTTCCATGCCGAGCCGCGTGCCGCTCAGGCCCGCGGGAATGCGCCGAGAAAATCCTTCGTGCCGGGCGCGAGGACGGCAGGGAGCCCCACGTAGAGGAAGAGCGCGCCGAGGTCCAGGTAGCGTCGGACCGTGACCGGCGTCGTGAGGGTGCCCGGGGCCCGGCCGGCCGCCCGGATCCGCTTGATCGCGTCGTCGATCGCGGTCTGGACCGTGGGATGGTCCGTCTGCCCGGGGTGGCCCATGGACTGGGCGAGGTCGCCCGGGGCGACGAAGAAGACATCGATGTGCTGGACCTTGAGGATGTCGTCGAGGTTACGGAGCGCCTCGACCTCCTCCAGCATGACGACCACCATGGTCTCCTCGTTCGCCCGCCGCGTGAAGTCGTGCATCGTCTCACCGAAGGCCGCCCGCCCGCCCGCGAACCCCCGGTGGCCGATCGGGGCGAACTTGGCGTGGCGGACGACCGTCTCGGCCTCGGCGCGGGTGTTGACGTGGGGGATCTGGACGCCCCCCGCGCCGCGATCGAGGGCGCGGGTGATCGTTGACGGGTCGTGGCTCTGGACCCGGATGATCGGCGTGGCGTCGCACAGCTCGGCCGCGCGGACCATGTCCTCGACGGCGTCCCAGCTCGGGGGTCCGTGCTCGGTGTCGATGAAGATCACGTCGTAGCCCTGACGGCCGAGCAGCTCGACGAGCCCCGGGGCCGTGTACGTCGGGGCCACGACGCTCACCGGCTTCCCGGCCGCCAGCTTCCGCTTCGCGCTGTTGTTCCTCACCGTCGCTCCTTTGTGTGTGGACGAACGCTCAGACCTTAGGAACCTCTGAGACCCCGGAGACTATTGTACCGGGGCGAGACTCCAGCGTCGAGCGCGAACCTCGCGAGCGAAGGACGTGACCGCGGCCGACCCGACGACCATGAGCGCGGCCAGGAGGAAGATCGGCCGGTAGCTCCCTGTGAGATCGAAGACGAGCCCGCCGGCGTAGGCGCCGAGAGCGCCCGCGACGCCGTGGAAGAGGTTTGCCACGCCGAAGAGCGCGCCGTGATGGGCGGGGCCGAAGAGCTGGCCCACCAGCGTCGAGGACAAGGGCGCCGTCGTGAAGAACGTTGCCCCGAACAGCCCTGCAAAGACGTAGAGCTGCCAGGGTTCGCGGACGAGCGGGAGATACAAGAACGCGGCCGCCCGGATCGAGTAGGTAAGGACGAGCGCCGCGCGGGTGCCGACCCGGGCCGCCACGGTCCCGGCGACTAGGAGGCCGGCGACGTTGGCCGCTGCCAGGATGCTGATCGCGTTGGCGGCCACCGCCGGCGTCATCCCGAGGTCGGTCGCGTAGGGCGCCAGGTGGGTGGTCATCAGGAAGTCGGTGAACCCGCACCCCATCAGGCCCACGGTCATGGCCCAGAAGGCGGGCGTCGTCAGCGCGGCTCGCCGGTCAAGGGCTGCGGACTTCGCCGGGGTTCCGGACGACGAGGCGCCGCGAGGCGGGGCATCGCCGGGCGGCACCTGGCCGGGGGGAGCGTCGCGTAGCAGGAAGACGAAGGCCACGAGGGCGACGCCGAGGATGGCCGCCAGGAGGAGGTACGTCTGGCGCCAGCCGACGGCGGCGGCCGAGCGGGCCGCCACCTGCGTGAGCGCGAGGTAGCCGAACGAGAACCCGCAGGCGACGAGCGCCGAGACGAAGCCGCGCTCCACGGGGAACCAGCGGCGGACGTGGATCGAGACCGCCAGGATCCCGCACCCCGTGTAGCCGACCGCAATCGCGACGCCGTAGAGCGCGATGAACTGCCACGGCCCGCCCGCCCGGCTCACGAGCGCGGTCCCGACCGTCATGACGGCCATCGAGGCGAGGATCACACGACGCGGCCCGAACCGATCGACCAGGTCACCGAATGCGGGCTGGCTCAGGGCGCTCACGAGGAAGCTGGCCGTGGCGGCGAGCGCGAGCGTGGATCGGTCGACTCCGAACTCGCCCAGGATCGGCTTGAAGAGGACTCCGAAGGCGAAGTTGACACCGCTCGCGACGAACAGGACGGCGAAGCCGGCCGCCAGGGCCTGGAGCTGGCCGCCGGACACGGTCACCGGGCGGTGAACACGAGGCAGGTGCCGGTGGCGTGCGCGAAAAGCTTGCCGCTGGCGTCCGTCAGCCGGGCCTCGGCAGTCGCCAGGCGGCTGCCGGCGTGGATGACGCGGCCCTCCGAGCGCAGGCGGCCCGTGCCGGTGACGACCGGGCGCACGAAGTTCACCTTGAGCTCCGCCGTCGTGTAGCCGGTGCCGGCGGGCAGGGTGGAGTGGACCGCGCAGGAGAGCGCCGAGTCGAGCAGCGTGCTGATGATCCCGCCGTGCACCGAGCCGATCGGGTTGTAGTGCGACGCGGACGGCTCGCACTCGAAGACCGCGCGGCCCGCCTCGACCTCGGTGAGCGCGAACCCCATGAGCTGGCTGACCGGCGCGGGCGGGAGCCGGCCGTCGCGGATCGCCTCGAGGAAGGCGAGCCCGGTGAGGCGGCCGGCGGCCTCGATGCTGCCCGCCTGGTCGTCCCAGCGGACGATCCGCTGGCGCCCGTCTTCCCGGCTGTCAGCCACGGCCCCGCTCAGCGGAGGCGGTACTTCCGCTCGGCGTCGGGGGCGAGCGCCATCCCGTGGCCGGGCCGGTCGGGGATCCGGACGAGGCCGTCGGCCGGGTCCGGGCGCGGCACGTCGACGAAGAGGTCGGGCGGCATCCAGTCCATGTACTCGACCAGGAACCCGTTCGCGAGCGCGCCCGCGACGTGGACCGACAGCTCGTGGACGACGTGCGGCGAGACCTGCAGCTGGTGAGCGGCCGCGAGGTGGGCGATCTTCAGGGTCTCGCTGAACCCGTTCGCCCGGCAGACGTCGGGCATCAGGTACCGAGCTGCCCGCCGCTCGCACAGCTCGCGGAACTCGAAGCGCGTGTAGTGGTTCTCGCCGGTCGCGACGGGGATGCGGATCGCGCGCGCCACCTCGGCGCAGGCGGCGATGTCGTCGGCCAGCACCGGCTCCTCGTACCAGACGAGGTCGAATTCCTCGAGGGCGGCCGCCAGCCGGAGGTTGCCGAGCACGTCGAGCTTCTGGTTCACGTCGACCATCAGCCGGATCCCGTCGCCCAGCGCCCGGCGGACCGCCTCGACGCGCCGCCGGTTCTCCCGCGGGTCCGGATGGTGGACCTTCAGCTTGTAGTAGCGGAGGCCGGCGGCGGCGTAGCGCTGCGCCTCCTCGACCAGCTCCTCCACGCGGTACGCCGGCCAGCCGCCGCTTCCGTAGGCCGCCACGCGGTCGGTGACGCCGCCCCACATCCGGTAGAGTGGCTGCCCCGCCCCTTTCCCGGCGAGATCCCACAGCGCGATGTCGAGCGCCGACAGCGCGTACGCGGCGACTCCCAGGCGCCGGATGCCGCGGTCGGCGCGGAACATTCGCTCCCACAGCCGCTCGACCAGCCTCGGGTCCTCGCCCACGAGCAGCGGCGCGAGGCGAGTCTCGAGGTACACCTGAATGGCCTCGGCGCCACCACCTCCGAAGGCGAGGCTGTACCCGAGCCCCGACACGCCCTCGTCGGTGTGGACGTGCGCCACGACGAGCCGATGCTCGCGGAACTCGAGCGACATGGGCCGGGGCGTCGGGACGGCGAGCACGACGCTGTCGACGGCGACGATCTTCATGGTGTTCCGCTCGCGACTATCGCAGGGGCCCGTGGGAGCGTCAAGACCACGGCGCCTCGGTGTCACGATCGGCCGGCGTGCGACCTCGAAGGTGCGCAGCGGGTGAAGGCCCGGGGTATGATGGCGCCCATGCGACCACGCGACGCGCGACGACGTCCCGGTGCGCGACGCGCGAAGCGGCCGGGGGGCGCGTCCGGCGGGAAGCTCGACCGATGAGCTCCGAATCCGTAGACCGGCCAGCGAGCCGCGTCGGGCGCTGGCAGCCGGTCGAGTCGACCTGGGCGTTCCGCTCGGGGTTCCTCTCCATCCGGCGCGACCGCTGCCGGCTGCCGGACGGCCGGCTCTCGCCGGACATGTACTTCATGGAGCTCCGGGACTTCGCGATGACGGTCGCGGTCACGCCGGGCGGCACCGTCTTGCTCTCGCGCGAGTACAAGCACGGCTCGGGGGACGTCGCCTACACCCTGCCGGCGGGATTCATCGAGGCGGGCGAGACGCCCGCGGCGGCGGCGCGCCGGGAGCTGCGGGAGGAGACCGGCCACGACGGGGGGGCCTTCGAGCCGCTGGGCGCCTACCTCGTGTTCCCGAGCCTCTCCGGTGCTCGCGGGTACTTCTTCCTCGCGCGGGGCGTCGAGCGCGTGGGCTCACCCGACCCCGACGAGTTCGAGGAGATCGAGGTGGTTCCGGTCGCCGTTGACGAGCTGCGGCAGGATCTGCGGGCGGCGGCGCCGCGCTACGTGACCGACGTCAGCTCCGCGCTGGCGCTCGGGCTTGCCCTCTCACGGCTGGACGAGCTCGAGTCCGGCCCGGGAGCGGCGGTGACGCGCCCGAGTGGGCCGCGGTAGGGTCTGACCCCATGGCGCGGGTGCGGCTGGCGGTGGGGATTCCCCAGGCCTGGACCACGGGCGGGATCGACCGGGCCGGGATGCGGCGCTTCCTCGAGCGCGCGGAGGCGCTCGGCTTCGAGAGCGCGTGGGTCGTGGAGCAGGTCCTGGGGTCGATCCCGAGCCTCGAGCCCGTCGAGTGCCTGACGTGGGCCGCGGCGCTGACCGAGCGCATCCGGCTGGGGACGGCGGTCCTGCTCACGCCGCTCCGGAGTCCCGTGCATCTGGCCAAGAGCCTCGCGACCCTGGACCAGCTCTCGGGCGGCCGGCTCGACGTCGGGATCGGCCTCGGCGGGAACCCGAAGGTCTACCCGGCGTACGGCATCACGGCCGCGCGGCGCGTGGCGCGATTCAACGAGGGGCTCCGGCTCATGCGGGCCCTCTGGACCGAGCCGCGCGTGACGTTTGCGGGCGAGTTCTGGCAGCTCGAGAACGCCGCCATGGAGCCGAAGCCGGTCCAGCGGCCGCACCCACCGCTCTGGCTCGGCGGCCATCACCCGGACGCGCTCCGCCGCGCCGTTGGCTGGGCGGCCGGCTTCATGGGGGCCGGGTCCGCGTCGACGGCGACGTTCGCGCAGGAGGTCGAGCTGCTCCGGGGCCTTCTCGCGGAGGCGGGGCGGGACCCCGTGACGATCGACGTCGGCAAGCGCGTCTACGTGGCGGTCGACCGGGACCGGGAGCGTGCGGGGCGCCGCCTCGCCGAGTACTTCGGCGCCTTCTACGGGCGCCCGCAGCTGGCCGCCGAGGTCTCGGTGTGGGGCTCGGCCGACCAGTGCGCCGCGGGACTCCGCGAGGTCGTCGACGCCGGCGCGCGGCTCGTGATGCTCAATCCGGTCTTCGACGAGCTCGAGCAGCTCGAGACCCTGGTCGCCGACGTCGTCCCCCGCCTCTGACGCCCTCGCCGCGCGCCCGCTCTCAGGCGGAGGGGGTGTGCGCCCGCACGAACGCCTGGACCCGCCGCCACGCGTCCGCCGAGTCCTGGGCGAACTCCGTCTGCTTCCGGTCGAAGAAGCTGTGCGGCGCGCCGTCGTACGTGACGGACTCGTGCGTGACGCCCGCCCGCGCGAGAGCCTGGTCGAACTCCGAGACCGCGGCCGCGGGGATGCCCGGGTCGGCCCCGCCGTAGATCGCCAGCACCGGACTCCGGAAGCGCGGGGCCGCGTCGATGGGCTTCGGGCGGTCGGGCCAGCGCGGGAGCCCGAGCGGCCAGCCATAGAAGCCGATCACGCCCGCGTAGCCGAGACCGCTGGCCGCCTGGTGGAAGGCGAGGGCCCCGCCGAAGCAGAAGCCGACCGAGAAGAGCGCGCGAACCTGGCCGCCCTCCTTGGAGCGGAGGTGTGCCACGCCAGCGGCGACATCGGCCTGAAGCGTCGCTGGCGTGGTCTGGCCCACGTGCGGGAGGTACTCGAAGGCGTCGCTGCGGTCGCCGGTCGTGTCGGTGCGGCCGAAGAAGTCGATCGCCACGGAGTCGACGCCGACCTCCGCGAAGCGGAGAGCCAGCTCCTTGTAGTAGGTATGGAGACCGCGCACGTCGGGCAGCACGAGCATGCCCGCTCCGGTGGGGCGCGCCGCGCGCGCCGCGTAGGCGGCGAAGCGCGTGCCGTCGGCCGACACCAGGGTGAAGTCACGCGCGTCCGTCGCGCCACCGGCGATCGGAGTGATGGGCGGTCTCGAATCCTGGTCGAAGCACATGGGAGCCTCCTCGGGCGCGCCGTTCGCGCCGGCCTTCCTCGTATCACCGGCCGGAGAGGCGCGTCAAGCGGGGGCTCCGCGGCCGAGGGGCAGGTGACCGCCCTGCTATCATCGTTGCCGGCGGGGCGGGCAAGCGGGCCGACCGTGTCGCCGATGGTGATCGTCCCTCGGCACACCGCGCACGGAGGTTGGCCTCATGCACGTCGAGCGGAAGATCGCGTCGAAGGGCCTGGTGCTCCCGGCACCCGTGAAGGTGCCCGCCGGAGTCCGGGTGCCGTTCTCGTGGATCCGGGTGCGCGGCAACCGCGCCTACGTCGCCGGGCACGGGCCGCAGCACCCGGACGGGAGCCTCGCGGGGCCCTTCGGGAAGGTCGGGGCCGAGGTCACGCCGGAGCAGGCCTACGAGTCGGCGCGCCTCACGGCGCTGTCCATCCTCGGAAGCCTTCAGCGGGAGCTGGGCGATCTGGATCGCGTGACCGCCTGGCTGCGGGTCTTCGGGATGGTCAACTCGGCGCCGGGGTTCCGCCAGCAACCCGGGGTGATCAACGGCTTCTCGGACCTGATCCTCGAGCTGTATGGCCAGGAGGCGGGGCAGCACGTGCGCTCGGCGGTCGGCATGGCCGAGCTGCCGTTCGGCATTCCCGTGGAGATCGAGGCGGAGGTCGAGATCCGGGCCTGACCGGGATCGATCAGCCGAAGCGCAGGGCGGCTACATCGTTGCCGACCCGGGCTTTTCGAAGAGGCCCCGCAGCGCCTCGATGCATCCGAGATGGCGACTCGCGTGCGACAGATGGAAGCCGAGGTCGGCGGAGACCGTCGTCTCGGGACCGGCCGCTTCGGCCGTCTCGTGGCCCTCCTCCAGGATGGAATTGCGCCCTTCGGTGAGCTGCGCGCCGCTCAGTTCCTGGATGGCGGCGTCCACCGCCCCGAATGCCTGGCGGGCATATGCACGCAAGGCCTCCCCCGGCACGCGGGCCGGCAACGCGAGGGCCGCTTCCGCGGTCATGGTGACCCCCGTCTGGAGATGACCCAGCGTCTTTGGCTCCAGCCCCCAACGACTGCTGAGCCGATCGCGAAACCAGATCTGCCGGTCAGGGTCCCAGAAGCGGGCGGCTCCAAACGGCTGGTTCGGGAAACTGGCCTGCAAGCGATCCGCCCATCGGGCGATGTGCCAGAGATGCCAGCCGACTGGCGGGGCCGTCATGGCGAATCCCCGCGCCAAGTCCTCGTCTGGCAGATCGGCCGCCGCCTTCTGTAGCCAGCCGTGCGTTCGCTGGATGCGCTGGATCACTATCGTCGCCATCGGCTCCATGTCGTGTCCTCGTCGGCCCTGGTGGGCCAGTTTGCCTCAGTCGAGGCGCAGGGCGGCGTCGGTCGCCAGCTTGTCCGCTCGGGCGTTGTACTTGGCGAAGTCGTTCCGTCCGGCGAAGGTCGACTCGTGGCCTCGCTGGTGGCGGAACGTCACGCGGAGCCCGCCCGCCTCGATGAGACCCCGGCAGGCGGCCACCACCTCGGCCACGATCGGGTTCTTCGCCTTCCACCGCCCCTCGGGCCACGCGCCCACGCCCTCGTAGTCGTGGACCACGGTCAGCGTGGAGCCCGCCGGGGCCGCCTTCAGCGCGGCGTAGAGGCCGCCGAGCTCGGCCAGGATGTTCTGGAGGCCATCGGTCGCCGCCGTGATCTTCGGGCGGGTGTCGAGCCCCGGGATGCCGGCGCCCCCGAAAACCTCGTACACCGTCGTGGCGCGCTCGCGGACCGAGGGCGGCCCCGACGGACCCAACTCGACGAGGACCACGCCGATCCCGCCCATGGCGTTGCCGTCGACGAAGGCGTAGCTTCCGGGCTCGAGCCGGAGGCCCTCGCCGCGGAGCATCGCTTCCGCGACCGCGCGACTCGACACGCCCTGGTAGCGCGCGCCCGCCACCCCGGACACGGCGGCCCGGCATTCCTCCCACGTGTCGTAGATCCCGCTGATCGCCGCCGGCGCGGTGACGACGTAGACCTTCCGCGGCCGGCCGCCGGCTCTCATGGGCGTCGCGCCGTCACGAGACGGCCGGCCAGCGGGGCGCGCTCGCACCCGCCTCGCGCGCGTCGAGATCGCCGAGGAACTCCAGGAGCGCCTTGGCGAAGGCCTCGGGGCGGTCGAGCACCAGATGGTGGTAGGCGCCCGGCACCTCGACGAGTCGCGCGCCACGGACCTCGCCGGAGAGGCGTTCGGCCATCGCCCGGGGGAGGATCGGGCTCAGCTCCCCGCGGACCACGAGCGTCGGGGCGACGATCTCCCGGAGCAGCGGCCAGCCGTCGACGGGCTCGCGCGCCGCGTAGCAGGCCGGGTCGAATCGGAGGCTGACGGCGCCGTCCTGCCAGGCGACGCTCTCGCGGGCCAGGTGGGCGAGGAGCGCAGGATCCGCCGTCGTGTCGGGCGGGAGGAGCCGGAACGCGGCGACGGCCGCCTCGACGGTCGCGTGCCGGCGGGGAGGCCGCACGCCGCGCTCCTTCATCTGGGCGAGCCGCTCCGCCGGGATCGCCGGCCGGGAGTCGACGACGACCAGTGCCCGGACCCGATCCGGGTGCCAGGCCGCACACGCGATCGCGTTGTGGCCGCCCATCGAGTGGCCGACCAGGACCGCCGTCCCCCAGCCGAGCCCATCGAGGACCGTCACGAGGTCGCGGGCGAAGTCTTGGGTGGCGTAGGCGGGAGGGCGCGCCCACTCGCTCTCGCCGTGTCCGCGCTGGTCGAGGGCCACGACGTGACGGCGCTCGGCCAGGGTGGCGGCGACGGCGTCGAACCAGTGCGCGTGCGCGGCGCCCCCGTGAAGGAGGAGCGTGCCGGACCGGCCCGTCGGGCCCCACTCGAGCGCGTGGAGGCCGAGACCATCACCGGCCTCGATGCGCCGCCGGCGGGCGGTCTGGCACGCGAACGCCTGGCTCACGGCGCCATCTTATTGGGGTCAGGCCTTGACTTCCATACACTTCGACGCGCCGCGCCAGGAATTGTTTGGAAATCAAGGCCTGACCCCCTGCGGCCTGCGCGCGGCTCGCCAGGGCCTTCCGGACGGCGCGCGGAGGGCCAGGCTGACGCCCCGGGCTTTCACGGCATGCCCCCTCCGGTGTCATGAGGGTGCGGACGATCCACACACTCTCACCGGGAGGCGGGCGCCATGGGAGCCAAGCAGGAGCTGTTGCAACGGGCGGAGCAGGAGTACGACGGGCTGAAGGCGGCCATCAAGGGGCTCGACGATGGCCAGATGCGCGAGGTGTGGTTCGGAACGTGGAGCGTGCGTGACATCGTCGCCCACCTCACGGGCTGGCATCGGGAGATGATCCCGGCCCTCGCACGGCTTGGTCGGGGCGAGGCGCCCTATGCCGACGGCGCGTACGACGACGGCGACGCCTGGAACGCCCGATTCGTGGCCGCCAGTCGCGGGCTGACGCCGGCCGCGCTTCTCGACGAGCTGGAGCATTCCCATCGCGAGCTCGTCCGAGCCGCCGCGCGTCTCCCCGACGAGGAGTTCGCCGAGGGCAAGACCGCGCCGGGACTCGTGGACGGCGTCGCGGGCGGTCACTATCAGGAGCACGCCGCGCAGATTCGCGAGTGGCGTCAGGCCTGAGCGGATAGCCTTCGGGGGCGCCGGCCGACCCCGGGGGGCTCAGTGTCCCCTTCGGCCGGCGCTCCCGGCGAACCACGTTGCGCACCGCCCGTGCCCGGGTAATGCTGTACGCACGCCAGAAACTCGGGAACGGAAGGGGGGGTGCGATGGTCACCGACCGCCAGGGGAATGCGGTGTCCGGCGCCACGCCGGCCGCCGTTCAGCACTTCGATCAGGCCCTGCGCGAGCTGAACGTCTACCGGGGAGACCCGCTGGCCACCGCCGACCGGGCCATCGCGGAGGCGCCCGCCTTCGTCATGGCCCACCTCCTGAAGGCCCATCTCTACGGGCTCGCCACCGAGCCGGGGGCGGCCGCGGAGCTCGCCAAGATCCTGGACCACGTCCGGGACCTTCCGGCCGACGACCGCGAGCGGTCGCACGTCGCCGTCCTGCGCCTCCTCGTCCAGCGCAACTGGGTCGCGGCCGCCGTGGCGATGGACTTCCACAACGTCCGCTACCCGCGGGACCTGCTCGCGCTCCAGTCCGGGCACACGATGGACTTCTTCCGCGCCAACGCGCGCGACCTGCGCGACCGGATCGCCCGCGCTCTGCCCCACTGGTCCGCCAGCGTGCCCGGCCACGGCATCGTGCTCGGCATGTACGCCTTCGGCCTCGAGGAGACCGGGGACTACGCGCGGGCCGAGGCGATGGGGCGAGAGGCCATCGCGACCGATCCGCTCGACTGCTGGGCCCACCATGCGGTGGCGCACGTCATGGAGATGCAGGGGCGCGCCGAGGACGGCATCGGCTGGATGATCGCCCGTGAGCCCTACTGGTCCGGCGACGACAACTTCTTCAAGGTCCACAACTGGTGGCACCGCGCGCTCTGTCACCTCGACCTCGGACAGGCGGACGAGGTCTTCCGTCTCTACGACGGCCCGGTGCGCGGAAGCCGCAGCACGGTCGCGCTCGATCTGCTCGACGCCTCGGCCCTCCTCTGGCGGCTCTCGCTCTGCGGCCACGACGTGGGCGGGCGGTGGGAGGAGCTTTCCCACGCCTGGGACCAGCACGCCGACGGCCAGCTCTATCCGTTCAACGACTGGCACGCTGTCATGGCCCATCTCGGCGCCGGGCGCGAGAGGGAGATCGAGCGCGTCACCGCGGCGCTTCGAGCGAGCGGGGCGGGTGACACGGACGCCGGTGGCTGGGCGCGAGAGGTCGCGCTGCCGCTGATCGAGGGGTTCGCGGCCTTCTGGCGCCGAGATTACAGGCGCGCGGCGGAGACGCTTCACGGCGCCCGGCACATCGTCAACCGGTTCGGCGGGAGTCACGCCCAGCGCGACGTCATCGACTGGACCCTGACCGAGGCCGCGGTGCGCGGCGGGCTGACCGATCTGGCCGAGGCGCTCGCGCAGGAGCGCCTCGGGCTGAAGCCCCACAGCCCGGTGAACCGGCTGTTTCTGGAGCGGGCCCGGGCCCTCGGGCCGCCGGGACCGTAGTCCAGGGAGTGCGCCGCTAGTCGAGGGCCGCCCAGCGGCGGAGTGCGTCGTCCCAGCTCGGCGGCAGCGCCCGTCCCGGGAGCGTCCAGCGCACGAAGCGAGTGGCCCCGATGCGGGGGGCCAGCGCGGCCATGGTGACCACATGCGCCCCGTTCCCGACGAACTCCGCGAGCGCGGCCTCGTCCTCCCACGCGGACAGTGTCCAGGAATCGCTTGGCCCAGGGCCGGCCGAGCTTGGAGTAGCCGATCAACCCCCGGGCGTTCGCGAGCTGCCGGGTGATGCCGAGGTCGTGGCGCATGAACGCCGGAAGGTCCCGGAACCGGCGGAGCGGCAGGAACGAGAGGAGCACGAGATAGCTCCGGCCCGGCTCGGCGGGGCGGAGGACCTTCCAGGGGCTCGCGGGCACGGTCTCGTCGGGGGCGGCCCGTAGGGAGCGCTTACTGGGCCGTCCATCCTCCGTCGATGACGAGCTCGCTCCCGGTCACGAACGCCGATTCGTCCGAGGCCAGGTAGAGCACGCCGTAGGCGACCTCGTCGGGCTCGCCGAACCGGCCGAGCGGGATGCGGGACAGCATGCGCCCGTAGTGCTCCGGATCGGCGCGCCGCCGCTCGGTCATCGCGGTCACGATGGGTCCGGGGTGGACCGAGTTCGCGCGAATGCCCTCGCGCGCGTACTGGATGGCCGTCGCCTTGGTCAGGAGCCGGACGGCGCCCTTGGAGGCCTGGTACTGCGGGCTGCTGTTGTCAGTTCCGACGAGACCGAGCTGGGACGAGATGTTGACGATCGAGCCGCCGCCAGCCTGGCGCATGGCGGGGATGACCGCCTTCGTGCCGAGGAACACGCCTTTGGCGTTCACGTCCATGACGTGATCCCAGTCCTTGAGGGTCGTGTCCTCGATTCGGCTGGGAGGCGCGCCCACGCCGGCGTTGTTCACGAGCACGTTCAGGCGCTCGAAGCGCTCGACCGTCCGGGTGACGGCGCGGTCCCAGTCACCCTCGTCGGTGACGTCGAGCCGGACGAAGAGGGCGTCGCCCCCCGCCGCCCGGATGTCGGTCTCGATCGCCCGGCCCTCGGCCTCGAGGATGTCGCCGATGACGACTCGCGCGCCTTCCCGGGCGAAGAGCTGCGCCTCGCTCGCGCCCATGCCCCGCGCGCCGCCGCTGATCAGCGCCACCTTGCCCGCGAGCCTCATCGTCACGTCGCGTTCGCCTCGAAGTCGTGTCCCGGGCCGAGGTCAGTGGCGCGGCTCGCCGATCGCCCACGTGAGGTCGGGCCGGCGCCGGTGCCAGTCGGTCGCCCGCTCGTAGGCCCGTGCGACCCGGAGCGCCACGTCCTCCTGGAACGGCTTCGCGTAGACCATCAGACCGATCGGAAGCCCGTCCCGCGTGAAGCCGCACGGGAGCGACACGCCACAGAGGTTCAGGATGTTCCCGACGGCGGTGTTGCGGAGGTAGCGGCCGTTCCACTGGGCGTAGGACTCTGGCGTCCGGTCGATCTCGGCCACGGGCGCGGCGGGCAGGGGGGTGGTCGGCACCAGGAGGGCGTCGATGTCCGCGAGCCGGGCGGCAAGGCGCCTCCGCAGCTCCACCCACTGGCGCATGAGACCGAAGTAGTCCGGGGCGGAGAGCTTCCGTCCCCCGATCATCCGATGGGCCACCACCGGATCGAGCTCGTCGAAGTGGTCGTCGAGGAAGCGGGCGTTGTAGACGCAGGCCTCGGCCGCGATGGCGAACGCGCGCTTCTGCTCCGACATCGCTTCCGCCGCCTCCGGGACCTTCATGCTCTCGACGTATGCGCCGAGCGAGCGGAAGACGTCGGCGCTCTCGCGCACCGCGCGCTCGACCTCCGGGTCGACGTCGTCGAAGAAGAGCGTCTCGGGCAGCGCCAGCCGGAGCCCGCGCACGCCGTCCTCGAGCCGGACGAGCGCGTCGTGCGGCGCCACGCCGGCGGTGGTCTCGTCGCGGGGGTCGACGCCCTGGAGCGCCTGGTAGACGAGCGCGGCGTCCTCGACGGTCCGCGTGAGCGGTCCGACCGAGTCCAGGGTGAAGCTGAGGGGATAGGCGCCGGCGCGGCTCACGCGGCCCACCGTCGTCTTGAGCCCGACGGTGCCGCAGAGGGCGGCCGGCAGGCGAACCGAGCCGCCGGTATCGCTCCCGAGCGCCATCGGGACGAGCCCCGCCGCGACGGCGACCGCCGAGCCGCTGGACGAGCCGCCCGGTGCGTGGGGGGTGGCGTGCCAGGGATTGTGCGGCGTTCCCTGGTCGTGGTTGATGCCGACCCCGCCGAAGGCGAACTGGACCGTGTAGGTCTTGCCCACGAGGACCATGCCGGCGCCCGCGAGGCGCCGCACCACGGTCGCGTCCTCGCGCGCCACGTTGCCGGCCAGGAGCCGGGTGCCCGCCGTCGTCGCCACGCCCCGGACGTCGAAGAGGTCCTTCGCGGCGTAGGGGATTCCGTGGAGCGGACCCAGGTCCTGGCCGCCCCGGAGGGCGAGCTCGGCCGCGCGCGCCTCGGCGAGCGCGCGCTCGCGCGTCACCGCGATGAAGGCGTGCAGGCGGCCGTCGAGGGCCGCGATCCGCTCGAGTAGCGCCTCGGTCAAGGCGACCGGACTGAGCGTGCCGGCACGGATCTTCGCGGCGAGCGCGGTGATGGGCTCGAATGCCAGGGCGGGGTCCGGCATGGCTCGTGTCCTCCGGTCGTCGGGGAGCGGAAGCGTCGGCGGCCCCGAACAGCCGCTTCAGTCTACCCGGCCGCCCACGCTCCGCAATAGGGCGCCGCGAAACGAAAGTTGTTCGTAGCGACGACGATCCGCGATCTACTTCTCCCGCTCCAGAGCGGTGGGCGGACGGGCGGATGCGGACGCGGCCGGCGGAGGGTGACCCCCGGCGGCCGCCATGCGGGCCGCCGGGGGCGGAGAGACGGCGGATCGAGCGCGCGGTTACGCTACGCGCTCACGCCTTCAGCTGATCGCGGATGGGCAGGCGCCGGATGCGCTTGCCGGTCGCCGCGAAGATCGCGTTGCAGAGGGCGGGCGGGATCGGCGGCACCCCGGGCTCGCCCACGCCGCCGAGCGGCAGATCGTAGTCGCCGGGGAGGATGTGCACGCGGATCTCCCGCGGCGCGCCGGTGATGCGGGTCACCTCGTAGGTGTTGAAGTTGCCCTGCTCGGCCCGGCCGGCCTTGAAGCTCATTTCCGACGACGTCGCAATACCGAGGCCCATCACGCAGGCGCCCTCCATCTGGGCGCGAACGCGGTCGGGGTTGATGCTCGCGCCGCAGTCGACGGCGATGTCGACCCGCGGGACCGTCAGCGCCCCCTTGTCGTCGACGGCGACCTCCACGACCGCCGCCACGTAGGTCACGAAGCTGTAGTGGGCGGCGATGCCCAGCCCGCGACCCTTCGGCATCGCTCGGCCCCACCGGGCCTCGCGCGCCGCCGTCTCCACCACGCGCCGGAGCCGGCCGGTGTCGATGGGGTACCGTTCGGGACTCTCGCCGTGGTTCCAGGTGTCCTTCAGGGTCCCGGGGCTGATCCAGCGCGCCGGGCCGATGACGTCCAGCAGGTACTCCTTCTGGTCCCGCCCCGCCGCGGCGGCGAGCTCGGCGACGAACGACTGGACCGCGAACGCGTGGGGAATGTTCGACACCGAGCGGAACCAGCCGATTCGCGTGTGAGCGGTGGCCTCCGGGTTCTCGATGCGGACGTTGGGAATCGCGAACGGGACGTTGATCACGCCCATTCCGAGCTCCAGGGGGTCTTCCCGGCTGGCGGCGGCGTCGAAGGTCGACATGAGCGTCGGGGCGACACTCCGGTGGAGCCATGCGACCGGCTTGCCCCGCGCGTCGACGCCCGCCTCGAGGTGCTCCACCGACACCGTGTGGAAGTACGTGTTGTGCAGGTCGTCCTCCCGGGTCCACGTGACCTTCACCGGCTTGCCGTCCATCGCCTTCGACAGCACCGCCGCCTCGATCCCGTAGTCGCACTTCGACTTCCGTCCGAACCCCCCGCCGAGGAGCGTGACGTGCACGGTCACGTCCGCCGCCGACAGGCCCAGCCGCTTTGCGACCATGTCGCGGGCGGCCTGGGGAGACTGGAAGCAGCCCCACACCTCGCACTTGCCGTTGACGATGCGCGCCACGGCCGCCGGCGGCTCCATGGTGGCGTGCGCGAGATGGGGAAGGTAGTACTCGGCGCTCAGCCGCTTCGCGGCGCCGGCCACGCCCGTATCGAAGTTCCCGTCGTCGCGCACCACCTTCCCCGGCTTGCGCGCCGCTTCCTCGAGCTTCGCCTTGAAGGCCGCCGAGTCGTACCCCGCGTTCGGGCCGTCGTCCCACTGGATCTTCAGCGCCTTCCGGCCCTGCATGGCCGCCCAGGTGTTGCGCCCGATGACGGCGACGCCGCCCAGAGGATGGTACTCGGCCGGGGCCGGGCTCCCTTCGATCTGCACGACGCGCACCACTCCCGGGACCTTGAGCGCCTCGCTGTCGTCGACGCTCGCCACCTTGCCCCCGTACACGGGCGGCCGCGCGATCACGGCGTAGAGCATGTCGGGGAGCCGCGTGTCGATGCCGTACTGCGCCTTGCCAGTCGCGATGTCGCGGCCGTCGACCAGCTTGATCTGGCCCTTGCCGATGTAGCGGAACTGCGAAGGCTGTTTGAGACGCAGGGTTTCCCGGGCCGGGACGGGTTGCTTGGCCGCGGCCTTGGCCAGTGCGCCGTAGCCGAGGCGGCGGCCGGTCGACTTGTGCACGACCTCGTGGTTCTTCGCCTCCACCTCGGTCACGGGCACCTTCCACTGGGCGGCCGCCGCCGCCTCCAGCATGGCGCGGGCTGCCGCGCCGCAGCGCCGCATCGGGTCGAAGAAGTGGCGGGTGCTGCGCGAGCCGTCGGTGTCCTGGTTGCCGTAGCGCTTCTCGTCGCCCGGGGCCTGGACGACCCGCACGCGCTTCCAGTCCGCCTCCAGCTCGTCGGCGACGATCAACGGCATGCCGGTCCGCACGCCCTGTCCCATCTCGGAGCGGTGGCAGACGATCGAGACCGTGCCGTCGTCGGCGATGGCGACGAAGGCGAGCGGGTCGTCGACCCAGCCGTTGGGCATGCCGTCCGCGCCGTACTTGGGCGGGTCGTCGGCCCGGGCCGGTCTCGGATATCCGACCGCCAGCACCAGGCCGCCGAGGGCGGAGATCCCCCGCAGGAACCCTCGCCGGCTCACGTTGGCGATCACCACGGGGCCCTTGGTCGCGGCATCGCGAGCGGTGAGCGGGCTCATGACTTCGCTCCCTGCAGGCCCGCGGCCTGCTTGATGGCGGTGCGGATACGGCTGTAGGTGCCACACCGGCAGATGTTTCCCGCCATGGCGCTGTCGATGTCGGCGTCGCTGGGCTTGGGGTTGCGCTTGAGGAGCGCCGTGGCCGACATGATCTGCCCCGCCTGGCAGTAGCCGCACTGGGGCACGTTGATCTCGATCCACGCCGTCTGCACGGCCTTGCCGACCTGGTCCGCCTCGATGGCCTCGATCGTCGTGACCTTCTTGTTCGCCGCCGCGGAGAGCGGCGTCATGCACGAGCGGACTGCCTGGCCGTCGAGGTGCACCGTGCACGCGCCGCAGAGCGCCATGCCGCACCCGAACTTGGTACCGGTGAGCCCGATCTCGTCACGGAGGGCCCACAGGAGCGGAGTGTCCGCGGGCAGGTCGATGTCGTGTCGCTTGCCGTTGATGGTGACTGGCGTCATCGCGCTCTCCTCTCATCCCTGCGGCTCAGGGCGCGTCAAGCACACGGCGCGGTGTCGGGAAGAGTTCCCGACCACGCGGAGCCGCTACCTGCTCGCGTAGCACGCTCGTCGATCGAGTGTCAAGAGGCGCGGGCCTTCGATGACCGGATACACTCACGCCCATGGCGCATCCGGCCGGTCACGGCCTCTTCGTCGGCGCCGCGCTCGCCGGCGTGGCGCTGGTTTTGATCACCGAGGGCCTCGGCGTGGGCGGCCGTCTCACGCCGGGCTGGCTCGGGGCAAGCTGGGCCCTCGCGGGCGCGGTCGGAGTGTGGGCGTTCCGACGGCACCGCGTTGAGCCACGGCTGCCGGGGTCCGCAGGGTCGATGTCTCGGGCTGCGCGCTGGGTGATCGGGGCCATCCTGACGCTCACGGGCGCCATCGCGCTCCTGTCGCCGCCGAACACGTGGGACTCGATGACGTACCACATGCCGCGCGTCGCCCACTGGAGCCAGGCCGGCTCGGTGGCGCACTACCCGACGCACGTCCTGCGTCAGCTCTGGCTCGGGCCCGGCGCGGAGTTCGCGATCACGCACCTCTACCTCCTGACCGGCGGGGACCGCCTCGCCAATCTCGTGCAGTGGCTGGCGTTCGTGGCCAGCGTGCTGGGCTCGGCGATCGTCGCCGCCGAGCTCGGGGGCGGCCCCCGGGCCCGCGCGTTGGCGGCGCTCGCCTGCGCCACCCTGCCCATGGCCATCGCCCAGGCCAGCAGCACCCAGAACGACCTGGTCGCGAGCTTCTGGATGCTCTCGCTCGGGTACGGGGTCCTCCGATTCCGCGCCTCGCCCTCGGTGGCCACGGCGGCCCTCGTGGGCGCCGGCACCGGACTGGCCGGGCTCACGAAGCTGCCGGTGGCCTTCCTCGCGGTGCCGTGGCTTCTCGTCATTGCGGCCGGCGCATGGCGTCTAGGCCGTCGACGCGCCGCCTGGTGCATCGGGGTCGCGGCACTGTCCGCAGTGGCCCTGAACCTGGGCCACGTCAGCCGAACCGTGCCGCTGCTCCCCGGCGACGGGCCGTCCCGGGAGGCCGTCCCGACGGCCGGTCCTGACGTGCTCCCGCCGGTCTTCACGCTGTACGTCAACACGACGGCCGACCCCCGGGCGCTCGCGTCGAACGTCATGCGGAACGCCGCGCTTCACGCGGTCACGCCGTCCGATCGCGTCAACGCCTGGCTGGAGACCGCGATCCTCGCGGCCCATCGGGCGATGCGCTTCGACCCGAACGACAGCCGGACCTCCCTCGGCCTGGGGTACCCGACATTCGGGGTGGGGCCGTTCCGGCTCCACGAGGACTTCGTCGGCAACCCGCTCCATCTCATGGCCGCTCTCGTCGCCGGGGTGGTGGTGTGGCGGCGGCGCGCGGCGTTCGGGATGCCCGTGCGGCTGTGGGCTCTCATGAGCGCGGCGGGCGCCGTCGCGTTCTGCGCCGCGCTCAAGTGGCAGCCGTGGAACAGCCGCCTGCACCTGCCGCTCTTCGTGCTGGCGTCGCCGCTCATCGGGGTCGCGCTCGAGCGTCATCGCCGGCTCGCCGTCGCGTGCGGAATCGGCCTCTGCGCTCTCGCGCTCCCGAGCCTCGCGGTGACGTGGCCGCGCCCCCTCGTCGGGCCGGATAGCGTGATCACGATGCCGCGCGCCGCCCAGCGGTTCCGCAATCACCCCGGGCTCCAGCCCGTGTACGAGGCCGCCGCGGGCGTGGTGGGCGACATGGGATGCCGGCGCGTCGGGCTGGTCCTCGGCTGGGACGGGTGGGAGTATCCCCTCTGGCCGCTTCTCGGGGCGCGTCTCGGCCCCGGTCTCAGGATCGAGCACGTGCTGGTGCAGAACGCCTCCCGCCGGTTCGCGCTTCCGGTTGCGGGCGCGCCGTGCGCCCTCCTCGTCGTCGAGCCCGGGCTCGGGGGCACCCTGAGCTGGCAAGGTCGAACCTTCGTCGAGCGCTGGAGCTCGGGCCCGGCCCGCGTGTACGAGCCGGCCCCCTGACGCGCTCGACCGGTGTCACGGAGCGGGCCCAGCGCCCCGGCGCGCTCGCGACGCATGCGGGCGGCCCCGCGTCACCCCTTCGGGCGCGCTCCCGGGGGATTCAGGCGATAGACGCGCACGGCGTTGTCGTGGAAGAGCTTGCGGCGGTCCGAGTCCGAGAAGTCTCGTGTGATCGTCTTGAAGCCCGCGTAGATGGTGTCGAAGGTGGCGACGAGACCGTCCACCGGGTAGTTCGAGGCGAACATCGCCCGGTCGACGCCGAAGACCTCGATCGCGCTCAGCACCACCTCGCGGTTCGACTCGACGGTCCATGGGTGGCCCGGGACACCGAGGCCGGAGATCTTCACCGCGACGTTCTGCGCAGCGGCCAGCGCCGCCATCGCGTCGCGCCAGCCACGGAGGCCCTCGGGGCTCCGGTCGGCCGGGAGCCCGGTGTGGTTCAGGATCACCAGGGTGTCGGGGAACGCGCGGGCCAGCGCCGCCGCCTCACGGAGGTGCCACCACGGCGTCTGGAGGTCGAACGAGAGCCCGTGGCGCGCGAGGCGCGCGAACCCGGCGCGCCAGCGCGGGTCGCCCATGGATCCGGGAGCGCCTTCCACCACCGAAGCCGGTGATGGCGCCGCGGCGGGCTTGTGCCGGATCCCGCGGACGAGCGGGCATGCGGCCTGGCGCGCGAGAACGTCCTCCACGTCGGCCCGGTCGAGCCACGCCTGGGCGACGACGGCGGTCGGGAGGCCATCTCGGGCCGCGAGGCTCTCTATCCAGCGTGTTTCCCCGAGGGAGTCCGCCGGGTCCCACTCCGTCTCCACGTAGACCGTGGCGACGATCCGGTGGCCGCGCGTGTCGACTCGGTAGTCCGCCGGCAGGTAGGTGCGCCTGAGCGGCCGCGTGTCCCCGTAGCGGAAGGGGAGCGGCGGCTCCGCGCGGAACCCCGGGTGCTTGTCGAGGGTGACGTCCCAGAAGTGCTGGTGGGCGTCGACGATGGGCAGGTCGTCCGACCCCGTCGTCACCGCCTTCGAGCCACCTCGCATAGCATCGTGTCCAAGTTAGCTCCAGGGTTCACTTTATGACTCGATCCGCTCGCGCCACGTCCGACCCCGATCAGGTAACGCGCAGGGCTTCGAGGCCCTTCCAGTCGAGCTCGACCCCGTGGCCGGGACGGTCGGGCGCGATCGCGGTGCCCTCCCGGAGCTCAAGCGGGTGGGCGATGAACCGCTCGAGGCCGAACCCGTGGACCTCGAGGTACGAGGCGTTCGGGACGGCGGCCAGGAGGTGCACGTGGAGATCGTGGACTCCGTGCGAGGTGACGGGCAGATTGTGGGCCTCCGCGACGTGGGCGACCTTGAGCCACGCGGTCACGCCGCCCACGTTCGAGAGGTCGGGCTCCGGGAACGAGACGCCGCCGGCGTCGATGAAGCGCTTGAAGTCGTGCACCGTGCGCAGGTTCTCTCCCGCAGCCACGGGCAGCGCGCCCTCGCGCACGATGCGCACGTGCCCGGGAAGGTCGTCCGGGATCGTCGGCTCCTCCAGCCAGAAGACGTCGTGGTCCGCCAGAGCGCGCGAGGCGCGGATCGCCTCGTCGGCCGTCCACCGCATGTTGGCGTCGACCATCAGGGGGACGTCGGGGCCCAGCCGCTCGCGCATGGCCCGGACCCGCTCGACGTCCTCGCGGAGACGGGGTCGGCCCACCTTCATCTTGATCGCGCGGAAGCCCTTGGCGAGGTTGTCCTCGGTCTGGCGGAGGAGCCGGTCCAGCGGGAACAGGAGGTCGATTCCCCCGGCGTACGCCGGGACTCGGGGATCGTGGCCGCCGAGGACCTTCCAGAGCGGGAGCCCGCGCCGCCACGCGCGGAGGTCCCAGAGCGCCGTGTCCGCCGCCGCCATCGCGAACGCCGCGAGACCGCCACGCCCCACGTAGTGACAGCCCCACCACATGCGCTGCCAGAGTGCCTCGATCCGCTCGGCTTCCTGCCCGAGGAGGAGCGGCCCGAGATCCTCGAGCAGCGCCCGGATCGCCGCGCCCCCGACGCCGATCGTGTAGGTGTACCCGACACCCTCGGCGCCGTCGGCCGTCCGCACGCGCGCCGTCACGAGCTCGAAGTGGGTGATCTCTCCGTGCGTCGAGTCGGAGAGGACGACCGGGAGGGGTATGCGGTAGTGGCCGACCTCGACGGCCGCGATGGTCATTCGGCGGCGGGGAGGCGGACGGCGGGTCGAGCCGGTGCGCTCGCTCGCGCCGGCCCGGCGGAGTCCGTCAGCGAGCGGCCAGCCGTCGGTAGATTCCGGGCGAGCCCGGCGCGTGCGTCCACAGGCGCTCGATCCGGCGGCGCCAGATCGACTGGGCGCGGGCGCGGTCCCAGGCCGGCTGCCGGCTCACCTCCGCGTGGGCGAGCTCGTAGATGGTGAGATAGCGGGGCCCGCTCGCGCGGTTCAGGTAGCGGCGCGCCCCGTACACACCATTCACCGACATGTTGCCGATCAGATAGTCGGTGTTGTACCACTCGTTGAACTCCTCCTCGTGCACGGGCGGGATGTCGATGCGCCCGATCTGGAGCACCGGCGGCGGCCCATGGACGGCCGCCCGCTCGTCGATCCCGGGCGGGAAGATCTGGCCGTAGACGCCCGCCGAGCCTTCCGCGGGGCGCGGCCCCCCTGGCTCCACGGTGGCCCCTCCGGGCCAGATCGTCGCGCCGAGCCGCTCGAGCGCGCGGAGCGCCGGCGCCAGGAGCCGCGCGCTCGCCGCCACGACGGCTCCATCGTCGCTCGAGAGCTCGTGCACCTCGAGGAACGCTGGCCCGCCCGAGATTCCCGCGTACCGACCGACGGCCAGGACCCCCGTCCCGGGATCGGCCGGCGCGAGCGCCTCGCCGGTCGCCCACGTCTCGAGATCGCCGCGGCGCGCCGCGGGAATGTCGGCCCAGAGGATCGCGACGGCCCGGCCCTTCCGGAGGGCCGTCACGGGGCCACGGTCTCGGCGACGACCCGCAGCAGCGTCTCCACGCCGCGCAGCATCAGCGGGAGGTCCATGCTCGGCTGGTCGAGATTCGCGGCGGCCACCATGCTCGGAAGCAGGGGAAGGTGGACGAACCCCGCGCGAGCGGTCAGCTCCCGCATCGCGATCTCGTGAAGGGTCTGGTAGAGCGTCTGGTTGCAGAGGAACGTGCCGGCGGTGTTCGACACGTAGGCGGGGATACCCTCCCCGACCAGGGCGGCGAGCATCTCCGGCAGGGGAAGCGAGGCGAAGTACGCGGCCGGCCCCTCCGGGACGCAGGGCTCGCCCTCGGCGCGGTATCCAGCGTTGTCGGGGATTCGGTAGTCCATCACGTTCAGCGCCATGCGCTCGAGGCCGAGGCGCGCCCGGCCCTCGGCCAGGCCGAGATGGACGACGGCGACCGGCTGGAGCTCGCCGAGCAGCGCGGAGGTGTGGCGCGCGGCCTCCGCGTGGTGGACGGGCAGGACCATGCCCGCCACGGCGCAGCGCCCGATGCGCCGGCCGTCGAGGAGCTTCGCGAGCTCCTGTGACGGGTTCACCGCGTGAGATCCGAACGGCTCGAAGCCGGTGACCAGGATCACGGGCTCGGACACCAGGCGGATCCCCTCGGCCGGCGCGGTCCCTGCCACCGGCAGGGACTCCACGAGCTCGGTGACGGCCCGCTCGGTCTCTTCACGGAGGTCGACGCGTGGGCGGCTCATGCCGACCACTATAGCCGAGGGGACAGGGCGTACACTACACCGTCGATGCAGAGCGCGCTCGTGACGAAGCTCGACCACGTCGCCATCGGGATGGCCCGCATCGCCGACGCCACCGGCTTCGTCGTCGGCCGGCTCGGCGGCCGCGCGGATTCCGGTGGCTCCGGCGGCGAATTCCGGTGGGCCTGCTGGCGCTTTGAGGGCGGCGGCCGCATCGAGGTGATCGAGCCTTCCGGCGCGGACGGCTTCGTCCACCGATTCCTCACGGCTCGCGGCCCCGGCATCCACCACGTGACCTTCAAGGTGTCGAGCCTCGCGGAGGCGGCCGCGCGGGCCGAGGCCCAGGGTTACCGGCTGGTCGGCCGGGACGAGTCGGACCCGGATTGGCGGGTCGCGTATCTCCACCCGAAGGAAGCCCAGGGGATCGTCGTGCAGCTGGCGCAGCCCGGCGGCAGCTCCGGCCCGCGGCCGTGGGAGGTACCGCCCGGACCGGCCGCTCCTCCTCCTCCGCCGCCGGTCCGGGTGCTCGGGCTCAGGACCCGGGCGCGCTCCGCCGAGCGGGCGCGGACCCAGTGGGAGCGCGCGCTCGGCGGGACCGTCACACAGGCGGAAGCCGACGAGCTCGTGTTCCGCTGGCCCCGCTCTCCGATGCGCATCGCGGTCGACGTCGTCCCGGATGCGGAGGAGGGTCCGACCGTGATCGAGATCGGTCCTGTGCCGAATGTGGCCCTGCCTCCGAGTGCGATCGCGCCGCTCGGCACGACCTTCGTCGTCGACCGGAACGGACCGGAGTCGTGACGCGGTGGCGATATGATGGGGCACGCGCGGGAGGTGCGCATGGCACGGGGACGTCGGGCCGGGATGGTCCGCGCTGGGCTGGCATGGGCGGCCGTGCTGGGGCTCGCGTGTCTCGCCGGGGCGCAGGAGCTGCCCGCGTTCCGCAAGGGGTTGTGGGAGCTCACACGTACCGTCGAAGGGACGGGCCAGCCGAAGAGCACGGTGACCCGGAAGGCGTGCGCGAGCCCGACCGAGGACATGCGCCGCGGGCGGGAGCAGAGCGCCAAGGCGGGGTGCCAGCTGACGGAGACGCACCGCGCCGGGAACACGTTTCGCTACACGGCGACGTGCGTCCTCCCGAACGGGAAGATCACGTCGAACCAGATCCTCACCACTCAGGCCGACAGCGGCTACACCGTCAAGATCGACTCCTCCGGGACGGTGGGCGGCCAGACCATCTCGACCAAGGAGGAGCTGATCGCCAAGCGTCTCGGCGATTGCCCGTAGAGGAGGCAGCCATGGCTGACCAGGACAAGGTCTCGCGGACCGACCAGGAGTGGCAGCATTGCCTGACGCCCGAGCAGTACCGGGTCCTCCGGAAGCACGGGACGGAGCGCGCGTTCACCGGGGAGTACCATGACGCGAAGGACCCCGGTGTCTACCACTGCGCGGGCTGCGGCACCGCGCTCTTCAGCTCCGACACCAAGTTCGACTCCGGCACGGGCTGGCCGAGCTTCTACGAGCCGGTCGAGCGAGGCGCCATCGAGGAGCGCACCGACCGGAGCTTCTTCATGTCGCGGACAGAGGTCCTCTGCGCCGCCTGCAACGGGCACCTGGGTCACGTCTTCGACGACGGACCCCAGCCGACGGGCCTGCGCTACTGCATCAACTCGTCGGCGCTCCGTCTCGAGCGCGAACCGAAGCCGGACAAGACCTGAGCCTCCCGCGAGCGCACCGCGCTGCGCGGATCGTTGCCATCGCGCGGGGGAAGCTCCGCGGTAGGGAACGCGGAGCGAGACGTTCCGCGCCGGGGATCACTCGATGATGGTGTTCGCGCGACCGAGCACGGAGGGCGGGACGGCGATACCGAGGGCCTTCGCCGTCTTCAGGTTGACGACCAGCTCGAACTTGGTCGGCTGCTCGACCGGCAGGTCGGCGGGCTTGGCGCCCTTGAGGATCCGGTCCACGTAGGTCGCGCTCCGCCGGCCCAGCTCGGCGTAGTCGGGGCCATAGGACATGAGGCCTCCGGCCTCCGCCGCATCTCTGATCCCGTACATCGCGGGTAGACGGGTCTTGGCGACCAGCTCGACGATTCGCGCGCGGTGGGTCGTGAACACGGGGTCGGAGAGGACGAGGATCGCGCCTGCGCCCTGTCCGGATATGGCCCGGAACGCGGAGTCGAGCTCTCCAGGGCTCCGCGCTTCCACGAACTGGAGCTGCACCCGCAGCGCCTGGGCAGCGGCCTCCGTCTCGCTCACCAGTTGGGCCTGAAAGACCGGGTTGGCCGGATTCCAGAGGACCGCCATGCGGGAGATCCGGGGGACGACCTCAGTGAGCAGCTGCAGGGCTTTCCCGACCACGGCCACAGCGACGCCGGATGTCCCCGTGATGTTCCCGCCGGGCCGCGAGAGACTCCGGACGAGGCCGGCTCCAACGGGATCGCCAACGCCCACCATCACGATCGGGATCGTACGGGTGGCGTTCTTGGCGGCCAGGGATGCCTGGGTGACCTGGGAAACGATGACGTCCACGTTCTCGCGGACCAGCTCGGCGGCCAGACCGGGCAGCCGGTCGAATCGTCCCTCGGCCCATCGGGCGACGATCACGACGTTCTGCCCCTCGACGTACCCGAGGTCGCGCAGCCCGTGGCGGAACCCCTCGGACATCGGCGAGGGCGCGCTGGGAGAGAGAAAGCCGATGCGGGGCGTCCTGGCCGCGGTCTGCGCTGCGGCGGGCGACGTGCAGAGGAAACCGGCACCGGCGCCGACCAGCAGTCCGCGTCGCGTGATCATCCTCGGGCGGTCATTTGGAGGCCGGGGGACGGGGAGGGAAGCGCCCGCTACAGCCAGCCGGCCTTTCGGAAGCGGAAGAAGAGATAGACGTCGATCAGCACCATGGAGAGGAGCGTCAGCGGGTACCCGAGTCCCCAGCTGAGCTCTGGCATGTGCTCGAAGTTCATGCCGTAGATGCCGGCGATCATCGTCGGCACCGCGACCAGCGCGCCGTAGGCGGCCAGCCGCTTCGTCGTCTCGTTCTCCTGCATGGTGCTGAGCGACAGGTGCACCGACATGGCCGTCGTGACCATGTCCCGGATCGCGTCGATGGACTGGTTCAGGCGGGACAGGTGGTCGTACACGTCCCGGAAGTACTCGCCCATGCCCGCGCACACCTGCGGGACCCGGCCGCCGTGGAGCTTGCCCGTCGCCTCGAGCGTCGGGCCCACCGCGTGCTTCAGCGTGACCAGCTTCTGCTTGATGCCGTAGAGGGCCTCGATGTGCGTGCGCGCGGCCCCGCCCGCGAAGATCCGGCCCTCGATCTCCTCCAGCTCGGCCTCGAGGGCGTCGATCAGGGGGAAGTAACGGTCCACGACCGCGTCCATGAGCGCGTAGAGCACGTACCCGGGGCCGTGCCGGAGGAGCTCGGGCTCCTGCTCGCAGCGCGCGCGGACCTCCGCGAAGCCGCGCTCGCTGCGGTTCCGGATCGAGAGCACGTAGCTCCGCTCCACGAAGACGTCCACCTCGCCCACCCGGAGGTCGTCGCCGTCCGGCTCGATCGTCTGGATCACGGCGAAGATCGAGCTGCCGTACTCCTCGATCTTGGGTCGCTGGTGGCCGTGACGGGCGTCCTCGACGGCGAGGGGGTGGAGATTGAACGCCTCCTGCATTTGCTCCAGCTCGGCGTCGGTCGCGTCGCGGAGCGCCACCCAGACGAAGCAATCCGGCCGGCCGATGTAGTCGTGGATCTCGCGGGGCGAGATCTCCCCGAGCCGCTTGCCGTCCTGGTAGGCGACGCAGTTGACGAGCATGGCCCTGCTCCGGGCTCCATCTTAGCAACGCCGTGCCCGGGCGGCGCCGGGTTTCGGCCGGGGCGGGCCGCTCAGGCCGCGGTCCAGCCCCCGTCGACGACGAGCGTCTGGCCGGTGACGTAGGCCGCGGCCTCGCTGGCCAGGTAGACGGCCGCGGCCGCGACCTCGCCCAGCGTTCCCCGCCGCCCCGCCGGCGTGATCGCCCGGATGGCCGCCTCGTTCGCCCCGACGCCGCCCATCACCGGAGGCGCATCCGGGCCGAGGATCCGGCCGGAGTTGGCCCGCAGGTTGGTCTGGATCGCGCCCGGGCAGATCGCGTTCACCGTGACGCCTTGCCCGGCGTAGGTGATGGCCAGCTGGCGCGTGAGGCCGACGACGCCGTGCTTGGCCGCGGTGTAGGCCGGCCCGCCCCCGGAGCCCACGAGACCCGCGACCGAGGCGATGTTGACGATCCGGCCCTGCCCCCTCGGGAGGAGCTCGGTCAGCGCGCGCTTGCACCCCCAGAACGTGCCGGTGAGATCGATGGCGACGACCCGCTCCCAGAGCGCGGGAGCCATCCGGTCGGCCGGGGTGTAGCCGTCGAGGACGCCCGCCGCGTTGACCATGATCCCGAGCGGGCCGAGGGCCCGCACGGCCTCCGTCACGACGCGGTCGACGTCGGCCCAGCGGCTCACGTCCCCCTCGAGGAACGTGGCCCGCCCGCCCGACCGGGCGATGCCCTCGGCGGCGTCGCGCCCGCCTTCGGGCAGGAGATCCACCAGAGCCACCGGCGCGCCCCCGGCCGCGAGGGCCTCGGCGATCGCCCGGCCGATGCCGGAGCTGCCGCCCGTCACGATCGCCGCGCCGGCGACCAGGCGACCGAGGCTCGGCGTCGCGGGCTCGGGGCTCATTTGCCGGGAAGGCAGCGGGCGGGGGCGAGGGACGCCATGATGTCGAGCGTGTGCTCCACGGGCCAGCCGTGGAGCGCGACGTTGGCCTCCAGGAAGAGCTCGGTCACCCCGAGCTCGGCGTACCGGCGCACGTCGGCGCGAATCTCGTCCAGCGAGCCGAAGAGGGGCCGGCGCACCTCGCCCCGCGGGGCGTCGAACGGCTGAAACGTCCCCCGGCAGACGACCTGGAGCCGGGCCGGATCGCGCCCGGCCCGCTCGGCCGCGTCGCGCAGGGCCTGGACCAGGGGCGCCACGCTCTCGAGCGGCACGTTGCCGCCGCTGAAGCCGTCGCCGAAGGTCACGGCGCGCCGGACCGCCGCCATCCCGTAGCCCCCCACCGTGATCGGGGGATGTGGCACCTGGACGGGCCGCGGCCGGACGAAGGCCCGGGGAACCTGGTAGAACTCGCCGCGGAACTCGACCGGGTCCTCGGTCCAGATCGCCTTGAGGCAGGCGAGGAACTCGTCGGCGCGCCGGCCCCGCTTCTCGAAGGGCACGCCGACCGCCTCGTACTCGTCCCGCGACCAGCCGACGCCGAGCCCGACGTCGAGGCGGCCCCCCGAGACGCGGTCCAGCGTGGCCAGCTGCTTGGCGAGCATGACCGGCGTGTAGTAGGGCATGACGAGCACGCTCGTGCCCAGGCGGATGCGCGACGTCGCGCCGGCCACGAACGCCAGCGAGACGATCGGGTCGGCGACGGACTCGAAGCACTCGGGCCACGCGCGTCCGGGCATCGGCGGGTACTCGTTCTGAGGGACCACGGGGTAGAGGAGTCGCTGCAGCACCCAGAGCGAATGGAAGCCGAGGCGCTCGGCCTCCTGCGCCACGCGCACCTGGTTGGCGGGCGTCGCCCACGCGCCCGCCACGGGGAGGGAGAAGCCGAGCTTCATCGACGGCGGCGCTCTGCCTGGCTCACGCGGCGCATGATACGACAGCCGAGGGTATGATGTCCCCCGTGCCCGCGGCCCGTGGCGGGGCGGTGGCACGATCACCGAGCGGCCACTGAGCGCCACGGATCGACCGAGGTCAAAGGAGAGGCATCGCATGGGCAGGCTCGAAGGCAAGGTAGCGATCGTCACCGGCGCGACGAGCGGCATGGGAAAGCGCACCGCGGAGCGGTTCGTCGAGGAGGGCGCCACAGTCGTCGTCGCGGGGCGCCGGGAGGCCGAGGGCGAGGCCGTCGCCAAGGCGCTCGGGCCTCGCGGACACTTCGTCCGGACCGACGTCGCGCGCGAGGACGACGTCCGGCGCCTGGTGGCCTTCGCGGTCGACCGGCTCGGACGGCTCGATTGCCTGTTCAACAACGCCGGCGGGCCCGGGCCGCGCGGCGGGGTGGAGTCCATCCCGCTCGATGCCGCCGAGCGATCCATGGCCGTGAACTTCGGCGGCGTGCTCCTCGGCATGAAGCACGCCGCCCCCGTCATGATGCGGCAGCGGTCGGGCAGCATCATCAACAACGCGAGCGTGGCCGCCAGCCGGGCCGGCTACTCGTCGTCCATGATCTACAGCGCCGCCAAGGCCGCCGTGGTGCAGCTCTCGCGGTGCGTCGCGATGGAGCTCGGCGAGCACAACGTGCGCGTCAACTGCATCTCGCCCGGGGCGATCGTGACCGGGATCCTCCTGAAGGCGCTCGGGCTTCCCCCCGGCCAGGCCGACGCGGTGGCTGCTGGTCTCACCGAGCGCTTCGCGGCCCAACAACCCATCCCGCGCGCCGGCTCGGTGGACGACATCGCGAACATGGCGGTGTTCCTGGCGAGCGACGAGTCGTCGTTCGTGACGGGCCAGGACATCATCGTGGACGGCGGCCAGATCAGCGGGAGGCTCTGGTCACCGCAGCAGGATGGGCTCCGCGGCATCCGGCAGGCGTTCGGCCTGCCCGCGGAGGGCTGACGTGACGGCGCCGCTGCCGGCGCTCCTGTCTGGCCCCGACCCGAGCTACCGCTTCCTGCCGGGCGGCGAGCCGTACTCGTCCGGGGTCGTCGCCACGCCGGGATGGGAGATGGTCCACACGACGCTCCAGGCTCCGGTGCCGTGGCGCCAGGGCTTCGCGGGGATCGAGCGCCACCTCCGGGATCTCGGGAGACCCCGGACTGCCCTCGGCGCGATCGAGCTCAGGATCCCGAGCCCGCTCACCTTCGGCGGCTTCGCGGAGTTCAACCGCGGCTACCGCGCCCTCCTGGGGGAGTGGGGACTTCTGGTGGACGGGCGGAATCCGATCGCACGGACCAACGTGGCGCCCGTCGTGGGCCCCCCGCCCGAGGCCTCGCTCCATGCGTTCTCCTACACCGTGGCGGCCCAGCCGGCCGGCCAGTCGGCCGGGGGGCCAACGTTCGTGGCGGCCGGGTCCGGCGAGCTCCAGGCGGGGCAGGCCTCGCGCGCCGGCGTCGTCCGGCCCGACGAGACCTCGCCCGACGCGATGCGGGAGAAGGCCGCCTACGTGATGGCCGTGATGCAGGCGCGGCTTGCCGGCCTCGGCGCCACCTGGGCGGACGTGACCGCCGTGGACGTCTACACGGTCCATCCGCTCGAGGGATTCCTCGCGACCGACATCCTCGCGCCGATGGGGCCCGCGGCGGCTCACGGCGTTCACTGGTACCTGTCCCATCCGCCGATCGCGGGCCTGGCCTTCGAGATGGATCTGCGCGGGGTCCGGCGCGAAGTGCGCCTGTCGTTCACCGAGACCCCATGAGCGCGCGCACCGCCGCCCGGGCGCGCCGGGCGCGAACCCTGGCTCGATCCGCTCCACGGGGCGCGGTGCAACGCGCGACCAAGCAGGCGGGGATCGGAGAACGCGCGCGCCCGGCGAAGGCCGGCGCCAGGCTTCGCGCGCTCCTCGACGCGGCCGTGCGGAAGGCCATGGCTGAAGCCAGGGTGCCGGGCGTGGCGGTGGGCGTCCGGCTGGGCGCCAAGGAGGTCGCCGCCGGGTACGGCGTGACCAGCGTCGAGGACCCGCTCCCGGTCCACGCGCGGACCCTCTTCCAGATCGGCTCGGTCAGCAAGACGTTCACCGCGGCGGCGATAATGGCGCTCGTCGAGCGTGGCCGGCTGACGCTCGACGACCCGGTGTGCCGGCACCTGCCGGCGTTCCGCCTGGCCACGCCTGGCGTCGCGGAGCGAATCACGGTCCGGCACCTCCTCACGCACACGGCGGGATTCGTCGGTGACTGGTTCCTGGTCCGCCCGCCCGCGCTCGCGGCGGGCGACGACGCTCCCCGGCAGTTGGCCGACGTCATGGCCGAAGTGCCGCAGCTCTTCCCGCCGGGGGAAGGGTGGTCCTACAACAACGCCGGCTTCGGCTTGGCGGGTCGGGTGATCGAGGTGCTGACCGGGTGCCCATATGAGGTCGCTCTCCGGGACCTCGTCCTCGGTCCGCTCCGGCTCGCGGGCACGTTCGTGTCGGCCGACGAGGCCATCACCCACCGGGTGGCGCTGCCGCACACCTCGACGACGCGTCCCCCTCGCATCCTGCGGGGGGCGGGCTGGCAACCCGGCTGGCAGCTCACGCGATCTGACGTGCCGCTCGGAGGGCTGATCTCGAGCGTCGAGGACCTCCTGGGGTGGGCGCGGTTCCATCTCGGGCTCCGTCGGCCGTCCCCGGGCTCGGCGCCGCTCGCGCTCGCGACCATCGCGGCGATGCAGACGCCCCTCGCCACGGCCGGCTGCTTCGCCGACCAGGTCGGTGTCGCGTGGATGCTCCGGACGGCCGGGGGCGCGACGCTCGTCAGCCACGGCGGCCTGACGAGCGGCTACGCGACGGCCTTCACGCTCGTGCCGGAGGCGAGCACTGCGGTCGTCGTCCTGACCAACGCGACGCCTGGAGGCACGTGGCTCGGGCGCGAGATCACGCGGACCGTTCTCCGCGAGGCCATCGGCGTGGACGATGCGCCACCGGCGCCGGTTCCCGGTGTGGCCGGCGACGTGCACGCGTGCGTGGGCCGCTACGACAACCCGTTCGCCATCCAGAGCGTCCGTGTTGGCGCGAAGCCTGGCGAGCTCGTGCTGGAGCACCACGCCCGCCCACCTGAGCCCGGCCGATGGGCTCCGCCGCCGCCGGGCCCGATCCGTCTCGCCTTCTACGCGAAGGACCGCGTGGTCGCGCTCGCGCCGTCCCTCCTGGCTGGTCTCCGCGGGGAGTTCGGGCGCGATTCGGGCGGTCGCGTGGCGTGGCTCCGCTGGGGCGGCCGGCTGGCGCCGCGCCTGGGAGACTGAGCGTGATGGCGCGCCGGCATCGCCACGTCCGGGCCGGTTCGCGGGCGCACGGCCACGGCGTCCAGGGGGGGTTCGGCGCCCACGGCAATCCGCGGGACTTCCAGCTCATGCTGGGCCGGCTCGAGGATCCGGGCCGCGCGCGCTGGCAGCGTCCCGCCGAGCTCCTCCGCGCCATCGGCCTCCGGCGGGGCCAGGCGGTCGCCGAGATCGGCGCCGGGTCCGGCTACCTCGTCCGGCGCATCGCTCGGGCGGTCGGGCCGCGGGGACGCGTCTACGCCGTGGACGTGGAGCCCCGGATGCTCCCCGTGCTGCTCGAGCGTCTGCGCCGCGCGCGGATCGGCAACGTCACGCCCGTCCTCGGGCGGGACGACGACCCGCTCCTGCCCGACCGGAGCTGCGACCTCGTGCTGGTCGTGAACACCTACCACCACTTCCCCGGTGGGCCGCGCTACCTCCGGCGTCTCGCCCGGCTCCTCCGGGCCGGGGGCCGGCTGGTGAACGTGGATTTCCAGCGCCGCGAGACGCCGGTCGGCCCGCCCCTCGAGCGTCGCATCGCGCGGGAGACCTTTCTCCGAGACGCCCGCCGCGCCGGCCTTCGCCTGGTTCACGAGGTCACGTTGCTGCCCTACCAGTACTGTCTGGTGCTCCGCCCGACGTGAGGGGCCTGACCCTCTTGCCTGTCCTCCAGGGATCCTGCTAGGTATGGTGGATCTCCGGGCAAACCCTGTCGTCAGAGGCGATTCATGACCGATCACGCGGAGAAGGGCCCCAACGATCGCACCCCGGTCCTGGATGCGGCGCCGCACCCCGCGCTGCGCGAGTACTACGAGGCCGGCAAGCAGCGTCAGGAGTTCCTGAACGAGCTCTTCAACCGGACGGCCTACGGGTACCGGGCCATCGACAGGGCCACCGGCCTCGGCTCCGGCCTCTCGTATCGCCGGAAGAGCTTGCGTGAGGCCGGGCTCAGGGCCGGGATGGAGATGCTGGACGTCGGCTGCGGCCCCGGCTTGACGACCCAGGGCGCGCTCGACCTGGTGGGCCCGACCGGCCGCGCCATCGGGCTCGATCCGAGCACCGGCATGCTCCACGAGGCCAGGAGGGGCCCGTGCCGCCAACTGGTTCAGGGCGTCGGGGAGCAGCTGCCCTTTCCCGACGGCCGCTTCGATTTTCTGAGCATGGGATACGCGCTCCGCCACGTGGCCGACCTGCGGGTGGCGTTTCGCGAGTACCGCCGGGTGCTGCGGCCGGGAGGCATCATCCTGTTGCTGGAGGTCTCACGCCCGCGCTCGGTCATCCTGCAATCCCTGTCGCGCTTCTACGTCAAGACCGTCCTCGGCATTGCCTTCAGCGCGGCGACCGGCAACCAGGACATGCGCACGCTGATGCGCTACTGGTGGGACACGACGGAGCGGTGTGTGGGCCCGGAGGCCATTCTGTCCGCGCTCGCGGAGGTCGGCTTCGTGCAGTGCGAGCTGCGCGAGCAGTTCAGCGGCCTCCTCCGCAACTATCGCGCGATCAGGGCTTGACCGAGACCCCGGGGCGGCTCGCGGTGTAGTCGCGGCCCGCCAGCGGGTGGAGCGATCCATGCGTCGACGCGACGTCGTGCGCCTGGCGGCTGGCGCGGCCGGGGCCACGGCACTGGGCGCGAAGGCCGAGGCCGCCACACCCTGCCTGGTCGTCTCGGACCCGCTCTTTCTCGAGCATCGCGCCGAGGGGCATCCGGAGCGGCCCGAGCGACTCCAGGCGATTCTTCGAGCCCTCGAGCCCGTGCCGGGTCTCAGGCGCGTCGGTCCCCGGCCCGCGACCGACGCGGATCTCGCGCTGGTTCACACGGCGGCGCACGTGGCGCGCATCCGCGACCTGGCCGCCCGGGGCGGGGGCGCCGTCGACGGGGATACCTACGTTGGCCCGCGGAGCTTCGAAGTGGCCCGCGCGGCCGTCGGCGCGCTCCTGGTCGCGGTGGACGAGATTGCCGGCGGGCGCGCGCGTCACGCCTTCTGCGCGGTGAGGCCGCCCGGCCACCACGCGAGCGCGGATCGCGCAATGGGCTTCTGCCTCTTCAACCAGGTTGCCGTCGCCGCGCGCTACGTGCAGCAGCGCACCCCGTGGCGCCGGGTCCTGATCGCCGACTTCGACGTCCACCACGGCAACGGCACTCAGGACGTTTTCTATCGCGACCCGTCCGTCTTCTACCTGTCGGTGCACCGGGCGCCGTTCTACCCAGGTACCGGGGCAGCGGCGGAGCGTGGCGCTGGGACGACGCTCAACCTGCCCTTCGGCCCGGGCACCCCGCGCGAAGCCATTCTGGGGGCCTGGGAGGCGGCTCTACGCGGGGAGGCTCGGGCCTTCCGGCCGGAGTTCGTCCTGGTGTCGGCTGGATTCGACGCCTACCGGGAGGATCCCATCGGCGGTCTGGGATACGAGATCGACGATTACCGCCGGCTGATGGAGGCCGTCGTCGCCGTGGCGCCGCCTGGGCGTGTGGTCTCGGCCCTGGAGGGCGGGTACCACCTGGGGGCACTCGGGCCTTCGGTGCTCGCTCACCTCGCGCCGCTTCTCCGCCCGCCGCCGTAGAACTGGCGCCGCTCCCGGTCGGCGTGAGCGGGCCCGCGACCCCTGGCCCGGCCGCCTCTCAGTCGATCTTGCCCGCCTTCACGATGTTGGGGCGGAAGGACGGCTGGTCCTTGGTCCCGCAGTTGGGGGTAAGGAACGTCACTTCCTGGGTCCGCCCGGGCTGGACGGCGACGTCCTTCCCCCGGCTGATCGTATTCACGGAGCAGTCGATGGATCGGGCGGCGCCTTTCCATACGCTAGGCCCTGGATTCCGGAGCTGGAACAGGGCATCGACCTGAGTCGCGTACCTCGCCTCGTTCGGGTTCCATCCCCAGCGGTAGCGAAACTCGATGCCGCCGTCGGCGCGAGTCCAGCGAGACCACTCGCTCACGCGGTACGCGGCCGCCTCCGCCGCGCCGCCCGTGGATGGGCCGGTGGCGAAGGGCTTGGTGGGGCGCGGGACAGTGGCGGAGCCGATGGGCGGTCGGGGACCGGATGGCGCGCGCCGCGCGGCGGCCTGGGCATTGTCGCTCGCCGTCTGGGCACGGGTTTCGGGCGTGACGCACACGAGATCCTCGGGGCGCGCCTCCCTCCACACGAAGCCGGACAGACAGGTATTGGGACCGTAGGCGCCGCCCCCCGGCTGTCGACGGGCGTCGGCCTGACCGTTGTCCTGAGCGGCCCGGTCGCGGGTCTCCGGCGTCACGCACACGTAGTCGCCGGGGAAGGCCTCACGCCAGACGTACCCCTGGCGGCACGCGGCCTGGGCCCAGGCGGATGGCGCCCAAGCCGTGACAACCGCGGCCCCGAAGAGGAATGCGCACCAGGTGAAGGCGGTCCGCTTCATGGCTCCTCCACGCTCCGGTCACGCCGCAGGAGAGCTCGGCTGGCCGGTCGGATACGTGAAATGCGCGGCCCTCGCGCGTGCTCCACGAGCTCCGCACGAAGCAAGCGGGAGGCCATGCGCGGCGGAGCGGCCAAAGGCGCATCACGCTGCGGGTTCCGCGGCGGCCGAGGCGCCTGAGACTATTCGCCTGGGTGCCCTGCAGGCTGTGCAGCCGGGGATCAACGGCTGCAGTCGAGATCAGGAACCGTTCGGTTCCGTCGAGGGTTGCAGCCGGTGCACTGTGGAGTGTGCAACCTGCACTGTCCACAGTGCAGGGCGCCCGGCGACACCCTCCCCGCGTTAGAGCCCGGGCCGGCGCTCCGTCGGGGGCGGGTCGTAGGCGCGGATCGGGGGCAAGGGGCCGGTCCACCGCTCGACCTCGACGAGGGCGTGCTGCCCCGAGCAGCCCTGGGCGAGCTTCGAGGTGCCCCGGTCGAACGTCAGCACGTTCGGGTTGCCGTGGACGCACATCGTGTCGGGATCGGCCGGGTCCAGCGGGTCGTACCACGCGCCGGTGGCGAGCTGGACCACGCGCGGGCGCACGGCGTCGGTGACGACGGCGCCGGCGAGACAGCTTCCCCGGTCGTTGAAGATGCGGACCACGTCGCCGCTCCGGATTCCGCGGGCCCCGGCGTCCGCCGGGTTGATGCGGATCGGTTCGCGGCCCTGCACCTTCGAGGCCTGGCTGAACGCGCCGACGTCGAGCTGGCTGTGGAGGCGCGTCGTGGGGTTGTTCGCGACCAGATGCAGCGGGAAGCGGCCGGCCAGCGGTGACCCGAGCCACTCGGCGGGCTCGAGCCAGGCCGGGTGGCCGGGACAGTCCTTGTACCCGAAGCCGTCGATGGTCTCCGAGAAGATCTCGATGCGGCCGCTCGGGGTACCGAGCCGCACGCGCTCCGGATCGTCCCGGAAGGCGCTCAGCACGACCAGATCGGTGTCGACGTCGGTCATCTCCAGCGATCCGGCCTCCCAGAACTCGTCGAAGCCGGGCGACGCCGGCCCGCCGCGGTGGGCGACCTTTTCCCGCCATCCCTCGTAGAGGTGCCGGAGCCACGCCATCTCGTCGCGCCCCTCCGTGAAGCGCGCCTCGACGCCGAGCGCGCCGGCGAGCTCGCGAAAGATGTCGTACTCGTTCCGCGCCTCGGCGTACGGCTCGACCACACGGCGCATCGCGATCAGGCAGGGATCGTTCGGCGAGCCGCCGATGTCGTTGCGCTCGAGCGTCACGGTGACGGGAAGCACGATGTCCGCGTGACGCGCCATCGGCGTCCAGAATGGATCGTGGACCACGATGGTGTCCGGAGTGGCGAGGGCCCGGCGAAGGCGGGACAGGTCCTGGTGATGGTGGAACGGGTTGCCGCCGCACCAGTAGACGAGGCGGATGCGGGGGTAGGTGAGGCGCTGCCCGTCGAAGTCGAACGGCTCGCCCGAGTGCAGCAGCATGTCCGCCACCCGGGCGAACGGGATGGCGGCGCGGATCGGATTGGGCCGCTGCGGCAGGGCGGGGGGATGGCTGCGGAGAGGCGGGCGACCCATGTAGCCGATCGAGCCGTACCCCTGGCCGAACCCGCCGCCGGGCAGCCCGATCTGGCCGAGCATCGCCGCCAGCGTGACGACCATCCAGGGAGCCTGCTCACCGTGCTCGACGCGCTGGAGCGACCAGTTCGCGTTGATCAGGGTCCGCTTCACCGCCATGCGGCGCGCGAGCGCGCGGATCGTCCCGGCCGGGATCCCGGAGAGCCGCTCCGCCCACTCGGGGGTCTTCGGCGTCCCGTCCTCCGCGCCGCGGAGGTAGGCCTCGAAGCGCTCGAAACCCACGCAGTAGCGCGCGAGGAAGTCCCGGTCGCAGCGCCTCTCGTCCACCAGCGTGTGCGCGAGGCCGAGCATCACGGCGACGTCGGTGCCCGGGACCACCGGGAGCCACTCGGCTTCGAGGAACTCCGGCAGATCGTCGCGCATCGGGCTCAGCAGCACGAACTCCGCCCCGCGAGCCTTCATCGCGCGGAGATGATCTCGCAGGGGGTGCCGGCTCGCTCCGCCGGGGCTGACCATCGTGTTCTTGAGCGGGATGCCGCCGAAGCAGACGAACAGCTCGGTGTGGCGCTCGATCACCGACCAGGCGGTCGCCCGGTCCAGGTAGCCGCGCATGTCGCCCACGACGTGGGGCATGATCACGGTCAGCGCCCCGTTGCTGTACGAGTGCTCGCCGCGGACGTAGCCGCCCAGGCAGTTCAGGAAGCGGTGGAGCTGGCTCTGGGCGTGGTGAAACCGGCCCGCGCTGGCCCAGCCGTAGGAGCCCCCGTAGACGGCCTCGCCGCCGTGGGTGTCGTAGACGCGGCGGAGCTCCCGCGCCAGGAGGTCGATCGCGGTCGGCCAGCTGACCGGCACGAACGGCTCGGCGCCCCGCCGCCGGGCCGGCCCCGGACCGTGGTCGAGCCATCCGGCGCGCACCATGGGCTCGGCGATCCGCGCCCGGTGCCGGAGGCTCCCGACGACGTTGCCCAGGAGCGGCGAGGGATCGGGATCGGCCGGGTAGGGGTGCACGGCGACGACCGCGCCGCCCTCGACCTCTGCCTCGAAGGCGCCCCAGTGGGACGTGTGGAGGTGCCGCTCGCCAGCCATCGGATGCCTCCTGCTCAGGACGGTGCGTGCGATCAGCGAGATCGTACCGCCGCGCTGACCACGCCGCCGGTCCCATGGTCGCACGTCTGCGACTCGCAGGGCAACGCGTCAGGCGACGGCACGGTGGCGGACACGTCTCGCGCGCCGGCTCTCACGCCGCGTAGCGCAGCCGCGGGTCCAGGAAGTCGCGCAGCCCGTCGCCGACCAGGTTGAGCGCGAGCACGCTCAGGATCACGGCAGTGCCGGGAAAAATGCTGATCCACCACGCCTGGCTCACGTAGACCTGCCCGGCCGCGATGATGCCGCCCCAGGTCGGCGTGTCCGGCGGCACGCCCACGCCGAGGAAGCTGAGCGCCGCCTCGCCCAGCATCGCGTAGGCCGCGACGAACGTCCCCTGCACGATGATGGGCGACACGCAATTCGCCAGCACGTGACGGGCCAGGATGCGCCGGCCCGGCGCACCGAGGGCGCGCGCGGCGTCCACGTAGTCCAGGTTCACGACCACCAGGACGGAGGCACGGACCACGCGGGCGACGCGCGGCGTGTAGACGAAGGCGAGCGCGATCACGACGTTGCGCAGGCTGGGTCCGAGCGCGGCCATGAGGGCGATGGCCAGGAGGATGTCGGGGAAGGCCATCACCCCGTCCATGATCCGCATGATGACGCGGTCGGCGCGCGGGCTCCACCCGGCGACGAGCCCGATCACGGTCCCCACCACGATGGCCAGGAGCGTGACCAGCCCGCCCACGAGGAGCGAGAGACGGGCGCCGAAGATCACGCGGCTCAGGATGTCCCGCCCAAACTCGTCCGTGCCGAAGAGATGCGCCGCCGCTGGCCGGCGCAGGCGCTCCATCGCCTGGATGTCCAGGGGGTCGTACGGCGCCAGGGCCGGGGCGGCGACCGCCACCCCGAGCATCACCAGCAGGATCGCCCCGCCCAGGCCGATGACGCGGCGCTGCCGCACCATCCTGAGGAGGAGCGTGCCCACCCCCGGGCGGACGCCGGCGAGGGCCGAGGGCGGGATGGCGAGCGCGCGCTCGGCCATCGCGCTAGTACTTCACCCGCGGGTCGACCACGAGGTAGAGGACGTCCACTAGGAGGTTGATGAGGACGTAGGACGCCGCCACGATGAGGGTCACGCCCTGGATCACGGGATAGTCCCGCCGCAGCACCGACGAGACCACCAGCTGCCCCATGCCGGGGATGCTGAACACCGTCTCCGTGACCACCGCGCCCCCCATGAGCGCCGCGAACGTGAGCCCCACCACGGTGAGGATCGGCACCAGCGCGTTGCGCAGCGCATGGCGGAAGATGACCGCGCGCTCGGCCAGCCCCTTGGCCCGCGCGGTGCGGACGTAGTCGGTCGCGATGACGTCGAGGAGGCTTCCGCGCACGAAGCGGATGATGAGGGCGGAGTTGGGCACGCCGAGCGCGATCGCGGGGAGGATCAGGTAGCGCACGCTTCTCCACAGCCCCTCGTCGGGCGGCCGGAACCCGGACGACGGCAGCCAGCCGAGGTTCACGGCGAAGACGACGATCAGGGAGAGCCCCAGCCAGAAGCTCGGGACCGCCGCGCCCAGCATGACCAGGGTCAGGCTCGCCTGGTCGAGCCATGAGTTGCGGTACACGGCCGACCCGATGCCGATCGGGATGCCGATGGTCAGCGCCACCGCCAGGGCCAGAAGAGACAGCATCGCGGTGGGCCCGACGTGCTGGGCGATGGTGCGGGTGACGGGGAGGCGGTTGAAGAGCGAGCGCCCCAGGTCGCCCTTGAGCGCGCGCCCGAGCCACAGCGCGAACTGCACCGGGAGCGGCGCGTCGAGGCCGAGGTGCTGCCGGAGCGCCTGGACCTGCTCGGGGCGGGCGTCCTCGCCCAAGAGAACCCGGATCGGGTCCCCCGGGGTGAAGCGAGCGATCAGGAACACGACGGTGGCGACGACCAGCAGGACGGGCACGAGCGCCAGCACCCGCCCGGCGAGGTACGAGGTCACTGCCACCCCTCCGCCGCCCGGCGTCGAGCCGGGCGGCGGCGGCCGCGGAGGCGGGGCCCGGGCCTCGCGGTCCGCGGCCGGCGCTCGGGTCTCACCGGTTGCTGTCGGCCGTCACTTCGCGACGGAAACGTTCCAGACGATCATCCCGATTTCCACCGGCACGAACCCCTCCAGCGTCTTCGACCGGAGCCGGATGCGATGGAAATCGCCGGTCTTGACCCAGCCGCCCTCGGTGAACACCAGCTCCTGCATCCTCTGCCAGATCTGAACGCGGGTTCGCGCGTCGAGGGCGCGGTTGAACTCCTGCAGGAGCTGGTTCTTCGCGGGCGAGTCCCACCAGCCGGGGTACGTCGGGCTGAAGAGGTCGATCAGCGCCGGATCCGGGACGAACCCGTGGCCGGTGGCGAACATCTCCCACTCCGCCGGCTTCGCCCGGCGCTCGACCACGCCAGCCCACTCGTAGACCTGCAGGTCGATGTTGAAGCCCGCCTTCTTGAGCTGGTCCGCCGCCACCGCGCTGGACTTGTACATCCAGGGGTACTGCTGGGTCGTCAGCCAGCGGATGGGCTCGCCCTTGTACCCCGCCTCGGCGGCGAGCTGCTTGGCCCGCTCGGCATTGCCCTGGTTGTACCAGGGGGCGCCGACCTCGGAGTGAAAGGCGGTTCCCTTCGGGTAGATGCTCGGCGTCAGCTGGAAGAGATCGGGATTGCCGACGGTCACCTGGAGGATCGGCTGCATGGAGAGCGCCACCGTCACCGCCTGGCGGAGCTTCACGTTCGACATCAGACCGGCCTTCTTGTTGAAGAAGAAGACCAGCCAGGTCCCCGGCTGGAGGACCTCCGGGACGACGCGGGCGTCGCCCTTCAGCTGCGCGTAGAGATCCTGCTGGATGTCGTCGGCCAGGTCGTAGTCGCCAGCCTGCACGCCGGCGACGCGCGTTGCGACGTTCCCGACCGGGTAGTAGATCACCTCGTCGACCAGAGCCTCGCGCCGGCCCGCATACAGGCTCGCCGGCTCGCTGCGCGACGCGTACTTGTCCCAGCGCGCCAGCTTGACGTGGCGGTTGGGGATCCATTCCACGAACCGGTAGGGCCCGGTGCCGACATACTGGGTGACCGGCCCGGCCGGCGTCGCGTCGGCGATCTCCTTCGGCATGATGGCCGCCGCCGAGGACGGGAGCGCCAGGAAGGTCAGGAGCGGCGCGAACGGCTCCTTCAGGTGCATGACCACCGTGTACTTGTCGGTGGCGGTGACCGCCTCCACGTGGCGGAAGACCACGGCGCCCCGGGACCCGACCTTGCCCCACCGGGTGAGCGACGCCACGAAGTCCTCGGACGTCATCTCCTTGCCGTTGTGGAAAAGCACGCCGTGGCGCAGCTTGAAGGTGTGCGCGAGCCCGTTCGGGCTGACCGAATGGGACTCCACGAGCAGGGGCTGGGGACGCCAGCTCGCGTCGAACGCGAAGGGCGTCTCGAACATGCCCATGCTGATGTTGCTCGTGATCCCGACGGTCGTGGCCGAGTAGTCGAGGGTCGGCGGCTCGCCGATGTTGGCGATCCGCAGCGTGCCGCCGCGCTTCGGGGTCTGCCCGTCGACCCCGTCGACCGTGAATCCGAGCACTACGGCGAACAGGACCAGCAGGGCGCTCACAGCGATCGCGCGTCTACCCCATCGCATCGGTCATCCCTCCCAGGAGGCTCGGTCTGTCAGGCCGCGTGGGTGCGGCCACTCGCGTCGTCGTGTCTCGCGGGCGTCTCCACCCCCTTTGCCGGCGTGGCCACCCAAGCATAGTCCAGCCCCGCCGAGGGCACTAGCCCGACCGCTGAGCCCGACTGCAGAGGGGACCACGGAGGCAGTCTGGAATCGAGGCAGGGCCCGCGGCCTACTGGTACGGGGCGAACCCGGCACGCAGGAAGTCGTCGTCGAAACCGAAGAACTGACGGAGCCCCAGCTCCTCCATGATGGCAAAGCTGGCGCAGTCGACCCAGCCCACGCGGAGGCCGCGGTAGCGCACGAAGAGCTCCCAGGCGCGCCGTCGCCGTTCGGCCGTGGACTCCGCGAGGTGGCCGAGCCGGCCTCCCTGGACGGCTTCACCGAGCGCGAGCGCATGCTCCACGGCCCCGCGCGCCTTGAGCAGCGTGACTGCCTCCGCTAGGACCCACTCGCTGGTCACGAGCCCCAGTCCGTCGGCATCGAGTCGCTGCACGAGGGCGCGGGCCCTAGCGTGGTGCTGATCGCGGCGGTAACGCAGTGCCACCCACGCGCCGGTGTCCACGAAGACGGCGCGGAGCGTCGTCACGGGCGGCGGCTCGCCGGCGACCGGCGGCGTCGCGGGCGGGACTGCCTGGGCGCGCCGTATAGATAGAAGTCGACGTCGACCGACAGATGCCGATCGGGATCCGGATCGTCGAAGGCCTGGCCGAGCAATACCCCCTGGACGGCCTCGGGTGCGGGCTGCGCGGTCCCCGTGCGCGCGAGGTACTCGGTGAGGGCCTCCCGTACGAGGCTCCCGAGCGAGAGTCGCCGGGCCCGGGCGGCATCGGCGGCGCGCCGGTGGAGATCGGGGGGGAGGAGGAGCTGTGTACGACGCATGTGTATGAGGCTACATCATCATTCTCTCGTGGCCAAGGCCTCCGATACTCGCCCGTTCCCCGGGCAAGAGCGCGCCCGCACGGGCGGGAGGCAACGCCGTTCGACACCTGGGGGATCCGCGGGGCCTCCGGGATAGACTGACCCGGATGGGCGAGCCCATCTACGTGGAGATCGCGATCCGGGCGCCGCTCGACGAGCTATGGCGCCTCACCCAGTCGCCGGATCTCCACCAGCGGTGGGACCTCCGGTTCACCCGCATCGCGTACCTGCCTCGGCCCGATCCCGGAGAGCCCCAGCGCTTCCTCTACGAGACCCGGATCGGGTTCGGCCTCGGCGTCTCGGGCGAGGGCGAGTCGGTCGGCGAGCGCGACCTGGCCGACGGGACGCGCAGCTCCGCCCTCCGCTTCTGGTCCGCGGACCCGAAGTCCCTCATCCGCGAGGGCTCAGGCTACTGGAAGTACGTGCCCGACGGCGCGTCGATCCGGTTCCTCACGCGCTACGACTACGCGCCGCGCTTCGGGCTCCTTGGTCGCTGGCTCGACGCCCTCGTGTTCCGGCCGCTCCTCGGGTGGGCGACCGCGTGGAGCTTCGACCGGTTGCGCCGCTGGCTGGAGCAGGGCCTCGAGCCCGAGACTGCGCTCCGCCAGGCCCTGATCCACGCGGTGGCCCGGTACGGCCTGGCCGCGGTGTGGATCTATCAGGGCCTGGTTCCCAAGCTGCTCGCGCCCGGGCGTGGCGAGCTGGCCCTCCTGGAAGCGACCGGGTTCTTCGGGGGATACGCGCGTCCGGCCCTCACGCTCATGGGCCTCGCCGAGATCGGCCTCGGGCTCCTGATGCTCGCGCGGCCGGGAGCGCGCTGGCCGTTCGCCCTGACCCTGCTCGTCCTGCCGGCGTTCGCACTCGCGGCGCTCTTCGCCGCCCCGGCGAGCTTCCTCGCACCGTTCAACCCCCCGACGCTCATCCTCGGGATGGCGGCGCTCGCCTCGATCGGCTGGTGGGCGTCGAAGGACGTGGTGTCGGCGCGTCACTGCCGGCGCCGTCCGGGGCCCGGCTCCCTGTGAGCTCGATCTACCGGCGAGCGCTCGGTCGTGACTTCGACCGCCTGCACCCCGAGGTCCAGCGGCGTTTCGGCTTCGGAAGCGCCGACGGCATCGCCTCGGTCGGGACCGGCCGGATGGAGGAAGTGTGGCGGGGGCCCGCCTACACGCTGCCGTTCCTCGCCGTCGGGGCCTGGCGCCACATCATGTTCCCGGCGACCGGCCGGGACGTGCCGTTCCGAATCGAGAACTACGCCTACGTGGATGGGCTGGGCCGGGAGACGGTGACCTGGGTTCGGACGTTCGAGCTTCCGCGCCGGACGCGGCGGTTCGACGCCACGATGGTCTACGCCGAGCGTCGCGGCTGCATCGTCGACTACCTCGGCACGCACCAGCATCTCGCGGTCGACATTCACCTGAGCGTGGACGAGCGCGGCGGTCTCCGGCTCCGCTCGGGCGAGCAGCGGTTCTACGAGGGGCCGCTCGCGTTTCGCTTCCCGCTCCTGTTCTCCGGCGTGGCGGACGTGCACGAGTGGTTCGACGACAGGACCCAGCGGTTCGGCATCGAGGTGGTGGTGACGAACCGGGCGTGGGGCCGGCTCTTCGGCTACCGCGGCTGGTTCACCGCCGAGTGGCCGGCGTGCCCTCGCGGGGCGGTGCCGCCCCACGTCCGTCCCCTGCGGGAGGAACGGCGTGAGTGACCCCGGGCACGCGACGGAAGCGCCGCTCATCCTCTACGACGGAGTCTGCGGCCTCTGTCACCGGCTCAACCGCTTCGTGCTGGCGCGGGACCCGGCCGGGCGATTCCGCTTCGCCGCGCTGCAGAGCGCCCTGGCCGGGGAGATCCTGACGCGACACGGCCGAGATCCCCGGGACCTCGACACGCTCTACCTGGTGCTCGCTCTCGGCCGGCCGGACGAGCGGCTGCTGCGAAAGTCAGACGCGGCGCTCTGGATACTCCGGGAGCTGGGCGGCCCCTGGCGGGCCGCCTCTCTGCTGCGCGTCGTGCCGAGGCCATTGCGCGACCTCGGGTACGATCTCGTGGCGCGCACCCGCTATCGCCTGTTCGGCCGCTACGACACCTGCCCGCTCCCAGACCCGCGCCATCGTGCCCGGTTCCTCGATCAGTCGGGCTGACCGTTGAATCCACACGCTTCGAAGGGGGCAACCATGCACAAGAGTCTCGTGGCCGGCGGTCGCTTTCCCGATCTGGAGCTGCCCGATCACCGAGGAGAGCCCGTGAGACTCTCCAAGCTCGCCGCCGGGTACCCGCTCGTCGTCAGCTTCTATCGCGGGTACTGGTGACCGAAGTGCCAGTGCCAGTTGCGGCACTTGACGGAGTTCCAGCGCGAGCTCGACGTGAACTACTGCCACCTCGCGGTGATCAGCACCGACGCGCCCGAGGTCAGCGGGGCGTTCCGTGCCGGGCTGGGCGCGACCTTCGCGTTCCTGAGCGATCACGGGCGCCGGGCCATCACGAAGCTAGGCATCGTCGACGAGACCGACCGCGCGCACCCGCGCATCGCGTACCCGTACAGCTTCTCGGTGGGACCGGATCTCGCCATCCACAGGATCTACGACGGGGGCTGGTTCGTCGGCCGCCCGACGCTCGAGGAGCTGCGTCAAGACCTGCGCGCCATGATGCAGGTCTACCACCCCGACTGACGCCGCTGCGGGTGGCTGAACGTCTTCGAAGCCGGGCTGCGGCAGCGCCGCGCGGCGAGGCGTGCGGTCAGCGCTCGAGCGCGGCCAGGAGCGCGGCGACCGGGGCGTTGTCGCCGAACGTCTGGCTCACGTGCGCGTAGCGGTCGACGTTCCCCGGTCCGAGGACGAAGCTCCCGCCCAGCTGGAACGGATTCGGCCCCTTCCGGTGCTGGCGGTGCCCGGCGGCGCGAGCCCGGAGGAGGGCCACGATGTTGTCCGGGCGGAGCACGTGGAGCAGGGAAGCGGAGCCGAGGCCGGCGGCCCGGTAGGCCTGGCGCTCGGCGTCGACGAGCAGCGGGAAGGTGATCCCGGACTCCTCGCGGAACGCGCGGGCGTACGCGGCGTCCCCGAGGCCGATCGCTGCCAGGCCGGCCCCCCGCGCCCGGAGCTCGGCCTCGTGGTCGCGCAACTGCGCGACGTGCTCCCGGCAGAAGATTCAGCCGTAGTGCCGGAGCAGGACGACGACGGCCGGCGCGTCGGCCCAGAGCGAGCCCAGGCGGACCGGCTGGCCGTCGGCGTCCGGCAGGACGATGGGCGCGAGGCGCGCCGCGAGCCCGGCGGCAGCGGTCACGCGAGCCGCCGGTGCTCCACCAGGAGGCACCGGTCCTGGACGACCCGGATCCCCGCGCGCGCGAGGGTCTCGGCCGCCTCCGCGTGGGCGATCCCGAGCTGGAGCCACGCGACGCGGGGCTTCACCGCCAGGATGTCCGGGACGTGGGGCGGGATGTCCCGCGGGCGCCGGAACACGTTCACCATGTCGATCGGCGGGGGCACGTCACGGAGCGACCGGTAGACCCGGCGCCCGAGGATCTCGACGACGTCCGGGTAGTAGACGGGCACCGGCACGATGTCGTAGCCCTGGCGGAGCATGTACTCCGGCACGAAGAAGGCGGGCGCGCCCGCCCGGGACTCGGGCTTGACCCCGAGGACGGCGATCCGCCGGCACTCCCGCACGATCTCCGCGATGCCGCCGGCGTCGGTGACGAGGTTCTCGCGCCAGTCGTCCACGGACGCAGTGTACGCGACCCTCGCATGCCGAGGGATGCACCAGGTCAGGCCGATCGGCCAGCAAGTGTGAAGTAGTCCAAGAACATGTAAGCGCAGAGGGCCCCGCCGGCTGCGCCAGGCGAGGCTGTCCGAGCGTACCCCTCGCGTAGCCGCGGGCAGCCCGCGCGTGATAAGGTGGGCGCATGCAGCGCGGCGATCGCGTCTCGATGATGGCCATGGGCATGAGTCCCCCCACCCCGGAGGCGGCACCGCGCTAGACGCGCGCGCCGCGGCCACGGGTGGGCCCAGCCCTCCCGTGGCCGTTCTGCTTTCTCCGTCGTTCGGCCACGGGCCCACGACGAGAGGAGGCAGAGGATGGGCGCGTACTACGTCACCACCGCAATCCCGTACGTCAACGCCGACCCGCACCTCGGGTTCGCGCTCGAGCTCGTCCAGGCGGATGTCCTTGCGCGGTTCCAGCGGCTGCGCGGGGACGACACGCGCTTCCTGACCGGCACGGACGAGAACAGCCTCACCAACGTGCTGGCCGCGGAGCGAGCCGGCGTCCCGGTTCGCGATCTGGTCGACCGCAATGCCGGGCGCTTCCGAGATCTGACGTCGGTACTTCGAATCTCGAACGACGACTTCATCCGCACCGCGACCGATTTGCGCCACGTCGCCGGCGTGCGCCGCTTCTGGGAGGCCTGCGCGGCGCGGGGAGACGTGTACCGGCGTCCCTACCGCGGCCTCTACTGCGTCCGCTGCGAGAGCTTCTTCGCGCCGGACGAGCTCCTCGACGGGCGCTGTCCGGATCACGAGACGGCGCCCGAGATGGTGGAGGAGGAGAACCACTTCTTTCGGCTCTCGCGGTACGGGGCCGCTCTCGCCCGGCTCCTGGACGAGGGGAGGCTCCGGGTGATCCCCGAGGAGCGGCACCGGGAGGTGCGTGCGTTCGTGGCGCGGGGCCTCGAGGATTTCAGCATCTCCCGGACGCGTGCCCGCGCGCGTGGCTGGGGGATCGAGGTCCCGGGCGACCCGGACCAGGTGATCTACGTTTGGTTCGACGCCCTCACGAACTACGTCACGGCGCTGGGTTACGGTGCGGAGGCTGAGGATCCGCTCTATCGGCGGTATTGGCGCGAGAGCCCCACCCGCGTCCACGTGATCGGCAAGAACATCCTCCGGTTTCACGCCATCTACTGGCCGGCGATGCTGCTGTCGGCCGGGGCGGCCATCCCCACGACCATCTTCGTCCACGGCTTCCTGACCCGGGGCGGACGCCGGATGAGCAAGTCTCTCGGCACGGGGGTCGATCCTGTGGCCCTCTCCCAGTCCTGGGGTGCGGACGCCGTGCGCTACTGGCTGCTCAGGCACGTCCCGCCGACGGGTGACGCCGACTTCAGCGACACGGCCTTCGCTCGTGTCTACTCAGCCGAGCTGGCTGATGATCTCGGAAACCTGGTGAGCCGCGTCGTGGGACTGCTCCACCGGCACCGAGCAGGCGTGGTGCCGGAGTCGCACGGCTCGGCCGACTCCGAGCTCCGGGCGGCCGCGGCGAGCCTGCCTCCGAGGATCGAGCAGGCGCTGGGTGTGTCATTCGATCCGCGCGCGGCGCTCGACGCGGTGTTCGCTCTGGTCGTCCGGGCCAACCGCCACGTGGAGGACGAGCGCCCCTGGACGCTGGCCCGCCAAGAGCGCGAGGGCGCCAGGAATGCTGCCCGCCGGCTCGACACGGTGCTCTACGACCTGGCGGAGGCGTGCCGGGTGATCGGGGAAGGACTCCGGCCGCTCCTGCCCGAGACCGCCGAGCGCATCGCCGCCACCCTCGGTGTGCCGCTCGCCCAGTGCTGGACCAGGGGCCTCGAGTGGGGCGGTCTCCAGCCCGGCCGTCTCGTGGGACAGGCGCCGCCGCTCTTCCCACGCCCGGACCTCGGGAATGGCGTCTCGCGGCGCCCGGACGCGGAAGCTACGAGGGGCCGGCGAGGAAGGCGCGGAAGCGGCGGGCGACCTCCGGAGGCTTGATGGTCGGCCGCCCCAGCTTCGCCAGGGAGCCCGGGGCGATCCGCACGTGGATCAGATGGGGCCCGGCCTCGTCGCGGGTCGCTGCCCAGGCGCGCTCGAAGCCGGCGAGGCTGTCGGCGCTGGCGCCGCTCGCGTAGCCGCAGGCGAGGGCGACCCCGGCGAACTCGACGTTCGGGGACACCGTGGCCTGCCCGCCCGTCGAGTCGTGGACCGCGTTGTCGAGGACGACGTGGACGAGGTTCGCCGGCGCACGGCTCCCGATCGTCGCGAGGTTGCCGAGCTTCATCAGCGCGGCGCCGTCGCCGTCGAGCACGACCACCGGCCGCGGCGTGTGGAGCGCCACGCCGAGCCCCATCGCGCTGGCGCATCCCATCGACCCGACCTGGTAGAGGTGCTGGGCCCGGTCGGCCAGGGTGTAGAGCTCGCGGCCGCACTTCCCCGTCGTCGCCACGACCGCCGCCGCCGGGGACACGAGGCCGAGGAAGCGCTCCAGCACCTCCACGCGCGCCGGCCGGCGCCCGTGCTCCCGGAAGTCGCGCCGCGTGCCGGGCGGCCGCGGCCCGGCCGGCTTCTCGTTGAGGCCGTCGTCGCGGACGGTGTCTTTCGCCATCATCAGCGCGAAGGGCAGGTCCGAGCGGCTCATCTCGGCCTCGGCCAGGGCCAGGACGCGCTCGACCTCGTCGGACGTGGCCGGGAACGGCCGGTGGGGGATCCGCATCGTGTCGAAGAGGCGGCCGGTGATCTCGCCCATCAGCTCGTGCTGCGGCTCGTCCCCGATGCCGGGCTGACCCCGCCATGTCACGACCAGGAGCGTCGGGATGCGGAACGGGAAGCAGAGTGAGGTCAGCGGGTTCACCGCGTTTCCCAGGCCCGAGTTCTGGCACATGACGACCGTCTTCCGGCCGGCGAGCCAGGCGCCGGCCGCCACGGCGACGGCCTCCCCCTCGCTGGTCGCCCCCACGTACGCGAGGGCGGGGTCGCTGATGACCCGGTTGATGATCGGCGTGAGGAACGAGCAGGGGACGCCCGCGTAGAAGGCGAAGCCCCGCTCGCGGGCCGGGTCCAGGAAGTCGCGGGCCTCGATCAGGTGAAGTTCCTCGCCCGCGCGAGGTCGAAGGCGTCGTCGACGTCGAGCCACCCGCCCAGCACGTACGCGACTCCGATCGGCTGGCCGGCCGCGATCAGCCGCGAGAGCATGTCGAGGAGGCTCGCCTGCGCGAGGCTCCCGTCGGCGTCCATGGCCTCGAGTTCGGCGCGCACCAGCGCCGCGCCGCGGGCCGTGAGCTTGCAGAGCCCGATCCACTCACCGTCCGCCTCGGCGGGTCGGAGGTCGTTCCCGATCCGGCGGAGCCAGACCGGCTGCTCCTGCTCGAGGTAGTCGCCGGTGTACCGCCGGGAGCAGCCGACGAGGTCCGACACGCGGTCAGGGTCCGCGTCGGCCCGGTTCCGCGGGAGCGCGTCGACGGCGACCACGACGTCACCCTCGGTGGCGAGGAGCGCGTCCACGAGGTGCCGGCGGAAGAGGATGTCCCCGTAGCTCAGGATGCAGGAACCCTCCAGCCGGTCGCGCGCGCAGGCGAGCGATGCGGCCTCGCCGGTCGTCGCGTACGCGTCGTTGTCGACGGTGGCGATCGACGGCAGGTCGATCGCCTCCTTCCGGTACCCGCGGACGACCGTGATCTCGCCGACGCCGCAGTCGCGGAGGGTGCTGCAGAGCCGCCGGAGGAGCGGCTGACCACGCACGTCGATCATGCACTTCGGACGCTCCGCGGTGAGCGGCCCGAGCGCGGCGCCGCGCGAGGCGGCGATGACGATGGCGCGCGGCAGGGCGGGCGGAGTTCCGAGGTAGCGCCGCTCGGCCTCCTCGAGCTCCCAGTTGCCGGCGAGCGCGAAGACTTCGCGGACGCTGGCGATCGCGCCCTCGACGCCGACGAGGCTCTCCTCCGCGCGAATGCGTCGGCTGACCTCCCGCATCGCGCTGATCGCCGCGCGCAGGTTGTGGTTCGCCCAGATGACCACCGAGATGCCGGCCCTCCGGAACACGTCCGCCGATGTCGCGTAGTACATCGTGGGCACGATGACCAGGGGGCCGCGACGGCCCCACTCGGCGGCGAAGGCGAGGATCTCGTCCGCGGTCTGGCGCTTCGAGTGGATGAGGATGGCGTCGGCGCCCGCCGCGTGGTACGCCTCGGCCCGCCGGAGGGCCTCGTCGAGACCGCGGCCGGCGATCAGCGCCTCCACGCGCGCCACGATCGAGAAGTCCGGATCGGTCGCGCTGTCCTTGCCGGCCTTGATCTTGCCGCAGAACTCGTCGACGTCGGCGAGCGGCTGATGGTCGCCGATGAACGAGTTGGTCTTCGGGAAGAGCTTGTCCTCGAGGCAGACGGCGGCCACGCCGCGCTGCCCGAGCTTCCGGACCAGGCGGCGCACGTTGTTGAAGTTGCCGTAGCCGGTGTCCCCGTCGAGGAGAATGGGGACCGACGTGGCGTCGGCCATGAACTCGAGCACCTCGAGGACCTGCGTCCAGGAGGCCTCGTTGCTGTCGCGCACGCCGAGGGCGGCCGAGACCGTGAGGCCCGACGCCCAGATCCCCGGGAAGCCCGCCTCCTCCACGATCTTCGCCGAGAGACCGTCGTGGGCCTCCATGAGAAAGGTGAGCTCGGGGGCCTTCAGCAGCGCCCGGAACCGGGCCACCTTGGATCCGGAGGAGCCGGGCAACGCTGCGGGATGAGGCGTAGGAGTCGTCATGTCCATCGTCGATCCGAAGCGGGCCCCGGATCACCGTGGGGTCCTTGGCCAGGATACACCCGAGTGACGGCTGCCCGGCGTGGCGGCTGTCTCGTGGAGATGACCCGGGAGTCCGTACGACGCGGCTCCGAGGGGGGCGAGCGCGAGTCCGGGCGGCCCGGGAGTGGCCGGACCGCCCGGCGATCTGACGGCGGCGCTACGGCTTCTGGCTGACCGCGGGCGCGGCGGACGAAGTGACGGTCTGGATGAACCCCTGCGCGACCTGTGGGATCGCGAGGGTGGTGCCGAGCAGGATCTCCTGGATCGTGTAGCCCCGCCCGTAGAGCGACTGGTTCCAGTCGTCCCGGGAGCGCACGCTCGCCCCGGCGAGCGAGAGGCCCGCGAAGAGGCCCTTGGTTCGCGAGTACGTCACCAGGTCGGTCGTGAACTTGAGGTCCGTCGACAGCTCCTCGCGGGCCCCGGTGGGCCCGGCGGTCGCGGACATGTCGGCGCCGATCGTGAACTCGCTCGAGAGAAGCCCCTGGAGCCCCTTCGGGGTCATGATCAGGAACACGATATCGGTGATCTCCGCCCCGATCTGGAAGCCGAGGCTTCCCCCGGCCATCCGGATGATCGCGGGGGGGCTGAAGGAGCCGTCCGGCCGGCGCACGGTCACGACGCCGTCCCCGGACATGCCCCCGATCAGGAGCGCTCCCTTCACGACCCCGGGAAACACGACCACCCCGTGGGCCTTGGCCAGAGCCTCCCGCGGGATCCCGTTGCCGTCGGGAACGTTGATCATCTCGTAGAGCGCCGTCGTCGCCCGCGCGAAGCTCGCGGCGAACTCGGGGTGCTGGGCATCGGCCCGGGCGGCGGTCCCGACCGCGAGGGTGGCGAGGACGGCGAGACAAAGGTGCCGGCGTGTGGTGCGCATGGCGTTTCCTCCCGGGAGAATCGAGGTCCGGCGGGCAGCGGACCCGTCAGGCCTTCCAATGCCATGCTGCCTCAGGGGTGGTCGGCGCCCCAAGCTTTTCGTGAGTCGGAGTATCATGGAGACCGCGCGCCGCCGGCGGCCCCTCGGTGCCGGCCCCGGCGGGGCGCATCGCCACCATGACGACACCGACACCCGAGCCGGGACCGCCGCCCAACTTCATCCGGACCGCCATCCAGGAGGATCTGCGGACCGGCCGGTGGGGCGGACGCGTCGTGACGCGGTTCCCGCCCGAGCCCAACGGCTACCTCCACATCGGGCACGCCAAGGCGCTCTCGATCGACTTCGGCCTCGCCCAGGAATTCGGGGGGACGTGTCACCTTCGCTTCGACGACACCAACCCCGCCAAGGAGGAGGTCGAGTACGTCGAGTCGATCCAGGAGGACATCCGCTGGCTCGGCTACGATTGGGGGCGGCACCTCTACTTCGCCTCCGACTACTTCGAGCAGCTCTACCAGTGGGCGGAGGAGCTGATCCGCCGCGGACTGGCCTACGTCGACGACCTCTCGGCGGACGAGATCCGGCGGTACCGTGGCACCCTGACCGAGCCCGGGCGGAACAGCCCGTACCGGGATCGGCCGGTCGAGGAGAGCCTCGACCTCTTCCGCCGGATGCGCGCGGGCGAGTTTCCGGACGGCGCCCGCGTCCTCCGGGCGAAGATCGACATGGCGTCCCCCAACATGAATATGCGGGACCCGACGCTCTACCGGATCCGTCACACGGCCCATCACCGGACGGACGACCGGTGGTGCATCTACCCGATGTACGACTACGCGCATCCCCTGTCGGACTCGATCGAGCGGATCACCCACTCCCTCTGCAGCCTCGAATACGAGGACCACCGGCCGCTCTACGACTGGGTCTGCGAGGCGCTCTCCATCTACCATCCGCAGCAGATCGAGTTCGCCCGGCTCAACCTCGCCTACACGGTGATGAGCAAGCGGCGCCTCCTCCGGCTGGTCCAGGAAGGGCACGTGGGGGGGTGGGACGACCCCCGGATGCCGACGCTGGCCGGCCTTCGTCGCCGCGGATACACGCCGGAGGCCATCCGCGACTTCTCGGAGCGCATCGGCGTCGCCAAGGCGAACAGCATGGTGGATCTGGCGCTCCTCGAGCACTGCGTGCGGGAGGATCTCAACCGCCGCGCCGCGCGCGTCATGGCGGTGCTCCGGCCCGTCCGGCTCGTGATCGAGAACTACCCCGAGGGCCAGGTCGAGGAGCTCGAGGCGGTCAACAACCCCGAGGACCCGGCCATGGGCGTCCGCAAGGTGCCGTTCTCGCGCGTCCTCTGGATCGAGCGGGACGACGTCCGGGAGGTGCCGCCGCCGAAGTACTTCCGGCTCTATCCGGGCAACGAGGTGCGTCTCCGCTACGCGTACATCGTCCGGTGCACGGGCGTGGTGAAGGACGAGCGCACCGGCGAGATCGTCGAGGTGGGCTGCACGTACGACCCCGCGAGCCGCGGCGGCCAGGCCGGGGAGGGCCGGCGCGTGAAGGGGACGATCCACTGGGTGTCCGCGCCCCACGCCGTGACCGCGGAGGCGCGCCTCTACGACCGGCTGTTCACCCACCCGAACCCCGGCGACGAGGCCGCCGGCGGCGACTTCACGACCCTGCTCAATCCGGCCTCGCTGGACGTCGTGCCCGATGCATGGGTGGAGCCGAGCCTGGCCGGCGCTCCGCCAGGCAGCCGCTTCCAGTTCGAGCGCCTGGGCTACTTCTCGGTGGATCCCGACACGACGGCGGGGCGGCTGGTCGTGAACCGCACCGTCGGGCTCCGGGACACCTGGGCCAAGATCGAGAAGGGGTCGCCTGGACGCTGAGACGCCGCGGGCGCTCGCGGCTCGGTGAGTCCCTGACCGCCGCCTCTTTTTCACGGTTGCCCTCCTCCGGTGTCAGATGGGGCGAGGGAGGGTAACGACAATGGATCTCGTCGAGCTTCGTCTCCTGGCCGTTGGAGGCATTCTGGCAGTGGGCATCGTCCTGAGTGTCCTCGCGGTGGCGGTCTCGGCGGCCGCCGAGCGGATCCGCCGCGTGGCCCACGCTCGGGACTTGCACGCCTCCGGCGCGCGGGTCGTCGGGCAGAGGGCGGACCTCGAGGCCCGGAGGGCCCGGTGCTGATTGCGCTGACGCTGGCCGCGCTGGTCGTCTGGGCCACGCTGCCGGCGGCGGTGGTCGCGCGCGTCGTCGACGGGCTCGAACGCCGCCGGCTCCGCCGGGTGGCCGCCGAGGTACGGGTCACGGAGGCCGTCCACGGCGCGCTGGGGCCGATCGTCGCCCCGACGGTCACCGGGCATCGAGGCCGGCCCTGGACGGTCACGATGCGACTCGAGCCACGGGACTTCGGGGTAGCCGGGCGACTCGTCGAGCTCGCGGAGCAGGCGCTGGGGTCCGAGGGCGGCCCGGTGCGGATCGTGCTCGCGACGCGCGCGGCCTAGGTAGCCGTTCCTCCACGGACCTGGCATCCGCCGGGCAGGGGACGGAGCGGTTCAGCACCGTGGCGAGTCACCGCCGGTTCCGGTTCGGGGTCATCCACGAGGATGTCCAGCGCCCGAATGCTTGGGCGAGCCACCTCAGGCGAATCGAGGACTTGGGCCTTTCGACCTTCCTGGTGCGCGACCACTTCGTGCCGGACTTCTTCGGCGACCAGGCGGCGCCGCTGACCGCCCTGGCCAGCGCCGCCGCCCTGACCACGCGCCTCCGGCTCGGAACCATGGTGCTGGCGGTGGACTATCGCCACCCGGTCATGCTCGCGAAGGAGGCCGCCACGCTCGACGCCTTGTCGGGAGGTCGCCTCGAGCTGGGACTCGGTGCTGGCTGGCTCCGTCGTGAGTACGAGGCCGTCGGGCTCCCCTTCGACTCCGCCGGCACCCGGATCGACCGCCTCGAGGAGACGATCCGGATCCTGAACGGGCTGTTCGGCGACGGCCCGTTCTCGTTCACCGGCAAGCACTACAACGTCACGGAGCTCGATGGCTATCCGAAGCCCGCTCAGCGCCCGCGTCCCCCACTCCTGATCGGCGGCGGGAAACGTCGCGTCCTGACGCTGGCCGGACGGGAGGCCGACATCGTGGGCATCCTGACCACCTCGGTGGCCACCGGCACCGTGGTGGACGACGCCTCCGAGCGCCTCGCCGGCGCCGTGGCCCAGAAGCTCGCGTGGGTGCGCGAGGGCGCCGGTGCCCGCTTCCAAGACGTCGAGCTGAGCCTCATCCCGACCCTCCTCTTCGAGGAGGACCGGGAGCGCGCGGCCGCCGATCTCATCCGGTCCCGCGGCTGGAGTGGCGTCACTCCCGACGACGTCCTGGCCATGCCCTCGGTCTTCATCGGCTCGACGGACGAGATCGCCGACGAGATGGAAGAGCGACGCGCCCGGTACGGCTTCTCATACTACGTCGTCTCGGACCGCCAGCTGGATCGGGTCGGACCGCTGGTGGCGCGGGTGGTCGGGCGATAACCGCCCGGGTCGCGAGTCAGACGGATCGTCGGCGCCGCGCGCCGACGATCACCGTGGCTGGATCGCCCAGAGGAACATGTCCATGTCCCCCGGTGAGCGACCGAGGTCGGTCAGCATCATGGCGAGCTCGCTCCGGTGCTGGGTCGCGTGGTTGGCGCAGTGGACGATGCCCTGCCATCGCACGATCCATACCGTCCCCGCCGGTCGCGTGAAGGGAATCTGCTCGCTCAGCGCGGCCTCGTCGAGCCCATCGAGGTAGGCGCGGCGTTCCGCCCACACGGGGCGCCAGCTGGCCTCGATCGCTTCCACGCTGGGAAAGTCGGCCGCCGACACCTCGGGCGGGGGCAGTCGGCGCCAGCGGGCGAGCCACCGGCGGTCGGCCCCGTACAGGTGCAGGAGCGTCGGCAGGATGGCCTGGGCGCCCTGCGAGAATTGCCGGGTGAGCTCGGCATGGCTCAGACCCCGCATCTTCTCGAGGAGCCGCTCGTTCGCCCACTGGCCGTATTCGTACAGCGCCGCGATCGTGGTCTTCATGCCGTCGCTCATAGCGTCGGTCTCCTTGGGCCTCGGGGAGCTAGGTGGCGCGCATCGCGGCGCGGAGTTTCGCCGTCTCCTCCGCCAGCACCGTCCAGCCGAGGGGGTCGATCGCCACGCCGTACGCCTCGCGCGCTTGCTCCAGGGAGACGTAGCCCTCCCGGACGTCCTCGAGGACGCGCCCGGGGTCGCGGGCGACCGGGGAACCGTACCCGCCGCCGCCGGGGAGCTCGATGGTGACCACCGTGTCGGACGGGACGAGCGTGCTGATCTTCGGGGGCAGGGGGACGTTGTTGGCGGTCTCGACACGGCCGCACACGCCGGGGCTCCCGCCCTGGAGGCCGGGCGCCGCGTGGCGCGTGCGCTCGTAGAGCCCGGAGAACACGTAGGGCTCGTCGGTCCGCACCTCGATCTCCATCACCTGGCCGAGGCCGCCGCGGAACGTCCCGGCCCCGCCCGAGTCCGGCCGGAGCTCGCGGCGCCGCAGGACCACGGGCGCGAGCGTTTCGATGACCTCGACCGCCACGCCCGCGACGCCGCTGGGGTAGGCGGTCGCGGAGAGGCCGTCCTGGCCACGGAGGGCGCCCGTGCCCCCGGCCGAGAACCACGTGAACGAGAAGTGTCGGTTCGTGCCGCGCTCCACGCCCGTGATCTGGGTGTCCCAGAGCCCGTCGAAGCCCGGTGCCATCACCCGGTCGGGCAGCGCCTGGGCCAGGGCTCCCATGACGGCGGACGGCAGGAAGTGGCCGACCAGGTGGCGGCCGGCCACGGCGGCCGGGAATCGCGCATTGAGGATGGAGCTCTCGGGCGCCGTCACGTGAACGGGCCGGAAGCTTCCCTCGTTGTTGGGCACGTCGGGCGAGATCACGCACTTGATGCCGTAGGTGGTGTAGGCCCGCGTGTAGTTGAGCGCGACGTTGACGCCCAGCGGGACCGGTCCGGAGCTCCCGGCGAAGTCGACCGTCAGCTCGTCGCCGTGGACCCGGACCGCCGCGCGGATCTCGATCGGGTGCTCGAAGCCGTCGATCGTCAGCCCGTAGCGGTACTCGCCGTCGGGGAGCGCGGCGATGCGCTCCCGCATCGCCCGCTCCGACCGGGAGATGATCTCGTCGGCGAGTGTCTCGATGTCCTCGAGCCCGAACTCGTCGAGGAACCGCGTGAGCTGGCGGGCGCCGACCTCGTTGCCGACGACCTGGGAGTGGAGGTCGCCCAGCACCTCCTCGGGCGTTCGCACGTTGGCGGCGATCATGGCGTAGAGGGGTTCCACGGGATGGCCGGCGTCGTGGAGCTTCATCATCGGGATCGCGAGCCCCTCCTCGAACACCGACCGGGCGTCCGCCGACAGGCCCCGCCCGCCGATGTCGAGGGCGTGACACGTGTTCGCGAACAGCGCGACCAGCCGTCCGCGCCGGAACACGGGCGTGGCGATCGTGATGTCGTTCAGCTGGGACGCCGTCTTCCAGGGGTCGTTGGTGACGAGCACGTCGCCGGGCCGGAGCGTGTCGACCGGGAAGCGCTCGAGAAAGTGGATCATGCCCGTCGCCATCGAGTTGATGTGGCCCGGCGTTCCGGTCACCGCCTGGGCGACCATGCGTCCGCGCCGGTCGAAGACGCCGGCGGAGAGGTCGCCGGACTCTCGAACGATCGACGTGAAGGACGACCGCATGAGCGCGGCCGCCTGCTCGTTGACCGTGGCGACGAGTCGGTTCCAGAGGATGTCCAGGGTGATCTGGTCCATTGGATGGCCTTTGCCCTATGGGGCTAGAGCTCCACGATCACGTTCGACGCCTCGTCCACCCGGATCGGCGCGGCGGCGTTCACCACCACCGTCGACTCGCGCTCCTCGATGACCGCGGGCCCCTCGAGCGTGGCGCCGGCGCCCAGCCTATAGCGGTCGTAGACGGGGACCTCCGCGTAGTCTCGGGCGTCGGGCAGGTAGACGCGGCGGACTCCCTTCTGCGCGGTCCGCGGGTCCCGACCCGTGTCGGCGTTCGTCGGGAGCCGGAGCGTCGGGCGCGGCCCCTGGGCGACCACGCGCCACGAGACGGCCTCGACCGGCGCGTCCCGGACGGTGTGGCCGTAGATCGCCCGGTAGGCGGCCTCGAAGCTCCGGTGGATCTCGTCGCACCGGGATGCGTCGAGCGGCCCGTCCGGCACCGGCACCCGGATCTCGTACCCCTGCTTCCGGTAGCGCATGTCGGCGAAGCGGCGGAAGCGGATGTCCCGCGCCGGGATCGTGCGGCCGAGGACCTCGCGCCCGGCGGCCTCCATCTCGGCGACCGCGCGCGCAACGGCGCCCCAGTCGAGGGCATCGAGGTCGCCGGGCAGCGTGCGGACGAAATCGAACGAGAGCGGCGCCACCAGGAAGCCCACGGCCGACATGACCCCGGCTCCCAGCGGGTAGATCACGCTCGGGCTGCGGAGGATGCGGGCCACGCCGAACGCGTGCACGGGCCCGGCTCCTCCGAAGGCGAAGATCGGGAAGCGCTCCACGTCCTTGCCGCGCTCGATGGCGTGGATGCGCGCCGCGCCGGCCATGCTCTCGTTGGCGAGCTGGTGGATGCCCCAGGCGGCCTCGACCGGATCGAGGCCGAGCGGCCGCCCGACCCGCTCGGCGATGGCGCGCTCGGCGGCTTCCCGGTCGAGCCGCATCTGGCCCCCGAGGAAGAAGTCCGGATCGAGGTAGCCGAGCACCAGGTCGGCGTCGGTCACCGTCGGCTCGGCGCCGCCCTGACCGTAGGCGACGGGGCCGGGGCGCGCGCCGGCGCTCTCCGGTCCGACGCGGAGCCGGCGGAGCGCGTCGACCCGGGCGATCGAGCCGCCGCCCGTGCCGATCTCGATCATCTCGATCACCGGCACCTTGATCGGGAGCCCGCTGCCCTTCTTGAAGTGGTAGCGGCGGTCCACCTCGAACTCGGGGGAGACGAGCGGCTCGCCGTCCGAGATCACGCAGGCCTTGGCCGTCGTGCCGCCCATGTCGAACGACAGGAGGTTCTTCTCGCCGAGGAGCGCGCCGTAGTGCGCCGCCGCGAGCGCCCCGGCCGCGGGGCCGGACTCGATCAGGCGAACCGGGTAGCGGCCACCCGTCTCGGCCTCGCAGAGCCCGCCGTTCGACTGCATGATGAAGAGCCCCCCGCCGACGCCCGCGCCGCGCAGCCGCTCGCCCAGCCGCCCGAGGTACCGCTGCGCCAGGCGCTGGACGTAGACGTTCGCGAGCGTCGTCGACGTGCGCTCGTACTCCCGGATCTCCGGAACCAGCTCGCTCGAGAGCGTGACCGCCACGTCCGGCAGTGTCTCCCGGAGGATCGCCCCGACCACGCGCTCGTGGGCCGGGTTCGCGTACGCGTGGAGGAGGCACACCGCCACCGCCTCGATCCCCTCGGCACGGAGGCGGTCCGCCAGGCGCCGCACCTCGGCCGGGTCGACCGGCCGCCGCACCGAGCCGTCCACGAGCACGCGCTCGTCCAGCTCGAAGCGGAGGTGGCGCGGGGCGATCGGCCGCGGCCGCTGCATGTAGAGGTCGTACATGTCGTAGCGGTGCTCCCGCCCGATCTCGACCGCGTCGCGGAAGCCCTTCGTGGTGAGGAGCGCGGTGCGCGCCCCCGTGCGCTCGATGAGGGCGTTGGTGAAGAGCGTGGTGCCGTGGAGGACATGGGACACGCGCGCGGCGGGAACCCCCGCCGCGCCGAGCACCTCCTCGATTCCCGCGATGACGGCGTCGTCGGGCCGGTCCGGGGTGGTCAGCACCTTGCCGACCTGGAAGGTCCGGCCGTCCTCGCTGGCCAGGATGAGGTCGGTGAACGTCCCGCCGATGTCCGAGCCGATGCGGTAGGTCATGGTTGCGCGTGAGGGCCCGAGCGCTGCCTCCGACGTCCGGCCGAGGATATCACTTTCACCGTGTGGCGGGCGGCTCGTGCGCGGGCCCATCGGCCGCGCCGCCGGCTCGATCCCGGCCGACGTGGAGGTGGAGGACTTTGCCGGACGCGGTCGTCCGGGGAGCCCGGCGCTCGACGCGGACGAGCGCTGCGTCTTGCCAGGCGAGGCCCATCACTCGCTCGGGCCCGGAGCCGTTGCTCAGCGCGGCAATGAACGCCCGCGCGACCGTCTGGGCGTCCAGGGGTCCCACGTCGGGATGAACGAGGAGCCTGAGGCGGGCTGACCCGTTCGGACTTTCCTCCTCGACCAGCTGGTAGTCGGCGGGCCCGCCGCCGAACCGCCCCGGCAGCACCTCCTCGAGAACGCGGATCACGTCCGTTCCGAGGAAGGTCATGCCCCCGGCCGTGAGCTTCTCGAAGCTCCGGATCGTGTGGAGATGGGTGCGCCAGCCGACCGCTTCGAGCGGGCACCCACAGCGTCGTGGCGCCATGACACCGGCGTCGCCCAGCGACAGGTTGAGCAGGACCACGGGGGTGGAGGAATCGATGGACGAGATCAAGAGGGCCCCGGCGGGAAGGCCGGATGCGTGGCGGTCCGGGACCTGGACGACCGCGTGCAAGTCGTGGAGGAGGTGGACATCGTCCGGCTGATCGGGGGCCAGGCAGCCGTACCCGATCGCGTTCGATTCGATCGTCCCGTAGCGCGTGGACGGCCCGGCGCCGGCCTCGCGGATCGAGCCCAGGCGCGCCGCCGTGATCGGCTCCCCGGAAACCATGAATCGCACACCCTTGATTTCGAGCCCGGCCGACCTGGCCGTCTCGCAGATACGGACGGCGGCGCTCGGAAACGTGAAGAGGTGGGGGATACCGTCCTCGCGCCGGACCTCCGCCAGCCACCGTGCGATGGGAAGGGGATCGGCCAGCGGCACGTGCTCGGGGAGCGGCAGCGGCCGGCCGGCCAGGAGGCTGCCCCAGCGGAGGACCCGGACGCTCCACCGATAGCGTGGGTGGAGCTCAGGGCTCCAGGGGTCGACCTGGGAGAACCATCGCGCGGGGTAGCCTCCCAGCGCGCTGAAGCGCAGGATCTGGCCCATCGCGGCGCCGCCCGGGACCTGCCAGACCGCGTGGCGCCACGCGAGGCCGTCCTGAGCGGCCAGGACGAGGCACTTGTTGACGGCGTGGGCCCGGATGTAGGCGAGGTCCACTCCCAGCGCCGTGCCGCCGCCGCGGCTGCCGCTCGTGCGGACGGGGAAGTGCGCCCGCCCCCGGGGGTTTCGGAGCCGGTCCGGATCCATCGGCACGTGGACCCCCGCGCGGACGAGGGGGCGACGCCCCTTGTACTCGTCGACCGTGACGTAGACGCCGTGCTCCAGCAGGACCGCGAGGGCGCGCTCCACGCCGTCCCGGGCCACGAGGTGCTCCAAATCTCCGAGCGTGCAACCGGCGAGCCGGAGGAGCTGGCGGTAGGGGCTCCCGTCGTGCTCGTAGACTGCCCGTCTCACCAGCGCGAGGAAGCGGGCCTCCCGGTGTGCGAGACGATGGCGGAGCGCGGCCCGGGCCTGCTCGGGGGTGACCGGAGTGCGAAGGAACGAGGGCAGCGCCCTCAGGAATCGCGCTCCGATGAGGACGTCGTCCAGTTGGATCAATGGACCCGGACGAGTCCTCGGGCGGCGCGGTCGTTCAGTGCCGGTCGACGTCGAGGTCGAGCAGCGGGAAGGCGCTCACGACGGACGGCGGGGTCACGGGCGTCTCGGGCGAGAGGTAGCTCTGGTCGAGCTCGTCGAAGCGGGTGACGCCCAGGAGCCCGAGGCAGACGCGCACCTCTTCCTCCAGCAGCTCGAGCACGCGGACGAGCCCCGAATCCCCGGCCGCGGCGAGTCCCATGCACGCGATCCGCCCGAGCCCGACCACCTCGGCGCCGAGGGCGATTCCCTTGACGATGTCCGTGCCCCGGACGAAGCCGCCGTCGACCCACACCCTGGCGCGACCCCCGACGGCCCGGACCACCTCGGGCAACACGGCGAGGCTTCCCCGGCCGTGATCGAGCTGGCGGCCGCCGTGGTTCGAGACGTACACGACCTCCACCCCGTGCCGGCAGGCGATGTCGGCGTCCTCGGCGGTCGCGATCCCCTTGAGGACGAGCGGGAGGTCCGGGTGGACGTCCTTGAACCGCTTGACCTGGTCCCACGACAGCCCCCGCTGGTACGCGAGCCCCGTCGCGCCGGCCCGCCAGGGCTTCACGAACCGGCGCGCGAGGTCGCGCTCTCGCCGGCTGTAGTACGCGCTGTCCACCGTGAGGCAGAAGGCCCGGTAGCCGTGGTCTCGCGCGCGGCGCACCCAGTCGTCCACGACGGCGTCGTCTCCCCGGACGTAGAGCTGGAAGATGCGCAGCGTCTCGGCGGCCTGGGCCGTCGCCTCGAGCCCCGGGTTGCACGCGGAGCTGAGCATCTGCGGGACGCCGAACCGGGCGGCGCCCATCGCCGCCGTGGCGGCGCCGCCCGGCGTGAACGATTCGACCGAGCCGATCGGGGCGAGCATGACGGGGAGACGCACGGGCTCCCCGAGCCACCGGCCCGTGGCGTCCACGCGCGACACGTCCCGGAGGACACGCGGGCGGAAGGCGACCGAGTCGAGCGCCTGACGGTTGCGCCGGACGGTCGTCTCGGTCTCGGTGCCGCCGATCAGGTAGTCCCAGGGGCCCGGAGCCAGGTTCGTCCGGGCCGCCCGGACGATCTCGTGGAGAGTTTGGAAGCGATCCTCGAGGCCCGAGCTCACCGGGATACCTCCGCAATCCTCTCGTGACGTGGGCGCACGCACGACCGGCGCACGCCGATGAACGGTACACGCAAACCGGGCGGCCGCCAACCCCGGTTGGCATCGGCGAGAGTCGCGTCCAGGGCTTGCGCGCACCCCCGCGCATCGTGTCAGCTAAGCGCGTGGAGCTGACGATCGCGCCGCGCTTCAACGGACCGCCGGGTTCGGGGCACGGCGGCTACGTCTGCGGCCTGATCGCGGGTCTCGTCGGGGGCCCCGCGCGTGTGCGTCTGCACCGGCCGCCCCCGCTCGGCCGCCGGCTCACGGTCCGCCGGGACGGAGATGGCGTGACGATCCTCGACGGCGACGCCGTCGTCGCGACGGGCGCGCCGGCCGCGGTCGAGGTCGCCCTGCCCGCCGCGGTCGGCTTCGCCGAGGCGGAGTCGGCCTCGCGCGCGTACCCGGGCTTCCGGGATCATGCGTTCCCGGGCTGCTTCGCGTGCGGACCCGAGCGCGCGGCCGGGGACGGTCTCCGGATCTTCCCGGGACCGGTGGCCGGGCGTGACCTGGTCGCGGCGCCCTGGATTCCGGATGCCTCGCTCGGCGACGGCGGAATCGTGCGGCCGGAGTTTCTCTGGGCCGCGCTCGACTGTCCCAGCGGATGGGCGCCGATCGTGGCCGACGGCGGGACGCCCATGCTCCTCGGTGAGCTGGCCGCGAATGTGCTCGGGCCGATCCGTGCACGGGAGCGCTGCGTGATCGCGGCATGGACGCTCGGCCGCGAGGGGCGGAAGAGCCGGTCGGGCGCGGTGCTCTTCGGCGCCGACGGCACGGCGCGGGCGGTGGCGAGCGCGACCTGGATCGCGATCGCGCGGCGCTGAACAGGGCGCGGGCGCGGATGGCGCGGCGTGCGACCGTGGCGTACCCTTCAGTCCGTGGCCCCGTCCGACCCTGAGCTCGATCCTCACGCGGTGGCGTCTAAGGGCGCGCTGCGCCATGAGATCCTGGCCCGCCGCGACGCGGTCGATCCTGCCGTCCGGGCCCGTCTGTCGGCGGCCGTGCTGGCGCGGGTGACCGCCCTCGGCGCCTTCCGGCAGGCGCGCGTCGCGCTCGCGTACGCCTCGTTCGGCAGCGAGCCCGACACGCGCCCCTTCCTCCGGGACGTGCTGGCGAGCGGTCGCGTCCTCGTGCTCCCGCGCGTCGACCGGGCGGCGCGGCGCCTGGCGCTCCATCGGGTGCGGGATCTGGACGCTGACCTTCGGGCCGGCACCTGGGGAATTCCGGAGCCGCTGGCGGACCGCTGCCCCCCGGCGGTGCGCGGCGAGATCGACTTCGCTCTCGTTCCGGGACTCGTCTTCGACCCGAGGGGGGGACGGATCGGCTACGGCGCCGGTTACTACGACCGGCTTCTCGGGGCGTGGCTTCCGCCCGTGCCGCCTCTGGTCGCCGCTGCGTTCGAGCTCCAGATCGTGCCGGCGGTGCCCGTCCTCGCGGGCGACCGTCGCGTCGATCTCGTCGTCACCGAGTCGCGGACCTACTCCGCGCATCGTTCCGAACCCCCAGCCGACCCGCAGGAGGATCCGTAGATGGAGATCGATCTCAAGAGCAAGGTCGTGATCGTCACCGGCGCCGGCCGCGGGATCGGGCGCGAGATCGCCGGGACGCTCGCCCGGGAAGGGGCGACGACCGTCGTGACGGACGTGCGCCAGGACCTCCTCGACGACGTGACCGCGGAGTGGGGGCGGGAGCGCTGGGCGGGGCGCCAGTACCTCTGTGACGTCCGGGATGCCGCGCGGATCCGCCACGTGGTGGACGACGTGGCGCAGCGGCTCGGCCGGATCGACGTCCTCGTGAACAACGCCGGCGTCGCGCCGACGGGGCCCGTCGAGAGCCTGTCCGAGGAGGCGTGGGACCTGAATCTCGACGTCAACCTGAAGGGCACGTTCCTCATGTGCCAGGCGGTGACGCCCGTGATGAAGCGTCAGCGCTCGGGCCGCATCATCAACGCGGCGTCGTTCGCGGCGATCCTCCCGATCACGGGCGCCTCGGCCTATGCCGCGTCGAAGGCGGGCGTGCACTACTTCACGCGAGTCCTCGCGGGGGAGCTCGGCCCCTGGAACGTCACGGTCAACTGCTACGCCCCGGGCATGATCCCGACCGAGATCAACCGCTTCGTCGAGCTGCCGCCCGAGCGCCAGCGCCGCCTCCTCGACACGCTCACGCTTCGGCGCTGGGGTGAGGCGCGCGAGGTGGCGAACCTCGTCTGCTTCCTCGCGTCCGACCTGGCCGGGTACATCACGGGGACGCTGATCGACGTGAGCGGCGGGAAGCTCGCGACCCAGATTCCCCGGCTCGCGTGGGAGGCGGCCGCAGCCGAGGGCGTCGTCCCGCTCGACTGACGATCCTGCCGTCGGCGGCGCGCGGGCGTGCTATAGGAGAGAGCACGGCGGGCGCGGGCGTCGCGGCGCCGGGAGAGGTGATCGTGGATGACCGGAGTCTCTTCGACGAGTTGCTGCGGGTCGCCACGCGCCTCGGCGTCGACGTTCGGATCGAGCCGTTCGAGACTCCGCCGGCCGGGGGCGGCGGACGCTGCGTGCTGGCCGGCAAGGACCTCGTCCTCCTCGACGCCCGAGCCTCCCTCCGGGACCGGGTCGCCGCGCTGGCGTCGGCGCTGGCCAACCTGAACCTCGACGACGTCTACGTGACACCCGAGGCGCGGGATCGCGTGGAGGCGGAGCGGGACGCCCAGGTTGTCCCGCGCGAGCGCGTGCCGCTCGCCCCGCGCTCCACGATGGGCGTCGGGGGACCGGCGCGCTTCCACGTCGAGGCGCGGGACGAGGCGACGGTCCTGGCGGCGCTCGACTGGGCGGAGCGGCGCGGGCTGCCGGCACGCGTGCTCGGCGGCGGCTCGAACCTGGTCGTCGCGGATACGGGAGTCGACGCGCTCGTCCTGCAGATCGCCCTCCGGGGCGTGGCGGTGCGCGAGGTCGGTCCGGCGATCGAGCTCACGGCCGCCGCGGGCGAGCCGTGGGACGACGTGGTGGGCCTGGCCGTCGAGCGCGGGTGGGCGGGGCTCGAGTGCCTGAGCGGCATTCCCGGGCTCGTCGGCGCCACGCCCATCCAGAACGTCGGCGCCTACGGGCAGGACGTCAGCGAGACCGTCGCGTGGGTGCGGGCCCTCGACCGCGCGGCGCGGCAGATCGTGACCCTCGCGCCGGCCGAATGCGGGTTCGGCTACCGCGACAGCGTCTTCAAGAGCCGTTTGCCGGAGCGCTACGTCATCGTCGGCGTGACGTACCGCCTCCGGCCGGGCGGGCCGCCGGCCGTCCGCTACGCCGACGTCGAGCGGCATCTCGCCGCGCGCGGGATCGAGTCGCCGACGCTCGCGGACGTGCGGGCGAGCGTGCTCGCGATCCGCCGGGGGAAGTCGATGGTCCGCGAGCCCGGCGATCCGAACGGGCGGAGCTGCGGCTCCTTCTTCGTGAACCCGGTCGTGCCGGTGGCGGAAGCGGAGCGCATCGCGGCGGTCGCGGGCGATCCGGCCATGCCGCGGTGGCCCGAGCCGGGCGGCGCGCGGGTGAAGCTCGCCGCGGCGTGGCTCGTCGAGCGGGCCGGTTTCGCGCGCGGCCACATGGACGGGCTGGCGGGGATCTCGACGCGCCACACGCTGGCGATCGTCGCCCGCGAGGGCGCGCGCGCGGCGGACGTCGTGCGCGTCGCGCGCCGCGTGCGCGACGGCGTCCTCGCGCGGTTCGGCGTGCGCCTCGCCCCCGAGCCGGTCTTCTGGGGGTTCGCGCGCGTGGAGGACGGTCTCCCCGAGCCGTGAGAATCGGCCTCGCCTACGATCTCTTCGGCAGCTACCCCGCGCGCCCCGGCGACCCGCCCGATGCCGAGGTGGAGTACGAGCCGGAGGCGACCGTCCTCGCGCTGCAGGCGGCCCTCGGCCGGCTCGGCCACGTGCCCGTGCGCCTCGGCAACGCCCACGCCGTCCTCCAGGCCGTCGGGCAGGGGCGGCTGTCGCGTCTGGACGCGGTCCTCACCATCGCCGAGGGGTACGGTCCGCGGAATCGCGAGGCATGGGTGCCGGTGCTCTGCGAGATGGCGGGGATCCCGACTCTCGGCTCCGACGCGCTGACGCTGACGACGACGCTCGACAAGCTGTGGGCCCACCGCGTGGTCGCGTCGGCCGGGGTGCCCGTCCCGCCGCACGCGAGCCTGGCCTCGCCGGGGGAGGCGGCCGTCGCGGCGCTCCCGGCGCGGTTCCCGCTCTTCGTCAAGCCCCGCTGGGAAGGGACGGCCAAGGGGATCGGCCCCAGCTCGCGCGTCGAGAGCCGCGAGGCCCTCGTCGCCGAGGTGGCGCGCGTCGTCGGGACCTACGGCCAGCCCGCCCTGGTCGAGGCGTTCCTCGAGGGGCCGGAGTACACCGTCACCCTCGTGGGGAACACACCCCCCCGGGCCTTGCCCACGCTGCAGAGGGCGCTGGAGGCATCGACGCGCATCGGCGCGCACGCCCTGCTCCGGCACCCGCCGCCGCCGGGGGGCTGGCGCCACGTCACGCCGGGCGCGCTCGACGCGGCGCTCGAGGCGGAGCTGGTGGCGCTCGGCCGGCGCGCGTTCGAGGCGCTCGAATGCCGGGACTTTGCACGGGCCGATTTCCGTCTCGACGGCGACGGCCGGCCCTGTTTCCTCGAGATGAACCCGCTCCCGACGTTCGCGCCGGACGGGTCCTTCGGCATCATCGCCGAGCTGCTCGGGCGGCCGCTCGACGAGCTCTTGGCGGAGATCCTGGCGGACGGGCTCGCGAGGCTCGCTCTCGCGCGGCCCCCCTGACGCTACGGGGTCAGGCCTTGACGTCCCAACAAATCACCCGTGCCGGCGAGCCCGAGTCGTTCGGAAGTCACGGCCTGACCCCGCTCGGCGGCGCATGGAGGGCACGATGAGCGAGCAAGCGTACCGGGACGGGCTCGAGATGAAGCGACGGATCTTCGGGGCGGGCAAGGAGCGCCCGGTCTCGCACGGGAGCCTGGCGGACGATCTCCTGCGGCTCTCCGACGAGGTCGTGTACGGGCGCGTCTACACGCGGCCGGGGCTCGACCTCAAGACCCGCAGCATGCTGACGGTCGCGGCGCTGACCGTCCTCGGCCGGGACGACTACCTCCGGCGCCACCTCCAGGGCGCGCTCCACGTCGGCGTCACGCCCGCGGAGATCAAGGAGATCCTGATGCAGATGGGCTTCTACGGCGGGATGCCCGTTGCGCTCAAGGCCCTCCGCATCGCGGAGGAGGAGATCACGGCCTGGGAGGTGGCGGGGGCGCCGACGGCCGGGGGAGTCTAGCCGCGAGGTCAGTCGGGTTCCAGCCCCGCCTTTCTCACGGGGCGCGATCGACAGCGGCGGCGACTCCCGGCCTCGGGCGCGACGATGTAGACTGAGGCGTCGAAAGGACGGCTGGCGCCGGGTCGCCGCCCTTCTCGAGGACATGGAGAGCCACGCGAGGGCGCGCTGTTGACCGAGGAGCTCGACGTCCTCCGGATCGTGACCGAGCGCCTCGAGGCCGCCGGGATCCCCTACATGCTGACCGGCTCGATGGCGGCCAACTACTACGCCGTCCCGCGCATGACGCGTGACATCGACCTCGTGGTGGAGCTGTCGATCGAAGACGCCGACCGAGTGTCCGACCTGTTCGAGACCGGCTTCTACGTGGACCGGGACGCGGTGCGTGAGGCGATCGCCGAACGCGGCACGTTCAATCTCATCCACAGCGACCTGGTGCTCAAGGTGGACTGTGTCGTGCGCAAGGACAGCGAGTACCGGCGCGAGGAGTTCCGGCGACGGCGCCGGGTGACGATCGACGAGCTCGAGGTGTTCCTCGTCACGCCGGAGGACCTGATCATCTCGAAGCTCCACTGGGCCAGGGACACCCGCTCGGAGGTGCAGCTCGCCGACGTGCGGAACCTCCTCGCGTGCGCCGAGCTGGATCGTGACTATCTGGCTCGCTGGGTCGCCCGCCTCGGCCTCGACCCGCTCTACCGGGAGGCCTCCGGTGACTGACACGCCGCCGGCCGTCGAGCGGAGGTATCGTCGGATGCTCCTCGCGCGCTCGGGCTCCGAGCGGATGAAGATGGGCGCCTCCATGCTCGCCACCGCCCGAGCCCTGGTCGCGGCCTCGGTCCGGGCGAAGGACCCCCAGGCGTCGGCGGGCGCGCTGCGGCGTGCCATGTTCCTGCGCTTCTACGGCGGCGACTTCGCCCCTGCGGAGCGCGAGCGCATCGCCGCGTGGCTCGGGGCCGAAACGTCACCGCTCCGCGGCTCGCGGGCGAAGGTCCCGGTGAGCTGGGACGACCTCGAGATGGGGCTCACCGGGAACTCCGGCAGCTGGAGCTATTACCTCGACGTGCGCAGCGGCGAGGTGCAGATGGTGCCCGTCGATCGCCTGGAGGTCGACGGCGACTGGCCGTCGGAGGAGGACATCGACGACGGAGTCGGCGCCGGGCACCTGGTCCCCGTCGAGCCGCTCGGGTCATCGGTCGAATACGGCTGGATGGCCGAGTTCACGGCCACGGTCGAGGACGCTCGGCTGCGCGACCGGCTCGAGGTTGCCCTCGACGGCCGCGGCGCCTTCCGGCGGTTCAAGCACGTGCTGCTCGAGCATCCGGCGGAGCGGGCGCGATGGTTCGCGCTCCGGGACGCGCGGCTGCGCGACGCGGCGCGAGCGTGGCTGACCGAGCAGGGGATCGAGCCGACCGCTATGCCGCCGGAGCGGTGAGCGGAGGAGGAGATCGCGGCGTGGAAGGCAGCGGGGTCGACGGGGGGGAACCGAGCCGCCGGCCGGCGGACCCCCGGAGCCGCGCTGAGCTCGTGATCGACGTGGGCGAGGAGATCAGCGCCCGGCCGCGATCAGGCCCCACTGGGCCTCGGCGAAGCCGGGCTGGATCTTGAGCGCGCGCTCGAAGGCCGCCCGGGCCTCGGCCTTTCGTCCGAGCTTCAGGTATGCCCAGCCGAGCCACGCCTGCGGCTCGTGGAGCGCCGGATCTGCCTGGGCGGCGCGCTGGAACGTCGCGAGCGCTTCCGGGTAGCGGCCGAGGCGGTAGAGACTCCAACCGAGCCGGCTGCGAACCCCCCGCAGCTCTTGCGGCTCGGGACCGACCAGCGGGCGAAGCCGACGCTCCGCCGCAGCGAGTGGCGCGAGCGCCTGGTCGTATTGGCCCAGCTCGTAGTACGCCTCGCCGAGCCCGTGCAGGGCGTCGGCGTAGTCGGGCGCCAGATCGAGCGCCGCCCGGAAGGCGTCGCGGGCAAGGTGCGGCCGAGCCAGTCGCAACCTGCTCCAGCCGAGGCCGTCGTAAAGCCCTTCCCAGGACGGCTGCCGCTCGAGTCCCGCCTTGAAGGCCACCGTCGCCGTAGCGTGGTCACCGAGAAAATAGCTGGACCACCCGAGCAGCGCCCACGCCTCGTCGTGGCTGGAGTCCAGCTCCACCGCCTCCAGGAACGCGGAACGCGAGCCGCGGTACTCCCGCCGCTCGTACAGGGTCTCTCCCCGAACGAACGCGTCCTGGGACTGCATGCTCCGCCGGAAGGCGGCGAAGGGGCCCACCCTCTCACCAGCCATGGACACCGCATCCATCGCCGGTCGGTCGGCGGCCTCGTCGGCCGCTTCACGCGCTCGGCCCGCCGCATCGCGGGCCCGCTCGGCCGCCTGGTGGATGGCTGGCCGGACGACGGTCTCACGCGGCGCGCCGTTGGCTTCGGCCTCCGTGACTGCGGCGGCGTCGGTCGCAGTTCCGGCCGAATCCGACGCGAGACGCGCGGCGGCATGGCTCGCCGCCAGGGTTGCGCGCGCCAGGGCGGTCCTTGGGCCTGTCCCCGAAGCCACCGCGCCGGCACGATGAGCGGCCTCGGCGGCCGCCTGGGAGGCATCGGCTGCAGCGGTGCGCGTCACGATGGCGACACTCTCGAGACTGAGCGGCCCCAGAAACCCGTTTGCTCGGGAGTGGGTCGGCTCCCCGAACGGACCGGCATGGTGATCGACGGCGGGACTCGAGGTCCGTTCCGCGACGCTCAGGCTGGTACTCCCGGAGGCGTCGGTTGTCCCCCTGCCGCCCGATGCGGAGCCGCTTTTGGCGCCACCGCCGCCCGTCGAACCGGCAGTGGCGTCCCCACGCGAGGTCCCGCTCCCAGCCTGCCCGCCACCGCCGCTCCCTCCAGCGCCGCCCCCTCCGCCGCCGCCCCGGTCACCACCCCCCCCCCTGTCGCCTCCACCACCCTTGCCGCCTCCACCACCCTTGCCGCCTCCGTGTCCCTTGTCCCCCCGGTCGCCCCTATCGCTTCCCTTGTCGCCTCCCCCTTTGCCGCCACCCTCGCCACCCTTGTCCGCCCACGCGCTGTGCGAGTGGCCGGGTAGGCTCGGCAGGGGGAGGCAGAGGGCGACCGAGTAGAGCACGAGAGTTATCAGGGCTGGAGCGCTTACGTGTCTCATCGCGATCGTCTCCAACGAAAGGCGCATTCATCTGCAATGCTCGTACGAGCCTGCGGGCTACTGCGAGCGCGGGTATCCAACCAATCGCCCATTCCCGGGGCGCGTAGTTCTCACGCGAGCCTGGACGTCGGCGACAGAATGACGCCGCTACGACACCTTGACCGGTGGGGCACGCGAGCGAATCGCTCTTTCGCGTGCATTTGGCCATCTACGCCGGCTCGGCCGATTGGCTTGCTGTTTGGAAGAACCACCGACCTGGCGGTGTGTTGCCCTCAGCGCTTGGGAGAGCGCCGGGCGGGCGGGAGAGGGGAGCATGGCGGGATTCATCTTCGGACGCGGTGGCCGGGCAGACGTCGGGAGGCCTGCCCGCCCCAGCGAGACCGACAACGGATCGGACGACCATCTACACCGCTGCTCGGACGGCCACACGTGGATCCGCGCTGGCGCGCCCTCTGCCCGGTGCCCGCGCCGCGATGCTGCCCCTGGTGACGCGGCGGACTGCCCATTGTGCGCGGGACGGGCTCACTATCACGGTTGCCCGACCTGCGACGTTGAGTGGCTACACGAGGGCGCCTGCGCCCAGGACCAGCGCACGGAGTGTCCGTGGTGCAGCCCGGTCTCCGGAGGCTCGCCGGGCTGGCGGACCGGAAAGCACGTCCATTCCTGTCCGCGCTGCGAGCAAGCATGGATGCACTTCAGTGCATGCACGGCTCCGGGCCGAGCGGCCCTCCCCGAATGTCTTGGGTGCGAGGAGGAACGGCGACGGTTCGGCAACCCGGCTCCCAGGAGGTTGGCCCCTGCTGCCGTCGTGCTCGTGGCGACGGTCCTCATCGGTGCGGGAGTGGTTCAGGTCTACCGATTTCTGTTCGACGAGTTCAGGGAGTCACGACTCACCCAGCTCGCTCCGCAACCGCGTGCTCAGGGCGGCCTGGAGCTACCGGATGATGTCCGAGCTCCAAGGCAAGAGGCCGAGCCCGTTGCGGGGCCGGCGCCGTCGCCTGCCGTCCGGCCCGCACCGCCGGACGTGCCGCGGGTGGTGACGCGGGAGGCCGAGCCCGTTCCGGGGCCGGCGCCGTCGCCTGCCGTCCGGCCCGCACCGCCGGACGTGCCGCGGGTAGCGACGCGGGAGGCCGAGCCCGTTCCGCCACCGCCGCTGCCACCTGTCCGGCCCGCACCGCGAGACACTTCAGCGCTGGCAGCGAAGGAGGTTCCTTCCGCCCGACCCGTGCCCCAGCCGTCCGCGCCGGCACGTGGCGCGGCGGCACCCCGCGCGGCGACGGAGGAGGCAACCGCCGGCACCGCGCCCAGCCGTTCCGAGACGGTCCTCCCCGTCCCTCCGACTCCGCAACCCGTCGCGCCAGCCCTGCCACCGGCCGAGCCGGCGCCGGCAGCGCGCGAGCCGTCTCGAAGCGTCACCGCCGAATCGCCGGAGACGCCTGCTGCGCTCACGCTGCCGCCGCGGGTCACCGCGCTCCCGGCGACACCGAAGGCGTCAGCGGCCGGCGTGGCCACCCCGACGTCCCCTCCGCCGAACGTCTCGAGTCCCGTGCTGCCGGCGCCGGCCGCTCCGGTCGCGGCCGCGCCGGTCCTGCCGGCGGCGCCGCCAGCTTCGGCGGAACCCGTCGTGGCTGCGCCCCTGGTACCAGCGCGGGTCCCTCAGGCAGGAGTGCGTGTCGCTGGGCGGGCCTGGCCCGAGCCACCCACCACGACGCAGGAGACGCCGAGGCGGCGAACCGACTCGGGCCCGAGTGTGGATGCCCGCCGCCTCAAGGCCGCGCACGCGGCCCTCGTGCGTGTCGTCCCGTCGGGGGCTTCGGCCGGGCTGGGCTTCGTCGTCGACCCGAGCGGCTACATCGTGACCTCGGAGCAACTGGTCAGAGGAGCGCGGTCGGTCGCAGTCGAGCTGGCCGGCGGTCAACGCCTCCCGGTGATCGAGATCCGTCGAGATCCGCTCTTCGACGTGGCGATTCTGAAGGTCGACGCCATGGCGCTTCCGTACGTCGCGCTCGGCCAATCGGGGGGCCTCAAGGTGGGGGAGGCGGTCGTCGCCGTCGGGAGCCCGCGAGATCGGGACGGTGAGACCCTCCTGCATGTGACCTCGACCGGGGTCGCCACGGGAGGGGATCTCGCCACCGACGCCCCGATTCCCAGTCAGACGGTGGGCGGCCCCTTGATCAACAGCGATGGCCACGCGGTGGGGATTGCGACGACGCCCGAGCAGCACGGGCAATACCGGGATGGAAGCGTCGGTCGTGCGGTCCCGATCGATCGCGCGAAGCCCATACTCCGCGACCTCCGAAGCAACATGGCCCAGGGGCCTCCCCGGTAGACGCGGCCTTGTCGCGCGCACGAGGTTGTGCGCGCCAGGCAGGTCCTACCGCCGCCTCGCGCGCCAGGCGAGGATCGCCAGGAGGGCGCCCGCGCAGGAGACGGCGGCGGTCAAGATGCCGAGGCTCCCGAAGCCGTGGCGGGCCACGAGCCACCCTCCGACCGCGGTCGCCGCGAGCCAGCCGATGCTCGACATCGAGACGTTCAGCCCCAGGATCGCGCCGCGCACGTCGGCCGGCACCTCGGAGAGCGTGGCCATGAGCGCCGGTCGTCCGGCCGCGTTCGCGAGCGAGTAGGCGAACCCGAGCGCCACCGACGGCCCGACGCCGGGCCGCCACAGCATCAAGGGCAGCGCCAGGGCCGCGGTCACGGCCGAGGCCGCCGCGAACGACAGCGGCCGCGCCGGGACCCGGTCGGCGAGCCAGCCGCCCAGCACGTTGCCGGCCAGGTTGCCGAGCGCTACCAGCGCGAGCGCGAAGGCGAGCGCCTGCATCGTCACCCCGTAGGTCGTGAGGAGGAACGTCGCGAGGTAGACCGCCATCGTCGCGAAGCACGTGCGCTCCATCGTGTTCGCCAGGAGGAGGGCCATGACCCGGAGCCCGACCTGCCCCCGGAGGGCCGAGCGGGGACGGTCCGGCGCCGCCGCAACCGTGGGCCCTCCCGGCACGGCGAGCCAGACCCCGACGGCCGCGAGGAGGGCGGTCCCCGCGTGCGTGGCGATCGCGACCCGCCAGCCGCCGAAGGCGCCCAAGAGCGTGACGAGCGGGACGCCGACGACCATCGAGAGCGACTGCCCGGTGATGACCCAGCCGAGCGCCCGGCCGCGGTGGGCGATGGCCACGCGGTCGGACACCGTCGCGAACACGGTCCCCATGAACCCGCCACCCCCGACGCCGGCGAGGAGCTGCCACAGCACGGCCGCGCCGAATCCGTGGGAGTAAGAGAGGCCCAGCCGGGCCGCGCCGAGCGCCAGGATGGCGGCGACCAGCACCGGCCGCCGGCCGATCCGGTCCGATGCCGCGCCCGCGGCGACGGACACGAGGCCCCAGCTGACGCTCATCACCCCGACGAGGTTGGCCACGGCGCCGAGCGTCGTGCCGAGGTCCCGGGAGATGTCGAGGAGGAACGGGGACAGCGCGATCGCCGAGCCCGTGACGAGGAAGGTCGCGGCCGCGAGCGTCCCGAGCATGCCCCAGGGCATCGGGGCGCTCGTCCTTGGCGAAGGCACCCCGGACGGGGGCGAGACGCTCACACGCGGCGCGCCCTCCGGGGTCACCACTGGATTGTACCGGAGCCGTGCGTCGGTTCGCCGCATGGTACGCTCGGCGCCATGACACCGCCGCCCACCGCCGCCCACTCCGCCGACCGGCTCCGCGCCTTCGTCCAGGATGCATGGGACACGGGGATCGTTCCGGCCATCACCGAGTACATCCGGATCCCGGCCAAGTCACCCGGCTTCGACCAGGAGTGGCAAGCGCACGGCCACCTGGACCAGGCTGTGGAGCTCGCCGCGCGATGGGCGCGGGAGCGCCCCGTCGAGGGTCTTCGGGTCGAGGTCGTGCGACTGCCGGGCCGGACGCCGGTGCTGCTGATGGAAGTCCCGGGAGACACCGACGAGACCGTCCTCCTCTACGGCCATCTCGACAAGCAGCCCGAGATGACCGGCTGGAGCGAGGGTCTCGGACCCTGGACGCCGGTCCGCCGCGGCGATCGGCTTTACGGTCGAGGCGCCGCCGACGACGGCTACGCGGCATTCGCGGCGCTCACCGCGATCGAGGCGCTCCAGGCGCAGGGCGTCCCTCACGCGCGGTGCGTCGTCCTCGTGGAGACGTGCGAGGAGAGCGGGAGCGCCGACCTGCCCGCCTACATGGACGCCTTCGCGACGCGCATCGGGGAGCCCGCTCTCGTCATCTGTCTCGACGCCTCGTGCGGCAACTACGACCAGCTCTGGCTGGCCACGTCGCTCCGGGGGCTGGTCGGTGGGGTCCTGTCGGTGGACGTCCTGAGCGAGGGCATCCATTCGGGCGCCACCGGGATCGTGCCCTCGAGCTTCCGGATCCTGCGCCAGCTCCTCTCGCGCCTGGAGGACGAGGCGACCGGGGAGATCCGACCGCGCGACTTCCACGTGGAGGTCCGGCCGGACCGCGTGCAGCAGGCCCGGAACGTCGCGGCCGTGATCGGGGGCGACCTCGCGGCCCGGGTCCCGCTCGTCCCCGGCATGCGGACGGTGCACGCCGATCCCGTGGAGCTGGTCCTCGCCCACACCTGGCGCCCGGCCCTCGCGATCACGGGCGCGGAGGGCCTCCCCCCGGTCGCCGACGGGGGCAACGTGCTTCGGCCGCGGACGGCGGTGAAGGTGTCCCTCCGCGTCCCGCCGACGCTCGACGCCCCCGCCGCGGCGCGGCGGCTCCGAGAGCTCTTCGAGACTGATCCGCCATACGGGGCGCAGGTCCGATTCACGCCGGCGACGCCCAGCCCGGGGTGGGACGCGCCGCCACTGGCCGCGTGGCTCGCCGAGTCACTCCAGCGGGCCTCCACGACGCACTTCGGCCGCCCCCCGATGTCGGCGGGGGTAGGCGGGTCGATCCCGTTCATGAGCCTTCTGGGCAGGCGGTTCCCGGCCGCGCAGTTCGTCATCACGGGCGTGCTCGGCCCGGGATCCAACGCCCATGGCCCGAACGAGTTCCTCCACATCCCCATGGGGGTCCGCGTCACGGCCTGCGTCGCCGAGATTCTCGCCGACCACCATCGGGCCGGCATCGCGCCGGCCGGGGCTGAGGGCGGCCGCTCGCCGCGCACGACCTGACCTTGCCTGCCGGATTTCTTGGAGAGCGGCCGGGCGGCGTGCGAGGCTGAGCCCGCTCATGGTCGTGATCGCGGTCGGGGTCGGGGTGGCGGCGGTGGCGGGGCTGACGGCAATGTTGCTCCGCGGGCGGTCGGCCCGCAAGCGCCAGCAGGCGGCCGCCGCCGAGGCCACGCCCCATCCGCATTACTGCGCCGAGTGTGACGAGGAGTGGCCCCACCACGGGCGCACCTGCCTGAAGCCCTGGGCGCTGCTCTGTCCGAGCTGCGACGGAACTCCGGCCGGCGCGGACCTTCCCGCGGGGTCTCCGGCCTAGACGAACGTCAGCGCCCGGGCGGGATTCTCCACGAGGAGCGTCCGGACGTCGGCCTCGGACGCGCCACGCTGGCGGAGGCGCGGCGCGATGCGACGGGGAATGTGTACGAGCCCCGTGCCGCCGTAGCGGGTCAGGCGGATCTTGAAGCACACGTCGTGTGACAGCAGGATCTGACGCCCGTACCCCTGCTCCATGAGCCAGAGGACCTGCCGCATGCGCTCGGCGTCGTTCGGCATGTCCGGCCCGCCCCGGGGAAGTGGGAGATCTCGACGCCGAAGAGGTCGTACTCCACGTAGCAGCCGGTGTCTACGACCGCGCGGAGCCGCTCCGCGTCGGCCAGTATCGTCCGCTCGATGTGAGCGATGATGACCCGGCGGGAGTCGAGGCCGGCGCGGCGAACCTCGTCGAGGTGCGCCTCGGGAGCCCTTGGATCGCGGCCGGGGTGGATCATCAGCGGGGCGCCCGTCTCCCGCGCGGCGACGGCGGCCGCGCGCAGGGACTTGCGCTCGGTCGCCGTCCACGGCCACGAGCACCCGATCTCTCCGATGAGCCCCGCCCGGACGCGCGTCTCGCCTGCCCCCTCGTTGATGTCGCGGACGATCTCCCGCACCAGGCCATCTTCATCGGCCGCGGCGAGTGTGGGCGGGTGAGACGGTTCGGTGTAGTACCCCGCGCCCATGATGACGTGCAGCCCCGTGGCGCGCGCGATGTGCTGGAGGCCTAGCGGGTTGCGGCCGATGCCCTCGGTGGTGGGATCGACGAGGGTCTGGCCCCCCTCTCGACGGAAGCGGCTCGCCTCCTCGATCGCGGTCGCCTCGTCGGCGAGCGTCAGGTTCTCGAGGTTCGAGAACCAGTCGTAGTTGATCTCGTAGAGGTTGCCGAGCTCGACCGGCTCCAGCCCGCGACCGCGGGCGCTTCCCGGCGACGGGTCGCGGTAGAGGAAGCGGAGATCGACGAAGAGGTGCTCGTGGGGCAGGGTGAGCCCGAGCGCCTCGGGGGCCACGAGCCCGAGAACCGTCTGGGCGTGACCGGCACGTGAGGGCTGGTCGTGCGGCATCACATCCTCCCAACGGCCTTCGGCCCGTGGCCGACGGCCTTTGGCCTGTGGGACGGCCTTCGGCCGGTGGCGCACGGCCGCGATGCGGGGCCGTCTCCCATGCTATCGTACCGCCGCCAGGAGGCCCCATGACGACGCGTCTGACCCTCAGCGACGAGGAGATCGATCGACTCACCGCGCTCGACCGCGCTCACTTCTTCCACGCGGCGACGCCCCTCCAGCAGCACGCCAAGGATGGGCCCCGCATCTTCGTCGGCGGCGAGGGCATCTACCTGTACGATGCCAAGGGCCGGGCGTTCATCGATGGCCTGGCCTCCCTGTGGAACGTCAACTGCGGCCACGGTCGGCAGGACATCGTGGACGCCATCTCGGCTCAGATGCGCCAGCTCGCCTTCAGCACGTCGTTCTTCGGCTTCGCGCATCCGGTCGGGATCGAGCTGGCGGCGCGGCTCGCCCGCGTCACGCCCCCCGGGCTCGATCGCGTCTTCTTCGTCGACAGCGGCTCGGCGGCCAACGAAACCGCCATCAAGCTCGCGCGGGCCTACCACAAAGCCCGGGGCAATTCGCGGAAGGTCAAGGTCATCGCCCGGGCCCGCGCCTACCATGGCGCGACGTACGGCACGCTGTCGGCGACCCGCCTCCGCCAGTACCACGAGCACGTCAGCCCGCTGATGGAGGGGTTTCTCGAGGCGCCGACGCCGTACCGCTACCGGTGCGAGGCGTGCCGGACACTGCCCGCGTGCACGGAGGCGTGCACCGACGCGGTAGATGCCCTCATCCGGCGGGAGGGCCCGGACACCGTCGCCATGGTCATCGCCGAGCCGGTCCAGGCGGCCGGGGGCATCATCGTCCCGCCGCCCACGTATCTGCCGCGACTCCGGGAGATCTGCCGCTCGCACGACATCCTCCTGGTTGCCGACGAGGTCATCTGCGGGTTCGGCCGGACCGGCCGGTGGTTCGGGGTCGACAACTGGAGCGTGACGCCGGACATGCTGACGATCGGGAAAGGGCTGACGAGCGGGTACATGCCGCTCTCGGGTGTCGCCGTCGGCGGGCACATCTACGACGTGCTGACCACCCGACCCGAGGAGTTCACGTTCTGGCAGGGCTTCACCTACAACGCGCACCCTGGCTGCTGCGCGGCCGCGCTCCAAACGATCGAGATCCTAGAGAAGGAGAACCTCGTCGATCACGCCCAGCGCATGGGCCGGCGCCTGCTCGACCGGCTCCGCCCCCTCGAGAGCTCGCCGATCGTCGGTGAGGTCCGGGGGCTCGGCCTCCTGGTGGGCGTGGAGATCGTCGCAGACCGAAATACCCGGGCGCCGTTCCCCGACGGCCGTGGGTGCGCCACGGTGCGGCGTCACTGCCTCGAGAACGGTCTGATCGTCCGCGCCATCAGCGACACGATCGCACTGTCCCCGCCGCTCGTGATCTCGGAGGCGGAGGTGGACCATGTGGCGGACATCGTGGCCGGCGCGGTCCGCGTGGCGGAGGCCGAGCTCGCGCGGAACTGACCTCGCCCCCGGCGCGCCCTACCGGCCCATCACGAGGTTCGGCAGGAACAGGACGAGTTCCGGCCAGAGCGCGCACACGATCACCGCGAGGACGAGGGCGAGAAACGGCCGCCAGACGGCCCGCGTGAACTCGTTGACCGTGATCCCGGCCAGCTGGCAGGTGATGAACATCGTGATTCCGACCGGCGGCGTGATGAGCCCGATCATCGTGGCGAGGACGAATACCAGACCGAAGTGGATCGGATCGATGCCCGCCTGGGCCACGATCGGCGCGAGAATCGGCGTCATGAGGACGAGCATGGTCGTCTCCTCCATCGCCGTGCCGAGCACGAGCGTCACCCCGGCGATCAGGAGCATCGTGATCTGGGGCGAGGCCTGAAACGGCAGGAACACTTGTCGGAGCGCCTCGCCGGCCTGCTCGGCGGTCAGGATGAACGAGACTGCGCTCGCTGTCGCCACCACGAAAAGGACCGCCCCCGTCGTCCGCGCCGACTCGCGGAGCGCCCGGAAGATCGTGGCGGCGTTGAGCGTCCGGTAGACGACGACACCGATCACGAGTGCGTAAGCGACGGCCACCGCCGCGCCTTCCGTCGGTGTGTAGATGCCGCCAAACATCCCTCCGAGGATGATGACGGGCATGATCAGCGCGAGAATGGCGTCACGCGCGGTGAGCAGGAGACGCCGCCAGTTGAACCGAGTCCGTGCGACGCGGCCACTCTCCGGCGAGAGCGACAGGTCAATCATCAGGAAGAGCCCGATCACGAGCCCGGGGAGGAATCCAGCCAGGAGGAGCCGCCCCAACGACACGTTGGCGAGGCTCGCGTACAGGACCATCGCGACGCTCGGGGGAATGATCGGACCCAATGTCGCCGCGGATGCGGTCAGGGCCGCCGCCGTGCGCCGGCTGAACCCCGCCCGGATCAGCGACGGGATCATGATCGAGCCGATCCCCGCCGCATCGGCCGTTGCCGAGCCCGACATGCCGGACATGACGACGTTCGACACGACGACGGCGTGGCCGAGCCCTCCCCGCACATGGCCGACGAGCGCCACCGAGAAGGCCACGAGCCGGGCCGTCATCCCGCAGGCATTGAGCAGGTTCCCGGCCAGGAGGAATAGAGGGACCGCCAGGAGCGTGAACGACTCCGAGATGAGCCCGACCGGGCGCTGGGCGATGACGGTCGGCGAGAGCCCGGAGCTGAGCACGTAGAAGTGGGCCGCTGCCGTCAGGATCATCGCGTAGGCGACGGGGATGCCGGCGAAGATCAGGACGAGAAACACCCCGCCCAGGAAGGGGAGAACGCCTTCCACGGCGGATCAGGGTGCGCCCGGGCCGGGCGAGCTCGAGGGGTCGGCTGTTTCCGGACCGCGAGACGGGGCCGGCTCCTTCCGCAGGAGCCGGCTGAGGTCCCCGAGGGCGAACAGGCCAAGCAGCGCGCCGCCCACCGGGATCGCGAGATAGATCCAGAAGGACGGGATCCCCGTGGCGGGCGACGTCGAGCGGCTGGCCGGGCCGAAGAGCGGCTGGCTCGTCCACACGAGAAGCCCGACCGCCACCAGACTGGCCAGCGCTCCGATCCCTTCCAGCATGCGGCGGACCCGCGGGGAGACCAACTCCACGAGGGTGTCGACGACGATCTGGGAGCGGGTCGCCGCCGCCGCGGCCACCCCGAAGAACATGAGCCAGACGAGCACGTAGCGGGCGAGTTCCTCCGGCCAGGAAAGCGAGATGCGGAGAATGTAGCGGCCGAACACCTGGACCAGGACGATGACGACGACGACCGCCAGCAGGACCGCCGCGACGGACTCGACGATCGCGCCGAGGCGCTTCACCGGCGCCCCGGCGCACACCGACCCGTCGGACGAGTCACGCGCGGACGGAACCGGGTGTCAGAGCCTTTCGATCTCGGCCAGGATCGCCTTCTGCGCGGCGTCGGTGACCAGCTTCTGGTGAACCGCCTGCTTGGCGACGTCGCGGAACGGCGTGAGATCAGGCGTCGTGAAGACGATGCCCTTCTCCTTGAGCTTCGCGACGATCCCGGCCGCGTCGTCCTGGTACGCCTTGTGCTGGATGTCGGCTGCCTCCCGGGCGGCGGTCAGAATGGCCTGCTGCACGTCCGGGGCCAGGGTCTTCCACTTTTGCTCCGAGACGAGGAACGGGATGTTGCTCTGGGCGTGATGAGTCTCGACCGCATACTTCGTGACCTCGTACTGCTTGGCATCGAACATCGCCCAGAGCGCGGTCTCTGCCGCGTCGACCGTCCGCTGCTGGAGGGCGAGGTACGTCTCCGGCCACGCGACCGGGGTCGGAATGGCCCCGATCGCCTTGAAGAACTCCACGATCGCGACCGCCTGCTGGGTGCGGATCTTGAGCCCCTTGAAGTCGTCGACGGTCCGGATCGGCTTCGAGCCGTAGACGTCACGCCAGCCGCCGATGTGCCAGGCGAGGACCCGGACGCCCGCGGCAGGCGCGGCCTCGGCGATGGTCCGCCCCGGTGCTCCCTCCACCGCCTTCTTCCAGTGAGCGAAGTCGCGGAAGAGGAAGGGGAGGTCGAGGACGACGCCGAGCTTGACGGCGTTCGTGTACACGGTGATGTAGCCCATGTCCACCGTGCCCGCCTGCATGCCCTCGAGCGCCTGCTGCTCGGAGCCGAGACCGGCGTTGGGGAAGAGCCGGATCGTGACCTGACCGCCGGTCAGCTCGTTGGCCCGTTTCGCGAAGTGCTGCGCGCCGCGTCCGATGTGGTTGTCGATGGATGTGTTCCACGTGAGCCGAAGGGTGATCGGCGGCTTGGACTGGGCGACCGACGGCGGCGCCGCCGGGCCGGACAGCATGACCGCCATCAACACGATCAGGGTAGCGGCAAGCGTCGAAGACCTTCGTATCGTCATCGGATCGCTCCTCTCCGGGTCGCGGGCGGGAGGTCGGGTGACATCACCCGGAATTCGCGCGATTAAATATATAGCGTATGCACAACGTACATGCTCGCGCACGCCTGACGTTCACTGTGATCGAGCTCGCAGTTTCAGTTCGCCTTACGTTCCAAAATCATTCCTTAGCCGATAAAGCGCTCCCGTAGCAGTCGCTCTCCATCAGCATGCGCTCTTGTGCCAGCGTACAGCAGATACCCTGTCACAAGTCCCGAATCGAGAAACGTCGTAACATATTAAATTCACTTCCTCCCCCGATTCCCTGGAGCGCAGGCTGTCAACCGCAGGCGGGCGAGCCGCCGCGGCGGTGGGGCCGGCGCCGGGCGACGATCACTTCGACGGAGGCACGCGATGCAGCCCTTTCTCGACTCCACCAGCCTGGCGGCGAACTCCGTGGCGCTGAACGAGCGATTGGCTTCCGAGGGATACCTGTTCGTCCGGAGCCTCCTGCCACGGGCCGCCGTGCTCGACGTGCGCCGCGAGTGCCGTGCCGTCGCGGCCTCCGGCGGCTGGCTCGACCCCGCTCATCCGGTGGACGACGGGGTGGCCAATCCCGCCGCGGCGTGCACGGATCCGGAGCCGCGGTACGTCGAGGTGTTCCGACGTCTCTACGTACTCGAGTCGCTGCACGCCCTCAAGCACCACCCCGCCATCGTGGGCTTCTTCGAGCGGCTATTCGGCGAGCCGGTCCTGGTGCATCCGCTCTTCGTCATGCGGAACATCTTCCCGCAGCGCCCCCAATCGACCACGCCCGCCCACCAGGACTACGTGCACATCCAGGGCACACCCGACACGTACACGGTGTGGATCCCGCTGGGCGACGTTCCGCTCGAGCACGGCAGTCTGCAGGTCGCCGCCGGGTCGCACCGGGACGGGGTCCGGGAGTTCCGCGTGACGAACGGCTCGGGAGGCCTGGAAGTCGTCGACTCCCTGGCTGGCCGCTGGCGCGCGAGCCCGTTCGCCGTAGGCGACGTGCTCATCTTCCACAGCCTCACGGTCCACAAGGGCCTGCCCAACCTATCCGATCGGCTGCGCCAGTCGGTGGACGCGCGCTATCAGCGGGTGAGCGAGCCGGTCTCCGAGCTGAGTCTCAGCCCGTATGCCGGCCTCTTCACTTGGGACGAGGTGTACGCGGGCTGGGGTTCCACGGCGTTCCAGTACTACTGGCGGAGGCTGCCGATCACCATCGGCGCGTTCGACAAGCGTTACTACGACCGGCGCGACGTCATCGCGTTCGAGATGGCTGAGCGAGGAGACCGCACGGCGCGGGCCTCGCTCTTGCGCATCGTCCAGCGCGACACCGACCCGGCGAAGCGGGAGCGAGCCGCCGCGCTGCTTTCCTCACTGGATGCCCTGGAGCGCTCAGGCTAGGCCCTTTTCCGTACAAAGAGCCCGTACAGCGTCCTCATCGACTCCGGCGGTTCGTCCATCCTCCTGATCGCGGCGGCGCCCATCCTTGCTGCGATCACCGCGCGCCCCACCGGCTTCCAAGCACGGGTTCGACCGTCAGTCGCGCTTGGCCACGGAAAGGGAAGCGTCCTCAGCGCGGTCTAGCGCCGATGGGCGGGCCGGGGCCAGACCTCCGGGTTCGCCAGTACCTCCGGCCGCTCGCCTCGCAGGACCCGCAGCATCTCGCCGGTCACCTGGAGCGACGCCTGGCGGTTCGCCTCGAGCGTGACGCCTGCCACGTGGCCCGAGCAGACGACGTTGTCGAGGTTGAAGAGCGGGTTGTCGATCGGGCTCGGCTCCTGCTCGAAGACGTCCAGGCCCGCGGCGGCCAGGCGCTTGGTCACCAGCGCCTCGAACACGGCCGGCTCGCTGTGGACGGGGCCGCGCGACGTGTTGATGAAGATCGCGCCGGGCCGGAGGAGCGCGAGCGCCCGCTCGTCGATCATGTGACGCGTCTCGGGCGTGAGCGGAGTGTGGCACGTGAGAACGTCGACCTGGGGGAGCAGCTCCTCGAGGCTGCCGACGGGCTCGGCCCCGCGGCGGCGGACCTCATCGGCGGGCACGTACTTGTCGTAGGCGAGGACGCGCATCCCGATGGCGCCGGCGAACCGGGCCACCCGGCGCCCGATGTTGCCCACGCCCACGATGCCGAGGGTCTTTCCGGCGAGCTCCGTGTTGCCGATCTCGTGGCGAGCCCGCCAGTCGCCCTTGCGTGTCAGGCGGTCGATCTCGATCGCGCGCTTGACGCAGACGAGCATGAGCATGAGGGCGTGCTCGGCGACGGCCTGGGAGTTGGAGCCTGGTGCGTGGACCACGGCCACCCCGTGTCGCGTCGCCGCCTCGAGATCGACCGTGTCGAGCCCGACCCCGTGGCGGCCCACGACCCGGACCCGGGGGCAAGCCCCCAGGATCGTGTCGTCGCAGCGCGGGCCGGCGCGGAAGAGGATGCCCTCGGCGTCCCGGGCCAGCTCGATGACGGTCTTGACCTCGAGATCCGGGGCGATCACGACGCGCGCCTCCGATTCGAGCTGCGCCACGCCGGCGGGATTGATCTTGCCGGCGACCACGACCAGGGGGCGGGCAGGGGCGGTCATCTGAGCGGCTCTCCTCTTGTCGTCGAGTGGAAATCGGGCCTCGGTTCGTAGGGGACCCGCCTAGTGTACTCGTGTCACGCGCGCCGTGTTAGGCTTCGGCCAGAGCCGTGTCTCGCGGATTGACCGCTGAAGGGAACCTGACGGGCGCGTGAGCGGCACTCCACCCTACGACGCGCTCCTTCTCGTCTCTTTCGGGGGCCCGGAGGGGATGGCGGACGTCTCGCCGTTCCTGGATCAGGTTCTGCGGGGCCGGAATGTCCCGCCGGAGCGCCGGCGGGCGGTGGCCCACCACTACGAGCGCTTCGGGGGCGTGAGCCCGATCAACGGCCAGAACCGGACGCTCCTCGAGGCCCTCCGCGTGGAGCTCGACGCGCACGGTCCGCGCCTCCCGCTTTTCTGGGGCAATCGCAACTGGCACCCGTTCCTCGCGGACACTCTCCGGGCGATGGCCGGCGACGGCGTGCGGCGGGCGCTGGCGTTCGTGACGTCGGCGTACAGCTCCTACTCGGGGTGCCGCCAGTACCTCGACGACATCGCCCGGGCGCGAGCCGAGGTGGGGCCATCCGCGCCGGCCGTCGACAAGCTCCGCGCGTTCCACGACCATCCCGGGTTCGTCGAGGCCAACGTCGAGCGCGTGCGCGAGGCGCTGGAGACGCTGCCTGCCGGCCGCCGCGCCGCGGCGCGGGTCGCGTTCACCGCGCACAGCATCCCGGAGGCGATGGCGAAAGGATCCGACTACGTCCGGCAGCTCCGCGAGACGTGCGCCCTGGTGGCGGCCCGGGTGCCCCACGCCGAGTGGGCGCTCGTGTACCAGAGCCGGAGCGGATCGCCCCGGCAGCCGTGGCTCGAGCCGGACATCCTCGACCACCTGGACGCGCTTCGAGCCGCGGGGGTGACCGACGTCGTCGTTGCCCCGGTCGGATTCGTCTCCGACCACATGGAAGTCGTTTACGACCTCGACACCGAGGCGCGAGAGCGGGCGGCCGAGCTCGGCCTCCGGTTTGTGAGGGCCGGGACGGCGGGCACGCACCCGGCGTTCGTGCGGATGGTCCGGGAGCTGATCCAGGAGCGCGTGGCCGGAGGCGAACGGCGCGCGCTGGGTGCCCACGGCGCGCGCCCCGACCTCTGCGCGCCGGACTGCTGCCCGTCCGGCGCGCCGAGACTGCCGTCCCGCTGAGGACGACTACCGGGCGGTGGCCATCGCCCGGCGCTGGCCCCAGCCTGTCGATCCCCGCCGCTGACCGGCCCGCTGAGCTCGCATCGCCGCGAGGCGATCGGCGAGCGGGATCTCCAGACGCTCGGCGGACCGCTGGCCGTAGTCGAAATCCGGCAGCGTGACCCTGGAGAGCCGGGTCCCGATGGCCCGCTCGATGGTGCGGAGATCCGCTTCCTCGCCCGGCGCAACGAGCGTGAGGGCGTCGCCCCGTGCCTCGGCCCGCGCCGTCCGGCCCACACGGTGGATGTAGTCCTCGGGCAGCGGCGGGACGTCGAAGTTCACCACGTGGCTCAGGGCGTCGATGTCGATGCCCCGCGCGGCGATGTCGGTGGCCACCAGCACCTGGAAGCGCCCGCTCTTGAAGCCCGCCAGGGCCTGCGTCCGCTGGGTCTGGCTGCGGTTCCCGTGGATCCGCTCCACCCGGACCCCGTGCTTCCCGAGGAACTCCGCGAGCCGGTTCGCGCGGTGCTTCGTTCGTGTGAAGGCGAGCACGCTGCGGGTATCCGGGCGCCCGAGGAGCGCCAGGAGCAGGCGCGACTTCAGCTCCGACGCGACCGGATAGGCGGTGTGGGTGATGCCGGTCGCGGGGGCCGGCGGGCGCTCCACGGCGATCGTCACCGGATCGCGCAGGATCTCCCGGGCGAGCGCCACGATCGGCGGCGGGATCGTCGCCGAGAAGCAGAGTGTCTGACGGCGCGCCGGGAGCCGTTCCAGGATGCGGCGGATGTCGGGCAGGAACCCCATGTCGAGCATGCGGTCCGTCTCGTCGAGGACCAGTACTTCCAGGCCGGCGAGGCGTCCGTGGGGCTGCCCGAGATGGTCGAGGAGGCGGCCGGGGGTGGCGACGACGATGTCGACGCCGCGCCGGAGCGCCTGCTCCTGCGGGCCATAGCCGACGCCGCCGAAGATCGCCGCTCCCGTGAGCCGCGCGTGACGTCCGAGCTCCTGCCGGTGCTCATCGATCTGCGCCGCCAGCTCGCGCGTCGGGGCGAGGATGAGGACCCGCGTGGTTCCGCGCGGGCGTCCGAGGAGACGCTGCATGATCGGCAGCAGGAACCCGGCGGTCTTGCCGCTCCCGGTCATCGCGCACGCGAGGACGTCCTTGCCCGCGAGCCCGGGCGGGATGGCATCGCGCTGGATCGGGGTCGGCGTCTCGAAGCCGAGGGCGGCAACGCCGCGCAGGAGGTCGGGGTGGAGGTCGAAGCTGTTGAACGACATGGTACGTGAGTCCTTCGAGGCACACCTGGGCCAAGTCAGTCTTCCGCGATGATTCGATCGCGTCCCACCGTGCGGAAGAGGAGGCGGGGATTCGCGGTCTGAGAAGGACGAGGGCTCGCAGGTGAACCGACGGTCAGAACCAGACGGCGGTCAGTATGCCCCAGACCGGTCCGGCGCGCACGGATATTTTCGACCGGCCCGATGCGCCCGGCCGTGGCCGCTTCCGGCGGGAGACACGAACGGCGCAGGGGCCGGAGCCCACTGCGCCGCCGGATGTGGCGCGGATTGGCCGCGGGCGGCCGGTCCCGCCCTCAGGCCGTGGCCTGCAGCTTCCCGAGGTAGCTGGTGAGCTTGGTGACCTCGACGTACTCGTCCCGCGCCCCGGCGAACGTCAGGCGGTACCCACGCTCCGCGTCCCGCTTCCAGGCCATGATGAGACCGGCCTTGAAGGCGCCGATGAGGGCATCGCGATCGCTCGGTGAGACCTCCACGGGCTCCTGGGGGCGTGAAGCCGGGGCCTTCGTGCTGCTCTTCCGTGCCATGCTTCGCTCTCCTTAGCCAGCTCTCGGCCGGACACGACCGGACACCGTTCCGCGCTCGGTGCCGAGGAGCTGCGTGATCTAGCGGACGGGCTAGGAGTCGAGCGCCGGGCCGGTGTCGGCACCCGGCGCTTCTCGATGACTCCTTTAGTATACGCGATCTTGCCCGGGGGCGCCGGCGTCTCCGGCGTGCCCGGGGTGCGGAGCGACTGGGGTCAACGTGCGAGGCGCGTGGCCAGGAACAGGGCCACCAGCCACGCCGGCGCGAGCGCGGCAGCGCCGAGGAGCCAGCTCGTGGCCAGGCGGGCCCCGCCGGGCCGGCGCTCCTCGCGGACGAACAGCCAGTCGCTCGCGACGACGCCCAGGATCGCGGCGGCCGACGCGCCCAGGAAGGCGGTCCGCGGGGGGCCCTGGGCCGTGCCCGCGGCACCCAAGAGCGAGACGAAGGAGAAGAGCCACGTCGGCAGGAACGCCGGCAGTCCGGCGAGCCACGCGGCACGCCGCCCGGCCCCCGCCCGTAGCGCGAGCGGCAGCAGGCCCCATCGGCTGGCTGCGAGCCCGGCCGCGCCGAGGGCCAGCGACCAGAGGATGGGCGTCACCGCGTGTCGTTCAGCCCCAGCGACCGTTCGATCGCGACGACGTCGGCCGGGCGGGCGAACGGGGCGGGCTGGGCCTCCCCTGGCTGGCGCGGCCGGCCGATCGCCTCGAAGAAGTGCTCGAGCCCGGGCGGCGAGACGATCCAGAGCATGACCAGCTCCTCGTCGCCTTCGTTCAGGATCTCGTGCCGGACGTCGTAGCCGAGAAAGCACGCCGTCCCGGGCACGAGCGGATGGCTGGCTCCGTTCACCACGACGCGCCCCCGACCGCGGAAGCAGATCTGGAGCTCCACCTGATCGCCGTGCGAATGCTCCCGGATGCGCCCGCCCGGGGCGATGGTCTGATAGCCCATCGACAGCCCCTCGAAGCGCGTGACGGCGGGGTGGAGCGCCGGGTCCGCGTGCCCGTTGGCGGGAACCGGCTGCCAGTACGACGGTCCGGTGCCCGGCTGGACGACGACCGCGTGACCCCGAGCCGCGCCGCTCTCGCTCATCGGACGCCTCCTCATCGGGGTCAGACTTTGACTTCGGGACAATCGCCGCTTCGGTGACCCACCGGGTCGCGCGGCCGCGCGAACTGTCCGGAAGTCAAAGTCTGACCCCAGCGTCAGTCTACCGCGCTTCTCCGCGGAGGCGGGGATCGAGCGCCTCCCGGAGGCCGTCGCCCACGAAGTTGATGCTGGCCACGGCCGCCACGATCGCGAGCCCCGGAAAGATCCCGAGCCACGGCGCCTCGGCGAAGTGGATCTGCGCGGCGTGGAGCATGCCGCCCCAGGTCGCGGTCGGCGGCGGCAGGCCGAAGCCCAGGAAGGAGAGCGCCGACTCGACGAGGATCGCGTTGGCCACGAGAAGGGTCCCCGCCACGAAGACCGGCGCCAGGAGGTTCGGCACGAGGTGACGGGCGAGCACCCGGCCGTGCGAGGCCCCGAGCGCCCGGGCGGCCTCGACGAACGGTCGCTCGGTGAGGCTCATCACCTGGCCTCGCACGAGCCGCGCCACCGTCGTCCACGACAGCGCCGCCAGGACCAGGACGAGGCGCCCGGGCGTGAGCGAGAGGAACGCCGCCGCCACCATGGCGAGGGCGAGCGGCGGAAGCGAGAGGAGCGCGTCGACCACGGCCGATACCGCCGTGTCGACCCATCCCCGCCGGTAACCCGCGAGCGCGCCGAGGACGCCACCGAGACCGATCGAGACAACCGCGACTCCGAGGCCCAGCGCGAGCGACGCTCGACCTGCGTGGAGGAGCCGACTCAGCACGTCGCGGCCGATGTCGTCGGTTCCGAGCCAGCCCGCGACCCCGGGCGGACGAAGGACGGCCCGAAGATCGACCGCATCCGGTGACCGCGGCGCGAGCCAGGGCGCCGCCAGAGCCAGCGCCGCCAGCAGGCCGAGGCACGTGGCCGCGAGGACGGCCAGGCCGTGACGGCGGAGGCGGCTCGCGGCCCTCACGCGGGATCCTCGGTGAGACGGATGCGAGGGTCGACGAGCCGGTACGCGAGGTCGGTGACGAGGTTGGTCGTGACCACCGCGAGGGCGAGCAGCATCAGCGTGCCCATGGCGACGGGATAGTCGCGTCCCAGGAGGCTCTGGGTCAGGAGCCGCCCGAGCCCGGGCCAGGCGAAGACCACCTCGGTGACCATGGCCCCGGCCAGGAGGCGCGGCGCCTCCAACCCGACGACCGTGACGAGGGGGATCGCGGCGTTGGGCAGGGCGTGGCGCAGGAGCAGCGCGGTCTCGCCGAGCCCCTTCGCGCGTCCCGTCCGGACGTAGTCCTCGCGCAGCACCTCGGAGAGCCCGGCCTGGACGTACCGTGTCCACTGCGCGAGGTACACGGAGCCGAGGACCAGCGCCGGCCCGGCGAGGTGCCAGAGGCGGTCTCCCACCGAGAAGCCCCCGCCGATCGTGGCCATGCCTCCCGAGGGCAGCCAGCCCAGGCGACCCGAGAGGAGGAGGAGGACGAGCATCCCGCTCCAGAAGGTGGGGACGCTCATCCCGACGACGGCGAGCGCCTGGACGACCGCCTGCCATCCCTGGCGCGGGATGACGGCCGCCGCGGCTCCGAGTCCGACCCCGGCCGCGAGCGAGAGGCCGAGCGCCGTGCCCGTCAAGAGCAGGGTCGCCGGGAGGCGCTCCCAGACCACATGGAGGACCGGCCGGCGCTCGCTGAAGGACTGGCCCCAGTCGCCGACCAGGGCTCGACGGAGCCACACGCCGTACTGGACCAGCAGCGGCCGATCAAGCCCCCAGAGGACGCGGATGCGCGCGATCGCGTCGGGAGAGGCCGACGGATCGGCGCCGAAGACGTCGGCGGGTCCACCGGGCGGGATCTGGAGGACGAGGAAGAGCAGGAGCGAGATCAGGAGGAGGCGGGACCCCGCCTCGAGGGCCCGCCTCCCGACGTGGCGCAGCAGCCGGTCACCTCGCTGGTCGTGCGGCCTTCAGTCCTTCGACCATTCCGCGGCGTTCCAGAGGCTCCCGGCCGGACTCGGCGCGTAGCCGTGCAACCGCTTGTGCGCCGCGTTCAGGAGCACGCGCGGCGCCAGCGGCAGGGTGGGGACGTCCTCGCCGGCCTGGGCCTGGAATCCCCGGATCAGCTCCACGCGCTTCGGGCGAGCCGGCGTCACGACCGCCTGCCGCAGGAGCTCGAGCGCGGCCTCGTTCCGGTACCGCTGCCAGTTGGTCCCGAGCCACAGGTTGAAGATCGGCTCCGGCTCCTCGCCGAACCAGCCGTACGCCGCCTGGAACTCTCCCTTGTTCATGGTCGGCGGGAACGCGGGAGCGTCGATGTTCTTGATCCGGGCGTCGATGCCGAGCTGACGCCAGGACGCCTGGACCACCTGGACGACCTGGAGCCGCTCGGCCTCGCCGGAGATGTTCAGGATCTCGACGACGAGCGGCTGGCCGTCCTTCTGCCGGACGCCAGCCGGGCCGGGCTTCCATCCGGCCTCGTCGAGGAGCGCCGCGGCCCGGGCCGGATCGTACGCGTACACGCGGACCTGGGGGTTGTGGGCCCAGTGGGCCGGCGGGAGCGCCGCGTGGAGCGGCTGGACCAGCCCGCCCATGATCGTCCCGGTGATCCCGGCCCGGTCGAGGCCGTGGGCGAGCGCCTGACGGACCAACCGGTCCCGGAGGATCGGATCCTCGTTGTTGAGCCAGAAGTGCCACCATGCGTAGCTCGGGGCCGTGACCAGCCGGTAGTCGGGCAGCGCGCGGACCCCCGCCGCGTCGGCGGTCGGCACGTGGAGCTCGAGGTCGACCTCCTGGCGCTCACGGGCCGCGCGCTGGCCGGCGGTCCCGGGGATGATCCGTACCAGGATCTCGTCGAGGTGGGGCTTGCCCGCGTCCCAGTAGCCGGCGTTCCGGCCGAGCAGGACGTGGCTTCCCGCGACCCACTCCTTGACGGCGAACGGCCCGGTGCCGACCGGCTTCCGGTTGAGCTCGGACGCCGGGATATCCTTTCCTTCCAGGAGGTGGCGAGGGACGATGTAGCCGCGGTCCGACGCCACCGTGCCGAGGAAGGCCAGCATCGGCTTCGCGAAGTGGAAGCGCACGGTGTGAGAGTCGGGGATCTCGACGCGCTGCACGTCCGCCCACACGAGCCGGCTCGGCACGGGGAGCTTTGCGTCGGTGAGCTTCCAGGTGAACTCGACGTCCGCCGCCGTGAACGGCTGTCCGTCCTGCTAGTTGACCCCACGCCGGAGCTTGAACGTGTAGACGCGGGCGTCCGCGCTGACGCCACCGTTGTCGACGGTCGGGACCTCCACGGCGAGCCGGGGCACGTAGTTGCCCTTGTCGTCGAGCGTCAGGAGCCCGTCGAAGACGAGGCGCTGCACCTCGCGCGAGAGCGTCAGGAGATCCAGGTGCGGGAGCAGCGTCCGCGGCTCTTGCGGGGAGACCACCACCGCCCGACCGCCCCGCTTCGGGGCCTGCGCGTCGGCCCGGTCGCCGGTGAGCGCGGCCAGCAGGACGAGGGCGCCGATCGCCCCGGTCACCGCGAGTCCCCGACCGAGCCGTCTCCCTGTCCGTGCCACCGTCCCCATGCTGGTCTCCTTGGCTTGCGTGCGGTCGTCGCCCGCTCGCGGCGATGCGCCCGAGAGGCGCGCCGCCGGAACGACCGCCAGTGTACCTCAGCGGGTCCGGGACGGCGTGGCTGGGGCGCCGGCCTTGCGCAGGGCGCGCACGCGCGCCTCACTCCGCGCGGGGACGCGGCGGGTCTGTCGGCGGGCCGGCCGACCGAGCGCGGCCCTCATCAGGGGACGGGTCGGCGACCGACGCGCCACCTCGACGAACCCCTCGTCGCGGTAGGCCGAGGCGATGCCGGTCCACGCGAACACGGCCGGCATGGGCGCGCCGTCCCGCGGGTCGATCGGATAGGCCTCGACCAGTCGCGCGCCGCGGCGACGCGCGTGGGCCTTCGCGGCCGCGATCAGCGCGCGCGAGACCCCCTGTCCCCGCCGGTCGGGGCGCACGAAGAGGCACACGATGGCCCAGGTCGGCTGGTCGTCCACCGGCTGGAAGAGGCGGGAGCGGGCGAGGCGGGGGAAGGCCTCGCGAGGCTCGATCGCGCACCAGCCCACGGGCTCGCGCTCGCCACGCGCGTAGGCGAGGATTCCCGGGATGGTTCCCCGGCCGACGAGCCGTCGGAGGGCCTTTCGGTTGCCCTCGCCCTTCTGCGCCTCGTAGACGGATCGAGTCAGCCGCGGGTACATGCACCAGCACCCGCCGGAGGCGCCGCGCGGCCCGAAGAGGCGCTCGAGGTCCGCGAAGCGCGCCGGCGTGAGCGGCCGGATCACGAGTCGCGGGTGAGTCACGTGGCGCGCCCTCTCACCGGAAGAGGTGCTCGATCTCGTCGAGGTGCTCCTTGCGATGACGCGCGCGGGTCAGGAGAAGGGGCTCGCCGGCCGCCTGATTGGCGGCGATGCGCTCGTCGGAGAGCGCGGCCACTCGCTCGTCCACGCGCTCGGCGATCTCCACGGCCAGCCTGGCCGCGACGCGGGGCGGGAGCGCGAGGAGGAGCGGCTTCCCGGCGTCGTTGATCCAGTCGGCCTCTTCGGCGTGACGCGGGGCCTCGCCGCGCTCCCAGCGATCCAGCCAGAAGAGGACGCGCTGGTCCCAGAACGCCACGTGGGCGAGCGAGGCAGCGACGGTCCAGCCGCCGGGCGTGGGGCGCGCCAGATCCGCGTCGCTCAGGCGGTCGACCAGGGCGCGCAAGCGGCGAAGCTCCGCCGCGTTCTCGGTGACGCAGGTGCGGTCGGCGGCCATTGGCGTTCTCCTCTATCCCGGCGGCCTCTGGTCGACTTGCGCCCGGCACTGTGCCGGCGCCCCGTCGTGCCCGTCGTGCCACTCGTGCCACTCGTGATTGTAGTACGGCTGCCCGCCGAACGGCGGAGCAGACGCCGCCGGATGCTATAGTGCGGCGAGACCTCCCATGACGATCGCGCAACGGATCGATCGCGACCTGACCGAGGCGCTCAAGGCGCGCGAGGCCGAGCGGCTGGGCGCGCTCCGCATGGTCAAGACGGCGCTCAAGCTCCGAGAGACGGAGGTGCCCGGAAGCCTGGGGGACGAGGACGCCCTCCGCGTCCTCAACACGCTCATCAAGCAGCGTCGCGACGCCGCCGAGCAATTCCGGGCCGCGGCGCGCGAGGACCTCGCCCAGAAGGAAGAGCGCGAAGCCGCGATCATCCAGGGGTATCTCCCCGCCGCCGCATCGGCGGAGGACATGGCGCGAGCCGTCGAGGACGCCGTCACCGAGACCGGCGCCACGTCGCCCAAGGACATGGGCGCGGTCATGAAGGCCGCCCGCGTCCGCCTCCAGGGCCAGACCGTCGACGGCAAGGCGCTATCCGACCTCGTGAAGATGCGACTCGCTCGATAACCACCGTCTGACGTGTCTTCGCACGAGCTGCGCACGGAGCGCCTGCGCCTCGTGGCCCTCGCTGCGGAGGAGATGCGGCTGCTGGTGGAGGACTGGCCGGCGCTGCAGCGGCGACTGGGAGGCAAGTCGTGTCCCGCGTGGATCACCGATCCTCAGACGCTGGCTGCAGCGCGGCGACACCGCGATCGGATGCTACAAGAGCCGGATGCGTGGATGTGGTGGACCTTCTGGCAGGTCGTGGTGGCTCGGGAAGGTGAGAGCGTCGGCCTGGTCGACTTCAAGGGTCCGCCGGGTCCCGAGGGTGGCGTCGCCATCGGCTGCTCGTTCGCACCGGCGCATTGGGATCGCGGCTACGCCACGGAGGCCGTCGGGCCGCTTCTCGCCTGGGCACTGGGTCACTCGAGCGTGCGATTCATCACGGCGGACACCGACGTCGCCAATTTCCAGGCGCACCGCGTGCTCCAGAAGCTGGGCTTCGTGTCGGGCCAGAGTGTGGCAGGCGGGCCGTCGCATCGTGGCGACGCCGGTGATCGGCTCACATGGCGTCTCGTGAAGCGTGGCGGACCCTGCTCCGGCGGATAGCGTTCCGATCCTATGCTGGTCCGGCCGGCCCCCATCCTTGACGTCGCGCACTCCCGCTGCTAGCGTTGGCCCCGTTCACGGGGTCCCAGGTGCGCCCCCGTTGCGGGGCCAAGAGGGAAGGCGGTGCGAGACCGCCACGACCCCGTCACTGTGATCGGGGACGAAACCCGCACGTGAGCCCACTGGCGCGTGGCGCCGGGAAGGGCGCGGGGAGTAGGAGGATCCGAGAGTCAGGAGACCTGCCTGGGGCCCGCGTATTTCTAACCGGTCTTCGAGGGGAGGCCCGGGCTGACGCACGCGACATCGCCCCGCTGGAGTCCCCGCCCTAGCCGACTGTGAGTCCCCGGACCGTCCTGGTCCTGGGGGGCGTCCGCGCGGGGAAGAGCGCATTCGCCGTGGCTCGCGCCCGGGCGCTCGGCGGGCGCGTGGCGTTCGTCGCCACCGCCGAGGCGAGCGACCCCGAGATGGTCGCGCGAATCCTCCGCCATCAGGCCGAGCGGCCTCCGGCCTGGCGCACGATCGAGGTCCCCCTGGAGCTACCGCCGGCCTTGACCGGGCTCGCGGGAGCGGCAGACGTGGTCATCGTGGACTGTCTCAACCTCTGGGTCGCAAACCTCATCCAGAAAAGGCCGGAGCTTTCTGACTCGGACCTCCAGACCGAGGCGGCGGGGCTCGAGGCCGTCGTCGCGCGCTCCCCCTTCGCTCTGATCCTCGTCTCCAACGAGGTGGGCTGGGGCGTGCACCCGGAGACGGCTCTCGGACGCCGGTTTCGCGACGCCCTGGGTCTGGTCAACCAGGCCATGGCGCGAGCGGCGAGCGAGGTGGTGCTGATGGTCGCCGGGTGCCCGGTCATCGTGAAGCCCCCGGATCCGTCCGGCGGGGCCGCCGGCGGTGGCTCCCCGTGAGCGCGCTCGAGCGGCTCGTGGCCGCGGTCCACCCGGTGGACGGGCGCCTGGCCGTCCAGGCGCGTGCGCGGCTCGACGGCCTCACGAAGCCGCGCGGGAGCCTCGGCCGGCTGGAGGAGCTGGCCGCGCGGGTCGTTGTGATCACGGGCGAGCTCATGCCGCGGATCGAGGCGCCGGTGATCTTCACGCTGGCCGGCGACCACGGCGTGGCGACCGAGGGCGTGAGCGCCTACCCGCAGGCGGTCACCGCCCAGATGGTCGAGAACCTCGCCCGGGGCGGCGCCGGGGTGAACGTGCTCGCACGCCACGTGGGGGCGCGAGTCGTGGTAGCCGATCTCGGCGTCGCCGCGCCGCCGTCCGACCACCCCGGGATCGTGCGACGTCGCGTCGCGGACGGGACCCGGAGCATCACCGAGGGCCCGGCCATGACGCCCGACGAAGCGGTCTTGGCCATCACGGCGGGGGCGGCGCTCGTCGAGGACGCGGCGCCGGACTGCGTGGGCACGGGCGAGATGGGGATCGGCAACTCGACCGTCGCGAGCGCGCTGACCGCCGCGCTCACCGGCGCCGATCCCGCGATGGTGACCGGCCGCGGCACCGGGGTGACCGACGACGTCTGGGTCCGCAAGGTGGAGGCGGTGCGGCGGGCGCTCGCCGTCAACCGCCTGGACTCCGGTGACGCGCTCGGCGTCCTGGCGGCGCTCGGCGGCCTCGAGATCGCGGGGCTGGTCGGCGTGATCCTGGCCGGCGCCGCCCGGCGCGTGCCGATCGTCCTCGACGGCTTCATCGCCACCACCGCCGCGCTGGTCGCCGCGCGGCTCGCGCCGGCCACGCGCGACTACCTGATCGCGGCTCACCGGAGCGCCGAGCCCGGACACCAGCGGCTGCTCGAGGCGCTCGGGCTCACGCCGTATCTCGAGCTCGGCATGCGACTCGGCGAGGGCACGGGGGCCGCGCTCGGGATCGGGCTCGTACGCGCCGCGCTCGCGTGCTACCGGGAGATGGCGACGTTCGAGGACGCGGGCGTGTCGGAGCGGCTCGGGTGATGGCGGCGCCCGCCACCGTGCCGGGCGGCCCGAGACGAGGTGGGGCGACGCGTCGCGGGCGCGCCCGCGCCCGCGCGTCGCGGATCGCGCTCGTCCTCGCCCACGTGACGATGGTGCTGACCGGCGTCGTGGCGTCGGCGCGTGCCGGCGCCGCCGGCGAGGTGACGGACATGCTCGGCCGTCGGGTCCGGATCCCGGACCATGCGGCCCGGATCGTGTCGCTGGCGCCGAGCATCACCGAGACGGTCTTCCTCCTCGGGGACGGCGAGCGGCTGGTCGGGGTCACCGACTACTGCGACTATCCGCCCGAGGCGGCCCGGAAGCCCCGTGTCGGGGGGATCTCCAACCCGAGCTTCGAGGCGATCCTGACGCTCCGCCCCGATCTGGTCCTCGCCACGTCGGAAAGCAACTACGCGGAGCACGTGCAGCGGCTCACGTTGCTGGGGCTGCCCGTCTACGTGATCCGGCCGGTCACTTTCGAGACGGTCCTCGACTCGATCGAGCGAATCGGGGACGTGCTCGGGCGCGGGGACGTGGCCCGGGGGCGCGTGGCATCGATGCGGCGCGAGGCGGACGCCATCGCCCGAGCGGTCCAGGGCGCCCCGCGCCCGCGCGTGCTCTACGTGGTCTGGCCGAACCCCTTGATCGCGCCGGGGCGCGGCACGCTCATCACCGAGCTCATCCAGCGGGCCGGTGGCGAGAGCGTCACCGGCGCCGAGCCCTTGCCGTACCCCCGGCTCTCCCTGGAGACGGTCGTCGAGCGGCGGCCGGATCGCATCATCGTCGGCCGCCACGGGCAGGGGAGCGTCGAGGAGCTCCTTCGCGGGTGGGCAGGGCTCACGGCGGTCGCCGCGGTCCGGGAGGGCCGGGTGTACGGGGTCGACGGCGACCTCGTGCACCGGCCGGGCCCCCGGATGATCGAGGCGCTCCGGGCGCTGGCCCGGGCGCTCCACCCGGAGCGGGTGCCGTGATCTCGGAGCGCCGGGTCGGGCTCGCCTCCGTCGTGGTGGCCGCGGGGCTTGGACTGGCGGGCCTCCTCGGGCTCGCGACCGGTCCGGCGCCCCTCAGCCCCGGCGACGTCGCGGCGGCGCTCGTGGGGCGGGCGCGCTCGGATCTGGCGGCCACGGTGGTGTGGGAGCTCCGGCTCCCCCGGGTCCTGCTGGCCGCGCTCGCGGGCGGCGGTCTCGCGGTTGCGGGAGCGGCGTTCCAGGCGCTCACGCGGAACCCGCTCGCGGACCCGGCCGTGCTGGGCGTGGCCGGGGGCGCGGCGCTGGGCGCGGTGCTCGGGCAGCTCTGGGGGCTCGGGGACTCGCTCGCCGCGGCGGTCGGTCTGTCGGTCGCCGCCTTCGCGGGCGCGCTGCTGGCGGCGAGCACCGTGTACCTCATCGCCGCGACGGGCGGCGGGCTTCCCATCCAGACGCTGCTCCTGGCGGGGGTCATCACGGGGCTCTTCTTCTCGGCCGTGATCACGCTCGTCGTGTCGCTCGTGGACTTCGCCCAGCTCGGCGGGATCCTCCACTGGCTCATGGGAAGCCTCGGGACGGTGGGGTACCGGGCGGTCGGCGTCACCGCCGTCGGGTCGGTCGTCGGGACGGTGATCGTGTACGCGCAGGCCCGCGCGCTGAACCTCCTCGCGCTCGGCGAGGAATCGGCCTTGCAGCTCGGCGTCGAGGCGGAACGCGTCAAGCGCATCGTGTTCGTCGCGGCGTCGCTCCTCACCGGCGTGATCGTCGCCCAGACGGGGCCGATCGGGTTCGTGGGGCTCATCGTGCCCCACGGCGTGCGGCTCGCGCTCGGGGCGGACAACCGGCTCCTCCTGCCGGTGGCCGCCGGCGCGGGCGCGACGTTCCTGGTGCTGGCCGACGCGCTTGCCCGTCTGGTGGTGCAGCCCGCGGAGCTTCCGGTCGGCGTGGTCACGGCGTTTTGCGGCGCGCCGTTCTTCGTCTACCTTCTCCGCACCCGGCTGCGGCGGCGCCCGCCGTGAGCCCGCTCGGGGTCACGGCCCCCGTGTTCGCCGTGGCCGACGTGGAATTCGGCTACGGGGGCGCGTTCCGCCTGGCGCGCACTTCGTTCGAGGTGGCCGAGGGCGAGATCCTCGGCCTGGTCGGGCCCAACAGCTCCGGCAAGACGACGCTGCTCCGCCTGCTCTCGAAGGTTCATGCGCCGACGCGCGGCGAGATCCGGTTCCGGGGCAAGCCGCTCGGCGCCGTGGGGCGCCTGGCCCTCGCGCGAGAGGTCGCGGTGGTCCCGCAGGAGGAGGCGCTCGCGTTCTCGGTCAGCGTCGAGGAGCTGGTGCTGATGGGACGCTTCCCGCGCGGGGCGGGCCGGCTCTTCGAGGGACCGGAGGATCTCGCGCGCGTCCGCGAGGCGATGGCGCTGGCTGGCATCCTCGACCTCGCCGACCATCCGGTCGACGCGCTCTCCGGCGGGGAGCGTCAGCGCGCGCTCCTCGCCCGGGCGCTCGCCCAGGAGCCGCGCGTCCTTCTGCTCGACGAGCCGACGAGCCACCTCGACCTCTGGCACCAGCGGCACCTGGTCGGGCTCCTCCGGCGCCTGAACCGGGAGCGGGGGATGACGGTGGTCTTCGTGAGCCACGACCTGAACCTGGCGGGCGACCTGGCTCACCGGCTGCTGCTCCTCTCGGGCGGGCGCGTCGTGCGGCTGGGCGCCCCGTGGGAGGTCCTGGACGAGGCGGTGCTCGAGGTGGCGTACGGCTGCCCGGTCTGGGTGGAGCGGCTCTCGCCCTCCGGCCGCCCGGTCGTCCTCGGGGTCAGACTTTGACTTCAGGACAATTCGGGCGGGGTCTCGCGGAGAGGACGGGAAATGTCTGGAAGTCAAAGTCTGACCCCGGTGGATGGGAGGTGAGGCGCCGAGAGATCTGAGGAAGCGTCCCGATGCCGGGAAGCCGGTGAGGCGTATCAAAGGACGCCGAGTCCGGCACTGTCCCGCAACTGTGAGTGGGGAGCGCCTCCGCTCCCGCCGCCGACGAGCGGCGGGCGGACGCCACTGGGGCCGACATGCCCCGGGAAGGCGCGGCGGGCGCGACGAGCCACGAGTCAGGAGACCGATCGGGGCGCACGAGGCTGACACCCCTTCGCGGACAAGGAGTGAGCGATGAAGCGTGGACGCGTGTGGTGGGGACTGGCGGTGCTGCTGTGGCTCGGGTCGGGGCCGGCCGGCGCGCAGGGAACGGGCCCGACCGGGGCGCGGCGGGCCGAGCCGATCGTGGTGACGTCGACGCGGAGCGAGGAGCCCGCCGAGCAGACCGGGGCGTCGGTGACGGTGAAGGTCGAGGAGGAGATGCGCGTCCAGGAGTACCGGTCCGTCGAGGAGGCGCTGCGGACCTTCCCCGGCGTCCAGGTGCAGACGTCGGGTAGTCCGGGGAAGCTCTCGACCGTGCGCATTCGCGGCGCCAACCCGACCCAGGTGCAGATCCTGATCGACGGCGTGCGGGTCAAGAGCGCCACGTCCGGCGACTTCGACTTCGCCGACCTCACGCTCGACAACATCGAGCGGATCGAGGTCCTGCGAGGCCCGCAGTCGACGCTCTACGGCGCCGACGCGATCGGCGGCGTGGTCCACATCATCACCAAGCGCGGGCAGGGGCCCCCGTCGGGGTTCGTGGACCTCGAGGGCGGAAACTACGAGACGTTCCGGGGGCGCGCCGGCGTCTCCGGGAGCACGGGGCCATGGAGCTACTCCCTCGGGGTGAGCGGACTTCACTTCGGGGGCCAGTTCGACAATGACGAGCACGATCTCACCAGCGTGAACGCTCGGCTCGGCTACGCCTTGCCGGGGAAGGGCGAGCTGTCGCTGGTCGGGCGCTTCCAGGATGGGCACCGCGGCATCCCGTTCGCCACGGTGTTCCCCGACTTCGACCCGAACCGCGACCAGGACGATCGGCTCTGGCTCCTCTCGCTGGAATGGCGCCAGCCCTGGACGTCCAGCTGGGAGCACCGCCTCCGGGTGGGGGTGGTCGACGAGACCCTCGAGTTCAAAGACCAGGCCGATCCCGCGCATCCCTTCGGCTTCGACTCGGACATCTTCACGACCCGGGTCGAGGCCGAGTGGTACCACTTCATCACGCCGGTGCCCTGGAACACGATCACCGTCGGCGGCGAGTACCGGAACGAGAGGGGCGAGGTCAAGGGCAGCTACAAGGAGACCATCGATTCCTGGGCCTTCGTCCTCCAGGACCAGCTCCGGCTGTTCGAGCGGCTGTTCCTGACGGGGGGCGTTCGCTACGACGGGAACAGCGCCTTCGAGGACAAGGCCACGGCCCGCGTGGCGCTCTCGTACCTCGTCAAGGAGACCGACACGCGGCTCAAGGCCAGCTGGGGGCAGGGGTTCCGCGCGCCCACGTTCAACGAGCTCTTCTTCCCGGCCTTTCCCCCGTGCCCGGCGTTCGGGAACCCAGACCTCCGCACGGAGGAGAGCCAGAGCTGGGACGGCGGCGTCGAGCAGCACCTCTGGGCGCGGCGGGTGCGGCTCGCGGCGACCTACTTCCGGAACGACTTCACGGACCTCATCCAGTCCACGCTGATCGACCCCGTGAACTTCTGCTTTCAGGCGCAGAACGTCGGCAAGGCCCGCACCGAGGGCGTCGAGGCGGAGGCGAGCGTGGCCCCGATCGACGGGCTCGTCCTGGCGCTGGTCTACACGTACACGGATTCCGAGGACCGGACGACCGGGGACCCGCTCCGGCGGATCGCCGAGAACGCCCTCGCGGTGACGGCCACCTGGGAGCCCTTGCCCGGGCTCACCCTCTCGGGCGAGGTGCAGGTCATGTCGAGCCAGTTCGAGGCGCCGGGCCAGCCCCGGAACCCCGGCTACGCCGTGGTCAACGCGGCGGCGGCCTACCGCCTGCCGATCAAGCGCTGGGGATTCCTGTCGAACGTCACGCTCCACGTGCGGGCGACGAATCTCTTCAACGAGAACTACTCGGAGGTCGCGGGCTTTCCCGCACTCGGGACGCACGTCGTGGCCGGAGTCCGCGCGACGTTCGATTGATGGGCGATCGATCGGCGACTGATTTGCGACGCATTGGCGACTGACGTGATCGCGGGTGTCGAGGTCGACATCGGCCCGGACGCGGTGTGGATACGGAGCGCGGCGCCGCTCCACACGCTCGCCTCGGCCGTGGTCGGCGGCGACCTCGACGCCGCGCGCCACGTCGTGAACATGCACGTGCCGCGGGGCTACGCCTCGGACGACCCCGCCCGAGACCTCCACGCCTTCGCGCGGCGCCTCGGCATCGCGGAGCCCTTCGTCGGGCTCATGACCGCGGCTTTCACTCACCAGGCCCGCATTGCCAGCGAGGAGGCGGACGGCGTTCGTGTCCTCGTGGCCGCGACGGTCGGGCTCGGCGCTCCCATCGCGGCCGGGGTCACGGCACCCGTGGCGTGGCAGCCCTCGACGATCAACGTGATAGCGGTCCTCGACGCCCGCCTCGGCCGGGGGGCCGCCGTCAACGGGGTGATCACCGTGACGGAGGCCAAGGTCGGCGCGCTCGCCGACGCGGGGATCGTGACCGCCGAGGGCGCGCCGGCCACCGGCACCGTGACGGACGCCGTCGTGCTCGCCTGGACGGGGCGCGGCCCCCGCCTCCCGTACCTCGGCCCGGGCACGGTCGTGGGCTGGTGCCTCGCCCGGGCCGTGCGCCGCGCGGTCCGGCAGGGAATTCCGCCGCGATGAGGGCGGCCGGGTGGACCGGCTTCGGCGGCCGTGGCGGGTCCCGGACGCCGGCGTGACCTGGCGGCGTCCGGTTGCCGTCATCCTCGCCGTCGGGCTCGATCTGGCGGCGGGCGAGCCTTCGGCGCGGTGGCATCCCGTGGTCTGGCTGGGCCGCGCGCTCGGCTGGGCGGAGCGGCGCGCACCAGGGCGCAGCGTCGCCGACGGCGCGGCGGCCGTGATGGCGGTGACCGCCGTCGCCTGGGCCGCGGCGCGCCTGGTCGCGATCACGACGCGCCGGCTCGGCTGGCCGGGAGTCGTGCTCGAGGCCCTGGTCCTCAAGCCGGCGTTCGCCGTGCGCCGTCTGACGGAGGCCACGGGAGGAGTCGAGTCCGCCCTTCGCGCGGGCGATCTCGCGGCGGCGCGGGCGCGCGTGGGGCGAGACCTCGTCAGCCGACCCACCGGAGAGCTCGCGGCCGACGAGGTGACCTCCGCCGCGATCGAGTCCGCCGCCGAGAACCTGGTGGACAGCATCGCGGCGCCGGTCCTCGCCTACGCCGTGGGCGGGCTCCCCGCCGCGTGGGCCTATCGCGCGGTCAACACGGCCGACGCGATGTGGGGCTACCGCGACAGCCGATACGAGCACTTCGGGAAGGCGGCCGCGCGCCTCGACGACATCGCGAACGTCGTCCCGGCCCGGCTCGGCGCCGCGGTCCTCGCCGTCGGGGCCGCCCTGGCCGGTGAGGACGGGAGGGGCGCGGCTCGCGTGGCATGGGCCCAGCACGGGCGAACGGCGAGTCCGAACGCCGGCTGGCCGATGGCAGCCATGGCGGGCGCCCTCCGCGTGGGCCTCGCGAAGCGCGGCGCCTATCGGCTCGGCGCGGGGGCGCTGCCCTCCTCGCCCGACGCGATCCGCCGGGCGCGGGAGGTCGTGGGCTGGGCGGCTGCGATCACCGTCCTCCTGGCTGCGGGCGTTGCGCTCCTGCGGAGGGACGGATCGGCGTGATGCGCCACCGGCGTGAGCGTGCGCGCCCGATCGAGGGGAGCGTGGCGTGACGCGGGACCTTGGGACCGCGCTCGCGCTCTCGATCGTGGCACACGGCAGTGCGGTCGCCACCGTCGGCATCCTGGGCGCTGCGTGGCTCGGCGGGCCGCCATCGATCCCACCCCGCCCCGCTCTCTTCGTGGACCTCGTCCAGGCGGTGGTCGCGACGAGCGATCGGATCGGCGCCGCCGACCTCGCCGCGCCGCGTCCTCGCTCCGTGCCGACCGTCTCCAGAGGCCCCAGCCCCGGCGCGCCGATGCCGCGCGCCCGAGTGGACGTCGTGCCGTCGTCGGACGCTCCTCCGCCCGCGGCCGGCGAGCGAGCGGCGGCGGGCGAGGGGCCGACACGTATCGTGCCCGATGTCCCGCGGCCGCCGGTGCCACCCGTCCTGATCGAGCCAATCCCAAGCCCCCAGCGGGCGGCGTCGATCCCGGAGCGCCTGGCCGGGGCGCCTCCGGTGGCGGTCACGCCCCCGTCATCCTCGACCATCGAGCCGGCGCCCCCGGCGAAGCCCGAGATCGCGAGCGCTCCGGCACTCGTTGCGGCCCCGATCGTGCCCGAGCCGCCGGCGCCCAACCCTATCGCCGGAGGAGCGCCGACTCCCCCGATCGGCACCGGCCCCGCGGCACCGGGGACGACCGCGATTTCATCGCGCCCGTCGCAGGGTCCGGAGACCGGGCAGGTGACCTCCTCGGGTGCCGGCGGGGACTCGGCGGCCCGGCCGGGCGCGCAGCCGGCGAGCGGGGCGCCCGGAGCCGGGTCGCACGGCACGATGGACGTCGCGCGCCTCGTGCCGGGTGAGGGCGGCATCCCGCCGGAGTACGAATCCTACGTCCGCGCCCTCCGCCAGCGCGTGGAGGGCCGGCTCGCGTACCCCTGGATGGCCGCGCGCCGTGGCCAGCAGGGGGTGGTCGAGCTCGAGGTGCGTGTGTCCTCCGAGGGGCGCCTGGTCGGCGTCGAGGTCGTCGCGGGAGCCACGGCCGACACCCTCCGCGCGGCGGCGGTGGCCGCGGTGCGCGGAGCGGCGCCGTTCCCGTTCCCTCCGGGGGTCGAGGGACGGCCGCTCGTGATCCGGTTGCCCGTCGAGTTCCGCCTGCGCTGAGAGTCCGACTCCACTCTGAGGCCGTAACTCCCGCTTTTTCTTCGACCCTCCAGTGACGTGGGCTATAGTGGACGCCGCTATGGCCGATGACGTCACCGCCGTCCTGTCCGGGGCGATCCTGGACGCTCTGGGGCGGGCCGGGCTTGCCGCCGTGCCTCCCTCGGAGGTCGCCTGGGAGGTTCCCCGCGATTCCTCCCACGGGGACTACGCGACGAACGTCGCGATGCAGCTCGGCAAGGCCCACCGGCGCGCCCCGCGCCAGGTCGCGGAAGCGATCCTTGCCCACCTGCCGGAGGTCGCCGAGATCGAGCGAGCGGAGGTCGCGGGCCCCGGATTCCTCAACGTTTTCCTGGCTCCCGCGTATTGCCGGGCAGGGCTGTCGGCGCTCCTGGCCGAGGGTCCGCGCTTTGGCGCCACGACCGAGGGAGCCGGACAGCGGGCGATGGTGGAGTTCGTCAGCGCGAACCCGACCGGCCCGCTGACGGTCGGTCACGGGCGGCAGGCGATCCTCGGGGACAGCGTGGCCCGGCTTTTCCAGGCAGTGGGTTACGAGACGATCCGCGAGTACTACTTCAACAACGCGGGCCGGCAGATGCGCATCCTCGGCGAGTCGGTCCGCGCGCGGTACGAGGAGCTCCTGGGTCGGCCCGCGACCCTCCCGGAGGACGGCTACCAGGGAGACTACATCCGAGAGATCGCCGCGGGGCTCCTGGCCCGGCACGGGGAGGCGCTCTCGGGCGAGCAGCCCGAGGGCATCTTCCGGCAGACTGCCGAGGAGGCCATCTTCGCGGACATCCGCCGCACGCTCGATCGGCTGAGCATCCACTTCGACGTCTACTCGAACGAGGCCGCGCTCTACACCGAGGGGAAGGTCGAGGCGACCCTCGGGGCGCTCCGGGACGCAAGGCTGGTCTACGAGAAGGACGGGGCCGTCTGGCTTCGCTTCTCCGAGATCGGCCGGCCCCAGGACCGGGTCCTGGTGAAGTCGTCCGGTGAGCCGACCTACCGGCTGCCGGACATCGCGTATCACCGGGAAAAGCTCGCCCGCGGCTTCGACCGGATCCTGAACGTGCAGGGCGCGGACCACATCGAGGAGGGGAAGGACGTCATCGCGGCCGTCGGAGCGCTCGGATTGCCGGCCGACCGGATCCGCTACCTGATCCACCAGTTCGTGACCATCATGCGCGGGGGTGTGGAGGTGAAGATGTCCACGCGCCGGGCGACCTACGTCACGGTCGACGACCTCCTCGACCAGGTCGGGAGCGCGGACGTGTTCCGCTGGTTCATGGTGACGCGGAGCCCGGAGAGCCACCTCAACTTCGACCTCGATGCCGCCATGGAGCAGGACTGGCAGAAGAACCCCGTGTTCTACGTCCAGTACGCCCACGCGCGGGTCGCGAGCGTCTTCAACCACGCGCGGGAGCGTGGCGTGGCCGTCCCCACCGCGTGGAGCGAGGCCGACCTGGCGCCGCTCGTGGCGCCCGAGGAGCTCGGTCTGGTCAAGACGCTCCTGCGCTTCCCGCCCACGGTTGCGGGGGCCGCGCGAGCCCTCGAGCCGCACCGGGTCGCCGTCTACCTATACGACCTGGCCGCGCAGCTTCACGCCTACCATCATCTCGGCACCCACACGCCCGCGATGCGGATCGTGCGGCCCGAGGAGCCGGCGCTGACTGGCGCCCGGCTCGGGCTCGCGCGAGGGATCGCCCAGGTCATCCGGAACGGGCTCGGCCTCCTGGGCATCTCCGCGCCGGAGTCCATGTGAGGCGTCGGGCATGATCGCGACTCGCCGGCTGGGCCGCGCGCGCCACGAGTTCCGGTTCGGGACGCGTGAGCTCGTCATCATCGGCGCGGTCTTCTGCCTGATCACCGGTCTCGTCTTCGCGGGTGGCGTCCTCGTGGGGCGCGAGATGACCCGGGGGAAGAGCACGGCCCGGGTCGAGGTCGTGCCGGACTCACGCGGCGACGCCGGCGGTCTCCGGACCGAGGGCCCCGTCAAGACGGCCGCGACTCGTGCGGAGGAGAAGGTCACCTTCTATCGAACGCTGACCGCGCCGACGTCCGACCTGCCTCAGGCCGGGAAACCGACGATCGAGGAGCGCCTCATCCCGAAGGAGGAGCCGGCAGCGCCCGTCTTGGCCGCCCCGGTCGATCCCACCCCGGAGCCGCCCCGAGCGGCACCGGAGCGGCGAGCTTCGAAGGCTCCGGAGCAGGTCGCCGGTCCTCGCCCCATCCGGGCGACGAGAGCGCCGGCGTCGCCGTCGGCGCGGCCGGCTCCGGCGCAGGTCTCTGGGCCGGGTCCCGGCGGGGATGGGGACGCATGGACCGTCCAGGTCAGCGCGTACCGGAGCCGAGCGCTGGCCGAAGAGCTCAGGTCCCGGCTGGCGGCGCGTGGCTTCGATGCCCACGTCTTCCCCTCGATCACGGAGGACGGGCGCCCGCGCTACCGGGTGCGGGTCGGGGCCTATGCCAGCCGGAACGACGCCGAGCGCGTCGCGTCGGAGCTCCGGACCGAGCGCGGGCTGAATCCCCTGGTAACGTCCTCGCGCACCCGGTAGGGCGGCGTGCCGTCGGGGATCAAGCGCATCCTCATTCCCACCGAGGACCTCACCGCGCGCGTCACCGAGCTGGGTCGCCGGATCCGCGCCGACTATGCCGGGCGGACGCCGGTGCTGGTCGGGGTGCTCAAGGGCGCGGTTGTCTTCCTCGCCGATCTGATGCGGGCAATCGAGGCTCCCTGCGAGTGCGACTTCATCGCGCTCTCGTCGTACGGGGCGTCGACGCGCTCCTCCGGGGTCGTGGAGCTGACCAAGGATCTGTCGATGCCGATCGATGGCCGGGAAGTCCTGATCGTCGAGGACATCGTGGACACCGGTCGGACCCTGGCCTACCTCCTGCGGAACCTGGAGACTCGCCAGCCGGCGAGCGTCCGGGTGTGCGTGCTCCTCGACAAGGAGGCGCGGCGGGAGGTGCCGGTGTCGCTCGACTACGTCGGGTTCACCATCCCCGACGAGTTCGTGGTCGGGTACGGGCTCGACTACGCCGGGCTCTACCGAAACCTGACGTACGTGGCGGTCCTGGACGCGCCCGCGCCCGATCCGGCCTGAGCCATCCTGGGGTCGAGCCTTGCCCATTCTACGGCTGCCGAACGTCATCCAGCGGGCGGGCCAAGCGTCGGCCGAGTGTCTGGCAAGTGTCTGGAACTCAAGGCCAGACCCCGCCCCGTCGCCTTCGGAGCGTGTGCTATACTGCCGATACGCCGCGCAGGTTTGCGGCTCATCGTGACTCAGCGTGATCGGGAGGAGGGGGACGGACAGGGGATGAACCCGTTCTACAAGAACCTGGCCCTCTGGATGGTGATCGGGCTCGTCGTCGTCCTCCTCTTCAACGTGTTCGGGGGGCTGTCGGAGAAGCCCAGCTTCGAGCCGAACTACTCCGACTTCCTGAAGAACGTGGAGGTCGGCCGGGTCGAGTCCGTCACGATCCGGGGCAACCTCGTGACCGGAAAGCTCAAGGACGGCGGTGAGTTCCGGACGTACGTCGTCGACTCGCCCGACTTTGTGAAGTCGCTCCGGGACAAGGGCGTGCGCATCAGCGTGAAGCCCTTGGACCAGAACCCCTGGTACATGTCGGCCCTCATCTCGTGGTTCCCGATGATCCTCTTCATCGGCGTGTGGATCTTTTTCATGCGCCAGATGCAGGGTGGCGGCGCGAAGGCGCTCTCCTTCGGCAAGGCGCGCGCCCGGCTGATCTCCGAGAAGCACAACAAGATCACGTTCTCCGACGTGGCGGGCGTGGACGAGGCCAAGGAGGAGCTCCGCGAGATCATCGAGTTCCTCAAGGACCCGCAGAGGTTCCAGAAGCTCGGCGGGAAGATTCCGAAGGGCGTGCTCCTGGTCGGCCCCCCGGGGACGGGCAAGACCCTCCTCGCGAAGGCGATCGCCGGCGAGGCGAACGTCCCGTTCTTCTCGATCTCGGGCTCCGACTTCGTGGAGATGTTCGTGGGCGTGGGCGCCTCGCGCGTGCGGGACCTCTTCGAGCAGGGCAAGAAGCACGCGCCCTGCATCATCTTCATGGACGAGATCGACGCGGTCGGGCGCCACCGCGGAGCGGGGCTCGGCGGCGGCCACGACGAGCGCGAGCAGACGCTGAACCAGCTCCTCGTGGAGATGGACGGCTTCGAGACGAACGAGGGCGTGATCTTGATCGCGGCGACCAACCGGCCCGACGTCCTCGACCCGGCGCTCCTCCGGCCCGGACGCTTCGACCGGCAGGTGGTGGTGCCGCGCCCGGACGTCAAGGGGCGGGAGGAGATCCTGCGCGTCCACGCCCGCCGGATCCCGCTCGGCCCGGACGTCGACCTGAAGGTCCTTGCCCGGGGGACGCCCGGGTTCTCCGGCGCCGACCTGGCCAACCTCGTCAACGAAGCGGCCCTGCTCGCGGCGCGCCACTCCAAGAAGCTCGTCGAGATGATCGACTTCGAGAACGCGAAGGACAAGGTGCTCATGGGCGTCGAGCGCCGGAGCATGATCATCAGCGAGGAGGAGAAGCGGACGATCGCCTACCACGAGGCCGGGCACACGCTCGTCGCCCACACGTTGCCCGGGGCCGACCCCGTCCACAAGGTCACGATCATCCCGCGCGGCCGGGCGCTCGGGCTGACGCAGCAGCTTCCGGCCGACGACAAGTACAACTACTCCCGCGACTACCTCATGAACCGCATCACCATCCTGCTCGGCGGGCGCGCGGCCGAGGAGATGGTGCTCCAGCAGCAGACCACCGGGGCCGGGGACGACCTCGAGAAGGCCACCGAGATGGCGCGGAAGATGGTCTGCGAGTGGGGCATGTCCGAGAAGCTCGGCCCCCTGACCTTCGGCAAGCGGGAAGAGCACATCTTCCTCGGCCGCGAGGTCGCTCGCCAGCAGGACTACAGCGAGGAGACGGCGGTCCTCATCGACGCCGAGGTCAAGCAGATCGTCCTCGACAGCGCGGCCCGGGCGCGCTCCATCCTCGAGGAGCAGATCGGGAGGCTCCACCGCCTGGCCAAGGCGCTCCTGGAGCACGAGTCGCTCGACGCCGAGGAGATCGCGCGTGTCCTCGCCGTCGGGTCGCACGGCGCGCTCGAAGGCGTCCCGGCGTAGCGCCTGCTCCGGGGGATCGCCCCTCGGCGAGGCGGTTTCGCCGGGCTGGGCCGCCCCGGAGGACTGGCGGTGAAGCTCCGCATGCGCGGAGCCGAGTTCAAGTGGGATTCGGGACGCCCCCGAGCCCTCATCATGGGGATCGTGAACGTGACGCCCGATTCGTTCGCCGACGGTGGCCGGTACCTCGACCCGCAGGCGGCCGTGCGTCACGCGCGGGCGCTCGCCGCCGAGGGCGCCGATCTCCTCGACGTTGGCGGGGAGTCCACCAGGCCGGGCGCGCCGGCGGTGTCGGCCAGCGACGAGCGCGCGCGCCTGGTCCCGGTGCTGGAGCGGCTCCTCGACGGTCCGCCGTGCCCGGTGTCGGTGGACACCTCGAAGCCGGAGGTCGCCGAGGCCGCGCTGGCGCTCGGCGCGCACATGGTGAACGACGTGACCGGCCTGGCCGGCGGCCCCCGGCTGGCCGAGGTGTGCGCGGCTCACGGCGCCGCGCTCACGGTCATGCACATGCAGGGGACGCCTCGCACCATGCAGACCGACCCGCGGTACGACGACCTCCTTGGCGAGGTGCGGGCCGGCCTCGAGACGGCGGTCGCCGCCGCGGAAGCCGCCGGCATGCCGTCCGAGGCGGTGTGCATCGATCCCGGCATCGGCTTCGGCAAGACGGTCGGCCACAATCTCACCCTCATCAAGCGGCTCGACGCCTTCCGGACGATCGGCCGGCCCATCCTGGTCGGGCCGTCGCGGAAGAGCTTCATCGGGGCTCTCCTCGGCGACCTGCCGCCGGCCGACCGGCTCGAGGGCACGCTGGCGGCGTGCGTGATGGCGGTGGCCGCGGGCGCTCACATCGTGCGGGTCCACGACGTCGCCGCGGTGCGGCGCGCGGTCCGCGTGGCCGAGGCCATCCGGGACTCGGTCCCGGGATCGAGCCCACCGTGAGCGAGGTCTGAGCGACCGATGTCCAGCTGGCTGGCTGGCCTCCGCATCCGCGACCTGGTGGACATCGCCATCGTCGCCTTCGTGCTCTACCGCGTCCTGCTCATCTTCCGGGGCACGGTCGCGATCCAGATGCTGGCCGGCCTCGGGCTCCTGATGATTGCCCAGCTCGTGTCCCGGCAAGCCGACCTCCGGAGCCTGTCCTTCGTGCTCGAGAACTTCTGGGCGTTCTGGGTGCTGGCCCTCATCGTCCTCTTCCAGCCGGAGCTCCGCCGGACGCTCGCGGAGGCGGGCCGGAGCCGCGTGCTCCAGCGTCTGGTCGGGGAGGGATCCGCCGAGCGCCGCCAGGTTCTCGAGGAGATCGTGCGGGCAGTGGAGGCGCTGGCGGTGAAGCGGATCGGGGCCCTGATCGGCGTCGAGCGGCAGGTGGGCCTGCGTGCCTATGCCGAGCTGGGCGTGCCGATGGAGGCGATCGTGTCGGCCGAGCTGCTCGGCAGCCTGTTCCAGCCCGGTTCGGCGCTCCACGACGGCGCCGCGCTCATCCAGGGCGACCGGATCACCGCGGCCGGTTGCTTCCTGCCCCTCTCCCGCAACCTCGGCCTCTCCCGCACGCTCGGCACGCGCCACCGCGCCGCCGTGGGTCTGTCCGAGGAGACCGATGCAGTGGTCATCGTGGTCTCCGAGGAGACGGGCGTGATCTCGCTCGCGGTGGACGGCGTCGTCGAGCGTGGCCTCGACACCGATCGGCTCGGGGAACGACTGGCCGCGCTGCTCGGCGCCTCCGAGGCGTCCCCCAGCCGGAGCCGGTCCCTGCTTGCCGGGGTGCGCCGCTTCACGGCCCGGAGCAAGGCGTGAGCCACAGGCCGAAGGCCGTCCGATCGACTCCTGCGGATTGCGGGTAGCCCTGTTATCGCGATGCGGACCCTCCTCGTCGAGAACTGGCCCCTCAAGCTCGCGTCGATCGCCTTCGCGATCGGTCTCTGGATGTTCGTGGCGACGGAGGAGCGGACGGAGGCTGTCTTCACCGTGCCGCTCAAGCTGGTCGACCCGGCCCCCGGCGTGCAGGTGACCTCGCTCGGCGTCGATACGGTGGTCGTCCGCGTCGAGGGCCGAGACAGCCTCCTGCGCCGCCTCCACGAGGAGGACTTCCGGGCGGAGGTGAGCCTCAAGGACGTTCCGACCGGCCGATTCGTGGCCCGCATCAAGCCGGAGAGCGTGTCGGCCCCGCGGGGGGTGCGGGTGGTGCGGGTGACGCCCAGCGAGGTGCGGGGCGTGCTGGAGGCCCGGTAGGGACGTGGGGCGGCTCTTCGGGACCGACGGAGTTCGCGGGGTGGCCAACGTCCCGCCGCTGACCCCGGAGCTCACGTGCCGGCTGGGCCGGATCGCGGCGGCGTGTCTGACCGAGGGCCGGCCCTCGACCCGGCGGCGTCCCGCGCTCCTGATCGCCCGGGACACCCGCGTGTCCGGTCCGCTCCTCGAGCAGGCGTTCGTGGCCGGCGTGCTCTCGGTGGGCGTGGACGCCCTGGTGGCCGGGGTCCTCCCGACGCCCGCGGTCGCAGCCCTCACGCCCGCGCTGGGCGCCGCCGGCGGGGTGGTCCTGTCCGCGTCCCACAACCCGTTCGAGGACAACGGGATCAAGCTCTTCTCGGCCGAGGGTGACAAGTTGCCCGACGCCTGGGAGGACGAGACCGAGAGGCGGCTCGAGTCCGGCTGGGACGGGCCCCGTCCGACGGGAGCCGGCCTGGGAAGGCTGCGCCCGGTGCCCGGCGCCGAGGGCCGCTACCTCGATGGGCTCCGGTCGAGCCTGCCGGTTGGATTCACCCTGGCAGGCTGGCGGATCGTGCTCGACTGCGCCAACGGCGCGACTCATCGCGTCGGCCCGCGCCTCCTCCGGTCACTCGGGGCGGAGGTCCTGACGCTGGGCACGCGGCCGAACGGCGTGAACATCAACCGGGACGGGGGCGCGCTCCACCCGGCGGCGCTCCAGGCGCGCGTGCGGGCGACGCCCGGCGCGATCGGTCTCGCGCTCGACGGGGACGGTGACCGTCTGATCGTCGTCGACGAGTCCGGGGCTGTCCGGGACGGCGATCACGTCCTCGCGGTGTGCGCGCGCGCGCTGCTCGCGCGAGGGGCCCTGCGCGGCGGGGTGGTGGTCTCCACGGTGATGGCGAACCTGGGGCTCGAGCGCGCCCTGTCGGGGCTCGGCGTCGGCATGGCCCGCGTGGCCGTGGGCGACCGCTACGTCCTCGAGGAGATGCGTCGGCGTGGGGCGAACCTCGGCGGCGAGCAGTCGGGACACGTGATCTTCCTCGACCATGCCCGGACCGGAGACGGACTCTTGACTGCCGTCCAGCTGCTCCGGGCCGTCGTCGAGGCGGGGGAGCCGCTCTCGGCGCTGGCCGGACGGGTCGAGAAGTGTCCCCAGGTGCTGGTGAACGTCCGGGTCCGGGCGATGCCTCCCCTTCGGGAGCTGCGCCGGGTCGCGGAGACGCTGGCGCGGTGGGAGGGGACGCTCGACGGGCGCGCGCGGCTGGTGGTGCGGTACTCGGGGACCGAATCCCTGGCGCGTGTAATGGTGGAGGGGGACGAACAGACCTCGATCGAGGCGGCGGCCCGCGAGATTGCCGCCGCCATCCAGGAGGAGATCGGAGCGATGGCTTGAGCCGACGAGTGATGTGGGGAAGGGCCGGATGGGCCGTGCTGAGCCTCGTGCTGCTCGTCGGCTGCGACAACGACGACGACAACAGCGGAGCGACCAAGAACGCGCCGCTTTTCGAGTTCAACGCCTTCGACAACGGGGGTCGGACATCCCGGTGGCCGAACCTCCCGATCCGGGTCTTCCTGGGCAACGGCGTCGCGCGGATGAACGAAGTGGCCGTCTGGACGGGGGCGACGGGGGGCGTGGTCACGTTCGCCTTCGTCGGTAGCGCCGGAGCCGCGAACATCACGTACGGCGATGGCTTGAGCAACCCGGACGTCTGCGGTGTCACGGACATCCTGTTCGATGGAGACAACATCGCCGCCGCTACCATCAACGTCAACACCAAGATCTACCGGAGCGCGGGGTGCGTACGGACCGTGACCCACGAAGCCGCGCACGCGATCGGGTTCCTGACCCACACCGACGACGGCGGCCTGATGGACGACGACGGTGGCAACGGGGCGATCACTCCGGTGGTCGCGCAGACGCTGCGGGATCTCTACCTGTTGCCCCCGGGCACGCTCGTCGTGGCGCAGACCAAGCAGTTTGGCCTGCGACGTCCGGGAGGCAAGCGGGTCATGACGTTCACGTACCCGGTGCGCCGATGAGCGCTCGCGTGGGGCCATGGATTCGTACCGTCGCCGCGGTGCTGGCGCTGCTCCTCGGGGGCGCGATGACCGGTGAGGCCGCCGGTCAGCGGCTCGTCGTGTTCGACGTCCCGTACGAGAGCGTCTGGGACCGGGTCCTCCGCGCCCTCCAGGACTACCCGCTGGCCCGCGCGAGCGACGGGGTCATCGAGACGGCGCGCGTGGAGCGGGCGCCGCGGCCCGACGAGCTCGGCGTCGAGCGTGTGGCGGAGCGCGTCACTGTCCGCGTCGAGGCCACGGCGCGCCTGGTGACGCGCGTCACGGCCGACGTCGTGCTCGAAGGCTTCCGGGACGGGCGCTGGAGCCCGCTCGAGGATGACGGGGCGGCAGTACGCGCCCTCCTCGACCGGATCCGCGCGACCCCGAGCTGATCTCCGGGGCCGGGCTTGCCGCGGGCCGGGTCGCAGCAGCGAGGAGAGGCGCCCCGCCTCCTGGTGGTTGGGGCGGCCTCGGGTGAGCGCGCCCCCGCGGGCCGGGCCGCAGCAGCGAGGAGAGGCGCCCCGCCTCCTGGTGGTTGGCGTGGCCTCGGGTGGGCAGGCCCCCGCGGGCCAGGCCGCAGCAGCGAGGAGAGGCGCCTCCTGGTGGTTGGGGCGGCCTCGGGTGAGCGGGCCCCCGCGGGCCAGGCCGCAGCAGCGAGGATAGGCGCCCCTCCCCCCGGTGGGGGGGAGGGGTCGGGGGTGGGGGAGGATCCAATTGGTCCTCGGGATCGGCATCGACATCGTCGAGATCGCGCGGGTCCGGCGCCTGATGGAGCGCTGGCAGGATCGCTTCCTCCGGCGCGTGTTCACCGACGAGGAGCTCGCGTATGCGCACGCCCGTCGCGATCCCGCCGAGCATCTGGCGGCCCGGTTTGCCGCGAAAGAGGCCACGCTGAAGGCGCTCGGCACGGGACTGTCGATGGGGGTGCGCTGGCGCGAGATGGAGGTGCGCCGGGCGCGAGGCCAGCGGCCGACCCTGGCCCTGTCCGGGCGGACGGCGGAGCTCGGAGAGGCTCGGGGGATCAGCAGGCTTCACGTCTCCCTGACCCACGACGGTGGGCTGGCCGTGGCGCAGGTCCTGGCCGAGGGAGAGGGCGCGTGAGACCGGATCGCGGCACGCGGCGGAGCGCCCGTCCGTGATCCCACTGGCCACGGCCGAGGAGATGCGGCGAGCCGACCGGCGCGCGACCGAGCGCTACGGCGTGCCGAGCTTGGTCCTCATGGAGAACGCCGGGCGCGGGGCTGCCGACGCGCTCGAGCGCGTGCTGGGCGCGGTCCGGGGCCGGCGCGTTGCCGTCGTGTGCGGGAAGGGGAACAACGGCGGCGACGGCTTCGTCGTGGCACGCCACCTGCTCGGGCGTGGGGCGCGGATCTTCGCGTGGCTCGTGGGACGCGTCGGCGAGGTGCGGGGGGACGCTCGCGTGAACCTCGACGCCCTTCAGCGCGCCGGCGAGGCCGTCGCCGAGGCCCCGGAGGCCGCCGGACCCGCCTTCGAGCGCATGGCCGAGGAGCTCAGGGCCGCCGACATCGTCGTCGACGCTCTGCTGGGGACCGGCGCGCGCGGGCCGGCGACGGGCCCGGTCGCGGCGGCGATCGAGGCCATCAACGCTTCCGGGTCCGCGGATCGGCCCGTCTGCGCGCTGGACCTGCCTTCGGGGCTTCCCTCCGATGGCGAGGTTCCCGCCGGCCCGGTCGTTCGTGCCGTCCTGACCGTGACGTTCGGGCTGCCGAAGCTCGGGCTCTTCCTGCCAGCCGGGGTCGCGCACGCGGGCCGGATCGAGATCGCCGACCTGGGTGTGCCCCGCGCGTGGCTGGCGGAGGGCATCCCGACGGGCCTCCTCGAGGTGGCCGACGCGACGGCCGCGCTCCCCGTCCGGCCCCACGACGCGCACAAGGGACGCTACGGGCACCTCCTTGTCGTCGCGGGCTCCGTCGGCAAGACGGGCGCGGCGGTCCTCGCGTGCCTCGGCGCTCTGCGCTCGGGAACGGGCCTCGTCACGTGCGCGACGCCGGGCTCGCAACAGCCGGTGGTGGCGGCCCAGCTGTCGGAGGCGATGACGGAGCCCCTGCCCGAGACGGCAGCCCGGACGATCTCGGCCAAGGCCGTCGAGCGGGTCGTCGAGCTCCTGGCGCGCATGGATGCCGTGGCGCTCGGCCCGGGGATCGGGCTCGACCCGGAGACACAGGCCGCGGTCCGGACCCTGGTGCGGGACGTCGAGCGCCCGATGGTGGTGGACGCGGACGCGCTGACGGCTCTGGCGGGCCGCGCCGGTCTCTGCCGCGATGCCCCTGCGCCCCGCCTCCTCACGCCGCATCCCGGCGAGGCGGCCCGGCTCCTCGGCTGCGGGATCGCGGACGTGCAGGCCGACCGGATCGGTAGCGCGCGCCGCCTCGCCGCCGAGAGCGGCGCCGTCGTGGCGCTCAAGGGGGCGCGGACCGTGGTGGCGGCTCCCGACGGCGAGGTGGCCCTGAACCCGACTGGCAATCCCGGGATGGCGACTGGTGGTACGGGTGACGTGCTCACGGGGATCGTCGGCGGGCTCCTGGCCCAAGGCGTGGCGCCGATCGACGCGCTGCGCGCGGCCGTGTATCTCCATGGGCTGGCCGGCGACATTGCGGCGGAGACGCGCGGCCAGGCTGGCCTCGTCGCGGGAGACGTGGCCGGCAGCCTGCCGGCGGCCATCCGGCGGGTTCTCGAGGCGGGTCGCGCGTGACCGTCCGATCAGCCCAGCGTCGGGCGAGGGTAGCCCCGTGAGCGGCCCCCGGGCGGCCGCCGGCCCCGCGCCGGCTCGCGAGGCCGTCACCGTGACGTGCCCGAGCGCCGAGGCGACCCGGGCGCTCGCGGCAGGGATCGCCCGGTGCGTGACGCCTGGCACGGTCATCGCGCTCAGCGGTGACCTGGGCGCGGGCAAGACGTGCTTCATCCAGGGTCTCGCCGCGGGGCTCGGCGTCGAAGGCCCCGTGACCAGCCCGACATTCGTCATGATCGCCGAGCACGCCGGCCGCCTCCCGCTCTACCACGTGGATCTCTACCGCACCGAGAGCGTCGACGCGATCCGCGCGCTCGGTCTCGCGGAGCTGATGGGGGGCGAGGGTGTCACCGCGATCGAGTGGGCGGAGAGGGCGGAGCCGCTGCTCCCGGTCCGCACCGTGCGCGTCCGGATCCAGGGCGCGGGCGACGAGCCGCGGACCGTCGAGATCGAAGGGGCGCCTCCGGGCTGGCTGGCCTCCGTCTGAGGTTTCTCCCGGCAGGCCGAGCCCCGTGACGCCGGAGACTCCCATCCGTCCACCGGCGGATACGGGCGTCTCGGCGTCCTCCGCGCTCCACGGCTTCTAACCTCGCGCCGATCCGGATTCGACGCGCGGCGCGCCTCCTGGCATCGCCGTTGCTCTGCGACCCGGGCATGAGCGACCAGCGTCCTTCGATCCGTGAGTGGCCTCCCGAGGACCGGCCGCGAGAGCGTTTCCTCACGAAGGGCGCCGACGCGCTCAGCGATGCCGAGTGTCTCGCGCTGCTCCTCGGAACCGGTGGCCCCGGGCAGACGGCGCTCGATCAGGCCCAGGCTCTCCTGGCCGCCTTCGGCTCCCTCGCGGCGCTCGCCGACCGGGAGGTGCAGGAGCTCGCGTGGGTCGGCGGCCTCGGCATCGCCAAGGCGGTGCGCCTCGGCGCGGCGATCGAGCTCTCGCGGCGGCTCCGCTCGCGGCCGAACGGCGGGCGCGTGCGGCTCTCGAGCCCGGAGGAGGTCGCGGGCTACTTCGGTCCCGGCCTCGAGGGCAAGAAGAAAGAGGTCTTCCGCGTCGCCCTCCTGGACAGTCAGAATGGCCTCCTCCGGGACGTTCAGGTGTCGGAGGGCAGCCTCTCGGCCTCGATCGTCCACCCGCGCGAGGTGTTTCGCACCGCCATCCTCGAGGCCACGGCTCATCTGATCCTCGTCCACAACCACCCGTCCGGAGACCCCACGCCGTCGAAGGAGGACGTCCACCTCACGCGCCAGCTGGTGGAAGGCGCGCGGCTCCTGGGGCTTCGCATCCACGACCACGTCATCATCGGCCGCGGCAGCCACGTGAGCCTCGCGCAGCGCGGGCTCATCTGACGGCCGGCGGCACCACGCATCGAGAGCGGCCAGGAGAGGCCCCAACAGAGGGCCAAGAGGAGGCGCGTGCCATGCGGTTCCTGATCGAAGGCCGGCTCAGGCCGGCGTGCGGGCTCTCACCGGCGGAGTACTTCGACCTCGCCGTGCAGGAATGGGAGATGGTCCTCGGCTGGGTCGCCTCGGGCGTCGCGCTCGCCTACGGCCGCCCCGTCTCGGTGCCCGGCGGCACGCTCCTCGTCGACGTCTCGTCGGAGGCCGACGCCCGCGCGCTCGCCGCCTCGCTGCCGCTCGCGCCCTACGCGGACGTCACGGTCCGCCGCTCCGACATCGCGCCTCTTCCGCGACCGCTGCGAGCGCGCGTGGCCGTGGCGCGCTGAGGGGCATCTCGCCCGCCGGGCGCCGTCACCGGATGGTCTCGTCCGCCCGGGCCAGGACCGACGGCGGGATCGTCAGCCCGAGCGTCTTCGCGGTCCTCAGGTTGACCACGAGATCGAACTTCGTGGGCCGCTCGACCGGGAGATCGCCCGGCTTGGCGCCCTTGAGGATCCGATCGACGTGGGTCGCCGCACGCCGATACGTGTCGGACAAGCTCGGCCCGTAGGCCATGAGCCCCCCGGCGTGGGCGAACTCCGAGTAGATGGAGGCGACCCCCAGCCGGTGCTTCGCCGCCAGCTCGAGGATCTGCGTCTGGTATGAGCCGATCGCAAGGTCATCGATCAAGATCATCGCGCTGGCGCGCCCCTTGACCGCACCTTCGAAGGCGCCGGGCAGCTCGTTCGCCCCCCTCACACCGGCGTCCAGGATCTGCAGGCCCAGGAGGGGACCCGCCGCCTTCAACTCGACGAACACGATTTCCGAGCCCTTGCTCGGGGCGTTCCAAAGGACCGCGACCCGGGAGAGGCGAGGTATGACTTCCTTCAGCAGCTCCAGCCGCTTGCCGCTCATGTCGGCCACGAACGAGGCCAGGCCCGTCACGTTCCCTCCGGGCCGCGCCAGGCTCGGGACGAGCCCGCTCGCGACGGGATCGCCCGATCTGACGAACACGATGGGGATCGTGCTCGTCGCGCTCTTGGCCGCCAGGGCCGCCGGGCTATTGATCGCGAAGATCACGTCGAACTTCCCGGCGACGAGCTCGGCCGCGAGCGCGGGCAGCCGCTTATTGCTGCCGGCGGCGAAGTGCCACTCGACACGGATGTTCTGGCCCTCGACGTGCCCGAGCTCCCGGAGTCCTTCCCGGAGTAACGCGATTTCGGCCGACGAGCCTTCGGGAGACCCGGGGCTGAGCACGCCGATCCGGTAGACCTTCCCCGCCGGCTGCCCTTCCACCAGGAGGGGCGCGGCGAGGAGGAGGCCCAGGCCGAGGACGAGCGTGAAGCCACGGTCCGCCATGGTGTCCTTTCGTCGGGTTCGCCCGTGGGCGCCCGTCTGACCGTACCGCGAAGCCGATCCCAGCGCCAGCCGCGCCGGCACGCGGTTGGACTGGCGCCCGGAGATCGGCGAGCCGCCGGAGGCTCACCGCTTGAGGGTGTCGAGCAGCGCCCGGCCGATCCGCGCGGAAACGCCGCGGCCCGATTCCAGCGTGCGCGGATCGCCTTCAGGAGTCGGCGTGGATGGGCACCACCTGGACGCTCTGCGTGTCCGAAGTCTCCGGGGTCCGCTGCCGGCGGTCGTGGCGGCGGCGGTCGGGCGTCGCCGAGCGGTCGGTCGCCCGACGCTCGCCGTGGCGCCGATCCCATATCACCGGGACGCCGTCCCGCACGATGGCGGTCATCCGGGCGAAGAGATCGTCCTCGCCGCGCCGCACGATCACCAGGCACGCGGGCGCGGAGCGCGCCGGGTCCGGGACCGGGTACCCCAGCCGTACCGACAGGGCACGAAGCCTCGGGATCGCCTCACTCCCGCGGCCATTCGCAAACTCGCCCTGGGCGACGCAGTCCCGAAGGGCTGTCGCCTCCGCCGGCGTTTCCGGCTCGAGCCAGACCCACTCGCGGCGGTCCCGGCGGTCACGAGGCGCACCGAATCCGCCTTTCCGTGGCAACCACCCTCACGATGATCGACCGTACCAGGGAGCCGGGAGCGGACGCCAGCCAGCCGGCCGGCCGGGCTAATCAGGCCGGCGTCCGGAGATCGGCGAGGCGCCGGAGACCGCGCCGCTCGAGGGTATCGAGCAGCGCCCGGCCAACCCGGCCGGGAAACGTGGGACCCCGCGTGATGAACGCGGTGAAGTAGCCCACCGCGTCGGCGCCTGCCTCGAGCGCGGCGAGGGCCTTGGCCGGCGTGTCCACTCCGCCGGTGGCGATGATTCCCAGTCGGGACCCGACGGTTCCGCGGAGCTCCCGGACCATCGCGAGCACTCCCGGGAACAGCTCGGGGCCCGAGAGTCCGCCCGCGCGCTGGGAAAGGCGGGGCTCCTCGATCCGGCGCGTGTTCCCGAAGTTGACCGCGTCGATGCCGGCGTCGAGCGCGGCCGGAATGATGGCCCGGCGGTTTTCGTCCGCGTAGTCGGGCGAGAGCTTCACGACGACCGGTTTCCGCGTCGCTCGGCGAACCCGCTCGAGGAGCGCGCGGACACGGCCCGGGGAGCGGGACAGCTCGTAGACGAGCCGCGTGTTGGGCGAGGAGATGTTCACCTCGACGAGGTCTCCGTGGGGCTCGAGGGCCTCGACGAGCTGCTGGTACTCCTCCGGAGACTCGCCGGCGACGCTCACGATGACGGGGCGCTCGTGGCGGAGACGCGGCAGCGCCGCACGAAAGGCGTCGAGGCCCGGGTTGTGGAAACCGTTGCAGTTCACGAGCCCCGGCCCGGCGGCCGTCGTCACCCGCACGAGGTTCGGCGGAGGGTGGCCCGGCCGCGGCCCGCTCGTGATGCTCTTGGTCGTCACCGCGCCGAAGCCGAGGGCCATCGCGCGGCGGAGGACCCGGAGGTCGTAGTACATGGACGACAGGATGAGCGGGCCCGGCAGGCGGACTCCCGCGAGGTCCACGGCGAGCCGGGAGTCGTCCACCGCCAGGGCCCGGAGCGGCGCCAGCGGGAGCGTCCGGAAGAGCGCCTGGCCAACGCGCACCGCGGTGGCCTCGGGGAGCCGCGAGAGGAGGCCGCCGTAGATGATCCGGTAGAAGCGCTCGGCGACGGGGAGGAGCATCGAGCCCGGGGAAGGATACAATGGCGGCCGCGGCGTCGCAATGACGCCGCGCGATGGGCGTGGCCCGGCGGCTTTCGGGCACGTTTTCGAGCACGTCCGGAGGGAGGAGCGGTTGACGCCAGTCCCGCAAGTGGCTAGGATTTCAGGCACGGACGATTAGCTCAGTTGGCAGAGCACCGGCCTCACATGCCGGGGGTCGCAGGTTCAAGTCCTGCATCGTCCACCATCTCAAACCGCGGGGTTGGCCAAGCCCCGCGTTCGTGGTTTCTGGGTGCGGTGCCATGAGCCTGCCTCACCGGATCGCCGCCGGAGCCATCGTGGTGCGCGACGACCGGATGCTCCTGGTGCGCTACGGCGATCCCGAGGGCGGGACGTATCTCGTGGCGCCGGGTGGCGGCGTGCTCGAGCGCGAATCCGTCGCGGATGCCGCGGTGCGGGAGACCCTGGAGGAGACCGGCCTGCGCGTCGTGCCTGGTCCCGTGCTATTGATCGAGGATATCCTGGCTACTCACTTCAAGATGTGCAAGGTCTGGATCGGGTGCGACGCTGTGGAGGGCGATGTGAGCGCGACCGATGGTGCACGGGAAGAGGGGATCCTGGAGGCGCGCTGGTTTCGCCGCCCGGAGCTCGAGTCCGAGACGGTGTATCCCTGGATCGTCACCGGGCGCGCATGGGCGTCCTTCAGGGCTCGGGACTACGCGACCGAGATCTCTCCTCCGCGACTGGCGCGCTTTTGACCGGAGCATCAGAAGGGATGGGGTCGGCATGAAGCTGGATGCGTTCCCGCGATACCCGCTGCTCTTCGGCCCGTCGCCCGTGCATCTGCTGGAGCGGCTGAGCGCGCATCTCGGGGGCGCGAGGATCTGGGCGAAGCGCGACGACTGCAACAGCGGCCTCGCCTACGGGGGGAACAAGGTCCGGAAGCTCGAATACCTGGTGGCGGAGGCGCTGGCCCAGGGGTGCGACGCCCTGGTGTCCATCGGCGGCGTCCAGTCCAATCACACCCGCCAGGTGGCCGCGACCGCGGCCCGGGTCGGGATGCGGTGCGTCCTGATCCAGGAGAGCTGGGTGGACTGGCCCGACGCCGTCTACGACCGTGTCGGCAACATCCTGCTGAGCCGGATCCTCGGCGCGGACGTGCGCCTCGTTCAGGCCCAGTTCGGGATCGGGTTCAAGGAGAGCTGGGAGCGCGCCATCGCGGAAATCGAGGCGTCGGGAGGCAAGCCGTACGCAATCCCCGCCGGCGCGTCGGACCACCGGCTCGGTGGCCTCGGGTTCGCACGCTGGGCCCAGGAGGTCGAGCAGCAGGAGCGCGAGCTGGGTGTCTTCTTCGACACGGTCATCGTGTGCTCGGTGACGGGCAGCACGCAGGCCGGGATGATCGCGGGCTTCGCGGCGCAGCGGCGGCCGCGCCGGGTCATCGGAATCGACGCCTCGGCCAAGGTCAAGGACACCCTCGAGCAGGTGTCCCGGATCGCCCGCCAGACGGCCGACCTCATCGGCGTGGGGCGTGAGCTCTCGGACGCCGAGATCGTCCTGGACGATCGATACCACGCCGGCACCTACGGGATCCCGGACGACCGGACGCTGGAGGCGATCCGGATGGCCGCGCGCCTCGAGGGCATGATCACGGATCCGGTGTACGAGGGGAAGTCGATGGCGGGGCTCATCGACCTGGTACAGAGGGGCGAGATCGACCGGGGGTCGACGGTGCTGTACGCGCATCTCGGCGGTCAGCCGGCGCTGAACGCGTACAGTGCGCTCTTTCGCTGAAGGGGCGCCATGGATCCAGAACGCGAGTTCATGGGGCGGAAGAAGGCCAAGCTCTGGACGTACCTGATTTTTGGCACGGTGCTGGCGCTCGGTATCCTGCTGGCCAACTTCGCCGTGGTGAACCCCGCGCTTGCGCGCCGTGGCGTGGACTACGTCCTGGGATTACCCGCCGGAGCGTTTCCGGTGATCGCGGGAGTCGTCGGGGCGCTGATCTACGTGCTCGGCCTGAAGATCGAGACCGACTGGCCGGAGGCGCTGGGTGCGCTCCTGATCGCTGGTGCCGTGGCGTGGGGCGAGTTCCTGATCGGCTGGGATCGCTTCGTCGTCGGGGGGCTGGCGGTGACGCCTTACGTGATCCCGCTCCTCACGTTCCTGGTCCTCCTGATGGTGGGGATGCTCAAGAGCCGATAGGCGGTTGAGACTGATGCCCGTCTGGAGCTGGCTCGTCCCGGCACTCTCGAGCGTCGTGCTCGTCGCCGCGGTGATGGCGGGCGTGGGGCCCCTCCTCGCGACGCTGTGCGCGCTGGGCCTCATCAGCGCCGTGATCGCGGCCGTGCACCACGCGGAGGTGGTCGCGCACCGCGTGGGCGAGCCCTTCGGCACGCTGGTTCTCGCGGTGGCGGTGACCGTGATCGAGGCCTCGCTCATCCTCTCTCTCATGCTCGCCGGCGGCGAGGACAAGGCCACCGTCCCGCGTGACACGATCTACGCCGCGGTGATGCTCATCTGCAACGGCGTCGTGGGCGTCTGCGTCCTGGTCGGCGGGCTCCGCCACCGGGAGCAGACCTTCCGCGTGGAGGGCTCCGGGCCCGGGCTCGCCGCGCTCATGTCCCTGGCGACGCTCACGCTGGTGCTGCCCACCTTCACCAGGACGACGCCGGGCGGCACCTACAGCCGCTCCCAGCTCGTGTTCGCCGCGGTCGCGTCACTGGCGCTCTGGGCGGTGTTCGTCTTCGTGCAGACCGTGCGCCACCGCGACTATTTCCTCCCTGCGGTGGACGCGGCCGACCCGGAGGCACATGCCGAGCCACCGACAATCCTCGAGACGTGGGCGAGCTTCGGCCTGCTCCTCCTCTCGCTCGTGTCCGTGGTCGGGCTCGCCAAGATGCTCTCGCCGACGATCGAGCGCGGGGTGGACGCCATCGACGCGCCCAAGGCCGTGATCGGGATCGCGATCGCCATGGTCGTGCTGCTGCCCGAGACCTCGGCAGCGGTACGGGCGGCGCGCGCGAACCGCCTGCAGACGAGCATGAATCTCGCCATCGGCTCGGCGCTGGCCAGCATCGGCCTCACCATCCCGGTCGTGGTCCTCGCGGCGATCGCCTTCGGCTTCCCGCTCGTGCTGGGGCTCGAGCCGAAAGACCTCGTGATGCTCGCGCTCACCTTCCTGGTGAGCGCGGTCACCCTCGGTACCGGGCGGACCTACCTGATGCAGGGCGCGGTGCATCTCGTGATCTTCGCGGCGTTCCTGTTTCTCGCGCTCGTGCCGTGAAACCGGACGGACGTGTCTCACCCGGCGGTGTTCTCGTTCCCGGTCGTTCTGCGATGAGCAGCAACTGCTCGCCCACCGGTGCCAGCTTGACGGCCACCCACTCCAGCCACTGCAGCATCCAGACGCATGCCTCCTCTCGCCAGCCGCCACGTACGCCGAGCACCCAGTGGCCGGTTTGCTCGATCGCCCGGCTCCCGTGGACGACATCCCCGATGCCGCGCGGCACGGTGGTCCCGACCGTGACGGAGAGCCCGCTGTCCTCGAGCAGGCGACAGAGAGCCGGAAGCGTGAAGATCGATAGATGTCGCGGGGGTTCCAGGGCGAACCAGGAGGCGCGAAACCACCAGTGTCCGACGCTCCGTGCGTTCGGCGTCACGATCGCCAGTCGACCACCTGGGCGCAAGATGCGACGCGCCTCGGTGAGAACCGCGCGTGGATCCGGGACGTGCTCGATCGCGTGGCTCATGGTGACCGCATCGAAGGTTCCGTCCGCGTAGGTGGGGTCGGGCAAGACGCCCACGCGAACGTCCAGGCCACGGCTCATGGCGAGCGTCACCGCGCCGCCATCCGGATCGACGCCTTCCGCGCGCCAGCCGGCGTGCGCCAGGCTTGCCAGGAGACCGCCGCCGCTACAACCGACGTCGAGCACCCTTCCTCCACGCACCACGGGCAGCCACATCACGGCGGCTCCGGCGTCGAGACGCCGGAGCGGCCACGCGTAGAGGATCAGGCCCAGCACCTTCTGGATCCAGGACACGCGATCGCCGTAGGCGCCGTATCTCAGCGCGAGATAGCCGCGTCGCACCGCGGCTCGGAGCCTGCGCGGGTGCGGGGTGCCCGGCGCCTCGGCGTGCGTGACGTACCCTGCGTAGGCTCGCGGGAGGTCGTCGGCCAGCGGCGCGGGATCCAGCCAGAGCATGCCGCATTCGGACGACGGACATCGGACCATCCGCCACTCGCCTGGCGCGGAGAACAGGTGGTCTCTCAGCCCCGTGTATGTCTCGCGACCCTCGGCCCCGCATGCGGGACAGCCCGGGCGAGGACGCGCACGAATGCCATCAGCGGCTGGACCGCCGGCGGTCACGAGGGATCTTCGTCCCGACGAGGGAACACCCTCGCCTCGAAGGTCGCCGCCATCTCGTCCCAGGTCCACCCCTGCTGGAGAGCGAGCGCGGCCTCATGCTGCGCGCGCCACAGGGTGTCGTCCGTGAGGAGAGCCACCGCGTGACGCGCGAAGGCGCCCTCGTCGGCGGTGACGAAACCGGTCGCCCCGTCGCGCACCCGCTCCGGCATCGCACCGATCGGCCTCACCACGGCAGGCACCCCGAGCGCCTGCGCTTCCGCCACGGCCAGACAGAAGGCCTCGGCCGGGTGGCCGCCGTAGAGCATGAGACGGCTCGCCCGCATGGCCGCCCACAGCTCGTCCTTCGGAGCCGGCGGATGCGGCTTGAGGGACTCACGCACGGCAGCGGGCAGATCGTCGGGGACGAACTGCCCGAGCCGGGTCGTCGTCTCCTCCCACGGCTCGCCGTACCGGTACGCGTAGTCACGGATGCCGTAGATGTGGAGCTCGGCACCGGGCACCCGGGGCAAGATCGCGCGACCCCATAGCCCGATGAGCCATCGGAGGTCGCGCTGCGGGTTGGAGGCGAAGATCGCCCGCGGTGGAGGCGACGCGGGGAGGGGATCGCGACCGCGGACGTCGGAAGGCAGGCCGAAGGGAATGACCGAGGCCAGTGTCGGTCTGGGCAGCCAGGCGGGATAGACACAAGCCTGGAACTCGCTCACGAACACGAGTGACGGCCGGTACCACCACATGCGGGCCGTTCGGGCCGGCCGTCGCAGGCCGCTGGGTGGCCACACCAGCCAGAGAGCGCGCCGGCTCGGCCGGGGGACGACGCCGAGCAGCTCCGGATGCTGCACGGCGAGGAACAGCGTGCAGGTCTCCGGCCCACCGGCGCCGATCGGGGCCCAGGTCACGCCCTTGTGCACCACACGTCGCCCGGTGTTGGTGTAGCAGGTGACGTCGTGCCCGCGCCTGGCGAGGGCCTCCGCGAGCTGGATCACCGACGTCTCGGTCCCCCCGAGCGGGCGCGCCGCGACGTCACGGCCGTCGTAGCGGTTGGTGCTGTCGGCGATCACGATTCGGGCCGTGGGGACGCGGTTGGGAAAAGCCAGTGGCATTGGTCCTGCTACCGGTTCGAGGGCCGCCGCCCCCGGATGCCCGACGCGACCCGCAGCCAGAGCGACCGCAGGCCGAGCTCCACGTAGGCCAGTAGGCACGCCAGGCGCCATCGTGGTGCGAGAATGGTCCGAGTGAACAGGAATCGAGTGCCCTCCCGGGTCACGTTCGACCGACGGAGATCGCCGGCGAGCTGGCTCAGCTGGCCGTCCGCGTGAATGCGCTCCCAGACGAATTCGCCGTCTGTCAGCGTGTGCTGCAGGCTGAGGACGCGGACACCGCGGCTCTGCAGAAACACCGAGATCCAGTAGTCGTCGTGCACGAAGAGGTGAGGGCTGTCCAGCGCGACCGCGGCGAACGCGCCGATGCCGGCCAGGTTGGGTGTCCAGAAGGCGAAGCCGTCGGCTCCCTGCCCGCAGGGAATCCGGCCGATCCGGTGGACGAAGAAGCTGAACGATGCGTCCCGCTGGCCCAGCTGGGCGCGCGACAGGCGCTCGACGACGAACGGCTTGTACGCCATGTCGTCGTCGACCACGATCAGGCAGGCGTCGGTCGTGATGTGAGGCAGGCAGCCGAGCAGTTTGGTCGCGGGGCCGTAGTCCTGCTCGCAGCGCACGAGCTGCACACCCCGGGGCGGGGAGGCCAGCCACTCGGGGAGCACGTACCCGCGGTCTTCCCGAACCGATCTGAAGGGTATCGAGACGAAGATCCGATCCGGCCGGAGGGTCTGCGCCAGGAGCGAATCGATGGTCGGCCTGAGTCTCCCGATGCGGCTGGGCAGTGTAGTCACGCCGATGAATACGGGCGGTCGAGTCATGAAAGCGCGATTCGCCGCGGCGATGACGGTGCGTTCAAGGCGGGAATGAGCCGGGTCGCCGGTTGGACGCCGCGCCGGCCGCGGTGCGGCTTCTCGCGCATGCGACGGTAGATCGGTGCCCGCGACGGTCTTGTACACGGTGTTTCACAGCCAGCTCGGCGGTGCCGAGCTGGCCCTCCTCGGGCTGTTGGAGACGCTCGACGCTGCGCGGTTCCGGCCGATCGTCCTGGTCGCCGAAGAGGGCCCACTCGTCGACATGCTGCGCAGACGAGCGATCCCGGTGCTCGTGGAGTCGCGGATGTCCGTCATCACGCGCCGCAGCCTGAGCGCCGCACAGATCTCCGCGTACGTCCACACCCGCGCGAGCGTCATCCGGGGGCTGGCGGAATCGGTCCAGACGCATCACGTGGACTTGATCCATGCGTTCGTGGCGGCGACGCTCGGCTATGCGGGGCGGGCCGCACGAATGGCGGGGGTGCCGATCGTGGGGACGGTCCACGAGCCGCTCACGGCGTTCGCCTGGCCACGCCGGTGGCTCCTGGTCGCGGCCCTGAACCGGTTCTGTGACGGCGTGACGTTCCCTTCCGAAGCAAATCGGGCCATGGCGCTCCGCTGTGGCGTGCGGCCCGATCGGGCGACCGTCGTCCGTACGGGAATCGACCTGGACCGGTTCCGGATGGATCCGGAAGGCGGGCGGCGTGTGCGCCGGGAGCTCGGGATCGCGCCCGGTGTACCCGTCATCGGGATCGTCGCTCGGTTCAACCCTGGAAAGGGTCACGACGTCCTCCTGCGCGCGATGGCACTCGTCGCCGGGTCGCATCCGGACGCGCGCTGCGTGCTCGTGGGTGACGCGCTCTTCGGCGGCGAGCTGGAGTGGAAAACACGGATGCGCGCTCTGGCTGGGGACCTCGGGCTGGGCGACCGTGTCGTCTTCGCGGGGTGGCGAGACGACGTGCCGGCCGTGCTCTCCGCGCTCGACATCCTCGTCCATCCGCCCACGACGCCCGATTCCCTGCCGGGGGCGGTTCTGGAGGCGATGGCTGTCGGCCGGCCCGTCGTCGCCGCCGCCATCGGCGGGCTCCCCGAGATCGTGGAGGAGGGTGTCACCGGGTACCTCGTGCCCCCCGGGAATGCTGGCGCCCTCGCGTCCACCCTGCGCGGCCTCCTCGGCGACCCGGCCGCCCGGTCGACCATGGGCGCGGCAGGTCGCCGCCGGGTGGCGCGCGAGTTTCCGCGAGAGCGGTTCGGCCAAGCCATGCAGGAGCTCTATGAGAGGATTCACCGGGCCGCCGCGAGCGCGCCATGAGGCTCTTGTTGGCTCCCGCTGGGGGTCGAGACTTCGCGTCGAGCCGCGTCCGGATCTTCCAGCATCTCCCGGCCCTCGCCGCTCGCAGCGTCCGGTGGACGATCGTGCCGGCGGCCGAGGGGAGCGAGCTCGTCGCCCGGGGCGGCCGTGAGCCGCTCCTATCCGCACGGCTCCGCACCCGGCAGGTGGTCCAGGCGGTGCGACTGGCTCGCCTGGCGCCCGCCCACGATGTGACGTTCGTGCAACGCCTCCTCCTCCCGGCTCCGCTCCGGAGGCTGCTGGCACGGCGCGCGAGGGCGCTCGTGTTCGACTTCGATGATGCCCTCTACACGACTCCCGGAGATGGAGCGGAGGGGAGCCGCTGGCTCGCGCCGCGTGCCGCCCGCTGGGCCTCCATGCTCTCCGTCTCGCGGGTTGTCAGCGTCGCGACGGACTATCTCGCCGATCGCGCACGGACACATCAGCGCCACACCATCGTGATCGCGAGCCCCGTCGACACTGAACGCTACGAGCCCCCGGGGTCGGCCCGGTCCGCGGGCGTGGTCATCGGCTGGATCGGTAGCCCCTCGACGAGCCACTATCTCGAGCCGCTCTTGCCTGTGTTCCGTCGCCTGGCTGCCCGACATCCGAGTCTCCGCATCGAGCTCGTGGGAGCGGATCCACGCCTGGCCGGCGCCGGAGTCCGGGTCCACCCGTGGCGCTGGGACACGGAGGTGAGCCTGCTCCAGGCGTTTGACGTTGGCGTGATGCCGCTGCCCGACGACGAGTGGACTCGGGGCAAGGCCGGGTACAAGCTCCTTCAGTACATGGCCTGCGGCACCGCGGTGGTGGCGTCGCCGGTGGGGGCCGGGCGGGATCTGGTACGTCCGGGCGAGACGGGGTGGCTCGCGGCCAGCGATACCGCCTGGGAGGAAGCGCTCACGAAGCTGATTGGAGACGCCACGGGACGTCGGAGGATGGGGCACGCGGGGCGCGAGCTGGCCGTGGCACGATACTCGCTGCGCCGGTGGACGCCGCGGCTCCACGACGTCCTGGAGTCCGTGGCATCTGGCGCGATGCCTGGTGGATGAGCCCCGCGCCACGTGCGACCCCGCGCGCATCCGGTTCCGAGGCGCGCCGTCACAGCGCTGGGCGTGGCTCGCATGAGGTGGCGGCGGCTGCGGTCCGATAGACGGCTTCTGTCGCCAGCGCTGTGCGCTCCCACGTGAATGTCCGCGCCCGGTCCAGGCCACGCTCCACGAGCTCGTCGCGCAGCGGGCGTTGCGTGAGCAGTCGGACCAGACCCTCGGCGATGGCATCCGTCCGACGGGGATCGACGAGCAGCGCCGCCTCGCTGGCCACCTCCGCCATGGCGGAGCACGCCGAAGTCAGGACGGGCGTCCCGCACGCCATGGCCTCCAGGATGGGCAATCCGAAGCCCTCCGCGAGGGAAGGGTAGGCTAGGCACGTGGCAGCGCTGTAGAGACCCGGGAGGTCGCGGTCTGGCACCACGCCCAGGTGGCGTACGTGGCGGTGGAGCTGGAGGCTCCGGATCTGCGACAGATACGCGCGCATGGCCGACCCGGGGGGGCCAACCAACACGAGCTGGGTGTCGACTCGCACCCGCTGGCGCGCGGCCTGGTAGGCGTCGAGAAGCCGTGGAACGTTCTTGCGCGGCACGTTCGCGCCCACGAAGAGGATGTACGGTGGGCGAATGCCGTAGCGGGCGAGGACGGCTTCGGTCTCGGCCTGCGCCATCGGGCGGAAGTGCGGCGCGGGAGCCTCGGGAATCACGTGCAGGCGATCCGTGGAAATGCGATAGGCTCGGGCGATCTCGTCGCGTGCGGCGTGCGAGGGCACGACCACGGCGTCGGCGCGACGGGCGGCGACGACGCTGTAGAGTCGGAAGTAGAGGCGGTCGGCTGCGCTGTACTGGGAGGGCATGGTCAGGGCGACGGCGTCGTGCACGGTCATCACGCGGGCGCAGGGCGCGCGCAACGGTCCGAGGCTGCACGGCGAGTGGTAGACGGCGATCTGGTCTCGCCGGACCGCCCGGGACACGTGGAGCTGGAGCCAGCTCGTCAGGTGCAGCGCACTGAGGAGCCGTCCTGCGCCGGCCGCACTGGGTCCGAGGTCGTACCGCCACGGTACGACCTCCATGGAGGGGTTCCGTAGGTGCGCCAGCAGGTTCCGCGCGTAGACTCCCACCCCGGTCGGCGCGCGGCCCGCGACCGTCAGGTCGAGGGCGACACGCAGCCGTGGTGGAGCACACGCCCGGGAATCGAGCCCGATCACGTGTCGTGCGGCTCCCTCATGAGCCGCATCAGCGTAGCCCTGGCGCCGCTGCCCGGCAACACCCTTCCGGGTCGCGACACCGCGGGGCCGTTCCGGGGCTTGACCTTGCCCCGGAGACGGTGGTCTTCTCGGAGCCGGCGGTGACGTCGTCCCATCCGCGCATCCTCGAGATCGGCGAATACTCGCTCTTCGGGCGCGTCTGGCCTGAGCGAACGCTCTGTCTCTGGACCGGGCATGCGCCCGAGGACATCGAGTCTGCGCCCCATGAGCCGTTCGCGCCGCGCCATTTCCGGACGGTCCTGCGCGCGCTCCGGACCGGCGAGTTCGACCTGGTCGCCTGCTACCCCCCGGCCGACCCACCCTGGGCGCCGAGGTTCGTGGCGGCGCTCGCGGGTCGCCACGGCTACCGGGCAGGTCCGCTCCTCCTGCGCCATCTCGGGCCGTTCCTGGCGCTTCGCCAGACCACGACGCCCGTGGCCATCGTGGATCTCGCCGACGACCCGGTGATCATGCGTCACAAGATCCGATTGCTCGACCGTAGCCGTGCCTATTTCAAGCGGGAGCTACCCGCCGATCACTGGAAGGCGTTCCTCCGGACGAGCGGGCGCCGGCTCCCGACACTGCGCCAGCGGGAGTCACCTCGGATGCGCCGGCGGATCGAGAAGCTCCACCCACTGTCACTGGGCCTCACCCCTGAGCGGATCGCCGCGATCACGAGCGCCGGCACAGCCGAGAAGACAGTGGACGTGTTTTTCGCCGGTCGAGTGGAATCGTCCTCCACCGTGCGGAGCGAGGGGGTGACACAGCTCGAGGACCTCGCGCGGCGGGGCTATCGGATCGACGTGGCGCGGGAACGCCTCTCGCCCGCGGACTTCTATGCGCGGTGCGCCCGGGCCTGGCTGGCGTGGTCTCCCGAGGGCTACGGCTGGGACTGCTTTCGACACTACGAGGCACCGCTGTGCGGGACGGTGCCGGTGATCAACCATCCGACCATTCACCGGCACGCCCCCCTCGAGGACGGGGTGCACTGCCTCTACTACGGAGTGGAGGGGGCCGACCTCGCCAGGGTGATCGTCGCGGCCCTCGCGGACAAGCCGCGTCTCACGCGCATGGCCACGGCGGCCCGAGACCACGTCCTGCGCCATCACACGGTCGAGCGTCTCTGCGAATATGTCGTCGCGACGTGCCTCGGGGCCGCGCCAGCTGATTCCCCTATACGCTGACGGGCTTGGACGGGACGGAGCCCGGGAGCTGAATCGGCTCCCGGCGCTCAGGGCGCCGCGGCATCCCGCTGGACGAGCAGCCGCCGGAGAATCTTGCCCGAGGCCGATTTCGGGATCTGGTCGATGAATTCCACGCGGCGGATGCGCTTGTGCGGCGCCACGCGCTCGGCGACGAAGGCCATGAGGGTCTCGGCGGAGACGGCCCGCGACGCCTCGTCCGCCTTCAGGACCACGAAGGCCTTCGGCACCTCTCCGGCCTCCTCGTCGGGGCTCCGGACGACGGCGGCGTCGAGCACGGCCGGGTGCACCAGCAGCAAGGCTTCCAGCTCGGCCGGGGCCACCTGCAGGCCCTTGTACTTGATCAGCTCCTTCGTGCGATCGACGATGTAGAAGAAGCCGTCGTCGTCGACGTGGCCGACGTCTCCGGTGTGGTACCAGCCCTCGCCGTCGACCGCGCTCGCCGTGTCCTGCGGGCGGTTCAGGTACCCCTTCATGATCTGCGGTCCGCGAATCCAGAGCTCCCCGTCCTGCCCGGGTCCCGTCACGGGCCGGGTGGTGTCGACCGCCACCAGCTTCACCTCGGTGTTGGGCACGACGCGGCCGATCGACCCGGGCTTGAACGGAGCGTCGTGCGTCGGGCTCAGGTGGGTGACCGGGCTCGCCTCGGTCATCCCGTAGCCCTGCACGACGGGGCAGCCGAGGCGCGCGCTCAGCCCGCGGGCCAGCTCCTCACCGAGCGGGGCCGCTCCCGAGAAGACCAGCCGAAGGCTCGACAGGTCGAGCTCGCCGAGCGCGGGGTACTTGGCCAGGCCCAGCACGATCGGCGGCACGAGCGGCGCGATCGTCACCCGGTACTTCGCGAGGATGGCCAGAAAGCTCTGGAGATCGAAGCGGGGCATGGTGACGACCGTGCCGCCCTCGGCCAGCGGGAGCAGCATGCAGACGACCATGCCGTAGATGTGGAAGAAGGGCAGCACCGCGATGATGGTGTCCCGCTCCTTGAACGCGTCGAAATTCTCGGCGCCCGCGCACTGGGCGAGGTTGGCGACGAGGTTCCAGTGGGTGAGCATCACGCCCTTCGGCAAGCCGGTCGTGCCGCTCGAGTAGGGCAGCACGACGACGTCTCGCCTCACGTCGATCGGCGGGGCCGCCGGGGCGGGCGGCGATTCCAGGAGGCGCTCGAACGGCGTCGCGCCCTCTGCCGCGCCCAGGACGAAGATCTCGCGGACGGCGGTCCGCGCCGCCGCCTCACGGGCCTTGTCGAGGAAGGCCGGGACGGTGACGAGCAGCCGGGCGCCGGAGTCCCGGAGCTGGGTCGCGAGCTCTTCGACCGTGTAGAGGGGATTCACGGTCGTGTTGATCGCCCCGAGCGACGCCACGGCGAGGAAGACGATCGCGTACTCGGGAAGGTTCGGGCAGTAGATCGCGAGGACGTCGCCCTTGCCGAACCCTCGGCGCTCGAGGCCGGCGGCCGCTCGCGCCACGCCCTCGGCGAGCTGCCGGTAGGTCAGCACGCGCCCGCTCGGCCCCTCGATGATCGCGGGCTTCTCGCCGAGGCGCGCGGCGTGGCGGAGCACGTACGGCGTGACGGCAACCTCGGGGACGGTGATGGCCGGGCCGGTGCTCCTGACGATCATGCGTGTGGCTCACCCCACCTTGCGCGGGCCGCGTGGCTTGGCGACGACACCAGCGCGCGGGTCGCGCCCAGGTGCCGGCCGTCGGTGACGACGCGGCCCAATCCTCCCGTGGGCAGGCGGGCAGTGTCAAGAAGCGGCCGGCCTGGCTGGCGCGGCCGCGTCCCGCCGAAATGGCGGTCGCCTTGCAGCGGCCCACCACTAGTGGTCAGGCTTGCACCACCACCCTGTCTCGTCATTGCTTCCAGATCTGAGGTTGCCGGCCCCTGGGAGGTCCTGGGCATGCGCGCACCGAAGCGGACCTCCTTCGCGAACTCCCCATGACCAGAGCGTTCTTCCCCCGGCGTATCCATCCAGTGACGCGCTCCTGAGCGATGTCCCGGGATCTCGGTGTGGCGCGATGGCCGCCGGCACATGGGTTGCAGCCCTCCGACCGAACTCGCGATCGAACTCCAACCCGACTCGCGGGCCGCTCGCCGGAATCTTGGAAAGCGGCGGATGGGGCGATAATCGGGTGGCCATCGGCGACCTGACATCACGGGAGTAGCGGGGCAAAGACCCCCGGCTACGGGATCCAACCTGATCAGCTCGGCCGAAGCGAAGGGGGAGGAAAGATGGCACGGAAACGCGCCGCCAAAGAGCCCGAGTTCAAGCGCGTCGTCGTCCCCGATCTCGTCGACCTGCGCGATCGCGTCTACATGCCGCACGTACGGGAAGCGCCGGAGGCTGCCCTGAACTCGCTCGGCCGGCGCGGTGTGAAGCTGCCAATCCTGGATCAGCGTGACACCAGCGCGTGTACCGGCTTCGCGCTCGCCAACGTCGTGAACTTCCTCCTCCAGATGGCCGGCCGGGCGCGGGAGACGCCGGTGTCGCCGTTCATGATCTACTCCATGGCTCGCCGCTACGACGAGTTTCCTGGCGAGGACGATAGCGGGTCCAGTCTGCGGGGTGCCATGAAGGGATGGTACCGGCACGGCGTCTGCGCGGACGAGCTGTGGCCGACGACCGACCCGAAGAAGGTCCCGCCTGCGCGGAAGGACCCGACCGTGGACTGGTGGCAGAACGGGGCGCGGCGCCCCCTGGGCGCGTACTACCGCGTCGACACCCGATCCGTGACGGACATGCACGTGGCGCTGGCGGAGGTCGGTGTGCTGTACGCGAGCGCCGTCTGTCATTCCGGGTGGAACCTCGGCTTGAATGTCCGGCCCCAGCCGAAGACGCCCTGGCCGATTCCATACCAGAAGGCCCTGCCCGACGACGGGGGGCACGCGTTCGTGCTGGTCGGCTACACGAGGGAGGGGTTCATCGTCCTCAACTCGTGGGGCACGGCGTGGGGCGCCGGCGGACTCGGCATCCTGACCTATCGGGACTGGCTCGAGCATGCGATGGACTGCTGGGTGCCGCAGCTGGGCGTGGTGACCGCCGCCCACGTGGCCGTCTCTGAGGCACTGTCGCTTCGCATGCCCCAGCCGCACAAGGTCAGTCTCTCGGCGGACCGGGTGCTGCGCAACCGCGAGCTGTCGCCGTTCATCGTCGACATGGAGAACAACGGCGAGCTGAGCGAGACCGGGGAGTTCAGGACCAGCGCGGACGACCTCAAGGCCCTGGTCACCCTGCATCTCGACGAGTTCCGCCGGCAGTGGAAGCTCTCCAAGACGGACGTCATCGACGTCGCCATCTACGCGCACGGCGGGCTCACGGGAGAGGAGACGGCCGCCGACACCGCGGCGCGGTGGATTCCGGCCCTGTACGAGGCCCGGATCTTCCCAATCTTCCTGATGTGGGAGACGGACTTGTTCGCGACGCTGCGGAACAAGCTCGAGGACGAGGTCGAAGGCATCGCGAAGCCGACGGCCGGCGTCATCGAGCGGCTGCAGAACTGGTGGAACCAGCGGCTGGAGCGCGCGCTCGCGCGGCCCGGCTCGGTCATCTGGGGCGAGATGAAGCAGAACGCGCGGGCCATCAGCGAGAGCGCGAAGAGCGGAGCGCGCATCCTCTACCAGGTCGCCGAGGAAACGAAGGCCTTCGAGCCGAAGCGCGTGCGACTTCATCTGGTCGGCCACTCGGCGGGCGGCATCGTGCACAGCTACGTCGTCAAGGCCCTGGCGGCGAAGGGCTGGTCCTTCAAGAGCGTGACGTTCCTGGCGCCGGCAGTGACGGTGGCCGAGTTCAAGGACACCGTGATCCGGCATCTCCTCTCGGGACGCGTCGAGCAGTACACGCAGTTCCACCTGACGGACGAGCAAGAGGAGCGCGACCCGACCTGCCGCCCGATCGTGGGATACGGGCGCTCGCTCCTCTACCTGGTCTCCGAGTCGTTCGAGCACGGCGTGCAGACACCCATCCTCGGGATGCAGAAGTACTTCGAGTCGGAAATGGCGGAGCTGGTTCCAGGGCGCCTCCGATCTGTCGTCGCCCCCGGACCGAGCTCGCAGAGCGCGACGCACGGGGAGTTCGACAACGACGCCCGCACGCTGCAGAGCGTGATCACCTTGATCAAGGGAACCCAGACCGGTGCCGGGCCAGCCCCTGCCCGCGCCGCCGCGCGCGGAGTCCGGGCAGCCCGCGCCCCGGCGGCGGCAGCGGCGCCTCCTTCAGCCGTGTCGCGCTGGTTCGGGGGCCTCGCGAAGATCCAGACGATGGCGAGGAACCTGAACCACGAGACCGAGGCGGGGCTGAAGGCGTTCTCGCAGCAGACGCTCGGGAAGCTCCTGGTGTCCGATCTCATGGAGGGCAACGTCGCCCAGTTCTGTCAGAACGAGGGGATCGGGATGGTGCCGACCGACGCGTTCTCCGACGGGACGAAGACGTTTCGCTGGTTCGTCGACCGCATCCGGAGCCCCATCGAGGCCGCGTTGCTGATGCTGGCCTACGCGGTGGCGGTCAAGCGACAGCCCAAGTGGCTGGACGGGCCGCCCTCGAAGCTCGCGCCCGAGCGGCTCGACTCGGTGTTCTCGGAGGTCGCCCTCCGGGACCTCGACGCCGTGCTGCGGCAGGCGGTACCCGGTGACTTCTACCCGGCGGACGGGAGCCTGCTGGACGACGGGAAGCAGTCGGTGGGCCAGCTCATCGAAAGCATCGTGGGCTCGACGGAGGCATGAGGGAGATGCGAACAGCCTGGTTCGTGGGAGTCCTCGCCGCCGGGCTGCTCGGCGGCGGGCTGTTGGGCCCGGACGGCGGCACCGGTCTGGCCGCTGCGCAGGAGGTGGCCGAGGAGCGCGTCGAGCTCGGAGCCTCGTATGACACCGCGAAGAAGTACCCATCGCTGACGCCGCGGAGCTACGTCAAGGTTGCCTATGACAATCTGGAGGTCGGCTTGCCCGGCGAGCCGCCGATCTATCGGCTCGGGAACCTGGCCGCGCCGGGGACGTGGATCATCAGGCGGCTGGGCGACGAGCCGAGGACCCTGGTGCCCGAGCGCGTCGACCTGATCACGGCGGAGGGGCTCGCCTACCTGTACCTCGTTCCCGGGAGCGTGAGGACCGGGGACATGATCGACGTCGGCATACGGGCGGAGAAGCGCCGGTCCGACGGCTCGTACCGTCCGCTCGCGGTGATGCACCTCGTCCCGATTTCCGTCACCACGATCGATCCGTACACCCTGGTGGTCGACCCCGGCTTCACGCCTGATCAGGAGCTCCGGGACGGCACGAAGAAGACGGTGGGGAACGTGACGCTGATGCTGGACGTGCCGTCGCTTTTGCCGAACGACTTCGCCCGGATCTACCTGAGAAGCGACAACCGCCTGTCCACGGACAACGACGACGTCACCACGAAGCTCGGGCTGCGTCTCGGCGCCGAGCGGAGCCTGACGTCGAGATGGTACGTGCCGGCGCTCGTCGAGGGGGAGCTGGTCGCCAACCAGGACCTCTCGCAGGCGACCTTCCTGCTGTCGGCGGGGGCGCGAACGATCCTCCCGTGGGCGTGGACGCGACGCGTGCTCTTCAATTCCGCGGTGCGGGCTCCCATATCTCCGGTCCTGGAAGTGGCGTCCCAGTACGTGCATCTCCTGGAGACGGACCCGGCCCTGACGCCACCGGACGCGCAGCGCGACACCTTCCGAGTCCAGGGCCAGTTCGCCTGGGCGCCGATCTTCCTGCTGCCCGGCCTGTTCGGAGAGCGATCGCCCTCGGCCGAGATCATGGCGAAGGGCTGGTGGTTCGCCGACGATCGCGCGACCAGCAGTACCAGAGGGAGCCAGTGGGCGGGGCGCGTCGAGGTCTCCCTGGTGGTGCCGCTGACCGTGGTGAAGGGGCTCGAGCCGGTCCTGAAGACCGTGGCGGGCGGCGTCAACGGCCGCATCAGGCTCAAGTACGCCGACGGCGCGAACGAGGCCAACGGGTTCAAGACGTCGTCGGAGTTCACGGTGTCGATGGAGGTGATCCAGTAGCCCGCCCGCCCACATACCCACAGGAGACTGGCGATGCCGGCTGATCGCATGACGCGCAAGGCACTCGAAGTCGGCCGTTCCGAGGCCCGCGAGGTCCTGAAGCTACGGTCGGCCGCGCTGCGGAGTCGCTCCAGGGCAACCAGGGTCCTCCGGGCAAGGACGCGAGCGAGACCTGCGGCCGCCGCCGCCGACGCGGCGCGAGTGCGGGCAGCGGGGGACCCGGCCCACGGCCGGCGTTCTCGTCGCCGAGGGCGACTCATGGTTCGACTATCCGCTGAACGACGTCCTCCGGATGCTGGAGGACGACCATGCCTATGACGTCGAGTCGGTGGCGCACAAGGGGGACCGGGTCGAGGAGATGGCCTACGGGCGCGGCCAGCTCGAGGAGCTGACCCGGAGGCTGGAGGAGCTGCTCCGGCGAAGTGTGGTGCCCAAGGCCAACCCTCTTTCGCGCGATGATCCCCTTCGCGTGCCCGCCGAGGTAGTGGGTGATGGTCTCCACCCGGATCTTCATGGAGCCGGCCGGCTTCGTGGCGTCGAGATCCTGGAGCGAGACGAAGAGGGTGCCGGAGCGCTCGACGGTCTGCTGCACCGGGGTGTAGGTCGGCTTTTCCATCTCCACGATGCTCTTCAGGTGCCCGCGGTATCCGACGAGCTCGACGTGCCGTACTGAGTACGGGGCGCCCGAGGCGAGACGCAGCGGAGCCGCGGGCGCTACTTGAAGACGCCCAGCGCCCGCAAGATGGCGATGAGGACCACCGCTCCGACCAGCGAGACAAGCCAGTTCGCTAGGCTGCCCGCTGCCGCGATGCCGAGGGCGCCAGCGGCCCAGTGCCCGATGAGGGACCCCACCACGCCGACCACGATGTTCGCGAGCAATCCCATCTGGGCATTGGTCTTCATGATGAGGCTGGCCAGCCAGCCGATGACCCCGCCGATTATGATCGCCACGAGGAAGTTCATCACGGTTCCCCTTTCGCTATTCGATGCTACTTCGCGACGAACCTACGCCAGGCCGCGCAGGCTGGATCGCGGCACGCACCCGGCGCCGAGGCGTCCGACCTCGGAGGAGGCTTCGCGCAAGCGCCGAGGATCATGAGCCGCATGCTCGCGAAGGCGCAGCCATGACCGATCGAACTCACGCCACCACGCAATCAGCTTCGGATCTGCGGAGGGCGCGGAGGTTCTTGTCAGACTCATTGCCGGTCGTGTCCGAACACTCTACCTTTGCGACGAAGCACTGGTTGGCCCCGGCATGAGGGGAACCACAGCGGCCCGGGCGGCGAGGATGGCGGGCGAAGGCGACTGGCCGGCCACGTTTTTCGGTGTGGCCGGAAGCGCGTCCTCGACCGTCTGAGCGATTCGCTCCCACTTGCGCCGGGGCGTTCCCTTCAAGTACTGATCGGTCAAGTAGTGAGCCAACTCATGACCGAGGATCGTCCGGTCGTATCGGGGGATCATCACGAGGGTCGCTCCGGCGAAGTAGAGTGCCCGGGCATCCGCCCCGCCCGGGGCGATGGTCATGGTTCGACGGTACAAGGTACGGATCTCGATGGACGGTCTGACGATGATGCGGACCTTCGGCTTGGTCAGATCGAGGGCGACGTTGAGGATCTCGGCCACCTCCTCGAGAAGGCCGTCCACTTTCTCGGCCTCGATGGCTTCGGCGCCGAAGTTCTCAATGGTGGCGTACCGCGTGTGCGAGAGCGTCGATTGGTCCCGGTACTCCAGCCCGGCACAACCGACGATCACGGGCAACATGGCCAGCGCGACGAGGATCCGGAGACCCATGGCCTGTTCCTTCCGAAGGCCGCCTGCCGGCGGCTATGGTTTCGATCGCACTGGATTAGCCATGGTGTGGCTTCGGCAGCGTGTCATGGTCATGCCAGCTCTGCCTATGAATGAAGCCCGGAGGCCCAGGGCCCGCATGGGGGCATCTGCACAATTGGCCTGGGCTCAACTCGTCGTTGCTCAGGCCGGCCGATGGCCTTCTCCTCTCAAGACATAACACTATTGTACTAGTACAGTGATACACATTGCCCGATACTGTCAAGTGCGAGTCCCGACACCGATTCCGGGACCTCGTTGCGGCGGAGCGCAGCCCTCCTCGACGGCAGCGCAGCCCATCGCGGTCGCACGGTGCGTACCGCTTGGCTTGGAGACCCTACCGGGCCCGACTCGCAGTGGCGTCGGCCTGCGCCTGGATCTTTAGCGGATCCATTAGCGCGACGGGACGACGGGTCCCGCCACGTTGCTGCCCCGGGCGCGCCGGCCGGGCGCGCGCCGGGATCGACGGGAGGCGGACTCGCCGCTACGCAGTCATCGGCCCGAGGAGAGGACAGCCGGGCGGCATCGCGGCCTTCTTCGTCTCGATGATCGACTTGGCGAGCCCGCCGAGATAGTGCGTGATGGTCTCCACCCGGATCTTCATGGAGCCGGCCGGCTTCGTGGCGTCGAGATCCTGGAACGAGAAGAAGAGAGTGCCGGAGCGCTCGACGGTCTGCTGCACCGGGGTGTAGGTCGGCTGGTCCATGCCGCACTCGTAGCTCGAGAGGCGGACGACGCCCGCGATCCAGGGCACGCGGGCCGCGAACTTCGCCCCCCAGATGATCTCGTTCGTGTTGGAGCTGTAGGAAGACGGCCAGATGTCGCGGATGTCGAGCGGCGAGCGGATGTGCCCCGCCGCGACGTCAGCGCCGAAGGCCCAGTCCAGGAGGTCCGTGTCGATCGGGAGGTACTGGGCCCAGAGGATCGGGTAGCCCTGGGCCTGGAGGTCGACCTCGATCTCGTGGCCGATCCCGGGGTCCATGTGATAGGGGCGGGCCAGCACGAGGATGGCCGGCCGGTCCTCGCGCGCGCACCACTCCAGGACCTCCCGCGACTGCCGGCGCAGGCGCTCGGAGAAGGCGCGCAGAGCGGCGTAGCCCTCGTCGACCGCCCGCGTCGTCTCGGCGGGCGTGAGGCCGGGCAGCGCGTCCCGCAGGCCCTCGAAGAGCTGCTTCGGGACGAGCAGGGGCTCGTCGAGCGAGACGAACGGGGCGACGTAGCGGATCCCGTGCTCGGCGAAGACGTCCCGCTCCTTGAGGAAGCCGGCCTTGATGTTTTCGGGAGCGGCCATGACGCGCGGGCAGGTGAGGGTCCTCGCGACGTGGCCGCTCAGAAAGGACGGCAGGTTGTAGATCATGGGCGAGAAGATGAGGTCGAGCTTCTCCCGCTGGCCGAAGACGAGCTCGCCGTAATGGCCGGACATGCACTTCACCGGGTAGCAGCAGTCGACGGTGCCGCGGCCCTTGCCGAACTGGCGGCCCTGCTCCTCGGAGGTGTCCGAGGAGAACACGAGGGCCCGGGGATCGATGCCGAGCGCGGTGAAGAGCCCGAACCAGAACTGGTGGGTCGACCAGAGGTTCAGGACGCGGGGGATCCCGATCCGGAGCTTAGCCCGAGACGGCGGGGGTGCGGGCGCGGCGGAAGGCGTCCTTGCGAACCATCTCGGCAACGTTAGGGTAGCCACGCTTGACCTCCTCCAGCTTCGCCTTCACCGTCCGCATCTCGTTGGCGTCCTCGACCAGCCCCTTGGGGCACGAGTTGCCGCTGATGACCCGCTCCCAGCCGGCGGCCAGTGGCACCTTGCTCCAGGACCGCCCCTGGGCGCCGGGGAGCTGCACGTCGATGAACGTCCGCGTGCAGTTGACGGGGCACCAGTGGCAGACGGTGGCCGCGCTCGTGGTGCTGGAGTAGGTGAGGGCCGCGATGGTCTCGAAGCCGCGGAAGCGCGATGCCTGGCCGGTCTTCCGCCACTCCCCGGCGCAGAGGGCGGCGCCGATGGCGCCGGCCTCCCCGGAGTAGGGGTGGACGGCGACCTCGGCCTCGGGGACCTTCTCCGTGATGAAGTCGACCTGCGCCTTGACCACCGCTAGGTTGCGGTGGGTCCCGCCCTGGAGGACGAACTTCCGCCCGGCGGCGCGGAGGTTCTGAAGCTGGCCCGCGTAGATCCAGACGTTGACCGGCAGCACCGCCGCCAGCGCGGCCATGATCTCCTCGGCCGCCCAGCCCTTGCGCTGCTGGTTCACGATGTCGGACTGGAGGAAGACGGTGCCCTTCTTCGTGCTGGTCGTGGCCATCGTGGCGTTCCTGGGCCCGGGAGAGGTCAACGTCTTCGTGGCCATCGGCGCCGCCGGCTGGGTGACGTACGCGCGCCTCGTCCGTGGCGAGGTGCTGCGGGAGCGAAGCCTCGACTACGTGGCGGCCGGTCGCGCCCTCGGTTTTCCCCGGTGGCGCATTCTCCTGGGTCACGTCCTGCCCAACGCCCTCCCGCCTGCCGTGATCTATCTCACGTCTGACGTCGTCCTGATCATCCTCACGACGGCGTCGCTCGGATTCCTCGGCCTCGGGGTGCGGCCACCGGCGCCCGAGTGGGGAATGATGATGGCCGAGGGCCGGGAGTTCCTCAGCAGCGGCTGGTGGGTCGCGACCATGCCGGGGTTCGCCTGTCTCTACGCGGGCCTGGCCTTCATCCTGCTGGGCGACGGTATCGCGGACCTGCTCCGCGTCAAGGGACAGTGACCGAGCCCGAACCCCTGCTGGCCGTCGAGGACCTGCGGGTCGAGATTCCCACGCGGCGGGGCACCGTGCACGCGGTCCGCGGGGTCAGCTTCCGCGTCCAGCCGGGCGAGACGTTGGCGCTGGTCGGCGAGTCGGGTTCCGGCAAGACGATGACCTGCCGCGCGATCGTCCGGCTCGTGCACCCGCCGGGGCGGATCGCGGCCGGTCGGGTGCTCTTCGAGGGCCGGGACCTGGTGCGGCTTCCCCAGCACGAGCTCGAGGGCGTCCGGGGTCATGGTGTGTTGATGGTCTTCCAGGACCCCATGACCGCGCTCAATCCCGTGCTGAGCGTCGAGCGGCAGATCACGGAGGTCCTGCCGGCCTCCGGTGCGACGGACTCGCGACGTGCCCGGGCGGTGGAGCTGCTCCGTCACGTCGGCATCGCGGACCCCCGGCGACGGCTGGGCGCGTACCCGCACGAGCTCTCGGGAGGGCAGCGGCAGCGCGTGATGCTCGCCATCGCGCTCGCGCGCCAGCCGAAGCTCCTCCTGGCCGACGAGCCGACCACTGCCCTCGACGTGACGATCCAGGCCCAGATCCTGCGGCTACTCGTGACGCTCCAGCGGGAGCTCGGCATGGCGCTGATCCTGGTCACGCACGATCTGGGCGTCGTCTATCAGGCGGTGGACCGCGTGGCCGTGATGTACGCGGGCGAGGTCGTGGAGCTGGCGCCGACCGCGCGGCTCTTCGCCAGGCCGAGCCACCCGTACACGCTCGGCCTGATCCGCTCGATCCCGAGCGTCGACCGCCAGCGCCGCCTGGTCCCGATTCCCGGGTCGCCGCCCGATCTGGCGAATCTGGGGCCCGGGTGTCCCTTCGCGCCGCGCTGCGCCTGGGTGGCTGCCGAGTGTCGTGCTGGCCAGGTGCCGCTGGTCGCCGTGGACGCCGACCACTGGAGCCGGTGTCTCCGCATCGACCAGCTGGCGTCGGCCTGACGAAGGGGCTGCCGGGTGGCTGAGACTGCTTCGACGCCGCCGCTCCTGGAGGTCCGCGACCTCGTCAAGCACTTCCCGTTGCCGCACACGCTCCTGGACGTCGCGCTGCGCCGACCGCCGGAGCACGTGCGCGCCGTCGACGGCGTGTCGTTCACACTCGATCGAGGACGGACGCTCGGCCTGGTCGGGGAGTCGGGTTGCGGCAAGAGCACGCTCGGCCGCTGCCTGCTCCGGCTGCACGACGCCGACCGGGGGGAGGTGCGTATTGACGGCGTCGACCTGATGAAGCTGACCGAGGCGGAGCTTGCGCCCTACCGCAAGCGGATGCAGGTCGTGTTCCAGGATCCGTACGCGTCGTTGAATCCGCGCCAGCGTGTGGACCGAACGCTCCTCGAGGTGCTCAACGTGCACGACATCGGAACGCCGGAGGGACGGCGCCGGCGTGTCGACGAGCTTCTCGTCCAGGTGGGGCTGAGCCCGGCCGACGCCCGCAAGTACCCGGGGGAGTTCTCGGGTGGCCAGCGGCAGCGGATCGGCATCGCCCGGGCGCTGGCCGTGGAGCCCGAGCTGCTGATCGCGGACGAGCCCCTGTCGGCCCTGGACGTCTCGATCCAGGCCCAGATCCTGCAGCTCCTCCTCGATCTGCGGGCGTCGCTCGGCCTGACGATGATCTTCATCTCGCACGACCTCCGCGTCGTTCGGTACCTGAGCGACGAGGTGGCCGTCATGTATCTGGGCCGGATCGTCGAGCAGGCGCCCACGGCGGAGCTGTTCGCCCGGCCGCAGCACCCGTACACCCTGGCGCTCCTGTCGGCAGTGCCCGAGGTGGGCGGGCCCCGACGGGAGCTGGCGCCGATCCAGGGGGAGCCCCCCAGCGCGGTGCGAATCCCGCGCGGATGCCGCTTCCATCCCCGATGCCCCTGGCGGGTTGAGCGGTGTCTCCAGGAGTCGCCCGAGCTGGAGACGCTCGGTCCCGGTCACGTCGCCGCGTGCCACGTCGCGGTGGAGCGTGCCGCCGCCGGCGAATCCGCCCTCGTGGCCGCCGGTCGCCTTGACATCGGCCCACGCCCCGCCAAAGATCGGAGCTGACCGCCGGCGACACGGCGCATTGCCCTCACGGCCCGAGGGGACGACCACGCTCGTGACGGTCCGTCCCGGAGGACACCATGCCGACGCTCGATCCCGAAGAGCTGGCCCAGCTCCTGCCTGCCGAGACCGCCGCGTTCCGATCGCCCATCCCGACCCAGTTCGTGTCCAGCGACGAGTTCATGCCGCTGCCCCAGACGAGAAGGCAGAAGGAGGTCGAGGCGCGGATCAAGGACCTGGGCGCCCGGCTCGCGAAGCGGCAGGGTATGAGCCGGCGCCAGTTCTTCGGGACCGCGGCGGGCATGGCGGCGGCCTTCGTCGTGATGAACGACGTCTACGGCGGGGTCTTCGACGCGAGCCCGGCCGAGGCCGCGACCCCCGAGATGGCGGACGAGCGGGCCAAGGCGCTCGCCGGGCAGTTCATCATGGACATGCACACCCACTTCCTGCGCGACGACACGCGGCTCGAGGGGTTCGTCCGGTCGCGCGAGGCGGTCGGCAAGGCGGGCTGGAACCCGGCGCTGGCCGGGAAGCCCCAGACCATCGAGGACCTCAAGTTCGCGAACTACTTCAAGGAGATCTACTTCGACTCGGACACGAAGGTGGCCCTCATCTCGGGGTCGGGCTCGGAGGAGCCGCGCGACTGGTTCCTCACCAACGAGATGAAGGCCGAGGCACGCGCGAGGGTGAACAAGCTGACCGGCTCGCGGCGCCTCATGTCGCACGCGATCTTCATGCCCGGCATGCCGGGCTGGCTGGAGTCGGTCGACCGGGTGATCGCGGAGCTCCGGCCGGACTCGTTCAAGGGTTATACGGTCGGCGACAACACGAACAAGCAGCTCTCGAAGCACCCGTGGCGCATGGACGACGAGAAGCTCGTCTACCTCTTCTACGAGAAGCTTCTCAAGGCAGGGCTGGTCAACGTGTGCGTTCACAAGGGGCTCTATCCCCCGTCGACCACCAAAGCGTTCCCGAACCTCTTCGAGTACGCCGACGTGCGGGATCTGGGCAAGGCGGCCCGTGACTGGCCGCAGCTCAACTTCGTCATCTACCACTCGGCGTTCCGCTTCACCGGCGGAGCTCAGAAGGACGGCTGGGAGCAGTTCGAGCAGACCGGGCGCGTCGACTGGGTGACGGACCTGTCGGAGATCCCGGCCAGGTACGGCGTCCGGAACGTCTACGGCGATCTGGGCCAGATCTTCGCCCAGAGCACGGTGGCCGAGCCGCGCCTGTGCGCGGCGATGCTCGGGCAGCTCGTGAAGGGGCTGGGAGCCGACCACGTCGTCTGGGGCACGGATGCCATCTGGACCGGTGCGCCGCAGTGGCAGATCGAGGCGCTGCGGCGCCTCGAGATTCCCGAGGACATGCAGAGGAAGTACGGGTTCGCGCCGCTCGGCCCGGCTGACGGGCCGGTCAAGCGCGCGATCCTCGGGGAGAACTCGGCGGCCCTCTACAAGTACGATCGCCGCGCCGAGCTCTTGACTGACCGCATCGCGGTGGCCAAGGCCACCTACGAGCGGGAGGGGCCGGGGCGGACCAACCGCCGATACGGCTACGTGACCCGGCCGATCGCGGGCTAGGTCCACCGGTCGCCCGCGCCGGCCGGGGCAGCGGCGCGAGCGGCCCGGTCCGGATCAGGAGGCTAGGGCGAGGTGGCTCGCTCCAGCGAGGACGAGCCCAGGGTCCGGTCCAACGTGCGCAGCCGGTGCTGGACCCGACGGTGGCGCTTGTCCAGATCGGCGTGCATCTTCCGGTCGTCGCTGGAGTCGTCCAGCTGTTCCTCGAGCCGGCCCGTCAGCGCCAACAGGTGGCGTTGCTCGGACAGGAGGCGACGGGACCGGAAATACATGGCGGCCTCTCGCGTGTGAAGCGTGAGCCTCCACAAGAAGACGACGACGAGAAGGGCCCACACGCCTCTCGCCGCCCAGAGCGCCTCGGCGATCGTGAGCGTCAACCCAGCAGCCGATGTGAGCGAGTCGGACATCCTTGTGCCTCCTGGGGTGTCGAAGTCCAGCGAGAGTCAGGCCCACCGCTCCGGTCATTGTCGCCATTGTCGGACCATCGGCGGCCAGCGGCGACGAAAATGCTGGGCCGAATGCTGGCCGAATGCCGGAGGGTTCGGTACGGCCTGGGAGATCGTGCGCCGGGCCCCGCCTCTACCGGGCGGTCGGCGGGCTCGGTCCGGGTGTGCTCTCCGGGACGCGCAGCGCGTCCACGAGGGCCGTGAGGTCCCGCAGGCTGATGGGCTTCGCGAGGACCTCGGCGACGAGGGAATGGGTCTCGACAGCCGGCACCGCGTCTTCGTCGGCACTGAGCACGATGACGGCGATGCCCGCTTGATAGGCGCGCGCGATGCGCACCACGTCCCAGCCGCCGAACTCGACGCCGTGCACGGCCGGGAGGTCGAGGTCCACGACGGCGATGTCGAAGGGCTGGGCGCGCAGCTGCACGATCGCTTCCCATGCGTCGCCCGCGGTTTCGACGACGTGGCCCTCGCGCAGGAGCGCCATCCCGAGGCCCTCGCGGCTGGGGCGGTCGTCATCCACGACCAGGATGCGGCGCGCCGACGACGGCAAGCCGGCTCCCGCGCGGAACGATCCTGAGGCCAGCGTACTGGACATGGGTTCGGCCCGTGACCTCTGGTGGGCTCAAAGGGCAACCGCCGTGCCAGCCAGGCGCCTCTGGCATGACCGCGTGGAACCTACCCGTTTCGCGCGGCGGCCGGGTCGGGCCGGCCCGGTAACCGTTACGTGACGGGAGGTTCGGCGATGTAAGGTCTACACGGCGGCCGTCGGCCGCCTGTCCTTGACACCCGGCGCCGCCCGGGCTACAAGGGGACCGGTCGTGTCGCCTTCCCGTCGCCCTGCCGTGTCGGCCCGAACTCCGGACTACGCCGCGCTCGCGACCGAGCGCTCGAACCCGCGTCACCGGGCGCTCGACCGGCTCTCCGCGGACCGCCTGGTCGCCACCATCACGCGCGAAGATCGCCGGGCGGCGGCGAGCGTCGCCCTGGTCCGCCGGCCGCTCGCGCGCGCTGCGGCGCTCGTGGCGTCGGCGCTCGGGTCCGGAGGACGGCTCGTGTACGCCGGGGCCGGGACGAGCGGCCGGCTCGGTGTTCTCGACGCGGCCGAATGCCCCCCGACATTCGGAGTGTCCCCCGGGCAGGTCGTCGGGGTGATGGCCGGCGGTCACCGCGCGCTCTGGCGGGCCGTCGAGGGCGCCGAGGATCGGGGAGCCGACGCGCGGCGGGCGCTCGGCCGCCTCCGCGTGGGACCCCGCGACGTGGTGTGCGGGATCTGCGCCAGCGGCGTCACGCCGTTCGCGCTGGCCGCGCTTCGGGAGGCGCGGCGACGCGGTGCGCGGACCATCGCCGTGACCTGCGCGCCCTCGGCGGCGCTTCGCGGGCTCGCCGACGTCCTCATCGCGCCCCGACCCGGACCGGAGGTGCTGGCGGGCTCCACGCGCATGAAGGCGGGACTCGCGACCAAGATGGTCCTCCACACCCTCACCACGGGCGCGATGGTTCGGCTCGGCAAGGTCTACGGCAACCTCATGGTCGACCTCCGGCCGACGAGCCGTAAGCTCCGCGCCCGCGCCCTCCGCATCGTTGCCCAGCTGACCGGTCTTCCGCCCGCCCGCGCCCGGACCCTCGTGCGGCGGGCCGGCGGCCGCCCGTCCGTCGCGCTCGTCATGCACCGCCTGGGCCTGGACCCCGCGGCGGCCCGCCGCCGTCTGGCCGCGCACGGCGGGAGCCTCCGCGCCGCGCTCGGGGAGCATGGCGATGAGTGATCCCCTCGCGCGGCTCCTGGCCCTCCGGACGGTCAGCCCGCGCCGCGTGGTGGGCCTCATCTCCGGGACGAGCGCCGATGGCATCGACGCGGCGCTCGTCGAGCTGGACGGGGCGGGGGAGGCCACGCGCGCGCGCGTCCTCGACTTCCGGACCCTTCCGTTCGACCCCGATCTCCGCGCCCGTGTCCTCGCGCTCAAGGAGGCGCGCGCCGAGGAGCTCCTGCGCGTGCACGTTCGTCTCGGCGAGGAGTTCGCGCGGGCAGCCCTCGACCTGATCACGAGGGCCCGGCGACAAGGCATGGAGGTCCACCTGATCGGCTCCCATGGCCAGACGGCGCGACACCATCCGCGGGCCGCGGAGCCGGACGGGCGGGCCGCCACCTTGCAGCTGGGCGAGCCGGCGATCATCGCCGAGCGCACCGGATTGCCCGTCGTGGCCGACTTCCGCCCCCGCGACATCGCAGCGGGCGGCGAGGGCGCGCCCCTCGTGCCCCTGGTGGACTGGCTCCTCTTCCGCCGAGCCGGGGCCACCCGCGCCTGTCTGAACCTGGGCGGCATCGCGAACGTGACGGTCGTCACCGATCGACTCGAATCGGTCCGCGCCTTCGACCTGGGGCCGGCCAACATGCCGATGGACCTGGTTGTCCAGGCCTGGACGGGCGGTGCCGAGACCTTCGACAGGGACGGCGCCCGAGCGGCGGCCGGCCGCGTGGATTCCGCCCTGGTGACGGAGCTGCTCCGCCACCCGTATCTGGCGCTGCCGCCCCCCAAGTCCACCGGCCGCGAGGCGTTCGGGGACGTCTTCGTGACGCCGCTGCTCGCGCGCTACGCGGGGCGGGAGGCCGACCTCGTCGCGAGCCTGACGCGCTTCACGGCGGAGTCGGTGGCGGCCGGAATTCGACGCTGGGTCCCCGAGCCGATCGACGAGGTGCTCGCCTCGGGAGGGGGTGTGCGGAATCGCGCCCTCATGTCGGCCCTCGCCATGGCACTGGCGCCGGTCCCGGTGCGGTCGCTCGCGGAGGTCGGTGTCGACCCTGACGCCAAGGAGGCGGTGGCCTTCGCGGTGCTCGCCAACGAGACGCTTTTCGGCCGGCCCGGGAACGTACCAGGGGCAACCGGGGCGGCCGGTCCCCGCGTCCTCGGCAAGCTGGTCATCTGACTGCCGCGCGGCCAACTGGCCGCCGGGGGCTCTCCTACAGACCGGGGAACAGCGGCGTCTGTTCGGGACCGGCGCGTGGGCGGGGCGGCCGCTTCGCGGCCGCCGCCTTCGCGGGCCGCGCGCCCGCCGGGCGGCGCGCCCGGCGGCCTGACGGGGGCCAGCCCTTCTGCCGGGCGATCTTGTCGCCCTGCTTGATCACGAGCAGGTCGACGAGCCGGGCGAGCGGGTGCTGGATGAGCGTCAGGTAGCGGACCCAGTATCGAGGGCTGAACGCCAGCGTCCGCATCTCGTCGAGGGCGAGGGCCAAGGCGGCCCGGTCACCCTTCCGGGAGGCCAGGCGGAGATTGTCGAGGATCCGGGACTGGCTGGTCGTCCGCGGCGCCCGGGACCCGGCGCCGCTCACCGGGTCCGCCTTCCGCATCTCACGCGTTGTCCTCGCGGGTGCCACGGAAGATGCGCCACGCGGCGGGAACGACGAGGACGAGAGCGCCCAGCGTCCCCACGATCTGCTTCCACCCAAAGCCCGGAGCGGCACCGATTCCGACCAGGTCCGCAGTCAGGAAGACGATGCCGACGAGCGTCCCCGTGACGAGGCGAACCCAGTCGCGCCGGAGCATGGTCGGGGCCGGATTGTAGCACGCGGCGAGATGGGCCCGGGGCGCGAGAAGGCTCGTTGGCCGGCTCCCGATCCCCGTTGTAAACTGACAGCACAGGAGGCTGACTGCATGAAGTCGATCGGGTTCGTGGGGTTGGGCAACATGGGGCTTCCCATGGTGGCGAACCTCCTCAAGGCCGGCTATCGCGTCCATGCCTACGACGTGCGACGCGAGGCCGTCGAGGCCGCGGTCGGCCAGGGTGCCCTGTCGGCGGAGTCCGCCGCGCAGGCGACGAGCCTCTGCGACGCGGTCATCACCATGGTGCCCAACTCCCCCGAGATGGAGATCGCGTACCTTGGCCCGACGGGGGTCCTGGACGGCGCGCGGTCGGGCCAGATCGCCATCGACATGAGCACGATCGACCCCGCGACGACGCGCAAGGTGGGTGCCCGGCTCGAGGCCGCCGGCGTCCGGATGCTGGACGCGCCGGTGTCGGGGGGTGTCCCCGGGGCCGTCGCCGGCACGCTGACGATCATGGTGGGTGGTGACCCGGCGGTGGTCGCCCAGGCGCGACCCGTCCTGAGCGCGATGGGCAAGAACGTCGTCCACGTGGGGCCGCTCGGGGCGGGCGAGGTGGCGAAGATCTGCAACAACCTGGTCGCGGGGGTTTCCATGATCGCCGTGGCCGAGGCGTTCACCATCGGGATCCGGGCGGGGGTCGACCCCAAGATCCTCCACGAGGTCATCCGGACCAGCTCGGGCGGCTGCTGGGCGATCGAGCACAACTGTCCTGTCCCCGGTCTCGTTCCGAAGGCGGCGTCGAACCGGGACTTCGCCGCCGGGTTCATGACGGACCTGATGGCCAAGGATCTGTCCCTCGCCCGCGCCGCGGCGCGGGACCTCGGCGTGCCCTGCTTCACCGGGGCCCTGGCGCACGATCTCTACATGCTCGCGAGCCGGCACGGGCTCGGGCGGAAAGACTTCTCCTCGGTGATCCAGCTCCTCACCGCATCGGAACAGGGGGACCCAATCTAGAGCGCTGCACCATCTCGGGGCTTTCCGGGCTGACCGCGTCGGGCATCCGACGGCATCTTGATTGCATCATAAGGACGCGGTCTACGGAGGGAGGAGCCAATGGAAGCAGCGTATGGAATCCGGGCGTTTCCGGTCCTGTCCCTGGTCATGGCACTCAGCGCCACTCTCGTGGGGGCGGGCCCCGTCCTGGCGCAGACAGCCCCGGCCGAGTCGGCTCCGCCGCCTGGGGCGCCGTCAGTCGGAGTGGGTGTCGTGGCGCCGCAGCCCGCCCCGACCCCGCCGGAGTTCGGTTTCGAGTCGGGCATGCCACCCGAGCAGCAAGGGGCCCGGGAGCAGGAGTTCTACCCGGAGCGCACCCGGAGCATCCACCAGCCCGCCTTCGTGAGGGGGGCCGTCAAGACCGTGCGGACGTCCAAGACGTCGGGGGTGCGGGTTGGCCTGAGCGGATGGACCGCACCCCGGGTCCCGTTCGACATGCGCGAGTCGAGCGGTGGAGTGGCCTTCGGTCTCACGGTCGAGTGGGGGACGCCGCTCCCGGAGCCGACGCCGCCCGCCCCCCCCGCCCAGCGGTGAGCTGATCGGCGCCGGGCGTCAGCCCTTGGCGAGCTTCTCGACCTCGCGCTTGGGCATGGGCTCGATGCGAGCCAGGAGCTGTTTGACCCTGCGCTCGGAGGTGTGATCGGCGAGGATCAGCCGTCTCGATCGTGTGCCGTTCGCGATGAAGGCCACCCAGTCGTCCAGGTTGGGCGTGCCCCGCCACTGAATGACCAGGCCGCTCGCCCTGAGCTTCTTCCGACCTTCGACCTTCGCCAGCGGCTTCCGTGGAACGTCCATGCGCGCCTCCGGACCTTCGTGCCGATCGAATGAAGAGTGCGTACGGTCTAGTGAATGCCCCACACAATCGTCGCGCGTCTCATTTGTGTCAAGCGTTTGTTTCGCCTGTGCTCATGCGCTCGCACGACGGTGGGACGTTCGTCGGCGGGCATTCATCGATGAATCGGCGATGTCGGCTCCGCGCACGCCGTTCTGTTGCGGTCAGGCGCGCGGACGGTCACGGAGACCCGCATCAGGCGCGGCGGATCACGGTCGGTGGATGACGGTGGATAAGTGGATAACTCGGTGGACGGCCGGCCGGCGGCCGCGCCGGCCGGGCACCCCGCCGCGGCGATCGCGCCCCTGCGGGCCGCGTGATACCCTTCGCGGGCGAAGGGCCCGAAAGCTCGGCAGCAGGAGGAGCGGATGACCCAGCTGGTCCGGATCGGTCACAGCCCGGATGCCGACGACGCGTTCATGTTCTACGCGCTCACCCACGGCAAGGTGGCGATTCCCGGCGTCCGCATCGAGCACGTCCTGGAAGACATCGAGTCCCTGAACCGCCGGGCCGCCACCGGCGAGCTCGAGGTCACGGCCGTGTCGTGCGCGACGTATCCGGCCATTGCCGACCGGTATCGGCTGATGGACCCCGGGGCGTCCATGGGGAAGGGCTACGGGCCGATCGTCGTGTCCCGGGAGCCCATCTCGCCCGAGGCGCTCCCCGAGCGGGTGATCGCCATTCCCGGGTACGGCACCACGGCGTACCTGCTTCTCCGCCTGGCCCTGGGGGACCCGGCCGTGATCGTCGTCCAGTTCGACCAGATCCCGCGGGTCGTGAGCGAGGGACAGGCGGATGCCGGCCTCCTCATTCACGAAGGGCAGATCACCTACGGCGCGATGGGTCTCCGCAAGGTGCTCGACCTTGGGGAGCTATGGATGAAGCGGACGGGGCTGCCGCTGCCACTGGGCGTCAACGTGACGCGGCGCGATCTCGGCGAGGCGCTGGCGAGTGAGCTGTCCGAAGCCCTGCGCGCCTCGATCCGGTATGCGCACGCGAACCCGGACGAGGCGGTCGGCTACGCCCTCCGCTATGGACGGGGCATCGACGCCGAGATCTGCACGCGCTTCGTCCACATGTACGTCAACGACTACACGGTGACGCTCGGTGAGGAAGGACGGCGTGCCCTCGAGACGCTCTACCGCCAGGCCGTCGATGCGCGCCTGCTCGACGCCATGCCGCCCCTCGATCCGCTCTAGGCGCGCCTCGCGCGCACGCCGCCGGCCCGGGCCGGGCTAGTACGTCCTGACCCGCTCGTAGAGCGTGGTCCGCTGCACGGGCCGGAAGCCAGCATCCCGGATGAGGGCCACGATCTCGTCGACCGTGATCTTGTTGACGTAGTCCGCGGCCTTGTGGACGTTCTCCTCGAAGAGGGTCCCTCCCCAGTCGTCCGCCCCGAAGTGGAGCGCGATCTGGCCGGCCCGCTTGCCCTCGGAGAACCAGGACGCCTGGACGTGAGGGACGTTGTCGAGGTAGCACCGCGACACGGCCAGCATCCGGCAGTACGCGTTCGCCCCGGCGTAGTGCTTGATCCACTTCTCGAGGAGCGTGTTGCCCGGCTTGAAGGACCAGGGAATGAACGCCGTGAAGCCGCCCGTCTCGCTCTGGAGAGCGCGGACGGCGTCCAGGTGATCCAGGACGTCGTCGGGCCCCTCGACGTGGCCGTACATCATCGTGGCCGTCGAGCGAAGCCCGCGCCGGTGCGCTTCCCGGTGGACCTCGAGCCAGCTGGCCGGCCCGCCCTTCTTCGGTGCGATGCGCTGCCGCACCCGCTCGGACAGGATCTCGGCCCCCCCGCCGGGCAGCGTGCGCTGTCCCGCGTCCCGAAGGCGCGTGAGGACATCGCCCACGGGGAGGGCCGAGACACTGGCCATGGTCTGGATCTCGGAGGCGGTGAAGAAGTGGGGGAGCACGCCCGGAAAACGCCGCCGGGTCTCCCGGACGAGGTCGAGGTAGTAGTCGAGGGGGAGAGCCGGGTTGTGCCCGCCCTGGAGGAGGACGGTCGTCGCGCCCCGCTCCACGGCCCCGCCGATCTTGGCCATGACCTCGTCGACGGTGAGCGTGTAGGCCTCCGGGTCTCCCGGCTTCCGGTAGAAGGCGCAGAATTGACAGTCGGTGACGCAGACGTTCGTGTAGTTGGGGTTCGTGTCGATGGCGAACGTCACCTCGCCTCCGGGATGGAGGCGGCGGCGCACCCGATCGGCGAGCTGACCCAGCTCGAGCAGCGGGGCCTGGGTCAGGAGCCACCGGCCCTCCTCGCGGGCGAGGCGGGCGCCGTCATCGAGCTTGGCGCTGACCGTCTCGAGCATCGCGCTCCCGTCAGCCGTCCGTCGTGACCCGTCAGCCCTCGAGCAGTGCCAGGAGGCGCCGGTACTCCGCCGCCGCCTTCTCCTCGTCGGGCCCGATCCGGTAGGTGAAGCTCCGGAGGTACTCGATGATCTCCGTCTCGGAGAGGCCGACGTCCTGACGGCGCGCCGCGATCGCCGGAAGGCTCGCGAGTCCCGCCTCCAGCGCGCCGGCGAGCGCCGTCTCGAGCCCCTGCCGCGCCTGGGCCGGCGCATCGCGCCGGACGGCCCAGGCCGCGAACACCATGGGCTGGCCCGTCCATGTCGTCCACTCCTCGCCGAGGTCGTGGCAGAACCGGCGGGGCCAGGCTCCATGCCGCGCGCGAAGCGCCTCGTCGCCGATCAGAAGCGCGGCGTCCGCGGCCTCGTCGAGCCCGACCAGGATCGGGGCCGGCACCTCGTAGCGGAACGCCAGCAGGATCCGCAGGAGGCGGACGGACGTCGACGTCTCGCCGGTCACGGCGATCCGGCGGCCCCCCAGCTCTCCCATGGGGCGGTCGGCGAACAGGAGCACGCTCTGGGCCCGCGTCGGGCCGACGATCCCGAACGGCAGGCGAGCCACCGTTCCCTCCAGGCGCAGGCAATCGGCGAGCGCGAGCGGGCCGGCGTCCACGCGGCCCTCGGCCACGGCCTCGCCGAGGGCGCGGGGCGGCAGGGAGAGGGCGAGCGGCCACGGGAAGGCGTGGAAGAAGGGCTCCACGTTCAGGTACGAGATCCGGCCGACTCGCAGCATCAGCTCCACACCTTGAGGACGTTGTAGAGGGCGTCGCGCTCGACGGGCACCCGCCCGGCGTCCTTGATCATCCGGAGGATCTGCTCGCGCGCGAGCCCGGCGGGGCTCTCGGCGCGGGCGGCGTGGGCGATGCGCTCGTCGACGAGCGTGCCGTTCACGTCGTCGGCCCCGAACTGGAGCGCGATCGAGGCCGCCTCCTCGCCCATCATGACCCAGTACGCCTCGACGTGCGCGAAGTTGTCGAGGACGAGGCGCGAGGTTGCCACCACGCGGAGCGCTTCCACGGCGGATGCCTGCCGGGGCACCAACCGGGTGTCACCGACCTGGTAGAGGAGCGGAATGAATGTCAGGAAGCCGCCCGTCTCGTCCTGGGCCGCCCGCAGGCGGAGCATGTGCTCGATGCGCTCGGCGTACGTCTCGATGTGACCGTACAGCATCGTGGCATTGGAGCGGATGCCGAGGCCGTGAGCGATCCGGTGGATCTCGAGCCAGCGGTCGGCGCCGGCCTTGCCCGTGAAGCGGAGGGCCTTCTGGAGGCGCGCCGAGAAGATCTCCGCGCCCCCGCCGGGCATGGTCTGGAGGCCGGCGGCCTTGAGCCGCGTGAGCGCCTCGCGCGGCTCCACCTTCCACCGCCGCCACAGGTAGTCGATCTCGGCCGCGGTGAACGCCTTGATCTGCGCCTCAGGACGCGCCGCGTGGATCGCCTGGATCATGCGTTCGTAGTACTCGAAGGGCCAGTCCGGGTGGTGTCCGCCCACGATGTGGACCTCGCGGACGTCGGTCTCGATCATCCCCACGATGTCCTCGATCGAGTGCTCGAACGCGCCGGCGTCGCCGCGCTTCTTGGCGAAGTCGCAGAACGAGCAGGACAGGACGCAGAGGTTCGTCGGGTTGACGTACCGGTTGATCACGAAGTAGACGCAGTCCCCGGACTTCCGGCGCTTCGCGTGATCGGCCATGCGGCCGAGGCCGAGAAGGTCGTTCGTCTCGAGACAGGCGAGACCGTCGGCGAGGTCGAGGCGCTCGCCCGCGTGGACCTTCTCCCACACGGGGGCGAGCCTCGGATCCGCGAGACGAACGTCCTCGAGCACGCTGCCCATGCGGGACCCTCCCTCGCGCGATGGCCGAACGCTGGCCGGCGCCAGCTGAGACAAATCGACCGGCCGGTCCGTGAGATTGTAGCACCCACCATGATATAGTGCGGGACGGTCGGCACGCCAAGTCGAGCGCCATCGGCCACGTTCGAGGAGGTCGCATGTCAGAGTCGAATCGCCAGTACTTCGAGGACATCCAGGTCGGCGACGAGTACGTGTCGCCGGGGCGGACCATCACCGAGGCCGACATCGTCGCCTTCGCGGGGCTCTCGGGGGACTACAACGTCCTCCACACCGACGCCGAGTACATGAAGACATCCATCTTCGGGGAGCGCATCGCCCACGGGCTGCTCGGGCTCTCCGTCTCCTCCGGGCTCGGCACCCGGGCGGTGCCGCGACCCTTCGCGACGATCGCCTTCCTGGGCCTCCGCTGGCGGTTCAAGGGTCCGATCAAGATCGGCGACACGATCAAGGTTCGCCTCAAGATCACGGCCAAGAAGGAAACCTCCAAGCCCGACCGGGGGATCGTCACCGTCCAGCGCCACGTGCTCAACCAGCGCGGCGAAGTCGTCCAGGAGGGGGACACCGAGCTCATGATCGAGCGCCGGAAGTAGCGCGGGCCGATGCCCCGCTACTTCGAGGACCTCGAGGTCGGCGACGGGTTCGAGACTCCGGGCCGCACCGTCACCGAGGCCGACGTGGTGGGCTACGCGACGATCTCCGGCGAACAGGACCGGCTGGACTTCACGGCCGGGGAGTCTGGCCTGCCGCCCGTCGTGCCGGAGCTTCTGATCATGATCATGAGCTCGGGACTGGGCTTTCGGGCTCCCGCGGAGACGCCTCAGGTGCTCGCCTTCATGGTGTTCGACCTCCACATCCACCAGCCGGTGCGGGTGGGAGACACCATCCGCTGTCGGGTTCGCGTGGCAGGGAAGCGACCCATGAAGGACGGCGGCGTCGTCGTCGAGCATCGCGAGATGGTGAACCAGCACGGCGACGTGGTCCAGGAATCGGAGTACAAGCTCCTGGTCGCACGGCGTCCGCCGGAGTGACGGCGTAGGCCGCGGGGTGTCCTTGTGAGTGTCGAGTCGCGGTGGCGCGGGCTCCTCTATCGGCTCTACGCGCGACGCCTCGAGGCGGAGGTGCGCCAGCGTCCGACCCCGCAGCACGTGGGCATCATCCTGGATGGGAACCGGCGCTGGGCGCGCGCCCAGGGGTGGGACCCCGTGGACGCCTACCGCGTCGGAGCCGCGAAGCTCGACGAGGTCCTGGCCTGGTGCGTGGACCTCGGCATCCCGGCGGTGACCCTCTGGGCGTGCTCCACCGAGAACCTGGGGCGGGCCCCGGATGAGCTCCAGGGTCTCTTGTCGGTGATCGAGCACAAGCTCATCGCGCTTGCCGGGGACCCGCGCGTCCACCGTCGCCGGGTGAGGGTCCGGGCGGTCGGGAAGCTCGAGCTCCTGCCCGATTCCACGCTCACGGCGATCCGGCGGGCCGAGCAGGCGACCGCCGGGTACGCGGACGCGGTGCTCACGTTCGCTCTCGCGTATGGCGGCCGCCAGGAAATCGCCGACGCGGTGCGGAGCCTCGTGCGGGACCGCGCCAAGCAGGGCGCGACGCTCGACGAGATCGTCGACGCCGTGACCCAGGAGGAGATCTCCCGCTACCTGTACGCACCGGACCTGCCGGATCCCGACCTGATCATCCGCACCTCGGGCGAGGTGCGGATGTCGGGCTTCCTTCTCTGGCAGAGCGCGTACAGCGAGTTCTACTTCTGCGACGTCCATTGGCCGGAGTTTCGCAAGATCGACTTCCTGCGCGCGATCAGAAGTTACCAGCAGCGCGACCGCCGTTTCGGGGCGTGAGCCCGCGGATCCTGATCCTCTCGGCGCCTTACGGCGCCGGACACACGCGCGCCGCGCTCGCGGTGGCCCGGGCGCTCGAGGACGAGGGCGCCCACGTCGAGGTGCGCGATCACTTCGCCAGCTTCCTGCCCCGGGCGTTCGTGCACGCGTCGCTCGGGGTGTTCTGGGGCGTGCTCCGGTTCGCCCCCCGGCTGTGGGGACTGGCGTACGAGTTTTCGGCGCGGATCGGCCCCCGCTCGCCGGCGATGGCGGGGATGGGCCGGATCGGGGCGGAGGGCCTCTTGCGCCACCTCCAGCGGGAGCGTCCCGACGCGGTCGTGCACCTTCACCCGACGCCGGCGGGGGCGATGGCGTGGCTCCGGGCTCGCGGCGCGACGGCCGTCCCGCACGCGATCGTCTTCACCGACTTCACCGCGCATCCCCAGTGGATCCACGCGGGCCTGGAGCGGTACTTCGTGCCGACCGAGGGCGTTCGCGCCGGTGTCGTCGCTCAGGGGATTCCCCCCGATCGGGTCGTCGCCAGCGGGCTTCCGGTCGATGCCTCCTTCGCCGTGCCGCCGGACCGGCCGGCGTTGCGCGACGCGCTCGGCCTGCCGCTCGACGTGCCGGTGGTCCTGGTCACCGCGGGGATGCGCGGCCTCCTGCGAGGGGTGGCCGAGGCCTGCGACGCCCTGGCCGGACTCTCCCAGCCGTTCGTCGCAATCGCGGTCTCCGGGTACCACGCGCGGCTCGAGGCGAGGCTCCGTGCGCGGCACGGCAACGATCCGCGGTTCCGGGTGCTCGGCCGCCTGCACGACATGGCGCGCGTGATGGGAGCCGCGGACCTCGTGGTGTCCAAGGCGGGCGCGATGACCTGCGCGGAAGCGCTCGCGCTGGGGCGACCCCTCCTCCTGCACTGCTCGCTGCCCGGTCAGGAGCAGGCCAACGAAGCGGGCCTGGTCTCCGCCGGCGCCGCCCTCCGCGCGCGCAGCCCCCGGGAGCTCCGGCGCCATCTCGCCGCGCTCCTCGGGGAGCCGGCGCTCCGGGCGGCGCTCTCCGCGACGGCGCGAACGCTGCGGCGCCCGGAGGCGGGCAGGACCGTGGCCAAGGAGATGCTCTCGCTCCTGGGGCGCGGGTGAGCATGCGCGGCGGCGCGTGGGTGGCCGGCGCCGGCGCCGCGGCATGGGCCGCGTACGCCTGGGGGGCGCAGTGCGTGCTGCCCGCCATCGCCTGGCGGCGGGGGCGGCCGGGGAGGCGCCTGGTCGCGCTCACGTTCGACGACGGGCCCGACCCGGAGGCGACGCCGCGCCTCCTCCGGCTGCTGGACGAGCGCGATGTCCGGGCCACGTTCTTCCTGATCGGGGAGCGCGCCGCCCGGCATCCGGACCTGGTCCGGGCGATCGCCGCCGCCGGCCACGAGGTGGGCAACCACACCTGGCGGCACCGGAACGCGTGGCTCCTCCCGCCGGGCGCCGCGGCGCGGGAGATTACCGAGGGCGCCCGCATCCTCGGCGAGATCCTCGGGAGCCCACCCCGCCTCTACCGGCCTCCCTGGGGCATCGTCAACCTCGCGACCTTGGCGACGGCGCGCCGGCTCGGGCTCACGACCGTGCTCTGGTCCGTCCAGCACGAGGGGCTCCGGCCCCGGTCGCCCGCCGGCCAGCTTCGGCACGTCGCGGGTCGCCTCCACGAAGGCGCGATCGTGGACCTCCACGACGCGCCCGGCCTGCCGGGAGCGCCCGATCGGCTGCTGGCCATGCTGCCGGGGCTGCTCGACGTCATCCGGGCCCGGGCGTACTCGGCAGTGCCGGTGGGCCAGCTCCTCTCCCGGTAGTCGCCGAGCCGTTCGGCGGCCGCCGGCTTACCGTTGAAAATTCTTGGGCTGGCCGCTGCCCGAGCCGTAGGCTGAGTCCCAGTAGCAAGCCAAACTCATGGAGGTCTTCTCGATGGGACGTAGGCTCACGGTGGCAGCGGTCACGATCCTCCTCGGAACGAGCGCGGCGTGGGGTCAGAGCGCGGCGCCTCAGAGCAACGACTCGCCGTACACCGACACGGTGTACGCTACCGACCAGCACATGGGGTTCTCGATCCGGAACACCGTCCTCCGGTGGCTTGGCGGCGTCGATGTGGCGAAGCAGCGTGACTCCGCGGCAGCCCAGAAGGAGGGCTGGTGGGGCGACCCCGTGGCGCAAGTGCCGCCCGAGTTGGCGCAGGCGCCGAAGTCGGACCGCTAGCCCCTTCGGACTCGACCCGCACGATCCGGCCCGCTGACGTCGCCCGCCGGGATGCTCCGTGTCCCGGCGGCGCGCGCGCTTCCTCCTCCACGGGCCGTGAGTCAGAATTCCCGTGTTTCCCGCACCTCACCGCGCCCTGGACCTACTGGGACGGCTGGGGCCGGACGCGCTAGAGAGCAGGTTTCTGCCCTGACCCGGCGCGCGCGGCACGCGGCAGCATGATTCGTGCGTGGCTTTCGCCCAAGGTGAGGGCGGCGAGCCGCTGGCTGAACCGCCGCGCGCCCGGTGTTGCCCGCGCGCTGCGCCCGGCGTGGTGGGCGCTGGACACGCGGCTCCGCCTGACGGACTACTGGGGCCAGCGCAAGCACTTCCACTACTACGCCGAGGTTGCGCGGCTGGCGCGGGAGCACGTGCCCGCCGGCGGGAGCGCCCTCGACGTCGGCGCCGCGGATACGGAGGTGCTCGGGCGCCTGGACTGGTTCCGGCGCCGGGTGGCGCTCGATCGCCGCCCGGCCCGCCCGCGGCCCGGTGTCGAGCGCGTGGTGTCCGACTTCATGGACTACCAGCCGCCCGGCCGTTTCGATCTGGTCCTGTGCCTCCAGGTCCTCGAGCATCTTGAGCAGCCGGAAGCGTTCACCCGGAGGCTGCTCCTCACCGGGCGACACGTCATCATCTCGGTGCCCTACCGCTGGCCGGCCGGTCTCAATCCGGCCCACGTTCAGGATCCGGTCGACGAGGCGAAGCTCCACGGCTGGGCCGGCCGGGCACCCGTGGAGACGTCCGTCGTGCTCAACGGGCGGGATCGTCTGATCGCGGTATTCCGGGGGACGCCGGACTGAGGAAGCCGCCGCCGAGGCGAGAGCGGATCGGCGACGGGCAAGGCGTTACGGCGGGACGGACCCGGGGACGGCGCGCGCCGTCCCCGGTCAGGTCGCGGTCAGTCCTGCCCCTGCAGGAGGAGCTTCACCACCTGCGGCGCGATCTCGCGGGCCCGCTGGTCGAGCTCGGCCTCCGTGAGGTTCGCGATCGGGTGGGGCATCAGGAGGAAGCGATAGGCCGGTACGCCCCACTGCTCGGCCATCGCCCGGCCGGTGATCTCGAAGACGTCGGTCACGATCGAGGCCGAGGGCACGCCAGCCTTTTCAAGCAGGATTCCGTCGAGCACACTGCCCGACGAGCAAGACCCTCAGTCGCCGATGCCGGCGACCATCACGTCGCAGGACGCCTTGAGCTCCTGGACGATCTCCTCGTGGGCGGGGACGCTCGCGTTGTGCTTCCGCCACATGCGCGCCTCCGCCGCCCCGTACTCGGTCACCAGGATGTCGCCGATCTTCTGCAGGAGCCGGTCGGAGTTGAACTTCGTGTTCTCCACGAGCCCGATGCGCTTACCCGCGAGCGACGCGGGCCGCGGGGTGAACTTCACCGATTGGGTTGCGACCTCGACGGTCGGGTCCAGGATCTCGATCATCGCTTGATCTCCTTCGTCACCGCTTGGGAGGCTCGCCGGCCGGCCCATCCCGGGATGTAACAGGAGAAGGCGCCCGCCCGGCCGCCCGCCGCGACGACCATGATGTCGTCCGGCGATTCCACCAGGGGCCGCATCCGGGACTCGTCGCCCGGCTGGACCGGGCCGGCCAGCATGGCCGTGCGCTTGAGATGGGCATGGGAGTTCTGGGTGTGCGCGAACAGGAACTCACGGATCATCGCCTTGGTCCAGCCGTCGCCGGCGATCGTGCGCATGTGCTCCCCGGCCAGGACGACGACGTAGTGCGGCTGGCCCACGTTCCCGGAGATCCGCATGTCGTCCGCGAGGGTGGTCAGCACCCCCTCCGCGGTGTTCGAGAGCTGGTTGTAGAACTGCCGCGGTCCTGCCGCGGCCACGACGGTGACCGTGCTCTGATCCGCGCGGAACCCCCGCTCCACGTGGAGCGGGGGCCAGGGGCTCTCCGCCTCGTTCTCGGCGATCACGTAGGAAAGCTTTCCCGGGTGGCCGAGCGTCCCGCGGTCGAGCGCGCCCGGCAAGGAGCCGCAGACGTTCCGCATGATCAGGCGCACGGCGCGCCCGATCGTGAGGTTCGACCGCCAGCCCGGCCCGAACAGGTTGTCTCCCGCGTTGACGTCCAGCTCGCGTGCCACCGGGCCGTTGACGATGAGGAGGACGCCGGCCCCGGCCGTCGAGGTGCCCGGCCCGTGGTAACTCCAGCGGGGGTCGCCGATCCCCTCGACGGCCGCGACCACGACCGGCATGTACTCCGGCCGGCACCCCGCCATGACCGCGTTGATGGCGACCTTCTCGGCGGTGACGGAGACCGCCCGGTGCGCGACGTAGGTGACCTGGTGGTCGGGTGGCAGGCGCACCGCCGACAGCATCGCCTCCACCAGATCCGGGGTGGGGGGGACGACGGGCAGACCGTCCGTCCATCCTTTCGCGTAGCAGAGCTCGATGGCCTCCGCCAGGTCCGCCACCCGGTGGCGGGGAGACGAGAGCGCGGTCGACATGGATACTCCCCCGGTCAGTGACCCTGCGCTTCGCGGACCGCCTTCTCGGCGCCCTGGAAGCCGATCTTGGAGTGCGTGCCGTCGCAGAAGGGCTTCTTGGTGGAGCCGCCGCAGCGGCAGAGCGCGATCGTGTCGCCGGTCACCTCGAACTCGTGACCGTCTGCGTCGACGAGGCGCACGGGGCCCTTCACGAGGTACGGACCGTTGGGGCGGGTCTGGATGGTCGGCTTGTCCACGTGATCCCTCCTTGAAGAATGCCCCGGCGGGGCAGGCTCGGCTACGAGCATGGAGAATCGGGCGAGGACTGTCAATCGGACCTGCGGAGACGCCCGAGGGGGTGTCCCTCTTCTGGTGGAAATGCAGGGCGGACACCGGCTCTGACTTTCGCCCACTCAGTTGATGATCTTGTCCGCCCGCGCCAGCACTGCTGGCGGAATAGTGAGGCCCAGGACCTTGGCCGCCGCCAGGTTGATGACCATCTCGAACGTCGCTGGGCGCTCCACTGGCAGGTCGCCGGGCTTGGCCCCTTTCAGAATTCTGTCCACATAGTAGGCAGCGCGCCTGTGCATGCCCGCGTAGCTCGGCCCATAGGACATGAGGCCGCCGACCTCCACGAGCTCCCGGTACGCGTGCACCCCGGGCAAGCGATGCTTGGTCGCGAAGTTCATGATCCGGACGCGGTTGTGTAGGAACACTCGATCCGCGAATACCAGGAGCGCTTCCGGACGCTCTCTGACCATGACGGCGAACGCCTCATCGAGTTGATCTCCGGAACGCACGTCCAACGACAGCAGTTTGATCCGCAGCGCCGTGGCGGCGGCCTGAAGCGCCTCGAACGCCTTCTTCTGGCTCGCGTTGCCGAAATTCCCCAGCGCGGCGATGTGGGCGACGTTAGGGACGACCTCACGGAGGAGCTCGAGCCGTTTGCCCTCGATCTCCTCTGCGATCGATGTCAATCCCGTGATGTTCCCACCCGGCCGGGTGAGGCTCGGGACGAGCCCCGACGCCACGGGGTCGCCGACGGCGACCATGACGAGCGGGACGGACGTCGTCGCTCTCTTGACCGCGTGGGAGGCAGGAGTGCCTGCGGTGACGACGAGCTCGACTTTGCGAGCGAGCAGCTCCGCGATGAGCGTCGGAAAGCGCTCGTACTTTCCTTCCGCCCATTGATACTCGATGACGATGTTCTGCCCTTCGACGTAGCCCAGGTCGCGCAGGCCCTCGCGAAACGGCCCCACGAGGTTGGCTTCGAGCGCCGGTGTGGAGTTCCCGAGGAACCCAATCCGATGGACCCCCTTCGCTGGCTGCCCCTCGGTGGCGAACGGCGCGGCGAGCAGAGCGAGCATCAGGATCATCCAGAGGACGCGCCGTGAAGCCGTCATGCCAGCCCCCAGTCGGATTCGAGATAGCTGAGCATAGATCGCGGCGTGATTCCCGGGAAGACGCATGTCGGCCCATACCCAGGCATGGGCACGCTCGTCACCGGCGATCCTAGCGCCAATGAGCGATGCGTCAGCAGGACCAGCTGGACCTGGGGGATTCCCGGGACGATCCGGCGGCAGACGGCCCTAGCGGAGGTGGGCAACAAGGAAGCCCACGATGGCCCCGCCGGCCACGAGCCACGCCGAGTTCAGGGGCGTCAGCAGCAACAGGAGGGCCGCCGCCCCCGCGAGGCCGGCCGTGAGCCAGTCGACGACGGCGGCGCGTCCGAGCTCCCAGGTCACCGTCGCCATGAGCGCGACCGAGGCGGCGTTCGCGCCGTCGAGAAACGCCCCGGCCCAGGGCGATCGGCGGAGCCGAGGGACGAACGGGCTCGAGAGCGCCACGAACACGAACGACGGGACGAAGATGGCTGCCGTTGCCAGGAGGCCGCCCGGCAGCCCGGCCACGAGGTACCCGATGAAGGTGGCGGTGGTCAGCACCGGCCCCGGGGTGATCTGGCCGACCGCCACCGCGTCGAGGAGCTGGGCATCGCTGAGCCAGCCGGTCCGCTCGACCAGATCGGGACGCAGGAACGCCAGCAGGACGTAGCCGCTCCCGAAAAGGATCGAGCCCACCTTGAGGAAGATCAGGGCGAGCTCGGAGAGGCTCACGCTCGCGGCCACCGTGCCCCCGGCCGCGGGGGCCGGCCCCGACACCCCGGCGAGCGCGAGCAATCCCGCCGGGGCCAGCGCGCGGGCGGTTCCCCCCGTCGCGACGGCGCGGATCAGCGGCAGTCCCAGCGCCGCCGCGAACAGGAGCGCGACCTCGTTGACGCCGCGCAGGGCCAGGACGAGAACGCCGAGCGCGATCACCGCCCCGGTCGGCGTCACGACGACCTTCCTGGCCAGCCCCCACAGCGCCTGGACGACGACGGCGATGATCACGGGCTTGACGCCGTAGAGGAGCCACGCGGCCTCGGGCAGGCGGCCGTAGCGGACGTAGGCGACGGCCAGGGCGAGCGTGATCAGCATCGCCGGCAGGATGAAGCAGGCGCCGCCCAGGACGAGTCCCGGCCAGCCGGCCCGGACGAACCCGACGTGGATCGCCATCTCCGTCGAGTTCGGCCCGGGGATCAGGTTGGTCGCGCCGAGGAGATCGAGGAACTCCTGGCGCGTGAGCCACCGGCGCCGGCGCACCACCTCGTCCTCCATGAGGGCGATGTGAGCGGCCGGTCCGCCGAAGCCGATCAGGCCGAGTCCGAGGAAAACACGCGCGACCTCCCCCACGCTGCCCCGGGGCGGAGCGGGCTCGGGCGCCTGGTCAGGGACCCCATCGTCACGCATCGCGACGCGCTCTCCGGGCGGAGTATACTCGGGCCGGAGGCGCCCGCATGAGGGGACACGTGAGGCCGGCGCGCGGGCGCGCGCCCGGGAACGGCGCGGGGCAGGGGGCGCTCTCCCCGGCCCTCTTGTCCTGGCTCCACGAGGAGCCGCTCGACGGGCGGACCGTGCTGGATGTCGGGACAGGAACCGGACGGCTCGCCCTCCACCTGGCGCCGCGCGTCCGCCGGGTGCTCGGGATCGACACGGACGCCGGCGCCCTCGTCGAGGCCCGCCGATTCGCCCACCGCACGGGACTCGCCAACGTGGTCTTCGTGGTGGCGGACGCCGAGCAGGCCGACTACCGGGCGCTCGGTCAGCCGGACCTGGTGGTCGCGCACCTGTGCATGTCCGACAGGATCATCGCGCAGGCGGGCGCGGGCCTCCCGAAGGGCAGCGCGTTCGCGTTCGCCGCGTTCCACACCGACCAGTGGCGGGAGACGGGCCGCGTGTCACGCTTCGCCTATGCGCCGGGCCGGCTCCGCAGCGTGCTCGAGGCCGCGGGATTCGCCGTCGAGCGCCTGGAGGTCGAGCAGGAGGTCGTCCGCTTCGAGTCCCAAGCGGAGGCTCTCGGGGCGACCGCGGGCCTCCGCGAACGCTGGGAGACCGACGGGCGCTGGACGGTCTGGGAGCGGTTCGTTACCGAAGGCGGGCGCACCCTCACTCGCAGCCGACTCGTGGTCCTGGCCCGGCGCGACGCCGGCGCGGAGGCCGCGTGACCCCCGACACGCTCGCCGCGCGGATCAAGGACGAGGGTCGGCGGCTCGGGTTCGATCTCGTCGCGGTCGGCCCGGCGGGGCCGCCCGACCATGCCGCTGCCTTCGAGGACTGGCTCGACGCGGGCCACGCGGGCGGCATGGCCTACCTCGAGCGAGGCCGGGACAAGCGCCTGGATCCCGGCCGGGTGCTCACTGGCGCGCGCTCGGTGATCGCCTGCGCGCTGGGCTACCTCCAGGGAGCGGGCGCAGGTGACCGGCCCGGGGTGGCCCGCTACGCCTGGGGCGAGGACTACCACGCCGTGATGGAGCTGCGGCTCCGGACGCTCGCCGATACCGTCGGCCGCTTGGCGCCCGGATCCGTGGCGCGGACCTACGTGGACACCGGCCCGCTGCTCGAGCGCGACCTCGCGGCGCGCGCCGGCCTCGGCTGGATCGGCAAGAACACGATGCTGCTCCATCCCGACCTCGGGTCCTTCTTCTTCATCGGCACCGTGCTGACGACGGCGGAACTGGCATTCGACGCACCGCTGCCGGATCGCTGCGGGAGCTGCACGCGGTGCCTCGACGCCTGTCCCACGACCGCCTTCGTCGAGCCCTACGTCCTCGACGCCCGCCGGTGCGTCGCGTATCTGACGATCGAGCACCGCGGGCCCGTCCCCGTCGAGCTCAGGTCCGGGGTCGGGACGTGGACGTTCGGCTGCGACGTGTGCCAGGACGTCTGCCCGTGGAACCGGCGCGCTCCTGCAACGGGGGAGGCCGCGTTCCAGGCCCGCGCGCTTCCCCAGCTGGCCGAGCTGCTCCTGATGGACGAGGCGGCCTACCGGGAGCGCCTCCGCGGCAGCCCGCTCAAGCGCGCCCGACGGGAGGGGCTCGCGCGGAACGCCGCGGTCGCGCTGGGCAACCGGGGATCCGCCGAAGATGTACCGACGCTGGCGGGAGCGCTGGGCCACGCGGATCCGACCGTGCGGGGCCATGCGGCGTGGGCGCTCGGGCGGATCGGCGGGGCCGAGGCGCGCGTCGCGCTTCTTGCCGCCCGGGGTCGCGAGGCCGACGGTAGCACTCTCGATGAGATCGAGCTCGCTCTCGCGGAGGCGGCCCTGGCCGGCGCTCCGCACGGGAGGACCCATCCATGACGCCATCCACGACGATCGATCCCGAGCGCGACGCGCTGATCGTGGTCGACCTCCAGAACGACTTCTGCCCGGGCGGGACGCTGGCCGTCCCGGGAGGAGACGCTGTCGTTCCTGTCGTGAACCGTTACCTCGAGCGGTTCGCGAGCGCCGGGGCCCCGGTGTTCCTGTCGCGGGACTGGCACCCGGCGGTGACCCGGCACTTCCAGGCCCACGGGGGGGTCTGGCCGCCCCACTGCGTCCAGGGCACGCGGGGGGCGGAGTTCCACCCCGGTCTCGCGCCGCCCGCGGAGGCCAAGGTCGTCTCCAAGGGAATGGACCCCGACCAGGACGCCTACTCGGCCTTCCAGGCGGAGGACGCCGCGGGGCAGCCGTTCCCCGCCGTCCTCGAGCGGCAGGGCGTGCGGCGGCTCTACGTGGGCGGGCTCGCGACCGACTACTGCGTGCGGGCGACGGCCCTGGACGCGGTGCGCGCGGGCCTCGAGGTCGTCGTTCTCACCGATGCGATCGGCGCGGTCGACCTCCAGCCCGGGGACGGGACCCGCGCGCTCGAGGAGATGCGGGCGGCGGGCGCGCGTCTGGCCACGCGGAAGGAGCTCGGCATCTGACCTGCGTGCTAACATGACCTCGAGGATGCGGACTCGACTCACTGCTCGTCGACCGGCGGCTCGAGGGAGGTCGGCGTGGCGATCCTGAAGGTGAGCCGGCTCGGCCACCCGGTGCTTCGGCGCGTGGCGGAGCCCGTGCCGCGCGCGGACATCTCCCGTCCGGAGACCCAGCGGCTCATCGACGACATGATCGAGACGATGCACGAGTACGTGGGTGTCGGCCTCGCGGCGCCGCAGGTGCACGTCTCCCGCCAGATCGCGGTGCTCGAGTGCGAGGCGCATCCCCGCTATCCGGAGATGCCCAGCATCCCGCTGATGGTGATCGTCAATCCCGTGCTGACGCCGATCTCCGACGAGTCAGCCAGTGACTGGGAGGGGTGCCTGTCGATCCCGGACTTCCGGGGGGTGACGCCACGGTACGCCGCGGTCCGGCTGGAGGCCTACGGGCGGAAGGGCGAGCGGATCGAGCTGGTGGCCAAGGACTTCTTCGCACGGGTCCTCCAGCACGAGACCGACCATCTGAACGGCAAGGTGTACCTCGACCGGATGGGCAGCCTCACCACGCTCTGCCATCTGCAGGAATGGTCACGCTACTGGCTCGAGCGGGGGGAGCCGGAGCCGGACCCGGACCCGGAGCCGGAATGACCCCGCCGGCCGAGATCCGTCCGCCACAGGCCGAAGGCCGTCCAGTCGACACTCCCGTGCGGACCATCGTCGCGCACGTGGGTGACCTCCTGTTCTCGAGCCGGATCGGCGAGACGACCCGACGGCTCGGATACGGGTTCCGGGCTGCGCGCTCCCTCGACGATCTGCGCGCCGCACTTGCGGGACGTCCCGCCCTCGTCATGCTGGACCTCACCGCGTCCGGCCTCGATCCGGACGCGGCCCTCCGGGAGATCGAGGCGGCCGGCCGCCCGGCGCCGGTGCTCGGGTGGACCACTCACGTTCTGTGGAAGACGACCAAGCCCTTCCACGACCGGTGCGACCGCGTGGTCACTCGCGAGACGCTGACCGACGAGCTGCCCGAGCTCTTACGGGGATACGTGGAGGCGGGCCCACAGGCCGAAGGCCGTCCGATCAACTCCCCGCACAGCGAGGGTAGCCCAATGAGCCCACAGGCCGAAGGCCGTCCGATCAAACCCCCGCACAGCGAGGGTAGCCCAACGAGCCCTGAAGCCTTCGTACGGGACCTCGACACGGCCAACCAGGAGCTCCTGCGACGGCTCACACCCGAGTCGACGCTGAAACCCGAGGTCGAGGGGAACCTGAGCGTCGTGAACCTCTTGAAGGTCGCCCTGAAGAACGAGATCGAGGCGACGGAGACCGCGGCCCGGTGGATGGCGACGACGCCGGAGATCGACGTCAAGCTCGCCCTGGCCCGGCAGGTGGGGGACGAGGCCAAGCACTACCGCCTCGTCGCCGACCGGTTGAAGGAGCTCGGGTTCGACGCGCAAGAATTCAACCCATTGGCGAAGGGTTACGGCCCACTCTTCGAGTATCTCGAGAGCCTCCCGACCACCGTGGAGCGTGTCGCCGCGGGGCAGTTCACGCGGGAGGCGATCGCCATCGTGAAGAACCGGCAGTTCATCGAGTTCTGCGAGGCGGCGGGGGACGAGGCGACCGCCCGGCTCTATCGCGAGGTGATCGAGCCCGACGAGCGTCACCACCACGAGCTCGGCCGGCGCCTCCTCCTCCGGTACGCGACGACGCCGGCTGCCCAGGATGCGGCGCGGCGTGCCGCCACCCGGACGCTCGAACTCGCCGAGGAGCTTCAGGGCATGGCGCTCCGTGCCGGAGGGATCCACCACGCCCCCGGCTGTTGACCGAAGCCGAGAAAGGGAGGTGCGAAGGATGATCCAGAGGCGATTCGGGCGGTCCAGGGTGCTCGCAGCGGTGACGCTCGGCATCGGGATTCTGGCGCTCGGCGGCTGCGGGAAGAAGCCGCTCCCGGCGCTGTCGGCCATCGTGGACGCGCCGTACATCCGGCCGGGCTCGTCGTGGACGTACAAGGTGGAGGACACGGCCTGGAACTCGCCGCAGATGGTCACGCTCACGTTCATGAAGGACGACGTCTACAAGAACGCCGGCGTCCTCGCGTTCGGCGCCGGGAACGAGACGATCCTCTACGACCGCGACCTGAACTTCGTCGCGGTGGCGTCCGACGGCCGGATCATGCGCGAGGCCTCGCCGTCGCTCAGGTCGTTCGACTTCCCGTTCTACGTGGGCAAGGAGTGGCGGTCGGTGTTCACGTTCCAGGACAACCAGAAAGGCCTCTCGTGGACTCCCGTCGAGGTCTTCTGGCGGGTCAAGGAATACGACGAGATCAGCGTCCCGGCCGGCAAGTTCCGCGCCTTCCTGCTCGAGAGCGAGCCCAGCACGAACTGGGGCATCAAGAAGGAGCAGGTCTGGTACGCGCCGCAGGCGAAGCAGCTCGTCAAGCGGCTCAGGGAGCGCACCGCGGCCCACTACGAGGGGAAGGGCAAGGACACCTGGGAGCTCGTGCAGTACACGCTGAAGTAGCCCGGAGGGCGACATGACCGTGTCGACAGCGAGACCGACCTACGCGCCGGTGGCCGGGTGGGGGCGGCTTCCCGACGGCTGGAGCTTCGTCGAGGCCACCGCCGTGGCGGTCGACTCGAAGGACAACGTCTACGTGTACAACCGGGGCGCCCATCCCGTGATCGTCTTCGACCGGCACGGGAAGTTCCTCCGCTCCTGGGGCGAAGGGATGACGAGCCGGGCCCACGGCATCACGATCGGCCCCGACGACTCGGTGTGGCTCACCGACGACGGCAACCACACCATCCGGCAGTTCACGTCCGACGGAAAGCTCCTCCTGTCGATCGGCGACCCCGACAAGCCGGCGCCCGCCCACGGCGGCAAGCCCTTCAACCGACCGACTCACGTGGCCCTCTCTCCGCAGAACGGCGACATCTACATCTCGGACGGGTACGGGAACTCCCGGGTCCACAAGTACGACCCGAAGGGACGGCTCCTGCTCTCGTGGGGCGAGCCGGGCACCGACCCGGGCTGCTTCAACATCCCGCACAACATCGCGACCGATGCGCACGGGCTCGTCTACGTCGCGGATCGCGAGAACCATCGCGTCCAGGTGTTCGACGGGAACGGGCAGTATCAGTACCAGATCAACAACCTGCACCGTGCCTGCGCCGTCTACGTCGACCGCGGCAACGGCGGGAGGATCTTCGTCGGCGAGCTGCCCTCGCACCTCCCGGTCAACGCGGCCGTGCCGAACATCGGCGCCCGCGTGAGCGTCCTCACGCTCAAGGGTGATCTGCTCGCCCGGGTCGGAGGCAAGTTCCAGGGCGAGGGCCCGGGCGAGTTCACCGCGCCCCACGGTGTCGTGATGGACTCCCACGGCGACTTCTACGTCGCCGAGGTGTCGTACACGGCCAAGGGCCGCCACGAGAACCCGCCCCGGGAGATCCGCAGCCTCCAGAAGTTCGCGCTCGGCCGCTGAGCCGCCTGTCGCGCCGCCGGGACCCGGCCGCATCCTACGGGTCGGGCCGGCGAGCCACGCACGTGCGACCTTGCCGGCGGTAGCTCGCCAGCGAACGCCGCTGGGTGCGCACGGGGGGGCGCGTCAGAGGGCGGCCATCTTCCCTCGAAGAGGTGTCCAGCGCGGATCGACCCGGGCCCACGCCGCCATCCAGTCGCCCTGACGCCCGGCGCGCGCCAGCTCGGCCGCTGCGCGCGGGAGGCGGCCCAGGGCCAGTTGGATGGCCGCCAGCCCTGTCGGGGCGACATAGCGCGTCTGGGCGACCGTCGCGAGCTCCTGCAGAATCGCCTCGGCCGCCCCCGCCCGGCCGGCGCTGGCCTCGGCGAGGCCGAGGCCACAGAGCGCCTGCGTGCTGCCCGCCATCCCATAGGCGCGCGCGCCGGCGGCCCGCGCCTCGTCGCCGCGCCCGGTCAGAGCACACAGCTGGCCCAGGCAGTAGGTGGCGAAATAGTCCCCCGGGGCGACCGCCAGGATGTCGAGCAGGTGGCGATACGCCAGGTCCGCCTGCCCGGCGTAGAAGAGCCCCGCCGCCCTCGACGTGCGGAAGTAGAGGGCCGAGGGCTCCAGCCGGATGGCTTCCGCCATGTGCAGCAGCATCTCTCCGAATCGCCCCTGGGTGGCCAGGAGACTGGCCACCCACTGCTGGACCGCCGCGTCGTCGCTGGCGATCCCGAAGACCTCTCGGGCCTCCGACAGGATCATCGTCTGGTCTGGCCGCCGAATCGACGCGACCGCCGCGTACACGCGAGCGTCCACCCGCGCCGGATCGATCGCGAGCGCGCGGGCGGCGGCGAGCCGCACCACGGGGACCCCGCTGGCCGGCGAGATGTGCTCCAGGTCGATCGCGGCCAGCGTCGCCTCGGCGAGGGCGGCGTGGAGCTCCGCGCGCATGGGCCAGCGCTCGACGGCATGGGCGAGGAAGCGTCGCGCCCGGCCGATGGCGTCGCCGGCGCAACCGAGGAGCAACATCCTGGCCTGCCAGTAGAGGCCCTCCGGATCATCGAGCAGGGCCGGGGGCGGGTATTCGTGAACCTCGAAATGGGGCCGGTAGGCGCCTTTTGGAAGCGAGATGGTGACGGGATCGGTCGCGCCGTCCGTGCGGTAGTACAGCGCTAGCTTCTCGCGCAGCTTCCGGGCTTCGACGCGAACGATGGCGTCGCACCGGGGATCAAATCTCGGGCCCCGGTCGAACACCTCGACGCCGATCGTGTACTCCTTGACGCGGTCCTCTTCGCCGGCGAGCGCGTGCCGAACCACGGACGCCAGGAAGCGCCGGAGCCGGGGGCTGCCCCGGAGAGCCCGGCTGGAGAGCACCCGGGCGAGGGCCATCTCGACCACGCTGACGGGCACTTCGCGGCTGTCGGTCACCGGCCGTGCCTCCCTCGAGCCTCAGGGTGGCGGGCGTAGTTAACCTCGACTAACTCCCATGGAGGCACACCCTTCGTGCTGTAGTCAATCGCGGCTCGTCAGAGTCCGAGAGTTGCGAGATCAGCCGCCAGGGACCGTCATGGCCTGGAGGGAGCGGACTCCTTCATCGCTGACGCGCGGCGAGGTCTCGAGTCAGAGAGAGAAGGGGGTCACCATGAAGCGCTTCGCCCGTCGCGCGGTCCTGATCACGCTGGGACTCACGCTGGCCGCCACCGGAGCCTGGAGCCAGGCACGCGAGCAAGGCGGCGGCGTGCCCGAGCTTCAACGGCAACTCCGCCAGGTGCAAGACGCGCTCTGTTCGCTGCTCGGATCGATCGGAAGCTCGGACCTTGTCAAGTGCCCGAACGTGCTCGCACCGTTCAAGATCGCCTTCCTGACCTCGGAGACATACGACGCGAACCTGGGCGGACTGGCAGGCGCGGACTTCAAGTGTCAGGCGCTGGCGCAACGGAGCTCGCTGATCGACGGCATCTACCGGGCGTGGTTGTCCGACAGCCGGCTGGATGTGCGAGATCGGATGATGCACCATCCGGGGCCGTACAGGCGTCCCGACGGAGTCCTTGTAGCCCTGAGCTGGAACGACCTGGTCGACGGAGCGCTGGTGAATCCGATCGACGTGTCGGAGCTCGGGACAACCACATCGGGGGCCACCGCGTGGACGGCCACCGCCCCCGACGGTACCCTCCGAATCAGCGCGAATACGTGCAACGACTGGACGAGCAACGTCGGGCCGGGCGGGGGCAACACGGGACTCTTCCACTTCACGAATGCCTCCTGGACGCAGGCCTCGGGATCAGTCTGCGAAGAAACCTTGCCCCTCTACTGTATCGAGCAATGAGGCCATGATGCGTCGTCACTGCGCCACCGGAGATCCTGAACGCGCCGGATCGTCTTTGTCTGACGATGAGATGTCTCCGCCGCGCATCGCTTCAGGTGAGTCCACGGTGGTCATGGCTACAGCGACAACAGCGTGCCTCGAGCGGGTTCCCCGAGGCCAGTGACTTGTAGTCGAACTCCTGGCGAACGCGGTTGCGTCACCGTGGGTGGAGAGGAGATCACGCCATGTCACACTGGGTCAGCCTCGTCTGCATCGGCATTCTCGCTACGCTTGCCCTGACGGGCCTCGTGGCAGCCCCGCTCCAGGCCGCCACGATCACGGTCAACACCACGGCCGACGTCATCAACCCGCGGGATGGGTTTTGCACCCTGCGCGAGGCCGTTATCGCCGCGAACACCAACGTCGCGTCGGGCACCCAGGGCTTCGAATGCCCGAAGGGGGACCCGGGCGGTGACCTCATCGTCCTCCCCAACCTGCAGGGATCGCCCGACGTGTACCTGCTCGCGATCCCGCCGAACCCCCTGAACGACGCCCGGACGGGTGACTTGAACATCACGCAGAGCGTCAGCATCGTCGGCAGCGGCTCGTCGGAGACGATCATCGACGGCGATCATCTCGATCGGGTGTTCCAGATCGGCCCGGGTACCAGCGTCGAGATCCGCCGCGTCGCCATCCGCCACGGGGCGGCGCCGCGGGGCAGTGGCATCGCCAACGACGGGGGGGCGCTGAGGGTGGAGCTCAGTTACATTCACGCGAACAGTTTCGGGTGCGGCACCCTGAACTGCACCGTGGACGGAGCGGGGCTCTGGAACAGCGGGACGCTGACGATCGACAACAGCACAATCGCGGACAACCTCGCGCTCTGCAAGGCGACGGGGTGCAGGGCAACAGGCGGCGGGATCACCAACGCTGCGGGAGGCACTCTTTCACTGAGCGGCCTCACCTTTGTCTTCTCCAACGACGCCAGGTGCGTGGGGAATTCGTGCGATGCGGCCGGCGGGGGCATCTGGAGCGGGGGCGGCCTCTTCCGGGTCGGGCTCGTGTCGGCGAACCGGGTCGAGTGTGACCCGATCGGGCCCGCCGGGTGCACCGCCCGAGGCGGGGGCGTCTTCGTTTCCGGGGGCGGCGTGTCCATCGACGGGAACGTGATCCAGGACAACGTGGCGCAGTGTTTCCAGAGCACCTGCGTGGCCGAGGGTGGTGGCCTGTTCAACCAAGGCGGACTCGCGAGCCTGCAAGGTTCGCATGTGATCGGCAACGTGGTGCGCGGCGTCGTGGCTGCGAGAGGCGGAGGCATCTTCAACGAGGGCGGGGGACAGTTGACCATCACGGACTCCAGCGTGGTCTCGAGCAACCTTGCAGGTTGCGCGCGTCGGAGCGAGTGCGTTGCGGAGGGCGGCGGGCTCTACAATAACAGTAGCCCCACCAGCATCGCCGAGACCACGTTCTCAGCAAACGCCCTGGCCTCCCGAGGCTTCGCAAGGGGCGGCGGCATCTTCAGCAGCGGCGGCAGCCTCTCCATCGAACGGAGTACGCTCCGTGGCAACTTTGTGCTCGGCAATAGTTCTGTCTTCGGTGGCGGGATGGCTCTCGCCGCTGTAGAGTTGTCGATGCTCAACTCCACGGTGTCCGGGAACTTCGTGGGGTGTTGGGGGCAGCAGTGCGCCGTAGCATGGGGCGGCGGGCTCTACTTCTGCTGTGAGGGAGGCCAGGGCCCCCCCCAAGGGGTTGTCGGCTTCACGACGTTCGCCGGCAACTTCGCGGGCTGCGGTTCCTGCGCTCCGGCCGGCGGTGGCATCCTCATTGACACGATGCTGACCATCGGGGAATCCATCGTAGCGAACAGCTCTCCCTTGAACTGTGTCACCCTCGGGGACCCCTTCCAGGCGTTCGGCGGCAACCTGGACACCGATGGCAGCTGCAGCGGCTTCAGCCTGCCGGCGACGAACGCGCTTCTCGGTCCGCTCGCATTGAACGGTGGTCCGACGGAGACCCACGCCTTGTTGGCGGGTAGCCTGGCTATCGACGCCGCTTCCGCCTGCTTGTTCGGAGGGGACCCGGTCCCCATCGACCAGCGGAACGCTCCACGCCCCGGAGGCTCCGCCTGTGACCTCGGGGCCTACGAGGTCGGCCGAGTCGTCGGAGGCTCGGCCCCGGCCCCGGACCCCCTCGGGCTCCCAAGGGTCAGGAGCGCGGCCAACGATCCCGCCAAGTGCCGCGTAGTGCGAGTGCTTCAGAACGGCCTGCGAGCCCTCGAGCGGCGCGGCGAGCTTGCCCCGGAGGCCCTCGAGGGGGTCCGCGGGGCTGCCGAGCGTTTGCGCGCCACTGCGGACTGCCCGGGAAAGGGACCCCGGTGACCCGGGGTCGACCCCGGCTGGACAGCCGAGTCCATGAGCGAAGCGACGCGCTCGCCCCCGAGGACGCGGCTGCGATCCGCGAGGTAGCGGAGAGACTCCACGCCGGCCTGGAATGCCCTGCCCCGCGACATCGGCGCCTTGACGGGCTCGAGGACCGGGAATGGGGTTCCTCGATCCACAGGACCTGCGCCGACAGGCTGGCGATCTCAGGCGATGGGTCGGTGGGCTCCGACCGGAGGTGCTACCAGAGCCATAGCGTCCGGCCTCGGGAACGAGGGCCGGCCGGCCCGGCGTTCGGAGCGGGACGTCAGGACGGGGTCACGCAGGGAACGACGTGACGCCCGTGGCGGCGATAGACGCGGAAGTCGCCGTCGGTCGTGAGGAGGATGGGGTCGGGCAGGGTCTCGGTCATCCTCACCAGGCAGGCGTCGGCCAGGCTCATCGGGACGCTGGCGTACTTCTGCATGAGCCCCAGGACCCGGTCCAGTTGACCGGCGAGCTCGAAGGCGGGCACCACGGCCTCGCGACGAAGGAGAGCCGTGAGGGCCGATGGCCCGGGCCCCTGCAGCAGGTGAAAGGCCTCCGAGAGGGCGGCCTCGCACGTCTTCCAGGGCGGCGCGAGGCTCCGCGACTGGGCCGCCGCCCATGCGTGGTGCCGGTCCCGGCGACTCAGGAGGGCGATCAGAAAGCCGGCGTCAACGAGCGGGCTTCCGGCCATAGCCGGTGATCCTGAGATAGGCCTTCTTGCGTCCGCTCAGGTCAGCGGGCAGACGATCGACCGAGCCGACGAGGTCCGTAATGGGCGGGGTTGTCGGCCCCGCGCGCGGCCCGGCGGCGCGGCTCAGGCGGTCCCGGACGACGTCGGACTTCGAACGCCGGCCCTCGGCCGCCTCGGCCTCGATCTCCGCCACCAACGCATCTGGCAATCGCACCGTGAGAACCTTCACGGTGACGACTGTAATACGGTACTGACAGCTTCGCAATACGCGGGCGGCTCTCAGCGAGAACCGGCCTCCCTCGCGCCTACTATCGCGCGGTCTCGACCAGCAGAGTGTCGACAGCGCGGCGGACGTGCGCCGCGAGATCCGCCTCGCCCACCGCATCCAAGCGATCGGCCACGGCCAGCATGTGCTCGACGTCCCCGGCGTCCTGGGCCTGGTGGAACGCGAGCAGGTACGCCTTCCGGGCGGTGAGGGGCTGACCGGCCAGGGTAGCCGTGAGCCGGCCGGTCGCCAGTTCATTGCCCGTTCCGATCAGCGCCGTCCACGTCTCTGACGCCTGTCCCGCGCGCCGGAACGCTCCCGCGGCCAGCACGAGCCCGATGGCGACAGTGAGCGTGACAGTCACGAGCCATTCCGGACACCGGACAGCCGACCGCGATCCCGTCCATGCCATGCGCCGCCCCCTTGGGCCCGAATGTGGGTCCACCGATCGCAGAGCAAGGCCGGTGCCGTCGGTGGGCGGTCTCCAAGTACGCGTCTCGTCTGGCCGGATCAGGTTCGACCCGTCGGCCGGAAGGTACGGACGTGGCCCTCCTGGATACAGGGCGGGCCGCTCAGCCGGTTCTCACGAGTGCGCGCGAGGTTTGCTTGACACCCTCCCGGCTCCCGGCGTAGCGTCCGACGTATCAGGGGAAGATGCTGATGCCCCTGCGTCAGGACGAGACTCGCGCCCCCGCTGGGTTGGGTGCCGGAAGGCTCCCGTCTCACGGGGGCGTTCGTGTCTCGGGGGAGGGCGCCATGATCGAACAAGCCGAGGCCAGGCGTTCGGCGTCGCGCGTCGCGGACGTCGACAGCATCTACCGCGAAGGGATCGCCGCGGGGCTCCTGGGGGCGGCGACGATCGCGCTGTGGTTCCTGATCCTCGACACGGTCGGCGGCCGGCCGTTCCACACGCCGACGGTCCTCGGCACGGCGCTCTTCCGGAGCGGGCAGGGGCTGGCCTCGCCCGAGACGGTGCCCGTGTCGCTCGAGATGGTCGTGCTCTACACGTGGGTTCACACCCTCGTGTTCTGCGTGATCGGGGGGATCGCCGCCCGCCTTCTGGCGGTCGCCGAGCGCCAGCCGAATGCCGGATTCGGAGTTCTCCTGCTCTTCGTGTTCTTCGAGTTCGGCTTCCTGATCGTCACGCTGGTGCTCGCGGAGCCCGTCCTGCAGGCACTCACGTGGCCCGCGATCCTCGGAGGGAACCTGCTCGCAGCGCTCGTGATGGGCGCCTACTTCTGGCGCCGGCACCCGAGCCTCCAGATCTTTCCGTGAGTCGCGCGACGACCGTCGCGTCGGCGGGTGGCATGGGCAGCGCGGCGAGCTCCGCCGGAGTCACCCACCGGTAGGGCTGGCTCTCGCGGGGTGTGATCCGGTCGTCCGCGAGCCGGCAGCGGAAGAAGTGGAGAAGCACGCGCCGGTCCGGATACGCCCAGGGCACGATGGCCAGCCGCTCGCCCACCCGGATCCGGACGCCGAGCTCCTCGGCGAGCTCCCGGACCAGGCACGCGTCGATCGACTCGGCGGGCTCGCGCTTCCCGCCCGGGAACTCCCACAGCCCGCCGAGGTGCTTGGCCGGATCGCGTCGCGTCACGAGGAAGCGCCCGCGGCGCGAGATGATCGCGGCGGCCACCTCGACCACCGGATGACCGGCCCGCGCGGCCAGCTCGCCGAAGAGCCCGAGGAGGGAGGTCCGATAGGTGGGCCACACGGTCGGGTGCCGGCTTGCGTTCGCGGGGTGGAGGAGGACCACGACCTCCCTGCCATCGACCCGGAACCGGCGGCCGTGATCCTCGGGGAGCCGGACCGAGTACGCGGTACCGAGGACGGCCCGGGCGGCCACCGCGCCGACGGCGACGATCACCTCGGGACGGAGCGCCTCGAGCTCGGCCGCGAGGAACGGCCGGCACCGGCGGGCCTCGCTGGCCAGCGGGCTGCGGTTCCCCGGACGGCGGCCTTGGCGGGCTGGTCCGGCCGGCCAGCACTTGACGGCGTTCGTCAGGTAGAAGAGGTCCTCCAGGTCGAGACCGAGCCGCCGGATCTCCCGGCGCAGGATCATCCCGCCCGCGCCCGTCCACTGCTGCGCGCGCTCGATGCTGGCGATCCCCGGCGCCTCGCCGATGAGCACGAAGCGTGCGTCGTGCCGACCGGCTGCCGTCGGCGCGAACTTCGCGTACGGGCGCATCGTCGGGCACGCCTGGCATTCGGCCACCTGCCGGCCGATCCGGGTGAGGGGAGGCCGGCGTCGACCGGGCCTCGGCTCGGGGCCGTGCGGCGCTCCGCGCGGGGTGCCGGACGATCGCGGGTCCAACCGGGCGCGCCGCCCAGCTCGTCTCAGGCGCCGTCCCAGGGATACGCGCGGCAGAAGCGCCGCATCGGGCAGGGGAGGCAGAGCGGCTTTCGCGCTGTGCACCACGTCGCCCCGAAGTCCATAAGGGCCTGGTTGAAGTCGTAGACGCGCGCCCGGGGAAGGACCCGCTCGGCGAGGCTCCACAGGGAGGCCGTCGAGACGCGGCGGCCGTCCGTTCCGTGGAAGACGCGACCGAGGACGCGCCGGACGTTGGTGTCGAGGATCGGGGCGCGCGCGCCGTACGCGAAGGACCGCACCGCCCCTGCCGTGTAGCGGCCGATCCCCTTCATCTGGCGAAGCGCCTTCTCGTCCTCGGGGAGCCGCCCGCCGTAGCGCGCCACGGCCTCGCGCGCGATCCCGTGGAGGTGGACCGGGCGGATGTTGTAGCCGAGGGGAACCCAGGTGCGCTTGACGTCGGCCACGTCCGCCGTGGCGAGGGCCTCGAGCGTCGGGTAGCGGCCGAGGAACTCGTGGAACTTCGGGATGACGCGGTCGACCTGCGTCTGCTGGAGCATGATCTCCGACACCAGCACGTGGTAGGGGTCGCGCGTCCGCCGCCACGGAAGGTCCCGCTGGTGCCGCCCGTACCAGCGGAGGAGGCCCTCGCGGAATCGGCGGAGCGCCCGAGCGTCGGGGGCCGAGCGCGCCCGGGGCCGGCCGGCGGGCTTCCGTGGCACGGCCCCGATTATAGAGGTCAAACATCGGGGTCAGACCCTGACTTTGGCTTTGTGGAGCCTCCGGGAAGTCAAAGTGGGGGTCTGACCCCGCTGGGGCGGTCCGAGACGGGGCCGGTATAATGCAGGCGGACCGAACCATCGGACTATGGGCGAGCGACTTTCCCTCCACGAGGCTCACGAGCGGCTCGGCGCCAGCTTCGCCGACGCCGGCGGCTGGCTCGTGCCGGCCAGCTACGGGGACCCCGCGGCCGAGCACGAGGCCGTGCGCGAGCGGGCCGGCCTGATCGACCGTTCCGAGCGCGGGAAGATCGAGGTCACGGGGAAGGATCGCGCGACGTTCCTTCACGGGCTCGTCTCGAATGACGTCAAGGGGTTGATCCCGGGGCAGGGCAACGAGTCCGCGCTCCTCGACGTGCACGGGAAGGTCACGGCGCTCCTCACCGTTCACTGCGTGCCGGACCGCCTCGTGCTCGAAACTGACCGTCAGCTCGCCGAGCCGCTCTCGAGCGGCATCGACCGCTATCTCTTCTCCGAGCGGGCCGAGTTGGAGGACGTCACCGCCGGCTCGGGGATCCTCACCGTCGCGGGCCCGAGCGCACGCAAGGTCGTCGAGCAGGTGATCGGCTCCGCCGTGCCCGACCTCGCCCGCTGGCACCATGTGGTCGCGCCCTGGGAGGGGAGCGAGATCCGGATCGTGCGGACGGAGCAGACGGGGGAGGAGGGCTACGACCTCTGGATCTCCCCGGAGGGGCTCGGCCGGCTCTGGGAGCGGCTCCGTGAAGCGGGCGCCCGGCCGGTTGGGCGAGAGGCCTGGAACGTCTTGCGGGTGGAAGCGGGCGCCGTCCGGTACGGAATCGACGTGGACGCCTCGACGCTCCTCCTGGAGGCGCCGCTGCCGGATGCCTACTCCCTCAACAAGGGCTGCTACATGGGACAGGAAGTCATCGCGCGGATCACGTATCGCGGTCACGTGAACCGGAAGATCGTCGGCTTCCGATTCGCCGACGCCCGCGTGCCGCCCGCCGGGGCAACCGTCCTGGTCGACGGCAAGGAGGTCGGGCGCATCACCAGCGCGGTCGTCTCGCCTGCCCTCGGTGTGACGCTGGCGCTCGGATTCCTGCGGCGGGAGCACTGGGAGCCCGGGACTGGTGTCGCCGTGCGGGACGGAGAGGAGCTCCTACCGGCGGAGGTCGCCGAGCTGCCCTTCTACCGCCGGGCCCGGGCGGCGTGATCCGCACAGGTCGCCGAAGGCCGTCCGAGGACCGCCCAGTCAACGCTCGCGGGGTGGTCCAGTGAGCCACGAGACGCCTCACGCATCGGGGGCCGCCCCTACCCCGAATCGTCTCTCGGGGGAGACGAGCCCCTACCTCCTCCAGCACCAGTACAACCCGGTCGACTGGTACCCCTGGGGAGAGGAGGCGCTGGGACGGGCTCGCCGCGAGGACAAGCCTGTCCTCCTCTCCGTCGGCTACTCGGCCTGCCACTGGTGCCACGTCATGGAGCGCGAGTCCTTCGAGGATCCCGCGATCGCGGGCCTCATGAACGAGCGGTTCGTCAACATCAAGGTCGACCGCGAGGAGCGCCCGGACGTCGATTCGATCTACATGCAGGCCGTCCAGGCGATGACGGGTCACGGCGGCTGGCCGATGACGGTGTTCATGACGCCCGAGGGCGTCCCGTTCTACGGCGGCACCTACTTCCCGCCGGCCGATCGGCATGGCATGCCCGGGTTTCCGCGCGTTCTCGAGGCGGTGGCCGAGTTCTATCGGGAGAAGCGCGGCGAGGCTGCCCGGGTCGGACAGGATCTCCTCGAGCGGCTCCGACAGGGAGAGCGGGTCCGGGCGGGCACCGACCTCCTGACTCGAGAGGTCCTCGACGGCGCCTATCAGGGGCTCCGGGCGGAGTTCGATCCGCACCACGGGGGGCTCGGGCGGGCGCCCAAGTTCCCCCAGCCGATGGCCTTCGACTTCCTCCTTCGATACTGGCGTCGCCGGGACCTGCCCGAGGCGCTCCAGATGGTCCGCCAGACCCTCACCCGCATGGCGCGGGGCGGCATCTACGACCAGCTGGGCGGGGGATTCCACCGCTACTCGGTCGACCAGGTCTGGCTCGTGCCCCACTTCGAGAAGATGCTCTACGACCAGGCCCAGCTGGCGCTCCTCTATCTCCAAGCCTGGCAGGCGACGGGAGATCCCGAGTACCGCCGCGTCACCGAGGAGACCCTCGACTACGTCGTCCGCGAGATGACACATCCCGGGGGCGGCTTCTACTCGACCCAGGACGCGGACTCGGAAGGGGAGGAGGGCAAGTTCTTCCTGTGGGACCGGGCGGAGATCGAGGCGCTGCTCGAGCCCGAGGCGGCCCGGGCCACACTCCAGTACTGGGGCGTGGCCGATGGGCCCAACTTCGAGGGCCGGAGCATCCTCCAGGTCCAGCGTGATCCGGACGAGGTGGCGACCGCGCTCGGCATCACGCCCGACCGGCTCGCCGATCTTCTCCGCCGCGCGCGCGCCACGCTCTTTGCCCACCGCGAGGGCCGGATCAAGCCCGCCCGGGACGAGAAGGTCCTGGCGGGCTGGAACGGCATGATGCTCCGGGCGTTCGCCGAGGCGGCGCGCGCGCTCGGGCGCCCGGACTACCTCCACGTGGCCGAGCGGAACGCCGCGTTCCTCCTCTCGGCGCTCGTCGTGGATGGCCGCCTCCTCCGCACCTGGAAGGACGGGCGGGCCAAGCTCCTCGGCTATCTCGAGGACCACGCGATGGTCGTCGACGGGCTCCTCGCGCTCCACGAGGCGACCCTCGACCGGCGATGGCTCGACGCGGCCCGGGGGCTCGCCGACGCGATGGTGGATCTCTTCTGGGACCCGGAGGCCGGGGGTTTCTTCGACACGGGGCGGGACCACGAGACCCTCGTCGTCCGGCCGCGGAGCCTCTTCGACTCGGCCGTGCCGTGCGGCTCGTCGGTGGCGGCCGATGTCCTGCTCCGCCTGGCCGTCCTCACCGGAAGCTCGGACCTCGAGCGACGCGGTGTCGACACGATCCGCTCCGTCGCGCCGCTCATGGGACGCTATCCCTCGGGCTTCGGGCGGTTCCTGGGGGCGCTCGACTTCCACCTCGGGTCTCCGGTCGAGGTGGCCATCCTGTGGCCGGAGGGCTCGGCTCCGGCGGACCGGGAGCCGCTGCTCGGCGAAGTCTTCCGCCGCTACCTCCCCAACCGCGTCGTCACCGGGGCGGTGGAGGGGGCCGGGGGGGACCTGCCGCTCCTCGCCGGGAAGCGAGCCCGGGGCCGGCCGACGGCCTACGTCTGCGAGCAGTACGCCTGTCAGGCGCCCACGACCGAGCCGGCCGAGCTGGGGAGCCAGCTCGACGGCCGCGGCGGCCGACCTGCCCCGGCGCCGGCCCGTTGAAGCCGGGCCCCCGGAAGGCTATAGTCAACGCACTATTCCCAACCCCTCAAGGAGGAACACCTATGCGTTTTGCGCGAGCCGTACTGCTGGTAGCGGTCGTCCTGCTGCTGGGCGCGGCGGGACCGGCCCTGGCCCAGACCTTCATCTTCGGCGCCCAGGGCGAGCCCGTCCAATTCGACCCGGCCGTCATCACGGACGGGATCACCGCGAGGATCACCCGCCAGGTCTTCGATACGCTCTACGAGTTCAAGCCGGGGAAGACTGAGGTCCAGCCCGCCCTCGCCGAGAAGGCCGAGGCCTCGGCCGACGGCAAGACCTGGACCCTCCAGCTCCGGAAGAACGTGAAGTTCCACGACGGCGAGCCGTTCGACGCTAAGGCCGTCGTCTGGAACTTCGAGCGCTGGATGAACACCAAGCACCCCCAGCACGAGAACCAGCTCAAGGCGGGCCAGACCTTCGAGTATTTCGAGGGACAGTTCGACGGCTTCGACGACAAGTCGGTCATCGCCAAGGTGGAGGCGACCGGCAGCCACACCGTGAAGTTCACGCTCAAGCAGCCGCAAGCCCCGTTCCTCCAAAACATCGCGATGTTCCCCTTCGGGATCGCCAGCCCGAAGGCCGTCGAGAAGTGGGGGACTGACTTCGGGAAACACCCGGTCGGGACAGGTGCCTTCAAGTTCGTGGAGTGGAAGCCGAACCAGGAGACTATCCTCGAAGCCAACCCAGACTACTGGGGGAAGAAGGCCAGCATCAAGCGCCTGGTCGTCCGCAACATCAAGGACAACTCCCAGCGGGTGGCTGCGCTCAAGGCGGGTGAGGTGCACGGGATCGAGGGGATCAATCCCGACGACCTCAAGGTCGTCAAGGCAGATTCGAACCTCCAGGTGCTGCTTCGCCCGACCAACAACACGGGCTACGTCGCGTTCAACTACAAGGTGAAGGAGTTCCAGGACAAGCGCGTGCGGCAGGCGGTCTCTCACGCGATCAACAAGAAGGCGATCGTCGACGCGATGTACGGCGGCACCGGCCTGGTGGCGACCCAGTTCCAGCCCCCGCCGCTCTGGGGGTACAACAAGGACGTGAAGGGCTACGAGTACAGCACCGCGAAGGCTCAGGACCTCCTGAAGCAGGCCGGCTTCCCGAACGGCTTCAGCGAGATCACCTGGGAAGACGGCAAGAAGGAGCCGCTCGTCTTCTGGTACATGTCGCGGTCACGGCCGTACTTCCCGAACCCGAAGGAGATCGGCGAGGCGATCGCCGCCGACCTGGCGAAGGTCGGGATCAAGGGCCAGATCCAGACCGTGGAGTGGGCGAACTATCTCGACAAGCGGAAGAATGGAGAGCTCCCGCTCTACATGCTCGGGTGGACCGGTGACAACGGGGACCCCGACAACTTCCTCTGCTTCTTCTTCTGCCTCGACAAGCCCTCGCGCGAAGGGTTTCACTCGAACCCGCCGCTCGCGGACCTGCTGAAGCGCGCTTCCACGCTCACGACCCAGGCCGAGCGGGCGAAGCTCTACCGCCAGGCCGAGCAGATGATCCATGACAACGTCTCGCGCGTCTTCATCGCGAACAACGAGGCTCCGCTCGCCTTCTCGAAGAAGGTGAAGGGGTACGTGCCCAACCCGCTCGACGACGAGCGGTTCAACACCGTTACGATCCAGTAGCGCGCGGAGACCCTGTCGGGGGACGGGGAACCGGTGCGGCGTTACGCTCTTCGGCGGACCCTCACCGTCATCCCCGTCCTCCTCGGGGTCTCGATCCTCGTCTTCAGCTTCGTCCACCTCATCCCCGGCGACCCTGCCGTCACCATGCTCGGCGAGCGGGCGACGCCCGAGAAGGTCGCCGCCGTCCGGGCCCGCCTCGGCCTGGACCGGCCCATCCACGAGCAGTACCTCCTCTACATCGGGAAGGCGCTCCGGGGGGACCTCGGCGTCTCGATCGTCCGCGGCGACCCGGTGTTCACCGACATCCTGCGCCGGTTCCCGGCGACGGTGGAGCTGGCGGTCGCGGCCATCGTGCTGGCCGTCCTGGTCGGGATCCCCATCGGGATCGTCTCCGCCGTCTGGCGGAAGTCGTTCGTCGACAGCCTCGCCCGCGTGTTCGCGCTGACCGGCGTGTCGATGCCCATCTTCTGGCTCGGCGTCATGCTCGCGTGGGTGTTCGCGGTAGAGCTACGGCTCCTGCCGACCGGCGCGCGGCTCGACAGCGTCGCCGACTACGAGCCGCTGACCCACTTCGTCCTGCTGGACGCGGTTCTCCAGCGCAACTGGGCGATGATCCCGGACGCGCTCCGCCATCTCGTCCTGCCGGCGGTGGCGCTGGCCACGATTCCCCTGGCGGTGATCGCGCGGATGATGCGGGCGAGCATGCTCGAGGTCCTGTCGCGCGACTTCATCCGGACGGCGGACGCCAAGGGGCTCTCACGCTCGGTCGTGGTCCTGCGCCACGGGCTGCGCAACGCGCTCCTGCCGGTGCTCACCGTGGTGGGCCTGCAGGTGGGGTCGCTCCTGGCAGGGGCGATCCTCACCGAGACGATCTTCTCCTGGCCTGGTATCGGCCGCTGGGTATACGAGTCGATCGAGTCGCGCGACTACCCGATCGTCCAGGGGGCGAGCCTCTTCATCGGGGCCATCGTGGTCATGGTCAACCTCGCCACGGACCTCCTCTACGCCGCGGTCGACCCGCGGATCAAGTACGACTGATGGGCGCGACGACGGGGACGGCGACCCTCGGCGCCGTCGCAGTTCCCAAGCCGCGCGGCCAGAGCCCGGCGGCGGCGGCGTGGCGCCGGCTCCTCGCGAGCCCGGTGGCGCGGGCGGGCCTCGTGATCGTCTGCGTCTTCGTGCTGGTCGCGATCCTCGCGCCGCTGGTCCACCACTACGACCCCAGGACGGACTCGAGCCTGGGCGACCGGCTCAAGCCGCCGAGCGCCGAGCACCCGTTCGGCACCGACTCCCTCGGGCGCGACAATCTGGTGAGGGTGATCCACGCGGCGCGCGTGTCGCTGGGGCTGGGGGTGAGCTCGGTGGTGGTGGCGGCCGTGATCGGGTCCCTGCTGGGCCTCCTCGCCGGGTACGCCGGCCGGACGTGGGACCTCGTCATCATGTTCTGCATGGACATCCTGCTCGCCTTTCCGGGGACGCTCCTGGCCATCGCGATCGTGGCCATGATCGGCCCCGGCCTCCGGAACTCGCTCCTGGCGATCAGCATCGTCGCGATCCCCATCTACGCGCGGATCGCCCGCGGGGCGGTTCTCGAGCTTCGCGAGCAGGAGTTCGTCACGGCCGCGACGGCCATCGGCGGGAGCGGCCCGCACGTGGTCGCGCAGCACATCTTTCCGAACACGCTGCCGCCGCTGATCGTCCAGACGACGCTGGCGATCGCGTTCGCCATCCTGGAGGCGGCGGCGCTCGGGTTCCTCGGCCTCGGCGCCCAGCCGCCCACCCCCGAGTGGGGCGCGATGCTCGCCGACTCGTACAAGTACTTCACGAGCGGCGCCTGGTGGGTGTTCTTCTTCCCCGGCGCCGCGATCATGCTGTCGGTCCTCGGGTTCAACCTGGTCGGGGACGGCCTTCGCGACGCCCTGGATCCCCGGCTCCGGGCGGACTGACTGGACGGGTGAATGTTCGACGAACCGTTGGTGATCGCGACGCGGTCGTTCCGGTCTCGGCTCATCGTGGGGGCGGAGCGCTACCCCTCGGCGGAGGTCATGCAGCGGAGCCTCGAGGCGGCCGGCGCGGAGCTCGTGACGCTCACGGTCCGGAACCTCGACCTCGCGAGCCCCGGGGGCACCCTCCTGGCGTCGATGGAGCAGAGCCGCCTCACCATGATCGCGACGACCAGCGGGTGCGCGACGGTGGACGAGGCCGTCCGCACGGCCTATCTCGCGCGGGAGTCCGGCCTCGGGGACTTCGTCATGGTCGACGTGGTCGGAGACACCCGGACCGAGATGCCGGACGTGCCGGCGATCCTCGAGGCGACCCGCACGCTCGCCCGGGACGGATTCCACGTGCTGGCGCCGGTCGGGGACGACCCGGTGTCCGCCCGGCGGGTGGAGGAGGCGGGCGCGTCGGCCATCCTGGTCCAGGGCGCGCCGCCGGGGTCGGGGCTCGGGATCCGCAACCCGTATGCGATCCGTCTCGTGCTCGACACGGCGACGGTGCCGGTCATCGTCGGGGGGGGCATCGGCACGGCGTCGGACGCGGCCCTCGCCATGGAGCTGGGCTGCCACGCGGTCATGGTGGGCACGGCGATCGCGGAAGCGCGAGATCCGGAAGGCATGGCCGAGGCCATGCGCCACGCGGTGGAGGCCGGCCGCACCGCCCACAAGGCCGGGCGGATTCCCCGCCGCCTCCATCGGTACGCCTTCGGGTCCCCGGAGTGAGCCCGCCCGCGCCGGCCTTCGCGTCCCCGCCGCGGATTCGTTGACGCGGCCCGACGCGGTTGTCGTCGGGGCGGGCGCCATTGGCGCCGCCTGCGCCTACGAGCTGGCCGTCGCCGGGCTTCGCGTCACCGTGATCGAGCGCGCCACGCCCGCGGCCGAGGCCTCGGGCGCGTCGGCGGGGATCCTCTCGGTTCCCGGTCCTTCCCGGCGAGACCCACTCGCCGTGCTCGCCCGGCGGAGCCGGGAGCTCTACGAGCCCCTGGCCGCGGCGCTCCGCGAGGAAGCCGAGATCGACGTCGGTCTCGGCCGGACCGGGCACCTCCACCTCTGTATGACGGAGAGCGAGGCGCGCCAGGCGCGCCTCGCCGCTGACGACCCGGCGGAGCGCGCGGAGGGGACGTCCTTCGTCAGCGCCGACGAGCTCAGACGGCTCGAGCCCGCGGTCAGCCCGGACGCTCTCGGTGCGCTCCATCTTCCGCGCAGCTCGTGGGTCGACAACGTCCGCCTCGTTCAGGGCCTCGTCCGGGCAGGGGAGCGCCGTGGCGTGCGGTACGAGCTCGGCGAGCCCGTGGATGCGCTCGTCCGCGCGGGTGAGCGGGTGACGGGGGTTCGAGCCGGCACGCTGGGGGTCATCGAGACCGGGCTGGTCGTCCTGGCCGCCGGCGCCTGGAGCGGGGCCGTCGAGGGCGCGCCGGCGGGGCTGGCCGTCCGCCCCGTGAAGGGACAGATCCTCGCCTTCGCCAACACGCCGCCCCTGGTGCGTCACGTCCTTTTCCGGGACGACGTCTATCTCGTCCCCAGGCTGTCCGGGGAATGCCTCTTCGGCGCGACGGTCGAGGATGGCCTCGCCGATCGCGACGTGACGCTGGAAGGGCTCGGCTGGCTCCTCGAGGAAGCGTTCCGGACCGCGCCCGGGCTCGCCGGTCTCCGCTTTCTCCGCGCGTGGGCCGGCCTCCGGCCGGCGACCGAGGACGGGCTGCCGGCCGTGGGTCCCTGGCCCGGGATGCCCGGGCTCCTGGTCGCGACCGGACACTACCGGAACGGCATCCTCTTCACGCCGGTCACGGCGTCGATCATCCGCGACTACGCCGTCGAGGGGCGGACGTCCCTGCCGGCGGAGGTGCTCCTGCCCGACCGACTCGCGACGTAGTGTTACCCTCGGCTCGTACGGAGCGTAGCCCCATGTCGTTCTCGGGCACGGTGATGATGCGCTCCCTCGGACGCGGCCTCGCCGCACAGGCGCTTGCCGCGTGCGTGTGGGCCGCCGTCGCTCCTGCGTGGGCTGGCACGCTCGAGGGCACCGCCACGTACCGCGAGCGCATCGCGCTGCCGCCCGACGCGGTGTTCGAAGCGGTGCTGGAGGACGTCTCTCGCGCCGATGCGCCGGCGACGGTCCTTGGCCGCGCGACGATCGATCCCGCGGGACAGCCGCCGTTCCGCTTCGCGATCCGGTACGACGACGCGGCCGTGCGGCCCGGACGGCGCTATGCCGTGCGCGCGACCGTCCGTCACCAGGGGCGGCTCCTCTTCATCACCGATCGGGTCCATCCGGTGCTGGGGGGTGGCGATGCCCCGCTCCAGATGCTCCTCGTCTCGGCGGGCGCGGGACGGCAGCCGCCGCCCCGGGCCGGAGCGGGCGCCGGCGGGATCGACCTGCCCGCCTCGTACGAAGGCGAGCTGGCCGCCGCGAGCGGCGGCGCCGCCTTGTGGCATCTCGACCTCCTGCCCCAGGGCCGCTATCAGCTGCGGATTACGCACAAGGACAAGCCGGAGCCCAACCGTGTCGACGACATCGGCCGCTGGCGCCGTGAGCCGAGCACCGGGCGGCTCTCGCTGCGCCGTGGGGAGTCCTCGGTCGTCTTCCTGCCGAGCGATCGTGGCCGCACGCTGCGCCGGGTCGATCATGCGTGGCCGCCGTCCGGATCCGGTCAGAAGGACCGCCTGGAGCGCCTCCCGCAGTCCGCGCTCATCGCGCCGCGTCTCGCGCTGACCGGCATGTTTGTCTACCTGGCCGATGCCGCGGTGATCACGCTCTGCGCCGACGGCGGGCGGCTCCCGGTGGTGATGGAGGGCGACTACCGGGCGCTCGAGGCCGCTTATTTGAAGGAGCGCCGGCAGCCCGGCCAGGCGCTGCTGGTGAGCATGGAGGCGCTGATCGCTCCGCGCCCGTCGCAGGAGGCCGGCCGGCCACCCGAGCGCGGCCTGGTGGTGGAGCGCTTCACGGGCATCTGGCCCGGCGAGAGCTGCGGCAATCCGCTGGTGGACAGTCCCCTGCGCGGCCCCCACTGGAGGCTGGTGCGCCTGGGCGAGACACCGGTCGAGGTGGCGGAGAATCAACGCGCGCCGCACCTCGTCTTCGCCCGCGACGCGCAGCGGGTGTCCGGCAGCGGCGGCTGCAACCGGGTGACCGGCGGCTTCGAGCTCGACGGCCAGAAGCTCAAGCTGGGCCCCATGGCCGGCACCATGATGGCCTGCGCGGCCGGCATGGAGCAGGAGCAGCGGTTCCTCCAATCGCTCGGGAAGGTGGAGCGCCATCGCATCGGTGGCAGCCACCTCGAGATGCAGGACGCGTCCGGCTCGATGGTCGCGCGTTTCGAAGCGGTGGCGTCGCGCTGAGCGAAGCGCCGCCCGGGCGGTGATACGATGCCCCCGTGTACGGGACGCCGCCCGCGCCGTATCCCCGCCGCGTCGTCTGCCTGAGCTCCGAGACGACGGAGATCGCGTTCGCGGTCGGGGCGGGGGACCGTGTCGTCGGCGTGCCCGGGACCGCCCGGCGGCCGCCCGAGGCCCGCGAGCGCCCGAAGATCGGCGGGTTCACGACCTTCCGGCTGGACAAGATCCTCGACCTCTCGCCGGACCTCGTGCTCGCGTTCTCGGACCTCCAGGCGGACATCGTGCGCGACCTGGTGCACGCGGGCGTGCCCGTCCTCGCCCTGAACCAGCGGAGCCTCGCCGAGATCTTCCAGGCCATCCTCGTGATCGGGGGGGCGCTCGGGTGCGAGAAGGAGGCGCGCGGCGCGGTCGTGGATCTCCAGGACGAGATCCGGCAGATCCGCGAGTTCTCCAGCGTCTGGCCGGACCGGCCGCGGGTCTACTTCGAGGAGTGGGACGAGCCCCCGATCTCGGGCATCCGCTGGGTGTCGGAGCTGATCGAGATCGCCGGCGGCCAGGACGTGTTCCCGGAGCTCCGGGACCGGCGGGACGCGCCGGGCCGGGTGGTGGACCCGGCCGAGGTCGTCCGGCGGGACCCCGAGATCATCGTGGCGTCCTGGTGCGGGAAGCCGGTCGATCTCGACGCGATTCGGGGCCGACCCGGGTGGAGCAGCATCACGGCGGTCCGGACCGGCCGGGTCCACGCCATCCCGTCAGGAGACGTGCTGTCCCCCGGTCCGTCCGTTCTCCGCGGGCTTCGCGCCCTCCACGAGCTCGTCCAGGCCTGCGTCGCCGGGGTCGAGGTCGAGGCCAGCTCGGTCCAGATGTCATCCGACGACTCCGATGATGGACCGTAAGCTGCAGTGACAATGGAGCAAGCCAGCTAGGCATCCCATCCGGATCTTCCCGGGGGTGGTAGCATGAAACGTGCTCCCCTTCGACCGTCACCCCCGACCCGGGAGACTCTCATGACGACGACGGCCGGCCAGCTCGCTCGCCCGGAACGCTTCTTCGCCGACCGGTTCGGCTTGACCCAGCCCCGTCTGGAGGCCCTCGTGGGATCCGCCGCCAGCCGGGTGGACTACGCCGACGTCTTCGTGGAGTACCAGGTGGCGGAGGAGCTGGTTCTGGAGGACGGGGTCGTCAAGCGGGCCTCGCGGACGATCACCCAGGGCGGGGGAGTCCGGGCCCAGGCCGGCGTCCGCACCGGTTACGCCTACACGGACGACCTGGACATCAAGCACCTCGAGGTCGCGGCGCGCCAGGCTCAGGCCATCGCCGAGCATCCCTCGGAGGCCGGTCCGGTTGCCGTCCACGGAAGCCCCCGACCGCACGACCTCTACAGGCTCCAGCTGGCCCCGGTCGAGGCCGATCTCACGGCCAAGGTGGATCTGCTCGGCCGGGTCGACCGTCTGGCGCGTGCCCAGGACCCGCGGGTGCGCCAGGTCATCGCCACGCTCGCCTCGCTGGAGCAGACCGTCCTCATCGCCACGTCGGCCAACTGGCAGCTCGCCGACGTCCGGCCGCTCACGCGGCTGAACGTGACGGTGGTCGTCGAGGATGGCGGGCGGCGCGAGGCCGGAACGTTCGGCGGCGGCGGTCGCGTGGCGTTCGACTTCTTCGAGGAGGGAGAGCGCTGGGCCCGCTTCGCCCGGGAGGCCACGCGTCAGGCCCTCGTCAAGCTCACGGCCGTCGCGGCGCCGGCGGGCTCCATGACCGTGGTGCTCGGGCCCGGGTGGCCCGGCATTCTCCTCCACGAGGCCATCGGACACGGCCTCGAGGGGGACTTCAACCGGAAGGGCGTCTCCGCGTTCAGCGGCCGGCTCAACGAGCGGGTGGCGTCGGATCTCGTCACGGTGATCGACGACGGGACCCTGCCCAATCGGCGGGGCTCGCTGAACGTCGACGACGAGGGGACGCCGACCAGCCGGACGGTGCTCATCGAGAAGGGCGTGCTCCGCGGGTACATGCAGGACCGGCTCAACGCACGGCTCCTCGGGGCCGGGCTCACCGGGAACGGACGGCGCGAGTCGTTCCAGCACCCCCCGATGCCGCGCATGACCAACACCTTCATGCTGGCCGGGGAGGAGGCTCCGGAAGACATCGTCCGATCGGTGTCCCGAGGGCTCTACGCGGTCGCGTTCGGAGGCGGACAGGTCGACATCACCAGCGGCAAGTTCGTGTTCTCGGCCAGCGAGGCGTACCTGATCGAGGACGGCCGGGTCACCGCGCCGGTGAAGGGCGCCACCCTGATCGGCTCCGGTCCGGAGGCCCTGACCCGCGTGAGCCGGGTCGGCCACGACCTCGCCCTCGACGAAGGGGTCGGGACCTGCGGCAAGGACGGGCAGTCCGTGCCGGTGGGCGTCGGCTTGCCGACCATCCGGATCGACGGGATCACGGTCGGCGGGACCCAGGTCTAGCCCGTGGCGGGCCGGGTCGTGGCGGCGGCCACCGGGACGGCGATGCTGGAGCGGCTGGAGGATCTCCTCGGCCGGGCGCGCGCCCAGGGCGCCGTCGAGGCCGACGCCTTCATGGTGGAGGAGGAGCTCCAGACCGTGCAGGTTCGCCTCGGGACCGTCGAGTCACTCAAGCACGCCCGTGAGAACCGCTGCTCCCTCCGCATCTTCACCGAGTCCGGCTCGGCGTCGGCCACCACGTCGGACCTCTCGACCGCGGCGCTCGCGCGCCTCGTCGACGAGAGCGTGCGGCTCGCGAAGGTCGCCCGGCGCGACGAGCACTCGGGCCTGCCGGCCCCGGAGATGCTGGCCCGCGACATGCCCGACCTCGGCCTCTGGGACGCCGAGGGGCACACGCTGACGGTCGAGGAGAAGATCGACCGGGCGCGCCGGGCCGAGGCGGCCGCGCTCGAGGCCGATCCGCGAGTGCGGAACTCCGAGGGCGCCGAGTTCTACGACCGCCAGGGTCGCGTCGCCTACGCCTCGAGCGGCGGATTCGCGGGCGCCTTCCCGGTGTCGTCGTTCGCCCTGTCGGTGACCCCGGTCGCGTCTGATGACGGCGACATGGAGCGCGACTACTGGTACACGGCGGCGCGCCGGCTCGCGGATCTGGAGGAGCCGGAGGCGGTCGGGCGCGAGGCCGCCCGGCGGGCCGTGCGCCGGCTGGGCGGGCGCAAGGGCGAGACGGTGGAGGTCCCGGTCGTCTTCGACCCCGAAACGGCCGCGAGCCTGGTCCGAGGATTCGCCGTCGCCGCGACGGGCCCGAGCCTCTACCGGGGCACGTCGTTCCTCGTCGGCCGGCACGGGCAGGTCGTGGCATCGCCTCGCGTCACGATCGTGGACGATCCGCTCATGCCCCGGGGCCTCGGGTCCCGGCCGTTCGACGGCGAGGGTCTCCCGAGCCGGCGCACGGTGCTGGTGGACCGCGGGGTTCTCACGAGCTACCTCCTCGACACCTACAGCGCGCGGCGGCTCGGCCTCACGGCGACGGGGCACGCGGCCCGCGAGGGTGGCGGCGGCGTGACCGTGGGCTACACGAACCTCTATCTCGAGCCCGGGTCCTGGGCGCCCGAGGAGATCCTGCGCTCCGTCGACCGCGGGCTGTACGTGACCGAGCTGATCGGGTTCGGGGTGAACTACACGACCGGTGACTACTCGCGCGGCGCCGTCGGGTTCTGGATCGAGGGCGGCGAGCTGACCCATCCCGTGGAGGAGATCACGGTCGCCGGCAACCTCGGGCAGATGCTGCAGGACGTGGAGATGGTGGGGCGTGACCTCGCCTTCCGCGACCAGACCGCCGCGCCGACCATCAAGATCGCCCGCCTCACCGTCGCGGGTCAGTAGCCCCGCCCGGCGCATCAGCTCCGAGTCCGGACCCGGCGGCGACCCTCCGCACGCGCAGACCCGTACGCGGCCATGTTCCAGCTCCAAGACATGCTGAGCGGCGCGCGGTACCTCGGCCAGATTCCGCGCTTCCTCCGCCATCCGCTCGCCATGGAGGCGGCGCGGGCGACCCTCCAGCAGCGCTTCGAGCACCGGGCGAGCGACTTTCTGTCCTTGATCCGCCTGGCCGTCTCCGGGCACGTGGAGAATCCGTACCGTCGACTGCTCGAGCTAGCCGGATGCGAGTACGGGGACGTCGAGAGGCTGGTCGATCGAGAGGGCGTGGACGGTGCGCTGCTGACGCTCGTCCGGGACGGCGTGTACCTGACCGTCGAGGAGTTCAAGGGGCGACGAGCGGTCACCCGTGGCGGCGTCTCGTTCCAGGTGGACCCCGGCCAACTGCGGAACCCCCATGCTTCCCTCCACCTCATGGTCCGCACCGGCGGCAGTCGGGGCGCAGGGACCCCGGTGCCCCTCGACCTCGACTACATCCGGGAGACGGCGGTCGACCGTCTGCTCAGCCTGGGCGCGCCGGAACGAGGGCGATGGCGCTACGCGTGCTGGGGCATTCCCGGCTCGGCCGCCATGGCGAGAATCCTGGAGTACAGCCTCCTCACCTCGGTGCCGGTGGAGTGGTTCTCGCACATGAGCCCCAGCGCCCCTGGGCTGCATCCCCGCTACCGCTGGAGCGCGCGCGTGATGCGCTGGGGAGGTTATCTCGGTCGGCTGCGTCTACCTCGTCCCGTCCTGGCCACCGTGGGCGATCCGAGCCCGATCGTGCGCTGGATCGAGCGCGTGCGAGGGGAAGGGGACAGTCCGAGCCTCGACGCGTTCGTGAGCTCCGTGGTTCGCCTGTGCCAGGTGGCCCTCGCCGAGGGTCTCGATTGGCGCGGCGTGCGGTTCTGGGTACACGGAGAGCCTCTGACGGCCGCCCGGCTCGACGCGATCCGCCGAACCGGGGCGGAATGCCGGCCGCGCTACGGTACCGTCGAGGCCGGGCGTGTCGGCTACGCGTGCTTCGCCCCGGCCGCTCCGGACGAAGTGCACGTCACGCACGATCTCAGCGCGGTGGTTCAGGTTGGCAGCGAGGGAGGGGTTCCGGGCCTGGTGCCCGGAGCGTTGCTGGTGTCCTCGCTGCGGCCCACGGCGCCGTTTCTGCTGCTGAACGTCTCCCTGGGCGACCGGGCGGTCCTCGGCCCCAGGGCGTGCGGCTGTCCGCTCGAGGACATCGGCTGGACGACCCATCTCCACACGATCCGAAGCTTCGAGAAGCTGACCGCCGGCGGCATGACGTTTCTCGACGCGGACGTGATCAGGGTTCTCGAAGAGGTGCTGCCCGCGCGTTTCGGAGGGGGGCCGACCGACTACCAGCTCGTGGAAGACGAGGGCGACGATGGACGACCTCGGCTGCGCCTCCTGGTGCGTCCCGAGGTGGGCCCGGTCGATGCCGGCGCTGTGGCGAGCGCGTTCCTGGCCGCGGTGGCCCCCGGCTCCGGGGTCGAGCGCGTCATGGGTCTCCTGTGGCAGGATGCCCAGATGGTGCGCGTCGAGCGGCGGCCTCCCCTCACGACGGCCACCGGCAAGGTGCTGCACGTGCACAGTGACGGGCGCACCTCGCGTCCGACCTAGCTGGCCGGGCCGATGGGGTGAGCCCCTTCCTGTTCACGTCCGCTCTGAGCGACGATCCCCTGATCACCATCCGGATGCGCGCCGGGCAGGGAGGGATCCTTCGGGCGGTGCTGGGGAACACGCGGGGCCAGCGCCGCGAGGCCTTGGCGCGCGTCGAGGTATCCTGAGTGCGATGACGCCGAGCACCTCGGAGGCGGCCGTCGTGCGCTCGAACGACGAGCTGATGGACGCCCGGCTCATCCGCGGCTGGCTCCTCTGGGGCTTCTTCTGGCTCATGTTGGCCCCGACTATCGGAGTCCTCATCTCCACGAAGTTCAACTACCCGGAGTTCCTGGGCACGTCGGCCTGGTCGACCTTCGGCCGGCTCCGTCCGCTCCACGTCAACGGAGTGATCTTCGGCGCCTTCTCCACCTTGTTTCTCGGCCTCACCTACTACATCACCCCGCGACTCTGCGGTGTCCGGGTGTGGAACGGGCACTGGGGCTATCCGATCCTCTGGATCTGGAACCTGAACCTGGCCGCCACCTTCATCACCGTGTCGTTCTTCGGCGGGAACCGCGGATGGGAAGCCGGGGAGATGCCGCTCGCCAACGTGCTCGTGATCACGGCGATCATGTTCGCCGTGACGGTGCAGATCCTGATGACGATCGCGCGACGGCGAGAGACGCCGCTCTACGTCAGCCTCTGGTACCTGATCGGCGCGCTCGTGTGGACGAGCATCAACCTGGTGCTCCTGATCGTCGGCCCGTACCACACGGTGCCCGGGCATCAACAATGCCGCGCTCCACGGGCTCTACATCCACTACGTGGTGGGCCTCTGGATCACCCCGGCCGGGCTACGTCCTGATCTACTTCTTCCTGCCGGCGTCCATCCGGGCTCCGATCTACAGTCACAAGCTCTCGCTGATCGGCTTCTGGTCGCTGGCGTTCTTCTACCCGTTCGTCGGCATCCACCACTACCTCTTCAGCCCGATCGCCGACTGGGCGGAGACCATCGCCATCGTCTCGTCGATGATGCTGATCATCCCGGTCTGGACCGTGCTCCAGAACTTCTTCGGCACCATGATCGGCCACTGGCAGGGCTTCGGGCGGAACCTGCCCGCGAAGTTCCTGATCCTGGGGGCGATCATGTACCTCATCGGCTGCTTCCAGGGCTCCACCGAGGCCCTCCGGTCGATCCAGGAGCCGACCCACTTCACCGACTTCGTCGTGTCCCATTCCCACCTGACCGTGTTCGGGACGTTCGTCGTGTGGGCGATCGGCGGTGCGGTCTACGTCTGGCCGCGGCTTTGCGGGCGGGAGCTCTGGAGCTTCCGCCTCGGCAACTGGAGCTTCTGGCTGATCACGATCGGGATCTCCACCATGGGGCTGGTGCTCACGGCCCAGGGGCTCCAGCAGGGCTTCATGCTCATGGCGCGGGCCGAGTGGGTCGACACGGTGGTCACGATGAAGCCCTTCTGGCTGGTGCGGACCCTCTCGGGCATCTCGATGGACGTCGGGATCTCGCTCCTGGTCTACAACTTGATGCGGACGGCGCTCGAGCCCGGGCCCGTCACCGCGGCCGACCCCGGCCTCCGGGCGCCGGGGACCCCGGCGAGGGCCTGAGATGAAAGCCTACGTCCTCGGTGCGGGCTTCGTGTGCATCTCGCTGGCGATCTTCATCCAGGGCATTCTTCCGATCGCGATCCCCGAGTCCCGGGAGACCCGAGCGACGCGGGCGGTGCGCACCGACCTCGGCGACGTCAAGTGGGTCTGGTACGAGTCGTCGCCCTACACCCCGCTCGAGCAGCTCGGGCGGAACGTCTACCAGCGGGAGGGGTGCTGGTACTGCCACAGCCAGTACGTCCGGCCGGTGACCGGCGAGGACATGCGCTGGGGCCCGGTGTCCCAGGTCGGGGAGTACGCCCACGACTGGCCGCACCTCCTCTCGACCCGCCGCATCGGGCCGGATCTCACGCGCGTGGGGCTGAAGTACGGCGACGCGTGGCACTTCGCGCATCACTGGGTGCCGACCGAGGTGGTCCCGGACTCGATCATGCCCAGCTTCCGCTGGCTCTACCGGACGGCCGCGGTCGCCGTCGCCGAGAAGGACGGGGAGGCGGCTCTGGCGGACAGCGCCGCGCTCCGCGGGCTCTTCACCGGGAAGGCGGACCGGCAGCTCCCGCTCCGTCCGAGCCCCGCTGGCCTCGCCTTCTCGCGCGAGACGGACGGGACGCCGGTCCTCGACGTCAAGAGCCTGCCGGAGCCCTACGACAAGGCCGACACCTGGAAGGGCAAGACGCTGACGGTGATCGTGCCGACCGAAGAGCTCCGCGGGCTGGTCGCGTACATCCAGAAGCTCGGCACGAACCGGGGGGTCTGGCGGGACGTCTTCGAGCCGCAGACCATGTCGGTGAGCGTCATGGCGATTCCGCGCACCCGGGAGCAGGAAGCGCGCGGCAAGGAGGTCTACGAACGGCGCTGCGTCGGCTGCCACGGGCCGAACGGTGACGGCAACGGCCCGGCGGCGACGTTCCTGGACCCGCGGCCCCGGGACTTCCGGCTGGGCGTGTTCAAGTTCCGGACGACACCGTCGGGCTCGCTGCCGACGGACGGCGACCTCTTCCGGACGCTCACGCGCGGACTCCGCTTCACGGCCATGCCGACCTGGCACGAGCTGCCGGAGAAGGACCGGATCTCGGTGATCAGCTTCATCAAGACGTTCTCGAAGCGCTGGACCGAGGAGAAGCCGGAGCCGCCGGTTCTGATCGGCGACCCACCCAAGGCGACGCCCGAGCTCCTCGCCCAGGGCAAGGAGCTCTACACCAAGGCGAAGTGCTTCCAGTGCCACGGGGCCGGCGGCAAGGGCGACGGCCCCTCGGCCGACGAGCTCACCGACGACTGGGGGTTCCGGATCCTGCCGATCGACTTCACCCGTGGGCAGTTCAAGGGCGGGTCGGACGTCCGGGACGTGTTCCGGACGATGACCCTGGGGCTGGACGGGACTCCGATGCCGTCGTTCGTCGACTCGATGAACGAGGCCGAGCGCTGGGCGATCAGCTACTACGTGCTGTCCTTCTCGGCCTTCAACGATCCGCTCACCGGCGAGAAGCTCAAGCTGGATCCCGCGATCCGCGCGCGGCTGAACGACGCCTCGCGAGAGGCCTACGACAGCTCGCGCCTGGCCCTCGACCCGTCGGCGCCCGACGAGGCCCCCAAGGCGCTGGTCCGCTTCCACAAGGGCCTCCGGGGGGAGGGACGCTGATGCAAGAGCTCATCGCGCTTCTGGCCGGGGAGTTCGCGGTGTCCATCTTCATGGGGCTCGCCGCGCTGTGCCTCTTCCTGTGGGCCGCCATGTCGGGACTCTTGACCGACGTCGAGGCGGTGAAGTACCAGGTGCTCAGGAGCGAGGGGATCGACGATGACGGATCACGGTGAGCGACCGGATCGCGACGCGATCATCGCGGAGCACGAGCGGCGCCGCGGCCACGTCGAGGAGTTCGGCGGAGGCGAGGTTCGCGCCTACCACGGCATCGTGAATCGCTGGCTCCTGGTCGTCTATGCCGTGCTCGGCGTGTGGGGCGTGTACTACCTCGTCCGGTACTGGGGCGGGCTCGGGCCCGGGCTGCCGCAATGATGGGCGTTCGGCTGCTGCTGGTGCTCGCGCTCCTGAACCTCCTGATCCTGTTCGGCGACGCGCTCTACAACGTGTTCGGGGGCTTCGCCCCGCTCCTCCGCTAGGGCGGCGTCATGTCGGGCATCGAGAAGCTCGCCTTCGGACTCTTCCTCGCCGGCACCGTGGCGTTCTTCGTCTGGGTGGCGATTCTGACCATCCGGAAGTAGCCCCGCCCGCCGGATCGGCGCCGGCCACGACCCGCTCGGCGCTCAGCCGCGCGCCTGGCGGAGCCCCTCGAGCGCGTCCTCGTACCCGGGCTGGAGCGTGAGCGCGCGCTCGAAGGCGGTCCGGGCCTGGCGGCGATCGCCCAGGCGGAGCAGACACCAGCCGAGCCCGTTGTGGAGGCCCGCGCCCTTCGGGGCGGCGCGGAGCGCGCGCTCGAACGCGTGGAGAGCTTCCGGGAGGCGCCCGAGGTAGTAGAGACTCCACGCCAGCCGGGCCCGCGCGCCCGGGGCGTCCCGTGCCTCCTCGCCGACGACCGTCGTCATGCCGCGGAGCGCGCGATCGAGCGGAGTGATCGCCGCCTCGTAGCGCCCCAGCTCGAACAGCGCCGTGCCGAGCCCGATCAGGGCATCCCCGTGGTCGGGTGAGAGGTCGAGCGCGGACTGGAACGCCTCGATCGCCAGGTGATAGCGCCCGAGCTTGAGCCGGCTCCAGCCGAGGCCGTCGTAGAGCCCATCCCATGAAGGCTGCCGTCTCAGCGCGGCCTTGAAGGCGATGGCGGCCGCCCGGTACTCACCCAAATGGTAGTGGGCCCACCCGAGGAGCGCGCGGGCCTCGTCGTGGCCCGGCTCGAGGGCGACGGCGTCCAGAAGGCGGTTGCGAGCGCCCGCGTAGTCCCGGGCGTCGTAGAGCACCTGTGCCTGCCGCGAGAGCGCCTGGGCCTGCATGCCGCGCTGGAGGTCGCCGAGGAGACCCTGCGCGGGGCCTGCGCTGGGCACGCAGGCGAGAAACAACGCCAGCAGCGCTGCGCCCGCGCCGGGGCGGAGCCCAGGGGTCCGCCCGCTATGGTCGAGGCGCACCGGATCGCTCGGGGCGGTCCGCCGCTTCCTCCGCGGCTTCGCGCGCGAGTTCAGCGGCGTGGGCGGCGCGCTCGGCCGCCCGGCCCGCGGTCGAGCGGGACTCGGGGCTCGAGCTGGCAGCCGCGGCTTGCGCGTCGCGAGCCGCCTGCGCCGCGTCCTTCGCGGCGCGCTCAGCGGTGCGTGACGCGTCCTCCGCCGCCGCTGCGATGGCCTCGCCATGGGGACCCCGCGAGCGCTCGGCCGCTTGGCGACTCGCCTCGCGCGACGCCTGGCTGGCCGAGCGGGCCGCGTCCCGGGCGGCCGCCTGGGCGTTCGTGGCGGCAGTCTGGGCATCGGGGTTCCCGCGGCCCGTGGCTGTACCCTGTCCGCTACCCTGCGAAGCCCCGCGACTGGAACTCGACGGTCCGGTGCTCGTGGGCCCGATGCTCGCCGGCCCGGTACTGGCCGACGGACCATGGCCTCCGCCGTGCCCCGAGGATCCCGTACGGTCGCCGTGGTCCGGACCGCCTCGGCCCGATCGGCCGCGCGAGCCGTGTCCGCCGAGCTCGGCGGCCCCCGGGTCACGGCCGTGGCCCCGCCCCGAGCCCTCGGACGCGCCCGCGCCCGAACCGGCGCCTGAGCCGCCGCCCGACCCGGAGTTGCCGCCGCCCTTGCCGCCGCCACCGGATCCGGAGTTGCCGCCGCCCTTGCCGCCGCCCGAGTTCCCGCCTGAACTACCGCCGGAGTTCCCGCCCGAATTACCCCCGGAGTTCCCCCCGGAGTTGCCGCCTCCGGAGCCCGAGTTCCCACCGCCTTGGCCGCCGCCACCGGAGTTCCCGCCGCCCTTGCCGTCAGCCGCCGTGACGGTTCCGTCCCCGAGCCACGGGGCGCCCGAAGGTGGCGAGGCTAGGGCGATCAACACCAAGACCGCAACCGCCAGCGTGACGAGCCTATGAAGGCAGCGCATCATATGCGTTCCTCTTCCGGGGCCGGAACAGGCGCAATCCGACCCTGGCGGCGCAGTACGCAATCCCCGTGCCGGGGTGCCCGCTTCCCATCATCCTGTCCCAATGGTGCCATGCGGCGCGCTACGGCCGGCTCGCCGACTGGGGAGGGTAAATGCCCATCATGCCCCGTGAAAAGACCGTCAGTCCTGGCGGGGCTCGGGCGCCAGCCGGAACTTCTCCATACGGTACCGTAGCGTCTCCTTCGTCAGGCCGAGTAGCTGCGCGGCCTGGGCCCGGTTCCACCGCGTGTGCCGGAGCGCCCGCTCCAGGAGGGTGCGCTCCAGTGCCTCCATGTCGACCGGCCCTCGCGAGAAGTCCACGGAGACGCCGTCCGGGCCCACGGCGACCGGGGCGCCGGGCGCCGGGCCCAGCCCCAGCATCTCGGGCTCGAGGACGCGGCCGGGATGGAGGAGCGCAGCGCGCTCGACGACGTTGACCAGCTCCCGGACGTTCCCGGGCCACGCGTAGCCGACGAGCGAGTCGAGCGCGGCGTGGGACCAGCGAGTCTCGCCGAGCGCGTAGCGGTCGCGGATCCCGGCGAGGTAGTGCCGGGCAAGGAGCAGGATGTCCTCCGACCGGCCTCTGAGGGGTGGCATGTCCACCGTGAGGACGCGGAGCCGATAGAGGAGATCGGGGCGGAAGGCCCCCTCTCGCACCGCCCCGTCGAGGTCCCGGTTGGTCGCGGCCACGATGCGGAGATCGAGACGCCGAGTGGCGAGCGCGCCCAGACGTCGCACGGCGCGGTCTTCGATGACCTTGAGGAGCTTCGCCTGGAGCCCCACGTCCAGGAGCCCGATCTCGTCGAGGTGGAGCGTGCCCCCGTCGGCCGCCTCGAATAGGCCGGCCTTGCTCGTCCGGGCGTCCGTGTAAGCGCCCTTCTCGAACCCGAACAGCTCCCCTTCGAGGAGGGCGGCCGGGATGGCTGCGCAGTTGATCTCGACGAACGGGCCCGAGGCGCGGGGGCCCGCGGCGTGGATGGCGCGCACGGCCAGCTCCTTGCCGGTCCCGGTCTCTCCGGTCACCAGCACGGTCGGCCCCGCATCGCCCAGCCGGTCCGCCGCCGCCACCTGAAGGATGCGCCTGCGCACCTCCTCCATCGGCTGCGACGTTCCGAGGAGGCTTGCCACCGGGGCGCTGTGGCCGGCCCGCTGTCGGAGGTAGACGAGCTCCCCCCGTGTGCGCTGGGCTTCCCACGCCCGCTGGATCACGAGCCAGAGCTCGTCGAGGTCGAACGGCTTCGCGACGTAGTCCGCCGCCCCCTGTCGCATGGCCGCCACGGCGCCCTCCACGCTCGAGTGTGCCGTCATCATGATCACGACCGTCTCGGGCCGCTCGCGCTGGATGGCTTCGAGCGCGGCCAGGCCGTCCATCCCGGGTAGCTGGAGGTCCACCAGCGCCACGTCCGGAGCCAGCCCGGCGAGCCCCGCGAGGGCGTCCTCCGCGCTCGCGAACGAACGCGCGTCGGCCCCCTGGCGCCGCAGGAACGCCTCGATGGCGGCGGCCAGCCCGGGCTCATCCTCGACGACCATCACGCTCCGGACCACGGCGTGTCCGATCAGGCGCCGGCCTGGGGCAGCGTGACCGCCACCCGGGTGCCGGAACCGTCGCTTTCCACGGAAAGCCGCGCGCCGGTCGCCTCGAGAAGCTTCTTGGCGAGCGGGAGGCCCAGCCCCGTGCCATCGGGCTTCGTCGTGAAGAACGGCTGGAACGCCCGCGTGAGCGCCTCCGAGGAGATCCCGTGGCCGGTGTCATCGATCCGGAGCCGGACGTCCCCGTCCCCTTCCACCGCAACAAGCCGCAGCACGCCGCCGGAAGGCATGGCATCGAGCGCGTTGCCGATCAGGCAGAGGAGCGCCTCCTCGAACCGGGCCGGGTCGAGGCGCACCTTCGGGAGATCCGCGGGGACGTCGACGTCGACCCGGACGCCTTGGGCAGCGCTCCGCTGGTGCACGGCTCCCAGTGCCGCCCGGATCGCCGCGTCGAGCGCGGTGGGCACCGGCCTCGGCTCCACTGGTCGCCCGAGGTCTAGGAGCGCCCGCATGCGCGCGCGGAGACGGTCGGTATCCGTCACGATCCGGCGGAGCGTCTCGCGCTGCGGCCCCACGGCGTCGAGGAGCGCGACCTGGGCGGACGCACGGATGGCGGCGAGGGGATTGCCGAGCCCGTGGGCCACGGCGGCCGTCACCTCACCGAACGCGGCCAGGCGCTCGGCGGCCACGAGTTGATCCTGGAGGGCGCGCAGCTCGGCGTTGGCCCGGGCCAGCTCTTCGGCTCGCCGGGCGAGAGCCACGTGCTGAGTCTCCAGAGTTCGCGACGCGCGCCACACGATCCCGTAGAGCGCGACGTAGAGGAGCCCGCCCGAGCCCACGGCCAGAGCCCAGAGGATCGTCCGGGCCCGCCCAACGCTGGCGGACACCCTGCTCGCGTCGACGTAGGCCTCGACGGCCCCCGCCACGCGGCCCTCGCCCGGGAAGGCGATCGGCGCGTAGAGCACCACGCGCTCTCCGCCGCTGGCGCGCCCGGGCTCGAACGTCACTTCCGTCCGCCCCGCGAGCGCGGCACGGACGGCGGGGGTCGAGCCGTGGGGCCGGAAGGCCCCCTCGGCGTCGGTCCAGAGCGGCTCTCCGTCCGGGCCGTACACCACGAGCCTCAGGACTTCCGGCAGGCGGCGCACCTGGCGGGTGAACTCCTCCAGCCGATCCTGTGACGCCGGCGGGGGAATGCGGCGACCCGTGCCGAAGTCGTCGGGACGCAGGTGATCGCGGGCGGCCGCGCGGAGGAAGGCCGCCGTCGACGTCCACTCGCGCTCGAGGATCGCCTGCTCGACGAAGTGAGCCAGCGCGAGGCCCGCGACCAGGGTACTGACCCCGATCGTGAGGAGGCTCAGGATCGCGAACTGCCGGGTCAGGCTGGAAGAGCTCCCCCAGCGCAAAAGCATGTCGGCTCCATGGTACCGCGGCCCGCGCCGGGGAGGCCTGATCCACGAAGCGCCCCGGCAGTGGACTCCTGGACACGCGCGCGCGCCGGTTGACCCTCCGTTCCGCCGCGTGCTATCACCGGCCGCGTGACGTTTCGGTGGCCGCGGTTCGGGCGTAGCCACGAGGCCTGGCCGGGGATCACGATCACCGGGATCGTGATCCTGGCCGCCGCCGTGGTGGCCGATGCCTTCGGCGATCCGCCCCATGGGGGACCGCGCCTCTACGTGGGGCTCACGCTCGGCGCCGCCGTGCTGGCGGCCGGCTACGTGCTGCGCCGGTTCGAGCGGCGCCATGAAGGAGACCGGGATGCGCCATGACCTGCTGCTGACGGGCGGCCACGTGATCGACCCCCTCTCCGGAGTCGACGGGCGGCGCGACGTCGCCTTCGCGTCCGGGCGCGTGGCGGCGGTCGACACCACGATCCCGCGCGAGACCGCGCGGGAGGTCGTCGACGTGTCAGGCGCCTACGTGGCCCCCGGGCTGATCGACCTCCACGCGCACGCCTTCATCGCGGGGCACGATCTGGGGATCGAGACCGACGCGGTGTGCAGCTCCACGGGCGTGACCACGCTCTGCGACGCCGGGAGCACCGGAGCGGCGAACTTCGCCGGGCTGCGCGAGTACGTGATGGCGCGGGCCGAGACCCGGGTCCTCGCGTTCGTGCACATCGCGGCGATCGGCCTGACCCACGTCGCGATCGGCGAGCACTGCTATCTGGAGTACTCGGATCCGGATCTGGCCGCGGGCGTCGCCCGGGAGCACCGCGACGTCGTGCTCGGGGTGAAGGTGCGCATCCAGAAGGAGGTCGTCGCCCAGCACGGGCTCGAGCCCCTCCGCCGGGGCCTCCGGGCCGCCGAGGCGGCCGGCGTACCGGTGATCGTGCACGTCAACAACCCGCCGGTGGAGTACGGGGAGGTCCTCGCCCTCCTGCGGCCCGGCGACATCGTGAGCCATTTCCTCCACGGCCGCGGCTCCGGGATCCTGGACGGGGAGGGGCGTCTCAAGGACGCCGTGGTGGCGGCCAGGCGGCGGGGAGTCGTCTTCGACGTCGCGCACGGCCGGAACCACGTGAACTTTCCCGTGGCGCGGCGCGCGCTCGAGCAGGGGTTCCAGCCGGACACGATCTCCTCGGACCTCACCCGGCCGGGACGGGCCGGCGTGGTCCGGGATCTCCCGACGACCCTGTCGAAGTTTCTGAGCCTGGGGATGCCGCTCGCAGACGTCGTGCGCGCCGCGACGGCGGCGCCGTCCCGGGCGATCGGCCGGAGCGGCGAGCTGGGATCGCTCGCCGCGGGCGCGGCCGGCGACGCCGCCGTGTTCGCGGTGGACGAGGGACGGTTCCCCTACCAGGACGCCGACGGGAACGCGCTGGAAGGCTCGAAGCGCTGGGCGCCTCGTCTCACGGTGCGGGCCGGCCGCGTGTGGTGGCGTCGCTGGCCGTGAGGCCGGTCGGCGCCACCTCGTCCGGCTCGCTCAGCCCTGAGCGAGCCAGAGGAGCAGGACGCCAAGCACAATCCGGTAGGCGACGAACACGAGCAGGGTCCGTCGCCTGAGGTAGGCCACCAGGAAGCGGATCGCGGCCAGCCCGGCGACGAACGAGCTGCCTACGCCGATGGCGAGCACCGCCATGTCGCTGCCGGTCAGCTCGGTGCGCGCCAAGGCCAGGGTCTCGAGGAAGCCCGCCGCCATCGTCACCGGCAGACCCAGGAAGAACGCGAAGGTGGCCGCCGTCGGCCGGTCGAGTCCGGTGAAGAGTCCCGCCGAGATCGTGATCCCGGACCTCGACGTGCCAGGGACCAGGGCGAGCACCTGGGCGAGGCCGATCGCGATGGCGCGGCCGATCCCGACGTCGTGCACGTCGTGCACGCGGCCGCCCGCGACGGCGCGTCGATCGGCCCACCAGAGGACGAGGGCCCAGATGATCGTCGACCAGGCCACCACCGTCGTGGAGCGAAACCGCGTCTCGATCACCTGCTGGAACGCGAGCCCGGCGACTCCCGCGGGGATCGAGGCCAGCAGCACGCCCACGCCCAGCCGACGCTCCGACGGGTGGCCGGCCAGGACTCCGCGCGTGAGGTGACCGAGCTCCCCGCCGAAGTAGATCAGGAGCGCCAGCACGGTCCCCAGGTGCACGGCGGCGTCGAAGGCGAGACCCTGGTCGGGCCAGCCGAGCAGGGCGGGGACCAGGATCAGGTGGCCGGAGGAGGAGACCGGGAGGAACTCCGTGGCGCCCTGGACGAGACCCAGGACGGCCGCGTGGAGGGCGGTCATGAGCGGTCGGGGCGGCGCGACCGCTTACCCGACGACATCCTCCCCGCCGTCGACCCCGAGGACGTTCCCGGTCATCCAGTACGTGGCGGAGTGGGAGAAGGCGACGATGGCCCGGGCCACGTCCTCCGTCGTCGTCAGGCGTCCGCCGGGGTTCCGGGCAAGAGCGCCGGCCTTGATGCGCTCGGCGCCGGGGATCTTCTGGAGCGCGGGCGTGTCGGTGACGCCGGCGCGCACGGCATTGACCGTGATGCTTCGCGGCGCCAGCTCCATCGCGAGCTGGCGCACGTGGGACTCGAGCGCCGCCTTCGCGCCCGACACCGGTCCGTAGTTCGGAAGGACGCGCGTCCCGCCGCCGCTCGTCATGGCGAAGACCCGGCCGCCCGGGCCCATGAGGCCGCGGGCCACCACGTCCTGGGTCCAGTAGACGAGGCTGTGGCCCATCACGTCGAGGGTCATGTCCATCTGGTCCTTGGACACGGCCTCCTTCGGGTTGTCGGCGGCGACGAAGGGCCGGAGGGTGCCGAAGGCGAGCGAGTGCAGGAGGACCCGCAGCCGGCCGCGCTCGCCACGCGCGTCCAGCTCGCGCTCGACCGCGTCCAGCACCTCCGTCCGCCGTGCAGGGTCCGCGGCGTTCACGTTGAAGAAGAGCGCCTGGCCACCCTGCCGGCGGACCTCGGCGGCGATCCGCTCCGCGTTCGGGAGCGTCGCCTTCCTGTCCAGGTGGACGCCGGCGACCGACATCCCGGCTCCGGCGAGCGCGAGGGCGGTGGCCTCGCCGAATCCCGAGGAGGCGCCCAGGATCAGCGCCCAGCCGGACAGGCGGATCGGTGGATCTTCCGGACCGTGGGTCATCAGCACGCCTCCGCGCGGCTCGTGAATCGACGTCGAGGTGGGGCTATTCTAGCGCACGCGCCGACGGTGTGGCACTCTGCGCGATGAATCGCCGGTGTCTCAGGTTGATCTCGTTGTAGCCGACGTACTCGCGGGGGATGCTCCGGCGGAGCACGGTCGTGGCATGGGCCGGAAAGGCCCTCCACGAGGCGGCCTCCTCGACGGACCTTGCCGATCTTGAAGCCTTCTGTGCCGCGCTCGCAGCCAGGCTGCGCTGATCCGGCGAGTGCCGTCGACCGGGCACGGATCTGGAGCTTGGGTGGATCGAGAGACCGGCGCCCGCCACGACCTCCTCGTGGCGCGCCGAGACCGGTGAGCGGCGACCTCGCGGGAGAGGAGGCGGCGGCACACCCGACTCGGCGCCGCCCCCGTCGTTGAGCGCCGCGCGGCCTCGTGTTACGCTCCGCTCGGGCCGCGCGTGTCGCCGGCCGCGTCAGCCGTCATCCCGATCGAGGAGGACCCGTGAGCACGCTCAAGACCGACATCCAGCGCGCCGCCGATGGTCTTGCCGGCGAGCTCGAGGCCTTGTCCCGGAAGATCCACGACCACCCGGAGCTCGGCTACCAGGAGGTCCAGGCCTCGGGCTGGCTCTGCGCGTTCCTCGAGGCCAAGGGGTTCCAGGTCGAGCGCGGGGTCGGCGGCGTGCCCACCGCGTTCCGGGCCACCGTGAAGGGGAGCGGTGACGGCCCCACGGTCGCCATCATGTGCGAGTACGACGCGTTGCCGACGATCGGGCACGCGTGCGGGCACAACATCATCGCGACGTCGGGCGCGGGGGCCGGGGCGGCGCTGGCGGCCGTGCGGTCCCAGCTTCCGGCTGGCCAGGTCCAGGTGATCGGCACGCCCGCCGAGGAGGGCGGGGGCGGGAAGGTCAAGCTTCTCCGGGCGGGCGTGTTCGAGGGCGTGGACTGCGCGATGATGATCCACGGCTTCGACCGGACCATCCTCCACCAGGATCTGCTCGGCATCGTGCGCGTCGACTTCGAGTACGCTGGCCACGCGGCCCACGCCGCGTCCGACCCCTGGGTTGGAATCAACGCGCTCGACGCCTGCATCCAGACGTTCAACGCGGTCAGCATGCTGCGCCAGCAGGTGCGGCCGGATTGCCGGATCCACGGGATCATCGCGAACGGCGGCGCGGCGGCGAACATCATCCCCGAGTACGCGAAGGCGACGTTCTACGTCAGGGCGCCGAGGATCGACGCCTTGTGGGAGCTCTACCGCCGGGTGGTGGCCTGCGCCGAGGGCGCGGCACGCGCGACGGGCGCGAAGCTCACGGTGACCCAGAACGAGATGGTCTACGAGCCGCTCAAGCGGAACCAGACCCTGCTCGACCTGTTCGCCGCGAACATGCGCGGCACCGGGCTCGTCGAGAGTGAGCCCGAGCCCGACCGGACCGGCTCCTCCGATGTCGGCAACGTGAGCCAGGTCTTGCCCACGATCCAGCCGATGGTCGCCATCGCGCCGGCCGGGATGGCGATCCACAGCCGGGACTTCGTCGCGGCCGCGGTCGCGCCCATGGCTCACGCCGGGATGGTCGCCGCGGCGAAGACGATGGCCCTGACCACGTATGACCTCCTGGCGGATCCGGCGCGGGTCCGCGCGGCCCAGGAGGAGTTCGCCCGCGGCTGACGCGCGGGGCGGACCGGGCCGGCGATGGCGAAGACGGCCGGGATCGTCCTGATCGGCAACGAGATCCTCTCGGGGAAGGTCGCCGATCAGAACGCCCTCTACCTGTGCCGCGAGTTCCGGCCGCTCGGCGTCGACGTGCGGAAGATCGTGGTGGTCCCCGACGAGGTCGACCTGATCGCCCGCGAGGTGGCCGAGTTCTCCCGGTCGTACGACTGGGTGTTCACCTCAGGGGGCGTCGGGCCGACACACGACGACGTCACCATCGAAGGGGTGGCGCGCGCCTTCGGCCGCCGCGTCGTGCGTGATCCCGGTCTCGTCGCGTCCCTCGAGGCGGTCTACCAGGGGCGGATCAACGACGCGCGGCTCAAGATGGCGGAGGTGCCCGAAGGCGCCGAGCTCTTGGCCTCGGACCACCTCGTCGTCCCGGTGGTCGTGGTGGGCAACGTCCACGTGTTCCCGGGCGTCCCCGAGATCTTTCGCCGGAAGTTCGACGCGATCAAGGAGCGCTTCCGCGAGCAGCCGTATCTCCTCCGGGTCGTGTTCTTCCAGGTGGGGGAGGGGACGCTCGCCGAGCACCTCAACGCGATGCTGCGGAGCTTCCCCGAGCTTCTCTGCGGATCGTACCCGGAGTTCACCAACCCCGACTACAAGGTGCGCGTGACGCTCGAGTCGAAGGAGCCCGAGTACCTCGAGGCCGCGCTGCGGGATCTCCTCGCCCGCCTGCCGGCCGAGGCGGTGGTCCGGGTCCAGTAGCCGGCCCGGGCGGCGCTCACGGGCGCTCTTCCCCGGACTTCGGCGAGGCGAGCGCGCTCACCTGCACGAACGAGACCCTCCTGCGAGACGCATGATTCGACGGGACGACGTCGTAACGACAGCCCGGCTGGCCGCGGGTCTGCCACGATTCCTCCGCCACCCCGTCACCGTCAGCGAGGCGCGGGCGGTCGTGGGCCGGCGCCTCGAGCAACGGCTCCAGGACTTCCTCGCCCAGTTGAGAGCGATCTACGGGCGCCCCGCGACCCCCTTCGCGCGGCTCCTCCGGCACGCAGGGTGCGAGTACGCCGACGTCGAGCTCCTGGTCCGGCGGGACGGCGTGGAAGCTGTCCTGCGGACGCTGCTGCGCCACGGAGTCTACCTGACGGTCGAGGAGCTCAAGGCGCGCCGGCCGGTAACGCGGGGATCCCTGGCCTTCACCGTCGCCCCGGAGGAGCTTCGCAACCCCGGAGTGCGTGTCGTCCTGGCATCCCGCACGAGCGGCGCGGGCACGGTGGTGCCCATGGACCTAGCGCACCTGCGCGATCGGGCGATCGACACTCTCCTGGCGATGGACGCGCGAGGGGGAGCGGCCTGGGCCAAGGGGCAGTGGCTCGTGCCGGGCGGCGGCGCCATCGCTCAGCTGCTGGAGTTCAGCGCCTTCGGCACGCGAGTCGCCCGCTGGTTCACTCACGTCGACCCGTCCCGCCTCGCGCCGCGCTACCGTTGGAGCGCCCGGGTCGTGCGCTGGAGCAGCGTTGCCGGCGGCGCACCGCTTCCGTCGCCGGAGCACGCCGAGTTCGAGGATCCATCCGTGATCCTCCGGTGGATGCGGTCGGTGCTCGGCCGGAACGAAACACCGCACGTGTTCACCTTCGCCAGTTCGGCCCTTCGGCTCTGCAAGGTGGCGGCGGAGCAGGACGGCGATCTGGACGGCGTCCAGTTCACCGTCACCGGTGAGCCCTTGACGGCAGCGCGCATGACATCCATCCGCCGATGCGGGGCCACGGCCCTCCCCCGCTACGCGATCACCGAGTGCGGCGCGGTCGGCTACGGCTGCCCGGCGCCGGCCGAGCCTGATGAGGTTCACGTTCCGCAGGACTTGCACGCGGTGATCCAGGCGGGCGACGATGCCGCGGCTCTGAGCGTTCCGCGCCGTAGCCTCTTCGTCACGTCGATCCGTCCCACGGCGCCGCTGGCGCTGTTGAATGTCCACATGGGCGACCAGGCGGAGCTCGGGGCCCGCGATTGCGGGTGCTCCCTGCAGCGCCTCGGGTGGACCACCCACCTGCACACGATCCGCAGCGACCAGAAGCTGACGGCCGCGGGGATGACCGTGCTGCACGTCGATGCGCTCAGGATCCTCGAGGAAGTCCTTCCGTCGCGCTTCGGCGGCGGACCGGGCGACTACCAGCTCGTGGAGGACGAGACCGAGGACGGGCGGCCCCGGATCAGGATCCTCGTGCGGCCTGGCGCGGGGCCCGCCAACCTCGCGGGCGTGACCGACGCCTTCATGACCGCGATGGGCGCCTGCTCGGGCGCCGAGCGGGTCATGAGCCTCGCCTGGGAGAGCGCCGGAGTTCTCAGCGCCGAGTGGCAGGCGCCCATCGTCCTCCCGTCCGGGAAGATCCGTCCCGTTCACGCGCTCCCGGGCGCCGTCGCTCGGAGGTGACGACCGGCCGAACGGCAGCAGGAAAGGCGCTGCGGCGTCCGCCCCGGGACCCGGCTCACCGCCCGGGGATGTGCGCCGCGAGGAAGGCCGTCCAGGCGCGCCAGTACGTCTCGCCGCCGACCTCGAGCACGTCGTTGTGATGGGCGCCCGGGATGGTGGCGAAGATCTTGGGCTCGGAGGCGGCCTCGAACACCGCGCGCCCCTGCCGGTAGGGGACCACCTCGTCGGCGTCGCCGTGCAGCACGAGGACCGGAGCGCGCACGCGGCCGATGGTGGCGAGCGCGTCGTAGCGCGTGCGGAAGAGCCAGCCCGCTCCGGGCAGGGTCGCGTTGGCCATCGCCTGGACGGACGCGAACGGCGATTCGAGGACCAGGGCGCCCGGCGGCTCCTCCACCGCGAGCTGGGTGGCAACCGTCGCGCCGAGCGAGACGCCGAGATAGAGCACCGGTCCCGGGGCCCGCCCCCGCAGCCAGGCGCGCATGGCCCGGGCGTCCGCGTACGTGCCGGCCTCGTCGGGGGTGCCCCCGCTCCGCCCGTAGCCGCGATAGTCGAAGATCAGGATCGACAGGCCGAGCCGGTCGTGCAGGCTCCGGAGCTTCGGGAGCCGGTGCGAGATGTTCCCGGCGTTCCCGTGGCAGTAGAGGAGAGTCGCGCGGCCGGGCCCGGGCAGGTGCCACCCGTGGACTCGAACGCCGTCGGCGGCCGTGACCTCGACGTCCTCGAACGCGAGCCCGACGAGCGCCGGCGTGCCTTCGAGCGTCGCCGAGGGGTGATAGATCAGGCCGCGCTCGAGCGGGGAGCCGCAGCTCGACAGGAAGGCCAGGGCGGAGGCGAGGGCGGGTCGCACGAGGCGCGCCGGGACCCTCAGGCGGCCTCCGGCCCCGGGTCCTGGGGCGCCAGGATGTGGGAGGCGTGGTGGTGGACCAGGAGCCACCGGCCGGCGCGGCGCTCGAAGACGTTCGTCGCCAGGATGGCGGTGATCGCGAGGCTGCCGCGCGTCTCCGAGAGGATGTTCTCCGTGCAGTGGACGAACCCCAGGTCGCCGGCGAGCTCCACGCGGACGTCCGTGATGGTGAAGCGCATCTCCGACGTGCTCTGGAAGATGGCGGCCCACGAGCCGCGCACCGCCTCCCAGCCGTGGAGCCGGTTCCACCCGGGATGAACGCAGGCGACGTGCTCGCCGTGCGCCCAGACGCCGTCCATCTCCGCGAGGTCGAGACTCTCGAAGGCCCGGTAGAAGCGCGCGTTCGCCTCGTCGACGGCCGCCCGGTCGTCCGGTCTCGGGCGCTCCGTCACCCTGGCCTCACGCAGGCGTCACGACCCGTGTCCGTCAGGCGTCGGCGGCCTCGTCCGCATCCTCCCGACGCGCGCTCACGACCATCCGGTCGCCCTCGACCCGCACCGTGAGAGGCCACAGGGTCCCGCCGGTGCACGGCCCTCCCGCGCAGCGGCCGGTGTCCGGCTCGAAGAGCGCCCCGTGCGTCGCGCAGGTGAGGAGGCGGCCGTCGTCGGTGAAGAACTCGTTCGGCCACCAGTCGAGCGGGGTGCCCGCGTGCGCGCAGCGGTTGACGTAGGCATGGTAGCCACCGTCGAAGTTGACGACGAAGCCCTCGACGTCGGTCCCGCGCCAGCGCAGCCGGAACTTGGCCGCCCCTCCGGGAGGCACCTCGGCGACGGCCGTGGACCACTCGCGAGGGGCGCTCATCGCCCGTATGATACGATGAATCGCGTGACCCCGACCGAGCCTGCGGTCGAAGTCCGCGGTCTCAGCAAGACCTTCCGCAGCGGCTGGCCCCGGCGGCGGGTGCAGCCCGCCCTCCGGCGCGTCTCCTTCGCGGTGCCCCGCGGGGCGATCTTCGGGATCCTGGGGCCGAACGGCGCCGGCAAGACCACGCTCCTGTCCATCCTGGCCACGCTCCTCTTGGCGGACGAGGGCGAGGCGCGAGTCCTCGGGCTCGACGTCGCCAGGGACGCCCATCGCGTGCGCGAGCGCATCAACCTGTCCTCCGGGAGCGCGTCGTTCCTGTGGAGCCTCACGCCGCGCGAGATCCTCGACGTCGCCGCGCGGAGCTACGGGATCGGCGGCGGCGGCCGCCGGGCGCGGGTCGCCGCGCTCCTCGAGCAGTTCGAGCTGACGCCGCACGCCAAGGTCCCCTACAACGAGCTGTCGACGGGGCTCAAGCAGCGCCTCGCCCTGGCCAAGGCCTTCGTGAACGACCCGGAGCTCCTGATCCTGGACGAGCCGACCGTCGGGCTCGATCCCGACATCTCGGCCCGCATCCGGGAGCAGATCGCCGCGCTGCGGCGCGCGCGGCGCACGACCATCCTCCTGTCCACCCACTACATGCGCGAAGCCGAGCAGCTCTGCGACGAGGTCGTGTTCCTGCGGGCCGGCGAGATCATGGCCCACGGCGATCCCGGGACCCTGAAGCGCGAGGTCCTGCTCGGCGACCGGGTCGAGCTGGCGATCGAGGGCGACGCGTGGCGCGGCCTCGACGGCCTGCCCGGAGTGCTGGCCTGCACCGGCGACGCCGGCCACGTCCAACTGGTCGTGGACGACGCGCGGAAGCGTCTTCCGGAGATCTTCCGATACCTGCACGAGCGCGGCGTCCCGGTGAGCGACGTGACGGTAGCCGAGCCGACGCTCGAGTCCGTGTTCATCGAGCTCGCGAAATGAGCCCCCAGGCCGCCAGCCGTCCGATCAACGCCCGCGGAGCGAGGCCAGTCCGGTGAGTCCCCAGGCCGAAGGCCGTCCGATCAACTCTCGCGGATCGAGGGTACCGTAGTGAGCATGGTCGCGACGCCGGCGGTCCGGCCCGGATGGTCCGACGGCACGCCGCTCTCGCGCGAGCTCGTGAAGGTGTCCGCCTTCTTCCTGCGCAACTGGCGCATGACGCACCGGAACGTGTTCACCGTCTTCGAGATCGTCTTCTGGCCGATCGTGAACCTGCTCTCCGTCGGTCTCCTGACGACGTTCCTCGAGGCGACCCCGCAGACGATCGTCTTCGTGCTGGTCGGGACGTTCGCGCTCTCGACCGTGCAGGTGTGCCAGCTGGACGTGGCATATGCCGTCTTGTTCGACATGTGGGCAAAATCCGTCAAGCATCAGCTGGTGGCGCCGATCCGGCCGTGGCACATCGTGCTCGGGTCGTGGCTCATGGGCCTGGTGCGCGGGACCGCCGTGTTCGTGCTTCAGGCGGGGGTGAGCCACTGGGCGTTCGGCGTGAACGTCCTGGCCCACGGCCCGGGTCCGGCGGCGGCGCTCCTCGGTGGTCTCCTCATCTCGGCGGCCGGCGTCGGGCTGCTCGTGTCGACGCTCCTGATGCTCTTCGGGCTGCGGGCGGAGGTCTCGGCCTGGTCCGGCGTCAGCCTGGTGCTCCTCCTGTGCGGGGTCTACTACCCGGTGTCGATCCTTCCGGCGCCGCTCCAGGTGGTGGCCGCGGCGGTGCCGTTCACCCACTTCCTCGAGGCGTTCCGCGCGCACCTGGGGTACGCGCCGGTCTTCACGGTCCCCCTCCTCCGCGGCTACGTGCTCGCCGTCGTCTACGTGGCGGGCGGCTATGCGCTCTTCGCGTGGGCCATCCACCGGGCGCGGCGGACCGGGATGCTGCTGAAGCTCTCGGACTGATGGGCAGGCGAGCGAGAGCGTTCGCAGCGCTGGCGTGGCTCGCGGCCGTCGCGGGGCTGATGCCCCTGCTCCACGCGCCGGGCGCCGGGGCCGAGGCTCTCCAGCGGTACTCGGGCCGTGTGGTGGAGGTCGATCTCGGCCGGGGGATCGTGTTCGTCGAGGAGCTGGGCCGGCGCGGACTGGTGGTGCGTCACGAGGTTCTCGTCGAGGTGGACACGCCCGTCGTGGCGGCGTCCCGCCTGCGTCTCGGGGACATGCGGGGCCGGAGCGCCTTCGGCGAGCTGCCGGTGTCCCTGGCGGACGTGCTGGTGGGCGACTACGTGGTCGTGGAAGGCGTGGACCTGGGCGGCCAGACCGTGGCCCGCCGGATCACGATCGTGGAGACCCGCCGCGCTCCGTAGCGAGGCCGACGCCGGCGGGCCACCCATGACTCCGGGCAATTCGAATCCGTCGCGGCGGGCGTGGCTCGCCCGCGTGGCGGCGATCGGTGTTGGCGGGCTTGGCGGGGTGGACGTGGGATCCGTCCAGCCACTCGAGGCGGCCGGTCCTGGTCAGGCAACGGTCGGCGTGGCTCGCGGCGCCACCATGACGGCCGCGACCCGGGCGGCCGTCCGGCTGGCCGGCGGGCTCGACTTCATCGAGCCGGGGCAGACGGTCCTCGTGAAGCCCAACATATGCTGCCCGAGCCCGCATCCGGCGACGACCAGCCCCGAGGTCCTCTCGGCGGTTCTCGCGCTGGCCCGGGAACGGAGGCCCGGCCGCCTGGTGGTCGGCGACCAGACGTTCTACGTGCAGAGCACCGTCGCCAACCTCCAGCGCGCGGGGCTCGAAGCGGCGGTGCGCGCCCACGGCGCGGAGTTCGTGGCGTTCGACGCTCTGCCGCGGCGCCACCTCCACCCGGCGGCGGCGCGCCACTGGCCCAACGGCTACCGGATCCCGGCGATGCTGGCCGACGTGCACCACGTGATCAACCTGGCCTGCGTGAAGACCCACGTCCTCGCGCGGTACACGATGGCGATGAAGAACTTCATCGGCGTGATTGACGCGGACAGCCGGCGCTACTATCACCGGATCCGGGGAGAGCAGGGGTACGACGCCTTCGCCCACCTCATGGCGGAGATGAGCCTGGCCTTCACGCCGTCGCTCCACGTCCTGGACGCCACCTCGGCCTTCGTCTCGGGGGGGCCGTCGAGCGGCCGCGCCGTCCACCCGCGGCTGGTGATCGCCTCGCGCGATCTGCTCGCCACGGACGTGACGGGCCTCGCCGTCCTGCGTCACCACGGGACGGACCCCGCCATCCAGGACCACTCGCCCTGGAGCCAGCCGAAGATCCGATACGGGGTGGCGCTGGGACTCGGCGTGACGAGTGTCGACCGGATCGACGTCCAGTCCGAGGGCGTGGCAGAGGTGACGGACCTCCGGCGCCTGATGGTCTGACGCCCTCGGGCGAGCTCACCCGCCTCGCTGGCGGCTGAGCCCCAGGACCGCCCAGGGCACCGCCGCCGCGGCAGCGCCGAGGACCACGCCCTCGCCGACGACGCGCGGGGCGATCTGACCGTGTCGCAGGAGCTCCCAGAGGACCGTCCAGTCGGCGGGCTCGAGAGACAGATTCAGGGGGCCGTAGGCCGCGCTCATCCGCAGGAAGAAGGCGAGCGCAAAGGCTGCCACGCTGCCGGCTCCCGCCAGCCAGACGCCTCTCCGCCCCGTCACGGGCCGTCGTCGCCCGCCTGGCCCGGGCTCCTCCGCCCCGCGAGCCGCTTGCCGACGAACGAGAGATACGCGGCCTCCATTCCCGGCAGGGCGCGGAACAGCCGGAGCCCCACGTTGGTCAGCCGGCCCACGACCACCCGGCGTCGCCCGAGGACCACGCCCCGGACCAGGCGCCGGGCCACCCGCTCGGGCGGGACGGCGCGCTGGAGGAGATATCGCGACAGCACGCCGGCGGGATAGGTGTTCGACTCGAAGAACGCCGTGCGCGTGCTTCCCGGCAGCACCAGCAGCACCCGGACACCCAGCGGCTCGACCTCGGCCCGGAGCGAGCCAGCGAATCCGTTCAGGGCGTGCTTGCTCGCGCAGTAGGCGGCCGTGTACGGGAAGGGGAGCTCGCCGAAGCCGGACGACACGAACACGATCGTGCCCTGCCGGCGCGCCAGCATGGCGGGGAGGAACGCCTGGGTACAGTGCACGGCGCCGAAGAAGTTGACCTCGAGCACCTCGCGAAGGCGCTCGAGCGGCATGTCGGCGACCGGACCCCAGTGTCCGATGCCCGCGTTGTTGACCACGATGTCCGGCGTCCCGGCGTCGCGAAGCACGCCGTCCGCCATGGCCCGCACGGCCTCCGGGTTCGAGACGTCACAGGGGAACGTCAGCGGGAGCAGGCCGCCGGCCGCGTCGCCGGAGACCTGCAGGACCGTCGCCGCGAGGCGCGCCTCGGAGCGGGACACCAGCGCCAGCCGCGCGCCTGCCCGGGCCAGCACCCGGGCGGTGGCGAGCCCGATGCCGGACGAGGCGCCGGTCACGACCGCCACCTGGCCGGCGAGGGACCTCTTCATGTCGGTCACCCGCTACAGGGTCTCGACGAAGCCCGCGATCTCGTCGACCTGGAGGCCGGCAACGGCGATCGACGGAGCGTACACGACCTCGTCGGCCGCCCAGACCATGGTGCCCTTGACCTCCGTCGTCACGCCGAGGATGCCCTCCAGGACACTCGTGATGTTGTCGCTGATCCGCACCGCGTTCGCCCGGAGCGGCGCCGCGATGCGTCCGTTACGGATCAGATAGGAGTCGCCCACGACGGTGCACGTGAAGTCGCCGGCCTGGAGCCCGTTGATCGCATACGTGTACCAGATGCGCCCCACGTAGAGACCGTCGCCGACCCGGCGGCAGAGCTCGTCGAGCGTCGTCCCGTCGTGGCTCTCCACGAAGACGTTGGTCGCGGCGACGCTCGGCGTCGACGCGAAGCTCCGGCCGCCGCCGGCGGCGAAGCGGAAGCCGTTTCGCGCCACGAGCCCGCCGGCCGCCTGGCCGGGGTCGACGCCGAGCTTCGCGCGCGCCTGCGGGTCCCGGAGGAGACGCTGCGCCTCGTACCAGTTGGTCAGGAGCCCGGTCAGGATGCCGTCCTTGACCAGATCCGTCCGGCCGGTCGGCAGGCCCTCGCAGGTGATGCCCTTCGACCCCGTGAACGCCGGGAGGGCGCCGTGATCGTAGATCGACAGGGTCGGCGCGGCGACGCGCTTCCCGAAGCGGCCGAGGAACGGCGTGTTCGAGGCGTAGAAGCTCGACGCGTGGAGCGCGGGGAGAACCAGGTTGTTGAGGAGGTCCGTGACGGGCTGCGGTCCGAGCACGATCCGGAAGCGCCCCGAGTGGACGCGCTCGCCGCCCAGCGCGCGGATCGCCCCGTGCGCGGCCTCCACCCCCGCCTCGTCGGTGAACTCGGCGAGCCGGGTGCCCGTGGACCAGCCCGAGCCCTTCGCGTCCATCGCCTCGACCATGCCGGTCGTCGCCGCGCTGATCAGCGTGGACTCGTCGGTCTGGACCTCCGGCAGGTGCGTCGTCGCGAGGGCCACTCGCTCCTGGACGATCGTGACGTCCCCGCCCAGGAGCAGGCCCATGCGGCGTAGCCCCTCCTCCGTCTCCGCGAGCTCGGCCAGGCGCTCGGACGCCGCGAACGTCCGGAGCCCGCCGGTGACGACGCGCCAGCCGGCCGCGACGAGATCCTCGTCGGCCAGATCGAGCAGCCGCGGGTCGTGGTAGGCCTCGAGCGCCCGCCGCTCCGGGCCGGGCCGGGGCAGGGAGACGAACTCGGGATCGCGCACCGCGCCTTCCCGGGCCTTGGCCAGGGCGCGGAGCACGCCCTCTCGCGAGAGGTCGGACGGCTCGCACCCGAATCCGAGGCGCGGGCCGTCGTCGCCGCGGAACACGACCTGGAGACCGATGCCGTGGGACGCGGTGGACTTGGGCTCCTCGACCCCGTTGGAGGGGAGGTGCGACGCGTACGAGAGCCGCGCGAGCAGCTGGCCGTTGGCGGCGACGAACACCTCGCTCTCGAGGATGTCGGGGATCGTGCGGAGGAGCTCGAGCCCCTCCCGGGCGGCGCGGGCGAGCTCGGCGGTCGACGGCCCCGACGGCGTCATCGCGCGCGTCGACCGAGGGGCCGCGCCTGGCGCATCAGCTCCCCCCGCCGAGCCGGGCGCGGCCCCGCATGGTCGGGCCGCCGTTGCCGAGACGCTTCGTCTGCATCGGTTGCCCCTTGCCGCAGTTGGGGATGGGGTGGAGCCGGAAGTCGGTCCCGACCGCGTCGATGCTCATCAGGTAGTCGCGCGTGTCCGCGGTGATCCCGCCGTCCCGGTAGAGGCGGCCGAGCTCGCCATTCCGGATCTCGTAGACGCGTCGCGCGGAGATCCGGAAGTTCTCCCGGCTCTCGGCGATCGAGGGGATGCGGTGGCCGGCGACGTAGTAGCCGCGGTCGACGTCCGCGACGATGCGACGGGGATCGTCGTCGCCCGCGGCGAAGACGGTGTTGGACATCCGGATGAGCGGTACGAGCGAGGCGTCCGCCGCCTTGTAGTGGCCGTTCGGCTCGCCGCCGAAGATCGCCGCGGTCTGGCGGCTGTTCATGAAGCCCTGGAAGACGCCGCGGTCGATGTGGACGACACGGCGCGCCGGCGTCCCGTCGTGGTCGTACGCGTAGTGGCCGTAGCCGGGGAGCGCCGGGTCGGAGTAGGCGGAGACGAGCGGCGAGGCGATGGGCCGGCCGACCTGGGTGTCGTCCAGGCCCGCCAGGAGCCACGAGCGCCCCGCGTACGCCATCTCCATCTTCAGCGCCCGGTCGAGCTCCGAGGGATGCCCGACGATCTCGTGAGCGACCAGCGCGTTGTAGTGGGGGTCGGTGACGACCACGACGTCGTGATCGGTCGAGGGGAGCGGGGGCGCGGTCGCGAGCTCGACCGCCTCTCGCGCGAGGCCGAGGGCGAAGGTCCGGAAGTCGGGCAGCTCGATCAGGGGCTCGTGGACGCCCTCGGTCAGGATCTCCCACCCGCGCTGGTGGCCGACGACGTCGTAGAGATCCTGGCTCGTCTCCGCCGTGGTCCCCACCACGTAGGCCATGCCCTGGGTCAGGGCGAAGGTCTGGTCGATCGAGGCGCCCTCGGAGGAGCAGTAGAGCTCGCGCGCGAGCTCCGTGAGCGTGCCGACGTAGTTGTAGGTCAGGCGCGGGTCCAGCGCCCGCATCTCCCGGCCGAGCTCCGTGGTGGCGCGGACCATGTCCTCGAGCGGCATCGTGCGCGGATCGACCCGGTAGACGGCGGGGACCACGTCCCGCGCCACCCGCACCGGCGCCAGGCGCGTGTCGCCGAGGCTCGGGCCGAGACCGGGGAACGTCCGGCGGGCCTCCGCCCGGGCCTCGCCGCTCGCGACCGCCCGGCGATGCGCCTGGCCGAGCGCGTCCCGCAGGGTCTCGCGGAGCCGGGGCAGGTCGGCGGCGCCGAGGGTGCGCCCGAGATAGCCGGCGCCGACCATGCGGGGGCCCGCCAGCACGCGGACGCCGAAGGTGAAGGCGTAGTCGTCGTTCGAGAACTTGGGCTCGCCGTTCTCGACGCTGACCACCTTGGCTTCCGTCACTTCCAGCCGGATGTCGGCGTGGACGAGATCGGGGAGGGCGCGGGCCCACCCGGTGGTGAGGTCGGCGACCATCTCCTTGACGCCGTCGATCAGATCGGTGGTGATCCCGCGGGGCATCCGGTGGTCTCCGCCCGATCGCGCCTAGATCGGCTCGACGAGGACGCGCTCGCCGGCCTTCACGTCGCCGCGCGCTTCCTCCAGGATGATGAGGCAGTTGGCCGCGACCATCGAGGAGAGGATGCCGGACCCCTGAGGGCCCGTGGTCGAGACCTCGAAGCCCCGGTCGGTGAACCTGAGAACGCCACGCTTGAACTCCTGGCGGCCCGCCTTCTTCCGCATGGGCTCGAGCGCGGTCGCGGTGACGCACTCGGGATCGAGGCGCGCCCTTCCGCCGCGCTTCCAGAGAGCCGGCCGGACGAAGAGGTGGAAGCAGAGCACCGAGGCGACGGGGTTCCCGGGGAGGCCGAAGAACTGGGCCCCCCCGATGCGTCCGACGGCGAGGGGGCGCCCCGGCTGCATGGCCACCTGCCAGAAGTCGACGCCTCCGATCTCTCCCAGCACGCTCTTCACGAGGTCGTAGTCGCCGACCGAGACCCCGCCGGAGGTGAGCACCACGTCGGCGGCGTCCGCGGCCTCGAGCAGGCGCTCGCGGAGCACCTCGCGCAGGTCGGGCACGATGCCGAGGTCCAGCGCCTCGGCGCCGGCGGCCTCCACCATCCCGCCCAGCGAGAACCGGTTGGCGTCGTAGATCTGCCCCGGCCGCCGCGGGCGGCCCGGCTCCACCACCTCGTCGCCCGTGGAGAGGAGCGCCACGCGGGGGCGCCGGTGCACCGTGATCTCGGCGAAGCCGAGCGAGGCGATGAGACCCAGGTCGGACGGGCGCAGCACCGACCCCGCGCGGAGCACGCGCGTGTCCGCTCGGACGTCCTCGCCGCGGGCGCGCACGTTGGCGCCGGCCTCCACCGCGCCGAGGTCGACCCATCCTTCCGAGCCCTGACTGAGCTCCTTCGGCACGACGGTGTCGGCCCCCTGCGGCATGGGCGCGCCGGTCATGATCCGGAGCGCCTCGCGTGGACCGATGCCGCTCGCGTGGACGGAGCCTGCCGGAAGGTCGCCGATGACGCGAAGCCGCGCCTGGCCCCCGGGGGTCAGGTCCGTCGCCCGCACGGCGAAGCCGTCGACGGCGGAGTTGTCCGCCGGCGGGACATCGAAGGGAGCCGTGACATCCCGGGCCAGGACGCGCCCGAGGCCCCGCGCGACGGGAAGCCACTCCTCCGGCGTCGCGCCCGCGACGTCGGCGAGGATGCGGGCTCGAGCGTCCGCCACGGGAATCATGGTGGCGCCCGGTATTATACCGGTCGCTCTGCTATAGTGGCGCCACCGATGGACGACGCGCGCGAGTGGGCCGCGACCGCGCGGCGGGCCGGCGTGGTCACGCCCGATGCGGTCCCGCCTGGCGATCCGTGGGGCGTGCCCATATCGAGACCCGACCGGCGCGATCCCTGGTCGGGGCACGCGGGAGACGCGGCCCCGGGAGGGATCCTGCGTCGCGGGGCCGCGCTCGCCGTGGACCTCGGGGTGGTGGCCATCCTGGAGCGCATCGGGTGGGCGCTCGCGGCCGGACTCGCTGCCCTCGGGCCGAGCTTCCACCTCGTCGCCCAGGCCTTCGGCTTCACCTGGCTCGCGGTAGTGCCCGTGGCCTACTTCGTTCTCGGCCACGGCACGGCCGGGCGGACCATCGGCAAGCGGCTCCTGGGCGTGCGCGTCGTCGACGAGCAGGGGGCGCCGATCGGGTACGTCCGCGCCCTCGGCCGGTACGTGGCCACGGTCCTGGCGGTGCTCCCGTTCGGGCTCGGCCTTGCCCTGGCCGCGCTGCGGGCGGATCGTCGCGGGCTCCACGACCTCCTCGCGGGAACGCGAGTCGTGAGCGTGGCCAGCAGGCCGAAGGCCGTCGGATCAACTCCATGGTAGCGAGGGCACCCGGATGAGTCTCGACGTTCTGCGCGAGGCGATCCGGCTCGCGGAGCACGGCGAGCGGATCGGGCTCGCCACGATCGTCGCGACTCGCGGCTCGACGCCGCAGAAGGTCGGGGCCCGGCTTCTCGCGCGGGACGGCCAGCGTCTCGCGGGGACGCTCGGCGGGGGTGCCGTCGAAGCGGAGACCGTCCGCGAGGCGACGCTCGCCGCCACCGGGGAGGCGCCCGTGCTTCGCGAGTACGTCCTGTCGACCGGCGTCGACGACTGGGGGCTGGCGTGCGGCGGCACGATGGTCGTGCTGGTGGAATCGCTCGACGGCCGCGCCCTCGGGTGGCTCCGATCCGCGATCGAGGCCACGGAGGGCCGTGAGCCGGTCGCGATCGTGACGGCCGTCGACGGCGAGGCGGCGGGGACTCGCCTCGTGGTGCGCGCGGGAGGCGTCTCCGGCGCCGCGTGGGACGCCGGGCTCACGTCCCGGGCGACGGAGCTCGGCCGGCGCGCGCTGGCCCGGGAGGCGGCCGAGCTCGGGGGCGAAGTCGGCGCCCAGCTCTACGCCGAGCCCTTCGCGCCCCCGCCGGCGCTGGTCATCGTCGGGGCCGGGCACGTGGGAAAGGCTCTGGCGGGCCTCGCGCGGTCTCTCGGCGTGTCGGTGACGGTGGTCGACGACCGTCCGGAGTATGCGAGCCGTGAGCGCTTTCCGGAGGCCGACCGCGTGGTCGCGGCGCCCGTGGGCGAGACGTTCGGCTGGCTGCCCGTGGGGCCCGGAACGGCCGTCGTGGTGGCGATGCGGAACCAGGATCTCGACTACGAGGCGACCGCCGCCGCCCTCCGGACACCCGCGCGCTACGTCGGGCTGATCGGCGCCCGACGGAAGGCGATCCTGGTGACGGAGCGACTGGTTGCGGACGGCTTCGCGATCGATCGCGTGCGCGCCCTCCGGGCCCCGATCGGGCTCGACATCGGAGCCCGCACGCCGGAGGAGATCGCCGTCTCCATCCTCGCCGAGTGGCTCATGGTCCGGCAGGGAGGCACCGGGAGCGCGCTCCGTCTCGACGAGCAGCTCTTCGAGAAGGCCGCGGGGCGCGGAGCCTCTGCATAGGCCCGGCCCGGGGTAGCGGCGTGCGTGTCGTCCCGCCGGAGTCGCGGCCCGAGGCACGCGGCGGCGGTGGCGCGCCGGCGGGGCCGCTGCCGCTCCCGCTCCGGAACCGTCTCGCCGAGCTGATCCTGGAGGCCTTCGAGCCGGGGGACGCGCGCGAGACGCTCTCGGCTCTCGCGGGGACCGGCGCCGCAGAGGGGTCGGCCGTCGACGCCCGGGACGGGGGCCGCCTTCTCGCGCTGGGCTGGTTCGAGTCCGCGGGCTCCGGCCGGGTCCGGCTCCGCGGCGCACACCAGACCCACGGGCGGATGCTGGCCGAGCGCGCCGGGCGTGCGGCGTCCGTGACCCGTGAGTGGCGCGACCGGGACGCCGACGAGCTGACCGTGCTTCTCGATAGAGCCGCGGCGCTCGCGAACCAAGGGCTCTTCTTCGAGGTGCACGAGCTGCTCGAGCCGGCGTGGTTCCATGCGGCGGAGCCCGTGCGAACGGCTCTGCAGGGGGTGATCCAGATTGCGGTGGCGTTCCACCACTTGGAGAACCGGAACTACCAGGGGGCACGCTCCCTCCTCGCCGAGGGGGTGGCGAAGGTCGCCGGAACCGCCGGGGCCCTTCCGCTGGACGCGGCGGGCTGGCTCGGCGAGCTGCGGACCGCGCTCGCCACGCTCGCAAGCGGGGACACGCCGGCAGGGGCCCCGCGTTGGCCGCGCCCCGGCCCGCCCGCTCCCGGACGCACCCCGTGACACGACGCGAGGAGACCCGATGGCGCTCTTGTTGAACGAGGCGGAGGTCACGATGCTTCTCCCCATGTCGCTCGCCCTGGAGGCCGTCGAGGAGGTCTTCCGGTGGCAGGGCGAGGGCAAGCTGACGAACAGGCCGCGGGTGCGCCTTCAGGTGCCCGGTGGCCTGCTTCACGTGATGCCGGCCGCCGTGCCCGAGGCCCGGGTCATGGGCCTGAAGGCCTACGCGACCGTCCGGGGCGGCACCAAGTTCGTGGTGCTGCTCTTCTCCGTGGAGACCGGGGCGCTCCTCGCGGTCATCGAGGCCGACCGGCTCGGCCAGATGCGAACCGGCGCCGCTTCCGGGGTGGCCACCAAGCATCTCGCCGGGCCAGACGCCGATCGCGTGGGCTGCTACGGGACCGGCTGGCAGGCGCGCTCCCAGCTGGAGGCGGTGTGTGCCGTGCGGCGCGTGCGGGAGATCCGCGTCTACGGGCGGGACCCCGAGCGCCGGGCCCGGTTCGCCGAGGAGATGACCCCGGCGCTCGGCGTGCCCGTCGTGGCAGTCGAGCGGTCCGAGGTGGCGGCCCGCGACGCGTCGATCCTGGTCACGATCACCAGCTCCAGGACTCCCGTGCTCGAGGGCCGGTGGATCGCGCCGGGCGCCCACGTCAATGCCGCGGGCTCGAACGCCCTGCAGCGGGCGGAGCTCGACGTCGAGGCCGTGCGCCGAGCCGGCGTCCTCGTGACGGACTCGATCGAGCAGGCCCGTCTGGAATGCGGCGACCTGGTGGCGGCGCTGGCGGAGGGCGCGATCCGCTGGGACGACGTGCACGAGCTGGGGGAGATCGTGGCCGGGCGCCACCCCGGCCGGACCCGCGCCGACGAGGTCACCCTGTTCGAATCCCAGGGCGTCGCGATGGAGGACGTCGCCGTCGCCGCCCGGGTCCTCGCGCGGGCGCGGGAGCGCCGCGTCGGGACCGAGATCCCCATCTGACGCCAGGTGAAGCTCAGTGACACTGACGGGCGCGATCTTGGCCGCTCACATCGCGCTTGGTTCGGCAGGCCGGAGAGGCGTATCACTGGGTGATGCTCGGCGCGTGCGTGTCGGCGGGCGCGTTGGCGGTCCTCGACTGGCGCCGCATTTGGTGGTTTCTGCCGATTGCAGCGGGGTCTTATGCCCTTGCGCTCTTGGGCTATGTGGCAGCCAAGCGCCGGTGGAGAGGATGGCTCCGAGCGCACCTCACGGGGCAAGGGGGATCCTACATCGCCATGTCGACGGCGGTGCTGGTCGTCAACTGGGAGACCCTCACTGGAACCCGCGGGGTTGCTTCGCCGTGGGCGCTCCCCACGGTGGTGGGTTCGCCGATCATCGCGTGGGTCACGCGGGAGGTCGCCCTCGGAAGGCGGCCCAGGCTCTGACCGTGCCAATCCTCTTGGCGCTCCGGGGGCGGCTATCATGGCACGCGTGACAGACCAGGGTGGATTCGACGTCGTCGTCGTGGGCGGCGGCAACGCGGCGCTCTGCGCGGCCCTGGCGGCCCGCGAGGCCGGAGCGCGCGTGCTCCTCATCGAGAAGGCGCCGCCCCACGAGCGGGGCGGTAACTCCTTCTTCACCGCGGGCGGGTTCCGGTTCACGCACGCCGGTCTCGAGGATCTCCGGCGGGACGTTCTGGTCGACCTCACCGACGAGGAGGCGGCGGCCATCGACGTGCCGCCGTACACGGGCGAGCTCTTCCGCGACGACCTGATGCGGCTCACGGAGGGCCTGAGCGACGCCGACCTGGCGGACGTCCTGATCGGCCGGTCGCGCCCGACGGTCGTGTGGATGCGCGGACACGGCGTGCGGTGGATCCTCATGATGGCGCGCCAGTCGTACAAGGTCGGCGGGAAGCACCGCTTCTGGGGTGGGCTCAACGTGGAAGCCGTGGGCGGCGGCCCCGGCCTGATCCAGTCGCTCTACGAGGACGCGGAGCGGCTGGGAGTCGAGGTGCGCTACGGGACCAGGGCGGCGGGGCTTCTCCTCGACGGCCGCGGCGGGATTCGGGGTCTGGCCGGCCGCGGGCCGGACGGTCCGTTCGAGGTGAGCGCCCGATCGGTGGTCCTCGCCTCGGGCGGCTTCGAGGCGAACCCCGAGTGGCGGGCGCGGTATCTCGGCCCGGGCTGGGATCTCGCCCGCGTGCGCGGCACCCGGCACAACACGGGCGAGGGGATTCGCATGGCGCTCGACGCGGGCGCCCAGGCGCATGGCAACTGGTCGGGCTGCCATGCGGTGGCCTGGGACGCCGGATCCCCGCCGTTCGGGGACCGCCGGGTCGGCGACATGTTCCAGAAGCACTCGTATCCGCTCGGGCTCATCGTGAACGTCCGGGGCGAGCGGTTCGTCGACGAAGGCGCCGACTTCCGGAACTACACCTACGCGAAGTACGGACGGGAGATCCTCCGCCAGCCGCAGCGGCTCGCCTTCCAGCTCTTCGACCAGAAGGTCGTGCCGATCCTGCGCGAGGAGTACCGGATCCGCGAGGTGACCAAGGCGGAAGCGGGGACGATCGAGGAGCTGGCCAAGAGGCTCGAGATCGATCCGCAAGGCCTCGTGCGGACCGTGGAGGCCTACAACAGGGGGGTCGAGCCCGGCGAGTTCAATCCCGCGGTGCTGGACGGGAAGGGCACCCGGGGCGTCGCGCCGCCCAAGTCAAACTGGGCGCTCCCGCTCGACACGCCGCCCTACGTCGGCTACGCCGTCACGTGCGGCATCACGTTCACGTTCGGCGGCGTCCGGGTGAGCCCGCGCGCCGAGGTGCTCGACACCGAGGACCGGCCGATTCCCGGCCTCCATGCGGCCGGGGAGCTCGTGGGCGGCCTCTTCTACGAGAACTACCCCGGCGGCACCGGGCTCATGGCGGGGGCCGTGTTCGGCCGGCTCGCCGGGGAGCATGCGGCACGCCACGCGATCGGGGCAGGGTAACGAACCGGAAAGGAGGGCCACAGTGGAGCTCGGACTCGCAGGACGGGTAGCGCTGGTGACCGGGGGCTCGAAGGGGATCGGCCGCGCCGTCGCCGCCGGGCTCGCTAGCGAGGGCTGTCGCGTCGCGATCGCCGCGCGAGGGGCGGAGGCCCTCAGAGAGACGGCGGACGCGCTGGGATCGAAGGGCGCCGAGGTGCTGACCGTGGCCGCCGACCTCACGGAGCCCGACGCGCCGCGCCGGGTCGTGGACGCCGTCGTGACGCGGTTCGGCCGGCTCGAGATCCTCGTGAACAACGCCGGCGCCATCCGCGGCGGGGACTTCCTGACGACGGCGGCCGAGCAGTGGGCGGACGACTGGCGGCTGAAGATCCTCGGGTACGTGCGGATGGCCCAGGTGGCGATCCCCGCCATGCGTGCCGGGCGCTGGGGGCGGATCGTGAACGTCATCGGCGCGGCGGCCCGAAACCCGGCCACGACCTACATGGCGGGCGGCATCGCCAACGCCGGGCTGATCAACTTCACCCGGGCGCTGGCCGACCTCGGGGCCCCGGACGGGATCCTGGTCAATGCCGTGAGCCCGGGGGCGACGGCGACCGAGCGGTGGGACCGTCTGGTCGCCCAGCAGGCCCAGGCGCAAGGAAAGTCCATCGAGGCGTTCCGTGCGGAGGCCGCGCGGCAGCAGCCGCTGGGGCGCATCGGGCGGCCCGAAGACGTCGCGGATCTGGTCGTGTTCCTCGCCTCCGAGCGGGCGGGTTTCATCACGGGGGCGTCGGTCACGGTGGATGGGGGGGCCAGCCGGGGCGTCTACCTCTAGCCCGGACGGGAATCCGCTTGACACTGGTCCCGGGCCCCGAGTACGTTCGTCGCACTCCACGGGGCTCTCCTTGATCGACGCGCTCGATCGTCCGTGCCGGCCCTCGAAGAGGCGCGCCTCTTCGGGGGCGTTTCTATCTCCGTCCCAGGCCGGAGGTGACCGATGTCCAAGCTCTTCGTAGGGAACCTGTCCTACCAGGCCACCGAGGAGGACATCCGCGAGCTGTTCCAGCAGGCCGGGACCGTGCAGTCGGTGCGGATCGTCACCGACCAGTTCACGGGCCGGCCGCGCGGATTCGGCTTCGTCGAGATGTCGACCCCCGAGGAGGCGGCCCGGGCGGTCGAGCAGCTGAACGGCCGGGTCTTCCGCGACCGGAACCTCGTGGTCGACCAGGCTCGCTCCCAGGCGGGCGGCGGGGGTGGCGGCGGCCGGCCTCCGGGGCGCGGGCCGCGGGACGATCGTCGCGGCCCTGGCGGGGGCGGCGGGCGGGGCAACTACCGCTAGAACGGTCGTTCGGCGGCTCGGCGCCGCATCGCCTGCCACGCCTTCGCGTTCCCCCTGATAGTTGGTCCTCGTCCCATCTGCCCACGTCCCGCGTCTATGGTGTGGCGCGTGGATATCATCAGATGTATAGTGCCTCATGCCCACGCGCTACGTCGAGACGCAGGCGAAGAGCGTCCTGAACGCGGTGCGCGGCATGGGGTTCGGCTGGAGCGCGAACCCCTACCGCGGCTGCGTGCACGGCTGCCACTACTGTTTCGCGCGTCGCTACCATGCCTATCTCGACCTGGGCGTCGGCGAGGACTTCACCGGCGTGATCCTCGTCAAGGTCAACGCCGTGGCCGTCCTGAGGGCCGAGCTGGCGCGCCCCGGGTGGCGGCGTGAGCTCGTCGCGGTGGGGACGGCCACCGACCCCTATCAGCCGATCGAGGGGCGCTATCGTTTGACGCGCGGCCTCCTCGAGGCGCTGGCGGAGGCGCGGACACCCGCGAGCGTCGTTACGAAGGGGCCCATGGTGATTCGCGACGTCGACGTCCTGGCGGCCGTGCGCGATCGCGGCGGGGTGTCGGTCTGCGTGAGCCTCACGACACTCGATCGCGACCTCTGGCGGCGGCTCGAGCCGGGCACCGCGCCGCCGCACCAGCGACTCCGGGCCGTCGCGACGCTCGCGGCGGCGGGTATCCCGGTCGGCGTCCTGCTGGCGCCGATCGTACCGGGCCTGACGACGGACCGCGCGAACCTCGAGGCGGTCGTCCGAGGGGCTGCCGAGCACGGGGCCAACTTCGTCGGGTCAGGGGTGCTGCACCTCGAGCCGGGAGTGCGCGAGCACTTCGACGGCTTTCTGCGCGCCGAGGCGCCGGAGCTGATCCCGCTGTACCGGCGTCTCTATCCGGGCGCCCGCGCGCCGGCCGGCGTCGAGAAGAGCCTGGGCGCCACCGTGGACGACCTCCGCGCGCGCTACGGCGTGGCCGATCGCCCGGTGGCGCCGCCGGCCCGCCCGGACGCCCCGGCGGAGGCCTCCGGACCCCCGGCTCGCCGACTCACCGGGGCCCAGCTGAGCCTGGGTCTCTGACCGCGCCGGCGACTTCCGCTCACGGCGGGGCGGGACGCGCCCGGGTCCGAAGGTCGGCGAGTCGTAGCGGTCGGCCCACCGGCTCGGAAGCGGAGTGCCGCCTTCCGCGGCGCCCCGCGGGCCGCCTCAGCAGTCGCCCGGCAGGGCCAGGTGCGCGAGGACCTCTTCCGGGGTGTCGGCTAGCCGGAGGAGCGAGAGGTCGTCGGGACGGATCGCGGCGTGCGCGGCGACCGTGTCGCGGAGCCAGTCGACGAGGCCTCGCCAGTACGCGATGTCGAGGAGGACGATCGGGAACGGCGGCGAGCGGCGCGTCTGGACGAGGGTCACCGCCTCGAAGAGCTCGTCGAGCGTGCCGAAGCCGCCGGGGGCGATCACGAATCCCACCGAGTACTTGACGAAGAGCACCTTGCGAACGAAGAAGTAGCGGGAGCTGATCAGCTTGCTGAGGTAGGGATTCGGCGCCTGCTCGCTCGGCAAGTCGATGTTGAGCCCGACCGTGAGCCCCCCGGCTTCGAGCGCGCCCTTGCACGCCGCCTCCATGACGCCGGGCCCTCCACCGGTCACGACGGTGAAGCCACGCTGGGCAAGGAGCCGTCCCATCCGCTCGGCCAGCTCGTAGGTCCTGTCGCCGGCCCGCGCGCGGGAGGATCCGAAGACGGCGACGGGCGCCGGGACCGACGCGAGGGCCTCGAACCCCACGACGAACTCGTCCATGAACCGGAACACGCGCCAGGGGTCCCGGCCGTCGGGCTGGGCCGGGAGGCGGGAGGGCTCGGCAGAATCGTCGGCGCGCGCCACACGCGCATTGTAGGGGCGAACGCACCTGGCGCAAGACATCGCCACCGGTCGAGACCGCGCGGTCACTCATAAGTCAGGGTTACCCTCCGAGACCGTTGACACTGGCGCCAGCGCGATCTAGAGTCGCCGCGTGGTCGACGCCTCCGACGCGCGGATCGATTCCGCGTCACTCCGCAATGCCGCTTCGCCTCGCCGGCCGGTGCGCTTTTGGCGCGTGAGCCCGCGCAGGCGCGGCGGGCCCTGATCCGCCGAGCTCGCCGTGCCCGACGGTACCCAGCTTTTGTCGAAGAGCGAGGCACGCGCCCGGATCTGGCGCGAGATGGAGATTCGCGGCGTCGGGCGGTTCCCGGGGACCGTCGGCCGAATCCCCAACTTCGTCGGAGCCGAGCGCGCCGCGCTTCACCTCCAGGAGTTGCGCGCGTGGCGGGAGGCCCGCGCGGTCAAGATCAATCCCGACGCGCCACAGCTCCCGGTTCGCCGGATGGCGCTCCGCGCGGGCAAGGTCGTCTACATGCCCGTGCCGCGCCTCCGGAGCCTCGAGTGCTTCCTCGAGCTGGATCCGGCCCGGTTGGGCAAGCGGGCCCTCCAGGCGGCTTCGATCCGGGGGGCGGAGCGGCTGGGGAGGCCGGTCGGGATCGAGTCCATGCCTCCCATCGACCTGATCGTCTGCGGCGCCGTCGGGGTGAACGCGCGGGGCGCGCGGGTGGGGAAGGGCGGTGGGTTCTCTGACCTCGAGTACGGCCTCCTCGTCGAAGCCGGGCGTGCCGGCTCGCGCACGCCGATCGTCACGACGGTCCATCCCGTGCAGATCCTTCCGCAGGCCCTCGAGATGCAGCGTCATGACATCCCGGTCGACGTGATCGTCACCCCGGACGGGCTGATGGTCCTCCGGCCGGCGTTCCCGCGGCCCTCTGGCCTGTACCGAGAGGCGCTGGCGCCGGACAAGATCGCCGAGGTGCCGGTCATCGAGCGGCTCCTCCGCCGGGTCGGGGCGTAGCTCGGTGGACGCCCCGGTCGGTCTCGTCCAGTCGCTCCTGCCGGTGACCGCCCACGTGGCCGCCCGGGTCGCGGCCGCCCATCCTTCCGCGCGCATCCTGGGGACCGAGCGCATGGGGTCCGCGGTGGTGGTCGACTCCGGGGGCCTGCTCCTGACGGTGAACTACGTGGTGATGGGGGCCCGCCGGATCCGCGTCAGCCTGACGGACGGGCGCCGCCTGGACGCGCGCGTCGTGGCGCAGGACTTCGACAGCGGACTCGCGCTGCTCCGGGTGGCGGCAGCCGGCCTCCCCGCGGCCACGCTCGCCTCCTCCGAGGACCTGGCGCCGGGCGCCCCCGTGTTCGTGATCGCCGCGACGGGTCCGACGGACCGGCGCGTCGCGGGGGGGCTCGTGACCGACCTCGGGGAGTTCGAGGCGTACTGGGAGTACGTGCTCGAGCGAGGCATCGTGTCGAACGTCGCGAACCCGGGGTTCGGCGGAGGGCCTCTGTTCCACCTCCGGGGATCGGTCGTGGGCGTGGTGTCCCTCAATCTGGAAGGCATCGGCCGCGAGTCCTTGGCCATCCCGGTCGAGTACTTCACCCGCCACCGCGCGGAGCTGGTCCAGTACGGGCATGTCGCCAGCCGGCAGCGCAGGGCGTGGATCGGCATCTTCCCGCACGCGATCGACGAGCGGCTGATCGTCGCCGGCCTGGTTCCCGACGGGCCCGGTGAGCGGGCCGGTCTCCAGGAGGGCGACGTGATCCTCCGCGTCGACGACGAGGAGATCTCGAGCCGCCGGGCGCTCTACGCCGCCCTCTGGCGCCACGGGCCGGGGGAGCGAGTGCAGCTCGAGGTGATGCGCGAGGACCGGGTCCAGCGGGTCGAGGTCCTGGCCCAGGACCGGTCCGCCTTCTATGCGCTCGAGCGCCGGGGCTCGGGTGACGCGCCTTCGGGCTAGCCGGTCTCCCGCACGCCGCAGTAGCGTCCGACTCCGGACACCCTCCCGTTCTCGACGCCGGCGCCCGCTGGCTTGACAGGACGCCCGCGCCTGCTACGTGAAGAGGTGGGACCGGGGACGGTCCCGGGGCGCATGGGCGCCCGGAAGACGACGACGACGGAGGGTTCATTTCATGTTTGAGTTGACGCGGTGGTCTCCATTCGGTTCCGTGTTCCAGATGCACCGGGAGCTCGACGACCTGATCGGCCGGCTCGTCGGTCCGGAAGGAAGGCCGACGGCCCACAGGCCCGAGGCGGGCCCCGTGGACTGGTGGCCGGCGATCGAGAGCTACACCAAGGACGGCCAGATCCATGTGCGCGTGGCGCTTCCGGGTGTCGACCCGAAGGACGTCGAGGTGTCGGTCCTGGAGGACCACCTGACGATCCGGGGCGAGCGGAAGGCGACGAGGGAAGACACGACCGACGGCCGGTATGTCCGTGAATTCGCGTACGGCTCGTTCGAGCGCACCCTCGCGCTCCCGGGCGGCATCGATCCGGCCAAGGTGCAGGCGAGGTTCTCCAACGGCATGCTCGACCTGACGATGCCGACCCCGGTGGCCCTCGCGCCCCGCAAGGTCGCCATCCAGATCGAGGGCGCGGCTGACCAGGCCAAGGCCGTGAAGGCCGCCTGACGCGTCCGGCAGCAGCGCTGGCGGGCTCACGCCTCGCCACGTACCGCGGCCCCCGGGCGATCCCCGGGGGCCGCGCTCTCTCGGGGCCGGAGGCGCTCCGGGCTTTGCTATAGTTGGGCCATGTGGCTGCCGCTCGGACGCGTGGCCGGCGTGGCCGCGGGCGCCGTCCTGGCCGCGGCGGCCGCGGCGGGCGCCCAGGACCTCCCGCTCGTCGACACCCACCTCCACTACAGCGCGAACAGCTGGCCGGATCACGGCCCCGCGGCCATCATCGTCCTGATGGACCAGGCGTCGGTGCGGCGCGGCTTCGTCTCGAGCACGCCCGACGAGGGGACGGTCCGCCTCTACGAGGCGGCGCCGGACCGCATCGTCCCGGTGCTGCGCCCGTACCGCCAGCCGGGCGAGCTCACGACCTGGCACCTGGACCTTACCGTGGTGCCGTATCTCGAGCAGCGGCTCGCGCGCCCCATCTACCGGGGGATCGGCGAGTTCCATCTCACGGGGAGCGATGCCCAGGCGCCGGTCGTTCGGCAGGTGGCGGACCTGGCAGCGCGTCACGGGCTCTTCCTCCACTGTCACTGCGACGCGGAAGCGATCGAGATCCTCGTCGGGCTCGCTCCGGGAGTCCGGGTGCTCTGGGCCCATGCGGGCATGAGCTCGGGGCCGGACGAGGTGGGACGTCTCGTCGCCGCGTCGCCGCAGCTCTTCGTCGAGCTCGCGCTCCGGTCGGACGTCGCCCCCGGGGGGCAGCTCGACCCGGCGTGGCGGGAGCTCTTCCTGCGTCATCCCGATCGCTTCATGGTGGGAACCGACACCTGGGTGTCCTCGCGCTGGGGGAGCTACGTCGACACCCAGGCCGCTGCCCGCGCCTGGCTCGGCCAGCTTCCGCCGGATGTCGCGCGCCGTCTGGCGTCCGAGAACGCCGAGTCGCTCGCGCGCCGCGGTCCCTGACTCCCGCCGGCAGCCGTCCGGCAATGGTCCACCCGCCCCCCGTCGAGGAGACCGTCCGCCGATGATCCGTTACGCCGCCAACCTCACCATGCTGTTCAACGAGGTGCCCTTCCTCGAGCGTTTCGAGCGCGCCGCCGCCGCGGGCTTCCGGGCGGTCGAGTTCCTCTTCATCCACACCGTGGACGCGGGCGCCGTCGAGCGGGAGCTCGAGCGGCACGGCCTCGAGCTGGTGCTCTTCGACCCCGAGGGCGGCGACTTTGCGGCCGGCGACCGCGGGTACCTGTGCGATCCCGCCCGCCGGGACCACCTCCACGCCACGATCGAGGGCGCGGTGGCGGTGGCGAAGCAGGTGGGCTGCCGGCGGCTGAACGTCCTCGCGGGCAATCGCCCGCCGGGCGTCCCCGCGCGAATGCTCCGGCGCACGGCGGTGGAGAACCTCAAGCGCGCCGCGCCGCTGGCCCGAGACGCTGGCATCACGCTCCTGGTCGAGACGCTCAACACCTGGGAGAGCCCGCGGTACTTCCTCGACGGGCTCGAGATCGGGCTCGACATCGTCCGGGAGGTGGGAGAGCCGAACGTGCGCTTCCAGTTCGATTGCTATCACCTCCAGCGCATGGAAGGACAGCTGATCGACGGGCTCGTCCGGAACCTCGCCTGGATCGGGCACGTGCAGATCGCCGACGTGCCCGGGCGGTACGAGCCAGGCACGGGAGAGATCCACTACGCGAACGTCCTGTCGGCGCTCGAGCGGGCCGGATACGACGGCTACGTGGGGCTCGAGTACCGGCCCTCGGGCAAGACGGAAGACTCCCTCGCCTGGCTGCCGCGGGAGGCCCGGGCACGCCAGTAGTGGCCGACCCGGCGCCCGCGCCCACGACCGACCCGCCCGCCCAGGCCGCGCCGCCGCGCCCGGTCGGGGCGCCGGTCCGGAGCGCCTTCCGCTACTTCTTCGAGCACGACGGCTTCTTCCTGGCGGCGGGGCTGTCCTTCTACGTGGTGATCTGCATCGTGCCGTTCCTGCTCCTGGTGATCGCCGGCAGCGCGTTCCTGATCTCCGACGACATGGTGCTGCGTGAGGTCGTCGACCGGCTGGGGTCGCTCCTTCCGGTCTACCAGGCCGAGATGGAGGTCGCGCTCCGGGCGGTGATCGACGCGCGGGGGGTGACGAGCCTGGTCGGCACCCTCATCCTGCTCTTCTTCGCCTCCCAGCTGTTCGCCGCGACCCGCCTCGTGCTGAACCGCGTGTTCCAGCACAAGGGCCGGGGCCTGATCCACGGGATGCTGTTCGACCTGGGCATGATCCTGTCCCTGACGGTGGGCTTCCTGGTGAGCATCGGTGTCACCGGGGCCTTCGCGTGGGTCCGCGGGCTCGCCCTCCTGGCCGGGCGGGGCCCCCTCGTCCCGGTCGCGCTCCACTGGCTTGGGCTCGCGCTGACGGTCGTTATCGACACCGCGCTCTTCGTCATGATCTTCCGCTTCGTGCCGAACCGCCGCATCCGGTGGGGGAGCGTGGTCATCGGAGGCCTGGCGACGGCCGTGCTCTGGGAGCTGGCCAAGCAGGCCTTCCGCTGGTACATCGAGCGGGCCGGGGTGTACAGCGCGGTGTACGGGTCGCTCGGCGTGACGATCGCCCTCATGATGTGGGTCTACTACTCGGCCACCGTGTTCATCCTGGGCGCGGCGCTCATCCGGGGGCTCGAGGAGCACCGGAGCCGCGTTTGACCCGGTTTCCGGCGCCCCCCTATAATCCAGCATCGTCCCGCCGCGCCGCCGCGTCTCAAGACTGACGCGGACTCGCTTCCGAGAGGAGGTGACTCACGGATGGACCCGGCGATTCGTCTGACGACGCTCTCCCACGGGGCCGGCTGAGCCTGCAAGCTCGGGCCGGAGGATCTGGCCCAGGTGCTGCGGATGCTGCCGCCGATCGTCGACCCGAACGTCCTGGTCGGGCCGGAGACGTGCGACGATGCGGCGGTCTACCGGCTCACCGACGCGCTCGGGCTCGTGCTGACGGTGGACTTCTTCACGCCCATCGTCGACGATCCCTACACCTTCGGGCAGATCGCGGCGGCCAACTCCCTGTCCGACGTCTACGCGATGGGCGGGCGCCCCATCGCCATGCTCTCGATCGTGGGCTTTCCGCGGGACAAGCTGCCGATGACCGTGCTCGGCGAGATCCTGCGCGGCGGGGCCGAGAAGGCGCAGGAGGCCGGCGTGAGCGTCGTCGGGGGCCACTCGATCGACGACGCCGAGCCCAAGGCCGGCTACGCCGTCGTGGGCCTGGTCAATCCCGCGCGGCTCTGGCGGAACGTCGGCGCCCGGCCCGGGGACGCGCTCGTGCTGACGAAGCCGCTCGGGACCGGCATCATCTCGACGGCGATCAAGCAGGCCAAGGCGCCGGAGCGGGCGGTGACGGCGGCCGTCGCCACGATGGCCCGTCTGAACCGTGCGGCGGCGGAGGCCGCGTCGACGGTCCCGATCCACGCGGCCACCGACGTCACGGGCTTCGGCCTCCTCGGGCACCTCAGGGGGATGACCCGGGGGTCCAAGGTCCGTGCCCGGCTCCACGTGGCGCGGATCCCGCTGCTTCCGGACGTGGTGGCGCTCGCCGAGGCGGGCCTCGTCCCCGGCGGGACCAAACGGAACCTGCAAGCGGTGGCCGAGACGGTCCAGTGGGATCCGAGTCTTCCCGAGCCGCTCCGCGCGGTGATCGGGGACGCGCAGACATCGGGCGGGCTCCTCCTTGCCACGCCGGACGGCGCGGCCCTGCTGCGAGCCCTGGCCGCGAAGGGCGTGGAGGAGGCCGTCCAGATCGGGGAGATCTCGGGCGAGGACGCGGCGGGAACCATCGAGGTGGCGCCGTGACCGCCCGGTTCCTGGAGGGTCGCGTGGTCGTCGTGACGGGCGCCGGGCGGGGAATCGGGCGCGAGATCGCCCTCCTGATGGCCGCCTCCGGCGCCCGCGTCGTCGTGAACGACCTGGGGGGCGCCGCCGACGGCAGCGGCCACGCGTCGTCGCCGGCGGACGACGTCGTGCGCGAGATCCAGGCGGCGGGTGGCCAGGCCGCTCCGAGCCACGAGTCGGTGACCACGATGGCGGGCGGCCAGCGGATCGTCGAGACCGCGATCGACCACTTCGGGCGCGTCGACGTGGTCGTCAACAACGCCGGGATCGTGCGCGACCGGATGATCTTCAACATGACCGAGGAGGAGTGGGACTCGGTCATCGCCGTGCATCTGAAGGGCGCCTTCGCCCTGACCCGGGCCGCCGCGCCGCGCTTCCGGGAGCAGCGCTGGGGACGGTTCGTCAACATGACGTCGACGTCCGGTCTGGTCGGCAACGTGGGGCAGGCGAACTACGCGGCCGCGAAGCTCGGGATCGTCGGGCTGACGCGCGTGACCGCGCTCGACATGGCGCGCTACAACGTCACGGCGAACTGCATCTCGCCGTTTGCCTGGACGCGCCTGATCGGGACGATCCCGACGGACACGCCCGAGCAGAAGGCGCGGGTCGCCAAGCTCGAGCAGATGTCGCCCCGGGATGTCGCGCCGCTGGCGGTGTACCTCGCGTCCGACGATGCCGCGGGTGTGTCCGGGCAGATCTTCGGGGTGCGGGGCAGGGAGATCTTCCTCTTCTCCCAGCCGCGGCCGGTCCGGTCGATCCACCACGGCGACGGCTGGACTCCCGAGCGCCTGGCCGAGACCTTCCCCGGGACGCTCGGGCACCACCTGGTGCCGCTCGAGAGCTCCGCCCAGTACTTCAGCTACGACCCGCTCGTCTGACGCGGGCGGCGCCGGGCCCGCCCGCGCGGACGGCCCACGCGATCCAGATCCCGGCGCCGACCACGCTCAGCACGAGAGCCGTCCATTCGAGCCAGCCCTCCGAATAGACGAGCTCCGCCTCGAAGAGGTCGACGGGGACGCGGAGCTCGAGGAGCCCCCAGTCGTCCACCCGCGTCTCGAGCCTGCCCGTCGCGCTCTTGACGCGCCAGAGCGGGTAGGCCGGGATTCCGGTCGGGATCCACACGCCGCCGGTCGGGGAGACGAGGACGCGGTATCGACGCCACGTGATCCGCTCGACGCGCGGCCAGGGCCGGTCGCGCCGCTCGAAGAGCGCGAAGCCTGCCGCTTCGCCGGCGGGCTGGTAGGCGGGGCCGAGGAAGCGGGCTCGCGCCGCGTCGGCCGACGGCACGACGACGGTGCCGACGCGGAGCCTTCGCGCGAATCGATCGAAGGCCGCCGGCGACAGGCGCTCCCACGGCTCGCCGAGCAGGAGGCGGCCGTCGAGGCGCTCGGCCAAGGTCACGAGGCGTGCTGGCGGCGTGGACTGGCCGGTGTAGAAGCGAGAGGCGACCGGCGAGGGGTGCGTGAACGTGCCGTGCACGATCTCGCGTCCGGCGCGCAGCGGCGTGAGGCTCGTGACGTGGCTGTGGGGAGCGTACCACTCGCGGCTGTCGTCGAGCCTGAGCGACGACGTGAGGAAGAGGACGCGGTCCGAGCCGCCTCGGAGGGCGGTCCAGAGGCGATCGAGGTGATGGCGGCGCGTCACCTCCTCCAGCGTCGGCCACGCGCCCGCCGCCGGCCAGAGGGCGACCGTCGGCGTCCGGGCCTCCCGGTCCGGCAGGATCGCCGCGAGCGCGATCACCGCCAGCACCAGGATCGGGCGGGCCCGCGGGTCGGCGCGCGCGGGGACGATGCGCTCGACGATCACGCCGGCCCCGAGACCGGCGGCCCAGATCGAGGCGTGGACGATCCCGTCCAGCAGGCGCTGGGGCTCGATCGCGGACCAGCCGCGCCGGAAGAGCCAGAGGTCACCGGCGAACGCCGCCACGAGCACGAGCGGCAGCGCGGCGAGGAGGGCGTCGAACGGCCGCCGGCGGAGCGCCACCGCCACCCACGCCGACAGCGCCGCCATGCCGAGTGCCAGGAGGACCGGCCGGCCCGGCAAGTCTCCGGGGAGCCCGAGCGAAAGGTCGCCCCAGGCGAGCGGGATGACCCAGGCGCGACGGACGGTGAAGGGCAGGCTCCAGAAGGCAGTGAGGGCGAGGGCGAAGCCGGCGGTCGCGGCCGCCTGGACGAGGGTGTGCCGCCCGGGCCGCGCCAGGAGGGCCAAGCCCGCCGCGAGGCCGAGGATCGCTGCCACCGGCGGGAGCATGGACGGGTGGGACAGGATCGCGAGGGCGGCCAGGGGTGGCGCCCAGCGAGGCAGCCGGCCGGCCTCGACCCAGGGCCGGAGCGCCAGCGCCAGGAGCGGCAGCCAGGCCAGGCCGAGCCGGGTGGTGAGCGACCCCCAGCGGAGGCCGGCTTCCACGCCGCCGTGGAGATCGGCGGACAGGACGAGGGCGAGAAACGCCGGCGGAAGCGCGAGCCATCGGTCGCCGATCACCCGGGCGAGCAGCGCGTACGTCGTGACGCCCGGCGCCAGTAGGAGGACCGCGCAGAGAACTCGGTAGACCGTTTCGACGGAGGGGCGCCAGAGGAGCAGCGCGCGGATCGCGGCGCCCACCAGCGCGAACCCCGGCGGATAGAACTGAAGCTCGGGGTAGCCGCCCCACCAGTCGGGACTCCAGTCCGCGGTCCACGCGGCCGCGGGCAAGGAGCGGTCGAGCGCGTGCCAGAGGCGGAAGAGCTGGCCCGGATGATCGTCGAACGCGGGGACGCCACGGCCGAATGCGGCGTAGGCAAAGGCGCCGCCGTAGACCAGGAGCAGCAGGAGCGGCGCCTCGCGCCGCAGGGCCCTCATGGGGGCATCCTACTATTGACCCCTGCGGAGGCCGCCGTCTCTCGCTCCGGCGGGCCGGACCTACTTGATCACGCGCTCCTCCACCACGAAGGTGGCGATCGCGCCCACGAAGTTCTCGGCGTCGGCGACCAGCTTCCGGGTGTGCTCGGAGTGGTACATTGCCTCCATCGACTCGCGGTCGTCGAACCACAGCTCGACGAAGCCGTCGGGCGTCCGGGTGAGGATGGTCGAGCGCAGCGTGTCATCCGGGTCCTCGTTGCGCACCGAGAAGCGGACGAACTCCGTGGTGACGTTGAGCACCAGGCGCTTGACCGCGGGGTGGGACGCCAGGAGCGGCGCGTGGACCCGGGTCCAGTAGTCGGCGAACTCGGCCGGGCTCAGGCCCGGCTTCCGCGTCATCACCGTCAGTCGCTTGATCACCTGGCTGTCTCCCTGGTCCGGGTGTCCGTCGCGCTGCGTTGCGCGTGGCCCTCACGCTAGCATGCCGGCCCGCGTCTACGCGGACGCCGATTGACACCGATTTTTGCCCTGGCCTAGAGTGCCGTGGATGAGGGCAGTCATCACCGACCACCACTACCACGACATCGCCGGCGCCGAGCGGGTGCTGGCCGAGGCCGGCGTCGAGCTCGTGATCGGCCAGTGTCGCGACGAGGACGAGGCAATCCGGCTCGGGCGCGATGCGGATGCCGTCATCAACCAGCACTGCCCGGTGACCGACCGGGTCCTGGCCGCCTGGCCCCGCTGCCGCGGCGTGGTGCACTTCGGCAAGGGGGTCGACAACATCGACGTCGCGGCCGCCACACGCCGCGGGATCTGGGTGGCCAACGTGCGCGACGCCAACTGGGACGAGGTGTCGAACCACGTGCTCGCTCTGATGCTGGCCTGGGCCCGGGGGCTGCTCGCCTTCGATCGCCACGTGCGGGCGGGCGGCTGGAGCTATCGGGGCGCGGTGCCGCGCCACCGCCTGGCCGGCCAGACCCTCGGGCTGGTCGGCTTCGGCGACGTCGCCCGGCTGCTCGCCGCCAAGGCCCGCGGGCTGGCCATGACGGTACTGGCCCATGCGCGGCGGCCGGTGGCGGCCGAGGGTGTCGAGCAGGTCGCGCTGCCAGAGCTCCTGCGCCGTGCCGACGTGGTGTCGATCCACGTCCCGCTGACCACGGAGACCAGGGGCCTGATCGGGGCCCGCGAGCTCGGGCTCATGAAGCCGGGCGCGTTCCTGATCAACACCGCGCGGGGCGCCGTGATCGACCAGCCGGCGCTGGTGGCCGCGCTGCGCGAGGGGCGTCTGGCAGGGGCCGGGCTCGACGTCACCGACCCCGAGCCACCGCTGCCGGACGACCCGATCCTCGCCCTCGGCAACGTGATCCTGACCCCGCACGTGGCCTGGTACTCCGAGGAGTCCCGCGAGCGCGTCACCGTGGAGGCGGCGCGCGAGGCGGTGCGCCTGGCCCGCGGCGAGCGACCGCGCTCGCCGGTGGACCCTGAGGTGGTGCCGCGGACCCCGGGCGGGGGAGACCGCTGATGCCCGGGCCCCTGACGGTCGGCCCGCTCCGGGCGCCGCGCGGCGGCACGGCCGAGGGTCTGGTGCGGCTCGGCGAGCTGGCCGACGGCGTCACCCCGGTGCAGGTTCCGGTCTGGATCGCCAACGGCAGCGAGGACGGCCCGGTGGTCTACCTGCACGCCGGAGCGCACGGCCAGGAGACCAGCTACTCGGTGGAGATGCTGCGCCGGCTGCGTTCGGAGCTGGAGCCGGGGCGCCTCAGGGGCGCGGTGATCGCGGTGCCGCTCGCCAACATGCTGGCGCACCAGTTCGCCACTCGCGTGGCGCCCCACTACGCCGCCCGCGAGGGCGTGCCCTACGCGGGCGACTTGCACAAGCTCTTCCCCGGCGATCCGCGCGGCAGCCTGACCCAGCGGATCGCCCACTTCCTGTGGACCGAGATCGTCCAGCAGGCCGACTGCGCGGTCGACTTGCACGCGGTCGGCTATCCGGCCATGCCGTTCTGCTTTCTCTACCGCGGCGGCCGGCAGGAGGCGGTCGGCACGCCCGCCTGGGCGCGGAGCGTGGCGATGGCGCGCGCCTTCGGCCTGACCCTGATCACGACCGCCCCCAACCCCTTGTGCCTGGCTGGAGCGTGCCTCGACGCCGGCAAGCCCGCCTTCATGGTGGAGATGCCGATGGCGCGGACGCTCGACGAGCCGACCGTGGCGGCGGCGCTCCGCGGCACTCGGAACCTGCTGATTCATCTCGGCCTGGTCGACGGCGCCATCGAGCCCCAGCGCGGGCTCCTGGTGCTTCCCGGCGAGCATCACGGCCTGCCGACGATCCGCGCCGAGCGGGGCGGCTTCATCAGCTTCGAGGTCGAGTGCGGCGTGCACCTCCGGGCCGGCGCCGTCATCGCGCGCACGCGCGACGTCTTCGGCGTCGAGCTCGAGGTCATCCGCATGCCGTCCGACGGCTACGTCATGACCTTCCCGGCGCTCAGCTGGGTCGGCAACCAGTCGGTCGCCACCGGCGACCTGGTGGCCGACATCTTCGCCTGAGCGGGTGACGACCCCGTCCGGCTACAACGTCCTCGCGTTCAACTCGCGGCGCTCGCCGGTGCTGGCCCGGCGCGGGCTGATCGCCACCGCCCAGCCGCTGGCGAGCCTGGCCGGCATGCGCATGCTGCTCGGCGGCGGCAACGCCATCGACGCCGCCGTCGCGGCGGCCGCGGTGCTCGGCGTCGTCAATCCCTACCAGACCGGCCTGGGGGGCGACGCCTTCGCCCTGATTTATCTGGCGAAGGAGCGCCGGGTGCGCGCGCTCAACGCCAGCGGCCCGGCGCCAGCCACGGCCACCCTCGAGGGCTACCAGGGGCGCGGGCTCGACGCCGTGCCGGCCGACAGCCCGCTGTCCTGGACGGTGCCCGGTTGCGTCGACGGCTGGGCGCAGATGCTGTCGGCGCACGGCCGGCTGAGCTTGCGCGAAGTGCTCCAGCCCGCCATCGCCTACGCCGAGGAGGGCTTCCCCGTGGGGCCGGGCGACGCCCTGAGCTGGAGCTTGAGCGAGGCGCGGCTCCGGCGCGATGCCGAGGCCGCGCGCACCCTGTTGATCGACGGCCGCGCACCCCGGGCCGGCGAGGTCCTGGTGCAGCCCGACCTGGCGCGTAGCCTCCGGCTCCTGTCCGAGGGCGGGCCCGATGCCTTCTACCGGGGCGAGATCGCCGAGCGCCTGGTTGCCTACGCGCGGCGGATGGGCGGCCTGCTCGACCGCCGGGACCTCGCCGACTACCGCGCGGAGTGGCCCGAGCCGATCGAGGCCGAGCACCGCGGCCGCCGCGTGCTCCAGTGTCCGCCCAACGGCCTGGGGCTGGCCACCCTGGTCGCGCTCCGCGCTCTCCGCGACGTCGATCTCGCGGTCCACCCCCGCGAGGCCCCGGAGTGCTGGCATCTCCTGATCGAGGCCATGAAGCAGGGCATGGTCGCGGCGCGGGACCACGTCGCCGACCCGCGCTTCGGCGAGGTGCCGGTGGCGCGGCTCCTGGCCGCGGCTCGCCGGCCCGACGGCTGGACGGCGGCGGCGCCGGCCGCCCTGGGCGGCGGGCGCGGCGACACGGTCTACCTGGCCGTCGTCGACGCCGAGGGCAACGGGGTGTCCTTCATCAACAGCGTCTATTCGGACTTCGGCAGCGGGCACGTCGCCGAGGGGCTCGGCTTCGTCATGCAGAATCGCGGCGCCTGCTTCTCGCTCGATCCCGCCCATCCCAACCGGCTCGCGCCGGGGAAGCGGCCGCTCAACACCCTCATGCCCGGCCTCGTGCTCCGCGACGGCGCCGTCGAGACCGTGCTGGGCGTAACCGGCGGGCTCATGCAGCCGCAGGGCCAGCTCCAGCTCCTCGTCAACCTGATCGACTACCGGCTCGACGTGCAGAGCGCCATCGACCACCCGCGCTTCTGGTGGGAAGCGGGCCGGCGCGTCGTGGTGGAGGAGGGCGTGCCCGAGCCGACCTGCGCCGCGCTCGCCCGGTGGGGGCACGAGGTGGTCCGCCGGGGCCATCGCGGGATTGGCGGCGCCCAGGCGATCCAGGCCTTGCCGGGCGGCGTCTGGGCGGCCGGCTCGGAGCCCCGCCAGGACGGCTGCGCCATCGGCTTCTGAGACCCGGCGGCGTTGCGCGTCCGTCGTCCGGGGAGGTAGGATACCCACGCTCAGGATCCCGGCTTCCAACAAGGAGGAGACGATGATGAAGAGGCGGCACGTCGTCGGCATCGCGGCGGCCCTGTTGCTCGCCGGGACGACCGGCGCGCACGCGCAGTCCGACTCCTCGACGCTGACCAAGGTGAAGAAGGAAGGCCTCATGAAGGTCTGCTACGCGCAGGGCTCGCCCGAGTCCTACAAGGACCCGAAGACGGGCGAGTGGCTGGGCGCGTTCGTCGAGCTGGCCAACGAGCTGGCCACCTGGATGAACGTCAAGATCCAGCCGGTCGAGGTCCAGTGGAACACCGCGGTGCTCGCCCTCAAGCGCGGCGACTGCGACTTCTTCGGCTCGAGCTTCGTCTACAACGCGCCGCGCGCCCTCGAGGTCACCTTCGTGCGGCCGTTCCGCGCCAAGGGCCTCAACGCCGTGATCCGCAAGGACAACACCAAGGGCCTGACCAAGGTCGCCGACCTCAACCGCCCGGACGTCAAGATCGCGGTCGGCCTGGGCTCGCGCGAGTTCGAGACCGCCAAGCGCCTGTTCCCGAAGGCGCAGCTCCTGGCGCTGCAGATCCAGGCCGACGTCGAGACCTTGGCGCCCACGCGCCGGGGTGACACCGACGTCACCATCCTGCCGATCATCAACATCAACTGGTGGCTGCAGGTGTCCGAGAACGGGGCCTGGGCGAAGATGGCGTTCCCGGGCGAGGACTTCGGTAACGCCAACGTCGGCTGGGCGGTGCGCTACGGCGACCAGGAGTGGAAGGACTTCCTGGACATGTACTCGGCGCACGTCGCCGCCAACGGGCTGGTGCAGGCCAAGTACGACGTCTACATGGCGAAGACCAACCCCTACCAGAAGAACTAGCCCGTCCGCGCCCAACGGGCCGGCGCCGCGCGCGCCGGCCCGGCGGGGACGGCCCGCGCCACCCACCCGCCCGTGTCGTTCATCCGCCTCTGGAACCTGCTGGTCGAGTACCGCGACGTGCTGGTCAGCGGCATCCGGGTGACCATCGTGCTGGCCGTGCTCGGGATGCTCCTGGCGATGGTGCTCGGCATGGTCGCCTGCCTCGGCATGCTGGCGAAGAGCCGCGTGCTGCGCGCGCCGGCGCTGCTCTTCGTCGAGTTCTGCCGCAACACCCCGATCCTGGTCCAGCTGGTCTGGGTGCACTACGCCTGGCCGGAGATCATCGGCGTGAAGTTCGATGCCTTCACCAGCTCGACCATTGCGCTCGCGATGCAGTCGAGCGGCTACCTGGCCGAGGAGTACCGGGCCGGGATCGAGTCCATCGACCGGGGGCAGATCGAGGCCTCGCAGTCCCTCGGCATGACCTACGGGCACCTCATGCGGCGGATCGTCATCCCCCAGGCCCTGATCCGCATGGTGCCCGGCATCCTCAACCAGTTCGTCACCTGCTTCAAATCGACCAGCATCGTGTCGATCATCGCGGTGCCCGACATCATGTACCAGGCCGGACTGATCGTGAGCGCGACCTTCCTGCCGATGCCGGTCTACACCATGGTCGCGCTGGTCTACTTCGTCCTCGTCCTCCTGGTCTCGACGCTGGTGCGCTGGCTGTCGCGAAAGCTGCCGATGACCAGCTACTTCCACACGCGGCAGCATGCCGTCGCCTGACGCCGTCATCCGGCTGGAGCAGGTCGACAAGCGCTTCGGTCGACTCGAGGTTCTGCGCGGGATCGACCTGACCGTGCCCGATCGCGCGACCACCGCGCTCATCGGGCCCAGCGGCTCGGGCAAGAGCACGCTGGTACGCTGCATCAACCACCTCGAGCGCATCCAGAGCGGCGCGATCCGGGTCGGGGACGCGACAATCACCGCGGCCGGGATCGAGCGCGACGGCCAGCGGCTGTCCGCCCGCGGCGTGGCGCAGTACCGCGCCGGCATCGGCATGGTGTTCCAGTCCTTCAACCTGTTCCCGCACCTGACCGTGCTGGGCAACGTCGTCGAGGCGCCGATCGGCGTGCTGGGCTGGAGTCGCGAGGCGGCGGTCGACAAGGCGATGGCGCTGCTGCGCCAGGTCAACCTGGCCGACAAGGCGGGAACCTATCCGGCGACGCTGTCGGGGGGCCAGCAGCAGCGGGTGGCGATCGTGCGCGCGCTGATCATGGACCCGCGCATCATGCTGTTCGACGAGCCGACCTCGGCGCTCGACCCGGAGCTGACCGGTGAGGTGCTGCGCGTAATCCGTGACCTGGCGCTCGGCGGCCGCACCGCGATCATCGTCACCCACGAGCTGCGCTTCGCCCGTGAGGTGGCGAGCCACGTCGTGTTCATGGACGGGGGAGTGATCGTCGAGGAGGGCCCGCCCGAGCAGGTGCTGGGCGCGCCGCGCGAGGAGCGCACGCGCAGCTTCATCGGGCGCGTCGCCCACTGATCATCCGGGGCTACCGCAGAAAGGAGCCGACCATGGCCGAAGGAAACGTGACCAAGCGAGACCTCCAGACGCTGAGCGCGGGCGCGCACACCGCCGAGTCCTTCGGGCGGGCGATCATCGCCTCCGCCCTGGCTGCCGCTGCCGATAGTGGCGAGACCTTCGTCAGCGGACGGACGATCAAGCTGGAGGTGAACGTGACGGTGACCCCGATACGAGGGATTGGCGCCTGGGTGTGCGTCGGCGTGCCGGGGTTCGGCACCTTCTGCACGATCGAGCGAAAAGAACGCCTGGACTGAGAGCGGGTCTCGTCGCGACGCGCGCCCGACGCGGGCCGGGCGAACCCTTCGGTGTGTCTCGAGAGGCGCGGTGGACCATGGCGCCGGCCGAGGCTCGACCCCGAGCGCGCCAGCCCCTCGAGGGGCCCGGGCCGCCGTAAGATGCCGTCATGGGCGACGGTGCGGGCTATTCCGCGTGGCCCACGAGCATCCCCGAGCTGGTAACCGAGCGGCTCCGACTCCGGGGGCCGGTTCCCGGCGATGCGGCCGCTCTGTTGGCCGTCCTGGGAGACCCTGAGGTCACGCGGTACCACAACGTGTCGACCCTGACGACGCTGGCGGACGCGCAAGCGCTGCTCGAGCGGCTCGAGCAGCGCCAGACCGCGCGCGAGACGGTTCGCTGGGCGATCGAGCTGGTCGAGCGCGGTGAGGTGATCGGCACGGTGGGATTGCTCCGGTTCGACTTCGAGCATCGCCATGCCGAGCTGGGCTACGAGATCGGGCGTCGCTGGTGGGGCCGGGGCCTCGCGCCCGAAGCGGCCGCGGCGGTCATCCGGTACGGGTTCTCCGTCCTGGGCCTCCACCGGATCGAGGCCGGGGTGCTGCCCGGCAACGACGCGTCCGTGAGGGTCCTCCAGAAGCTCGGCTTCGTGGAAGAGGGAACGAGGCGAGACTACCTCTTCACGAAGGGGCGCTTTGAGAGCTTCCGGTGGTTCAGCCTGCTCGAGAGCGACGGGCGAGGGTTTCGTTGACGCCTTCCGGGCCCCGTGGTAAATGTCTCTGGTCCGCGTCGGGACCCGTTTTCTCGTTGAGTGGGGCTCAAATCCCCGGAGGACCCGGCTCATGACGTACGTCCGAGGGCTCGTCTGCCGCGAGTGTGGCCGCGGCGTCCCGCAGGGCCCTGTCCACGTCTGCGAGCACTGCTTCGGCCCCCTCGAGATCGACTACGACTACCCGGCCATCCGCGCGGTCCTGACGAGGGCCCGCGTCGAGTCGGGGCCCCGCAGCATCTGGCGCTACGGGGATCTCCTGCCGCTCGACGGGGATCCGATCGTCGGCCGCCACGTGGGGCTGACACCGCTGGTCCGCGCGCGGAATCTCGGGGAGGCCCTGGGGCTCCGCGAGCTCTACCTCAAGAACGACGCGGTCTGCCACCCGACGTGGTCCTTCAAGGACCGCGTGGTGTCGGTGGCCGTGAGCAAGGCGCGGGAGCTCGGGCTCGACACGGTGGCGTGCGCGTCGACGGGGAACCTCGCCAACTCGGTCGCCGCCCACGCCGCCGAGGCGGGCCTCCCGGCCTACGTCTTCATCCCGACCGGCCTCGAGTCGGGCAAGGTGCTCGGCACGCTCGTCTACGGCCCCACGGTGTTCATCGTGGAGGGGACCTATGACGACGTGAACCGCCTCTGCTCCGAGCTCGCCGACCGCCGTCCGTGGGGATTCGTGAACGTGAACCTCCGCCCCTACTACGCGGAAGGGTCGAAGACGGTGGGCTACGAGATCGCCGAGCAGCTCGGCTGGAGGACCCCGGCCCACGTGGTCGTGCCCTGCGCCGGCGGCGCGCTCCTGACGAAGATCTGGAAGGCGTTCGGCGAGCTCCGGGACCTCGGGCTCCTGGACGCCGTGCCGGCGCGAATGCACGCGGCGCAGGCGACCGGCTGCGCGCCCATCGTGACCATGATCCGGGAGGGGTCCGACACGCTGGTGCCCGTGCGTCCCCGGACGGTCGCGAAGTCGCTCGCCATCGGGAATCCCGCGGACGGTCACTACGCCGCGCGGGCCGTCCGGGAGTCCGGGGGGTGGGCGGCCGCCGCGACGGACGAGGAGATCCTCGAGGCGATGGAGCTCCTCGCCCGGACGGAGGGCATCTTCGCGGAGACGGCCGGGGGCGTGACCGTGGCCGCCACCCGGAAGCTCGTCGCCGAGGGCCGCATCGGGCGCGACGAGTCGGTCGTCGTCTGCATCACGGGAAGCGGTCTCAAGACAGTCGAAGCCCTGGAGCCCCGTCTGGCCACGCCCATGCGCGTTGGCCCGAGCCTCGCCGCGGTCGAGGCCGTGCTGCCGGAGCTCCAGGCGATCACCACGCGCTAGGGAGGGATCGGGGATGCCAGTGCTCGTCCGCATTCCGACGCCGCTCCGCCGGCTCACCGGCGGGGCAGGGGACGTGTACGCGAATGGCAAGGACATCGGAGAGCTCGTCGAGGATCTCGAGCGGCAGTTCCCGGGGCTGCGGGAGCGACTCTGCGACGAGACGGGCGACATCCGGAAGTTCATCAACATCTACCTGAACCAGGAAGATGTCCGGTTCCTCGACGGCCGGGAGAGCCCCGTCAAGGACGGCGACGAGGTCTCCATCGTTCCGGCGATTGCCGGCGGCCGGTAGCGGCGGCCCTCAGCCCCCGCCGGCGCCCAGCAGCCAAAGGATCGGGCGGGCCATGAGCGTCCGCTTCCCGTTCTCCGAGGCCGAGCTTCGCCGCTACAGCCGGCAGATGATCCTGCCGGAGGTGGGCGGGGACGGACAGGCGCGACTCGGTCGAGCGCGGGTCGTGGTGATCGGCGCCGGAGGGCTGGGCTCGCCCGCCGCCCTGTACCTGGCCGCGGCGGGCATCGGCACGCTGGGCCTCGTCGACTCCGACCGGGTCGACCTGTCGAACCTCCAGCGCCAGATCCTGCACGGCACCAAGGCGCTGGACGTGCCCAAGGTGGTGTCCGCCCAGGGGCGGCTCGAGGAGCTCAACCCAGACGTGCGCGTGGTGCCCCACGCCCTCCGTCTCGACGCGGGCAACGCCCGGGACGTGCTCGCGGGCTACGACGTCGTGGTGGAGGGCTCGGACAACATCGAGACCAAGCTCGTCGTCAACGACGCCTGCGTGGCGCTCGGTCGGCCGCTCGTCGTGGCGGGCATCCTCCGCTGGGACGGGCAGCTCCTGGTCGTGCGGCCCGGTGAGAGCGCCTGCTACCGGTGCGTCTACCGCCGGGAGCCTCCGGAGGGGGCCGTGCCGACCTGCGAGGCCGCCGGCATAATGGGCCCGGTGGCCGGGGTCGTGGGGAGCCTCCAGGCCGTCGAGGCCCTCAAGCTCTGCCTGGGGCTCGCCACCGCCACCGCGGGCCGGCTGCTCCTCTACGACGGCGTGGCCGGTGAGCTTCGCGCGATCACGGTTCGGCCGGACCCCGCGTGTCCGGCCTGCGGTATCCTCCATTCCAAGGAGCGAGCAGACGGATGATCTCCAAGCGCGTCCAGGGCTTCACCGAGTCCGTGATCCGGGAGATGACCCGGGTCAGCGCCCAGTACGGCGGCGTCAACCTCGCCCAGGGGTTCCCGAACTTCCCGCCGCCGCGCGAGCTGGTCGAGGCGGCGCATCGGGCTCTGGACGGGGACTTCCACCAGTACGCGATCACCTGGGGGGCGCGGAACCTCCGCGAGGCGATCGCGGCGAAGTTCGAGCGCTTCTACGGGCGTCGCGTCGATCCCGAGCGGCAGGTCACGGTGTGCTGCGGCTCGACCGAGGCCATGCTGGCGACCCTCCTGGCCGTGCTCGATCCCGGGGACGAGATCGTCATCTTCGAGCCGTTCTACGAGAACTACGGTCCCGGCTCGATCATATCGGGCGCCAAGCCGGTCTTCGTGCCGCTAGAGCCCCCTGACTTCTCGTTCGATCCCGACCGGCTCGCGCGGGCGTTCACCCCGCGGACGCGGGCGATCATCTTCAACACGCCGAACAATCCGACCGGCAAGGTCTTCACGCGCCGAGAGCTCGAGATCATCGCCGAGCTCTGCCAGCGCCACGACGTCCTCGCGATCACCGACGAGATCTACGAGCACATGGTCTACGACGGCTACCAGCACGTCCCGATCGCGACCCTGCCCGGGATGTGGGACCGCACGGTGACGATCTCGGGGGTCTCGAAGTCCTACTCGGTCACCGGCTGGCGGATCGGCTACACGATCAGCTCGCCCCAGATCGCGGACGGCATCCGGCGCGCCCACGATTTCATCACGGTGGGGGCGCCGGCGCCGCTGCAGGAGGCGGCGGTCACCGCCCTCAACCTGCCGATGCCCTACTACGACACGCTCCGCGAGATGTACCAGGCGCGCCGGGACCTCCTCCGCGGCCTCCTCGACAAGGCCGGCTTCAAGACCTTCGAGCCCCGCGGCGCCTACTACATCCTCACCGAGTGCGCCCACTTCCTCGAGCGCTACGGCCTGCCGGACGACACGGCGTTCGCCATGTACCTGATCAAGGAAGTGGGCGTGGCGACGGTGCCGGGGTCGTCCTTCTACGCTCACCCGGAGCTCGGGCGCACGAAGATCCGCTTCTGCTTCCCCAAGACCGACGACGTGCTCCTCGAGGCGGGCCAGCGCCTCCAGCGCCTCCCGCCCGGCCGGTAGCGCGCGTCTTGCCCGGCCCCGCCCGAGGTCGGCCCTCCCGCGGCTCCGTCATTGGCTGATCTGGCGGCGCTCCGGCGCGCGGCGCGGCAGGTTCTGGACGCGGCGATCGCCGCCGGCGACGCCGGCCGCCTGACCCGGGAGGCGCTCCGCCGAGACGGCTCGCGCCTCCGCGCCGGCGACCGCACGCTCGACCTGGCCCGCGTGCGCCGTGTCGTGGTCGTGGGCGCGGGCAAGGCCTCGGGGACCATGGCCGTGGCGGCAGAGGCGGCGCTCGACGGCATTCCGGTCACGGGCCTGGTGGCCGTGAAGGAGCGTCCTGAGCCGGCGCCCCGAGGGGTCCGTGTGGTCGAGTCCGGGCATCCGATCCCCGACGCCCGGGGTGAGGCCGCGGCCGCGGAGATCCTCCGGCTCGCCCGGGACGCCGGGCCCGACGACCTGGTCCTCTGCCTCGTTTCCGGTGGCGGGTCGGCGCTCACGCCGGCGCCCGTCCCCGGTGTGAGCCTCGTGGAGAAGCAGGCGGTGACGCGCCTCCTGATCGAGTCGGGAGCCACCATCAACGAGCTGAACGCGGTCCGGAAGCACCTCTCGCGCCTGAAGGGCGGTCAGCTGGCGCGGGCGGCGCACCCCGCCCCGGTCGTCGCCCTCCTGCTCTCCGACGTGATCGGCGATCCCCTCGACGTGATCGCGTCGGGGCCCACCGCGCCGGACCCTACCACCTTCGAGGACGCGCTGGCGGTGCTGGACCGCTTCGGTCTCCGTGCCCGAGTGCCGGCGGCGGTGCGGGCGCATCTCGAGGCCGGGGCGCGTGGCGAGACGGAGGACACTCCGAAGCCGGGCGACCCAGTGCTAGCGGGGGTAACGAACGTGGTCATCGGCAACAACGCGCTCATCGTCGACGCCGCGGTGGCGGAGGCGCGCCGGCTCGGGCTTGCCCCCCACCTTCTGACGCGCAGCCTTCAGGGGGAAGCGCGCGACGTGGCCCGCGAGTTCGCGGCCCGTCTCGACGGGATCGCCCGCACCGGTTCGCCGGTCGCCCGTCCGGCGTGCCTGATCGCGGGTGGCGAGACGACCGTGACCATCCGGGGCCGCGGCGTGGGGGGGCGGTGCCAGGAGTTCGCGCTGGCCCTCGTCCCGGAGGTGGCGGCGATGCGGGACGTCATCGTCCTCGCGGCCGGGACGGACGGGTCGGACGGACCGACGGACGCGGCCGGCGCGGTCGTGGATCCAGCCACACTGGAGCGGGCGCGGGTGAAGGGGCTCGACGTGGAGCGGGCCCTCGCCGAGAACGACTCGAACGCCTTCTTCGCCTCGCTGGGCGATCTGGTCGTGACGGGACCGACCGGTTCGAATCTGATGGACGTGTATCTCGGCGTGGTCGGCTGAGGTGGGTCTGGGGTCGAAGGGTTTCCGCCTCGCCGATGGGTGCTTGCTGACGGGTTCTCCCCCAGTTCGGCGCCGCCACGTCCCCGGCGAGGGGCCAAGTTCTCGAAATCGTGGAGCTTCGTCCTGGCATGACGCGTGCTCCGATGATCCGCATGGCCGGTCAGCCGTCTCGTCCGTGGATCCCGGTCCGGGACGCTTGCCCGCGAAGGGCCGTGGCGACTTTCCTCGTCGTCGCGCTGCTGCTACCGGCGTGCGCGACCTCGGGAGGGCGCACCCGCTCTCCGGAGCCCGTGGCGGAGGCCACGCCGGAGTGCGAGGGCTTCGGCCGGAAGGCGAACGCGCAGATCGAGGGACGCGCGGTCGGGCTGGGCGCGCTCCAGGGAGCGGCGCTGTTCGTCGCGTCCAACGAGTCGGCCCGAGCCTCGGCCAACGAGCGGAGCGCGTCGGACGCGCAGACGGCCCGCGTGGTCGGATCTTCCTACTACGTGAGTCCCACGACCTCGGAATCGCTCGTCGGCCTGGCCATCTACGGCGGGGTCATAGCGCTCGCCATGCTGATCGGCGCGGTGGCGACAGTGGTCAAGAACGTCGACGTCCCAGAGGCCGGCCAAACCGACGCCATGGCGGTCTGTCTTCGCCCCGCGCTCCTGACCCGGGAGCTCGGACCCGAGCATCCCGAGGTGGCGCGGAGCCTGCACGCGCTGGGCCATGTCTACTACCGCCAAGGGGAGTTCGCGAAGGCCGAGCCGCTCTACCTTCGAGCGCTCGCGATCCAGGAGCGGAGCCTCGGCGCGAACGCGCCGGAGGTCGCGAGGGCGCTCTTCGACTACGCCGCGCTCCTCAAGCAGACGGGACGGACCAGGCAGGCGTGGGACGTGGAGGGGCGCGCCGCGGAGATCCACCGGCTCAATCCGTAGCCAGCCGTAGCCAGCCGTAGCCAGGCCGCGTGCCGCGGAATTGGGCGAAGCGGTGTGCCTGCCTTCTGCGACTTGACGTTGCGGCAGTTGCCCACGTCTTATCCACCAGCGCCGCACGACAACGGTGGATGGTTTGACCTCGCTCGACCCTTTCGGTATCTTGAGGGCGCCATGTCCGCGACGAACTTGCTCGAATTGACTCCGGACGAGATCGTCGCGCTCACCGAGGGTCTCGGACAGCCCGCGTATCGCGGCCGCCAGCTGGCGACCTGGATCTACGTGAAGGGTGTCGCGGACTTCGGCGCGATGAGCGACCTTCCGCGGGAGCTGCGCGAGCGGCTGGCCGCCGTCGCGGTCGTCGCGCCGCCCGTGGTCGCCGCGCGCCGCGTCTCCCAGGACGAGAGCGTGAAGCTCGACCTCCGGCTCGCCGACGGCCGGGTGATCCAGTCGGTGGTCATGCCCGACCGCGACCGCCTGACGCTGTGCGTCTCCACCCAGGTCGGCTGCGGGTTCGGCTGCGCCTTCTGCCTGACCGGGACCATGGGGCTCGTCCGGAACCTCACCGCGGGCGAGATCGTGGGGCAGGTGTGGGCGGCGCGGGCGAGCCTCGCCCCGGGCGCCCGGCTGACCCACGTCGTCTTCATGGGCATGGGCGAGCCCCTCGCCAACTACGCCGCGACGGTCAAGGCGCTCCGCATCCTCGTGGCCCCGCGCGGGTTCGGCTTCTCGCCGCGCCGCATCACGGTGTCCACGGTCGGCCTCGTCCAGGGGCTCGAGCGCCTGGCGAAGGAGGACCTCCGCGTCAACGTGGCCGTCTCGCTCCACGCGCCCACGGACGAGGTCCGGAGCCGGCTGATGCCCGTCAACCGGGGCTGGGGGCTCGACGACCTCCTGGCGGCGTGCCGGCGCTTTCCCCTGCAGGTCCGCCAGCGGATGACGTTCGAGTACACGCTGCTCGCCGGTGTCAACGACTCGGCGGAGGATGCGCGGCGCCTGGTGCGGCGGCTCCAGGGGCTCCGGGCCAAGGTGAACCTGATCCCGTTCAACGAGTGGCCGGGCGCCGCGTTCCGGCGGCCGTCGCCCGAGCGCATCCTGGCATTCCAGCGGGCGCTCCTCGACGCGGGCCTGACGGCCACGGTCCGCTGGTCCAAGGGCGAGGACGTCGGCGCCGCCTGCGGCCAGCTGGCCTCCTAGGGGTCAGACTTTGACTTCGGGACATTTGACCCGCGCTGGCGGCGAATTGTATGGAAGTCAAAGTCTGACCCCGGTGACCGTCGCGTTCGCGACGCTTGGCTGTAAGCTGAACCAGTACGACACCTCGGAGGTCCAGGCGCTGCTGGAGGCCGGCGGCTTCCGGACGGTGCCGTTCGAGACGCCGGCCCAGGTGTACGTGATCAACACCTGCACCGTGACCGCCCGCGCGGACTACTCGGACCGCCAGGCCATCCGGCGCGCCGTCCTCCGGAACCCCGAGGCCGTGGTGGTCGTCACCGGGTGCTACGCGCAGACGAATCCGGACGCGGTCGCCGCGATCCCCGGCGTCGACATCGTCCTCGGGACCCGGGACCGGCACGCCCTCCCGGAGCTCCTGACCGAGGCCCGGAAGCGCGCCCGGCCGCTCGTCCAGGTGGGCGACGTGTTCGCGGCGCGGCCGCTCCCGGTCATCCGGCTCCGGCACTTCGCTCCCGGGTACACGCGGGCCTTCGTGAAGGTCCAGGACGGCTGCCAGCACCGCTGCAGCTTCTGCATCGTGCCGTTCGCTCGTGGCGGGAGCCGGTGCCAGCCGGTTCCGGTCGTGGTCGAGCAGGTCGAGGCGCTGGTCGCCGCCGGCTACGCGGAGATCGTCCTCACCGGCGTGGACCTCGGTCACTACGGCTGGGACCTTCACCCGCGGACCACCCTGGCCGCCCTGACGCGGCGGCTCCTCGACGTGCCCGGGCTTGCGCGCCTGCGCCTGTCGTCGATCCTGCCGGCGTACTTCACGGAGGAGCTGGTCGAGCTGGTCGTCGGCGAGCGCCGGATCTGCCGTCACCTCCACGTGCCGCTCCAGTCCGGGCTCGGACCGGACGCTCCGGGCGATGCGCCGGCCCTACACCGTGGCGATGTACCGGGCGCTCGTCGAGCGGCTCGCCGGAGCCATTCCCGACCTCGGGCTCGGGGCCGACGTGATCACGGGGTTCCCCGGCGAGACCGACGCCGACTTCGACGCGACCGAGGCCCTCGCCGAGGTCCTGCCGTTCACCTATCTCCACGTGTTCTCCTACTCCGACCGCCGCGGGACGGAGGCGGCGCGGCGGGAGACGCCCCGCGTGCCGCCCGAGACGATCCGGCGGCGGACGACTCGCCTCCGGCGGCTCGGCGCGCGGAAGCATCTCGGGTTCCGCCGCGCCCAGGTCGGGCACGAGCTGTCCGCGCTCGTCCTCGAGCAGCGGGATCGCGAGACGGGCCGGCTCGTGGGACTGACCGACAACTACCTGGAAGTCGCCTTCCCGGGCCCGGATGCCCTCATGCGCGGCTTCGCGCGGATCCGCGTGACCGCCCCGGGCGGCGCGAGGCTAGAGGGAGCGCGCGTCGCCGATGGGTGAGCCGCGGATCGGCATCATCGGGGGGAGCGGGCTGTACGAGCTGGAGGGGCTGACGGACGTCCGCTGGCGCCGGGTGCAGACGCCGTTCGGCGATCCGTCCGACGCCTACTGCATCGGGCGGCTCGAGGACCGCGAGGTCGTCTTCCTCCCGCGTCACGGCCGCGGCCACCGGCTCATCCCGTCGGAGCTGCCGTTCCGGGCGAACCTCTACGGGATGAAGGCGCTCGGCGTCGAGTGGGTCATCTCGGTGAGCGCCGTCGGGAGCATGCGCGAGCGGATCGCGCCCCTCGACCTGGTCATCCCCGACCAGTTCTACGACCACACGAAGCGCCGGATCTCGTCCTTCTTCGAGGAGGGGATCGTGGCCCACGTCGCGATGGCGGAGCCCGTGTGTCCGGATCTGGCGGCCGCGCTCCAGACCGCGGCCCAGGAGACGGGCGCCACCGTGCACCGCGGCGGCACGTATCTCTGCATCGAGGGGCCCCAGTTCTCGACGAAGGCCGAGTCCCGGATCTACCGGAGCTGGGGCGTCGACGTCATCGGCATGACCAACGTGCCCGAGGTCAAGCTGGCGCGCGAGGCGGAGCTCTGCTACGCGACGCTCGCCCTCGCCACCGACTACGACGTGTGGCACGAGACCGAGGCCGAGGTGACGGTCGAGGCGGTCATCGCGAACCTCCTCAAGAACGTCGCGACCGCCAAGAGCGTGCTGAAGCGCGTGATCCCCCGGCTCCAGGGCCCCCGGACCTGCGCCTGCCCGTCGCTTCTCCGGAACGCAGTGATCACGTCCCCGGCCGCGTTCCCTCCGGGGGCGCGCCGCCGCCTGGATCTCCTGATCGGCAAGTACTTCCCGCTCGCCCCTCCGGTGCCGACCGCCAGGCCGCGGCGGCCGGCGGCGCCGCTCCGATCGCCCCGGCGCGGGACCAAGGACGCCAAGGGGCCCGGGGCCGCCGGGCGTGGAGGGAAGCGGCGTGGCTGACCTTCTGGTCACGGGCACCCTCGCGCTCGACAACGTCCGCACGCCGTTCGGCGAGGTCACCGACGCGCTCGGCGGGTCGGCGACGTTTTTCGCCTACGCGGCCTCCTTCTTCACGGACGTCAAGCTGGCCGCCGTCGTGGGACCGGATTTCCCCAAGGAGCACCTGGACCTCCTGGCCGGCCGCGGCGTGGACCTTGCGGGAGTCCAGGTCGCGGAGGGTCCGACCTTCCGCTGGACGGGTGAGTACGGCTACGATCTCAACGAGGCGAAGACCCTCGACACGCGCCTGGGTGTGCTCGCCGACTTCAAGCCTGACCTGCCCGGGCACTTCCGCCGGTGCCCGTTCGTCTTCCTGGCGAACCTCGACCCCGTGATCCAGCTGGACGTGCTCCGGAGCATGGAGCGGCCTCGCCTGGCGGCGCTCGACACGATGAACTTCTGGATCAAGGGGAAGCGGGAGGAGGTGCGGGCGGTCCTGCGAGAGGTCGACGCGCTCCTCGTCAACGACACCGAGGCGCGCATGCTGGCCGAGGAGCCCAATCTGGTCAAGGCCGCGCGTCGGATCCTCGGGTGGGGCCCCCGGGTCGTGGTGGTGAAGCGGGGCGAGTACGGCGCCCTCATGGTGACCGGTGACCGGTTCTTCTTCGTCCCGGCGTACCCGCTCGAGTCCGTCTTCGACCCGACCGGGGCCGGGGACACGTTCGCGGGGGGCTTCATGGGAGTACTGGCGGGCGAGGGAGCAACGGACGAGCAGGCTCTCAGGCGCGCCATCGTGTACGGCAGCGTGATCGCCTCGTTCACCGTCGAGGACTTCTCGCTGAACCGGCTCAAGCGCCTGAGTCGCGCCGAGATCGACGCGCGCTACCGGGCCTTCCGGGAGATGATGCAGCTTGAGCGCTGAGCGCGCGAGCGCCGTCGACGGGCTCCAGGGCGTCGCGCCGGAGACGAGCGCGAAGTACGCGCGCCTCCTGACTGGCCTGCGCGAGCTCGAGAGCGTCGCGGTCGCCTTCTCGGGTGGCGTGGACTCCACCCTCCTCGGCTGGGCCGCGCGGGAGGCCTTGGGCGACCGGGCGGTCCTCGTCACCGCCGACTCGGAGAGCTACGCGGAGGGCGAGCTCGAGGAGGCCCGGCAGCTTGCCGCGCGGATCGGGCTCCGTCACGTCGTCATCGAGACCCGCGAGCTCGACAACCCCGAGTACGCTGCCAACCCCCCGAACCGGTGCTTCTTCTGCAAGGAGGAGCTCTTCGCGCGGCTCGAGCCCCTGGCCCGGGCCGAGGGGCTCCGGACCCTGGTCTACGGCGCGACCGTCGACGACCTGGGGGACCACCGGCCGGGGATGGCCGCTGCGCGGGAGCGAGGCGTCCGGGCGCCGCTGATCGACGCGGGACTCGGGAAAGCCGAGATCCGCGACCTGTCTCGCGCGTTCGCGCTGCCGACCTGGGACAAGCCGGCGATGGCGTGCCTGTCCTCGCGGTTCCCCTACGGGACCGCGATCACGGCCGAGAAGCTCCGGCAGGTCGACCGGGCGGAGGCGGCCGTCCGGGCCCTCGGCTTCCGGAACTTCCGCGTCCGGCACCACGGGGAGATCGCGCGGCTCGAGATCGCCCGCGAGGAGATGGGGCGCCTCTGGGAGGACGGGCGAGCGGAGGCCATTGCCGAGCGGCTCGCCGATCTCGGATTCGTCCACGTGACGCTCGACCTCCGCGGCTTCCGCTCGGGCAGCCTCAACGAAGCGCTCATCCGGCTCCGCGCCCGCCGCGCGGGCGGGGCCTGACCGGTGGACCTGGACCGGCTGCGGGACCTCCTCTCCCTGGTCCAGGCGGGGAAGGTCTCCCCGGACGAGGCGGTGGCGCGGCTCCGGCGGCTTCCCTACGAGGACCTCGGCTACGCGCGGCTCGACACCCACCGCGCGATCCGCTCCGGCGCGCCCGAGACCGTGTACTGCCCCGGCAAGTCGGCGGACCAGATCGTCGGGATCCTGGCCCGGCTCGCCGAGTCCCACGCGAACGTCATCGCCACGCGGGCCACGCCCGAGATGCACGCCGCGGCCGCCGAGGCGGGGCTCCGCGTCGCCTGGCACCCCACGGCCCGGCTCCTGGTCGCGAATCCGGAAGTGGTCGAGGGCGTGGGGCTGATCGTCGTGGTATCGGCGGGGACGTCCGACCTTCACGTCGCCGAGGAGGCGGCGGTCACGGCCGAGGTTCGCGGCAATCGGGTCGAGCGGGTCTATGACGCCGGAGTTGCGGGCCTCCACCGGCTCCTCGCCCAGCACCCCTTGCTTCTCGAGGCGAACGCGCTCGTCGTCGTGGCCGGCATGGAGGGCGCGCTCGCGAGCGTGGTTGGCGGGCTCGTCGACCGGCCGGTGATCGCGGTGCCGACGAGCGTGGGTTACGGCGTGTCGGAGGGCGGCTTCGCCGCGCTCCTGACCATGCTCGCGACGTGCGTGCCCGGGATCGCCGTCGTGAACATCGACAACGGCTTCGGAGCCGCCTGCCTCGCCGACCGCATCAACAAGCTCGCCGCGAAGATCCGGTAGACGCGCCGTGGCTGGGCCGGGCGACCCGGCGACGCTGCGGCCGCGCGTCCTCGGCGGGCTCGTCGTGATCTGGGTTCTCCTCGCCTTCCTCCCCGTCGTCTGGAACGACTTCGTGAACTGGGACGACCACCGGATGTTCCTGGACAACCCCACTCACCAGGGATCCTGGGCGACGCGGCTCCGGGGTGCGTGGGCGTCGCACCTCCTGGGTGAGTACATGCCGGTCACCTGGATGAGCTACGCGCTCGACCGCTCGCTGTGGGACGGCGACGCGTCGGGGTACCACCTGACGAGCCTGCTCCTTCACGCGGTCACGGCGCTCCTGGTCCTGGCGCTCGCCCGGCGCCTCCTGGAACATGCGCTCGGGGCGGGGCCGGACGGAGGGGACGCGGCGCTCCGGGTCGGCGCCACCATCGCGGCCCTCGTGTTCGCGGTGCACCCCCTGCGGGTGGAGGCGGTGGCATGGGCCAGCGCCCGCGGCACCGTTCTTGGCGGGCTGCTCCTGGTGGCCTCGGTGCTCGCCTACGTGATCGGCTGGGAGCGCGGGCGGGCGGCGGGGCGGGTGTCCGGGACGTGGTTGGTCGGCGCCCTGCTCCTGTTCGCGGCGTCGCTCCTGACGCGGGCGACGGGGCTCGTGCTGCCCGCGGTGCTGGTGGCGCTGGACGTCTATCCGCTCCGGCGGCTCGGCGGCGCTCCCGGTCGGTGGCGTGGCCCCGCGGTGTGGCGCGTGTGGGCCGAGAAGCTTCCCTTCGGGGCGCTCACGCTCCTGGCGGTGCCCATGGGGCTCCTCGCGCGCGGCGACGACGCGGTCGAGTTCTGGCAGCTCGACTACGACACCCCGATCGCCCTGGCCTGGAGCGTCTACAGCGCCGCGTTTTACGTGTGGAAGACGCTCGTCCCGGTCGGGCTGAGCCCCCTCTACCCCATGCCGGAGCGCGGGGCCCCGATGCTGGGGACGGTGCTCCTGAGCGTCGGCGTGGTTGCCGGCATCACGGTGACTCTGGTCGCGCTCCGGCGTCGGTGGCCGGGAGCGCTCACGGCGTGGGTGGTGTACGGCGTGGTCCTGGCGCCGCTCTCCGGGATCCTCCCGTTCGGCCGGTTGCGTGGCGTGGGGGATCGGTACACCTACGTGGCGTGCATCGGATGGGCGGTGGTCGCCGGCGGCGCCGCGGTGCTGGGCTGGCGGGCAGTCCAGCGCGGGCGGCTCGACCGGGTCCGGGCGGGCGCCATCGTCACCGCGACGATCGCGCTCCTGCTCGGCTGGAGCGTGCTGAGCTGGAACCAGTCGAAGATCTGGCGGAACGGCGTGACGCTCTGGGGATGGGCGCTCGGCGTCGTTCCCGACTCGCCCGTGGCCCACAACAATCTCGGCTGGGTCCTCGCTCACGCGGGGGAGTTCAAGCGGGCCGAGGCTCACGCCCGCCGCGCGGGGGACCTCTGGCCGACCCGCGGGGTACTCCAGAATCTCGGCCGGATCCTCGCGGCCCAGGGACGCTTCGAGGAGTCGGCGGCCGTCCTGCGCCGCGCGGTCCAGGTCGCCCCGGGCTGGCCGGAGGGACAGACCGATCTCGGCTCAGTGCTCTACGAGAGCGGCGCCACGGGCCGGGCGGTGGAGACTCTCGAGCGCGCGGTTCGGCTCGCCCCCGACATGGCCCGGGCTCACGACTACCTCGGCCGGGCGCTCACGGCCGAGGGACGCCCGGCAGACGCGGAGGTGCATCTGCGCCGGGCGGCGGAGCTCCGGGGCCAGCCGTGGCCGCCTGCCGATGGCGCGGCGCTGCCCGCGACCGGCGGCCCGCCCGCCGCGCCGGCCGCGCCTCGGCCCTGAGATCAGCTGCCGATGATGGCCGGCCGTCTTCCGCGCGCGCACCGTCGGGGTCTCGTGCCGGCCCTTCTCCCGGCGCTGGTGGCCGCCGCGACCTTCGTCACCTTCCTCCCAGTGGTCGTGAACGGCTTCGTGAACTGGGACGACACGGCAATGCCCCTCATGCCGGTGCCGTGGATGACGTACGCGCTCGACCGCGCACTCTGGGACCTCGAGGCGCCGGGATACCACCTGACGAGCCTTCTGCTGCACGTCGCGACGGCGCTCGCCGTGTACGCGCTGGCACGCCGCCTGCTCGCTCACGCGCTCGGGCCCGGTCGGCCGGAGTCGGACGGGCCGGCCCTCGAGGTCGGCGCAGCGGTGGCGGTGCTCGCCTTCGCGCTCCATCCGTTGCGCGCGGAGCCGGTCGCGTGGCTCGGCGCCCGCGATGTCGTCCTCGGCGGGCTCCTCTTCGTGCTCTCGGTGCTCTGCTACGTGGCGGGGTGGGACCGGGGGCGGGAGACGGGTCGCGTGCCCGCGCGGTGGCTGCTCGGCTCCGCCGCGCTCTTCGCGGCGTCGCTCCTCTCCCGCGCGCCGGCCGTCGTCCTGCCCTGCGTGCTCGTGGCGCTCGACGTCTACCCCCTCCGCCGATTGAGCGGGGGAGTACGGGGGTGGCTTGGGCCGGCCGCCCGCGTCGTGTGGATGGAGAAGGGGGTCCACGCGCTGATCGGGGCGCTCGGCGTGCTGATGGGGGTTCTCGCGCGAGGCGACGGGCCGGGGGACTTCCTCCGCGCGACCTGGGACCCCCTGATCGGAGTCGCCTGGGCCGTCCACACGGCGGCGTCGTACCTCTGGCACGGGGTGGGCATCTCCCCGCTGAGCCCGCTCTACCGGATGCCCTCGCGGGAGGACCCCATGTGGGGGGTGCTCGCCCTCGGGGCGGCAGCCCTCGTCGCGGTCACGGCGATCGTGGTGGCGGCGGCGCGCCGCGGCTGGGCGGGGGCCCTGACCGCGTGGGTGGTGTATCTGATCGTTCTGGCGCCCACCTCGGGGCTCGTGCCGTTCGGCCGCATCCGGGGCGCTTCCGACGGGTACACGTACGTCGCGTGCATCGGGTGGGCGATCGTGGCGGGAGGCGCCGCCGCGATCGGCTGGCGCGCCTGGCGGAGCGGGGGCGTCTCGCGCGGTCGCGCGCTCGCGGTGGCGGCCCTGATCGTGGCTGTGCTCGGCGGGTGGAGCGTGCTGACCTGGCATCAGGTCCAGGTGTGGCAGAACGGGGTCACGCTCTGGACTCGCGCGCTCGAGGTGTACCCGGGGTCGACCGTCGCCCGGAACAACCTCGCGCTCTTGCTGGTCGCGCGTGGCGACCTCCCGCGTGCCGAGGGACATCTCCGGGCGGTCACGGCAGCGTGGCCGACCTCCGCGGGCGCCTTCCAGAACCTGGGACGGACGCTCGCGGCCCAGGGCAAGCTCCCCGAGGCGCTCGAGGCACTCGGACGGGCCGTGGAGCTCGCGCCCGGGAGCGCCGCCGCGCGGATCGATCTGGGCACGGTGCTCTTCCATCTGGGCCAGCTCGACGATGCCGTCGGACAGCTCGAGCGCGCGGTCGAGCTCGCGCCCGAGTCGGCGCGGGCGCACGAGAGTCTCGGGACCGCGCTCTGGCGCCAAGGCCGGAAGGTCGAGGGGGCACGGCACCTTCAGCGGGCGGCCCTGCTCAGGTCCAGCCAGCCCGCGGACGAGGTCGCCGTCCCTCCGCCGGGCGCGCCCGGCGCCGACGGTTCCTGATACACTACGCGCGTGCCGCGGCGGCGGCGCCACCGCTCACGATTGGGTCGACCGGAGGACTCCCCATGCCCTTCATGTCGGGGAAGCGCGCGTTCCTGGAGCTCCTGAAGCAGGAGGGCGTCGAGTACCTCTTCGGCAATCCGGGGACGACCGAGCTGCCGCTCATGGACGCCTTCGCCGAGGAGTCGGCGCTCCGCTACGTGCTCGGGCTCCAGGAGGCGGCCGTCGTGGCGATGGCCGACGGCTACGCGCAGGCCTCCGGGAAGCTCGGGGTCGCCAACGTCCACGTGGCCCCCGGCCTCGGGAACGCCATGGGGATGCTGTACGACGCCCAGAAGGCGGGCGCGCCGCTGCTCGTGACGGCGGGGCAGCACGACCAGAGCTTCAACGTCACCGAGCCGATCCTCTGGGCGGACTTGCCGCCCATCGCCCGCCCGTTCGTGAAGTGGTCTGCCGAGGTGCGGCGGCTCGACGACCTGCCGAGGCTCGTCCACCGCGCGGCGAAGACCGCGCTCGCGCCCCCGACCGGCCCGGTCTTTCTCTCGCTGCCCGTGGACGTGCTCCAGGCCGAGGGTGTGGTCGAGCTCGGGGCGCCCACGCGTGTGGCCCCGCGGGTCCGCGGAGACCGCGCGGCGGTGGAGGCCGCCGCGGAGATCCTGGCGCGGGCCGAGCGCCCACTGATCCTGGCCGGGGACGCGGTCGCCCAGAGCGACGCCCATGCCGAGCTGGTGGCGGTGGCGGAGGCCCTCGGAGCTCCGGTCTACGCGGAGGGCGTCGCGAACACGGCCTCGTTTCCGGCGTCACACCCGCTCTTCCGTGGCGCGTTCGTCCGGCTGGCGCCGGCGGTCCGCCAGGTCCTCTCGGAGGTCGACGTCCTGTTCTCGGTCGGCGGGGACCTGATCACGCTCTCGCTTCCCTCCGACGTGGACCCCATGCCACCGGGGCTCGAGGTCATCCACCTCGACACCGATCCGTGGGAGCTTGGAAAGAACTACGCGACCGGCGTGGCCATCCTGGGAGACCCGAAGGCGACGCTCCCGGACCTCCTCGCCGAGCTCGAGACACGCCTGACGCCCGCCCGACGCCGCGCGGCGCGAGAGCGGCTCGCGGCGACGCGCGCGGCCAAGACGCAACACACGGAGGAGCTCCGGGCCCGGGCCCGCACCGAGGCGCAGCGGGCGCCCATCACCCCGCTCGCCCTCATGTCGGCCGTGGCCGACGCACTGCCCCCGGAGGCGGTCGTCGTCGACGAGTCGATCTCCTCCGGCGCCGGGCTCCGGAACCTTCTCCGGAGCGACGACGCGCGAAGCTTCTACGGGCTCCGGGGCGGCGGCATCGGCTGGGGGCTGCCCGCGGCGATCGGCGTGCAGCTCGCCCTTCCCGGAAGGCCCGTGGTGGGCCTGATCGGCGACGGGAGCGCCATGTACACCTGCCAGGCGCTGTGGACGGCGGCCCGCTACCGCGTGGGCGTCACGTTCGTGATCCTGAACAACAGCTCCTACCGCATCCTCAAGCAGCGGACCCATGCCATGAAGGGACTCGCGGCGCAGGCGGACCGCTACGTCGCCATGGACCTCGACGACCCGCGGGTGGACTTCGTGCGCCTGGCCGAGTCGCTCGGCGTGCGGGGCGAGCGGATCGAGAAGGTGACCGAGGTGGGGCCGGCACTCGGCCGCGCCCTGGCGACGCCGGGCCCGACGCTCCTCGACGTCGAGCTCGACCGGACCTTCAAGCCCGCGTGACGATGGCGCGACGGTCCATTTCCTCGGCCCTCTTGCTGCTGGCGGTCTTCGCCGTGCCATGTGGCGGCGAGGCGCAAAAGGCCGGAATCCATCGCGTGGGCGTCGTTCACCAGGGCGGTTCGTACTCGCAAGCCGTCGATGGGCTGCGGGATGGCCTCAAGGAGCTCGGTTTCGAGGAGGGGAAACAGTTCGTCCTCCACGTGCGCGATACCAAAGGCGATCTGACCGCGGTGGAGGCGGCGGCGAGGAGTCTCGAGGCCGAGAAGGTCGACGTGATCTACGCGCTGGCCACCTCGGTCACTCTCGCGGTCAAGCGGGCGACGAAGAGCACCCCGATCGTGTTCTACGGCGGGACGGATCCGGTGGTCGTGGGCCTCGTCGAAAGCTTCCCGAAACCAGGTGGGCGACTCACGGGCATCCACGGCTGGGGCACAGACATCACGGCGAAGCGCCTCGAGCTTCTGAAGGAGCTGGTCCCGAGGCTGCGCCGGGTCGTGACGTTCTACAATCCCGACAACCTCGCCGCTCAGCAAGCCGTGAAGGTCGCGCGGGACGCTGCACGCCAGCTCAAGGTGGAGCTCATCGAGCGGCCAGTCGCCTCGGTCGAGGAACTGCGGATGGGGCTGCGCGCGCTCCGGCCGCGAGAGGCGGATGCGTATCTCTACATGGCGGACGCGATGACGACGAGTCACGCGCCGTTGATCATCGAGACGGCAAGGGTAACGAGGTTGCCGACGATGTTCGCGGACCGGGAGAACGTGGCCGGGGGGGCGCTGGCCAGCTACGGTGTGAGCTATTACGCGGTCGGTCGACTCTCGGCCAAGAACGTCCAGCGCGTTCTGCTGGGCGCTGACCCCGGAGGCCTGCCGGTCGAGCAGTTCGACCGCCTCCACTTCGTCCTCAACATGAAGACCGCCAAGGCCATCGGTCTCACGATCTCCCCCGCGGTGCTCGCTCGGACGGATGAGGTCATTGAGTAGATCGCTGGGCGTCGCCGTGCCCTCCCCATGAGGATCGCGTACTTCGACTGCCCGTCGGGCGCGAGCGGGGACATGGTCCTCGGCGCCCTGGTCGACGCCGGCTGGGAGATCGGCGCGCTCGAGGACGCCCTGGCGAGCCTCGGGGTCGAGGGGTGGAGCCTCGAGGCCAAGACGGTCGAGCGCGGGGGGCTCCACGGCACGCACCTCGCCGTGCGGACCGACCCGGCGCGCCGGTTCCACGACCTCGGCGAGATGCTGCGGCCGATCGAGCGCTCGACCCTCCCCGCCGGCGTGAAGGCCCGCGCCGAGGCCGTGCTCCGGCGGCTGGCCGAGGCCGAGGCGCACGTTCACCGGGTGCCGGTCGAGGCGGTGCATTTCCACGAGGTGGGCGAGCTCGACACCCTCATCGACGTGGTGGGATCGGTGGCCGGGCTCGACGGGCTCGGGGTGGAGCGGGTCCACGTGTCGCCGCTCCCGATCGGCGGAGGGAGCGTCGAGAGCGCGCACGGCCGGCTCCCGGTTCCCGCGCCCGCGACGGCCGAGCTCCTGCGAGGATTTCCGGTGTACGACAACGGGGTCGCGGCCGAGCTGGTCACCCCGACGGGCGCGGCGATCCTCACGACGCTCGGGACCCCTGGCCGCCTGCCGTCCATGATCCTCGAGCGGATCGGCTGGGGCGCGGGGACGCGGGAGCTCCCCGTCCCGAACCTGCTCCGCGTGCTCGTGGGGGACGCCACCGCGGCGGGCGCCTCGCCCGGCGAGGTGGAGACGCTGGTCGCGGTCGAGACGACCATCGACGACATGTCGCCGCAGCTCTACGAGCCGCTCATCGAGCGGCTCCTCGCGGCCGGGGCGCTGGACGTGTACCTGACGCCGGTCGTGATGAAGCGGAGCCGTCCCGGGACCGTGCTCACGGCCCTCGCGCCCCCGGAGCTGGGGGAGCGCCTGGCGGAGGTGCTGTTCCGCGAGACGACGACCATCGGGGTACGCTGGAGCGAGGTCCAGCGCCGGCGACTCCCGCGGGAGCTCGTGCGGCTCCCGACCACGGCGGGGCCCGTCACCTTCAAGATCTCGCGGCTCGGGGGCCGCGTGGTGACGGTCACGCCCGAGTTCGAGGAGGTGCGCCGGATCGCGGATCAGCAGGGCCGGCCGGTCCGGGAGGTGCTGGAGACCGTGCGGCAGGAGGCGCTCCGCGCGCTCGAGGGCGGGCATTGAGCCCGAGGGGACTGAACCGAGGAGCCCGCGCCGGGGCGGGTGACGGGAGGACGCGGGAATGATGGCGGTTCCGGGCATGGGGGTGCCGATCTTCACCCTGGTCAACGCGGGGCTCGCGATGACGTTCCTGGGCGGCGGCGTCCTGCTGCTGGTCGCCCTCTGGTGGGCGCGAGGCGACGGGATCGAGGTCCCGCGCGATCGGTGGCCGGCGGCCGCGCGCTTCGGGGCGATGGCCGGGTGGCTCCTCTGGATCGGCGGCATCGCCGTCCAGGTCCTCGGCCAGTTCGGGATGGTCGGCGTCGCGCGGTGGTGAGCCGGCACCTTGACAGTCTCGCGGGGGCGGCGGTAGGGTACCTCTGCCTCGTGGCCGGCTGAGCCATGACCCTCGACGGAAGCCATCACTTCAAGGCCCCGCGTGACCGCGTGTGGGCGCTGCTCACGGACCCGGGCGTCCTTGCGCGCGCGACGCCGGGCTGCGAGCGTCTCGAGCCCACCGGCCCGGACGAGTTCGACGCCACGCTGTCGGTCGGGGTGGCGGCGGTGAAGGGGACGTACCAGGGCCGTCTCGCGATCGTCGACAAGACCCCCCCGGAGGGCTATACGCTCCGGGTCGAGGGCAGCGGCCGCCCCGGCTTCCTCAAGGGGGAGGGCCGCCTCACCCTGACGGAGGAGGACGGGGGCACGCGCGTCGACATCAAGTCGGAAGCTCAGGTCGGGGGACTGATCGCGGCCGTGGGCCAGCGCCTCGTCGGGGCCGCGGGCCGCATGCTGATGTCGCAGTTCTTCTCGGCGCTGGAGGCGGAGCTCGACCGGTCCGCCACCGCGTGAGCCGTTCCACGCTCGCAACCCAATGGGGGGGTCCAGCAGTGAAGATCCAGCTCAAGGTCAACGGGACGGCGCACACCTCCGACGTGGAGCCCCGCCTCTTGCTCGTCCACTACCTGCGCGACGTCCTGAATCTCACGGGGACGCACGTCGGGTGTGACACGAGCCAGTGCGGCGCGTGCACGATCATGGTCAACGGCCGCTCGACGAAGGCGTGCAACCTGTTCGCCGTCCAGGCGGACGGGGCCGACATCCTCACGATCGAGGGGCTCGCCAAGGACGGGAAGCTCCACCCGATCCAGGACGCCTTCTGGGAGAAGCACGGGCTCCAGTGCGGGTTCTGCACGCCCGGCATGATCCTGAGCGCCTACCAGCTCCTCCAGCGCAACAAGCGCCCGAGCGAGACCGAGATCCGTCACTTCCTGGAGGGCAACCTCTGCCGGTGCACCGGCTACCACAACATCGTGAAGGCCATCCAGTACGCCGCCGAGCAGATGGCGTAGGGGCCGGCGATGGCACAGGCGAAGCTCTTCGGCTCGAGCATCAAGCGGCGCGAGGACGCCCGGATGATCACCGGCAAGGGCGTCTACACCGACGACGTGAAGTTGCCGGGGCAGACGTACGCCGCGTTCGTGCGGAGTCCGCACGCGCACGCGCGCGTGAAGCGGGTCGACCTCGCGGGCGCCAAGCGCGTGCCGGGCGTCGTGGCGGCGTACTCCGGCAAGGACCTGAAGGATGGCGGGGTGGGCCCTCTGCCGTGCGGCTGGCTCCTTCCGGACCTCAAGATCCCCGAGTATCGGGGGATCGCCACCGACAAGGTCAACTACGTGGGGCACGCGGTCGCGGTCGTGATCGGCGAGACGCCCTATGCCGCCCGGGATGGCGCGGACCAGGTCGTCGTCGACTACGGCGTGCTCCCCGCCGTGACGGACGGGGAGAAGGCTGTCCAGCCGGGCGCGCCGCCGATCCACGAGAACGCGCCCGGGAACGTGGCCTTCAAGTGGAACATCGGCGACAAGGACAAGACGGCCGCCGCGATCAAGGGCGCCGCCCGGGTCGTGAAGCAGCGCCTCATCAACCACCGGCTCATCCCCAACGCGATCGAGCCTCGGGCCTCGATGGCCCAGTACAACCCGGCGACCGGCGAGCTGACGTGCTGGGTCACCTCCCAGAACCCCCACGTCCACCGGCTGCTGATGGCGGCGTTCGTCCTGGGCATCCCAGAACACAAGATGCGCGTGATCGCGCCTGACGTCGGGGGCGGGTTCGGCTCGAAGATCTTCGTGTACCCGGAAGAGGTCGCCGTGTGCTGGGCGTCCAAGCAGCTCGGGCGGCCGGTCAAGTGGACGGCGGAGCGCCGCGAGTCGTTCATGACCGACGCTCACGGCCGCGACCACATCACCGAGGCCGAGATGGCGGTCGACCGGGACGGCAAGATCGTCGCCCTGCGCGTCCACACCAACGCCAACCTGGGCGCCTACCTCTCGACGTTCGCGCCGCTCATCCCGACCTTCCTCTACGGGCCGCTCCTCTCGGGGGCGTACAAGATCCCCGAGATCTACTGCGAGGTGGTGGGCTCCCTGACGAACACCACGCCGGTCGACGCCTACCGGGGCGCGGGCCGGCCGGAGGCGACATACCTCCTCGAGCGGATGTGCGACCTGACGGCGAAGGCCATCGGCATGGACGTCACGGAGTTCCGGCGGAAGAACCTGGTGCCGGCCTCGGAGTTCCCGTACCAGACGCCCGTCGCCTTCCAGTACGACAGCGGCAACTACGAGCCGGCCCTGGATCGCGCGCTCCAGATGGTCAACTACCGGAAGCTCCGGGCCGACCAGGAGGCCGCGCGGAAGGAAGGCCGGTACCTCGGGGTCGGCTTCGCGACCTACATCGAGGCCTGCGGCCCCGCGCCGTCCGCGGTGGCCGGCGCGCTCGGCGCGCAGGCGGGTCTCTGGGAGAGCGCGCAGGTGCGCGTCACCCCCACCGGGAAGGTCACGGTCTTCACGGGGTCCCACTCCCACGGCCAGGGGCACGAGACGACCTTCGCCCAGCTGGCCGCCGACGAGCTGCAGGTGCCGTTCGAGGACGTCGAGATCGTCCACGGCGACACCGCCTCCGTGCCCTTCGGCATGGGCAGCTACGGCAGCCGCTCGGCCGCGGTGGGCGGCGCCGCGATCTACAGCGCCGTCGAGAAGATCAAGGAGAAGGGCAAGAAGATCGCCGCGCATCTCCTCGAGGCGAGCGAGGCCGACATCGAGTACCAGGAGGGCAAGTTCGGCGTCCGGGGCTCGCCCGGCCGCGCCAAGACCTTCGGCGAGGTCGCGCTCATGGCGTACCTCGCGCACAACCTGCCGAAGGGCCTGGAACCGGGCCTCGAGGCGACGTCCTTCTGGGACCCGCCAAACTTCGTGTTCCCCTTCGGGACCCACATCGCGGTCGTCGAGGTCAGCGCCAAGACCGGGAAGGTGAAGCTCCTCCGCTACGTGGCGGTGGACGACGTGGGACGCGTCATCAACCCGATGATCGTCGACGGCATGGTCCACGGGGGGATCGCCCAGGGCGTCGCCCAGGCGCTCTACGAGTTCGCGGCCTACGATACGAACGGCCAGCTCCAGAGCGGCAGCATGATGGACTACGCCTTGCCGAAGGCGGACGACCTCGTGTCCTACGAGACGGACCGGACGGAGACGCCGTCGCCCGTCAACCCCATGGGCATCAAGGGGGCGGGGGAGACCGGCACCATCGCCTCGACGGCGGCGGTGGCCAACGCCGTGATGGACGCGCTGGCGCCGCTCGGGATCAGCCACATCGACATGCCGCTCACGCCGGCCCGCATCTGGGCGGCTATCCAGGCCAAGACCCACTAAGCCAACGAGGGAGCGACGTCATGTACCCTGCGAGCTTCGAGTACCACCGGGTGGCGAGCGTCGAGGAGGCCGTGGGCCTGCTCACCCGTCACAAGGACGACGCCAAGCTCCTGGCCGGCGGCCACAGCCTCATCCCGATGATGAAGCTCCGGCTCGCCCAGCCCAAGCACCTGATCGACATCGGGCGTGTGACCGGCCTCTCGGGGATCCGGGAGGAGGGCGGACACTTCGCGATCGGCGCCCTGACCACCCACTACGCGGTGGAGTCGAGCGCCGCGGTCAAGCAGAAGTGCGCCATGCTCGCCGAGGCGGCGGCGATGATCGGCGATCCGCAGGTCCGCAACTACGGGACCATCGGGGGGAGCCTGGCCCACGCCGACCCGGCCGCGGACTGGCCGGCCGTGGTGCTGGCGCTCGGCGCCGAGCTGAAGGCGGTCGGGCCGAAGGGCGCCCGGACGATCAAGGCCGAGGACTTCTTCAAGGACCTCTTCACCACCGCGATCGGGCCGGACGAGGTGCTGACCGAGGTGCGCATCCCCATCGGCGGTCACGGCGGGGCGGCCTACGTGAAGCACCCGCACCCCGCCTCGCGGTTCGCGGTGTGCGGCGTGGCCGCCGCCGTCACGCTCGACGGGACCGGCAAGTGCACGGCGGTCCGCGTGGGCATCACGGGCGTCGGGTCGAAGGCGGTCCGGGCCAAGGGCGTGGAAGCGGCGCTGATTGGCAAGGCGGCCGACGCGGCCACGCTCGGCGCGGCGGCCCAGAAGGCGGCGGACGGCATCGACATCAATGCCGACCTCCAGGGCTCGGTCGAGTACAAGGCGCATCTCACGCGCGTCTACACGCGGCGGGCGCTCGAGCGCGCCGTCGAGCGGGCCAAGGGCGCGAAGTAGGCGCGGGCACGCGGCACGAACGGGCCCGGGTGCCCCTGCCGAGGGACCGCACCCGGGCCTTCGTCCTTCCCGGCCACGCACGGTGATCGCGGCGATCGTCCTCGCCGCCGGGGCGTCCACCCGCATGGGGCGGCAGAAGCTCACGCTCCCGATGGCTGACGGGCGCGCTCTCGTCCGTCTCGCGGTCGAGCAGGTGCTGGCCGCCGGGCTCGACGAGACGGTGGTCGTTCTGGGCGGGGACGCCGAGGCGGTGTCAGCCGTCCTCGCGGGGTTGCCCGTGCGCACGGTGGCGAACCCCCGCTACGCCGAGGGCCAGTCCACCTCGCTCCGCGCGGGCCTCGACGCGCTCCGGCCCGGGACGGAGGCCGTCGTGATCGCCCTCGGGGACCAGCCCCTGCCGGACCCCGGCGTCGTCCGGCGCCTGGTCGCGGCGTTCCGGGAGACCGGCCGGCCCATCGTCGTGCCGGTCTACCGGGACGGCCGCGGGAACCCCGTGCTCTTCGGCTCGGCGCTCCTCGACGAGCTGCGCGCCGTCACCGGGGATCAGGGCGGGCGCGGCGTGATCGCGGGCGATCCGGATCGGGTCGCCGAGGTGCCCGTCGACGCCCCGATGCCGACCGACATCGACACTCCCCAGGACTACGAGAGGGTGCGCCGGGCAGGGGAGCCCCGAGGACTGACCGGCGAAGCTCGCTGATACAATGGTGGGCCGGTACGGCCCCCCAAACCACGCCGACCGAGGAGCCCGCATGCGCGAGGAGATCCGCGAGATCCAGACCCTGATGGAAGGGGCCGCCTACATCACCGACCCCGCCATCTCGACGGCCGTCCACCTGGCGACGACGCTCGGGAAGCCTCTCCTGGTCGAGGGGCACGCCGGTGTCGGCAAGACCGAGATCGCCAAGGTCCTGGCCCGCGTCCGCCGGACGAACCTGATCCGGCTCCAGTGCTACGAGGGCCTCGACGCCTCCACGGCGCTCTACGAGTGGAACTACCCGAAGCAGATTCTCCGGATCCGGCTCGAGGAGCACGACGGGCGGGCGGTGTCGGCGAAGGAGGCCGACATCTTCTCGGAGTCGTTCCTCCTGAAGCGGCCGCTCTTGCAGGCCATCACCCAGGCGGACGGGGCGCCCGTTCTCCTCATCGACGAGATCGACCGGGCCGACGTCGAGTTCGAGAGCTTCCTCCTGGAGGTGCTCTCCGACTTCCAGGTGACGGTGCCGGAGATCGGCACCATCACCGCGGCGCACCGGCCCGACGTCGTGCTCACCTCGAACCGCTCGCGCGACCTCTCGGATGCCCTCCGGCGGCGCTGCCTCTACCTCTGGATCGACTACCCCTCCTTCGAGAAGGAAGTGCGCATCCTCCGGGCCAAGGTGCCCGGGATCAACGAGCGCCTGGCCGGCCAGATCGCGCGGGTCATGCTGAACCTCCGGCGCCGGCAGCTCCAGAAGGTGCCCGGCGTCGCCGAGAGCCTGGACTGGGGAGCGGCCCTGGTCGCCCTCCACGCCGACCACCTCGATGCCGAGGTCGTACGGGAGACGCTCGGCTGCGTCCTGAAGGAGGTCGACGACGTGAAGCGGATCGAGGCCGACCTCGCGGCGGGTCGCCTGTCCGAGCTGCTCGAAAGCTGAGCCGGGCGCGCCCGTGACCGATCCGGCGCGCCAGCTCGCCGTGCCCGGGCGTCACCGGGGACGAGGATGACGGTCGCGGCGGCGCCCCGCCCCCGCGATCTCCTGACCGGGACCGTCCGGTTCTGCCGGCTGCTCCGGGCCCGCGGGCTCGCCATCACGCCGTCCGAGAGCCACGACGCCGTCCGTGCGCTCGAGGTCGTCGATCTCGGCGACCGCCCGGAGGTCCACCGCGCGCTGCGGACCGTTCTCGCCACGCGCCCCGAGGAGTTCCCGGTCTTCGACGCCACCTTCGACGCGTTCTGGGGGGGACTGGTCGCGCCCGTGTCGCCGCCTGCCGACGGAATGGCGTCGCCGGACGCCCCGCAGCTGAATGCCCACTTCCCGAAGGCCAAGGACGCCGCGCTGGACTTCTCGGGCTGGACCGACGTCGGCGAGGGGGAAGGGGAGCCGGTCGGCCTTCCCGGTGTCTCGGACCTCGAGTCGACGATGGGCAAGGACTTCTCGAGCTTCGGGGCGGCCGATCTCTCGGAGGTCGAGCGCCTGGCCTCCCAGATCGCGCGGCGCCTGGCCACCCGGCGAAGCCGGCGCCTCAAGCCCTCGCGCCGTCGCGGCCGCGTCGACCTCCGGCGCACGGTGCGCCTGTCGCTCATGCGCGGGGAGCTGATCGACCTCGCCCGGCGCGAGCGGAAGATCCTGAAGACGAAGCTCGTGATCTTTTGCGACGTCTCGGGGTCGATGGATCTCTACAGCCGGCTGCTCCTGCAGTTCCTCTATGCGATGCAGAACCAGCTCGGGCGGATGGAGACGTTCGTGTTCTCGACGCGGCTCCACCGCGTCACCGAGGACCTGCGCCACGCCTCGTACCGGGGTGCCCTGTCACGCCTGGGCGACGTCCGGGACTGGTCGGGCGGCACCAAGATCGGCGAGAGCCTCCGGGCTTTCAACGCGGGGTGGCCGAAGCTGCTCGATCGTGACACCGTGGTCATCGTGCTCTCCGACGGCTGGGACACCGGCGAGCCGGCCATCCTCGCCGAGGCGCTCAGGACGATGCGCCGGCGGGCGGGCAAGCTCATCTGGCTGAACCCCCTTCTGGGGAGCCCGGACTACCAGCCGCTCACCCAGGGCATGCAGGCCGCGCTCCCGCACGTGGACGCGTTCCTGCCGGCGCACAACCTCGACTCGTTCCGGGCGCTGGCCCGGCATCTGAAACCCTGACGGGGACGCGCCGACTAGGAGGCTTCCGATGGAGCGAGGCGACTACGATCGGCTGCTGGATGACGACGTCGAGGTCAACCCTAGCCCGAACTCCACGTTCCAGGCGATCCTGGCGGCCCGCATGTCCCGGCGAGGGTTCCTCGCCGGCGGCGCCGCGAGCCTGACCGCGCTTGCGACGGGGCGGATTGGCGTGCGGGGCGCTGAAGCCCAGGCTCCACTGCCGTTCACTCCGGTGGCCGCGTCGAACGAGGACAAGTTCATCCTCCCTCCCGGATACACGCACTCCGTCCTCATCCGCTGGGGGGACCCCGTGTTCCCCGGGGCTCCGGAGTTCGACCCCCTGGCCCAGACGGCGGCCAAGCAGGCGCGGCAATTCGGGAGCGACAACGATTTCATCGGCTTCATGCCGCTCCCGCGGGGCAGCGCCTCGTCGACCCGGGGCCTCCTGGGCGTCAACCACGAGAACGTCCGGCCCGAGCTCACCTGGCCCACCTGGGACGGCAAGGCCGACCGGACCCGCGAGATGTGCGACGTCGAGGTTGCCGCCCACGGGTTCACGGTGGTCGAGATCGCGCGGGGCAATGGGGGCAACGGCGGCGCGTGGAGCGTCGTGAAGACCTCGCCGCTCAACCGGCGGATCACCGGCGCCACGCCGATGGCGATCCGCGGGCCGGCGGCGGGACACCCCCTCATGCGCACCGGGGCCGATCCTCGGGGTACCCGGGTCCTGGGCACCCTGAACAACTGCGCCGGCGGCGTCACGCCCTGGGGCACGATTCTCACGGGCGAGGAGAACATCCAGAACTACTTCCGGGGCAAGGTCGACGAGGCTGCCGCGCCCGAGGTCGCGAAGCGCCTCCAGCGCTACGGGATCGCCGGTCGAGGCCGGTACATGTCCTGGGGCCTCTACGACCCTCGGTTCGATCTCACCAAGGAGCCGAACGAGCCGAACCGGTTCGGCTGGATCGTCGAGATCGATCCGTACGATCCCGCCTCGGTCCCGATCAAGCACACGGCGCTCGGGCGGTTCGCCCACGAGGGCGCGACCGTGATCCTGGCGAAGGACGGCCGGCCGGTCGCGTACATGGGCGACGACAGGGCGTTCGAATACCTCTACAAGTTCGTCGCCACGGGCCGGTACGACCCGGCCAACCCGACCGGCGCGACGTCGCTCCTGGACACCGGCACCCTCTACGTGGCCAAGCTGAACGACGACGGCACGGGCGAGTGGCTGCCCTTGGTCCACGGGCAGGGACCCCTGACCGCGGCCAACGGGTTCACCTCCCAGGCCGAGGTCGTCATCAACGCCCGCGGCGCGGGGGATCTCTTGGCCGCGACGAAGATGGACCGGCCCGAGGACGTCGAGCCGAGCCCCCGGACGGGGAAAGTCTATTGCGCCCTCACGAGCAACGACGCGCGGAAGCCCGACCAGGTGAACAAGGCCAACCCGCGCGCCGCGAACAGGTTCGGGCACATCCTCGAGCTCATCGAGAACGGCGGCGACCACACCGGCACGCGTTTCCGGTGGGAGATCCTCCTCCTCGGCGGTAATCCGAGGGATCCGAGCCACGGCGCCTACTACCAGGGGCACACCGACGTGAGCCCGCTGGCCGTGCCGGACAACTTCGCGTTCGACGACCAGGGCCGGCTGTGGGTCGCCACCGACGGCATGGACGACACGCTCGGTCCCAACGATGCGGTCTTCATGGTCGACACGGAAGGGCCTTTGCGGGGCCGGTCGCTCCAGTTCATGTCAGCCCCGACCGGCTGCGAAGTCTGCGGGCCGGCGTTCACGCCCGACAATCGAACGTTTTTCGTGGCGATCCAGCACCCGGGCCTCACCGACAAGGCCACCTACGCCGCGCCCGGCAGCCGCTGGCCGGACAACCGCCCGGACATGCCGCCGCGCCCCAGCGTCGTGGCGATCTACCGCACGGACGGCGGGAAGGTCGGCGGGTAAGCGAACAGGCCCGGAGACGCCGACCTCCACGCCCGCTTCACGGTAGTCGAGCCCGCGGGCTGCCCAACCCCGTGTCGAGAGCCGGGGCTTCCTCGCTGCTACAATAGGCGGCGTGAGCGAGATCTTCGACCAGATCGAGTCCCTCCGCCGGACCGAAGGTCGGGCGGCGCTCGCCACCCTCGTCAGCACCCACGGCACCACTCCGCGCAAGGAGGGGGCGAAGATGTGGGTGGGTGAGGACGGTCGCATCCTCGGCTCGGTGACGATCGGGGGGTGCGTGGACGCCGAGGTGATGGCCGAGGCCGAGGGCGTGCTCCAGGGATCCCGGCCGAAGCTGCTCTCCCTCGATCTCGGGGACGAGGACGCCTGGGAGATCGGCCTCACGTGCGGGGGGACCATCGAGGTCTTCGTCGAGCCGGTCGCCCTCGGTGACGGAGACGGCCCGGCATCCCGGGGAACGCTCGCGCTCTACGACCGGGTGCGACAGCACGTGGCCGCTGGCGGGTCCGCGGCGATTCTCACGCGAATGGACGCGGCGGGCGGGGGCGCCAAGCTCCTCTTGCTCGACGACGGGCAGCGCGAGGGGTCGCTGGGCGATCCCGCCCTCGACGCGGCCGCGCCGGCAGCGGCGCAGCCGGCCCTCGCCACCGGGGTCTCCCGGACCGTGAGCCTGGGTCCCGGGGCGGCGGTCCAGGTCTTCGTCGAGGTGCACGTGCCTCCCGCCACGCTCCTGGTGGTGGGCGGGAGCCACGTCGCGATGCCGCTGGTCACCCTCGCGAAATCCCTCGGATACCGCACGGTGGTCGTGGACGGGCGGCCCCGGCTCGCGACGCGCGAGCGGTTCCCCGACGTCGACGAGCTCCTGGTGGGGATTCCATCCGAGCTGGTGCGGCGCATCCCGCTGCGTGCCACGACGGCGCTCGTGCTCGTGGCCCACGACTACAAGTACGACCTCCCCGTGCTCCGCCACGTGCTCGCCGGCGAGGCCGGCTACATCGGGATGCTCGGAAGCCGGCGCCGCGGGGAGGCGATCCTGCGCATGCTTCGCGAGGACGGCGTGTCCGAGGAGTCGCTCGCGCGGATCCGGGTGCCCATCGGGCTCGATCTGGGGGCGAAGACGGCGCCCGAGATCGCGCTGGCCATCCTGGCCGAGATCGTCGCCTCCCGCTACGGCGGCAGCGGCCGGCCCCTCGTGCTCGCCAAGCCGATGCGGGCGGAGGCCCGGGACGCCGCGGCCGCGCCGCCGGCCGAGGCCGGCGTGGCGCCGGACCCGCGCGCGTGAAGGCGCACGCGCTCGTCCCGGCCGATTCGAGCGCCGAGCGTCTCGCCGGCTGGGTGCTGGCCCACGACGTGCGGGACGGGTCGGGCGCGTTGCTCGGGCGCAAGGGAGAGCGTCTCGACGGGGCCGGCGCCGCGCGGCTCGTCGCCGGCGCGCGCACGGAGATCCACCTCCTCGAGATGGAGCCCGGCGATCTCCACGAGGATCCCGCGGGGGAGCGGGTGGCCCGGGCCGTCGCGGGGGCGGGCGTCGCCGTCCGAGACTCGGCGAGCGGCCAGTGGGCGATCGTCGCGCGGCACCGGGGGATCCTGCGGGTGGCGATCGCGCCCCTCGCCGCCGTGAACGGTCTCGAGGGGGCGTCGGTCTACACGCTCTACGACGCCCAGGTGGTCGACGCCGGCGAGGTGGTCGCGCGCGCGAAGGTGACGCCGCTGGTCATCTCCGAGGCGGTGGTCCGCGAGGTCGAGGAGCGCGCCGGAGCGGCCGGAGGGTGCGTGAGCGTGCGCCCGTTCGAGGGGCGGCCCGTGGGCGCGATCGCGCCCGCCAGCCTCGCGGCGCGGCCACGCGCGCGGTTCGAGGCGGTCCTCCGCGAGAAGCTCGAGTGGTTCGGGGCGCCGCTCGCGCGGCTCGAATACGCGGAATCCGAGGCCGCGGCCCTCGGCCGGGCCCTCGAGGACTCCATCGCCGCCGGGGCGCGCATCCTCGTCGTCGCCGGAGCCAACGCGCTCGATCCCCTGGATCCCGTGTTCGCGGCGATCGAGCGGATCGGCGGCCGGCTGGTGCGCAACGGTGTGCCGGCGCACCCGGGGAGCCTACTCTGGGTCGCGCGCGTGGGCGCCGCGCCGGTCATCGGCATGCCGGGGTGCGGCATGTTCTCCCAGGCGACCCTCTTCGACCTGCTCCTCCCGCGCCTCCTCGCGGGCGAGAGCGTCGACCCGGAGGATCTCGCGGGATATGGGCACGGGGGCCTCCTCGGGCGGGAGATGGCGTTCCGGTTTCCGCCGTACCGGGCGGGGCGAGAGCGGGGGACCCTGCCGGAATGACCGGAGGCACGCAGGATCATCCAGTTCACGAGAGACCGATGGCTAACCTAGCGCCGTGCTTGATGGGATCGAGGGCTCGTCGGTGACGGCTCCGCTCTACGGCGGCGTGATCCTGGAGCGATTCCGGCACCCTCGGCACTTCGGGGAGCTGCCCGGGGCCGACGCGTCTCACGAGGACGTGAACCCCCTCTGCGGCGACCGCCTCCGGATCGAGCTGCGCCTCGGCGCCGACCGGGACGTCGAGGCGGTCCGCTTCCAGGGAGATGCCTGCGCCGTCGCGACGGCCTCCGCCGATCTCCTGGCCGAGATGGTGGAAGGGCGCTCGGTGGAGAGCGCGCTCGGTCTCGAGCGTGATGCGCTCCTGGCGGCCCTCGGCGCCCCGATCCGGGCGTCCCGCCAGGGATGCGTCTCCCTGCCGCTGGCCGTGCTGCGCGGGGCGCTGGGCGCCGGCGCGGAACGGATCGCGTCGGTCCGCGGCCGCCCCGCGGCTCCGAGCCCGCCGGGCCCCTCGGGCGTGGCCGGGGAGCGCCGGTGAGCCTCCCCGACCGGGTTCGCCCGGACTTCCCGATCCTCTCTCGCACCATCGGAGGGCGCCGGCTCGTCTACCTCGACTCGGCGGCGACGGCGCAGAAGCCGCGTCCCGTGCTCGATGCCATGCGTCTCTTCTACGAGCGGTCGAACGCCAACGTCCACCGCTCGATCCACACGCTCGGGGAGGAGGCGACGGAGCTCTACGAGGGCGCCCGGGACCGGGTGCGGGCGTTCATCGGGGCGCGGCATCGCGAGGAGATCGTCTTCACCAAGGGAACGACGGAGGCGATCAACCTGGTCGTCCACACCTGGGCGCGCCGAGCGCTCGTCGCGGGGGACGAGATCCTCCTGTCCGAGATGGAGCACCATTCGAACCTGGTGCCCTGGATCCTCCTTGCTCGCGAGCGAAAGCTGCGCCTCCGGCACGTGCCCGTGACCGACGAGGGGACGCTCGACCTCCCGGCGTTCGACCGCCTCCTGAACCGCCGGACGCGGCTCGTGGCGCTCGCCCACGTCTCGAACGTGCTGGGCACGATCAATCCCGTCGCCGAGATCGTCGAGCGCGCGCAGGCGGCCGGCGCCCGGGTCCTTTTGGACGGCGCCCAGGCCGCGCCGCATCTCCCGGTCGACGTGGCGGCGCTCGGCGCCGACTTCTACGCGTTCTCGGGCCACAAGATGGGGGGGCCGACGGGAATCGGCGTGCTGTACGGCCGCCGCGAGGTGCTCGAGCCGCTGGAGCCGTTCTTTGGCGGCAGCGAGATCATCCGCGAGGTGTGGCTCGACCGCGCGACGTGGAACGATCTGCCGTGGCGGTTCGAGCCGGGCACGCCGCCCATCGCCGGCGCCGTGGGCCTCGGGGCGGCGATCGACTACGTGGAGGGCCTCGGGCGCGAGGAGGTCCGCCGGCACGACGCGGCGCTCGTCGGGGAGGCGCTCTCGCGCCTGGCCGAGGTCGAGGATCTCGAGCTCTACGGCCCGCGGGACCCGGACATCCGCGCGGGGGTCCTCTCCTTCAACTTCCCGGGCGTTCATCCGCACGACCTGTCGGCGGCCCTCGACGCCGAGGGCGTGGCGGTGCGGGCCGGGCACCACTGCGCGCAGCCGCTCATGCGGCGGCTCGGGGTCGCCGGGACCGCCCGGGCGAGCTTCTTCGTCCACACGGGCGCCGACGACCTCCTGGCGCTCGTGGACGCGCTCCGGCGCGCGCGTGAGCTGCTCGGGAGCGGACGGCTCCGTCCCTCGACGCACTGACGGCTCCGGTGTCCACCGCGCGGTCGTGAAGTAGCCGGCCCGCGCTCTCGGCGCCGCCCGGGCCGCGCGGGACCGTGTGGTAGGCTCTCTGCCATGGTCGACATGGACACCCTCGTCAGCCTCTGCAAGCGGCGGGGCTTCGTCTTCCAGTCGAGCGAGATCTACGGCGGCCTCGGCTCGGCCTGGGACTACGGCCCGCTCGGGGTGGAGCTGAAGCGCAACGTCCGGAACCTCTGGTGGCGCGACACGGTGCACCTCCGGCGCGACGTGCTGGGGCTCGAGGCGGCGGTCCTGATGCACCCGAAGGTTTGGGAGGCAAGCGGTCACCTCGACCGGTTCACGGACCCGATGGTCGACTGCCGCGAGTGCAAGCGGCGCTTCCGTGCCGACCACGTCGACACGCAGACGTGGCTCCACTACTGCCCGGCGAAGAAGGACAACAAGTTCGAGATCCCGGCCGGCGATGCGTGCAAGCACTGCGGCAAGCACCGGACGCTCTGCCCGGTGTGCGGCAAGGGCACGCTCACCGAGCCCCGCCAGTTCAACATGATGCTGAAGACGTTCCTGGGGCCGGTCGAGGAGGCGGCGGCGGTGACGTACCTCCGCCCGGAGACCGCCCAGGGCATGTTCGTCAACTTCGAGAACGTGCTCCAGGCGATGCGGCGGAAGCTCCCGTTCGGCATCGCGCAGGTCGGACGGAGCTTCCGGAACGAGATCACGCCCGGCAACTTCATCTTCCGGACGCGCGAGTTCGAGCAGATGGAGCTCGAGTTCTTCGTGAACCCGCTCGACACCGTCGAGGGCCGGCCCGCCGACGAGTGGTGGCACGACGTCTGGATCGAGGAGCGGCTCGCCTGGTACCGCCGCTACGGCATCCGCGAGGAGAACCTCCGGGTGCGCGAGCACGCCAAGGAGGAGCTGGCCCACTACGCCAAGCGCACCGTGGACATCGAGTACCAGTTCGCCATCGGCTGGAGCGAGCTCGAGGGCATCGCGAACCGGACCGACTTCGACCTCAAGCGTCACGCCGAGGTCAGCGGGCGGACGCTCAGCTACTTCGACGACGAGCGCAAGCAGCACGTCGTGCCGTACGTGATCGAGCCGGCGGCCGGCGTCGACCGCACCGTGCTCGCGATCCTCACGGACGCGTACCACGTCGAGGACGTGCGCGGCGAGAAGCGCGTCGTGCTGCGGTTCCATCCCGAGGTCGCGCCGGTGAAGATCGCGGTGCTGCCCCTCCTGAAGAAGCGGGACGAGATCGTCGGGCGCTGCTGGGAGATCCGGGACCACCTGGCCGCTCGCGGCTGGGTGACCGTCTACGACGACACCGCCGCGATCGGCCGGCTCTATCGCCGCCAGGACGAGGTCGGCACGCCGTACTGCGTGACGGTCGACGTGCAGACGGTCGGCGATCCCGCCAAGGGCGAGGCCGGCGACGGCCGCGTGACCATCCGCGACCGGGACTCGATGGGGCAGGTGCGCGTCCCCGTCCCCGAGCTCGACCGCGTGTTCGCCGAGCTCCTCGGCGGGACGCCGTGGGCGGGCGTCGCCGCGCGGTATCCCGCCCAGGCGGCCGCCGGCGGCTAGGCCGGACGCCCGGCTGTGACGGATCGCTCCGCCGACCCCTGACCTTCAAAGGAGCCCGCATGAGCCATCCCTTCAAGCCGATCGACTCGTTCAAGTCGCCGCGCTTCTCGCAGATCGCGACCTTCATGCGGCTGCCTCACCATCGATCGGCCGCCGAGCTCGACGTGGCGCTCCTCGGCATCCCCTACGACGGCGGGACGTCCTACCGGGCGGGGGCCCGGTTCGGCCCGCGCGAGATCCGGTCGCAGTCGGCGATGATCCGCCCGTGGAACCCGGTCCTCCGGGTCTCGCCGTTCGAGGCGCTCCGGATCGCGGACTACGGCGACATCGACATCTCGCCGGTGTCGATCGAGCGCACGAACCAGATCGTCGAGCAGGAGATCGGGGCGATCCTCGCCGCCGGCTGCATCCCGGTGTCGGTGGGCGGCGACCACTCGATCGCGCTCCCGATCCTCCGCGCGCTCCACCGCCGGCACGGGCCGGTGGCGCTCGTCCACTTCGACTCGCACCCGGACACCTGGGACCAGTACTTCGGCTCGAAGTACTTCCACGGGACGATGTTCCGGCGCGCGGTCGAGGAGGGGCTCATCGATTCGCGCCGGACGTTCCAGATCGCGATCCGGGGGCCGCTCTACGGCGCCGACGACTTCGACTTTCAGGCCGAGCACGGGATGACCGTGGTCCGCACCGAGGCGATCAAGGAGCGGGGGGTGGACTGGGTCGTCGAGCAGTACGCGAAGCTCCGCGGCGCCAAGGTCTACGTGTCGTTCGACATCGACGCCGTCGACCCGGCGTTCGCCCCCGGCACGGGCACGCCGGAGGTGGGCGGGCTCACCTCCTACGAGGCGCTCGCGCTCGTCCGCGGGCTCCGCGGCCTCGACTTCGTCGGGTTCGACCTGGTCGAGGTCGCCCCCCAGTACGACGGCCCCGGGCAGATCACCGCGCTCCTCGCGGCCAACCTGCTCTTCGAGTTCCTGTCCCTGGTCGCCCTCAACCGCTGAGTCAAAGCGGGGTCTGACCCCGACTTTGGTTTCGCTCGGAGGAGAGTCGCCCATGAAGATCGACACCAGCAGCGAGTTCGGCGGCCGGGCCGCGCGGCGGCTCCGCGAGGAGCTGATCTACTGGCTCGTCACGGTGGGGCCCGACGGGACGCCCCAGCCGAGCCCCGTGTGGGCGCTCTGGGACGACGACGGGACGTTCCTGATCTACAGCCGGCCCGACACGCCGAAGCTCACGAACGTCGCGGCCCGGCCGCGGGTGGCCCTCCACATGGACGGTGACGGCCGGGGCGGGGACATCGTGATCGTCACCGGCGAGGCGCGGATCGACCGGGCGGCCCCGGCCGCGGACCGGGTTCCCGCGTACCTGACCAAGTACAAGGAGGGAATGCGGCGGATCGGCATGACCCCGGAGTCCTTCGCCCGCGCCTACTCCGTCGCCGTCCGGGTGACCCCGACACGCCTTCGAGGCCACTGAGGCGGCGGCGCCCCCTGCGACGAAGCTGCCTCCGTGACTGTCACGACGAACGCTGCCCTGGATGGCACGCGCGCGCCATAGCCGGGCAGGAGGGCAATCGATGAGACCCCACGGCCCGTGTGCCCCGCTTCGCGCCGCCCTGGTCCCGGCCCTGCTGCTGCTCATCGTCGCCGGCTGCGCGACGGCCACCAATCCACCGACGACGTCGGTCGCCGCCGCGGCGCCCAAGAACATCATCATCCTCTTCGCGGACGGAACGGCGGCCACCCAGTTCGAGGTCGCCCGCTACGCCGCCCGACACCTCCGGAACGAGCCCTTCGCGGTGACGGACGTCGTGATGAAGACGGGCACGCTCGGCCTCTTGACGACGCATCCCCACGAGGCGTTCGCGACCGACTCCGCCGCGACCGCCACCACCATGTCGACCGGGGTCAAGACCACGATCGGGGCGATCGGCGTCGGCCCGGACGGGCAATCTCTGCGAACGGTCATGGAGGCGGCGAAGGCCCGGGGGAAGCGCATCGGGCTCGTGACCACGGCCAGTGTCCACGACGCCAGCCCCGCGGCATTCAGCGTGCACACGAAGAACCGAGGAGACGTGCAGGCCATCGTCGACCAGTACCTCGCGCTGGAGCCTGACGTGCTGCTGGGTGGGGGAGCCATCCACTTCCGGCCCGAAGGCGCCGGGGGCACGCGCAAGGACGGCCGGGACATGGTCGCCGCGTTCCGCGAGAAGGGCTACCAGATCGCCCGCACTCCGGCCGAGCTTCAGGCGGCCGCCGGGCCGCGACTTCTCGGGCTGTTCGACGACGAGGACATGGACTTCGAGATCGATCGCGACCCGCAGGCACAGCCGTCCATGGCCGACATGGCCGCGGCGGCGATCCGGCTCCTGTCCCAGGGGAGCCCGAACGGCTTCGTCCTGTTCCTCGAGAACGAGAACCCGGATACGGCCAGCCACAGGAACGACGTCGCGTCGCTCATCCGGGACCTCTGGGTGTTCGATCGAGCCGTGCAGCACGCGCTCGAGTTTCAGCGCCGGACCCCGGGAGAGACGCTGCTCCTCGTCACCGGCGATCACGAGACCGGCGGCCTCAGCGTCACCTACGCACAGAAGGACATGAGCACCACGTCGAGCCGTAACCGCTTCTACGCGGCGGCGGCGCACCTGGACCTGATCAAGGGCATCACGATCTCCCACGAGCGGGCGGCCGAGCGCCTGGGCAAGACGCCGACCCCGGAAGCCCTGGACGCGCTGCTCCGCGAGCACTTCCCGGGGTTCCGTCTCGATCCGGACCTGCGCGAGGCGATCCTCAAGCAGCAGATGCTCGAGCGCAACTTCACCTACCCGACGCAGAACGCCCTCGGGCGCATGGTGGCCCGCCAGACCGGGTTCTACTGGGGGACCTCCGGGCACACGACCGAGCCCGTGCTGGTCGGGGCCATGGGTCCGGGCGCGGCCGCATTTCACGGTTATCTCGACAACACGGACTTCGGGAAGATCTTGCACCGCCTGCTCGGGGGGCCGTGATGGCGCCGCCGGACGGCGAGCGCGGCCGCCGCGGTGACATCGGCCGCTTCCGGGGCGATGAGACCATCCGCCACCGCGGGCAGCTGGTGTACACGGCGTGGGTCGGCGGCGGCCTGGCGGATCAGCGCCGGGGAGACTGAGGGGGAGTCCCCGGCCCGTCGCCGGCTCGGTGGCTGTCGGCGCGGGCCGGAGCTCGGGGCGACCTGGCGTTGACGCGCGCGCGGGTCAGGACATCAGTCCCCCCAGGATCGCTCCCAGGCTCATGGGGCCGACCTGCGCCGCGACCAGGGCGAAGGCGCCGGCGACGGCGCCGATGAGCGGAATCCCGGTCAGCAGGGTGCCGAGGACGAGGAGCAGCACGCCGAGCACGAACGCGGGCACGAGCGCCGCGAGGATGCCCCGGCCGACGCCCCCGGCCTTCCGGCCCCCGACGATCCCGCCGGGCAGCGGGCCCACGAACGGCAGCCAGAACAGCAGGAGCGAGATCACCAGCCTCCACACCGCCGCGCCGACGATGCCGCTACGCCCGTTGCTCATGGTCCTCCCCGTCGGGTTCGGGGCGCTCCGCCCGGTGGCTCCGGCGCGCCGCCTCGCGCGGGGAGCCGGGCCACCTCGGGGTGTCGGAAGCAGTCGACGACGTGGTCGTTGATCAGCCCGGCGGCCTGCATGAACGCGTAGCAGATCGTCGAGCCGACGAACGTGAAGCCTCGCTGGCGGAGCGCCTTGCTGAGCGCGTCCGACTCGGGCGTGAGCGCCGGGACCTCCTTGAGGCTTCGCCACGCGTTCTGCCGCGGCTCGCCGCCGACGAAGCTCCAGAGGAACCGGTCGAAGCGGCCGTGCTCGGCCCGGAGCGCCAGGTACGCGCGGGCATTCGTGACGGCGCCCCGGACCTTGAGCCGGTTGCGGACGATCCCCGGGTCCCGGAGCAGCGCGCGGACCCTCGCCGCGTCGTAGCGGGCCACCTTGCGGGGATCGAAGCGATCGAAGGCGCGCCGGTACGCCGCGCGCTTCCGGAGGATCGTGATCCAGGCGAGGCCGGCCTGGGCGCCCTCCAGGCACAGGAGCTCGAAGAGCCGCCGGTCGTCGTGGAGCGGAACGCCCCACTCCCGGTCGTGGTACGCGCGGTAGAGCGGGTCGGTCCCGGCCCAGCCACAGCGGGGACGGTCGTCGGGGCCCGGTGCCGGGGAGCGCGCCATGGCGTGCTATTATGCAGCCACTCCAATGGCTCGCGGTGGGCGGGATAGGTCTGTCGCCGGCCGCCTCCTGGCCGGACTCGCGCTCGTGCTGGGCCTGGCCACGGCCGCGGGCGCGGAGACGGTCGCCACCCTCCAGATCGACGGGGTGATCAGCCCCGTCACCGTCCGCCTCGTCGGGACCGCGATCGAGCGCGCCCGCGCCGACGGCGCCACGGCCCTGGTGATCCTGCTCGACACGCCCGGCGGGCTCGAGCGGTCGATGCGCTCCATCGTCCGGGACATGCTGAACTCTCCGGTGCCGGTCGTCGTCTACGTGTCGCCCACCGGGGCGCGCGCGGCCTCCGCCGGCGCGTTCATCACGCTCGCCGCGCACGTGGCCGCCATGGCGCCGGCGACGAACATCGGCGCCGCGCATCCCGTCGCGGCGGGCGGGGGAGCCGTCGACAAGGAATCGATGCGCAAGATCGAGAACGACGCCGCCGCGTTCATCCGGTCGGTCGCCCGCGAGCGCGGCCGGAACGCCGACTGGGGCGAGAAGGCGGTGCGCGCGAGCGTCTCGGCGACCGAGCGCGAGGCGCTCAAGCTCCAGATCATCGACCTCGTCGCCGACAACCTGCCCGAACTCCTGGCGAAGATCGACGGCCGCGAGGTCAAGACCGCGGCGGGGACCGTGACCCTCCGGACGCGGGGGGCGGTGGTGCGGCCCATCGACATCGGGTGGCGCGACCGCTTCCTGGCGATCATCACCGATCCGAACGTCGCCTACGTGCTCCTCATGCTCGGGATGCTGGGCCTCTTCTTCGAGCTCGCGAACCCGGGGGTCATCCTGCCCGGGATCATCGGCGGCATCTGTCTGATCCTGGCGTTCTTCGCCTTCCAGACCCTGCCCATCAACTGGGCCGGGCTCCTCCTCATCATCTTCGGCATCGTGCTCCTGATCGCCGAGATCAAGGTCGTGAGCCACGGCGTCCTGACGATCGGCGGCATCATCGCGATCCTGCTGGGCTCCGTGATGCTCCTGAACACGGCGGAGCTGCCGCTGCGCGTCTCCTGGACGGTCATCATTCCCGTGGTGGCGATGACGGCGGGGATCTTCGTCTTCGCGGTGTCGGCCGGCGTCAAGGCCCAGATGCAGCGTCCCACGACCGGGGCGTCGGGGCTCCTGCACGAGGTCGGCGAGGCGCGGACCTCGATCGACCCCGAAGGGCAGGTGTTCGTCCGCGGAGAGCTCTGGTCGGCGGTGGCGACCGGGCCCGGCATCGCGGCGGGCGAGCGCGTCCGCGTCGTCGGTGTCGACGGGCTGAGGCTCCGGGTGGAGCGCGCGGCCGGCCAGCTGGCCTGACGCCGTCCAGGGAGGACACATTGGAAACCGCCATCTACGTGATCCCGGCTCTGGTCCTCGCGCTGTTCATCCTCGCGTCGTCGGTAAAGATCCTGCGCGAGTACGAGCGGGCGGTCGTGTTCCGGCTGGGCCGTCTCGTTCCGAGCAAGGGCCAGCGCCCCGGCGTGATCCTGCTGATCCCGTTCGTCGACAAGATGGTGAAGGTGAGCCTCCGCACGGTCGCCATGGACGTGGCCCCGCAGGACGTCATCACGCGGGACAACGTGTCGATCAAGGTCAACGCGGTGATCTTCTTCCGCGTGATCGACCCGCGCCAGGCCGTCGTCCAGGTCGAGGACTACCTCTACGCGACGTCACAGATCTCGCAAACGACGCTGCGGAGCGTCCTCGGGCAGGTCGAGCTGGACGACCTCCTCGCCGCGCGGGAGCAGGTCAACCAGCGGCTGCAAAAGATCATCGACCAGCACACGGACCCCTGGGGCGTGAAGGTGACGGCCGTCGAGGTCAAGCACGTCGACCTCCCGCAGGACATGCAGCGCGCGATGTCGAAGCAGGCCGAGGCGGAGCGCGAGCGGCGGGCGAAGGTCATCAACGCGGAGGGCGAGTTCCAGGCGGCCGAGAAGCTGGCCCAGGCGGCCCTCGTCCTGGCGCAGACGCCGATCGCCGTGCAGCTCCGGTTCCTCCAGACGATGCGGGAGGTGGCCTCCGAGCGGAACACGACGACGTTCTTCCCCCTCCCCATCGACCTCTTCGCGCCGTTCCTCAAGGCGGTCGGGGGGGCGGACGCGGCGAAGCCCTGAGCGATCCCGAGGGCGCGCCGAGCCCGGACGCGGCCGGCGTCGACGCCCCCGTCCGGTCGCGGGCCGGCATGGTGGTGTCGGCGTCGGCGATCGGTCTCGGAGCGCTTCTCCTGTTCGGCATCCAGCCGATCGTCGCGAAGCGACTCCTGCCGTGGTTCGGCGGAACGGCCGCGGTGTGGACGACCTGCCTCGTCTTCTTCCAGGGCGCGCTGCTCGCGGGCTACCTCTACGCGCACGCGCTCGACCGGCGGCTCCGCCCGCGGGCCCAGGCCCTGCTCCACGCCGGGGCGCTGCTCCTCAGCCTGCCCGCGCTGGCGCTGCTCCTCGCTCCCCGCCCGGCCCTCGCTCTCGACGCCCCGCCGATGCTCGGGGTGCTGGGGATCCTCGCGCTGACCATCGGCCTCCCCTACGTTCTCCTCGCGAGCACGAGCCCGCTCTTGCAGGCGTGGCTCGCGCGGCGCCCGGGGTCCGCGCCTCCGTACCGGCTCTACGCGCTGTCGAACCTCGCCTCGCTCGTGGCTCTGGTCGGCTACCCCCTGGTCATCGAGCCGCACGTGCCCTGGCGCCGCCAGGCGATCGGCTGGGCGCTCGCCTACGCCGGCTTCGCGGCGCTCTCCGTGGCGGCGGCGCTCCGGGTGGCCCGGGCGACCGAGGCCGGATCGCCATCGGCGGTTCCGCCGGACGACGGCGCGGAGGCCGCGGCCCCGCCGCCGTGGATCGACCAGAGCCTCTGGACCGTGCTGGCCGCCTGCGCGTCCCTCCTCCTGGTGGCGGTGACGCTCCACATCACCCAGCACGTGCCGGCGCCGCTCCTCTGGGTCGTCCCGCTCGCCGCCTACCTTCTGACCTTCGTGCTCTGCTTCGAGTGGCCGCGCCTCTACTGGCGGCCGATCTGGCTCGGCCTCTTGCCGGTCGCCCTCGTCGGGATGGTCCACCTCATGAAGGAGGAGATCCACGCGGCCGGATTCATGCGGCGCGGCGCGTTCTTCGTCGGCGCGCTGTTCCTCTGCTGCATGGTGTGCCACGGCGAGATCGTCCGCCGGCGGCCGGGCGCCACGTACCTGACGACGTACTATCTCCTCATCGCGCTCGGCGGGGCGCTCGGGGGGCTGTTCGCCGGGGTCGTCGCCCCCCTCGCGTTCAGCCGGCTCGTCGAGCTGCCGGTCGGGCTCCTCCTGACCGCGGTCCTCTGGGTGCTGGTGAGTCTGCAGGTGCTCTGGCCGCGCCTCGGGCGGTGGCGTCTCGCGCCCGTCGTCGTGCTGCCCTTCCTGCTCGGCATCTACGTGACCCACGTCGTGGAAGCGTTGCGGGCGTCGACTCGCGGGTACCCGACGGTCGTCCGAAGCTTCTACGGCCAGCTCGCGGTGCGGGACGAGGGGAGTCCGGGGGGTCAGACCGCCGCCCGGACGCTCATCCATGGCGGCATCATCCACGGCACGCAGTGGCGGCACGAGTCGCGGCGAGGCGTGCCGACGACCTACTACTGCGACGACTCCGGGGTGGGGCGCGCGCTGGCCCTCCTGCCGACCGATCGCCCGCGCCGGGTCGGCCTGGTGGGGCTGGGGATCGGCACCCTGGTGACCTATGGGCGCCCGGGCGACGTCTTCCGGGTCTACGAGATCAACCCCCAGGTGCTCCGGCTGGCCGAGACGCAGTTCACGTTACTGCAGGAGTCGAGGGCCGAGGTCGCGGTCGTCCTCGGCGACGCGCGGCTCCGGATGGAAGGGGAGCCGCCCCAGGAGTTCGACCTCCTGGCTGTCGACGCGTTCTCCGGTGACGCGGTCCCCGGGCATCTCCTCACGCAGGAAGCGCTGGAGCTCTACACGCGGCACCTGGCGCCCGGGGGCATCCTCGCGGTCCACGTCTCGAACCGCTTCGTCGACTTCGATCCGGTCCTGGCGGCGGGCGCCCAGGTCTTGCGGCGGCCCGTGGTGGAGATCACCACGGACGGAGACGGCGCCCAGCTCTGCTACCACGCGCAGTGGATCCTCATCCCGCCGCGGGACGGTCGCCGGCGATACCCGGCGCTCTGGCAGCACGGCACGAAGGTGGAGCTCCGGCCGGGCTTCCGCCCGTGGACGGACGAGCTCTGGAGCCTCTACCCCGTGCTGCGGAAGGACATCCGCTGAGCCGCGGGCCCGGCGCCATCGGGCTTCCGCGACACCGGGAGAGCGTCGCCGTGGTGACGGACGTCATCCCTGGCACTCCCGCCGCGAGGCTCGATATCCGGCGAGGCGACCGCCTGATCGCCGTCGACGGGCAGGCGGTGGAGGACTACGCGCCCGGGGCGCTCAGGCAGCTGGTCGAGGACCAGAACGAGCTCGCGCTCGTCCTGGACCGCGGTGGCCGCCGCATCGAGGTGCGCGTGCCGGTGGTCGACCTCGTCCCGTGATGCGCCTGCGGGCCCGGGACACAGTGGACGAAATGCAGCGCGCCGTGTATCGTTAGTGGCCGCGGGGGGTTAGCTCAGCCCGGGAGAGCGCTGGAATCGCACTCCAGAGGCCGAGGGTTCGAATCCCTTACCCTCCACCATTCGTAAGATCACACACTTCGGCGTCACCACCGTCCGGTGGTGGCGCCGGGTGGCGTGTGGGGGCTTCACTCACGCGAGGCAGCGGTCCAGGCCGGCCGACGCTGCCTCGTGACGGTCCGGCTGGACGTGGCCGTAGGTGTCCGCCGTCTGGCCGATCGAGGCGTGCCCCATCTGCTGCTGGACCCACCGGAGATCGGCGCCGTCCGCCAGGAGCCACGTGGCGTAGGTATGCCGGGTGGCGTGGTAGCGGCGAAACGGCAGCCCGGCCTTCTGGCCCCGCCCCCCTCGCCCGCCGGCCCGGCCGCCCGCGCGCTGCCGTCGCGCCTCGGCTCCGCGCGCTCGCGGCGTCACCTGGCGAGGGCGGGCGGAGCCGGTCTGGATTAGGATGGGCGAGTGGACCTCCTGCCGAGACATCCGTTCCCCGGCGCTCCGGAAGGGCCATTGAAAACGCCGCACGGCCGACCGCACTTGCGGCCGGGCGACCGGGCGCCGGAGTTCACCCTGCCGGCGGCGGATCGCGACGGCGAGATCTCACTCGCCGAGTATCGTGGGCGCCGCCCGCTCTTCCTGGCCCTGTTTCGCGGGCTCTACTGCCCGTTCTGCCGGCGCCAGATGATCCAGCTAAATTCCACCGCCGAGTGGCTGACGCGCAGGGGAGTCGCGACACTCGCCGTCGTGGCCACGCCGGCGGAGCGAGCCCGCCTGTACTTTCGCTTCCGGCCCCTGCGTTTCCCGGTTGCCGCTGACCCCGACCTGAATACGCACCACGCGTACGGCTTCAGAGAGCGCCCGTTCACGCCATGGCTGGAGCAGGTGGCCGAGGACGCCGCGGCTGATATCGCACGCGAGATCGGCATCTCTCCGCGGCCTGGGCAGGCGAGAGAGGCCATCCACGCGTTCGATGGATTCGAGGCGACGGAGATCGACCAGCGCGATTCGGATCGCCAGCAGGCGATGGTTATCGGACAACTGCTGATCGACCGAGAGGGTCTCGTGCGGTGGATCAACGTCGAGCGCCGGGCGGGCGTACTGCCGAGCGAGCAAGAGTTGACGGAGGCGATCACCGCGCTTTGAGGGCGGCCGCCCGCCACGCGACCGGGTGTGCTACCGCTCCCTCGCCGCCTTCTCCGCTGCCGCGACCTTCCACCATTCGCAGAATCACGCACTCGGGCGCCGCTACCGCAAGGTGGTGGCGCCCGCTCGCGTTTGAGGGCCTCGGAGGCGATCCAACCAGCGCGCCGCTCGTCGCAGCCGGCGCACGCGACGCCGAGGGCCTGGAGCCCGAGGCGATGTAATTCAGGAGGCGCGGCGCCGATTGGACGGGATGGCGCCGGGGCTCGCCTTCGCGTGCGGCCGGCGCGTCTTGAGGCTGCGCTCCAGAGTCGCCGTCGGATCCTCGGTCGGGGCTGGCGCCGGCGGCGCGGGAGCCTCGAGCGCCCCGCCGGCCCGGCCGAGGTGCGGCATCACGGTGTCTGGCTTCCCGTCGGGCGTGCTGGTTGTGGACATTTTGTCCCGCCTCCCTGGACTTCTGCCATGCCCGCAATCCTCAGCGCGTCCGCGGCGAAGCCGCGTCGCCGTGGAAGAGTCTCGTTCAGTCAAATCCGATGCTCCTTTAGTGGACGCCGCGCCCAGCCGCGCCAGAGCTGGCATCGTCTTGCAGGGGCCTCGGTAGGCTCGACGAGCCAAAGGAGAGACGGGGACAATGTGGCCAGCACCTCATACCGAGTCCTTCCTCACGAGCGTCGCGTGGCGGCGTGAGCGCGAATGGGTCCGTCGCCAACCGCTGGCCGTGGCCGAGGGCTATCTGCGAGCGCTCCAGTGTTTCGACCCGGCACCGCCCGATGCTTGGCCACGCGAGGTCGAGTTGCTGGTTCACTCGAAAGCAGCGCAGTCTCGCCCGTCACCGCAAGCAGCATGTGACGGGAGGATGATGCACCACCGAACTGCCTAGTCCTACGCCACTACTGGATCACCTCATCCGCCCGCGCCAGCACCGATGGCGGGATCGTGAGGCCGAGCACCCAAGTTACAGAGCAGGGCGGGGCGCAGCCGCCGAGCGGATGCCAGGGCCTGGAGCCCGAGCGACGTGATTCAGGAGGCCCGGCGTCGTTTGGACGTGGTGGCGGCGGCGGGGCTCTCCGGCTCGGTCGCCGCGAGGCTCGCCTTCGCACGTGGCCGGCGCGTCTCGAGGCTCCGTTGCAGAGTCGCCATCAGATCCTCGGTCGGAGCCGGCGCCGGCAGCTCGGCGGCGTCGAGCGTCCCGCCCGCGCGCTTGTGCTCGATGGCCGCGAGGACACGCTGGCGATACTCGTCCGTATGCTGCGCCAAGTCCGCCTCGGGCTGCGCGAGATCCTCGATCAGCCGGACGGCGAGCTCCAGCTCCCCCGGTCTGACACTCGCGTCCGGGCGCTCCACCTCGGCGAAGCTGGCGACCTCGTCGGCGTAGTAGAGCGTGTGGAGGTGCAAGCCGTCCGCGACCGGACGAAGGAGGACCAGGTGCGACTTGCCGCGCATCGTGTACGTCGCGAGCGCCACCCGCCCCCGTTCGGCCATGGCCTGGCGGAGCACCTGATAGGCCTGGTCGCCGCCCTTCCCGGGCCCGAGGTAGTAGGTGCGCTCGAAGTAGACCGGATCCACCTGGTCGAGCGGCACGAACTCCAGGATGTCGACGACGCCGCTGCCTTGGTCCTCGAGCGCCTTGATCTCCGCGTCGGTGAAGCGGACGTACTCCTCCGGGTTGACCTCGAATCCGCGCACGAGCTCCTCGCGGGGCACGGCCACCGCACAGGCGGGGCAGTAGGTCCGATTCTGAACCCGACTGCCGCAGGGCTCGTGCAGGAGGTGGAACGCCACGCCCTCCGAGCGGGTGGCCGTGTACAGCCGGATCGGGACGGTGACGAGTCCGAGCGTGAGCGTGCCGGTGAGGAGCGCGCGCGGTGGCATGGAGTCCTCAGTCTACCTCTTGGTCACCTGCGGAGTTGGGCGGCCTCGCCCATAGTCGCGCTGCGGGGGCCGAATTCGACAGCGGGCCGTTCCGGCGGGCAGGGCCTCAGACTCCGGGGGCTCTAGCGATCCCTTACCGCCTTCTCCGCCGCCGCGACCTTCGCGCGGGCGCGCGTGACGTCGGCGCGGCCCTCGGCCTCGGCGCGGTCGGCCGTCACGGCACGCTCCCGAGCGTCGGCCGCCTCCTTGGCGCGCTCCGCCGCCGTCTTCGCGAGCTCTCGGGCGCGTGACTCCGCCTGGGCCAGGTCCGCGCGCGCCGTCTCGAGGCGGACCTGGGCTTCGGCTCGGCGCCGCGCGGCCTCTCGCTCTTCCGGGGACGGCCGGGGTGGCGAAGGCGTCCGGGTGCCCGGCCGAGGGGCGGCGGACGGCTGAACCACCCGCAGGGGGGGATGCGCATCCCCAAACACGTCGAACCCCGTGACGGTCTGCTCCCGGCTGAGCCGCCCCGCGCGGAGCTCGTCCCGAAGCTCGGGATCGGTGGCGGCGGCCATGAGCGTCCCGGTCAGCCGGTTCCGGGTGGCGGCCGTCGTGGCGCGCCCGGCCTCCGTGAGGCACCCGAGGCTCTGCTCGACCAGGGCCGCGACGGCGTCCTGATAGGCCTTGGCCGACGTTGCCACGGTCGCGGTTCCGCGACCGAGCTGCGCGCGCTTGAGCTGGTCCGCGGCCGCGACGAGTCGATCCACCGCTGCGCGATCCCGATGCGCGGCCTGATTGATCGCCCAGACCACCGGCGTCGGGCGCGGGAGCTTGGCGAGAGCCGTCGCGTCGGAAGCTTTCCCGGCCCGGCGGAGCTCGGCGGCCAGGCGGTTACGGGCGGCCGTGAACTCTTCAGGGGGGACGCGAAAGAGGGCCGCGGCGGTCCGGACGTCGTCGGGGCGGGGTGGGGAGTCCATGCGCGTCCGGGTCTCACGCGATGCCGCGCGACACCCGGTCCAATTTTACATTGCGAGGGCCTGGTGGCGCTCGCGGACTGTCCTGGAGTGAGACATTCCCGGATGCCGCGGCCGAGAGCCGCGTTTCTCCATAGGCCCAAGGTCTGATAGCCCAAAGTCCCATAGACCCCGCCACGCCGGGCCTCTAGTGTGAGCGTCGTCGGCGACTTCGCGAAGGCGGTCGCCGCGGAAGGTCATGATGTTCGGGCAGTCCTCTCAGGAAGCGCGCTCACCTCCGCGAGGTCGAGAAGCATCGCGACGTGCGAATCACGAGCGGATAGCGGATGCCCGCCGAGCAAGAGTCGCGGAATGGAGCGGGTCGGTGGCCCGACGGAAGCGTCCCCCGTCGAGACCACCAACCCACGATCTCGGAGAATCGGGGTCGTGAATGCTGAAGGGAGAAGGACCATGTCTGTGAACCTGTTCGAATTGATGCAGGGCTCGCTGGGCTCGACCCTGACCCGCGAAGCGAGCCGGTACATCGGCGAACCCGAGACGACCACGAGAGCCGCGGTCGGCGCTGCCTTGCCCGCCCTCCTCGCGGGTCTCATGCGGCAGGGCTCCACGCCGTCGGGCGCGTCCGAGCTGTTCAAGACCCTGACCGGACCTCATGTGGACACCGGCCTGGTGGGCAAGCTCGGCGGCATGTTGGCCTCGGGTGACAAGACCGCCCTGTCCCTGGGCAACACGCTGATAAGCTCCCTCTTCGGCGACCGGACGGGAGCGCTGACCAGCGCCATCAGCTCGATGTCGGGAATGAAGCCCTCGTCGGTCAGCACGCTGCTCGCGATGGCGGCGCCCACCGTCCTTTCTTGCCTGAAGGGGTACCTGGCGCAGAACAAGCTCGATATCGGCGGCTTGGCGGGCCTCTTGGGCGCGCAGCGCGAGCACAGCGCGTCCGGCCTGGACCATCGGATCATACGGGCGCTCGGATTCACCGGCTCCAGCGCCTTCCTGTCGAGCCTGGCCCCCGGGTTCGCGGGACAGGCGGCGGGCGCGGGGGGACGGGTGACGGATGCGGCGCGGAACGCGGGGATCGGGGTCGCGCGGGCGGGAGAGGCGGCGTATGGGGCGGCCAGCGACGCCGCCGGGCGCGTCCCCACGGCCGTGCCCGTGTTCCGGAGCCCCTGGTTCTGGGGGTTGCTGGCCGCCCTGGCCCTGCTCGCCTGGGTGCTGTTCCAGAACTGGTCGGGGGGCCCCGGAGTCGCCATGAAGTCCCTCGATCTCCCGGACGGCGCGAAGATCCAGGTCCAGGCCGGCGGTTTCCTCGACTCCCTGAGCGGCTTCCTGTCGGGGACGGGCGCGGGTGAGCCGAAGAGCTTCACCATCGACGACTTGCATTTCGAGACCGGCTCGGCAACGCTGACGCGCGCCTCGGACGCGCAGCTGGGGATGCTCGCGTCCGTCCTGAAGGCCTACCCGAAGGTCACCGTGAGCGTGAGAGGCCACACCGAGGACAGCGGGGATCCTGCCGCGAACAAGAAGCTCTCGGCCGACCGCGCCGCCGCCGTGAAGCAGGCGCTCGTGGCGCGCGGGGTGCCGGCAGCGCAGATCGAGAGCGAGGGCCATGGGTCGGAGCGGCCGATTGCCTCGAACGCCTCCGAAGAGGGGCGGACCCGTAATCGGCGCGTGGAGTTGGTCGTCGTGAAGAGCTGAGGTAGGGTGCCAGCGAAGGGGTGAGGGCCGGGACCCGTCCCTGTCGTTCGGGAAGGACGGTCCGACCCCACTCCGAGGTCGTCCGAGCGTCACCCCGGAGGTGAGCGAGGTGAGGATGGACCCGCGGCGAATGCCCCTGGCTCGCGTGATTGGCGTGGTGCTCCCGCTCCTCCTGCTCGCCCCTTCCGCCGGCGCCCAACCGGCGACGTCCGGCGAGTGCATCACGATCGAGACCTTCTCGGCCGGGACAGCGGGGGCGGAGCCTCCGGACTGGAAGCTCCGGGACGACAGCGGGCGGGGAGTCTACCTGATCCACGAGGAGAGCGGGCGGCGCTTCCTGCACGCCGCGTCCAAGGGGCTCGGCATCCAGCTCGCGAAGGAGTTCGAGTGGGACCTCAGCGCGTACCCCTGGCTCACGTGGTCCTGGCGTCCGGTCGAGTTCCCGAAGGGAAGCGACGAGCGCAATAGCAAGACCAACGACAGCGCCCTCGCGGTCTACGTGCTGGTCCCGCACTCCCGGGTCAGGGGGCCCAAGGCCGTGAAGTACATCTGGAGCGAGAAGGTCCCCGTCGGCACCCCGCTCACCTCCAACGCGGGGCTTACCCAGGTGCGCGTGCTTCGCTCGGGCGCCAGGCAGAAGGGCCAGTGGGTCGAGGAGCGGGTCAACGCGCGAGACGACTACATGAAGGCGTTCAAGGTGGCGGACCCGCCGAAGCCGGCGGGGATCGCCGTGCTCACGGACGCCGACGACACGCAATCCTCGGCTCAGGGAGACTACGCGAACTTCCGAGCCTGCCGCGGCTGAGCGCGGGCCGGTCGCGCCTTCGCCTTGACACGCGTGCGAGACTCGGTGTCGCATGCCGAGTCGAGTCGGGCGCCTGACGCCCACCGCCGCCCAGCCCGGTGCCGAGCCTGCCGCCGGCTTCACGCCGAGCGCGCGGAGTGGAAGACCTCCCGAGGCACGGAACGGATTCCTCTGGTTTTCCGGTGTTCCGTTTCAGCACGCTCCCCGGTTGTCGTTCGCCGTGCGTCATGGATGACAGTCGGCGATTCCGCGTGGCAGACGGGTGGCGACGATGGGGCCCTCGCCGCGACGTCGGCCAGAAGTTACCAACGTCAATCGAGGTCTCGGTCGAAGCCCAACCAATTGAAAAGAGGCGCCTTCGACTCCGCCAGCGTCCGTCCGCCTCCCGGGGCTCTGATGGCAGGTTCTGCCGGTGCGACGGGTGGGCATACTCTTTGCTTGATGCACCGACGGTCCACCGCTATCGGCGGGACTGAAGGGGAGCTGACTCGATGAACCGACCGGGCCACCGCCTCCGGGCCACGTTGCTATTCGCGCTGATCCTGACGCTCGGTGCGATCCGCGACTGCCCCGCGGCGGCCCAGGACGTGGCCACGATGCTCGCCCAGGCGAGCTCGGCGGTCGTCACCATCCATACGGAGAAGAGCCACGGGAACACCCAGGGCAGCGGCTTCGTCGTGGATGCCGAGGGCATCATCGTCACCGCCCACCACGTGATCGCGGGCGCGACCCGCGCGCACGTGGTCCTGCCGAACGGAGCGGCGCTCGAAGTCAGCGGCATCGTCGCCGCGGATCCGGCGCACGACGTCGCGCTCCTGCGAGTCGACGCGCGCGGGGACCTCCAGACGGTGACCCTGGGCGACTCGGACGTGATGCGGCGGGGAGACCATGTGTTCGTGCTCGGCAGCCCGCAGGGGCTTGAGCTGACCGCGACCGATGGGATCGTCAGCGCCCCGGTTCGGCGGTCGCCGGGTGGACGGGAGAGCCTTCAGATCACGGCGCCCATCTTCGGCGGGAGCAGCGGCGGACCCGTGCTCAGCGCGCAGGGCGAGGTGATCGGGATGGCGCGCTCGTACCACCGGGACGCGCAGACCCTCACCTTCGCGACCCCGATCAACGTGGTGAAGCCCCTCCTCGCCGCGAAGGGGCGGGTGGCGCTGCCATTCCCGCCCGCGAGCCCGCCGGCGCCCTAGCCCGAACGGCGAGGGAAGCGCGTTGAGCGGCCGCCGGACGCTCGGGCTGGTGGGCGTGGCCGCCGTCCTCGCGGCGGCCGTCTCGGTCGCGTCCTGCCAGGTCTACACGAAGGCGTCGTTCGACATGCCGGTTGGCGCCGGCTACAGCGTCCGCACGTATCAAGTCCGCACGCCGCTCCGGATCGCCGGTGAAACCGCGCGGGAGATGGGGCCTCATCCGAGCCGGGCCGAGCCCGCGGGTGCCCACCCCGGATACGAGACCTGGCTCGTCCAGGCGGAGCGACGGGTCGTCCAGGTATCGGCCGACGTTCCTCGGCCGGCGGCCGTGCGGGAGGACGGCCGGTTTTACGCCTATCTGGTTTCGGGCTCCCGGCCGCTGCTCCGGGTCGTCCGGCTGCGCGACGGGGGGACGCTCGAGCGCGAGGTTCCCCGGCCCGCCTACGTCTTCTGGGAGGCGCCGGACGTGGTCCGCCTCGTCGACCGCGACCCGGGCGGAGCCATCACGTTCCTCCTGGAGGTTCGCCTCGAGCCGGCCTTTCTGGCGAGCGGCTAGGCTCAGGACCCCCCGGGGGCTGACTGGCCCGGCCCGGGAGCGGCCAGGTGCCACGGTCCTGTTTCCGAGCCGTGACGGAGACTTGCCGACCTGGGAAGGGCTTCAGCCGTCGCCGTCGGAGCCGGGCGGGTGCCCTGTTTCGGGTCCGCGAGTCGCCATGTGGACCACACGATTCCCCGGTCTAACCACCGCTGTCCCTGGGCACGCGTGTGGTAGGCTGTCCGCAATGATTCCGCACGGTTCCGCGTCACGAGTCTCCTCGGCGGGCCTCGGGGACTGATGGCCAGCCCCGGCGTGGGGGACACGAAGGGCAAGGGCGGGGAAGCGACAGGCTCACTCCGCCGCGCCTTCCTCGGAGCCGCCCTCGCGACCAGCGTCCCGTTCCTGCTCCTCATCGGCTACCTGGCCTGGGGGCAGGTCAGCCGGGAGCGTGAACGAGCGGAGCGGGACGCCCTCGCTCAGGCGAGCCTTCTGAGCGCGCAGGTGGAGAAGCACTTCGGGGCCCGCATCGAGGCCCTCGCGGGAGCCGCGAATCTCCTCGGGACCGGAGGCGCGACCACCGGGGCGGGCGAGGCCCAGGGGCGACGACTGAAGCAGGCGTTTCCCGACGTCGATCGGGTCGTCCTGTTCGACGAGCTGGGCGTGGCGGCCGCGTCGGTGCCCGGTCTGCCCGAGGGCAAACGCCTGGTGGTCGGAGATCAGGACTGGTTCAAGCGCGCGGCGACGTCGACGGAGGCGTCCGTGGGCGTCCCGTCGAGGACCGGCCCGGACATCGTGGTCGGGCTCTATGCGCCGGTGCGAACCCCCGAGGGGCAGCTCCGGGGGGTTCTCGCGCTCGACCTGCTCCTCAAGCGCGTCCAGGACCTGCTGGCCCCGGCGAAGGGGGCCACACCGGGGACCGTGACGGCCCTCCTGACGGACCGCGGGGTGGTGGTCGCGCGCCAGCCGGTGCTGTTCCTCATGTCGAGCGTGGCCGACAACCCGGGGTATCCCGAGCTCGTGTCGCGCGCCGGTACCGGAGAGGCCGTGTTCGAGGACGGCGTCTCCCGCGTCGCGGCCGCGGTCCGGATCCACCCAATGGGCTGGACCCTCGTGGCCGGGATGCCGACCGCCGAGATCATGCGCGACACGCGGAACCACCTCCTCCTGGTCGGCGGCGGCGCGCTTGCCCTGACGGCGCTGGCGCTCGTTGCGGCTGTCCGGATGGCCGGCCGCCAGATCGAGGGCTTCGGACGGCTCCGTCAGGCGATGGGGCGGCTCGAGGGCGGTGACCTGCCGGCGACCCTGGGCGTGACGGTCGGCGGAGAGGCGGGCGCGCTGACGCACAGCTTCAACCGGATGCTGAGCTGGCTTCGTGGAAAGCTTCGCGAGTACGAGGTGGTGAGCGGGCTCGACGAGGCGGGGGCCCACGTCGCCGCGAGCGACCGATCGATCGACGCGGTCCTGCCGGGTCTGCTCCGCCGAGTCGTCGGCGGCGTCGGGGCGGACGTCGGCGTGCTGGTCCTCCCGGACGAGGCTGGCCTGGCGGCCCGGGCCGCCGTGGGCTTTCACGGGACGCAGGTCGAGGGAACGCGGCTCCGTCGGGGCCAGGGGCTCGCGGGCGCGGTCATGTCCGCCCGGGAGCCGCTCATGGTGACCGACGTGGAGGCCGAGTACCGGATCGAGGAGCCGTACCTGAAGGACGGAGGGGTGCGCTCCGTCGCCGCGTTCCCCCTTCTGGTCGGCGACGAGCTTCTCGGCGTGGTCGCCGTCGGCTATCGCGCGCCGCACGCCTTTCCCCCCGACGAGGTCGGCCGGCTGGAGGCAATCGTCCGCCGGACCGCCCAGGCCATCGACCGGGCCCAGGCGCTGGATTCGGTGCAGCGCAGCACCCAGGGTCTCGAGGCGCAGCTCGCCCAGCAGGGGGAGGCGCTCCAGAAGGCCGCCGTCGACCACGCCGAGGCCCAACGGCAGACGCAGGAGGCGCGGAAGCAGACGAAGGACCTCGAGCAGCGCATGAGGCTCCAGGCGGCCCAGGCCGCCGCCCAGGTCCCGCAGGTCAAGGAGGTCATCGTCGAGCGAGAGGTCGTGCGCGCCGACCCGGCGGTCGACCAGACGGCCCGGCTCCGCGCGGCGATGCAGAAGACCGTCACCGAGGAGCTGCGCGCGCCGCTCAGCGCGCTCCTCGACCTGCCCCGGTTTCTGGTCGACGGGCTCCAGAAGCCGCTCGGCGACGCCGAGCGAGGACAGCTCGAGATCCTGCAGGAGCGCGGGCAGGAGATCCTGGAGCTGATCGAAGGGCTCACGACGCTGAGCGCGCTCCACGCGGGGGGGCTAAAGATCAGCAAGGCCGCGCTGGATCTGCCGGCGCTCGTCCAGCGAGTGGTCCGCGCGCTCCAGCCCCGCGTCGCGGCCAAGGGCAACCGGATCGAGGCCGAGATCAAGCCCGGGCTGGGGCCGGTGGTCACCGATGGGCGCCGGGTGGAGCAGGTTCTCGGGAACCTGATCCTCTCGGCGGTGAAGTACACCGAGGTCGGCGAGATCCGCGTGACGTGCTACCAGAAGGACCGTGACGTGGTCATCACCGTGGCCGACGACGGCGTCGGCTTCACCCCGGAGGAGCAGAAGCGCATCCTCCAGCCGTTCTGCGCGGTGAGCCCCCGGAACGGGCGGGCGCTGCCCGGCACGGGTCTCCTTCTCACGGTGGCCGATCGGCTGGTCGCCGCGCTCGGCGGGAAGATCCGCGTGGAGAGCGAGCCGGACCGCGGCACGTGGGTCACCGTCGCGCTGCCGGCCCAGGGATAGTGCCCGCGTGACACCGTCCACGCACAACCCGGTCGCCCTCGGGCGGGTCCTGATCGTCGACGACGACCTCATGGTCCGTGAGACGATGCGGGACTACATCGCGCACCTCGGATACGCGGTCCGCGACGTGGGATCCGCCGCCGAGGCGCTCACCGAGATCGCCAAGGAGTTCCCCGACCTGATCCTGCTGGACGTGCGGATGCCCGGGATGACCGGGATCGACCTTTGCCGGCACCTCAAGAGCGACCCGGTCACGCACTTCATCCCGGTGGTCCTCCTCACGGCCGAACGAGAGCTGGATTCCCGGGTGGCGGGGCTCGCCGCCGGCGCGGACGACTACTTCACGAAGCCCGTCCACCCGCGCGAGCTCGGCGCGCGACTCCGGTCCCTCATCCGCCTGAAGCGGGTCCTCGAGGAGCTGGAAGAGGCGGAGAGCCTGATCACCAGCCTCGCGCTCACGATCGAGGCGCGGGACCCGTACACGGCCGGGCACTGCGTGCGGCTGGCCGCGTGCGCGATGGAGTTCGGCGAGCGGCTCGGGCTCGGCGCGGAGGAGCTGAAGGCGCTCCGCCTGGGCGGCTTCCTGCACGACCTGGGGAAGATCGCGGTGCCCGACGGAGTGCTCCTCAAGGCGGGCCCCCTGAGCCCCGACGAGCGCCGGCTCATGGAAGAGCACCCGGCCGCCGGCGACCGGCTCGTCCTGCCGATGCGGACGCTCGGCCTGGTGCGCCCCATCATCCGGCACCACCACGAGCGCTGGGACGGGCGAGGCTACCCCGACCGGCTCGGCGAGAAAGAGGTGCCGCTCCTCGCACGGCTCATGGCGATCGTCGACGTGTACGACGCGCTGTGCACCCAGCGCCCCTACAAGACCCCCTTCGGCGAGGAGGATGCGCTCGAGAGCCTCCGCGAGGGGGCCCGGACCGGCCAGTTCGACCCGGACCTGGTCCGCGTGTTCCTCGAGCTCAAGCAGGCCTCGGCGAACGGGCACCGCTGAGCGTCCGTCGGCGCCTCATGCCCGCCTGCGTGTTTTGTGAGATCGTCGCCGGCCGGAGCCCCGCCACCGTCGAGTACGAGGACGACGAGATCCTGGCCTTCCACGACATCTATCCGAAGGCCCCCGTGCACGTGCTCGTCGTCCCCAAGCGCCACGTCGAGTCCGTGATGGCGCTCGAGCCCGAGGACGCGAGCCTCGTGGGCCGCCTGGTTCTCACCGCGAAGCGCATCGGGGAGGCTCGAGGGTTCGCCGAGCGCGGCTACCGGCTCGCCGTCCACTGCGGTCCGGAGGGCGGCCAGGTCGTCGATCACCTCCATCTGCACTTCCTGGCCGGGCGCCGCGACGAGCGGAAGGTCGAGCGCCGTTGAGACGCGAGGGGGCGTCCCGATGAATCTCCCGCCCGAGCGCGTCCGTCTCGAGAACGGCCTCACCGCGGTGCTCCAGCCGCACGACGCGGCGGACGTCGCCGCGGTGCAGCTCTGGGTGCGCACGGGGGCCCGCGACGAGGGGCCCGAGGAGGCGGGGCTTTCGCACTTCATCGAGCATCTCCTCTTCAAGGGGACACCCTCGCGGGGGCCGGGGGTGATCGACCAGACGATCTCCGGCCACGGCGGCGACATGAACGCGGCGACGTCCCAGGACTGGACGTACTTCCACGTCGTCCTTCCCGCGGAGCGCCTCGGCACCGCGCTGGACGTTCTGGCCGACGCGGCCCAGCACGCCCTGTTCGACTCAGTGGAGGTCGAGCGCGAGCGCCAGGTCGTCCTGGAGGAGATCCGCCGCGCCGAGGACACGCCGAGCGCCGCGCTGTGGCGGGTGCTGGCCCGCCGGCACTACGGGGAGCATGCATACGGGCGGCCGGTCCTCGGCACGGCCGACTCCATCGAGGGGGTCCCGCGCGAGGCGATCGTCGACTACTACCGGCGCTTCTACGTGCCGAACAACGCCACCGTCGTGGTCAGCGGAAGCGTTCCGGCGGCGCAATGCCTCGACGCCGTCCGCGCGTCCTTCGGCGCCTGGGCTCCGCGGCCGGTCCCGGCCCGCCCCCGGCGTCCGCCCGCGCCGCTCGACGCGCCGCGCCGGGTCGAGGAGAGGCGAGCGCTTCACCAGACGTACCTCGGGCTCGCGTGGGCGGGCCCGATTCCGCCGGACGCCGACGTCTACGCCCTCGACCTCGTGACAACCGTGCTCGGCCAGGGCCGGTCGTCGCGGCTCGTGCAGTCGCTCCGCGAGCGGCTCGGGCTCGTCTCCGGGATCGGCGCGAGCTTCTACCTCCAGCACGACGGCGGGATGCTGGCGGTCAGCGCCCGGACCTCGACGGCGCGCTACGCCGAGATCGAGGCGGCGGTCCTGGCCGAGGTCGAGCGTGTGCGCGACGAGCTCGTCACGGAGGACGAGTTCGCGCGAGCCATGACGGCGGTGGAGGCCGACCACGCCTTCGGCCGGGAGACCGCGGAGGGAGCGGCCTACTCGCTCGGAACCGCGGATGCGGTGTGGACCCTCGAGTTCGAGCTGGGATACGTGGAGGCCGTGAGGCGCGTGACGCGCGAGGCCATGCGCGACGCCGCCCGGCGCCACCTCCACCCTGACCGCTTCACCGGCGCCGCCCTCGGCGGGGGCCAGGGAGGCGCCGAGTGATCCCGGCCGAGAGCCAGGCGAGCGGCGGGCCGTGCCCCGGGCTCATTCCGGGCGCCAGCCGGTCGACGGTCGCGGGGCTGGGTCCGGTCACGCGCCTCGTCCTCCCGAACGGGCTGACGGTGCTGGTGCGGGAGAACCGGGCGGTGCCCGTCGTCGCGATGACGCTCCTGTCACGGGCGGGCGCGGCCAGCGAGCCGCCGGAGCAGAACGGCGTGACCGCCTTGCTGGGCCGCGTGCTCCTCAAGGGGACGCGGGCTCGAAGCGCCGTCGAGGTGGCGTCCGCCGCGGAGGACGCCGGGGGAGGCATCGAGAGCGGGGCCGACCAGGAGTACGCCGAGGTGCGGACCTGGGGGCTCGCGCGGCACTGGCGCCGTCTGCTCGCGCTCCTGCACGAGGTGGTGACCGAGCCACGGCTGGCGGACGAGGAGATCGAGCGCGAGCGCCAGGTGCTCCTGGCCCAGATTCGCGGGCTCGAGGACCAGCCGGCTCAGGTCGCCAGCCGCATCCTCGCCCGCGGGCTCTTCGGCCCCCGGGGCTACGGGCTGCCCTCGAGCGGCGAGGAGGCGACCGTGGCGCGGATCGTCCGCGCCGGCCTGGTCGACCGGTTCGGACAGGCATACGCGACCGATCGGCTCGTCCTGGCCGTGTCCGGCGCGCTCGCCGCCGACGAGGTGCTCGCCGAGGTGGCGCGGCTCTTCGACGGGCGGGCGGCCGGCGGGCCCCTCGCCGCCGCGCCGCCACCGCCGGATCGGCCGGTCCGGCTCCGCCAGCGGGAGACGTCGCCGACCCAGCAGGCGCACGTCATGCTCGGCTATCTCGCCCCGACGGTCGCCGCCCCGGACCACGTCGCGCTCAAGGTGCTGAACGGGATCCTCGGCGGCGGGATGTCCAGCCGACTCTTCCGGACCCTCCGGGACGAGGAGGGGCTCGCGTATTCCGTGGGCTCGGTGTACCCGACGCGCCGGGGCGCCGGGCGCATCGTGCTCCACATCGGGACGGCCCCCGAGAACGTGGAGGCGGCGGAAGCGGGTCTCCGCCGGGAGGTGGCACGCCTGGACGGGGAGCCGGTGCCGGAGGACGAGCTCGGGCGGACCAAGGCCTACCTCTCGGGCTCGTTCGTGCTCGACCGCCGGACGAACGGGCGCCAGAGCTTCTACCTGGCCTTCTACGAGGTGATGGGGGTCGGCGCCGAGTACGTGATGCACTATCCGAGCCTCCTGGAGGCCGTCGATGCGACCGACGTGCTGCAGGCCGCGCGCCGGCACCTGATCGAGCCGGCGGTCGTCGTGGTCGGCCCGGCTTGAGGGCCGGCGGGCACCATGCTGCCGTTCAAGGTCGACGTCCCGACCCGCTCGTTCCCCGGGGTGGTGGTTGCCCTGATCGCCGTCAACGTCGTTCTCTACCTCTACCAGTTCTTCCTCTGGTTCGACCCGGCCGTCGCGGGACGCCCGTCGCTGGGCGGCACGCTCTACGAGCAATTCGTGGTCGAGTTCGGCCTGATCCCGTGCCGGGTGGGAGACATCTGCCCGCCGACTCTGGACACGGCGCTGGCCGGCGCCCCGCCACCGGCGCTGACCGTTCTCACGTCGATGTTCATCCACGGGAGTCTCCTGCACGTCGGGGGAAACATGCTCTACCTCTGGATCTTCGGCGCCAACGTCGAGGACTCCATGGGGCACGGACGCTTCCTCGGGTTCTACCTTCTGTGCGGGCTCGCGGCCGCGGTGGCGCAGTATCTCCAGAACCCGGCCCTGGCGGTGCCGATGGTGGGCGCTAGCGGCGCGGTCTCGGGGATCCTGGGGGCGTACCTCGTGCTCTACCCGAATGCGCGGGTCTGGACGCTCGTGACCGTCGGGTTCTTCTGGCGGGTGATCGCCGTGCCCGCGCTGGTCGTGCTGGGATTCTGGATCGTCCTCCAGGTCCTGCTCGCCGTCTTCCCGATCGCGCGCGGTGACACGGGAGGGGTCGCGTTCCTCGCCCATGTCGGGGGCTTCGTCGCCGGACTCGCCCTGATCAACTCGTTCCGGCGCCGGCCGAGGCCGTGGGCCCCGGGGCCCATGATCGCGCGGAAGCGAGGACGCCGGTGAGCGCCCCGCTCGACGCGATCAAGTTCGGCACCTCCGGATGGCGGGCCCGCATCGGGGAGACCTACACGTTCGCGAACGTGCGGCGTCTCACGCGGGCCGTGGCGGACCACCTCCGGGAAACCGGAGAGGCCGGGCAGGGCGCCGTCGTCGGGTACGACACGCGGTTCTTGTCGGAGGACTTCGCGGCGGCCGCGGCCGGAACGCTGGCTCAGGCAGGGGTCCGCTGCCGGCTTGCGGTCGCGGCCGTGCCCACCCCCACCGTGGCTCACGCCGTCCTTCACCACCGGGCCGCCGCCGGCATCACGATCACCGCCAGCCACAACCCGGCCTGGGACAACGGCTTCAAGCTCTCGGGACCGACGGGGGGCCCCGCGCTGCCGGAGGTGACGCGGGCGATCGAGGCGCGAGTCGCCGGGCTGGACGACCCGGGAGGGCTGCTCCTCGCGGAGGCGCGCGCGGCGGGACTGGTCGAGTCGGCGGACTTTGCGGCGCCCTACCTCGATCACTGCCGGCGGCTGATCGACCTCACCGCGATCCGACAGGCCCGGCTGCGCGTCGTGGTGGACGTGATGTACGGGCCCGCGAAGGGATACCTCGATCGCCTGCTCGAGGAGGCCGGCTGCGAGGTGACGCTCCTCCACGGGGCCCGCGACGTCAACTTCGGCGGCCACCCGCCGGAGCCGGCGGAGGAGCACCTGGGCGAGCTGATCCGGACGGTACGGGAGCGCGGCGCCCACCTCGGGCTCGCCACGGACGGGGATGCGGATCGCTTCGGCGTCGTGGACCGGGACGGCACGGTGCTGGCGCCGAACCCGATCCTGGCGCTGGTCCTGCGGCATCTCCTGGGCCACCGGGGCTGGCGGGGCGGCGTGGCGCGGAGCGTGGCCACCACCCATCTCCTCGACGCCCTGGCCGCCCGCCACGGCTGCGAGCTCCACGAGACGCCCGTCGGCTTCAAGTACGTGGGCGACCTCATCACGCAGGGACGGGCCATGTTCGGCGGCGAGGAGTCGGGCGGCATGAGCCTCCGGGGTCACCCGCCGGAGAAGGACGGAATCCTGGCGTGCCTCTTGGCGGCGGAGATCGCCGCGGTGGAAGGCGTGGCCCTCGGAGACGTGCTGGAGCGGCTCCACGGGGAGGTGGGACGGCTTCTGTCCGTTCGTGTCAACGTCCCGCTCGGTGAGGCGGTGCGCCGCGCTCTGCCGGCGCGGATCGCCGAGCCGCCGCCAGCGCTCGGGCGGTGGACCGTCCGGCGCGTCCAGACTACCGACGGCCTGAAGCTCCACCTGGACGGGGGCGCCTGGGTGCTCGTTCGCGCATCCGGCACGGAGCCCGTGGCGCGGCTCTACGTGGAGGCGTCGGACGCGGAAACCCTCGCGGAGGTGCGCGACGCCGCGGCGCGGCACTTCTTCGCATGAGCGCCGCCGGGACCGCTCGCGGGAGCCGCGTGCGCCTGGACGAGCTGCTCGTGGCGCGCGGGATGGCGGGCAGCCGGTCCGAGGCGGAGCGGCTGATCCTCGCCGGGCAGGTGCGGCTGCCGGGCGGATCGAGCGCGAAGCCGGGCCGCCTGGTCGCGCCCGACGTCGCGGTCGTTCTGGTGGCGGCGGCGCCCTTCGTCGGGCGGGGGGGCGAGAAGCTGGCGGGAGCGCTCGAGGCGCTCGGCGTGGCCGTCGAGGGTCGCGTGTGCCTCGACGTGGGCGCGTCGACCGGCGGATTCACCGACTGTCTCCTGTCGCGCGGCGCGCGGCGCGTGCACGCCCTGGACGTCGGGCACGGGCAGCTCCATCCGCGCCTCCGGATCGACCCCCGTGTCGTGGTCTGGGAGGGCGTCAACGCTCGCCACTTGAAGCCCGAGGGGTTTCCCGATCGCCCGAGCCTCGCGGTCGTCGACGTGTCGTTCATCTCGCTCGACAAGGTCCTGCCCGCGGTGGCGCGCTGCCTGGCCGACCCCGTTGAGATCGTGGCCCTCGTGAAGCCGCAGTTCGAGGTGGGCCGCGGTCAGGTGGGCAAGGGTGGAGTGGTCCGGGCGTCGGAGGCGCGCCGGGCGGCCGTCCGGAGCGTCGCGGCCGCCGCTGCCGGGATCGGTCTCCGCGTCGGCGGCGTGGCGGCGTCGGTGCTCCACGGTCCGAAGGGGAACCGCGAGGTGTTTCTCCTCCTGGCCCAGGACCTCGGGCCTCGCGCGCCGCTCGAGGCGGCCGCGTTCGAAGTTGCCCTGGCGCGGGCCATCCCGGATGGACCGGCGCGGGCCGGGTGAGACCGATACACTCGAGAGCCTGGCGGCGGTAGCCGGGAGGCGCGGAGCGAGGCGTGGACGGGAGGGGCGGGATGCGACGGATCGGGGTGGTGGCGCGGCGGGACCGGGCCGAGGCGCTCGACGTCGTCCGGGGGCTGGTCCAGTGGCTGACCGCCCACGGCCGGGAGGTCGTGGTCGACGGCGAGACCGCCGGGGCCCTCCGGCTGCCGGGCGTGACGGTCGCGGAGCGCCGGGAGCTCCCCGGGAAGGTCGACCTCATCGTCGTCCTGGGCGGCGACGGCACCCTCCTGTCCGTCGCGCGTCTCGTCGACGGCCTGGACGTGCCCATCCTCGGCGTGAACCTGGGCGGCCTCGGCTTTCTCACGGCGACCGCGCTCGAGGCCCTCTTCCCCACGCTCGAGGCGGTTCTGCGGGGCGAGTACACCGCCGAGGAGCGGGTGGTACTGGTGGCAGGGCTGACGCGCGGGGGCGCCCCCCTGGCCGACCAGATGGCCTTGAACGACGTGGTCGTCGCCAAGGGCGCCCTCGGCCGGCTCATCGATCTCGAGGTGCGCGCCGACGGCCAGCCGATGACGGCCTATCGGGCCGACGGGCTCATCATCGCCACCCCCACCGGCTCGACGGCCTACAACCTCTCGGCGGCCGGGCCGATCCTCTTTCCGACGATGGACGCGGTCGTCCTGACCCCCATCTGCTCGCATACGCTGACGAACCGGCCGATCGTCCTGCCGGCGTCGGTCAGGCTGGAGGTCACCCTCCTGACCGAGGCCCCGGACGTGGTTCTGTCGGTCGACGGCCAGCCGGGCCCGCCGGTCGCCGCCGGGGACGTGGTCCACGTCCGCCGGGCCGGGGCCCGCATCCGGCTGATCCGGGACCCGCGGAAATCTTACTTCGAAGTGCTGCGCACGAAGCTAAAATGGGGCGAACGTTGATCAACTGGGAGGGGTTCGCGGGTGCTCAGGGAGCTCAGGGTCAAGAACCTCGCGGTCATTGAGTCGCTGACCGTTCCGTTCGGGCCCGGCCTGAACGTGCTCACGGGCGAGACGGGCGCCGGGAAGTCCATCCTCATCGACGCCCTGACCCTGCTCCTCGGCGAGCGAGCCCAGCCCGCCGAGACGATCCGCACCGGCGCCGAGACCGCCACGATCGAGGCCGTGTTCGACGCGCCCAAGAAGAGCCCGGTCGCCACGTTGCTGCAGGAGCACGGCATCGCGCTCGAGGACGGCCTGCTCGTGATCCGGCGGGAGCTGGTCCGCGGGGGGCGCGGGCGCGTGTTCCTGAACGACGCCAACGCCACGCTCGCCCTCCTGGAGCGGCTCGGCGAGGTCCTGGTGGAAGTCCACGGCCAGCACGAGCACCAGGCGCTCCTCCGCCCGGCCCGGCACCTCGACCTCCTGGACGCCTTCGCGGGCCTGGGGATCCTCCGCGACCGGCTGCGCCAGCGCCACGACGAGTGGCGCAGCGTGTCGGCCGAGCTCGAGGCTCTCCGCGCGACGGCGCGGGACACCGCGGCCCGCACGCGGGAGTACCAGGAGGCCATGGCGGAGATCGACGCCGCGCGGCTCCGGCCCGGCGAGGAAGAGGAGCTCCGCGACGAGCGCCGGCGTCTCATGAACGCGGAGCGCCTGGCCGAGGGCGCCAACGCGGCCTACCGGGAGCTCTACGATGACCAGGCGTCGGCGGTGGAGCGGGCGGGGCGCGTGGCGACCCTCCTCCGCGAGATGGCCCGGATCGACCCCACGGTCGAGCCGGCCGTCCAGGCGCTCGACACGGCGCTGGTCCAGCTCGACGAGACGGCGCGGACCCTCCGCACCTACCGTGACGGCGTGGTGTTCGATCCGCCCCGGCTCGAGGCGATCGAGCGGCGGGTCGACGAGATCGGCCGGCTGAAGCGCAAGTACGGCGAGAGCGTGGACGCGGTGCGGGCGCACCGCGCGCGGCTCGAGGCGGATTTCGGGGGCCTCGCCCGCGCCGGGGAGAACGAGGGAAAGCTCGCCGAGCGGGCCGAGCGCCTGCGCGCCGAGCTGGTCACGCGCGCCGCGGACCTGGCCGAGCGGCGCGAGCAGGCCGCGACCCGGCTCGAGCCGGCGGTGCTGGCCGAGCTGGGAGCGCTCGACCTCGAGAGCGCGGTGTTCCGGGTGCGCCTGGCCCGGGAGCGGGCCGGGAACGGCGAGCTCGGGGTCGGCCCCGAGGGATGGCGGCTCGGGCCGCGGGGCGTCGACCAGGCCGAGTTCCTCTTCTCGGGCAACGCGGGGGAGGACGCGCGGCCGTTCGCCCGCATCGCCTCGGGCGGGGAGCTCTCCCGCACGATGCTCGCCCTCAAGGTGGTGCTGGCGGCGAGCGACGCGGTGCCGGTGCTGGTCTTCGACGAGGTGGACGTCGGGATCGGGGGGAAGACGGCCGACACCGTGGGCAAGAAGCTCCGCCAGGTCGCCCGCACGCGCCAGGTCCTCTGCGTGACGCACCTCCCGCAGATCGCGGCGTACGCCGACCAGCACTTCCGCGTGGAAAAGCGCGAGGAGGACGGCCGCACGGCGACCACGGTGGCTGCCCTGGTCCGGCAGGACCGGGTCCGCGAGGTCGCCCGCATGCTGGGCGGCGAGTCCGTCACGGACACGAGTCTCCGCCACGCGCTCGAGCTGATCACCCAGGCGCGGGGGAAGTGACCGCCGTCCCGGCGCGGCGCCTCGGGCGCCCCGGCCCGGGCGGGGGAGTACAATAGGCCCGTCATGATCGACCTCCTGCTCCGGAAAATCCTCGGGTCCAAGCACGAGCGCGACGTCCGCCGGATGCGCCCGCGCGTCGCCGCCGTCAGCGCCCTCGAGGCCGAGATCGGCCGGTGGCCCGACGAGAAGTTCCGGGCGCGGGCGGACGAGCTCCGGGAGAAGCTGCAGAACGGGACCGACGTGGACGAGATCCTGCCCGAGACCTTCGCGATGGTGCGCGAGGTCGGGCGCCGCCGGCTCGGGATGCGGCACTTCGACGTGCAGCTCATGGGCGGCATGGTGCTCCACGAGGGCACGATCGCGGAGATGGCGACCGGGGAGGGCAAGACCCTCGTCGCCACGCTTCCCGCCGTGCTGAACGGGCTCACCGGGCGCGGCGTGCACATCGTGACGGTGAACGACTACCTTGCTCGTCGCGACGCCCAGTGGATGGGCCCCATCTACCTCCAGCTGGGCCTCTCGGTCTCAGTCATCCAGCACGAGGCGTCGTTCCTCTACGACCCGACCTACGTGCCGGCGGACTCGCGCTTCCTCGGCCTCCGGCCGTGCGAGCGGCAGGAGGCCTACCGCGCCGACATCACGTACGGGACGAACAACGAGTTCGGGTTCGACTACCTGCGCGACAACATGCGGTTCTCGCTCGACGAGCTGGTGCAGCGGGAGCTGCACTACGCCATCGTCGACGAGGTCGACTCGATCCTGATCGACGAGGCGCGGACCCCGCTGATCATCTCGGGCCCGGCGGAGGAGTCGACCGACCTCTACTACAAGGTCGACCGGATCATCCCCAAGCTCACCCGCGCGGCGACGATCACCGAGGGGAAGCTCCACGAGATCGAGGAGGTCCGCCAGGGCGACTACATCGTCGACGAGAAGGCGAAGACGGTCACCCTGACCGAAGCGGGCGTCGCCCGGTGCGAGCAGCTGCTCTCCGTCGGGAACCTCTACGATCCCCAGAACATCGACACGCTCCACCACATCAACCAGGGCCTCCGCGCCCACGCCCTCTTCCAGCGGGACGTGGACTACGTGGCCAAGGACGGCCAGGTCATCATCGTCGACGAGTTCACCGGGCGCCTGATGCCGGGCCGCCGGTGGTCGGACGGCCTCCACCAGGCGATCGAGGCGAAGGAGGGCCTGCGGATCCAGCAGGAGAACCAGACCCTCGCCACGATCACCTTCCAGAACTACTTCCGGATGTACGACAAGCTCGCCGGCATGACGGGCACGGCCGACACCGAGGCCGCGGAGTTCGCGAAGATCTACAAGCTGGACGTCACCGTGATCCCGACCAACCGCTCGCTGATCCGGATGACCAACCCGGACGTCGTCTACAAGACCGAGCGCGAGAAGTTCGACGCCGTGGTCAAGGAGGTCAAGGAGCTCCACGAGCTGGGCCGCCCGGTCCTCATCGGCACCGTGTCCATCGAGAAGTCGGAGCGGCTGTCCAAGCTCCTCAAGAAGAGCGGCGTGCCCGACCACCAGGTGCTCAACGCCAAGTACCACGAGAAGGAAGCCGAGATCGTCGCCCAGGCTGGCCGGATGGGGGCGGTGACGATCGCCACCAACATGGCCGGCCGCGGCACGGACATCCTGCTGGGGGGCAACTCGGAGTTCCTCGCCCGGGAGACGATGCGGAAGCGCGGGGTCGACCCGGCGACCGCGGCCGACGACGAGCGGGGTCGCGCGCTCGAGGAGGCCCGGCGGATCACCGACGCCGAGCACGAGCGTGTCGTCGGGCTCGGAGGGCTCCACATCCTCGCCACGGAGCGGCACGAGTCCCGGCGCATCGACAACCAGCTCCGCGGCCGCTCGGGGCGCCAGGGCGACCCGGGGTCGTCCCGCTTCTACCTGTCCCTCGAGGACGACCTCCTGCGGATCTTCGGCTCCGAGCGCATCCAGAAGATCATGGACCGCCTCGGGATGGAGGAAGGCGAGCCGATCGAGCACCGCCTCGTGACGCGCGCGATCCAGACCGCCCAGAAGCGGGTCGAGGCGCACCACTTCGAGATCCGGAAGCACCTCCTCGAGTACGACGACGTGATGAACAAGCAGCGCGAGGTGATCTACGGGATGCGCCGCGAGATCCTCCAGGGCGAGAGCCAGGAGGAGACGGTCCGCGAGTGGATGGACGACCTCCTGGACGGCATCGTCGACACCTACGCGGGCGACGGGAGTCCACCCGGAGGACTGGGACCTCGGGGGGCTCGGGGAGGCGCTCCACCGGCAGTTCGACGTGAAGGTGCCCGCCGCCGTGGCGGCGCGCGAGGTGGCGTCCCGCGAGGCGCTGCGCGAGGTCCTGGGGGAGGCGGTCCAGGCCCGGTACGCCGCGCGCGAGCAGGAGCTCGGAGGCGACCTCCTGCGGACGCTGGAGCGGTGGGTCATGCTCCACGTGATCGACGGCCAGTGGAAGGACCACCTCCTGTCGATGGACCACCTCAAGGAGGGGATCGGGCTGCGCGGCTACGGCCAGCGCGACCCCCTGACCGAGTACAAGCGCGAGGCGTTCGACGTCTTCGAGGACATGGTCGACCGCGTGCGGACGAGCGTCACCGAGCTCCTGTTCCGGATGCAGGTCGCCCGGGACGCGGCCCCCGAGCCCGCGCCGCGGCCTGTTCCGGCTCCGGCGCCCCGCCGGACTTCCGGCGTGACGCTCTCGCGAGGGACGCCCGAGCGGCGGCCCGAGGCCGCCCGTGCGGGGCAGAAGGTCGGCCGGAACGACGCGTGCCCGTGCGGCTCGGGCAAGAAGTACAAGAAGTGCTGTCTCGCCAAGGGAGCGTGACGCCGCCCCACATCTAGGGCCTCCGCCCTCGGGGGCATCCACCGCTGGTATTTTTTCCTTGGACCGGTCCCCGGGGGCGTGCTATCTGTCCTTGAGCGCCATGCGGCTGCAAAGCGTCACCTTGTTCGGCTTCAAGTCCTTCGCGGACCGCACCGACGTGCGGATCCTGCCCGGGATCACCGCGATCGTCGGCCCGAACGGCTGCGGGAAGTCCAACATCTCGGACGCCCTCCGGTGGGCGCTCGGCGAGCAGAGCCCCAAGGCCCTTCGCGGGCACCGCATGGAGGACGTGATCTTCCACGGGTCGACCTCGCGGCGGCCCCTCGGGCTCGCCGAGGTCCTGCTCACCTTCTCGAACGACGGGGAGCTTCCCGTGCCGTGGAGCGAGGTCGGCGTCGGGCGCCGGCTCTACCGCGACGGCGAGTCCGAGTACGTGCTCAACAAGAACGTCTGCCGGCTCAAGGACGTCCACGACCTCTTCATGGGCACGGGTGTCAATCCCAAGGCCTACGCGCTCATGGAGCAGGAGCGCCTGGCGCAGATCCTCACGGCCAAGCCGCTCGACCGGCGCGTCTTCGTCGAGGAGGCCGCGGGCATCACGCGGTACAAGCAGCAGCGGACCGAGACGCTCGCGAAGCTCGACGCCACGCGCCAGAACCTCCTGCGCGTCCGGGACGTCATGGACGAGGTGAAGCGGCAGCTCGCGTCCCTCGAGCGGCAGGCGAAGAAGGCGCAGCAGCACAAGGCGCTCCAGGCCGAGCGGCGGGCGCTCGAGGTGGCCCTCCTGGCCGCGGAGCACGCCGACCTGGCCGGCGAGGAATCCGCCCTCGGGCAGCGAGGAGGCGGCCGAGCGGAGCCGGGTCGACACGGGTCAGACGCGCGTCGCGGCCCTCGGCGCAGCGCTCGAGCTGGCGCGGGCCGACGTCATGGGCACCGAGCAGCGGGCGGCCGAGTCCCGCCATGCGCTCCAGCGGGCGGAGCTGGAGCTCGAGGGCTGCGTGGGCCGGGCCGAGCAGCTCCGGCTGGTCGAGCGCGACCTCGGCGCCGAGGTCGCGCGGCTTCGCGACGAGGCCGAGACGCTGTCCCTCCGGCTGAAGACCCTCGCGGAGGAGCGCCGCGCGAAGGGCACGCTCCTCGAGGCGATCCGAGCCGAGTTCGCGGCGCTCCAGGCCCGGGCCGCGACCGAGGAGGCGGCGATCGAGGAGCTCCGGGGGCGGCTTCGGCAGGGCCGCGAGGCGGCCGAGGCGCAGCGCGGGGAGCAGATCGCCGTCGCGGGGCGCCGAACCGAGCTCGGGCAGATCCTCGGGGGGCTCGACGAGCGCCGCGAGCAGCTCGGTCGCCGGCTCGACCGGCTCCGCGCGGAGCGGGCGGAGGCGGACGCCGAGCGCGAGCGGATCGAGGCGGCGCGCGGCGTCGCCAGCACGCGCGTGGGGGCGGCGGCCGCGCGCGTCGCCACGCTCGAGGTGGAGCTCCGGGACCTGGCCACGGACGCCGGGGCGGCGGCGGCCGAGCGCATCCAGGCGGGGGAGGCCGCCGAGGCGTGCCGCGTGACCATCGCCGCGCGACGGTCGAGCCTGGCCGCCCTCGAGGAGCTGGAGGCGCAGCGCGCCGGCTACGGCCAAGGCGTCCAGGCCGTGTTCCAGGCGGCGGGGGAGGCGCGTCTCCGGGGTGTCGTGGGCACCGTGGCGGATCTCCTGGAGGTGCCCCGGGAGCTCGAGCGCGCCGTCGAGGCGGCTTTGGGCGAGCGCCTCCAATGGGTGGTCATGGAGACGTTCGAGACCGCGAAGACGGCGCTCGGCTACCTCGGCCGATCCGGGGGCGGCCAGGCCACGTTCCTCCCGCTCGACTGGCTCAACGGGGGCCCCGAGGCGCACGTCGGCCGGGACCCCGGAGTCGTCGGGCTGGCGAACGCCCTCGTCGCGTCGGGCCATCCCGGGCTGGTCGCCAACCTGCTCGGGTCCGTCGTCGTGGTCCGGGACCTCGGCGCGGCGGAGCGCCTGTACGCGCAGAACGGCCACGGCGCGAGCTTCGTCACGGTGGGGGGCGAGCTGCTCGGCCCGCCGGGCGCGCTCGGCGGCGGGCGTGCGGCGTCGAGCGGCGACGCGTCGCTCCTCGCCCGGAAGCGGGCGATCCGCGACCTCGGCCAGGAGCTCGGGCGCCTGGAGCGCGAGCTCGGGGAGACCCAGGAGCGCGTGCGCCAGGCGGAGGCGCGCGTGCTGTCGCTCGACGAGAGCCAGCGCGCCCGTGCCACCGCGCGGGAGAGCGCCGAGGCCGATCGGCTGACCGCGTCGAAGGACCTCGAGCAGATCGTCCGCGAGGCCGAGCGGGTGGGTCTGCACTGGGAGGCGTGCCGGGCCGAGCTCGCCCAGCTCCGCGGGGAGGCCGAGGCGGTCGAGGCCGAGGCCCGGACTCACCGGGCGGCGCTCGGCGAGGTCGAGGCGGCCGGGGCGCGCGTGGCGTCGGCGATCACCGCGCTCCTCGGCCGGATCGAGGCCGACTCCGACGCGGAGGCGCAGCGCGCCCAGGCGTTCCTGGACGCGCAGGTCGACCTGGCGGCCCTGGCGGGGCGCATGGACTCGATCGAGTCCGACCTCGCGCGGAACCAGGTCGACGACGGGGAGGCCCAGGAGCGCATCGGCTCGGGCGAGGAGCGGCTGGTCGCGCTCCGGGCCCGGCTCGAGGAAGGCCGGGGCGAGCGGGAGCGCCTCGACGCGCGGGCGGAGGTCGTGCGCGGCGAGCGGGACCAGGCGGAGAGCGCGGCCCGGCTCGCGACCGAGGCCCTGCGCGAGCGGATGGACGCGGTGACCCGGGCGGGCGACGATCTTCGCGGCGCCGAGGCCGAGCTCCACCGGGCGACGCGCGTCGTCCAGGAGCACACCATCCGGCTGGCGGAGATGCGCGTCCGGCGCCAGGATCTCGAGGCCGACGCGCGGCGCCGCTTCGAGGTGGACGCGCAAGCCCTCCGCGAGGCGCACGACCCGGCGCGCGATCTCGAAGAGGCGCGCGCCCGCCTCGACGTCGTCGGGCATCGGATCAGCGCGCTCGAGCCGGTCAACCTCATCGCGGACGACGAGTACCGCGAGCTGGACGAGCGGCTCGGCTTCCTCCAGGCCCAGCACGACGACCTGTCGGCGTCGATTCGCGACCTGGACAAGGCCCTCCGCGGCATGACGCGGACCGCGCAGGAGCGGTTCCTGGCGGCGTTCGAGGCCATCAACCGGAACTTCCAGGACCTCTTCACGCGCCTCTTCGAAGGCGGGCGCGCGGAGCTGCGTCTGGTCGAGGCGCCCGAGGGAGGCGACCCGCTCGACACGGGCATCGAGATGGTCGCCCAGCCGCGCGGAAAGCGCCTCCAGGCGATCTCGCTCCTCTCGGGGGGCGAGAAGGCCCTGACGGGGCTGGCCCTCCTCTTCGCGATCTTCTACTTCCGGCCGAGCCCCTTCTGTCTCCTCGACGAGGTGGACGCGCCGCTCGACGACGCGAACATCCATCGGTTCACGCGGGTCCTCCGGGAGCTGGCGGGCCAGACGCAGTTCGTGGTGATCACCCACAACCGGAAGACCATGGAGGCGGCCGACGTGCTCTACGGCGTCACCATGGAGGAGCCCGGGCTCTCGCGGATCGTCTCCGTCAACCTCGGCTGACGGTGCCGCGGGCTCCCCGTCGGCGCGCTGGCGCAGCGCGCCGCAGCCGCGTAGCCGTTGCGCGAATGCGTAGGCGCCGAGGCGGTCATCTCTCGACGATGGCGTAACTGGCCGCGCGGGAAACAGCGTACTGTGATGGCGGATGCCGGTTCCGTAGGCCACCGGCTGCTCGGCTGGATCAGGCGTGCTGCCGGTGGCGTGATGACCATCCTGAGCGGGTTGCGCCAGCGTCACGCCATCGGGCCTCGGTCGCACGCCATCCATCACACCGTCGACATCGGCAAGTACACGATGATCCCGCTGCTCGCCGAGATCGCGCCCGACCGGATCCTGTCGGCGTGATGCTCGAACGCGACGGTCGGGACAGAGGGCCGGTGCCATGGGGAGGCCGCCGCCTCGTCGCGCTCGTCTGCCTCACCTACGTCACGTTGGCCCTCGCCTACAACGCGCTCACGCCGATCGGCGAGTCCCCGGACGAGTTCGCTCACTTCCAGTACGTGCTCGTGGTGGCGGAGGAGCGGCGGCTGCCCGCTGCGGAAGACCGGCTGTGGCAGGGCCACCAGGCCCCGCTCTACTACCTGGCGCAGGCGGCGTGGAAGGGGGTGATCCGCGTAGCGACGGGCTGCCGGCTCGACCCCGCGCGGCTGCCGCCGGCGGCGCGGAACCCCGGGTTCTTGCGCTCGTCCGACTACAACTTCCGGCGGCACGCGGGCACGGAGCGTCTGGGCGCCTGGACCTGCACGGAGTGGTCGTACCACCTCCTGCGACTGCTCTCCACCGCGTTCACGGTTGGCACCATCCTCCTGACGTTCGCCATCCTCCGCGAGGCAGCGCCCGCCAGCGGCCTGATCCCGGCGGTGGGGGGGACGGCGGCGGCGCTGTTGCCGAGCCACGTCGCGATCTCGACTATGCTGAACAACGACGCCCTCGTGAACCTGCTCGTGGTGGGTTCGACGTACCTCGTGCTCGTCTCGGCGCGGACGGCCGAGCCCGTCCTGCTCGCCCGGGCCGCCGTCCTGGCCGCCCTGGCCGCCTCGACCAAGCTTTCGGGTATCTACCTCTTCGGCCTCGTCGCCTTCGCTGCCGGCGTGCGCCGCGACCTTGTCGTCTGCGCGCTGGCCTCGCCCCGCGCTCGCGCCTGGCTCGCCGCGGCCGTGGTGTCGCTCCTGCTGCCAGCGGCCGTAGTGGCTCGGAATCTCGCCGAGTGGGGCGACCCGTTCGCTGTCACCGTGCTGGAGCAGAACCTCGCGCGTCTCATCGCGAGTGGGCAAAACCCGCCGTCGGCCGGCCTGCTGCAGTACTACACGGGCGACTTCGCCGAGATGGTGGCCAACGGCCTGATGGTCGCGTACGGCGTCATAAACTTCCGCGACTTCGGGTACCCCGGGCTCACGTGGTGGCCGGTGCGCGTAGTGGCCGCCGGCCTCGTGCTCTCCCTGTTCGTCCGGAGCCCCTGGCGCGCCGTGCGGCCGGTCGCCTTCCTGCTGCTCGCCGCCGGGTGTGCGCTCTTCCTCGCGACCTACGTCGGCCCCGGCTACCGCTATCGCTGGCTCCAGGTGCGCTACTTCTGGAACCAGCTGCCGTTCCTGTCGCTCCTCGCCGCGATCGGGCTTGCTGCTCCGTGGCAGGCGATTCGGGCCGTGGGAGTGCGCGTGCCCGACTGGGTGCTGGTCGGCCTCGTCTATGCCTACCTCGTCGCCCTCAACGTGCTCGTCCTGACCGGCGGCGTCGTCGCACACACCTACCGCCACATCGGCGCTCCGTAGGAGCAGCTCGCCGGCGCCGGCAGCGCCGATCCGTGCCCCCGGCGCCGTGCCGGCGACGTGCTCTACGACGTCACCATGGAGGAGCCCGGCCTCTCGCGGATCGTCTCCGTCAACCTGGGCTGACGGCTTCCGGCTTGCCGGCAGCCAGGCGTCTTGCGGTGGTCCGCCCCTGTGTTGGGTCCGGAGGCGTTTCCTACTTGGACGGGGTGCAGACAGGCCCGGCCTGGATCGCTAGACCCACGATCTGCTCGCCCTTGCCGATCTGGCCGAGGTCCGTGGCGTCACCGGACGCCAGGTCGATGAAGTAGAGCCGGGAGGACTCGCTCCCGACTCGTAGGATGGCGGCCAGGGCCTCGTTGTCGAAGCCGATGTCGAATGCGGCGAGGTCGTCGGCGTCGAGGCCGAGCCGGCCCGCCGTGTTGAGCACGCCGCCGTTGGGCGGAATCTGGATGGCGAGGACGTCCCCCACGACGCTCCGGGGCCTGGGCGAGGCCGCGCGCGCCGAGGGCTGGGTCGCGTGGAGCCCGTCGAAACGCGAGGGCTTCATGGTCGTCCATCATCTGCCGATGCTGCCGGCCGGGCAGCAGTACCAGCTCTGGGTCGTCGGGGAGTCGGCGTGGGCTCCGGCCGGCGTGTTCCAGGTGGACGCCATCGGCCACGCGGCCCTGACGGTCCGGGTGGAGCGTCAGCATCCGGAGCGCTTCGCGGTCACGGTCGAGCCGGCCGGGCCGCACTCCGTCCCCACGGGTCCCACCGTCATGCAGGGAGGCTCGTCCAGCTAGCGTTCCGCTCGAGTCCCGCCTGTGAGGGGGGCCGGCTGCCGATCCGTCAGTTTTCCCTGTAGCCATCGTGCGTTCGGCATCGACCCGTGTGCTAGACTATCAGCCGAAACACACTCATGAGCACCGAGCTCACCGTCGGCCGGTACCTACAGCAGTGCCGCCAGCGCTCGGGTCTCTCGGTGGGGGCCGTCTCGACCGGGAGCCGGGTCGTGCCCCGGTTCGTCGAGGCCCTCGAAGCGGACCAGCACGCGGAGCTGCCGGCCCCGGTCTACGTCCGTGGCTTCATCCGCGCCTACTGCGAGCAAGTCGGCGCCGACCGGGCGCGGGCGCTCCGCCTCTACGACGCGCAGGCGGTTCCCGATCCGCCGCTGACCGTCCGGCCCGCGCCGGCGGCCCACCGGGCCGTGCCCGGCGGGCGCCGCTGGCGGCGCGTCGTGGTGGGCTCGTTGGTCGTGGCGGTGCTCGGAGCGGTGGCGATTCTGTCGCTCGGGCGGCGGCAGCCGGACGCGGTCGCGAGCCGGGGGGCGACGGTCCCGGCGGAGCAGAGGGCGCCGGGCCCTCCGGATCCCTCGGCGCCGCGAGTCACGGCGACGACCTCGACTCCGCCGGCCGCGCCCCCGACTCCGGCCGCGACGACGCCGCCTCCGGCCTCGCCGAGCCCGGCGGCCGCTCCCGCCGGCGGATCGCCGCCGGCCCCGGCCGAGCGCGTCCTCCTGATTCGCGCGGTCGAGACGACGTGGGTGCGTGTCACGCCGGACGGCGGCTCGACGGCCGAGGAGACGCTCCTGCCGGGATCGGTGCGCGAGTGGCGCAGCGTCAAGAGCTTCCGGGTCACCACCGGCAACGCGGGCGGGATCCTGCTCGAGCTGGACGGCCGCCCGCTGGCCGCGCTCGGCGAGCGCGGCCAGGTCGTCCACGCGACGATCCCGAGCGAGCCTCGACCGTGAAGTTCCTTTCGGCCCTGAGCGAGCGGCTCAAGGAAGGGCTGGGCAAGACCCGGAGCGCGTTCGAGGAGGGCTTCGCGCGCATCTTCCAGGGCGAGGAGCTGGGCGCGGCGACGGTGGAGGAGCTCGAGGCGCTCCTGATCCAGGCGGACCTCGGGCTGGACACCGCGGAGGGGTTCATCGAGCGGGTGCGGGACGAGTCGCGGCGCGGACGTCTCACCGACGGTGACGCGCGGCGGGCGCTGGCGACCCACCTTCGCGAGACCCTGGCCGGTGCCGGCGCGCCGCTCGAGCTCGACGCGCGGCCCGCGATCGTGCTGGTCGTGGGCGTGAACGGCTCGGGGAAGACGACCACGTGCGGGAAGCTCGCCTGGCGGCTCCAGCAGGAGGGTCACTCGGTCCTCCTGGGGGCGGGGGACACGTTCCGCGCCGCGGCGATCGAGCAGCTCGAGCGCTGGGGCGAGCGGATCGGCGTGCCGGTCGTGAGCCAGGGGCCCGGCGCGGACACGTCGGCGGTGGCCTTCGACGCGGTGAAGGCCGCGCAGGCCCGCGGCTCGGAGATCCTGATCATCGACACGGCCGGGCGGCTTCACACCAAGTCGAACCTGATGGCGGAGCTGGCCAAGGTCAAGCGCGTCATCGGGCGGCAGGCCCCCGGGGCGCCCCACGAGGTCCTGCTCGTCCTCGACGCGACCACGGGCCAGAACGGCATCGCGCAGGCCCGGGTCTTCCACGAGGGGCTCGGGCTCACCGGCCTCGTGCTGACCAAGCTCGACGGCACCGCCAAGGGCGGCGTCGTCATCCGGATCTACCGGGAGCTCGGGCTCCCGATCAAGCTCGTGGCGACGGGCGAGAAGCCCGAGGACCTGGCGGCGTTCGATCCCGACGCGTACGTCGACGCGCTGGTCGGAGCCTGACGTGCGGTGGGGAGCGCCCCCGCTCGCGGCGGACGGGCGCGACACGCTCTGGATGGGCCGGGCCCTCCGGCTCGCCGAGCGGGGGATCGGCCGGACCTCGCCGAACCCGATGGTCGGGGCCGTGCTGGTCAAGGACGAGCGCGTCGTGGGCGAGGGCGCCCACCTCCGGGCCGGGGGACCTCACGCCGAGGCGATCGCGCTCGACGCGGCCGGCGCGTCCGCCAGGGGCGCCACCTGCTACGTGACCCTCGAGCCGTGCGCTCACGTCGGCCGCACGCCGCCGTGCGCGGATGCGCTCGTCCGGGCGGGGGTCGCGCGCGTGGTCGCGGCGTGCGAGGACCCGTACCGGGAAGTCGCGGGCCGCGGGCTGGCCCGGCTCCGGGCCGCGGGCGTGGCGGTGACGACAGGCGTCCGGGAGGCCGAGGCCCGGGCTCTCAACCGCGCGTTCCTCTGCGCGGTGACGGAGGGCCGCCCGCACGTCACGCTCAAGGCGGCCATGACGCTCGACGGCAAGATCGCCGCGGCGGACGGGGAGTCCCGGTGGATCACGGGCGAGGCCGCGCGGCTCGAGGCCCACCGGCTCCGCTTCGCGGCCGACGCCGTCCTCGTGGGGATCGGCACCGTGCTGGCGGACGATCCCCGCCTCACGGTGCGTCACGCCGGGCTTCCGCCCAAGGAGCCGTTCCGCGTCGTGGCCGACAGCCGGCTCCGCACGCCCCCCGAGGCGCGGATCATTCGCGCGGGCGATCCGAGCCGCGTGGTGCTGGCGTGCGTCGCGCCGGCCCCGGCCGGCCCGGCCGCCGCCCTGCGCGCCCTCGGGGTCCGCGTCCTCGAGCTGCCCGGGGACGGCGGACGCGTGGACCTCCGGGCGCTCCTCGCGGCGCTGCGAGCGCTCGACGTGATCGCGGTGCTCGTGGAGGGGGGCGGCGAGCTCGGGGGGGCCCTGGCCGAGGCGTCGCTCGTCGATCGCGTCGCCTTCTTCCTGGCGCCCCGGCTCGTCGGCGGGCGGGACGCGCCGGGGCCGGTCGGCGGTCGCGGACGGGCGCTGAAGGAGTCTCTTGGCCTGGTCGACGTCCGGACGCGACAGCTCGGCGACGATCTCCTGATCGAGGCCGACGTCCTGCGCTGAGCCATGTTCACGGGGATCGTCGAGGCACTCGGTCACGTGGGAAGAGTGGACCCGGGCGCGCGGGGCGGCCGGCGCCTGACCGTGTCCGTGCCGGACGAGCCGGGCTGGCGGCTCCCGCTGGGCGAGAGCGTCGCGGTCAGCGGGGTGTGCCTCACGGTGGTGGACGTGACGCCCGGCCGGCTCGGCTTCGACCTCGCGGAGGAGACGCTCCGCGTGACGACGCTCGGCGGGCTCGCGGCCGGCGACCCGGTGAACCTGGAGCGGCCGCTCCGCTTCGACGGGCGGCTCGGCGGGCATCTCGTCCTGGGGCACGTCGACGGCGTGGGCGAGGTGACCGCCATCGGACCGGAGGGCGACGGCGCGCGACTCGACGTGGCGGTGCCGGCGCCGCTTCGCCCGTTGCTGATTTCCAAGGGATCGGTCACCATCGACGGTGTGAGCCTCACGGTGGCGGCCCTCGGTGAGGACACCTTCGGTGTCGCGCTCATCCCGCATACCCTCGAGGTGACCACGCTGGGGCGGCGGCGACGGGGCGACCACGTCAACCTGGAGATGGACGTGATCGGCAAGTACGTGCGAGCCTTTGTGGAGCAGTGGGATCCGGCGAGGAGGGAGTCATGACCCCACGGGGGACAACTCCTCCGGAGCGAGGGCGGACTGGTGAGCGACGACGAGCGCGGACGAGAGCGGCCCGGGTTCGCCCCGATCGAGGCGGCGATCGACGACATCCGTCAGGGACGGATGATCCTCGTTGTCGACGACGAGGACCGGGAGAACGAGGGCGACCTCGTGATGGCCGCCGACCGGGTGACGCCCGAGGCGATCAACTTCATGGCCAAGCACGGGCGCGGCCTCATCTGCGTTCCGCTGACGGGCGAGCGGCTCGACGACCTCCGGATCAGCATGATGGTGACGGACAACACGGCGCCCATGGGCACGGCCTTCACCGTGACGGTGGACGCCAAGCGCGGGGTGACGACGGGGACCTCCGCCTACGACCGGGCCCTCACCGTCCGCGCGCTCGTCGATCCGGCCACGCGCCCCGAGGATCTCGCGCGCCCGGGGCACATCCTGCCGCTCCGGTCCATGCCTGGCGGTGTCCTGCGACGCGCGGGCCACACGGAGGCCGCGGTGGACCTTGCCCGGTTCGCGGGCTGCTCGCCGGCCGGCGTGATCTGCGAGGTGATGGACGAGCAAGGGGAGATGGCGCGGCTCCCGGAGCTCGTCGCGCTGGCGGCGGGTTTCGGGCTCCGGATGATCACGATCAAGGACCTGATCCGGTACCGCATCCAGAAGGACAAGCTCGTCCGCCGGGCGGCGACGACGCTCCTGCCGACGGCCTACGGGTCCTTCAGCGCGATCGCCTACGAGACGACGGTGGACGACCGCGTGGTCCTCGCGCTGACGATGGGCGAGATCCGGGGGGACGATCCCGTCCTGGTCCGGATGCACTCGGAGTGCCTGTCGGGCGACGTGTTCCGCTCCCAGCGGTGCGACTGCGGAGACCAGCTGGCCAAGGCGCTCGCCATCATCGCCGACGAGGGCCGAGGAGTGCTCGTCTACCTCCGGCAGGAAGGGCGGGGCATCGGCCTCCTGAACAAGATGCGGGCCTACGAGCTCCAGGACCAGGGCAAGGACACCGTGGAGGCCAACGAGGCGCTCGGCTTCAAGGCGGACCTGCGCGACTACGGCATCGGGGCGCAGATCCTCGTCGACCTCGGGATCCGGTCGATGCGGCTCCTCACCAACAACCCGAAGAAGATCGTGGGGTTGGAAGGGTACGGGCTTCGCGTCACCGAGCGGGTGCCGATCGAGGTGCCGCCGTCGGAGGCGAACCGCTTCTATCTCCAGACCAAGCACGACAAGCTGGGTCACCTCTTCTCCGACCGTCCCTGAGCGCCCGCGATGGCCGGACCCGCTCCCTCCACGACATCGCGTCTCACCGCTCGCGGGCGCCGGGTGGCGATCGTGGCCTCGCGGTTCAACGAGGCGATCACCGAGCGCCTGGTCGACGGGGCGCGGGCCGCGCTCCTCCGCCACGGCGTTCGCGCGGGCGACGTGCGCGTGGTCTGGGTGCCGGGGGCCTTCGAGCTGGCCCAGGCCGCGGCGCGCCTGGCGGGCACGGGGGGTGTCGACGCCCTCGTCTGCGTGGGCTGCGTGATCCGCGGGGAGACGCCGCACTTCGACTACATCGCCGGTGAAGCCGCTCGCGGCATCTCGGAGGTAGGGCGGTCGAGCGGCCTGCCGACCACGTTCGGCGTCATCACGGCCGATACCCGGAAGCAGGCGGAAGACCGGGCGGGCGGGGCCGTGGGCAACCGCGGCGAGGAGGCGGCGCTGGCGGCACTCGAGCTCCTGGCGCTGTTCGCTCGCATCGATGAGCGTGGGGGCGGCGCGCGGCCGCGCGCGCGGCGGAAGCGGCGCTAGGGCATGGGACGGCGGCGCCAGGCGCGCGAGCTCGCGCTCCAGCTCCTCTACCAGCTGGACGTCAGGGGCGAGCCGGACCCGGGCCCCGTGATCGACGCCTTCTGGCAGCGCCAGCGGGTCGAGGACGACGTGCGCGTCTTCGCGGACGCGGTCGTCCGCGGCGTCAAGGCGCACCAGGCCAAGATCGACGAGCTGATCGGGCGCTTCGCCGAGCACTGGGAGCTCGATCGGATGGCGGTGGTGGATCGGAACCTCCTCCGGGCCGGGATCTGGGAGCTCCTCTGGGGCGTCGACGTTCCGCCCAAGGTCGCGATCAACGAGGCGCTCGAGATCGCGCGGCGCTTCTCGACCGAGGAGTCCACGGGCTTCATCAACGGGCTCCTGGACCGCGTCCGCCGGGAGCTCTGCCCGTAGGCCCCGCGTGCTGATGGGCGCGAGCCCCCTCCCGCCCGGCGACGCGCGGCCGGCTGGCGGGGCGCGCCGGCTCGCGGTCTCGGCCCTCGCCGGACTGGCCCTCCATCTGGCCTTCCCGCGGCCCGGCTGGGACCTTCTGGGATGGGTCGCCGTTGCGCCGGTGCTCGCCCTCGCGCTCACCGCCGCGACGCCCCGGCGGGCGTTCCTCGAGAGCTGGGTTGCCGGCGTCATGTTCTTCGTGCCGCTTCTCCGCTGGTTGACCCACACAATGACGACGTTCTCCTCGCTGACGCCGCCGCTCGCCGTGCTCGTGCTGCTCGCGCTCGCGGCGTATCTCGCGCTCTACTGGGGGGGCGTGGCCTGGGCCCTGGCCTGGCTCCGGGCGCGGCTCGGGCCCCGGACGCTCTGGCTCGCGCCCGCGCTCTGGGTGGCGGCCGAGCTGCTCCGGACCCACCTCCTCGGCGGCTTCCCGTGGGGTGTCCTGGGCTACGTGCCGTCCAGGCGCCTCCTCGTGATCCAGATCGCGGCGTGGGGCGGCGTGTACGCGGTGTCCGCCCTCATGGTGCTGGTGAACACGGCCCTGGCCTGGGCGCTCGTCGAGCGGCGATGGCGCGCGGCCGTGGCCGCGGGAATGCTCGCGGTGGCGGCCGTCGGCGGCGCCGCGCTGGTCGGCCGCGCTCAGCTCGCGCCGGCCGGCGCGGGTGGCGACGGGCCGACCCTGCCCGTGGCCCTCGTGCAGGGGAACATCTCGCAGGCGGTCAAATGGGACGCCGCGTTCCGGGCGGAGACCTTCCGGATCTACGAGGAGCTGACGCGCGTCGCCGCGCCCGGCAGCCGGCTCGTCGTCTGGCCGGAGGCGGCGGTGCCCGCGTACCTCCGCTTCGAGCCCGGCGCGTTGCGCTGGATTCTCGAGCTCGGGGCCGCCGTGCGGGTGCCGCTCCTCGTGGGCGCGCCCGACGCGGAGGGCGAGGGGCGGCGCGTCAGCTACCGCAACAGCGCGTTCCTCGTGGAAGGGCCGGGCATTCGGAGTCGCTATGATAAGATCCATCTGGTGCCGTTCGGGGAGTACGTGCCCCTGAAGCGGCTTCTCTTTTTCGTGGAGGCGATCGCCGCCGAGATCGGGGACTTCACCCCGGGGCGACAGGCGACGGTGTTCCCCCTGGAGGGCGCGCCGTTCGGCACGGTCATCTGCTACGAGGTCATCTTCCCGGACCTCTTCCGGCGGTTCGTCGCGGGGGGCGCGAGCTTCATGGCGAACATCACCAACGACGCGTGGTTCGGCGACTCGGGCGGCCCGCTGCAGCACCTCGCGATGGTGCCGCTCAGGGCCGTCGAGAATCGCATCGCCGTCGTGCGGGCGGCGAACACCGGGGTGTCGGCGCTGGTCCTGCCGTCGGGCGCGATCCAGGCCACCTTGCCGCTGGGCACGCGCGGCGTGCTCCGCGCCGACGTCCCGCTCGGGGGCGGAGGGACCTTCTACACGCGCTTCGGCGACGTCTTCGCATACGCCTGCGCGGCGCTGTCCGGCGCCGCGCTCCTGGGCGGCCTCGCCGCCGGGCGCCGGAGCTAGCCCGTGCTCGGCGAGCTTCGGCGCGAGTTCTCGGACGTCGAGCGTCGGCTCGAAGAACTCCGGGGGCATCTTTGACCTGGCCTCGAAGGAATCGCGTATCGCCGCCATCGACGGGGAGATGTCGAGCGCCGGGTTCTGGGACGATGCCCGGCGCGCCCAGGGCCTGATCCGCGAGCGCAACGACCTCGCGCGGCTCGTGGGGCGGGCGGGGGAGCTCTCCCGCGAGCTCGCGGACCACCGCGGCTTCTGGGAGATGGCCCTCGAGGAGGGCGACGAGAGCCTCGAGCCGGAGATCCAGTCGAGCCTCCAGCGCCTCCGGAAGGACCTGCACGACTTCGAGCTGACCGTCGTCCTGTCCGGCGACCACGATCGCAAGAACGCCATCCTCTCCATTCACGCCGGAGCGGGCGGCACCGAGTCGCAAGACTGGGCGCAGATGCTGCTCCGCATGTACACGCGCTGGACGGAGCGCCGAGGCTACAAGGTGGAGGTCGTGGACATGCTCCCGGGCGACGAGGCCGGCATCAAGTCGGCCACGCTCGAGGTCACCGGCGACTACGCCTTCGGACACCTCAAGGGCGAGACGGGCGTCCACCGGCTCGTGCGGATCTCGCCGTTCGACGCCGCCAAGCGGCGCCACACGTCGTTCGCATCCGTCTCCGTCTTGCCGGAGGTGGAGGACGTCGAGGTCGTGGTGCGCGATGACGATCTGCGCGTCGACGTGTTCCGGTCGTCCGGTCCCGGCGGCCAGGGGGTCAACACGGCGGACTCGGCGGTGCGCATCACGCACCTGCCGACGGGCATCGTGGTGTCGTGCCAGAACGAGCGGTCGCAGCTCCGGAACCGGGACACCGCGATGCGGGTCCTCCGGGCCCGGCTCTACCAGATCGCGAATCAGAAGCAGAAGGCCGAGCTCGAGCAGCTGACCGGGGACAAGAAGGAGATCGCGTTCGGGAGCCAGATCCGCTCGTACGTGTTCGCGCCCTACCAGCTCATCAAAGACCACCGGACGAACGTCGAGATCGGGAACGTGGACGCGGTCATGGACGGCGACATCGACCCGTTCATCGAGGCGATCCTCTTCGCGGGGGCGAGGTAGGCGGGGCCATGGCCACCGGGTCGCCGGGCGGGCCAGCCGGGTCGGCCGCCGAGGGGCCCGTCCCCGCGAACGAGCTCGTCCGCCGGCGCCACGAGAAGCTCGCCGCCCTTCGCGCGGCTGGCGTCGACCCGTTCGGAGCGCGCTACCCCGTGTCGCACTGGGCGGGCCCGCTCCGCGCCCGGTGGGACGCCGCCCCGGAGGACGAGCTCCGCGGGGCGGGGCCGGTCAGCGTCGCGGGGCGGGTCATGTCGCTGCGCCACCACGGGAAGTCCTGCTTCGCGCACCTCCTGGACCAGACCGGCACCATCCAGCTGTACGCGCGCGCCGACGTGCTGGGCGAAGGCTACGCAGGCTTCACCGGACTCGACGTGGCGGACTTCATCGGGGTGACCGGCGGCCTCATGCGCACCCGGACCGGCGAGCTGACCGTCCAGGTGAAGGCCTGGACCTTCCTGTCGAAGTCCCTCCGGCCGCTCCCCGAGAAGTGGCACGGGCTCAAGGACGTCGAGACCCGGTACCGCCAGCGCTACGTGGACCTCCTGGTGAATCCCGGGGTGCGCGAGGTCTTCCGGCTCCGGAGCCGGCTGATCCAGGGGGTGCGGGCGTTCCTGGACGCCCGCGGGTTCCAGGAGGTCGAGACGCCGGTCATGCAGTCCCTGGCCGGGGGCGCGATGGCGCGCCCCTTCGCGACGCACCACAACGCGCTCGACATTCCGCTCTACCTCCGCATCGCGCTGGAGCTCCATCTCAAGCGCCTGGTCGTGGGCGGCGTGGACCGCGTGTACGAGATCGGCCGGATCTTCCGGAACGAGGGCGTCTCGACCCAGCACAACCCCGAGTTCACGATGCTCGAGTTCTATCAGGCGTACGCCGACTATGGCGACCTCATGGAGCTGACCGAGTCCCTGTTCGGCGAGCTGGGACAGAAGCTGACCGGCGGGCTCACGCTCACCTATCAGGGCGCGCCGATCGACCTGACGCCGCCCTGGCGGCGACTCCGCTACCTCGACGCGGTGGCCGAGGCCATCGGGCTCGGGCGGTCCGAGCTCGACGACCGCGAGCGTCTCCGGGCGGCGGCGCGGGAGGCGGCGGGGCGCCGGGACGTCGACGCCGGCGCCTGGGGCTGGGGCGCCGCCACGCCCGTCTACCAGATGTGGAAGGACGTGTTCGAGGCCTTCGTCGAGCCGACGCTGGTCCAGCCGACCTTCGTCATCGACTTCCCGACGGAGATCTCGCCGCTCGCGCGGCAGAAGCGGGACGACCCGGGCCTCGTCGACCGGTTCGAGCTGTTCGTCGCCCGGATGGAGATGGCGAACGCGTACTCGGAGCTCAACGATCCCCTCGAGCAGCGGCGGCGGTTCGAGCAGCAGCTCCGCGCCCGGGAGGCCGGCGACGAGGAGGCCCACCAGCTGGACGAGGATTACGTCCGCGCGCTGGAGTACGGCCTGCCGCCGACCGCCGGCGAGGGGGTCGGGATCGACCGGCTGACGATGCTCTTCGCCGACCGGCCGTCGATCCGGGACGTGATCCTCTTCCCGTTGCTCCGCCCCGAGGACTTCGGCGCGGAGCAGGACTGAAGGGGATGGAGCGCGGGCTCCCGTTCGAGCTCCTGGTCGGGCTCCGCTATCTGCGCGCCAAGGGCGGGCGCGGCTTCCTCTCCCTCCTCACCCTGATCGCCATGGCCGGGATGGCGATCGGCGTCATGGCGCTCATCGTGGTCCTCGCCGTGATGTCGGGCTTCGAGGACGAGCTCAGGAGCAAGATCCTGGGGACGACCTCGCACATCCTGGTGATGGACGTCGGGGGCCGCGGCATCGAGGACCCCGCGCGCGCCCTCGGCCTGGTCCGGGCGCACCCGGAGGTCCGCTCGGCGGCGCCGTTCGTGCTCCAGCAGGTGATGCTCTCGCACGGGGAGGCGGCGACCGGCGTCGTGCTGCGGGGGATCGACCCCGAGGCCGAGCGCCAGGAGCTGCGGCAGCGGGTCAAGCAGGGGGATCTGGCCAGCCTGGCGGGCCCGGAGCCGACGATCGCGCTCGGCCGTGAGGTGGCGCGGACGCTCGGCGCGTTCGTCGGGGACACGGTGACCGCGATCTCGCCCCGCGGCGCCGTCACGGCGGTCGGCACGATCCCCAAGATGCGCCCCCTGAAGGTCGTCGCCATCTTCGAGATCGGGCTCTACGAGTACGACGCCGCGCTCACCTACACGTCCATCGAGACGGCGCAGCAGTTCGCGGACCTGGGGAAGCGCGTGTCGGGCATCGAGGTGCGCGTGGCCGACGTCTACCGGGCGCGTGGCGTGGCCCGCGATCTGGGGTCGACGCTGGGGCTCCCCTACTGGACCCGCGACTGGACGGAGATGAACCGCAATCTCTTCTCGGCCATCCAGCTCGAGAAGACCGCGATGTTCGTGATCCTGACGCTGATCATCTGCGTGGCGGCCTTCGCGATCATCAGCCACCTGATCCTGATGGTCGCCGAGAAGCGCCGGGAGATCGGCGTCCTCCGGGCGCTCGGCGCCTCCTCGCGGAGCGTCACGCTGGTCTTCATGGCGGAGGGGGTGCTGATCGGCCTGGTCGGCACCACCGTGGGCACGCTCCTCGGGGTGGCCATCGGCCTCATCCAGGACCGGTATCACGTCGTCAAGATCCCCGGCGACGTCTACCAGCTCTCCGAGCTCCCGATGAAGATGCATCCCCCGGAGCTGATCCTCATCGCGGTGGCCGCGCTGGTCCTCTCGTTCCTGGCGACCATCTACCCGGCGCGTCAGGCGGCACGCCTCCATCCCGTGGAGGTGCTCCGCTATGAGTGAGACGCCCGCGCCCGGCGTGGCTCCCGGCGCGGGGGACCAGCCGGCCGGAGCGCCGCGCCGCGCCCTGATCGTCGCCGAGGGGGTCGAGAAGGAGTACCGGGCCGCGGGGGAGCCCCTGCGGGTCCTCAAGGGGGTCACCCTCACCGTCCACGAGGCCGAGCTGGTGGCCGTCGTGGGCGCCTCGGGCGTGGGCAAGTCCACGCTCCTGCACGTGCTGGGGGCGCTCGACCGGCCGACGGCGGGCCAGGTGCGCTTCCGGGACCAGGACCTCTTTTCCCGGTCCGACCCCGAGCTGACGCGGTTCCGGCGGGACCAGGTGGGCTTCGTGTTCCAGCTCTACAACCTGCTGGCGGACTTCTCCGCCCTCGAGAACGCCATGCTGCCGGCCCTCATCCAGCGCCGGCCGGCCGGAGAGGCGCGCGCCCTGGCGATGGACGCCCTCCGGGAGGTCGGCCTGCTCGAGCGCGTCGGTCACCGCCCGGGCGAGCTCTCGGGCGGCGAGCAGCAGCGGGTCGCGCTCGCGCGCGCCCTCGTGGCCCGGCCGGCCGTCATCCTGGCCGACGAGCCGACCGGGAACCTCGATCCCAAGACGAGCCAGGACGTGTTCGAGCTGTTCGCGCGGCTCCAGGCCGAGCGCGGGGTGGCCTTCGTCATCGCCACCCACAACATGGAGCTGGCCCGCCGGTCGGACCGCGTCGTGCGGCTCGTGGACGGCCGCGCCGTCGTCGAGGCCTGACGCGGCGAGCCCCGAGGGGGCCCGATCGGCCCTAAGTGCCGATCGGATGGTCGAAAATTTCCGCCGGGTCTTCTCGGGCCATGTATAATGACGCTCGGAAGTCGGCGGGCGCGCCCCTGACCGTGGTCGGGGAAGTCGGGCGCGCCGCCCGGGCGCCCGGCGCCGAGACGCCGGGCCTGGAGGAGGGCACGTGTTCGAGCGATTCACCGAGCGTGCGCGACGCGTCATCATCCTGGCCCGCGAGGAAGCCGGCCGGTTCCGCCACGACTTCGTGGGGACCGAGCACATCCTGCTCGGGCTGATCCGGGACGGCGAGGGGATCGCGACCGCGGTCCTCCAGCGTTTGGGGCTTCGCCTCGAGACCGTCAAGAGCGAGGTCGAGCGGGCCCTGGCCGGGTTCCCGAAGACGCTCACGTTCGGAGAGGTGCCGTTCACGCCGCAGGCCAAGCGGGTCCTCGAGCTGTCCATCGAGGAAGCGCGCCAGCTGGGACACAACTACATCGGCACCGAGCACCTGCTCCTCGGCGTCATGAAGGAAGGGCAGTCGATCGCGGCGAAGATCCTGGAGTCCCTCGGGGCCCGGCTCGACGAGGTTCGGCAGGAGACGCTGGCCCTCCTGGGCGACCAGTACTACCCGCGGCCCAAGAAGCGCAGCCAGACCCCCGTCCTCGACGAGTTCGCCCGCGACCTGACCCAGTTCGCCCGCGACAGCAAGCTCGACCCCGTCATCGGCCGCGAGACCGAGATCGAGCGGGTCATCCAGATCCTCTCCCGCCGCACGAAGAACAACCCCGTGCTGATCGGCGAGCCCGGGGTGGGGAAGACCGCGATCGTCGAGGGCCTCGCCCAGAAGATCATCAATCACGACGTGCCGGACGTCCTGGTCGCCAAGCGCCTGCTCCAGCTCGACCTGGGCGCGCTGGTCGCGGGCACGAAGTACCGCGGCCAGTTCGAGGAGCGGCTCAAGGCGGTCATGAAGGAGATCCGGCAGTCGGAGAACGTGATCCTGTTCCTGGACGAGCTGCACACGCTCATCGGGGCCGGTGCCGCCGAGGGCGCCATCGACGCCTCCAACATGCTCAAGCCGGCGCTCTCCCGCGGCGAGATCCAGTGCATCGGCGCGACGACCCTCGACGAGTACCGGAAGCACATCGAGAAGGACGGCGCGCTCGAGCGGCGCTTCCAGCCGATCATCGTCCGGGCGCCGTCGGTGCAGGAGGCCGTCGAGATCATCAAGGGGCTCCGGCCGAAGTACGAGGCGCACCACCGCGTGAAGATCACCGACGCGGCGATCGACCTCGCCGTGAAGCTGGCCGATCGGCACATCACCGAGCGCCACCTCCCGGACAAGGCGATCGACGTGATCGACGAGGCCGCGAGCCGGACACGGCTCCAGGCCATGACGCCGCCGGCCACGATCAAGGAGCTCGAGAAAGAGATCGAGCGGGTCGTCCGCGAGAAGGACATGTTCCTCGAGGCCCAGGAGTTCGAGAAGGCCGCCTCGCTCCGGGAGAAGGAGAAGGCGTTGCGGGGCCGCGAGGAGGAGCTGAAGCGCGAGTGGGAGAAGAACAAGAACCGGCAGACCCAGGTGGTCGGTGAGCAGGACATCGAGTACATCGTGTCGCGCTGGACGGGGATCCCGCTCTCCCGGCTCGAGGAGAAGGAGTCGGCGAAGCTGGCCCGCATGGAAGAGGTCATCCACGGGCGGGTGGTCGGGCAGGAGGACGCCCTCCGGGCGGTCTCCCGGGCGATCCGCCGCTCGCGGGCCGGCCTCAAGGACGCGAAGCGGCCGGTGGGCTCCTTCATCTTCCTCGGGCCGACCGGCGTCGGGAAGACCGAGCTCGCGCGGGCCCTGGCCGAGTTCCTGTTCGGGGACGAGAACGCGCTGATCCGCGTCGACATGTCGGAGTACATGGAGAAGTTCTCGGTCTCGCGGCTCCTGGGCGCGCCTCCCGGCTACGTCGGGTACGAGGAGGGTGGCTACCTCACCGAGAAGGTGCGGCGCCGCCCGTACTCGGTCGTCCTGTTCGACGAGATCGAGAAGGCGCATCCGGACGTGTTCAACATGCTGCTCCAGGTGCTGGACGACGGCCGGCTGTCGGACTCCCTCGGGCACGTGGTGGACTTCAAGAACACCATCCTGATCATGACGTCCAACCTCGGCACCCAGCTGATCGGCAAGCGCACGGCCCCGGGATTCCTGTCCGCCTCCGCCGAGGACACCTACGACCGGATGCGGGAGCGTGTGCTCGACGAGCTGAAGCGGGCCTTCCGGCCGGAGTTCCTGAACCGGATCGACGAGGTGATCGTGTTCCACTCGCTCAGCGAGGATCACATCCGGAGCATCGTCGGGCTCATGCTCGAGCGGGTGAACGCCCAGCTCGAGGAGCGGGCGATCCGGGTCTCGCTGTCCCCCGAGGCGGTGGATTTCCTCATCCAGAAGGGCTTCGACACGACCTACGGCGCCCGGCAGCTCAGACGCACGATTCAGAAGCACATCGAGGACCCCCTGGCGGAGTCCATCATCGCGGGTCGCGTCCAGGACGGAGCCCAGATAGAGGTCCGAGTCGAGGGCGAGGGGCTCATCTTCGAGCCCGTGTCAGAGCCTTCACTGAGCCTGGCGGAGCGCTGACCTCCCCGCCCCGGATCACCCGAGGAGTGCCCTCGGCCCTCGTCGGCGGACCCCCGGAGGGGCGGTCCGGGGCGGGGGGATGGATACTTCTCCTCGGTTTCCTCCTCCAGCTCGGTATCGTCGGACACGGTCTCGCCCAGCCGGCGCCGCCCACGGAGCCCCGTCCCGTTCCGGCGGTGCGGGATCTCGCGGTGGAAGGGAACCGCCGGATCCAGGGGACGGCGATCCTGAACCGGGTGCAGACGAAGATCGGCGACCCGTTCGCGCCGGCGGCGCTCCGGGACGACGTGCGCTCGATCTTCGGCCTCGGGTTCTTCGACGACGTACAGGTCCGCACCGAGGAGTTCGAGGGCGGGATCCGCGTCATCTTCGTCGTGGTGGAGCGGCCGCTCCTGCGCGAGGTCAGCTTCGAGGGGAACTCGGAGCTGACGGCGGACGAGCTCCGGGGGAAGGCCGCCATCCGCATCGGCGTGCTCTACAACCCCGTCGAGGTCCAGAAGGCGGAGGAGGCCATCCGCCAGAAGTACGAGGACGACGGGTACTTCGGGGTCCAGATCACCCCGCGAACCGAGCGCACGCCAGAGGGCGATCTGCGGGTCGTGTTCCGGATCGAGGAAGGACCGAAGCTCCACATCGACCGGATCGTCATCGAGGGGAACCAGGCGTTGACCGCGGGCCAGATCAAGGACGCGATGCAGACCCGGGAGCGAATCTACTGGATCTTCCCGTTCTCGACGGTCCAGCGCCGGGTGTTCGAGGACGACATGGAGCGCGTCCTGCAGCTCTATGGCGACCACGGCTTCATCCAGGCCCGGGTGGAGTCGTACGAGATCGTGCCCGACCTCGCGCGGAAGAAGGTCACGCTGCGGCTCCGGGTCGTCGAAGGCCCCCAGTTCAAGACTGGCACCGTCACGATCACCGGAAACGAGCTCCTGTCCAACGAGGAGGTCCGCAAGCTGGTGAAGCTCCAGGAGGGGCAGGTCTTCAGCCGGGGCGCGCTGCGGGCGTCGGTCCGGGCCCTCGCGGACCGCTACTCCGAGCTGGGCCGGGCCCGGGCCGAGATCGATCCCCGCACGGTCAACGACCTGCAGAACCTGAAGGTCGACGTCACCATCCCGATCGTCGAGGGCGGGCCGGTGTACGTCGAGCGGATCAACATCACCGGCAACACGAAGAGCTCCGAGAAGGTTCTGCGGCGCGAGCTGCGCGTGGCCGAGGGCGAGCTCTTCACGCACCAGAAGCTGATACGGAGCCGCCAGCGCATGTTCAACCTCGGGTACTTCGACGAGGTGAACGTCGACACCGAGCAGGGGACCACGCCCGACCGGATCGTGATCAACATCAGCGTCAAGGAGCGGTCGACCGGGCTGTTCAGCATCGGGGCGGGGTACAGCAGCGTCGACAGCCTCTTCGCGACGGTGGACATCAGCCAGCGGAACCTCTTCGGCCGGGGCCAGGAAGCGTTCCTCCGGTTCCGCATCGGGTCCCAGAGCCGCCTCGGTCTCGTCGGTTTCACGGAGCCGTACCTCTTCGACATTCCGCTCCGGGCGGGCTTCGACATCTACGACCGCCTGCGAGAGTACGACGATTTCACGGAGGAGCGGTTCGGCGGCGACATCCGGGCGAGCTACCCCCTCGCGGAGTTCCTGACCCTCTCGGGCCTCTACCGCCTGGAAGACGTCGACATCACGGACATCTCGCCCACGGCGAGCGAAGACCTGAAGAAGGAAGCGGGGAAGAAGCTCAACTCGGTGGTCGAGTTCGCCCTGATCCGGGAGTCCCGGGACAACATCTTCGAGCCGACCAAGGGCAGCCGGAACTCGCTGGAGTTCTCGTTCGCGGGTCTCGGCGGGGACACCCAGTTCTACAAGCTCGTCGCCGAGAGCGCGTGGTATATCCCCTTGCCGGTGTACAACCTCGTCTGGGCCGTCCGGGGGCTGTTCGGGATGGCCGAGGGCTGGGGCGGCCAGGAGGTCCCGATCTTCGAGCGCTTCTTCCTGGGCGGCGCCACCACGCTTCGCGGCCAGGGAACGCGCGAGGTGGGCCCCCGGGACCCGGCCGGCGAGCTGATCGGCGGTGACAAGGAGCTCCTGTTCAGCACCGAGCTCCTGATCCCGATCGTGGCCCGGTTCCGGTTCGCAATATTCTTTGATGCCGGTAACGCGTACGGATTCGGCACGGACTTCGACCCGACGGACCTCCGGCTGGGCGCGGGGGTCGGGGTGCGGTTCTTCTCTCCGCTGGGTCCCCTGCGGCTCGATTTCGGGTACAACCTCGACAGGGAGCCGGGGGAGAAACAGTATCAGGTTCATTTCACCGTCGGGTCGCCGTTCTAGGCCGGGAAGCGTGAGAGGTGATGCCATGAGAGACAGATGGGCACTCGGATTCGGCGCGCTCGTCATCGGTGGACTCTTCGCCGGGCTGGCGGGGACGGGGGAGGCGGCGGGCACGCGCGTCGGATACGTGGACGTGCAGCGGGTGATCGTGCGCTCGGTCGCCGGGGTCGCCGCGCGGGAGCAGCTCGAGCGCGACAAGGTGACCATGCAGAAGGACGTCGACAATCGCCGCACCGAAGTCGACAAGCTCCGCGAGGAGATGGAGAAGAAGGGCCTGGTGCTGTCCGCCGAGTCGCGCCGCGAGAAGGAGGAGACCCTCCAGCGCAAGGTGCGAGACCTCCGGCGCCTGGCGGAGGACCTCGAGAAGGAGCTGCAGAAGAAGGAGCAGCAGGCCACGCAGCGGATCCTCGGAGAGCTCACCGGCATCATCGAGAAGATGGGCAAGGAGCGAGGCTTCCTGCTCATCGTCGAGCGGCGCAGCGGCGGCGTGATCTACGGCGACCCGGAGGGCGACGTCACCGACGAGGTCATCAAGCTGTACGACCAGGAAAAGGCCAAGGAGAAGAAGTAGGATGCCGGGCCGGTCCCTGGGCGAGCTGGCGCGGCTCGTCGGCGGGGACCTCGAGGGGGACCCGTCCCTCGAGATCCGGGGGTTCGCGAGTCTCGAGAGCGCGGGGCTGGGCGACCTGTCGTTCGTCGTCGCCGATCGCCACCTCGCCGCCGCCCGGCAGAGCGCGGCGGCGGCGCTGATCGCGCCGCCGGGACTCGATCTCGGCGGCCGGCCGGTGATCCGCGTGGCGCAGCCCTACGCGGCCATCGCCGCGATCCTGCCGGTCTTCTTCCCGGAGCCCGCGGTGGCCCCGGGCGTCCATCCCACGGCCCACATCGCCGACAGCGCCCGCGTCTCGGTTGCCGCCACGGTCGCGGCCTTCACGGTCGTCGCGGAGCGGTCGGTCGTCGAGGGCGGGGCGGTCCTGCACCCCCACGTCTTCGTGGGCCCCGACTGCCGGGTCGGGGAGGGGAGCGTCCTCCACCCGCACGTCGTGCTCCGGGCGCGCGTGGAGATTGGGCGCCGGGTGATTGTCCATCCGGGCAGCGTCCTCGGCGCCGACGGGTTCGGCTACGTGTGGGACGGCCAGGCCCATCGGAAGATCCCCCAGGTCGGTCGGGTCGTCGTCGAGGACGACGTCGAGATCGGATCGAACGTCACGGTGGACCGTGCCACGCTCGGGGAAACCGTGATCGGGCAGGGGACAAAGATCGACAACCTGGTGCAGATTGGCCATAATACCGTGATCGGCTCGGGCAGCATCATCGTCGCCCAGACCGGCATCGCGGGATCCTGCCGGATCGGGCGCGGGGTGGTGCTGGGCGGGCAGGTGGGGATCTCGGACCACGTGACGGTCGGCGACGGGGCCAAGATCGGCTCCCAGTCCGGCGTCCATCGCGACGTGCCGGCCGGCGCGGGGATGATCGGGACACCCGCGACGGCGGGCGACGCGGGGCTTCGCGCGCTGGCGGCCATCCCGCGCCTCCCGGAGCTCCTCAGGGACGTGCGGGCGCTCGGCCGCCGGCTGGCCGTGCTGGAGCAGCGGCTCGGGGCGGAAGGAGGGCCGACGGGCGGTGGGTGAACGGACGACGGACATCCACCCGATGGCGGTGGTGCATTCCGGCGCCCAGATCGGACCGGGCGTGCGGGTGGGGCCGTTCGCCGTCGTCGGCGCGGGCGTGTGCCTGGGCGAGGACGCCGAGATCGGCCCCCACGTGGTGCTGGAGGGGCCGCTCGAGATCGGCGCCCGCTGCCAGATCCACGTGGGCGCGGTGATCGGGCTTCCGCCGCAGGACCTCAAGTGGAAGCCGGGGACGCCGTCGGGCGTGCGGATCGGCGAGGGCACGGTGGTGCGCGAGTACTCGACGATCCACCGGGCGGCGACGCCGGACGGCTGGACCGTGCTGGGGCGGGACTGCTACTTGATGTCGCAGGGCCACGTCGCCCACGATTGCCAGATCGGGGACCGCGTCATCATGACGGGCTACACGGTGCTCACCGGCTTCGTGCAGGTCGGCGATCGGGCGGTGATCTCGGGTCTGACGGGGATCCATCAGTTCGTGCGCATCGGGACGCTTGCGATGGTCAGCGGGTGCTCGCGGATCGGCCAGGACGTGCCGCCGTACTTCATCGTCGAGGGCAATCCGGCCGAGGTGCGGGGGGTGAACATCGTCGGGCTCCGGCGAGCCGGAGTGGCCGCGGACGTCCGCCTGAACCTCCAGCGCGCGTACAAGATCCTGTACCGGTCCGGCCGGGCGCGGGGATCGGCCCTGGAGCAGATCCGGGCGGAGGTCGAGCCGTCGCCCGAGATCGAGCACCTCTGCAATTTCATCGCGTCGACGAAGCGCGGGATCTGCTAGGGGAGAGCGATGGGCAAGCGCGAGCAGAAGCGGATGCGGGCCGGGGTGATCGGAGCCGGCCACATGGGGCAGTACCACATCCTGGTCTATGCCGAGCTGTGGGACGTGGACCTCGTGGGCATCGTGGACTCCGACGCCGGCAAGACGGCCCGCCTTGCCGCGCAGTACGACACGCAGGCGCTCACGGACTACCGGGAGCTCTTTGGGAAAGTGGACGTGGTCTCGATCTCCGTGCCCACCCCGCTCCACTTCGAGGTCGCGAAGGAGTGCCTCGAGGCGGGCATCAGCGTGCTGGTGGAGAAGCCCCTGACGTCCACCCTCGAGGAGGCGCGCGAGCTCTTCCGGATCGCCCGTGAGCGCAACGTCGTCCTCCACGTCGGCCACGTCGAGCGGTTCAACGGGGCCGTCCAGGAGCTCCGCAAGATCGTCGCGAACCCGATCCTGATCGAGTCGCGCCGGCTGGGCCCGTTCGTCCCGCGGGTGCAGCACGACACGGTGGTCATGGACCTCATGATCCACGACATCGACATCGTGCTCGGGCTCGTGGACAGCGAGGTCCGGCGGATCACGGCGGCGGGGGCGCGGGTCCACTCGTCGCGCTCCGACGTGGCCAACGTGCAGATCCTCTTCGAGAGCGGCGCCGTGGCCAACATCACCGCCAGCCGGGCCACCGAGCACAAGGTCCGGACGCTCGCCATCACGCAGCCCGACGCGTACATCTTCCTCGACTACACGGATCAGGACATCCAGATCCACCGGCGGGCGGCGTCCGAGTACGTGCTGAACCGGGAGTCGATCCGCTACCGGCAGGAATCGTTCGTCGAGCACCTCTTCGTCCACAAGGAGAACCCGCTCAAGCTGGAGATTCTCCACATCCTGAACGCCGTCCGAGAGGCGCAGCGGGCCGGGACGGTGGAGCTCCTCGAGCACGACGACGTCCGCTCGCTCGCCGTGGCGCTCGAGATCGAGCGCATGATCGAGGAGGGTCGGCCGCACCTCGACTGGCCGCCCCGCTGAGCGGGATGGCCGAGGCGCTCGGCCTGGTCGGAGGCGCGGGCGCCCTCCCGGTCCTCATGGCCCGCGAGGCGCGGCGCGCCGGCTGGCGGGTCATCGCGTTCGCGCTCGCCGCTCCGGAGTCTCTCGTCCCCCATGCGGATCGTGTCGTGCCCTGTCGCCTGGGCGACGTGGCGCCCATCTTCGCGGCGCTCGGCGAGGAAGGGATCCGTCACGTGGTGCTCGCCGGCCGGGTCCGGAAGGACGTCCTGTTTCACGGCGCCCCGCTGGACGACGTCGCCCGGGGGCTCGTCGCGGAGGCCGCGGACTGGACGGACGAGGGGCTCCTCAGCGTCGGGGTGCGGGCGCTCGAGTCCATGGGCATCGAGGTGCTCGACCAGCGCCGGTTCCTGGCGCCCTGGATGGCGCCCCGGGGGCCGATCGCCGGCCCGCCGCTCCCACCCGCGCTCGAACCCGACGTGGCGCGGGGGCTCACCCTCGCCCGCGACCTGGCGTCCCGGGGCGTCGGCCAGACGCTCGTGCTTCGGACGGGCGCGGTGGCGGCGGTCGAGGCGATGGAGGGGACGGACGAGGCGGTCCGCCGCGGACTTGCCCTGGCGGGCCGCGGCGCCGTCGTGATCAAGGCGTCGGCCTCGACGCACGACTACCGACTGGACGTGCCGACCGTGGGTCTCGAGACCGTCGCCTGCTGCGTCGCCGGCGGTGCGGCCGCCCTGGCGGTGGAAGCGGGGCGCGTGCTCCTGCTCCAGCGCGAGCGTGTCGAGGAAGAGGCGGCCCGGGCGGGGATCAGCATTGTCGGGGTCGCGGAGAGTCCCGGCTCGGACTGACGTCCTCGTCGTGGCCGGCGAGGCGTCGGGAGACCTCCACGGGGCCACGCTGGCGCGGGCGCTCGCGACGCTGGCGCCCGGCATCCAGCTCGCCGGCATGGGCGGGGCCGCGATGTCCGCCGCGGGGGTGCGGCTCGTGCAGCGCGCCGAGCGCGTGACCGTCGTGGGGGGAACGGAAGCCCTGGGCCGTCTTCCCGCGCTCTGGCAGGCCTTCCAGGCGCTTCGCCGCCACCTCCGGGAGAGGCGTCCCCGGGTGCTCGTGCTCATCGACTTCCCGGAGTTCAACATGCGCCTGGCCCGGACCGCGCGGCGGCTCGGGGTCCCCGTGGTGTACTTCGTCGCCCCCCAGGTGTGGGCGTGGCGCCGGCGCCGGCTCCGCGCCATGGCGCGCGACGTGAGCCGGGTCCTGGCGATCTTCCCGTTCGAGGTGGGTCTCTACCAAGAGGCGGGAGTGCCCGTCGAGTTCGTCGGCCACCCCGTGCTCGACGTGCTGCCCGAGCTCGACCGCAGCGCGGCGCGCTCGGGGCTCGCGGCCGCGGACGAGACCCTGGTCGGCCTTCTCCCCGGAAGCCGGGACGCGGAGGTGCGCCGCCACCTGCCCGTGCTGCTCGACGCCGCGGCACGGATCCTCGCCCGACGGCCGCGGACGCGGTTCGCCCTGCCCGTGGCCACGACCATTCCCGTCGCTCGCGTCGAGGCCGCCGTCCTCGAGTCGAGGCTTCCGGTGGAGGTTTTGCCGGGTGATGCCCACCGGGTCATGGCCGCATCGGACCTCCTCCTGGTCGCCTCCGGGACCGCGACGCTCGAGGCCGCGTGCTACGCGACCCCGATGGTCGTCCTGTACCGGCTGTCGTTCGTGTCCCACCGCCTGGCGCGGATCCTGGTGCGCGGCGTCTCCCACATCAGCCTGCCCAACATCGTCGCCGGGCGGGAGATCGTTCCCGAGCTGATCCAGGGCCGGGCGACGCCGGCCGCCGTCGCGGCGGCGGGGCTTCGCCTGCTCGAGGACGAGGGCGCCCGGGCGGCCCAGCGCCAGGCGCTCCACGAGGTGCGAGGCCGGCTCGGCGAGACGGGCGCGGGTCTCCGCGCCGCCCGCGCGGTCTTGCGGGAACGCGATGGGGCGTCACGACGCTGAGCCCGCCGCCGCCCCCCGGCCCGCGCGCGGCGCGCGGCGTCGCCCCGGTCTCGCGCTGGCCGCCTCCGCGTCGGGCATGGCGCTCGGCCGGGGGGTGGTCCGCGCGCTCGCGGCGAGCCTCCGGATCCGGGAGATCCCCTCGTCCGGGCTCGAGGCGCTCCGGCAGGCCGGGGCGCCGGCGATCTACACGGTGTGGCACGGGCAGATCCTTCTCTTGCCGTATCTCTACGGGCGGCGATACCGGGTCCACGTGCTCACGAGCCGGTCCCGGGATGGCGAGCTGCTGAGCCGCTTCGTCCAGGGCTTCGGCATCCGTGTCGAGCGGGGGTCGTCGTCGCGGGGTGGAGCCCGGGCGCTCCTGGGGCTCGCCCGGGCGATCCGCGACGGCGCCAACGTCCTGATCGTGCCGGATGGGCCCCGGGGCCCTCGGCACGTCGCGCAGAGCGGGGCCGTCGTGCTGGCGAAGATGACCGGGGCGCCAATCGTTCCCGTGGCCGTCGGGGCCGCGCCGTGCAGCGTGCTCCGGTCATGGGACCGCTTCGTCGTGCCATACCCCTTCGCGCGGGCCGTGGTGCTGTTCGGGCGCCCCATCACGGTGCCCAGGGACGCCGACCACGGGCTCGTCGAAGCGAGGCGCCAGGAGCTCGAGGCGGTGCTCCGGGAGATCAGCAGGGCGGCGGAGCGCGGGGCCCGCGGGGACGATGTACCGGCTCTATAGCCTCGTCCTGGCGCTTCTGGCGCTCGGCTACCTGCCGCTGTTCCTCGTGCGCAAGGTCTGGCGCGCCGGGTATCCTCTGGCGCTTCGGGAGCGCCTGGGCTTCGCGAAGGTCCCGCCGGCGGCCCTGCCCCGCAGCCGCTTCTGGGTGCACGCCGTCTCGGTCGGCGAGGTCATGGCGGCGGTGCCACTGGTGCAGGCGCTCCGCGCCCGGTGGCCGGCCGCGGACGTCGTCGTGTCGACGGTGACGGCCACCGGAGAGCAGGTGGCGCGATCGCGGCTCGCGGACGCGGTCATGCTCACGTTCCCGCTCGACTTTCCCGGTGCGGTCCGGCGCACCGTGGACCGGGTGGGGCCCGCCTGCTTCATCGCGCTCGAGACGGAGCTCTGGCCCAACCTCCTGCGGGCGCTCCGCGGAGCCGGCGTGCCGGCCGTCCTCGCCAACGGGCGCATCTCGGACCGGTCCTACCGCCGCTACCACCTCGTCCGCGGGCTGTTCCGCCGGGTGCTCGACGACGTGGCGCTCTTCTGCATGCAGTCGGAGGAGGACGCCCGGCGAATCATCAGCCTCGGCGCCCGCCCCGAGCGGGTGCTGGTCACCGGGAACCTGAAGATGGAGGTCCCGGCCGGGGACGCCGGCGCCGAGCGCCTCTGGCGCCGGCTCCTTCATCTCGGCGAGGCTCCGGTCGTCGTCGCGGGCAGCACCCATCGCGGCGAGGAGGCCATCGTGCTCGACGCGTTCCAGGCGGTGCGCCCGGCCGCCGACGGCCTCCGGCTCGTGCTGGCCCCGCGTCACCCGGAGCGGCTGGACGAGGTGGAGGGTCTGATCCGGGCCCGTGGACTGGCGGCGGTCCGGCGAAGCCGGGTGAGCCCCGGCGGCGGGTCGGCGGTGATCGTCGTCGACACGATGGGCGAGCTGGCCTCCCTCTACGCCGTCGCCGACGTCATCTTCATCGGAGGAAGCCTCGTTCCCGTCGGTGGCCACAACGTGGTCGAGCCGGCGCTTCACGCGAAGCCCGTCCTCTTCGGGCCGCACATGACGAACTTCCGGGACGCGGCGGCCCTTCTGCTCCGCGCCGACGCGGCGTCCCAGGTTCGGGACGGGTCCGAGCTCGCGTCCGCGCTCGGGCGGCTCCTCGCCGACGCGGCGGCCCGCCAGGCGATGGGCCGCGCGGCGTGGAGCGCCGTGCGGGCCCACCAGGGCGCGTGCGTGCGGACCGTCGGGGCGCTCGAGCGGGTGCTGGCGTCCCCAGCAGCCAAGGGGGCGCGGTGAGGTCCGTGAGGGCGGCGTTCGGCGGGGGAGCCCGGTGACGACGGAGCTCGGCGCCACCCGACGGGCCCGGCTGGTCCGTGCCTGGCGCGAGGGCCGGGCGGGGCCGCTCGGCCTCGCCCTGACCCCGGTGTCGTGGGCCTACCGGGCGGGCCTTGCCGTCCGGGAGACTGCCTACGCGCGGGGACTGCTGGCGCGCGGGCGCCTCCCGTGCCCGGTGGTCTCCGTGGGGAACCTGACGGTTGGCGGCACGGGCAAGACCCCCGCGGTCGAGCTGGTCGCCCGCTGGCTCGTCGAGGACGGCCGCCGGGTGGCGGTCGTGAGCCGCGGATACGGTCGCCGGGCGAGCGCGCCGGTCGAGCTCGTGTCGGACGGCGGAGAGCCGAGACTCCCGGTCGAGCGCGCCGGTGACGAGCCCGTGCTCCTGGCCCGGCGCCTGCCCGGGGTCGGCGTCGTGGTCGGCGCCGATCGTCTCGCGGCGGGCCAGTGGGCGGTCGCGCACCTCCGGCCGGACGTCGTGCTGCTCGACGACGGCTTCCAGCAGCGGCGCCTCCTGAAGGACGTGGAGATCGTGTGCCTGGACGCCCGCGCGCCATGGGGCCCGGGCGGCCTCTTCCCGCGCGGCACCCTCCGGGAATCGCCCTCGGCGCTCGCGCGAGCGCACCTCGTCGTCGCGACGCGCGCATCGGGCCGGCGGGACCTGGGCCCCCTCTTCGGGGAGATCCACCGCCACGCCGGGCCGGCGCCGTGTCTCGCGGCGGACTACACGGTCGAGGGGCTCGAGGATCTCGCGTCGGGCGCGCGTCATCCCGATGCGGCCCTCCGAGGACGGACCGTCCTCGCCTTCGCGGGAATCGCGGAGCCGGAGCGGCTCGCGGAAACGCTCACCGCCCACGGAGCGACCGTGCGGGACGTGGTGGCGTTTCCCGACCACTACGCGTACGAGCCCCGGGACCTCGCGGCGATCGCGCGGCGAGCCCGGGCGGTCGGCGCGGACCTTCTCGTGACCACGGAAAAGGACGGCGTGCGCCTGCAAGGCCCCGGTGTCCTGGGGGACCGGAGCGAGCCGGCGCCCGGGAGCCCCGCGCTGCCCCCCGTGTGGGCTCTCCGCGTTCGCCTCGTACCCTTGGCGAGCCCCGACGCCTGGCGCGCCGAACTGCGGGCGCGCGTGGACGCGGCAGCGCGTGAGCGGGGGAGCGGACGGTGAAGACCGGGCTCATCCCCCGTGACGAGGTCCGGCGGGTGATCGTGCGTCTGCCGAACTGGCTCGGCGACACCGTCATGGCGCTGCCCCTCCTCCGGTCGCTCCGGCGCGCGGTCCCGGAAGCGGAGATCTGGTGCCTCGGTCACTGGGTGGCCTCGGTCCTCGAGAGCGAGCCCGGCATCACCCGCCGCTTAGTCCCTCCGGCGGGAACCGGCGCGCGGCTTGCCCAGGCCCGACGCCTCCGGCAGGCGCGCTTCGACCTCGCCCTGATCGTCCCGAACTCGTTCGAGACGGCCCTCGCCGGATGGCTCTCAGGGGCCCGCTGGCGGGTCGGCTATGCCGCGGACGCGCGCCGCCTCCTGCTGACCCACGCGCTCCCGCGCGGCGCGGGCCCGGCCCACGAGGTGACGACGTACCTCCGCTTGCTGGGGCCGCTCGGCGTGCACGAGGCCTCGGGAACTCCGCACCTGGTGATCGACCCCCAGCGCCGGTCGGAGGCGCGGCGCCTCATGGCGGAGGCAGGTCTGACGTCGGGCCATCTGCGCGTCGGCCTCCAGCTCGGCGCGGCCTTTGGACCGTCGAAGCTCTGGCCGCCGGAGCGGATCGGTCTCTTGGCGACGCGACTCGAGGCGCGCGGGGTCGACACGGTGCTGCTCGGGCGCTCCGGGACGCGTGAGCTCGTGGACGCGGTGAGCGCGGCGGCCGGGATGCCGCTCCGGAGCCTCGTTGGCCGCGACCGTCCGGATCTCCTGGCCGCGCTGATGGCGGAGTTCGACGCTGTCGTCGCGGCCGACAGCGGACCGGCGCACGTCGCGGCGGCGGTCGGAGTGCCCACCGTGACCCTGTTCGGCCCGACGGACCCCCGTCTGACCGCGCCGCTCGGCCCCTGGCAGCGCGCGATCTGGCATCAGCCGGCCTGCAGCCCCTGCTTCCTCCGGAAGTGCCCGATCGACCATCGATGTCTCCGGGCGATCGAGGTCGACGAGGTCGAGGCCGCGGTCGTGGCCGCCCTCGCGATACGCCGGTGACGCCGCTCCGGGTCCTGCACGTCGTTGCGAACCGCTGGTGGACCGGGAGCGCGGACCCCGCGCTGGACCTGGCGCGCACGCTCAAGGATCGGGGCCACGCGGTGTGGTTCGCCTGCGCTCGGGGCGACGTCCTCGAGACGCACGTGCGGGACGCGGGGGTGGAGCTCGTGGAGTCCCTGTCGCTCGAGCCTACCTCCCGGCCCTGGCGGCTCCTCGCCCAGATCGGAGCGCTGCGGCGCGCGCTCCGGGAGCGCTCCGTCGACATCGTCCACGCCCACCAGACCCACGACCACTGGCTGGCCGCGCTGGCGCGGACCGGCACGACGGTGCGCCTGGTCCGGACGGTGCACCACCGCCGGGCCGTCCACGACCGGCGGGCCGCCCGCTGGCTCCTCGGGCGGGCCGCCGCCGTGATCGCGGTCAGCGAGGGCATCGCCGCGCGGCTCCGCGCCGCGGAGGTGCCCGACACGCGGGTGACCGTCGTGCCGGGCGCGGTGGACATCGCGCGCTTCGCGCCCGGCGCGGACGGCCGGTCCGTGCGGGCGGCGCTGGGGCTCGGCACGGCCCCGGTCGCCGGGTGCGTGGCGCGGATGGTGCCGGGACGGGGGTACGACGTGCTGCTCCGCGCGATGGCGCGCCTCCGCGAGCGCATGCCGGAGGCGCGTCTGCTCCTGGTGGGCCGGGGCGAGCACCGGCCGGCCCTGGAGGCGCTCGTGCGGGACCTCGAGCTCGGGTCCACCGTCGTCTTCGCGGGCTACCGAGGCGCCGATCTGCCGGAGACGCTCGCCGCGCTCGACTGCCTGGTCCTCCTCGGCACCGGGTCGGAGGAGTCCTGCCGGGCCGTGCTGGAGGCGATGGCCGTGGGACGGCCGGTCGTGGCCGCCCCGGTCGGGGCCGTGCCGGAGATCGTGGTGGACGGGGAGACGGGTTGGCTCGTCGAGCCGGCGCCTGGGCCTGTCGCGGCCCGCCTGGAGGCGGTGCTTCGCGACGGGGAGCGTGCCCGCCTGATGGGCGCGGCGGGACGGCATCGGGTGGAGCGTCTGTTCACGCCGTCCCGGCGGGCCGCCCTCGTGGAGGCGGTGTACGCCCAGGTGCTTGCCAAAGAAGCGCTTTCCCGCCGGTGAGCCGCCAGTATAATGACGCCGATGATCTGGTGCCCGGAAGTCCGCCTCTCCACGGGCCAATCCTTCCCGGTGCCGCGACGATCCCACCGTGCCTAACCCGGAGACCGCCGAGCTCATCCGGACGGTCCAGGGGTTCGAGGGTCGGCGGGTCTTGGTCGTCGGCGACCTGGTCGCCGACGAGTACGTCTTCGGCAAGCCCGAGCGCATCTCCCGGGAAGCCCCGGTCCTGATCCTGCGGTACCTCTCGCAGGAGACCCGTCTCGGCGGGGCGGCCAACGCCTGCCAGAACCTGCACACCCTCGGCGCGAAGGTGGTGCCCCTCGGGGTGGTCGGCGCGGACCGGACCGGCGAGACGCTCCGGCGGCTCCTGGCAGACCAGGGTATCGAGCGGGACGGACTGGTCGTGGTGCCCGAGCGCCGGACGCCGGTGAAAACGCGGATCATGGCCGGCGGGTCCCTGTCGACCCGCCAGCAGGTCGTCCGCGTGGACCGCGAGCCAGAGGGGGCGCTGCCGCCGGCGGCCGAGTCGGCCCTGATGGAGCGTCTCCGGACGTGGGCGGGGCGGGTCGACGCCGTGGTGCTGTCGGACTACGGGTATGGGACCATCACCCCGAGGATTCTCGGGGAGGCGCGCAAGCTCGCCGCCGAGGGAGCCGTCGTGACCGCGGACTCCCGCTACGACCTCCTCCGGTTCGAGGGGCTGACGGCCGCGACGCCGAACGAGAGCGAGGTCGAGCTCCTGCTCGGCGTGACCCTGGACGGGGACAAGGCGGTCGAGCAGGCGGGCTGGAGGCTGCTCGAGCGGCTCGGGTTGCGCTGTCTCCTGGTGACGCGGGGCGCGAAGGGCCTCGCCCTCTTCGAGCGGGGCGGGGCGGCCACCTTCGTGCCGATCTTCGGCAGCGACGAGATCGCCGACGTCACGGGCGCCGGCGACACCGTGATCAGCACCTTCACCCTCGCCCTGGCGGCAGGCGCGCGGCCGGCCGTGGCGGCCCGCCTGTCGAACTACGCCGGCGGGGTGGTGGTCATGAAGCGGGGGACCGCCACGGTCCACCGGGAGGAGCTGGCCGACGCCATCCGCCGCGACGCGGGCGGCGCCGGGACGCATGACGGGGCGGGTGCTCGATCTTGAGGGGGCGCGGGCCGCGGCCGAGGCGGCGCGAGCCGCTGGCCGCCGCGTCGTGCTCGCCAACGGCTGCTTCGACCTCCTCCACGTGGGGCACGCGCGGTACCTCGAGGATGCGCGCGCGCTGGGCGACCTCCTGATCGTGGGCGTGAACGGGGACGCCGCGGTGCGCCGCCTCAAGGGGCCGGGGCGGCCGCTCATGCCCGCCGCGGAGCGCGCCGAGCTCGTGGCATCGCTCCGCGCGGTCGACCACGTGGTGGTCTTCGACGAGGACACCGCCGATCGGCTCATCGCGCTCCTGCGCCCGGCGGTGCACGCGAAGGGCACGGACTACACGCCGGAGTCGGTCCCCGAGCGCGCGGCCGTCCTCGCCGCGGGTGGCCGTGTCGCGATCGCCGGCGATGCCAAGGCCCACTCGACCCGGGACGTGATCGCCGAGATCCTCGCCCGGTTCGGGCGTGGCCAGGAAGCGCTCCGGTGAGCCCCGGCCGCGCCCGCGCCCCCCGCATCGCGCTGGTGAAGCTGTCCTCGCTCGGAGACGTCGTCCATGCGCTCCCCGCCGCGCGGGCGCTGCGCGCCTGGTGGCCGCGGGCCGAGCTGACCTGGGTGGTCGAGCGACGCGAGCAGGCCGTGCTGCGTGACAATCCGGACGTGAATCACGTCGTGTCCATCGACACCCGGCTCTGGCGGCGGGAGCTTCGGCATCCGGCCGGCGCCGCGTCGGTGGTGGCCACGGTGCGCGGCCTCGCCCGCCGGCTGGCGGCCGGACGGTTCCACGTGGCCGTCGACCTCCAGGGGCTCTGGAAGAGCGGCGTCATCACGGCCATGACGCGGGCGCCGCGCCGTATCGGGCTGGCCGCCTCGCACTGCCGGGAGCGCGGCAGCGCGTGGTTCACGAACCAGCACGTGACACCGCCCCGCGAGGCTGTCCACGTGGTCGACCAGTATCTGGCCGTCGTCGCGGCGCTCGGCGTCGACCTCGCGACCGTCGGCCCGCCGGCCTTCCCCATTCCCGGCGATCCGGGGGCCGAGGCCCTGGTGGCGCGGTGGCTCGAGGAGGAGGGGGTGAAGGCCGGGACGCCTCTCGTCATCCTGAACCCCGGATCCGGCGGCGACCACAAGCGCTGGGCGGTGGAGCCCTTCCGGCGGCTCGGCGAGGAGCTCGCGGTGCGTCTGGGGGCGCGCGTGGTGGTCGCGTGGGGGCCCCGGGAGGAGCCGCTCGCGCGGGCCATCGCCCACGGCATGCGGCCGAGCCCCATCGTGCCCCCGCCGACGACGATCGACGACATGATCGCGCTGTTTCGCCGCGGCACGCTCGCGGTCGGCGGAGACACGGGGCCGGTGCATGTCGCGGCGGTGCTCGGGGTCCCGACGGTCGGGCTATACGGGCCGACGAAAGCCTTGCGGAACGGCCCGTATGGCCCCCGCGTGACGACCATCCAGAGCCCGACGGGCCGCATGGACGGGATCGTCGTCGAGGCCGTCCTCGCCGCGGCCCAGGGTCTCCTCCGCTGAGAGCCCACGCGGGAAGCGGGATGCCGCGGGTGTCGGTGGCCGTCGTCGCGCTGAACGAGGAGGAGCGGCTTCGCGCCTGCCTGGAGAGCGTCGTCTGGGCGGACGAGCTGGTGGTGGTCGATGCCGGGTCGAGCGACAAGACCGTGGCGATCGCGCGGGAGTTCACGGATCGCGTGCTCTTCCGGGCGTGGGACGGATACGGCACCCAGAAGAACTTCGCGCTGGACCAGTGCCAGGGCGACTGGGTCCTCTCGCTCGACGCGGACGAGCGCGTGTCGGAGGCCCTCCGCGACGAGATCCGGGCCGTGCTCGAGGTCGAGCCCGCCGAGGCGGGCTTCTTCCTGCCGCGCCGGAACCTCTTCCAGGGCCGCTGGGTGCGCCGTGGCGGCCTCTATCCGGACTGGCAGCTCCGGCTGTTCCGGCGGGGCAAGGGGGCGTTCGTCGAGCGGGCGGTGCACGAGTCGGTGCGAGTGGACGGTCCGACCGGACGGCTCCGGGCCCCGTTGACCCACGAGAGCTACCGGAGCGTGGCCGATGCCGTCGCGCGCCTGAACCGGTACTCGGACCTCGCGGCGGCGGACCTGGCGGCGTCCGGGCGCGGCGGAAGCCTGGTCGATCTCCTGGGGCGGCCGGTCTGGCGGTTCGTGTCGATGTACATCCTGCGCGCGGGGTTCCTCGACGGGTGGCGGGGCCTCGTCCTGGCCTGGCTTCACGCGCACTACGTGTTCCTGCGGGCCGCCAAGGTCCGCGAGCGCCGGTCGGGGCGGGGGGCCGCGGCGTGACCCGCGCGGTCGCCGTGATCCCCTCGCGCTGGGCCTCGGTGCGCTTCCCGGGCAAGGCGCTCGTCGTGATCCGGGGGAAGCCCCTGATCCAGCACGTCTGGGAGCGGGCCGGCGAGCTCGAGTCCGTGGAGCGGGTGGTCGTCGCCACCGACGACGAGCGGATCGCCGCCGCGGTGCGCGGGTTCGGCGGGACGGTCGCGATGACGTCGCCCGGGTGCCCGACCGGCACCGACCGCGTGGCGCAGGCGACACGTGACTGGCCGGTCGATCTGGTCGTGAACCTGCAGGGGGACGAGCCGGCCTTCGAGGTGAAGGCGCTGGACCAGCTGGTCCGGGTGATGGCGGAGGACCCGGCCATCGAGATGGGCACGCTGGCGCACCCGGTCGTGGACGAGGCAGAGCACCGGGACCCGAACGCCGTCAAGGTGGTGCTCGACCAGTCGGGCCACGCCCTCTACTTCTCGAGGGCGCCGATTCCCTACGCGCGCGAGACGGGGCTCGTCGTTCCGCTCCGTCACGTCGGCATCTACGTGTTCCGGCACGCGTTCCTGCAGCGCTACGCGGCGCTCCCGCCGACTCCGCTCGAGCAGACGGAGCGCCTCGAGCAGCTCCGGGCGCTCGAGCACGGCGTCCGGATCCGGGTGCTGCTGACGCCGCACGGCTCGATCGGAGTGGACACGCCCCCGGACGTGGATCGGCTGTCGGCGTACCTCCGGAACCGGGAAGGACGAGAGTCATGAGCGGACGGCCGCGGGTCCTGTCGGGGATGCGGCCGACGGGCCGGCTCCACCTGGGCAACTATCTCGGCGCGCTCGACAACTGGGTGCGCCTGCAGGCCGACTTCGACTGCTTCTATTTCGTGGCCGACTGGCACGCGTTCACCACCGAGATCCCGGGCAAGGGCGAGATTGCCACCAACACGCTGGAGATGGCCGCCGACTGGCTCGGCGCCGGTCTCGACCCGGAGCGGAGCACGATCTTCGTGCAGTCGCTCGTGCCCGAGCACGCGGAGCTCCACCTCCTCTTCTCGATGATCACGCCGGTCTCGTGGCTGGAGCGGGTCCCCACGTACAAGGAGATGGTCGAGCAGCTGGGGATCCAGTCGCCGTCGTACGGGCTCCTGGGCTATCCCTTGCTCCAGTCGGCGGACATCCTGATCTACCGGCCGCGCTACGTGCCGGTCGGCGTCGACCAGGCTCCGCACATCGAGCTCACGCGCGAGGTCGCGCGGCGGTTCAACCATCTGTTCGGCCAGGTCCTCGTCGAGCCCGAGATCAAGCTGACCGCGATCCCCAAGGTGCCCGGCACCGACGGCCGCAAGATGTCGAAGTCGTACGACAACGCGATCTATCTGGCCGACCCGCCCGAGGTGACGGTGCCGAAGATCAAGACCATGGTCACCGACCCGGCCCGGAAGCGACGCTCCGACCCGGGGAATCCCGACATCTGCCCGGTGTACGACCTGCACCGCATCTTCACGCCGGAGGCGCCCCGGAACGGGGTGGCGCACGGCTGCCGCACGGCGGGCATCGGCTGCCTCGACTGCAAGGGCGTGCTGCTCGAGCACATGCTGCCGCCGCTCGAGGCGATCCGGGAGCGGCGGACTCGCATGATCGTGCGGCCGGATCACCTGCGCGAGGTGCTGCGCGAGGGCTCGGCGCGGGCCCGCCGCGTGGCGGCCGAGACGCTTGCCGAGGCGAAGGCCGCGGTGGGGGTCGCATGACGGAGACGACGGCGGCAGCGGCCGGAGTGGGCGCGGGGCCGGCTTCGCCCCTGACCGTCCGCCTGGACGAGTTCGAAGGGCCTCTCGATCTCCTTCTCCACCTCGCGCGCTCGGACGAGATCGACCTCGCCCGGCTGCCGATCCGGAGGATCACGGACCAGTACCTCGCCTACCTCGAGTCGGTGGAGTTCCGGGAGCTCGACGACGCGGGGGCGTTCCTCGTCCTGGCGGCGACGCTGGTGTATCTGAAATCTCGCCTGCTCCTGCCCGTGACCGGCGCGGTGGAAGAGAACCTGGAGGAGGACGCCGAGGCCCTCCGCCTGGAGCTGGAGGCCCGGCTGCGCGCGTACGCGCGGGTCAAGGAGATCGGCGCCTGGCTCCGGGAGCGCGAGGCCGAGTGGGCCACCCGGTTCACGCGGACGTGGAGCGAGCTGCCCGTCCCGGAGTACCTGCCGATCGAGAGCCTGTCGCTCTGGGACCTCACGGAGGCCTACCGCGCGTTCCTGCGCCGGCTCGCCACGGCCGAGCCGACGCGGGAGGTGGAGCCGGAGGGGCCGCCACTGCTCGAGCGCATGGCGATGATCGCGGGGGTGCTGGAGCAGTCCTGGTACGTGCTCTTCTCGACCCTGCTGGGGTCGTCGCCGCCCCGGCCCGAGGTCGTCGTGACGCTCCTGGCCGTGCTCGAGCTGGTCCGGCTCCAGCGCGCCCGGGCGCAACAGCAGGAGCTGTTCGGGGAGATCGTCATCGAGCGGGGCCTCGGGGAGGGGAGCGGACGTGGCGCCTGAGCGAGCGGGGACGGATCAGGAGACGCTGGAAGCGGTGACGCCGGAGCGGCTGGGCCAGCTGGAGGCGTTGCTCTTCGCGTCCGACGCGCCGCTCCCGCTCGAGCGGATCGCCGAGGTCCTGGAGATCGACCCGATCGACGCCCGCGCGGCGGTCGATGCGCTCATGGCCGCGTGCCAGGAGCCCGGCCGGGGCCTGGCCGTCGCCGAGGTCGGCGGCGGGGTGCGTCTGGTCACGCGACCCGAGCACGCGCCCTTGCTCATGAGTCTCCAGCGCCTTCGGCTGAAGAGCCGCCTGTCGCGGGCGGCGGTGGAGACGCTCACGATCGTCGCCTACCGACAGCCGATCTCGCGTCCGGAGATCGAGCAGCTCCGCGGCGTCGGGACCGAGAGCGTGCTCACCCACCTCCTGGAGCGGCGTCTCGTCCGGGTGGTCGGCCGGAAGCCCACGCCGGGGCGCCCGGTGCTCTACGGCACGACGCGCGAGTTCCTCGAGCACTTCGGGCTGCGGGACCTCGAGGATCTGCCGCCCTTCGAGTCGCCGGCCGGCTCGGGCGGCGAGGCCGCCGCGGGCACGGAGTCGGACGCGGCGGCCGAGCCGGGCGAGCCGAGCGCCCTCGAGCCGGAGCTCGGACACGACTCCCGTTCCGGCGGGGACGGGGAGGAGCGCGGGCGCCCGGCCTGAGGGCCGATGCCGCCCATCCGGCTCCACAAGCTCCTGGCCGATGCGGGCGTCGCGTCACGGCGCGCCGCCGAGCGGCTGATCGCGTCGGGCCGGGTTCGCGTGAACGGCGCGGTCGTGGTCGAGCTTGGGACCCACGCCGACCCGCTGCGGGACGTCGTGGAGGTGGACGGCCGCCCGCTTCCGGAGGCCGGGCCGAAGCGCTACGTGTTGCTCCACAAGCCGCCCGGGTTCCTGACCACGCGGGAGGACCCCCGGGGCCGACCCTGCGTGTTCGACCTCGTCTCCGAGATCGGCGTCCGCTTGCACTCCGTGGGACGGCTGGACTTCGACGCCGAGGGGCTCCTGCTCCTGACCAACGACGGCGCCATCACGTACCGGCTGACCCATCCGCGCCACGGCGTCCGCCGCGTCTATCACGTCCTCGTCGAGGGGCGCCTCGAGCCGGCCGCGCTGGAGGCCCTCCAGCGCGGCGTGGTCCTCGAGGACGGGCCGGCGCGCGTGGAGCGTGCCCGCCGGCTCCGGGACGAGGACCACGGGCTCCACTGGATTGAGCTCACCCTGGCCGAGGGGCGGTACCACGAGGTCAAGCGGCTCTGCCGCGCGGTGGGCCTCGCCGTTCGGCGGCTACGGCGCGTCGCCTTCGGGCCTCTCGCGCTGGGGTCGCTCGCGGCGGGCCGGTGGCGGGAGCTGACGCCCGGCGAGGTCGAGCAGCTGGTCGACACCCTGGGGCTCGCGGGCTCGTGACGGGGCAGGGTCGCCGATGGGCGGGGCGGACGAAGGGCGCGAGTCTTGTGCGCGATGCGTGGCTCCACTATCATGTGACGAATCCCCCGATGGACCGCCTGCGGCATGATTCCTGATCGAGTGGTCGAGGTCCTGCAGGGTCCGGCCTGGATCCAGATCGGGACTCGAGACGAGGCGCTCCGGCCCAAGCACACCGTGGCGGTCGGTGGAGTGGTCCACGACGACCGGCGGACGGTGACCGTGTTCGTCCCGGCCGCTCGCGCCGATCGAGTCCTGCGCGACCTGAAGGGGAACGGCCGGATCGCGCTCGGCGTCGCGCTCGCCAGCCACGAGGCCTATCAGCTCAAGGGGACGTACGTCTCGTCCCGGCCTACGGACGACGCGGATCGTGCCCGCCAGGAGGCGCATCGCGCCGCGTGGTTTGCGGCCGCCCTCGAGGCCGGCTACCCGGAGGCGATGGCGCGACCGATCACCCTGGGCGCGGCCTACACGCCAGGCGTGGCGATCACCTTTCGCGCGGAAGCGGTGTTCCTGCAGACACCCGGCCCGGGTGCCGGGACCCTCCTGTCCTGAGAGGAGCGCGCGATGGGCATCCTACCGGACGAGATCAAGCCCGCCATGCAGGGCGTCATCCCGGCTCACGTCGTGACGTGCTCGCGCGACGGCACGCCGAACGCGAGCGCGATCTCCCAGGTCTACTACGTGGACTCCGATCACGTGGCGCTCTCCCACCAGTTCTTCAACAAGACCAAGCGCAACATCGAGGAGAACCCGCTGGCGGCGGTCTCGGTGATCAGCCCCGAGACGTTCGACACGTGGGATCTCGAGCTGGAGTTTGTCCGGTCCGAGACCAGCGGACCGATCTTCGACGTCATGGAGATGCAGATCGAGGCCATTGCCTCCATGGTCGGGATGAAGGGGATCTTCAAGCTGCGGGCGGCCGACATCTTCCGGGTGACCGCCGTCACGAAGGCCGTCGGAGAGCGCATCCCGCTGACGGAGATTCCGGGGCCTCGTTGACGACGGCATACGACAATGGCTGCTGACCCCCGCGATCCGTCCGGGCTCCGGGAGCAGATCGCCGAGAATCAGCAGACGATCGACCGCCTGAACCGGGATCTCGCCCGGAAGTCCAACGAGGTCCGGATCATCCAGCAGATCTCTTCCGAGATCACCTCCACCCTGGACCTCGAAGAGGTCCTCGAGATCGTCCTCAGGGCCATGGACGACGTCCTGAGCTTCGAGCACTCGATGATCCTTCTCAAAGATGTGGCCGATGACGTTCTGCGGGTCGCGGCGACTCGTGGCTACGCCGAGAAGGGGACGGGAGCCCAGGTGCGCATGGGAGATGGTGTCATCGGCGTCGTCGGTGAGCGGCGAAAGATGATGCGGATGGGGAACATCGGCGCCAGCATGCGCTACCTCAAGAGCGTGCGCGCGCGAATGGAAGCCTCGGGTGAGGTCGGCCCCGAGCAGCCCACCGCCAGTCTGCCGGGTCTGACGGACGCGCAGAGCCAACTTGCCCTGCCCCTGACCGTCAAGGACCGCCTCGTTGGCGTCCTGGCCGTGGAGAGTCGAGCCCCGAACGCGTTCGACGAGCTGGACGAGGTGCTTCTGCGGATCGTCGGCAACCAGGCGGCGACCGCCATCGACAACGCCCGCACCTACCGGATGGTGGAGCAGCTCGGGCGCCTGAAGCGCTTCTTCTCACCCCAGCTGGCCGACCTGATCATCCGTGGCGGGGCAGACGATCCACTGAAGACGCACCGGCGGGAGGTGACCGTCGTCTTCCTCGACCTCCGCGGGTTCACCGCCTTCGCGGAGACCTCCGAGCCGGAGGAGCTGATGGGGGTGCTGCGCGAGTACCATGCCGAGATGGGCAAGCTGATCCTCGCCTACGAGGGGACCCTGGAGCGGTTCACGGGCGACGGGATGATGGTCTTCTTCAACGACCCCCTTCCGGTGCCGGACGCCGCCGAGCGCGCCGTGCGGATGGCGGTAGCCATGCGCGAGCGGGCCGCCGAGCTGGCGTCACGCTGGCATAGAAGCGGCTACGAGCTCGATCTCGGCATCGGCGTGGCCAAGGGGTTCGCCACCATCGGCGCCATCGGCTTCGAGGGGCGCTGGGACTATGGCGCCATCGGCACCGTCACCAACCTGGCTGCGCGGCTCTGCGGCGAGGCCAAGCCCGGCCAGATCCTGATCTCGCCCCGGCTCCTCCCGGAGGTGGAACAGCTCCTGGAGGTCGAGGAAGTGGGACTCCTGACGGTCAAGGGTCTGGCGAGGCCGGTGAAGGCGCTGAACATCGTGAGGCTTCGGCCCCCCGCCTGATGTCGTTCGCCTCGAGCCGGCCGCGCTGGAGGCGCTCCAGCGCGGGGTGGTCCTCGATGACGGTTCGGCGTGCGTGGAGCGGGCCCGCGCGGCGGCTCCGAAGCGTCGCCTTCGGGTCTCTCGCCTGGGGCCGCTCGCGGCGGACCGGTGGCGGGAGCCGACGCCCCGCCGAGGTCGAGCGTCTGGCGAGCGCGGGGAGCGCCCCCGCCGGCCCCTGGGAATAGCGCCGGTCGCCGCCTTCCTGGCGGCTCCCGCGATCTCCACGGGCGCCGGAGCCTTGCTTGCGCCGGGGGGGACCCTCCCCTATACTAGGACGGCTTTTGGACGCCCCCCTCCTTGGAGATCTTGATGGGTCTGGACGAATGGCGAGCCCGGATCGATGAAATCGACCGCCAGCTCCTCCGGTTGCTCAGCCAGCGGGCCGAGCTCTCGCTCGAGATCGGCCGCGCCAAGCGCGAGTCTGGTGAGCCGGTGCTCGTCCCCCAGCGCGAGCAGGAGATCCTGGAGGAGCTCGCCCGCCTGAACCCGGGGCCCCTGCCCGCGGGGGCGATTCGCGCGATCTGGTCGGAGGTCCTGTCCGCGTCCCGCTGTCTCCAGCGCCCCTTCCGCGTGAGCTACCTCGGGCCGCCGGGCACGAACACGCACCTCGCCGCCCTTCGCCACTTCGGCTCGAGCGCGGAGTTCCTGCCGGTGCGCGGCATCGCGGAGGTCTTCGAGGAGGTGGAGCGCGGCCGGGCCGAGGTGGGGCTCGTGCCGATCGAGAACTCGACGGAGGGAGTGGTCAACCACACGCTCGACGGGCTCATCGACTCCGAGCTCCTGATCTGCGGGGAGGTGTCGCTCGAGATTCACCACCACCTCCTCTCGCGCGCCGCCGATCTCGGCGAGATCAAGCGGGTCTTCTCGCATCCTCAGGCCCTGGCGCAGTGCCGGGGGTGGCTCGGCCGGCACCTCCCCGACGCCGACGTGGTGGAGATGCCGTCGACGTCCATTGCGGCCGAGCAGGCCGTGCTCGACGCGTCCACCGCGGCGGTGGCGAGCGAGCTGGCCGGCCAGCTCTACCGGCTCCAGCCGCTCCGGGAGCGGATCGAGGACCACGCGAACAACAGGACCCGCTTCCTCGCGATCGGGCGCCAGGCGGCCGGGCGGACGGGCCGTGACAAGACCTCGATCCTGTTCTCCATCCGCGACGAGGTGGGCACCCTCCATCGGATCCTCGAGCCGTTCGCGAGCGCGCGGCTGAGCCTCACCAAGATCGAGTCGCGGCCGACCCGTCGGCGGCCCTGGGAGTACGTGTTCTTCGTGGACTTCGAGGGGCACCGGGACGACCCGGTGACGCAGGGCGTGCTCGCGGCCGTCCGCGAGCGGTGCCTCTTCCTCAAGGTCCTGGGCTCGTACCCCATTGCGGTGTGACGCGCGGGTGACATGAGTACCGCTTGGGAGAGCCTGGCGAACGAGCCGATCCTGGACATCCACCCGTACCAGCCCGGGAAGCCCGTCGAGGAGCTCGAGCGAGAGCTCGGCATCCCGGGCGCGGTGAAGCTCGCGTCGAACGAGAACCCCTACGGCCCGCCCGCCGGCGTGCTCGAGGCGCTCCGGCAGGCCCTTGCCGGGCTGAACCGGTACCCGGACGGCTCCGGCTACTACCTGCGACAGGCCCTCGCGAAGAAGCACGGTGTCTCGGCCGAGTCGATCGTGCTGGGCAACGGCTCGAACGAGCTGATCGAGCTCCTCGCGCGCGCATTCGTCAAGCACGGCGAGGAGGTCGTGATCCCGCATCCGTCCTTCGTCGTGTACCCGTCGATCGTCCAGGCCGTGGGCGGGATCCGCGTGGTGGTCACGCTCAAGGACCACCGGCTCGACCTTCCGAAGATGCGGCGGGCGGTCACCGGGCTCACGAAGATGGTGTTCGTCGCCAATCCCAACAACCCGACGGGCACGATCGTGACGGCCGACGAGGTCTCGAAGTTCCTCGACAAGATACCGGAGCGCGTCATCGTCGTGTTCGACGAGGCGTACTATGACTTCGCCGCCGGCCCGGACTTTCCCGACACGCTCGCGCTCCTCAGGGACGGGAAGCGGGTCGTCATCCTGCGCACGTTCTCGAAGATGGCGAGCCTGGCCGGGCTCCGGATCGGCTACGCGATCGCGGACCCGGACTGCATCGGGCTGATGAACCGGATCCGCCAGCCCTTCAACGTGAACACGCTCGCCCAGGTGGCGGCGCTGGCGGCCCTCCACGACGAACCCCACGTCCGGTCGTCGGTCGAGGCCGTCCGCGAGGGCATGCGTCGCATCGCGACGGCGCTCGACGGCATGGGCGTGTCGTACGTGCCGAGCCGCGCGAACTTCCTCCTGGTGGAGCCGCCCGATGCGGCTCGCGTGTACGAGGCGCTGCTGAAGCTCGGCGTGATCGTCCGCCCCATGGCGAGCTTCGGGCTCGAGCGGGCGCTCCGGATCACCGTGGGGACGCCGGAGGAGAATGCCCGCCTCGTGGAAGCGCTCCGCCAGGTGCTCGGGAAGGGGGCCGCCAGCTCGTGACAAGGCCGCGCTGGGAGCGCCTGACGGTCGTGTCCCCCGGCCTGATCGGCGGCTCGATCGCCCGCGGGGCTCGCGCCCGGCGGCTCGCCCGCGAGGTGGTGGTGGTCGCGCGGCACGAGGCTGCGGTCCGGGCGGCGCAGGATGCGGGCGCGGCCGATTCCGGCACCACGGACCTGGCGGCGGGCGTCGCCCGGGCGAGCGTCGTCGTGCTGTGTGCGCCGGTCGGAGCCCTGCCGGGGATGATCCGCGCCGCGTGGCCGCACCTGGCGCCCGGCACGGTCCTGACCGACGCCGGCAGCGTGAAGAGGGGCGTGGTCGCGGCCGCGCTCGAGTGCCCGCCGCGGCCGGGCGTCGCGTTCGTCGGTGGGCATCCCATGGCCGGCTCCGAGCGCTCGGGCTTCGAGGCGTCGGACCCGGATCTCTTCGAGGCCCGGCTCGCGCTCCTGACCCCGACCACGGGCACGCCCGAGTCGGCCGTGTCGACGGTGACCGCGCTGTGGGAAGGGCTCGGGAGCACCGTGCGGCGCCTGTCCCCCGAGGCGCACGACCGCCTGGTCGCGCAGATCAGCCATCTGCCGCACCTCCTGGCCTACGCGCTCGTGTCGGCGGCGGACGGCGATGCGCTGCCGCTCGCAGGGCGCGGGTTCATCGACACCACGCGGATCGCCGCCTCGGCGGAGGCGCTCTGGACGGACATCTTCCGCGAGAACCGGGGACCCCTCCTGGACGCCCTTGGCCGCTGCGAGACGGTGCTCGCGCGCTGGCGCGGCCTCGCGACGCGCGGGGATTTCGCGGCGCTCGAGGCGGAGCTCGGGCGCGCGCGCGAAGTGCGGGAGAAGCTCACGTGAACGCGATCGTCCGGCCGGCCCGGCGCGTCGCGGGCACGATCGCCGTTCCGGGCGACAAGTCCATCTCGCACCGGGCTGCGCTTCTGGGAGCCCTCGCCGACGGCGTCACCGAGGTGCAGGGGTTCCTCGAGGGCGAGGATTGCCTCGGAACCCTGCGGGCCGTCTCGGCGCTGGGCGCCGAGGTGACGCGGAAGGGGCCCGGGCACTTCGGGATCCAGGGCGTGGGGCTCGACGGCTTCACGGAGCCGGGCGACGTCGTGGACTGCGGCAACTCCGGAACCACGGCGCGCCTCCTCCTGGGCGTCCTGGCCGGTCAGCCCTTCACGACGGTGCTCACGGGCGACGAGTCGCTTCGCCGCCGGCCCATGGAGCGCGTCATGGAGCCGCTCGCGCGGATGGGCGCCCGGGTCATCGGACGGCGCGGCGGCGCCCGGCTGCCGCTGGCGATCGCCGGCGCGCGCCCGCTCCACCCGATCCGCCACGTCTCGCCGGTGGCCAGCGCGCAGGTGAAGTCCGCGGTGCTCCTGGCCGGACTCTGGGCCTCGGGCCCGGTGGAGGTCGTCGAGCCGGCCCGGAGCCGCGATCACACGGAGCGGATGCTGGCCGCGTTCGGAGCCGAGGTCGCGGCGGGCGACCTCACGGCCACGGTCGTCCCGGGTCGCCGGCTGCGCGGTCGCCTCTGCCGGGTCCCGGGCGACATCTCCTCCGCCGCGTTCTTCCTCGTCGCCGGCGCGGCGGCCCCGGACGGGGCGGTGACCGTGCGCGGGGTCGGCGTGAACCCCACGCGGACCGGAGCCCTCGACGTCCTCGAGGCCATGGGCGCCCGGGTCCGCGTCTCGGCGCGGGACGGAGACGGCGAGCCGATCGCGGACCTCGTGGTCGAGTCCGGGCGGCTCCGCGGGACCGAGGTGGGCGGGGAGCTCGTGCCGCGCGCGATCGACGAGATGCCCATCCTGGCCGTGGCGGCCGCCTGCGCGGAAGGGCCCACGCTCGTCCGGGACGCGGCCGAGCTTCGCGTGAAGGAGTCGGACCGGATCCGGGCGCTCGCCTCCGAGCTCGCCAAGATGGGCGTGACCATCGAGGAGCGGCCCGACGGGTTCCGCGTCGGGGGCCGTTCCGGAGGCGCCGGGGCGCCGTTCCGCGGGGCGCGGGTGTCGAGCTGGGGCGACCATCGCCTCGCCATGGCGCTGGTGGTCGCCGGGCTCCTCGCGGACGGGCCGACCATCGTCGAGGGCATCGACTGCATCGCCACCTCGTACCCGGACTTCGTGGCCACGTGCCGCGGGCTCGCCGGCGACGAGGCGGTCGAGGTGGTGGCGTGAGGACGGGCGGGAGCGCCCAGGGTCCGGGAGGGCACGTGGTCGTCACGATCGACGGCCCGGCGGGCGCGGGCAAGAGCACGGTGGCGCGGCGGCTGGCGGAGCGGCTCGGATTCGCCTACGTCAACAGCGGCGCGATCTACCGGGCGGTCGCCTGGCGCGTAGGCGGAGGGACACCGGTGGAGACCGTCCTTCGGAGCTTGCGCGTCGAGTTCGTGCCGGGCGGGCCACGCGTGCGGGTCGACGGACGGGACGTCACGGAGGAGCTGTACACGCCCGGGGTGAGCGACCTCGCCGCCCGGCTCTCCCAGCGGCCGGACGTCCGGGCCCTCGCGGACCGGTTGCAGCGAGAGTGCGCCGCCCGGGGGCCGGTGATCGTGGAGGGACGGGACGCGGGCACGGTGGTCTTCCCGGACGCCGACTGCAAGTTCTACCTCGTCGCGTCGCTGGATGCGCGCGCCCGGCGGCGTCTCGCGGAGCGGCGGGCCGCCGGGGAGTCGGCGGATCTCGGTGCGATCCGGGACTCCATGCGGGCCCGGGACGACGCGGACGAGCAGCGCCCGGTGGCGCCCCTCGCGCGGAGCGCCGATGCGACGTCGATCGACTCCAGCGAGATGACGGTGGACGAAGTGGTGGAGCTGATGGCCAAGGAGGTCGAGCGGGCGTGCTCTACCCGATCCTGAAGCACAGCGTCGCGGGCATCGGCGGAGTGTGGTTCCGCCTCTCGGTGGCGGGCACCGACCGGGTGCCGCGCGAAGGCCGGCTCCTGCTCGCCTCGAACCACCTGAGCCTGCTCGATCCGCCGCTGATCGGATCCGTGTGCCCCCGAGAGCTCGACTACATGGCGAAGGCGGAGCTGTTCCGCATCCCGGGGCTTGGCGGGCTGATCCGGCGACTCAACGCGCATCCGGTGGAGCGGGCCGGATCGGACTCGGCCGCGCTTCGGCTGGCGCTCCGGCTCCTCGGGGCAGACCGGGCCCTCCTGGTCTTTCCCGAGGGGACGCGGGGAACGGAGGGGCGGCTCCAGGCGGCCCGAGCGGGCACCGGGATGCTGGCCGCGATGTCCGAGGCCCCGGTGGTGCCGGTCTACGTGCAGGGCACCGCCCGGGCACTGCCGCGCGGCGCGGTCCTGCCGCGCCCGGCCCGGGTGGCGGTGACCTTCGGGGCGCCGATCCGGTTCACGCGGGAGCGGGGCCGGGCGCGGTACCAGGAGATCAGCGACGAGATCATGGCGGCCATCGGCCGCGTGAAGGCGGAGACCGAGCGGGGACGCCCCGCGGCCGCCACGGCGAGACGTACGGATTCCACGACCCCGGACGCAGCTCCGGCAGGTCGAATTCACTGAACGGAGGAACGTAGGAATGGATCATGTCAACCAGGACCCCGAGGCCCACGCGGCGGCACGGCACGGCGGGGGCGCCGGGACCGGAGCATCCCCGTTGGAGGTTGGGGATAGCCCGATGGCGGCGAGGGACCGGAACGTGGGGGTGCGGCCCATCGCGGGCGGCAGCACGCCCGAGGCCGGGCCGGAGGAAGACTTCGAGGACATCTACCAGCAGAGCCTGCAGGACCTGCAGGAGGGCGAGGTCGTCCGGGGCACCATCGTCGGCCTGAAGGGCGGCGAGGTGCTGGTCGATGTCGGCTACAAGAGCGAGGGCACGATCCCGATCGACGAGTTCTACCGCAGCGGGATCACGCCCGAGATCGGGCTCGAGATCGAGGTGTACCTCGAGGCGAAGGAAGACAACGAAGGCCTCATCGTCCTGTCCAAGGAAAAGGCCGACAAGATCAAGGTCTGGGACGTCATCACGAGGGCCTACGAGAAAGGCGCGCCGGTCGACGGGAGGGTCGTGGAGGTGGTCAAGGGCGGTCTGGCCGTCGACGTCGGCGTCAAGGCGTTCCTGCCCGGCTCCCAGGTCGACCTGCGCCCGGTGAAGAACCTCAACTCGATGATCGGGCAGAACATCAAGGCGCGCGTGATCAAGTTCAACCGTCGCCGGGGGAACGTCGTGCTCTCGCGGCGGGTGGTCCTGGAAGAGGAGCGTGAGGAGAAGCGCAAGCACACGCTCACCGTCCTCCAGGAAGGCATGGTCACCACGGGCGTCGTGAAGAACATCACCGACTACGGCGCCTTCATCGATCTCGGCGGGGTCGACGGCCTCCTCCACATCACCGACATGTCGTGGGGCCGGGTCAGCCACCCCTCGGAGCTCGTGCAGGTGGGCGACAAGCTCGAGGTGGTCGTGCTGCACTTCGACCGCGAGTCCGGCCGCGTCTCGCTCGGGCACAAGCAGAAGGGCCCGGATCCGTGGGATGCGGTCGAGGAGCGGTTCGCCGTGAGCAGCCGCCACAAGGGCAAGATCGTGAGCCTGACCAACTACGGCGCGTTCGTGGAGCTGGACCGGGGCATCGAGGGGCTGGTTCACGTCTCGGAGATGTCCTGGACCCGCCGGGTACGCCACCCGTCCAAGATCGTGAACGTCGGCGACGAGGTCGAGGTGATGGTCCTGGCCGTCGACAAGGGCCAGAAGCGCATCTCGCTGGGCATGAAGCAGGTCGAGGCCGACCCGTGGGACTCGATCGAGGAGCGCTTCCGGCCCGGGATGAAGGTCCAGGGGAAAGTCCGCAACCTGACGGACTTCGGGGCGTTCGTGGAGATCGAGCCCGGCATCGACGGCCTGCTCCACATCTCCGACATGACGTGGGCGCGGAACGTGGCGCACCCCTCCGAGCTCCTCAAGAAGGGGCAGCCGATCGAGACCGTGATCCTGCACGTCGACAAGGAGAACAAGCGGATCTCGCTGGGGCTGAAGCAGCTGCAGCGCGATCCGTGGGAGGACGTCACGCGCAAGTTCCCGGTCGGCTCGAACGTCAAGGGCAAGGTGGTCCGTCTCACGGAGTTCGGCGCGTTCGTCGAGCTCGAGGCGGGCGTGGACGGCTTGCTCCACATCTCGCAGATGTCGAGCCGGCCGGTGACGCGGGCCGAGGACGTGGTCCAGCTCGGCGACGAGCTGACCGTGAAGGTGATCCGCATCGAGCCCAACGAGCGGCGCATCGGGCTCTCGCTCCGGGATCTGGCGGCCGACATGGTGGTCGTCGAGGAGGGGGAGGAAGGCGGCGGGCGCGGGCGCCGCGGCGGGCGCAAGGGGCGGGACCGCGACAAGTACGAGAGCGACGACGAGGAGTAACCCGGGGCGGTCGCGCGCACCATGCGGGGGAGGCTGGTCCGGGCGCTCGGCGTCACGGCGCTCGTCTTCGCCGGGTGCTTCGCGATCGTCCTGGGCGTGCTCGTGTTCGGTGAGCCCGGTGCCCCGTCCCTCGGCGGGCGCCGGGTGGCCTTGGTCGAGGTCGAAGGGCTGATCGCGGACGCCGACCGCCTGGTCCGCGAGCTAGGCCGCCACGGCGAGGATTCGTCGATCGGCGCCGTGGTCGTCCGGATCCAGAGCCCGGGTGGGGTGGTCGGCCCCACCCAGGAGATTCACGACGCGATCCAGCGCCTGCGCACCGAGGGCAAGCCCGTGGTCGCGTCGATGGGGTCGGTGGCCGCGTCGGGAGGATACTACCTGGCGGCGGCCGCGACGCGCATCGTCGCGAATCCCGGCACGCTGACCGGGTCCATCGGAGTCATCCTGCAGCTCGCCGAGATCGAGGGGCTTCTCCGCAAGGTCGGCGTCCGCTACGAGGTCGTCAAGGCGGGGCGCCTGAAGGACTCCGGGTCCTTCGCGCGGCCCATGACGGCCGAGGAGCGGGCCGTCCTCCAGGCGGTCCTCGACGACATGCACGATCAGTTCATCTCGGCCATCGCGGCCGGCCGCCGGATGCCCAAGGAGCGCGTCCGCGCGCTGGCCGACGGGCGGGTCTATTCGGGGCGGATGGCGCAGCAGCTCGGCCTCGTCGACGAGCTCGGGGGCCTCGACGACGCGATCCGGCTCGCGGGCGCGCTGGGCGGCATCCCGGGCAAGCCCCGCGTCGTCCGGCCACGGCGCGCCTGGCGGCTCGTGGACCTGGCGGACTGGTTCGGGGGCGGGAGCGCACTCCACTGGCTCCGCGCCGTGGGGGCGCCGGGTCCGGCCTTGCCCGCTTTCCCGCTCGTCGGCTCCCCGAAGCTTCCCCTCTACCTGATGGATTGATCGGCAGGCGGGCCGGAACCCTGCGGCTTGACAGGCGTTTTTGGCCCGTGGTAGCGTGACCCAGACGTTCCCCGAGCCTGTCGAAGGAGGGCACGCGTGCCGACGATGACTAAGGCCGACCTCGTCGACGAGGTCGCCAAGCAGTCGAATCTGACCAAGAAAGAGACGGAGCTCATCGTCAACACGATCTTCGACAGCATCTCCTCGGCGCTCGCGCGGGCCGAGAAGGTGGAGCTGCGGGGATTCGGGAGCTTCAGGGTTCGGCGCCGGAACTCTCGCCGGGGCCGCAATCCGAAGACGGGCTCCAACGTCAGCGTTCCCGAGAAGCGAGTGCCCTTCTTCAAGGTCGGCAAGCGACTGAAGGAGCTGGTCAACACGTGAGGGCAGGGCCGCGGCCCCGGCCCGGGGCGGTCGCGGCGGTTCGTCGGACCTTCCAGCCCCGGCCCTGATGGGCGACGACGCCGCGCTGTCCGGATCCGGAGCGGCCCCGCATCCGGTGGCGGAGGTGCCTCCCGCGAGCCTGTCGGCCGGCGTCTCGCCCGATCATTCGGCCGCCGCGCCGGCGACCGACGTCGATCTCGCGTCACTCACGCCGATGATGCGCCAGTACCAGGAGTGGAAGCGCCGCTACCCGGACTACGTCCTGCTCTTCCGGCTCGGAGACTTCTACGAGGCGTTTCACGAGGATGCCGCGGTGGCCGCCCGCACGCTCGACATCGCACTGACCTCGCGGCAGAAGGGCGAGGGCGCGATTCCCATGGCCGGGGTGCCCCATCACGCCGTGGACACCTACATCGCGCGGCTCATCCGGGCCGGTCTGAAGGTCGCGGTCTGTGACCAGGTCGAGTCCGCGCCGGGCAAGGGACGGCAGCTCATCCGCCGCGAGGTCGTCCGGCTCGTCACCCCGGGGACCGTCACCGACGCGAGTCTCCTCGACGGCCGTCTCAACAACTTCCTCGCGGCGCTGTGGCGAGCCGCCGACCACCTCGGCGTGGCGCTGGTGGACGTGACGACCGCCGACTTCTGGGTGGGCGAGGCCAGCGACGCGGAGGGGCTGGCCGAGGCGCTCCTCCTGCGCCGGCCCGCGGAAGTGCTCGTGCCGCCGACGGTCTCGTCGGACGATCCCTTGCTGGCGCGGCTCCGGGCGTCGGGCGTCACCGTGACGGCCCGCGACGCGGGCAGCTTCGGTCTCCGGGAGGCCGAGGATCGCCTCCGCGCCCACTTCCGCATCTCGGCCGTCGAGGGACTGGGGTTGCCCCGCCGGGGCGGCGCCATCCGGGCGGCCGGGGCTGTCCTGGCCTACCTGCAGGAGACGCAGCAGGCGCCGCCCGCGCACCTCACGCGCATCCAGACCCTCGCGCTCGAGGACCACCTGGCGCTCGACGAGGGCGCCGCCCGCAACCTGGAGCTCTGCGAGAGCCTCCACGACCGGGGCGTGGCGGGGACGCTCCTCTGGGCGATGGACAGGACCCGGACGTCGATGGGCGGGCGGCTCCTGCGCCAGTGGCTCCTCCGGCCGCTCCGGGAGCCTCGGGAGATCGAGGAGCGGCTCGACGCGGTCGCGGCCCTGGTCGGCGCGCCGGGACTGCTGGCGGGCCTCCGCGAGGCCCTCGCGGGGATCGGCGACCTCGCGCGGCTGTCGAGCCGCGTGGCCCTCGGGGTCGCGACGCCGCGGGACCTCGCCGCGCTGCGCGCGACGCTGCGGTCGCTCCCGGCCCTCCGGGACGAGGCCGAGCGCTGCCCGGACCCCATGGTCCGTCAGTGCGCGGAAGCCCTCGAGGACCTCGGCGGCCTCGGAAAGACCCTCGAGGCCGCGCTCGTCGACGAGCCGCCGCTCGGCGTGCACGAGGGCGGCCTCATCCGCGAGACGTGGAGCCCGGCGCTCGCCGAGCTGCGCGACGAGGTCCGCGGGGCGCGTGCCTGGATCGCGGGGCTCGAGGCCCGGGAGCGCGAGCGCACGGGGATCGGCTCGCTTCGCGTCCGGTACAACCGCGTGTTCGGGTACGGCATCGAGGTGCCGAAGAGCCAGGTGCGTCCCGTGCCGGAAGACTACGTGCGACGCCAGACGCTGGTCGGCCACGAGCGGTACGTCACGGCGGAGCTCCGGGAGCACGAGGCGAAGGTGCTCGGCGCCGAGGGCCGGATGAACCGCCTCGAGTACGAGCTCTTCGACGAGCTCCGGCGGAGCGTCGCCCAGGAGGCCGACCGGCTCCTTCGCACGGCCCGCGCGGTGGCGACGCTCGACGTGCTGGCGTCGCTCGCCCACGCGGCGCACGAGCGCGGGTACGTGCGGCCGGTCGTCGACGGCGGGGGCGTCATCGACATCCAGGAGGGACGCCACCCCGTGCTCGAGCTCCGGACCGACGGGGCGCGGTTCGTGCCGAACGACCTCCGGCTCGCGTCGGGCGAGGTCGAGTGCCTGGTCATCACCGGGCCGAACATGGCCGGGAAGTCGACCTACATGCGGCAGGTAGCGCTCATCGTGCTGCTGGCCCAGGTCGGCAGCTTCGTGCCCGCCCGCGCCGCGCGGGTCGGGGTGGTGGACCGCATCTTCACGCGGATCGGGGCCCAGGACAACCTGGCGCGCGGCCAAAGCACGTTCCTGGTCGAGATGACGGAGACGGCCGCGATCCTCCGGCACGCGACGTCCCGGAGCCTGGTCCTCCTGGACGAGATCGGCCGCGGGACCTCGACGTTCGACGGCCTTTCGATCGCCTGGGCGGTCGCCGAGCACCTCCACGAGCGCCGGGCCGGCGCCAAGGTCCTTTTCGCGACGCACTATCACGAGCTGACGCGCCTGGCCGCGGAGCTGCCCCGCGTGAAGAACGTCCATGTCGCGGTCCGGGAGTGGAAGGACGACATCGTGTTCCTCCACCGGGTCGTGGCCGGCGGCACCGACCGGTCGTACGGCATCCAGGTCGCGCGGCTGGCGGGACTGCCGGCGGAGGTGGTTGCCCGGGCGCGGGCGCTCCTCCGCGAGTTCGAGGAAGGCGCGCCGATGCCGGCGGCGCCGGCCGGCGCCGACGCGGGCCAAATGGCGCTCTTCACCGGGCGGGGTGCGGCGAGCCCGCCGGTCCCGCATCCGGTGCTGGAGGCCCTGGCCGCGCTCGACCCGGACCGGCTGACGCCGCTGGAAGCCCTCACGACGCTTCACGAGCTCCGCCGACGCCTCCGGGAGGAGCCGTAGCCCCGTGAGTGAGATCTCGGCGGTCCGGCGCCTCCCCGACGCGGTCGTCAACAAGATCGCGGCCGGAGAAGTCGTGGAGCGGCCAGCCTCGGTCGTCAAGGAGCTGGTCGAGAACAGCCTCGACGCGGGGGCGACCCGCATCGAGATCATCGTCCGGGGCGCCGGGGCTCAGCTGATCTCCGTGACGGACGACGGCCGCGGGATGACGCCCGAGGACTGTCTCCTCGCCCTCGAGCGGCACGCGACCTCGAAGCTCCGGACCGAGGCCGACCTCGCCGCGATCGCGACCCTCGGGTTCCGCGGGGAGGCGCTGCCCGCGATCTTCGCCGTCTCGCGGCTGTCGCTGCTGTCGCGCCCGGCGGCGGCGGCGCGCGGCTTCCTGATCGTGGGGGAAGGCGGCGTCGTGGGAGAGGCGGGGCCCGCCGATGGCCCGGTCGGCACGGCCGTGGAGGTGCGTGACCTCTTCTTCAACACGCCGGCGCGCGCCAAGTTCCTCAAGAGTCCCGCCACGGAGCAGACGGCGATCGTGCGCGTGGTGACCCAGCTGGCGCTGTCCAATCCGGGCGTCCACATGCGGCTCGCCGGGAACGGGCGCGTCCTCCTGAACGCCCCCGCCGGGGCCGGCCTCCGGGAGCGCGTCGGCGCGCTCTACGGCTTCGGGCTGGCGTCCCGGCTCCTCGAGGTGTCGGCCGAGAGCGGCGGGGCGCGACTGAGCGGAGTCGTCGCGCCGCCGGCGCTCGCCCGCACCCACCGGGACGACATCCACCTGATCGTCAACGGCCGGGTGGTGCGGGACACGCTCCTGACCCAGGCTCTCCTCGAGGCGTTCCGGCCGCTCCTGCCGCGCGACCAGTTCCCGCTCGGCGCGCTCGAACTGGTCGTGGACCCGGGAGAAGTCGACGTCAACGTCCATCCCGCCAAGACGTGGATCCGCTTTCGCCGCCCCCGTGCGTTCCACGACCTCGTGCTGGACGCCGTGCGGACCGCCCTCCGTCAGCTCGACGCCGCCCCGGCCGGCCTCGCGGCGCGCATCGCGGGCGACGAGGGCGACCTCGGGACCCCGGCCGCCTTCGTTCCAGGGCTCGGCGGCATGGCCGCGCTCCCCGGCTGGGCGGGGGGCGACCTGGCGCAGACCTCTCTCTTCCGGGAAGGGGAGGCGGGCTATCGCGGGGAGCCCTTCTTCGGGCGCGCGGTCGGCCAGATCGAGGACACCTTCATCGTGGCGCACACGGCGGAGGAGGTGTTCTTCGTCGATCAGCACGTGGCTCACGAGCGCGTGCTCTTCGAGCGGCTGCGCGCCGAGCTCGACGCGGGCTCGGTCGCGTCCCAGACGCTCCTCTTTCCCATGGCGCTGGAGCTGGCGCCCGCGCCGCTGCGCGCCCTCGAGCGCGCGCAGCCGGAGCTCGCGCGGCTCGGCTTCGCCCTCGAGGGCTTCGGCGCCGGCGCGATCCTCCTCCGCGCGGTGCCGTCTCTCCTCCGCACGGATGACCTGGCCCGCCTGGCCGACGAGCTCGCGCGCGAGCTCGACGAGGACGTGGGGCGAGGGGGCTCCACGGTGCTGGATCGGCTGCTCGCCTTCGTGTCGTGCCGGGCCGCCATCAAGGCGCACGAGCCGCTCGCGGCGGAGGAGATGGCCAAGCTCCTGACGGACCTGGCGGAGACGGCCACGCCCTACTACTGTCCGCACGGGCGGCCGATCGTGTCGCGGATCTCGCTCGGGGAGATCAAGCGGGAGCTCCGCCGCACCTGGTGACCGGCGTGGCGGAGACACGCGGGGCGCCCGTCCCGCTCCTCGCGATCCTCGGACCGACGGGCGTCGGCAAGACACGGCTGGCGGTGGCGCTGGCGGAGCACTGGCCGATCGAGGTCGTGAGCGTCGACTCCCGCCAGGTCTACCGCCGGATGGACATCGGAACCGGCAAGCCCACCCCCGCGGAGCGCCGCGCCGTCCGCCACCACCTGGTGGACGTCGTCGAGCCCGACGAGCCGTACGACGCGGCCCGCTTCGCGCGGGACGCGGCCGAGGCGATCGCGGCAACCCGCGCGCGGGGGCGCTGGCCGGTCCTCGTGGGAGGGACCGGCCTCTACTACCGCGCGCTGGTCCGCGGGCTCCTGCCGGCGCCTGCCGCGGATCGGGAGCTCCGGGCGTCGCTGCAGGCCGAGGTCGCGACATCCGGCCGGGAGGCCCTCCATCGCCGCCTGCTGGCGCTCGATCCCGACACCGCGGCCCGGCTGCATCCGCGTGACGCCATGCGCGTGAGCCGGGCGCTGGAAGTCGTGCTCCAGACCGGGCGGCCGATGGCCCGGAGCGGTCCCGGCGCCTGGGCGGACGCCCCGGTCGACGGGGGGTATCGGGTGGTGGCGATGGGGCTCACGGCGCCGCGCCCCGCGCTCTACCGAGCGCTGGACGCCCGCGTGGACCGGATGCTCGCCGAGGGCTTCCTGGACGAGGTGCAGGCGCTCCTCGACGCCCGGTTCGATCCGGCGTTGCCGTCGATGCAGGGGATCGGCTACCGGCACCTGGCGCCGGCGGTGCGGGACCCCGGCCGTCTCGAGGCGGGCGTGGCCAGCATGAAGCGCGATACCCGCCGCTACGCGAAGCGGCAGCTCACGTGGTTCGCGCGCGAGCCCGAGCTCACCTGGGTCGAGGCGGACCCCGCCGACCTCACGGCGGCGCTGCGGGAGATCAAGAAAACCATTGAACAGACGCACCTTTTCGAATAGGCTTGGTCAGCGTGTCGCGCGTGCGGACGGCAGTTGACCGGGCGATCCTCACAGGCCTTCGGCTTCCCCGTCAGAAGCGGTGGGAGGTGGAGGAGTCCATGGAGGAGCTGAGCCGACTTGCCGAGAGCGCCGGCGCGGAGGTCCTTGCCAGCGTGGTCCAGGAGCGCAGTGGGCCCAACCCGCGCCTCCACCTCGGCAAGGGCAAGGTGGAGGAGGTTCGAGCGCTCGCCCGGGCGCTCGGCGCGACGCTCCTGATCTCCGACGATCCCCTGACTCCGGGACAGGAGCGGAACTTGACGCGCGCGCTCGATGTCCGCGTCATCGACCGGACCGCTCTGATCCTGGACATCTTCGCCCAGCGCGCCCGGACGAGCGAGGGCAAGCTCCAGGTCGAGCTGGCCCAGCTCACGTACCTCCTGCCGAGGCTCGTGGGGCAGTGGGCCCACCTCGAGCGCCTCGGGGGCGGCATCGGGACGCGGGGACCGGGCGAGACGCAGCTCGAGTCGGACCGGCGCGTCGTCCGTCGGCGCATCGCGCAGATCCACGAGGCGCTCCAGGACGTCCAGCGTCACCGGCGCCTGCTCCGGGCGCACCGGCGTGACGTCGGCCTGCCGGTCGTGGCCCTAGTCGGCTACACCAACGCCGGCAAGACCACGCTCCTCAACCGGGTCGCGGGCGCGAGCGGGACGACGGCCGACCAGCTCTTCGTCACGCTCGACCCCTCGGCCCGGCTCGTCTCGGGCGGAGGTCGCGCGCCGCTGGTGCTGACCGACACGGTCGGCTTCATCCAGAAGCTCCCGATGCAGCTCGTGGCGGCCTTCAAGGCGACCCTGGAAGAGCTCGCGGAAGCGCAGCTCTTGCTCCACGTGGTGGACGTCAGCCACCCCCAGGCACGCGAGCACATCTCGGCCGTTCACCGTGTGCTGCAGGAGCTCGAGCTCGAGGACCGCCCGGCGCTCATGGTCATGAACAAGATCGACCGCTTGGCGGAGCGCAACGGGCTCCTGCGCGAGCTCCTGACCGAGGGCGGGGTGGCGGTCTCGGCGCGGACGGGGGAGGGGGTCGAGACCCTCCTGGCCCGGGTGGACGACACGCTCGGGACGGCGCGCTCGGCCTGCCGCCTGCGTGTTCCCTACGAGCGCGGGGGGGTCTTGAGCCGCGTCTATGCGCGCGGACGAGTGCTGCGGCGCGAGGATCGCGCCGATGGGATCTGGATCGACGTGGAGGTTCCTCGAGCGCTGGAAGGCCTGGTGCGGCCCTTCCGCGTCTCCGACGGAGACGGCGCCAGAGCGCGAGCTGCCGCAAGGGTTGCACCGGTCGGCCATGGAACCACTTTCCAGGAGGCAGGGTCATGAGGCCATGGACGCGAGTCCTCCCGATACTGACGGTCATCGCGATGGTCTGGGGATGGGGCGGAGGCGCCGAGGCGCAGGTCTTCAGCCCGAAGGCCACCGTGACCAGCCCCACCGACGGGAAGTCGATCGACGAGGCGCAGCGGGAGGCCTACGACGGGCCCAAGGCGCGGATCGCCGTCTCCCAGTTCAAGGACAAGACCGGCAAGGGCTGGTGGACCGGCGCGATCGGTGACGGCATGGCCGACATGCTGAACACCGCGCTGTTCCACTCGAATCGCTTCATCGTCCTCGAGCGCCAGCAGGTGTCGGACGTGCTGCGCGAGCAGGATCTCGGCGCCGCCGGCCGGATCAAGAAGGGCACCGAGGCGGCGATCGGCGAGATCGAGGGCGCTGAGCTCCTGATCACCGGGGCCGTCACGGAGTTCGAGGGGGCCGCGTCCGGCGGCGGTGGCGGGATCGGCGGGATCGGCGGGACGGCGGGGCGGATCCTCGGCGGGATCGCGGGCGGGATCAAGAAGGCCCACATGGCGATCGACGTCCGCGTGATCGACACGAAGACGTCGCGGGTCGTCGCCGCCACGTCGGTCGAGGGGGAAGCGACGGACTTCGCGCTCGGCGGCGCCCTGGCGGGAGCGGGCGGCGGCGGCGCCTTGGGCGGCGCGCTCGGCGGCTGGTCGAAGACGCCGACCGAGAAGGCGCTTCGCGTGTGCATCCAGGAGGCCGTGAAGTTCATCGTGTCGAAGACCCCGCAGACCTACTACCGGCACAACCCGGGCGGCGGCGCCGTGGCGGCGGCCGCGCCCGCGGCGGCTCCGGCGGCCGCGGCGCCGGTGGCCAAGGCTGTTGCCGCCGCACCGCCTCCGGATGCCACTGGCACGCCGTCGGCCCTCGGTGTCCTCAAGAGCATTCGCTCCGACATGGACCGAGACGTGGTGGTGGACCTGAACGAGGTCAGACAGCGGGGTGCGATCCTGTCGGTCGTCGCGACGGTGCGCTACCTGGGAAAGAACAAGCAATCCAACTACCTGCACCTGAACACCGACAAGAGCGTCGTCATGAACTACGACACCGGGGAAACCGCGAAACTCGTCAATGCCGATGGGTATACGGGCGGCACGATCAACCCGTCGGACCCCAAGCTGATCAGGTTGACGTTCAAGCTGCCGCAGGGTGCGAAGACTGTCGCGATCACGCTGTCCGGCCTCGGCACGTTCGACGACGTGCAGCTCGCAAAGTGACGCCGTGACAGGCCGGGGGATGTTCGCACGCGTGGGCGTCACCCGGTAGGCTGGCGTCACCCTTCTTGCGTGCGGCGAGGGCCCCGGTCTCCGGGGCCCTCGTGATTCGTGGGGCGTCGATCCGGTCCAACGTGAACGCCTGGGTGGTCTCGTGCCGATGAGCTTCCGGGGCGGGGCCCGCCGCGTCGTCCTTCCCGTGTTCACGCTGTTTTTCCTGGTGGGCTCCCTGCTCACGATCTCCGGGGTGCGGGATCTGGCCGGGGCGATGCGGCTCCGTCGTGAGGGACAGACGATCGACGCGGTCATCGTGAACAAGGACATCCGCCGGGTCAATCGCCAGGGCCGCTCGCGGGCCGAGCACACGCTGCGCTACCGGTTCGAGGCGGCGGGGGTCGCGGCCGAGGGGCGCGCGGTGGTGGCCGCGGACGAGTGGGAGCGGCGCCAGCCCGGGGACCGCGTGGCCGTGCGATACCTTCCCCAGGCTCCCGACGTGAATCGGCTGGCAGACGGGAAAGAGCTCGAGTCGCCCATCGTGAGCCTCGCGCTGGGCGGCGGGATCGGCTCCCTGTTCGGGGCGCTGCTGGGCCGCCAGCTTTTCCGGATCCGGCTCGAGCGGCGCATCCGGCGCGAGGGCGTGCCGGCGGCCGCGACCGTGCTCGCCGTCGAGGAGACGCGCTTCAGGGTGAAGCGGGTGCGCCAGTGGCGGATCCGCTACCGCTACCAGGATCACCTCGGGCAGGCTCGCGAGGGCGACACGGGCGCAGTGCCGCCCGCCGACGTCGAAGGGTGGAAGGCGGGCGACCCGGCCCAGGTCCGGTTCGACCGCGCGCGCCCCCGGGACAGCGTCTGGATCGGGCGCTAGGACGCGCCGCCCGAGGCCGGCGGGCGGCTCCGGGCGTGCCCGGCGCCGAGCCATCCTCGTGGTATCCTTGCGATGCTGACGGCCGTCCGGACGGACCTCGGGAACGGCCCCCAGCACCACATCCCCATGGGCCTGGCGAACTGGCTGACGATCGTCCGCATCCTGCTCGTGCCGGTGTTCGTGACGAGCCTCGTCTACAACCGGGCGCTGCTGGCGCTGATCACGTTCGTGGTGGCCGGGGTCACCGACATGATGGACGGCTACATCGCGCGGACCCGGGGGACGAAGACACGCCTCGGGGCGTTCCTGGACCCACTCGCCGACAAGCTCCTGCTGACGGCGTCGTACGTCACGCTCACGTACAAGTTCTCGAAGATCCTCCCGTTCTGGCTGACCGCCATCGTGCTGAGCCGTGACCTCCTCCTGATCCTGGTCGTGCTGCTGATCATGCTGACCGGCGGCCAGATCCACCCGGCGCCGACTGCGCTGGGCAAGCTGAGCACGGTGTTTCAGATGGTCACCGTCGGGGTCGCGCTCCTCGTCCTGGTGCTCGGCCCCGGGCACGATCTGAGGCTCCTGCGCACGGGGCTCGTGTTCATGACCGGGATCCTGACGGTGGCGTCCGCGCTCCAGTATCTGGTTCTGGCCCCGCGCTACGTGGACTGGGGAGGGCGCTAGGTGCCGAAGCGCGTCCCCGAGACCGGGGTGCGGGTGCTGGCGGTCGAGCCGGATGGACAGGCGGCCCGGGCTGGCCTGCGGGCGGGCGACCGGCTCCTCCGGGTGAACGGGCAGCCGCTCCGGGACCTGGTCGACTTCCACGTCCAGGCGGGGGAGGAGCAGCTCGCCATCGACGTGGAGCGAAGCGGGCGCCCCTGCTCGGTGGTGCTGGAGCGGCGCTGGGGCAAGGACCTCGGGCTCGAGTGCGAGCCGCCGGCGCCCGCCGAGATCTCCACCTGCGCGAACAAGTGCGTGTTCTGCTTCATCCACCAGCTGCCGAAGGGGCTCCGGAAGAGCCTCTACGTCAAGGACGACGACTATCGGCTCTCGTTCCTCCACGGCAACTACATCACGCTGACCGACCTTCCGGAGAGCGAGATCCAGCGCATCGTCGACCTCCGCCTCTCGCCGCTCTACGTCTCGGTGCACGCGACGGACCCGGTGCTGCGGCACTTCCTGCTCGGGAGCCCCAAGACCATCCGGGGCGACCTCATGGAGCGGCTCGGGCGGCTCGCCGCCGCCGGGATCCGGCTGCACACCCAGATCGTGCTGTGCCCCGGGCTCAACGACGGGGCGCACCTCGAGCGGACGGTGCGCGAGCTCGCCGCGCTCCATCCGGGAGTGGCGACGGTGGCCGTCGTGCCGGTCGGGCTCACCCGCCACCGGGACGGGCTCTACCCGCTCCGCTCGATCACGCCCGCCGAGGCGCGCGCCGTCCTGGATGCGATCCACGCGTGGCAGGACGGGTTCGTGGCCCGCCATGGCACCCGGCTCGTCTTCGCGGCGGACGAGCTGTACCTCCAGGCCGGCGAGGCGATCCCGTCCGCCGCGGCGTACGAGGGATTCAGCGTCGTCGAGGACGGGGTGGGGCTGGTGCGCCGCTTCGAGGACGAGCTCCGCCGGGTCGTCGCTCGCCCGCGGCGCCCCGGGTGGCGCGGCTCGCGCGTGGCGACGGTGGTGACCGGCGAGCTGTTCGGGCCGATTCTCGACCGCCTGCTCGGCGGGCTTCGCGTGCCCGGCCTCCGGACCGAGGTCGTGGCGGTGCCGAACGAGTTCTTCGGGCGGGCGATCACCGTCGCCGGGCTCCTGACGGGGCAGGACGTCGCGAACGCGCTGACGGGCCGCCCGCTGGGGGACGTGGTGTTCATCCCGCGCGTGACCCTGACGGAGACCAAGGGCGTCTTCCTCGACGACGTGGCCCCGGCGGATCTCGAGCGGCACCTGGGAGTGCCGGTCCGGCCGCTCGAGGCGAGCGCGCGCGGCCTCGTCGACGGCCTGCTCGACCGGACGCCCGCGCGGGCGTGAGGGGGCGTCTTCCGTGCGGCTCCCGGTGGTGGCGGTCGTCGGACGTCCGAACGTCGGGAAGTCGACCCTCTTCAATCGCCTGATCGGCAGCCGCAAGGCGATCGTGCGCGACACGCCCGGCGTGACGCGCGACCGCATCCACGGGACCTGTGAGTTCGGCGGATGGCGGGCGACGATCGTCGACACCGGCGGCCTCGACCCCTCCTCGGAGGAGCCCCTGGCCGCGCAGGTGCGGAAGCAGGTGCTGACGGCCATCACCGAGGCCGACGCCCTCGTCTTCGTCGTGGACGGGCGCGAGGGGCTGACGCCGCTCGACGAGGAGGTCGGACGGCTTCTCCGGCGGGTGTCCAAGCCCGTGCTGGTGGCCGTCAACAAGGTGGACGCCCGCGGGCACGAAGCGGCGGCGGCCGAGGCGTACCGGCTCGGGATGGACCCGGTGCTCCCGGTCTCGGCGGAGCACGGGCGCGGGGTCGCGGAGCTGATCGAGGCGCTCGCCATGCGCCTGCCGGCGCCGCCGGGCGGGGCGACCGAGGAGCCCGGCCCGCTGCGGATCGCGGTCGTGGGCCGGCCGAACGTCGGGAAGTCCTCGCTGGTGAACGCGATCGCGGGCCAGGACCGGGTGGTCGTCCACGCCGAGCCCGGGACCACGCGCGACGCGGTCGACACGCTGGTGACAGTCGGGGATCGCCCGTACGTGCTGGTCGACACGGCCGGGCTCAAGCGCAAGGGGCGGACGGTGGGCGCGCTCGACAAGCTGGCCGCGGTCATGGCGCGGCGGAGCCTCGAGCGCGCGGATCTGGCCGTGGTGGTCCTCGACGGGAGCGAGGGCGTCACGACGCAGGACGCGCGGATCGCGGGCTATGCCGAGGCGGCGGGGCGCGCGGTCGTCCTCGTCGTCAACAAGTGGGACCTGGTCGGGACCGCCGACCGGGCGCCGGAGCTGGTCCGCACGCTCCGCGATCGGCTGCCGTTCCTCGCTCACGCACCGGTCGTGTTCACCTCCGCGCACAAGGGCTCCGGGCTCCGCGAGCTGTTCGACACGATCGACCGCGTCGCCCTCGACTACGCCAAGGAGGTGACCACCGGCGAGCTGAACCGCGCCCTCACGGCGGCGGTGACGCGGCGCCCGCCGGCGGGGGTCCACGGCAAGACGCTCAAGGTCTACTACGGCACGCAGACGGGGACCCGACCTCCTACGTTCCTTCTCTTCGTCAACGATCCGGCCGCGCTCCACTTCTCGTACGAGCGCTACCTGGTGAACGCGCTGCGCGAGCGGTTCGGCTTCGCCGGCTGCGCGGTCCGGCTCCGGTTGCGCCGCCGCCGGCCGCCGCGGTCACACCTGCCGACGTGAGGCGGGAGATGGCGCTCGCCCTCGGCCTGGCCCTGACGGGCTGCGTCGCGGGGGCGCCGTCGCGGACACTGACGGCGGACCAGCACAACGATCTCGGGGTGGCCCACTTCGAGCGGGGCCAGACGCGCGCGGCGGCCGGCGAGTTCGAGCGCGCGGTCGCCCTCCGCCCGGACTGGGCGCGCGCGCTGGTGAACCTGGGCGACGCGCGCCTGGCGCTCGGCGAGGTCGAGGGCGCCATCTCCGCCTACGAGCGCGCGGTGCGGGCCGCCCCCGACGACCCTGGCGCGGCGAACAACCTCGCGTGGGCGCTCCTGCAGGATCCCGCGCGGTGGCCGGAGGCGGAGCCGATCATTCGCGGCGCGCTCGAGCGCCGGCCGGAGCCGCGCGGCTACTACCTCGACACGCTGGGCGCGCTCCTCCTGCGGAAGGGCGACGGTCCGGGCGCGCTCGCCGCGTTTCGCGCGGCGCTGGCCGACCCCGCTTTGACCGACGGAGCCGCGCGCGCCCTCGTGCTGGAGCACGCGGCGGAGGCCCACGTCCGGCTCGGAGACCCCGCGGCGGCGGGGCAGTGCCGAGCGCTGGCCGAGGCGGAGCGGGTGGCCGCCCGGGGCGGGGGTTCCCTTGTTGGTGACCGCGTGAGCGTGTGCTAACATTGGCCCGCTAAGATCCTGTCTTTTTTGGGGATTTCGAGCATGAGACGTGTCAAGTCCGACGTGTCGCACCGCGTGCGTCGCCAGCCGAGCATCTTCAGTGCCCGCTGGTTCCGCGTGTTCCTCGGCGTCGGCGTGGCGCTCGTGCTCGCGCTTCTCGTGGGCCCGTGGATCGCGGGGTGGTTCGGGAGCGATCTGCCGCGAAGCCTGTTCCTCCTGGCGCCCTGGAGCACTGCCGAGAAAGCTCCGCCGTCCCGACCATCGGGCATCCTCGAGAAGCCCGGCGTCCCGGGCCCGGTCGCGTCATCGCCGAGCTCCACGGTGACTCGAGGGACCGCGGCGGCGACGGGCAAGACCCCGGCCACTCCGCCCGCCGCGTCACCATCGACCTCGCCATCAGGCTCCACGGAGGCCAAGTCGGGGACCGGCGGGAGCCGCGCATCCGCGGGAGGGCCCTCGGCGGCTCCACGGACCGGGTCGGGGACCGGGTCGGCTGCGCCGGCTCCGGCGGCTCCGTCCGCGGCCGCTCCGCCGACGCCGCCGTCCAAGGAGCCCGGCCGTCCCGGCACGTCTGCGGATGCCGCGCCCGCGCGTCCCGGGGCGCTGGCGGCGCCGCCGTCCGTCTACTGGGTGCAGGTGGGGGCGTTCCTGGAGCACAAGAACGCCGACCGGCTCGCGGAGCGGCTCCGAGGGGAAGGGCTCACCGCGACGACGTCGGCGTTCGAGCAGAGCCGCGTCCTCTACCGGGTGCTCCTCGCGGGTTCCGATGACGGCAGCACGAGCGTCCCCGACGAGGTCGTGGGGCGGGTGAGGGGGGCCGGGCATACGGTCGAGATGACCGCCGACGGCCCGGCCGTCACCGGCGCGGTGCCGCTCCGGAAGGCCGTGGAGACCTCGCACGCGCTCCGGCAGCAGGGCTTCCGCGTCCGGCTCAAGCAGGAGGTCAGCTCGTCGACCTTCCGCGTCGTGAAGGTGGGGTCCTTCACCACGGTCGCCGAGGCGGAGGCCGCGCTCGCGACCCTGACCGCCAAGGGCCACGAGGGCGGCGTCGTGGTCCGGGAGCGCTGAGCCATGCGGGAGACGTGGCGGAGGCATCACGGGTGGGCCGGCCAGAGCGCGGCGACGAAGGGGGGTGAGTAGGCTGACCAAGAACGACCTCATCAACTCGGTCGCAGGTCACGGGCTGTCCAAGCGGCAGTCGGCGGCGGTCGTGGAGGCCGTGTTCGACAGCATGATCCACACCTTCGAGCAGGGCCACGACGTCAAGATCGTCGGATTCGGGCATTTCAAGCTCCGGAAGAAGGCGTCGCGCAAGGGGCGCAACCCGCAGACTGGCAACGAGATCGAGATCACGGCGCGGCGGGTCCTGACGTTCAAGCCCTCCAAGGGACTGAAGGCGCAGGTGAATCACCGGTGATCGAGCCGGAGGTCGACCGCGACCGGCATGTCGTGGAGTTCGGCGACGAGGCGCCGATACCGGACAAGCTCTTCTTCCGGATCGGAGAGGTGGCCGACCTCACCGGCGTCCCACCATACGTGCTGCGGTACTGGGAGTCCGAGTTCAAGCTCCTGCGCCCCCGGAAGAACCACGCCGGCCAGCGCGTCTACCGCAAGCACGACGTGCAGATGGTGCTGCGGATCAAGAGCCTGCTCTACGAGGACCGGCTCACGCTCGAGGGGGCGAAGAAGCGCCTCCAGCAGGAGGGGCGGAGTCGCAGCCAGCAGCTCGAGCTGCCGGCTCCGGATCCGCAGACGCTCGCCGCCCTGCGCGACATTCGCGCCCGGCTGGAGGCGATCCGGCAGACGCTCCGGCGAAGTTCCCCTTGAATGCCATCAGGGCGCGACGTACAATCCGTCCGGTTCGGGGCGTGGCGCAGCCTGGTAGCGCACTAGCATGGGGGGCTAGGGGTCGCTGGTTCAAATCCAGTCGCCCCGACCAACTCTCGCCAACCCCCGGGCGCGGCGGACTCGCGGCGTTGCGGTCCCGGTCTCGATCGGGGTGACCGCGCGCCGCGTGACCGACTCCACCCGCTCCGTTATCCTCGTCTCGAACGACGACGGCATCCACGCGCCCGGCATCGCCGCGCTGGCGAAGGCGCTCGACCCGATCGGTGAGGTGTGGGTCGTCGCTCCGGACCGGGAGCGGAGCGCCGTCGGGCACGCGCTGACGCTGCACCGGCCGATCGTCGCCGACCAGCTGGGGCCGCGGCGCTTCGCGGTCAACGGGACGCCCTCCGATTGCGTGAATCTCGCGCTGCTCGGGCTCCTGCCGGTGCGGCCGCACATCGTGGTCGCCGGCGTGAACGCCGGCTCGAACCTGGGCGACGACGTGACGTACTCGGGGACCGTGTCGGCCGCCATGGAGGGGACGCTGCTCGGCGTGCCGGGGCTGGCGGTGTCGCTCGTCCAGCCGGCGGGACCGGCGAGCTACCGTCCGGCGGCGCGGGCGGCGGCCCAGCTGGTGCGGCGCCTCCTGCGGGAGCGGCCCGGCGGCGCGACGCTGGTGAACGTGAACGTGCCGCCGGGGACGCCCCGCGGGATCAGGGTCACGCGGCTCGGCCGCCGCCTCTACAGCGAGAAGGTCGTGGCGCGGCAGGACCCCCGCGGCCGGCGATACTTCTGGATCGGGGCGGGGCCGCCGGCGTGGGAATCGGGGGAGGACACGGACTACGCCGCCGTCCACGCCGGCTACGTGTCGGTCACGCCCCTGATGCTGGACCTCACCGACTACGCCGCGCTGCGCACCCTGAAGGACTGGGAGACGGAGGACCGCCGGGCGCCGCGGAAGCGCGGATCGTCCAAGGCGGGAGCCAAAGCCGGACGATGAGCGGCCGCGCGGTGGGGACCGGTGCGGGGTGGCAGGAGGCGCGCGCCGCCCGCGAGCGAGAGCGCATGGTGGAGGAGCAGCTGGTCCGCCGCGGCGTCACCGATGCCCGCGTGCTGGACGCCATGCGGCGGGTGCCGCGCCATCGGTTCGTGGAGGAGGCCCTCCGGGACCGCGCCTACGGCGACCACCCGCTGCCGATCGGCGAGAACCAGACGATCTCGCAGCCGTACATCGTCGGGATGATGACCCAGCTCCTCGCGCTGACGGGGCGGGAGAAGGTGCTGGAGATCGGGGCCGGCTCCGGATACCAGACGGCGGTGCTGGCCGAGCTGGTGCGCCGCGTGTGCTCGGTCGAGCGGGTCATGCCCCTCGCCGCCCGCGCCCGGCGCATCCTGGAGGAGTTGGGGTATACTAGCGCAGTCGTCAAGACGGCCGACGGCACGTACGGCTGGCCGGACGAGGCTCCGTTCGAGCGGATCATCGTGACGGCCGGGGCGCCGGCAGTACCGGCGCCACTGTTCCAGCAGCTGGCCGAGGGCGGTCGGATCGTCGTCCCCGTCGGCGGGCCGCAGTCGCAGGTCCTGCATGTCGTCGACAAGATCGACGGCCAGATGCGGCTGTCCACCGATTGTGGCTGCACGTTCGTGAAGCTGATCGGGAAGTACGGGTGGGAGACCTGAGCCCCCGGCCCGGAGGGGGCGGCCCGAGCGGATCGACCCGAGGCTCGGGTGAAGTCGGGGCGTAGCGCAGCTTGGTAGCGCGCCTGCTTCGGGAGCAGGAGGTCGCTGGTTCAAGTCCAGTCGCCCCGACCATCTCCTCCCGCCCCGGCGCGGTCCCGATCCTCGTGGGAACCAAGAGCCGAGATGAGTGAGGCCGGGAGCCATGCGGGCGGCCCCCGTCGCCCTGGCCGGCTGGGCGCCGTGGAAGTCGTGGTGGGGGGGCGCGTGCAGGGAGTCGGCTATCGTAACTTCGCCCAGCGACGCGCCCAGGACCGGCGCCTCACGGGGTACGCGGTGAACCTCCCGGACGGGAGGGTCAAGATCCGAGCGGAGGGGGACCTGGAGGCCATCGAGCACTTCGTCCGGGACCTCGGGGCGGGACCGCCCCTGGCGCAGGTGGATCGCGTCGACGTGAGCTCGGTCGCGTTCACCGGCCGGTACCGCGAGTTCGGCATCCGGTTCTCGGAGGGGCGATGAGGGACTGGGCGACCTGGTGGGTGGCCTCGGCGCTCCTCGTCGGGTTCGTGGCCCACCCGCCCGCGAGCGCCCAGGCCGCGCCGGGGCCGGCCCCGGGCACGAAGGCGACTTCCGCGAAGCGGTCACGCCCGACTCCGGCCCCCTCCCCCGGGCTCGCGCACACCGTCAGGCCCGGCCAGACGCTTTCGAGCATCGCCCGGGAGCACGGCGTGTCCGTCGAGGCCCTGAGCCGAGCGAACCGGCTCGCCCCGAACGCGAAGCTCCGCGTGGGTCAGCGGCTCGGCCTGCCCTTGTCCGAGGTACGGCCGGGGAGCCAGGAGCCGCCGTCGCTCGCCGACATCGTGCTGGAACGGCCGCCGGCCACGCCGCTCGTCCAGTTCATCCGTCCCGTGCCGGGCTCGGTCGTGTCCCCCTTCGGGCCCCGGGGCGCCGCGTGGCACGGCGGCGTGGACCTCCGGGCCGAGCGCGGCGCTGCCATCCGGGCCGCCGCCCCCGGCATGGTCATCACGAGCGGGTGGGAGCGAGCCTACGGGCGGGTCGTCAAGATCTGGCACTTCGGCGATCTCATGTCCGTCTACGCCCACAATCTCGAGAACCGCACCAAGGTCGGGGACTGGGTCGAGCAGGGCCAGGTGATCGCCACCGTGGGCAGCACCGGGCGCGCCACCGCGCCCCATCTCCACTTCGAGATCCGCCTGAACGGCCGCAAGTACAATCCCGCGTTCTGGCTGCCCGAGCCGGAGACCCTGGCGGCGTCTGCCGGGGGACTCAGGAGTCCTGCCGCCGTCCCATGACCGCCGGGCGGGAGCCGTCGCCGCCGGGTAACGAGGATCCCGAGGACCTGCTGCGGGCGGAGCCGCCGCCTGGAGCGGCTGCCGGGACCGAGCCGGCGGACCTTGACCTCGACGACGACGCCCCGGCGCTCGAGCTTCCGTCCGACGAGGAGCTGGAGGCGGAGGAGGCCGAGACGGTCGGCGGGCGCGCGCCCATCGAGATCTACCTCGCGGAGATCCGCCGCATCCCGCTCCTCACGCGCGAGCAGGAGACCGAGCTCGCCAGGCGGGTGGCCGAGGGGGACGAGGCCGCGCGGAAGCGGATGGTCGAATCGAACCTCCGCCTCGTGGTGATGCTGGCCCGGCGCTATCAGGGGCGAGGGCTGCCGCTGGCCGACCTCATCGCCGAGGGCAACGTCGGCCTGATCCGGGCCGTCGAGAAGTTCCGCTGGGACCGTGGGACCCGGTTCTCGACGTACGCCACCTGGTGGATCCGGCAGGCCGTCCAGCGGGCCCTCGCGAACCAGGCCCGGCTCATCCGGCTGCCCGTGCACGTGGAGGCCTTGCTCGGAAAGTACAAGCGCACGCGCGAGCGGCTCACCCAGGAGCAGGGCAAGCCGCCCGAGCTCGCCGAGGTCGCCGCCGAGCTCGGCATGCCCCTCAAGGACCTCGAGGCGCTCGACGAGGCGTCCCGGGCGCCGCTCTCGCTCGAGACGCCGGTCGGGGAAGGGGACGTCCACCTGAAGGACGTGGTCGTCGACCGGGAGCCGGGCGCCGCCGCCGTCGCGGGCCTGCTCCGCGGGCAGGCGGACCTCCGGGAGCTCCTGGACGACCTGCCGCCGAGGGAGCGGGAGATCCTCTTCGACCGCTTCGGCCTCGGCGGCGAGGCGCCCCTGACCCTCGAATCGATCGGCCGGCGGATGGGCGTCACGCGGGAGCGCGTGCGGCAGATCGAGGCGACCGCGCTCGAGAAGCTCCGGAGGCGGCTCGAGGCGCGCGGGGTCGAGTGGCCCGGCGCGTGAGGCGCTCGCTGGCGCCGGCCTGGCCGAGGGCGGGGGACACCCGTCGGAAGCGACCGCCCGAAGGCCCTCAACCAAATCCTGAGGGGTGTCTGGGCAAAGCATGACGTCCGGGCGTCTGGTCGATGACGTGATCCTCGCCGGACTTTGCGGGATCGAGGGGTGACATCGTGACCACGTCGGGCCTGGACATCCTCTTCCTCTCGAAGGAAGACGTGGATGCGGTGGACCTCGGCCTCGAAGAGGCGATGGACGCCATCGAGCTGGGCCTCCGGGCGCACGGCGAGAAGCGGGTCGTCATGCCCTCGAAGGACCATCTCGCGCTGGATCGGTCGGAGCGCCACTGGAACATCCTGAAGGGGTACGTCGAGCCGATCGACGTCGCCGGGGTCAAGGTGATCGGCGACTTCGAGGGGAACTACCGCTTCGGGCTCCCGTCGGAGCTGGCGCTGATCACGCTCTATCGATCGGACACCGGCGCGCCGTTCGCCATCGTGGACGGGACGCTGATCACGTGGATGCGCACCGGCGCGGTGACGGCGGTCGGCGCGAAGTACCTGGCCGGCGACCGGCCGCGAGTCCTGGGGCACGTCGGCGCCCGCGGCACGGCCTGGTACAACGTGCCGATGCTCGACCGGCTCTTCGACTTCGAGGAGATCCGCGTCACCAGCAAGCGGCCGGAGTCGCGCGAGCGCTTCGCCGCGCGGATGTCCGAGCAGCTCGGGAAGCCCGTCCGGGTGAAGGCGACGGTCGAGGAGACCGTGCGGGACGCCGACATCATCATCGACGCCTCGCGGCTCGTGACCCCGGAGGTGCTCGTGAGGGACGCCTGGGTCAAGCCCGGCGCCCTGATCCAGCCCTACGGCGTGGAGCAGTCCGTCGAGTCGTCCTTGCCGCTGTCGGTGGACAAGATGGTCGTCGACGACTGGAACCAGTGCCAGAAGTCCGAGTACGGCCAGTTCGCCGGGATGATCCGGGCGGGCGCCCTCCGGTCCGAGCACATCCACGGCGAGATCGGCGAGATCGTCGCCGGCCGGAAGCCGGGCCGCGAGTCGCCGCGCGAGCGCATCCTCTTCTGGCACAAGGGCTTCGCGATCAGCGACATCGTGCTCGGGCACCTCGCGTACCAGAAGGCGCGGGCCAAGGGGATCGGCACCGTGCTGAGCTACTACCGCCGCCCGCGCGACATGTGACGCTTCGGGAGGCTCCGCCGGCCACAGTCTGGTTCCCACCCAAACCCGCGCGGCGGGACGAAGGGTATACTGGCCCCGATTTCCTCGGACAGCGGCAGGGTTCGGGCGGCGACGCCACCACGGAAACGGAGAGGCAGACATGAACGACGACCTGATCCTGAACGCGGGCCGAACCATTTCACGGCGAACGCTCCTGCGCCGGACGGCGACCGTGATGGGCGGTAGCCTCCTGGGGGTTCCCGCCACCGGCATCGCCCAGCAGTGTCTGCCCACATCGCCCGACGTCCTCGGGCCGTTCTACCGGGCCGGCGCGCCAGCCCGGGTGAAGCTCACGGATCCTGGCGAGGCCGGAGAAGTCCTCGTGCTGTCCGGAACCGTCTATGGTCCAGACTGTCGGACACCCTTGCCGGGGGCGCTGCTCGATGTGTGGCAAGCCGACCACGCAGGTCAGTACGATATCAAGGAGCCGGCGGGTCTCACCGATCGCACGCCGTTCCGGTTGAGGGGGCGACTCCTGACCGACGCTCAGGGGCGCTACGAGATCGAGACGATCGTCCCGGGACGCTACCCCATTCCGCCGGGCCTCCCGGGCCTCGAGCAGTATGCCGGACGGACTCGGCCCGCCCACGTTCACTTCACCGTCATGCACCCCCTCTTTGGTCCCCTGACGACGCAGCTTTACTTCAGGGGAGACCCCAACTTGAACCACGATCCCTGGGCCAAGCCGTCCCTGGCGATCGATCTGGAGTCCCATGGGACCGGCGGTGCCAAGCGCCTCCTCGGCAAGTTCAACATCGTCCTGGCCAGGCCGTAGACCCCCAGAGCGGAGACTCGCGCCGTACCCGCTACGGGCGTGGCGCCGTCGATCCCCGCGTTCTCCTGGACCGTCTACCCTCGCGATGGCACACGAAGTGCGCAAGGGCCCCTTTGTTGACAGGCCTCGCGTAACCCGCGAAGATCACTGCACGCCCCCGTAGCTCAGTTGGATAGAGCAAGGGTTTCCTAAACCCTGGGCCGGGTGTTCGATTCACCCCGGGGGCACCAATTCTACGCGTACTTAGGCGACAGCCGGGGACAGGGCAAGGGCGCTGGTGCTAGTAGCGGTGCCAGTTGCCCCGGCGATTTCGGACGGCGCCGGCGAGACGGTCACGAGCCGCTCCACTCCCTCTCGGAGTCGACCGGGCATCAGGTGCGCGTAGCGGGTCACCATCGCCAGCGTCTTCCAGCCACCGAGGTCCTTGAGCGTCAGTAGGTCCACGCCTGCCATGGCCAGCCGTGAAGCGAACGTGTGCCGCAGACCGTGCCACGTGAAGCCTTGAAGAGCCTCCGCATCGGCCTGGTGACCCTGCTCGGCGAGCACGTGACGGGATCGGCTGACGGCCCTGGTGAACCACCGGTCGGCCTTCCCAGGGACGGTGCCGCCTGGCTCCGCGAAGACGAGCGTATCGCCGTCAGGAAGGCGACGCGTGGCCAGGTCCATGAGAATGGCCCGGACTCGACTATTCATCGGGACGTGCCGCGTCTCGCCGTGCTTGCTTCGAGGCACCGTGAGCATTCCCGTGAGCACGTCGCAGTCCCGCCACCGGAGTCCCATCTGCTCAGACCACCGCAAGCCGGTATGGACCGCCACCTCGACCATCGGGCGGTACCGAGGTTCCAAGGCGTCGAGTAATGCGGCCTCGGCCCGGAGTGTCAGGCAGGCCAGGCGGGTGTTGTTCTCTCGGAGGAACCGCGTGCCCACGACCGGATTCCCCACAGTCTTTCCATTGCTGACGGCGACGTTGAAGCAGCATCGCAGCGCCGCCAGGTAACGGTTGACGGTGGCAGGTCGGTAGCTGGTCCGTTTCAGGTGACGCTTCGGGGTCCGCGATGGGTCACGGGCGGCCAGGAGGGCTAGCTTCCCGGCCTCGACATCCGCCCGGGTGATTGCCGACGCTGAGCGGTCGCCCCACCGGTCGAGCCACCAGCCGATGCGGAACGAATCGTTCTGCGGGTGACGGTTGTGTGAGGTCTGATACTTCGTGTAGTCCTCCACGAGCTCGCGGAAGGGGATGGCCCGCTCACGGACCACCAGAGCGAGGCAGAACCCTTCCGTCTTCACTTGAACCTTCCGCTTCGCGTACTCGTCCTTGGCGACGGACTTGGGACCGATCCGCTCACGGTGGAGGTGCCCCTGGCGGCAGGTCCACCGAATCCACCACACACCGCCCCGCTCGAAGACGCCCCGGGTCTTCCTACTTCCCTTGGCCATACCGGCTTCCCTTCCGCGCCCTGCCGGGGCGCCGCTCCACGGGGAACAGGTCACGTATGGTGATCTGGAGTCCCTTCGCCAGCTTCTCGAGGGTCGCCACGGTGGGCGAGAGATGCCCCTGTTCGATGCGACTGATGGTCACGAAATGCACGCCTGACTTCTCGGCGAGCGTATAGAGTGACTCGCCGCGCCGGTCTCGCCACTCGCGGAGTCGAAGCGTCATCTGTTCGTATGCTAGCATATACGCTAGTAGAGTGTCAAGTCAATATATGGGGAAAAATCCGAGAGGACAACGACTCGCCTGGCTGGAGACGCAAGCGTGAGGCTGGGAAGACGCGAAGGGCGCCAGGATGACCCCTGACGCCCCCACGTTTGGCGGCCTCTATCGGACCTGCCGGCTATTCCTACTCCAGCTGGGTCAGCGTGACACCCTCATGGCCGTCACCCAGACTCGCCTCGTTCCCTGACTTCCTATCTCTTGGGCTGCGACCTGAACCTGTACGTCCCGTCCCACGTGCAAGGAGGAAACCCCGTATGAGTACAGTCGACATCCACACGGGCTTCGAACCCGGTGAACGCCCCAATCCCGTCCGAGAACGTGCACACTCCGACGCCAGTAGAACCATCGAGCGTGCAACGGCCGACCGCCCAGTTGCCGGTCTCGACGAAGAGGACGACGTTACTGTCCAGATAGCCATTTGGGGAAGGGAAAGCATCATCCCCCCCCAGGGGAATAGGCGCCTGGGCATAAATGACCTGCGCGCCGATGGGGATCTGCGCAAGGTTCGAGGCTGTGAACGTACAGAAGCTGCCGGGCCCGCCCAAGTTCTGCGAGCATTCCTTCGCCAGATGAAGCTGCCCGTTTTGAGCAGAGGAAGCTGTTACCACTCCCATGCTCAGCGAAAGAGCCAAGGCCGCCGCGCCAGCAATCAGCGCGATGACGACAAATCTGCGAATACCCATGGTGTCCCCTTTGCTGTGATCTTCTGATTCGGAGGGCTAGTGCGGTCCGGCTGCTCCTCTCGTAGCGACTCGGTAGGTCGTCGAAGATCACCGAAGTCGCTACCATCCGGAAGAGGACTGCGGAGCCTCGGGCCGTACCCGAGGTGTGGTCAAATGCAGGTGGGGAAGTGGCGGGATCCTTTAGCCTCGTCCACCGTGTCAGTACGGAGTGTTCGTGTCAATGGGAGATATTCCTGGATTGTGAATGTAGTCACGCTCGGGAGAATCCGGGTTGAGCCAATCTGGCTGCCGAAGCGAGGCAACAAGGAGGGGTGAAGTTAAAGGCTCGACAGGAGCCGTAGGACGTTCCGGAGCCCGCGAGGCGTCGCGGAACTACGCGGCGCGCAGGATCAGGACGCCCTCGAGCGGGTGCGTGTCAACCCGGGTGTGCCCGTCCGGGGGCACACCTCCTCCACGCAGTAGCACATCGCAGTAGCACATCCGCCACTAGCGGTCCCACCGTGGCCATGCCGGTGATCCGGACTCCCTGCGGAGTCCGGGTGACGGTCAGGCGCTCGGGGAGCAACTGCCGCCGCACAGGGTGCGCTGTCTGCGTGTTGCTCGCAGCAGGTCCCGCCATTCCGTGCAGCGGATGCGAAGTTCAGCGGTCATCGCCACCGTGTCCGTCACGGTCCGGACCCTGAAAGCCACCCTGGAATCGGACGGCCTATGCGCAGATCCTTTGCCTCTTGCGCTTCGTCAATATCTGCGTAAGGCTCGTCTCCGGGGGCATCGACGGTTGCTGGATGTGGCCATCCGCTAATCCTCGGCCGCAACCGATTGTGGATGCACCCCCGACGCCAGAGGAGGAGCCACCGTGAGCCGCCGATCATGGGGCGCCGTAGGTATCGGGCTCGCTATCCTCGTTGGTGTGCCCCTTCTCCGCTCAGGCACGTTGACGCCATGCGGGATGGTTGAGTTCGAGGTGCGCCGTGCTTTGGCAGATGAAACAATCCGTCAGCTCGCCGCGAGCCCGGGCGGTCCCGCGGCGGTCGGTACAGTGGTTGGAGCTGTGCTCGTCAACCAGCTTGTGCAACAGTGGATGGGGCGGCAAAGGTCCGGCGGACTGCATTGTCATGCTAGGTCGAATCATCTGGGCTGGTGGGTTCGAGAACATGGTTGCGGCGACCGGAGCGACGAAACGTGCTGAGGAGGAAAAGACAGCCGCCGAGGTCGCCGCCGCAATGCAAGCCGCCACCATTGCTAGGGCACCCGTACGGATTGTCCTTCAGGACCGCACAGAACCAGCGGATGACGCATGGGAGAGTGGCGATATCCTCTTCTATCGCTGGAAGGGCGAACTGAAAAACGCGCTGCGCAGCAATGTGCTTCGCATCGAGGGTGCCTTGCGCACGATACCAGAGCCGGTCGCTCCGGTCCCGTCAGTTCGCGCCGCCCCTCCGGCAGGGCCAGCGAGTATTACCATCGTGAGGGTCAGCGCCACTCCGAGCTCACGCTACTCGTCGGAGTGGAACTACTCGTCGGAGTGGAACTGGGCGGTGGTACTGCTGAACTCTGGTGAGACCCACGGGCGCACGGGAGTTGTGATCGAATTTTCTGACCCAACCGGATTTTTGGAATCAACAGGTATGTGTGACGTAACTGTTCGCGCCGGGGAAACCAGACAGCTAGACGGTGGCACTACGATCCGGGGCAGAGCCTCGCGAGGCAACGTGCAAGTCCGAGCCGTCCTGACTAACCCCTGCTAGCCCTGATCCAGTCGACGACTACCAAGGCCTCTTGTCGAAACTCCGGCTGCCCGACGGCGTGGAAATGGCACCAAGGAGGGGCAACAAGCTGCGGAGCAGACCCTGTCAATGATGCCACAACACACGCGTCGGAAAACGTCATGGCTGCAAACGGGATTCGACCCCGTGCGTGAATCGCGACCACGCTTTCGCCCGATTCAGCAGCAGGACGCGCTGTAGTTCCGAAACACCCGACGTGGACCAAACCTGACGCGTTCCAGGAACCAATTCGCTGCGGATCCGGATCCAACCCCCGCATCACGTCGGAGCCCCCCCCGGAATCGAGAAGAACTCCATGGGCTTCAGAGTGTCCGATTCGTGTCTCCATCAGGGTCGACAGCCACGCGGTGACTCGTGGGAGGTGTGACCGAGCTTGCGGCCCGTGCGGCTCGGAAGCGCCCACCTCCAGGCGCCCTGCGACCGGGATCGCGGGGCGTCGCCCTCGCGGTATTCTAGGCGGCGCGAATTTGCAGCCGGCCCTGGATGGTGGTTGTGGCAGACCGCACGGACCCCTCCGGGGGCACCAACTCCACTACCTTCCAACAGCGGGTCCACGGTTACCGTCCCGCTGATTTCGTAGCACCGACCCTCCGGGGTGTCCAGGAGCTACCAATTGTGGGTCGGTTCGGGCGCCGTGGTACTCTCCCGGCTGCACGGACCGTTCCGCCTACGCATTGCGTGGAGGCCGCCAGTGGACAGGATCGCAATACCTGAACTGAGATGGCAGCGGCAGGCGCACTTAGCGACGATTTTGGGGGCCGTCGTCACTGCTGGATCTCTGGTGTTCGGGTTGTTGACGTATCAGCGCAGCGCGGCCGACCAACGGGAAGTTGCTGCCCTCGGTGTTCTTCAGGACCACCTCAAGTTAGCCGTAGAGCACCCTGACTTGGCCAGCCGAGGCCACGACCAACCCGTGGATGCCCGATATGCCTGGTTTGCCACGCACGCGTTGTTCACTGCCGAGACTCTTTGGAGTCTGGTTGGCGATGACCCGCGATGGGAGAGAGCCGTCGCCTCAATACTGCGCCAACACCACGGCTATCTGGAACAGGGTGGCTTCCCCTGTGGTGATTACTCACCTGAGTTCGGGAAGTACATGCAGACGCGAGTACGGACACTCAAATGCGCCAGTTAACTCTCATCGGGATTGGGCACGGCGTGCACCCACCCCTGGGCGGCGGGCTCCGCTATCCGGCGAGCAGCACGCTGATGGGCTCCTGCGTGTAGCCCGCGATCCTCTCCGGGGGCACCGTTCTTTCGCACGGTACGCTCGCCACCATTGGCCCCAAAGGTCGTGGCCCCAAGGTCGCCATGGCGCCGATTCGGACCCGTTGCGTGGTCCGCGCTGAAGGTCTGGTCGGGCGGCGGTCGCCGGTTGTCGTCGTCACCTTTGGCAAACGGTTTCCTTCGTTTAGGCGTACAATGAAGGGTGCCTTCCCTGGGGTCGCGGGGTAGACGTCGCGGACGTCACGGCCCCCTGGCAATTGGCGCGGGTACTCCCTTCCGTGGGCATGGCGCCTTGCTGCTCGGGCGCTTGTGGAGACCCGCCGCATGACGCTGACAACGCGATTCGTTCGACCCGGAGCCGTGCCACCGCCCCTCTCGCCCCACGCCGCCGCCATGGATCGCCTGCGACGGGCCTTCAACGCGGTCCGCGATGCCCAGGAGATGCTCGAGCGGCTCGTACGTACGGGGCCCGTCGCGGTCCGCGGGACTCTGTCGGTCCCGATCGAGGACCTCGAATGGACGGCGGTCGAGCTAACCTCGGCCCTGACGCTGCTCGAAGCCTCCGCGCCAAAGCCGGAGCCCGCGAGGTCAAGATAGCGCTGCGCCACCGGCTGACCTCGCGGCGAAGCCGGAAGACCGTCCCGTAGAGCAAGCCACGCGCTTCGAGCTCGTCCTCACCCCGGGAACCGCCAAGGCCCTCGGTCTGACGATCCCGCCGTCCGTGCAGGCGCGAGCGGCCGAAATCGCTCAGTGACGGAACCCGGAGTCGCGGGCTGAGCTTACATGACCGGCATGAGCGAGAAGCGCCCTCGCGCGGGCGGGATGCTCGGGTGCGCCATGTGGAGACCGACAGGGCACGTCGAGGGGCCTAGAGGCTCGTAGGCTGGGGCTGGGGAGGTTCACTTCGGCCAGCGCCGACAGCCGGTCGAGAGATCGCGGGCATGATCTGTAACATATTGAATAATAATGGTGTAATGACGACTAGCGCGCCGCGGATCGGACTCCGGCATACTTAGCGGGTCACCCCGCAGGCACGAACGCCCTCGCTGGCTGGGCTCCACCCTCGGCCACCAGGGAAGACGCGGTGCACGGGGCGTGCGGTGAGAGACCAGAGCCCGCGAAGCGCGCAAGGCGACTCGCGCTCGCTGGAGGACGCACCGGCCCATGACGGATTCCACATCGGCCAAGAGCCTGATCTACCGGCTTCCGCGGAAGGTCGACTTCCCGTTCGGGTACGAGGTGGCGGTCGTTCAGGGCGCCCCTGACGTGGACGATCGCGCCGCCGAGTGGGACGTGGACACCCGCACGATCGTCGTGGACCGGCGGCTTCCTCCGGCCGAGAAGCGCGGCGCGTTCCTCCACGAGCTCGACCATGCGTGGAGCGACTGGAAGCTGTGGGTCGCGCAGAACGTGCCGGTGAAGTACCCTGATGCGCTCGAGCCCGACCCGGCCGAGAAGGACGACGACGGCTCGGACGGCACGGTGCCCGCGGAGGGCGTCTAGCCCCGCTCGCACGGCTCCGCTCAGCGGGCGCGCGCAGCTGGCCGGCGCCTGCCCGGACCGAGCACGACGCCCGCGGCCGTCCCGCACGCGACCAGGAGCAGCACTATGGCGGCGGCGCCCACGCCGAACCCTGACCGCCCGGTGAGCCAGCCGACGAAAATGGGCGCCGCGACCGTCCCCAGGTCCGTCACGAACCGGTAGATGGCCACGGTGCGGCTCCCGAAGCGCCCGTGGAGATGCTCGGCCAGGAGCGAGGCCGGGATCATCCAGACCGTCATCCCGACGATGATCAGGGTGCAGGCCACGGTGTAGCCGGCGAGTCCGCCCGAGAGCGGGAGGAGGGTGACACCCGCTACCAGGACCGCGATGCCGGGGAGCAGCACGCGCAAGCGGCCGAAGGTGTCCGCCGCCCAGCCCACGGGGATCAGCAGCACCGCCTCCACGAGGTACGCGACGGCCAGGGCGCGGCCGATGGCAGCCGCGTCGAGCCCGAGTGCCTGGCCGCCGTAGAGGGGCGCCAGGGTCACGATCGCCCCGGCCCAGGCGAAGGCGAGGCCGAAGACCACGAAGTAGATGGCGAGGAGCGAGAGGGGAGACGGGCGAGGCGCCGGCGGCCCGGACGCTCCTCCGCCCTCGGCCGCCTCCGGCCGCTCGTGGAGCACCGCCCGGATGGCCGGGAAGACCCGCCACGTCGCCGTGAGCCACGCGAGGGCCACGGCGATGCCCGCCGCCCCGAAGCCCCAGCGCCAGCCGGCGTGGACGGAGACCGTGCCGGCCAGGTATCCGCTGACCGCGTTGGCGCTGATCAGGGCGCCTTCGTACATGTTGCCGCGTCGCGTTCGCTGCGCCGCGGGGCCGGCCTGCATGAGGTAGACGATGCCCACGAGGGCCGTCGTCCCGTAGCCGAGCCCGACGAGCGCGCGGGACACGGCCATCGTGGCCAGCGAGGACGCCACCGCGGCGATGAGCGTGCCCACGAAGACGAGCGCCATGCCCGCGTGCATCACCCGGGTCGGCCCGAGCCGGTCGACGAGCCGGGCCGCGGGCAGGGCCAGGATGGCCCGCGGCAGGCTGAAGACGGTCCCGAGGAAGCCCGCGCCGGCGAGGCTCAGGCCGAGCGCGCCCACCACCTCGGGGAGGAGGGGCGGGTAGACACCCTGACCGAAGTTCGCGAGGAACGAGACGAGGAGGAACCACCTGAGGGAGGCGGACCGATCGGCAGATCGAGAGACCGGACCGCTCGGGCCGGCGCCGGGCTCGTGCTCGGCCGCCACCGTCAGGACGCGAGGTAGTCCGCGAAGTACTCCTCGACCGTCACCCGGCGGCTGGTCAGCCCGAGCCGGAACGCCTCGCCCGCGAACATGTCGATCTGCGCCCGGTTCGGCTCGAGCCCGTACGGGTGGAAGTCGTCGCCCATCACGGCGGCCGTATCCTCCAGTTCGGCTTCCAGCCACGGCGTGGCGTACGGGAAGCTCTTCTGCGCCGCGGTGAAGCAGTCGTTCGCGGCGACGAACGCGTCGGTGAGGCTCCGGGCGATCCAGCGGTTCGCCTCCCACGCCTCGCGCCGGAGGACGATCAGGTGCTGGGGCGGGAACGCGCCGGTCTTCCGGAAGTACTCCTGCTCCACCCCGCGGAACTCGGGGAAGAGGCGGGCGAGCGCGCTGGTGGCCGCCGTTGCCGGTTGGTAGGCCTGGGGGCGCGGCGGGCTGAGGATCGCCTCCAGCTCGCCGGCGATCAGCATGTCCGACAGCGACCGGCCGGGGGGCGGGGCGCTCACGCCGGGCGGCAGCGTGACGTCCATCGGCGCCGACCAGGGCGTGTCGATGTCGCCGATCCACCATCGCATGGCGGCGGGGTTCAGGCCCAGGTAGCGGAGGAAGTGGCGGTACCAGATCGAGCCGCTGGCCGTGTAGCTGTACATGCCGATGCGCGCGCCGGCCAGGTCCTCGGGCCGCCGGATGGGGCCGTCCCGGCGAACGTACAGATCGCGGGCCGTGAAGTTGCGGAGGGGGAACACCGGCAAGCCGACGTAGCGGTGGTCGCCCTTGTCCATGCGGTAGAGGTACTGGGCCATCGACCACTCACCGCCCTCGACGGCCGGGTCCTGGACGGCGCGGCGCAGCATCTCCGCCCGCGCCGGCCACGAGCCGCGGCTCCCGAGGATCATGGTGAGGGCGATGCCCTTCGCCGTCACCTCGCCGGTGGCGAGCGGCAGGACGCGGGCGTAGTCCGCGCAGGTCAGCGAGACTTGGACGTCGGCCATCGTCGGCTCCTGGGTTCGCGCGGCGCGCGCGTGGCTCGGCCGCGGCAGGGTGGGTGGCGAATCCGTGATCCGGACACGTGGCTCGGCCGGAGCAGACACCACTGGCGACATGTCGTCAAGCCGGGGGCTCCTGGCCGGGCACCGCTCGAGCGCGGGCCGCTAGAGGAGCGTGCCCCGCAGGATCAGCGCCGCCACGCTGAAGTAGATCACCAGCCCGGTGACGTCCACCAGCGTCGCGACGAACGGCGCCGAGGAGGTGGCCGGATCGAATCCGAGGCGCCTCAGCACGAGCGGGAGCATGGATCCCGCGAAGGTTCCCCAGAGCACGATGCCGACCAGCGCCACGCCCACCGTCACCGCGACGAGAAACCAGTGCGGCCCGTACAGGTCGGAGAACTGGGACCAGAGAGCGATGCGCAGGAAGCCGATCGCGCCGAGAATGCTCCCCAGCACGAGGCCGGACCAGACCTCCCGGCGCATGACCCGCCACCACTGCCCGAGCGACACCTCGCCCAGCGCGAGCGCGCGGATCACCAGGGTGGCGGCCTGCGATCCGGAGTTGCCGCCGCTCGAGATGATGAGGGGGACGAAGAGGGCGAGGACGACCGCCCGCTGGATCTCCTTTTCGAAGAAGGCCATGGCCGTGGCGGTCAGCATCTCCCCGAGGAACAGCACGACGAGCCAGCTGGCCCGCCGGCGGAGCATGGCGTGGAAGGGCATCTCGAGGTACGGCTCGTCCAGGGCCTGCATGCCGCCGAAGCGCTGAAGGGTCCGGGTGGCGGCGGTCTGCGCCACGTCCAGCACGTCGTCGACGGTGACGATGCCGATCAGCGTGCCGCCGGAGTCGACGACCGGGAGGGCCACGCGATCCTCGCTCTGGAATACCGGCACCGCGGATTCCTGCGTGTCGGTGGCCCTCAGGGCGACCACCCGCTGGTCGGTCACCTCCGAGACGCGGGTCTCGGGGGGGAGGAGGAGGATCTTGCGGATGGGGATCTCGCCGACCAGCCGCCCGCGATCGTCGATGACGTAGACGATCGAGAGCGTCTCGCTGTCGTGCCCGTACCGGCGGATGTGATCGAGGACGTATGCCATGTCCCAGTCGGGCCGGACGCGCACGTAGTCCGGCGTCACGAGCCGGCCGATGCTGCCCTCCGGATAGCCGAGGAGCTTGACGGCCACCGACCGCTCCTCGGGGGTGAGCAGCTGGAGGAGATGCTGGGTGACCGTTCCCGGCAGCTCGTCGAGGAGCGCGGTGCGGTCGTCGGGCGCCATCTCGTTGAGGATCTTGGCGACGTCTTCCCGGGCCATCGCCTTCAGGAGGCTCTGCTGGGCCTCCAGCGGCAGGTACTCGAAGACGTCGGCGGCCAGGTCCCGGGGCAGCACGCGGAAGGCGACGACCTGCTGCTCCACGGGGAGGGTCTCGAGGAGATTCGCGGCGGTCGGAGGCGACCAGCTCTTCAGCATCTCGTGGAGCGCGGGGAAGTCCCGCCCCTCGATGACGCGGGCAAGGTCGAGGGCGGGTTCGACGGCCATGGACGCCTCTCGGTGGATTCGCGGCGGCTCGATGACGCTGACTGGAGCGAGGGTACCATGTGGCCCCGAGAGCCCGCTCAGGAGGGCGCCCAGGAGGGGCGGAAAGGGGGCGGGACGCCGGCTTGACCGGGGGGCCGGAGGGGGGGCCCGGGGCCGCCCGACTGGCGTTGACAGGGGGCCCGTTCCCTGGCAGTCTCGGGGCGTGATGCAGCGTGGCCTGGGCCTCCTGCTTATGTAGCGGCGAGCGCCGCCGTCCGCGCTCGCCGAACCTCCTGAGCCCCTACGGGCCAGGAGGTTCGTGGTTTTCGGACCCGGGTGGAAGCCCGGTGAGGGAGCGAGATGCCACCACCGCCGGTGACCCCGAGGCGCATGCCGTTCGGGAAGTACCGACCCTTCGTCCCGCTCGAGCTCCACGATCGGACCTGGCCGGACCGGAAGCTCACGAAGGCCCCGCGCTGGTGCTCGGTCGATCTCCGGGACGGCAACCAGGCTCTCATCGACCCGATGGACCCCGCGCGGAAGCGGCGCATGTTCGACGCGCTCGTGCGGATGGGCTTCAAGGAGATCGAGGTCGGGTTCCCGTCGGCGTCCCAGCCCGACTACGACTTCGTGCGCATCCTCATCGAGGAGGACCTGGTTCCGGACGACGTGACCATCCAGGTGCTCGTGCAGTGCCGGCCGGAGCTGATCCACCGGACCTACGAGTGCCTGCGGGGCGCCCGCCGCGCCATCGTGCACTTCTACAACTCGACCTCCATCCTGCAGCGGCGGGTCGTCTTCGGCCTCGACAGGCCGGGCATCGTCGACATCGCGGTGAACGCCGCGAAGCTCTGCCGCAAGCTCGAGGAGACGCTGGGCGACACCGAGGTCTTCTACGAGTACTCGCCCGAGAGCTACACGGGCACCGAGCCGGAGTTCGCCGTCGAGATCTGCGAGGCGGTCACGGACGTCATCGAGCCCACCGCCGATCGGAAGCTCATCCTGAACCTGCCGGCCACCGTCGAGATGTACTCGCCGAACCTGTACGCCGACACGATCGAGTGGTTCCTGCGGAAGATCTCGCGGCGCGACCGCATCGTGCTCTCGCTCCATCCGCACAACGACCGGGGCTGCGCGGTCGCGGCGACCGAGCTGGGCGTGCTGGCCGGCGCCGACCGGGTCGAGGGCACGCTCTTCGGCAACGGCGAGCGCACCGGGAACGTCGACGTGGTCACCCTGGCGATGAACCTGTTCGCCCAGGGGATCGACCCGGGGCTGGACGTCTCGGACATCGACGCCCTGCGCCGGGTGACCGAGTACTGCAACCGGCTGCCCGTCCACCCGCGCCACCCCTACGTGGGCGACCTGGTCTACACCGCCTTCTCGGGCTCGCACCAGGACGCCATCAAGAAGGGGATGGAAGCGCTGCCGGCGGACTACACCGTCTGGGAGGTCCCGTATCTCCCCATCGACCCGAAGCACGTCGGGCGCACCTACGAGGCGGTGATCCGCGTCAACAGCCAGTCGGGGAAGGGCGGGGTCGCCTACATCATGAAGGCCGAGCACGGCTTCGACCTGCCCCGGCGGCTCCAGATCGAGTTCTCGAAGACGATCCAGGCCATCACGGAGGACAGCGGCACCGAGATCAGCCCGGCGGCGATGTGGAAGGCCTTCCGCGCGGAGTACCTGCCCGAGCCCGCGACGTACGAGCTGGTCGACCACGAGCTTCACTCGGACGGGAGCCGCGACCGCACCCGCCTGACGGCCCACCTCCGCGTCCTGGGCGCCCCCCGGACCGTCACCGGGACCGGGAACGGCCCGATCGCCGCCTTCGTGGACGGCCTGCGGCGCGAGCTCGGCACGGACATGGACGTGGTCGACTATGCCGAGCACGCCCTCGGGCAGGGGGCTGACGCGACGGCGGTGGCGTACGTGGAGACGGCGCACGGTCCGGGCGGGACCCTCCGGTGGGGGGTCGGCGTGCACCCGAACATCATCACGGCGTCGCTCGTGGCCGTGCTGTCGGGCCTGGCGCGCGGCAAGGGATAGCCTCGCCGGTTCTCCTCCCGGTTCGGCGCGAGCCCGGCCCCGGGGCAGGGGGGAGGGCGGGGACGGGGTCAGCGCAGCACGTCGCCGACGACCAGCACGGGACGGCCGGCCCGGGCCGCCACCTCGGCGGAGACCGAGCCCAGGAGCGCCGCGCCGAGCCGGCCCCGCCCGAGCGTGCCCATGACGACGAGGTCGTAGCCTCCCGCCTGCGCCGTCTCCACGATGGTGGCGGCCGGCTCGCCCGCTAGCCACTCCACCTGGGGCTCCGGCCCGCCGGCATTCAGCGCCACGCGCCGGGCGTCCTCGAGCATCTTCTGGGCCTCGCCGAGCGCCTCGCCGAGGGCGCGCGAGTAGTTCGGCTCGCCGAGGCTCTCCGACGGCGCGTCGTACGCCGTCATCAGCGTGAGCCGCGCCGACAGCGCAGTCGCGAGCCGCGCCGCGACGCGGACCGCGTCGAACGCGTGGTCACTGCCGTCGACGGCGACGAGGATGTTCTTGAAGGGCGCCTGGTCCGTCCCGGACGATGGGCTTCGGGTGTCCACGGGTGACCCTCCTTCGTGGGCTTCGCGGGGTCGGGCCTTGACTCCCATGCAGTGTGGCCGCCGCGGCGCTCGGGAGAGTCAAGGTCCTGCCCGCTTTCCTTGACACTCCGGAGCGAGGTCTGTACATTAACAGCGTTTCAGTGCGTCCGTGTGGGAGGCGCTCGCGTGTTCAGGGCTCTACGGCGGTTCTTCGGGTTCGATGCCGCAGGGGACGATGAGGAGCCGGGCGTGCCCCTCACGCTGTCCTCGGGGTCCCAGTCGGGAGCCTTCCGGGTCGGGGAGAAGCTCTCCATCAAGGGAGAGATCATCGGGGAGGGCGACCTCGAGCTCGCGGGGCGATTCGAGGGGATCATCAACGTGAACGGGCGTGTGCACGTCGGCGACCGCGCCGAGGTCGATGCGGACATCAGCGCGTCGAACATCGTGGTCGGCGGCAAGGTCCGCGGTAATCTGAACGCGACCGGACGCGTCGAGATACTCCCGCAGGGCATCCTGACGGGGAACCTCAAGAGCGGGAGCTTCGCCGCGGCGGACGGCGCGCTCGTCAAGGGGGAGATCGTGGTGGACCGGGGGAGTCGGGGGCGGATCGAGGTCGGGGGTCAGCCGTGAGGGGGCTCTGGATCGCGGCGCTCACCCTCCTTGTCTCGGCGCCTGCGGCGGCGGGCGAGCTGGTGTTCGCCAACGGCAGCCGGATCGACGGGGAGCTGTCGAACGAGTCCCTGATGGTGTCGACGGGATCGGGGCTGGTCGAGCTCGCGCCGGACGAGGTGGCCAGCCTTTCGCGCGAGGAGATCCAGCTTCGCGACGGGCGCGTGATCCGGGGGACGCTGGTCGGCGGCCAGCTCAAGGCGCGCACGGCGCTCGGCGAGATCGCGGTGAAGGTGGACGAGCTTCAGTCGTACCGTGCGGGGCCCAAGGCTCCGGAGTCCGCGTCCGCGCCGGCTTCGGCCGCTCCGTCCCAGCCCGCTGGGCCGGCGAGCGCGACGGCCGGCGCCGCCCCTACGTCCACGGGCATCTCTGGCGGCCTGCCGACGGTGGCGGCCTACCAGGATCCGGCGGCCCGCCAGGGGAACGGCAGCGCCGCGCCGCCCGGCGTGATGAAGCCCGCGGCCCTGACGCGTGAGTCGCCGTCCGCGTCGAGCCGGGTTCTCGAGGTCGTCGGGACGAGCGTCTTGTACCGGGACGCCATGGCGAGCTCCTCGCAGGTCGGCCGCGTCTCCGCGGGCCAGCAGGTGAGATACGTGGACGCGATCGACCGCCGTCTGCGGATCCTGAACCTGCTGGTGTTCGACGGGGGGCACTGGGTCAAGGTGCGCGCGGTTGACGGCACCGAGGGCTGGGTTCCCGCCGAGAACGTCCGCGAGGTGCAGTGAGCGGCATCCGCGCCTGGTTCGGCGCGCTCCCGGCGCCGGCCCGCTGGGCCCTCCTCTCCGTCGGCGCCGCGATTGTCCTGCTTCTGATCGCGTCCGGCGTCTGGACCTGGCACGGGCGCCGCGAGGCCGCCGCCCAGCAGGCCATCGGGACCGCGCTGGCCGCGGTGCAGAAGGCAGTCGGGTCGGGCCAGCCGGCCGAGCTGGACACGGCGGCCAAGACGGTCAACGCGTTCCTCGCGAGCCATTCCGGGACCCGGGCCGGCCAGCAGGGCTGGTATCTCCTGGGTCAGGTCGAGTTCCGGCGTAGCCAGTGGGACGCGGCCGCGGTGGCGTTTGGCCAGGCGGCGGCCCAGCGGAACGGCGGGACCGTCGGGGTCCTGAGCCGCCTCGGCCAGGGCTACGCCTACGAGGCCAAGGGCGACCCGGCCCGGGCCCTGGAGGTCTTCCAGCAGGGCCTGGCGGGCCGCGGACCCAAGGACTTCCTCTACGGCGACCTCCTCCTGGCCAAGGCCCGGGTCCAAGAGCAGGCCAAGGACTCCGGCGGGGCGATCGCCACCTACAAGCAGTACCTCAAGGACCTGCCGTCGTCCGACCGGGTGCAGGACGTGCGGATCCGCCTGGCGCTGCTCGGCAGCGCGGGCTGAGCGACCGCACCGGGCACACGCCCGGGCCGGCGGCGCGGCGGCCCGGACCTTTGGTGCCCGCCGCGCGCTCGTGCTGGCACTGGGAGCCCTGTCACATCCGGCCGGATCCCACGCACTGGGCGGAGTCACGGTGGTCGCGCAACGAGAGGGACTCCGCGATCTCCCGTCCGCACGGCGCACCTGCGGCCTGAGGCTCGCGGTCTAGGGGCTACCGGGGAGGGCCCTGGAAACCAGGCGGCCACGGAGGCGGACGGGCCGCCTGGCGGCGTCGATCCATCTAAGCGACAGAATCCCTCTTATCGGACACTGTCGCGGCACCCGCGCAAGGCTCGTGTGGGACCAGCGGGCCGCCCTTTCTCGCCTTGACCCCGGGCCAGGCGTCCCCTAACGTCAGGGGCCGCTTTGCCCGGGAGTGAGGTGGTGCCACGTCGCGCACTCAGAGGGAGGTTCGCCATGGCCCACGGGATGCTCCTCGGCCTCACGATCCTGCTCCTCGCCGCCTGCGGCGGCTCGGACTCCAGCGGTCCTCAGCAGGTCAGCCAGGCGCCCGTGCTCTCGAATCTCCGGCTGACGCAGACCACGCAGGGGTCCGGGGGCACCGTGCGCATCGAGGCCGATGTGTTCGATTCCGATGCGGATCTCTTCGGCGGGCAGTGCGTGATCGACACCGTCAACTTCGGTCGGGCGACCGCCCCGATCTCGGGTCTGCCGCCTGGCTTCCAGCCCGGGAGCGATCCACGGGTCACGAACGCCACGGTGTCCTGCACGGCGCGCTATCAAGGCCATGGCGTGACGGTGGTCGGTGAGTATTACGTCTTCGACCGCGCGGGGCACGAGTCGAACCACCTGTCGTTCACGTTCCTGTCGGAGGCTCGGCGCGAGTAGCGCGTCCTCGAGCCGCCGAAGGCACGCACGTTGAGCGGCGGCGGTCAGTCCGCCCGGATGGGGCTCGAGAGAGTGCAGTAGAACGGAGCAGCGGGCGGGCCGGCCGGAGCGCTCAGCCCGGGATCTGAGCCTCCTCGGGCAGCTTGTCCCAAGCGGGCTTCCACTCGGGCAGACGCCAGCCCAGCGGCTCGACCAGTCCCCGGACTTCGTCCGAGAACGCTCGGCGGACCTCGTCGTTGTCGCGGCGCTTGAGACCGAGCTCCCGGTAGAGCCGGTTCTTCGGGCTCCCGGGCCGGCCGAAGATGTTCATGGTGCGGACGTACCACTTGGCGAGCGTCCGCTCCGCCTCGTCCCGCGTGGCGGGGTCCCCGGCGAGCCGCTTGACCCAGAGCTCGCCGTGGCGGATGTGCATCCGCTCCTCCTTGAAGATCCCCTCCACGCCCCGGCGCCAGGGGCCGTAGGAGCAGTGCCGGACGTCCTCGAGCTGGTGCCCGGCCCCGCGGTCCATGCAGAAGTTGAACATCACGAAGTCCGCCCACGTGTCGATCGGGTAGTAGAAGATGTTGACGCGCTTGTCCCCGGCCACCCGGGCCGTGCCGATGTCGGCCTCCGAGTCGTCGAGCCGGCGGGCGAAGCTCTCGTCGTGGGTCCGGACGCGCGCGCCGATGTCCACGCCGAGCTCCTCGAGGAGGTCGTACATCACCTTGGCGTGGCGGGTCTCGTCCTTGACGATCTGGGCCACCACGAGCTTCTCCTCGACGCCCGGCGCCTTCATGATCCAGGGCACGTACCCGTAGGCGCCCGCCAGCTCGGAGTCGGCCTGCATCGTCATGAGGTGGACGAGACTGTCCCGGTAGACCGGGCTCATCTCGTCCCGCGCCTCGACGCGCTCGCCGCGCGCGAGGCGCGCGAGGAGACTCTCGTGCAGGATGCGCTCGTCGGTCATGGCTCCCTCCCTTGGCCGTTCGCGGCGCCGGGCCCGCGGCGGCGCCCGGGCACGGGATAGCACTGCTCGACGGGGGTGTGCCGGGCGATCCCCAGGGCCTCGCGCTGGATGATCAGGTGGTGGCGGACGCGCAGCGCCTCGTCGCGGAGACGGTTCCGGGTCTCGATCTGCATCCGGAGCGTCTCCCCCGGGAACGGGGCGGCACCGTCCCGGGCCTCCTGGTCGAGGCGCGCATCCAGGCGGGCCAGCCGGTCGAGGATCCCCTGGAGCCGCTCCCCCGTGCGGCCGAGGGCTTCGGCCTGGGCCTGCCGGATCTCGCGGTCCACCGTGGCGAGCCGATCGCCGCGCCGCCGCGCCGGGTCACCGGCCGCCCGGACGAGATCGTCGCGTCTCAGCTCCACGCCGGATCTCCCCCTGCCCGACGGTAAGCCGCCACGAGCCGCTCGACCATGGCGAGGGCTCCGAGTCGCGCGGCCGCCTCCCGGCCGCCGATCGCGAGCTTCTCCGCCAGGTCGGCGTCGGCGAGCACCTGGGTCACGGCGGCGGCGAAGACGGCGGGATCCTCGGCCACGAGCAGGCCCGACACGCCCTCGGCGACGACCTCCTCGATGCCGCTCGCGCGCACCGCCACGACCGGCAGTCCGCAGGCCATGGCCTCGAGGACGGCCAGGCCCTGCGTCTCGGTCGTCGACGCGAAGACGAAGGCGTCCGCCGCGCGGTAGTACGTGGGCAGGCCGTCGGGCGGGGTGCCGCCGCGGAACTCGACGCGCTCGCCCAGCCCCAGTGCCCTCGCCGCGGTGCGGAGGGCCGCGGCCTGCATGCCCCGCCCGACGAGGAGCAGCCGGGTCCCGGGCGTCTCGACACGGGCGACCGCGTCCAGCAGGAGCTCCAGGTTCTTCTCGCGGTCCAGCCGCCCCACGTAGAGGAGGATCCGGCCGGCGTCGCCGAGCCCGAGGGCCTGACGGGCCGCGGCGCGGCCGCCGGGCCGGAAGCGCTCCAGGTCGACCCCGGTGGGCAGCACCTCGATGGGCCGGCGCACGCCCTGCGCCCGGAGGCGCCGCGCGACGAAGTCCGAGGGCGCGAGGACCAGGTCCGCCGTGTTCGCGAAGGTCGTGCTCCGCCGGATGGCCTGGCGGGCGACCAGCGTGCGGGGCAGCGGCACGTGGTGGGCGTACCGGTCGTAGAGCGTGTGGTACGTGAAGACGAAGGGCCGGCCGGCGGCCCGCGCGAGACGCCGGGCGGAAGCGCCCAGGAGGAACGGATGATGGGCGTGGAACACGTCCAGGCCGAGGGCGCCAAGGCGCCGGGTGAGCGCCGGGCCCAGGGGCAGCGGCAGGGCGAAGTCGGGGTACGTGGGGGCCGGGATGGCCGGCACGCGGATCACGGGCGCGCCGAGGTCGTCCGACCCGGCCATGCGGGGGGCGACGATCACGGCCTCGTGGCCCAGCGCCTCGAGACCGCGCCGGATGGTCTCGACGGCCGTGGGCACGCCGCCGAGCATCGGGAAGTAGTTGTTCGTGAAGAGGCCGACCCGCAGGCGCGGGGCCGCGGGCCCGGCTACATCTTGTAGCGGCCGAAGTCCTCCGGCTTCAGGTTCTCGAGCCACTCTTTGAGCTTCTCCTGATCGTCGGTTTCCTTCGGCGCGACCTCGACGCTCTTGGCGCGGCGGACGACGTCGTCGTCGACGAAGATCGGGGCGCCGGCCCGGAGGGCGAGCGCGATGGCGTCGGAAGGCCGCGAGTCGACCGTGACCTCCTCCTCGCCCATGCGCAGGTGGATCAGCGCGAAGAACGTGTTCTCGCGGAGGTCGTTGACCACGATCTTCTCGATCTTCGCGTCCACGGCCTCGAGCACGTTCTTGATGAGATCGTGGGTCATGGGCCGCGGCGTGGCGATCTTCTCGAGCTCGAGCGCGATCGCGTTCGCCTCGAAGATGCCGACCCAGATCGGCAGGGAGCGCTTCTCCTCCTCGTCTCGGAGGATGATGATGGGCATGTTCGACACGGGATCCAGGGCGAGCCCCCGGACCTTCATCTCGACCCACATCGAAGCGGCCTCCCTGCAGCGCGTCGGGATTCGAAAGCCACCGTAGCATCGGCCTCCGAGGTTGTCAATTGACCGCCCTCATTCGCGCCGCGCGCGAAGACGACACGTGCCCGGCGAGATGGCCTCGCCGGGCACGCGAGACGCGTGAAGGCGTCGCGGGGCGTCCCCCGATCAGGAGCGGGCGGGCGCCTTCGCCGCGGCCGGCCTGGGGCGCTTGCCGTTGCCGTTCCACACGAGCGGCGGCTTGACGGTGAACTTCCCGTCGAGGCGCACCCGGCGCTCCTTCCACCCCTCCTGGTACTCCAGCTCCTCCTCGGGCAGCGTCGCCGGCTGCCGGACGCCGTGCGCGCCGCGGAACTGGATCGCCAGCTCGGACGCCCGGGTTCGGACCCAGTCCCACGGCGTCCCCAGCGCGAACTGGTCGGAGATCGCGCCGATGCGGCCCGTGTTGATGTTGATGGACAGTGTCACGCACGAGAGGATCGGCCCCGACCAGTAGGACGTCTGCCAGTTGAGGGGCACCGGCAGGATGTGGAGGTTGTGGCTGCCGCGGCAGTCGCCGGCGACCATCGGGCACGTCGCCCACGGCGAAGTTAGCTCGCCCGGCGCCGGCCAGTCGCCCTGGGAGAAGGCCAGCATCACGGGATCGTCCTTGCCGCCGTAGGTGAATCCCTTCTTGGTCTTGATGTTGTGGAGGCGCTCGGCGGAGACCACGTATCCCAGCTGCGAGGCCTCGCCCTTCTCGTCGCGGCTCCAGATGCGAGCCACGCAGAAGCGGGACGAGCGTGTCAGCCCTTCGATGTCGAAGAAGTCCTCGGGGGCCCGGAGCGTGATCACGCGCTCCTGGAGGCCCTTGGCCAGCTCCTCCATCTTCCCGTCGAGCGCCCGCTGGTCCCGGGGATGCGCCCCCGCCTCCACCGCCTGGGCCTTCGTGTCGAGGTCGACGATCTCGAAGAGGTAGCCGCGCTTCATCTTGGACGAGGCGATGACCAGCCCGCTGTTGAAGCGGGGGTTCATGTACGCGCCGGTGGCGAAGTAGTTGAACGCCATCGGCTCGGTCTTGTCGGCGAACGACACGACCACCGTCTGTGACGGATTCTCCGGGCGGATCGGCAGCGGGAGGACCACGCTGGCGGGCCCGGCGCCGCGGAGGTTCCCGGTGAAGGCGTCGGCGATCAGGTCCTGTCCGGGCCCGTAGAGGCCCAGCTCTGCGGCCTTGGTTGCCCCCTCGCTGAGGGCGTCCCACATCACCTCGTCGATGACGTCGTTCGGCACCTTCTCCGTCGTGATGCCCGTGACGGCCACGTCGTCACCCGTGTGGGTCACCATGAGCGAGGTGAACATCGGCTCGCCCTGGTAGGAGTTGTTGTCCAGGACGAACTTGGTGATGACGCCCTTGACCTCCTCGGCGGCGACCACGTGCCCCCCTACCCCGCCGACGTCGGCCTTGGTGGCCTTGACGTAGCGCTGCACCAGCTCCGGCTTCTTGGCGAAGACGTGGGACCGGTACGAGAAGATGTTCGGGAGGTTGGTCGTGATGACCTTCTCGACCGTGGTCGCCGGGAACTCGGCGGCGTTGTCCTTGGACTGGTGGTAGTCGGTGAGGGGGACTGCCCGGCCGTTCTTGGCACCGTACCGCTTCGCCTGCGCCATGTCGTCGCCTCCGTCGGGATCGTGGGTCACGCGCGGCGCCGAGCCTGCCGGCGCTGCCTCCGGGTCTTGGTAGAATGACCGTAGCCTGACCCCTTTGGCGAAGTCAAGACGCTCCATTCATCGAGTGAAAGTTCTTGCAGGAGGGCGCATGCGGCCTCGGCGCGGCGGTCAGCCGGACGAGATCCGGCAGATGGTCCAGTGCGTGCAGCTCCACTACCGGGCCCAGCGGCACCAGAAGGAGATCGCGCGCGAGCTGGGGCTCTCGTCGTCCAAGGTGTCGCGCCTCCTGAAGCGGGCGTTCGCCGAGGGCCTGGTCCGGGTCGAGATCGAGCTGCCGAAGCGGCCGCGGCTCGAGGCGGCCCTGGTCGAGCGCTTCCGGCTGCGCGACGCGGTCGTGATCCCGCTCGGCGAGGCGCGGGACCTGAAGGAGGATCTCGGCACGGCCGCCGCCCGGTACTTCGAGAAGGTGGCGGCGGACGGCGCCCGGGTCGGGCTCTCGTGCGGCTACACGCTCTACCAGCTGATTCACGCGCTCCGGGAGCGTCGGTTTCGCGACCTCGAGCTCTATCCCCTGTCGGGCGAGAGCACGCTCCAGCTTGTCGACCTGTTTCCCAACACGCTGGTCGGCATGATGGCCGCGAAGTATCGCCCGCACGTGCGCGCCTACGCCCTGCCCGTCCAGGTCCTGGGCTCGTTCGCCGCTGCGCAGCGCGAGCGGAAGCGGCTCCTCCAGAAGGGCGAGGTCCGGCGGATCTACCGGGCGGCGAGCGACGTCGACATCGCGCTCGTCGGGATCGGCATGATCGGGGAGGCGACCGCCGGGTTCTGCTCGCTGGCCGAGTTCTACGGGGTCAGCGTGCGGCGCCTGCGGGCGCTCGGCGTCGTGGGCGAGATCAACTACCACCCGTTCGACCGCGACGGAGCGCTGATCGATCGGAAGGAGCTGCGCCCCTTGACCCAGCGGGTGCTCGCCGTCCACCCGAGCCGCCTCCGGGAGCTCTCCGCCCAGTACGGGAAGATGGTCATCGCGGTCGCGGGCGGGCCCGACAAGCACGCGGCCATCCTGGGGGCGATGCGGGGGCGCTTCGCCAACGTCCTGGTCACCGACGAGGACACCGCCGAGGCGCTGCTCGCCTCCGGCTGAGCGAGCTCGGGCGCCGGTCACACGGCGCTAGGTCGTCTCTTCGAAGATCCCCATGCGGCGGAACTTCGCATAGCGCTGCTGGACCAGCTCGCCGGACGACAGCGGGACGAGCTCCGCCAGCGCGGCGGAGACCGCCTGCTGGACCGCCCGGGCGGCGGCCGGCCAGTTCCGGTGGGCGCCCCCCGGCGGCTCCGGCACGATCCCGTCGATCAGCCCGAGCTTGAGGAGATCGGGCGCCGTGATGCGGAGCACCTCGGCGGCGTCCTTCGCGCGGCTCGCGTCCTCCCACAGGATGGCGGCGCATCCCTCCGGCGAGATCACCGAGTAGACTGCGTGCTCCATCATGAGCACGCGGTCGGCGACGGCGAGGGCGAGCGCGCCCCCGCTACCCCCCTCCCCCGTCACGACGGCCACGATGGGCGTCATGAGCCCGGCCATCTCCCGCAGGTTCCGGGCGATCGCCTCCGCCTGGCCTCGCTCCTCGGCGCCCAACCCGGGGTACGCGCCGGGCGTGTCGATCAGCGTGAGGACGGGCTTCCGGAAGCGCTCGGCGAGCTGCATGAGCCGGAGGGCCTTCCGGTAGCCCTCCGGGTGCGGCATCCCGAAGTTCCGGTGGAGCTTCTCCTCCGTGTCGCGGCCCTTCTGGTGCCCCACCAGCACGATGGCGCGCCCGTCCAGGCGGGCCAGGCCGCCGACTACCGCGTGGTCGTCGCCGAAGAGGCGGTCGCCGTGGAGCTCCACGAAGTCCTCGGTGAGGAGCGGGATCAGGTCGAGCGTGTACGGCCGGCGCGGATGCCGGGCGAGCTGGACGCGCTGCCAGGCCGTGAGCTTGCCGAAGACCTTGCGCTGCAGACGCTGGAGGCGCTCCTCGAGCCGGCGGGCCTCGGGCTCGGCGGCCGGCCGCCCGTCGCGGCGAAGCGCCTCGATGCGCGTCTCGAGCTCGAGGAGCGGGCGCTCGAAGTCGAGCGCCTTGTCGAGGTCGACGGCCTCGGGCATGAGACGCCCCCGATCAGGCTTCGACCGTGACGCTCCCCGGTCCCAGGAGCCCCTCCACGGCCTCGATGAAGGCCGCCGACGGGCGCACGCGCAGGGTCCGGGAGCGGACGTCGACCTCGGCGCCGTCCACCTGGAGCCGGAGCGCGAGGGGCACGGTCCCGCGGTGGGCGTCACAGATCGCCCGGAGAGCCTGGAGCGGATCCGCGTCCCCCCCGGACCGGACGGCCACGCGGCACGCCCGCGGGAGCGGCGCGACGACGCCCCGCTCGTCCTCGGCCGGGAGGGGCCGGACGTCGTCGGCGAGGAGCTTCCGGGCGGTGGGCGTTCCCTCGACCTTCCCGCGAACCAGGATCGGGGAGCCCCCCCGGAGGTGCGCCGCGGTCTGCCGGAACAGCTCGGGGAACACGGTGACCTCGATGCTACCCTCGACGTCCTCGATCGTCACGAAGCCCATCCGGTTGCCGTTCTTCGTGTTGATCTCGCGGAGGGCCGTCACGAGGCCGCACAGGAGGACGCGCGCCCCGTCGTCCACCTGGGCCAGCTGCGCGGTGCCGACGACGCCGAGGCGCTGCGCGTGCTCCCAGACGCCCCGGAGGGGATGGCCCGAGAGGTAGAAGCCCAGCACCTCCTTCTCGTGGAGCAGGCGCTGCTCCACGTCCCACTCGGTCACCGGGGAACCCGCGGGCGCGGGCTCGTCGAGGGCCGGTCCGGACCCTCCCATGAGATCGAACATGGACACCTGGCCCTGGTCTCGCTCCCGCTGGTGCCGCTGGCCCGCCTCGAAGGCGCCGTCGAGCAACGCCATGTGCTGCGCCCGCGACGTCCCCGCCGAGTCGAACGCCCCGGCCTTGACCAGGCTCTCCACCACCCGCCGGTTGACGAGCTGGAGGTCGAGGCGCCGGCAGAAGTCCGCCAGCGACGGGAAGCTGCCCTCCAGCTCCCGGGCGGCGACGATCGTGTCGATGGCCTTCTGGCCGAGATTCTTGATCGCGCCCAGGCCGAAGCGGATCGTCTCCCCGTCGACGCCGAAGGAGAAGCGGGAGACGTTGACGTCCGGCGGCAGGACGCCGATGCCCATGCTCCGGCACTCGTCCATGTGGACGACGACCTTGTCGGTGTTCGCCATCTCGGAGGTGAGGAGCGCCGCCATGAACTCCACCGGGTAGTTCGCCTTGAGGTACGCCGTCTGGTACGCCACGATCCCGTAGGCCGTCGCGTGGGCCTTGTTGAACCCGTACCCGGCGAACTTCTCCATCAGCTCGAAGACGCGCTCGGCGATCTTCTCCTTGACGCCGCGCCCCTTGGCGCCCTGGAGGAAACTGGCGCGCTGCTCGGCCATGAGCGCCGGGATCTTCTTGCCCATCGCCTTCCGGAGGTCGTCGGCCTCGCTCATCGAGAAGCCGGCCATGTCGTTGGCGATCTTCAGCACCTGCTCCTGGTAGACCATGATCCCGTAGGTCTCCTGGAGGTGCTTCTCCATGACCGGGTGCTCGTACGTCGGCTTGACCCTTCCGTGTCGGCGGGCCGTGAAGTCCGGAATCATCTCCATCGGCCCGGGCCGGTAGAGCGCGACCATGGCGATCACGTCCTCCAGCCGCTCGGGCCGGAGCTGGCGAAGGGCGTTCCGCATCCCCGTCGACTCCAGCTGGAAGACGCCGAACGTCCGCGCGTCGGCCAGGAGCTGGTAGGTCTTGGGGTCGTCGAACGGGATCCGCTCCGGGTCGATGCGCACGCCCCGGCTCTCCTCGATGAGCCGGACGGTGTTGGCGATGACGGTCAGCGTCCGGAGCCCCAGGAAGTCCATCTTGAGGAGCCCGAGCTTCTCGATCGGGCCCATCGGGTACTGGGTGATGATCTCCTCGCTCTTGGGATCGCGGTAGAGCGGGACGTGCTCCATCAAGGGCTCGTCGGAGATCACCACGCCGGCCGCGTGCTTGCCGGCGTGGCGGGACAGCCCCTCGAGCTTCTTGGCGATCTGCCACAATTCCGCGACCTCGGGCCGCGCCTTGACCGCCTCGGCGAGGGGCGGGCTCTGCCGGAGGGCTTCGTCCAGCGTGATGTTCAGCGTGTCGGGGACGAGCTTCGCGATCTTGTCCACGTCCCCGAACGGCATGCCGAGCACCCGGCCGGTGTCCCGGATGACCGCCTTTGCCTTGAGCACGTTGAAGGTGATGATCTGCGCGACCCGGTCCCGGCCGTACCGCTGCACGACGTAGTCGATGACCTCGTCGCGCCGGTCGTCGGCGAAGTCGATGTCCATGTCGGGCATGGACTTGCGGCCTGGGTTCAAGAATCGCTCGAAGACCAGGCCGTAACGTATCGGATCTACGGTCGTGATCCCGAGGCAGTAGGCGACGAGCGAGGCCGCCGCCGAGCCGCGCCCCGGCCCCACCGCGATCCCCCGCTCCTTCGCGTACCGGATGAAGTCCCAGACCACCAGGAAGTAGCCGGAGAACTGCATGGCCTGGATGACGCCGAGCTCGTAGTCGAAGCGGGCACGCACCTCGGCGGTGGGCTCGGGATAGTGGCGCTGGAGCCCGGCCCCGGCCACCTCCCGGAGATAGGAATCCAGCGTGTGATCGGCCGGCACCTCGTACCGGGGCAGGCGGAACTGGCCGAACGTCACCTCCAGGTCGCACCGCTCGGCCACGGCGAGCGTGCCCGTGTAGGCCTCCGGCAGCTCCCCGAAGACCTTCCGCATCTCGTCGGCCGACTTCAGGTAGAACTCCTCGGTGGCGAACTTCCACCGGTTGGGATCGGCGATCTTGGCGCCGGTCTGGAGGCACAGGAGCACTTCGTGGGCGCGCGCGTCCGTCGCCTCGAGGTAGTGGGAGTCGTTGGTGCCGGCGATCCCGATCCCGAGGGCCCGGGCGATGCGGAGCGTCCCGTCCGTCACGCGGACCTGGTCGGGGAGGCCGTGGGCCTGGACCTCCATGAAGTAGTGATCGCGCCCGAAGACGTCGGCGTACCAGGAGGCGACCTCGAGGGCCTTCCGCTCCTCCCCGGCGAGGAGCAGCCGGGAGACCTCCGAGTTGAGGCACCCGGACAGGAGCAGGAGGCCGTCCGAGTGCTGGGCGAGGAGCTCCTTGTCGACGCGCGGCTTGTAGTAGAAGCCCTCCAGGTACCCGCGCGAGACGAGCTTGATCAGGTTGTGGTAGCCCGTCTCGTTCCGGACCAGGGCCGTCACGTGGTTGGCGCCTTCGTACTGGCCGTCGACCGGGGCGCGCTCGAACCGGCTGCCCGGGGCCACGTAGAGCTCGCAGCCGAGGATCGGCTTGATCCCGGCCGCGCGGGCGTGCTGGTAGAAGTCGATCGCGCCGAACATGTTGCCGTGGTCGGTGAGGGCGAGCGCCGGGAATCCGAGCTGCGCGGCCCGCTCGACCAGGCGCTTCAGGCGGGCCGCGCCGTCGAGGAGGCTGTACTCCGAGTGTACGTGGAGGTGAACGAAGTCGCTTCGGTCCGCCACGGCGCGCTCAGCGGCTCCGGGAGGCCCCGGTGACGAGCCCGACCAGGGCCCCGAGCACACCGGGCATGGCGGCGAGGACCGTCAGGAAGGCGCCGAACCGGGCGAGCCAGCTGATGCCATCCCCGGGGTCCCGCGTGAGCGTCATGCCCGGGAGGAACTGGGTCACCAGCGGGTCAGCGGCGAGGAGGAGCGGCTGGCCAATGTCGGGCACCGCCGCCGCCAGGAAGAGGGCGTAGACGGAGACGAAGACCCCGGGCGCCGCGAGCTTCAGCCAGAGCGGCTCCGGATCCCCGAACATGTCCCGGAGCAGCATCAGCATGCCGACCGGCACCGCGACGAACGTCAGCCCCATGTACAGGAACTGCCGGAGGTCGGAGCCGATCAACCGGTCGAGGTACGGCGCCAGCGTCTCCGGCTTGTCCAGTCCCACCATGAGCCCGAGCCCGACCACCAGCAGGACCCACAGGACGCCGAACCCGACGCAGAAACGCCCCAGGCGCTCCAGCATGGCCGCCCCTAGCGTCGGGTCCCGTCGGCCACGCCCGGAATCTGGACGAGCGGCACCGCGTTGCCGCCGAACGAGTACTGGGGCAGGCGCCCGTCCCACTTCGAGAGGTACTGCTGCTGGATGAGCGTCGGCGTCAGTGAGGAGGAGACCCGCGCGTTGTAGGTCGCCTCGGCGTCGCCCTTGATCCGGGTCGCGTCGGCCACCCCCTTGGCCTCCTCGCGCGCCGCGTCGCCCCGGCCCTTGGCGGCGGCCGCGATGATCTCGGCCTGGCGCTGGGCCTGGATGAGCTCGTAGCGCTTCTGCTCGGCCTTCTGCTCCTCGATCTGCTTCGCCTCGATGGCCTTCTCGTAGTTCTGGTCGAACCGGATGTTGGCCAGCGACGCTTCCTTCAGCTCGATCCCGTACTTGGCCAGCCAGACGGTGAGGTCCTTCTGGATGTCCGCCTTGATCGCCGGCCGCCGGAGGAGGATCTCGGCCGCGTTGTGCGTGGCGGTGTTGGCCTTGAGAACCTCCTGGGCCGCCGGATCGATGATGACCGAGGAGTACTCGAGGCCGATCCCCTTGTAGACCTCGGGGGCGCGGTCCGGATGCAGGCGGTAGTTCAGGACCATCTCCACGTGGACGGCCTGGAGGTCCTTCGAGGCCGCGTCGTACTTGGCCACGTGCTTCCCCACCCGCCCGTCCATCACCACGATGTCGTACATCGGGTTCAAGACCACGTTGAGACCCTCGCGGAGGGGCGACGGGTCGACCTGCCCGAAGAGCACCTTCACGCCGACGTGGCCGGCCGGGATGATGCGGAAGACCGAGAAGAAGAGGATGAGGGCCGGCACGCCGATGGCGAGGCCGAGGACGATGCGAGGGGCGAAGCCGCGAATCCCGGGCGGCAGGCCCTCGGCGCGCCGGCGCAGCGCGCCGTGGAGGGCGAGCCCGACCAGCAAGACCACCGCGGCGAACACCAGCTTGCTCATCGCGCGAGCTCGCTCCTCTGCGTCAGGGCGGTCACTCCCACTCGATGGTGCTCGGCGGCTTGGAGGAGATGTCGTAGACGACCCGGTTCACGCCCTTGACCTCGTTGATGATCCGCGTCGAGATCCGAGCCAGGACCTCGTACGGGAGCCGCGCCCAGTCGGCGGTCATCGCGTCCTGGCTCACGACCGCCCGGAGCGCGACGACCTGGGCGTACGTGCGGAAATCGCCCATCACCCCCACGGTCCGGACCGGGAGGAGCACGGCGAACGCCTGCCAGAGCCCGCGCCCGAGGCCGGCGCCCTCGATCTCCTCCTGGACCACGGTGTCCGCGTCGCGGACCACGGCGAGCCGCTCCTCGGTCACCTCTCCCAGGATCCGCACGGCCAGTCCGGGCCCGGGGAAGGGCTGGCGCCAGACGATCTCCGGCGGGAGGCCGAGGAGCTCGCCGAGGACCCGCACCTCGTCCTTGAACAGCTCGCGGAGCGGCTCCACCAGCCGGAACCGGAGGTCCTCCGGGAGGCCGCCGACGTTGTGGTGGGTCTTGATCGTCGCCGAGGGGCCGCGGAACGACGTGGACTCGATCACGTCCGGGTAGAGCGTGCCCTGGGCGAGGAACGGGATCGTGCCCAGCCGCTCCGCCTCTTCCTGGAAGACGGCGATGAACTCGGCGCCGATCAGCTTGCGCTTCTGCTCGGGGTCGGTCACGCTCCGGAGCCGCTCCACGAAGCGCGCGGCCGCGTCGACGTAGAGGAGCCGCATCCCGAAGCGGTCCTGGAAGGTCCGCCGGACGGTGGCCCCTTCCCCGTTGCGGAGGAGCCCGTTGTCCACGAAGACGCACTGGAGCTGGTCGCCGATCGCCCGGTGGACGAGCGCGGCGGTGACCGCCGAGTCGACGCCGCCCGAGAGCGCGCAGAGGACGCGCTCCCGGCCGACCGTCGCCCGGACCGACTCCACGGCCTGGTCGACGAAGGAGCTCATCGACCAGCCGGCCTTCAGCCCGGCGACGTTGAAGAGGAAGTTCTCGAGCACGATCTGGCCCTGCGGCGTGTGCGCGACCTCGGGGTGGAACTGCACGGCGTAGAGCCGTCGCTCCGGAGCGACCATCGCCGCCACCGGGCTGTTGGCCGTGGTCGCGAGCGAGCGGAAGCCCGGGGGCGGGGCGAGGACCGTGTCGCCGTGGCTCATCCAGACGGTGACCCCCCCGGTCGCGGCGTCCGGCCGGACCCGGTCGAAGAGGAGGTCCGGGCCCTGGAGGGCCACCTCGGCCCGCCCGTACTCCCGGTGGGGGCTCGGCTCGACCGTGCCGCCCAGGATCCGGGCCATCGCCTGCATGCCGTAGCAGATGCCGAGCACCGGCACGCCCGCGGTGAACAGCGCGGCGGGCGGCAGCGGGGCGCCCTCGTCGTACACGCTGGCGGGCCCGCCGGAGAGGACGACGGCCTGGTGGGCGAGGATGCGCTCGAGCGGCGCCGTCGGCGGGAAGATCTCGGAGTAGACCCCTGCCTCGCGGATGCGCCGGGCGATGAGCTGCGTGTACTGCGAGCCGTAGTCGACGACCGCGACCTTGTCCATGCGACGATCGTCTCCCGCGGGGCGGGTGGCGGGGGCCACGGTCCCCGCGCTACTTGCCCATGCCGACGCGCTGTGCCTTTTGGAAGATCTTGCCCTCCGTCTTGATCGCCGGCGCGATGATGAGCTCCGTCATCTGGAGCTCTCGGATCGTGGCGGCGCCGACCGACCCCATGCACGTCCGCAGGGCGCCCATGAGGTTCAGCGTGCCGTCGTCGGTGAAGGCAGGCCCGAACAGGATCTGCTCGAGCGACCCGACGACCCCGACGCGGATGCGCGTGCCGCGCGGGAGGTTCGAGTGGGGCGTCGCCATGCCCCAGTGGTAGCCGCGCCCCGGCGCCTCGATGGCCCGCGCGAAGGCGGAGCCGATCATGACCGCGTCGGCGCCCGCCGCCAGGGCCTTGCAGATGTCCCCGCCGGTCGACATGCCGCCGTCGGTGATGATCGGCACGTAGCGTCCGGCCTGCTTGTAGTAGAAATCGCGCGCGGCCGCCGAGTCCGCGGTGGCCGTGATCTGGGGGACCCCGAGCCCGAGGACCTCGCGGGAGGTGCAGGCCGCGCCCGGCCCGACCCCGATCAGGAGGCCGTCGACGCCGGTCTGCATCAGCTCCAGCGTCGCCTCGTAGGTGACGCAGTTGCCGACGATCAGCGGGATGGACAGCTCCCGCTTCAGGCGGCGGAAGTCGAGGGGCTCGTACTCGGTGGCGACGTGACGCGCGGTCGAGACGGTCGACTGGACGATGAAGAAGTCGGCGCCGGCGTCCTCGGCCAGCTTGGCGAACCGCATGGCCCGCTGGGGGATCGCCGACACGATGACCGAGGCGCCCCCCTTCTTGATCTCGCTGACGCGGCGGTGGACCAGCTCCTCCTTGATGGGCTCCCCGTAGATCGACTGGATGATCCGGGTGGCCTCCTCGGCCGACGAGGAGATGATCTGCTCGATCACCTCCTCGGGGCTCTCGTACCGAGTCTGGACGCCCTCCAGGTTGAGGACGGCCAGCCCCCCGAGGCGGCCCATCTCGATCGCGAAGCGCGCGTCGGTGACACCGTCCATCGCCGCCGCGATGATCGGGAGCTCGATGCGCCGGCCGCAGAGCTCCCATGACACGTCGACCTCGTTCGGGTTGATCGTGACGGTGCCCGGGACCAGCGCGATGTCGTCGAATCCGTACGCGACGCGAGCCTTGCGCCCACGGCCCACCCACATGCCCATGCCGGCTCTCCTCCCTGCCCCTCGCGCCCCACCGGTAGTGACCGGATCAGCGGTCCGCCACTAGATGTTGGGAAAGTATAGGAGGCCGGTCACCCGCGTGTCAAGCGGCCGGCCCGCGCTCCGCGCTCCCCGGGGGCGTGCGCCGGGCGCGGGCGCACGCGATCCGGAGGCCCTCGAGCGTGAGATGCGGGTTCACGACGTCGATCGCGGTGGCGAGCCCCTCCATGAGGCCCACGAGGCCGCCGGTCGCCACCACCCGCGGCGCCCCCGTCATCTCGGCCCGCATCCGGGCGACCAGCCCGTCGACGAGCCCCGCGTAGCCGTAGACGATTCCCGACTGGATGTTGGTCACGGTGTTCGTGCCGATGGCGGTCGGCGGCCGCGAGAGATCCACCCGAAAGAGGCGCGCCGCCCGTGCGGTCAGCGCCTCGGCGGCCGTCGAGATGCCCGGCGCGATCGCGCCCCCGATGAACGCGCCGTCGGCCGCCACGCACTCGAAGGTCGTCGCGGTCCCGAAGTCGATGATGATCAGCGGCGGCCCGTAGAGCTCCACGGCGGCCACGACCTTGACGACGCGGTCGGGACCGACCTCGCGTGGGTAGTCGACGCGCATGGGCAACGTGACGTTGACGCCGGGCTCGACCACGAACGGCGACAGGCTGAAGTAGCGGCCGGCCATGTCCTCCAGCGTCCGCTGGATGGCCGGCACCGTCGAGGAGATCGCCATCTCGGCGACGCGCGCGGGCTCGAGACCCCGGCTCCGGAGCATCGTGTGGGTGAAGACCCCGTACTCGTCCGCCGTCTGCTCGCGCCGCGTCGTGAGGCGCCACGAGGCGACGAGCGCTTGGCCGTCGTACACTCCGAGCTTCACGTTGGTGTTGCCGACGTCGACGGCGAGGAGCATCAGCGCGCGCCCGCCGGGACGGGCCGGGCGCGCCCGTCCTCCGCCGTGACCAGGAGGACGGTCCGCCCATCCTCGCGCCGGACGACCAGCTCGCCCCCGGGGGCGAGATCCACCGCGGTCCCCTCCCCCGCGGGGAGCGCGACGCGGGTGCCGAGGAGGCCCCGGAGCCGCCACGCGGCCCGCACGGGCTCGAACCCCTCGTCGTGGAGCGTCCCGTACCAGGCCTCCAGGCGTGCGAGGACCGCGCCCAGGAGCTCGGCGCGCGTGATGGGCGCGGCCAGGTCCGCCAGCGACCGCGCCCGCCCGGCCAGGTCGGGGGGCCAGTCCGCCTCGCCCTGCGAGACGTTCACGCCGACGCCCAGGACCACGAGGGGCGGCGTGCCGGCGACGCCCTCGGCGAGGATGCCCGCGAGCTTCCGGCCGGCGACCAGGACGTCGTTCGGCCACTTGAGGGCCGCGGTGACCCCGGCCGCCCTCTCCAGGGCCTCGGCGACCGCGCAGCCGGCCGCCAGCGGGATCTCCGGCCAGCGGACGACGGGCAGCCGCGGGCGCAGGATCACCGAGAAGAGGAGGGCCGTCCCGGGCGGCGCGGTCCACGCTCGCCCGCGCCGGCCTCGCCCCTCCGTCTGGTGGTCCGCGAGCACCACGGCGCCCTCCGGGGCCCCGGTCTCCGCCCACGCGCGGGCGAGCGCCTGGGTCGACGGGATGGAGCGGTACGCGCGGAGCGGCCCGGCCAGGCGGCCCCCGGTGAGGCAGCCGGCGAGCGTGCCCGTCAGCGCGGCGTCGAGAACGGGCTCATGGGGCGGCGAGGGCATCGAGTCGCTCCAGCCCGTCACGGAGCTTTTCCCGGAGCGCGACGGTCTCGGCTCGCCGGACCTCCTCGCGCGCGACGACCTCGGCGGGGGCCCGCAGCCGGAAGTCCTCGCGCGCGAGCTTCGCCTCGATGCGCGAGAGCTCTTCCTCGGCCTTCCGGAGCTCCTTGCCCAGGCGTCCCCGCTCGGCCTCGACGTCGACCACGCCGGCGAGCGAGACCAGGATCTCCGAGCCCTCCACCACCTTCAGCGCCGCGTCGGCGGCCCGCTCGGCGCCGGGATCGACGCGCACCTCGGCCCGGCCCAGGGCCCCGATGGCGGCCCACTCGGCCCGGAGCGTCGCCTCCGCGGCCGCCGACGGCCTGATGGTCACGGACAAGGTCCGCGACGGCGGGATCTGGAACTCGCTGCGGATGCTGCGGATCCCCGAGATGACGGCCACGACGGGCGCGATGTCGGCCTCGGCGGAGGCGTCCCGATGCCGCTTCTGCATGCGCGGGTACCGCGCGATCATGATGCTCGGCGCCGCGGTGCGGCTCTTCGGGAGCCGCTGCCAGATCTCCTCCGTGATGAACGGCATGATCGGGTGCAGGAGGCGGAGCGTCGTCTCCAGCACGTCGAGGAGCGTCGCCTGGGTGCGCGCCCGGGCGGCCGGATCCTCCCCGCGGTAGAGCGTGAGCTTCGACCACTCGAGGTACCAGTCGCAGTAGTCGTGCCAGAGGAACTGGTAGATGGCGCTCGCGGCGTCGTTGAAGCGATACTTCGACAGCGCCTGGCGCGTGTCGAGGATGGTCCCGTGGAGACGGCTCATGATCCAGCGCTCGGCCAGGGTCGGCGGCGCCTTGCGCGCGAGCGCCGGGCGGTAGCCGTCGAGGTTCGAGAGCACGAAGCGCGCCGCGTTCCAGAGCTTGTTCGCGAAGTTCCGGTAGCCCTCGATGCGGTCGTTCGAGAGGCGGATCTCCCGGCCCTGGGCCGCGAGCGCCGTCAGCGTGAACCGGAGCGCGTCGGTGCCGAACTGCTCCATGACGTCGAGCGGGTCGACCACGTTCCCCTTCGACTTCGACATCTTCTGCCCTTCCATGTCGCGGACCAGGGCGTGGATGTAGACGTCGCGGAACGGGATCTCCTCCATGAAGTGGAGGCCGAGCATCATCATCTTCGCGACCCAGAAGAAGATGATGTCGTAGGCGGTGACGAGACAGGACGTCGGATAGAACGTCTTGAGCTCCGCCGTGTCCTGGGGCCAGCCGAGGGTCGAGAAGGGCCAGAGGCCCGACGAGAACCAGGTGTCGAGGACGTCCTCGTCCCGGCGGAGCGGCCCGCGGCAGGCGGGGCACTCGGTGAGGTCCTCGCGGGACACGTGCAGCGTGCCCTCCGCGTCGCAGTACCAGACCGGCAGGCGGTGCCCCCACCAGAGCTGGCGGGAGATGCACCAGTCCCGGATGTTCGTGAGCCAGGCGTTGTAAGTCTTGGTCCAGCTCCGGGGCGTGATGCGGGTCCGCCCGTCCCGGACCGCCTTGAGCGCCCGGTCGGCGAGCGGCTTCATCCGGACGTACCACTGCTTGGACACGAGCGGCTCGAGGACCGTCTTGCACCGGTAGCAGACCCCGACTCGGTGCTGGTACGGCTCGACCTTCTCGATGAGCCCGAGCGCCGTCAGGTCCTCGACGATTCGCCGCCGCGTCTCGAACCGGTCGAGCCCCGCGTACTTGCCGGCGCGCTCGTTCATCTTGCCGTCGAACCCGATCACCTGGCGGACCTCGAGCCCGTGGCGCCGCCCGATCTCGAAGTCGGCCGGATCGTGCGCCGGCGTGACCTTGATGACGCCGGTCCCGAACTTCGGATCGACCGCGGCGTCGGCGAGGACCTTCATCCGGATCGTCCCCTCGACCGACGGGATCTCGAGCTCCTTCCCGACGTACGCCGCGTAGCGCCGGTCCTTCGGGTTGACGGCGATGGCGGTGTCGCCGAGCTTCGTCTCCGGACGCACGGTGGCGAGCGACAGCGGTCCGTACTTGATGTAGTAGAGCTCGGCGGCGCGCTCCTCGTACTCGACCTCGAGGTCGGACAGCACCGTGCCGCACCGCGGGCACCAGTTGACGATGTAGTCGCCCCGGTAGATGAGGCCTTCCTCCCAGAGCCGGACGAAGACCTCCCGGACGGCGGCCGACAGGCCCGGGTCCATCGTGAAGCGCTCGCGCTCCCAGTCGCAGGAGGCCCCCAGGCGCCGGAGCTGGCGGAGGATGGTGCCGCCGGACTCCTCCTTCCACTTCCACACGCGCTGGACGAACGCCTCGCGCCCGAGAGCCTGGCGGCTCTGGCCCTCCGCGGCGAGCTGACGCTCCACGACGACCTGCGCCCCGATTCCCGCATGATCGGTACCCGGCTGCCAGAGGACGTTGAACCCTTCCATGCGCTTCCAGCGCACGAGGATGTCCTGGAGGGTGTTGTTCAGCGCGTGGCCGATGTGGAGGGAGCCGGTGACGTTCGGCGGAGGAATGACGATGCAGTACGGCTTCGCCTTGGAGAAGGGATCGGCCCGGAAGTAGCCCCGCTCCTCCCAGACGCGGTACCAGGTGTCCTCCGCCTGACGGGGGTCGTACCGGTCGGGGAGCGGCGCCGGCGGCTGTGCGGCGGGCGTCGAATCGGGCGACACGGCGCTCATTCTAGCATCGGCCTCAATCGTTTACACGCCGAGACGCCTCCCGTAGAATGCAGCGCGAAGGCGCGAGCACACTTGAAGATCCTCGACCGCTACATCTGGAAGGAGCTCATCACCCCGTTCTTCCTGGGGCTGTTCGTCTTCACGTTCCTGCTGCTGATCGACCGGATCTTCGATCTCACCGATCTCATCATCAACAAGGGTGTCCCGGTCCACCTGGTCCTGATGCTCCTCGTCTACATCTCACCCGCCATCCTGGTGCTCACGATCCCCATCGGCTTCCTGCTCGCGATCCTGATCGCGTTCGGGCGCCTGTCGGCCGACATGGAGGTAGTGGCGCTCAAGGCGTGCGGGGTCAGCCCGCTCCGGCTCCTCCGCCCCGTGGTGATCTTCGGGCTCGGGGTGGCCGCCCTGACCGGGTACCTGATGATCGACTCCGTCCCCAAGACGAACTACGCCTTCAAGTCGCTGGTCTTCGACATCGTGCGCACGCAGGCGACGGTGGGACTGAAGGAGCGCGTCTTCAACGACACCTTCGGCAGCTTCGTCATCTACGTGGACGAGATCGCGCCGGACCAGGTCGCGCTGCGCAACGTCTTCGTGTCGGACGAGCGGAAGCCGGAGGAGCAGCGGTTCATCACCGCGCGCGAGGGCCGGCTCTTGTCGGACGAGGTGACCCGCCGCGTCACGCTCCGGCTCCTGGACGGCTCGATCCACGAGACCAACCCGAAGTCGCTCCAGAAGTACCGGGAGGTGCGCTTCCGGCTGTACGACATCACGCTGGTCCTGGAGAACCCCCTGGTCAAGCAAGTGGACGCGCCCAAGGGGGACCGGGAGATGAGCCTCGCCGAGCTATTGCTCGCCAGCCAGCAGTTGACGCAGCACAAGGGCAACCCGAACCCGTACCTGGTGGAGATCCACAAGAAGTTCGCGATCCCGGCGGCGTGCCTGGTGTTCAGCGTCCTGGGGGTGCCGATGGGCATCCGCGCGCATCGCGGCGGCCGCTGGGGCGCCTTCGTGGCGCTCCTCCCCATCGTGCTCTTCTACTACGTGGCCCTCACGATCGGCGAGAACCTCGGGGACAACAGACGGATCCCGCCCTGGCTCGGGATGTGGGGGCCGAACATCGTGGTGGGCGCGGTGGCCCTGTACCTGCTCCGCGCGAACCTGCGCGAGCGCCCGATTCCGGTGGTCGTGCTGGTCCAGCGGTGGTTCTGGGCCGCGGTCGCCTGGGGCCAGCGCCTCGGGGCGCGGACCGGCCGGCGGGCAGCGCCGGCGGGCGGCGCGGCCGCCGCCTCGGGAGCCCGGCCGCGGGGCCGGGTCCGCCGGATCCAGCGCAGCAACGCGCTCCACATCGTCGACCGGTACCTCAGCGTGGAGTTCCTCACGCTTTTCGTCTACGGCATCTTCCTCGCGGCCGTCGTCGTGATCGTCGGCGACCTGATGACGACACTGGATCGGTACTTCCGCCTGAAGCCGGGCCTGGGCCTCATTCTGCTGCACTTCGTGTACCGGACGCCGCCCTTCGTGTATCAGGGGCTCCACATCGTCATGCTGATGTCCACGATCCTCCTCTTCCTCGGTCTCTCCCGCAGCAACGAGCTCACCGCGCTGAAGGCGGGCGGCGTGAGCCTCTACCGGGTCAGCATTCCCATCCTCGGGCTGGCCGGGCTCGTGACGGTGGGGTCGCTCGGCTTCCAGGAGTTCGTGATGCCCTTCCTGAACCGGCGCGCCGTGGAGATCGACGAGGCGAGGATCAAGCGCCGGACCATGCCCGAGCTCCGCAAGCGCGCCGAGGTCTGGTACCGCGGGCGGGAGGATGGCGCGGCGGAGAGCCGCATCTATCACATCGGCCTCCTCGACCCCCGTGACCGCCAGATGAACGACGTCACGATCCTGTCCTTGGGCAACGACTTCGTCATGCGGAAGCGCTGGGACGCGCGGGAGATGCGGTGGTCGGACGCGGAGGACGCCTGGCGCCTGACGCGGGGAGTCCGGCGCGAGTTCCGGGCCGGCCAGCCCGACCGGGCGGAGACGTTCCGGGATCAGGCCCTCCGGCTGCCGGAGCGGTACCAGGACTTCGCCCAGGTGCCGCGTGCGCCGGACGTCATGAACTACGCGGAGCTCAGCGAGTACATCGAGCGCCTGCGCGACGCCGGGCACAAGGTCGAGAAGTACCTCGTCGACCTCTACTCGAAGATCGCCTTTCCCCTCGCCCACCCGATCATGGTGCTGGTCGGGATCCCCTTCGCCCTCCAGTCGCCCCGCGGCGGCCGGGTCATCGGGATCGCGCTGTGCCTGGCTCTCGGGCTCGGGTACTTCATCGTGCACTCGGCGGCAGTGGCGCTCGCTCGGACCGAGGTCCTCCCGCCGTTGGTGGCGGCCTGGGCGGCGAACGCGCTGTTCGCGACGCTCGGGTGCTACCTCTACCTGCGCGCGCGCACCTGAGAGCCGGGGCCGGCGGCGCCGGGGCCGGCCGGGCCAGCCGGCCCTCCCCGCGGTGGCGCCGACGGCACCCGGGTCAGCGGGCGGGGCGGTCCCGGAGCGCCTTGAGGGCGTCCTCGAGGCGGCGCTGCGCCTCGCCGTAGGCGCCCCAGTCGCCCCGCTTGAGCGCCTCCTGCGCACGGGTCCAGGCCTCCCATGCGCGCTCGACCAGCCCTCCCCTGTCGCCGGCGAGCCCCGGCGGCCGGGGCTCCGGCGCGTGCGCCGCCGCCGCCGCCGGCCGGCGGCCGAAGAGCGCCTGGAGCGAGCCGTCGAACGTCTCGTCCATCGCGATCTGGTTGGCGTAGGCGACGATCACGCGCTTGAGCTCCGGGATCGAGCCCTTCTCTGCCGCCAGATACAGGGGCTGGACGTAGAGCAGCGACTCCTCCACCGGGATCGCCAGGAGGCTCCCGCGGAGGACCGTCGAGCCGCGCTGGCTCCAGAGGGTGATCTGCTGGGAGATGACGGCGTCCTGGTCGATGCGCGCGGCGATCTGCCGGGGCCCGTAGACGAGCCGTTGCTTGGGAAACAGGAACGCCGCCAAGCGCCCGTAGTTCGGGCCGTCGGAGCGGGCGGCCAGCCAGGCGATCATGTTGTCGCGGCGGAGCGGGGTGAACGGCATGAGGAGCACGAACTCCTCGCGCGCCTCGCCGGGAATGCGCATGATCGTGTAGTAGGGGTCCTGCTCGCGCTCGCGGCCGCCCTCGGGCGTCCGCGGGACGGACCAGAGGTCCTCCTTGTTGTAGAAGACGCGCGGGTCCTGCATGTGGTACGTCGCGTACATGCGCGCCTGGACGGCGAAGAACCCCGCCGGATACCGGACGTGCGACCGGAGGTCGGCCGGCATCGTGTCGATCGGCGCCAGGAGGCCCGGGAACGCGGCCGCGTAGGCGCGCACGATCGGATCCTCGGGGTCGGAGATGTAGAAGCTCACGCTCCCCTCGTAGGCGTCCACCACCACCTTGACCGAGTTCCGCACGTAGTTGCCGAGACCGGCGACACGCTCCGCGTACGGGAAGCGGTCGGTGACGGTATACCCGTCGAGGATCCAGGCCAGGCGACCGTCCTCGCGGATCACGAAGTACGGGTCGGCGTCGAGACGGAGGAACGGCGCGATCCGGCGCACGCGCTCGCCGATCTGCCGATGGAAGAGCACGCGGCTCTCCGGCGTGATCTCGGGGCTGAGGAGGATCCGGTAGGAGCCGAACCGGACGGAGAGCAGGAGACGCCGCCAGAAGGAGCCGACCGGCACCCCGCCCCGCCCCGCGTAGGTCGTGTAGACGTTTTCGTCGCCGGCGGGGTAGTCGATCTCCTGGGAGCGTGTCCGGACGAACACGTACTCGTTCGAGACTTCGCCGAAGTAGATCTCGGGGCGCGTGATGCGGAGTGACGTGCGGGAGACGGGCGGGATGTCCTTGACGTACAGCTCCGGCAGCCCCTCCGCGGTGATGCGGTTCACCGGACCCACGACCGAACCGTACCCATGTGTGTACTGGAGGTGCTCGTTGATCCACTGCCGGTCGGCGTCCCGGCCCTGGACGTCGCGCGGCAGGTTCTGGTACGAGAGCTCGCGGGCTGACAGCATGACTTGCTGGTACTCGCCGTCGATGGTGTACCGGTCGTTGTCGACGTCGACGAACCGGTAGTAGGTCCGGATCTCCTGCAGCTGGGCGAACGTGGCCAGGAGCGGCGCGTGGTCCCACAGGCGCACGTTCTTGAGGGTCGGCGTGTTGCGGGCCAGGTCGGCGGCGGTCAGGGTCTCTCGGGCCGGGAAGTCCCGCTCCTGGATCCGGTCGAGGGCGAACGCCCGCCGCGTCATCCGGATGTGGTGGGCGATGTAGGGGCTCTCCGCGACGAGCGCGTTGGGGGCGACGCGCAGGCGCTGCACGAGCGTCGGGAATCCCCACACGCCGACCATCCAGCCGACCACCACCACCGCAAGGCCGGCCAGGACCGGGCGGGCGCTGCGCCGGAACACGTGAATCAGCGCCGTGATGCCGCAGAGCGCCGTCAGGACGGCCAGCCACTGGAGCGCCGGCAGCGTCGCGTGCACGTCCGTGTACGTGGCGCCGAACACGGCCCCGCGCTGGGAGTACAGGAGCTCGTAGCGGTCGAGCCAGAAATCGATCGCCTTGGCGAAGAGGAGGAGGGACAGGAGACAGAGGAGGTGCGCCCGCGCCCGCGCCGTGATCACCGGGCCGCGCGACGTCAGGACCAGGACCCGGCCGAGAAAGTAGACCAGCGTCGTCGCGAGGAGGGCGAGCACCAGGATGCCGAAGGCCCAGCTGAGCGCCCGCTGCATGAGCGGCAGCTGGAACACGTAGAACCCGACGTCCCGTCCGAACAGGGGGTCCGTGACCCCGAACGACTGCGCGTGCCGGGAGAGTAAGAGGGTCTGCCAGTTGCCGCTGGCCGAGAGGCCCACCAGGAGCGCGAGCACGGCGGTCACCGGCTTGAGGAGGCGCCGGAGGACCGGCTCCAAGACCACGCGGCTCGGCAGGCCCAGCGGCTCCTCGAGCTCCCAGAACACGTCGGGGGGCCGCGCCCGCACGGCCATGCGGAGGTTCACCATGAGGAACACGAAGGTCGCGAGCCCCACCCCGATCAGCAGCGCGCCTCGGGTGGCCGCGATCCGGAGGAAGACGGGGACGTACCCGACCTCCTCGAACCAGAGCCAGTCCGTGTAGAACGGCACCGCCTCGAGGGCGAGGATCGCCGCCGCCCCGATCAGGAGGAGGAGCGTCGCGGCCCGCCTCACGGCCCGTCCTCCTCGACCTCGTAGCGCAGGCGGCGCCGGTCCATCCAGCGCACCGCCCACAGATCGGCGAGACCGGTCCAGAGGCGCTGCCAGTTCCCGTACTTGGAGACGCCGGCTTGCCGCGGCCGGTGCGACACGGGCACCTCGGCGACCCGCAGGCCCTCCATCTGGAGCAACGCCGGCAGGAAGCGGTGCATGCCCCGGTAGAGGCGCAACCGCTGCACCGCTTCCCGGCGGAAGACCTTGAGCGAGCAGCCCGTGTCGTGGACCCCGTCGTGCGTGACGCGGTCTCGCACGACGTTGGCCACGCGCGAGGCCATTCGCTTGGTCCAGGGGTCGCGCCGGTCGACCCGCCACCCGCAGACGGCGTCGTGGCCCGGGAGCGCCGCGAGAAGCTTCGGGATGTCGTGGGGATCGTTCTGGAGATCGGCGTCCATGGTGACGACGATCCCCCCCCGAGCCGCCCGGAAGCCCGCGTCCAGCGCGGCGGACTGCCCCGCGTTCTGCCGGAGCCGGAGGACGCGGACGCGGGAATCCCCCTGTGCGAGCCGCCGGAGGGCGGCGGCGGTGCCGTCGGTGGAGCCGTCGTCCACGAAGACGATCTCGAACGCGGCGCCGTGTGCTTCCAGGACGCCGACGAGCTCCTGGTGGCAGGACTCGACGTTCGCCTCTTCGTTGTAGGCCGGGATCACCACGGTGAGCGCGGGCGACGTTCCCGCCGGCCGCTCGCCCACGCGAGGCCTCTCGCCACCGGGTTCAGAATCGAGCCGGCCCATCCGGACTCGGCGCGCCACGGAACCCGTACGCGCGGAAGAGACTGAACACCCGGATGACGCGGTTCCCTTGCATGATCTCGACCACGGTCGGCGGGTCGACGCGCTCGAAGGCGGCGCGGACCTCCTCGTCGAGGGGGCGCCTTCCCGCCTCCACGTACACCGCGTCCCATCCGAGCCGGGAGTCGGGACCCTCCCAGAAGTCGTACTGATTGAGGCGACGACCCAGATTGAAATTATACGTGGGCGGCCGTCCCGGCGTGTAGAAGGCGAGCTCGCTGGCGATCTGGTAGCGGCCCGAGACGAGGAAGGTCCGGCTCGGATCCGGCATCGCGTCGACGGCGGCGCCGACCGAGCGGCCGAGCTCGGCCCAGCCGCGGAGCCGCGTCGTGGGATCGAGCCCCGGCAAGAGCCCCAGGCGATCCGTGACGTGGCCGATGGCGCTCAGCGCCAGGGCGACCGCCGCGGCGGCGCCCAGGAGGCGCGCCTGGGCCCGGCGTCCCTGTGGGGCCAGGCCGGCCCGGCGCTCGAGGAGGAGACCGGCCGTCGCGAGCGCGAGGGACGGATAGGCGGCGGCCGCCCAGTTCGCCTGGACCTTGCCCTGCAGCGCGACCAGGACGTAGAGGCCCAGAACCATCGCCGCGAAGGCAAGCAGGAATCGATACGGCTCGCGGCGCCGCCCGAGACCTTCCCGCACGCCGATCCAGAGGCCCCAGCCCAGGAGCGCGCCGACCAGCGGCGAGAGGACCAGGAGCTGGGAGCCCAGGAACTCCGCGAGATGGACGAGCGTCAGCCCCCCGCCCCTCCCCTGACTGGCCACGTGGCGGGCCGACACCCAGCCGACCCGGGCGTTCCAGGCGATGACCGGCAGGAACGCCGCCAGCGCCGCGAGGGCCGCCACGATCGGCCCCCACGACCTGAGTGCCCGGCGGTGCTCCGGGGCGCGCCAGAGGTAGAGCGCCAGGCCTGGCAGGAAGAGCAGCATCGTGTACTTGGCGAGACTGCCGACGCCGACCAGGAGTCCCAGTCCGAGCCATGCGCCGACGCCGCCTCCGCCGAGCGCCCGGTGGCCGGCCCAGAGCGCGAGGGTCCAGACGACGACGAACGGCGCGTCGATCGTGGTGAAGAGACTGCCCGCCCAGACGAGCGGCGTCATCTGGAGGCCGATCACCGCCAGGGCGCCGGGTTCCGGGCGCCCGTAGAGCTCCCGGCCGAGCCGATAGAGCGCCCACGCGCCGACGAGGCTCAGGCCGACGGCGCCCAGACGGATGGCGAACGCGGACGAGCCGAGCACCGCCGTCAGCGCGGCGATGAGGTACGCGATCAGGGGCCCCTTCGAGTAGTACGAGAGGTCGAGCCGGCGGGACCACTCCCAGTAGTGAGCCTCGTCGGGTGAGAGGTCGAGGTCGCCCCAAAAGAGGAACCCGAGCCGGAGAGCCGTCAGGACCGCCAGCGTGACGGCGACGAGCACGCCGGCCCGAGGCGGGCTCCCCGCAGCGCGGTCCGGCGCACTCACGCGCGTACGGAGAGGGGCTTCGAGCAGATCCACGGCCGATGCGTCACTTCGCCGAGCACCCCCGGGAGGCGCGGAGCCGCCGGGGCCGCAGCGCGCGCCGACATCCGGCGCGGCCGGGGGCACCCGGCTCAGGTCCCGTGGGTCCAGGACGCCAGGTACTCCTGCTGTCGCGGGGTGAGCTCGTCGATCCGGATGCCCATGGACGCGAGCTTCAGCCACATGTCCATGACGGCGTGCGGCGTGCTCATCGGGGCGGGTCCCTCGCCTAGATCCCCGCGTCGGCGCGGAGGTCCTTGGCGCGGTCGGTGCGCTCCCAGGTGAACTCGGGCTCGCTCCGTCCGAAGTGTCCGAACGCGGCGGTCTTCCGGTAGATCGGGCGGCGAAGGTCGAGGTACTCGATGATGCCCGCCGGGGTGAGATCGAACTGGCGCTGGATCAGCTGCTCCAGGTGGTTCTTGGCGATCTTCCCGGTTCCGAACGTCTCGACCATGACCGAGACCGGATCCACCACCCCGATGGCGTAGGCCACCTGGACCATGCACCGATCGGCGAGCCCGGCGGCCACGATGTTCTTGGCGACGTGCCGCGCCATGTAAGCGGCCGACCGGTCGACCTTGGTGGGGTCCTTGCCGGAGAAGGCGCCGCCCCCGTGCGGGCAGGAGCCGCCGTACGTGTCGACGATGATCTTGCGGCCCGTGACCCCCGTGTCGCCCATGGGGCCGCCCGTGACGAAGCGCCCGGTCGGGTTGATGTGGCAGGTCAGGTGCCGGCGGTCCACCATGTGCGGGGGCAGGATCGGCATCACGACGTGCTCGATGATCTCGTCGCGCAGGCGCTCGTGGGGGACGTCCGGGGCGTGCTGGGCCGAGACGACGACCGTCTCCACCCGTACGGGCTTGCCGTCCACGTAGCGGACGCTCACCTGCGACTTGCCGTCCGGCCGGAGGTACGGGAGCTTGCCCGCCCGCCGGACCTCGGACAGGCGGCGCACCAGGCCGTGGGCCAGCGAGATCGGCGCCGGCATGAGCTCCGGCGTCTCGCTGCACGCGTACCCGAACATGAGCCCCTGGTCGCCCGCCCCGAGCTTGTCGCTGCCCTGGTCGACGCCCTGGGCGATGTCCGGTGATTGCTTGTGGACGGCCACCACCACGCCGCAGGTCTCGGCGTCGAATCCGAACTTGGCCCGCGTGTACCCCACGTCCCGGACGGTCTGGCGCGCGACCTCCGAGATGTCCACGTGGCTGGTGGTCGTGATCTCGCCGGCGACGACGATGAGGCCCGTGGTGAGGAGGGACTCGCACGCCACGCGGCCGCGCGGATCCTCCGTCAGGATCGCGTCCAGCACCGCGTCGGAGATCTGGTCCGCGATCTTGTCGGGGTGACCCTCGGTGACCGACTCCGAGGTGAATATGTACTCGTCGTGCGCCATCGCGTCCTCCTGGCTGGCCTGCCGTGCAGTCGGGCGCCCCGAGGGCGGGCCCGTAACCTCGCCACTCTAGCACGGGGCACGGCGCCTCTCAAGGCGCCGACGCCTCTACGGCGCGCGGCGCGCCTGGCTGATCAGGTCCCGGAGGGTTCCGAGGTCCACCGCGCCCACGACGAGCTCGCCGCCGACGACGAACGCCGGGGTGCCATCGATGCCGAGCGCCTGGGCGAGGGCCAGCTCGCGCCGGATGAGCGTCTCCACCTCGGGCGCGTCCATGTCGGCGCGGAGGCGCTCCGGGTCGAGGCCGATCGCCGCGAGGGCCGCGACGACCGACGCCTTCGTGAGGGGCCCGGTCTCCGCCATGAGGCGGTCGTGGGCTTCGAGGTACTTGCCTTGCCCGCGCGCGGCGAGGGCGGCCCGCGCGGCGAGGACCGACTCTTCTCCGAGAATGGGCAGCTCCTTGTAGACGAGGCGCACGCGGGGATCGTCGGTCAGGAGCGCCTTGATCACGGGCACCATGCGGCGACAGTGGGGGCAGCGGTAGTCGAAGAACTCCACGACGGTCACGTCGCCCGCCGGGTCGCCGCCCACGGGGGAGTCCGGATCGTGGGACAGCGCCTGGCGATGGGCGAGGATGGCGGCCCGGCCCTGGGCCCGCGCGGCCTCGCGGTCGCGCTGCTGGGCCCGCCGGATCGACTCGATGATCAGCTCCGGATGGCTCAGGAGGTACTCCCGGATGACCTCCTCGATCGCCTCCCGGGGCACGGCGGGCGTCTGCCCCCGCGCCGGGGCGATGCCGAGGGCGGCCACGACCGAGAGGCCCGCCAGGAGGGCGGCGCCCCACCGCCACGGCGCCCGGGGCCCCCGCCGCGCCGGTCTCGGCCCGAGGGCCGAGGGAGGAGCTCCTGATCCCGGTCGCTCCTGCCCGGGCCTCATCGCGGTCCCCGGCCCCTCAGGGCCGGCTCGTCCCCTCGCGGCCGTACATGTCGCGCAGGCGTACGACGTCGTCGAGCTCAGGGGTCGAGACCTCCAGGACGTCCGCGTCCTCGACTCCCTCGATCGTGTGGATCTCGCCGGGCCGATTCCGCCACGCGTACCCTTCCCCGATCTCGGTGACGGTGAGGCGGTCCTCGCTCGGGCCCCTCGTCAGGAGGAGGCGCCCCCGCAAGAGGTAGCTCGACTCGTCCTTCTGGCGGTGGTACTGGAGCGAGAGCCGCCCGCCGCGTTTGACGTGCAGGATCTTGCCAACGTAGCGGTCCGTCCACGCATACCAGATCTCGTATCCCCAGGGCTTGTCGACCTTCACGGGTAGCCGGTCCGGCGAGATGTCCATGCGCTGCGAACGCTCCTCCCCGCCCGGGCGTCAGCCCGCGCGGTCCACGTCCCGGTGTGTCACGTTGACCGGGATGCCGTGCGCCTCGACGGGTTCACGCAGCTCCTCCACCAGCGCGACCGACCGGTGGCGCCCGCCGGTGCAGCCGACCGCCACCGTGAGGTAGGCCTTGCCCTCCCGCTGATAGTGCGGCAGGAGATAGCCGAGGAGGTCCCGAAGCCGCGCGATCAGCTCCCGCCCATCGGGCTGCTCGACCACGAACCGGCGCACGGCCGGAGCCCGCCCGTCCTGCGCCTTCAGGGCATCGACGAAGAAGGGGTTCGGGAGGAACCGGCAGTCGAAGACGAGGTCCGCCTCGTAGGGCACGCCGAACTTGTACCCGAACGACAGGAGGTTGACGCTGAGCCCCGGCGACGCCGCCTCGCCGTAGAGCTCGACCAGGCGCTGCCGGAGCTCGTGGACCGTGATCTGGGACGTGTCGATGACGCGATCGGCCAGCTCCCTGAGGTTCGCCAGGAGCTTCTTCTCCTCACGGATGCCGTCGAGCAGGGATCCCGACGACACCGGGTGGCGCCGGCGCGTCTCGTGGTAGCGGCGCACGAGGGCCTCCTCGGCCGCCTCCAGGAACAGCACCTCGGTGTGGTGCCCGGCGGCGCGGAGCTCGCTGAGCACTTCCACGATCGGCGCGAGGTACTCGCGCTCCCGGATGTCCACGCCGAGCGCGATCCGCGCGATGCGCCGCGTGGAGTGGGTGCAGAGCTCGGCGAACGTGGGGATCAGCGTGGTCGGCAGATTGTCCACGCAGTAGTACCCCATGTCCTCGAAGCACTTGCTGGCCCAGCTCTTCCCGGCTCCGGACAGACCCGTGATGATGATGAGACGCAGCCGCTCGCCCGTCTCGGGCTCGGCCCGGACGGACCTACCCGGTGGGCTCGACAAGCTCCACCGTCCCGTCGTCGCGCCGCCGGAGCACGTTGACCACCCGAGTCCGCGCATTCCGGAACACCAGGAGGCCGTCGCTCCGGAGCCTCAGCTGGTCGACGGCCTCCTCGAGCGACATCGGCTTGGCGTTGGTCTGGCGGACGACGAGCCTGGGTGGCGGCGACGCCGAAAGCCGCCCCCCCGGGCGAGGCGCCGCCGGCGTCTCGTCGTCGGTGTCGGGCCGCAAGACCGCCAGCCGTCGCGACCGCTGGGCCTTCTGGTGGCCGGTGACGCGCTCCTTCCGCCGGAGGACCTGCGCCTCCAGGTGCGCCAGGGCCTGGTCGAGCGCGGCGGGGAAGCCGGAGGCCGCCCCCTCGACGTGGTACGGGGGGCCTTTCGCCTGGAGCGTGACCTCCACGAGATGCCGGTAGCGCTCGGTGGTCAGGACCACGCGGGCCTCGACGAGTCGTGGCAGGATGCGCTGGACCTTGGCGATCTTCGCCTCGATCCGGCGCTGGAGGGCCGGCGAGACGGTGACGCCGTGACCCGCGACGTGGAGGACCACGCTCGCGATCAGGCCCGCTTGCGCACGGCGAGCCGGCGCTGGTGGGACGGCAGGATTCCGAGCTCCTCGCGGTACTTCGCGACCGTGCGGCGCGCGATGGTCAGGCTTTCCTGGCGGAGAGCGCGCGTGATGTCCTGGTCGGACAGGGGCTTCGCGAGATCCTCCTTGGCGACCAGGTCTTCGATCATCTTCTTGACGCTGACGGAGGAGACCTCGTCGCCGTGGGTCTTGGCGATTCCGCTGTGGAAGAAGAACTTCAGCGACAGCACGCCCTGCGGCGTCTCCACGAACTTGCTCGTGGTCACCCGGCTGACCGTCGACTCGTGCATGCGGATATCCTCGGCCACGTCACGGAGGGACAGCGGCCGGAGGTACGGCAGCCCCTTGTCCAGGAACTCCCGCTGGAACTGGACGATGGAGTTGGTGACCTTGTAGAGGGTCTTCTGGCGCTGCTGGATGCTCTTGATCAGCCAGACCGCGGAGCGCAGGCGGTCCTCGACGTAGCGGCGCGCCTCGTCCCCCTGCCCGATGACGTTCTTGTAGTAGGAGTTGATGCGGAGCCGCGGCATCCCGTCCTCGTTGAGGATGATCGCGTAGTCGTCGCCGACCTTCTTCACGAGCACGTCGGGGACGACGTACCGGGTCTCGACCGGCGCGAAGCTGCGCCCGGGCTTCGGCTCGAGCGTCGCGATCTCGTGCACGGCCTCGATCACGCGCTCCTGCTCGATCTTGAGGGCGCGGGCGATCTCCGGGTATTTGCAGCGCTGGAGGGTCTCGAAGTGCTGCTCCAGGATCTCGATGGCCAGCTGGCTGGCGGGCGGCTCCCGACCGGGGGCGCGGAGCTGGATCAAGAGGCACTCCCGGAGGTCCCGGGCCGCCACGCCCAGGGGGTCGAAGCCCTGGACGAAGATCAGCGCCTTCTCGACGACGTCGAGCGGCAGCTTCCGCTTCTCGGAGATCTCCTCGAGGGTCGCCCGCAGGTAGCCATCCTCGTCGACGTTGCCGATGATCTCCTCGGCGGCGGCCCGCACGTCGCCTTCGGCTGCGCTCAGCCGGAGCTGCTCATCCAGGTGGGTGGCCAGCGAGGTCGGGGTGCCCACGAAGTTCTCGAACCGCGTCTCCTCGTGCTCCTCCTGCTGGACCAGGGTGCGCTCCTCCGGCGGCCCGAAGATCACCTCCGAGATGTCGAACGGCAGGTCGGTGGCCGGCTCGCCCACCTCGGGGGCCGGGCTCTCCGGCGTCGCCTCGGCGCGCGGACTGTCGGGCTCGGTCGGCGCATCGGGATCGGGGGCGTCGTCGGGCGGGGCCTCCTCGAGGAGCGGGTTCTCCTCGAGCTCCTTCTGCAGGAGATCCTGCAGCTCCACCGTCGAGAGCTGGAGCAGGTGGATCGCCTGCTGCAGCATCGGCGTCATGACGAGCCGCTGGGTCTGGCGGAGCGAGAGGCGGGCTTCCATCGCCATCGGCGTGGTCCCTTACCCGGCGCCGCGGGGCGCGGCGGCGGCCCGCGCGCGGCGCGCCCCGACGGCACCGGCCCGGCCGACCCTCGGGAGGCTAGAGCGAGAACTTCTCACCGAGATAGATCTCGCGGGCCTTCTCGTTGGTGGCCAGCTCGTGCGCGGTGCCGGCCACGAGGATCTGGCCGCCGTAGAGGATGTAGGAGCGGTCCGTGATCGAGAGCGTCTCGCGGACGTTGTGGTCGGTGATGAGCACCCCGATCCCCTTCTGCTTGAGCCGGGCCACGATGCCCTGGATCTCGGCGATGGCGATCGGGTCGATGCCGGTGAAGGGCTCGTCGAGCAGGATGTAGTTGGGCGCCGTGATGAGGCACCGCGTGATCTCGAGGCGACGCCGCTCCCCGCCCGACAGGGTGAACGCCCGCTGCTTCGCAAGATGCTCGAGGCTGAGCTCCCGCAGCAGGACCTGCAGGCGCTCATGGCGCTCCCGGGGGCCGACGTCGAGGGTCTCCAGGATCGCCAGGAGATTCTCCTCGACCGTGAGCTTCTTGAAGACCGACGACTCCTGGGGCAAGTACCCGATCCCCTGTCGGCAGCGCCGGTACATCGGCAGATCGGTGATGTCCCGACCGTCCAGGAGGATGCGCCCCTGGTCCGGCGTCAGCAGGCCCACGACCATGTAGAAGGTCGTCGTCTTGCCTGCGCCGTTCGGCCCGAGGAGACCCACCACCTCGCCACGCTCGATGCTGACGTTCACGTTGTTCACGACCCGGCGGTGACGAAACGTCTTCACGAGGCCGGACGCCTCGAGGCCCATCTCGCCTCCGCCCTGTCCCTCTACCCGCAGGCGCCAGGGCGCTTGTCATCCTTCTTGGCAGGGGCCGAGGCCTCCTGCTTCTCCTCGTCGCGCTTCGGATAGAACACCGACTTCACGCGGCCCTGCGGGCCGGCTTCGACCTCGCTCCGGTCGTCGGCCAGGAACATCACGATCCGCTCGCCGGTGACGACGTTGTCCTCTTGCCACACCTTGGCGTCGCCGATGAGCACGAGCCGCTGGTCGTCGTCGTAGTACTCGGCCCGGCGCGAGGTGCCGGTGCGGCAGTCCTCGGTCACGATCTTGACGTTGCCGGTCGAGATGATGCGGAGGACCCGCTCGCCCTTGTCGTCGAGGTAGACCTCCATCCGGTCCGCCGTCTGGACGGAGTTCTCCTGCTTGGCGACCACGTTGCCGGTGAAGACCACGAGCCCGTCGCGCTTGGAGGCCTCCATCCGGTCCGAGTCGATGACGATCGGGGCGTTCGACCGGGGGCCGATTCCCCCTCCTCCCCCGGACTTGGCCGCGGCCGGGGCCTTCGGGGCCGGCGCCGGAGTGGCCGCCGGGGCGCTGGTCCCGGTCCCGGATCGGGGCGCGGGCGTGGGCGCCTTGGTTTGGGCCAGGGGCGACCCGGTCGAGCCGAGCGCCACGAGGGCGGTCAGGACAAGGGCGGCGCGCCTCATGACTTGCTCCTCGGGAAGATAGCGAGGTTCGACTTCGTGCGGTCCGTGATCACGACACGGACCTTCTGGCTGATGGCGGCGGTCTCCTCCTGCATGCGGACGGTGAGCCCCTGCCCGGTGATCGTCGTGCCTTCCCGCTTGATCTCGACCGGGTCCTCGGTGAAGAGGGCCCGGCGCGCATTGAGCCAGTTCAAGGTCGGAGCCCGCATCTCGAGGCCGTCGCTCGACACGATCACGACGTTCCCGGTCAGGGTGACGTCGCGCTTGGTGTTCTCGAGCGTGCCCTCGTCGCTGGTGACCTTCCAGGAGCCGTCCTTCGAGAACACCTCGATGACGACCTTCCGCATCACCGTGATGCCGCGCTGATCGTAGACCTCCGCCTGCTCTGCGTTGAGCGTCCAGCGGAGGCTCCCGTCCAGCGTCTCGTTGATGGCGACGTCCTTGATCTGGTACTCGGCCTGCTGGGGGGGCTGGCGGACGGACGCCGGGGCCCGGCGGCCGATGACCTTCCAGGCGACGACGCCCGACAGGCCGGCCAGCACGGCCAGGAAGCACGCGAGGAAGACCGTTGACAGGCGACGCATTGAATGGCCGTTCAGCGTGCCGGATCGCCCAGCACGGCGCCCACCCTAGCACGAATCGTGCCGGGAGTAAACGCACAAGACTGGCCGGGGGTTCGAAGCCAGGCGGCCCCGGCTATCCGCCGACCGTTGCGGTGAAATTCGCGGGCCCCCTGGACCACGGGTGCGACCCGGGCCGCCGCCGTGGCGACCCGCGCCCCGGTCAGGCGATCTTCGCGCGGAGGAGGTCGTGGAGGTGCAGGACCCCGTCCGGGCGGCCCGTGTCGTCCACGATGAAGAGCTGGGTGATGCTGTGGCGCTCCATCAGCTCGAGCGCGGTTACCGCCAGCTCGTCCCGCCCGACCGTCTTCGGGTGGCGCGTCATGACGAGCGTGGCGCTGGCCGGTAGTCGGCCACCGCCGCGCTCGATGGCCCGCCGGAGATCGCCGTCCGTCACGACGCCGCCGAGCCGGCCCTGGGCGTCCACCACGCCGGTGCACCCGAGCCGCTTGGCGCTCATCTCGCGGATCACGGCGTCGAGGGGGGCCGAATCGGGGACCGTGGGGACCTCGCTCCCCCGGTGCATGAGCTCGGCGACGCGGATCAGTCCGCGGCCGATGGCGCCGCCGGGATGGAGCCGCGCCACGTCATCGGGGCCGATGCGCCGCCGCGTGAGGACCGCGATGGCCAGCGCGTCCCCGAGCGCGAGCGCGGCCGCGGTGGAGGAGGTCGGCGTGAGGTTCAGGGGGCACGCCTCCTCCCGGACCGAGACGTCCAGCACGAGATCCGCGAGCTGCGCGAGCCGCGAGGCGGGACGCCCCGCGAGGAGCACGAGCGGGACCGCGAGGCGCTTGATGGCGGGCACCAGCGCCAGGAGCTCCTCGGTCTCGCCGCTGTTGGACAGGGCCACCACGACGTCGCCCCGCACGAGCATCCCGAGGTCGCCGTGCACCCCCTCGGCCGGGTGGAGGAACAAGGCCGGCGTGCCGGTCGACGCCAGCGTGGCGGCGAGCTTCTTGCCCACGAGGCCCGACTTGCCCATCCCGGTTACGACGACCCGGCCCCGGCACGTCTCGATGAGCCCGACGGCCCGCTCGAATCGGTCGTCCAGGCGCTCGATGAGAGCGCGCACCGCCTCGGCCTCGGTCTCGAGCACCCGGCGCGCGACCTTCAGCACGTCCTCGGGGGCGATGGGGTCGCTCATGGCGGGGCGCCGAGGGCGGCCTCGATGGCGCCGAGCTCCCGCAGGAGCCCGGGGAGCCGGGCCAGCGCGAGCATCGTGGACCCATCCGACGGGGCGCGGTCCGGGTCCTCGTGGACCTCCATGAACACCGCCTCGACCCCGAAGGCCACGGCCGCCCGCGCCAGCGGCTCGACGTACTGGCGCTCGCCGCCGGACCGGGTCCCCTCCCCGCCGGGCAGCTGGACGGAGTGGGTCGCGTCGAAGACGACGGGCACGCCGAGCCCCTGCATCACCCGGAGCCCCCGGAAGTCGACGACGAGGTTGTTGTAGCCGAAGGTCGCGCCGCGCTCGGTGAGGAGCACGTCCTCGCATCCCTCGCCCCGGAGCTTGTCGACGACGTTCTTCATGTCCCAGGGCGCCATGAACTGCCCCTTCTTGACGTTGACGGGCCGGCCGCTCCGGGCGCACGCCAGGATCAGGTCGGTCTGCCGGCAGAGGAACGCCGGGATCTGCAGGAGGTCCAGGGCCTCCGCCGCCGGCGCCACTTCCGCCGCCTGGTGGACGTCCGAGAGCACCGGGCAGCCGAACGCCTCCCGCACCCGGCGCAGGATGCGCAGGCCTTCCGGCAGGCCCGGTCCCCGGTACGACCGGGCCGACGACCGGTTGGCCTTGTCGTACGACGACTTGTACACGAAGGGCACCCCGGCGTCGCCGGCGATCCGCACGAGAGCCTCGGCGGTGCGGAGCGCGTGGACCTCGTCCTCGATCGCACAGGGCCCCGCGAGGAGCGCCAGCGGACGGCCCCCGCCGATCTGGACGGGGCCGACGCCTACGACCCGCGTCGCGGGGGCGGGCGGCGCGCGGTGACCGTCAGCGGCCGACGAAGTAGTGCTCGAGGCCGATCTTCTGGGTCCCATAGAGCTTGTTACGCGCGGCCTCCCGGCAGACGTCCGAGTTCCGCCCGCGAAGCTCGGCGCACGCGCGCTGGGCGGCCGCCTCGTCCCCCTCGGCGAGCTTCTCGACGACCCCCTGGATGCAGAGCCACTGGGCCGGCGCGGGACCCTTCTCGCATATCTCGCGGATCCGCGCCGGCGTCTGGGCGACCGCGCCGACGCTGGCATGGCCGATCCCGTGGAAGCACGCGGGCTGGACGCGGGCGGGAAGGGCGAGGCACTCCGCCGTCACCGCGTCGAGGCCTTCCCCGCGGGCGGCCGCGCGGTCGAGCATGAAGAAGACCTTGTAGCGATAGCAGGCGGCGGCGAAGCGCTTCGCCTCGTCGCACGGATAGTGGTCGGCGCGCGCGGAGATCTGCCGCCGGAACGTCATGAACATCTGCATGTAGGCGCCGGACGCGCAGTAGTACTGGTAGGGGCGGTCCCCGACCGCCTCGCAGAGCGCCAGCGTTCGGGGCACGTCGTAGTCCGACACGTAGGCGACGCCGTGGCCGACACCGTGAACGCAGTCACCCTTCTTGTGGATCTGGCGGAACGCGGCGCCGTCGCAGAGGGTCGCGATCCGGTCCCGCAGCGAGCCGGGCCGCTCGGTGAACGCCTCCATGAGGACGCCGTGCATGCACCCCGAGACGCAACGCGTCTGGCAGGCCTGGAGCACTCCCGCCATGTTCCGCGAGGCCGCGTAGGCCGCCTTCCCGAGCTCGTGGGCGTGGTCGTGACAGCTCGGGAACCCCTCCTCCAGGGCGTCGAGCATCCCGCTGACGCCGAGCCGGGGAATCCAGGCGTCGAGCACCTTGCGCCGGGCGTCCGCCGCGATGCCCCGGTACTCGGTGAGGAACCGCTGCCGAAGCGCCGGGTCGGCCCGCGGTCCGGTCGGGCCGCTCGACGTCCGCTCCTCGAAGACCGACGGCGGCCCCGGGGGCGCGCCGGGCGCCGGGGTGCCGACGCCTCCCACGAGGGCGAGCGCGACGAGGAGGCGGGCGCCGGGGCTCACCGGCGACCGTGCCGGAGGGCCGCGCCGATGAACCCGGCGAAGAGGGGGTGCGGGTCCCAGGGCCGCGACCGGAACTCCGGGTGGAACTGCCCGGCGACGAACCAGGGGTGGTCGGGGAGCTCGACGATCTCCACCAGCTGCTTCTCGGGCCACACGCCCGAGACGCGGAAGCCGTTCTTCTCGAGGAGCTTCCGGTACTCGTTCGAGACCTCGTAGCGGTGGCGGTGGCGCTCCGCGATCTGCGTCGTGCCATACTCGCGCGCGGCCAGCGAGTCGTCGGCGAGCGCGATGGGATAGAGCCCGAGGCGCATGGTGCCGCCCTTGTCCGCGATCGTTCGCTGCTCCGGCAGGATGTCGATCACGGGGTGCGGGGTGCCGGCGTCGAACTCGGCCGAGTTGGCGCCGGCGAGCCCCGCGACGTGCCGCGCGAACTCGATCACCGCGCACTGGAGCCCGAGGCAGATGCCGAGGAACGGCACGCCGCGCTCACGCGCGTACTGGGTGGCCTCGACCTTGCCCGGGATGCCCCGGTCGCCGAAGCCACCCGGGATCAGGATGCCGTCGACGCCCGCGAGGTGCGCGGCGGGCCCGTCCTGGACGAGCTGCTCCGCGTCGACCCATCGCGTCTCCACCCGCGCGTCGTGCGCGATCCCGCCGTGGGTCAGGGCCTCGGCGAGGCTCTTGTACGAGTCCCGGAGCTCGACGTACTTCCCGACGACCGCGATCCGGGTGGTCTGGGCCGGCTGCTTGATCTTCCGGACCATGCCTTCCCAGTGGGACAGGTCGATGGGGCCGGCCGGCAGCCCGAGGAGCTTCACGACGATCTCGTCGAGGCCCTCCTGGTGGAAGACGAGGGGCACCTCGTAGATCGTCTCGACGTCCTTGGCGGTGATGACCGCCTCCTCGTCCACGTCGCAGAACAGCGCGATCTTCGACTTGATCGCCGGTGGCAGGAAGCGGTCCGTCCGGCACAGCACGATGTCGGGCTGGATCCCGATCGCCCGCAGCTCCTTCACCGAGTGCTGGGTGGCCTTGGTCTTGAGCTCGCCCGAGGCCTTGATGAAGGGCACGAGCGTGAGGTGAATGTAGATCACGTTCTCGCGCCCGACGTCCTTCTTGAGCTGGCGGACCGCCTCGAGGAACGGGAGGCCCTCGATGTCGCCGACGGTGCCGCCGATCTCGACGATCTGGACGTCGACGTCCTCGCTCACCCGGCGAATCGACGCCTTGATCTCGTCGGTGATGTGAGGGATCACCTGGACGGTGCGCCCGAGGTAGTCACCGCGGCGCTCGCGCGAGATGACCGAGTGGTAGACCTTGCCGGTCGTGACGTTGTGGTCCCGCGTCATCCGCGCGCGGGTGAATCGCTCGTAGTGGCCGAGGTCGAGGTCGGTCTCCCCGCCATCGTCGGTGACGAAGACCTCCCCGTGCTGGTAGGGGCTCATGGTCCCCGCGTCCACGTTGATGTAGGGGTCCATCTTCTGGAGCGTGACGCGGAAGCCGCGCGCCTCCAGGAGACAGCCGATGGAGGCGGCGGCCAGGCCCTTGCCCAGCGACGAGACGACCCCGCCCGTCACGAACACGTACTTGGTCGGCACGATCAGCCTCCTCTCCTACCCGGTCGGGTGAGCGATGCTTCCCCGCGCTCGCGGCCCCGGGCGACGGCGCCCCTGAGCCAGCGTAACGCACCAGCCCGGCTTCGGACACGTCCTGCGGCCTGGGCAGCCCGGAGCTCTCTCAGGAACGCTCCCATCGCCGGCCCTGGCGACATGCCGAGCGCGGCGAGGTCATCCCCCGTCGCCAGCGGCGAAAGCCGGCGCCATCGCCGGAGATGCGCGTCCAGATGGCCGCGCGCCCTGCCGGCGCCCGCGAGGCTCCGGGCCCAGGCCAGCGTCAGCTCCGGGGCGCGCTCCAGGATCGTGAACGCCGCGGCCGGCCCTCGGGCGCGCGCCAGTCGGGCGAGGAGCCCCGGGGCGTCCTGTCGGGCCTGGCGGATCTCGTCGCGCACCGCCGGCGGGAGGGCGAGCCGTCCCGCCCAGGCCTCGGCGCGCGCGTCGCCGCCCGCGAGCGCGAGGAGGGCGAGCGCGATCGGCGCGGCCGGTCCGAGGGTCTCGCGGGCCGGGGGCGCGAGCGTGGCCTCGAGCAGGCGGGCTCCGCGACCGCCGAATCGAACGGGCCGGATGGCAGGGTCCCGGATTGCGCTGCCGAAGAGGCTCGGGGCGCCGAGGAGGCCGGCCTCGCGGAGGGCGGCGGCGGGACGGCGCTCCGCCAGGATGAGCTCGAGCTCGGCGCGGAGTCGATCGCCCGACAGGGCCGGGTAGACGTCGAGTTGGGCGGCCTGGATGGCCAGCCGCCGGGTCGTGCCGTCGATCCGGCAGCCGAGCCGCGCGGCCAGGCGCGCCGCGCGCAGGATGCGCGTGGGGTCCTCCAGGAACGAGCAGGGGTGGAGGATCCGGATCCGCCGAGCCCGGAGATCGAGGAGCCCGCCCGTCGTGTCGACCAGGCGGCCCCAGGCGCCCTGGTCCAGCCGGATCGCGAGCGCGTTCAGCGAGAAGTCTCGCCGGGCGAGGTCGTCGGCGAGCGACGCGGGCTCGACGGAGGGCAAGGCGCCCGGCGCCCGGTAGGACTCGCGGCGCGCGGTCGTGAGGTCGATCCGGCGGCCGTCCGGGAGCGTCACGGTCGCCGTCAGGAAGGCGGCGTGCTCGACCGTCCGTCCGGAGAGGCTCTGGGCGAGCCGGTGCGCCACCGGGGCGGCGCTCCCCTCGACGACGAGGTCGAGGTCGGTCCGCGCCCGGATTCGATCCAGGAGGAGATCCCGGACCAGCCCGCCGACGGCGGCGACGCGGAGGCCGAGGGCATCCCCGAGCGTCCCCGCGATCCGGACGACCTCGCGCTCCCGCACGTCGAGGCGCTCGAGTCGCGCGGCAACGGAAAGCGGGAGGCCTGCCGGCAGCGGGGCTTCCCGGAAGATGACGCCCGCGGGCCCTCGGGAGCCCGCGACCAGCACGAAGGGCCGATCGGGCCCGAGCCGGCGCCGGACCACGACCTCGGGGGTATTGGGAGCCAGGAGCACCGTGTTCCACAGGACGGCGAGGAGCGGCGCCTCCCGGAGACCGAGATCGCGTGCGCGCCCGAGCGTCTCCTGCGTGGCGCCGGCCCAGCCTGGACCCACCCGGGCGGCGACGAGCCGCGCGCGCCGCCGCTCGGCGAGACGGAGGGCGTCGCCCACCGTGACGCGCGCGGGTACCAGGACGAGGGCCGGGTGCATGAGCCCGGCCGCGCGAGGATCGACTTGGGGGTAGCTCGTCCGGCGGACGACCACGGCGGCGCTCCCGCTCATCCCATGCGCCGTCTTGCCCGGGGGCCGCCTGGCGCCATCCTCAGGCCCGCGGGTGGAACTGGCGGTAGAGCCGGCGCACGGCGTCCGTCGGGAGGTGCGTGTAGATCTCGGTCGTGCCGATGTCGGTATGCCCGAGGAGCGCCTGGACCGAACGGAGGTCGGCGCCCCCCTCCAGGAGGTGGCTCGCGAACGAGTGCCGGAGCGCGTGGGGATATCCCCCGCGCACCCCGGTCCCCCGCGCGTAGCCGCGGACGATCCGCCAGAGCCCCCGCCGGCCGAGGGCGCCGCCCCGCGCGTTGACGAAGAGCACCCCGGGGTCCCTGCTGCGGACCAGGCCGGGGCGGGCGCGCTCCATGTAGGCCGCCAGGGCGCGGCGCGCCGCGTCGCCGACCGGGACCAGCCGCTGCCGGTCCCGCTTGCCCCGGCAGATGAGGATCTGGGCCTGGAGGTCCACGTCCGCGGGGCGGAGCCCGACCAGCTCGGACGCGCGGAGCCCCGAGCCGTACAGGAGCTCCAGGATGGCGCGGTCCCGCCTGGCCCGGGGGCTGCCCTCCCCCGGGGCCTCGACGAGCCTCGTGGCGTCCGCCTTCGAGAGCGCGCGCGGGAGCCGCCGCGGGAGCCGCGGGGTGTCGAGCAGTGCCGCCGGATCGCTCCCGAGAAGCCCCGCGCTTCGGCCGAATCGGTAGAGACCGCGGATCGCGGCCAGCCCGCGGGCGAGCGTGCGGGGGCTTCGCCCCGCGCGCCGGAGCACCTCCAGGTGGGCGACCAGATCGTCCGGCCGAGCCGTCTCGAAGGTCCGGCGCCTGGTCCGGAGGAAGTCGCCGAGCCGGGCGAGGTCGCGCCGGTAGGCCGTGATCGTCAGGGCGGAGCTCCCGTGCTCGACGCGAAGCCGCTCGAGGAACTCGTCCGCCAGGGCCCCGGTCCGCGCGGCCGCCGCGCTCGCCCTCACGCGCGCTCCCGGGAGTCGAGGAGGATCGTCACGGGGCCGTCGTTGGCGAGGCGGACGAGCATGCGCGCGCCGAAGCGGCCCTCGACCACCGGCACCCCGCCTCCCCGGAGCCGCTCGGCGACGTCCTGAACGAGCGGCGCGGCCACCTCGGGCGCCGCCGCTCCGAGGAAATCGGGGCGCCGTCCGCGGCGCGTGTTGGCGAGCAGGGTGAACTGGGAGATCAGGAGGCACCCTCCGCCGGTCTCGACGATCGAGTGGTGGAACTTCCCCTGCTCGTCGTCGAAGATGCGGAGATTGAGGATCTTGTCGGCGAGGTAGCGGACGTCGTCCGGTCCGTCACCGGCCGCGATGCCGAGCAGGGTGACGAGCCCCCGGTCGATGCTGCCGATCACCTGGCGATCCGCCTCGACCGAGGCTCCGGTCACGCGCTGCAGCAGGGCCCGCATGTAGTCGCGTCTCGGCAAAGTATATCAACGCGTCTCCCGGCGGCGCAAGGAACTCCGACGCGACCGCCGCACGAGCGCGCCCCACGCGAGACGCACCTCCTCGGCGCCGAGCGCGGCGTGACAGCCGACGTACGCGAGGGTGGCGCCGATCATCACCGTCCCGAGCCACACCGTCTCGTCGAGCCGTCCCGGCGGCGGTGGCCAGAGCCGCCAGACCGTCCACAGCCCGAGCGCGAGGCCGGCGGACACGAGCACGGTCCGGAGCCAGGCGCGGCGGGCGCCGGGGACGGGCGGTCCGGGCAGCCGCCGGCGGAGGAGGATGGTGAGGACCAGCGCGTTGGCGGTGGCCGAGACGGAGGTGGCCACCGCCAGCCCCACGTGCCCCAGCGGTCCGGCGAGCGCGGCGGCGACCGCGCAGTTGACCGTCATCGCGCCGATGGACACCTTCACCGGCGTGCGCGTGTCGCCGAGCGCGAAAAAGGCCTGGACCGCGACCTTGGTGGCCGTCAGCCCGACGATGCCGAGCGCGTACATGGCCACGGCGGCGGCCGTGCCCGCGGTCTCGACCGGGCCGAAGCGGCCGCGCTCGTAGAGGACGCGCACGATCGGCTCGCACAGGACGTAGAGGCCCACCGCGGCCGGAAGGCTGACGAACGCGGTCAGGCGCAAGGCAAACGAGAGCGTTTCGCGGAGCGCCCGCTTGTCACGGCGCGCGGACTGCTCCGAGAGCGTGGGGAGCACCGCGGTGGCGATGGCCACGCCGAAGACCCCGAGCGGGAACTCGACCAGCCGGTCCGCGTAGTAGAGGTACGACACGCTCCCCGCGGCCAGGAACGACGCGATGATCGTGTTGACCACCGTCCCGATGTGGCCCGCCGACTGCCCGACGACGACCGGCGCCATCAGGGTGAGGACCCGGCGCACCGCCGGGTGGCGCAGCGCCAGGGACGGCGGCGCGAGCAGGCCACGGGCGCCGATCGCCGGGAGCTGCATGAGGAGCTGGCCGACCCCGCCGAGGAGGACGCCCAGCGCGAGCCCGGTGAGAGGCTCGGGCAGAAGCGGCGCGAGCACCAGCGCGCCCGCGAGCATGCCCAGGTTCAGCGACACCGGCGAGAGCGCCGGGAGCACGAAGTGGCGATGCGCGTTCAGGATGCCCATGGCCACGGCCGCCAGCCCCACGAGGAAGAGGTACGGGAACATGAGGCGCGCGAGGCGCACCGTCAGCTCGCCCACCGCCGGGTTGGCGAAGAAGCCCGGCGCCATGATCCGGAGCAGCCAGGGCGCGACCAGGATGCCGCCGACGGTCACCGCGCCCAGGATCAGCACCATGAGCCCGGTGACGGCCCGCAGCATCCGCCGAGTCTCCGCCCGCGGGCGCGTCGTCGCGTACTCCGTGAACACCGGGATGAAGGCCGCCGAGAGCGCGCCCTCCGCCACCAGGCGGCGGAGCAGGTTCGGCAGCCGGAAGGCCACGAAGAAGGCGTCGGTCCCGACCCCCGCGCCGAAGACCCGCGCGATCACGAGGTCCCGCGCGAAGCCGAGGATCCGGCTGGAGAGGGTCGCGGCGCCCACCACGGCCGCCGCCCGCGCGACCGCGCGCTTGGCGCCCGCGACGGGCGGCGGCGGTGGTAACTCGGTTGCCTCGACCTCGATCGGGTCGTCCGCGCTCACTGGGCTGCCCTCGGACGGCCTTCGGCCGGTGGGCTCACTGGGCTACCCTGGTTCCGAGCGAGTTGATCGGCCGGCCTTCGGCCTGTGGGCCTGCCGGCGATCCTTGACAGCCCCGGCGCCGCACGGTACGCTCCGAACTCGCGCCATTGCCCGGCGGGGTCAGTTCCGTCGCGGCGATGCGCGCCAACTGCCCCAGCCAAGGAGGTGATCCGATGGCCAACATCAAGTCCGCGATCAAGCGCGTCCGGACGAACGAGAAGCGCCGCGTGCGAAACGCGGCCGTCCGCTCGACGCTCCGGACCGCCGTCAAGGGCGCCCGCACCGCGATCGAGGGCGGCCAGGCCGATCAGGCCCGAGAGACGCTCCACCGCACCATCCAGACCCTCGACAAGGCGGTCACGAAGGGCGTCATCCACCGGAACGCGGCGGCCCGCAAGAAGTCCCGCCTCACGCGTCAGCTCAACGCCCTCTCGAGCCGCTAACCCGCTAGCTCGGCGACCAGGCAGGCCAGGAGCGCGCGGGGGCTCCCGGCCCCCGTCTTGAGCGCCTGCTCCACCTCGAAGCACCGCTCGGCGGCCCGTGCCACGCCGCGGATCCCCACCGTCCGGGCGCGCGCGGCGAGGCGCTCGACCGCGAAGTCCGGACGGCGGCGCGGCAGGGCCCGGGCGACCTCGCGGACGTCGGCGCCGGCGGCGGCCGCGGGAAGCACGCGCCAGAGGTCCCGGAGGTACCCGACCACCCACGCCAGAAGGATGAGCGGCTCGTCGCCGGACTCGAGGAGCTCGGCCGTCAGCCGGAGGGCGTCGGGGCGCCGGGCCTCCTCGAGGGCCTGCGTGAGCTCCCAGTACTGGCGGGCGCGCGTCTGGCCCGCGAGCGCCCTCACCGCCTCCTCGGACACCCCGCGGTCCTCGGCCGCGTAGAGCCCGGCCTTCTCGAGCTCGGCCGCCAGCCGCCCCAAGTCCTCGCCCACCAGGTCCACGAGGGCCTGGGCCGCCTCAGGCGCCAGGTCGAGCCCGGCGCCGCGCGCCCGCTCCCTGAGCCACCCGAGCACGGCGCGACCCGCCGGGGCGCGTACCTCGACCTGATCGCCTTCCGGGAGGACCCGCAGGCCGGCCGACCGCCGGTCCGCGCCGGCGGCCACGAGGAGCACGGTCGTGCCCTCCACGGGCCACCCGGCCGGCGCCCGTCTCGCCTCGGCGAGGGCGTCGCGCAGCCGGTCGGCGGTCTTGGCCGCCAGGTCGCCCACCCCGCGGACGAGGATCAGGCGGCGCCCGGCGAAGAGCGGCAGCGATCCACCCGCCGCGATCAGCGCGTCGGGCGCCAGCTGATCGGCGTGGAGGACCTCGCGATTGCAGGCGGCGGCCGGATCGTCGGCGAGAAGCGTCCGGGTCAGGCGCTCGACCAGCTCGTCGAGCAGGAGCGGCTCCGGCCCATGGAGGAGCAGGAGCGGAGGGACACGCCCCCCCGCCGCGTCGCGGAGGAGGGCGGTGACCTCCAGCTCAGAACCCTTCGAAGGCGAAGCTGACGATCGCCCGCGCGACGTCCACGGCCGCCCGCTGGACGGCCTCGTTCTCGCGCGCGAGCGTCTGCGTCACCTGACCGGCCACCTGGAAGTCGGCCCGCTCCTCGATCCGGTCCTGCTTCCAGAGGACCTTGTTCTCCTTGAGGTTCTTGAAGGTCAGGGCAAGCCCGATGATCAGCCGGTATGCGGTGACGTTGGCGCTGCGGTCGAAGGCGAGGGAGACGAGCCGGTACTCGACGATGGAGCCCTCGAGCACGGCGTCCGCCTCACGCGCGTTGGCCGCGATGCGGACCCGGCCGCTCTGGACCACGGCCTGGGTCAGGGCCTGGGTGATGAAGTCCTCGATCCCGGGCTCCTGGGTGCGGTTCACCAGGACCGGGACGTGGATGCTGTTGATTCCGGCCGGCATGCTCGTCCGGAGCGAGTAGCCGCATCCGCCGAGCGCCAGGGAGACGGCGACCGACGCGAGGAGCGCGCCCACGACACGGGCGGTGCGGGAGCGCCTGCTCATGCCGGGCTCTCCGTGCCCCGAGTCACGATGTTGACGAGCCGACCCGGCACGACGACGATCCGGGCCACCTCGCGCGACCGAAGCCAGGGTTGCACCTTCTCGTCGGCGAGCGCCTCGCTCCGGAGGCGGTCCTCGGCCATCTCGGGCGGGACGACGAGTCGCGTGCGCACCCGGCCGTCGACCTGCACCACGACCTGGACGGCCTCGCGCTCGAGGGCGGCCGCGTCGGCGGCGGGCCAGGACGCCCGGAACACGCTGTCGCGATGGCCGAGCTGCTCCCAGAGCTCCTCCGCCAGGTGCGGCGCGAACGGGGCCAGCAGACGCACGAGGGTGTCGATGGCCTCGGCGAGGAGGCTCGCCCGCTCCTCGGCCGCGGCCCGGTCGAGGGACTCCGTCGCGTAGGCGTGCGTCGCGTTGACGAGCTCGTGGAGCGCGCTGATGGCGGTGTTGAAGTGAAAGTCCTCGATGTCCGCCGTGACGCGCTGGATGGTCTCGTGGACCGTGCGGCGAAAGGCGCGGCCCGCGGCCGAGAGGTCGGCAGGCCGAGGACCGGCCCCGGCAACCGCCGCCCGGTTCGTCTGAAAGAAGCGCCACACGCGGTTGAGGAACCGGAAGGCGCCCTCCACCCCCTGGTCGCTCCACTCGAGATCCTTCTCGGGCGGCGCCATGAAGAGCTCGAAGACCCGGCCCGTGTCGGCGCCGTACGTCATGATGAAGTCGTCGGGGCTCACGACGTTGCCCTTGGACTTCGACATCTTGGCGCCGTCCTTGACCACCATGCCCTGGGTGAACAGCCGCTGGAACGGCTCGTCCAGCTTGAAGTAGCCGAGGTCGCGGAGGACCTTGGTGTAGAAGCGGGCGTAGAGGAGGTGGAGGATGGCGTGCTCGATGCCGCCCGTGTACTGATCGACGGGCATCCAGTAGTGCACCGCATCCGCCTCGGCGAGCCCGCCGACGTGGCGAGGCGAGCAGAACCGCAGGAAGTACCACGAGGAGTCCACGAAGGTATCCATCGTGTCCGTCTCGCGCCGGGCCGGCCCCCCGCAACGCGGGCAGGTCGTGTTGACGAATCCCGGCACGTCGGCGATCGGCGAGCCGCCCTTCCCCGTGATCTGGACGTCCTGCGGCAGCACGACCGGAAGCCGCTCCGGCCGCTCGGGCACCGTCCCGTCCTTCGGGCAGTACACGATGGGGATCGGGGCCCCCCAGTAGCGCTGCCGGCTGATGCCCCAGTCCCGAAGCCGGTAGTTCACCTTCCCGACGCCGAGGCTTTGCGCCACCAGCCAGTCGATCGACTTCCGCTTCGCCTCGGCGACCGTGAGACCGTCGAGGAAGCCGGAGTTGATCTTGACCCCGTCCCCCGAGTACGCCTCGCCCGCGAAGCCCGGCGGGCGCTCCACGGTCTCGACGATGGGGAGCGCGTGCGCCTTGGCGAAGTCCCAGTCGCGCTGGTCCTCGCCGGGGACGGCCATGATGGCGCCGGTGCCGTAGCCCATGAGGACGTAGTCGGCGAGGAAGAGGGGGACCTCCGCGCCGTTGAACGGATTGACCACCCGCGCCTGGAGGCGCAGGCCTCGCTTGGGCCGGTCGGTGGCGAGCCGTTCGATCTCGGTCTCGCGCGCGACCTCGGCCCGGAAGGCCGCCACCGCGGCCCCCTCGCGCGGGTCGGCGATGAGCTGGTCCACCAGCGGGTGCTCGGGGGCGAGCACGGCGTAGGTCATCCCGAACGACGTGTCGGGGCGGGTCGTGAAGACGCGGATCGCGAGGCCGGGGTGCCCGGCGACGGGGAGGTCGAACTCGGCCCCTTCGCTCTTGCCGATCCAGTTGCGCTGCATCGTGAGGACGCGCTCCGGCCACCCGGGAAGGCGGTCACACCACTCGAGGAGCTCCTCCGCGTACGCCGTGATCTTGAAGTACCAGCTCTCGATGTCCCTCGTGACGACCTCGGAGTCGCAGCGCCAGCAGCGGCCGGCCTCCACCTGCTCGTTGGCGAGCACCGTCTGGCAGCTGGGGCACCAGTTGACGCGCGCGCTCTTCCGATAGGCGAGCCCCCGCTCGAACATCTTGACGAAGATGAGCTGCTCCCATCGGTAGTACTCGGGATCGCACGTCGCGATCTCGCGGTCCCAGTCGTACGAGATGCCGAGCGTCTTCATCTGCGCCTTCATGGTGGCGATGTTCTCGTACGTCCACACGGCCGGATGCACGCCGTTGTCGATGGCCGCGTTCTCGGCGGGGAGCCCGAAGGCGTCCCATCCCATCGGGTGGAGGACGTTGTACCCGCGCATCCGCTTGTAGCGGGTGATCGCGTCGCCGATGGCGTAGTTCCGGACGTGCCCCATGTGCATGCGGCCCGAGGGGTACGGGAACATCGCGAGGCAGTAGAACTTGGGCCGGCCCGGCTCCTCGCGGACCCGGAAGAGGCCGGTCTCCTCCCAGGAGGCCTGCCATTTCGACTCGATCTCCCGGAATGGATAGTGCTCGGGCCGGTCCTGGGTCACGGGTCGCTCGTGCCTCCTCCGATCAATGTCCATGCATATTTAGCAGATATCTCCTCACGATGCAAGGCTCGGCCCGGCAGGAGGTGCCGGGACTCCTCCTTCCCCGCCCTCCTCCGCCTGCGGGTGGAAGAAGACGTGGATGCGCTGGGCGAGCTTCGGGGTCACCTTCGGCACCGAGGCGAGCTCCGCGACCGAGGCCGCCCGCACCCGGCGCGCCGAGCCGAGGGCCTTCAGGAGGTTCGTCCGGATGGTCGGGCCGACGCCGGGGATCTGGTCGAGCACGGAGACCAGCGCGCGCTTCTGGCGGAGCTTCTTGTGGTAGGTGATCGCGAAGCGGTGTGCCTCGTCGCGGATCCGCTGGAGCGCCTGCAGCGCGGGTGATGCCAGGTCGAGGACCAGCGGGTGGAGGCTCGCCGGGTGGTAGACCTCCTCCGCGCGCTTGGCCAGGGCGACGATGGGGAGGTAGTCGAGCCCGAGCTCCTCCAGGACGCGGGAGCCGGCGCTCAGCTGGCCGCGGCCGCCGTCGAGCAGGATGAGGTCGGGCAGCACGCCGCCCTCCTCGAGGGCCTTCCCGTAGCGCCGGCGCAGGACCTCCGCCATCATCGCGAAGTCGTCGGCGGCGGGGACGGTCCGGATCTTGAAGCGCTTGTAGTCGTCCTTCTTCATGTCGCCGGCCTCCCAGACCACCATGGAGCCGACGGCCTCCTGCCCCTGGAGGTTCGAGATGTCGAACCCCTCGATCCGGTGGGGCGTGTCCGGGAGGCTCAGGGCCCGGCGGAGGTCCTCGGCGACGACCTGGCGGCGGCTGGACCGGGCCAGGAGGTGGGTCTGGAGCGCGAGCGCGGCGTTCTCCTCCGCCATGGCCACCAGCTCGCGCTTCCGCCCGCGCTGCGGCACGAGGAGCTCGACCTTGCCCTCGCGGAGCTGCGCCAGCCACTCCCCGAGGAGCGCCTCCTCGGGGACGTCGGTCGAGAGCAGGATCTCGCGGGGCGGCACGACGCTCTTCGAGTAGAACTGCCGGAGCAAGGCCGACAGGAGCTCGCCGTCCGTCGCGCTTCCCAGCTTGTCCAGGAAGAAGGCCTCGCGGCCGAGGAGGCGCCCTCGCCGCACGAAGAAGAGCTGGACGCAGGCCTCGGAGCCCTGGCGGGCGAGCCCGAGGATGTCCTGGTCCTCCGGCTCGACCGAGATGATCTTCTGGCGCTCGCGAACCGTGTTCAGCGCCTGGACCTGGTCGCGGAGGATGCCCGCCCGCTCGAACTTCTCCTGGGCGGCGGCCTCTTCCATCTCCGCCGTGAGCCGGCGAGCGAGGTCCTCGTCCCGGCCCTCCAGGAAGGTCTCGACGTCGGCGACCGTCCGCGCGTAGCCCTCGCCCGTTTCCTGGCCGGTGCACGGGGCGTTGCAGCGGTGAATGTAGTACTGGAGGCACGGCCGCGCCGCCGTCCCGTCGATCTTGATGCTGCAGGTTCGGAGGGGGAACAGCGCCCGGATCAGGCGCAGGGTCTCCCGGAGCGCCGTGGCCGGGTAGAAGGGCCCGTAGTAGGTCGCGCCATCCTTCTGGACGCGGCGGGCCACGAGGAGGCGCGGGAACGCCTCGTTCGTGGTCAGCTTCAGGAAGGGATAGTGCTTGTCGTCGCGGAGGATGATGTTGTAGCGCGGCCGGTGGCGCTTGACCAGGTTCGACTCGAGGATGAGCGCCTCGAGCTCGTTGGCCGTCACGATGTAGTCGACGTCGGCGATGTGGTCGACCAGCGCGTCGGTCTTCGCGTCCCGCGCCCTCGAGGCCTGGAAGTAGGAGCGGACGCGGGCCCGGACGGACGCCGCCTTGCCCACGTAGACGACCTGGCCCTTGGCGTCCTTGTAGAGGTAGACCCCGGGCCGGTCGGGCAGCCGCTCGAGCTTTTCGGTGAGGTCCATCGCGCGCGTCCCCCGCTCCAGTCCTCATGATCTTACCCGCATCGAGACACGGGCGGGCCAGCCGGCGAGGGCCCAGCAGCGAGGCGGATCGGGCGGGATGAGTGTCAGCCGCGGGCGGACAGGTCGCGCTTGCGGAGGGCGCGCAGGCGATCGCGGAGCTCGGCCGCCTGCTCGAAGTCCAGGCGCTTCGACGCCTCGCGCATCTCGCCCTCGAGCCGCTTGACGGCCTCGGCGAGCGCCTCCATGGACTCGAAGCGCTCGTCGGGCGCCTCCGCCTCGACCGTGTAGTAGTCGCGCTCCTCGACCGAGCGCAGCACGTCGCGGATCGCGGTCCGGATGGACTCCGGCGTGATCCCGTGCTCGGCGTTGTAGGCGGCCTGGAGCACGCGGCGGCGGTCGGTCTCGCCGAGCGCGGTGCGCATCGAGTCGGTGACCTTGTCCGCGTACATGATCACCTCGCCGCGCACGTTGCGCGCCGCGCGCCCGGACGTCTGGACCAGCGAGGTCGCGGAGCGGAGGTACCCCTCCTTGTCGGCGTCGAGGATGGCGACCAGCGACACCTCGGGGATGTCGAGCCCCTCGCGCAGGAGATTGATGCCGATGATGGCGTCGAACTTGCCGAGCCGGAGGTCCCGGATCACCTCGACCCGCTCGAGCGTGTCGATGTCGGAGTGGAGGTAGCGCACCCGGAGGCCCATCTGGAGGTAGTACTGGGTGAGATCCTCCGCCATCCGCTTGGTGAGGGTCGTCACCAGGACGCGCTCCCCCCGCTCCGCGCGGGCGCGGATCTCTTCCATGAGGTCGTCCACCTGCTCGCCGGCCCGGCGTACCGAGATGGCGGGGTCCGTGAGCCCGGTCGGCCGGATGATCTGCTCGGCCACGGCGCCCTCGGCCTTCTCGAGCTCGTACGCCGCGGGGGTCGCGGAGACGTAGAGCACCTGGCCGACGGCCGCCGTGAACTCGTCGAACGTGAGCGGCCGGTTGTCGAACGCCGACGGCAGCCGGAACCCGTATTCGACGAGCGCCTCCTTGCGCGACCGGTCGCCGTGGTGCATGCCGCGGAGCTGGGGCACGCCCACGTGGCTCTCGTCGATCACCACCAGGGCGTCCTTGGGCAGGTAGTCGATCAGCGTCGCCGGGGTCTCCCCCGCCCGCCGGCCGGCCAGGTGCCGGGAGTAGTTCTCGATGCCGTGGCAGTACCCGATCTCGCGGAGCATTTCCAGGTCGAACAGGGTTCGCTGCTCGAGCCGTTGCGCTTCGAGCAGGCGGTTCTGGCTCCGGAGGTAGGTCAGGCGCTCGGTCAGCTCGACCTTGATCGAGTCCATCGCGGTCTCGAGCAGCTCCGCCGGCGTCACGTAGTGGCTGGCCGGGTACACCACCGCCCGGTCCACGCGCTCGAGGATCTGGCCCTTCAGGGGATCGATGCGGTGGACGGCCTCGACCGTGTCGCCGAACAGCTCGATGCGGAGCGCCACGCTCTCGTCCGACGCGGGGAAGATCTCGACCACGTCCCCGCGGACGCGGAACGTGCCGCGGTGGAAGTCGTAGTCGTTCCGCTCGTACTGGAGCGCCACCAGCTGCCGCAGGATGTCGTCCCGATCCCGCTCGTCGCCCGCGGCCACCGACAGGTGCATCCCGTGGTAGGTCTCGGGCGAGCCGAGGCCGTAGATGCACGAGACCGACGCCACGATGACCACGTCGCGCCGCTCGAAGAGGGACCTGGTCGTCGAGTGGCGCATCCGGTCGATCTCGTCGTTGATGAGGGCGTCCTTCTCGATGTACGTGTCCGACTGCGGGATGTACGCCTCGGGCTGGTAGTAGTCGTAGTAGGAGACGAAGTACTCGACGGCGTTCTCCGGGAAGAACGCGCGGAACTCGCTGTACAGCTGGGCGGCCAGCGTCTTGTTGGGAGACATGACGAGCGTCGGCCGCTGGAGCCGCTCGATGACCGAGGCGACCGTGAAGGTCTTGCCCGATCCCGTCACGCCCAGGAGCGTGCTGTGGGGCCGCCCCGCGGCGATCCAGTCGCTCAGCTGCTGGATGGCCCCGGGCTGGTCACCCTTGGGCAGATAGTCGGATACCAGGCGGAACGGTGGCACGCTCGCCTACCGGGCCCGGAGCAGGGTCGCGGGGCGCTCAGGCGCCCGAGGGAAGGGCCGACGGGACTGCGTGGAGGTACTTTCGCCAGGCGTCCAGGAAGAAGGACGCGTGGGGGTGACGGAGGAGATGGATCGAGAAGAGGAACTGCGGGTGCGCCGGCGTCCGGACGAGCACCATCCCCGCCTCGTCGGTGGTGCGGTTGCCCTTGTGGAGGTTGCAGCGCAGGCACGCCGCCACCACGTTGGTCCACGTGGTTCCGCCGCCGCGCGATCGCGGGACCACGTGGTCCACCGTCAGGCGATCGCCCCGACGGCTGCAGTACTGGCACGTGTAGTGGTCGCGCCGGAGGATGTTCTTCTTGTTGAAGGCGACCCGCTCCACGAAGGGCTTGCGGATGTACATCATCAGCCGGATGACCGACGGCAGCGCGAACGTGCGCGAGGGGGACCGGATCACTCGGGGCGACGGCTCGACGGTCTCGGCTTTCCCACTGAGGAGGAGGGTGATGGCGCGGCGCGCGTTCGTGAAGTGCAGCGGCTCGAAGCTGCCGTTGAGCACTAGTACCGCGACTTCATCCATATACCATCGAATGATACGGATCGGCCATCGGGGCTGTCAACTACGGACGCCGAGCGGATCGGGCGCGCCGCCCGGCTCGTGTCGGCCCGCTCGCCGGGAGCGGCCTCCGGCGGATCAGCCCCGCGCGAGGCTCGTGAGGAAGAAGCGGAGATTGGCCGGGCGCTCGGCCAGGCGCCGGACGAAGTAGCCGTACCAGTCCTCCCCGAACGGGACGAGCACGCGGAGGCGGACACCCAGCTGGACCGCCGTCCGGTGCAGGTCCGGGCGGATCCCGTGCAGCATCTGGAACTCGTAGCGGTCGGGGGCCAGGCCGAACTCTCGCGCCCGGTCGGCGATGACCCGCATCAAGCGCTCGTCGTGCGTCGCGAAGGCGGCGTAGGCATGCGCGGCCTGCGCCTCCCGCGAGAACAGCATCCCGGCCAGCCGCGCGTAGTTGCGGTCGACGTCCGCCTTGCGGGGAAAGGCCACGTTCGAGGGCTCGAGATAGGCGCCCTTGCAGAGGCGCACCCGGAGCCCACCGGGCACGAGGGAGCGGAGATCGGATTCCGTGCGCCGGAGGTACGCCTGCAGCACGCCCGCCACGTTCCGCCAGCGCCGCCTGAGGCGCCGGTAGAGGGACAGGGTCCGGTCCGTGTAGGCCGAGCCCTCCATGTCGATCCACACCCAGGTGTCGCCGGCCCGCTCGAGGACGCGCTCCACGTTCTCGAGCGCGATGTCCTCGCCGAGGTCGAGACCGAGGTGCGTGAGCTTCAAGGAGGGCGTCACACCCAGACCGCGGCGTCGCGACTCCTCGAGGAGGTGGACGTAGACGTCGGCGGCCGCGGCCGCGGCCTTCGGCGTGGTGACGTTCTCGCCGAGATAGGTGACCGCCGTCTGGAGCCCCTGCGCCTCGAGGCGCTCGAGCGTGGCCAGGGCATCGGCCGTGGTCTCGCCGGCGACGAATCGCCGGACGACCCGGCGGGACAGCGGGAAGCGCTCCAGGCCGCGGCCGATTGCGGGCCTGGTGGACAGGCGAAGCAGAGCGTCACGGAGCACCTTGGCAACCTCGGACCCGCGGAGTGTCCCGCTCGACGCGCATCGAGCGATTCCGAGCGCAGTCTAGCAAGGCATGAAAGTCAGGGTCAAGGGACAGGGCGCCAGCCGACGGCGTCGAGGAGAATGCCCTCGCGGAGACCGGCGTCCGAGACCACGGCCGCCGGCAGCGCGAGGCCGGCGAGCACGGCGGCCAGCACGATCGCGCCCGGCACGATCACGTCGGCGCGTCCGGGCTCGAGGCCGGGCAGCCGGGCGCGCTCGGCGACCGGGAGCGCGGCCAGCCGCGTCGTGAGCCGGTCGACCGCGAGAAGGGTCAGCCGGTGCCCCTGGACGCGCGCCGGGTCGTAGGCGCCGAGGCCGAGGTCGAGCGCGGCGAGCGTCGTGGGCGTGCCGGCCGTTGCCACGAGCGTCGAGGGCCGGTAGGGCCGGACCTGGGCCCAGGCTTCGTCGCGAAGGCGCGTGTCCACGTACGCGCGGCAGGCGGCGAGCGCCGCCGGCCCGGCGGGATCGTCCGCGAAGAAGCGCTCGACCAGGGGCACGACCCCGAGCGCCAGGCTCACCGTCGCCAGGGGCTCCCCGCCCTCGGCGACCAGGACTTCCGTGCTGCCGCCGCCGATGTCGAGGAGCGCGAACGTCCCCGCCGGCCGGCCGACGCCCCACGTCGCGCCGAGCAGCGTCAGGCGGGCCTCTTCGTCGCCGCTCACGACTCTCGGCGAGAGCCACGGCTCGGCCCGCAGCCGGGCGAGGAACTCGTGGCCGTCTCGCGCCTGCCGGACGGCGGCCGTCGCGACCAGGAGGATCTCGCCGGCGCCCATCGCCCGGGCGCGATCCCGGAAGCCCCGCACGGCGGCGAGCGCGCGGTCGGCCGCGGCCGGCGCCAGCGTGCCCCGCCCGCTGACACCCTCGCCGAGCCGCGCGACGACCTGATCGGCCAGCCGCGGCCGGAGTCCGATTCCCGGATCCGCCTCGGCCACGAGCACGCGGACCGTGTTCGTCCCGAGGTCGATCGCGGCGAGGAGTCGGCTCACCCGCGACGGGCGGACGCGCCCGCGATCAGCCTGGCGACGGTGGCCTGGAGCGTGTCGAGCCCGACTGGCTTCTCGACGACCGCGTCGATCCCGTGGCTCTCGAGGGTCTCTCGGTCGACCCGGCCGGGCCAGCCGGTGACGAGGATCACCGGGGCACCGGGGCGCACGCGCTTGCTCGTCCGCGCGACCTCGAGCCCGGAGCCGCCGGGCAGCACCAGGTCGGTGATGACGAGGTCGAACGCTTCCCGGCCCAGGAGGGCGACCGCGTCGCCCACGTCGCCGGCGGCACGCACGGCATAGCCTTCGCGCGCGAGGCGCTGCACCACCGTCTCCCGCACCGGCTCTTCGTCCTCCACGACCAGGAGCCGGGCGGGCGCGCCGGGCGCGGGCTCGGGTCGCGGCCGGCTGCCCGACGGAGAGCCGGAGGCCGTCGGGAGGCGAAGGCGGACCGTCGTGCCGCGATCGGGCACGCTCTCGACGTCGACCGCGCCGTGGTGGCGGGCGACCACGGCCTGGACGACCGCAAGCCCGATCCCGAGCCGCCCCGGTCCCTTGGTGGTGAAGAAGGGCTCGCCCGCGCGTGCGCGCGTCGCCGCGTCCATGCCGCGCCCCGCGTCCACCACGGCCAGCTCGATCTCCGTCGCCCCGTCCCAGCGAAGCCGCATGGTGACGGGGTGGCGGCCGTCTCCGGCCTCGCGCGCGTTCTGGAGCAGGTGGTGGAGCGCCTGGTGCAGCTCGTCGGGGTATCCCTTGATCGGGGGCGCCGGCCCGAGGTCGAGCGTGATGGGCGGCCCGGGGCCCTCCCGGGCCCAGAACGCTTCGGTCGCGCGCGCCGTCTCGCGCGCGAGGGCCGCGAGGTCGAGCGGCACCGCCGCGTGCGGGTCCGCCCCCGGCACGAATCCGAGGACGCGACGCACGGCTTCCGCGACCCGCCAGGCCGCCTCTTCGGCCTCGGCCAGATCGCGCGCGGCGGCCGGGTCCGCCACCCGGTCCCGGACGGTGGCCAGCCGGCCGAGGACGACCGCGAGGAGGCCGGCCATGTCGCCGAGCGGCGGCCGGGTGGGGTCCAGCACGCCCGCCGGCGCCGGGTGCACGTCGGCGACGGCGCGGAGCGATTCGGTGTGTAGCCGCGCGTTCCGGATCGCGAGCGCGGCGTCCTCCGCGAAGGACGCCGGGAGGACCGTTCCGCACGCGGCCCGGCTGCCGACGGCGAGCAGCGCGACGAGCCCATCCGGAAGCGCGAGCGGCAAGAGCGCCCGGGGTGTCGTGCCGAGGCACCGGGCCAGCCCGGGGTCGGCTTGCTCGCCCGGGGCGGGCGTCCACGGTCGGCTCGTCGCGGTCGCCATCGCGAGCGGCGCTCCCGGGCCGGGCGCGCGCGCCTCGTCGGCGAGACCGACGCCGCCCGCGAGGACGGCGCCCTCGCCGTCGGGCAAAAGGACGGCGGCCACGTCCGCGCCCAGGTGAGCCGCGGCCGCGGTCGCGACCTCGCGTGCGGTGCGTCCGAGATCGAGGCTCGCGAAGAGCGCCGCCGGTCTCCGTTCGCTCTTGCGCTCGGGTGCCCCGGTGGTCCGCGCGCGGAGCGCCTCGGCCAGACGGTCCGCGACGATGACCAGGGCGCCCACCGAGTCGGGCTCGAACGCCACGCCTCGCCGCCGGCCGGCCAGGAGCGCTCCCACGGAGCGGCCGGCGCCGTCCACGATCGGGACGGCCACGGCCGCCCCGAGCCCGTGGGCGTCCAGCAGGCCGTCCGGCCCGCCGAGGCCAGGCGCCGCCTGCACCACCTCGGCCGTCTCGACGGCGCGACCCACGATGCCCTCGTCCGCCCGCGCGTCGAGCGAGTCGCGGAACCCCCGCTGGGCGCGGATCGCCAGGGTGCCGCCGTCCGCGCGCTCGAGGACGGCGGCGCAATCCGCGCGGGCATGCGTGATGGCCCGATCGACCGCGAGCAGACAGGCCTCGGCGGCCGTGGTTCCGCGGCTCACGGCGAGGAGGCTCTCGAGACCGGCGAGGCGGGCCCGGGTCGGCTCGTCGAGGAGCGTGCCGGGCGGGGCCGAGGCCGCGGCGACGCCGACCGCGTCGGCCAGGGCATCGAGGCGGCGAGTGATGCCGGCGAGAGCCTTTCGAATCTCGCCGAGCGAGGTGTCCTCGCCGCTCACGGACGGGAGTATAGGAACCGGGGCGGACCGGGTCAACGGCTCGCCGGCGGGGTCTCCTCAGCCGGCGGCTGGCGCCTTCAGCCCGTGCCCGGTGAGCGGGACCACGACCGCCTCGGACGGCCCGAAGGCGCGCGCGTCCGCAAGGCGCCAGGCGGCGGCCGGCGCGACGGCGGCCGTCGGCTCGACGAAGAGGCCCTCGCTCGCGAGACGGGCGCGGGCGGTGAGGATCTCGGCGTCCTCGACGATCAGGAAGCGTCCGTCCGACTCGTCGACGGCCCGGCGGATCTCGTCGGGTCGCACCGGCTGGCGCACGCGGATGCCTTCCGCGACAGTGTCTCCCCCGCCCGCCTCGCGCCCGAGGGCCGGTCCCGCCAGCGGCGCGCACGCCGCGCTCTGGACCGCGATGAGCCGCGGCAGCCGCGCGATGGCGCGGGCGAGGTGGAGCTCACGGAAGCCGAGCCAGAGCCCGAGCAGCATCGTGCCGTGGCCGACGGGCGTGACGACGACGTCCGGCGCGTGTCCCCCGAGCGCCTCCCACAACTCGTACGCGATGGTCTTCGTCCCGTGGAAGAAGAGCGGATCCCAGCAGTGGCTCGCGTAGCGCCCCGGGGCCGCGTGCGCCGCCGCCGCCACCGCTTCGCGGCTGCCATGGACGCGCACGACGCGGGCGCCGTAGGCGGCCACCTGCGCGAGCTTCCCCGGCGACGCGGCGTCCGGGACGTAGATCGTCGCTTCCACACCGGCCCGCGCCGCGTAGGCGGCGATCGCCGCGCCGGCGTTGCCGGAGGAGTCCTCGACCAGCTCGCGGACGCCGGCCGCCCGCGCGGCGGTGAGGAGCACGGCGGCGCCGCGATCCTTGAAGGAGCCCGTCGGGTTCCCCGACTCGACCTTGAAGTGGAGTCGCCCGTCACGCGAGGGGACGAGCGGCGTGCCGCCCTCGCCCAGGGAGACGGGCGCGCCGTCGGTCGGGAGCGCCTCGCGGTAGCGCCAGAGGCCCGGAGGCCGGGTCCGGAGCGCCTCTGGCGTGGGGACCTGCCCGAAGGGCTCGAGCGCCCACGGCCCGCCGCAGGCGCACCGCCAGGCCTCACCCTCCGGGGCGGGCCCGCCGCAGCGGAGGCAGCGGCGCGCCAGGATCACGCCGAGATCACGGGATGACTGGACAGGGGGGCGGGAGGAGGGCGCCGTCCCGCCAGGGCAGGACAGCGCCGTCTGCGTCTCGTCCTACTTCTTCAGCGTCCGGATGTAGTGGAGGATCTGCCAGCGCTCGTTCTCCGGGAGCGCGGCCCAGGGCGGCATCGCGCCGCGACCGGTGCTGATCTTCCAGAAGAGGCATCCGTCGGGCTCGGACTGCACCTTCGCCGAGGTCCAGTCCGCTGGCTTCGGATTGAGCGCCGCGGCGCCCGGGCCGTCGCCCTTGCCCCCGTCGCCGTGACACGCGGTGCAGGCCTTGTCGACGGTCGCCTTCTTGCCGGCGGCCACGGCGGCGTCGCTCTTCGCCACCGGGTTCTTCTTCCCCTTCTCGGCGGCCGGACAGACCCAGGCTCCCTGCGCCTGCGCCTCGGGGGCGGGCATGCTCGACAGGTACCCGGCCACGAGGGCGGCGAGGGCGAGCCCCCCGCTCAGGATGAAACGACGCGCCATGGAAGCCTCCTCTCGGACAGTGGTCACTCGGACCGTTGGACGTGCTCGGTCGTGATGGAATTCACAAGATCTTATCCCTGTGTATCACCGAAGCGGGCAGAGGGTCAAGCGCGGACGCGCTCGGCGGGCGTGCCGCCGTCCCCCTCGCCGCCCGTCCACGGCGCGAGCAGGACGAGCAGCGCCGCGAGGAGGCCGTAGCCCCCGGCCAGGAGCCCCGGCCAGGGCGACTGGGCGCCGCCAGGCCAGAAGAGACCGCCCGACTCGAGCGGCGAGTGGATCACGCCGCAGAGGCTTGCGAGGCTGGCGACCCCGAGCGTCGCGGCCGCGGCCAGGAGGCGCCGGTCGATGATCAGGGCCGCGGCGGCTCCCCAGAGGAGCGCCGTGAGGATGAAGCCGTTGCCCAGGAGCCGAAGCGACTCCACGGCGGACGCGGCGTCGCCGCGGAGCGCGCTCGGAGCGATCCCGAGGCTGCCCAGGATGCTGCCGACCTGGATCAGGACGAGGGCCGCCGTGGTCGGGATGAGCGCCAGGGCGACCGCGGGCGCGTGACGCGCGGGGGTGGCGAGGAAGGCCTGCGCGGTGATCTCGAGGCCGACGAAGACGAGGATCGGGGCCACCGCGGCTTCGGGCACGAGCCCGACCAGGATCGAGACGACGCCGAGCGCGGCTCCCAGCCCGATCACGAGCCCCGTGGCGAGCGTGTATCCGGCGCGCGCGCCCATCGCCTTGTAGGCGGCGTGGCCGACGTAGGGGGTGTTCTGCACGACGCCTCCCGCCGTGCCGGCGATGATCGTGGCCAGGGCCTCGGTCAGGAGGATGTCGCGGGTGCGGTAGCGGTCCCCGGCGGCGATGGCGCTCTCCGTGTTGTCGATCCCGCCGATGACGGTCGCCAGGGCGAAGGGCAGCGCCACCGACAAGGCCGCCCAGGTCTCTCCGAGCGCGTCGAGCCACGCGAGCGTCGGCCACGGCACGGCCAGGCGCCACGCTCCCGGCACCGTCAGCGCGTGGCTTCCCGGGGCGATGCCTGCCCAGTGCTCCACCGCGTAGACGAGACCGCCGAGGGCGACCGCGGCGAGCGCCCCGGGCACCCGGGCCGGCAGCGCGATCCGTCCCACCAGGGCGACCAGGATGAGCCCGAGGGACAGGAACCCCACCAGCGGGTCGGCGATGACCTTGAGCATGGGCAGGAAGGCGATCAGGAGGATGGCCACGCCCGCGATCGAGCCGAGGAGGCCGGCGCGCGGCACGACGCGCCGCACCCACTCACCCGAGAAGGCCAGGGCGAGCTTGGCGACGCCCATGGCGACGGTCACGCCCATCCCGACCTTCCAGGCGAGCACGGGGTCCCGCGTGGCGAGCATCGTCGGGCCCAGAACCCCGAACGTGACGGCGAAGAGCGACGGCGTGTCGATGCCGAAGGGCATCGCGGTGACGTCCGGGCGCCCCGTCTCCCGCGCCAGCTTGAGCGCGAGCCACGTGTACCAGAGATCGCCCACCAGCACACCCAGCGCCGTTCCCGGGATGATGCGGTAGAGCACCAGGTCCGCGGGGAAGCCGAAGACGCCGACGAGGAGGCCGGCGAGTACCACGAGGTTCGTGAGATTGTCGACCGCGAGGCCGAAGAAAGCGTTGATGTCGCCCGCGGCGTACCACGAGCCGGCCGGGCCCTGCCGGGGCTCCCGGGCGGCGGTCACCGATCCCCTGCCCCGGCGCCGGCCATTCGGTCGGCCGCGCCGGCTCTCGGGCGGACTGTCAGGCGAGGCGCGCGGCGGATCAGCCGGCCGACCGAATCGTGCCTGCGAGCTCCCGCGCCGCGGCCCGGACGCGCTCGGCGAGCGCGAGGCACCAGGCGAAGCGTGATCGGCCTTCGGCGACCTCGCGGAAGTCGAGCTCGATCGGGGGCGACCCGGGCGGCGGGTACACGTCCGTCCCGAGGCTCAGGCGCGCGCCGTAGGAGCGGCCCTCGCGAGGCCCGGTCGTCTCGAGCCGGGCCTCGATGTGGGCGTTCTCGCGCTTGGCGTGAGAGCGGAGAAAGCTCTCTAGCCAGGCGCTGAGCTCTTGGTAGTCGGCGGGGATTCGCGGGTTCATGCGTGACAGGATCGTACACGACCCGCGGCCGCCACGCGCCCCGGCGGGAGCCAGGCGCGAGGCGGCCGAGCGGGCCTACGGTCAGACGGCGGCCTTCAGCACTCGTTGAAGCCGCACCCGTAGCACTTCTTGCAGCCTTCCTCGTAGACGAACGTGGCCTGGCCGCACTCGGGGCAGAAGTCCCCCGCGACGAGCTTCGCGGCCGGTGTTTCCGGCGTGGGCGCCTCGCCCTCGGTCTTGACGTGCCCGAGGTGCTCGGCCAGGACCCGCGCAATGCCGTCCGGGAGGGAGAGCACCCGCTGCGGCCCGAACCCGAGCGGCCGCCCGCCCCCGATGCCCGAGAGCTGGGCGACCATCTCCTCGAGCCGCCGCCGGGGCGAGAGCGGCGACGGCATGCGGAGGGCGAGCGAGATCAGGCGGCCCATGGCCTCGGCGACCGCCATCGTGTCGGACCCGGCCTTGCCCACCGACACGAAGACCTCGAAGGGCTCCTGGTCCCCTTGCTCGTTGACGACGATGTAGGCCGTGCCGAGCGGCGTCTCGACCCGGTAGGTCCGGCCCGTGAGGCTCCGCGGCCGGGGCTTGACGACCGCCGTCGACCCGACGGCGGGGGCCTCCGCGCGCTTCTCCCCGCCGCCCGCCTTGGTCCCCACGTGGAGGACGCCCTCCTTGCAGCCGTCGCGGAACACCGTGATGCCGAGGCAGCCGAGCTCCCAGGCGAGGAGGTACGCGCGCCCGACGTCGTCCAGGGAGGCGGAGTTGGGCAGGTTGATGGTCTTGGACACGCCGTTGTCCGTGTACTTCTGGAAGGCGCCCTGGTGCCGGACGTGCCACTCGAAGGACACCTCGTGCGCGGTCACGAAGACCCGCTGCACGTCCTCCGGCACCCCGGCCAGCCCGTGGACGACCCCCCGCTTCGCGATCTCTTCCATCAAGGCGTCCGAGTAGAAGCCCCGCTCCCGGGCGACCTCGGCGAAGATCGGGTTCGTGAAGGGCAGCACGCGATCGCCGACCTTGTGCGTGAAGGCCACCGCGAAGGCCGGCTCGACTCCGGAGGAGCACCCGGCGATCATCGAGATGGTGCCGGTCGGGGCGATGGTGGTGACCGTCGAGTTCCGCAGCGGCCGCCCGTTCCGGTAGATGGATTGCGCCCAGTTCGGGAACGGCCCACGCTCCTCGGCGAGCTTCGACGACTGGTCGTGCGCCTTCTCGTTGATGAACGCCATGAGCCGGTCCCCGAGGTCGAGGGCGGCCTGGCTGTCGTAGGGGATCTCCATCCGGAACAGGAGATCCGCCCAGCCCATCACGCCGAGGCCGATCCGGCGGTTGGACTTCACCGTCTCGTCGATCTCCGGGAGGGGGTATGGGTTCACCTCGATGACGTCGTCGAGGAAGCGCACCGACAGCCGGACGACGCGCTCGAGCTCCGTCCAGTCGACGGCCCATGCCCCGTCCGGCTGCCGCCGAGCGAACTTGGCGACGTTGATCGACCCCAGGTTGCACGCCTCGTTCGGCAGGAGGGGCTGCTCCCCGCAGGGGTTGGTGGCCTCGATGAGCCCGATCTCCGGCGTCGGGTTGGCGGGGCTGGCGTTGATCCGGTCGAGGAAGACCATCCCGGGGTCGCCGGTCTGCCACGCCGCCCGCACGATCCGATCGAAGACCTCGCGGGCGGCCAGCCGGCTGACCACCTCGCCGTTGTGCGGGGCGATCAGCTCGTACTCCTCGCCCCGCTCGAGGGCCTGCATGAACCGGTCGGTCGCCGCCACCGAGATGTTGAAGTTCACGATGCCGCCGTCGAGCTTGCACTCGATGAACTCGAGCACGTCGGGGTGGTCGATCCGCAGGATGCCCATGTTGGCGCCGCGTCGCGTGCCGCCCTGCTTCACGGCCTCGGTGGCGCCGTTGAACACCCGCAGGAACGACACGGGGCCGGACGCCTTGCCGCCGGTCGAGCTGACGGCCGCGTCCTTCTGGCGGAGCCGCGAGAAGGCGAAGCCCGTCCCCCCGCCCGACTTGTGGATGATGGCGGCGGACTTCACCGCGTCGAAGATCTCCTCCATGGAGTCCCCGACGGGGAGCACGTAGCAAGCCGAGTACTGGAGCTGGTTCCCCTTCCCGGCGTTCATGAGCGTCGGGGAGTTCGGCAGGAACTTCCCGTCCACCATGAGGTCGTAGAAGGCGCCCGCGATCTCCTGGACGACCGCGGGGCTCTTGCCCCAGCGGTCCTCCCCCTGCGCGATGGCGACTGCCACCCGCCAGCACATCTCCTCCGGAGTCTCCTGAGGACGGTCCCCGTCGCGTGTGAGGTAGCGCTCCCTGAGCACGCGGAGGGCCTGCTCCGTCCACTTACCGACTCTGGGGGGGCGCGTCGCCAAGATCGCCATTGCCATGCCTCCTTCGACTTTCCGAGCTCGTCCAGCCTCGCCGGACCACCCTGCGCCCCGCTCGTCCCGACGCGAGGAGCATACCCTATGTAGTGGGCGCGCGAATCCTGGCATACGAGATTTGGGGCTGTCAAGAAAAAACCCGGACGCCGTCGAGAAATTCTTCACAAGGGCGTCACCGCGAGGACCACCGCCCCCCGTCACCTTGACACCACCCGCCCGTGAGGCTAGAGTCCGGTGGAACTGACCGGTCAGTTCTATTCTGCTGCCCGCGATCGCCGCGGGCAACTCGCGCCAGGAGCCTCCGGGAGCGCCATGAAAGGCCCGATCCGAGCGCGGATGTCTCGCCGGTCTGCCAAGCGCGAGCACATCGTCGCCGCGGCGTCCCGGGTCTTCGCCGCCCGCCCCTACCACCGGGTCTGCATGGACGACGTCGCCGAGGCGGGCCGGGTCGGCAAGGGCACGCTCTACCGCTACTTCCCGTCGAAGGAGGACCTCTACCTGGGCGTCGTGGCCGAGGCCTTCGATCTCCTCATCCGCCGGCTCGACCGCGTCGAGGCGGAGGGGCTCCCGCCGCCGATCGCGCTCGGCCGCATGATCGAGGCGATCATGGAGACGTTCGCCCGCCACCTGCCCTTCTTCCGGCTGATGCAGCAGGGCGAGGCGCGGCTCTTCCTGCGGAAGAAGCAGGTCGTGCGGGCTCGCCGGGAGCGCATCGCCGAGGGGCTGGCGCGCGTGCTCGAGCGTGGGGCCCAGACGGGGCTCTTCCGGAAGGTCGACCGCGCCCTGGTCCCGACCATGCTGATCGGGCTCGTCTGGGGGACCTCCGTCAACCACGCCGACGACAGCCCGGCGGAGATCCTCGCCCAGCGCGTGACGGACCTGTGCCTCCACGGCCTCCTCCAGCCCGAGGCGGAGCCGCTCCCATGACGTTCGTCCGCCGGCACCGCGTGACCCTCGTGCTCTTCCTGCTGCTCGGCGTGATCGTGGCGCTCGTGGTCCTCCGGCTCCGAGAGCAGCAGGCCCGGGCGGTGCCGCGCCAGAGCCGCGAGATCCAGGTCGGCGTCGTCAAGCCGGAGCGCCGGGCGTTCGAGGTAACGCTCTCCTTCACGGGGGACGTGCACCCGAATCGTCAGACCGCCATCTTCGCCAAGACCTCCGGGTACATCCGGGCCATCCACGCCGAGCGGGGCGACTTCGTGAAGACGGGCGCGCTCCTGGTCGAGATCGAGCCCACCGAAGCCGAGACCGCCCTCGACCAGTCGCAGGCCGCCATCGCGACCGCCGAGGCGGGACTCCAGGTGGCGCGGACGAACCTCGAGTCGGCCAAGGCCAACCTCCTGAACCAGCAGGCCCTCGTGGCCCGCGCCCAGGCGGTTCTCTCCAACGACCGGCGCCAGGCCGAGCGGCTCGCCGAGCTCTACCAGAAGGGGCTCGTGTCGGCCCAGGACCGGGACAACGCCGGCACGTCGTACGAGGCCTCGCAGGCGGTCCTCCGGGCCCAGGAGGCGCAGGTGGAGGTGGCGCGCGTGCAGATCACCACCACCGAGAGCCAGGTGCGCCTCGCGGAATCCCAGGTCGCGCAGCAGCAGGCCGGCCGGCGGATGGCCCAGATGCGGGTCGACGACACGCGGGTGCTGGCCCCCTTCAGCGGGTACGTGGCCGAGAAGCGGCTCGAGGTCGGGGCCTCGGTCAGCTCGCAGGCGGCGGCCACCAGCAACGCGTCGATCGCGATCCTCACGCTCCAGGACATCGACCCCGTCAAGGTCCAGGTCGAGGTGCCCGAGCGCGACGTCTCGCGCATCCGCCCGGGCAACGTCGTGCGGGTGACCAGCGACGCGTATCCGGGCCGCCGGTTCTCCGGCCGGGTCGGCCGGGTCGTGCATGCGCTCGACCCGCGCACGCGCACCATGGGCGTCGAGGTGGACATCCCGAACCCCGAGAACCTCCTCAAGCCGGGCATGTACGCGCGCATCGACCTCGTCGTGGAGGTCCGGCAGAACGCGCTCCTCGTGCCGCTCGAGGTGCTCACCGGGGCGGAGGGGCAGCCCACCGTCCTGGTCGTGCGGGACGGCAAGGTGGCGTCGGCGGTCGTGGAGCTCGGACCCACCGACGGGCCGCAGGTCCAGATCGTGAAGGGCCTCGCCCCCGACGCCGAGATCATCTTCCAGGGCAAGGAGCTGGTCCGTGACGGCATGGCGGTCAAGGCCGTTCCGGCCAAGAGCTACTGAGCTCCTGAGGGGACGCGGACCATGTGGCTGACCCTCCTGGCCGTCCGGAACGCCATCGCGGTGCTGATGGCGTCCCTCGCCATCGTCGTGCTCGGCGCCACGTCGCTCTCCCGCCTGTCGATGGACCTGTTCCCGAACATCAACCAGCCGGTCGTGACCATCGGCACCATCTACACGGGAGCGAACGTCCAGGACATCGAGAAGACGGTCACCTACCCCATCGAGAAGGCGGTCAGCGCGGTGCCCGGCGTCCGGCACGTCGAGTCCCGGAGCCGGCCGGGCATCTCGGCCGTCCAGGTCTGGTTCAACTACGACGCGGACCTGAACGCGGGCCAGAACGAGATCATCCAGCGCATCCAGCAGATCAGCAACACGCTCCCGTCCGGCATCAAGCAGCCGTTCATCGTGAAGTTCGACCTTTCGAACATCCCGGTGTGCCTGATCACGGTCTCCGGCGGCGGCCTCGACGAGAAGCGCCTCTACGACCTCGCGTACAACACCATCGAGCCCCAGATCGAGCGCATCACCGGCGTCGCCTCCGCCGGCGTCGACGGCGGCAAGATCCGGCAGATCGCCGTCAACCTGGACCGCGACCTCCTCTACGCGAAAGCGATCTCGGTCCTGGACGTCGTGCGGTCGGTCAACGACGCGAACTTCCTCATGCCGTCGGGGGACGTCCGGATCGGCACCGTCGACTACAAGCTCCTCACGAACAACCAGTTCCAGCTCGTGAAGCCGATGGAGGACATCGTCGTCCGGAAGGTCGGCGACATCCCCGTCCGCGTCCGCGATCTCGGCCACGTGTCCGACTCGCACGAGGCGCAGTCGAGCGTCGTCCGCGTCAACGGCGAGCGCGCCGTGTACCTGCGGGTGAACAAGCAGCCGTCCGCGAACACGATCGAGGTGGTGGACGCCGTCAAGGCTCTCATGCCGAAGCTCATCGGCGTGCCGCCCGGGGTCTCGGTTGGCCTCACGTTCGACCAGTCGACGTACATCCGCCAGTCGATCAACAGCCTCTGGCACGAGTCCCTCCAGGGCGCCCTCTTGGCGTTCCTGGTCATCCTGCTGTTCCTCCGGAGCTTCGTCTCGACGGGCATCATCTTCGTGGCGATCCCGCTCTCGATCCTGTGCACGCTGATCGCGATGTACTTCCTGGGCCAGACGCTGAACATCTTCACCCTTGGCGGGCTCGCCCTGGCCGTCGGCCGCCTGGTGGACGACTCGATCGTCGAGCTCGAGAACATCAACCGTCATCTCGCCATGCCCGGCAAGGACCGGCACGCCGCCGTGCTGGACGCCGCCCGGGAAGTCGCGATGCCGATCTTCGTCTCCACGATCACGACGATCGTGGTCTTCCTGCCCACGATCTTCCTGGAGGGGCAGTCGAAGCTCCTCTTCATTCCGCTGACCTTCACCATCTCGTTCTCGCTGTTCGCGTCGTTCCTGGTGTCGCGGACGGTGACGCCGCTCATGTGCCTCCGGCTGTTGCGTCCCGTGCGCCCCCGGGATCCGGCCAGCCGGCGCCTGCGCGATCGCTTCATGCGACTGAGCCAGGCGTTCTTCGATCGGCTCGACGCGGGGTACCAGGACATGCTCCAGTGGGCGCTCGGCCACCGCAAGGTCGTCGTGGTCGGCGTGCTCGCGGTGTTCCTGGCGAGCCTCGGGCTGGTGCCGCTCATCGGGAGCGAGTTCTTCCCGGCGTCCGACGAGAGCCAGTTCCGCGTGTTCCTGCGCGCGCCGATCGGAACGCGGGTCGAGGAGACCGAGAAGGTGGTCGCCCGGGTCGAGCAGCTGTTCCGGCAGCACCTCCAGCCGGGCGAGCTGCAGTCGATCGTGTCCACGGTCGGGATTCCGGCCGGGCGCTCCGCTCTCTTCACCGGGAACACCGGTCCCCACGCCGCGCAGGTGCAGGCGTACCTGTCCACGCCGGACAAGCGGACGCGGAGCGACGTCCAGATCGTGGCGGCGCTCCGGCCGCGGTTCGCCGGGGAGTTCCCCGGCACGGTGACCTACTTCAACCTGGGCGGCATCGTGAACCGGGTGCTCAACCGCGGCTCGCAGAATCCCCTCGAGGTCGAGGTGCTCGGCTACGACTTCGCCGACGCGCAGACGGCCGCGCGCGAGGTGGCCCGCGTCATGCGCGACGTCCCGGGCGTGGCCGACGTGCAGGTCAGCCGCGAGGGCAACTATCCCCAGTGGAGCGTCGTCGTGGACCGGGAGAAGGCGGCCACCGCCGGCCTCTCGCAGCGGGACGTGGCCCAGGCCGCCCTGTTCTCGCTCAACTCGAACGTCAGCGTGAACCCGTCGATCTTCACGGACCCGCGCACGGGCAACCAGTACAACATCGTCGTGCAGCTCGACGAGCCGTTCCGCGTGCGGCCGGAGGACCTGGGCCGGATCTTCGTCACGCCCGCCGGCGGGCGGCCCGTGGTCCTGTCCACGATCGCCGAGATCCAGCGGAGCGTGGCCCCGGTCGAGATCGAGCGGAAGTACCAGCAGCGTCTGATCCGGGTCTCCGGCAACCCCGTCGGCCGCGACCTCGGCGCGATCTCGGACGACATCGAGGGCCGCCTGGGCGCGCTCCAGCTCCCGCCGGGGTTCACGGTCCAGATGGGTGGCCAGACGGCCCAGCAGCGGGAAGCGTTCGCGAGCCTGACGTTCATGAGTATTCTGGCCTTGATGCTCGTCTACATGGTCATGGCGTCCCAGTTCCGGTCCCTGAAGGACCCCTTCATCATCATGTTCTCGGTGCCCATGGGGCTCATCGGGGTGATCCTCGCCCTCTTCCTGACCCGGACGACGCTGTCGACCACGTCCTTCATGGGCATCATCATGATGGTGGGGATCGTGGTGTCGAACGGCGTGCTCCTCATCGAGTACACGAACGAGCTGCGCCGCCGCGGCGCGCCACTGGCGACGGCCGTCGTGCAGGCCGGCCGGACGCGTCTCCGCCCGATCCTCATGACGAGCCTCACGACCATCTTCGGCCTGATGCCGATGGCGCTCGGCTGGCTGGTGGGCGGCGAGGCGAACGCGCCTCTGGCTCGGGCGGTCATCGGCGGTCTCGCCGTGTCGACCGGGCTCACGCTCGTCCTGATCCCCACCCTCTACACGATCCTTGAGGAGCGCTTCCCGCGGCACCTCGCCCCCGAGGAGCGCGCCGCCTGAGGAGGGGAACGCCCCTCTCCGGCCCGGACGCCATGCACCCACAGAACGGAGACCCGCGACCGATGCGCACCCAATCCCCCCGCGCCGCGCCTGGTCTCGCCCTCGCGCTGGCGCTCGGCCTGACTGTCCACGCCCCCGCCTGGGGCCAGACCCCGGTTCCCGCGCCTCAGCCCGGCGCCGCCCCCCCCGCGGCCCCGCGGCCGGGAGTCCCGACGCGGCCGCTCCGGCTCACGCTGCCGGAGGCGACGGCATTCGCGCTCCGTCAGCAGCCCACCATCCGGGCGGCGCAGGGGTCGCTGGCGGCGGCCCAGGCACGGGTGCCGCAGGCGCGCTCGAACTACTACCCGCGATTCGACCTCCAGACCGGGGTTCAGACCGGGGAGTTCGTCAGCAGCACGACCGGCCGCCGCACCAGCAGCGACAGCAGCTTCATCAACATCCAGGGGCGCCAGCTCATCTACGACTTCGGGAAGACGGCCGCGCTCGTGAACGAGGCCCAGGCCGGGAGCCGCGTCGCCGCGGGCGAGGTCGAGCGGGTGCGCGATCTCGTCGTCCAGAACGTGCGCCAGACCTACTTCAGCGTGCTCCAGGCGCGCCGGCTCGTCGCCGTCGCCGACGCCGCGCTGGCGCGCTCGGAGCTGAATCTCCGGAGCGCCCGGGGCTTCTTCGACGTCGGCACCAAGCCGAAGTCCGACGTGACGCGGGCCGAGGTCGAGGTGGCGAACGCGCGCGTGGGCGTGATCCGCGCCCGGAACCTGGTGCGGTTCTCCGAGACGAGCTTCGCCAACGCCCTCGGCCTCGACGCGACGGCGCCCATCGAGATCGACGACACCCTCACCTACGAGGCGGTGGCCATCGACCCGGCGCAGATGGCCGTGGAAGCGCTCGGGAACCGGCCCGAGCTCCGGCAAGCCCAGGCCCGGCTGGACGCCTCGCGCGCCCAGCTGGCGGGGGCCCGCGCGCGGTATCTCCCCGACCTCACGGTGAGCGGGAACGCGGGCTACACCGGCGACGACGCGATCGTCGCCACGGACGGCGTGGGGACGGGCGTCGCGTTCAGCGAGCAATGGTCGATCACCGGGCAGCTCACGTGGAACCTCTTCGAGGGCTTCTTCACCCAGAACCGCGTGAAGGAGACGCAGGCGCTGATCGAGACGGCCCGGGCCAACTACGAGTCGGTGGAGCTCCAGGTGCGGCTCGAGGTCGAGCAGGCCTACATCGCCGTGGTGGAGGCGGACGAGCGGATCGGAGCCGTCGAGAAGGCCATCGAGTCGGCTCGCGAGAACCTCCGGCTCGCCCAGGGCCGCTACGACGCGGGGGTCGGGACCATCCTGGAGCTGACCGAGGCCCAGCTCTCCCTGACCAACGCGGAGGCGGACTACGTCCGGGCTCTGACGGACTTCCGGATCGGGCTCGCCGTCCTCGACCGCGTCGCCGGCCGTCCGTAGGGCGGCCCGGGCGAGGCGAACAGCGCCCCGCCCGGCGCCGTCGAAGGTAGTGTGCGTGAGGGGCGGAGTGCGACAATGGGAGGCATGAAGCGGCGGGGCGCCTTCCTGCTCGTCGCCGCGGGGCTCCTGGCGGCCCTGGCCACGGCCGGGTACGTCTACTCCACGAACAGGAGCCCGGCGACCAAGTTCCGGACGGCGACCGTCGACCGCGGCGCCATCGTCGCCAGCGTCTCGGCGACCGGCGCCCTGGCGGCCGTCACCACCGTCCAGGTGGGCAGCCAGGTCTCCGGCCAGGTCCGCGAGGTCCTCGTCGACTTCAACTCCCCCGTTCGGCGCGGCCAGCTGATCGCGCGGATCGACCCCGAGCTCTTCCAGGCCAAGCAGAACGCCGCGCGCGCGGACCTCGACAGCGCGCACGCGCAGGTGCTCAACCAGCGGGCGAACGTCGAGAAGGTGCGCGCGGACATCGAGAACGCGCGGGCCGCCGCGGCGACGGCCGAGGCCAACGTCGAGCGGATGCGGGCCGACGTCGAGAACGCCCGGGCGGTGATCGCCACCGCGCAGGCCAACGTGACCCGGGAGATCGCGACCGCCGCCAACGCGCAGGTGGAGCTCGAGCGCCGGGCGGACCTCGCGAAGCGGGACCTCATCTCGAAGAGCGAGCGCGACCAGGCCCAGATGACGTCCGACACTGCCCGGGCCCAGCTCGAGGCCGCGCGGGCCCAGGAGCGCGCCGGCCAGGCGGCGAGCCGCTCGGCACAGGCCCAGCTGACGGCGGGCGAGTCCCAGGCGCGCGCCGGCAAGGCCCAGGTGGCCTCGGTCCAGGCCCAGCTCCAGGTCGCCGAGGCCCAGCAGAAGGCGGCGGAGGCCACGGTCCGCCAGAAGCAGGCCGCGCTCGAGCAGACGCGCCTCGATCTCGTGCACACGGAGATCCGCGCCCCGGTCGACGGCGTGGTCGTGTCGCGGACCATCGACTCGGGCCAGACGGTGGCGGCGAGTCTCCAGGCGCCGACGCTCTTCACGATCGCGCAGGACCTCACCCGGATGCAGGTCGAGGCGGCGGTGGACGAGGCCGACGTGGGGCGGCTCCGGGAGGGCATGGCCGCGACCTTCACGGTGGACGCCTTCCCGGGCCGCACCTTCCGCGGCGAGATCGCGCAGATCCGCAAGGCGGCCCAGGTCGTCCAGAACGTCGTGACCTACACGACGGTCATCACCGTGTCGAATCCCGACCGGAGCCTGCTTCCCGGGATGACGGCCAACGTGCGGGTGCAGGTCGACCGCCGCGAGGACGCGGTGCGCGTGCCGAACGCGGCCCTCCGCTTCCGGCCGCCCGCGGACGCCGGCGAGCCCGCGGGCCCGCCGCGGGCCAAGGCCGCGGCCGGGGATCCGGCGAGCAGCCCCGCGCCGGGCGCCAGCGGCGGAGGCGCGGCCGCCGGGGGCGCCGGAGGCGGGGGCGGCGGCGGCCTCCGCGAGATGCGGGCGACGCTCGTGCGGGACCTCGCGCTCGACGCCGCCCAGCAGACCAAGCTCGACGCGATCCTCGAGGAGGCGCGCGGGTCCTTCGCCGGGCTCCGGGGGCAAGGCGGCGACGAGCGGGCGGTCGCCGCCCAGCGCCGGCGCATCCGGACCGAGGTCCGGGAGAAGGTCCGCACGATCCTCACCCCCGACCAGCAGAAGCGCTTCGACGCGCTGAGCGCGAGCCAGGACGGCGGGGTGGCCGCCGGTCCGACGGCGGCGCGCGTGTACGTCCCCGGCACGGACGGGAAGCCCCGCGCCGTCGCCATCATGGTGGGCCTGACGGACGGCACGTACTCCGAGGTCGTGTCCGGCGAGATCCAGGCCGGCCAGGACGTGCTCGTCGGCGCGCCGTCCGGGACGCCGGGGCGCGCGGCGCCCGCGAGCGGACCGCGGCTCCGTCTCTGACGCGATGACCGCCATGACCGCTTCCGGGCGGTCTCCGCTCATCGAGGTCCGCGACCTCGTCAAGACCTACCGGCTGGGCGAGCACCAGGTCCAAGCCCTCCGCGGGGTGAGCCTCGACATCCCGGCCGGAGAGTTCGTCGCCGTGATGGGCCCCTCGGGCTCCGGCAAGTCCACCTTCATGAACCTCCTGGGATGCCTGGACACGCCGACGAGCGGGAGCTACCGGCTGGACGGCGACGACATCTCCACGCTGTCGCGAGACGCCCTCGCGGCCATCCGCAACCAGAAGCTCGGCTTCGTGTTCCAGACCTTCAACCTCCTCCCCCGGATGACCGCGCTCGAGAACGTCGAGCTCCCGCTGCTCTACGGGGTGACCGCCGCCCGGGAGCGGCACGCCCGGGCCCTGATGCAGCTCCGCGAGGTCGGGCTGGAGGATCGTGGAGGGCATCGCCCGAGCCAGCTCTCGGGCGGGCAGCAGCAGCGGGTGGCGATTGCCCGGGCGCTCGTCAACGAGCCCCGCCTCATCCTGGCGGACGAGCCGACGGGGAACCTGGACACGCGGACGAGCGTCGAGATCATGGCGATCTTCCAGCGGCTGAACCGCGCCGGCATCACCGTCGTCCTGGTCACCCACGAGGACGACATCGCGAAGTATGCGACGCGCATCGTCGCGTTCCGCGACGGGCGGCTCCGGGCCGACACGCCGGTCGCGAGCCCGACGGACGCCGCGGCGGTCCTCCCGACCCTCACCGAGGAGGTGGCGGCGTGAAGGTGTGGGCGGCGGTCCGGATGGCCCTCGGCGCCCTCCGCGTCAACAAGCTGCGCACCGCGCTCACGATGCTCGGCATCATCATCGGCGTCGCCGCGGTGATCGCGATGGTGTCGGTCGGCGCCGGCGCCCAGGGGCGCATCGCCGAGCAGATCCGGTCCATGGGGTCGAACCTCATCGTGATCTTCCCGGGCGCCCAGACGTCCGGCGGCATCCGGTGGGGGCTCGGGAGCCAGCAGACCCTGACCGAGGAGGACGCGCGGGCGATCGCGATCGAGGTGCCGGCCGTCGAGGTGTCCGCGCCCACGGTGCGCGGGTCCGCCCAGACGGTCTTCGGCAACCTCAACTGGTCCACGGTGATCCAGGGCGTGACGCCCGAGTACCTGGACGCGCGCGAGTGGGGCATGGCCAGCGGCCGGATGTTCGGCCCCCAGGACGTCGACGCGGCCGCGAAGGTCGCCGTCCTCGGGGAGACGGTCTGGCAAAGCCTCTTCGGGGGCAGCGACCCCATCGGTCAGACGATTCGCATCAAGAAGGTCCCCTTCACCGTCGTCGGCGTTCTCGAGCCGAAGGGCCAGTCGGCGTGGGGCCAGGACCAGGACGACCTGATCCTGATCCCGCTGTCCACCGCCAAGCGGAAGGTGCTGGGCTCGACCCGCTCCAATCCCCGATCGGTGGGATCGATCACCCTGCGCGTGGGTGACGCCGCGCTCATGGGCGAGGCCGAGGACCAGGTCCGGGCGCTCCTGCGCCAGCGGCACCGCCTGCAGACGGGACAGGACGACGACTTCCAGGTCCGCCTCCTGGCCGAGATGTTCGCGGCCCAGGAGGAGTCGGCCCGCGTGATGACGGCGCTCCTGGCGGCGATCGCCTCGGTGTCCCTCCTGGTGGGCGGCATCGGGATCATGAACATCATGCTGGTCTCGGTGACCGAGCGGACGCGGGAGATCGGGCTCCGGATGGCGGTCGGCGCCCGAGGGCGGGACATCCTCGCCCAGTTCCTCGTGGAGGCGCTGACCCTGTCGGCGGTCGGCGGCGTGCTGGGCGTCGCGATCGGCGTCCTGGCGGCGGTCGTCATCGGCTACTGGGCCGAGTGGTCGACCGACATCTCGGTCCAGGCGGTCGCCATGGCCTTTGCCTTCGCCGGGGTGATCGGGGTCTTCTTCGGCTTCTACCCGGCGCAGAAGGCGTCGCGACTCGACCCGATCGAGGCCCTCCGCTACGAGTGACCGTCCCTCCGGGGCTTGAGCTCGATCCGGTACCCGTCCGGGTCCCGGATGTAGAGCGAGCTCCCGTCCCCGAACGCGCCGCGCCGGTTCACCACGTCGCCCTCGACGGCCACGCCGCGCTGGCGGAGCCAGGCGGCGAGCGCGCCCAGGTCCGGGCAGCGGACCGACAGGCACACGTGATCCATCCGGGCGGACGGCGAGGCGGTCTCCCCGGGGGCGAGCGGCAGGAGGTCGATCAGGTGCCGGCCGGCCCGCAGCTGGACCAGCCTGACGGCCTCGTTCACGTGATCGACCCGGAGCCCGAGGACGGTCGTGTAGAACCGCTCGGACGCCGCCTGGTCGCGGACCCGCAGGACGACGTGGTCCAGCTCGAGGACCTCGAGCGGCGGGCGATCGGCGGGTTCGGTCATCGTGGAGATCCCCGTTTCGGCAAGGTGTTCGCCATCACTTCCTCCGAGATCCCTCGAGAGGCCGACGGAGGCCGACTCCCCCCGGCGCGCCCGCGGCGAGGTGGAGCGCGAGGGAGACGGCCCCCGCCGCGAAGACCGCGATGTTCACGGCGATGGCCCTCCGGTGGAGCCGCGAGAACTCGAGCGGGGCGAGATCACCCGCGGGCGCGGCCTGGGCGCGGAGCCGGGCGTCGCGCGCCTGGGGGAGGAGGACATGGCCCGCGTACACCGTGCCGGCGAGCGTCAGCCCGAGCATGGCGGCCGTGCCCCAGCGGAGCGGGCTCGGCTCGCCACGGACCATCGCCAGGACCAGAACCAGGGCGATCGCGATGACGACGAGCCCGAAGGCGTAGTACCCGGGGAAGAGGCCCTCCATCAGCCGGACCGCCACGGAGCGGTCGACCAAACGGAAGGTGGCCGGCGCGACGAGGTACGAGAGAAACAGCTGCACCCCGAGGCCCGCCCCGAGGAGCGCGGTCGCGAGGCCGTGACACACGCTCATGCCTGCTGCCGCCCGGCTGCCATGCTGGTGAAATGATCCGGGGGCGAGCGCGCGGTTGTCAAGGCGCGGCGCCATCGCGCGAGCCGTCGTTGACACCCGCGGCGGGCGGCTGGTACCCTCCGCCGCGCCGAAGGAGCCACCGCCGCCATGCGCAGTTCTCGATCGCGCTCGTCCCCCGCGCCGCCGCGCTGGCTCGCGCAGGCCCTCCGGGCGCCCATGTCGCCGGCGACGATCGGCCGGGTGATCCGGACGCTCGAGCGCCACGCGCCGGCCTGGCGGCCCACCGCGGTCGCCGAGGTCGCCGCCGAGCAGCCGGATCCCTACCGGGTCCTCGTGGCGTGCATCCTCTCGCTCCGGACCCAGGACGCCACCACGCGCGACGCCGCCGAGCGGCTGTTCCGCGTCGCGGACACGCCCGACGCGATGCGGCGGCTCCCGCCCGCGCGGATCGCCCGGCTGATCTTCCCCGTCGGCTTCTACCGGACGAAGGCCCGAGTGATCCGGGATCTCTCCCGGGATCTCCTCGCCCGGTTCGGCGGGCGGGTCCCCGACGACATCGACGCCCTCCTCACGCTTAAGGGCGTCGGCCGGAAGACCGCGAACCTCGTGGTCACGATCGGCTTCGGCAAGCCGGGGATCTGCGTCGACATCCACGTGCACCGCATCTCGAACCGCCTTGGCTTTGTCCGGACCGGCAGCCCCGACCGAACGGAGCTGGCGCTGCGCGCCAAGCTCCCCCCTCGGCACTGGATCGGGTACAACGACCTCCTGGTGGCCTTCGGCCAGAACGTGTGCCGGCCCCTGTCGCCGCACTGCTCCCGCTGTCCGGTGGCCGGGGCGTGCCACCAGGTCGGCGTCGGCCGGACCCGCTGAGCCCGCGCGGCGGCCGGCGATGGCTGTGACCGGCGCCGTCGTCCGCGCCCTCCTGCTGGGGCTCCTGCCGGTCGCGCTGGCCGCGGGTCTCTGGCGCGTCGAGCGGGACCGGCCGGCGTGGCTCCTGCCCGGGACGTCGGTGGCCGCGGCCCCGGCCGGAGCCCCCCTGCCCCTCGCGCCGCGCCGGGTCCTCGCGGTGCACTATCCGTGGTACGGAACGCCTGCCGGCCCGGCCGGGCGCTGGTGGCACTGGAACCACGCGCGCCTCGGGATGCCCGAGCCGGCCCGGATCCTCGGGTTTCACGACCCGCGCCGGTCGGTCGCGCCCGGACGTCTCGACCTCGCCGCGACCCACTACCCGGAGGACGGGCCGTACGACAGTCGCGACCCGGCGCGCATTCGGATGCAGATGGCCCAGGCTCGCGCCGCGGGGCTCGATGGGCTCGCCGTCTCCTGGTGGGGGCACGAGCGCGAGGAGGCGCTCGGGCTCGCCGCGCTGTTCCGGCACGCGGGTGAGGCGGGGCTGGTGCTCGCGCCGTACTACGAGACCGGCGGCCTGAGGCGTCGCGGGGCGCTCGGCGTTGCGGCGGACCTCGAGATCCTGCTCGACCGTCACGGGAGCGAGCCGGCGTGGCTCCGCGTCGGCGGCGCGCCCGTCGTCTTTGTCTACGCCTCGCACCTCCTGCGCCCGCCCGCCTGGGACGCCGTGCGCGCGCGGCTCCGGGCGGGAGGCCGGCGCCTGTTCCTCGTCGCCGACGTGAGGAGCCCCGAGTGGCTCGCCGCGCGGCCCGAGTGGCTCTCGCGCTTCGACGCCCTCCACGTCTACACCCCGGTGGAGTTCCTCGCGCGGGGCCGGGATCTCGGCCAGACGTACGGCGCGCTTGCGGCGCTCGCGCGCGCCGCCGGGCGGCCGTTCGTCCCGGCCGTCGCGCCCGGGTTCGACGATCGCCGGGTGCGCGAGCCCGGCCTCGTCATCGAGCGCGCCGACGGGGCCACCTACGAGCAGAGCTGGCGAGCGGCCCTGTCGGTGGATCCCGCGTGGGTCCTCGTGTCGAGCTGGAACGAGTGGCACGAGGGCAGCGAGATCGAGCCGAGCGTGGAGCACGGGCGCCGGTACCTGGAGGCGACCCGCGGGTGGGCGGAGCGCTTCCGGCGCGGCGGCTGACCGGCCGGCTCGCCGCCGGGCCGGCGCTCGTCGTCACGCGGACGAGGACGGTCCGGTCGCTCCCGGGACGATCAGGGACCCGGGAGCCGAGAGCCCCGGGGCCATGAAGACGAGCGTGAAGAGGTAGGCCACCAGGCCCGGCGTGACGTCGTCGAGCCGCTGATCGGGCTTGGCGAAGCGCACGAGCAGGAAGATGGCGAGCACGGTCAGCACGCCCCCGAAGCGCGGGGGGTGACGTCCCAGGGCGCGCGGGGCGAGCAGGAGCACGGGAAGGACCAGGAAGATGTAGTGCCCGAAGGCGCCGCTGTACGTCCAGCGCGGCACGACCAGGTGGATGTTCGGCGCGAGGTTGACGAGCGGGAACACGGCGCCGATGGACGCCAGGAGGAAGAGCCCGGCCAGGGCTCCCCAGGCGCGCTGGCGGGATCGGTCGGCCCTCCCCTGCACCGCCACCGCCTGGCACGCGAGGAGCCCGAACACGGCGCTCGGGTACCACACCGTCGGATTCCCGCGCACGTAGAGGTCCGTGAAGCGCGGAACGATGATGACCGCGAGCACGGGGTACGCGACGAGGCCCGCCGTCAGGAGTTTCGGGAGGTAGGCGAGACGGGCCGGGTCCGGGATCACGGCCTGGAGACCGGACGCCCCCGCCGGGCGACGCCCGATCGCGGCGAACAGGAGGAGGAGGAACCCGACCAGCTCCACGCCCTCCTCCAGCTCCAGCCCGAGCCCCCGGGGCGCGATCCTGTGAACCACCGACTCGAGGTACTCGAGGCCCGCCACGACCGCGAAGAGACCGTAGGCCAGGACGATGAGCAGGACGGCGAGCCGGCGGCCCGGCATCCGGACCAGACGCACAAGCGCCCAGGCCAGGGCCACCACGAGGGGGACCGCCACGAGGAACAGCGGCCGCCAGCTCCGGTGCCCGAGGCGCTCGTGGATGGAGCCGATCTCGTCGAACGACAGCCCCGCCGACACGACGGCCAGGACGGCCCACGCCCCACGCTCGCGGGCGTCGCCCACCGAGGCGCGCTCGTACATGACGAGGGCCCCCATGAAGAGCTGGGCCCCCGACCACCACGCGGCGACGTTCATCTCGTGCTGGAGGGCGAAGAACGAGAAGACATGGGTCGTGACCCGGCTCCTGGGCAAGAGCTGGCCGAAGAGCATGAGTCCCATGAGGACGGCGTCGCCGGCGACGATCCAGACCCACCAGGGGATGCGCGCCGGCCTCGTGGCCACCGTTTCGGCTCCTCGCTCCGTGTGCCCTCGCCGCGGGCCGACCCGGCCCCGGGAGAAGGCCAGCTACTCTACCAGTCCCCGGGACGAGGCGCGAGATTCGCCACCTCCCACGCGGGGGCGCGGGCTGCTATGGTGCTGGGAACGCCCATCCCGGGCGGCCGTCGGGCGGGGCGCCGCGCAGCGGTCGACCCCGGGTCAGAACACACGGCAGGAGGTGGTACGATGAACACGACGCGTGCGATCGGCATCGGGAGCGTCCTCACCACGGTGGCCCTGGTGCTGGGAGCGGCCGGGCCCGCGCCCGCCGACGTCAACGGGATCAAGGTCCGCGAGGCCTACGAGCCCGTGGCCTTTCGCCTGTGCACGGGCGACGGGCCGGGCGGTATCGCGAAGTGCAGCGTCCTGGGCGATCCGCCGACGCACCAGGTCCCCGCGGGGCGTCGTCTGATCATCGAACAGGTCTCCGGCGAGTGCGGGAGCGACGAGGTGGTCCCCGTCGCGCAGCCAGTGGCCGACATCATCGCGCAGACGGCGGGCGCGGTGGTGCCACACTCGCTCGCCCTGTTGCTCTTCCCGAACCGGCCCGGTGGCATCGTGAGTCTGACCAACACCCGGATCTACGCGGACCCGGGGTCTCAGGTGACGATCGGGCTGGGCGCGATAAGCGGGGACTCGTTCTGCCGGTTGGCGTTCTCGGGCCAGCTCGTCAAGCCGTAGCATTCCTGGACCGGCGCGGGGGCGCGCGCGCCGCGAGCCCGGCTCCGACGGCCCTTGACGTTGGCCGTTCGGTCGCGCCATGCTCCCCTGCGTCATCGGGCGGGACCGGGTAGCGGGCATTCACGGCACGTAAGCGAGAGGAGAACCAGGGCATGAGAGGCAGGACGTTGGCGATCGCGGCGGGTCTGGTCGGGCTCTTGCTCGGGGCCGGCCTCGTGCAGGGGCAGCAGCTGAGCGGCGAGTACAAGATCGGGGTGCTGGAGCCGCTCACCGGCAACCTGGCCGTCCAGGGCAAGCTCCATCTCGAGGGCTACGAGATCATGCGCGACCTCATCAACGCCCGCTTCGGCGGCGTGATGGGCAAGAAGCTGGTCTTCGCCACCGGGGACGCCGTCGATCCCACGGCGGCCACCTCCGAGGCGACGCGGCTGGCCACGCGGGAGGGCGTCAAGATCATCACCGGGACCTTCTCCTCCACCCTCTGCGGCGCGGCCAGCGAGGCGGCGTCGCGCCAGAACGTCATCTACTGGGAGACGTCCTGCGTCGACCCGCGGTTCACGCGGCGGAATCTCCGGAACGTGTTCCGCACCGAGATCGACGGCACCGGCTTCGGCTGGTACAACGTCGAGTTCATCGCCAAGCACCTGGCGCACCGCCTGGGCAAGCAGCCGAGCGAGCTCAAGATCGCGTACCTCTCGGAGGACTCGTCCTACGGCCAGAGCGTGACCGAGTCCGCCCGCCAGCGCGCCAAGCAGGAGTTCGGCATGCAGGAGGTGGGGCCCGAGTACTACACGTTCACGACGAACGACCTCACCCCGATCATCCTCAAGCTGAAGGCCGCGAACCCGGACATCCTGCATCACATCTCGCGGGACCAGGACGCGATCCTCTTCTGGCGCCAGGCGCGGGAGCAGAACTTCGACGTCAAGGCCGTCGTGCACGCCGGCGCGACCGGGTACGGCAACCCGGGCTTCGGCAAGGCGTTCGGCAACGACTCGAACGGGCCCTTCGCCCTGTCCGAGCCCGGCCCGGGCCTGATCATGGAGAAGTTCCGGCCGGAGGGCCAGCAGATCGAGCGCGCGTTCCGCGAGGCCGTGAAGGCCAAGACGGGCTCGGACGTGCTGGCGGGCGGGCATCAGCTCGCCGGCGGCGGCCTCTGGGTCTTGAAGCTCGCGCTCGACGCCGCCAAGACCGACGACCTCGAGAAGTTCCGCGCGGCCGTCATGTCCTTGGACTTGCCGATCGGCTCGGCGCTCAACGGCTGGGGTGTGAAGTTCGACGAGACGGGCCAGAACTCCAACGCCCGCGTGCAGCACTACATGCTGCAGTGGCAGGGCGGCTCGCTCGTCACCGTCTGGCCCGAGGAGTTCACGACGAATCGCGCGAAGTGGATCCCGCTCGGCCCCTGGGACCAGCGGAAGTAGCGGCCCGGGCCCCGGCCCCGGCCCGATGACGCGACGCCCCGGGATCGTCCCGGGGCGTCGTGCTGTCGCCTGACGTGCACGTGATCCCGCAGCTCATCGTCTCGACGCTCCTCCTCGGGGGCATCTACGCGCTCATCGCCGTCGGCCTCACGCTCATTTTCGGCGTGATGCGCGTCGTGAACTTCGCGCATGGCGAGTTCCTCATGCTCGGCATGTTCCTCGCCTTCTGGGCGTTCGCGCTGCTCGGCTTCGATCCGTACCTCACGCTGATCGTGTCGCTGCCGCTCTGGTTCGCCCTCGGCTGGGTGAGCTACCGCGCGGTCATGCGCCCGATCCTCCACGCCTCGCACAACGTGCAGGTGTTCACGACGGTCGGCCTGTCGGTCGCGTTGCAGAACCTGGCGCTCGTGCTCTGGACCGCCGACGCCCGATTCGTGCGCACGGACTACTACGCGGTCGTCGTGCGGATCGGCGGCGCCGCGTTCAACGTGGCGCAGATCGTCGCGTTCGGGGTGGCGGTCGTCCTCACCGCGGGGCTCTTCGCGTTCATGCGCTGGTCGTACACGGGGAAGGTCATGCGGGCGACGGCGCAGGACAGGCCGGCCTCGGCGCTCATGGGCATCGACACCGACCGCGTCTACGCGATCACCTGGGCGGTGGGGATCGCGAGCGTGGGCGCGGCCGGCGTGCTGCTCGCGCCGATCTATCCCGTGTACCCGACCGTCGGGCTCCAGTTCGTCCTGATCGCGTACGTCGCGGTCGTGCTGGGGGGCCTCGGCGACATGGCCGGGGCGCTGATCGCCGCGCTGATCGTCGCCGCGGTCGAGGTGATCGGCTCCTACGTCATCGGCACGGCGTGGAAGGAGGTGCTGTACCTGCTCCTGTTCATCGCCATCCTCGTCGTGCGGCCCGCCGGGCTGTTCGGCCAGCGCGGGGCCGAGCTCTTCGGCACGTGATCCCGGCCCGGCGATGAGTGGCGTCATGCCCGCGCTCGTCTTCTTCGGCCTGGCCGGGCTCGCGCCGGTCGTGGTGCGCGACGCGTTCCTGCTGGACAGCCTCGTGTTCATCCTGATCTGGGGAGCCAGCGCGGCGGCCTGGAACGTGGCCGGCGGCTACGCGGGACAGATCTCGCTGGGGCACTCCGCCTTCTTCGGGGTGGGCGCCTACGCCGCTGCGCTCCTCGTCACCCGATGGGGGCTCTCGCCCTGGTTCGGCCTGGCGGCCGGGGCGGTCGTGGCCACGGCCATCGGGCTGGTCATCGGGTACCTGTCGAACCGGCTCCGTGGCCCGTACTTCGTGCTGGTGACGATCGCCTTCTCACAGGTGCTGCTGGTGGTCGGGAGCCGCTGGCGCGGCTTCACGTCCGGCTCCGAGGGCATCCCCGTCCCGTTTCGGCCGGGCTTCTGGACCCTCGGCATCGCGGACAAGCGGGTGTGGGTCTGGATCGTGCTGGGCCTCGCGGTGTCCGCCTGGCTCGTCCAGCGCTACCTGGACCGCTCGCGCCGCGGGTACCAGCTCGTGGCGGTGCGCGAGGACGAGGACGCGGCCCTGTCCCTCGGCGTCCCCGCCCGGTGGCTGAAGGTCGCCGCGATCGCCGTGAGCGCGGCCCTGACGGCCGCCGGCGGCGCGCTCTGGGCGCAGTACGTCGGGTTCGTCGACCCCTTCTACGTGTTCTCGGTGGACCTGTCGATCCGGTTCGCCCTGGCGGCGATCATCGGCGGGCTGGGCACGTCGCTCGGGCCCTTCCTGGGCGCGGCCCTCGTGACGACCGTGGAGACGTTCCTGCGCGCCCAGTTCGGAGGGATCGGCGGCGGGCTCGTCGGGATCTACCTCATCGTGTACGGCTGCGCGCTGATCGTGATGGCGCGATGGGCCCCCCACGGTCTCGTCGGGTGGATCGAGGAGCGCGGCCGCCGGCGCGCCGGCGCGCGGGCCGCCTCATGAGCCTCCTGTCCGTCGCCGGCGTCTCGAAGCGGTTCGGGGGCGTCGTGGCGAACCGCTCCATCACCTTCGACGTGAGGCCGGGCGAGCTGGTCGGGATCATCGGGCCGAACGGGGCGGGCAAGTCGACGCTCTTCGAGATCATCACCGGGTTCTACCGCCCCGACGAGGGCGAGGTGCGGCTCGACGGGGCGCGGCTCACCGGGCTCGCGCCGGACGTGGTGTGCCGGCGCGGCGTGGCGCGGACCTTCCAGAAGCTCCGCCCGTTCCAGGGGCTCAGCGTGCTCGACAACGTCATGGTCGGCGCGCTGACGCGCACGCGGGACGTCCGGCACGCGCGCGAGCGGGCGCGCGCGCTGGTCGAGCGGGTGGGGCTGGCCGACAAGACCGACGCCCACGCCCGGACGCTTTCCACCGGCCAGCGGAAACGGCTCGAGCTGGCGCGGGCTCTCGCCACCGAGCCGCGCATCCTGCTCCTCGACGAGGTGACCGGCGGCGTGGACCAGCGGACGATCCCGGACCTGGTGCGGCTCGTGCGGGATCTCCACGCGGGCGGCCTCACGCTCCTGGTGATCGAGCACAACATGCGCGTGATCACAGCGGTGGCCCAGCGCATCGTCGCGCTCCACCTGGGCGAGGTCATCGCCGACGGGCCGCCCGACGCGATCGCGCGCGACCCGCGGGTCGTGGAGGCCTATCTGGGCCGGGCGTACCTCGCATGAGCGCGTCGTCGGCGGCGCCCGGGCCGTCCCCGGCGGCTCCTCCCCTGCTGACCGTCACGGGGCTCGACGTCGCCTACGGCGACTTCCAGGTCCTCTGGGGCGCCGAGCTCCGCGTGGAGCCGGGTGAGATCGTCTGCGTGCTCGGCCCGAACGGCGCCGGGAAGTCCACGCTCATGAACACGATCTCCGGGCTCATCCGGCCGCGCGCCGGGCGCATCACGTTCCTCGACCAGCGCATCGACGGGATGCCGGCGCACCGCGCGGCGGGCCACGGCATCGCGCACGTGCTGGAGCGGCGGCGGCTCTTCCCCTACCTGACCGTGCTCGACAACGTGCTGCTCGGTGCCCACAATCCCCGGGCGCGTCCCCATCGCGCGGAGACGCTCGCGCGCGTCGAGACGCTGTTCCCGGTCGTGCGGGCCCGGCGCGCCCAGCTGGCCCACACGCTGTCGGGGGGCGAGCAGCAGATGGTCGCGATCGCGCGGGGCCTCATGGCCCGGCCCCGCCTGCTGATGGTCGACGAGCCGTTCCTCGGGCTGGCGCCCCGGATCGTGGAGGACATCGGCCGCCTCATCGTACGCATCCGCGACGAGGAGGGCATCGGCGTGGTCTTCATCGAGCAGAACGTGGAGCTGGCGCTCCGGCTGGCCGACCGCGGCTACGTGCTGGAGTCCGGCCGCACGATCCTGAGCGGTCCGTCGAGCGAGCTGCTCCAGTCGCCCGAGGTGAAGCGCATCTTCCTGGGCGACGCGGCGCTCTAGCAGCCGGAGGCGGCAAGCCGCATGACTCGGTGAGTGAGAGTGGTCGCGGTCAGAAGGGGACGATCGGGACGCTGGCCGAGGAGCGGTACCGAGCGCGCCCCGCTGGACCTCCGCGGGCGCCGGCTCCACCTCGTGGCGCGCGCCCAGGCGCAGCATGCGCGCGTGGAAGCGCAACGCCTCGCCTTGGCGCGAGCGGCTCTGCGAGACGGCGGCGCCTGAATCCGGGTCCGGCGCCGACTACGACTTCTGTCCCTCGATCGCCAAGTGTGCCACGTTCCGAAGGGGCGTTTGACCTTCGCGCACTCGAGGAATCCAAGTCCCAGCGTGAGTGGATGGTGTCTCCAACGGGATGCGAACCCGTGCTTGAGTCGCGATCACGCTTTCGCCAGTTAACCCTGATCCGAAAATAGCCAGGACGTGAAAGTGCGATCGGGATGAATCAAAAGGGCCTCCGATGCGCTCATAAGGGAGAACGCACCCACGTTCACCCTCGCGCACGGGAGGCCCTTCTGATGAGGTTGACGGTAGCGAGCTTGCGCCGCGTCGTCAAGGCCGATCTGTCCATCGAGTTCGTCCCCCAGCAGCTGACCTCGTACGGGGGTCTGGAGCTGCTGCGCCGGTACTTCGGCCTGCTCGGGTTGCACCGCCGGATTCGTCAGGCATTCAGCGGGTACGGGCTCGGGGGCGACTACGGCGCGGGCCGGCTGGTGTGCCTGGTCATCGCGCTGATCGTGGTCGGCGCTCGGCGTCTCGAACACCTGCGGTATCTGGCCCACGACCCGCTGGTGGCTCGGCTCTGCGGGCTGGCGCGCATCCCGACCGACCGCACCGTGGCCAACTGGCTCAGGCAGTTCACCCAGGAAGCCCTGCAGGCGCTCATCACCCTGAACAGCGAGCTCCTGTATGAGCAGCTCGAGCGGCTCGATCTGCCGCGGCTGACGATCGATGTCGACGGCACCGTGGTCCGCACGGGGAACACGGTGGCCTGGGCCTTCCGCGGCTATAATCCCCATTTCAAGAAGGACCCCAGCTACTATCCTCTGCTGGCCCATCTCGCCCAGACCGGGCACATCCTGCGGCTGAAGAACCGGCCGGGAAACGTGCACGACAGCCGCGGGGCCGCCCGGTTCCTTCGCGAGCTGATCCACGAGCTCCGCGAGCGCTTCGGCCGGAGCCTCCCGCTGGAATTCCGCATGGACGCGGCCTTTTTCCAGGAGAAGATCCTCACCCTCCTGGCTCGCGAAGGCTGCGAGTACGCGATCAAGGTCGGGTTCTGGAAGTGGGTCGGGCTCAAGGCCCTGGTCGCGGCCCAACGCCACTGGATCCGGATCACCGCCCAGGTCAGCGCCTTCGAGACCCAGCTGCGACTGGAACCCTGGGACCTGACCCTCCGGGTGGTTGTCTACCGGAAGCAGGTCGGCCACCCGACGCGCAAGAACTTCCAGCTCGATCTCTTCTCCCCCGACGACGGGCATTTCGAGTACTCGGCGGTGACGACGAACAAGGCCCTCGCCCCGGCCGCGCTCTGGGCGTTCATCGCGGGGCGCGGCGCCCAGGAGAAGACGTACGGGGAACTCAAGGGCGAGTTCGCCTTCGACGTCGTGCCCACGCACCACTACGGGGCGAACAGCGCGTGGCAACACCTGAGCGTCCTCGCCCATAACTTGCTGCGCAGCTTCCAGCTCCAGACGACCGCCACGGCCAAGTCCCGCTCGCGGAAGCGGACCTACGCCTTCGCCTTCCGGAGCATGCGCACCCTGCGCTTCCTGCTGATCGCTCGCGCTGGCCGCCTGGCGCGCATCGACGGGCGCCAGGTTCTGCGCCTCACCCAGAATCCCGCAACCGAAGCGCTCTACGATCGGGTGGCCCATGCTCTCGTCGCGTGAGTTATTTTCGGATCAGGGTTAACTCAGGAACTTACGCGCTGTTTAGTTCCGAACAAGGACACGGGACTCAAACTGCAGACCATGCCAAGTCTCGTCTCACGCGCACTCAGTGATCGGGACTCAAACCTTTCAAATCCACCTCAACCAGGGGCCCTGAAGTTGATAGGTGTCGCCTGGGCGCTCAGACGGTGCTGCCGGCTCCGCGCGAGGCGGGCGTTTGCGTCACTAGACCACCCCGTACGCTTTGAGGTTTCTGGCCGTGCTGGCGACGATGACGTTGGCGATCGTGATCGTCGGAATCGCCAGGAACATCCCGGCGGGGCCGAACAGGATGCCGCCGCCCACGACCCCGATCACCACCACGACCGGATGAAGGTTGACGGCTCCGCCGAGCAGGATGGGCTCGTAGACGATGTTCTTCAGCAGCTCCGCGACAGCCACGGCCACGACGACCCAGAGGGCGAAGGTGTCCGCCGTCACGAACGGCAGCAGCGGGTGGAGCTCCTCGGCCAGCAGCGCATAGCCGAGGCTCCCCAGCAACGCCGCGGCGAAGCCCATGTACGGAATCACGTTGGTGGCGCCCGTAAAGACCCCGATCGCGATCGCCCACCTGAGCGGGACGCCGACGAGGGTGAGCATCACCATGACGGTCAACCCCAGCGCACAGCACTCGAGGAAGATGCCGCGCACGTACCCGCCCAGCGTCTCGTCGGCATCGGCCAGCACGGCGAGGGCGGGCTCGAAGAGCCGATTCGGCACGGCGCTGAGCAGGCCGCGTTTGATGTCGCCGGTATCGCGCAGGAGGAACAGAAAGAGCAAGGGCATGATCATCCAGCTCGACAGAATGTGGCCGAGCCCGGCCGCCCCGCCCCGCGCCCCAGCGGTCGGCCGGGGGTTCTGCGGGGCGTCGGCGGACGCCGTCGGGTCCGGCTCACCCGGCCCCGTCCGGCGGCCCCGCATCTCGAGCCCCTGTGCATTGGCTCGCTCATACTCAAGCAGGCGCTTTGATCGACCTGATGCCGCGTCGGCGTCCCGCGCGTGTGACGCGAGGAACAGCGCGCGTTCCTCGGCTGTTAAGGCCAGGAGTTCACTGACGCGATCCACCAACGGGTCGAGATCGCGGTTCGCCAGCCGGTAGAGGGAATTGCCTCCCGTCCCCGATGGGTCGCGTCCCATCAGCGCCCCGTAGCGATCGTGCAGCGCGTACAGCGCGCGAACCCGCAGGTCCAGCGCATCGGTCTCGCTCGGCATGGCGGCGCGGAGGCTACTCGCGGTGATGAGCCCGGCCACGCTGAACATGATGAGCAGGAGCCCGACCGCCAGGCCGCGGGGTATCCACCATCGCTCGAGGCGCGCGACGACGGGCCGACAAATGTACGCGAGGAGACCGCCCACGGCTGCCGGCACGATCAAGCTGCGCAGTCCCCAGACCAGATAGGCCGTCAGCACGAAGGCCGCCGCCATGAAGACGTACCTGACGACGCCGCCCACAGGCTTCGAGCGTGCGCTGCGAGTCACAGCTTACCCTCGTCAGGCTCATCGGAAGCCTTGACAGTCTCAGCATTGAGGAGCATCTGCAGTCGCATGGCCATGAGGCCGGCCAGCTTGATGAGGACCTTGTTCGCGAGCACCGGGAAATTCACGGTCAACGCGTCGAGGTCGACCTTGCCGAGGGCCAGCAACGAGACCGGGCCACGCGCCCGGACGGAGAACCAGCGAATCACCCCGGTCCCGAGAGCCGCGGATTCCTCGAAGGAGGCCGGCGGCTCGAGCAGGGCAACGGGAACCTCCGGGGCGGCGGCGCCACGCCGCACGACCTCGACCACCCCTCGCCGCACGACGAACAGCGCTGCGCCGGGCCTGCCTTCCTCGCAAATGTACTCGCCATCGGCGTAGTGACGCTCGTGGAGGATGCGGGCGAGGTGCCCGAGTTCCCGGCGACCGAGGTCCTCGAACAGGGTGACCTGCCGCAGGAATTCCACGAGGCTCGGGCCGCGTCCTGCCATGGCGCTTTCCGGCGGTAGAACCAGCGCGCGCGCCCGGGCCGCGGCGATGGCTGCCGAGTCGCTGTTCGGCCGTCGCGGCAGCAGGAGTTCCTTCAGGCCAGCGAGCGTCAACTTCGTCTTCACTGATGACCTCGCAATCCGCGGGTCCTTGCCCGCAGCCAGTCTGACGGCGTGGTCGCGAGGACCGTGCCAAACGGTGCGGCGAACGTTCGCGGGGCGTTCTCAACCATCTTCACGACACCCCCGTGGGATCAGCGGGCGTGGATTGGGCACTGAGATCTTTCCGAGTCTCTCGCTTACGCCTTTCGACCGCCGCGGTGGTCACCAGGCTCGGCGATCGTCGGAGCGCTCGATATGGAGCCGACAGATTCGGTCGTCGAGCTCTTCCGATAAGGTCCCCAATCATCGGCGCGGCGCTCGAAGCAGCGCTTCGAGCTCGTACGGCGCCAACTGGACTCCAAGAAGGAGACACGCCCGGGCCGGGTCCTGAAAGAAACACTGCCGGAACGCGGCGTCCGTTAGCAGTCGACCGAGCGTCCGTTCCATGTCCCGCTGACTCATGCGTCCCCCAGCCTTTGCAGCAAGCAAGGATCACACCAGCCTTGGCAGGGCCGAGACCGTGAGCTCTGGTGCCATTCCGTGCGTCAATGTGTGAGTCCAGACGGCGGTCCGTGCGGAATCGCACAGAGTACCTGTCGCTCGTCACCGCCATTCGGCCAGCTATGATTTCCTCTGCATTCACGCGCCTCTGGCGCATGTGGCGCGCCGTCTGCCTCCGTGTGCCAGTCGGAACCGCGAGGGTGCGTCGGCTGAGCGAACAGGCGGCTGAGCGCTCAGCATCTGTGGTCGACGAGATCCGAGGGTGGGCCAGCCGCGTCGCGGTCGCACACGGCGTGTGGCGCGGGCTGGCCAAGAGGACGAGCGAGCAATGGATCCGAGAGTTCAACGACGGCGGAGTCGGAATCAGCTCCGTCGACCCTTCGTGGTCAGCGTCCGGCGCCTTGTCCGCTATCGGCGGGGCACGCGGCGGCGGAACGCGTGCTTGTCGATCCCGAGCCGGCGAATGCGCGCTTCCAGCGTGCTGGGCGGGACACCGAGAATCTCCGCGGCGCCCTCGACGCCGTACACCCGGCCGCGGCTGGCCGCCAGCGCCTCTTCGATCTGCTGGCGCTCACCGCTGGTGCCACCATGCCCGGGGCGAACAACATCAGAACCGAGGCTGGGAAGCTCGAAATCGGAAAGGCCTAGGACGTTTCCCCGAGCGAGGATGAGCGCGCGCTCGACAACGTTCTGCAACTCGCGGATGTTGCCCGGCCAGGCATACGCGGAGAGCGCGGCCATGGCTGCCGCATCGATCGCGCGGACCGGCTTCCCGAGTTTGCGCGAGTACCGGCTCGCCCAGTACTCGGCGAGGATCGGGATGTCCTCGGCCCGCTCGCGCAGCGGTGGGACACGGATCGGGAATACGTTGAGCCGGAAGAACAGGTCAGAGCGAAACTTTCCCTCGCGAGCCGCTTGCTCCAGGTCCCGATTCGTGGCCGCCACCACGCGCGCGTCCGTCCACAGCGTCTCGCTGCCGCCCACGCGCTCGAACTCGCGCTCCTGGAGGACGCGCAGCAGGGCGACCTGCACCGGCGGCGGCAGATCCCCGACCTCGTCGAGGAAGATCGTGCCCCCGGCGGCCAGCTCAAAGCGGCCCCGCCGCCGCTCCAGAGCGCCCGTGAAGGCACCCTTTTCGTGCCCGAACAGCTCCGACGCGACGAGCCCTTCCGGGAGCGCGGCGCAGTTGACCTTGACCATGGCGCGATTCGCGCGGGGCGAGCCGGCATGGATCGCACGGGCGAGGAGCTCCTTTCCGGTGCCAGTTTCCCCGGTGATCAGCACTGTCGAGTCGGTCGCCGCCACGGACGCGACCCGCTCCAGCACCTGGCGCAGTCCCGGGGAAGTTCCGATGATCCCGCCCGCCGCCGCCGCCGTTGCGGCGATCTCTTCCCGCAGGGCGACGGTCTCGTCCTCGAGCTGCGATCGGAGCTTCTGTATCTCCTCGAAGGCGAGCGCGTTCGCGACCGCGGTGGTCACTGGCCGGGCCACGTCCTCGAGGATCGACACCTCGTCTGGCGTGAAAGGCAACGGTGTCGTGCGGCAAACCACCATAGCGGCAACGAATTCATCGCCCATAGTCAGGGGCAGCAACACCGCGCACTCGACACCCACGCGCGTCATCCCGGCGCCGGCGAGACGCGGGTCCGTCCTGACGTGGTCGAGGACCAGCGTCTTGCGGTCGCGCTCCATCGCGTCGCGCAAGAAGGGGGTATGCTCCCATCGGTCCCCCGTGGCACCGGCTGCTTCCGAGAACCGCCGCACGTAGGCGTCCTGGCTCTCCGCGGAGTCCCGCGGCGCACGGCGGAAGTGGATCGCGCGAGCCCGGACCGTGGCGGGTTCGTGGGTGACCACGCCGATCAAATCGATCGGCACGAGGTCCTCGAGCGCGCCGGCCACGGCGTCCAGCACGCTCGACAGGTCGCGGCGGGAGTTCGCCGCCTGCGCCACCGCCAGGAGCGCCTGGTACTTCGTCTGCCCCGCCCACCTACGGTCCTTCACAGACGCTCCAACTACCTCCCCCTTGCGAGAATGACGCGATGCGTCGATCCGCAGCGGGGGCCGTTTCCGGTCTCGTCGCGTCCGTTCATTTCGATCGTCCTCGATCGGTGCGTCGCACCGAGTCCTTCGCTCCTCCAGGTCACCCCGGTCCGCTGGCCGGCGCGCCCGAGGACGATTGGATTGTTAGCGATCACGCCGAGCCACACCCACCGCTCCATACCCGGGAGCCTAGACAGCGGCACCGGCTGAGCTTGTTCCGGCGGTTCAGGGCGCTGATCAGGCCGCTGACCCGCCCCAGGAGCGGGTGGCGGCGTGCATTTCGCACCGGCAAGTAACTAACCCCAATTCCCGACGCGATGCAACCCCACGAGAGGGCGTCTGCCACCACTCTACCGAGACGGCGACGGAGGTGGGACAGCGCATGTCGTGCAGCGCTCCGGCTCTACGTTGTGCGCGCAAGAGCACCCGGGTTCGTCGTTGTGGTTCCGCAACGAGGGTTGTGGTTCCGCAACGAGGATGGTGAGAATCTCGAGGCAGCCGAGGCGAAACGCGCCTCTCAACGGGCTTCGAGCGGCCGCCCAGTCCCGGGGCCGGCGGCACGGGACTTGCCAGGGGACCGGGAGGAGAAAGACGCGGGGGAGAGCATCCTGCGCGTCATCCAGACCACAGTCTCGCCGCGGCGGGGGCTTTTTCGCGCTTCCGCCTGTCGGTACAGCTACGGTCGGGCCCTGGTCGTCCACAGCGAGGACGTATCGTCCGTCGCAAGGCCGAGCGGAGGTGAACTGACGTGAGCGCGCGGCGCCCACCGAAGGGCCCGTGTTCGGGGCCGCGCGGCTCAACTCCGCGCGATGAATCGCGAGGCGGCCGGATCATGATCACGCAGGAGCCGGGCGCGCCAGAGCGGGCACGTGTCATAGGGTCGCTGACCGGCGAGGCCCTCCAGATCCTCCTCGATGCCGTGGACAGCGGCGTGACCGTTCTGGATCTTTCCGGAGTCGACCAGGTTGACGATTCCGCCGTGCACCTCCTGGCGAGATTGCGGCCGGAACACTGCACGATCGTCGCCTGTCCCCGGTGGCTCGAGCTGTGGCTGGCAAGCGAGCGCAGCAGAGAGGACGTCTAGAGCGCGTAACGCGTCGCTGGACCACCACGATGCGATCCCGGAGCTCTCGGGACCTAGTCCGGGTACTTCACACCTAGGTCGCGCTGCGAACGCAGATATCTCACATCGCCACGCGCGGGCAGGACCCGGCCGACCGTCTCCTGCAGAACCCCGCGTGACCAGCCGCCGGCGGGCGCCGAACCACTCGGCTCGCACTGTCGCTGCGAATCCGCAACGACGCAGCCGCCTGGACTCCGCGTCCACGACGATGACGTTGGGGAATTCGCCAACGTCAGAACGGGCGAGGAGTACGGCCGTCCGCGAGGCGAGTCAACGGTCTTGGTGCAGCTCCGCACGTGGAATGTGCGAATTCGCACACCGAATGTGCGCCGGCGGCGCTCCTGCGCACTCGGTCCGCTGCGGGACGCGTATTGTGTGCGTTGGCGCGCCCCGTGCAGTGCACATTTCTCGTTCGGCGATGCTGGAGGCAGCGGTCGAAGTGGGAACAGGGGCTGGAGGCCCCGGGGACGGAAGCGGACCGGCTGTCGGGGAAGCGTGAACGCGCTAGTGCCATCGAAAGGAGACTGCCATGTCGAGAGTGCTACAACGGGGAACCGCGATCCTTGCCGTGATCGCCAGCCTGGTTCTCGCGACGGCCGCGCTGGCTCAGATGCCGACATCTCCCTGGAAGAAGGCGGCACCGTTCCCGGAACCGGATGAAGAACTCTACGGCGTTGCCGTCAACGACAAACTGTACGTGATCGGCGGCTGGGGCGAGGGCAAGGCTCGGGGCGCCACCTACGAGTACGACCCGGCCACCGACAAATGGACGAAGAAGAAGCCGATGCCGCGGCCGGCCCACCATGCGGCCCTGGCCGCTGCGAACGGCAAGATTTACGTGAGCGGTGGCTTCGTCGCCCCGGCGGGTACGCAAATTCCAACCGGCGGCGCATGGGAACCCATCGACGACGTGTGGGAGTACGACCCGGCGGCCGATTCCTGGAAGTCGCTCCCGCCGCTGCCCGGCAAGCGCGGGGCTGCGGTGGCCGCTGAAGTCGGCGGCAAGATCTACGTGATCGGCGGCGCCACGACGGTGGAAGGGTCCAAGGATCCGTTCTTCACGTTCTTCGGACCGGCTCGGGTTCTCAGCACCAACGATGTGTACGACCCCGCCACGAACAAGTGGGAGAGCCGCCGGCCGATGTCGGTGCCGCGCAACCACGCGTTCGGCGGTGTCGTCAACGGCAAGATCTACGTCATCGGCGGCCGCACCGGCCACGGCTTCATCCTGTCCGCCACCAACACGGATGTGGTGGAGGAGTACAATCCCGTGACCGACTCGTGGAGTGTTCCGAAGGAGCGGATGCCGACACCTCGAAGCGGGGGCGCCTCGGGCTCGGACGGCCGCAGGATCTACGTGGCCGGCGGCGAGGTGACGACCAAAGACCTCGTCGGTGCGTTTCGCAGCGTCGAGGCGTACGAGCCGGCGACCAACTCGTGGACCACGCTGCCCTCGATGCCGATGCCGCGTCATGGCCTCGCGGGCGCGGTGATCGGCAATCGCTTTCACCTGGTGAGCGGGATGATCACGTCCGCAGGGGTGATGGCGTTCCTCGACCCGCAGCTCCATACCCACACGGCGGCGCACGACGTGCTGGAGCTGCAGTTCAATCCGAATCCTCCGGCTCCGAAGAGCGGGGCGGCGGCGCCTTCCGAGGGTCCGAAGAAGCCCTACACGCGCTACAACGTCAACAGCCCCGAAGGCCACGCGATGCTCGCGAAATACGCGCGGGCGATCGAGATCATGAAGGAATTGCCGGAATACGATCAACGTTCATGGACCTGGTGGTGGAATACCCATTGGATCAAGGGCTTCCCGGCGTTCCTGTGGGATCACTCCAGGAAACTCAAGACGGAAGTCATCGCGTCACTCCCGCCGGGTTCTCGAGCCGATGCCGAGGCCGTGTGGAACGGCTGCCAAGCCCACCCCTACAACCCCTCCGACCCCGAGCAGTATCAACAGTGGTACTTCCTGCCCTGGCATCGACTGATGCTCTCATCAGTTCGAGAGGGTCATTCGCGAGGTGCTGCACGATGAGGAGTTTTCGCTTCCCTACTGGAACCCGGTCACCGGAAACCCCGACGATCTCTCCCTCCCCGCCGTGTTCCGGGACCCGGGCACCACGCTGTATAACGGCACGCGCTGGCCCTGGGTCAATGGGGGCGAACGGATCGATATCCTCTACAAAGGCTGGATCAATCTGGACGCCCTCAACGAGAAGATTTACATCGACTCGCCAACCGGCAACCTTGGGTTCAATCCCAGGATGGACCAGAACCCGCACTTCTTCACTCATCTCGCACTCGGGGGCGATATGAGCGAATTCTCCACGGTCGGCGGTGACCCGCTCTTCTATCTCCATCACGCCAACATGGACCGGATCTGGGAAAGCTGGAACCGGCTCGGCAACAGCAATCCAACCGATCCCAAATACCTCAACCGTACTTCGCGTACGGGGACCGGAGCGGCAGGCGCGTGGATCTGCCGGTCAGCGCGGGTGACCGTACCGCGCAGCTCGGCTACGAATATGACAGCTATGAGAAGCCGCCCCAGCCAGGGCCCCGAGCCTCCAGCGATGCCGCGATCAAGGTTCTCTACGACCGTGCCCACGGCGGTCCGCATGGTGCCCACCATGCGCGGAGCATCCCGGGCCGAGCGAGCATGGCCCGGAGGCGATCGACATCACGGTTCGTTGATGGCGCCGGCCACACCGTGCGGCACACCGGCAGCTCGCCCAGGACGCGGCAGAGCATGACGATGCGCGACCCGAACGGGTGCCCCCGGGACCCGCGGCGGCCACCGCGAGGCCGACCCCCGTCCCTTCTCCGCAGCTGGCGCGGCGGGGCGGCAAGGCTCTGGCGCGCCGCGAGTGGATCCTCGACCGTCGCGATCATCCGCAGCCGCCGGCCTCTCAAGGATCAGGCCGGGAATGACGACAACACATTGAGTAGCATGGCCTCCGACGCCTGGGCCAACCTCCGTGACCGAAAGGTGACGAGCTCGGCCGCGAGGGCATCGTCGGGTATGCGCGGGACGGTGGGCGCCACGCTGCTCTTGCTGCTGGTGCTGTCGGCTCCGGTGGGGGCCCAGGACGACGTCGACCTGGCCAGGAAGACGCAGAATCCCGTCGCGGATCTCATTTCGGTGCCGTTCGAGAGCAATGTCAATTTCGGCGCGGGGCCTCACGACGACGTGCAGTACATTCTGTACATTCAGCCGGTGATTCCCTTCCGGCTCACCGACGAGTGGAACCTGATTAGCCGGACCGTTGCCCCCGTGATCTACCAGCCTGAGCTCGCGCCCGGCGTCGGTGAAACCTTCGGATTGGGAGACATTCAACTGTCGCTCTTCCTGTCACCGGCGAAGTCGGGGGCGCTCATCTGGGGCGCCGGGGTGATTCTTCAGTTCCCAACCGCGACCGACGACGTGCTGGGCCAAGGCAAATGGGGAGCCGGTCCGACCGTCGCTGCGTTGACCATTCAGGGACCGTGGGTCATCGGCGCGCTCATCAACAACGTGTGGTCATTCGCCGGTGACGGGGATCGCAAGGCTGTCAACCAGATGTTGCTGCAGCCCATCGTCAACTACAATCTCCCGGGCGGCTGGTTCCTAAACTCCGTTCCGTACATCACGGCCGACTGGGAAGCTGACGGGGATGACCGGTGGACCGTGCCGATTGGCGGTGGGGTGGGCAGGATCATCCGGATCGGCGCGTTGCCGCTGGACGTGTCGTTGGGCGCCTACTACAACGTCGTGCGACCTGACGATGGACCGGAGTGGCAGTTACGCGCACGAGTGAATGTCCTGTTCCCGAGGTGATCATCGGCGGGGATCCGCTCGGAGCAGGAAGGTCTGGATAGTCCTCCAAGGAGGAGGAATGCGATGATGACGATGAGCGTTCGAGTCAGCGGTGACGTGAGGCCCTCGAAGGCGCTTCACCTCGGGTTGTGGGTCGTTCAGGGTCTGCTCGGGGCACTGTTCCTCGCGGTCGGCGCGATGAAGGCGACCCAGCCGATCGCGGTGTTGGTGGACATGCTGGGGTGGCCGGCGGGGGTTCCGGCGCCCCTCGTGCGCGTCATCGGCGTCGCCGAGCTCCTCGGCGGGCTCGGCCTGATCCTTCCTGCTGCCACCCGCGTCAAGCCGATGCTCACGCCACTGGCCGCCGTCGGTTTGGCGATGGTGCTGCTGCTCGCCACGATTTTCCACATCAGCCGTGGAGAGCTCGGCGCGATGCCGATCCCGCTCGTCCTCGCGGCCCTCGGGGCGTTCGTCGCGTGGGGGCGCGCGGTGAAGGCGCCCATCGCACCGCGGTGATCACTCCCGGGGAAGCGGCGCCACGGACGCCGGCGAACCCGGGGCACCTGGCTCCAACGGGGGACACGACCATGTGCACCGCGGGAGGAAGCGCTGGATCCGCGGAGCTCGCCCGGAGAACACGGGCATGAGTGCCCGCCCTCGTCAGCTGGTCATCTACGTGCCCCACGGCGGTGGCCCGTGGCCGTTCGTCGACCTGGGCGGCTTCGTCCCGTCCCGGGACATCGAGGCCTTGCGCGCGCGTACTGTGCGGCGTTGCCCGCGCAGCTCCCGGCGCCCCTCAAGGCCCTGCTGATGGCCTCGGCGCACTCGGAGACGGCTGTGCCGACCGGTCGTCGGCGCCAGAGCGTGCCGCGATCGCCGCACCGAACCCGGGGGATCTGCCTTCAGCGTGCCTGCCTCGCGCTGGTGCTCCTGTTCGCCTCGCTGACATCGATCAGGCCGGCGGCCGCCGAGGATGCGCCGCCGCCGCCGCCCGCGCCTCCGATCGAGCGTCTCTTCGCTCCTGTCAAGGAGGCGATGAAGGACCTGCCGCCCTTCTTGCGGGACACCGACCTGAAGCTTCATTGGCGGAGCTACTACTTCAACCGGGAGAATCCCGAAGACGGCTCCCAGAACGAGGCCTGGGCGTTCGGGGGCTGGCTCAGCTACAAGTCCGGCTGGCTCTTCGACGTGTTCGGGATCGGTGCCACCTTCTACGGCTCGGCGCCGCTCTACGCGCCGGACGACAAGGACGGGACGCTCCTCCTCAAGCCAGGGCAGGAAGGGTACTCCGTCATCGGCGAGGCCTACGCCGCGCTCCGGTACCAGGATTACCTCTTGGTGAAGGGCTACCGGCAGCTGGTCGACCAGCCCTACATCAACCCCATCGACAACCGGATGACCCCGAACACCTTCGAGGGCATCACCGCCGGCGGCAAGGTCGACGTCGTCCAGTACTTCGCCGGCTATCTCTGGAAGATCAAGCCGCGGAACGAGGACGACTTCATCTTCATGTCGCAGCGGGCCGGCGCCGCGGGGAGCGACGACGGCGTCATCCTGGGCCGGGTTCGGGTGACGCCCGTGGCGGGGCTGCGCATCGACGCCGCGGAGCAGTACGGGATCAACACGTTCAACACGGTCTACCTGGAGGGCGACTACCTCCTGCCGCTCGACGAGAACTGGAAGCTCCGCCTCGGCGCCCAGTTCACGGACCAGCGCGCGGTGGGCGACGAGCTCGTGGCCAACGCGGCGAAGAGGAACTGGAGCACGCAGCACGGAGCCGTGCGGGTCCAGGCGCTCTACCGGGAGCTGACGCTCACCTCCGCCTTCTCGATCACCGGCTCCGGGAACTCCATCCAGTCGCCCTGGGGCTACTCCCCGAACTACCTCTTGATGATGGACCGGGACTTCAACCGCGCCAACGAGAAGGCGGTCCTGTTCGGGGCGGCCTACGACTTCTCGAAGCTGGTCGCCCAGGGGCTCAGCGCTACCTTCAACTTCGCCGCGGGCTGGGATGCCATCGATCCCAAAACGCGGGCGAGCGCGCCGGACCAGCGGGAGTACAACCTCACCGTCGACGCCCGTCCGCCCTGGCTCCGGCCCGCCTTCGTCAAGGGCTGGTGGCTCCGCGTGCGCGGCGGCATCCTCGATCAAGAGGGAGCCAGCCTCGGCTGGCAGGTCCGCGTGATCCTCAACTGGGAGCGAGACCTCTTGTGAGGCCCCTCGCTCGCCGCACTCGTCACTCGGGCGAGCGCCCGCCGCGCAGCGGTCGACCCGGCGTCGCGCGCGAGTCCGTGTCCACTGAGTTGGTGTTAAGCTCGCGACAACCGTGCGCCCGAACAGGAGGCCCGATGACACGGAGTGGCCGTCGATCGGTCTGGAGTGTCGTCGCCATCACCGTGATCGTCGGATTTGCGAGCTCGCTGGTTGGTTGCGCCAACCTCGGCCCGGTCACGCCCGTTGCGGTCTCGGACGTCAATTCGGTCAGCGGCACGTGGGAAGGCATCGTGTACCTGCCCCGCTCCCAGCCCGGCTCCGAGCGGAACGACGTCACTCTGACGATCCGGGACGACGGTTCGTTCGACGTCGTGTCGAAGAAACTCCTCGGGGCGTCCCGCGGAACGGGTCGCATCGTCATCAGCGACGGACGGCTCGTCGTCGAGGGCGCGAGGGGGCTGCGCGGCGTGGGAACGGTGCTTCGAAATCGTGCTGGCGACGTCCTCATGAAGATCGAGGGGACACTGGCCGACAACAGCACCCTGTCGGCGACGCTCTGGCCCACGCATTAGCGACGTAACCGGCATCGCGGCGGCGGCCGTCGACAGGTCAGTATGAGACGAGATGCCGTTATCATCGCGCTCGTGCTGAGCCTGGCCGGCTGCGCAACCATCCGGGCCGACCAGTGCCTCCGGCGTGGCCGGTCTATCTTCGAGTTGAGGCCGGATAGCGGCGTCCCAGGACACGGATACACGTGAGATCGAGCGCCTCGGACACCATTAGGCGGAACCCCATCAAGACGGGCACTCCTGGTCCAGGACGTGCACGGGCGACGAGCCAGGACAGGGCGGCAGCCAGCGCGGACGGCATGATCGGAAGCGCGGCGTTCGATGAGACGGGACGCAGGCCGTGTCGTTCGTGCTCGATCTCACCGAACGGCGGCGGTCCGAGGAGGCGCTGCAGCCAGCGCACACGGAGCTCGCGCACATCAGCCGCCATCGTGGCCGAGGCGGACGCGTGCCGCAACTGGCTGGCCAAGCCGGATCGGCCGCCCGAACTCGTGCGCGAAGCCTGGACGCCGGGAGCGCGGACCGCCACCGGGCTGCCGAGGTGAGCCGGCGGGTTGCCGGTCCGCGGGAGGTGACGGGCGAGCAGGGTGCCGGGGGGACGGCGCACGGGGCCGACAGACCCAAGGGGCCAGAGAGACGGGCCTAGGACTTCCTACGTGCCGCGCTACTTCGAGTGCCAACGCAACGACTAGCGAGCTTGGCGGCGCAGCTCGTTGACCGGATCTGTCGGCTTCATATCGAGAACGCGAGCGATCACAGTTGACCTGCCGGTGAGCATTGACTAGAAGCGACGCCGCGGCGCGAAGTGCGCGTCCGGACGAGCCGCGGGTGCCTCATACAAGAGGTGGCGCTCCGGTATGTCCCGCCTTCGAAGAGAATGAATAACCCTCCGCTACAACGCGGCATAATGTTTTGTTGCCCCGAACAATTGCAAGCAGCGAACCCTTGCGGCCAGCGACCGCCACCGCGACTCGCCTATGTCCCGATCTCGGCTGAATAGAGGTACAATTTTCCTCCTGGGTGTTGCCGGATGCCTTCGCCCTAACGACGCACTGAGAGTTCCATGAGCGATCTTACGATCGGTGCGGTGATGGAAGTCCTCGGCGGCGAATACTACGGCGGCATGCTGGGGGGTATTGCGCGCGTCGCCCGAGAACGCGACGCTCGGCTCCTGGTGTTCCGCGGGACACCGGACGACGTTGCCGCGGCGCATTTCGCGCGCGAGGTCCGCGGGTGGATCGCCGTTCATTCGCCCCGTGGGCTGCCCGCCCTCGCCCGCCTGGGGCTGCCGCTGGTGACCGTCGCCTATCACGATCCGGAGGTCGGGTACCCTGCGATTGTCGCCGACAACCGTCAGGGCGTCCGGGAAGCTGTGCGCCACCTGATCGCTCACGGTCACCGTCGCATCGCCTTCATTGGCTGGCTCGAGTATCCCGCGATCGCGGAACGGTACGAGGGTTATCGCGACGCGCTGGCCGAGAGCGGACTGCCTTGCTCGCCCGAACTGGTCATCGACGTCGAGGACAACAACCTGCCCGGTGGCCGCGCGGGCGCCAGACGGCTCCTGGAAGGCGCCGCCTTGCCGTGCACGGCGGTGGTGGCCGGGACCGACCTGAATGCCGTCGGCGTCATGGAGGTCTTGCAGGTGGCCGGACTCCGCGTCCCGGACGACGTGGCGGTGGTCGGCTTCAACGATCTGACGGTCGCGGGGCTCACCGAGCCTCCGCTGACCACGCTGCGCACGCGCTTCGACGAGTTCGGCCGGCGGGCCGCGAACCTCCTCCTCGATGAGATCAGCGGGATTGCGGTCCCGCGCATCGCGCATCGCGTGCCGGTCGCGCTGATTCGTCGGCGCTCGTGCGGGTGCGATACGGCGGACAACCTGGAGCCGCCGCCGAGCGCGGAAGCGCTCGCCGAGTGCGGGAACGGCGCCCTGGCCGCTCACCTCGTGCGCATGGCGCTGTTCCCAGTGTCTTCGGAGCGGGCCCAGGTACCCGGAGAGATCTGGCCCGGCGTCGAGATGCTGATCAGCGGAATCGATGCCGCGCTCGCCGGAGATCCCGAACCCACCCCGACGGCGTTGAGGCACGCCTGGCAGCAGGCGGTGCACCTTACGCCCGACCTGGATGTGCTGCGGGCCATGAGCGCGCTCCTGTCCCGTGCCGGAGCGCAGCGCCTGGCCGCCGCGCCACCAGACCCGAATCGCGCTCACCGCCTGGCGGCGTTCCTCGCGCGCTCCGAGCTCGAGCTCGTGCGCGCCCGGCTGGCTTACGGGCATCAGCAGATGACCCATCTCGAGGAGCTCACGCAGAAGTCGCCCACCGTTGCGATGACGCTGCTCTCTGGAAAGACCGGGCAGGCCCAGGAGCTCGACTGGCTCCGGCTCACCCCGGCGCGCTGGGGATGTCTCGCGCTGTACGCCGACGCGACGCGCACTCCGACGAGCACACTGACAGTGGCGGGGACGTACGGCCTGTCCGGGCCGCCCTTGCCGGATCGAGGCACGCACTTCATCGCGGGCGCGTTCCCGCCGGCCGAGTGGTGCCCGGCGCCGGAATCCGCCGCCGGCACCGACATGCTCATGCTCGTGCCGGTGGGCAGCGCGTCGCGCGACTGGGGAGTCCTTGCCCTTCTCGGCCCGGTCGAGGCCCACGGTGGATACATCCTCCAGCGTCCGAACAACATGGCCATGTGGGGGAGCCTCCTGGCCGCAGCGCTCGAGCGGGACGCCCTCGCGGCGCAGCTTGCCGAGCTAGCCGATGAAGACCGTGAAAGGGCCGACCAAGCGCTCCGGCGAAGCGAGGCCACGTTGGCCGAGGCACAGAGACGGAGCCACATGGGCAGCTGGGTGTGGGACCGCGCGTCCGGGACGGTTTCCTGGTCCGCAGAGATGTCCCGGTTGTTCGCCCTCGATCCTCAGCACGGGCCACCGTCCCGAGAGGTCATCGACCAGCGACTTCACCAGGACGATCGCGAGCGCGTGCACAGCGTCCGTGCGAACGCAGTCCGCGAGAAGGTCGACGTCGCGCACGAGTATCGGATTCTCCTGCCCGACGGAGCTCTCAGACATGTGCAGGAGACCTGCCACCCTGTGCGCAACGGAGCTGGGGACGTCGTCGAGATGTTCGGGACCGCGAGGGACGTGACGGAACAAAAAAGGGCGGAGCACGCCTTGCGAGAGGCACAAGCGGCGCTCGCTCATGTGACGCGCGTGACGACGCTCGGAGAAGTGACCGCATCGATCGCGCACGAGGTGAACCAACCGCTGCTCGGCATGGTGACGAGCGCCTCGTCCTGCGCGCGCTGGCTCGCGGCACAGCCGCCGAACCTGGAGCGAGCGCAGCGGGCGCTCGAGCGGATCGTGACGGCAGGGACCCGTGCGAGCGCCGTGATCGACCGCGTCCGCACAATGGTCAAGCGCCAGCCCCTGCGCGCCGAGCCCGTGGATCTCAACGAGATCGTCGGCGAAGTGGCGGCCATGGTTCGCCATGAGCTGCAACGGTCCGGGGTTTCGCTCAAGACACGCCTCGCGGACGAGCTGCCGGCCGTTCTGGGAGACCGCGTTCAGCTGCAGCAGGTCGTTCTGAACCTGATCCTCAATGCCATCGAGGCGACGCGCGAGATCGAAGGCCGTTCCCGCCAGGTGTGGATCCGCTCCCTTCTCGACGGTGGCAAGGACGTGCACGTCGAGGTCCGCGACTCGGGCATCGGGCTCACCCCGGATTCGCGCCAGCGACTGTTCGAGGCCTTCTACACGACGAAGACACACGGACTCGGCATGGGGCTGTCGATCAGCAAGTCGATCATCGAAGCGCACGGCGGCAGGATCAGCGCGAGGCCTAACTCCCCTCACGGCGCGATGGTGCAGTTCTGGCTGCCCCTCGGGTCCCGGAACACGCGCGTCTCATAACGGGACTTCCATGCCTGGACCGTCCGAACAGCCGATCGTCTTCGTCGTTGACGATGACGCCTTGGTTCGCGACGCGATCGAGGATCTGCTCCAGTCGGTCGGCCTGGAGGTGCGCCTCTTCGCCTCGCCGGGGGAATTTCTGAAGAGTCGGCGTCCCGATGCGCCGGGCTGCCTCGTCCTCGACGTCCGACTTCCCGAGCAAAGCGGTCTCGACTTCCAGACACATCTCGTTGGCACCGACATGGAGCTTCCGATCGTCTTCATCACCGGCCATGGCGATATTCCGATGTCGGTGCGAGCGATGAAGTCGGGCGCCGTGGAGTTCCTCACCAAGCCGTTCCGCGATCAGGATCTGCTCGATGCCATCCAGGCGGCCATCGCGCGCGACCGCGCCCGCCGTGCCGACGTGCGCGTGCTTGTGGAGCTCCGCGGGCGCTTCGCCGCACTCACGCCACGCCAACGGGACCTGATGCGGCACGTGGTGAACGGGCGCCTGAACAAGCAGATTGCCGGCGATCTGAATCTCAGCGAGGCCAGGGTCAAGGCGCTTCGCGGCGAGATCATGCGCACGATGCAGGCGGACTCGCTGCCCGGGCTCGTCCGCATGGCCGACCGGCTCGGCATCGCCACCGCCAGACCGGGGGCTCCGCCAGCCTCGACGTAGGTCCCGTCGAGACCGACGTCGCGCCCGACAGTACCAAAGTATCGCGCGACGTTCGCTTGCGGTCGGCCTTCGCGACCAACGCCTGTCTAGCGTCACCCGCCCGGGCCGCGTAGTGTCGAGCCAGGGGAACGAAGTATGACGCAACAGCAAGTGATCGCGATCGTCGACGACGACCCACTGATCCGCGAAACGCTCAAGGACCTGCTCGATTCCGCAGGCTACTCGTCGGTCGTGTTCTCGTCCGCGCGAGGATTCCTGCGATCGAAGCGCCGTGGCAGGTTCGCGTGTCTGATCACCGACATGCGGATGCCGGGAACGACCGGCATCGAGCTGCATGACAGGCTGGTCGCCGGTGGCCAGGGCATTCCCACCATCCTCATCACCGCCTACCCGGATGACGCCATGCGTGCTCGAGCGGTCAGAGCCGGGATCGTCTGCTACCTGGCGAAGCCGTTCACCTCGGATTCGCTGCTCACCTGCGTCGACGCGGCGCTGGACCGACCGCGCGACGCTGCCGGCCGCCCTCGTTGAGGCGACGCTGCATGAGCACGCGATCCATCACGCGGATATCGACAGCTGGACGTGAGCGCGACCGCCGCCGTCGCGCGAGTGCGCGAACATCGCGCCGCGTGGTGGGCCTGCCGCCTGGTGTCGGCCGCCGCCGGGGTGCTGGCGACGGCGCTGCCGTCCGGCGAAGTCACCCGGTGAGAATCGTGGGCTCGATGCAGTACGTGTCGGCGACAGTGATGCTCGCGTTCAACTCCTCCTTGCTCAAAAGTGATCGGAGATGCATCTCTCACGGGACGAAACAACGTGCGCCGGCGGCCGATAACGGCGGTCGCGGGAGGGGGCTATGGCGCAAGGCATCAGCAGCGTGCCTGACGACTACTTGAACGCGGACGGTCCGCCGACGGCGGCCGGGGGAGCCACGATGTGGACCCCCCGGGGCGTGACGCTGCGCGTGCCGGCAGCGGGCCGTCCACGGTGGGACCGGCGCAGCGCGGTCGACGCCAACCCGCGCAGGCCCGAGCGGCACGTGGCGTCGCTCGGAACCACGCTCGACCGATTCGGGTCCGACACGATCATTGGCCAATCCCCGAAGTTCGTCGCAGCCATCGACGCCGCGCAAAAGGTGGCGGCCACCGCCACCACCGTGCTCCTCACTGGCGAGAGCGGCACCGGGAAGGAAGTCCTGGCCCGGGCGATCCATCACGCCAGCGCGCGCGCCGACGGCCCCTTCGTCGCGCTCAACTGCGCGGCGCTGCCAGAGACGCTGGCGGAGTCCGAGCTGTTCGGTCACGAGCGCGGCGCCTTCACCGGCGCCGACCGCCAGAAGCCCGGGCGCTTCGAGCTGGCGGCGGGAGGGACGCTCTTCCTCGACGAGATCGGCGAGCTCACGCCGGCCGTGCAGGCCAAGCTCCTTCGCGTCCTGCAGGAACGGCAGTACGAGAGGGTCGGCGGCACGACGACGCTCCAAGCCGCCATCCGCCTCATTGCCGCCACCAACCGCGATCTCGAGTGTGCGGTCGCCGACGGCCGGTTTCGCGAGGATCTCTACTATCGTCTCGCGGTGTTCCGGATTCATTTGCCGACGCTCCGCCAGCGGGGCGAGGACGTCCTGCTCCTTGCCGAGCATTTCGTGCGCGAGTTCGGGGCGAAGATGGAAAGGCAACAGCCCGGCTTGAGCGGCGAGGCGCGCGCGCTGTTGCTCGCGCATTCGTGGCCCGGCAACATCCGCGAGCTGCAGAACGCCATCGTGCGTGCGCTCATCCTCACAAAGGGCGCGCTGATTTCATCGGAGCACCTCGGCATCGTCCCGCGTCCGGTGCGCGACGCGGCGATCCGTGCCGTCACGGTGCCGCCGACCGAAAGCCCGACCATCATGCTGACGCTCGCCGCACAGGAGAAGCGCACGATCGCCGAGGTGCTCCAGCGCACGCATGGCCACAAGACGCGCGCCGCCGCGCTCCTCGGTCTCACCCGGTTTCAGCTCTACGCTCGCCTGAAGCGTTACCACATCGAGGTCGACAGGCGGCTTGGTGTGGAACAAGCGTGACTGTTGCGTCATCGCCGCGCCATCGATGCAGGCTCGCCGTGCTCGCTACGCCGGCGTGACAGTCGACAGCCGCCGCCGCCGGCGTCGGCCCCCACTCGCCCGGCTGTTCAGGCTTGTTCGCGCTAGGTCTGGGCGCGCGCGAGCTGAGGATGGGCGGGCTGAGGGGGTCGGGGACACTACGCCGCGCGCACCTGTCCCCGGAGCGGGACGGTTAACCTAAAGCGATGGTGGCTCGAACGGGAAGTGCCCGAGAGACTGTGAGTCCGTTGGAGACAGCTTTCGAAGTCGTTGCGCTCGCCCCCTAGCCATGGACGCCTATGGCCCAACGGGATTCGAGCGCCTTTGGACTCTCGCTGTTCGCGGGGTTCTACGGTGACACGGGCAAGCCTGAGCGCGCTCGGTGCCAAGTCCAGGCGCTGTCCGGTCCGCCGGGACAAACGGTCAGTTCCGCCGGCCGCAGGCGTGCCTGCCTGGCTCGCCTAGGCCCACATAGCCGGGCTGTGGTCAGCCGCCATTCCGGGCCGTCGAAGTGGTCATTTGTCCGAGGCGCGCCCGTCGCGGTGCGGATGGGTTGATGCACTCATTCACGCTGAGCTTCCTGGATCAGTAAGTTCTAGGGTGTCGCCGTCTCGCCAAGGGACACTCCGATTGAGCATCAGAACGCGGCCCGGACCCGACTCCTCGGACGAACAATGTCTTCGAGTTCCTCGTTGATAGACTGCCGCGCAAGCAACGTCTCGCCAATCAGCGTTAAGCAAGCGTAAAAGAAGACCGCGATGCCAACAATGCCCGCCGTGGTCGGCAACCATGTCGTCACAGGGGCGAACACGACCAGTCCGATGGTGATGGTCGTGGCCACGAACATCCCGAGCGCCAGGTAGAAGCTTGTGAGCGCGCGCTGAATCAGACGCCCCCGGCGCGCGTAGGCCGAGAGCTGACGTTCGAGCTGGATGTGTCGCTCCTCGGAGAAGTCGGGTGTGCCCGTCGCGGGCTGCGCGTCTGTCAGTTCGCTCAGCCGGCGAGCCCGCTCGAGGATTCGGGCCAGCCGCGCCGAAGTCGACAGGATCAGCATTCCGCAGGCAGAGATCAGTACAGCTGGAGTGATCATGGCTGTGATCAGGCTAAGATCGACCACCATTCCTGCAGCCGCCTCCTTTCGACGGTGGACCCCCTTTCGGCCGGAGCCCTACAGGCCCTAGAGGTGCGAGCCGGGACATGGCGCGGTTCCCCCACCGCTGGAAGTCGACCAGGCGTTGCGCCGGGCTAGCCGCTGGCCCAGGCACTCAGGAAGAGCAGCAGCCCGAGCGCGGTGATCGTGGCGGCGCCCGCGACGCCGAGCGCCGTTTTCAGCCAATGCGCGGCGGCGGACGACGGGTCGACCATGCGCACCGTCCCGCGGCGTGCCGCGACGGCCGCCAGGCCCACGAGCGACACGGTCAGGCCCATGCCGATGGCCATCACGAGACACGCCGCGATGCCCACCAGGTACAGTTCCTGCCCGAGGGCGAACAGCAGGATGATGATTGCGCTGGCGCACGGCGTGAGTCCGGTGGCGAGCACGAGCCCGGCGGAGACGACCCCCTGGCCCGTTCCCGGGGCAACCGGTGCGGCGCGTGCGGCCGACCGATGCCCCCACGCCTCACGGAGCGCGACCGCGAGCATCACCAGGCCGATCAGCGCGATCAGCCCGTAGCACACGAGCTCGATGCGCCGGGAGTCGCGCAGGACGGCAAAGCCGCCGCGGCCGAGGGCGAGGGCCACCACGGACACGATCGCGATGGCCGACACGGTCTGGAGGAGGGATACCAGCCACGAGATGCCCAGCGCCGTGCGCAGGCGCGCGTCCCGGGCCAAGAACAACGAGGACACCACGAGCTTACCGTGGCCGGGGCCGATGGCGTGCAGCACACCGTACAGAAAGGCGATCCAGGCCACGCCGAGCGCCGCGCTCGTCACCTCGCCGCCGCGAAGCCGTCGCAGCTCGCGCGACAGGGCCTGGTTCAGCTGACGCTGCGCGGCGTTGACCCGTCCCAGCACCCCGCGGAGCCACTCGGGTTGGGCCTCACCCGCGAGGCCGCCGACCGGGCCGACACCCCCCGGTCCGCCTGGCCGAGCGGGACCGGCCGGCTGCGCGCCTGGCTGCGTCGCCACGATCAAGACGAGGACGGCCCCGACTGCCAGCCGGGTCGCGTGCCGTCCCGTCACCGGCGTCGGATCCCGCAGCGCACGGCGTCGGGCGTCGCCCCGGTGCCGTCCCGCACCACCCGGCACTCCACGACGTGGGTGCCGAACGTCTGAGCCTGAGGGGTGACGCCAACCGGCGTGTAGGCGATGTAGTAGACGGGATCGTCGACCAACACCTCCATCGCCGTGATGGATGTGAGGGGGAGCCCGACGGGGAGCGTGAACTCGTAGGTCACGATCCCCTTGGCGGCAGTCGCCCGGAATTCGCGGGCCACTGGCGACGGCCCCGGCTTCCCGTTCACGCTCAGGGTGGTGTAGTAGTTGACCTTCTGAAACTCCGCGAGGTGCGTCGCCTCGATGCGCTGGGCCTCCGCGGCCGAGAGCGTGCCGTTTCGATCCTTGTCGAACTCCTGAAGGATGAACCCGCTGAAGAGGTCGTCGAACGTCCACGTGAGCCGCACCCCAGCGACGCGGTCACCGGCCACGACGAAGGTCACCGCATAGTCGATGAACACGTGAGGATGCGCGCTGGCGGTGCCCGCCGCGAGGCCGACGATGGCGCCCGCCAGGACAACGGCCCGCACCAGTCCGACTCCTCGCCGGCCGCGTCGCGTCATGGTGCGATCCTACTCGGCGTGGCGCCGTGGCGACAAACGCGCCGTGGCCGTGGCCGGGGACGCTGGAGCGAGCCAGATGCCAGACCCGTCCCACTGCGAGGGTCCCCGCCCATCGTCAGTGTGCGACCGTCAGGCGCATCCACGATTCGGCCAGGCCAACTTCGCCTCATCGCCTCGGCCCTCGCCGGGCCGGCGCGACACGGCGCCGAGCGAGACGACCGGCCACGGAGACGCCGGCGAACAGGAGCAGGGCGGTCAGAACGATCGCGCCGCCCGCCGCCAGGCCGAGATGGTACGCGGCGGCCAGCCCGACCGCCACCGAGACGAGCGCGCTCGCCACCGCGATCCCCGTCGCCTGCCGGAAGCTCCGGCTCACCGCGAACCCCGTCAGCGCCGGCACGACGATCATCGCGCTGACCAGGAGCACCCCGACCATCCGCATGGCGACGACCGTCGTCAGCGCGGTCAGGACGGTGAGGAGCAGGTTCAAGCGCCCGACCGGGATCCCGCTCGTCCGGGCGAGGTCCTCGTTCAACGTGATGGCGAAGAACTGGCGACGGAACAGGCCCACGATGGCGGTCACCGTGAGCCCGAGGCCGAGGATGAGCCACAGATCCGCCGGGCTCACGGTCAGGATGCTGCCGAACAGGAGCGCGAACAGATCGACGGTGAAGCCCCGGCCGAGCCCGATGAGGACAATCGCGACGGCGAACCCCCCGGAGAGGAACACCGCCAGGGCCGCGTCCCCCCGGAGAGCCCCGCGGGCGCGCAGCCCCTCGATGCCCACCGCCCCGACCAGTGTCACGGCGAAGGCGCCCAGCGTGGGTGAGATGCCGAGGAGGAGGCCCAAGGCGACGCCGGCCAGCGCCACGTGCGCCAGGGTGTCGGCGATCAGGGACAGGCGGCGCGGCACGAGGAAGACGCCGATGCTCGGGCAGACGATGGCCGTCACGGCGCCGGCGACGAGCGCCCGCTGCATGAAGGCGTACTCGAGAAACTCCGGCCACATCAGCGATGCTCGTGCGACACGATCCGGACCGAGGGGCCGTACAGGGTCGCCATTGCGGCGGGGGTCATGAAGTCCGCCGGCGGGCCATGGTAGACCAGTCGGCGGTTCAGGCACGCGAGCTTCGTGACCTCGTGGGCGACGACGGCCATGTCGTGACTCACGAGCACCAGGGTGACCCCCTGCTCCCGGTTGAGATGGCGCAGGAGGCCATAGAAACTCGACTGGGCCTCCGGGTCGACACTACCCGTGGGCTCGTCGAGCACCAGGAGCTCCGGCGTGGAGACGAGCGCGCGGGCGATGAGCACGCGCTGCTGCTGCCCGGCCGACAGATCGGCGACCCGCCGCCCGGCGTGTCCCGCCATCGCTACGCGCTCGAGCGCCGCGCGAACACGGGCCCGCTCGGCTGCGCGGGCGCGGCGGAGCACGCCGAGACCCGCCACGAGGCCGGTCGCGACCACCTCCTCGACCGTGGCGGGCAGTCCCCCGTCCAGGCTGACCCGCTGAGGCACGTAGCCCAGCCGCGCCCACTGGCGGAACGTCGCCGGCGGCCGGCCAAAGAGGCGGACCTGTCCGGCGGCGGGCGCGAGCAGGCCCAGCATCACCCGGATGAGCGTGGTCTTCCCGGCGCCGTTCGGGCCGATGACCCCGAGGAAGTCGCCGGCGTCCACGGCCAGATCGACTCCCTCCAGGACGACGACCTCGCCGTACCGGACCGTCACCCGCTGGAGCTCGACGCAGTAGCTCACCGGCACTCGAGCCCGAGGCGGAGGTTCCGGAGGTTCTCGTCCATGACGCTCAGGTAGCCCTTGCCGGCCGCCTCTTCCTGCTTGGTGAGCCCCTCGACCGGATTCAGGACCAGCGTCGTGGCCCCGATCTCCCGCGCCAGGGTCTCGGCCAGCTTCGAGCTGACGAGGGTCTCGAAGAAGACGTACCGGATCTTCCGTTCCTTCGCCAGCCGCACGAGGGCCGCCAGGGCCGCCGGGTTCGGCTCCGCTTCGGGCTCGATCCCCTGGATGGGAATCTGGGTGAGCCCGTAACGCCGGGCCAGATAGGAGAAGGCCGAATGGGTGGTCACGAAGTCCCGGCGCGCGCACGACTTGAGCCCGGTCGCGAACGCCGCGTCGAGCGCCGCCAGCTTGGTCCGGTAGGCCTGCGCGTTGCTCGCGTAGGCCGCGGCGTTGGCGGGGTCGACCTTGGCGAGGCCCGCGCGGATGGCTTCGACCTGGGCTTGAGCCCGGACGGGGTCGAGCCAGACGTGGGGGTCGATCGCGTGCGTCTCGCGCGTGGGCGCCGCTCCGGCCTTGGCCCCGCGAGCGTGTTCGTGACCGGGGCGGTCCCCAGAGAGGAGCGGGACGCGCTCGGTCGCGCGGACGACGGCCGTGCCCCGGGCCTTCGCGTCGCGGAGCAGCTTCTCGACCCACGGCTCGAGACCGGCGCCGTTGTAGACGAAGAGCTTCGCGTGCTGCACCCGGATGACATCCTGGGGCGCCGGCTCCCAGTCATGCGGCTCGATCCCCACCGGGACCAGGGAGACCACCTCGGCGTGAACGCCCGCGACCTGCTTCGCGAACTCGTAGAGCGGGTAGAAGCTCGCCACGACGAGCGGCTTGTCGGCGCGGGCCGGCAGGCATGTCCCCACGACGACCGCGACCATGACGAGCGGCAGGAACGCCGTCCGGATCTTCATGACGATTCCTCCATCACGGTCCGGCGGCGGAGCGGCCGCGCGAGGCCGGACCACAGCAGGAGCAGGAGACCGAACACGCAGGCAACCGTGGCACCTGTCGGGAGGTCGAGGAGCGCAGAGGCCAGGATCCCGAGCAGGCTCACCAGCGCGCCGAAGACCCACCCGACCAGGAGGCGCGCGCCCACCGTCCCGCCTCGGACCAGGCCCGCCAGGGCCGGCACGATGAGATAGGAGAACACGAGCAAGACACCGGCGACCCGCACCGAGCTCGTCACGACGAGTCCAAACGAGGCGTAGAAGAGGAAGTCCCAGAGGCGGACCCGCCAGCCCGCCCGGAAGGCCGCGTCGGGGTCGGCCGAGATCAGGAAGAACGGGCGTCGACACGCCCAGTGGAAAACGCCGACCAGGGCGTAGAGGCCGGCGATGCGCGCCACGTCGCCCGGCGTCACGGCGAGGAGGCTCCCGACGAGCATCCGGCTAAGATGCTCCGCCCCGTGGGGTGCCCGATCCACCAGGAGTACCGCCGCCGCCGCCGAGACCGCGTAGACGACCCCGATGACCGCCTCCTGCGAGACCCGCCGCTCGCGACTCCGGGTCAGCGCGAGGATCGCGGCGCCCAGCAGGGTCGCGCCGAGCCCCGCCGCGTAGGCCAGGGGTGATTCGAGGGGCGCGTCGACGAGCAGGGCGGCGGCCGCTCCGAGAGCCGAGATCTGGGCGAGGGCAATGTCGACGAAGACCACCTCGCGGGCGATGACGTGGATGCCGAGGTACGCGTGGATGCCGGTCAGGACCAGGCACATCAGGAACGGCGCCCACATGAGGGTGAGCAGGTCGTTGGCGTCCGCCGGCATCGGCGCGCTCCCTCAGCGCAGCGCCTGCGCCAGGGCGCGCACGTTGAACTCGAACAGCTCGAGGTAGGAGGTCGCCTCCTTCGTGGCGCCGACCGCGGTGGCCAGGCCGACCGCCCGGGCCCCGGTCTCGCGCGCGATGCGCTCGACGAGCTTCCGATCTGCCCAGGGTTCATACACGAGCACGCGGACCTGCTCGCTCCGCATGCGGCGAACGAGCTCGGCCACATGCGCCGGGGCCGGCGGGATGCCGGGTCGATCCTCGACCGTGCCGGCGGAGACGAGCCCGAAGCGGTCGAGGAAGTAGATCCAGGTGTCGTGGTAGGTGACGACGCGGGTGCCCCGATATGGGGCCAGGGACTCGCGCCAGCGCATCAGCGCCGCGTCGAGCCGGGTCAACCATTCACGCCGCCGCGCCTCGAATGCCGAGCGGTGGTCGGGAGCCAGTCGGGCCAGCCCCTCGACGATGTTCGCCGTCACGATGGCGGCACTCGCGGGGTCGAGCGTGTAGTGCGGGTTGCCCTCGGGATGGACGTCACCGCGCGAGCGGTCCACGGGGCCCTGGGGGACACCAAGGACCTGGATCCCGCGCGAGACATCGAGGTGCCCCACGCCGCCCGGCGCGAGCCGCCCGTTGCCCGCGCCGCGCACGAGGGGCTCGACCCAGGGATCGCCGTCGATGCCGTTCCGGACGAGCAGGTCCGCGCGCCGGAGCTTGACCATGAGGCTCGGCCGGATCTCGAGGTCGTGCGGGTTCTGGTCGCCGCGGGCGAGCGTGTCCACCTCGACCAGATCGCCGCCCACCGCCTCGGTGAGCGCGCCGATGTCCGGAAGGGAGGCGACGACCCGGAGCTTGCCGGCCGCGCCCGCATCCCCGGCCGGAAGACCGAGGGCGATGGCGGCTGCGATGAGGCCGGATGTCAGGAGTCGCATGTCCTTTTCCTCAGAACGGGTGCGCCGGATGGGCCCCGAGGATGAAGCTCGCCTGGAGGAACAGCTCGCTGAGCGTGTCGGGCCCCGCCCCGAAGTCCGACCGATCCGTGTGCTTGTAGCCCAGACGGAACCGGAGGAACTCGGACGGCATCCAGGTGAGATACGGCTCGAGCGCCCACTCGCGGCCGGGGCCGTTGGGGAACTCGGTCCAGTCGTAGCGGAGGCCGAACAGCCACTGCTTCCAGGGCTGAACGTCCACCCACACGTAGTAGCCGTAGGCGTCGCGCGTCTCGAAGGTCGCCTCACCCGGTTCTTGCCGGACCCGCCGGCCGAGGGGCTCGGCCACCTCACCGTCCGGCTCGCCCCCGACGGCGACCTTGCGGTGGGCGAAGAGCACCTCGCCGCCTACGGTCAGGAGCGCGTGAGACCAGCCGGCCGGTGTGAACTTGTACTTGGCGTCGACGCCCAGGTAGCTGGCGCGCGGGCCATCGGCCGTCCGGCCGTAGAGACCGGAAGCGCCCAGCTGGATGGCGGCGGCCGAGCCGAGCTCGAAAAACGTCCGGAGCCGCGCCGAGAGAAGCGGGTCCCGGAGGCTGCCGTAGCCGAAGGCATCCTCGTTGTCGCCGTTGAAGACACCGACGATCGCCTGCAGGTACACGGGGAGCGGCGCGATCCACGACACCTCGAGCCCGTCCTCCGTCAGCCCCTCCTCGCCGAAGAAGCGCGTGAGGACCGCCGGCGAGTCGGGCTGGGGCCGATCGTGGAGGTGAAGCTCGTTGAGGAGCCCGAACCGGAGACGTTCGCGACCTCCCTTGGCGCCGAGGCCGTAGGGCAGGCTCGTCAGCTCCAGGTAGGCCTCGGCCAGCCCGAGCTCGAGCGCGCGCGCGCCGTCCTCGAACTCCTCGGCCGCCTCGAGAATCACCGTGGCGCGGGCGTAGGGATCGACCTGGCCGAAGAAGGACAGCTCGATCTCGCGCGGGATCACCCGGTTCTCACGCCCGGCGAACGTGCCGACCTGGTCGCGCTCCACGCGACTCGACGTGAGGTTGACGACAAAGTCGCCGGCGATCCCCATGTCGAAGAGGAACCGTCCGCGCGGCGCGCCCGGCGCCGCGCCCGCGGGACCGGGCGCGGTCTGCGCGTAGAGGGAGAAGGGCTCCCGGGGGCGCGCCAGATCGAGCAGGCTCGGCAACGTCATCCCGCCGCCGCTCGGGCCACTCGGTGGCGCGGCCGCCACCTGAGGGCGGGCCTCGATGCGCTGGAGCCGCTCGGTCAACGCCTCGATTGCCCGCTGGTACTGCTGCTGTGTCGTCTCAAGCTGACGTTTGAGCTGCTCGATCTCGCGTCGCAACGTCTCGACGTCCTGCGCGCCGACCGGGATCGGCGTGATCACCAGGCCCAGCGCGACGATCATGAGGGCTCGTAAACGCATGCCGTGACCTCTCTTCGCGCAAGGAGAGAAACGGACCGCACCACGGAGCGCGAGCTCCGGGCCGCGGGGCAGTCAGTGCGCGGGAGGGCTCAGGCGGTTGCGGGCGGGGCGCGGGGCGCGAACGCCCAGCGGCCTGCCGTGGACGGCGAGGCGACGGTGGGCGGCGGGCCGGGATCGGGGAGCACGTCCGGCTGGGGGACGGTCGGCGACGCGAGCGCGGGCAACCCCCAGCTCGGCAGGGCAAGCCGCGCGAGCGGGCAGTCCTCGCTGTAGAGGCCAGGAGTGCCGGTGTGATCGTGGATCTCCGGGAGCTCCACGCCGACGACGACGAGCACGAGGAGTCCCAGCAGCGCGGCGCGCACCCACCACGGACGGTCGGCAGACGACTTCATTGCAAGTTAGTTGCAATCTATCGCGACCCCGCCGCGGGTGTCAATCGCGTCGCGAGCCGTCGCCCGGAATCCAAGCATCATGGTGCGCAAGGCGGTCAGGGATGGTGGCTCCTACGGCGGCGCGATTCTCCTCGACATCTCGGCATGGAGCATCCACGGCTGGTCAGCCGGCGGGATTCGAACCCGCGTTTTGGCCTTGAGAGGGCCGGGGCTTCACGCGGGCCGGTCGGCGAGGAGCGCCCAGGCGGTCGCCACGCGCCGGATGCCGGGCGTGCGCGCCAGAGCGTTGTCCAGGCGCTCGTAGAGACCCGTCCAGGCCGGCGTCGGCGGACGCCCTGACCGGCGTCCCCAGACGTTCCGCGGCAGCACGTGGAACGGGCGGCACGCCGCGACGCGGAACCCGGCCCGCTCGAAGAGCGCGATCGCCTCCGGCCGCGTGTACGTCCGCTCGTGGTGGAAGCGCCCGAGCCGGCGGCCGAGCCACTCCGTGTAGGCGTGGCGGTTCGGGAGGTGGTACGTGAAGAGTCGGCCGCCGGGGCGGAGGATCCGGCGGAGCTCGGCGAGCGCCCGCGCCTCGTCCTCGACGTGCTCGAGGACCCCGCAGTTGAGCGCCCCGTCGAACGCGCCGTCCGGGAACGGAAGGTCCGGCCCGGGGCTCACCACGTACGGCACGTCGGCGTCTTGGAGAAGCCCGCTGGCCGCGCCCTTGTCCTCGACGTCGTAGGCGACGACCCGGACGCCGCGCGCCCGGAGGAGCAGGCTCGTCTGCCCCCATCCGGCGCCCCAGTCGAGCACCCGTCCCTGCCCCGCCCAGGCGGCGATCTCGGCGGCGATCGCGACGTACTGGGCGAGTCCGATCGGGCTCGCGATGTTCGAGCACTCGGGGCGTCCGGCGAGACCCCCGCGTCCGAAGGCCAGGACACGCGCCGCGGCTCGCTCGAGCGCGGCGGGCCCATCGGGCTCGTGGGTCGCGCTGCTCGGTCCCGTCATCGGCGACGCCGGCATGCCGCGCGGCGAAGCGCGCGCAGGGTGGCGAGGTTTCGCGCGTCGCCATCGTCCCGCTTCGGCGTCTCCAGCACCATGGGCAGCGCGCCCAGCCGCGGGTGGGTCAGCAGGAAGCGGAACGCCCGGAGGCCGATCTGGCCGGCCCCGATGTTCTCGTGGCGATCGAGGCGCGCGCCGAGCCCGGCCCGCGAGTCGTTCAGGTGAAAGGCCACCACCCGCTCGAGCCCCACGACGCGGTCGAACTCGTCGAGCACCGCCGCGAACCCCCGGGGCGTCCGGATGTCGTGCCCGGCCGCGAAGAGATGGCAGGTGTCGAGGCAGAGCGCCAGGCGCTCGGGCTCGCGCACGCGGTCGAGCGTCTGGCCCAGCTCCTCGGCCCGGGCGCAGAGCGTGTGCCCGGCGCCGGCGCTGTTCTCGAGGGCCACCCGGACCCGCCAGCCCGCGGTGCGCCGGGCGACCTCGTCGAGCGCGCGGCCGAGCCGGGCGAGCCCCGCCCGGGCGCCGGCGCCCTTGTGGGACCCCGGGTGGAGCACGACGAAGGGCAGGCCGAGCCGTTCCGCGCGCTCGAGCTCGTCGACCAGGGCGGCCACGGCGCGCGTCCCCTCGTCCGGATCGGGCGTGGCCAGGTTGATCAGGTAGTTCGCGTGGGCGCACGCGGCGCGGAGCCCCGACGTCGCGAGCGCCTGACGGAAGAGGACGGCCTCGTCGTCGGCGAGCCGCGGGCCCGCCCAGCGAAGCTGGTTTTTCAGGAAGAGCTGGATGACGCCGCAGCCGGCGGCCACCCCGCGCTGGACCGCGTTGGGCAGGCCACCGGCGATGGACATGTGCGCCCCCAGGTTGTCGGGCGCGGCGCCCACCCGGGCGCTGTCGCTCCCGGGGCTCTGGGCGCTCAGCCGAGCGTCTTCACCTCCGCGAGGATCTTCGCGGGGTCCGGCAGCTCCCCCCGGCCGTAGCGCTGGGCGAACCGGACCACGCCCTGGCGGTCGATCACGAACGTGGCGCGGTGGCACGCGTTGAGCTCCGGCCAGTGGATGCCGTAGCGCTCGACGACGTCCCGCTGCACGTCGGAGAGCAGCGGGTAGGAGATGCCGCCGAGCGACTTCGCCCACGCGTCGTGGCTGTATATGGAGTCGCACGAGATGCCCACGACCTGGGCACCCGCGGCCTCGAAGTCCCGGATCCGGGCTTCGAAGGCCGGCATCTCCCGGGTTCAGCCGGGCGTCCAGTCGAGGACGTAGAAGAGCAGGACGACGTGGTGGCCCCGCTGCGCGGCGAGGCTCCATTCCTTGCCGCCGATTCCCTGCAGCCGGATCTCCGGCGCCGGCTCGCCAACTCTCGGCATCTCCGACATGGTCGGCCCTCCTTCCGTGCCCGATGATGGGCGCGGATCACGATCCCGTGACGGTCCCGCGCGCGCCCGGCTCGCCCCGGCGCCGCCGCGCCCAGAGCGCCGCCCGCCGCGCCTCGAGGCACTCGTCGCCCCGCCCGAGGTACTCGGCCGCGGTCACCACCCGGCCGGTGGCGAAGGCCGCCGCGAGCCGGTCGCGGAATCGCGGCTCTCGCACGGCATGGTGGTCCACGATGACGCGGCACCCGGTCTCCCCGACCAGCCGCACGAGATTGTCGATCCCGCGCTGCACAACGTCGCGGCCGACCTGCCCCTGGAGGTAGGTCGGCGGGCCCGAGAGGTAGACGAGGTCCGGGCGCTCTCGCAGGAGATACGCCGTGGCGACCGGCGACGCGGGTCCCTGGAGGTCGGACGCGTGGACGAACCGCTCGCCGCCGTCGTCCACCGTCACCGCCACGACGTACCCGAACCCCGAGCCCTCGAGGCCGTGCGGCAGCGCGGGCGAGAAGCGGATCGTCGCCCCGTCGAGCTCGACCGTGCGGCTCTCGGCCGGCTCGAGGCGGCAGTGGGGACCGACCGTCCGCCAGAAGTCGCGCCCCTGGGCCGCCTGGTGCGGGTCGATCATCCGCCGCGGGTCCTTCGCCCAGACTTGCCGGCCCGCGTAGAGCGCCGTCTCCGTCCGGTAGTGATCGGCGTGGAAGTGGCTCACGGTCACGTGCGTCGCCCGGACGGCCCAGCCCTCGATCCGGAGGCGCGCGCGCGCGAGCGCCTCCTCTTCCTCGGGCGCGGGCCCGAGGCCGTAGCGCCGCGGGGCCAGCGTGACGCCCGGATCGAGGAGCAGGCGCAGGCGCCCGGCCTCGACGTAGGTCGCCATCGACCGCGTGCCGAGCGAGTCCGCGGCCAGCGGCATCACCCGCACGGGCGTCTCCCGGCTGGCGCCCGGACGGTCATGTCCGGCTAGCCTCGTCGGAGTGGCGCTTGAGATCGACGACGTCGCCGCCGGTCACGCGGCAGAGCTCCGCCGGGGTGATCGGGAACACGGCGTTCGGCGTGCCCGCGGCGGCGATCAGGCGGTCGTGGCCGAGGAGATCCGCGTCGATGAACACGCGGAGCGGCCGCGGGTGGCCGACGGGCGGGACGCCGCCGATCGCGTAGCCCGTGTGGGCGCGCACGGCGTCGGCGTCGGCCCGGCGCACGCTCTGGCCGCTGAGCGCCGCGAGCCGGCGCTCGTCGGCCTGGTTCGCCCCGGAGACGAGCACCAGGATGGGCTCGTCCTCGTCCCCGGCCAGGAACACGAGCGACTTCACGATCTGCCCGACGCCGACGCCGCACGCGGCTGCCGCCTGGGCGGCCGTGCGCGCGCTGTCCGCCAGCTCGATCACGTCGCTGTCCACCCCGAGGGCCTGGAGCGCCGTCCGGACCCGGACCGGAGCGGGCTCGCGCGTCACGCGAGGAGCTCCGGACGGAACCGGCGGGCGGGCCCGGATCGTCCCCTGGATCGCCCCCCCGCGGGCCAGCGGAAACGTCCGAGGTCGATCCGGCCTCGCGCGAAGCGGATCCCCTCCCCTTCCAGGAGGAGGCGCTGGCTGAGCGCTCCGCTGCCGTCGCCCCGGCGGCTGATCGTCCCCCGTCCGTTCACGACGCGGTGCCACGGCACGCCGGCCGGACAGATCCGCATGGCCTGTCCCACCGCCCGGGCGGCACGGGGCGCCCCCGCCAGCGCCGCGACCTGTCCGTAGGTCACCACGCGCCCCACCGGGACGCGCCGCACCAGCGCGTACACGCGCTGGCGGAGCGCGCGCGTGCGGGAGCCTGTATCCGCGTCACCGCGCGGTCCCGCGGCGGGTCGGGCGCGCCGGGCGGACCGGGCGGCGGAGCGCTCGCGCCAAGGTCTCATGTGTCATGCCCGCGCGGCGGCGCCGGCCGCACGGCCCCCGTCCGACCCGTCGAAGCCGGCCTGGAGCTCCCAGAGCGTCCGGTAGAGACCGTCCCGCTGGAGCAGCACGGCGTGGGGGCCCTCCTCGACGAGGTGGCCCTTCTGGAGGACCACGACGCGGTCCGCTCGCTGGATGGTCGAGAAGCGATGGGCGATCACGACGCTGGTCCGTCCGCTGACGAGCTGATCGACGGCATCCTGGAGCAAGTGCTCGGTCTCGGGATCGACGCTCGACGTGGCTTCGTCGAGCACCAGAACGGGGGGATTATACAAGAGCGCCCGGGCGACCGAAAGGAGCTGGCGCTGTCCGTGCGAGAGATTCGCGCCGCGCTCCTGCAGCGGGGCCTCGTAGGCGCCGGCGAGCGTGTGGACGAAGCGATCGGCGTGGACGCGCTGCGCGACGTCCTCCACCTCGGCCCGCGGGATCGTCCGGCCGAGCGTCAGGTTGTCGGCGACGGTGCCGGCGAAGAGCACCACGTCCTGCAGCACCAGGCCGACGTGGCGCCGGAGCGCGACCAGGTCCCAGTCCCGCACGTCGACGCCCTCCACCAGGACGGCGCCGCGCTGGACGTCGTAGGTCCGGGTGAGGAGACGCGCGAGCGTCGTCTTCCCCGCCCCGGTGGCGCCGACGACGGCGATCCGCTCGCCGGACTCGATGCGGAGCGAGACGCCGCGAAGGGCCCAGGCGGGCGGATCGGCCGCCCCCTGGGAGTCCGGCGTCGGCGGCCCGGCCCCCGGCGCGGGATAGGCGAACCAGACGTCCCGCAGCTCGATGGCCGCGACGCTCCGCCCCGGCGCCGATCGCGGCGCGGCGCCTGCCGCGGGCTCGGGCACTGCGGTCCCGCCGGTCTCGGGCGGTGTGTCGAGCAGCGCGAACACCCGCTCGGCGGCGACGGTGGCGGACTGCATGACCGAGAACTTCGCCGACGCGTCGCGGAGCGGCAGGTAGAAGCGGTGGGTGTATTGCATGAAGGCGACGAGGACGCCGAAGGTCAGCGTGCCGTCGAGGATCTCGATCCCCCCCCACCAGAGCAGACCGGCGACCACGATCGCGCCGATCGCCTCGGTGATGGCGTAGAAGGCCGCGTCGAAGGTCACGCGCCGGTACTGGGCCTGCCGGTAGCGGTCGTTGAGGGCGCCGAGCTCGCCGGCCCGCGCCGCCTCGCGCCCGAAGAGCTGGATCACGGTCATCCCCGAGATCGTCTCCTGGAGCTCGGCGTTCAGGTGCGCCAGCCGGGCCCGCGTCACCCGGTAGGCCTGCCGGACCGGCTCCCGAAGGAGGAGTGCGAGCCCCACGAGGAGCGGTAGCACGGTGAACGTGATCAGCGTGAGGCGGAGGTGCAGGAGGAGCATCACGGCGACCACACCCACCAGGGTGACGACGTCGCCCACGATCGCGACGATGCCGGCCGTGAAGACCTCGCCGATCGCCTCCACGTCGCCGAGGATCCGGGTCATGACGCGGCCGACCGGGTTCCGATCGAAGAAGGCTGCGGGCAGGCGCTGGACGTGGGCGAAGAGCGCCGCCCTCAGATCGTGCACCACTCGCTGGCCCGTCCACGTCGCGACGTACGTCTGCCAGAACCGGAGCGCGTACTGGACCAGGAGGGTCCCGAGGAAGAGGAAGGCGATCCGCGTCAGCCCGGGCCAGTCCCCCTGGAGGATGTGGGCATCGATGGCGACCTTCACGAGATAGGGCTGGACGAGATCCACTGCCGCCAGGAGGGGGAACAGCGCGGCCGAGAGGGCCACCGACCCGCGGTAGGGGCGCGTGTATCCCCAGACCCGCCGGGCGAGACGCCCGTCGTAAAGCCGGCCGATGGCGTCCTCGTCCTCCCACGGGCGATGGCCGGTGCGAGGGCTCACGGGCGGCGGCTCATCCGGCGGCCTCGAGCGTCGACTCGAGCAGCTGCCGCCGCCACAGGCGGGCGTAGAGGCCCCCGCGCGCGAGGAGCTCGGCGTGGTTCCCGTCCTCGACCAGCCGCCCGCCGTCGAGGACGAGGATCCGGTCGAGCACCGCCGCAACGCGGAGCCGGTGCGTGATCACGAGCGTGGTGCGTCCCTGGATCCGCTCCAGGAGCCGCGCCAGGATGGCGGCCTCGGTCTCGGCGTCGACAGCGGCGAAGGCGTCGTCGAGGACCAGGATCCGCGGATCCCGGAGGAGCGCCCGGGCCAGCGTTGCGCGCTGGCGCTGCCCGCCCGAGAGCATGAGGCCGCGCTCCCCGACGATGGTGTCCCAGCCGCGCGGGAGCCGCGCGACGTCGGGGAGGAGCCCGGCCACGAGCGCGGCCGCCTCCACCCCCGCGTCCGGCTCGCCGAACGCGATGTTCTCGCGCAGGGTCCGGGAGAAGAGGAACGCCTCCTGGGGCACGAGGCCGATCGACGCGCGGAGCTGCCGGAGGGGAATCGTGTGGATCTCCTGCCCGTCGATGAACACGGTCCCGGGCGGCGGATTCCAGAGCCGCGGCAACAGCAGGGCCAGCGTGGTCTTGCCGGCGCCCGTCGGCCCCACGATTGCGACCGAGCTGCCGGCCGGGATCCGGAGGCTGACGTCGTCGAGCGCCAGGGGGCGGTCCGGCGCGTACCGGAACGTGAGGTGCCGGAGCTCGACCTCGCCCCGCGGGGCGCCCGCAGGTTCCGCGACACCGGGCCCGTCGACGATCCCGGGCCGGGTGGCGAACACCTCGGTCACGCGCTCGAAGGCGGCGAGGCCTCGCCGGACGATGGCCAGCATCCAGCCGAGCGCCATGGTCGGCCATGCCAGGTAGGCGACGTAGCCGGAGAACGCGACCAGGGCGCCCAGCGACATCCGGCCCTCGAGGACTGCCCGGCCGCCGATCCACAGGACGACGAGCGCGCCGATGCCGCTCGTCACCGCCAGGAGCGGCGCGAAGAGGCCCTGGGTCCGTGCCTGCCGGAGCACGCGCGCGAGGTGCTCCCGGTTCAGCCGGTCGAACTCCTCGATCTCGCGTGGCGCGAGCGTGTAGGCGCGCACCACGGACATGCCGCTCAGGTTCTCCTGGGCCTTGTCGGACAGCCGGGCCAGCTGCTCCTGGACCGCGAGGGCCTCGGCGTGGGACCGGGCGGTGAAGCGACGCGCCACGCCCACCAGCAACGGAATCGGCGCGAGCGCCGCCAGGGTGAGCCAGGGATCGAGGCGGAGCATCGCGGCGAGGGTCCCCACGTAGACGATCGCCGTATTCACCAGGGACAACAGGCCGAATCCGACGAGCATCGCGACGCTCTGGAGATCGTTCGTCGCACGCGACATGAGGTCTCCCGTGCGGCGGGCCTGATAGAACGCCGGCTCGAGCCGGAGGAACGCGTCGAAGAGGTCCGACCGGATTGCCGCCTCGACCCGCTGACCGGCCCCGAGAAGCACGAGGCGCGACACGGTGCGGACGATCGCCTGGACGAGCGCGAGCGCGGCGACCACCAGTGCGGCGGCCACCACCGTCTCCCGCGTCGCGCCCGAGCGGGCCGGATCCCCGAGCGCGTCGATCACGTCCTTGGTCACCCAGGGGATGAGGAGGGCGCAGGCGTTGGTCGCGACCAGGAGCAGAATGCCGGCCGCGTACCGCGCCCGGTGCTGCGCGAGATACCGGGCGAGGATTCGCACGGGCATCATCGCGAGTATACCGGCCGGCTCCGCGCCGAGCAACGCGACGAGACTCCGTGTGGTACGCTCCGATGCGTGAGCGCGATACCGAGCCCCTTCCTCTCCGCCGCGCTGGACGCGGCTCGCGGCGCGGGCCGTCTCCTCCAGGCTGAGCTCGGCGGCACCCGGCGGATCCGCCACAAGCGCTCGGTGATCGACCTGGTGACGGAGATGGACCAGCGCGCCGAGGCGTTCATCGTGAAGCGGCTGCTCGGCGAGTTTCCGGATCACGCCGTCCTGGCCGAGGAGAGCGGCGCGACCGACGGGCGCTCCGAGTACCGCTGGGTGATCGACCCGCTGGACGGAACCACGAACTACGCGCACGGCCTGCCGCTCTACTCCGTGTCGGTCGCGCTCGAGCGCGCGGGCGTCGTCGAGCTGGGCGTGGGCTACGACCCGAGCCGGGACGAGTGCTTCGTGGCCGAGCGCGGGCGCGGCGCCACCCTGAACGGCGAGCCGATCCGCGTGTCCGGCATCGAGACGCTCGACCAGGCGCTCCTCGTGACGGGCTTCCCGTACGACATCCGCACGACGTCCGAGACCAACCTGCCCGAGTACGCGGCGCTCTCGGTCCGCGCCCAGGCGGTCCGCCGGCTGGGGTCCGCCGTGCTCGATCTCTGCTACGTCGCCTGCGGACGCCTCGAGGGCTACTGGGAGTTCAGCGTCGGGCCCTGGGACATGGCGGCCGGCGGGCTGATCGTCCAGGAGGCCGGGGGGCGCGTCACGAACGTGAACGGCGGGCCCTGGCGGCTCGAGGGGCCGGGGATCCTCGCCACCAACGGGCTGGTCCACGACGCGATCCTCACGGGGCTCGACGCGGTGCGCGAGGCGCGCCCGTGACACGCGAGCGCGCCTCCGGGACGCGGACCACCGCGGCGCCGTCCCATCCCCTGCCCGTCCACGTCCGCGAGATCCGGATCGACGCCGTGGAGACGCTCGCCTCCGAGGACACGCCGGCCAGTCTCCGCATCCATGGCGTCCTCGAGGACCGCCGGCCGCGCAACATGCCGGACTGGATCCAGCACGACGGCGACGTGATCCACTACATGGAGGTCACGCTGACCGTCGCCTGGCCGGAGCTCGTCATCAGCGCGATCGAGGGGACGATGCGGACCTTCCCCCACCCGGGCGTCTGCCCCGACGCCCTGCCGCCGCTCCAGTCGCTCGTCGGGGTCGCCGTGGGACGCGGCTTCACCCGAGCCGTCAACGAGCGCATCGGCCGCGAGCGCGGGTGCACTCACGTGGCCGCCCTCATCCTGGCCATGGGACCCGTCGTGCGCCAAGGGGCCGGCGCGGCGTTCGGCTTCGTGAAGCCAGGCTCCGGCGCGATGCCCTGGTTCATCAACTCCTGCCAGGCCTGGCGCGAGGGCGGGCCCCTGCATCGACAGTTCCATCCGGAGCTCGCTTCGGAGGCGCCTCCCCAGGACTGACCCGCCCATCCCGTGTGCCGGGGGCCGGCCTTGTGGCTCTCGGACTCGGGCGGGATAATCGATCTCAGGGGGACCGATGGGTCCCTCGACTCCGACTCGACGAGCGCCCAGGGGAGGACTGCCAGATGCGCATGTACGTCGCCGGCGAATGGGTGTCCAAGAGCGTGGTGATCCCGGTCGACAATCCCTACGATCGCTCCGTCATCGACACGGTGCCGCGGGCCGACCGGGGCGACGTGGAGCGCGCGCTGGAGAGCGCCGTGAGGGGCGCCAAGGCGATGGCCCGCCTGTCCGGGTACGACCGCTTCCGGATCCTCCGCAAGGCGGCGGACCTGATGGCCGCGCGCCAGGAGGACCTCGGGCGCACCATCAGCTCGGAGGAGGGCAAGGCGATCGCCGAGGGGCGCCTCGAGGCCAGCCGCGCCGTCGAGACCATTCTCGGCTCCGCGGAGGAGGCCAAGCGGATCCACGGCGAGACGATCCCCGTCGACGGCGCCCCGGGTGGAGCCGGCAAGCTCGCCTTCACGCTCCGCGTGCCCTGCGGGGTGGTCCTGGCGATCAGCCCGTTCAACTTCCCGCTGAACCTGGTCTGCCACAAGGTCGGGCCCGCGCTCGCCGGTGGGAACGCGGTCATCGTGAAGCCAGCCACGGACACGCCGCTCTCCGCCCTCAAGCTCACCGAGATCCTCCTCGAGGCGGGGCTGCCCCCCGAGGGGATCCAGTGCCTCACGGGCCCCGGCGGGGAGCTGGGTGACCTCCTCTCGGCGGACCCGCGCGTCCGGAAGATCACCTTCACCGGCAGCCGGGACGTCGGGGAGCGCATCTGCCGGACCGCCGGGATCAAGCGCGTCACCATGGAGCTCGGCTCGAACTCGCCGGTCATCGTGATGCCGGACGCCGACCTCGACCGCGTGGCCGAGGCCGTGGCCGCCACCGGCTACGCGAACGCCGGCCAGGTGTGCATCTCGACCCAGCGAGTCCTCGCGTCGGACCGCATCTACTCGGACTTCCTGGCGGCGTTGAAGCCGCGCGTGGAGGCCATCACCACAGGGAGTCAGCTGGACGAGAAGGTGAAGATGGGCCCCATGGTCCGCGAGAAGGAGGCCGTCCGCGTCGAGGAGTGGGTGCGGGAGGCCGTGCAGGCCGGCGCGCGCCTCGTCACCGGCGGCGAGCGCCGCGGCGCCGTCTACGCGCCGACGATCGTGGCGGACGTCAAGCCCGAGATGCGCATCTCCGCCGAGGAGCTGTTCGGCCCGGCGGTCGCGGTGACGCCCTTCGACTCCATCGAGCAGGCGATCGCCCTCGCCAACGACACGCCCTACGGCCTGTCGGCGGCCATCTTCACGGAGAGCCTGGAATCCGCCATGAAGTTCGCGCGCGAGGTCCACTCGGGGAACCTCCACGTGAACTGGGGGCCGCAGTGGCGCGCGGACCTCATGCCCTACGGGGGCGTGAAGGACTCGGGCTTCGGGAAGGAAGGGCCCCGCTACGCCGTCGAGGAGATGACGGAGCTGAAGGCGGTGGTCCTGCACCTCCGCGGCTGACCCTGGACTAGGGCGCGATCGGTAGCGTCTCCGGTCTGGTGGAAAATGCGAGAGGCGACTACTTGGTTCTCGGCATGATCACTACTCAATGATCTCGTCGGCCCGTGCCAGTACCGACGGCGGGATCGCGAGACCGAGCGCCTTCGCCGTCTTGAGGTTGATGATCAGCTCGAACTTCGTGGGCTGTTCGATGGGCAGGTCGGCGGGCTTGGCGCCCTTCAGGATCTTGTCCACGTAGGTGGCGGCACGGCGCCAGTTGTCCGGGTAGCTGACGCCGTACGCCATGAGACTCCCGACGCCCACGAATTCTCGTCCGGGAGCGATCGTCGGTAGCCGGTGCCGGATGGCCAGCTCGGCGATGAGCCGCCGGTTGGCGAAGTGCTCCGCGATGTTCCCGATCAGAACCGCTTGGGCACCGTTCCGTGTCATCGCCTGAAACGCCTCCAGATACTGTGCCTCTTGGAAGGGGCCGTCCATCAGGGCGGGTATGAGCGTCACGCCGAGCCGCCGGGCGCCGTCCCGTTGGAGTGTTCCCACCGGGCCATTCGAGCTCGCGGTCGTCGTGAGGTTCGCCACCCGAGAGATCCCCGGCACGGCGTCTCTGAGGAGCTCGAGCCCTTTGGCGTAGATCTCCGAGCCGGCATCGTCTGTCAGACCCGTCAGGTTGGCGCCGGGCCGGGCCAGGCTCGTGGCGAGACCGTATTCGACGGGGAAGCTGAGGGACGTGCCCACGATCGGGATCGTGGTAGTGGCGGCCCTGAGGGCCCGGAGAACGCGGTTGCTTCCAGCCAGGATGACGTCGGGATTGAGGCGCACCACCTCGGCGGCGATCTCCGGGAAGCGCTCGGGACGGCCGAGGGCGGACCGCCCCTCCACCACGAGGTTCTTTCCCTCCACGTACCCGAGGCGTTGCAACTCGACGAAGAACGCGCGGACGGCCGGGTCAGCCGTGTACTCGGCGACCGGCAGCGTCGTGGCCACGATCGCGAGCCGGTACACCTTCCCCGCCTGCCCCTGGGCGGCGAGCGGCGCGACGAGGAAGGCCAAGGAGAGGAAGACCGTGAGGATGGCTGTTGGACCAATCACATCGACCTCCGGTTGCGACGAGCGGGCTCAGCATAGCTCGGGACGTGACCGCCCGAAAAACGCGACTCAGACCTGCATCAAGCCTTCTGATTTGCCTAGACCATATGGAAGGACCGGCCTACCTATCGCACATTAGCGTGGGTTGTTCCGGGGACGGAACAGAGCCACATGCGAAAGGAGGCCGGTCATGGAGAAGGATACTACGACCTACGTGGCGCTTGATGACAGCAAGCGGAAGCTCGTGGTGGCGGTCTTGCGCCCCGGGGAGGGGGAGCCGGAGCCGCGCGAGATGCCGAAGGAGCCGCATCTGATCCAGCGCGTGTTTCGGCGACTGGCGCGCGAGGGTCCCGTCACGGCCTGCTACGAGGCGGGCGTCTCGGGGTACGACCTCTACCGACAGATCACCGCCTGCGGGGTCGCCTGTCAGGTGATCGCCCCGGCGTTGACCCCGCGGCGCCCGGGCCAGCGGATCAAGACCGATCGCCGCGACGCCGTCAAGCTGGTCCGGCTCTTGCGCGCGGGCGAGCTGACGGCGATCCATGTGCCCGACGAGGCCGAGGAAGCGGTCCGTGATCTGACGCGGTGCCGGGAGGACGTGCGCCGCGACGTCCTGCGATGGCGCCATCGGCTGTTGAAGTTTCTGGATCGGCACGGGCGGCTCTACGTCACGGGGAAGAACTGGACGCAGCGCCACTGGACCTGGATCCGGGCCCAACGGTTCGAGCTGGCGCCGCTGCAGCGGACGTTCGAGGCGACCCTGTTCGCCCTCGAACAGGCGCTCGCCCACCAGGCCGAACTGAACAAGGAGATCGCGGCGCTCGCGGAACAGCCGCCTTACCGCGAGCCGGTCGGGTGGCTGCGCTGCTTCCGGGGGATCGACACCCTGTCGGCCATGATCCTCCTCGCCGAGCTCGTCGACTTCCAGCGGTTCATCCACCCACGGGAGTTGATGGCGTACCTGGGCCTGGTCCCGAGCGAGTATTCTTCGGGCGACCGGGAGCGCCGCGGGGCCATTACCAAGGCCGGCAACACCCACGCGCGGCGCGTCCTCGTGGAGGCCGCGTGGCACTATCGCCACCGTCCCACGCTTGGGCGGGCGTTGGCGGCCCGCGCGCAAGGACAGCCCCCTGCGTGCCGCACCCAAGCCTGGCGCGCGCAACAGCGGCTGCATCGTCGCTACCGTCATCTCGTCGGACACGGCAAACGCCCGCCCGTCGCGGTGACGGCCATCGCTCGCGAACTCGTCGGCTTCATCTGGGCCGCCATGACGCAGCGCGTTTCGGCGGCGTAGGCCACGCATCACGCATGGTCATGAGCTTCCTGAGTGGCGTCGCGGCGGGCACGATGTGGGCACGATTGGAGAGCCCTCGCGTCAGCTATGCGACGCCTGGTCCTTGGGCTGGGACGACTCGCGCTCCTAGACAGAGGCAGCTCCCGACGAACCACGGTCATGCGGCTCTGCCCCCGGCAACCCGCGTATATCAGCATGATTCGTCGTCGAAGCCGCCCCATCGGGACCAACGTCGGCGCCCTCAGGAATCACCCCACTCCGAACGGGACCCGGACCCGTGAAGAACACGCTTGACGGTCGGTCCTTCCATATCAGCTGACCTCCCTGTCTACCCGCAGCGAGGGAGCGCAATCCGCCGGCCGCCCAGGATCAGCGCGGGCTCGCCCGAGCCGGGATCGTCCTCGACTCGCCCGGCAAGCTGGAGCCAGGCCGGGACCGAGAAGCGCGCCCGGAACCGCCCGTCCTTGACCCGGCAGTACGGGACGCCGCGCCGGTCCAGGACCAGGGTGCCGGTGTCGAGCGGCTCCTGGCTCCCGTCGCTGAGATGGAGCGCCACGGCTTCCGGCTCGGGCCCGGCCTCGGCGCGGACCACGACGAACGGGGCGTCGTCGACCTGGACCGGGACGCGCCGCAGGCCCACCTGGAGGTGGTGCGTCTCGCCGTCCGCCCGGAGGTTCGCGTAGAGGTTCCGGAGGACGCCCGGGTGGGTGACCTCGACTCCCTCGTGGTGCCACGCGCCCTCGCGGTCGATCCGGAAGGCGCCCGAGAGGCTCGTGTCCGGGAACGCCGCCGCGTCGGATGCCGTCGCCGTCATCCGGCCGAGGCGGCCTTCTCGAAGCTCACGCTGGCGAAGGTGACGGTGCCGTCCGGATCCGGCCACTGCCCGTAGTGGAGGAGCCGCCCCCGGCCGCCGGGCCCAGCGGGCCCATCGGGCAAGAGGCGTAGGAGAGCGTAGATCGGCGAGAGCCCGCAGATGCGGTTCCGGTCCTCCTGCCGGAGGGCCTCCGCGAAGAAGCCCTCGGCGTCCGCCTCGACGACCGGACGAAGGAGGGCACGGTCGTCGGCCTGGACCCGCGTCAGCTCCGCCCGGCCGACCCGCCACGGATCGCCGAAGCGAGGGCCGACGTGGGCGAGATCCGCGCCCGCGACGACGCAGTAGCGGCGCGGAACGGTTGCCATCGCGCTCAGCACGGCGTCCAGGACCCCCTCGACCTCCGGCGCGCTCGCGGGGCTCCCCCCGCGGACGAGGCACTCGTGCGCGAAGCTCGCGAGGAGGGGCACGATCCGCCGCTCTCCCCCGCCCGCGCGCAGGCGCAGGAACTGGAGCCAGACCGCCTGGAACTCGATCGAGTGCTCGCTCCGGTGCGCGAGCTCGGCGGCGAAGAGGTCGCCCGGCGCCCGGCCGGCGATCGCGTCGAGCACCTCCTGATCCACCTCGAGCGGGCCGAACGGCGTGTCGAAGGCCTTGGCGGTGGCCGCGAAGGCGTGGCCGTCGAGGCCCGCGTGCGCGGTGCCGAGCACGATGACGCAGTCCGCGTCGACGGCGGCTTCGGCCAGGGCGCGGTACGCCCACGCGTAGGCCGGCCCGCCGCGGTTGAAGTCGATGTGCGGCGCGACGAGGCCGGGCACCGTGACGTCGCGGGACGAGTCGATCGGTCCTGGCCCGGCCGGCGGGTCGAAGTCGGCCGACAGCGCCGCCGCGAGCGCGCCGGGGTCGTCGTCGTAGGAGCGCCCGGCGAGGAACGCGGGCCGGGTCGGCGCCTCGATGAAGACCGTCCGCTGGCGCGCCCGCTCCGCCTCGACCCGCGGCCCTTCCAGGAAGAGGTGCTGGTCGAGAACGTCGACCATGGTCTCGAGCTGGCTCCGGAGCACGAGCTCCCCGCACTGGCGCATGATCTCCGCCTGGACGTCGACGAACGACCGGTTTCCGTCGAAGAGCGCGAGGATCGGCGCCAGGCCTCTCGGCACGGTCAGGACGGCGTCGGTGAGGCCGGAGGGATCGCGAAGGCAGATCACCTCGCGGTCCTCCACGCGGGCCGGGAAGGCGTCGACCGGGCGGAGCTGCGGAGTCTCGGGCCGCTCAGCCACGGCGCGACAGGAACCTGAGCGCCGCCGCGGCGTAGCAGCGCGCGGCCTCCACCAGCTCGGCGACGGGCACGTGCTCGTCCACCTGGTGCGGGATCAGCCGGTTGCCCGGGCCGAACGTCACGATCGGGATCCCGAGCGCGGTGCGAAGGATCGTGCCGTCGGTCGATCCCGGCACGCCGCCGAAGACCGGCCGGCGTCCGGCGACGCGCCGCACGGCCCACTCGAGCGCCTTGACGATCGCCTCGCCCCGGTCGACGCGGGTCGCCGGGCGCGGGGCCGCGACGGGCTCCACGGTCACGCGCGTGCCGGGGCACCGGCCCTCGGTGTCCCGCGCGAGCTCTTGGAGCGCACCGAGGACGCCGTCGGGCTCGAGGCCGGGCGTGAGCCGCACGTCGAGGCGCAGCTCGGCCGTCGCCGGGATGACGTTGTTCTGCCCGACCTGCCCGGCCGGCGGCGCCGCGGCGATCGTCGGCGTGACGTGGGGCACACCGAGGAACCGGCTTCGCCGGACGCCGCGCTGGATCTTCCGCTCGAGCGCCGTCAGCCGCGCGAGGAACTGGCCCGCCGCTGCGATCGGGTTGACGGCGGCGTACGGCATCGCGCCGTGGGCCATGCGGCCGTGGACGGTGACGCGCGCCCAGAGGACGCCCTTCTGCTCGAGGCAGAGCTCGTTCTGCTCCGGCTCGCAGATGACGGCGGCGGACACGGCCCGGCCGAGCGGCGTCGTCACGAAGTGCTTCGCGCCGAGCATCTGGTCTTCCTCGTCCACCAGGGCCGCGACCATGAGGCGCCCCGCGAAGGGAACGCCCGCCCGGCGCACGGCGGCGGCGGCGACCATCGCGGCCGCCAGCCCGCCCTTCATGTCGGCGCTGCCGCGGCCGTGCACCCGGCCGTCGTCGACGAGACCGCTCCACGGCGGATGCCGCCACGCGGCGGGATCGCCCTCGGTCACGACGTCGGTGTGGCCCTCGAGACAGAGCGTCGGCCCGGGCGTCCCCCCGTCCAGCCAGCCGATCACGTTCGGGCGCCCCGGGGCCACCTCCTGCACCTCGACGGCGAAGCCCTCGCGGCGGAGCCAGGCCTCCACAGTGGCGGCGACCTCGCGCTCGTTGGCGTCGGGCACGTCGGGCTTGAAGACGCTCGGGATCCGGACCAGCTCGGAGGTGAGATCGACCACCTCGGCCTCGTGGATCTCGCCGAGGACGCGGTCGACGGGGGAACGGGACATCGGACCGGCGGACGCCGGGCGGGCGGGGCGGCTACTCTCGCGGGAACGCCAGGATCACGGAGTCGAGGCGCAGGACCCGGAACTCCTCACCGTTGACGTAGAAGTAGTGGCCCTCGACCTCCTCCGCGGGCTCCTCGAACGCGACGACGGCCTCGACCGGCGGCATGTCCCGGAAGGCGTTCGCGCCCTCGTCGAACCCGTCGCCGCGGCCCACGACCACGCCGTAGCGGATCGGGGATCCCTTCGGGCAGTAGATGCGAACCCCGGGCGGCGCCTCCTCGAGGAGCTTCACCAGGATGTTGATGCCGTAGACCTGACACGGAGCGGTCGTCGCCATCTCGCTCGGATCATACCACAGCGTCCGCGCGCGGCTCCGGGCGGAGCCCACCGCCGCCGTCCCTCAGTCGAGGCCGCGGCCGGTCAACCGCTCGAGCGCCTCGACGTACTTCGCCCGCGTCTCGGCGACCACGTCCGCCGGGAGCCGGGGTGGCGGCGAGCTCTTGTCCCACGTCGTGCGCTCGAGCCAGTCGCGGACGAACTGCTTGTCGAACGACGGCGGCGACTGGCCCGGCGCGTAGCGGTCGGCCGGCCAGAACCGCGACGAGTCGGGCGTGAGGACCTCGTCGACCAGGAGGAGGCGCTCGCCCTCCAGCCCGAACTCGAACTTCGTGTCGGCGACGATGATGCCCCGGGCTTCGGCGACCGTCGCGCCGCGCTCGTAGCACCGGAGCGTGAGCCGGCGGAGGCGCTCCGCCGTCTCCTGTCCCACGGCGCGGCACACGGTCTCGAAGTCGATGTTCTCGTCGTGGCCAGAGGCGGCCTTCGTGGCCGGGGTGAAGACGGGCGCGGGGAGCCGCGAGGCCTGGCGGAGCCCGGTGGGCAGCGGGATCCCGCACACGGCCCCCGTCCGCTGGTAGTCCTTCCACCCGGAGCCCGCGAGATAGCCCCGGGCGACGCACTCCACGGGGAAGACGCGGGCCTTCCGGACGATCATCGCGCGGCCGGCGAGCGCCGCCCGATAGCGGGCCGGGACGCGGGGGTCCGTGTCCGGAGCCGCGCCGGTGAGATGCGTGGGCACCAGGTCGCCGAGGGCGTCGAACCAGAAGCGCGAGAGCTGGGTGAGCACCTGTCCCTTCTCCGGGATGCCGTTCGGGAGCACCCAGTCGAAGGCGCTGATCCGGTCGGTGGCCACGAAGAGGAGATGCTCGCCGAGGTCGTAGACGTCGCGCACCTTGCCCCGGGATCGGAGCGGCAAATCGCGGAAGTCGGTGCGCACGAGCGCCCCGTGCTCGTCCCGTGTCCACTCCCCTTCGGGCGGAGGCAGGGCGGTCAGCGCGCCGCGTCCGGCCTCGCCGACGGGGTGCCCCGCCGCCGGGCCGCTCACGGGCCGTCGCCCGCGTCCGGGAGCCTCATACCCCCGGTAGCGCGGGCTGCCCGCCGCGCCCGGCCACGTCCTCGATCTTGCCCTCGAGCCGCGCGAGCGACGTCGTCGTCTCGTCGTACTTGTTCTTGGCGTTGGTGATGTGGCGGCCGAGCGTGTCGAAGTGCTCCCGGACCCGGGCCGCGTCGTTCTGGAGGCGCCCGAGCATGCCGAGGATCTCACGGGCGTTCTGCTCGATGCGGAGCCCCCGGAGTCCGAGCAGGATCACCTGGAGGTACGCGTAGAAGGAATTGGGCGAGACGGGCACCACGCGGCGCGCGAGCGAGTAGCCGAGGAGCGACTCCTCCTCCGCCTCGTCCCGGAGGATCACCTCGTAGTAGACGTTCTCGGCCGGGATGTACATGAGGGCGAAGTCGAAGGTCTCCTCGTCGGGCACGATGTACTTCCGGGCGATCTCGTCGACCCGGCCGCGCACGTCCCGCATGAAGGTCCGCCGGACCTGGCGCCGCCGCTCCTCGTCCGGCTCCTCGAGCATGCGCCGGAAGTTCTCCAGCGGGAACTTCGAGTCCACCGGCACGAGGCGCCCCGCGACGACGATGGCCGCGTCGACCTTGTCGCCGCTCCGGAAGCCGTGCTGGAGACGGTAGCTGTCCGGCGGCAGGATCTCGGCCAGCAGGCGCTCGAGCAGGGTCTCTCCGAATCCCCCTCGCATCTTCGGGGCCCGGAGGATCTGCTCGAGGCCGGAGATGTCCCGACCCACCTGCTCCATGCGGCGCGTGGCCTCGCCGAGCGCGCCCAGCTGGCCGTGCACCTCGGTCACGGCCCGGGACGCGTCCTCGAGGCGCTGGCCCATCGTCTTCTGGGCGTCCTGCATGAGCGCCATGCCGTCCTGGAGGCGCCGGTTCACCTCGGCCGTCACCTGCTGGAGCTCCATCGCGACCGTGCTCTGGAGCTGGCCGAGCTGTGCCGCCACCTGCCCGCCGAAGGTGGTCACGTCTGCGTGTACCGCGGTCAGCGTGGCGTCCTGGCCACGCTGGCCTTCCTCGCGGACACGCGCGATCTCGCGCTGAAGGATCTCCAGCCCGGGATCCAGGCGATCGCCCGGAGGCTGGCGCGAGCGCCCGGCCAGGATCACCACGCCCCAGACCACCACGGCCAGCACGACCAGTGCGGCCAGGACGATGAGGAGGACGAGCGCCACGTCGGTCACTGGCCCCGCCAGTGCCGGCAGACGGGCCGGAGCCCGCAGCCGGGGCAGACGCGCGCGTCGCGCCGGTCGAGGCAGTCGCCCCGCATCCGCGTGTGGCAGAGCGCGAAGTCGTACTTCACCGGATCCGCCGGATCGAGACGGCGGAGCGTCTCGGTGACGTCGGCGGCCATGCGCCCCGTGCGCGATCGGAGCCGGGTCAGCCGGATCGCGTGGGCCATGTTCGCGATGTGGGTGTCGAGCGGGATCAGGAGCTTCGACGGCGAGACCTCCCGCCAGTCGCCGAAGTCCGGCGGGTCCCGGCGGATCATCCAGCGGAGGAAGAGGTGCCACCGCTTGCACGCACCCCCCGTGGCGGGATCCGGGAAGAGGTGCTTGAAGCCGCGTGTCGGTCGCGGCATGCCGACGGGCCGGAAGTCCTGCTCGAGGATCGACACGGCGAAGCGGCCGAGCGCCGGCCGGATGTCCGGCTCGTCGGCGGAGTAGCCGGTGACGAAGGCGGCCCGGAGCGTCCCGTGCCGCTCGATCAGCCGGTGGATCGCGAGCACGGCCGCCGCGACGTCGCGCCCGCGCGTGAAGCGGTAGTGGAACGGGGCGAAGCGCGGCGCGTCGCGCGCCGGGTCGAAGCCCAGGACGAAGGCCCGGGGCGACGGGGTGAGCCAGCCGAGGAGGCGCGCCACCCACGGCCCGAACAGGGACACGCGCCCGTAGGCGAGACAGGACGCCAGGAGCGCGACGATCTCACGGTCCAAGGGATCCGAGTACCGGGCGGGAAACTGGATGGCGTCGCTCGCGATCCGGGCGCCGTAGTCGTAGTGGCGATACAGGCGCTCCATCGGCTCGCGGAGCCGCGCCGCCCGCGCCGCGCTGATCCCCCGCGCCATCGCGCCGAAGGATAGCACGCCGCCGCCTTGATTTCCCGGCGTGCGATGGTACGGTGCGCGAATGGGCGATCCGGTCCGCCGCGTCGGCATCCTCGGGCTGGGCACGATCGGACGGGCCGTGGCGCGGGCGCTCGCCGGCGGGCTGCCGGGCCTGACGCTCGCCGGCGCGACCAGCCGGGACGGCGGGCGGGCCCGCGAGTTTCTCTCGAGCCTGGCCGGCTCGCCCCCTTGCCTCCAGGTTCGAGGAGCTCGTCGACCGCGCCGACCTCGTCGTGGAGGCGGCCACCCAGGCGGCCCTGACCGAGCACGCGCCATCGATCCTGGAGGCGGGCCGTGACCTGCTGGTCCTCTCCGTCGGGGCGCTCCTGGACCACCCCGAGTGGGTGGCGTGCGCCGCGGCCCACGGCGCGCGCATCCACGCGCCCTCGGCGGCGATCGCGGGGCTCGACGGGCTGAAGGGGGCCGCGGTGGACGGGCATCTCGACTCGGTCGTCATGGAGACGCGGAAGCCGCCGCGCGGGCTCGCCGGCGCCCCGGGCGTCGCCGGGCTCGACCTGCCGGCGATCACGGCGCCGACCGTGGTCTTCGAGGGCACCGCCCGCGAGGCGTGCCGCGCGTTCCCGGCCAACGTCAACGTGGTGGCGGCGGTCTCCCTGGCCGGGCTCGGGCCGGACCGGACGCGCATCCGGATCCTCGCCGATCCCACGATCGACCGGAACCGCCACACGGTCACCGCCGAGGGCCGATTCGGACGGCTCCGGATCGAGATCGAGAACGTGCCGTCGGAGAACCCCCGGACGGGGAAGCTCTCCTACCTGTCGACGATCGCGTACCTCCGCGACCTCGCCGCGCCGCTCCGTATCGGGACCTGATCGCCTCGATCGGCAGGAGGGCCCGCTAACCACTTCTCCCGGGGCCGGATCGGGGCGTGGGCCCCCGAGGTTAGTGCCCCTCGGCCTCGAGGAAGCGCTCGGCGTCGATCGCGGCCATGCAGCCGGTCCCCGCGGCGGTGACCGCCTGGCGGTAGACGTGGTCGGCGACGTCGCCGGCCGCGAAGACGCCGGGGACGCTCGTGCGGGTCGATCCGGACTCGGTGACCAGGTAGCCGGTCGCGTCCATCGTGAGGTGGCCCGCGAAGAGCTGGGTGTTCGGCGTGTGCCCGATGGCGACGAAGACGCCGCCGGCGGCCATCTCCCGCGCGTCCCCGGTCTGGGCGTTCCGGAGCCGGACGCCCGTGACGCGGTCGGTGCCGAGGACCTCGTCGACCTCCTGGTTGAGCGCCCAGTCGATCTTCGGGTTCCGTCGCGCCCGGTCCTGCATGATCTTCGACGCCCGGAGCGTGTCCCGCCGGTGGACGACCGTCACCTTGGTCGCGAACTTGGTGAGGAACGTCGCCTCTTCCATCGCGGAGTCGCCGCCTCCGACGACCACCAGCTCCTGGCCCTTGAAGAAGAAGCCGTCGCAGGTCGCGCACGTCGACAGGCCCCGCCCCAGGAGGCGCCGCTCGGACTCGAGTCCGAGCAGGCGGGCCGAGGCCCCTGTCGCCACGATGAGGGCGCGCGCCCCCCACGTCCGCTCCGCGGTCTTGACGGAGAAGGGCCGCGAGGACAGGTCGACCCCGACCACGTCGTCGTCCACGAACTCGGTGCCGAAACGCTCCGCCTGCCGCCGCATCGTGTCCATCAGCTCGGGGCCCAGGATCGCCTCGGCGAACCCCGGGTAGTTCTCGACGTCGGACGTGAGGGTGAGCTGCCCGCCAGGCTGGCTCCCCGCCACGATCAGCGGCATCAGGTTGGCCCGGCCCGCGTAGATGGCGGCGGTGAGCCCGGCCGGCCCGGACCCGACGATGACGACGTTGCGGATGTCGCTCACTGGGCTACCCTCGCCGCGTATTGGGCCACGCATTGGGATTCATCGCAGGATATCTCATCGTACGCCGACGGGAGCCACTGGCGTCCATGAGACGGCCGCGCGCCCCCTCGGGATTCGCGGCGTGCGCCGGAACCGAAGCGGCCCCGAGACAAGGTGCCCCAGGGCCGTTGCGCGAGTGCGCGTGGGGCTACTTCTTGACGACGTTGGCCGCCTGCTTGCCTTTGGGACCCTCGACGACGTCGAACTCGACCGCCTGCCCCTCGGCTAGGGTGCGGAATCCGCTGCCCTCGACCGCGGTGTAGTGGACGAAGACGTCCTCCTTGCCCTCACGCTCGATGAACCCGTACCCCTTGGCGTCGTTGAACCACTTCACCACTCCGCTCTCGCTCATGCCTCGCTCTCCTCCTGTGGTGAGGGCCGGCGGCCGGATAATTGCGGCAGAACACTAACGAAACGCGGCCCCGGGCGTCAAGCACCTTTTCGGCCGGTCTCGAGCGCCTCCCGGAGGCCCGAAAGGCCTGCCAGGTCGAGGTCCGGAGCGGGCAGCCCGGAGGGCACGGGGGCCCGGTCGGGGTTGAGCCAGGCGGCCGCCATCCCGATCCCCTTGGCGCCCGCCACGTCGATGTCCGCCCGGTCCCCGATGAAGAGGCACTCCCCCGCCCCGACCCCCAGGTCGGCCAGCGCCCGCTCGAAGATGACCGCCCGGGGCTTCCGCCAGCCCACGGTGTCGGAGACGATCACGGTCTCGAAGCGGTCCAGGATGCCGCCGTCCTCCAGGATGCGCAGGACCGTGGGCGTGTAGTCGAAGTTCGACACGACCGCGAGCCGATACCGGCCCCGGAGCCAGTCGAGGAGCTCGGCCTGCCCGGCCATGGGCTGGGCGGCCGCGGCCAGGCACGCCATGTGGGCTGCCAGGATGCGCTCGGTCACGTCGGGCGGGATCGCCGCAGGATCGGCCCCCACCCGGCGATAGAAGAGCTCGAGCCGGCGGTGGGCGGGCACCTCCTCGTGGGTGTCGGCGCGGCGCCGCTCAGCCTCTTTGTAGCTCCAGAGGAACGCGTCGTAGAAGGCTTCGAGGCCGACCCCCGGCAGGGCCGTCCTGGCGATGCCGTGGAGCTGGGGCACCGACGAGCGGACCTCCTGGCCGCGGATCAGGGCCGGGGGCAGCCGCTGCCGATCCAGCCGGACGAGGGTGTCGAACATGTCGAAGAGGACCGCGGCGTACCGCGCCATCGCCGGCTTCGACCCGCCTCAGGTGAGCTCGGCGCGCGCCGCCCCGACCGCGGTCATCATCGCGGCGAGCTTGTCGCGGCTCTCCTCCACGGTGCGGGTCTTGAGGCCGCAGTCCGGGTCGACCCAGATCCGGTCGGCGGGCAGCACGGCGGTCCCCCGGCGGATCCGGGCGCGGATCTCGTCGACCGGCTCCACCGTGTGGTTGTGGACGTCCAGCACGCCGAGCGAGAGGTCCTTGGTGAACGGGTCCTTCTCGAACATCGCCAGGAGGTCGAGGGCGCTGTGGGAGATGGCGAGGTCCAGGTTGTCCACCGGAAGGTCCAGGAGCCCGGCGTAGATCGTGTCGAACGCGCCGAAGCACGCGTGGACCACGTAGTAGGCCGGGAGGCCGTCGACGACCAGGTGCATCGCCTCCACCGCGAAGCCGAGCTCCTCGGGCCGCACGGACAGCGCGGGCTCGTCGATCTGGACGATGCGGACGCCAGCCTCGAGGAGCGCCTCGACTTCCTTGCGCACCTCGCGCGCGAGGGCAAGGCACGCCGCCCGGCGGTCCGGATAGTGATCGTCGAACGACCAGTCCATGATGGTGTAGGGGCCGGTCAGCATCCCCTTCACCGGGCGGGTCGTGAGCGACTGCGTCCAGCGCCACCAGTCGACCGTGATGGGGCCGGGCCAGCGAACGGGGCCGACCATGACGGGCTTGTGGTAGTAGCGGTTCCCGTACGAGCGGACGAGCCCGCCCCGGGCGAATCCGGGCATCGTCTCGGCGAAGTAGGCGACCATGTCGCCCCGGTACTGCTCGCCGTCCACCAGGACGTCGAGCCCGAGCTCCTCCTGGGTGCGCACCCAGAACTCCGTGGCCCGGCGCTCCAGGGTGTCGAGCTCCATCTTCGTGATGGCGTTGCGGGTTGCCTTCGCTCGCGCCTCCACGAGGTACGGCGGCTTCGGGAAGCTCCCGACCGTGGAGGTCGGCAGGAGCGGCAGCTTCAATCCCAGACGCTCGAGCTTCGCGCGGCTCATCGGGTCCTCCCCTCGTGTCCCGTGTACTCGCGGGCGAGCGCGACCATGTTCTCGAGCTTCGCCCGCGCCCGGGCGCGCGGCAGGAGCTCGAGGCCGCAGGACGGCCCCATCGCGACCGGCCCCCGGAGCCCCTTGAGCGCCCGGTCGAGGAGCCGGAACAGGCTGTCCCGCGTCTCGAGCTTCGTGTTCCGTCCGTCCACCAGGCCGAGCACCAGGGTCCGCGGCGCGCCAGCGGCGGCGATGCGATCGGCGAGCCCGGGCCCGTAGGTGAGGTCGAGCCCGACGAGGTCCACCGGCATCCCCATGATGACATCCCAGAGCGGGAGGGCGTCCCCGAAGAAGGTGTAGAGCGCGAGATGCGCCCGCCCCCGGGCGGCCGCGAGGGTGGCCAGGCCCTCGCGCACGAGGTCCGCGTCCTCGGGATGCCGGAGGAGGTACGGCTCGTCCACCTGGATCAGGGCCGCGCCCGCGTGCACGAGCTCGGCGACCTCCTGGGCCAGGACCTCCGCATAGGCGCGGGCCAGCTCCCGCCGGCTCCGGTACCCGCCCTCGAGAATCGACCCCTGCGCGAGGCTGTAGGGGCCGGTCAGGACCGGTTTGACGACGCGGTCGGTGGCGGCTCGGGCAACCTCGAACTCCCGCCGAAGCACGGGCTCCCGGCGGCGGATCGGCCCCGACACGACCGGCTGGCGGAAGTAGAAGTTGGTGTCGAAGTAGCGCAGGAGTCCGTTGATCTGGATCCCGTCGCAATGCCGGGCGATGTGCGAGATCGGGTCGTACCAGCGCACCTGGCCGTCGGTCACCACGTCGAGCCCGGCGGCGGTCTGCTCCCGCACCACCTGCCCGGCGACCTCGTCCTCCACGGCGCGCCATTCGACGTCGGAGATCTCCCCGCGCTCGCGCTGGCCGTAGGCCCGACGGTGGCGCTGGGCCTCGGTGGTCTCGCCGATGCGCGGGTAGGAGCCTGCGCTGGTCAGGATCAGGTCCATCATTCCTCCATCTCGCTCTCCGGAATGGCCTTCCGGCCGCCGAAGCCCTCATCGAGCCCGTGCCAGAATCGGATTCGTTTCTCGCCGTAGCGCCAGCAGAGATTGACCTCGCGCCCGTCCACGAGGCCCAGGAAGTCGACGAGGCCGAGCTCGAGGTCCTTGGGCACGCCCCCGGTGGCGAGGATGTCCCCGAGCCCGCCGCGGAGCTCGCGGGTGGCCTTGGCGATGCCGGCTCGCCGGACGCGCCACCACTCCGCCCGGAGCCGCATGCCGCCGGCCAGGACGACCTCCCGCTGGGCGGTCTCGAGCGCGGTTCGCAGGCGGGCCGCCTGGGCATGGGCGTCCATGATCCGGCCCATCAGCGCCTCGAGCCGGGGGATCAGCGCCTCGACGGCCCGCACCGTGAAATACTGCCTGGGCTCGTCCGACATGCGCCTCGACGGCTCCTCTAGGCTCCGCCCATGGTCGTGACACGGCCGTGCAGGCGCCGAGATCCCTGGTCCATCCGGACGTGCTGCCACACCATGTTAGCTTTCTCTCCCTGCTCGATCACTTGAACCCGTCGTCTCACCACACACGGATCGCCATCCCCTCACGCGTGAGGGGGCGGCGGCACCACGACGACGAGGACGACGCACGGCTCCGCCGTAGGGTTCTCCAGCCCGTGCTCGGCGCCCGCCGGCGCCACCACCAGCATACCCGGCTCGAGCCAGTCGACCTCCGGTCCGACACGAATCCGCGCCCTCCCCTCGATCCCGACGTAGAGCTTGTCCTGGTCGGCGTGGACGTGGGCCGCCTGGGCCTGACCGGGACGGAGGCAGTAGAGGTCGGTGTGGACTCGCGGCGTGCCGGCCAGACGATGCCGGGCCATCTTGGCGTCCTGGAACGCGATACGGTCTGCGAGGCGGATCCGCTCCATGGTCGTTAGGGGTCGTCAGGGGCCGTCAGGCCGTCTCTCCCGGGTCGCGCCCCTCGACCGACCACGCCAGGAGCTCGACGGGATGGCAGGCCCGGACCGCAAGGCCGCGCGCCGCGAGCCCCTGGCGGAGCTGCAGGAGGCACCCCGGGTTGCCGGACGCGACGACCTCCGCGCCGGTGGCGGCGATCCGGTCGAGCTTCCGGGCGAGGAGCTGTCCGGCGATCTCGGGCTCGAGGAGGTTGTAGACGCCTGCGGAGCCGCAGCACGTGTCCGACTCGGCGAGCTCGACCAGCCGGAGCCCCGGGATCGCGCGGAGGACCGCGCGCGGCGCTTCGCGCACGCGCTGGCCGTGCGCCAGGTGACAGGGCTCGTGGTACGTCACGCTGAGGTCGAGCGGCCGGCGCGGCTCCGGGAGATGCTGGGCCAGGAGCTCGGTCACGTCGCGCACGCGACCCCCGAGGGCGGCCGCCCGCGGGTCGTCGGGAAAGAGATGCCCGTAATCACGCAGCGCGGCCCCGCAGCCGGCCGCGTTCGTGACGATCCAGTCGGCATCCGCGAAGGCCCCCAGGTTCTGCCGCGCACGCTCGCGGCCCCCTGCCCGATCGCCCCAGTGCAGATGCAGCGCCCCGCAGCACCCCTGTCCCTTGGGCACCACGACGCGATAGCCGGCCCGAGCGAGGAGCGCGACCGTCGCACGGTTGACCCCCGGAAAGAGGAGCGCCTGGACGCAGCCCTCGAGGAGCGCGACGGTGCCGCGCGGCGTGCCTTCCGGGAGCGTCTCCGCCGGGAGCCGGGGCACCGGCGTGGAGGGTAGCGCCGGCAGGAGCCGCTCCATCGCCGCCAGGCGCGGGAATGCTCCCAGGAGGCCCGTCCCCCGGACGAGGGCCTGGAGTCCCGACCGCTGGTAGAGCCGCGTCAGGGTCAGCAGCTGGCCGAGCCGCCGCGGCTCGGGGAACACGCCCAGCGCCAGCCGGCCCAGGAGCCGACGTCCGAGGGGGCGCGGCACGTGGCGCTCGATCTGCCCGCGCGTCTCCTCGAGGAGGCGGCCGAACGGGACGCCGGCCGGGCACGCCGTCTCGCACGCACGACACCCGAGGCAGCGATCCATGTGGAGGACGAAGTTCTCGGTGAGCCCGATGCGGCCCTCCGTGGCGGCTCGCATCAGGTAGACGCGGCCTCGCGGCGAGTCCATCTCCTGGCCCAGCACCCGGTAGGTCGGGCACTGGGGCAGGCAGATCCCGCAGTGTACGCAGTCGAGGATGCCCTCGAGGTCGGGCGGCTCGTTGGCGTCGAATGCGCCGTGAGAGTGGGGATGCGTCGTGGCCGTGCCCGGCAGGGTGGTCTCCACGGTCGACACCTAGATGCCGCCCACGTAGCGGCCGGGGTTGAGGACGCCCGCCGGGTCCAGCTCGGCCTTCAGACGCCGCATGGGCTCGAGCGCCGGGCCCACGTCCCCCCAGACGTCGAGGCCGGCCTTGGCCGCCAGGGGCGCGTGCTCGACGACGCACGTCCCGTCGAGCGCCGCGAGGGCGCTCCGGGCGCGCGCGACGATCTCGGGCGCCCGTCGCGCCTCGACGGGCGTGAGAGCGGCGCGGAGCACGCCGCTCGCCACGTCGGCCGTCGCCCGGAGCCCCTCGTCGCCTGGCCACGCGGCCTCGACCAGGCGGAACGCCTTGACGACGTCGGTCGGCCGGGTGCCGATGCGCACCGAGAGGCTCGTCGCCCCGTCCTCGACCCACGTGAGGTCCGCGACCCGCTCCCACCAGGCGTCGGCGGCCGGCACCTCGATCACCGCGCTGCCCCGCCGGCCACAGATCTCGGCGACCCGCGCGCCTTGCGCGCGGACGGCCTCGGGCACGCTGCCGATGGTCACGGCCAGCGCGGCGCCGTACGGGGTGGTCTCCCCCAGCGCGCGGAGCGATCCGCCGAGCAGGAGCTGGCATCGGCTGAGCGCGATCGGAGTGTCCCGGACGTCCAGCGCCGCCTCGAGGGCCCCCTCGGCGCTCGCGAACCCGAGTACCCAGCTGCGCTCCTCGGCCGGCCTCGGATGGAGCCGGAGGTGCGCCTCCACGACGATGCCGAGCGTGCCGTAGGCGCCCACGTGGAGCTTCGGGATGTCGTAGCCGCTCACGTTCTTGACGACGCGGCCGCCGCCCTTGACGACGGTTCCGTCGGCCCGCACGACGGTGAGCCCCACCAGAAGATCTCGCATCGTGCCGTATCGAGCCCGGTAGGGCCCGGCGGCGCCCGTCGCGATCAGGCCGCCGATCGTCGACGCCCGCGGGCGCGCCGGGTCGAGCGGGACGAACTGGCGGAACGGGCGGAGGACGCTGTCGAGCGCGTCGAGGGTCACCCCGCACTCGGCCGACAGCGTCAGATCGGCCGGCTCGTGCGCCAGGACGCGGTCCAGCCGGGCGAGCGAGAGGACGACGTCCAGCCGGCGCGGCGGCGCGCCCCACCCGAGGCGCGCCCCGCCCCCGGCCGGGACGACCGCGAGCCCGTGGGCGCTGGCGAGCGCCAGGACGCGGCTCACGCCCTCCACGGTCGTCGGCGCCGCGACGAACCGCGGCGGGAGTCCGTCCACCACGTACGCGGCGGCGCGGTCGCCCGAGAGACAGGTCCCGGGCGCCACCGCCTCCGCGAGGGCCGGGCCGAGGTCCGTCTCGCTCACGAGGCTGGCCGGCCGGTGGCGGCCCGCGGGCTCAGACCCACATCCCCTCCGGGACGGGCCGGCCCGCGCCGGACGACACGGGCTGGCAGGCGTGCTGCCCGGACGGGAGCACCTTGGCGGGGTTCATGAGCCCGCGCGGGTCGAAGACGCGGCGGACCGCGCGCATCACCTCGAGGTCGTCCTGGTTGAACAGGAGGGCGAGCTTCTCGGCCTTGTCGAGGCCGACGCCGTGCTCGCCGGTCACCGTGCCGCCGAGATCGATGCACGCGTGGAGGATCTCCTCGTTCGCCTCGAGCGCCCGGGCGAACTCGCCGGGAACCCGCTCGTCGTAGCAGATCATGGGGTGGAGGTTCCCGTCTCCCGCGTGGAACACGTTGGCGACGACCAGGCCGTGACGCGCGGCGATCGCCTGGATCTGCGCCATCACCGTCGGCAGCTTCGAGCGCGGCACCACGGCGTCCTGGAGGACGTAGTTGTGGGTGATCCGCCCCACGGCCCCGGCGGCCTCCTTGCGCCCCTTCCAGAGGAGGGCACGCTCGGCGTCGTCCCGAGCGATGCGCATCGTCAGGGCCCCCTGGTCGCGGCAGATCCGCGCCACCGCCACCGCCTCCGCCTCGACCTCGGCGGCCGGCCCGTCGAGCTCGATCAGGAGCACGGCCTTGGCCTCGGTCGGGTACCCGGCGTGGACGCCCGCCTCGACCGCCCGGATGATCGGCTCGTCCATCGCCTCGAGCGCCGCGGGGACGATGCCCTCGGCGATGATCGCGGAGACGGCGGCCGAGGCGACCTCGATCGAGTCGAAGGTGGCGAGCGCCGTCCTGACGGCCTCGGCGTCGCGCGTCAGCTTCACCACCACCTTGGTCACGATCCCGAGCGTGCCTTCGGAGCCCACGACGACGCCCGCCAGGTCGTACCCGGGGCGCTCGGCGACCGGGCCGCCGAGGGTCAGCACCTCGCCGGTGCCCGTCACCACCTCGAGACCGAGGACGTGATGCGCCACGTTCCCGTACTTGAGCGCGTGCGGCCCCCCGGCGTTGGTCGCGGCGTTCCCCCCGATCGAGGAGACCATCTGGCTCGAGGGGTCGGGGGCGAAGAAGTAGCCCTGGTCCTGCACCCGGCGCGTCAGGTCGAGATTGATCACGCCGGGCTCGACGACCGCGTAGCGGTTCCGGAGGTCCACCTCCAGGATGCGGTCCAGGCGGTTGACCCCGATCATCACGCCGCCGTTCGGCGCTGTCGCGCCGCCGATGAGGCCGGTGCCTGATCCCCGCGCGACGATCGGCACGCCGGCCTCGAGACACCGCCGGACGACGGCCACGACCTCGGCGGTCGATCGCGGGAGGGCGACCAGGTCCGGCATGCCGCGGTAGTAGACGAGCATGTCGGACTCGTAGACCAGGCGCTGGTCGGCCGCGGTCACGAGGCCGTCGGGGCCCACGATCTCGCGGAGCGCGTCCAGGAGACGGCGGTCCATGGTCAGGCTCGCGGGGGCAGACTCGGTCGGGCGGCGTCCGGCCGGAGGGCTCGCCGACGCTCCGGGCGGCTCCGGCGCGCCGGCGGGATCGCGATCGAGTCGCTCAGCGGATCGTCCAGGTGTCGCCCGACGTCAAGAGCCGCGCGATGTCACCCGGACCCCGCTCCGACACGGCCCGCTTCTCCTGATCGGCGATCAGGTCCTCGTAGATCGGCGCCTCGACCTTGGCCAGGACGCCGATCGGGATCGGGAACTGGGGCGTCTGGAGGCTCGCCAGGACGAGGGCCGAGGCGAGGTCGGCCTGGTCGTGGACCCACAGCCGCTCGACCGGGACCTCGCTGGCCGGGACGACCCGGGCCCTCACCCCGTCGAGGACCAGGCCCTTCCGGGCGGCGGCGGGCCCGAAGAGGAGGGGCTTCCCGTGCTCGACCCGGAGCTCGTGCTCGACCTTCGACTCGCGATCGTAGAGGATGTTCCAGGCCATATCGTTGTAGATGTTGCAGTTCTGGAGGATCTCGACGAACGCCGCGCCGCGGTGGGCGGCCGCCCGCTTCAAGGTCTCCTCCATGTGCGCGATGTTCCGGTCCACCGTGCGGGCGACGAACGAGGCCCCGACCCCCAGCGCGAACGCGCAGGGGTTGATGGGCCGGTCGGTCGAGCCGAGCGGCGTCGACTTCGTCACCTTCCCGAGCTCGCTCGTCGGCGAGTACTGGCCCTTCGTGAGCCCGTAGATCCGGTTGTTGAAGAGGAGGATCGTCAGGTTCACGTTGCGCCGGAGGACGTGGAGCATGTGGTTGCCGCCGATGGAGAGGCCGTCCCCGTCCCCGGTCACGACGAACACCTTGAGGTCCGGCCGCGCGAGCCGGAGGCCGGTCGCGATCGCCGGCGCCCGGCCGTGGATCGTGTGGAACCCGTAGGTGTTCATGTAGTAGGGGAACCGGCTCGAGCAGCCGATCCCCGAGACGAACACGACGTCCTCCCGCGGGACGCCCAGGTCCGGCATCATCTTCTGGATCGTGGAGAGGATCGCGTAGTCCCCGCACCCCGGGCACCAGCGCACGTCCTGATCGGACTCGAAGTCCTTCTTCGTGTAGCGCGGCGCCTGCGGCGCGTTCGTCGGGGTGCTCACTGGGATACCCCCGGGGCGGCCTGTGGGCTCATCGGTTTCCCTCGACCAGTTGGTTGATCGTGTCCAGGAGCTCCTGGGTGGCCAGCGGCACGCCCCGGACGCGGTTGAAGCCGACGGCGTCCACCAGGTACTCCGCCCGCAGCACCCGCACGAGCTGCCCGCTGTTGATCTCGGGCACCAGCACCCGCCGGTACTGGCGGAGGATCTGGCCGAGATCGGGCGGGAGCGGGCTGAGGTGCCGGAGGTGGATGCTGGCGACGGACTTGCCGGCCGCCTGGGCCTCCTCGACGGCGGCCGTGATGGCGCCGTACGTCCCGCCCCAGCCCACGACCAGGAGGTCGCCGCCGGCGGGGCCGTTGATCGTCGTCGGCGGGATCTCCTGCGCCACCCGCCGGACCTTCTCCGCGCGGAGGCGCACCATCAGGTCGTGGTTGTCGGGGTCGTAGGACACGTTGCCGGTGATGTGCTGCTTCTCGAGCCCGCCGATCCGGTGCTCGAGTCCCGGCGTCCCGGGCCGGACCCACGGCCGCGCGAGCGTCGCCTCCTCGCGGGCGTAGGGCTGGAACCCCTCGGGGTCGGTGCGGAAGCGGACGTCGATGTCCGGGAGGTTCTTCGGGTCGGGGATCAGCCAGGGCTCGGCGCCGTTCGCCAGATACCCGTCCGAGAGCACGATCACCGGGACCATGTACTTGATGGCGAGCCGGATCGCCTCGTAGGCGATGAAGAAGCAGTCCCCCGGCGTCGCCGGGGCGATGACCACCACCGGGCACTCGCTGTTGCGCCCGTAGAGCGCCTGCATGAGGTCCGCCTGCTCCGTCTTCGTCGGGAGGCCGGTGGACGGCCCGCCCCGCTGGACGTCGAAGATCACGATCGGCAGCTCGGCCATGACCGCGAGCGCGATCCCCTCGGACTTGAGCGCCAGGCCCGGGCCGCTGGTCGCGCAGAGCCCGATCCCGCCGCCGAACGCGGCGCCGATGATCGCCCCCACCGCGGCGATCTCGTCCTCCGCCTGGAAGGTCCGCACGTGGAACCGCTTGTGCATCGAGAGCTCGTGCAGGATGTCGCTGGCCGGCGTGATGGGATAGGCGCCGTAGACGACCGGCAGCCCGGTGCGCTGGGCGGCCGCCAGGATCCCCCAGGCAAGCGCCCGGTTCCCGGTCATGCTCCGGTAGACGCCTGGCGCCATCTCGGCCGGCTCGACCCCGTAGCACTCGGCGAAGATCTCGGCCGTCTCGCCGAAGTGGTAGCCGGCCTTCAGCGCCCGCGTGTTCGCCTCGGCCACGTCCGCGCTCTTCGTGAAGCGCTTCTTGATCCAGTCGAGCGTCGGCTCGATCGGCCGCGTGTAGATCCACGAGACGAGCCCGAGGGCGAAGAAGTTCTTGCAGCGGTCCTTCTCCTTCGCGTTGAGCGGGAGGCCGGTAAGGCCGTCGATCGTCAGGCGCGTGATGTCGATCTTGTGGGTGCGGTAGCGCTCGTCGAGCGTCGCGTCTTCCAGCGGGTTCGTCGCGTAGCCGGCGCGGTCGAGGTTCTTCTTCTCGAAGGCGCTCGTGTTCAGAATGAGGAGCCCGCCCTCCTTGAGGTCCGCCAGGTGGACCTTCAGCGCGGCCGGATTCATCGCCACGAGGCAGTCGAGCCGATCCCCCGGCGTGTAGACCCGGCGGCTGCCGAACTGGAGCTGGAAGCTGGAGACGCCGAACAGCGTTCCCGCGGGCGCGCGGATCTCGGCGGGGAAGTTCGGCAGGGTGGCGATGTCGTTGCCGGCCCAGGCGGCCTCGCTGGTGAACTGCTCGCCGGTCAGCTGCATGCCGTCGCCGGAGTCCCCTGCGAACCGCACGACGGCGCGGTCCAGGATGCGCCTGGGCTTGACAGGGGCCGGCGCGGTGGCCGTGGGCTGGCTCATGGAGCCTTTGTCTCCTTACCTTTGGTGAAGCTCTCGAGCGGGCCAACACGGTGGCCGGCGGGCACCCCGGGGACAGGCATCACCCGGTCGTGAGCACACGGGCCACATGGTACCCAAACCCCCTAGGGACCGCAAGGTTAAGACCTGTCCACGGGGGGCGTCCGCCGCTCGACGGGGCCCGCGGTCCCGGGACCGCCGGTGGGCGCCCCCGCTCGGCGGCGGGGTCAGGCGCGATCGGTCCTGGCAGTTCCCGCGCGGGGCCCGGTCAAGGCGCCGTCCGGGCCGTCGCCGGCCTTCCGGAGGACGTCGATGAAGCGCGCCACGGCGGGCGCCAGGCGCCGCCCCTTCCGGTGGATGATCGCGACCGGCCGCACCAGCCCGCCGATCGCGAGCGGGACCGCGCTGAGCATCCGGTTCCCCACCTCCATGGCCACGGCCCGGCGCGGGAGGATGCTCACCCCCGCGGCGATCGCGATCGCCTGCTTGATGGTCTCGATGTTGTCGAACTCCATCACCACCTCGACCCGGACCCCTGCCCGCCTCAGCACCCGGTCGATGGCCCGGCGAATGGCCAGGTCGTGGTCGAAGGCGACGAAGCGTTCCCCCTGGAGGTCGGCCGGGGCCACGATCCGCCGGCGGGCCAGCCGGTGGGTCGGGTGGAGGACGAGCACCATCGGCTCCTCGCGGAGCGGGAGCACGCTGAGCGCCCGGCTGGACGGGGGGTACGAGAGGATCCCCAGGTCGGCCCCGTCGCCGAGGACCGCCTCGACCACCTTGTGGGGATGAAGGCACTCGAGGAGCACGCGGGCGTTGGGGTGCATGGCCATGAAGGGCTGCATGTGCCGGCTCATGTCGTGGAGGCCCACCGAGTAGATCGCCGCCACGCGCACGGTGCCCTCCACCCGCTGGCGCGACGCGGCGAGATCGGCCCGCGCCCGCTCGAAGCCCGCCAGGAGCGTCCGGCACGCCTCGTAGAAGCCCCGCCCCTCGGCCGACGGCTGAAGCGGCCGCTGGGACCGGTCGAGGAGCTGGACGTCGAGCTCGGCCTCGAGCTGCTGGATCGCCTGGCTGGCCGCCGACTGGGTCACCCCGCTCTGGGCCGCGCCCCGCGAGATGCTCCGGAGCCGCACGACGTCGCAGAAGAGCTTGAGCGTCTCGAGCTGCACGGCCCGAGCTTACATCATTAGAGTTACTAATGCAGTGTTTTCGTGCTTTTGGGCTAGGCTAATGCTCAACACTGGTGTACTGTCCTGCCACCGGCTTGTCTCCGCGTTCACAAAGACGCGGGACGGGCCGGAGATGCGGGTGACCGCGGGGAGTGAGTGGATGACGACGCCAGGAATGCCGCCGGCCCAGGGCCTCTACGATCCCCGCCACGAGCACGACGCCTGCGGGGTCGGCTTCGTGGTCGACCTGAAGGGCCGGAAGTCCCACGCGATCGTCGCCCAGGCGCTCACCGTGCTGAAGAACCTCCTTCACCGGGGCGCGTGCGGCTCGGAGCCGAACACCGGCGACGGCGCCGGTATCCTCGTCCAGATGCCCGACCGGTTCCTCCGGCGGGAGTGCGCGCGCCTCGAGATCCCCCTGCCCGCGCCGGGCGAGTACGGCTGCGGGCTCGTCTTCCTGCCGACCGAGACCGCGGCGCGCCACCGGATCCAGGCGCTCCTCCACTCGATCGTGGACCACGAGGGCCAGCGGCTCCTCGGCTGGCGGGACGTCCCGACCGACGACCAGCTTCTCGGCGAGACGGCACGCTCCGTCGAGCCGGTCATCAAGCAGGTGTTCGTCGGCCAGGGGCCCGAGATCCGCGACCGGCAGCACTTCGAGCGCACGCTCTACATCATCCGGAAGCTCTTCGAGAAGGCGGTCGCCGCCGCCGACGTGCGCGAGCAGACCTTCGCCTATCTCCCGAGCCTCTCCTGCAACACGCTCATCTACAAGGGGATGCTGAGCGCCGACCAGATCGAGGCGATGTACCCCGACGTCGTCGATCCGGACGTCGAGTCGGCGCTGGCGCTCGTGCACCAGCGGTTCAGCACGAACACGTTCCCGTCCTGGCCGCTGGCCCACCCCTACCGGTACATCGCCCACAACGGCGAGATCAACACGCTCCGGGGCAACATCAACTGGATGCGCGCCCGGGAGGCGCTCTGCCGGTCCAGCGTGTTCGGCGACGAGCTGTGGAAGGTCCTGCCGGTCACCCGCGACGGCCTGTCGGACTCGGCCACGTTCGACAACGTCCTCGAGTTCCTGGTCATGAGCGGGCGCTCCCTGCCCCACGCGATCCTGATGATGATCCCGGAGCCGTGGCAGAAGCACGAGTCCATGAGCCCGGAGCGCCGGGCCTTCTACGAGTACCACTCGGCGCTGATGGAGCCGTGGGACGGCCCGGCGTCGATCGCCTTCACCGACGGAACCGTGATCGGGGCGATCCTCGACCGGAACGGGCTCCGGCCGTCCCGCTACTACGTGACCAAGGACGGGCTCGTCGTCATGGCCTCCGAGGTGGGCGTGCTGGACATCCCGCCCGAGAACGTCCTCATCAAGGAGCGCCTCCACCCGGGCCGGATCTTCCTGGTCGACACCGCGCGCGGCCGGATCGTCGACGACGAGGAGATCAAGGCGGAGCTCGCGGCCCAGCATCCCTACGCCGACTGGCTCCGCGAGAACACCGTTCGGTTGGACGACCTGCCACGGCCGGGCGCTCCCAGGTCCGCCCCCAAGACGGTGCTGCAGCGGCAGATCGCGTTCGGCTACACCCACGAGGACCTTCGCATCCTGCTGGCGCCGATGGCGATGAAGGGCGAGGAGGCGCTCGGCTCGATGGGCACCGACACGGCGCTCGCCGTCCTGTCGAACCGGCCGCGGCCGCTCTACGACTACTTCAAGCAGCTGTTCGCCCAGGTCACGAACCCTCCCCTGGACCAGATCCGGGAGGAGCTCGTGACGTCGATGGAGTCCACGGTCGGTCCGGAGGGGAACCTCCTCGACCCCCGGCCCGAATCGTGCCGCCAGATCGTGATCCCCGATCCCGTCCTCTCGAACGGGGAGCTGGCCCGGCTCCGCCACGTGCGGCACCCGTGGTTCAAGGCCGTGACGCTCCCCATGCTCTACCCGGTGGCCGAGGGGGCGGACGGGCTCGCGCGCGCGCTCGAGGCGCTCCAGACGCAGGCCAGCCAGGCGATCGCCGACGGGCACAACATCCTGATCCTGTCCGACCGCGGGATCTCCCGCGCGCAGGCGGCCGTGCCGAGCCTCCTCGCGACGGGGGCCGTCCATCACCACCTGGTGCGCCGGGGCGAGCGCACCCGCGTGGGGCTCCTCCTGGAGACGGGCGACGCCCGCGAGGTGCACCACATGTGCCTCCTCATCGGGTACGGCGCCGGAGCCGTGAACCCGTGGGTCGCCTTCGAGACCCTGGACGACATGATCCGCCAGGGCCTCCTGCCGGGGATCGACCACAAGACGGCGGTCAAGCACTACGTCAAGGCGCTCAACAAGGGCATCCTCAAGGTCATGGCCAAGATGGGGATCTCGGCGCTCCAGAGCTACTGCGGCGCCCAGATCTTCGAGGCCATCGGCCTCAACAAGGACGTGGTCGAGCGCTACTTCACGGGCACGCTGTCCCGGGTCAGCGGGATCGGCCTCGACGTCATCGCCGAGGAGGCCCGCCGCCGGCACGAGCGCGCGTTCCCCGAGCGCCCGGTCGGGCCCGCGGAGCTCGACTGGGGCGGCGAGTACCAGTGGCGCCGCGACGGCGAGTACCACCTGTTCAACCCCGACACGGTCCAGAAGCTCCAGCACGCGACGCGGAGCGGCCAGTACCAGATCTTCAAGGACTACACCCGCTCGGTGGACGAGCAGAGCCGGAACATGGCGACGCTTCGCGGGCTGTTCGGGCTCCGGGCCGCGGCGGCGCCCGTGCCGCTCGACGAGGTCGAGCCGGTCGAGGCGATCGTCAAGCACTTCGCCACCGGGGCCATGTCGTACGGCTCGATCAGCCAGGAGGCCCACGAGACCCTGGCCATCGCGATGAACCGCATCGGCGGCAAGTCGAACACCGGCGAGGGCGGGGAGGATTCCGCCCGCTACCGGAAGGAGACCAACGGCGACTGGCGCCGGAGCGCGATCCACCAAGTCGCCTCGGGGCGGTTCGGCGTGACCAGCGAGTACCTGGTCAACTGCGACGACCTCCAGATCAAGATGGCGCAGGGCGCGAAGCCCGGCGAGGGCGGGCAGCTACCCGGCCACAAGGTGTACCCGTGGATCGCCAAGGTGCGGCACTCGACGCCGGGCGTTGGGCTCATCTCCCCTCCCCCGCACCACGACATCTACTCGATCGAGGATCTCAAGCAGCTCATCCACGACCTGAAGAACGCGAACCCCCGCGCGCGCATCCACGTGAAGCTGGTCGCCGAGGTTGGCGTCGGCACGGTGGCGGCGGGGGTGGCGAAGGCCTTCTCGGACGTCGTCCTGATCTCCGGGCACGACGGCGGGACCGGCGCCTCGCCGCTGACGTCGATCAAGCACGGCGGCGTCCCGTGGGAGCTCGGTCTCGCCGAGACCCAGCAGGTGCTGGTGCTCAACAAGCTGCGCGACCGCATCGTCGTCCAGGTGGACGGCCAGCTGAAGACGGGCCGCGACGTCGTGATCGCCGCGCTGCTGGGCGCCGAGGAGTTCGGGTTCGCCACCGCGCCGCTCGTCGTCCTGGGCTGCGTCATGATGCGCGTCTGCCACCTGAACACCTGCCCCGTCGGCATCGCGACCCAGGACCCGGAGCTCCGCAAGCGGTTCACGGGCGCGCCGGAGTTCGTCACGACCTTCTTCCGGTTCATCGCGGAGGAGGTCCGGGAGCTCATGGCCCAGCTCGGGTTCCGGACGATGGACGAGATGATCGGGCGGGTCGACCGGCTGGACGTGCGCCAAGCCGTCGACCACTGGAAGGCGCGGGGTCTCGACTTCACGGCGATCCTCTACCGCCCGCCCATGGCCCCGGAGGTCGCGATCCGCCGGGTCCGCGACCAGGACCACGGACTCGAGCGCTCGCTGGACCGGAGCACCATCGTGCCGCTCTGCCAGCCCGCGCTCGACTCGCGCACGCCCGTCGACATCCGGCTGCCCATCCGGAACGTGCACCGGACCGTGGGGACGATCCTCGGCTACGAGGTCACGTCCCGGTACGGCGGGGAGGGCCTCCCCGACGACACGATCCGCATCCACTTCACCGGCTCGGCCGGCCAGAGCTTCGGGGCCTTCGTGCCCCGTGGCATCACCCTCGTCCTCGAGGGGGACTCGAACGATTACCTGGGCAAGGGGCTCTCGGGCGGGAAGCTCGTGGCCTTCCCGCCGCGCGAGGCGACGTTCGCGCCCCAGGACAACATCCTGGTGGGGAACGTGGTGCTCTACGGCGCGACCAGCGGAGAGGCGTACGTCCGTGGCGTGGCCGGAGAGCGCTTCGCCGTCCGCAACAGCGGGGCGCTCGCCGTGGTCGAGGGCGTCGGGGACCACGCGTGCGAGTACATGACCGGCGGCCGGGTCGTGGTGATCGGCAAGACCGGGCGGAACTTCGCCGCCGGCATGTCCGGCGGCGTCGCGTACGTGCTCGACGCGGCCGGCGATTTCCGGCAGCGCGTCAACCTCGGCATGGTCGACCTCGAGCCGCTCGTCCGGGACGAGGACGTCGAGGAGGTGCGGGAGCTCCTGCAGCGCCACGTGCGCTACACGGAGAGCGCGGTCGCGGCGGAGATCCTGGTGGACTGGGCCGCCGCTCAGCCGCGGTTCGTCAAGGTCATGCCCCGGGATTACAAGCGCGCGCTCGCCGCGATGGAACGCGCCCGCGCCGAGGGCATCCCCTGGGAGCGCGCGGTAATGGAAGGAGCCCACGGCTAGCCGGGCGATGGGCAAGGTCACCGGCTTCCTCGAGTTCACGCGGGACAAGCAGCCCTACCGGCCGGTCGCCGAGCGGCTGCGTGACTGGAGCCAGGTCATGCTCCCGTGGGCGGTGCCGACGCTCCAGAAGCAGGCCGCCCGGTGCATGGACTGCGGCATTCCCTTCTGCCACCAGGGCTGCCCGCTGGGCAACCTGATCCCCGACTGGAACGACCTCGCCTACCGGGACGACTGGCGAGAGGCCATCGACCGCCTCCACGCGACGAACAACTTCCCCGAGTTCACCGGGACGCTCTGCCCCGCGCCCTGCGAGGGATCCTGCGTCCTCGGGATCAACGACGACCCCGTCACGATCAAGGCAATCGAGCTTCAGATCGTCGACCGCGCGTTCGCCGAGGGCTGGATCGTCCCCGAGCCCCCGGCCGTCCGGACCGGCAAGCGCGTGGCGATCGTGGGGTCCGGCCCCGCCGGGCTTGCCGCCGCCCAGCAGCTCTGCCGCGCCGGCCACGACGTCACGGTCTTCGAGCGCGCCGACCGGATCGGGGGCCTCCTCCGCTACGGCATCCCCGAGTTCAAGATGGAGAAGCGCGTGCTGGACCGCCGGCTCGAGCAGATGCGCGCCGAGGGCGTCCGCTTCGTGACCGGGGCCCACGTGGGCGTCGACGCGGACGTCGAGCGCCTGCGCCAGGAGCACGACGCGCTCCTCCTGGCGGGCGGCGCGTGCCACGCGCGCGACCTTCCGATCCCGGGGCGCGAGCTCGGCGGGATCCATTTCGCCATGGATTTCCTGCCCCTCCAGAACCGACGCTGCGAGGGCGATGCCGTCCCCGAAGGCGAGTTCATCACCGCCGAGGGCAAGCACGTCGTCATCCTCGGCGGGGGTGACACGGGGGCGGACTGTCTCGGCACGGTGCACCGCCAGGGCGCGCGCTCCGTCCACCAGATGGAGATCCTGCCGCGTCCGCCCGGCCAGCGCGCGCTCGACAACCCGTGGCCGCAGTATCCGAACGTCTATCGCGTCTCCTCGGCCCACGAGGAGGGCGGCGATCGCGTCTACGCCGCGTCCACGAAGCGCTTCCTCGGCGACGAGCGGGGCCGTGTGCGCGGCCTCGAGGCCGTCCGTGTCGAGGTCGCCCGGGAGGCCGGGCGCCCGGTGTTCCGCGAGGTCGCGGGGTCGGAGTTCACGCTCCCCTGCGAGCTGGTCCTCCTGGCCATGGGCTTCCTGGGGCCCGAGCGCCCCGGCATGCTGGAGAAGCTCGGCGTTCGCCTCACCGAGCGGGGCAACGTCTGGCGGGACCCCGGCTGGATGACGAGCGTGCCCGGGGTCTTCGCCGCCGGGGACATGCAGCGCGGCCAGTCCCTGATCGTGTGGGCCCTCGCCGAGGGCCGGAGCGCCGCCCGCGGCGTCGATCAGTACCTCATGAGCCGCTCGGACCTTCCCGCTCCCCTCGCCTAGCGCTCGCTCGTCGAAGTCGGCCCGCCGGCCTCTCGACGGCGCGGATGCTTACGTGGCCCCGCATGAGGGTAATCACCGGCCGCATCGTCCCGGTCGCGTGAAGCAGGTGCCCGGGGGCCCGAAGCTGCCCGCTCCCAAGCCCTGACCGGCGCGGACCGCCATTCGCCTTCGTGTCTCGCAGCAGCGCACCCACAGCTCCGCGCCCGCCCGGTCCGGATCTCACGGTTCCCGGGGGGCCGGGCGGCTCGTCGGCGGCGTGATCGGGCGGTAGACCGTCAGGTCCCAGGTCTGGGCAGCGAGCGGCATGTGGACTTCGAGCCGCTCCGCTACCCGGTAGTGTCGCCGGAGGAGCGTGGGGCTCAGGAGCTGGTGCTCCCGGCGGGTGACGACGATCGCGTCGAACGCCCCCGTCTCGACGGCCCGGCCTAGCTCCTCCCTGTACTCCCGATGCCGATCCGAGACCCGCGTGTCCTCGGCCAAGAACCGCCCGAAGATGCCCGGCCTGAGCGCGCCCAGGCCGAAGTACTGGGAGTGCCCGGAATCGTAGACGGGCCGGTGCTTCGCGACCAGCATGCTGACGAGAATCGGGCTGTTGAAGAGTCGCTCGCTCGACCCGACGATCTCCGCGAGGCGAATCCACGCGGGGCGACTCGCGTTCAAGTCAACGGGACGACCGTATCTCCCCGTGAGGAGCAGCACGTTCGCCAGAATCAGGAGCTGATAGAGGCGCCGGGCTCGCGGGCGAGCGTGGGCCAGCGGCTCCGCCACGTAGAGGAGGAGAAACGGGAGCATCAGGTGGACGAGGTAGGCCATGTACGAGCCTCCGTTCCGGCCGAGGCTCGCGTACACCACCGCCGAGGCTCCGACGAACGCGAACAGGAAAGGGTCCGCCGGCAGACCCCGCCAGCGGCTGCCGAGACTGCGGGACGCCGCGAGGGCGGGCGACCGCGAATGGTCGAGGATCCGGCCCACCGCCCAGACCACCCCGACGACGCCCGCGGGTGCGTACCAGATGGCGAACCGGGCCAGCTGTCGAACGGCGTAGACGCCACCGGCGTAGCCTGGCCCCGACGCGAAGTTGGCGGTGCTGAAGAAGACCGTGCTCGCGTAGATGGGCAGGAGCATCTCGAGAGCGACGACCGTCAGCGTACCGAGAGCCGCGAAGAGGACCGCGGCCTCCACCGCGCGGCGCCGCGACACGAACAGGAACACATACGCGCACACGAACGGGAATCCCACGACGAAGTAGGTCTTCGTGAGGCAGGCGAGCATGGCCAGGCCCGCGGACGCCGCCAGGGACCTCGAGCTGAAGCCGCGATGCCAGGGCACGACGACCGAGAGGAGCATGAGCCAGAGCCCCAGGCTGTCCGGCCGCGCCAGCAGCCCGAAGCTCGCCGCATGCATGAAGAGCGACACGTAGAGGAGGGCCGTCAGGCCGAGACTGGCCGACCAGCGGCATCCTCGCTGCCGACATGCCCAGGCCAGGGTTGCCAGCGAGAGGAGCACGAATACCGCCGACATCGTCCGATGGACCCACAGCGACGGTCCGAAGGCGAACGCGAGGGGAGCCGTCACGGCGTGGTAGAGGATGCCGTACTGGTTGAAGTCCTGGGGGCCGTTCCCGAGGGTGAACGGGTTCCGCCCGGCGAGGAGCGCGCGGGTCGTGTTCAGCATGGCGCCCTCGCGGTATTCCCCCTGAAAGGGGTGGGCCACGATCCGCGCGTGAAGATAGAAGAGCCACCCCAGGACGAGCAGGTGGACGCCCGCGGTGGCGGTCTCGACCGCCGCCCAGACTCCGCGAGGCGGGCCCGGTGCGCCTGGTGCGGCGCCGTCCCGCCGGCCCGCGAGGTCGGAAGCGCTCAGGAGCGCCTGACCGACGCGGGCGCCGTGGCCGGAAAGCGCCGGCGCGACGCCCCGCAGCCGCCCTCGTTCCGACGGCGGGCCGATCTCGCCGACCTGGGCCGCGCCGCCGGCGCTACGCGCTCGACGGCTTGCACCAGGCCACCTTGCCGTTGGGTTCGAGGTGAATGCCGGCGACGGCGTCGACGGTCACGATCGCGTCGCCACCCAGGAGGACCGCGAGCTTCACTCGGAGCCGCTCGGCGACCTCTCGGCCCCATCCCCTGCCCGGAACGACGTTGACCGCGATGCCTCGAGCACGATCCTCGACCACCTGGAACAGGCTGACCGAAGGTTCATCCTGCAGGACGGCGGTGATTTGGGACGGAGCGATCACTCGGCCCCCGGCGAGCCGGAAACCGTCGAACGCTCGACCGGAGAGATCCCCCATCAAGGGGAACCCCCGTCCGCAGACACAGCGGTCCTCGTAGTAGAAGCCCAGATCACCGATCCGGTATCGGATCAGCGGCATGACGGAGCTGTCGAGATCCGTGATCACGAGATTCGCGGTCTCTCCGGGGCCGACACCGGCGTCCTGGTCATCCAGGAACTCGACGTGATAGGCGTCGATCGCGACGTGCATCCCGCGGTGGCGATCGCAGGCGAAGGCGACCCCCTCCATCTCGTGCGGCGAATAGCGGTTGAAGATCTCGGTGGACAAGGCGTCTTCGTAGAGGGCTCGGCGTTGAGGACTCAGCGTGCCCAGGACGAAGGTCTTCGGGATCCGGAGTCGGGGCAGCTCGTGGCGCTCGATGAAGCCGTGCAGGACGGGCAGATTGAACTCCAGTGTTTCCAGGAGGTAGGGCGGGCGACGGCTAAGGGCGCGGTACCAGTCGGCGGGGAACCGCTCGTCCCCCGAGACGGACACGGAGTACGGCTCGAGCCACACACGGCGGTGCGCGGCGCTGAGCGCCAGCCTGCGGACCAGCGCGAAGGAGTCCTTCGCCGCCTGACCTCCATAGCGCCCGTGAAACTGGGGATGCCCCGAGTGGTAGAGCACGGCCGACCGCATGCCGAGCCTCCAGCCGGTGGCGTACCACTGCCGGAGATGTCCCGCGTACTTGCTTTGAAAGTTCGATGCGGTCGTCGGTAGTGCCAAGGGCACGCCCGTGGTCCCGGACGTGTGTACGGTTTCGAGCCGCCCGAACCGGCTGAGCCCGAACTCGTCCTCCGCTTGGCCGCGCTGCAGATCCTGCTTCCACACCACGGGAAGATTCGCGACGTCCGTCATGGATCGAAAGCGGCGAGGATCGACCCCGTGCTTCGACCAGAGCTTCCGGTAGAACGGAACCTGAGCGTAGGCGGTCAGCAGCAACGCCTGCAGCTTCCGCCACTGGAGCTCTCGAAGCTCCTCCGCCGGCCGCCACTGGTTCTGCTGGAACGCCCGGAACTGGCGCCAGGCGTCGAAGGGAGAGGTCCGGGCGAGGAGGGCGTACGCGGCCTCCACGCTCCGGGTGATCATTGACGGCGCCCCCGTGACGGGCCCGGCTGGCGATCCACGGTCAAGGGCCAGCGTTGCCACGCCCCGTGCCGCCGCGCCCCGGGTCGATCGCGCTCCAACCGCTCGCAGCGTCGAGAGACCCCGGCTTCCGCTCGGCAGGAGTGCTTCGTCGGACGACGAACTGCGGAGCGCCGTTGACGTTCATCAGAACCCGGCCGACATACTCGCCGATGATCCCGAGTGACGTGAGGATGGCACCGCCGAGGAACAGGAGGGTGAGGGCGATGGAGGTCCAGCCGGCGACGGCGATCCCGACCGTCAGATGCACGAACAGGAAGTATGTCCCGAGCGAGAAGCTCAGCGTCGACAGGAGGAGCCCGGCCGTGGTGACAACGCGGAGCGGGAAGAGCGAGAAGTTGGTCGAGAGCGTCACGAAGGTCATGAACGACTTCCAAAACGTCATGTTGCTCCGGCCCGCGTGGCGTCGATGGTGCTCGACGGCGACTTGCGTGACCTTGTCGGTGCACTGGAAGAGGAGCCCGTCGACGTAGGGATACGGGCCCCGGTACGTGAGGATCTCGGCAGCCACGGCCCGGGTGATGATCTTGAACGCCGACAGGTACACCTGCGGCGGCTTGCGCATCACGATCTCCGCCATCTTGCCGTTCAGATAGCTTCCGAGGTTCTTCCACCATGCCTGACGCTTGATCCGGAAGTTGGCGTAGCAGACGTCGTATCCCTCGACGATCGCCTCGTAGAGGCGCGGGATGTCGCGCGGATGATGCTGCAGGTCGTCGTCCATGATGACGACGTACTCCCCGCTGGCGTAGCGCAGCCCGGCCATGATCGCGCAGTCCTGACCGAAGTTCCGGCGGAGATCCACTCCGACCACGCCGGGGTCCCGAGCGGAGAGCGCCTCGATCTGAGTCCAGCTGTCGTCGGTGCTGCCGTCGTTGACGAAGATGAGCTCCGTGCGGAACGCGGACAGCGATTCCACGAGCGCGGCATGCAGGGGGGCCAGGTTGTCCCGGCTGTTGTAGACGGGGATTACTACGCTGAGGCGGCGCGTCACGGCGGCGCGGCCGCGTTCTCGCGCGACGGTCCGGACTGCCGCATGCCGCTCGAGTGAGGCGAGAGTGGGCCCCTGGGAGAGGGACCTACACGGAGGCGCCGCGCCAGAGGGCGTGGCCCACGAAGAAGGGCCCGAGCGTCTGGATGAACTCCGACGTCTGGGCGGTGCGGCGCATCGTCTGGACGAGCTGCGAGAGGGGGTGGAGCTCGCGCCCGACCAGGCCGATCACGAAGTCGTTGTCGTGGGTGTCGAGCCCGTGGCAGGCGAGGCGGACGTCGTGGGCGAGGTCGGCCTCGCCGTAGGTGCGCCCGAGCGCGGCGTGCTCCTTGAGGATCGCGCCTTGCTCCTGGGGCGTGAGCCGGGCGAAGGTGCCGGTCCGGCGGAGGGGGTACCAGATGGCCCACGGCCAGTCCGGGCTGAGGGCGGTCCGCCGCGGGCGCGCCAGGAGCCAGTCCTCGAGATCCGCCTCGAAGCCGCTCGAGTAGGTCCGCCCGAACATCGTGAGCTCCGGTTTCCGCCGGAGCCCCAGGAAGGGCTCGCCCCCGAGGAGCTCCCGCCATCGGCCCACGAAGAACGCGGGGTCCTCGGCGATCCCGAGAATGGCGACGCCGAGGGGATCGGCCACGTCCGCGTAGAGGACGCCTTCGACACGGGCGCGCTCGAGCGCGCCGGCGAGACGCTTGGGATCGTCGCAGTCGCCGAAGGCCTGGAGCTGGAAGTAGAGGCGCCGGGTCGAGGTCTGCTGGTTCGCGCCGTGCTCCAGGATGTCTACCTTGGCGCCTTCGGGTCGTGTCATGCCTCGCCTCCGCCGCGCCCGCCTCGGGCGCCCGCTCCTAGCCGGCCGCGGCGGGCTCGGCCGACAGCCCGGCGCGCTGGTGCTCGCGGACCAGCCCGGCCTTCCGCACGCCGACGTCGAGATGGTCCCACGGCAGGGCCTCGTCGAGCCCGCGCTCGCGGTGCGTGTAGAAGTCGGGATCGCCGTCCCACTCGCGAAGCGCCGTCCGCCAGTCGCCCTCGAGCCGCGCGGCCTGCTCCAGGAAGTCCGCGACCCGGCGGTCGCCGCGCGCGAGCATCGCCTGGAGGTACGCCTCGCGCGGGTTCTCGTGGAGGACGCGCACGTTGGGGAACCGCCGCACGCCGGCCTTGATCGTCCGGAGCTTCGACTCGAGCCGGCTCACGGCATCGAAGGGCGCCCACTGGAACGGCGTCCACGGCTTCGGCACGAAGGAGCTGATCGACAGCGTCAGGCGGCCGAACGGCTCGCCCTTCGGCGACGGGACGCGCAGCCGCTCGAGGAGCCGGGCGGCCAGGCTCGGGATAGCCAGGATGTCCTCGTCCGTTTCGGTCGGGAGCCCGATCATGAAGTAGCACTTGAGGTTCGGGAGGCCATGGGCGCGCACCAGGTCGCAGGCCTCGTAGAGCTGGGCGTCCGAGATGTCCTTGCGGATCACGTGCCGGAGCCGCTCGGTGCCGGCCTCCGGCGCCACCGTGAGGGTCCGGTGGCCGCCGCGCCGGAGCGACGAGACCAGCTCCTCGGTGAGGCTGTCGGCGCGAATCGAGGAGATGGAGACCTCGAGCCCCTCCTCCTCGAGCACCTGCATCAGCCCGCCGATCCACGGATAGTCGGACACGCACGCCCCGACGAGCCCGACCCGCGTCGAATCCTTCTTGATCTCCCGCACCGTCTCCCGGAGCGCGTCGAGGCTCCGGTGGCGGACCGGGCGGTAGATCTGTCCCTCCAGGCAGAAGCGGCAGCCGCGCCCGCATCCCTTCCCGACCTCGAGGAGCGCCAGGTGGCCGTATTCCGCGTTGGGCGTCCGGAGAAGGGAGATCGTGCGGAAGTCGTCGACCTTCTTCAGGCGTCGCTTCGCCACGATGGCGGGGACGCCGTCCTCCGGGCGCACGGCGGCGAGCGTGCCGTCGTCCCCGTAGGAGACCGCGTAGCGCTGGGGGACGTAGATACCGGGGATCGGGGCGAGCCGATCCATGAGCGCCTCGCGCCGGCGGTCGTCGAGGGAGGTCGCCCCGAACGCCTCCCGGTACGCCGCGACGATCTCCCCGACGATCTCCTCCCCCTCGCCGACCACCACGAAGTCCATGAAGGGCGCGACGGGCTCCGGGTTGGCGAAGGCGCACACGCCGCCCATCAGGACGAAGGGATCCGCGGGCCGGCGATCCTCGGGGCGGAGCGGGATGCCGGCCATGCCGAGGAGGCGGAGCGTGTTGATGTAGTCGCCCTCGTAGGTGATCGAGAAGCCGACCAGGTCGAAGTCGCCCAGGGGTCGCTTGGACTCGAGGGAGAAGGGTCCGGCCCCGGTCCGCTTGTACTCGGGGAGGTCCTCCGGGTCGGGCAGGAACGCGCGCTCGCACACGACGTCGGGGAGGGCGTTGAGATGGCGGTAGATCGTCTGGAACCCGAGGTTCGACATCCCGACCGCGTAGGTGTTCGGGTAGACCAGCGCGAACGAGACGCGCCCCCCCCAGTCCTTGCGGATGGTGCCGGTCTCCTGCGAGAGAAGGCGGTCGGCTTTTTCCTTGAGACTCCAGGACATGCGGGCTACAGCTTAACAGACGGCGGAAGTGCGAGCAAGGAAGCGGCACCCGCCGATTCCCGAGAGGCCGCAAAGAGTCAAAGAGACCGCTGGTCCACTGAACGACACGCCTCCTCAGCCGGGGCCGCTGGCGGCCCCGGCGATCAGGGGAATCGGCGGGCCCGAGAGCCGTCACATCGTGCGGTGGCGCTATGGGACACTGGGTGGCAAGCTGCCCGAGCGGGAGGACTGGACATGTCCAACGTCTACGTCGGCGTCGCAGGCTACTTCGGCAAGCCCGATCACCCCGGCCAGGTCGGCGTGTTCCAGCGCGCCGCCAAAGGCGGCGACTGGCGGCACGTGCTGGGTAGCGTCCAGGCCTTCACCGTCTTCGTCCACCCCGACAATCCCGAGTTGGTGTTCGCCGGCACCAGCGACGGCGTGTGGCGCAGCACGGATCGCGGCACCACCTTCACGCGGGCCGACCTACCGGACACGAGCAAGCAGATCTGGTGCTTCATGGTCGACAGCCGCGATCCGAAGAGGATGCTGGCCGGCGCCTCTCCGATCGACGTCTATCGCAGCGACGACACCGGGCAGAGCTGGCGCAAGCTGCCGGCGCCAGGGATCGCCGCGCATTGCAAGGGACCGTTCGCCTCGCGCGTGATGCGCTTCGCGCAGCATCCCGCCAACCCGGACGAGATCTACGCCGCGCTCGAGATCAATGGCGTCATGGGCAGCACTGACGGCGGCGAGACCTGGCGCGACTGCAGCGACGGGCTGATCAAGCTCGCCGAGCTACCGCACCTGAAGAGCAAGATCGTGAGCGACACCACCGCCGAGGGCATGCTCGACGGCCACGCCGTCACCATCAATCCCGCCGATCCCGACGCGGCGATCGTGGCGCTGCGCATGGGGCTGTTCCGCACCAGCGACCAGGGCCGAAGCTGGCAGGACATGGATGTCGGCCGCTTCTCGCCGACCACCTACGGCCGCGACGTCAAGGCCTCGCCGACCGAGCGCAACACGCTCTACGCCGCCCTCTCCGTCGCCGCGGCGAGCCACGACGGCGGGCTCTATCGCAGCGACGACGGCGGCAAGAGCTGGAAGCGCTTCGACAAGGTCCAGGTACACGGCACGATCATGTCGATCGGCCTGCACCAGCGCGATCCGGCGCTGGTCTATATCGGGGCGCGCTACGATGGTGAGGTCTTCGGCACCCAGGACGGCGGCAAGAGCTGGCAGGCCACGCCGCTCCCTGGCGAGGTGCAGCACATCTATTCGGTCGCCTGCGGCTGACCGGCGTGCCACTCAGGGGACGGACCGGCTACTCGGGCGGGCGCCAGGTGGGCCAGCGGGGCGGGGACGGCAGTGACGTGAGCGCGTCCGCGAAGGCCCTCCAGAGGAACAGCTCCTTCCCCCAGCCGGATCCGATCAGGTGCGCCTCCCGGCGCACGAGCTGCGACGCCGCCACCCGCGACGCCTCCTGAAGGTCCTCGTAGACCTGGAACGTCCCGTCCGACCCGCGGCGACTCAGCGTGGGCGGTCCGGAGAACTCCCCCATCGGCCGACGCGCGAACCCGAGCAGGTACTCCTGCCTGTCCCTGCCGTCCATTAGGATCCCCTTGACGTTCATCGCTCACCCCTAACCCTTGACGACGCCGAGGGGGCGGAGCCGCGCGACGACGCGGGAGAGGCCGGCCCGTTCGACGACGTCCACGACGTTCCGGACGTCCTTGTACGCCTCCGACATCTCCTCGGCGAGCGATTCCCGGCCGCCCGCCCGCGCCACGATGCCGCGCGCCCGGAGCTCGTCGGCGATCGACCGTCCTCGCGCCGCGCGGACCGCGGCCGTCCGGCTGAGCACCCGTCCCGCGCCGTGGCACGTGCTCCCGAACGTCTCCCGCATCGCGCCGGGCGCCCCCACGAGGACGTAGGAGTACCGGCCCATGTCACCGGGGATCAGGACCGGCTGCCCCACCGCGCGGTACGCGTCCGGCAGCTCGGGATGGCCGGGCGGGAACGCCCGCGTGGCCCCCTTCCGGTGCACGAGGAGGCGCCGGCGGCGCCCGTCGACCTCGTGCTCCTCCTCCTTGGCGATGTTGTGCGCCACGTCGTAGACCAGGCGCCAGCCGAGAGCCCGGGGCGAGACGCCGAGGGTCCGCTCGATCGCCTCCCGGGCGAAGTGGGCGAGACACTGCCGGTTGGCGAAGGCGAAGTTCGCGGCGGCCCGCATGGCGCCGAGATACGTGCGCGCCTCGGGGGACGAGAGCGGCGCGCAGGCCAGCTGCCGGTCCGGGAGGGTGATCTGGTAGCGGCGCATGGCCCCTTGCATCACACCGAGGGCGTCCGTGCAGACCTGGTGGCCGAACCCGCGGGACCCGGTGTGGATCATCACGGTGACTTGCCCCTCGTCGAGGCCCAGCGCCGCCGCGACGTCGGGCAGGAGCACGGTCTCGACGACCTGCACCTCGAGGAAGTGGTTGCCCGATCCGAGCGAGCCGAGCTGGCTCCGGCCGCGCTCGTACGCCTTCGCCGACACGCTGTCCGGATCGGCGCCCGGTAGCTGCCCGTGGGATTCCATCCGGCCGAGCTCCTCGGCGTCCCCGTACCCCCGCGCCACCGTCCACCGGGCGCCCTCCCGGGCCGGCCCGCGCCGCATCTCGGCCGCCGAGAGCGAGACCCGCCCGGTCGACCCGACTCCCGATGGAATCGCCTGGGCGAGCGCGTCGATCAGCCGCTCCATCCGCGGCCGGACGTCGGCGGCCACGAGGTCCGTCCGCAGGAGGCGCACGCCGCAGTTGATGTCGTAGCCGACCCCGCCCGGGCTCACGACGCCGTCCTCCGCGTCGGTGGCGACGACGCCGCCGACCGGAAGGCCGTATCCCTGGTGGATGTCGGGCATCGCGAGCGACGCCTTGACGATCCCGGGCAACGCCGCGGCGTTCGCCACCTGCTCGAGGGCGAGATCACCCTGGATCGCCGCCATGAGGGCCTCGTCGGCGTAGATCAGCCCGGGGACCCGCATGCCGGGGCGCGCGTCCTTCGGAATGCGCCAGAGATACGGGCGGACCTGCTCGACCTGCACGAAACGCCTCGGAGCCCTCTCGGCCGCGCGCGACCGAGGAACGGGAGAGGATCGGGGGGTGGCGCTCGCTACCGGGTGGCCGAGCGCCGGGGCGCTGACGGCGCCGCCGCCGCCGCCTTGCGCGTGGCGACGTCCTGGGCCAGCGAGAGCCGCTCGACCTCGACCTCGAAGTCGGTCTGGGAGGTGGCGGTGCGCCGGGCCTCCTCGTAGGAGACCATGCCCTTCTGGTACCACTCGATGGCGCTCTGGTTGAACGTCTGCATGCCGTAGGTGTCCCGGCCCTCGGCGATCACCTGCCCGAGCTGGGCCGTTCGGCTCGGCTCCTCGATGCACCGCTGCACGGTCAGCGTACCGACGAGCACCTCCACCGCGGGGATGAGCCCCGGCTCGTCGCCCCGCTCCATGAGGCGCTGGGAGATGACGCCCTTCAGGACCTGCCCGAGCTGCTGGCGGATCTGGCGCTCGTAATCCGGCGGGAACTGGGAGATGATCCGGTTGACCGTCTCCGCGGCCGTGATCGTGTGGAGCGTCGAGAGGACGAGGTGGCCCGTCTCGGCCAGGGTCAGCACCGTCTGCGTGGTCTCGACGTCGCGCATCTCGCCGACCATGACCACGTTCGGATCCTGGCGGAGGCAGATCCGGAGCGCCTCGGCGAAGGCCGGTGCGTCCATTCCCACCTCCCGCTGGGTGATGATGCTGGTGCCGTCCTCGAACAGGTACTCGATCGGGTCCTCGATCGTGACGATGTGGTCGGCGCGGTGGTGGTTCATGTGGTTGATCATCGACGCCAGCGTCGTGGTCTTGCCGGAGCCGGCCGGGCCCGTCACCAGGACCAGACCGCGGGGCTCCATGGCCAGCTTCGCCACGACCGGCGGCAGGTGCAGCTCCTCGAAGGTCGGCGGCTCGTACGGCACGACGCGGAGCGCGATCCCGACGGACCCCCGCGCCCGGAAGATGCTCGCCCGGAAGCGCCCGATCCCGGCGACGGTGTACTGGACGTCGACGCCGCCCTCGCGCTCGAACCGCTGGCGCTGGAGCTGGTTGAGCATCGCCCCGGCCATCTGCTCGAGGTCCTTCGGGTCCAGGAGCGGCCAGTTTTCCAGGCGCATGAGATGCCCGCGCGCCCGGAGGACGGGGAACTGCCGCGCCTTGAGATGGACGTCGGACGCCCCGATGCTCATGGCCTCCCGCAGGACGCCGGCCAACTCCATTGCCCCTCCCCTGACCTAGACCTCGGTGGGACGCGAGGCCCGATGCGGCGCGGGAACACGCCACCCGGGCGCCGAACGGCTCATTCTCGTCGCCGCTCCCCGCGGAAGTCAAGGTTTGCGGGGCTGCCGGAAACCCGTGAGAAAATAAGCCTTCCGACATGCAATGGATCGTGATGGCCGTCTGTCTCCTGGCGACGGCCCCCGCCTTGGCCGACCACGGGGTCCCCGCGCCCACCCGGAGTGGGTTTGGCTGGATGTCGTGGCTCCTGGTGGGGGGCGCGGTGATCGCGGTGGGCCTGGCGGCGTGGGCATTCTTCGCGCCGGATCACCCGGACGGCGGCCCGGGCGCCTCGCGTCAAGACGGGCCGGAGCCCCCCGCTCGATGAGCCGTTTCCCCGCATCCGCCCGGCCGAGCCGCGTCGGCCTGGTGGCCTGATCGCGTCCGGATGGAGATCGTCGGCGTCGCGGTTCGCTGGCTCCACGCCGTCGGCGCCGTCTCGCTGGTCGGCGTCTTCGCGTGCCTCGTGCTGGTCGTGCGTCCCGCGGTCCGGGCCGCCGGGTCCGTGGGGCGAGACCGACGGCGTGAGCTCGATGCCCGGCTACTCGGGGTCGCCGGCTGGGCGCTGGCGATCACGCTGAGCGCCGGCGTCCTCGACCTCTGGCGCCAGGTCGGCGTGGCGACAGGGGCCGGCCCTTGGGAGAGCCTCGACGGAGGTCGGATCCTCGCCGTCCTGCTCGATACCCGCTACGGGACGGTCTGGCTCGCCCGGACCGGGCTGCTGGTCCTGCTGGCGGCGCTCCTCCGTCTGGCGAGCGAGGACGGCGAGGGCGACTGGCTGGCGCTCCGGCTCCAGGCCCTCGCGCTCTCGGCGGCGAGCCTCGCCCTCGGCGCGCTGGCGGGCCACGCTTCCGCGGTGGAGGGCGCCCTCGTCTCGGTGGGGCTCGACGCGCTCCACCTTCTGGCGAGCGGAGCCTGGGCGGGCGGCCTGGTGCCGCTCGCGCTCTGTCTGGCGTGGGCGAGCCGCCTGGCGGTCCCCGGCATCGCGGCGGTGGCCGCCGAGCGCTTCTCGCGACTCGGGCTCGCCGCCGTCGTGACCCTCGCGGCCACGGGGGCGTTCGCGGCATGGAAGCAGGTCGGCTCCGTGCCGGCCTTTCTCGGGACTGCCTACGGCCGGTGGCTGGCCGTGAAGCTCATTCTCTTCGGGGCGCTCGTCCCGCTGGCCGCCCGGAACCTCCTGGTGTGGCGGCGCCGGCTCGCGGCCGGCGGTCCCGGTGAGCCCGGGGCCGCTAAGGCGCTCCAGCGCAATGTGCTGGGCGAGGCCGCGCTGGCCGCAGCGATCCTGGCGGCGGTCGCCGTGCTCGGGCTCACGACGCCGGCGCGGCACGACGAGATCGCGTGGCCGCTGTCCTTCCGGTTCGACTGGGAGGCGACGAAGACGGTCCCCGGCGTCCAGCCTCGTGTCGCGATCGGGAGCCAGGTGGCGACCCTGGGACTCGTCGCGCTGCTGCTGGCCCTGGTGATCCGGCCGCGGCGATGGCGCCTGGCCGCGCTGGCCGGCGCTGTGGCGCTCGCACTCGGTGTGACGGTGGCGCTCCATCCACTGGCGGTGGATGCGAACACGGCAACCTATCTCCGCCCAGCGGTGCCCTACGCCGCCGCGTCGATCGTCCAGGGCCACGGCTTCTACCGGGCGCACTGCCAGAGCTGTCACGGCGTCGGCGGAGACGGCCGCGGGCCGGCCGCCGCCGCCCTGCCCCGGCGCCCCGCCGACCTGACGGCCAAGCACGCGAGCGATCACACGGCGGGGGATCTCTTCTGGTGGATCAGCCACGGGATCACGGGCTCCGGCATGCCGGGCTTCGCCGCCGAGCTGGCTCCCGACGAGCGCTGGGACCTCATCAACTTCGTCCGGGCCCTCGGCGCGGCCGAGCGGACCCGCGACCTCGGCCCGGAGGTGTCGTCCGGCGGTGTGGCCGTTGCCCCCGACTTCACGTTCACCACCGGCGTGGGCGAGGGGCGCGCGCTCCGCGAGTGGCGGGGCCGCGGTGTCGTGCTGCTCGTCTTCTTCACGCTTCCGGGCTCGGCTGACCGCCTGGTGGAGCTGAACGGGCTCACCCTGGCCATGCGGCTCCGTGGCGGTGAGATCCTGGGCGTGCCGCTCGGCGACGCGCGGAGCGTCTACCGCGCCCTGGGGGGCCGGGCGGTGTTCTTCCCCCTGGCCGTGGACGGCGCAGCCGAGGCCGCCGCGGCCTACGCGATGTTCCGCCGCGACATGACGCCGGAGGGGCTCCGGCCCGAGCCGGCGCCGCCGGCGCACATGGAGCTCCTCGTCGATCGCCAGGGCTACATCCGCGCGCGCTGGATCCCGCGGGACCTCGGCCGCGACACCGACGGCTGGGCCGATCCAGCGCGCCTTCTCGCCGAGGCCGATCGGCTGGCCCGCGAGGCCCCGACGGCCCCGGTGGCCAGCGAGCACGTCCACTGATGACACCGGGCGGCCAGGTGACAGAGGAGGCGGGCGCGGCGTGATGCGGCTCTGGAAGGTCATCCTGCTGCTGAACCTCGCCCTGGGCGTGGGCATCGGCCTGGGCTACCTCCGGTGGGCGCGCGAGGTTCGACGCCTCCAGGACGAGGTCGTGCGGCTCCGCGTCGAGGCGGCCCGCCCGAGCCCCTCGTCGTGGGCGGTCCGGGGCATCGTTCGGTCCGTCGTCCCCAAGCTCGGCGCGATCTTTCTCACCCACGAGGCGATGCCCGGGCTGATGGAGGCGATGACCATGGGCTTCGAGGCCGAGGATCCGAAGCTCCTGGACGGCCTGGCGCCCGGGGATCCCGTCCGGTTCACGGTGCGGAAGGACGGCGAGCGCCTGGTGCTGGTCACGATCGAAAAGCAGCGCGCGCCGTGAGGGCGTCCGGCTGGGCAGTCCTCACCGTGTCCGCCGGGCTCACCCTGGCGGCGGGCGGAGGTCCTGCGCTGGCCGTCCACGTTCCCACCGACAATCCCCTCGCCATCGCGCCCGAGGACGTCCAGCGCTATCGAGAGGCCGGGGAGGAGGTCGTCGTGATCGACCTGCGGCCGCTCGCCGCGTTCCGGCGGGGCCATGTCGCTCGCGCCCGGTCCCTGCCGGTGGGAGAGCTCCGCCGGCGGCAGGGCGAGATCCCGCGGGCGGGGCGGGTCGTGCTCTACGGGGCCACGCCCGAGGAGGTCGCGGCCGCCTACCAGGCGCTCCGCGATGCGGGCCACGGGAACGTCATGGTGCTCGCGGGCGGGCTCCCGGCCTGGCTCCGTCTCGGGCTCCCCGTCGAGTCGACGCCGTGAGCTGCGAGACAGCCCCAGATCGGGGCCGCTCGCAGCCGCCCATGTCGAGCCTCGCGGCCGCGGTCTTGGTCGCGGGGCTCCTCCTCGCGGGCCCGCCGGTCGCGGCTCAGGCGCCGAGCGCGGGCGTCCAGGAGCAGGTCGTCGTCGACAACGAGACGGTCCGCGTCTCGCTGCTCGTCTTCGCCCCCGGCGCCGCGTCGGGGGAGCACGTCGGCCTCGATCCGGAGCTCGGCATCGTGCTGGAAGGCGAGCTGACGCTCGTGACCTCGGCTGGCCGCGAGCTGCTTGGACCGGGGGCCGTCCGCTGGCTCCCGGCGCTCCAGCCTCACGACGCGCGCAACGAAGGCACCGTCCCGCTCCGGCTCTGGGTGATCGTCGTCAAACGCTGACTCCGCGCTCGTCCCGGTCACTCTCCGCCACGGGGTCGGCTCGCGGTATAGTCAGCGCGGTTCTCGAGTCGAGGAGGCCCACATGAAAACCCCTCAAGCCGCTCTGGCGGGCATTCTGAGCGTTGGCCTGCTTGCCGCACCGCTCACGGGGGAGGGGCAGCCGGCCGTCGAGGAGTTCCGCTTCGATCCGCCCCGGCTGTGCCTCCGGGACACCTTCCGGTGGGGCTTCGCGTATCGCGGGCTTCCCGGAGGCCTGGCGGCGGTGTCGGATCTCGAGCTCCTGGGGCTCTCGGAGGAGCCCGGCGCGCGACCGGTCCGCTCGGCCTTGACCCCCTCGCGAGGCGATCTGCAGCGCCATACCGCCGACGAGGGCCGCTACGAGAGCCCCCTCCGGCACTGGAGCCCCCCGATGACGGCCCCGGCGGGCGGGGTCGACATCCGGTACATGCTGCGGGTCGTGCTCGCGGACGGGCAAGAAGTGACGAGCACGACGTCCCTGCGCTACGTGGACGCCTGTCCGCCACCGGCGCCGTTCACGACGCTCGCCAGCGGCCCGACGGGACGCCTCGCCTTCCAGACCGCGACCCCGACGGTGCCGGACTTCCTCCGCGGGATCAGGCCCGCGACCACGACCGTGATCTGGGGGGACCTCGAGCTTCCCCCGGGTCAGATCGAGCGGGGCCCGGCCGTCGTGCTGGCGCACGGCTCCAGCGGGGTGAGCTCCCGCGACGACCGGTGGGCCGAGGAGCTCCGGCAGGTCGGCGTCGCGACGTTCATCCTCGACAGCTACACGGGCCGGGCGATCACCAGCACCTCGGAGGATCAGGCCCAGGTCAATCACCTGGCGGTGATCCAAGATGCCTTTCGAGCTTTGGAGCTTCTGGCCACGCACCCCCGGATCGATCCCGCGCGCATCGCCGTGGCGGGATTCTCGCGAGGCGGCGGGGTCGCCCTCTACACGGCGTTGAAGCGGTTCCAGCAACTGAGCGGGCCAGCCAGCGCCCGGTTCTCGCACCACATCGCCTTCTATCCCGGCTGCTACTTCAGGTACGTGGACGACGAGGCGGTGACCGATCGCCCGATCCGGATTTTCCACGGGACGGCCGACGACTACACTCCCATCGAGCCCTGCCGAGCCTACGTGGAGCGGCTCCGGCGAGCCGGCGCCGACGTGCAGATGACCGAGTATCTGGGGGTCCACCACGGGTTCGCCAACCCGAACGCCGGGCCGGCGTTCCGCCTTCCTCGCGCGCAGACGGCCCGCGGCTGCTTCTGGGAGGAGCGCCCGGAGGGCAATCTTGCGAACCGGGACACCGGACTACCGTTTACTGTCGCGGATCCCTGCGTGGTCCGGGGGACGACCGTTGGCCCTGACCCAGCCGCATACCGCGACGCGCTCCGGGCCGTGAAGACTCTCCTGGCTCCGGGAGCCCGGCCGAGCCCGTGAGCGGCCTCGCTCAGGCGCGGCGGCCGGCCCAGGCCCGCGCGAGCAGGTGATCGAGCGAGACCGAGCCCGGCCCCCGCGTCAGGAGGAAGAGCAGGATCGAGCCCCACACGAGGTGCTCCGGCCAGGCGCTCGGATACACGAAGAGCTGGATCGTGGCAATGCATCCCGAGAAGCGGCAGCGTGGCCAGGCGGGTGCCCAGGCCGACGATGAGCATCGTCGAGCAGCCGAGCTCGAAGGTCATCGCGAGCGCGGCTGCCAGCTCGGGGGTGAGCACCGGGACGCGGTACTCGTCGCGGAAGAGCGCGACCGTCGGCTCCCAGCTCGATGCCTTGACCAGCCCGGCCTTGAGGAAGACGCTGGCGACGCCGAGGCGAAAGAGCAGCTGGTGAAGCGACAGCGGGACCGAGGCCAGCCCGCCGAGCCAGCCGGCCACTCCCGGACCTCCGGGCTCGGCGACGGGCCGTGCCCGCAGCGTCACGCGGAGGCTCCTTCCTCGGGCGCCAGTGTGAGACCGACGAGGAGCGCCTCACCGAGCAGGGCGCGGACCGCCTCCGTCAGATCGAAGGCCGGGTCCTCCTTCAGGGCGGCGTCCGCGGCCGTCTCCAGCGTCGCCCCTGCCCCGAGCCCGGCCCGGAAGGCGAACTCGGGCCGCCCGAGCCGGCGGAGCGTGACGACGTCCTCGCGCCGGCGGATCTCGAGCAGCGCCCCGCCCTCGGCGAGATCGACCTGAGCCTCCGGGTCGGCGCCGGGCTGATTGGCCTGCCAGATCCGATCGACCGGCCACGGTGACCGGAGCCACGACGCCGACGGGTCGGTCCGGACGACGAGGCGTCCCACATCCTCGCGCGGCACCCGTCCCAGGCCCGCCGGAGCGATGGGCGGAACGTCCTCGGCATGGAGCGCGGCGTTCATCGCCCACTCGAGCCGCGCGACGTCGGCCAGGTAGGGATGTCCCGCGCACGGCGGGAAGCCGGCCAGGAACCCGGGGAACGTCGCGCCGTACTCGAAGAGACACGGGCCCGCTGGGGGATGCCCCCGGATGTAGTGGTGGGCCGCGAAGCCGAAGAACCGGCGGTCCACCAGGCGGCACACGACGGGAAAGGTGGCCTCCAAGGCCTCGGTCAGGCTCGTGAAGACGTGGTTCCAGTACACCTTCACGCGGGCGGACGGCGCCAGGCCGTCGCCGCCGACCGCCCCCGCAACCTCGGCCGCGTCCTCCCGGAGGATTGCCGCGGCGAGCCGCGACTGGAGCTCAGGCAGCGTGGGCCGCACCCATCACCTCTTCGCGCCGCATGTCGGCGCGCCGGGCTTCCGCCACGAGGACCTCCAGCGGTGGGATGTCCGTGTCCCACTCGACGAGCGTCGGGACGGCGCCGAATCGGCGGACCGCATGCTCGTAAAGACGCCACACCGCCGGCCCCACCGGCGAACCGTGGTCGTCGATGAGGAGCGGGCGGCTGTCGACGTCGTTGACCGAATGCCCGGCGAGATGGATCTCCCCGACCGCCGCACCCGGAAGGGCGTCCAGGTAAGCGATCGGGTCGAGCGCGAGGTTCTGCGCGGTCACGTGCACGTTGTTGACGTCGCAGAGGAGCCCGCACCCGGTCCGCCGCGCGAGCTCCGCGAGAAACTCGGCCTCCGGGATCGTGGACGCCGTGAACCGGAGATACGCGGAGGGGTTCTCGACCAGGACGCGCCGCCCGAGGACGGTCTGGACCTCGTCGACATTCCGGCAGACGACGGCCAGCGACTCCTCCGTGTACGGCAGCGGCAGCAGGTGATTCAGGTAGGCGCCATCGGCCTGGCTCCACGCCAGGTGCTCCGAGACGAGGGCGGGCTCGACCCGGTTCACGAGCCGCCGGATCCGGTCGAGATGGTGTCGGTCCACTCCGCCGGCGCTCCCGACCGACAGCCCCACGGCGTGAAACGTCACAGGATAGTCGCGCCTGAGGGCATCGAGGGCGCGAATGGCCGGCCCGCCGCCCAGGTAGTTCTCTGGATGCACCTCGAGCCAGGGCAGCGCGGGACGGGTGGCGAGCACCTCGGCGACGTGCGGGCTCCGGAGCCCGATCCCGGCTCCGACCGGGAGAGACCCGGCACCCGGAGTCGCCGAAGCCATGCCACCCGTCCGCATCGCCCGGGTCTCCGCCCTACGCCCTGGGCTGGAGGCTGCCGTTGACCAGACGGTCGCACGTCCCCTTCGGGACGTACACCCAGGCGTCGCGCTGGGCGTCACGCTTCGACGTCCCGGCGCAGGAGGAGTTGGCGGTCTGGCAGTCGTTCTTGGCGGCCTTCGCGATGCCGTAGCACTTCTCGGCCTCGAACTTCGGCATCGGCGCCGGCTGAGCGCCGGTCACGGCAGGAATCGCGATCGCTGCGGCGACGGCTGAGGCGAGGAAGAGGCGCGTCTGCATCGGATGATCCTCCTGTTGACCGATGGTCAACCGCTAGGGTTCCGGCGTGCCGCGCCCCTGTTCCGGCCACTCGCCCGGCCACTGTCCTGAAGGAGCGACGGCAGACACGCGCGGGTATCGACCCGCGCTGGACTGGAGCCTAGCCCAGTCCGGCCGCCAGGATGTCACGGCCGTGTGAAATTGCGAGGCTAGCCGAGGAGCGTCGCGATCGCCTGCTCGTCGGCCGGACCGAGGGCGGTGAGGCGCATTCGCACCAGGCCCGCGACATCGCGGCCGAGCACCTTGGCGTAGATCGCCTCGGAGACCCGGTCGAGGGGTGGCGGATAGCGAAGCTGGAGCTTGACGTTGGTGAGCGGATCGGGCGGCGGGTCGAGCGCGGCGTGCACCTCTCGTAGCCCGAGGCGGACGACGCGCCCCTCCAGGGCCTCCGGGCGAACCACCTTCCCGTCCACGATCCAGCACCGGAGCGGAAGCTCGACCGCCACCTGGCGCTCGGCCTCGGGCGCGGCCACCGGCAGGGTCCGCGCGAATCGCCCGCCGAGCGCTTCGAGCGGGTGGAGCGTCAGCGGCTCGGCGAGACCCTTGACCGTGAGCGCGACCGGAGGCCCGACTCGGGCCAGGTCTCCCAGCTCCGTGAGCGTGGCCGTCGTCATGAGAACCTGGCCGCCGACCGTGGCGCTCTCGACGCGGCTCGCCACGTTGACGGCGCTCCCCACGACCGCGTACTTGGCCCGCTGCTCGGAGCCGATGTTGCCCACCACCGCCTCTCCCGTGTGGAGCCCGATCCCCATCTCGAAGCGCGGCAGCCCCCGGCGGGCGTGCTCCGCGTTGATCTCGACGAGCGCGTCCTGCATGGCCAGCGCGGTGGCGGCGGCCCGCTCGGCATGATCCCGGTGCGTGACCGGGGCGCCGTAGACCGCGAAGATGGCGTCTCCGATGAACTCGTTGATCGTGCCCCCGTGGGCGATGACGACCTCCGCCATCCGCGCCAGATACCCGTTGAGGATCTCCATCACCTCGGCCGGGTCGCCCTGCTCGGCGAACCGCGTGTAGCCCCGGAGGTCGGACATGAGGACCGTGACGAGCCGCTTGGTCCCGCCGAACCGGAGCCCCTCGGGCGACTCGAGGATGGCCTGCGCCACCTCGGGTGACACGTACCGCCCGAACGCCGAGCGGATGAAGTCGCGCTGGCGGAGGCCCTCGAGCATCGTGTTGAAGGCCTGGGTCAGCCGCCCGACCTCGTCCCGCGAGGTGACCGGGAGGGGTTGGGAGAGATCCCCGCCCGCCACGCGCGCCACGCCGCCCGTGAGGAGGGCGATCGGGCGCGTGAGCCGCCGGAGGACGAGAAGCCCGAGCCCGAGCGTGGCGAGGGCGCCCACGCCGGTCGCCAGGAGGAGGGTGTCGCGCAGCTCGTGCAGGCGGTCGAGATAGATCTCGACCGGATACGTGACGTGGAGCAGGCCACCGGGGCGTCCCTGGGCGTCGAGGATCGGCGCGAAGGCGGAGATCCAGAGCCCGCCCTGATGGCGATACACGCGCGTATAGCGGGCCACGCCGTCGCCCAGTGTCCACCCCATCGGCTCGATCAGCTCGGGCGCGAGCGGGTAGACGTCCCCGGGCTGCCCCGGGCCACTGCTCGCGATGACGAGGCGGGCGGTCCGGGCCGCCGGCTGGACGTCGACGAGGGTCGTGATCGGGCTCGTCAGGAGGGTCTCGTCCTGGATCGCGGCCAGCCTCGACCTGAGCTGCCGGTACGCGGCCGATTCCGGCGACCGCGCGGCGTCGGCCTCGGCGTGGAGCCGCGGGTCCAGCTGGAGCGCGGCCACCCGGGCGATGTTGAGGAGCTGCGTCCCGACGCCGTCCTCGACCTCGCGCTGCTGACGCGTGTACGTCAGGAAGCCGACGGCGCCCACGGCCAGGAACGTCACGGCCGCGAAGAACAGCGCCAGCCGGACGCTCAGCCGCTCCCACGGCCGGAGATCGGGGACGCCGGGCGCCGCCGGTTGGACGGGCGCCGGGCTCTCCTGAAGAGGGGTCGCCATCGGCACCCTAGAATGCGCCCGGCCCGGCCCCCGGTCCACCGGCCCGCCTGAGCCGTCGCGCCGCGCGGGACGCCGGGTGCCCTCGGACTCCGCGCGCGTTCCCCCTCGGATGCGGTATCCTCTTCCTGATGTTGGCTGACGTGGGTCACCGACGCACGAGGAGGGGTGGCATGACGGTCCGCGTTCGCTTCGCCCCCGCGTTCCTGGTGTTGCTGGCGGCGGCGCTCCTGGCCGGAACCTCGCGCGAGACGAGCGCCCAGCCGGCGCCCTTCGAGCTGATCAAGGTCGCCCAGCTGGACTTCCTGCTCAAGAAGAGCGCGAAGGTTCAGATCATCGACGTCCGGGGCCAGCAAGAGTTCCTGACCCGGCACATCAAGGGGGCCGTCTCGATCCCGCTCGACAAGATCGAGCAGCGGGCCGCCGAGGTCCCGCGCCAGGGGCTGGTCGTCCTCTACTGAGCGTGCCCCCACCACCTGGCCAGTTTGGCCTACGGCAAGCTCCACGGGATGGGATACCGGAACCTGAAGGTCCTGGACGAGGGCATCCCCGGCTGGATCCAGCAGGGGCTGCCGACCGAGGGCTGGCAGTCCCGCGGGCCGTTCGTGCCCCACGGTGACGAGACGTACCGCGCCGTGGGCGTCGAGCCTCCCCCCCGCACCACGCAATGAGCGGGAGCCCCGCCCCGCCGGCCGTCGCCGAGGATCCCCGCGATGTGATCCCACGACTCCTGGCGCGCCGGGGCTATCGCATCACCGCGCCGCGCCGCGCGGTGCTCGACGCCCTCGCGACCAGCCAGGAGCCGCGCACCGTCGCCCAGCTCCACGGGGCGCTCGGCCCGGAGCGCGTCAACCTCGTCTCCGTCTATCGCACGGTGAAGCTCCTCTGCGACGTCGGGCTCGTCCGCGCGACCGATGCCGCCCAGGGGCAGCGCCGCTACGAGCTCGCCGAGCCGTTCACGGCGCATCATCATCACTTGATCTGCCGGCGCTGCGGCCAGATCGAGGACCTGGACGGGTGTCTCCTGGAGGCCGACGTGCTCGCGAGCCTGGGTCACCGCGTCCGGCAATCTCACCGGTTCCAGGTGACGGACCACGAGCTGCGCTTCTTCGGCGTCTGCCGGCGCTGCGACGGCAGCGCCGGAGGCGCTCCGCTCTCGGACGAGGTCGGGCGGCGTACCCTCAGAACGTGAGCGTCGCGCTCACGTAGGGTCCCATCAGCGTGACCTCGGCCTCGTCCCGGTCCTTTTCCCCCTTGCCCCAGAAGTAGCGGTATCCGATCCGGAGCGCCAGGATGGGGATCGGCAGCCACTCGAGGCCGCCTTCCGCGTCGATGAAGCTCCCCTCGTCGCCGATGGTGCCCCCGGCCACGCGCCCCGAGAGCGCGAGCGAGGCCAGGAGCGGGACGGCGGGGAACGGATGGAGGATCACGCCGAGCCCCAGGGCGGGCATGGCCGTGCTGAGCTCGCCACTGCCCTCCAGGTTGAGCGAGGGCGCCCGGATCGAGGCATCCCCCGTGATGACGCGCGCGCCGAGCGTCAGGTTCAGCGCCACCACCTCGTTGTGCACGAGATCGAACCCGTAGTCCCCGCCGAAGAAGGCCACGTCGGCCTCGGAGGTGACGCGCGTCGAGACCGGGAAGGTGTCACCGTCGAAGGTGAACGTCCGGCTCAGCGGCCCGTCCCCCTCGACGCTGAAGCCGAAGCCCTCGACCCGGATGGTGTGCCGCTTCGCGATTCGGAACGTGACCGCCCCCTGGAGCACGTAGTCCGGGTCCTCGATGTTGAGGTCTTGCTCCGTGACCAGGTCGCCCGTGAGCCCCTCCCGCGAGGAGCGGACCTCGACCTCGAGGCTCGGGAACCATACCCCTCCCTCGACGTGGACGTTCGACTCGTGGAACGCCTCGGCCGGGCGCACCGCCACCCCTGGCGTGCCGGCGAGGATGAAGAAGAGCCCCAGCGCGAGAACGATCGCCCGTCGGGTCATGCCGTCGCCTCCTCGTCTACCGCGGGATGACCTCAGTGTGCCACCCGATGTCCCGTGGCAGTCACGAAAGCCGCCAGCCGTCGGCGCCATCGCACGGCCCAGCCCCGCTGGCCGTCAATTCTGAGAATGCTGTCGGTGTGCGCGATGATCCGGTCCCGGCCGCGGAGCCCACGCGCAGCCGGGCTGGAGCGGGCGCCCGCGGGGTCAGACGCCGGCCGCGGGGCCGGCGACGAGCTGGAGCGGGGTGATGCGGCCCCCGTTGATGGGGCTCAAATCCATGGGACAGGACGAGACGGCCGCGACGACGTCGACCAGGCACCGGAAGACGATCCGGTCCCCGGGGCGCGAGGGCGCGGGGTGGAAGTCGAACTCGCCGTCGGGCCGGGGCGGCGTCTTCATGAAGAGGTTGACGGGATCCGGTAGCCGCCATTCCTCGACGCCGTACGCCCCGAGCGCCTCCAGGAGATTCATGCGGCAGCTCCGATGGTCGGTGAGCCCGAATCGCTGGCGGTAGAGGGCGGGGCTGCAGGCGCAGAACAGGAGGTCGTGCACCCCCACGTCGTCCCGGACGATCTCGAGCACCGGCTCCCGGTCCTGGTTGACGAGCCGGTCGCCGACGCGGAGCGTGAGGCGGCGGAGGGTGGATCGCGTCTGATGGGGCGAGACTGCCTTCCGTGGGTCGTCCCGCTGGATCACCACGAAGTCGGCAACCTGGGAACCCTCGACGTCGACCACCGAGAGAAGCTCGCCGGCTCCGGCGAGAATCGCCCCTCCCCTGCCGGCGGGAACGAAGACCGTGCGCTCGCCCGGGTTGATTGGACGGCCTTCAGCCTGTGGTGGCACGGGCGCCTCCGCCGCTACGCGGTGCCCGCCCGGACGCGCGCGATGACCTCTTGGGCCGCGTTGTGGCCCGGCGCTCCCATGACGCAGCCGCCGGGCCAGGCGCCCGATCCGCAGAGGTAGAGCCCCCGGATCGGGCCCTCGTACGAGGTGGACCCGGGCACGGGGCGGAGGTCGAAGGCCTGCTCCGGAACCAGCTCGCCGTGGAAGATGTGGCCGCCCGTCAGGCCGAACCGGGCCTCGAGGTCCGGGGGCCCCAGCACCTCCCGGCCGAGCACCGAGCCGGGGACGTTCGGCGCGTACCGGCCGAGCTCGGCCAGCACCCCGTCGCCGATCGCGTCGCGCCGCGTGTCCCACGTCCCCTCCGCCAGCCGGTACGGGAAGTACTGGGTGAAGATCGAGAGCGTGTGCCGGCCGGCGGGGGCGACCGTGTCGTCCACGACCGACTGGAGGTGCACGTTCATGAACGGGTGGGCAGCCGGGCGGCCGGCCCGCGCCTCGTCGCACGCGCGCTGGAGGTAGTCGATCGACGGCGCGATGAAGAGCCCGCCCGAGTAGCCCTCGCGGACCCGCTCCGCCGGCAGCATCGAGAACCGCGGCGGCTCGGCCACCGCCAGGTTGATCTTCATCACCGGGCTCTCGATCTTGATCCCTTCCACGAGGCGCCGGTACTCGTCCGGCAGCTCGCGGCGCGGCACGAGCCCGAGGTACGTCCGTACGGGGTCGGCGTTCGAAAGGACGAAGCGCGCCCCGATCTCCTCGCCGTCCGCCAGCACGACGCCGGTGGCCCGCCCGTCCCGGATCCGGATCTCCTTGACCTCGGCGCCGGTGCGGAGCACCGCGCCCCGTCCGGCGGCCACGCGGGCCAGCGCCTGGGTCACCGCGCCCATGGCCCCGCGGACGTACGTCCAGGCGCCGCGGTTCCCGGTCGCCATGCCCATCGAGTGGTAGAGCTTCACGTATCCCGTCCCCGGGTCCCGCGGTCCGCGGAACGTGCCGATGACCCCGGTCGCCGCCACGACGGCCTGGAGCTTCTCGCTCTCGAAGAAGTGCTCGGCGATGTCGGCGGCGGAGCCGAGGAAGCACTTCTGGAAGACCGCGAGGTCGGCGGGGCTGCGGAACTCCGCAGCCACCTCGCTCCAGGAGGGCGGGTTCCGCAGGATGAACCGGTCCATCACCGTCGCGGCGCGCTCGATGAACGCCTCGTAGTCCGCGAACCGGTCGGCGTCATGCTTGGAGATCTTCGCGAGCTCCGCGTGGAGCCGGGCGGGATCGCTCCACCAGGTGAGCGACGTGCCGTCGGGGAACGGCACGAAGATCCGTGGCTCCCGCGGCAGGTACTGGACGCCCGCCGACCAGAGGTCGAGGTCGTCCAGGAGCCGGCGGGGCATGAGCGACAGGACGTAGGAGGCCGTCGAGACGCGGAAGCCCGGGATCAGCTCCTCGGTGACGGCCGCGCCGCCGACGACGGACCGGCGCTCGAGGACCGCGACCGACAGGCCCGCGCCGGCCAGATAGCACGCAGCCACGAGACCGTTGTGGCCGCCCCCGACCACGAGGACGTCGTAGCCCCGGGTCGCGGTGCTCACTGGGCTACCCTGGCTCCGCGCGAGTTGATCGGACGGCCTTCGGCCTGTGGGCTCATGAGGCGTCCCCCATCGCGCGGAGGTAGTACCGGGTGAAGTACTGCGGCCCGGCCTCCTGCCCGACGTGCACGCCCTGGACGTGCGCCCGGGAGCGGTTGCCGCGCTGGGCCAGCTCGCAGACGTGCCAGTCCTGGCGGTTCGTGAGGTCCCAGAACTCCACGGCGTCACCCGCGTCGAACCCCGGCGCGGCCATCGCGTCCGGGGCGAACAGCCACTCGCAGACGATCCGGGTACGGTCGACACCGACCGGCCACAGCGTGTGCGTCAGGACGTAGTCCGGGTGAAGGCTCAGGAACATGCCGGGGTAGATCGTGTTGTAGTAGACGCGCCGGTGGTCCTCCGGGGCGATCCCGGTCAAAGGCGGGCGACGCGCCTCGCCCCGGACCGTCAGCGTGGCGAAGCCGTCCGCGAGGTCCATCCAGGCGCCGCCTCGCCAGGCCGATTCACCCTCGATGCGAGCCGAGCCGCCGCCGAGGTACGGCGTGCCCCGGTTCAGCTCCGGGTGGATGGACGGGCAGTGGTAGCACTCCCCGAAGTTCTCGACGAGGAGCTTCCAGTTGGCCGCGACGTCGTACTCGATCCGATGCGCCCGGCGCAGGGTCTCGAGCCCGTACCGCTCGAAGTGGGTCCAGAGCCCCCCGAGCTCCGCCCGGAGCGGCAGCGGGTCCTTCGCCAGGTTGAGCCACACGAACCCGCCCCACACGGCGACGCTGACGGGGTACAGGGGAAAGTCCGGCTTCCGGAAATCCGGGACCCGCACCATGTAGGGCGTGCCCTGCAGACGGCCGTCGAAGCCGTAGGTCCAGGCGTGGTACGGGCACGTGATCCCGTGACGGGGGAACCGGCCGCTGGGCGCCTCGCAAAGCACGGTCCCCCGATGCCGGCACACGTTGTAGAAGGCGTGGATCTCTCCGGCCTTGTCGCGCACGACGATGACGCTCTCGCCGGCCACGTCCCGGAGGGCGTACTCCCCCGGCTCCGCCCACTCCTCGAGCCGCCCGGCGCAGAGCCACATCCCGTAGAAGAGCCGCTCCCGCTCGCGCTCGTAGATCGCGGGATCGACGTAGTAGCGGCTCTCGAGGCTCGGGGCCAGGCCGCCCAGGAGGCGGATGCCGAGCGCCTTCTTGACCGGGGCGTCGCTCGCCTGATCGTCGATCTCCCTGACGACCTCGGCAAGCCGCCCTTCCTCACGCTGGCTCATCCGGCCTCCTCCACGTGTGCTCCGTCGCGCATCGCGTCGCCGCTCTCGCCCGGCCCGCGGGGCGTCGTGCCCCTTCTATCACCCGGTCGTCGCGGCAGTCAAGCAAGCTCACCATCAGGCGGCCCCTGCTCCATCACCGCGCGAGGCCGCGATTCGCCAGCGCAGCCAGCCGGCGCGAAGACGCCAGCTCCTCTCTTCGCGCCGCTTGAAGCCCGGCGCACCGCGGTACGCGTGCACCGCGTCGTCCAGCGCCGCCCGGGCCTGGTCCGTCCGCCCGGTGGCGAGATAGGCGCGCGCGAGCTTGTACCGCCCCTCGACGCTGGAGGCGTGCAGCTCGGTGAAGCGCTCGAGATGAATGAGCGCCTCGGCAGCCTGGTCGTGGTCGAGGTAGTAGTCGGCGAGTCTCAGGTGCGGCTCGCCGTAGCCGAGCCGAGGGTCTCGCCCGAGCGCCTCCTCGATCAGCGGTCGGCCTCCGGCTCCGTCTCCGAGCCGGAGCCGCGCGGCGCCGAGATAGTAGGCGTTCTCGGCGACCTCCGGCGCCCGGGCCCACGCGGCTTCCAGGTGGGACAGGGCACGGGCCGGCTGTCTGGCCTCGACCAGGAGGCGCCCGAGATCCGCCCGCGCCGTGGCGTCGTGGGGGTTCGTGTGGACGGCCCGGTCGAGCTCGCGGATCGCGAGCCACCGGTTCACCGCCCGCGGGATCCGGAGCAGGCGCCCGAACAGGTAGCCGTATCCGGCCGCCGTGATCAGGAGCACGACCACGAGGGCCAGGAGGGGACTGCCCGTGACCCAGGTGATCAGGCCGAAGAGGAGGAGTCTCCCCATCGGCAGAAGCGTCAGACGTCGCCGGGATCGTCGCGGATGAAGCGGCCGGTCCGGAGGTCCTGCAGCGTCTCTTCGATCTCAGCCCGCGTGTTCATCACGAACGGCCCGTAGCGGGCGATCGGCTCGCCGAGGGGCCGGGCTGCCGCGAGGAGGAAGCGACCCCCGTCCGGTCCCGCCGCCGCCTCGACGAGGTCGCCCTCTCCGAAGACGACGAGGGCCGGTCCGCGAACCGTCTTGTGCTCCGGCCCGAACTTGACCTCGCCGTGGTCGAGGTAGGCAAACACGGTGTGGCCCGGCGCCACCGTGTCCCGGAACGCGGCGCCCGGCGGGAGGGTGACGTCCACGAACTTCGGATCGACCGCCAGGCCCTCGACCGGCCCCGTGACGCCGGCCGAGTCGCCCGCGATCACCCGCAGCCGCGCCCCCTCGGGGGCCTCGGTCTCGGGGAGACGGTCGCCCTGGAGGTCGCGGTACTTCGGCCGGGTCATCTTCTCCCGCGCGGGCAGGTTCAGCCAGAGCTGGAGCCCGGCGATCCCTTCGGGGCGGACCTGCGGCATCTCCTCGTGGAGGATGCCGCTGCCCGACGTCATCCACTGGATGTCCCCCGCGCCGATGCTGCCGCTGTGGCCGAGGGAGTCGCGGTGCCGCACCTCCCCCTTCCGCACGAATGTCACCGTCTCGATCCCGCGGTGCGGATGATATGGGAAGCCGGCCTGGTAGTCCGCCGGCTTCACCGACTCGAAGTGGTCCAGCAGCAGGAAGGGATCGAGATGGTCCAGCCGCCGCGTCCCGATGCTCCGCCCGAGGTGCACCCCGGCACCCTCCACCACCGCCTCCGGCGGCGTCACCACCTGGGTCACTCGTCTCGATTCGGCCATGTCTCGTGCCTCGTGGCGCTTCGGGCGCGCCGTCCTTCAGAGCCCGGCGGCGCGAACCGCCGCCAGGATCTCGTTGTCCGTGGGAAGCCGACCGTACTGGGTCACGTCCTCCGGCGACGGGCACTCCATCCACGCCCAGCGCACCACCGCCGACCGGTCCACGAGGAAGTGGCCGACATGCATGCCGAAATCCCGTTTGGCGAACTTGTCCTCGACGCCCTTGACCTCGGCGATGTCGTGGAACCCATCCATCTCGTTCAGGCGCTTCATCGCGTCCGGGACCGGCATGGGCGCCGGAAGCTCACCGGTCGGATTGATCCGCGTGGCCGCCCGGAGTTCCGTGTATGCGCCGGCGTAGAGCGGCATCAGGACGCCGAATGCGCGGTGGACGTCGCGGTCCGGGTCCGTCGCCAGCCGCACCTTCGGCGGCCGGTAGGCGAAGTAACGTCGCACTGGCTCGACCGAGTCCTCGATGATGCCGAGCGTTTCGATGCCGAGGGCTTCGAGCTTCCCACGCGCGCCGCCCAACTGGGCGATGTGCCTGCGGCAGAACGGTCAGGAGATGTACCGCAGGAGGACGATGAGAACCGGCGTCCGCCCGCGGTAGTCGTCGAGGGACACCGTCCCGACTTCCGACACGAGGGGCAGCGAGAAGTCGGGAGCCATCTCGCCTGGCTGGAGTGGCGGCCGCGCGCCTACCGTCACGATTGCCATGTCTCTCCCTCGCTCGGCGTGGTTCGCCCGGCGGCATCGGCCCATGCGGCCGGCAGCCTGGCGCGCGTACCCGGCTTTCGGATCATAACAGATGGAGGTGGCGGGTGACGGCGCGCGGGGCCATTGGGCCCCTGAGAGGATGTCCCGCGCGTCGAACGGGTTAGAGGACGCCCGCGCCCGCTACTCGGGGCCCACTCCCCGCCCTCAGGATCTCAGCTGACGGAGCACCGCGGTCAGGTGGTCGATGGCGAACGCCCGGTCCCGGAGGAGCGCGTCGTGCCGCTCCTGGAGGTCGGCCAGAGCGCGCCGGAGACCTTCTGCCTCCCGGAGGGCATCAGCATGAGCCGCCTCCAGCCTGACCAAGGCCTGAGCCTTGGCGTCGAGCGCCTCGGTCGCTCGGGCAAGGGCCGCCTGTCCCTCCCGGAGCTCGCCGGACAGACGCTCGATCTCGGCCCGCCCATCCCGCCGATCGTGAAAGAGAGCCTCGACCGCGTCGACCGAGCGTTCCCAGCCTCGAGCAAGCTGCCGGAGGGAATCCATGCGGCCGCGGATCGCGTCGATCGCAGCGACCGACCTAGATTGATCGCTGCCCTTCCGAGGAGCGAGATCCGCCCCCTCCGGAAGACTCGCCGTCACCTTCGAAGCGGCCGACGGCAGGATGGTGTGCGCGGTCACTGCCGCCGGGGGCTCCTCGGTCTCCACGCCGGCGGACGGTCCCACGGACGGTCGCGCATCGCCCGGCACTCCGTAGAGCCGCGAGAACGCGTGCTCCATCGCCTCGGCCATCGCCGTGACCACGTCGATCCGCTGGCCGGTGCAGGACCGCACCTCTGCGATGATCTCGAGGTCGGTCGGGTCATCCATGGCCAGGACGATCCGGTCGTCGTCCTTCGCGATCGGCAGCACGCGATGGTGTCGAGCGTAGCTCTCGCTGAGCACCGATCGCAGGCTCGGCTCGAGCGCGTGCTCGTCGAGGTTGACGAAGGAGATCCGGAGCTGGATGGCGAGCGCCTGCTTGAGCTGTCGCTCGGTGATGAAGCCCAGCTGGATCAGCGCGTCGCCCAGCGCGCGGTCGGTCTTGCGCTGGGCGGCCAGGGCGGCATCGAGCTGGGCGGGCGTGACGGCCTTCGTCTCGATGAGCACGTCGCCGAGGAGGTGTTTCCGCTGATACTTGCTCAGGACGGCGTTCAGCTCGTGCGGCGTGACGAGCTTCTGGTCCAGGAGCACCTGTCCCAGCAACGGGCGAGGCTCCACCTCGTGCTGCAGTGCCAGCGCCCGCTCGAGCTGCGTCTCGTTGATGAGCCCTTCCTTGACGAGCAGCCCACCCAGCAACGGATGATGCCGCAGACGGGCGCGCTGGACCGGGGAGGCGGCTCCCGCCGCAGTGCTCATGTCGACGGTGTTCATGGGTCCCCCTCACGCACAAGCCCTCCCGGGGAACGAGGGCCCGGCTTCGTACGGCACTGGGACCTAGAATTGTACGGGAGGCTCGCGCATCGGCCGCCAATCCTTCTCGGGGCCCCGATCCGCATTGCGGCGCAATTACTTAGCGGCGCTGGGGCGATCCCTCCGGGCCCTCCGGGCGCGGTCTCCGACGACTCGGCGCCACACCGAGCTCCCCGCCTGGCCGGACTGGAGGAGTGGTGCCGGGGGAGGGAGTCGAACCCTCACCGTTTTGCGACGTAGCGGATTTTAAGGGCGCCCTCCTATCTCGACCGGGGGTCGACATAGTGGCCCTTTTCGGCCGTTTCCCCAAGGGGGGTCGGCAGCTCGTCGATCGTCAGCCGTCTGACCCTGCCAGGTCTAGGGTGAGCGTCGACGGCGCGATCAGCGGATCTTGAGCCGCGCGAGATGCCCGGTCCGCTCCAGAGCGTCGATCACCGCGTGTGCAATCAAGTCGTGCGCCGCCACGTTGGGATGCCAGTCGGTCGGGGCGAGCCAGAGCCCTTCCTGGATCCGCTGAAGCCCCCTCTCCTTCAGGTAGCCTTCGAACACGGAGGTCATGTCGATGGCCTCCAGCCCTGCCTCGCGCGCGGTCTTGACGACCCAGCCCGCATTCTTCTCGTACGATTCCGGGCGCCCGACCGTCAGGTTGACCGGATCGTACACGAGGACGCCAACCGCCCCGTCCTCCCGTAGCATGTTGCCCAGGTCCGTCAGGGAAGCCTTAACGGCGTCCAAGCCCGACATCACCCGGTAGTGAGCCTCCACCCGCTGGAGCCATCGCTCTCGATCGGTCAGCGGTTGGCCCGCTTTCGCCCACAGTTCGTCCAGACGCCGTGAGCTGATGAACTCCACTTGCTCGTACTGCGCCGCCTCTGGCCAGTACTGCACCAGGCCTCGCCGAATCTGCTCCCGCAGATAGCTCGTCCGGAGCGTCAAGCGCTCCACGGGTGCCAGCATGAGACTCGGGAACCCCAAATCGTTGTCCAGGAAGATCAGCACGACGACGTCTGGATGGTAGAGCCGGCCCTTGCGACGGTAGGTCGCGACCTCGTTGGCGGTGTTGTAGCTCGGGACGCCCGTGTTCACCGTCTCCGTGGGGCGCCCGACCCTGGCCTCCACCAGCCGCCCGATCTTGGTCAGCGCCGCGTCGTCGTAGCTGACACCCCAACCGAGGAGGACGGAGTCACCGAGCCCGACGATGCGGATGGTGCCGGGAGGTTTGGCCACGGTCAGTTCGGGGCCGCGCAGGCCATCCGTGTTCGTCTGCATCCGTTGCTTGAGAAAGTAGCCATCGAGACCCGGCTTCATCTCGTACGGGATTTCGGGGTCGGCGCTCGGCTGCATTAGGCCGAGGAACGTGTACGTCTCGTCCTGTTCGCCCGCCGGCCGCCCGGCCGGCGTCCGGAGGGCCCGCTGGGCCGGGTTGCGGATGAGCCATTCTCGGAACACCACCTCGCTGAGGACCAGGCCGAGGAGCGTCGAGGCGAGGACGATGCCGACGGAGAGGAACGCCTCGCGTCCGCCCTTCCGGGGGAGTACCCAGAAGAACAGGGCGGCGAGCACAAGGGCACCGAGGGCCGCCGCGTACCGTGCCCGCGCCAGCAGGAAGTACGCCGCCTTGCCGGCGGTGAACCGCAGGTCCGCGACCAAGCGCGCGCTGGCCGGGGCCACCCAGGAGCCATCGGTGCTGGTGATCACGAGGGTATTGTGGGTCGATGTGGTGATGAGCGGGATCCTCACGGTCAAGCCATAGTTGATGGCTTCGTAGGGACGCCGCCGCCCACCTCCCGCAACGACCTGGACTTCCCCCAGGTGTTCTCCATTCAGGTCGAAGGACAACCGGGGCGGCCTGGATTCGTGGGCCTCGTACGATAGCAGCACGAACCGATATCGCCCCGGGTCGACGTCGAACGTGACGGTCAGGGTGTGGGGCTTGCGACCCTCTCTGACATCCCGGGGACCAGGGATCGTGGGGGGAAGCAGGTCCTTCCCGAGATGGATGGGAGGTGGATTCTCGGCGGCGCGCCAGATGGCATCCCAGTACGAAACGCGGGTGGACGCTCCTGACTCGCTGACAATCCGGCGCTCGGCCCCAAGGACGACCACCAGACCCACCGCACCCAGCAAGGGAATGGCCCACAGAAGGGCGGAAGCGATGGACCGCTTCATTGGACCGGTCAGTCGGCGACGCATTGCGAAAGCGAGACCTGCCGGGCTGCCGCCTCGAGCTTGAGCTGCCGGTAATGCTCCGGCGGGAGGGGGTAGGCGACCTTTTCTCAGGCGTGCTCCACTCCCTCCTCCCCCCGGGGGGTTCGGCCAGGAACGCGAGCCAATCGCTCACGAGTGGGCCGTATGGTAGGAAGCCGACGCGGTCGCTGTCAACCGCATCTGAGGTTCTGCAGGACCCGGGCCGCCCGCCCCTCACGGCGGTGCCGAGCCTGGACGAACTTGCACCCGGCGAGCCCGGCGGCTCTCTCGCGACTGGCGACGGGGCCGACGTGGCCCAGGCCCTGCGCGAGACGGACACCTACCGCACCGCCGCGACCCTGGCCGCTCGCGCGCGAGCCGAAGCCGAGGGGTCCGCCGTGGTAGCGCTAGTAGCGGGAGCCGCCCAAGCCCAACCCGGTAAGTACCCGGTAAGGGGCGGCCCCCGGCGGGGTGTACGCCCATGACCGGGTGCCGCGTAAGTGCGTGCCAGTGTGGTGCCGGGGGAGGGAGTCGAACCCTCACACGTCTTGCGACGTAGCGGATTTTAAGTCCGCCGCGTCTCCCAGTTCCGCCACCCCGGCGAGCGGACGTTTCCGATGATGATACGCGATCTTAGGGACTCACCCTAAAGGAGGCTGCGCGGTCACGCGCGGACCCAGGTGCCACTAATTTCATGGCGTCGAGCGGGCACCGCCCGGAAAGCTATTCGGGGGCTAGCCCCCGAATAGCTTCTGCGGGGGGGTCGATTCGAACGAAGACGCGGCAAGGTCCGTCGAAGGGTGGTGTAGACAGCACAGCTGAAACTGAAGGCCCCCGCGCGGCGTGAACCGCCGGGGCTTGGCCCATCGAACCCGAACCGATGAAGGAGCCGATGCGATGAGCAGTCCCAGTGCAACCGACCTCCCCCGCCCAGTCCTCGCCGCCCTGGTGGGCCTCTGCGTGACCCTGACCGTGACGCTGGCGAGCGCCCAGGGCGCAGCCCACGCGCGGCACGGCGCACGGCGCTCCGTGGCCCCGCCCGTGATCGTGGCCCCGGTGGTCCAGTGGTATTACATCCCTCCGCCGCTGCCCTATGACTTCTACTACCAGCAGGAACTGGCGAAGCGGTGGCCCCCGCGCCCGCAGCCTGCCCAATCCTTCGACGGGTCCAGCCCGCGCTGCCCCCGCTTCTTCTGTTCCGAGTAACCATGATCGCCGCGATCTGATCCGGGGTTGCAGAGGCTGGTCGCGTCGTCAACGGCGCAACGTTGCCGGGGGCGTCTCAGTGTCTTTTCCAGGTGCCACTAATTTCACGATCTGCCTCTCACTCCTTGTCCTCCCTTGTCCCGGGTCTGGTCTTCGTGCTGGTGGGAGTGGAAGGCCGGAAACCCCTTTAAGGCCGCCGCGTCTCCCAGTTTCGCCACCCCGGCGATTCGGTGCGCCCGATGCGCGTCGACCGAGCGGAGGTCTCGATCGCGCGGGCGAGCGAGATCAGGCTAAAAGAGGATGGAGGCGGCGGGCGGATTCGAACCGCCGGATAACGGTTTTGCAGACCGTCGCCTTAACCACTTGGCTACGCCGCCAGACCCGAATGGAACATTCGCGCGAGCGCCGTGAGCGCGAAGGGGGAGGCCGCCTCGGCGGGCTCGCCGCCTGGCCACCTCCCCCGCCTCCGTCGCGAGACTGGAGCGGGAAACGGGATTTGAACCCGCGACCCCAACCTTGGCAAGGTTGTGCTCTACCCCTGAGCTATTCCCGCTCGACGACCGGATTCTAGCAGGGGCCCCACGAGGGGTCAAACACGGCGCCCTCCCGCCGCCCCGCGCCTCAGCCAGGATCCGGGCCCAGCGGAGGACCGGCCTGACGTAGGAAGCGCGCGGCATCCTCGGGCGGCGTCGGGTTGATGAAGAAGCCGGTCCCCAGCTCGAAGCCGGCGACTCGCGTCAGCTTCGGCATGAGCTCGAGGTGCCAGTGGAAGTGCTCGGGATCGGTGTTCTTGAGCGGCGCCGTATGGAGGGCGAAGTTGTAGGGAGGGTCGTCGAAGAGCCGGCCGAGGCGCGCGATCAGATCCCGCAGGAGCCGCGCGAGCGCGTCCACCTCGTCCGTCCCGAGGCTCTCGAAGCTCGCCTGATGGGTCGTGGGGAGGATCCACGTCTCGAAGGGGAAGCGCGGGGCGAACGGCGCGGCGGCGACGAAACCCTCCTCCTCCAGGACGAGCCGGCTCCCGTCGCGCCGCTCCTGCCGCACGACGTCGCACCAGACGCACCGCTCCTTCATCCGGAAGTAGCGCGCCGCCCCCTCGAGCTCCTCCACCACCAGCTCCGGCAGGATCGGGGTCGCGATCAGCTGGGAATGCGGGTGCTCGAGGGACGCCCCCGCCGCGACGCCGTGATTCTTGAAGATCAGGACGTACTCGAGCCGCGGGTCCTTCCGGAGGGCGAGGAGCCGCTCGCGATACGCGACCAGGATCTCTCCGACGTGCGCGGCGGGGAGCGTCCCGAGGCCGGCGAAGTGGTCAGGGCTCTCGATGACGACCTCGTGCGCGCCCACGCCGTCGATCCGGTCGTAGATCCCCTCCCCCGCCGCGTGGACTTCCCCGTCGGTGTGGAGGGCGGGAAACTTGTTCGGGACGACCCGCACCGTCCACGGGCCGTCCTCCGACCCGCCCGAGCGGAAGAGCTCCGGCGGAGTCCGCTCCTCGTGGCCGGGGCAGAAGGGGCACCCCTCCGGGCCTCGCGGCGGGATCACCTCGGGCGCGAAGTCCATCGGCCGGCGTGCGCGCTCGGTGGCGATGATCACCCAGCGTTCGACCACCGGGTCCTTCCGGAGCTCAGGCATCGCCAGTCCCCGAGAGGTCGTAGGGTTCCTCTTCGGGCCTCGCAGACCGCGAGAGGAGCGAGAGCAGCGCCTCGCGCGGGGCCTTTCGCTCGAAGAGGACGGCCGCGACCTCGCCGATGATCGGCGCGACGACGCCGGTGCGGCGGGCGAGGGCGAAGGCGGCCTGGGCGGTCCGCACGCCCTCGGCCACCGAGCGCGTGCCGGCCTGCCATTCCGCCAGCGACTGGCCGTGCGCGAGGGCCACCCCGAGCCGCCGATTGCGCGAGAGGTCTCCGGTGCACGTCAGGATCAGGTCGCCCACCCCCGCGAGCCCGGCGAACGTGCGCGGATGCGCGCCGAGCGCGACGCCGAGGCGCGTGAGCTCGGCGAGACCCCGGGTCAGGAGGGCCGCCCGGGCGTTGAGCCCGAGCTCGAGGCCGTCGGCGATCCCGGCGGCGATCGCCATCACGTTCTTGAGTGCCCCGCCGAGCTCCACGCCCGTCACGTCCCGCTGCGTGTAAAGGCGGAACGTGGGCGTGGCGAGCGCGGCCTGGAGCGCCCTGGCCAGATCGGCATCGGCGGAGGCGAGGACCGCCGCCGTGGGGCGGCCGTGGCCGACTTCCTGGGCGAAGGTCGGTCCCGACAGGACCGCGACGCGGCCGTGGAAGCTGGCCGGCAGCACCTCGGCCAGGATCTCCGACATCCGCGCCAGGCGATCCTCCTCGATGCCCTTCGCCGCCGAGAGGATGCGGGCGCCCGGGGCGAGGTGGGGCGCCATCGCCCCGGCGACCTGACGGAAGACGTGGGAGGGCACCGCGACCACGACGGTGTCCGCGCCCGCCACGGCCGCCCCGAGGTCCCCGTGCAACTCGACCGTCTCGGGCAGACGCACCCCGGGCAGGTGCCAGGGATTCTCGGAGGACGCGCGCAGGAGCGCGAGGAGCTCGGGCTCGAACACCCAGAGGCGCGGCGCAAATCCCGCGCGGGCGGCCTGGACGGCGAGAGCCGTGCCCCAGGCTCCCGCGCCGACGACCGCGAGGCGCTCGGCTGTCACCGGTGAGTGCCCGGGGGTGGCGGGGCGGGCGCGGCTGGCAGAGAGTCGCCCTGGCCGAACCGCGATTCCTTGCCGGCCAGAAGACGCCCGATGTTCTGGTGGTGCCGCGCCACGATGACGATCGCGACGACCAGCCCGGCCACCGCGAGCGCGGGCGGATACCCGAGCGCGAGGATCGCCACTGGGAGCCCGGCGACCGCGCAGATCGAAGCGAGCGAGACGAACCGGAGCGAGGCGACCAGGGCGACCCAGACGGCGGCCGCGGGGATCAGGGCCCAGGGCGTGATGCGGAGGAACGCGCCCAGCCCGGTCGCCACGCCCTTCCCGCCACGGAATCGGAGGAACACGGGCCAGCAGTTGCCGGCCACCGCGAGCACCGCGGCCGCGCCGGCCCAGCCCGGTTCCGAGCCGGCCCGGCTCCCGACCCAGGTGGCGACGTAGCCCTTGGCGATGTCAGCGAGGAGCGTGGCGACGGCCGGAGTCCAGCCTGCCGTCCGGAGGACGTTCGTCGCCCCGATGTTCCCGCTGCCTCGCTGGCGGATGTCCACGCCCAGGACGCGGGCGACGAGATAGCCGATCGGGATGGCGCCCACCAGGTAGGCGCCGAGGAGCCAGAGCGCGCTCAGCGCCAGCGATCGTCTCCCCGGGCGAGGCTGTCCACGTCCGAGGTTCGCACGTCGGAGGCGCGGTAGAAGCGGACGAAGTAGTCGATCCCCGAGAAGATCGTCAGGATGAGCGCGGCCCAGAGCGCCCCGCGCGAGAGGTACACGAAGTCGGACTCGAGCCCGGACGGGATGCTGCGCTCGAGGATCAGGAGGATCACGGCGAGGTACTGGGCGAAGGTCTTGTACTTGGCGAGATCCGACGCTTCGATCACCATCCCCTGCGCGGCCGAGACGCTCCGGAGCCCGGTCACCGCGAACTCCCGCCCGATCATGATCACCACCATCCAGGCCTCGATCGTGCCGAGCTGGACGAGCGAGATGAGCGCGGCCGAGACCAGCACCTTGTCGGCTACCGGGTCGAGGAGCTTGCCGAGCGTCGTGACCTGGCCGCGCCGCCGGGCGATCAGCCCGTCGAGCCAGTCGGTCAAGGCGGCTCCGGCGAACAGCACCGCGGCCACCAGGGCGTGAATCGACTCGTTGGAGATGAGGAAGACGACGACGAGGGGGACGAGACAGATCCGCCCGACCGTGAGCTGCGTCGGCAGGTTCACGCTTCGCCACCGGACGCGCGTCGCACGGCATCATTATGGAGGGGCGCCCCGAGAGGGGTCAAGTTACGCTCGCTCGCCACCAGGGCCCCGTCGCGGAGCACCGGCACCACGTCGTGGACGTCGAGGGTCACGCAGAGGGGAAGGTCCGACCCGCGCCCCTGGGCCACCAGCGCCTGCGCCCACGTGGCGTCGGCCAGCATCGCGTGAAGGTCCATGGCGTAGCGATCCCAGAGAGCCCGCGCGGCCCGCGCCGCGTCCGTGAGCGTCCGGTCGGCGCCCTCGAGCCGGGAGACCAGGAGCCCGGCGCAGACCGCGTCCTCCAGGCAGAACCGCCCCCGCTCCCCGGCGCACACCAGCAGCACGTCCCCGGGCTCGCTCGCCACCCAGCGGGTCACCGCGGCGGCGTTGACGAAGCCGCCAACTCCGACCCGCCGCGCCCCGTCGAGGGCGAGGAGGGCGCGCGTGCCGTTGGTGGTGGTGAACACGACCGTGCGCCCCCGGACGCGCTCGGGCGAGTACTCGGCCGGGGAGTTGCCGCACTCGAATCCGGGCGGCGGCGCGCCGCCCCGCTCGCCACCCACGAGCGCCGTTCCGGGCGCCCACCCGCGGCTACGCTCCCGCGCGTCGTCGGGCGTGGCCACCGGCACGACCGCCCGCGCCCCGCCGGCGAGGGCCGCCACGATCGTGGTCGAGGCCCGGACCACGTCGAGGACCACGGCGGTGACGCCGGCGAGCGGCATCCCGCGCACCTCCTCGAGCGTGAGGGCGACGTCGATCACGAGGACCCGGCGGCCCGATCGCGGAGCGCGCGGATCCTGAGCCGGAGGGCGTTCAGGCGGATGAACCCCTCCGCGTCCTTCTGGCGGTAGACGGAGTCGGCCTCGAAGGTCACCACGTCCTGCCGGTAGAGCGAGCGGGGCGAGCGCCGTCCCGCCACGGTGACGTTCCCCTTGTAGAGCTTGAGGCGAACCGTTCCGGTCACGTCCCGCTGGACATGATCCATGAGGGTCTGGAGCGACTCCCGCTCGGGGGCGTACCAGAAGCCGTAGTACACCATCTCCGCGTACCGCGGCACCAGCGAGTCGCGGAGGTGGAGGAGCTCCCGGTCCAGCGTGATCGACTCGAGCGCCCGGTGGGCCGCGTGCAGGATGGTCCCGCCCGGCGTCTCGTACACGCCGCGGGACTTCATGCCGACGTAGCGGTTCTCCACGAGGTCGATCCGCCCGACCCCGTTCTCCCCGCCGAGGCGGTTCAGGCGCTCGAGGAGCGCCACCGGGCCGAGCCGCTGGCCGTCCACCGCCACCGGGTTACCGGCCTCGAACTCGATCTCGACCGCCGTGGGGAAGTCCGGCGCCTCCTCCGGCGAGCGGGTGAGGAGGAACATCTTCTCCGGGGGCTCGGCCCAGGGGTCCTCGAGGACGCCGCCCTCGTAGGAGATGTGGAAGAGGTTCCGGTCCATCGAGTATGGCCGCGCCGGCGTCGTCGGCACCGGGATCCCGTGGCGCTCGGCGTAGGCCATGAGGTCCGTCCGCGAGCGGAGGTCCCAGTCGCGCCAGGGGGCGATGACCTGGAGCTCGGGGGCCAGGGCGGCGTAGGTGAGCTCGAAGCGCACCTGGTCGTTGCCCTTCCCCGTGGCCCCGTGGGCGACGGCGTCCGCTCCCTCGGCGCGGGCGACGGCCACCTGCGCCTTGGCGATGAGCGGGCGGGCGAACGAGGTGCCCAGGAGGTACCCCGCCTCGTAGGTGGCGTTGGCCCGCAGCACCGGAAACACGAAGTCGCGGACGAACTCCTCCCGGAGATCGAGGATGTGGACCGAGCTGGCGCCGGTCCGCATGGCCTTCTCGCGGACCGGGATCAGCTCCTCGGCCTGGCCGAGGTCGGCCGTGTAGGCGACGATCTCGGCGCCGTACGTCTCCTTGAGCCAGGCCAGGATCACCGAGGTGTCCAGGCCGCCCGAGTACGCGAGGACGATCTTCTTCGGCTGGCTCATGGTCTCCCGGCGCTAGCCTTTCCCGAGGAGCCGGAGGAGGACGGCCTTCTGGACGTGGAGCCGGTTCTCCGACTGGTCGAGCACCACGCTCTGCGGCCCGTCGAGGACGGCGTCGGTGATCTCCTCGCCGCGATGCGCGGGAAGGCAGTGCATGACCAACGCGCCCGGCCGCGCGAAGGCCAGGACGCGCTCGTTGACCTGGTAGCGCCCGAAGGCCTCGAGCCTGCGTACGCGCTCGCCCTCCTGCCCCATGCTGATCCACGTGTCGGTGTAGATCGCGTCCGCCCCGGTGGCCGCCTCGCGGACGTCCTCGGTCACGGCGATCCGCCCGCCCCACGCCCGGGCGGTCTCGAGCACGCGCGCCGCCGGCTCGAACCCGGGCGGCGTGGCCACGACCATCTCCGTGCCGAGAAGACTGGCCAGCAGGATGAGCGAATGGCAGACGTTGTTGCCGTCGCCGATCCAGGCCAGGCGCAGACGCCGGAGGTCGCGGTCACGCTCCCAGAGGGTGAAGAAATCGGCGAGCGCCTGGCACGGGTGCTCCTGATCGGACAGCGCGTTCACCACCGGGATGCCCGCGTGCCGCGCCAGCTCGTCCAGGGTCGCCTGGGCGAAGGTGCGGGCCGCGATCACGTCCACCCACCGCCCGAGGTTCCTGGCGACGTCCGGGATCGACTCCCGCGTCCCCAGCCCGATCTCCTGCCCCGCGAGATAGACCGAGGCCCCCCCGAGCTGGGCCATGCCGACCTCGAAGGTCACGCGGGTCCGGAGGGACGGCTTCTCGAACACGAGCGCCAGCGAGTGCCCGGCCAGCGGTGTCCGGACGTCGCGCGCCTTCGCCCGGGCCTTCCACTCGGCCGCGACGCGGAAGAGGTCCTCGACCTCCTCCGCCGAGAGGTCCGTGATCGACAGCAGCCGCTTCACGGCTTGGCCTGTCGGAGGGCGTCCCCCACGATCGCCACCGCGCGGTCGGCGTCACCCTCGTCGATGATGAGAGGCGGGGTCATGCGGAGGATCTTCTCGCCCGCGGTCAGGATGAGGAGCCCCCGGTCGCGGCACCCGTCGACGATGGGGCCCGCCAGACGGTCCACCTCGATGCCGATGAGGAGGCCCTTGCCGCGGACCTCGCGGATCGCCGGCAGCGTGGCCGCCAGGGCGCGGAGCCGCCCCATCAGGTGCGTCCCGACCCGCTCCGCGCGCTCGGGCAGCCGGTCCTCGAGCATCGTGGTGAAGGTCGCGACGCCGACCGTGGTCGCGAAGGGGTTGCCGCCGAAGGTCGTGCCGTGGGTGCCGGCGATCAGCACCTTGGCGCATGCCTCCCGGGCGACCATCGCGCCGATCGGGATGCCGCTGGCCAGCGCCTTCGCGAGCGTCATCACGTCGGGCTCCACGCCCCAGTTCTGGTATCCCCAGAGGCGGCCGGTCCGCCCCATGCCCGTCTGGATCTCGTCGAACATGAGGAGCGCGCCGACGTCGTCGCACAGCCGGCGGAGCGCCGCCAGATAGCCGTCCGGCGCGACGTTGACCCCGCCCTCGCCCTGGATCGGCTCGACGAGGATCGCCGCCGTGCGGTTGTCGACCGCGCGCTCCGCCGCCTTCACGTCGCCGAACGCCACGTACTTGAACCCAGGCACGAGGGGCTCGAAGCCGTGCTGGTACTTCTCGGTGGGCGTCGCCGAGAGCGCCCCGAGCGTCCGGCCGTGGAACGCGCCCCGCATGGTGATGATGTCGACCACGTCGGTCGCCCGCGTCTCCTTCGCGTACTTCCGCGCGAGCTTGATCGCCGCCTCGTTCGCCTCGGTGCCGGAGTTGCAGAAGAAGGCGCGGTCCGCGAACGAGTGGTCGACCAGGAGCTTCGCCAGGTGGATCTGCGACGGGATCTGGTAGAGGTTCGACACCTGAAGGAGCGCCGTCGCCTGCTCCCGGATCGCGCCGACGATCTTCGGGTGCGAGTGGCCCAGCGCGTCGACCGCGATCCCGCCGACGAAGTCGAGGTACTCCTTGCCGTCGGTGTCCCAGACGCGGGCCCCTTCGCCGCGGATGAGGCAGAGCGGCGCCCGGCCGTAGTTCTGGAACAGGTACTTGTTGCTCCACTCGAGAAGGGTCTTCGTGTCCTGGCTCATCGAGGCCTCCGGAAGCGGTGTTCGCCGCGTGGGTTCGAAGGGAGACGCCAGCGGGGCCGCTTGCCTACGGATCGAAACGGGCGGCGGCCCGGTCCACGTCGGGAGCCCCGGGAAGGCGGCGGCGCGCAGCGCGCGCCCGCACCCCGGGGCCTGGCCTCATCCGGAGGAGAGACGGAAGCATAGCGGCGGTATTGTACCAAAACCGGGCCGCCGGGAGCATCCCGACGCGGAGGTACACTCGGGGCCACCGGGGCCGGTCCCCGAACCACGAATCGATCAAGGAGACGCGGCGCCATGACGACCCCCTCCGACCTCGAGGCGCTCCACCAGCTCAACCGGGAGTACGTCCGCGCGGTCCAGGCCTCCGACGTCCGCCGGTTCCGCGAGATCCTCGCCGAGGACTTCCTGAACAGCAACCCGGACGGCTCGATCGTCGACCGGGACGGGTTTCTCGCGCAGATCGCGCGGCCGGCGACGGTCTCGGGCCTCGAGCCGCGCGACGTGGTGATCCGCATCTTCGGGGACGTGGCCGTCATCCACGCTCGCACCACCTACACGACCGCCGAGGGCCGGGCGGCCTCGGGTCGCTACACGGACATCTGGGCGCGCCGCGACGGCCGGTGGCTCGCGGTCGCCGCGCACGTCACCCGGGGCTGAGCGCCGCACGCATTCCTCAAGTCTGAGAACGCCTTTCGGCCGTTCGCGGTGCCCACCGCGGTGGTGGTGGTGGTCGAGAGCCCAGACCCCGACCGCGCTCATCGCGAGAATCCTGGCACATCCGCGGCATATGGCCGCCTTGGCACGGGCATCGCTCTTGCTCGGTCCTGTGTCGGATCATGCCGGAATCCCCTGGGTGTCCGCGACACGCTGTCGCGCGAGCGATTGCCCGGCCCGGCTGACGGGAGGGAGACATGAGCTGGCTGGAAGTCGTCGGGTACGTCGCGTCGGGCCTGGTCCTGACCACGTTCTACATGAAGACGATGATCCCCCTCCGCTACTGCGCCATCGCGAGCAACGTCGCGTTCATCGCCTACGGGTTCCTCGACGCGATCTACCCCGTGCTCGTCCTGCACCTGCTCCTTCTGCCACTGAACGTCAAGCGTCTCCTGGAGATCCGCCAGATGATCAAGGACATCAAGCGCGCCTCGACCAGCGGCTTCTCGTTCGAGGCGATGATCCCCTTCATGACGAAGCGCACCTTCCGGGCGGGGCACGAGCTCTTCCGCCAGGGCGACACGGCCACCCATCTCTACATCCTCTGCCAGGGCTCCGTGCGGCTGCCCGAGATCGCCGTCACGCTCACCGACAAGGGCGCGCTCATCGGCGAGATCGGCCTCTTCTCGCCGAGCCACGAGCGGACGACCAGCGCGGTCTGCGAGACGGACGTGGTGGCCCTCACCCTCACCCAGGACAAGGTCGTGCAGCTCTACTATCAGAATCCCCGGTTCGGGTTCGCCCTCGTCCAGCTGGTCATCCAGCGCCTGCTCGCGGACTGGTCCGGCACGAGCGGGCGGGGCGTGCCGGCGACCGGGGCCGTGCCGCGCCCCAGCCAGGCGGGGAGATAGGGGCAGTCGCCCAGGCCACCGAGGGATCCCTGACCCTCGGTCGAGCGCACCGCTCCCGCGATCTCCGACCGAGGCGCGTACGATCCGACCGAGCGCTGGCGACCGGCGGCCCTCGGTCGACGGGTGTAAAGAGCCGGGGGACCCCGGCGACGGGACGGGGCCGCGACCACCGCCAGAGCCTGGCTCTGACTGGCGGCGGCGGCCCCGTCCCGGTCTACTTCACCTCGACGGTCACCTTGTGGATCTTGCCGGTGAACCGGTTCTTGCCTTCCGTGTACTCCTCGGTCACCGGCGTCTCGTTGTCGGTTCCCACATCGACGCCCTCGTCGGCGGAATAGACGAATGGCATCGTGCGCGGGACACGCCCCTCGACGACCTGGCCTCCGTCCACACGGAGCCGGCTGAGGCCGCCGGACCCTGGATGGCCGCCGTCGTAGACGAACTCGTACACGACGGTATGACGGCCCGGCGCCAGCGCCTGGGGCGATGACACCACGGTGCGCTGGAGCCCGCCGAAGTTGTAGACATGGTGCACCTGGCCGGCCTTCACGTAGAGGCTCCAGCCGCCGAAGCGTCCGGCCTGAGCGACGATCACCCCGTCGGCGCCCGCCGGCGGCACCGTCACGTCGGCGGTGAGGGTGTGCGAGCGCCCCTTGATGTTGATGAACGCGTTCTCGGTGATTCCCGTCATCCCCTCGTAGAGCGTCAGCGAGGTGCGGGGCCCCATGAGGTCCGGCCGCCCTGCGATCCGGGCATCGAAGCGTTCCGAGCGGCGATCGTCGAGCGGGAACACGTGGTTGCGGATCGCCTCCTTGACGAACAGGGCTTGCAGCTCCTTGAGCTTGGCAGGATTCTTCACGGCCAGGTCGTCAGCCTGGCTGAAGTCCTGATCGACGTGGTAGAGCTCCCAGCGGTCCTGGTCGAACTGCGGAAGATTCGGGACCATCAACCACGGGATCGAGTGCCGCGTGGCCGCGACCCAGCCATCGTGATAGATGGCGCGGTTGCCGAACATCTCGAAGTACTGCGTGGTGCGGCGATCCTTGGCCTTCGGATCGCCGAAGGTGTACACCATCGAGACCCCGTCCATGGGCCGCTGCGTCGTGCCGTTGACCGATTTCGGCTGCGGCAGCCCGGCCGCTTCGAGCACCGTCGGGGCCACGTCGATCACGTGATGGAACTGAGAGCGCAAGCCGCCCTTGGCTTGGACGCGCTTCGGCCAGTGGACGACCATCGGATTGCGCGTGCCACCGAAGTGCGACGCCACCTGCTTGGTCCACTGGAACGGGGTGTTGCCGGCGTGGGCCCAGCCGATGGAGAAGTGCGGGAAGGTGTTCGGTCCGCCCCACTCGTCGATGTGGGACAGCTGCGAGGACACGTCGCTCACGATCCCGTTCAGCGCCAGGATCTCGTTGTAGCTGCCGTCCGGACCGCCTTCGGCGCTGGACCCGTTGTCCCCCACGATGTAGAAGAACAGCGTGTTCTCCAGCTCCCCCATGTCCCGGACGGCCTGGACCAGACGCCCGACCTCGTGGTCCGTGTGCTCGCCGAAGCCCGCGAAGGTCTCCATCTGGCGCGCGAACAGACGCTTTTGGTCGGCGGTCAGTCCGTCCCACGCCGGGATCTCCGCCGGGCGCGGAGTCAGCCGGGTGCCCGCAGGCACGACGCCGAGCTTCAGCTGGCGCGCGAGCGTCTCCTCCCGCAGCTTGTCCCAGCCCTGGTCGAACTGGCCCTTGTACTTGTCGATCCACTCCTTGGGCACATGGTGTGGGGCGTGGGTCGCGCCGGGCGCGAAGTAGATGAAGAACGGCTTGTCGGGCGTCAACGCTTGCTGGAATCGCGTCCAGGCGATGGCCTGGTTGGTCATGTCGGTCGTGAAGTGGTAGCTCGGGTCGTGCGGCACCTCGACCCGGGTCACGCCGTCGTAGACGGCGGGCGACCACTGGTTCGTCTCGCCCCCGATGAAGCCATAGAACTTGTCAAACCCGGAGCGGGTCGGCCACCGGTCAAAGGGGCCCGAGACCGACGCTTCCCACGGCGCCGTCTCGTGGTACTTGCCGAAGGCGGCGGTGCTGTAGCCGTTCAGGCGCAGCGTCTCCGCCAGGGGCGCCACGCTGTTCGGGCGGACCCCCGTGTTGCCCGGGAAGCCCGTGGCCAGCTCCATGATGGCGCCCGCATTGTTAACGTGGTGATTCCGGCCGGTCAGGAGAGCGGTCCGCGTGGGCGAGCAGAGGGCGGTGGTGTGGAATCGGTTGTAGCGGAGTCCTCCGTCCGCCAGGCTCTGGAGGGTCGGCGTCTGGATGGGCCCGCCGAACGTGCCCGCGTGGCCGAAGCCGATGTCGTCGATCAGCACGATCACGACGTTCGGGGCCCCCGCCGGCGCCTTCACCTCGAACCGCGGCGGCGCCTTGGCCTTGCGGGCGTCCTGCTCGGTGATGGATGGAGCCGGGGGCTCCGGCACCGGCAGCACGGTGCGGTCGAGCGCTCGCGTCCCGGGCTGGGCGCCCACCGGCGTGCCGGAAAAAGCCATCGCCACGCCGAGCGCGAGGACGGTCTTGAGAGCGGTCATGCGGGTCTCCCTTCGCGTGTGTTGAGCCTGGTCCGGCCATGCCGGTCCGAGATGAGCGCGCAGGATGGCTGATGCCGGTCCGGGTCTTCGCTACCTACAGCACGATCTCGGTGCCAATGCCTTCCTTCGTGAAGATCTCTAGCAGGATGGCGTGGGGGATGCGGCCGTCCAGGATGTGCGCCTTGGCGGTGCCGGCCTCCAGCGCCCGGAGGGCCGACTCGACCTTGGGCAGCATGCCGCCGTCGATCACCCCGGCGGCCACCAGGCGCCGCGCCTCGGCCTGGGACAGGGTCGAGATGAGGTCCCCCCCGGGGCCCTTGATCCCCTCGACGTCGGTCAGGTGGATCAGCTTCTCCGCCTGGAGCGCGGCGGCGACCTCCCCGGCCACCAGGTCGGCGTTGATGTTGTAGCTTTCCCCGCCCTCGCCGACGCCGACGGGGGCGATCACGGGGATGAAGCCGTGCTCGTCGAGGAGGCGGATCGGCTCCGGGTTCACGTGCGTCACGTCGCCCACGAGCCCGATGTCGAGCTCCTCGCCGGCCGCCGTCCGGTGGAACCGCTTGCGGGCCCGGATGAGCGTGCCGTCCTTGCCCGAGAGGCCCACGGCCTTGCCGCCCTGGTGGTTGATGAGGCCGACGATCTCCTTGTTGATCCGGCCGACGAGGACCATCTCGACGATCTCCATCGTCTCCTCGTCGGTGACGCGCATCCCGCCGACGAACCGCGGCTCCTTGCCGAGCCGCTTCATCATCGCCCCGATCTGGGGGCCGCCGCCGTGCACGATGACCGGGTTCATGCCCACGAACTTGAGGAGGATCACGTCGCGGGCGAACCCCTCGGCCAGCTGCGGGGACTCCATGGCGTGCCCGCCGTACTTGATCACGAACGTCTTGCCCCAGAACGCCCGGATGTAGGGCAAGGCGTCCATCAGGGTCCCGGCCTTCTCGATCAGCTTCTCCATCGCGCTCGTCACGGCTGTCCGGGGCCTCCGTCGGGCATGCGCCGGGTCACAGGATGTAGCGGCTCAGGTCGTCGTCGCGGAGGACGTCCGCCAGCCGGGCGTGCACGAAGCCCGCGTCGACCGTCACCGTCTTCCCGGCGAGGTCCGGCGCCTGGAAGGACACCTCCTCGAGCACGCGCTCGAGGATCGTGTAGAGGCGCCGGGCGCCGATGTTCTCCGTGCGGTCGTTGACCCGGGAGGCGATGTCCGCCACGGCCTCCACGGCGTCCTCCGTGATGTCGAGCGTCACGCCCTCGGTCTTGAGGAGGGCCGTGTACTGCTTGGTCAGTGCGCTCTCCGGCTCGGTCAGGATGCGGACGAAGTCCGCCCGCGAGAGCGGCTCGAGCTCCACGCGGATGGGGAAGCGCCCCTGGAGCTCCGGGATCAGGTCGGCCGGCTTCGACACGTGGAAGGCCCCGGCGGCGATGAAGAGGATGTGGTCGGTCCGCACCACGCCGTACTTGGTGGTGACCGTGGTCCCCTCCACGATCGGCAGGAGGTCCCGCTGGACGCCTTCCCGGGAGACGTCCGGCCCGTGGGTTCGCTCCCGGCCCGCGATCTTGTCGATCTCGTCGAGGAACACGATGCCCGCATCCTGGACGCGTCGAACGGCCTGGGTGGACACCTCGTCCATGTCGATGAGCTTCTGCGTCTCCTCCTGGACGAGCAGGCGCCGCGCCTCCGACACGGGAACCTTGCGCACCTTCGTCCGGTTCGGGAGCATGTTGCCGAGCATCTCGCGCAGGTTCTGGTCCATCTCGCCCATCCCTGCCCCGGCGAACATCTCCATCACGGGGAGCCCGTGGGCCCGCACCTCCAGCTCGATCAGGCGGTCGTCGAGCCGGCCGGCCCGGAGCTGCTCGCGGAGCTTGTCCCGCGTGGCGGCCCCGCTGGACTCGGGCGACACCGGCTCGATGCTCCCGAGGCCGACCGCGTCCCGGATCCGGGCGCGAGGCAGGAGGATCTCGAGGAGCCGGTCCTCGGCCGCCTGCGCGGCGCGATCGGCGACGACCTCGGCCATCTCGCTCTTGGCCATGTTGACCGCCAGCTCCGTGAGGTCCCGGATCATCGACTCCACGTCGCGGCCCACGTAGCCGACCTCGGTGTACTTGGAGGCCTCCACCTTCAGGAAGGGCGCCTGCGCGAGCCGGGCCAGGCGCCGGGCGATCTCCGTCTTCCCGACGCCCGTGGGGCCGATCATGATGATGTTCTTCGGCGCCACCTCGTCCCGGAGCTCGGCCGGCAGGTTCTGGCGCCGCCACCGGTTCCGGAGCGCGATGGCCACCGCGCGCTTCGCCTTGCCCTGGCCGACGACGTAGCGGTCGAGCTCGGCCACGATCTGGGCGGGGGTCAGCCGGGCGGCGTCGAGGTGGGCCGTCACAGCTCCTCCACCGTGATCTGGTCGTTGGTGTACACGCAGATGCCGGCCGCCACGCGCATGGCCTCGAGCGCGATCGCCTTGGCGTCGAGGTCCGAGTGCGCCACCAGCGCCCGGGCCGCCGCCAGGGCGAACGGGCCACCCGAGCCGATCCCGATCAGCCCGTCGTCCGGCTCGATCACCTCACCGGTGCCCGAGATGAGGAAGGAGGCGTCGTGATCCGCCACGGCGAGCAGGGCCTCCAGCCGGCGCAGGACACGGTCGCTTCGCCACTCCTTGGCCAGCTCGACGGCCGCTCGCCGGAGGTTGCCGCGGTGCTCCTCGAGCCGCGCCTCGAACCGCTCGAACAGGGTGAAGGCGTCGGCCGCCGTGCCGGCGAACCCCGCCAGCACCCGGTCGTGGTAAACGCGCCGCACCTTCTTCGCGGTGTGCTTCAGGACCGTCTGGCCGAGGCTCACCTGCCCGTCGCCGGCCATGGCCACTCGCCCGCGATGGCGGACGGCGACGACGGTCGTCGCGCGGATCGTCGCCGGTGGGCTCATGCCCGTGCCCGCGGGTGCGCCGCGTCGTAGACCTTCGCCAGGCGATCGGCGCTGACGTGCGTGTACCGCTGGGTCGTCGCGAGCCGCGCGTGGCCCAGGAGCTCCTGGATCAGGCGGAGGTCCGCGCCGGCGTCCAGGAGGTGGGTCGCGAACGTGTGGCGGAGGGTGTGTGGCGTGACCCGGCCGCCGAGCCCCGCCGCCCGCGCCCGGGCCCGGACGATCCGGTGGAGGCTCCGCACCGTGAGGCGCCCGCCCCGGGGGTTCCGGAAGACGGGCCCCCGCGCGCCCTCGCGCGCGCCGAGATACGCGCGCAGCGCCTGGATCGCCTTCGTGCCGAGGGGCACGATGCGCTCCTTCTTCCCCTTGCCGAGGACCCGCACGCTTCCCTCGCGAAGGTCGACGTCCTCCACGTCCAGTCCCGACAGCTCGGCCACGCGCACCCCGCTCGCGTAGAGCGCCTCCAGGATCGCCCGGTCGCGGCGGCTCGTGTCGTCGTCGCCGAACGGCTGGCGAAAGAGCGCCTCGCTCTGGTCGATCGGAAGGTGGGCCGGCAGTCGTCCCGGGAGGCTCGGCGTCCGGACCTCCCGGGCCGGGTTCACCCGCACGCGTCCGCGGCGCATCAGGAAGCGGAAGAAGCTCCGGAGGGTGGCGAGGCGTCGTGCGATGGACGTCCGCGCCAGCCCGCGGGCGTGGAGGTCGGCGAGATACCCGCGGAGCACGCGGGCATCCGCGTCGGTCAGCGAGCCGAGCCCTCGCCGGTCGAGGAAGGCGAAACAGTCCAGGAGATCGGCCCGGTAGCTGCGCACGGTGTGCTCCGAGGCCCCCCGCTCCGCGACCAGGTACCGGAGGAACGCCGCCACGGCGGGGCCGCCCTGCTCGCTGCCGGCCGGTTTCACGCGCTGTCGGTCTCGCGCCGGTAGTCGCAGCCCTCGCGCACACACGCGACCCACCGCTTCCCCCGCCCGCCGCGCTGGGTCAGGAAGGTCGCGCCGCACTTCGGGCACGGGGCGACGACGGGGCGCTGCCACGCCACGAACTTGCAGTCCGCGTTCGAGCACGGGAAGTAGGCACGGCCCCGCTTGGAGCGCCGCTCGGTCACCTCGCCGCCGCACCCCAACGGGCATGGGATGCCGAGCGTGATCGGCTTGATGTTCCTGCACTCCGGGTAGCCCGAGCAGCCGATGAACCGGCCGAAGCGGCTCTGCTTGTAGACCATCGGCTTGCCACACAGGTTGCAGTCGATCCCCGCCGGCTCGGGCTCCGCCTGGGCGCTGTCCCCGGGGTTCCGCGTGTACTTGCAGTCCGGGTAGCGCTGGCACGCCAGGAACCGGCCATAGCGCCCCCACTTGTTGAGGAGCTTGCCCTCCCCGCACGTCGGGCAAGTCTCGTCGGTGAGCTCGCCTGCTTTGAAATCCGGCATATCGATGCCGGCCTGCTTCAGGTCCGCTTCGAAGGGCTTGTAGAACTGGCGGACCGTCTCGACCCACTTCTGGTCCCCGTCCTCGATCTCGTCGAGGGACTCCTCCATCTGGGCAGTGAAGGCCACCTCGAAGATGTCGGGGAACGCCTTCACGAGGAGGTCGTTCACCGTCTCGCCCAGGTCGGTCGGTGACAGGGACCCGCGGTCGCGCTGCACGTACTCGCGCTTCTGGATGGTCGTCAGGATCTGCGCGTAGGTCGACGGTCGCCCGATCCCCTTCTCCTCGAGCTCCTTCACCAGCGAGGCCTCGGTGTACCGGGGCGGCGGCTGGGTGAAGTGCTGCTTGGGCTCGAGCCGGACCAGGCCGAGGCGCTGTCCCGCCTCGAGGGGGGGCAATCCCGAGACCTCCGCCTCCTCCTCCGCCGGGGCCGCCGACTCATCCGGCGCCTCGATGTACACGGCCATGAAGCCGGGGCTCCTGAGCGCGGAGCCGAGGGCCCGGAAGAGGTACGGCCCGGCCGTCACGTCCACGGTCAGGGTGTCGTAGAGCGCGGGGCGCATCTGGCTCGCCAGGAAGCGATCCCAGATCAGCCGGTAGAGCTCCCGCTGGTCCCGCGTCAGGTGGCGGGCCAGGCGCTCGGGCGGATGGTCGAGCAGCGAGGGCCGGATCGCCTCGTGAGCTTCCTGCGCCGACTTTCTCGCCCGGTAGACCGGGGGCCGGTCGGGGAGCGTGTCCGGTCCGTAGCGGGCCGCGATGACGTCCCGGGCCTCGTTCTGCGCGTCCGCCGCCACCCGCGGCGAGTCGGTCCGCATGTAGGTGATGAGACCGACCGGTCCCCCGTTGTCGATCTCGACGCCCTCGTAGAGCTGCTGGGCCACCATCATCGTCTTCGACGCCGAGAAGCGGAGCTTCCGCGCCGCGTCCTGCTGGAGGGTCGACGTGATGAAGGGCGGCGACGGGTTCTTCCGCCGCTCGCCCCGGTCCACGGACTTGACGACGAAGGGCAGACGCCCGAGCTCGGCGACGACGGCCTGGGTCTCGGCCTCTGTGGACGGGACGAGCTTCTCCCCGTCCTTCTCCCGGAGCGTCGCCACGAACTCGGGCGGCACGGCCGCCGCCAGGTAGGCGTGGAGGCTCCAGTACTCCTGGGGCACGAAGGCCCGGATCTCGCGCTCGCGCTCGCAGATCAGGCGGACCGCGACCGACTGGACGCGGCCGGCCGAGAGGCCGCGGCGCACCCGTTGCCAGAGAAGCGGGCTGATCTTGTAGCCGACCAGGCGATCGAGGACGCGCCGCGCCTGCTGGGCGTCGACCCGCTTCTGGTCGATCCGGCCCGGCTCCTTGAAGGCGGCCTTCACGGCCTTCTCGGTGATCTCGTTGAACATCACGCGGTAGACGCGGTCCGGGGGGAGACCGATCTCCTGTGCGATGTGCCAGCCGATCGCCTCGCCCTCGCGATCCGGGTCGGTCGCGATGTAGAGCGCCTTGGCCTTCTTGCCCGCCTTCTTCAGGTCCTCGAGGGTCTTCGCCTTCGCGCGCACCGGGACGTACTGCGGCGCGAAGTTCTTCTTCACGTCGATCCCGAGCTTGCTCTTCGGGAGGTCCTTCAGGTGACCGAGCGACGCCTTCACCACGAACCCCCGGTCGAGGTACTTCTGGATGGTCTTCACCTTGGTCGGTGACTCGACCACGACCAGAGAGGTCCGTCCTGCCACGTTTCCTCCTATTCCAGGCTGGCCGTTGAGGCGCTCAGAGCCCGGAGCCTCGCACGTACCGCTGTCCCGCGACGCGGCGCGCCAGGCCGCGTAGCTCGAGCGCCGTGAGCCCGGCCGAGACCAGGCCCGGCGCGAGACCGCTTCGCTCCACCATCGCGTCCACCGCGACCGGCTCGTCCCCCAAGAGCGCGAGGATCGCCTGCTCCCCGGGTTCGATCCCGGCGCCCCCGGTGGCCCCCTCGGGCGACGGAGGGGTTCGCAGCGCCCGCCGCCACTCCGGCGGCCACTCCGCCACCACGTCCTCCCAGGCCTGCACGAGCTTCGCGCCGTCCTGGATGAGCGCGTTCGTGCCCTGGCTCCCCGGGGACGAGACGTTCCCCGGCACCGCGTAGACCTCCCGGCCCAGCTCTCCCGCCAGGCGGGCGGTGATGAGCGCCCCGCTCCGGTCGGCGGCTTCGACGACCACGGTGCCCAACGTCAACCCCGCGATGACCCGGTTGCGCGCCGGAAAGTGGTGCGGCAGCGGCGCCGTCCCCATCGGGAACTGGGAGACCACGGCCCCGGCTGCCGTGATCTCGGCGGCCAGCCGGCGGTTCTCGGGTGGATACACCACGTCTACCCCCGAGCCCAGCACGGCGACGGTTCGCCCGCCCACCCCGAGCGCCCCCCGGTGGGCGGCGGTATCCACCCCACGGGCCAGCCCGCTGACCACCGTGACGCCACGAGCCCCGAGGTCGGCCCCGAGCCGCTCTGCCACCCGGAGGCCATAGGCGGATCCTTGACGAGACCCCACGATGGCGATGGCGAGCCCGTCCTCGCGGGAGAGCTCCCCCCGGACCAGGAGGAATGGGGGTGGGAGATCGACGGCCCGGAGCGACGGGGGGTACTCCACATCGCCCACCAGGACGAGCCGCGCGCTACACCGCGCCGCGGCCTCCGCCTGCGTCCGTGCCGCCTGCCGCCAGTCGAATCTCGCGAGGCCGGCGGCCACGTCCTCGCCGACCATGCTGGCCAGCACCCGCCGGGGCGCCTGGAAGACCTCGCTGGGCGAGCCTAGGCGCAGGAGGTCGTCGTAGCGCCGCGCGTTCCCGCCAACTTCGCGGACCATCGCCAGCGCCACCCACGCCCACCGCTCATCGGTCGACCCCACCGACTCCGGCGTTCCCACGAGAGGCTCAGACACACTAAACATGTGCAAAGCAAGCGCCATGATATACATCCGGTTGGAGCAACGTCAAGAAACCGACCCACCCTCGTCCTCGGGCCCGGGCTGGAAATCGACCGTGTTGCCGGAGGCTTGGCCGCGGTTTCCTGCTATCGAGGTTCGGCCGGGCGGACCGCGCGGCCCGGCTGGCGCAGCACCGCGCGAGCCCGGAGGGCGGCCTCGCTGTCCGGGAAGTCCCGCATGAGACGGGCCCACACCTCGCGCGCCCGATCCTCCCGGCGGAGCGAGCGAAGCGCGAGTCCGAGACGGAGGAGGGCATCAGGGGTCCGCTCCCCGGTCGGGGCGAGGTCGATCGCCCGCTGGTACTGGGCTGCCGCATGCTCGAAGTCGCGGCTCCGGAAGTAGGCCTCGCCGATCCAGAAGTGGGCGCTCGGCGCCAGCGGGTGCCCGGCGTGCTTCTCCGCGAACTGCTCGAAGTCGAGCACCGCCTGACCGAGCTCACCGGCCCGGAAGCTCTCCATCCCCCGGTCGAAGAGCTCCTCGGCCGAGACCGTCGGCCCGGCCTGCCGCGCCCCGGGAGACCCGGAGCGGCGTAGCGTCGCAGCCCCGGCGCTGCCCGCCTCGAGGCGCGCGAACTGCTCGGCCAGGGTGGCGACGGCGATCTCGAGGCCCGTGACCCCCTCCGCCAGCTCTTCCGCCCGGCGTTCCGCCGCGGCGAGGCGCCCCGTCAGGGCCTCCTCCGCCTCCCGGCCGCGCCTGTCCTCCGTCTCACGGGCGGCGGCCGCCCGTCCCAGCCCGCCCTCGAGCGTCGCGCGGAGCCCCGCCACGTCGTCCCGGAGCCCTCGGAGGGACTCTCGGAGCCCGGCGACCTGGTCGCGGAGCTCCGCGATCCCCGCGTCGTGACGGTCCACGTCCTGGCGGAGGGCGCCCGTGCACCCCGTGAGCCCGAGGCCGAGGGCCAGGCCCAGTGCCAGGCTGCACATCACACGCCGGGCGGGGGCACCCGGGGCCAGCCGGCGGGCCGCGCGGGGTCCGGTCACGGGCTTACCGTCACCGCGGCCCGGGCCCCCGGAGACCCCCGCCGCTCGAGGGCGCGACTGCCGCGCGACATCCCGTAGCAGAGGACCCAGTACACGACCGCGATGAAGAGGTAGAGCTCGAAAGGCCGGATCTCCCGCTGGTTGACCGTCTGGGCCGCCTTCGTGAGGTCCATGTACCCAATGATCGAAGCGAGCGAGGTGTCCTTGACCAGGATGATGAACTGGGTGACCAGCGAGGGCAGCATGTTCCGCACCGCCTGGGGGAGGACCACGTCGCGCATGGTGGCCGCGTACCGGAGCCCGGTCGCCTGGGCCGCCTCGACCTGCCCCCGGGGGACGGACTGGATCCCCGCCCGGATGATCTCCCCGAGGTAGGCCGCCTCGAACACCACGAAGGCGACCAGGGCCACCCAGTACTGGGGGAGGGGCACGCCGGTGGCGATCGGGATGAAGAACCAGAACCAGAACACCACCATGACCAGCGGCACGCCCCGGATCACCTGGACGTAGAGCGAGGCCGGGTAGTAGAGCCAGGGCCGCCCGGACAGCCGCGCCAGCGCGACCCCCACCCCGAGGACGAAACCGAGCACGATCGCCGGGACCGCCAGGGCGAGCGTTCCGCCGCCGAAGGCTCCGATGCCGAGCAGCCCCTGGAGCAGGAGGAATCGCCAGTTGTCCGCGAGGACCGCGAAGTCCAGGGTCATTGGTCTCGCCGCGCCGCTTCGGGCCTACGGCTCTCGTGACGGCGCGTCCCTCCGGCGGCGTCTCGCCGCGCCGCCTCGGGCCTACGGCTGTTCAGACGGCCTTCGGCCTGTGGGCGACGGCGCGTCCCTCCGGTCAATGCTCGCCTCCCCCGCCCCGCACGATGAGGCCGGGGATCGCGACGCGGCGCTCGACCCGCCCCATCGCCGCGGACACGCCGAGACACAGCGCCAGGTAGAGCAGCGTCCCGGCCGCGAGCGCCTCGAAGCCCTTCGCCGTGTAGCTCTCGATCTGCCGGGTCATGAACGTCGTCTCGGCGACGCTGATCGTCAGGGCGAGCGACGAGTTCTTGAGGAGGTTGAGCGACTCGCTGGTGAGCGGGGGGACGATGAGCCGCAGCGCGATCGGCACGAGCACCAGCCGGTACGCCTGCGGCAGCGTGAACCCGCTCGAGAGCGCGGCCTCCAGCTGCCCGGCCGGCACCGACTGGATCCCCGCCCGCACCACCTCCGCGAGCCGCGCCCCATGGTAGACGCCGAGCGCGGCCACCGCCGCGAGGATCTCCCCGCCATGGCGGTTCAGCCAGTCCTGGGCCGCCGCGGGGAGCACCTGAGGAACGCCGAAGTACCAGAAGAACATCCAGACGAGCAGGGGCACGTTGCGGAAGAACTCGACGTACGCGCCCGCCACCGCGCGCAGCGCGCGCGAGGGGACGGTCCGGAGCGCGCCGAAGACCGCGCCGAGCCCCGCCGCCAGCACCCAGCCGAGCGCGGTCAGCTGGAGCGTCGTCAGGATGCCCTGGAGAAGCCACCCGAGGTAGGGGCTCGTCCAGAGGATGCTCCACTGGAACTGGTACGCGAGCGCGAGAAAGGGTCGCGGCATGAGGGGGCCGCCAGGGCCCGGCCACGCCGGCCGGGACCCTGGCAGACTCGAGCCTCAGCGGGGGATGACCTGCATCTGGAGGAAGATCCGGGCGGTCTCGGACAAGGGGTACGGCACCTCCCCCTGCGGGCCGAACCACTTGTCGTAGAGCTTCTGGTACTCCCCGCTCTCGATCGCCTCCATCAGCGTGAAGTCCACCAGGTTGCGGAGGTCGCTCTCGTTCTTCCGCATCGCCATGCCGTAGGGCTCGTAGGTGAAGAACTCGCCGACAATGTCCCACTCGCCCGACGTCGGCGCCTTCGCCTTGAGCCCGGCCAGCTGGACCCCGTCGTTCGTGTAGGCGTCGATCTTCCCCTGGACGAGCGCGGTGAAGGCCGCCGGCTGGTCGGGGAACACGACCAGCTGCGCCTGCGGGTACTTCTCGCGGAGGACTTTCTCGTTCGTCGAGCCCTGCTGGGCGCCGATGCGCTTGCCCGCGATGCTCTGGACTCCCCGGATGGGGCTGCCCTTCTTCACCAGGAACTGGGCCCCGGTGACGAAGAACACGGCGCTGAAGTCCAGGCTGTCCCGCCGGGCCCGGGTGATCGTCATCGTTCCGGCGATCAGGTCGACGGCGCCGCTCGTGAGGAGCGGAATGCGGGTCGCCGGCGTCGACTCCTTGAGCTCGAACTTCACCGGCTTGCCCACCTTTTTCTCGATGTTCGCGTGAATCATCTTCGCCAGGTCCACCGAGAAGCCGCCCCAGTTGTTCTGCTTGTCGACGAAGCCGAACGGCGGCGAGCCCGTCCGCGTTCCGACCACGAACGTGCCGGTGCGCCCGATCTTCTCGAGCGTCGTTTCCGCCAGCGCCGTCCCCGCCGCGGCGAGAAGCACGACGAGCGCCGCTCCCGTTGCCACGATCCGCCCTGCCCGTCCGGCCATGGGTGTCTCCTCTCCCTCGCCCTCAGTGGGCCAGGATCTTCGACAGGAACTGCCGCGTGCGCTCGTATCGAGGCCGGTCGAAGAAGGCGTCCGGCGCCCCCTCCTCGACGACCCGGCCCCCGTCCATGAACACCATGCGATGCGCCACCTTTCGGGCGAAGCCCATCTCGTGGGTCACCACCACCATGGTCATGCCCTCGCCCGCGAGCGCCACCATCACGTCCAGGACCTCGGTGATCATCTCCGGGTCCAGGGCGGACGTCGGCTCGTCGAACAGCATGATCTTCGGCCCCATCACGAGGGCCCGGGCGATGGCCACGCGCTGCTGCTGGCCGCCCGAGAGCTGGGCCGGGTACGCCGTCGCCTTGTCCGGGATGTCGACCTTGGCGAGGAGATCCATCGCGGCGCGCTCAGCGGCCGCGCGGGCGAGGCCTCGCACCCGGATGGGCGCCAGGGTGACGTTCTCGAGCACGGTCATGTGCGGATAGAGGTTGAATTGCTGGAACACCAGGCCGATGTCGGCGCGGAGCCGCGGGAGGTCGACGCCCGGCCCCATGACGTCGAGGCCGTCGACGAGCAGGCGGCCCGACTGGATCGGCTCGAGCCGGTTGACGCAGCGGATCAGCGTGCTCTTGCCCGAGCCGCTCGGCCCGCACACCACGACGACCTCGCCGCGCGCCACGTCGAGGTCGACGTCCTCGAGCACGTGGAGCTTGCCGAACCACTTGTTCACGCGCTCGAAGCGGATGATCGGCCCGGCCGGCCCCGCGCCGTTGCGTCCGCCTCGCCCTTCGGCCATCGTCCTCCTCGTGCCGGCGAATCCGAGCCCGCTCGCCGCGCGAAGTATAGCCGGCCCCCCCATGGACCCACAAGCGGCGGCGCGTCCCGTGCGCTAAGATCGCGGGCGTGGAGCTCCCCGTTCTCCTCATGAGCGGCAGCGCGCTCCTGGCCGGGCTCCTGTTCGGCTACTGCGCGCAGCGCGGCGGCTTCTGCCTCACGCGGGCGCTCTCGAACTGGGCCCTCATGGGCGACACGTCCATCCTCCGCGCCTACGTGCTCGCGCTCGTGATCGCGGTCGTCGGCGTCCACCTCCTCGGGCTCGGGCTCGTCGAGTCCATCCCCGTGCGGCCCTTCCGGTGGCTCGCCAATCTCACCGGAGGCTTCGTCTTCGGCGTGGGGATGATCCTCGGGGGCGGCTGCGCGGGCAGCTCGTGGTATCGCCTGGGCGAGGGCGCCCTCGGCGCGTGGGTCGTCCTGCTGGGATTCGCCATCGGCGCCAGCGCGACGAGCGTCGGCGTGCTCCAGCCCGTCCGGACGACGCTCCAGGCCTTCGAGTACGCGATCGACGACCAGCCGGCCACGCTCCACGCGGCGCTGGGCCTTCCGGCATGGGCGGTGATCGGGGCCCTCGTGGTCCTGCTGGGCGCGTGGCTCGTGTGGAACCGTCCCGAGGAGCCCGAGCACGGGAAGTGGCGCTGGCCCGTCACCGGCGGCGCGATCGGCCTCGTGATCGTGGTCGGCTGGTACCTGTCCGCCTGGGCCGGCAGCCCGACGGGCATCACGTTCGCCGCCAACACCGGGCACCTCCTGACCTATCCCCTGGTCGGCTACCCGAACCGGATCACCTGGGGCATGGTGCTCCTCCTGGGCGTGACCGCCGGAGCGGCCCTGGCGGCGTGGCGGTCCGGGGAGTTCGCCTGGAAGGCGGTGCCGGGCTTCACGATCGTGAAGCTCTTCGGCGGCGGCATCGTCATGGGCGCGGGCGCGCTGGTCGCCGACGGCTGCAACATCACCCAGGGTCTCACGAACTCCGCCACCCTCGCCCTCGGCAGCCTGACGGCATTCGCCGCCATGCTCGTCGGGGGCCGCGTGACCCTCTGGGCGCTCTTCGGCCGCGCCTAGCGCTGACGGCGCGCGCGCCCGCGCCCGGCAGGCGTGGGATCAGCGGAGGCTCGAGTAGTAGGCCGCCAGGTCCGCGAGCGTGTCCTCGGGCAGGGTCTGGATCAGGAGCTTCACCGCCTTGAGCTGGGCGTCCCCGGGGCTCCGCTGGTCCTGCTTGAAGAGCAGGAGCTGGCTCCGCAGGTAGCCGGGGGGCTGCCCGGTGAGATCCGGGATCAGCTTCGCCCGGTCTCCCTTCCCGTCGGCCCCGTGGCACACGGTGCACTGGGCCGACGCCGTCTTGCCCCGCGCGACGGCCGCCGCGTCAACCTTGACCTGGGTCGGCTGACGCTTCTGAGCGGCGAAGTAACCGGCCACGTCATCCACCCCGAAGTGGGTCACCATCTTGGCGTAGGGCTCCATCTCGGGCGACGGCCGGCGCCCGGACGCGTAGTCGGCGATCGCCTTCTTGAAGTAGGCGGCGTCGACGCCGGCCAGGATGGGGACCGTGTCCCCGCGGCTCTGTCCCGCGAATCCGTGGCAGGCGCTGCACACGAGGGCCTTCTGCGCCCCGGGGCCGTCGAGCGGGCCCGCCGCCGCCGGGGCGACGACCATGAACAGCGCTCCCGCGACCACACCGAACAGGCGACCCAGCGTCCGCATCGTACCCTCCACGCTATCCAAGGACGTCGTTCCAGATGCTCGTGCGCCACGCGATCGAGTTCTGCGCGACCGACACCGCCGGGCGAGGCGTCAGCTTCTGCTCGATCTGGACGACCTTGCCGTTGTCGATCCGGTAGGCGTTGACGACGGCGATGGCCTCCCGATCGCTCGTCCAGCTGTAGCAGGTGTTGCCCGGCGCGAGCACCGGGGGCTCCTTGCCGTTCAGCAGGTGGACGACGGCGGTCGCGCAGATCTTGCCCATCGCGTTCGCGATGTTGCCGGACTTCGGTACCGGCAGCCCGGTCGTGGCGTCGCCGATCACGTGCACCCCCGGCTGCTTGGCCGACTCGTAGGTGACGTGGTTCACCTCGCACCACCGGTTGTTGGCATCCCCCAGCCCGGCCTGGAGCGCGATGGCCCCGGCCCGCTGGGGTGGAATGAGGTTGAGCACGTCGTATCGGACGCGGTCGCCGATGACCGGCACGACCTCGCGCGCGCCCAGATCGACCCGCTCCAGCCGGCTCGTGGGGCGATACTCCAGGTTCGGGTAGTTCCGGAAGACCGCCTTGAAGAGGGCGGTCTTCGACACGACGTCGTTGTTCGCGTCGAGGACGACGAGCTTCGCCCGGGGCTTCTTCGTCTGGAGGAACCAGGCGATCTGGCAGGCCCGCTCGTACGGGCCCGGCGGGCACCGGTAGGCCACGGGCGGCACGGTCATGAGGACGACGCCGCCGTCCGGCAGGGCCTGGAGCCGCTGGGCCAGCTCGACCGTCTGCGGCCCCGCCTTCCAGGCGTGGAGCACGCTCGCCTCCTGACCCGCGACGCCCGGGACCTGGTCCCAGACGAAGTCGATGCCGGGCGACACGATGACGCGGTCGTACTCGAGATAGCCCTCGCCGATGCGGACGCGCTTGGTGTCGGGCTCGATGGCGGTCGCCGCCTCGTGGCGAATCTTGACCCCGTGGGCGCGCAGCCGCTCGTACCCCATGGTGATCGCGTCCATGGTCTCGACCCCGCTGAGAACCAGGTTGCTGAAGGGGCACGAGACGAAGGTGCGATTGGGCTCGAGGAGGATGACCTCGATCGAGGGGTCCTGAAGGCGAACGTATTTCGCCGCCGTCGCGCCGCCCCAGCCCCCGCCGACGACGACGACCCGCCGCCCCGACTTCCGCGCGAGGTCGCCCTTCACGGGGGTGGCGCACCCGCCGAGCGCGGCGCCCGCGCCGAGTCCGACACCTGCCGCCGACACCCGAAGGAAGTCTCTCCGTGTGAGCTGGGTCATGGCCGCCTCCGTGCCCTCGGTGAAAATCCGATCAGATGCGAATGGGTTGAGACACTTCCCAGCGCTGCCCCTCGCTGTTCACGAACTCGACCCGCAGCGTGGCCGGCCGGGTCACCCGCAGGGGAAACCGGATCAGCGGATTCGGGCTCACCGCCGACGTCATCTGGAACGTGCTCACCCGCTGGTCGTCGAGCCACACGGTCATCTCCTTGACGTAGTACTCCGGCAGCTCCCGGACGAAGCGGCCCTGCTTCAACGCGAGGCCCGTGTAGGACCCGTGGATCAGCCGGGCGCGAACCTCGAACGGCTCCCCCGCCTTGACCGAGCTCGGCAGGCGCAGCTCGGGATGGCCCGCGCGCTCCCGGCTCCCGCGCTCCGGCGGCGTGCTGCAGCCGCCATCGACGACCCGGGCCTCGCGCGTCGCCTGGAACTCTCCGTGGCGGGTACAGACCGCCACCGCCTTGACCAGCCCCCCGGTTCCCGACCGCATCTGGTAGGCCGCCCAGGGCCGGCCATTCCCCGGTGACAGGAGGAACTTCCCCTTCCCCGGGACAGGGTCGCGATCGATCGTCACCTCGATGGAGCGAATGTAGTGGTCGGGCTCCATCGGATGCTCGAGGCTCACACGGATCGGCACGGCCGCCGGCTCCTCGGAGAGGATGGGCACGTCGAGGTCGATCTGGTGCTCCCGGTCCGCCCGGGCCTGGCCCGCGGCCAGCCGGGGCACGCCCACCGCCCCCGCAAGTCCCGTTGAAACCACGCCAAGGAAGTCCCGTCGCCTCATTCCATCAAACCTGATCGGTAATGGGACTATAGCCCAAATGGGACGGGCAACTCAACCGGCGAGACGCTCAGTCTCGGGTGGTTAGCAACCCATCACTCAGGAGCAGGATGACCTCGACCTCTCCACCCTCGGGGATGTGGGTGTCGCCAGGCACCACCGCCAGGCCGTCCGCCAGGAGCATCGATCGGAGGATCGCCGACCCCTGCATGCCGGTCGGCCGGGCGCCCAGGCCTCCGGTCGCCACCGGCTCGAGCCGCACCCGGAGGTAGCCGGGCCGGCTCCCCGGGTTGTCGATACCCTGAAGGGCCCGGGCCCTCACCCGGGGCCGCTCGAGGACCCGGTGCCCCCCGAGTCGCCGGAGCACTGGCCGGACGAACAGCTCGAAGGTGACCATGCACGACACCGGGTTTCCCGGGAGCCCGAAGAAGAGGCAGTCGCCGCCCCGGCCGTCGGCCCGATTGACGCCCCGTCCGCCAACCCGTCCAAAGGTTAGCGGCTTCCCGGGGCGCATGTTGACCTTCCAGAAGTCCAGGTGCGCCCCCAGCGACTCGATCGCCTCGCGGACAAAGTCCCGGTCTCCGACGGACACGCCGGCCGAGGAGACGAGCACGTCGGCCTCGAGGCCCTGGCGGAGTCGCTCCACCAGCGCCTCGCGGCGATCGGGCGCGATCCCGAGGGACTGCGGCACGGCGCCGGCCTCCGCGGCGAGGCCCGCCAGCGTGTACGAGTTCGAGTCCGGGATCTGACCGGGACCGAGCGGGGCGTCCGGCGCCACCAGCTCGTCCCCCGTGGAGAGGACCGCGACTCGAGGGCGCTGGTACACGCGCACCCGCGCCTGGCCGAGCGCGGCCAGGACGCCGAGCGCCGCCGGGCGGAGCTCCGTCCCCGGCTCGAGCATGCGGTCGCCCGGGCGGATGTCCTCCCCCCGGGGACGCACGTACGCCCCCGCCTCGACGGGACGCGTGAACACGACCCGAGCGCCGTCACGCTCGACCTCTTCCTGGGGAACGACCGCGTCGCTTCCGGATGGCAGCGGGGCGCCCGTGAGGATGCGATACGCCTGGCCGCGACCGACTCCGTCGCGCGCCATCGCTCCGGCGGCCACCTCGCCCACGACCGTGAGCGTCACGGGCACGGCCGGGCTGGCTCCGCGGAGGTCGGCGGCGCGAACGGCGTAGCCGTCCATCGACGAGTTGTCCCAGGGAGGGATCTCGCGCCCGGCGACCACCGGCTCGGCCAGGACCCGCCCGAGGGCAAGCGACAGGGGCAGGGTCTCGGCCGGCAGCACGGGCACCCCCGTGAGCACGCGATCCAGAGCCTCGGCGACGGACAGCACGCTGGCGCTCCTCAGGTCGGGTGGAGAGGATTCGACTCCGCGGCCAGTGTAGCCAGGCCCCGGGCCGCCCGGCAAGCGCGCGACGGCGGACTCAGCGACCGACCAGCCCGAGCGTTCCGCCGAACAGGACCCGGAATTCCAGCCCGTCCTGGATCGGGTAGACGCTCCGGACCTCCAGCGCGTCCACGGCGCCGCTCAGGTGGAATCCCGCCGCAAGCTCCCGGTTGAGCGCGGCCGTGAGCCGCGTGCGGAGCGCGTCGAGGCGATCCCCCAGCGGCAGGCGCGCCCGGGACTCCAGCGCCGAGACCAGCTGGCGGTGCAGCAGCCGGCCCGTGGTCCTCACCAGCGCGCTGTCGGATTCCAGGGTGAACTGGAGGTCGCCGACGCGGAGGGTCCGCGTGTCACCGTCCATGGTCGGGGTGCCGGCAAGGTACACGGTTCCGCTGGCCGCCCCCGAGACCTGGACCGCGAGGATCAGCTGGCTGCCGCTCCCGTACGCCTGGACGCTCTCGACCGAGAGGGATCTCGAGGTTCCGACGTCGACCGTCGTGCCGACGACCCGCGACGTGAGCCATTCGTTGAGGGCCGCGTAGGGGACCTGGAGCGGAAGCACGGCGTGGAACCTGCGCGCCGGCGCCTTGACGAGCTGCAATGCAGGCAATGGCCGCGCCTCCGCGTCGGGCGCGTCGCCGATCCGGGCGTCAGGCTCCGCGACGAGCTCGAGCACGGTCCGGAGAATCCCGGGGCCGCCGCCGCCGATCGGGCCGGCGTGGGCCGCGCGGGGCCGCAGCACGAGCCATGCGCGGGGGGCCACCTCCATGGGCGCGCTGAGTCGCTGCCAGACGAGCGCGGCCTCGGTCCGGGTCCCCAGCTGGGCGACCCGCTCGTCGAGCGCTCGCGCGAGCGCCCCGAGCCCGGGCCGGAGGAGCCCGCCCAGGACCGGGGTCACGTCGGCCACCCCGGGAAGCACTCCGCACGGATCGAGGAACTCGGGCGGCCCGAAGCTCGTCGTCGACCGGAGCCCCCAGCTCTCGGTCCAGGCCAGTGCCGAGGACGCGGTGACCCGGAGCCGCCGCGGCGGCTCGCTGTCGTAGCCGCACTGGCCGGCCAGCGGCACGAGGCCGCCCGCGAGCCGCGCCCGCACGCGGTAGCGGAGGTCGACCCGGCTGACGAGCCGGTCCCCGACCATCTCGAGGTAGAGGGATTCCCGCCAGAGCCGGTACTGGACCTCGAGGCCGGCGGGTCCGAGCCCACCGGGCGCCGCGCGCCAGGCCTCCTCCTGCGCGACGTCCGGGGCGAAGGCGGCATCGGCCGCCTCGAGGAGGCGCGCGACCGGCACGTCCACGGCGAAGCTCAGGAGCGAGGGCTCGAGCGCGGATTGCGGCGGCGGGGGCAGGAGCTGGTCCGTCGGCCTGGGGATGGAGAGCGCCGATCCCCCGCACCCGGCCAGGAGGCACATCGCCGCGACGAGCGTGAGCGGGCGGTGGCCGCGGCGCGCGCAAGTGGCCATCATCGGGATGCCAGAGTGGCGCGACTCATCCGCGACGCAGCGCCGGCGCCTTCTGGTACACCGCGTCGCCGATGCGTTGAGGGTAGTCGTCCGGGAAGGTCCACATCCCCCGGCCCGGCCCGTGAACCAGGGCGCGCGAGGCCGGGTCGAAGGGATAGATCATCGACAGGAGGACGTCGGTGGAGACGCGAGTGTTGGCGAAGAAGTACCCGTGGCCGCGCATCCCGCCGAGCTCGTGCGCGCCGTACACGCCGGCGACGTCGATGCCCACCAGCCGCTCGTTGCCGGCGAGCGTCGCCAGGTCCTCGCGCGTCAGCTCGCCGAGGTTCGGGCGTCCCAGACGCGAGGCGCGCGCCAGCTTGGCCGCCCACTTCAGAGCCCCGTCGTCCTCCGACACGTACACCTGCGTGCGCACCGCGACGTCCGACAGGGCGGGCAGATGCGACCGGGCAAACGTCTGGAGGTCGATGTCTGCGGCCATGAAGAGCGCGTTGCCGATGCGGTACCGCCGCTGGAGCGCCGCGTGATCCTCCGCAGGATGCCGCTGCCTGAGCCGCACGAGCGCCTCGGCCAGCAGCGGCGAGCCGCAGCTGAACGCGACCAGGTTCAGGCGACGGGCCTGGGTCTTCTCCGCGACCAGGGCGATGAGGCGCTCGATGTCCGGGATGAAGGCGCGAGCGCGCCGACAGTCGAGGAAGTAGTTCCACACGCGGGTCCCGCTGGGCCAGCTGAACGTCACGACCGCCGCCGAGCGCCCGAGGTAGTGAGCCCAGCTCCCCATGAACACCATCATCTGGTCGAAGGTGACCCGATAACCGGGGACGTAGATCACCGCCTCCCCCGTGGGCGAGGCGATGACCTGGCGGTCGATGGCGGCGATGAAGGCGCGGTCGGCGTCGCTCCCCATCACCCCGAACTCTTCGACCGCGGTGACCCGGGCCGGGCGTAGCGCGTCGACGCTGCTCACGCGGTCCGACGCGGCGAGCTCGGCAAACGACCACCCGGGCTGGCCGAGCTGGACCCCCGACAGGCCGAGCCGCACCGCATCGCCGGCGCTTGCCGAGTAACGCTCGCGAGCCCCGGCGGGGGCGGGCGCGCGCGTGGTGGCGTAGAGGACGCGGACGTCGGTGTCGCGGTCCGCCGGGGAGACGCGGCGGGCGAAGTCGAGCCGCGGGTCCTTCACGATGACGGGCGCGGGCATCATGGTCCAGGTGACGTCGTCGGCGCCGCAGCCGGCCAGCGCGCCGAGAAGGGCGAGGAGAGCCCAGGACCACCCGCGCACGGTCATCCGACGGGGCGGGCGCCGCGCCGACCCGAGCCGGGTGACGCCCTTCCTTCCCGATCGCAGAGTGGTCTCCTCCCGGCCGCCGAGCAGCCTCGGGCGCCCGTCGTCTCGTCCGGCGCCCCTCGCGCGCTGTCGCCGTGCCGCGAGTCCTGAGGGCCGAATGCGGAGAATGGGCCGCTGCCCAGACACACGCTACTCACCGCGCGATCTGCCGTCAACGGACCTCCCCATCGGGCCGGCCGATTGGCGCCGGACCCTGCTCAGTCCCAGGCGAAGCGGTCGACGAGGACGGGCGGCCCCTTCCCGAGCGGGTCGTCCTTGCCGATGACGAAGCCCTCGATCCGGCCGGACGGGTGCACGCACAGCCGGACGAAGTGGCGGAAGCCGGGGTGGCCGAGCGCGGCAAAGGCCTGGTGGTGCTCGAGACCCACGAGCGCGAGCACCAGCAGGAAGAGACCCAGGAGGAAGCTCGCGAGGAACGCGTACGCCACGACGGGCTTGACGACCTCGAGCCAGGCCAACGTGCGCGGCAGGGTGGAGTAGAGGCCAGTCGGCAGGAGGCCCAGGGCCAGACCGAAGGGAACCGCGATGCCCCACGTCGCCGCCGGTCGCACCGCGCGGGCGCGCACGGTGAAGCTGAGCGCGACGATCGCGGCCAGCGTGCCCAGCACCACGACCGTCGCGCCGAGGACCGGCCCGCGCCGCAAGGCGCCGATGTCGATCATGGCGAGGAGCGCGAAGACGCCATGGGGCAGGAAGCCCGCGGTCCCGAGGGCCAGCTGAAGCGGCATCCCGAACGCCAGCCGCCGGCTGACCTTCTTGTCGGGGTAGACCACGACGGGCGGGGCGCTTCCCGCTGCGGGGGCGATCCGGCTCCCGTGCAGGAACGCCCCGCCGCCCCCGGCGATGACGTGCAACGACTCCCCCACGGCCTGGCGCTCGTAGTGGTGCACGTCGGCCGTCAGATAGAGGGTGCGGCTCGTCTCCAGGGACAGGTGACACGCCCGCAGGATCTCCATCCCCGGCTCGTTGGGCTCCCCGTAGGCGAGGGCGGGATCCGGCGCCACGAGCACCTTCCGGGGGGTCTGGGCCTCGGCCCCGCGCTGGGCGAAGAAGACGCGCTGCCGGAAGTCGGCGCTCCGCAGCTGGCGGTCGACGCCCCAGAGGTCGAGCCCCGGCGCGAGCGGCAGCGCCCAGAAGGACGCCTCCTGGACCGCTCGGTACCCCTCGAGCACGAGGCGACGCGCCTTCCGCACGGTGGAGCCCAGCGCGATCGCCGCGAGCGCCTCCCACGCCTCGCCGGCCAGGCGCAGGGTCTCGGCGAGCTCGTCGACGTGGAGGTGCCGGAGCAAGGCGCCTTCGACGCGCTCCCCCAGGACGTTCCGCGACTCCGGCGGGAGCGCGGCGGCCACGGACTCCGGCAGGTCTTCGAGCGGGCTCCGGCGGAAGAGACGCCCGAAGCCGTCGAGGCCGTCGTACCAGTCGTGGTTGCCGGGGATGCCGAGCAGCACGCGGGCTCGGCCGTCGGGCGCGCGCTCCCGCAGGACGGCGTTCCAGGGCCCTAGCAGGCGGCGCTCGAGCTCGTTCCCGCTCGACAGGGGATACGCGGTATCGCCCCCGCAGATGAGGACGTCTCCCCGGGGCAGTCGCCGTACGCCTTCCCCGTCGAGCGCGTACTCGGAGAAGAGCATCCGCCCCACGGCCGCACTCAGGTCGGAGTCGTCCCCGGTGTCGGCGACGAAGTCGATCCACACCTCGCGCCCGAGGCGCTCGGCCAGCGAGCCGCCGGCCTCCGGCGTCCCCAGGACGCGGCTCACCCGGTCGAGGAGCTGCGCCGCGCCCTCCGGCCGCATCCAGTCGCGCAGGTCCAGCTGCTGGCTGGCCGCAGCCACCGCGACCAGGTGTCTCAGGTGGCCGACGAGCGCGGTTGTGCCGAACCAGCGGATCGCGAACGGCGCATGAGCGCCGCGGTGAAACCGGACCCCTGGCGCCGTTCCGTCCCGGGGGGCCAGCCGCACGCACGCATCGGGAGGCGAAGCCTCGCCCGACGGCTCCGCATCACGGCGGATCGGTGACGTGCTCATCCGCGAAAGGATAGTACCCTGGTGCGGCGGGCGGCGGGGCCGCTCCGCGGCCGAGCGCGGCGCCTAGCTACGCGAAGTCAGGCCGAACCGGGGCACGAAGACGCGGTACGAGAGCGCGAAGAGCGCCCCGAACCCGAGCGTCATCAGGAGGGCGAGGACGACGTCGCCCGCGCCGTAGGGCCGCGCGTCCCCGTGGAGCGTGGAGGGGAGCACGAGCACGATCCGCTCGATGAACATCGCGGCCAGGGAGAGGCACGAGATCACGACCAGGACCCGGTGCCCCTCCGGCGGCCGCCCGGTGAGCCGGCCGAGGAAGTAGGAGAACGGGATCACCCAGCCGATGAAGAAGGCGACGATCGCCAGGCTGCGCCAGGGGTCCGCGAAGAACCGCGCCAGCACGTAGCGCGTCTCGATCGGCACGTTGCCGTACCAGATGACCAGGTACTGCGACCAGAAGAAGTACATCCACAGGATCGAGGTCGCGAAGACGAGCTTGGCGAGATCCTGCATCTCCTTGGGCGGCATGACCCACCCGGGCCGGCCGAAGCTGTAGAGCCCGGTGAGGAGCACGAGGAACGCGAACCCGGAGTAGAGCATCCCCACGACGACGTATCCGCCGAAGAGGCCGCTGAACCAGTGGGGGTCGAGCGACATCACCAGGTCGTAGCCGAGGAGCGACCCCACGATCACGAACAGGAAGAGGAGCCAGACCGCCAGGCGCGCGCGCTCCGCGCGGCCCGGGTCCTCGGCGGCGCCCGCCGAAGAGCTGTGGACGGCCCTCGCGAACCGCACGCTCACCCAGTAGAGCGCCCCCACCCCGACGACCGTCCGCAGCACGAAGAACGGCGCGTTGAGCCACGCGGCCTTCTTCGGGATCGGCTCCGTGACCCACGGATAGAGCGCCCGCATGCCCACCAGGAGCAAGAGGAAGAGCACGAAGGACACCGGCATGAACGCCACGGTCGTGGTGGCGATCCGCCGGAGCCTCGCCGCCCAGTGGGCCTCGGTCAGCTCGAAGATGCCCGCGATCGCGGGACCGGCCGCCGCGAGCCCCGACCAGAAGAGGAGGTTGACGAGGAACAGCGCCCACGCGTGCGCGCCGGCGCCGCCGGCCAGGGCCACGACGAAGCTCACCGCCCCCAGGGCGATCAGGCCCCCGAGGATCAGCCTGCTCTTCCCTTCCGCGCCCCGCCCGCCCGCCACCGTCGTCACTTCTTCACCAGCGCGCGGATGTGGTTCACGATGTCCCACCGGTCCGCGACCGAGAGCGCCTCGCCGTACGCCGGCATGATCGCGCCGCCGAACCCGATGTAGTACGAGAAGTGGCCGTCGGTCTTCGCCTGCACCGCCGCGCTCGTCAGGTCCGGCGCCGGAATGAATCGGGGCGAGACGAGCCCGTCGCCCTTGCCGCTCGCTCCGTGGCAGGGCGTGCAGTAGATGTCGTAGAGCATCTGCCCGCGCGCTAGCGACGGGGCGTCGGGCGCGATCGGGTTCTTCCGCGTCGCGTAGACCTCGCGCGCGACGACCAGCTCCGCGCCCTCCCGCGGGACCGTGCCCGGCGGCTGGCTCATCGTGATCTGGCCCGGGACCAGCTTGACGTCGTTCTGCATGCTGGTCATCCAGCGGTAGGCCACGACCCCGCCCATGACCGCGGCCACGGCCCCGACGACGAGCATCGAGAGCAGGAACACCCACTTCACGTCCGGACCTCCTCGGCGCCCGCGCTCCGGAGGAGGGTCTCGACGGCGGCGCGCTCGCTCGGCTCGCATGCCACCTCGACGCCGAAGCGATCCACGCTGAACCGCGCGTCGTACCGCGGCGAGATCCGGAAGGTCGGCAGCTTCGCGGTCACGAGGAGCCCGAGCAGCGTGCAGAGCCCGCCCAGGAGGATCGTCAGCTCGAAGGCGATCACCACGAAGGGCGGGATCGACACGACCGGCTTCCCGCCGGTGATCAGGTTCCACTTGAGCGCGGTCCAGATCGTGAGCGCGAATCCGGCGGCCGTCCCCGTCAGGGCCCCGACCAGGGTGAAGAGGCGCACCGGGCTCCGCGGCAGCCCGTGCCCGGTCAGCGCTTCCTCGAACTCGTCGAGCGGCACCGGGCTGTAGGCCGCGATCGAGCGGATCCCGCGGGCCCGGAGCTCCCGGATCGCCCGGGTGGCGGTGTCCACGTGCTCGAAGATGCCGAGGACCGTCGAGGCGGCCATCAGTGGGCGTGCCCGTCCCGCACCGGATGCGGGATGGTCTCCTTCACCTCGACGATGGACACCGAGGGCATCACCTTGATGAAGCCGAGGAACTGGATGAAGAACCACGCGAAGCTGCCGATGATGATGCCGCTGTCGACGAGGGTCGGGACGTAGGTGCCGAAGGTGTACGGATAGAAGCCGTGGGCCAGGCCGGGCACGATGATGTTGAAGCGCTCGAACCACATCCCGATCAGCACGAGGATCGACACGACGTAGAGCGTCGGGATGTGCGTTCGCGCCCGCTTCCAGAAGAACACGAGGGGCGCGACGCTGTTGCAGAAGATCTGGAGCCACCACCAGGGCGCGTAGGTGCCGACCCACTTGAAGAGGTACGACGCCCGCTCCATGTGCTCGCCGCTGTACCAGGCGATGAAGCCCTCGCACGCGTAGAAGTAGGTCAGCACCAGCCCCGTGACGAGGATGAGCTTCGCCATGTTGTCGAGGTGCCGGTCCGTGATGTACGCGTAGAGGTTGAAGTGGTACCGCATGGGGATCAGGAGGACCAGCACCATCGCGAAGCCGGAGAAGATGGCGCCGTCGACGAAGAACGGCGCGAACAGGGTCGAGTGCCAGCCGGGAACCAGCGCCATCGCGAAGTCCCAGGACACCACGCTGTGCACCGACACGACGAGCGGGGTCGCGAGGGCCGCGAAGAGGCCGTAGGCGCGCCGGTAGTGGCGCCATTGCCGGTCCGTGCCCTGCCAGCCCAGCGACATGACCCCGTAGATGCGGCGCTTCAGGCCGGTCGAGGCGTCGCGCAGCGCCGCGACGTCGGGCACGAGGCCCACGACGAAGAACACCGCGCTGATGGTCAGGTACGTGGAGATCGCGAACACGTCCCAGACCAGCGGCGACCGGAAGTTCGGCCACAGGAACCGCTCGTTCGGGTACGGGATCAGCCAGTACACGATCCACATGCGGCCGGCGTGAACCACGGGGAACAGCCCCGCGGTCAGGACCGCGAAGATGGTCATCGCCTCGGACCCGCGGTAGATCGACGTTCGCCACTTCGCCCGGAACAGGTACAGGATGGCGGAGATCAGCGTGCCCGCGTGGCCGATGCCGATCCAGAACACGAACGTCGTGATGTACAGCGCCCACATCTGCGGGTTGCGCTTCCCCGCCATCCCCATCCCGAAGTAGATCTGGAGGAGCCAGCAGAAGATCCCGCCGGCGAGGATGAGGGCGACCAGGGACATCCAGCCGAAGTAGGCGGACCCCGGGGGCTCGAGCGTCCGGAGGACGTCGCGGTTGACGTCGGCGAAGGTGGGAGACGCTCCGCCCGCGATCGGCCGGGCCGGGGCCGGGACGTCGGATCGGGCGCTCACGCGTGCGCCTCCCGGACGATCTTCTTCAGGTAGGTCACCGCCGGCCGCGTCCCGAGCTCCCCCAGCACGTGGTACCCGCGCGGAGAGCCCGAGAGCCGCGAGACGCGGCTCTCGCCGTCCTTGAGGTCACCGAAGGTGATCGCCTGCGCGGGGCACGTCTGCTGGCAGGCGGTCTGGATCTCGCCGTCCAGCGGGAGACGGCCCCCGTCGCGGGCCCGATCGCGCCCCGCGATGATGCGCTGGACGCACATCGTGCACTTCTCCATGATGCCGCGGTCGCGCACCGCCACGTCGGGGTTCAGCTGCAGGTTCATCGGCGCCGGCCACTCGTACCGGTACCAGTTGAACCGCCGGACCATGTACGGGCAGTTGTTGCCGCAGTAGCGGGTCCCCACGCACCGGTTGTAGACCTGCGCGTTGAGGCCGTCCGCGGTGTGGTAGGCGGCGAAGACCGGGCACACCGGCTCGCACGGCGCCACCTCGCAGTGCTGGCAGAGCATCGGCAGGAACCGCGCGCGTGGCCGGTCCGTCCGTGGCGCGTCGGCGGCGTGCGCCAGGCCGACGCCGAATCCCGTGCCCGCGTGGCCCTTGGCCGCGCCGCCCCCGTGCCCGCGGTCCCACCAGCGCTCCACGCGGAGCCAGTGGAGGCTCCGCCCGTAGTCGATGTCACCCTTGCCGACGGACGGGACGTTGTTCTCCGCCTGGCACGCCACGACACAGGCCTGGCACCCGGTGCAGGCGTCGAGGTCGATCGACATCCCCCAGCGGTTCTGCGGGTACTTGAGGTCGGGGTACATCGACGGCAGGTTCGCGTGCTCCGGCGCCTTCCCTCCGCGCTCGAGCTTCGCCGCTTCCGCGAGGCCGATCGTCTCGAAGATCTCCCGCGAATGGTCGACCTCCGTCACCCCGGCGGGCGAGGCGAGCTTCTCGCGCCGGCCCGTCTTCTGGAGGCGGACGCGCACGCCGAGCCATCGCCGCCCACCCGAGGCCGCGGCCGGCTCGGCGGGGAGCAGCGTGTACGGGCTCTGGCCGAGACCCTGGGCGAAGCGCCCGTAGGCCGTGTGCCCCAGCCCCGTGGGGATCGCCACGGTGCCCGCCACCAGGGTCTCCGACACGAACGCGGGTGCCTCGATCGCCCCGTGGGGGGACTCGACCCGCAGGACGTCCCCGCTCTGGACACCCAGGCCCCGGGCGGTCTCCGCTGGCACCTCCACCCAGCTCCCGTACACGACCTGGGTCATGGGATCCGGCGCCTCGTGGAGCCATACCTTGTTGGCGCTGCGGCCGTCGTAGTAGCGCGACGAGGGGACGACCAGGAGGACGGGATCGCTCGCGCCCCCTTCGAGGGCCGGCGCCGCCGGGGCGAGCTTCAGCGCCGACACGCCCGGCTGGAGCCCCACCTTGGTGACGGGCACGTCCGCCCAGTAGCCGCCACGCCGGAGCGCCTCCTCCCAGAACGTCTCGAACGACGCCTTGGGAGCCGCGCTCTTGGCCAGCGTGCGCCAGGACTCGCGGAGATGGTCGGCGAACGTCTTCGCCTGGAAGACGTTCTTCTCCGACCCAGGCGCGAGCGCCCGGCCGGTGTCCAGCAGGAGGTCACCGGTCGCCTTCGTGTCGATGCCCGGGAACGACTCGGGCGCCTTCTGCCCGAGGGCATCGCGCACGGCCTTCAACTGTGGGAGATCGAGCACGTCCGGGTTGGTGTGCCCGATCTTCGGCACCGGGCCCATGGCCGGCTGCATGAGCCCCCAGACACCCTCGCGAGGCGAGTGGTCCCCCCAGGACTCGAGCGGCGTCAGGTCGGGAACGACCAGGTGGGCGCGGGCCGTCGTCTCGTCGAGATGGCCCGACAGGCTGACCACGAACGGCACCTTGGCCATCGCCTCCGCGAAGCCGGCCTTTGCCGGGAGCGTGAACGCCGGGTTCGCGTCCTTCACGATGAGGACGGCGATCTCACCCTGGGCCATGGCCCGCCCGAGGGCGATCACGTCCGCGTAGCGGCTCGTCCGCGCCAGGGTGGAGTTCGGCCCGAAGCGGACCGTCCGACCCACGTTCCCGAGAGCGTAGTTGAGGAGGAGGGCCGCGGTCGCCGCGTCGGTGCCGCTCGCCCCGCCGGCGGCCACCCCGCCCGCCACCACGAGGCTCGGCCCGCCCTTCACCAGGCCCTCGGCGATCCGCCGGAGGGCGGCGACGGGAACCCCGCTCTGCTTGGCCGCCGCCTCCACGTCGACGCTCCGGGCGACCGCGGCCAGGGCCACGATTTCCTTCGGCGCGAGGCCCGACGTCTGGCGCGCGTCGAGCACGAGCCGCAGGAGAGCCAGCGCGATCGCCGCCTCGCTGCCCGCCGCGCTCGGGATCCACTCGTCGGCGTTCGCGGCGGTCATCGAGTACCGCGGCTCGACGTGGATCACGTGCGCCGTGTGGCCGTCACGGAGAGCCCGCGCACGGCGGAACGTCCCGGTGTATTCCCCGGGCGAGATCCAGGTCTCGAGGAAGTCGGCGCCGAGAGACAGGATCGTCCGGGCCTCCTCGAACACGTGGTGCGGGATCGCGTCGACGCCGAACACCGCCCGGCTCGCCGCCCGGAGATCCTCGTGGGCGAACGGCTCGTACGCGACCCGGGCGCGGCCCCCGACGGCCTTGAGCCAGTCGTCCATCAGGCGTCCCAGACTCCCCGTCTCGAGCTGGGTCAGCATGGCGATCCGGCCCGGCCCGGCCCGGCGCGCGGCGGTGATCTTCTCGACGAGGAGCTTCTCGGCGTCGGCGACGGACACCGCCTTCCAGGTCTCGCCTTCGCGAAGGCGCGGGCCCGGGACGCGGTCCGGATCGTAGGTCGTGAGCAGGCTCGCCTGACCCCGCGCGCAGAGGGTGCCCCGGCTGACCGGGTGGTCGGGGTTCCCTTCCAGCTTCACGACGCGCCCCTCGCGGCCCTTCGCGAGAACCCCGCAGCCGGCCGGGCACTCGCGGCACACGGTGGCGAACCAGGTCGCCACGCCCGGCACGAGGTGCTCCGGCGGGATGACCCAGGGCAGGATGGCCTCCGTCGTCGGGCCGCAACCGGCAGCCGCCGCCGCCGCGCCGCTGGCGCCCACGATCCGGAAGAAGCCCCGCCGGTCCACGCCGCTTGCCGTGCCCTGCCCGTCCGGCGCTCTGTCCATCCCGTGGCGCTCCATCAGTGGTGGCAGACCACGCAATCGAGTGGGCCCTTGCGCTCGGCGTGGCAGGAGACGCACCAGCCCATGCTGAGAGGCGCCACTTGGGCGACCTCGGTCATGGTCTGGACCTCGCCGTGACACTGCTGGCAGGCCAGGCCGTTCTGCACGTGTCGTTTGTGGGGAAAGTACACGAACCCGGCCACCTTGTGGACCCGGACCCACTCGACCGGCTTCCCGTCCTTCCAGAGGGCTCTCAGCTTCTCGACCTCTTTCTGGAGCTCCGGATCCTTCGAGGCGACGATCTGGTGGCAGCCCATGCAGCGCTTGACGGACGGCAGCCCCGCAAAGGTCGAGCGCCGGGCGTCGGCGTGGCAGTACTGACAGTCCATCTTGAAGTCGCCCGCATGGATCTTGTGGCTGAAGAGGATCGGCTGCTTGGGAGCGGGAGCGATAGGGGCCTGGGCGCTCGCGGGAGTGACGGCGTGACCCGACAGGAATGCTGCCGCAAGGGAGAGGATGAGGCTGGCGAGCACTTCCCGCACGCGGACCCGCATCCGCTCCGTCCTCGTCTCGCTCTCCGCCTGCCGGATGGGCCCGCGCCTGGTCAGGTCGGGCCGAGAAGGCAAGTACGTTCTTTCACAAGTGCAGGGCGGATGATAGCAGCGGGTCCCAGACCCGTCAACGGTTTTCTGCCCGGATCGCGTGCTCGCCTACGACCAGCGGGGTCTCCACGAACTCGGCCTTCTCGGCGCTCCAGCGGTGCGCGCGGGTCTCGGCCGCGCGCCCCTGGGACACGCCCACCACGACGTAGGTGGCCGTCGGATAGGCGGGCGTGCCGTCGACCATCGCGTTCTGGCGGTCGGTCTCGGAGAAGTACGCGCCGGCATCCACGTGCGAGTGGTAGATCACCCGGACCTCGAATCCCTCGGACTCCCGGCGGCCGATCTCGAGCAGGTCCGGATGGGCGATGTAGTAGGCGGTGCGCGCGGTGCGCGGGAACCGCTGGGGGTCCTTCGCGTGGAGCTCGTCCTGGATGTTCCGGCACGCGAGGAGCCGGCGCTCCGGCTCGTTGGCCGAGCGGACGAGCACCACGCCGCAGCACTCCGCGGGGTAGTCGGCCTCCGCGTGGCGCTGGATCGCCTCCAGCTCGCCGGGCGTGAGGAGGGGTCTCACAGGCCTCCGGCGAGCGCCGGGATGATCGACACCTCGTCCCCGGGCTCGAGCCGGGTCGCTTGCCCCTGGAGGCTCCCGATCTCCTCCCCGTTCACGTACAGGTTCACGTGGTGGTGGACCTGGCCCGCCTCGTCCCGGATGAGGCCGCGCAGGCCCTCGAAGCGGGCCTCCAGGGTCTCGAGCAGCGCCTTCACGTCGGCCGCCTCCACGTCGACACGCCCCTCGTTGCCGGTGGCGCGCCGGAACGGCGTCGGGACGTACACGCTCACCCCCATCGTCCGGCCTTCCCCGATCCCTTCACCGCTCCGCGGCCTCCAATGGGACGCTGAGGTACCGCTCGCCCGTGTCGGGAAGAAGCGTCACGACCGTGCGCCCGGCGCCGAGACGCTCCGCCACCCCGAGCGCCGCCCACACGTTGGCGCCGGCCGAGATCCCCACGAGGAGCCCCTCCTCGCGCGCCAGCCGGAGGGCCGTGGTCATGGCGTCCTCGTCCTTGACCTGGACGACCTCGTCGATCACCTCGCGGTTGAGGATCCCGGGGACGAACGACGCGCCGATCCCCTGGATCCCGTGGACCCGCGAGTGGCCCCCCGAGAGCACCGGGGACCGCGCCGGCTCGACGGCCACGATCCGGACCCGGGAGACCCGCTGCCGCAGCACCTCGCCGACGCCCGTGATGGTGCCGCCCGTCCCGACGCCCGCCACGAAGGCGTCCAGCTTCCCGCCCGTGGCCTCGAGGATCTCGAGGGCCGTGGTCCGGCGGTGGACGTCCGGGTTCGCCGGGTTCTCGAACTGCTGCAGCATGACGTAGCCGGGGTTCGACTCGCAGAGCTCCTGCGCCGCGAACACGGCGCCCGTCATCCCCTCGATCGCCGGCGTGAGGACCAGCTCGGCCCCGAGCCGCGCGAGGAGCCGGCGCCGCTCGACGCTCATGTCCTCGGGCATGGTGAGGATCAGGCGGTAGCCCTTGACCGCCGCGACGATCGCCAGCCCGATCCCCGTGTTCCCGCTGGTCGGCTCGACCAGCGTCGTGCCCGCCCGGAGCGTGCCCTTCTTCTCCGCGTCCTCGATCATGGAGCGCGCGATCCGGTCCTTGACGCTCCCCCCGGGGTTCTGCGACTCCATCTTGGCCAGGATCGTCGCGCTGCCCGAAGGTGGCAGGCGGTTCAGCCGGACGAGCGCGGTGTTGCCGATCAGGTCGAGCACGCTGTCGGCGATGCGAGGCCGTCCGGCCATGGCTTCCCCTGACCCTCCGGAGCTCAGATGTGGTAGACGGCGCGCCCGGGCGACTGCCGCGCCTTCACCTGTTCCGCGAGGTCGCCGAACGTCGTGCGGTCGATCACCGTCTCCACCGCGCTCGAGATCTCCCGCCACAGAGGCTCGAGGTCCGACGACGCGCCGTCATCGGCGCCGCTCCGGTTTCGGCCCGCGACCTCCAGGGCCGTCAGCCGCCCCTCGACCGCCCGCAGCACCTCCCCCACCGAGATCGCCCCGGGAGCGCGGACGAGCTGGTAGCCCCCCGCCGAGCCGCGCTTGGATTCCAGAAAGCCCGCGCGCTTGAGGAGGAGGAGGACTTGCTCGAGGTAACGCTGGGGGATCCCCTGACGGCGGGCCACCTCCTGGATGGGCACCAGACCCTCGCCGTGATGGACGGCAAGATCGAGGAGGGCCCGGATGGCATACTCGCCCTTCGCTGAAATTCGCATATCCGGTCAAGAATGGAGTGTACCGACCGCATGCGAGGAGCGTCAAGGACGGGGGGCGCTCGACCCGGCGCGGTCAGGGGCCCGGGCAAGCGCCCGTGGTCCCGGGTCCGTTGCAGATCAGTCGTTTCTGAGGCGCGGGTTCAGCCAGTCCTGGAGCCCGTCTCCCAGGAAGTTGAACCCGAAGACCACCGAGAGGATTGCAAGTCCCGGAAACGTCCCCACCCACCAGTACTCGAACTTCGCCCGGCCCGCCGCGATCATGGCTCCCCACTCCGGCTCGGGGGGCACCGCGCCAAGGCCGAGGAACGAGAGCGCGGCGATGAGGACGATCGCGTTCCCGATGTCGAGGGTCGCCTTGACCACGATCGGGGCGAGCGCGTTCGGGATCACGTGCACGCCCAGGACTCGCCAGGTCTCGGCGCCCAGCGCTCTCGCCGACGTCACGTAGTCGTTTTCTTTGGTCGCCAGGACCTGGCCGCGCATCAGACGGGCGAACTCCGGCCACCACACGAGGATCATGGCGAGCATCGCGTGCTTGAGCCCGAGCCCCAAGGCGGCGGTGATGGCCATCGCCAGGAGGATCGACGGGAACGCGAGCACCACGTCCACGACGCGCATCAGGATCTCGTCCACGCGCCCGCCGGCGTACCCGGCAACTGCGCCGATCGCGCTTCCCACGATCGTGGCGATCACGATGACACCGAGCGCCGCCGGGATCGAGATGCGGGCGCCGTAGACGATGCGCGAGAAGTTGTCCCGCCCGGCCTCGTCCGTGCCGAACAGGTGTCCCAGGCTCGGCGCCTGCAGCCGGTTCATCACGTCCACGTGGACCGGGCTCTGGGGGGCAATCAGCGGAGCCGCCACCGCCGCGAGGAGCCACACTCCGACGATCACGACCCCGATCGTGAGCGCCCGGTTCCCTCGTACCGTCGTCCCGGCAGTCTGATGCGCAAGCGCCACCGTCTCCGCGCGGGGAAGGGACACGGCGGGTGGGCCCATCACGCGACCCGGATCCGGGGGTCGAGAATCCCGTACAGAATGTCGACCAGGAAGTTGACCGCGAGGTACACGACGGCGGTGATCATCGTGACCCCGAGGATCGCCGGATAGTCGAGTCGCACGGCCGCGGTAACCGCGTAGCGCCCGATACCCGGCCACGAGAACACGGTCTCAGTGAGGACCGCGCCCGACAGGAAACTCGCGAAGTTGAGGCCAGTGACCGTCACAACGGGGATCAGGGCGTTGCGGAGAGCGTGCACACTTACAACCACGGTCTCCCGCAGTCCCTTCGCCCGCGCCGTCCGCACGTAGTCCGCGCTCAGCACTTCGAGCAACGCCGCCCGGGTCGTTCGCGAGACGATGCTCATGATGAACCACCCCAGCACGAGGGCCGGCAGGACGATATGCCGGAGCGCCGAGGCGAAGCGCTCGCCGTCCCCGATCAGCAGGCTGTCGACCAGGACGAAGCCGGTGACGACCGGCGGCAGCTGGAGGTGCGTGTCGAGTCGGCCTGGCCCCGGTGCCCACTCGAGACGGTAGTAGAAGACGTGGAGGGCGATCAGGCCCGTCCAGAAGATCGGCGCCGCCGCGCCAACCAGGGACACCACGCGGGCCAGGTGATCGACCCAGCGGTTGTGACCCAGCGCCGCGCAGATCCCGAGCGGCACCCCGAACAGGAGGCTCACGGCCAGGGCGGTGACCGCGAGCTCCACCGTTCCCGGGAGGAACTGCCTGAGGTCCTGCAGCACCGGCCGCCGAGTCGTGAACGATTCGCCAAGGTCCCCCCGCAGAACGTTGGTCAAGTATCGGACGAACTGCTCAGGGACCGGGCGATCGAGCCCCCATCGCTTCATGTACGCTTCCCGCACCGCGGGGTCCTTGGTCGCCTGGTCGCTCAGCACAGCCGCCAGGGGATCGGCCGGTACCATGTGCGCCACCAGGAACGCCACGACCACCACCCCGACAAAGGCGACGATCGTCAGCGCCAGCCGCTGTGCCAGGTAGGTGAGAAGCATGGGAATCAGAGGGCGCGGTCAGCCGGACAAGCGAGGGGGGCGGCCCTCCCCTGAGAGCCACCCCCCATCCCGACGCTACCGCGAAAGGTTCGCCAGGGTGACGAACCAGACGGGGTGGTACGTGAAGCCCTTGAGGCTTGGCGCCAAGGCGAAGGAGACCTTCGCCTGGATCATCGGCACGTAGGGCATGTCCTCGATCGCCAGCTTCACGACGTCCCCGTAGATCTGGGCGCGCTTCTTGGCATCGGTCTCGCGAGCGCCGTTCGAGACCAGGTCGTTCATCTTGGGGTTGTCGTAGACCACCCGCTTGCTGACGGGCCCTCCCTTCTTGTAGAAGGCGTCCGCCCACGGGTGCGGATCGAGGTAGTCAGGCGTCCACTCGGCGATGATCATCTGCACCTTGGCCGCCCGGTACTCTGGGACGATCACCGAGAACTCCTTCGGCTCGAGGGTGACTTTCACCCCGACCGCCGCAAGGTCGGCCTGGATCTTGGCCGCCAGGGGCTCGTTCGACACGCCCTGGAGCGGACGCGTCCAGTAGTTCAGCTTGGCCTCGAAGCCGTTCGGGTGCCCGGCTTCCACAAGGAGCTGCTTCGCCTTGGCGACATCCCGCTTCCGCGCAAGGTTCTTGTCCACGCCCAGGATCCCGATCGGGATGTTGGCCGGCGGGTGCTCGGCGCCGCCGCGGAGGAGCCCCTTGATCAGGCCGTCGTAGTCGATCGCATACGCGATCGCCTGACGGACCCGCTTGTCGGCGAGCTCCTTGCCGACCTCCTTCGTGGTGTTCATGGCCACGTAGATCAGGTTGAGGGACAGCCCCGATACCACCTTGATCCTCGGCCCGTCCTTGATGGTGGCGGCCGTATCGGCATCGATGTCGCGCGCGATGTCGGCGTCGCCCCGCTCCACCATCTCCTTCTGCGTCGTCGCGTTGGCCACGTGCTTGAAGATCACCTTGGCGAAGTAGGGCTTCGGGCCCCAGTGGCTGGCGTTCCGCTCGAGCACCGCCTCGACGTCCTTCACGAACGACACCAGCTTGAACGGGCCCGACCCGGCCGAGTTCTGGTTCAGCCACTCGGTCGCCTTGTCCTTCTCCTTGCCGTCCTCGGCGTCGGTACCGCCGTGCGCCATCACGGTCTTCGAGTCGATGATTCCGCACGGCACGCAGGACAGGGCCGCCAGGAACGACGCGTCCGGGTCGGTGAGGATGATCCGCACCGTAGTGTCGTTGACCACCTCGACGTCCTTCACCGGGTCCATGAAGAACGACGGCTGGTCCTTGAGGTGCTTCAGCCGCCGCAGCGAGAACCGTACGTCCTGGGCGGTGAGCGGATTCCCCGACGAGAACTTCACCCCGGGCCGGAGCTTGAACGTGTAGGTCTTGCCGTCCTTCGAGATCTCCCAGCTGGTCGCGAGCCGCGGCTTCACGACCGAGATGTCCGGCGGCTCGACCGTCACGAGGGTGTCGTACGCCGCCCGGTCGATGATCTGGGACGTGAACTCGAACGTACGGCTGGGGTCGTTCGTGATGTAGTCCGCGATGCTGCTGGCCAGGATCAGGGTCTCCTGACGGGTCTGGGCCGGCGTCGAGCCCGCAGCGCCGAGCACGACGCCGACGAGTGCCAGCGTCGCAAGGGCGAGCGACCGCGATAGGGACCGTGTGAGAAGCATACTTGGCGACCTCCTACGAGTGAGGGTTCAGAACCGCGGTGACGTCCGTCCTCAGGAAGTCGGGCGAACCACGAGCGTTTCGGTGTACGTCACGCCGTCGATCGCCCGGATCCGCGCGACCACCTCTGAGGCGGCGTGCAGGTCCAGCGACCGGATGAGTGCCACCATGTCGTACTGGCCGAAGAGCTGGTACACGTACGAGAGGCCCTCCAGCTTCCGGAGGGAGTCGAGCACCTCCGTCTCCTGCTGGGGCTGGCATCGGATCAGGACACCTGCGACCATCGGATCCTCCTTGGCGGCCCCTGCTGGGGCCTCTACCGCGTCACCGCGTCCCCGCCCGCCGGGCCGGGGATCGCGAGAATGGCCTTGACGCCCTGGCGCGAGAGCACGAACTCGAACGCCTCCTGGGCCTGGTCGAGTGGGAACACGTGGCGCGTGAGGGGCTCGACGTCCACCCGACCCTGGGCGAGAAGCGCCAGAGCCCGCTGGTACTCCCGGTACGAGTAGCAGATCGCGCCCACCAGGTGCAACTCGCCGCGCACCGCCGGCTCGAGGTCGATCTGAACCTGCTTGTGAACGGTCAGCATCACGACGGAGCCGCCCTTCCGGGCCATGGCGATCCCCTGCCCCAGCGCCTCGGCGTTCCCCGCCGCCTCGTAGACGAAGTCCGCCCCGCCGTCGGTCAGCTCGCGGACGGCGGCCACGGCGTCCTTCTCGCGCACGTTGACGACCTCGTCGGCTCCCATGCTGCGCGCCAGGGCCAGGCGGTCGGCGCGCGTGCCGATGACCACCACCCGGGCCCGCAGGATGCGCTTGATCACCTGGGTCGCGAAGAGGCCCATCTGACCCGGTCCCAGGACCGCGACCCAGGACCCCGAGGTGACCGTGATCATCTCGAGGCCCCGGATCACGCAGGCCAGGGGGTCCGCGAGCACCGCCGCCTCGAACGAGAGGCCAGCGGGCATCACGTGGACGTTCCGCGCCGGGACCGCCACGAACTCTGTCATGCCGCCGTCGACGGTGACGCCGAGCTCCTCCAGCTTCTCGCAGAGGTTGACGCGGCCCACCTTGCAGTGCCGGCAGATGCCGCACCCGATGCAGATCTCGACGGCCACCGACGCCCCCTGCCGGACCTCGGTGACCCGCTCGCCGACGGCGACGACTTCCCCCGCGATCTCGTGGCCGATGATGAAGCGGCGGCGACGTCCCAGGTTGACCTCGTTGTAGATCCGCTGATCGCTGCCGCAGATCCCCGCCGCGCGGACCCGGACCAGCACCTCCCAGGGGCCCACGGTGGGGACCGGAACGTCCTCGAGGACGACGCCCCGCTTGGCCGGATCCTTGACGACGGCGAGCACGATCTGTCTCGCTAGAGGGAGCCCGCGAAGCGCTGGCGCTCCAGGAGCCGCGCCGCCTCTCGCGCGAAGTAGGTGATGACCAGGTCGGCCCCCGCCCGCCGGATCGCCGTGAGCGCCTCCAGCATGCATCGCTCCTCGTCGAGCCAGCCGAGGCGCGCGGCCGCCTTGATCATCGCGTACTCGCCCGAGACGGAGTAGGCCGCCAGGGGCAGCCCGAACTCCTGGCGGACCCGGGCGATCACGTCCAGGTACGGGAGCGCGGGCTTGACCATCACGATGTCCGCGCCCTCGTCGACGTCCAGTCCGACCTCGCGCATCGCCTCCGCGGCGTTCCCGGGGTCCATCTGGTACGAGCGCCGGTCCCCGAACTGGGGCGCGGACTCGGCGGCCTCGCGGAACGGCCCGTAGAAGGCCGAGGCGTACTTCGCCGAGTACGCCATGATGGGCGTCTCCGTGTACCCGGACTCGTCGAGCACTTCCCGGATCGCCCCCACGCGCCCGTCCATCATGTCGGACGGCGCCACCAGGTCGGCCCCCGACTCGACGTGTGACAGCGCCACCCGCGCGAGGAGCTCCACGCTCGCGTCGTTCTTGATCCGCCCGTCCTCGACGAGCCCGCAGTGCCCGTGACTCGTGTACTGGCAGAGGCACACGTCGGTGATCACCAGGAGGTCGGGGATCGTCTCCTTCACCGCCCGCGCGACCTGCTGCACGATACCGTCCTCGGCGTACGCCTCGGACCCGCGCGGGTCCTTCGACTGCGGGATGCCGAACAGGAGGACCGCCGGGATGCCCATGCTCGCGGCGTCCTTCGCCTCCTTCAGGAGCTCGTCGACCGACAGCCGGAAGACGCCGGGCATCGAGCCGATCGGCTCCCGGACGCCGCGCCCGTGCACGGCGAACAGCGGCAGGATCAGGTGCTCGACGCCGAGTCGCGTCTCCCGCACGATCCGGCGGATGAGCGCGGACTCGCGGAGCCGGCGCGGGCGGTACAAGGGGTGTGTCATGAGGGGTCCTCCTGCCTGTCCTTGATCAGCCCCGCACCGTCGCCGGCCGGGCCGTCTCGAAGTATCCGGCGATCGCGTCGGCGAGCGCCGGGACCGTGTACTCGTTGGGCATCACGCTCACGTGGAGGCCGTGCTCGGAGGCCGTCTCGGCGGTGATGGGCCCGATGGCCGCCACGACGACGCCCTCGAGGAGCCGGCGCGCGTCGGCCGGCCCGAGGAGAGCGACGAACCCGCGCACCGTGGACGAGCTCGTGAAGGTGACCGCGTCGATCCGGCGCGCTTCGAGGAGCGCCCGGGCGCGATCGGCCCCTTCCGTGACGAGCACGGTCCGGTACGCCGGGGCGATCGTCACCCGGATCCCCCGCGCCTCGAGCTCCTGCGGCAGGACCTCGCGAGCGTCGGCGGCGCGGACCAGCAGCACCGCGTCTCCGCGCGAAAGGTCCTGCTCGAGCGCGTGCAGCAAGCCCTCCGCGCGGTACTCGGCCGGCACCCGATCCGGCTCGATCCCGGCGCCGCGAAGGGCCTCCGCGGTCTCGGGCCCGATCGCCACCACCCGGCGGCCCACGACGCTTCTCGCGTCGAGCCCGACATGCCGGAGCCGCTCACAGAAGGACGTCACGCCGTTGACGCTCGTGAAGATCACCCACCGGAAGCCAGCGAGCCCTCGGATCGCCTCGTCGAGGGGGGCCCACTCGTCGGGCGGCTCGATCCGGATCGTCGGGAGCGCGACCACGTCCGCCCCGTAGGCCTCGAGCCGCGCGGCCAGCCGCGCCGCCTGAGGCCGGGGCCGTGTCACCAGCACGCGACGCCCCCGGAGAGGGCGGCCGGCCGGCGGCGGCGGCGGCGGATTGCTGCTCATGCGACCTGGCCCGCTCGGATGATGTCCGCAGCGCCTGCGGTCAGGAATCGCTCGGCCAGGCTGCGGCCCAGCGCCTCTGGAGCCCCTGGGTCGCCGACCTCGCCGTCTCGCAGCGTGCGTGTCCCGTCGGGCGTTGCGAGGAACGCCTCGAGCCTGAGCCCCGTCTCGGTCCGCCGACCGTAGGCCGCCAATGGGGTGGTGCAGCTCCCACCGATCGCCTCGACGAACGCGCGCTCGGCGAGCGTCGCCGTGCGGCTCTCGGCGTCGGTCAACACGGCGGCCAGCCGGCGGGTTCCGGCGTCGTCCGCCCGAGCCTCCACGCCGAGCGTCCCCTGCCCCGCGGCCGGCAGCATCTCGTCGGGCTCGAGCAGGGTGCCCGTACCGTCGAGGAGGCCGAGTCGCCGCAGCCCCGCGGCGGCCAGGATAAGCGCGTCGTACTCGCCCTCCTGGAGCTTCCGGAGACGGGTGTCCACGTTCCCGCGGATGGGCGTGGCGGCGACGTCGGGGCGTCGAGCAAGGAGCTGGACGCTCCGGCGCAGGCTCGACGTGCCGACCCGGGCTCCGCGCGGGAGGGATGCGATGCGCGTCGCCACGGGCGCCACCAGCACGTCCCGCGGATCCTCCCGCGGCGGGAACGCCGCAAGGATCAGCTCTTTCGGCCGTTCGGCCGGCAGGTCCTTCAGGCTGTGCACGGCGAGGTCGACGCGCCCCTCGAGGAGGGCGTCGTCGATCTCCTTCACGAAGAGCCCCTTCCCGCCGACCTCGGCGAGGTGGGCCGTGGCGAGGTGGTCGCCCGACGTGCGGATGGACACCAGCTCGACGGAGAGGCCCGGCCACGCGCGCCGGAGGCCGGCCGCGACCTCCTCGGCCTGCCGGAGCGCCAGCTGGCTGCCTCGCGTCCCGATGCGGACACGGTCAGTCACCGGGCTCCGTTCCGTTCGCGGACCCGAGCGCCGCGGCGAGCGCCACTCCTGCCGCGCCCGAAAGGATCGGGAGCCGGTCGCCCACGCGGGCTCCGTTCCGAGGGGCGGGGATCGGCAGTGATCCGAGGTCGACCCGGCCGAGCGCGCCCAGGAGGCTCCGCTTGAGCCCGGGATAGGCTCGATCGAGCTCCCGGAGGAGGCGCTTCATGCGGTGCCGCTGGAGGGTCGGATCGTTGCAGCCCGGGCACGCGCAGCAGACGACGGGGGCCCCGAGCTCGCGGACGTACTCGGCGATCTCGTCCTCCCACAGGTAGACCAGAGGCCGGATGACCGTGTGGCGCCCGTTGCGCGCCCGGAGCCGCGCCGGCATCGCCTTCGTCTGACCGTTGAAGAACAGGTTCAGGAAGAGGGTCTCGATGAAGTCGTCGGCGTGGTGACCGAGCGCGATCTTGTTGCACCCGAGCTCGTCCGCGTACTTGTAGAGAGCGCCCCGCCGAAGGCGGGCACAGAGCGAGCAGAATGTCTCGCCGGGCTGGATCTTCTCCTTGACCGTGAGGTTGATGCGCGCGTTCCGCATCTCGAAGGCGTGCCCTTCGCGCGCGAGGTGCTCCTCGATCAGGTCGGCGCGGAACCCCGGGAAGCCCTGGTCGACGTTCAGGGGGACGAGATCGAAGCCGATCGGCGCCCGCCGCTGGGTCAAGCGCAGGAGGTTCAGAAGCGCCCACGAGTCCTTGCCCCCGGACACCCCGACCAGGATCCGGTCGCCAGGCTCGATCAGGCCGAAGTCGCCGATCGCCTCGCCGAACCGCGCCATCAGGCGCCGTTCGAGCCGGTGATTGTCGCTCATGCCGCTCATGCTGGGCTCACGCTCGCCTCAGTCCCCCGGTTCGATCCTCGACCCGATCTCAGGCCAGTGCCAGGCCAGTGCCAAGCCAGTGCCAGGATTGTAGCGCCGCGCGTCACCCCGCTCAACCGAGCCGGCACCGTCGCACCGCGCCCTCGGCATGCCCCGCCGCCCCACGCCGCCCCACGCCACCGTTGACACTGGCGTGACACTCGCCTTGAATGTCGCCATGCCCGCTGCGGACTTCCGCCTCGACGGCCGGGTAGCCCTGGTGACGGGCGCCAGCCGCGGCATCGGCCGCGCCGTGGCCCTGGCGCTCGCGGAGGCCGGCGCGGACGTGGTCATCGCCGCCCGCAAGGAAGCCGACCTCCAGCGCGTGGCCGACGAGGTGCGCGCCGTGGGCCGCCGCGCGCTGGCCGTGCCGGCTCACCTCGCCCGGCGGCCCGACGTGGACCGGCTCTTCGACACCGCGCTCGAGACCTTCGGCCGCCTCGACATCCTGGTGAACAACGCCGCCACGAACCCGGTCTTCGGGCCCCTGGTCGACGTGCCGGAGGATGCGTGGGACCGCATCATGGCGCTGAACGTCAAGGGGTATCTGCTCGCGGCGCAGCGGGCGGCCCGGGCCATGACGCCCTCGGGGCGCGGCGCGATCGTGAACGTCGCCTCGACGGCCGGGCTCCGCGCGAGCCCGGGGCTCGGCGCCTACTCGGTCTCGAAGGCCGCCGTGATCATGCTGACACGAGTCCTCGGCCGGGAGCTTGCCCCGCTCGGGATCCGGGTCAATTGCGTCGCGCCGGCCCTCATCGAGACGCGGTTCAGCGAGGCGCTCTGGAAGAACCCGGAGAACCTCAGCTGGTACCTCAAGAGCACGCCGCTGGGCCGGACCGGCCAGCCCGAGGAGGTCGCGGGGGCCGTCGTCTACCTCTGCTCCGACGCGGCGAGTTACGTGACGGGGCAGACGCTGGCGCTCGACGGCGGCCATCTCGCCTGAGGCTCGCCTACCTCCCGGTCACGCGCCCGGCGCGCCGAGCCGCCGGCGCTCCGGACAGCTGGCGAACGCGAAACGGATCGTGCCGCCCTGGTGGTGCCAGGTGATCTCGTAGCGCCGCGCTTCCAGCGTGTGCCACCCGGGCTTCACGAGCTGCCCGTCGAGCGCGACCTCGAGGTGCGAGGGAAACGTGAGCAGATACGGGCCGGGCCGCAGGAGCTCGACGGGCACTCGCCCTGGATGGGTCGACGCGGGCACCTCGGCCCCGAGGATCAGGAGCCCGCTCGGGCCCGGCACGTAGTAGCGCTCGAGGAACTGCGCCACGGCCCCGACCATCCCTTGAATCCGGCGGTCGGCGTGCGCGACCGGCGCCCGGGCGCGCCGCATGTCCGCGGCGATCGCCACTTCCGGCAGGAGGCCCCGGGCGACCCACTCGCGGACCCCCCGGATGAGAACCCCGTGCCGGTACGCGGCGGGCCGGAAGACGAAGAGCGCCGTCCCGTCCAGGACGGCCTCGCCCGGGCACGCGAGCCGGAGCTGCTGGCGCATGAGGGCCAGATCCTCGGCGTTCTGGTTTCGGCTCGCGAAGACGACCGACTCCCCGGCCGGGACGACCACCGCCGCCGCGAGCGTGGCCACCGAGAGCGCGGCGGGCCACCACACGGGACTCCGCCGGGCCCACTCTCCCAAGGTGGCGAGGGCCAGCCCCGCATACACCGCGATCGTCGGCAGGAGCGGCAGCCAGGCGTGCTGGTAGACGGCCGGGGTCCTCGGGAGAAACAGCACGATCGCGAGGGTCAGGACCGGCACCAGCAGGGTCCCGTGGACCGGGTGACGCAGGATCGCCCAGCCTCGAACGCGGAAGACCAGCCCAAGGCCCACGGCGGCCGCCAGGAAGGTGCCCACCTCGCTCCCGTACGCCGGCCAGCTCTTCGCGTGGTCGACGAACCCGGCTGAGCCCAGGATGACGTCCCGGAACAGCGCGGCCAGCGCCTCCCAGCCGCCCACGGCGAAGAGCCCCGCGAGCAACGGCGCGAGCACGCCGGCCACGCCGCCGGCGAGTCTCCCGAGCGACCCGATCGCGCCGGCTACCCTCACCGGGCCGGTCGGCGGCAGCGCGGCCACGACGAGGGCGACCCCGACAAGCCCGTAGAGCGCCTTCAGAGACAGGGCGAGGGCCACACCCTGCCAGGCCCCGGCGACCCAGAGCCACTTCCCACCCTGCCCCTCCCGCCAGCGGACGAGGGCGAGCAGGCTCGCCAGGTGAGCCACCACCGCCGGGACGTCGGGGCGCGTCTCCGTCGACGTTTCGGCGAACTGCGGCAGGAAGAGCAGGACGACCACCGCCCAGATCGCGCCGTCCGCGGAGAGCCGCCGCGCGAGCCGCCAGGTGAGCCCGACCGCGATCGCCGCCGCCACGACCATCAGCCCGCGCGCCGCGAAGTACACCTCCGGCCGGTCCGCCAGCCACACCGTGAGCGGCGCCATGCCGTAGTGGAAGAGCGGCAGGTGGTGCTCCCAGAAGTCCCGGTAGGGCACCTCGCCCTGCGCCACGAGCCACGCCGCGTGGAGGTGCTGGCTCTCGTCCGGGTCGATCGACCGGTTCATCACCACGCCGATCCGCACGACCACGGCCAGCGCGACGACCGCGGCCAGAACCACCGGAGCGAGCCGACGCATGGCGAGGCGAATCATACCGCGGCCGGGTACGGTCGACGGTCCCCGGGGCAGGGCGGGTCTCAGCCGTCGTGCGTGAGGAGCCCGCGGTCGGGCCGGACGTGGCGCCCGCCCGGGAACACGGCCCAGGAGTAGAGCACCCGGAGCAGATAGAGACCGTCGGCCGGCGCCGTGGGTCCGGCCGCCCGCCGGTCCCGCCCGGCGAGCACGCCCGCGACCCATTCGGGCGGCCGCCGGCCCAGGCCCACCTCGACGAGCGTGCCGACGACGTTGCGCACCATGTGATGGAGGAACGCGTCGGCGGACATCAGCACGCCGACGTGATCCCCTCGCGCGACGACGCGCGCCGCGCGAACCGCGCAGACCGGATCCCGCCCTCGCCCCGGCGCGGCGCAGAAGGCGGCGAAGTCGTGCTTGCCGCGGAGGGGCGCCAGCGCGCGGGTCATCGCGTCCGTATCGAGCGGACGCCCGACGTGCCAGGCGCGATCCCGGAGAAACGGCCCGGCGATGGGCCCGGTCTCGAGGAGGTAGCCGTAACGCTTGAGCCGCGCGGCCCGGCGCGCGTCGAAACCGGGCGGGACGGCCCGGGCGGCCAGCACGCGGATGTCCCGCGGGAGACGGGCATTGAGGGCGGCCAATGCCGTTCGGGGGGCGAGCGGCTCCGGGCTCTCCACGCTCGCCACCTGGCCGAGAGCGTGGACGCCGGCATCGGTGCGGCTGGCGCCGACCAGGCGCACCTCGCCGCGAGTCAGGGGGCGAAGAGCCTCGAGGACCCGCCCCTGCGCCGTCGCCGCGCCGGGCTGGACCTGCCAGCCGTGGTAGGCCGCGCCGTCGTAGGCCAGGAGGAGCGCGAGCCGAGCGGGCAGCGCGTCGGGGTCGATCGGCTACCGGCTCGGCGTCGTGCCGCTGAGCAGCTCGGCGATCTGCACGGCGTTGGTGGCCGCGCCCTTGCGGAGCTGATCGCCCACGACCCAGAAGTTGAGGCCGCGCTCGTGGGACAGATCCGCGCGGATGCGCCCGACGACGCAGTCGTCCTGCCCTTCCACGGTGAGCGGCATCGGGTACCGCGCCTCTCCGGGGTCATCCATCACGCGGAGCCCGGGGAACCGGCCGAACAGCTCCCGCGCCTGCTCGACCGAGACCTTCTCCTCGGTCTCCACGTTGACGGCGACGGAATGGGCCGTGAAGACGGGCACCCGCACAGTCGTCGGGGAGATGCGCATGTCCGGGGTCTCGAGGATCCTCCGGACCTCGTTCACGAGCTTCCACTCCTCGCCCGTGTAGCCCTCCGGTCCGAACCGGTCGATGTGCGGGATCAGGTTGAACGCGATCTGATGGGGGAAGAAGCGCGGCACGATCGCCTCGCCCCGGGCCCAGGCGAGGGTCTGCTGGCGGAGGTCCTCGACCCCGTTGACCCCGGCCCCCGAGACGGCCTGATAGCTCGTCGCGACGACGCGCGTGATGCGGGCCGCGCGGTGGAGGGGGGCCAGCGGCATCACGGTCACCACGGTGGTGCAGTTCGGGCTGGCGACGATGCCCTGGTGGCCCCGGATCGCATGGGCATTCACCTCGGGCACGATCAGCGGGACCGCGGGATCCATCCGGAAGGCGCTCGACTTGTCCACGACCATGGCGCCCGCTCGCACCGCCAGCGGCGCATGCTCCTTCGACTGCGCCGATCCGGCCGAGAAGAAGGCGATCTCGACGCCGCGAAACGCCTCCGGGGTCACCTTCTCCACCCGGACGGCCTCCCCCGCGAAGACGACGGTCTTCCCCACTGAGCGCTCGGAGGCGAACGCCCGGAGCTCGCCGACCGGGAACTTGCGCTCCTCCAGGATCCGGAGCGTCATCTCCCCGGCGGCCCCCGTCGCCCCCACCACCGCCACCCGATACCCCGCCATCGCGTCCTCCGCCCCGCCGGCTCGGCGGGGCCGCGGCGCCCTCCGCCTCAGCGGTAGAGCGGCTCCAGCTCCCGGATCACCCGATCGCCCATCTCGGCCGTCCCGGCCAGGGCCGTCCCGGGGGTGTGAATGTCCTTGGTCCGCAATCCGCTCGCGAGCGTCCGCTCGACCGCCTGCTCCACCCGATCGGCGTCGGCCGCGCGGTCCAGCGAGTAGCGCAGCAGCATCGCGGCCGACAGGATGGCAGCAAGCGGATTGGCGATGCCCCGGCCCGCGATGTCCGGCGCCGTCCCGTGAATGGGCTCGTAGAGGCCGAGCCGGCGATCCCCTCGCGCCGGCCCCAGGCTGGCCGAGGGCAGCATGCCCATCGATCCCGCGATGATGGCCGCCTCGTCGGAGAGGATGTCGCCGAAGGTGTTCTCGGTCACGATCGTGTCGAAGCGCCGGGGATCCGCGACCAGCGCCATGGCGCAGTTGTCGACGAGCAGATGGTCGAGCTGGACGTCCGGGTACCCTCGGCCCACCTCGGTCACGACCTCGCGCCAGAGCTGCGACACCACGAGCACGTTGGACTTGTCGACCGACGTGAGCCGCCGGCGCCGCCCGCGAGCCACTTGGAACGCCAGGTCCGCGATGCGCTCGATCTCGGCCGCGGTATAGACCATCGTGTTGACGGCCCGCCGCTCCGCGCCCTGCCCATCGAGGCCCCTCGGCTCGCCGAAGTAGAGGCCACCCGTGAGCTCCCGGACGACCATGAGATCCGCGCCCTCCACCACGCTCCGCTTGAGCGGCGAGCTGTCCACGAGCATCGGGTAGAGCCGCGCCGGACGGAGGTTGCCGAAGAGATCCAGCTCCTTCCGGATGCGGAGGATGCCCCGCTCCGGGCGCTGCTCGGGCCGGAGGTGGTCCCACCGCGGGCCGCCCACGGCGCCGAACAGGATGGCGTCGGCCTCACGGCAGGTCCCGAGGGTCGGCTCGGGGAGCGGGGTCCCGTGGGCGTCGATCGCGGCGCCCCCGATGAGCCCCTCCTCGAGCTCGAGGCCGAGCCCTCCCTCCTTCGCCACGACACCGAGAACGCGGACGGCCTCGGCGGTCACCTCCGCGCCGATCCCGTCACCCGGCAGGACAGCGATCCGGAAACTGGCCACCTACGGCCCTCCCGCGCCGGCCCGCGCCAGAATCACGGGCGACATGAACCGGTTCGTGGCGATCGCGTGCACGGCCGTCTCACCCCTGGCCGGGGCCCGGGCTCCGCACGGGCTCACGGAGCACGTGGGGCGGGGCCGGCTCGCGCTTCCGCACCAGGAGCCACCGCACGGGACCGGAAGCCGCATACGCGCCGAACAGCACGAAGACGAACGTCTCCGGGTGTGCGAAGACGATGAGGATGCCCAGCGCCATCACCAGCAGGATGCCGAACGGATGGCGCTTCGCGAAGTTCAGGTCCTTGAAGGAGTAGTAGCGGATGTTCGAGATCATCAGGAACGCGACCACGTACGTCGCGCACGCCAGCACGAAGACCCCCGGTCGCCCGAAGTCCGGCTCCTCGAAGAAGAGGATCGTCGCCGCCACCACGCCCGCCGCCCCCGGACTCGGCAGCCCGATGAAGTAGCGGCGGTCCGTCACCCCGGTCAGCACGTTGAAGCGCGCCAGCCGGAGCGCGGCGCAGAGCACGTAGAGGAACGCCGCCCCCGCCCCGACCCGCCCGAGTGGCTGGAGCGCCCACGAGTAGAGGAGGAGGGCCGGAGCCAGCCCGAAGGAGATCACATCGGCGAGCGAGTCGAACTCCACGCCGAACTGCGTCGTCGTGCGGGTCAGGCGGGCCACCTTCCCGTCGAGCATGTCGAGGACCATGCCGATGAACAGCGCCAGGGCGGCCCACTGGTGTCGCCCGTCGAACGTGAGCACGATCGCGTAGAACCCGCACAGGAGGTTCCCCGTCGTCAGGAGCCCGGGCAGAAGGAAGATCGTCTGGCGGCGGCGCTCGCGCAGCTCGGACCAGCGCCGCCGGCGAAGCCCCGAGGATCGCCGCCTCACGGCAGCATCCCCATGACCGTCTCGCCGCCTCTCACCCGGTCACCCTTCTGCACTCGCAGGCGGACCGCGGCGGGCATGACCAGATCCGTGCGCGAGCCGAACTTGATCAGGCCGAACCGCTCGCCGGCGCCGAGCTTGTCCCCGGGCCGCACCCGGCAGACGATGCGGCGCGCGAGGACGCCCGCGATCTGCCGGACGACGACGCGCCCCGCTTCCCCCTGGATCGCGATGACCGTGCGCTCGTTCCGCTCGGACGCCTCCGGGCGGTAGGCGGCCATCTTAGCGCCCGGCCGGTACTGGACGTCCACGATGAGCCCGGCCAGGGGCGTGCGGTTGATGTGCACGTCCAGCGGCGAGAGGAAGATCGACACCGTCTGGGAGTCGCCCACGAAGGGATCCACTCCCGTGGCCCGGACGTCGACCACCTGGCCGTCGGCCGGCGCCAGGATGGCCCCCGGGAGCGCCGGCGCGGTGCGCTCGGGGTCGCGGAAGAAGAACGCCATGAAGGCCGCCAGCCCCGCGAGCAGCACGGCCAGCTTCAGCCAGCCCACCCAGGCCAGGAGGCCGGCCAGGGCGAGCGGCACGAGGATGAACCCCCAGCCCTCCGAGGCGATCGGAAGCATCCGTCGAGACACTCCTCGCGGTCGCTATCCCATGCGCGGCGGCTTGATCCAGCTCATCATCGAGCGGAGGCGCTTGCCGACCTCCTCGATCTGGTGGTCCGCTTCGACCCGCCGGGTGGCCAGGAAGCTCGCGCGGTTGGCCTGGTTCTCGAGCACCCACTCCCGGGCGAACTGCCCGGTCTGGATCTCGTGCAGGATCTTCCGCATCTCGGCCCGCACCCGGTCGTCGATGACCCGGGGACCCCGGCTGTAATCGCCGTACTCCGCGGTGTCGGAGACCGAGTAGCGCATGTAGGCCAGCCCGCCCTGGTAGAAGAGGTCGACGATCAGCTTCAGCTCGTGCATGCACTCGAAGTAGGCGACCTCCGGCTGGTAGCCGGCCTGGACCAGGGTGTCGAACGCGGACTTGATCAGGGCCGACACGCCCCCGCAGAGGACCGCCTGCTCGCCGAAGAGATCGGTCTCCGTCTCTTCCTTGAACGTCGTCTCGATCACGCCCGCCCGCGTGCAGCCCACGCCCTTCCCGTAGGCCAGCGCCAGGTCCCGGGCCTTGCCGGACACGTCCTGCTGCACCGCGAGGAGCGCCGGGACGCCCGGCCCCTGCACGAAGAGGTCGCGCATGATGTGCCCGGGCGCCTTGGGCGCGATCATCGAGACGTCGACGTCGCCCGGCGGGACGACCTGGTTGAAGTGGATCGAGAAGCCGTGGGCGACCATCAGCATCTTGCCCTTCGACAGCGCCCCCCGGATCGACTCCTCGAACGTCTGCCGGTGGACCTGGTCCGGCAGGAGGACCATGACGATGTCGGCCATCTGGGCGGCTTCGGCCACCGTGGCGACCCGGAGCCCGTCCTTCTCCGCCTTCGGCCAGCTCTTCGAGCCCTTGTAGAGGCCCACGACGACGTCCAGCCCGGAGTCCTTCAGGTTCAGCGCGTGGGCATGCCCCTGGCTCCCGTAGCCGATGATGGCGATCTTCTTCCCGCGAAGAAGCGAGAGGTCGGCGTCCTGGTCGTAGTAGATCTTCGCTGGCATCCGTCTGGTCTCCTCGGTCCCGTGCCGTCTAGTCGGCGAACCCCGTCACGCGCTGGTCCCGGCTGGCCTCGGCATCCCGGCGGCGGCGCTGGGCGTCGGCGGACTTCCCGAGCGGCTCCTCCGGGCGGCGGCGCGCGGCCTTGGATCCGCGCGCGATGGCCACCTTCCCGGTCCGGACCACCTCCTGGATGCCCATGGGCCGCATGAGCTCGACGAAGGCGGAGAGCTTCGCCTCGTCCCCCGTGGCTTCCAGCGTGAACGTGGTGGACGTCACGTCCACGACCTTCGCGCGGAAGATGTCGGCCGTCCGGAGGATCTCCGCCCGATGCTGCGGCTCGGCGTTCACGCGTATCAGCACCAGCTCGCGCTCGACGTGGTTCTCCTGGGTCAGATCGATCACCTTGATCACGTCGATCAGCTTGTGCAGCTGCTTCACCACCTGCTCCAGCACGAACTCGTCGCCCCGCACGACGAGGGTCATGCGGGAGACGCTGGAATCGAGCGTCTCTCCGACCGAGAGCGATTCGATGTTGTAGCCGCGCGCGCTGAACAGCCCCGCCACGCGGGAGAGCACGCCGAACTTGTTCTCGACGAGCACCGCGATCGTGTGCTTCCGGACGGTGTGGCCGTTCTGCACCGCCCTCTCCCTAGAATCCCGTCTGGGACTTGGCGGCCTTGGCCTTGACGTCCTTGTTCGGGCGCTCGAGCAGCATGTCCTTGTTCGCGCCGCCCGCCGGCACCATCGGGAAGCAGAACTCGTTCTTGTCGACCATCACGTCCACCAGGACCGGCCCGGGGATCGCGAACGCCTTCTCGAGCGCCGGCACCACCTCGTTCGGCTTCGAGGCCCGGATCCCGACCGCCCCGTACGCCTCCGCGAGCTTCACGAAGTCGGGGCTCGCGGAGAGGTCGATCGAGTGGAACCGGCCGCCGTAGATGATGTCCTGCCACTGGCGGACCATCCCGTGGCCGCCGTTGTTGATGACCACCATCTTGACGGGCAGCTGGTTCTCGACGACCGTCGCCAGCTCCTGCGAGTTCATGACGAAGCTGCCGTCGCCGTCGATGAGCACCACGAGGCGGTCCGGCCGGCCCACCTGGGCGCCGAGCGCCGCCGGGAGGCCGTACCCCATGGTGCCGAGGCCGCCCGACGTCAGCCAGTGCCGCGGGTGGCGGAACCGGTAGTGCTGGGCCGCCCACATTTGATGCTGCCCGACCCCGGTCACGATGACCGCCTCGCCCTTGGTGAGGTTCGAGATCTCCTCGACCACGTACTGCGGCTTGATCAGCTCGTCGTCCCAGTCGTAGCGGAACGGGTGCTTCTGCAGCCACTGGCCGAGCTGCCGGAGCCACTGCTCCCGTGCCTCGCGGACCGCCGCGGGCATCTGGCCGGCGCCCTCCTCGCGGAGGGCCTCGGTCAGGTGCGCGAGCACGCTGCGCGCGTCACCCACGATGGGCACGTGCACCTTGATGTTCTTCGAGATCGAGGACGGGTCGACGTCGACGTGGATGATCTCGGCCTGCGGCGAGAACTGGTCGACCTTCCCGGTGACCCGGTCGTCGAACCGCGCGCCCACCGCGATCAGGCAGTCCGCGTTGTAGACCGCCATGTTGGGCGCGTACCCGCCGTGCATCCCGAGCATGCCGAGCGACAGCGCGTGGTCCGACGGGAAGGCGCCCAGCCCCATGAGCGTCGTCGTGACCGGGATGCGGGTCAGCTCGGCGAGCGCCAGCAGCTCCGCCGTGGCGTCCGCCGAGATCACGCCGCCGCCCACGTACAGCACCGCGCGGCGGGCGCGCATCATCGCCTTCGCCGCCTTCTTCACCTGGCCTGGATGCCCGTCGTACGTCGGGTTGTACGACCGGAGGTGCACGTGCTCCGGGTAGTCGAACTCGGCCTGCTTCATGAGCACGTCCTTCGGCAGGTCGATGTGGACGGGCCCCGGCCGGCCGGTCGCCGCGATGTGGAAGGCCTCGCGGATCACCAGCGTGATGTCCTTGGCGTCCTTCACGAGGTAGTTGTGCTTCGTGCAGGGCCGCGTGATGCCGACGTTGTCCGCCTCCTGGAAGGCGTCGTTCCCGATCAGGTGGGTCGGCACCTGCCCCGTCAACGCGACGATCGGCATCGAATCCATGTAGGCGTCCTGGAGCGCCGTGACGAGGTTCGTGGCGGCGGGCCCCGAGGTCACCATGCACACCCCGACCTTCCCGGTCACGCGCGCGTACGCCTCGGCCGCGTGCCCGGCCGCCGCCTCCTGGCGCACCAGGACGTGGCGCAGCGGCAGCGGAAAGTCGTAGAGCGCGTCGTAGAGCGGGAGAACGGCGCCGCCCGGAAGCCCGAAGATGACGTCCACACCCTCTCGCTTGAGCGACTCCAGGACAATGCGCGCCCCTGTCATCTTCATCGCCGGTCTCCTGCTCCCCTGGTCCCTCGAGTGGTACTCGGTCCGCCCGCCTGCACTACAGCAACCCTACCGTCGCCAGGATCTCCCGGATCTCCTCCACGCCGTCGGCGTCGGGCGTCGGGAGCGGCGCGCGGGGAGCGCCGCCGTACCCGCCCAGGAGATCGAGCGCCGCCTTGAGGCCGCCGATCCCGTACCGGCCGCTGATGCCCGCCGCGAGCGGCCCCAGCCGGAAGGCGACGGCTCGCGCCTCGGCCCACTGCCCGGCCTGGGCCAGGCGCCAGATCTCGCAGCACTCCGCGGGCGCGATGTTGGCGACCGCCAGGATCCCGCCCGCCGCCCCCACCACCAGCGCCGGCAAGAAGGCGATCGGCGAGCCCACGAACACCTCGAACGTCTTCGGAGTCAGCCGGATGGTCTCCGCGGCCTGGGGCACGTTGCCGGAGCTGTCCTTGATGCCCCGGATGTTCGGGTGCTCGGAGAGCTTCGCCACCGTGTCCGGCTCGAGATTGATGCCCGTGTTGGCCGGAAAGTTGTACAGCAGGACGGGCACCGGCGAGGCGTCGGCGACGGATCGGTAGTGGCGGATCAGGGCCGGGGGCTTCATCGCGCCCTTGAAGTAGCTCGGCGTGATGACGATGGCCGCGTCCGCTCCGAGATGCGCCGCGCGCTTCGTGAGCCGGATGCACGCGTCGGTCGACTCGCCCCCGGTGCCGGCGACCAGGAGCCGTTCCCGGGGCGTGTGCTCCCGCGCCGTCGCGATGACGCGCTCCTTCTCGCCTTCCGTGAGGAGCGGGAACTCGCCGGTCGACCCGAGGACGACGTACCCGGCCAGGGGGTGGGCATTGAGCCGGGCGAGGTTCGACGCGAGACGGTCGTGGGCGACCTCACCCTGCCGGAAGGGAGTCAGGACGGGCGGATAGACACCCTGGAAGGCGCTCACATCCCCTCCGCGCGCCCGCGCCCGGGGTGACACGTTGCCGTCGCCATCCCGATCGCGCCGCGGCCCGGACCGCTCGTGCGATACACAGTCCGATCAGAGTATCACCTAAGTCTCGATCGGGTCAAGCCGAAATGGCTCGGCCGAAGCGGCTTTGGCTGGCTGGTCAGCCTCCCGGTGGGCCCTGCTCGGGCTCACCCGCCTCGCGCCCCATGACCAGCCGCTCGACGCCGACAAGGTGCGCGAGCATCGCCTGCTCGGCGCGCCGGGGGTCCCGCGCCTGGACCGCGGCCAGGATGTGGCGGTGGTCTCCGTGCGAGCGCACGGGCCGGCCGGGGATCGACAGGAACTCCTCGCGGCTCTGGGTGAGCAGGTCCATGAGGGTGGTCACGATTCGGGTGATCGCCCGGTTGTGCGTCGAGTGGACCAGGGCGGCGTGGAACGCGGCATCCTCGGCCAGGCCGGTCCGGCCGGCCGCGACCTCGTTCCCCTGCTGGTCCAGGATCCGGATCATCTCCGCCACCTCTTCGGGGCTGGCCCGGAGGGCCGCCAGCCGGGCGATGGGCGGCTCGAGGAGGCGGCGCGCCTCGTAGAGGTCCACGATGGTCTGGCGCTGGGCGAGGATCACCAGCGCGAGCGGCTCGATCAGCGTCTCGACCGAGACCTCCTGCACGAAGGCGCCTTCCCCGGGACGGATGGCGATCAGCCCCCGGCTCTCGAGCGCGCGCATCGCCTCGCGGACGGAGGTTCGACTGACACGGAATCGCTCGGCGAGATCCCGCTCCGGCGGAAGCCGGTCCCCCGACTTCAGGTGCCCGTCGGAGATCAGCACCCGGATCTGGCGGACGATCTCCTCGTAGATCCGCGTGCTGCGGACGGGCTCGAGACTCGGCCACTCCGCGTTGGGACGCCGGGTCCCGGTCGCTCGGCGCCGTCTAGTGCCCGGAGTGGGATCCACTGCGAGCCACCACCGCGCGCCGCGCGTGCCGACGGGCCCAGGCGCGGCCGATCACGATGACCAAGATGGCGAGCGCCCCCTGGACCGCGCGGGTGACGACCGGGCTCGGGTGGCCACCGAGCCACCCCTGCACGACCTTGTCCCCCAGGATCATCTCGCCGGCCACCCACCCGAGAATCGCTGCTCCGAGGTCCACGATCCACCAGAGTCGCGCCATCAGCCGGGCCAGGAGACCGCTCCCCCAGATCACGATGGGGATCGACAGCGCCACGCCGAAGATGACCAGCGTCATGTCTCCGTGCGCCGCGCCCGAGATCGCCAGGACGTTGTCGAGGCTCATGACGACGTCCGCCACGATGATGATCCAGATGGCCTCGAGGAGTGACGTGCCCTGGCGCACCTGGTGGTCGGCCTCGTCGTGCCCCTCCTGGGAGAGGAGCTTGACGGCGATCCAGAGCAGGGCCGCCCCGCCGGCGGCCTGCAGCAGAGGCACCCGCAGCAGCATGCTGATGATCGCGATGAAGAGGATGCGGAGCGCGACCGCGCCGAAGGTCCCCCAGATGCGCCCTTGCCACTGCTGGCGAGGCGGGAGCTTCCGCACGGCGAGGGCGATGACGAGCGCGTTGTCGCCGGCGAGCGTCAGATCCAGGATCACGATCTGCATCCACCGGAACCAGAAATCGGCCGTGCCTAGTTCCGCCCAGTTCATCGGACCGGCCTCCGGAACACCTTGACCTCGCTCGAGACGTCCGTCACTCCGGCTATCCCTCCCACGGTGGCGAGCGCGGCGTCCCGCGCCGCCTCCGACCCGATGACCCCCGCCACTCGCACGTGCCCGGCCGATGCTTGGACGTCGAGCTCCGTGTGCGCACTCGACGCCGTCGCCTTCAGGATCGCACGGATGCGCGCGGCCAGGGCCCGGTCGGCCACCAGCTGCCGGGAGGCGGCCGTCGGCTGGAACTCGGTCGCGCCGGCCAAGCCGAGCACCTGACCGACCGCCGTGGCCACGCCCACCGCTCCCGTGTTGATGACGAGATCGTACAGGAGCGGGTCGGTCCAGTCGACATCGAACATCTGCCGCATGCGGGCCCGGACACCGTCGTCGTAGGCCGCGATCCGCCGGATGGCCGTCCCGTGGTCGATGCCATGCCGCTCCATCACGCGGCGAGTCCGCACCTCGGGCGGCGCGCAGATGCGCACGCGGATCGCGTGAGGGATCCCGCGGAGGAACAGCGTCGACCACCGCCCCACGAGCACCACGTGATCCCGGAGCGCGGCCTCCAGGACCGCCGCCTCCAGGTACGCGCGGTACCGGAACCGGGGCGGGCGGAACCGCTCGAGGAGACCGGGCGCCTCCTCCACGGCCCCCACGAGCCGGGCCTCTTGGACGCGATACTCGCGGGCGGCGCTCCGCAGGATGTCGTTCCGGAGGAACTCGTACCCGAGGTGTCGCGCAACCTCCTGGGCGATGACGGAGCCCTGGCTCCCCATCTCCTGGGTCATCGCGACGACTGGCATCCCCGCCCCCGTCAGGCGCCGGCCGGCTCGGGCGGGCGGTGCCGGATCCGGCGCACGAGCGGGCCGAACACCGGCAGTGCGAACAGCACGAGCGCCGCGATGGTGATGACCGCCGAGATCGGCCGCTGCAGGAAGATGAGCACGGAGCCCTGGGACATGATCAAGCTCTGGCGAAGCGCGCTCTCGGCCATGTCCCCCAGGACGAGGGCGAGCACCAAGGGCGCCAGCGGGTAGTCGAGCTTCTTGAAGACGTACCCCACGATGCCGAAGCCCACCATGTACCAGATGTCGAGCATGCTGTTGCTCACGGTGTAGGCGCCGATGGCGCAGACGAAGACGATCAGCGGCACCAGGATGGCGAACGGGATCCGAAGGATCGACGCGAACGCGGGCACGAAGAAGAGCACCATGAGCACGCCGATGACGTTGCCCGTGTACATGCTCGCGATGAGGCCCCACACGAACTCGGGCTTCTCGACGAACAGCATGGGGCCGGGCTGGAGTCCCCAGATCATGAGCCCGCCGAGCATCACCGCCGCGGTGGGGGAGCCCGGGATGCCGAGCGTGATCATGGGCAGCATCGCGGCGACGCCGGCCGCGTGCGCGGCCGTCTCCGGAGCGACGACCCCTTCCAGCACCCCGGTCCCGAACTTCTCCGGGTGCCGCGAGAACCGGCGGGCGAACCCGTAGCTCATGAACGAGGCCGGGGTGGCGCCGCCCGGCTTGAATCCCATCCAGAACCCGATCAGCGAGCTGCGCAGGAACGTGCGCCAGTATCCGGTCAGCTCGCGCCACGTCTCCACCATGTCGCGGAAGCGCACCCGCGGCGTCACGCCCCGGAATCGCAGCCCCTCCTCGACCGTGAGCAGGATCTCGCCGAGCCCGAAGAGCCCGATCACCGCCACGATGAAGGACATGCCGCGCATGAGCTCCACCGAGCCGAAGGTCAGCCTGAGCCGACCGGTGACGACGTCCAGGCCGATCGCCCCCAGGATGAACCCGATCACGATGGACGCGAACGACTTCAGCGGGCTCCCCCCGCCGAGGCCGATGAAGCTCGAGAAGGTCAGGAGCTGGATGGCGAAGAACTCCGCAGGCCCGAACTTGAGCGCGAGCTCGGCCAGCGGCAGGGCGAAGAAGGAGACGAGGATGATCGCGAACAGGGCGCCGATGAACGACGAGGTGAACGCCGCCGTCAGGGCCTGGGCGCCCTTCCCCTGCTTGGCGAGCGGGTACCCGTCGAGCGTGGTCGCCACCGACCAGGGCTCGCCCGGAATGTTGAAGAGGATCGAGGTGATCGCCCCACCGAACAGCGCGCCCCAGTAGATGCAGGTCAGCAGGATGATGGCAGACGTCGGCGGCATCGTGAAGGTCAACGGCAAGAGGATCGCCACGCCGTTCGCGCCGCCCAGCCCCGGCAGGACTCCGATGATGGTGCCGAGCACGATGCCCACCACCGCCAGGAGCAGGTTGAACGGCGTGATGGCAACCTGGAACCCGAGGATCAGGCCCTCGATCCCTCCCATCGCGGCCTCTCAGTACCCGAGCCGCGTCTCGAGGGGGCCCTTCGGGAGGGGCACCAGGAACCACACCTCGAAGACGAGAAAGGTCGCCACCGGAACGCCGATCGCCACCAGCGCGATCAGCGTCCACGAATGCCGGCCGATCCACCGCATGTACGTCGCGAGGTAGATCGCGCCGCTCACGTACAGCCCGATCGCCTGCGTGAGGCCTACCATCAGGACCGCCGGACCGAGGACGGTCATCACCGATCGGAGCTGGGCGCCCTTCAGGAACGGTCGGGCATCCGACCGCCGCAGGGCGGCGAAGGCGACGACGAGCGCGGCCGAGGCGAGGAGCGCCACGCCCAGGTAAAAGACGAAGAAGCCGGGCTGCGGGCCGTCGGTGCTCCAGCCGATGCCGAGCCGAAGACCCTCGACGATGACGACCACTGCGACGACCGCGAGGACCAACCCGCAGACGAGGTCAGCCGTGCGCACGTGGTCTCTCTCCCAGGTGAGCCGCCCGGACAGTGCGGACGGCGGCACGTGAGCCGCGGCGCGGCGCCTCCCGTCGCACGGGAAGCGCCGCGCCGGCAGCGGCTACTTCAGCAGCCCGCCCTTCTTCATGAGATCCACGTGCAAGGCCTCCGCGCCCTCGAGCCACTTGACGAACTCGGGGCCGGTCTGCCAGGCGGGGTTCAGGGCGCCCCGCTCGAGGTACTCCTTGAACTCCGGCGAGTCGTACACCTTCTGCAGCATGCCCTGGTAGAAGGCGACAGCCTCCGCCGGCATGCCGGGCGCGCCGAAGATCCCCCGCAGCATCAGGTAGCTGATGTCGGCGCCCAGGGCTTCCTTCACCGTCGGGATGTCGCCCCAGCCGGCGGCCGTCAGGCGCTTGGTGTCGAACACGGCGAGCGGGCGCACCCTCCCCGCCTTCCAGTGGCCGGCGCACTCGATCGGGTTGTTGACCGTCGAGTCCACGTGGTTGCCGACCAGGTTCGCGCAGACCTCCCCGCCGCCCTTGAACGGGACGTAGGTGAACTTCAGCCCGAGCGCCTGCTCGAGCTGGATCGTGATGATCTGGTCCTCCTGGGCCGATCCCGTCCCGCCCATTGTGAAGGGCTTGCCGTCCTTCCCCTTCTTGACCGCGTCGATGTACTCCTTGGCGCTCTTGTACGGCGTCTCAGCGTTCACCCAAAGGATGAACTCGTCGAGCGCGAGCCGGGCGACGGGGGTGAGGTCCTTCCAGTTGAACGGCACGCCGGTGTGGAGCGGCGTCGTGAACAGGTTCGAGAGCGTGATGATGATCGTGTGGGCGTCGCCCTGCTTGCCCTTCACGTACGTGAAGCCCTCGGCGCCCGCGCCGCCGGCCTTGTTCACCACCACGAGGGGCCGCGGCGACAGCTTGTACTTCTCGATCAGGGGCGCGATCAGGCGGGCCATCTGGTCCGCGCCGCCCCCCGTCCCTGCCGGGACGATGAACTCCACGGGCTTCGTCGGCTCCCAGGCTTCGGCGGTCACCGCCAGCCCGGCTGTCAGGAGCAACGCCAGGAGACCCACTGCGGTCAGGACACGGTGGATCATTCCATGCCTCCTTCGTTGGAGCTTCGTTGGAGGATTCGGGAAAAAGGAGAGGGGCCGCCGGCCGTTGGCGGCCCCTCGTGGATCGGCGACGCCGGCGCGGGCGTCATCGTCTCCAGCGTCATCCGTTACATGGGCAACGGGATCACTGACGGTGCCTTGCGGAACGACACCACACCCGGGATCTCCCAGTTGTCCCACATCTCGTCGACCTTGGCCTGGAAGTACTCGAGGTCCCCCTCCGTGAAGTGCGCGAAGCGCCCCTGCTTGAGCAGGTACTCGCGGACCGGCTTCCGCTTGCGCCCTTCCACGATCGACTTCGTCTTCCCGTAGTACTTCACGACCCCGTCCTCGCACTCGTAGAGCGGGAAGATGCCGGTCTCGATGGCCAGCTCGCCCAGCTCGTGGGAGAGCATCGGATCGTAGTCCCAGCCCTTGGGGCACGGATCGAGGGAGTGGATGAAGGTCGGCCCGCCGATCGTCAGCGCCCGACGCACCTTGTTCATCATCTCCACGGCATACGACGCGCACACCGTGGCCACGTAGCGGCACTCCGGATGCCCGGCCGCCAGCATGCCCGCCATGTTCTTCTTCCAGCGGGTGTGGATGATGCGCTTGACCGCGCCGGGCGGGCTGAACGTCGTATGGGCGCCGTACGGGGTCATACCCGATAGCTGGATGTCGGTGTTGGCGTAGGACTCGTTGTCGTAGAGCAGGATCAGGGAGTTGTACTCCTTGTGGGTCAGGGTGGCGGAAATCGCCCCCAACCCCATGTCCGCCCCGCCCCCGTCGCCGCAGAAGGCGATGACGTTGATCGGCTCGGCCTTCATCTTGCCCTTCGCCATGAGCGCCTTGAGGCCGGCCGCCGTGCCGAGCGCCGCCGAGCCCGACGACCCGAGCTGCGTGTGCATCCACGGCACCACCCAGGGCGTGGTGTAGTACGTGGTGTTCGCCACGTACATGCAGCCCGTGGACCCGAGCACGATCGTCCGGGGCCCGGCCGCCTTCACCATGAGCTTCATCACGAGCGCGGACTCGCAGCCCTGGCAGGTCCGGTGGCCCGAGGTGAAGTACTCCTCGATGGTGACCTTCTTGACGCCCTTGAAGGGCAGGAGCACCTGCGTGTCGTTGGTGAACGTGGTGGCCTCAGCCATGGGTCTCCCTCCCCCTCACTCGCGGACGCCGAGCCAGTACGTCGCGCGCTCCGCTCGGCCGGCGTCCGCCGCGGCGTAGCAGATGTCCACCGCCTTGTTGACGTCCTCGAGCGTGACCTCGCGCCCGCCGAGGCCGCAGATGAACCCGATCAGCGGCGGCCGGTGCTGCGCGTTGTACAGCGTCGCCCGCACCTCGGTGGCGACGACGCCCGAGCCGAACGGCGACCCGAACGAGTAGTCCCGGTCGATGACGCCGATGGCCTTCGCGTGCCGGAGGGCGTGCGCCAGCTGCTCGTACGGGAACGGCCGGAACCAGCGGAGGCGGATCAGGCCGACCTTCTTGCCCTGCTGGCGCAGGCTCCGGATCGCCACCTTGACCGGCAGCGACAGGGTGCCCATGCCGATGAGGACGATCTCCGCGTCATCGGTCATGTACTCCTCGAACCACGGATTCTCTGGCCCCCGTCCGAACGTGTGGCGGAAGTCCGCGTACGCTTCCTCGATCACGGTGTACGAGCGTCTCGTCGCCTCGTCGTTCTGGCGCCGGATCTCGATGACCCAGTCCTCGTTGACCTGGGGCGCCACGGTGATCGGGTTGTCGGGGTGCAGCAGCAGATCGCCGCGGTTGTACGCGGGGAGGAAGCGCTGGACCAGCTCGCGGGACGGGACCTTGGTGATCGCCTGCGAGTGCGTGAGGAAGGCGCCGTCGGCCGAGATCGCGATCGGCAGGAACACCCGCCGGTCCTCGGCCACCCGGTACGCGATCAAGGTCGTGTCGAGAGCCTCCTGCGACGTGTCGATCCAGCAGAGGAGCCAGCCCAGGTCCCGCACCGACAGGGCGTCGTTGTGCTCCACCCCGAAGGCGCCGGGGTCGTCCAGCGCGCGGTTCCCCACGAGGGCCACCATCGGGACGCGAAGCGCCGGGGTGACCGTGATGGCCTCCATCGCGTACATCCAGCCCACGCCCGAGGACCCGCAGAACACGCGGGCCCCCACGGTGGAGGCGTGCTTCACGATCTCGAACTGGCTGTGCTCGCCCTCGGCGACGATGTACTCGGCGACGAGCTTGCCGCTGCTGATCTTCTTGGCGATCGCCTGCATCACCGTGTCGTAGGGCCGGATCGGGTAGGCGGTGACGACGTCGATGTCGGCCAGCGTGAGCGCCTCGGCGACGGCCTCGCTGCCCGAGATGAGCATCTCCTGCTCTTCGACGGCCACCGCACCCCCGGCCGGCCTGGTCGCGACTGCCATGGAAACCCTCCTCCGTCCGTCGGGGTTACGCGCCCGGAGCCTCGGCCACACCGGTCACAATCGATGTCGACCGGTCCGTGTGGACCGCCGGGTGCCGCCCCTTGCGCTCGATGTTCTCGCCCGGGATGCCGTCGGCCACGGGGGTGCCGCCGACCTCCAGTTCGCCCACCGCGAGCTCCTCCTCGTACTGGCCCCGGTACCGGAAGCCGTGCGAGCGCACCGTGGTGACCTTGTCCTGGATCTTCTCCTTGGCCCAGACTTGGTACGCGTCCTTGTCCTGCCGCCACATCTCCCACTGGCTCTTGTTGTCGTCGAATGCGGCCTCGTTCACCATCGTGATGCAGTCCTTCACCGGGCACACCGCCTCGCACACCCCGCACCCGCAGCAGGACTCCATGTTCGCGTCGTACAGCCCCTCTGGTGTCACGTCGAAGCAGCTGTCCGGACACTGGATCCAGCAGAGCGTGCACTTGACGCAGGTGTCGAAGTTCACCACCGGCCGCATCGTGCGCGTGCTGAACTTCTTGAAGTACGGGTTCCGCTCGGGACGGTAGCCCTTCCCCCCCTCGACCGGCTTGCCCACCGGGATGGCCGGGATTGTCAGCCCTTCCCGCATCTCCCACCACTTCGGCATCTCGAAGGAGAAGGGCACCTCGTCGTTGCCCTCGGTGATCCGGATCGGCTGTCCCCTCGATCCGCTCGTACGCCTTGCGGGCCGACTCGACCTTCAGCGCCGAGCCCCACTCCGCCTCGCTGATCGCCGCGCTCACGGCCTCGATGCCCATGAAGTGCGGCGCCATCTTGGCCAGGGCGCCGAGGAGCCGCGCCTCCGTGTGATCCTCCTTGAAGACCCAGAGGCCCGAGAACGACGCCTTGCCGCGCAGGATCCAGAGGTTGTAGTCCGAGTCTTTCTTGTGGATGTCCCGGAGGAGCTCGCTCGTCGAGCGCGTCGACGTCATGAGCAGGTGTCCGCCCGGCAGCAGCAGCCGGTTGATCGGCTGGAGCCCGTACCACGCCCAGGACTCCACGCCCTTCGAGAGGGTGTCGTCCACGCAGATCGTGACGTGGAGCTCCTTCGGCTCGTAGCGCGCCATGTGCTGCTCGAGCTCTTCCTTGGTGTCCGCCACGATGGCGAAATCCTTGGCCGGGACCCCGTTCCGCTGCGGGCTGTCACCGTATCGCCCGAAGGCGATGCCCCACCGCCCGGCCTTGCGCGATGACAGGACGATCCCGCGGGTGATCCGCGCGGCGAGGTTCTTCTGGAAGATTCCCCGGTAGACCACCTCGACAGTCAGATGCGCCATTCAAGGCCTCCTGCGGCCCCCGGGGCACGGGGGCGGGGGTGCGGTATACTGGTCCGACCAGAACGGATACTTGCACGCTACGGGAAGAACACCCGAGGTGTCAACCCTGAATTCGGGTCTCGCGCGATGCTCGCGCTCTAGGGCTCCGAGGGGCTGATCCGGGAACCCGCACCCCGGCCGCGGCCCCCGCGGGAACGCCCCCCTCGATCTGGCCGGCGAGGCCGGCGTGGCTACCCGGCGGGATCGCCGGCTCAGCCCATCCCGCTCACGCGCTGCGGCGCGATCTTGTACGTCACGCGGACCTCCCCCGCGCGTCGATACGGGTACCGGTCCTGGCCGAGGTACTTCTTCGCCAGCCGGTCGATGTGGGCGTCGGCCCCCTCCTCGGTGACCTCGACGACGCGCCCCCGGACCGTCACGTAGCGATAGGCATTGTCCGGATCGACGATGGACACCGCGACGGCGGGGTTCCGGCGGATGTTGCGATCCTTGACCCGGCCCCGCGCGGAGTTCACGAGGATGAGCTTGCCGTCGTAGTCGAACCACATCGGCGTCACTTGTGGCGAGCCGTCCGGCATGACCGTCCCGACGTTCGCCAAGGCCTTCCGATCGTCGCGCAGGAGATCCGCGTACTTTTGGAGAGTCTCTGTCATGGCTTCCCTTCCCCGCAGGCGATGTCGTTCGCGCTCAGACCGCGGCCGCCCGCAGGGCGAGGTCGAGCGATTCCTTGAGGTCCTCCACATCTTCGATCCCAACGGACAGTCGCACAAGCCCCGCTCCGATCCCGAGCTTCGCGCGATCCTGGTCCGAGAGCGGCCGATGGGACGTGCGTGCCGGGTAGCTCCACGTCGTCGTCACGTCTCCGAAGCTCGGGGCGAAGGGGATCAGCGCCTCTCCGCCCACGGCCTCGCCGGCCAGGACCCCGAAGAGCCGCTCGATCGCCCGCGCGCCTCCGGGAAGCTCGAAGGACAGCATCCCCCCGTAGCCGCTCGGGAAGAGCGTCCGCGCGAGGCGGTGCTGCGGGTGGTCGGGCAACCCGGGATAGTGAACCCGGGCGATCTCGGCTCGGCCCGCGAGGAACTTCGCCAGCTCGAGCGCGTTGGCGGAGTGCCGCTCCATCCGGAGCGCGAGCGTCCGCACGCCCCGCTGCGTGAGCCAAGCGTCGAAGGGCGCCAGGTTGAGCCCGACTCGTACGGCCTCGGCGCGCGCGGCGGCGACCAGTGGGCGCGGCCCGACCAGGACCCCCGCCGTGACGTCGCCGTGGCCGGAGAGGTACTTCGTGGCGCTGTGGTGCACCGCGGTGGCGCCGTGCTCCAGCGGCCGGAGGAGCGCGGGCGACGCGAGCGTGCTGTCCACCAGGAGGATGAGCCCCCGGCGGCGCGCGAGCGCTCCGAGCCCCGGCAGGTCGGCCACTTTCACAAGTGGGTTGGACAAGGCCTCGACGAAGATCGCGCGCGTCGCGTCCGTGATGGCCGCCTCGACCAGAGCGGCCTCGGTCGCGTCGGTGAAGGTCACTCGAATCCCCCAGCGCCCGGCCTGCTCGCGAAGGAGGGCGGTGGTCGCGCCGTAGAGATCCTGGCCGGCCACCACGTGGTCCCCCGGCCGGAGGCCCCCCAAGAGGAACGCGCTCAGCGCGCCCATCCCCGAGGAGGCCGCGAGCCCGCTCTCCCCGCCCTCGAGGGCCGCCAGCGTCTCCTCCAGCGCGGCGTGGCTCGGCGTGCCGAACCGCCCGTAGACGTACCCCGGTTCCCGGCCTTCCCAGACCGCGTCCACCTGCTCGAGGTCCTCGAACACGTAGACGTTGGCCAGATGGACGGGAGGAACCAGCGGGCGCGACCGGGACGGCGGGGCGGCGGCGGTCCGAGCGGCGCGCGTGGCGAAGCGGGGCCGGGCGCTCACGAGCGTACTCTCGAATCGAGGACGCCGTGGGCGCGCTCGGTCCGCGACACCCTGTCCAGGCGGACCTCGCCCGGGGCTCGTTTCCGGCGACTTGGCAGGTACTTCGATCTCGTCGTCACAGATTCTCCCTCACGTCGGCGCGTCACGAATCGCGTGCTCACTCCCACGGTCCTCCGGTCGGATCGGCGGATGAAAAGCTTGGGTGGTTTCCGACCCTAGCGTAGAGTAAGCCCACTTCAGGGGCCGGTACCCGCCCTCCTTCGGGAACGCGGGTTTCCGAGCCCGCGCGGTTCCCCGGCGAGCGACCCGAGGTCCTGGTTCTGATGAGCACGATTGGCGCGATTCTGTTCGACATGGACGGGGTCCTCATGGACTCGGAGCCTCTCCACCTGAGGGCGACCCAGCTGGCCCTCGGGGATCGGCCTCAGTCCTTCACGGAGCGCGACAACCGGGCGTTCATCGGGGCCACCGATCCCGAGGTCTTCCGGGTTCTTCGCGTCCTCTTCGATCTCGAGGCGTCGACGACCGAGCTGGTGCAGCGCAAGCGAGAGCACCTGATCGGGCTGGTCCGAACGGAGGGTCGTCGCCTCCCCGGTGTGCCGGAGGTGCCCCTCCAGCTTCGCGGGACCGGGCTCCGTCTCGGCCTCGTCTCGGCCTCGGCCCGACCCGTCATCGATGCCATCCTCGAAGCCGTGGGGCTCAGTGGCGTCTTCGACACCGTGGTGTCGGGAGACGAGATGCCCCGCGGCAAGCCGGCTCCGGACGGGTTCCTGATGGCGGCTCGCCGTCTGGGCATGGCCCCGGAGCGATGCTTCGTCGTCGAGGATTCCCGGAACGGCGTTCTCGCCGCGAAGGCCGCCGGGATGACGGTGGCAGCCGTGCCCGGCCCGGCGACCGCTCACGAGGACTTCTCGCCTGCCGATCTGATCCTCCCGAGCCTCGAGGCGCTTCCGAAGGTCCTCGATCGGAACGGGAACGGTCACAAGCCCTCGACTTCCACCTCGACTGGGGAGCGTCACGTATGAGTCTCGGAGAACCGAACGTCAAGCGCGCGCTGGACTGGATCCTCTCGCGCCTCGTCGACGATCCGCATGCGAAGCGCGGCCCGCTGATCGACGAGGCTTCCCGTCAGTTCGACCTCACACCCCTCGAGGCCGACTTCCTGTACCGACAGCTGAACGAGACGCTGAAGGGCAAGCCCCCCGGCTCCTCCTGAGTCAGGTCGCCGGCGCCCGCCGGTATCGGTCCTTGAGCGCTCGCGGCGCGATCGCGATTCGCTTCCCCGAGACGTCGTCCAGGATGTAGACCTCGTCGGTCAAGGCGCCGCTCCCGAACACCTCGAAGACGGCGAGCGCCTCCTCCAGCGTCGTGTCGTCCGGTTTCCGCGTCATCAACGCTTCCACCTCGGTCACCGAGAGCCGCATCGTGCCGGTCCTCCCTCACCCCGTCTCACCCCGCTCCGGGGGTCGCGGATCGCGGCCGGCGCACGAGCACGAGGGTCAGCGCCGCCAGGCCGAGGGCCGTGGCCACGGTCAGAGCGCTCGGCCGATACAGATAGTCTCGCACCCCCGCGAAGGCGCCGTTCCGCAGGAAGAGGCTTCGCGGCACCAGCTCGATCCCGATCCGCTCGGGTCCCTCGCCGCCTGCCTCCCAGCGGTCGCCATCCGGCTCCAGCGTGACCGCTCCGGGCCGGGTCGCGAAGAAGAGCGCGTGACGCGGCACGGTCACCCGGGCGAGGTGCGGCGGCGGCAGGCGCACGGCCAGCGGCCACTCGAGCCCCGGGAGACCGTCCACAACGGCCATCAGGAGCGTGTCGTCACCACGGGGCGGCGCCGCGACCGCGAGGCGTCCGAACGTGATCGGCCGAAGCGTCGCGTGAATCCGCTCCACGGTCACCGGCTCGGCCCATTTCGCGGTGACGGTCACGCCGCGAGGAGCCGGCTCGAGCTCCAGCCAGGGGCCGGGCGGCAGCGGGCGCGGGGCCTCGCCCCCTGCCGCATACTCGAGAGTGAGCGGCCTCGCCGCCGGCGCGGTGTCCCGGAAGGCGCGCGGCTCCAGTCGGAGCAGGCGGACGCGCGGAGCGCCGGCCACAGCGTACCGAACCTCCCAGCGCATCTCGCCTCGCTCCTCGTCGTAGCCCGCCGTCGCCGAGGCCGTCGCCGTCGGCACGCCGCCGCCCAGCAGCCGGACCGCGGTCTCCACCGCATCCGTGGCGGTGGCGAGATCCTCGCGCACGGGCCGGAGCGACACGTGCGCCATCGCCGCCGGATCCGCCGCCCGGAGCACGAGGGCCGCCTCGCTCGCGTCGCGAGCCAGGCGGATCCGCCGGTCCAGATCAGCCACGTACGCGGCCGCCGCGGTCCGGCGCGCCTCCAGATCCCGGAACTCCGGCGCGGCGAGCGTTCGCGCCAGTCGCCGCGCGGCGCCCTCCACCAGCGCCACCTCGCGTGGCGCCTCGCCTCGCACCGGATCGAGCCGCCGGGCCAGGGCGATCACGGCGCCGGCGCGTTGCTCGAGCTCGGGGCCCGTCAAGCGCAGCTCTTCCCGGCCGAGCGTCAGGATCCGTTCCCGCGCCGCCTCGAGCTCTCGGTCACCGGCCGGCGGCAACCCGGACGGTGCCGCGGACCATCGCGGCATCCAGCCCGTCTCGTACGAGGCGGGAGCGGGCGGCGGGTACCAGCCGAGATGCGCGCCCCAGACGACCAGGACGCCGGCGGCCAGCAGCACGAGCGACGCGGCCAGGCGAAGCCGGCGCCGCAGCAACAGCACGCCCACGAGCGCCGCGACCCAGAGCACGCCGAGGGCCAGGTCGAGCGCGCTCGCCGCCGCCACCGTACCCAGGACCGCGACCACGGCGGCGGTCCTCATTCGGACGGGGCTTCCTCGGCCGCCCCCATCGCCCCCGTCGGATGCAGACGCACGACGGTCGCCCCCCACCCGCCCCTGGCCGCCGGCGCGTCGGTGAACCCGGCGACGCCCGGGAGCTCGGACAGCAGGCGACGCACGGCCGCGCGCTGAACGCCACGGCCCCGCCCGTGCACGACACGCACCTCGCCCAGCCCCCGGCGACGGGCCTCCCCGAGGTACTCCGCCACCACCTTCGGCGTGTCCTCCGGACGGAAGCTGTGGAGATCGAGCACATCCGTCAGCGGCACGGCCACCGACTCGAGCGTGACCCGATCGCCGGGCTCGACGAGGCCGCCCTCGACGACGTCCGCTGCCACCGCTTCGGTCTCGCCGGCCTCGAGGACGCCCGCCGCCTCGGCCTCGGGCCCCCGAGCGACCGGAGCCCCGAGCTCCACCACCACCGCGTCGCCGATGCGAAGCCGGGCTCCGGCCGGGAGATCGACGATCGGGAGCCCGTCGACCACGAGGCAGAGCGTCAGTCGGCCGGGCTCGAGCCGGCCGCGAGTCAAGCCGGTCGCGCCGCTGGCCGCCGTCCGCACCGCCGTGACACGACCGAACGGCGGGACGAGATCCTCCACGGCCCTACTATACGTCGCCGCCGTCGTTCGTCCGGCCCCGCCGATGTCCCCGTTCCGAGGTTGGCCAGCCTGAATGGTCTAGAATGGCGGCGTGTCTGACATTCCCGTGACGATCCTTCCGGAGCGTCGGACCATCATGGTCGGCTCCGGCAGCGTCGTGCTGCGCGCGGCCCAAGCCCAGGGCGTCGACGTCACGGCGACCTGCGGCGGGCGCGGGCGCTGCACGTCGTGTCGCGTGAAGATCGTCGAAGGCGTCGCGCCGCCCGGGACGATCAACGACCAGCTCCAGCTCGGCGACGAGCTGGTGCGCGAGGGATACCGGCTGTCCTGTCAGCTCGCGGTGAGCGAGCCGCTCAGCGTCCAGGTCGCGCCGCCCCTCGTCGAGCGCGCCTTCCAGATCCTGGGTGTCGACCGCGACGCCGTGGCCCGCGCGCAGGTCCCGATGGACGCCGGCGTCCGGAAGCGCCTCGTCCGGGTCGATCTCCCGCAGGAGGAGCACCACCAGACCTCCGATCTCGAGCAGCTCGGCCTGGCCGCGGCGATCTCCCCGGCCGAGGTTCCGCTGGAGGTCATCCGGGCGCTCCCGTCGACCCTGCGCGAGGCCAAGGGCGAGGTCACGGTCGTCACCTTCGAGGGCAGGCCCCTCGGCGTCGAGCGCGGCGACACGACGGCGATGGCATTCGGGATCGCCGTGGACGTCGGCACGACCAGCGTGGTGACGACGCTGCTCGAGCTGGCCTCCGGCGAGGTGATGGCCTCCGTCTCGAGCCTGAATCCGCAGGCGACCTTCGGCGGCGACCTCATGTCGCGGATCGCCTTCGCGCAGTGGAACCCGTCGAACCTGCGCAAGCTCCAGAGCCGCATCATCGGGCTCCTCAACCAGCAGATCGACGAGCTGCTCGAGCGGACGGGCGTGCTCCCCCAGTGGGTGTACAAGCTGACCGTCGTCGGCAACACGTGCATGCATCACGTGCTCCTGGGCATCGACCCGACCTACGTCGGGCTCTCCCCCTACTCCGCCGTCCTGCGACACCCGCTGGTGCTCGCCGCCCGCGCCCTTCGCCTCAAGGTGAACCCCGAGGCGCGAGTCTGCTTCCTGCCGATCGTCGCCGGCTTCGTCGGCGCCGATGCCGTGGCCGCGGCCCTGGCGACGCGTCTCGACGAGAGCCCCAGCATGCGCGCGGTCGTCGACATCGGCACGAATGGCGAGGTGGTGATGGGGACCCGCGAGCGCCTGATCGCGTGCTCGGCCCCCGCCGGCCCCGCGCTCGAGGGCGCGCAGATCCGCCACGGGATGCGCGGCGCCCTCGGCGCCATCGACCGCGCGTGGCTGGAAGACGGCGATCTGCGCTTCCACGTGATCGGCGACGGCCCCGCGCAGGGAATCTGCGGGTCCGGGCTGATCGACGCGGTCGCGGCCGCCCTCGACGCCGGCCTCGTCGACTGGACGGGGCTCATCCAGCTGGAGCGGCGCGACCGCTTCCCTCCACCGCTGGCCTCCCGGCTGGCCGAGCGGGGCGAGGAGCGCCTCCTGGTGCTCGTCCCCCGCGGGGAGGGCGCCGGCGGCGGCGAGATCGTCCTCACGCAGGACGACGTCCGTCAGCTGCAGCTCGCCAAGGGCGCGATCGCCGGCGGGATCCGGATGCTCCAGCACGTCCTGCACGTCCCGGACGAGGCCCTGCAGGACCTCATGCTCGCCGGCGGGTTCGGCAACTACCTCTCGATCCCGAGCGCCGTGCGGATCGGCCTCATCCCCCCGCTCGCGCCCGGGCGCATCCGCTACGTGGGCAACGCCGCCGCGCTCGGCGCCCAGCTCGCGCTCGTGTCCGAGGCGGAGCGGGCCCGGGCGGAGCGGCTGGCGCGCTCCATCGAGCATCTCTCGCTGGCGACCCACCCGGACTTCCAGGACCTCTTCGTGGAGGCGATGAACTTCCCGAAGGCGTGAGCCTCGAGGGCGGTGCCGTCAACCGCGCTCGAAGAGGTGGGTGAGCGGCGCGCCAACCGGTCCCCACGGGTCCAGAGACCTTCCAATTCCCCCGGAACGACGCCATACTTGGCCCATGTCCATTCACTGGGACATCCGGACGCTTCCCAACTGGGCGCGGGCGGCCGTGCCGCAGGTCAGCGCGTCAGATCTGACGCGCGATGAGTTCTTCGCCCGCCACGTGGCCCGCTGGCATCCGGTCGTCATCAAGGGTGCATGCCAGCACTGGAGCGCCGTCGAGAAGTGGCGGCATCCCGACTACCTTCGGCAGCGCTGGGGTGACACTCCGATCCCCATCCACGTCCGCACCAAGCCCTTGATGACCAAGCACCCGGACGCCGAGGCGCACGTTCGGAATGGTCGCATCAACGGCAAGCTGAGCGATCTCCTGGAAGACGATCCGACGCAGCCGGATCGCTCGCTTCGGCATTGGCCGCTCGAGGAGGGCGCGCCGCTAGCCACGATGCTGGGCGATGTGGGCGGCGATCGGCTGGTCGCGGACACGCCACCGCCGCGGCGATATCCGCGTCGCCGCCTGTTCCTGTATCGAGGCGGTATCTCCCTGTGGCACTTCCATGTCACGGATGAGCACCTGACGTACCAGCTGGTCGGGACAAAGCGATTCGCGCTGCTGGGACCCGATCAGGACGCGAAGATACGCCGGTCGGTGACGCGCGAGCTGTACTCCCTCGATGCCGATCCGCAGGAGTATCCGGAATACTTTTCGATGGTCCCGCTGAGTTGCGAGCTCCAGGCCGGTGACGCCATCTACATCCCGCCGGTGTGGTGGCACACGGTCCAGCCAGTGGACAAGGAGCTGGGGGCCACGTTCTCCTTCACGTGGGCGACGTCGCTCGCCGCCTACGCTCGACACTGGCGATCGGTGAAGCCGATGATGCTGACATGTTTCGATGATCCCCTGCACCTGTGGCGACCGGGGATCCATGCGTGGCGACGGAGGCTCAGCGCGCTGCGCGGAGGAGCTCGGACTCGGACGCCGTCCGCGTCCGCCGAAGACTGAGCCCGCGCGTCAGCGGCCCACGTTGAAGCGGAAGTGGCAGATCTCCCCGTCCTGCACGGGGTAGTCCTTCCCCTCGAGCCGGAGGAGGGCGCGACGCCGGGCCTCGGCCAGCGACCCGACCTCGAGCAGCTCCGCCCAGCCGATCACCTCCGCGCGGATGAAGCCGCGCGCGATGTCCGAGTGCACCGCCCCGGCCGCCTCGAGGGCCGTCGCCCCCGCTGGGATCGTCCACGCCCGGACCTCGTCCTCGCCGACCGTGAAGAAGCTCACGAGCCCCAGAAGCGCGTACGCGTCGCGGATGACGCGATGGAGGGCCGGCTCCGGTAATCCCAGCGCGTCCAGGAAGGCCCGCTGCTCATCGTGGGCGAGCGCGGCCACCTCACCCTCCACAGCCGCCGAGACCCAGCCGACCAGGGTGCCGGGGCGCTTGGCGATCTCGTCCAGCTCGGCCAGGCGCGCGTCCCGGCGGGGCACGTCGTCCTCGGCGAGGTTCAGGCAGTGGAGGATCGGCTTCAGCGAGAGGAACTGGAACCCTTTGAGGGTGCGGCTCTCCTCGGTCGTGAGCCCCTGCGCGCGGAGCGCCACGCCCTCCTCGAGCGGCCCCTTCACCCGCGCGAGGAGCGCCTGCTCGCGCTGCTCGGCGTCCGTGGGCTTCCGCCGGAGGCCGGGGCCGAGCTTCTGGAGCCGCCGCTCCACGATCTCGAGGTCGGCCAGCACAAGCTCGTCCTCGAGTCCCTGGATCTCGCGGACCGGCTGGGGGCTCGCGCCGAGGACGGGGGACGGAAACGTCCGGACCAGGTGGAGGAGCGCATCCGCCTGGCGAAGGTCGCCCACGTCGAGCGTCGCGCGCTCGCCGCGTTCGAAGCCGGCGAGGTCGACGACCTCGACGCTCGCGTACACCGTCTTCTCCGGCTGGAAGAGCGCGGCGAGCCGCGTCACGCGGTCGTCGGGCACGCGCGCGACGCCCACGTTCAGACGGCCCCGGCCCGGGGGCTGAGCCAGGCCGGCCTCGGCGCCGGTGAGCAGATTGAAGAGCGTCGTCTTGCCGCTGCCCGGAAAGCCGATGATGCCGAGTCTCACGAGAACCGAGTGTACACCGCCTTGATTCGTGACGCCCTCGGCTGCACGCTTCCGGGGATGAGACGCGACGGCCGCGCGGCGGGTGCCCGGAGCAGGGTCCGGCCGGCATTGACGCTGCTCCTCTTCGCGGGCCTCTTCGCCCTCGCCTCCCTGGTCGCCGCGCAGGCGCTGGTCACGCCGGAGCAGAGGGCCGAGGCGGCGCGGCTCTTCGGAGAGCTTGCGGCCATCCGCGGGCTGCCTCCTCCCGGGACCCCGCCCCCGCTCGTCATCCAGAGCCGCGAGGAACGGCGCCGGTTCGTCGTTGGCGAGTTCGGCCGGAAGTTCTCCGCCGCCCGCCTCGACGCCGAGCGCCAGGCCCTCGTCGCGTGGGGCCTGGCCCCGGCAGACTTCGATCTCGCGACGTTCTACGCGGACCTATACGCGGAGCAGGCGGCCGCCTACTACGACCCGGTCGCCAAGCGCATGATCCTGGCCAACTGGCTCACGCCCGAGCTTCGCCGGGACGCGGTCGCCCACGAGCTCGTCCACACGCTCCAGGATCGCCTCCTCGATCTCGACCGGTTCCTCGCCGGCCGGCCCGGCCACGGCGACGAGGTCGTCGCCCGGCAGGCGCTGGTCGAGGGCGAAGCCGTCGCCCTCGCGCACGAGCTCAGCCTCCGGCGGGAGGGACGGGAGCTGGCCAGCCTGCCCGACGTCGCGGAGCTCCAGCGCGCCATCCGGGCCTCGGCCACGGGCCCGATCCTCGCCCGCGCGCCCCGCTACGTCCGGACCATGCTCACCTTTCCCTACGCGAGCGGACTCGGGTTCGTGCACGCGTTTCGCCAGCGACGACCGTGGGCCGCGCTGTCGGCCCTCTACCAGGACCCGCCCCGCTCGTCGGCCCAGATCCTTCACCCGGAGCGCTACCTCGACCGGCGGGAGGACCCGGTGCCGATCGCGCTCCCCGACCTCGCCGCCCAGTTGCCGGCGGGCTCGTGGAAGCTGATCGAGAACGAGCTCGGTGAGATCGGCCTGTCCGAGGTGCTCCGGCGCTTCCTCGGCGAGGCGGTCGACGCGACGGGCTGGCGCGGTGACCGCTACGCTCTGTGGACCCTCGCGTCAGGCACTCGGCTCCTCGTCGCGGTCACCGTGTGGGACGGCGACCAGGTCGCCGCGGGCTTCGGGCGCGCCTACGCCGACGTGCTCGCGACCAAGTACGGCCTCACGCCGCAGCCGGCAGGCGCACCCCTCCTCACCTGGTCCGCGGGCGCGTATGCGGCGGTAATCGAGCGCCGCGGCCGCGCAGTCCTCCTTGTCGAGGGCGCACCCCTCGCGGCGCTCGACGCCCTCCGCGCCACCCTCTGGGCAGCGGCGCCGGTGCTATACTGACGGCCGCGCGATGCCCAGCGCCCCGTCGAAGAAGCTCCAGCGAGTCCCCAACCCGCACCCCGGCCGTGACTACGAGGTCGACCACGTGGTGCCGGAGTTCACGTGCGTCTGCCCGATGACCGGCCAGCCCGACTTCGCCACGATCCGCATCCGGTACGTCCCCGATCGCTGGCTGGTCGAGCTCAAGTCGCTCAAGCTGTACATGTGGGCGTACCGGGACGAGGGCGCGTTCCACGAAGACGTCACCAACCGGATCCTCGACGATCTCGTCCGCACCCTGGCGCCCCGCCGGATGGAGGTCGTGGGCGACTGGAACGTCCGGGGCGGGATCAAGACGCTCGTCACCGCGCGTTACCCTGGCCCACGGCGGCGCGGGTCGCCCCGATCTGGCGGCGGCCGCCGGGGAGGACGGTCGGGGCCCGGTCCGGAGCAGCCGTAGCGCCGTCGAGCGCTACGACTCGACGACGCTCACCCGGAGGCCGATCTCGGCCAGGATGCGCCCGACCCGCTCGCAATCCCCCTTCGCGCCCACGCGAACGACGGCCTTGCCGTCGTTGTGGACGTGCCCCGCGATCGTCATGCCCTCGTCGTAGGAGCACGCGATCGCCTTCATGAGCTGGCGGGCCACCTGCTCGAACGTGTGGCAATCGCAGTTCCAGAGAATCGTCATCCACGGCGGCTCGGTCGTCGTCTCGGCGCCGACCTCTTCCTGCGTGACCGTCCGGGTCTCCGGGAGCGCGCCGAGGCGCTCGTCGGGGCGCTCGCCAAAACGCTCGGACGATCGCGCGGAGGCCGCCAGGGAGCGGATCCGGCTCACGCCGACCGATCACCCGGAAAGACGGCGACCTTGATCGAGGCCGGATCACGATGGGCCGCCAGCGCCGCGTCGATCGCCGCCAGCGGGAATCGGTGGGTGAGGAGCGGCGCCACGCGCACGTCGCCGCCGGCCAGGAGCGCGACCGCCTCGCCGAACTCGTCGCGGTAGATCATCGATCCGCGGATGTCGATCTCCCGGCGAACCACCCAGAAGAACTCGATCCGGGCGGGGTCGTGCGGGAGTCCTGTCAGGACGACCCGCCCGCCTGGACGCACCAGCCCCTCCCGACCCAGGCACAGCTCCACGGCCTCCGCGGTCCCGGCGGTCTCGACGACGAGGTCGACGCCATCCCGCCCCGCCAAGCGACGCGCCGCGTCCACCACCCCCTGCCCCGTTCCCGCCACGGTCGACTCCGCCCCGAGCTCACGCGCCAGCCCGAGCCGTCGGTCGGTCCGTGCCACGACGAGGACGCGGCACCCGCGCGCGTGGAGAAGCTGCAGCGCGAGCAGCCCGAGCGTGCCGGCTCCCACCACCGCCGCGGTCTCCCCGGGCCGAGGCGCCGCCCGGCTCACGGCGCGCACCACGACGGCCAGCGGCTCCGCGAAGAGCAGGACATCCGACGCGACGCCGGCCGGCGCCGGCCAGCACGCGCGCTCCGGCAGCGTCGCGAGCTCGGCGAACCCGCCGTCGCGGTCGATGCCCACCGCGGTCCGGGCGAGGCACAGGTTGCCGCTCCCCTCGCGACAGAGGTCGCACACGCCGCAGCCCCAGTTGGGCTCGACCGCCACCCGGCCCCCGAGGGCGACGCGACTCACGCCCGCCCCGACGGCCACGACGTCCCCGATGAACTCGTGCCCGGGAATCAGCGGGTACGGGACATGCCGCTCCCCCGTCCAGATCCGGTAGTCGGTCCCGCAGATCCCCGCGGCCGCGATACGGACGAGCACCTCGCCGTCGCCGGGCGCCGGATCACGCACGGTCTCCAGGCGAAAGGCACGAGGGCCCGTCAGGACGGCCGCCCGCATCGCTAGCCTCGGTACATCGACTCGATGATGTCCGCGTACTTCGTGCGGACATCCCGCCGCTTGATCTTCAGCGTCGGCGTCAGCTCGCCGCCGTCCTGCGTGAAGTCGTCGGGCAGGACCGTGAAGCGCTTGACCTGGGCGTAGGAGGCGAGGTGCGCGTTCACGCCCTCCACCGTCCGCCGCACGCGCTCCACCACGGCGGCCTGGCGTACCAGCTCGGCGGCGGGCTTGTCGCCGAGACCCCGTTCGCGGGCGAGCTTGGCCAGCTCGTCCGGGTTGACGGTGATCAGCGCCACCGGATACGGCCGCCGGTCGCCCTCCACCAGGGCCTGGCTCACGAAGGGATCCCCCTTCAGCAGATTCTCGATGTGCTGGGGGGCGACGTAGCTCCCGCCCGAGGTCTTGATGAGGTCCTTCTTCCGGTCGGTGATCCGGAGGTATCCCGCCGAGTCGATCTCCCCCACGTCGCCGGTGTGGAACCATCCCTCCGCGCGGAAGACCGCCGCCGTCTCCTCGGTCTTGCGATAGTACCCCTGAGCGATGTTGGGCCCGCGCGCGATGATCTCGCCGTCCTCGGCGATCCGCACCTCCACGCCGGGAAACGGGCGCCCCACCGTTCCGAACTTGAACGCGCCTGGATGGTTGCTGGCGAGGATCGGGCAGGTCTCGGTCAGGCCGTACCCCTCCAGGATCAGGATGCCGGCCGCGTGGAAGAACTCCGCGATCTCGGCCGCGAGCGGCGCCCCGCCCGACACGCAGAACCGGAGCCGGCCGCCGAGGGCGGCGCGGAGCTTGCCGAACACGAGCCGGTTCGCGAGCGCATGCTGAGCGCGAAGGCCCGCCGGCATCGGCCGCCCCTCCCGCTCGAGCCGGCTCACCCGGCGCCCGACGCCCAGCGCCCAGTGAAAGATCCGCTGCCGGACCGGCGGCGCGGCCTCGACCCCGGACAGGATCCGCGCATAGACCTTCTCGAACACCCGGGGCACGCTGCAGAGGAAGTCCGGCGACACCTCCCGCAGGTTCTCGGGCAGCTTCTCGATGCTCTCGGCGAAGGCCGTGGTCAGCCCGAGCCGGATCCCGAGGAAGCTCTCCATCCGGGCGAACGAGTGAGCCAGCGGGAGGAAGAGGAGGTGGACGTCGCCTTCCCGCACTCCCGAGGTCTGGGCGATCATGTCGAGCGCGGCCAGGTGGTTCCCGTGCGTCTGCACGACGCCCTTCGGGGCGCCGGTGGTCCCCGACGTGTACACGATCGTGGCGACGTCGGACGGCTTCACGGCCGAGAGACGCGTCTCGATGGCGCCCCGGAGCTGCCCGTCGCGACCGAGAGCCCGGAGGCCCTCCCAGTCGAGCAGGCGGAAGCGGCCGCCACGCCCAGGGTCCCGGGCAGGGCCCTGCATCAGGACCACCGTCTCCAGGCTGGGCATCTCTCCGGCCAGAGCCAGGGCCTTCGCGAGCTGCTGCTCGTCCTCGACGAAGAGCGTGCGCGTTTCCGAGTCCCGGACGATGTACGCCAAGGTCTCCGGGGGATACGTGGGATACACGGGGATGGTGACGCCACCCGTCGACAGGATCGCGAAGTCGGCGCGAACCCATTCCGCCCGGCTCTGGGAGAGGATCCCCACCGCGTGCCCCGGCTCCCGTCCCAGCGCGATGAGACCGAGCGCGACCTCCCGTACCTCCTCGCCAAGCGCCCGCCAGGACACGTCGCGCCACGCGCCCCCGGCCTTGACGCGCTGAGCCGGGCGCTCTCCGAGTTGACCGACCCTGTCCAAGAACAGCCGCCCCAGGGAAGTCGGACCCATCACCCGATCCTCCTTGATACCCGACACCGGATCCGGTGTCGTAAGTGTCGGTTTTCGTGGCACAGACAGTCTACCTCAGCCTGGCCGTCACTCTCCCTGACGTACGCTGGCCACCCCCTGGCTCCAGCCGACTTGACGCGTGATAACGCAGCGTGTTATACAACGTGACGTGGCGCGTTATGGTTGGATCGTTCCCGAGCCGTCGGTCCCAGAGGGCCGGCGCATGGAGGCACGCAGGATGAACGCTCAGTCACCGCAGATCTCCGCGGAGTTCTTCACCGAGATGCAGGGCAAGGCCATCGAGGCCTTCTCGGTCCTCGCCGACATGAACCACCGTGTCCTCCAGGGCCTGGTCGGTCTCTCGGCGTCCACCGCGAAGGAAGGCCTCCGGACCTACGCCGAGCTTCAGTCGGCCACGGTCGAGGCCGCGCGCGCTCCTCACGCGCCCGTCGGGCCGGACACCTTCGAGACGCTCAGCCAGAATCCGTTCGCGCTGTACCAGAAGAGCCTGCTGGCGCTCGTCGAGGGCACCCAGAAGTCGTTCCGCCTCGTGGAGGCCAACGCCCAGGTCGTCACCCGGATCGCCGAGCGCGTCCAGGCTTCGGCCGAGCGGACCGGCCAGGAGATCCAGGAGACGCTGGCCACGTCCGTGAACCGGTTGAAGGAGATCTACGCCCGGGGCTGATCGCTCGATTCAGCCCGGCTCCTCGCGGGCCGGGAGCCAGTACCGAGCCGGGGGAGGAGCGCCATCTCCCCCGGCTCACCCCCCGAGCCGCGACTCGAGCTCCCGAAGCTTTTCCCTGAGAGCGGCCACCTCCGCCTTGAGCCCAGCCGCATCCGGCGCCTCGGCCCGGGGCGGCGGCGTCGCCCGCTCGCTCTCCGAGTCCCACCATCCCGCCCGGGCCCCCCAGTCCCGAAGGGCTCGCTCGGTCTCCCGCTGGCTCGCCACGATGCCGGCGAGACTGGATTGGAGCGACTCCTGTACGAAACTTTGCCAGGCGGTGCCGTGCTGGATCAGCTGGTGCAGGAACGCCACGGGCAGCCCCGTCCGGCGCCCGCGGGCGGTGTCCAGGATGATCTGAGCCAGGGTCTGGCTCGTCAGATCCTCCCCCGAGACCGCATCGACGACCCGGATCTCCCGGCCCTGCCGGATCAGATCCTCCAGCTCCTCGAGGGTGACATACCGGCTGCGGCTCTGGTCGTAGAGCTTCCGGTTCGCGTAGCGCTTGATCAGGATGGGCTCGTCGCTGGCCATGTCCCACTCCCTTGGCGCCGCATTCTAACACCATGCGTCAAGGCGACAAAGACGGCCGGTGCGCGCGGCCGCCCCCGCCAATTGATCCCCGGGAGCGAGCATGCTACCCGTGGAGGGGCGCCCGGCCCGCACGCGGCCCGGCACGGGGAGACGGCCATGAAGCTCGAGGGACGGAAGGCGGTTGTGACAGGGGCCTCGCGGGGAATCGGCCGCGCCATCGCGATCGCGCTGGCCGATGAGGGCGCGGACGTCGCCGTCAACTACATGGCGAGCGAGGCCGCCGCCGAGGCGGTCGTGCGCGAGATCGAGAAGCGCGGCCGGCGGGGGCTCGCCGTGCGTGCCGACGTGAGCGACTTCCCCGACACGTTCCGGATGGCCCAGGACGTCCTCGCCGCCTTCGGGCACGTCGACATCCTCGTGAACAACGCGGGGATCAACAGCGACAAGACCTTCGTGAAGATGGACCACGCGTCCTGGCGTCGCGTCCTCGCCATCAACCTCGACGGTGTCTTCAACTGCACGAAGGTCTTCATCGACGCCATGCTCAAGCAGAGCTACGGCCGGATCGTGAACATCACCTCGGTCATCGGCCAGATCGGGAACTTCGGCCAGGCCAACTACGCGGCGTCAAAAGCCGGCGTGACCGCGATGACCAAGTCGCTCGCCAAGGAGCTGGCCTCCAAGGGGATCACCGTCAACGCCCTGGCGCCCGGGTTCGTCGAGACGGAGATGGTCGAGTCCATCCCGGAGAAGGTCCGCCAGCGCCTGCTCGACCAGATCCCCCTCCGGCGCTTCGGGAAGGCCGAGGAGGTGGCGAGAGCCGTGATCTACCTCGTGTCCTCCGACGGCGACTACATCACGGGCGAGGAGCTCTCGCTGAACGGCGGGCTCCGGATGAGCTAGGGCTGGCCGCTCTGCGGGCGGCAAGCCTTCACGATCCGGGGCGGCTCGGGAGGCGCCTGCGAGCCCGCCTGGGGCATGTCCTCGACACGGCCCCGCCGGGCCCGCGCACCTCGATTACCTGCACAAGACGTTTCGGCCGCCTCCGCTCACGGTCCTCACGCTGGACGTGCGCACGCACCCGCGATTCCAGGGACAGAGGATCGGCGTGTTCGGGGCTGACTTCGCGAACCGTCTGAGCCTCGAGCGCGGGCATCGCCGGCGGCTGGGGCTCGTGGCGCGCTGGAACCGTCACGTCCTGCGCTACAACCGGGCGATCGGCGCCTCGGTGCGCGGAACCGTGGGGTACTGGCACACGGTCGTGCGGCGCGTGTACTTCGCGACGGGGGACGTTCGGATCGAGGGCGACACGATCGGCCTCGGCCGAGCGGTCAGGGAGGGCCTGCGCGCGCCCTAGGCTACCGATCGGCCAGCCCGGCGCCGAAGGCGCCGGGCTGGGGCGAGACGGCCACTGACGCTACGGACGGATCGGGTCGGCCTCCGGGCGGCGGGGCTCGGGGGCTCCCAGCGAGAACGGTGGGAGCTGCATGGCCTGGGCGGCGAGCGCGAAGCCGCTCGTCAGCCACCACGACATCATCTGGGTCGCCAGCGCGACCGGCGCGAGGGCCAAGGCCGGCGCGCCGAACTGCTTGGCCCGCCGCTCGGCGTATTCGATGCGCTCGGGCGACGGCAGCACCCAGGCCTCGCCCTCCAGGAGCAGCTCGCCGGCCTGGTTGACGCAGATCGTGCGAAGGCGCAGGCGGTTCCGGTCCGGGAGGCGCTCGGCCACCTCGACGCGCGCCGTGACCCGGTCGCCGACGTAGACCGGGCGGAGGAACCGGAAGCTCTGCGAGAGGTAGATCGTGCCCGGCCCCGGAAGCCGGGTGCCGATCACGCTCGAGACGAAGCTCCCCGTCAGCATGCCCGGCGCAATGACCCGACCGAACCGGGTGCCCGCGGCAAACGCGGCGTCCGAGTGGATGGGATTGTCGTCGCCACTGGCCGTCACGAACTCCCGGATCGTCTCCGCCGTCACGGTGTAGCTGACCTCGGCCACGTCGCCAACGGCCACGTCCTCCATGGTGAGCCCGGTCATCGTGCCTCCTGCCCTCGGCCCGGCGGTTTCGCTGGCGGCCTGACTGAGGACCGCGTGGGTCGTGTGTTCGGTGCGGCCGCGCCCGGCGCCGGACCGAGCAGGCTCCGGATCACGTCCAGGCGATCCTCGAGGCCCTCGATCCGCTCCTCGAGCGCGACCACCTGGGAGGCCAGGGCCACGATCTGGCTGCGCGACGGGAGCCCGAGGGTCCGGAGCGCCTGGTCGGTGTACTGCTCCATGCCCTTCCGGAGGGGGGCCTGCGCCGCGAGCGTCTGATCGAGGTGCCGGCCGAGCGCCTGCGCGAAGCCCTCGGTTCCCATCACCTGGCCGAGCGCCTTCGACCAGGCCTCGATCAACTGGTCCATGACCGCCTTCCACTGCCGGGCGAACTCCGGGCTCACGCCCCCCTGGGCGGCCGCCTGCTGCCAGAGCTCCATGCCCTGGCCGAGGATGGGCCGCCAGAACTGGCTGAAATCAGGAGCGCCGGGCGGTGTCTGGGGGCTGGGAGGCTGGCCCATGGCGCGCACCCAGGCCTGGGTGCCCTCGTCGAGGGCCTTCTTCCAGATCTCGAACGCGTCCTGGACCGGGTTCTGGGCCGTCATCGGACCGCCCTCAGTATGCCACGTTGCGTCATGACGCTGAAGCGTTGCGTCGCGACGCGGTCTAGCCGAGCCGGTCGGCCAGCCAGTCCGAGACCTTCGGCCAGCAGTGGACGGAGGCCGAGCGCCCCGCGATCAAGGAGATGTGGCCCCCGGGCAGCTCGAGGTAGGCCTTGTCCGTGCTGCCCACGTGGTCGATCAGCGCACGGACGCAGCCCGGCGGCGCGATGTAGTCCTCCTTGGCCCCCACGACCAGGAGCGGGCAGCGAACCTGGCCCAGGTCCACCGCCTGGCCGCCCAGGCGGAGCGTGCCCTGGACGAGGCGGTTGTCCTGGTAGAAGTCCTTCACCCACTGCCGGAAGAACTCGGCCGGGAACGGAACGTACTCGTTCGCCCAGCGCGAAAGCGCCTGATAGCCCTCGACGTACCGGGGGTTGTCGAGGTTCCACCACAGGTTCAGCGCGGTGGTCACTTCCATGGTCGGACGCAAGAGCTTGAAGCCGGCCTTGACCCAGTCCGCCGGGATCGCTCCGACCGTGTCGACGACCCGGTCGACGTTGTAGAAGCGCTTGTCGAGCCACTGCGCGAAGAGGCCTGCCTGCGCGAAGTCGATGGGTCCGGCCATGTTGACGTACGCGCGGACCGGCACCTCGGGATGCTGGGCGACGAACGACACGGAGAGGGGCGCCCCCATGCAGTACCCGATCACCGCGAACCCGTCCGCCCCTGACGCTTCGAGCACCTTCCGGACCACGCGCGGGAGGAGCCGCGTCACGCACTCGTCCACCGTGAGCCCGTTGTCCTCCTCGCCATAGACGCCCCAGTCGAGGAGGTAGAAGTCGTACCCCTGCCGGCACATGTGCTCGACGAACGAAGAGCCCGGCTGGAGGTCGAAGATCGAGGGCCGGCTGATCCCGAGGTTCGGCACGAAGAGCAGCGGCACCGGGCGCGTCCGGGACGACTCGTAGCGGTAGAGCCGCGCCTTGTTCCGGCGATAGACGAGCTGCTTGGGCGTGAGCCCGATCGCAGGCTCGGGCGCGCTCGACAGCTCGAGCGCCCGCATGGCGCGCGTCAAGGTTCGCGTCCACTCGGCGGCGAGGCTCTGCACCGTGGTCGCCGCGTGCGTCGTCTCCGGCATTCGTGGATCCTCCTGGGACGAGTCAGGCCCCGGCCGGTGGCCATGAGGCCGTGTGACGTCGACGCGCCGGCGGGCGAACGTCACGATGATACCCTAGCGCGCAATCCGGAGGAGCACTCCGGACTACACGACTCCCCTGGCTCGCAGCTCTCCGAGCCGCTCCGGTCCCAGCCCGAGGAGCCGCGCGTAGACGTGGGCCGTGTGGTATCCCGGGGGCCGCCCCGGAACCTTCAGCCTGGGCGGCGTTCGCGTCATCCGCCACGCCGGCGCCGCGAGTGTGAGCGAGCCGTACACGGGGTCGTCGAGGCGCGCGAAGCAGCCCCGCTCCCACCAGTGGCTCTCGGCCAGCGTCTCGGTCGGGCTGTTCACCGGGCCGAAGACGACGGTGCCCGGCCCCGGGTCCGCCAGGACCTTCGCCAGGATCTCGCTGGCCGTGAAGTTCGCCGACCAGCGCGCGATCTCGTCGCGCAGCGCCGCGCGCTTGTCGGGCTGCGTCCGGTCGAGCGTCGTCCGGAACCGGGGGTCCCGGGCGAGCTCGGGCCGTCCCATGATCCGGCAGATCGCGCCGAAGTTCGCGTCGGTGTACCCGGCAATGAACGCCCAGCCGTCCTTGACCGGCACGAACGTGTAGACGGACACTGCGATGTCCATGCCGCCGAGCCGCTCCCGCACCTCGCGGCTCCCGTGGTAGAGGAGGAGCGTGTACTCCAGATAGCGCATGAGCGCCTCGGCGCCGGAGACGTCGATCATCTGGCCGCGCCCGGACATCTCGCGCCAGTGGAGCGCGGCTAGCGTGGCGACGCCCGCCCATGCGGCCTGGGCGTAGGCGGAGATCCAGCTCCCGACGCGAGTCGGCCCGGCCTCCGGCCCGCCGTCCCCCGGCTCGCCGGTGATGTAGGCCAGGCCCGAGAGCGCCTGGTCGATCAGGTCGTACTCGGGCCCGCTTCCCTCGGCTCGCGGCCCGAACTGCCCGTGGGTCGACAGCGCGACGTAGACCAGCCGCGGATTGAGCGATGCCAGCTGGCGGTAACCGATTCCCCAGGCGTCCATCCGGCCGGGTGGAAAGCCCTCGATGACGACGTCGGCACGGGATGCAAGCTGACGGAACAGCGCCTGGCCCTCCTCGGACTCCAGGTCCAGCGTCGCGTAGTAGCGGTTCCGGCCCTCGGCGAGGTACGCGAGGCCCTCGCCTCGGATGGTCGCGTCAGCCGGGCCCCAGGCCCGGGCGGGGTCGCCCCCCGGAGGCTCGAGCTTCACGACCTCGGCGCCCAGCTCACCGAGGAATCCCCCGAGAACGTGGCCGCCGTAGTGGGAGACCGCGCAGTCGAGCACGAGGAGCCCGTCGAGAGACTCCGGCTTCTCGGCCACCCGCTGCGGGTCCTCGGCCGCGCGGACCCACTCCGCCCACGGCGTGTCGCGCCCGCTCCCGTCGGTCTGACGGCCTTCGGCCTGTGGCGGACGGCCTTCGGCCTGTTGCGGACTCACAGCGCGTCACCCTCGCCGGCCCAGTCGTCCGGCGGCTTGGCGCCCCGCCGGTCGCCCCAGCGCCCCACGACCCCGCGCCGCTCGAGCTCGGCGATCTCCTCGTCGCGGAGGCCGAGGATCCCCTGCAGCACGTGGCGGTTGTGCCACCCGACGGGTCGCCCGGCCCACTTGTGGCGGGCGGGCGTGGCCGAGAGCTGCGGGGCCGGCCCGTAGTCCACCACGCGCCCGTACACGTGGTCGTCCAGCTCCTCGACGCTCCCGCGCGCGCGGAAGTGCGGGTCCCCATACTGGTCGCGAGCGCTCATCACGGGCGCCGCGGCGAACCCGTGGCGCCTTGCCGACGCCTCGACGTCGGCGCGTGACCGGGTCGCGCACCAGTCACGGATCGCGGCATCGAGCGCGTCCGCGTGCGCGGGACGGCGGCGTGACGCGGCAGCCGCGAAGCGCTCGTCCCGGGCGATGTCCGGGCGCCCCAGCGCCTCGGCCAGGCCCTGGAACTCCGTATCGGTCCCGGCGACCAGCGCCACGTGTCCGTCTCGGCAGGCGTAGATCCCAGACGGGACGAAGACCGGATCGCGGTTGCCGCCCTTGGCGCGGTCGCGCCCGGTGAGACCGGCGTAGAGCCACGTCCAGTCGAGGGCACGGACGAGCCCCTCGCACTGCGCCATCTCGACGAACTGGCCCTCCCCGGTCCGGTCGCGCCAGCGGAGGGCGGCCAGCACTCCCAGCGCCGCGAGGCACGCGCCGAACCAGTCGCCCAGGTAGTTGCCCGACTTGATGGGGAGCGCCCCGTCGAACCCCGAGATCGCGGTCAGCCCGGACACGGCCTGCGCGAGCCCGTCGTAGGACGCGCGGCCCTCCGCGAAGGGCCCCCACTGGCCGAAGCCGGTGTTGGCCACGTAGATCAGCCGGGGGTTGAGCTCACGGAGCTGCCGGTAGCCGAGCCCCCACTTCGCCTCCGTCGTGCCGGGCTTGAAGTTCTCGACGACGACGTCGGCCCGCGCGGCGAGCTTCCGGATGAGGGCCTGCCCCTCGGCATGGTGCATGTCCACGCCGATGTGGTACTTGCTGTGGTTCTGCGGGAAGAACGCGACCGACACGTTCTTCCAGAAGCAGCCGGCATGGCCGAGGATGCGGGTCACGTCGCCTTGCCCCGGCATCTCGACCTTGATGACCTCGGCGCCCAGCTCGCCGAGGAAGTCCGCCGTTGCAGGCCCGAAGATGATGACCGAGAGGTCGAGGACCCGGATCCCCCGGAGCGCCTCGGGCTTGGCGTGGCGGCCGGCCGGGTCGAAGAGCCGCGCCGCCCACTCGAAGTACGACTCGCCGGCGGCTTCCACGCGGCCCGATCGCACCCGCGATCAGATCCCGAAAAGCCCCGGCAGCCGCATCAGGAGGCTCATGTCCCCCTTGTGCTTGAGCTTCCCGGACATGAACGCGACCTGCCCGTTCAGCTTGCCCGCCAGCATGTCGAGCCAGTCCTGCGAGCTCATCGTGAGCGTGAGATTGGGCTGAGCGGCCATACCCTCCCGGAGCGAGCACTGCCCGTCCGCGATCTCCACGTGGCAGCAGCACGCATCCGACCCCGTGATGTCGTACTGGATGACCGCCTTGAGCCCCTGGGCTCGCTCCGGTCTGAAGCGGTTCGGCATCGCGTCGAACGTTTCCTTGACCGTCATGTCCGTCTCCTCCGAGATCACGGGGGCTTTCGCCCGCCGCAGTGCTGTCGTCCCGCTATCGCCCCTTGAACTCGGCCGGGCGCTTCTGGAAGAAGGCCTGGATGCCCTCCGCCGCGTCCTCGGTGCGGAGCGTCTCGAGGAACGCCCGGACCTCCACGTCGATCCCCTCCGCGAGGGGCCCGTCCAGCCCCCGGTCGACGCACTCGATGATCAGCCGGGTCGCGATCGGCGCGCGCCGGGCGATCGCCGCCGCCAGCGCCCGGGCCTCGGTCAGGGTTTCCCCTTCCTTCGCCAGGCGGTTGACCAGGCCGAGCGTGAGCGCCTCCGGCGCCGGCACCTGCGTGCCCAGGATGAGGAACTCCAGCGCTTTGGTCCGCCCGATCAGCCGGGGCATCCGCTGGGTGCCCCCGAAACCCGGGATGATGCCGAGGTTCGACTCCGTCTGCCCAATCCGCGCCGTCTCCTTCATCACGCGGAGATGACAGGCCATCGCGATCTCGCAGCCGCCTCCCGTCGCGTGACCCTGGATCGCCGCGATCACGGGCTTGGGGAGCCGCTCGATGCGCCGGAGGAGCGCCTGGCCGCGCCGGAGGAACGCATCGAGGTCGTCCGCCGCGCCGTCGAAGGCGCCCGACAGGTCGGCTCCACCGCAGAAGATGCGGTCGCCGGCCCCGGTGAGGATCAGCGCCCGCACGCTGTCGTCCCCCGCGAGGTCGTCCACGGCCGACTCCAGGTCGTGGACCATCTGGGCCGAGATCGTGTTCGCGGGGGGGCGATTGAGCGTGACGACCGCGTACCCGTCGGCGCGCTCGAGGAGCAGTGTCTCGTAGGCCATCGCGCATCTCCTCCGTCAGGCCGCCGCCGGCGTGCCGAGGGCGCCGGAGGCGCGCAGCTCGGCGATGGCCGCCGCCGAGAGGCCGAGCAGCTCCCGCAGCACCTCATCGGTGTGCTGGCCGACGTTGGGCGGCGGCCCCTGGACGCGGGCGGGCGTGGCGCCGAACTTCACCGGAATCCCCGGCAGGCGAACGCGGCCGGCCGTCGGATGGTCGACCTCCACGGCCATCTCCCGATGGCGGACCTGGGGGTCCTCGAACACCTCGCCGATGTCGTTGATGGGCCCCGCCGGGAGCCCGGCCTCCGCGAACCGGGCGACCCAGTCGTCGCGGTCTCTGGCCTGGAGTCTCGTCTCGATCTCCCGCACGAGCTCCGTCCGGCAGGCGACCCGCTTGGCGTTCCCGTCGTAGCGGGGGTCGTCCGCCCACTCCGGCGCGCCCAGCACCTCACAGAAGGCCTTCCACAGCCGCTCGTTGCCGGCGCCCACCATGAGGTAACCGTCCCGCGCCCGGAATGCCTGGTACGGCACCAGCGACGGGTGTGCGCTCCCCCAGCGCCCCTGCACCTCGCCGCCGACCAGGTACGCGGTCGCCGCGTTGATCAGCGCGGCGATGCCGCACTCCATCAGCGAGAGCTCGACGTACTGCCCCTGCCCCGTCCGCTCCCGGTGGCGCAGCGCGGCGAGCACCGCGCCGTGCGCGTAGAGCGCCGTGATCGCGTCGATGAGTGCGACCCCCACCTTCACCGGCGGGCCGTCGGCCTCGCCGGTGATCGACATGAGCCCGGTGAACCCCTGCATGATGGCATCGTACCCCGCCCGCTCGCGGTACGGGCCGGTCGCCCCGAAGCCGGAGATGGCGCAGTAGATCAGCCGCGGGTTGACGGCTCGCAGTGTCTCCCAGCCGAGACCCAGGTCGTCCATGGTGCCGGGCTTGAAGTTCTCCACCAGGACGTCGCCCCGCCGGACCAGATCGAGGACCAGCGCTCTACCGCGCGGATTCTTGAGGTCGATGGTGATGCTCCGCTTGCCCCGGTTGACGGCGAAGAAGTACGAGGCCTGGCCGTCCGGGGCGCGTGGCGGCGCCCACTGGCGGCTGTCATCCCCGCCCTGCGGGTGCTCGACCTTGATCACCTCCGCGCCGTAGTCGCCCAAGATCTGGGTCGCCAGGGGCCCCGCCACGATGCGGGAGAGATCGACGACGCGAAGCCCTTCGAGCGGTCCGGCCACGGGTCCTCCTTCGATCGGCCTCGCCACTATACCCGGCCACCGAAGGCCCTTCAACGCGTCCGGCCCTCGCGCCGCGTCGGCATGGCCTTTCCGGCCGGCCCGGAGCCACACATTGGCGCCCGTTTTCTTGCGATGCTCATGGGGACTCCGTATACTCGGTGCTCGACAGATGCGCCACGGTCGCGCTGCCCTCGTCGCCGCTCTCGCCCTCGCCGGCTGCAGCGTGGTGTCGATCGACCTCACGCCCCGGGTGCGCCCGCTCGAGGAGTCGACCGTCCAGGGCAGCGCCCCCGACAAGGTCCTCCTGGTGGACCTCTCCGGCGTGCTGGCCGAGGAGCCGCTCCTGACGCTCGAGACCCGGCCGTCGGTGCCCCTCCTCGCTCGGGTCCGCGAGGAGCTCGAGAAGGCCGAGGAGGACGCCCGCGTCCGGGCGGTGGTGCTCCGGATCAACAGCCCGGGCGGCACCGTGACGGCGTCGGACATCATCTACCACGAGATCACGCGCTTCAAGGAGCGCCGGAAGATCCCCGTGGTCGCGTGCATCCTCGACGTCGGCGCCTCCGGCGGCTACTACGTGGCGCTGGCCGCCGACCGCATCGTGGTCCATCCCACGACCGTGACGGGCTCCATCGGGGTCCTCATGCTCACGGTCAACGCCAGCGGGCTCCTCGAGAAGATCGGGGTCAGCGCGAGCTACGTCACGTCCGGCGAGTTCAAGGACATGGGCAGCCCATTCCGGAGCCTCCGGCCCGAGGAGCGGGCGATCTTCCAGAGCCTGATCGACCAGCTCTACGGGCGCTTCGTGCAGCTGGTCGCGCGCTCCCGAAAGCTCGACGAGGCCCGCGTCCGCGCCATCGCCGACGGCCGCGTCCACACCGCCACCGAGGCGGTGGGGCTGGGGCTCGTCGACCGCATCGGCTATCTCGAGGACGCGATCGCGATGGCGCAGAGCGCCGCCGGCCTTACCGAGGCCCGCGTCGTCACGTACCACCGGCCCCGGCAGTTCCGCGCCACGATCTACTCGTCGGCGGAGACGCCGCCGCCGGCGGCCGGCATTGCCGACCTGGCGCGACTCGTGTTCGCCGGGCCTCGATTCCTGTACCTCTGGTGGCCGTGACCCCCCGGGCCGACCCCCGCGGAGCCCGCGCAGCCCAGTGAGCGCAGACCCGGAGGAGCCGCGGCACAAGACCGCCCCTCCCCTGGTCTCCATCCTCACCGCCACCTACAACCGCAGCAACGTCCTCCGGCTCGTCATCGAGACGGTCCGTCGCCAGACGGTTCCGGACTGGGAGTGGGTGATCGTCGGGGACCACTGCACCGACGACACCGCCGACGTCGTGGCCTCCTTCGGCGACCCGCGCATCCGGTTCGTGAACCTGGAGCAGGGATACGGCGAGCAGTCGGGCCCGAACAACGAGGCGTTCCGGCTCGCGCGGGCGCCCTACCTCGCCTACCTCGGTCACGACGACCTCTGGCTGCCCGATCATCTCGAGGTGACCCTGGCCGCGCTGCGGGTCACGGGCGCCGATCTCGTCTATCCGCTGGTGGAGTCCATTCTCCCGGCCGAGACACGCCTCGTCGGCGCGAACCCGTCCGGGCGGTACGCGCCGTACGTCTACGTGCCGCCGTCCGCGTGGGTCCTTCGACGGGAGCTGATCGAGGAGCTCGGGCCCTGGCGGTCCGCCCGCGAGTGCCACGAGGCCCCGTCCGAGGATCTGCTCTTCCGCGCCTGGCGAGCCGGGAAGGACATGCGCCTCGTGCCGCGGCTCACCGCCATCGTCCTCCCCGCCGCCTATCGGCCCGGCGTCTATGCGCGCCGAGACTCGTGGGAGCACGAGGGGCTGGTCACCCGCATGCGAGACGAGCCGGACTTCCGCGAGCGTGAGCTCTCGGCCCTGGTCCTTCGCCTCGGGGCCGCGCAGCACGACGTCGTCTCCGGTGTCTCTCTCGCCATCAAGAACGGCATCCGGCAAGGACTCTCCGCCCTGGGCCTCCGGCCGATGGCCGTGCGCCGCTTTCTCCGGTACGGCCGGAAGGGACGCTTCGTCAACGATCTCCGTCGACTACGCGGCCTGCCAACCATCGACTGGACGAGGGGGAGCCGACCATGATCGAGGGCGCCGTCAAGGATCAGCAGAGCATCACCGCCGACTGGGTCCCCCTCGTCGAGACCATCGAAGGCGTTCGCATCCGCGAGGTCAAGAACGTGCCCAAGGACAACGGCGTGCTCACGGAGATCTTCCGGCTGGACTGGGAACTCGGGGGCGGCGCGATTCAGCAGGTGTTCCAGGTCACCCTGGTGCCGGGCGGTCTCTCCGCATGGCACACCCACCGCCTCACGGCCGACCGCCTCTTCGTCACCCACGGCCTGATCAAGATCGTCCTCTTCGACGGCCGCGAGGACTCTCCCACCAGCGGGCGCGTCAACGAGCTCCGCTTCGGCGCGGTGAGGCCAGCGATCGTGATCGTCCCGCCCGGCGTCTGGCACGGCGTCCAGAACCTCGACGGCGGGCCGAGCAGCATCCTGAATCTCGTCGACCGGGCCTACCGGTACGAGGATCCGGACCACTGGCGGCTCCCGCCGGACACGCCCGCGATCCCCTACAGCTTCCGGACGGGCCGCGCCGTCGACGGCCTCCGGTAGGAGACCGCCGGTCCGCTAGCGTCCCTGCCAGCGGGGGGGGCGCTTCTCCAGGAACGCCGCGATCCCTTCCTGGGCGTCGTCCGAGCGGGCGACGATCGTCAAGAGGTCGCGGAGCTGCGCGAGGGCCTCGGCATGCGACAGCTCGAGCGCCCGATAGAAGGCCTCCTTGCCGAGGGCCAGGGTGGCCGGCGAGAGCGCGGCCAGCGTCCGCGCCGTCCGCCCGACGGCGTCGTCCAGCTCCGCCCGCGGCACCACGCGGGTCACCAGCCCGATCTCGAGCGCCTCGGGGGCGGGCAGCTCCCGGCCGGTCAGCACCAGCTCGAGAACCCGCTTCGGCGATGCCGTCCGCAGGATCGGCGCCAGGACCATGAGCGGCAAGAGGCCCAGCTTGATCTCCGGAAGCCCGAAGACCGCGTCGTCCGCGGCGATCACGAGGTCGCACGCGGCGGCCAGCCCGCACCCGCCCGCCAGCGCGTAGCCGTGGACCCGCGCGATCACCGGCGTTCGCATCTGCGGGATGCCCTCGAGGATCCCGGCAACCCCCGCGTACCGCTCCCGCGCCTCGAGTATCGAGGTCGCCCGGAACATCCCCTTGAGGTCGGCGCCCGCGCAGAAGGCGCGTTCGCCCGCGCCCCGGAGGACCACGACGCGAGCCTCCGGGTCCGCCTCCAGCCGGGCCAGGGCCTCCCCCAGCTCGCGGACCAGCGCCGGGCTCATGGCGTTGCGCGCCTCGGGCCGGTTGAGCGTGAGGGTGGCCACCCCGTCCCGGACGTCGACGAGCAGCGTCTCGTAGGTCACCGGGCGACCTTCGCCGCGCGTGGCACGTCCGGAAAGATCGCGTCGAGCACCTCGCGGAGGATGCGCCCCGTCGTGCCCCAGACCACGTCGTCGCCGTAGCTCACGAACAGCACCGGCCTCTTCACGCCCTCTCGCTCCCACTCCTCTTCCCGGAAGGTGGTCGGCTCCAGGAGATGCGTCAATGGGATCTCTATCACGCGCTCGATCTCACGGCCGTCCGGCCTGAAGGTCGGCTCGCCCCGGGCGAGGCCCAGAACGGGGGTGATCACGAAGTTCGTGACGGTCGTGGGGATGTCGTGGAACAGCCCCAGGACCTCGACGGCCGAGGGGTCGACGCCGATCTCCTCCTGCGCCTCCCGGAGGGCGGCCTCCGTGACCGAGGCGTCGGAGCTCTGCACGACGCCGCCGGGGAAGGAGAATTGCCCCTTGTGGTGAGGCACGTCCTCCGTCTTCTTGCCGAAGACGAGTGCCGGCGCCCCGCTCCGGTAGACGAACAGCACCAGCACCGCCGCGCGCACGCGGTCCGGCAGGGTGAGCGTCCGGCGGTCGTGACCGAGCGCGGCGGCGATCCGGGCCCGGAGCGTATCGGCCGGCAGCTTCGCGACAGGCTGGATCCCCGGCACGCTGGCGCTCCCTCTGGGTCGGTCGGCCGTCGACATCACGAGGCCGGCCGTGCTCTCGCCGCGCTCGGCGCGGCAGCGACAGCGTAGCACGCCGGTCGGCGGGCCGCCGATCGGCAGCCGCCGGTCCAGTCTAGTCGCCCCCGAATCGCCAGAGCGCCTTGTCGAGAGTCCGGAGCGACACCCGATACCGTCCCGCCAGCGCGCGCAGCGTGACCGCGTAGGCAACCCAGCCCGTCGGGGTCGGCGGGAATCGCTTCCGCACGCCAAGCCGGCGGAGCGCAGCGCGCACGCGCACGTCGTAGATCGGGTAGCGCCACGGATCGGCGAAGTGGAGCACGACCGAGGCCACGGCCGTGCCGACCCCGCGGAGCCCCAGGAGCAGTCGGAGCCGGGTGGCGTCGTGGTGGGCGAGGAAGGCGGCCTCGGTCAGCCCCCGGACCGCCGCCTCCGAGTTCCTCGCGATCTGCGGCCGGATGCGCGGCGTCTTCCACTCTCCGATCCACCGCAGCTCCGCTCCCGTGAGGTAGAGCACGCCGGCCGCCCGACGCCCGGCGAGGCGCGCCTTCAGCCGTCGCTCGCCCCGCGCCCAGGACATCCCGGCCGCGTCCCGGTCGAAGGCGCGCGCGTACGCCAGGACGCGGCGGCGGGAGAGCGCGCTCATGGCCCGCTTGACTCGCTCGGGCACGGCACCGGACGATGCACGACGTGCCCAGCGAGCCCATCGCGATCGAGCCCGCGCGCCCGGCGGACGCGCCGGCCGTCATCGCGCTCATCGCCCGCGTCTTCGCCGAGTACGGCTTCAGCTGGGATCCGGCCACGGAGGTCCCGGATCTCTTCGACCTGGATCGCCACTACGGAGGGACGCGGGGCGCCTTCTGGGTCGCCCGGCTGGACCGACAGGTCGTCGGGTCGGTCGGGGTCGAGCGCCTGTCCGACGGGCGCGCGGAGCTGCATCGCCTGTACCTCGACGCCGGGCTCCGGGGCCGCGGCGTCGGCCGGGCTCTCGTGGAGGTCGTGCTCGACTGGTGCCGGGCCGGCGGGATCACCCAGCTCGTCCTCTGGTCGGACACGCGCTTCGACCGGGCGCACCGCCTTTACGAGGGCATGGGCTTCGCCCAGACGGGCGAGCGCGAGCTCCCGAACGACCCGAACGACACTCGCGAGTTCGGCTACGAGCGCAGCGTCTAGCCGGACGCGGCCCCCGCGGACAGGGCCGAGCCTCCGCCCTCACACACGCGGAAGCACCGGTTTCGCCGGCGTCGAGCTCTTGGCGGGCGGCGCGGGCTTGGCCAGGGGGATCGGCGCGCTGACCGCCGTCTGACGGACCGGCACCGCTCGCTTCGGCGTGGCCACGTGCTTCGGCTTCGCCGGGCTCGTCGTGGCCTTGGCGACCCGCTTCGGCACCGATGCCTTCTTGACGGTCGCCTTCGTCCCAGGCTTGTGGGCCACCTTGACGGCCTTCCGCGCCGTCGGGCTCGCGACCGCCGGCTTGGCGATCGGGGCGTCCGGCCGGATCCGCGCGCTCTTCGCCTTCTCCGCGGCAGCCGGCGCCGCGATCGGCGCCGGGCTCGGCAGCATCGGGACGCTGGTCGCCGGCGACGGCCCCGTCAGCGGCACGATGTCCGGACCCACCGAGGGGCCCGCGGTCTGGGCCAGGGCCGGCCCAGCGAGCAGGAGCGCACCCACCACCATCAGGCTGGCGATCCCATTCTGCACGGCTCTCCACCTCCTGCCCGCCAGGTGAACCCCGGCCGGCTCCGCGGTCCGCGTCAGCGCCCCGTCCGTGCCTCGACCCGCTCGACCAGCCCCGCCAGGATGGGCCCGGCCGGACCCGCCAGCACCACGTCGGCCACGTGGTCGAGACGGGTCGGCGTGAGATTGACGACCACGAGCCGGGCGCCGGACTCCTTGGCATAGGTCGGCATGTACGCCGCCGGATAGACGGCCAGCGAGGAACCCACGACGACGAAGCACCCCGCCGCCCGCGCGCGCTCTTCGGCGAGCTGCACCGCGGCCGCCGGCATGGGCTCGCCGAAGAGGACCGTCAGCGGCTTGATGATCCCGCCGCAGACCGCGCACGCCGGCACGGCCTCCCCGGCCACCAGCCGCGCCTGGATCTCGTCGCGCGAGCACCGGCGGTCGCACGCGAGGCACCGCACGCGGGTCGCGTTCCCGTGCAGCTCGATCACCCTGGCCGGACTCACGCCCGCGCGCTGGTGGAGATCGTCCACGTTCTGGGTGATCACGCAGTCGAGGAGCCCGAGCCGCTCGAGCGCCGCGATCGCCCGGTGGGCCGGGTTCGGCTCGGCCTCGCGAATCGCCGCGTAGAGCTCGCGGCCAACCGCCCAGTAGCGGCGGCGCGCGTCCTCCGACCGCATGAAGTTCGGGAAGGAGAAGTCGTCGGGATCGTAGCGCGCCCAGAGACCGGTCGGACTCCGGAAATCCGGGATCCCGGACTCCGTCGAGGCGCCGGCGCCGGTGAACACCACGACCCGGCCAGCCGTCGCCACCAGGTCGGCCGCCCGATCGAGCCGGGCGTCGATCTCCTCCACGGCCTGCATTCCGAAAGGAGCCTAGCAGAGCCGAGCGTCGGCCCGTGAAAGGATTCGCTCGGCAACGCTCCGAGCGTGAGAGACGCTCGCCGGAGCGTCCCGAGGTCCCGCTCTCAGGGCTGGCCGAGAACCGCCACGCAGGAGACCGCGCCCGGGCCGCCCAGCGTGTGCGCCAGACCGGTCCGGGCGCCGGCGACCTGCATCCGCCCGGCGCGCCCGAGGAGCTGATCGACGACGTTGTTGATCATCCGGACACCCGAGGCGCCGACGGGGTGGCCGCAGGACTTGAGCCCGCCCGAGACGTTGACCGGGAGCCGGCCGCCAAGGCGCGTGTCCCCGGCGGCGGCCAGCTTGTGCCCCTCGCCTGGCCCCGCGAAGCCCAGATCCTCGTAGTTCACGATCTCCGTGATCGTGAAGCAGTCGTGGACCTCGGCCACGTCGATGTCCCGCGCGGGGTCGCCGATCGCGGCCATCCGGTAGGCCACCCGCGCCGCTTCCCGCGTCGCCCGGAACGAGGTGAAGTTCCACGAGGGGTCGAACTGCGTGTTCCAGTACCCCGCGGCCACGCTGAACGCGATTCCCCGGATCAGGACGTGCGGCCGGCCCCGCCGGGCGGCCAGGTCCGCGCGCGCCAGCACGCACGCCGCCGCCCCGTCGGTGGTGGGGCAGCAATCGTAGAGCCCGAGGGGCTCGGCGACCTTGGGAGCGCGTGCGTGCTGCTCGAGCGTGATCGTCCGCTGGAAGTGGGCGTTCGGGTTGAGGGTCCCGTGCCAGTGGTTCTTGACCGCGACCGCGCCCAGCGCCGACTCGTCGACCCCGTACTCCTTGAAGTATCGCGTCGCGAGGAGCGCGAACATGCCGGGCGCCGTCCGTCCCTTGCAGAGCACCGGATGCCCTCGCTCGACCGCCTGGGCCACCAGGCTTCCGCGCGACGGCACCTCGCGCATCTTCTCGGCCCCGACGACGAGGACCAGGTCGTACTCCCCCGACGCGACGGCGAGCGCCGCGTTCCGGACCGCCTCCATCCCCGACGCGCAGTAGGCGGCCACGCGGGTGATCGGGATCGGCGGGAGGCCGAGCGTGTCGCCGACGAAGGTCCCGGCGTTGCCCTCGTACCCGTAGAGGAGCGGCTCGTAGGTGCCGAGCCATCCCGCCTGGAGCTCCTGGGGCTCCACTCCGGCGTCTGCCATCGCGAGGGACGCCGCCTCGTACACCATGTCGGTGTACGACTGGTGGAAGTTCTCCCCGAACCGGATGGTCCCGGTCCCGATGATCGCGACCTCGTTGGCGAGTCCCATGCGCCCTCCCAGCTCCCCGGGGAGGCACGGCGATGGCGCGGCGGCCTCCTCGCTGATCCGTCCCATACTGCGCCGGCGGGTCGGGCCCTGTCCAGAGAAGGACGCGCGGGCCCGACACCGGCTCTAGAATGACCGCAGGAACGGCCCCACGTGACGCCGCCCTTCGTCCTCACGGATGCCGAGGTGCATGCGCTCGACGCGCGCGGGTGGTTCCTCCGGGACGATCTCCTGGGACGCGCGGCCGCGATGGGAGTCCGTGACGCCATCGAGGCCTTCGCAGAAGCGGGACGGCTCCGGCCGGCGGGTCTCGGCCGGGGCGCCGCACGCCGCGTCGACGAGGCCGTCCGGAGCGACGCCATCGCGTGGGTCACGCCGGACGACGCTCCCGCGGAGCTCGAGGGGCTCTGGGCTTCGTTCCTCGCGCTCCGCGACGCCCTGAACCGCGAGGCCTATCTGGGGCTCGATCTGATTGAGGTCCAGGCGGCTCGCTATCCGGGTGGAGCCCCGGGTTACCGGCGGCATCGGGATGCCTTCGCGGCCCTGCCCGGCGGGCGCCCGGGCCGACGCGTGACCGCGATCTACTACGCCAACCCCGCCTGGCGCCCGGAGGACGGTGGCGCGCTTCGCCTCCATCCCGACCCGAGCGCCGACGCCGCGGCTGAGACTGGGCCGGTCGACGTGGCGCCGATCCTCGACCGCCTGCTCGTCTTCCTGAGCGAGCGCGTCGAGCACGAGGTGCTCCCCACGCGGCCCCCCCGACGGGCCATCACCGCGTGGTTCCGTCCGCGCGATCCATTCGGCGGCTGACGCGCCGGAGGGACGCGCCTAGATCACGCGGTCGCGCCGCAGCCGCTCCAGATCAGCCGGCTCGTAGCCGAGCGCGCCCAGCACCTCGCCGGTGTGCGCGCCGAGCGCCGGCGCGACGGTCCTCACCTCGACGCGGCTCCGGGACAGGCGCACCGGAGTCCGCACGTGGGGCACCGACCCGAGCTCCGCGTCCTCGGCATGCGTGACCATGCCGAGATGGCGCACCTGCGGATCGGCAAACAGCTGCGCGTAGGTGTTGACGGGGCCAGACGGCACGCCGACGCCGTCGAGCGCCGCGACCCAGTGGACCGTGGGCTGCGTCGCGAGCACGCTCTCGATCTCCTTCTCCAGGGTCTCGCGATGGCGCAGGCGGTCGGCGTTACGGCGGAAGCGCGGGTCGTCGACCCACTCGGGCCGGCCGAGGGCGCGAGCGAAGCGCTCCCAGAGGTCTTGCGTCGCGGCGCCGACCATCAGGTAGCCGTCGCGGGTCGCGAAGCGCTGGTATGGCGCGTTCTGACGATGACGCGCCCCTTGACGCGCCGGCTCCACACCGTCCACCAGCCAGGCGGCGCTCGTCCATCCCGAGAAGCCCAGCGCCGTCTCGAGCAGCGAGCAGTCGACCTTCTGGCCCTGCCCCGTGCGCGCCCGCTCGTAGAGAGCGGCCAGGATCCCCTGCACGCCCCACATGCCCGTCCCCAGGTCGCAGATGGGCTGCCCGACCGACGTCGGCGGCCCATCCGGCTCGCCGGTGACCTGCATGAGACCGCCCATTCCCTGGGCGATCAGGTCGAGGCCGCCCTTGTCGCGGTAGGGACCGTCGGGACCGAAGCCGCTCAGCTGAGCGTAGATCAGCCGCGGATTCTCCTGGGCCAGCGCCGCGTATCCGAGGCCAGCCCGCTCCATGACGGTCGCCCGGTAGTTCTCGACCAGGACGTCCACGCTCTTCACGAGGCGCAGGAACACTCCGCGCCCGGCCGGGCCCTTGTAGTCGAGCGTGACGCTCTTCTTGTTCCGGTTGATGTAGCGGAAGAACGGGTTGCGCTCGTTCCCGTCCCCCCAGGAGCGGGTCGAGTCGCCCTTGCCCGGCCGCTCCACCTTCAGCACTTCCGCGCCCATGTCGGCGAGGATCATCGTGCAGAAGGGGCCCGCCATGTGCTCGGTCAAGTCCAGGACCCGGAGCCCCGCCAGCGGTCCGGCTGTGTCGCGTGCCGTCATCTCACGGCCTCCCCGTCAGCGGCCGACGAACCGGGGCGCCGTCTTGGCGAGGAACGCCCGGTAGCCGATCTGGAAGTCCTCGGTGTCGAAGCAGTGATACGCGACGTCCCGCTCCTCGGCCGTGAGCGGCCGGCGCGCCACCAGATCGTACACGAACCGCTTGTGCCAGCGCGCGGCCAGGGGCGCGCCCTCCGCGATCTTGCGGGCGACGGCGTACGTCTCCGCCTCGACGCGGTCGTCGGGCACGACCCGGTTCACGAAGCCGACCCGCAAGGCGGCCTGGGCGTCCAGGAGGTCTCCGGTGAGGAGGATCTCGAGCGTCGGCCCCGCCCCGATGGCTCGCACGACCGCCTCCAGCTCCTCGTGGCTCTCCACGAGCCCGAGGCGCTTGACGGGCACGCCGAACCGGCTCGACTCCCCGCAGACCTTGATGTCCGCCAGGGCCGCGAGCCCGAAGCCCCCGCCCACGCACAGACCCTCGATGAGGGCGATCACCGGGTGCCGGCACGCGCGGACCGACTGGAACGCCGGGTTTCCCACGCGCGCATACTCACGCGCCTTGGCCGCCGAGCTCCGCGTCGCCTCGAACTCCGAGATGTCGGCGCCCACGCTGAACGCGCGGCCACCGGCTCCGCGCAGCACGACACAGCGGAGGTCGGCGTCGCGATCGCAGGTCTCCATGATCTCCCGGAGACGGCGGGACATCGCGACCGAGATCGCGTTGAGCTTCTCCGGGCGGTTCAGCACCACCGTCGCGATCGGCCCGTCCTGCGTCACGTAGATCGGCTCGCTCATCCCTCACTCCTCGGGGCGGACCAGGATAGCTTGCGCCCGCGCCCGGAGCGCGTCCGGCAGCGCCGTCGGCCGCCGGGCATCGACGTCCAGGTGCACGCCGTACTGGTCCAGGGTCGCCACCAGGCCCCCGCTCCGCCCGTTGAACAGCTTGTGGAAGACGCGGATCGACGAGTTCCCGACGTGAAGCAGCGCCGTCTTCACGTGGACCGGATCTCCCGCGTGGAGCTCCCCCAGGAACTCCAGCTGGAACTCGAAGGTCGACATCCCGCGGCGCTCCTCCCGCATGTACGCGGGCGTCATGCCGAAGGCGGCGAACGTCTGGATGCCGCCCGCGGAGAACCGGTGGATGTAGAACGGGAACGCGCTCTGGCCGAACACGTCGATCTCCCATGGCTTGACCGTGTCGCGGGCGGACTCGAGAAAGCCATCCGTCCCGCTGGGCCGCCACCGGGGCTGTCGCACCGGCCCGTCCCAGGAAGCTTGTCCCTGCTCCGCGGCGCGCAGCTGGCGCGCCGGCAGCGGCGCCGGCGTCCGCCCGCCCAGCTCCACGTGGAGCGTCTGCTGCTCCATGGTGGCGCACAGCACGCCGGTCTCGGAGTTGTACACCCGGTGCCCCAGCCGGAGCCCCCCGTCCTCGACGCCGATCACCGCGCTCGAGATGTGCAGGATGTCGCCGACCCTGAGCTCGTGCATGTAGCGCACGTAGCAGTCCACGGTGACGCAGCCTCGCCGCTCGAGCTTCATGTACTCGGCGCCGAGGCCGAGACGGTCCAGGACGGCGAGCGTGGCGTCGGCGAATCGCTCGAAGTAGTACGCGACCGTCAGGTGCTCGACGATGTCGGTCTCCCAGGGGAACACCGTCCCCCGGTACGTGTCCACCCATCCGGCGCCGGCGGCCCCCGGCCGGCCTTCGGCGTGCTCGCGCTCCACGTCGTCGGACTCTAGCCCGGCGCGAAAATCGTCGTCAAGCCACCAGGCCGTCGCTGGGCCGTCGCGTGCCGATCCGTCCCCGATGCGCGAGCCTTCTGTTGGATAATGCCCACTAATGCCGGAGCCGCTGGCCGATCGGGTCCTCGGCGTGGTCGCCCGCATCGCTGGCCCGCTTCGCACGCCGGCAGCGGCAGGCCCGGACACCCCGCTCGCCGAGGGTGGGTTCTGGCTCGACTCGGCCAGTCTCTTCGAGGTCGTCCTCGCGTGCGAGGCCGAGTTCGACGTGCGCTTCGACGCCGAGAGCGACCTCTTCCCGGACCGCCTGATGACGGTCGCGACGCTCACCGACACCATCCGAGGCCACATGCGCCCGGGGCCGGAGTCGGTCCGGCGATGACGGAGCTGCGTCCGCCGGCCACCCACTTCGGCGGCCGCACCTGGAGCCCCGAGGAGCTGAGCGCCTTGGCCGTCCTCTGGCATCGGGAGCTCGTCCGGCAGGTCGGGCCGGAGCCCCCGCTGGTGGCGCTGGTCATGCGCAACCACCCGGAGTCACTCGCGCTCTTCTTCGCGCTCACGTGCTTCCCGGCTCCCGTGGTGCTGCTGCCTGACGATCCCAGGGCCTGGCGGTCCTCCCCGCCCTTGCCGCGGGGAACGCCGGTCGTGCTCAGCGAGGCGACTCGCGACCTCGCAGGATCGGTCACGGCAACGGGATGTCGGCCCCTCATGGTGAGCGCCCCCGGGCAGGCGGTCCGCGCATCCCCTCCGGCACCGGCGTTCCTGACGAGCCCCGGACTCGTGGGCTTCACCGGCGGGACCACTGGATCGCCAAAACCCGTGTACCGCTCGATGGCCAGCGCGCTACGACACTCGGCCGTGGTGGCCGAGATCCTGGGCCTTCGGCCCGGCGACGGCATCGTGGCGGCTCTTCCCCTCTCGTCGTTCCACGGCGTCGGGGACACGCTCCTCCTGGCCTCACTCCTCGGTGGTTCGCTCGGGCTCCTGCCCCGCTTCGACCACCGCGCCACGCTTCGCCTGTTCGCGACGGAGCGCTATCGCTACTTTCCGGCCACTCCGATGATGATCGACGTCCTGGCCCGATGTCCCCTGACGGGGCCCGCTCCCCCGGCTCCGCCGCTCGTGAAGGTGGGCGGCGGGCGTCAACCGGTACCGGTGTTTGACACATTCCTCGGCCGATTCGGCGCGCCTCCGCGGCCCGCGTACGGCGCCAGCGAGACGGGTATTCTCTCCACGGACGCCGGACCGCCGGATGGCGTCCGAGCGGGCACAGTCGGGCGCGCCGTCCCGGACGTGCGGCTCGCGATCGGTGACCAGCCGGAGGCACCGGTCCCGCACGGCGTTTCGGGCCGTGTCTGGGTGTCCACACCACGCCACATGGAAGGGTACGGATTTCCGCCGGACCTCGAGCCGGGGGATCGACGCGGCGAGTGGTGGCCCACTCAGGACCGCGGGGTGCTCGATACGGACGGGTACCTCACGCTCCTGGGCCGGCTGGACGACATCTTCAAAACGCCGAGCGGTCAGCTCGTCGACCCGTCGGAGGTTGCCGACGTCCTGCAGCGACTCCCCGGGGTCACCGAAGCCGTTGTCCTCCCGCTGCCCGTCCCGACCGGCGCGATCGTCGGCGCCCTCGTGGCGGCCGAGACCGGCGTCGAGCCGATCCAGGTCCGGTGGCACGCGGCGCGGTCCCTGCCCCGATGGGCGCAGCCCCAGGCGGTCCTGGTGGTCGCGCGCCTCCCACGGCTCGCAAACGGGAAGGTGGACCGCCAGGCGTGCATGGCTCTCTTCGGAAGCACGGCGGAGCCCACGCTCGCCTCGACCGACGGCGGAGCGGAGTGACCACCCACTTCGGGGCGAGCCCCGCGGAAGGGTCCCGATCGACGGAGGTCTGGCCTCCCCCGGCCCGGTGGCACGGGCTCGCCAGGCTCCTCACACGGCTACGATGGCTTCCCGGGCGCCTCCCGGAGGAATGGCTCGCGGCGGCCGCGTTGCTCCACGGCGTCGCGTCGCGCCGCCGTTGGCGACTGGCGCTCGACTGGGCCACGGGCCAGCCCACGCGGGAACGTCCTCCGTGGGCGCTGGCCTGCGCCCTCCTCGCGTTCCGCGGACGGCAGCTCGCGTCGAGACACCAGCTCGGGGTCCGCGACCTGGCGGCGCTCCGCGCTCGCGTGACCATCGAGGGCACCGAGCGACTCGATGTCGTGACGCGGGCAGGCGGCGTCCTGCTGCTCGGCTTCCACCTGGGGCCCCTCGTGGACCCTATCGCCCTTCGCGCGCACGGGTACCGTCTGACGATGGGTCGCCGTGGCCCCGCATCACAGGATCGCGCGACGTGGTGGCAGCATCCGTCCGAGGACCTCGTGCTCTTCCCGAACCCCGCCTGGCGCGTCCGGGGGCTCTACGAGCTCCGGCGGCGCCTCGAGGCGGGCCGGACCGTCTACATTGCCGCCGACGGCATTCACGGCGGCGAGGCGTTCCGGATCGAGCTCCCTGTCGTGCCGCTGATCCTCCGGACGGGCTGGCTCGTCCTGCGACGGAGCACCCGCGCGCCGACCCTGCCCATCCTGAGTCGCCGCGACGGGCGCCGGATCGTCGTCACGGTCCATCCTCCCCTCCCCGCGCCCGTCGCCAGCCTGGAGGAGGACATCGCCGCGTGCCGCGCCCACCTGACCCCACTGCTCGAGGACTACGTGCGGCGCTTCCCCGAGCAATGCTTCTCGATCGCGCTCCAACCCACTCCGAAGGCACCAGACACGTCAGCAAGAACTGATATTTAGCCAGCAGACCCTCAAGAGCAATCAGAGCGTCGTTCGCGCGTCCGCCCCGGCTCAGTCTACCCAGACCCGAAGGACTCGCGTGGCGATCGGCGCGCCGGGATGGAAGAACCGGGCGACCACCGAGATCGCGTACTCGCCGGGAACGACCATCGGGTAGTAACGGAACCCGATTCGCTCCTTGTACCCCCACCCCGGCTCGGCGGAGTTGATCCGGTCCAGGTAGAGGAAGAAGCTCTCCGCCGGCTTCAGGGTCACCTCGAAGCGATGCGCGTTCCGGGAGAAGAAGTCCCGGATCCCGGCGTCGTCGACGTGCGGGTGCGCCCGCGGCGACACCGATCCGGCCCCGACGCGTTCCACGCTGAGATCCCAGTGCGTGTGCGACTCGAGCGGCCAGTCGCGATAGCGCAGCACGACGTCGTGGCGGGCCACGTTGCGGTATCCCGCCCAGAGGATGATCGGCTCGCCCACCCGGTAGCGAACGGGATCGCGGGCCTCCGCCACCGGCGGGTCGTGATCCGGGACGACGATGGCCGCAAGGCCGTCCGGCGCGTCCGTCCACGCCGGCATGTCCGCAATCGCCCTGGCGAGCCGGAGCGCCACCGGCTCGCCGTACGGGAGAAACGTCGGGTCGGCGAGACGGTAGTCGCCCGCCGTCCGGCCCGGCGTCAGGAACACGACGACCTCGGCGCCCGGCGACAGCCGGTACAGGAGCTCGCGCTCGAAGGGCTCGAGCGCGATCGTGACCCGAGGCCCGGCCGGCGACCCCTTGAAGGTCCGGAGCAGCAAGGACTCGACTCGCCCGGGTCGCTGGTCCAGCGCGGGCGGCGGCACGCTGAGCACGCGGACGGCCGCGATCGCGTCCGCCCGCGCGATCGACACGGTGAGAGGCGTGTACGGACGGCTCGAAGCCGAGAGCGGCCCGCCCCCTGGCGTCACGCACAGCGCCAACGCCAGAACGGCCGACCCCGTCAGGAAGAGCCTAGCCGGACTCATCCCTTCCCGGCGAACACACCCTAGGCGCCGTGGGTCCGCGCCACGGTGAGCAGCTCCGCGTCGGTCGGGAACTTGCCGAGCGCTCCCAACCCTTCCTGCGCAAGCTCGAGATTCACCCACCGGACGATGCCGTCCTTGCCCACCAGAAACTGCCCGGTCTCCAGGGGCCCGGAGGAATTCTGCTGCTCCTCCGCGTGGCTGTCCGCCGGCGTGTGCTCGAAGCGGTCCTGCTCCTGGAGCGCCCTGATCGCCTCGCGGAGCGGCAGCGGGTTCGGCAGCTCGCCCATCCCGTCGATCTTGAGCGCCCGGAGCGAGTCCCGGATCTCCGGGGTCACCGGATGCTGCGAGATCCCGAAGGCCCGGTGGCTGACCAGCTCGGGATCGGCCGCCAGCGGCACGCGCGTGGGGCGGTACCGGAAGTACAGCCGTGTGCGTTCGAGCGGGCTCGCGACGACGGCCAGGGTCTCGACCCCCGCCGCCCGGAGCTTGTCCTGGGCGAGCCCCAGCTTCGCGATCTGCCGCCGGCAGAAGGGGCAGTAGATCCCGCGGAAGAACGCCAGGAGCAACGGGCTCCGCCCCCGGTAGTCGGAGAGGGACACCGTGCCGTCCCGGTGTACGGCAGGGAGCGTGAAGTCGGGGGCGCGCTCGCCCGGCTGAACTATTGGCCGATCGGCAGTGGTCACGTCAACCTGCGCTCAGGTTCGCGTGGCCACGACCGGCCGCCCGAAGCTAGGCGCCATGCGTCCGCGCCACGGTGAGCAGCTCCTCGTCGCTCGGGAACTTGCCCATCGCCGCCACCCCTTCCCGGGCGAGCTCGAGGTTGACCCACCGGACGATCCCGTCGCGGTCGACGAGGAACTGCCCCGTCTCGAGCGGGAACTGCTGCTTGAGCTCCTCCTTGTCGGCCGCGGTGAGCTCGTAGCGATCCTTCTCCTGGAGCGCCGTGAACGCCTCGCCAACCGGCAGGGGGCGCGGCAGCTCCCCCATCCCGTCAATGTTGACCGTCTGGAGCGACTCCATGATCTCCGGGGTTGCCGGATACTTCGACACGCCAAAGGCTCGGTGGCTGACCAGGTCGGGATCCGCCGCCAGCGGCACCCGCGTGGGGCGATAGCGGAAGTACAGCCGGGTGCGCTCGAGGGGGCTGGCGACCACGGCCAGGGTCTCCACACCTGCCGCCAGGAGCCTGTCCCGGACCAGCCCCAGCTTCGCGATCTGACGCCTGCAGAACGGGCAGTAGATGCCCCGGAAGAACGCAATCAGCAACGGGCTCCGCCCCCGGTAATCGGCGAGGCTCACCGTGCCGTCCCGTTCCACGCTGGGCAGCGTGAAGTCGGGCGCGGGCTCCCCCGGTCGAACGACGTGCGGCGCGGTGGCGGTCATGTCGATCGCTCCTGCTCACGCAAGAAACGGCAGGACCGTGAGCGAGTCCGGCTCGACGCCCGCCCGCTCACAGACCTCCCGCGCCTTCTGCATGTACGTTTCAGCCGTAGCCATGTCCTCGAGATCGAGGTGGAGGGTCGCCAGACCATCGTAGCAGGGGAACAGGAGCTGGGGCTCCCCGACCTCCTCCGCCAGTGCCAGTGCTTCCCGATAGTGGCGGAGCGCAAGGTCGGGCTGGCCGTGACACTGGTAGATCTGACCCAGCACGATCAGCGGCACGGCGAGATGGTCCAGTTCCCCCAGCTGCCGGTCCAGCTCGATCGCCGCCTGGGCGGCCGCCACGCCGTCGTCGTCGCAGCGGTTCGTGAGGGCGCAGTACGCCACGGCGAGATTCGCGTAGAGACGCGACTGAAAGGCCGGGTCCCCGATCTGCTTCGCCAGCTCGAGACCCTGCCGGCACGTCGCGATGGCTTGTCCGGGATCCAGGGTGCTGTAGAGGACGCTCAGGTTCGCGTAGCCGCGACAGGCCGCCTGGAGCAGGCCGTGCGTCTGGGCCACATCCACGCTCCGCTCGATGTGGCGCACCGCTTCGTCGAGCCGCTCGGCCCGGGCCAGCGCCACGCCGAGCGTGTTGTAGGCGTGCGACATCGCGGCCGCCGCCTCCTTCCGGGCCTCGTCGGCTCTGGGCTCGGCCTGCCCGGCGCGCGGCACGAGGGGCTCGGCCTGGACCAGGGCTCGCTCGGCCCAGACGATCGCGCCGGCGTTGTCCCCGCTGCGGAACAGGAGCCGGCCCATCTCCTGGTAGAGGTGCGCCAGCTCGATGTGGTTCCCCTCGCCATCGAGCAGCCCGAGCCCGGCCTCCAGAGTCTGTCGCGCCAGCTCCCGCTGCCCCGCATTCCAGTGCAGCGCCGCCATCTTCCGGTGGAGGCGCGCTTGCGCCGGCCGGTCGCCCCTCGCCGCGGCGGCGTGAAGCACGGCCGCGAAGCGCACGAGAGCCGGCTCACGGCGGCCCATCAGACCGAGCACGTCGCCGAGTCGCTCCTCGACCGCCACGTGCTCCCCGTCGCTGGGCGCACATTCCTCCAGCGTTCGCAGCGCCAGCTCGTAGTTGCGCACGGCGTCCGCGTTCGCGTAGATGGAGCGCGCCCAGTCCCCGGCGGCGACGAGGTGCCTCGCCCCCTTGATCCGGTCCGCGCTCCGGCTGAAGTGGTAGCCGAGCGCCTCGAGATCCTCCAGGCGCCGCGGGCGATCCTCACGCGCGACGACGGTCTCCAGCGCCCGGCCCGCCCGGTCGTGAAGCTCCGTCCGGCGGCGGACGAGAAGGTTCTGGTAGATCACCTCGTGCACGAGCCCGTGGGTGAACCGGTATCGTCGATATCGGTCGTCCGCTTGCGACGGCGACGGCGGCGCGCCCGCGCCCGGTGTCACCTCGTCGACCAGCTCGGCATCCTCCAGCGCCTCCAGCGCCGCATGACAGCCGCCCGGCTCGCTGGCCACGGCGCGGAGGAGCGACGCATCGAAGACGAGGCCGAGCACCGAGGCCTCCTGGGCCACACGCCGCACGGCGGGGGGCAGCCGGTCCACCCGCGAGAGGAGGAGTCCCTGCAGGGTCGCCGGCACCTCGACCGCCGCGGTGTCCGTCGTGCAATGCCAGCCGTCGCTCTCGTGGCGCAGGACGCCGCTCGCGATCAGGCCCCGTACGATCTCCTCCAGATAGAACGGATTGCCGCCACTGCGGCGCACGACGAGCTCCCGAAGGCCGTCGGGGACCCCGCCTGGCGATCGTCCGAAGAAGGCGTCCAGCAACGCTCCGCAATCCCCCGCGGTCAGCGGACCCAGCCGGATCGTCGTGTGCGTCGCCCGCCGCGTGACGAGCGGGCGGGCGTCGAAGGTGGGTCGATACGTGAAGAGCAGCATGAGCGGCCGATCGGCCAGCCGCTCCACCATGAACTGGAGCAGCTCGACGGAGGCGGCGTCCGCCCAGTGCAGATCCTCCACCACCAGCACCAGCGGCCCGTGGGCCAGACGGCGCTCCAAGACGCTCCGGAGCGTCAAGAAGATCTGCCGCCTGAGCACCTCCGGATCGGCGTCGGGCTCGGGGCGGGCCTCCGACGCCAGGCCGAGAACCCACCGAAGCACGGAGAGGAAGCGGGCGGTCTCGTCGGACCCGAGACTCGGGCCTGGCAGGCCGGCGAGGACCTTCGCCTCGGCTGCCGGAAGCGTGTCGCCGGCCGCGATGCCGAAGCCTTGCCGGAAGAAGCTGCCGAACACTCCGTAGGCCCGCTCACCCAGCGACGAGCAGACGGCCCGGCGGACCGTGACGCGCTGGAGATCGCCCGCCGCCTCGAGGCGCGCGAAGAACTCGGCGAGGAGCCGCGTCTTCCCCGCCCCGACCTCCCCGACGAGACTGACGACCTCGGCGCGCCCGGCCTGCACGCGGCCGAAGGCCCCCAGCATCTGGGCCACTGCGTCGTCCCGCCCGACGAGCGGAGCCGCCAGGCCGTGGGCCTCGAGGCCGCGGGACGCGACCCGTGTCTCCGCCACGCCCGTGAGCCCGTAGGCGGTGACCTGCCCGGCCTTGCCCTTGAGCGCGATCCCGCCAAGCGTCTCGAACGAGAACGCATGACGGGTGAGCGCGTACGTGGCCGCGCTGACCACGGTCTGCCCGGGACCTGCCGCGCCCTGAAGGCGCGCCGCGGTGTTCACGGTGTCCCCGGTGACGGCATACGCCGCGTCGGCCACGGCCCCGAGGCTGCCCGCCACCACGGGACCCGTGTGGACCCCGACGTGCAGGCGGAGCGGGATCCCCAGCCGCGACTCCCAGCGGCCGGTGAGCGCGGCGGCGCGCTCGTGCATGTCCAGCGCCGCGTGGAGCGCACGCTCCGGGTCGTCCTCGTGCGCCACCGGCGCGCCGAAGACGGCCATGACGGCGTCGCCGACGAACTTCTCCACGAACCCGTCGTAGCGCTTGATCGCGGACGCCATCTCCTCGAACAGCTCGCCCTGGAGCGCGCGCACCTCTTCGGGATCGAGACGCTCGCCGAGCGTCGTGAACCCCGAGAGGTCGGCGAACAGCACCGTAACCGGGCGACGGTCGGAACCGGCGTCGGTGGCCGCCGACACGGGCGGAGGACCGGGGCGCGCCGCCTCGCCCCGAGCCGCGGCGGGCGCCGCGCCGGACCGCACCGGCGTGCCGCACTTCGGGCAGAAGGCGAACTCCGCCGGGCAGGCGAAGCCGCACCCGGGGCACCGCGCGTCGAGCGCCCGCCCGCACTTCGGACAGAAGGCGAAGTCCGCCGAGACCTCGAAGCCGCAGCCGGCGCAGCTCATCTGGGATCTCGGAAGGAAGGTCGGCGCCGACGCACCTACCCGGGCCCGACGCCGTGGACCGCCAGGAACCGCCGCCACTCGACGACGTCTCGCGGCCCGTACGTCGCGAAGCTCGGCCGGGGATCCTCGCGGTAGGCGGCCCGGAGATGCTCGACCGCGTCGCCCTCGGCCCGGCGCCGCGCCTCCGCCGGGTCGACCCTGTAGATCGGGGCGGCGCTCAGGCCGAAGATGTCGGCCTTCAGCTCGGCCGTCAGGGCCGGATACCCGTGGCGGTCCTGGAACTCGCGGCTGATCTGGAAGGCGCGGAAGGCCTGGATCTGGTCCTGCGGCGAGCCGTACCAGATCGAGTCCGTTCCCCAGAGCACGCGCTTCGGGCCGACGTGCTTCAGGAGCTTCCCGAGCGTGTGCGCGGCTTGTGTCGGATCGCGCATGACCAGCCGCCACGTCGAGCCGAGCTCCGCGTACACGTTCGAGTTGGGGGCCACACCGTTGTCGATCAGCGACTTGACGAGGCTGTCGACGCCGCGGTCCGCGTTCCGCGGGTCGTAGGCGCCCTCGGGGCGGCGCGCTTCGATGCCCGAGTGGTAGATGATGAAGGTGACATCGGGGTACATGCGGGCGACGCGGCCGACGTCGTCGCAGGCCGCGTACCGCGGCTCGTAGCCGTCGAACGACAGCCCCTTGTGGATGCAGATCGTCTTCACGCCGAGCCGGCGCGCCTGCTCGATGAACGGCACTCCGACACGCGGATCGTCGAGCCACCAGCCGACGCGCTTCGGCCCCCACTGCGTGTAGACCTTCCAGGCCGCGATGCCGTAGGTTCGGTGCGCCTCGGCCATCCGCTCGAGCTCGCGCGCCGGAGTGTCCGCGTTGGGCACGACCATGGCGTGCAGCAGGAGCCGCCGGCCGCTGCCGAGGGCGGCGACCAGCTCGCGCACTCGCGCCGCCTCCCGCAGCGAGAGGGGGTTCTGCTCCGGCAGCTCGGGCACGAAGGACAGCACCGCCATGTCCGTGTCGCTGTCGAGGAACACCTCTTTCACGAAGTGGTGCGCATCGAAGCAGCGCAGCGGGTCGGCCTCGCCGCATCGGCCCTGCGGCGTCTGGGCGAGCCAGCTCATCGCGTCGGGACGGCCGCGGCGCCACGCCCCGTCCGGCTCCACCATGTGGGTCTGGATGTCGAAGATGAACTGACGCCCGCGGAGCGTCTGAGCGGCCGCGACGGGCTCGAACGCCGCCTCGCGCGGCAGGTCGAACGATCCGCCCCGGTGGCCGCGCCACGCGAAGGCCTCGTTCAGCGTGAGGAGCGTCGTCGCAGCCCCGCACACGCTCGCGAGGAACCCGCGACGGCTCTGACCCGTGCGGCGGGCGTGCTCGGTGATCCGGGCGGCGGCGAGCGTCTTCGCCCGCTCGACGGCGCCACCCACGGGAAGCGGAGCGAACTCGCCGTTGGACGTCGAATCGAGCTTGATCGGCAGCGTCGGCTCGTGTCGCATGGCGCTCCCCCCGTTGCCCGCCAGTCTACTCCACAAGGCCTGCCGCCCCCGAATGCCGGCGTGGCGCCACCGCCGCGCTAGAATCGTGGCGTGCGCCGCGCCGGTTCGTGGATCGCCCTCCTGCTCGTCACCGGGGTGACGGCGGCGCGCGCCGACACGCTCGCCGCCGTGCTCGCCGCCCATGGCGTGCATCTCCCGGCCGGCCTGCCCGACCGGGACCGGACGCTCGGTCACGTCGTCCTGACCAAGGACGGTGGCACGACCCCCGTCGTGTACGACGCCGGCGGTCCGAGCGGACCGGCCCAGCTCGTGGCGCTCCGCCTCGGCCCCGGGCCCGGCGCGTTCACCCGAGTGCCTCTCGCCTGGCCCCGCTCGGCGCCGAATGGCCTCGACGCCAACACGTGCCGTCGGCTCGACTCCGCTCGACCCGCTTCCCGCACCGTTCTGGTGACGACGCATGTCAATCCGTCGGCGTCCTGCACCCTCGTCCTGGGTCGCGACCTCGCACTGCGGGCCGTCTTGCCGGGCTGGCCGGTCGCGGGGCTGTCCGACGGTCGCATCGTCTATCAGAAGAACCAGGCACACTTCGCGGCGGTCCATCCCTTGGAGCTCGGCCTCTTCGATCCGGGCCGCGTCGTCGACGTGCCGCTCTACCCGCGGCAGCCGCACCAGGCCGTGCGAGCCGCCCACGTGACCCGGATGCGCCAGGCCTACACGGACGCCTGGTGCGCCACCCGCAACCACCCGTGCGACCCCGAGGTCTTCGACGAGTCTCTCGCGAGCGAGATCGTGGCCGACTCCCGCGGTGACGCCCTCGCGTTCGTCGTCGCCTTCGACAACACGGGAGGCTGGACGGATACCGAGCGCTGGGGCCGGCTCGAGCCGTTTCGCGAGCTTCGGGCCGCGCTCGCCGGATGGGACGGCCAGGGCGCCCCGCCCGAGGCACTGGCCCGAGGCCTCGTGGCAGGCCTCGGCCGGGCGCGCAACCTCAGCGCGGGTCCGCTGATCGCCGGCGCCCTGTCGGGCGACCCGGAGCTCCGCGATCTCGTGGGAGCGGTCCTGGCCTCCCCCCGCCCCGACGGCGTCGACGCCGCTCGATGGCCCGCCACGCTCGACCCGCGCTGGAGCGACGCGGCAACCTGGCGCCGGCTCGCGCGCGCGATCGACGTCCCCGACGAGCGCACGGAGGTCGTCTACGTGTACGCCGGACTGCGGCCGCCGGGGCCCATCCGGTATCGGGAGCTCCTGCGTCGGGACGTCGAGGCGCGCTTCGGCCACGCCTCGCTGGCTCCTCTCCTCGCGCCGGCCGCGCTGCAACAGCTCTTCGGGGCCGCCCCCAGGCCGTAGATCATCGGCCCCGGCGCCGGGGAGGGCCCTTGACGCTCGGGGTCCTTTGGCCCGACGCTGGGCACAGCGAAGAACGAACCCCACAACTCTCCCGATCGCGCGCCTCGTGGAGCGAGAAGGGCCCAGACTGAGCCGCCGGATGAGCGCCGTCGCGTCCCGCAACGTGAGGTTCGTGGGCCATTCGGACCAGGGCGGCCGGAGCGACGGCGTCCAGGTCATGGTCCATCGCGGCCACGCCTACATCGGCCACACCTTCAGCAACGGCATCACGATCGTCGACGTCCGCGATCCCGCGAACCCGAAGACCGTGGAGTTCATCGCCTGTCCCCCCAACACGCGGGCGGTCCACCTCCAGGTCCACGAGGATCTGCTCCTGGCCGTCAACGGCCCGAGCGTCTGGCACATGCAGGAGTTCCAGAACCTCTCGGACTACTTCGCGGGGTCGCCGGCCGACAAGCTGCGGGATCGCGCGGGCAGCTTCGCTTCGGGGATCCGGGTCTTCGACATCTCGCGGCCCGACAAGCCGGCGGAGATCGGATTCATGCCGGTCGACGGCATCGGGCCCCACCGGATCTGGTACACGGGCGGCCGCTATGCCTACGCGTCCATCCACTTCGCCGACTTCACGGATCACGTCCTGGCGGTGGTCGACATGTCCGATCCGCGCCGTCCGGAGGTCGCCGGCCGCTGGTGGATCCCGGGCATGTGGCGCGGCGGGGCCGAGATTCCCACCTGGCGCCAGGGACGCCGCTACGCCCTGCACCACGCCCTGGTCGCCGGCCACCTCGCCTACGGCGCCTGGCGCGACGGAGGCCTGACCGTGCTCGACGTCGCCGAGCCAACCCGGCCCCGGCTGCTCGCGCACCGCAACTGGGACCCTCCCTTCGGGGGCGGCACGCATTCGCCGCTGCCCCTCCCCGATCGCGATCTTCTCGTGGTCGCCGACGAGCCGACCACCATGAACTGCAGCCAGGGTCCCCGCTACGTGTGGATGTTCGACGTGCGGGAGCCGGCGAACCCGGTCAGCATCGCCACGTTCCCCTCCCCGTCCGAGACGGACTACTGCGCCAAGGGCGGCAACTTCGGCCCGCACAACCTCCACGAGAACCGGCCCGGCTCGTTCCAGAGCTCGCGCCTGATCTTCGCCACCTACTACAACGCGGGCGTCCGCGTCTTCGACATCGCGAACCCGTACCAGCCCCGGGAGGTCGCCTTCTACGTGCCGGCCAATCCGACGCGCCTCATCGATCCCCGGCCCAACCGGCCGCTGGTGGTCCAGTCCAACGACTGCTACGTCGACCCGAACGGCCTCATGTACCTGACCGACAGCAACGCCGGCCTCAACATCCTCGAGTTCGAGGGTTCGTGAGCATCCCCCAGCCCGATCGGCGGGGCCGCCCGGCCCCAGGAGGCACAGCATGCGACGTCTACGAAGCCTGTTGGCGCTCGGAACTGTCCTGGCCGCCCTGGCCACCGTCGTGCTCCCGGCATCGGCGCAGACCTCGGTCAAGCTCGCCATCGTGGCCGAGATCACGGGCGGCGGGGCGCCGTCGGGAACCATGTGGCGCGACGGGGTGATCCTGGGCGTGGAGGAGATCAACAAGAAGGGTGGCATCCTCGGGCAGAAGCTCGAGTCCTTCGTGATGGATACCCAGTCCGATCCGCCGACCTCGGTGGCGGTGATCCGGCGGGCGATCAACGAGAAGCCATTCGCCATCATGGGCACGGTCTACAGCTCCTCCACCGTGGCCAACATGGAGCTCGCCCGCCAGGCGGGCATCCCCCAGATCAGCGGCTCGGAGTCGGTGCTGGTCGTGAGCAAGGGCAACCCGAACATCTTCCTGACGTCCTTCAGCCAGCAGGTCGGGTTCGCCAAGCTGGTCAAGTGGGTCGCCGACGATCTCAAGGCCGAGAAGATCGCGATGATCTACGTCAACAACGCCTTCGGCAAGGGCGGCCGGGACATGTTCGTGAAGTTCCTCAAGGACCGGAACAAGACCCTCGCGGCCGACATCTCCACCGAGGTGCAGCAGGCGGACTTCACGGCCGAGCTCACCCAGGTGCGGGCCTCCGGGGCCACGCACCTCATGATCTACAGCCACGAGGAGGAGAACGCGCGCATCATGATCCAGCTGCGCAAGCTCGGCTTGAAGGTCGAGCCGGTCGGGGACAACCTGTGCGCCCAGACCACGATCGACGCGGGCGGCGAGGCGATGAACGGCGCGCGCTGCCACGTGCCGATGACGGCGCTGTCGCCGATCCCGAGCATGCTGGAGGCCGGCAAGCGCTTCCAGGAGCGGTTCGGACGCGTGCCGGATCACAACGGCTTCAAGGGCTACATCGGCGCCCATCTCATCAAGGCGGCCGCCGAGCGCGTGGGCGCCCTCGACCCGGCCAAGATCCGCGAGTGCCTCCACAAGAACCTGTTCACCGCGGCGGACGAGCCGGGGCTCCTCATGGACACGTTCGTCGAGGAGAACGGCGACGCCGACCGCCCGAGCTTCATCGTGGAGGTGAAGGGCCAGAAGTCGCACGTGGCCAAGGTCCTTCCCCTGCTCGCGGGGCCGTACACCAAGCGGGCCTGCCGCTAGCGGGGTTGGGCTCCCGGCCGGCGCCGGTCCGCTCCGGCGCGTCGACCCGGCCCGCGGGCCGCGCGGGGTCGCCCTCGCCCCTTGGCGAGGTCCGGCCCTCCGCGGCCCGCCCCTCGCCGCTTCGGACATTCCCCGCGGCACACCGGTACCTCCTCCCGGCGCTGCCAGGACGGCCGGCGTGACGGACCTCCTCCAGCTCCTCGTGGCCGGCGTCTCCATCGGCTCCATCTACGCCATGACCGCGATCGGCTTCGTGCTCCTCTGGCAAACGTCCAACACGATCAACTTCGCCCAGGGCGAGTTCGTCGTCCTGCCCGCGTTCGCGATGGTCCTCTTCTGGGTGATCCTCAAGCTGCCGTTCGCGGTGGCGCTCCTGGCGACGGTCCTCGTGTCGACGCTGCTTCTGGGCTACGGCGTCCGGAAGCTCGTGGTGGCCCGGCTCCTCCAGGCGGGCGTCCTGCCCCTGGTGATCGCCACCATCGGCCTCAGCCTCCTCATCCGCTACTCGCTCCAGCAGTTCTGGACCCCGCTCGCCCTGCCGTTTCCGGCCCTCTTCCCGCGCGTTCCGATGCAGCTCGGGACCGTGCTCCTCGCGTGGGAGGAGATCATGAACGTGGTCTTCGCCGGCGCGGTCATCGGCGCCCTCCAGCTGTTCATCACCCGGACCAAGCTCGGCTGGGCGATGCAGGCCGTCGCGCAGAACCGCACTCTGGCGACCGTCCTCGGCATCGACGTGGGGCGCCTGGTCACGATCACCTTCGTCCTCAACGCCGCGCTCACCGCGATGGCCGCCATCCTGATCGCCCCGGTCTATCTGGTGAAGTACGACATCGGGGTCGGCCTCGGCCTGAAGGCCTTCTACGCGGCCATCATCGGCGGCTTCAACCAGATGCGCGGGGCGCTGCTCGGCGGGCTGCTGGTGGGCATCGTGGAAACGCTCTCGGCCGCCTACATCTCCGGGCAGTTCCGCGATGCCGCGGTGCTCGCCATCCTCGTCGCCGTCCTCCTGTGGAAGCCCGAGGGGCTCTGGGGCGTGAAGGAGGAGTGGGCGTCGTGACGGGTGAGGGCTCTCCGGCCCGACGCTTCCTGCCGGCCGGCGTGCTCGTGCTGCTCGCGCTCGCGCCGCTCGGATTCGAGCAGTACAAGCTGTACGTGGCGAGCCTCACGCTGGTCTACCTCGTCCTGGCCATCGGACTGAACCTCACCCTCGGCTACGCCGGCCAGATCTCCCTGGCCCACGGCGCCTTCATGGCCTTCGGCTCGTACGCGGTGGCGATCGCCGGCCAGCGCGGCCTGCCCTTCGAGCTCGGCCTGGCCCTCGGCGCGGCGCTCGGGTTCCTCTGGGGGCTCCTGGTGGGATTCCCGGCGCTCAAGGTGAAGCATCACTTCCTCGCCATGGTCACGCTGGGGTTCAACATCGTCGTCTTCCTGGTCCTCCGGAACTGGGAGTCCCTGACCGGCGGCTCCTTCGGGATCTCGGGGATCGCCCGGCCCGCGTGGGGCTTCGTGAGCTTCGCCTCCGACCGTGCCTACTACGTCTACATGCTGGGCTGGACGGCGGTCGTGGTGGCCTCGGCCTACTGGATCCTGACCTCCCGCTGGGGACGGGCCTTCCGGGCGATCCGCGAGAACGAGATGCGGGCGGAGGCCCTCGGGGTGAGCCTCCGGAACTACAAGCTGATGGCCTTCGCGATCGGCGCCGCCTATGCGGGCGTCGGCGGCGCCCTCTTCGCGCCCGCTCCTCGGCTACATCGACCCGGGGGCCTACACGCTCGACCGGTCGATCCAGTTCCTGATGATGGTCGTGATGGGCGGGCTCGGGCGCTTCGAGGGCCCGTTCATCGGCGCGACCCTGGTGACGGTCCTGCCCGAGGTCCTGCGGGCCTCCGAGGGTCTCTACCTGGTCGTCTACGCGGCGGCCGTCATGCTCATGATGCTGTTCATGCCCAAGGGGCTGGTCGGGATCTGGGACTGGGCGCTGGGTCTACTCGCCCCGCGGCGCGACGGACCCACGCCCGCCGCCGCGCCGCCCGGCGCGCCCCGGGCTGGCTGAGCGAGCCGTTCGTGCCCCTTCTCGAGGTCCGCGGCCTGACAAAGCACTTCTTCCGACTCTCGGCCCTGAGCCACGTGAGTCTCAGCGTCGAGCCCGGCGAGCTCCTGGGCGTGATCGGCCCGAACGGCTCGGGGAAGACGACCCTGTTCAATTGCGTCACCGGCGTCCTCCGGCCCTCGGCCGGCCAGATCCGCTTCAAGGGCGAGGACATCACCGGCCTCACCGCCGATCGGGTGTACCGCCGCGGCATCGCCCGGACCTTCCAGCTCATCCAGCTGTTCCCGGAGATGACGGTGCTCGAGAACATGCTCCTCGCCGCGCAGGAGCGGGAGGGCACGATGTTCCGCCGCCTGCTCCGGCGCGAAGACGGCGCGGCGGCCGATCACGCCCACGAGCTCCTCGAGTATCTCGGGATCGCGAGCCTCCGGACTCACCTCGCCTCGAACCTGTCCTACGGCCAGCAGAAGCTCCTCGACTTCGGCATGGTGCTCATGTCTCGGCCGGAGGTGATCCTCCTCGACGAGCCCCTGGCCGGCGTGAACCCGACCATGATCAGGAGCCTCGTCGGGCACATCCAGGCGCTCAACCGGCTCGGGCACACCTTCGTCGTCATCGAGCACAACATGGAGGTGGTCATGTCCCTCTGCCGGCGCATCGTCGTCCTGAGCCAGGGCGAGCGCATCGCCGAGGGCACGCCCGCCGAGGTCGCCGACAACCCGCTCGTGCTGGACGCGTACTTCGGGCGGTGACCATGCCGCTGCTCGAAGTCGAGGACCTCCACGCCGGCTACGGGAAGATGGAGATCCTGAAGGGCGTCTCGCTCCGCGTCGAAGCCGGCCAGGTGGTCTCGATCATCGGACCGAACGGCGCCGGCAAGTCCACGGTGTTCAAGACGCTCTTCGGCCTCCTGCCCGCCCGCCAGGGACACGTCAGGTTCGACGGCCAAGACGTCACGAACCAGCCTCCCGCCGAGCTGCTCCGGCGCGGCATCACGTACGTCCCCCAGGGCCGGAACGTCTTCCCCCTGATGACGGTCGAGGAGAACCTGCGGCTGGGCGCGTACGTCCGGCCGCGCTCGGCCGAGCTCGATGGCGAGGTCGAGCGGGTCTACGGGGTCTTCCCGATGCTCCGCGACGCCCGGCGAAAGCGCGCCGCGGACCTGTCGGGCGGGCAGCAGCAGATGCTCGAGATGGGCCGCGCGCTCCTGCTCCGGCCCCGGCTGATGCTCCTCGACGAGCCGACGCTCGGGCTCGCCCCGCTCGTGTTCAAGGAGATCTTCCGGATCATCGAGGACCTCCGGCGCCGCGGCCAGACCATCCTCATGGTCGAGCAGAACGCGGCCAAGGCTCTCGAGATCTCCGACTACGCCTACGTGCTGGAGCTCGGGCTCAACCGGTTCGAGGGGTCCGGCGAGGCCATCCGGACCGACGAGCGCATCCGCCGGCTCTACCTCGGGCGCTGAGCCCCGCGTCACTGCGCGGCCGGCGCCGGTCTAGGCCTTCTGACCTTCGGCGATCCCGGCCAGGATCTCCCCTGCCTCCTCGCACTGTTTGCGGGAGACGTCCAGGTGGGTCACGGCGCGGAGCGTCCGGGGCCCGATGTTGAAGAGGAGCACCCCGCGCTCCCGTGACCGTGTCACCACGGTCGCTGCATCCGGGGCGTCCTCCGTCAGCCGGAATACGATGATGTTCGTCCGGACGCTCGCGAGGTCCAGCACGATCCGCGGGCTCACCGCCAGGCGCTCCGCAAGCCGCCGGGCGTTCGCATGGTCCTCGGCCAGGCGCTCGACGTTGTGGTCCAGCGCGTAGAGCGCCGCGGCGGCGAAGATCCCCGTCTGGCGCATCACGCCCCCGAACATCCACCGGTAGCGAGCGGCGCGTTGCATCAGGGCCCGCGACCCCGCCAGGATCGAGCCGCCCGGTGCGCCGAGGCCCTTCGAGAACGCCACGGCAACCAGATCGAACGGCCTCGCGATGTCGCCCACCGTCCGCCCGCTCGCGACGGCGGCATTCCACAGTCGCGCCCCGTCGAGGAACGACGCGACGCCGTGCTCCCGCGCCGCCGCGCAGACCCGCTCGGCCTCCCCCTGCGGAAAAACCACCCCGCCCATGCGATTGTGGGTGTTCTCGATCTCGACGAGGGTGGTCGGAGGGTACATGGGGTGGTCACGCGACCGCCGGGCCGCCAGGAACTCGTCCACCGTGAAAGCTCCGCGCGCGCCGATCTCCGTGAACTGGACGCCTGCGTTCGCCGCGGACCCGCCGGCCTCGTGCCAGACCGCGTGACTCTCGCGGCTCACGATGACGTCGTCCCCGGGATGCGTCAAGGTGCGCAGGGCGACTTGATTCGCCATGATCCCGCTCGGCAGCCAGAACGCCGCCTCCTTCCCGAGGAGCCCGGCGGTCCGCTCCAGGAGGCGGTTCATCGTCGGGTCCTCGCCGAACTCGTCGTTCCCGACGGGGGCGGCGGCCATGGCCGCTCGCATCGCGGGCGAGGGCAACGTCACGGTGTCCGAGCGCAGGTCGATGGGCGCGACGGCCTGGGTCACGAGTGTCCCTCCGAAACGGCGGCGGGCAGATTGCACTTCGGTTGGCGCCGAGAGTATCCCACGGACGGTCCCCTCGCCACAGGGGACTCGAGGCACTGATCCGCCATCGCCTTCGAGGACGCCGGCCAGGTCGTCGACCGGTCGCGCGTCCCCTCCCCAATGGCCCGCAGGAGGATCCCCGGCTGCGGAACCAGTCGCGCCGGCCGGCGCCCGCGGCGAACCGCGGTCACGACTGGCGCGTACTCGAGCTCTCGGCCCTCGTTCACGCAGCGGAGAAGCAGGCCGCCCCGGCTCATGTCGCCGCGCCCGACGAAATCCACCGGAAACACGAGACGGTCACCGAACACCTTCACGAGCGGCTCCACGTACTTGTCGCTCGCGACGCTACCCAGAAGGACCGCCTCCCAGTCACCACGACCCGCGAGGACCCGGCGCAGTCTCCGGGCGTCGCGCACCAGGGGTCGACGGTAGCGAGCGTCGGCCGCCGCGATGTCCACCTGCGCGTACCGTTCTATCAGAGGGACGTCGACGCGCGCATCAGGGGACCGGAGACCCTGGCAGGACGTGATCACCATGACGCCGGCGACGCCATCCGGCGGGCGCGCGAAGGCGCGCCCGTACGCCAGCTTGCCCCGGAAGTAGAGCCCGCTCAGAAAGCTGAACACCTCGCCCAGCGAGGCTCCCCCTCGTGCGCGAAGGCGGCAGGCGAGGTCGAACGTCGCTTCCGGTCGGAGAACCAGGCGGGCCCGCTTGGCGCCGCAGTAAGCCGGCGAAAGCAAGAAGACGCGCGCGCGCATCGCCGCTCAGAGTGTAAACGCCCCCGGCGCGGCGCGCACGTCTCCCGGCGGCGCCCGGCCCGGCGTCAGGGTGGGGCTGGGCGACCAGGCAGCTGCCACCCCCCGTACAGGGGATGGGCCGCGTCGAGCGGCAGGCGGACCGGCGCGCCTGTCCGCGCCGAGTGGTAGATCGCGGTCATGAGCTCGATGGCGGTGCGCGCGTCTGCCAGCGTGACGGGAAGCTCGCCGCCCGTCCGGAGGGCGTGGTGAAACCGGTAGAACTGCCCGGCGAATCCCTCGGGGAGCGGCCGGAAGGTCGCCAGGGCTTCGCTCACCTGCTCGGCGATCTCCGGGGTGTCGCCCGTGAAGATCCACGGCTCGTGCGTGTTCCGGTAGGGCTCGGTGTTGCTCTCGGCGCTCAGATTGTCGAAGCAGAAGCGGTGGCGGCTGATCTCGTGGGCCGAGCCGACCGTGGCCGAGAGGGTGCAGAGGGAGCCGTCCGCCATCTGGAGCGAGGCCGCGACGCAGTCCTCGGTCTCCACCGGGTTCACGAGCGTGGCGAGGTGGGCGAACACGCTCCTGGGCGCCCCGAGGACGTACTGCACGAGATCGTGGGCGTGGATGGCCAGGTTCACCACGGGCCCTCCGAGCTCGGTCGCCCATTTGGCCCGCCACGGGACCGCGTAGTAGGCCGGCCGGCGGCGCCAGGCGGTCTCGACGGTCGTCAGGTAGGGGCGCCCCGTGATCCCCCGGTCCACGAGGAGCTTGAGCTTCTGGATCCCGTGGCCGAACCGGTACTGGAAGACGGGCATCACGCGGCGGCCCGATCGCTTCTCGGCGGCCGCCACCCGGTCGGCGTCCAGGAGCGACCCCGCGAGCGGCTTCTCGCAGATCACGTGACGACCGGCCTCGAGCGCCTCGATCGTCTGATCGGCGTGCAGGTAGGGCGGCGTGCAGATGTCGATCACGTCGAGATCGTCGAGCGCGCACAGCGCCGCGAACTCCGTCACCACCCGGGGGATCTCGTTGGCCGCCGCGACCTCTCGGGCCCGCTCCGGGGCGACGTCACAGATGGCCGCCACCTCGAAGAGCCCGGGCAGGCTCCGGTACGCCTCGACGTGCACCCGGCCGATGCCTGAGCCCACCACGCCCACCCTCAGCACGTCGCTCATCGCCCGCCGCCGCGCGTGGTCCCCGCCACTCTCATTACCGTATCCGCACCGCCTTCTCCTCCGCCTCCAGCGCCAGCTGGCAAGCGAGGAAGCAGTGGGCCTGGGGCATCGCCGTCTCCGTGCGGTTCAGGATGTCGGCGAGGAGCTGCCGGCCGTACGGCAGATGACTCCCGCCCGCATCCACGTGCCGCACGCCCTTCGCGTCGACCAGGAACAGGTGATCGCCTCCCGGCCGCCCGGCGATGTCGACGTACTTCCGGAGCTCCAGGTATCCCTCGGTTCCCAGCACCACCAGGCGGCCGTCGCCCCAGGTGTCGAGACCGTCGGGCGTGTACCAGTCGACGCGCGCGTAGCCGCTGCCCCCGTCGCCCCGCAGCAGCATCTCCCCGAAGTCCTCCAGCTCCGGCCACTCCGGGAACTTCCAATTCGCGACCTGCGCCGCGACCACCTCGGCGACCGTCGAGTCGGTGAAAAACAGGAACTGGTCCGCCTGGTGGGACGCGATGTCGGTGAGGATCCCGCCCGACTGCGCCCGCCGGAAGAACCAGGCGGGCCGGCTGGGCGCGTTGATCCGGTGCGGCCCGAGCCCCATCGTGTGGACGACCTTCCCGATCGCGCCGGCCGCCACCAGCTCCCCGGCCCGCACCGTGGCCGCGCTCTCGAATCGCTCGCTGAAGCAGACGGAAAAGATGCGCCCCGTCGCGGCCTGGACGCGCCGGGCCTCGGCCAACTGCCCGAGCGTCGTGAAGGCGGGCTTGTCGCTCATGAAGTCCTTCCCGTGGCGCATGACCGCGACCCCGAGCGGGCCGCGGTCGCACGGGATGGCGGCGCTCACCACCAGCTGGAGGCCAGGATCCTCCAGGATCTCCCGTCGATCGCGCACCCGGCGAGCGGCGGGGTAGCGGTCGCCGAACTGGGCGGCGAGGTCGGGCTCCTCGACGAGGAACGAGACCAGCTCCGCGCCCGCGCGGCGGAGAAGCTCCGTCTGGCCGTAGATGTGTCCGTGGTTGGCGCCGACGACCGCGAACCGGACCGCTGGCGCCATGGCGGAGGACCGGGCCGGCCCAGCCTAGCCCTTCATCCCGGTGGTGCTGATGCCCTGGACCAGATACCGCTGGAAGACGATGAAGACGGCGAGCACGGGCACGAGCGACAGCGCCGACATCGCGAAGATGGCGCCCCAGTCGGTGGCGCCCGATGCGTCGGCGAACGAGCGGAGCGCGACGGAGATCGTGTAGAGCTTCGGCTCGTTCAGGTACACGAGCGGCGTGAGGAAGTCCTCCCACGTCCAGTAGAAGGAGAAGATCGCCGCGGTGATCAGCGCCGGACGGATCAGGGGGAGGATGATCCGGAAGAAGATGCCGAGCTGGCTGCACCCGTCGATCTCCGCCGCCTCGTCGAGCTCCCGGGGAATGCCGCGGATGAACTGCATGATCATGAAGATGAAGAACGCCATGCCGAAGAACCGCGGCACGAGCAGCGGATAGAACGTGTTCACCAAGCCGAGCTTGGTGAAGAACACGTACTGGGGAATGATGATGACCTGGACGGGAAGCATCAGCGTCAGCAGCATGCAGGTGAACCAGAAGTTCCGGCCCGCGAACCGGATGCGGGCGAACCCGTAGGCCACCAGCGCGGACGCGACCAGGCAGTACGAGAGCAGCGCACCGTTGTCGTAGCGGGCGGTCAGCGTCATCGTGTCGTCGATGGTGATCGGCTCCCCGAACACGTTCTGGTCCCGGATGTAGCCGTTCTCGGCCTCCGCCTCGAGGTACAGCCCGCGGAGCGTCTCGCTCCGGTCGAGAAACAGGGCGAACGGGTCTTCCCGGGCCTCACGGCTTCCCGTGTAGCGCGCGTACGGGTAGGACTCGCCGCGCGCCTCGGCGTTCGCGCGCCCGTAGAACGACAGCGCGCCGAGCGCGAGCACCTCCCGGGGGCGGGAGCCGATCCACCAGTTCACGAGGTCGAAATGGTGGGTTGCCTTGTGAACCAAAAGCCCTCCCGAGCTCTCCTTCTCCCGGTGCCAGCGGCGGAAGTAGTCCGCGCCGTGCCGCGTGTCCAGGAGCCACGAGAAGTCCACGCACAGGGGGCGCCCGACGACGCCCTCCAGCATCAGCCGGCGCAGCGTGGTGTGGGCCGGGGCGTAGCGGTAGTTGAAGGCGACCCGCAACGAGCGTCCCGTGCGCGCGATCGCGTCGAAGATGACCCGCATCTTCTCCACGTCGGTCGTCATCGGCTTCTCGGTGATCGCGTCGCAGCCGAGCTCCATGGCCCGCGCGATGTAGGCGTGGTGCGTCGCGTCCACGGTCGTGACGATGACGGTGTCGGGCCGGGTCTCGGCGACCATCGCGTCGAAGCGATCGGCGCGATACGTGGGACGCGGCGCAATGCCGGCCGCCGTCCCCAGCCGCCGATTGTGCCAGTTCATGCGCGTCTGGCTCACGTCACAGAGCCCGACGAGCTCGGCCGCGTCCCGGTATGGTCCGGCGATCGCGTCCACGTACATCGCGGCCCGCACGCCGGTGCCGACCAGGGCATAGCGTCGGCGGACGCTCACCTACGCCGGCGCCTTCGGCATGAGAGCCCACAGGACCAGGTAGACGATGATCCCCGGGAAGGCCGCGGACAGCACCGAGACGAGGACGTAAAGAATCCGCACGACGGTCGGATTCCAGCCGAGCCACTCGGCGAGCCCGCCGCAGACACCGGCGATCATCTTGTCCTGCCGGGATCGATGGAGAGGCACGGCGGCGCTCCCTTCCGCTGGACGCGAGTTGCCCGCGTCCAACGTCACGGTAGCACGCCACTCGAGCGCGAAGAGTGTCCGGCCGGCGCCCGCGCTCGCCCGCGCGTTCAGCCGTCGGGCACGACCCCGGCGGGCGACCTCGCGAGAGTCCTCAAGTGGCAAATGGACCGACGCCGGGCACGGCCACGAACGGCCGCCCGCCCGGGCCTCGTCGCTCCCGACGGGTGCCTACGCCAAGAGGAGCCGCGTGACGACCATCTGGCCCGTGGACGGGTCGTGGTACCCGGCCACCACAACCTCGAGGCCGAGTGCCAGTTCACCAGTGGGCACGAACGGCGTGAGCACGAGGTCCTGGCCGCGGATCGAGAGCTCGCGCGTAGTAGCTATCCAGTGCGTGACCGATCCGCTCAGGGTGAACGGCCGGCGGTTTCCGGACGCCGCGTCGCTCAATCGGGGCCTCCCCATCTCACTTGCGCGGCTTCGTTCGCGCAGGGCGCGCCGACGCCGGGCCCGTCCGATGTGCGATCCGGACGGCGAGGGAGCTTGCCGGCCTCTATCGCGTGACGGGCGAGCTTTCGGAGTGCAGCTTCGTCAGACATCGCAGACCTCGGCATGCGCCCCATCGACAGGGGTCCCCACACAGTAGGAATGGGGCGTCGCGACGGAGCCAGATGCCAGGGGGGCGTGACAGCCGTGTCGTCTAACCGGGCGTCCCCGTGGAAGGCCCCTACAGCATGGGGCTGCCGCCCCCAGAACGCAAGTGGACTCTCGAAGCTACCGCGTCGTGACCCGTTGGACCCGTCGCTACCTGGGCGTGCGATTCACCCCGCACAAGCTCCGCCACGCCTACGGCAAGCACTGCGTGGACCGCGGCGTGGGCATCCGGGTCATCGCCGAAGCGCTCGGCCACGAGTCGCTCGAGTCGACCAGGATCTACACCCAGGTGTCCTTCGAGCGGACCCGGCGAATCGCCGAGTTATTTAGCCTCCCCGGGGCATAAGTAATCCGGTGCGAAAAGGTCAACGCCCTCCGCTACCTAGCAGCGACGAAACTTCCAGAAGTAGTTCGCGAGGCCGGCGCCCTCGTGGAAGCGGCGGAACGTCAGCTCGACAGGCAGGTCAAACGTCACGGACTCGGGGCCGCCGTCGGTCAGCTGGGTGTAGAAGCGCCCGCCGCCCTCGAGATCGGCCGCGACCATGACGGTCGGCGGATCGGGCGAGGGCACCAGGTGGTCCTTCGTGAACGTGAAGACCCGGCCGCGCCGCGAGAGCCGGTGCTCGCCGAAGGCCTTGCCCGAGCATCGCCAGCAGACGTGCCGCCGCGGGTACTGGATCGCGCCGCACGCGGCGCACCGCTGGCCGTACAGGCGGAGGTTCTGGCGCTCCTCCCGCTCCATCATCGGGAGCCCGGTGAACGCCCGCACGGGCTCCGTCTCGACGAGCCGCCGGAACTGAAGGAACCGCCCGTAGTGCCGGAGCGGCTGTCCCAGCGCGATCTGGGCCGCCACGCCGCGAGAGCGGTCCACGCTCCGCACGCGCTCCGTCGCCTCGAATAGCAGCGCGTCGGCCCCCGCCCCGTATCCCACCACCAGGATCCGATCGCCGGGCTCAACGTCCTCCAGGCATGCCGCAAGCGCGAGGAGTGGCGAGGCGACGCCGGTGTTGCCGACCTGGGAGAGCAGCGGCGCTCGCGGCAGCACGTCCTCGCCCAGGCCGAGGCTCCTCAGGATGGGCACGACGAGCCTCGCGTCCGGCGCGTACACCGCGGCGCGCCGGATCGTCTCGGGCGCGACGCCCGCCTCGGCCAGCACGCGCGCCACCGGCTCGGCCATGAGTCGCTCGTAGCCGTACGCGCGCACGAACGTCGGGTCCCCCTGCTCCGGAAAGCGGCTCCCGGCGAGCCGCCACACGTCCGAGAACTCGTGCGTGTGGAACGCGCCACCGACGAGGCGCGCGATCACGGCGTCCCCCTGCCCCAGGCGGACGGCCGCCGCGCCGTCGCCCCAGACGGGCTCGACGTCGCTGCCCGGGGGGGTCAGCCGGAGATCCGCCGCCGCGACGAGCGCCTCACGCGCCGAGCCGGCCCGGATGGCGTCCAGCGCCAGCCGGAGCCCGGTCGTCCCGGCTCGGAGGCTCCCGCCGAGGTCGGCCACGCCGACCGCGGGGCCGCAGTCCAGCACCGCCGCCAGGATCGCCGCCGAGGACTTCTCGGCATATGGCGGCGTCGTGCTCGCGAGGCAGACGAGGTCCAGGCCCGCGCCGCCACCCTCGGGGAGGGCTGCGAGCCCGGCCTCCACGGCCATCGTGAGCACGTCCTCGTCGTGGTTGGCGACGGCCCGCGTCCCGCTGCCGCCCGTCCCCCAGACGGCGCTCAGCGTGTCGGCGGACAGCCGATAGCGAGGCACGTGAACCCCGATGCCGGTGATTCCAATCACGCGGGCGGTCATGCGACGCCGCTTCCGAACACCCGCGCCTTCCAGCGTCGGGGCACCCAGCCGGCGACCCGGCCGGCGATGCGGCACACGCGATCGAGGGTCTGTGGATCGCCGGGCCAGTGCTCGAGCAGGACCGCGCGGTCGACGTGGTTGAGCAGGCCGTCCAGGACGATCGCCACGAGGAGCGCGTCGTCCAGATAGCCGAGCACCGGAATGAAATCGGGCACCAGGTCGATCGGGCTCGCGAGGTAGACGGCGGCGCCGGCGAGCACGCTCTTGGCGCGTCCGGACACCCGCGGGTCCCGGGCCAGGCGAATGACGAGCTGCACCAGGTGCGGTCCGAGCCAGAGGAGCTCGCGCAGGCCGCCCTCGGGGTGCGCCGGCCCGGAGCTCACTGGGGCGGCGAGATCGTGGCCGCCGTGGCCGAGAGCGTCAGGCTCACGGCGCTCTGGCGCGCGACGGCCGTTCCGCTGTCCGGGTTCTGCTTGACCACGTGACCCTCGCGCGGGCCCGTGACCGGCCCGAGCCTGAGCCCCGCCGCCGCGAGGTCTCGCACCGCCGCCTCGAGACGCGTCCCGATCAGGTTCGGGACGATCGCCTCCCCGCCGCGCGCCTCGGCGGGAGCACTCTCCCCGCTCCCGCGGCCCGCCGCAGGTGCCCGGGAACCGCGTCCGGGGCTCCCGCCTTCGGCCGTGGCCAGGCGGGCCTCGGCCAGGATCGCCCGGAGCCGCTCGGTCTCCGCTCGCGCCCGCGCGGCCATGACCGCGGCCTCGTGAGCGGCGAGGAGGGCGTGCTGCTCGAGCGTGTCCCGCCGCACGACGTCGGGCGCGGGCGCGTTCGGCAGCTTCGAGACGTCCGCGAGCAGCCGGAGCGCATCGGTCGCGCTCGCCAAGGCGAGGCGGCGATAGCTGGCGAGCGCCTGGGTGGCCGCCTCTCCCTCACCCAGGAACGGCTTGAGCGCCTCGGGCACCGGGTCGCGCTCCGGCGCGAGGGCCTTGATGCGCCCGGCCGTCTTCTCCCCTTCCTCGAAGGCCGCGTTGACGCCGTCCTCCGCGGTGCGCGCGGCCTCGTACGCGCGGCGGCCGGTCTCCGTCAGCGGGGCCGCCCAGACAGGCGCCGCCGCGAGCGCGATCGTGAGGCCGCCCAGGAGAAGACCGGCCCGGCGGCGGGCGGCGTCGATCATGGTAGCCCCCGCGCCGTCAGTCCACCGCGTCGGACACGGCCGGTCGGGCAACCCGGTCTCGCAGGCCTCGTCACTCCAGCGCCTCCGCGACCAGCTCCGCGATGTCCTTGACCTGCAGTGTGTCCTCGGCGCCCTTGACCTTGCGCCCGAGGTCCACCATCGCGAGGCAGAAGGGGCAGGCGGTGCCCACGGTGCCGGCCTTCGTCCCGAGGAGCTCCGCCACCCGGATCTCGTTGACCCGCTCCCGGCCGCGCACCTCCATCCACATGTGCCCGCCACCGCCGCCGCAGCAGAGTCCCTTGTTCCGGGCTCGCGGCGGGTCGATCACCTCGAGCCCCGGAATCGCCCGGAGGCTCTCGCGCGGCGAGTCGTAGATCTCGTTGTAGCGCCCGATGTAACAGGAATCGTGGTACGCGAGCAGCTCCTCGCGCCGCCGCGTCAGCCGGAGGCGGCCGTCGCGCACGAGCTGGGCGATGAGGACCGAGTGGTGGATCACCTCGAAGTCGCCGCCGAACTGGCGGTACTCGTTCCGGATGGTGTTGAAGCAGTGGGGGCACGCCGCGAGCACCGTCCGGAAGCGGTACCGCTTGAGGTTCTCGACGTTCTCCTGGGCGAGCGTCTGGTAGAGATACTCCTCGCCGAGCCGCCGCGCGGCGTCGCCGCTGCAGCGCTCGCCCGGCATGACGGCGAACGAGACCCCCGCCGCGCGCAGCACCTTCACCACCGAGCGGGCGATGCTCTGGTTGCGGCGGTCGTAGGACGCCGAGCACCCGACCCAGTAGAGGTACTCGACCTCCTTGCCCTCCTCGAGCCGCGGCACGTCGAGTCCCTCGGCCCACGCGAGCCGGTCCGCCGCCGCCAGCCCCCAGGGATTCCCGGCCCGCTGCATGTTCTGGAGGCTCATGCCCGCGGTCCCCGGCAAGGCGCCCTCCGACAACGACAGGAACCGCCGGAGATCGACGATCGTGTCCACGATGTCGATGAAGGCCGGGCACGCCTCCACGCACGCCATGCAGGTGGTGCACGCCCACAGCTCCTCGGGCGCGATCGTCTCGCCGTGGATGGCCCGCCCATTCCCCTCGTGCATGAGCCCGCGGAGCTTCAGGATGATCTGCTTCGGGTTGAGCGCGGTCCCAGCGAGATGGGCCGGACACACGTCCTGGCAGCGCCCGCACATCGTGCAGGCGTCGAAGTCGAGCCGCCGCTTCCAGGAGAACTCCTCGAGCTTCGAGACGCCCAGCGACTCCGCCTCCTCGATGTTCAGGATCGGCTTGAGGGCGCCCGGCGTCGAGAGCTTCGCGAGAAACGTGTTCAGCGGGGTCGTGATCAGGTGCACGAAGTAGGAGTGGGGGATGAGCGCGATGAAGGCGAACGAGATCGTGAAGTGGAAGAGCCAGGTCCCGAGGTGGAGCCCCCGCAGCGCCCCCTCCCCCAGCCCGAGCGCCAGGAGGCCCTGGCCGAGCGCCCAGCCGACCGGCGACCACGGCCCCCACCACGGCTTCACGACGGCGAGCCGGCACGCCTCCAGCACGAACCCGGTCACGTTGATGGCGAAGAGCAGCGCGAGCACCCAGGCGAAGTGCGCGGTCGGGTCGACGCGGGCCGGGCGCACGACGAACCGCCGGTAGAGAGCGAGCCCGAGCCCGACCACGAAGAACAGCCCGAACAGGTCGAGCGACAGCTCGTACCCGAGATAGAAGGGCCCCTGGAGCAGCTTGAAGTCGAGCCCGAACGGGAGGCGGAGCGTGACGTCGTAGTCAATCGTGGCGAGCACGGTCCCCAGGAACAAGACGCAGAACCCCCAGAACATGAGGGCGTGCATCACGCCGGGGTAGCGCTGCGTCAGGACGCGGCCCTGGAGGAGCCCGTGGCGGATGAGGAACCGGACTCGCTCCGGGATGCGGTCGAGGCGGCGCTCGGCCGTTCCTTCCCGCCAGAGCGCCACGCGCTGCCACATCCCGAGGGCAAACACCCCGATCGCCACGAACGACAGCGCATACAGGAGGAACTGGGCCCAGACGGGGACGTTCCAGAAGGTGTCGCGGAACGGAACGTCGGCGAAGGGCGCGGCGGCGATCGGGTTCACGCTCTCGAATTACAGCACGCTGGCTCGACGAGGGTCAAGACAAGCGGGCCTCCGGTGGACCTCAGCGGGGCACCGCCGAACCGAGCCGCAGGCGCTCCGCGATCGTCCGGATCGCCGCGTAGGCGTCGACGCGCCCCGCCTCGACATCGGCCAGCACGGACTCGAGCTCCCCGCCGTCGGCCAGCGCCCGGTCGACCTCCTGGCGGAGCTCGGCCAGGATGAGGGCGCGCAGCTCGCGCGCGCGGCGCGCCTGTCGCCGGCGCCCGAGGGCGCCGGTTCCCTCCAGCGCGGCCCGGTGCCGTCCGATCGCCGCGAGCAGCTCGTCCACCCCGACGTCGTTCGTGGCTTCCGTCGCGAGGATCGGGACTTCCCAGTCGAGATCGCGCGACGCCTGCTGCCCCTCCCGGTGGAGGTGGACCATGTGCTTGAGCTCGGTGAGCAGCCGCTGCGCGCCCTCGCGGTCGGCCTTGTTGACGACCAGAAGGTCGGCCGCCTCGAGGAGGCCCGCCTTCATCGTTTGGATACCGTCGCCCGACTCCGGCACCAGGACGACGACGGTCGTGTCGGCCAGCTTGATGACGTCGAGCTCGGTCTGGCCGACGCCCACGGTCTCCACGAGGATCCAGTCGAACCCCGACGCGTCCAGGAGCTTCTGCACCTCGGCCGTGGCGCGGGCGAGGCCACCCAGGCTCCCTCGCGTGGCCATGCTGCGAATGAAGACCCCGGGGTCGAGCGTGTGCGCCTGCATCCGGATCCGATCCCCGAGGACGGCGCCGCCGGTGAACGGGCTCGTGGGGTCGACCGCCACGACGCCGACGGTGGCCCCGGTCTTCCGGATGGCCGCGATGAGCCGGTCCGCCAGCGTGCTCTTCCCGGCGCCAGGAGGGCCGGTGACGCCGACCGTGTACGCGCGGCCCGTCCGCGCGTGGATCCGCCCCATGAGCTCGGGCACCCCCGGCTCACGGTTCTCGACCCGGGTGATGAGCCGGGCCAGGGCCCGGCGGTCACCGTCGAGCATCCGGTCGGCCAGGGTCTGGAGCTGCCGGTCGGTACTCACCGAGCTACGCTCCCTCCGCGCCAGGCCTGATCGGACGGCCCCGATCGGACGGCCTTCGGCCTGTGGCGGCCTGTGGCGGCCTGTGTCGTCACGCGATCACGCCGTCGCGGCGGAAGCCGGCGATCGCCGCCTCGTCGTACCCGATCCCGCGAAGGACCTCGTCGGTGTGCTCGCCGAGCTCCGGCGGCGGCGCGACGACACGGGCGGGGGTCGCGGACATCTGCACCGGGAAGGCGACCTGGGAGACCGGCCCGAGCTTCGGGTGCGCAACTTCCGTGAAGAGTCCCCGCTGGACGAGCTGCGGGTCCCGGACGACCTCGTCGAGCGAGAGCACCGGCCCCGCGCACACGTCGGCCTGCTGCAGGAGCTCGACCCACTCGCCGCGAGTCCGCTCCCTGAACAGGCCGCGGAGTGTCTCCTCGACACGAGCGCGCTCGGCGCCCTCGGCGTGCTGGAGCGGCCGCAGGTCCTCGCGCCCCGCGAGCCGGCAAAAGTTCGCCCAGAACTGGGGCTCGAGCGCCCCCAGCGTCACGTGGCCGCCGTCAGCGGTCTCGTAGACGCCGTAGCAGGGCCATCCGCCGTTCAGGCGCTCGCGCCCGCGCTCCGGCACGTGACCGGTCGCGAAGAACGCGGCGAGATGCGGGATCATCCAGGACACGACGCCGTCCGTCATGGAGACGTCCAGGAACTGCCCCTGGCCGGACTCTCCCCGGTGGTGGAGCGCAGCCGCGATCGCGAACGCCGCCATCAGCGCGCCCCCGCCCAGGTCGGCGACCTGGACGCCGGGCGTCAGCGGCGCGCCGTCCCGGGGCCCGGTCACGGCCAAGGCCCCCGCGTAACCCATGTAGTTCACGTCGTGGCCGACGAGGTTCCGGTACGGTCCGTCCTGGCCGTAGCCCGAGACGGCGCAGTAGACGAGCCGCGGGTTCTCGGCGCGGAGCGCCTCCCAGCCGAGGCCGAGGCGGTCCATCACGCCCGGCCGGAAGCTCTCCAGCAGCACGTCGGCCGTCCCGGCCAATCGGCGGAAGATGGTCTTCCCGGTCTCGGTCTTGAGGTCGATGGAGACGCTCTTCTTGTTCCGGTTGAGCAGGAGGAAGTAGGCGCCGACGTCGGACCCGCCCCAGAAGGGCGGCGTCCTCCGGGCATAGTCGCCCCGCCCCGGCTCCTCGACCTTGATGACCTCGGCGCCGAGGTCGGCGAAGAGGAGCGAGCAGTAGGGCCCGGGAAGGAGGCGGGAGAGATCGAGGAGCCGGAGGCCCGCGAACGCGCCCGCCATGGGCTTGATTATACGGGGTCAGACTTTGCCTTCGGGACAAGTCGCGGACGGCTCCTAGAGTTGTCCGGGAGTCAAAGTCTGACCCCGGCGCAGGGGTGGCGATCCACCCCCGCGCCGGAAACCATGCTGCGGCTATTGGGGTGGCGGCACGCGGAACGGCGTGTGGCAGGCGCCGCAGGTCTGGCGGCCGAAGTCCTTCATCATGGCCTCGACCTTCGGCTGGTCCTTGGCCCGCGCCGCGTCACGCAGCTCGATGGCCTTGGTCTCCATGTTCTTGGCGGCGGCCTCGAACTCCGCCCACTTGTCCCAGATCTCGGCCTTCGCCTTGGACTTGTCGGTGAGCGAGCCCTTCGGGAACAGCATCGGGATGTGCTGGGCATTCATGGCGATGGTCTCGGCGTTGACCGCCATGGCCTCGATCTGTCCGGCCTTGACCTTATCGCTCAGGTCCTTGGCGCTCGCTCCGTTCAGCTTCATGAGCCGCTGGCGGTCGGCGACGACGTCGCCCGACCCGGCCTTCAGCATTTGGGCCTGGCTGACCGCGATCCCCAGGAGCAGAGCGGCCAGGCTCCCGACCACGACACTGGCACGAGCGGCGATGCGCTTCATTCGGCCTCCTTTGGTGGTTGGCGGCAGCGGGACCCCGGAGATCCCGACCCGGTGTGGGGTGGACACGGTCATCACTTCGCGACCTTGTTCCGCACGGCGGGAATGCTCTTCAAGTACCGCGCGATGGCGAGCCGGTCCTCCTTGGTGAGGTCCTTGTAGCCGCCGGTGGTGCCTTGAATCACCTCGTCCATGAGCCCGCCGGACACGTCGCCGTCGGGCTTGTTCCCGCTCCCGAGGTACTCCGCGATCTCGTCCGCGGACCACGTGAGCCCGGTGTCCTTCTCCGGAGTGATGTTGGGAACGGGGTCCCCATCGGGGCCTTTCGGAGCCCCGCCCAGGAACCGGGTGTTGTCGCTCGCCTGCGTCAGGCCACGGGGAGTGTGGCACTCGCCGCAGTGGCCCACGGCCCGCACGAGATACTCGCCGCGCGCGAGGCCCGACGTCGGCGCGGTGGGCGGCGGCGTCTCGCGCGGCGCGAAGGCGGTGAGCCAGGCCGGCAGCAGCACGCTCTCGAACAGCGGGATCAGCTTCTTCGGCTGGTTCGCGCGATTCACCGGCGGGAGGGTCCGGAGGTACGCCACGACGGCGCGCAGGTCCTCCTCGGCCATCCCGTTGAACACGGGATAGGGGTGCACGGGGACCAGCCGCTCGCCGTTGGGCCGCCGCCCGAGCCGGATCGCCGTGATGATCTGGTCGTCGGTCCACCCGCCGATGCCGGTCTGCCGATCCGGGGTGATATTGGTCGAGTACACGGTGCCCCACGCGCCGTCGTACTTGCGCCCGCCGCTGTTCACCGCCCGGTCCTTCTCGGTGTGACAGCCGCAGCCGCCGGTCGCCGCGAACACGTACTTCCCGCGGGCGACCAGGTCGCGACCCGGTGGGCTCTGCGCGGGCACGGGCACTGCCCAGAGCGTGCCCAGCCCGAGCGCCAGCAGAAGGAGAAGGGCCCGATTGACCCGATGGTGCCCCCGATGGCCAGACGCATACATGCCCTTAACTCTAGAACGCGTCAGCCCGCGGACGGGTTCCGCCCGGCCGATCGATCCGCCTTGGGCCCGGCGGCGCCGGCGCTGCCAGAGCCGAAGATCTCCGTGTCGAGGCTGGCCTCCAGGAGTAGGGCATCCTCGCCCGTGTCGACGTAGTAGCCCCGGCGGCGACCAACCTCGTGGAAGCCGAGACCCTCGTAGAGCCGGCGCGCCTCGGCGTTCCCCGGGCGCACCTCGAGGAAGGCGCGGCGAGCCCCCTGCCCTCGATGGTACGCCAGGAGGGTGCCCACCAGGAGGCGGCCGATGCCCTCACCCCGCCACGCCGGGTGGACCGCCAGGTTCGTCACGTGAACCTCGTCGGCGACTGCCCAGAGACACAGATAGCCGACCACGCTCGCCGCGCCGGGCTCGCCGGCCCGCGTGCCGCGCGCCACCCAGAGCCCCGCGACGCGATTCCGCTCGAGCTCGTGCACGAAGGCCTGGCGCGACCAGGGCGTGTGGAAGGAGACGCGCTCGATCTGGAGCACCGCCTCGAGGTCGGCGGCCCGCATCGGCTCAATCCGGATGTCCGGCACGCTCTCGTCGCTCACGCGCGAGCTCCGCCTCCGAAGGGCGCAGATAGAGTGGCACCAGCGCGGCCGGATCCGACGCCTCCCCGCGGGCGAGCGCCGCTCCGCCCAGCTCTCCCACCGTGGCCGCCGAAGGAAGGCGGAGGCCGCCCGGCACCAGGCGGGCCCGCGTGCCCAGGATATCGGCCAGCACCCCCCCGAAGGGCGCGACCCCGTCGCCCAGGAAGACGAGCGGCCCCTCCCAGGTGGCGCGAAGCTCCTCGGCCAGGGTCGCGGGGGCAACGGCGCGAGGGGCTTCCAGAAGCTCGAGCCGTCCCTCGAGCGTGCGGTAGAGCGCCGCGTACACCTCGTCCTTCTTGGCGTCGAGGATGGGGCAGACCGGGTAGGCGCAGAACGGCAGCGTCCAGGCGAGCGCGTCGAGCGTCGGAACGCCGACGACGGGCCTGCCGGTGGCGAACGCCAGGCCCTTCACCGTGCTCACCCCGATCCGGAGCCCGGTGAACGACCCCGGCCCCACCGCGACCGCGAACGCCTCGACGTCCCCGAGCTGCCACCGGGCGGCCCGCAGCACGCCGTCGATCGCCGCCATCAGCCGCTCCCCGTGGGTGACCGCGACGCTGACTCGTGACTCGGCGACCACGCTGCCGGCCTGGAGGACCGCCACCGCCCCGGTCAGCGTCGAGGTCTCGACCGCCAAGAGGCGCATTGAGCCAGTCTAGCCAGCCCTGGGAACGAGCGTCAAGGAACGGCACGCAACGCGCCGTCTCGGTTGACATCCACGGCCCCGCGGGCCACCATAGGCGCGATCCACTGGCGGGGAGATGCAGCGGCGCCCGAGCGGAGCGGTCCGGTTCTGCAACAACCCCGCGTGCGAGCGCTGCGACCAGCACCTCCGCCCGGCCGAGATCCTGCGGAAGAGCGGCCGCGATGTCTGCCCCGCATGCCACGAGGAGCTGGTGATCCAGGAACCCCGTCCCCGCCTCGACGCGCTCCGGACTCGCACCGCCCCGCCGGGTCGCCGGCCCCGCCGCTGAGGAGCGCCAGGAGCGTGCCGCCGCGCCCTCGCTCGACGCCTCCCGCGACGGACCGCACGACCGGGCCCGGCGGCTCGCCGCTCGACCCCGGCGTCCGCGAGCGGATCCACCTCGAGATCCTGCGCCGCACGGGTGCGTACCGGACCGGCGACCACTTCCTCCTGCCCTCGGGCCACCATGCCCCGGAGTTCATCGACAAGGCGCTGGTCACGACGGAGCCCTCGTTCACCGAGGGTCTCGGGGACGTCATCGCGAAGCACTTCGCTCCCTGGCCGGCCGACGTCGTGCTCTCGACGGGGCCGAGCGCCCTCATCCTGGCCCACTGCGTGGCCCGGGCGCTTCCGTCCCGGCCGATCCTCGTCTACGCCACCAAAGGATTCACCGGGCAGGGACGGCTGGTGCGCCTGCCCGACGAGTTCACGCGCTTCGTCGGCAAGGGCAGCAAGGTGCTGGTCGTCGAGGACCTGATCACGACGGGCGAGACGATCAAGCTCTTGATCCGGATGGTCGAGCTGGCGGGCGGAGCGGTAGTCGGGATCGGCTGCCTCTGGCAGCGCGCGACGAAGAGCGATCTCCCGAAGGAGGTCTTCAGCCTCGTTCGGCGCGACTTCCCGACCTACGATCCGGCGGGTTGTCCGCTCTGCGCCAAGAGCGTTCCCCTGAACACGGAGTTCGCGCGCGCCGAGCCCCCGATCGAGGAGCCGCTCGAGTCGCCGCGCCCGCGGCGGCGGCCGACCTGACCCCGGGCCGCCGGAGCGGGGGCCGCCGTCCGTCTGATGCGGCGGCCCGCCCTCACCGCTCGCCGGTCAGGGCGCGACGGGCTCCCGTGATCCGGTTGCCTGCGGAACCGACGGGACCAGCACCGCCTCCACCGCCGTCTCGAACGCGGCCCGGAGTCGCTCGATCCGCCGGGTGAAGGTCAGGCCGATGCCGGCGAAGGCCTCGAACACCGCCTCCCGGCCGCCGTCGATCTTCAGATGGACGACGCGCGGAAGCTTGTCGAGGTCCATCTGGACGCGCTCCTGGAGCTGCTGAACGACCTGGTGCAGGTCCTCCCGCCCCTTCCGCACCGACCCGAGGATCGGCAGGACGAACAGATCGGCGCGGCCGCGGAGGCGCGACAGGGCGGCGGTGGCGACGGGAATGACCTCGACGTCCAGCTCGGCCAGGTACCGCCGGAGGCACTCGCCCACCTTCTCGGTGAGGAACGCCTCGGGGATGGCCACCGCGCGGCGGAGCCCGGGGCGGAACCAGGAGAGCCAGCTCCGGCCGGTCTCCAGCTGGCGGCGAAGGCTCTCCGCGTAGGCAGCACCGAACTCGCCCTCCCACCACCGCTCGAGCGACGGGTCCGCGAACGGAGACCGCGCCGGCACCGTTTCCGGATCGCCGTGGACCTCGGTCACGTACTCGTGGAAGTGCTTGTGAACGATCATGTAGGCGATGGCGTCGACCAGCTTCTCGGCTGACCACCCGGCCTTCATGACCTGCCGGAGGGTCCGGATGAAGGTCCGGCGGCGCAGGCCGTTGGTCGTCAGCACGAAGTGCCGGAAGACCTTGAGCGCGACGACCGTCAGCTCCCAGTCGAACTCGCTGGTCGCCTTTTGCTCCCATCGCTTCTGGAAGGGCCGGAAGGCCTGGATCACCCGCGCGCCGTAGTTGTCGTAGCGATAGAGCGACCGGATGAGCCAGTTGTAGCCTCGCTGTACCTCTTCCACCGTCATCAGCTTCGGCATGAAGTTGAGGTCGGCGGCGCCATGACCCATCACCGACGCCGAGTCGTATGGGAGGAGCCGCCCCTCCTTCTGGAGCCGGGCGTGCAGTGGCGTCTTCTCGATCGCGGTGAGGATCCCGCAGGTCGTGAAGGCGATCCCGGCCTCCATCAGGAAGTCGAACTGCTCCTCGAAGATCCGCTGGTCGTCGTGGTCGAATCCGACGATCATCCCGGCGACGATCAAGAGGTTGTGCGACTGGATCAGCCGGATGCTGTCGAGGAGCGGCCGGTGCGCGTTCTGCCGCTTCTTCGTCTCCATCAGGCTGTCGACGCGCGGTGACTCGATGCCCACGAAGATGCTCGTGAAGTTGGCCGCGCGCAGGAGCTCGAGGAGCCGGGGCCGCTCCGCGACGGTGATGGTCATCTCCGCCGAGAACTGGATCGGGTAGTTGTTCTTCCGGCCGAAGTCCGCGAGGGCCTCGAGAAGCTGCTCGGCGAACTTCTGGTTCCCGATCAGGTTGGCGTCGGAGAAGCTCACGTACCGGCCCCCGAGGGCCGCGACGGTCTCGATCTCCTGCAGGACCTGGGGGATCGACTTCAGCCGGGGGATGCGGCCGTCGGTGATGATGATGTCGCAGAACTCACACGCGAACGGGCAACCCCGGGTCGTCTGGACGAAGTAGTAGAGGTAGTCACCCTTCCGGATGAGGTCGAACCGTGGGATCGGCGACAGGCTCATGTCGATGTTGCCGACCTGCTTGTAGACCGGCTTGGGAGCCCCTGCCAGGAGATCCCGGCAGAACTCGGGCCACGTGTTCTCGGTCTCGCCGTCGAACACGACGTCGAACGTGCCGTCCTCGAACCGCTCCGGGCAGAGCGTCGGGTACGGCCCGCCGACGACGACCATCTTGCCCCGCCGCCGGAATTCCCCCGCCAGCTCCCGGGCCCGGTGGTACTGGACGTTCCAGCAGCCGATCGCCACCACGTCAGCGTCGGTGTCGAGGTTGATCGACTCCACGTTCTCGTCCTGGAGCTCGACCGGGAACTCGCCCGGCGTCATGCCCGCCACCGTCGCCAGGCCGAGCGGCGCCTGGCCGCAGCGCACCCCGACGATGTCGTGGATTCCCTGGAAACCCCAGAGCGACCGCGGGAATCGCGGGTTCACGAAGAGAATCTTCGGGGTCTTGCCGGTTGTGGAGATCATGCCGAGCCTCCGTGGGACAACTCCGTGAAGCGCGCCGGACTATCGCCCGTGGTTCGAAATACGGTAGCACTGGGCCGCGCGCCGTGTCAACGCTAGTATCCGATCGGGAATGGTCGCCTGAAGGCCGCCGGAGCATCGCGAGCCACGCGCGGCGGCGTTCGTTTTGCGCGCCCATGGCGGCGGAGGCGCTGCGCGGCTCGCAGATCCGCGTCCGGTCGCGCTCACCGCAGCGAGGATCGCCGACGGAGGCGGACGAGGCCCGGTGCGTTTTCACAAGCCCCGGACACACACACTACCGGTGGGGTGCTATCCTGCTCCCCTCCGCTGCCGGTTGCATTTTCTGCTTGACAGGGTCCTGGCCCTCTTCTAGCATCCGGCCCAGAGACGCGCCGCTCGTGACAGCCGCGTGCGGCGGAGGAAGGGAGGTGACGCTCGTGGCGAAGAAGAAGGCGACCAAGAAGAAGAAGAAGTAGCACGCGCGGTACGCTTCTCCACCTCGAAGGCCCCGCGGACAGCGGGGCCTTCGCGCCTCGACCGATCTCGACGGGAGCCTCTGGTAGCGTAGGGCGGTGCCCAAGAGGGAGCGGGAGCTCCACGAGCGCGAGGCCTACGGTCTCCTCTTTCTCGTCAGCCTGATCTGGGCCGGCAACTTCATCGCCGGCAAGGTCGCGCTCCAGGTCGTCGGCCCGATCACGCTCACCGCGCTCCGCGCCGTCCTCGCCACCAGCGTCCTCCTCTGGTACGTCCGCTTCACCCACCAGACGTGGCCCAGCGTGAGCGGCGCCGACCTCCGGATCTTCTTGACGCTCGCCCTCACGGGGCTCGTGACCAACACGACGCTCTGGTACTACGGGCTCCAGCGCACGCTGGCCATCAATGCGGCGATCCTGGGCGCGATGGGTCCCGTCTTCGTGGCCCTGCTCTCGGCCGGCTGGCTTCGCGAGCGGCTCACTCCCCTGAACCTCGCGGGCATCCTGGTCTCCTCGGCAGGGGTCGTGCTCACGGTGACCCGCGGATCGCTCCAGGCGCTGCTCGACCTCGACCTCCACGCGGGTGACTTCGTGATCCTGGGCAGCCAGGGCCTGTGGGCCGTGTACTCCGTCTACGCGCGCCAGGTCTCGCGGCAGTTCTCGCCGACCGTCATCACCGCCGGGACCTACATCCTTTCGGCTGCCTTTCTGGTGCCGCTATCGCTGGTGGAGCGTCCCTGGGCGACGCTGCCCCACGTCACCTTCGGGACGGTCCTGGCGATCCTCTACGCCGCCATCCTGGTGACGATCTCCCACATCTGGTTCTACTGGGGGATCCGCGTGGTTCCGGCGCCCGTCGCCGCCCTCACCGTGAACCTGATCCCCTTCCAGGTCCTCGCCATCTCCTGGGTGCTCCTCGGCGAGGCGGTGACCTGGGCCCATGTCGTGGGCGCGCTGGTCGTCATAGCCGGTGTCGCCCTGGCCACGCGCCGGACCGGCCGCCGGCCGGACGGCCCCGAGCTGCGTTAGGGGCGAAAGGGCGCGGCGCTGTCCACTGGCGAGCGAGCAACCAGCGCCCGGAGGCTCCGGCCGAGGCGGGCGTGGCCGAGGAGCTGGCGGACGTAGGGTCCCTCGCCGCGGCCACCCTTGGCGCGCATCACGCGAACGAGGCGCGCGCGGTCCGGGCGCGGCCATCGGTCGAGATCGGGAATGAGCGCGACCACCAGGGCCCAGCGCCGGAACACGTCCCGCTCGGCCTCGGGCCACGCGGTCCATCCCCGGCCACCCAGGACCCGCCCGACCCGGTCCACGGCCTCGCGTGTCGCGGCCTCGCGGTCCCCCCGATGACGCCGGGCGACGTCCCGCGTCACCAGGGCGGCCAGATCCCGCGCGCGGACGCGGTGCTCGGGCTCGGGACTGCCGCCCGGCAGGGTCAGGTACGCCTCCTCCCGCGCGAGGCGACGGAGGACCGGCAAGGGGGACCGGTATCGGGGGTCACGAGCAATCTGTGCCAGCTCCGCCCCGAGCACGCGCAGCACGCCCGGGTCCCGCGGCCGGAACCCGAGACGATGATAGAAGTAGAAGGCCCCCGACCGGAGCGCCTCGAGGTTGCCGGCGCCCAGCTGATAGGGATCGACCACCACCGTGCGCATGCGGAAGACGCGGTGATAGCCGCGCAGCACCTGCCCGAGGATCCAGGCCGACTCCCCTTGCCGGAACGACTCGAAGACGTTGAAGCCGAACTCGAGGGTCTCGAACAGACACCAGCCGCCCCCGTAGCCGACCGGGACCCCGTTCTTCATGACGAGGAAGGCGTAGTAGCCCTCGAACGGGAGCCGGTACGCCGGCTCGAGGCCGATCAGCACCCCCCGGAGTCCCCGCCCCATCTCGCCGACCAGCACGTCGTCCGGATTCGGGTACGAGAACGCGTGGAGCTCGCGGGACCGCGTGGCCATGGCCGTTCGCGCGATCTCGATCACGTCCCGGGCGAGTGCCGGTGAGGCGCGGCGCCAGATCCCCACCGGTCGCACCGCCTCCCGCACCACGTTGATCCCGGAGCGCCGGAGAGCGCTCCGCTGGAACGTCGGCCGCCCGACGGGGCGCTTGGCGAAGGTGCGCGAGACCGCGGAATCGAGCCGGGCCCGGACCCGGACGCCGAGGCTCTCGTAGAGCCAGTCCCGCACCTCCCCCTCGAGCGGCGACCGGTCGAAGGCCTCGACCAGGACCTCGAGGTCGGTCAGCGGGCGTCCGGCCCGCGCCACCACGAGCCATCCCTTCGCGGCGAATCCGCCCTCGCTGAACGCGTCGCGCTCGGCCGGGGTGACGAGAAGGTCCAGCGCCTCGGCGAGGCGCTCGCCGTCCGGACCCCCGGCCCACGCGATTCTCGCGCCGCGGCCGAGCCGCGCGGCCAGCCAGCGGCTCAGGGGCAGCCCGAACGGGTACTCGATCGTCGACCCGACGATGCCGGTGTCGTGAAGCCGCCGGAGGGCCCGCGGCGCGAGCGCGGCCACGCGCGCGGGGAAGGTGCGCAGGAGGCCGTCCACCGCGGCCAAGACGGCGCGGTCATCCGGATAGGCCTGGAGGAAGCAGAGCGTCTCGTGAAGCCGGACGAGAGCGCGTGGCCGGATCACCGGCGCGGACCCGAGCGCCGCCAGAAGCCGCCGCTTGCGCGCTCCGGCCTCGGGCGAGAAAGTCGACGCGACCGCCGCCAGCGCCGCCGTCAGGCCCGCCCCGTCCCTGCTGGGGGGCCTCGGCCCGGCCGTCTCCACTACGGTCCGCGGCGGGACCCGCCTGGCCACCCGCGGCGAGACGTCAGCGGGCGCGACGCGGGCCCGCGCCCATGTTCACCCGCGGGCCTTCCGGCGCTTGGTCTTCTCCGGCTCCTTCGGATCCTTCTTGAGGAGAACCTTCACCTCGTCCATGAACTGCGTCACGTCGTTGAACTGGCGGTAGACCGAGGCGAACCGCACGTAGGCCACCTGGTCGAGGCGCTGGAGGCGGGCCATCACGAGCTCGCCGAGCTCGCGGGTCGACACTTCCTTCTCGGCCCGCTCGTGGAGCTTCGCCTCGATGTCGCTCACCACGTCGTCGACCGCCTGGACGCCGACCGAGCGCTTCTCGCAGGCCTTGAGAACCGAGTTCCGGAGCTTCGCGCGGTCGAACGGCTCCCGACGACCGTCGCGCTTCACGACCATCGGCAGGATGTCTTCGATGTATTCGTACGTCGTGTAGCGGCGGCTGCACTTCAGGCACTCGCGCCGGCGCCGGATGAACTCCCCGTCCCGGCCGACCCGGGAGTCGACGACGCGGTCTTCCGTGTGCCCGCAGAACGGGCACTTCACGCGAGGCGCTCCGGATAGAGCGGGAAGCGGCCGGCCAGGGAAGCGACGTCCACCCGGACCGAGGCCTCGGCCTTCGCGTCGCCTCGGCCGCGCAGGACGCGGTCGATGAAGCCGGCGATGGCGTCCATCTCGGGCTCCTTCATCCCGCGCGTGGTGACGGCGGGCGTCCCGATGCGGATCCCGCTCGTCACCATGGGGCTGCGGGTCTCGAACGGGATCGTGTTCTTGTTCACGGTGATCCAGGACCGGTCGAGCGCCTCCTGGGCCTCCTTGCCCGTCACTCCCGTCGCCGTCAGGTCCACCAGCATGAGGTGGGTGTCCGTGCCGCCGGTCACGAGACGGTGGCCGCGGCGCAGGAGGGCGTCCGCCAGCACCTTCGCGTTGGCGACGATCTGCCGCTGGTACGCGCGCCAGTCCGGAGTCAGCGCCTCCCGCAGCCCGACCGCCTTCGCCGCGATCACGTGCATCAGCGGCCCGCCCTGCATCCCCGGCATCACGACCTTGTCGAGCGCCTGGGCGTGCGCCGCGCGGCACATGACCATCCCGCCCCGAGGGCCCCGGAGCGTCTTGTGGGTGGTGGTCGTCACGAAGTCGGCGTGGGGGACCGGCGTCGGATGAAGCCCGGCGGCCACCAATCCGGCCGGATGCGCGATGTCGGCCATCAGGAGGCACCCGAACTCGTCGGCGATCTCGCGGAAAGGCTTGAAGTCGATCGCCCGCGGAAAGGCCGACCCGCCCGCCACCAGGAGCTTCGGGCGGTGCTCGCGGCAGAGGGCGCGCACCTGGTCCAGGTCGAGACGCTCGTCCTCGCGCCGCACGCCGTAGGGCACGATCCGGTAAAGCTTCCCGGAGAAGTTCACCGGGCTGCCCATCGTCAGGTGGCCGCCGTGCGAGAGGTTCGGGGCCACGATCGTGTCGCCCGGGGACAGCACCGTGAAGTAGACCGCCATGTTCGCCTGGGAGCCGGAATGCGGCTGGACGTTCGCGTGCTCGGCGCCGAAGAGCTCCTTGGCGCGCTGGACGGCAAGCTCCTCGACCGTGTCCACGTGCTCGCACCCGCCGTAGTAGCGTCGGCCGGGGTAGCCTTCCGCGTACTTGTTGGTCATCACGGAGCCGACCGCCTCGAGGACCGCTTCGGAGACGAAGTTCTCGGAGGCGATCAGCTCGAGGTTCCGGGACTGCCGCTCCGTCTCGAGGCGGATGGCCTTGGCGACCTCGGGATCGACCTGCTCCAGCCACCGCATGGGCGTCCGTCTCCTCTGCCGGTTCTGAGCCGCCCCCACCCTACTGGGGCCCTGCAGGCGGTGTCAAGGCGCGCCGCTATAATGGGGGGCGTGCCGCGCCTCGTTCGCGTCGCCTCCGTGAGTGACATCCCGGCCGGCCGGGGAAAGACCGTCGAGGTCGATGGCCACTACCTCGCGGTCTTCAACGCGGGGAGCGGGCGCTTCCACGCGCTCTCCGGCGCCTGCGCCCACGAGGACGGGCCGCTCGGCGAGGGCGTGCTGCTCGGCGATCGCGTCGTGTGCCCGTGGCACGGTTTCGACTTCGACGTCCGCACCGGTGTGTGCGGCGTCGCACCCGATCTCGCGGTGAGCGTCTACCCGGTCCAGGTCTCGGGCGTCGACCTTCTCGTCGAGCTGCCCTGAAGGGAGCCTGATGGCTCGGCGACTCCTCCCGCTCGGCATCGCCCTCACGGTCCTCGCCGCGGCCGCCTACGGCGGCTGGGCCTGGCTCGCCTCCCGCCATCGCGTCTCGACCGAGGACGCCTACGTGGAGGGGTCCATCGTGGTCGTGAGCGCGCGCGTGCCGGGCCCGGTGGCCCGCGTGCACGTGCGCGACAACGAGGACGTCCGGGCCGGCCAGCTCCTCGTCGAGATCGACGCCCGCGACCACCAGATCCGCGTGGAGCAGGCCCGGGCCACGGTGGCGATGGCAGCGGCCGAGGCGCGCGGCGCACGGTCCGAGGTCCCGCTGGCGCGGGAGAGCACCGACAGCCGCGTCCAGCAGGCGCGGGCCGCCGTGGCCGCGGCGCGCGCCGCGGTGGACGTGACGCGGGCCGAGGCCGACGAGGCCCGAGCCCGGACCGAGAGCCGCGGCGCCGCCGTCGCGGCCGCCCAGGCCGACGTCGCCCTGGCGGAGTCCACCGCCGAGCGGACCCGCCTCGACCTCGACCGCGCGAGTCGGCTCGCGACCCAGGGGCTCATCGCCGCGCAGGAGCACGACCTGGCCCGCACCGCGAACCGCGGCGCGCTGGCGACGCTCGACGCCGTCCGGCGCCGGCTCGGCCAGGCCGAGCGCGAGGTCGACGCCGCGACCGCCGAGATGCGGCGCCGCGCATTCTCGGTGCAGCAGGCCGAGCGTCGGGTCGAGGAGGCCGAGGCCCTGGTGGCGGACGCCCTCTCCCAGCAGGCGCAAGTCCCCGTCAAAGAGGCCGCCGCTGGGCGCGCGGGGGCGAGCGTCGAGCAGGCGCAGGCAGAGCTCGCCGCCGCGGAGCTCCAGCTGGCGAAGGTTCGGATCGTCGCGCCGGCCGGAGGCACGGTCGCGAAGAAGACGGTCGAGCCCGGCCAGATGGTCCAGGTGGGGCAGCCGCTCCTGGCCATCGTCCCGCTGGAAGGGGTCTGGGTCGTCGCGAACTTCAAGGAGACCCAGCTCGGCCGCGTCCAGCCCGGACAGCCGGCCACCGTGCGTGTCGACACGTTCCCGGACAGGCTCTTCCGCGGCCGGGTGGATTCCATCAGCGCCGGGACCGGGTCCCGCTTCAGCCTCTTGCCCCCCGAGAACGCCTCGGGCAACTGGGTCAAGGTGGTCCAGCGGGTGCCGGTCAAGATCGTGCTGGACGACTACCGGGCCAACCCGCACCTCCTGCGGACCGGCATGTCGGCCACCGTCACGATCGACGTCCGGTAGCCTCCGGTCCGGGGTCTCGAGGCTTCCGCATGGCCGAGCCCGCCGCCCGGCGCTGGCTCGTCACCGTCGCCGTCATGCTGGTGGCGTCGATGCAGGTCCTCGACACCAGCGTCACCAACGTCGCGCTGCCCCACATGCAGGGCAGCCTCTCGGCCTCGCTCGACGAGATCACCTGGGTCCTCACGTCCTTCCTCGCCGCCAATGCCGTGATCCTCCCGGCGACGGGCTGGCTCGTGGCGCGGCTCGGCCGCCGCCGCTTCTTCCTGATCGCGACGGTCACGTTCATGGTGAGCTCGCTGCTCTCCGGCGTGGCCCCGAGCCTCGAGCTCCTCGTCGGGGCGCGGATCCTCCAGGGGCTCGGCGGGGGCCCGCTCATCCCGCTCTCGCAGGCCATCCTCATGGAGATCTTTCCCGCGCGACAGCGCGGGATGGCCATGGCCATCTGGGGTCTCGGCGTCATGGTCTCGCCCATCGTGGGGCCGACGGTGGGCGGCTGGATCACCGACAACTACTCCTGGCGATGGATCTTCTACCTGAACCTGCCGTTCGGCGCGGTCGCGCTGGCACTCGGCAGCGCCTTCCTGGAGGACCCTCCGGAGAGCGCGGAGGCCCGCGGCCGGTCCACCGGCCCGCTCGACGGCGTCGGCCTCGCCCTCCTCGTGACGAGCGTCGGCGCCCTCCAGGTCGCGCTGGACCAGGGCCAGCGCCTCGACTGGTTCGACTCGTCCGCCATCACCGGGCTCGTCGTCCTCGGAGTGGCCGCCCTCGCGACCCTCGTCTGGTGGGAGCTGACGGTGGCATATCCCATCGTCGACCTGCGCGTCCTCGCGAACCGAACGTTCGCGCTCGGCACGCTCTTGATGACGCTGGTCGGCTTCGGGCTCTACGGAAGCTTCGTGCTCCTCACCTTCTACGCGGAGCATCTCCTGCGGTACGACGCCCTCACCGCGGGCTGGGTGCTGGCGCCGGGCGGGATCGGATCGCTCGTCTCCCTCGCCATCGGCGGCCGCCTGGTCGACCGGATCGACCCGCGGTGGCTCGTCTCGATCGGGATGGCCATCATCGCGTACTCGCTCTTCCTCATGGGCTCGCTGAGCCTCGGCGCGGACTTCTGGGCGCTCCTCTGGCCCCGCCTCGTCCAGGGATTCGGCATGGGGCTCGTGTTCGTGCCGCTGACCACGATGTCGCTCGCGGCGGTCCTGCCGCGGGATCTGCCGACCGCGAGCGGCATCTTCAACGTCGTCCGGAACGTGGGCGGGAGCGTGGGGGTGGCGCTCACGACGACCTTTCTCTCGCGCCAGACGCAGGTGCACGTCGCGACGCTGATCGGCCACGTGACACCGTGGAGCGCCGCGGCGGCGGACCGCTTGGCCCGCCTCCAAGACGTCTACCTCGCCAGCGGCTCCGACGCGGAGACCGCGCGGCGCCAGGCCCTCCGCCATCTCTACGACGAAGTCCAGCGTCAGGCTTCGATGAACGCGTTCGCCGACGACTTCCTAGGCTTGGCGGCGCTCTTCGCCGTGCTGGTCCCGCTGGTGTGGCTCATGCGCCGCCCCGCCGACGTCCCTCGCCCCCAGCCGGTCGAGGTCGCCTGAGCGCCCACCCCGCGCGAGGGTTCAGGCCGAGCCCCGGCAGATCAGGATCGCCCAAACGGCGTCGCCGGCCGGCGCGCACGCGAGAACGGCGTGTCCCGCCGCGGTCAGGCTCCGGGGCACGTCACGGGCCGAGGTCTCGTTGTCGACGAGGACACGCAGGAGCGCGCCCGTCGGCAGCGCCTCGAGCGCGAGGCGCGCCTTCAGGAACGTGTAGGGGCAGACCTCCTTGCGGAGGTCGAGCTCCAGCACTTCGCTCACCACCGTACCCTCGGTCCGCGGGAGTTGATCGGACGGCCTTCGGCCTGTGGGCCCACTGGGCCGCTCACCGGGCCTGTCCTCGCTACTTCTCGACCGGCAGCGCCGGCGTGTTTCCCCATTCCATCCACGAGCCGTCGTAGTTCCGGATCCTCGGGTGCCCGAGGAGTCGCAGCGCCAGGTAGTCGTGCGCCGATCGGGCCCCGCTCTGGCAGTAGACCACGGCCGTCCGGTCCGGCCGCACGCCGGCGGTCTCGAAGAGCGCCCGGAGCGCGTCGGCGTCCTTGAACGTCCCGTCGGGGTTCACCGTCCACGTCCAGTCCACGTTCCGGGCGCCCGGAATGTGACCGCCCCGCGCCGCCCCGCGATCCGTCCCGGCGAACTCCGCCGGGCTCCGGGCGTCGATCAGGCAGACGGCCGCCCGCCCGAGGCTCGATCGCACCTCCGCGGCCGTCGCGACGAGCTCCCGGCGAGGTCGCGGGTCGAACCGGCGGGACGTGATCGCCGGCGCCGCGACCTCGAGCGGCCGGCCTTCGCGCCGCCACTTGGCCAGGCCGCCGTTCAGTACCCGGACCCGCTCGTGGCCGAAGTACTCGAGGGCGAAAAACAGACGGGCCGCCATCACGCCATCCGCGGTGTCGTACGCCACCACGGTCGTCTCGTGGTCGATGCCGAGCCGCCCGAACAGCGCCGCCGCCGCGGCGGGACGGATCGGCTGGCCCTCGGCATTGGCAGCCGGGTCGTCGAGCTCGTTCCAGTCCAGGTACGCCGCGCCCGGCACGTGGCCCGTCCGGTAGGCGACCGCGCCGATCGTCCCGCTGCGGACATCGAGGATCCGCACGCCCGGGGCTCCGAGCATGCGCGCCAGCTCTTCCGTCTCGACCAGCAGCTGGGGGTTGGCGTACCGTCCCGCCGCGTGGCCTCGCGCGGGTCCGCCGGCCACCGCCGTGGCCGCGACGGCGGCGAAGAGGGCGAGACGAATCAGCTGGGTTCGCGGCATTCGGGCTCTCTGGCTGCGATCACTGGGCTCCCCGCGATCGTGATCGCATCTTATCATCGAGTAACGCCGCACGTGGCCAGGGCGCGGCGGCACGCGGCGGCCCCTGGCCTCGCCACCGCGGCCGGCGTAGAATACGACCGCCAACTGACCCGAGCGTGAAGCCGCGCCGGGCGACCTGACACGACGTCGAAAGGAGATCCGGATTGAGCACCCAGCACTGGCGACGAGGCCTCGACCGCCCCATCCTGATGATCCCCGGCCCGACCGAGGTCCCCTGGCGGGTCATCCGCGCGATGGCGCAGCCGGCGATGATTCAGTACGAGCCGCCGTTCGACGAGGAGATCCTCGAGCCGGCGTGCCTGGATCTCCGCCAGGTGTTCCAGACGTCGGGCGAGGTCATCGCGATGCCCGGGTCCGGCCGCACCGGGCTCGAGGCGGCGACCGTGTCCCTCGTGGAGCCGGGTGACCGCGTCGTCGTGGTCGTGGCGGGTGTCTTCGGCAGCCTCATGAAGGAAGTCATGGAGCGCGCCGGCGCGGCGGTGACGGCGTTCGACGTCGAGCTCGGCAAGCCGATCGACCTGGACGGCCTGGACCGGACCGTGGCGCGAGTGCGGCCGAAGCTCGTGACGCTCGTGCACAACGAGACATCGACGGGCGTGACCTACCCGGCGGCCGCCGTGGGCGAGATCACGCGTCGTCACGGGGCGCTCTTCCTCCTCGACACGGTCTCGTCTCTCGCCGGCCTCGACGTGCAGACCGACGCCTGGGGCGTCGACATCAACATGACCGGCTCCCAGAAGTGCATCGCCATGCCCCTCGGGCTGGCCGTCGTCTCGGTCTCGCCGCGCGCCTTCGAGGCCATGGAGCGGCGTACGCGCCCCGCGGTGAGCTACGCCAACGACCTGATCCGCTGGAAGCGCCAGTGGGTGCCCGCCTCGCGCGGCGGCGGAGTACCCGAGGGAGGCCGGCGCAACCAGCCGGTCTCGATGCCGACGCATCTGACACAAGCCCTCCGCGAAGCCGTGACCCTCATCCTGGAGGAGGGGCTCCCCAACCGAATCCGCCGGCACCGGATCTCAGGCAAGGCGTTCCGGGCGGGAATTGCCGCCCTCAAGCTCGATCTCTTCGGCGATCCGTCGATCGCGTCGGACACCGTGTCCTGCTTCCGCGTGCCGGCCGGGCTCGCGGCCACCGCGGTGGTCCGCCGGATGCGGGACGCGTACGGCATCCTGGTCTCGACCGGCATCGAGAAGATGCGGGACGCCGTGCTGCGGGTGGGCACGATGGGAATGACCGCCAGTCCGCTCTACGTGCTGCCGACGCTCTCCGCGCTCGGCATGGCGCTCCGCGACCTCGGATACCGCGCCGAGACCGGCGAGGCCCTCGCCGCGGCGCAGACGGTCTTCGACGCCGAGACGCCCTGACGGCGGGGAAGGTCAGACCGGCGCCGGCGCCCCCGGGGCGCCGGGCGGCTTACGGGGGCACGCCGCGAGGGAACTGGCCCGCCTGCAGGTTGACGAGGCGGGCTGCCAGGAACGCCGACCGCGCGGCGCCCGGACTGACACTGGAGGCGTAGACCGCGCCGATCGCGTCGAGGTCGAGCGCCGTCAGGCTCGACGCGCCCGAGCCCGGGGCCGTGCCGGGCCCCCCGCTCATGAGCGAGGCTTCCGGACCGCCGATCTGGCGGGCGTCGATGTGACAGAGCCCGAGGACGGCATGACCTATGGTGTCATGGACGTAGGCCGCGACGTTGCGCCCCGGCGGGGCGATCACGCGCGCGCCCATGAGAAGCCCCCGGCCCGCGAAGTTGTACTGGACGCAGCCGGCGTCGGAGGAGCATCCGGCGGCCCTCGGCAGTGGCGCTTCCGCCACCGTGACCTCGTTGACCCCGGGACGCGGATCCACCTCGGCCGTCACCCGGAAGGTGACCGCCAGCCCCCCCAGGGTCGCCCCGCCCACCGAGGCGGCGGCATCGGCGAGCGCCGCCTGCGCGGCCGCGGGCACCCGGCTCGAGACTCGCAGCTGGACGTTTGCGCCGCGCGGGTACCCGCTCCAGAAGCCCTGGAGGGGACACTCGGTAGCGCCGTCGCGCGGGATCAAGTGACCACTCCCAAGGTAAAGCGCGTCGATCGCCTCGTGGCGCTTCGCCGTTTCGCGAACCTCCGTCCGACGCCCCTCGGCGAGCCGTGCCGCCTCCGTGGGCGATTGTCCGTCGCTGCACCCCGCGACGAGCCACGCCGCCGCCGCGAGGACGCCGAGGCGGCGGGCGAGCTCGGCCCGCGGCTCGCGGTGCAAGATCCCCTCGTTTAGACGCACATCGAGATTTTACCCCAAAACGGGCGGGCGTTGGACACCGATGGCACCCGAGCGGCCCGGACCTGTCCCCGGCCGGTCCGCCCAGATGCCCTGGGGCCCGAGCGCGGCCGCTGTGCACGCATGCGTCCCCGGGCGTACGATGCGAGCGGGGGCCGTAACTGACATGCGCGAGTCGTCGCCCTACAACCCATTCCGGCGCGGCTGGTCGGTCCGAGTCGGCCGTGTGCGCTTGCGGAGCGTCCCCTGGTATTGGGACGTGATGCGGGAGCGTCTGGCAAGCTCCTCGCCCAGGCGGGCGCCAGTCGCGCCCGCTGCCGCGCATCATGACCACTATTGCCAGGAATGCGATCGCCGGTGGGTCCACGAAGGCCATACGTGTCCCGCGCCCTGGGTGGCTCGCTGCGCCGAGAGAGCACACCCGAGCGCCCCGGCCGGGCCGACAGCCTCGCACTGGTGGCTCATCGTCGTCCGACACGACCGCACGGATCTTTGCCAGCGGCTGGACGAGAGCTTCGTGGCCGATCAGCGCGTGACCGTGGTCCTCGATCGACGCGAGTCCGAGCGCCGCGCGCCGCGGGGACGGAAGGCTCCTGGCGCCCCCGAGCGGCGACGATCGAGGGACCGGCGCATGTCGCAGACCGACGAGGCGCGGGCCATCTGGGCGACTCTCGGCTTCCGGGTTCAGCAGGTCGGGGGCCCCCACCTCCAGTAGTGGCGGTGGCGGCGGTCGCGGCGCTCGTCTGGCCTGACCCTCCGGGTCGATCGCCGCGACGACCGTCCCCCTGTCCATCCACGCAGATCTCGCACCAAGATCCGGTGCGGCGCGATCCGCAACCCTGCCGCAACCGGCCCCCCGGCCGCGCCCACCCGGCCAAGGGACCCCTGGCTTTCCTTCTTGTGCAGATCGATGCCAACATGCTCCATGGCTGGCCCCCTCCTCGTTGCGCCCATGAGCGCGTGTGCTCTCAGTGGGGCACTGTATGCCACCACGTCGAGCTGGGGGTCAGCCGCGTCATCCCATCTACCCTCCGTCGCGCGGCCAAATGGCTTGCCTGATCGGCCGCGGCCCGAGAATCAGTACGGCGTGCATTTCTCGCGTCAGCTTCGGTGTGTCCTGGTTCTCGTGACGATCGGCCTGGGTGGATTTGCGTGCGATCAGGGTGACAAGCCATCCGCACCGACGACGTCGGCCCCCGCGGCGACCGTGGATCCAGAGCATCGCTTCACCATCGACGTGGGCGGGCAGCCCGTACGCATGCGCCTGGCCGTGCTCGAGCCCGAGCGCAACCGCGGGCTCATGCACGTGCCGTCGATGCCCGAGGACGAGGGCATGCTCTTCGTCTTTCCGCGGCCGCAGCGCATGAGCTTCTACATGCGCAACACACGCATCCCGCTCGATATCGGTTACTTCTCCCGCGACGGGGCGCTGCAGGAAGTGTATCCGCTGCATCCCTTCATCGAGGATCCCGTGCTGTCGGCCAGCAGCGCGATCCAGTTTGCCCTCGAGATGAACCAGGGCTGGTACGTGCGCCACGGCGTGCGGCCCGGTGCGAAGATCGACCTCGCCGCGGTGCGGGCTGCGCTCCAGGAGCGTGGTTTCAAGCCGGACGACTACCTTGCGCGACAGTAGGCATGCCTCGATGACCCGACCATCCGCAACCTCCCCGCAACCACGGTCACGCCGCGGTAAGATGCCCTCGGGGGAGTCACCGACAAATGGCTGATAGTAAAGCGATCCTCTACCACCGCCCTGGCTGAAGCTCCTGCGCTAAGACGAGAGAGTTGCTCTCGTCGTGGGGAGTGCCGTTCGACGCGGTCGACATCGAGGCCGAGCCCGGAGCGCGCGCCGAGCTCGCGCGGCTGGGCGTGCCGGCCGTGCCGGCCGTCGTCACGCGCGGCGGAGTGGTCCACGGCTGGAACCCGACCGCCCTCGCCGATCTCGTCGGCGTCCGGTACGAGGGCGTCGAGCGGCTCTCCCCGGCGGCCCTTGCGGCGCGTCTCGACGGGGTCCTCGCCGCCGCGGGTCGGCTCATCGCCGTCGTCGAGCCGAAACACCTCGCGCTCCAGCATCCCGGCCGCGACCGCTCGCTCCACCAGCTCGCCTATCACCTCTTCCGGCTGAGCCTCGCCTTCCGCGACGCCATGGTCGAGCGCCGATTGCCCGAGACCTGGCTTCAGGAGATGGCGCCTGTCGGCCTGCCCGATGGCCCCGCGCTCGCGGGGTACGGCGCGGCAGTGCGCGGCGCCCTCCGGCTGTGGCTCTCGCAGGAGGATGCGGCCACCGGGACCGTCGAGACCTACTACGGCCCCCAGACCGGCCACGAGCTGCTCGAGCGCACCACGTGGCACGCGGCCCAGCATCTCCGCCAGATCCACGCGCTCCTGGACGAGGCCGGCGCGCCGCCACCGGTCCCGCTCGATCGCTCGCTCTTGGAGAGGCTCCCGCTCCCCCAGTCGGTCTGGTAGCGCCCGGCCCCGCGCCCGGTCGTCAGGGCCGGAGGCCGCGGGCCAGCATCGCCACCCCGACCACCGACAGCAGGACCAGCACCGCGCGGTTGAACACCGCCTGCGGGACGCGGTCCTGCACCGCGAGCCCCACATGGAATCCGGCGAGGCTCACCCCCGACGCGGCGAGCGACAGGAGCAGGACGCGCCAATCGAGCAGGCCGACGTGCCACACCGCCCCCAGCTGGGTCAGCTTGAACACGAGGAAGGCGCCGGAGATCGCTCGCACGAACTCCGCCTTCGGAAGCCCGATCGCGAAGAAGTACGGGGTCAGCACCACGCCGGGCGTGTTGGTGAGTCCGCCCAGCGTGCCGGCGGCCAGGCCGACGAGCGGCGCCAACGGGCGTTCGGCGCCCGCCGGCATGCGCCAGCCCGGCCGGACGGCGGACAGGAGGACGAACACCAGCACGGTCGCCCCGAGGGTCACGAGCAGCCCTCCACCCGAGAGCACGGCGAGGAATCGCGTGCCGACGATGGTCCCGACGGTTCCCGCGATGATCAGCGACGCATGACGCCGGAGTGCCGCGACGACACCGGGCCGGCGGACGACCTGGACGCCGTCCATCACGATGTTGGGGATGATCAGCGCCGCGACGGCCGTGCGCACGTCGGTCGCGAGGGCGAGGAGCGGGGTCGCGATCAGTGGGAAGCCGAAGCCGATCGTGCCCTTGACGAACGCGGCCGCCGCGACGCCGGCCAGCCCTGCCGCCCAGGTCAGGGCGTCGCCGCTCATCCGACCGGGCTCAGCGGGCGCGAGGGCAGGCGCATCGACAAGTCTACCGCTCGAGGGCCTCCCAGAGGAGCTCCGCCGGGTGCTTCGGCACGCGGCCCGTGGTGTGCTCCACCTGCTGGCGGCACGAGATGCCGGGCGCGCAGACGGCGACGTCGGCGCCCGCGGCCCGCACGGCCGGGGCGAGGCGCCGCTCGGCGATCCGCACCGACAGGTCGTAGTGCTCCGCCTCGAAGCCGAACGACCCCGCCATCCCGCAGCAGCCCGCGTCGACCTCGTTCACCTGGTAGCCCGCCGCTCGGAGCACGGCGACCGTCGGGGCCGTGCCCACCAGCGCCTTCTGGTGGCAATGGCCGTGGAGCAAGGCCGTCCGGCCGTTCGGCGCGAAGCGCGGGCGCTCGCCCCGCGCCCACTCCCGCTGGAGGAACTCCTCGAGGAGCAGGCTCTGGCGCGCGACGAGCCGGGCGTCCTCGGTCCGCACCAGCTCCGGATACTCGTCCCGGAGCGTGAGGAGGCACGACGGCTCGAGCCCGATGATCGGACGGCCCGCGCGCGCGGCGGGGGCCAGCCGGGCCACGTTGTCCGCCGCCAGGGTCCGCGCCTCGTCCAGCATCCCCTTCGAGATCATGGGCCGCCCGCAGCACCCGCGGTCGGCCAGCACGACGCGGTACCCGAGCGTCTCCAGGAGCCGCGTCGCCGCGATGGCGACGTTCGGGGTCTGATAGGTGTTGAAGGTGTCGTGGAACAGCACGACCTCGCCCCGCGCGCCCGTGCCCTCCGGTCGCCGGCGGCCGAACCACCGGGCAAACGACTCCGCGGCGAACGACGGCAGCGGCCGGCGCCGGTCGATCCCGGCCAGGCGCTCCAGAAGCCACCGGTGGGGTGCCAGGCGCGCGATCCAGTTCGACACGGGGGCCAGGGCCGACCCGATGCGCGCCAGCGCGTGGATCCGGCCGAAGAGCCGGTTCCGGAGCGGGAGCCCGTGCGCCCGATAGTAGTGGGCCAGGAACTCGTACTTCAGCTTCGCCATGTCGACGTTGGCCGGGCACTCGGCCTTGCAGGCCTTGCATTCCAGGCACAGGTCGAGCACCTCGTAGAGCCGGCGTCCCGTGAACTCCGACCGCGGCAGCTTGCCGGACAGCACTGCGCGGAGGGCGTTGGCGCGGCCCCGGGTCGAGTGCTCCTCGTCGAGCGTCGCCATGTACGAGGGGCACATCGTCCCCTCGAGCTTCTTCCGGCAGACCCCGATGCCGTTGCACATCTCGACGGCCGCCGTGAAGCCGCCCTGCCCCGAGAAGTCGAGCAGGGTCTCCGGCTCCCAGGACCGGTACTCCGGCCCGTAGCGAAGGTGCTCGGTCATCGGCGGCGCGTCGACGATGTTCCCCGGGTTCAGGATCCCCTTCGGGTCGAAGGCGCGCTTGACCTGGCGGAAGGCGTCGTAGAGCCGGGGGCCGTAGAGGGTCTCGTTGAAGGGGCTCCGCGCCCGCCCGTCGCCGTGCTCGCCGGAGAGCCCGCCGCCGAACTCCATGACGAGCGCGGTGATCTCCTCGGCGATCGCGTGCATCTTCCGGATCTCGCCCGCGTCCTTCAGGTTGATCAGCGGGCGGATGTGCAGGCACCCGACGGAGCAGTGGCCGTAGTACCCCGCTCGCGCGCCGTGGCGGGTGAGGATCTCCCGGAACCGGTTGATGAAGGGGCCGAGCTTCGCCGGCTCGACCGCGGTGTCCTCGACGAACGCGATGGGCTTCCGGTCGCCCTTGGTCCCGAGAAGGAGGCCGAGCCCGGCCTTCCGCAGCTTCCAGATGGACTGCTGCTCGTACGGGTCGTAGGCCAGGTGCGCGGCGTAGCCGATCCGCTTCCGGGCGCGGAGCGCCTCCAGCGCCTCGACCTTGGCGCGCACCTCCGCCTCGCTCTCGCCGGAGTACTCGACGATCATGATCGCGGCGGGGTCGCCTTGCACGAAGCCCATCCGCGCTCGCTGCTCGATGTTCTCCCGCGCCAGGTCGAGGATCATCTTGTCCGTGACCTCGACCGCGTACGGTCCCGTCGTCAGGAGCTCCGCCGACGACTCCAGCGCCGCCTGGAGGTCGTCGTAGTGGATCACGTCGAGGGCCGTGAACTTCGGGCGCCGGACGAGCCGCACCTTCATCTCGACCACGGCCACCAGCGTGCCCTCGGACCCGACGGCCAGGCGATGCAGCCCGAACGGCTGCGTCTTCACGAACTCGTCGAGGTTGTAGCCGGAGACGCGCCGCATGAGCTTCGGATACCGCGCGCGGATCTCGTCGGCGTGCTGGTCCACCAGCCGCCGGACCTCGCGGTAGATCTGCCCTTCCAGCCCGTCCGCCCGGCACTTCGCCTCGAGCTCGGCCGGGGTCAGGTCCCGGAGGGTGACCTCGGACCCGTCCGCGAGGAGGCACCGGAGCTCGAGCACGTGGTCGATCGTCTTCCCGTAGGCGATCGAGTGGGAGCCGGCGGAGTTGTTCCCGGACATCCCCCCGAGCGTCGCCCGGTTCGAGGTCGACGTGTCCGGCCCGAAGAGGAGGCCCATGGGCTTCACGTGGGCGTTCAGCTCGTCCTGGATGACGCCGGGCTGGACCCGGCACCAGAGCTCCTCCCGGTTCACCTCGAGCACCTGGTTCATGTACTTCGAGAAGTCGAGCACGACGGCGTGGTTGACCGTCTGCCCGATCAGGCTCGTGCCGCCGCCGCGCGGGAGGATCGGGACGTTGTAGCGGTTGGCCAGCTCGAGGACCGCCCGGACGTCGTCCTTCGTGCGCGGCAGGACGACGCCGATCGGCTCGACCTGGTACATCGACGCGTCCGTCGAGTAGAGCAGGCGCGAGTAATCGTCGAAGCGGACCTCGCCCTCGACGACCCGCTTGAGCTCGCGCTCGAGGTCGCTGCCGGCCCTGCCGTTGGCGATCCCGCCCCGCTCCATCTCGGCCTCGGGCTCCCGGGTCCTTACTTCTTCGCCTTCTCGATCGTGGCCCGGAGCGACGCGGCTTCCTTCTTGTCGATCGGCTCGAGCCGCCGCAGCACCGCGCGCGCCTCGTCGAGCTTGCCCATCTTCACGTAGGCCTCCCCCAGGTACTCGAGCGCCTCCGCGTAGTCCGGCCGGAGGGCGAGCGCGCGATCGTAGGCCTTCACCGCCTCGGGATACTTCCCCTGCTGCCGAAGCGAGTAGCCGAGACCGTTCCACGCCTCGGGGAACGCCTCACGCTGCTTGATCGCCGCCTCGTACGCCTGGGCCGCGCGGCGCCAGTCCTTCTTCTTCTGGGCGTCGAGCCCTTCCTGGAAATCGCGCTCGGCGGACGACGGCACGCCGGGTGGCGGAGCGGTGGGGGATGGGCCGTCCGCCGAGGCGGTCGCCGCCACCACGAGAAGCCCCGCTCCGATCATCCGCCCGAGTCTGATCCGGCCCATCTATTCCCTCCCCGGCGCCGCGGCACGCGTGTCGCCGCCGGCCGCCCGCCCGGGCCTTCCAACCCGGCCGTCCCAATCCGGCGGTCCCAGTCCGGCGGTCCCAGTCCGGCGGTCCCAGTCCGGCGGTCATTGTCGCACAGCCTCGCCGCCTGCCTCCGGCCGGGCGTAGCCGACGAGCTCGACGTAGCCCTCGCCTCCGAGCGGGCGACCGTCCGCCGTTCCCTCCGCGCGCACCGCACCCTCCCAGTAGCGCACCCCCAGGTCGAGCTCCTGATCCGCGAGCACGGGCGTGACGGTCAGCTCGAGGGCCAGCGCGGGGATGCGGAGCCGCCAGCCGGCCGGATACCGTGTCCCGCCACGCGGGCTCGTCCAGTGGCCAAGGGGGAGCACTTCAACCGCGTCCCGCTCGAGGCTCCGCGTGGCGCCGTCGGCCAGGACGATCGTGCCCTGACTCGCCGGGGCGATCCCGCCGTCGCGCTGGCGGAGGCGGTAGAGCATCAGCTCCCGGCCGTCGTCGAGCTGGAGCGCGAACCAGTCCCAGCCAACCAGGTCCGGGCCCAAGGCGCTCGTGCTCCACTCGCGGTCCATCCACGCCAGACCCTCCACCGGGAACGCCTGCCCCGCCAGGCGGACCTCGCCCCCGGCCCGCATCCGCGTGAGCGAGTAGTAGTAGGACGCGTTCCCGGGCTCGTCGCTCTTTCGCGAGAGCCCGCGCTCGCCGTGCAGCACGGGCGGCTTGAGAGACGCGAGCGTGAGGTCGATCCGGACGTCGTCGTCCCCCGCCCGGAGGCGCATCGTGAGCCCCTCCGGCCCCGAGCCCTCCGCCGTCCAGTCGCCGAGCCACACCCGCACGGGGTCGCCGGTGGCTCCGGCCAGGTCCAGCGCGGCGCGCCCCCAGCGGTCGGCCGCGTGGAAGCGCCCGGCGTCGACGTCGGTCAAGGCGAGATGAGCCATGTACACGTCGCGCGCGCCCCACGCCGATCGCCGCGGCGCCACCGAGGGAGCGAGGGCCGTCCGGAAGAACGTCAGCTGAAAACCGAACCGGCGGCCACTCCTCCCCGTCACGGCGGGCGCGCGAAGATTCCCGGTCCAGTACCACCACTCCGTCCGGAACCCGGGATGCGGCCCGTGATCCGCCGGGAACGCGAGGGCGCGCGGCACGAGCGCCCGCACGAAGCCATCCGCCACGCCGCCCGAGAGCGCCTCGGCGACCGAGAGCGTGGCCCGAAGCGTCGGTGAGGCCGAGCGGCCGGAATCGGACAGGATCACGAGCGCGAGGCCGGCGCCCAGGACGGCGACGACGGTCAGCACCCCGGCCAAGAGCCCGCCGCCGCGCCACGATCGCGCCGGCGGGCGAGCGCCTCGCGGGGCCGCGCGCGTCACTACTCCTCCCGAAGGGCCGGCGCGGGCGGTGTCCGCGCCATGCGCCAGGCCGGGTATGCCCCCGCCGCGACCGCCGCCACCACGGCCAGTCCCACGGCCTGGAGGAGCATGCCGGCGGAGACCGTGGTCTCGATCGACCATCCGAACGCGCGGCGGTTGATCACGTGGATCAGGACGAGCGCGAGCCCGATACCGACGGGGACGGCAAGGGCCCCCGCCGTCGCGCCGAGGAGCCCCGTCTCGGCCAGCACGAGCCGCCACACCTCGCCCGGCGTGAGCCCCTGAGCGCGCAGGACACCGAGCTCCCGGGCGCGCTCGAGCTGAAGCGCCATCAGCGCGCTCAGGACCCCGATGACCGCGACCGCCGTGGCCAGGATGCGGAGCACGGCGGTGATCGCGAACGTCCGGTCGAAGATCTCGAGCGAGGCTTCGCGGAGCGCGCGGTTCGACCGGATCACCAGGTCCTGGCCCCCGGCGGCCCGCGCGCGGAGCGCCGCCACCGCGGTCTCCATGTCGGCTCCGGGCTCGAGGAGGAGACCGAGCGACGACACCGCGCGGTCGTCCCAGTAGGCCTCGTAGGTCCGCCGGCTCATCATCACCACGCCCTGATCGGATCCGTAGTCGGCGAACACGCCGGCCACGGGGAACGCGCGCTCGCCCCGATCGGTGCGCAACCGCAGGACGCTCCCGACGCGGAGGTCGTGCCGGTAGGCATAGGGCTCGGAGACGATCACCGCGCCCCCGTCCTGGAATGCCGGCCACACCGCGTCGGCCGATCCGGCGAGAAAGCGGAACTGCCGGTAGCTGCCGGGGCCGATGCCCAGCGCCACCAGGTGGGTCGGACCGAGCGGCGACGGGACCCGCACCCCCCGGTACGTTCCGGTGCCCACGACGCCCGGCGTCTCGCCCAGCCGCGCGACCACGGCGGGCTCCAGGGTCGAATCTCCGCCCCGTCCCCCGACGAAGGTGGGAGCGGAGACGTACACGTCGGCGGCCAGCGACGTGTCGAGCCAGCGCACCACCGTCGCGCGAAAGCTCCCGATCATCACGCCGACGCCGACGGCGGCCGCCACGGCGACCATGAGGGCCGCGACCGCCACCCCGGTACGGGACAGCGTGGCGGCGACGCCGCGGGCCGCCATGCGGCCAGGCAGGCCGAGAGCCCGTCCGAGCCAGGGGCCCGCCACCGCCGCCGCGCCGACCAGCGCCAAGGGAGTCAGGAGCGCCGCGCCGACCACGATCGCGAAGAGCCCCACGTAGCTCCACGGCAGGCTCGGGCCGGCCCAGCCGACGAGGATCCCGCCCGCGCCGACGACCAGGACGCCGGTCGCCGCCGCGCGCGGGACTGCCCGGCGCGCGCGCGCCTCCAGCACCACGCGCTGCATCGCGGCCCCGGGGGCCGCGGCCGCGGCCTCGGCCGCGGGGACGATCGCCGCCAGGAGGGTCGCCCCGACGCCGAGCGCCGCGCCCTTCGCGAGGATCGCCGGAGACACCGCCAGGTCTCGCACGACGACGATGAAGTAGAGGTCGTTGATGGTCCGGGTCACGAGCCGAAGGAGCCCTTGCGCGAGGACGACGCCCAGGCCGAGTCCGAGCGCGGTCGCGACCAGGCCGACCAGGAGCGCGTCGGCCAGGACGACCGCGACGATCTCGGCGCGCGTGACGCCGAGCGCTCGAGCCATCCCGAGCGTCGCGCGTCGCTGGACCACCGAGAACGTCATGGTGTTGTAGGCGAGGAAGAGGCCGACGACCAGCGCGAGCAGCGATAGCGCCGTCAGGTTCACGTCGAAGGCCCGCGTGAGGCTGCCCACGAACTCGCTTCGCGCGGCGGCCGGAACCACCTCCGCCCCCGACGGGAGGATGGCGCGCACGCGACCGAGCGTCTCCTCGCCGCGCGCACCGTCCGGCAGCGCGAGGTCGACGCGCGACAGCCGGCCCGGCCGGTCAAGAAGCTCCTGGGCGGTCGCCACGTCGGCCACGACGAGGCCGGCCAGCGCCTGGCGGCTCCGGGCGTCTTCGGGATCGATCAGCCCGACGACGCGCACCGGACGGCGCCGGCCGGTCACGCGGAGGACGAGGGCGTCGCCGACGGCCACGCCGAGCTCCGCCGCCGTCTGGCGGGCGAGGAGCACCGCGCCCGGCTCGGTGACGAAGGTCCCCAGCGCCCGCGCGCCGGCCCCCGCGCCCCGCCCGAGGTACGGGCGAAAGGGCGCTTCGCTGAACGGGTCGATGCCGAGCAGCTGGAGCGCCCGCCCGGGCGCGCCCTCCACCCCGACCCAGGCCTCGATCGCCGGCGCCAGCGGGTGCACACCCAGCTCGCGCGCGAGCCTTCCAACCACCCGCTCGTCGAGTCCCCCGGGACCGCCGACGATCTGGTGGGTCGCCCGCCCGGTCACCCCTTCCGCGGAGAGCCCGAACGCCCGGCGCGCGCTCCCGCTCGCGAGATCGACGGACACGACCACGGCCACCCCAAGCGCGATCCCCAGGATGGACAGTCCCGCCTGCCAGGGGTGTCGCAGGAGATGCCGGAGGCTCGCCCGCAAGAGGATCATGCGCCGGCCGGCCCTTCACCTCGCCCGTTGGCCGGCCCGCCCGGAACGGCGAGGGCGCGCACGCGAGAGGCGGATCTCGCGGGGGTCGATCCCCTCATTCAGCCGTGGCCGCCCGGGCAACCGGGGCAGCCGTGGCGAGCGCGCCGAAGTGGCAGAGCTGGATGTCCAGGAGCTCGACGGTCGTCCGCGCCTCCGGGTCGCACAAGGCCGCCAGCTCGACCTCGCGCTGGCGTCCGTAGCGGCTGTAGGCGAGGTCGTCGTCGAAGCGGCCCGGGTGGCACATGAGCTCCGTGACGCCGAGCGCCAGCGTCGCGAGCTGGTCGAGCAGACGCGCCGTCGTCCAGTAGGGCTCGGTCTGCGCGTCCCCGACGAAGTGGTCGCTCGTGGCGACGCCCCGCCGACGCAGCCCGTCGCGGAAGCCGGCGTCCTGGCTACGAAGGGGCAGCCGCGCGGCGAGCGCCACGTCGACGATGGCGTCCATGACTCCCGGAAGCCGGTGGACGTGGTGGTGACTATCGAGGTGCGTCGGCGCCCGGCCGAATCGGCGCACGAACGCCTCGATCTGGGCCTCGCTCTCCCGCTGCACGTCGTCCGGGCGTGCCCGGTCCCGGAGGGTCGCCAGGTCCCGCCCGAACCGCCCCTCGGCGTCGACGAGCGAGGGCACCGTTCCCGGAGGGGAGACGGGAGCGCCCCACGTCAGGTTCAGATGGAGCCCAAGACCGAGTCCCGGACACGCCGTCGCTTCGGCGTCGAGCTCCGGGTGGGCCGGCAAGCTCGAGAGCACCGTGGTGCTGGTCACCAGCCCTTCGCGGTGCGCGTGGAGGATGCCGCGGCTCACCCCCGGTGTCAGGCCGAAGTCGTCCGCGTTGACGATGAGCCGGCGCACGTCTAGGACTGGAGGGTGCGCCGGACGTGCTGGCGCACCTCCTCGGTGAGGAGGGCCTGATGTCCGCTGTCGGTCACCGCGTCCTCGAGCAGCTCGAGATCGAGGACGAGCGGGAGCGGCGCCTTCTTCCCCGCATCCAGCTCGACGGTGAAGACGCACTGCTCGTCGGACTCGGTGAACACGGCCTTCGCGCGCGTGAACGAGCCGTCTTCCAGCGCGACGGTCTCGAGCGCGTGCCGGAGCACCCGCAGGATGCCTTCCTGCGCGTCACCGGGCACGGTGCCAAAGGCGCTCACGAGACGAATGTCCGCCATCCCAGGCCTCCCCCTCTCTCAGAAACCCATGGCGGTCGCGGGGCGGAGGTGGTCGACGCCAGCCGCCAACCCGCGAGCCCTCACCTCGATGACCTGCGGACGCGCGAAGTAGAAGCTCGAGTACGTCTCGGTCAGGGGCTCGACCCGGTGCCCCCGCCGGCGGAGATCGGCCACGATCCTCGCCCCCATCCGGTCGTCCACCTGGAGGGAGCCCCCCTCGGTGTGGAGCCGGGGCGCCTCGACGGCGGCCTGCGGGCCAAGCCCGAAGTCGATCAGGTTCAGGAGCACCTGGGGGACCGCGGACACGATCTTCCGCCCGCCCGGCGCGCCGACGGTCAGGTACGGGGCGCCGTCCCGGAGCGCGAGGAACGGCGTCATGTTGACCAGGGCCCGCTTGCCGGGCTCGATGGAATTGGGGCGGCCGGGCTCCGGGTCGAACCAGACCATCCCGTTGCCGAGGAGCAGGCCCGTCTCCGGCACCACGACCTTCGATCCGAAGAGGCTGACCGCCGTGTGCGTGAGAGACACCAGCGTCCGGTCGCGGTCGACCGCGCCGACGTGCGTGGTGCACTCGTCGGCCGGCCCGCCCGCCGCCAGCGGCCCGGGGCGGGCGCCTCGCGCGGTCCCGCCCGCGAAGCGCCACGGGTCCACGCGCCGGCGCGCGTGGCGACGGCCGTCGGGCCGGATGCCGCCGGCCACCGCCCGCGCATAGGCCTTCCCGGCGAGGGCCGCCCACGGCGCCTGGACGGTGGCAGGGTCGCCCAGCCAGCGGAGCCGGTCCTCGAAGGCGACGCGAATGGCCTCCGCGCGAAGATGCGCCGCCCGCGGCCCGGACGGCCCGCCGGCGCCCGGGTCGAAGCATTCGAGGACGTTCATCGCCTCGAGCGCGGTCACCGAGCCCGTGGCGCCCGGCATCCCGAGCAGCGTCACCCCGCGGTAGCTCCCCGCGAGGGGCTCCGCCACCCGGACGCGGTATCCGGCCAGGTCCGCGCGGTCCAGGACGCCGCCACCGCGCCTGATCTCTGCCTCGATCGCCTCCGCGATCGACCCCCGGTAGAAGACGCTCGGCCCCTCCTTGCCGATGAGCTCGAGGCTCCGGGCGAGCGCCGGGTAGCGGACCCGGTCCCCTCCGTCGAGGTTCGCGGGCCGGGGAGCCCACCGCCCCTCGCGGAGATAGGTGCGGGCGGCTTCCGGGAAGCGCGAGAGCTCCTCGGCGTACATCGCCGTGACGCCAGCCAGGTACCAGTCGATGGGCACGCCCCGCCGGGCCAGCCGCGCCGCCGGCGCCACCGCGTCCCGGAGGTCGAGCGTGCCCCACCGCTCGAGCGCCAGAGCCAGGCCGGCGACGGACCCCGGCACCGCGACGGCGAGGGCGCCGTGCACGTTGGCGTCGCCCTCGACGGCCCGCCACGGGAACAGATCCCCACCCTGCCCCGCACCGAGCCGATACATCCCGGCGCGGGCCCCGCGCGGGGCCGCCACGTTGAAGTCCAGCGCGATCGACGTGCCCGTCCGCGGCCGGTGGATCAGCATGGACCCGCCGCCGGCGAGACACGACATGAACGGCTCCACCACCGCCATGGCGAAGGCGGTGGCGACGGCGGCGTCCACGGCGTTGCCGCCCCTCCGGAGGACCTCGGCGCCCACGCGGGCCCCGAGCGGATGGCCGGCCGTGACGCACGCACGCGGAACCTCGAGCTGGCTCTTGGTGACGGACAGGCGGGAGACCTTCACGGCTCGCACGGCGGGCTCATTGTCCCACGCGCCTCGCGGGGGTGCCAGCGCGCGGGCCGGCTCCGGTCAGAACCGGACCTGCGGAACGGCGCGCTCGGCGGCGGGGTCCTCGAGCTCGAAGAACTCCCGTCGCGTGAAGCCGAAGGCGTTCGCGATGAAGTTCGTGGGGACGCTCTCGACGCGCGTGTTGAGATCCCGCACCGCCGCGTTGTAGCCTTGCCGCGCCCCCGCGATCATGCTCTCGGTGTCGGCGAGGGTCTCTTGGAGCGCGAGGAAGTTCTGGTTGGCCTTGAGATCAGGATAGCTCTCGGCGACAGCGTAGAGGCCGCGGAGCGCCTGGGTCAGGAGCCCCTCGGCCTGCGCGGCCTGGGCGGGCGTCCCGGCGGTCATGGCCCGGCTCCGGAGCTCCGTGACCTTCTCGAGGACGCCCTTCTCGTGGCCAGCGTACCCTTTCACGGTCTCCACGAGGTTCGGAATGAGGTCGTGCCGGCGTTTGAGCTGCGTCGCGATGCCCGACCACGCCTCGTCGACCCGGACGCGCGATCGGACCAGGCCGTTGTAGAGCGCGACGGCCACCAGGCCGACCACCACGACGATCCCGAGGACGACGAGCGCCATCATGCCGATCTCTCCTTCGATGCCAGCAATGCCAGCCCTCCCGCCCGGGAGGGACGTCGTGGTGTCCTCCGACGACTCCGCCTCCCGCTCAGCCCAGATGGTAGCCGAACCGCACGAGCCCCGGAAGCTCGGATTCTGTTACGATGGCCGGAGACCCGCGCGAGCCTCGGGTATTCCCATGCGCCAACGTGTGCTGATTGTCGAGGACGACGCCGTCACCCGGAAGGGCCTCGCCGACCTCCTCACCCTCTGGGGCTATGAGGTGGAGAGCGCCGCCGAGGGTACCGAGGCCCTCCAGCGCGTGACGGAGGAGCCGCCGGCGGTCGTGGTGAGCGACCTCGTGATGCCGGGGATGGACGGCCTCACGCTCCTCTCCGCCCTGCGCCAGGACTATCCCGAGTCCGCCGTCATCATGCTCACGGGCCAGGGCTCGATCGAGAGCGCCGTCCAGGCGATGAAGGAAGGCGCCTACGACTACCTGACCAAGCCGCTCGACCCGACCCGTCTCCAGGTCGTCCTGGAGCGGGCTCTTGACCGGGCCGAGGCGGCCCGCGAGGTCCACCGGCTCCGCCGCGAGCTGCGTCAGCGCGGCGCGTTCGGCCGCCTCGTGGCCGGCACGCCGGCCATGCAGGAGGTCGCCCGCCAGATCGAGCAGGTCGCGCCAACCGACGCGACGGTGCTGGTCCTGGGGGAGAGCGGGACCGGCAAGGAGCTCGCGGCGCGCACGATCCACGATCACTCCCCGCGCCGGCGGGGCCCATTCGTCGCGGTCAACTGCGCGGCCATTCCCGAGACCCTGCTCGAGAGCGAGATCTTCGGGCACGAGAAGGGCTCGTTCACGGGCGCCACCGGGCGCCGCCCGGGCTGCTTCGAGCTGGCGGACGGCGGGACGCTCTTCCTCGACGAGATCGCCGAGATGAGCCCGGCGACACAGGTCAAGTTCCTCCGCGTCCTCCAGGACGGGCGCTTCCGGCGCGTCGGGGGGCAAGCCGAGATCATCGTCGACGTCCGCGTGATCGCGGCCACGAACAAGAGCCCGGCGCGGGCGCTGCACGATGGCGCCCTCCGGGAGGATCTCTACTATCGCATCGCCGTCTTCAGTCTCGCGCTGCCGCCGCTCCGGGAGCGCCCCGACGATCTCCCGGAGCTGATCCGTGTGCTCCTGGAAGAGCTGTCCGAGCGCCACGGTCGCTCGGTGCGCGGCGTCGACGAGGCGGCGCTCTCGGTCCTCCGGCGCTACGCGTGGCCCGGGAACGTGCGCGAGCTGCGGAACGTGCTCGAGCGCGCCCTCATCGTGTGCCCGGTCGACCTGATCGGCGTCGGCCACCTGCCCTCGCCGCCCGCGGCGATGGCTCCCGTCGAGCCGGCCTCGGACCACGAGGCCGCCGACGTGCGCCTGCAGATCGGGACCACCGTCGACGAGGCCGAGCGGCGCCTCATCCTGCGCACCCTGGCCCACACCGGCAACAACAAGACGCGCGCGGCCGAGATCCTCGGGATCAGCTTGAAGACCCTCCACAACAAGCTCAACCGCTACAACCGGGCGTCGTGATGCCCGTCTCGGCGCATCCCCGTGCGCCAGCCCCCCGATGGCCCTGAACGCCCGGGTCGGCGAGCTGGTCGGTCTCACCCTCGTCGTCCTCCTCGTGGTCGCCGTGGCGACGGCGGCGCACCTGGCCACGATCGCGCGGGTCACCCTCGACAACGCGGCCGACGAGGGGCGCCTCCTCTCGCGCCAGCTCCTCCACCAGGCCGCCCATGTGCTCCAGGCCGCCGGCCCCGCGGGGCCCGCGGCCTTCCGGAGGGATCCGAGTTTGCGCGCCCTGCTCGACGGGCTCGTGGGCTACTCCCGCGCGGTGGTCTACGGCGCGATCGTGGACGGGACCGGGCGTGCCCTCCTCCACAGCGATCCCAACCTCCAGGGACGGCTGCTGCCCGCGCGCCCGCTCCTCGAAGACGTGCGCGCGGCCGGCTTGCCGCAGCTCGCCGAGATGCTGCTCGAGCCCCCGCAGATCTACGAGGTCCGCCTCCCGGTCCGCATCGGGGACCAGCCATTCGGGACGATCCAGGTCGGCGTGTCGACCAGCCTGGTGCGCCAGACGCTTCGCGACGAGCTGGTCAGGAGCCTCGCCCTCGGCGCCGGCGCGCTCGCGCTCGCGATCGCGCTCGGACTGGGCGCCGGCCGCGTGCTCCTCGGATACCTCCGTCGCATCGCGCGCAGGGTGGAGCGGCTCGCGCGCCGCGACCCGGGCGTCGAGCTCGCGCCCGGCGACGACATGGGCCGCCTCGCCGAGCGGATGAAGGGACTGGGCGAGCGAATCCAGGCCACGGCCGGCGGGGCGGCCAGCGCCGGCTCGGAGGGCGCCATTCAGCTACAGAACGCCGTGATCCTCCTCGGCGCCGATGGCGTCGTGGTGTTCGCCAATGCCGCCGCGGAACGGCTTGTCGGCCGGGTGCACGCCGGAGACCCCATCGCCGCGGCCCTTCCGCCGACGCACCCCTTGGTGGGTCTTGCCGCAGGCCTCGTCGACGGGAGCGCGGCACCGCGCCACGAGACGGTCGCGCTCGCCACCCCCACGGGCGAGTCACGCGAGTGGGCGGTCTCCGCGTACCCCTTGAGGGCGGGCGCGGAGCCGGCCGGGGGCCTGCTCATCCTGCGCGACCTCGAGCCAGCCCGGGCGGTCGAATCGCTGGTGAGCTACTCCCAGAAGCTGGCGGCGCTGGGCCGTCTCACCTCCGGCGTGACGCACGAGGTCAAGAACCCGCTCAATGCGATGCGGATCCATCTCGAGCTCCTGCGCGCGCGCTTGACCCAGTCCGGGGCGCCGGTGTCGTCCGAGATCGCCGAGAATCTGGACGTCATCGCCCACGAGATCCAGCGGCTAGACCGCGTCGTGCAAGGGTTCCTCCGGTTCGCCCGGCCGCAAGATCTCCGGCTCGCCCCCGTCGACATCAACGCCGTGCTGTCGGATGTCGCCCGCCTGGCGCGGCCCGAGGCGGCGAGATCGGGCGTCGAGATCGTCCTCGACCTCGGGCAGGCGCTGCCGCCGGTCACGGCGGACGCCGAGCTCCTCGCGCAGGCAAGCGGCAACCTCGTGAGCAACGCGGTCCAGGCGATGTCCGAGGGAGGAACGCTGGTGATCGCGAGCCGCCGCGCCGCGCCGGCCGGAGTGGAGATCCGCGTGCTGGATCAGGGAGTCGGCGTGCCGCCCGAGCACCTCGAGAAGATCTTCCGGCTCTACTTCACGACGAAGCCGGGCGGCTCGGGCATCGGCCTCGCCATGGTGTACCGGATCGTCCAGATGCACGATGGGCGGATCGACGTCGAGTCGACCGTCGGCAAGGGCACGGCCGTGACGGTCACCCTGCCCGCGGCCCCGGAGAGGCGATGAGGGCAGGAGCGGTCTTCGCGCTCCTCCTGGGGCTGGTCGGGTGCGGATCGTTCCACCGCGCCCCGCCACCGTGGTCACGCCCGATGCCTGGCGCGGCAAGCCCCGTGACATCGCCCTCGTCCCATGGCACGGATGCCGTCACGATCCCCTCCGCGCCAGCCACGGACGTCGCCGGGGCCTCGACTCCGTCGCCGTCGACACCTGCGCCTGCCCCGGAGGCCACGCCAGCGGTGGCCACTCCCCCGCCGACGCCCGCGTCATCACCACCACGCGCCCCGGCGGCGGTATCGGCGCCGCCCGCGCCGGCCCCTCCGCGCGTCACCGCGCCGCCGCCCGCCAGTCCCCCGCTGACCGCAAGCCTGCCTCCGGCCGAGGTGCGAAGGCTCCGGGATGACGCGCAGCGCCGAATCGAGGAAGCCGAGCGCCTCCTTCGCCAGCTCGAGAGTCGTCCGTTCGCGCCCAAGGATCTGGAGACGTTCCGGCTCGCCCAAAGCTTGGTCGATCAGGCCAGGAAGGCCCTCGGGGCGGAGGAGCACGAGCGCGCGGCGAACCTCGCGGCGAAGGCGAGAACGCTCGCGGACGATCTCAGCACCAAGCGCTGACGGACCGCCGGTCGGTGACTTTTTACACCTTGCCGGCGCCGCCTCCGTGGTAACTCTTACATCGCGTTAGGGCTGCGTGAGGCCCAGCCGGGCGAGCAGGGTCCGCCCCCATGCGGTCCCGTCGCCCGTTTCACGCACCAACCGGTTCCGGGGAGGCCGATAGGCCACCCGGCATGTGGTTTGCGTGAACGATCGACGGACTGATCCGTCACATAGCGGGGCCGACCCGCACAGAGGAGGACGTCTCATGCGGACACGCTCGGTGGCCATCCTGGTGGCCGGTCTATCACTCATCGCTTCCGGCTGCGCGACCAAGAAGTTCGTGCGCGAGGAGGTCGGGAAGAGCGAGGCCAAGCTCGGCGCGGACGTCGGCCGCGTCGAGGGCGACCTCTCCCAGGAGAAGGTGAAGACCGTGGCCCTGACCGACCAGATGGGCCAGACGAAGACTCAGGTCCAGCAGGTGGATGCTCGTGCCACCGAGGCGACTGGCCTCGCCAAGACGGCCCAGACCCGCGCCGACGAGGGCGTGGCGAAGGCCGGTCAGGCCCAGGCGCGCGCCGACGAGGCCCACGCGAGCGCCGGCCAAGCGCTGGCCAAGGCCGACGAGACGAGCACGCGGCTGACCCGGCTCTGGGCGAACCGCAACAAGCGGGTGCCCGGCGACACCGTCGCCATTCTCTTCCGGTTCAACAGCGCCGACGTCGACGACCGCGGCCAGACGTCGCTGCTCGAGCTGAGCAAGCAGCTGCAGGAGAATCCCAACCTCGTCATCGAGCTGGAAGGCTATACCGACAGCGTGGGTGACGGCGGGTACAACGTCCAGCTGAGCCAGCGTCGCGCGGAGGCGGTCCGACGCTTCCTCGTCGAGAAGGGCATCGAGATCCACCGAATCCACTCGATCGGGCTGGGCGACATCAAGCCGAGCGCGGACAACGCGACCGCCAAGGGGCGGGAGCAGAACCGCCGGGTGATGGTCCGGACCTTCGCCCCGGCCGAGTAGCCTCCGGGGTCCGCGCTCAGATCAGCGCGGACTCCAGCACGATCCCCCGGTCTAGCACCCGGGCGGCGGCGCCGGCCGCGTCGGCGACGCCGCCCGGGACTTCCGGTCCCTCCGCCAGCTGTCGCAGGAGATCGATCAGCCGCCGCATCGCGCGGATCAAATCGCCCTCGTGGCCGCCGAACGAGTGGGCCACGACCCGTGCCCAGTCGTCGTCGCCCGAGGCCCACCGGAAGACCGCCGCCATGGAGCCAGTCTGGACCCGGGCCGGTCGGTGGAGCCCGACTCGTCGCTGGACGGCGTGGATCGCCTCGGCCGCCTCCTCCATCTGACGGATCCGGCGCCGCAGCCGGGGGCGCTCGCGCAGGAGCCGCCGAGACGGATCGTCCTCCGCCGAGCGCGCCTCCTCCAGGAGGGCTGAGACCAGCGTCGCGACCTCCGCCGGCGGCGCCTCGTCCAGGACGCCCCGGTGGACCACCTCGGCGACGAGGAGCTCGTGATCGTGCCGCAGCGACGCCACGAGCTCTCCCTTCGGCCGGAGCACGCCCTGCTGGACGGCGTCGAACGCCTCGAGGACCTCCAGCACGCGCCGGTACTCCTGCCAGATCGCGTCTCGGATGCTCTCGAGCGCCGCCCGGCGATGCGCCAGCCTCCCCTGCTCCTTCTCGATGGCCTTCCACGCGGCATCGCAGCGAGGGCGCGCCTCCCAGGGGCAGGCATGACACTCGATGCGCTCGAGCGCCTCCTCGGGGCCGCCGCCGCGCTCCCGCTCGACCAAGCTGGCGAGATCGAGCTCACCGAGACGCGCGAGGACGGCACCGCCCTCGCGCGCCAGCGTCTCCCGGGAGTCGCGCCCCCATCCGCGATGGTGGGCGGCGAGGTTCCGGATGGCCGGCGGCAGCAGGACGGGCGGCGTCGCCCAGAAGACGCGCTTGACGTTCCCGGCCTTCGTCCTGACGAGCGAGCCGTGCGGCAGCAGCGTGTCGAGCAGCACGCGGTTCCCGCGCAGCCGGTGCACCCCGACGACCACCCCGAGCCCGCCGCCGCTCCCGCGCTGGCGGAGCAGGACGATGCGCCCCGGCTCGACGTCGTCCAGCGCTCGGACCCGAGCCGGGCGCGACCGGGCTCCGCTCGAGCGCCGGCGCGCCTCGACCTCGGCGCGCAGCTCGCGATAGCGGCCGATCCGGGGGAGATCCCCGCACGGCGCCTCGTACCGCCTGGCCTCGGCGAGCGCGCCCTCGGCGTCGGCCACCTCGCGCTCGAGGTGACGGATCTGCCGGAGGCTCTGGTACTGGCCGAACGAGGACTCCACCACGCGCCGGATCGCGGCTTCGTCGCGCACGTTCTCCACCAGGAGGGCCACCGAGCCGAACCCCAGGCGGAACTGGCTCGTGATGGGCTCCGGCGCGCCGTCGACGACCGAGAGCACCTCCCCCAGGCTGTCCCGCGCGTCCAGCGCGATGACGCACTGGCCCTCGGGGTCGATGCCTCGCCGTCCGGCCCGGCCCGCCATCTGTGTCAGCTCGTTCGTCGACAGCGCCCGGAAGCCGCGGTCCGTCCGCTTGGTGAGCCCCTGCAGCACGACGCTGCGAGCGGGCATGTGAATGCCGAGGCTCATCGTCTCGGTCGCGAAGACCACGCGGACCAGGCCCCGCTCGAACAGCACCTCCGTCAGGCGCTTGAGGCTCGGCAGGATCCCCGCGTGGTGGAGCCCGACGCCCACCCGGAGGGCCTGGAAGATGGTCTGGTTGAGCGCGGACGCCGCGAGCGTCGGACTCTCCTCGATCGCTTCGGCGACGGCCTGGTCGACGTCCCGGCGGCGGTCCCGGCCGAGAAGCGCCCGGCCCCCCTCGAGGACCTCGTCCATCGCGCGCTCGCACCCGGCCCGGCTGAAGATGAAGTAGATCGCCGGCAACCAGCCGCGCGTCTCCAGCTCCTCGAGCACGGCCGGGACCGAGGCCACGCGCTTGGCATAGAAGCGCCCCCGCCCCTCGTCTCCGCCGCCCTCGATCCCGACGAGCTTGGCCCGGCGCGCCCGTACCGCGTCGAGGGAATGGATCTCGGCAGCCAGGTCGGCGGCGTGGTACCGGAGCGGCACGGGCCGATGCGGGTGCACGATCGCGTGGATCGGCCGGTGGACGAGACCGATCCAGTCGGCGATCTCGCGCACGTTCGCCACGGTGGCCGACAGCGCCACCAGGGTGACGTCCTTGGGCGCGTTGACGATGATCTCCTCCCAGACCGTCCCGCGGCCCTCGTCCCCCATGTAGTGGCACTCGTCGAGCACGACGTGCCGGAGCCCTTCCAGGGTCCCGGTGTAGAACATGTTGCGCAGGATCTCCGTCGTCATGACGAGGACAGGCGCGCGGGGATTGACCTTGACGTCCCCGGTGAGGATCCCGACCTCGGCGACGCCGAACTGCCGGCAGAAGTCCGCGTACTTCTGGTTGGAGAGAGCCTTGAGCGGCGTCGTGTAGGCGACGCGACGCTTGGCGGCCAAGGCGTCGTGAATCGCGAACTCGGCGACCAGTGTCTTGCCCGCCCCCGTCGGCGCCGACACGATCACCGACGAGCCCTCCATGATCGCGAGGATCGCCTGGACCTGGAAATCGTCCAGGGGGAACCGGTAGCGCCGCTCGAACCCCCGGAAGAGGTCGACCGCGTGCTCGGAGATGCGTCCGGCGTCGAAGGCCGCCTGAACCGATGCGGGGGGCTGGTAGGCCAACGGGCGCGCGCTCCCTCCTGCGGCGCATTGTACACTTGGGGCGCGATGCGAGGCGCCTCGCTCTCCCCTCGATCGGGCGGCGCCCTGCTGGCGCTGACCGTCGCCGCGATGCTGACCGTCCTTCCGGCGAGCGCGACGCACCTCCCCGACCACCGCTACGTGGTGCTCGGCTACGTGACGGACGCCGGCGGCCAGCCGGTCGCGAACGCTCGCGTGGTCGTGACCCGCCTCAAGACCGGGCTCGAGTACCCGACGACGACGGAGCGGGACGGTTTCTACCTCGTCGTCGTTCACCTCCACGACGAGGACGAGGGCGAGCGCCTCGGCCTCGCGCTGCCCGGCGCCAAGGGGGAAGTTCGCGCGCGGTTCGACCCGCGCGACAAGAAGGTCGAGCGCGGCACGCGCGTGGACGCGCGCGCCGATCGCCTCGTCGAGAATCGTCGGGCGTTCGCCGAGACGCTCCGCACCTATCTGAACCGATAGGCCGCCCCGCGCGCGCCCCGCTCACCGGGTCACCCGCTGACGGCCTTCGGCCCGCAATTGCTTGACAGTCGCGCGGACCCGGCGATGTAATGGGCGAAAGACGCAGTCGGCGGCCAGGAGGTGCGGCGATGAAGGCATACGTGCTCGTCGAAACGAACGCGGGCAAGACGAAGGCGGTCAAGAAGGCCCTCGGAAAGCTCAAGCCCGGCAAGTGCCGGATCGAATCGCTCGACGTCGTGACGGGGCCGTTCGACTACATCGCGGTGGTCCAGGGCCCGAGCCTGGACGACATCGGCCAGCTCGTGACCGAGGGCATCGGCGCGATCGAGGGCGTGACGCGCACGACCACCTGCCTCGCCATGTCGATCGGATGACCGGCGTCGCCAGGCTCGTCGCCGCCCTCGCCGTCGGCCTGGCCGCCGCGGTCGCCGGAGCGCAGGGCGCGGCCGGCCCGCAATACCTCCCGTTCGCGGAGTTCGCGTCCACCGACACCACCTCGCACCTCGCGGCCAAGCAGGCCTACAACGAGGCGGTCGAGCGATACAATAAGGCGCTCTACGACTACCACGTGACCCTCGGGCAGCACGACCAGCTCGTGGAGCGGCACAGTCGCGCCGGGACGCTCGCCGAGCAGGAGAAAGCGCGAGCTGACGCCGCCCCCCTCCGGGCCAAGCTCCAGACCCTCCGCCGCGAGGTCACGAGCCTGGCCAGCGCCGTCGACCAGGCTCGCCGCCGGGCGAGCCTGGCTGGGGTGACGCTGACCCCCTGAGCCCCAGCTCCGGGCGCGCCTCCCGCTCCGGAGGCGGCGGCAGCGGTTTCGTGACACTTTCTGCGCGGTTATGGGACGGTCCGTGTTACTATTCCTCTGATGCCGTCGAAGGGTCCAGCCTCCGTCCTGGTCTATCACCCGGACGAGGCCCAAGCCTATGCACGGCTCGTCCGAGCGCCCCGCGGGCAGGTTCGACTGCGAGTCGCCTCGACTCCCGAGATGGCAATGCCCTTCGTGGAGGAGATGGACGTCCTCTACACGTGGGGCTTCCCCACCGAGCTCCTCCCCCTCGCCAAGCGGCTCCGGTGGGTCCAGGTCATGGGCGCGGGGGTCAACGCCTTCCTCGAGACCCCGTTTCCCCCGAAGGTCGTGCTGACCCGCGTCGAAGGGGTCTTCGGACCCTGGATGGCGGAGTACGCTTTCGGCTGGATGCTGTGGGCGTCCCAGCGAGCCGAGGCCCTGAGGGCCGCCCAGCGACTGCGGCGCTGGGAACCGCTGACGCCGGCTCTTCTGCGCGGCAAGACACTTGGCGTCGTCGGCGTCGGATCGATCGGGCGCGTCATCGCCTCCGTCGGGCGCGCGTTCCAGATGCGGACGATCGGGCTGTCCCGCACGGGACGGCGCGTTCCCGAGGTCGACAAGGTCTATCGCCGGCCCGCCTTCCACGAGTTCCTGGCGGAGAGCGACTACGTGGTCCTGGTCGTCCCGCTGACGCCCGAGACCCGGGGAATCCTGGGCGAGCCGGAGCTCCACGCCATGCGACCCGAGGCGTGGCTCGTCAACCTGGGGCGCGGCTCGCTGATCCAGGAGCCGGCGCTCGTGCGGGCGCTTCAGGAGCGCTGGATCGCCGGCGCCGTCCTCGACGTCTTTTCCGAGGAGCCGCTCCCCACGGAGCATCCGTTCTGGGGACTGCCCAACGTGGTGGTGACCCCGCACATCTCCGGACCGAGCCTGCCGGAGCAGATCGCGCCGATCTTCAACGAGAATCTCCGCCGCTTCCTGACCGGCCGGCAGCTGCGGGGCCGGGTCGACATCCGCCGGGGGTACTGACGGCGGGAGCCCCGGAGGGCCCCCGCCGGTACGTCACCGCTTCGCGAGGGCCTTCACGATCTCCCGGCAGAAGGCGGGCAGGTCGTCGGGCTTCCGCGACGTGATCAGGTTCCCGTCCACGACGACCTCCTGGTCGACCCAGGTGGCTCCGGCGTTCACCAGGTCATCCTTGATCGAGAAGAAGCTCGTGGCGCGCTTTCCCTTGAGGATTCCCGCCGACGCCGGCATCCAGCCGGCGTGGCAGATCGCCGCCACGACCTTGCCCTCGCCGAAGGCGTCTCGCACGAGCTTCACCATGGCCGGGGAGCGCCGCATGAGATCCGGCGCGAAGCCGCCCGGGATGACCACGGCGTCGTACTCGACGGCGTTGACCTGCTCGGCCTGAACGTCCACGCTGACCGGGTATCCGTGCTTCGAGGCATAGCTCTTGGCCCCGCCGCCACCCACCACGTGGACCTCGGCTCCCTCCTCCTTGAGTCGATAGTAGGGAACCCAGAGCTCCATCTCCTGGTACATGTTCTCGGCCAGAATGGCCACACGCTTGCCGGTGAGCTGCATCGCGTCCCCCTTGCTTTCGCTGAGTGAAACGCCTCGGACGCTACGGCCTGTCCGAAGCCCTGCTCGAAGAGCCTACAGGGGGTGATACACCCCTCACCGAGCGTGGGTCAAGGGGTCGAGGGGTCGAGACTCTTGCGGGGAAGCGCGGATCAGCCGGACTGCACGATGCCGAGGGCCTTGGCCACGACGGCCTCGAGCCGCTCGGGATCCGCCGGCTTCGGCGCATAGTGCAGGATCCCGATCTGGCGGGCGCGCACCTCGAACTCCGGCCGGTAGTCGCCGGTGGTCATGAGCACGTGCGCCCGAGGGTCGATCTCCTTCAGGCGCGACACGAGGGCGTGGCCCGACATGTCGCGAAGCGCCACGTCGACGATCGCCGCCCGGAGGCGCCCGGCGTGCGCGAGGTCGAGGGCGTCCTGCCCAAGCGCCGTATGACTCACACGGAAGCCGCGCCGGGCAAAGTGGTCCGCCAGAGCCCGCCCGGCCTCGTCGTCGGCGTCGACCACCAGCACGAGTGCGTCGTCCCGCTCCAGACCTGACGGGTGGGTCATGGCCTGATGGGTCGTGCAAGGAGGATGCCACGGGCTCACGCCGCTCTAGGAGCCGTCAGCCTGCTCGGATTGCCCCGTCAGCAGGACCTTTCCAGCAACGCCTGCCAACAGGTCCCAGAGCCGGCCTCGTTGGCACTGGAGGACTTCCGGCCGGGAGACAGGTTTGTCCTGTCACTTTGGCATGACAGTCACGTCAGCTGATGCCGTACTCCTTGAGCCGCCGGTAGAGCGTTCGGCTCGACAGCCCGAGGGCCCGCGCGGCCTTGGCGCGGTCGTTCCGGTGGATCTCGAGCGCCCGCAGGATCAGCTCTCGCTCGGCCTGAGCCAGCGTCGGGACCGTGCTGCTCGTCGCGGCAACCGCCGCCGGGGCTGCCGTGGCCGCGGGCTCGCTCCGCGCCGGCCCGCCGAGCGCCGGCAGATCGGCCATGCGAATCTGGTCGCGCGCCCCGAGCGCGTAGGCGCGCTCGATCAGGTTCTCGAGCTCGCGCACGTTGCCGGGGAAATCGTACGCAAGGAGCGCGGCCATCGCGTCCGGGGCGATTCCCTTGATCTCGCGATTGAAGCGCTGATTGAACAGTCGGATGAACGCGGTCACCAGCGCCGGCACGTCGGGCTTCCGCTCGCGAAGCGGCGGCATCTGGATCCGGACGACGTTCAGCCGGTAGAAGAGGTCCTGCCGGAGGCTCCCGTCCTTGATCGCAGTATCGAGGTTCTTGTTCGTGGCGGCGATGACCCGCGTGTCGACGGAGTAGCTCCGCGTCGATCCCACCGGCCGCACGTCCTTCTCCTGGAGAACCCGGAGCAGCTTGACCTGGAGCGCAGGCGGGAGCTCGGCCACCTCGTCGAGGAAGATCGTGCCCCCGTGGGCGGAGCGGAACAGGCCGAGCGTGTCCGCCACCGCGCCGGAGAACGCGCCGCGGACGTGGCCGAAGAACTCCGACTCCAGGAGGTCCGAGGGCACCGCACCGCAGTTGACCGTGATGAAGGGCCCGCTGGAGCGGGCAGAGAGCCGGTGGATCGCCGCCGCCACCAGCTCCTTCCCCGTGCCGCTCTCGCCCTCGATCAGCACCGGCGAGTCCGCCGGCGCCACGCGGACGATCATCCCCTTCACCGCTTCCATGGCCGGGGAGACGCCGACGAGCTCGCTCACGCGCAGCTGCTCGCCGAGCCGGCTCCGCAGCGCGTTGACCTCCTGGCGCAGGAGCCGCCGCTCCAGGATGTGGTCCAGCAGGTGGCGGAGCTCCTCCAGGATCAGAGGCTTCGTCAGGTAGTCGTACGCGCCCAGCTTCAGGGTCTCCACCGCCGTCGACACGGTGGGGTCCCCCGTCATCATGAGCACCTCGATGGAGGGGTCGTGGCGCTTGAGGTGACGCAGGAGCTCCACCCCGTCCATCTCCGGCAGGTGGATGTCCAGGACGGCCACCTCGAAGAGCTGGGTCTCGAGGAGCTCGACGGCCCGGGCGCCGCTCGAGACCACGACGGTCTGGTACCCCCACCCCCGCAGCACTTCCCCGAGGAGGTCGCGCAGTGTCTCGTCGTCCTCCACGACCAGGATGTGCAGGCGCTTCATCAGCGGCTCGACGTCTGCGCGGGCGGCAGGACGAGCATGACCTGCTCGCCCTTGCGCTCGACGCGCAGACGAATGGCGTCGCGCAGGAGAAGGTTCTGGGTTCGCTGTCGGAAGCCCTCGACCGTGTCGACCTCGGCGTCGTTGATGGCGACGATCCGGTCCCCGGCGAGGAGGCCCGCGCGGGCCGCGGAGCTCCGCTCGGCGACGCCCGCCACCACCGGGACCTTCGACTCCACGGGCGCCCCGGCCTGGCCCTCGATCACGTCCCGCACGTAGAAACCGAACTCGAGGGCGACCCGGTCGGCGACCACCTCGGGGGGCATCGGCCCGACGCGCACCCGGAGCTCCCGGCGGGCCTGCTCGCGGAGCACGACGAGCGCGATGTCACGCCCCGCGGGCGTGGCGCCCACCAGGCGCTGGAGCGCTCGCGTCTCCACGATCGGCCGCCCATCGACGGCCACGACCAGGTCGCCGTCCCGCAGCCCCGCCGCCTCGGCCGGCGTCTCCTTCATGACCTGGGCGATCAGGACGCCGTAGCCCTCGCGAATGCCGAGCCTCTTGCTGAGATCCTCCGTCTCCTGCTCGGTCAGATCGCGGATCCGAACGCCGAGCCAGCCCCACTGCTCTCCCGCCGCCGCGCCGCCCGACAGGAGGAGGAGCGCGAGCGCCGAGCCGAGGACGGCGCGGCGGGCGGCGAGCCTCGACCTCCGCCCCGCCTCAGGCGTCATCGGACTCTTCCTCGTCGTCACCCTCGCGTCCGGCCACCATGGTCAGGAGCTCGCTCAGCGCCCCCACCGCGAGATCCAGCCGCTCGCTCACGTCCACCGTCTCGAGCACGTGCTGCCGGACCTCCGCGTCGGGCACGACGGCCGACACGATCCGATCGATCACCGCGCCCGGGGACGCGCCGGCCACGGTGAGCCGCCCGACGACGTCGGGGTGCGACTGCCCGAGCGCCAGAAGGAGACGGGCGTGGGCCGCCCGCAATTCCTGGAGACGGCCTTGGAAGGTCCGATCATCCGGGCTCGGCCCCCGGTCCGCCAGCCGCTGCACCCGCGCCACGCGGTAGAGGCGTCCCTCGGGCCCATCCTCCTCCAGGATCCGGACTCGCGCTCGACCGTCGAGAAGGACGTTGTACCGGCCGTCGGCCAGCGCCTCCGCTTGGATCACCTCTCCGGCGCCAGCCACGGAATGCACCGGCGGGCGGCCCTGGTAGTCCTTCTCCCACCCGGGGCGCAGCATGACCACGCCGAGCCACCGGTCCCCCGCGAGGCAATCCGCGACCATCTGCCGGTACCGGGGCTCGAACACGTGGAGCGGAAGCACGGTCTCCGGGAAAAACACGACCTCGGGCAGCGGGAAGATCGGGATGCGGCGCTCGTGCACCGGTTCGCGCGCCTGTCAGCTGATGAGGGGCAGCTTCGGCGCCGTGACCCCGGCCAGGCGCTCCCGCACCGCCGCCGCCATGCGTCGGAAGGCGTCCGCCTGGGGCGACGAGGGGCGCGCCACCACGATCGGCTCGCCCGAATCCCCCCCGATGCGGGTCTCCGGATCGATTGGAATCGACCCCAGGACGGGCACGTCGAACTCGCTGGCGAGCTTCGCCCCACCGCCCTCGCCGAAGATCGGCGTCTCGTGACCGCAGTGAGGACATGCGAAGCCCGCCATGTTCTCCACGATGCCTAGGACCGGCACGTTCATCTTCCGGAACATCTGCAGACCCTTGCGGACGTCCAGCAGCGACACCTCCTGGGGCGTCGTGACCATGATCGCGCCCGACAGCGGCAGCGTCTGGGACAGCGAGAGCTGGGCGTCACCCGTGCCGGGGGGCATGTCGAAGACGAGGTAGTCGAGCGGGCCCCACTCGACGTCCTTCAGGAACTGCTGGACCGCCGAGTGGATCATCGGGCCCCGCCAGATCACGGGGTCGCCCTCCTTCACGAAGAACCCGATCGACATGACCTTCACGCCGTAGGCCTCGACGGGCACGATGCGGTTCGCGACCATCGACGGGCGGCCGCGGGCCCCGATCATGAGGGGAATGTTGGGCCCGTACACGTCCACGTCCACGATCCCGACGGCCGCGCCCTCCGCGTGAAGCCCGAGCGCGAGATTGACGGCCACCGTCGATTTCCCCACCCCGCCCTTCCCGGAGGACACCGCGATGGTGTGCTTCACCTCGGGAATCAGCTCCTCGGGAGCGCCCTTCCCGGGTCCGTGGGCGTGCCCGTGGCCGTGGCCGGCCCCCTGGGCGGCCGCGGTGCGCGAGGCGATCCCGGCCTTGACGTCGGACACCCCGGGAAGCGCCTGCACCAGCTTCCGCGCCCGGCTGTGGATCTCGGCCCGGGCCAGGGGCGGCTGCTCGCCGGTGAACTGGAGCGTGAAGGCGACGTGCCCATCCTCGACCGTCAATCCCTCGACGAGGCCGAGCGTCACGATGTCCCGGCCGAGGTTGGGATCGACCACCCCGCGGAGCGCCGCCAGGACGGCCTCCTTCGTGAGCGCCGCCTTGCTTCCGCCAAATAGGCTCATCGCGCCTCACTATACGGAAGGGTCCAGGGGGGGTCAAGCAAACCGCCCCCCTGGCGCACGAAAACGCCGCCAGGACGCGGGTTGCGGCGTGCGGCCGACGAACGCGCTCGGGTCCTGCGCGCATCCGCGCGGCCGCTCAGCGGAAGTCGAGGTCGCGGAGTCGCTCCGGGTCGAGAGCCGCGAGGGCGTCCAGCTCGGCAGCCGTCGGCGGCGCGAGAGTGGACAGCCCGGGGAGCGGATCGACGGGAAAGCCCGTGCGGCGGGCGACCTCCTCCAGCGAGGCGCCGGGTTGGAGTGCTTCGAGCCGGAGCCCCTCCGCCGTCGCCCGGAACACGCCGAGCGGTGTCACCACCCGGTCGAGGTTGCCCGTCGCCGTGACGAAGTCGACGGCGGGGACCAGCGACTGCGCGTCGTGACGCGTCCGGAAGACGATCACGCGCCGAACCACCTGGAACAGGGTGGCCGCGCCACCGCCCCCGGGCAGCCGCACGCGGGGCCGCGCGAAGTCACCGATCACCGTCGAGTTCACGCGGCCTCGGCGGTCGATCTGGATGCCGCCCAGCAGCATCACGTCGATCCGCCCACGGAAGGCCAGCTGATAGAAATCGACGTTCGACAGGACGATGGGCGAGCCCGTGAGCCAACCGGAGCCCGACGACGAGCGCGGGAGCGTGAGCGGGGCGCCGTCAAGCCCGCCCCCGATGGACAGGTGGCGAAGTCGCGGGGCGTGAAGGCGGCGGGCCAGGGCAATCGCGAGGGACGGCAGGATCGAGTTCACCCCGTGGCACGCCACCTCGCCGTCACGGAGCAACCGGGCCAGCGTGACCGCCATGACCGCGGGAGCGCCGGCGTCCCCATCCGGCCGGGCCCTCGCCGGCGTGAGCGTCAGAGGACCGACTCCAGGTAGGCGCGCAGGCCATCGAGGCTCCGCGATGCGTCGAGGTAGCGTTGCACGCCCGCGTCGTCCACCTCGTAGCAGCCCGAGCAGTCTCCGGGTTGCGCGCCTCCGGGCATCTCCACCACCGCCGCAACCACCAGATCTGAAATCACGGTCAATTCCGGCAGTTTGGCCAGCTCGCTGGAGGCGACGATCCGCTCCGCCGTCAAGATCACACGGTCGGCCGCCTGGGCCATCAGGATGTCGTAACCGGGCGAGCCGAAGATCCGCGCGTTGCCTCTCACATCCGACTCCTGGACGTGCAGGATCGCCCAGCGGGGCCGGAGGGCCGGCACCACGTAGATCTCGGTGCCCGTCCACGGGTCCTTCACCGTCCGGAAGTCGGCAGTGTCCGGCAGGTCGGTGCCGACGAATCCCGGCACGGGCTCGAAGGGCACGCCCAGGGACGCGGCACGCAGCCCGGTCATCACGCCCACGCAGGAGAACTCCCGGACCCGGACGAGCCCCGTCTCGACCGCGCGACGGTAGCCGGGCAGGGCCCCGCCGAACGCCGACTCGAACGACGCGACGCCGGCGTCAACCTCGGCGAGGCACCCGGCGGCGCAGAGGAGGTCGAGGTCGTAGGAGGGCGAGGGTTTCGACAGGCGCAGACCTCGCCGGCCCTGCCGGGCGAGCTCCCGCACGAACGCCGCGGGGATCCGATGAAGCATCACGCCGCCGATCGTGATGTGGTCCCCGTCGGCGACCAGCGCCGCCGCGTGCGCCAGCGAGACGAGCTTGCCGTCGCTCATCGCGGAAGCCGGCCGGCCCCGGCCCAGCGGCGAGTCGTGCGTGGCGTCACGGTCCGGAGGAGCCGCGCCGGGGTCATCGCCGGGGCTTCTTCGGCGCCGAGCGGGGCGCCGGGCGGAGATCGGCCAGGACCGCCCGGCCCGCGCGCACCCCTTCGGCGGCAGCTCCTTCCATGAAGCCCTGGAACTCCGGTGACGTGTGCTCGCCCGTGAAGTGGACGTTGCGCTGCCGGACCCCCTCGTACCCGCCGAACGTGTGGTACTGCCCGACGCGGTAATAGGAATAGGAGCCGCTGACGTTGGGATCGAGGAACGGCACCGAGAGCGTCGCGAGTCCGTTCCACTCTGGAGTGACGCCGGGCCAGACCAGCTCGAGAGCCGCGAGCGTGGATCGCGCCACGTCGGCCACGTGCGTGTGGGCGCTCGCGTCCGTCCAGGGGAGCGGGGCCGCAACCGCGCCGGAGGCATCGTCGAGGCCGTAGCAGACGAGCAGCCCGCTCCCGCCGGACTGGCCGCGCGACGACTCCCAGGTCAAGAGCGGGCCGCGATCGGTGGCCACAACGCCCGTGCCCGGGCGCGCCGCGTCGGGTCGCCGCCAGGCGCGGCGCGACAGCTGGAGGTGGAGCTTCGAGTTCCGCCCCATGCCGAGCTCCTCGATGGCGCGGCGCTTCAGCGGATCGAAGCCCGCCCGCGCGTAGTCGAGGCCCCGGAGGACAGCGAACGGCAGCGCCAGGATCACGTGATCGGCCCGGACGCTCTTCGCCCCGTCGGGGGTCTCGAAGTCGAGCGCGATCCGGCCGTCAGCCTCCCGCGCGAGCGCCCGGAAACGCCACCCGAGGCGGAGCGAATCCTTCGGCAGCCGCGCGGCGACGGCCCTGGGAAGGCGATCGTTGCCCCCGGCGATCCGGAAGCGCTCGTCGGAAAGCCCGGTGAGCGAAAGACGTCCGCCCGGGGGCTGCTCTCCCAGCAGGTAGACGAGGTTGAGCGCGGACTGGTCGGTCGTGACCGCGCCGTACTCGAGCGCGTATCCGACGTCGAGGAGCCGGCCGAGCCGGGACGACACACCCCCCGGCACGCGCGCGTCGATCCACTCCCGGATGCTCATCCGGTCGAGGGCCACGCCCGCCGCGGTCTTGGTGCGATGGGTCGTCTCGTCGCCCGCCGCGTCGAGGTCCCGCTTGAGCAGGGGGTACACGGCCCGGAAGTCCCGGTCCGCGTCGGCAACCGGATAGAGGGCGCCCAGGACGTGATAGGCGTCCTCCGCCCCCGCCGCCTGACCGGCGTGGAGGTCGACCGTCGGGAGGCCGAAGCGCCGGGCCAGGCGGAGGACGGTCTGGTGGTCGGTGTTGATGAGCTCGCCGCACCACTCGCTCACCTGGCCGTCCCGCCAGTAGCCTCCGTTCGAGTGGACCCGCCCGCCGACCTGCTGGGCAGCCTCGTACACGGTGGCGGCCACGCCGGCGTCGTGGAGCGTGAGGGCGGCGCACAGCCCGCCGAGGCCCGCGCCGACGACGGCGACGACGGCCGGCGGCTTCCGCGCCGGCGCCTTCTTCGACGCCGGGGGCGTCGCGCCCTCGAGCCAATCGGGGCGAGACGCGAGCCAGGCCGCCGTGGCGCCGGCGCCGGCGAGAAACGCGCGCCGCGAGACCGCGCGGCCGCCGAGCGGCGTCCCCGGGTCGGCTCGACGGCGCTCCTCGCGCGCCCGGGCCTGGGCCCACTCCGCCCGGACCACCGCGGCCGACACGCCCCGCCGCCACGCGACAGTCTGGACGGCCGCGAGCGTCGCCACGGCGCGACCGAGGGGCGTTCTGGTCATGGACTCGCGGCATCCTAGCACACGGCGCCCGAGCCGAACCAGCCGACCGGGCCTTCCGGGACGCGGCGGCCGCCTGCACGAGTTCCATGACAGAATGGCGCCCGGATTGCTATAGTGCGCCCGATGCTGGAACGTTTGCCGCGGTGGCTCGGCTGGGTTCGCGACGCGGAGCACGCGCGCCGCGTGGGCATCCTCGGCCGCACCCCTGTCTTCGCCGGGCTCCCCCGCCGCCTCCTTGCGCGCATCGCGGTGCAGCTCTTCGAGAAGGCCTACGCGCCCGGGGAAGCGGTGTTCACGGAGGGCGATCCGGGCAAGGGGCTGTTCGTCGTCCTGGACGGCGAGGTCGAGGTCCTGCGCGAGACCGCGCAGGGCCCGCAGCGAATCGTCACCTTCGGACCGGGGACGGCGTTCGGCGAGCTGGCCCTGATCGACGATCTCCCTCGCTCGGCGACTGCCGCCGCGACGACGCCGACCCGGCTGCTGATCCTCTACCGGAGCCACTTCGAGGATCTCGTGGCCGGAGACCGGGGGATCGCGCTCGTGGTGGCGAAGAACCTTCTGCGGCTCCTGGCGGGGTACGTACGCGCCGCCAACGTCACCCGCGCCAAGGTCGAGGCCGCGGCGCCCGCGGCAGCACCGGCCGGCGCCGGCGTCGCGCCGCCGGCGGCCCGGTGAGCCGACAACCGCTGGAGGTTCCGAGGTGAGCCCACAGGCCGCCACAGGCCGAAGGCCGTCCAAAGGCCGTCGAATCGACTCCCGCGGAGCAAGGGTAGTCCTGTGAGCCCACAGGCCGAAGGCCGTCCGATCAACCCCCGCGGAGCCAGGGTAGCCCAGTGAGCGAGGGCCCCCCCGTCCCCGAGCCGACCGCGCCGTCCACGCTATCCGCGGCGCCCGTGCACCGCGGACCGGCTCCGGGCCCGTCGCCCATGGCGTGGCTCGCGATCGTCGCGATCGTCGTCGGCCTCGGCTACCTCCTGCACGGCCTCGTGATCCCGATCGCCCTGGCCGCTCTCCTCGCATACTTCCTGAACCCCCTGGTCGTGCGGATTCAAGCCGTGGGCGTCCGCCGCTCCGCGGCCGTGATCGCACTGTTCGCCGGCTTCGTGCTGATCGTGGTCCCCCTGCTCATCCTCGTGGCGCGCCGCTTCCGCGCCGAGGTCACGGCGCTCTGGTCGAACCTCCCCGGTCTCGCCCACACGCTCGAAGGCGGCATCGACGGGCTCCAGGCGGAGCTCCTCCGGAGCTACCCCCAGGTGGAGCGGTTTCTCCCGAAGGAGCCGCGGCACGAGGGCTGGCTGCTGGCGCTCATCGAGCAGAGTCTCGGCGATCCCCAGGAGCTCCTCGCCCACGCCGGGCTGGTCGCCTTCATCGTGGCCCTCACCCCGGTCTTCGCCTTCTTCTTCCTCCGGGACGGTGGGAGCATGGTGGCGTACCTGATCGATCGGCTGCGGCCGGCCCACATCGAGACGACCGTCGCCGTGTGGTGCGAGATCGACCGGATCATCGGCCGCTATCTCCGGGGCCTCGCGCTCGACGCCATCGTGATCGGCGCGATGGCCACGCTGGGCCTGTGGCTCGTCGGGGCGCCCTACCCGTGGCTGATCGGCGCCTTCACCGCGCTCGTGAACCCCCTGCCGTACCTCGGGACGATCCTGAGCGTGGGCGTGGCGGCCATCGTGGCGATCGCCAACGGGCTGCCCTTCAACCGGATCGGCTGGATCGTCGCGGTCTTCGTCATCATCCGGATCCTCGACGACCTCGTGGTCGCCGCGGTGACGATCGGCGGGAGCGTCCACATGCACCCGATGCTGGTGCTCGTGTCGATCCTCGTCGGCGAGCACACCCTCGGGCTGCTCGGCATGGTGGCGGCCGTTCCCCTGGTGACCGTGGTGAAGGAGATCGCGCGGCTGCTCCTCGAGCACCGGCGGAACCTCGCGCGGCCGCACCTGCCGACGGCCCGGCAGGCGGGCCGGATCCCGGAGTATGTCTGCTGATCTCGAGCTCCCGACCCGCTTGCTCATGGGGTCGGGGCCGACGAATCCGGACCCGCGGGTCCTCCGGGCGATGGCCACGCCACTCGTGGGGCAGTTCGACCCCGCGTTCACCGCTCTCATGGGCGAGACGCAGGAGCGTCTCCGGCAGGTGTTCCGCACGCGGAACCGCTGCGCGTTCCCGGTCCCGGGAACGAGCCGAGCGGGCATGGAAGCCGCGGTCGTCGAGCCTCGTCGAGCCCGGGGAGCGGGTCCTGGTCGTCGAGAACGGCCGCTTCGGCCTCCTCTTCGAGGAGATCGCACGCCGCGCGGGCGCCGAGGTCGCGGTCCTGCGGGCGCCGTGGGGCGAGCCGGTGGACCCAGACGACGTCGGGCGGCCCTGGGCGCCGGGCCGGCGGCGGCCGTGCTGATCGTGCACGCCGAGACGTCGACCGGCGTCCTGAACCCGGTCCGCGAGATCGCCGCCGTCGCTCACCGCGCGGGACGCCGGTGATCGTGGACGCCGTGTGCTCGTTCGCGGGAGCGCCGCTCGAGACCGACCTCTGGCAGCTCGACGTCGTGGTCGCCGGCACGCAGAAGTGCCTGGGATGTCCGTCCGGCCTCGCCCCGGTCACCTACACGGACGCGGTCGCCGCCCGGATGGCTCGGCGCCGGAGCCCGATCCGCTCGAACTACCTCGATCTGACCCAGCTCGATCGCTACTGGAGCTCCGAGCGCCTGAACCACCACACGGCGCCGACGACGATGGTCTACGGTCTCCGCGAGGCGCTGGGGATCGTCCTCGAAGAGGGGCTCGATGTCCGGATCGCCCGGCACCGAGCCGCCGGCGAGGCGATGGTCGCGGGCCTCGTCAGGCTCGGCCTCGAACTCTACGGTCCGCCGCCGGGCCCGGCGAAGATGCCGATGCTGGCCGCCGTCGACGTGCCGCAGGCGGTCGACGACGCCGCTTCCGCGCCCGCCTCCTCGAGGCGCACGGCATCGAGATCATGGGGGCGTTCGGCGCCCTCGCCGGCCGGGTCTGGCGGATCGGCACCATGGCCGGCAACGCCCGCCGGGCACCGGTCGTGCGCACCCTCACGGCGCTCGCTGAAAGCCTCGGCGGCCGGGCCCGCGCAGCGCTCGCCGATGCCATCGCCGCTGCGGACGAGCGCTTCGCCGCGCTCGCTCCCGCCTCGTCGGCCGCCTGACCCGCCCGGGCAACCAGGATCGCCGGGCGCGCCAGCTCAGGACTCGCCGCGGAGCGTCGGGTCGAGCACGTCGCGCAGCACGTCCCCGGTCCGGCTGACGACGAGCGAGGTCAGCATGAGCAGGACGCCGGGGCACACCGAGATCCACCAGGCCGTGTCGAGATACTCGCGCCCCTCGTGGATCATCCCGCCCCAGGACGGCGTCGGCGGCTGGATCCCGAGGCCCAGGAAGGACAGCGTCGCCTCCAGCACGATCGCCCGCGCCAGCTCGAGCGTGGCGATGACCATGAAGGTCGACGCGACGTTCGGCAGGATGTGCCGGACGAGCACGCGCGGCACCGACCCGCCCAGGCCGAGGATCGCGCTCACGAAGTCCCGCTGACGGAGCGACAGCACCTGCGATCTCAGCACGCGGGCGTAGGTCACCCACCCCGAGAGCCCGACCACGATGATCAGGTTGGGAAACGACGGGCCCAGGACCGCGATGATCCCGATCGCGAGCAGGATGAACGGGAACGCGAGCTGGGCGTCCGCCACCGTCATCACGATCTCGTCCACCCACCCGCCCCGAAACCCGGCGAGGAGCCCGAGCAGCCCCCCGACGACGCCGCCAACCGCCACCGCCGCGAAGCCGATCGTGAGCGACACTCGCGTGCCGAACACCATGCGGGACAGCACGTCACGGCCGAGATGGTCGGTGCCGAGGAGATGCGCCTTGCCGTCCGGCGCCTCGAGGGTGGGCCCCTTGAGCCGCGCCCGGAGCGAGCCGCGCTCGGGGTTGTGCGGGGCCAGGAGCGGCGCGGCCATGGCGATCACCGCGAGCAGCGCGACGAACACGCCGGCGGCGTAGAGCGGCCACGGGAGGCGCCGCCGCGCGGCGGGAGGGGCAGGCAGTGTCACGACCAGGGCGTCGGCCGGCACGGCCCCCGCCGCCTTCACGCCCGCGCCCGCGGGTCGAGGACGCCGTAGAGGACGTCCAGCACCAGGTTGATCGCGATGAAGAGCACCGCCGCGATGAAGACCGTCGACTGCACGACCGGGTAGTCGCGATTGTAGATCGACTGGATCGCGAGCCGGCCGATCCCCGGCCAGGCGAATACGGTCTCCGTGACCACCGCGCCGCCGAGCAGCGTCCCGAACTGGAGACCCGTGATCGTGAGGATCGGCAGCGCCGCGTTCCTGAGGGTGTGCTTCCCCACCACCCAGAGCTCCGTCACGCCCTTGGCCCGGGCGGTCCGGACGAAGTCCGCCCGCAGGACCTCGAGCACGGCCGAGCGCGTGATCCGCGCGATCGAGGCCATGGTGAAGGCGCCGAGGGTCAGCGCCGGGAGGCACCAGATGGCGCCAGTCCCCCCGTCCCGAGGTCGGGAACAGGTCCAGGCGGAGCGACAGGGTCAGGATGAACAGGATGCCGATGAAGAACGTCGGCGCGGACTGCCCGACGAGCGCCAGCGCCATCGTCGCGTGGTCGAGGAGCGAGTTCCGGCGCACGGCCGACACGACGCCGATCGGGAACGCGACCACCACCGCGATGACGAACGCCACCAGGCCCAGCTCGAACGTCGCCCGGAGATAGGAGCGCGCCACGTCCATCGCCGGCTGCCGGAAGTGGATCGAGCGCCCGAAGTCGCCGCGGACGACGTTGCCCAGGTAGATGCCGTACTGCACCGGAATCGGCCGGTCGAGCCCGAGGTCGCGCCGGACGCGCTCCATCTCGGCGATCGGCGCGTCGGGCGGCAGCAGGAGCGGGACCGGGTCCCCCGACAGCCGCATCACGACGAAGACCACCGTCGAGACGAGCCAGAGGGCGACGAGGGTCCGAAAGAGCCGGTAGGCGAGGAAGCCGCCGAAGCCGCGCATGGACGAGAACGGCCGGTCCCGGAGCGGCAGACCCCGGGACCGGCCGGCTGCCGTCGCGGCGCTAGGCGCGCCGCAGCTTCAGGTTGAAGCGCCGGATCTCGAACGCTGGTTCGAGTTCGGCGTGAACTCCACGTACTTCTGCAGCCCGTAGTCCTCGAACGGCTGGATCACGATGATCCAGGGGTTGTGCTCGAAGAAGATCCTCGTCATCTTGCGGTACGCCTCGCCGCGGAACTTCTCGTCGAGCGAGAGCCGCGCGGCATTGCCCGAGCTCGTCGAACTCCGGATGCCGCCAGTAGTCCTGGATCCCGCCCGGAGCGAGCAGTCGCCACATCATGCCGTCGGGGTCACGAGAGTCGAGGTCGGATCCGACCACCAGAGCCCCTTGAACGTCCGCTCCCGGTTCTTCTGGGCCCGCACCGAGGACTCGACGACCTCGACGACCACGTTGAGCCCGATGTCCTTCCACATGGCCGCGATCGCTTCGGACATGGGCTTGTCGTTCGCCATGAACCCGGCCGTGGTCTCGATGATGATCGGCTCGTTCTTGTAGCCGGCCTTCTTGAGCCGCTCCTTGGCCTCCGCCGGGTTGTAGGCGAGCGGCGGGAGCGAGGCGTCGTAGTGGTTGTCGCCCTTGGCGATCGGGCCGTTCGGCACGATACCCCGCGCGCGCCAGAGCTCCTTCACGATGGCCTCGCGGTCCACCGCGAGCGACATCGCCTGCTTGACCAGGGGGTTGTTGAGGGGCGGCACCTTCGAGTTCACACCCAGGACGTACAGGCCGCCGTAGAGCGCGCTCTTGCCGTAGGTCGACGCGTTCTGGTTCACCCGGTCCCAGTGGTCCGCGGTCAGACCCACGATGGCGTCCAGCTCACCCTTGAGAAGTGCGGCCACCCGCGGCGTCAATCTCCGGGATGGAGCGCAGGACGACCCGGTCGACGTCGATCTTGCCGCCCCAGTAGTCCGGGTTCGCGTCGAAGACCGCCTTGTCGTCCTTGGTCCACGAGACCAGCCGGATCGGCCCGGTGCCGATGGGCTTCGCGTTGAACGTGTCCGGGCCCACCTGCTCCACGTACTTCTTCGGGATGATCTGGCCGCCGTAGAAGGCGAGGCGCGCCGGCAACAGGGCGTCCGGCTGCTTCGTGTGGAACACCACCGTGTAGGGATCCGGCGCCTCGACGCGAGGCCAGCGGGAAGACGGTCGCCACCAGAGTCTTGGCCGTCGGGTCGTAGAATCCGCTCGATGCTGAACTTCACGTCCGCCGAGGTGAACGGGTCTCCGTTGTGGCACTTCACCCCCTGGCGGAGCTTGAACTCCCACGTCGTGGGCCCGGTGGCCTTCCACTCGGTCGCCAGGGCGGGGTAGAGCTTGTCGTCCGGGTGCCGGCTCACCAGGTTGTCGAACGTGTTGAAGCTGATGCGGATGTCGTTCTGCCCGGTCGAGTAGTGGGGATCGAACTTCGAGATGTCCCCGCCCTGAGCGAACACGAACTCTCGCTTCTGGGTCGTCTGCGCCCGCGCGCGCGCCGGCGCCGCCGCGTCGGCCAGGGCCCCCGCGCCCGCGACGGTCAGGCCGAGCAGGCCCGCGCGACGCAGGAACTCGCGCCGCGACACGGCGCCTTGCTCGAACGCGCTCACCAGCGCCTCGACGGTTCGGGTCTCCGAGTTTCGCCCTTCGTGCTCCATTGCGTGCCTCCTAGGTTCGGCTGGGTGTGACGCACCGGTCCGTCAGGTCGCGCCGTTGCGGAGTAGGGACAAGGTAGGAGAATGGTCCGACCCTTGTCAAGCCGCGAAGGCGCATGGTACGGTCATCGCGGGCCCGATGGCGCTCACCCCGACGGAGTTTCGGACCGCGCTGCGCTGCTTCGCGGCCGGCGTCACGGTCGTGACGACCCGCGATCAGCAAGGCCGCCCCTCGGGGCTGACGGCCAGCGCCTTCACCTCCGTGTCCCTCGACCCTCCCCTGGTGCTCGTGTGCGTGGACCACGCGGCCACGGCTCACCCGGCCTTCCGGGCCCACGGCTGGTTCGCCGTCAACGTGCTCCGTCGGGAGCAGGAGACGCTTTCCCGCCGGTTTGCGGAGTCCGGCGGTGACAAGTTCCACGGGGTGCCCTGTCACGAGGGAGAAACGGGCCTGCCGCTCCTCGACGGCGCCCTGGCCAGCCTCGAGTGCCGGGTGGTGAACACGTACGAGGCCGGCGACCACACGATCTTCATCGGCCGGGTCGAGGCCGCCACGACCGGCGGGGGGCGGCCCCTCGTGTACTTCCATGGCAGCTACCACGGGCTCACGGCGGACGGCAGCACCCACGGGGACAGGGCGGCCACATGATCAGCGCCAGCATGCCTCACGTTCGCCGCTGCCATCGCCGAGCGACCGCATCATCCAAGAGAACCGGGGGATCCTGATGTCGCACCGTCCCGCACCCGTCCGCATCGAGCCCAAGGATCTCGGCGACCGCCTCGCGGCGGGCGCCATCCTCGTCGACTGCCGCGATCCTCGCGCCTTCGGAGCCGGCCACGTGGCCGGGAGCCTCAACGCGTGGGTCGACGGGCCCCAGTTCGCGGAGCGAGTGTCCTGGTTCGTCCCGGCTGGCGCGACGCTCGTCCTCCTGGTCGAGACCGGCGTCGACATCGCCCGGGCGGTGCCCGCGCTCGCCCGCGTGGGTCTCGACGACGTCGCCGGCTACCTCACCGGCGCGGACGCGGCTCGGGCCACGGGTCTGCCGGTCGGCACCCTGCCCCAGGTCACTCCGGCCGCGCTGTCCCAGCGACTCTCCGAGGAGCGGGATCTGCTGGTCCTCGACGTGCGCGAGCCGGTCGAATGGGCCGACGGCCACGTGGAGGGCGCCCGTCACATCCCGATGCGCCAGGTGAGAGCCCGGCTGGGCGAGCTTCCCCGCGATCGCCGGATCGCGATCACCTGCGCCGGCGGGGTCCGCTCGAGCCTCGTCGCGAGCATGCTCCTCGGCCAGGGGTTCACGGACCTCGTCAACGTGTGGGGCGGAATGACCGGCTGGGTCCAGTCGGGCCTGCCGACCGTCCGCGACTGATGGCCATCCACCGATGCCCGTGCGCCGGACCGTAGCCCGATCCTGAGCGTCCCCTCGCCGGGGCGGCGTCGGCCGACCGGCGGGGTCGACGGGTCCACCGTGCGCCTCCTCCAGATCTATCCGAAGGGCGACTTCTACACCGGCGCGGCCATCCAGCTGCGGGACCTCGCCCGCGACCTCGCCACCCGCGGGCACCACGTGCTCGTCGTGACTCGCCCGAGCGAGCGCTGGACCGAGGAAGCCCGCGCCGCGGGCTTCGTCCACCACGGGTTCTTTCGGGGGCCGGCGGACCTCGTCGGCGCCGCGCGGCTCGCGGGCGTCCTTCGCCGCGAGCGAATCGAGGTCGTCCACGCCCACAAGGGCGGCGGACGCACGCTGACGCTGCTCGCGCGAGCCCTCGGTCCGCGGCCACCCCTGGTTGTCAACCGCGGCGTCAGCTTTCCGATGGCCCCGGTGAGCCGGTGGGTGGACGGCAGCCGCCTCGTCGCGTCCGTCGTCGCCGTCTGCCAGGCGATCAAGGACGACCTCGCGCGGCAGGGCCTCCCGGCGGCCAAGATCGAGGTCGTCTACTCGGGCACCGATACGGCACGGTTCGACCCGGCGCGCGTGAGCGGCGCGGACGTCCGCCGGGAGCTCGGCCTCGATGACCGCGCCCCCCTCGTGACCCAGGTCGGCGTTCGGCCGCCCAAGGGCAACGACGACCTCCTCCGGGCCTTCGCAGGGGTCCACGCGGCGCGCCCCGCCGCGCGCTTGCTGCTCGTCGGGGCGCGTCCCGAGACACGCGCGCCGCTCGAGGCCATGGTCCGGGCGAGCGGCCTGGCGGACACCGTCGCCATCTGGGGCTACCGGGACGACGTGCCCGAGATCCTCGCCGCCAGCGACGTCTCCGTGGACGCCTCCCACGTGGGGCTCGGGATCACGGGAACGCTTCGCGAGTCCCTGGCGATGGAGACGCCGGTCGTGGCGACACGCGCCATGGGAAACCCGGAGCTCGTCTCACACGAGGAGCACGGGCTGCTCGTCCCACCGCGCGACCCTGAAGCCCTGGGGGCGGCGATTCTCCGGCTTCTCGCCGACCCTTCATGGGCGAGTGCGCTCGGGCGCGCCGGCCGCCAGCGTGTCGTCCGAGGCTTCTCCACCCGCGCGAAGGTCGAGCGTCTCGAGGCCCTCTACGCGCGCCTGGCGGGCCGCGGCCTCCACCAGGGCTGAGCGGGCCGACCGGGCGGCCGGCGGCTTCGCGCGGGCGCACGGCCTGACGCCGTCCGAGAGCCGGCCCCCGCCCAGGCCGGCCGCGTCCCGGAATCGCGCCGTCGGACCGACGCCCGCTGCTACAATACCGGCACGGAATCGCGTGTGAACGCGTTGAAGCGCCTCCTTCCGTACGTTCGCCCCTACTGGTCCTGGCTCGTCGCCGGGGGTCTCCTGGCCATCGTCGTCTCGGCCGCCGACGGCCTCATCGCCTACCTCGTGAAACCGGCCATGGACGAGATCTTCATCCGGCGCGACCTGACGATGCTGAAGCTCCTGCCCCTCGTCATCCTCGGCGTCTACGTGGCCAAGGGTGTGGGGCGGTACGGCCAGTCCTACCTCATGGCGAGCGTCGGCGAGCGAGTCATCGCCGCGCTCCGGCAGGATCTCTACGCCCACATCCAGGCGATGCCGCTCGCCTTCGTTCAGAACCGCCACTCCGCCGATCTCATGTCCCGTGTCGTGGTCGACGCCAACCGCCTGGCCCGGCTGTCCTCCGAAGTCCTCGTCATGGCCTTCCGGCAGGTGTGCACCGTGGTCGCGCTGCTGGTCGTCATGTTCACGCAGGAGCCTCGGCTCACGCTTTTGGCCCTGATCGCGTTCCCCCTCGTCGGGCTGACGATCCGCGCCATGGGCCGGCGGCTCTATTCCATCAACCGCCGAACGCAGGAGCAGATCTCGGCGCTGAACATGGTTCTCCACGAAGCGCTCGCCGGCACGAAGATCGTCAAGGCATTCGGCCGCGAGGCGCACGAGCGATCCCGCTTCGCCGAGGTCAATCGCCGCCTGCTGGAGCTCTCGCTGAAGGACCGCCGCGTCGACGAGCTCTCCGAGCCGATCATGGAGATCCTCGCGGCGCTGGGCCTGATGGCCATCCTCTGGTACGGCGGGTACCGCGTCATCCAGGCCGACATGACGCCCGGGACCCTCTTCTCGTTCGTGACGGCCACCCTGATGCTCTACGGGCCCGTCCGGAAGCTGTCCCGCATCGCGAACCTCGCCCAGCAGACCACGCCCTCCGCCGAGCGCATCTTCGAGATCCTCGCCCTCCAGCCTGCCGTCGCCGACGCGCCGGATGCGGTCACGCTGGACGACTTCCGCCAGGCGATCCAGTTCGACCACGTCTGGTTCCGGTACGAGGACGGCGAGATGGTGCTCAGGGACATCTGTCTGACCATCCGGCGAGGCGAGGTGGTCGCGCTGGTCGGCATGAGCGGCGGGGGCAAGTCGACCCTGACCGACCTCATCCCGCGCTTCCACGACGTCACCGAGGGCCGGATCCTCATCGACGACATCGACATCCGGCGCTACACGCAGGCGTCGCTGCGAACCCAGATCGCCATCGTGACCCAGGACACCTTCCTCTTCCACGACACGGTCGAGGCCAACATCGCCTACGGCAAGATCGGCGCGACGCGGGAGGAGATCGAGCGAGCCGCCCGGGCCGCGTACGCGCACGATTTCGTCGCCGGGCTGCCCGAGGGCTACCAGACAATGGCGGGCGAGCGCGGCGTGAAGCTGTCCGGAGGCCAGCGCCAGCGCATCGCGCTGGCACGGGCGTTCCTGAAGGATCCTCCGATCCTCATCCTGGACGAGGCCACGTCCGACCTCGACGCCGAGAGCGAGTACATCGTCCAGCAGGCCCTCGCCGACTTGACGAAGGGGCGCACCGTGGTACTGATCGCGCACCGCCTCTCCACGGTGCGGCTCGCCCACCGGATCGCCGTGTTCCACGAGGGCCGCATCGTCGAGGAAGGCTCCCACCACGAGCTCGTGGGCCAGGACGGCGTCTACCGCCGCCTGCATGCCCTGCAGTTCGCTCCGGCCGCCACCGGCACCACCGCCGGACCTCGCCGTTCCGGCGCGTCGGGCGACTGAGCGTTTCCCCCGCGAGCCCGACCAGGATGGACCTAGCCGCGCCTCGCCCGCTGCCGCTCGGTCGCTCCCGGGACTGGACCACCGCCCTCCGGGATGGCGCGCTGATGGCCTTCTTCGTGGCGATGGCGTGCTCGATCAGCGCGTCTCAGGGTCTGCTGACCCTCCTCCTGGTGCTCGTCCTCGCGTCGTCGCTGGTCAGGCAGCCCCCGGCGGGACCCGACAGCGCTGCGGAGCCGGGCGCCGGTGCGTGGACCAACCTGGCCTCGCTTCGTCGCCACCCCCTGACATCCCCCTTCCTCGCCTACGTCGGGATCACGCTCCTGTCCGCCGCGTTCTCCGGCAATCCGGGCTGGAGCTTCTGGATCGCCCGGGACCTCCTGAGGATCGCGACCTTCTACCTGGTGCTCGTGTGCACCCACGACACCCGCCACGCCATGCGGCTGTGGCAGGCCTTCCTGGTCGTGCTGACCCTCATGGCCGCCTACGGGCTCGGCCAGGCCTATCTCTGCGGGGCGCGGCCGTCGGCCGTGCCGGCCGCCTGGCTGGCGGAGATCTGCCGGCACGCACAGCGCGTCCGCGGGCCCTTCAGCATCTACATGACGTTCGGCGGCGTGCTGTTCCTCGGCGTGCTCTTCTTCCTCGCCTGCCTCGCGAACGTGCCGTGGCGCCGCGTCTGGTGGATGCTCCCGGGGGCCGCCGTCACCGTGGCGGCGCTGGCTTTCACCTACTCCCGCAACGCATGGCTCGGCCTGGTCGCGGGCGCCGTGGGGCTCGTCCTGACGGCTCGCCGAGCCGCCCGGATCGCCGCGGTGCTGGTCGCGGTGGTGGCGCTCGTGGCCGTGGCGATGCCGGGGCCGATGGCCCAGCGCGCGCGGTCCATGATCGACGTGGAGGACCCGACCGTGCGCGACCGCGTGGCGATGTGGCGCTCGGGACTCTCGATGATCGCGGAGCATCCGCTCCTCGGCGTGGGCCCGGGCGAGGTGCGCGCCTGGTACCAGCACTACCGGCGGCCCGAGGCCATCAGGCCGAGCACCGGTCATCTCCACAACTCCCCGATCCAGATCGCCGCGGAGCGCGGGCTGCCGGCCCTCGCCGTCTGGATATGGCTCTGGGTCGTGTTCTTCCGGGAGGGATGGCGGATCCTGGGGCGCGCGGGCCGGACGTTTCCGGAGCGGCGGGCTCTCGTCTGCGCGAGCCTGGCCGGAGTGGCGGGCTTTCTCGTCGCCGGAATGTTCGAGCACAACTTCGGCGACGCCGAGGTCGTGATGCTGGTCTACGCCTTGATGGCCTTGCTCTGGGTGGTGGACCGTGAGCTTCCCTCGCCGCCTTCGCCCACGGCACCCACTTCAGGGCGCTAGCGGACCGCCCCTGGGTTCGGGGTCGGGTGGCCCCGGCCGCCGGTGGTCCTAGGAGGCTCCGCTCGCCTCCGCCGCGCCGAGGGCCGTCGCCGCCGCCGCCCGGACGAGAGGGTCCTCGTCGTGGCCTGCCGCCTGGCGGAGCGCGTCCGACGCCTCTCGAGCGTCAGGGCCGAGCAGGGCCAGGGACTCGGCGGCAAACAGCCGGATGGCGGGGTCGTCCCCTCCGACCAGAGCCTCGACGAGCGCGGGAACGGTGCGCGGCCCGAACCGCGAGAGGACGCGCCGGGCCTTCCATTGCCAGTCGTCGAGGGATTCGGGGCTCATCGGCGCGTCATGGAGTCGCACGTCGCATTTCTTCACGGCGCACGCGGGCCGAAGCAGGGTCACCTGGCCGCCCAAGCTAGTTGGCCGGAGCAAGAACTGGGGCGCCGAGCGCCCGCACGGCCACATCGGGCACGGAGGGCCGGCGAGCCACGGGCGCCGACAGCGGAAGCGCGTCCTCGACCTTCTGCGCGATCCGCTCCCAGTGCCGGCGAGGCGTCGCCTTGAGATAGTGATCGGTCACGTAGTGGGCCAGCTCGTGCCCGAGGATCGTCCGGCTGTAGTAGGGAATCACCACGAGGTTCGCCCCTGCGAAGTACAGGGCGCCGCACTCGGTCCCGTGACCGGCGGCGTTTACGGTCCGCCGGGACAGGAGCGCGATGTCCCCCAGCGATCTCACCATGATCCTGACCTTGGGCGTGCCAGGACGGAGCCTGACGTCGAGGATCGCGGCGACCTCCTCGAGGAGGCCGTCCACCTGCTCGGCCGTGATCTCCTCGTCGCCGAAGTTTTCGATCGTGGCGTAGCGCGTATGGGACAGCGTCGATTGCTCCCGGTAGCCGACGCCGGCACAGCCGACGATGACCGGGAGAAGGACGCCGAGCGAAGCAAGAATCCGGAGAGCGCCCGAGAGAGCCATGCGACAGCTCCTTCCGGAAGCCGCCTTCCGGAGGAGCCCGCTGGCTCCCCCTGTGCTTCTTCGGCAACCCGGCTGTCAACTCCCCTCCACCCGGGGGAACTCGCTGACCCGTGGCTTTGCGTCCCCGCCTCGCGGCGGGTTTGCCTTGTCGGAAGCGGCTTACCTATTCGATTTTGAGAAAGCGTCTCTGACACCCTGAGGAATTCAAGTCCGGTGCCAGGGAGTTCGAGGCACTGCAGAGCTCAGGATCGACCTCGGGTAAGTGTCCTAAGCTACCGAGAATACGGTGATTCTTATGAATCGTACCGTTGGCGTAACATCGGGCGGGAGACGACGGGCTGACGCCGAAGCGCCAATCTTACCGAGTAGCCTGACGGATTGCGCGGGGCCCCGGGGCCCGGGCCGGTCTACGGGTGTCGGAACCGGTTCGACAGCGGAAGCCGCCAGTCGCGCCCGAAGGCGCGGGGCGTGATCTTGACGCCGGGGGGCGCCTGGCGCCGCTTGTACTCGTTGCGGTCGACCAGCGTGACGACCTGCCGGACGGTCGCCTCGTCGTACCCCAGGGCGACGATGTCCGCCAGGGAGCGATCCTCCTCGACGTAGGCCTCGAGTATCGGATCCAGCACCTCGTAGGGCGGCAGCGTGTCCTGGTCGGTCTGGTTCGGCCGCAGCTCCGCCGACGGCGGGCGCCGCATGACGGACTCGGGAATGACCGGCCGGTCATCGCGCGCGTTCCGCCAGCGCGCCAGCCCGTACACCATCGTCTTGGGGACGTCCTTGATGACGGCGAAGCCTCCGGCCATGTCCCCGTAGAGGGTGCAGTAGCCGACGCCCATCTCGCTCTTGTTGCCGGTCGTCAGCACGAGCCAGCCGAACTTGTTGGACAGGGCCATCAAGAGCGTGCCCCGCACGCGCGCCTGGATGTTCTCCTCGGCCACGTCCTCCTTCAGCCCCTTGAACGGGGCCGCCAGGACCTGCCGGAACGCGCGGTAGGGGGGCGTGATCGGGAGGGTCAGGAACTCGATCCCGAGGTTCCGGGCCACGCGCCGGGCATCGGCCCGCGTGGCGGCGGACGAGAAGGGCGACGGCATCGAGACTCCCACCACCCCTTCCCGGCCCAGCGCGTCCACCGCGATCGCCGCCGTGAGCGCCGAGTCGATGCCGCCCGAGAGGCCAACGACCACGCGCCGGAACCCGTTCTTCCGGACGTAGTCCCCTGTCCCCCTGACCAGCGCGGCGTACACCTCCGCTTCCCGGTCGAGGAACGACGACGCGGACCGGGCAGCCACCGGCGGTCGCGGCCGCTCCGGCAGGGCCCGGAGCCGCACCCGGCGCACCGGATCGGCCGCCACCCGCTTCTCCTTGCGGCGCCGGGAATCCCGCAACCGAGCGCGAAAGGCGGCGTCGAGGTCGAGATCCGCGACGATCAGATCCTCCTCGAACGCCCGCCCGAGGGCGAGCCGGTCGCCAGCCGGGTCGAACACCATGGACTGCCCGTCGAAGACCAGCTCGTCCTGCCCGCCGACGAGGTTGACGAACGCGAGATACGCGACATGGTCCGCGGCGCGAGTGGCGAGCATCTTTTCGCGGAAGGCCACCTTGCCGACGTGGTAGGGCGAGGAGTTGATCGAGACGACGAGCTCCGCGCCGGCCAGCGTCTGCGCCGTCGTCGGCCCGGTGGGGTACCAGATGTCCTCGCAGATGTTCACCGCAACGACCGGCCCGTCCTCACCGAGCTCGAAGACCGGCGTCTCGACCCCCGCCTGGAAGTAGCGATTCTCGTCGAAGACCCCGTAGTTCGGGAGGTACTGCTTGTGGTACACGCCGGCCACCTCGCCGTCGTGGCAGACGGCCGCGGCGTTCATGATGTCGTCCCGCCGGTCGACGAAGCCGACCACGACGGTGAGGCCGGCCGAGGCGCGCGCGACCCGGTCGAGGGCCCGGAGGTTCGCCTCGATGAAGGCCGAGCGGAAGAGCAGGTCCTCGGGTGGGTACCCTGTCAGGCAGAGCTCGGGAAACGCGACCAGGTCGACCCCGAGGGCGCGAGCTCGCTCGATCTCGTCCAGGACCCGGCGGGTGTTGCCCTCGACGTCGCCGACGGTGACGTTGACCTGGGCCAGGCCGACCCGGAGCTGTCGCACGCGGATCCTCCGGGCCGAAGTATACCAAATCGGCCTTGACGAACCTCGGAACGCTCCCGATCATGAGGGCGCCATGGCGGACGTCCCGGTCGAGCGCCGCACCTACTTCTCGCCGCCCGTCCCGCCCGCCGCCGAGCGCCGGGCCTGCTCCGCCTGCGGCCGCCTGACCCTGGTCCCCTGGTACCTCCGCCGCGATCGCGAGCGGCACGTCTGGCGCCGATGGGTGTGCACGGCCTGCCACGCCCACCAGGACGTCGCCGAAGACGAGTCCGCCTGACGGGGTCAGACTTTGACTTCCAGACAGTTCGCCCCGCTCCTCCTGCCCAGTTGTCCCGAAGTCAAAGTCTGACCCCGTGACGAAGGCGATCGACGTTCACTGCCACCTGTCCACGCGCCCGCAGTACGAGGCGTGGGGGCCGTACCTCGAGCCGATGGAGCGCTACTACAAGTTCCGGCCGGACGTGCGCTCCGAGGAGGAGATGGTCGAGGATCTCCGGCGGGCCGACGTCCGGGCCTGCATCATCGGCTGGGACGCCGCCGCCGGGTCGGGGGGTCCGCCCCTCACGAACGACTACGTCGCGGACCTCGTCCAGCGCTTCCCGGAGACGTTCCCCGGCGGCTGGGCCATGATCGACCCGTGGCGCGGGCGCGAGGCGCTCCGCGAGGCCGAGCGGTGTCTCACGACGCTCGGGCTCATGGGCCTGAAGTTCCAGGCCACCGCCCAGGCCTTCTTCCCGGACGACCATCGCTTCTACCCGCTCTACGACCTCTGCCAGTCGCTCGGGAAGGCCGTCCAGTTCCACTCGGGCACGACGGGCTTCGGCGCGGGGACGCCGGGAGGCATGGGGCTCAAGCTGAAGTACTGCCGGCCGATCCCCCACCTCGACGACGTCGCGGCGGACTTCCCGGGCCTCACGATCATCGCCTGCCATCCGTCGTGGCCGTGGCAGGACGAGATGATCGCGGTCTGCCTCCACAAGGCGAACGTCTCGATGGAGATGTCGGGCTGGTCGCCCAAGTACTTCTCGGAGGCGCTCAAGCGCGAGATCCGCGGCCGGCTCCAGGACCGGGTGATGTTCGGCTCGGACTACCCGGTGCTGAGCTACGAGCGGCTCTTCCGCGACTGGGAGTCCGAGGGCTACCCGGACGCGGTGCTGGAGAAGGTCTACCTCAGGAACGCCGAGCGGATCCTGGGTCTGCGCGCCTGACGGCGGCCCCGTCCTCCGGTAACTCACCCTCCTCCCCCGGCTCGCGAGCAATCTCGGATCGCGAGCCCGGCCATCGTTCCGCACCCGTCGCGGGTTCTCCCCGCCCCCGTCGATGCTCGCCGACCCGCGTCGGCCCACGCGTGGCATCGGTACAATGAGCGCCGTGACCCCAATGCTGGAGGCGCGCGCCCTGGTCAAGCACCTCGGCGGCCGGCGGGTCGTGGACGGCGTCGACCTCGCCTGTCACCCGGGGCAGGTCCACGGCCTCCTGGGCCCGAACGGCGCCGGCAAGACGACGACCCTCCGCATGCTCTACGGTTTCCTGACTCCCGACGCCGGGGAGATCCGGTTCGAAGGCAGCGATGCCCTTCGCGACCTGGGGCGCGCCAAGCGCTTCATCGGTGTCTGCACCCAGGAGGACACCTTCGACGGCGACTTCACCGTCGAGCAGAACCTCCTGATCGCCGCCGAGTACTTCCGGCCGCGACCCGACGCGCTGCGCGAGCGAGTGGGCCATCTGCTCGAGCGGTTCGAGCTCGACCCGTACGCGCGCCAGAAGCCCGAGACCCTCTCCGGCGGCTATCGCCGGCGGTTGATGCTCGCGCGCGCCATCGTGCACCGCCCCCGACTGCTCTTCCTCGACGAGCCCACCACCGGTCTCGATCCCCAGGCCCGCGTCGCCGTGTGGCAGCTCGTCGACGGGCTGCGCGCCGAGGGCCTGGCGATCGTCCTCACCACGCACTACATGGACGAGGCGGAGCGCCTGAGCGACGTGCTCACGGTCCTGGCCCGCGGGCGCGTGATCGCCCACGGGACGCCCAAGGCCGTTCTCGGCGACTCGGTCGGCGAGCACGTCGTCGTGGTGTCGGCGCCGGCAGGCATCGCGGCCTCGATGGTGCCCTGGCTCGCCGAGCGGGGGCTCCGCGAGCCCGCGACGATCCTGGGCGACTGGCACGTGGCGCTCAGCGCCGAGGCGCTCGCGGAGTTCGCCCGGGCCTTCCCGCACCTCCGGTACGAGGTGCGCGGGCCGACGCTCGACGACCTGTTCCTGAAGCTGGCCCTCGAGCCGTGACGGCGACGACGGCGCCGCTCGCGGGCTCCCCCCTGCGCTGGCTGACCGCTGCGCTCGAGTGGCAGAGCCGGGCCGTCGTGGTCCGCCATCTCCGGGTCTACCTCCACAACTGGCACACCGCGTTCCTGCCGCCCGTCTTCGAGCCCGTGACGATGCTCCTCGCGTTCGGCCTGGGTCTCGGCGGCTACGTCGCCGACCTCGAGTGGCGCGGCCAGCCCGTCGACTACGTGACGTACGTGGCCCCGGGCCTCCTCGCGTACGCCGCCTTCATGACGGCCGTCTTCCAGGCCCTCTTCGCCGCCTTCATCCGCATGCGCTACCAGCGGACTTGGGAGGGCCAGCTCACCACCCAGGTCGAGCTCAGACACGTCGTCTGGGGCGAGGTGCTGTGGGCGGCCCTGCTGGCGACGATCTACGTCCTGATCGTCGGGCTCGTCCTGACGCTCTTCGCGCTCCTGGGCCTGGTCGACCTCGACCTGCCGTGGCTCCCCGCGACGCTCCCGATCGCGTTCGTGGCCGGCTGCGGGTTCGCGGCGTTCGGCCTCTGCTTCACCGCCCTGGTCCCGACGATCGACCACATGAACCTTCCGGTCTTCCTGGTCGTGATCCCGATGGGGCTCCTGTCCGGCACCTACTTCCCGATCACGCACCCGGCGCTCGCGGCCCTGTCGGCGGTGAACCCGCTCTATCACTTGGCGCAGACGTACCGGGGGCTCCTCCTGGGCGGGCCGGTGGCCGCGCATTTGGCCGCCCTCACCTTCATCTCCCTCCTGATGGTGGTCCTCCTGGTGCCCCTCGACCTCCGCCTGCTCCGCCGCCGCGTCCTGGGAGACTGATACCCATCTCGACCGCAGTGGGCGGTGACCTTGACCGTCGGCGCCAACTGGTGATAGTCAGGGCGTCGTGAAGCTCGCCGGCAAGGTCGCCCTCGTGACCGGTGCAGCGCGCGGCATCGGCCGCGGCATCGCGCTGGCGCTCGCCGGCGAGGGGGTCCACGTGGCGGCGGCGGACCTCGCGGCCGCGCACGACCCCGCCGTCGCCTACCGGCTTGCCCGGCCGGCGGACCTCGAGGAGACCGTGCGGAGCCTCGAGGGCCGCGGCGTCCGTGCCCTGGGGGTCGTGGGCGACGTGACGCGCGCCGCCGACGCCGGCCGCCTCGTCCGGGAGACGGTGGCGGGGCTGGGCGGCCTCGACATCGTGGTCAACAACGCCGGCGTCCTGGTCGGCGGGCCGTTCGACCAGCTCACCGAGGCGCAGTTCGATCGCATGATGTCCGTCAACGTCAAGGGTGTGGTGCTGATAACCCAGGCCGCCCTGCCCGAGCTGCGGGCGCGGGGTGGCGGCGCCATCGTGAACATCGCCTCGATCTCGGGGAAGACCGGCCGCGCCTTCACCGCGGGCTACGCCGCGTCGAAGTTCGCCGTCGTCGGGCTCACCCAGGCCCTGGCGCATGAGTTCGGCCCCGCGAACATCCGGGTCAACGCGGTCTGCCCCGGCCTGCTCCGGACCACGATGTGGACCGACGGGGTCGCCCCCGCCCGTGCCGCGTCCCTCGGCGTCCCGGTCAACGAGGCGTTCGACGCCTTTGTCCGCCAGACCACCCCCCTCGGGCGCGAGCAGACGCCCGAAGACATCGGCGAGGCCGTCGTCTACCTCTGCCGCGCCGACAACGTCACCGGCATCGCGCTCAACGTCGCCGGTGGCGTGGAGATGCACTAGCCTCTGCCCCGCGCGCCGCGCCGTCGGTCAGCGGACAACATCCGTCTCCACCTCCCGGTCCGCATGCCAGCTGGCCCGGTCGGATCACGCGAGGCCTCCGTTCGGCTCGTGCCCCACAGGACGCAGCCCGACACCAGATTGAGGGAGCAAGAGCGCTCCCCTTCGGCTAGGACGACGCCGGTAACCTTGAGTCCCGCTCCTCCACGAGGGTGCAGACTCGGCTGTCGCCACGTACATCTTGATACCGTACATCCACCGCGCTATGCTGAGCTTCGTGAAGGTGGTCATCCGTGGCTTGTCGGGGTTCGAGTGGGACCCTGGCAACTGGCGCAAGTCGGAGCTGAAGCATGGCGTGGCGGCGGCCGAGGCCGAGGAAGTCCTGCTGAACGATCCGCTCTGCCAGGTCGACACACCTCACTCGGGCGACGAGCAGCGATATGTGGCGCTGGGCGTCACCAACGAGGGACGTGCGCTGTTCGTGGCGTTCACGATACGCCGGAGCCGGGTCCGGATCATCTCGGCACGCCCGATGAGTCGCAAGGAGCACGGGATCTATGAAGAAGCCCAGAAAGCGCAGTGACGCCCAGGTAGCGGACTACTGGCTGGCCCACGACAGCGTCGGCGAGATCGACTGGTCGCGCCCGGGTGTGCGGCTGGAGTTCGACCCCGAAGTCGAACGCCCGACGCGGCCGGTCACGCTCCGCCTTCCCCGGCGGCTCCTCCAGGAGTTGCGAGTGCTGGCCAAGGACCGGGACGTGCCGTATCAGTCGCTGATGAAGGTGCTGCTGGCCGAGAAGGTTGCGGAGATGCGCCGGCGGCAGGCGAGCTAGGCACGCGTGCGGGTGACCGTTCGTGGCTTCACTGGTGCGGTTCAACCTGAATAGGTTTCCTCGGGTTGCCGCATCGAACGCTCGGCCCCGGGGGTCAAGGAGGCCCCCAACTGCCAGCCCTGGGCGGCCCCTCGACCGTCTCCGCCCGAGGGACGCTGCGGCTCCCAAGCCTGGCACTGCGCCCTTCCGCCATGTCCCGCGCGTGTGTGCGCCGGCTCCCCCGGCGCGATGAGGACGTGCCCATGAAGCGACGGCGGTTCATCGTGAAGGCCGGCGGGGCGCTGGCGGCCGCGGGCGCCGCGGCCGTCGTCGACGCGCCGCACGTCATCGCCCAGCCGAAGGTCCAGTGGCGCATGTCCACCTCCTTCATCCCTGCACTCGACGTACAGCTCGGGGCGGCCCAACGGCTGGCGCAGGCCGTCGAGGAGATCAGCGGCGGGCGGTTCCGGATCGAGGTCTTTCCAGCAGGCCAGATCATGGGGGCGTTCGAATGCTTCGACGCCGCCTCCCAGGGACGGATCGAGGCCTTCAGCGCGGGATCGCTCTTCTGGGCCGAGAGGGATCCGGCGTTCCAGTGGTTCACCACCGTTCCGTTCGGCCTGAACCCCGCCGGCATGGCCGCCTGGTTCCACCAGGGCGACGGGCTCAAGCTCTGGGAGGAGACCTACGCGCCTTTCAACCTCGTGCCGCGGCCAGGACTCCCGAGCGCTCCGGAGATGGGGGGATGGTTCCGGAAGAAAGTCAACACGATCAGCGACTACAAGGGGCTCAAGATGCGGATTCCAGGCCTCGGTGGGAAGGTCGTCGCCCGGGCGGGTGCTACGGTCGTGACGACGCCGGCAGGCGAGATCTATGCAGCTCTGGAGCGGGGTGTCATCGACACGTCCGAGTACATCGGCCCGCATGACGACATGAAGCTCGGTCTCCACTTGACCGCGCGGTACTACTACTACCCCGGCTGGCACCAGCCCGGCACGACGAACGAGTTCGTCTTCAACAAACGGGCGTATGAGGCGCTTCCGGTCGATCTCCGACGAACGCTCGATCATGTCGCCGCCGCAGTCCAGGTCTACGGCCTCACGGACTTCCAAGTGAAAAACGCGATCGCGCTCGAGAAGCTCAGGACCGAGTTCAAGGGCAAGGTCGAGATTCTCCAATACCCCGCGCCGATGCTGCGCGATCTCAAGAAGTTTGCGGCCGAGGCCGTCAAGGAAGAGTCGGAGAAGAGCCCGATGGCCCGGAAGGTGCACGCGTCCTACACGAAGTTCCAGGCGCAGCTCGCCGGCTGGGCCCGCATCTCGGAAGGCGCCTACCACCAGTTCGTGGCGCTGTGATGAGAACCTCACCCCGACCGACTGCCGCGTGGAGCACCATGGGGAGGCGGCGGTTCATCGTCAAAGCCGGGGGAGCACTGGCGACCGCGGGAGCCGCCGTGGTCGTCGACGCCCCGAACGTCATCGCCCAGCCGAAGGTCCAGTGGCGCATGTCGACGACGTGGACCGCCGCCCTCGACGTGCTGCAGGGTTCGGCCCAGCGGCTGGGGAAGGTCGTCGAGGAGATGAGCGGTGGGCGGTTCCGGATCGAGGTCCGGGCCGGCGGCGAGATCATGCCGCCGTTCGAGTGCTTCGACGCAACTTCCCAGGGCACCATCGAGGCATTCATGGCCGCTCCGTTCTACTGGGCGGCGAAGGAACCCGCGATCCAGTGGTTCCACACCGTTCCGTTCGGTATGAACCCCGAGGGCATGACCGCCTGGTACTACCAGGGCGACGGGCTCAAGCTCATGGAGGAAGCGTACGGCGCCTTCAACATCGTGCCGCGCCCTGGCATGGCCCAGGGTCCGCAGATGGCTGGATGGTTCCGGAAGAAGATCACGACGATTGGCGACTACAAGGGCCTCAGAATGCGCGTTGGCCCCTTCGGCGGCAAGGTTTACGCCAAAGCGGGCAGCACGCCTGTCCTCACACCGGCCGCCGAAATCTACGCCGCCCTCGAGCGGGGTGTGATCGATGCTTGCGAATGGGTTGGGCCGCATGACGACATGAAGCTCGGCCTGCACCAGACCGCGCGATACTACCACTACCCGGGCTGGCATGAGACGGGTTCAATGAACGAGTTCGGCTTCAACAGGAAGGCGTACGACGCGCTCCCTGTCGACCTCCGGCGGATGCTGGATCATGCCACCGCGGCGATCCAGGTATACGGGCTCACCGAGTTCCAGACGAAGAATGCGATCGCCCTCGAGAAGCTCAGGACCGAGTTCAAGGGCAAGGTCGAGATCCTCTCCTTGCCTGTGCCAGTGCTACGCGAGCTCAAGAAGTTCGCGGCCGAGGCCGTCAAGGAGGAGTCCGAGAAGAGCCCCATGGCCCGAAAGGTCCACGCGTCCTTCACGAAGTTCCAGGCGCAGCTCGCCGGCTGGTCCCGCATCTCGGAAGGCGCCTACCACCAGTTCGTGGCGCTGTGACCGAAGCCCCACACCGACCGACGGGAGCGAGGAGCTTCATGGAGCGACGCCGATTCATCGTGAAGGCGGGCGGCGTGCTGGCGGCCGCGGGAGCCGCCGCCGTGGTGGACGCCCCGAACGTCATCGCCCAGCCGAAGGTCCAGTGGCGGATGTCTACGACCTGGAGCGCGGCGGCCGACATCCTCCAGGGCTCGGCGCAGCAGGTGGCCAAGTTGGTAGAAGAGATGAGCGGAGGACGCCTCCGAATCGAGGTTTTCCCGGGCGGCCAGATCATCCCGCCGTTCGAGTGCTTCGACGCCGCCTCCAAGGGCACGGATATCCAGGTGTTCATGGGCGCGCCGTACTACTGGGCCGCAAGGGAGCCGGGGGCACAGTGGTTCGCCAGCGTCCCGTTCGGCATGAACCCCTCCGGTATGGCGGCCTGGTGCCACCAAGGTGGTGGGCTCAAGCTATGGGAGGAAACCTATGCCGCCTTCAACCTCGTCCCGCGTCAAGCCATGGCGACCGCACCACAAATGGCGGGATGGTTCAGGAAAAAGATCAACACCGTCGCCGATTACAAGGGCCTGAAGATGCGCATCCCGGGCCTCGGTGGCCAGGTCGTCGCCAAGGCCGGCGGGACGGTCGTCCTCACGCCGGGGAGCGAGATCTACGCTGCCCTCGAACGGGGCGTGATCGACGCCGCCGAATGGGTCGGGCCGCACGATGATATGAAGCTCAATCTGCAGAACACCGCGCGGTACTACTACTACCCCGGCTGGCACGAGCCCGGAGGGATGACCGAGTTCGGCTTCAACAAGAAGGCGTACGACGCGCTCCCGGTGGATCTGCGACGGATCCTCGACCATGCGGTGACGGCGACGCAGGCCTATGGTCTCCCTGATTTTGACGTGAAGAACGCCATCGCTCTGGAGCGACTCAGGACGGAGTTCAAGACCAAGGTCGAAGTGCTCCAGCTCCCTGCCCCGGTGCTGCGTGACCTCAAGAAGCTGGCGGCCGAGGTCGTCAAGGAGGAATCGGAAAAGAGCCCCATGGCCCGGAAGGTGCACGCGTCCTTCACGAAGTTCCAGGCGCAGCTCGCCGGCTGGTCCCGCATCTCGGAAGGCGCCTACCACCAGTTCGTGGCGCTGTGACGGGAATCCCACACTGACCACCGCAGGGAGGAGCACCATGGAACGACGCCGATTCATCGTCAAGGCCGGCGGGGTGCTGGCGGCCGCGGGAGCCGCGGCGGTCGTCGACGCCCCGAACGTGATCGCCCAGCCGAAGGTCCAGTGGCGGATGTCGACCGCGTTCGCTCCGTCGCTCGACATGCACCTCAGGGCAACCCAGTGGTTCGCCAAGGCTGTCGACGAGATGAGCGGGGGTCGATTCCACATCGAGGTCTTCCCGGGTGGTCAGATCATGCCGCCGCTCGACTGTTTCGACGCCACCTCCAAGGGCGCGATCGAGGCCTTCTTCGCGTCGCCGCAATACTGGACCGCCAAGGAGCCCGCGCTCGAGTGGTTCGGCACGATCCCGTTCGGCATGAACGCCGCGGGCATGGCCGCTTGGTACTACCAGGGCGACGGGCTCAAGCTCTGGGAGGAAGCCTACGCCACCTTCAACCTCGTGCCGCGCCCGGCGTTTCCGTTCGCTCCGCAGGTGGGTGGATGGTTCAGGAAGAAGATCAACGCGTTCAGCGACTTCAAGGGGCTCAGGATGCGCATCCCGAATCTCGGCGGCAAGGTCCTCGCCCGGGCGGGCGCCACGACGGTGTTTACCCCCGGCGGCGACATCTACGCCGCGCTCGAGCGGGGCGTGATCGACGCCGCCGAATTTGTGGCGCCGCACGAGGATATGAAGCTGGGCCTCCATTTGACCGCCCGGTACTACTACTATCCCGGCTGGCACGAGCCCGGAACCATGAACGACTTTGGCTTCAACAAGAAAGCCTACGAGGCGCTCCCCTTGGACCTGCGACGGATGCTTGACCATGCTTCTGCGGCCGCCCAAGTTTATAACAGCGCCGAGTACCACACGAAGAACGCGATCGCCCTGGAGCGGCTCAGGACGGAGTTCAAGGGCAAGGTCGAGATCCTCCAGTTCCCGGCCCCGGTGCTGCGCGACCTCAGAAAGGTCGCGGCCGAGGTGGTCAAGGAGGAGTCTGAGAAGAGCCCCATGGCCCGGAGGGTGCACGCGTCCTTTACCAAGTTCCAGGCGCAGCTCGCCGGCTGGTCCCGCATCTCGGAAGGCGCCTACCACCAGTTCGTGGCGGGGTGATGGGAGAGAGGCGCATGCGGCTCGTCCTGGCCGCGCTGCTCCTGATCGGCCCGCTCGCAGCCGAGGCGCAGGAAACGCGGCGACCGTACCGCATCGGGGTGCTCAACGAGGCGTTCGCGGCGACTCACCCGACCGTCGAGGGACTCAAGGCCGGGCTCCGGGAGGCGGGGCTTGCCGAAGGCAGGGACGTCACCTTCGACATCCGGTTCACCGAGGGAGACGCCCAGGCAACGCGCACGGCGGCGGCCGCGCTGGTGAAAGGCGGCGTCGACCTGATCGTGACGAGCCAGGACAGCCCCACCCAGGCCGCGAAGGACGCGACCAAGACCGTCCCGATCGTCTTCACGCTCGTCGGGGATCCTGTCGCGGCAGGGCTCGTCCGGAACCTCGCCGAGCCGGACGCGAACGTGACGGGCGTCTCGAGCCTTCAGACCGAGCTGACGGCCAAGCGGCTCGAGGTCTTGAAGACGCTGGTCCCGGGTCTCCGGCGCGTCTGGCTGATCCACTATGGCGGCGACCTGACCGCCAACAAGATGATCGTCAGGGCGCGCGATGCTGCACCACGCGTGAAGGTGGACCTGGTGCCGCGGGCGGTGCTGAACGCTCCGGAGCTGGCCCAGGCCCTCGGCGAGCTCCGCCCCGGCGACGCGCTGCTCGCGCCGGAGATCGCCACGCTCGACATCCCGGTGGCGATCCTGAACGCCTCTTTGAAGTCCCGCACCCCGGCCGTGTTCACCACTGCGCTCTGGGTCGGCCACGGCGGCCTCGTGTCCTATGGGCCCGACTACTACGCCCAGGGAGTTCAGGCCGCCGGGCTGGTGGCGAAGATCCTCCGCGGCGCCCGGCCCTCCGACGTGCCCGTCGAGGGCGCCGACCGCATCGAGCTGGCCGTGAACCTCAAGACCGCCGAGCTACTGGGCGTGACGGTGCCGCGGAAGATCATACTCCGCGCGGAGATGTTCCGGCGATGAGCGGCCCGACGCCGAGCGCCGCGCCGCGGGGCCGGCTCGTCCGGAAGTACGTCGTCGTCCTCCTCGTCCTGGTGGGCGGGGTGCTGATGGCCTCCAGCCTGGTCGAGCTGTACTTCGCCTACCAGGAGACCAAGCGGGCGATCGTCCGGGAGGAGCGCGCGAAGGCGACGGCCGCGGCGGCCCAGATCGAGCGATTCGTGAAGGAGGTCGAGCGCCAGGTGCGCGAGACCACCCGCGCCGCGTCCGACGACCCCGCGGCAGCCCAGCTCGGGCAAGGAAAGCTCGCCTTCCGGGGCGGGCTGGGCGCGGCCCTGGCCGACCAGCGCGAGCTCGACTTCCTCCGCCTCCTCCGCGACGTGCCCGCGATCAGCGAGCTTAGCCACCTCGACGTCTCGGGCAAGGAGCAGCTCCGCGTGTCCCGCCTGGCACTCGACGCCGTCGGGACCCAGGAGGACTTCTCTCAGGCGCCCAAGTTCCTCGCGGCGAGGTCGGGGAAGACGTACTGGAGCCCGGTTCACCTCCGCAACGGCGTCGAGCCTTACCTGACCCTCGCCGTCCCCGTGGGGCAGTACGCCGTCGAGGTCACCACCGCAGAGATCAGCCTCAAGGCCGTCCAGCAGGCAATCGCCCAGGTCCAGGCCGGCTCGGGCGGCTACGCGTACGTCGTGGACTCGCAGGGTCGCCTGTTCGCCCACCCGGACCTCCGGCTGGCCCGTCAGAACCGTGACCTTTCCGCCCTTCCCCAGGTGCGGGACGCGCGAACCGAGCGGCCGGCCCAGCCAGGAAGCCCCGGAGGCGCCGAGGACGGCGGCACGGTCGCCGAGGGTCTCCAGGGCGGCCAGATCCTCGCGGCCCACGCTGCCATCGCCCCTCTCGGGTGGCTCGTCATCGTCGAGCGGCCGCTCGCCGACGCCTACGCGCCGCTTCGCGCCCCGATCCTCCGGAGCGTGGTCATCTTCGTGCTGGGTCTTGCGCTCTCCGTCTTGGCCAGTCTCCTCCTCGCCCGGCGGATGGTGGCTCCCATCCGCCTTCTCCAGGCCGGAGCGGCACGGATCGGCGCCGGGGACCTCCGTCACCGCATCGAGGTCCGAACCGGAGATGAAGTGGAAGCGCTTGGCGAGGAGTTCAACCGCGCGGCGGCCCGGCTCGAGGAGTCCTACGCCACGCTCGAGCAGAAAGTCGAGGCTCGCACGCGGGAGCTGGCGGACGCGAACGCGGGACTCACCGAGGCCCTGGACCAGCAGACGGCGACGGCCGAGATCCTGCGGGTCATCTCGAGCTCGCCCACTGACGTCCAGCCGGTCTTCGACACGATCGCGAAGAGCGCCGTCTGGCTATGTAACGGTCGACTCAGCGGAGTGTACCGGTTCGACGGTTCGCTGATTCACTGGGTCGCGCATCACAATTGGACCGCGGCGGGACTCGAACTGGTAGCCGGCGTGTACCCCCGGACTCCGAGCCGGGATACTCAAGTGGCCACCGCCATTCTCGACCGCACCGTGGTGGAGGTGCAGGACTTCGAGACCGATTCCGGGGTTCCCGCCCCATCCATCCCGCTCGCTCGAGCGCTCGGCTATCGAAGCATCCTGGCGGTCCCGATGCTGCGCGACGGCAACCCCATCGGCGCGATTGCGGTCGCTCGCGCCGAGGCTGGGCCATTCTCGGTCAAGCAGGTCGAGCTCTTGAAGACCTTCGCCGACCAGGCCGTCATCGCCATCGAGAACGTCCGTCTGTTCACGGAGCTCGAGGCGCGCAACCGCGCCCTCACCGAGACGCTCGAGCAGCAGACGGCGACCGGCGAGATCCTGCGCGTCATCTCGAGCTCGCCGACCGACGTCCAGCCGGTCTTCGACTCGATCGTCGCCAGCGCCGTCAGGCTGTGTGATGCCTCTTTCGGCGGGTTACTGCGCTTCGACGGCGAGCTTCTGCACGTCGCTGCCGCGCACAACGTGGAGCCGGAGGGGTTGGCGTTCTTCCACCGCCTCTTCCCCATCCGCCCGACCCCCGATATTGCGATAGGACGCGCCATTCTCGAGCGGGCGGTCGTCCACTTCGAAGACGTGCTACGAGAGCCGTACAATCCGGTCCGAGAAGCCGCGCGCGCGGCCCTCGGCTACCGCGCCTGGCTGGCCGTCCCCATGCTGCGTGACGAGACGCGGCTCGGCGTCATCTTCTGCTGGCGTCGCGAACCGCGGGCGTTCACCGACAAGCAGATCGAGCTCCTCAAGACCTTCGCCGACCAGGCCGTCATCGCCATCGAGAACGTCCGCCTGTTCACGGAGCTGCAGGAGAAGAACCAGGCGCTGACGAAGGCCCACGCCCAGGTCACGGAGGCCCTCGAGCAACAGACGGCGACCAGCGAGATCCTGCGCGTGATCTCGAGCTCCCCGACCGACATCCAGCCCGTGTTCGACACCATCGCGGCCAGCGCAACGCGGTTGTGCGATGCCCTGTACAGCCTCGTGTTCCGATTCGACGGGGCAACGATCACACTGGTCGCCGACGACGGCTGCTTGCCGCCCGAGCGCCTGGAGGCCATCCGCAGCGCCTATCCCGCGCCCCCGGGGCGAAAGAGCGTTGCCGCCCAGGCGATTCTCGAGCGTCGCGTCATCGCGATCGCCGATGCCCAGAGCGGCAGCGAGTACCCACACTTCGCCGAGCGTGCCAAGGCGATCGGTTACCGCAGCATGGTTTCCGTACCGATGCTGCGCGGTGACACGGCGATCGGCGCCATCAACGTCGTCCGCGTGGAGGCGATGCCCTTCACCGACACGCAGATCGAGCTCCTCAAGACGTTCGCCGATCAGGCCGTCATCGCCATCGAGAACGTCCGCCTCTTCCAGGAGCTCGAGGCGCGGACGCGGGAGCTCTCCCGCTCGGTCCAGGAGCTGACGGCGCTCGGGGAGGTCAGCCGCGCGGTCAGCGCCACGCTCGACGTCGACACGGTCCTCCAGACCGTCGTCTCGCACGCCAGCCGGCTCGCGAACGCGGAAGGCGGCTCCATCTTCGAGTACGACGAGGCGACCCAGGAGTTCCAGCTGCGGGCTACCCACGACTACGCCCCGGAGCTCGCCGAAGCGCTACAGGCGACGCCGATCCGGATGGGCGAGGGCGTGATCGGCGGCGCCGCGGCGCGGCAGGAGCCCATGCAGGTCCCGGACATCGTCCGGGAAGGCGCCTACCAGGCCCGCTTCCGCGAGATCCTCCTCCGGACCGGCTACCGCGCCCTGCTGGCGGTGCCGCTGGTCCGGGAGGGCCAGGTGATCGGCGCCCTGTCCGTCAACCGAAAGGCGCCGGGAGAGTTCCCGCCCGAGGTAATCGAGCTCCTGCGGACCTTCGCCACCCAGTCCGCGCTGGCGATCCAGAACGCCCGGCTCTTCCGCGAGCTCGAGGCCAAGAGCCGGGAGCTTCAGGTCGCGAGCCGCCACAAGTCGGAGTTCCTCGCCAACATGAGCCACGAGCTCAGGACACCGCTCAACGCCATCATCGGCGTGACCGAGATGCTCCTGGAGGACGCCCAGGCGGCGGCCCAGCCAGACCAGATCGAGGCGCACGAGCGCGTCCTCCGCGCGGGCCGGCATCTTCTCACCCTGATCAACGACATCCTCGACCTCTCGAAGATAGAGGCCGGGAAGGTGGAGCTCTCGCTCGAGTCGGTAGCCCTCGCGCCCCTGGTCGAGGACGTGGTCGCGACGATCCGGCCGCTCGCCGCGAAGAACGGGAACAAGGTCGACGTGGAGTGTCCCGCCGACGTTGGCGTGATCCGCGCGGACCCGACGCGGCTCCGCCAGGCGCTGCTCAACCTCGCCAGCAACGCCGGCAAGTTCACCGAGCGTGGCCGTATCAGGCTCGCGGTGACGCGCCAGCCGGACGAACTCGGCCGAGACTGGGTCAGCATGGCGGTCTCGGACACGGGCATCGGCATGACGGCCGAGCAGATGGCGAAGCTCTTCGAGGAATTCACCCAGGCCGACGCCTCGACCACGCGCAAGTACGGTGGGACCGGCCTCGGCCTGGCGATCAGCCGGCGCCTCTGCCGGATGATGGGCGGCGACATCACGGTGACGAGCGCGCCCGGCCAGGGCTCCACCTTCACGATCCGCCTCCCGGTGGACGCCCGGCTCGGGCAGCCGGCGGCGATCGAGCCAGGGCCGAGGCCGATCGCCACCGCGCCGAGGCCCGGGCCGCCGGGGTGGGCGGCAAGCCCCGTGCTGGTGATCGACGACGACGAGACGGTCCGCGACCTGATGGATCGCTTCCTGGTCAAGGAAGGGTTCTCGGTCATCACGGCCGCGAACGGCATCGAGGGCCTCAAACGCGCGCGCGAGGCTCATCCCGCCGCGATCACGCTGGACGTCATGATGCCGGATCTCGACGGGTGGACAGTCCTGGCAGCGCTCAAGGGTGATCCGGCGCTGGCCGACATTCCGGTGATCCTCGTGACCATTGTCGACGAGAGGGCCAGGGGGTTCGCGCTGGGGGCGACCGACTACATGGTCAAGCCGATCGATCGCGAGCGCCTGGCGAGCGTCCTCCGGACTCTCTGCGGCGACCGTCCGGCGCCGCACATCCTCGTGATCGAGGACGACGAGGACACGCGGTCGGTGATACGCCAGACGCTCGAGCGCGCCGGCTGGTCGGTGGCGCAGGCGGAGCACGGTCGGCAAGGTCTGGACCGGGTGGCCGAACGGCGCCCCGACGTCATCGTCCTCGACCTCATGATGCCCGAGATGAACGGGTTCGACTTCCTCGATGCTCTGCGGGAACATCCCGAATCGCGCGGGATCCCCGTCCTCGTCCTGACCGCCATGGACCTCACGGACGAGGACCGGCGCCGCCTGAACGGCGAGGTCGAGCGGATCCTCCAGAAAGGCGCGTCGGCGCGCGAGCAGCTCCTGGACGAGGTCGGACGCCTCCTGGCGAGCGTCGTGGCGCGGGCGCGGCCCGCGACGGGTGCGCCGTGACGAAGATCCTCTACGTCGAGGACAACGACGACAACGTGTACATGCTGCGCAGCCGCCTGACGCGAGCGGGATTCACCGTGGTCGTCGCAGGGGACGGGGAGCAGGGCGTCGCCATGGCGACCTCGGAAGCGCCGGCCCTGATCCTGATGGACCTGAGCCTACCGGTCCTGGACGGCTGGGAAGCGACGCGGCGGCTGAAGGCCGCGGCGGAGACTGCCTCGATCCCCGTCATCGCCCTCTCGGCCCACGCCATGGAGGGCGAGCGCGCCCGCGCGCTGGCGGCGGGCTGCGACGACTTCGACACCAAGCCGATCGACCTGCCGAGGCTCTTGGAGAAGATCCGGGCGCTCCTTCCGAAGGCCGCGCAGCCATGAGCCCAGACGGCGCGGCGCTCCTCGTCGTCGACGACAACGAGGACAACCTCTACACCCTGACCCAGCGCCTCCGCCGCGAGGGCTACACGAGCCTCACGACCGCCTGCGACGGCCGTCAGGCGCTCGAGCTCCTCCGATCGCAGGCGTTCGATCTCGTCCTGCTGGACGTCATGATGCCGGAGCTGAACGGCTACCAGGTGCTCGAGGCGCTCCAGGCCGACGAGCGGCTTCGGCACGTCCCCGTCATCATGATCTCGGCGGTGGACGAGCTCGAGAGCGTCATCCGGTGCATCGAGCTGGGCGCGGCGGACTACCTGCCGAAGCCATTCAACCCGACCCTCCTCCGAGCCCGCATCGGCGCCTGCCTCGAGAAGAAGCGGCTCCACGACCAGCTCGCCGAGTGGACCCGGACGTTGGAGGAGCGCGTCCGCGAGAAGGTCGCGGAAGTGGAGCGGCTCGGCCGGCTCAAGCGCTTCTTCTCGCCGCAGCTGGCCGAGCTCATCGTGGCCGGTGGGGCGGACGATCCCCTCAAGACCCACCGCCGCGAGGTCACGGTCGTGTTCCTCGACCTGCGGGGATTCACGGCGTTCGCGGAGACCTCCGAGCCGGAGGAGGTCATGCGGGTGCTCCGCGAGTACCACGCCGAGATGGGCCAGGTCATCGTCGCGCACGAGGGGACGCTGGAGCGGTTCACCGGGGACGGCATGATGATCTTCTTCAACGACCCGGTGCCGGTGCCGAGGCCCGCGGAGCAGGCCCTCCGGATGGCCGTGGCCATGCGCGAGCGGGTGGCGGAGCTCGGGGCCGCGTGGCGAAAGCGCGGCTACGACCTCGGGCTCGGTGTCGGGATCGCCGAGGGCTACGCCACGATCGGCGCCATCGGGTTCGAGGGTCGCTGGGATTACGGCGCCATCGGAACGGTCACGAACCTTGCGGCGCGCCTGTGCGGCGAGGCCAAGGGCGGCCAGATCCTCGTGTCGTCTCGTGTCGCGGGGGCCGTCGAGGACGTGGCGGACCTCGAGGAGGTGGGGGTCCTGACGCTGAAGGGACTTCTCCGACCGGTCCCGACGTTCAACGTCATGGGCTTGAAGACGAGCGCCTGAGCCGATCCTATTCCCGGAGCGCCGCGCGGACCCGCGCGAAGCGCCCGGCGGCCTCCCGCGGGTCTCCCGGCCAGGCGATGGTCAACCCGGTCGACAGTCGCGCGCCCGCCTCCTCGCCCTCGGCGCGGTCCTCGAGGACGTCCCGCACCAGGAGCTCGAACCGCGCGAGGTCGGGCGCGCCGCGGACACCGGGCAGGGCGATCACCTCCGCTTTGACGTAGACGCACAGCTCCGTGTCGGCGAAGACCAGCGTCGCCCGGCCGGACTCACGGAGGTGTCGCGTCGAGCGCGAGCCGGCGCGGAGGCCGACCCGGAGCCGCGCCGCGTCGAGCGCGAGGACCTCCGCGTACGAGAGAAGAGCGGGGTGCGCCCAGCCGTAGGGATCGATGGTCGCGAGCACGATCGCGAGGTCGAGTTGCGCGTCGCTGGCTGGCGCCATCAGGCGCGTCAGAAGCCGGTCGGGGAGGACGGGCCCGAGCGAGCGGGTCACGCCCGGAGTATGGCACGCCGGGCCGGACGCGACGCGCGCGCCCGGCCCGGCGGCCCGGTCGGATCCGGACTAGATGTCGTAGTAGAGCGCGAACTCGTACGGATGCGGACGGAGCCGGATCGCGTCGACCTCGTTCTTCCGCTTGTACTCGAGCCACGTCTCGATCAGGTCCGGCGTGAAGACGTCGCCCTTCAGCAGGAAGTCGTGGTCCTTCTCGAGATTGTCGAGCACGACGTCGAGCGAGCCCGGCAGCTGCTTGATCATCTTCTGCTCCTCGGGCGGGAGCTCGTAGAGGTCCTTGTCGATCGGCTGGCCCGGCTCGATCTTGTTCACGATCCCGTCGAGGCCGGCCATCAGGCACGCCGCGAAGGAGAGGTACGGGTTGCACGACGGGTCGGGCGTGCGGAACTCGATCCGCTTCGCCCCCTCCGAGCGCGAGTAGACCGGGATGCGGATGCAGGCCGAGCGGTTGCGCTGGCTGTACACCAGGTTGATCGGCGCCTCGTACCCCGGGACGAGCCGCCGGTACGAGTTGGTCGACGGGGCGATGAACGCCAGCAGCGCCGGCGCGTGCTTCAGGATGCCGCCGATGTAGTGGAGGCACATCTTCGAGATGTCCGCGTAGCCGCCCACCTCGTAGAAGAGGTTCTTCTTGTTCTTCCAGAGCGACTGGTGCGTGTGCATGCCGGACCCGTTGTCCTGGAAGAGAGGCTTCGGCATGAAGGTGACGGTCTTGCCGTGCTTCCGGGCGGTGTTCTTGGTGACGTACTTGTACCACATCACCTTGTCGGCCATCTTCGTCAGCGTGTCGAACCGCATGTCGATCTCGGACTGGCCGGCGGTCGCCACCTCGTGGTGGTGCACCTCGACCCGGACGCCGACCTTCTCGAGGTTCAGCACCATGTCGGACCGGATGTCCTGGAAGTGGTCCATCGGGGGGACCGGAAAGTAGCCCTGCTTGTAGCGGGGCCGGTACCCCAGGCCCTCCTTCCCCGTGTTCCAGGCGGCGGCCTCCGAGTCCAGATGATAGAAGCCGAAGTTGTGGCCCTGGTCGAACTTGACCGAGTCGAGGATGAAGAACTCGAGCTCCGGCCCGATGAAGACGGTGTCCGCGATGCCCGTCTGCTTGAGGAAGAGCTCGGCCTTCTGGGCGACGTACCGCGGGTCGCGCGTGTACGCCTCCAGCGTCACCGGATCCTTGACGTTGCACGCGAGCACGATGGTCGGCACCGCGGAGAATGGGTCCATCTGGGCGGTCGTCGGGTCGGGCATGAGCAGCATGTCCGACTCGTCGATCGTCTGGAACCCGCGGATCGACGACCCGTCGAATCCGATCCCCTCGGCGAACAGCTCCTCGTCCAGGTCGTGCACGGGGATCGAGAAGTGCTGCCAGAGGCCGGGCACGTCGATGAAGCGGAGATCGACGATCTTCGCCCCCCGCTCCTTGGCCGCGTGGATGACATCCTTCGGCGTCTTCGTCTCCAGCGGCTTCACGTCGTCAGCCATGCAGGTCCTCCGTTGGACTGGGTTGTGTCGGTCGTGGACGCCAGCGAACCGCACCAGGCCTCGATGCGGCCGCGTCGATTCTAGCGGGCCGCCGTCCCTCGTTCAATCGGTGCCCCGGCAATCCGGTCCCCCGACGCGCAGACCTCGTGTGTCGGGCGCGCCGTCGGGCGTGAGCGAAGCAACCGGCGTGCCCGCACGCGAGCCCGGGCGATCCGTCCCGAATCCGCGAGCTTCGGGCGAGGGAGAGTCCGCGCGGGTGCCGATTCCGTGAGCACGTGCCCACGCCGTGGGCAGCCTGCGAGGTCGGCGTTGACGGCTCGCAAGGCGCCCGCTAGTGTCGAGAGTACGACCAACCGGCCGGCCGCCAGTTGGCCAACCCGCTCGGAAGGAGCCTTACGATGTCCGTCGACCTCGAGGCGCTGGAGACCAGCTCCCGCGACCTGCTCGCCGCCGCCCGCACGGTCCTCCCCGGGGGATGTCTCGGCCAGAACACCCTCCCCCCGGAGCTCTCGTTCGTCGTGGCGCGTGGCGAAGGCGCCCGTCTCGTCGATGTCCGTGGCCGCACCTACCTCGACTACGTCCTCGGGTCCGGACCCCTGCTTCTCGGGCATGCGCACCCGGCCCTGGTCCGGGCAGTCCAGGAGCAGGTCGCGCGGGGATCCACCTTCTTCTGGCTCTCCGAGCCGTCGATCCGGCTGGCGGAGGCGGTCGTGCAGGCCGTCCCCTGCGCCGAGCAGGTCAGGTTCGTCTCGACCGGCACGGAGGCGACGATGTTCGCGTGCCGGATGGCGCGCGCCTTCACGCGCCGCGAGAAGATCCTGAAGTTCGAGGGTGGCTGGCACGGGCTCCACGACTACGCGATGGTGGGGAACTGGCGGGTGCCGTCGGAGGCCCCCTACCCCCATCCCGGGCCCGACGTCGGCGGCATCCCCCGAGGCGCTCTCGAGAGCGTCCTCGTGGCCCCGTTCAACGACCTCGAGACGACCGAGCGCATCGCGACGGGGTCCGACCTCGCCGCGATCATCGTCGAGCCGCTTCAGCGGGCCATCCGGCCACGACCCGGATTTCTCGAGGGTCTCCGCCAGCTGGCCCGTCGCCTCGGCGCCCTCCTCATCTTCGACGAGGTGGTGACCGGCTTCCGGCTGGCCTACGGCGGCGCCCAGGAGCACTACGGCGTCGTGCCCGACCTGGCCGTCTTCGGCAAGGCGCTGTCAGGGGGCTTCTCCCTGGCGGCGATCGCGGGCCGGGCCGACGTCATGGCCACCGCCGACCCCGCGCGGAAGGGCTCGCTCGACTACGCGGCGCTCTCCGGCACCCTGTCGGGGAACGCCCTCGCCTGCGCCGCGGGCGTCGCGGCCCTGGGCGAGCTCCGCCGGCCGGGGGTCTACCCGCGCCTCCACGCGCTGGGCGAGCGCCTCCGGAGCGGGCTGGCGCGACGCGCGGACCGGCTGGGCGTCCCGCTCCAGGCGATCGGAGACGGTCCGCTCGCGCAGGTGCTCTTCATCGACCCGGCCGCGGACCTCGGGGCGGACCGGGCGCTCCGCGCGGCCGACGGCGTGAAGGCGACCCGCTTCGCCGTCGAGTGCCTCAGGCGCGGGATCTTCACCCTGCCGCACACCAAGCTCTATCTCTCGCTCGCGCACACCGAGGCCGACGTCGACTGGACGCTCGACGCGATGGAGGAGGCGCTCCGTGTCGTCGCCTGACCTCGGACGCGCGGCGGCGACCGCGACCGTGACCCGCTGTCGCGCGGAGCCGCCTCTGATGCGGCTCTTCGACACCCTGCCGGATTTTCGCCTCTTGCATGGCCTGGGGAATTGGGCTTAGGATCGGTCGCTGTGAAGCGGGGCGCGCGCGCAGTTCGTCGACGGCGAGGGCTCGAGCTCGGGTTCCACCTCCCCTGCCGAGGACCGCTCGCCCGCGTCGACGTCCTCACGCGTCTCGCCCGCGCCGCCGATGCGCTCGGGTACTCCGTCATCTCGATCTCCGACCACGTCGTCCTGCCCAAGACCTCGTCGGCGCCGTATCCCTACGACCACTCGGGCGCGTTTCCGGGAGGCGCCCAGCAGCCGTTCATCGAGCCGATCCCGCTGGCCGCGTGGCTCCTGGCGATTACCAAGCGGGTCCGGGTCGCGATCAGTGTCCTCGTGGTCCCCTACCGCAACCCGGTCGTGACCGCGAAGCAGCTCGCCACGATGGACGCGATGTCGGGCGGACGGCTGATCGTGGGCGTGGGGGTCGGGTGGTGGCCCGAGGAGTTCGAGGCGGTCGCCGCCCCGCCGTTCGCCGAGCGCGGCGCGGTCACCGACGAGTACATCAACCTGATGAAGGCGCTCTGGACCCAGAGCGATCCGCGCTTCGACGGCAAGTACTACCGGATCCGCGACGTCACGATGTTTCCCAAGCCGGCCCAGAAGCCGCATCCGCCGATCTGGGTCGGGGGCCATACCGAGCCGGCGCTCCGCCGCACTGCCCTCCTGGGCGACGCGTGGCACCCGATCGGGCTGCGCGGCCCGGCCGGGCTCGCGCCCGAGGAGCTGGCGGAGAAGGTGGCCCGGATCCGCACGCTCGCTCGGGCCGCCGGGCGCGACCCGGCCGCGATCCGGGTCGCCTTCCGGGGGCCGATCGACCTGTGGCCGACCCGCGGAAGGCCGCCGGCTGGGCCGACGGGGGAAAACCGCCTGCTGGCCGGCCCGCTCGCCAAGGTCGTGAGCGATCTCCGCGCCTACGAGGCGGCGGGCGCGGATACCGTCATCTTCGACTTCCCGCGGCCGGATCCGGCGGCCATGGTCGCGCTCATGCGACGGGTCGCCCGCGAGGTTCGGCCCCGCCTGAGCCGTCGCGCCTCGCCGCCCTCCCGATGAGCGAGCTCGAGACCTTCGCCGCCCAGAGCCGCGTGGCCCGCCTGGCGACGGTCGACGACGCCGGCTACCCGCACGTGGTGCCGGTCTGCTACGCGACGGACGGCCGCGCGTACTACTCCCCGATCGACGCCAAGCCCAAGCGCACCCCGCCCGCCCGCCTCAAGCGGGTGCGGAACATCCGCGCCAACCCCCGGGTCGCCCTCCTCATCGATCACTACGAGGAGGACTGGGCTCGCCTCCGCTTCGTGATGGTCCAGGGCCGCGCCGAGCTGCTCGATGGCGGGACCGAGTGGCAGGCGGCCCGGACCCTGCTCGAGGCCAAGTACCCTCAGTACGGCGCCCTCCCGCTCCCGCCCGGGGGACCGGTCATCAAGATCGTCCCCGACCACGTCGTGCGCTGGAGCCCCGGCCCGTGACTCCCGGACGCAGGCTGTCGGCGGCCGTCGAATCCGCGCTGGAGCGAGCGGCGAGCGGCCGGGCGCTCGGACGTGCCGACGGTGTCGCGCTCGTCGACGCCCCGGACCACGAGCTGCCCGAGATCCTGGCCGCCGCCGCGGCGCTGCGCGACCGCGGCAAGGGGCGCACGGTCACCTACTCGCGGAAGGTGTTCCTCCCGCTGACCAACCTGTGCCGGGATGACTGCGGCTACTGCACCTTCAAGCGGGACCCGGGACAGCCGGGAGCCCGCACCATGGAGCTGGACGAGGTGCTCGCCGTCTGCGAGGCAGGAGCCCGCCTCGGGTGCAAGGAGGCGCTCCTCTCGCTCGGCGACAAGCCCGAGGCGCGGTTTCCCGAGCATCGCGAGTGGCTCCGGCGTCGAGGCTACCGAACCACCATGGACTACGTCGCGGCGGCTTCGCAGGCCATCGCGACGGAGACCGGCCTCCTGCCGCACGCGAATCCCGGGCTCATGAGCGACCGCGATCTCGCGGCGCTCCGGCCGTGGAACGTCAGCGTCGGGCTCATGCTGGAGACCGTGGCGGAACGGCTGGCGGGGCCCGGCGGCCCGCACGCCGACGCCCCCGACAAGAGGCCGGCGCGGCGCCTCCGGACGATCGAGGCCGCCGGACGGGCTGGCATCGCGTTCACGACCGGCATTCTCATCGGCATCGGTGAGACGCGGGCGGAGCGCGTCGATTCGCTCCTGGCGATCCGCGACCTCCACGAGCGCTACGGACACGTCCAGGAGGTCATCGTTCAGAACTTCCGGGCGAAGCCCGCGATCCCGATGGCGCGGCACCCGGAGCCCTCGCTGGACGAGCTTCGGCGAACGCTCGCGGTGGCCCGGCTCCTGCTCGGGCCCGCGATGAACGTGCAGGCCCCGCCCAACCTCTCGCCGGGAACCTACCCGGCCTTGATCGCATCGGGGCTGAACGACTGGGGTGGCGTGTCGCCCCTCACCATCGACTTCATCAACCCCGAGGCGCCCTGGCCCCACCTCCAGGCCCTCGAGGCGGCGACCGCCGCGGCCGGGGCGCGTCTCCGGGAGCGCCTCGCCCTCTATCCCGAATACATCGGCAGGCCGGGCTTCGTGCCGGAGCCGCTCCGCGACCGGGTCCTCGCCTCGGTGGACACGGCCGGGCTGGTCCCGGAGCGCGCGACCCCGGTGGCGGTCTGACCATGCACGACTCACCCGCGCCCGCTGGAAGGATGACCACAGGAGTGAACGGAACAGACACCGGCGTGACGGACACCTTCCTCCCGGCCCGCCACTGGGCGGCCCTCGACTCCCGGGTCCGCGTGGCTCTCGACCGGGCCCTCGCCGGGCACGAGATCACCCTCGACGACGGCCTGGCCCTCGCCGAGGCGCGGGGGCGCGACCTCGCCGCGCTCGCACTGGTCGCGGACGAGCTGCGCGCCCGCCAGGCGGGCGACGTGGTCACGTACGTGGTCAACCGGAACATCAACTTCACCAACGTCTGCATCAAGCACTGCACCTTCTGCGCCTTCAGCCGCGACCATCGCGAGGAGGAGGGCTATCTCCTCCCGCTCGAGGAGGTGATCCGCCGGGCACGCGAAGCCCAGGACCTCGGGGCCACCGAGGTGTGCATCCAGGCGGGGTTGCCGCCGAAGCTGGACGGCCGCTTCTACATCGATCTCTGCCGGGCGATCCACGAGGCGTTACCGGACCTCCACATCCACGCGTTCTCCCCGGAAGAGGTCCTCTACGGCGTGACACGGTCCGGGATGTCCATCGTCGAGTACCTCACCGAGCTGCGGGCGGCGGGACTCGGAACGCTCCCGGGCACGTCCGCCGAGATCCTCGACGACGAGGTGCGCGACGTGATCTCGCGCGGGCGGATCTCGACCCGGCAGTGGATCGAGGTCGTGACGACCGCCCACCGTCTCGGCATCCGGACCACCTCCACCATGATGTACGGCCACGTCGAGACCCCGGCCCACTGGGTCCGGCACATGGCGCTCTTGCGAGACCTCCAGCAGGACACCGGCGGTTTCACCGAGTTCGTGCCCCTGTCGCTGATCCACCAGGAGGCGCCGATGTACCGCCGCCACCTGATCCCGGACGTCCGCCCCGGCGCCACCGGGGCTGAGGTCGTGCGGGTCCACGCGCTCGCTCGGATCATGCTCGGGGCGACGATGCGCAACATCCAGTGCTCGTGGGTCAAGGAGGGGCCCAAGCTCGCCCAGCTACTCCTCGCCGCCGGCGCCAACGACCTGGGCGGGACGCTGATCAACGAGAGCATCTCGACGTCGGCCGGGGCTGGTCATGGCCAGCTCGTGCCGCCGCGCGAGTTGCGCCGGCTGGTCCGCGACCTCGGTCGAATCCCCGCCCAGCGCAGCACGACGTACGATATCCTCAAGCTCTATGCCGACGGCCGTGACGACGACGCAAGCCCGCTCGACGCCGTCGAGAACCCCGATGAGCGGTTCGGCTCGTACCAGCGGCTCACCGCGTCGAGTCAGTTTCGCTTCACCCCGCTGCAGTCCCAGGACGCCACGCGGGGGCGCGCGGAACGGCCCGGCCCGGCAGGCTGTCACGTAGAAGCTCCACAGCCACCGCTTCGCGGTGGCGTCACCACCACACCCTGAGAGGAGGCGGTAGATGGCGAAGGTCATGACGAAGGCGGCAACCATAACTGCGCTGGCAAACAAGCTCGACGTGCCCAAGAAGCAGGTCGTCGCACTCATCGATGAGCTCCAAGCACTGGCTGTCAGGGAGGCCAAGAAGAACGGGGCGTTCGTCCTGCCCGGGATCGGCAAGGTGGTCCTGTCGAACCGGAAAGCCCGCATGGGGCGCAACCCGCAGACGGGCGAGCCGATCAAGATCGCGGCCAAGCGCGTCGTGCGGATCCGCGTCCGCAAGGATCTCAAGGACGCGATCCTCGGCGCGAAGAAGTAGCGCCAGGCACATGCCGCGGTCGGCGCGGCGGCCGGCCTCGCCGCCGGCGGCCGGGCCGACACCGATCGTCACGGAGCCCCGCACCTGGCAGGGTGTCGTCTACCGGCCCTGCCAGGGCGGGGCTCCCGCGGTTCGCGGGCTGTTCCGGTTTGCCGGCGCGTTCGCGCCCGACCTCGACGCGGACGAGCTCGCCTGGGAAGCCGAGGCCGGCGGCCGGATCCTGGGCGGCGTCCTCTGCGAGCGCAAGAGCGCCCACGGCTTCATCCACGGGCCCGTCGTCGTGGAGCCCCCCACCGGGGCCGAGCCCCTCGAGGTCGCGGCCCAGCTCGTCGCCCCCCTGATCGACCTGGCGCGGGCGCTTCCCCTCGACACCCTCTTCACCCGGCCGCAGGGGCTCGACCGGGTCTGGGTACGTCTTGGATTCGTGCCCCTGCCCGAGGCCTTTCTGCCGCCTGCCCTTCGCGGACGGCCGGGGTCAGGCCTTCACGCCTGGCGCCGCCCCGGCACCTATGCGGTCCCCGTACCCGACCCCGAGGCCGAGGGCCGGCGGCGCGGCCGGCGGTGATCGTCGCCCTCGCCGGAGGAACCGGTGCGGCCAAGCTCCTGCGCGGCCTCGCTCGCGTGACCGACCCGGGCCGCCTCTTCATCGTCGGCAACACGGGCGACGACCTCGATTGGTGGGGCCTTCGCATCTCCCCCGATCTCGACTCGGTGACATACGCCCTCGCGGGGCTCCTGGACGCCAAGCGGGGCTGGGGCGTCCGGGACGACACCTTCCACTGCCTCGAGGCGATGCATCGCCTGGGGCGGGAGACGTGGTTCCGGCTGGGCGACTCGGACCTGGCGACCCATCTCCATCGCACGCTCCTGCTCCGGGCCGGCGCCTCCCTGTCCGCCGCCACCCGGTCGATCGCCGAGGCGCTCGGCGTCACCGCGCGTATCGTGCCCATGTCCGACGATCCCGTCCGAACCGAGCTCCGCACGATCGGCGGGTGGCTGGGCCTCGAGGAGTTCTTCGTCCGTGAGCGGTGCGAGCCCGACGTCCTGGAGGTCCAGTACCGGGGCGCCGAGGCGGCCACGCCCGCGCCCGGCATCCGGGCAGCGGTCGAGGCGGCGGACGCGGTCGTCGTCTGCTGCTCGAACCCCGTGACGTCCATCGGGCCCATCCTCGCGGTCCCCGGCATCGCCGACGCCCTCGCCCGGACGCCGGCCCCCGTGGTGGCGGTGAGCCCCATCGTCGGCGGCCAGGCCGTCAGCGGGCCCGCCGCCAAGCTCCTCCGTGCCCGAGGCCTCGAGGTGTCCCCCGTGGGCATCGCGGAGGCCTACCGGCCCTGGCTCGACACCCTGGTCCTCGATGCGAGAGACGCGGCCCACGGCCCCGCGCTCGAGCGGAGGGGCGTGCGACCGGTCGTGACGGACGCGCTCATGCCCGACGCTGCGGCGGAGATCCGCCTCGCCGAGGTCGTCCTCGAGGCCGCGGGAGCCGTCCGGTGAGGGTGGCGGTGATCCCCGCCAAGCAGTTCGCCATGGCGAAGCAGCGCCTCGCCGACGCGCTGCCGGCGCCGGCCCGCGCCGCGCTGGCGCGCGCGATGCTGGAGGACGTCCTCGCCGCGGTCGTCTCGGCACCGCTCGACCGTGTCATGGTCGTCACGCCCGACGCGGAGGTGGCGGCGGTCGCGGAGCGATGGGGTGCCGCCGTCCTCCGGGAGACGGAGGGCGAGGGCCACACGGCCGCGGTCGCGCGAGGCGTCGCGCTCTGCCGGGAGTGGGGCGCGACGGTTCTCCTCACCGTCCCCGGGGACCTCCCCTGCCTCACGGTCGACGAGGTGCGGCGAATCCTCGAGGCGTGCGGGCCCGCTCCGGCGGCCGTCTTCGTCCCGTCCCGCAGCGGCCTCGGCACGAACGCGGCGTGTCTCGCGCCCCCCGATGCCGTCGCGCTCCGCTTCGGCGAGCCGTCGTTCGCCGATCACGTCGCGGCCGCCCGGTCCCGCGGGATCGAGCCCGTGGTGCTTGCCCTCCCTGGCGCGGGGCTCGACATCGACAGACCCGAGGATCTCGACGCGCTTCGCCAGGCCGGGCCCGGGACACGCGCCGCCGCCGCGCTCACGGCGCCCGGGGACGCGCCCCCCCCGCGCGCGCCGCGGCTCGAGCTCTTCGGGATCCACGGCCTGCCGGATCTCCGGCCAGGGGACGACCTCGCGCGCCTCACGCTCGGGGCCGCCGTCGCCCAAGGCACGCCGTTCCAGGACGGCGACGTCGTGGTGCTGAGCCAGAAGGCGGTGTCCAAGGCGGAGGGCCGCCTGGTGCGACTGGCCGACGTGACGCCCTCGTCCCTGGCGATCGAGGTCGGTCACGCCCAGAAGAAGGATCCCCGTCTGATCGAGGTGATCCTCCGCGAGTCGCGGCGGATCGTCCGGATGGACCGCGGCATCCTGATCACCGAGACGCGCCAGGGACAGATCTGCGCGAACGCGGGCGTCGATCAGTCGAACGTCGGCCTGGGCTGGGCCAGCCTCCTCCCCGAGGATCCCGACGCGTCGGCGCGGGCCTTCGCGAGCCGGGCGCGAGCGGAGCACGGCATCGAGATCGCGGTGATCGTCGCCGACACGTTCGGCCGCCCGTGGCGCGAAGGCCTCGTCAACGTCGCGATCGGGGTCGCCGGGCTCCGGCCGCTGCAGACCTTCCTCGGCGTGCCGGACGCTCACGGCTACACGCTCCAGGCCACGATCCTCGCGATCGCGGACGAGCTGGCCGCGGCGGCCGAGCTGGTGATGGGCAAGCTCGATCGCGTGCCGGTGGCCGTGGTGCGAGGCTACCGCTACGACACGGGCCCCGGCTCGTCCCGCGAGCTCCTGCGCGACCCGAGCCTCGACCTCTTCCGCTAGGCCTCCCGAGCTCGGACGCGAGCTCGCCCGGAGCGCCGCCCCGAGGCCCTTCCCGGGGCCGCCGGCCGTCCCGAACCCCTCCAACCCGCGTGGTAACCTAATCGCCGCGATGTCACGCGCCGAGCCGGTCGACCGCTTCTACGCCTTCGTCCGGATGGTGGCGCGCTTCTGGATCTGGTTCCTGTTCCGTGACGTGACGGTGCGACATGCCGGGCGCGTGCCTCCGATGGGGCCCGTCCTCCTCTGCGTCAACCATCCGAACAACCTGATCGACTCCCTTCTGGTCGCAGCCGTGCTCCCGCGGAAGGTCCACTACCTGGCCACCGCGTCACTGTTCCGCAACCCGGTCCTCGCGAGCTTCCTCACGCGAGCCGGCGCGATTGCCGTGTACCGCCGGCACGACGGCCCGGACGGCGCCGACCGGAACGCCGACACGTTCGTCGCGTGCCGCCAGGCCCTCGACGCGGGGCGCCTTCTGGCGATCTATCCCGAGGGGACCACGCACGCGGAGGCGCGCGTCCAGCGCATCAAGACGGGGGCGGCGCGGATCGCGCTGGACTACGAGACGGAGCGGGCGGCAGGACCAGGGACCGCCCGATCGCCGCTCGCGCTCGTCCCGGTCGGCCTGTCGTTCGAGGCTCGGAAGTCCTTCCGGGGGCGAGTCCTCGTCGCCTTCGGCAACCCGATTCCGCTCGGTCCCTACACCGGCCGCGCCCAGGAGGACCCAGTCGCAGCCGTCCAGGGGTTGACCGACGAGATCCAGGCCGCCATGGAAGCCCAGGTCGTCCACGTCGACCGCATCGACGCCGCCCAGGTTGTCCGCGCCATCGAGGATCTCTACCGCGATGAGCTGGCGCGCCAGCTCCGGGCCGAGTGCGGCCTCGCCCCGGAGGCGGTGGACGTGTTCCGCCTGTCCCGCGCCATCGTCGAGGCCGTCGAGCACTTCAAGGCGCACGAGCCGGATCGCGTCGCGCGACTCTGGCACCAGATCCAGCACTACCGGGCGTCCCTGGCCGAGTATCGCGTTCGTGACCAGGCCGTGGGAGCCCGCCTCGCCCCGGCCGAGGAAACACATCCCTTCCGCACTTCCGGCTGGGCCGTGGTCGGCTTGCCGGTATTCCTCTACGGGGCGGTCGTCAACGCCCTCCCCTACCTGCTCCCGCGCTGGCTGGCGCGTGCGTTCGCGCGAAAGGAGACCGACTACGCGACGATCCGGCTCCTCGCAAGCGTGGTGGCGTTCCCCCTGTGCTGGGGACTCGAGGTGTGGCTGGTGGGGCGCGCCGCCGGCACCGCCTGGGCCATCGCCTTCGCCGTCTCGCTGCCGCTCTCGGGCCTCGTCGCCTACCACTACCTGCGCGGCCTGAATCGTCTCCGTGGGCGGCTGGGCTTTTTCGTCCTGGCCCTCACCCACCGGCAGGCCGCTTCGCGCCTCCTGGTCGAGCGGAGAACGATCCTCGAGGAGCTGGAGCGCGCCAAGACGGACTTCCTCGCCGGCACGCGGCACACCGCGGCGCCGGTCGGAGACCGGGCATGACCGTCCTCCGTCTGGAGGAGCTCACCGCACCGGCGATCGACGCGCTCGACCGGGCGCGGACGCTCGTGATCGTCTCCGTGAGTCCTCTCGAGCAGCACGGGCCGCACCTGCCCGTCGGCGTCGACTATCTTGCGGCCCGGCACTTTGCCGAGGGCATCGGGGAGCGCATCGCCCTGCGGCGGCCGGGGTGGACCGTGCTCCTCCCCCCCACGCTCCCTCTCGGCAGCTTCGCGCTCGAGGCCGTGGGCACCATCGGCGTGCGCCAGCGTGTCGTGCGCGACGCCGTGGTGGACTATGGCACGGCGTTCGCGCGGGCCGGGTTCCGTTTCATCCTGGTCTCCAACGGCCACGCCGGACCCGGGCATCTGGTCGCGCTGGAAGAGGCGTCCGCGATCGTCTCGCGCCGCCACCAGGTGGTCATGGCGTCCATCACCGGGCACATCGCGTGGGAGTTCGCTCGCGGCCTTTATCTGCCGCGCATCGAGGCGGCGCTCGGACGGCCGCTCACCGCCGAGGAGCGCCGGGCATTCGCCGACGACGCCCACGCCGGCTGGTGGGAGACGTCGCTGATGCTGCTGCTCCGACCGGATCTCGTCGAGCCCGGCTACCGCGACTTGCCGCCCGCCCGGTACCCCTTGGTCCAGCGGCTCCGGCCGAGCTTCCCGCTCCGCAAGGGCCAGGGCTACGTGGGCGATCCGGCGCGGGCCGATCTCGCCTTCGCGAAGGCCACCCTGGAGGTGCTGCTCGGCGAGGCGACCGATCGGGTGGATCGACTGCTCGCCGGCCGTCTGGAAGGCCGCTATCGGCGCTCACCCTTCGGGTTCGTCCCGTTCCTGCGCACGGACTTCTGGCCCGTCGCCGGCGCCGCCCTCGCGGGGGGGCTGGCCGGTCTCGTGCTCGGTCGGCGGTCCGGCGGCCGCGAGAGGGCCGCCCGCGCGCCCTCGACCGGGGCCGTGCGCACACATCCATCCCCGGACTGAGGAGCCGCGACCCGATGACCGACCGGCCGCTTCTGGTCTCTGCCGCTGCCCTGAAGACGTTCCTCGTCTCGGTCTTCGACCGGTGGGGCACGCCCCCCGCCGTCGCCGAGCTCACCGCCGATCTCATGGTCCGGACCGACCTGCGCGGCGTCGATTCCCACGGCGTGGGCATGCTCCCGACGTACCAGCGCTGGTACCGCCGCGGCTGGATCGTGCCGTCGGCGGAGCCCAAGGTCGCCCGCGACGAGGGGACCACCGCAGTGGTGGACGGCCAGCAGGCCTTCGGGCACTACACCGCCACGCTCGCCATGGAGCTCGCCGTCGCCAAGGCGCGCGCCCACGGGGTGGGCTTCGTGACCTGCCGCAACTCGAACCACTACGGCGCGGCGGCCAGCTACTCCATGATGGCCCTGCCGCACGACATGATCGGCCTGAGCCTCACCAACTCCGGGCCGCTCGTCGTGCCCACCTACGGGCGCCAGGCCATGCTCGGGACGAATCCGATCTCGTTCGCGGCGCCGGCGAGCCGCGAGTACCCGTTCGTCCTCGACATGGCCACGAGCACGGTGGCGCTCGGCAAGCTCGCGGTGGCGGCGAACTGGGGCAAGCCGATCCCGGCGGGCTGGGCTCTCGGCCCCGAGGGCGAGCTCACGACGGATCCGACCGTCGCGTCGCAGACTCGCCACCTCACCCCGCTCGGCGCCACGCGGGAGCTCGGCGGTCACAAGGGCTACGGGCTGGCGGTCATGGTCGACATCCTGGCGGGAGTGCTCGCCGGCGCCACCTTTGCCGACACGCGCCGGCGCGAGCCGGACCCCGCGTGCGCGGACATCGGGCACTTCTTCGGCGCGATCGACGTCGCGCGATTCCGCCCCCTCGACCCGTTCAAGGCCGACATGGACGACCTCCTGCGCGCCCTCAAGGACTCGCCCAAGGCCGAGGGGCAGGATCGCATCTACGTGGCCGGCGAGCCGGAGTGGGAGTGCGAGCAGGAGCGGCGACGGGACGGCATTCCGCTCGCTCCCGCCCTGATCACCCAGTTGCGCGAGGTCTCGGCGGAGGCGGGCGTGCCTTTCAGCCTTGGCAGCCCTGGCACGCTCGGCGCCTGAGGAGGAGCCCATGCCCCAGTTCGCCTATTTCTGCGGTCACGAGCAGTTCCAGCCCGAGGTCCTCCTCGAGCACGCGGTCCTCGCCGAGTCGGTGGGCTTCGACGCCCTGACCGTGTCGGACCACTTCCATCCCTGGGTCGACGACGCCTCGGCGTGCGGCTTCGCCTGGACGTGGCTCGGCGCCCTGGCGGCGCGCACGCGGCGGGTCCGCATCGCCACGGCCGTGACGTGCCCCCTGTTTCACTATCATCCGGGGCTGGTCGCGCAGGCGGCGGCGACGGTCGACCGTCTGTCGGGGGGCCGGTTCGCCCTGGGAGTCGGCACCGGCGAGGGGATCAACGAGCGGCCGCTCGGCTTCGCCTTCCCGGGCTACAAGGAACGCGCGGGCCGGATGACCGAGGCGATCGCCATCATGCGGCGTCTTCTCGCGGGGGAGAAGGTCGACTTCACGGGCGCCTACTACCGGACCGAGAAGGCTCGGCTCTACAGCCCGCCCCTCGGGACGGTGCCCATCTGGATGTCGGCCGGCGGCCCCCAGTCCGCCACGCTCGCCGGACGGATCGCCGACGGGCTCATCCTGAGCGTCAAGGTTCCCGCCGAAGCGCGCGAGCAGATCATCGAGCCGTTTCGCGCGGCGGCGCTCGCCGCCGGCCGCCCCGCGCCGACCCTCGTGGCCCAGCGCTGGTCGATCCTCGCCGCCGACGAGGACGAGGCCTGGCAGGCCCTCCAGGCCTGGCGCGGGCTCCGGGTCGAGGGGCGCCTCGAGGAGGTCGACCCGGCCGTGCTCCGGGCCCGGGCCGACGCCATGGACCGTCGGGAGATCATCGGGAAGTACGCGTGGGCGCGCCGGCCGGAGGATCTCGTGGACATCTACCGACCGCTCGTGGAGGTGGGCGCGGACATCGTCACGATCCAGGTGACGTCCGTCGACCAGCCAAAGACCATCGAGGCGCTCAGCCGAGAGGTCCTTCCGGCACTGCGCGCCATGGGGGTGCGATCATGAGGCTCCTCGTCGTCCTGGCCGTGGGACTCACGCTCGCGACGGGGTGCGCGGGCACGTACGCTCAGACCGACTTGGTCCGCGCCGAGCGGTCCGATCGCGGCGTCCTGCGGGAGGCCACGGATGTGACCGTGGTCTGGTACGCGTCGCCGGCACCCACGTTCAGCGGCTACGTCGACGAGCGATCCATCGAGATCCGCACGCAGACCGGCATCGAGGCGCCTCTGGACCGGGTCCGCGATCGTGTCGTCGCTCGGCTGGCCGGGCCGCTCGGGTATCCGGTCGTGCAGCGCCGCCCGCCGGTGATGGTGGCCAGCGACACCGTCGAGGCGCTCCGCGTGTCGGTCACCTCACCGCTCGTGCTCGACTTCCGCACGACCTCGTGGGGCGTGGCCAATCTCCGCAGCGGTGGTCGCGCCGGCGGCAAGCCGAATCCCGAGGACCCCATGTACACGCACCACTTCGTGCGCGCGCGACTGGTCCGGCTCTCCGACGGGAAGACGTTGTGGAGCGCCGTGTGCGGCCTTCGAGGATACCCCGGCGACGAGACGGTTCAGCTTCAGCAGCTCACGGCCAACGGGGGCGTGGTGCTGCGCCAGAAGCTCACGGCCGCCGCCGACCGCTGCGCCGACGAGCTCGTCGAGTTCTTCCAGGGCGCCGAGTGATCTCCGGCCCCCGGCCCGCGGCGGCCTAGCGTCCCCGCGCGACCCCGACCGCGAGGAAGAGCGCTCCGAGGCTCAGCACCAGCAGGACGCGGTCGAACGCGCGCAGGCCCGACAGCGCCGGGGCCGCTTCCGCGCCGCCCTCGACCGCCCGGATCGCGCGCGGCAGCACGGCGAAGTCGCGGTGCGCGGCGAGAGCGAGGAGCGCGATGACCACCACGAGCTTGGCCGCCAGCCAGGGGGTGTTCAGGCCCATCTGGCGGAGGTTCTCGATGCCGGTCAGGGCCAGGAGCGCCCAGGCCGTCCAGGTCAGGGCACGACCGCGCGCGAGGAGGCGGAGACTCTCGCGGCCGCCGCGGGCGGCGGCGGGCCCGACGACGTGGCTCGCGTAGACCAACCCACCTACCCAGACCGCGGCCGCGGTCACGTGGACCCACACGATCAGGAGCCGAAGCACGGGCCTATCGCGAGAAGATGGCCGCGAGCGCCGGCTCCTGGACGGAGAAGTCGGCGAACACGTGATCAGGGTCATGGGCGGTGAGCGCCTCGGCGGTGTGCCACCCGGTGGCGACCGCGATGGCTCTCGCGCCGAACGCCCTGGCGCAGCCGATGTCGCGCGGGGTGTCGCCGATGATCACCGTGTCGTGACCGCTGAAGGGCCGTCCCACCAGCGCCTCGGCCCGTTCGGCGGCCACGCGAGGGAGCCGGGTCCGGTCCGCGTGATCCGAGCCGAACGCGCCGAGCCGGAAGCGCGGCCAGAGACCGGTGGGACGAAGCTTGATCCGGGCCCCGGCCTCGATGTTGCCCGTCAGAAGCCCGACGAGCGCGTCGCCCCGGGCGTGCAGGGTCTCCACCAGCTCCCGGACGCCCGGGTAGAGGCTCACCCCGCGCCCGTCCCCGACTTCCGCCTCCAGCAGCGCCTCATAGCGCCGGTAGAGCGCCGCCTCGCCGGCGGCGATCGCCTGCTCGCCGACACCCGCCAGGGTGAGCAGGTCACGAACGATCTGCGGATCGGTGCCGCCGCGGAAGTCGTAGCTGTCGATCGGGCCCGCCGTGCCGTACACCTCCCGGAGCGCCTGGTCGAGCGCGCGCCGCCCCGCCCCGCTCGCCGTGAGCAGGGTGCCGTCGATGTCGAAGAGGACGAGCTTCATGGCCGGGCGCGGCCGCGCCTCACAGGACGGACGAGGCGGCCCGGAGCCGCTCGACGATCGGCGGCAGCTCCGCGAGGACCAGGTCGATCTCGTCGGCGGCCGTCCAGCGACCCAGGCTGAAGGCCAGGACGCCCAGCGCGTCGCGCTCTCCGAGCCCGAGCGCCCGCAGCACGGGGGACGTCTCGCCGGTGAGCGTGTCGGACGACGCGGAGATGCCGGCCTGGTCGAGCGCGAGGACGAGACTCTCGCCCTTGACGCCGGCGAGGATGAAGCTGGCTTGTTGCGGGAGCCGGTCCTGCCGCGGCCCCACGAGCCGGAGAGCCGGGCACCGCGTCCCCAGGCCTTCGATCAGCCGGTCGCGGAGCGCCTGGATCCGACTCGCCTCGGCCGGGCCCTCGCGGAAGGCGAACTCCGCCGCCACGCCGAGTCCGACGGCGCCGGCGAGGTTCTCGGTTCCCGCCCGGAGCCCTCCCTCCTGCCCGCTCCCCGAGAACTGCGGAGCCAGACGCAGCCCGGGCCGGATCCAGAGCGCGCCGACGCCGGGCGGTCCGCAGAGGTCGTTGGCGCCGACGGTCAGGAGATCGATCCCGTCGGCATCGACGGCGACGGGAAGGCGGCCCAGCACTCCGACCGCGTCCAGGTGCAGCGGCACACCCCTGGCGCGCGCCACCGCCGCGATCGCACGCCACGGCTGAACCGTCCCGACCTCGGAGCTGGCCGCGCCCAGCGTCACCAGGCAGGTGTCGGGACGAAGGGCTCGATGCACCTCGTCGGGAGACACCCGCCCCTCCCCGTCGACCGGCAGGGCCGTGACCTCGAATCCGGCCGCGACGAGGTCCCGGCAAGGCGCGGCGACCGAGGGATGCTCGATGGCCGTCGTCACGACGTGGCGGCCCGGTCCCCCCAGGGCGATACCCTTAATGGCGAGGTTGTTGGCCTCGGTTGCCCCGCTCAGGAAGACCACGCCCTCGGGGCGTCCCCCGACCACGCGCCCCACCTTCGCCCGGGCGCCCTGGAGGGAGTCGCGGGCTTCCTCCCCCAGGCTATGGCGGGCGGCGGGGTTGCCGACCCATCCCTCCAGAAACGGCCGCATGACCCCCAGCACGCGGGGGTCCACCGGGGCAAACCCCGAGTAGTCGAGGTAGACGCGGCGAGCGGGGCGGACCCCCCCGCCGAGCCTATCGGGTCTTCCGAACCAGGAAGTGGTAGACGGCGCCGTTCTTGTGGACCGCAAGGAGGTCGTTCCCGGTCCGGCGGGCCCAGCTCCGCATGTCGGGGTCGCTGGCAGGATCGTCGGAGAGCATCTCCAGGACCTGCCCCACGGTCATGTCGCGGAGGGCTTCCCGGGTCTTGACGATGGGCATGGGGCAGAAGAGTCCCAGGCAGTCGAGCGTCCGATCGGCGACGAGGGACTGGGTCGAGGTCGGGGTGCCCACGCGGGGCCACCGTACTGTAGGGTGGCGCAGCGTGTCAAGGGCCCTCCGGGCCCCCCGAGACCGGCGAAAATACCTTGACTCCCTCGATCGAGAGTGAAACCATGTCAACCAAGCGTGAATAGTCCACAATAAAGACGAGACGACGCTAGGACTGGCAGGGCTGAGAAGCTATGGAACCAGCTGAGCGAAAAGGTCGTAGCGGCACAGAGATACTGACCATCCGCGAGGTGGCCGCGTACCTGAAGCTGCCCGTGTCGACCGTCTACCGCCTGGCGGAGCGGCGTGACCTGCCGGGCCACAAGGTCGGTCGCCAGTGGCGCTTCCACAAGTCCGTCCTGGACGAGTGGTTTCGCCAGCATGCCGCCACCAGCCGCTCCACGGTCCTGGTCGTCGACGACGAGGAGGCGATCCGGGAGCTCATGGTCACCGCCCTCGCCTCCAAGACTCGGTCGGTCCTCACCGCCGGCAGCGGCGACGAGGCGCTCGAGATCGTGAGGCGGAGCGAGGTGGACCTGGTGCTCCTCGATCTCGCGATGCCGGGCATGAACGGCGTGGACACGTTCCGGGAGATACATTCCCTCCGCCCGGCCCTGCCGGTGATCATCGTGACCGCCTACCCCGACTCGGACCTCATGGCCAAGGCGCTCGAGATCGGCCCGTTCACGATGATCTCGAAGCCGGTGGACCTGGCGCAGATCCAGAAGACGGTCGATCGCATCGTCGGCACCTGATCCCCGTCCGCTTGACCCCGCCGACCCCCCCTGCTATCACAATAGCGCGGCGGCGGTTGCCTCTCCTCCCCGCACTCCTGTCCGGTGCCACCCGGACGCGCACCGCAGAAAGGCGGCGGTATGTCAGGGCTCGAGAGCGGGCTGATCCGAGGTCTCGAGGGTGTCGTCGCCGCCACCACGCGGCTCTGTGATCTCGACGGGACTCACGGGCGGCTGGCCTACCAGGGCTACGACATCGAGGATCTCGCGCGACACGCCTCCTTCGAGGAAGCCGTCTGGCTCCTCTGGCACGGAGAGCTGCCCAGCGCGACCGAGCTGGCGGCCTTCCGGCAGGAGCTGGCCGCGGCCGCCCCGCTGCCGGCCGAGGTGCGGCAGGTCCTCAAGGCCCTGCCGAAGACGACCCACCCGATGCGCATGCTCCAGATGGGCGTCGCGCTCCTGGGCGCGCTCGACCCGGAGGCGGAGGACGACTCCGTCGAGGCCAACCGGCGCAAGGCGACCCGGCTCGTTGCCGGCGTGTCGTCCCTGACCAGCGGCTTCCACCGGATCCGGAGCGGTCGCCGGCCCGTGGCGCCTCGCCCGGACCTCTCCCACGCCGCCAACTTCCTCTACACGCTGTCGGGCCGGAAGCCCCGCGTCGTCCAGGTGCGCGCGTTCGACGCCGCCCTGGTCCTCTACGCGGAGCACGAGCTGAACGCTTCCACCTTCACGGCCCGGGTCGTGGCATCGACCCTGTCGGACATGCACTCCGCGGTCTCGGCGGCGGTCGGGGCGCTCAAGGGGCCGCTCCACGGCGGCGCGGGCGAGGCGGTCATGCGGACGCTCGAGGAGATCGGGCAGCCCGACAGGGCGGACGCCTTCACGCGCCAGGCGCTCGCCGAGAAGCGCCGGCTGATGGGCTTCGGGCACCGCGTCTACAAGGCGGGGGATCCGCGGGCGAAGATCCTGCGCACGCTGGCCGCGAAGGCGTGCCGGAATTCCCCCGAGCCGGTCTGGTTCGAGACGGCGCTGAAGCTCCACGAGGCCGTGAACCGCGAGAAGGGTCTGATCCCGAACGTCGACTTCTACTCGGCCCCCCTCTTCAAGGCGCTGGGGATCCCCGTCGATCTCTTCGTGCCGGTGATTGCCGTCTCTCGGATCGCTGGCTGGACCGCGAACCTCCTCGAGCAGTACATGGACAACCGCCTGATCCGGCCGCGTGCGGACTACGTCGGACCCGGGAGGCGCGAGTTTCGGCCGGTCTCCGAGCGAGGCGCCTGATGCCCGGGCCCCCCGCGACGCTCGTCCAGAAGCTCGTGGCCGGGCACCTCGTCGCGGGCGAGCCCATGCCCGGGCAGGAGATCGGCCTCCGGGTGGACCAGGTGCTGCTCACAGACACCAACGGCACCATGGCGTGGCTCCAGTTCGAGGCCATGGGGTTCGACCGCGTCAAGCCGCCGACCGTGGTCACCTACGCGGACCACCAAGTCTACCAGTTCGACGCCCGGAACACGGAGGACCATCGCTATCTCCAGACGGTCTCTCGCCGCTTCGGCGGCCACTACTCGAAGCCCGGAAACGGCATCTGCCACCAGGTCCACCTGGAGAGATTCGGAGCGCCGGGGCTCACCCTGCTCGGCTCGGACAGCCACACGCCCCTCTGCGGCGCCCTCGGGATGCTGGCGATCGGCGCCGGCGGGCTCGACGTCGCCTGTGCCATGGGGGGCAGCCCCTACTACCTGCCCCTGCCGAAGGTCGTCCAGGTCAGGCTGACCGGCCGCCTCGGGCCGTGGGTGGCCGCCAAGGACGTCATCCTGGAGCTGCTTCGCCGGCTGACCGTCCGGGGCGGGTTCGGCAAGATCTTCGAGTACGCCGGGCCGGGGGTCGCGACCCTGACGGTGCCGCAACGCGCGACCATCGCGAACATGGGCGCGGAGCTGGGACTCACCACGTCCGTGTTCCCGTCGGACGAGGTGACGCGGAGCTATCTGACGCGGCTCGGGCGCGACGCCGCCTGGCGGCCCCTGGCCGCCGATCCCGGCGCCGCCTACGACGACGCGATCGAGATCGACCTCTCGACGATCGAGCCTCTCGTCGCGCTCCCCGGCTCCCCCGATCAGGTCGTGCCGGTCGGCGAGGTGGAGGGGACACCGATCGAGCAGGTCCTGGTCGGATCCTGCACCAATGGCTCCTGGGAGGACATGTTCGTCGTGGCCGAGGTCCTGCGAGGCCGCCGCGTCCACGCCGACGTGTCGTTCGTGCTCTTCCCGGCCAGCGCGCAGATCCTCGAGACGATGGCGCGCGAGGGGCTCGTGGGCGATCTCATCGCGGCCGGGGCCGTGGTGTCGGAATCGACGTGCGGGGCCTGCCCGGGCATCGGCCACGTCCCGGCGACGGGCACCCGGAGCCTCAGGGCCTTCAACCGGAACTTCCCCGGGCGGAGCGGCGTCAAGGGCGATCAGATCTACCTCTCGTCGACCCAGACCGCGTGCGTGTCCGCGCTCCGCGGCGTGATCACGGACCCGCGGCGTGGCGGCGAGGCGCCGGAGACCGTCTTTCCCGCCCATTTCGTGGTGTCGTCGCCGGGCCTGGTGCCGCCGGCCGCCGAGGGTGCCACCGCGCCCGTCGTCAAGGGCTCGAACATCCGGGAGGTGCCCGTCGGACGGCCGCCCGGCGACGAGATCGCCGGCCCGGTCCTCATCAAGCTCGGGGACAAGGTCTCGACCGATGACATCTCGCCCTCCGGCTCGCAGGTGCTCGTGTTCCGCTCGAACATGCCGGCGATCGCGGAGTTCACGTTCCGGAACGTGGACCCCGAGTTCGTCGCCCGTGCCAAGGCAGCGGGACACGGCTTCATCGTGGCCGGCCAGACCTACGGCCAGGGCTCGTCCCGCGAGGCCGCCGCCATCGGGCCGATGTTCCTCGGGGTCCGCGGAGTGCTCGCGAAGAGCTTCGCCCGGATCCACCGCGCGAATCTGATCAACTGGGGCGTGCTCCCCCTCGAGCTCGCGGATCCGGCCGACTACGACGCCCTCGCCGCCGGCAACCGGCTCCGGATCACCGGCGTGACCGACGGACTGGCCGCGGGAACGCTCACCGTGCAGGACGAGACCACCGGCCGGCGCATCGTGGCCCGCTGCGCGCTCACGGAGCGCGAGCGCGACATCCTGCTGGCCGGGGGGCGCCTGGCCCACACGCGCGCCCTGAGCCGGCCGGCGGCCTGATGCAGCGCCGGGTCCGCGCGGTCTTCGTGCGCGGCGGCACGAGCCGGGCCCTCGTCTTCCACCATCGCGACCTGCCGGCGGACCGCGCGTCGTGGGACGGCCTCTTCCTCGCCGCGCTCGGGAGCCCCGACCCGGGCGGCCGCCAGCTCGACGGCCTGGGCGGCGGCATCTCGTCCCTGTCGAAGGTCGCGGTCGTGGGACCGCCGAGCCGGGCCGACGCCGACGTGGACTACACCTTCGGCCAGGTCGAGGTGACCCGGGCGGCCGTGGACTACCGGGGGAACTGCGGCAACATCTCCTCGGCGATCGGGCCCTTCGCGATCGACGAGACCCTGGTGCCGGCCCGCGAGCCCCTGACGGTCGTCCGCATCCACAACACCAACACCCGGAAGCTGATCCACGCCCACATCCCCGTGGAGGCCGGCCAGGCGGCGGTTCGAGGCGACTTCGTGCTCGACGGCGTCCCGGGCGCCGGAGCGCGGATCGCGCTCGACTTCCTCGACCCCGGCGGCGCCGTCACGGGGCGGCTCCTCCCCACCGGCCAACCCCAGGAGGCCCTCGAGGTTGCCGGCCTCGGGACGATCGCCGCATCGCTCGTCGACGCCACGAACCCGATGGTGTTCGTGCGCGCGAAGGATCTCGGGCTCGACGGCACCGAGCGACCGGAGGATCTCGACGGCCGGCCCGGGCTTCCTGCCCGGCTCGAGGCGATCCGGGGCGCGGCGGCCGTCCGGATGGGATTGGCGCAGAGCCCGGAGGAAGCCAGCCGCACGAGCCCCGCCGTGCCGAAGATCGCGATCGTTGCGCGTCCCGCCGCCTACCGCACCCTCGCCGGGACGGCGGTCGAGCCTCATGCCGTCGACCTGGTCGCGCGCATCGTGTCGATGGGCAAGGTGCACCGCGCGTTCGCCCTGACCGGGGCCATGTGCCTGGCCGTCGCGACCCGGATCCCGCGCACGGTCGCCCATGAGGCCGCCGGCCTCGGCGAGGCGGCCGGAGACGTCCGCATCGGCCATCCGTCCGGCGTGCTGGCGGTCGCCGCGGCGGTGGCGCGAGAATCCGACGGCGCGCTGACCGCGCGGACCGTCACCGTGTACCGGACCGCCCGCCGGCTGATGGAAGGTTCCGTCCTGGTTCCCTGATCCCCACACTCGAGGAGGGCTCCCATGGCAACGACCAGACGCGATCTGCTCAGGGGTGCCGGCGCCAGCCTGGCCGCCGGCGGCGTGCTGCTTCGCCCCCGCCCGATGCGGGCTCAGGCGCGACCCGGGGTCCCAACCGAGCCCGTGAAGATTGGGGTGCTCTCCATCCGGGCGGGGGTCGCCGCGCCTGTGGGTATCGCGGGGCTGCGCGGGACCGAGTGGTGGGCGGAGCGCGTGAACAAGGCGGGCGGCATCCTCGGCCGCCGCGTCCAGCTCGTGCCCGAGGAAGAATCGAACCCGAAGGACACGGTCGAGCGCTATCGGAAGCTGATCCTCCAGGAGAAGGTCGACGTCGTCGTCGGCGGCAGCTCGAGCGCGGTGGGCCCCGCTCTCGGTCCCGTGGTCGAGGACATGGACACACCCTGGCTCGCCTGGGACACGAACACGCAGAAGGGCATCGAAGAAAGCATGCCGCAGACCAAGTGGACGTTCCGCAGCACGGACAACGAGACCGAGGCCATCGTGGGCGGCCTTCTCACGCCGAAGTATTTCAAGGGTGTCAAGACCGTCGCGGGGATCAACAACGACTACTCGTACGGCCACATTTGCTGGGAGGCCTACCAGGCCGTCCTCAAGCGCTTCATCCCGGACGTCCAGTTCGTCCTCGAGCTCTTCCCGAAGCTCGGCGAGACCGACTTCACGTCACATATCGCGCGGATCCAGCAGTCGAAGGCCGACCTACTCATGTGCTCGTTCTGGTCAGGCGACGCCCCCATCCTCCTGAAGCAGGCGGCGGCCGTGGGCCTCTTCAAGAACATGAAGGGCGCGTTCGTCACCGCTGGCGGGGTTCACGACTCGCTGAAGAAGGACTTCACCCCCGAAGGGCTCCTGATCGGCTACAACACGATGTACTTCGACGATCCCAAGGGAAGCCCGCTACTGAAGCAGTTCGTCCGCGAGTACAAGGCGAAGTACAACGAGTACCCGCCGTATCAATGCGACCATGCCTACTTCGCCGCCGAGTCGTACAAGGTCGCGGTCGAGAAGGCGTACCAGGCGGCCGGCCAGTGGCCCAGCAAGGCCCAGGTCGTGAAGGCGCTCGAGGGCATCGAGGTGGAGTCCCTCTCGGGCAAGCGAAGCTGGCGCGAGGATCACGTGATGATGTGCAACTTCTACCAGGGCATCAGCACACACAAGAACCCGTACGACTTCGTCACGATCGATCCCATCGAAGTCGTCTCGACGAAGCAGGGCATGAAACCCTCAGGGGCCAAGGTGTTCGACTGGATCAGCTCCTGGAAGCTCTAGCCGTCGGGGCGGCGGGGGCAGCACATCGCGTCGGCCCTCGTGTCCTGGCGACTAGGACCCGGTCCACCGCGCCCGGGCGCTGCCGAGACCAGCGCCCGGGCGTTCTCGCGTGACGCGCCGCCAGCCGGCGTTCCCCGCCTGCAGCGGGTGACGCGGCGGGGGGCCCGTCGCCGATGACGGCGCACGTCGTCAACGTGCTCATGGGCGGGCTGTTCCACGCCGCCATCCTCTTCCTGGTCGCGGCCGGGCTCCAGGTCGTCTTCGGCGTCCAGAAGATCTTCAACCTCGCCTGCGGCTCGTTCTACGCGCTGGGCGCTTACGTGGGCGTCACCGCCGTGCGCATGTTCCTCGAGGCCGGGGGAGCCCCCGCCCTGTTCATCCTGCCGCTGGTCGTCGGCGGCCTGCTCGCCGGCCTCGTCGGGATCGTCGTGGAGCGGGGGCTGCTTCGGTACATCTACGACCGCGACGAGACGTTTCAGCTCCTCCTCACCTTCGCCGTCGTCCTCATGCTCGAGGACCTCGTCCGCATGACCTGGGGGACGGCGCCCACGTCGACCTCGGGTCTCTACCTCGTCTACGGTCAGGTCCGGCTCCTCGGCGCCACGATTCCGACCTACAACCTGATCGTCATCGGGGCCAGCGTTGTCATCGCCACGAGCATCGGGTGGCTCCTCGCGCGCACCGCCTTCGGGCGGATCATCCGCGCGGCGGCCGAGAACCGCGAGATGGCCGAGGCCCTCGGCGTCGACATGCGCGGCGTGTACGTGCGCGTGTTCGCGCTGGGCAGCATGCTCGGCACCCTGGGCGGCGCCCTCGTGATCCCGTCCACGGCCGCCATGAGCGAGATGGGCGTCGAGCTCATCGTGGAGGCGTTCGCCGTCGTGGTGATCGGCGGGCTCGGCAGCATGCGGGGCGCGCTGGCGGGCGCGCTGGTCGTGGGCGTCCTGCGTGCCATCGCGATCGCGGTCTACCCCGCGCTCGAGATGCTGCTGATCTACCTCATCGTCATCGCCGTGCTCGTCCTCCGGCCGCGCGGGCTCTTCGGGAAGGCGGCGACCGCGTGAAGCGCGTCGGGGCGGCCGCGCTCCTCGTGACGGTCGCGGTCGCGCTGGCCGTCCCCCGGATCGCTCCGACCTACCACGTCACGCTCATGCTGCCGTTCATGGCCTACGGCATCGTGCTGCTCGGCCTCAACCTCCTGTTCGGGTACACGGGGCTCGTCTCCTTCGGTCACGCGCTGTTCCTCGGCATCGGGGCCTACACGGGGGCGTTTCTCACGACTCACACGAAGGTGCGCTCGCTGGAGCTGATCCTGGTCGTCGCCGTGATCGCCGCCTTCGCGGTCGCTGCGCCGGTCGGCGCCCTCTGCGTGCGCTACGTGAAGATCTACTTCGGGATGCTCACCCTCGCCTTCGGCATGCTCTTCTACACCTTCGTGCTGAAGTTCTACCACCTGACCGGCGGCGACGAGGGCATGCGGTTCCTGCGACCGTCGCTGCTCGGCCAGCCCCTCGCCGACATGTCGAAGACAGCGTACCTGGTGGGCCCGTACTACTACTACTCGCTGGCGCTGCTGGTCCTGGCCGCGGCCCTCATGTGGCGCATCGTCCACTCGCCGTTCGGGCTCTGCCTCCGGACGGTGCGGGACAACCCCCTCAAGGCCGAGTCGCTCGGTCTCTCCGTGCCGGCCTACCGCTGGTACGCGTTCGTCATCTCGGCCGTCTACGCGGCGGCGGGCGGGGTCCTCCTGGCCACCCCGACCGGCAACGTGGACCCCACCCTGGCCTACTGGACCCACTCGGGGAATCTCGTCTTCATGACCCTCCTGGGCGGATTCGCCAGCTTCTTCGGGCCCCTCCTGGGCGCCTTCGCCTTCATCTACCTCCAGGACACGGTGATGTCCGTCTTCCCCTACTGGCGGCTCGTGTTCGGCGCGATCCTCGCCGCGCTCGTCATCTTTGCGCCCACCGGTCTCGCCGGCCTGGTGGCGCGCGCCCGCCCGGCGGAAACGGTCCGGCGGTGATTCTCGAGGCCCGGAACGTCCGGCACTTCTACGGCGCCTTCTGCGCGCTCGACGGCGTGACCCTCGGCATCGAGCCGGGCCAGTTCGTCTCCATCATCGGCCCGAACGGCGCCGGCAAGTCGACCCTGATGAACGTTCTGACCGGGCTCGTGCGCCCGAGCGCCGGCGCCGTGCGCTTCCGCGGAACGGACATCGCGGGGGCCGGGCCGGTGCGGCTCGCGCGGCTCGGTCTGGCGCGGAGCTTCCAGCTGGTCCAGATCTTCCCCGAGCTGACCGTGCTCGAGACGCTCCAGGCCGCCGCGGTCTCGCGCCTGGGCCGAGGCCGCCGCCTCTTCGGGTCGCTCGCCGCCGACAGCGAGGTGCAGCGGGATGCGGAGCACGTGGCGACGCTCTTCGGCCTCGGCGACAAGCTCGGCGCGCCGAGCCGCACGCTACCGCAGGGCGACAAGAAGCTGCTCGACGTCGCCGCGGCGTTCGCCCTCCGGCCCCGGGTGATCCTCCTCGACGAGCCCACCAGCGGCGTGTCCACCCGGGACAAGACGGCCGTCATGGAGATGCTCGTCCGAGCCTCGCGGGGCATGGGGGTGGAGGCCATCCTGCTCGTCGAGCACGACATGGACATCGTCTTCGGCTACTCCGACCGGATCGTCGCCCTCCAGGAGGGCCGGGTGCTCGCCGACACCACGCCCGACGGGCTCCGGGGGGACCCGGCACTGCTGGCCGCCATGGTCGGGCGTCCGCCCGAGCCGCCCGCCGGCGGGCGACCCGGCGCGCTCGGATCACTCGCTCCGGGAGGCGACTGAACCCATGCTGGAGCTCGACGCGGTCAACGTCTTCATCCAGGGCAGCCACATCCTCCGGGACGTGTCGCTCAGGGTGGAGCCCGGGGCCCTCGTCTGCCTCGTCGGCCGGAACGGCGCGGGCAAGACCACGGTGCTTCGAACCGTGATGGGCTACCTCCGGCCGGCGTCCGGTCGCATCGGTCTCGGCGGCGAGCCCATCGCCGGGCTCCCCACCCACGCCATCGCGCGGCGAGGAGTCGGCTACGCGCCCGAGGAGGGTGGGATCTTCGGCGACCTCACCGTAGCCGAGAACGTGGAGATCGCGACCTGGACGCGGCCAGAGGGCCGGCCCGCGGCCGAGCGGATCGAGCTCGCGTACCAGGTATTCCCGAAGCTCCGGGGGTACGGGGCTCGTGGAGGCACCCACCTGTCCGGCGGCGAGCGCAAGATGCTCGCGATCGCCCGGGCGCTGGCCCTCGACCCTGGGCTCCTGCTCCTCGATGAGCCCTTCGAAGGCCTGTCCCCGGCGATCGTCCCGCAGGTGGCCGCCAGCATTGCCGCCATCGCCCGCCAGGGCCGGTCCATCCTCCTGGCCGAGTCGAACGTGCACCACGTGCCGCCCGAAACGAGCCGTCTCTACGTCATCGAGCGCGGCGAGATCATCTACGGCGGGCCCGTCGACGGCGCGCGCCGGGACCCGGCGGTCTTGCGTGTGGCCGGCGGCGTGGCCACCCCTGACCCCCCGTAGCGCCCGGCGCCGGCACGCGCTCCAGCGACGGCCAGACGAGGCCGCGAACCTCTTATGTATCACCCCCGGGCGGGGTACCGGCAGCTGGTATCGACGTCGACACGGACTCCAGTCGTGCGGCCCGCTACGCGACATTCGCCCCGGTGAACTCGCTTGCCCCGAGCCGGTCAGTCGAGGGTCCATCGCGCTCGGCGAGGAAACCCGTCAGTAGGAGCTGGAGGGGACGTTCTGCCTATTCGTCAGGACCTTCAGCTCTTCGATCGACTCCGGCGACTCCGGCGGCCGGATCGCGAGAGGCTGAGAAGACCCTGGCGAATCAGCTTCGGCGCGAGCCGATGAATGTCCGCGCGATCGCCTTCCTTCCGAAGACCCACCACAACCACAAGAACCGTCAGCTGATCGCGCTGGCCGCGGTACAGGAGCCTGAACCGCTGGCCGACTGCCTGCAGGCTGCGATTAGTCGGCAAGGTCCCCGGTGAGCGGCTTGCCCAGCTCCGGGGCCTTGGCGCTTCAGCCGCTCGATCTCCAACGCGAGTTGGGGCTCATCGCAAACCTGCCGATGCGATGGGGAAGTAGACCGGCGATCAAGGCCTGACCAGACCTGACCCCATTGACCCCCGCCGGAGGTTGACATAGGGTGAACGGCACTGGGGTGGCCAGCGTCGGCGCCCGCGAACCGAGTGTCGTATTCATGAAATCGACAGTGTTAGAGGAGGACTCGACGATGAGTGTGCAAAGGTGGCGGACCGTGACGGCGTCCGTGGCTGCGCTCGGCTTGCTCATGGTGGCGGACCTGCGCGCCCCCACCATCGCGTCGGCGCAGGGGAAGTACAAGGAGTCGCCCGCGCTCGCCGCGCTGGTCAAGGCCGGTAAGTTGCCGACGGTCGACCAGCGCCTGCCGGAGAATCCGCTCGTCGTCCCGGGCGACGCGATCGGCCAGTACGGCGGCGTGTGGCGCCGCGGGTTCCTGGGGCCCTCGGATTTCAACGGCGTCAACCGCGTGATCTACGACGTGCTCGCCCGCTTCGGACCGGACGGAGCCACGATCGAGATGAAGCTGGCGGAGAGCGTCACGCCGTCCGCGGATTTCAAGACGTGGACCGTCAAGCTGCGCAAGGGGATGAGGTGGTCGGACGGCTCGCCCCTCACCACCGACGACATCATGTACTGGTACAAGGACGTACTGCAGAACAAGGACCTCGTGCCAGCCACTCCGAGCTGGATGCTGAACAAGAACGGCTCCATCGTCCAGGTCGAGAAGGTCGACGCTCTGACCATCAAGTGGACCTTCAACGATCCCAACACCAACTTCCTGCTGGAGCTCACCACCAAGGACTACGGCGACCGGCAGTATCCCATCTTCCAGCCTTCCCACTATCTGAAGCAGTTCCATGCGGGCTACGCCAAGAAGGAAGACCTGGACAAGAAGGTGGCGGACGCCAAGTTCAAGACCTGGACCGAGCTGTATGCCAACAAGCAGAGCGCCCTCGACAACCCGGAGCGCCCGGGCATGGCGGCCTGGATCGCGTCGAACCGCATCAGCGACCAGATCTTCACGCTCAAGCGCAATCCGTACTATGTCGGCGTTGACAAGGCCGGCAACCAGCTGCCCTACCTGGACGAAGTCCAGTTCAAGTTCTTCGCCGATGTGCAGGCGCTCAACCTGGCCGCCATCGCCGGCGAGCTGGACGAGCAGGAGCGCCACATTAACCTGCTGAACTACCCGGTCCTCAAGGAGAACGAGCAGAAGCTGGGCAAGTACCGGATCTTCCTTTGGTCGAGCCCCGGCGGACATGACGCCGGCGTGGTCTTCAACCAGACCTATGCCAAGGACCCGGAACTCGGCAAGCTGATGGCGAACAAGGACTTCCGCATCGCCATGTCCCAGGCGATCAACCGCAAGCAGATCAACGAGTCCGCCTTCCTCGGCACCGGCCAGCCGCGCCAGGCGGTTCCGAAGAAGGGTCATCCCTACTACCCGGGCGACGAGTACGCCTTCAAGTACACCGAGCAGAACCTGGCTGAGGCCAACCGGCTGCTCGATTCGATCGGCCTGAACAAGAAGGACGCCGACGGCTTCCGCCTGTTCCCGAGTGGCCGGCGCGTCACGATCGAGCTCTCGGTGGTCGAGGTGTTCGGTCCCTACCGCGACATCGGAACGCTGGTCACCAAGGATTTCGAGAAGGTTGGCGTCAAGGTCAACATGCAGATCCGCGAGCGCGCCCTGCACTTCCAGATGCGCCAGGCCAACGACCTGCAGGCCGAGTTGTGGAACCAGGACACGGCTGGGTTCCCGTTCACCGGCTCGACCAAGTACGATTTCCGCAAGGACCTGTACGGGAATCTCACCTACGGGCCGCTGTGGAAGCCGTGGTTCGACACGAACGGCAAGGATGGCGTGGAGCCCCCGGCGGTGGCCAAGAAGATCATCGAGCTGCAGGACAGGGCCAAGACGGTCGGGCCGGCCGACCAGATCAAGATCGCCCAGGAGATCTTCAAGCTGTGGGTGGACAACATGTTCGAGATCGGCACCGTCGGCTTGACCGCGACGGACCAGGGCGTGGCCGTGGTCAACGTGAAGCTGCACAATGTTCCGGCCAACCTGACCAAGGACTGGCCGTTGCGCACGCCCGGCAACGGCCGCCCGGAAGTGTGGTTCCTTAAGTAGGTCCCGACAGGCGACAGGGGGGCGGGAGGACATCGGTTCTCCCGTCTCCCTGTTTGTGTGGGACGCCCTGCGCATGCTTCGTTTCATCATCACACGCCTGTTGATGCTGCCCCTGCTGATGCTCTTGTTCACGGTGGTCGTGTTCGCCCTGGTCCAGGCGCCCCCGGGCGATTTCCTGACCAGTTACGTGGCCATGCTGGCCTCGTCCGGCTCGTCCATGGACGCGGCCCAGGTCGAGGCGCTCAAGCGTCAGTTCGGTCTGGACCAGCCCGTCTATGTCCGGTATCTCCTCTGGCTGAGAGGCCTCGTGCGGGGGGACTTGGGTCTCTCTCTCGAATACCAGCGGCCCAGTTCGGAGCTGATCGGCGAGCGGATGCTGGTCACCGTGCTGCTGGCCCTGTTTGCCTTCGCCATCACCTGGATCGTGGCCATCCCGGCGGGTATCTATGCGGCCATGCACAAGAACACGGCCGTCGATTACATCTTCGCAGTGCTGAATTACATCGGCGTGGCCACGCCGAACTTCATGCTCGCGCTCATCCTGATGTGGGTCGCCTTCTCCAATTTCGGCCTGATGATCACCGGCCTGTTCTCACCGGAGTATACCCAGGCGCCGTGGAGCCTGGGCCGATTCATCGATCTGCTCAAGCACATCTGGCTGCCCGGAATCGTGCTGGGCGTGGCCGGCACCGCGCGCCTGACGCGTATCATGCGCGCCAACCTGCTCGATGAACTGAACAAGCCCTATGTCGTGACGGCCCGCGCGAAGGGCATGCCCGAGTGGAAGCTGGTCATCAAGTACCCGGTACGCCTGGCGCTCAGCCCGATCATCAGCACGGTCGGCTGGTACCTGCCGCAGTTGTTCTCCGGCAGCCTGATCGTGGCGACCGTGATGAACTTGCCCAATATCGGCCCCCTGCTTCTGCGTTCGCTCACCCAGCAGGACATGTACCTGGCGGGGAGCATCCTGTTGATTTACTGCATGCTCACGATCGTCGGCACATTGATCTCGGATATCCTGCTCGCGCTGTTCGATCCGCGCATCCAGATGGAGGGGATGTAGCCTAACCCATGGCGGACAGGATTCAAGGTGCGGACGCGCCGTCACCGGAGCGCTCCTCGACGGATGAGGACCGCGTCTCCGTGGCATCGAACTGGAAGCTGATCTGGTGGCGATTCCGCAAGAACCGCCTGGCGATCGCCAGCGCGATCGTCCTGCTCATCTTCTACGCCGTGGCCCTGGTGCCGGACTTCTTCAGCAACCAGGATCCCGAAGCGACCGACGCCTTTCTCGCCTTCATTCCCGTGCAGCGGATCTCGTTCTTCGATAGTACTGGGTTCAACCCGTCGGTGCCGGACGTGGTCGGCAAGCGCAATCCGGTCACGCTGAAAATGGAGTGGGTGCCCGATCAGACGGTGCGAATCCCGATCGCTCTGTTCGTGCGGGGGTACAGGTACACGGTGCTGGGTCTGTTCGAGACCGACATCCACCTGATCGACGCCAAAGACCCCAAATCCAAGGGGCGGCCTCATTTCCTGGGCACCGATCGTCTGGGACGCGACCAGTGGTCGCGAATGATGTTCGGCACACGCACCTCGATGACGGTCGGCCTGGTGGCCGTCGCGCTGAGCATGATCCTGGGGGTCTTCCTGGGGGGAATCTCCGGGTACTTCGGCGGATGGATGGACATGGTCATCCAGCGGGTGATCGACCTCTTGCAGTCGCTGCCGACGATCCCGATCTGGCTCATGATGACGGCGGCCCTACCGCAGGACTGGCGCCCGGAGCGAGTGTTCCTGGCGATCACGATCATCCTCGCGTTCATCGGCTGGACGACGCTGGCGCGTGAGATACGCGGGCGCTTCCTGTCCCTGCGGGAGGAGGACTTCATCATGGCGGCGGAGCTGGCCGGGTGCAGCCACCTGCGCACCATCTTGCGGCACATGGTTCCCGCCTTTGCCAGTCATATCATCGCCGCCAGCACCCTGGCCATCCCGGTCATGATCATCAGCGAAACCTCGCTGAGCTTCCTGGGTCTGGGCATTCGGCCGCCGGCGATCAGCTGGGGCGTGCTCCTGCAGGAGGCCCAGAACATCCAGACGGTGGCGCTGGCGCCGTGGCTGATGTTCCCCGGGCTGGTGGTGATCGTCGCGGTGCTGGCATTCAATCTGGTCGGCGACGGCCTGCGCGATGCGGCGGATCCGTACGGGCATTGAGGAGGCCGGATCTCTCCTGGTCCCCGGCCTGGTCGTGATCCTCTCGGCTCTCGCGTCCAACCTCGTCGGCGACGGTCTCCGCGATGCGGCCGACCCCCACGCCCGCTGACGCGCCGGTCGCCCCGGCCGCCGTGGACGGCCCGCTCCTCGCGGTCCGCGGGCTCAAGGTCCACTTCCCCCTCGACGAGGGTGTCGTCCGGGCGGTGGACGGCGTCAGCTTCGACGTCCACCCCGGTCAGGTGCTCGGCATCGTGGGGGAAAGCGGCTGCGGCAAGAGCGTCACGATGCGCGCCGTCCTGCAGATCGTCGACCCGCCGGGACGGATCGTGGCCGGCGAGATCCTCTTTCGCGGCGGAAGCCGCCGCCCTGGCGAGACGATGGCTCCGGGGGGTGGAGCGCCGGCTGCGCCCGCGGGTGACGGCGCCGTCGTCGATCTCGCCCGCCTCCCGCCCCGGGGCCCGGCGATGCGGGCGATCCGCGGCGCCGAGATCGCCCTGATCCCTCAGGAGCCGATGGCCGCGTTCAGCCCGGTCCACACGGTGGGCGCGCAGATCGTCGAGGCCATCCTGCTCCACCAGAAGGAGTGGCGGCCCGAGGGCCCGCGGGTGACCCGGGGCGAAGCCCGGCGGATGACGGTCGAGCTGTTCCGCGATGTCGGCATCGCCATGCCCCAGGAGCGCATCGACGCCTACTCGTGGCAACTCTCGGGGGGTCTCCGCCAGCGGGCCATGATCGCCATGGCGCTCTCCTGCAAGCCCCGGCTGCTCATCGCCGACGAGCCGACGACGGCGATCGACGTGACGACGCAGGCCCAGATCCTGAACCTGCTCCGCGAGCTACAGCGGAAGTACCGCACCGCGATCGTCTTCATCACCCACGACCTGGGGGTGATCGCGCAGATGGCCCAGCAGGTCGTGGTCATGTACCTCGGCCGTGTCGCCGAACAGGGGCCGGTGGACGCGATCTTCCACGCGCCGAAGCACCCATACACACGCGCTTTGCTGCGCTCGATCCCGAGCCTGACCGCCGCCCCGGGCGTGGCGCTGCCCACGATCCAGGGCTCGATCCCGCATCCGTTCGCCCGGCCCTCGGGGTGCCCGTTCCACCCGCGCTGCGCCGAGGTGCTGCCCGACGTCTGCGCGCGGCGGATCCCGAGCCTCCAGGCGGTCGGCCCCCACCAGACGGCCAGCTGCTTCCTGTATCACGATGTGGAGGAGCCGCAGTGAGCGGGACCGCTACTGATCCGAAGGTGGAGCCGTGAGTTCGGCGGACGCACCCTTGGCGTCGGCCCGGGGGCCCTCGCCGGACCGGCCGCTCCTCGAGGTGCGCCGGCTCGCGAAGTTCTTCCCGATCCGGCGCGGGTTCGGGCGCCGGGTAGTCGGCCACGTCCGGGCGGTCGACGACGTGAGCTTCGTGATCCGCGAGGGGGAGACCCTTGGGCTCGTCGGCGAGAGCGGCTGCGGCAAGACGACGACCGCCCGCTGCATCCTCCGCGCTGTGGCGCCGACCAGCGGGGAGATCCTCTTTGCCACGCGAGGCGGCGGCGTCGTCGACCTGGCGCCCTTGTCGCGGGAGGCGCTCCGCCCGCTCCGGGCCGACATGCAGATGATCTTCCAGGACCCCTTCGGTTCGCTCAATCCGCGGATGACGCTCCTTGACAACGTGGGTGAGCCGCTCCTGGTCCACGGGCTCCGGAACCGCCGGGCGCGCGCCGAGCGGGTCGCCGAGCTGCTCCGACTGGTCGGGCTCCGACCCGAATACCTCCACCGCTATCCGCACGCGTTCAGCGGCGGCCAGCGCCAGCGCATCGGGATCGCCCGCGCGCTCGCCACCTCGCCCCGGCTCGTCGTGGCCGACGAGCCAGTCTCGGCTCTCGACGTGTCCGTGCAGGCCCAGGTGCTGAACCTCCTCCTTGACCTCCAGCGGCGCCTCGGGCTCACCTACCTCTTCGTGGCCCACGACCTGTCCGTGGTCAAGCACATCAGCGACCGTGTGGCGGTGATGTACGTTGGCCAGCTCGTGGAGACCGCGACCGCCGCGGCAATCTTCTCTCGGCCCCGCCACCCGTATACGGCGGCCCTCATGCGGGCCGTCCCGGTGCCCGACCCTCGGGTAGCCAGCGGGGGCACGGCGCTCGACGGTGACGTCCCGAGTCCGGCCAACCCGCCCGCCGGCTGCTACTTCCACCCGCGCTGCCCGCACGTGGTGGACGTGTGCCGGACCGAACCGCCGGCGCTCCGCGAGGTCGCCCCGGGCCACCTCGCGCGCTGCCATCGCGCGGACGAGCTGATGCTGCCGGGGGTCGGGCTGGGCGGCAGCCCGAGTGCTACGGGGTGACGAGCCCCCGTCGCATCCGCGCTGCCCCTTCGCGGTGGAGGTCTGCCGGACGGAGCCCCCCGCGCTCCGACTCCTCGCGCCGGGTCACCTCGCCCGATGCCACCGGGCCGAGGAGCTCCTGCTCGACGGCATCGGCGCCGGCGACGCCCCAGCCCGCGCGGGATGACGGTCGGGCCGAAGATCGGAGGCCAGGCGGGTCCCGCAGGATCCGCGTCACGACCCGTGGAGAACCTCGCGCCCCGCGAAGATCGAGATGGACTCGTCTGAAAGCTCGAGCTTTCGATACAGGTCAGGCGGCGCTGAGTCGCGAGCGAGTGAGGTGCGCCTTCGGTAACGCGGGAGAGCTGGTCAGGAAGGCGGCTTGACCGCCACCACGCTCCCGCTCGATGATGCCCGCGAAGACAAGCGTCCGTAGCCGCTCGTTCCCCCTGGACGGGCGGGGGAAGGGCCCTGTGGACGGGATCCACGATCTCGGCGGCATGCACGGCTTCGGGACGGTCGAGCGGGACGACCACGAAGGGCGCTTCGACGCCGACTGGGAGGCGGCCGTCGTCGCGATATTTCTCGCAGGGCGCCGGACCGGGCTCTTCAACATCGACGAGTTCCGCCACGGCATCGAGCGGATGCCGCCGAGCCAGTACCTGGCCTTGACGTACTTCGAGCGGTGGCTTGACAGCATCACCCGCCTGCTGGTCGAGAAGGGCGTCGTCGACCCAGTCCAGCTCACGGACCGGGCACGCTTCTTCGCCGACCACCCGACGGCGCCTGCGACGGCCGGACTGGAGAGCTCGCCGTCAACGCCGCCGGCTCCACGAGGCGGAGAACGCTGGCCGCCGACCCGGGAAGAGACGACGCCGCCGCGCTTCGCGGCCGGCGACCGGATCGTCACCCGCGCCTTCCACCCGCGCGGCCACACGCGGCTGCCGCGCTACGCGCGGGGCAAGCGCGGCGTGATCCACCGTTACCACGGTGTCCACGTCTTTCCGGACACTCACGCCCACGGCCTCGGCGAGGCGCCGCAGCCCCTCTACAGCGTGCGTTTCGAGTCCGGCGAGCTCTGGGCGGAGGCGGCCGAGCCGCGGGCGCCCGTCTACATCGATCTCTGGGAGAGCTACCTGGAACTTGGAGGATAGCGCGTGGGCAAGAACCACCCGACCGTCGACCCCTACGTCGTCTCCCGCGTGCGGGCGTTGGAGTCTCTGCTCCTCGAGAAGGGCCTCCTGGCCCCGGACGCGGTCGACCGGGTGATCCAGCGCTACGCGGACGACACCGGCCCGATGATCGGCGCCCGGGCGGTCGCCCGGGCCTGGACCGATCCCGGCTACCGGCGCCTTCTCCTCGAGGACAGCAAGGCGGCCCTGGCCGCCTTCGGCCTCGACTACGGCCTTCTTCGCGTGGTCGAGAACACCCCCACCATCCACAACCTGGTCGTCTGCACCCTCTGCTCCTGCTACCCGTGGGACGTCCTCGGCCTCTCCCCGACCTGGTACAAGTCGCCTCCCTACCGCTCCCGCGCCGTGCGCGAGCCGCGGCTCCTGCTTCGGGAGGAGTTCGGGCTCGACATCCCGGAAGGCCGGGAGATCCGGATCTGGGACTCGAGCGCGGAGCTGCGGTACATGGTCCTGCCCGAGCGCCCCCCCGGGACGGAGACCTTCGACGAGACCGAGCTGACATCTCTCATCACCCGTGATGCCCTGATCGGGGTCGCCGAGGTGAAGGCCCCGGCGTGAGCCCACAGGCCGCCACAGGCCGCCACAGGCCGAAGGCCGTCCGAACGCCGTCCGAAGGCCGTCCGATCAACTCCCGCGGACCGAGGGTACCGTAGTGTGCGCTGCCCGCTACGGTCGCCACCGCAACCTCGTCCAGCGGGCCGACGGGCGGCCCGTCAACGTCGCCCGGTTCCGTGGCCAGCTCTTCGTCTGCGCCAGTGGCTGTTGCTGTGGGAGGACCGAGGACGGCTTTGCGCCCGTCCCGGCCGACCTCTATCACCGCGAGTGGGAGCGGCGACGGCTCCGCAACGTGGTGCACCTCACCATCGGCGGGTGCCTGGGCCCGTGCGCCCTCGCCAACGTCGTCCTTCTCCTCTTCGACGGCCAGGCCCAGTGGTTCCAGTCGGTCAACTCCGAGGCGCTCGTGCTCGCGCTGTACGATCACGTCGAGCGCATGCTCGAGGCGGACGCACCGCTCCCGGCCCCCGCAGCGCTGGCGCCCTGGCAATTTACCGCGTCGACCTGGCAGTCGCGCCCGGACGGTCAGCCGGTGGAGGACGCGCGCCCCCGGCGGTGGACCAATCGGGCGGACGTTAACGGCCATGACGTCCGTGCCTGCCCGGGGGATCCCGCCGGCCACGCGATCGCCCGGGCCATTGCCGGCATGGCAGGGCCGGTGGCGCTCCCGCGACGGAACGGGGAGCTGGTCTTCGAGGCCCCCTGGCAGGGTCGGGCCTTCGGGATGGCGGTCGCGCTCCACGACCGGGGCGCATTCGACTGGGAGGAGTTCCGCGCGGCGCTGATCGCCGAGATCGCCGCCGTCGAGGCCCGTGGCGGACGGTTCGAGTACTACGAGGCCTGGCTCGCCGCGCTCGAGAGCGTCCTCGCCCGACGAGCCCTGATCGAGCCGGAAGAGGTCGAGGAGACAACCTTCCAGTTCGAGTTCGGCGAGCGCGACGACGTCTTCTGACGCGCGGTCCGAGCCGGGCTCGTCGTCACCATGCGCGAAGCGTTGAGACCGGATCGCCCATCGCCAGGAGCCCTTGTGTGCTGGCGCGGCCGGCGCGATCATCGACGCCAGGCCCGCGGAGCCGCGGGCCGACTCGACCCCGTGGACCCAGAGGAGATCTGAACGATGGCCGGGAAACTCCCGCTGATCCCCTCCACCGTCGTCGGCTCCCACGGGCGCGCCGCCTGGTGGCACCTCGGCGTCAAGGCCTGGGAAGCCGGCGAGATGGGGCCCGCCGATCTCGACGAGATGCTGGACGACGCCGCCGACACGGCGATCCGCGACATGGAGCGCGCCGGAGTCGATGTGATCACCGACGGGGAGGTCCGGCGGCTGGACGGCTACGTCGATTCCTACTACGCGATCATCCAGGGGATCCGCGCGATCCCGGTGCGCCGGAAGGTCGGCCCGTGGGGCTACGACCAGCAGACCCGCTACGAGGCGGTCGGTCGGATCGAGACCCCGGACGGCGGGCTCGGCATCATCAAGGAGTTCGCGTATCTCAAGGCCAACACGAGCCACGCGATCAAGGCCACCTGCGCCGGGCCGCTCACGTTCGGCTCACGCATCCATCCCGGCGCCGTGTACAAGGGCGTCGTCGAGGTGGCCGAGCGCTTCGCGGAGGTCATCAACCAGGAGCTCCGGGGGCTCGTGGACGCCGGGGCCACCTTCATCCAGATCGACGAGCCGGCCCGCGGCCACGTGAGCGGCCAGGAGATGGCGCGGCTCTTCAACCTGGCGACCGACGGGGTCCGGGCCAAGCTCGCCTTCCACGTCTGCTTCGGGAACCGATTCGGGCGTTCCCGGTTCGACCGAACCTACCGGCCGTACTTTCCCGCGCTCCTCGAGGCGCGGACCGACCAGTTCGTGCTGGAGTTCGCCGGGCGCGAGATGGCGGAGCTCGACTTCGTCAGCCAGTACGCCCGCGAGGGGCGCGAGCTCGGCGCCGGGGTCATCGACGTCAAGGGCTTCCATCCCGAGACGCCCGAGGAGGTCGCCGATCGGATCCGCCGGGTCCTCAAGGTCTGGCCGGCCGAGAAGCTCTACGTCAACCCCGACTGCGGCTTCGGGTGGAGCCCACGCTACATGTGCAACGGCAAGATCCGGGCGCTCGCCGCGGGCACGCGCCTCGTCCGGAAGGAGCTGGGCGCCGGCTGATCCCTGCGCCGACCTGACCGACACGGCACACGCGGCCGGTGGCACCGGCCGTCAGACTGGGCGGGTCGCGCGGGCGATCCGTCTCCCGGGAGGCTCGATGACACGCACAGCAGCACCCACGGGCACGATGCGCGCGGTGTTCTACCAGGGCGCCGGGACCTTCACCCCTGGCAAGGCGGCGATCCCCTCGGCGGGGCCGGGTGAGGCCCTCCTGCGCGTCCGGCGCGTCGGCATCTGCGGGACCGACCTCCACATTTTCCAGGGTCACCTCGACAGCCGTGTCCCGCGCGGAGGCATCATCGGCCACGAGACGTTCGCCGAGGTCGTCGACGCCCCGCCCGGCAGCCCGGTCGCGGCCGGCGACCGCGTCGTGGTCAATCCGGTTTGGTCCTGCGGCTCGTGTCGGGCTTGCCGCATCGGGGCGAGCTACGTCTGCTACAACCTGAAGGTCCGCGGCGTGGACCTCCCCGGCGGGATGCAGGAGTACTGGGCGGTGCCGCTCGATCGGCTCATCAAGGTGCCCGACACCCTGACCGATGACCACGCCGCCGTGATTGAGCCGCTGGCCGTCGCGACCCACGATGTGACACGGGCTGGCGTGAAAACGGGCGACGCCGTCCTGGTCTTCGGCGGGGGCCCGATCGGCTGCCTGATCGCGCTGGTCTGCCGACACCGCGGCGCGCGGGTCGCCGTCGCCGAGATCAACCCGTTCCGCGTCGAGATGCTCCGACGCCTGGGGCTGGAAGTGGTCGGGCCGGGCGTCGATCCGGTCCGCTTCGCCACCGAGTGGACCGACGGCGACGGCGTCGACGTCGCCTTCGAGGTGACCGGGCAGGCCGCCCCCGTCAAGGCCATCACCGAGGTCGTTCGAGTCTGGGGCACGATCAGCATCGTCGCCATCCACTCGGAGCCGATGCCGGTGAATCTCAACCGCTTCTTCGGACGCGAGCTGTCCCTCCACGGGAGCCGGCTCTACACGCACGCCGCGTGGGAAGAGGCGATCCGCCTCGGGGCGAGCGGCGCCGTCCCGCTCGCGCCCCTGGTCAGCCGGGTGATCCCGCTCGAGTCGCTCCAGGAGGGCATGGAGACGGCGCTGGCCGGGGGGCCGGTGATGAAGGTGCTGGTCGACGTGACGGCCTGAGCGGAACACGTGGAGGTGACCATGGACCTCGCGACCGTGAACACGCTGCTCACGACGACGCGGTCGGTACGGGCTCGCCTGGATCTGACACGTCCCGTTCCTCCCGAGGTGATCGAGGAGTGTCTCGACATCGCGGTTCAGGCGCCCACTGGTAGCAATCACTGCCGATATCAGTTCATCGTGGTAACCGATGCCGCCAAGCGCCGTGTGCTGGCGGAGCTGTACAGAAGATCGTTCGCCGACTTCTACCCGCCAGAGCGCCTAGCGGAACGCAGGGAGATCCAACCCCGCGACGTCGCGTCGTGGACCTATCTGGTCGAGCACTTCCAGGATGTTCCCACCCTGATCCTCGCGTGCGTCGAGGGACGGCCAGAAGGTCTTCCGCCTGAGCGGCTCGCCGGCCTGTACGGAAACATTCTTCCCGCCGCATGGTCCCTCATGCTGGCGCTTCGCGCCCGCGGGGTCGGCGCTGCGTGGACCACCATCACTTTCAAGTACGAGAGGGAAGTCGCCGAGCTCCTCGGGATCCCCGAGGGCCTGACCCTGGGAGCATTGCTGCCAGTCGCCTATTTCAAGGGTGGCGACTTCAAGCCGGCGAAGCGGGTCCCGGCGCGAGAACGCACTCATTGGAACACTTGGGGCACCCGGCGCTAGACACCGCGCTGACATCACGTTCTACCGGACCGCCACCGGCGGCAGCACGTCGACGTCACGGGCCGACAGGGCCTCACTCGCGGGCCGCCTCGATGTAGGCCTCGTTGTAGGCACGATGTCGCCGCTCGAACTCGGCCTGGCAGTCCCGGACCGCTCGGGGCTCCCGGAACCGCTCGTGGCACCGGAGACGCTCGCGGGCCATCTCGTCCATTCCCGCGAGCGCCCGCCGCCGGCGCGCCTCGCGATCCTCCCCCGGCGCCGCAGCGGCGCCGCCGCTGGCGGCGAGCGGCAAGGCGGCGACCAGCGCCGCCATGGCCAGCCCGCGGATCACGCTCCGCCGCACCCACTCCCCGTCCGTCATCGCGCCCTCCTCTTGCCGACCGCTTCGACCCCGGCCCGGTGTCTCCAAGCGCGTTCACCGCGTATCCGTCGCCGCGCGCCTGGCCGCGAGTCCGGGCTCGAATCCTCGCGAGAATCGTGGCGCGCGGAACCGGCCCGGCGGCGAGCGCCTCATCGGGCCCGTCCAGCCAGCAAGCCGCGTGCCGCGTGGCGTGAACGCCGCTCGTGCTGCCGCTCGGCCGGTCTGGCCCCCCGTGGGCGGGGACTCGGCCGGCCCAAACTTTGCCGTTGCATGTCCGGCAGCCGGCTTCGAAAATGAGTGATTGGGGGCCGTGGGGTCCGCCTGGGACAATGCCAGGACGACCGACGGGTCGGCGAGGCCGGGCGAACCGGGCTCCCGATTGGTCGCGTCGGGAGCGACACGCCGCCGAGGAGGAGCCATGCCGCTGTATCTCGACATCCACCACAAGGTCGAGGGTCTGACCGAGCCCGGGGTATCCGACGCCCATGCGGCGGACCTCAAGGTCCAGCACAAGCACGGGGTGAACTATCTCCGATACTGGTTCGACGAGGGCACCGGCAAGGTGTTCTGCCTGGTGCAGGCGCCCAGCAAGGAGGCCGCCGCCGCCGTGCACCGCGAGGCTCACGGCCTCCTGGCCGACGAGATCATCGAGGTCAAGGAAGGCGACTGATCCCGGCCGGCCTCCGGATGCGCTGCCCGCAGTGCCAGCACGAGAACCCGAGCGGGGCCAGATTTTGCAACGCCTGCGGCGCAGCGCTCACCGGTGTCTGCCGCGCATGCGGCCACGCCAACGCCCCGGGCAGCCGATTCTGCAGCGCCTGCGGGCAGGCGCTGGGCGCGCCTGAGACCGGCGCCCCTCCGACCCGTTTCGAATCGCCGGGGGGCTACACCCCTCCCCACCTCGCGCAGCGCATCCTCGCCAGCCGACGGGCGCTCGAGGGCGAGCGCAAGCAGGTCACGGTGCTCTTCGCCGACACGAAGGGCTCCATGGAGCTCCTGGCCGACCGGGACCCCGAGGACGCGCGGCGGCTTCTCGACGCGGTGCTCGAGCGGATGATCGACGCCGTGCATCGCTACGAGGGCACGGTCAACCAGGTCCTGGGCGACGGGATCATGGCCCTCTTCGGGGCGCCGATCGCCCACGAGAACCACGCCGTGCGGGCCTGCTACGCGGCCCTCCGGATGCAAGAGGACGTGGGGCGCTACGGGGACGAGATGCAGCGCACCCACGGGGTCCCCGTTCAGATCCGCGTCGGCCTCAACTCCGGGGAGGTCGTGGTCGGCTCCATCGGGAGCGACCTCAGGATGGAGTACTCGGCCGTCGGCCAGACCACCCACCTCGCCGCGCGGATGGAGCAGATGGCCAAGCCGGCCTCGGTGCTGCTCAGCCCCGAGACCATGCGGCTCGCCGAGGGGTACGTCCAGGTCAGGGCGCTCGGGCCGGTACCGGTCCGCGGCATGGCCGACCCCGTCGAGGTCTTCGAGCTGGTCGGCGCCACCACGGCGCGGACCCGCCTCCAGGTGTCGGCGGTGCGAGGGCTCACCCGGCTGGTGGGACGACAGGCCGAGCTGGGCCTCCTCCGCCAGACGCTCGACCACGCGCGGAACGGCCGGGGCCAGGTCGTGGCGCTCGTGGGCGAGGCGGGAGTCGGAAAGTCGCGACTGGCGTGGGAGATCACGCGGTCCCATCGGAGCCGCGACTGGCTCGTCCTCGAGGGCAGCGCCGCGTCCCACGGCAAGACCACGACCTGGCTGCCCCTGATCGACCTCCTGCGGGCGTACTTCCGCGTCGAGGAGGGTGACGATGCCCGCACGGTCCGCGAGAAGCTCATCGGACGGCTCCTCGCGCTCGACGAGGCCCTTCGGCCAACGCTCGCGGCGTTCGAGGCTTTGCTGGAAACTCCCGTCGAGGACCCGGCGTGGGGCCGGCTGGACGCGGCCACGCGCCAGCACCGGACGGTCGAGGCCGTGAAGGGTCTCCTCTTGCGGGAGAGCCAGGTCCAGCCCCTTCTCCTGGTGCTCGAGGACCTCCACTGGATCGACGGGGCGACGCAGGCCCTGCTGGACGGTCTGGTGGAGAGCTTGCCCGCCGCCCGCGTCCTCCTGGTGGTGAACTATCGTCCCGAGTACCAGCACGGCTGGGCCAGCAAGACGTACTACAGCCAGCTGAGGCTCGACCCCCTGCCCCCCGATACGGCGGAGGGCATGCTCGACTCGCTCCTCGGGGGGGACGCGGGGCTGGTCCCGCTGAAGCGCCTGCTCATCGCCCGGACCCAGGGCAACCCGTTCTTCCTCGAGGAGATGGTGCGGAGCCTGGCCGAGAGCCAGGCACTCACCGGGACGCCCGGCGACTATCACCTTGCCACCGCGCTCCCGGCCATCGAGATCCCGCCAACGGTACAGGCCGTCCTGGCCGCCCGGATCGACCGCCTATCGGCCGATGACAAGCGCCTGCTGCAGCAGGCCTCCGTCATCGGCAAGGACGTGCCGCTCCTGCTCCTCCGAGCCATCGCCGACATGCCCGAGCAGGATCTTCAGCGCGGCCTGGCCCATCTCCAGGCCGCGGAGTTCCTGTACGAGACGCGCCTGTTCCCCGAGCCCGAGTACACGTTCCGGCACACCCTGACCCAGGAGGTCGCGTACGGCAGCCTGCTCCACGAGCGGCGGCGCGAGCTGCACGCGCGGATCGTCGGGGCGCTGGAAAGCCTCTACCCGGAGCGGCTAGCCGAGCACGCCGCGCGCCTGGCGCATCACGCCTTCCGCGGGGAGGTGTGGGGCAAGGCCCTGAAGTATCTAAAGCAGACCCAGACCGCGGCCTCACGCTCGAGCCTGGATGCCGTCCTCGGCACTGACGAGAGCGCCGCCGCCCTCTTCTGGGACGGCCACTACGCGCGGGCCATCGAGGTCGGCCAGCGAGACCTGGCGATCGCCGCCGGCTTCAAGAGCTTCGGCTTGAACGTCGTCGCCAACCTCCGCCTGGGCCAGGCCCATCACGCGCTCGGCGACTACGGGCGGGCGGCGGACTTCTTTACGCGCACCATCACGTCGCTCCAGGGCGATCTCGAGCGGGAGCGGTTCGACATGCCAGGACTGCCCTCGGTGTACGCACGAACCTGGCTCGGCTGGTGCCTGGCCGAGTTCGGCGACTTTCCCGAGGGCATCGTCCGGGGGGAGGAGGCCGTCGCGATCGCCGAGGCCGCCGATCAGGACTACAGCCGGGTCCTGGCCGCGTGGGGGCTCGGGACTCTCCATGTCGTGCGGGGTGACCCGGAGCGGGCCATCCCGGTTCTCGAGCGAGCGCTGGTCGTGACACGCATGGCGGACACGCTGCTCCTGTTCCCGTTCGTCGCCACCCCGCTCGGCGCGGCGTATGCCCTCGCCGGACGGGTCGACGACGCCTTGCCGCTGCTCGAGGACGGACTCCGTCAGGCCGGCGCCATGAATCTCCAGGCGCACCATCCGCTCCGGCTCGTCTGGCTCGGTGAGGCCCTGATCCTGGCGGGTCAGCTGGAGCGGGCAGCCGAGCTGGCGGCGCAGGCGCGCGCGCTCGCCGAGGAGCACGAGGAGCGGGGCAGTCTGGCCTACGTGTGGCGACTCATCGGAGAGGTCGCCGCGCGGCGAGAACCGCCGCACAATCGCGCGGCCGTCAACGCCTACGGTCAGGCGCTTCGCCTCGCGACCGAGCTCTCCATGCGGCCGCTCGCGGCACGGTGCCGCCTGGGCCTCGCGGCCATGCACGAGAAGACCGGCGCCCAGGCGGAAGCCCGGGCCGAGCGGAACGCCGCCGTCGAGACGCTGCGCAGCCTGCAGATGACCCACTGGCTCGGTCCGCTCGAGACGCTCCGCGAGTCGTGACCACCCGGCCCCGTGGCGGCACGGGCCGCGTGCTGCCGCGCCGGTTCTACGAGCGGCCCGCCCCCCGGGTCGCCCGGGGGCTGCTCGGCTGCATCCTGGTCTCTCGGCTCGGAGGCGCACTCACGGCCGGCAGGATCGTCGAGACGGAGGCCTACCTCGGGCCGGAGGACGGCGCGTCCCACGCCGCGTTCCGGCCGTCCTCCCGGTGGCTCTTCTACGGCCCCGGGGGCGTCGCGTACGTCTTCCAGGCCTACGGGCTTCACGCGTGCCTGAACGCCATCGCGGCACCGACGGGCGCGCCCGGCTGTGTCCTCATCCGCGCCCTCGAGCCCCTCGCGGGGCTCTCCGTGATGGCGCGGCGGCGCCGGCATCGTCTCCCGAGTCAACCGTCCCCGCGCATCCTCGCCGCGCTGACGAGCGGGCCCGCGAGGCTCACCCAGGCGCTCGGGATCACGCTCCGCGACAACGGCTGCGATCTCCGGCGTGGCCGGCTGACGATCCACGCCCCCCGGACCCCGCCGCGCGTCTCGATCGCGACGGGCCCGAGGATCGGCATCACCCGCTCGGCCGGCCTACCCCTCAGATTCTGGGAGTGCGGAAGCCCCTTCGTGTCTCGAGTCGCCGCGACCGGGCGCCTCGCCTGACTTTGTCATCGACGCAGATCCGACTTATCTGACGGTAGGATAGCCGATCCAGTCTGAGACGCGGGATTACGGGCGCCCCAACGCCCCGCCTCGACGGCCGTCAGGAAGTCGAGGACCGCGCGGTTGAACGCGTCCGGCTCCTCGAGGTTGATGGTGTGCCCGGCCTTCGGGATCACGACCAGTCCCGAGGTGCGGATCTTCCGCTTCATGAAGATCCCGGGCTCGAGGCACGGCTCGTCCTCGTCTCCCGTGACGATGAGGGTCGGCACGGTGAGCCGCTCGAGGTCGCCCTCGAGCTCGTAGACCGAGGGTCGGGTGAGCTGAACGCCGCGCATCGTGAGCCCGTGGCCGAGGGCCGACTGCGCGGCGAACATGTCGTGGAATTCCTGCCAGCCCCTCGGGTCCTTGTCCCGGAACTGAACCCGCGTGGGTCCCTGGCAGTAGACGTCGGCCATCGTCGCCATGGGCTCGGTCAGGAACCGCTGGGCGGTGGCCTCCGTGTCCCGTTTCCACTGCGCGCGGTCCGCCGCCACGCTCCCGTACCCGCAGCCCGCGACGACGAGCGACAGCGCCCGGTCCGGATGACGGAGCCCGAAGTGAAGCGTCGCGTAACCGCCCATGGACAGCCCGCAGACGTGCGCCCTGTCGATTCCGAGCGCGTCCAGGAGCCCCCGGATGTCCTCGACGGCGTGGTCCTGCGAGTAGGCGCTCGGCGCGGTCGGGACGTCGGACGGCGGATAGCCGCGGGCGTTGAACGTGATCGTGCGATAGCGCCGGGCGAAGAAGCGCACCTGGAGGTGCCAGCTCTGGCCGTCTCCGGCGAACTCGTGCACGAAGACGAGCGGCGCACCTTGGCCGGTCTCCTCGTAGTGGAGGCGGATGCCGTTCGCGAGCACTCGAGGCATGGGGGCTCCCCCTGGCCGCGCCGGGCGTCACCCGAGCGCGACGGGCAAGGATCGCATTCCGCGGAAGACGAGTGAGTCGAGCCACTCCGGCGCCTCCGGCCGCGGGGCCAGCTTCGGGAAGCGCGCCAGGAGGGCCGGCAGGGCGATCTGCCCCTCCAGCCGCGCGAGGGGGGCGCCGAGACAGAAGTGGATGCCGTGGCCGAACGCGAGATGCCGGTTGTCCGCGCGCCGGAGGTCGAGACGATCCGGGTCCGAGAACTGGCGCGGGTCGCGGTTGGCCGCGTTGATCATCAGGAACAGGCGATCCCCGCGGCGGACCACCCGCCCGCCGACGGGCAGGTCCTCCCGGGCGATCCGCACCATCGCCGCGGTGGGCCCGTCGAATCGCAAGAGCTCCTCGACGGCAGACGCCGAGAGGCCAGGATCCTCGCGCCAGGTCCGCGCCGCCGCCGGATCCCGGAGCAGGGCGAGCACGCCGTTGCCGATGAGGTTCGTGGTGGTCTCGTGCCCCGCGAAGAGCAGCAGCACGCAGCTGGCGACCAGCTCGGGCTGGCTCAGGGCCTCGCCGCGCTCCCCGGCGGCCAGGAGCGCGGTCACCAGGTCATCGGACGGCGCCGCCCGCCGTCGCGCCACGACGTGCTCGAAGTACTCGTGCATCTCGGCCACGCCCCGCGCAGCCCGCTCGTACCGGTCGGCCGTCGTCAGGGAGCTCCCCACGAAGGTCGCCAGCTCGTCCGACCACGCCTTGAGCCGCCCGTGATCCGCGGGCGGGACGCCGAGCAGGTCCCCGATCACGGTCACCGGCAGCGGATAGGCGAAGTCCCGGATCAGGTCGATCTCCCCCGCGGCGGCGGCCCGGTCCAGCAGGTCTTCGACGATCGCTTCGACCCGCGGACGCCGCAGCTCGATCGCGCGCCCCGTGAAGACGCGGCCCAGAACGCTCCGGAGCCGCGTGTGCACGGGCGGGTCGGTGAACACGACCCAGAGCCCGACCCGGCGGAGGAGCGTCGCGACCGCCTCGCTCGCCGTCGCCGTCCGTCGGGCCAGGAAGGGCGTGATCCGGTCGGCGGACAGGCGCGGGTCCGAGAGCGCGGCCCGGACGTCCGCGTAGCGCGTCAGCACCCAGCCGCCCAGGATCTCGCTCCAGTGCGCCGGGTCCTCCTCGCGGAGGCGCTCGAACGCGGGATACGGGTCGGCCACCACCTCCGGCCGCCGGGGATCGTACGCGATCAACTGCGAATCCGCTCGCCGCGGGGGTCCCACAAGGGCTCCGCGGTGACCAGGCCGGGCACCCACTCCCCGAAGAACTCGATCTCGACCGGGGTCCCGGGGCTCGCGAGCTCCGCCGGGAGATACGCGTACGCGATCGAGACGCCGACGGAATGCCCGAAGCCGCCGCTCGTCACCCGCCCCACCACGCGGTCCGCCGCGCGCACTGGCTCACCGCCCAGCGCGACCCAGGCGGGGTCGGAGAGCGTCAGGCACGCGAGCTTCCTGGGTGCCCCCTCGGCGCGCTGGCGGACCAGCGCGTCGCGGCCGACGAAGTCCCCCTTCCCGAGCCTGACGGCGAACCCGAGCCCGGCCTCGTACGGCGTGTCGTCCGGGGTGATGTCCGCGCTCCAGTAGCGGTACCCCTTCTCGAGCCGGAGCGAGTCGATCGCCCGGTACCCGGCGGCGACGACGCCGTGGGGCTGGCCTGCCGCCCACAGGGTGTCCCACAGCTCGAGCCCGTACTCCATGGGGGCATAGAGCTCCCACCCGAGCTCGCCCACATACGTCACGCGGACCGCGAGCGCCGGCACCCGCCCCACCGCCACCTCCCGCGCGGTCAGGTACGGGAAGGCCGCGTTCGACACGTCGGCCGGGGTCGTCGCCTGGAGGATGTCGCGGGCTCGAGGCCCCCAGAGCCCGAAACAGCAGAACGCCCCGGTGACGTCGACGAGCGAGACCGACCCGTCCTCCGGCAGGTGCCGCTGGATGAAGCCCCGGTCATGGGTGCCGAACGCGGTGCCGGTCACGATCCGGAAGCGGCGCGCGCCGAGCCGCGTGACGGTGAAGTCGCACTCGATCCCGCCGCGGACGTTGAGCATGGACGTGTACACGACCGATCCGACGGGCTTGTCGACGTCGTTGCCGCAGAGATGCTGGAGGAGCCCGAGCGCACCCGGGCCAACCACCTCGAACTTCGAGAATGACGTCTCGTCGAACAGCCCCGCGCGCTCCCGGGTTGCCACGTGCTCGGCCTCGATCGCCGGCGACCACACACGGCCGGCGAAGCCCCGCGGGCGCCGTTTCTCGTCGCCGGCTGCCGCGTTCGGCTCGAACCAGTTCGGCCGCTCCCAGCCCGACTTCTCCCCGAACGCCGCTCCAAGCTCCTGGAGCCGCGGGTACGCCGGCGACAGGCGCAGCCGCCGCCCCTCCTCGCGCTCCTGGTTCGGGTACCGGAGGTCGTAGTAGGTGCGGTAGATCTCGTGCGTCCGCTCGAGGGTGAGGCGCCGCGAGCGGTACTGGGCCCCGAACCGCCGGAGGTCCATGTGCCAGACGTCGAGCCCCGGGTCCCCCTCGACGATCCAGTCCGCCATGATGCGCCCCATGCCGCCGGCGCCGGCGATGCCGTGCGCGCAGAAGCCGCAGGCGACGAAGAAGCCGCGAACCTCCGGCGCCTCGCCCAGGATGAACTCGCCGTCCGGCGTGAAGGCCTCGGGTCCGTTGATCAGCCGGATGATCTCCGCGCTCCCGATCGCGGGCACCCGGCGCACGGACCCCTCCATGAGGGGAGCGAAGCGCTCCCAGTCGGGCGGGAGAAGCTGGTGGTTGAAGTCGGCGGGGATCCCGTCGAGCCCCCACGGCGCCGGGGCCCGCTCGTAGCCCCCGGCCACCAGCCCCCCGACCTCCTCGCGGAAGTAGACGAGGTGGTCCGGGTCCCGGAGCATCGGCATGGCCGCGTGCACCCCGTCGATCGGCTTGGTGACGAGGTACTGGTGCGCCATCGGGACCAGCGGGATCGTCACGCCCGCCATCCGGCCGATCTCCGGCGCGTACATCCCGCCGGCGTTCACCACCACGTCGGCGTGAATGGTCCCCGCGGTCGTCTGAACTTCCCGCACGCGGCCATCCCGGACGCCGATGCCCAGCACGCGCGTGCCGGTGCGGATCACCGCGCCTCGCTGCCGTGCGCCCTCGGCCAGCGCCATGGCGAGGCCGCTCGGGTCGAGGTGTCCGTCCGTCGGCAGGTACACGGCGCCGAGGACTCCGTCGAGCCCCATCACCGGAAAGAGTCGCCGGGCGGCCGCCGGCTCGATCTCCTCGAGCGGAAGCCCGAAGGTCTTGGCCCAGCCGGCCTGCCGCCGGTGCTCGAGGACCCGCTCGGGCGTGCAGGCGAGCCGGAGGCTGCCCGTCTCCTTCCACCCGGGGTCGCGCCCGGTCTCGGCCGCGAGGCGCCGGTAGCACTCGATGCTCCACATCATGAGCCGCGTCAGCGCGACCGAGGAACGGAGCTGCCCGACGAGTCCCGCCGAGTGGAACGTCGACCCGCTGGTCAGCTCGGCGCGCTCGAGAAGCACGATGTCGCGCCACCCCTTGGCCGTGAGGTGGTACGCGATGCTGGCGCCGCCCACTCCGCCGCCGATGACGACTGCCTGCGCATGCGCGGTCACGGCGCCAGATTGTAACAGGGCCTCGGGGCCCTTGACACGGCCCGCGCCGACCGGAAGACTGGAGGGCGTCGATCGGCGCTGACCGATCTTGGGCATTCACGACCACACGCCATTCTCGAGGAGCCTGCCATGGATCACACTGCCACCGGTCCGGGGAAACCGTCGAAGGTCGCGCGCCGACAGGTCCTGCTCGGCACGGGCGCCGTGCTCGCCACCGCCATGGCGCGGCCGCGCGCGGCAGCGGCCCAGGCGCGCAAGGGCGAGATCGTCGCCGGCCTCTCCGAGAAGATGCTGACGCTCGACCCGGCGAACCACTACTCGATCTCCGCGACCTCCGTGCTCCGGCACATCTACGACCCGCTGGTCGAGGTCACGAACGACTCGAAGTTCGTCCCCTGCCTCGCCGAGTCGTGGACGCCGGTGAACAACACGACGTGGCGCTTCACCCTGCGCAAGGGCGTCAAGTTCCACGACGGCACCCCGTTCACGGCGGACAGCGTCCTCTATTCCCTCAAGCGCGCGCGGGACAACACGAAGCTCATCAAGGCGTTCGTCTACCGGGACATCGAGGACGTGCGCAAGGACGGAGACTTCACGGTCGTCGTGTCGACGAAGTCGCCGTTTGGCTCCCTGCCGGCGCACCTCACGATGCTGGGGATGCTGCCGCAGACCGCCGCCCAGAACGAGGACGCCTTCTTCCAGAAGCCCGTCGGCACCGGCCCGTTCAAGTTCGGCGGGTGGACCCACGGCGAGCAGATCACGCTGACCGCGAACGACGCCTACTGGAAGCCGGGGATCCCCAAGGTCGAGAAGGTGACGTTCCGGTTCATCCCGGAGCTCTCGACCCGCGTGGCCGGGATCCGCAGCGGGGAGCTCCACGTGATCGACCGCGTGTGGCCGGACAACGTGCAGACCATCCGGGCGACCCCGGGGGTCCGCGTCCTCGACACGCCGGCGATCGAGGCGCAGCGCTGGATCTTCCAGCTCGCCAAGGACCCGGTCAAGGATCCCCGCGTTCGGCGGGCGATCTCGCTCGCGATCGACCGGAACGCCATCATCAAGGACCTGCTCCTCGGCTATGCCCGGCCGGTCGTGAGCCCCATCCCGCCCGGCCTCATCGGCCACACGAACCTCGGCCAGAAGGCCTACGATCCCGAGAAGGCGCGTCAGATCCTCAAGGACGCCGGCTACAAGAACCTCTCCCTCGACTTCGTCCTCATGAAGGATCTCTACCCGAAGCAGCTCGAGATCGTGCAGGCGGTGGCCGCGATGCTCGGCGACGTCGGGATCACCGTGAACATCAAGAACCTCGAGATCGCGACCGCCCGCGAGGCCAGGACCGCGGGCAACTACGATATGTTCTTCTCGGGCTGGGCCCACATGCCCCACGACCCCGACTGGTATCTCGGCCAGTGGTTCACCAAGGCGGGCGCCGAGAAGCTGACACGCTACGACAACCCCCGGATCGAGCAGCTCATCAGCGAGGGCCGCATGCCGGACCCCAAGGTCCGCCAACAGAAGTACGAGGAGATCGAGAAGGCCCTCTGGGAGGACGAGCCGGAGATCTGGCCGTACTACAGCGTCGCGATCTACGCGGTGAGCGACAAGCTCCAGAACTTCCAGGCCCGCCGCGACTACTACGTCCTGCTCTACGACGTAAGCGTCCGGTAGTTCGAGCCTCGCCGTGCCCGTCGGCCGGCCCGGTCCTCCGAGCGTTCCCGGAGGCCGGTCCCCGGCCAGGCGGGCGGCGAGGAGCGCGCTTCAGCCCCTCCGCATCGTCAGGCCCTGATGCAGGCTTATCTCCTCCGCAGCGTCGCCCAGGCGGTCCTCACCCTGGTCGGTATGTCGGTCCTGGTCTTCGTCATCCTCCGGGTGCTCCCGGGGAACCCCGCGCAGATGCTCCTCCCGGAGGGCGCCCCCCAGTCCGCCGTGGACGAGCTCAACCGCCAGCTCGGGCTGAATGAGCCACTCCACGTCCAGTACGCGATCTTCGTCAAGAGCGTCTTCCGCGGGGACTTCGGCCAGTCGTTCCAGTACCGGACCCCGGCCCTCCTGGTCGTCCGGAATCGGCTACCGGCAACGCTCCAGCTGACCCTGTGCGCCATGGTGCTGACGGTGGTCTCGGGGGTCACGATCGGCATCGTCGCCGCGGTCCACCGCGGCACGCGCTACGACTATGCCGGCACGACGCTCGCCGTGCTCGGCCAGTCGCTGCCGAGCTTCTGGCTCGGCATCATGCTGGTCCTGCTCTTCGGGGTCACGCTCCGCTGGCTCCCGACGTCCGGCTTCGAGAACTGGACGTATCTCATCCTCCCGAGCATCACCCTCGCCGCGTATCCGACCGCCCTGGTCGCGCGCCTGACCCGGTCGAGCATCCTGGAGATCCTGAACCGCGACTACATCCGGACCGGCCGGGCCAAGGGGCTGGGCGAGCGCGCGGTGATCCTCCGGCACGCGCTCCGGAACGCCACGATCCCGGTGCTGACAGTGATCGGGCTCCAGATCGGCACCCTCCTGGGAGGCGCGGTCATCACGGAGTCCGTGTTCGCCTGGCCGGGCATGGGCAAGCTCGTCGTCGACGCGATCTACTCCCGGGACTTCCCCGTGGTGCAGACCGTCCTCATCATCTCGGCGACGATATTCGTCCTGATCAACCTTCTGGTCGACGCGCTCTACACCATCGTCGACCCTCGCATCCGGTACCGCTGAGCGCGCCGTGCTGGCTTTCGCCCGCCGGAATCCGCTGATCCTCGTCGGAGGCGCCATCCTGCTCGTGGTCGTCCTGGCGAGCGTGTGCGCACCGCTCCTGACCGCGTCGGACCCGATCCGCACGAGCTTCGGACAGCGGCTCAAGGCCCCGTGGGGTCTGGGTGGCACCTCGGCGCGCCCCCTCGGCGCCGACAACCTGGGACGCGACATCTACGCCCGCGTGCTCTACGGGGGAAGGATCTCGCTCGTGCTGGCGACGAGCGCGGTCGTCCTTGCGACCGGAGTCGGGGTCCTGGTGGGGCTCCTGGCCGGCTCCCTGGGCGGGCGTCTCGACGACCTCGTCATGAGGCTCGCCGACATCCAGCTCACGTTTCCCGTGATCATGCTGGCGATCGCGATCGTCGCCGTCGTCGGCACGAGTCCGTTCGCCCTGGTCGGCGTGCTGGCGCTGTCCGGATGGGTCCTGCATGCGCGGACCGTGCGCGCCAACGTGCTCACCATCCGTCAGCTCGAGTACGTGGACGCCGCCTGGGCGCTGGGCGCCGGCCGGCCGCGGGTGGTCTTCCGCCACGTGCTGCCCAACACGCTGGCGCCGATCCTCGTCATCGCCTCCAGCCAGTTCGCCACGATGGTGCTGCTCGAGTCGGGCCTGTCGTTCCTGGGGATGGGCGTTCAGCCGCCGCAGCCGTCCTGGGGCGGAATGCTGGCCGAGGGGCGCGACTACCTGTCGAATGCCTGGTGGCTCGCCACGGTGCCCGGCGTCGCGATCTCACTCGTCGTGCTCGGCGCCAACCTCCTGGGCGACGGGCTTCGTGACCTCCTCGACCCGCATCTCCGGACCTGAGCGGACGGAGCCGGCCGCCCCCGGCCGGCTCCCGGTCCTCCCAGCCGCCGGCGGGAGCCTGAACACACGGAAGGCCGGGGGGTCTCCCCGGCCCTCCGCTTCGTTCCGTGTGGTGGCTGGGAGAGGCGCGGCTTACCTGCTCTCCAGGAACGACCGCAGCATCCAGGCCATCTTCTCGTGGCGCTCCATCAGGCCGGTCAGGAAGTCGCTCGTTCCGGCATCCCCGTGACGCTCCATCACGACGTCGAGGTCACGCCGGAGCGTCTGGATCAGCGCCTCGTGGTCCGCGAGCAGGTTCTTCAGCATGTCGCGCGCGGCCGGATAGCGGCCCGGCTGCTCCTTGAGCCGCGCCAGCTTCAGGAACTCCGCCATGGTCGCCACGGCGGGCCCGCCGAGCGTGCGAGCGCGCTCCGCGACGTCGTCGATGAACTCCTCGATGGCCTCGTACTGCGCCTCGAAGAACTTGTGGAGATCGTTGAACTGCGGGCCCACCACGTTCCAGTGATAGTTGCGGGTCTTCGTGTAAAGGAGGTATTCGTCGGCCAGGAGCCGCGAAAGAATCTCCACGACCGCCTGGCGCTGTCGTTGATTCAGCCCGATGTTCGTTGCCATGTTGCCCCCTCCTTTCGGCGAACCCGGTACTTGCCGCCGTGGCGCAGTGGATGGACGGCGCGCGTCGATCCGGGCCGGGTTCTCCTGATTCGACGGTTCGGCCCAGGCAATCGATTCCGGACGGCGGATACCGCCAATCGCGCTATCATGAGCCCAGGCCGCCCCCGGGGCGGCCAGCTTCGAGAGCCACCTCGATGCGCGCCTTGAAGATCTTGGCCGTGGTCGTCCTCGGGGCGGTCGCCCTGCTGGGCGCCGGCCTCTTCGCCCTCACCCGGTATCTCGACTCCGAAGCCTTCCGGCGGGCGGCCATCAGCGCCGCCCAGGGCGCCCTGGGCGCGCCGGTGGCGGTCGGCCGGATGGACGTCTCGCTGTTCTCGGGCGCCACGCTGAGAGAGGTCAGGGTCGGCAATCCCCCGGGAGTCCCCGGCGAGCTCCTGCGAGCCGAGGCGCTCGTCGTCCGCCCCCGCCTCCTGCCGCTCCTGAGACGCCGGCTCGAGATCGCGGAGATCCGCCTCGACGCCCCGAATGTCACGCTGCTCCGAACCGATCGCGGCGAGTGGAGCTTCGAGCGCCTGGCCGTGCGACCGCCGCCCTCGCCCGCATCGGGAGGAGCGGCAGGAGGCGCGGAGGCGCCCATGCTCCCGCCCGTGCCCGCGAGCTTCGACGTCCTCGTGCCGCACCTGGTCCTCGGCCGCGGTACGCTCGCCGTCGCGAGAGAGCGAAAGGGGCCCTTGCTCGGAGCCGAAGGCATCGAGCTGTCGACGTCCCTCTCGCGGGTCGGCGGCACGCTGTCGGGCGCGGGACAGCTCACGATCGCCTCGATCCGGGTCGCCGATCGCCTCGATATCCGGTCACTCGCCGCCCCGCTCCGGTTCGGCGGCGGTGACCTCACCCTCGCGCCGCTTCGCGGTCAGCTCGCGGACGGAACGCTCGGCGGCCACGTCACCCTCCACCTCGCCACCCCGGCGCGCTACACGATCGATCTCGACCTCCGGGACGCGCGCGCGGAGACGCTTCTGGCCGCCATCGGGGGCCGGAACCTGAGCGGCCGGCTGCAGGCCCGGGCGCGCATCACGGGCACCGGGGAGGGCCCCGCCGGACAGGGGCATGCGGAGATCCGCGACGGTCAGCTCCTGGACTTGCCGGTCCTCGGTGCCGTCGCGGCGGCACTGGACCTCCCCCTGCTGCGCGAGCTCCGATTCGAGGAAGGGGCCATCGACTTCGTGCTCGCGGGCGAGGTGCTCCGAACGCCGGTGGTCCGGTTCGTCTCGCGCGACGTCAAGATCCTTGGCAAGGGCGAGATCCTGCTCCGCAACGGCGAGCTGGCCCACGAGCTGACCCTGCTGGTCCCGCCCGCGGTCGTCCGCCGGGCGCCGCGCGAGATGCGCGCGGCGTTCACCGAGCGGCCGGACGGGCTCATGGGCGTCGACTTCCGGGTCTGGGGTCCCTACCACTCCCCCCGCACGGACCTGCAGGACCGCGTCCTCCGCGGGTTCGCGGAATCGCTCCTGCGAAAGGGGCTCCGGCAGCTCTTCCGCTAGCGCCCCCGGCTCACCGACTCCGCGTCGTCACCAGCCGCGCGTACCGGCCGCCGCGGGCGAGCAGCTCGCCGTGCGCGCCCTCCTCGACCACACGCCCGTGCTCCAGGATGACGATCCGGCCGGCCAGCGTCAGGGGCCCGGGACGGTGGGAGGCGACGAGAATGCTCCGGCCCGGCGAGAGCGCGCCGAGCCGGTCGAGGAACTGCCGCTCCGCGCGCTCGTCGAGGTGCGCCGTCGGCTCGTCGAAGAGGAACAGGGAGGCGGGACGGGCCAGAGCTCGAGCGAGGACGACCTGCTGCCATTGCCCGGAGGACAGGTCGTGCTCGCCGAACAGCTGGCCGAGTGTCGTCTCGTACCCGCGCGGCAGCCCGGACAGGAGCGCGTGCACGCCGCCCTCCGCGGCCACCTCCTCGACCGCCCCCGGAGCCCGGTCCAGTTCGGGCCAGTGGCCGAACGCGACGTTGTCCCGGGCGCTGGCCTCGAACCGCGGGCTGTCCGGCGATACCAGGACGAGCCGCTGGCGCAGGGCCTCGAACGGCCACTCGCGCAGGTCCCGCCCGTCCAGGAGAATCCGGCCCTTCTGCGGCACGGCGAGTCCGGCCAGGAGCTTCACCAGGGTCGTCTTTCCCGCCCCGTTCGGGCCGGCCAGCGCGACCATCTCGCCGGGCGGGATCCGGAAGCTCACACCCGCCACCGCCGGCTCGATCGCCCCGGGGTACGTGAACCACACGTCTTCGACCTCGAGGCCCCTCGCCGCCGGCGCCAGCGATAGCGGGCCCGGCGGGGATGCCGACGGGGCCACCGCCAGGAACTTCCGGATGGCCTGGGTCGCCAGGAGCGCGTCGAGCGCCTGCGCGATGGCCAGGATCAGGCGGCTCACGGTCGACCGCAGCCGGGGGCTCGCCGCGGCGAACACCGCGATGTCTCCGAGGGTCAGCCGTCCGTCGATCGCGCGGCTCGTCACCAGGGCCAGCAGGACGCAGAACAGGAGCGTGGTCAGAACCCCGAATGTCGCGCCCGTCACGAACTGGTGCTGCGCACGCGCCCGGTCAGCGGCCTCGAGCTGTCGCGCGAGGTCGCGAAAGCGCTCGATGAGCGTCGGCGTCAGCCCGAGCAGCCGCACGTGACCGGCGGAGCGCACTCCCGCCAGCAGATCGCCGAAGTACCGGACCCATCGCTGCTTGAGCACGCGAATGGGCACGCCGGCGTGATACAGGCTCGTGTTCCGCCACTCGGCATACAGGTAGGCCGCCGCCCCCGGCACGACGATCGCGAGCGTCAGCGGCTCGATGTGGAAGAGCACGCCGGCAAGCAGCGCGCACTGGACCAGGTCCGTGAGGATCGTGAGCAGGTCGCCCACCAGGCGCCCGAGCCTGTTCGCCGAGGCCTCGCGCGCTTGGTCCAGCAGCTCTCGCCGGCCTGGCTCCTGCATGTCCGCCGGCGGAAGACGAGACACGTGCGCGAAGACCTCGGTGGTGACCCGAAGCTGCAGCGCTTCGGTCAATCTCCGAATGGCCAGCGCGCTGGCCATCGGCGCCAGCACCTCCACCAGGCCGAACCCGAGGGCGGCGAGCAGCCACGGCAGGAGCGGCGCCAGGTTCGGCTGGCCTTGCTGGCTCTCGGCGACGGCCGCGTTGATGAGTCCCCGGGCGGACAGCGCGAGCCCCGCCGCCACCGTGCTCCGCGCGAGCGACAGGGCGACCAGGCCCGAGACCAGGCGCGGACTGGTGGCCCAGGTGACGCCGGCCACCCAGCGCACGGCGCCGACGATCTGCCGCCCACCCAGGGCAAGATCGCGTCCCTCGCCCGGCGGGCCGCCGGTCAATCGCGTCCACAGGGATCCCAATCGAAGATCTCGCATCGGCTCGGATGCCGGCCCGGACCGCCTGAAGGCGGCGCGCGCCGAAGCGTCAGTATAGCGTACCCGCCTCCGCGCTCGTGCCATTTGGCGGCAATTCCCGCCCCGAGATCGACGAGCGAGCGTCGGGGCCTCCGGTTGTCCGGTCCTGACCCCTCGGCTATAGTGACCGAGACCATGGCGCAGGGGCGGCTCTTCTACGGATGGTGGGTCGCCATCGCCTTCGCCATCATGGTGTTCGTCTCGACCGGCCTGCGCTTCGCGGTCGGGCCGTTTCTCAAGCCCATCGTCGCGGACCTCGAGACGGACCGCGCCAGCTTCTCCCTGGTCATCGCCCTGAGTCTCCTGCTTTACGGCGTGTTCATGCCCTTCGTCGGGCGGCTGGTCGAGCGCTGGGGCGCGCGCCCGGTGGCGGTCGTGGGGACCCTCGTCCTCGCCGCCTCGCTGGCGAGCACCGCGCTCGTGACGCAGCTGTGGCAGATGGCGCTCGTCTACGGGGTCGTGGTCGCCCTGGGACTATCGGCAACCGGGCACGTCGTCGGCTCGGCCGTCATCTCGCGCTGGTTCATACGCCGGCGAGCGACGGCGCTGTCGCTGCTCGGCGCCGCGTCGATGGCGGGGATGAGCCTCATGGTGCCGATCGCGATGTGGCTCATCCTCACGATCGGCTGGCGCGCCGCCTACGCGGTGATCGGCCTCGCCGCGGCCGTCGTCCTCCTGCCCCTCGCCCTGTTCGTGGTGCGTGAGTCGCCCGAGTCGATGGGGCTCACGCCCGACGGCCTGACGACCCCGGGAACCGGCGGGGACGCGATCGTCGAGCGCACGGCGCTGGGCGACGCCGTCCGCACGGTGCCCTTCTGGCAGCTCTGCGGCGGCCTCTTCACGTGCGGGTTCTCGATGAGCCTGCTCTCGGCGCACGGCGTGCCGATGCTCACCGACCACGGGTACCACTCGATGCTTGCCTCGGGAGCGATCGGTCTCCTCGGCGCCTCCAGCTTCGCCGGCGCCCTGGGCCTCGGCGCGATCGCCGACCACGCCGGCCGCCGCCCTGTCCTGGCCTGGCTCTACGCGACGCGGGCCGTGCTCTTCGCCGCGCTCTACCTCGTGCACGACAGCCCCGCGGCGCTCCTCGTCGTCGCGGCCCTCGGGGGCGCGAGCATGTCCGGCAGCCTCGCCATGACCTCGGCCCTGACCGCCGACATCTTCGGACGCTTCTCCGTCGGCTCGATCTTCGGCACGATCTTCGTCGTCCACCAGGGCGGCGCCGCGCTGGGATCGTGGATGGGCGGGCTCCTGTTCGAGGTGACCGGCGGCTACGGCGCCGCGTTCGCGATCGCCAGCGTGCAGCTCCTCGCAGCCGCCGTCGTGAGCCTGACGATCGACGAGACGACGCGATGTGTGCCCCGGCTCAGTCCCGTCGCCGGGGGTCGGTAGCGGCGCCGGCGTGGGGCTCGAGGTCGTCGTCCCCCGCGTTCCCTCCGTGAGCCTCCCGGCCATCCTCGAGCGGCTCGCGGCCGCGGGGTTGCCCAGCACCCTGGCGATGGTCGACAACGTCCTCCAGGGACCGGGCGCGACGCCGCCGGCCGCCTGGCGCGACGTGCGGCTCCGGACGCCCGCCGGCGTGGTGACGCTCCGCCGGGTCCCGAGCGGCGTCGCGGTCGTCGTCTTCGGCAACGCCGACGAGCCGCTGCGAGCGGCGCAGCGGACGATCGCCGAGATGCTCGTCGGTTTCCATTGAGGCGCCATCCGTGAAGATCACCGACGTGGAGGTCTACGTCGTCGATCCCACCGGAGGGACCGCCACGTACAACGAGGAGCCGCAGAACGTCTGGACCTTCGTGCGCGTCGTCACCAACGCGGGCGTCCACGGCTGGGGCGAGGCGTCGAACTTCCCGGGCAACGGGAGCCTCATCATCGCCGACGCGATCCGGCACCTCCGACCCTGGATCGTCGGGCAGGACGCCGCCGACATCACGGCGATGTGGCACCGTCTCTTCCGCAAGGCCACCTATCTCGGCCCCCGCGGGCTGCCCACCGCGGTGGTGAGCGGGATCGACATCGCGCTGTGGGACATCAAGGGCAAGATCACGGGCCGCCCGGTCTACGATCTCCTCGGCGGCAAGGTGCGTGACAGCATCCCCCTGTATGCGAACGGATGGTTCGCCGCGCTGGACGGCCACCCCGCGTGCGCAACGCCCGAGGACTACGCGGCGGCCGCGCGGCGGATCGTGGCCCGGGGGCACGTCGCCATCAAGCTGGACCCCTTCCACGAGATGGTGCCCTACCACACGGCGTACCTCGCCGGCCAGATCTCCCCCGCCGGCGAGGAGTTCGGCGTGGCGTGCGTCGCGGCGGTGCGGGAGGCGGTCGGTTCCGAGGTCGAGATCCTGATCGACGCCCACGGGCACTACAACGTCCCCACGGCCGTCCGGCTCGCCCGCCGGCTCCTCCCCTACCGCATCGGCTGGTTCGAGGAGCCGACGCCGCCGGAGAGCCTCCCGGCGCTGCGGGCCGTGCGCGAGCAGGTCGAGGTGCCGATCTCGGTCGGCGAGCGATGCTACACGCGCTGGGACTTCCTGCCGATCCTCGCCGAGCATCTGGCGGACTACCTGATGCCCGACGTCGTCTGGACCGGCGGCATCAGCGAGGTCGTCCGCATCGCGGCGCTCGCCGAGACGTACCAGGTGCCGGTGACGCCGCACAACGCGATGGGCCCGCTCCAGGTCGTGGCGGGCGCCCACGCCATGCTGGCGGTCCCGAACTTCTACCGGCTCGAGCACAACGTGGCGAACGTGCCCTGGTACGATCGCTGCCTCGACCGCCCGCTCGATCTCCGCGAGGACCGGCTGCACCTGTCGTCCCGCCCAGGACTCGGCGTCGAGCTCGACGCCGGCTTCCTGCGGGCCCACCCCGCCCGCGGCTGGTCGGGCGCGACGGGCTGATTCGAGGACCCCGATCGACCAGCGAAACCGCTCCCGGCCCAGATGGGGTTCCCGTCGGGGGGTGGCTGGCATCTGCGCGAGGCCAGCCACGCACAGGTGCGGCGCGGCGCCGCGCCTTGACACCGGCTGCGGCGTCCGGGGACGATTGAGCTCGCGCCATCTCGAGCCAAGGAGGAGAGCGACCATGACGAACCACGTTCCACCTCAGGGGGGCCTCTCCCGCCGCAGCTTCCTCGCCGGCACGACGGCGCTCGGAGCGGCAGCCCTCGCCCCACGGCACGCGCGTGCTCAGGCAAAGCCTGGCGGCGTGCTCACCGTCGCGAGCTCGGCCCTCCCGCCGAACATCGAGCCCCACATGCAGGGACTCGACATCTTCCAGCGCCGGAAGCCGCTCGTCTACGAGAACCTGGTGTGGATCGACTACGGTCTCGAGCCCAAGCCCGAGCTCGCCGAGCGGTGGGAGCAGCGGTCGCCCACGGAGTACGTGTTCCACTTGCGCCGCGGCGTGCGTTTCCACGACGGCAAGGAGATGGACGCGGAGGACGTGAAGTACACGTACGACCGGGTTCGCGACCCGAAGGTGAGCCCCGGGGCGAACGACCTCATCTTCGTGAAGCAGATCGACGCCGTCGACAAGCACACGGTGCGCTTCGTGCTGGCGAACCCGGCGGCGACCTTCCTCATCAACATCGGCGGGAAGTACAACGGCGTGATCCCCAAGGATTCGGCCGGCGACGGCAAGGCCCTCCTCACGAAGGCCATCGGTACGGGCCCCTTCATGGTCGAGGAGTTCGATCCGAGCCGGCGCTGGACCCTCAAGCGGAACCCGGCGTACTGGGGAGCGCAGAAGCCGCTGCTCGACGGGATCGCGTACCAGGCGATTCCGGACGAGTCCTCGATCGTGGCCGGCCTCCGAACGGGCCAGGTTCAGTTCGCCGAGTTCTCCTCGGCACTGTCGTTCCAGGTGGCGAAGGGCGTCGCCACGGTCGAGGCGGTGCAGGCCCCGTCCACGCGCTGGGTGGTCCTCGATCTCGCCGGCGACCAGGACCCGACGTCGAAGCCCGAGGTACGCCAGGCCATCGCGCTCGCGCTCGACCGTCAGGCCATACTCCAGATCGCCGGCTCGGGCCTTGGCCAGCGGCTGGGGGTCCTGCCGCGGGGCCTCCGGTACTGGGCCGTGCCGTGGTCGGAGCTCCCGAACCAGCAGCGCGACGTGACGCGAGCGAAGGCTCTTCTTCAGCAGGCCGGGTACAGCGGCCGGGTCGCAATGAAGATCCGCAACATCGTGGGATTCCCGGCGCTAGCCGCAGCGCTCCCGGTCATCGTCGAGAACCTGAAGGAGGCCGGCATCGACGTGACCGTCGAGACCGTCGACGGCGGCGTCTGGATCAAGGACTGGGTCGTGCCGCAGTCGCCCCCGACCATGAACGAGTGGGGCGGCTTCGTCGACCCGGACCAGGCGTTCCACCGCCACTTCCACTCGGCGCCGGGCGGGAAGGACTTCCGGCGATGGAAGAACGCCAAGGCGGACGAGCTGCTCGACGCCGGCCGGACCACGCTCGAGCCGGCCCGGCGCAAGCAGATCTACGATCAGGTCCAGCGGCTCCTGGCGGAGGACCCGATCTCGCTCCCGCTCTACTCCCCCGACCTGCTCTACGCGATGCAGAAGACGGTCAAGGGGTTCCAGCCCCACCCGACCGGTTTCCACCACGGCCTCCGGTTCGCCTGGCTCGAGCGCTAGGCGCGAAGCACGCCGTCGTCCGGGCCGACCCTCCAGGAGGATGAGAGGGTCGGCCCCACAACATCGCGTCATTGCGCACATATCTCGGCCGAAGGCTCTCGGCCATGGCCCTCACGCTCTTGGGCGTGAGCGTACTGGTCTTCGGCATGATCCGGCTCGTTCCCGGGACAGTGGTCGAGCAGCTCCTCGGCCAGGCGGCGATCGCGTCGCCGGAGGTGCTCCAGAGCTTCCGCCGCTTCTTCGGGCTCGATCGCCCCCTCCACGTGCAGTACCTCGACTGGCTCGGCGCCATGGTGCGGGGCGACCTTGGGACGTCGTGGCTGTCGGGGCGGCCCGTTCTCGGGCTGTTCCTCGATCGGGTCCCGGTGTCCGCCGAGTTGGCCGTCCTGGCCGTGGGCTGGTCGCTCTGCCTTGGGATCCCCCTCGGCGTCGCGTCGGCAACCCGGCCGGGCGGGACGCGGGACGGCACGATCCGCGTGCTGGCGACCCTCGGCCTCTCCCTCCCCGCGTTCTGGCAGGGGACGGTGCTGATCCTGCTCTTCTCCGTGTACCTCGGGTGGATGCCCTCGCTCCAGTGGGTGCCGTTCCTCCGCGACCCCGCGGGGAACCTCCTCATCATGGCGCTGCCCGCCCTGACCCTCGGCACCGCAACGGCAGCGATGATCACCCGCATGTCCCGGTCGTCGATGCTGGACGTGCTCGGGCATGAGTACGTGCGGACCGCGCAGGCGAAAGGGCTCGCGGAGACGCGCGTCACCTACCACCACGCCCTCCGGAACGCGCTGATCCCCGTCGTCACCGTGGCGGGGGTCCAGCTCGGCTACGTGGTCGGCGGCCTGGTGGTCGTCGAGGACGTGTTCACACTGCCCGGGGTGGGCCGCCTGCTCCTCGACGCGATCTTTCAGCGGGACTACCCGGTCGTGCAGGGGGTCATCCTGCTCCTGGCCGCGACCTTCATGGTCCTGAACCTCCTGGTGGACCTGCTCTACGCGGTCCTGGATCCCCGGCTCCGCCGTGGCTAACCCGGCCGGCGGCGACGCGCGACGCCCGCAACACCCCGCACGGAGCCTCCTCTTCCGGACCGCATGCGGAGTGCTCGGGGCGGTCGTGCTTCTCGGGATCGCCGCGGAGTGGATCGCGCCCTACTCCCCGACCGCGGTCGACGCTCAGGGTCTCTTCCAGGCGCCGGACGGACGGCACTGGATGGGAACCGACCGATTCGGGCGCGACCTTCTGTCTCGCGTGCTCTTCGGCGTGCGGGTGTCGGTGGGAATCGCCGGCGCGGCGATCGCGCTGGCACTGGTCTCCGGGAGCGCGCTCGGTCTCCTCGCGGGCCTGGGACGCGGGCTCGACCAGGTCTGCGGGCGGGTGATGGACGTCTTCTTCGCGTTTCCGCCGATCCTGCTCGCGATCGCGATCGCCGCCATCCTCGGCGCCGGGGTGGGGAGCGCGATCGCGGCCATCGCCGTCGTCTACGCCCCGCTATTCTTCCGCGTCGTGCGCGGCTCGGTCCTCGCCGAGTCGGTACAGGCCTACGTGGAGGCCGCCGAGGCCCTGGGGCTCGGCCGGGGCGCGATCCTGATACGCCACGTCCTCCCGAACGCCGCGTCGCCGGTCATCGTGCAGACGGCCGTGTGCCTCTCCTACGGGATCCTGATCGAGTCCGCCCTCTCGTACCTCGGCGTGGGCGTTCAGCCCCCCACCCCGTCCTGGGGGACCATACTCAACGAGGGAAGGGAGTTCCTGGCGCTCGCGCCCTGGGTGTCGCTCTTCCCGGGCGGGGCCATCATGCTGACGGTCCTCGCGCTGAACGTCGTCGGGGACGGGCTACGGGACAGCCTCGACCCCCGCGCGGTCACGCGGTAGCCGGCCGCGCCGGCGACGGCGCCGCCGCAGAGTCGGGAGTCTCGCATGACCTACGAGCCCAGCGCGAAGATCGGGGGCCTCACCGATGCCGAGATGGGCGCCTTTCTCGCCGAGCCCTGGAACGCGCGGATCGCCACCCTGGGGGCCGGCGGCTGGCCCTACGTGGCTCCGGTATGGTACGAGTTCGAGCCGGTGGCCCGCGTGTTCCTCGTGGTCGGCCGAGAGCGCGCCGACTGGGTCGGGCACATCCACGCGGATCCGCGGGTCGCGTTCCACGTGGCGGACGACGAGCACGCGGAGCACACGCGGGTCCTGGTGGAGGGGCGGGCCGCGATCATCGAGGGCCCCGTCGTGCCCTCCGCGAGCCCGCGTCTCGGTGCCCTCACCCGGCGGCTCTCGCTCCGCTACCTCGGTCCCGACGGGCCGACGTACGCCGAGCGCACGATCCACCGGCCGCGCGTCCTCGTCGAGATCCGCCCGGAGCGCTGGCGCACCTGGACCGGCCGGGAGTGGCATCGTCGTTACCGGTAAGCGGCCCGATCGAGCTCGGCCGGTCGTCCCGCCGCGGACGGGCGTCGCGAGCCGGCCGGGTCAGCCGACCACGACCGGGAACGAGGACACGACGCGGAAGCGCGCGCGCCGGGCCCGCACCGGCTTGCCCGCGGCGCGCAGCCGCTCGAACCGGCGGACCAACCGGCCGATCGCCACGCGCCCTTCCATCCGCGCCAGCCACATGCCGGCACAGGCGTGGATCCCGGTGATGAAGGCGAGGTGCCGGTTCGGCGCGCGGGCGAGGTCCAGCCGGTCGGGATCGGGGAACTGCGCCGGATCGCGATTGGCGGCGCCGATGCCGAGCGTCACGAGGGCTCCCTCCGGCAGCGCCACGCCACCGACCGTGACCTCCGCCACCGTGCGGCGGTTGCCGAGCTGGTTGGGGCTCTGATAGCGGAGGAACTCCTCCACGGCGCTGGGGAGCAGCGCGGGGTCCGCGCGCAGCCGCGCGTGCTCGGCGGGGTGCTCGAGCAGGGAGACGACGGCGTTCGCGGTCAGGTTGGTCGTCGTCTCGTGGCCCGCGTTCAACAGGAAGATGCACTGATGCAGCAGCTCGACCTCGGTGAGCCGGTCGCCGGCGTCCTCGGCCGCGAGGAGCGCGCTGAGGATCTCGCCGGGATCGGTGCTCGGCCGGCGGCGGCGGTCGGCGATCAACCGGCGCAGGTACGCCTTGAACTCCTCCACGGCCCGGTTGCCGGCCTCCAGGCGCTCTGGCCCGGGCACGGGCTCCAGCGCCCCCAGGATCGCCAGCGACCAGCCGCGGAGGGGGCCGCGCTCGTCCGCCGGCACGCCGAGCATGTCGCCGATGAGCTGGACTGGCAGCGCAGCCGCGAAGTCCTCGACCACGTCGAAGCCGCCGCACGCAGCGGCGCGGTCGAGGAGGGCGTCCACCAGCCGCTCCACCCGGGGTTCCAGCGCGGCCAGCGCCCGCGGCGTGAACGCGGGGGCGAAGAGCTTGCGGATCCGCGTGTGGTCGGGCGGGTCACGGAAGACCACGCTCGTGGTGTGGTGCTCGTAGAGCGGCGAGTCGCCGAACTTCGGCGCGAACTCCACGCGCTTGTCGGACGAGAAGCGGTGGTGGTCCTGGTAGACGGCGGCGACGTCGTCGTAGCGGGTGAGGAAGTAGGAGCCGTCGGGACACCGGTGCACCGGATCCGAGCGGCGCAGCCGGTGGTAGGTCGGGAACGGATCCTCGTAGAAGTCGTCGGGCAGCTCGCGCAGGTCGAACGCGAGCGCGGCCGCCCGCTCCGACGTCACGCGCGGTCCTCGTCCTCCGGAGGCCGCAGCGTGTCCCGCGCGTCGGCCAGCCGCTCGCCCAGCGCTCGGATCTCGGCCAGCCGGTCGGCGCGGTAGGCGAAGCGCGGGTCGGTCGTGTAGGGCGCCCACACGCTCATGTAGTCGGGACGACTGAGCCCGAGCGCCCACTCCGAGACCCGGGTGGGATTGGCGAAGTCGGCCATGATCGCGACCTCGTTGTAGACCCCGTGCACGGCGCCGTCCATGAACGCCTCGAGCGCCTTCGGCTTGGGCCCGTGCGGGAGGCCCACGGGGTGCAGCGTCACCATGCCGGGGGCGGCCAGCCCGCCCGAGAAGTCGCCGAAGTGATAGCCGAGCGTCTCCAGGTAGTCGAGGTTCTTGTGGAAGAAGGGCAGCCACATGCCCTCCTTCTCGACCGATCGGACGGTGAACACGCAGAGGTAGCAGCCGGGCAGCTTGAAGACCGTGTGGGCGGACGGCGGCATGTGCGAGCGGTCGGCCACCAGCGGCCGCACATCCTCGACCGCGAACCGGTACGGCAGGTAGTCGCCGCGCCAACCGACGACGTCGAACGGATGCGTGGGATGGACCCGCCGCGTGTAGACGGCCTCGACCTTGGAGACGATCTCGAAGCGGCCAGCCTCGTTGCGCGTGTCGAGCGAGCGCGGGAAACGATAGTCGCTGCGGCTGTGCGTGAGGAACTGGCCGGTCGTGGGCGCCTCCGACTTCTCGGGATCGCCGGCGAACGACTCGTACATCCAGTAGTAGTGCGGCCCCGCGCCGAGCTCGAAGCGGTGGGTGACGCCCTTGGGGACGATCAGGAAGTCGCCCTTCTTGTACTCGATCGGCCCGAACGTGGTCTCCAGCGTGCCGCGACCCGAGTGGACGAAGAACACCATGCTCGCCGAGTGGTGCTCGAAGAAGCCGTCCATCGGCGCGCGCGGAGCGGTGACGTTCATCGCCGCCGTCGCGTTGGCGACGATGCGGGCCATGCCGCGGTACACGTCGCGCGCCGGCTCGGCCGGCGCCATGCCGAGCACGTGGTGGATCCCGCCCAGCGGCCGCAGCGGCGACTCCCACTCCGGCGCCCAGGCGTCCAGCTGGCGGCTCTCCCCCGCCAGCCAGTTGGTCGGCGGGTACAGGTGGTAGGTGTGGCTCACCTTGCCGGCGAAGCCCCCGCGGCCGTGCTCCTGCTCGTAGAGGTGCCGGAGCAGCGGGCCCGCGTGCGGGGCGCGCGGCACGATGCCGACCTGGGGAACGCCGCTGAAGTACTCGTACTTCTCCACGACCTTGGTCCCTCCCTGCTCCAGTCTACTTGGCGTCCGCGGCGGCGCTACTGGATCAGCTGATCGGCTCGCACCAGCACCGACTGCGGGATCGTCAGGCCGAGAGCCTTCGCCGTCTTCAAATTGACGACCAGCGTGAACCTGGTGGGCTGCTCGATGGGGAGGTCGGCGGGCTTGGCCCCCTTGAGGACCTTGTCCGCGTGCGTCGCGGCATGTCGATACATGTCCGACAGGCCCGTCCCGTATGTCAGCAGCGCTCCCGCTTGCGCCTCCTCTTCGAACGCCGCGACAACGGGCACCCGGTGCCTGGCGGCCAGCTCGCCGATCGTGGCGCGCTCGCGCCAGAGGACGGGCGAGGCAACGCAAAGCACGGCTTCCACCCGGCCGCGCTCGGCGAGCTTGAAGGCGCCCGCGAGATCGTAGGGTGGCTGTCGAAACTCGATGCTCTGGGGCTGCAATCCAAGGGAGCGGATCGCGCTCTCCGTCACCTTGAACTGGTCGGCGGAGAACGAATCCCAGAACACCGCCACGCGGGTCGCGCCCGGCAACGCGTCCTTGAGCAACTCGACTCGCTTGGCGGCGAGCTCGGTCTGCCGCAACGTGACGCCGGTGACGTTGCCACCCGGCCGCGCCAGGCTGGTGACGTGACCGCGGGCGACGGGGTCGAACTCGATCGCGACGAAGACGACGGGGATGCTCGTCGTGGCCTTTCGCAGCGCCTGAAGGACCGGCTCCGGCCCGCCCGCGACGATCAGGTCGGGCTTGAGGCTGACGAACTCGGCCATGATCGCGGGAAAGCGCTCGGCCTTGCCCTCGGCCGTCCGGAAGTCGATCGTGACGTTCTGGCCCTCCACGTATCCCAGCTCACGCAGGCGCTGCTCGAAGGCAACCAGGAACGGGGCGGAGCGCTGCTGGCCGGTGGAGAACAGGGCGATGCGGAAGGTTTTGCCCGCTTGCTGCGCCTCGGAGGCGAGCAACGGGGCGAGGAGCACGAGGGTGAGAGCCAGGAGCACGGGGATCAGCTTCATGGACGTGGTCGCCTCCAGGCGAACACGATCGGTCAATGCCCTGACGGGCAGACTCTTGTCGATCATCCGGTGTCGCACTCTACGCCGGGCCCGCGAGACGGTCAAGGATGGGACCGATTCGAGGCCTCGGTTGAGCGGCTCACCCAGCAACCCCGCACGCGGCAGGGTCGTCTCGTGGCAGAATCGGGCCCGGTCGCTCACCCCGCCAAGGCGGGGCAAGCGCGAAAAGGGGGCGAATGCGGCGTTCGGGGTTCCTCGGCGGGCGAGTCGTGGCGACCTGAGGCGCGGGAACCGATGGCCGGCCGGCTGGACGGCAAGGTGGCGCTCGTGACAGGGGCCTCCCGGGGCACCGGCCGGGCCATCGCGCTCACCGTCGCCCGCGAGGGTGGCGTGGTCATCGTGAACTACGTCGCCCGGCAGGACGACGCCGACCGTGTCGTGGCCGAGATCCGGGCCGCGGGCGGGCAGGCGCTCGCCGTACGGGCCGACGTGAGCCGGAAGGCCGACGCCCGGGCCCTGGTGGATGCGGCGCAGGCCTGCTTCGGGCAGATCGACGTCCTCGTCAACAACGCGGGCGTGTTCCGTGCGGGCCGGGTCGGCGCCCTCGGCGGCGACGCGCTCGAGCAGATGATGGCGGTCAACGTCCACGGCGTCGTCCACTGCGTCGAGGCCGCGGCGCCGGGAATGCGCGCGCGCCGATCCGGCCGGATCGTCAACGTCTCCTCGATCGCGGCCCTCGGCACGGCGGCGGCCCACACAACGCCCTACGCGATGACCAAGGCGGCCGTCACCGTGCTGACCAAGCGGCTCGCGCTCGAGCTCGGCCCCGACGGGATCACCGTCAACGCGGTGTGCCCCGGCTTCGTCGCGACGGACATGGCCGCCGGCTCCGGCGCCAGCATGGAAGTGATGGCCAAGAAGTCGATGCTGGGCGAGGTCGGCACCCCGGAGGACATCGCCCACGCGGTGCTGTTCCTCGCCAGTGACGAGGCGCGCTTCGTCACGGCCCAGGTCCTGACCGTGGACGGCGGCCGGATGGACTTCCTCTCCCACTCGGGCTGACGGCGCGCGCCCCCCCTGCCCGCGGGGCGGGCCCGTGCCTCAGGTGGTCAAGGAGGCGTGATGCTCGCCGTCTACCTGCTCTGCGGCGGCCGGCTCGAGCTGGACCACTCCCTGTTCTTCCCCGACCGGGTCCCGGGGACGCGGTACACGGTGCCGATCCCCTGCGTCCTCGTCGTCCATCCGCGGGGTCGGCTACTCTTCGACACGGGCCTCCATCGGGACACGATCACCGATCCGGTGGGCCGCATGGGCGAGGCCCGCGCCCGGCGCTTCGGGATACGCTCCGGCCCCGAGGAGGAAGTCGTGCGTCAGCTCGCGCAGCTCGGGCTCACGCCCGGTGACGTCGCCTACGTGGCCAACTCGCACTTCCACTTCGATCACTGCGGGGGCAACGAGTTCTTTCCCCGCTCGACCTTCCTCGTCCAAAGAGCCGAGCTCGAGGCCGCGCGCGCGGCCGATCCCGCACGGCCCGGAAGATACACGCCGAGCATCCGGGACTTCGACCACCCCCTCAACTACGCGCCCGTCGACGGCGAGCACGACGTCTTCGGCGACGGAACCGTCGTGCTCCTGCCGACGCCGGGGCACACGCCCGGCCACCAGTCGCTCCGGGTCCGGCCCGGTCCGGGGGCCGGCTGGCTCTTCGCCGCCGACGCGTGCTACACGCGGGAGCACATGGACGGGGAGCTCCTGTCGGGGGTCGTCTGGGATCCCGATGTCATGGCGCGGACGCTCGGCCAGCTCCGAGCGCTGCGGGACCGCGACAGCGTCAGCGTCATGTACGGCCACGACGCCGCCCAGTGGGAGACGCTCCCCCGGGCTCCCCGGCCGTTCATCGGCGCCTGAGCGCTCCACGCGCGCGACGCGCGTCCGCCACTACCGTCGGCGTGCCGAGAGGAACACCTCGAGCGGGATGCCATCCGGGTCGGAGAAGGTGATGCTCTTCGCGTAGCGGATGTCTTGGATGCCGCTGTTCGGAATGCCCAGTTTGTCGAGGGCCGCCTGCCACGCCGAAAGGGCAGCCTCGTCCGCCACGCCGAACGCCAGGTGGTCCAGCCCCACTCGGCGGACGTCGAACGGGCCCTCGGTCGGGTGCCGGTGCTGCGTGAAGGCGAGCACCATCCCCGATCGCGGCTCGAGGATCGCGCAGGCCACCAGGTCCTCCGCCTCGTTCGCCTCGCGGAACACCTCGCGCGCGCCCAGCAGCCGGCAGTACCACGCCGAGCTCAGGTCGAGGTCCCGGACGCTCAGCTCCGCGTGGGCCACACCGGTAATCTCCGGCATCGTCGTCACCGTCCCTCGGGAAGCTGTACGTCACGACCGGTCGCGCTCGCCCGCAGGGCCGCCTCCAGGATCTCCTGGACGTCCCGCCCCGTATCCGGAGCGCAGAGGCCCTCGACGGGCCGGCCGGCCCGGAGACACGCGAGGAAGTACGTCGGCCCGTCGCGCTCGTCGCTCGGAAGGGACGGCGGCTCGACGCTCTCGCTGCCGGCCGCCGTGACGATCTCGACGCGACCGGGGCCGACCCGCTGGTCTTCCCGCGTCGCCCTGGGCTGGTGGACGATGAGCGTCCCGGCGTCGCCGTACACGACCATCCCGAAGGCCGGCTCGCCGCCCACCTGATTCCAGCTGGCCTCAAGAAGGGCAAGGGTCCGCGGGTAGTGCAGGACAACCACCGCGGAGTCCTCGGCCCGGAGGTCCGGCTTTCTGAGCCTGGCCGCCACCGCGGTCACCGCGCGCGGCCGACCGAGGAGGGCGCGCGCGAGGACGGCGCCGTAGCCGCAATAGTCGACCAGCGCGCCGCCGCCGTTCCGAGCCGGGTCGTAGAGCCACGCCGAGAACTCCGCCGAGCAGCCGAACTCCCGCGGACCGGCGTGACCACCGCGGTGGCTGAGCTGCACCGGCTCTCCCACGCGCCCTGCCAGGGCGAGAGAGAGCCCGTGGCGGATGGCGGGCCGCCACGCCGTCGGCCAGTTGACCATGAGGGGCTGCCCCGCGGCGCGCGCGGCCTCGAGCAGAGCCTCCGCTCCCGCCAGGTCGGCGGCCATCGGCTTCTCGACCAGCACCGGAAGGCCTCGCCGAAGCGCCCGCACCCCGAGCTCGGCGCCGGCGCGGTTGTCCGTGAAGATCAGCACCGCGTCCAGGTCGGAGCGCTCGAGGAGCTCGTCGTACGTGGAATGGACGTCGACGCCCGCGTGCTCCTTGCCGACACGCTCCCGGAGCCTTCCTGACGGTTCGGCCACCGCGACCAGGCAGCCCACGTCGCCGCTGGCGACCGCGGCGAGGTTCTGCCAGACGTGGTCGTGGTGGAGCCCGAGGACACCCACCCGAAGCCGTGCGGTCATGCGTGCCGGTGGCGGTGAGCGCCGCCCCGCCCGTGGCGGAGCGGGCCCGCCGCCCCCGTATGCCCTCGCCGGCTACTTGTCCAGCCAGACCGCGTGCATGTCGACGAGGTTCGCCGGGATGGGCTGGAATCCCTTCACGTACTTGTGGAACACCTTCTGCTCGTGGGCGTGGAGGATCGCCACGGCCGGAACCTCCTCCACGATCAGCTTCACGGCCTCGTCATAGTACTGCTTGCGCTTCTTGAAGTCGGTCTCGACGCGGGCGGACTCGACCAGCCGGTCGAACTGCGGGCTGTTCCAGCGGCCGGCGTTCCAGGCCTCCTTGGAGTGCAGCTCCGGAAAGATGGTCTCGTCCGGGTCCAGGTCGGCGTCCCACTGGAGGTGCACGATGTCCCACTGGCGCTCCTGGAGCCACTTCCGGCGCCAGGCCGGCGCGTCGTGGATCTCGATCTTGACCTTGATCCCGATCTTGGCGAGCTGCGCCTGGAGCACCTCGGCCTGGCGCGGGTAGACGCCGACGTTCAGGCTCAGCAGCGAAGCCTCCACGCCGTTCGGGTGGCGCGAGCGCTTCACGAGCGCCTTGGCCTGCTCCAGGTCGAAGTACTGGCCGTTCTTCCCGCTCGCCCACTGGGGATCGAAGAAGCCGGTCATGGGCGGCGAGATGGGGCCGTGGGCGACGACACCCTCGTTGAACTGGACCTTCTCGAGGATCTCCTTGCGGTCCACGGCGAAGGACACCGCCTTCCGGAGGAGCGGGTCGCTGAACGGCTCCTTGGCGATGTTGAGGTGCATGTTCCGCCAGTTCCCCCCGACCACCGTGTAGGCGGCGAGGCTGGGGTTCGCCCGGACGGTCGGCATGAACTGCGGGACGACCTGGTTGACCCCGTCCACCTCGCCGGTCTGGAGCGCGGCGACCAGGGTCGAGGGCTCGACGATGAACTTGAACAGGAGCTTGTCGAGGTACGGGAGTCGCGTGCCGCCGGCATCCGTCTCCCAGTAGTTCGGGTTCTTCTCGAGCAGGATGTGGTCCCCCTCCTTCCACTCCACGAACCGGAACGGCCCGGTGCCGACCGGCTTCCGGCCGAATCCCTTCCCGGACTCCTGGGCCGCCTTCGCGCTCACGATCGTCCCGGCGCGGCCGGTCGAGCCGGTCAGGGCGACGCGCAGGAACGGATAGGGCTTGGCGAAGGAGAGCTTCACCGTGTGCGAGTCCGGCGTCTCGATCGCCTCCAAGAGCTCGAGCTTCCAGGCGTGGATGGGCGACTGCGTCTTGTCCTTCACCCGCTCCAGGCTCGCCTTCACCTCGGCCGCGGTGCACGGCTCGCCGTTGTGGAAGGTCACGCCCTTGTGGAGCCGGAACACGTGCACCCGGTCGCCCTGGACCTCCCACTCCCGCGCCAGCTGGGGCTTGAAGTCCACGGTCTTCCCGTCGTACGTGATCTTCAGAAGCCCGTTGTAGATGTTGTTGTGGACCGCGCAGGCGGTGATGAACGTGGTGTTGTGAGGATCGAGCGTGTCGATGTTCTCGTCGAGCGCGATCCGCATCGTGCCGCCGGACTTCGGCCGCTGCGCCCTCGCCAAGCCGGGGGCCGCCAGCGGCAGGGCCCCGGCCACCGCCGACAACCCGAGCGCCCGGAGCATCGTCCGCCGGCTCACCGGGTCCTCGCGAGCGATGCGGTTGACGACCTCGAACCCGTCCTGGCTCCTCATGGCTCTCCTCCTTCTCCCCGAAGGGATGTGACGGACGCCGTTCGACTCACGCGTACAGGTGACACGCCACCATCTGCCCGGCCTCCACCTCCCGGAGCTCGGGCTCTACCACCTCGCAGCGGTCGAATCGCGCGGGACACCGGCTGGCGAACCGGCACCCGCGCGGTCGCTCCAGCGGGCTCGGCAGCTCGCCCTGGAGCAGCCGCGCCGGCTGGTCGAAGATCGAGCTGGACCCGTCGCCCAGGACCGGGATCGCCGCCAGCAGGGCCTGCGTGTACGGGTGCCGGGGCTGGGCGAAGAGGGTGCCGGTGGGCGCCACCTCCACCAGGCGTCCCAGGTACATCACCGCCACGCGGTGACTCACGAAGCGCACGACACCGAGGTCGTGCGACACGAAGAGGTAGGCGAGACCGAGCCGCTCGCGCAGATCGACGAACAGGTTCAGGATCTGGGCCCGCACCGACACGTCGAGCGCCGACACCGCCTCGTCGGCGACGATCAGGCGCGGCCCGACCGCGATCGCGCGGGCGATCCCCACCCGCTGACGCTGGCCGCCCGACAGCTCGTGGGGATAGCGATCCACGTGCTCCGCCTGGAGGCCGACCAGATCCAGCAGCGCCATGGCCTGCTCGCGCACGTCCTTCCGCGTGGCCAGGCCGTGAACGAGCAGCGGCTCGCCGACGATGCGCCCCACCGCCATCCGCGGGTTCAGGGACGAATAGGGGTCCTGGAAGACGATCTGCGCCTTGCGCCGGAACGGGAGGAGCCTCCGGGCGGACAGCCCCGTGATCGACTCCCCGTCGAAGAAGATCTCGCCGGCGCTCGGCTCGATCGCGCGGAGGACCAGCCGGGCGGTCGTCGTCTTCCCCGAGCCGCTCTCACCCACGAGTCCCAGCGTCTCCCCGGGCGCGATGGCGAAGCTGACCCCGTCCACCGCCCGCACGACCGGCCGGGCCCTCTGGAGGAGCGCGCCGAGTGGGCCGCCCGTGAGCGCGAAGTGCTTTGCGAGGCCACGGACCTCCAGGAGCGGGGCCGCCATCACGTCCCGGCCTTCGTGCCGGCCAGGTGGCACGCGGCAGCGTGCCCCGCCGCCACCGGTCGGAGCGCCGGCAACTCGGTGGCGCAGCGCGCCTCGGCGATCGGGCAGCGCGGGTGGAACCGGCAGCCCGGCGGGACCGCGCGCAGCCCCGGCATCGTGCCGGGGATCGCGTCGAGGCGCCCGGCCCCGTTCACCCGGGGGAGGCAACCGAGAAGCCCGCGCGTGTACGGGTGTGCCGACTCCCGGAAGAGCACGCTCACGGGCCCAGCCTCCACGATCTTGCCGGCGTACATGACGAGCACCCGGTGGCACATCTGCGAGACGATCCCCAGGTCGTGGGAGACGAGCAGCACCGCAGTGCCGGTCTCGCGGGACAGCCGGCGGATCAGCGCGAGCACCTGCGCCTGGATCGTGACGTCGAGCGCGGTGGTGGGCTCGTCGGCGACCAGGAGACTCGGGGCGCAGGCCATCGCCATGCCGATCATCACGCGCTGGGCCATGCCGCCGCTGAACTGGTGCGGATAGTCGCGCTGGCGGACCTCCGCCGACGGGATCCCGACCCGGCCCAGGATCTCCACGACACGCTGCCGCAGCGTCCGTCCCGGCTCCGCCAGGTGGAGGGCCATCGCCTCGTACACCTGGTCCCCCACCCGGAAGACGGGATTGAGGGAGGCGCTCGGGTTCTGGAAGATCATCGCGAGATCCCGGCCTCGGATGCGCTCGAGGGCCGGCTCCGCGAGCGTGAGCAGGTCTTGTCCCTGGAACCGGACGGTGCCCGTGACGCGCGCCGGCGGGCATTGCACCAGGCGGAGCAGCGCCTCGGAGGTCAGGGACTTCCCCGCCCCCGACTCGCCGACCAACCCGACGATCTCCCCCTGGTGCACATCGAAGCTGACCCCGTCGACCGCCCGCAGCCAGCCATCGTCCGACGGGAAGGCGACCGTCAGGTCCCGCACCTCGAGCACGGCAGGGCCCGTCATTGCCGGAGTCTCGGGTCGAGCGTGTCCCGGATCCCGTCTCCCAGGAGGTTCAGGCCGATCACGCTCACGGTCAGCACGAGGCCCGGGATCGTCGACACGTGCGGCGCCATGACGATGAAGTTCCGCCCCTCGGCGATCATCGACCCCCAGACGGGCGTCGGCGGCGGCGGGCCGAGCCCGAGGAAGGAGAGCCCCGCCTCGGTGAGGATGGCTCCCGACACGTACAGCGCGGCCTGCACGATGACCGGCGCGAGGACGTTGGGGAGCACGTGGCGCAGGAGAATCGCGAGCGTGCCGACGCCCGCGAGCCGCGCCGCCTCGACGTACGGCTCCTCCTTGACCGCCAGCACGTCGCCCCGCGTCACCCGCGCGAACGGCGGGACGAACCCGACGGCGACCGCGACGATGACGTTCCGCACCCCGAAGCCCATGATCGCCATGGTCGCGATCGCCAGGAAGATCACGGGAAAGGCGAACAGCCCATCCATCACCCGCATGATCACCGCGTCGACGACGCCGCCGTAGTAGCCGGCCACCAAGCCCAGCGTCACCCCCACGACCATCGACAGCAGGACCGAGAAGACGCCGACGGCCAGCGCGATGCGGGCGCCGTGGATCATCCGGCTCAGCATGTCCCGGCCGAAGCTGTCGGTGCCTGCCCAGTGCGCGAAGGTCGGCCCCGCCAGGGGCGGGCCGACCCCCTGCGCCAGCGGGTCGTACGGCGCCAGGACGTCCGCGAAGACCGCCGTCCCCACCAGCGCGAGCAGCGTCGCGAGCCCGAACACGGCGCCCCAGCTGCGCGCGAACCGCCGCCACCAGCGCGCCAGGTCAGCCGCGGCGCCGGCCGCCGGGATCGCGACCGCGCCGGGGGTTGCGGCAATTCCCGGCACGCCGACGCCGGCGAGCGCCGGCACCTCCTCCGGGTGAGGCCGGGGGGACAGTCGCCTCATGTCACCCGGATTCGGGGGTTCAGGAACGCGTAGGCCACGTCCACCAGCAGGTTGACCACCACCACCGAGAGCACTGCGGTCAGAATGGCCGCCTGGACGACCTGATAGTCCCGGTCGAGGATCGCGGTCACCGTGAGACGGCCCATGCCGGGGATCGCGAAAACGGTCTCGGTCAGTACCGCCCCGCCGAGCAGGGTGCCGAACTGGAGCCCGATCACCGTCACGACCGGGATCAGCGCGTTCGAAAGGGCGTGTCGGTAGACGAGCGCCGCCCGGCGCACCCCCTTCGCGCGCGCGGCCTTGATGTAGTCCTGGTCCAGCACCTCCAGGAGGCTCGACCGGACGATCCGGGCCAGAAGACCCGAGAAGAACGTCCCGAGCGTGAGCGCCGGCAGCACCAGCTTCCAGAGCCCGTCGACCGGGTCGACCCACGGGTGCACGTACCCCATCGAGGGAAACCACCGGAGGTAGACGCTGAAGATCCAGATCAGGACGATCCCCTTCCAGAAGCTCGGCATGGAATACATGAAGATGGCGAATCCCATGGACCCGTAGTCCCAGGGGCTGGCCTTCCGCATCGCGGCCACGATACCGGACGGCATCGCGATGACGAGTCCGACCAGCACCGACGCGACGACGAGCGCGAGCGTGGGCAGGAAGGCCTCGACGACGAGGGTGCGCACCTCCTCGTGCTTGATGTGGGAGTAGCCGAGGTCCCCTCTGGCCAGATCGCCGAGCCAGAGAAGGTACTGGGCGGCGAGCGACTGGTCCAGACCGAGCCGCGCTCTCAGATCCCGGTAGGCCTGCTCCGTGTACTCGCTTCCCAGCATCGTGTAGACGGGATCGCCGGGGACGAAACGGATCAGGGCGAAGACGACCACGGACACGGTGAAGAGGACGGCGACGGTCTGGCCGAGGCGGCGGACGAGGAAGCGGCCCACGCGGCTCCGGTTGGGGGCGCCGGTCCGTTACACGGAGGCCGCCGTCGTGTGAGCCATCGCGACTCCTGGGGCCGCGTCTCGAGCTGCGCGCACCGCACTCCCCGTCGGCGAGGCCGCTCGAGCGTGCCCGGGTCGGTGCACAACGATTCTAACCTGGATTGCCGACGCGGTCAGGCCGGCCAGGTCTGGTCGCCGCCGTCGACGCGCAGGACCTGGCCGGAGACGTGGCGTCCGGCGTCCGTCACGAAATACGCGACGGCATGGGCGATGTCCTCGGGCTGGCCGTAGCCCTCGAGCGTGCCCACCTTCTCCACCACCCCGGGCCTCGCCTGCCCCGTCGCGACGAAGCGGGGCGTCATGGTCCCGCCCGGCGCCACGCAGTTGACCGAGACGTTGTACGGGCGGAGCTGGACCGCCAGGCAGCGTGTGTACTCGTGCACGGCCGCCTTGGCGGTCGCGTAGATCACGCCTTCGGCCCGGCCGTTCAGCCCCGCGACGCTCCCGAGGTTCACGATGCGCCCGGCCCGGCGCTCGATCATCTCGGGCGCGACCTCGCGGCAGACGTAGATGCACGAGAGCAGGTTCCGGTCGAGCACTGCCCGGAGATCCTCCACCGAGATGAAAACCCCGTCGTTGTTCCCCGGCCGCCCGCCCCCGGGGCCCGTCGCTCCGGCGGGGCCGATGTCGCCGCCGGCGTTGTTGACCAGCACGTCTATCCGGCCGAACTCGGCCCGGATGCGGGCGACCGCGCTCTGCACCTCGTCCGGACGCGTGAGGTCGGCCGCCACGGCGAGAACCCGCCGCCCAGTCCGGGCCGCGACGTCGTGGGCCACCTGATCGAGGGACTCCGCCTCGCCGAACGCCCGCGCCGAGGTCTGGCTCGTGCCGTGCACGACCAGGTCGGCGCCGAGCCGCCCCAGGTGCTCGGCCATCACGCGGCCGAGCCCGCGAGAGGATCCCGTCACCCACGCGACCTGGCCGGCCAGGGACGTATCCGTCATGCTCCGTCTCCCTCCTACGGCACGACCAGCCGGCCGCGCTCGACGATCGAGCGGCCGTTGGCCTGCACGGTGGCGTCGGTCAGGAAGAACCACTGGTGGTAGCTCGACCGGTACGCTCCGCCCGACTCCGCGTTGTCCCCCACGCTCACCCGGATGACGCCGGCCCCGTACCCGTAGTACGGGATGGCGGGCAGCTCGGCCAGGACGGCCAGCTTCGGGTTGACGCCGACATTGAACTCACCGAATCGGTCGCGGTCGCCCGAGTGCGTCCGCCAGGCCGCCTCCACCCACGCTCCGTGGTGCTCGCTCGTGATCCGCGTGATCCGGCTGTCCGCGAACTCGATCCGCACGCGGCCGACCTGCCGCCCGGCGAAGGTCTCGGGCGGCGTCAGCAGCACCCCCTCGACCCCTCGGATGTCGACCGTCCGGATCGCGCCGGCCGGCAGCTCCACCTCGCGGTCCCGGGCGCTGCCGGGCCGCGCGTAGCCGTCGATGAACGCCTTCGAGGCGTCGCCGTTGCCGATGTGGAAGTGCGCGCCCCGGAGCTCGAAGCGGAGCCGCGTGCCGCGGGGGTCGGTCACCTCGACCTCGCTGTCCCGGAGCGCGGCCGCGACGCGCTGCTGGTGCGCCGTCATCGCCGCGTAGTCCACCCACAGCGCCGCGTCGTAGAGCTCCGACAGCCGCCGGAAGAGGCCCGCGTCCATCGACGTGTCCATGATCCAGTGGAAGTGGACCGCCCGCCCCGGCCACGTCTTGATGATCTCCTCGGTCTGCCAGACGTTGTAGGCCCAGCTCGTCGGGAGCCAGATGTAGACGTCGGCCAGCGCGAACAGATCCGCGACCGCCCGGTCCTCATTGGCGCGAAGCGCGGGGTCCTCCCGGCGCCGCAGCTCCCTCCGCACGCGCTCGAGCCCGGGCGGATGCAGCATGTGCACGGCGAGCTCGACCGCGCCGGCCCGGTTGACCTCGATCCGCACGGCCTCGGTCAGCGCGGGAAAGTAGGTCGGGTCGGCGTGCATCAGCACCCGTTCGCCGGGCGCCGTCCGGAGGGCGTCGCGCACGATCAGGTGGGCGACCCGAGCCCAGTCCGTTTGATAGTCGTACGGGATGCCCATGGGTGTTGGGGGCGCTATGTGTCCGCCGTCGTCTTCAGGTGATCGTCGGCCGCTCGGCGGGGTAGCGCTCGTAGCGGCGGTCGCGGACGACGCGCGCGATTCGCGCCACGGCCTCGTGGAGGTCGGCGAACGACGTGTAGAGGGGCGCCACGCCCAGACGGAGGTTGTCGGGATATCGAAAGTCCGGCAGCACCGCCATCTCCTCGATCAGCGCCCGGTCGATGCGGAGCGCCTCCGGATGCCCGAGCGAGACGTGCGAGCCCCGCCGGGCGGGATCCCGGGGCGAGTTGAAGGCGAACCCGAGAGGCTGGAGCTCCTTGTCCCAGAGCCGCAGGAGGTACTCGGTCTGGGCCACGGACTTCGCGCGGACCCTGTCCATTCCGGCTTCCAGGAGGAGGTCGACACCGGGCTCGACTGCGAGCAGCGAGAGGATCGGCGGGGTCCCCACCAGGAACCGCAGGATCCCCGGAGCGGGGCGGTAGTCCGGCGCCATGTCGAACTGGTCCCGACGCCCGAACCACCCCCAGACCGGGTTTGCCAGGGACTCTTGGAGGTCCCGCCGCACGTAGAGGCAGGCCGGCGCCCCGGGCCCGCCGTTCACGTGCTTGTACGTGCAGGCGACGGCGAGGTCGGCCCCGGCCGCGCCCAGATCGAGCGGCAGGGCCCCGACCGAGTGCGAGAGGTCCCAGAGGGTGAGGGCGCCAGCCCGATGGGCCAGCGCGGTCACGCGGCCCAGGTCGTAGACGAAGGCCGACCGGTACGCCGTGTGCGAGAGGGCCACCAGCGCCGTGTCCTCGTCGATGACCCGGGCGAGCGCCGGCTCCGACACCGTGAGGCCGTCCTCCGACTTGGCCATCACGAGACGATGCCCCTGGCCGAGCAACTCGATCGCCCCCTGCAGGACGTAGAGGTCCGTGGGGAAGTTCAGCTCGTCGGTGACCACGGTGCGGCGGCCGGGCCGCGCCCGGAGCGCCGCCACGGCCAGCTTGAACAGGTTGACGGACGTGGAATCCGACACGACGACGTCCTCGGGCGGCGCGCCGATCAGCCGGGCGAGCTTGCCTCCGATCCGCTGGCTGGCGGTGAACCAGCCTTCCCCCCACCCGCGGATGAGGCGCGCCCCCCACTCGCGCTCGACGGCCTCGCGGAGACGCGGGACAGCCTGCCGCGGCAGCCGCCCGAGGGAATTGCCATCGAGATAGATGAGGCGCGCGTCGCGGACGACGAACTCACGCTTGAATCGCGCGAGCGGGTCGGCCGCGTCCAGCCGGCGCGCCTCCGCAAGGTCGCCCGTCTCGGCGGCGGCCGCCGCGGCCCGCGGTGGACGCCGGACGGCGGACGCGGGCACCTCCGCGGACGGGGCGTGGCGGCGCCCGCGGGTCCCGTGACCCCGGCGCGACGCCGGCTGGCCGGCCCGCCGGCGGGATCGCTCCTCCTCAGGTCGCGCCATCGATGGCCCGGACGTCCGCGGACGTGAGCGTGAAGTCCAGGGCCCCGGCGTTCTCCCGCACGTGCTCCCCGTGGCTGGCCTTGGGGATGGTGAAGAGAGCGGGACGCCGCGTGAGGAAGTTGAGCGCGACCTGGCGCGGCGGCCGTCCGTGGCGGCGCGCGATCGCGGCCACGGCGCCCTTCATGAAGCCCCCGCGCGCGAGCGGCGTGTACCCCACCACGGCCACGCGCTTCCGTTCGCAGTGCGGCAAGACGTCCCGCTCGATCTCGCGGTCCCGGAGGTGGTAGAGCACCTGGTTCGAGGCGAGCGGCACGTCCCCGAGCGCGGCCTGGGCGCGGCGCATCTGGGGCACGTCGAGGTTGCTCACGCCGACCCAGCGCGTGAGGCCGCGCCCGACGAGCTCCGCCATCGCCTCCATGGTCTCTTCCACGGGGTGGCGGTCGGACCACCAATGAAGGAGGTAGAGGTCGAGGTGATCGGTCCCCAGGCGCCGGAGCGACGCTTCGCAGGCGTGGATCGTCCCCTTCCGCGAGGCGTTCTGGGGCAGCACCTTGCTCGTGAGGAAGACGCGGTCCCGCTGCCCGGCGATGGCCTCCGCGACGACTCGCTCCGCTCCCCCGTCGCCGTACATCTCCGCGGTGTCGACATGGGTCATGCCGAGCTCGATGCCGAGTCGCAGTGCCGCCACCTCGTCCTTGCGCCGGGCGGGCTCCTCGCCCATGTGCCAGGTGCCCTGGCCGATCACCGCCACCGCGATGCCCGTTGGGCCGAACGGTCGCGTGATCACGGGCGCACCGGGCGCTGGTCCGCCCCGGCGTGGCGGCGGGCGCTCGCGGGCTCCGGCCCGACCCGGACGAGCGTCTTCCCGAAGTTCCGCCCCTCGAGGAGCCCGATGAGCGCCGCCGGGGCCCGCTCGAGCCCGTCCACGATGTCCTCGCGGTACTTGAGCTTCCCGTCGCGCACCCACGCGCCGAGCTGGGCCAGGCCTTCCTTGTAGCGGGCGGCGAAGTCGAACACGATGAACCCCTGGATCCGCGCGCGGCTCACGAGGACGAACCGCTCGTTGCGCGGGGCGAGCTCCGGCTCGGTCAGGTTGTACTGCGAGATGAGGCCGCAGACGGCGAAGCGCGCGAAGGGGTTCACGTGGCGGGACACCGCCTCCGTGATCCGGCCGCCCACGTTGTCGAAGTAGACGTCGACGCCGCTCGGACACGCGGCCCGGAGCGCCGCGTCGAGGTCGGAGGCCGTCCGGTAGTTGATCCCGGCGTCGTAGCCGAGCTCCCCGGTGAGGTAGCCCACCTTCGCGTCGGAGCCGGCCAGGCCCACCGCCCGGCACCCCTTGAGCTTCGCGATCTGGCCGACGAGGCCACCGACCGCTCCCGACGCGGCCGACACGACCACGGTCTCCCCCGGCTTGGGCTGCCCGACCTCGAGGAGCCCGAAGTACGCGGTGAGCCCGGGCATTCCGAGGACGCCGAGCGCTGTCGAGATCGGCGCGGCGTCCGGGTCGATCCTCCGGACGCCCTTGCCCGCCGACACGGCGAACTCCTGCCAGCCGAACCGGCCCTCCACCACGTCGCCGACGGCGAAGCCCGGGTGGCTCGAGCGCACCACCTCGCCGACGACGCCGCCCTCCATCACGTCGCCGAGCGCGACGGGCGGCACGTAGGATCGCGCGTCGCTCATCCGCCCGCGCATGTAGGGGTCGAGCGACAGGTAGACCGCGCGCACGAGGAACTCCCCGGCGCCGGGCTCCGGGACGGGCGCATCGACGACCCGGAAGTCGCTCTCCTTCGGAAAGCCGACCGGCCGGGAGGCCAGGCGAACCTGCCGGTGCGTCAACGGGATCACGTCGCCGCCTCCTGCCGCGCCGAGACCGCCGCGGCGATACCCAGAGCCATGGTGATCCACAGGAACCGGAAGCGCATGACGTCCAGGTGCAAGGACGTCATCAGCACCGCGACCGTGGCGAGACGCTGATGGCGGGCCAGGGTCCCGGCGAACCCGCCTGCCCCCCCGGGGCGCATCGCCCGGAATACCAGAATCCAGAAGGCCGCGAACGCCGCGAGCCCGATCACGCCCATCTCCGCGGCCGCCGCCAGCGCATCGTTGTGGGCGGACCCGAACCGGACGCCGACCGGCGCCAGGCCGCTCTCCCGCGCCCACGCTCGGATCGCCGGCCAGCTGTCCGGCCCCCACCCCGTCAGCGGCCGCTCGAGAAACGCCCGCCACGCCATGCGCTTCAGAATGAAGTAGTAGTCGTGCGCCCACTCGACGTGGAGGTCCAGTATCTGAATCCCGGTGTCCGGCATCGTCCCGTACGTCTGCTCGCTGATGATGCGCGACCGGTCCGCCCGCCACAGGACGTCATGCCCGATGACTCGCCACGTCGACCACACCATGACGACGAGGGTGGCGACCACGTATACGCCGACCAGCGCGGCGGCTAGCGCCCGCCGGCGCCCCCGCCAGGGGAATAGCGCCAACAGCCCGAGGAGCGTCAGGAACTCGACGAGACCCCGCGCATAGGTGAACACCGCGCAGACCGGCATCGCCGCGAGGAGCCACCCGGACCCGCGCCGCTCCCCGGGCATCCCCTCTCGCCGGAGCAGGAAGACGGCCGGCAACGCCACGATCATGAGCGTGATCAGCAGCCGAGACGTCGTCACCGTCGACCGGATCCGCATGACGTCCTGGAGCAGGGGAAACTTGACTCGCAGCTCGACGAGGAAGTTAGGCCGGCCCAGTAGCATGGCCACCAGCCACCCCGCGAGTCCGAGGAGCACGACGAGCGCGACGGCCGCGACCCACCAGCGGGCGAAGAACCGGAGGGACGCCGGAGCGGCCAGGACCGCCGCTCCCCAGACCAGCACGATCCCGAGATAGGCGAACGCCGCGGTCTCGCGCCAGGCCGCGCCCGGCGACACCGCCACCGTCGACGTCACGGCATTGGCGGTCGCCCAGATCGCGGCCGGCACGGCTGCGGCACCCGCCACGCGACGGAGGCCGGGAAACCCGGCCACGATCCACGGGGTCACCGCCAGCGGAAAGATGAGGTCGCCGAGCTGCACCTTGCCGGCGAGAGACGCGGGGATGACCGGGCGCACGGCCTCGTTGACCATGATCAAGGACACCGCCGCGTAGACGACGAAAGCGAAGAGCGGCAACGCGACAGGAGCCGGCGGCACGATGCCAGGAGCCTAGCCACGGCCGCGGCGGGCGTCAAGGCGGCTCGGGGAGGGCGAGAGCGCCCTGCCCGCCGCTCAGCCGCCGCGCGTGTGCATCTCGAGGTGCGGATCCCGGCGCAACCCCTCGACCTGGACCAGCACCCCGCGGAACCCGATGGCCTCGAGATCCTTGCGCTCCTCGGCGCCGCGATCCCGCCGCGCTGTCCACCCGCGCGTGATGAGGGTCTTCAGCTCGTCGCCGGAGGCGCCGTCGCGGAGGGGCGTGCGCAGGTCGATCCCCCTCTGCGCGTAGAGACACAGGTACCACGTCCCGTCGGCCGTGAGCCGGCTCCGGTCGCAGGTCCGGCAGAACGGCGCCGTCGTCGACGCGATGATGCCGAAGGTCACCCCGTCGGGCAGGCGGAACCGCTCGGCCGGCGCCGACGTCTCCTCCGGGATCGGCTCGATCGGTCCGTACCGGGCGGCCAGACGCTCGAGCATCTCCGCCCGGGAGACCACCTGCTCCCGCGACCAGTGGGTCGCGCCACCCACGTCCATGTACTCGATGAACCGCACCTCGGCCGCGTGGACGCGGGCGAACTCCACGAGGTCGATCAGCTCGTCCTCGTTGACACCCCGGATGACGACCGTGTCGAGCTTGAGGCCCGAGAGCCCGGCCGCCCGGACGGCCTCGATCCCGCGAAGAACCGCGGCGTGGTCGTCCCGGCGGGTGAGCGCATGGAAGCGCTCCGGCCGCAGGGTGTCGAGGCTCACCGTGACCCGATGGAGGCCGGCCGCCCGGAGCGTCGCGGCCTGGTCGGCGAGCAGGACGCCGTTCGTCGTCATCGCGAGGTCGCGGACGGCCGGGATTCCCGCCAGGAGGCGTACCAGACCGGCCACGTCCCGGCGGAGGAGCGGTTCTCCGCCCGTGAGTCGCACCTTGTCGACGCCCAGCTCGGTGAAGGCCTCGACCAGGCGCTGGATCTCCTCGAAGGTCAGGAGGTCCGTCCGGCGAAGCCAGGTGTACTCCTCCTCCGGCATGCAGTACTGGCACCGGAGGTTGCAGCGGTCCGTCACCGACACCCGGAGGTTCCGGAGCGGGCGGCCGAGCGTGTCCAGGAGGTCGGGAGCTGGCCGGCTCATCACGCCCTCCATTATGCCGCATCCCCACCCCCGGGGCGCCGTCCGGCCGCGTCCCGCTGGCGCCCCGGCCGAGGCGTTGCGCGTCCCGCACCGGGGTTGCTAGGCTACGTGACGTGCGAGACGCCACGGCCCCGCCGGTGGGACCAGGTCGCCCGGGATGCCTCCTGGTCGTCGCGTTGCTCGTAACCCTCGTGACCATGGGCGCGGGCTCCGCGGCCGCCCAGACGCCACCTCCGATCCGGGTCGTGACCCTGAACGTCCTGCATGGCGGGCCCCTGTCCGGCTGGACCGGGCGTGACAGCCATCTCGAGGCCCGGCTGGACCTCGTCAGCGCGGCCCTCCTGGATCTCGCCCCGGACGTCGTGGCGCTCCAGGAGGCTTCCTGGAGCACCGGCCGCGGCGAGGTGGCGTCGCGCCTGGCCGGACGCCTCGGCATGAACCACGTCTACGCGCCCGCCTCGATGCGGCTCTTCGAGAGCGCGTGGATCAATCGGTGGGCGGCCGGATTCCTGGACTTCTCGGAGGGGCCCGCGATCCTCAGCCGGTTTCCCGTCCGGCGCTCGGAAACCCACCGGCTGCCGCAGTGCGGGCGGCGAATGGAGCCGCGCGTCCTGCTCTTCGCCGAGCTCGACACGCCCGCCGGCCCGTTGCCGGTGTTCTCGACACACACGAGGGGGAACCCCTGCCACACGCGGGCGGTCGCGGCCCTGGTGCTCGAGCGACGAGGTGACCTTCCGGGAGTCCTGATGGGGGATCTCAATGCGGTCGAGTCGTCGGAAGCGATGACGGCGCTGACCCTCGACGCGGGGTTCGTGGACGCCTTTCGCGCGAGGCACCCCGGCGCGGCCGGCGCCACGGCCTGGCAGCCGGTCACCGCGCCCGAGCGCCGGGCCTTTCGCCGCGTGGACTACGTGCTCGTCGTTCCCGGGCGAGCCTTTCCCGGGGCCGTGATCGACAGCCGCGTCGTCGTCGATGCCCCGGGCCCCCTGCCGGACGGCACCTCGCTCTGGCCGTCCGACCACTACGGCGTGCTGGCGGATCTCGCGGTCTTCCCGCCCCCGACGACGGGTACGGCGCAGCGCGCGCAGTGAGGCCGCGGGCCGCGCGCGGCCGACGTCCTGCGTGCCGACCCGCGGGTCTCCGGCGCGTGGGATCGAGACGACACGCCGGACGGGCTCGGGTCGCGAAACCGACGTGGCTCCGCGGTTGACACCGGGGCGGCGTCATCTCATCGTAGGTAGCCGGGAGGACACTCGCATGACGCGCATCCGCACTGCCGCCGTCGCTGCCGCAGCCGCACTGGCCCTCGCCGTCGCCGTCGCCAATGGGGTCGATGCGCAGGCGCCGAAGCGTGGCGGGGTGCTGACGCTCGCGCGCCAGGGCGAGGCCACGAACCTCGATCCCCACAAGGTGCCGGCCTTCACGAGCCACCGGGTCTTCGAGCTCGTCTACAGCACCCTCACGCGGCTCGGGCCCGATCTCCTGGTCCAGCCCGACCTGGCGGAGTCCTGGGTGATCGCGCCCGACGGCAAGCAGATCACGTTCCGTCTGCGCGCGGCGAAGTTCCACAATGGCGATCCGGTGACGAGCGCGGACGTGAAGTTCACGCTCGAGCGGATCGTCCACCCGGACACGAAGGCCGTCGCCCGCGCGTGGTTCCTCGACGTCGACCGCATCGAGACGTCGGATCCGCGGACGGTGGTGCTCCACCTCAAGCAGCCGAACGTGGCGCTGCTCGTCTACCTCGCGCATCCGAACGCCAGCGTGATCTCGCAAAAGGTGGCGCAGGCTGCCGGGGGGGACCTCTCGCGGAAAGAGCACGCGATCGGATCGGGGCCGTTCCGGCTGGCCGAGTGGGCGCCGGACAACTTCATGCGCTTCGAGGCGTTCCGCGAGTTCTACGTCCAGGGGCAGCCGTACCTCGACGGGATCCGGATCAACATCGTCCCGGACGAGGCCGGGCTGGTCGCGGCGCTCCGCACCAAGGCCGCCGACATGGCGCTGATCGCCGACGCCCGGGTCGCCCAGGCGCTCTCCCGGGAGTCGAGTCTGACCCTGAGCGCCAAGCCCAGCCCGAACTACCATCTTCTCTTTCTGAACACCAAGCGGAAGCCTCTCGACCACCCGAAGGTCCGCCAGGCGATCGCGTACGCGATCGACCGGAAGCAGATCATCGACACCGTCGCCCTCGGGAGCGGGGATCAGACGGGTCCCCTGCCGCCCTCGCTGACGCAGTATGCGCTCCCGGTGACCGAGCACGAGCTCTACCGGCGCGACGTGGGCAAGGCGCGCCAGCTCCTGCAGGAGGCGGGGGTCGGGCCGGTGACCCTCACGATCCTGACCCAGACCACCGAGCCCGTGTACGCGAAGGACATCGCCCAGATCGTCCAGCAGCAGCTCGGCGAGGTCGGCATCCGCGTCAACATCGAGCTCCTCGAGTTCGGCCAGTGGGTCCAGCGCTGGCTGAAGGCCGACTTCGACATGGCCCCCGGGCTGAACTCGGGCCAGCCCGACCCGGACTTCTATCTCTTCCGGTACTTCACGAACGACGGCAACCTAAACTTCATCCATTCCTACCAAAACGAGACATCGAGCGACGCGATCAAACGCGCCCGGACGATCGCCGACCCGGCCCGGCGCCGGGAGCTCTACGCGACCGCCCAGCGGGAGCTGGTCGCGGGCGTCCCCTTCGTGTGGCTCTACGTCGGCCGCGACTACGTGGGGCTCCAGCCGAGCACGAAGGGATTCGTCCACCTGCCGACGGGCTCCATCGCCTACCTCCGCCAGACATGGCTCGACAAATAAAACCCCGGGGTCAGGCCCCGCCTTTGACTCTCGACCCAACCCCGGGCGGCCGGCGGACGGAAGTCAAAGTCAGGGCCTGACCCCGTTGTGACCTGGTACCTCCTGCGCCGGCTCGTCGCCCTCGGGCCGACGCTGATCGGCGTCTCCCTCCTGTCGTTCCTCTTCCTGCGCCTCGTTCCCGGTGACGCGATCGCCGTCCGGCTCGGCACGAGCACCGTGCTGACGCCGGAACAGCTCGGCGAGCTCCGCGCCTACCTCGGTCTCGACCGGCCGCTCCACCTCCAGTACCTCGGCTGGCTGGGGGCTCTCCTCCGCGGCGACGCGGGATACTCCCTCCGCACCGGCCAGCCCGTCGTCGGCGAGATCGCGAGCCGGCTCCCGGTCACGATGGAGCTCGCCCTGGCGGCGGCCGCCGTCGCCCTGCTCGTCGGCGTGCCGCTCGGGCTCGTATCCGCCCTCCGGCCGAACTCGATGCTGGATCTCGTCGCGCGGAGCCTCGGACTCCTCGGGCTCTCGCTCCCGAACTTCTGGCTCGGCACGCTCTTCGTGCTCCTCCTGGCGCGCTACCTCCGCTGGATGCCGAATACCGGCGGGTACGTCGGGTTCGCCGAGGATCCATGGGCCAACCTCCGCTTCCTCGTGTTTCCCGCGGTGACGCTCGGGGTGGCAATGGCGGCCGTCGTCATGCGGACGACGCGCTCGGCGATGCTCGACGTCCTCGGGGCCGACTATGTCCGGACCGCCCACGCCAAGGGACTCGCCCCGTCGGCGGTGGTCGGACGCCACGCGCTCCGGAACAGCCTGATCGTCGTCGTCACGATCCTGGGTGTCCAGGTCGGCTATCTCCTGAGCGGCGCCGTGATCGTCGAGGAGATCTTCTCGGTCCCGGGGCTCGGGCGGATGCTGCTGACCGCCATCAACCAGCGCGACTATGCCCTCGTCCAGGGGACGGTGCTGGTCGTGGCGATCCTCTTCGTCGCGACCAACACCCTCGTCGACGTGCTGTATGGGTGGCTCGATCCCCGGATCCGCCTGGGCTGACGGGCGGCCCGGCGGCGACGGTCCGGCCGCCCGGACATCCCTCGCCGGCGGGACGCTCGCCCGCCTGGGCCTCGCCCTGCTGCGGAGCCGCGCCGCCCTCGCCGGCCTCCTGATCGTCGGCGCCTTGCTCGTCGTCGGCGCCGCAGCCGACCGCCTCCCCTTGCCGAACCCGCTGCGGATGGTTCCGCAGGACCGGATGGCGGGCCCGAGCTGGACGCTCCCGCTGGGCGCGGACACGTTCGGCCGGGACCTCCTCGCCCGGCTGGTCCACGGCGCGCGCCTGTCGCTCCAGGTCGCGTTCGCCTCGGTCGGGGCCGCGCTCGCCGCCGGCACAGCGCTCGGCCTCGTCGCGGGCTACGCGGGCGGCCGGACCGACCAGGCCCTGATGCGGACGATGGACGTGTTCTTCTCTTTCCCGGCCGTCCTCCTCGCCCTCGGCATCGTCGCGGCGCTCGGGCCGCACCCCGCCAACGTGGTCCTCGCGATCGCGGTCGTCTACACGCCGATCTTCGCCCGCGTCGTCCGCGGTCCGGTGCTCGCCCTGAAGGAGCGCGAGTTCGTCGAAGCGAGCCGGGCGCTCGGCGCCCCCGCCCGGCGCATCGTCGGGCGGCACATCCTGCCGAATCTCGCGTCCGTGCTCGTCGTCCAGACGAGCATCGCGCTCTCCTGGGCTATCCTCACGGAGGCGTCGCTCTCGTTCCTGGGGCTCTCCGCGCAGCCGCCGACTCCCTCCTGGGGCGCGATGCTGAACGAAGGCCGCCAGAACCTCGAGCTCGCCCCCCATCTCGCCGTGTTCCCGGGCCTCGCCATCATGCTCGCGGTCATGGGCTTCAACCTGCTCGGGGACGGCCTCCGCGACGCGCTCGATCCCCGCCAGCGGCCGTGAGCCACACAGGCCGCCACAGGCCGAAGGCCGTCAGAGGGTAGCCAGTGAGCCCGCGTCCCGGCCCCTCGGGCCGCCGCGCCGCGGCCGCGACGCAACCACGGCGCCGGCCGCAGGCCCCGGTCCCCCCGATCTCGATCCGCCACGCGCGCCCCGGCGACGTCCCCGTGCTCGCGGCCCTGATGGCCGGATCGCCGCTCCTCGGGCGCTACGGTACGACCGTCAAGGCGGCGCTCGACGCGCTCACCAGGGGCCGCGCCGCGGGCGACGTGCTCGTCGTCGCCGGCATGCCCGGAGGCCGGCTGGTGGGGATGGCCTGGGTGGTTCCGAGCCGGATCCTGACGGGCGCGGCGTACCTCCGCCTGCTCCTCGTCGGCGAGGAGCGGCAGCGAGGCGGCGTCGGCGCCGCCCTCCTCGGCGCGGCCGAGACCGCCGCCCGCGCGGTCGCGAACCACCTGGTCCTCCTCGCCACGACGGACAACACGGGCGCCCGGCGCTTCTACGCGCGTCACGGGTATCGTCACGTGGGCGATCTGCCCGGACTCGCGCTCCCCGGGCTCGACGAGGCTCTTTACTGGAAGGCGCTCCGGCCGCACCGCAAACGCCTGCCCGTCTAGGCGCCGGTCCGGGCGTCACGATTCGTCGCCTGCGCGTCCTGTGGCGTCTCGCCGTGACGGGTCCGATCCGCGTAGACTGGGAAACGCCGGACACCGAGAATGCGGGGAGCCCAGATGACGACCACCGGGCGTGTGCGGGGCGGGTTCAACCAGTACGGGTTCACGGTCGGCATCCTCATGCTCGACACGCGCTTTCCGCGCATCCCGGGCGACATGGGCCACGCCGCCACGTTCCCCTTCCCCGTCCGCTACCATCGCGTGCCCGGCGCGGTGCCGGACCTCGTCGTCCGGCGTGGCGCGGCCGGGCTTCTTCCTGCCTTCGTCGAGGGCGCGCGTCAGCTGGAGCAGGAGGGGGTGGGCGCCGTCACGACCAACTGCGGCTTCCTGGTGAAGTACCAGGCGGCGATGGCGGCAGCGGTGCGGGTGCCCGTTCTGACGTCGAGCCTCCTGCTCGTCCCCCTCGTGCACCGGATGCTCGCGCCGGAGAAGCGCGTCGGCATCCTGGCGGTGAACGCCAGCATGCTGACCGACGAGCACCTGCGCGGCGCCGGCATCGGACCGGACATCCCGCTCGCGATCGCCGGGCTCGAGGGCGAGAAGGAGTTCACGCGGGTCCTACTGGACGACGAGCCTGAGCTCGACGTGGACCAGGCCCGCGAGGAGCACGTGCGGGTGGCGAGGCGGCTCCTGGCCGAGCATCCGGACGTCGGCGCCCTGGTCCTCGAGTGCACCAACATGCCGCCCTACGCCGGGGACATCCAGCGGGCGATCGGGCTCCCCGTGTTCGACATCGTCTCGCTCGTCACGCTCGTGCACGGCGCGCTCCTGGCCGGGCTTCCCCCGAGGCCGGCCTGAGCCGCGCGGGTCACGATCCAGCGCGCCGAGCGCGCCCTCGGCTCTCCCGGCCCGGCGAGCGCCGGCCGGACTGACTGCCCGCGTGTTCGAGCCGCTCCGCGACCCGCGCTACCGGCTCCTCTGGCTGACGGGCCTCTTCGCCGCGACGGCGCGCTGGATGGACCTGATCGTCCTGGGCTGGCTGGTCCTCGCGTTGACCGACTCGCCCCTGATGGTGGGGGTCGCCGCCTTCTGTCGCACCGCGCCGATGATGCTCGTCGGCCCGTTCGCGGGGGTTCTCGCAGACCGGCTTCCCCGGGTTCGCGTGATGATCGGGGTCCAGGCCCTGAACGTCGTCGTGGCGTCGACTCTCGCGCTTCTCTTCGCGGCCGGCCTCGCCGGGTTCGGCACCCTCGTCGCTCTCGAGATCCTGCTCGGCGTCGCCTGGGTGCTCGACTTCCCGTCGCGGCGGACCGTGCTGTTCGCGGTCGTCGGCCGCGATCGACTGACGACCGCGGTCTCGCTCGAGAGCATGTCCATGCAGGGCGCGAAGATGATCGGGCCGCTCGTGGGAGGGATCCTCCTCTCGCGCCTCGGACCGGCCGCCTGCTACGTCGCCCTCGCCGGACTCTCGCTGGGCGCCCTCGCCGCCGCCCACCGTCTCGATCGGCGCATCGCGCTCCCGGGTGCGCCCGGCAGCGAGCCGGTCCTGGCCAGCCTCACCGCCGGCCTTCGCGAGGTTCGCGGGCAGCCGGTCATCCTCGGGGTACTGGCCGTCACGGTCCTCATGAACGCGCTCGTGTTCCCCTACCAGCAGATCCTGCCGGTCTTCGCCCGCGACGTGCTCCAGGTGGGGCCGGTCGCCCTCGGCCTCCTCGTCGCGGCGGAGGGCTTCGGGGCCCTCGCGTCCTCGCTGGCGATCGCGGCACGCGCGGCCCACGTGAATCACGCCCGGCTCTTCGCGGCAAGCTCGCTGGCCGCCGCGCTCTTCCTCCTCGCCTTCGCCGCATCGCCCTGGTATGCCCTGTCTCTCGCGCTGCAGCTCGCCATCGGCGCGGCGGAGTCCGGCTTCGGGACCATGCAGAGCGCGATCGTCCTCCTCAACGCGCCCGAGCGCGCTCGCGGCCGCGCCATGGGCATCCTGTCGGCCTGCATCGGCACGCAGCCCCTCGGGAGCCTCTGGATCGGCTTCCTCGCGAGCGGGACGGGGGCTCCCCTCGCCACCGGCCTCAATGCCGGCCTCGCGTTCGTCCTCATGATCCCGGTGGCCATCCGCCTGGTCGCGAGCGCCGCGACGGCCGCCCGCCGCTCCGCCTGACCGCCGGGGGCTCCGCAATCCTTGTGCCTCGCCGGTCGCTCATCTACGCTCGAACCGTGACGACTCCGCTCGCGGATCCTGCCCCGCCGGACCGCTCGCGCTGGGCATGGACGTGGACGCCGGGCGGGACGCTGGCGCTGCTGCTCCTCTGGGCGAGCTTCCACGTGCTGCTCCGGCTGCTCCTCTCCTCTGCGCTCACCGCGGACGACGCGCGCGAGGCCGTGCTCGCGCAGAGCCTCCAGTGGGGGTACCAGGCACGCCAGCCGCCCCTCTACAACTGGATGACGTGGGGCGCCTTCCGGCTGCTCGGCCCCGGTCTCCTGGCGCTGACGCTCCTCAAGTACGCGGTGCTCGTCCTCGCCTTCTGGCTCGTGTACCTGACCGGACGCCGGATCCTGGCGGACCCCCGGCTCGCCACCATCGGCGCCTTCTCGTTCCTCCTGGTCGTCCCGATCAGCTGGACGATCCACGAGGCGCTGACCCACAGCATCACGGTCCTCGCCGCGTGCGCCGGGACCGTCTACGCGCTGGTCCGGCTCGAAGAGCGGCCGAGCCCAGGCGCGTACGCCTGGCTGGGCCTCGCGGTCGGGCTCGGTCTCCTCTCGAAGTTCACCTACGTCCTCTTCCTCGCCGCGCTGACCCTCGCCGCGCTGACCGTGGATCGCTACCGGGCGCGCCTCCTCCGCTCCGCGATCGTGATCACGGGCCTCGTGGCGCTGGCCGTCGTCGTCCCCTTCGCCCTCTGGTACGTGGGCGAGGGCCACGACCTCGGGCGGCTCTACGCGCGCGAGGTCCGGATCGAGGACGGCGACGACTGGGCCGCCGAGGCAGGCACGGGCCTCGGCTACGTGGCCCGGATCGCGCTCTACTACCTGGCGCCGCTGGCGGCGGTCCTGGCCGCCCTCGTCCCCGCGGTCTACCGACGCCTCCCGCCCGAGGACACGCGCCCCGCGGGCGGCCGGCTCCTCGGGTGGCTCACCGCGTGGGTGCTCGCGCTCCTCGGCGGCGCCGCGCTGGCCGGAGGCCTCGGCTTCCTCAAGTTCCGGTGGCTCATCCCGGGGTTCTTCCTGGCTCCGCTCTACGCGCTGTGGCGCGTGGAGCGCCAGGGAGGGCTCGGCAAGCGGCTCGCGGCCATCGCCTCGGTGCTGATCGCTGCCGAGATCGCCGTCGTGGCGGGGCTGGTGGTCCGCGTGGTGGGCGCGTCCCACTTCCCTCGCCCGTACCGGATGAACGAGCCGTACGACACCATCGCGGCCGGGCTCGTCGGCGCCGGGTTCCGCCGCGGGACCATCGTGGCGGGATTCGGGACGCTCGCCGGGAATCTCGCCGTCCGGTTCCCGGACTCCCGCGTGCTCCACACGGAGTACGTGGACTTCCGGCCGCCGGGCCGGGGCAACGACCAGTGCCTCCTGGTCTGGGACCGCCAGCGGGGCGAGCTCGGGGACCGTGACACCCCCGAGATGCCCGAGGACCTTCGCGCATTCGCCGCCGGCCTGAGGATCAGGCTCAAGGGCACGGAGCCGGTCGGCGTCATCGAGGCCCCCTTCCGCTTCGACCCCCGGCACGTCCGGCGCGTGTACTACGTGCTCCTCCCGCGGGGGCAGGGGTGGTGCCGCTGATCCCGCTGCCCCCGGGCCCGGCGACCGCTTGCGCCTACCGCCCTCCTCCCGGACAATCGATCGAGATGGCGATCACGATGCGAATCGGCAACGTGGACATTCGCGGTCTCGCGCGCCTCGCTCCCATGGCGGGCGCGACCAACGCGCCGTTCCGCCTGGTGGCGCGGGAGTGCGGCAGCGGCCTGACCACGACCGAGGAGATGGACGCGGCGTCCCTCCTGTTCGACAGCCCTCAGGCCGCCTCGGCCGCCGCGTACTACCCCGACGACCGGCCCCTCGCCATGCAGCTCCTCGGCAAGGACCCCGAGGCCCTGGCGCGCGCGGCGGCCCGGTGCGAGGCCCTGGGCGCCGACATCGTCGACCTCAACATGGGGTGCCCGGTCCCGAAGATCACCGGCAAGGGCAAGGGCGCCGCGCTCATGCGGGACGTCCCGGCCGCCGCGCGCATCCTCCGCGCCATGCGGCGCGCGATCCGCGTCCCGCTGACGATCAAGATCCGCGGCGGCTGGGACGACACGCATCTCAACGCCGTCGAGGTCGCGCGGATGGCCGAGGCCGAGGGCGTCGACGCGATCACCGTCCATCCGCGCACCCGGGCCCAGCAGTTCACCGGAAAGGCGCCGTGGACGATCGTCGGCGAGGTCGTCGACGCCGTGCGCATTCCCGTGACCGGCAACGGGGATGTCCGCTCGATGACCGACGCGTGGCGCATGGCGGCCGAGACCGGCTGCCGGTCGGTCATGGTCGGTCGGGGCGCGCTCGGGCGGCCCTGGGTGTTCGACGAGGGCTACGAGACGCTCGAGCTGGCGGCCCGGCGCGCCTACCGGGCGCGGGTGATCGCGCGCCACGTCGCGCTGATCCAGGAGCACTGCTCCGTGAAATACGCCCTGATCCAGCTGAAGAAGCATCTCGCCTGGTACACCGAAGGCCTCGGCCACGCGCGCGAGTGCCGCGTCGCCCTCTTCCAGACCCGTTCGGTCGACGAGGCCTGGGAGACCTTCCAGCGCTACTGGGCGCGGGCCGAGCGCGGCGAGGCTCCGGTTCTGGAGACGGTCACGGCGTGATCCGCCGAACGGCCGCCGGCGGCTGCCAGCGGCTCCCGACGGCTCAACAGGGAGGGCATCGATGGCGCGGATGACCGGCGGGCAGGCCCTGGTGGCCTCGCTCCATCGCGAGGGTGTGCGCGTGGTCTTCGGGCTCCCGGGTGTCCAGCTCTACGGCGCCATGGCCGCGCTCCGCGAGGAGCCGCGCATCCGGTTCGTCGCCACCCGTCACGAGCAGGCCACGACGTACATGGCCGACGGCTACGCGCGAGCGGGCGGCGACATCGGCGTTGCCCTGGTCGTGCCGGGGCCGGGTCTCCTCAACGCCTCGGCGGGCCTGTCCACCGCCTATGCGGCATCGTCGCCCGTCCTCGTGATCGCGGGACAGATTCCCAAGGGCCGGATCGGTCAGGACGTGGGCCTGCTCCACGAGGTGAACGACCAGCTCGACGCGATCGCGCCGGTGACGAAGTGGCGGTCCCGGGCCCTCGAGGTGGAGGACATCCCCGCCGCGATCCGCGAGGCCGCGCGTCAGCTCCGCACGGGGCGGCCGCGCCCCGTCGTGGTCGACATCCCCCCCGAGACCCTCGAGGACGAGGGCGAGGTGACGCTTCTCGACCCGGCGGCGGTCGAGCGCCCGGCCGCTCCGGCCGCGGAGCTCGAGCGCGCGGTGGCGCTGCTCGTCGCGGCGAGGGACCCCGTGATCATCGCCGGCGGCGGGGTCAACCTCTCCGGCGCCCACGACGCGCTCCGCGCCGTCGCCGAGCACCTCCAGGCCGGCGTCATCATGACCGCCGAGGGGAAGGGCGCCCTGAGCGACGCCAGCGATCTCTCGCTCGGCGCGGCGCTCTGGCCCGGCGCGCCGCTCCGCGCGCACCTCGACCGGGCCGATCTCGTCCTGGCGGTGGGGACGCGCCTTGCCATCGCAGCGCTCCAGCCTTCGCAGCTGGTGATCCAGATCGACGTGGACCCGGCGGAGATCGGCCGGAACCACGCGCGCACGCTCGGCCTGGCCGGGGACGCCCGGGCCACCCTCGCGCGCCTCGTGGAGCGGCTGCGGGCGGCGGGTCCCGCGCGGCCATCCCGTCGCGCGGAGCTCGAGGCCGTGCGCGTGGCAACGGCCGCGACCGACGACCAGGAGCCCCAGGCCTCGATCCAGCGGAGCCTCCGGGCCGGAACGCCCCCCGAGGCCATCCTGGTCGCCGACATGACGCAGATCGGGTATCACTCGCGGCCCTTCTGGCCGGTCTACGAGCCGCGGACCTATCTCACGTCCTCGTACTCCGGCAATCTCGGCTTCGGTTTCCCCACGGGGCTCGGGGCCCGAGTGGCGCGCCCCGATCGCCCGGTGGTGGTCGTATGCGGCGACGGCGGCTTCCTCTTCAACAGCCAGGAGCTGTCGACGGCGGTCCGGTACGGGATCGCGGTGGTGGTCGTCGTGTTCAACGACGAGTCCTACGGGAACGTCGCGCGGGACCTCGACGAGGCCTGGGGCGGCAGCATCGGCGCCGACCTCGCGAACCCCGACTTCGTGCGGCTCGCCGAGGCGTATGGCGTGACCGCCCTCCGGGCCAAGGAGCCCACCGACGTCGGGGACCTCGTCCGCGAGGCGATCACCCTCGGGCGCCCGGCGCTGATCGAGGTTCCCGTGGGACGCATGCCGCGCCCCCGGTTCTTCACGCCGCGCCGCACGCCGAAGCGGCTCCCCGACCGCTAGGCCGGCCCGGTCGTCTCCCGTGAGCTGGCGCCGCATCGCTCGCCTGCTCGCGGGGAGCCGGGTCACCGGCGGGCGGGCGCGGCGGACGATCGCGACCATCGGGGGCGTCGCCGTCCATTCGCTCATCGCGCTGTCGTCCAGCGACGCGCAGCATGTGCAGGTCACGCCGCTCTGGTGCAACCAGCACGGCGGGACCGATCTCATGTGGGTCACGGAGAACGCCACGGGCTCCCGCCCCTACGAGCTCCGTCTCACCGGGAACCCCGGCGCCGACCCGGCGGGCGGCGTCGCCTGGCTCACCTACTTCACGAGTCAGGCGGCGGATCAGGGCGTCTACTTCGTCCCGAACGAGGGCGCGCGCGTGCTGCTCCCCCCGGTCAAGATGCTTCCCGTGCTCTCGCACAACCCGGCCGACAACCATGGCACGATCAGCCTGCCCCCGCTGATTCTCGAGCAGATGCCGGACGAGCACGGGGTCGTCGGCCATCTGGCCTTCGAGCTGCGCGGCGTGGTGACGGACACCGTCCCGCTCCACTGGCCCACCACCGACGTCACCGTCCAGGCGATCACGCCCCTGCCCGAATGGGACCCCCTCGAGCCGTCCCGGGCGCGCGCCGTCCCGCCGCCGCCCCCGAGGCAGCTCGAGCTCAGGATGCAGTTCCGCGGCTGCCCTCCGATCCGGTCGGGGATCGGAATCAACTGGAGCCAGGTGGGCGGGGGCGTTCCCTACTCGAAGGCGCGGATGGACCGGATCGACTCCGCCGGTACGCCGGGCATGGCCACACTCTGGGTCGACGAGGCGAGTCTCCACACGCTCCCGTTCGGCGGCAGGGCCCGGCCCGACTGGATCTACGTCTACGCGAGCGCCACGGACACCACCACGGTCACGTACTTCCGACTCCGGCGGGCCTTCTCGGCGACCGGGCCGCTCCGCCCCAGTCGGATCGATCTCGGATCGAAGGATTGCTGGTATCGGGTCGACGTGGACTACACCGGCGGCCATCCGATCTCCCACATCGCCGCCCATGCCCGGAAGGGCAGTTCCAGCCCGCGGGAGGTCCGGTGGCGCGTCCAGCGACGCCTGTCCGGCGGCGCGCTGCTCCAGCTCGAGATTCCGGCGCACGTCGCAACCGAGGCCGGGGGCCAGGCGCCCGGCCGCGTGTGGGTCCACGTCGAGCAGCCGGCGTACCCGGGCATGGCCCCGGCCGGGCTCGAGGTCCCCGTGGTCAACGTCCCGACCCCGGCGTCGGCCGCGCTGCCCGAGGGCGGCTGTGATTGGTCCGTCCCGTCGAAGCTCCCCGCTCACCCGTGACGACCCGGCGAGTCAGGTAGCATGGCGCCCGCCGACGGGATGGCGGCGCCCCTCCGGCTCCGGTTCCTCGGCTCAGGCGACGCCCTCGGCAGCGGCGGGCGCCTGCAGACCTGCCTCTGCCTCGACGGCCCCGGCGGCCGGGTCCTGCTCGACTGCGGCGCCACGGCCCTCGTGGCGATGAAGCGGGCCAGCATCGACCCGGCGACGGTCGGCTGGATCCTCCTTACGCATCTCCACGGCGATCACTTCGGCGGCGTTCCTTTCGTCGTGCTGGACGGGCAGTTCGCCCGACGCGAGACGCCGCTCGTCGTGGCCGGGCCACCGGGCACCCCGGCGCGGGTGACCGCGGCCATGGAGGTCCTCTTCCCAGGCTCTTCCCGGGTGACGCGGCGGTTCGCCACCGACCTCGTGGAGATCGTTCCCGGACACGCCACGCCGATCGGCCCCCTGACGGTCACCGCCTTCCCAGTCGAGCACGCGAGCGGCGCGCCGTCCTACGCCCTGCGTGTCGCCTGGGCGGGCAAGGTCGTCGCCTACTCCGGAGACACCGAGTGGTGCGAGGCGCTCGTCGACGCCGCTCGGGGAGCCGACCTCTTCGTCTGCGAGGCGTACACCTTCGAGCGGCGGGTCCGCTTCCACCTCGATCACGCGACGCTCGCTGGGGAATCTCGGCCGGATCGGAGCCCGACGCATCATCCTGACGCACCTCGGCCCGGAGATGCTCCTCCACCGGAGCGAGGCGGCCGCGGAGTGTGCGGACGACGGCCTCGTCGTCGAGGTCTAGAAGAGGCGCCAGCCCATCTGGCGTGCTCCGGCCACTCCCCGCAGCCCATGCTCGCCCCGGGCCCGAGGGTAGACTGAAATCGTGAGCCCACACGCCGCCACAGGGCGCCACAGGCCGTCCGATGGGAACCGCCCGACGAACCAGCCCGAGGTCGTCATCGTCGGGGGCGGCTTCGGCGGGCTGTACGTCGCCAAGGCGCTCAAGGGCGCCCACGCGCAGCTGACGATCGTGGACCGGCGGAACCACCACCTCTTCCAGCCGCTCCTCTACCAGGTGGCCACGGCCGCCCTGAACCCCGCCGACATCGCCTCCCCGATCCGGAGCGTGTTCCGCGGGTGGCCGAACGTCTCGGTGCTGCTGGCGGAGGCGGTGGCGGTCGACGTCCTGGCCAAGAGGCTCGTGCTCGAGGACGGCGAGCTCGCCTACGACTACCTCGTGCTCGCGACCGGCGCGACGCACTCGTACTTCGGTCACGACGGCTGGGCGCCGTTCGCCCCCGGTCTCAAGAGCATCGAGGACGCGCTCGAGATCCGCCGCCGCGTGCTGCTGGCCTACGAGATGGCCGAGCGCGAGCCCGATCCTGCCCGCCGCCGGGAATGGATGACGTTCGTCATCGTCGGCGGGGGCCCCACGGGCGTCGAGATGGCCGGCGCGCTGGCCGAGATCTCGCGGCAGGCGCTGGCCCGGGAGTTCCACCGCATCGACCCTAGCCACGCCCGGATCATTCTCGTCGAGGGCGAGTCGCGGGTCCTGCCGCCCTATCCGGAGGCCCTCTCGGCCAAGGCGCGGGGCCAGCTCGAGCGGCTCGGCGTGGACGTCTGGACCGGCGCGCGCGTGACCGGCGTCGATGCCACCGGCGTCGACCTCGGGTCCGAGCGGATCGTCGCGCGCACCGTCGTGTGGGCCGCCGGAGTGGCCGCGTCGCCGCTCCCGAAGGCGCTCGGTCTCCCGCTGGACCGCGCGGGCCGCGTGCGGGTGAACCCCGACCTCACGATCCCGGGCCGCGACGACGTGTTCGTGATCGGCGACCTGGCAGCGGTCCAGCAGGATGGCCGGCCGGTACCCGGCGTCGCCCCCGCGGCGATCCAGATGGGCCGGCACGTGGCGGGCAACATCCGGCGCGCGATGGCCGGTCAGCCTCGAGAGCCGTTCCGGTACCGGGACAAGGGAAGCTTCGCCACGATCGGGCGCGGCAAGGCCGTGGGCAGTCTGCCCGGCGGCTGGCAGCTCGCGGGCTTCACGGCATGGCTCGCGTGGCTCGCCATCCACCTCTTCTTCCTGATCGGGTTCCGCAACCGTGTCCTGGTGATCTTCCAGTGGGCGTACTCCTACGTGACGTTCCGCCGCGGCGCGCGTCTCATCACCGGCCCGCCCCCGCCGCCGCTCCGGTAGCCGAGGTAGCGCGGGACGGGCCGCCCACCGTGGCTGCCCGGAACCCGAGGGGGGGCTCGCGGGTTGCCTGTGTGATACTGGGGCGACGGCAGACGTGAGCCTCGCCGTGCCAACCGACCGAACCCGCGGAGGCAGAGGAGGACATCATGCAACGAACCCATCTCGGCCGTGTACCCGTGATCGCCGCGGCCGCCGCGCTCGTCAGCCTCGTGATGGCCGCGCCCGGCGCCGCGCTCGACGTGGGCCAGAAGGCGCCCGACTTCACGCTCGCGGCGCCTGGCGGCAAGCAGGTCAAGCTGTCCGACCTGACCGCCAAGGGCCCGGTCGTCCTGTACACGTTCATCCAGGCGTTCGCCGGTACCTGAACGAAGGAGATCCAGGGCTTCGAGGGCGCCCTCGCCCAGTTCGAAGCCATGAACGCCCAGGTCGTGGGCGTCAGCGCGGATCACGCGGCAACGCTGGAGGCCTTCACCAAGCAGAACAATCTCAAGCACCTGCTCCTGTCCGACTTCCGTCGCCAGATGCTCCCCACCTACGACGCGCTGGTGACCGACGAGAAGAGCCCTATCTATCGCTACGGGAAGCGCGCGTACTTCATCATCGACCGGACCGGGACGGTCCGCTTCATGAAGATCCAGGACAACGCCCTCGATCTCCTCGACCCCGGAGATGTCCTGAAGGCCCTGAAGGAGAGCGGCGCGTCGTGAGCCGGTGGCGCCTGGGCGCCGTTCTCGTCCTGGCACTCGTCTGCGCCCCGGCGCTTGCCGCGGGACCCGACTTCGCGGCGCTCCAGATCGAGCCCTACGAGCCTCCGAGGCCCGCGCCGGTCTTCGCGCTGCCGGACCTGGATGGCAAGGTCCGCAGCCTGGCGGACCTCCGCGGAAAGGTGGTACTGCTCGTCTTCTGGGCCACGTGGTGACCGGACTGCCGGGAGGAGTTGCCTCCCATCAACCGGCTCTACACGGAGCTCAAGGACCGGGGCCTCGAGGTCCTGCTGGTGAACTTCCGCGAGGACCCGGCACACGTGAAGCGCGTGGCCCAGGAGCGGGGCTACGTCGCCCCTGTCATCCTCGACCGGAGCGGAGACACGACCGGTCGGGTCTACGGTGTCTGGGGGCCGCCCACGTTCTATCTGATCGACCGTCAGGGCCGGCTCGTGGGCCGCGCCGTCGGGCCGCGCGACTGGAGCGCGCCCGCGGCGCGCCGGCTCCTGCTCGGGCTGCTCGACCGAAAGCCGTGAGACGCGGCGCGGCGCTCACGCGCGTCCCGGATCCGCCACCCGCCATCTCCTGAGGGACGGCTCAGGTTCCCGGGACAAAGTCCCTCCCCTGTCGTCGCGGGCTGGTCTATCCTGATGGCGCCATCTGGGCCTGACTGATGAGCGCGAACGTCCCTCTCGATGCGCAGCGGCCGCGGTGGGTCATGGTCGTCCAGGTGACCCGACCGGAGGTCTACGCGCAGCTCCGGCGGATCTTCGCAGGAGCCCGGTGGGTGGATGTGGTCGTCGATCGCCGGCGCGGGGAGCGGCGGCGGCGCGACGACCTGCCCGAGGCGGAGCGTCGCCTCGGCGGCCGACGCCGGGAGGACGACAGCGCGCGAGTCCCGGAGTATCGGCTGGCCCAGCACGGCGACGGCCACGACGTGTACGAGGCCACCGCGCTCGCGGGGGCGCCGTGCCCCGAGTGCGAGATGACCGTCAGGTTCGAGATGCCGCGCTTCGTCGAGCCCCCGGCGCGTCTCGACCTGACCGTCGTCCACGAGACGATCCAGCCGAAGCATGCGCGCCACTTCGTCGAGCTCCAGTCGTTCAGCTCGACCGGGCGGACGCTCCTGGCGTCCCGCGTCACGGCCCGGGTCGCGAGCGAGGCGCGCTGACGGGATCGCCGTTCAGGCGATCCGGATGATCCCCGGCTCGACCTGATCGAAGCGCGCCGCGACCTCCGGGTCGTGGCCGGCCACGATCAGGCCCGGCGAGCCGGCCAGGCCGCGGATCGTCTCGAACCCCGCCAGCATCTCCGGGAGGTTCGTGATGATCTGCACGGGCTGGAACCGCTCGACGTTCCGGTAGAAGTGCGAGGCGTCCGACGTCAGGACGACGCGCCCCTTGGGGGTGTCCACCGACACGATCTGGAGCCCGGCCGTGTGGCCCCCGAGCCGGTGGACGTGGAGCCCCGGCAGCACCTCGCGGGTGCCCTCGACGACGCGGACCCGGTTCGCGTAGTTGAGCCGCACCAGCTCGGCCAGGGCGCCGGCGTGGGCGGACATCTTGTAGGCGTCGTAGCGGGCCACGGCGCCGGTCCAGAACGCGATCTCGTCACGCTGGATCCAGAACTCCGCGCCCGGGAAGTGCCGGTACCCCGCCCAGTGGTCCCAGTGCAGATGCGTCACCAGCCCGATCGGGATCTCCTCCGCCCGCACGCCGAGCCGCGCCACCATCGCCGCGGGGCTCACGTAGCCGCGAAGCCCTCGCGCGGCGGCGTCCTCCTCGCCGAACGCGGTGTCGACCAGGACCGGATGCGGACCCCCGAGGATCAGCCAGACGAAGTAGTGGAGCGTGATCCGCTCGTGGGACGGCTCCCGGTAGAAGAACTCGCACGCCGTCGTGTCCCGCTCCCCGCACTTGAGCGCGTAGACCTGGTACACGCGTGACCCCCGTCGGATGGAGTGGGCCCGGAGGCCGGGCCGGGGCTCAGTCTACCGCGTGAGCCAGCTGAGGAGACGGACCGGAAGCAGCGGTCCCGCGGGAGCGCCCCGGAATGCCCGGTCGGCGCGAGACGCGGACGCGCCGACCTTGAACGCCGGCGGAGACGGGAGCGGGTAGACCGCGCGGGTCGCGGCGGCGACCACATAGACGCGGAGGTTGTTCGATTCGGGGTCCGCGGGCACGAGGAAAAAGCCGAGGGCGTCCGCCGTCGGGCTATCCGCGGCCCCGACGATCACCTCGCCGTCACGGAAGCGGACCTCCACGTGCTGGCCTGCTGGCGCCTCTCCGCTATGGAATTCCTGGCCATCGTGGCGGCCAGGGTTCCCCACGAGGTCCCGCACGAAGAAGAGCGCCTTGAGCTCGCGCACCAGCACCTGCGTGGACGGGCCGCTCGCGGTCGGCTCCGGGAAGACGTGAAACCGGGGCTGGGAGGGCCCGAAGTCGAACGTGTAGCCCTTCACGAGTCGCCCGTCGACGTACCGGGCCACCACCTTCCGGTGATTCGCCATCGGCGTTCCTCCCCGAGTCACAGGGCAGCAGATCCCGCCCGGGGGCTCGGATCACCCGAACCCGCGGTGAGGCTGAGCAACATCCGTGCCATGGCTCCCCGAAGCGAGAATCGCGGTCCCCGTGGGCGAGTTCCACAGGACCGACCTGGAACCGGCTTGCAGGCCCCCGATCGTGCCAGCTTGCAGGCCCCGATCCTGCCAGGTAGATTGCTCCCGGCCATGGTGGCTCGCCTTCTGGGGCCCGGACGGCACCGCGCCGGGCTCGCCGCGTGTGTCATGTTGTCGGTGCTGGCCGTCACCGCTGTCCTGGCTCCATGGATCGCCCCGCGCGATCCCCTCGCCCAGAGCCGCGCAGAGGGGTTCCGGCCCCCGTCCCTCGCCCACCCCTTCGGCACCGACGAGTTCGGCCGGGACATCCTGAGCCGCGTGATTCACGGCGCGCGCATCTCGCTCCTCACCGGCCTGGTCGCGGTGCTCATCGGGACGACGGTGGGGGTGCCGCTCGGTCTCCTCGGGGGGTTCGCCGGCGGGCTCCCGGACGTCGCGATCATGCGCGTGCTGGACTTCCTGCTGGCGGTCCCGGCGATCTTGCTGGCGATGGTGATCATCGCGGTGCTGGGGCCCGGCTCGTTCAACGCCATGCTGGCGGTCGGCGTGGTGAGCGTGCCGGCGTTCGCGCGCCTCACGCGCGCCAGCACGCTCTCGCTCAAGGAGCGTGAGTTCGTGGTGGCCACCCGGGCGCTCGGCGTCGGTCCCGCCTACCTGATGTTCCGGACGATCCTCCTCAACGCGCTGACGCCCATCGTCGTCCAGATCGCCGTCACCGCCGCCGTGGCGATGCTGCTCGAGGCCGCGCTGTCCTTCCTGGGCCTCGGTACCCAGCCCCCGGCGCCGTCCTGGGGCTCGATGCTGAACGCCGGCCGCTCGTTCCTCTACCAGGCGCCGTGGTACGGGCTCTTCCCGGGCGCCGTGATCACGCTGTCCGTGCTCTCCCTGAACGCCCTCGCCGACGCCCTTCAGGCCATCGTCGACCGCGGAGGCGCGGGCCGCGCCACCGTGGCGGAGCGAGCCACCTGATGGTCCGGTACGCGCTCGTCCGCCTGGTGCAGCTCCTCCCCGTCCTCCTCCTCGCCTCCATGGCGATCTGGCAGATGATCTACCTGATTCCCGGCGACCCGGCGATCGCGCTCCTCGGGCCCGACGCGACCGCCGAGCAGATCCAGCTCGCCCGCGAGCGCATGGGGCTCCACCGGCCGCTGGCCGTGCAGTACGGGCTCTGGCTCGGCCGCGTGGTCCGGGGCGATCTCGGCGTCTCCTACATCAGCGGCGTCCCGGTGGCCACGATGCTCCGCCATCGCATCCCGGTGACGGTGCAGCTGACGGTCGCGGCCTTCCTGGTGGCGCTCGCAATCGCCGCGCCCCTGGGAATCCTCTCCGCGGTGCGGCCCCGGTCCTGGATCGCCCGCGCGGGGACGAGCTACAATGCCCTCGCGATGGCGGTCCCCACCTTCTGGCTCGGCATCCTGCTGGTGCTCTGCTTTGCGCTCTGGCTCAAGTGGCTCCCCGCGTCGGGCTTCGTGCCCTTCTGGGAGGAGCCGGCCCGGGCGCTCCGGTTCCTGGTCCTGCCGGCCATCACCCTGGGCGCCTACGTCTCGGCGGTCCTCGCGCGCTTCACCCGCGCGGCGCTGCTCGAGACCCTCTACCAGGACTACGTGCGGACCGCGCGGGCCAAGGGGCTGGGCGAGCGGCCCGTCATCGGCGTCCACGCGCTGCGGAACGCGCTGCTCCCGGTGGTGACGGTCGTCGGGCTCCAGTTCGGCGCGTTCATGGGCGGCGCGGTCATCACCGAGGCGATCTTCGACTACCCCGGTCTCGGCCGGATGCTGCTCCAGGCCATCCTGACGCGCGACTACACGGTCGTGCAGGGCACGATCCTCTTCGTCGTCGTCGCATTCGTGCTGATCAACCTCCTCACCGACCTCGCGTACGCCTGGCTGGATCCCCGGATCCGGTACTCCTGAGTCCGCCGGCCAGACGACAAGAAGGAGACGCCATGCCTCGCTCTCACGAACCGACCCGCCGCCGCTTCCTCCAGGGCCTCGCCACGGGCACCGTCGCCGGGACTGCCTTCCTGGCCGCCGCCCGGCGCGCCGCCGCCAAGAAGCGGGGCGGCACCTTGACCGTGGGGCTCCCGCAAGACGCCATCAGCTTCGACCCCCACAACCTCCTGTTCCAGGGCTTCCCGATCCACCAGAGCTTCTACGACACGCTCATCCGGTACGACCAAGCGCTGCGCCCGCTTCCCGGCCTGGCCGAGCGCTGGACCATCGCGCCCGACGGCCAGTCCGTCACGCTCGTCCTCCGCAAGGGCGTCAAGTACCACAGCGGGAAGGACCTGGTCGCGGCCGACGTCGTCAAGAACTTCGAGAAGGCCGCGGATCCCGCGCGCGGGTTCAACATGCTCCCGGCGGTCGCGAACGTCGCCGAGGTGACGGCACCCGACGCGGGGACGGTCGTCATCAAGTTCAAGAAGGTCTCGCCCGAGGCCACGGACCTCCTGCAGGCCATGTCGATCATCGATCCCTCCGGCATGGACGGCATCGCGCGGCGCGCGGCCGGGAGCGGGCCGTTCAAGTTCGTGGAGTGGATCCCCGGCGACCGGATCGTGGCCGAGCGGAACCCGGACTACTGGAACAAGCCCGCCCCCTGGGTCGATCGCCTCGTCTACAAGGTCTTCGGGGACTCCGACGCCATGGTGGCGGCGCTGCAGTCCGGCATCATCGATCTCTGCACGTCGCTGCCGCCGAAGGACGTCGCCCGACTCTCGCGGGACTTCAACATGGTCAAGGGTCACCCGGGGGCGCTCACCTACGAGCTCCGCATCAACGTCGCGAAGCCGCCGTTCGACCGGAAGGAGGTCCGTCAGGCGCTGCACTTTGCGATCGACCGGAAGGGCATCGTGGAGAAGGTGCTCTTCGGGGTCAGCCAGCCGACGGTGCTCCCCTACAGCCCCCACTCCGCCGCCTACGACAAGACGGCCCTCGACAAGTACCCGTTCGACCTCAACCGGGCGAAGGAGCTCCTCGGGAAGTCCGGCGCGACGGGCCTCAAGGCCGAGGCCATGGTCGTCAGCTCCTATCCCGAGCTCGGGGCCATCGCCCAGATCGTGCAGGCGGACCTCGCCAAGATCGGGTTCGACCTGTCCATCACGGTGCTCGACCCGACGCAGGGCAGCCGGCGGCTCCTGGCCGGCGACTTCCAGTGCACGCCCTCGTTCTCCGGGAACACGCAGAAGTTCCCGACCCGGGTCACGCTCAACAGCATCTGGCGCACCGCCAAGAACCCCGTGTGGGGGGACAACGTCCCGAAGGCGTACGTCGATGCCGTCTTGGAGGCCAGCGGGACGATCGACCCCGCCAAGCAGAAGGCCGCCTTCGCGAAGCTGAACGCCGCGATCCTCGACGAGGCCTGGGTGATCCCGATCGCCTACCGGCAGAGCGTGTTCGGCGTGGCCAAGCACGTCGACGGATTCGCGTACACCGTCGACGACATGGCCGTCCTCGAGAACGCAAGCCTCGAGAAGTAACCGACGGGGTCAGACTTTGACTTCCGGACAATTCCCGCGACGTAGGGAGGCACGCCCCGAATGTCCCGAAGTCAAAGTCTGACCCCGGTCCGCGTCGCGATCGGGCAGTTCATGGAGGAGTCGAACACGTTCGTCCGTCAGCGCGCGGACCTCGAGCACTTCCGCGCGACCCAGCTCCTCTACGGCACCGAGATGATCGAGCGGCTCCGGGGGACGAGGGCCGAGGTGGGCGGATTCCTCGACACGCTGGGCCCGGCCGGCGTCGAGGTGGTCCCGACCGTCGCGGCCAATGCCGTCTCGTCCGGGCCGGTCACCCGGGCGACGTTCGAGCACGTCCGGGACGCCTTGCTCGAGCGCCTGGCCGCCGCGGGACGGGTCGACGGCGTCCTCCTCGCGCTCCACGGCGCCATGGTGCTCGAGGACGCGCCGGACGGCGAGGGCGAGCTCCTCGCTGCCGTGCGGAAGGCCATCGGGCCGGGCGTGCCGCTCGTCGCCACGCTCGATCTTCACGCCACGATCACGGCCCGCATGGTGGAGGAGGCGGACGCGCTCATCGGCTACGACACGTACCCGCACATCGATCTCTACGAGACGGGCGCGAAGGCCGCGGCGCTCCTCCTGCGGGCCGTCCGCCGAGAGATCCACCCCGTGACGCTGTTCGCGCGGTCGCCGATGCTGGTGCCCGCCGAGGGCCAGGGTACCGGCGATCAGCCGATGGCGGGGCTGATGGCCGAGGCCAAGCGGCTCGAAGCGCGACCGGGCGTGCTCGCCGTGTCACTCTTCCCCGTCCAGCCCTGGCTCGACATCGCCGACACGGGGTTCTCCGTCATGGCGGTGGCCGACGGGCGCCGGCGGGCCACCGAGATCGAGCCGATGGTCCGCCAGCTCGCCTGGCAGGCCTGGGAGAGCCGGCGGCGCTTCACGGCCGACCTCCTGCCCGTGGACGAGGCGATCCGCCGAGCGCTCGCCGCCGAGGGCGGACCGTTCGTCCTCTCGGAATCAGCGGACAGCACGGGATCCGGCTCCCCCGGCGACAGCGCGCACGTCCTCGAGCGGCTCCTCGCCCTGAACGTCCGGGAGCGCTGTCTCGTGACCGTCGTCGACGCCCCCGCCGTGGCGCGGGCCATCGCGAACGGCGTCGGCGTCGACCTGACCACGACGGTCGGCGGCACGCTCGACCCGCGCTACAACCGGCCCGTGCCGATCACCGGGCGGGTGCGCATCCTCTCCGACGGCCGCTTCGTCTCGACGGACAAGAAGACGGCAGGCGTGGAGTTCCAGATGGGGCGCGCGGCGGTCATCGAGGCCGGCCGCATCGCCGTGCTGGCAACCGAGCGCGCGGCCTTCACGTTCGACCCGGCCCTCTATCGCTCCGTCGGCCTCGAGCCGCGGGACGCGAAGATCGTCGTGGTGAAGTCCCCGCTCCAGTTCCGGGACGGGTTCGGCGAGTTCGCCCGGGCCTGCTGGGTGGTCGACACGCCGGGCCCGAGCACGGCGCGGCTCGAGCGCCTGGCCTGGAAGCACCGGTCCGCGCCCATGTACCCCTTCGACGACGACTTCGAGCCCGAGATCCGCGCCGTCGTCGGCCCCGGCCCCCGTGACGGCAGTAGCGCCGGTGACGGCCGGTGACGAACGCCCCCGTCGGGATCTTCCGCTGGAGCGGAGCCCTCTGGGGCTTTCTCGAAGAGGACCGGCTCTACGACCGGTACGGACGGCAGGTGGGATGGGTCGAGCCGGTTCCGGGCCGCGGGCCCGACGTCTTCGAGCTCGGCGGGCGCTTCCTCGGCGAGCTGTTCGGCCGCCACTACGTGATGCGTCACGCGCTGCGGGAGGAGCCCGTGCATCGGACCCCTCGTGTGCGGACCCTTCACCCGGCGCCGCCCGACCCGGCGCCCGCCCGCGACCCCCGGACCCCGATCGAGGACTGGACCGACGCCTTGCCCTGGCCGCTGCCGCCCCCGGATCCGCCGGCGCGCTGACAGCCCGCAAACCCATGGCCCTCGGCCGATCGTACCAGTGGAGCCCCGAGAATCGAGCGCCCCCGTCGAACCTACGCGCCACCCGGGAACAGGCACTCCGAAACGCGTCTCCGAATCACTGGAGGCAGACCCATGCGGACCTCACGGCACTGGGTGACCATCGTGGCTCTCGTCCTGTGCGCGCTACCACCTCTACCGCTCGGTGCGACCGAAGGCCTCGGCGCGCACCCTCGACGCGACCGGAACGGCCCCAGACAACGCGCCGACCTGGTCGTGCCCCGCGACAAACCGACGATCCAGCAAGCCATCGACGCTTCCGAGGACGGCGACTCGATCTTCGTCCTCCCCGGAGTGTACCGAGAGATGCCGACCATAGTCGGCAAGCGGCTGCGCCTCAGTGGCGGCGGCCGGGCCGCGCTCGTCGGTGAGCCGCCCCGAGCTGTGGATCCCGCAGATCGCGCAGTCGGGTGCGTCACCTACCTGGAGGGCGGGGGCGGCGTCCTCGAAGGGTTCCAGCTCAGGGGCTGCCCGAACGGCATCGTCGGCCAGCCGCCCAGCGACCGACCGGGCGGCGAGGTGCCCGTTCCCGAATCGCGAGCGCACGCCCTCACGATCCGCCACATGCAGCTGAGCCACTCGGGGCGCGGCATCCTGTGGCGCGCACCCGCCGACCTCGTGGTCGAGGACACGCGGATCAGCAACATGATGCACCATGGCCTCGTCTTCAAGCCTCTCGCGGCCGCGTCCGTCAAGATCGTCAACGTGCTGGCTGCCCTCGTGGGCGGCTGGGGGCATCTCATCTTCGATACTCCGTCCGTTGGGTGTCAGAACCAGCTGGTGAATCCGGGCTCCTTCGCGGCTCAGCAGGGCGGCATCGGGGTCTTCCGGAGCGGCGTCTGCATCTACGGCGGCGTCCTGTTCGCGAATCACCACGTCGGCATCTACTTCCAGCAGTCGGGGGCCATCGTGGACGGGACCCAGATCCTGGAGACGGCCGCCCCCGACGGTGTCGGCATCCTGGCGTTCGGGTCCGTGCTCCACCAGATCGTCAACGCCGAGCTCGACCAGAACTTCGATACCGGGATCAAGCTCGTGGGCAGCACCGCGTTGCTCGGCTGGGACACGCTGAACTGCCATGGGATCCATTTGGCCGGGTTGACGTTGCCGGCCGGCCACCTCGGCCCGAACCAGCCGCCCGCCCCAGTGCCTCCCTTCGTCGAACCCCTGTTCGGGAACGACGGCGGCAACTGGTGCGGCTGCGGCAGCGAGGAACAGGGCTGCAACATGGTGGGGGAAACGACCGTGCCGGGGCCGATTACCCCGTCCGAGTGACGTGAGCCCTCCGGACGGACGTCGACGACGCCATCTCCCGGCCGATCGACTATCATCGGCGGCATGCCCCTCGACCGACCGATCGCGGCACGGCGGCCCCCCGGAGCGCCGGGCCGGCCAGTGGCCGCCGCCGGATCCACCGGCGCGCTGACGCGCAACGACTGACGCGAGATCCCGACCGAGGAGCCACGATGGCCTGAGCCGACCGAACACACGGAGGATGACGCCATGACCCTCAGCCGACGCGACCTCCTGACTCTCGGTGGCCTGACCCTGGCCGGGGCGACGCTCGCTCCGACATCGACCCGCGCCCAGACGCCCAAGCGCGGCGGTGTCCTCAGCGTCCGGGCCTGGGATCCGCCCCACTTCGACCCGATGCTCACGGTGTCTTACAAGACGCACGTGGCGCTGTCCTTCACGCACAGTCGGCTCCTCAAGCACCGAGCGGGGCCGGGCGTCACGCCCGGCACGTTCCCCATCGAGGGGGACCTCGCGGAGTCGTGGACCCAGCCCAACGAGACGACCTACGTCTTCAAGCTCCGGCGCGGGGTGCGCTGGCATCCGAAGCCGCCGGTGAACGGCCGCGAGCTGACCGCAGAAGACGTCGTCTACTCGGTCGAGCGGTTCCTCCAGGTCAAGGGCAACGCGAACGCCTACATGCTCCGCGCGGTGGACAAGGTCGAGGCGGTGGACCGCCACACCGTGAAGTTCACGCTCAAGGAGCCCTTCGCCTGGTTTCCCGACATGCTGGCGAACCCGCTCGCGGTGGCCATCGTGGCCAAGGAGTGCGTGGAGAAGTTCGGGGACCTCAAGAAGCCCGAGGCGGTCGTCGGCACCGGGCCCTGGATGCTCGACAGCTACCGGCCGAACGTCGGGATGACGTTCGTGCGCAACCCTCAGTACTTCGTGCCCGGCCTCCCCCACATCGACCGTGTCGAGCTCTACGTCGACGAGGACAACGCCTCCCGGATGGCGGCGTTCCTGGCCGGCAAGTACGACCTCGGCTGGGAGTACCAGGGCGCGATCAACCGGACCGACTGGGTCCAGATCAAGGACACCCTCAAGCAGCGGCGGCCAAACCTAGGTGTCCTCGAGTTTCCTTCAAACGTGATGTCCCACGTGTCCATGCGAACCGACCAGGCGCCGTTCAACGACGTGCGGGTCCGGCACGCGATGTCGCTGGCCATCGACCGCCAGGGGATCATCGACTCGGTCCTCGAAGGGGTCGGCGTCATGAACCCGCCGGTGCCGGGCGCCCTCCGCGAGTGGTCCCTGCCCATGGACCAGCTGGGCGAGGGCGCGCGCTACTACAAGCACGATCCCGCCGAGGCCAAGCGGCTCCTCGCGGCCGCCGGCCATCCGGGCGGCTTCCCGATGAGCCTCTGCTTCACCGACTACGGCTCGACGGTCATCGTCGACTCCGCCCAGCTCGTCGTGAAGTACCTCCGCGACGTGGGCATCAACGCGCGGATCGACCAGAAGGAGTACGGCGCGTACATCTCGACGTGCTTCTACGGGAAGTTCGACACCGGCGCCTTGGGCCCCCAGACGCCGTTCCTCGATCCCGACAACTTCCTCTTCGGCCAGTACTACCCGGGCGAGACGAAGAACCAGAGCCACATCAACGACCCGGTCGTCGCGGACCTCCTCGTCCGCCAGCGGCGGACGATGGACGCCGCCAAGCGCCGCGATGTCGTGCACGACATCCAGCGCCACCTCGCCAAGCAGCAGTACTACGTGCAGCTCCCCTCCGCCATGGCGATCGGCGTCTGGGAGGGCGCGGTGAAGAACTACCAGCCGAACCTCGGCTACGACTACGGGGGGCGGCTGATGGCCGCGTGGCTGGACCGGTAGGAGGGAGCCGGCTCGCCCGGGACCGCGGAGCCTGAGGATGCGCCGCTACCTCGCCCGGCGCCTCGTGGTCGCGGTTCCGTCGCTGCTGATCGCGTCGCTCATCGTCTTCACCCTGCCCCGGCTGATCCCAGGCGACGTCGTCGCCCTCATGCTGGAGGAGAAGGCATACGCCCGGGACCTCCAGGAGCTGCGCGCCAAGCTCGGCCTCGACCGCCCCTTGCACGTGCAGTACCTCGAGTGGCTCGGCCGGGCCGCCCGGGGCGATCTCGGCGAGTCGCTCTGGACCCGGCGGCCGGTCGCCGAGGAGCTCGCCAGGCGCCTGCCGGTCACGGTGGAGCTCGGGCTCCTCGCCATCGTGTTCGCTCTCCTCATCGGCCTGCCCATCGGGGTGCTCTCGGCGACCCGCCAGGACACCGCCCGCGACTACGTCGCCCGGAGCGCCGCCGTCATCGGCCTCTCGGTGCCGGGCTTCTGGCTGGCGACGCTGGTCGTCATCCTGCCGGCGCTCTGGTGGGGCTGGCGCCCCGTCTCGACGTACGTCGAGTTCCGCGAAGCGCCGCTGGCCCACGTGACGCAGCTTCTCCTCCCCGCCCTCATCCTCGGGATCGCCGCCGCCGCCGCGCTCATGCGCCTGACGCGCGGGATGCTCCTCGAGGTGCTGCGCCAGGACTACGTGCGGACCGGGTGGGCCAAGGGGCTCCGCGAGCGCGTGGTCGTCCTCAAGCACGGGCTCCGCAACGCGGTGATCCCGGTCGTCACCGTGCTCGGCATCCAGCTCGCCCAGGTGCTGGGCGGCACGGTCATCATCGAGTCGATCTTCGGCCTTCCGGGCATGGGCCGTTTCCTGTTCGAGGCCATCACGCAGCGGGACTACCCCGTCATCCAGGGCATCAACCTCGTCGTCGTGTCGGTGATCGTGCTGGTCAACCTGGCCGTGGACGCGTTCTATGCCCTCCTGGACCCCCGCATCCGGTACTAGGCGGTCCGAGGGCGCACCGGCGCCGGCGGGGTCCGCCGCGAAAACGGGGAGACGGGCGACCGCCGACGGCGCTCACCCAGCGCTCCGCAACCAGGATGACGGCGCCCGGCCCCCGCGCCCGGGCGCCCCCGGTCCGGCCGCGCTCCGAGGGCCCCTCGGCCACGCCATCCGCGCGGTCGCCCGGTTCGCGCGGCGGAAACCCCTCGGCGCCCTGGGCGGGCTGATCGTCGCCGGCATGCTGCTGATGGCCGCCTTCGCCGACGGCCTCGCGCCCTACGGCTACGAGGACACGATCCGAGGCGCGCGCTTCCGGCCGCCGGGCTCCGTCCACTGGCTCGGCACCGACAACCTCGGCCGCGACCTCTGGAGCCGGATCGTGTACGGGGCTCGCATCTCGGTCACCGTGGGGTTCGCGACGATCGCCCTCGGGACCCTGCTCGCGACCGCGATCGGCGTCTCGAGCGGCTACCTCGGCGGAGCGTACGACCTCGTCGTGCAACGCATCGTGGACGCCTGGATGTCGTTCCCCTACCTGGTCATCGTCCTGTCGGTCATGGCGGTTCTCGGCCCCGGCCTGCTGAACGTCATCCTTGCTCTCGCCATCATCACCGCCGCGACCAGCTCCCGGGTGATCCGCGGAGCGACCATCACGGTCGCGCAGCAGCCACACGTCGAGGCGGCGCGAGCGGTGGGGGCTGGCCAGCTTCGCGTCGTGCTCCGGCACGTCCTGCCGAACGTCGTGCCGACCATCCTGATCCTGGCGACGATCGGCCTCGGGGGCGTGATCCTGGCCGAGTCGGCACTCTCCTTCCTCGGCTTCGGTGTGCCCCCGCCCTATCCCTCATGGGGAGGCATGCTCTCCGGCTCCGGGCGGACGCACATGCTCCGCGCTCCCTGGATGGCCGTCTGGCCCGGCGTCGCGATCTCGCTCGCGGTCTTCGGGTTCAACATGCTGGGCGACGCCCTTCGCGACGTGCTCGACCCCAGGCTGCGCGGGCAGTAGCCGGCCTGCGGCCCCTCGTCTATCATCGGCGTCGTGTCCCTCGTCCGGTCGACCGCCGAGCCGCGGTACTCGGGACGCCCGGCCCGCCGCTGGATCGCGTGCGGGCTGGCGACGGCCTGGCTCCTCGCCGGCGCCGGGGTGGCCCGGGGCGCCACGCTGCGCATCGACCCCGGCCAGACGCGACTTGCCCTCCAGCTCTTCCGTCAGGGCGTCGGCAGCGCGCTCGCTCACGATCACGTGGTGGAAGCCACCGAGGTCGGCGGCACCGTCGAGTACGACCCTGCCCGGCCGGAGGCCAGCGCCATCGTCGTCGAGGTCCGCACCGCATCGCTCCGGGTCGACGACCCCGCGGCGCGCCGGCGGCTCGGTGTGGAGGGTGATCTCTCCGAGAGCCAGCGCACCGACGTGGGCAAGGCGATGCGCGCGCCGGACCAGCTCGACGTCGCGCGGTACCCTACGATTCGCTTCGTCTCGACACGCGTCGTCGCCGAGGGCCAGGGCCGGCTTCAGGTGACGGGGCGCCTCACCCTCCGCGGAGTGACCCAGGAGGTCACGTTCCCGGCGACCGTGGCGCTCGAGTCTGGCGCGCTTCGGGGCCGGGCGACGGTGACGTTCCTCCAGTCGAGCTTCGGGTACCGCCCCTACAGCGCGCTCCTCGGCGCGATCCGGAACAAGGACGAGGTCACCCTCCACGTCGACCTGGTGGCGACACCTTGAGCTCCGCGAGCGGCGCGGGCGGCACGGGAGAGGCGCCCCTGTCCCGCGAGGTGCGGGCGCCGGGCTCGGCCGACCACTGGCGGCGGTTCGGGGATGGGTACCTTCCGGGCCTCATCGGCATCGAGTTCCTGGACGTGGCCCAGGGGCGTGTCACGAGTCGCCTGCCCATCCGCCGAGACCACCTGGCGCCGAACGGCTACCTCCATGCGGCAACGGTGGTCGCGCTGGCCGACAGCTCGTGCGGCTACGGAACCGTGGCCAGCTTCCCGGATGGCGCCCGCGGGTTCACCACCGTGGAGCTCAAGGCGAACTTCCTCGGAACGGTCCTCGAGGGCGTGATCGCCTGCGAGGCCACGCTCGCCCACGGCGGCCGGACGACGCAGGTCTGGGACGCTCGGGTCACCGACGAGGCGACCGGACGCGCCATCGCCCTCTTCCGCTGCACCCAGCTCCTGCTGTACCCGCGCTGACGGAGCGCCTCGGCCCGGCGAGCCGACGCGCGCGGCCCGGCGCTACTCGAGCAGCAGCTCGCACACGTCGAGCCACGCCTGGGTCGTCAGGGCCAGGGATTCCACGTCGACGCGCTCGTCGTTGCCGTGGAACCGGGGGGCCATCGCTTCGGCCGTCAGTGTGCGCGAGAAGAGGCTGAATCCGTAGGAGACCGCGCCGCGGGCCCGGAAGTACGGGGCGTCGGTGAACCCGACGATGAGCCGAGGCAGAAGCTGCGCGCCCGGGTAGTGCCGGTCGACGACCCGGCCGAGCACGTCCCAGAGCGGGGTGCCGGTGGGCGAGACCGACGCCGGCTTGGAGAAGAGGGGCTCGACCTCCACCTCGTCCGACAGGTCGGCCAGCGCCTTGTCGAGGTGCCGGCGGACCTCGTCGTCGCTGTCGCCCGGGACCGTGCGGATGTCGACCTCGACGTCGACCATGTCCGGGATCACGTTGGTCTTCACGCCGCCCCGGCACTGGTTCGGCGAGAAGGTCGTGTGGGTGGACGACCAGGCCATCCGGGCCACGTTGGGGGGAAGCCGGGCGATCGCGTCGTCCACGCGCGCCGGGTCGACCAGCGCGGCCTTCAGGGCGGGATCGAGGCCGAGCGTGTCGACGAAGCGCCGCCACAGCTCGTCCACGTACGGCGCCGGGCGGTAGTCCGCCAGCCGCGCCACCACCTTGGCCGCCTTGACCAGCGCGTTGTCGACGCCGTACGGCATGGAGCCGTGGCCGGGCGTCCCGCGGACCCGCAGGCGGCGCCAGGCCACGCCCTTCTCCCCCACGTGCACGGTGACGTTCAGGCCACCATCAGTCGCCTGGCTGACCTGGCCCCCGTTCTCGGTCAGGAGGTAGTCCGCCCGGATCGAGTCCCAGTGCCGGTCGCACACGTAGCCCGCCCCGAGCGCGCCGCCAGCCTCCTCGTCGGCGCACGCCAGGTACACGAGAGTGCCCCGCGGCCGCCAGCCGCGCCGGGCGAGCGCCCGGAGCACCACCGCCTGGGACGCCGTGATGTTCAGCATGTCGATCGCGCCGCGCCCCCACACCTCGCCGTTGACCAGCTCGCCGCCGAACGGGTCCCGCGTCCAGGTCGCGAGGTTGACCGGCACGACGTCGGTGTGGCCCATGAGGCAGAGCGTGGGCGCCGTCGGATCGCTGCCCTCGATGCGCGCGACCAGGCTCGCGCGCCCCGGCGCCCAGGCCGGCTCGTAGACCTCCAGGTCCAGGCCGCTCCCGGTGAGATAGCTGCGGAGCACGTCGGCCGTGCGCGCTTCCTGGCCGGACGCGGTCGTGCCGTCGTTCACGCACTGGTTGCGGATGAGCTGCTGGAGCAGCTCCACCGTCTGCCCGGTCAGAGCTGGGTCGGTCATGGCTCGACCTCCTCGAACGCGTTCATGATGAGGGCCGCTCAGGGAACGGCCGGGGCTCCCGTAGCCGCCGCGCGCTCGACCGCGAGCGCGATCCGTAGCGCCATGACGGCGTCGGCGGGCGTGACGGCCGGCGTGGCGCGCCCGCGCACGCAGTCGACGAAGTGTCGCAGCTCGAAGTAGAACATGCCGCCCGGATGCCCCTGAACCGACGGCGCCGAGGCCGTGTCCACCTGCACCGCCCGCTGGCCGTCCGCGCGCCGGAGGCCCGTCTCGAGCGTCGCGATCGACAGGGATCCGGCGCTGCCCACCACGTCGAGGCGGTGGTCGCCCGCGGCCGGAAAACCCCGGGGGAGGATCCAGGAGAGCTCCGCGATACCGAGCGCCCCGCTCGCGAACCGGAGGAGCGCGCAGTTGGCGTCCTCGACCGGAAAGCCCTGCTCGCGGAGGAGCCCCCACTTGGATTCCGCCGTCACCCGCTCCACCTCGCTCCCGGCGAGCCAGCGCATCACGTCGTAGTCGTGGACGCCGAGGAACAGCGGGAGCGGGCACCGCCCGCCCAGCCGATCCTGGGCCGCCACGGTATTGGCCCGGCGCGTGTAGATCGTCTGGACCGTGCCCAGCTCGCCCCGCTCGACGGCCTGCCGCGCCTGATCATAGCGCGGGTCGAAGCGGAGGCAGTGCCCGACCAGGAGCACCACGCCCGCGCGAACGGCGGCTTCCGCGATCGCCTCCGCGTCGGCCACGGTGGTGGCGATCGGCTTCTCGAGGAGCACGTGGCGGCCCGCTCGCAGGGCCAGGTCACACGGCTCCCGGTGGAGCCCGTCCGGCGTGCACACGCTGACGGCGTCGAGATCGTCCCGGCGGAGGAGCTCCCGGTAGTCCGTGTACGTCGCGGCGCCCGTTCGCGCCCCCAGCTCGCGCGCCGTCTGATCTCGCACATCGCAGACCGCCACCAGCTCGACGTCCGACATGCCGGCGTAGATCCGCGCGTGGCGCTCCCCCATGAACCCGGCCCCGATCACGGCGACCCGCACCGGCTGCATGACACGGATCATCGCATGAGAGGCCTGCCTTCCGCCGGCCCCGCCCCCATGCTTGAATGGTCGCCATCATGCGAATCCAGTCGCTCTTCAACCTCACGGGCCGCGTCGCGGTCGTGACCGGCGGCGCGACGCATCTCGGCCGCTCGATGGCGGAGTCGCTCGCGGAGCTCGGCGCGGCGGTCTACCTCGCCAGCCGGGACGAGGCGCGCTGCGAGCGCGTCGCCGCGGAGCTCCGCGGGGCGGGCCTCGACGCGGTGGGCCTCGGCTGCGACGTCGTCGTGAAGCCGCAGGTGGACGCGCTCGTCAACCGGGTGATCGCCGAGAGGGGCCGGCTCGACGTCATGGTGTGCAACGCCGGCGGCGCGTTCACCACGACGAACCTGCCCGACGCCTCGATCGACGACCTCCGGCGGACGCTCGACCTGAACGTCACCGGGACCTACGTGTGCGCGCAGGCCGCGGCGCGCGTCATGATCCCCCGCCGCGGCGGCCGCATCATCACCCTCGGCTCGATCCACGGCACGCTGGGCGCGGACAAGCGCCTCTACGCCGGTCTCGACTACCAGCGATCGGGCCCGCCCTACCAGGCCGCGAAGGGCGCCGTCGTCAACCTGACCCGCGCGCTCGCGACGGAGCTGGCCGAGCACGGGATCACGGTCAACTGCCTGTCGCCCGGCCAGATCCCTCAGCCGGGGACGGACCCAGGCTTCGTGGAGCGCTGCCGCCTCGCGAACCCGCTCGCCCGCACCGGCGTGCCGGAAGACCTGAAGGGCGCGATCGCGCTCCTCGCCTCCGACGCGGGCGCGTGGATCACCGGCCACAACCTCGTGGTCGACGGCGGATGGAGCGTCTGGTAGTCTGACCGTCGTGCCCGCCACCTCCCCGATCGACGCCGCTGCCCTCCGCCACGCGCGCCGGCTCCTCGCCCGGCACCCGGTCATCGACGGGCACAACGATCTCGCCTGGACCATCCGGAACGATCGGAAAGCGCGAGGCGACCCGGCGGCGTACGACCTTCGCCGGCCCACCCCGGGCGACACCGATCTCGCGCGCCTCCGGGCCGGCGGCGTCGGCGGCCAGTTCTGGTCGGTGTACATCCCGGGCGATCTCCCCGGAGGCCGCTTCGCCCGCGCCCAGCTCGAGCAGATCGACCTCGCCCGCCGCGTGATCGCACGCTACCCCGAACGCCTCGCGCCGGCCCTCACGGCCGCCGACGTGGAGCAGGCCCGGCGGCGGGGGCGCATCGCGTCGCTCCTCGGCATCGAGGGCGGCCACGCCATCGAGGGATCGCTGGGCGCGCTCCGCGCCTACTACGACCTCGGGGTCCGGTACATGACGCTCACGCACAACGTGACGCTCGACTGGGCGGACTCCTGCAACGACGTCCGCCGCCACGGCGGGCTCACGGCCTTCGGGAAAGAGGTCGTCCGCGAGATGAACCGGCTCGGCATGCTGGTCGACCTCGCCCACGCCTCGCCCGAGACGATGGGCCATGCCCTCGACGTCGCCGTGGCGCCGCTCATCTCGTCCCACTCGTCCTGCCGCGCGCTCACCGACGTGACCCGCAACTTCCCCGACGCGGTTCTCCGCCGCCTGCCCCGGAACGGCGGCGTCATCATGATCACGTTCGTCGGCCCGTTCGTCTCGCAAGCGGCAGCCGAGGCCCGAGCCCGGGCGGTCGCCGAGATCAGACCGCGGCTCGACGGCGTCACGGACCAGCGGGAGCGCTACCGTCTCGAGCGGGACCATGTCCGACGGCAGCGGCTCCCGAAGGCGACCGTCGGCGACGTCGCCGACCACGTCGAGCACGCCCGTCGCCTCGCCGGGGTCGACCACGTCGGCACCGGCGGCGACTACGACGGCAACGACGAGTGGCCGGTCGGGATGGAGGACGTGTCGACCTATCCCCTGCTCTTCGCGGAGCTCGTTCGGCGCGGGTGGTCGGACCGCGACCTCGCGAAGCTCTCGCGAGGCAACATCCTCCGGGTCATGCGCGAGGCCGAGTCCGTAGCCACCCGCCTGTCCCGCCGCGGTCGCGCCGCCCGGCGCCGACGGCCGGGATGAGGTCACCCGTCGCCCGGCGCAAAACCAGCCATGAGCCCCGCGCCATCCTGATCCCGAGCTAGGGGGACATCGAAACCGTGCAGCGGATCACGCGCGAGCTGGCCCGGAAGTACGCCTTCGACTGGCGGGACGAGCCGCTCCTCCGGGTAAAGCCCGGCGAGAGCTTCGAGATCGAGACCTATGACGCCAGCACGGGCTATTTCCGGACGCCGGAGGACCTCGCGGTCCCCGCGCGGCGGCCCGGGTTCGACCGCGTGCCGCCCCTCGCGAACCCGATCGGCGGCCCCGTATGGCTGGAAGGCGCCGAGCGGGGCGACACGCTGGTCGTCTCGATCGAGGACATCCGGGTCGAAGACCACTCGTGGATCGCGGTCGGTCCCCGGCGTGGCCCGCTCGGCGAGTCCGCCCGCTACCCCGAGCTCTCCGGGCGCTACACCACCAAGATCTTCCGCCACACGCCCGGGCCGAGCGGGACGACCCGCGACGGCACGCTCCACTTCAGCGACCGGATCAGCTGGCCCATCACGCCGTTCATCGGCACGATCGGCGTGGCGCCGGACCGCGAGGTGACGACCAGCCTCGACGGCCAGGGCGAGTGGGGCGGGAACCTCGACATCCGCGACGTCGCCCCGGGTCACCGGATCCACTTGCCCGTCTTCCACGCCGGCGCGCGGCTCTACCTGGGCGACGTCCACGCCAGCCAGGGCGACACCGAGTTCACCGGGACGGCCGCCGAGACGCAGTCGACCGTGCGGCTCCACCTCGACCTCGTCAAGGGGCGGCCCGTCCCCTGGATGCGGATCGACAAGCCGGCGTCGATCGTCTCGGTCTACGCCTACCGCCCGCTGGAGGTCGCCGTCGAGACGGCCACGCTGAACCTCATCGACTGGCTCGTGACCGACCACGGCTTCACGCCGACCGACGCCTACTGCCTGGTCAGCACCTGCCCGGACTTCCGGATCAACGTGTATCAGATGTGCCGTGTGGGCAAGCTGAGCTACGTCGCCGGCGCCGAGCTGCCCAAGCGCTATCTCCCCTAACCGCCGGATGCCACCGACTCCGCCCAGCCCGATCGGGGCGTCGCCCCGCCGCAAGGAAGACGCGCCGCTTCTCGCGGGCCGTGGCCGCTTTCTCGACGACCTCCGCCGGCCGGGCGCAGCGCACCTCGGCGTGGTCCGGAGCCCGCACGCGCACGCCCGCGTCACCGGGATCGCCGCGGATGCCGCGCGGGCGCTGCCGGGTGTCAGCGTGTTCACCGCGCGCGACCTCCCGGAAGTGGCGGAGGGCATCCCGGCCCCGTTCGGGGGGACGCCGAACACGCGGCCGTACGTCCAGGCCGTGCTCGCCCGTGGAGTGGTCCGCTATGTCGGCGAGCCGGTCGCCGTCGTCGTGGCGGACGACCCGTACCGCCTCGCGGACGCCATGGACGCGGTCACCGTCGACTACGCGCCGCTGCCGCCCGTGACCACGCTCGACGCTGCTGCCCGGGGGGACGATCGGGTCCACGCGGACTGGCCCGACAACGCCGCCGTCGTGGCCCGGGGGTCGACCGGGGAGGTCGAGTCCGCGCTCGCGTCGGCCGACCTCGTCGTGGAGGAGCGTCTTCGCCACCCGCGGATCACCGCCGTGCCGATCGAGCCACGCGGGGTCTTCGCCTACCCGGATCCGGAGTCGGGGTCGCTGGTGGTCTGGTCGTCGACCCAGAATCCCTACCTGGTCCGGGACGCCGTCGCCGTGGCGCTCGGGCTCTCGGCCGAGGAGGTCCGCGTCCTCGCGCCCGACGTGGGCGGTGGCTTCGGCCCGAAGGGCTCCGTCTACCACGAGGAGATCCTGGTCCCCGCCGTCGCCCGTCGCCTCGGACGGCCGGTGAAGTGGGTCGAGGGGCGGCGCGAGCACTTCGTCGCCACGGGACACGACCGCGAGCAGGTCCACGCGGCCCGGATCGGCTTCCGGCGGGACGGCACCATCGTCGCCCTCGACGACGCCTTCCAGGCGGACGTCGGCGCCTATCCCGTCGAGGGAACCGGGCTCACGCTCAACACCGTGAACCACCTGCCCGGCCCCTATCGGGTGCCGCACTACCGGAACGTGGGCACGAGCTACGTGACCAACAAGACCCAGAACGCGGCGTACCGGGGCGCGGGGCGCCCGGAGGCAGCGTTCGTGATGGAGCGCCTGCTCGACATCGGCGCCCGGCGGCTCGGCCTCGATCCGGTGGACCTCCGGCGGCGCAATCTCGTGCGGCCCGGCGAGATGCCGTACCGGTCCGGCCTCACCTACAAGGACGGCGTGCCCATCGCGTACGACCCGGGTGACTTCCCGGCCGCGTTCGAGCGCGCGCTCGAGCTCGTCCGCTTCTCCGAGTACCGCGCGCGCCAGGCGGCACAGGCGCGGACCATGCGGCGCATCGGGGTGGGCGTGGCCTGCTACGCGCAGGGCTCCGGGCTCGGCCCCTACGAGGGCGCCGAGGTCCGCGTCGACCCGAGCGGCACCGTCTACGTCACCGTCGGGGTCGCCGCTCAGGGCCAGGGGCACCGGACGACCCTTGCCCAGATCTGCGCCGCCGAGCTCGGGGTCCCGCTCGAGGACGTCGTCATCGTGGCCGGCGACACGGACCGGTTCCCGATCGGCATGGGCACGGGCGGCAGCCGGGTCGCCGCCAACACCGGGCCCGCCGTTGCCCGCACCGCGCGCGAGGTGCGGGCGCGCGCCCAGGAGGTCGCCGCGGAGCTCCTCGAGTGCGCGCCCGAGGACGTGCGGATCGAGGCGGGTCGCGTCTTCGTCGCCGGGGTCCCGGGACGGGCGCTCTCCCTGGGCCGTGTGGCTCACGCCGCGATCCGGTCGAAGGCCCTTCGCAAGACCGGCGAGCCCGGCCTCCAGCGCTGCACCTACTTCTATCCGGACACCGTCACGTGGGCGTTCGGCGCCCAGGCGGCGGCCGTGGAGGTCGACCTGGAGACGTGCGAGATCCGGCTCCTCGCCTACGCCGTGGCGCACGACAGCGGGCGCGCGATCAACCCCGCCATCGTCGAGGGTCAGCTCCAGGGCGGCGCGGCGCAAGGCATCGGCGCCGGGCTCTGGGAAGATCTCGTCTACGACGGCTCGGGGCAGCTCGTGACCGGGAGCCTGATGGACTACGGGCTTCCCAAGGCCGACCAGCTGCCGCCGGTCCCGGTGGCCCTGCTCGACCACCCCTCGGTGGTGAACGAGCTCGGCATCAAGGGCGTCGGGGAGAGCGGCGCAATCCCGGGTGCGGCGGCGATCGCCAACGCGGTCGAGGATGCCGTCGCCGACCTCGGCGTCACGATCCGCGAGGTGCCGGTCACGTCCGCGCGCCTCTTCGCCCTCCTCGAGGCCGCGCGCCACCGCCGCGCCTGATCGCTACGGTCGCAGAAACTCGAGCACGAGACGGGCGAAGGCCTCCGGCATCTCGTCGACGACCGCGACGGTGCCGCCGGGAATCGGCGCGAGCCGGCTACCCGGGATTCGTCCCGCGACCAGCGCGGCCTTGGGGAACGAGAACGGATCCTCCGTCCCGCACGTCACGAGCGTCGGGCAGCGGACCCGGTCGATCTTCTCTTCCATGCGGTACCGGCTGCAGGCCCCGTGGCCCTCGACCAGCTTCTCTCCGGCGCGGAGGGCGTCGGCCACGAAGCGGGCCAGGAGGTCGGGCCGGTCCTTCGGATAGAAGCGCTGTCGCCCCTGCCAGAGCTCGGCGAGGTGCGTGCCGTCCGGCTTCGCCTCGACGTGGTCGACTCGATGGCCCCCCGTCCGCCGTCGCTCCCGGTCGCTCGCGTCGACGAAAGGGCTCGCGGAGAGGACCAGGCGCTCGACCCGATCAGGGTACGACGCCGCGAGCTCCATGGCGATGACGGCGCCGGTGTGGTGGCCGATCACCGCGGTCGACCGGACGCCGAGCCCGTCCAGCAGCGCGATCGCCCCGCGCGCGTAGTCCTCGATGTCGCACCGCCGCGCCGGCTTGTAGGAGTCCCCATAGCCGATCGTATCCATCGCGATCACCCGCCGCTCGCGCGCGAGAATCGGGATGACGTCGCGGTACTCGTCCCACGAGCGTGGCGTCTGGTGCAGCAGGAGCACCGGCGCGCCGGTCCCGGCCGTCACGTAGTGGATCTGGCCCTCCGCGGTGTCGAGGAACGCCCGGTGTGCCCGCAGGTGCTCGCCGGATCCTCCTGCGCCAGACATCGGGGCCGCCGTCACGGCTCGCCGGACAGCGCGCGCCGCGGGTTGTCGACCGTCATCCGATCGTAGAGCTCGTCGCCGATGCCGAGGCTCCGCAGCTCCTCGCGGAGCCCGCCGGCCACGAACGCGTAGCCGCGGCCCCCGTACGCGACGTAGTCCGTCCGCCAGCACACGTCCTGCGACAGCACGAGGTGCCCGACCAGCCCCGCCTCCACCAGCTCCTTGATGCCCTGGAGCATCCGCTCGTGCTCGTAGGGCTGCGGGTACCCCATCCGGTCGAACGACAGGTAGGCGCCCCGCCGCGCCAGCGCCACGTGGTACTCGTGGACCGGGTACGAGTGGGCGTGGCCGACGATGACCCGCCGCGGATCCACGCCCTCCTCCTGCAGGATGTCGAGCTGATCGAGCCCGACGGGCGAGTTGAGCGCGTGCGTGGCGATCGACACGCCGGTGCGCCGGTGCGCGCGGGCGACGGCGCGGAACACCCGCTCCTCGACGGGAGAGATCCACGTGAAGTGGGAGCCGATCTCGCCGAGCAAACCCGCCCGGACGTCGGTGCCGTCGATCCCGCGGGTGACGTCGCGCTCGAGCTCCTCCGCGATCTGGTCCGTCTTGGCCCGCCACAGCCGCCGCTCGTAGTACGGCTCGCGGTACCAGCCCGCCCCGAGGACGATCTGGAGACCCACCCGCTGCGCCATCTCCCGGATCGCGAGCGCGTGCTTCGTGGGCGTGATGTCGTGGTCGTGGCCCCGGAGGCCACCCGTCGTCTGGTCCACCAGCGTCACGCCGCCGGCCTTCTTGTACAGGGCCAGCTCGCGGTACGCGAGCTCGGGGTCGTTCAGCAGGCTGTTCCGGCCGAGAACGTCTCGCGTGAGATCCAGGAAGATGTGCTCGTGCATGAGCGTGAAGCCGAGGTCCCGGGCCGCCACCGGCCCGGTCACCGTCATGATGGACGCCATCGCTCCCCCCACCAGCTGGCCGCTCTTGATCCCGGACATCGTGCCGCGCCGACGCGGCAGGCGCTCGGTCCGCTAGGCCCCCCGGCGCGTGAGCAGCACGCCCGCCACCACGACCACCCCGCCCACCAGGGAGATCACTGCGACCCGCTCTCCGAGCAGGAGCGAGGCCGCCAGCACGGCGAAGAACGCCTCCATGTTGGCATAGATCGCCGTGCGCGCGGCGCCGAGGCGCCGCACGGCCGCGAACCAGAGGAGGCCCCCGAGCGCCCCGCTGACCACGCCGGCGTAGAGGATGCCGGCGTACGTCCACCACGGCAGCGCCCAGTCCTGGGCCACGAGGCCCGGGAGGGCGAAGGGCACGAGCCCGAGCGTCCCCGTCAGCATGATCCAGAACGTGCCGGCGAGCGCGCCGCGTCGCTGGAGGATGGGGCCGGAGAGGATCGTCCACACGCCCCAGGTGATGGCAGCCCCGAGGGTGAGCAGGTCGCCGAGCACGGTCGCCTCGCCCGCCGCGCCACTGGCCGGCCAGCCGATGATCAGCATGGCTCCACCCACGCCCAGGGCCAGTCCCAGCGCATCGCGGCGGCCCAGGCGCACGTGGCCGAGCGCCTGGCTCGCGCCGAACACGAAGAGCGGCGTCACCGTGAAGATGAGCCCCGAATGGGACGCCGTCGTGAGATGGAGCCCCCACGAGTACAGGATCTGGTTCAGCGTGTAGCCGATGAGCCCCGTGGCCAGGAGCCTCGGCAGGTCCTCTCGGGCCGGCGCGCGCCATCCGCCCGTGCACCGGAGCGCCACCGCGAGCACGGCCAGCGAGATCAGGCCCTGGAGGAGCATCAGCGCGAGCGGATGCAGCACGGTCATGATGCCCTTCAGGACGGGAAAGCTCACCCCCCAGACGAAGACGGCGAGCAATGCCCAGCCGTCCGCCCACGTGAGCGCGATCGGAGGGCGGCCCGGCGGATCGGTCAGGGAGCGGGAAGCGTGCTCAGCGGCCCCAGGCGGCAACGGCGGTCGCGCAAGCACGTTGCCATGGTACGCGAGCCACACCGCGCCGGCCACTCCGCGAGCCCGGCGCGGGCCTCGGTGCGTCGCGCCGGGCTTGACAGCCCCCGACGGGCCCGCCTAGCATCGCGACGTTGGAGCTCACACGCGAAGCGGTGCTCGTGGCTCCCGGTACGCGGCGTGAAGCGCCGCGCCTCGGCCGGCGGATCCGGCGTGCCCTCCGGAGCTCGGTCGTCCTCGGCGGTCTGGTCGTCGCCGTCCTGATCGTCCTGGTCGCCGTCCTCGCCGGCCTCATCGCGCCCGTGGAGCCCGACGAGCAGAACTTCGACCTCCTGGAGACACCGCCGGGCCGCCAGGCGTGGCTCGGCACCGACCGCCTGGGTCGCGACGTGCTGAGCCGGGTGATCCACGGGTCGCGCATCTCCCTCTACGTCGCCTCGGTTTCCATCGGCTCGGCCATGCTGATCGGCGGCGCGCTCGGGCTCACCGCCGGCTACCTGGGCGGGCGCTGGGACAACCTGGTCAGCCGCGTGATGGACGTGTTCTTCAGCGTCCCCGGCCTCTTGCTCTCGGTCGGCATCGCCGCGATGCGAGGGCCCGGCGTCAACAGCGCGGTGATCGCCATCGCCATCGTCTACACGCCGATCTTCGCCCGTGTGATGCGAGGCCCCGTTCTCGCGGAGCGGGAGAAGGAGTACGTCGAGGCGGTGCGCGCGCTCGGGGCCGGCCGCGCGAAGGTCGCGCTCCGCCACGTGCTGCCGAACGTGCTCTCGCCCTTCGTCGTCCAGGGCACGGTGGCGTTCTCGCAGGCAATCCTGATCGAGGCCTCGCTGAGTTACCTCGGGCTCTCGGCCCAGCCCCCGACGCCGTCCTGGGGCAACATGCTCAACGAGGGCCGCACCTACCTCGAGACGGCCCCCTGGATCTCGGTCTTCCCCGGCCTCGCCATCGTGGCGGCGGTGCTCGCCTTCAACCTGCTCGGCGACGGCCTCCGCGACGTCCTCGACCCGCGTTCCCAGTGACCAACCCTCGCGTTCAGGAGGATCCCATGAGCATGCGTGACCGACAGCTCGACCACGACGCCACCCGCGCTGGCGCGCCCAGCCGCCGCGACGTCCTGAAGGCCGGCGGCGCCGTCCTGGGCACGCTGGCCCTCGGCCGGTCCGCGTCCGCCCAGGCCCCGAAGGACGGCGGGACCATCATCTCGGCCCAGAACAACGAGGCGACCGGGCTCGATCCCCAGCTGGTCCCCGCGTTCTCTCGGAGCCGGCGCTCCCCGCTCACGTACAACCAGCTCGTCCGCTTCGACGAGGCCATGACGCCGCAGCCGGAGCTGGCCGAGTCCTGGGCGGTGAGCGCCAACGGGCTCACCTGGACGTTCAAGCTCCGACAGGGCGTCAAGTGGCATGACGGCCAGGAGCTCACCTCCGCCGACGTGAAGTTCACGTTCGACCGGCTGCTCGAGAAGTCCGCGGCGGGGAAGGCCGACTTCATCGCCGTCGACAAGGTCGAGCCGTCCGGAAAGCACGAGGTCAAGTTCCACACGAAGGAGCCGTTCGCGTCCCTCATCCCCGCCCTCGCCGGGTTCTACGCCTTCATCATCAGCGAGGCGGGCGTCGCCAAGGGCGGCGGCGACCTGAACAAGACGACGATGGGGACCGGCCCGTTCATGCTGGCCGACTGGAAGGTCGAGCAGCAGATGGTGTTCAAGAAGAACCCGAACTACTTCAAGAAGGGCCTGCCCCACGTCGACGAGGTGGTCATACGCACGATCCCGGACGAGGCGAACTCGGTCGCCGCGCTCCGGACCGGCCAGATCCACCACGCCTTCATCGAGGACAACAAGAACTGGACCCTCCTGAAGGAGGAGAAGGCGCTCACGGGCTACCGCTCCTCGCGCCTCGGCTTCGACTTCCTCAACATCAACGCGAGCCGGGGCCCGCTCAAGGACGTCCGCGTGCGCCAGGCGATCAGCTACGCCGTCGACCGCGCCGCGGTCCTCAAGGTGGCCGCCGCCGGCTTCGGCCGCCTCACGGCCCCCTGCACCGCGCCGATGAAGCAGTGGCTGCTCCCCGAGGAGCAGTGGATGAAGTACTACAAGCCCGACGTCGACAAGGCGAAGAAGCTCATGGCCGACGCCGGCCAGGCCAACGGCTTCACCGTGAAGCTCGGGGTCATCCCCACCTTCCCGACCATGGTCAACGGCGCGCCCGTCGTCGCCGCGAACCTCAAGCGCATCGGTATCAACGCCGAGATCGAGAACGTCGAGTACGCGGTCTGGATCAAGCGGTGGCTCGCCAAGGACTTCGACATGACCATGAACACGACGCCCGGCTACGGCGATCCGGACGTCGCGTTCTTCCGGGCGCTGCATTCCACGAAGGGCCAGAACTGGAACAGCTGGAGCGTGCCGGAGCTCGACACGCTCCTCGAGGAAGGTCGCCGGACATTCGACGTGAAGAAGCGAAAGGACATCTACGACCGGGCCCAGATCATGATCCTCGAGAACGTACCGCACCTCTGGCTCTTCTCGGCCGACCACATCGACTTCACGCAGGGCACCGTGAAGAACTGGAAGCAGCATCCGACGACCCTGCTCTACGGCTTCGAGCAGGTCTGGCTCGACAAGGCGTAGCGAGATCCCGCCGGGAGGCCCGGGCCGGAGCTCCGGCACTCGCCCGTCCGGGGGCCGAGTGTCGGGGCCCCGGCCCCTCCTCTCTGTGACGCGCTGATGGGCCGGTACCTCGTCGTCCGCCTCTACTCGATGGCGCTCACCCTGCTCGGGCTGACCGTCCTCGTCTTCCTCATGCTCCACCTCATCCCGGGCACCGTGGTGGAGCAGATGATCGGCGCCGACGCGGTCGTGAGCCAGCAGATGGTCGACCAGCTGAAGCGCTTCTTCGGCCTGGACCAGCCCTGGTACGTCCAGTACGGGCGCTGGCTCGGCCAGCTGCTCCGGGGCGACCTCGGCACCTCGTGGCGCACCGGCAAGCCGGTCCTCTCGCTGATCCTCGAACGCCTGCCGGTCACCGTCGAGCTGACCGTGCTCGCGGTCGCCTTCTCGCTCCTCCTGGGGGTGACGGCCGGGATCCTCTCGGCCGTCTGGCGCGACCGGCCGCTCGACCACGTCACGCGGGTCGGCACGCTCCTCGGGCTGTCGGTGCCCGTCTTCTGGCAGGGGACGATGCTGATCCTGTTCTTCTCTCTCTACCTCCGCTGGATGCCGCCGATCATGTGGGTCGACCTCTTCACGGACCCCAGGCGGAACCTCACCATCATGGTCCTCCCGGCCCTCTGCCTCGGCACGGCGGCCGCCGCGAACGTGGCCCGGACGACGCGCTCCTGCATGCTCGACGTGCTCGGCTCCGACTACGTGCGGACCGCCCTCGCCAAGGGCCTGGCCGGCAAGGCCATCGTGCTGAAGCATGCGCTGAAGAACGCGATGATCCCGGTGGTGACGGTGGTGGGGCTCCAGCTCGGCATCCTGCTCGGCGGGACGGTCGTCGTGGAGGAGGTCTTCACCCTGCCCGGGGTCGGCCGCCTGGTCCTCTGGTCCATCTACCAGCGGGACTACCCGGTCACGCAGAGCACCATCCTGTTCGTCGCCGGTCTCTTCATGGCCGTGAACCTGGCCGTCGATCTGTTGTACGGTTACCTGGAGCCCCGGATCCGATACGGGGACTGACGAGGCCGAAAGGAGCCCGATGAAGGCCCCGGTCCTGTTCGAGCAGCGCGCCCCGCTCCGCGTCGAGGAGCTCGAGGTGGAGGCCCCGCGCGAAGGCGAGGTCCTGGTGCGCATGGTGGCGAGCGGCGTCTGCCACAGCTGCCTCCACGCGGCCGACGGCAGCTGGCAGGGCATCCCGCTCCCGATCGTGCTCGGCGACGAGGGATCGGGCATCGTCGACGCCGTGGGGCCCGGGGTCCGCCATCTCCGGCCGGGCGACCACGTGGTCCTCTCCTGGGCGCCCACCTGCGGGCGCTGCCACTACTGCGTCATCGGCCGCCCGAACCTCTGCGAGAACCGCCAGCCGGGGCGAGGGGTGCTCCTCGACGGCACCACCCGGCTGTCGCTCCACGGGCGGCCCGTCTACCAGTACGGTCACGTGGCCACCTACGCGTCGGCCACCGTGGTGGCGGAGTCGAGCGCGATCCCGATCCGGCCCGACATGCCGCTCGACCGCGCGGCCCTGATCGGCTGCTCCGTGATGACGGGGGTGGGGGCGGTCATCAACACGGCCCAGGTGCCGCCGGGCGCCAGCATGGCGGTCTTCGGCGCGGGGGGCATCGGGCTCAACGTGGTCCAGGGCGGGGCGCTGGTCACCGCGCATCCGATCGTCGCGGTGGACGTCCGGGCCGAGCGCCTGGAACAGGCGCAGGCGATGGGCGCCACGCACCTGGTCGACGCCACGCGCGAGGACCCGGTGGCGGCCATCCGCGCCATCACGCGGCGCGGGGCGGACTACACGTTCGCGGCGGTCGGCGACGTGCGCGCGATGGGCCAGGCCATCGACGCCCTGGCGCCCGGGGGCACGGCCGTCCTGATCGGCGTGCCGCCGACGGGCGCCACGGTGCCGCTCGACGTCCGGCCGGTCGTGAGCCAGGAGCGCGTGATCCGCGGCTCGAGCTACGGTGGCGCCCGGACGCGCGAGGACTTCCCTCGCCTCGTGGAGCTCTACATGGCCGGGAAGCTGCGGCTCGACGATCTGATCACGCGCCGCTACTCGATCGACGAGGCCGACCAGGCGTTCAAGGACCTCGCGGCCGGCGCGCTGGCGCGCGGCCTGATCGTCTTCTGAGACCGCGCATGGCGCCGGCGACCCATCGGCCGACCCCCCTGACCGTGTACCTCCCGTTCAACCGGGACTGCCTCCGCGACGCCTTCGTCCCGGCCAAGACCGGCGCCACGCCACCGGAGCCCCGCGGGCACTGGCTGCTCGTCCAGGATCAGGCGCTGCTGGTCGTCCCTGAAGGGGATCGGTTCCGCCTCCCGGAGGGCGAGCGGCCGGCCGGGCTCGACGGCGCCGCCGGCGACCCCATCTGGCTCGGGACGCTCGGGGAGACACCCTGCTGGGTGATGGGCCTCGCCAAGAGCGCGCCCGTCCCCTCGACGCTCACCCGCGAGACCCTGGTGCCGATGCAGGGCACGCGGCTCCCGGACGAGCTCCTCTCGCTGGGCGGGATGGCGATGCAGCTCCTCTGGTGGGAGTCGACCAGCGGCCACTGCCCGCGCTGCGGTGAACCGATGGCGCGCATCTCCGGCGAGTGGGGCAAGCAGTGCGCCCGCTGCCGCTACGAGCACTATCCCCACCTCCACCCCGCCGTGATCACGCTCGTCCGCGACGGCTCGCGCGTGCTCCTGGCCCGCAAGGCCGGCTGGGCCCCGGGGCGCTACGCGCTGGTTGCCGGCTTCGTCGACAACGGTGAGTCGCTCGAGGGCGCGGTCGCGCGCGAGGTCAAGGAAGAGGTCGGCGTCGACGTGACCGACATCCAGTACGTCGGCAGCCAGAACTGGCCGTTCCCGAGCCAGCTCATGATCGGCTTCGTCGCCCGCTACGCGGGCGGCGAGATCGCGATCGACAAGGACGAGCTCGAGGACGCCCGCTGGTTCGACTGCGACAAGCTCCCGACCGGGCCCTCGCGGCACTCAATCGCGGGCTTCATCATCGCCAACCACGCCCGGCCCTGAGCCGGGCCCCGACACCATCTGAGGGAGGCCCCGTGCGTCCAAACAGCCTCAAGGCGAAGCTGCGGGCCGGCCAGCGCGTGGTCGGCGCCCTGATCACGATCAACAGCCCGGAGCTGGTGGAGACCTTCGGTCATCTCGGCTACGACTTCGTCTTCATCGACGGCCAGCACGGGGGCCTCGGCGTCGAGACCGCGCGCGAGCTGATCCGCGCGGCCGAGCTGACGGGTATGACCCCGCTGGTGCGCGTGCGGAAGAACGATCCGGCGGAGATCCTCGCGTACCTCGACCAGGGCGCCGGCGGCGTCATCGTCCCCGACGTGACGAGCCGGGCCGAGGTGGAGGCCGCCGCAAAGGCGACGCGGTACCCGACCCGCGGCGTCCGGGGCGCCATGGCGATGTCCCGCGCCGCCTTCTACGGGGTGCCGCAGGCGGGCGCCGCGTACTACCGGCAGGCGGACGAGGAGATCCTCTGCTGCGCGATCTTCGAGAACCACACCGTGCTCGGCGAGCTCGACGCCGCCGTCAGGGTCCCCGACCTCGACGTGGTCGTGATCGGTCCCGGCGATCTCTCCCTGTCCATGGGCATCCCGGGCGGCTGGAAGGACCCCCGCGTCCAGACGGAGGTGACCCGGATCCACGCCGCCGCCCGCGCGGCCGGCAAGCCCGCCATGATCGTCGCCCTCGACCACGAGGACGGTCGGCGCCTCCTGGCCGAGGGCTACCAGGCGCTCCTGATCGTCACGGGACCGCTCATCGTGAACGCGGCGCGGAGCTTCCTCCAGGTCCTGCGCGCGTAGGATGCCGACCTCGGAGATCCGGGCATGAGCCGTGACCAGCACGAGCACAGCCAGACCGCGAGCGACACCTATGCCGCGAAGTGGTCGTCCCACGTCGAAAGCCCCACGCGCGCGAGGATCCGACGTGAGGTCTACGGAGACGAGTATCCGGCCGAAGTCGACCCGCGCAGCTACCTGACGTGGACCGAGCTGCGGCGCATCACCCGAGAGCTCCGTATCGGACCGGCAGACACGCTTGCCGACCTGGGCTGTGGCCAGGGCGGGCCCGGCCTCTGGGTCGCGCGGGAGACCGGCGCAGCCTTGGTGGGGATCGACCTGTCCGACATCGGGATCACCCGGGCCCGCGAGCGCGCTCAGGAGCTCGGCCTTGCCGACCGCGCCCGTTTCCGGACTGCCGACATCGTCTCGACCGGCCTGTCGGAGGCGACCTGCGACGGCGCCATGAGCGTGGACACGCTCTGGGCGGTGACGGACAGAGGGGGCGCGCTTCGCGAGGCCGCGCGGATCCTGAAGCCCGGTGCTCGGTTCGCCTTCACCAACTGGGATCGCGACCTCTCGCCGCCCGGCTATCCGCCGCCGCTCAGCGATCACCGACCGCTGCTGGGGCAGGCCGGTTTCGAGGTGGAGGTCTACGAGATCCAGACAGAGGCTGAGGACAAGCGACGCGCCTTCTACGAGCGGGTAGTTGCCGCGGAGCCAGCGCTCGTCGAGGAGATGGGGGGCGAGGGCGCCCAGAAGCTACTGTTCGAGGCCAAGGCGACCCTCGGCCTCACCGACGGCACTGACTACCTTGCCCACAGTCGTCGGATCTTCGTCGTGGCCCGAAAGCGGGTCGCCTAGAATCGGGAGACCGGGCATGCGCGCCGCGACCTGGCACGGAGAGTCACGCTTCACCGTCGACGACGTGCCCGAGCCCGCCCCGGGCCCGGGTCAGGTCCTCCTGGCCGTTCACACGGCGGGCATCTGCGGCAGTGATGTTCACGCCACGCAGGGGCTGTTCCCGCTGACGCCGCCTCGGGTGATGGGGCACGAGTACAGCGGCACGGTCCTGGCGGTCGGCCGTGGCGTGAGCCGGAGCCTCGTCGGGCGCGCGGTCGCCTGCGAGCCGAACTACGGGTGCGGCGCGTGCGGCGCCTGTCTCGAGGGCCGCGTGAGCCAGTGCGTGCAGGCCGTGCGCGTCGGCGGCTTCGCGGAGCGGGTCGTGCTCCCCCGGCACTGCGTGCACGCCCTCCCGGAGGGGCTCGACCTCGCGACGGCGGCCCTCGCGGAACCGGCAGCGTGCTGCCTCGAGGGTCTCCTGATGGCCCGGATGCGCCGCGGAGCCATGGTGGTCGTGATCGGGGGCGGCATCATGGGGCTCCTCACCCTGGCGCTCGCGAAGGCCCGCGGGGCGAGAACGGCGATCCTCTCGGATCCGGTGGCGAGCCGCCGCGAGGCCGCCGGGCGCCTCGGCGCCGATCTCACGGTGGATCCGACCTCCGAGGACCTCGCCCGGGTGGTGGACCGCGCGACATCCGGCCGCGGTGTCGATCTCGCCTGCGAGGCGGTCGGGAAGCCTGAGCTCCTGGCGTCGGCCGCGCGGCTCGTGCGCCCGCGCGGGGTCGTGCAGCTCGTGGGCGTCTGCCCGAAGGGGAGCACGCTGCCCGTCGACCTCTTCGACTTCCACTTCCGCGAGCTGACCCTCACCGGCGCCTACGGCCGCGGCACGGCCTTCCGCCGCGTGCTCCCGCTCCTGACCCGGATCGGCGCCGGCAGCCTGGTGACCGACCGGTATCCCCTCGCCCGCATCGCCGAAGCCTTCGCGCACGCGGCGGCCGGACGCGGGCTCAAGACCGCCATCACACCCGGCGCCGAGTAGGGCCGAGCGGAGCGACCGTGAGACGACGCGCCGCGTTGCTGGTGCCCGTGCTCTGGCTCGCCGCCGGCTGCGCCGACATGCTCGAACTCCAGTACGACCCCATCGGGGACGTGCGGCCGTCCACGCTGGTCCGGCGTCTCCAGCAGGACATCGCGAACTTCAAGGCCACCTGGGAGCCCCAGCGAAAGGGCGGCTACGGCCCCGTGGACTTCCAGATCGGCGAGCTGGCCAACGCCGCGAACGCGATGGCGCAGGACCTCCAAACGCAACGCGGGCAATTCACGACCGAGCTCGAGAAGGCGCGCGTCGCCGGGTCGTCGATCATCCAGCAGCTGGCCGGGCGGACGAGCAGGCCCGTCCAGGAGAGCTGGCGCCCGCTAACCGATACGCTCAACACGCTCCTGGCCGAGTACCGGGGCAAGCCCGCCGCATCCGTCTACGCCAAGGAAGCCACGCCCACGCGCACGCTGTCGCCGGCGAAACCCCCGGATGACGACTACGACGCCTCGTTCAAGATCGAGCAGGTCCAGAAGCGGTTCGAGACGGTGGTGAGGTCGTGGCGGGGCTCGGCGGCGCGTCGGACCGAGGCGCCCTGGACGAAGGCGCTGGACGGCGAGCTGGCCGGATTCTCGACCGGCCTCGGCGATCTGGCCCGGGTCAAGTCGGGCAGGAAGCCAGAGGTCGTCCCGGTCGCGAGGCAGCTCATGGTACGCGCGGACTTGGTGGGCGCCATCGTGCGCGACCACGCGGGCGAGCTCCCGCCGCAGCTCATCGAGGAATGGAGCGTCGCCGACGGATGGCTCAGAATGCTCGGTGAATAGCGTATTTATGGCTCACTCTTTGAGGTTCGAGTTGATCGAGATCACCGCCACCCACGCGCACGCGGCGCGCCGGACGTCGCTCGCGCCCGGGGTCGCCTCCAGGAGCCTCACATGACCAGCCGGAACTCCGAGTTCACCGTTCTCCGTGACGTGCCCCAGCCCATGCGCGACGGGACGGTGCTCCGCGCCGACGTCTACATGCCGAAGGGCAAGGGCCCCTTCCCCGCGCTCCTCGAGCGGACGCCCTACAGCAAGGACAACTCCCCCGAGTGCCAGGTGGGCTCGCCGCCGTTCTTCGCGTCGCAGGGCTACGCCGTGGTGATCCAGGACGTCCGGGGGCGCTTCGCCTCGGAGGGGCGCTTCATCCCCTTCCACGACGACGGCTGGGGGGAGAACCGCGACGGCTACGACACGGTCGAGTGGATCGCCGCCCAGCCCTGGTGCGACGGCAACGTCGGCACGATCGGCGGCTCGTACGCCGGGGTGACGCAGTACCGCATGGCGCCGACGCGGCCGCCGCATCTCCGCGCCATGTACGTGCGGGAGTCCTCCGCCGACTACTGGGCGGAGTGGGTCTACCACGGGGGCGCCTTCGAGCTGGGCTTCATGGTGGAGTGGACCGTCCGGTGGACTCACAACAACCTCGCGCGCCTGGCCCGGAGCCCCGAGGAGCTCGCGCAGCGGAAGGGCGTGCTCGCGAAGGCGCTCGAGGAGCTCCCGACCTGGCACCGGGCGCTGCCGCTCGCCCCGAACCCGCTCGTCGAGGGCCTCGACGACTGGTACAACGACTTCCTGGCCCACCCCGAGGACGGCCCCTTCTGGTGGCGCTGGAACATCGGCCACCAGCACGGCGAGATCGAGACGCCCATCGTCCACATGGGCGGCTGGTTCGACATCTTCCTCGCGGGGACGATCAAGAACTTCGTCGGCACCCGCGCGAAGGCGCGCACCCAGGCGGCGCGGGACGCCCAGCGCCTCGTCATCGGGCCGTGGATCCACGGGCCCTGGAACATGGCGAAGAGCGCGCAGGGCGAGGTGGACTTCGGGCCGGAGGCGATCCGCGACTACAACGCGATCCGGGTGCCCTGGTTCGATCACTGGCTTCGCGGCACCCGGAATGGCGTCCCCGACGAGCCGCGCGTCCAGCTCTTCGTGATGGGCGAGAACCGCTGGCGCACCGCCGACGCTTACCCGTGGCCGGGGGCGCGCGAGACCGCGTGGCACCTCCGCGAGGGCGGCCGCCTGACGCGCGAAGCGCCGGCGGGCGCCGAGGCGGCCGACGAGCACCGGTACGACCCCGAGGATCCCGTGCCGACCCTGGGCGGGGCGACGCTCAACATCCCGGGGGGCGCCTTCGATCAGCGCCCGATCGAGGGGCGCTGCCTCACCTACACGAGCCCCACCCTCGAGCGGGACGTGACCGTGATCGGCGACGTGCGCTGCGTGCTCCACGCCATGTCGACGGCCCCGGACACCGACTTCGTCGTCCGGCTGACGGACGTCCATCCGGACGGCTTCTCGCGGCTCCTCTGCGACGGCATCCTGCGCGCTCGCTACCGCGATTCGGCGAGCCACCCGGCGCCGCTCCGGCCCGGACAGGTCTACGAGCTGACGGTCGACCTCTGGGCGACGGCCAACACGTTCCGGAAGGGGCACCGGATCCGCGTCGCCGTGACATCGTCGAGCTTCCCGCGCTTCGACCGGAACCTGAACACCGGCGGGCCGGTCGCCATGGAGGCGGCCGGCCAGGTCGCGCTCAACACGGTCTTCCACGACGCGACGCGGCCATCGCGGATCCTCCTGCCGGTGGTGGACTAGTCGCATCGTCGCGGCCCGCGCCGCCGGCGCGCCGGCCAGCATGCCGGGAGGCTGAGTTGGCGATCGTCATATCCGAGGAGCGCGCGGACACGCCGGACGCGGCCGCGCTCATCGCCGAGCTCGACGCGCATCTGGCGTCGCTGTACGCCATCGAGAGCCGTCACGGCTTCAGCGTCGAGAAGCTGCTGCGCGACGGCGTGGCCTTCTTCGTCTCGCGAGACGACGGGCGCCCGGCGGGCTGCGGCGGCGTCCTGCTCGTGGAGCAGGCATACGCGGAGATCAAGCGCATGTACGTGCGCCCGGCCTTCCGCGGCCGCGGCCTCGGCCACCGCATGCTGGACCACCTCGTCGCACACGCGACGGAGCGCGGCTCCACCGTGATCCGGCTCGAGACCGGCATTCATCAGCAGGAGGCGATCGCGCTCTACGAGCGCAGCGGCTTCCGCCGGATCCCGCCGTTCGGGCCCTACCGGGACGACCCCGTCAGCCGCTGCTATGAGAAGCGCGTGGCGCCGTAGGGCCCGGTCCTCCTCCCGTGCGCTGACCCTTCGGGCCGTGTCCCTGCTCTCGGTCGCCGGCCTGATCGCGGCCGGTGTGGCCCATGGCGACGTCAGCGACCCGAGGCCCGGTCAGTGGTCGGGCGGGGCCGGAGTCGGCTTCCTGGCCAACACGCCCGATGGGCCGGAGCTCGGCCTCGCCGGGTACGTCGACTACGTCGTGGCACCGCGACTTTCCGTCGGCCCCCTGGTCCAGTACGGCGGCGTCGGTAACGACGTCGTCGCGGCGGTGTCCTTCCAGGCCAAGCGCTGGTGGAGCATCCTGGCCCGCGGCAATGCCCGGCTCGTGGTCCAGGGTGGCATCGGCGTCATCGTGGCGGACATCGAGGACTCGGACACCGGCGCGGCCGTCACCGACGCGTCGTTCGTGATCCCGCTGGGCATCGGCGTGGACTATGCCGTATCCCCGCGGGTCGCCGTCACGGCCGACTTCATCCTGAACGTCACCTCGCTCGGCGAGGTCGTCTCCGCGGGAGGCCGCCAGGTGGATCTCCACACGAACGTCATCCCGGCGTTGTTCCTGGGAGTCCGCTTCTGAGGGGCTCCGCCAGCCACCCGGAACGCGGGCCGGTTCCTCCTGGTATCATCGACTGGACGATCTCTCAACCCGAAACGCGGGGGCCGGCCGCGCGTGTCCGTGAGCGTCAGGGGGCCGCACCGGCCCGCGCGCCGGTCACGAAGGAGGCTCACGATGACGGTACGGTTCATGCGGTGGCTCTCGATTGCGGTCTTGCTGGGTGGCATTCTGACGGCGTGGGCGGCGGACGCCCCGCACGGCATGTACACGCCCGACGCCATCAAGTGGGGTGACCCTCCGCCGTTCGTCCCGAAGGGCTCGAAGACCGCGGTGCTGTACGGTGACCCCGCCAAGGAAGGTCTGTTCGTCATCCAGGTCCAGATGCCGGCCAACTACCGGATCCCGGCGCACTCCCATCCGACGGACGAGGTCGTCACCGTGCTGCGCGGGACGCTCCTGGTCGGGATGGGCGACAAGCTCGACCCCGGCAAGGCGAAGGCGTTCCCCGCCGGCAGCGTCGTGGTCGCGCCGGCCAAGACGAACCACTTCGTCCTGACGAAGGAGCCGGCACGGATCCAGGTGACGGGTACGGGGCCGCTCGCCTTCACCTACGTGAATCCGGCGGACGACCCGAGCAAGAAGTAGCCGCCAGCCGTCCCCGCGTCTCGCGCAGCATCAGCACGACGGCCGTGGGCCGCTGGTCCAGAACCGGACCGCGCGGCAGCCCGCCGGGTCGCCGGGCCTGCCGTGCGCCCTGCTCGTGGCCGAGCGCCGGCTGGACGCCGGCGTCGCCTGGGAAGGCACGGCGTTCGTCGAGGCCTGGAAGGCGGGCGGAGTCCGCGTGTACCGGCCAGTGGCCAAGCGCTGACCCGCTGGTATGATCTACCCTCATGAAGGCCATCGTCGCGACCCGGTGGGGTGAGCCGTCGGAGCTCGAGTACGCGGACGTACCCGATCCCGCGCCCGAACCCGGCCAGGTGGTGATCGACACCCGGGCCATCGGGTGCAACTTTCCCGACATCCTGATGGTCCAGGGGAAGTACCAGGTCAAGCCTCCCCTCCCGTTCAGCCCGGGCCACGAGATCTCGGGCGTCGTTCGCGCGGTCGGGTCCGGGGTCACGCGCGTCCGGGCCGGACAGCGCGTGATCGCGAACCTCGAGTGGGGTGGATACGCAGAGCGCGCCGTCGCGAAGGCCGAGCGCGTCCATCCGATTCCCGACAGCATGCCGTTCGACGAGGCAGCGGCGTTCTTCGTCGTGTACCAGACGGGCTACTGCGCGCTCGTCCAGCGCGCCGCGCTCCAGCCGGGGGAGTCGCTCCTCGTCCACGGCGCGGCCGGGGGGGTGGGGGTCGCCGCGGTCCAGATCGGCAAGGCGCTCGGCGCGCGCGTGATCGCCACCGCCAGCACTCCGGCGAAGCTCGAGGTCGCGCGACAGGCCGGCGCCGACGTCCTGATCGACTACCGGACGGAGGACTGGATCGAGCGCGTGAAGGCGGTCACCGGCGGCGAGGGCGCGGACGTGATCTACGATCCCGTCGGTGGCGACGTCTTCGACGGCTCCACCAAGTGCATCGCGTTCGAGGGGCGGCTCCTCAGCATCGGCTTCGCCGGCGGCCGCATCCCGACCCTCGCCATCAATCGCGTCCTCCTCAAGAACATCAGCGTGGTCGGGGTCCACTGGGGCTACTACCAGCGGCGCGGCTCGCCCCTCGTCCAGGAGTGGATGGACGCCCTGTTGAAGCTCTACGGTCAAGGGCGCATCCGCCCCGTGATCTACCGGACGTATCCCCTCCGCGAGGCGGCCGCCGCGCTCGACGCGCTGGCCACGCGCGAGTCCCATGGAAAGGTGGTCCTGGTCCCATGACGAACCGAGCCCAGGCGCCGCGATTCCTGTCCGAGCCCGAGCTCGCCGACTACCGTCGCGACGGCTTCCTCGTCTGCCGCGGTCTCTTCGCCGGCGACGAGGTTGCCGAGCTCCGGCGCGCCACCGACGAGATCCAGGCCTGGCCGGAGCTGCCCGGCGCGTGGATGGTGTACGGCGAGCAGAGCCTCCGCGAGCCTGGCCGGCGACTGATCAACCGCATCGAGAACTTCTATCCGCATCACCCGGGGTTCAAGGCCATCTTCGACGGAGACAAGCTCCTCGGGCGGATCGGCGACCTGTTCGGGGAGCCGGCGGTGCTGTTCAAGGACAAGATCAACTTCAAGCTCGCCGGCGGCGACGGCTTCAAGCCGCATCAGGACCAGCAGGCCGGCTGGAGCGTCTACGCGCCGCTCTTCGTGACGGCCCTGGTCGCCATCGACGAGGCCACCGAGGCGAACGGCTGCCTCGAGCTGGCGGCCGGCCAGCACACCCGGGGATTGATCGGCCGCGAGTGGGCGCCGCTGTCCGACGAGGATCTGCGTGGCGTCGAGTTCGTCCCTTACCCGACCGCGCCGGGCGACGCGGTCTTCTTCGACTCGTACGTCCCGCATCGCTCGGGCCCGAACCCCTCCGACGAGCCGCGCCGCGTCCTCTACGTCACGTACAACCGGCTCGCCGACGGCGATCACCGGGCCCGCTACTACGCGGAGAAGCGCCGCAACTACCCGCCCGACGTGGAGCGGGAGCCGGGCAAGCAGTACGTCTACCGGGTCTGATCGGATGAAGATCACCGAGATCGAGACGTTCGTCGTCGACGCGGGGTGGCGGCCCTGGCAGTTCGTCGCCGTGCGCACCGACGAGGGCCTGACCGGCTACGGCGAGTGCTCGGACGGCCGGAACCCCTACGGCGTCGTGGGCGCGGTGCGGGACTTCGAGCCGATCCTCGTCGGCCAGGACCCACGGCCGGTCGAGCGGATCTACTGGGACCTCTACCGGATGGCGCGGCAGAGCCCGGGCGGGATCGCCGCCAAGGCGATCGCCGGGATCGAGCTCGCGCTCTGGGACCTGAAGGCGAAGTCTCTCGGGCTGCCGGTGACGGAGCTCTTCGGCGGGCCGTTCCGCCTCCGCCAGCCCGTCTACTGGTCCCACTGCGGCACCTCGCGCGCCATGAACGCCGCCATCATCGGGGTCCCGCCCCTCCGCACGATGGACGACGTCCACCGGCTCGGCGAGGAAGTCGTCCGGCGCGGCTACCGGGCGCTCAAGACGAACATCGTCTACCCCGGAGACCCCGCGCGCGTCCACTTCCCCGGCTTCGGCGGAGGGCCCGGGACCACCGACCAGACGGTGACGTCGGAGATGGTCCGCCACATCGAGCTGCTCCTGGGGACCTTCCGGCGCGCCGTGGGCCCGGACGTCGGCCTCGCCCTCGACCTCAACTTCAACATGAAGCCCGAGGCGGCGATCCGCGTGTGCCGCGCCCTGGCGGGCCTGGACATGATGTGGGTCGAGATCGACATGTACGACGAGCGCGCGCTTCGCGAGGTCAAGGACGAGGCGCCGATGCCGATCTGCTCCGGCGAGAACCTCTACGGCCTCCGCGGCTACCGCCCGTTCTTCGAGGCCCGGGCGATGGACGTCGTCATGGTCGACGTGCCCTGGAATGGCTTCGCCCAGTCGCGCAAGGTGGCGGAGCTGGCCGAGACCTACGAGCTGAACGTCGCCCCGCACAACTACTACAGCCACCTCTCCACCCTCCACTCCCTCCACCTCTGCGCGAGCGTCCCCAACGTGCGGATCATGGAGATCGACGTGGACGACGTGCCGTGGAAGGACGAGCTGGTGGACGCGCCGCCCGTCATCGAGCGGGGTGAGGTCGTCCTCCCGACGCGTCCCGGCTGGGGCGCCGACCTGGTGGAGGCTGTCGCGCGAAAGCACGTCTGGGAGCCCGGTCGCCTCCCCGGCTACTCGGCCGCGACCCGGATGTACGGCCGGTAACGGCCGTCCACACCCGTGATGGCACTCGCCGGCCGAGCGTGACACCGCCCGCCGGCAGCGCCCGGCAGTCCTCCGCCGCGCATCGATCCCGTTTCCTGATCCCGGTGGCGGCCGCCCTCGTCATCGCGGCCATCTGGTACACCACCAGCGCGCTGAGCCCGCTGCCGCCGCGCACCGTGACCATGGCCACCGGCCCCGACGGGGGCGCCTATCAAGAGGTGGGCAAGCGCTACCAGGAGGTCCTTGGCCGTCACGGCATCACGCTCGAGCTGCGCCCGACCGCGGGGGCGATGGAGAACCTGACGCTCTTGCGCGACCCTCGCTCGGGTGTCGGCATCGGGCTGGTCCAAGGCGGCCTCACGAACCAGAAGGAGTCGCCCGATCTCGGGGCACTCGCCACCGTGTTCTACGAGCCGCTCTGGTTCTTCCACCGAGGCGCGCTCGAAGGCAGGGACCTGGAGGCGCTGCGGGGGAAGAAGATCTCGATCGGACCCGAGGGGAGCGGCACCCGGGCGCTCGTGCTCCAGCTGCTGGCGCGGCAGCGGCTGAGCCAGGGCTTCGCCCAGCTGCTCGCGCTCTCCCACCAGGCGGCCGCCGACGCGCTGATCCGCGGCGAGATCGACGCGGCACTCATGCTGGCGGCCTGGGACTCCCCCGCCGTCCGCCAGCTGCTCACCGAGGACGGCATCACGCTCGTGAGCTTCCCCCGCGCCGACACGTACGTGGCGCTGTACCCCTTCCTCAGCAAGCTCACGGTGCCCGCAGGCGCGGGAGACATGGCGAAGAACCGGCCGCCGGCGGCGGCCACCCTCTTCGCGCCGAAGGCCAGCCTGGTGGTGCGCAAGGACTTGCACCCCGCGATCCAGTCCTTGCTCCTCGATGCGGCGGAGCAGGTCCATTCCGGGCCGGGAATCTTCCACCAGACGAGGCAATTTCCGGCCGCGGAAGCGGTCGACCTGCCCCTGACCGACGAGGCGCGCCAGTACTTCCGCTCAGGCCGGCCGTTCCTTCAGCGTCACCTGCCCTTCTGGCTCGCGGTCGCGATCGGCCGGGCCCTCGTCTTCCTCATCCCCGTCGTCGGCCTGATGTATCCCCTGTTCCGCCTCATGCCCGCCCTGTACGCCTGGAACGTCCGCCGGCGCATCGTCCGGATGTACCGAGACCTCATTGATCTCGAAAAGGATGGGACCTCGCGGGAAGCGCTGAACGCGGGGCTCGAGCGGCTGGAGGACAAGGCCCGCCACCTCCAGGTTCCGCTCTACTACAGCGACTCGCTCTACACGCTCCGGCTCCACATCGCCATGGTCCGCGAGCGCCTCGCGGGCACCACTCGGCCGCCCGCGGTCGAGTGACGAGGCCCCGCCGCAGGCATCAGGCCGGACCATCCCGACGGTAGCCCGCCCGCCGCGCCGCCGCGACAAGCGTTCAGCGGGGAGCTCGGCGCTCGAGAACCGGTGGCCACGCTATCATCGCGTCTGGCTGTGCACGCGAATAGCGAGCTGGGCCTGTTTTCACCCCGCCAACAGAAGGGCAACGCGGAACCACGACCTCAAGGCGGTCAATCCCAACGCCCGCAGCCAGGAGGACCGCCGCACCCCGGAAGAGCTGCTCGACCTCATCGAGGCCAAGGGTCGGGAGGCCGCCGAGACCGTGGCCGCGCTACGGGCCATGAGGAGCCCGGCCAAGCTCACTCCCTGACAGCCGCCGTGCCCGCTCGCGGTCGGCTGGTGCCCCCGGCGGTCACGCCTCGCCCGGGATCAGGGCTCCGGGCCGGATGGCTCACCCGCGTACAGGATCTCGCGCTCGAGCGCATCGGCCGTGAGCTGAATCTCGATGCGCGGCGGCTCGTAGCGGCTGGGCTCCGGCGGGGTGGTGTCGGTCTGGGGTTCCGTTGACATGGTGTCCCCCCTTTCGCGTGGGCAGTACTATGCCACGGAGCGACGAGCGGCGTCAAAACCGGCTGCCCCGAAGGAGGAACCGGTCACGTGTGCGGGATTGCAGGGGTCGCCTGGTCGGATCCGCAGCGCCCGGCCCCCGAGGGCCTGCTGGGGCGCATGACGGAGGCCGTGCGCCACCGCGGACCCGACGGCGTGGGTTTCTGGCGCGGGCCCGGCGTCGGGCTCGGTGTCCGCCGACTCGCGATCATCGACCCGGCCGGCGGGCAGCAGCCGATCGCGAACGAGGACGGGACCGTGGTCGTAATCTGCAACGGCGAGATCTACGGATTCGAGGCCCAGCGGGACGCGCTCGCCGCCCGTGGACACCGGTTCCGGACTGGCTCGGATGTCGAGGTGATCGTCCACCTCTACGAGGAGCGCGGGATCGAGTGCCTGGCGGCGCTGCGCGGGATGTTCGCCCTGGCCCTCTGGGACGCCCCCGCGCGGCGCCTCCTCCTGGCCCGGGACCGCCTCGGCATCAAGCCCCTCCACTATGCGATCGACCGGAGCGGTCTCTGGTTCGGCTCGGAGCAGAAGGCCCTGCTCGCAGCGGACCGGGTCGGTGACGACGACGGAGGCGCCACCCTCGACCGCCGCCTGGACCTCGAAGCCGTGCGCGACCTGTTCACACTGGGATTCGTCCGCGACCCGCGCACCCTGTTCGCCGGGATACGCCAGGTGCCGCCGGGCCACTACCTCGTCTGGGAGCGCGGGCAGGCAACATTCCGGCGGTGGTGGGACCTCGAGTTCCCGGACGCCCGGGACCCCGGCCGCCCCATGGGACTGGCCGGCTGGGCCGACGCGCTTCGGGCCACGCTCGACGCCAGCGTGCGGCTCCACGCGCGGAGCGACGTCCCGATCGGCATCTGGCTCAGCGCCGGGGTGGACTCGAGCGGTGTGGCAAGCCTCATACGGGGCGCGGTACCGCCGCCGGTTCCGGCCTTCTCGGTGGGCTTCGCATACCCGGAGGTAGACGAGATCGGGCGCCGGACCACGCTCGACCGCTTCCCGACCTTCGGCCTGGCCAGTCAGCGCGTCTTGTGCGGGCGCGATGCCCTGGCGCGCCTGCCCGGAGCCGTCTGGCATGCCGAGACACCCTCGATGTCGGGGCTCGAGATCCCGCGACTTGTCCTGGCCGAGGCGACCGCCCGGCAGGTCAAGGCGGTCCTCACCGGGGAGGGGTCGGACGAGTTGTTCGGGGGCTACCCGTGGTTCCGGCATGACCGCTGGGTCGGCCCGCTCGCGCCAGTGCCTGCACCGGTCCGCCGCGTCCTCGGCACGGCGCTCGGCCTCCGGGCCTGGCGCCCACACCTCTACCGGGCGCTCGCCGCGGCTGGGCTGCCGGCCCCGGCGCGTCACGCCGAGCTGATTCGACTCTTCCGCGAGGGCGAGTCGATGGCGGTCCTCTCGCCCGACCTCCGCGAGGCGCTGACACGACAGGAGCCGCTCGAGCCGGCTCCACTCCCCGACCGCTTCTCGCGCTGGAGCCGGACCGCCCAGCACCAGTACGTCGAGCTGACCACGCGGCTCCCGGGACTGATCCTGCCGGCGCTCGACCGGCCATCGATGGCTCGCGGGGTCGAAGCACGGGTCCCGTTCCTGGACCCCGAGGTGATCGCGCTCGCCACGGCGATGCCGGCGGGCGTCAAGCTGTGGTGGCGGATGGAGAAGCGCGTGCTGCGTGAGGCGCTACGCGACGTCCTGCCCGACGAGATCCGCAGGCGCCCGAAGCGCGGGCTCGCCGTCCCGATCCAGCAGTGGTTCCGCGAGCCGCTCCCGCCCTTCGCGGCAGCCCTGCTTTCGCCCGCCGAGCTCCGGCGGACCGGCTACTTCGATCCCGCGGCGGTCGGTTCGGCCCTCGCGCTCCATCGCTCCGGCCGCGCCAAGCGCGGGCTGAGGCTGTTCGGCGTCCTGTCCCTGCAGCTCTGGGACGAGCTCTTCGCCCGCGGGCCGGGTCTCGGTCCCGCGCCGACGGCCTGACGCCATCCGGCCGGCGAAGACCGCTACGGCTCGGTAGGCGCGAGGTCCGCGACGAGGGCGCTGTGGTCGCTGCCCCGGAGGGGCAGGACGCGCGTCTCCGTGGCGACGAGCCCCTGCAGCAGGACGTGGTCGATCCGGAGGAGCCGCACCGACCCGGACCACGGGCCCCACGTGCGTCCCGGCCGGCGCCCGCTGCGGCGGGCCGCCTGCACCGCCCCGTCGTCCAGCCGCTCCCGGAGTCGCCGGTACGCAGGCCAGAGGGGCGTGGCATTGAGATCCCCCATCAACACGCGGCGGCGCCGAGGCGTCGCCTCGAGATGCGCGACGATCGCGCGAATCTGGCCCCGGCGATCCCACAGCCGCTGGACGATCGGGTGCACGTGCGGGGCCGCGAGATGCACGTTCAGGACCTCGATCGGCTCGCCGTCCCCGCCGTCCCCGGACCAGGGCAGCTCGGCGACGTACGCCGAGCGGTACGGCAGCTCGAACAGCCGCACGCTCCCGGGCGCCTTCAGCGCGATCCCCATGCCATTGTGGTCGCGCGCCGGCTCCAGCTTGCCGAACGGGAGGAGCCGGGCGAGCGCGTCGGCGTGCTCGGGAACGAGCTCCTGAGCCGTGACCACGTCGGGATCGACCGCCTCCACCAGGGCCGCGAACCCATCGACGTCGGCCCGGCCGTTCGCGAGGTTGGCGGAGAGGATCCGGAGCCCGCGCGGCCTCATGCCCTCGCGCTCTCCGCGACGACGGGCGGGATCCCGTGCGCCCAGGGTGCGGCCGCCTCGAACGCCGCCGCCGCGCGCAGCACCGCCGCCTCCTGGCGCCGGCGCCCGACGATCTGGATCCCCACCGGGAGGCCGTCGCGGGTGAAGCCGGCCGGAACGGAGATCACCGGCAGGCCCGTCACCGTGATCGCGTACGTGAGGAAGAACCACTGCGTGTAGTCCGCCATCAACTTCCCGTCGAGCTCCGTCGGATGGGGCTGCTCGACCGGGAATGGCTTGACCGCCACCGTCGGCAGCACCAGGAGCTCGTACCGCTCCATGAAGCGCCGCACCCGATCCCACAGCGCGGTTCGAAGCTTCTCGGCGCGGCCGATGTCGCGCGCGGTGAGCCCGAGGCCCTGCTCGATGTTCCAGACCAGCCCCTTTTGCATCTCTCCGCGCCACCGTTCGAGGCGGTCGGCGTGGAGCGCCGCCATGAACAGACCGCGCGTGCCGAGCACGACGTCGTGGAGCTCCGCGAAGGACGGCGACGCGGTGGCCACCCGGGCGCCGAGCGACCGGAACACGCGGCTCGCGCCGGCGGCCACCCGGGCGACCTCGGCGTCCACCGGGATGAGCCCGCCGAGATCGGGCGTCCAGGCCACGCGCCAGCCTCGGACCGAGGGCCGGCGGACCGCCGCCGGAAACGCGCGCGTGTCGACGTCGTAGGAGAGCGGGGCGCGGTCGTCCGGTCCGGCCATGACCGACAGCATCAGCGCCGTGTCGGCGACCGTACGCGCCATCGGTCCCGACACCGCCAGCGAGTCCCACGCCAGCTCCCGCGGGTAGACCGGGACGAGCCCGGGCGTCGTGCGGAACCCCACCACGCCGCAGAAGGCCGCCGGCGTGCGCAGTGACCCACCCAGGTCCGAGCCTTGCGCGAGCGGACCCATCCCGGTGGCCAGGGCAACCGCCGCGCCGCCGCTCGACCCACCGCACGTGAGCGCGAGGTTCCAGGGATTGCGCGTCACGCCGAACACCGCGTTGAAGGTGTTCCCCCCGGCCCCGAACTCCGGGGTGTTGGTCTTGCCGACGACGATGGCGCCGGCCGCCTTCAGGCGCGCGACCGCCAGCGCGTCCTCGGACGGCACGTGATGCTCGAAGATCTTCGAGCCCCAGGTGGTGCGGATGCCCTTCGTGGGCGTGAGGTCCTTGATCGACAGCGGGATCCCGAAGAGCGGCGGGAGCGTCCCACCCCGGCGGAGGGCCGCCGTCGCCCGCCGCGCGGCGGCGAGGGCGGACTCCCGGGCCAGCGTGACGTACGCGTTGACCCGCGGATTGACGGCGTCGATCCGGGCCAGGACCGCCTGCATGACCTCGAGGGGGGAGACCTTCCGGGCCCGGTACAGCCGGGCGAGCTCGGTCGCCGGCGTGAAGCAGAGATCACGATCGGGCACGAAGTATCTCCTCTACGCGGGCTCCGCGGACGCCCGGCACAGCTGTTCATTGTAGCAGCCGACGGCGCAGCGGCCCGGCGCGGGGTGGTCCGGACCCGACGGGGCCCGACGCCAATCGTACCGATTGGCCCTTGACTGGGCGCACGGTCCGCCCAAAATATCCCGCGGGAGGACCCACATGGACGTCTACGCGCGGCTCGGTGTGCGGCCCATCATCAACGCCCGAGGCATGAACACGATGGCGAGCGGCTCGCTCATGCCGAAGCCCGTGCTCGACGCCATGACCGAGGCGGCCGGCGCGTTCGTGGACATGGGCGAGCTCAACGCCCGGGCCGGCGCGCACATCGCGCGCCTGGTCGGCGTCGACGGCGCTCACGTGACCTCGGGCTCGGCGGGCGGACTCCTCCTCGCCGCCGCCGCGTGCATCGCCGGCGACGACCCGGACCGCATCCGGCGGCTTCCGGACACGGCCGGCATGCGCAACGAGATCGTCATCCAGCGGTGCGACCGCATCCACTACGACCAGGCCCTCCGCGCGGCCGGCGCCGTGATGGTCGAGGTCGGCGACGCCGACGCCTGCACGCCGGAGGCGATCGAGGCGGTCCTCGGGGAGCGGACGGCCGCGCTCATCTACATCGTCTCGCCGGGGCTCGCCGACCGCGGCGTGGGGCCCGCGCGGATGGCCGTCATCGCCCACGCCCACGGGCTGCCGCTGATCATCGACGCGGCGTCGACCCTCCCGCCGGTCGGCCACCTCACGCGCTGGACGAAGACCGGCGCGGACCTCGTGATCGTGAGCGGGGGCAAGGGGATCCGCGGACCGCAGAACACCGGCCTCCTGGTCGGCCGCGCGGACCTCATCCGGGCCGCCGCGGCCAACGGCGCGCCCAATTCCGCCATCGGGCGGCCGTGCAAGGTCAGCAAGGAGGCGATCATCGGCCTGGTCACCGCCCTCGAGCTCTTCCTCCAGGACGACCACGACGCGGAGTGGGCGCGGCACCAGGACGAGGCGCGCCGGATCCTGGGCGCCGTCACCGGGATCCCGGGAGTCGCGGCTCGTCTGGAGGAGGACCGCGGCGTGTACACGGCCCCCACCCTGCTGCTCGGCATCGACCGCGCCGCCACCGGCCTGACGCCCGACGAGGTGATGCACGCGCTCCGGCGGGGCGAGCCGCCGATCATGGTCCGCGTCAGCCGCGGCGAGCTCCTCGTGGACCCACACTGCCTGCGCGGTGACGAGGCCACCGTCGTGGCCCGCCGCCTCCGGGAGGAGCTCCTCCGCCGCCCGGCCCGCGCCTGACGCGAGCCGCGGCGGGAGCGCGAGCCCGGGCGTCTGACAGAGCCTGCGACGGGGACCGAGAGGACCCATGCCCGCACACCCCTTCCCGACCACCGTGATCGGCAGCCTGCCGCGCCCCGCCTGGGTGCGTGACGTCATCCTCGACCGGAAGGCAGGCCGGCTCGCCGAGGCCGAGGCCGACCGTCTCCTGGACGCGGCGGTCGACACCGCCGCCAGGCTCCAGGAGCGCGCGGGCCTGGACGAGGTCACGGACGGCGAGTGGCGCCGCGAGAGCTACGTCAAGGTCTTCGCGGAGCGCGTTCGCGGGTTCCGGCCTGACATCAACCCGAGCGGCGGCCTCCCCTACCCGGCCGTCGTCGCCCCCATCGAGTACCACCGCGAGATCGCGGCGCCGGAGATCCGCTACCTCCGGGCGCGGACGGACCGCCGCGTCAAGGCAACGCTCCCGTCGCCCTACATCATCGGGCGGCGGATGTGGCACCCCGACCACTCACGCGCCGCGTACCCGACGCGCGAGAAGCTCATGGCCGACTGCGTCGGCGTGCTCCGGCGGGAGATCCAGGCCGTTCGCGCCGCCGGCGCCGACACCGTGCAGCTGGACGAGCCGTGGCTCGCCACCCTGGTCGACCCGCGGTTCCGGGCCGAGGAGGGCATCGACGACGTCCGCTACGAGATGGACCTGTGCGCGGACCTCCTGAACCAGACGCTGGACGGTCTCACCGGCATCGAGACATCCGTCCACCTCTGTCACGCCCACTTCGCGCGCCAGCACAAGACCGAAGGGTCCTACGACCTCATCATGCCCGCCCTCGCGCGGGTTCGCGTCGGCACGATCTCGCTCGAGCTGGCCACCCCGGCCGCCGGCGGGCTCGCGGCCCTGGCCCATTTCCCCGCCGCGCCCCGGCTCGGCCTGGGGTGCATCGACCACTGCGAGCGACAGGTCGAGACCGTCGACCAGGTCGTCGCCCGCGTCGAGGCGGCCATGCGCCACGTCGACGGGGATCGGATCGTCCTCCACCCGGACTGCGGCTTTGCCCCGTCGGTCCAGAACCCCATGGACCTCGACGAGGCCTACGAGAAGCTCAAGGTCATGTGCCTGGCCGCCGCGCGCCTCCGCGAGCGGCACGCCTAACGCCGTCCCCGTCGACGGTCAGTCGGACGCACGGAGCTCGAGCTCGTGGATCGACCAGGCGGCCTCCGGGTGACCCTCGGAGAGTACGAGACGGACCGCCCGGGCGGTGACGCCCTCCACGTCCAGACGCACGGCGACGGCAGAATCGGCCAGGAGCGCGATACCACCCCAGCGAAGCGTGCGCTCGACGTGGGTGGTCGCGGGCACCTTCCGCCAGCTCGTGCCGTCCGCGGAGACCTCGATCTCGAGCGTTTCGGGAAGGTGCGAGGGGTTGGTCGCGGTGAACCGAACGGTGTGGAGTCGCCGTGGGGCCGCAAGGTCGATGCGGAACCAATCCCCCGCCGCCCGCGGTCCCTTGGTGGCCCAGCGGGTCCAGGAGTCACCGTCCACCGCCCGGGAGGCCCGCTCGGCGCGCTGGGATGCCGTGACCGTCAGCGCCCGCGCCTCCAGCGGCCGGATCGGGAGCGGGGGTGACGGTGCGGGAACGAACAGCTCGAGGCCCGCGAGCGATCGGGCGCTGAACTGGAGACCAGCGCGGCGCGCAGCGAGCACGAAGCCCGGAGCGTCCGCCGGCTCGAGGAGGACGCCAGTCCCCGGCGCCCAGTGGAACGGCGGGAGCACGTCCGCGGCCGGACCCACGAAGCCATGGTTATCGAGGTAGAGATTCGCCGGGGGGATGCGGATCGAAGGCTCGGCGAGCGCTACCCGGCTGGCCCAGCCGTGATCGGCGTAGAGCCGCGTGACGCCGGCATCGCGCAAGCCTCGTGCAAGGACCTGGCCCTCCACGGTGCCGTCGGCGGATGGAGGCCCTTGCGCGTCGGCGTAGACGAAGACTTCGCGGACCGTCCAGCCCCATCGCTCATCCCGCCCGGTCTGCGTGATCCGCAGGTGGCGCGCTGGCGTCGGCGGCACCCGCAGCTCGACACGGCCGCTCCGGACGCGCTGCATGGGCCGGCCAGCCGACCAATAGAGCGGCCCTTGGTACTCCGGTAGCTCGACCAGCACGCGCCAAGCGATACCGTCGACGGACGCTTCCAGCCGGATGCCGCGGGGAACCTCCTGGAAGGTGCCAGGTATCCAGCGGATGAGAGCGACCTGGGCGGTCGTACCGAGGTCGGCACGCAACCACTCACCCCCCTGCTGCAGGCCCGCTGTCCTCCAGAGCGTATCCGCACGGCGGTCCGCCACCGAGTTGCTCGTGTCCGAAGCTTCGCTCGCGTCGACACGGAACAGACTCGGGTCAAGCTCCACCAGGCGATGATCCGCCACCTCGAAATCGACGTAGACGGCCCTCCGGGGATCGAGCTCTCGACGCAGAAACCGCACTCCCAAGGCGCCCAAGCTCGCTTCCAGCGCTCGGGATCCCACCGACCAGCCGACTCTCGGCATCCCGTCGACGGCGAGGGCTTGCTCGGTTACGATCTCCTCGTACGGGTTCGAGAAGATCACACGTCCCCCGGACAGGAACGTGAGTAGGCGGCTCGACTGCTTCTGATCGTAGATGTGACGGGGCCCCTCCGCAGCGAGTTTGCCCGCCGCCCTCTGCCACGCTTCCGCCCGAGCGGCCTCGGTTGCGGCGAGCGTCGGGGCAAAGCTCTCGAGCGTTCGCGTCGCTGCGCCTCCCACGTGCACGAAGACCACGGCGGCGCCAAGCAGGATCGCTCGGGCGGTGCGAAGCCGGGCGAGCCAGGCTCCCAGGAGCGGCATCAGCGCACAATAGGCCGGGAGAAGATACCGCTGGTCGTGGTCGTCTAGGATCCGTCCATAGACCGTTCCCACGACCGCGGTGAGGTTGACGGCCGCCAAAACCACGAGCGCCACGCCCAACCACTGCCCCGCAGGGGCTCGATCTCGGTTACGGCGCACGGCGTCGAACAAGGCGGCACCGTACAGCATGGCGAGGGCCACGGCCAGGGCGGCCCCTGCCCACGTGAGACGCAGACCAGCCGGCACACCGACCAAAATGGGCCAGGAGACCCGGCGGAACACGTCGAGGTGCGAGAGCATGGCCCCGAGCGGCAGCGTCTCGCCAGCCGGCGGGATCGCGGTGCCGTGGGGGAGTCCGTACAGCCAGTGCGGGAGGCTCCCCAGGGCGAACGCCGGAATCACACGGAGCGCGCCCGCCACGAACCGACGCACCCCGCCGCGGGTCGCGAGGACGGCCACCGACGGGAAAAACACGAGCACGAGGAAGTTCGTCCAGAAGCCGAGTCCGAGCACCAGGCCCAAGAGCCAGAAGAGAAAGGCGGCGCGCGGCCATGGCGCCGATGCGGCCCGGTGTGCGAGGAGAAGGGCGAGTGTGCCGAGAACAAGCCCGAGAGGGTAGTGGGTGCGGGCCTGGTGTGCCCAATAGAGCAGAAAGTCGGGAGGTATCACCAGGAGGATCGCCGTCCACCACGCCGCACAGGGCCCAGCCACATGCCACGCCAGACGCGCAGCCAACCCCATCCAGGCGATGGACAGCAGCACCGGCAGCAGCTTCAGGGTGGCGAACGAGGTGCCAAGGACCAGGTATACCGGTGCCGCGAGGTAGGCGTCGAGGGCTCCCATGAACGGCTGACCGAAAAAGTAGACAGGAAACTGGCCACGGAGGACGGCCAGCCCCATGAGGCCCGTCGTCGCCTCGTCGAACCAGGCGCCCGGGATGGCAAGGAGCGCGAGACGAACCAGCGCTCCCAGCGTCAGAGCACCGAGGATGGGCCAGGTCATCACGCGAACGAGAAGCCGAATTCAGTGGCGGGGCAGCGGAGCCCCCCGAGCAGCCGCCTGGTGGACTCTCCCACGGCACGCCCGATGGCGGCCAGTATATCGCACAACGTCGACCGCCAAAAAGCGCGTGGCACCCACACATGCGAATCAGCAGGTCCGGTGCCCTTGACGGGGCGCGTATTGTCCCGATAGGCTCGGCAACAGACCGCCGGCCCGCGCCTCGCGAGGTCGCCGGCTCGACTCCTCGGACGGAGGTCGACGTCATGCGAGTGCGCACGCTGGGGGCCCTCGGGGCCCTGCTGTGTCTCCTCGGATCCGCCGGACAGCCCGGCGAGGCGGCCCCGAAGCCCGGGGGCACCCTGAAGGTTGCGCTCCTCCGCGACCCGACGGGCTGGGACCCGCACATCAACTACGGCGCCACGACCTACTCGTTCCAGGCCAACGTCTACGAGGGTCTCCTCCGGTACTCGACGAAGGGCGTGCTGGAGCCGGGGCTCGCCGTACGCTGGGAAACGCCGAACCCGACGACCTTCGTCCTCCATCTCCGGAAGGGCGTCCGGTTCCACAGCGGCAACCCGTTCACCGCGGACGACGTCAAGTGGAACATCGAGCGGATCCAGGCGCCGGCCACCAACGCGACGCGGTCCAAGGAGTTCGAGGTCGTCGAGGCCGTCACGGTCGTCGACCCCTCCACGGTCCGGATCGCGCTCAAGCAGCCCAGCGCGCCGTTCCTCGAGCTCCTCGCCGCGGGTGAAGCCGTCATCGCCGACAGCAAGTGGGTTGCGGGCGGCGGAGACCTCAAGAAGGCGGCCAGCGGCACCGGGCCCTTCAAGCTGGGCCCCTTCGAGACCGGGGTGCGCTACGCCCTCGTCAAGAACCCCGACTACTGGGAGTCCCCGTATCCCTACCTCGACCGGATCGAGCTCGCGACCGTGGCCAAGGACGACGTTCGCGTCCAGGCGCTCGTGACGGGAAGCGTGGACCTCGCGGAGTACATCCCCTGGCAGGAGATCAAGGGCCTCGAGAAGAACGCCCAGATCAAGGTCCACGTGGGCTACGACACGTTCAACGTCATCCGCATGAATCCAAAGCGCCCGCCCTTCGACAACGTGAAGGTCCGCCAGGCGCTGAACTATCTCGTCGACCGCAAGGAGATCATCGAGCTGGCCTGGGGCGGCATCGGCCGCCCGTTCGGCGCGGGGCTGATCCCCGACGGGCACTGGGCGTTCCCGAAGGCGCTCCAGGGAACCTGGTCCCACGACCCCGCGAGGGGCAAGCGCCTCCTCGCCGAGGCCGGTGTCAACCCCGGCGCGACCAAGATCGTGTTCGACTCGACGACGCTCTCCGTCCACATGGACTCGGCCCAGATCATCGTGACCCAGCTCCAGAAGGCGGGGTTCACGCAGGTCGAGCTGAAGCCGATGGACGTCCCGACCCAGCAGCGGAAGCGCGTGTCCGGCGAGTACCAGATGATGATGGACGGGTTCAGCCTGCCCTGGCCCGATCCCGACTACTACACGGCCTTCTTCGGCACCGGGGGCGCGTCGTATGCCCGGGCCGTCGAGTTCAGCGACGCGGCGCTGGACAAGCTCCTCGCCGAAGGCCGAGGCACGGGGGACCAGGCGAAGCGCGCGGCGGTCTACGCGCAGGCGGAGCAGCGGATCGTGGAGCTGGCCCCGTGGGTATTCCTCCACTGGCGGCCCCAGGCCGAGGCGCATCTCGCCACGTTCGGAGGCTACGCGCGGCTCCCCGGCGCGCTCGGCAACAAGAGCCTCGGGGGGCTCAAGTACGTGTACCGGGAGGGCTGATCGATGGGATTCGACGGCGAGGCCTTCGTCGACCGCTTCAACACCGTCTGGAACGGGCACGACATGGACGGGATCCTCGCGATGATGACGGACGACGTGGTGTTCGAGGCGTCGTTCGGCAAGGAGCTCTGGGGCACCCGGATCGTGGGCAAGCCGGCCGTGCGCGAGTTCCTGCACGGCATGTTCACGCGGATCCCCGACGTGCGCTGGGACGAGATCCGCCACTTCGCCCATCCCGAGCTGGCCGTGGTCGAGTGGATCACGAGCGGCACCCCCCACGGCGGCACGCGCTACGAGGTCTACGGCTGCGACGTCCTCGCCCTCCGGGACGGGCGCATCGCGGCCAAGCGCTCGTTCCGGAAAGGCGTGATCTAGGCCCCGGGGCCACTCCCGCCTCGTGTGGATCTACCTCCTGCGCCGGCTCGGGCTGGCGCTCGTCCTCCTGTGGGTCGTCGCGACGGTCCTCTTCTTCTCGATCCACCTCCTCCCGGGTGACCCGGCGATCCTCATCCTGGGGGGGGATTCCGCCCAGGCGAGCCCGGAGCAGCTGGCCCGCGTCCGCGCGCGACTCGGGCTGGACCGCCCGCTGGTCGCCCAGTACCTGTCCTGGCTCGCCCGCGTCGGCCGGGGCGACCTGGGCACCTCGCTCCTCGACGACCGTTCCGTCGCGCGCGACCTCGCCAACCGGCTTCCACGCACGCTCCAGCTGGTGGTCCCGGCCACGGCGCTGGCGGTGACCATCGGCGTTCCCCTGGGGATGTTCGCCGGCCGGCGCCGCGGGCAGCTCGCAGATCCGGCGGCCTCGGCCCTCGCCTTGACCGGCTTCTCGATGCCGGTCTTCGTCGTCGGCATGCTGCTGGTCCTCGTCTTCTCGCTCCGCTTCGGGTGGCTCCCGCCGGCGGGCTACGTCCCGCTCGGCGAGAATCCCGCCGGGTTCCTGCGTCACCTGGCGCTACCGGCGCTCGCGCTGGCCGTCGCGCCCTTGGCCACCGTGATGCGGATGACCCGGTCGAGTTACCTGGAGGAGGCCGCGCGAGACTTCGCGCGCACGGCCCGGGCCAAGGGGCTCGCCGAGCGGGCCGTGGCGTGGCGCCACGTCCTCCGGAACGCGCTCCTCCCGGTCGCCTCCATCGTCGGGCTCCAGGTCGGCTCGATGTTCGCGGGCGCGGTGCTGGTGGAGTACATCTTCAGCTGGCCGGGAATGAACGCGCTCCTCCTGAGCGCCCTCGGCACCCGGGACTACCCGGTGATCCAGGGGGTGGTCCTGCTCGGATCCACGCTTTTCGTGGCCGTGAACCTCCTGACCGATCTCTGCTACGCCCTCCTGAACCCCCGCATCCGCTATGGCTGACGCGCCATCCCCGTGAGCACGACTCCGTCCACCCTCACCGCCGCGCCGCTGCGCGCGGAGGCCGCGAGCAGGCCCCGGCGAGTCTGGCTACGCTCGCGCCAGGTGCTGGTCGCCGGCCCGGCGGTGGCGCTCCTGCTCCTGGCGGCCGTCTTCGCCCCCGTCCTGGCGCCGGCGGACCCCAACGCGCTGAACCCGCGCGCCAAGGCCCAGCCCCCGAGCTTCGCCCATCTGCTCGGGACCGACGAGTTCGGGAGGGACCTGTGGAGCCGGCTCCTCCGCGGGGCGCGCATCACCCTGGCGGTGGGGCTGTCGAGCGTGGCCGTCGCGGCCACGGCGGGCACGCTCCTCGGCAGCGTCGCCGCTTACAGCCGTGGCCCGGTCGAGACGGGCATCATGCGGGTGATGGACGGCCTCCTCTGCTTCCCGCCGATCCTCCTCGGCATCTTCGTGGTGACGTTCCTCGGCCCCTCGCTCCGCAACCTGATCCTGGTCATCGGCGTCCTCTACGTGCCGCGCTTCACCCGGGTGGTGCATGCGAGCACGCTCGCCATCCGCGAGCTCGAGTACGTGGAGAGCGCCCGGGCGCTGGGCGCGTCGGCGGCGCGGGTCGTGGGCCGGGCGATCTTGCCGAACATCGTCGCGCCGATCCTCGTGCAGGCCTCGCTCGCCGCGGGCCATGCCATCCTGCTCGAGTCGGGCTTGTCGTTCCTCGGCCTGGGGCCCCCGCCCCCCGCGCCCTCCTGGGGGCGCATGGTCGAACAGTCCGGACGGTTCATGCAGCTCTCCGCCCTGCCGCTCCTCTGGCCCTCGGCGGCCATCTCGCTGACGGTGCTCGCGTTCAACCTCCTGGGCGATGGCCTGCGGGACCTGCTGGACCCCCGGCTCCGGCGGGGGACCTGATGGCGAGCGGCCCGAGCGCCCGCCGGCGCTGGGCCGCGGTCGGAGCCCTGCTCGCGCTCGCCGCCGTCGTGCGCGTGAGCGCGATGTTCTACGGGACCCTGTCCGGCGAGGACGCGACGGTCGCCCTCATCGCCAAGCACTACCTGGCCGGGGAGAACTTCCCCGTCTTCTTCTACCGCCAGACCTACATGGGCTCCCTGAACGGCATCCATCTCGTCCCGGCGCTCTCCATGTTCGGGCCTTCGGCGCTCCTGGTCCGCCTGAACGCGATCGCCTGGTCGCTCCTCTTTCCGCTCGGCCTCTATCTGCTCGGCCGGCGCATCGTCGACGAGCCCACGGGCCGCGCGGCGCTGGCCCTGGCGGCGGTGCCGCCTTTCCTCCTCACGTACTGGAGCACGGTGGCGGAGCCTCATTTCGAGACAAACGTCTTCGGGGTCTGGCTGCTCCTCCTGGCCCTCGTCGCGCTCACCGCCCAGTCCGAGCCCGCCCGGGCCCGGGCGATGGGCGTCCTCGGGCTCCTCGGGGGACTGGCCGCGTGGACGAGCCTCAAGGTGGTGGGAATCCTGGCGCCCGGTCTGGTGCTGCTCGCGCTCCGGGACCCGCGCCGCTTCTTCGGGCGCGGCGGCGCGCTTCTGGCGGGCGGCTTTCTGCTGGGGGCGCTGCCGGCCTGGCTCTTCTACGCCGTTCACGGGGACCACGCCCCGGGCAAGCCGGAGTCGGTCGCCTACTTCTTCCGCGCCGGCGTCGACCTGTCCCTCGCAGGCCTCCGGGAGTTCTGGACGGAGGTGGTCCTGCGTCTGCTGGGAACCTACTACTGGACGGCCAGCACGCCGCTGCGCCGGGCGGCGCTCGCGCTGAACTGCGTGATCTACGTCCTCGGCGTCGCGTGGGCCCTCGGCCAGCTCTCGCGCTGGCGCCGCCGAGCCGAGCCGAGCGCGCGATTCTGGGGGCTCGGGCTCTTGCTGCTCACCCTCGCAGCGTCGCTCGGCGCCGTGTACGTCTCGAGCCATGCGGGGGACCGTGGCCACGCCTCCCGGTACGCGCTGCCGGCCTACATCCCGCTGCTCGTCTTCACGGGCGCGCTGGTCGTGCGGGCGAGCCGGTGGTCGCGGGCGGTGGGAGCTGGCCTGCTGGCCTTCCTCCTGCTCTTCGCCACATGGACGAACGCCGGGTTCTTCTGGCCGCTGTCCCCGGTGATGCGCGCGCGGCAAGCCGAGGCGATCGCGGCGCGCGAGGGTGTCCGCCACGCCCTGGCCGCCAGACCGGTCGAGGCGCTCTACGTCGACGACACCATGCGAGCGCTCGGCTGGGCCTTCCTCCTGGACCGTCCCACGGTGTCGGTGGTGGCCCGCGACGTCTACATCCCCAATGCGGTTGCGGCCGATGCGGCCCAGCGGATCGACGTCCTGGCCGGGCCGTACGCGGACGGGGTGGCCTCGGACCTCGCCGCCGTCGGCGCCACGTGGCAGCGGACGCCGCTCCCCGGGTGGCAGCTGTTCGAGGACGTCCGCGTTCCTGCCCGCGGGTACCGGATGGTGCCCCGAGACGGCTGGCGCGTGGCGGGAGACCCCGCGGCGCCGCCCTCCCTGGCGGACGGCGACCTCGCCACCGTCTGGCCTCGCGCGCGCCCGGACGGCCCGCTCGACCCGTTCGTGCTGGACCTCGGACGCTCGCACGACGTCGCCCGCGTCATCTTCTGGCCGTCGGTGCCGACCACGGAGGTGCGCCCCCTCCGCCTCTCGGGCTCGGCTGACGGGATCCGCTGGGAGACGCTCGGCGTCGTCCCCACGGTCGCACGGCGCCCCACGTTCGTGGCGGACGGCCGCCCCGTGTTCCGCCCCCGGAACGGCTGGCTCGAGGTCGCCGGGAGGCCCAGGCCGCTCCGCTATCTTCGCGCGGGGCCGGTGGAGGCGTTCCGGGACCGTCCATGGGGGGTGGCCGAGCTCCAGGTCTACGAGGCCGTCCCCGACGCGCCACCGGGCCGAGTGAGCACGGAGCGGCTCGTCGAGCGCCTGAGCGCCCAGGGGCTCGACCGGCTCCTCGCCGACCCCGTGGCGTCCGCACGCGTCAGTCTGGCCACGCGAGGCGCCGTGTCGACGCTGGTCGCCAACGGCGTGGTCGACAACCACGGCGCGGCGCCGCCGGAGTGGCTCGCCAGCCCGGTCCGCTTGCGCGCCCACGACGGCCTGCTCGTGCCGCTCGAGGATCTCCCCGAGCTACGCGCGCGCTTCGAGGCGGCGGGAGCGCGGTACGTGGCGGAGCCGCTCGGTGATCACGCGCTCGTCCGTGTCCTCTCGCCGCTCGCGTCGACGGACCCGTGCCGCCCCGCGGCGCGCCGCGACGCTACGCGGGAGCCCGCCGCCGGTGGGAGCGGCCAGCGCGCCGTGCTGGAGGCCGCGCTCGGTGACGAGATGCTCGTCTCCGGCATGCGGCTCTGGCACCCTGCCGAGCCCGGCGCCAGGCTGCCGGTGGTCCAGGTCGCCGTCTCGCCAGACGGCCTGGCCTGGCAGACCGTGGACGGCGGGCGCGCAGTCCCGCCGTGGGGGTGGGCCGGACGGACGCTCTTCGCCGCCTCGGACAGGCTGGTGGAGGTCGCGCTCGCGGCGACTCCGGCTCGTCACGTGCGGGTGACGGCGAGCTCCGCCGCCGCCGAGCTGCGACTCCTGTGCGTGCGCGGGACCCGCGTCCCGGGCCGGTAGCCCGGTCGGCCGTCAGACGACGCGCGCGATGTCGCGGATCTGCCCGGCGTGCTCCTCGGTGTGCGGTCCGATCTGGCCCGCCAGCGATGCGATCGACATGGGCCCGAGCTCCGGATGCCGCCCCGCCCGCGGCCACCGATCGGCCGGCAGGCCGTCGAGGAGGCGGGCGATCTGCTCGTGCTCGGCGGTGATCATGCGCACGAGGTCCTCGACGGGCTCCCGCCGCGCGAGGTCCTCCCGGCGGAAGGTCTCCTCGTCGTAGTCGGCGAAGACCGGGTCCCGCTCGAAGAGCAGCCGGCGGATCCGGAGACCGTAGACCATCACGACCACGTTCCGGACGTGGATCAGCGTCTCCCGGACCGACCACTCACCCGCCCGGGGCGATCGGTCCTCCTGGCCGGGCCGCACGCTGGCCACCGCCTCCGCGAGGGCGGCGGGCGCCGAGCGGATGTGGGCGACAATGGCGCGATGATCCTGGCTCATGGGTGACCTCCCGCGACGCGAGTCGGACGGACCGGCCGAGGGTACCGCGTTCCCTGCCCAGGGTCTATCGGCGCCACGGCAAGGACCTGCCTCTCGTTGGCTCGCCGACGGGCCGATGGTATAGTCCCGCGGGAGACCCGCATGAAGCTGGGAAGAGGATCCCGTGAACGCAACCCTGCCTGAAACCGTCGACACCTAGAGGAGGGCGATTTCATGGACCTGGAGCGACGCGACTTCCTCAAGCTCAGCGCCGGGGCGCTCACCTGGGCGCTCGCGGCCGAGCCCACCTGGGCTCAGTCCGCCCAGACAGAGATCCACTGGCTCGGTCAGGCGACCACGAAGATCACGACCCCGAGCGGCAAGGTGATCGTGATCGACCCGTTCCTCACCAACAATCCGAAGACGCCGGCCGCCTTCAAGAACCTGGACGCGCTCGGCAAGGTCGACGTGATCCTCGTCACGCACGGCCACGGCGACCACGTCGGCGACGTCAAGGATCTCGCCGATCGGACGGGGGCGCCCGTGCTCGGGCCGGCTGGCCTCCTGGCCACGCTGGTCGACCTCGGCTGGGTCAAGGCCGAGAAGGCCGTTCGCTTCGGCAAGGGCGGGCGGGTCCAGCCGCTGGGGCCGCAGATCACCATCACCCAGGTTCGCGCGGAGCACTCGTCCGAGGTGACCGTGACGGACCCGGCCACCAAGAAGAGCACGACCTACCCCGGCGGCGAGCCCTGCGGCTTCATCGTCGAGGTGGAGAACGGGTTCAAGATCTACCACATGGGCGATACGGGCCTGTTCGGCGACATGCGGCTGATCGGCGAGTACTACAAGCCAGACCTCGTGATGATCCCGATCGGCGGCCACTTCGTCATGGACCCGCGAGACGCCGCGTACGCAACGAAGGAGATGCTCAAGCCGCGCTTCGCCATCCCGTTCCACTACGGAACGTTCCCGGTCCTGAAGGGCACGCCCCAGGAGTACCAGCAGGCCCTGGGCCAGACGACCACGCAGGTCTTCCCGATCAACCCGGGCGACACCCAGAAGTTCTGAGCCGGCCGCGACCCGAGGTGCCCCAGCCGGCGCCTCGGGTCCGCCGGGTGCCGCGCGACGGCCAGTGGATCACGACCGCCCGGTGACTCCCGAGCCCTGGGAGGCGTTCTTCGACGCGCACTACGTCCTCACCTACGCGCCCCTCCAGCCCGCCGACCGCTCCCGCGCCGAGGTGCTCGCCGCGGCACGGCTCGCCGAGCTTCCCCCGGGGTCACGTGTCCTCGACGTGCCATGCGGATACGGCCGCCACGCGGTGCCGCTCGCCGCGGAGGGCTACCGCGTCGTCGGGCTCGATCGCTCCGCTTCGCAGCTCGACGAGGCGCGACGCCGGCGAGACACCGCACGCGAGCCACGTCTGGTCCGGGGTGACTACCGTGAGATCCCCCTGGCGGACGGAGCGTTCGACGGGGCCCTGACACTCCACAGCTCGCTGGGCTACACCGGCGAGGATGCGGACCGGCGCGTGCTGCGCGAGATCCGGCGCGTCCTGCGTCCGGGCGGCCGTCTCGTCATCGAGACGAACCACCGCGACCGCCTGCCGCCCCGAAGCCCGTGGCGCGAGTGGTACCCACTGGGCGACGGCGCCGTCCTCCTGGCCGAGACCCGGATCGACCGGGTCGCCGGCACGGTCGAGCTCGTCCACACCTATCTACCGGCAAGCGGCCCGGCGCACACCCGCAGCATCCACTGGCGGGCCTACTCCGTTACCGAGCTGGTCCGGATACTGGGCGAGTCCGGCTTCGGAGACATTGCCTGCTACGGCAACCTCGAGGGGGGCCCGTTCGGAAGCGACACGCGCCTGATCCTCGTGGCGGCCGCGCCGGTTACGGCATGATCGCCCGAGGCGCGTGACCTCGCACATGGCCATCGAGACGCCTCGCCTCGTCCTGCGGGAGCTCGGCGACAACGACGCTCCGGCCGTTCAGGCGTACGCAGCGGACCCCGAGGTCGTCCGCCACCTCCCCTGGGGCCCGAACACACCCGAGGACACCGCGGGCTTTCTGGCCATGGCGAGAGCGACCCGGGACGCCCTCCCCCGCACCGCCTACCACCTGGCGATCGTGCTCAAGAATACGGACCGCCTGATTGGCGGGTGTCGGATCGAGATCCGTAGCGCGGCCAACGGGAGCGGCGACCTCGGCTACGTCCTCGACCGCCGGCACTGGGGTCACGGGTACATGACCGAGGCCGCCCGCGCCCTCGTGGCCTTCGGATTCGAGCGCCTGGCGCTCCATCGGATCTGGGCCACCTGCGACGTGGACAACCACGCCTCCGCACGGGTGCTCGAGAAGCTCGGCATGCGACGGGAGGGTCATCTGCGGCAGAACCTGCGCCGGCGAGGCGAGTGGCGGGACTCCTACCTCTACGCCATCCTCGAGCCGGAGTGGCGCAGCGGATCACAGCCGATGTAGGCGCGCGTCGATCGCGCGGACGTCACGGCCTACCGGGTGCGGGCGTAATGCTCGACGCGGCGCTCCAGGAGCGCGACTCCCTCGGACACCGCATAGGCGAACGCGAAGACCACGATCACGAGCGCCCAGAACTCCTCGAAGAGGAAGTGCTTCGAGTACGTCTCGAAGAGCTCGCCCACCCCCAGGATCGCGACCAGGAGCTGGCCGATGACGACCCCCTTCACGCCACGGATGGCGCCGAGGCGGAGGCCGGCCAGGATCTCCGGCAGCGCGGCCGGGAGCAGGACCTTCCGGTAGAGATCCGCGCGCCCGGCGCCGAAGCAGGAGGCCATCTCGAGCAGCGAGCCGCTCACCTGCCGGACGCCCACCTCGGTGTCGAGGATGATCACGAACACGGCGAACAGGAACACCGTGACGACCACCGTCGTCTCGCCGATGCCGAGCACGGCCATCAGGATCGGCACCAGGGCCGAGACCGGCGCGCTCACGAACACATTGACCCAGACCCGCAGGATCCGCCCCACCGCCTCCGAGCGCGCCATCAGGATCCCGAGCGGGATCCCGACCGTCACGGCGAATGCCATGCCGAGCGCGAAAGTCCGCAGCGAGAGCCACGCCGCTGCCGCGAACTTGTCGGACGCCACGACGGCCACGCCGCTCGCCACCACCCGGCTCAAGGGCGGCATGATGGACGACACCCCGGCCCGTCCGACGGCCTCCCACAGGGCGCACCAGAGCGCCAGCGAGGCGAGGGTCACCAGCGGGGAACGGCCGCCACGGATCTCCGGCGCCTCACCCCACATGGCGCTTGAGCTCCTGCCAGATCTCGTCGACCGCGTCGAGATAGCCCTTGTCGCGGCGGATCTCGTCCGGGTTCCGCCGGCCCCGATCCACGCTCGGCTGGACGATCCGGTGGACCGTCCCCGGCCGCGGGGTCAGCAGCACGATCTGGTCGGAGAGGTAGACGGCCTCCTCGATGCTGTGGGTCACGAAGATCACGGTCCGGCCGTGGTCGCGGAGCAGGACCAGGAGGTCCTCCTGGAACTTCCGCCGCGTCTGCTCGTCCACGGCCGAGAAGGGCTCGTCCATGAGGACGATGTCCGCGTCGACCGCGAGCGCGCGCGCCAGGCCCACCCGCTGGCGCATCCCGCCCGAGAGCTGGTGCGGGTAGCTCTGCTCGAATCCGGTGAGCCCGACCTCGGTGATCCAGCGGCGCGCCGCGGCCTCCCGGGCCTCCGACGGCACGCCGCGCAGCTCGAGGCCGAACGCGACGTTCCGGACCACGGTCGCCCACGGCAGGAGGGCGAAGTCCTGGAAGACGAACGCGCGCTCCGGGCCGGGGCCCTCGACCCGCCGCCCCTGGACCAGGACCTCGCCGGCGGTCGGCGTGACGAGACCGGCGATGATCTTGAGGAGCGTCGTCTTGCCGCACCCGCTCGGCCCGAGGAGGGTCGTCAGCCGCCCCCGCGGGAAGCTCACGGCAACGTCGCGGAGGGCCTCGACGCCGGTCCCGTACCGCTTGCCGACGCCCCGAACCTCGACCGCTGCCTCAGTCACGGGGCGATCCTCGAGCGACCTTCCGCCTGCGGGGCTCCGCGGGAGTTGATCGGACGGGTCTTATCGGACGGCCTTCGGCCTGTGGCGGCCTGTGGAGCTCCGGCCTGTGGCGTCACGCCGTCAGCCCCGGATCTCGGGCGGGAAGAGCCGGTGCTCGAGCCGCTCGAACCCGTAGATCGTCAGGGCGCCGAGCGCGACGATGGACGCGATCGCCGCGAACATCTCCGGGAAGTCCGCCACCGACGAGTGGTAGGTGATCAGGTCGCCGATGCCCGTGGGCGTGATCAGGAGCTCGGCGATCACCACGCCGATGAACCCCATCGCGACGCCCAGCCGCAGCCCCACGAAGATCAGGCCGGCCGCGTGCGGCAGGACGATCTTCCACACCGCCTGGCGCCGGGTGCCCAGGAAGGCCCGGCACATCTCGAGGAGCGACGGCGACGTGTTCCGGATGCCCTTGTACGAGTTCATGGCGATCACGGGAATCGCCAGCACGGTCACCGCCAGGACCTTGGCGGTGAGCCCGATGCCGTAGATGTACGTGATCAGCGGGATGACCGCGGCCATCGGGGCGGCCTGGGCGATCACGAAGACGGGCAGCGTCAGCCACTCCACCGAGCGGCTGAGCCCCATCGCCACCCCCGCCCCGACCCCGATGACCGCCGAGATGGCGACGCCGATGACGAGGGGCTGGAGCGTGGACGCATACGCCCGGACGAGCGAGCCGTCCATCGCCATGCGCCCGAGCGCCAGGACGGTCTGGCTGAACGACGGGAAGGCGGGGCTGAGCGGCCACCGCCCCGCCCACTCCCAGAGACCAAAGAAGAGCGCGAACGACGCGCCGACCCAGAGGGCCTGGCGCGCCGTCCCGGTGGTCACGCTCCCGTCACGACCCGACCTTCGACAACGCCGCCTTCAGCGCGGTGAAGTTCCAGAAGTCCTCGGCCTTCACGCCGTCACCCTTGATCTGGCCGGCCAGGGTGAAGAACTCGATGTCGTTGGCGGCGGCTTTCGCCGCGCCGCCGTCCGCCGGGAAGATGCCGCCCTTGACCCCTTCCTCGTAGTACGGCAGCACCTCGGCCTCCAGCTTCTCGGGCAGGTCCTTCAGCAGCCCGAGCCGCTTGCGCTCCTCGACGGCGAAGCCCGGGTTCGCGTTGATCGCGCGGTTCGCCTTCAAGAGCTCCTCCAGCAGCACGGAGACCGCGGCCTGGTTCTTCTCGAGGAAGGCGCTGGTCGCGAAGAGGGCCTCGTCGCTCGCCTTCAGCTCGCCGAGCGGCAGGACGAGGAACTTGTCCGGCGCCTCCTTCATGACGAACTTCGTGTTCGGCCCGTCGAGGATCGACGCCTTGATGGTCCCCTTCAGTAGCGCGAGGCCGCGCACCTGCGATCCCGGCACGTAGCTGACGCTCTTGTACTTGATGCCGTGCTGCTTGGCCGCCAAAACCATGATCGCCTCGGTGCCGGAGCCCCGCCCCTGGACCGCGATCTCCTGGCCGTCCAGGTCCTTCCAGCCCTTGTAGGCCTCCTTGCTGACGATCGGGAAGAACTGGAGGGTGCTCAGCTGGTAGAAGAACCGGATCGGCACGTTGACCTTCTGGATCGCCGCGTACGGCGTGCCCTGGCCGACGTCGGCCTGGCCGTTGATGACCGCTAGGGTGGCAAGCTCCTCGCTCTTGAACGCGGTGATCTCCACCTCGACCCCGCGGGCCTTGGCCCGCTCGGCCGCGATGAGGAGCGGCAGGTCGTCGATGCCGACGACGTCGCCCAGCGCGTAGCGAATCTTCGTGGGTCCCTGGCTCCAGGCGCTGCCGGCCAGGATCGCGAGGACCCCGACCAGCGCGACGACGGCGATGGACAACCGGCGGCTCCGCACTCGCATGGCTTCCCTCCTCGTGACGTGTGGATTCGTGGCGCCGCCGCCCGACTGCGCGGCAGCGCGTGCGTCCTTCCTAGACGACGCGCACGGCCAGCGTCCCGACGCCTTCCACGGCGCCCTTCAGGACGTCGCCCCGCTCGACCGGCCCGACGCCGGCCGGCGTGCCCGTGAAGATCAGGTCGCCCGGCGCCAGGGTGAAGAGCGTGGACAGGTAGGCGATCATCTCCGGGATCTTCCAGATCAGCTGGCTCAGTTCACCCCGCTGACGGGCCTTGCCGTTCACCTCGAGCCACACCGCGCCCTTCTCGGGGTGGCCGATCTCCGAGGCGCGGCGCACGGCGGAGCAGGGCGCCGAGCCGTCGAAGGCCTTGCCGGTGTCCCACGGCCGGCCCATCTTCTTGGCCTCGGCCTGGAGGTCCCGCCGCGTCATGTCGAGCCCGACCGCGTAACCGTAGACGAGGTCCAGGGCGCGCGCGGCCGGGATCCCGGCCCCGCCCGAGCCAAGCGCCACGACCAGCTCGAGCTCGTGGTGCACGTCGCTGCTGTGGGACGGATAGCGGAACTCCCCGTCGGTGACGATGGCATCCGCGGGCTTCATGAAGAAGAACGGCGGCTCGCGGTCGGGGTCATGGCCCATCTCGCGCGCGTGCTCGGCGTAGTTCCGCCCCACGCAGTAGATGCGGTGGACCGGGAACCGCCCGCCGACCCCCTCCACGGCCAGAGATGGGACGGGCTGCATGGGAATCACGTAGTCCATTCGGCTCCTCCAGGGGCTGGCGGGCCGAGGGCTCGGCCGCGCCGTGCCCTCAAGATTACACTAACGAGCACTCGGGAGGCACTCGGGGAGGAGCCGCACCGCCTACCGGCCGTCCGACTCCCCACGGAGCGCTCCGAGGTACTCCGAGATGGCCCGCCGGGCCAGCGACGCCCCGAAGTTCATGGTGATGAGCCGGACGCCGCGCTGACTCATGGCGCGCGCCTCGACGCCGGTCGCCGCCGGGTACATCACGACCTTCCCCGCCCCGAGCGTGAGGTCGATGGCCCGGTCGACCAGCCGCCGCACCTCGGGATGCATCGTGGCGCCGCCGAAGTACTGGCGGCCCAGGATGAGCGCCATGTCCCCGGCTCCGACGAAGCACCCGTCCAGCCCGTCCACCCGGAGGATCTCCGGCAGGGCCTCCACCGCGCGGGGCTCCTCGATCAGCCCGAGGCACAGCACCTCGCGGTCCGATTGCTCGAGATGCTCGAGGGGTGTCTGGGTGAAGCCGTACCCCGCTGCCCGGCTCGAGCTCGCCGCGCCGCGGATCCCGCGGGGCGGATAGCGGCAGGCGCTCACGAACGCCTCGGCATCGGCGGCGGAGTTGCAGTGCGGGAGGATCAGCCCCTCGACGCCAGCGTCGAGGTAGCGGAGGACGAGCGAGGCCTCGCCGTTCGGCACGCGCAGGAGCGCAGTCGCCCCCGCCCCCTGGGCGGCGCGAGCCAGACCGCGCACCGTCTGGGGGTCCACCCCGGCGTGCTCGCCGTCGGCGATGACGAAGTCGAACCCGGCAAGGGCACAGAACTCGAAGAGCTCCGGGGACCAGAATTCCTGGAAGAGCGGACCCACGCAGGTCCGCCCGGCGGCCAGCTTCTCTCGGAGGCGATTCGGTCGCGCCATGCGATTCCCGGGCGCTCAGCCGGACAGCCGCGCGCGCAGGTCGGTCAGCGTGTAGCGCCCGGGGCGCTCGCGCCCCCGGGCCATCCCGGTGATCAGCTCCAGCAGGAGGCGGTTGTAGGGCGTGGGCACGCCGTGCGCCTCACCGAGCCGCACGATCTCGCCGTTGAACCAGTCGGCCTCGACCTCGCCGCCGCCGTGGTGGAGGTCCTGCCAGAGGGACGGCCGGTGCCGCGGCTCCTCGTCGGCGGGAACGGTGACGTTCGTCGCCGGCCCCCGGAGGCTCCGGATCCGGTCCTCGATCGAGCTGCCTGGCGGCCCGTCGAACCGGATCCCGGCCGCCTGCAGGACCCGGACCCCTTCCTCGTAGACGTCGGCCATGAACGCCCGGACCTCCGGGTCGGCCTGGGCCTCCTGCCCTGAGAGCCCCAGGAGCCCGAACGTTGCGTTGTTGAGGTTGATCGCCATCTTGTTCCACTTGTGGACGGCGATCTCCTCGGTGGCGTAGGCGGGAATGTCCGTCTTCGCGACCGCCTGGACGACCTCGCGCGCGACCTCGCACAGGCCCGAGGGCCAGCGCCCGACGCCGAGGGGGCCCGCGCCCGTGTGCACCACCTCGCCGGGAACCAGGCGCTTGGCGCCGATCAGCACCATCACCCCGTGCACGCGCCGGAAGTAGCGCGCGGCCACCTCCTCGTTCCGGATCCCGTTCTGGGCGCAGAACACCGGGATGTCCAGGGGGGTCGCCTGGCGAAGAGCCCGCATCGCCGCGTCCATGTGGTAGGACTTCACGGAGCACACGACGACGTCACCTTCCCGGAACGAGACCGCGCTGACGTCGGTCACCGCCGGCACCCGCAGGACGTGGTGGCCGTGGACGCCGCGGAGGTGGAGGCCCTCCCGGTTGATCGCGTCCGCGTGCTCCTGCAGCGGGTCGACGAACAGCACGTCGAGCCCCGCCTTGGCGAGCTGCCCTCCGACCACGCCTCCGATCGCTCCCGCCCCCAGCATCACGAATCGCATTCGCGCTCTCCTCTCGGGTTCAGCGTCACTGACCGCTCTCGCGCCGAGCTCACTGCGCCTGGCTGTCGCGCCGCGCCGCGTCGCTTCTCATTCGACGACTCGATCCGCCCTGAGCAGCAGCGATGGCGGAATCGTGAGGCCAAGAGTCTTGGCAGCCCTGAGATTGATGAACAGTTCGAACCGCGACGGTTGCTCGACCGGGAGCTCGGCAGGCTTGGCGCCCTTGAGGATCCGATCAACGAAGGAGGCGGCGCGATGATACATGTATTCGTCGCTCACGCCGTACGTCATCAAACCTCCGAGGGCCACGTACTCCCTGGCTCCATAGATCGATGGGAGCCGGTGCTGGGCCACGAGCTCGGCGATCAGCCGGAGATTACCCTGTGTCACCCCGTCGACGCCCACGAAGAGGGCGTCCGCGCGCCGCTTCACGGCGGTCTCGAACGCCGGCCGCACGTCTTCGGGACGACGCACATCGAGAAGCTGCGGCTCGATACCGAGGGACCGCGCGGTCGATTCGATCTCGCTCCACTGAGCCGGGATGACAGGGTTCCCCATGTTCAGCATGACTCCGATCCGGGCCAGCTTCGGAAGCAGCTCCTTGAGCAGCTCGAGGCGCTTGGCATTGAGAGCGGGAATCAGACTGCTCAGACCCGTCACGTTCCCACCCGGGCGACCGAGCTGGGCCACAAGACCGGACGAGACGGGATCGCCGGCGCCGGCCATGACCACCGGAATGGTGCGCGTCGCCTTCTTTGCCGCCAGCGCCGCCGGGGTTCCCCGCGTGAGAATGACGTCGATGCTCGAGCGAGTCAGCTCGTCCGCCAGGGCACCGAATCGTTCGTCACGGCCTTCCGACGACCGGTACTCGATCACGAAGTTCTGACCTTCGACGTACCCAAGCTCGCGCAAGCCTTGGCGGAAAGCATCGATGTTGGCCGCGTTGAGCCCGGCAGAGCGTGTCTCCAGCATCCCGATCCGATAGATCCGGGCGGCCGGCTGCCCCTCAGCGCCGCGCGGGCCACCCGAGAGCGCGAGGGCAACGACAATCGCGAGGCCGGCAAGCATTGATCTCACGAACTGCCTCCCAGCCAGGGCGTCCACGCCACCCGAAGCCTCAACAGTTGATCAATGATGCGCCGGGTCCAGGAACGGCGTGTCCGGATCGCTCACGTAGAAGATCACGACTCGCATGGGCTCGGTGCTGCTGCGATTGTAGCCCGTCATCCTCACCTGAGGCGGTTCGACTATCGCTTGGCCAGCTTTGACCGTGACCGGTCCGCGCCCCTCCATCTCCAGCGTGAACGTGCCTTCCAGAACGTAGGCAGTCACGGGGAAGCGGTGCGTGTGGAACGGAGTCTTCTCGCCCGGCTTGAGGGTCGCCGTGAGGACTCGCACCTCCTGTCTCTCGCCCCTGGGCATGCCTTGCACGATCTCTCTCAGAAGAGGTGGCGGGGGCTTTGCCGCACTCTGCTCTTGCGCCATCGACGTCGGGCTGAACACCAAAGCCACCAACCCGGCGCTGACGATCATCGAATTGGATAGTCGCATTTTTCTCTTTATCCAAGCCTTTCCCAGACGAACACTCCGGTGCTACGCCTCCCATCGATCCCTGCCTGGGGAGTCGTGCTCATGACGAGGCGGCGCCCGTCCATGGCGAGATCGCGTACTTGCGCGGTACCGGACCAGACCTCGTTCCACGCGATGTCGACGTTGTGTATGGCCCGCTGGCCGTCGAACGTGAACGTTCCACCATACGCAACGATCGTGTTGTAGAGATCTGCCCGGTCCGTGTCGGTCAGCTTCGTCAGGTCCCTCGGCCTGGTCCGATCCTGCTTCGTCATCATGAAGAACACGCGACCGTCTCGGCCGTAGCTCAGGAATCCGGTCGGAGCCTCGCCGAACGGCTCGAGCGTCTCGCCCGCATCCACGAGGTGCCGTGTCCAGCTGACCAGCTTCCAGGTGCCGTACAGCTCCTCGAGGCCTTCGACCGGCCGTCGACTGCTCATGGGCCGTCCGGCCTGAGCGCTGAGTTAGGCAGGTCGCCCAGGCTGCTACTCAATGATCCTGTCCGAGCCCCTGTAGCAGCGATGGGGAATCGTCAATCCAAGCGCCTTGGTGCTCTTGAGGTTGAGCCCTGCGCACAGGTCAACCGTGCCGGTTCACAATTGCTTCGAGAAACTCGGCGCTGCGCTCTTCGCGTTCGGCGCAATCGGAGAGGATCTCACGAACAGAAGCGTCAGTGATCGAAGAGGCTAGCGTGCGCCAGAACGCCGCTCCGCGACGTTCAGCCGCAGCTTGTATTGCGTACTGCGCAATCACTGGACGCTGGACCATTGCCGAACGAAATGCTTCAGCGATCTGGGGCAGTACACCGCCGATGTGGCGCTGCTCGTCAGGTTGGGGCGGAAACGCCATTTCGATTCGTGCCGCGACTTCCTCTTCTCGAGCCGCACAGGCTCGTAAGCCTTCCGCGTCCACCGGCTCTGGACACGCCCCGGCCCAAACGCGATATCGGACGGCCGCCGCCCGCTCGAGCGTTACCATGAGTCGCGGCTGCAAGCCGACAGGCAGCGCCTGAATCAGTGGCCGGACCTGGCCTCCCAGGTCAGGAACGCTCCCAGTCTCGGACATGGTGTTCCCTCCTTTCTCCCTCAGGCGGCGCGGACTCAATCTGTCGGCGAACACCCAGCTTCAGCGGCGGCGCCGAGCAACGCGAAGTGCCGGCCGCTGCAAGCTGAAGTTATGGTTCGAGCCGCCACCCCGCTTGCTCATTTCTCGATGACTTGGTCGGCCCGCGCCAGCACCGACGGCGGGATCGTCAGGCCGATGGCCTTGGCAGCCTTGCGGTTGATGACCAGCTCAAACTTCGTCGGCTGCTCCACGGGTAGGTCGGCAGGTTTTCTACCCTTGAGAATCTTGTCCACGTAAGTAGCGGCGCGCCGATACAAATCAGCAATGTTCGGTCCATAGGCCATAAGGCCCCCGGCATCGACAAACTCCCTCCATGGGTACACTGCCGGCAGCCGGTTCTTTGCGGCCAGGTCCACGAGGCGTCGGCGCTCATTGACGAACACGTTGCTTGGCAGCACAGTGAGAGCACCCGCGCGTGCGCTGCTCATGTCCGAGAAGGCCCGGTCGACATCGGCGGGACCTCGCGCCTCAACGAATTGAAGCCGCACCCCCAGTGCCCGTCCCGTGACCTCTGCTCCCTTCAGCATGTCCGTATCCGTGCGTTCGCCGAGGACACCCGGCGTCCAGAGGACAACGACCCGACTGACCCCCGGAACGGCCTCCGCGAGCAACTCAAGACACTTGCCGACTAGCTCCGAGGCGAGGATGGACAACCCCGTAACGTTGCCGCCCGGCCGCGCAAGGCTTGTGACGAGCCCGCTCGCAACCGGATCGGCAGCAACAGCGAAGACAATGGGGAGGGCCCTGGTCACTTGCTTGGCGGCCAGAGCGGCGACTGTGTTTGGGGCCACGATGACATCAACCTTGAGCGCAACCAGTTCGGCCGCGAGAGCGGGGAGCCGCTCGAACTTCCCCTCGGCATCTCGATACTCAATCACGAGGTTGGAGCCCTCGACGTAACCGAGGTCACGCAGTCCTTGACGGAAAGCCTCGTCGGAGTGGGGGGCAGCAGCCAGGCTTTGCGCCAGGAAGCCTATTCGAGCGACCTTGGCCGCCTGCTGGGCCTCAGCCGCAGCCGAGTTGAAGAACCCACCGAGGAGAAGGGTGATGCTGAGAGCGAGCCTCAGCCCTAGCATCTCGACTCCGGGCCTTCGGACGACTTTGCGCGATGCTTCTCGGATTGGGCCCACCTCCCTCTGGTCTCGTCCTCGAAGCCTAACGCCGGCGCTCAGCGGCCGGAGGGCGAGCAACACGAGCCCCCGGTCCGTTGAAGCGCGATGTTGGGCAGCACGACTTCATGGATGGATGACCTGATCCGCCCGCGCTAGCACTGACGCCGGGATAGTGAGACCGAGGCCTTTCGCGGTCTTCAGGTTGATGACCAGCTCGAACTTCGTCGCTTGCTCGATCGGAAGATCGCCGGGGTTCGCGCCCGTCAGGATGCGATGAACATAGGTTGCGGCAGCCCGGTAAGCCTCGCTGTTGTCGGGCGCGTAGGACATCAGGCCACCGGAATCCACTTGTTCGCGTGATGCGTATATTGTCGGTAACCGATGGCGCAACGCGAGCTCGTTGATACGGGCACGATGAAACCAAAATGTCAGGTCACCAAGCACAATGAGGGCCTCAGCCCGCTCCCGGGTGATCGCCAGGAAGGCGGAGTCGTAGTCCTCCAGGCCTCGTGCTGGCGTGCGCTGGACCTGTAGACCCAGCGCCTGTGCCGCGGTCACCGTCTCGTCCAGCATCCTCGGGTTCGTTTGGTTGGCCGGGTTCCAAAGGACGGCAACCCGAGTGAGGCGCGCGACGGTCTGTTTGAGGAGTTCCACGCGCTTGCCACTGAGGTCAGCTTGCATCACCGAACGGCCCGTGACATTGCCGCCGGGTCGCGCCAAGCTCACGACCAGCCCGCCGCCGACTGGATCGCTATGATTCGTCATCACGATCGGAATCGTTGCGGTGGCGTTACGCGCAGCATGGACGGGTGGCGTCGCGCCTGCAACGATGACGTCCACGTTCAATCGCACCAAGTCGCGGGCGAGCGCGGGAAGCCGTTCCTCTCGGCCTTCCGAGTACCGCGCCTCGATGACGAGGTTACGATCTTCAACATACCCGAGGTCACGAAGCCCTTGTACAAGAGCGCCCCAGGTGCGCGACCACCCCACTGAGGGGGGTGGAGTGGCCCCGAGAAACCCAATCCGATAGACTTTCTCCGCCTGCTGCGCCCCCACGTTGGGCGCCGCGGCAAGGATCAGAACAGCCACGACGGTGGCAAGTCTAGTGCACGCCGGTATCACACCAGACCTGCGTCGCTCATCGCATCTTGGAGCAACCGTTCGGGTCGTCATCGCCATTGATGCTGCACGGCGTCGTCTCCAACCTTGCATTCCGGCACCTTGGCCTTGGCATCGCGTTCCCAGCACGCTCGGAATACTCGGCGGGCTCGTGCAGCGCCTATCCCGGTGCACCTGCCGTTACACGCAGACGGGGATGTCGACCCCCGGGTGAGTAGCTAGGACGGCTTCCGCGAGATCCGCACTCCGCCCGCGCCGGCTAGGGCCGGCGGATCCAGACCGCCGTGTCGTGGAACACGGCACCGCCGTTCGGGTAGCCCGGCTCGGCGCTGGTCAGCGCGTTGATGCCGAGGCCGCCCTCGAAGTCCCGGTTGGGCCAGATCCCCTCGACGACGACCACGCCGCGCGCCTGTCCCGCGCGAGGCCGGACGTGCACGACAACCTTGCCGCGCTCGTTCCCCAGCTCGACCCGGTCGCCCTCCGCCACGCCCAGCGACGCGCAGTCGTCCGGGTGGAGGAGCGCGGTCGGGCGGCGCTCGCGAGTCCGCGAGGTCGGCGTCTCCGAGAAGGTCGAGTTGAGGAAGCCGCGCGCCGGGGCGGCGACGAGCCGGAATGGCTTCTCGGCCGAGGCCTGGTCGATCACGGCGAAGTGGTCCGGCAGGCGCGGCATCTCGGCGCCCCGGCCCCCGAAGGCTGCCCAATCCGGCTTGAAGCGGAACCTCCCGTCAGGCCACTTAAACCCTTGCAGGAAATGCGCTTCCTCGAACGGCAAGGCCATGTCCTGGCCGCCTCGCTCGAGGTTCGTCCGGGCGTCCCACATGCCGGAGCGCGCGAGCGTCCAGTCCATGATCTCCCAGGCGGTCATCCCGAAGCCCGGGTGCTCGGCCCCGAGCCGCCGCGCGAGCTCCGAGATGACGAAGTGGTTCTCGCGGCACTCCCCGGGAGGCTCGATGACCTTCCGGGTCACCTGGAAGTAGGTGTGCCCGCTCGCCGTGTAGAAGTCGTCGTGCTCGAGGAACATGGTCGCCGGCAGGACGACGTCCGCGTACGCCGCCGTCTCCGTGAGGAACTGCTCGTGCACGCAGAGGAAGAGGTCCTCCCGGGCGAGGCCCCGGTGGACCAGGTTGAGCTCGGGGCAGACCATCGCGGGGTTCGTGTTCTGCACCAGCATCGCCGTGACCGGCGGGCCGCCCTGGAGGGCCTCGGGGTCGCCGGTCAGGATCGGCCCCAGACGCGACTGGTCGAGCGCGCGGATCGAGCGGTCGGCCACGTCGAGGCCCTCGATCAAGGTTCGGTCCAGCGGGTAGATCCCCGTCTGGCCGTAGAGCGCGCCGCCACCCCGGTGCTGCCAGGCACCGGTCACCGCCGGGAGACAGGTCACGGCGTGCATGTTGGCCGCGCCGTTGCGCGATCGGCTGAACCCGTGGTGGCAGCGGATGAAGCTCCGCCGGGTGCGCCCGTAGAGCCGCGCGAAGGCCACGATCTCCTCCACCGACAGGCCCGTGATCGCCGCGGCCCACTCGGGGGTGCGCGTCCGGACGTGCTCGGCCAGCTCGTCCGGCACGTCGGTATAGCGGCGCATGTACGCCCAGTCCGCGTAGCCCTCGGCGAAGAGCACGTGCATCACGGCACACACCAGCGCGGCGTCGGTCCCGGGCCGGAGGGCGAGGTGCACGTCCGCCCGCTCCGCCGTGCCCGTGCGGTACGGGTCGACCACGACCAGGGTCGCGCCGCGACGCTGCGCCCGCGCCACGTGGGTCATCACGTTCACCTGGGTGTTCACCGGGTTCCCGCCCCAGATCACCACCAGGTCCGAATGCTCGCCGACCTCGCGCATGTCCGCGCCGCGCTTCACCCCGGTGCCCGCGATCCACCCGGTGTCCGAGAGCGTCACGCAGATCGTCGAGTACCAGCGGGAGTAGCGCATCGCGTGGCGGAGCCGGTTGATCCCGTCCCGCTGGACCAGCCCCATCGTGCCCGCGTAGTAGTAGGGCCAGACCGCCTCCGGCCCGTGACGCGCGGCCGCTCGCACGAATGCCTCGGCCACGCTGTCGAGCGCCTCGTCCCAGGAGATCCGCTCGAACTGCCGCGAGCCCTTCGGGCCGACCCGGCGGAGGGGGTAGAGGAGCCGGTCCGGGTGATGGACCCGCTCGGCGTAGCGCCCCACCTTCTCGCAGATGACGCCGGCCGTGTAGCTGTTGCGCTGGGAGCCCCGAATCCGGCCGATGGTGCGGGCGTCGAGGCGCTCGACCTCCAGCGCGCACGTGCTGGTGCAGTCGTGCGGGCAGACGGAAGGCACCACCTCGAGACGGCCGCGCGCCGCGGCGGTCTCGACCCGGCCAGGCAGCGTCGTCACGTCGGGGGGGGTCACGATCAAGAGAATACGCCGTCGGGCCGGCCCGGAACAACTCCGAGCCCGGCTCGACGGCCCTGGTGGCCGCCACCGCCTCGCGGTAGTCTTCGCCGGGGGACCTCCTGTCCCGCCCCGGACTCTCCACGAACCGGAGGACAGGGTGAGCGGAAGCCGCGTAGTCGTGATCGGGGGCGGCGTGATCGGCGTCAGCTCCGCCTACTACCTCGCCCGGGACGGATCGGAGGTCACCCTCGTCGACAAGGGCGAGGTGTGCGCCGGCAGCTCGTACGGGAACGCGGGGCTGATCGTGCCGAGCCACGTGACGCCCCTGGCCGCGCCCGGGGTGTGGTGGCAGGGGATCAAGTGGATGCTGAACTCCGAGAGTCCCTTCTACATCAAGCCGCGGCTCGACCGCGAGCTGGCACGGTGGCTCTGGCGCTTCCGGTCGGCCTGCTCGCCGGCCCGGGTACGGCAGGCGATGCCGCTCCTGCGGCGGTTGAGCGTCGAGAGCCTCGGGCTCTACCGCGAGCTGGCCGAGAAGGGCGGCTTCGACTTCGGGTTCCGCCAGACGGGCTCGATGACCGTCTTCTTCACGCCCGAAGGCCTGGCGCACGGGCGTGAGGAGGCGCGGCTGCTCGGCCAGGCCGGGGTCGCCGTCGAGGTGCTCGACGGGCCCGCCGCCCGTGCCGCCGAGCCCGCCCTCAAGCCTGGCGTCGCCGGCGCCCTCCACTGCCGGGAGGACGCGCTCCTCGTGCCCGACCGCTTCGTCAAGGGACTCGCGCAGGTGGCGGCAACGCTCGGCGTCCGGGTCGCGACCGGATCCGAGGTGATCGGCTTCCGCACGGCTGGCGATCGCATCACCAGGGTCGAGACGACCCGAGGGACGCTCGAAGCCGACACCGTGGTCCTGGCCGCCGGCGCCTGGTCGCCGGAGATCGGCCGGGCACTCGGGCTCCGGGTACCGATCCAGCCCGCGAAGGGCTACAGCCTCACGTACCGCCGCCCGGCCCGCGGCCCCAGCATCCCCCTCCTCCCTGCCGAGGGTCGCTTCTCCGTGACCCCGATGGGTGAGTTCCTCCGGTTCGGGGGAACGCTCGAGCTCGCCGGGATGGACCTGTCGGTCAACCAGCGACGCGTCGAGGCGCTCCGACGCAGCGCGCTGCGGTGCATCGAGGGTGCGGAGGCCCTCGAGCTCCTCGAGATCTGGCGCGGCCTCCGGCCGTGCACCCCGGACGGCCTGCCGCTGGTCGGCCGCTCGCGGCGCTTCGAGAACCTCGTCCTGGCGGCCGGCCACGCCATGGTCGGGATGTCGCTCGGGCCGGTCACCGGCCAGCTCGTCGCCCGGCTCGTCGCGGGCGCGACGCCCGCGCCCGATCTCCGCCTCCTCGACCCCGACCGCTTCGGCTAGCAGTTCACCGGACACCCTGCACGGCCCACGCCCTCGCCGTGAGAGCGATCGTCCCGTCGGGGGCCGGACTGAGTCGCGTTCGCAGGCGCGCGCGGATCCGCTCCCGTGTTTCCCCGTCGAGCGACGCGAGATAGGCGGGGGCCGTACCTTGCTTGCCGAGGAACGGGGTCCAGTAGTCATCGAAGTCCTGGAACACGGTCGAGATGTCGATCGCCCGTGTGGCGACCCCGCTCAAGCCGAGGTCATGCCAGAGGGCCGCCAGCCGGTCCGGATGGCAGATCGGGAACCGTTCGGCCTGGTCCAGTTTCGCGTCCCGGGGGCTGACCGCGACGGCAGCATCCCAGAAGTGACGGATCATCTGCATGCCCGCCGCATAGTCCCAGACGTACGCCGCGACTCTGCCCCCGGGCTTCGTCACGCGGATCATCTCCCGGGCCATCGTCGCCGGATCGGCGATGAAATTGAGGACGAGACCCGACACGGCGGCATCGCAGGTGGCCGAGGCCACCGGCAAGGCCGTGGCATCGCCGACCTCGAACCGCGCGCACGAGTCGGTGATCCGGCGCCGCGCGTCGGTCACGAACCCTTCGGCCCGATCGACGCCGATGACCGAGGTTGGCGCACGGTGCGCGAGGACGGCCGCCACGAGCGCCCCGGTCCCGCACCCGACGTCGACCCACGACCCTGCCCTGGGCACCGCGAGCCACGCGAGGAATTCCGCGGCGACGAGGCGGCTCCAGCGCCCGACATAGCGCTCGTAGGGACCTCCAGCGCCCCAGGCTTCCTTCGGGGCGTCACTCATGAGGACCAAGGCGTTCGGCTGATGCCCCTACTGGACGACGTCGTCCGCCCGGAGCAGCACTGACGGCGGGATTGTCAGTCCGTCCAGGACGGGGAACCGGTGGTCTCACCCGATCCACCTCCATCTCCGGCGGGAGTCAGGAAGGTCTATGACGACCTGGGCTTCGCCAGCGAGCGCCACTTGGACGTGTGGTAACGGGGTCAGCCGATCGGTGAGCGCGTACTGACCCCATTGCTGCCCCAGTTTCGCGTTGCCCGAGGCCCCTTTCCCAGCCAGACCGTTCCTGGCGGTGTCCCCTTCACAGCGGGCCCGCATGACAGAGCACGCCGGCCAGCTCGTCGAGATGGTCCTGCCGCGGGTGCCGGTGCGCCAGTGGGTGCTCACCCTGCCTATCGACTGCGGTATCGGCTCGCCTGGGACCACGAGCTGACGCGCGCCGTGCTGGGCGTCTACGCGCGGGTGCTCCGGGAGCGGGGTGAATCTCAACGTCCACTTCCACGCTGGTCCTGGATGGCGTGTTCACCGAGCGTAGGCCCGGCCGGCTCCAATTCCACGCGGCGGCGCCGCCCAGCGATGAGGCCGTCGCGAGCACCCGGAATCTCATGGGAGTGCTCCTTTCGTCGGTGGCTGAAGACCGCTGGACTCGACCCTACCGCGAAGCAGGCCCCGGGCGCCAGCCGGGCGAACCCCTCTCCCGGGTCGGTCGACGTGTCATGGTCCGTGCTACCCTCCCGCCATGAGCACGCCCGAGCGGCCGAGCTGCAGTCTGTGCAAAGCCGTGGCGGTGACCCTTCGGGGTGGCGGCGTCGTCCACTGGGAGCGGCAGGACACCCCCGATCTTCATTACATGACGACGGCGCCCGCGAATCGCCGGCGACAGTGGGCGGGCGAAGACAAGCTCGCGATCCTGCGCGAACGGATCGACAAGATCCACGCGGGCGGGCGTGTCGCCTGGGTCGATGTCAAGGAGAACGGAGACTTCGTCTTGTATCAGGCCGCGCACGGTCAGGTCCCGGACAACATCCCGAGAACTCCCAGGTAGCCTCACCCGAGCAGCTCGGCAGGTCGGCGCGGCGCGGGCGCCCTGCGCGTCAGACGGTGGCGATCAGAGCCCGGACGGGCCGATCAGGTCGCCGGCGGGCGGAGCACCCTAGGCTTCCTTCGGGGCGTCACTCATGAGGATCGAGGCGCTCGCCTGATGCCCCTACTGGACGACGTCGTCCGCCCGGAGCAGCACCGACGGCGGGATCGTCAATCCCAGCGTCGCCGCCGTCTTGGCATTGACCGTGAGGTAGTACCTCGTCGGCTGCACCGCCGGCAAGTCGGCGGGCTTCGCGCCCTTCAGGATCCGATCGATGTAGAGCGCGGCCTGGCGGAACTCGTCCTCGGCACTGGGGCCGTACGCCATCAGCCCGCCGTCGCGCACGATAAAGCCGAACTCATACATCGCAGGAATGCGATGCGTCGCCGCGAACTCGACCACCCGATTCCGGTTCAGGGTCGTGAACGGGTCCGCCACCAGGAACATGGCGTCCGGCCGGCGCCGCGTCATCGCAGAAAACGCCACGGCGAAATCATCGGGCTCGCGCACGCTGTGCGCCTGCACCTCGACGTTGAGGATGCGCGCCGCCTTCTCGATCTCGCGGTAGCGGAGCGTCATACCATGATCGTCCCCGTTCCACAGGATGGCGATCACCGATGCCTTCGGCACCGCTTCCTTCAGGATCTCCATCCGCTTGGCGCTGAGCTGAATGGATTCGTCGGTCATTCCGGTGATGTTTCCTCCCGGGCGCGCGAGGCTCGCGATCAACCCGGTTGCCACCGCGTCGCCCGCGGAAAGCGCCATGACGATCGGGATGGTCGAGGTCGCCTGCTTCGCCGCGACCGCCGACGGGCCGCCTTGGGTCACGATCAGATCGACCTTGAGCTGCACGAGCTCCGCGGCCAGGCCAGCAAGCCGCTCCCCCCTCCCCTCCGCGAAACGCGCCTCGTACACGATGTTCCGACCCTCCACGTAGCCGAGGGCTCGCAATGCCTCGCGGAGGGGGCCCGGCGGCGCACCGTCGGGTGTCCGACCACCTCCCCCAAGGTGGCCGACGCGAAACACCTTCGGGGGCTGCTGCGAGACGGCCGGAACGGGAGCGCCAGCAAGCATGCCGAGCGCTACGGACGCGATGACCGCGGACCGTAGGATGAGCAACCTGTCACGCATTGGCCACTGTCTCCTCCAAAGATTCCCGTGGTCCCCGACAGGGGACACGTTGTCGTCGGTCGCACGCATCGGCAAGTCGACCTCCATCAAGAGCGTTCATTCGAGCACCTGTCGGCACGCAGTAGCAGCGACGGCGGGATCGTGAGGTCGAGCGCCTTGGCGGCCTTGAGATTGATCACCAACTCGAACTTCGTGGGCTGCTCGACAGGAAGGTCACCCGGCTTCGCGCCCTTCAAGATCCTGTCCACGTACAGGGCGGCGCGCCTGTACAGATCCGGGAAGTGCACGCTGTACGACATGAGGCCTCCGGCGTCCAGCATCTCTCTGAGCCCGGAGACCGCGGGCAGCCGGCTCGTGGCCGACAGCCCTGCGAGTTGCGCGTGATACGTCGTGAACAGGGGACTCTCCAGCTGCAGCAGACCGTCGGCGCCGCGCATCGCCTTGAACGCCGAGTCAAAATCATTCGGGCTCCGCACCGGCACCGGGTGAAACTGCACGCCCAGCGTGCGCGCGGCGACCTCCGCCCCTTTGAGTTGTATCGGGTTGGTCGGATTCGACTGATCCCAGAGTACGGCGACTCGCCTGAGCTTGGGGACGAGCTCCTTGAGCAACTCCAGGCGCTTCCCGGCGAGGTCAGCAGCGTTGGTGGTCAGTCCCGTGACGTTGCCCCAGGGCGTGCGAGGCTCGATATGAGCCCGAGCTCGACAGGGCTGATCACGCCGACAAAGACGATGGGCATGGAGGCGGTCGCTTTCTTGGCCGCGAGAGGCGGCGACGCACCCGAGGTCAGGATGACATCAACCTTCAGGCGCACCAGCTCTTCGACAAGCCGCGGAAGCTGCTCGACGCTGCCGTCGCTGAATCGGAAGTCGACGACCACATTCTGGCCGTCGACGTATCCCAGCTCGTGCAGGCCTTGCTGAAACGCCTCGGCCCAGGGCTTGGGAGGCTGGCCCGCGCGCAGGAACCCGATCCGGTAAGCCTTCCCGGCCTGACGCTCCTGCGCGTGGACAGCGGCGCCGGGCAGGGCAACGAAGCCTGCAGGGGCGCACAGAAGTAGGAACACGAGGATCGGCGTGTCAACGCGCATCGACATCGCCGAGTTCCGGACTCGCCGCCAACTATAGGAGCCAGTCAAATGCCGAGCACCTGCCTTGTGGGGTGAACGTTGTCATCGGCCTCGAGTCCCAGGTCTGTGGGGCAAGACAGACTAGCACGAGCCCGCTCCGCCGCCGGGCGACGGCGTTCCGCAAGCTCCGCTGGGATCATCGGGACTCGAAGTCGGCGCGTGGCCGGCAACGGCTCCCTGCCCGCCCAGTTCGCTCAGCTCCGGAGATAGGCGTGCCGGACCAGCTCCGACGCGGCCAGCTCGACCGCGGTGCCCTGCCCCACGATCTCGCCCTTCTGGAGGAGGAACCCGTGGTGGGCGACGGCCAGCGTCTTCCGCGCGTTCTGCTCGACCAGGAGCACCGTCGTGCCGCTCCGGTTGACCGCCTGCACGATGTCGAAGAGCTGCTCGACCAGCACGGGGGCGAGGCCGAGCGAGGGCTCGTCGAGCAGGAGGAGCTTCGGCCGGCTCATCAGCGCCCGGCCCATGGCGAGCATGGCCTGCTCGCCCCCCGACATGGTTGCCGCCTGCTGCCGGCGCCGCTCGGCCAGCCGCGGGAAGAGCCCGAAGACCCGGTCGAGCCGCCCGGCCAGGTCGGCCGGCGCCCACTCGACGAAGGCGCCCATCCGCAGGTTCTCCTCCACGGTCATGCGCGGGAACACGCGGCGTCCCTCCGGCACGACCGCGATCCCGCGGGCCACGATCGCGTGGGGCCGCAGGCGGTCGATCCGCGCCCCCTCGAACCAGAGGGAGCCCTCCACGGGCGTGACGATCCCGAGGAGCGTGCGGATCAGCGTCGTCTTGCCGGCGCCGTTCGGGCCGAGGAGACACGCGATCTCACCGGCCTCGACCCGGAGCGACACTCCCCGCAGGACCGTCAGGGGGCCGTAGCGGGTCGTGATCGCCCGGACCTCGAGCATGGCCGCCGGCCGGCCGGGATCGCCCGGCCGATTGTCGGGCGTGGCGGCCGTCGCGGGCGCGCCGGGCTCAGCCACGTCCGCCCTCCCTGCCCAGATAGGCCTCTCGCACCTCCTGGTGCGCCGCCACCTCGGCGAAGGTCCCCTCGGCGATCTTGCGGCCGTAGTTGAACGCCACGACGCGCTGGCTGACCCCCTCGATAACGAACATGTCGTGCTCGATGATCACGAGCGACAGCTCCGGCGCCTCCCCTCGCACGATCTGGAGGTCCCGCATCAGCTCGGCCGTCTCCGCCGGGCTCATCCCGGCCGAGGGCTCGTCGAGCAGGAGGAGCCGCGGGCGCAGCGCGAGCGCCCGGCAGATCTCGACGCGGCGGCGGTCGATCTGCGGGAGCTGGCCGACCCGGTCGAAGCCGCGCTCCACCAGACCGGGGCTGAACAGCGCAAGGAGCCGGGAGGCCTCGGCGAGGCCGGCGCGCACCTCGGCGCGGAACCGGTGCCGGCGCAGCACGGCGTCGACCAGGCCCGTGCGCCGCCGGGCGTGCATGCCGACCAGCACGTTGTCGAACACGGACAGACCGAGGCAGAGCCGGCTCGTCTGGAAGGTCCGGGCGACGCCGAGCCGCGCGATCGCGTGGGGTTCCAGCGCGGTCAGCGGCCGCCCCTCGAAGTGGATCTCACCCGCCGCCGCCCGGTAGAGGCCGCTGATCGCGTTGAAGAGCGTGGTCTTCCCGGAGCCGTTGGGCCCTATCACGCCCACCGTCTCGCCGGGGGCCACCGCGACGTCCACCCTCGCCAGGGCCTCGAGCCCGCCGAAGCGCACGGTGAGGCCGCGCGTCACCAGACGCATGGGTGGGGTCACCGGTAGCGCCGCACCGAGGCCGGCCAGAGGCCCTGGGGGCGGTAGAGGAGCATCAGGACGATCACCGCGCCATAGAGTAGGAGCCGGTACTCGTGGAGGAACCGGAAACGCTCCGGGAGGGGCAGCAGGAGGCACGCCCCCAGCACCACGCCCGCGATCGAGTCCACGCCGCCGATGATGATCACGCTCAGCATCACGAGCGAGTAGCCGAAATCGAAGTCGGGCGGCGAGACGAAGCCGACCATGAGGGCGTAGAAGCTCCCCCCGAGCCCGATGAGGAAGTTGCCGATGGAGAACGCGACGAGCTTCTCCCGGGTGACCGACACGCCGCAGCATCGGGCCGCGATCTCGTCGTCCCGGAGCGTGTTGAGCGCGAGGCCGAGCCACGAGTCGTGGAGCCGGCGAGCGATCCAGGTCGCGAGCGCGGCCATCCCGAGCGCCAGGAAGTAGAAGTTCGCGTGGGCCGGGAGCCTCACGCCGAAGACGACGGGCGGCGTCGTGAAGGCGTGACCGAGAATCCGGAGCGTCGGGATGTTCTTGATCCCCTGGGGGCCGCCCGTGAACTCGAGGTTGTTCATGAGCGTGTTGAAGATGAAGACGAAGGCGATCGTCACGAGCGCCAGATAGTGCCCCCGGGTCTTCAGGATGGGCACGAACAGGAGCGAGCCCAGCGCCGTCGCCACCAGCGGGCCCACGAGAAGCGCGAGCCATGAGGGCCACCCGACGGCGGTCGCGAGGAGGCCCACCGTGTAGCCGCCGAGGCCGGCGAACGCGGCGCCGGCGAGGTTGATCACACCCGCGGTCCCGATCTGGAGGTTCAGCCCCTGGCCGATGGTCACGTACATGAGCGCCATCGTCGCGACGAACGTCCAGTAGGGGCTTCCCCGCAGGAGAACGGGCAAGAGCAGAGCCGCGGCCGCGCCGCCCGCCAGGGCCGCGGCGCGGTGCGCGGCAAACGCCTGGCCCAGGGCCCCACGGAGCCCTGGCACGAGCGCGATGGCCGCGGCCGCCCCGGCTCCGGCCAAACCCGTCACCGTGAGACTCGCCGGGCGCTCCGCGAGGAGCGCCGCCACGAGCAGCGTGAAGAGCCCCGCCTCGGCGAGAAGGACCAGGATCACGGGCCGAGGCGTCGGGACACGGCCGCTCAGACCCGCTCGACGCTCTTCTCGCCCAGGATGCCGCTCGGCCGGACGATCAGGAACAGCATCACCACCGCGAAGGCGACGACGTCGCGGAACTCCGAGCCCCGTGGAATGAGGGCCGCCGACATCGTCTGCACCATGCCGAAGAGGAGCCCGCCCAGGATGGCCCCGTAGACGTTGCCGAGGCCCCCGATGGCGGCCGCCGAGAACCCGATGACCCCGCCGCTCACGCCCATGATGAAGTGGATCTCGCTGTAGTAGAGCCCGCTCAGGATGCCGGCGATCGCCGCCAGGCCCGAGCCGATGAAGAACGTGAGATCGACCGTGCGGTCGAGGTTCACCCCCATCATCTGGGCGGCTTCGGGATCCTGGGCGACGGCGCGGATGGCCGCGCCCGTGCGCGTGCGGTTGATGAGGAGGTCGACCGAGACCATCGCCAGGACCGCGATGGCCAGGATGGCGAGGTTCTCGTACCGGATGGTCACCCCGGCCGCCTCGAACCCGCCCGCCGGCAGGAGCTGCGGGAAGGGCTTCGGGTCGGCGCCGCGGGGATAGAAGATCAGGACCGCCTCCCGGATCACGAGGCCGAGCGACAGGGTGGCGAGAAGCGTCATCAGTGGCGAGGAGCGGGCCAGCGGCCGGACGCACACGCGCTCGGCGAGGACACCCAGGAGGCCCACGACCAGGATCGACCCCGCGAAGGCCAGGACGAGCGCGACCGCGGGCGCCCCCAGCCCCAGGGCGGAGAGCCCGGCGAGCACGGTCAGCCCGGCGAACGCCCCGAGCATGAAGATGTCGCCGTGGGAGAAGTGGATGACGTCGAGCACGCCGAAGAACAGCGTGAACCCGACTGCCACGAGCGCGTACATCACCCCCAGCATCAGCCCGTTCAGGGCCTGCTGGAGGAGAAGCTCGACCGGCGGCACGGCGCGCGGGGGGCGCCGCTACTGCTTCTTGAACCGGATCCCGGGCAAGGTGCGCTTCCCGGAGGCGTACTCCGAGTCCTCCCAGAGGACCCACTTGCCGTCCTGGCTGACGTACTTCGAGATCAGCGGCACCGTGTTCTGCCCGTGCTCGTCGAACTCCACCGGACCGATGATGGTGTTCGCGTTCTTCGTCCGCTTGAGCTTCGCCGCGACCTTCGCGCGGTCCGGCCCCACCTCCTCGATCGCGTCGATGATGAGGTTCGCGGCCACGTAGGCGAAGGGCCCGTACGCCTCCGAGGGCTCCTTGAACGCCGCCTTCGCGTACGCCTCGAGGAAGCGCTTGCCGCCCGGCAGCTTCTCGGTCGGCGCACCCTCGACGAAGGCCAGCGTCCCCTCGGCGGACTGGGCCGCGGTCTCGTTGAAGGTGTCGGACTTGATGCCGCTCGTGCCCTGGAACTGGGCGCGGACCCCGAGCTTGTCCATCTGCACCTTGACCCGCACGCCGTCGGGCGTGAGGCCGCCGTACCAGATCACCTCGGGCCGGTCCGCCTTGGCGCGCGTCAGCTCCGCGGCGTAGTCCTTCTGGTCCTTGGCCGTGCCCTGGGTCGAGAGGATCTTCGCGCCCGCCTTCTCCAGGTACTCGCCGAAGTACTTCGCGTGGGCGCGCCCGTAGTCGGTCGTGTCGTGGATGAGCGCGAACGTCTTGAAGCCGAGCGTCTTCACCGCGAAGTCAGCCGCCACGTTGTTCTGGTTGATCATGGTGCCGTTGACGCGGGTGATCTCGACGTGCGTGTGACCGTACGTGATCTCCGGCAGGACGGCGCCCCAGACCATCGCCGGCATGCCGGCCTTGTGGTAGGTGTCGATGGTCGCGATCGCCGTGACCGAGCAGTAGTGCGTCACGCCCGCCACGATCTGCGGGTCCGAGGACGCCTTCAGCGCGGCCTGCACCGCGACGGTGGGCTTGCACTCGTCGTCGAGGACCTCGGTCTCGTACTGGTGCTTGCCCTTCGGATCGGCGTTGCGCTCCTGGACGGCGAGGAGGAACGAGTTGCGCCCGCCGAGCCCGTTCGACGCCGTCCCGCCCGTGAGCGGGCCGATGAATGCGAGCTTGACCGTCTTCTTCTGCGCCCCCGCCTGGTCGGGCCAGCCCGCCAGCACGACGCCGGCCGCGGCCGCCTTCAGCAGGTCGCGTCGTCCCAGGATGCCGTGGTGGAAAGACGTGCGCATGATCGGCCCTCCTTCGGTTCGCTCGTGGCTCGCGGGTCGGGGATCGCGCTCGAGTGCGCCGATCATACTATGCGGCGTCCGGCCTTGAAGTCCCGACATTGACGCAGCGCATCCTGCGCCGGTGTCATCGGGGAGCACGATGGCCTCCATCCCCGGGTTCGTGCTAACGTTCGGCGCCATGAGTACCGACATCTCTGCCGTCGTGAAGTCCGAGCTGGCTCCCTCGGGGACGCTCCGGGTGGGGCTCAACCATCAGAACTTCCTCCTCGTCACGCCGGGCTCCTCGGCGACGGACCCGCGGGGGGTCGCGCCGGATCTCGCGAGAGAGCTCGGCCGGCGGCTCGGCGTGCCGCTCGAGTTCCTCAAGTTCGACTCGGCCGGCGCGCTGGCCGACGGCGTGCGCACCGGCGTCTGGGACGTCGCGTTCCTCGGGGCCGAGCCCCAGCGCGCGAACGAGATCGCCTTCACCGCCGCGTACCTCGAGATCCCGGTGACTTTTCTCGTGCCGGCGGGCTCGTCCATCCGCTCCATCGGTGACGTCGACCGCCAGGGCGTGCGCATCGCCGTCGCGGAGAAGAGCGCCTACGACCTCTACCTCACCCGCAACGTGAAGCAGGCCACCCTGCTGCGAGCGCAGGGCATCGACGGCTCCTTCGACCTGTTCGTCAACGAGCGGCTGGACGTGCTCTCCGGTCTCAAGCCGAGGCTCTTGAAGGACGTCCAGAAGCTTCCCGGCGCGCGGGTGCTCGACGGTCAGATCACCGGCGTGCAGCAGGCGATCGGCACGCCGAAGGCGCGGGCGGCTGGCGCCACGTTTCTCCGTGCCTTCGTGGAAGGCGTCAAGGCATCGGGTGTCGTGGCCGAGGCGATCAAGCGGAACGCCGTGCAGGGCGTCTCCGTCGCTCCGCCGGCGCCGCCGCAGTAACTCGTCCTCGTGGCGGCGCCAGCCCACCGGCGAGATCTCCTCGCTGCGCTCCCGGACCTGACGAGCCCCCGGAGGCTTCCTGGCCTGACCGGCCCCGTCGACGTCTGGCGGGACGCGGACGGCGTCCCGCACGCGCGAGCGGCGAACGCCCACGACGCGTTCTTCGCCCAGGGCCTCGTCCACGCTCAGGATCGGCTCTGGCACATGGAGTACGACCGCCGGCGCGCTCACGGGCGGTGGGCGGAGCTCGCGGGGGCGCCGGCCGTAGCGCAGGACGTGCTCGCCCGCCGGCTCGGTCTCGGACGGAGTGCCCGCGCCGACTACGACGGGGCCGCGCCCGCGACCCGCGCGATGCTCGACGCCTACTCGGGCGGCGTGAACGCGTTCCTCGAAAGCACGGGCGCCTGGCCCGTCGAGTTCCACCTGCTCGGTACCCGGCCCGAGCCCTGGACGCCGTGGGACAGCCTGGCCATCTTCAAGGTCCGGCACGTGGAGATGGGGCCCTGGCAGATGAAGCTCTGGCGGGCGCGCCTCGTTCGCCAGCTCGGACCGCGCCTGGCCGCCTACCTCTGCCCGGGGACCCCGCCCACGCCCCTTCTGATCGTCCCGCCGGGCGCCGAATACCGGGGTCCGGTCGACGACGCCCTCGAGGCGCTGGGGCGGAGCGACGCCACGCTCGCGTCCCTGCCGAGCTGGATCGGCGGCAGCAACAGCTGGGCGCTCTCCGGGGCTCGCACGGCCTCGGGGCGCCCGCTCGTCGCGGGCGATCCCCATCGCGCGCTCGACACCCCGAACTGCTACTACCAGAACCATCTCGCCTGCCCGGAGTTCGACGCCATCGGGCTGTCGTTCCCCGGCGTGCCGGGTCTCCCGCACTTCGGCCACAACCGCCACGTGGCCTGGTGCGTCACGCACGCCATGGCGGACTACCAGGACGTCTTCGTGGAGCGCTTCGACCCGACGGACTCCACGCGCTACGAATTCCGGGGGGAGTGGCGGCAGGCCGACGTGTGGCACGAGACCATCCAGGTTCGCGGGAGTCGGCCGGTCGACGTCCAGATCACCCAGACCCATCATGGGCCGGTCGTCCTGGGACACCCGGCGAGCGGGCACGCCGTGGCGCTCCGCTACACCGCGACCGCCGAGGTGAACCGAACGTTCGACGCCTTCGTCCCGATGCTCCGGGCCGCCTCCGCCGACGAGCTCGAGGCGGCGATGCGGCCCTGGGTCGACCCGGGCAACAACCTGGTCTTCGCCGACGTGCACGGCGCGATCGGGTACCGGACCCGCGGCGTCGTGCCCGTGCGGGCCGCAGCGAACGCGTGGCTTCCCGTCCCGGGGTGGGACGGCGATCACGAGTGGCGGGGCGCGATCCCCTTCGACGCCATGCCGGCCATGCGGAACCCGGCCGCCGGCTGGATCGCCACGGCGAACAGCCGGATCGCGGACGCCGACTACCCCCACTACCTCGGGCTCGACTACGCCCCGGACTTCCGGACCCGGCGGATCGTGGCCCGGCTCCGGGATCTCCGCGGCGCGACGGCCGACGACATGGCGGCGATTCACGCCGATCGGGTCTCGATCCCCGCCGGGAGCCTCGTCGAGCTGGCGAGCCGCATCGAGCCGCTCGACGCGGGCTCCCGCGCGGCGCTCGCCCTGCTCCGGCGATGGAACGGCGCGATGGATCCGGACAGCGCGGCGGCGACCATCTACGCGGCGTTTCGTTCCCAGCTCTCGCGGGACGTGCTGGGCCCCGCGCTCGGCCCGCTCGCGGCGGACGCGTTCGGGCGCCTCCCGAGCGCTCCGGTCACGCACGTAGCACGCCTGCGCGGCCGCCTGGCGGAGTGGATCCGCGAGGATGACCGGACGCTCTTGGCAGCGGGCGACGACTGGGGAAGCGCGATGGCGCGGGCGCTCGCGGGCGCCGTCGCCGCGCTCCGCGAGGGACTCGGCCCGGACCCCGCGTCGTGGGCCTGGGGACGCGTTCACGCGACACGGCCGACCCATCCCCTGTCACCGCTCTTTCCCGACCACGCCGCGCTCCTCGACCCTCCGTCCCTGCCCATGGGCGGCGATGGCGAAACGGTGCAGGCCGCGGAGTTCGTCCCGGCGGCGGGCTTCCAGCTGATGCTCACCTCCGTCGCCCGCTACGTGTTCGACCTGGGTGACTGGGAACGGAGCGCGTGGATCGTGCCGCTCGGCGCCTCGGGTCACCCCGGCAGCCCCCACTACGCCGACCAGGCCGGCGACTGGGCGGAGGTCCGCCTCCGCCCGATGCGCTACGACTGGGCGCGCGTCTCGACCGACGCGGAATCCCACCAGCGCCTCGAGCCGAGCGGGAGTCGCTGACCCCGGTGAGCGAGGCCCAGGCCGGTGAGGCCCGCGCCTCCTGGGCCGTGCTGCTCGTGCTGTGCACGGTGCTCGCGCTCCACAACGCGATGCGGATCGGCCCGGTGACGCTCGTCGAGGAGCTGCGCGGGCGCTACGGCGTCGACTACGCGGGCGTCGGCAACGTGATCGGCGCCTATACCCTGGCCTACGGGTTCTCCCAGCTGGCTGCGGGACTCCTGAGCGACCGCGTCGGGAGCCGGCGCCTGATGCTCGTGGGTCTCGGGCTGGGCGCGGTCGGATCGGCGGGATTCGCCGTGACCGAGACCGCGGCGGTTGCCGTCCTCGCTCGCCTCCTGATGGGTGCGGCCGGCGGCTGCCTCTACACGCCGACCATCGCCTACCTGTTCGCGTCGTTCCCGGCTCGCCTCCGCGGCCGCGCCATGGGCTTCGCCGAGGCCGGGGTCGGCGCCGGGCAGGCCCTGGCCCTCCTGGGGTTCCCGATCCTCTTCGCGGCGGTCGGGCTCACCCCGGCCTTCCTCGCCCTCCCGGCGTGCGCCCTTGTGCTGGGCCTCGCGGTAGTGCTCGCGCTGCCGCCCATCGCGCCGCCGCGGACGGCCACCCGCGGCTCGATCCGGGCGCTGGCCCGCGAGCGCGACTTCTGGCTGCTGCTGCTCGGCGTCTCCTTCCTGGGCATGCTCGCCCAGGTCGCCGTCCTGTCCTGGCTGCCCACGTATCTCCGGCAGGCGCACGGCTTCGGCGTCGTGGGCGCCGGCCTGTCGACGGGCATCGTCGTGACCGGCCTCATGCTGTGCTCGCCGGTCTTCGGCGCCCTCTCCGACCGGCTGACGGCCCGCCGGCCCATCCTGCTGGTCGGCTCCCTGCTGGCGCTCGTGGCCTTCGTCGTCCTGCTGACCACGCAGCAGCCGTGGGTCGCTGTCGGCGCCGCGTTCCTCGTGAGCGCCAGCATGGCCGCCACCATCCCGATGCAGGTCGTCTTCGCCTCGGAGCGCTTCCGGTCCGTCGGGGCCGGCACCGCCATCGGCCTCGTCAACACGGGGGGACAGATCGCCGCCTCGCTGGGCGGGCCCCTCTACGGCACGTTCCTCGACTACGGCCTCGGATTCGGCGCGATCTGGGGGATGGCGACGGCGCTCGGTCTCTTGCGCGTCCTGGCCGTGCTCGCCCTCCGGGAGCCCGCACGCCGCTAGAAAAGCGCGCGCAGTTAGCGCGTGACATCTTTGTGTCGCAACAGCAAGCGCGCCGTAACCTTGACCCTCCGCGAGAGGCGGGTGTACGGTCGGACACGATGATCCTGACGAGACTCGACGCCGTGCCACGCGTCGCGCCGACGGGCCCCGGGCCGCGACGGTGATCCCCGCCGCGCGGGCCGTCCTCATCACGGCGGCCCTCACCCACGTCGTGCACGACGGCTTCTCGGACGCGCTCTACGTGCTCCTCCCGATCTGGGCCGGGGAGTTCCGCCTGACGCTCACCCAGGTCGGGATCCTCAAGGCCGTCTACACCGGCGGGATGGCGGCCTCGCAGATCCCCGCCGGGCTCCTTGCCGAGCGCTGGGGGGAGCGGCAGCTCCTGGCCGTGGGGACCGTGGTCGCGGCGCTCGGCTATCTCGCCGTGGCCACGTCGGCGACCGGGATGCTCCCGCTCGTGGGCCTGCTTCTCCTGTCGGGCCTCGGCTCGGGCGTCCAGCATCCCCTGTCGTCATCGCTGGTCGCTCACGCCTACGAGACCGGACCGCGGCGCGCAGCGCTGGGCACGTACAACTTCGCCGGGGACATCGGCAAGATCGCGGTGCCCGCCGCGGTCGCGCTGGCGGCGACCTTCGTCGGCTGGCGCGCCGCCACCGGCGTCTACGCGCTCCTCGGTCTCGCCAGCGCCGCCGTCATCGCGGTGGTGCTCGCATGGCTCAAGGCCGGCGGCACGGTGGTCCACGCGGAGGGCGCGCCGGTCGCCGCGGGCGGCTGGGGAATCCGCGACGCGCGCGGATTCCAGGCCCTGTCCGCGGTCGGGATGATCGACACGGCGACGCGCACGGCGCTCCTCACCTTCCTCCCCTTCCTCCTGCTCGAGAAGGGAATGACGGTGGCCGGAGTCGGCATCGCGCTCGCCGTCCTCTTCGCGGGCGGGGCGGCGGGCAAGTTCGTCTGCGGCCTCGTCGCCGAGCGGGTGGGGATCGTGCGCACCGTCGTCCTCACCGAGCTGGCGACGGCCCTCGGCATCGCCACCATCGCGCTGGGCTCCCTGTCCGTCGCCCTCGCCGTGCTCCTCCCACTGGGGGTCGCCCTCAACGGGACGTCGTCGGCCCTCTACGCGACGGTGGCCGACCTCGTCCTGCCGGAGCGGCGCGCGCGCGCGTACGGCCTCTACTACACGCTCGTCGTCGCCGCCTCGGCGGCCGCGCCGCTCGCGTACGGCGCGCTCGGCGACGCCTTCGGGGTGATGACGACCCTCCTGGTGACGTCGGCCCTGGTGCTCCTGACACTCCCGCTCTGCTTCGTCCTGCGCACCGCGCTCGCGCAGCCCGAAGGGACGCGGATCCCGGCCTAGCCACTGCTGGAGGTGATGGCTCCATGACGTTCTCGCCTGCGCTCGGTCTGGCCGTGCTTCGCGTGACGCTGGGCGTGATCTTCGTGATGCACGGCTATCTCGGGCTGGCGGTCATCGGTCCGGCCGGCATCGCCGGCTACACGACGCGCATGGGCTACCCGGCGGCGCTCGGCCCGGCCCTCGCCTGGTACCTGATCCTGGCGCACTCGGTCGGCGGGATCCTGCTGATCCTCGGCCTCTTCACGCGCTGGGCCGCGGCCGCCCAGCTGCCCATCATGGCCTCCGCGTTCTTCCTCCGCCACCTGAAGCAGGGCTTCTTCCTGACAGGCATCGTGGTGGACCCGGCCCGAGGCGTCGCCATCGCCGGCGGCTACGAGTACGTGCTGCTCGTCCTCGCCGCCACGGTCACGCTCGTCCTCGCCGGCGGCGGCGCCCTCGCCCTCGACCGTCGCGGGCGCTGACCCGGGCGCCCCTAGGCGGGCGCGACCTGGACCTGGGCGTCGAAGGAGGCCTGCCCGGCGGCGAAGGGGAAGAGGTCGACCGCGTCGTCCGGGATGACCGCCGCGCCGGATGTCACCGCGTTGAGCCCGGCCCAGCCGTCGCGCATCCAGACCGTGCCGGCCGGCACGCGTGTGGTCACGTGCGCGCGGGCGCTGAACGCGCCTCGATCGTTGAACACGCGGATCGCCGCGCCGTCGGCCAGCCCGCGGTCGGCCGCGTCGGCCGCCGCGATCCACAGCTGCGGCTCGGGATCGAGTCGGGCGAGCATCGGCAGCGCCTGGCCGTGGTCGTAGAAGGCGTGGAACTGGGTGAGCGTCCGACCCTGTCGGAACGCGAGCGGATAGGACGATGCGGGGGTGGGCTCGTATACCGGCAAGGGCGAGAGACCGAGTGCCGCCGCGCGAGCCGAGTAGAGCTCGACCTTGCCCGACGGCGTGGCGTAGGCGTGGCTCGGATGGCCGACGTGGGAGATTCGTAGCGCTCGCATGCCACCCTCGGCCCGGAGGGCGGCCACCGTCGCGTGGCCGGTCGCCGGGTGGTCGAGGATCGCGTCGAGCGGGCCCTCGTCGGTGGCCCACGGGTAGAAGTCGTCGACGCCGAGCCGGCGGGCCAGCTCGCGGAGGATCCACACCGCCGGGCGGGTCTCGCCGGGTGGCTCCAGCACCTTGGGCATGAGATAGAGGTGCGTGTTCGTGCTCTTGCAGCCGAGCTCCTCCAGCCACGAGGTCCCCGGCAGGACGACGTCCGCGAACCGGCGCGCCGTGTCGTTCCAGAAGAGGTCGTGGCTGACCACGAGGTCGGCGCGCGCGAGGCCGCGGGCCGCCCCCTCCGCGTCGGCGTACGAGGACAGCATGTTCGTCCCGAAGAGGAGGAGGACGCGGACGCGGCCGTCGGCGAGCGCCTCGGTGACGCGGGGCATCTGGTTCGGGACGTAGGCGCCCGGCGGCCGGCGCTCGGGGAGCGCGATGTCGGAGAGGGCCTGGCCGTGGCTCGCCGCCCCGTGCCGGGGCCCGAGCCCGCCACCGGGCACGCCGAGGTGCCCGGTGACCGCGGGGAGACAGCTCACCGCGCGGGCCGCCTGCCAGCCGCTGCCGCCCTTGTGCATCGAGCTCCCGCCGAGGAGGATCATGGCCGGCCGCGTGGTCGCGTACCGCCGGGCCAGCGCCGCGATGCGCTCGGCGGGGACTCCGGTGATCGGCTCGGCCCAGCTGGGCCCGCGGTCCCGCACGTGGGCAGCCAGCGCGTCGAAGCCGACGGTGTGGCTCGCCACGAACGCCGTGTCGTGGAGCCCTTCCCCGATGATGACCGCCATCATCGCCAGCGCGAGCGCGGCGTCGGTCCCGGGGCGGATCAGGATCACCTCGTCCGACTGCGCAGCGGCCTCGGTCTCCCGCACGTCGATCGTGACGACGCGCGCACCTCGGCGGCGGGCCGCGACCAGATGGGGGGCGGTGTTGGGCTGGCTGGCGAGGTTCGCGCCCCAGAGCAGGATCAGGCTCGCGTGGCGGCCCATGTCCTCCTTCGTGTTCGCCTCGAGGACGCCCGTCAGCCCGAGGCCGAAGCCGCCGAGGCCCCAGCAGATCATCGACGGGTGCCACCACTGGCAGCCCCAGAGGTTCGCGAAGCGCCGGAGGAGGTGGGAGCCGACCCGCGTGCCGTAGTTGTTCGCGAAGAGCCCGTGCCCCGACCAGAGGCCGACCGCTTCGCGGCCGGCCGCGCGCATCCGGTCCGCCACGAGGTCGAGCGCCTCGTCCCACGTCGCCTGGCGCCAAGCCCTGTCCTCCCGCCGCGCACGGATCAGCGGATGCAGGAGCCGGCGGGGATTGTCGAGGATCTCGCGCGACGCCTGGCCCCGGACGCAGAGGAACCCCCGGCTGTCCGGGTTGTCCGGATCGCCCCGGACGCCGAGGAGGCGCCCGTCCTCGACGTCGACGAGCATCCCGCAGAGCGTCGGGTGGCAGTTCATCGGGCACATCGTCCGGACCGTGCGCCCGCCGCGCGCCGCCTCCATCGAGCCCTCCCATGCGCCCATCACCCGCCCGCGGATCGAACGGCAATGGTGTGGCGTCTACGGCGGCAGTATACTGGCGCCCTCGCGCGCGGCCAACGAGGCGCGCACGCGTCTCCCCCGGACTCGAGAGGAGCAGCATGCGGATCGCCACGCTCGAAACACTGCACGCCGACGGCGGCCGGCGCGTCTTCGATTTCGTGAAGGTCACCACCGATGGAGGCCTCGTCGGCTGGAGCGAGTACAACGAGACGTTCGGCGGCGCCGGCGGCGTCACCGCGCTGATCCGGCGCCTGGCGCCCGTCCTCGTCGGAAAGGACCCGCGCGCCTACGAAGCCCAGGTCGCGCTGATGCACGCCCTTCGCCGCACGGCGGCGGGCGGCGTCGTCCAGCAGGCCATTGGCGCGATCGAGAACGCGCTCGTGGACGTGAAGGCGCGCGCGCTCGGCATCCCGGTCTACGAGCTCCTGGGCGGCCCCGTCCGGGAGCGGATCCGCCTCTACTGGTCGCACTGCGGGACGTACCGCGTGAGCTGGTGGCAGGAGCTCCAGCTGCCTCCCGTGCGGACGCTCGACGACGTTGTGCGTCTCGGACGCGAGGTCGCGGGGGCCGGCTACACCGCGCTCAAGACGAATCCCCTCCTCCTCGGGGACACCCCGCGCCTGCACGCGCCGGGCTTCGCCCGGGGCGAAGGCTTTCCGGAGCTCAATCCCGACCGGCACGTCCTCCGCGCCCTCCGGGAGCAGCTGGCAGCGTTCCGCGAGGGCACCGGCCCCGAGCTCGACATCCTGGTCGACCTGAACTTCAACTTCAAGACGGAGGGGTTCCTGAAGGTCGCGCGGGCGATCGCGCCCTTCGACATCTTCTGGGTCGAGACCGATACGCGCTCGCCGAGCGCGCTCCGCTACCTGCGCGACCGCAGCGAGGTGGCCGTGGCCTCGGGAGAGTGTCTCTTCGGGCGCCGCGAATACCGGCCGTTCCTGGAACGCGACGCGATGGACGTGGCGATCATCGACGTCCCCTGGAACGGGATCGTCGAGTCCGTCAAGATCGCGGCGATGGCCGACGCCTACGAGGTCAACGTGGCACCGCACAACTTCTACAGCCACCTCGCGACCATGATGAGCGCCCACTTCGCCGCCGTCGTCCCGAACCTCCGGATCATGGAGATCGACCCGGAGACCGTGCCGTGGCAGGACGAGCTGGTCACGGTCAAGCCGCGGATCGACGCCGGCCACCTCACCCTGCCGTCCGGCCCCGGCTGGGGCACCGAGGTGGACGAGGCGGCCCTCCGCGCGCATCCCCCGCGCGCAGGCGCCTAGACAGAACCCGGCGCGGGCATCGCGGCCGCCGCCTCAGCGCCCAGCGGACACGCGCCCTTTCGCGCCGAGGCCGCGCGCCCGCACGTATCGCCCAGCGCCACGAGCCCTCAGCAGAGCGTGGCGAGGCCCGCGGCCTCCCCGGCGAAGCGCGAGTCCCGGGCGAGGCGTTCGGTCAGGAATGACGTGACGCGCGCGACGACCGCCGGGTCCCGAAGGATCCGTCGATGCCCGAGGCCGCGCGTGGTCACGAGCTCGGCCCCCGGCCAGGCGTCGGCGATCGCCGCCCCCGCCGCCCACGGCACCTCGGCGTCCTCCCGATCGTGGACGACGAGCGCTGGCACGGGAAGATCGCCGGCGAACCGCGGCAGATCGAACGCCTCCGAAGGGGCGCCCACCCGCGCGGTGAGCCGCCGGCCCAGCCGGTCCCGCGCGCCCGCCGTCAGGCCGCACGCGTCCGCGAAGCGGTCGAGGTAGCCGCGGAAGTCGGACGGCGGCGCGATGAGCGCGATCGCCTCCGGCAGATCGACGAAGCCGTCGAGGAGCCACCGGCGGATGGCCCAGCCGCTGACGACGCCGCCCCCCGAGTGCGCGATGATCCCGCGCACCGGGCCGAGCGCGGCGACCACGCCCTGAAGGGCTCGCGCCATCTCGGGAATCGTGGCGCGGCGTCCCTCCGAGGCGCCATGAGCGGGTCCGTCGAACCACGCGACCGAAAAGCCGTTCGCGATCAGCGGCTCGACGAACGCGCCCAGCTGGGCTCCCCTCCCTCCCCAGCCGTGGGCGAGGAGGATTCGCGGCCCGACTCCCCAGGTCCACGTCGCCAGTCGCCGCCCATCGACGCGAACGGTGCCACGCCGCGCGCGCGCCAGGAGATCGCGCTCGCGCCCGGGCGCACGGTGGCGCGGCGGAGTCAGGAAGAGGCGCTCCGCCACCCACGCCGCGGCCGCGGGCGCCACGTGGCTCAGAGTCCCGACTCCAGCCAACACGAGGCGTTGTCGCCAAGGAATACCGGAAGACCGAACGATCGTGCTTGTTTCATGCGGCGATACGAGGACCGACGTGGGCATGATAACGACTCCTTCCGTAGTGGGCCTTAGCGGGTGGTGTGAGCCCCGGGACGAGCCCGGGCGAGCAGGGACTCGAAAGCCTGGCGGACCCGCGTCTCCGCGTTCGGGTCGCGGAGCAGGCGGGCGACGTGGTGATAGGACAGGACGATGCCGTGGAACTCGTACGCGAACTGGTCGGCGTCGATGTCTGGCCGGAAGTGACCCTCTCGGACGCCGGTCCGCACCGAGTTGGCGATCACGTCCAGCCAGTCCCTCTGGGATTGCACGAGGTAGTCACGCGCCGGTCCCGGCCGGTCGTCCAGCTCCACGGCCGCAGTGACGAACGGGCATCCGCCGGGCAGCGCCGTCGACCGCTCCCACGCGAGCCAGCTCTCGAAGAGCGCGCGGACGCGCGGCTCCCCGCGCGGCGCGGCCAGTCCCGGCTTGACGACCTGCTCGATGAAGCGCGTGCGCGCCGTCTCCAGGACCTGGAGGAGGAGCTCCTCCTTCCCCCGGAAGTGGGCGAACAGCCCGCTCTTGGACAGCCGAAGGTCCTGGGCGAGGCGCCCGATCGTGAGCCCCTCCAGCCCCTCCTTGGTGGCGACCTCGAGGGCATGATCGAGGATCGCGCGCCGGGTGTCCGCACCCTTCGACATGAGCAGACAATAGTACGGTCGTTCTTTTAGTGTCAAGGGCTTTTTCTCGGAGGGCTGCGGGGCCCGGCTGGGCCCTCGGGCCTCGCCGGCGATCGCCGCTGACTCAGCTGCGGGGCGGCGGTTCTCCGGGTCGAAGGGCAGCTCGGCAGGGACGACAGCGGGCCGGCGGTGCCCAGGATCTCGAGGGCCAGCCGGGTCCCGGGCGTGGCCAGGTCGGCGTCGACGTACGCGACGGCAAGGCGCCGGCCGAGCCAGTGGCCGTAGCCGCCCGAAGTGGTGAATCCCGACGACGCGGTCGCCGGCCCAGACCGCCTCGTTCCCCCAGCAGTCGGCGTCGCGCGCGTCGACGCCGAGCATCGCGAGGCGCTTCCGCACGCCGTCCCGTCGCTGGCGGAGCAGGGCCTCGCACCCGACGAAGTCGCCCTTGTCGAACGCCACGAAGCGCTCGAGGCCGGCCTCGAGCGGGGTCCGCATAGACTTGCAGGGGCTCCCCTGGTATAAGGACGGGCAACGCGTTCAAGCTCTCGCGGTATTCACTGAACGACCGGCTCAAGGAGGAGCATCATGCTGAAGGGTAAACGGCATAGACTCATTCTCCGCTGCAACACCATGGGCAGGTTCTCCCGGCACGTTCTTCTATCCTTGTCACTCACACTCGTCTTCTCGTTCGTGATCGCGCAACGGGGGGAGGCTAGCGACACCGCGACGGTAATCAGTGTGGATCAGAAGAGTGGGTCTGTGACGGTGCGAAATAATCAGACCGGGCGTACTGATCGACTCAAGGTTGAGCGTGCGGACGTACTCCAGTCCCTCAAAGTCGGGACGGTCTTCGAAAAACCGGGTGTCGTCGGATCCCCGGCGGCCCAGGGTCCATCGACGAGGTCGGGAACATCACCCCAATCCTGTCTTCAAGCTTGTACGAGTGCGCCCGGAACGACGTACTTGCAGTGTTACTACTGGTGCGCGAATCGTTGAACTGGCATCGGATCATACGGAGATCGACCTAGTCCATCACTTTTGTGAGTTTCGGCAATCGAGGTGATCGCCGCCCGATGTGACCGTGATCCGGGACGGTCGCTGACGCGCTTCAGCTGCGTAACCGGCGGTTCTCCGGGTCGAAGGGCGGCTCGGCAAGGACGACGGCGGGCCGGCGGTCGCTGAGAATCTCGACGGCCAGCTGGGTCCCGGGCGTGGCCAGGTCGGCGTCGACGTACGCGACGGCGAGGCTCCGGCCGAGCCAGTGGCCGTAGCCGCCCGAAGTGGTGATCCCGACGACGCGGTCGCCGGCCCAGACGGCCTCGTTTCCCCAGCAGTCGGCGTCGAGGGCGTCGACGTCGAGCGTGGCGAGGCGCTTCCGGACACCCTCCCGCCGCTGGCGGAGGAGCGCGTCGCGCCCGACGAAGTCCCCCTTGTCGAGCGCCACGAAGCGCTCGAGGCCGGCCTCGAGCGGCGTCACCTCGGTGTTGATGTCCGTGCCCCACGCGCGATAGGCCTTCTCGAGGCGGAGCGAGTCCATCGCCCGGAGCCCGAAGTCGACGAGCCCCGCGTCCTCCCCCGCGCTCAGGAGCGCCTCGTAGAGCCCGACCTGGTACTCGACGGGGTGATGGAGCTCCCACCCGAGCTCGCCCACGAAGTTGATCCGGAGCGCGCGCACCGGCACGGGCCCCGCCTGGATCTCGCGCGCCGCGAACCACGGGAAGGCCGCGTTCGAGAGGTCGGCGTCGGTGATCCGCGAGAGGACGTCCCGGGCCCGCGGCCCCGCCAGGATCAGCACGCCCCAGCGGGCGGTCACGTTCTCGATCGCCACGGTCCCGTCAACCGGCGCGTGGCGCTGGAGCCAGTCGAGGTCGTGGAGCTCGGCGACCGCCGCGCTCAGGACGAGGAAGCGCTCGGACGCGAGCCGCGTCACGGTCACGTCGCACTCGACCGTGCCGCGCGCGGTGAGGAGCTGCGTGAGCGCGATCCGTCCGAGCGGCGGGAGCCGGTTCGCGCAGAGCCGGTCGAGGAACGCCTCCGCGCCCGGACCGTGGACCTCGTACTTCGAGAAGCTCGACAGCTCCAGCACGCCCGCCCGCTCGCGGACCGCCCGCGCCTCCTTGCCGACCGCGTCGAACCAGTTGGTCCGGCGGAAGCTCGGCCGGTCGCGCGGCTCCGTCCCGGCGGGCGTGAACCAATACGGCCGCTCCCAGCCGTTCCGGACGCCGAAGACCGCGCCCGCGTCGCGGAAGCGGTCGTAGAGCGGGCTCGTCCGGGCCGGCCGGCCCGGCCGTCGGTCGTCCTGCGGATAGACGATCGCGAACTCGTCCTCGTACATGTCGATGCAGCGGGCGACGGCGTAGCGCTCGGTCGCGTAGGCCCCGTAGCGACGCGGGTCCACCTCCCAGAGATCGATCGACGGCTGCCCCTCGACGATCCACTCGGCCAGGTACTGCCCGACCCCGCCCGCCTGGGTGATCCCGAAGCTGACCCCGCACGCGAGCCAGAAGCCGGGCAGGCCGAACGCCGGGCCCACGAGCGGGTTCCCGTCCGGCGTGTAGGTGATCGGGCCGTTGACGATCCTGGCGACGCCGGCGCGCGCAAGCACCGGCACCCGCGCCATCGCGGCCTCGACGATGGCGCGAAGCCGCTCGGGTTCCGGGGGCAGGAGGTCGGCGCCGAATCCGGGCGGGATCCCTCCCACTCCGAACGGCTTGGCCTCCCGCTCGTACGGGCCCAGGAGGAGGCCCTGCGCCTCCTGGCGAATGTAGTACGAGACGTCGACCTCCCGGAGGAGCGGCAGCTCGCAGCCGAGCGCCGCGATCTCGGGAATCGTCTCCGTCACGAGGTACTGGTGCTCCATCGGCACGATCGGGAGGTCGAGACCGGCCAGCCGGCCGACCTCGCGCGCCCACGTGCCAGCCGCGTTGACGACGGCCTCGGCGCGGATCTCCCCCTGGTCGGTGACGACTCGCCACTCGCCGCTCGGGGTCCGCGCGAGCCCCGTCACCCGGGTACGCCGGCGAACCTGGGCGCCCCGGTCGCGCGCGCCCTTGACGAGGGCCTGCGTCACGCTCGTCGGGTCGACGTGGCCGTCCTCGGGGTTCCACGCCGCGCCCAGGAGGCCGCGCGTCTCGACGAGCGGGTGGAGCCGGCGGATCTCGTCCGGCCCGATCACCTCGAACGGGAGGCCGATCGTCCGCGCCTTCCCCCGGTGGCGCCGGTACTCGTCCATCCGGTCCGGCACCGAGGCGAGCCGGAGGCTCCCCGGCCGGTGGAACCCGACCGCCTGCCCCGTCTCCGCCTCGAGCCGCTGGTAGAGGTCCGTACTCGCGAGGTGGATCCGCGAGAGGTTCAGGCTCGTGTTGAAGTGCGGCGTGTTGCCGGCGGCGTGCCACGTCGAGCCCGAGGCCAGCTCGGCCCGCTCGAGCAGCACGGCGTCCGTCCACCCCGCGCGCGCGAGGTGGTAGAGCACGCTGGCGCCGACGATGCCGCCGCCGATGACGACGACCCGGGCGGTGTCCGTCACGGCTCGTCGCCAGCCAGCGAGGCACCGTCCGACGGCTCGCTCTCCTCGGGGAGCGGCGGGATGGGAGGCGGCGCGTCGCAGCGGGTCGTGAGCCGCGTCAGGTCCCAGGCGACGGTTCGGCCGACGATGTGGGCCCCTTCCGGGGCCGTGACCGTGTACTGCCCCTTCATGACCCGGCTGCCCGCGGCCATCGTGCGAGGCTGCTCCGGGTCCGATTGCCTGCCCACCTCGATGTTCTGCACGCCCTGATCCGACTGGACCGTCTCGCCGCTGTACGGGCGAACCGTCACCCGATACGTGAAGTCCACCGCCCGGAGCCCCACGTCGTAGTAGGTCGGGCCTAACGGCATCTCCGTGACCAGACGGCCGCCGCCAACCTGATTGCCGAATTCGCCGGCCCCCGATCCGAAGATCCGGTTGCCGCCTGGCCCCGACAGTTCGCCGCGGATATCCTCTCGCACGAAGCCCTCGTCGAGCTCCAGAAGCACGGTGATGGCCTGGATCTCACGGGTCCCGATGGTGGTCGCCCCCGGGCGCGCTCGGGCGCGTGGTCTCCTTGAACCGGGCCGCGTAGACCGTGCGAACCGTGTGCCGGAGCTGATTGTTGGTCGTCGTGTGACGGTCCTGGACGCGTTGCCGGAGCATCCCCACCCAGAAGCCGCAGGTCCCGTCGTCGGCTCTCGACGGCTCGCGGGCCGCGCCGCCGGTCGCCGGGGCGGGCGCCAGGCAGATCCAGAGCGGACCTCGCGGCGCTCGAACGTACGCGGAGGCGTGACCACCTTCCGAGCGTCGAGGCTCACGAACGGGCCCGGGTGAACCATGCCGTTCCGGAGGTGCAGCTCGTCCTGGAGCGGATTCCGGATTCCCGGCGGCGGCAACGGCGGGTCGTCGAGGCCGATCATCAAGATGTCGCGCCGCGGGACCGTGGTCTTGTCGATCCGGCACGCCGTGGCGTCGCAGCTCAGGAGCTGGCCCCGCCGCACCTCGCTCCCGATGTTGAGGATGAGGAGGTCGCGAGCCTCGGCCGCCGTCGGCATGACGCTGTCCGCCAGGCCAAGAATGAGGCTCATCGCCAGTACGACCAGGCGCAGTCCGAAACGAGGGGCGATGCCACCGCCGATGACGACGGCGGGGGCCGTCTCGGTCATGGCTCGGCGTCGTCCGGCGGCTCGGCCTCGGCCGGGAGCGGCGGGAGCGCCGGAGGCGCGTCGCACGGGGCCCGGACCCGCGTCAGCTCCCACCAGACGGACTCGCTGCGCGTCGTCCCGCCCTCATCCCTCCGCGCGTACTCGCCCTTCATCAGCCGCCTCGAGGGGTCGACGCGTGGCTCCTCCGGGTCCGGATCCTTGCCCACGTAGATCGGCAAAGGACCTTCCTCGTTGCGGACTCTTTCACCAGAGAACCAGCTAGTGGTCGAAGGGTACCGGTACGTGGAGGTTCCAACGTTGAACTCGTAGTACATCGGACCGGGCGGCTCCGCCAGGAAAAGCCTCCCGCCCCCAGCCTCTGCACCGACATGACCCGTCCCCGAGCCAGCTATCCGGTTGCCACCGGGGCCCGACAGTGTTCCGCGGAGGCGCTCTCGCACGGTGGTGTCGTCGGTCTGGAGGTTCACCGACAGCCCCCGCACGTCCAGTGCTCCGATGCGCGTCGTCTGCGGTGAGTGCCAGCGCTCGCGCAGGCGAACCGTGTAAATCGTACGAACGGTCCTGGTCTGCGTGTTTTCGCCAAGTAGTGTGCGGGACACCTCACGCCGGCCCACGGTGCCGATCCAGAACCCGCAGGTCCCATCCTCGCCGCCGCCCTCACCACCCGCGGAGCCTCCCCCCCCCCGGCGGAACTGGCCGGGGGCGGGGCCAGATAGATCCAGCGCACCTCGCCCCGCTCGTACGCGCGCGAAGGCGTCACCACGCGGCGCGCGTCGAGGCTCACGAGGGGACCCGGCCGCACGGACGCGTCCCGGAGGTGGAGCTCGTCCCCCAGCGGGTTGCGGACCGCCGGCGAGGGCAACGGCGGATCGCCGAGACCAATCCACACGATGTCGCGGCGTGGGATCGTCGATCCGTCGAGCCGGCACGCCGTCGCGTCGCAGCTCGAGAGCTCGCCCTGCCGGAGCTCCGTCCGGAGGATCAGGAGATCTCGGGCCTCGGCCGGCGCGGGAGTGACACCGGCCGCCAGGGCGAGGGCCAACGTCGCCGCGAGCAGGATGCTCGGGCATGCTCCCCGCCCGGGGCCCACCCGAGGCGAGGCCCGACGTTCGGGTCTCAGATCAGTCGCCAGATCGTCGAAGTCCGCGAGCGCCACGGCTGCGGACCGCCCCCGCTCAGGCTCGCTGACGGCCAAGGTATGCAGCGATGCGCGCCGCCTCGCGCTCACGGAAGCGGACCGCGACGCGGAGCTGCTCCAGGTACTGGTCGAGGGTCTTCCCGCCGAGCTCGATGCCATGGGCCGGGAAGAACGCCCGGACCTCGGCCTCCCACTCGGGCCGCACCAGCGCGCCGACGCCGTCGAACAGCCGTCGGAACGCGCTCGGGGGGTAGAGACGCCGCATCGTCTCCCAGTGGCCCTTGACGAACTCCCAGGCGAGCCCGCGCCCCCAGACGCTCGCGAGGACCGCGCGGACCACGAACGGGGCGTCCTGGCTCCGGACCTCGCCGTCGAGCGTGTGCTGGAGGGTCTGGGTGATCAGCTCGGGCTGCCGGAACGCGGCCAGCGCGTAGAGATAGCGCTGCTCCTCCTGCGGGCTCTTGGCGTGACGGAAGCGCTCGCGGAACTCGGCGTACTCGGCCTCGTCGCCGGCGCGCGCCAGGATCGCGATCAGGGCCGGCAGGACGTTCGGGTCGACCGCGCGCTCGTCGGCCTGCGCGCGCGCATAGAGCGCCCGGGCCTCGGCCTGGATCTCGTGGTCGTCGCCGAGCACACCCAGTGCCCGGAGAAGGTCGCCGCGCAGCTGGCGGGTGAGCTCGTCCTCTCCGGGGCGCGGAGCCCACCCGAGCCGCCGGGCAGCGGGCCCGACCCGGTCCCGCACGAGTGCCTCGAGGGACTCCCGCGCCTCGTCGTCGATCGACCGGTTCACGTACGTGAGGGCGGCCATCACGACCGCCCAGACGTTGCGGTCGGTCTCGTCGCGGAACCGCGCCGTCAGGTCGAGGAACGCCGGGGCATCGAGATCGCCGGCCTGGGTCAACGCGAAAGCGTCCGAGACCAAGCCGAAGCGCTCGATCGGCGCGAGAACGCCCAGGTTGGCCGTCAGCCGGTCGAGCAGCGCCGGCGCGTACGCGACGCGATAGAAACCGTGGCCGCCGGCGTTGACGACCACCCAGTCGGGCGCGCCGGGCAGTGTCAGCTCGTGCGAGGCCGTGGCCAGGAGCGCCTTCTGCTCCACCACCGTGCCCGCGACCGACGCCCGCACCGCCACCGGCACCCGCCAGAGGTGCGCCGGCGCGTCGGCGCCTTGACCGGCGTCCGGGGACGCGGGCTCGCGCAGGTAGGTGAAGCGGCGCTGGGAGAGGACCAGCCGCGCTCCCTCGGCCCGGACGCCGACCAACGGGTAGCCGGGGTGGAAGACCCAGCCGTCCATGACCTCCGGGATCGGCTGCCCCGACGCCTCGCCGAGGGCCTTCCAGAGGTCGGTGGTCTCCGCGTTCTCGTACTCGTGCCACCTGAGGTAGAGACGAACCCCCTCGCGGAAGGTGTCCGGCCCGATGTGCTGCTCCAGCATGCGGAGGACCGAGGCCCCCTTCTCGTACGTGAGCAGGTCGAACATCGCCTCGCAGTCCCGCGGCGCGTGCACCTCGAACTCGATGGGCCGGCTCGCGTGGAGTCCGTCCACCCCCATCGCCGCGGCCCGGGAGACGCCGAAGCTCACCCAGCGCTTCCACTGGGGCTTCCAGGCGTCGACCGCGACCATCTCCATGAACGTGGCGAACGCCTCGTTGAGCCAGATGCCGTTCCACCACGTCATCGTGACGAGGTCGCCGAACCACATGTGAGCGACCTCGTGAGCGACCACGTCGGCCACCCGCTCGAGCTCTCCGTGGGACGCCGCCGCCTCGTCGACCAGGAGGGCGGTCTCGCGGAACGTGATCGCCCCCAGGTTCTCCATCGCGCCCGACGCGAAGTCGGGGATCGCGAGCAGGTCGAGCGTGTCGCCCGGGTACGGGATGCCGTAGTAGCGCTCGAAGAAGTCGAGGCAGAACGCCCCCACGGTCCGGGCGAAGCCGGCCAGATGGAGCTTGCCCGCCACGCACCAGACGCGGAGCGGCGTCTTGCCGATCATGACCGGCTCGGTCGCTTCGAGCTCGCCGACGATGAAGGCGACCAGGTAGGTCGACATCCGGATCGTCTCCGCGAAGGTCACGGCCCGCCGGCCGGGCCCGGCCGGCTCCTCCCGCACGGGCGCGCCGTTCGAGATCGCGGCATAGCCGTCGGGCACCACCAGCGTGATGCCGAAGACCGCCTTCAGCGCGGGCTCGTCCCAGCAGGGGAACGCGCGCCGCGCGTCCACCGCCTCGAACTGCGTCGCCGCCATGACGTGCGTGCGCCCCTCGGCGTCCTTGAACGTGCTCCGGTAGAACCCGTGGAGCTGGTCGTTCAGGATGCCATCGAAGGCGATGTGGAGCGTCCACGGCCCGGGTCTGAGGGCGCGCGGGAAGTGGAGGTGGAGGCGATCGCTGCTCGGGTCCAGGGTGGCCGTGCCGTCGAGGCGGGTCCCGTCGGGTGCCTCCGCCGCCACCCGCGTGATCGTGAGCTCCACCGCGTTCAGCTGGATGTCGTCCGTCTCGTCGCGCACCTCGACCTGGATCGCTTCCTCACCGGTGTACGTGGCAGTGTCGAGGTCCGGCTCGAGCCGGATGTCGTAGCGGCTCGGGACGACCGTCCTGGGCAAACGGTGGGTGTTCACGGGGTTCCCCTTTCGGATGCTCCGGCGCCGGGCGCCGGTCGGTGTCGACGACTCCGGAGCCCGCTCACTCGCACCCCCGGGGCCCCGGAGGAGGATACCACCGGCGGGCCGGCCTGGACCGCCGGAGCCCCCGGCGCGCGCGCCCGCGGAGCCGGTCGCCGTTGACGCCGCGGAGAGGCGCGTGTATATGACCCGTGGGCGCACACGCCCGAAACGCCGCTTCACCGGCCACGGGAGGACGACTCATGAGCGAGCGCGCGCGGACTCTGGCCCACCAGCTCGAGCAGGAAAATCAGGCCCTGATCGCCACCCTCGAAGGGCTGTCGGACGCCCAGTGGCACCTGAAGACCCCCGGGGACGGCCGGAGTGTCGGCGTCGTCGCCCATCACGTGGCCTCGAGCCACAAGGTCGTCGCCGGCCTCGCCGGCGCCATCGCGCACGGTCAGCCGGTCCCGACCATCACCATGGACATGATTCACCAGGGCAACGCGCAGCACGCGGCCCAGCACGCGAGCTGCACGAAGGCCGAGACGCTGGCGCTCCTCCGCCAGAACGGTGCGGCGGCCGTGGCGGCCGTGCGCGCGTTCGGCGACGCGGAGCTGGATCGAACCACGACGATGCCAATGGGGACGATGAGCGTGGCGCAGGTGGTCGAGCGAATCCTGACCGGTCACGCGCAAGACCACCACGGCACCATCAAGAAGGCCGTCGGCCGGTAGCGGCGCTCGGCGCGCGAGCGTGCAGCCCCGGCTGGGCGCTGGAGTGACCCGGCGGCGCGGTCTCCTCGCGGCCCTCCTGCTCCTCGCGGCGGCCTGCGGCACGCTCGCGCGGGATCCCAACTGGCGGGAGGCCCGGCGGGACTCCTCCGCGCAGGCCCCGGATCCCGAGACCACGCCGGAGGCCGTCATTCAGGTCTATGCCGCGCGCACCGTGGGCTGGAAGGGCATCCTCGGCGTCCACACGTGGATCGCGCTCAAGCGATCCGGCGCCGCCGCGTACTCGCGCTACGAGGTCGTCGGCTGGGGCGTCGACCGGGGCGTGCCGGCCGTGCGGGTGAACCGGACGGGCCCCGACAATCACTGGTTCGGCAGCCGGCCGGATCTCCTCGTCGACGTGCGGGGCGAGGGCGTGGATGCGCTGATCGACCGCGTCGAGGCGGCCGTGCGCGACTATCCCTACCCCTCGACCTATCGCACGTGGCCGGGGCCCAACAGCAACACGTTCACCGCCTTCGTCGCTCGCGCCGTGCCGGAATTGCGCCTCGACCTCCCGCCGACCGCCGTCGGCAAGGACTTCCTGCCTGGGGGCGCTCCCGTCGGCCTCGCCCCGAGCGGCACCGGCATCCAGCTCTCGCTCGTCGGCCTCGCCGGCGTGCTGGTCGGCTGGGAGGAAGGCGTCGAGGTCAACCTGCTCGGCCTCACGTTCGGTCTCGACCTGAACCGGCCCGCGCTGAAGCTGCCCGGTCTCGGCCGCCTCGGCGTCCCCGACGGCCCTCACCCCTGACGGGTCGCCCGCGGCGCGGGCCGTCTTCGTTCCGTCACGCGGGACGCGCAGCGCTCGGGCGACGCGCGGTCCCGTTGCGGGTGCCTGCTCCTTCCCCTATGATGCGAAGGAACCCGCCATGAGGATCGCGATCCGCCCGGGCACCCGGCCGCGCCGCGGAATCTGGCGTCCCACGACCGGCCACCACACCGGCCACCACCTCGGAGGACCCGCGTGAAGAGGAACTTCTACAGTGACAACGTCTCGGGCGCGGCGCCGGAGATCCTGCGCGCGATCGTCGAGTCGAACGCCGACGACACCGCGCCCTACGGCGGGGATCCCTACACCCAGCGCCTCGAGCGCCGGATGGCCGAGGTCTTCGAAACGGAGGTCGAGGTCTATCCGGTCGGGACGGGCACCGTGGCGAACGGCCTCGCGGCCGCGCTCCTCTGCGCCCCGTACGGCGCCGTCTACTGCGCCGACGTGTCGCACCTCCACGTGAGCGAGTGCGGCGGCGCGGAGTTCTGGTCGGGCGGCAACGCCCGCAGCGTGCCGCTCGGGACCGTGGACGGCAAGGTCGCGCCGGCGGCGCTGGCCGACGCGATCGACGCGGGGAGCCTGCGGGCGGCCGACGTGCCGGGGCGCGCGGTGAGCCTCACCCAGGCCACCGAGGCCGGCACTGTCTACACGGTGCGCGAGGTGCGCGAGCTGGCGGCCGTGGCCCGCGCCAAGAATCTCCTGGTGCACATGGACGGCGCCCGGTTCGCCAACGCCGTCGCGCGGCTCGGCTGCGCGCCGGCCGAGCTCGCCGGGAAGGCGGGCGTCGACGTCCTCTCGTTCGGCGCGACCAAGAACGGGGCGCTCTGCGCCGAGGCGCTCGTCTTCTTCAACCGCGGGCTCACCGACACCATGCGCTACCGGCGCCGCCGCGCGGGGCACCTCTTCTCGAAGATGCGCTTCCTCTCCGCCCAGCTCCTGGCCTTCCTGGAGGACGACCTCTGGCTCCGGAACGCCCGGCACGCCAACGCGATGGCGGCGCGCGTGCGCCAGGGGCTCACCGACATCCCCGGCGTCCGCTTTCCCCATCCCACGGAGATCAACTTCGTCCTGGCCTCGCTCCCCAAGCCCGTGTGGGACGGCCTCGTCGCGGAGGGCTTCAGCTTCTCCCGCCGCGGAGGCCCGCGCGACGGCATCGTCCGCATCGCGTGCGCGTGGGACACGCCGGTCGAGGCGGTGGACGCCCTCGTGGAGGCCGCGCACCGGCACGCGGGGCTCGTCCCGGCGGGCGCGGCAGTCGCGCCTCGCGCGTGAGGTGAGGGCGGCGGGCCGCGCGCCCCGCGCCCTCGCCGCCCCGCGTCGCCCGGACAACGATCCCGCCTGATGCGGTTCCCGTCGGCGCTCCGGGCGCTCAACCATCGTGACTACCGCCTCTTCTGGCTTGGCCAGTCCGTCTCGGTCATCGGGAGCTGGATGCAGTCGATCGGCCTGTCCTGGCTGGTGCTGGAGCTGACCGGCTCGCCGCTCCGGCTGGGGCTCGTCAGCGCGCTCCAGTTCGGCCCGCTGCTCTTCCTCTCGGTGGTGGCCGGAGTCGTCGTGGACCGAAGCTCGACGCGCCGCCTGCTCCTCAGCACCCAGCTGGCCCTGATGCTGCCCGCCTTCGCGCTCGCCGGGCTCGTCGGGACCGGCTGGATTCGCTACTGGCACGTGGCCACCCTGGCGGGCGTGATCGGCGTCGTGAACGCGCTCGACATGCCGTCGCGCCAGTCCTTCACCGTCGAGATGGTGGGCCGGGACGACCTCATGAACGCCCTGGCGCTCAACTCCGGCGCGTTCAACGCGGCGCGGGTCGCCGGCCCTGCCCTGGGCGGCTACCTCATCGCGCACTACGGGACGGCCGTCGCGTTCCTCCTCAACGGCCTGTCCTACCTGACGGTGATCGCGGCGCTCGTGGCGATCCGCACCGGCTCCGAGCCGGGGCCACGCCGGGACACGACGGTGCGCCAGGAGGTCCTCGACGGCCTCCGGTACGCGACCAGGACGCCCGTCGTCGCGTCGATTCTGAGCATCGTCGGCGCGGTCAGCATGTTCGCCCTGAACCACGGCGTCCTCGTCCCGCTCTTCGCCCGGGAGGTCCTGGGCGAGGAGGTCCGCGGCTTCGGCCTCCTGATGGCGTCGCTCGGCGCCGGGGCCGTCGCCGGCGCCGTCGTCGGCGCGATCTCCCAGCGGCGGCCTCCGATGGCTGCCGTGTTCGGCCTCGCGATGGGCGTGGCCGTCGGCGTCCTCGCCCTCGCGTTCGTCCGCCAGTTCGCCCTGGCGGCCGTTCTGCTGTTCCTGATCGGCGCCATGCAGATCGTGTTCCTGAACGGCAGCAACACGATCGTCCAGGTCACGGTCCCGGACGAGCTCCGGGGCCGCGTCATGGGCGTCTACATGATGGTCTTCGCCGGCGTCACGCCGGTGGGCGCGTTCCTCATCGGGTCGGTCGCGGAGGCTGCAGGTGTGCCCGCCGCCTGCGCCACCGGAGGCGGGCTCGCGCTCGTCGCCGTCCTGATCCAGGCGGCTCGGTGGCTCCGGGCCAAGGACGTCTACGCATAACGCCCCGCACCACTAGGATGAGCGTGATGATGGACTACGACGCGATCGAGCAGCGGCTCCGCGACACCTTCGTCCTCCGGCGCCGGCCGGTGGCCGTCGCCTTCCGCGACACCGCCCCCGCCGGGGTCGACAAGTTTACGGGAACGGAGCCCTCGGGATGCAGCTTCTGGCGCATCGCCGGCGGAGGCCGCACCTTTTACACGGTCGCGAGCGACCACTTCAACTGCGCGGTCGGCAGCCACACCCACAACATCCCGCTCCCGCCGGATCGCAGCCACGAGCTCGACCAGACGCTCGGATTCATGCGGGGCCTCGGCTACCTGCGGATGGAGGAGGTCCCCGGAATCCCGCGCCTGCCCGCGACTCCGGGCGTCGTCGTCTATGCCCCCCTCGGGGACACGCCGGTGGATCCGGACGTGGTGCTGGTCGCCGGGCGGCCCGGGCAGCTCATGCGTCTCCTGGAGGCGGTCCTCCGAGCCGGGCTCGCGACCGAGGTCCCGTTCATGGCCCGTCCCACCTGCATGGCGCTCCCGGCCGCGCTTGCGCAGGGCACGGTGGCGAGCACCGGGTGCATCGGAAACCGCGTCTACACTGATCTCGGCGACGACGAGCTCTACGTCGCAATCCCCGGCCGGGACCTCGCCAGGCTCGCCGACGAGGCCCAGACCGTTGCCGCGGCCAACGTGTCTCTCGCCGACTACCACCGCGGGCGACGGCAGGCCCTGGCCACGGAGTAGGCTCGCCCGCCTCCCGGCAGTCGCGGCCATGCGCATCGGCGTCGACCTGGGCGGAACGAAGATCGAGGCCATCGCCCTCGACAAGCGCGGCGGCGAGCGAGGCCGCCGCCGCGTGGCGACCCCCCGCGACCGCTACCCGGCGACCCTGGCCGCGATCACCACGCTGGTCGAGGGGCTCGAGCGCGAGGGCGGCGAGCCGGCGCGCGTCGGCATCGGGATGCCGGGAGCGCTCTCGCCGGCGACCGGCCTCGTCAAGAACGCCAACAGCGTCTGGCTCAACGACCGGCCCCTCCGCCAGGACCTCGAGCGGCTCCTCCACCGTCCCCTGCGCTTCGCGAACGACGCGAACTGCCTTGCGGTCTCGGAGTCCCGCGATGGCGCCGGGGCGGGGGCGCGCGTCGTCTTCGGCGCGATCCTGGGAACCGGTACCGGCGGCGGCATCGCCGTCGACGGCCGGACCCTCACCGGTCCCAACGCCGTGGCGGGCGAGTGGGGGCACAATCCCCTGCCCTGGCCACGGCCCGGCGAATGGCCGGGGGCGCCCTGCTATTGCGGGCGGACGGGCTGCATCGAGACCTTCCTCTCGGGACCCGGGCTCGCTCGGGACCACCGGGAAGCGACGGGCGATTCCCTCGACGCGCTCGCGATCGCCACGCGGGCCGCCGAGGGCGACGAGCGCTGCGAGGCAACGATCGGCCGCTACGAGGAGCGCCTCGCGCGCGCCTTCGCCACCGTGATCAACCTCCTCGACCCGGACGTCATCGTGCTGGGGGGCGGCCTCTCCAACCTGGCCCGCCTCTACGAGACCGTCCCGCGGCGATGGGGGGCCTGGGTCTTCTCGGACCGCGTCGACACTCCCCTCCGTCCGCCGCGCCACGGCGACTCCAGCGGGGCGCGGGGGGCGGCGTGGCTCTGGGATCCGGACGAGGACGACGGGAAGCCGGCCCCGTGGCCGCCGCCTACCGCCTGAGCCCGATCCGCCGCGTCATCCGGTCGTGCCGATGAGGCCGGGGAGCGCCGCGAGCGAGTCGATGCGGGCAACGCCCGGAGGCTGCGGGTGACGCCCCGTCCGATCGACCAGGACCGCGCGCAGGCCCGCGGCGCGGGCGCCCTCCCCGTCATCCACGGGCGAGTCGCCGACGTGGAGGGCCTGGCCCGGCTCGGCGTCGTGGCGGGCGAGGGCACGGGCGAAGATCGCCCGCGCCGGCTTCGTCGCTCCGATCTGGCTCGACAGGGTCACCGACGCGAACCATGGCGCCAGAGCGAGCCCGTCCAGGATCCGGACGACGCGGCTATCGAAGTTGCTGACGATGCCGAGCGAGCATCCCAGCGCGCGCAGGCTCGCCAAGGCCGGGACGACGTCCGGGTACACCTCCCACACCGCCGCGCTCTCGAAGTGCCGGTACACGGCGTCGAAGTACGCGTCGAAGACGCCGGGCTCGAACGCGGGCAGGACGCCGGCGCCGGCGAAGACGTCGCGCACGATGCCTCGCCAGATCTCGCGCTCGAGGCCCGGAACGGCCTCGGGCCGAGCGCCCGGGAACGCCATCAGCGGCGCGGCGCGGAAGGCCCGGGGAAACTCACGCCCGAGCGCCGCCGGATCGGCCGTGACGCCGAAGCGAGCGGCGACACGCGCGTACTGCGCACCGACCCCGTCGCGGACCCGGATCAGCGTCCCCGCGACGTCGAAGAAGACCACTCTCGTCATTCCATCCTCCAAGGTCGATCGGCGGGGTCTCGGTGACATCCGGCGACGGCCTGCCCGCGCCAGTCCCGTTCGCGCGCGAAGAGCCCGGATCCCCGTCCGTACGCGGCACGCTCCACCGGCCGTCCGGCGACGCCGTCGATGGATTGGTCCTCACCCACGGCGCCGGGTCCGCATCGGACAGCCCGCTGCTGGTCGCGCTCGCCGAGGCGTTCGCCGCGCGCGGCCTCGTGGCGCTCCGGTTCGACCTGCCGTTCCGCCAGGCCCGCCCCCAAGGGCCGCCGTCGCCGGCGGGCGCAGCTCGGGACCGGGCGGGCCTCCGCGCCGCCGTCGCCGCGCTGGCGAGCGTCGCACCCAGGCGCGTCTCGATCGGCGGGCACTCCTACGGCGGGCGCCAGGCAAGCCTCCTCGCCGCCGAGGACCCGACCGTGACGTCGGCGCTCCTGCTGCTGGCGTATCCTCTCCACCCTCCCGGACGGGCCGGCGAGCGTCGAGTCGCCCACTTCCCGCAGCTCCGCACCCCCACGATGTTCGTCCATGGCACGGCGGACCCGTTCGGCTCGGTAGCCGAGCTGCGCGGCGCCCTCACCCTCATCCCGGCCCCCACCCTTCTTCATCTCGAGCCCGGGGTCGGCCACGACCTGGGCGTCGCGCGGCGGTCACGCGCCGCGCGCACCGAGCTCGCGGCGCGAATCGCGGACCGATGGATCGAGTTCAGCGCGTGAAGTCCGATGCGGCCGGCAGTCTAGCACGTGAGAGAATCGACGCGGGCCGAGCCGTGCGAGAATCCTGCTATAGTGCGGACACAATGGGAAGCGTGGCGGATGCCCTTCGGACCGAGGATCGCGCTCGAATACGCGCGATGACCGCGTCTGACCGCCTGGCCGAGGCCCTCAGGCTGGGTCGACAGGGGCTCGAGACGTTCCGCCTGGCCCAGGTCCCCCCGCTCGAGGCTGCCGAGGCCTCGCGGCGCCTCGAGCGCCGGCTGCAAGCCGCCCGCCGACCGTCCGCCTGCCTGCGCGCCCTGATCGGTTGACCCTTCTGGGCACCGTCGCGGAGGAGCTTCATCGCTGCAGTGTGGCCTTTGTCGTCATCGGGGCACTGAAACAGGGTTGAAAACGTGACGATCCGCGGCAAGGTCGAGGCGCTCCGCGCGGAGCTCGCCAAGGAAGGGTTCGCCGGCTTCCTCGTCCCGCGGGCGGACGAGCACCAGGGCGAGTACGTCCCGCCACACGCCCAGCGCCTGGCCTGGCTCACCGGCTTCACGGGCTCCGCCGGCCTGGCCGCCGTGCTCACGGACGCCGCGGCCATCTTCGTCGACGGGCGCTACACGCTTCAGGCCCGCGACGAGACGCCGGGCGACGTGTTCGAGCACCACCATGTCACGGAGAGCCCTCCCCTCGAATGGCTCCGCGTCCACCTCCGCCCTGGCGACCGCCTCGGGTACGATCCCATGCTCCACACCATCGAGAGCGTGGAGCGACTCGAGGCCGCGTGCCTGAAGGCCGGCGCCACGCTGGCTCCTGTCGCCCGGAACCTCGTCGACCGGATCTGGACGGATCAGCCCCCGCCGCCCCGCGGCCCGATCGTCCCTCACGATCAGAAGCACGCCGGGCGCCCGTCCCCCGACAAGCGCCGCGAGGTCGCGGACCTCCTCGCGAAGGACGCGGTCCAGGCGGTCGTCCTCACCGCCCCGGACTCGATCGCGTGGCTCCTCAACATTCGCGGCAGCGACGTGGCCCACACGCCGTTGCCGCTGGCCTTCGCGGTGGTGCACCGCGACGCGACGGTCGACTTCTTCGTGGACCCGGCCAAGCTCACCCCCGGGCTGGTCGAGCACCTCGGCGAGGGTGTCCGCGTCCTGCCGCCCGACGGCCTGGGCCCCGCGCTCGATCGTCTGGGGGCGGCCCACCAGACCGTCCAGATCGACCCAACCTGGACGGCGGCCTGGGTGGTCCAGCGCCTCGCCGGCGCCGGGGCGACCGTGGCGCGGGCCGCGGACCCGTGCCTCACCCCCAAGGCGTGCAAGAACGACGTGGAGCTCGCGGGAGCCCGGAGCGCGCACGAGAAGGACGGCACCGCGCTCTGCCGGTTCCTCGCGTGGGTCGCCCGCCGAGCGTCGGTGGAGCGCCCCGCCGAGATCGCCCTCGCCGAGCGCCTCGACGCTCTGCGCGCGGAGGAGCCGCTGTTCCGCGACGTGAGCTTCCCCACGATCTCGGGGGCTGGCCCGAACGGGGCGATCGTCCACTACCGCGCGACGCCGCGCACGGACCGCCGGCTCGAGCCGGGGATGCTGTACCTGGTCGACTCGGGAGCGCAGTACCTCGACGGCACCACCGACGTCACGCGGACCGTCGCGATCGGCGCGCCGACGGCGGAGCAGCGGGACCGGTTCACGCGTGTCCTCCGGGGCCACATCGCGCTCGCGATGGCCCGCTTCCCGAAGGGGACGACGGGCTCTCAGCTCGACGCGCTCGCGCGCGCGCCGCTCTGGGACGCCGGGCTCGACTACGATCACGGCACCGGCCACGGCGTCGGCAGCTACCTCTCGGTCCACGAGGGACCGCATCGGATCTCCAAGGTTGGCAACAGCGTGGCGCTCCGGCCCGGGATGATCGTGTCGAACGAGCCCGGCTACTACAAGACCGGCGAGTACGGGATCCGGATCGAGAGCCTGATCGTCGTGGTGCCGGTGCCGACCCCGGCGGGCGGCGAGGCCGTCCTCTACGGCTTCGAGACGCTGACGCTGGCTCCGATCGACCTCCGCCTGGTCGAGCCGGCGCTCCTCACCGCCGCCGAGCTCGCCTGGCTCGACGCGTACCATGCGCGCGTCCGTGAGGCGATCCTCCCGAAGGTCGACCAGGAGACCGCGACCTGGCTGGCCGAGGCCACCCGGCCGCTCGGGCCGCCCGGCTAGACCCGCTCCACGGCTCGCTCGCGCGTCGGACGTCGCCACGACCCCGGCCCGCGCCCTAGCCGAGTCCCCAGCCCCGGACGCGCGCCGGAACGATCCGGAACATGACGCGGTCGGCGGGCATGGCTCGCCCGCCCCAGCGCCGCTCGAGGTACGGATGGTACTTCGTCGCGAAGCGCTCCGCGAGCGCGCGCCGCTCGGGCCCGTCGTCCAGGAACTCGGCCCGGCCGTGGACGGCCACGCCGCGCACGTCCCCCGCACCCGATCCACCCTCGGCCACCACGCACACGCGCGGGTCGCGACTGAGGTTGCGAACCTTCTGCGTGCCGGCGACGCTGATCATCGTCAGCGTTGCCGAATCGTGCAGGAACCACATGGGCATCGCCAGCGGCGCGCCGTCGGCCTGGACGGTGGCCAGCACGACGACCTCCTGGGTGGCGAGGAACTGCTGGATGGCGCTGTCGTCGAGCCTCATGACGTGCCTTCTCCTTGCCGCCCGCGCGCGACGCCGTCAACCCCGCGCAGGATGCCGATCCTCTCTCCAATGGGCAGGACGATGACGGCGAGGCCGCCCAGGATCAGGGCCATCCCGGCGTAGCGCATCGGGCCGAAGACCTCGTCGAAGACCAGCGCCGTCGAGAGGACGCCGGCACACGGCGCGATGAGCGCGAACGGCGCCACCACGGCGGCCGGGTATCGCTGGAGGAGACCGCCCCACGTCGCGTAAGCCAGCACGGTGGCAAGGGCGCCCAGGTAGACCGCCCCCGCGATGCTGACCCACGAGGCGCCGAGGATCGCCGCGATGAAGGACGGCCCCTGGCCGGCGAGACCCGAGACCAGCAGCGCCGGCACCGGCGGCACGAGGCTGGCCCACACGACCAGGGGGAACACCGGGACGCTGGACGTGCGCTTCACGAGCACGTTGCCCACGGCCCAGCTGAAGGCGCTGGCCAGCGCGAGGCCCAGCGCGGTCAGCTCGAGATCGCCTCCCACCGTCGATCCGATCAGGACCAGGCCTGCAAAGGCGATGACCATGCCGAGACCCTGTCGCCGGGTCGGGACGTCCCGAAGGAAGACGGCCGCCAGGAGGACCGTGAAGAACGCCTGCATCTGCTGGCTCACCGACGCGAGCCCCGGCGGCATGCCCTGCGTATACGCGAAGAAGAGCAGCAGGAACTGCCCCGTGAACAGCGTCATCCCGATCAGCACGATCGCCGCCCACGAGATGCGCGGCCGGGGCACCCAGAGGGCGGGGACGCAGGCGATCAGGAACCGGGCCGCCGCGAGCTGCGGGGCGGAGAAGCTCTCCAGCCCGAACTTGATGGCGACGAACGCGAGGCCCCACACCACCGACGTGAGGGCGGCGAGCGCCATGTCGCGAGGACTCATGACACTCAGGGTGTCTCCAGCACCCGGCGGCACCAGCGCGCCCAATCCCGCACGGGCCGAGCGTAGCACGCGGCTCTGCGGGGCCGGTCAGGCTCGGGGCGGGCCGTGGGGCTTGTCGGGATTCGCGTCCTCGGTCAGACTGTCGTCTCGCGACCCGATCGCGGCGGAACAGCCATGACGACGACGAACTCCCAGCAGTCGCTCCTGCTCCTGGTGCAGCTCTTCATCCATCCGGAGCGGGCGACCGAGTTCCGCCGCTTCGAGACGGAGGCCGCCCGCATCATGGGCCGCCACGGCGGCCGGATCGAGCGCGTGATCCGCCCGACCGGCTCGCCGCGCGACGCCGCCCTCCCGCACGAGATCCACCTCGTGTCGTTCGCGAGCGCCGCCGGGCTCGAGGCATACCGGGCCGACCCCGAGCTCCGGGCGCTCGCGCCGCTGCGTGAATCGGCGATCGCCCGCACCGAGGTCATCGTGGGCGCCGACGGGGAGCCGTACCCGGCACCGGGGGATCCGCTCCGATGACCGGCCGGCTCGCGGGGAAGGTCGCGATCGTCACGGGGGGCGCGTCGGGGATCGGCCGGGCGACGTGCCGCCTGTTCGGCCGCGAGGGCGCCCTGGTGACCGTGGCGGACGTCGAGGAGCCGGGCGGCCGCGCGGTCGCGGACGAGATCGTGCGCGACGGCGGCCGCGCGGCGTTCCACCGCCTCGACGTCACGGTCGAGGCGGAGTGGGTGGCGGTCATCGAGGCGGTGCTGCGCGAGCGTGGCCGGCTGGACGTCCTCGTCAACAACGCGGGGCGCGGAGGGCGGCCCGCGCGGGCGGTCGCCGAGCGCGTCCTCCTGGACGACTGGGATCAGACCATGGCCGTCAACGCCACCGGTCTCATGCTCGGCACGAAGCACGCGATCCCCGCGATGCGCCGGTCCGGCGGCGGCGCGATCGTCAACGTCGTCTCCATCTACGCGATGGTCGGGAGCCGGGGGAGCACCGCCTACCATGCGTCGAAGGGAGCGGCCCGCGCCCTGACCCGCGCGACGGCCGTCCAGTACGCGCCGGAAGGCATCCGGATCAACGCGGTGTTCCCGGGGTTCGTCGAGACCGCCATGACCGCCGAGGTCCACGCTCAGCCCGGCGTGCGTGAGGAGCGCACGGCCCTCACGCCCCTCGGACGGCTGGGCGAGCCCGAGGACATCGCCCCCGGCATCCTCTACCTCGCCTCCGACGACGCGCGCTTCGCGACCGGAACGGAGCTCGTCATCGACGGGGGCATGACGGCCCGATGACGCCGGCCGGGCCGCGAGCCGGGGGCACCGACGAGATCCTGACCGCGAGCGACGGGCCCGTCCTGACGCTGACCTTCAACCGGCCGGCGGCACGGAACGCGCTCACGTGGGGCATGTACGAGCGCCTCACCGAGGTCTGTGACGAGGTCGACGCCGACGACGCGATCCGGGTGCTGGTGCTGCGCGGCGCGGGCGGCCAGGCCTTCGTGGCCGGGACGGACATCGGTCAGTTCCCGGCGTTCGAAGGGGCGGCGGACGGCCTCGCCTACGAGCGGGACGGCGACCGGCGGATCGGCCGTCTCGAGGCGGTCCGGAAGCCGGTCATCGCCCAGATCCAGGGCTTCGCGGTCGGCGCCGGGCTCCGGATCGCCGCCGCGTGCGACCTCCGGATCGCGACCCCGGACGCGCGCTTCGGCGCGCCCATCGCGCGGACGCTCGGCAACTGCCTGTCCGCCGACGCGTACGCGCGCCTCGTGGAGCTGGTCGGCCCGTCGCGCGTGACGGCCCTCCTCCTCACGGCTCGGCTCCTCGGCGCGCAGGACGCCCTGGCGGCCGGCCTCCTCCACGAGATCGTGGCGCCGGAGGCCATCGACGCGCGCGTCCAGGCCCTCGCCGCGGAGGTGGCCGGGCACGCCCCCATCACGCTCCGGGTCACCAAGGAAGCGATTCGCCGCCTCCGGGCGGTACGCCCCCCGCCGGACATCGACGACCTGATCGCCGAGACGTACGGCAGCGCGGACTTTCGCGAAGGCGTCCGCGCGTTCCTGGACAAGCGCACACCTCAATGGAGAGGCCGATGACAACCCCGACGTCCGCGCACACGACTCCCCCGCCCCACGAAACCTACGCCACGCGCTTCGGCCTCCGGCCCGTCGCCCTCGGACGGCGCGGCATGGTGGCGTCCGCGAACCCGCTCGCCACGCTCGCCGGACTCCGGATGCTCGCGCGCGGCGGCAACGCGGTCGACGCGCTGGTCGCGACCGCCGCGGCGATCGGCGTCGCCGAGCCGTACATGTCCGGCCTCGCCGGGTGCGGGGTGCTCGTCCTCACCCGCCCCGGCCACCGGCCACGGGTCCTCAACTTCCTCGGACGGGCCCCGTCGGGCGTGAGCCGGGAGCGGCTCCACGGCGCGAACCACACGAGCGGCCCCTCCTCGGTGGCGGTCCCGGGCAACCTGGCCGGATGGGCCCGCGTCCTGGCCGATCACGGCACGCTGTCGCTCGGGGACGTGCTGGAGCCGGCGATCGAGCTGGCCGAGGCGGGCCCGCCGCTCACGGGCTTCGATCGCCAGATGTTCGACGAGCACTTGACCCATCTCGACGCCGAGACGGTCCGCACCTATCTCCACGACGGCCGCACGCCCGCCGTGGGCACGTCGCTCCGCCAACCGAACCTCGCCGCCTCCTTCCGCCGGATCGCCCGCGAGGGAATCCAGGTCGTCTACGGCGGCGCCTTCGGGGACGGCATGGTGACCGCCCTCGGCGGGGTGATGGCCCGCCGGGATCTCGAGACGTACCCGGAGGGGCTCCGCTGGGAGGAGCCGCTCACCGTGACCTACCGTGACGTGGAAGTCTTCACCGCCGCGCCGCCGTCCAGCGGGCTGCAGGTGCTCCAGACCCTCAACGGCATGGCCGGCTGGAACCTGGGCGCGCACGACCATCTGGGCCCGGACCACATCGCCACCATCGCCGAAGCGGCGCGGGCCGCGCGGCTCGACACGCACCGCCACATCGGCGACCCCGACGTCGTGGACGTGCCCGTCGAGCGGCTCCTGAGCGCGGCGCGCACCGAGGCCCTGCGGGCGGAGATGCGGGCCCGCCTCGAGGCCCGGCGCCAGCCCGTCGCGATGGCCGGCGGCAGCGGCGGCGGAAGCGGTGCGTCGACCACGCACCTGGCCGCGATGGACGCGAGCGGGCTGGCCGTCAACGTGACCCAGAGCCTCGGCAACGGGTTCGGGAGCGGAATCGTGATCCCGGGGACGGGGATCTGCCTGAACAACGCGCTCCACTGGACCAGCACTGACCCCAACCACCCGAACGTCGTCCAGCCGGGCAAGCGCCACGAGTGGCCGGTCGCGCCGGTCCAGCTGTTCCGCGGGGGCCAGCTCTGGGGGACGGTGGGGACCCCGGGGAGCTACGGCATCCTCGTGACGACGGTCCAGGTCCTCGCCAACCTGATCGACTTCGGCCTGAACGTCCAGGACGCGATCGGGGCGCCCCGCTTCCGCTGGCTCGACGAGGCGATTGACAAGCTCCCGGCCGACACGATGCGGATCGAGTCGCGGGTGCCCGAGGCGACCCGCCGGGCGCTGGCCGCGCGCGGCTACGGCCTCGAGGTCATGGGAGCCTGGTCCATGCGCGTCGGCGGCGTGCAGGCGATCCTTCGAGACGCGGCGACGGGCTGGCTCATGGGCGGCGCCGATCCCCGCCGCAACGGCTACGCCATGGGATGGTGAGCGGCGAGCCTCCTCCCTAGGCGGATCGCACGGCGGCCGTCACGGCATCTCGACACGGGCGCCGTGGCCCCGCGCGCGGACCAGCCGCCGGTCCAGGGTGAGGAGCGGCGCCCCCAAAATCTCCGCCAGCGCCAGGTAGACGGCGTCGTAAGCCGTGACGGCCGTGCGCAGCTCCCAGACCCGAGGAAGCAACGGGTCGTGAGGATAGCGTGCGATGTCGAGTCCGGCCAGGTCCGCTAGCGCCTCACGGCCATCCTCGGCGGTCAGCTCTCCGGAGAGCTGGTAGCGTCGGAGGACGCTGGCGACCTCGACGTCCAGGAGGTGCGGCGCGTGCAGCGATTCGTCGGGGCGCTCGATCCGGGTGCGCACGATGGCCCCTCGCGGCGACCCGAGCAGCAGCTCGACCACTGCCGAGGCGTCAAGAACGATCACCGCCGATCGCGCTCTCCTCGCAGGATCTCGGCGGCGGGCACCCGCGGGTCCACCGGGCGCCGCCGCGCGATTCGGTCGAGGATCTCCGCGCGAGTCGGTCGCTCGAGCGATTGGCGGGCTTCCGCCAAGAGGTACTCGGACAGCGACATGCCCGCCAGCGCAGCACGGGCCTTGAGCTTTCGGTGAACGTCATCCGGAACGTGACGGATCTGGATCATCTTGGGCATGGCGTAAGGCTAAATGCATGTGGATCACATGTCAAGGTCCGGCCACGAAGTCCTGATGCTCGCCTGGCTGCGCCGAGCGGAGGTGCTTCCAGCCGAGCCTTAGAACATCGTATTGCCATGGGCGGATTCCCGCGGGATTACCTGGAGCACGTCCCAGTGCTCGACGATCTTCCCGATGGCGTCGAAGCGGAAGATGTCGATGCCGGCCCAGTCCTGGTCCCCTGGCCACTCCTGGTGGCAATGGAGGACGACGTAGCGCCCCTCGGCGACCGCCCGCTTCACGTGGACGCGCTTGCCGGGATGCTCCCGGGCCATCTTCTCGAAAAAGGCGATGAACGCCTCCTTGCCGTCGGCGACGCCGGGATTGTGCTGGATGTAGACGTCTCCCACGTACTCCCGGACGGCCTCCGCCGGCCTGCCCTGGTTGAACATGAGGTCGTAGAAGGCCATGGCCGTCTGCTTGTTTCGCTCGAGCTGCTCGCTCATCGCGAAGCCTCCTCTTCGCCCGCTCCCGCGATCGAGCCAGGCCCGGAGATCTCGACCAGGCGCCCGCCCGTCGCCGCCAGGAGGTCGTCCACCGCCAGCCCGAGATCGACGCCGCGGACGCCCGCGCTCACGTGGACCTCTCCCCAGCGCGTCGCGCTCGCGTCCACCAGCACCTCGAACGCCCCCGCGCGGACGGCCAGCGCGGAGATCCCCCCGACCTTGAGGCCGGTGAGCCGCTCGGCCTCCCGCTGACTGGCCATGCGGAGCCGCTTCTCGCCCAGGGCCCGCCCGAGGCTCTTCATGTCGAGCTGGCGGTCCGAGGGGACCAGCACCAGGAGGGGCTTCGGCCGCCCAGGGGTCTCCCGCAGGACGACGAGCGTCTTGAGCACCGAGCCGCCCGGCACCCCCAGGAGCGTCGCCGCCTCATCGGCCGAGTGGAACGCCTGCCCGGCGTCGTAGACGCGGACCCGGTGCGGGATGCCGCGCGCCTCCAGGAGCCGTGCGGCGTTGGTCTTCGACGCATCGGCCATGGGACGGGGCGCGGGGCCGGTCAGTAGCCCCGGTTGCGGTCGACCACGTTCCGGAGTGGCCGGCCCGCGAGGTAGCGCCGGAGGTTGCCGAAGAAGATGTCCAGGCACCGGTCGACGTAGACCCGCCCGTCGTCCACCGCGCAGTGCGGGCTCAGGATCACGTTGGGGGTGGACCAGAGCGGCGACTCGGGCGGGAGCGGCTCCTCGGGGAACACGTCGAGCACCGCGCCCGACAGCTCGCGGGCCCAGAGCTTCGCGGCCAGCGCGTCGTAGTCGACCACGGCGCCCCGGCTCAGGTTCACGAGCCCCGCGCCGCGCGGCAGGCAGTCGAGCTCCTTCGCGCCGAGGAGCCCGCGGGTCTCCGGCGTGAGCGGGGCGCCGACCACGACGAAGTCGGCGCGGCGCAGGGCCGCCCGGAGGCCCTTCATCGTGAACATCCGGTCGACCCAGCGATGGGGGCGGCCGCTCCGGCGCACACCGAGGACGCGCATCCCCATCCGCCGCGCGAGCCGCGCCACCTCCCCGCCGATGCGGCCCACGCCGACGATCACCACCGTCCGCCCGGCGATCGGGGTCGTGAACAGCTGGTCCCAGACCCGCTCCCGCTGCCGCGTCACGAAGTGGGGCACGCCGTGGTTCAGCATGAGGAGCGCGGTCAGCCCGTACTCGCCCCCCTTCGGGACGTGCACGCCGCTCGCATTGGTCAGGACCACTCCCTCCGGCAGGAGGGCGGCGAGCTTCTCGACGCCCGCGCTGGTCGACTGGATCCATCGAAGCTTCGGGGCACGCGCCGCGAGGTCGCGGCCGTCGACGTGCGCGGCGATCAGCACCTCGGCCTCGGCGAGGCCCGCCTCCAGCGCCGGAGGATCGACCCCGAAGGTCACTTTGAGTCGCCGGCGAAGCGCCGGCACCTGGCGAACGCTCCGGGCGAAGCGCCCGGGCGTGACCGCGTCGTTCGGGCTCAGGGGATCGTTCTGGACGTGGAGGCGAATCCGGCGGTCTGGCTGGGACATCGACGCTCCTCGTGGCTCGGGGTGCACGCGGACCGCGCCGTGGCGGTCGTCGGGGCATTCTAGCTCACCTGGCCGCGCCGCGGTCGCCGTCACCCGCGTGGTACACTTCGGCCGCCCGAAAGCGTTCGGGGCGTCGTCGGACGCCGGGTCGGGAGGTCTGACGGCGCGTGGCGCTCGAGCGATACTTCTCCCCGGCCGACCATCGCGCGATCGAGGCGGCCGTGCGCGAGGCGGAAGCCCGGAGCGCTGGCGAGATCGTCCCGTACGCCGTCGAGCGCTCGGATCGGTACCTGCGCGCTCTCTGGTGCGCGGCCACGCTGGGCGCCCTCGCGGCGAGCCTCCTGGCGGCCCTCGTCCGGTGGGCGGGCGACGTGTGGGGCGGCCCCGTCGCCCTCTGGATCGCCTTGCCGCCGGCGGCGGGCGCGGCGCTGGGCGGGCTCGCCCCGCTCGTCTTCCCGTCGCTCCGTCGCGCCCTCGTGCCCGCCGAGGTGCTGGCGGAGCGGGTTCATCAGCGCGCGACGCGGGCCTTCCTCGAGGAGGAGGTGTTCCGGACTCGCGACCGCACGGGAATCCTGATCTTCGTCTCGCTGTTCGAGCACCGGGTGGTGGTCCTGGCCGACCGCGGGCTCGACGGGCGTGTCACCCCGGGCCAGTGGGAAGACATCGTCCTCAACATCGCGGCCGGCATGCGCCGGGGTGAGCCGGGCCCGGCGCTGGCCGAGGGGGTCCGGCGCTGCGCGGGCCTGGCGGCCCAGGCGCCGCCGGGGCCGGACGACCGGGACGAGCTCCCCGGCCAGCTCCGCCTGGGCCGCGAGTGAAGCGCGCGGCCCAGGACGTCTCCCGGCGGCGCGGCGGAGCCCCGCGGGTCACGCCGGTCCTCGCGCTCGCCGGCCTCGCCCTCCTCCTCCTCCCCGTCCCGCCCGTCCTGGCCGCGAAGGCGGTGCCGTTCCTCGCCGCGCGGGTGAACGACGGGGCGGGGATCGTGCCCGCGCCGGTCCGCGACCGCATCGAGACCAAGCTCCAGGACCTCGAGCGGCGGACGGGCGCCCAGGTCGCCGTCCTCACGGTGGACAGCCTCGAGGGCGATCCGATCGAGGACTACGCGGTGCGGGTCTTCCAGACGTGGAAGCTCGGCCGTCAGGGCGTCAACGACGGCGCACTCTTCGTGGTGGCCCGGCAGGAGCGCCGCATGCGGATCGAGGTGGGCTATGGCCTGGAGGATCGGCTGACCGACGCCCGGTCGCGGCAGATCCTGGACGACATCGTCCGGCCCCACTTCCGGGACGGCAACTTCGGCGCCGGCGTCGAGGCTGGCGTCAACGCCATCGTGTCGGTCGTCGACGGCGCGTCCCTGCCCCCGCCGCAGCGGGCCCGGTCCCAGGGGATCGACTCGACCATCGGGCTCCTCGTCATGGGAGGCATCTTCCTCCTGGTCATCGGCACCTTCTCCATGGTCGCCCTGCTGGCCCCGGGCGGCGTCGGCTGGTTCCTGTACCTCTTCCTCGTCCCCTTCTATGCCGCCTTCCCCACGGCGATGTTCCCGCCCTACGGCGGCGTCATCGCGGCAGGGGCCTGGCTCATCCTGTTCCCGATCGCGCGCACCTTCCTGAACACGCCGCAGGGCAAGGAGTTCCGCAAGCAGCGCGGCTGGGTGCTGAGCCCGGGCGACGGGGGCCGCTGGCGCAGCAGCGGCGGCGGCTTCTCGGGCGGCAGCTCCGGCGGAGGCGGCGGCTTCTCGGGCGGTGGGGGCAGCTCGGGGGGCGGGGGCGCCTCGAGCAGCTGGTAGGGTCTCGGGAGCGACTCGCCGGGGAGCGGGGCCCCGCTCCCCGGCGGATCTTCTTGCGCTCGCGTCCCCGCTCGCAACTGGAGCGTTCTCGGGACGACCCGCGCGCTCCCCTGCATAGGGGAGCCTTCTCACTTCTGGATTCCGTCACCGGATTGCCCGGCGACGGCGTCCCCTAGCCCGGTGGCGTGTCCTCCATGGATCGGCCTCCTTGGCCAGGCCCACTGTGTCGAGCCCTCGACGGGGATCGCGCGCGCCCCGTCGTCTCGAATGGACCAGCAAGCGGGTCGCGTGTCAAGGGGTCGCGGAACAGCCTTGTCACCTTGACACGGGTGGCGCGCGGGGCACTATGTTGCCGCACGATCGCGAGCCCGAAGGACGACGCCTGGGTCGAGAGGAGACGCATGACGGCACCCGCCGCAACTGACTCCGCCCAGTTCACCCTGCTCAGCGCCGCGCGCTTGCTCGATGGCGAGGGCGCCACGCCCTTGACCGACGCGGCCCTCCTGATCGAAGCGGATCGCGTGGTGGCCCTCGGCCGGCGTGGCGAGGTCGACGCGCCACCCGGGTCGGCGGTGGCCCGTGTCGACTACGGGGACGCGACGATCCTGCCTGGCCTGGTGGACGCGCATACCCACCTGGTCGCGCCCGGCGACGGCACGCTCGGCGACGACGTGGCAAGGGAGGACGACGACATCCTCCTCCTCCAGGCCGCCAAGAACGCGCGGACCCTGCTCCACTCCGGCGTGACCACGCTCCGGGAGAACGGGGCCAAGGGACGGGTCGCGTTCTCGCTCCGCGAGGGCATCCGCCGGAAGCTCGCCCCCGGGCCTCGCATGGTCATCTGCGGACGCCCGATCACCATCACCGGCGGTCACATGGGCTACTTCGGCTCCGAGGCCGACGGGGAGGCCGCCGTGCGGGCCGAGGTACGGAAGCTCCTCAAGGAGGGCGCCGACTACATCAAGATCGTGGCGACCGGGGGATCGACCCGGACCTCCGATCCGAACCGCGCCTCGTACACCGTTCCGGAGCTCCGGGCGATGACCGACGAGGCTCGCCGCCACGGGAGACTCACGGCGGCCCACTGCACGTCGGCTCAGGGGGTGGAGAACTGCCTCGACGCTGGCGTGGACATGATCATTCACTGCCTCTTCAACGAGCCGGACGGCACGTATCGCTACCGTCCCGATCTCGTCGAGCGCCTCGCGGCGGCGAAGGCCTGGGTGAACCCGACCCTCTACGTGCTGAAGGCGGGAATCGAGCGACTCCGGGAGGCCCGGGAGCGTGAGGGCAAGCTCACGGCGGCGCTGGCCGCCCAGCTGGACAGCCAGCGCCGTGCCCTCGACGTGCGCGTGGACGCGGTCGGACGCATGGCCCGGGCCGGAGTCCGGATGACGGCGGGCTCCGATTCGCCGTGGGGCTGGTACGCGCCGGGCGAGTTCGTCCACGAGATCGACATGCTGGCCCAGGCGGGCCTCTCGTACGGGGACGCGATCGTCGCCGGGACGACCGGCGCGGCGGAGTCGATCGGTGTCGGCGGCGTGGCCGGGCGGCTCGCGCCGGGGCGCCAGGCGGACGTCCTCGTCGTGCGTGGCGACCCCCTGCGGGAGATCTCGGCGCTCTGGGGGGTGCTCGACGTCTGGCAGGCCGGACGGCGAGTCCAGCGTGGAGTCGCGTAGGTGCGATTCGGGACCGTTCGACTCGCCACCGGTCCACGGCTCCACTACGCGGAGCAAGGGGACAGCAGCGCCCCGCCGGTCCTCCTGCTTCACGGGTGGCCCGATTCCTGGTTCTCGTACAGCAGGGTGCTGGCCCACCTGCCTTCCCGCCATCGCGCGCTGGCCGTCGACCAGAGGGGATTCGGTGACTCGGAGCGCCCGGAGTCCGGCTACGCCATCGAGGACCTGGCCTCCGACGCCGTCGCCTTCCTCGACGCGCTGAGGATTGGACGCGCGACGGTCGTGGGGCACTCCATGGGCAGCTTCGTCGCGCGGCGGGTCGCCGAGGTCCATCCCGAGCGTGTGGCGCGGCTGGTCCTCATCGGCAGCGGCTGGACGGGCAGCAACCCGGTGACACGGGAGGTGCAGGCGGCGCTCCGGGACCTGCCCGACCCCGTGCCGGCCGAGTTCGCCCGCCAGTTCCAGGCGAGCACGGTGCACGCGCCCGTTCCCCCCGAGTTCTTCGATCGGATCGTGGACGAGAGCCTGAAGCTGCCGGGCCGCCTCTGGCGCGCGGTGTTGGACGGCATCCTCGCCTTCGAGGACACGGACCGGCTCGCGCGGATCGGCGCCCGCACGCTCCTCCTCTGGGGGGAGCGGGACGGGTTGTTCCCGCGAGAGGACCAGGACCGTCTCGTCACCACCATCCCCGGCGCCCGGCTGACGATCTACCCGGAGACGGGCCACTGCCCGAACTGGGAGCGGCCCGAGAAGGTCGCGACCGACCTCGACACGTTCATGCAGGAGACCTGACAGCGGCTGAGGCGGCCGCATGCCTCACGCGTGGGCCGATGCTAGGATGTGGGCCAGGAGGGCGCCATGACGTACGATCTCGTGCTCCGCGGTGGCCGTGTGATCGACCCGGCGCAGGGGCTCGACGGCCCGCTGGACGTGGGCGTGAGCGGCGGCCGGATCGCGGCCGTCGCGCGCGCCCTCCCGACCGGCGAGGCGCGCGAGATCGTGGACGTCCGCGATCAGCTCGTCCTTCCCGGGCTCATCGACACCCACGCCCACGTCTACGAGTACGTCACCGGCCGCTTCGGCCTCCCGGCCGACCTGGTCGGCGTGCACTCGGGCACGACGACCGTGATCGACCAGGGCGGCCCGAGCTGCATGACGCTGCCGGGCTTCCGCAAGTTCGTCGTCGAGCCGGCGGCGACCCGGATCTTCGCGTTCCTGTCGGCGTACCTGGTCGGCGGCCTCGAGGGCCACTACTACCCGGCGCTCTACGGCCCCGACGGCGTCGACGTCGGCGCGGCCGTCCGCGCCGCGCGGGAGAACCCCGATCTGATCCGCGGCATCAAGGGCCACGCCGAGATCGGCGGCGTCGCCCGCTGGGGTCTCGAGGTGCTCCGCCTCTCGGCGGAGATCGCGCGGGAGGCCGATCTCCCCCTCTACGTCCACTTCGGCCAGCTCTGGCCGCTCCCCACCACGGGCGCGGGCAGCCCAGACCCGGACACGATCCTCCCCGGCGTCGTGGAGCTCCTGCGCCCCGGCGACATCCTGGCCCACCCCTTCACCCGCCATCCCGGCGGGTTCGTGGACCGCCACGGCCGCGTACACCCGGTCGTCAAGGAGGCGATGTCACGCGGCCTGCGCATCGACGTCGGCCACGGCTCGCACTTCAGCTTCGACGTGGCGCGCCGGGTGCTGGACGCGGGGATCGTGCCCGACACGCTGGGCGCCGACCTCCACGGCTACAACACCCGCGTACCGCGGCCGGCCGGCACACCCCCGGGCGATCACCCGGATCCCGAGCTCCATCCGTTCGCCGGGGGCACGAGCATCAGCCTCGCAGGCGCGATGACGGGGCTCATGGCGTGCGGGCTCCGGCTCGAGCAGGTCGTCCCGATGGTCACCCGGAACGCGGCGCGGCTCCTCGGCCAGGACGGCGAGCTGGGTACCCTTCGTCCGGGTGTCGTCGCCGACGTCACGGTGCTCGACGACCGGCGCGGGCGCTTCCACCTTCGTGACAACCGTGGCACGGAGGTCGTCGCCGAGCGGCTCCTCACCCCGGCCTTCTGCCTCCGGGCGGGGCGCCGCATCGAAGCCGACGCGTCCATCCTGCCGCGCGCGGAAGCCGCCTAGATCGGGGTCAGACCCCGACTTTGACAAAGCGGGGTCTGACCCCGCTTTGGTCTTTCAGGCGAGCGGTGGCCAGTACCTCAGCCGCCGGATGGCGCCGCCGTCCCGGGTCAGGAGCCAGGTGGCGCCCTTCTTCTTTGGCGCGCCCTCGCCGACCAGGGCTTCCATGACGTCGCCGTGCGTGCAGAGGACGACGGGTCCTGGGCCGACCCGCTCGATCAGACCGAGCGCAGCCTCCGCCGACTCGCCCTCGGCGAGGGCGGGATCAGGCTCGACGGGAAGCGAAAGCCTGGCCGCGAGCGGCTCGAGCGTCTGGACGCATCGGACGTAGGGACTCGAGACGAGCCGCCTGACCGGGTAGCCGGCCAGCGGCGTCACGACGGCGTCCGCCTGGCGGCGCCCGCGCTCGTCGATCGGCCGGAGCCGGTCGTCGCCGCTCCACCGGTCTCGGTCCCCCGCCCTCGCGTGGCGCACCAGAAAGACCAGCTCCCGCAGCGCCGGCTCGATCCCATCGAGGACCGCCCGATCCCCGACATAGGAGAGCTCGCGACCGGCGGCGGCCAGGGGCTCCCAGCGGATCTCGTCGACCTCCTCGTTCGGGCGGAACTTCCCGTCGCGCGCGGTCATGACCCAGTACCGCACGGCCTTGTCCCGGCCGCGCCGGTCCCGGTAGCGGGTCGTCCCGAGCTCGGGACCGAGAAGGCAGGCGAATCCGGTCTCCTCCGCGACCTCGCGGAGGGCGCAGTCCTCGTCCGGCTCGCCCGGCTCGACCTTGCCCTTCGGCAGGGTCCAGTCCCGATGCCCGGGACGGTGGACGAGCAGCACCTCGAGCCGACGGTCGGAATCGGCGCGGAGGACCGCCCCTCCCGCCGCGCGGACGTCCGGGTCTAGGCGGCCCGCCACGCGCCTTGCCGCGACAGCTCGTCGCCGACGGTGCAGATCGCCCGGCTCAGTCCGTCCACGACCCGGTCCACCTCGCCGCGCGTGATGCAGAGGGGCGGCGACAGCGCGACCACGTGGCCGACCGGGAGCGCGCGCACGATGAGGCCGTCCTCGAGGCACCGGGCGGCGACCTGCTGGGCGACCTTCAGCGCCGGGTCGAACGGCCGGCGCTCGCCGCGGTCGGCCACGAGCTCCACGCCGGCAATCAGGCCCAGGCCGCGAAGCTCCCCGACCAGCGGATGGCTGCCGAGGCGCTCCCGGAGGCATTCGTGGAGGTACGCGCCGGTCCGCGCGGAGTTCCCGACCATGTCCTCGCCCATGAGGACGTCGAGGTTGGCCATCGCCGCCGCCGCGCCGACCGGATGCCCGCTGTAGGTGAAGCCGTGGGCGAACGCGCCAACCTCGGGCGATCCGGCCTGGAGGACCGCCCACACCCGCTCGGACAGCATCACGGCCGAGAGCGGGAAGTAGCCGCTCGTGAGCCCCTTGGCGACGGTCACGAGGTCCGGCTCGATGCCGTACACCTCGGAGCCGAAGAGGCGGCCGAGCCGGCCGAACCCGCAGATCACCTCGTCGGCGATCATCAGGACGTCGTGCTTCCGGAGCACGGCCTGGACGCGGTCGAAGTACGTCCGCGGCGGCACCAGGACGCCGCCCGCGCCCATCACGGGCTCCGCGATGAACGCGGCCACCGTGTCCGGCCCTTCCCGCTCGATGAGGGCGTCGAGCTCGGCGGCCAGCGTCGCCGCGTACGCCTCCTCCGTCGTCCCCGGCGCCGCGTCACGGTAGTGGTACGGGGCCGCCGTGTGGAGAACGTTGCCGATGGGCAGGTCGAACGCCCGGTGGAACATCGGGAGCCCGGTGAGGCTGGCCGAGGCGACCGTGCTGCCGTGATAGCCGCCGAGCCGAGAGACGATCTTCTTCTTCAGGGGCTTGCCGCGGAGGTTGCTGTAGTACCAGACGAGCTTGACCTGGGTGTCGTTCGCTTCCGAGCCGGAGTTGGCGAAGAACACCTTGCTCATCCGCCCCGGCACCATCCCGAGCAGCCGGTCGGCCAGGCGGATCTGCGGCTCGTTCGACATCGACGAGAACGTGTGGTAGTACGCCAGGCGCCGCGCCTGTGCCCCCATGGCGTCCGCGACCTCGGTCCGTCCGTAGCCGATGTTGACGCACCAGAGGCCCGCGACGGCGTCCAGGTACCGCCGGCCGCTCACGTCGGTCAACGTCACGCCCGACCCCTCGGCCATGATGCGGGGCCCTGTGCGGAGGTGGTCGGCGATCGACGTGGCCGGGTGGAGCACGCGCTCCTTGTCGAGAGTCTCGAGGGTGGCCGTCTCGGGGGTCTTCCCGCTCATCTCTTGCTCCGTTGGCGCTCCGTGGGGCGGGCGCTCCGTGGGGGTCTCGGCTCCCCGTTCTCGGGCGAGCGCCCGCCTATGATACGCGAAGGTAGCGCCGCGCGCGCCACCCGGTCAGCCGCCGCGGCGATACGCGCGGAGGGCCGGCGTGCGCCAGGCGATCCACGCCGTCGTCAGCACGCTGGCCACGCCGCCGGCGGTCACCGCGAGCCCGGCGCCGAGCCACTGCGCGGCGACCCCGGACCGGAACTCGCCCAGCTGGGGTCCGCCCATGAAGAACACCATGCCGATGCCGACCATCCGGCCGCGCAGCCGGTCGGGCGTCTCGAGCTGGCGCACGATGTTCCGGAGCACGGCGCTGACGGTGTCGGCCGCCCCGGTCACCGCGAGCGCGAGGAACGTCAGCCAGAACGTCCGGGACAGCCCGAGGACCACGGTCGCCCCGCCGTAGATCGCCACCGCCCAGAGCAGGACCACTCCCCGCCGGGTGATGCGGTCGACGAACCGGACCATCGCGAGGCTCGCCAGGACGGCCCCGACCGACGGCGCGGCGTAGAGCCAGCCGTACTCGCGGGGGCCCAGCTGGAGGAGGTCCTGCGCGAAGATGGGCAGCAAGGCAGTGGCCGAGCAGAGGAACGTCGCGAGGCCGTCCAGCAGCAGCGTGGCCCTGAGGAGCGGCGTGCCGAAGACGAAGCGCGCGCCCTCGCGGAGCGCCCGGAAGCTGATGGCGCCCCGCTCCGCGGGCGGGATCCCGCGCATCAGGAGCAGCGCCGCGATCACGGCCACGAACGAGACCGCGTTCACCCCGTACACGGTCGCCGGCCCGGCGATCGCCAGCGTCGCGCCGGCCAGGGCGGGCCCGGCGACCGAGGCGGTCTGGGTGACAATGCTGCTCAGCGCGATCGCGTTCGGCCAGTGCTCGCGCGGCACGAGGTTCGTGATCAGCGCCTGCCGGGCAGGCGCGGTGGCGCCGGCCGCCGCCGTCCCGATGCCGGCCACGCACAGGATCACCAGGATCGTCGCGAGGCCGCCCATGGTCACGAGCGCCAGCGTCGCGGCGGCCAGCATCATGACGAGCTGGCTCGCCAGCATGAGCCGGCGTCGATCGACCGCGTCGGCCACGACCCCGCTCAGGAGCCCGAACACGACGACCGGGCCGAGCCGCGCGAGACCGACCATCCCGAGCGCGAGAGCCTTCCAGCCCGGCGGGGCCAGGAGCGAGATGTGCCAGAGGATGGCCGCCGACTGCATCGACGTGCCCGACATCGAGACCAGCTGACCGAGCCAGAGGAGCCGGAAGTTCCGGTGGCGCAGCGCGACGAACGCCGAAGGGTCGACCAGCGGCACGTCTAGAGTCCGTTCCGGCCCGGCCCGCGACGCGGTGCGTGGCCCGCCGCCTCGCGCGAGCCGCGGCGCCGCGTCGACGGCGGCGTCGCCCACGCCTCACGCACGATCGCCCAGCGCTCGTGGTCCCGCCAGCGCCCCCCGATCTTCAGGTAGCGGGGCGAGAAGCCCTCGCGCCGGAACCCGAGGCCCCGCACGAGAGCCCGCGAGGCGCGGTTGCCCGGCTGGATGTTCGCCTCCAGGCGGTGGAGGCCCATCCGCCGGAACGCGTGGCGCAGCACCAGCCCGAGGCCCTCGGCCATGTAGCCCTGTCCCGCGTGAGGGGTGAAGCCGTAGTAGCCGAGATAGGCGCTGTGGAAGGCGCCGCGAACGATCTCGTTCAGGTTCACGACCCCCACGATGGCGCCGTCCTCGCGCCGGCAGACGAGCAGCCGGAGACGGCGCGGGCCGGCCGCTCGGAGCCAGCGCGCCACAGCTCGGGTGGTCTCCGGCGGGTGCACCCACGGCCGGTGGAGACGCCGGCTGGCGAGGGCCAGATCGGCGAGCGCGGCGGCGTCCGGGAGGCGTGGCGCCCGGATGAAGACGCGCGGGCCGGTCCCGAGCGCCGGCGGTCCGTCCTCGCTCGGCCGCCGGCCCCGCCGAGAGGGAGGCCGCACTACGGGCCAGTCTGCGCCCGGACTGGCGCGACAGAACCGGCCCCCTGGCCCTCCGCTGGCGCGTCGGCCGCGCTCGCTGGCTTGGGAGGACGCGGCACCGGCCCCGCCGCCCCCCCGAGGCGACGGCCCAGCATGTGAAGCCAGAAGGGCACCGCGTCCCGTCTGCCGACTCTAAGGAGGTTCTCCAGGCAGGGCATCGGATCGTCCCAGGCATGGAACGCGTGGCTCTCCGCCGCGAGCGCCACGCGAGCCCATCGCCAGAATCCGAGTCGCTCGGTCCGTCGATAGTGGCACACGAGCGCGGCGCAATCGTTGAGCGCATTGATCCAGGTCACGCCCGTCCTGTACGGCGGGCGCGGGAGGGCCGGCTCCCGCAGGACGTCTCTGTAGGTAATGTACGGAATGTCCACGCCCGCGGCGACCGCCAGGGCAACTCGCTCCCCGCACCGGGCATTGACCTCGATGAGCTTGAGCTCGCCGTCCTCGGGGTCCTGCTTGAACTCCAGGTTCGCGACGCCCTGATAGCCGATCCGGCGCAGCAGCGCCAGCGCCAGCTCGACCGCGCGATCCTGGCGGCAGCTCACCGAGTAGCTCCCGCTCCCATAGAGGGGGGGCCACTGGCGCCGCTTCTGGATGACGCAGATCGCCAGCGGCTCCGAGCTCCGGTCGAGGCATGCGTAGACGGAGTACAGCCGGGACTCGTCGCCCCCGATGCGTTCCTGGACCAGCGGATCCACTCCGCGCCCGCGCATGCATTCGCACACGGCGCGCAGCTCGTCGGGCGTCTCGACCTGTATCGCCTTCATCCAGCGCCCGAGCCCGGCACGCCCCCGCTGGTCCCTCCAGACCTCCGGGCGTGCCGGCTTGACGACGCACGGGAAGCGGATGGCCCGCGCAATTCGTGCGACGTCCCCGGCGCCGTCCGGGCAGTAGGTCCGCGGGATCGGGACGCCGATGCTGGCCGCGTATCGGTACTGCGATCTCTTGTCCGAGAGCAGTTCCACGAGGGCCGGCTGAGGCAAGACGAACTCGTAGCTCCTGGCGAGCTCACCCCGGTGCCGAGACAAGAACAGGACCTCGGCATCCCCTGTCGCCACGATGACCGCCCGTTGGGTCAACCGGCGACCGACGCGCATCAGGCGGTCCAGCAGGTCGGGTTCGGACTCAGCCGCGGCGTGGAACGCGCAGTATCGCGACCAGGACCAGGGGCCGGGGGTGACGCTCAGCGCGACGGTGGGAATCCCGCGTCGGCCGAGGCTTCGAACGACCCCCAGGGCCAGAGCCGACGCGCCGCCAAGGACGAACGCCGCCGGTGGCCCGTTGCCGAGGCTCGCGAGCAAGGCCGCGTCCGACCGGGCGCGCCACATGGTCTGGCCAGGCCCCGCGCCACTACACGGCGACGCCGCGAAGATCGAGCTCGCGCGCCCGGTGGCAGGCGGCGATGTGCCCGGGACCGATCGCCTCGAGGCGCGGCGTCTCCGTCCGGCACCGCTCCACCGCGTACGCGCAGCGAGGGTGGAAGTAGCAGCCCGGCGGCGGGTTCGCCGGATCCGCCACGTCGCCCTCCAGCACGATGCGCTGCGTCCGGAGCCGCGGGTCTGGCTTCGGGACCGCGGACAGGAGGGCCTCCGTGTACGGGTGGCGCGGCGTCGTGAAGAGCCGCGTCGTGTCGGCCACCTCGACGATCCGGCCGACGTACATCACCGCCACCCGGTCGCTCACGTGCTTGACGACCGAGAGGTCGTGGGCCACGAAGAGGTACGTCAGCCCGAGCTCGCTCTGCAGGTCGAGCATCAGGTTCAGGATCTGCGCCTGGACCGAGACGTCGAGGGCCGACACCGGCTCGTCCGCGACCACGAGGCTCGGGTTGAGGGCAAGCGCCCGGGCGATGCCGATGCGCTGGCGCTGGCCGCCGCTGAAGGCGTGCGGAAAGCGCCGCATGTACTCGGGCCGGAGCCCGACCAGCCGCAGGAGCTCGGCCACGCGCTCGGAGCGCTCGCGGCGATTGCCCACGCCGTTGACGAGCAGCGGCTCCCCGACGATGTCGTGGAGCGTCTTCCGGGGGTTCAGCGAGGAGAACGGGTCCTGGAAGATCATCTGCATCTCGCGCCGGAGCGGCCGCAGCCGGCGCTTGGGCAGGGTCGCCACGTCGACCACCGGGCCCGCGGCGGTGCGGAAGCGGATCTCCCCCGCGGTCGGGGTGATCGCCCGCAGGATGCACCGGGCCGTCGTGGTCTTCCCGCAGCCGCTCTCCCCGACGAGCGAGAGCGTCTCCCCGCGGCGCAGCTCGAAGCTCACGTCGTCCACGGCGCGGACGTGGCCCGCCAGCCGGCGGAGGACGCCCCGCCGGATGGGGAAGAACTTCCTGAGCCCCCGCACGTCGAGCAGGAGGCCGTCCATGGATGCCGCCGCCTGGGGCTCGCCGACGGCGGATACTCCCGCGCGTCCGGAGGCGCTCACCGGGCGCGTCTCCAGGCCGACGGGCCGCTCACCCGTGGGTCCGCGCGCCGGCCGGCGCCGGCGACGACCCGCCGGGGGCCGCGGGCGGATGGTGGAGAAAGCAGCTCACCGCCCGGTTGCCCTCGCCGTCCACCGGCAAGAGATCCGGCTCGTGGCGCTCGCAGGTGCCGCGGATCCACTCCACGCAGCGCGGGTGGAACGGGCACCCGGGGGGGCGATTGTGCGGGTGCGGGATCGACCCGGCGATGGTCGGGAGCTTCGTCCGGACGTGAGCCTGGATCGACGGGATCGAGCGGAGGAGCGCCCGCGTGTACGGGTGCTGGGGCGCGTGGAAGATGGCGTCCACGGGACCGCGCTCGACCACCCGGCCGAGGTACATCACGACCACCTCGTCGCACATCTCGGCGACGACGCCGAGGTTGTGGGTGATCAGGATGATCGCCATGCGCTCCCGGGTCTGGAGGTGCCGCAGGAGGTCGAGGATCTGCGCCTGGGTCGTCACGTCGAGCGCCGTGGTCGGCTCGTCCGCGATCAGGATCCGCGGCCCGCACGCGAGCGCCGTGGCGATCATCGCCCGCTGCCGGAGCCCCCCGCTCAGCTGGAAGGCGTACTCGTCGATGCGGCGCTCCGGCTTGGGGATCCCGACCTGGCGCAGGAGGTCGATGGCCCGCTCCCGCGCGGCGCGGGCGTCCAGCCCGAGATGGAGCCGGATGGTCTCGATCATCTGGTTTCCGACGGTGTGCACGGGGCTGAACGAGGTCATCGGCTCCTGGAACACGAGCCCGATCTCCCCGCCCCGGATCTGGCGCATCTCCCGGCCCTCGGGGTCGAGGCGAACCACGTCCACCGACTCCTCCGGCCGGCCGTCGACGCCCGGCCGGCGCACGTGGATCTCGCCGCTCACGATCCGGCCGGGGCGCTCCACGATCCGGAGGATCGACCGCGCGGTGACGCTCTTCCCGCACCCGCTCTCGCCCACGATGCCGAGGGTCCGCCCGGGGTGGAGGTCGAAGCTCGCCCCGTCCACCGCCTTGACCACGCCCTCCTCGGAGAAGAAGTACGTCCGCAGGTCCCGCGCACTCAAAATCGGGGTCAGACCCCGACTTTGATTTTCGGGCGATTCGGAAGCGCGCGCTCGGGGCGGAATCAAAGTCAGGGCCTGACCCCGCTAGTGGCCGTAGGGGTCGGCGGCGTCGCGGAGCCCGTCGCCCATGAAGTTGAACGCGATGATGACCAGGATCACGGGGGCCGCCGGCAGCAGGAGCCAGGGCGAGATGGCCAGCGCCTGAACGTTTTGCGCTTGCTGGAGCAGCACACCCCAGCTGATCGCGGGTGGCCGCATCCCGAGTCCGAGGAAGGACAACGACGTCTCGCTGATGACCATGGCCGGGATGGCCAACGTGGTCGCCGCGATGATGTGGCTCATGAAGGACGGAACGAGGTGGCTCACGATGATCCGCGTGCGGCTGCATCCCGCGAGCTCCGCCGCCATCACGAACTCCTCCTCGCGAAGCGAGAGGAACCGCCCGCGCACCACCCGGGCGAGCTCGGTCCAGCCGATCAGCGAGATGATGACCGTAATGGCGAAGTAGACCTGGATCACCGACCAGTCGTTCGGCAGCGCCGCCGCCAGGCCCATCCACAAGGGAATGGTCGGGATCGATCGGAGGATCTCGATGGCACGCTGGATGACGGTATCGATCACCCCCCCGTAGAAACCGGAGATGCCGCCCAGCAGGACCCCCAGGATCAGGGAGAAGGTCACACCCGCCAGGCCGATCGTGAGAGACGTCCGGGTCGCGAACATCAGACGCGACCAGAGATCGCGTCCCTGCTCGTCCGTGCCGAGGAGGAACAGCGTCTCCTCCGGCCGGGCATCCTCGACCCCGATCAGATGGCGGCTCGCTGGCACCAGCCCGAGGAAGCGATACTCGAATCCGGGGACGAAGAAGCGCACCCGGATCTTCTTCGCGGGGTCCGGGGTGTACACCCGCTTGAACGTGACCGGATCCCGCTGTCCACTCAACCCGAGGACGTGCGGGAAGAACCGACCCTCGTCGAACCAGCGGATCCGCTGCGGAGGAAGCAGCGAGCGCTGGGCCTCGGACGCGGTGGGCGGCGCGTACGCGAGGAACTCCGTGAAGATCACGCCGAGGTAGAAGAGCGCCACGATCACCGTCGCCGCCATGGCCAGCTTGTGGCGACGGAACCGCCACCACATGAGCTGCCACTGGCTGGCGACCGAGATGCGCTCCTCGGCCACCTCGCCGATCGCGAGATCGACCCCGGGGGCGACGGCACCGCCGCCCTCGCCCGCGAAAGCGGGGTCGGTGGCGGGCTCCCCGGCACGCCGGGCCTGTGGGACCGGCAGCTCGGCTATCGCTTGCCTTCCATCCGGATCCGAGGATCGATCCACATGAGGAGCAGGTCGGACAGGAACGTGCCAACCACGGTCATAACCCCAAGCAAGAGCACGATGGTGCCGGCCAGGAACATGTCCTGGGCGACGAGCGACCGCAGGAGGAGCGGCCCCACGGTCGGCAGACTCAGGACGAGGGACACGATGATACTTCCGGACACGACGTACGGCAGGAGGTAGCCGACAGTGCTCGCGAACGGGTTGAGGGCGACCCGCACGGGGTACTTGAGGATCACCCGGCGCTCGGACACGCCCCGCGCCCGGGCGGTCATGACGTACGGCTTCCGCAGCTCGTCGAGCAGGTTCGCCCGCATGATCCGGATGAGCTGCGCGGTGCCGGCCAGCCCCAGGATCAGCGCGGGCAGCGGCAGGTGCTTCAGCAAGTCCCACGTCTTGGCCAGGCTCCAGGGCGCCTCGACGAACTCGTCCGAGAAGAGCCCCCCGATGCTGGCGTTGAAGTACTTGAAGCCAATGTACATCAGGACCAGGGCCAGGAGAAAGCTCGGCACCGCGAGACCGATGAACCCGATGAACGTCGCCACGTAGTCCCCGACCGAGTACTGGCGCACCGCGGAGTACACCCCGATCGGCAGGGCCAGCCCCCAGGTCAGGATGATGGCGGCGACGGACACGACCATCGTGAGCCACAGCCGGTCCCCGATGACCTCGGAGACCGGCCGTTGCCACTCGAGCGCCATGCCGAAGTTCCCGCGCAGGACCATCCGCATCCAGCGGAGGTACTGGATCCACACCGGTTGATCGAGGCCGTACTCGTGGCGGAGCGCGTCGGCGTCCTGCTGGGAGACGGAGCTCCCTGACGCGGACATCTGGGCGATGTAGGACGTAATGTAGTCGCCGGGCGGCAGCTGGATGATGACGAAGGCGAGCACGGACACGGCCCAGACGGTCAGGGCCGCCAGGATCAGCCGGCGCACCAGGTATGCCAGCACGTCAGTCTACGGGAGGTCGGCGCGAGGCTCGCGGCATCGCAGGCGCGTCCCCCGCCCTCCCCTCCACGCCGGGGGAGAGGGCGGGAGACGACCGCCACCGGCTACGCCTTGTAGTAGAAGGTTGCCGGGTGCGAGCTGCAGGGTGTCCGGCAATGCTGCGCGTTGATCTGCCGCGACGGGATGTTCCCCATCCGGCGACTGACGATGCGCACGCCCATCGTCGCCGGAGACTGGCCGACGGTGCCGATCGAGAACTGCTCGTCGACGATGATCTTGAAGATCTCCTGGGCGATCTTGAAGCGCTCCTCGGTCTTCTTGCCACCGGCCGTCCGGAAGAGCTCCAGGGCCTTGAGAAGCTGGGGATCCTGTGGCTTCTTGCCTTGGGCCCCGTTCGTCGAGTACCACCGCGCGATCGGGTGACCCATGAGGCACTCGGCGGGATCCACCGGGAGGGCGTGACGCGGGAAGAGGTAGAGAACTTCGGAGCCGTCGTTCGCCCACAGCGCGATCTGGTGCTCGTTCGCGGAGATCCGCGTGAAGAAGAGGCTCCGTTCCATCTCCTTCGGGTCCCCCTGGATCCCGATCTTCTTCCACTGCTCCTTGATCATCTCCGCGATCTGCGTGTGGGGCACGAACGCGCCGGCGGAGGTCTGGAGCTCGATCCGGAGCCGGCCCTTGCCGTCCGTCCGCAGGCGGTAGCCCTCGGCGTCCTTTTTCGTCAGCCCGATCTTGTCCAGCAGCTGGTTGGCCTGGGCCGGGTCGTGAATCGACCACTTCTTGCGCCACTCGGCGCCAGGGCTGTACGGCAGCGTCTCCGACGGCGCGATCGAGCCGGGAACGCCAACCCCCAGCCAGAAGGTCTCGTTGAGCTGGTCGCGCTCGATGCCCATCGACAGCGCGCGCCGGAAGTCGCGATTGTGGAGCCACTTCGCGATCTCGGGATCGGCCTCGTAGGCGTGGTTGACCTGGAGCGTGGCGTCCGAGCCGTTGAGCGCGGGGTCGAGACGCACGTCGTAGTTGCCCTTGTCCCGGTTCTCGAGGAAGACGGGCAGCTTGGCCATGGCGGTGTGGCGCTCCTGGAGGTCGTACTGGCCGGCGATCGCCCGGAGGTTCAGCACCTCCAGGTTCTCCGCCAGCCCCATGCTGATCCGGTCGATGTAGGGAAGCTGGTTGCCCTGCGTGTCGACCCCGAAGTAGTACGGGTTCCGTTCGAGCACCCAGTTCGGGGTGTTGTTGGGGGAGACCGTCTTCCAGGGGGTCAGCGTGGGCAGGTCGGGATTGAGGCGCCACTCCCAGCGGTTCTTCAGGTGGGTCACCCAGCCGTCGAGGCCGGACTCCTTGACCTTCTTGTCCAGCTCGTCCTTCGAGACGTACTTGGGGAGGAACTGCTTCAGATAGTGCGCCGGCATGTAGGCGCCCATCGTCCGTCCGAGCCACGTCTGCGACGCCATGCCGCCGCCCATCCCCGTGCTGCCGGCGAGGATGTCGAGGAAGAGGTAGTTCGGATCCGGGAACTCGAAGACGAGCGTCACGTCGTCGATCTTCCGCATCGTGCCGGGCTTCCCGCTGATCATGAAGTCCGGGTTCGGGGTCGCCTGGATATCCTTGTTGAGGTAGACGTCCTGGTACCAGAAGAGGAAGTCGTCGGTGGTGAACGGCTGGCCGTCGGACCACTTCATGCCCTTGCGGAGAGTGATGGTGACCGCGCGGCCGTCGTCGCTCACCTTCCAGTCCTTGGCGACGCACGGCATGTGCTTCGTCCCCGTGTAGTCCCAGAACAGGATCTTGTCCGTGGACACGATGCGGTTACCGTTCTCGACGTCCCCCGGCCCCGTGAAGCCGCGACGCCAGGTCCCGCCGTACCGGCCGATGGAATGGACCGGCTTGACGACCATCGGCTCCTCGGGCAAACGCTTCTCCACGGGCGGAAGCTTCCCGGCCTTCACGAGCTCAGCCAGCATCGGGGCCTCGTTGAACTTCTTCGGCCACTTCGCGGGATCGAGGACCAGCTCCGGCCCCTCGAGCTTCCCGATGAGCTGGGCGCCCAGCTTGGCCGGCTGGCCCCCCGTACCCTGGGCCCAGGTCGTCCCGGGCAGCCCAGCGGCCGCCAGGCTTCCCGAGAGCAAGGCCGCGTCCTGCATGAATTGGCGTCGGCTCACACCATCTCGCTTCTTCGGCATCACGGCCCTCCTCGTTGACGGTCTCGGTCAGGGGCTCTGGACTTCGCGTGGCTGCACTGGCCGGGAGTCTAGCACGGCGGGGTCAGACTTTGACTTCTTAACAACTCTGAGCCCCGACGGCAAACTGTTTAGAAGTCAAAGTCTGACCCCGTGCCGGGCCGCGGCGCGGGCGTCCCGGCCGGCGATCCACCACGGCTGGGCGCAGAGCCAGCCGAGGAACTCGACGATCGTGTGGGCGGCCAGGTAGGACGTGATGCCGGTTCCCACGTCGAGCATCGGGTTCACCTCGACGAGGTCGAAGCCGACGATGCGGGTGTGCTCGGCCAGGGCGCGGAGCGTGTCCCGGAGCTCGGCGTACAGGAACCCGTTCGGCTCCGCCGACACGCAGCCGGGGACGAGCGGGAGGTCGAGGACGTCGACGTCGACGCTCACGTAGCAGGCGGCGTCCCTGGGGATTCGGTCGACGAGCCCCCGCGGCGTGATGTCCCGGAACTCCTCCATGGTGACGACGCGGTTCCCGTCCCCGATCGTGTCGTCCATCATCACCCGGGAGTTCCGGAGGCTCCGGATCCCGATCTGGGTGAGGCTCCGCACGTGGGCCATCCGCGCGATGTGCCGGAACGGGTGGCTGTTCGTCAGCTCGAGCCCGTGGACGAACGGGAGATAGTCGAGGTGCGCGTCGAAGTGGACGACGTGGAGGGGCTCCGTGTACGCGCGCACGACCGGGTACGTGATCCCGTGGTCGCCGCCGAGCACGATCGGCAGCGCGCCCCGGTCGAGGAGCTGCCGCGCCATCGCGGTCACGTTGTCGAAGGTCCCGGCGACGTTGGTGGGCAGGACGTCGGCGTCGCCCGCGTCGACGATCCGGCCGTGGGCGAGCTCGTGGCCGAGGAACTCCCGCCGGAGCGACGGGTCGTAGTAGCCCTGCCCTCGCGCCCCGAACCGCATCGAGTGCTCGCGGATGCCGCGGGGGCCGAACCGGGAGCCCGGCATGAACGGCGACCCCTCGTCGCTCGGCACGCCCATCACGGCGATGTCGGCGTCCAGGCGGTCGAGGTCGGTGGCGATGACGGAGCGGAGGAACGTCGGGATGCCGACGAACGGGGCGTTCCAGCGCGGCCCGGGCGGCGATGGCATGGCGCGCCCTTCAGGTCCCGACGCGGGCCCCGTGTCGGGCAATCGCGCGCCGCCGCGCTCCGTCCCGGCCGGGACGATCCCGTGGCGCCCGAGCACCGTCGCGATCTCGCGGCGCTCCGCCTCCGTCGACGCCACCAGCGGCAAGCGCGGGAATCCCCGTCGCCGATCCCGATCATCGCGCACGCCGCCTTGAGCGCCGGCAACCAGTGCCCGATCTCGTGGATCGCGCAGAGGTCCAGGATCGTGGTCTGGATCCGGGTGCAGGTGGCCGCGTCGCCCCGGCTCGCCGCCAGGCGCAGCTCGACGAAGAGCGCCGGCACGACGTTGGCCAGCCCGGGGACCAGGCCATCGCCGCCCAGGCGGAGGCTCGCCGAGGCGAGGTGCTCGTGACCCTGGAGCACGCGGAAGTCCGCCCGCGCCGCCTTGACCGCCAGGAACGCCTGGAAGGCCACGAAGTCGCCGGCGGAGTCCTTGATCCCGAGCACCCGGCCGTCGCGCGCGAGGGCCGCCACCGTGCCGGGCGCCAGGAGCTGATGCGTGCACTGCGGAATGTTGTAGAGGAGCGCCGGCCGGCCCGCCGCCTCGACCACCGTCTCGATGTGGCGCCGCTGGGCGGCCCCGTCCACGCCGAAGTAGTAGGGCGACCCGACCACCACCGCGTCGGCGCCCTCGCCCGCCGCCTGGCGCGCGGCCTCCTCGGCCGGACGCGTGGCCGGCAGCATCACCCCCGCCAGCACCGGCACCCGGCCGGCGGCCGCGCGGACGAACGCGCGGACCACGATCCCGCGCTGGCGGGACGGGAGCCACGCGCCCTCACCGCAGCCGCCCAGGACGAAGAGGCCGCTCGAGCCGCCCTGGAGCACGTGCTCCACCAGCGCCTCGACCGCCCCCTCGTCGACCTCGCCGGCCCCGTCGAGAGGCGAGATCGCCGGCGGGACGATGCCGGTCAGGGCGCCATCCCAGGTCCACCGCCGGCCGCTCATGCGGAGACCCTCCCGGCGACCCCGGTGGCCAGCGTCCGCTCCGGCGCGGCGCTTCCCAGCACGTCCCCGAGCGCCGCCTCGAAGATGTCCAGGAGCTCGTCCACCTCGGCCGCCGTGATGGTGAGCGGCGGGCGCGAACGCCACCATCCAGTGGCTTGCGCGCAGGAGCAGGCCCCGGCGGCGCGCCGCCTCGCGCACGCGGATGCCGAAGTTCACGTCCGCCGGGAATCGCTCGAGGGTCGCCGGGTCACGCACGAACTCGACGCCGACCAGGAGCCCCTCGCCGCGCACGTCCCCGATCACCGGCAGGCGGCGCTGCAGCTCGCGGAGGCGCGCCTGCGCCTGGGCGCCCCGCGCGCGCGAGTTCTCCACGATCCCCTCGTCGAGGATCTGCCGGATCGCGGCGATGCCGACCGCCGAGGCCACCGGGTTTCCGCCGAAGGTGTGGCCGGCGTGGAACTGGATCTGGTCGACGGCGGAGCCGTAGAACACCTGGCCGATCTTCGTGGTGAGGAGGTTCGCGGAGAGGGGCGCGTAGCCGCCGCTGATCCCCTTCCCCAGGCAGAAGATGTCCGGCCACGCGTTCCAGTGCTCGGCCGCGAACAGCTTCCCGGTCCGCCCGAACCCGGTGATGATCTCGTCGTAGATCAGCACGATGTCGTGGCGGTCGCAGAGCTCGCGCACGCGCGGGAGGTACTCGCGGGGCGGCACGACCACGCCGGCCGACATCATGATCGGCTCGGTGATGAGGGCCGCGATGGTCTCGGGCCCTTCGAGCTCGATGACCTCCTCGAGGAGCCGCGCGTAGGTCGCGCCCAGCGTCTCGGGCCCTCCCGGGAACGGCGGGCGGTACGGATCCGGCGTGTGGAGATGGATGAAGCCGCCGGGGAGCGGCTCGTAGGGCACCCGCCAGCTCGGCCAGCCGCCGGCCGCGAGGGCGTGGCCGGTGCCGCCGTGGTACCCGCGGTAGTGCGACAGGATCTTGTACTTCGTCCCGCGCCCGACCTGCTTCCAGTACTGCCGGGCCATCTTGATCGCGGCCTCGGTGGCCTCGGAGCCGCCCGAGAGGAGCTTCACCGTCGTGTACTGGGGCGGCGTGATGTCGAGCAGGAGCTTCACGAGCTCCAGCGCCCGGTCGCTGGTCCCGAGCGTCGGCGCCGCGAGGGCGAGGCGCTCGATCTGCCGGGAGGCCGCCTCGGCGAGGCGCTTGTTGCCGTGGCCCAGGTTGACGCAGAAGGTGCCGCTCAGCCCGTCGATGAACCGTCGCCCGTCCACGTCGGTGACGTGGATCCCCCGGCCCTCGGTGAGGATCAGGGGATCCTCGGCGAACTCCTTCATCGGCAGGAAGTCGACCATGATGTGGCGGGCGAGCTCTTTCATCGCGTCTCCCTCGGCGGCCAGGACGTGGACGGCGCCGCGCGTCCGGCGCGGACGCACGGCCCGATTGTACCGGGGCCGCCCCGACGGCGCCAGGCGGGCTCGGACCCGACGGGTGTAGGATCGTCCCCCGTCAGGCTCAGCGCGGCGACGCGCCGCGGGGTCTCCATCATGCGCATCGCGGACCTCGTCAACGGTCTCCAGGTCGCCGGGGGAGTCCGCAAGCTCCTCCGTTACCCGGTGACGATCGAGGAAGCCCGCGCGACCGTGGGCCAGCGCCTCACGAGCCGTGCGCCCGATTTCCTCGCCATGGCCAGGAGGATCCTCGCGCGGCCGTCGAGCCCGTATGCGCACCTCCTCGCCCGGGCCGGCTGCGCGTACGGCGATCTCGAACGGATGGTCATCCGGGACGGCCTGGAGCTCGCCCTCCTGGCCCTCCACCGGGCGGGGGTCTATCTGAGCATCGACGAGTTCAAGGGGCGCAGCCCCGTGCGACGCGGCGGCGCGACGCTGGAGATCGATCCCGCGTCGGTCCATAGTGCCGCGACCACGGCCCGGCTGCTCGCTCGCAGCAGTGGCAGCCGAGGGGGCGCCCTCCCGGTTCCCGTCTCCGTCCCCTGGGTGCGCGACACCGCGATCGACAAGTGCCTGGCGCTCGAAGCCCGCGGCGGCCTCCGGTGGGTCCACGCCGTCTGGGGCGTGCCCGGCGGCGCCTCCATCGTTCATCTCCTCCGGCTCGCGGCGCTCGGGGCGATCCCGGCTCGCTGGTTCTCGCAGCTCGACCCGGCCGCGCTGGACCTGGCGACTCGCTACCGCTGGGCCCCGCGCGTCGTCCACTGGGCGGGCCGCACGACCGGCGTGGCGCTCCCGATGCCCGAGCACGTGCCGCTCGGCGCGCCCCTGGCGATCGCCCGATGGATGGGCGACGTCCTCCAGGCTGGGCGCACGCCGTACCTGCACACCTACACGAGCTCCGCCGTCCGGCTCTGCCTCGCGGCGCTCGACGCGGGCCTGGACATCGAGGGCGCCCAGTTTCTGCTCGAAGGGGAGCCTGTCACCGAGGCGCGGCTCGCGATCATCCGGCGGGCCGGCGCCCAGGCAGGCTGTCGCTATGCGGCCATGGAGGCGGGGCCGATCGGCTACTGGTGCCTGGCGCCGGAGGCGCCCGACGAGATCCACGTGGTCGGCGATCTGCACGTCATCGTCCAGCCGGAACCCGCGGCGCGCGGACACCCGCGTCCCTTCCTTCTCACGTCGCTCCGGCCGACGGCGCCGATCGAGATGCTGAACGTGTCGCTGGGTGACGTCGCCGTCGCAACGTCGCGCCGCTGCGGCTGCCCACTGGATGAGTGCGGCTGGGGCACGCATCTGCACACCATCCGAAGCTTCGAGAAGCTGACCGTCGCCGGGATGACTCTGCCTGACGCCGCGGTCGTCCGCACGCTGGATGAGACGCTGCCCGCGCGATTCGGTGGTCATCCCACGGACTACCAGCTGGTGGAGGACACGACGGCTGCGGCCGGACCCGCCCTGCGGCTCCTCGTCGACCCGCGCCTCGGCGCGCTGGACGCAGGGGCCGTGGTCGATCAGTTCCTCGGGGGGATCGGTCAGGCCGGGGACGCCGAACGGGTCATGGCGGAAGCCTGGCGCGCCGCGGAGATCCTCCGGGTGGAGCGACGGCCCGCGCACACGACAGCCACCGGCAAGATCCTCCACGTCCACCAGCTGAGCTGAGGCTCGATCGAGGCCAGGGTGAGGCAGGGCGCTCGTCCGCCGCGACCTCGACGCGACGCCCGGTGCGCCGGAAGCGGCCCGCGCGCGGGGCGGGCGCTGTGATAGGGTGAATCCGGCGGGCGGGCTCGCCGGGCCGTGGACCCGACCCTTCGGGGCGATCGAGCGAGGAGCCAGGGAGGGAATGACGATGGCAGAGGCGGTGATCGTTTCGACGGCGCGGACCCCCATCGGCAAGGCCTACCGGGGCGCGTTCAACAACACCCACGGCGCCACCCTGGCCGGTCACGTCATCGAGCACGCCGTCCAGCGCGCCCGGATCGACCCCGCCGAGGTGGAGGACGTGGTGATCGGCTGCGCCATGCCGGAAGGCGCGACGGGCCACAACATCGCCCGCCAGGCCGCGCTGCGGGCCGGCCTGCCGGTCACGGTCGCCGCGACGACGGTCAACCGCTTCTGCTCATCCGGTCTTCAGGCGATCGCCATCGCCGCCCAGCGGGTGATCGTGGACGGGGTGCCCATCGCCGTCGCGGGCGGCGTGGAGTCGATCAGCCTCGTGCAGAACGAGCACCTGAACAAGTTCCGGCTGGCCGAGGACTGGCTCCTCGAGCACAAGCCGGAAGTCTACATGTCGATGCTCAACACCGCCGAGATCGTCGCCAAGCGCTACGGCGTCAGCCGGGAGACGCAGGACCGCTACGCGCTCGAGAGCCAGCGCCGGATCGCCGCTGCCCAGCGCGAGGGCCGGCTCGACGCCGAGATCGTGCCGCTGAAGAGCGTGAAGACCGTCGCCGACAAGGCCACCGGCGAGACGCGCGAGGAGTCCGTGACCCTTGCCCACGACGAGGGGAACCGCGCCGACACGACGGCGGAGGGGTTGGCTACCCTCAAGCCGGTCGTCAGCGCCGACGGGACCATCACCGCCGGCAACGCAAGCCAGCTCTCCGACGGCGCCTCGGCGTGCGTCGTCATGGACGCCAGGCTGGCGGAGCGGCGGGGACTCCAGCCGCTCGGGATCTTCCGGGGGCTCGCCGTGTCCGGGTGCGAGCCGGACGAGATGGGCATCGGGCCGGTCTTCGCGGTGCCGCGGCTCCTCGAGCGCCACGGGCTCAAGGTCGACGACATCGACCTCTGGGAGCTCAACGAGGCGTTCGCGGTCCAGGTCGTCTACTGCCGGGACCGCCTGGGCATCCCGATGGAGAAGCTGAACGTCGACGGCGGCTCGATCGCCATCGGGCACCCCTACGGGATGAGCGGCGCGCGGATGACCGGCCACGCGCTCATCGAGGGCAAGCGCCGGGGCGCGCGGCGCGTGGTCGTGACCATGTGCATCGGCGGCGGGATGGGCGCGGCGGGCCTCTTCGAGATCGCGTAGGCTCGCCACGCGCCCCGGAGCGGCCCAGCCTACGGCTGGAGTCGCTCCTTCCCCGTCAGGATCGTCTGCCAGACGTCGTAGCACGCCAGGTGGAAGTGGATGGTGCCGCCTCCCGGCACATCGCACTCGATCTCCATGTCCCGGCTCAGGATGCGCTGGTCGCAGGCCCCGCATCGGCGCCCCTGTCCAGCGCCGTACCATGTGACGATGCAATCTTCGCAAGGCAGATCGCCGCGGCTCATGAGTTCCTGAATGCGAACGTGGAGGGGGCCGATCTCGCTCATCCTCGGGTCTCCTTGCTGGGGAAGCGCCCGCGGCGACATCAGGCGCCCTGGGGCTCGTCCCGAGCGTGCTGGCGATCCAGGGCGCGATCCAGAAGCCGGGCGAGCCCTTCGGGGGTGACCGGCTTGGCGATGTGCCCGTCGAGGCCCCCTTCTCGCGTCACCGCGACGTCGACGGGTCGCGCCGACTCGCTGACCGCAACGGCCAGGATGCGGGGGAAGCGAGGATCCTTGCGGAGCCGCCGGATGAAGCCGAATCCGTCCAGAGCCGGCATCCCGAGGTCACACAGGATGAGATCCGGCGGTCGATCGAGCGCGAGCCGGTAGGCCGCCTCGCCGTCCTCCGCCCCCTGGACCTCCACGCCGAACGGGCGGACAAGCGCCACCAGCGCCGACCGCGTCTGCGCGTCGCCTGCCACCACTAGCACCAGGAGGTAGGGCTGTCTCTGCCCCGACCGACCCGGCATCCAGGCCATGAGACTCCTTGCCGGCAGGGCTCTCCGGGAGCGCCTGACTCGCCGAGTACCCGGAGGCGGCCACATGCCGTCGCTTCGAGCTCGACGCCCATCCATGGCACTGGTGCACGACTGGTGCCCGTTCCCTCCGGCCACGCATTGACGGACCGCGACCTGTTCCGCGAGGTCGATGCGGCGCCATATCGTCGCGCGAGCGACAGAACGTCGTGGGATCCGGTCCTCCCGCCCCCGCACGGCCGGTGTAGAATGCCGCGCGGGACGCCATGGGGGAGACCGTCTTCTTCGGGTACGATCGCGCGGCGCTCGATCGCGAGTACAACAACAGCGGGAAGGTCGCGAACGCGGCCGAGCACATCGCCCGATACTCCACGGAGAGCGTCCGTGCCCGCGACACGCTCCCGGCGCGGCTCGACCTCCGCTATGGGCCGGCTCCCGGCGAGGCGCTCGATCTGTTCCTCCCGGAGGGGGGCGGGTCCGCTCCGGTCCACGTGTTCGTCCACGGCGGGTACTGGCGGGCACTCGGCAAGGCCGACTTCAGCTTCGTCGCGCGCGCCTTTCAGCCGGCCGGGGCTCTCGTCGCCGTGGTCGACTACGCCCTCGTCCCGACGGTGGACATGGACGAGCTGGTCCGGCAGGTGCGGGCGTCGGTGGCGTGGCTCTTCCGGAACGCCGCCGCCTTCGGAGGTGACCCGGGACGCATCACTGTCTCCGGCCACTCGGCGGGCGGCCACCTGGTCGCGATGCTGATGTCGACCGACTGGCCTCGCTTCGCCGGCCTCCCGGCGGACATCGTCAAGGCCGGCTGTGGCATCAGCGGGCTCTACGACCTCGAGCCGATCCGGCTCTCCTTCCTGAACGACACCCTGGGGCTCACGACGGAGATGGCCCGCCGGAACAGCCCCGTCCACGTCGTCCCCGCAGCCGCCGGCGGTCCGCTCCTCCTCCCCGTCGGCGGCCTCGAGGGCGACGAGTACCACCGCCAGACCGAGTCGCTCGCCGCCGCGTGGCGACGGCGCGGCCTCGCCGCCGAGGTGATGGACATGCCCGGCCACGACCATTTCTCGATCATCACGGAGCTCGGGGATCCGGGGACGCCGCTCAGCCGGGCGATCCTCAGCCAGATGGGGATCGCCCTGAGCGCCCCGGCACGGGCCGCCCGATGATCCGCGAGGTGCCGGGCCGGAAGCCGCGCATCCATCCGGACACGTGGATCGACCCGTCGGCCGAGGTGATCGGCGACGTCACGATCGAGGAGGGCGCGAGCGTCTGGCCCGGCGCGGTCCTCCGCGGCGACGAGGACAACTACGTCCACCTCGGGCGGAACTCGAACGTCCAGGACGGCTCGGTCCTCCACGTGACGCCCCGGTTCCCGTGCATCGTCGGCGCGGGTGTGACGATCGGCCACCGCGCGGTCGTGCACGCCTGCACCATCAAGGACAACGCGCGGGTCGGGATCGGCGCCGTCGTGCTGAACGGTGCGGTCGTCGAGGAGAACGCCCAGGTCGGCGCGGGCGCCGTCGTCCCGCCGGGCAAGGTCGTGCCGGCGGGCTGGCTGGTGATGGGGGTCCCGGCCAAGCCGATCCGCCAGATGGCCCCCGAGGAGCTCGAGGAGATCCGGCGGAACGCGACCTCGTACGTCGCGCTCTGGCGCCGGGACTACGGGCCGCGCGCCGGTGCCCGGTAGGCCCGTGACGCCGGCTGCCGCCCGAACGGACACCACCTGATCCCGAACGCGAGGAGGACTCATGCCGCTCCGAACCCGGTACCTCTTCTCCGCCGCCATGGACGTCGATCCGAGCAAGGACGCCCTCTTCCACGAGGTGTACGACAAGGAGCACATCCCGGCCCTCCTGGAAGTGCCCGGCGTCGTGTCCGCCGCGCGCTTCAAGGTCCGCGAGCTCACGCTCATGATCGGCGGCGAGCGAAAGACGATCGTCGTCGAGGGTGAGCCGCGCTACAACGCCCTCTACGAGGTCGAATCCCCCGAGGTCCTGGTCACCTCGGCGTGGGCCCGCGCGGTGGAGCGCGGCCGGTGGCCGACCGAGGTGCGCGCCTTCACCCGCAACCGCCGCCACCTCCTCTACGAGCGCCTCTAAAAGCGGGGTCAGACTTTGCCTTACGGACATTTCATCCGCCGCACCCCACTCGGACTCCCGAATTGTCCCGAAGGCAAAGTCTGACCCCGGGCTGGGACCCCGCGCAGTACCTCGCGTTCGCGGGGCCCCGGCTGCGCCCGGCGCTCGACCTTCTGGCCCGCGTGCCTCTCGCCGCGCCGGCCAGCGTCTACGACCTGGGGTGCGGGGCGGGGAACGTGACGCGTCTCCTCACCGCGCGGTGGCCGGGGGCGGCGGTGACGGGGGTCGACGGCTCCGCGAGCATGCTCGCCGCCGCCCGGGCCGCGGCGCCGGCGGCGACGTGGGTCCAGGCGGACCTCGGCGCCTGGCGCGCGCCCCGGCCCGCCGATCTCCTTTTCTCCAATGCCGCGCTCCACTGGCTCGAGGATCATTCGCGACTCTTCCCGCGCCTGGTTGCCGACCTCGCCCCGGGCGGCGTCCTCGCCGTCCAGATGCCGCGGAACCACGGCGCGCCGTCCCACACCGAGATGGTCGCCGCCGCGCAGGCGGGGCCGTGGCGGGAGCGGCTCCGGTCGGCGCTCCGCCCGCGGCCGGTGAGTGAGCCCGCCGTCTACCACGACCTCCTCCAGCCCCACGTGTCGCAGCTCGACATCTGGGAGACCGAGTACCTGCACGCGCTCGAGGGCGACAACCCCGTCGTCGAGTGGACGCGCGGCTCGGCGCTGAAACCGCTCCTCGACGCACTCGAGGAGCCCGAGCGGTCCGGCTTCGTCGCCGAGTACGCGGCGCGGATCGCCCGCGCCTATCCCCGCCAGCCCGACGGCCGGACCCTCCTCCCCTTCCGCCGCCTGTTCATCGTCGCGGTCCGATGACCGCCCGCCGGGGTTCTCCATGCGCTTCGTGACCTACAACATCCAGTACGGCAAGGGCCGGGACAGGCGCATCGATCTCCCGAGGATCGCGGAGACCGTCCGCGGCGCCGACGTGATCGCGCTCCAGGAGGTCGAGCGCTACTGGATCCGGTCGGGCCTGGTGGACCAGGTCGCGGAGCTGGCCGGCCTCCTGCCCGACCACCACTGGGTCTACGGCCCCGGCCTCGACATGGACGGGAGCGTCACGGATCACGCCGGGCGCCCCGTGAGCCGCCGGCGGCAGTTCGGGAACATGCTCCTCGCACGCGGGCCGATCCTCTCGACGCGGTGCTTCCCGCTCCCGAAGCTCGGCACGCTGGTCCAGCTGAGCCTCCAGCGGAGCGCGCTGGAGGGCGTGATCGGGACGGGCTCGGGGCCCCTCCGCGTGTACTCGCTTCACCTCACCCATCTCGCCGACGCGACGCGCTCGCCGCAGGTCGACGCGATCCTCGACATCCACCGGCGGGCCCCCGCCGAGGGCGGCGCGTGGTGCGGGACGAATGCCGGCCCGGCCTGGACCCAGGACGGGCCCGCGCCGCCGATGCCCCGGGACGCGATCCTCATGGGCGACTTCAACTTCGAGCCCACGTCGCCGCTCTACGACCGGATCGTGGGCCCCCTCTCGCCGGAGTACGGGCGGATGAACGGGATCGACGGGTTCGTCGACGCCTGGGTGGCGTCGGGGCACGCCGAGCGGGACGGCGTGACGTGGCCCAAGGACCGCGCCGGCCAGCGCATCGACTACTGCTTCCTGAGCACGCCGCTCCTACCGCGGCTCCGGTCTTGCTGGATCGACGAGGCCGCACCCGGCTCGGACCATCTGCCGGTCTGGACCGAGCTGGATCTCTAGGACGCCACCGGCCAGGCCGCCGGGGCGCGCGTGATAGAGTGAAACGCGGAGAGCGGACACGCATGGCGGGGCCCGAGCGCAGGCGAACGGTGACGGTGGACGTGGGTGGCGTCCAGGTGGGCAGCGCCCGCCCGGTGATCGTCCAGTCCATGACCAACACCGACACCGCCGACGTCGCCGGGACGATCGCCCAGGTGCGCGCCCTCCACGCGGCCGGCAGCGAGCTGGTGCGGGTGACGGTCAACAACGACGAGGCGGCGCGCGCGGTCCCCGACATCGTCCGCGAGGTGGACGCGCCGGTCATCGGCGACTTCCACTACAACGGGCACCTGCTCCTGGCCAAGTACCCCGCCTGCGCCCGCGCGCTCGCCAAGTACCGGATCAATCCCGGCAACGTCGGGGCCAAGCACCGGGACGAGAACTTCGCCACCATCGTCAGGATCGCGTTGGACCACGGCAAGCCCGTCCGCATCGGCGTCAACTGGGGCAGCCTCGACCAGCACCTCCTGACCGAGATGATGGACGCCAACGCGAAGCTCGCCGAGCCGAGGGACGCGCGGGACGTCATGCTGGACGCGATCGTGGAGAGCGCGATCCGCTCGGCCGAGCTGGCCGAGGCGACGGGGCTCGGCCACGACCGCATCATCCTCTCGGCGAAGGTGTCGGGCGTGCAGGACCTGGTCGAGGTGTACCGCCGTCTCGCGCCGCGGTCCGAGTACCCGCTCCACCTCGGGCTCACCGAGGCCGGCATGGGCATGAAGGGAATGGTCGCGAGCACGGCCGGCCTCGCCATCCTGCTCCAGGAGGGGATCGGGGACACGATCCGCGTCTCGCTCACGCCGCGCCCCGGCGGCGACCGGACCGAAGAGGTCCAGGTCGCCCAGCAGATCCTCCAGTCGCTCGGCCTCCGGACCTTCGCCCCCGAGGTGACGGCGTGCCCAGGCTGCGGGCGCACGACGTCGACCTTCTTCCAGGAGATGGCGGAGGAGATCCAGGGCTACCTGAGAACGCAGATGCCGGTCTGGCGCGAGCGGTACCGGGGCACCGAGGCGCTCCGCGTGGCGGTGATGGGCTGCGTGGTCAACGGCCCCGGCGAGTCCAAGCACGCCGACATCGGGATCTCGCTGCCGGGCACGTTCGAGGAGCCGAAGGCCCCCGTGTACGTCGACGGGAAGCTTCTGCTCACCCTGCGCGGCGACGCGATCGTGGCCGAGTTTCTGAAGATCCTCGAGGACTACGTCGACACTCGCTTCGGCGCGGCGCCCGCCGCCCGCGGCTGAGTCGCGCCCGGTCGAGCGGGCTCCCCGCCAGCGCCACTCGAATCGCTTGCCGCTCGACGGCGACGCGAAGGAGGCCCCCTCATGTGGTCATCGGCGATTGTCGCCGCCCTGCACTACTTGGCGCTCGCCATCGGGTTGCCCGCAGTGTTCCTGCGCGGTCGGGCCCTCAAAGGAACGCTGGACGACGCGGGGCTCAGGAAGCTCTTCGCGGCCGACTCCATGTGGGGGGTGGCGGCCGCGCTGTGGGTGGCGACCGGCTTGCTCCGGGCGTTCGCCGGGCTCGAGAAGGGCTCCGCCTATTATCTCCAAAGCCACGGGTTCTACCTGAAGATGGGGTTCTTCCTGGCCATCGTGGCCCTCGAGATCCGGCCGATGGTGACCTTCATGGCCTGGCGCAAGGCCCACCGGGCGGGCGCCCGCGTGGACACCAGCCGGGCGCGCGCCCTGTTCCAGGTGAGCCACATACAGCTCTCCCTCGTCGTTGCGATGGTCTTCGTCGCCTCGGCGATGGCGCGCGGGCTCTGGTAGGCGCGGCCACTCCGCGCGGCTGGGAGCGACGTTACTCCGGCGACCAGTGCGGGCTCGCGCCGAAGAGCCCGTCGACCACCCCGATCTGGTACGCCATCCAGACGCCGAAGGCGAGGCTCAGCACGCCCGAGGCGGTCGCGAGGTGGCGGTTCAGCCAGGCGAAGCGGCCCGCGGTCGCGGCGAAGGGCACGGCGACCGCCGCGGTGACCAGCATCATGCCGGCGATCGTCCCCGCCCCGAAGACCAGGAGGTAGCCGACCGCCCACCACGGGTCACGGATCGCCGCCAGGACGAGCAGCGCCACCGCCGCGGACCCCGCGAGCCCGTGAACCAGCCCGACGACCAGGGGGCGCAGGAGCTGGTAGGCACCGAACCGCCCGAGGGTCCGGTCGAGGCGCGCCTGGGGCGTCGCCTCCTCGGCGTGGCCGTGCGCATCGGGCGCGTGGCCGTGGACGTGGCTGTGGACGTAGTCGCCGTGCGCGTGGGCGTGCGCGTGGTCATCCCCGTGGCCCCCGGCGCGATGGTCCGCCGCCCGTGCCTCGTGGAGCCGCCCGGTGACGCCGGTCAGCGTGAGGATCCCCAGGAGGATCAGCATGAGGGCGACCGAGAACTCCATGCCGAGGCCCACACGGGGCGGGATGACGAGCCCGAAGAGGACGATCGCGCCGCCCACGGCGAGGATCGTCAGCGTGTGCCCGAGCCCCCAGAGCGCCCCCGTCCACGCGGCCGCGCGCACGGAGCGCTGGCGGCTCACGATCGTGGTGACGGCGATGACGTGGTCGGCGTCGGTCGCGTGGCGCATCCCGAGGAAGAACCCGAGGAGCAGAACGGACAGGAGCGGTGTCACGCCGGGTACCCTACGCGATCGCCACCGGACGCGCCACTGCCACGCGACCTCATCGCCCCGAGCGGCGCCGAGCCGGCCGCGCCGCGGCGCCCGCCGCACCGCGCGCAGCCCCGCCCGGGAGCCGCTCCTCCAGCTCCTCGAGCGTGCGTGGCCAGTCCTGGTGGAGGAGGCGCGACAGGGCGCGATCGGCCAGGAGCCGCCCGCCGGTCTGGCAGACCGCGCAGTAGTTGGTCTCGTTCTCGGCGTGGACGATCCTCTGCACAGGCGCGCCGCACACCGGGCACGGCTGCCCGTACCGGCCGTGGACCGCCATTCCTTCGCGGAAGGCCGTGACCTTCTCGGGAAAGGTCAGGCGCGCCGTCCCGGACAGTCGGTCGGTCCATTCCGTGAGCACGGCCCGCGCCGCGGCGAGGAGCCGTCCCAGCTCTTCGTCACCCAGCTGGTCCGCCATCCGCACCGGTGACAGGCGCGCCCGATGCAGGATCTCGTCCGCGTAGGCGTTGCCGATGCCGTCGAGGAAGCGCGGGTCCGTGAGCGACCGCTTCAGCGTGTGCCGCTCTCGCGACAGCGACGCGCGGAACGCTGCGGGCGTCGCCCCGAGCACGTCGAGACCTCCCGGATCGAAAGCGGCCAGGGCCGGCTCGCCGCGCGCCAGGTGGATCGAGGCCCGGCGCCGGGTCCCGGCCTCCGTGAGAGTCAGCGTGCCGTCCGGGAAGTCGAGCGCGGCCAGCCCCACGCGTCCGGGCGGGCGCGCGCCGGCCGGACGCCAGTGGAGGCGGCCGGCGATCATCAGGTGGATCACGACGAAGATCTCGCCGTCCAGCGCGAGGACGATGCGCTTGCCGAGGCGGCGGAGCCCCACGACCGTCCGGCCCGCCGCGTCCGACGCCGGCGGGTCGACCGAGCGGAGGACGAAGGGGCTCGCCAGGCGGATCCCCTCGAGCCGCTTTCCGACGACACGCGGCTCGAGGGCCGTCAGGTACGCGACGACGTCGGGCAGCTCCGGCACGCGGTCAGGCTCACGAAAGCGCGCGCACTGCACGCAGCACGTCGTCCGGGTCCGGTCGTACCTGGAAGTTTCCGCTGACCGAGAACCAGCGCACGACCCCGTCCCTGTCCAGCACGATCGTGGCCGGCCGTGGCACGTCCTGCCCCTCGGCGCCCCCGGCAGCGTGCACCAGGCCGTAGCGGCGGGCGACCGCCAGGTCAGGGTCGGCGAGGAACCGGTACGCGAGACCCAGGCCGTCGGCGAGCTGCTGGCTCCGCTCGTTGGGATCGGGCGAGACGGCGACGACCTCGACACCCGCGCGCTCGGCCTCCCCCAGCTTGGCTCCAAGCCCTTGGAGCTCCGCCATGCAGAAGGGTCACCAGTAGCCACGGTAGAAGATGAGGATGACCGGCTTCTTCCCGCGATAGTCGGCGAGCGAGACGGGCCGGCCGGCCGAATCCGGCAGCGTGAAGGCCGGCGGCGGCTCGCCCACGGCGAGGGCCGTCGGGGTCGCCGGAACCCGCGCGCCGACGAAGTTGAACCAGGCCCCGGCGACCAGGAGAAGGCTCGAGAAGCCGAGCGCCAGCCAGGCGGGCCAGCGGCGGCCCCGCGCGCGGGCAACCGCCAGGGCGGCCAGCGCCGCCGCCAGCGCGAACGCGACCACGTAGCCCTCCGGGTGGTTCCGGACCACCGGGACCCGGAGCAGGAGCGCGTAGGCGACGGGGGCGCCGACGGCGATCAGGACGCTGAGCGCGGCGAGACGGCCCGCGGTCACCATGACAGGTCGATTGTGCCACGGCCCGGGTTCCCATCGTGGGCCCGCTGCCGTATCGTGCGGTCGTGCCAAGCGTGAAGGTCCACCTGGTCGACGGGACGTACGAGCTCTTCCGCTATTTCCTGTCGCCGGCGGCCTTCGACCGCGCCGCCCCGGTCGAGATGCGGGCCGTCCGCGGCGTGATCACGTCCGTCCTGGGGATGCTCGAGGGGGGCGCCACGCACCTCGGCGTGGCGACCGACCACGTCATCGAGTCCTTCCGCAACGCCCTCTGGCCCGGCTACAAGACCGGTGAGGGCCTGGATCCCGCGCTCTACGCCCAGTTCGAGCCGGTCGAGGATGCGCTCCGCGCCCTCGGCGTGGTCGTCTGGGCCATGGACGAGTTCGAGGCCGACGACGCCCTGGCCGCGGCGGCGGCGATGGCCGCGGCCGACCCGCGCGTCGAGCAGGTCGTGGTCTGCACCCCGGACAAGGACCTGGCGCAGTGCGTGCGGGGAACGCGGATCGTCCAGCTCGACCGGCGAACGCGCGAGGTCCGCGACGAGGCGGGCGTCGAGCGGAAGTTCGGCGTCCCGCCCACCTCGATTCCCGACTGGCTCGCCCTCGTGGGCGACAGCGCGGACGGCTACCCGGGGCTGCCCGGCTGGGGGGCGACGTCCGCGTCGGCGGTGCTCGCCCGCTACCGGCACCTCGAGCACATCCCGGCGCAGGCGACGGAATGGGACGTGTCCGTGCGGGGCGCGGCGCGCCTGGCCGCGACGCTGGCGGCCGAGCGCGAGCGCGCCCTCCTCTTCCGCGAGCTCGCGACGCTGCGCGCCGATGCGCCCATCGGCGTCGACGTGGACGGGCTCCGCTGGACGGGCCCGCGCCCCGAGCTCGAGCGATGGGCGGCGCACGTCGGCGCGCCGCTGCTTCACGACCGCGCGATGCGTCTGGCGGCCGCGCGAGCCGGCGGGCCGCGCTGACGGCTCGGCTGGCGCGGCGGCCGTCCATGGGGCGCCACGACGGTCGGCGCGACGCGCGCCGCGTCGAGTCCCGGCGCGCCGTGATACGGTGGCCCGGTTGATGGGCCACGCCGAGACCGCGGTCCTGCGCCTTCCCGGATTCCCGCGATTCGCCTGCTCCGCCATGCTCAACACCGTCGCCTTCGCCGGCGAGCAGGTCGTCCTCGGATGGCTCGTCCTCGATCTCACGAACTCGCCGTTCCTGGTCGGTCTCGCCCTGGCCCTCCGCGTGGCCCCCATGCTGGTCGCCGGGCTCCCGGCGGGAGTCCTCGCCGATCGAATGGACCGTGTCACCCTGCTGCGCGGCGCCAACACCGCCATGACGCTCGCGCTGACGCTGCTCGGCACCCTCACCGTGCTCGGACGGGTGACGCTCCCGCTGACGCTCGCCGTCACCGCCTTCATCGGGTGCGCGCGGGCCCTGCAGCAGGTCACGCAGCAGGTTCACGTGCAGGATCTGGTCGGGGCACCCAGGCTGACCGAGGCCCTCGGGGCTCTCGGCATCGCGATGCGCATCGGCGGCCTCACCGGCGCCCTGGTCACCGGCCGGCTGATCGGGGTCCTCGGGCCGGGGGAGGCCTACCTGGGCGCTGCCTGCGCGTCGCTCGTGGGGACCTTGCTCCTCCCCCGCCGCTCGTCCCACGCGATGCGGCCGACGGCGACCGCCGAGTCCATCTGGGAAGGCCTGGCCGGGTTCTTCACCGCCGCCAGGGCGGAGCGCCGCCTCCCCTTCTACATGGCCCTGACCGCCGCCGGCGAGGTGCTCGGCTTCTCGCATCAGGCCGTCTTGCCGAGCCTCGCGCGTGACGTCCTCCGCGTGGGCCCCGAGGGCCTGGGCGCGATGAGCGCGGCCCGTCAGGTCGGCGGGATCGCCGGCATGCTGATCGTCGGGCGCCTGACCCAGCTGGGCGGGCTCACGTCCCTCTTCGTCCGCGTGCTCGGCGTGTTCGGCGCCGGCGTGGCCGCACTGGGCCTCGCGTCGAGCTACGGCACCGTGCTGCTCCTGCTCGTCCTGGTCAACGTCGCCGGCGCGGTGGCGGACGTCCTCGGGCAGAGCCTCATGCAGCAGGCGGTCCCCGCCGGCCTCAGAGGGCGGGCGAGCGGCGCGTGGGTGGTCGCGATCGGCGTCGGGCCGGTGGGGCAGATCCAGATCGGGGCCCTCGTCGCCTCGATGGGCGTCGCCGCCGCGCTCGGCGTGAGCGGCGTCGGGCTCGTGGCCGTCGCGATCGCCGCCGGGAGTCTCCTCCGGCGCGCGCGCCGCCCCTGACCGGGACGCGCTCCAAGTTTCGGCCCGAGAAGTTCCCGCCCCGCAATCGCGGAGTGCCGGGCAGGGTCGGGACGCGCGCCGGCAGGCGCGCGGAACGCAGCCATGGTTGACGGCCTTGCAGATTCCGTTGCGTCGCCGGATCATTCGAGCATGGCGAGCATGGCGAGCATGGCGAGCATGGCGAGCATGGCGAGCATGGCGAGCATGGCAAGCACGGGCGGGTCACCCTCTCGCCTCGCATCGCGGCCCAAGGGCCGGGCGCGGCGCCCGGCCAGGAGTCGCCCGATGACGCCCATCGTGCTCGTCGGGACGAAGGACGGCCTCTTCGAGCTGGGCTCCCGCTCACGCACTCACCTTGGAGGTCACCGGATCACGGCGGTCGCCGTGGATGGGAGCGCCTGGTGGGCGGCCGTCGACGAGCGCGATATCTGGCGCGGCACCTGGCGCGCCGGAGCCCGACGTCGCTGGGAGCGCGTCACCGAGAGCGCGGATCACCCAGTGACGTGTCTCCTCCCGGGGTCGAGGGGCCTGCTCGTCGGGACTGGGGGCGCCCACCTCTCGCGCCTCGAGGACCACGCCCTGCGACCGGTCGAGTCGTTCGAGGCGGTCGACGGCCGGCGTCGCTGGTACACGCCATGGGGCGACCCCGCCGACACCCGGTCGCTCGCCGCCGACGCCGCCGGTCGCGTCTACGTGAACGTCCACGTCGGCGGCATCGTCCGGTCGATTGACGGTGGCAACGGGGGCGAGGCCTGGCAGCCGACGGTCGACATCGACGCGGACGTCCACCAGGTCCTCGCCCACCCGACGGTCCCCGGGCTGGTCTTCGCCGCCGCCGCGGTCGGCTTCGGGACAAGTCAGGACGGCGGAGCGACGTGGACCTTCACGACGGAGGGGCTCCACGCCTCGTACCTCCGCGCGGTCGCGGTGACGGACGACGCCGTCGTGGTGAGCGCTTCCACGGGCCCCGGGAGCCGTCGCGCCGCGCTGTATCGACGGCCCCTCGGGCAGAAGGCGCCCTTCGAGCGCTGCCGGGACGGCCTGCCGGAGTGGTTCCGCGCGAACGTGGACACGTACTGCCTCGCCGCCGCGGGTCCGACCGTGGTTGCCGGCACTGATGACGGCGGGGTGTTCCGCTCCGACAATCAGGGGCGCCGGTGGGACGTGCTCGCCGACGGCCTCGACTCAGTCACCTGTGTCGCCGTGGCGAACCGGTGTCGATCGCGAGGCCCCACCCCGCCGCCGGCTCGGGCTGCTCGCCGCACCCCTCGTCGGTGAGCGGCACGAAACGGCTAGAGCTGGCCGATCCCCCGAAGCCGCGGGTCGAGCACGTCCCGCAGGCGGTCCCCCATCAGGTTGAACGCCAGGACCAGGAGGGTGATGGCCACCCCGGGGATCGTCGGCATCCACCAGGCCCGCCACACCATCTCCTGGGAGTGACCCAGCATCTGGCCCAGGCTGGGCGTGGGCGGCTGGATCCCCAGGCCGAGGAAGCTCAGCGCGGCCTCGAGCACGATCACCACGGGCAGCTGCAGCGTGGCCAGCACGAGCGTCGTGGGCAGGATGTTGCGGAGCACGTGCCGGGCGAGGATGCGCGCGTCGGACGCGCCGACGACCCGCGCCGCGACCACGAAGTCGCGCTCGCGAAGGGCCAGCACCTCGGCCCGCACCACCCGGGCGTAGGTCGGCCATCCCGTGATGACGAGGACGATCACGATCTGCAGGAGCCCCGAGCCCAGCACCGCCACCACGGCGACCATGAGGAGCAGCGTGGGAATCGCGAGCTGCGCGTCCACGAGACGCATCAGGGCCAGGTCGAGCCACCCGCCGCGGTACCCGGTGACCATTCCCGCAGCCAGGCCCAGGAGCGTCGAGAGAGGGACAACCACCAGGGCCACCAGGAGGGAGATGCGAAGGCCGACCAAGAGGCGGCTCAGGATGTCGCGCCCCAGCTGGTCGGTGCCCAGGACGTGGACGTGACCGCGGACGGCGGCCAGGGAGGGTCGACGCACCGTCGCCCCCAGGTCCTGTGCGGCGGGATCGTACGGCGTGACCCAGGACACGCCGAAGGCGGCGACGATGAGCGCCGCCAGGAGAACAGCCCCCACCGCCCCGGACGGGCTGCCCAGGACCCGGCGGGCGAGGGACGGCCCCGCTCTACGCTCGGTGCCCGGCGGCGCGGAGACGGGGGTCGATGAAGCCATAGAGGAGGTCGATGATCACGTTGACCGACAGGAAGATGGCCGCGCCCATGATGACCGCGCCCTGCACCACCGGGAAGTCCCGGCCCAGCACCGCCTGCACCGCCAGGCGTCCCATGCCAGGCCACGCGAAGATGGTCTCCACGACGACCGCCCCCCCCAGCATCCGGCCGAAGTCCAGCCCCACCACCGTCAGCACCGGCAGCGCGGCGTTCCGCAGCACGTGCTTCAGCATCACGGCGCGCGCGGCCAGCCCCTTGGCGCGCGCGGTGCGGACGAAGTCCTGGGCCAGCACCTCCAGGAGACTGGCCCGGGTCAGCCGGCTGACCTGGGCCGCGTAGAACCCGCCCAGCACGAAGGCCGGCATCACGAGGTGGCGGAGGCTCCCGTATCCGGAGACGGGCAGCCAGCCGAGCTGAACTCCGAAGACGATGATGAGCAAGAGGCCCAGCCAGAAGCTCGGAACGCTGGTGCCCACGAGGGCCACCGTCATCGCCGCCGTGTCGACGGCGGAGCCGTGCCGGGCGGCGGCGATGATGCCGAGCGGCACGCCGAGCAGCACGGCCACGGCCAGCCCGGACAGCGCCAGCTCGAACGTGGCCCGCAGCCGCTCGACGATCAGCTCGCCGACCGGCAGGCCCTGGCGGTAGGAAAAGCCCAGATCGCCGCGAGCCACCCGGGCCACGAAGCGCGCGTACTGCACGGTGAGCGGCTGGTCCAGGCCGTAGGCCTGCCGGATCCGGGCGAGGTCGGCCTGCGTCGCGTCCTGCGTCACCAGGAGCGTCGCCGGGTCGCCGCTCGCGTGGAGCAGGACGAACACGATGGAGATCACGCCGAGCATGGCGACCGCCGAGAGCGCGAGCCGGCGGACCACGTACTCGGTCATGACAGTCCCCGGAGACGTGCCCGGAGGCGACGGGCCGGACCATCACCGCGGTCCGGCAGCCGGCAGGGCCGGCCCGCTCGCCCGGAACCCGGGCACGGACCGGCCCGCCGCACGAGAGCCTGCGTCAGCGGCGCCGCCAACCGGCGTCGAACATCGGGAGGAGGAGGTCAGGTCGCGGCGTCCAGTCGAGGTCGGGATGCATCCCGTAGACGTTGGGCGCCGTGAAGAGCGAGATCGCCGGCGCCTCTTCCTTGTAGAGGAGCTGGAGCCGCCGCGAGAGGTCCTTGATCTGGGCCTCGTCGCTGGCGACGTTCGCCGCCTCGACCAGCTGGTCGAACTCCTTGTGACCCGGCCGCCACAAGGACCACTCCCCCGGGGAATAGAAGGCCCGGAACGGGATGATGTGGCTCAGCCCGAAGAAATCGGTGAACCGCGTGAACCACCCGTCGTCGGCCAGCTGGCGCGCCTGCACGGCCTTCAGCTGCACGCCGTACTCGGTGATGTTCGCGCGGGCGCGGACGCCGACCTTGTTGAGCTGATCGGCCACCGCGAGGGCGATGTCGCGGTCGCCGGGGTAGGCCCCGCTGGTGCCCGAGATCGAGAACTCGAAGCCGTTAGCATAGCCCGCCTCGCGGAGCAGCGCCTTGGCGCGCTCGGGGTCGTAGGCGAACCCAGGAACGGACGCGTCGCACCCGAGCATCACGTCCGTGCAGAAGGTCGATACGGTCTTCCCGACGTTGTGCATGATGCTCGCCAGGATCGCCTGGCGGTCGATCGCGTGGTTCAGCGCTTGCCGCACGCGCCGGTCCGCCAGCGGCTTCTCGCGCGCGATGTTTACCAGGTTGCCGATGACGAAGTAGACGCTCAGGCTCTTGCCTTCCACCAGCTTGGCGCGCCCCGAATCCTGGATCGGCTTGAACAGCTCCGGCGGCACGATGTTGATCAGGTGCACGGAGCCGGCCAGGAGCTCCGCCAGCCGGGACGACTCGGAGGGGATGGCGCGGAAGACGACGCGGTTGATCCGGGGCTTCCCGCCCCAGTAGTCGGGGTTGCCCTCGAGCTCGACGCGGTCGTCCTTCACCCAGCGCACGAACTTGTAGGGCCCGGTCCCCACCGGGTGGCGAATCAGGGCGTCCTCGGCGCTCTGCGCCAGGCCCGGCGGCACGATCATCCCGTAGTACCCGAGGTACCTCGGCAAGAGCGGCCAGGGGCGCTCGGTGGTGAACCGGACCGTGGAGTCGTCCACGACGGCCACCGACTTGATCAGCCGGAGCGCGCCGGCTCCCGGCCACTTGGTCTTCGGGTCCAGCATCCGCTCGAACGAGAGCTTCACGGCCTGGGCGTTGAAGGGCTCGCCGTTGTGGAACTTCACACCCTGGCGCAGCTTGAACTCCCAGGTCGTGGCGTCGACCGCCCGCCAGGAGAGCGCGAGCCCGGGCTTCAGCGCCAGGTTGGCGTCCCGGCCGACGAGCGTGTCGTAGAAGTTGGTCAAGACGTTCACCGCATGGGTGAGGGTCGTCTTGTGCGGATCACCCGTCTGCATGTCCACGCCCTGCGCGATCACCAGAACATCGGGCGTCTGGGCGAACGCCGGCGGGGGCGTACCCGGCCCGGGCAGGACGACCAGCAGCGCGGCGACGCCGAGAGCCAGGCCAAGGGTCACGATCGAGCGCATCATCCCGTTCCTCCTTCAGGCTGGCGGCAGGGTGGCGGTGGGCTGGATTATGGCACGGGAGAGTCGACCCGCGCCGCGCCCTCACCCGGAGCCCGGCGAAGCGCTACGGGTGAGGTGTTGCTCACGAGCGCCGTCCCCACGCCGCCAAGACATTCGGGTGTGGTCCACGGGCACGCTCTACGCCAACACGGAAGCGAGCACGATCCCGTTCTGACACTCAGTGCAACGCGCTACCGGAGCGAGCGGACGGCATACAACAATTCGGCGGTGACATAGGTAGAGACTGCCTTGGGCACAGTCTCGACGGCCTCAGGAAGTCGTCGGATCAAGCGTTGGCGAACGCGCTCGACATCATCGGGGCGCTTTGCGTCAGCGGCCAGAGTGTCCGCGAGCAACAAAGCCCAAGGAAACCATACCAACACCACGGGCTTATTCTGGGTACGAAGGAACTTGGCCTTGTTGAAAATGAACTGTGTTTGCTGGAGCCTTGTGTTCTCTGCCACGTCCCGGTTCTGGCTGTGCAGAAGTGCCAGATTGGTCCACTCCTTCAGCGCGGAAGCATACCTGCCATCCGAGGTGAAGTCGAATCCGTTGTGGGCGGCGTCGGTAAGCACGAGCAGGTAGAGCGTCCTCAAGTCCTTGCTTCCGACGTCGGAATCATGTTCCTTCCACCCTTTGATCTCGACGTCGTACTGATCAAGGATCCAGAGTAGTCCCATCCTGATCCTCTTGCCCAGGTCCGCCTCGTCGAAGCCGCCCAACCCTGCCTGCTTGAACCTGAGCAGAAACTGGAGGGCCTGATACGTCGCGTAGTTGGTCATCGCGCGTGGGTCACCGGGGTAGTAGGTCTGAAAGCTTCCCCATCCGCCCTGCTCGCTCTGTCGTGCGGTCACGTCCTTGTACGCATGCCGCACTTCGGCCATCCAGTTGCGCTTGTCGCCGTCCTGCAGGAGTTCCGAATGGCTCAATGCACCGAGAAACGCCATGCCGACCCACGCCGTTACCTCGGTAGCCTCCCACTTCCCGGCAACACGCGCTCCAGATAGGTATTTGAGTCCACGTCGAATCTCGGTCTTCGAATCGCTCGATCTGGTCACGAGAGCAAGGACGCATTGGGCCGTAGTCCAGGGTCCGAACTCGTCAGGTGCTCCAGGTGTAGTCAGGCTCTCGCTGCAACGCCCAGTGCCCTCACTCCTCGCGGCGCGCCCAACGAGCCCAGTCAACTCTTGCACCGCCACCTCACGGATCCGCCGCTGCTCCTCGGCCGAGACAAGGGGCAAGACCTGGTTCCCGGTCGGGATCGGAGGCGAGACCTTGTCCATCGACAGCCGAGCTGGAAGGAAGGCCTTCCCCATCGACAGCGCCGTAACGGCGACGAGCAACACCAGGATGCCGTAGAACCCCCACGGCCAGCTTGATGTCAGGAGAAGCACGGCGCCATCACGCGGAAGAATCCTGGCGATCGGTCGTTCGAGAAACGACAGCCAGTAGTTCTCCATGTGGCCCTCGGAGAAGTACTCACTGTGTGGATATCGAAACTCGGCCTGCTCGAATCGCTCGCCGGTCTTGGTAGTGAACCCACGAGTGCCCGAGGGACCGCTTCCCCGAACGAACCACGACACTAGCTTCGACCAGACATCCTGCGTGCCGTATTCGTTTCGCACGGCCTGTACCTGGCCGCGTTCAATGAGCGTCGTCCACGGAAAATCGGTGGGCAGAATGGAACCGCACAGGAGAACCTTGTCGAAACGGATGAACGGATACTTCAACAGCGCGTGACCGAGAATGTAGGTTCCAAAACTGTGGGCCACGACCGAGGGAAGCTCGTCTTCGCCCAGTCCGACGTCTCTGCTCTTGATCTCGCTTTCGTAGGTGTCTCTGAACCAGCGGAGCTTTCTTGACCGTGCGGGCGACAGCAGAAATAGCAGCGTGCCGAAGTTCCCGAAATACCAGGGCTTCAGCCTGACGTTCCAGCCGTGCTTGACCGCAACGCCGTGGAACGCGTCGCGCCACCGTGCCGCCGTGCGAATCCCGTGCAGCGGAAATACGACCTTCGTCTCCTGAGGAGGCGCGCCACTCGGACTGCGCTGAGGGTCGGGCACGTCGACTAGCCTTTCAGTCTCGCGGCCTGATTCTAAGCCAGATCTGGTGACGTCAGAAGGTCAATGTCCGCACCTCGAGTGACAGGGTTGGCGCACCAAGGCTGCGGATCACGACGCCGCTGATGTGAAAGCGGGCCGAGGTGCTGCGGACCTCAGCAACAGCCCCCGGAGACCGCGGGCTTCTTCGGTGGCTCGATGAGCTCGATGCGCGTGTCGTCGGGCGCGCGCATGAAGGCGATGCGCGGGCCGTTCGGTACCTGGATCGGCCCCTCGAGCAGCGGGCAGCCGAGGTGCTCCAGCCGGGCGATGTCGGCCTCGAGGTTCGCCGAGTCGAAGCCGAAGTGCTCGAGACCGTGGTGCGGCGTGGCATCGCCCGAGCCGAGCCGCTCGCCGGTCCGCGCGCCCGAGATGTTCACCGCGATACCGCCATCCTCGCTCATGCAGCGGACGAAGCGGTCCCCGAAGGTCCGCGTCTCGTCCGAGAGGATCTTGAAGTTGAACGCCTTCACGTACCAGTCGGCGGTCTTCCGGGGATCGGGGGCCTTCAGGTGGATGTGGTTGATCCGGAACGCCATCATGACCTCCAGGTCGATGGCCGGCGTCCAGCCGGCCGGTGAGCGGGCATCGGGGCATCCCCCGGGATCGGCGCTCCACCGAGTGCCGCCCGGCCCGACCGGCGCCGGCGCGCCGCGAGCGGCCGAATCAGAGCAGGGCGCGCCGCCCGAGCTTCACCGGGCGGCCGGACTGGATCACGTCCACCGCGTCGCCCAGCAGAGCGATGTCGGCCGCGGGATCGCCGGCGACCGACATCAGGTCGGCCACGAAGCCCGGCCGGATGGCGCCGACCTCGTGCCCGAGACGCATGGCGTCGGCGGACTCCAGCGTGGAGGCCGCCAGCGCCTGCCACGGGGAGTAGCCGAACCACTTGACGAACGCCCGCGCGTTGGCGGACGTCGCGTCGAACCGAGCGTGCGCCATCCCCATGTCGAGCCCGTTGATGAAGCGCACCCCACGGGCCCGCATGTCCCGGGTCACCTCCACGTGCTCGTCCATCGAGACCGGCGCCGCCGACACCGACCAGTGAGGCTTGGGCGGGGGTGCGCCGGCCTCCACCGCCTCGTGGGCGAGGAGATGCAGCCCGAAGGTCACGTCGACCGCCTGGCCGTTGGCCGCGATCCGGCTCGACACCTCGGGGTCGTACTCGAGCCCCTTCCGCGGGTCCGCCGAGAACCACCGGGCGTGGACCAGGTGGTGGATGCCGGCCTCCGCGCAGTTCCGCACGCCGTCCGCCGAGAGCGTGTGGGCGACGATCTGCATGTCGAGCCGCTCCGCCTCCCGGACTGCCGCCCGCAGGATCTCCACGGAATACTGGACCGTCCGCGGGTTCGCGGTCGGCGTGAACATGCCGCCCGTCGCCATCATCTTGATGCAATCGGCCCCGAGCTTCTTCTGCCGGCGAACCGCCAGGACGACCTCGTCGAGGGTGTCCGCCTCGGTGCCGAACATCCAGCAGTGCCCGGCGGTGGTCGTGATCGGCGTGCCGGTGAGGATCAGGCGCGGCCCCGCGATGACGCCGGCGCGCACCGCGTCGCGGATGGGGAATGCGATGTCGTTCTTGCTCCCGATGTCGCGGAGCGTCGTCACCCCGCTCATGAGCGCGGTCCGCACGTTGCTCGCCGCCCGCAGGAGGAGCGCCTCGTGCGACTCGGTCGTCACCAGCCGGTACGCGTCGGGGGTGGCGGAGCAGTGCATGTGGGCGTGGACGTCGACGAGGCCGGGCAGGAGCGAGACGTCGCCGAGGTCGTGGATCCGGTGGGTGTCTCCGGCGTCCCGGGGCAGCTCCCTCTGGGGGACCACGGCCCGGATCCGCTCGCCCTCGGTCAGGACGGCGTGATCGGACAGCCATCCGGACACGGTCGGGTTCGCCACCCGCCTCGCCTTGAACACGGAACGCTCTGACACTCGTCGCCTCCCTGGGTGTGCGGCGCGGCGCCGCGATCAGGTCAGATCAGGGACGCCAGCGCCTGGCCGACCTCGCGCGTCGAGGCCTTGCCGCCGAGGTCGCGCGTCACGGTCTTGCCGTCGGCCACCAAGGTCTCGATCGCCCGCACGACCGCGTGGGCGGCGGCCGCGTGCCCGAGGTGCTCGAGCAGCATGGCGCCGGTCCAGACCTGGGCGACCGGGTTGGCGATCCCCTTCCCCGCGATGTCGGGCGCCGAGCCGTGCACGGGCTCGAACATCGACGGGTGCGTCTTCTCCGGGTTGATGTTCCCCCCCGGCGCGAGGCCGATCGAGCCCGCGATCGCCGGCCCGAGGTCGGACAGGATGTCGCCGAAGAGGTTCGAGCCCACGACCACGTCGAACCAGTCGGGGTGCTGCACGAAGTGCGCGGTGAGGATGTCGATGTGGTACTGCGCCGTCTTGACGTCGGGATACTCCCGGGCCATCGCCGCGAAACGCTCGTCCCAGTACGGCATGCTGTGGATGATGCCGTTCGACTTCGTGGCCGACGTGACGTGCCGTCGGGGCCGCGTCCGGGCCAGCTCGAAGGCGTAGCGCATCACCCGGTCGCAGCCCTTCCGGGTGAAGACGGCCTGCTGGACCGCCAGCTCGTCGTCCGTCCCCGTGTAGAGCCGCCCCCCGATCTCGGAGTACTCGCCCTCGTTGTTCTCCCGCACGATCACCATGTCGATCTCGGCGGGCGAGCGGTCGGCGAGCGGCGAGCGGACGCCCTTGAGAAGCCGCACGGGACGCAGGTTCACGTACTGCTGGAAGGTTCGCCGGATCGGAATCAGGAGCCCCCAGAGCGAAACGTGATCCGGCACGCCGGGTGCGCCGACTGCGCCGAGGAAGATCGCGTCACAGGCGGCAAGCTGCTCGAGGCCGTCCTCGGGCATCATCCGGCCGGTTTTCGCGAAGCGCTCGCAGCTCCAGTCGAACTCGGTCCAGGCAAGCTCGAACCCGAACCGCCGGCCGGCCGCCTCGAGCACCCGCTGCCCCTCGGGGACGACCTCCTTGCCGATGCCGTCGCCGGGAATCACCGCGATGCGATGGCGCATGGCTCCCCTTTCGTCGCGCGACCGCCGCCCGGTCAGGTGCCGGACGGCGGCGCGCCGTCACGGGCCCGAGCCTATCCCGGGGCCTCGGGCGCGGTCAACGGGAGGGCGCCGGGGTCCCGACCCGAAGAGGGGCCACCGGCAGGCGGCGATCCGCCGGTCTAGCGCCGTCCGAGGGCCACGTGGAGGCCGAGCGCCACCAGAGCCGCTCCCGTGACGCCGTCGAGCGCCCGGCGGATCCCGGGTCGCCCCAAGAGCACGCCCGCCCGCGCGACGAGCACCGCGTAGCCCGCCAGCCACGCGAGCGTCATGGCACAGAAGACGAGCCCCAGCAAGAGCAGCCCGGCGAACGAGGTATCGCCCCCCGGCGCGAACTGCGGCAGAAGGCTCGTGAAGAACACGGCCATCTTCGCGTTACCGAGGTTGCTGAGCACGCCCTGCCGGAAGGCCGCGCTTGGCGCGAGCCGATGAGCGGGGCCGACCGCGCTCGGCGGTCTCCAGGGGTCGCTCCCGCGCGCACGAAGCGCTCCCGAGACCGCCTGGGCGCCGAGCCACACGAGGTACGCCGCCCCCAGGAGCCGGAGCGCCGTGAAGGCGGGCGCCGACGCCAAGAGCAGCGTGGCGATGCCCGCGCTCGTGGCCACCGTCCAGATGGCCTGCCCCGCGGCGACGCCGAGCGCCGTGCCGAGGCCGCCCTTCCGCCCGCCGCCGAGCGTGTTCCGGACCGTCAGGACCGTGTCGGGCCCCGGCGTCACGATCACCAGCGTGGCGATCCCTAGGAAGGCGAGGAGTCGCGTGTCCACGCGCGGAGTGTGGGGAGCGCGCGGGCGCGCGTCAACGGCCACGGCCCGCTCGGCGGCGTCCGCCAATGCCGGCCGGCGCCACGGCGGTCCCATGCCCCCTTGCCAACGTCGGAGGGGAACGATTAAATGTCCGGCGTCGGCCATGCGAAAGTCCGCGCGCCCCGAACCGTCCACCGGAGCCTCCAGCACGCCGCGAAAGGGTGACACCATGACGCTCAGCGTCGCCGCCTACGAGAGCCTCTACAGCACGATGGTGAAGATCCGGCGCTTCGACGAGAAGGTCGCCGAGCTCTTCCAGCAGGGCATCGTCAAGGGCACGGCCCACAGCTACGTCGGCCAGGAAGCGGTGGCGGCGGGCGCCTGCGCGAACCTGCGCGAGGACGACTACATCGTCTCGAACCACCGGGGCCACGGCCACACGATTGCCAAGGGCGCCCGGATGGACCGGATGATGGCCGAGCTGATGGGCCGGGAGGACGGGTACTGCCGGGGCCTCGGCGGCTCGATGCACATCGCGGCGCTCGATCTGAACATCCTCGGGTGCAACGGCATCGTGGCGGCCGGCGTGCCGATCGGCGCGGGGGCGGCGCTCACCGCGAAGATTCAGGGAACCGACCGCGTCGCGCTGACGTTCTTCGGCGACGGCGGGGCCAACCAGGGCGTCGTCCACGAGGCGATGAATCTCGCCTCGGTCTGGAAGCTCCCCTTCATCTTCCTCTGCGAGAACAACAAGTACGCCCTGTCGACGGACACCAAGCGCACGACGGCCGGCGAGATCGCCAAGCGCGCGGCCGGCTACGACATGCCCTTCGCCCGCGTGGACGGGAACGACGTGCTCGCCGTCTACGAGGCCGTCAAGGAGGCGGTGGCCCGGGCGCGGCGGGGCGAGGGCCCGACGTTCGTCGAGGCGGTCACCTACCGCTGGGGCGGCCACAGCATGCGGGCGAACCTCCCCGACTACCGGACGAAGGAAGAGGAGCGCGAGTGGATCGAGCGCGACCCGGTCGTGCGCTTCGGCCACGGCCTGGTCGACAAGAAGGCCGTCTCGCCCATGCGGCTCAAGGAGATGGAGGAGGCGGTCGAGGTGGCCCTCGACGAGGCGGTGCGGTTCGGCATGGCGAGCCGGGAGCCGACCGTCGAGATGATGGAGTCCTCCGTCTATGCGCCCCACGCGCGGGGGGACGAGCCGACGTCCCGCGGCACGCGGCAGCTCGCGATGAACGAGGCCCTCAACGAGGCGCTCCACCAGGAGATGGCCCGGGACAAGCGCGTCTTCGTCATGGGCGAGGACGTCGGGCTCATCGGGGGCATCTTCCAGGTGACCAAGGGGCTGCGCGACCGATTCGGCGAGGACCGCGTCCGGGACACGCCGATCTCGGAGGCGACCTTCGTCGGCGCCGGGGTCGGCGCGGCGGTCGCGGGGATGCGGCCGGTGGTGGAGATCCAGATCTGGGACTTCATCGCGATGACCATGGACCAGGTCGTGAACCAGGCGGCGAAGTTCCGCTACATGCTCGGCGGGACGCCGACCGTGCCGCTGGTGATCCGCGGCCCCCAGGGTGGCGGCATTCGCCTCGCCGCCCAGCACTCCCAGAGCCTGGAGGCGTGGTTCACGCACGTGCCGGGGCTCGTCGTCATCGCGCCCTCGACGCCCTACGACGCCAAGGGCCTCCTGACCGCGGCCATTCGCGACGACAACCCCGTCATCTTCCTCGAGCACAAGGCGCTCTACGCGATCAAGGGCGAGGTGCCCGAGGAGCCCTACGCGATCCCGATCGGCAAGGCCGACATCAAGCGCGCGGGGCGGGACGTCACCGTCATCGCGACCCAGGCGATGGTGAGCCGCGCGCTCCAGGCGGCCGGCGACCTCGAGAAGGAGGGCGTGAGCGTCGAGGTGATCGACCCGCGGACGCTGGCGCCCCTCGACGAGACGACGATCCTCGAGTCGGTCGCGAAGACCCACCGGGTGGTCATCGCGCACGAGGCGGTCAAGCGCGGGGGCTTCGGGGCCGAGGTCGCCGCGATGATCAGCGAGAGGGCGCTGGACGAGCTGGACGCGCCGATCGTCCGGGTCGCCGCCCGGGCGGTGCCGATGCCGTACAACGACAACCTCGAGCGCGCGACCATCCCGAGCAAGGAGGACATCGTCGCCGCCATCCAGTCCCTCCTCAAATAACTGCGGGGTCAGGCCCTGATTTTGGCTTTCCGGCCGGCCGCCCGAAGTCAAAATCGGGGTCCCACCCCGGAGTTTGATCTTCGGTCATGAAGATGGACGCGATCCCCTTCGACACCACCGACTGGAGCGCGGTCCCGCCGACCCGTCACGCGGGCGAGACGGGGGCGGCCACGTGGCGCACCCGCGAGGTCGGGGGCATCCGCGTCCGGATGGTGGAGTACTCCCCCGGCTACCGCGCGGACCACTGGTGCCGGAAGGGCCACGTGCTCCTGGTCCTCGAGGGCGAGCTCGAGACCGAGCTCGAGGACGGGCGGCGCTTCCTGCTCGGCCCGGGGATGAGCTACCAGGTCGCCGACGGGCACGAGGCGCACCGCTCCTCGACGCGGGCGGGCGCGCGCCTGTTCATCGTCGACTGACGCGCTCCGCCCTCCCATGCCGATCCCGACCGTCCTCGACAACGCCGCGGTCCTCGTCGCCCGCATCGACGACGACAGCGTGGTCGCCCACGCCGGCCAGCCGATCAGGCACGCCCACGCGCTCCTGATCGGCGTGCGGGACGGCGGAGGCTGGCTGCTCCACCGGGGGCGCGACGGGAGTCGCTCCCTGCCCCTCGCGCGGGGCCGCGTCGACTGGCTCGGGGCCGGCGAGCTCCGGGCACCGGCGGGACCACCTCGGCCGTTCGGCGAGGCCCTGCTCGTCGACGTGCGGGTGCTGCCGGACGCGCCCGGGGTCTCGCGGACGTTCGGAGACAAGATGCTCTTCCAGAACGAGACGGTCTGCGTCTACGAGGAGATCCTGGGCCCCGCGCAGGTGCGACCGATGCACAGCCACGCGCCCCGGCTCATCATCCCGCTCACGGGCGCGCACGCCGTGCAGCGGTTCCCCAGCGGCGGGCCCCGCGAGGATCGCTTCCCCGCCGGAGGCGCGCACTGGGCGCCGCAGATCATGACCCATGAGATCGAGAACGTCGGCGACGCGCCCTTCTGGGCGATCTGCGTGGAGCGCGTCTAGCCGCGCCGGGCGCGTCCCCCGGAGGAGCTCGCGGCGGAGGAGACCGGCCTCAGCCGTGCACGGAGGCTTGCCGCGCCTCCCGCGAGACCTCGCCGACGTCGGGAGCCGGGGCCGACAGATCGATCCCGACCCGGAGCGCCCGGAGCCCGTGGACGCCCTGGAGGTCCTCGAGCGCCAGGTCCTCGACCTCGCCCGTGACGTAGCCTCGCGCGCTCAGGTACTCGAGGTAGCCTCGGTACTCGGCCGCTTCGGCCGCCTGCGAGTAGACGATCGCCAGCTTGCCCGGCTGAGTGACGCGCTCCCGGGTGGTCTCCACCACGGCCTTGTCGATCCGCTTCTTGATGACCTCGTAGCGGACGTTGTACGCCCCGTCCACGTCGAAGCGCCGCTCGTCGAAGCGGAAGCGGATCGACAGCGGCGCCTGATGGGCGAGCACGAGGTGGGTCGTGACGAGGGGCACGGCGAGCCGCGGCCGGATCGCCTCCGTCCGCCGGGCGGTCCCGCACGTCACCATGAGCTGCCAGAGCCGGAGGTTCCGGAGGTACAGCTCGTCGAACTCGCCGCTCTCGACGAGACTCGCGCCGACGTAGATCGTGTGGTCCACGCCGTCGGTCCGCTGCCGCTCGAAGTAGTGCGGGAACATCGACTGGGCCAGCTCCTCCTCCGCGTCGAGGTACGCGGACACCGTGTCGGCGATCAGCGTCATGCTCTCCTCGTAGGCACGCCGCTGCCGGTACACGGTGCCGAGCCCCGGATCGAGCGCCGCCCGGTACGCCTCGAGACGCTCCGCCACGGCCGGGCCGAATCCCGCCAGGTGGGCGAAGAGCGGCTCGACGTCTCGCCGGAGAAACGCCAGCACGCTCACCTCGTCTCCCGAGGCGAGCGTCTCCTCGATGTGACGCGCGTGTCGCTCGATCCGGTAGCCGGTCTCGTCGAGGATCGGGAGCGGCCTGGCCGCGCGGGCCGCCTCGACCACCTCGAAGGCCAGGCGGAGGTGGACGCCGAGGTCGGCCTGCGTCGCGAGATTGCGCTCGACCGACGACCCGCGGATGTCCGTCGCCGCGTACAGCGTGTGGACGTCCCGGAAGACGATCGGCTCCAGCTCCGTCGCCTCGCCGTCGTGCTCCTCGATGCTGTCGAGGACGGCGCGCCGGAAGCGCCACTCCACCGAGGGGTGGATCGCGGTGCACTTCTCCTTGATCACCGCCTGCACGCGCGCCTCGAGCTCGTCGAGGCTTCGCCGTACCGCCATCGAGAACAGCGGCAGCACCTCGCGCAGCTTGATCAGGCTGACGGGACCGAGATCGCCCGGGTTCGGGGAGCTGAGCTCGACGGTGCCGATCGGCCGGTCCTGGTAGTGCAGCGGGGCCACGAGGACGTTCCGGACGCCCTGGGCCACCAGCGCGCTCTCGAACCGCGTGAGCCCGGGCTTCGCGGCCAGGTCGTCGACGACGACGGGCTGACCCTCCCGCACGGCCCGCTCGTGGACCGACCCGGCGAAGTCGCTCATGCGGAGGTGCTCGGTGTCCGCGAAGATGCAGCCATGCTCGATGTCGCACCCGTAGTTCAGGACGAAGACGCGCCCGTCCTGGAAGGCCGCCACCGCCAGCCGCACCGCGGGCCGGCGAAGCAGGGTCTGCAGCTTCTCCTGGAGCCCCTGGAACCGCTCGGTCGAGACGATGGATTCCTTGTCGATCAGATCCCGCTCGATGGCGGAGAGCACCTCCTGGTCCGTCACGTCCGTCGCGCGCATCACGACGAAGCCGGAGAACTCGAACGCGTCCGGCCGGAAGAGCTCCCCGAGGAGCTTGGGCGCGGCGGCGCCCCGGAGCAGCTCGCGCCGGGCGGCCTCGTCGAGGGACGGCACGGGCCGGAGCGCCCGCACCTCGAGGAACCGCGTGTCGAACTGGATCCGGAAGTGCCGCTCGAGCCCCGAGTCCGGATCGCGCACGGCGAGGATGATCGGGTAGTCCACCTCGATCGTCATCCCATAGTGGACTCGCAGGATGACGTTGTACGCGTAGAGGAGCCGTCCCTCGGCCGCGCCCTCGGCGCTGAGGTTCAGCCAGCCCTCGACGACCCCGTCGTCGCCGAGCAAGGCCCGGCGGAAGCTCGGCGTCGCGTGCACGGCCCGCAGGTGGAAGGGAAGCGTGGCCGCCGCGAAGTCCCGGTCCCAGGAGGCGGGCGGAAAGACGCGCGACATGAGCACCTGGACCAGGTCCTGATGACGATCGAGCGCCGCGGGGTCCTCGATCGGCTCCCGCAGCTCGGGCGCCCGGTCGAGGCCTCGGCAGACCGCGCGGGCGACGTCACCGGCGATGCCGGGCTCGGCAGCCGCGGCCTCCCAGGCGGCGACCAGGGGAGCCAAGCTCAGCTCGCACCGGAACGGGAACGCCGTCGTCGGGAGCTCGAGCCGGTAGCGAGACTGGGGAGCCAGCGGAGCCTGCCTGTCCATGCGGCCTCCGCGGCGGTGCCGGGAGGCGACCGCCGCCGTGGTCTATGGGCCCCCGCGCCGGCGCGGCGGCCCCGGCGCTTCCCAGGCTACCATGTCGCGCAACGGAGCCCGGCCGCGGAGGCGGCGTGCGCGCTAGAGGTCCCGCTCGAGGAAGATTGGCGCCATCAGGTTGTCCGCCGGCGCGTAATCGTCCGTCAGCACGACCGAATCCGACCCTCGCAGCCAGTCCTCCATCGCGTCCTGGGGCATGATCCGCACCGCGGCTTCCCCGTCCGGCCCCTGCCCGCGGATCGTCCGGAGCCGCTCGAGATCGAGCGGGGTCGCGCTCGCCGCCACGACGTAGGTCTGCGCCCGGGGCGCCATCGTCCGGGCGACGTCTGCGAGCACGTAGACGTGGGGGAACGCTTCCTTCAGGGTCCTGACCAGGGAGGCCATGAACCGGCCCCCGCGCATGCGGTCGATCACGAGCGCCAGGTAGAGGCCGTCGGGCTTCAGCAGGTTGCGGATCTTCTCGGCAAACTCCCGGGTGGTGAGATGGTACGGGATCTGAAAGTCGTTGAACGCGTCCCCGAAGATGAGGTCGTAGGGCGGCGAGCCCTGCTTGGCCTCGACGACCTCGCGGGCGTCGGTGTTGTAGGAGATCACCCGCGTGCGCGGGCTCAAGCCCATCAGCTCGACCGCCGCCTGGGTGACCCCGGGGTCGATCTCGGCCACCTCGAGCTCGGCGTCGGGGTAGATCACCTCCATGTACCGCGGCAGCGTGTAGCCGCCGCCGCCGACGAAGAGGGCACGGAGCTTCGGGGACCGCTGCGCGGCATACGCCGTCAGCTCGGCATAGGTCCGCTGGTAGCCGTAGTGCAGCCGCGTCGGCTCGTCGAGCGAATTGTAGCTGTGGACGAGGCGATCGAGTGACATGACCCGGAACACGTGGCCGTCGGACACGCGCTCGCTGGTGACGCGGATGCAGTAGTAGCTCGTCTCCCGGTAGCAGAACTGGCGGAGGGCCCCGTGCAGGTGGATCTGCGCCAGGGCGAGGATCAGGAGGAGCGCGAACACGGCGTCGACGGCCCGTGGCAGGCCGGCTCGGCGGAAGAACTCGCCGGTCGCCGCCGCGAGGGCGATCAGGATCACACCCACGCCGAAGATGACGGACTTCGTGCCGATCCAGGGAATGAGCGCGAAGCCGGTCAGGAACGTCCCAGCGATGCTGCCGAGCGTCGACCACGCGTAGATGCGGCCGATGACCTGGCCGGCCCGCCTGAGGTCGGCGAGCGTCAGCTTCACGACGACGGGGGATACCATCCCCAGTACCGCGCTGGGGACGAAGAACAGGAGCCCGGTGAGGAGGACGATCCGGACCACTGGCGGCAAGCCGCGCGGCACGAGACCGATCAGATCGGTCGTCGTGAACGGCAGGAGGGCCAGGCTCGCCAGCCCGCCCGCGGCCAGGACCAGCCCGAGAGTCCGCCGCGAGCCCGCCCGGTCCGCGACGACGCCGCCCAGGTAGTTGCCGAGCGAGATCCCCGCCAGCACCACGCCGATGACACTGGTCCACGTGTAGAGCGAGGCGCCGATGTACGGCGCGAGGAGCCGCCCGGCCGCGATCTCGAGGACTAGGGTGCACGCGCTGGCGACGAAGACGACGACGTAGCCCACCCAGAGGGTCATTCGAGAACCCCCCTACCCCCGTCCCCTCCCCCCCCTGCTGGGGGGAGGGGCGCCTATCCTCGCCGCCGCGGCCCTGCCCACGCTCGTGCACGACCCCCGCCTGGTGGCGCGTCGCGGGTCCGCGAGCACCCCAGTCACGAGAGGCGGACTCGGCGGGGGAGGGTGGTGAGGACGACACGGGCCTCGCGGACGATCGTCTCCACCACCTCGCCCGCTCCCGGCAGGTCGCGCACGAGGCCGACCCCCTGCCCCGACAGCATCGGGAAGTACTCGCCGTCCGCCCGGCGACCGGCCTCCTCGATGATGTCCGACACGGCGCGCGTCTGGAGCAGCGGCGGGAGCACGGGCGCGCTCGCCGCCTGATACTCCTCGATGTACGTGTTGCGGAGGGCGCGGAGCCAGAGCCCCGAGATCGCGTCCGTCATCGTCGTGTCGTCGCCATCCCGCTCGAGGAGCGCCTTCTTCCAGAACTCGGGGGCCATCGACTCCCGCGTCGCGACGAACCGGGTGCCGAGCAAGATGCCCGTCGCCCCGAGGGCCAGCGCCGCGACCAGCCCACGCCCGTCGGCGATCCCGCCGGCGGCAACGACCGGCACGGTGACCGCGTCGACGACCTGGGGGATCAGGGCCATCGCGCCCACGTTGGCGGCGGTCGGCGACGGCCGCTTCACCCAGGTCGAGCGGTGGCCCCCGGCCTCGCCGCCCTGGGCGACGACCACGTCGACACCCGACGCCGCCACCGCCCGCGCGTCGTCCACCGTGGCGACCATCGCGACGACCTTGATCCCCCGCTCGCGACAGCGGGCGACCAGATCCGGGCCCGGGTCCCCGAGGCCGATGCTGAAGACGGCCGGACGCTCCTCCAGGATGACCTCGATCTGCGGCGCGATGATGTCGGGCACGGCCGCCGGGCGCTTGGCTGACGGCGGAAGCCCCAGCCGGGCGCGGAACCGGTTCAGGACGGCATGGACGGCGGCGAGCCGCTCGTCGGAGATCGTCGCGGGGTCGACGGGCGGCCGGAGCTCTGTGTGGAGCCACAGGTTCACGCCGAACGGCCGGTCCGTGAGCCCCCGCACGTGCCGGATGCGGCTCCGCAGGTCGTCCGGCGGGACGTTGAGCCCCGCCAGGATACCCAGACCGCCGGCACGCGACACCTCGGCGACCAGGTCCGGCCCGGCCACGGTTCCCATCCCCGACTGCAGGACCGGGTACTCGATTCCGAGCAGGTCGCAGAGCGCGGTGCGCAGGACGTCACGCATGTCAGGCCCCCTCGCACGCGCCGGCCGCCTGGCGGCGGGTCTCCCGGGTCAGCGCCACCGCGAGCCCGCCCAGGGCGACCAGCGTCAGCCCCACCGAGAGGACCACCGCCCGCGTCCCGACGTGGGCGATCAGGACGAAGCCCGTCAGAAAGGTGCCGACGAGGCTGCCGACCGTCGACGCGGCGTAGACCCGGCCCACGACGTTGCCGGTCCGGCCGAGATCCCCGAGGGCGAGCTTGACGACGACCGGCGGGACCATCCCGAGGAGAAGACTCGGCAGGAAGAAGAGCAGGGTCGTGAGCAGCACGATCCTGAGGACGAGCGGATAGCTTCGCGGCGCGAGCCCGCCGAGCCCGCTCGCCAGCGGCAGCACCGCGAGGCTGGCGAGCCCTCCGGCGGCCAGGAGCACCCCGAGCGTCCGCCCGGATCCCCCCCGGTCCGCCAGGGTGCCGCCCAGGTAGTTCCCGAGGGAAATGCCGGCCAGCACGACGCCGATGATGCTGGTCCAGGTGTGAATCGACACGCCGACGAACGGGGCGAGCACGCGGCCGGCAACCAGCTCGAGGACGAGCGTGCAGCCGCTCGCGACGAACACGATCACGTACGACGCCCAGAGCCGCTCGCCCACGCCGCCTCCTCCCCCAGTGGCTCGCTGCCGTCTCATGATACGGCGGCGTCGGACGATGCCCGGCGTACTTTCGCGCGCGGAACGCCCCCGCGGACGGCTAGTCGGCCGGCTTCCGCCAGTCGCGGAAGCGCTCGCGCAGCACCTTCTTGTCGAACTTCCCCACGCTGGTCTTGGGAATGGCGTCGAGGAAGACGACGCCGTCGGGCAGCCACCAGCGCGCGACCTGCGGCCGGAGGAACTCGAGGATCTCCTCGGCGGCGACCCGGCCGACCTCCGCGGGCTTCGGCACGACGCAGGCGAGCGGGCGCTCGACCCACTGGGGATGGGGCACCGCGATCACCGCCGCCTCCAGGACCTTCGCGTGCGCCATGATCAGGCTCTCCAGGTCCACGCTCGAGATCCACTCACCGCCGGACTTGATGAGGTCCTTGGTCCGGTCGGTGATCTGGATGTAACCCTCGGCGTCGATCGTCACGACGTCACCGGTCCGGAACCACCCGTCCTCCGTGAACTGCACGGCGGCCTCGGGGTTGTCGTGGTACGCGCGCACGACCCAGGGCCCGCGCACCTGGAGCTCGCCCGCCGTCCGGCCATCCCAGGGCACCTCGCATCCCGCCTCGTCCACCGCCCGGAGATCGACCCCGGCCACCGCGTACCCCTGCTTGGCGCGGATCGCGTAGCGCTCGGCGTCGGGCTGCCCCTCCATGTACGACTTGAGGCGCGACACCGTCCCGAGCGGCGACGTCTCGGTCATGCCCCAGGCGTGGGCCATGCTCACGCCCAGCTTCTTCTCGAAGTGCTCGATGAGCGCCCGCGGCGCCGCCGAGCCGCCGATCGGGATGCAGCGCACCGACGAGAGATCGAACGTCTCCTTCTCCACCAGCTCCTTGACGGCGATCCACACGGTGGGCACCGCCCCCACGAACGTCACGCGCTCCCGCTGGACCAGCTCGGCGATGTCTCGGGGCTGGGGATGCGGCCCGGCGAAGATCTGGGTCGCGCCGGCCATGACGCCGGCGAAAGGAACGCACCAGGCGTTGGCGTGGAACATCGGCACCACGTGGAGGATCACGTCGCGCTCGCTGATCCCCAGGGTGTCGACCATCGCGATGGCCATCGAGTGGAGGAAGATCGCGCGGTGACTGTAGACCACGCCCTTCGGGTGCCCGGTGGTGCCAGAGGTGTAGCACATCCCCGCCGCGTCGTTCTCGCCGAGCTGCGGCCACGTGCCGACCGGCGTCGACTCGGCCAGGAGCCTCTCGTACTCGACGAGCCCGGCTTCCTCTGGCAGCGGCCCATCGGGCATGACCACGATCCGCCGCACCGTCCTGAGCTCGCGCCGGATCGGCGCGAGCATGGGCCAGAGGCTCGCGTCCACGAAGAGGACCGTGTCCCCGGCGTGGTTGATGATGTACGCGAGATCGGCCGGCGCCAGGCGGATGTTGACCGTGTGGAGCACGGCGCCGGAGAGCGGCGCCGCCCAGTAGAGCTCCAGATGCCGGTGCGAGTTCCACGCGAACGTCCCCACACGGTCCCCGCGGCCGACGCCGAGCGCCCCGAGACCACCCGCCAGCCGCTCCACCCGCTCCGCGAACGCCGCGTACGTGTACTCGAACAGCGGGGCGCCGGGGATCCGCGTCGCCAGGCGCTTTCGCGCGAACAGCCGGCGCGTGCGCTCGAAGAAGTGCGTGAGCGTGAGCGGAAAGTCCATCATCAGACCCTGCATCGACGCGCCTCCCACGCCGCCCGCCCGGCGGCCTTCACCACATCAGGATGACGTAGCCGGGGCCACCGGACAGGCCCGGGCGCCCGGCAGCGCCCCCGGATCCACCCGACCCGGCGCCAGCCGGCGGCTCCACGCTCCCGCGCGCGGCGGCGCCACCGGTGCCCCCGCGGCCGGGACCGAGACACGTCGAGGGTGACAAGGGCGCCGGCCGGCAGGCTTCTCCGGCGGTACCCCCGCTCCCGTCGCGGGCGACCCCCGCGGTCGCCTCGGCGCGGCCCCCGGAGCCCCCGGCCCCGGGCGGGGCGTCCGGGCGCGCCGCACGACCGCCCTGACCGGGCCGGACCGAGAACAGCACGGTGCCCGTGCTGACCTCGCGGAGCTGCGTGTCGCGCCCGTCGCCGCCGCCGCTCGGATCGGGCTGGCCGCCGTCGCCGACGACGAGCTCGTACGTCGTCCCCGGCACGACTGCCACGACGCCACGCCGGTACGCGGCGGCGCCGCCACCGCCTCCACCGCTCCCGGAGCCAACAGCCCCCGGGCCGCCGGCCCCCCCCGCTCCCCAGGCCTCCAGCAGCACGCGCGTCACACCGGCGGGCGCCGTCCACGTCCCCGTCGAACGGTACTCCCGGAGCCCCCCGATCGGCCCCGACATCTGGCTCCCGGCCACCGCCGCGACGGCGGCCTCCGCCGGCGCGCCGCCTGGCCCCGAGGGACCCCCGGGACCGGCTGGCCCTGCCAGGCCTTCAAGACCTCGAGCGCCCGGAGGCCCCGGCGGGCCGGCAGGGCCTGGCGGGCCCGGAAGCCCCGCCGGGCCCACTGGTCCCGGAGGCCCGGCCGCGCCGCGCGCGCCTTCGGGACCGGGCGGGCCAGCGGGCCCCGGAGAACCGGGCGACCCGGCGGCGCCGGACCCGCGGAGAGTGATCTCCAGCTCCGGCTCGTGGCTCGTCGCGGCGTTCTCCTTGGCGTCGAACTCGACGGCCACGCCGGCGGCGTTCGGGGCCAGCACGAGGCCGTTGTTCTCCAGCGTTCGATCGAGCCACTCCTGAACGAGCTCCGTCAGGTCGACGACGACGAATCGGTTCCGGTCACGCGCCGTGACCGGAATGCCGATGAGCTGGTCCCGCCCCTGGCCCGGGGCGTTCGCCGCCGTGAGCGCCTCCTCGCTCCACCCGCCGCGCACGGAGTAGACGTCGAACATCCCGCCCCGCGTCACCCGCGAGACCCACAGCCTGAGCACGGCGCGCGCGACGTCGGCGCCCCGGGTCCCGGACGGCAAGGTCGTCAGGTCGAAGCGCAGGTAGGCGCGGACCATGGCGGGGGTGGGCCCCTGGACCAGGAGCGTGGGCGCGGCCCCGAAGTTCATCGTCGGCGCGGACGCGGACGTGTGGGCGTCGTCGGTGAGGCGGGCCAGAACCGCGCCCGCCGGCGTGGCGAGGCCGCCCACGAGGGCGGCCAGCGCGAGCGGCGCGCTCGTCGCGCGCAGGATACCCCTGACGGTCGTGCGCAAGCGGAGCCTCCTTGAAGAGCGATGCGCCACCCCGGGGGGCGGCTCGGTCGGAGCGGTGGTCCTCAGGCAGGATAGGGTACCCACGGCAAGCGGGCAACCGCCGCGGGCGTCCTGCCGCGCCCCCGCGTGGCCCCGGAACGCATCGCGGCCTTGCCGGCGCGGGCCGCGTGCACTACGCTGCCTAGGAGTCGGCGGACTCGGACCGATCATCCGGGCCGTCACCGGAGGGGGCCGGATGCAGCTTCAGGGCAAGGTCGCGCTGGTCACGGGCGCGGGATCGGGCATCGGCCGAGCCGCGGCGCTGCTCTTCGCCCAGGAGGGCGGCCGCGTGGCCGTGGTCGACCTCCGCGAGGACGCGGCGAAGACCACCGCCGAGGCGATCGAGCGCGCGGGAGGCCAGGCGCTCGCTCTGTGCGCCGACGTGAGCCGCGGCGCGGACAACGAGGCCGCCGTCGCCGCGACGGTGGCGCGCTGGGGTCGGCTCGACGTCTTCTACGCGAACGCCGGGGTCCCCCAGGCCCCGACGCCGGTGGAGGACGTCGACGAGGCGGTCTTCGATCGCATCATGGCGGTCAACGTCAGGGGCGTCTTCCTCGGCGCCAAGCACGCCGCGCCGGTGATGAAGCGGCAGCGGGCCGGCGTGATCCTGGTCACCGCCTCGACGTCCGCCATCCGGCCGCGGCCGGGCGTGCAATCCTACTCGGCCTCGAAGGGCGCGGCCGTCGTCCTGGCGAAGAGCCTCGCCCTCGAGCTCGCGCCGTTCGGGATCCGGGTCGTGGCGATCGCCCCGGTGGCCACCGAGACGCCGATGCTCCCGCGCTTCTCCGGCAAGGAACAGATGGACGACGAGCTCCTCCGGAAGTACCTGCCGACGATCCCCCTCGGCCGCTTGAACGCGCCGGAGGACGTGGCGCGGACCGCGCTCTTCCTGGCATCCGACGCCGCCGCGATGATCACGGGCGCGTGCGTCGAGGTCGACGGAGGCCGCTGCATCTGACCTCCCCCTCCGCTCGTCGCGCCGCAAGGTCGGCCCGGCTCGGGCGGGGTGAGCGACTCCCTCTTGGCCGTGACTGGGGCCGTCACTGGCGGGACAGGGATTCGTGATGCGCATCCCGATGCCGTCGCTCCGTCTCGGCCAGCAGCTCGGCTTCGCCGTGGGAGGCCTCCTCGTCGTGGTGGGATCGCTCGTCGGCTGGAATCTGATCGTGACGCGCCAGCTGACCGAGGCGCATCGCAGCCTGGTGGACTCGGGCATCCCGTCGGTGCGGCTCGAGGTGGGCCTCCTCGAGGGCGTCGCCGCGCTCCGGCGGATCGAAGGCCGCTACACGATCTTGAAGGACCCGGCGTTCCTCGCGATCTTCCGCGACCGGGCCCGCGCGGCCGACGACGAGCTCGACCGCCTGGAGGTGCTTCTCGGCACGGCCGCCGAGCGAGAGTTCCTCTCCGCCGCGCGCGCATCGCTCACGGAATACCGGCAGCTCGTCGAGGAAGGGCTCCCCCTGCCGCCCGGCCAGCCGCATCCGGCGATGGAGCTCGAGGACACCCTCGAGCGGCTCTACCGGAGCTCCGGGGCCGAGCTCCGGCGGCGCCAAGCCGCCCTCGAGACGATGGCGGGGCGCACCCGGGTGCTCGGCGTCATGGCGCTGGCCGCCGCCACGCTCATCGGGCTCGGGCTCGGAGCCTTCGCCGTGCTCCGGGTGGCGCGCCCGCTCCACCGGCTCCGCACCGCCACGCAAGAGGTGGCCGCACGGGAGTTCTCCGAGCCCCTGACCGTCTCCGGACCGAGCGAGATCCGCGACCTCACAGGGGCCTTCAATCGCATGGCCGTCCGGCTCGGGGAGATCGACCGCCTCAAGGACGAGTTTTTCACGGGGATCTCCCACGACCTCCGGACGCCGCTCGCGGCGATCCGGTGGTCGGCGGACCTGCTCCAGAGCGGGTCCCTCGGCCCGCTCACGCCCAAGCAGCTCCGCCTGGCGGAGACGATCCAGTCGAGCAGCCGGCGGCTCCTCGCGCTCGCCGGCCAGATCGTGGAGCTCGGACGGCTGCGCGCGGGACGGCTCCACCTCGACCTTCGCCCGACCGACCTCGGCGACGTCATCGGCCAGGCCGTCGACGAGGTGCGCCCCCTCGCCGAGCGCGGGCAGCTCCGGCTCGAGGTGGAGGTACCCGACGACTTGCCGCCGGCCGCGGCCGACGCCGAGCGGGTCCACCAGATCGTGGTAAACCTGCTCGCGAACGCGGTGCGCTTCACGCCGCCGGGGGGACGCGTCTCGGTCAGCGCCGCGCTCGAAGGGACCGAGGTCGCGGTGCGCGTGGCCGATACGGGCGTCGGGATCCCCACCGATCTCCTGGTCAAGATCTTCGATCCCTACGAGCAGGCCCATCACGGCCGGGGGGGCAGCGGCGTCGGGCTGACCATGGTGCGAGGGCTGGTCCAGGCGCACCGGGGCCGCGTGTGGGCCGAGTCGGAGGGGGGCCGCGGGAGCTGCTTCACGTTCACCCTTCCCCTCGCCATGCCGGCGGCCCGGAGCTCGCTCACGTGACGGCGTGGCGAATCCTCCCGCTGGTCCTGCTCCTGGCGGCTTGCGGAAGCGGGCGCGGGTCTGGGCTGGCCACGCCCCTCCCGCCCAACGACACGGAGCGCATCCTGCGCCTGGCCGAGAGAGAGGCGCAGGCGGGCAATGACGCCGAGGCCGCGCGCCTGTTCGAGGAGGTCCTGCGCCGGCCGAGCTCCGCGTTCGCGGACCGCGCCCTCGTCGGGCTCACGCGGCTCCTGGTGGATCCCGAGAGCATCACCCACGACTACCGGCGGGCCTACCTCGTCGTCGAGCGCCTCGTCAAGGAGCACCCCGACTCGGCCTATGCCGCCGAGGCGCGCGCCTGGCGCGATCTGCTCGGATCCTTCCTGGCCCGGGGGCAGGAGCTCGAGCGGCGAGCCCAGGAGCTCGACCAGAACGCCCGGGAGCTCAAAGGACGCACGCAGCAGATCGAGGAGCTGGACCAGGAGCTCCAGCAGCGTGGCCGGGAGGTGGAGCGCCTCAACCAGGAGCTCAAGCGGCTCAAGATCCTGGACGTCGAGCTCGAGCGGCGCACGCAGGAGCTCGAGCGCCTCAGCTACGAGCTGGAGCGCCGCACCCGCGAGCTCCAGCGCCTGAAGCGCCTCGACCTCGAGCTCGACCAGAAGAAGAAGCCCTGATGCCGGCGAGCCGATTCCTGTGCCACGAGGCGCCCGATCTCCACGAGTTCCAGGCCGCCGTGCTGGATGCGCGACCCGGGGCGGTCGCGCTCAGCCGGTCGGCCTTCTACCCGGGCGGCGGCGGGCAGCCGGCCGATCGGGGCTTCCTTCGCTGGAACGGGGGGGAGGTCCGGGTCGAGCGCCTCGACGCGGAGGAGGATCTTCTCTGGCACGTGCTCGCCGAGCCCGTCCTCGTCGAGGGGACGGTCGAGGGCGTCGTGGACGCGGCGTTCCGGCGGCAGATGTGCCAGCTCCACACGGATCTCCACCTCGTCAACGCGCTGGCCTTCCAGGCCTTCGACGGAGCGCTGGTCACGGGCGCGCAGATCGGTCACGACGGCACCGCCCGCATCGATCTCGATCTCCCGGGCGCCGACAACGACCGCGTGCGGGCGCTCGAGCCGGCCATCAACGACGCGATCCGCCAGGACCTCGCCGTCCGCCAGGTGTACGTCCCGGCCGAGGCGGCCCTCGCCGAGCGCGGGCTCCTCCGCAGCCGCTCGGTCGCCCCGCCGCCTCAGCCGGACGGCACGGTTCGCGTGGTCGAGATCGCGGGGCTCGACCGCCAGGCGTGCGGCGGCACGCACCTCGCCTCCACGGGCCAGTCCCCGCCGGTGAAGATCCTCAAGGTCGACAACAAGGGCCGTCACAACCGGCGGATCAGGATCGGGCTGGCGGGCTGAGCCGACCGCGCTCCGAGCGGCGCTGATCGGACGGCGGATCGAACAGCTGATCGAACGGCTGATCGAACGGCCTTCGGCCTGTGGCGGCCTGTGGCGGCCTGTGGCGGCCCGTGGCGGCCTGCCGCTCAGGCTCCCAGCCGGCCGCCGCGCGCCCGGGCCCGCGGCCCGGTCAAGAGCCGCCGCACGTCCCGAGCGTAGGCCACCTCGCTGTCGTCCTCCGGCGCGTAGCCCAGGACGCGCCGCGCGCTCTCCAGCGACCAGAACGCCCGGGTGTTCCCGCTGATCCCGTACGCGACGAGCCAGGGCACGCCGTGCGCGTTCCGGATGTCGGGCGCCTCGATGGCGCGCCGGACCAGCTGGCGGAGGTCCTTCGTCGAGAGCCAGGCGCCGAGGTCCCGCTTGAAGTTGGCGAGCCGCGATGCTCCCCGTCCCACGTGCTGCTCGGCCAGCTTCCCGCGGTAGCGGCGGCCCGAGACGTCCCGCGGCGCGCCGATGCGGAGGAGCACCACCTCGAGCTTCCGCCCGAGGCTCCCGGACGCGTAGACGAACCCCAGGAGCTCGTACGCGGCCTTGGCCCAGCCGTAGAAGTTGTCGGAGAGCGGCAGCTCCGCCGGCGAGACCAGCTCGCGCTGCCCTCGGTGGACGAGCGCGTGCTCGTACCAGTCGGCCGCATGGTTCGAGCTGGCGGCCACGACCCGCCGCACCCTGGCATCAAGCGCGCTCCGGTAGACGTTCTGGGCCATGCGCACGTTGGCGAACTCGGTCTCGAAGGTCTCGAGCGCGCCCGGATCGGCGCCCCACACGCCGGTGGTCCGCGCCTCGGGCCGGCGGTAGCCGAGATGAAGGACGGCATCCGCCCCCTGGAAGAGCCGGCGGTAGCGGCGGCGGTCCGGGTCGGCGAGGTCGGCGACGACCACGCCGGGAACCCGCCGCCCGCGCGCGTCCGTCGACCGCGCGTCCACCAGCCGCAGCGCGTAGCGCCGCTTGAGATCCGGCAGGAGCTGCGACGCCACGTACCCGCACGCGCCCGTCACCAGCACCGTCCGCTTCCGTGCCATCGGTGTCTCCCGTCGTTGGCGGCCGCTCGTCCACGCGCGCCCGGAGCGACCGCGGGATCCCCCAGGCTCGCGCGGGCATTCTGCCATGGACACAACGGGCCGCCTCACGCCGAGGTGTAGAATCGGGGGCGCCATGGCTCAGGCGGTGTACCTCCAGACGTACGGCTGCCAGATGAACGAGCGGGACTCCGAGGAGATCCTCGGCATGCTGACCGCCCAGGGCTATGCCGTGGTCGGCCGCGAGGAGGAGGCGGACGTCATCCTCCTGAACACCTGCTCGGTCCGCGCCCACGCCGAGGAGCGGGCGTTCGGCAAGATGGGGCTGATGCAGCGGCTCAAGCAGGAGCGTCCCGAGCTGGTCCTCGGCATCCTGGGCTGCATGGCCAAGGCGCAGCGCGAGGAGGTGTTCCGCCGCCTCCCCCAGGTGGACCTGGTCGCCGGACCGGCCGAGATCTACGATCTCCCCGACCTCCTGGCCGGCGTCGCCGAGGAGCGCCAGCGGGCCGGGCTCGGCGCGCGTGTCCGCGTGCTCGCCGTCGACCGCAAGGTGCGGCCCCTCGACCGCCGGCCGGCGACCGACTATCGTGCGGGCCGCGTCGTCGCGTTCGTCACGATCATGGAGGGGTGCGACAAGAAGTGCGCCTACTGCATCGTGCCGACGACGCGGGGCCAGGAGGTCTCGCGGCCGGTCGACGAGATCCTGGACGAGGTCCAGCAGCTCGCCCGCGCGGGGTACCGCCAGGTCACCCTGCTCGGGCAGAACGTGAACTCCTACGGCAAGCGCTTCGCCGATGGCTCCGGGTGGCTCGGCCCTGGCCGTCGCCGCGCGCTGCTCCAGCTGGAAGCAGGCCGCGGAGCGCCGGACGACGGGCCGCCCGATCCCGGAGCGCCGGCGCCCTCCGGGCTGGCCGACTTCCCGGCCCTCCTCCGCGCGATCGACCGGAAGACCTCGATCGAGCGGGTCCGGTTCACGACCAGCCATCCGTTCGACGCCCACGAGGAGCTGTTCTGCGCGATGGCGGAGTGCCGGTCGGCCTGCGAGTTCCTCCACCTGCCCGTCCAGTCCGGGTCGGACGCGCGGCTCCGCGCGATGCGGCGCGGCTACACCGTGGACGCGTACCTCGCGAAGCTCGCGCGGCTCCGCGAGCTGGTCCCGGGCGTGGCGCTCTCCACGGACATCATCGTGGGCTTCCCGGGCGAGACCGAGGCCGACTTCGACGCGACGTGCGCGCTCATGGAGCGCGTGCGGTACGACAGCGCGTTCGTGTTCAAGTACTCGCCCCGGCCCGGCACCGAGGCCGCAGGATGGCCGGACGACGTGCCCCAGCCGGTCAAGGAGCGGCGGAATCAGGTCCTGCTCGACCTCCAGACGCGCATCTCGCGCGAGGTGCTCGAGTCCTGGGTCGGTCGCGAGGTCGAGGTCCTGGTCGAGGAGCGGAACCGCCGCGGTCAGCTCGCGGGCAAGAGCCGACGGAACACCACGGTCGTCCTCGACGGCGCCGACGCCTTGATCGGCGAGCTGGTCACGGTCCGTGTGGAACGCGTCACTCCGACCACGATGATCGGCGAGCTGGCAGACCGCGCCGCGCTCGCGCGGTGAGCGTGTCCGATCCGACGTCGACCACGGAATCCTCCGGCCAGCCCGCCCCGCCCCCGGTAATGGATCGCCTGGCGATGGACGACTTCGTGGCCCGGGTGCGGCAGCTCACGGCCCCCGCGGTGGATTCTGTGGCGGTGCAGCGTTTTCTCGGCTCTCACCTGATCGAGGCGGCCTCCATCGAGCCCTACGTCCGCTTCGAGGACGGCCGCTACACGCGCCATCTTGTCTTCCGGGACGCCGCGGTGGAGCTCCTGGTGCTCTGCTGGCTGCGCGGCACGCACGCGCCGATCCACGGCCACGAAGGGGAGCTCTGCTGGGCCCGGGTCGAGCGCGGGCGGCTCCGCTTCACGAGCTACCGGGAGCTGTCCCGGAGCCCGCTCAGCCTCGCTCCGGTGGGGCATCCCGTCGAGGGTGGGCCGGGACACCTCGACGGCCCGGCCGACATCCATGCCGTGGAAACCGTGGGCGAGGATGCCGTGAGCCTTCACGTGTACGTCAAGCCCTACGACGAATGCGACATCTACGACCTTGCCCAGGGAGTCATCCGGCGCGTGCGGCTCGGCTACGACTCCGTGCCCGACGGCCCTTCCGGAGCATCCCCGAGATAGTCCGACGCGTCGGCTCGGCGGCGAGGCCGAGTGCGGACGAGGGCTCGGCCTCGGACGCTCGGCGCCGGTGGCAACGCGTCACCGCGCCCGGCAGACGAGCACGGTCGGAGCCAGGACCGCCCGTTCGAAGAGACCCACGATGTTTCGGAGGACCCGCGGCGCGTCGTTCTTCAGCAGGATCTGAAGCGCGAGCGGCGGCGACCCTCCATTCTCGGCGAGTCCCGTCATCGCTCGCCGACAAGACTCGCGCGCGAACTCGAGACGATCCAGCGCCCCGCAGACATCGAAGCCGGCGGCCTCCAGTCCGCGCAGATACTCGCCGGGGCCGACAATGAAGCTGCTCTCCGGGCCGGCGGCGCACGGCAGCGGGAAGGTCACTTCTCCCGCTCCCGTCAGCATCACGTCGTAGATCGCGAACACGCCCCCGGTCTTGAGGACCCGTCGCACCTCGGCGAAGAGCCTCGGCTTGTCCGCGATGTTCATGCCGACGTACATCATGTAGGCGCCGTCGAAGGTCGCAGGACCGAAAGGCAGTGAGAGCGCGCTGCCGTGTCGGAAGGACACGCGGTGCGAGAGACCGACGCACCGCGTGAGAGCCTCGGCGGCTCGGACGAAGTCCGCGGTCAGGTCGATGCCGGTCACCCGGCAGCCACGCGTCTCCGCGAAATAGCGCGCGGCACCACCGAGACCGCAGCCGACGTCCAGGAGGTGCATGTCGGGCGTGATCTGGAGCTGGGCCGAGAACTCGCGCGTGGCCTCGCGGCCCCCGACGTGAAGGTCGTCCACTGGCGCGAGGTCGCCCGTAGCCAGCCGGTCGATGTCCTTGCCCGAGGCACGCAGCGCATCGAGAACGCGCTCGGCCAGGTCTGATTGCGCGTAGTGCTGAGCTACCCGTTCCTCGATGCTGGTGACCATGACGTCCCTCCTCGTCGTGAACGCCCTCGCCTACCGGGCCGGACGAACCATCGGAAACAGCGTTGGTGCCGACGGGATATTGACGGTGGCCGCCAGCTCGAAGCCGTGGCGGCCATAGAGTGGGATGTTCCCGGGGTTCGCCGTCTCGAGATACGCGGGCGCGTGCTCGTCGTCGACTTGCCGGAGCGCATGCCGCAGCAAGAGGGACCCCAGCCCTTCCCGCTGTCGGGACGTATCCACCCCGATGAACGGCAGGTACCAGTGCGGCTCGCGCGGATGCCAGCGATCGAGCTCCTCCAGGACCTCGAGGATCCTGGGCGCCTGCTGGGCGTCGACCGTGCTCTCGATCACCTGGCCCAGGAGAACCTGGTCGGGGTGCACGCCAGGCCGGAGCCAGATGGCGACACCCGCGAACTCCGAGGCTTGGTGAGCCGATCCCTTCTCGAAGGCTCCCCGCCCGAGCGCCCTGACGAGCTTCGGAAAGCCCGCGAGGTACTGGGCGGGCCCCGGGTAGATCCAGCGCATCGCGGGATCGGCCACAAAGGCCACCGTGACGGTCCCGACCACGCGATCCTCGTCCCGGGTCGTCACCGCCTGTGCTGTTGGGTGCTCCATGTCTCTCCTCCTCCGGGCCTTCAGCGGCCCCCCACGCCGAGCCCGGCGAGTCTCGCGGTGTCGCCACCCGGGACCGTCCGTCACGGCTCTTCGATGCCCCTGGCCGGGCCGCTCCGAATCGCCCCGGTTGGCGCCAGCCAGATTCGAATCTAAGCTAAGAATGAGGTGGATGCTTTGCCGACCGTCCGAGTTCTTTTGCCGCAGGCTCCAGGGTCACCGAGGATCGCAAGACACTGACGGCGCGGAAGTCATGGACGCTCTGTCCGAGGCGCTGAAGGCCGTGCGCATGACCGGCGCGATCTTCTTCCATGCTGAGTGCAAGGCACCCTGGGGGTTCACCGTGCCTCGCATGCAGGACGTCATGCACGTCCTGGCGCCGGGCACCGAGCGGGTGGTGGGTTTCCACCTGGTCACCGAGGGGTGCGCACGGGCCCGATTCGCGGATGCGACGGAGGTGTCCCTCGTCGCGGGTGACCTCGTGATCGTCCCGCACGGCGATCCCCACACGGTGACGAACGGGGCCCCGTCGGAGCTGATCGACTCCGGGGCTTCGCTAGGCCAGATCCTGCAGGGCGGGCTCCGCACGATCCGGATTGGCGGTGGCGGAGAGGTGACGCGATTCGTCTGCGGATACTTCGGCTGCGAGCGTCACGCCGACCGGCTGTTCCTGGCAGGCCTGCCGACGCTGGTCAAGATCAACCTCCGCCATGACCCTGCTGGCGAGTGGCTCGAGGGGTCGATTCGACATCTGGTCTCCGAGGCCGGCTCCGGGCGCCCCGGTCAGACGGTTCTGCTCGCGAAGATGGCCGAGGCGCTCTTCATCGAAGCGCTCCGCCGCCACATGGAGCGCCTGCCGCCCGAGCAGACGGGCTGGCTCGCGGGCGCCCGTGACCAGATCGTCGGGGGCGCGCTCGACGTCATGCACCGGAAGCCTTACCATCCGTGGACGGTGATGGATCTCGCCCGGGAGGTGGGCACCTCGCGGTCCGTCCTCGTCGAGCGCTTTACGCACTTCCTCGGGGAGCCTCCGATGACCTACCTGGCGCGCTGGCGGCTTCAACTCGCCGCCCGGCTCCTACAGACGACCCGCCGGACGATCGTGGAAGTCGCGGCCGAAGTCGGCTACGAGTCCGAGGCCGCATTCAACCGCGCGTTCAAGCGTGAATTCGGGCAGCCCCCGGCGCGGTATCGCCGGCTGCTCGCGGGTCGTGAGACCGCAAGCGCAGTCGGGCGCCTCGCGTGAGCAGGCCCACGGGATAGATCAGAGGGCGGAGAGCACGCGGATCGTCTCGAGCAGGCGGTCCGCGTTGGCCCGCGCGCGTTCCTGGTGTCTCGGGCCCTCGGTCGGGTGGCGCAGCATCGCCGCCAGGAGCCGGGCAAGCCCGCCGGGCGTCCCGAGAGGCTCTGGCCGGACCGGAACGGCGTGGACGCCACAAACATCCGCGTCGTTCGCCTCTCTAGGGTTGAGCGTTGCCGGACTTGCCCCCTTCTCGATGGGGCGCACTCGCCCGAGATCCTGGGCTCCAGGCTGTGCTTGGGTCCACTCGGCTGCCGGGCTCGTGATCGGCATCTTTCGTCCCTCCCCGTCGTCGATGCGTCGTGACACGCCATCCAGGGCAAGCGGCGTGCCACATCAGGAAGGTAATGATGACGGGTAGTTGCGGATCGGCCCTTCAGGACGAGAGGCGGCCTGGTGGCTGAAATGAGCCAATGGTCAGCCAGCCTCCCATCGGGGTACGATGCGCCATGGGCCCCGGGGCCGAACGTCCTCTCCTCCCGGAGCTCCTCGGTGAGAGCCCGGAGCTTGACGCCCTGCGAGGGCAGGTCGAGCGCCTGCTCAAGCTGGTGGCCGCCCGGCGAGGGCCGCCGATCCTGATCCAGGGCGAGACGGGCAGCGGCAAGGGACTCCTCGCGCGTCAGCTTCACGAGGCTGGCCGTGGCGGCGGCCCGTTCGTCGCGGTGAACTGCGCGGCGATCCCCGAAGCGCTCCTGGAAGCCGAGCTCTTCGGCTTCGAGCGGGGCGCGTTCACGGACGCTCGCCAGGCCAAGGCCGGGCTCTTCCAGGCGGCTCACCAGGGCACGCTCTTCCTGGACGAGGTCGCCCTCCTCCCTGAGCCGCTCCAGGCCAAGCTCCTCACCGCGATCGAGGACGGCGCGGTCCGGCGCCTCGGCAGCACGCGGAGCGAGCCGGTCGCGGCCTGGATCATCGCGGCAAGCAACCAGGATCTGGCGCAGGCCGTGCGTGCGCGCCGGTTCCGCGAGGACCTGTACCATCGGCTCGCCGTCGTCGTCCTCGCCCTTCCGCCGCTCCGCGGCCGCGGGACGGACATTCTCCTGCTCGCCGACCGCTTCCTCGCCCGAGCGTGCCAGGACTACGGCCTGCCGGCGAAAACCCTGAGCCCGGAGGCCCGGGTCACACTCCTGGCCCACCCGTGGCCTGGCAACGTGCGCGAGCTCGCCAACACGATGGAGCGCGTGGCCCTGCTGACGGATGCCCCCCGCATCAGCGCGGAGACCCTGGGGCTGACACGGCCGCCGACCGCGGACGCGCCACCAGTAACGGCATCTGAGTCGACGGTCGGCTTCGACGACGAGGTGGATCGCGTTCAGCGGGCTCGGCTGAGCGAGGCGCTCGAAGCGAGCGGCTGGAACGTCCTGCGCGCGGCGGCGCGGCTCGGCATCTCGCGGAGCAAGCTTCGCTATCGCATCGACAAGTACGGGCTCCAGCCGCCGGCAGCGATCCCGGCGCGACGGCGGGCGCCTCTCTCGCCCGTCGAGCCCTTCGCGCCGCCGACCATGCAGGGCGACGCGGCACTCGCCGAGCCGGCCCCGCCGTCGGTCACGGTCCGGTGGGAAGGCCGCCACCTGGCGTTCCTGTATGCCAGTCTCGCCGGATCCGGCGCTCCCCTCGCCGACACGGGCGGCGTGCTCCCCGAGGTGGCCGACAAGGTGCGGGCCTTTGGCGCGACCATCCAGGAAATGAGCCCGCTCAGCGTCGTGGCCGTGTTCGGCCTCGAGCCCGTGGAGGACGCTTCTCAGCGCGCGGCCCTCGCGGCCATCGCGCTACGGAAGACCGTCGAGCGCGACCAGGGGGCCGATCCGCGGGCCCCCGCCGTCCGGGTGGCGGTTCACGTGGCCCACCTCCTGGTCGGCCGCTTCGGGGGCACGATGGAGATCGAGCTCGAGGGAAAGCGCGAGGCCTGGCGCGTTCTGACAGAGCTCGGCGCGAGCGCTGCACCAGGGAGCGTGCTCGTGAGCGAGGCCGCCGCCCCGCTCCTGGAGCGCCGCTTCGAGCTTGCCCCGGCGGACGCGAGCGACGCGCTTCGCGCGCGCCGGCTACTCCAGCGCGAGCGGACGGGGTTCGGCCTCGGAGGGCGCCCCCTGAGCCGTTTCGTGGGGCGCGGTCACGAGCTCGAGACCCTGACGGGGCTCCTCGCCCAGGCCGAGCGGGGGCGCGGTCAGGTCGTCACTATCGTCGGCGAGCCTGGCGTCGGAAAGTCCCGTCTGCTCTACGAGCTCACGCGCTCCGAGCGTCTCCGCGGATGGCGCGTCCTCGGGTGCGGCGCCGTCTCTCACGGGCTCTCGACGCCCTACCTGCCGCTCGTGGAGTTGCTCCGCCGGTACTTCGGGATCGAGGAGGCGGACACGCCGTCGGAGATCGGCGAGCGCATCGAACAGAGGCTCCGGAGCCTGGATCCCCCCCTGCGGCCGCACCTGCCGGCCCTCCTCGTGCTCTGCGAGGTACCGCTCGACGACCGCCGCTGGCACACCCTCGAGCCGGTCCAGCGCCGTCAGGCGATGCGGGAGGCCATCCGGCACCTCCTGCTGCGCGAGAGCCAGGTCCAGCCGCTCCTCGTGCTCGTCGAGGACCTCCACTGGATCGATTCCGAGACGCAGGCGACGCTCGACCGGCTGGTCGAGAGCCTCCCCACGGCCCGCCTCCTGCTCATCGGCACCCATCGCCCGGAGTACCGGCACGGCTGGGCGGGAAGGACCTACTACGGCCAGCTCCGCCTCGATCCTCTCGCGTCCGAGTATGCGCAGCTGCTTCTCCGGTCGCTGCTGGGCACGCAAGCGGAGCTCGCCCCGCTCGCGGAGCGCGTGATCGAGCGGACCGAGGGCAACCCCTTCTTCATGGAGGAGAGCGTCCGGAGCCTGATCGAGACCCAGGCGGTCGCCGGGGAGCCGGGCGACTACCGGCTGGGCCGGGTCGTCCGGGACATCGAGGTCCCCCCCGCCGTCGAGGCGCTCCTGGCGGCCCGGATCGACCGCCTCTCGCCGGATGACCGCCACGTCCTCCAGTCAGCGGCCGTGATCGGCACGAACGTGCCCCTCGCGCTGCTCGCCACGATCCAGGACGGCTCCGAGGTAGCGCTCGGCCAGAGCGTCGCCCGGCTCCAAGCGGCCGAGTTCCTCTACGAGCGAAGCGGGGCGGCAGAGCCCGAGTGCACCTTCAAGCACGCCCTCACCCACGAGGTCGCCTACGGCAGCCTGCCCGCCGATGGGCGCCGCGCCCTGCACGCGCGCATCGTGGGCGCCCTCGAGACGCGGCACCCTGACCAGCTCGAGCGTCTGGGCCATCACGCCCTGCGGGGCGAGCTCTGGGACAAGGCCGTCGGCTACCTCCGCGAAGCCGGTGAGAAGGCCACGACGCGCTCCGCGTATCGCGAAGCGGCCACGGCCTTCGAGCAGGCGCTCGTGGCGCTCGGCCACCTCCCCGAATCTCGCCGGACGATCGAGCAGTCCATCGACCTGCGACAGGAGCTCCGCGTCGTGCTGCAACCGGTCGCTGAACTCGATCGCATTCTGGGTCACCTCGAACAGGCCGCATCCATGGCCGAATCGCTCGGCGATCCGGCTCGCCTCGGGCGAGTGCTCGGCGGCCTGTGCAACACCTGGCATGCTAGGGGCGACCCCGTTCGTGCGCTCGCGCTGGTTACGCGCGCGTTTGAACTCGGGAACGCCCTCGGTGACGTCGCGCTCCGGATCGAGGCCACGCTTCGGCTGGGCGCCGTCCACTACAGTCTCGGCAACTACGGGACGGCCGTCGGCTTCCTCAGACAGACCCTCGATTTGACGCGTGGTCGTCCGGAGTCCGAGCGCCTCGGGTTCGTGGGCCTCGTTTCCGTGCTCAGGAACGTGTGGCTCTCCCTGTCGCTGACCGAGCTGGGTCTGTTCGCGGAGGCGCAGGCCCGGGCCGAAGAGGGGCTTCGCATGGCGACCACGGCGGATCAGCCGTTCAGCCTGATCGGCGCCCACTTCGCCCTGGGCACGCTGGGACTTCGCCAGGGCCACTTCGATCGAGCAGCCGCCGCCTTTCGATCCGCCATGGAGATCTCGCGCACATGGGACATTCCGGCCTGGGGGGACAGCGAGGCAGGCTGGGCCTGCGCGCTGACCCTCCAGGGTAAGCGCGATGAAGCCATCCGCGTGCTGGAGGAATCGTCGAAGGCCATCCGCAGGGCTGGAGTGGGACTCTTCCTGGCGTTGCGGGCCGCCTGGCTGGGCGAGGCGGCGCGTCGCTACGGCCGGCCGCAAGAGGCGTGGCGGCTCGGCGACGATGCACTTCGCCTCGCCCGTGCCCAAAAGCAGAGGGGCGACGAGGCGTGGACGCGGCGCCTCCTGGGGGATCTCGCGTTGGATCGCGAGCACTTCTCCGAGGCCGAAGGGCACTACCAAGACGCGCTGGCCCTGGCCGAGGCGCTCGGCATGCGTCCGCTCGTCGCCCACTGCCATCGGGGTCTCGGCGGGCTGTCTCGACACGCGGGAGCGCGCGATCGCGCGCACCACGAGCTCAGCGCGGCCCGCGACCTCTATCGGGAGATGGCTATGACCGTCTGGCTGGAGCGCACCGACGCCGACCTGATCGAGCTGGGCTGAGGGCCGGGACACCGCCTGGTGCCGCTCACCAGGGCGGCGCGTCGTCCATGGTGGAGACGTGGGCGGCCACCACCTTCCAGCCGAGACCCGGAAAGCGCACCCACGTCTGGCTCTGACGGCCGATCTGATCACGCCCGCGCACTTTGAACTCGAGGTTCACGATGGCGAGGTCGCGGCCGAGCGTCAGGATCTCCAGGCGGATGCGCCGCTCCTTCAGGCCCGGCCCCGGTGGCCGCGCGACCCGGTGGGCGTGGATCTCGTCGAAGCCGTAGCCGTTCTCGTGGAGCGCGTACCGGATGGTGTGCGGGCTGTTCCAGAACGTGGCGTCGAGCACCTCGACGTCCTTGTCGACCAGCGCCCGCTCGTAGCGCTCGAACAGCTCGCGGATCTCGGCCACCACCTCGGGCATGTTGGGCGTGACGTCGATCATCGGCTGGCCTCCATCGCTCGCGCCACCGCCACCAGAGCGGCATCGCTCCCGCGCGCCCCGACGATCGACAGGCCAACCGGCAGCCCGTCGACCGTCGCTCCCGGCAGGCTCACCTGCGGCACGCCGGTCAGGCCGCCGTGGGACGTCAAGCAGCTGATTCGCGCGCGCAGCGGGTCGAGCGTTTCCACCGAGAGCCCTTTCTGGGGTGCGGGGAACGGTGTGGTCGGCATGCAGAGAATCGTCCCCGGTGGAAGCAACCAGGCGAGCCGCGCACGCGCCTCGGCGCGCATCAAGTCGGTCCACCGCCGCTCGCTCTCCGGAATCGCGCTCGCGAGGACGAGGCCGCGGGCCACGCTCCACTGGAGACGCGGGTTGTCGCGGTCGAGCCAGTCCCGGAATGTGAGCCACGCCTCGTGGGGCTGGAGCGCCCGCTGCGCGCGCGACCACGTCGACAACCCCGGCGGGGCCAGCAGGTCCTCGCGCACGTCCCCGACGATAGTCGACAGCCTTTGCACGATCGGCTCGAGCGCAGCAGCGGTGTCGGCGTCCGCGAAGCCGAACGCGTCGACCGCCATGACGAGCCGGGTCGGCAGGCTGTCCGGGATCGGCTCGCCCAGCAGGACCTCCGAGACGCGAGCGAAGGTGGCCGCGTCGCGGGCGAACCATCCGATCGTGTCGGAGCTGGGCGCCTGCGGCATCATCCCGCTGAGGTCGAGCCGGCCGTGAGTCGGCCGGATGCCGTAAAGCCCGCAGAAGCTCGCGGGCACGCGGACCGATCCGCCGGAGTCGGTGCCGAGCGCGGTGTCGCACAGCCCCTGGGCCACCGCCGACGCCGACCCCGACGACGAGCCGCCGGGGACCCGGCCGGGCGCCTTCGGGTTGAGGGGTGTGCCGTCGAACGGATTCTCGCCGAGGATCCCGAGCGAGACTTCATCGGTGACCGTCTTGCCGATCAGTGTCGCGCCGGCGTCGAGCAGGCGCTGCACCGCCCAGGCGTGGCGCGTCGGGATGGGATGCCGCCGGGCCCAGTCCGGGTTGCCACCGCCCGTCGGATGCCCGGCGACATCGAAGAGGTCCTTGGCGGCGAAGGTCAGGCCGGCGAGCGCCCCGCCGGGCGCGCCGGCAACGCGGAGCGGCGGGCCGGGGACGAACGGGCTGGTCAATGGGCGCCGCCCCTGACCCGGTCACGCGAAATCGGCCGCGCGGTGCCGGGAGCATCGGGTAGAGTGGGACCCGGAGCGATCAGCGCATGGCCGACCGCAAGTACCGTCTGCAAGGCTACCGAGGCCAGGACCCCGAGCCGCGGCGGCGAGAGCCGCCGCCCTCCGGCGGCCTGCGGAGCGGCGGCATGCTCGCCCAGCGAAGCGTGTCGCGCTGCGCGGCCTGTGGCGAGACCCTGCCCATCGCGACTGCGTCGCTCGTCGAGTGCCCGAGCTGCCGGGCGACGATCCACGCCTGCCGCCAGTGCTCCCACTTCGACACGAGCCAGCGCTTCCAGTGCACGGAGGCCATCCCCGAGCGGTTGGCGGACAAGCAGGCGCGCAACGAGTGCGCTCTCTTCTCGCTCCGCGTGACGATCGAGCGGGACGCCTCGCCCGACTCCACCCGCCCCGCCGACATCCGCCGCGCCTTCGACAACCTCTTCAGGAAGTAGTCGTCGGGGCGGTCGGGCTAGGGCCCGAGCCGCTCGACCTGCAGACAGACGTGACCCGCCTTGGAGTGCGCTTGAAAGATGTGGGTCTTCGCGCTCGTGGACGCGATGGTCTGCAGATACGGCGCGTCGTTGATCGAAGAGATCTGGAACTCTGGCGGCGTTGCGGGCGCGCTCGGCGCCGTCTGCGCCTGCCCGCTGGTAGGCGCTCGGCGGACTGACTCCGCGACGTCGGGTCGGAACGGCTCCGCCGCGGCCCCGGTCCCGGTCCTGGCGGCGGGCGCCGCCTGCACCACCCGCACGCTGACGTCCCTCGGACTGTGCTGAAGGCACGTCGGCTCGTTGCTCCGGACGCCCCGGTCCATCCAGGCGCACGTGCCCGGGTCGACGCCTTCCGTCGCGGGCTTGCGGCCTTTGGTGAATGTCATTGTGAGGGTTGGCTGGTGGTTCTGCCCGAACTCCACGGTGAGCGGTCCACGGCAGGCGAACGGATAGCTCTGCGCCAAGGCGTCACTCTGCGATCCGACGATCGCCGTGACGATGCCCACGAGAATCGCGCTCTTGCGCATGGTCCCTCCTCCGCGAAACAGGGTGATCACCTGGGGGCAGCGTAGCGCTGGTCGACGCAACGCGCCAGACCCGCGAGATGGGGCGGACCTACTCCGCGGCGAGGTGTCGGAGCACGTGGGGCGCGACCAGCTCGGCACGATCGCGGGCGAACATGTGCCCCGCGACCGGCAGCACGACCAGCTCGGCGCGCGGGAGCAGCTCGGCGAGGTGCTGGCCAACGCCGAGCGGGCTGATCGGATCGGCGTCGCTCCAAACGAGAAGGGTCGGCGCCGCCACCGACGCCAGACGGGGCGCCAGGTCCGGCCGCTCCTCGCGGATCCACGTCGCGGCGCGGGGGTACTCCGCCGCGTACTCCGGGCGCCAGTCCTCCGGTGAGAACGGCGCGATGTCGATCCCGGCCGATGTGGCGGTCAGCACGATGCGGCGGACGGCCTCGGGCCGGGCCAGCGCGACCATCGCGGCGACGACGCCGCCCATCGACTGCGCCACCAGGCCGACCGGTCCGGCGCCGGCCCGGTCCTGGACCAGGCGCGCGAGATCGGTGAGCCCGCGGACGTCGGATCGGGATGGCACGTGGCCGAGGCCCGGCCAGTCGAAGAACGTCTTCTCCCAGGATCCCGGCAGCCGCTCCGCCACGGGATGCCAGAACCGCCCGTCGCCCGAAGCACCGGGGAGGAACAGGACACGGCGGGTCGCCATCACGGCACGATCACGCGGCAGGGGCCGCGCGGCCGGGAAGCCGCCCGCGGCCGATCAGAAGCCCGAGACGTACGGCAGGGCGCGCGCCGTGCGCTCGATCGCGTCGCCGGCGTCCAGCAGCACGCTCATCGCGTTCCAGGCGCCCGAGACCAGCTGGTTGCGCGCGCCCTCGGGAATGCGAGCGCGAATCGTGCGGTCCCCGACGCGGACCTCCTGGCGCTCGACGTCGACCGTCAGGGCCTCGCGGGGGCGCCGCTCGACCTCGCGCAGGAGCCACTCGATGTCGGCGGGCTCCGCGACGAGACACGGGATGCCGTTGACCGTGCAGTTGCCGAAGAAGATCTCCCCGTACGACCCGCCGACGATGGCGCGGATGCCCCAACGCATGAGCGCCTGGGGCGCGTGCTCGCGCGAGGACCCGCAGCCGAAGTTCTGCCCGACCACCAGCACCGACGCCCCCTGGTACACGGGCGAGTTGAACGGGTGCTCGGGGTTCTGCTTCCGGGCGTCCTCGAAAACGTGTTCCCCCATGCTCTCGAAGGTCACTTCTTTCAGAAAGCGGGCAGGAATGATCCGGTCGGTGTCGATGTCGTTCCCGGGCAACGGGAGGCCGCGGCCCGTGACCAGGCGGCGCGCGTAGTCGGTCATCGCAGGATCTCCCTGACGTCGGCGACGGCGCCGGTGATGGCGGCGGCGGCGACCATGGCCGGGCTCATGAGCAGCGTCCGCCCGGTGGGGCTCCCCTGCCGGCCGATGAAGTTGCGGTTGCTGGACGAGGCGCTCATCTCGCGGCCCACGAGCTGGTCGGGGTTCATGCCGAGGCACATCGAGCAGCCGGCCTTGCGCCACTCGAAGCCGGCAGCCCGGAAGATCTCGGGCAACCCCTCGGCCTCGGCTGCCGTCGCGACCTGCTGGGAGCCCGGCACGACGAGCGCGCGCACGTGCTTCGCGACCTGGCCCTTCTTCGCCACCTCGGCGGCGGCGCGCAGGTCAGAGAGGCGGCCGTTCGTGCAGGAGCCGATGAAGGCCACGTCGATCCGGGCGCCCTTGATCGGCTGGCCCGCCTCGAACCCCATGTGGGCGAGGGCCTCGCGGAAAGTCGGGCGGTCGGTCTCGGGCGCGGACTCGGGCGGCGGGATGCGCTGGCTCACACCGACCGACATGCCCGGGTTGATCCCCCACGTCACGACCGGCTCGATGGCCGCGCCGTCGAGGCGCGCGACGTCGTCGAAGGCGGCGCCGGGCTCGGTCGCCATGCCCCGCCACCATGTCACCGCGCGATCGTATGCGGCGCCCGCTGGCGCGTACGGCCGGCCGCGGAGGTAGTCGAAGGTCGTCTGGTCAGGGTTGACGTATCCGCAGCGCGCGCCGCCCTCGATGGACATGTTGCAGACGGTGAGGCGCTCCTCCATCGTCATGCGCTCGATGACGGGACCGGCGTACTCGTAGGCGTAGCCCACGCCGCCCTTGACGCCGAGCTGGTTGATGATGGCGAGGATCACGTCCTTCGCGTAGACGCCCTTGGCCAGTGCGCCCTCCACACGAACCTGGCGCAGTTTGGGCTTGGCCATCGCGAGGCACTGCGTGGCCAGCACGTCCCGCACCTGCGTGGTGCCGATGCCGAACGCGATGGCGCCGACGGCGCCATGGGTGGACGTGTGGCTGTCGCCGCACGCGATGGTCATGCCTGGCTGGCTCAGCCCCAGCTCGGGCCCGATCACGTGGACGATGCCCTGCTTGCCCGTCGCCATGTCGAAGAGCGGCACGCCAAAGTCCTTGGCGTTGCGGATCATGTGGACCGCCATCTCCTCCGCCAGGGGGTCGGCGTAGGGGCGGCTCTGATCCGTGGTCGGGATGATGTGGTCGAGGGTGGCGAAGGTGCGCGCGGGCATGCGGACCTGGAGCTTCGCGTCTTTCAACCACTGGAAGGCCTGCGGCGTGGTCACTTCGTGGATCAGGTGGAGGCCGATCAGGAGCTGGGTCTGGCCCGACGGCAGCGTTCGAACCGTGTGGGCCTCCCACACCTTGTCGAGCAGCGTGCGTGCCATGGGGACGTCCTCCTTGAGGCGCTCGCGCCCGGCGGGCAGCGCCGCGAGGCGTATCGTGCTCGACCGTGACTGTTTAGTCCAGTGAAACGTTCTGCACTGAATGATAACCTATGCTACATGATCGACTCCGCCCTCTTCCCCGCGCTCGAGGCGCTGCTGGCGGTGGCGCGCACTGGCTCGGTGGGGGCGGCGGCGCGCCAGCGCCACGTCACCTCGTCGGCGGTGAGCCAGCAGATCCGGCGGCTCGAGGCTCACTTCGGCATCAAGTTCTTCGAGCGCGCCGGCCGCGGTGTCCGCCTGAGCGCCACCGGCGAGGCGGCGCTGCCGGTCGTGCGAGAGCTCTGGACCGCGGCCGAGGCTGCGTTCGGCCAGCTCTCCGAGCTGGCTGGCCATCCTGCCACGACCCTGCGGGTGGCGGTCAGCGACTACCTCGGGAAGGCGTTGCTGGCGCCGGTGCTCCGCGACCTGCTCGACCAGGAGCCGTCCGTGCGCTTCGAGATCGTCACCGCTCACTCACGCGAGGGCGTCCGCCTGGTCGCGCGCGGGGACGTCGACCTCGCCGTGGTCACGGGCCAGGACACTCCGCGGGGGCTCGAGGACCGCCACCTCTTCGACCAGCCGTTCGTCTGGGTGGGCCCGCGGCGGCGAGGAGAGCGGCGGGCGCTCACCGAGCGCCTGCGTCGCGAGCCGATCCTGCGGCTGGCCGCCGAGAGTCGCGGCCGCGCGCTGCTCGACCAGTATCTCGCCGACGCCCGGATCCGCCCGGTGTCGACCATCGACGTGCCGAGCGTGTCGCTGCTGCTCTCCTACGTGTCGGGAGGGCTCGGCATCGGGCTGGTGCCCGCCCTGGCGCTCAGTGAGGCGCCTCGGGATCGCACCGTCAGCGCGCCCGCGGGAGTGCCCGCGTTGCCCGTCACCCTGGTCTGGCGGCCCGCCGCCCACCGCCAGCCTGCCCTGGCGCGCCTGGCTTCTCTCCTCACCGCCGCCGGGGCCCGGTCGGGCGCGCGGCTTGCCCGCGCGCGGCGTACTGTGGAGAATGTCCGCATGTCGAGGCCTGACTCCCGATGACGTGGCTCACCGAGACCGAGCGTGACCCCAGGCCGGCGGGCGACCGCCTGGCCGCTCTCTGGGCCGAGCCTGGAATCCTCGGGCTCCCGGGCGCCCACGATCCGCTCGCCGCGCTCTTGGCCCGGCGGGCGGGCTTCCGGGCGCTCTACGTCTCGGGGGCCGGGGTGTCGGCGAGCCTGGCCTTGCCCGATCTGGGCATCCTCACGCTCGAGGAGCTGGCCCGCGCCACCCGGGCGATCGTGCGCGCGTCGGGCCTGCCTGTCCTCGTGGACGGCGACACCGGGTACGGCGAGGTGCTCAACGTGATGCGCCTGGTGCGGGAGCTCGAGGACGCGGGCGCGGCGGCCGTTCAGCTCGAGGACCAGGTGATGCCGAAAAAGTGCGGGCACCTCTCCGACAAGCGCCTCGTCCCGCCCGAGGAGATGGCCCGCAAGGTCGCCGGGGCGGCGAGGGCGGCGCGGCACCTCCGGATCGTCGCCCGGACCGACGCGGTGGAGCTCGAAGGTCTCGACAAGGCGATCGGGCGCGCGCAGCTCTACCGGGAGGCCGGCGCGCACGTGATCTTCCCCGAGGCGCTCCGGACCGCCGACGAGCTGCGCGCCTTCGTCGACGCCGTCCCGGGACCGCTGCTGGCGAACATGACGGACTTCGGACGGACGCCGCTTCTTCCCGCCGACGAGCTGGCGCGGCTGGGATACAAGCTGGTGATCTGGCCGGTCTCGGCGCTCCGCGTGGCCGCCGGCGCCATGGCGGCCTTCTACGCCGATTTGGCCCGCGCCGGCACCCAGGCGGGATGGGTCGACCGGATGCAGACCCGCCGGGAGCTCTACCAGCTGATCCACTACCACGAGTACGAGGCGCTCGACGACAGCATCGCCCGGAGCGTCCTGCCCGACGAGCACGGCGACCAGCTCGGCCGGGACCGCGCCCCCGAGCATGGAGGTCCATAGGGTCCGCGTCCATCCGGCGGCGGCGCGCCTCCCGTGCGAGGCCCAGCTCGCCTGGAAGCTCGCCGCCTTCGCCGCGGGCGCCCCCGCGCTCGGCACCGACCCCGACGTGGGCGAGATGGTCGCCTGCCGCATCGTGGACAACGCGGCGGTGGCGCTGGCCGCGCTGGACCGGAGGCCGGTGGCCGTGGCGCGGGCGATGGCCCTGGCGCACCCGAAGCCCGCCGGCGCGACGCTCTTCGGCATTCCGGCCACGGCCACTGTCCACGCCGAGTGGGCGGCGTGGGCGAACGGTACCGCCGTCCGGGAGCTCGACTTCCACGACACGTTCCTGGCCGCGGACTACGCCCATCCCGCCGACAGCATTCCGCCGTTGATCGCCGTCGCCCAGCAGAAGGAGGCGGACGGCGCCCGGCTCCTCACCGCCATCGCGGTCGCCTACGAGGTCCACGTGAGCCTCGTCAAGGCGATCTGTCTCCACGCCCACAAGAAGGACCACGTGGCCCATCTGGCGCCGGCGGTCGCCGCCGGCCTCGGCGCGCTCCTCGGCCTCGAGGCGGCCGTCGTCTACCACGCGGTCAACCAGGCGGTGCACCTGAGCTTCTCGACGCGCCAGTCGCGGAAAGGCGACATCACCTCCTGGAAGGCGTCGGCGCCCGCCTGGGCGGGCAAGCTCGCGATCGAGGCCGTGGACCGGGCGATGCGCGGCGAGGGCGCGCCGAATCCGATCTACGAGGGCGAGGACGGGGTCATCGCCTGGATGCTGGCGGGCGCGGGCGCGGAGTACGCCGTGACCCTGCCCTCGCCCGGCGAGCGGCCACGCGCGATCCTGGAGACGTACACGAAGGCGCACTCGGCGGAGTACCAGGCCCAGGCGCTGATCGATCTCGCGTTCGACCTCCGGCGCCGTCTCGACGCCCGCGATCTCCAGCGCGTCCGCGAGGTCGTGGTCCGCACGAGCCACCACACGCACACGGTCATCGGGTCCGGCTCGAACGACCCGGAAAAGTACGACCCCGACGCCTCGCGCGAGACGCTCGACCACTCGATCATGTACATCCTCGCGGTGGCGCTCGAGGACGGCCGCTGGCACCACGACGCCTCCTACGCGCCCGAGCGCGCCCATCGACCGTCCACCGTGGCGCTCTGGCGCAAGATCCGGACCGTCGAGGACCCGCCGTGGACGGCGCGCTATCACGAGGCGGACCCCGCGCGGCGGGCGTTCGGCGGCCGCGTCGACGTCGAGCTCGACGACGGCCGGGTCGTGAGCGAGGAGCGCCTGGTGGCGGACGCTCACCCGAACGGCCGGCGGCCGTGGCGCTGGCCGGACTACGTCAGGAAGCTCGAGGCGCTCACGGAGGGACGGCTCCCGGCGAGCGCGCGACGACAGTTCCTGGACCTCGTTGAAGGGCTCGCCGAGCTCCGGCCCGACCAGGTGCGCCAGCTCAACCCGGCGCTCCCGCCCGGCGCGCTCCCCCCGGAGCCTGGCGGCCCGCGAGGGATCTTCTGAGCGGTGGTCGTCGCGCCGGCGCCGCCCGGCCCACGGCACCGCGCCTCACGAGCGCCGCCTACGGTAGAATGGGCGCCGAACAGTCCGAACCGGTCCGACCGCGGTCTCCAACGGAGGGGATACCGATGAGAAGGAAGACGATCGCGCTCCTCACGCTCGCCGCGCTGGCGCCGCTGCTGGCCGTCGCCGCCGAGCCCATCAAGCTCATGGTCCCCGCGAATCCGGGCGGCGGGTGGGACTCGACGGGACGCTCCGTCCTCGCGGCCCTGGATGCCGAGGGCATCCACAAGGCAGGGGCCCAGGTCACGAACAAGGGCGGCGCCGGCGGCACGATCGGGCTCGCCGAGTTCGTGAGCACCATGAAGGGCAACGACAACGCCATGATGGTGATGGGCGTGATCATGGTCGGGGGCATCCTCACGAACAAGAGCCAGGTGAACCTCGAGCAGGTCACCCCGCTCGCCCGGCTGACGATCGAGTACAACGCGATCGCCGTCGCGCCGAGCTCGCCCTTCAAGACCGTGAAGGACCTCACCGACGCGCTCAAGGCCGATCCGGGCAAGGTGTCGGTCGGCGGCGGGTCGGCAGGCGGCGTCGACCACATCACGCTCGCGCTCATCGGCCAGGCGGTCGGTGCGCCAGCGGACAAGCTGAACTACGTCCCCTTCCAGGGCGGCGGCGAGATGATCGCGGCCGTTGCCGGCGGCAAGCTCGCCGCGGCGATCTCGGGGGCCTCCGAGTTCAAGCAGTACGTCGACACGGGACGGCTGCGCCTCCTCGCCGTGTCGTCCGACGCGCCTCTGGCCGGCGTGAACGCCCCGACGCTCAAGGCGTCGGGTGTCAACGTCGTCATCGGCAACTGGCGCGGGTTGGTGGGCCCCCCCAGCATGTCGCCCGCCGGCCGGTCGAACATGATCGGGATGCTGGACAAGATGTCGAAGTCGAAGACGTGGCAGGACACGCTCAAGAAGCAGGGCTGGGACGACGCCTACCTCTCCGGCGACGCGTTCGGCGGGTTCCTGAAGGACGAGAACGTGCGGATCGCGGCCGTGCTCAAGGAGGTCGGACTGGTCAAGTAGCCCGGCCGCTCCGGTGAGCGGCCCGGCCGGGCCAGCCCCCATTCCGCCCCCGGGGACGGGCGGGCATCCGCCCGCGCGGCCCTGGGGGCTCGGGGTCGCCGTCGTCCTCTTCGGTCTCGTCTGGCTCTACGGCGCGCTGTCACTGCCCCAGGCGGCCACGTACGCCATCATCGGTCCTGGCCTCTTTCCCGCCGTCATCGGCGCCGGCCTCGTGGTCCTGGGCGCGCTCCTCCTCCTGGCCATCGCCCGCGGCGAGCGCTTCGAGCCGCAGGAGACCGAAGACGCCGACGTGACCCGGGCGCCCTCCCGGGCGGCGTTCTGGACCACCCTCGCCGCCGGGCTCACCCCCGTGCTCGTCCTCCGTCCCCTGGGGTTCCCGGTCGCCGCAGCCCTCACGTTCGCCCTCACGTCCCGCGCGTTCGGCTCGCGCCGGCTCGTCCTCGACCTTGGCGTGGGCCTCCTCCTCGGCGTGGCCTGCTGGCTCCTCTTCTCCCGGCTCCTGGGCCTCACCTTGCCGGGATTCCCGCTCCTGAGGATCTAGCGGCATGGACGCCCTCACCCAGCTCGGCCACGGCTTCGCCGTGGCGCTCCAGCCCCTGAACCTCTTCTGGGCCCTCGTCGGCTCGGTCCTGGGGACGGCGATCGGCGTCCTGCCGGGCATCGGTCCCGCGCTCACGATCGCCCTCCTCCTGCCGGTGACCGTCAAGATGAACCCGACCGGCGCCTTCATCATGTTCGCCGGCATCCTCTACGGCGCCATGTACGGCGGGTCGACCACGTCGATCCTGCTGAACACGCCCGGCGAGAGCGGCGCGATCATGACCGCGCTGGAGGGCAACCGCATGGCCCGGCGCGGGCGCGGCGCCGCCGCGCTGGCGACCGCCGCGATCGGCTCGTTCGTGGCCGGCACCCTCGCCACCATCGTGCTCACGTTCGCGGCGCCGGCGATCGCCGAGCTGGCCTTCGTCTTCGGCCCCGCCGACTACTTCGCCCTGATGGCGCTCGCCTTCATGTCGGTCTCCTGCGTCTTCGGCGCCTCCCGGGTCCGCGGGTTCGTCTCCCTCTTCGCCGGCCTCGCCCTCGGCGTGATGGGGATCGACCAGCAGACCGGTCAGGCCCGCCTGACGTTCGGCTCGCCGGAGCTCCTGGACGGGATGGAGCTGGTCGTGGTCATGGTCGGTCTCTTCGCTGTCGGCGAGACGATCTACGTCGCGACGCGGTTCGGCGGCGGCGGGATCCGCCTGAACCCGCTGGCCGGCGGGCTCTGGATGACCCGCGAGGACTGGCGCCGATCGTGGAAGCCCTGGCTCCGCGGCACGGCGCTCGGCTTCCCCATCGGCGCCCTCCCGGCCGGTGGCTCGGAGATCCCGACCTTCCTCTCGTACATGATCGAGCGGCGCCTGTCGTCCCGGCGCGAGGAGTTCGGCCGCGAGGGCGCGATCGAGGGCGTCGCGGGGCCCGAGGCGGCCAACAACGCCGCCGCGGCCGGCATCCTGGTCCCGCTCCTGACGCTCGGCCTGCCGACCTCGGCGACGGCGGCGATCCTCCTCGCGGCGTTCCAGAACTACGGGCTCCAGCCGGGCCCGTTCCTCTTCCTGAACAACCCGGACCTCGTCTGGGGCCTCATCGCCTCGCTCTACGTCGGCAACGTGCTCCTGCTCGTGCTGAACCTCCCGCTGGTCGGCCTCTGGGTCCGCCTCCTCCTGATCCCGCGCCCGTGGCTCTACGGCGGCATCATGGTGTTCGGCATCGTGGGCGTCTATGGGCTCGGGAGCTCGGAGCTGGACCTCGTCCTCATGATCCTCGTCGGGCTCGCCGGCTACGCGATGCGGGTCTACGATTTCCCGATCGCGCCGGCGCTCCTCGGCATGATCCTGGGTCCCATGGCCGAGACACAGCTCCGCCGGGCGCTCGCCATCGGCCAGGGGTCTCCGTGGGTCCTCGTGGAGTCGCCGCTCTCGGCAACGCTCCTCGGCCTGGCGGCGGCCGTGCTGCTCCTCCCCACCCTGCTCCGCCGCCTCCGCGCAGCCTGAGCGATGCAGGGCGAGGCTGCGCCGGGCCGGGGCAGCGTGGGCACGTCGAGGATAGGCTCCCCTCCCCCCAGTCGGGGGGGAGGGGTCGGGGGTGGGGGGGGTCCCGAATGACCGTCGCGTACTTCTCGATGGAGTTCGCGCTCCACCAGGAGTTCCCGTCCTACTCGGGGGGTCTGGGCGTGCTGGCCGGGGACTTCCTCAAGGGGGCCCACGACCTCGGGCTGCCGGTCGTCGGCGTCGGCCTCCGCTGGGCCGAGGGCTACACCGCGCAGCGGCTCGATCCGTCGGCCGAGCTCGTGGACGAGTGGCACGAGCACCGCCCCGACTTCCTCGACGATACCGGCGTGCGCGTGCGGGTCCGCGTGGCGGGACGTGGCGTCGAGTGCCGGGTCTGGCGCGTGGGCCGCTACGCCATCGTGCCCCTCTACCTCCTCGAGCCGATCGACCCGCGGGATCACTGGATCACGCGGCGGCTCTACGACCCCCGGCCCGACTGCCGGATCGCCCAGGAGATGCTCCTCGGGATCGGCGGCGCCCGCGCGCTGCGGCTGCTCCATCCCGAGGTGCGCACCTTCCACTTCAACGAGGGCCACGCCGTCTTCGCCGGAATCGAGCTGATCGCGGCCCAGATGGAAGCTGGCGCCAGCTTCGAGGCCGCGTGGCGCGCGGCACGGGCGCGCATCGTGTTCACCACGCACACCCCCGTGCCGGCCGGGAACGAGATCCACTCGCTCGGCGACATCCTGCGCCTCGGGGCGGGATGCGAGCTGGTCGCCGCCGAGCTGCGGCAGCTCGGCGGGGACCCCTTCAACATGACGGCCGCCGGCCTCCGGCTGGCGCGCCGGGCCAACGCGGTGTCGGAGCTCCACACCCGGACGGCCCGGACCATGTGGGCCGACGTGCGCGACGCGGCGCCGATCATCGACGTCACGAACGGCGTGCACGTGCCGACCTGGCAGGACCCGCGCGTCCCCGGCGCCCTCGCGAGCGATGACGCGCTCGACGCCCTTCGCCACGCCCTGAAAGCCGACCTCGTGGCGGAGATCGAGCTGCGCACGGGCGTGCGGCTGGCCGCCGACGTCCCGACCGTCGTGGTGGCGCGGCGCGCGGCGACGTACAAGCGCCCGGACCTCGTGCTCCGTGACGTCGAGCGGATCGGGCGCCTCCTCAAGGGCAAGCAGCTCCAGCTCGTCTTCGCCGGGAAGGCGCACCCGGCCGACCGCGCGGGCAAGGCCATGGTGACGCGCCTGGTGCGGACGATCCGGCAGTGGCCGGACTCGGCGGTGTTCCTCGAGAACTACGACATGGGGCTCGGCCGCCTCCTCACGCGCGGGGCCGACGTGTGGCTGAACACCCCGCGCCGGCCGCTCGAGGCCAGCGGCACGTCGGGCATGAAGGCCGCGCTCAACGGGGTCCTGCACTGCTCGACGCTCGACGGCTGGTGGCCCGAGGGGTGCGAGCACGGGGTGACCGGGTGGGCGATCGGCGACGGGACCGAGGGCGACCGTCCGGAGGAGCACGATGCGCGCGATCACACCGCGCTCCTCCAGGTGCTGGAGGCCGAGGTGCTGCCCGCCTACGCGGATCGTCCCCGGTGGCGGGCGATGATGCGAGCGTCGATCGAGATGGCCACGGCGCGCTTCTCCGCCGAGCGCATGGTGCGCGAGTACTTCGGCCGCCTCTACGCCGGGGACTGACGCCGCCGGTGCGCCCTCAGCCGATCGGCCGGATCGTCCTCACCGGGTGACGGTGGACAGCGGCGATCGGGCTCTCCGGGAGGCATTCGGCTTCGAGGCCTCCGACCTCGCCGCCAACCGCGCGAACCGACTCTCCCCGCGGCAGGAAGCGCGCCTCCGCGCCGGCCGGACGGGCATGCGGCTCTCGCTCGCGGTGTTCGCGGTCGTCATGCTGGGGACCGTGGGCTTCGTCGCCTTCCTCAACCGGCGCCTGGAGACGCCCGGCGGGACGTGGAGCGGCGTCGGCGTGGCCGCGGCCGTCGCGGGGGCGGTGATCCTGATCGGATTCGTCCTGAGCCGGGGTCACCTGCGCGCGGCGGGCGCCCGGCAGATCCCGGTGGCGCACGGCCCGGCCGAGATCGTGTCCGAGACCGTCGATGACTGCCGCATCCGGATCGGCCCGACGGTGCTGCGCCTGCCGAGCGTGGAGCAGCTCGAGCCGTTTCACCCGGGGGCCGAGTATCGCGTGTACTATCTCGCGGGCCCCGTCCCGATCGTGCTCTCGGCGGAACGCCTCCGGGGCCAGCCCGAGGCCGCGGATCCGGCCGCCGAGGGCGGCGAGCAGGCGACGGCCGGCGCCGAGCTCACCGTCTTCCGGCGCGGCTACGCGATCGTGGTGCTGCTGGGCCTCCTGGCGCTCGGCATCCCGCTGGCCGGCGTCCTCGTGGGCGACCTCCCCGAGCGGCTCCGCCCGTTCGCCTGGATCGGTCTCCTCGCCGTCGCGATCGGGTTCGTCTGGCTCGCGCAGGCCTGGCTCGGGGTCGGGAAGCAGTCTTCTAGAGCGCGCAGGTGATGAACGAGGACTTCAGGCCTGTCAGCCGCATGGCCCCATCGTCCAGGACCGTCATCTCGATGGAGGCTGGCGGTTCCCACTTCCGCCAGGGCACGTCTGAAAGGACCTTGATCGAATAGACGACGGCGGCGTCGACTCTCCTTGCTCGGGCGTCGTAGGCCCAGAACGAACGCTGCTCCAGTTCGTACTGATGGAAGTTGCAGCGCGTCTCGATCACTTGCCAGGCAAATGCTTGTACCCTGCGCGGCACATCGGTACCGATCGTGAAGAGAATCCTGGCGTCGGTCGGGCCAGTTCTGAAACCGGCCAGCGCACACAGGATCACCGCCAGGCTGACCATCCGTCGCAGGGCGTCGCCCATGGGTCGCTAGGCGCGCCGGCCGGTGAACGCGAACGTGATGTCCGGAATGTGAGGCCGCGCCGCCACGTCCACGAAGCCCGCGTCCGACATGGCCCGCGTGATCTCGCCGACCGTATGGGGATGCGTCGTCGTCGACACGGCGAGATTCGCGAAGAACCAGAGCGCCGCGTTGCGCGGGCCGGGCCGATCCCCGTAGAGGGCGAAGTCGTGGATGACGAGCCCGCCCCCGGCCGGCAGATAGGCTCGGGCTCGGGCGAGCAGATCCCGGAGAATGGCCGGGCCGTAGGAGCTGACCACGTACGACAGGAGGATCAGGTCCGCCCCCGCCGGCCAGGGCCCGGTGACGACGTCGCCAGCGACGCAACGGATCCGCTCGGCGAGGCCCGCCTCCGCGATGATCTGTCGCGCCACGGCAACTACCGAAGGATGGTCCACGACGATCGCCGACAGCGCATGCCGGCGTACCGCCTCGATCGAGAACGCGCCGGAGCCGCCGCCGAGGTCGAGGAGGCACGTGTAGGGCGCCAGGTCGTGGGTCTTGGCGAAGAGGTACGCGGGGCCCGACGATCCCGCGTGCTGGCCGCGGATGAACTCCTCGACGCGGGCGGGGTCGTCGAGGAAGGCCGCGTAGGTCCCGCCGGGCCGGCCCCCGACGACCGCGCGGGCGGCCGGGACCTGGGGATAGAGGGTCGTGGCGATCTGCCGCAGATAGTAGTCCCCGACGTAGCCGCGAGCGTGGCGAACCAGGTAGCGATCGGCGCCGGGGCTGTTGCGATAGCGGTCCCCGTCACGCTGCAGGAGCTCCGTGGCCACGCACGCCTCGAGAAGGGCGCGGAGCGGACGGGGTTCGGCTCCGAGGCGCCGGGCGAGCGCCACGAGGTCGCCTGGCCCGGCGTGGAGCTCCGTGAAGAGCCCGAGCTCGAGCGCGGCGAACAGCGCCTGGGAGCCCATGAAGCCGTAGGCCACCGACGAGACGGCCGTGATCCCGTCGTCTCGCCCCGTGGCGGGCACGCCCGCGTGCGACTCGGCAGGCCTTGGCTCCACGGGGCGAGAGTAGGCGGGCCGGGTGCCGGCCGTCAATCGCGGTGGGCGCGGTGGGCGCGGTGGGCGCGGTGGGCGCGGTGGGCGCGGCAGTCAGCCGTGGGTGGTCAGCGGGACCGCGCCATCTCCGCCCAGGAGGCCGCCAGGCGCGCGAAGGCCGACGGCGGCAGCGGCCCCTTCGCCACGGCGGCGGCCGCCGCCTCGAGGTGCTCGAGGGTCGAGTAGCCCAGGAGGACGGTCGACACCGCCTCCGAGCCCAGGGGGAACCGGAGGGCCGCCTCGACCAGGCTCTGGACGTGGCCCTCCTCCACGAGCCTTCGCAGGGCGCGAGCCCGTCCGACATCCGTGGCGTAGTCCGGGCCCGTCGAGATCGGGTCGACCGACGGCACCGCGATCGGGTGCCGCGCGAGCTCACCCGACAGTGCCCCGCCCGCCAGCACACGGATCACGATCACCCCGACCCCGTGCGCGCGGGTCAGGGTGAGAAGCCGGTCGAAGTCCTGGGCCGGAAACCCCGGCGGGACGGCGAAGCCGGCGCTCGGGTTCAGGAGGTTGAAGCACACCTGCGCCGAGCTGACCTGGCCCGAGCCGAGGACGCGGTGGACGGCCGGCGTGTCGCCGATCGCCGTCATCCCCACGAAGCCGACCTTGCCGGCACGCCGCAGCGCCTCGAACGCCGGGAGGATCCGCTCGAGGACCTCGGCCGCCCCGGGCTCCCCCGCCCCGCGGGTCGCGCGGACCGGGTCGTGGAGCTGGAGGAGGTCGACCCGATCGCGCCGGAGCCGCCGGAGGCTCGTCTCGAGCGAGCGCGTGACGGCCGCCGCGGGGTCCGCAAGCCCCTCCGGGCCCAGACGGACCTTCGTCGCGACCAGGCACTCGGGCTTGAGCGCCTGGAGCACCTGCCCGAGATGCTCCTCCGACACGCCGTCGCCGTAGGCCGGCGCGGTGTCGAAGAAGTTCACGCCGAGCTCGAGCGCTCGTGCCACGGCCCGCTCCCGGTCGGCCGGGGTGCCCCGCACCATGAGGCCCCCGACGTTGCCGCAGCCGAACCCCAGCGCGGACACGCGGAGCCCGGTCTGTCCCAGCGCACGGTACTCCATCAGCAGCCCTCCTCTCGGTGGCTCGCCGCGGGCCTGCCGGCCCCCGGCTCGTTCTATCCCGACGCGATCAGCTTCTCGAGCCGCTCGAGCTGGTCGCTCGTCCCGAGCGCGAGGAGCCGATCGCCCGTCTCCAGTATGAGATCCGGCGGCGGGTTCGTGATCGGCGCCCCCTCGCGCAGCACCGCGAGGACGGAGGCCCCGGTGGCCTGGCGGACCGCGAGCGCCTCGAGGGTCCGGCTCACCGCCGCGCTCGCCGGCGGCAGGGCGAGATCCTCGATCGCGAGCGCCTCCTGACCGCGCTTCAGCGCGGTCTCGAAGAAGTCGACGACCGCGGGGCTCAGGATCAGATGCGCCAGCCGGTGCCCGCCGATCGCGTAGGGGCTGATGGCCCGGTCGGCGCCGGCCCGGAGGAGTTTCGGCACGCTGGCCTCGTCGGCGGCGCGCGCCACGATGCGGAGCGCCGGGTTCAGCACCCGCGCCGACAGGACGATGTACATGTTGGTGGCGTCGTTGGCGGTGGTCGCGATGAGCCCGCGGGCCCGCCGGACCCCGGCGCGCTCCAGCACCGGGTCCTCCGTGGCGTCGCCCGCCACGAGCAGGTAGCCGCGCTCCTCGGCGAACCGCGCCGCCGCCGGGCCGGAATCGAGGGTGACGAACGAGGTCCCGGCCCCGGCCAGCTCCGCCGCAGCCTGCCGGCCCACGCGCCCGAGCCCCGCCACGATCACGTGCCCTTCCAGCTCCGCGATGCGCCGTTCCATCCTGCGCCTCCCCCGGGGATCTGCGACACCCGTTGCCACCAGATGGTCGAGCACCACGCTGAACGTGTAGAAGAAGGCGCCGATCCCGGCCACGGCGACCCCCATGGTGAAGATCCGCCCCGCCCCGTCGAGCGGCTTCACCTCGCCGTACCCGATGGTGGTGATCGTCGTCACGGTCATGAAGAGCGCGTCCAGCCAGGTGCCCCCGATCCCGCGCCAGAGCCAGCGGTAGCCCAGCGTGCCGACGATCACCACGCCGACGACCAGCGAAAGCGGCAGGACGAGACGGGTCTTCAGCGAGCCCAGGCCGGGGGTCTCCATGCCGAGCCGTTCGCGCCTCCCGCGCGATTATACTGGGCGCGGCGCCCGGCCCGGTGGCAAGCCTGCCCGCGCCGCCGCCTCGACCCTCACCCGTCCTCGCGGAGGTCTCAGCATGATCGACGGCTGCTCGGGCGGCGACGACACCCTCTTCGACGTTCAGAAGGTGACGGACGGCGTCCACGTCGCCGTGGCCGCGCGCGCGTACAAGGTCAACTGCAACACGGCGCTCATCGAGACGGACGACGGCGTCCTCGTGGTCGACTCCCACTCGAAGCCGTCCGCAGCGCGGGTCGTCCTCGAGCGCCTGCGGGGCATCACGCCGAAGCCGGTGCGATACGTGGTCAACACTCACTTCCACTGGGACCACTGGCAGGGCAACGAGGCCTACCCGTCCGCCTACGGCCACGTCGAGGTGATCACGAACGACATCACCCGCGAGGCCATGGCGCAGAAGAGCCTCCGGCGCATCCAGGACCACGTCCGCCAGATGCCCGCGGAGATCGACGGGCTGCGGGCGCAGCTCGCCGCCGCCACGAGCGCCGACCAGCGGGCCGAGCTCGGCTCGAGCCTCCGCCAGGCCGAGCAGTATCTCGCCGAGATCCGCGCCCTCCGGCCCGCCCTCCCCACGATGGCCTTCGAGCGCGCCATGCGGATCATCCAGCGGGACCGCGAGATCCATCTGCTCCACCTCGGGCGGGCGCACACCGAGGGCGACGTGTTCGTCTATCTTCCCAAGGAGCGAGTCGTGGTGACCGGGGACGCCGTGATCGGCTGGACCCCCTTCATGGGCGACGGCTACCCGCAGGACTGGCCGGGCACCCTCCGCCGGCTGGAGCAGCTCGACTTCGACCAGATGATCCTCGGCCATGGTCAGGTCGCGGGCCGCGACTGGCTCCGCACCTTCCGCAGCTACGTCGAGGATCTGGTCGAGGCGGTCCGGAAGGAGCTCTGGGCGGGCGCGACCCTCGACGAGACGAAGGAGCGCGTGCGGGACGCGCTCGCCCCGAAGTACGAGGCCGCACTGACGCGCGAGGGCGGCACCTACCGCCCCTGGCGGACCCTCGTCCTCGCCAACATCGAGCGCGCGTACCAGTTGGTCGGCTGAGGTCACCCCCGGCCGGGTGCTCACCGTCCATCCCGGCGACACCCGAAGCCCGCCGACCCTGATGGGCCCCTCGCAGCCGCGCCATGTCTCCGTTCGCCTACACCCTGTTCCGCAACGGCAGCAGCTGCCCCAGGCGAGGCGGTCAGGTCGGCTGAAATTCTCCGGGGCTTCCAGAGGGCCGACACGGGCAGCCGTCTTGCACGTCTTCGAGTGGTGCTATGGTAGGGCTCCCTGGCGCCCGGGAGGACTCGGATGACGGACAGCGAGTATCGCCGGCTGGTCGAGTTCCTCGGCACGCAGTTCGCGGAGATCGACCAGCGGTTCACCGCGCTGGAGCGCCGGTCCGAGGAGCAGTTCCGGGAGATCCTCGGCCACTTCGACGAGCTCTACCGACGCCTCGAGCGCCTCGAGGCCGAGTACTTCGCGATCGTCCAGACGCTCCGGCGCGTCGAGACCCTGGCCGGCAGCGAGCAGGCCCAGCGCGAAGCGATCGGGCAGAGCGTCGATCAGCTGAGGCGTCAGATCGCGGACCTCCAGGCGCGCCTCGACGCGGTCGAGGCCCGCCTCCAGGACTAGCCGGGTCGCTGCGCGGCGGCCACCGCGAACTGGAAGACCAGGTTCGCGGCGAGGATGCTCGACTGCGCCCGCGCGTCCGTCATCGGGTTGAGCTCGTTCAGCGCGAAGCCGCGGACGGACGGCGCCAGCGCGACGACCAGGTCGAGGAGCTCCCGGCTCGTGAGCCCGCCCGGCTCGTGCCAGCCCACGCCGGGCGCGTGGGCCGGGTCGAGGACGTCGAGGTCCACGCTGAGGAACACGTGGTCCGCGCCGGCGACGACCTCCCGGATCCGCGCGAGCGTCCAGTCGAGCCCGTGGCGGGCGACGAGCTTCGCGGGCAGCTCCGTCAGCCCCACCTCGTCGATGAAGCGCTTCGAGCTGGGGAAGTTGAAGCTCCGCGTCCCCACCTGGACCGAGAGACGCGGCTCGACGCGCGGGAGCTCGAGGGCGCGGCGCATCCCGCTCGACTGGCTGTAGCGCCCCTGGGCGGGCGACTCGTCGAGGAGATCCAGGTGGGCGTCCAGGTGCACGATGGCGAGGCTCCCGGTCACGGCGTCGTGCACGCCCGCCACCGCCGGGAAGAGGATCGAGTCGTCCCCGCCGATCACCGCGGGGATCCGGCCGGCCGCGGCCTCGTCCCGGGTCTTGGCCCGCACGGCGGCGAGCGTCGCCGTGAGGTCGTGCGGCACGACGAGCGCGTCGCCGGCGTCCACGAGCTGCTCCGCCCGCCACGGCACCACGCGGTCCTCGTCCACCCAGTAGATGTGGTCGTCCTGCACGCGCATCCGCATCCAGCCGAGATGCCGCCGCACCTCGTCGGGCGCGTAGCGCGCGCCCGGCCAGCCGAGCGTCGCCGCGCCGTCGTACGGCGCGCCGACGACCGCGACCACGGTGGCCTCGCTCACTGGGCCACCCAGGCTTCGCGCGAGTTGATCGGACGGTCTCGATGGGACGGCCTTCGGCCTGTGGCGGCCTGTGGACTCATGCGGCCACGCAGGCGATGGCGGCGAGGGTCGCGGTGGCGCCCACCGTCTGACGGAGGGTCAGACGCTCCCCGAGCAGCAGGCAAGCCAGGGCGACGGTGGAGGCCGGGTAGAGGGACGACAGCACGCCGGCGACGTCCAACCGCCCGGCCTGGGCGGCGAGCGCGAAGAACGCGTTCCCGCCGGTGTCGAGGACGCCGGCCAGGGTGGTGAGCCCGATCGCGGCCCGCCCGGGGAGCCGGAGCGTTCCGGTCACGCCGCCGATCGCCGTGAGGACGGCCATCGACGTCGCACGCGCGAGCGTGAGCGGCCACAGGACGCCCGTCGTCGCCGCCCGGTCGATGAAGACCAGGAACAGCCCGAAGCTCACCCCGGCGAGCACCGGCAGGAGGAGCTCCCGCGAGCCTGCCGCCCGAACACCCCCGGCGTGCGCCGCGAGAAGCCACACGCCGACCAGCGCGAGGCCGAAACCCACGAGCCGGAGCGCGCCGGGCGGCCCCTCGACGGCGGCGCCGACGAGGACGGGCACGACCGCCGCCACGACGCCCGACACCGGCGCCGCGATCGCCATCCGCCCGGATGCCAGCGCGGTGTAGAGGGCGTAGAGCCCCAGGGCGCCGTTGGCACCGGCGAGGGCCGCCCACCCGAGCTGGCCCGGAGCGGGCATCCCCTCGCCAGTGGCGGCCGCCAGGAGGACGAGCAGCGCGATGCCGACCCCTTGCGACGCGATGACCACGCCCGACGCGCTCGCCCGCCGGCTCGCGAGCCCGCCGGCGAAGTCCCCGCCGCCCCAGCTCGCCGCCGACGCGAGGCCGAGCGCCACCGCCCCGAGACCCCCGCCTCCCGCCACGAGCGCGCGGCGCCGCGCCTAGTGGATGGAGAAGTCCTCGGCCTTCTCCGTGATGAACTCGAGCAGCGCGGGCACGCCCTCCTCCGTCTTGCGCATCGCGCGGCGGATCGCCGGCACGATCTCCGACGGATCCGACACGCGCTCGCCGTATCCGCCGAAGGCCTTCGCCATGTCGGCGTAGTGCCCGGAGATGTCCGTGCTCCGGTACTTCTCGGTCGCGGTCTTCATGATCTTCAGCTCGATCGCCATCGAGAAGTTGTTCAGCAGGACCGACATGATGGGGATCCGCTCGCGCACCGCGGTCTCGAAGTCCATCCCGGTGAAGCCGATCGCCGCATCCCCCCAGACGTTCACGCAGAGCCGGTCGGGATGGGCGAGCTTCGCGCCCATGGCGAGCCCGAGGCCGTAGCCGAGCTGGGTCGTCTTGCCCCAGCCGATGTAGGAGAGCGGCGTCACGCACTCCCAGAAGGGCGAGAGCTGGTCCCGCGGGCTCCCCGCGTCGTGCGTGATGATCGTCCGGGAGACGTCCACCGTGTGGAGCAGGTCCCAGATCACGCGGTACGGCGACAGGGGCTTCGTCGCCTGGGTCAGTCGCGGCATCCACTGGGCGAGCCACGCGGACTTCGTCTCGCGGATGCGCTCGGTCACGGAGCCCGAGCGGCCCCGGGCCTTGCCGTGGAGACGGTCCTTGATCTCCACGAGGAGGGCGTCGATCACGAGACCGGCGTCGCCGATCAGGGCGTGATCGGCCCGCACGTCCTTCGACAGGTCCGCCGTATCGAGCGTCGAGTGGATGATCCGCTTGCCCCTCGGCATCTTCACGCCGTAGTTCGTCGTGGAGAAGCTGCAGCCGACGCCGAAGATCACGTCGGCGTCGTCCAGGAACTGGCGGACGGCCTTCGGGACCGAGCGACCGCCCGAGCCGAGCGACAGGGGGTGGGTCTCCGGGAACGCGCTCTTGCCCTCGAGGCTCGTGGTGACCGGGCACTCCAGGAGCTCGGCGAGCGCCCGGAGGCCTTCCCACGCCTTGGCGTAGTGGACGCCCTGGCCTGCGTAGATCACCGGTCGCTCGGCGGCAACCAGGATCCGCGCGACCTCGCTGACGGCGACCGGGTCGGGCGCCACCCGCGTCCGGAGGGCGGGCACGTAATCGAGCGGCTCGGGCACCTCCTCGGTCATGAGGTCCACGGGGATCTCGACCAGCACGGGGCGCGGACGGCCGTTCCGGACCTGCGTGAAGGCCCGGCGCATCGCGTCCGGAATCGCGTCGGCCATGATCACCTGCTCCGCCGACTTCGTCACGTGCTGGTAGTTCAGGAAGGCGTTGAAGTTGGGCGGCACGTTGGTGAGGCGGCGGGGGTAGCCGCCGGGGATGATCACGATGGGGACCGAGTCGCCGTAGGCCTGGGCGACGCCGCCGAACGAGTTCTCGACGCCGGGGCCGTGCTGCATCGTGAACACGCCGATCCGGTCGCCCGAGGTCACCCGGCTCACGGCGTCGGCCATGTGGATGCCCGTGCGCTCCTGGCGGACGATGATCGTCCGGATGTCGGCCTGCGCCGAGGCCTCGATGACGGTGTTGACGGGGTAGCCGATCAGGAACTCGACTCCCTCACGCTTGAGAATCTCGGCGACGGCGGCAGCGCCCTTCATGGATGGCCTCCTGGACAGCGGGGGACGGTGGCGGTTCCGAGGACCGCGAGGCGAACAGACCCGCCGCGCGCCCGACTCGTTCGGGACGGAGATGACCCTGGCACGCGCGGATGATAGCACGCCGCTGCGGCCCCGAAGCCCGCGCCGCCGGCGGCGCCAGCGACGCCAGAGACGGTAGCGATCGTGCTAGACTGACGCATCGAGCCCGGGTTGCGGGATCGATACACCGCCGAGCGAGGTGCCAGCGAGGACGACCATGAGTCACCCCATCCGGATCACCCGCGCGACCCACAAGAAGCCGAAGCCGAAGGACCAGGAGCTCGGGTTCGGCACCGTCTTCACGGACCACATGTTCATCGCCGACTTCCAGGAGGAGAAGGGCTGGTACGATCCGCGGATCGAGCCCTACGGGCCCCTCAGCCTGGACCCGGCCGCCGCCGTGCTCCACTACGCGCAGGCGATCTTCGACGGGCTGAAGGCGTTCCGTGGCAAGGACGGCCGGGTCCGGCTCTTCCGGCCCCAGAAGCACGTCGAGCGGATGAACATGTCGGCCCGCCGCCTCTGCATCCCGGACATGGACCCGGAGCTCGGCCTCCAGTCGCTGGTCGACCTGGTGCGCCTCGAGCAGGACTGGGTGCCCTCGAGCGTCGGCACGGCGCTCTACATCCGGCCGACGATCGTCGCCAGCGAGCCGTTCCTCGGAGTCCGCCCGGCGAAGCAGTACCTCTACTTCGTGATCCTGTCTCCCGTCGGCGCGTACTACAAGGAAGGCATGAACCCGGTCAAGATCCGCGTCGAGGACAAGTACGTGCGCGCCGTGGAAGGCGGCATCGGCGGGGCGAAGACCGGGGGCAACTACGCGGCCAGCCTGGCGGCCTCCGAGGAGGCGCACCACGCCGGGTTCACGCAGGTGCTCTGGCTCGACGGCGCCCACCGGAAGTACATCGACGAGGTCGGGACCATGAACATCATGATGCGGATCGGCGACGAGGTCCTCACCCCGCCGCTCTCGACCGGCACGATCCTGCCCGGCGTCACGCGCGACTCCGTGCTGACGCTCCTCCGCGAGTGGGGCGTCCGCGTCTCCGAGCGCCCGATCGACATCGCCGAGGTGGTGCGCGCCGCGCACGACGGGACGCTGCGCGAGGTGTGGGGCACGGGGACCGCCGCCGTGATCTCCCCCGTCGGCGAGCTCGCCTACAAGGGCGAGCGCCTCGTCATCGGCACCGGGCGGACCGGCGAGCTGACGCAGAAGCTCTACGACGCGATCGTGGACATCCAGTACGCGCGCGTGCCCGACGCCCGCGGCTGGACCGTGCCGGTCTAGGGTCTCTCGGCCGCCGACCCCGGAGAGGCTGATGGCCTACGAAGGCCCGCGGTCGTATCGCCCGCTGATCATGGGGCGGCGGGGCGCCGTCGCCTCGAACCACCCCCTCGCCACCCAGGCCGGGCTCCTCGCGCTCCAGGCGGGCGGCAACGCCGTCGACGCCGCGGTCGCGGTGGCGGCCACGCTGTCGGTCGTCGAGCCGTTCATGTCCGGGCTCGGCGGCGACGGGTTCTACCACGTGCACGTCCGCCGGACCGGCGAGGCACTGGTCTTCAACGGGACCGGCCCCGCGCCGCGGGCGGCCACCCCCGAACGCTATGCGGGCGGCATCCCGCTGTCGGGACCCCTCGCCGTCTCGGTGCCGGGCTCGGTCGGGGCCTGGGGCGCGATGCACGCCCGCTTCGGCCGGCGGCCCTGGGGGTCGCTCCTCGAGACCGCCCTCCACTACGCGCGGGACGGGTTCGGCGTCACGCGCGCCTACCGCCACTTCGCCGGCGAGCAGGTCGCGTCCCTCGGAGCCGACCCTCGGAGCCGCGCCGTGTTCCTCCGCGACGGGCAGGCCCCGCGGGTCGGCACGCCGATCGACCAGCCGGCCCTGGCCCGGACCCTCGAAGAGCTCGCCGGGGAGGGCGCGGACGCGTTCTACCGGGGCGGGCTGGCGCGGCGGCTGGCAGCGGGGTGCCGCGAGGCGGGGGCGCTCCTCACCGCGGAGGATCTCGCGGCCTTCCGAGCCGACGCCGAGGCGCCGATCGCGCTCGACTACCGCGGGTACACGGTCCGGGAAGCCCCGCCGAACTCCATGGGCTGGGTGCTCCTGCAGGAGCTCGGCATCGTCGAGCACTTCGACCTCGCCGCCATGGGCGCGCTCTCCGCCGACCTCGTCCACACGCTGGTCGAGGCGAAGAAGCTCGCCTTCGCCGACCGCGAGCGCTGGAGCGGCGACCCGCGCTTCGTGGAGGCGCCGCTCGCCGAGCTCCTCTCGCCCGCCTACCTCGCCCGCCGGGCGGCGGAGATCGACCCGAAGCGGGCGGCGCCCGCGCGGGTGGCCGCCGCCACGGTGGCCGGAGACACCACCTACTTCTGCGTGGTGGACGGCGAGGGCAACGCGGTGTCCGGCATCCAGAGCATCAACAGCGCCTTCGGCTCCGGCGTGACGGCCGGCGACACGGGCATCCTCCTGAACAACCGCATGGGCCCGTGGCACCTCGAGCCGGACCATCCGAACCGCCTCGCGCCGGGCAAGCGGGTCCGTCACACGATGAACCCGGCCATGGTGTTCAAAGGCGGGGAGCTCTGGGCCGTTCTCGGCACGCCGGGCGGCGACTACCAGGTGCAGGTGAACCTGCAGGTCCTGACGGCGATGCTCGACCTCGGCTACGACCCCCAGCAGGCGGCCGAGATGCCCCGGTGGTCGAGCACCCAGCCCGGTCAGGACGCGAACTGGCCGCACGACTGCCCGGACGCGCTCAACCTGGAGGCGCGCTTCCCGGAGGAGGTCCGCCCGGAGCTGGCCGCCCGGGGGCACCCGGTCGTCGACCTGGGCGACCTCGACGGGCCGTGCTCGGTGGAGATCATCCGCCGCGACGCGGGAACCGGCCTCTTGATGGCCGGCTCCGACCCACGCCGCGACGGCTGGGCCCTCGCCTACTAGGCCGCGACCGGCTCCCGGCGCTCGAGCGCCCGGCGGACGATGTAGTCAGCGAACCGCGCCGTCGGGTCGAAGCCGACGACCGCCTCCGCGTTCGCGACGAAGTTCGACGTCGCGTTGACGTCGTAGTAGTAGATCCGCCGATCGGCCTTCCCGACCAGATACTCCACGCCGCCGACGTCGATGGACGCCGCGCGCGCCAGCCGGATCACGGTCTCGATCGCCTCCGCCGGCGGGTCGAACCGGGTGACCGTGAGACCCGCCGGCGCGCTCACCGGGCCCGCCCCGAGGTCAGCGCTCGCCGCGGCCGCGCCGCCGGGCACCTGGCAGATGTCGGCCGGGCAGAGATTGAACCCGGCACCGGGATCGCGCACGATGCGGATCGCGTACAGGTACTCGCCGCCCAGGACCTCGATCCGGACGATCGCACCCTCCGTGGACTCCACATACTCCTGGACCAGCGCCGTGCCGTCCGGGCCGAGATCGAGGCGGGCGAGCGCCGACTCGAGCTCCGCCTTCGAGTCCACCCGCACGATACCCGCCCCCGACCCGCCCACGTTCGGCTTCACGACCACCGGCAGCCGCAGCGTGTCGAGCGCGGCCAGCGCGCGGATCGGGTGGTTCACGACCAGGCTGCGGGGATAGCGGGCGCCCACGCGCTCGAAGAGCCCGAGCTGGAGCGCCTTGGACTTCTCGAAGCGATACGCGGCGACAGGATTCACGACCGGGATCCCGAGGGACTCGTAGTGAGACAGCAAGGCCTCCGCGTAGAACAGCACGCCTCGATGGCCGCGTGTGTGGGAGGACGGGCTCGTGCGGTTGACGATGACCGCGTGGCGGGCGCGCCGGTCCCGCGGGTCGAAAGCGTGGCTCGAGTGGTCGATCTTCTCCCACGGGAGCCCGCGCCGGTCGAGCTCGTCGAGGAGCCGGCGCGACCACTCCGGGTGCTCGTCCAGGATCCCGATGGGTCCGCTCAGCCCCCTCGCCATCATTTGCTCCTTTATCATGGTCATTTGTCGATCGGGATTAGAGTATTACCATACGGCTGGGCCGGCACCCGTGTCAACGCCGAGTAGCTCCACCGGGCGGATCCGAGACGATCAGTCAATATTTTCAATCGCTTGTCCACATCGATGCGCGGAGGAGCCTGCAGGCTCGAGCCCAGCGCGTCTCCTGGCCTCTCGCCTGGTGCGTCAGCTGCCACGCCCCCTACCTGCCAGGTAATTGAGCCGGGCCACCATTGCCCGCATGGTGAAGAGGTCCTCACCTCCGACACGACCACGAGAAGGGAACCGCAATGCTTCGCGTCGCCTTTGCCGGAACGTTCGCCGCCCGGCTCGAGGAGCGGGTGCGAGCCCATCTCCAAGTCCCCTGCGACGTCGTCATGGACGGCGAGACCGGGGTCGCCTCGGTCCTGGCCGACGTGGACGTTCTGGTCACGCTCGCGTTCACGCGCGAGATGGGCGCCGCGGCCCGACGGCTCAAGCTCGTGCAGGTGCCGGGCGCCGGGCTCGACCGGATCGACCGCTCGGCGCTCCCGGCCGGCGCCTGGCTGGCCAACGTCCACGGCCACGAGGTGGGCTCGCGGAGTACGTGATCGGAGCAATGCTCGCGGTGAGCCGCAGCTTCCTGCGCCTCGACGCTCGCCTGCGGCGCGGGGAGTGGGAGAGCCAGTGGGCCGCGGGCTCGACGCCTCCACCGTGGCCCGAGCTCTCCGGCAAGACGGTCGGCATTCTCGGGTACGGGCGGATCGGACAGGCCGTGGCCCGGCGGGCCCGGGCGTTCGAGATGGCCGTCTGGGCCATCCGGCGCGGCTCGACCCAGGCCGCCGCCGTCGCGCCGGACTTCCTCGGCGGACCTGACGCTCTGGACGAGATCCTCCGGCGGGCCGACTACCTGGTGATCACGCTCCCGCTGACTCCGGAGTCCCGCGGCCTGCTCGGCCAGCGTGAGCTCTCACTGATGAAGCCGTCCACCGTCCTCGTCAACGTGGCGCGAGCCGAGATCGTCGACGAGGAGGCGCTCTACCGCGCGCTCACCGAGGGCACGATCGCGGCCGCCGCCTTGGATGTCTGGTACCAGTACCCCGCCGGCCCCGGAGCCACCCTGCCCGCCCGGCACCCGTTCCACGAGCTGCCGAACGTGCTCATGACCCCGCACGTGTCGGGCTGGACCGAGGGGATGCTCGAGGCGCGCGCAAGCCTCATCGCGGAGAACATCCGCCGCGTCTCGGAGGGCGAGCCCCCCTTGAACCTGATCGGATCGGTCCCCTGATGGCGGCTCGGCATGGGTCCGAGCGGACGGACGCCCGAGCCGGCGGCGTCCGACTCTGACCGGGGGCTAGTCGAACGTCGCCTGGACGGCCCCGAACGGCGTGAACCGCGTCTCGATCCAGTCGCCGCGCGCGATCGGGTACTGCTTGGTGAAGGAGCCCGACATGATCCGATGGCCGGGCTCGAGCCGCCGTCCGAACTCCGCAAGCTTGTTGGCAAGCCAGGCCACCGCGCGGACCGGATGACCCGTCTCCTCGCTGCCGATAGCGTGGTCGACCCGCCGGCCGTTGATGAGGACCTCCACCGTTGTCTGGGCTGGCTCCCACCCCGGCGGCAGGGACATGGACAGGCCGGTGACGAAGGCCTTCTGTTGTTCGTCGTCGGTGATCCCTAGCGAGACGTCGGCCCGGAAATCGCCTCGCCCCTCGATGATCTCGAACGCCGGCTGGACGGCTGTGATGGCGGCACGCGCCTCGGCGGGCGTGACACCGGGCCCCTGGAGTGGTACCCCCACGGTCAGGCAGAGCTCGTTCTCGAAGCCGGGCTCGATCAGCTCGCCATGCTGGAACCGAACCCCGGTGTCGCGGTGGCCGCTCTCGAACAGGAACCCCATGACCGGCTCGTGCATCCCGAACTGCCTCTGGATCACCGGGGCCGTGAGCCCGACCTTCCACCCCGCCAGCCGCTCCCCTCGCGCCATCCAGCGATCGAGCAACCCGAGCTGCACGCGATAAGCCTGGTCGACCGTCAGCCGTCCCTTCCACTCCGCGGGGAAGTAGCTCCGCCGCATGGTGTGCGCCCAGATCGACTCCGTGATCGCCTCGATGTCCATGCTGGTCAGCCTCCCAATCGGGCTCGGGCCTCCCCGATGAGGCGCCGGCCGTCCGGCGCGTACCAGGCATCCACGAACGCGCGCCGCAGAGGCCCGAGCGTGGCCTGCGCCCGCTCCAGGGCCGGCGCCTTGAGCGCCGCCTTGATGGCCGCGAAGGCGCCCGTCGGCGCTTCCGTCAGCCGGGTGCACGCGCGGTGCGCGGCCTCCACGACGTCGCCGTCCACGACGTCCGTGGCGAGGCCGAGCGCCCGAGCGTCCCGCGGCTCGTGGAGCTCCCCCTCGTAAAGGACCCGCTCCACGGACCCCGCCGGGACGGCGTGGCGGGCGATCTCGAGCGCCGAGGCGGGGAACGGCACGCCGAGCCGGATCTCGTTCAGCCCGAACCGCCCGGCGGTCGCCCCCATCACCCGCGCGTCGCAGGCCAGCGCGAGGATCCCGCCCCCCGCCACGGCGTGGCCCCCGACGGCGGCCACCACGGGACGGGGAAACGCAAAAACCCGCAGCATCACCGCGTCGAACCGCGCCATGAACTGGTCCATGGCGGCGCGCTCGACCCCGTACAGCGTGACGAGATCGAGACCGGCCGAGAAGAAGCGCTCGTAGCCCGTGAGGACGAGGCCGCGCGCGCCGCCGCCGGCCGCCTCGTCGAGGGCCCTCTCGATCGCCGCCAGGCTCCCCGGGTTGAGCGCGTTGGCCTTCCCGCAGGTGAGCCGGACCAGCGCGAGCCCGTCTCGCCACTCGAGCCGGTACGGCGCGGCCTCACCCCCGGTGCCCGCCGTCACGCGCGACCCGCCGCGTCAGCCTCGCCGCGCGGCGGCGAGTCCCGTCTCGAGCCGCGTCAGGCCCTCGGCCAGGTCCTCGTCCGAGCACGCGTAGGACAGCCGGAGAAAGCCGCCCGACCGCGGGCCGAACGCCTCGCCCGGGGAGACGACCACCCGGTGGTCGAAGAGGAGCCGCTCCGCCAGGCTCGTCGTGTCGCGGGTGACCTGGCGTACGTCGGGGAACGCGTAGAAGGCGCCGTCCGGGCGGGGGCACCGCACGCCGGGGACCCGGCTGAGCCGCTCGACGACCAGGTCCCGCCGCCGCTGGTAGGCCTGTCGCATCGTCTCGACGCAGTCCTGCGGCCCGCGGAGCGCGGCGAGCGCCGCCCGCTGCGTCGCCGAGTTGACGCACGAGGCCATGGCCTCCTGGACCGGCGCCATGACCTCGAGCATCGGGGCGGGCCCCGTCAGGTATCCGATGCGCCAGCCCGTCATCGCGTACTCCTTCGAGAAAGAGTAGATGGAGATCGTGCGGTCCCGGAGGCCCGGGAACGACGCCGGGCTGACCGTCCGGATGTCGCCGTACGTCAGCGCCGCGTACGTCTCGTCGGAGATCAGCAGGAGGTCGTGGCGGACGGCGAGCTCGGCGATGGCGTGCAGGAGGTCGCGCGGGTACACCGCGCCCGTCGGGTTCGCCGGGCTGTTGACGAGGATCGCGCGAGTCTTGGGCGTGATCGCGGCCGCCACGTCCTCGACGTGCGGCAGGTAGCCGCGCTCGGGGTCCGTCGGGACGAAGACCGTGCGGCCCCCGGCCAGCGTGATGGTTCCCTCGAAGTTCGTGTAGCTGGGGTCGGTGACGAGCACCTCGTCGCCCGGGTCGATCCCGACCATGAACGTGAGCGCCAGGGCCTGCATCGCGCCCACCGTCACGAAGACCTCGCGGGCGGGATCGACCCGGTAGCCGTGGACGCGGTCGGTCCTTTCCGCGATCGCCTCCCGGAGGTCGAGGTAGCCGGGGTTGGGCGAGTACTTCGTGTAGCCGTCGCGGAGCGCCTTGGTGGCAGCCTCCACGATGTGCGGCGGCGTCGGGAAGCCCGGCTCGCCCACTGCCAGGCTGACCGCGCCCGGCACGCGGGGCGTCAGGTCGAACATGCGGCGGATGAGCGAGACGGGCACCGCTCGGGCCCGGGCGCTCACCCGGTCGGTCGCGCTCCCCATCGGGCTCTCCCGGCCGTCCGGGTCAGGCGCCCGCGACGACGGCGATCTCGACGAGGTACCCCGGCGTCGCCAGCCGCGATTCCACGGTGGCGCGGGCGGGCGCGTTCGCCTTGTCGAGCCACGCGTCCCACGCCGCGTTCATGCCGTCGTAGTGCCGGATGTCCGACACCCACACGTTCGCCCACACGATCTTCGACTTGCTACTGCCGAAGTGCGCCAGTGCCTCGTCGATCTTCCGCAGGATCTGCACCGTCTGCCCCTTGGCGTCCAGGTTCGTGTCGTCGGCGACGGTGCCGGCCACGTAGATGGTGTCCCCGTGCTTGGCAGCGGCGGCGATCCGGGGTCCGACCTTGTAGCGCGCGATGCTCATCGGTAGCTCCTCCCTGAAGTGTATGGGTGCAGTGTGTGCTCAGCCGAACCAGAGCCGCTCGGCGGTCCCGCCCATGACAAGATCCAGCTCGTCCTTCGACAGGAACGTCGCCTCGCGGGCAAGCAGGTGCCGGCTCCGGACGTAGCCGCAGCCGGCCAGGACGTGCGGGAAGTCGGACCCCCACATGCAGCGCTCCGCGCCGAAGGCGCGCACGGTCGCCTCGGCGAACGGGAGCCCGTCGCGATACGGATAGCGCTCCGGGCACCAGTGGTGGAAGCCCGAGAGCTTCACGTGGACCTGCGGGTGGCGGGCGAGGGCCAGGAGCGCCTGGAACGCCGGCTGCCCGAGCCCGGCCGCCGGGACCGGGTTGTTGATGTGGTCGACCACGACCCGGAGCGACGGGAAGCGCGCCAGGAGCGGCGACAGCCGGGCCAGGTCCGCGCCGGCGTGCATCACGCAGGCGATCGTGCCTGTCTCGGCGATCGCCTCCCAGAGGGGGAGCGTTTCGTCCGTCCCGAGCCACGGCCCGGAACCGGGGTGCTCGCCTTCCCGGAGCGGCCGGAGCCGGATCCCGGTCACGCCCTCGGCCCGCCAGCGTCGGAGCGCCGCCGGCGCATCCGGGCCGCGCGGATCGATCACGCACACGCCGCGGAACCGGTCCGGGAAGCGGCGGAGGCACCGGGCCATGTAGGCGTTGTCCCAGTGGTAGAACCACGGCTGCACGAACACGGCCCGGTCGACACCGGCCTCGTCCATGTAGTCCATGAAGAGCTCGACGGACGCCGAAGCCTGCGCGCTGTAGCCGACCTTCATCGGCCCGGGGTCGAGCCCTGCCGCCGTCTGGTCCCACACGTGGAGGTGCGAATCGATCACTGCATGAGTCACGAGGACCAAGCGTAGCACGAGCCCTCCGGAACCGGCAGGCGGCCCCCGCGCCGGACGCTCATCGTGCGATACTGCCGGCACAGCCCGCCGGCGATCCGAGCGGCGGGCGCAGGTCACTCGCGATCGGAGGCCCTCGTGAGCGCTCGGCCCGACGTCGTCATCGTCATCCCCGGGGACGATCCCGCGCAGATCCAGGGCTCCCCTCACCTCGACCGCCTCCGCCGGTACGGGGAGGTGCGGCTCTACACCGACCGCCCCGCCACGCCCGACGAAAAGATCGCGCGGGCGCGCGACGCGGTCTGCCTCGTGAACACGCGGGGCGCGATCAAGTGGCCCCGGGAGGCGATCCTGGCCCTGCCCCGCCTGCGCATGGCCACCGTCTGCGGCATCGGGACGGACTCGTTCGACCTCGCCGCGGCGCGCGAGCGGGGCATCGTGGTGTGCAACATCCCGGGCAAGACCGCGCCCATCGTCGCCGAGCACGCGTTCGGCCTGATGCTCGCGGCGGCCAAGCGCGCCCACTTCCAGACGGCCGAGCTCAAGGCGGGTCGCTGGACTCGCATGGACAACGTCTACCTCCGCGGAAAGACCCTGGGGCTGGTCGGGACCGGCGCGATCGGCGGGGCGATGGCCGGCCTGGCGCGCGCGATCGGGATGGATGTCCTCGCCTGGACGTTCAACCCCACGCCAGCACGGGCGGCGGCGTTCGGCGTCCGCTACGTCCCGCTCGACGAGCTCCTGCGGGCGGCGGACGTCGTGTCGATCCACGTCCGGCTCACGCCCGAGAGCCGCGGCCTCCTGGGCGCGCGCGAGCTCGCGCTCATGAAGCCCGGCGCCATCCTGGTCAACACGGCCCGGGGGCCGATCGTGGACACCGACGCGCTGGTCGTCGGCCCTCCACGCGGGGCGGCTCGGGCAGCGCGGCGCTCGACGTGTTCGACGCCGAGCCGCTTCCGCCGGGGCATCCCCTGCTGGCCTGCGATCAGGTGGTCCTGACCCCGCACAACGCCGACCAGACGCCGGAGGGGATGGACCTCCTCAACGCCGGCGTGGTCGACAACGTGATCGCATTCCTCGAGGGGCGCCCCCAGAACGTGGTCGTGTAGGGCCGCGCGCCGGGAGCGGGCGGGTTGCGCCGGCCCCCGCGTCCGGCCTACCCTCTCTGCAACCGTGGTGTCGGCGCAGCACTGGTCGTGAGCGGAGGGTCGGGCGATGCGGACCATCCACGAGCTCGAGGTCGAGACCCTGACCGAGGAGGCGTTCGCGCCTTTCGGCGAGATCGTCTCCGCCAAGGCGCGGGCGCCCGACTTCCGGACCGAGAGCGGCACCGAGGGCTGGGCGGTCGACTTCCACTCGGGGCGGCCGCTCGTGATGGTGTTGCGCACCCAGTACCAGGGGCTCAGGTTCTCGAAGCTCGAGCGCCACTTCGAGCTGACCCAGACGTTCCTCCCGCTCGGCGGATCCCCCGCCGTGCTCGCCGTGGCCCCGCCGTCGTCCGATCGATCCCGGATCCCCGATCCCGGCGAGGTCCGCGCCTTCCTCCTCGACGGGACGAAGGGGTACGCGCTCGCGCCCGGGACCTGGCACAGCCTGGACCGGTTCCCGCTCTACCCGCCGGACACCCGATGGGTGATCATCACCGACCACGAGACCCAGCAGGACCTGCTGACCGCGTACAGCGGGAAGGGGGGATGGGCGCTCACCCAGGAAACGGACTACACGGCCCGACTCGATCTGACCTTCGCGCTGACCATTGGCCGCCGCTGACCTCGCGATGCCTGGTCGAGCCGTGCCCGAGCGGGCAGAACGTATTGACAACCTCCGAGGGCCAACCCTAGACTGCGCGCACCGTGCAGTCCCTTCCGTCCACTCCTGGGCCCAGCGGTGGGCGGGGCCGGTGCCGCTCCGCCACAGTGCCACGCGTCATCGCGATCCGGACGACTCGCTCCGACCTACCCTCTAGCCGATCGGAGGCCTCCATGAGCGACAGGACCGACTTCCAGTCCAAGCTCCAGACGATCAACATCGCCCGCCGGGGCTTCATCCGGGTGGCCGCCGGCGCCGCCGCGGGGATGGCGTCGGGGCCGTTCCTGATCCGCCGCGCCGGCGCCCAGTCGAAGCAGCCGCTGGTCATCCTGTACGGCGTGCCGCGGGTCACGATGGACGCCCAGAACCACATCAACACCTACGACGAGAGCCCGCTCGGCAACATGTTCGAGAACCTCGTCGACATGAGCAACCCGATCGATCCGTACAAGGGCTGGCGGCCGATGCTGGCCGTGTCGTGGAAGCGGATCAACGACACGACCTTCCAGTTCAAGCTGCGCGAGAACGTGAAGTTCCACAACGGCGAGCCCTTCGACGCCGAGGCGGTGAAGTTCAGCGTCGACCGGCTGCTGGGGCGCGTGGACAAGAGCTTCCTGCCGCCGACCGTGGCCTGGCACGCCTACGACACGGTGAACAAGGCCGAGCCGGTGGACCGGTACACCGTCAACGTGCTCACCAAGGTCCCCGACCCCATCATTCTCAACCGGTTCAACGGCTTCGGGATGCGCATCGTGTCCCCGAAGTTCTACAGCGAGCACCCGACCGTCTTCCTCCAGAACAACGCGAACGGGACCGGGCCCTACCGGCTGGTGAGCTGGGTGAAGGACGGCGACCTGGTGATGGAGGCCAACCAGCAGTACTGGGGCGGCCCGCCGGCCTTCGAGAAGGTCATCATCCGCACGGTGCCGGAGGCCTCGACGCGGGTCTCCGCGCTCATGTCCGGGCAGGCCGACGTCACGGTCGCCGTCCCCGCCGAGCAGGGGGACATCGTCAACCGGTCGGGCCGGGCCCGCGTGGAGCACGTCAGCAGCAACCGCTTCGGGTGGTGGCGGATGAATGCCAGCGTGCCGCCCACCAACAACATCAAGCTGCGCCAGGCGATCAACTTCTCCGCGAACGTCGGGGAGCTGCTCCGCACCGTGTATAGCGGCCTGGGCGAGCGGATCTCGACCGTCATCGGCAAGTACCACTTTGGCTACGACCCAGCGCTTCCCTTCTATCCCCACGATCTGGACCGGGCGCGGAAGCTCTTGAAGGAATCCGGGCTGTCGCTGCCCGTCTCGGTGAACTTCCACTTCATCCAGGGTCGCTACACCAAGGACAAGGACATGGGCGAGGGCATCATCGGCGAGCTCAACAAGGTCGGCGCCGAGTACCTCCGCGTGATCCCGCGCCTCTACGAGGCCGGAAGCTACTACTCCCAGGCGAACGCCGGGAAGCTCGACGGGATCATCTTCAACAGCTGGGGCAACTGGATGTTCGACGCGGACATCGACCTGGGTCCCCTGTGGCGCACGAAGTCCACGCCGACGCCGGACTACCCGAACGACCCGGCGCTCGACAAGCTCATCGACGAGGCGCGAGGAACTCTGGACGAGGCGCGGCGCAAGACCATCTATTCGCAGGTCCAGAAGATGTTCTGGGAGAACCCCTTCTCGATTCCCGGGATGCAGGTCGTCGACATGTACGGCGTCAGCAACCGGGTCAACTGGAAGCCTCGGCCCGACGAGATGATCTGGGCCAAGGAGATGAAGCCCCGAAGCGCGTGAGGCTGCGGGGTCCGCACCCCGACGAACCCTTGCCGGCCGGGGGCCTTCCCCCGGCCGGACGTTCGACGCCGGCACCGCCTCAGGCATCGAGCTCGGACTCGTGACCCGCTACGTCTTCGCCCGCCTCGTCCAGTCGATCTTCGTCGTCGTGGGCGTCCTGTTCGTGGTGTTCATCATCATCAACCTCACCGGCGACCCCGCCGCCATGTTGATGCCGCCCGGGGCGTCGGAGGACACCATGCGGGCGATCCGGCAGCGCTACGGCCTCGACCAGCCGTGGCCGGTCCAGCTCTTTCGCTTCTTCGTCGGCGACCTCTTCTCGACGCCGGCCCAGGTCGGCCAGACCGTCGGCGTGGAAATCTCCGGGGCGGGCGCCATCCAGGCGAAAATGCGGCCCCTCGGCGGCGCGATCCGCGGCGACTTCGGCGATTCCCTCCGATTCCTGGGCCAGCCGGCGATGCCGATCGTTCTCGAGCGATTCCCCTTCACGCTCCAGCTGATGCTCGCGGCGGCCGCCTACTCGACCGTGCTGTCCCTGATCCTCGGCACGGTGTCGGCGATCCGCCCCTACTCGTGGGCCGACCAGGCCGTCCGGACGTTCGCGGTCCTGAACCAGTCGATCCCCAACTTCTGGCTCGGTCTGCTGCTCATCCTGGTGTTCGCCGTGTACTTGGGCATCCTGCCGGCGATGGGATACGGCAGCTGGGAGAACGTGGTCCTGCCCGCGATCACGCTGGGTGCCCAGTCGCTCGGCCGCAACACCCGCCTCGTCCGCTCGAGCGTGCTGGAGTGCCTGTCCCAGGACTACGTCCGCACTGCGCGGGCCAAAGGGGTGCCGGAACGCATCGTCCTGGCGAAGCACGTCCTGAAGAACGCGATGATGCCCGTGGTGACCGCGTGGGCTCTCGACGTCGCGAACCTGTTCGGCGGGGCGGTGATCACCGAGTCCATCTTCGGCTGGCCGGGGATCGGGCGCCTGATCGTGGAGTCCGTCACGTTTCGCGACTTCCCCACCGTCTCGTCGGCGGTCCTGTTCATCACGCTGGTGTTCGTCGGGCTCAACCTCCTGGTGGATCTGAGCTACGCGTGGCTCGACCCGCGGGTGAAGCTCGCATGAGCCAGGCGGTTCCCGGAGCCGGTCCGTCCCCCGTGCCCCTCGCGCGGGCGCCGGGCGAGGCGGCGGCTCTCCTCCCCTGGTACCGCCAGCGCCTCTGGCGGACCCTCCGGCGCGGAAGCGGCCTGTTCAACGTGGCGTTCCTCCTCGCGGTGACCCTCGCCGCGCTGAGCGCGCCCTGGATCACCGATCGGGATCCGACCTACGGCGAGCCCGCGAAGCGCCTCCGGCCGCCGGCCTGGCAGGCGGCCGGGACCCCGGAGCACCTCCTGGGGACCGATCAGCTCGGCCGCGACGTCTACACCCGGCTCGTGTACGGGGCGCGCATCTCGCTGATGGTCGGGCTCGGGACCGTCCTGATCTCGGCGCTGCTCGGGTCCGCGGTCGGCCTGGTGGCCGGCTACTTCGAGGGCCGGCTGGGAACCGGACTGATGCGCCTGGCCGACATCCAGCTCGCCTTCCCGTTCCTGCTGCTGGCGCTCGCCGTCGTCGCGGCGGTCGGAGCGGGGCTGCTCAACGTCATCCTGATACTCGGCATCGCCGGGTGGGCCAGCTTTGCCCGGGTGGTCCGCGCCCAGGTCCTCTCGATCAAGACGCGCGAATACGTCGAGGCCGTGCGGGCCATCGGCGCCGGTCAGCCGACCATCGTCCTCCGCCACGTCGTGCCGAACGTCCTGACTCCGATCATCGTCCTCGCGACCGCCACGGTGGCCAACAACATCGTCGTCGAGGCCAGCCTCACCTTCCTGGGGCTGGGCGTCCAGCCGACGCTCCCGAGCTGGGGCAGCATGCTGACGGACGCGCGCGACTACCTGGCGGTGGCGTGGTGGATGGGCATCTTCCCTGGCACCGCGCTCATGCTCACCGTGCTCACCATCAACCTGCTGGGGGACTGGCTCCGCGACTACCTGGATCCGACCCTGCGCAACGTCTGAGCGCGGCCGCGGCGCTGGCCCCGGCCCAGGCATCCAGCCACGCGCCTCCGCGGCGCCGGACAATGAGGTCACCACCATGACGAACGATGCCCCGAAGACGGCCTACGAGCTCGCGATGGAGCGCCTCCGCCAGAAGGACCAGGAGGGCGGCCGCGTCGAGCGCCCGCTCACAGACGAGCAGAAGGCGGCGATCGCGGAGGCGCGCCGCGTCTACGACGCCAAGGTCGCCGAGCGCGAGATCCTCCACAGGGACGCCGTCCGCAAGGCGACGACCCACGAGGAGGTCCAGACGCTCAACGAGCAGCTCACGCGGGATCGGGATCGGTACGTCCGCGAGCGCGATCAGCGGATCACGGACATCCGCGAGCACCCCTGAGGCGGGCCTCACCGGGTAGCGCCCTCCCGCCTCCGCCGTCAGTCGCTGGCACTCCGCGCCCGCAGGCGATCGAAGAGCACCGCGACGATGATGAAGGTCCCGACGAAGGTGCCCTGCCAGAACGCGCTGATCCCGAGGAGGATCAGGCTGTTCCGGATCACCTCGAGCAGCGCGGCGCCGACGATCGCGCCGAACGCGGTACCGACCCCGCCCATGAGATTCGCGCCACCGATGACCGAGGCCGCGATGACCGACAGCTCCATGCCCTGGCCGAGGCTCGTGGTGATCGTGCCGAGCCATCCCACCTCGAGGATGCCCGCGATCCCCGCGCAGAAGCCGCAGAACATGTAGACGCTCACCTTCACGAGGCGGACCGGCACGCCGGTCAGGTTCGCCGCCGTCTCGTTGCCCCCGATGGCGAAGAGGTGCCGGCCCCACCGGGTCCACCGGAGCGCGGCGCCAGTGATGAGCCCCATCGCGATCAGGAACAGGACCGGGTTCGGCACCTGGATCGGGTCCCGGAACGGAAGCGCGACGTCGATGAATCCGCCGCCGAGCGTCAGGAGCTTCGCCTGGTCCGGGCCGAACTCGTAGACCATCCGGTTGTTCGATAGCACCATCGCGAGGCTCCGCGCGATGGACAGCATGCCCAGCGTCACTACGAAGGGCGGCATCCCGACGTACGCGATCATCACCCCGTTGAACCCGCCCACGAGGAGCGCGGTGCCGAGCGACAGCGGCACCGCCGCCCAGAACGGCATGCCGACGTTCATCGACATGCCGATCACCATGCCCGAGAGCGCCAGCACCGCCCCGACCGACAGGTCGATGCCCCCGGTGATGATGACGGCGGTCATGCCGAGCGCGATGATCCCGACGAACGCGAAGTTGCGGGTGACGTTGAAGAGGTTCTGCTGCGTGGCGAACACGTCGCTGGCCAGGGAGAGGCCGACGAAGGCGAGCACGGCCGCGCAGGACACCCAGAACGTCTGGCGGCTGACGAGCCAGCTCACCGGCGAGTCGTGCGTCTGCTTCCGGATCGACTCCTCGAGGGTCGTGGCCATGTCGCGCTGCCTCGCCTGTCCGTCGACGGCCGGGCGGTCAGGCGGACTCGATGGCGCCGGTGATGAGGCCCGTGACTTCCTCCGGCGAGCTGGACGAGATCGCCTTGTCCGCCACCTTCTCGCCGCGGCGCAGCACGACGATCCGGTCGGAGACCGCGAACACGTCCGGCATCCGATGGCTGATCAGCACGACGGCGATGCTGTGGTCGCGAAGCCGTCGAATGAGATTCAGCACCTCGGCAACCTGACGCACGCTGATGGCGGCCGTCGGCTCGTCCATCAGCACGATCTTCGGTTCCGAGAGCCGCGTCCGGGCGATGGCGACCGCCTGGCGCTGGCCGCCCGACATGTGCCGGACCAGGTCCCGCGGCCGCGTCTCCGATTTCAGCTCGGCGAACAGCTCCCCCGCCCGCTGGTACATGGCCCGGTAGTCCAGGACCCGGAACGGGCCGAACCCGGTCGTGAGCTCCCGGCCGAGGTACACGTTCGCCGCGGCCGTGAGATTGTCGCAGAGCGCCAGGTCCTGGTAGACGATCTCGATGCCTTCCGCCCGGGCGTCGGCCGGCTTGTGGAAGGCGACCCGCCGGCCCTCTATCTCGATCGCCCCCCCGCTCGGCGGGTAGTTCCCGGCCACGATCTTGACGAGCGTGGACTTGCCGGCGCCGTTGTCGCCCATGAGCCCGACGACCTCGCCGCCACGCAAGGTCAGCGAGACATCGATCAACGCCTGGATCGCACCGAAGTGCTTCGAGACCCCGGTCAGCCGGAGGAGCGCCGTCGGTCCCTGGCCTCCGGGACTGTCCGCGTCGGGCGGCGGGCTCACCATGGGATCGCCGGACTGCCGGGAACGAAAGGGGCGCCCGGAGGCGCCCCTTTGCTGGACATGCGGCGGCGGGCTACTTCGCCGTCGCCGGGCACTTACCGAGGTTCTGCGGGGTGCACTCGTCGAGACCCGTGTAGAGCGGGTCCTTGACCGGCTTCTTGTTGATCAGGTCGATCAGCACCCCGGGCGCGCGATGGCCCATCTCGAAGGGGCGCTGGCCGATCTGCGCGTGGCTCCGGCCGGCCTTCAGCGCATCCATCTGGGGAGGCAGGGTGTCGCCCGCCACGATGACCAGCTTCTTCTCCTTCAGCTTGCCCATCACCTGGTTGGTCACCTGCGCGTACGCCTGCGGGCCGAACTGGGCCCATCCGCCGACGAGGATGAAGGCGTCGAGGTTGGGGTTCGCGATGAAGGTGTCCGCCATCTGCTGGTTGGCGAGATCGATCTGGTCGTTCGTGAAGAGCGGACAGCCGTTGATCTCCGTCCAGCCCCCCTCGCCCTTCAGGCGCTCGATGCCCTTCTTGCCGGAGATGGTGTCGCGGAACCCCTGGGCCCGCGCGTTGATGTTGTCGGCCGCGACGTTCCCCAGCTGGAGGCACACGGTCCCGCCCTTGGGCTTGAGCCCCTTCAGGTGCTTCGCCATCAGGACGCCCATGTCGTAGTTGTTCGTCCCGAGGTACGTCTTGCGCAGCGCCCGGTCCGTCTGAGCGAGGTCGGCGTCGATCGTCATGATCGGCATCGTCGGCTTCTTCGCCTTCAGCATGTTGGCCATCGCGGGCGCGTTCGACGGCGAGATCGCGATGCCGGCGGCCCCCGAGTTGATGAGGTCCTCGACCATCCGGACCTCCCCGGCCTCGTCCGCGCTCGACGCGGGACCGGTGTAGACGCACTTGTACTCGGACTTCGGATTCTCCTTGTTCCACTGCTCGCATCCGTTGCCGAGCACCGTGAAGAACGGGTTGTCCAGGCCCTTGACGACGACCGCCAGGGTCTTCTTCTGCTGGGCCACGGCCGAGCCGCCGAGGGCGAGCGCGACCACCGCAACGCCGGAGAGCAGGAGCATCGTCCGTTTCATCTCGCGTCCTCCCGTGACATGCGATTCACGCCGTGTCCCACCGCGAGCGCGACCGTCGCCCGAGTGTAGCGCGCACCGGGACGGACCGGCAAGGACCGCGCCAGCCCCGCGCGCGTCGACCGGGTCCAGCGCTCGGTGCTAGCGCCGGCCCTCCGTCTGCAGTCGCCGGAGTGTCTCCTCCAGCTTCTTGAGATCATCCGCGAAGCCCGTGAAGTCGCCCCGGCCGAACCGCTCGCGCGCCCGCGTGAAGTGCTCGAGCGCCTCGGCCGCCAGCCGCGGGGGCAGACCGCCCGCCGCCGGCGCCCCGGCCGCGGCGGGCTGGCCGGCCGCGGGCGCGCCTCTCGCCACCGCCGGGCCACCCGCGCCGAAGAGCTGCTGGAGCGAGGCCTCCAGCGTCTCGTCCATCGCGATGCGGTTCCCGTAGGCCACGATCACGCGCTTGAGCTCCGGCAGGCGGCCGCGCTCCGCCGCCAGGTAGAGCGGCTGGACGTAGAGGAGCGACTCCTCGATGGGGATCGCGAGGAGGCCCCCCCGGATCACCTGGGAACCCGCCTGGCCCCAGAGCGACAGCTGCTGGGAGATGAACGCGTCCTGATCGATTCGCGCCTCGACCTGGCGGGGGCCGAACACCAGCTTGCCCTTGGGAAACTCGTAGAGGACGAGCTTGCCGTAGTGGGGCGGGTCCGAGCGCGCAGCCAGCCAGGCGATCATGTTGTCGCGCCGCACGGGCGTGAACGGCAGCAGCAGGATGAACTCCTCGCGCTTCTCGCCGGGGAGCCGCATGATCGTGTAGTAGGGCTCCATCTCCGTGTCCCGGCCCTCCGCCTTCCGCACGGGCACCGTCCACAGGTCCTCCTTGTTGTAGAAGACCTGGGGATCGAGCATGTGGAACTGGGCGTACATGCGGGCCTGGATGCTGAAGAGATCCTGCGGATAGCGGGTGTGGGCGCGCAGGTCCTCGGGCATCGCCGAGAACGGCTGGAAGAGACCGGGGAACGCGCGCGCATAGGCGGCGATCAGCGGCTCGTCGGGCTCGACCAAGTACAATGCCACCGTCCCGTCATGGGCGTCCACGGTCGCCTTGACCGGGTTGCGGATGTAGTTCCCGAGGCCCGCGGTTCGATGCGAGTACGGGAAGTAGTCGGTCGTGGTGTAGGTGTCCACGAGCCAGACGATCCGCCCGGCGTCGGTGATGACGGGGTATGGGTCTCGGTCCACGCGGAGGAAGGGCGCGATCTTCTGCACCCGCTCGGCGACCTGCCGGTGGTAGAGGATCCGGCTCTCGGGGGTGAAGTCGTCGGACAGGAGCATCTTGAACTCGGCGAAGCGGGCCGCGAACGCGAGACGGCGCCACAGGGAGCCGATGGACACCCCGCCGGTGCCCGCGTACGTCGTGTACACGTTCTGGTCACCCTGGGGGTAGTTGAGCTCCGGCGCGCGCATCTTGACGAGCACGTACGCGTTCGCGACCTCGCCGTAGTAGACCTCCGGCCGCGTGATCTTGAGCGAGCCGGTGACGGCGGGCGGGATGTCCTTGACGAAGAACTCCGGCAGCCCCTCGCGGGTCACGCGATTGACGGGCCCCACGACCGCGCCGTACCCGTGCGTGTACACGAGGTGCTCGTTGATCCAGATGCGGCTCGGCAGGTGGGCGTGTGACAGCTCGCGGACGGACAGCATCACCTGCCGGGACTCTCCGTCCAGCTGATACCGGTCGTTGTCCACGTCCACGAACTTGTAGTACGGGCGGATCTCCTGGAGCTGGCCGTAGGAATCGAGCGCGGGGCGGTGCTCCCAGAGGCGGATGTTCTTGATGGTGGTGTCGTTCTTGCGCAGGACCGCGGCGCTGAGGTTCTCCTCGGCCGGGAACGGGTGCGACTGGATCCGGTCGAGCCCGTAGGCCCGGTTGGTGGCCGCGATCGACCGCTCGATGTAGGGGCGCTCGGCCACGATCTCGTTGGGCGCCACGCGAAGCCGCTGGACGAGGGAGGGGTACGCGGTCAGGCCGAGGAGCCCCCCTCCCAGCCAGAGCCCGATCCCGATCAAGGCGAAGAGGAAGCCGGGCCGCGACATCTGGAAGAGGAGCAGAACGGCCGCGAGGCCGGCCAGGCCGATCATGGCGTAGAGCGCCGGGAGCGTCGCGTTGACGTCCGCGTAGCTCGCCCCGAAGGACGCGCCGCCGCCGGAGAACAGGAGGCCGAACGCGTCCAGCGAGTACCCCCACGCCTTCACGACGAGGAACGCGGCCGCGAGCGCGAGCAGATGCCCCTTCGCCCACGGGTCCATGACCAGGCCGGTGGGCATCAGCCGGATCCCGCGCGACAGCACGTAGACGGCGGCGACGGCGGCCAGGGTCACCGACAGGACCAGCGTCAGGAAGTGAAACACGCCGACGAGAAGCGGGTACGTGAAGACGTAGAACCCGACGTCGCGGCCGAACAGGGGCTCGGTCACGCCGAAGGTCCCCGCGTTCCGGTATCGGATCACCGTCTCCCAGAGCGCCGTCCCGTTGCCGCTCAGCATGAACGCGATCACGAGACAGGCAGGCAGGCGGAACCGCCGGTAGAACGGCTCGACCAGGGACCAGCTGGGAAGCTGCGGCAGGTTCTCCTCGCCGTCGAGATCGACGAGGCGCGGCCCGAGCCCCCGGCGGGTCGCCAGCACGTTGCCGTACAGCACCAGGAACGCCACCGCGCCCGCCACCAGGCCCAGGAGCGCCTTCGTCGACAGGATGGTCCCGAAGACCCCGGGAAAGCCGACCTCGTGGAACCACAGCCAGTCGGTGTAAAGCTCCACTGCCTGCCGGCCGAACGGCAGCACGACGAACAGGACCGCCATCACGGCGACCACGCCTAGCCTTCCCATGCTCCCCTTTCGTCCTCTCGGACGGGACGACCCGAATCGCCCCGATCTCGACGGCTCGACTGCGGAACGCCTCCGCGGATCAAACACCCGGCCGTCGCCGGGCGGCGCACGGACGCTAGAGGACCGGGGGGCTCCGGGGACCGCCGGGGGACGGTGGGCGCGAGACGAGATCGCTCCGGGCGGCTCCGGCCGCCGCGGAGGAGGCGGGCTCGGGCGCCGTGACCGCGGGCGGCGAGACCGGGGACAGCGCCAGCGCGAACGGCCGCGGCACCGGCCGCTCGTCCGCCGTCGCGTCGAGCGCGGCCTGCCGGTATCGCGCGAAGACGATTCCGAGGGCCCGGTCGGTCGCGCCGGCCGGCCCCCGTCCCGGGACGACCCCGTAGAGGGGCAGCAGGTACGCGAGGAGACCGAGCACGACGCCCACGCCGGCCAGGCGCGGCGGGCAGCGGGGCCGCGACAGCGCCCGTCTCATGAGACAGGCTCACCCGGTGCGGTGTCGTCCGGCAGCACGGCCCGAGGGTAGCACGCCCCGGTCAGGGCTTGCGGAACTGGATCCGCCCCATGTACGACTCGGCCGAGCCCTTCACGTCGTCCGAGTCGATGCCGATCGACACCGCGCCCGGATCCTCGGGCTCCTCGCCGTAGATCCGCTTGAAGTCCTCGCGGACGTTCCGGCGCTCGCTGACCCACTTCCCGAGGTCCTTGGGTCCCGAGCGAACCACCACGTAGGTGACCGTCCCGGACTTCTTGCTCTTGAAGATCGTCCCGACCGGCGCCGTCGAGTCCCAGATGTACCCGATGATCTGCGAGCGCAGGGCCTGCGGGAACCTGGGCCAGACGACGTAGAGCTGGGCGGCCTCGTCGTCCGTCTCCGCGCGCCGGGCGTCGCCGCCCTTGGGCAGGGCCCCGACCTTCCAGGTCCACTCGAGGACCGGCGTCTCCGCCAGGCGCACCATTCCCGAGATGTTCTTGTTGATGTTGGAGCTGTCGGCCGCGCTCTTCATGTGCAGCGCCCGCTGGCCGTCCGCCTCGACCACCGTGAAGTCGTACGCGGGGTCCCCCCAGCCTTGCTTGGCCCAGTCGGGGGGAACGCCCTTGTGGCCGAGCGGGGCGTTCGACCAGTCCTCGACGCCGACGACGTCCGCCGCCAGCGCAAGCGCGGCGACGAGGATGCCCGCGACCGCGACGACCGGGACGCTCGACCGGCCCCTCATCCTCGCCTCTTCCTCCTCTTCGCGCGCTACCTTCTTCGGCAGGAGCCGTTGGGGTCGGCCGTTCCCGGAAGCGAAGCGCCACACCTCCAGCATACCGGACACCCGGCGGCCGGGCGTGGCGATCGAGCCGGCGCTACTTCATGTATTTCCGGCTGTAGTGCTGGACGCAGACCGCCTCGAGGGCCGCCGGGTCCCCCTCGGTCCACGCGCGGAAGCGCTCGACGGAGAGGGGGGCGAGGTCGGGGTCGCTCCGGCCACTCACGATCAGATCGGCGAGCGCGCGGCCCGAGGCGGGCGAGAGCGAGAGGCCGCCCACGCAGCAGCCCGACGCCACGTAGAGTCCCGCGAGCCCCGGCACCGGGCCCAGCACCGGGTTGCCGTCGGGCGTCATCGTGGGCAATCCGCCCCGGTGGACCGCGATGCGGGCGTCCCGGAGCGACGGGAAACGCGCCGCCACCTCGGCCGTCAGCGCCCGCAGCACGCCGAGATCGAGGGCGAGCTGCGCCACCTGGAAGCCTCCGGGGAGCCCCGCGGGATCGACCACCAGCGGCGCGTCCTCGTAGCCGCCGAACATGAGGCCACCGTCGCAGTACCGGACGTACACGCTGGCCTCGATCAGCCGGACGATGGGCTGAAGCGGCAGGACGCCCGCGATGGGCTCCGTGATGTAGAGCTGGTGGCGAACGGTGACCAGCGGGAGCCGGATCCCGGCGGCCGCCGCCACGGATGCCGTCCACGCGCCGGCCGCGTCGACGACCACGGGCGCCCGGATCTCGCCGACCGCCGTCTTGACGCCGGCCACGCGCCCGCCGTCCCGGATCAGCCCGGTGACCCGCGTGAACGGCCGGAGGCGCGCGCCGAGCTCAGCGGCGCTGCTGGCGAAGGCCACCGCAACCGTCGCCGGATCCAGCCATCCGTCGCTCGGCACGTGACCGATGACCCGCGCGGGGCCAGGGACGAAGTGGGGGGCGAGGCGATGCGCCTCGTCCGCCGACACGACCCGGGTCTCGATGCCGAGCCCGCGGGCGATCTCGAGGTCCGCGCGAAGGCGCGACTCCCCCGCCTCGGTATAGGCGGCCTTGAGGCTCCCCGACCGGTGGAACCCCGCCGGGCGCCCGGTCTCCGCCTCGAACCGCTCGAACGCCTCGCAGGCCTCGCGCCGGAGACGCGCCATCACCGGAAGCGAGGCGGCCTGGCTCGTGAGCCCGGCGGCGCGCGGGGACGTCTGCGAGCCGATCGCGTGCTGGTCGACGAGGACGACCTCGACGCCGCGCCGGGCGAGGTGGCAGGCGGTGGCGGCGCCGAATGCCCCGCTCCCCACCACGACGGCCGCGGCGGTCTCGTGCACAGAGGTCACGAGCACTCACTCTACTCGATCCGGGACCGCTGAGGGGCGCGAGAGAACGGACGGACGGCGCCTAGCGGCGCGCGCGGCCGAGGGCGGCCAGGCAGGCGTCGACGGCCTCGCCCTCCGCGCGGCTCGGCGGAGCCCCGCCGAAGCGTGCGCGCTCGTAGAGCGTCGTCACGCGCGCGAAGGCCTCCCCCGCCGCCGGCCCGAGTCCGGCGACGCGGCCGCTGAACTCCCGCGCGGTCTCCCCCGAGCCGGGCCGGAGGCCACGCCGCGCCGCCGCCCGCAAGGCGCGGCGATAGAACCCGGGCGGCCGGCTCCCGCCCGCGGAGGCGCCGCCATGACGGTACCGCCAGGCGCCCCAGGCGCCGACGATGCCAAGCGCCAGCACGACGGCCAGCACCCCCGCGCGGCCGAGCTGCTCGCGCGTCGCCGGGTCGAGCCGCGCCGAGAAGCCGCGGAGGCTCGCGAGCCCGAGCTGCACCGACTGGACCGCGCGGATCTGGTCGCGGAGGCTCCAGTTCACCACGTAGCGGTGCCACTGGAGCCGGAGAGAGTCGAGATAGAGCAGCATCGGCCTCCGTCCCGCGAGCACGTTGACCGTTGCACGGGGCGTCGGATCGAAGGTCACCCACCCGGAGCCGGGAAGGTAGGCCTCGACCCACGAGTGCGCGTCGGAGTACCGGACGATGTAGTACTGGCCGTAGGGGTTCCACTCGCCGCGCTGGAAGCCGTTGACGACCCGGGCGGGCACGCCGAGGCTCCTCAGCATGACCGCCATGGACGCCGCAAAGTACTCGCAGTGACCGGCGCGGCGGACGAGGAGGAACTCCTGGAGCGGGTCGAGCTCGCTCACGCGCTCGACGTCGAGCGTGTAGCGGAACTGCCCCCGCAGGAACGCGTCCAGGCGGCTCGCGATCTCGATCGGGTCGACGCTGCCCCCGGTCACCTGGCGCGCGAGGACCGGAATCGCGGGCGGCAAGGCCGGGAGCTGGAGGTATCGCTCCCGCTGAAGGACGTCGAGCGGCGGCACGGGCCGGGCGGGGCCCATCCCGCGAACCGCGGGCCCTTCGAGCTCGGACTCGACCGTGTACCGGAGCCGGGCACCCGCCGAGGACACGGACACCGCACCCATGTCGTCCGTGGCCAGGAAGGAGGTGCCCATGGTCAGGCGCAGGATGCGCGGCGCGGCGAACACGATCTCGGAGGCAATCGGCTCCAGGAACACCTCCTGACGGAGGACCTGGCCGCTGCCCCGCAGGAGACCCACGTCGAAGGTGCCCCCGCTGGCCCGGATGAGCCGGGTGTGGCGCGGGTGCCGGACGCTCCAGGCCTTGCCGTCGAACGTGTCCAGCACCGCGCCGCGCCAGCGCAGGTTCGGGAGCCGCTCGGGCTCGACCTCCTGTGGCAGGTGCACGCGCATCACGATGCTGGAGTCGTTGAGGATGCTCCCGTACTTCCCGAGCTCCACTCGTTCGGAGAATCCTGTCATCATCTGCCCGAGCCGCGCGCGGAGCGGCAGGGTGGCGAGCCCGACTCGCGGCAGCAGGAAGAAGAGCCCGCCGGCGACGAGGAAGATCCCGACAGCCGCGAAGCTCGCCAGCCCGACGAGGGACCGCGTGGGCACCGGCTCGCCCAGGGGACCCGGGTCGGCCACGGCCTCGCTCGCGACGTGCTGGACGAGCGCGATCCAGCTCAGGAGCGCGACGAAGCCGACGAACGCGAACAGGAACCCGACGCCGAACGCCGATCCCGAGGAGGCAACGAGCATGAAGAACGACAGGAAGGCGATCGTGCGCGTCTCCTTCACGCTCCGGAGCGTGGCGAGCTTGTAGAGCACCAGGAAGAGGAGCAGCCGGACCAGGGCGTCGAGGGAGTTCTGGGCCAGGTAGGCGACGTCGATCACCGAGGCGAGCGCCGCCACCGGCACGAGCAGCCGGAGAACCCCGAACCGGTCGGGCGCGCCGAGCGTCCGGCGCTGCCGGGACTGAACGACCCAGGTCGCCGCGAGCAGCCCCGCCAGCAGGAACGCGCCGCGCGGGCCGATGAACTCGGCCAGATAGAGCGCGAACACCCCGTCCGCGACGAGGAGGTACAGCGCGATTCGGAGAACGATCGGCGTCGCCATCAGGCCGGGTCCAGCGCGAGGCGGATCTCGCGCAGGGCGCCGCTCGCGCCGGTCTCCGCGTCCCCCGGGCCCGGCGGCGCATAGAGGGCGAGCGCGGTCAGGATGCGCCGCTCCTGGCCCCGGCCCTGACCGAGCGGGACGAAGCCCGCAGCGCCGGCCAGCTCCACGCCGGTGCCGCGGCGGAGAAGATGGAGGGCGAGCGACGCCGCTTCCGAGAGCGCTCGCTCGAGATGCCCACCATCGGCCGCCCCCGTCCCGGTGAGCACGATCCGGGTGTCCTCGGCCGTGTCCTCCTCGAGCTCGCGGACCATCAGGTTGCCCGACTTGGCAGAGGTGGGCCAGTGGATCAGGTGCGGCTCGTCGCCCGCCCGGTAGACGCGCAGGTTGTAGAGATCGTGCCCCCGCCCTCGCCGGCGCGCCGCCGACTCGCCGCCGACCACGTCGACGACGGCGCGGGGGCTGACGGAGTGCACGGCCGGGTAGACCAGGACTTCCTGGTCGAAGAGAAGCGGCGGCCCCGTCTTGACGAAGAGCCCGAAGGGGAAGCCCGTGGTGGCACGGAGCCGCGGCAGCCGGCGCCGCCCGCGCGCGTGGAGCGTCACCTCCCACCCCACGACGCGCTCGTGCCCGGCGCGGAGCCGCGGGACGTAGGCGAGCCGGCGCGCCGTCCCGACACCCCGGCGGTCCTTCAGCCCGAAGAGGCGAAGCCAGTCGTCGAGGGTCCGTCGCGGCCGCCACCGGGCGAAGAGAGCGCGACGGGGAGGCGGCGGGCGATCGAGCGCCTCGAGCGCGAGCGAGTACGACGCGAGCCGCCGCTTCCGGTTGGCGAGCTCGATGGTGACGAGCGCGGGCTGGGTCGCGTGGATCGCGTCGGGCACGGTGACGGAAACCCAGAGCTTCCGGATCGTCAGGTCGGACAGCATGCCCGAGACGATGATCAGGGCGAGAAGCATGGAGCAGAGGAGGTACGCCAGGTTGTTGCCCGTGTTCACCGCGGCGACGCCGAGACCCACCGCCGCGAACACGCACCACCAGCCGTCGCGGGTCGGCCGGATGGCCTTCGTCCGCCGCCACCACCAGCTCGCCAGGCTCCGCGCCAGCCGGATCATGTAGCTATGGAGCGGTCAGGAGCTCGCTCCAGGCGCCCGCCGGTCAGCGGGGGACCGGGACGTCCTGCACGATCGTGCGGATCACCGCCTCCGCCCCGGTCCCTGCCCCGTCGGCCGCGGCGCCGGCCAGGAGGACGCGATGCGCGAGGGCGGGCACCGCCAGGCGCTTGACGTCGTCGGGCACGAGGTAGTCCCGCCCGTCCGCCAGCGCGTGGGCCCGCGCGGCGCGGAGGAGCGCCAAGGAGCCACGGGGGCTCACGCCGAGCGACAAGAGCCGGGAGCGCCGCGTCGCGGTCACGATCGACAGCACGTAGTCGAGCACCGAGTCGTCGGCCCGGACCGCCGCGGCGGCCTCCTGGAGCTCGACGACGTCCGCGGTGTCCAGGACCGTCTCGAGCGTCTCCGTCACCGGCAGGCCGGCGCCGCGCAAGATCGTCCGCTCGTCGGCCTCGCTCGGGTAGCCGATCCGGATCCGGAGGAGGAAGCGGTCCAGCTGGGACTCCGGGAGCGGGAACGTCCCCGCGTGCTCGCGCGGGTTCTGGGTCGCGAGGACCATGAACGGGCGCGGCAAGGGATGTGTCGTGTGATCGAGCGACACCTGCGCCTCGTTCATCGCCTCGAGCAGGCTCGACTGGGTCTTGGGCGTCGTGCGGTTGATCTCGTCGGCGAGGACGATGTTGGTGAAGATGGGGCCGGGCTTGAACACGAACTCGTGCTTGTCCGGCTCGTACACGGCCACCCCGAGGACGTCGGACGGGAGCATGTCCGACGTGAACTGGATACGCTGGAACGAGACGCCCAGCGACCGCGCCAGGGCGGCGGCCAGCGTGGTCTTCCCCACCCCGGGAACGTCCTCGATCAGCAGGTGGCCCCGGGCCAGGAGGCCCACGACGGCCAAGCGCACGACCTCCGCCTTTCCGACGAGGGCGCGTGACAGATTGGCCTCCAGGCGGCCGATCTGGGCGTGAATGTCCCGGGCGTGTGCCATGGCCGGATTATCCCATGCAGGGGGCGTGCCGGACTGGCAGACCTCCAGGGCCCCGCTTCGAGCACCGGGCCCGGGCGGCACGGGCGCGATCTTCCCGTCCTCAGGGGACTTTCCCGGGCGCGCCCGGCGTCGGGACTCACGGAGGCTAGGATCCGGGGGGCCCGAGGACGACCGGGAGGCTCTCGAGGCCCCGAAGCGTGCTCGACGGCCGCCAGACCGGACGCTCCGCGGCAGCGGCGAGTGCCGGAAATCGGCGCAGGAGGGTCCCGATCGCGACCTGGGCCTCGAGCCGAGCGAGCGGCGCGCCCAGGCAGTAGTGGATCCCCGATCCGAAGGCGAGGTGGCGCGGCTCGTCGCGGCTCACGTCGAGCCGATCGGGCTCGGCGAACTGCGCCGGGTCGCGGTTCGCGGCGCCGAGCAGGCTCATCACGAGGGCTCCGGCCGGGATCGGCACGCCGCCCACCTCGGTATCGCCGACCGCGATCCGGCCCACGCGCTGGACGGGTCCGTCGTAGCGAAGGAGCTCCTCGATCGCCCCGGGCAGGAGTGCCGGGTCGTCCCGCACCCGCCGCCATTCCGCCGGGTGCCGGAGGAGCGCGAGGAGCCCGTTGCCGATGAGATTCACCGTCGTCTCGTGGCCGGCGACGTAGAGAAGGATGCAGGTCGCGAGGAGCTCCTCCTCGGTCAGGCGGTCCCCGGCCTCCTCCGCCTCGACGAGCCCGCTCAGGAGGTCCTCGCCCGGCCGGCGTCGGCGCTCCGCGATGAGCGCGCGGAAGTAGCCCGCCATCTCCGCCGTCGCGCGGCGCCCGCGCTCGATCAGCTCGGGAGCCGCCGGGAGCACGATGGCGTCCAGCGCCCGGGCCACGTCGCGCGACCAGCCCTTCACCGTGTCGCCATCGGCGACCGGGACGCCCAGGAGCTCGGAGATCACCGTGACCGGCAACGGGTAGGCCAGCTCCTCGATCACGTCCATCCTGCCCGCCTCCGTCGCGCGCGCGAGGAGCAGGTCCACGATTCCCTGGACGTGCGGGCGCAGCGTCTCGACGACGCGAGGCGTGAAGGCCTTGCTGACCAGAGCACGGAGACGCGTGTGGTCGGGCGGGTCCCGGAACAGCATCGACAGGGCGAGCCGGGGCCCGTCCGGCGTGGCGCCGAACCGGCCCTCGATGAGGGCCTGGTAGCCGCCCTTGCCGAAGCGCGCATCGCGGAGCACGAGGGCGACGTCCTCGTACCGGGTCAGGACGTAGAACCCGAGGGGATGGCGGTGGACGGGATCCTCGGCCCGGAGCCGGTGGTACGCGGGATACGGGTCGGCGAGGAACTCGGGGTCGAAGAAGTTCAGCGCGTCCATGCGTGTGGCCCGGCGCGCCGAGTGTAGCGCGTCGGTCGGAGGCCCGCCGTCACGGAAAATTCACCTGGCGTTGACACGGCCGCCATCCGGGCGGGCCATCTTCGGGGCGCCGGCTCCCGACGGGCCGGGGAGGCGCTCCATGTCGACGACGGCCCGGCCCGCCCGCTCGGAAGGGACACCGTTCCCTGCCCCCGGCGTCGCGACATCCCTCCAGCGCGCCGCCACGGCCGCTCAGGTGCAGCACGTCGACCCGAACAGGAGCGTGGCGTACAAGCTCCGCGCCACCGCACTCGCGGGACTGGGCCGGCGCGATCAGGCGATCGCCGACTTCCGCAAGGCGCTCGAGCTCGATCCGTCCGACGAGACCGTCCGGAAGAGCCTCCGCGACATGGGGGTCGCGCCGTAGCCACGGGCTCCCCTATCCGAAGATCCCCTCCGGCAGGAAGGCCGAGACGATCCAGTTCGGCGCGTCGACGATCTCGCTGATCCGGAGGTCGGCGGCGACGCTCGCCACCACGTAGGCCTCCTCGCGCGTGAGCCCGCGCTCCGCCACCAGGTGCTCGATCAGGTAGCGGACGGCCTGCTGGGCGGCGGCGAAGAGGTCGGGGCCGTGCGCCGTCGTCGCGAACTCCGCGCCGCGAGCCGGCTGGCCCGGGGTCCGGAGCTGGGGCTCGCGGAGCGGGCGCCCCTGGCGGAGCCCGACCCGCAGCGTCACGCGCGCCGACATCTCGACGGCGCTCACGCACACCTCGCCGTCGCCCTGGGCGGCGTGGGCGTCGCCGACGGAGAGGAGCGCGCCCTCGACCCAGACCGGGAGATAGACGGTGGTCCCGGCGGTGAGCTGCTTCACGTCCATGTTCCCGCCGTTCTTCCTGGGCGGCATCGTGCTGTGGCTGCCCGGCTCGTCGAGGGCCGTCCCGATGACGCCCGGGAACGGGGCCTGCGGCACCGACACGCGCGTCCCCGAGCGGGCCCGCATCCGCGCGAAGGCGCCGTCCGACACGTCCCAGATCTCGAGGAACGACTCCGGGAAGTCCGTCTCCGGCAGGAGCCCTCGCCCCGGCCGGATGTGGGTCCAGCCGAACGCCTCCGACGGCCGCACGTCCAGGATGTCGACGACGAGCACGTCGCCCGGCCGCGCGCCACTGATCGCGACAGGGCCCGTCAGGGGGTGGCCCTTGAACGGCCCGCGCGCCGCCGTGTCCCGGCTCGTGGACGTCGCCGTGTAGTACCCGTCCGCCGCGTCGCGCGTGTCCAGCACGAGGGTGTCGCCGGGCTCCGCGACGAGGCGTGGCGGGATCGCGTTGTTCCATTCGTAATGCGCGACGGTGGCGTCGAGCCGGTGCGACGCGGGCATGCGAGCCTCCTCGGCGAGGGTGTGACGGCGGCGGCGGGACGGCCGCGCGGGCGCTAGTGTATCGTACCCTCCGTGGCGCGGCCGCTCGTCCTCCTCTGGCTCGACGACGCCGAGGTCTACGTGCGGGCCGTCGAGCGCGCCGGGCTCGCGAGCCGCGTCGAGCTCCAGACCCTCAAGACCGGCGAGACGCCCGATCCGGCCGTCTGGGCCCGCGCGGAGGGCGCGCTGGCGTGGCGGATCCCGCGCGACCTCCTGGGCGCCGCGCCGCGCCTCCGCTGGGTCCAGGCGCTCACGGCCGGCGTCGAGGGATGGCTCGACCGCGGCCTCCCTCCCGTGGTCACGCTGACGTGCGCGCGCGGGACCCACCGGGTCCAGATGCCCGAGAACATCCTGGGAGCGCTCTTCCACGTGACGAAGCCCTTCGCGGCCGCACTGCGCGACCAGGGGGCGCGACGGTGGACCCGGCGGGTCTCGGAGCCGCTCGCCGGCAAGACGCTCGGCATTCTCGGCCTCGGCGCGATCGGCCAGGAGGTCGCGAGGAAGGCCGCGGCGCTCGAGCTGACCGTGATCGGCACGCGGCGCGGGGCGGCGCCCGTCCCTCACGTGACCCGGGTCTTTCCCCCCGACGGGACGGCCGAGGTGCTGGGCACGGCCGACTTCGTCCTCCTGCTCCTCCCCGTGACCCCGGCGACGCGCGACTTCATGAACGCCCGCCGCCTCCGGGAGATGCGACCGACCGCGTGGCTCCTCAACTACGGGCGCGGCGAGCTCGTGGTCGACGCGGATCTCGTCGACGCGGTCAAGCAGGGCGTCATCGCGGGCGCCGTCCTCGACGTCTTCCGCACGGAGCCCCTGCCCGACGACCACCCGTTCTGGACGACGCCGGGCATCACCGTGCTCCCCCACTTCGGCGGGCTCCATCCGACCCGGGACGAGCTGGTAGCGCAGCTGTTCGTCGACAACCTCCGCCGCTTCCTCGACGGCGAGCCCCTCCGGCACGTCGTCGACCGGGCGCGCGGGTACTGACGGGCGCCGCGGCCTCCCCGGCGCGCGACGGACGGCGTCCCCGCGTGAACGTCCTGTCGATCCAGTCCACCGTGGCGTACGGCCGCGTGGGGAATCGCGCGGCGGTCTTCGCGCTGGAGCGCCTCGGTCACGACGTCTGGCCGATCGACACGGTCGCCTTCTCGAACCACCCGGCGCACGGCGGCTTCCGCGGGCGGGTCGTCCCGGCCGCCGAGGTCGCCGAGCTGGTCGAGGGCCTCGCCGCCCGCGGGGTGCTGGGCCGCGCGGACGCGGTGCTGTCCGGCTACCTCGGCGACGCGGCCACGGGCCCCGTGGTGGCAGACGCCGTCCGGCGAGTGCGCACGGCGAACCCGAACGCGCTCTACTGCTGTGACCCGGTCATCGGCGAGATCGGGCGCGGGGTCTACGTGCGGCCGGGGATCGCGGAGGTCATCCGCGGCGAGCTCGTGCCACTGGCGGACGTCGTGACGCCAAACCCCTTCGAGCTGGAGCTCCTCACCGGCGTGGCGCCCGCCACCCTCGACCAGGCGCGCGTCGCCGCCCGCGCCCTCCTGGGTCGCGGGAGCCGCGAGACGGCACGGCCGCGCGTGGTCGTCGCGACGGGGCTCGCGCTGCCCGAGGCGCCCGGCGAGCTGGCGGTCCTTGCGGTCACGGCCGAAGAGGGCTGGTGGGTCCGCCACCCCCGCCGGACGGTTCGCGTCTGGGGCACGGGGGACGCGTTCGCCGCCCTGTTCCTCGGCGACTATCTCGCTCGGCGTGATGCCCGGGCGGCGCTCGAGCACGCCGTGTCGGCGCTGGACGAGATCCTGGCCCGGGCCGAGGCGGAGGACGCCGACGAGTTGCCGCTGGTCTCCGCCCAGGAGGCCATCGTGCGCCCCCGGGCCCGCTACGATGCGAAGCGCCTCCCCTGACGGTGTGGACCTCACACCTAAAGTGAAGACTGAGCATCCCTGCCTCATCACGCTGTACACGGAGGAGGCGCGGTGGGGCGAGAGGCTGACCAGCGCGCAACCGAACAGGCGCCACTGGGGACCCTCCGCGTCCCACGTGGCCGCGCAAGGAGACCCATGAGCAAGCCAGAGGTTGGATTCGTCGGGCTCGGGCGGATGGGGTTCCCGATGGCCCGAAACCTGGCCGCCGCCGGCTACCGGATCCACGCCCACGACGTCCTGCCGGAGGCGATGCGCCGCGCGGCGGGAGTAGCGGGCGTCACGACCCATCCCTCCCCGCGTGAGGTGGCGGCCGCCGCCGGCGTGGTCTTCACCGCCCTGCCGAACGACGCCATCGTGCGCGAGACGTATGTCGGGGCGGCCGGGCTTCTCGCCGGCGGCCGGCCGGGGCTCGTCACGTGCGACTGCTCGACCGTGAGCCCGGGCGTCACGCTCGAGGTGCACGCGGCCGCGCAGGCCCGCGGGATCCATCACCTCGACACGCCCATGCTGGGCTCGTCGCCCCAGGCCGAGTCGGGCGAGATCTTCTTCATGGTCGGCGGCGACGAGAGCCAGCTGGCGCTGGTCCGCCCGATGCTCGACGTGATGGGCCGGCTCACGATGTACGTCGGCCCGTCGGGCACCGGCAACCGGATCAAGCTCCTCCACAACGCGCTCGGGGCGGTGAACTCGGTCGCGGTGGCGGAATCGCTCGCCCTCTGCGACACGGTCGGCGTCGATCCCCGCACCTACTACGAGGTCGTGAAGAACGGCGGCGGCATGGCGTACTCGACCTACTTCGACCGCCGCGTCACGCGCGTCGTCGACGGCAACTACGACCCGACGTTCACCCTGGACCTCATGCTGAAGGACGTCACGCTCGCGACGGAGATGGCGGGCGCCCTCCTCGCGAAGCTCCCCATCCTGCGCGAGACGCTGGCGGCCTATCGGGAGGGCGCGCGCCGCGGCTCCGGCGGCAAGGACTTCTCCGCGGTCACGCACGTCGTGGAGGACCGCCTCGGCCGCCGCCTGTTCGGAGTCAGACCCTGATTTTGATATCCCCGAAAGCCAAAGTCGGGGTCAGACCCCGACTTTGGCGCCCATGCGCTCCAGGCGCCGCAGGCGGCGCCGGAGCGCGGGGTGCATCCCCATCAGGAGGCCCTCGCGCTCCGCGAACGTGCCTGGCCGGTCCCCCTCGGGCCCGACGATGAAGAGGTGCGCGACCTCGCCGCCGCCCGGGGTCGCCGCGCCGGCCTCCCCGAGGCGGCGGAGGCCCCGGTAGAGCCCGGTCGGGTTCCGGGTGAGCTCGACCGCGGTGGCGTCCGCCAGGTAGCGCCGGCTCCGCCACAGGAGGCCGATGGGCAGGCTCGCGAAGAGGAGCAGGAAGCCCGTGGCGGCCTGGCCGAGGAAGTAGAGCGCGAGGAGCGGCGGGCAGATGCGGATGAGGACGCGGCCGACCCAGCCGAAGTAGTCGCCGCCGAGTCCCGCGACCGGATCGTCCCCGCCCTGGGCGAAGCGGCGGCGGTGGTCGCGGAGGAGCTCCATCAGGGCTCGCGCCCGCTCGGCGCGCGCCTCGGGCGCCCGGCCCGCCGCCCAGAGGGCGAACGTGAGCCACTGCCACGCGATCCGGCGAGGCGCGCGCGCGAACGGCGCCAGCACGACGACGATCAGGAGCTCCAGGACGTAGAGGAGCGAGTGGATCTGGGCCGCCCCGCGGAGGTCGCCGTTGCCGATGGACCCGATCAGGTGGCCGAGGATGCCCTGGGTCTCGTCGCGGTCGAACTCGTCGAGGAGCCGCCGCCCGACGATCACGTAGCTGCCGGTCGCATCGACCCCGGCCACCGCGGCGTTCGCCGCGCCGCCGTCGAGGAGCCGCACCTCGGGCGGCGCGATGCCGGCGGCGATCGCCATCTCGTGGACCACGTTCCCGAGCTGACGCTCCTCCAGGTCGCCGGGGACGGGCGGGCGCGCGCCCATCGCCAGGAGCGTGTGCCCCACGCCCGCCGAGAGCCACACGGATCGCACCGCCAGCCCGCAGGCGAGCGGGAGGAGGAGCCCGAGCGCCCACAGCGACTCCGCGTCATCGCCGGGAAGGAGCTTCGGCAGTCGCGCCACGATGTCGAGCGGGATGAACGGGATCGTCCACAGCGGGTCGGTGAGGGGGGCCGTCAGCGGGCTCAGCATCGCGAGCGCGCCGATCCCCAGGCACAGGACGGCCGGCAGGAAGACGAGCGCGAACAGGACGAGGAAGAGAAACGCGACGAAGGCGACCGCGGACACGACCCCGCACCCGCCCACGACCAGGACGTAGGCGAGCGTGAGCCGCCACGTCGCGCGCCGGTTCCGGGCCTGGAACTCGAAGAAGGGCGTCCGCTCGGTCGGGCGGGCCTGGGCCATCCGCGCGATGATACCCTCGGGGTCAGGCCTTGACTTCCAAACAGTTCGTCGAGCGGCGGAGAATACCATCGGGGTCAGACTTTGACTTCGGGACATTTTCGGTTCGAGCGAGGCATTGTCCGGAAGTCAAAGTCTGACCCCGATGAAGCTGCTCGATCGTCTGCGCGCCGAGTTCCCCGACTCCTCCGGCCGGCGCCTGCGTGCCTGGCTCGTCGCCGGACGGGTGCGGGTGGCGGGCGTGATCGTCCGCGATCCGCGCACGCCGGTGGAGGCATCCGACCGGGTCGCGCTGGGCCCGGCGCCGCCGCCCGCCCTCTCGCCCCTCCTCCGCCTCGTCCACGAGGACGACGCGCTCCTCGTGATCGAGAAGCCGCCCGGGCTCCTCACGATCGGAACGGAGCACGAGCGCGAGCGCACGGCCTACCGCCTGGTGTGGGCGTACCTCCGGGGCGCGCGGCCGCCCCAGCGGCCCTTCATCGTCCACCGACTGGACCGGGAGACCTCGGGACTCCTGGTCGTCGCGAAGACCCCGGAAGCGAAGGGTCGCCTCCAGGGCCAGTTCGCGGCCGGCAACGCCGAGCGCCGGTACGTCGCGATCGTCGAGGGTGTCGTCTCGACGGACGAGGGCACGCTCCGCGACGTGCTCCTCGAAGAGCGCTCGCTCCGCGTCCGCCCCATCGATCCGGGCCGGCGGCCGCCGCGGGCGGGGCGGGCGCGGGTGGCGATCACCTGGTACCGCGTGCTCGAGCGCCGCGCCGACGTGACGCGCGTCGGGCTCCGGCTCGGCACGGGCCGGCGGCATCAGATCCGGGTCCAGCTGGCCAACCTCGGCCACCCGGTCGTCGGCGACGGCCGCCACGGGGCGCGCCGCGATCCGCTCCGCCGCCTGTGCCTCCACGCCACGCGGCTCGGCTTCCGCCATCCGGACACCGGGAGGCCGGTCGAGTTCGAGAGCGCGCCGCCGGACACGTTCGCCGAGGTGGGGCGACCAGCCGCCCGCCGGACCGTGCCCACGACGGCCGCGTCCCCCGCGGGCGCCCGCCCGGTCGTCGGCCGCCCGGGGCGCCCGGGCGCCAGGCCACCCCGCGCCCCCGCGCCGCCGGAGCGGCGACCCTCCGGGTCACGGGCGCCGCGCCCGCCGCGGCGCCCCCCGCGTTGACCGGCTGACGCGCCTCCGCTACCCTCGCTTCGGGCGGATGGCGGATCCCCGCCCCGCCCGACGGCGAACACGAGACGTCAACGATTGGCCAGCGATGGCCAACAACTTGGAGGACCGGAGATGGCGCAGGCGGCAGGCGAGCGGGTCGCGTACTTCAACGGTCGGATCGTCCCCGAGCGGGACGTGCGGGTCCCGTTCCGGGACCGCGGCTTCAAGTACGGCGACGCCGTGTTCGACACGACACGCACCTTCGGGCATCGCATCTTCCGGCTCCAGGAGCACCTCGACCGCCTTTACCGGTCGCTCCGCTACCTCCGCATCGATCCCGGCATCGGACTCGACGAGCTCAAGCGGATCACCGAGGAGGTCCTCGCGAAGAACCTCCCCCTCCTCGAGCCGGACGACGACTACTGGGTGACCCAGCGCGTGAGCCGGGGGCTCGATCCCTCGGATCGCGCGACCTTCGGCCAGTCGGGCCCCACGGTGATCGTCGAGTGCCTGCCGCTCCCGCTCCGCGAGCGGGCGACGCTCTACCGGGACGGCATCCGCGTCGTCGTGCCGTCCGTGAGGCGGGCGCCGCCCGACAGCTTGAGCGCGCGGACCAAGACGAACAACTACCTGAACGTCGTCCTGGGGGACCTGGAGGCGAAGGCCCGCGACCCCGAAGCCTGGGCCATCCTGCTGGACGTCAACGGCAACCTGGCCGAGGGGATCGGGAGCAACGTGTTCCTCGTCCGGGACGGCGCGATCTACACGCCGCGCGAGCAGTTCGTCCTCCCCGGCGTCAGCCGGGAGGCGGCCATCGAGCTGGCGCGGGAGCTTGGCTACACCGTCCACGAGCGGGACATCGACCTCTACGACGCCTACAACGCCGACGAGGCCTTCCTCACGTCCACCAGCCTCTGCGTCTGCGGGGTCCGGAGCTTCAACGGGGTGGAGATCGGGGGCGGCCAGGTCCCCGGCCCCGTCACCCGCCGCGTCATCGAGGCGTACTGCCGCATGGTCGACTACGACTTCGTCGCCCAGTACCTGAAGCGGCTGGAGCGGTAGCCCGATGGGGTCAGACTTTGACTTCGGGACAACTCGGTCCCGCGAACCCGAAGTGTCCGGAAGTCAAAGTCTGACCCCGATGCGCGAGCTGTATCCCCCGATCGAGCCGTACCAGCAGGGGCACCTCAAGGTGTCCCCGCTCCACGAGATCTACTACGAGCAGAGCGGCAATCCGGACGGGCAGCCGGTCCTCTTCGTCCACGGCGGCCCGGGCGGCGGGACGGAGGGGTTCCAGCGCCAGTTCTTCGACCCGGCCGCGTACCGGATCGTCCTCTCCGACCAGCGGGGCGCGGGCAAGAGCCGGCCCTACGCGTCGCTGGAGGAGAACACGACCTGGCACCTCGTGGCCGACATGGAGCGGATCCGCGAGGAGCTCGGGATCGACCGCTGGGTCGTGTTCGGGGGATCCTGGGGCAGCACGCTCGGGCTCGCCTACGCGGAAACACATCCGGAGCGTGTCCGGGGGCTGATCCTCCGGGGCATCTTCCTGGTCCGGCCGAAGGAGATCCGGTGGTTCTACCAGGAAGGCGCGAGCTTCGTCTTCCCGGACGCCTGGGAGGCGTTCCTCGAGCCCATCCCGGCGGCGGAGCGGGGCGATCTGGTCGCCGCGTACTACCGGCGGCTGACGAGCCCGGACCCGGACGTGCGCGCCCAGGCGGCGCGCGCCTGGAGCGTCTGGGAGGGGTCGACGAGCCGGCTCCATCCCGACCCGAAGCTGATCGCCCGGTTCGGCGGCGACACCTTCGCGGAGGCCTTCGCGCGGATCGAGTGCCACTACTTCGCCCACGGGTCGTTCCTGCGCCAGCCGGACCAGCTCCTGGACGACGTCGAGCGGATCCGGCACATCCCGGGCGTCATCGTCCAGGGGCGCTACGACGTCGTGTGCCCGGCCGTCTCGGCCTGGGAGCTCCACCGGAAGTGGCCGGAGGCCGCCTTCCACTTGGTCCCCGACGCGGGGCACTCGGCGATGGAGCCGGGTACCGTCGACCGTCTCGTCGAGGCCACCGACCGTTTCCGCACACTATCGTGATCGTGCGCGACCACCACCCGCGCGGAGGGACACGACGATGAACGGGGGCCGCCGATTCCTGATCCTGCTGACCGCGCTCCTCCTGGCCGCCTGCGCCGGCTCCGGCTCTCAGCGGGCGCTGGACCGCCCCGCCTTCGAACTACAGGTGCTCCACAGCTCCGACAACGAGTCGGGCTTCGTGGACCCGATCACGCTCGAGCCGAAGATCATCCATTACGCGGCGCTGGCGTCGGGGCTCAAGGCGCTGGCGCCCGCCGGCGGCCGGAACTCGATCCACGTGACGGCCGGCGACCACACGCTGCCGGGGCCCTTCTATCAGGCGGCCGCGCAGGTGCCCGCGTTCGGCGCGCCCGGGATGGCCGACATCGCGTTCTTCAACGCGATGGGCCTCGTGGCCAACGGCATGGGGAACCACGAGGTCGACGGCGGCATCGACGACTTCGCCCGCATGCTGGCCGCGGCCAAGTACCCCTTCATCTCCGCGAACCTCGACTTCAGCAAGGTGCGCCTGAAGCCCGGCACGCCGCCCATCCGGATAGGACAGGACGGGGGCAGCGTGGTCGAGAACGCGGGCCGCATCGTCCGGAGCGCCTACGTCGAGGTCGGCGGCCAGAAGATCGGCCTCATCGGCCGCGCGCCGGCCGACTTCTTCAACATCATCCTCCGCCCGAACGAGACCACGCCCGGCCTCGACTTCATCGGGGGCCGCAACCCGGCCAACAACCAGCCGCTGGTGCCCGCGCTCGGCCAGGTGCTCGAGCAGGTGACGCTGCTACAGTCCAAGGGCATCGACAAGATCCTCCTCGTGGACCACGCCCAGGACTTCACCGCCGACCCCCTGTCCACGAAGGACATGCACGGGATCGACATCATCATCACCGCCGGGTCGACCGGTTTCATCGCCCGTCCCGAGGCGAACGGGCCCTTCAACCGGCTGCGGCCCGGAGACAAGCCTCTCGGGGAGTACCCCGTCCGCCGGACCGACCGCGACGGACACCCGGTCCTGGTCCTCAACAGCGACCAGCTCTATCGCTACATCGGCAACCTGATCGTGGGCTTCGACGCCCAGGGGCGCGTGGTGTCGGTCGATCCGCGGAGCGGGCCGGTGGCGACCACCCAGCAGGGGGTGGACGACGTGGCGAAGCTGACGGGGCGGCCGGCGGCGGCGCCGGCGGAGGTCCAGCGCGGCTTCGAGGCCCTCCAGAGTACGCCGCTCATCTCGCGCCTCCTGCGCGTGGTCGGGGAGACGCAGACGCGGTTGAATGGGGAGCGCGCCGACGTGCGGACGCGGCAGACCAACCTCGGGGACCTGATAGCCGACTCCGTGCTCTGGCTCGGGCGCAGCAAGGTCCCGGAGACCGACCTCGCGCTCGCCAACGGCGGCGGGATCCGCGGCTCCATCCCCGCCCCGCAGGCGACCGGGTTCACGGTCGCGACCGCGCTCGCGTTCGACAATCCCCACGCGATCTCGGACATCACGGCGGCCGGGCTGCTGGCGGCGATGGAGAACGCCGTGAGCCGCGTCCCCGCCTCGGACGGCCGCTTCCCTCACCTGGCTGGCGCGTACCTCGAGTTCGATCCGAGCAAGCCGGGCCTGTCGGACCGCCCCACGCTCACGACGCCCTCGCGCGTCAAGACGCTGCGCGTCCAGCGGGCCAGCGGGGCCACGGACACCGTCGTCGAGAACTTCGCCCTCGTCGGCGACCCCGCCCGCCGCTTCACGCTGGCGACCAACGAGTTCCTGATGGGCGGCGGCGACGGCTACGTCGCCCTCAAGGCCGCGTCCGAGGCACCCGGAGCCAAGAAGGTGTCGGTGACCGAGAAGGAGCAGCAGACCCTGATCGACTACTTCGCGCGCCAGCCCGGACGGCGGGTCGACCTGCCCGATCCGCCCAGAACGCCGCGAGTCGTCCGCGTGGGGGGCTAGCGACATGCGGGAGAGCGGGATGGCCGAGTCGATGGAGCGGCAGCTCCGCGTCGACCTCGCGGCCGCGTTCCGGCTGGCGGCCGAGCTCGACTGGCACGAGGCAGTGGCCAATCACTTCAGCCTCGCGGTGTCGGCCGACGGGAAGCGCTTCCTCATGAACCCGCGCTGGCGGCACTTCGCCCGCGTCAAGGCGAGCGAGCTCCTTCTGCTCGATGCCGGCGACCCCCTCACCATGAGCCGGCCCGACGCGCCGGACGCCTCGGCGTGGTGCATCCACGGCCACGTCCACGGAGCCCTCCCCCACGCGCGGTGCATCCTCCACGTCCACCCGCCCTACGCCACGGCTGTGGCCGCGCTGGCCGATCCGGCCATCCCGCCGATCGAGCAGAACACGGCCCGCTACTTCAAGCGCATCGCGACCGACCTCGGCTACGGCGGCATCGCCGACAACGAGGAGGAAGGCCGGCGGCTCGTGCAGGTGCTGGGCAACATGAGGCGCGTGATGATGGGCAACCACGGCGTCCTCGTCGTGGCCGCCACGGTCGCGGAGGCCTTCGACGACCTCTTCTACCTCGAGCGCGCCTGCCAGACGCTCGTCCTGGCCTACTCGACCGGGCAGCCGCTCAACGTCATGTCGGACGAGGTGGCCGAGCGCACCGCCCGCGGCTGGGAGGAGTACAAGGACGCGGCCTTCTCTCACTTCGAGGAACTGAAGCGGCTGCTGGACGCGAAGGATCCCTCCTACGCGGACTGAGCCTGCGACAGGCGCCGCTCGACACGGGGTTCCCAGTTCGGCCTGACGCACCGCGCATGGATGTCCGGATCTATTCGACGTCGGTCGCGAACAGGTCCGAAGGGGGGCTGACATGAAGGCTCGACGGCCTGTTCTCACCGGCATCCTGAGCCTCGCCTGCTTGGCCGCCCCGCTCGCCGTGGAAGCGCAGCCCGCTCTCGAGCAGTTCCGGTTCGATCCGCCCCAGCTGTGCCTGCGGGACACGTTCCGGTGGGGGGTCTGGTACCGGGGGCTTCCCGGCGGCCTGGCCGCCGTGAAGGACGTCGAAGTGCAGGGGCTCTGGGACGGGCCCGGCGAGCAGCCAATCCGCTCCGTCTTGACCCCGACCAGAGACGACCTCCAGCGCGCCACCGCCGACCAGGGCCGGTTCGAGAGCCGTCTCCTGCACTGGGGCGCCCCGCGGAAGGCGCCGGGCGAGATCCGATACACGCTCCGCGTCGTGCTGGCCGACGGGCGGGAAGTCACGAGCGCGACGTCGGTGCGCTACGTGGACGGCTGTCCGCCCCCCGCGCTCCACACGACGCTCGCGGCCGGGCCGATCGGCCGGATCGGCGTCCGGACCACCACGCCGACGACATCGAACTTCCTCCAGGCGATCACGCCGCCCACCACCAGCCTGATCTGGGGGGACCTGGAGCTTCCCCCGGGGCGGGTCGAGCGGAGCCCGGCGGTCGTGCTCGTTCACGGCTCCGGCGGGGTGGGCGCGCGCGAGGACCGGTGGGCCGACGAGCTTCGCCAGGCCGGCGCCGCGACGTTCGTCCTCGACAGCTTCACCGGCCGTGGCATCACGTTCACCGCGGAAGACCAGGCGCAGCTCAGCAGTCAGGCGATGGTCGGCGATGCCTACCGGGCCCTCGAGCTACTGGCCACGCACCCCCGGATCGACCCGGGGCGGATCGCCGTCATGGGGTTCTCCAAGGGCGGAGCCGTCGCGCTGTACGCGGCGCTGACGCGGTTCCAGCGCCTGTACGGGCCGGCCGGCGCGCGGTTCGCGCACCACATCGCCTTCTACCCTCCCTGCTACTACACGTACGTGGGCGACCTCACGGTGAGCGACCGCCCGATCCGGCTCTTCCACGGATCGGCCGACGACCTCGCCCCCCTCGAGCTCTGTCGCGCCTACGTGGAGCGGCTCCGACGAGCCGGCGCCGACGCGCAGATCACCGAGTACGCCGGGGCTCACCACGGCTTCGATCGTCCGGGCGCCGGGACGGCCCGTCGCAACCCCCGCGAGCAGAATGCCAGCCGCTGCTTCTGGGAAGAGCGCCCGGAGGGTCACCTCGTGAACCGGGACACGGGGCAGCCGTTCAGCGTCGACGACCCGTGCGTGGTCCGGGGAGGGACCTCCGGCCCTGACCCGGGCGCCTACCGCGCGGCGCTTCAGGCCGTGAGGGCGCTCCTCGGGACGGAGGCCCGGCCGAGCCCCTGAGCCGACCGTCGACAGGGTGTCAGGTTGGGTTCAGCAGACGGAAGATGTCGCTCGTCAGGTCCGTCAGCTGGAAGCAGCCCTGGCGGCCACCGAGCCTGGCGCGCACGACCGCGGGCCACGCGGCGTCGAGCGTGACGCCCACCATCTCCCGGACCCGCCGCTGGGGCTCCTCGCAAATCCCCATGTAGGGCAACCGGGGCGTGATGAGCCTCGCATCCGCGACTGTCTGGCTCGGCCCGTCCACGTCGTACCAGAGCTCGAACCCGTGCACCTGGTCGAACATCGACTGGTAGAGGGAGAGCGTGCCCCCTGCCCGCTCGAGCCGACTCCGCTTGTAGCGATGGAACACGAGCTTCTGACCGGGCGGCGACGCGTACATCGCGGTGATCGCCGGCGTGCGCACCGAGCGTTCCGTGAAGAGGGCGGCCGACTCGCGCCGGTACGTGAAGCAGAGGTCGACGAGCTCCGGCCACGCCTCGAGGTCGAGCCTGTGGAACTCCGCCGGGCCGAGGGGCGGCCCGAGGGGGAGGTCGGTCTGCGTCACCTGCCGCGACAGGCGGGCGGCCTCGAGGGTCGCGTCGAGCAGGTAGTCAGCAGCCGGATGCCCGCCGAGGAGCCCCGCGACCTCCCTGCGGAATCCGGCGACGACGCGAAGAGCCCCGACGCCCTCGTACGCCTCCAGGAGGGAGCCGCAGAGCTGTCGAGTCGCCTCGGACCGCGGCGTCGCCCACGCCCGAGAAAGCCGATAGCTCGGCGACGGCTCGGCGACGAGGCCAACCTCGAGGTCGACTTGCCCGTCCGAGAGGCGCGCGCGGAGCTCGAGGAACGCGCCCTCGGCTCGGTCGACCCAGGCGGTCACCGTGCGCTCATATGCATCGGAGGACGCGAGAAACCGGCACTCGATCGGCACGGGGTCAGACTTTGACTTCCGGACAGTTTGGGCCGCCCTTCGGGAATTGTCCCGAAGTCAAAGTCTGACCCCGACGTGGGGGCACGGCGCGGCGACGGCGGCGACCCGCTCGGCGAAAACCGGGTGCTGGTGGACCCAGAGCGTCCAGGCGTCCTCCGACGAGCTGCGGAGCCTCTCCCGGAGGAGCGTCGCGAGGGCGCACCCGCTCGGCTCGGCCTGGCTCAGGTAGGTCGTGGTGAGCGCATCCGCCGCGTGCTCTTCTTCCGGAAGGTAGGGATTCCCGTGCGCCTCCATCACCGCGGTCGCGGCCTTCCTGGCCGTGCCGATCCCCTTCCCGACGAGCCCGCCCACGCCGGGGATGAAGCTCGCGGCCTTCTTCGCCGCGCCCGTGGCCGTGCCGACCTGCTTCTCGGTCTTCTTCCGCTCCTCCTCCCGCTGCTGGCGCGCCTCCGGATGCCCGAGCTGCATGTGCGCGAGGTCGTGGGCCAGCACGACCCGGAGGGTCTCGCGATCGAGCTTCGTCAGCGCGCCCTGCGTGAGGACCAGCTTGACCCGGCACGGCGCATGCGGGGTGACGAGGATCACGATCGGCTCCCCTTCTACGACACCAAACGCCGCGGCACACCCGTCGGCCGGCCCGCGCCAGAGACCGGCGGCGGTGAGGATGGGCTCCAGAGTCTGGGAGAGGCTGTCCCGCTCGGCGGGGGTGAGATCCCGCGGCTTGACCGACTCGGGCGCCGCGGCGCAGGCGGTCAAGACGGCCAGCGCGGCCCCGAGGACGAGCGGCCGTGTCCGGACAGTCACAGCCTCACGCTAGCAACCGACGTACCGGGGCGCAATCCCGACCCCACGACTTGGCGTGGCGCCGACGGTGTCGTGTCAGCGCGACGCGCGCCGGCGGAGCGCCGCGGCTCGAGCCATGATCCCGCGAGCCACTCTCAACGGGAGCGGCGCGCCCCGCACCGTCACCCGGCAGGAAGACGCCGGCGGGCGCTCGAGCTTCCGGAGGACCTCGTCTGGCACCTCCGCGCCCAGGTCCCGGACGAGACGGCGCAGCACGCCGCCGAGGGTCACGGCCCGCGCCTCGTCGCTCGCCTGGGCGAGCAGGCGATCCCAGTCGAGCGAAAGAGAGCGCCTGAGCAGGTGCCAGGCGTCGGCCATCCACTGCACGCCCGGGTACGCGGGCGTCGAGACGGCATGGCACGACCCGCGCACGAGCGCGGCCTCGGCCGCGAGCACCGGCGAGTCGACCCCGGCCACCTCCCGCACTTCCGTCTCCTCGATCGGCGGTCGGTCGAACGGCGCCGTCAAGAGGCGCTCGTGAAGCACGATCGGCAGCCCCGACGAGTGGACCAGCACTCGCCCGTCCTCCCACCGTGGGCGCGCCCACCAGGCCACGGGCTGGAACCCCGGTTGGGCCAGCGCCCGGGTCGCGGCACGCCAGGCCGAGCGGGGCACCAGGAGATCGACGTCGTGGCAGAGCCGGAGCGACGGCACGGGGTAGACCGTCTCGGCGAGCGCAGTGCCTCCCAGCACGACGTAGGGCACGCGGGCGCCCTGGAGCACGGCCAGGGCTGACCCGGCGAGCTCCCGGAACGTGCGGCTCCGGCTCTCCGTCATCCGATCGGCCACCCGGAGCGCAGTCAGCGCGGCCGGGGGACCAAATTCAGGGAGCCGGCCGATTCCCCGGGCGAGCAGCGGCGCCAGACGCCGGACTCCGTCCCGGTTCGCCCCGATCCCGCGCGCGGGATCGCCCACCGCCCGGACCCAGGCCTCCCAGGCGTCAGCGTGCCCGAGCAGCGCGCCCCGCAGGAGGAGCGTCTCGGTCGGAGTGGGGAGCATGGCGGCCAGGCGGTCGGCGAGCGACGCCTCCACGCACTAGCCCCGCGACGGCCCGCGGAGGGCACGCCGCCGGACGAGGCCGGCCCGGACGACTCGGAGGAACTCCTCGCGGCTCGCCCCCTCGCGCCGGCGGGTGAGGTTCCCCGCGTGCATCCGGTGGTACGCCAGCACCTCGGGCAGGACCTCGAGCACGAGCCCTCGCTCCCTGGCGCGGAGAAACCAGTCGACCGAGTCGGCGAACCAGAGGCCGGCGTCGAGGAGCCCGACGACGTCGAACGCGCGCCGCCGGGCGAGCAGCGTCGTCGTCGCGAAGCCGGGGACGCCGCCCGCGCGGGGGTGGCCACGGTAGCGGCGCGCCTCCTCGCACTCGGGGTCGTCCCAGAAGAGCTGGACGTGAGTCAGCGACACGTCGATCTCCGGACGAGCGGCGAGCCGCGCCACCTGGCGGGCGAGCTTCTCGGGATGCCAGCGGTCGTCGGCGTCGAGAAAGGCGACGAGCTCGCCGCGGCTCGCCCGAAGGCCGAGGTTTCGCGTCGCCGCCGGGCCGGCCGTCGGCTGGCTCACCCACCGCACGCGGGGGCCGCGGCGCTCGGCGATGGCCCGGGTCGCGTCCGTCGAGCCGTCGTCGGCCACGATCACATCGATCTCGAGGTACGTCTGGCGGAGCACGCTGTCGAGCGCCTCGGCGAGATACCGCTCGGCGTCGTGGACCGGGACGATGCAGCTGACGAGCGGGGCCTGCATCACGTGGGCCCGCTCACGCGGCGGTCGCCCGGCGCGAGACCTCGGTCAAGAGCGCCTCGTAGTCGTCCACGCAGCGGGCCACCCCGAACACGCGAACGGCGCGGTCGCGTGCGGCCCGGGCCATGCGGGCGAGCGCCGTCGGCGTCGCCAGGAGCGCGAGCACGGCGTCCGCCAGGGCGGCCGGAGAATCCGGCGGCACCAGCCGTCCCGTCTCGCCGTCCGCCACCCCCTCGGGAAGCCCGCCCACGCGACTCGCGACGACCGGACGCCCGGCCGCCTGGGCCTCGAGGGCAACCAGGGGGAGTCCCTCCCAGCGCGACGGCATCAGGACGAGCGTCGCCGTCGCCATCAGCGCCGCGACCTGCTCGGGATGTACCCAGCCGACGAAGTCCACGGCGTCCCTCACGCCGAGCTGCCTCGCCAGCTCCTCCAGCGCGAGGCGCTCGGGGCCGTCGCCGGCCAGCGTGAGGCGCGCCTCCGGCACGCGGTCTCGCACGCGGCGGAGCGCGTGGAGAGCCACGTCGAAACCCTTGAACCGGAGCAGGCGCCCGATGCCGAGCAGCCGGGGCGGCGCGAGCGGCGGCGCGCCGGAGGCCGGCGGGAGCGGCACGCCGTGGTAGACGACGGAGCTGCGCGCGCCCAGCTCCGGCACCACCGCGCAGAGATCTGCGCGAATGGACGCCGAGCAGCACACGACCCACGCGGCCGCCCGGAGCGTGCGGCCCGGAAGGGCTGTCGGACCGAGGAGCCGCGCGGGAATGTCCTGCTGGGGGGTGACGACGAGTGGAGCCGGGTGGCTCCGGGCGCTCTGGTGGAGGAAGAGGTCGAGGGGGCCGAGCGACGTGACCACGACGACGTCGGGCGCCACGCGCCGCCTGAGCGCCCCGACGTCCCGGCACAGGGCGGCCACGCGCCGGGCGTCGCCCGCCGCGAGCGCCTCCCGGAGGGGCAGCCGGTGGACCGGGACACCGCCCACGGTCTCCGTGCCCGCCTGGGCGTCGTGAGCCTGGCCCGAGACGATGGTCACCTCGTGGTCTCTCGCCCGCAGCTCGGGCCAGAGACGCATGGCCTGAATCTCGGTTCCCCCGATATAGGGCCAGGAGTATTGCGACCAGACCAGGACGCGCATTCGTCAGGCCTGGCAGCCGCCGCTACGGCGATCCCCGGCGCGGCGCCGCCCCTCCACGAGCCCTCGCACGTGGGTGAGCAGATGCTCGCGGCTGAACACGTTCGTACCGTGGGTGAGGCTGTCCGGGTGCACGCGCCGGTCCACGAGGACGTCCGGCAGGATCTCCACGGGAACGCCCGCGTCGATGACCCGACGGAACCAGTCGGTGTCGTCCCCCAGCGGGCGCGTCACGTCGAACACCCCGATGGCGTCGAACAGCGTTTTCCGAGCTACGGCCGTGCTCAGGAGGCACGCGGTGACGACGACGACCAGCCGATCGCGCACAACACGAAGCCGGGTCTCGCCAAGCTCGGGCGCCCAGAGCGGCCGCACCTGAGCGAGGCACAGGGCCAGCGCGGGATCCCGGGCGAAGCGCGCGACCTGGAGCGTCAGCTTTCCGGGATGCCAGCGGTCGTCGGCGTCGAGGAACGCGATGAGCTCGCCGCGAGCGGCCCGGAGGCCGCGGTTGCGCGCGGCGGGCGCGCCCGCCGCCGGTCCGGAAAGATAGACCACCGCTGGACCATAGCCGCGCGCGATGTCGGGTGTCGTGTCACGGGACCCGTCGTCGGAGACGATCACCTCGACGGGTCGATGGGACTGGCCGAGCGCGCTGTCGATCGCCTCTCGGAGGAACCGTGCGCCGTCCCGCACCGGGATCACGCAGCTGACCAGCGGGGACCGCGTGGTCACCGTCCTGCCTCCTCGAGCGCGCCCATGACCAGGGCCGGGATCTCACCCACGTCTCCGCCGAGGTCGAGCCACCAGCGGGGGACCGCGCGGACGAGACGCTCCAGCCGGTCGAGCTCGGCCTGGCCCTGACCGGGGTGCGCGAGGAGCGAGCTCGGCGCGAGGGCGCGGAGGGCCTCGGGCACCGACGCAGGGCGAAGCGTGCCCGCGGTCGCCGCCGTGACACGCGGCAGGAGCAGCGCTCTCACCGGCGCGGCCGGCACGGCCCCGCCGGGCAGGACGTGCGCGAGCTGCAGCACGACCTTGTCTCGCGCCGCATCCAGGACACCGCGCGCCGAGGACGGGAGCGCCGTGAAACGCTCGACGTGCGAGCGCCCGATGAAGCAGGACGCATAGAGGCTGTGCCCGACGAAGCCCGCGCTGCGGGTCTCCTCCAGCACCACCACGTCGTCCCCGACGTAGCCGAGGCCGGCGAGGCCCGCCGCAAGCGCCACGGTCGATTTCCCTGCTCCACCACGGCCGGCAACCAGGACGCCGGCAGCCCCGTCGGCGACCATCGCCGCGTGCACGATCTGGCGGCCGTGGTCACGAAGCCAGGGGGCCAGGAGCCGAGCAAGCGGCTTGGCGCGCTCCGTCGGAGGGACGGCCGACGCCGAGGCGAACCAGCCCGTCAGGCTGCAAGCGTCGAGATCCAGCCATAGGACCCCGGCGGGGCCCGAGCGGACGAACCGCCGGCCGTCCGGCGACGCCAGGAGCGGACGGCTGACGTCGCGATCGTCCGGCCCAAGCCAGGGCCTGCCGGCGCTCGACACCGACTCGTCCCAGATCGAGACGCTCAGATCCGGCGCTCGGAAGTCATCCTCGACTCGAAGATGGGCGAGCGCCGGGAGGAGCGCGGCGGCCAATGCCTGGCCGGCGACGCCGATGCGGATGCCAAGGCCGGCCACCCGGTACGCGGTTTCGACCGAATGCCCTGGCTCGGTTGCGGCCGAGGCGCCGAGGCCCCCGTCGAGAACCAGGGTCGCGTGCCCCCTCACCTCGCCCTGTCGCCCCAGGGGATCGTGCCGAGACCGGGCATCGGAGGGTCGAGGGCGAGCAGGTCAGCCATGTCACTGTACGTCTCCAGCGCGGGCGCCGTGTAGGGCAGGATCCATCGCGCTTCCAGCTGGACCTCCGCGGGCTCGGAGGCGCCACTCTCCACGGGCAACGCCAGGCGCTCCTCGACCAGGCGCGCGACCAGCGCGCCGCCATCGGCGGCGACCTGGGCCGGCGTCACGCCGGCGAGCGAGGCGATCCGCTCGGTCGCAACCCCGACGGAGTGGCCCGCGGCGAGGAGCGTCCACAGCGCGGCGCCGGCCCCCCGGAGGCTGTAGTAGACGCCCGTCGAGAGGTTGATGAAGATCGCCTCCCCATCGACCACGCTCGACGCCACTTCCTCGTCGTTCGGACGGACGCGGTCAGGATGCGACATGACTGAGTCTCCCCGTGACTCGGGCGTACAGGCGCTCGTGGGCGCGCACGAAGGGCCCGAAGCCGAACGTTCGCTCCGCTCGCGCGCGCGCGGCGAGCCCGAGCGCCCGGGCGCGCGCCGGGTCTTCGAGCAGTGCGGAGACGGCCCCGGCGATCGCCGCCGGGCTCTCCGCAGGCACGATCAGCCCCGTCGATCCGTCGAGGACGACCTCGGGCAGGCCGCCGACGTCCGTGGCCACGACGGGCCGCGCCATCTGGGCAGCCTGGAGCGCGACCAGCCCGAAGGCCTCCTGCCAGCGCGACGGGACGATGACCACGGTGGCACGGTTCAGCAGCGACGGGACGCCCTCGGGCCGCACCCACCCGGTAAACTCGACCGCATCGGCCAGACCGAGCGCGGCCGCCTCACCCGAAAGGGCAGCCCGCGCGGGCCCGTCCCCTGCCACGACGAGGCGCGTGGCCGGCACGCGACGGCGGATGTCCGCGAGGGCGCGAATCGCCAGGTCGAACCCCTTGTCGTCGACGACCCGGCCGAGACAGAGGAGCGTCGGAGGCTCGAGCGGGAGGGGCGCCGGCGCGATCGAGGGCATGGGCAACCCGTTGTAGATGAGTGACGAGCGCTCCCGGATCTCGGGTATGAGGCGGCGGGCGTGATCGAGCACGGCGCTGGAGTTGGCCGTCACCCAGTCCGCCCCGCGCAGCGCCTGGCCGAGGACGCTCGAGGCCGCCGGCCGGCCGTCAGGCAACGACACGCGGATCGCCACGACGGTCCGCGCCGGGCGCGCCTCCGCGGTCCGGAGGTGGAAGAAAACGCTCGCGTCGGTCAGCTGGAGATGCACAACGTCCGGGGCGAATGCGCCCTTGAGCGCGCCGAGCCGTCGCTCGGCGGCGAGGATGGCGCGCGGATCCCGGCGCTCGAGGGCTTCGGCGAGCCGAAACCGATGCACCGGCACGCCCGCGATCACGTCCTCATCCGGAAGGTCGAGGCTTCCGTGCGAGGTCACGATCGCCACCTCGTGGCCGCGCGACCGGAGCGCCCGGACGTACTCGACGCCCAGCACCTCGACGCCCCCGATGTAGGGGTGGAAGAGCTGTGTCCAGTAGAGGATCTTCACGGTGGCGCCACTCATGACACAACGGTCACGGGCCTGTCAAGGCAAGGAGCGTCCCACGCGCCAGCCGCGGCGACGCGCGTGCGAGGCGACCGTCCCTTTGAACGGCGAGCGAGCGGAGTCGGGCCCGCGCTCAGGGCTCGGGGGCGAGGAGGCGCACGTCCTCGGGCGGCCAGCGCAGCCCGACTCGCGCGCCCGGGCGGAGGGCGGGCCCACGCGCGTGCCGCGGCCGCGTCACCGTCACGCGCCCGCCGCCGTCCAGGCGGACGCGGCCGCGCACGATCGGGCCCGGGTCGGCCACCTCCTCGACGACGCCCGCGAGGCCGTCCGCGTCCGCGACGCCCTCCGCCGAAAGCTCCGCCGCATCGGGACGGAGAAGCACGAGCACGCGGTCGCCCGGCCGGACATCGCCCCGCGTGGCCGATAGCTGCCGCCCGCCGGCCGTCTCGACGATCGCACCCTCTCCGTCCACGGAAACGACGACGCCGTCGAGGAGATTCGACTCCCCGACGAAGCCCGCGACAAACGCGTTCACCGGCCGCTCGTAGAGCGTGCGGGGCGGCGCCACCTGCTGGAGACGCCCCGCCCGCATGACGGCGACCCGGTCGGAGAGGTCCATCGCCTCGTCCTGATCGTGCGTCACCAGAACCACGGTGATCCGGAGCGCCCGCTGGAGCTCGCGGAGCTCCGCGCGCATGGTCTCGCGGAGCGCGCGGTCGAGCGCCCCGAACGGCTCGTCCATCAGGAGGACGCGCGGGCGGTAGACGAGCGCCCGGGCGAGCGCCACGCGCTGCTGCTGGCCGCCCGACAGCTGGCGCGGGAGCCGGTCGCCGTACCCCCTCAAACGCACCAGCCCGAGCATCCCCTCCACGCGCTCGTCCACCTCGACCGGGACGGTCCCGCGCACACGAAGCGGGAAGGCCACGTTCTCGCGGACCGTCAGGTGGGGAAAGAGCGCGTAGTCCTGGAACACCATGCCGACCTCGCGACGATGGGGCGGCAGCCCGGCCACGTCCACCCCGTCGATCCGGATCGCGCCGGCGTCGGGCGCCTCGAACCCGGCGATCAGGTTCAGGGCGGTCGTCTTGCCGCAGCCCGAGGGGCCGAGGAGCGTCAGGAGCTCGCCGGGCTCGACCGTGAGCGAAAGCTCGTCGACCGCCATCACGGCGCCGAATCGCTTCGTGAGGCCCGAGAGGTCCAGGCGGGCCCCGACCCGCTTCGGCAGGCCGCTCGACGAGGGCGGGCCGGCGTCCGCGTCGACCGCCTTCGCCTCGCCGGCCTCGGGACTCGGCGCGCTGGCGTCTCCGCGCCGCCCGATGGCGGCGAGCCACGCGACCACGCCGAGCAGGCCCAGCGCCACCACCATCTGGAGCGTCGCCACCGCCGTCAGGAGCGGGTTGAACTCGTCCTGGGTGATCGTGCTCCACATCTTCCGCGGGAGCGTCGTGGTGGTCGGGCCCCCGACGAAGAGCGCGACGACCACCTCGTCGAACGAGACGATGGCCGCGAAGAGCATCCCCGCGAGGAGGCCCCGGCGCGTGAGCGGCAGCGTCACGCGCCAGAGGGCCTGCCACGCCGTCGCCCCGAGACCCCGCGCCGCGCGATCGAGCCTGGGGTCGAGGCCCCGCGCCGCCGCCTCGACGCTCAGCACGACGTACGGGACCCCGAGGGCGGTGTGGGCAAGGACCAGCGCGACCAGCGTCCCGCCGAGGCCGGCGGCGGCGAAGGCCGCGTAGAGCGCGATCGCCACCAGCACGACCGGCACCATCACCGGCAGGAGGACCACACCCCGGAGGCCGCGACGGAGTCGCGGTGTCCCACGGCCACGGCCGAGGGCGAGGCCCGCCGGGGTCCCGAGGAGGCCCGCGAGGAGCGCGGCCAGCGCGGCGACCGCGAGGCTCGTCCCCGCGGCTTCGCGCCACTCGCGGTCCCCGAGTACGCGCCCGTACCACTCGAGCGTCAGCGCGTCGGGCGGGAAGGCAAGCCAGGTCGTGCGGGAGAGCGACATCGGCACCAGCGCCAGGATGGGCAGGAGCAGGAAGCCGACCGTGAGCCCGGCAGCGCTCCCCGTCAGGAGACGGAACGCCACGTCAGCGCCCCCCGGCTCCGACCAGCGCCTCAAGCCGCAGCACGCGCTGGGCCGGCACGAGCGCGAGGAGCGTGGCGACCAAGAGCACGAGACCCAGCGCCGAGGCGAGCGGCCAGTCCTGCGCCTGGCTCACGTGGGCCTCGATCAGCATCGCGAGGGTCGTCACCTTGCCGCCGCCGAGGAGCGCGGGCGTGACGAAGAAGCCTAGGGCCACCACGAAGAGGAGGAGGCTCCCGGCGGCGACGCCGGCCAGCGACAGGGGCCACCAGACTCGCCGGAAGGCCTGCCATTCGGTCGCGCCGAGCCCCGCGGCGGCGCGGAAGAGACCGGGGTCGATCGCCCGCATGGCGCCGTAGAGCGACAGGATCATGTAGGGCAAGAGGACGTGGACCATCCCGACGTGGACGCCGATCTCGTTGTAGATCAGCGGGACGGGCTCCGTCACCAGACCGAGGGCCAGCAGGATGCGGTTGACGACGCCCTGGCGCTGGAGGAGGACCATCCACGTGAAGCTCCGAGCGAGGATGCTGATCCAGAAGGGCGCCACGACCAGGGCCAGGAGGAGCTGGCCGCGCCAGCCCCCGGTGCGGGCGAGGACGTAGGCCACCGGGTAGCCGAGGACGAGACACGCGAGCGTGACCGTGAGGCTCAGGCGGAAGGTCCGGAGGAGCGCGTCGCGGTAGAGCGGCGTGGCGACGAGCTCGCGCCACGGGGTCCCAATCTCGATCGTCGGCGCCGTCGGCGCCATCGACGGCGCGAGCCCCCAGAGAAGCACGCGAGCGATCGGCTCGACGACGACCAGGAGGAGGAAGCCGAGGAGCGGCAGGACGGGCCAGAGGGCCCGCCAAGTGGAGACCCCCGGCCTCATGCCGCCCGTTCCGGCCTCCACGCGCCGTCAGCCGCGCCGAGCGTCACGCCATCATCCCCGCCCCCCGCTCCCGGTGGAGCGCCGGTGGCGGCTCGCTCACAGGGGCGCTCAGCCGAGGAAGGTCAGCCAGCGCTTGAGGACCGCGTCGATGTTCTTCGCCCACCAGGGGCTGTCGATCTGGAACTGGCGCTCCACGTTGCCGGGCGCCGTGGGCAGGAGCGCGAGCGTCTCCCGCGACATCTTCTGGTAGGCGAGCCGGTTCGGCACGCCGTAGGGGAAGAGCTCGGCGAACTGGGCCAGGGGCTCGGGCCGCGTGTAGTGGGCCGCGAGCCGCATCGCGGCCTCACGGTTCCGGGCTCCCTTCGGCGTGATCCAGAACGATTGCATCCACGCGCCCTGGTCCCACGTCCAGTCGACCTCGGCGCCCGCCTTCTTGAGGTCGATCAGGCGACCGCTGAAGCCCTCGATGAGGTCCACCTCGCCGCCGCGGAGGAGCGTCTGGATCTGGGCCGGGCTCTTGTACCAGACGTTGACGACGTCCTTCCGGGCCTCCAGGAATCGGAACGCGCGGTCGACATCGAGAGGATACAGGCTCGTCGGCGCGACACCGTCGGCCAGGAGGGCGAACTCGAGGACCGGGATCGGCTGACCATACATGGCACGGCGCCCTGGGAACGCCTTCGTGTCGAAGAAGTCCTTCCACGTGCGCGGCTGACGCCCGGCCGGGAACTTCTGGGTGTTCCAGCCGAGCGAGTAGGCGTAGGCGACCGAGCCGATGCCCCATTCGCTCACGGCCGACGGGAGCAGGTCGGCCTTCGGGATCACCGAGAAGTCGGCGCGCTCGAGCATGTCGTCGGCCGCCAGACGCAGCATCATCTGGCCCTCGGCGTCCACCAGGTCCCACTCGACGGCCTTTGCCTGGACCATCGCGCGGATCTTCGCGATGTCCGGCACGCCCACCGTCCGGACCCGGATCCCGGTCTCCTTCTCGAACGGGTCGAAGAAGAACTTCCGCTGAGCCTCGGTGTAGGTACCGCCCCAGGTGCAGACCACGACCTCGCCGCCCGCCTGGGCATTCGCCGGCCGCCGCCCGAGCGGCGCAAGCCCCGCGCCGGTCGCCGCGACCGCGCCAACTCCCAGGGTCTGGCGAAGAAACGTCCGCCGACCGAGAACCGCCCGCCCTTCCGCCCCGCGCTTCGTCGACATGTCGCCCTCCATCGCACCGGCGCCGACGGCGCCTCTGCGTCGCGAATCAGCCTAGCACAGCCGCCGCGATAGTCCGGAGCTCGGCGTGTTCATTGGCTGATTCGAGCCGGTCGAATTGGCTGGCCATCCCCCTCGGCCGCGAATAGACTAGCGCCCGACGTCGAGATCCAATCCGGGCCGGTCCATGCGAGATCAGGCCTGACGGGACGGTCGGGACAGTGCTGATGGTGTCGCCCACTCGGAGGAGAACATGACCGTGTCTCGGCGAGTGCGCGTGGCGGGCGTGACCCTCGCCCTGCTCGCCATCCCGCTGGCCGGTACGGCCCAGCCGGAGAAGGTTCCCCGGATCGGGCTCCTGGAGACCGGCTCCCTGGCGGGCCGAGCGTCTCTGTGGGAGGCGTTCCGCCAGGGAATGCGCGAGCGCGGGTACGTCGAGGGCCGGACCGTGGTCTTCGAGCCCCGGGCCGCGGACGGAAAGGTCGAACGGCTCCGGGAGCTCGCGGCGGAGCTCGTTCGGCGCAAGGTCGACGTCATCGTGACGGGGGGCGGGGACGCCGGGCGGGCCGCGCAACAGGCGACGGCGACGATCCCCATCGTCATGGCGAGCGGGAACCCGCTCGAGCTGGGTCTCGTCACGAGCCTCGCCCGGCCAGGCGGGAACCTGACCGGCGTCGCCACGCTGAGCATCGAGTTGAGCGCGAAGCGGCTCGAGCTGGCGCGGGAGGTCGTCCCGGCGGCGTCCCGCCTCGCGATCCTGGGGGACACGAACACCAACAGCATCTCCAGTGTCCGGGAGACGCAGGCGGCAGCGCAGGCGCTCGGCGTGCATCTCAACGCCGTCCGTGTTCGCGGCTTGACCGAGCTCGACGGCGCCTTCTCGACGATTGCTCGGGAGCGTCCCGCGGTCCTCCTGGTGACCACGAGCCCGATGTTCTTCGGGGAACGCCAGCGCCTGGCCGCGCTCGCCGTGAAGCATCGGCTCCCGACCGTGTTCGGCTCGCCGGAGTACGCTCAGGCCGGAGGCCTGATCGCCTACGGCGCCGACCTCGCGGACGGATTCCGTCAGGCACCCATCTTCGTCGACAAGATCCTGAAGGGCGCTCGGCCCGGCGACCTGCCGATCGAGCAGGTGACGAAGATCAGGCTGGTCGTCAACCTCAAGACTGCCAAAGCGCTCGGCCTGACGATCCCGCCGCACCTCCTCGCGCGAGCGGACGACACCATCGAGTGACGCGACCGCTCGGCTAGTCGAAAGCGGGCGAGCGGGTCGGTCCTAACGCCCGAGGCGCGGGCGGATCGCGCGGCGGAAGGCCTCGATCTCCCGCTCTGGCATGTCGTAGCCGCCCGCGAACGTGTGCGCAGGGAACAGGAAGACGTGCTCCACCCCGGCCTCCTCGCGCGCCCGGAGGAGTCGGTCCGCGCAGCGCTCGGGCGGACCGAAGAGGCCGAACGCGTCCTCGATCCGCGCCGCGAGCTCGTCGGTGACCGTTTCCGGCATGAGGTCCTCCGGCAGCGGGAGGCCTGCCTGACGTAGCCAGTGGAGGTTCGAGGCGCTCGGATACGTGAGCCACGGATGCCCGGGCGCGTACCACCGCTGCGGCCAGCGCGGCACGCCCAGCCCCTCCGGCTCGAGCGCGAGGGTCACGATGAAGACGGTCCGGAAGCCGTCGAGCGAGCGGCCCGCCCGCCGGGCCCCTGCCTCGAGGTGTCGCCGGGCGGCGGCGACCGCGTCGCGTTGGAGGCCCACCATGAGGAACGCGCCGTCGGCCACCTCGCCGGCCAGCTCGATCATGCGCGGCCCCGCGGCGAGTAGGTAGACGGGCGGAGGCGCGGGGCTCAGGTTCCAGAGCCGGCTCGGCGGCTCGCCGAACGCGACCGGCTCGCCGGCGAGGAGGCGGCGCACCGAGAGCACGGCCTCTCGCATCGTCGCCACGGTCGCGCGACGGCCGCCGATGCTCCGCACGGCGAGGAAGCCCGGGGCCAGGGTGAGGCACGTGCGCCCGGGCGCGAGCTCGCTGAGGCTCTGCGTCAGCGCGGCCAGGAGGACCGGGTGGCGCACGGCAGGGCTCGACGTCGCCGGATAGAGGCGGAGCCGGTGGGTCCGCTCGGCGGCCAGGGCCAGCGCCAGGTAGACGTCCCGGCCCATGTGCGGGTGGTCGTGAACGCCGACCCCGTCGAAGCCCGCGTCCTCGCACCGCGCGATGAGGTGGGCCACCTCCCGGAGCGGGCGCCCGACGGGCACCCGGATGTCGACCTGCACGGGCGAGCGCGGCCTACGTGGCGGCCGTCAGGGATCGTCCGCGCGGCGGACGACCGTCCGGTCGAGGTCCCCGACGCGCGGCACGCCGACGAGCGCCAGCGTGTGGTCCACCTCGCCCGCGAGGATGTCGAGCGCGCGGCGCACCCCCGCCGTCCCGCCGACCGCGAGCCCGTAGAGGTACGGGCGGCCCACCATGACCGCCCGCGCGCCGAGCGCGAGGGCGCGCACCACGTCCGCGCCGCGCCGGATGCCGCCGTCGAGCAGGACCTCGACGCGGTCGCCGATGGCGTCCGCGATCTCGGGCAGCGCCTCGACGGACGCGGGCGTCCCGTCGAGCTGGCGGCCACCGTGGTTCGAGACGATCAGCCCGTCGACGCCGTGGTCCGCCGCGCGCCGCGCGTCGGCGGCGGTGAGGATCCCCTTCAGCACGAGCGGCCCCTGCCAGAGCGACCGAAACCACGCGAGGTCCGCCCAGGCGACCGACGGGTCGACCTGACGGTGCGCCACCCCTCCGAGGGTCACGATGTCGGCGCGAGGCGCGCCCGGCGCGCCCACCAGGTTGGCCAGGGTGAGCCGGGGGCCGAACAGCACGCGGCGCATCCAGCCGACGCGCCGGAGGGTGTCGAGGGCGTTCCGCACCGTGATCCGAGGCGGAATCGTGAAGCCATTCCGGAGATCGCGCTCGCGCCGGCTGATGATCGGCACGTCGATCGTGAGGACCAGGGCCCGGTACCCCGCGGCCCGCGCCCGCTCGACGAACGAGCGCGTGAGGTCGCGATTCTGCCAGACGTAGAGCTGGAACCAAAGCGGGCCCGGCGCCCCGGCCGCGACCTCCTCGATCGAGCAGCTCGAGTGGGTGCTGAGCGTGTAGATCGTGCCGGCGTCCTGCGCCGCGCGGGCCGCCGCCACCTCGCCTTTCGGCCAGCAGAGCCCCGCCATGCCCGTCGGGGACACGAGGACCGGCGTCGAGACGCGCTCGCCGAGGACGACGGTCGCCTGCTCCCGCTTCGAGACGTCCACGAGGGCCCGCGGCCGGAAGAGCAGCCGCTCGAAGGCCACGCGGTTGCGCGCGACGGTTCGCTCGTCCCCTGCCCCGCCCTCGACGAAGTCGAACACGGCGCGCGGGAGCCGGCGCCGCGCGAGACGCCGGAGGTCGTCGATCGTGAGGGCGCGGCCGAGGGCCCGCATACGAGCGGTGATGATACCATCGCCTCTCGTGAGGATCGAATGAGCGGCCAGCGCTTCGGCGAGGTCGTGGAGCTCACCTGGCAGGGCGGCCTCCGGTTCGAGGCGCGCGCCGGCGGCCAGACGCTGGTCGTCGACAGCCAGCGCCAGGCCGGCGTCTCGCCGACGCAGGCGCTGGCCGTGAGCCTCGCCGGGTGCATGGCGATCGACGTCGTGGACATCCTGCAGAAAGGCCGGTTCGAGCTCACTGGAGTGGAGGCTCGCCTCGAGAGCGAGCGGCGGCCGGAGCCGCCCCGCTACGTCACGCGGGTCGCGCTCCACTTCGTGGTCCGCGGCGACGTCCCGCCCGATCGGGTCGAGCGCGCGATCGCGCTGTCCCAGGAACGCTACTGCTCCGTGTGGCACAGCCTCCGGTCCGACATCGACTTCCAGACGACGTTCGAGATCGCGCCCGGCCCGCAGGGCTGACCCGAGCGGGCGACCCGGAGGTACGGGCATGGTGTCCCCCGCCGTCGATCCCGCCGCGTTCCATGCGTTCGAGCGCGCCGGCTGGGAGAGCATCCCCCGGGCCTACCAGGACGCCTTCGGCACGCTGACGACCCAGGCCATCGAGCCCCTGCTCGATGCGGCCCGCGTCGGGCCCGGCGTCCGCGTGCTGGACGTCGCGACCGGGCCCGGCTACGTCGCCGCCGCGGCCGCCGGACGGGGCGCCGCCGTGGTGGGCGTCGACTTCTCCGCGGCAATGCTGGCCGAGGCCCGCCGCCACTCCCCCACGGTCGACTTCCGTGAAGGCGACGCCGAGGCGTTCTCCTTCCCCGATGGGAGCTTCGACGCCGTCGTGATGAACTTCGGGCTCCTGCACCTCGGCCGCCCGGACCAGGCGCTGGCCGAAGCGCACCGGGTGCTCCGCCCTGGCGGGCGGCTCGGCTTCACGGTGTGGGCCAAGCCCGAGGAGGCAATCGCGTTCGGCATCGTGCTCCGCGCGATCGAGCGCCACGGCCGGCTCGACGTGCCGCTCCCGCCCGGGCCTCCGTTCTTTCGGTTCAGCGACCCGGCGGAGAGTCGCCGCGTCCTCGGCGAGCTGGGCTTCCAGTCACCGGACGTGGTCACGATCCCGCAGGTCTGGCGGCTCGCGTCCCCGGACGCGCTCTTCCTGGTCATGCGGGACGGCACGGTGCGGACCGCCGGGCTCCTGCGCGCGCAGACGCCCGAGGCGCAGGAGGCGATCCGCGCCGACGTGCGGGAGGCGGTCCGCGCCTACGCGCGCGCCGGCACCGTCGAGCTACCGATGCCGGCCGTCCTCACCTCGGCCGCCAGGCCCTGACCGGGGGTTTCGCCCCCGAGGTCAGCCCGCCACCTGGCGGACGATCAGCTCCCGGTGGTAGTCCGCGTCGCCCCAGGTCGCCTCGAGGGTCTTGGCGCGCTTGAAGTAGAGGTGGAGGTCGTACTCCCAGGTGAAGCCGATCCCGCCGTGGACCTGGATCGCATCGCCGCACACCTTCCGCGCGGCGTCCCCCACGTACGCCTTCGCCACCGAGGCCGCCAGCGCGCGATCCCCCGCGTCCGCGTCCAGCGCCCAGGCCGCGTAGTAGGTCGCCGCGTGGGCGTTCTCCACCTCGAGCAGCATCTCCGCGCAGCGGTGCCGGATGGCCTGGAACGACCCGATGGGCTGGCCGAACTGCTCCCGCACCTTGGCGTACTCGACGGACAGGTCGAGGCAACGGCGCGCGGCCCCGAGCATCGCCGCCGAGGCCCCCACCGCGCCCCACCGGAGGAGGTCGTGGAGCAGCGCGGCCGCGCTCCCGGGCGCGCCCACGCGTGCATCGGCGCCGACCGGCACGCCGTCGAGCCTGACCGTCGACCACCGCATCCCGGGGTCCATGGCCGGCACCGGTGAAACGGACAGCCCCTTCGCTCCCGGTTCGACCAGGAACAGGGAGAGCCCCTCGGGCTCGCGCGCCGGCACCAGCAGCGCGTCTGCGACGTGAGCCCAGGGCGTCCACTGCTTCACCCCGGTGAGCCGCAGGCCGCCGGGGGTCGGCTCGGCGCGCGTCAGGGCGGCCTCCGGGCGCCAGTCGAGCTCGGCGTCGAGGAACGCGACGGTGCCTCGCGCGGCGCCGCCCGCGATGGCGGGCAGCCATCGCGCCTGCTGGCCGGGGGCCCCGGCCACGTGCAACGCCCAGGCCGCGATGACGGTGTCGAGGTACGGGCCCGGACACGCCACGCGTCCCATCTCCTCGAGGACGATCGCGGTCTCCACCATCCCGAGGGCGCTGCCGCCGTGGGCCTCCGGGAGCGCCAGGCCCAGCCAGCCGAGCCGGGCCATCTCCTTCCAGAGGTCGTCACGCTCGCCCCGGGGATCGTCCCAGAGAGCGCGGACGGCGGCCGGCGTCACGTGCTCGTCGAGAAAGGCGCGGGCGGCCCCGCGCAGGAGCTGCTGGTCCGGGCTGAACGCGAAGTCCATGGCGCCCCCTCAGCTCCGCGCCCGGTCGGCGCGTATCTCCTTCGGCAGCCCGAGCACGCGCTCGCCGATGATGTTCTTCTGGATCTCCGAGGAGCCGGAGTAGATCGTCCCGGCCCGGGACCAGAGGTACGCGGTCGCCCAGGTGCCGGGCTCGCCCGAGGACGTGTCGACCTCGCCGGCCGCCCCGCTCATGTCCTGGCCCCAGGGCCCCAGGATCTCCTGGACCAGCTCGTGGTACCGCTTCTCGAACTCGCTGTAGGAGAGCTTTGTGATCGACGCGGCGGCGCCCGGCGATTCGCCCTTCTCGAGCGCGGAGAGAACCCGGAGCGCGGCGTAGCGCTGCACCTCGAGCTCCGCGTAGATCCGCCCGAGCCTGGCGCGCACCGCGGGGTCCTCGAGGAGCGGCCGGCCGCCGCGCCGGAGCGTCTTCACCGCCCGGATCAGCTGGTTGAACGCCGAGGCGTAGCGCGTGACCCGCGCCAGCGAGCTGCCCCCGCGCTCGTAGGAGAGCGTGGTCTGGGCGATCTCCCAGCCCTGCCCCAGCCGCCCCACCAGGTCCGCCTTCTCGACGCGGGCGTCGGTCATGAAGACCTCGGAGAAGTGCGCGCTGCCGGTGATCTGGCGGAGGGGGCGCACGTCGACGCCCGGCTGGCGCATCGAGATCAGGAAGCACGAGATGCCCTTGTGCTTGGGGATGGCCGTGTCCGTTCGCGCCAGGAGAAGCCCCCAGTCGGCGATCAGGCCCCAGCTCGTCCAGATCTTCTGGCCGTTGACCACGAAGTGGTCGCCCCGGTCCTCGGCCCGCGTGCGCAGGCTGGCCAGGTCGGAGCCGGCGTTCGGCTCCGAGTACAGCTGGCACCAGAGCTCTTCGGCCGTCAGGATCTTCCGGAGGTAGCGCTCTTTCTGGGCCTCGGTGCCGTGGACGATGATCGTCGGCCCCACGATGGCGATCCCGAGGGGGTTGATCGGCGGCGGCGCGTTGACCCGGGCCATCTCGTCCGCGGCGATGGCCTGCTGGAGCGGCGTGGCGCCGCGCCCGCCGTACCCGACGGGCCACCCCATACCGACGTAGCCCGCGTCGTAGAGCCGGCGGTGCCAGGCGCGGCGCGCGTCGAGGGTCGTCGGCTCCTCGCCGGGGACGTTCGCCTCGAGCCAGCGCCGGGTGGCCTCGCGGAACGCGAGATCCTGGGAGGAGTAGGTGAGGTCCATGGCGTCGCCTCCGACCGGCCCCGGGCCGGCCCCCTCACGATATGCGCGACGGGGCGGGCGCGCCAGCCTCGGTGGGGACGCCGCGCTGGCTAGGCCGGGACGGCCTCCGCGACCGCGGAGCGTCGAAGCACGGCGTCGGTCACCTCGGTCGCGACCGGACGGCCGAAGAAGTACCCTTGCCCCTGGTCGCAGCCCAGATCGCGCAGCTCCGCGAGCTGGTCCGCCGTCTCGACGCCCTCCGCCACCGCCTTGAGTCCCAGCGCGCGCGTGAGCCCGACGACGGCGCGCACGATCGCCGCGTCTCCGCGGTTCGCCGGCAGGCCGGCCACGAAGGACCGGTCCACCTTGAGCACGTCGATCGGGAACCGCTTGAGATAGCCCAGGCTCGAGTAGCCCGTCCCGAAGTCGTCGATGGCCAGCCGGATCCCGATCGCCTTCAGGTGCTCGAGCGTCTTGACGGTGGCGTCGGCGTCGCCCATCGCGCAGCCCTCGGTGATCTCGACCTCGAGCCCCGACGCGTCGAGCCCGCTCTCGGCGAGCACCTGACCCACGTCCGCGACGAGCCGCGGGTGCCGGAACTGCCGCGGCGAGAGGTTGACGGCCATGACCAGGTCCAGGCCGATCTCCGCGTCGGCCCGCCAGATGGCCGCCTGCCGGCAGGCGGTCTGGAGCACCCATCGCCCGATCGGGAGAATGAGGCCCGTCTCCTCGGCCATCGGGATGAAGGACCCGGGTGGCACCAGCCCCCGCTCGGGGTGCTCCCAGCGCACCAGCGCCTCCAGCCCGACGATGCGGGCCGTGCGGAGGTCGACCTGGGGCTGGTAGTGGACGCGGAGCTCGCCCCGGTCGAGAGCGCGCCGGAGCTCGGTTTCCATCTTGAGCCGGCCCTTGACCGTCTCGCGCATGCTGGACTTGAACACCTCGAAGCACGCGCGGCCGTTGGCCTTTGCCCGGTACATGGCGATGTCGGCGTTCCGCAGGAGCCCCTGCGCGGTCGTACCTTGATCCGGCGCCCCCAGCGCGATCCCGATGCTCGCCCCGACGAAGATCTCCTGGCTCTCGATCCGGAATGACGCGCGGAACGCCTCGATGATGCGCTCGGCGACGAGCGTCGCGTCGCCGGCCGAGCCAACCTCCTCGAGGAGCACGGTGAACTCGTCGCCGCCGATGCGCGCGATGGTGTCCACCCGCCGGAGGCAGCCGCGGAGGCGCTCGGCAACCTGGACCAGCAGCTGGTCGCCGCGATCGTGTCCGAAATTGTCGTTGACCAGCTTGAACCGGTCGAGGTCGAGGAAGAGAACCGCGGCGAACTTCCCCCGGCGCGCGCACCGCTCGAGCGCCTGCTCGAGGCGGTCCATGAACAGCATCCGGTTCGGGAGCCCGGTCAGCTGGTCGTGGAGCGCCCGCTGCACCAGCTGCTGCTCGAGCGACTTGTGCCGGCTGATGTCGCGCGCGTTGAGGACGATCCCCCGAACCTCGGGCTGATGGAGCAGGTTCGTCCCCTTGACCTCGAGCCACCGCCAGGAGCCGTCCCGGTGCTGCCAGCGCAGCTCGACGGACCGCGACCCGCCCCGCTGCTCGAGCAGCTCCGCGTGGAAGCCCTGGGCGCTCTGCGCGTCTCCTTCGTGGACGAGCGTCCATCCGCGGGTCCCGACCAGCCGCTCGGGGTCGTAGCCGAGGACGTTCCGGACGGCGGGGCTCACGTGCCGGAGCGTGCCATCGGGCTCGAGAACCAGGATCACGTCGGCGGCGTGTTGAACGAGGGCCCGGAAGCGCTCCTCGCTCGTCCGGAGCCCCTGCTCCTCGTTCACGAGCCGTCGGTAGGCTCGCCCGAGCCGCATCACCCGGAAGCCGAGCCAGCCCATCGTCGCACCGGCGAGGCCCGCGAAAAGGGCGACGCTGGTGGCGAGAGCCCGGTGGGTACGCTCGAGCGCGCCGGCGTACACGCCGGCGGCCAACCCGAGCGTCTGGCTCACGTCCTCCAGACCCGGACCGCGTGGAGCGACCGCGCGCGCCTGGTCGAGACGCCCCGCAAGGACCAGCGCGAAGGCCTCGTCCACCGCCGCCTGCTGGGCCTGCACCGCCGTCCGGATGCGGCCCGCCGCCCGCGGCCCCCCGTCCAGGCGGAGCAGACGGTCGAGGGCGCCGATGCGCGCCTCCGCGCGATCGAGCGTGTCCAGGTCGGCGCCGAGCTGCTGGCGCGTTTCGCGGAGCCGCGCCATGAGCTCGGCGCCGCGACGAGGGTCGAGGATCGCCTGGCGCTTCAAGACGTGCTCCTGGCCGACCCGCTCCTCCACCTGGGACATCATGAGGAGGGCTTGCCGATGGGCCGTCGTCTGCTGAACGAGCAGGAAGCCACCGAGGGTGGCCAGGCCCGCGAGGAGGAGCGCGGTGGCGACCGTGAGCCGGCCCGGGACGCTCAGGCGCTGACCCGTGGAACCCGCCTCCGGCCGCCGGGAATCCCCCGTCGCCTCAGGGGCCACAGGGCGCGGGCTGGATCGGCGCGATCGACCACGGAACGGCCAGCCAGGAAGTCTACGCTCCACAGGCTCTCCCAGGCACAAGTGGGACTGTCCCGGACCCATCCGGGCCTACCGAGCCTGGACACTGGCAAGTCTCGTGCCTGGAAGAATGCCGCGAATCAGGGTGCGCCAGGGGCCTCTCCGACCCCTTTGTGGAACTCACATGAGCCGGAACTCGAGGGAGAGAGCCCATCTGGCCATCAGAGCTGACAAATTGGCGCGTGACGAATTGCCGACCGCCTCGCCGAAGATCGTCACCCGCGATAGCGGGGAAGGGTCAGAACGGGCGGGGCAAGCCGGGCACGCCGAGGAGCAGCGCGAGCCCCCAGCCCGCGAGGACGAGGCCGGCGGACAGCGTCACCCGACGGCCCCACGTGACCGCCTTCTCCACGAACATCACGGCCGCAAGCACCAGCATCCAGCCGAGATGGGCACCGCCCACCGCGAACATCAGTAACATCAGCGCCCAGCAGCAGCCCACGCAGTAGACGCCGTGGAGCGCGCCCACCCGGAGCGCCCGGAGCGCGCGCGAGGCCCCGCGCCAGTGCTGGATCACGAAGCCGACCGGAGAGCGGCACTGGCGGAGGCAGGAGTACTTGAGCGGTGAGAACTGGAAGAGGCCGACTCCGAGGAGGAGCGCGCCCGGCAGCCGCTCCGGCCGGGCGGCGAGCCACGCCGATCCATCGACGGCCCGATGGAGGCCCGCGTCCACGAGGAGCGCGGCCACGCCGAAGAGCGCCCAGATCCCGAGGTACCCGAGGCACAGGAGGACGAGGAGGCCGGCCGAGCCCTCCGTGATCGTGAGGAACACCCGCACGAGGGGGAAGGTCGAGGGCAGCATCATCGCGACCGACATCAGGGTCCAAGCCGCCAGGAAGCCGAGGAGCCGAGGCGACCAGAGGGCGCCCGCCTCGCCGAGACCCGAGTGCGAGAGCCACGCGCCGGCGCCGGTGGCCTCGGCGAGCGCGAGACCCGCCCAGGCCCCGGCGACCAGCGCCGCAAGGACGCCCCCGTACACCCACGGCTCCGCGCGCTCGTGAGCGCCCGGAGCCGCGGTCGCGTCCGGTGTCGTTGCCACCGAGGGTTAGGCAGCGAAGCGGAACGAGCCCTCGACCGCGTTCCGGTTCTGGAACGTCCACTGCATCCCGTGCTCGGGGATGTTGACCTTGTGGTACGTCGCCTTGGCGACGTAGGCGGGCGAGCCCGGAATCGTGGTGAAGATGGTGTTGTTCATCGTCGTGGGCTTGCCCTTGGCGTCGACGTACGGCGCCATGGCCGCTTCCACCTTCTCGCCGATCTTGATGGTCCCCTTGCCCTTGTTGAGCTTGAACTGGATGGGGACGTCGTAGACGCCCTTGACCTCCCCGACCAGCTTGGCGAGGTCGGCCAGCGGACCGCCCAGCTTCCCGGTCCAGGCGTCGAGAATCGCCTGCTTCTGGGCCGGCTTCGCCTTGCTGCTCATGTAGACGACGACTTTCCAGTTGCCCTTGAGCACGTTCCCGGGGATCTGGCAGATCAGCGCGAACGGGATCCCGCTCACGTCCACGCCGTTGATGGTCCCCTTGTCGATGCGGTACGCGAGGAAGGCGTCGCATGTCCCGCCGTGCGGATCCTCGCCGATCCAGCAGGGGCACGGCGCACTGCAGGAGCACGCTTCCAGGAGAGAGCCTTGAACCCGGTACTTGGGCTTGGACGGCATCGGTGATCCTCCTCGATCAATCAGCGAAGGTTGGGCAGAGAAGGCTGGGCCGAGAACATGGCGCGATGCCCACGCGGGCGGCGACCTCGTGACGCCGGCTCCGCCGGTGGTACCCCTCGAGGCTGGTCGACCGAGCAGGAGCGCCTGGAAGCATCGCGTCTCCGAGCGGGCCTCGGATGCCGCGGACTCTATCGCCCGGGGCAAGGGTCGTCAAGGGCCGCCAAGAGCCGACAGGAGCTCGACGGCCGTTCAGCCCGGACGACGGGGGCGCCTCCCCTCAGGGCTCGCCGCCGCCCAGCTCGGTGGCGAAGAACCGCGTCACCTGGACGATCGCGTCCGCCCGGGCGGCCGGGTCGGTCCCCACCGTGGCCCCCGAAGAATCGCCCTGCTTGCTGTGGTTGCGGACCTCCGGACGGTATCGCACGGACGTCCCCGGCGAGTCGAAGCTGTGGTGGGCGCCCGGGTAGACCTTGATGGCCACCGGCGCCCCCAGGGCGCGCGCGCGCTCGATCAAGGCGACGCAGGGGGCGGCCGGCGTCCAGTCGTCGAGAGCGCCCACGAGCAAGAAGAGGGGCGCGTAGGGTCGGAAGTCGGGGCCGCCCGGATAGTTGCGCGTGCAGTTCGGATAGAACGCGACCGCGGCCCGGAAATCCTGGGCCGCGGTGCCGCCGTCGAAGAGCACGCTCAGCGTGGCGGCGGCCCCGTTCGACCAGCCGAGCAGCCCCACGCGGTCGGGCCGCACGTCGGGCCGCGCCTGGAGATAGCGGAGGGCGCCGCGCGCGTCGTCCGCACGGTCGCGCACGGGCGAGAGGAGATGGCGGCCCGTGCACACCTCGTCGATGCCGCGCGTGGCGAAGCTGTCCACCAGGAGCGTCAGGTAGCCGCGGTCCCGGAAGTGCTCCGCCCAGAATCGCGGCTTCGCCTGGATGCCGCGGTTCGGCGTCCGGAGGCCGGTGCAGCCGTGGAGCATGGCGATCGCGGGGAACGGTCCGGGCCCTGGGGGGCGGAGCAGGACGCCCTCGATCCGCGCGGGCGCCCGACCCTGTCGCGGCTCACCCACGAAGCTGACGAGCTCGCTCGCGGGGGCACCCTCGGTACCGGCCCCGGCGTGTTCGGGCGACGCCGGGCTCACCACCGGCTGGGCGGCGTTGACTAGGCGGCCTTCGGCCTGTGGCGCCGCGGCCACGAGCAGGGCGGACAGCCAGGACCTCACCCGGCGGGATCCCCTCACTGCATCGGCGAGTACGGCGCCGGCCGCCAGATCTCGCTCCGGATCCGCGCCACGATGGGGCCGTCCTTCTCGGACTCCGCCCGGACTCGCAGCCAGTCCGGATCCGCACCGAAGGCCGCCCACGCCCGCTCCCGGTGGGCGAGGTCGTCGAACTGGACGATGTAGTGGAGCACGTTGCTCACGCCAATGGCGGCCTCCCAGAAGCCGACCACCCGGATCCCGTGCCGCTTGAAGAGGCCGAGGGTGTGGTTCTGGAAGCGTGCGTGCATGGCCGGCATGCGGCCGGGGACGACCTCGTAGCTGCGGATCTCGTAGGTCACCGGTCAGCTCCTTGTTCGAGAAGTGGGGTGGGCGCGGCCGACGTGAGAGCCCGCGCGGCGCGGAGCGCGCGGCGGAGGCCGGGGTCGAGATCGAGCGTGGAAAGCTCCTCCCAGTGGAACCACCGGAGCGCCCGGGCCTCCGCGGGGGCGAGACGCAGCACCACGTTCTCCGCCGCGACGACGAGGTACCGGAGATCGAGGTGCCGGTGAGCCGGCTCGTCACCTCGCGCGGGAATGGGGTGAACGTCGACGTCGAGGGGGCGCGGGGCCGAGGGGTGGAGGACGAGCCCGGGGATGCCCGTCTCCTCCCACGCTTCCCGGAGCGCAATCCGCTCCGGGTCTCCTTCACCCGGCTCGGCGTGGCCGCCGGGCTGAAGCCAGCGCGCGAGCTTCCGGTGGTGAAGGAGCAGGACGCGATCACCCGCCGCGGACACCACGACCGCGCTGGCGGTGAGGTGCCCCTCCAGGATCCGGCGGTCGAAGGGATCGGGGTGCCGGTCGAGGAAGGCGAGAACCTCGGCCACGTCGGCGGATTCCTTGGCATCCGCCGGCAGGTGACGCCGGAGCGTCTCGCGGAGACCCAGGGCGCCGGGCGCTCGCGTCATCCGTCGAACCATCCGGCGTGGCCCGGCGCGAGACGACGAGGGGTCCCGCTCGCGACGCGCAGTCGACCCGGGGAGATCACGATCTCCAGCACGGTAGGGCGACGGGGTGCCCGCTGTCAACAACGCAACCCCGGCGACCCCGGATCCGCCCTGTGGCACACTCCGGCCATGGGTCTGGGGCGCACGACGCGGTTCGCGCCGCTTCCCCCGGGGGCCCGCCGCGTCAGCGTCATGCGCGCGGGCGCCGGCGGGGTGAAGGCCCTCGCCCCGTCCGACGACCTCCTGGCGGAGTTCCTGGCCCGGAAGAAGGCGCTCGTGCGCGCGGGCACGACGGCCGATGCGGCTCACGCGGAGGCCCACCGCGCCATGGACTATCGCACGCGATACCTCGACGAGGTCCGAGCCCGGCCCGGAGCGCGCGCCGCGCTCCGCGAGCTCCTCGCCGAGGCGCGCGCCGGCGACGTGTACCTCATGTGCATGTGCGCCTACCGCACGCCCGGGCGCGCGTGCCACACGTACGCCCTCCTCGACCTCGCCCGCGAGCTCGACCCTTCCGTCCAGGAGCTGCCCGAACCCGCCCCCCGCGGGGCCAAGAAGCCAAAGTCGGGGTCAGACCCCGACTTTGGGGTTTGACCCGGGATCCCACTCGCGAAGCTTGTCGAAGGTATAGATCCCCGTCGAGTGGCCGTCGCTCCAGCGAATGCGGATCGCGTACCGCCCGACGAGCGCGATCTCGTCCGCGCGGATGTCGGGGCGCACCGACGCCGGATCCAGGAGTCGCCGCCCCGTCAGCTCGTGCACGCAGCCGGCGCACGGGCACCGCTCGCGAAGCGTCTTGTTCGAGAAGACGCTCCGGTGGCCGTCGGCCCACGTCACGTGGATCTCGCGATCCTCGACCCTGCGGATCTCCACCGGCACCGCGTCGGACATGCCTTCCGTTCCCCCTCCCGAGCCCGTATCCTACCAGGCGTGACGCCCCCGCCCCGCAGGGCCGTCCTCGCCTGGCTCCTCTACGATTTTGCCAACTCGTCCTACGTCGCGATCATCCCCGCCACGGTGTACGCCAAGTACTACGCGCTCTCGGTCGTGGGCAACGAGCGCGGCGAGGGCGACTTCTGGTGGGGCCTGGCGGTGACGCTCTCGATGGTGATCGTCGCCGTCCTCTCGCCGCCGCTCGGGGCCATCGCCGATCACGCGGGAGTCCGGAAGCGCTTCCTCGCGATCCTCACCTACCTCGCCGTCGGGGCGACGGCGCTCATGGCCACCGTCGGCAAGGGCGACGTCGTCTGGGGTCTGATCCTGGCCGTGGTGGCGACGGTCGGCTTCGAGGCCGCCATCGTCTACTACAACGCCTACCTCCCCGACCTCGCCGACGAGACCCGGCGTGGCCGGCTCTCCGCGTACGGGTTCGCCACCGGCTACGCGGGCTCGGCGCTGGCGCTGCTTGCTGCCCTGCCCTTCGCGCTCAGCGGCCGGTACGGCGGCGCCTTCCTGACCGCGGCGGCCCTCTTCGGCGTCTTCGCGCTGCCCGCGATGCGCTACCTGCCGGCCGACCGGCCGGGGGCGGTGACCCCCGTCCAGGCGGTACGCATCGGCTTCACCAAGACCCTGGCGACGCTCCGGCAGCTTCGGACCCTCCCCGATCTTCGCGGCTTCCTGCTCGCGTACCTGTTCTTCGAGGACGGGATCAACACCGTCGTCTACTTCTCGTCGGTGTTCGCCGGCCACACGCTCGGCTTCTCGACCGCCGAGGTCATCGGGCTCTACTTCGTCGTCCAGCTCTCGGCGCTCGGGGGCGCCTGGCTCTGGGCGCGCCCGATCGACACCTGGGGCCCGCGCCGCGTGGTGATGGTCACTCTGGTCCAGTGGTGTCTGGTCGTGCTTGCCGCCTACTTCGTGACGACAAAGGCGCAGTTCTACGTGGTCGCCGTCCTGGCCGGGACGGGGCTCGGCGCCGTGCAGGCCGCCGCGCGGGCCTTCATGGCGAGCCTGATCCCCCGGGGCCGGGAGGCCGAGCTCTTCGGCTTCTACTCGCTCTGCGGAAAGACCGCCGCCATCATGGGGCCCGTGATCTTCGGGACCGTGTCGCGCCTGACCGGCGGCAACCAGCGCGCGGCCATCCTGGCGGTCGGCCTCATGTTCGTCGTCGGCCTCGTGCTGCTGGCGCGCGTCCGAGCCGGCGGGCCGGCCCGCGTGGCGGCCTAGAGGCCGGCAGGGACGCTCCCCGCCTAGGCCCGGATCCGCGCGCCCTCGGGGTCGTACAGGACGTCGGGCGCGACCTCGGCGGAGACGCGCTCGCCGAAGACCTCGACCTCGAGCGGCGTGCCCACGGCGCGGGCGAGGTCGGCCGGCAGGTACACGAGCCCGATGTTGCGCCCCACCGTGTGGCCGTAGCCCCCGCTCCGGAGGCGCCCGAGAACTCGGCCGTCCATCCACACCGCCTCGCCGCCATAGACCGTGGGCGCGGGGTCGATCGTCACCGTCGCGAGCCGCCGCGTCACGCCCTCGGCCTTCACCCGCGCGAGGGCCTCGCGCCCGATGAAATCGCCCTTTCCGAGGCGGACGCAGAACCCGAGCCCCGCCTCGTACGGGTTGTCGGCGGGGGTCATGTCCACGCTCCAGTAGCGGTAGCCCTTCTCGAGCCGCAAGGACTCGAGCGCCTTGTACCCGGTCGGGCGAAGTCCCGCGGGCCGGCCGGCCTCGATGAGCGCATCCCACAACGATCCCGCCCTGTCGGGTGCGACGTACAGCTCCCAGCCCAGCTCGCCCACGTAGGTCACGCGCTGGGCCCAGACGTCGGCCGAGGCGGCGCGGATCGACCGCGCGGTGAGGTACGGGAACGCGGCGTTCGACACGTCGTCGGGCGTGACCGCCGCGAGGACCCGACGGGCGGCTGGGCCCCACAGGCCGATCACGGCCAGCGCCTCGGTCACCTCGCGCACCTCCACCGAGCCGTCCGGCGGCAGGTGCATGCGGAGCCAGCCGAGGTCGCCGGGCACGAAGCCCGAGCCGGTCACGACCCGGAAGCGGTCCTCGGCCAGCCGGACGACCGTGACGTCGGCCTCGATCCCTCCTCGCGGGTTCAAGAACTGGGCGTAGACGAGGCTGCCCGGGGGCTTGCCGACGTCGTTGTCCGCGAGCCGCTGGAGAAAGGCCAGTGCGCCGGGCCCCCGCACGTCGATCTTCCCGAACGACGTCATGTCGAGCAGGCCCGCCTGCTCCCGGACGGCGCGGTGCTCGGCGCCGACCAGGTCGAAGAACGCCGGGCGTCCCCATCCCCAGGCGCGCTGGTCGGCGCCGGCGCGCCGGCCGGGCCGGCCGGGCGCGAAGTGGTTGACGCGCTCCCAGCCGTTCTTCTCGCCGAACACGCCGCCCTCGGCCAGGCAGCGTCCGTCGAGCGGCGAGAGGCGGCGCTCACGGACCGACTCGTTCTCGTCGTGAGGGTACCGGAGCATGTAGTAGTAGCGGTACGACTCTCGCGCCCGCTCGGCCGCGTACCGGCGGTCCTCGAACACGGGGCCGAACCGCCGCACGTTCATCTCGCTGACGTCGTAGGGCGGCTCGCCGTCGACCAGCCAGTCGGCCACGATCTCCCCGATCGCGCCTCCCGCGCCGAAGCCCGTGTGCGAGAGCCCGGCGGCGACCCAGAAGCCGGGCACGCCGGGCACGGGCCCGAGGAGCGGCCGGCTGTCCGGGCTGATCCCCTCGGGCCCGTTGGTGAGGTGGGCCAGCTCCGCCCGCGCGAGCGCCGGCACGCGCCGGATCGCGCCTTCCATGATCTCGCCGAAGAGCTCCCAGTCGGACGGCAGGAGCTGCTGCGTGAAGTCCCACGGGACCCCGTCCACCGACCAGGCCACCGGCTCCCGCTCGAAGCCGCCGATCAGGAAGCCGCCGACCTCCTCGCGCAGGTAGACGAGGTTCTCCGGGTCGCGAAGGCACGGGGTCGCGCGCGGCAGCTCGTGGCCGGCCAGGGGCTTCGTGGTCAGGTGCTGGTGGATCAGGGGCGTGATCGGCAGGCTCACGCCCGCCATCGCCGCCACCTGGCGGCCCCACATCCCGGCCGCGTTGATCACGGTCTCGGCCCGCACCCGCCCGCGGTCGGTGACCACGGCGGCGATGGCTCCGCGGGCCGACCGCTCGAGGCCTGTCACTCGCACGCCCGTCTCGACGGCCACCCCCAGCTTCCGGGCGCGCCGTGCGAGCTCGGTCGTCGCTCCGCTGGGATCGATCCAACCGTCTCCCGGGAGGTACATCGCCCCGTGGAGGTCATCGGGGGACATGAGCGGAAACAGCCGGAGCGCCTCCTCGGGCGAGATCGTGTCGACGTCGAGCCCGAGGGCGCGCGCCGTTCCAACCTGGCGCCGGAGGAAGAGCCACTGGTCCCGGCTCGACGCGACCCGGAGGCTCCCGACCTCGTGCCAGTGCTCGGCCGCGCCGGCCTCGGCCTGGAGGCTCCGGTAGAGGCGGATCGAGTCCCGCCGCATGCGCATGATCGTGGGCGACGTGTGGAAGTGCGTCACCATCCCGGCGGCGTGCCACGTCGACCCGCTCGTCAGCTCGCCCTTGTCGAGGAGGAGGACGTCGGTCCACCCTTTCCGCGCCAGGTGGTACGCGATGCTGCAGCCGGCGATACCGCCGCCGACGATGACGACCCGCGCCTGATCTCGCACGCGCCTCCCCCGAGGTTTCCGTGGACCCTCGAAACGACCGCCCCATTCTTCCTGCGTCGGCGCAGGCCGTCAATGCGTGGGGTCAGGCGCGAAGGGCGGACGACGGGCTCAGGACGCTTGGCGGAGCGTGCGCGCGGCCTGTTCCGTCCGGCGCCCGAGGAGCCCGGGGCGCTCCGGGCCCCCGACGACCGCGACGAAGCGAGGCGGCCGGGCGTCGGGATGGATCGGATGCACCATCAGGCGGTGAAGCCCGAGGTCGACACTCAGGGAGTCGGGCACGGGCCCGTCGGCCGCGGCGATGGCCGCCAGGAGCCGACCCGCGAGCTCGCCCATGGCGGCCGCCCCGACACCCTCGGGCGCCAGGACGTCGACGATCGCCGTGGGGGTCTCCACGCGGGTCGCACCGGACACGGCGATGTCGAGGATCGTCGCGGGCGCGTCTTCGCCTACGGCGTCGGACGTCCCTGGAATCGCGCCGGGCACCACCCGCGCCGAGAGGACCTCGAGCAGCGCAAGGGCGCCGCGGCGACGAGAGGCGGCCACCAGGATGGCGCCGTCGAGCGGCGTGAGCACGACGACGGCATCGCGGCCGCGAAGCGACAGGCGCCGGACCGGGCCTGGTGCCGACGGCCCGGCCCCGGCGTCGAGAGCGCGCGCGAGACGAGCCCCGAGACGGATGACCTGGTCCCGGAGCATTCCTCGCGGTGCCGCGCACAGGACCGCCGCCTCCGGCCCGGGCGTCCAGTCCACCACGACCATCCGGTCGCGCGACAGGAGCGGGCCGTAGGGCTCGAACAGCCTGGCGACGAGATAGGGATCGACCGGGGACTCGGCGGCCCACACGCGGGTCCGCTCGTCCTGCCGCGTGCCTGCCGGGGATCCCGGCATGGCTGGGACCGGCGCCACCGACTCCGGAATCGCCGGCGAAGCAAGGGTGGCCGCGACGTCGATCCGCAGCGGTGACGATGGCGCCTCGGTCTCGGCGACGACCGCGGGCTCCTGATCGACCTCCGCCGCGCTCGGGAGCGCCGGAGCGGCGGCCGGGGCGGACGCATCGACCAGCTCATCGAACCAGACCGGGGCGGGCGCCATCGTCCGCGGCAGGACATCGGCGACCGGGGCGGGCAGAGCGGTGGCGCTTGCCTCCACCACCACGGCCTCCGAAGCGCTTGGCGAGACCGCTGGCGGCACGGTTGGCGGCAACACGGGCGGCGGGGTTGGCGACGCCACTGGCGACATCTCGGGGAGCGCGGTGGGCACCACCCCGGCGGTCAGCATCGGGAGAACGGGCGTGGTCGGGACCGATGCCGGCTCGGCCACCGGCGACGCTTCGAGCGGCACCTCGACCACGGCCACCGGCGGAGCGACGAGCACGGCCGCGGGCGGCACCGCGAGGACGGTGGGCAGCACCGCGGGCGGCGCGGCGGGCAGGGCGATCGGCGGGACCTCGGGCCCAGATTCCGGCACACCCGGATCGACGCGCACCTCGCGACTCGGCTGAACACGCTCGCGCGAGCTCGGGTGCGAAGCCCTGGCCGCCGTCGCATCACGCCGACCGGGTGGCGAGAGGCTCCGGCGCGGCGCCGGCGATGGCTGCCGACGGATCAGCCCGGCCAGGGGCAGGGCGAGGAGCGGCACCCAGATCAGCTGGAGGAGCGGGATCAAGGGCGACCAGCGGTGCGCGAGCCGGATCGCGGCCGGAGCCGGCAGCGACCACAGGACGACGTAGCCGAGGGTATGGAGCGCGATCAGTCCCGCGTGGATCCCCAGCAGGATCGCCGCCGCAGTCAGCCGGATCGCGAGCGGCTGCGTCCGGAAGACCAGAGCGGCCAGCGCCCCGTACACGACGAGCGGCGCCGCGAAGAGGACGATCTCGGGGACGATGACACCCGTCGGGAACGGCTTCCCGGCAAGATACGCGGCGGTCGCCGCGTCCAGGATCAGCGCGGCCGGCACCGCGAGCCATGGGGCCCAGCCGTGGGATCGTGCCGCGGCGCGCCGGTGCGCCATCTCAGAGCACTCGCAGGAGGTCCGGCACGGCCTTCTTGATGTAGTACCTGGCCTTCCCCAGGGACGCCGGCTCGTCGAGCACGAGCGTGAGCACGGCGGACTCGCCGAGCACGCTCACGAGCATCAGCCCGTGCTCGTGCTCCAGGATGAGCCCCTGGACAGCTCCCCGCCGAAGCTCGCTGCCGAGCTCGTCGGACGCCGAGGCCAGGCACGCGGTCTCCGCGCCGAGCATCGCGGCGCCGGCCGGGCTGCCGGCCGTTCCGATCAGCTGGCCGCCACGATCCGCCAGCACGACCGCGTGGACACCGTCCGACGCGGCGAGAGCCGCCAGGCAGCCTTCCAGGCTGAGGGCCGGACTCGGGGCCACCGTCGCAGCCGGAGTCAGGGGCGACGGCTCCGGCAGCCTGGTCGGCGCAACGGGGTGGATCCCGTTCGGTGGAGCGGTCACCGGAAGCGTGGGCCGAAGGGCCGGCGCGACCGATGGGCGGGCGGTCCCGTTGGCGCCGGTCCGCTGAGTCTTCGCCTGAGCCGCCAGCCCCAAGAGCGCGTTCACCTTGCCGGTCAGCTCCTCGGCCGAGAAGGGCTTTCGCATGACGCCGGCCGAGCCGACCCGATCCGCGCGGTCGATGACCGCGGGATTCACGATTCCGGAGATCAGCAGGACCGGCGTGTGGTCGAAGCGCGGATGTGACTTGACGAACTCGCACACGTCGTAGCCTTCCCGGTCGGGCAGGAGCACGTCGCACACGACGAGGTCCGGCTCGTCGCGCTGGATGCACTCGATCGCCTCGGTCCCCAGGCTCGCCTGGAGCACCACGAGCTGACGCGATTCCAGGATCCGCTCCACCACCTTGCGGACGCTCAGGCTGTCGTCGACGATCAGGACCTTAGGCATGATGTCCTCCCGAGGACACGAGCCGCTGGACGCGGTTCACGACGTCGGAGGCGTCGAACGTCCCCCCCAGGACGAGGTCCACGCCGGCCCGGGTCGGCGCGCCGGGCGGAGGCCCGGTCGGCGACGTCAGGAGCAGGAACGGCAGCGCCTTGGTGCTGGGATCGCTGCGGATGATGCTGCAGAGCTCGTAGCCGTCCAGCTCGGGGACGTCCTCCTGGCTGACGACGACATCCGGGCGGTTCCACTCGAGGGTCGTCAGCGCGACCGAGGCGCTTGCCGCCTCGGTGACGTCGAATCCGGCCGTCCCGAGGGCCTCGGTCATCGAGCGGCTTCGCTCGGTCTCCCCGTCAACCAGCAGAACCTTCGCCATGGCTCACTCCGTCCACACCCGCCGCGGGGCGGTGCCGGGGACCCTCGATCGTGTCATCCGCGGGCTCCGCTCGGCTCGGTTTCGAGAGCGCCGGCGGCGACATTGGTGATCAGGCGCACGAAGGTCTCCTCGTCCACCGGCTTCGCGACGTAGTGCCGCACTCCCAGCCGGCGGGCCAACGCCCAGTGCTTCTCCCCGGCTCGCGTCGTCAGGACGACGACGGGCACCTCCCGGGTCGACGGACGGCGCTTGAGGTTCTCGATGAGCTCGTACCCGTTGACGCGGGGCATCTCGAGGTCGGTGATCACGACGTCCACGGTCGTGTCGACCAGGCGCTCGAGCGCCTCCCCTCCGTCGTTGGCGGTCAGGACTTCGAACCCGCCCTTCTCGAGCATGTGCCCGACGAACCGCCGAACGCTGACCGAGTCATCGACCAGCAGGACGCGCCGGGTGGCAACGGCCGGCTCGCGGGAGCGCGGCGCCGGGTCGACCGCTCCCTGCGCCGGTCCCACCCGGCCGGCGCCGCTCTCGGCCAGCGCCAGGAGGCGCGCCGGATCCACCAGGAGGATCACGCGCCCCTCACCCGTGATCGTGGCGCCCCCGAACGGGGCCAGCTCCGCCAGGATCCCGCCGAGCGGCTTGACGACGATCTCCTCCTTGCCGACGATCGCGTCGACGGCGACGGCAAAGGACCGCCCGCCGGAGCGGATGACCAGGACGGGCAGCACCGGGAGGGCGGAGGCGGGCTCCGTGGCGACGAGCCCGAGGATGCGATCCATGCGAGAGAGGTCCAGGAGCTGGCCCTCCACCCGCACCATCTCGCTCGACCCCACGCCGCGGATCTCCCGGGGTCCGCAGGCCACGATCTGACGGACGGCGTTGAGCGGCAGGGCGAGCGTCTCGGCGCCCGCCCGGACCAAGAGCGCGTCGGAGATGGCCAGCGCGAGCGGCAGCCGGAGCGTGAATCGCGTCCCGACGCCCGGATCGGTCTCGATGCCCACCTCCCCGTTGACGCGGGCGACGTTGGTGCGGACCACGTCGAGTCCCACCCCCCGCCCGGCGACGTCCGTCACGCTCGGCGCCGTGCTGAATCCCGGAAGGAACAAGAGGCTCAGGGCCTCGCGGTCACCCAGGCCGATGGCCGCCTGGGCGGACAGCATCCCCCGCCCGACGGCGTGTTCGCGCACCGCCGCCACGTCGATGCCCTGCCCGTCGTCCTCGATCTCCACGAACATCGCGCCGCCGCGCTGGTACGCGGTGAGGGTCACCCGGCCCTCCGGCGGCTTGCCGCGCGCGAGGCGCTCGGTCTCCGGCTCGATCCCGTGGACAACGGCGTTCTGAATCAGGTGCAGCAGGGGATCCGCGATCTGCTCGATCACCGCGTTGTCCACTTCCACCGCCTCGCCCGTGACCTCGAGCCGCACGGCGCGCCCCGTGGACGCGGCGAGCTCGCGGATCCGCCGCGGGAACCGCGCGAACAGCTTGCCGATGGGCACCATCCGAGCGCGCGTGATCTCGCTCCGCAGGCCGCTGGTCAGACGCTGGACGTGCCGCGTGTCCTCCTCGATGCTGCGGATGGTCGCCGCGAGCTCGGCCTGGATCTCGCCGAGGTCGGCCGAGAGCTCGCCGATCGTCCGGGCCAGGATGTTGAAGTCGTCGTAGCGGTCGAACTCGAGCTCCTCGAAGAGGGCGGACACCGGCGCGAACCCGTCCCGGCCCGGCGCATCCGGCCGGGGCGGCGAGACGTCGTCGTCCGAGAATCTCAGGCGCGGATCGAGATACTTGGTCTCGAAGTCCCGCACCGTCCGGCTCATCCGAGCTCGGCTCACGGTCAGAAGGTCGTCGAGCCGCTCGAGCTGACGGAAGCGCCGGTCGAGACGGCTCCGGGCGATGACCAGCTCGCCGACCAGGTTCATGAGGGCGTCGAGCCGCCCGACACTCACCCGGATGCTGGTCCGGGCCGGGCGGCCGGCCTCCAGCGGGGGGCTCGCCTCGCGCGCCGGGCGGTTCGCCGAAAAACCGGGCACCGCCGGCTCCAGGCGCGCCGCCGCCGGGACCGCCGGCCTGACCGCGACGAGAGGCGCCTCGACCGGCGCCACGTCGTCCAGCGTCACGGCGGCCAGCGCCTGCATGGCGCCCTCGATCACCTCGGCCGGATCTCCCCCCGGCGCGTCGGACGTCGCGAGCAGCACCTTGATGGCGTCCGTCGCCCGGAACAGCGTGTCCATCACGTCGGGAGACCAGCGGAGCCGCCGCTCGCGGATGGCGCCGAGGATGTCCTCCGCCCGATGCGCCATCCGGCCCACGACCTCGCAGCCGACCGTGTACGCCGCGCCCTTCAGCGTGTGAACCGCCCGGAACAGGGCGTGGAGCTCCGCATTGTCCGGATCTGGCGCATCTGGCAGGTGGGGGCCGGTCTGCTCCAGCGCCAGAAGCGAGCGGGTGATCGTCTCGAGATGCTCGGCCGCCTCGGGCCCGAAGTAGGCGAGGACGTCGGAGTGCTCGGCGAAGAAATCCCGCACCTCGCGGAGCAGGGTGTCACCAGGGCCGCGGGCCGGGGACCGGGCCGGCGAGCCGGTCGCCTCGCCGAGCCCGAAGGCGCCCGGATGCGCGGCGACGAACGCCTCGCTGGCCGCGGCGTCTTCCCCGCCCGTGGCCGCGATGCCGTCGAGCACCGTCTTGAGGGTGGTCAGGAGATCCAGCACGAGGCCGTGCGCGCGGACGCCGTCCCCTCGCGCGGGGAGGCGCTCCAGCACGGCCTCGAGGAAGCCGGCCACCTCCGCCGTCACCGGGAAGCCGTGGAGGCCCGCCGCTCCCTTGAGCCGGTGCGCCACGACGACCAGCGGCGCGAGCGTCTCGCCCGTCGGCGCCGGCTGGAGAAGGCGCGACAACCCCTCCTCCACCGTCGCCACGGTGTCCCACGCTTCCATGAGGAAGATGCTGCGCAGGAACTCCGGGTCGTGCTCTGTCATGGCGCGCCCCGCGCGGTCCTCCTCATCTCGAGCGCTCGCGTCAGTCCGTGCGCGATGGTCAGCTGGCCAGCCGGAACCGCGCCAGCTCGGCCTGCAGGGTGTCGGCGAGCTTCACCAGCTCGTCCACGGTCTTTCGTGTCTGGAGCACGCCCTGCTCGGTCTGCACCGCAACGGTCGTGATCGACTGCATGGCCACCGCCACGCCCTCCGAGCTCCGCACCTGGTGCTGCGTCGCCAGCGAGATCTCCTGGGCCAGCTCGGCCGAGCGCCCGGAGATCTCCGCGATCTGCTTGAGGCTCTCGCCCGCCTCGACGGTCACGCCGTAGCCGTTCTCGACCTCGCGGGTGCCCTGCTCCATGACGACGATCGCTTCCTGGGTCTCGGCCTGCACGTTCTTGATGAGCACGGCGATGTCTTTGGTCGCCTTCGCCGAGCGCTCCGCGAGCTTCCGCACCTCGTCGGCGACGACCGCGAAGCGAAGCCCGGCCTCGCCGGCCCCCGCCGCCTCGATCGCGGCATTGAGCGCGAGGAGGTTGGTCTGGGACGCGATGTCCTCGATGGTGTTGACGATGTTCGAGATCTCGAGGGACCGGTCGCCCAGGCTCTTGATCTTCCTGGAGATGGCCTGAACCTCTGCGCGGATGCGCTGCATCCCCTCGAGGCTCGCCCGCACGGCTCCGTCGCCCTTCTGAGCGGCGTCCAGCGTCTCGCGGGCCGCACGCGCGGAAGCGTCGGCGCTCTCGGCGACCTGTCGCACGGAATGGGTCAGCTCGTCCACGGCCCCCGAGACGCTGAGGGACTCACGGGACTGTTCCTGTGCCCCGGTGGCCATCTGCTCGCTGGCCTGGATCATCTCGCTCGCGCTCGCGCCGATCTGCAGCGTCGCCTGCCGGGCGTCTCGGATGATCGTCTCGATGCCGTCGACCATGACGTTGATCGCGTCCACCACGTTGCCGAGCACGTCGGCGGTCACCTCGCCGCGCTTCGTGAGGTCGCCTCCGGCGATCTCCGTGACGGTGTCCAGAAAGCGGGCGATGTTCCGCTGCAGCTCCTCGCGCTTGCGCCGCTCGTCGTCGCGCTCGGCCTCCGTGCGAACCTGGCCCCGCAGCCGCACGACCGTCTCGTTGAACGTGTGGGCCAGCTGGCCGATCTCGTCCGTCGACCGCACCGGCACCTCGACCCCCAGATCGCCGGTGCTGAGCCGGCGCGACGCGTGGCTGAGCTCCAGCAGGGGCTGGCTGATGCGGCGGCCGAGGACGGCCCCGACCGCGACCAGCGCCACGGCCGCCAGCGAGACCGCGCCCAGCAGGAGCCCGGTCAGGGTGCGCCGCTGGGCCCCGAGCTGGTCCAGGGCGGCGAAGGCCACCGTCTTGTCCTGGCCGACGATCGTGCCCCACCCGAGGCCTTCGAAGTCGGGGAGATCCCGGAACTGACCCTTCCCCGCGCCGACCGCGTAGCCGACCACCTGGTCACGCCGCGTGCCGGTGGTGTCGCCCTCGTCGATCAGGTACCCGGCCTTGGCGCCCTCCTTGGCCACCAGCTCGGCCGCCCGCACCTTCTTCTTCAGGAGGTTGCCGAGGTCCGCCATGATGAACTGGCGGTCGTGGCTCACCCCGGTGTCCGCGAGCAGCATGCCGGTGCGGCGAACCATGACCTTGACGTCCGAGCCGGGCAGCTTCTGCGCCGTCTGAGTCGCCAGGACTTGCACGGCCGAGATGTCGAGCACGGCCTTGAGCACGCCGAGCGGCTCCCCGGTGCGGGGATTGTCGATCCGGGCGCTGACGTCGATCGACCACACGCCCGCCGACTCGTCGAAGCCCACCTTGCCGATGTCGATGCCCTTGGTCCAGGCGCTGACCCACCAGCCCTCGTCGCTCTGGACGAAGTCGGACGTCATGTTGCTGATGGCGGCGTTGTAGCCGCTCTTGTCCGTGAAGAAGACCTCCTTGAACACCTTCGAGCGCGCGCCCTGGTCCTTGAGATACTGGGTCGCCCCCGGGAGCGGGTTCAGGCTCCGCACTCCGGCCATCTCGAGCTCGATCCGCTTGATGGCGTCGGTCTGGCCGGCGATCTCGGGGTAGCCGGGCCACCCGTGCGCCCGGGCCGACGCGTCGGCTCGGGCCGCCGCATCCACCACGAGGGGGTCCGACGCCCAGGTCAGCACGTCCCTCACCCGCTCCTCCATGTAGGTGTCGAGCTGACCGGCGAGGTCCTTCGCGGCATTGGTCAGCGTCAGCTGCGCCGACTCCTGGAGGTTCTGGTCGAACGCGTCCGTCGTGCGGCGCAGCACCAGGTAGCCGAACACGCCCAGCAGCACGAGGGGCGCGAGGCCGACCAGGAGCATCTGCCCCGTGAGCTTGGAGCGGATTCCGGCGCCCTTCGCCCTGCGATCGTCCTTGGCCCTGCCCGTCATGGTCGTTTCCTCCTCGCGCCGCGCGCGCGTCGGATCCTGGCGCGGACCGGCACCGGCTCGATGCGCGGTCACGCGTGGGTCGTCAGGCATCGGGTCGACTCGGCGGTCTCACGCGGACCGCCTCGACGAGCCCAGGCACGTCGAGTAGCGTCGCCATCCCGTCACCTCGCCGCAGAAGGCCGAGCGCCGGGGCCGCGTCCGACCCCTCCGCGCTGTCGGCCGCCGCTGCCGGGGCCGGCAGAATCTCGTCGAAGGACTCCAGGCCCAGCACCTCGTCCGTCAGGATCGCGATCTGGGCTCCGTCGCCTTCCAGGATGATGGTCCGCGGCGTCCTGGGCGCCTCGCTCGGCGGGCGCGGGGGCAGGCCCAGGAGGTGACGGATGTCCACGATGGGAACGATGTAGCCCCGCAGGTTGGCCACGCCCAGGACGTGCGCGGGTGCCCGCGGGACCGGGGTGCGGTCCGGGAGGACGACGACCTCGCGCGTATGCCGGATGTCGGCGGCGAGCTGCCGGCCCGCCACCGTGAACACGCACGCCCTCACCGGTCCGTGAGGGCTTGGGTCGGGCGCGCTCACGGCCGGCCTCTCGCGCTACCGCACGAACCGGCGGACCATGCTGACGAGCTGCTCCGGGCTGAACGGCTTGCCGAGGTAGTCGTCGGCGCCCTGGCGTCGTCCCCAGAACTCGTCGCTCGCCTGGTTCTTGGAAGTCACCAGCACGACCGGAGTGCTCTTCGTGACGGCGTCCTTCTTGAGGCTCCGGAGGACTTCGTAGCCGCTGCGCTTCGGCATCACGATGTCGAGCAGGAGGACGTCCGGTCGCTCGCTGACGACCTTCTGCTCCAGGCCCTCGCCGTCGCCGTACGAGACAACCTGGTATCCCGCGCCGCGCAGGATGGATTCGATGAGCTTCACGTCGGCCACCGCATCGTCCACGACCATGACCTTTGCCACGCCGCGTGCCTCCCTGGAGCGGGGTAGCCGTCGCCTTCCGCGGGCACGCCACCCCCGGAAGACCCCGGCGAAGAGTGTCCAGCTCTGGGCGCTCTCCACCCGTACGCGGTGAGGGGAAGCAACCTGCGCGCCATCGCTGGCCCCGCGACCGGGTAGCGCGTCGCGTCATGGCAAAGTCGATCACTGCAATGCGCAGTTCCGGCTCACGGCGGCGAGCATGCCGCGCGGTGCGACGGAGCGTCAGGAGGCGGGGAACGGACCCGGTGACGCTCCCTGACAGGCGGGCTGACAAATCGCCGTAGGCCTCCGGGGAACGCGGAGGACCTCGGCCCGAGGTCCGGCGTCCTCGCTAGCCGAAAGGTCGGCCCCTTCTGAATCCCGCGCCGGGGACCGACCAGAGCCAACCGCGGCTCGTCCGGATGACGATCGGTCCTCCAGGCCGCGGATCCCGGAATACGTCGGCCGGCCCGTCGGACAGCGTCGCCACGTCCCAGCTCGGCCACTGCACGCTGATGCGCTCCGCCGGTCGTCCGGCAGGATCGCCGGGCTCTTCGCGAAGAAGGGCTCGGAGGGAGCGGGATCCCTCGGAGTCGGTCGAGATCTGCACCTCGAGGTGCATCACCGTCGGCGCGACTCGCCGGACCACCCAGCTCGCGCGCCGGTACCAGCGTGGTCCGTAGGACGAGGCCAGCCACCCCACCAGAACGAGAAAAGCTCCCGCCAGCGACAGCACCCACCGGGGAACCCGGACCCCGGGCACCACTCCGGGCGCGAGCACGCCGGCGACCAGCAGCCAGGCTCCGACCAGGTAGGCGAACGCGCCCACGAGCCAGAGCCGGCGGACGATCGGTCGGACGTCGGCGTGGAGGTCGTCCTCCGCCATCGGTCCGGGCAGCCGGTCCCTACCCGCCCGCGGGAGCCACGACGCGCCGCCGCCGCCAGAGCCACACGACGATCGGCGCGAGGAGATAGATCGCCGCGACCGCCAGGAGCCCGGCCGCGATCGGGCGCTGGAGGAAGATCCCGTAGTCCCCGCGGGAGACGATCAGCGCCCGGCGGAAGTGCGTCTCGAGCATCGGCCCCAGGATGAGCCCGAGCACGATCGGAGCCACCGGATAGCCGTAGCGCTGGAGGGCGAAGCCGATCACCCCGAAGACGACCATGACCCAGAGGTCGAAGGGGTTCCCGCTGACGGCGTAGGTGCCAGTGAAGCAGAAGAGGAGGATCAGGGGCATCAGGATGCGGGGCGGCACCGACAGGAGCCGCACCCAGAGCCCGATCAGCGGGAGGTTCAGGATCAGCAGCAGGACGTTGCCGATGTACATGCTGGCGATGAGGCCCCAGACGAGCTCCGGATTCTTCTCGAACAGGAGGGGCCCGGGCCTGAGCCCCCAGAGCATGAGCGCGCCGAGCATGACGGCCGTCGTGCCCGAGCCGGGCACGCCGAGCGTCAGAAGGGGCACCAGCGCCCCGCCGCTCGCCGCGTTGTTCGCGGTCTCCGGCGCCGCCACCCCCTCGATGACCCCCGTCCCGAAGCGCTCCGGATGCCGGGACACGCGCTTCTCGACGAGGTAGGCGATGATCGACGCGAGCGTCGCCCCCGCGCCCGGCAGAACGCCCACCACGAACCCGATGAGGCTCGCCCGCGGGAGGGTCCACCGGCACGCCCACCAGTCCGCCCGGGTCGGGAGCAAGCCGCGGATCGGCGCGGCGTAGACGTCGTGCACCAGCGAGCGCGTCGCCGTGGTCAGCACCTCCGCCACCGCGAACAGGCCGATCGTCACGGGCAGGAACTCGAGTCCGTCGAGGAGGCTCGGGACGCCGAACGTGAACCGCGGAGTGCCCGTCAAGGGGTCGCCGCCAATCGTCCCCAGGAGGAGGCCGAAGCCGGCCATGAGGAGGCCCTTGACCACCGACTCCCCCGTGAGCCCCCCGAGCGTCAGGAGCGCCAGCAGCATGATCGCGAAGTACTCCGTCGGCCCGAACTCGAGCGCGACGCGGACCAGGGGGCGCGCCAGCAGCATGAGGAGGATCACGCTCGCGGTGCCGGCGACGAAGGAGCCGATCGCCGCCATGCCGAGCGCCGGACCGGCCCGCCCCTGGCGGGCCATCTGGTAGCCGTCGAGGCACGTCATTACCGAAGACGTCTCGCCCGGCGTGTTGATGAGGATGGCGGTGGTCGACCCCCCGTACTGGGAGCCGTAGTAGATTCCCGCCAGCATGATCAGCGCCGCCGTCGGGCTCATGCCGAAGGTCAGCGGCACGAGCATCGCCACGGTGGTCACCGGGCCGATCCCCGGCAGGACGCCGATGGCCGTGCCGACCACGACGCCCACGAAGCAGTAGAGGAGATTCACCGGGGTCAGCGCGACCCCGAACCCGAGGGCGAGGTGCTGGAAGAGGTCGGTCACGGAGACCTGCGGGCGCGCGTCACCGGCCGAGCGCGCCTGGAGGCAGCGGCACGCCGAGCCACATCGCGAAGAGGGCGTAGGTGGCGCCGGTCGCCCCCAGCGCGACCGCCAGGACGACCGGCCACCGCCGCTCGCTGTGGACGAGGAGGAGAATCGCCAGGAACGGAACCGTCGCGAGCAGGAAACCGAGGCGCTCGAAGGCGAGCACGTACCCGAGGATCGCCCCCAGCGTCCACATCGCCCGCCGCGAACCGTCTGGCACGAGGGGATCCGCCGGACCCTCGGAGGCCGGCGGCCGGAGGGCCAGGACGGCGCCCAGGACGATCACGATGACGGCCAGCAGGATGGGAAAGAATCGGGCGCCGGGGCCGCCGGTCGCGGTCCCCTCGCGGAACCCGCTCGCGAGATAGATCGCGACGAGACCCACCAGGGCCAGACCCAGGCCGACCGCGCGGCCGCCCGTGAAGATCACGGCGCTCCGCGCCTGCCCGCGCGGCCCGCGTCCTGCGACGCGGGTCGCGGGGCCAGTGCCTCCGGGGAGAGGCCCCGGCTCACTTCTTCAGCATGCCGAGCTCGGCGAAGACGCCCTTGTCGATCTCCATCTCGCGATCGACGGACTTGAGGAAGTCGTCGCCGATGAGCCAGCCGTCCTCGAGCACGCTCTTCTCGAGGAAGCCCTTCTTCCAGCTATCGGTCTTCCGGACCTTGTCGAGGGCGTTCACCCAGAAGTCGACCACCGGCTTCGGCAGGTTGCCCGGGCCGCCAAGGGCGCGCCACTGGTTCGAGACCATGGACACGCCGAGCTCCTTCATCGTGGCGATCTTCGGCAGCCCCTTGAGCCGCTCCTCGTCCCCGACGGCCAGGGCCCGCACCTGCCCGGCCTCCAGCTGCCCGATGCACTCATTCGGGTTCGCCCACGCGGCGTCGACGTGACCGCCGAGGAGGTTCGTCGTCACCTCGCCGCCGCTCTTGAAGGGCACGTACGTGAGGTCCACCTTCGCGGCCTTGGCGAGGTTGATGTTCGCGATGTGGTCGACCTGGCCGACATTGGTCCCGCCCACCGAGAGCCCGCCCTTGCCCTTGGCCCGGGCGGCCGCCACGAACTCCTGCAAGCTGTTGATCGGCGACTCCTTGCGGACGATGAGCAGGTTCACGTCGGTGACCATGCGCGCGATGTAGGTGAAGTCCTTCCGGTAGTTCCAGGTCGCGTTGCCCTGGAGCTCCTGCTGCCAGTTCCCGGCGTCGACGGCGACCAGCGTGTAGCCGTCGGCGGGCCGGTTGATGGCGAAGGACTTGCCGACCACGCCGCTGCCCCCGGTGCGGTTGTTGACCGTGACGGGAACCGTGACCAGCTTCTGCTCCTCGAGGACCTTGACGATCTGCCGCACCATGATGTCCGTGCCCCCGCCGGGCGCGTACGGCACCACGATCTCGATGGCACGGTTCGGATAGGCTTGCCCCCACGCGCCCCCGGGGAGCGCGGCCAGGAGTCCTAGCGCCAGGATCAGGAACGCTCGTCGCGTGCTCATGTCCCCTCCTCCTCTTTGTGTTCACGTCGGCCTCCCGCGGTCCGCCCGCGGGAGCCGTCTCTCATCGCCGCCGCCACGCCTGGGTTCGCCGCAGGAGGCCCTGCGCGAGTCCCGCGTGCACCACCCGGGCCCCCACGTTGGTGTAGAAGATCATCATCGCCATCGCCGCCGCCGCGGCGACGTCCCCGGCGTCGTCCATGTTCAGAACCGCGACCGACGCCAGCTCCGTCCGGGGCCCGTAGAGGAACACCACTCCGGACACCGTCGCCATCGCGTTGACGAACAGGTACATCGCCGTGTCGAGAATCGCCGGCAGCGAGATCGGCACCGTGACCCGCCAGAACGTCCGGTACACGGGCTGCCGGAGCGACATCGAGACGGTCTCGAACTCGGGGTCCATCTGCTTGAGCGCGGTCAGCGCCGTGAGGTGCGCGACCGTGTAGAAGTGGACGATCGTGTTGATGACCAGGACGGCCATCGTCCGGTAGAGGCCGTTCAGGGGATTCCGGGGGTCGTTGAAGAAGAAGATGTAGGCCAGGCCGAGCACCAGGCCCGGCACCGCCATGGGCAGCATCGCGAGGAACTGGAAGGCCGTGCGGCCCCAGCGGACTCCCCGCGCCTTCTCCACGACGTAGGCGCCCACGAAGACGATCGCGGTCCCCGCCACGGCAGTGTAGAGACCGAGACGGATGGAGTTGAAGTACGACGTCCAGCCGCCGCCGCCCTTCCGGTCGAAGTCGTAGTGGAACAGCGTCGGGCTGAGGTTGTACGGCCAGAACTTCACCAGGGCGCCGAACTGCGCCATCGCGACGATCCCCACGAGGAAGACACCGATGATCGTGCAGCACGCCAGCATCGCCATGTCGAAGCCGGTGTTGGGCCGGGGCGCGTAGGGCACGGCACGCACGGTCAGGAGCGCGACCTGGCGCCGCTGGACGATACGGTCCGCGAAGAACGCGAAGGCGGCCGGGACCAGCAGGAGAACGCTCACGACCGCGCCCATCTCGAAGTTCTGCTGGCCGATCACCTGCTTGTAGACGTCGGTGGCGAGCACGTTGTATTGCCCGCCGATGACCTTCGGCGCCCCGAAATCGGTGATCACCATCACGAAGACGACGAAGATCGCGCTGATCAGCCCGTAGCGCACCCCCGGCAGGGTCACCGTGAAGAAGATCCGCCGCCGGCTTGCCCGGAGCGCGGTCGCGGCCTCGTAGAGCCGCGCGTCCGCGAGCGAGAGCGCGGTGACGATGATCAGGAGGGCGTGCGGGAACGTGAAGAAGACCTCGGACATCACGATCCCGATCGGCCCGTAGATCGAGTAGCCGAGCAGCAGCCCCTTGATGAGGCCCTGGTTGCCGAAGAGGTACACGAGCGACAGGCCCGGCAGCAGCGAGGGCACCAGGATGGGAACGAGCGCCACCGTCTTGAAGAGCGGCTTCCACGGCATGCAGCTCCGGGTCAGCGCGTACGCGTACAGGAACGCGAGCGGCACCGTGATGGCGGTGCTCAGGATCGCCACGAAGACGCTGTTGTTGATGGATTGGGCGAGCGCCGGGGTCTGGAAGTACCGCGCGTAGTTCGCCAGCCCGACGAAGACCCCCTTCGAGTCCTGGACGCTCTTGGTGAGCATGATCCCGAGGGGGACCGCGAGCATGACGACCAGGTAGAGGCCGATGAGCGCCAGGAACAGGCGCATCAGCCAGTCGTCGCGGGAGACCTCCTGTCGGACAACGGCCGCAGTCACCGCGGCGGGGCCCACGGCCGGCGCGACGCTCACTGGGACGTGGGCCACGGCAGGGCAGGGCTCCCCGTGGGGGCCAGGGGCATGCCGTCACCATACCCGAGCCGCCGCGCGCGCCGCAACCGCCGGAAGTCAAAGTGCGGGGTCAGACCCCGCTTTGACGAGGGCGCCGGGAAATCAAAGCCCAGGGTCAGGCCCCGCTTTGACGGCGGTTGCCCCCGGCGTCCCGGCCCGTCTACCATGTGGCCGGACGCGGCCCCTCCCCCTGCGCCCGGAGGCCTCCACCCCATGGATCCCTCGACCATCGGCGGCATCTGGCCGATCCTCTACGCCTTCTTCGACGCCGCCGGGCGGATCGACCGGGCGGCGATGCGGCGGCAGCTCGACGCGTGCGTGGCGGGAGGGGCCCACGGCGTCGCCGTGATGGGCCTGGCCACGGAGGTCGGGAAGCTCGACGTCCGCGAGCGGCGCGAGCTCCTCGAGTGGGTCGCGACCGATCTCGGCGGGAGGCGACCGCTCGCGGTCACGGTGGCCGAGCCCAGCGTCCCGGGGCAGGTCGAGATGGCTCGCGCCGCCGAGCAGCTGGGGGCGGGCTGGGTGATCCTCCAGCCGCCACCGGTGGCCGGGCTCCCGGAGATCGAGTACGTGCGCTTCCTGGGGGCGGTCGCCGACCGGGTGTCCATCCCGGTGGCGATCCAGAACGCGCCGGGCTACCTCGGCGTGGCGCTCTCGAACGCGGGGCTCCGCGAGCTCGCCCGGCAGCACCCGAACGTGTGCCTCCTGAAGGGCGAGGGCCCGGCGCTCGTGATCCGCCGCCTGATCGAGGAGACGGCGGGCGCGTTCCGCGTGCTGAACGGACGGGGGGGCCTGGAGCTCCCCGACAACCTCCGCGCGGGTTGCGTCGGCCTCATCCCCGCGCCCGAGTGCTTCGACGTCCAGGTGCGCATCTACGAGCTGATGCGGACCGGCCGGCCGGCGGACGAGGCCGAGGCGGAGCGTCTCTACCGGGAGATCCTGCCGCTCATCCTCTTCCTGATGCAGTCGATCGAGACCTTCCTCTGCTACGGCAAGCGCGTGACGGCCCGCCGTCTCGGGCTCCACGAGGTTCACGACCGCCCACCGGCTCAGCCGCCGACCCCCTTCGGCCTCGCGTCGGCCGAGCGCTACGCCGCCGGCCTCGGGCCCTACGGGGTCAGACTTTGACTTCGGGACAATTCGGGTCGTGTGCCAGGCCATCCCCCCGGAACTGTCCGGAAGTCAAAGTCTGACCCCGCCTCAGATCGCGCGGAGCCAGGTGTCCGAGAGCGTGTAGCCCTCCGGGAACGGGTCCTCGGGGTCGCAGCCGTACTGCGAGAGGTCGGTCACCCAGCCGCGGCCGGCGACGGTCGTGATCACCGCCGGCTTCCGCCCGACGCGGGTCGTGCCGACGATCTCGGCGAGGAAGTGGCTCCCGATCACGGACTCGTGGTCGAAGGGCTGGCCCTTCTTGATCAGGCGCCGCGCGTGCATCACCGCCAGCCGCGCCGAGGTGCCCGTCCCGCAAGGTGACCGGTCCAGGCGGCCGGGGGAGACCACCACGGTGTTCCGCGCGGTGAGACCCCGGCCCTTCCGGCGGAGAGGTCCCATGAACTCGGTGATCGTCACGTCACGGATCTCCGGGTTCTCCGGATGCACGATGCGGAGCTGTTCCTTCGCCGCCGCGCGAATCCGCTCCCCCACCACGCAGATGTCTCGCGCCTCGTCGCGGGTGATCGCGAATCCGAGCGCGCGCGCGTCGACGAGAGCATAGTGCATCCCGCCGTACGCGACGTCCAGCGTCACGGTGCCGACGCCGATGACCTCCACCGGCGCATCCAGGACCTGGACGAACGCCGGCACGTTCCGAAACTTCACCTGGAGCACGCGCCCTCCCTCGCACCGGCACGTCACCTCGATCAAACCGGCCGGCGCCTCCAGCGTGAGGCGCGTCACCGGCTCCCGCATCGGCAGGATGCCGGTCTCCAGGATCGCGGTGACGGTGGATATCGTGTTCGAGCCTGACATGGGAGGATACTCGGTCGACTCCATGATCACGTAGCCGAGCGCCGCCTTCGGATGGCTCGACGGCAGCACGATGTTGGCGCTGTGCACGGCGGCACCGCGGGGCTCGAAGAGAAGGAACTTCCTCAGCCCGTCCCCATGCTGGGAGAGCCATCGCATCTTGTCGAACATCGTCCGTCCGGGCACGTCCACGACGCCCCCGGTCACGACCTTCGCGTACTCGCCCTCCGCGTGCACCCCGACCGCGGTCACTGTCCGCTTCCAGCGCATGGACCCTCCTCGTGCGTGTTCGCGCTCCGGTCTACCAGAAGCGCCGCCGTCGCTCAACCCCCGGTCGCCGCCTTGTCAGCCGCGTCGGCGGCCCCTATGATTCGGCGCGTGCATCGCTCGGGGCTCCGGGACGCGGGAGGCGCGTTTCCCCCGCCCTCGCGCACGGCCTGATGGCGCGGGCAGGCCCGTTCCTCTTCGCCCTCCTCCTGCTCGTTCCCTCCGCGAACTACCAGGTCTTCGACGGCCTCCCGCTCTCGCGTGGCGCGGAGTTCGTCGGGCTCGCCCTCCTGATCCCGCTCGTCCTGAGCCGGGCGCTCCGGCGACTTCACGCACGCTGGGTCGACTCGTGGCCGCGAGCCATCCGGGGCGCGGCGCTCACGTCCGTCGCGCTGGCCCTCGGGGCCAAGCTCCTGCTGCTGGCCTCCGGCACACACCAGGGATTCCTTGCCTGCTATCGCACCCCGCTACAGGCGCCGACGGCGGGTCCCTGCGAGCGGTCGTTCGAGAACCAATTCTTCCGATTCGCCGTCACGCGCATTGACCGGGCCATCAGCTTCGACGAGCACGACTGGAACCTGGGATTCCTCAACGCGATCCGCTTCGACCGCCACTACATGGGCGAGGAGCAGCGGCTCAGGTGGCGGCTGCCGATCCAGGCCTCGTGGCAAGGAATCGTCGAACGGTCCGAGCCGTGGGTCGCCCGGGTCACCTACGCGGGCGAGGCGGCCCTCGTCGTCGACCCCGAGGGGCCGCCGGCCAGTCGGGCCGTGACCCGGCTCCTCCCGCACTACGGCCCGCCGCAGACGCACGCGGTGCCGATGCCCGCGGGCCGCCACGTCCTCCGGGTCGACTACCGCTTTGACGACGGCTCGCGACGGGACGGACCTCCACCCATCGGCCCCTGGGCCACGCTCCACATCGATCGGGGGCGCGGCCCGGACGGCCGGGAACCGGGAGCAGCCGTCCGCCCCGTCCGTCTCGCCCTCGCCTGGAGAGCGCTCGCGGGCGCCGTCGACGTGGCCATCGTCGCGCTCGGCGCGCCGCTCCTGCTCTTCTACCTCGGGCTCCTGTGGCGGGACGCGTGGCTCCTGGCGCTGGTCGGAGTGGCAGCCCCGGTGGTGGACCGCCTGAATCTCACCCGGGTCGGGCTTCCGACCAGCATCGGCCTCCTCCTGCTGCTGGTCCTGATCGCCGTGCCCGTGCTGGGACAGCGCTGGCGCCGGCGTCTCCTGGGCGCCTATTTCGCCCTCCTCTACGTCGCGTGGCTCGTCACCCTGCGCAGCCTTCGCCGGCTGGACGTCGTCACGCTGCGGGAGTTCGCGGGCGATCCGCTCTTCTACGAGTCCCATGCCCGCTCGATCCTGGATACCTGGTCGCTCGAAGCCGGCGAGCGAGTCTTCTTCATGCAGCCGGGCTTCCGGTATCTCCGGTTCCTGGAGCGTCTCCTGCTCGGCGACGGCGACGGGCTCCTCAGCATCCTCGCGCTGACCGCGCTCTACTGGACGCTCTGCTTTGCCTTCGCGCGGCTGTGGCCGCGCCCGCGTCCCACGGGCCTCCGGGCAGCGGTGTTCGGGGCCATGGGCGTCCTCTTGCTGAGCCTATGGAGCTCGCCGCCGATCGTCTTCTTCGTCCAGGCCAGCCTCTCCGAGTACCCCACCTGGATCTTCCTGCCGCTCGTGTTCCCCCTCCTCGTCGTGAGCCGGTCACCCCGCGACTGGCTGCGGGGGGGGGTCCTGGTCGCGCTCTCCTGCCTGACCCGACTGAACCACCTCCTCGCGCTTTTCGCCCTCATGGCCGTGTTCGCCTGGCGGGCCTGCCGGATCCGGCCGCGCGCCGTGCTGGCCGTGGCGGGCCTCATGCTCGCGATGTTCTCGCTGCCGGCCGCGCACAATCTCTACTACGGTGGGCAACTCGTGTGGACCACGCTCCAAGCGCAGGGGCCGGGGGCGACGGCCATCGCGCCCCGGGAGCTCGGGGGCGTGCTCAAGGACCCTGCGGTGCGCGAGAAGGTCTGGTACCAGGTCGACCACATGTTCTATCTCCACACCGTTCGCGACCGGTTCCCGCGGGGAGACTGGATGTCGTGGGTCGCGATCCGCGGCATTCAGGTCGTGTGGCTGGGCGCGGCCCTCCTGACGCTCGCGCGGAGAGTGGCGCCCGGCACCACGAAGGTCCTGATGGGCCTGCCGCTCGCCTATCTCGTGGTGCACCTTGTCTACCACGTGGAGTTCTACTACCCGCGGCACATCATCGCCGGGCACCTCGCCATGGCGCTCGTCACTCTCTACGCGATCGGGCGAGGCTGGGCCAGGGAGGCCGGGCGACAGACCTGACGGGACGGGCGCGCGGGAGGCCCTACGGGGCTCGCCGCACGTCCAGGAAAGTGCTCTGGTAGGTCGCGCCGTCGCCGAGATCGCTCAGCCGGTCTCCGCAGAGAAGGTTGACCGTTCCGGAGAGCGCTTCCCCCGCCGGCCGCTGGCCCGGGACCAGCGCCACGCCCGGCGCGACCTCGTCGGAGACGCGGAGGCGCATGCCTACCCTGCCCAGCTCGTTGAAGAGCTCGACGCCGTCGTCCGGACCGAGGCCGCGCCGAGCTGCCTCGGCGGGGTGCAGGACGACCACCGGCGCGCCCTCGCGGCGCCGGAGCGCGGGATTGCCCGAGAAGGCCGTGTGGCTCTGGAAGTAGCCGGGCGCGGTGAGGAGACGCAGTGGCCAGCGCTCGGCGAGCGCCGTCTCCTCGGCGTCCTCGCGCCAGTCCGGCATGGGCGGCAGCCCCCGGGTCGCGAGGGTCTCGGAGTAGAACTCGAGCTTCCCCGACGGCGTCCGGAACCGCTGGCCGTCCGGGTAGGGATCCACCTTGACCGGGCCGGCCGTCCGGAGCGTGTCGGGGTCGAGGCGGGCAACCGGGCCCGTCGCGCCCACGAAGGCGGTGCGGACGAGCTCGTCGGTGGTCATGCGGAAGACGGGGTCGGGGACGCCGAGCCGCCGCGCCAGCTCCTGGGCGAGCCGCACGTTCGACCACGCCTCCCCCTGGGGCGGAACCGCCCGCGGCGCGAACTGGACGTAGTAGGCGCCGTAGGCCCGGAAGAGATCCTCGGTCTCGAGGTACGTGGCCGCCGGCAGGACCAGATCCGCGTAGCGCGCGGTATCCGTGAGGAAGGGGTCGTGCACGACCGTGAAGAGATCGTCGCGCGAGAGCGCCCGCCGGACCGTCCCGGCGTCCGGACAGGTCACCGCGGGATTGTTCGCCGCCACGAAGAGCGCGCGGATGGGCGGGTCGCGCAGCTCGAGCAGGTCCTGCCCGAGCCGCGAGTGGTTCACGAGACGCGTCGCAGCCGGTCCCGAGGGGCGGCGGACCGCCTCGAACGAAAAGCCGAACCCGCCCACGGTCGCGAGCATCGCCCCCCCGCCCCGCTTGGCATACGCGCCGACGACGGCCGGGAGACAGGCGACCGCCCGTATGGCCTGGCCGCCCTGCGTGTTGCGGGACATCCCGAAGCCGAGCCGGATGTGCGGCGCCCGCGCCCGGCCGTAGAGGCGCGCCAGGCGCTCGATGTCGGCCGCCGGCAGCCCCGTGATGGCGGCGACCCGGTCCGGGGCGAAGCGCGGGAGGACCTCCCGCTCGAGCCGGTCGAAGCCGACCGTCTCGCGCCCGAGGTAGTCGCGGTCGGCCATCCCCTCTCGCACGAGGACGTGCATGAGCCCGAGCGCCAGGGCCGCGTCGGTCCCGATCCTCGGAGCGACGTGCCAGTCGGCCTGGGCGCCGGTGCGGCTCCGACGGGGGTCGATCACGATCAGCTGCGTGCCCCGCTTCCGCGCCTCTTCGACCTTCGCCCACGAGTGGACCGCCGTCGTGATCAGGTCGGCGCTCCACGACACGATGAGGTCCGAGTCGACCATCGATTCCGGATCGGCCCCCCCCACCGGGCCGCAGGTCGCCTCCCACGCGACGTCGGCACACGTGTCGCAGATGGTCCCCGGTTGGAGCCGCGTCGTCCCCAGCGCGTGGAACATCGCCATCGGAAGCCAGCGGTTCAGCTGCCCCTGGTGCGCGCTGTAGCAGTAGCCGAGGATCGCGAGCGGCCCGTCCTCGCGGACGATGGCCTGCCAGCGGGTCACCAGCTCGTCGAGGGCCTCGGCCCAGCTCACCGGCTCGAACTGCCCGGCTCCCTTGGGCCCCGTCCGCCGGAGCGGGGTGCGCACGCGATCGGGCGAGTGGACGAGCTCGGGCTCGCGCCGCACCTTCGCGCACACGAAGCCAGCCGTGAACGGCTGGTCGGGATCCCCCTCGACGCGGACCAGACGCCCGTCGTCGACGTGCGCGAGGATCGAGCACATGTCGGGGCAGTCGTGGGCGCACACCGTGCGGATCACGGTGGGACGGCGTTCGGTCTGTAGGGTCACTGGGCTACCTCCGGAGCGATCTTACGGGCAAGTGGGTGGCCCCGGTAAAGGGCCGCTCCTGGATCGTCCCCGGGGGCCATTATCCCCCGGGGGGCGGTCAGCCGCGCCCCCCCGGGGCGGGGTACACGCGGAGGCGCCGGCGCGGCAGCGTGACGGGCAGGGCCTGGCCCGCGCCGAGGTCCAGGCGGCGGACCATGTCGACCGCGAGGTCCGCCCGGAGCGTCACGCCGTCCAGGGCGTCGCCGGCGAGGTCGACGCGGAAGAAGGAGCCGAGGAACTCCATCGCCTTGATCTGCACCGTGACGACATTCTCTTCGCTCCCCGCCACGCTCTGCACGCGGATGTCCTCCGGGCGGATGGCCAGGGTGAGCTCGGTGCCGACGGGGAACCCCTCGACGTCGCACACCAGCTCGAGGCCGCCGAGCCGGACGGTCGCGGGACCCGCCACGACGGCAGGCATGAAGTTCATGACGCCGATGAAGTCCGCGACGAACGCCGACGCCGGCCGGCGGTAGATCTCGACCGGCGTGCCCACCTGCTCGATCACGCCGTGGTTCATCACCACGATCCGGTCGGCGATCGTCAGCGCCTCCTCCTGGTCGTGCGTGACCATGATGGTCGTCACCCCCACCCGCCGCTGGAGCTGCCGGATCTCCTGCCGGAGGTGGACGCGCACCTTCGCGTCGAGGGCGGAGAGGGGCTCGTCCAGGAGGAGGAGACCCGGCGAGGTGGCCAGGGCGCGCGCGAGCGCCACGCGCTGCTGCTGGCCGCCCGACAGCTGCGCCGGGTACTTCGCGCCCTGCTCGGCAAGGCCGACCGTCTCGAGTAGCTCCCGGACCCGGGCGCGGATCTTCGCCCTGGTCATCCGGGAGTTCTCGAGGCCGTACGCGACGTTCTTCTCCGCGGTCATGTTCGGGAAGAGGGCGTAGGACTGGAAGACGATCCCGAAATCCCGCTTCGAGGCCGGGAGGGTCGAGATGTCACGACCCGCCTGCTCGATGCGTCCGCTGGTGTGGGGATCGAGACCCGCGATCGCGCGGAGGAGCGTCGTCTTCCCGCAGCCCGACGGGCCCAGGAAGCACACGAACTCGCCCTCGTGGACCTCCAGGGAGATGCGGTCGAGGGCAGTGAACGCACCGAACCGCTTCGTGAGGTCCTGGATGCGGAGGAACGGGGAGCCGGCCGAACCGGGCGCGCCGGTCATCGGGAGTGAGCTCCGCGGCCGCCGGGCGTGCGCGGGGCCGGCCGCCGAGCGACCGGCCCCGTCAGCGACAACCCGCGGACGCCCCGGTTACTTCTTCGGCTCGGACTTCGAGCCGTACCGCTTCTCCCACTCGGCGAGGATCTTCGCCCGGTTGGTCGCGGCCCACTGGAAGTCGTTCTTGGCCATGTGCTGGAGCATGCTGCCCGGGAGGTTCTCGACCGGCTGAGCGATGGAGGCAATGGCCGTGACCGCGTATCCCTCGTTGTAGAGCTTCATCGCCTTCTCGCTCACCGACCAGTCGACCAGGGTCTTGGCGGCCTCCAGGTTCTTCGTCCCCTTGACGATCGACGTGGCCTCCATGTCCCAGCCCGATTTCTCCTCCGGGAAGATGATATCGATCGGCGCGCCCTGTTTCTTCACGCGCGCCGCCCGGAACTCGAACGAGATGCCGACCGCGTACTCGCCCTGGCCCGCCTGGACGCACGGCTTCGACCCCGAGTGGGTGTAGACGCCGATGTTCTGGTGAAGGGCGTCCATGTATTTCCAGCCCTCGGCCTCGCCGAAGAGCTGGAGCCAGCTCGACACGTCGAGGAAGCCCGTGCCGGAGGAGGCGGGATTCGGCATGACGATCTGGCCCTTGTAGACCGGCTTCGTCAGGTCCTTCCACGAGGTCGGCTTGGGCAGGCCCTTCTTCGCGGCCTCGGTCGTGTTGAAGCAGATCGCGGCCACCCAGGCGTCCATCCCGACCCACGCCGGCGGGTTGTCCTTGTCGCGGAACTGGGCGTCGAGCTTCTCGAGCCCCTTGGGTGCGTAGGGCAGCAGCAGGCCCTCGGGCTTCAGCACGAGCAGGCTCGTGGCCGCGAGGCCCCAGATCACGTCGGCCTGGGGGTTCGCCTTCTCGGCGAGCAGCTTGGCCGTGACCACCCCGGTGGAGTCCCGGACCCACTTGATCTCGATGTCCGGGTGATCCTCGTTGAAGCGGGCGGCGTACTTCTTGAGGTCGTCTGACTCGACGGCCGTGTACACGGTGAGCGTCGTCTTGGCCGCCGCGCCGCCGGCGCCCAGCCCGACCAGGGCGGCGCCGACGACGATGGCGAGTGTCACGGACCACACCCTGGGCATTCCACTGCGGCGCATCGTGTTCTCCTCCTGGCTGTGCGTGTTGGGCGGAAGCTACCGGATCCGACGGCGCCTCATTCTAGCCGATCGGCCGGAGCCGCGCCACGGGCTCACCGTGACGTTTCGGTTTCGAGCCGCCCGGCGCCCAAAACCCCCGCCCGGGCCCGGCCGCCCGCCGGAGAGCCGTCCTCAGGCCCCCCGGCGGGCGGCGCGGCCTCAGCCGCGCTCGACCATGTACAGATGGGTCAGCATGTCATTGTAGATGTTGCCCTCGATGACCTGTTCCCCCGCGCGGTTCTTCTCGATGCCGCGCACGTTCGGCTTGGCCACCGCGTACCGGACGACCCACGCCACCGGGACGTAGCCGCCGTCGCTCTGGAGGATCTCCTCCGCCTTCGCGTAGTTCTCCAGACGCTTCTTGGCGTCCCGCGTGTCGCGTCCGGTCTCGAGCTCCTTGTCGAACGCCTCGTTCCCCCACGCCTGGCGCTTTCCGGTCGTCCGCTTCGAGTAGAAGGTGTCGAAGTACTCGTTGTGGGGATCCGGGTAGTCCATGAACCAGCGGATCCAGACCAGCTGGAGATCCTGCTTCCAGAGCCGCTCCCGGAAGACGCGCTGCTCCAGGACCTCGAGCTCGGTCTTCATGTTGAGGTTCTCGAGGAGGATGGCCTGCACCGCCTCGGCCATGGGCTGCGACTGGAGCGCCTCCTGGCGCATCGAGAGCACGATCTTCGGCCAGTTCTTGCCGCCCTCGTACGGCGTGCCTTTCAGCGCCGCCATCGCGAGCTTCGGGTCGAACTTCTGAAGGTCTCGGGTCTTCTTGTCCTCGAGGTATCCGGGGAAGCCCGGCGGGATCATGCAGTGGGCGGGCAGCGAGAACCCCTGGGCGACCTTGGCGACCGACTCGCGGTCGATCGCGTGTCCGAGGGCCTTCCGGACCTTCAGGTTGTCGAACGGGGGCTTGGTCACCTGGGGCGTGAGGTACCAGGTCCCCGGGTACGGGTAGCGGAACACCTCGGGGGCGACCTTTGGATTGCTCTGGAAGCGCTTCAGATCGGCGGCCTGCAGGATCGTGAGGTCGATCTCGTTGTTCTCGTACGGCAAGACGCCGGCCGCGAACGGGATGATCGGGATGACCACCTTCTCGAGAGTGACGTCCTTCGCGCCGAAGAAGTGCGGGTTCTTCTTGAGGATCAGCTGCTTGCCGTGGTCCCACGTCTCCAGCACGAACGGCCCGTTGGAGACGATGTTCCCGGGCTCGGTCCACTTGTCGCCGTGCTTCTCGATCGACGCCTTGTGGCCGGGCAGGGCCGCCAGGTAGGCGGAGAGGACCGGGAAGTAGCCGCGCGGCCCCTCCAGGGTGACCTCGAGGGTCCAGTCGTCCTTCGCCTTGACGCCCACCTGCCCCGCGTCGGTGATCTGGCCCTTGTTGTAACCCTCGGCGTTCTTGATGTCGTAGAGGAACGCGGCGTACGGCGCCTTCGTGGCCGGATCCAGCTGGCGCTTCCAGGAGTACTCGAAGTCGCGGGCCGTGCACGGGCCATTGTCGGACCACTTCGAGTCCTTGCGGATCGCGAAGGTCCAGACCGACCCGTCGGCGTTCGAGGTGACCTTGCTGGCGACGTGGGGCACCGCCTGGAAGTCGGCGGTGAACTTCATGAGCCCGGCCCAGAGCGAGGCCACGCCGTTGCAGTAGAGGTCCCGGTTGAAGTCGTGGCTCGAAGGGTCGACCTGCGAGAAGGCAAAGCCGCCGCCCCCGTACCGGAAGACCTGCTCCTTGGCGAGCTTCTCGCCCGGCGCGAGCTTCGGCGACGACGACGCCGGCCGGGCGTTGAAGCCAGCCGCGCCCATCGCGGCGAGCCCGGCCGCGACCCGCAGGAAGCCGCGTCGCCCGATACCCACCGCCTGCAGGCGCTCGGACAGGTGGTCCAGCTCTCGGTCAGAGATCGGTCGCCTCATTGGAAGTCCTCCTCTGTGTGGGGGTCAGGCCTTGATTTTGACTCCCGAACAGTCTTCAGCGGTGCTCGTGCGCGACGGCGCCAATCAAAGTCAAGGGCCTGATCCCGGGGTTGAATTTCGCCGTTACTTCAGCTTTGGATCCAGCGCATCCCGGACCCCATCGCCCAGGAACGTGAACGACAGCATCGTGATGCCGATGGCGATCGACGGGAACACGCAGAGGTGCCAGTAGGTCCGGAGATACTGCTGGCCCTCGCCGACCATTTGCCCCCAGGAGGGCGTGGGCGGATTGATCCCCACCCCGATGAACGACAGCGCCGCCTCGGTGAAGATCGCCTGGGGAATCCCGAACGTGACAGCGACGACGATGGGAGTCAGCGCGTTCGGCAGGACGTGGCGCAGGAGGACCCGGCCGAACCCGGCGCCCAGCGCGCGGGCGCCCTCGATGAACTCCTTCTCACGGATTGCCAGCACCTGACCCCGCGTCTGCCGGGCGATGCCGACCCACCCGGTGAGCCCGATGGCGATGAAGATGTTCATGAGCCCGGCGCCCAGCATGGACATGACGAGGATCACGAAGAGCAGGTTCGGAAACGCGTACATCACGTCGACGAAGCGCATCAGCACCAGATCGACCCGGCCGCCCAGATGGCCGGACAGGGCGCCGATCGGCACGCCGATCAGGACGACGATTGCCTGAGCGCCCAGCCCCACCAGCATGGAGACGCGGGCGCCGTAGATCATCCGCGAGAGGAGGTCGCGGCCGACCTGGTCGGTGCCGAGCGGGTAGTCGCGCGAGGGCGGCTCGTTCAGGCGCCCGAAGTTGGTCTTCGTGTACGGCAAGGGCGCGAGCACGTCGGCCAGGATCGCGACGGCGCACAAGGCGATCACCACCACGCCTCCAACCACCGCCAGACGGTTTCGCAGGAGGCGCCGGACGGCGTCCCGCCAGAGACTCGAAGACTCGGCCCGTCCGGAGCGCGCCGTGCCAGCCGGAGCCAGGAGCCCCTCGGCCCGGAGGCTACTGGTACCGGATGCGGGGGTCGAGAGCACCATAGGCCAGGTCGACGACCAGGTTCATCGCGGCGAGGAACGCGCCGTACACGAGAACGACGGCCATGATCATCGGGTAGTCGCGCCCCGTCATCGAGAGGACGAAGAACTGGCCCATGCCCGGCACCCGGAAGATGGCCTCCACGAAGAACGAGCCGGTGCCGATGGCGGCGAACAGCGGGCCGAGCAGGGTGACGATGGGGATCAGCGCGTTCTTCAGGGCGTGCTTGAAGATGACCGGGCCCTCGGCGAGCCCCTTCGACCGGGCGGTGAGCGTGTAGTCCGACCGGATCACCTCGAGCATGCTCGCGCGCGTGTAGCGGGCGACCAGGCCCATGGGCGCGAACGCCAGCGTGATCGTCGGCAGCACCCAGTTCCGGGGCGAGTCCCACCCCCCGGTCGGGAACAGCGGGATGACGAAGGAGAAGAGGATGATCGCGAAGACGGCCATGACGAAGTTGGGGACGGCCACGCCGAACGTCGCCAGGCTGACCGAGACGTAGTCCCACGCGCGGTTCTGGTGCACGGCGCCCAGGATGCCGAGCGACAGCCCCACGACGACCGCCAGCACGAAGGCCATCGTCCCCAGCAGGAGCGAGACGGGGAATGTCGCGACGATGATCTCGCTGACGGTCCGCGTCTTGTAGACGAAGGACTGGCCGAAATCGCCGCGGACCGCCTTGCCGACGAAGATGAGGAACTGCTCGTGGAGCGGCCTGTCGAGGCCGTAGGCCCTGGCCAGGTTCTTCTGGGCTTCCGGAGGCAGAGGATTGGCCCCTTCTGCCACGGGGTCGAGCGGACTCCCCGGCGTCGCATGCATCACCAGGAAGGTCACGAGCGCCATGGCCAGGAGCGTCGGAGCCAACCACAGGACGCGGGACGCCGCGTATTGGAGCACGGATCCCTCTTTGGGTGGCCCCTACTATCGAGGGGCAGCCACGATCGAGTCAAGGGCCACGCCGGGCCGGCCGCGGCTCCGGCACGCCCTTGCCGCGCCGCCGCGCCGCGTGGTACGGGTGACGCGGGAGGAGGTGCCAGGGCGGTGACAATGCGGGTCACGCTGCTCGGGACCGGGTGTCCCCCGCCGAACCCAGCGCGCCACGGCCCCGCCACGCTCGTGCGAGCCGGCGGCGAGATCGTCCTCGTGGACGCCGGCTCGGGTGTTGCCGTCCAGTTGCTCCGCGCCGGCGTCCGGACGAGCCAGCTCCGCACGGTGCTCCTGACCCATCTCCACTCGGACCACGTCCTCGACCTCGGGCATCTGGTGCTGACGCGCTGGATCGTCGGAGAGAACGCGCCGCTCGAGGTCCTCGGCCCGGCGGGCACGGCCGCTCACGTGGAGCGACTGCTCGCGCTGTGGCGCTGGGATGTCGAGGTGCGCCGGGCCCACATGCCAGATCGCGAGCCACCTCGGGTCACCGTCACCGAGATCGAGGAGGGGCACGTCCTCGCGCGTGAGGGCCTCGCCGTCACGGCCTTCCTGGTGGAGCACGAGCCCGTGAAGCCGGCGTTCGGCTTCCACTTCGAGACGCGCGAGCGCCGGGTCGTGATCTCGGGCGACACCCGCCCCTGCGAGAACCTCGTCCGGCACGCCCGCGACGTCGACCTCCTGATCCACGAGTGCACCGACATGACACACGCGGCCTGGACACCGGGGTGCGGCTGGCCCACGCGGGAGGCGAAGGTGCGCGACCTACAAGCCTACCACACGGGGCCCGACGAGGTCGGCGAGGTCGCGGCTCGGGCCAGGGTCCGCCACCTCGTGCTCACGCACCTCATGCCGGGCTCCGATCCCGCCGATCTCGCCGGCCGCGCTCGCCGCCAGTTCGGCGGCCCAATCACCGTCGGCGAGGACCTCGTCGAGCTGTAGTCAGTAGGGTCGCATCCCGACCACACGGTCTCACCTTGGTGGCGACAGCCCGCCCGGGTGGGGTATTCTCCGGCGAGACGCATGAGCTCCTACCGGATCCCGTTCAACCGCCCTAGCGTCGCCGGCGACGAGCTCCGCTACATCCGGGAGTCCGTGGAGTCGGGGCGGATCTCCGGCGACGGCGTGTTCACCGAGAAGTGCCGCCGCATCCTCGAGGAGCTCCTGGGCGCGCCGCGGGTGCTCTTGACGACCTCCTGCACGACCGCGCTCGAGATGGCCGCGCTCCTCCTCGACCTGGCGCCGGGCGACGAGGTCATCATGCCGTCCTTCACCTTCGTCTCCACGGCGAACGCGGTCGTGCTCCGCGGGGCGCGCCCCGTCTTCGTCGACATCCGGCCGGACACCCTGAACCTCGACGAGCGCCTGCTGGAGCCGCTCGTCACGCCGCGCACGCGGGCGATCATGCCGGTGCACTACGCCGGCGTCGGCTGCGAGATGGACACGATCCTGGCGGTCGCGAAGCGGCACGGGCTGGCGGTGGTCGAGGACAACGCGCAGGGCCTCTTCGGCGAGTACCGCGGCCGGCCGCTCGGCAGCTTCGGCGCCCTGGCCGCCCTGAGCTTTCACGAGACGAAGAACATCAGCTGCGGCGAGGGTGGGGCGCTCGTCGTCAACGACGCCCGCCACGCCGAGCGCGCGGAGATCATCCGCGAGAAGGGGACCAACCGGAGCCGCATGTTCCGCGGCCTGGTGGACAAGTACACCTGGGTCGACGTGGGATCGAGCGCGCTGCCGTCCGACATCCTGGCGGCATTCCTCTATGGCCAGCTCGAGCGGCGGGCGGACATCCAGGCGGCGCGGCGCCGGATCTGGGAGTGCTACGCGCGGGAGCTCCCGGGGTGGGCCGACGCGCGCGGCATCCGCCTGCCGGTCGTCCCCGCCCACTGCCGGCAGCCGTACCACCTCTTCTACCTGGTCACCCGCTCGCTCGAGCAGCGGACGCGGCTGATCGCGCATCTCAAGGCCCGCGGGATCCTGGCGGTCTTCCACTACCTGTCGCTCCACCTCTCCGAGATGGGCCAGCGCTTCGGCGGGAAGCCCGGCGACTGCCCGGTGACCGAGGATCTGAGCGACCGCGTGCTCCGGCTCCCCTTCTACAACGACCTCGACGAGGGAGAGCAGGCCTACGTGATCGAGAGCCTGCGCGCGTTCGACGGCTGACGCCCCGAGCGAGCTGCCAGCTCCGCGCGCCCTCGCGTGAATGAGGCCTCTTCTGGGTCGCCTGGCGCAGGGCCTCCGCGACAGCCGCGAGCCCCTCCTGGTCTTCGCCGCCACCCGCGGGGCGCTGTTCCTGCTGGCCTACCTGAGCCTCGCAGTCCTGCCGCTGAACTCGGATCCGAGCGTCGCGACCCCGAGCGGAGGCCCGTGGCGGGGGTTCCCGGACAACCTCTGGCTCGACGGCTGGGCCCGGTGGGACGCCGGCTGGTACCGCCACATCGCCACCCACGGCTACGTCGCCGAGCCCGTCGGGCCGCCCGGCCAGCGAAACCTCGCGTTCTATCCTCTCTATCCCCTCGCGATGCGGCTCGTGAGCCTCACCGGCCTCGGTCCCCTGGCGGCCGGCATCCTGGTCTCGAACCTGGCGCTCCTCGTCGCGCTGGTGCTCGTCCACCGGATGGCGAGCGCCCGGTTCGGCGCGGACGCGGCGTTCCGCTGCGTGGTGCTGCTGTCGATCTTCCCCTACGCCTTCTTCTTCAGCGCCGTGTACTCGGAAAGCCTCTTCCTGCTCCTGGCGGTGGCCTCCCTGTACCTCGGGGAGCGGGGCCGGTGGGCGGCCGCCTCGGTCTGCGCGCTCCTCTGCGGCGCCACGCGGGCCCCGGGGGTGGCGCTGGGGCCCGCGCTTCTGCTCCTCTACCTCGAGCGTGTCCGGTTCGATCTGAGGAAGCTGCGCCCGGACGTTCTGTGGATCGGCCTCAGCGCCCTGGGACCCTTCCTCTACTACGCGTACCTCGGGGCGGCGTTCGGCGACCCCTGGCTCGCGTTCAAGGCCACGCGGGTCGCGGGCTGGTGGCAGGCCGGGTTCACCCTGAAGCCCGTCGAGCGGGGCCTCCGGACGATGCGGTCGCTCGAGAACTGGCGGACCGGGCAGATCCCGTGGGTCTTCAACCTGAACGTGCTGGCTGCCTTCCTGTGCCTGGGCTCGCTCGTCTCCGTGTTCCGGCGGCAACCGCTCGCGTGGGGGGTCTTCAGTCTCTTGATCGTCGCGTCGGGCGTGCTCCAGCCCGGCGGCTGGGGCCGCTACGTGCTCCCGGCCTTCCCGGTGTTCCTCGCCTGGGCGCTCGGCCTGGAAAGCCGGCTCGCGTTCACTGGCGTCGTCGTGCTCTCGACGCTGCTCCTCGCGCTCCTGACGATTCTCTACACCCACTGGTACTGGGTGGCCTGAGAGGGCTCACTGGGCTCCCCTGGCTCCGCGAGCGTTGATCGGACGGGGTCTGACCGGACGGCCTTCGGCCTGTGGCGGCCTGTGGGCTCATCGGGAAATCGTCACCGGCGCCAGGAGATGCGGGGCATCCGGCGCGTGCCAGTGAAAGGTTGCCTGGGGGTTCCGGAACCGCCAGCCGAAGTGTGCGACTAGGTTCATGATGCGCGTGTTGCCGGCCGAGAGCTTGGCTGTGAGCCACCGGACACCGAGGGCCTTCAGATCGAGCTGCATTCCGGTCATGAGAGCCAACGTGGCCGGCGTGCCCTTGGCCGACTCGGTCACCCCCATGATGCCGACCTCGGCGCGGTCCTCCACGAGCCTCAGCTGAAAGAAGCCCTTGACGTTGCCCGGCGGGCCGACGACGTACACGCGGTCCACAGAGTGTGTCGAAGTGCACGCGCTCCGGACCCAGTGGCGATAGCGACGGTCCGCCAGGTCCGGCGGGAAGCGGGGGTCCGCATGGTAGCGGCCGTGACGGAAAGTGTGTCCAGCGATCTCTTCGATCTGTGGGTGGTCGTCCGCTGTCGCGAGCCGCACCGGACGCGACGGGGGTGGCGCGTCGTACGTCTGGACGCGAAACGCGACGTCGAGAGTCTGTTCCACGCACGTGAAGCCCAGCGCGGGCAGGAGCGTGCGCCAAGTCCGATCGTCGGCAGCAACGGTGCAGGAGACCAGCTCGATCCGGTTGGTGGCCGCCCAGACGAGAAGCCGCTCGCCAATGACCCCCAGGCCCGCGTGGATGGCCTTCGCCTCCCCGGGCTCGTACGTGCCGACCGGGAATCCGAAGATCTCGGTGTCCCAGGGCACGACGAACACTCTTCCCCACTCTGGCCGCTCCGCGTCGAGCGGATGAGCCGAGACCTCAGGCATCGCCGTCGATGGGCTCGTCGATCCGCTCCCGCACCACGTACGCGGGCTCCCGCAGCACGCGATGGTGGATGCGGGCCACGTACTCTCCCATGATCCCGAGCGTGAAGAGCTGCGCGCCCGAGAAGACGGCCAGCACCGCGGCGAGGAACCGGAAGATCGACAGCGGCGTCCCGGTAGCGAAGTAGGACCCGAGCACGAACGCGAGCGCGCCGAGTCCCAGCGTCATCACGACGAACCCAATCACGCTGGCCAGGCGCAGCGGCCACGTCCGGAAGGTCGTCGTCATGTCGATGGCCAGGCGGGCGAGCCCGAGCCAGCCGTACTGGGACCGCCCGTGGCGCCGCGGCTCGTGCCGGACGGGAACGGAGGCGATGCGGGTCGTGGTCCATCCGAGGAGCGCGTCGATCGCGACCGCGGGGCCCTCGTAGTGGGCGAAGCCCTCGCGCAGCACGGTCCCGAATGCGCGGAAGGCGCTGGCGCGGGACGCGATGGAGACCCCCAGCACGCGGTGCAGCCAGAACCTCGTGATCCGCGACGAGAGGGTCCGCCCGGCCCCTTGCTGGGCTTCGATGGGAACACCGTAGACGAGGTCGTTGCCCCGGCCGAGAGCATCGAGAAGGAGCGGAATTTCTTCCGGGGGGTGCTGGAGGTCGTCGTCCATGGTCACCGTGACCGCGTAGCGCGCGGCCCGGATCCCCGCCAGGAGCGCGTTGTGCTGGCCGTAGTTCCGCATCAGGTCGATGCCGCGCACCCAGGCGTGCTTGCGCGCCATCTCGGCGATGACCCCCCAGGACCCGTCGTGGCTGCCGTCGTTGACCAGCACGACCTCGAAGCGGGCCGAGACGCCCGGCAGCACGGCGCCGAGGCGATCGATCAGCGCCGGCAGCGTCGCCTGGCTGTTGTAGACCGGCACCACGACGCTGCACTCCCGAGCCGGGCTCCCTGAAGGCTGACGCCAGGTCTCGGACTGATCCGCTGCCGTCATGGGCCCGACCGGGCTTCGGGGCGCGACGGAATCACGAGCCTGCGTCCCGCGGAGCGCCTGGCGATCGCGCCGATGAGAAGGAGCACACGTCGAGCCGCACGCATTCGTTGGCCGTGATCCTGCACGTTAGCACGGCCGGCGGCCTCACACCTCGCCGAGAGCCGCGCGCCACCGGATGAGGCATCTGGCGGCCTCCTCGAGATCGCGGGCCTCCATGTCGGCCCGCTCGGCCCCGTCGGGCACAGGCTGGTCGGCGTGGGGCCCGCGGCGCAGGCGCACGGTGGCCAGGCCGAGCGCCTTCGCGGGGGCGACGTCGTTGTCGGGGCGGTCGCCCACGTAGACGACGCGGCCCGGCGGGAGCGCCCACGCGTCCAGCCCGAGCCGGAAGAACGCCGGGTCCGGCTTGGACAGCCCGACGGCCCCGGACAGCCACACGCCGTCGCACAGGGCGCTGATCTCGGCGCGGTCGAGGTCGGCCTGCGCGGAGACGGGCTGATTGGCCAGCACCCCGAGGCGGAACCCGGCCGCCCGGAGCTGACGAAGCACCGAGAGAGTCTCCGGAAACGGCTCGAGCGGCACCGCGTCCCATGGCACAGCGCGGCGCAGCGCTGCCGTCGTCTCGTCAGGTATCCGCAGGCTCCGCAGCATCTGCACCAGGAGGCTGGGCTCGCCGGAATCGGGACGATGACACGCCGCTCGATAGGCCGCGTGAAGATCCGCCGGGCTGAGCCTGTGCCCCGAGGCGATCAGAGCTTCCGCGAGCCAGGCGAGCGCGTGCTCGAGCCGCGCCGACTCGTCCATGAGGCAATAGCCGACGTCGAACAGGACTCCCGCCTGCGCCGGCACGCGTCGACCCGAGCGTGTCTACCCCGCGGTGAAGCCGCCGTCGACCACGAGCTCGGCGCCGGTCATGAACGACGACTCGTCCGACGCGAGGAAGAGCGCGGCGAACGCGATCTCCCGCGGCCGGGCGATGCGCCCGAGCGGGATGCCGGTCTCGAACTCCTTCCGGATCGCGTCCGTCAGGTACGGGGCCTGAAGCGGCGTGTCGACGATGCCCGGGTGGATGATGTTGCAGCGGATCCGGTCCTTGGCGAACTGGATGGCGAGCGACTTGGTGAGGGAGATGAGCGCCCCCTTCGCCGAGGTATAGGCGTCCTGGGCGCGCGTGAAGCCGACCAGCGCCGACACCGAGCCCACGTTGACGATCGACCCGCCGCCGGCTCCGCGGAGGTGCGGGATGCCGTGCTTGGTGACCCAGAAGACCGACTTCAGGTTGACGGCCATGACCCGATCCCACCAGCCGTCGTCGGTCTCCAGCACGGAGCGGTCCCGGTCCTTCCAGAGGACGCCCGCGTTGTTGTAGAGGACGTGCAGCGCCCCGAACCGGCGCGCGGTCTCGTCGACCATCCGCTGGACGTCGGCCTCGACGGCCACGTCCCCCGCCACCGGGATCGCCTGGCTGCCCGCGCGTTCGACGAGCGCCGCCGTCTCCTCGGCCGCCGCCTTGTTGATGTCGGCGACGCCGATCCGGGCGCCGTGCTCGGCGAACAGGATCGCGGCCTCCCGCCCCATGCCCATGCCGGCCCCCGTGATGAAGGCCACCTTTCCCGCGAGCCTCGGTCCGAGGCCGGCCCCGTCCCCCGCCATCACGCGTCCTCCCGTCCGATCGAGGTGAGCAACTCCGTCATCCTACCTCACGGCACCCGCACCCGGAGGACCGCCGGGCGCACCCGCACGGTGACGACCGGTCCGGCCATCACCGCCTCCCCGTCCACGTGGAAGAGGATCGGCTCCCGTCCCGTGATCTCCACCGACGGCGTGCGCCGCGTGCGGACGCCGGGCGCGCGGTCGAGCGTGCCGCGGAACAGGTGGAGCGAGTCCCGCAGGGCCTGGAGCGGCGGCCGCGCCGCCACCACCACGAGGTCCAGCTGGCCGTCGTCGGGTCGCGCGGTCGGCGCGACGACCGCTCCCCCGCCGTACTGGCGGGCGTTCGCACAGATGATGGCGAGCGCTTCCTCCTGCCAGGTCTCGTCCGCGATGCGGATCGTGTATGGTCGGGCGCGGTAGCGGAGGAGCTCCTGCGCGCCGATCCGCACGTAGGGCCAGAGCCCTCGCCCCCCGCCCGGCCGGGCGTTGAAGCGCGCGGCCACCTGGGCGTCGAGCCCGATCCCGGCCAGGTTGACGAACAGGTGGCCCTCGACGTCTCCGACGTCGATCACCCGCTCCCGCCGGCCGAGCGCGACGCCCAGGGCTCGACCGGGGTCCCGCGGGAGGCCGAGCTCGCGGGCGAGACCGTTCCCGGAGCCCATCGGCACGATGCCGAGCGCCGTCCCGGTGCCGGTCACGGCGCGCGCGACCTCGTTGACCGTCCCGTCACCGCCCCACGCGCACACGAGGGTGGCGCGGGCGGCCACGGCCTGCCGGGCCAGCTCGAGGGCATGGCCGGGCCCCTCGGTCAGCCGCACGGTCGCCTCGGCGCCGAGCGTGGCGAGGGCCTCTTCGGCCAACGCCATGTCCCGCTGCGCGATCCGGGTCCGCCGGGGCCCGGCCGCCGGATTGACGACGACGACGATTCCCGTCAGATGCGCTCGAAGCCCCGCATCAGCTCCCAGTCGGTGACAACCTGGTCGAACGCCTGCTGCTCCAGCCGCGCGGTGTGGAGGTAGTGCTCGAGCACCTCGTCGCCGAACGCCTCGCGCGCGAGCCGCGACGCCTCCAGCGCGGCGACCGCCTCGCGGAGCGTCTTCGGGACCTGCAGGAGCTTCCGGTCCTCGTAGGCGTTGCCCTCGTAGACCTTGGGGGCCGCGAGCTTCTTCTGGATGCCGTGGAGCCCGGCCGCGATCGTCGCCGCGAAGGCCAGGTACGGGTTCGCGTCGGCGCCGGGAATGCGGTTCTCCACCCGGAACGCCGAGCCCTCGCCGCAGAGCCGGAAGCCGCAGGTTCGGTTGTCCCACCCCGCGACGATGCGCGTCGGCGCGAACGAGCCCGCCTGGTAGCGCTTGTACGAGTTGACGTAGGGCGCGTAGAAGTACGAGAACTCCCGGGCCATCGCCATCTGCCCGGCCAGCCAGTGCCCGAAGAGGGCCGAGCCGAAGCGCTTCCCCTTCTCGTAGAACAGGCTCTTCTTCCCCGTCCGGTCCCACAGGCTCGAGTGGAGGTGGAACGACGAGCCCGCCGAGCCCATGTCGTACTTCGCCATGAACGTGATCGAGCTGCCCTGGGCGTGGGCGATCTCCTTCACGCCGTGCTTGTAGAGCGTGTGGCGGTCCGCCATCTCGAGCGGCTCGGCGTAGCGCAGGTTGATCTCCTCCTGCCCGCAGCCCCACTCGCCCTTCGAGAACTCGACGGGCACCGCGGCCGCCTCCATGCCGTTGCGGATGGCCCGGACCAGCCCCTCCTCCTTGGTCGTCTGGAGGATGTGGTAGTCCTCGATGTACTGCGACACCGGGGTCAGCCCGTGGTACCGCTTCGCGCGCGCCTCCGCGAACGACTCCTTGAACAGGTAGAGCTCGAGCTCGGAGGCCACCATCACGCGATACCCGAGCTTGGCCGCCCGGTCGACCTGGCGCTGGAGGATCCGCCGGGGGCTGATCTCGATCGGCTCGCCCTCCTCGGTGTGGAGGTCGCAGAAGACGAGCGCCGTCTTCTCGAGCCAGGGGATCCGGCGGAGCGTCCCGAGGTCCGGCACCGCCTTCATGTCCTGGTAGCCGGTGGCCCACGACGCGAACCGGTAGCCGGGCAAGGGCTCCATGTCGACGTCGACGGTGAGGAGGTACGCGCAGGCGTGAACCCCGTCGCCGGCGATGTGCTCGAGAAAGTGCCGGCCGACGACACGCTTGCCCATCAGCCGGCCCTGGACGTCGGGAAACACCGTCAGCACGGTGTCGATCTCGTCCCGGCGAACGAGGCTCTCCAGCTCCTTGAGGTCGAGATTGCCCGGCATGGTGTCCTCGGTCCCCGACGCGGGCCCGCCCGATCCGAGGAGCAGGCAGGCCGCCGTCTAGTAGGTGAAGAGGTCCCCGCGACGATGCCCCTGCGCGGGCAGGGACTTCCGGATGCGTTCCGCGTGGCCGAGGTCGACGTCCGCCACGATCACGCCCTCGCGGTAGCCCGCGCGGGCGACCACGGTGCCCCACGGGTCCACGATCATGGAGTTCCCGTAGCAGGCGAGGCCCGGGGGATGCGTCCCGCACTGGGCGGGCGCGAGCACGTACACCTGGTTCTCGATGGCGCGAGCCCGGAGGAGCACCTCCCAGTGGTCCTTCCCGGTGTCCATGGTGAACGCGGCCGGCACGGTGACGAGCCGAGCCCCCCAGCCGGCAAGGCGGCGGTAGAGCTCCGGGAAGCGCAGGTCGTAGCAGACGGTCAGGCCCACCGGCACGCCGGCGACCGACGCGACGACGACCTCCTCGCCCGGCGCCATCGTCGCCGACTCCTGGTAGGTCGTGCCGTCGACCTCGACGTCGAAGAGGTGGAGCTTCCGGTAGCGCGCGACCAGCTCACCGTCGGGGTTGAAGACGACCGACGTGTTGTGGAAGCGTTCCTGCCCCTCGACGACCTCGAGGAAGGAGCCCCCCACCAGCCAGAAGCCGTAGCGCGCCGCCAGGCGACCCAGGAGCTCCGTGGTCTCGCCGGGAATGGGCTCCGCGACCTCGGCGTGGCGCTTCCTCGGCCCGAGGTAGGTCCACAGCTCCGGGAGCACGACGAGGTCCGACCCCCACGCCGCGGCCTGCGCGACCAGCTGCTCGCCGCGCTCGAGGTTCTCCGCCTTCTCTTCCCCGCTGTTCATCTGGATCAGCGCGACGCGCACGTTCGTCCCCTCCCGTCGGCGCCCGGCCGCCAGCCGGCGCGCGTGGCCCCCATCCTAGCGCAGTCGTCCAAAGAGCCGCCAGAGCGCTCGCGGCCGCTCAGCCCAGAGAGATCGGAACGGGGGGCAGCAGCAGCAACAGCAAGGCCAAGGTGAAGAAGCCGAGCCCCCGCCGCCGGGCATCCAGCGGCGTGATGTCGTCCATGGTCGGGGTGTGCCGGAAGCCCATCAGGGTGACGATGAGGATCGCCCAGAGGAGCCAGTTGACGCTGCTGAAGGCGACCCCGATCAGGATGAGGCCGGCAACCGCGACCTTCGAGATGAGCGCGTGGCGAGCCCCGAACAGCGCGTAGACGATGTGGCCGCCGTCCAGCTGGCCGGCCGGGATCAGGTTCAGCGCGGTCACCAGGAACCCGAACCATCCGGCGAAGGCCACCGGGTGCAAGATCACGTCGTGGCCCGGCGGCAGCGGCCCGAGCGTCAGCCACTCGATCAGCTTCGGCAGGATCGAGTCGCCCAGCCGAACGTAGGAGTCGCCCGGGATCCTCGCCACGACCGAGAGCTTGAGCCCGATCACGTAGACGGGGATCGCCACCACGAGACCGGCCAGCGGGCCCGCGATCGCCATGTCGAAGAGGGCCCGTCGGTCCCGGATGGGCCCGCTCATGCGGATCACGGCCCCGAGGGTGCCGGCGATGAACGGCGGCGGCACCGGGATGAAGTACGGCAGAGAGACCGGGATGCCACGGCGGCGCCCGAGCGTGTAGTGCCCGAACTCGTGCACGCCAAGGATCGCCAGGAGCGAGACCGAGAAGGGCAGGCCGAGGAGAAGCCGGGCCGGGTGATGCCAGAGATCCGTCGGTCCCACCCCGGCCTGCAGGGCGCCGCTGAAAAGAGTGGTCAGGACCGTGGCCAGGAACAGGCCGACGTGGAGCCCGACGCGCCGCGGCTCCGCGACCTCCTCGTACGGGATCGCCTGCACCCACGCGACCCCTCCTTCTTCCCGGACGAACGGCGTGTAGCCGTGGGGGAGGAGACGGGGTCGCAGGCGCTCGAGCGCCTCCCCCGGCGCCACCAGGAGGCGGCCTCCGAAGGCCAGCGACCGCCCGACGAGCCGTCGATCCTGGACGATCAGCACGTCGTCGAGCTGGGATCGGAGCCGCGCCTCGAGCGGGAACAGCTCGTCCCAGCTCGGGGGCTCCTCGGGGGGTTGGCGGGACCAGAAAGGCACGCGGAGTTCCTCGCGGAAAGCCTATCATGCCGATCCACTCCGCCCGGCTGGTCCGGAGCTACGGCTCGGCCGGCTCGTCTCCGGGCGGCATCAGCCGGCGCACGACGGACACGACCGGCGGCAGACCGCCGCCCAGGTAGAGCACGGCCAGCACGGCCTCGAGCGCGCTCGCCAGCACCGACTCCTTCTCCCGTCCGCCGCCCTGCGCCTCGCCCCGCCCGAGCCTGAGGCACGCGTCCACCCCGAGCTCACGTGCCCACGCCGCCAGGCCGCGTGTCGAGACGAACTCGGCCCGGCGGATCGTCAGGGATCCCGGGCCCGCACCCGGGCGGCCCCGGACCAACAGCTCCGCGACGACCAGCCCGAGGACGGCGTCCCCCAGGAACGCGAGCGTCTCGTTGTGCTCGGTGGGTGGGTGCTCGTGGGCGTACGAGGGGTGCGTCAGCGCCTGCGTGAGGAGATCGAGCAGGTCGGGGGCCGGCGTGACGCCGAGCCGCGCGGCGAGCGCGCGGGGCGCGTCCGAGTGGGTCAGGCGCGCCAGCGCCGGAAGGCGAGCGTGGCGTTCGTGCCGCCGAACCCGAAGCCGTTCGACAGCGCCGCCTGGACCTCGACCTTCCGGGCCGCGTTCGGCACGTAGTCGAGATCGCAGTCCGGATCGGGCGTCTCGTAGTTGATCGTCGGCGGCAGGATCGCCTGCTGAAGCGCGAGCACCGTGACGATGGCCTCGACGCCGCCGGCGGCGCCCAGGAGGTGCCCGATCATCGACTTGGTCGACGACACGGCGAGCTTCCGGGCGTGCGCCCCGAACACCTGCCTGATGGCCAGGGTCTCCGTCTTGTCGTTGTACGGGGTGGAGGTGCCGTGGGCGTTGATGTATCCCACGTCCTCGGGCCGGAGATCCCCATCCTTCAGCGCCCCCTGCATGGCCCGAATGGCGCCGTCGCCTTCCGGATCGGGCGCGGTCATGTGGTAGGCGTCGGAGGTCATGCCGTAGCCGACGATCTCCGCGTAGATGCGCGCGCCGCGCCGCCGAGCGTGCTCGGCGTTCTCGAGCACGACGATTCCCGCCCCCTCGCCGGGCACGAACCCGTCACGATCGGCGTCGAACGGCCGGGAGGCCCGCTCCGGCTCGTCGTTGCGCGTGGACAGCGCCTTCATCTGGCCGAACCCCCCGAGCGGAAGCTCGTCGATGATGGCCTCCGAGCCCCCGGCCACCATCAGGTCGGCGTCGCCGCGCTGGATGATCTTGAACGCGTCTCCGATCGCGTGGTTGCCGGTCGCGCAGGCGGTCACCACCGCGGAGTTGGGCCCCTTCAGCTTGTAGCGCATGGAGAGCTGCCCGGCCGCCATGTTGACGATGAGCGACGGGACGAAGAACGGGGAGACCCGGCCCGGCCCCCGCTCCAGCAGCACCCGGTGCCACTCGAGGATCGAGAGGATGCCGCCGATGCCCGACCCGACGAGGGCGCCCGCCCGCGTCGGGTCGACCTGCGCGAAATCGATCTTGGCGTCCTCGACGGCCTCGACCCCCGCCACGAGCGCGTACTGGATGAACAGATCGAGCTTCTTGAGCTCCTTCTTCTCGATCACCTTCAGCGGGTCGAAGCCCTTGACCTCGCCCGCGATGCGCGAGTCGAGACGCTTGGGGTCGAACCGGGTGATCGGTCCGACGCCCGATCGGGCCTCACAGACGGCGCGCCAGTACTCGGGGACCGAGTTCCCCACCGGGGTCACTGCCCCGAGCCCGGTCACCACCACCCGCGTCTTGCCGCTGTCCGCTCCCATCGCCCAGCCTCCGGTGTCTCTGGCGTCTTGGCGCCGCGCGGCGCCCGGGGTGCTAGGTGTTCTCCTTGATGTACTGGATCGCGTCCCCGACCGTGGTGATCTTCTCGGCGTCCTCGTCGGGGATCTCGATGTCGAACTCCTCCTCGAACGCCATCACGAGCTCCACCGTGTCCAGCGAGTCCGCGCTGAGATCCTCGATGAACTTCGCAGCGGGCACGACGTCGTTCTCCTCCACGCCGAGCTGCTCGACGATGATCGCCTTGACACGCTCCTCCACCGGCTTGTCGCTCGAAGCCATGTCCGTCCCTCACCTCCTCACATGTACAGCCCGCCGTTCACGTGGATGACCTGGCCCGTGATGTAGCCTGCCCCCTCCGAGGCCAGGAACCGGACGACCTCTGCCACCTCGCGCGCCGTCCCGGCCCGCTTCAGCGGGATCTGGGCGACGTACGCTTCGCGGACGTTGCCGGGCAAGGTCGTGATCATGTCCGTCTCGATCAGACCCGGCGCAACTGCGTTGACCAGAATACCCCAATGGGCCAGTTCCCGGGCCGAAGACCTCGTGAGCCCGATCAGCCCGGCCTTCGCCGCCGAGTAGTTCGCCTGCCCGGGCGTGCCCATGACCCCGGCGGCCGAGGTCACGTTGACGATGCGGCCGGCCCTTTGCCGGACCATCAGGCGCGCGGCCGCCCGCGTCGCCTGGAACACGGCGCGGAGATTGACGCCGAGGACCTCGTCCCAGTCGGCGTCCTTCATGCGGATCAGGAGGCCGTCCTTCGTGATCCCGGCGTTGTTGACGAGGAGGTCCAGGCGTCCGAACCGCTCCTGGGCCTCGGCCACCGCCCGCTGGACGTCCTCGCCCTTGGCCATCTCGGCCACCAGCCCGACCGACTTGCCGGCGCGTCCCTCGAGCTCCTGCGCGGCCGCTTCGACCCGGGCGGCGTCCCGCCCGGTGAACAGCACCGCCGCGCCGTCGTCGAGGAGCCCCTCGACGATCGCGCGGCCGATCCCACGCGTCCCGCCGGTCACGAGGGCGACCTGCCCGTCCAGGGGGCATCGGGCGCTGTCCGAGCCCACGGCGGATCAGGCTCCCAGGGCGGCCGCGGCCCGATCGATCCCGGCCACGTCCTCGACGGCGAGGCCGGCCAGGGCACCGTCGATCCGCTTCAGGAGACCGGTGAGCACCTTGCCGGGCCCGACCTCGAGGAAGGTGCCGCATCCCTCGCGCGCCATGCGCCCGACGCAGTCGGTCCACCGGACCGGCGCCGTGACCTGGCGGACCAGGAACGGCCGCACGTCGTCCGCCCGCGTGGTGAACTCCGCGTCCACGTTGCGGACGACGGGCCGACCCGGATCCACCGCGCGGATTCCGCTCAGCACCGCATCGAGGCGCTCGGCCGCCGGCGCCATCAGGCGGCAGTGGAACGGCGCGCTGACCGGGAGCACCACGCTCCGCTTGGCGCCGTGGGCGGGCGCCACCGCCACGGCGCGCTCGACCGCCGACCGGTGACCCGCCACGACGATCTGTCCGGGGGAATTGATGTTGGCGACGTCCAGTACCTCGCCGTCGGCCGCCTCCCGGCAGATCGCCTCGACGACCGGCAGCTCCGCGCCCAGGATCGCGGCCATCGCCCCGGTGCCGACCGGGACGGCCTCCTGCATGAACTCGCCACGCAGTCGCACGACGCGCACCGCGTCCGCGAAGGCGAGCGCGCCGGCCGTCACCAGCGCGGAGTACTCACCCAGGCTGTGTCCTCCGACCACCGCGGGTGCGATCCCTCGCTCGGCGAGGAGGCGCGCCCCCGCCACACTCACGGTGAGCACGGTGGGCTGGGTGTTGGCCGTCAGCTGCAGCTCGGACTCGGGGCCCTCGAAGCAGAGCTTGGCGACGTCGAAGCCGAGCGTGTCGCTGGCTTCCTCGAAGACCGCGCGCGCCGCGGGAGAGGCGTCGTGGAACGCGCGCCCCATCCCGACGGCCTGGGAGCCCTGGCCCGGAAAGCAGAACGCCAGGCGCGCGTCGGCGGTCACGGGCATAGATGGACACATGTGTGCGCGCGGTGTCAATAGCGACGCGGCGCGTTGGGCTCGATCGGACCCTCGTCCCCGCGGCTCTTCCGGGCTTCCGCCAGGGACTGGCCCAGCTCCCCGGCCAGGGCGGCCCGGATGTGTCCGTTGACGTCAGCCTTGACCCACTCCGCGGCCATCCGGATGGCGTTCTTCACCGCCCGGGCCGGCGACGCGCCGTGGCCGATGATGCACGCACCGTTGATGCCGAGGAGCGGCGCGCCGCCCGTCTCCGTGTAGTCGACCCGCTTCCAGAGCCGGCGGAAGGCCGGGCGGACGAGCAGCGCGGCCATCTTCGTCGCCGGTGACCGGCTCATCTCCTCCCGGAGGAAGTGCACGAGCATCTCCGCCAGGCTCTCCGAGACCTTGAGCACGACGTTGCCGGTGAACCCGTCGGTCACCACGACGTCGGTGTTGCCGTTGTACACGTCCCGGCCCTCGACGTTCCCGACGAAGTTGATCGGCGACTCCTCGAGCCGCTTGAAGACCTCCCGGGCGAGCTCGTTGCCCTTGCCTTCCTCCTCGCCGACGGACAGGAGGCCCACGCGGGGCTCCGCCACGCCGTAGATGTCGCGGGCGTAGATGTGCCCCATCACGGCGTACTGGGCGAGGTGCCACGGCTTCGGGTCGATGTTGGCGCCGACGTCCAGCATGATCGTCCGTCCCCGCTTGTTGGGAAGCACGACCGCGATGGCCGGGCGATCCACGCCGGGGAGCACGCCCATCGTGAACATCGCGATGGCCATGGCTGCGCCGGTGTTCCCCGCGGAGATGAAGGCCGCCGCCTCGCCGTCGCGCACGAGCGAGGCGGCGACCCGCATCGAGGAGTCTCGCTTGCGCCGGAGGGCGTGCGATGGCTGCTCGCCCGACTCGACCACCTGGGAGGCGTGGCGGACGGTGATGGGAAGGGACTCCGCCTTGTGGCGGGCGAGCTCTTGCTCGATGGCGGCCTGGTGGCCGACGAGGACGACCTCGACACCGTGCTCGCGGCTCGCGGCGACGGCCCCCTCGACGCTGACGGGGACGCCCCCGTCCCCTCCCATCGCGTCGACGGCGATCCTCATCGGCCGACCACCGGCCGCCGGGGGCATCGAGCGCCGCGCCTAGGCCCCTTCGGTCGAGACGACCTCCCGCCCCTTGTAGTACCCGCAGTGCGGGCACACGTGGTGGGGGACCTTGGGCTCGCGGCACTGCGGGCAGACGGACAGCGTGGGCACGTCGAGCTTGTAGTGGGTGCGGCGCTTCCGGCCACGCGTCCTCGAGTGGCGGCGCTTGGGCAGCGGCATCGATCAAATCTCCTATTGGAGGCGCCGGAGCGCCTCGAGCGGTGCCAGCCGCGGGTCGGGCCCGCGCGCCTCACACCGGCACTCGGTGACGTTCTTGTTACCGCCGCACACCGGGCAGAGCCCCCGGCAGTCGGGGCGGCACAGCGGCTTCATCGGCAGGGCCAGGTCGGTCTCGCTCCGGAGCAGGCTCCCCAGGTCCAGCAGGTCCCCCTGGTAGAAGTCCACCTCCAGGTCGTCTTGCGCAAGCTCGGTCTCACCCTGACGCACGCTGGGCGGAGGCACGAGCTGGAGGTCCACGTCGGGCGCCACGCGCGCCACCAGGGGCTCGAGGCACCGCCCGCACGCCTGGTGCGCGGTCGCCTCGAAGCTCCCGGTGACCGCCACCGCTTGGTCTTGCCGCTCGACCAGCAGGGACACCGTGTCGAGCGTCCATGCCGGATCGGGGTAGATCGGCCCCAGGGCCCCCGGATCGAGAACCTGGAGGCCCTCGTCGGGGATCTCGGAAACGCGGATCTGCATGCCCAACCCCGCCTGGATTCAGTGGACGGACCGCTAAGCGCTTATTAAATCGAGCCTTTGTGAGGCGTTCGCAGTATAGGGGGCACCCCCCGGGGTGTCAAGCGAAAAGGCCCTTGAATTTCGATGGTCTACGGGAAGTCTCAGGCGAAAGCGCGGCGCGCCGGACTGGGACCCTGGCGCCGCGTTCGATGAGCGAGAGCGGCGCCAGTCCTCGCGTTGACGACGCTGGGAGCGTCTGCTAGCTTTCGGGTGACACCTGACGAGCGGGCGGAAACCTGTCCATGCCCGCGGAACGAGGATGTTGACGATGGCCAACATGATGAAGACGACGTTGTTCCTGGCTCTCCTTACCGGCCTGTTCGTCGCCGTGGGCGGCCTCCTCGGGGGCGAGAGCGGCATGGTGATGGCGTTCGGGCTGGCGCTGGTCATGAACTTTGTCTCGTACTGGTTCTCGGACAAGATCGTCCTGAAGATGTACGGCGCCAAGCCGCTCGCCGAGGGCGACGCGCCCGTGGTGCACCGGATCGTGCGAAACCTGGCGACGAAGGCCGGCATCCCGATGCCGAAGCTCTACATCCTGCCCTCGGCTGCCCCGAACGCCTTCGCGACGGGGCGAAGCCCGCAGCATGCCGCGGTCGCGGTGACGGACGGCATCATGCGGATCATGGACGAGAAGGAGCTGGAGGGGGTCCTGGCCCACGAGCTCTCGCACGTGCTCAACCGGGACGTCCTGATCTCCACCGTCGCCGCGACCATCGCGGGCGCGATCTCCATGCTGGCCAACATGGCCCAGTGGGGCCTGATGTTCGGCGGGTCGCGCGACGAGGAAGGCCGGGGCACGAACCCGATCGCGCTGATCCTCACGATCATCCTGGCGCCGCTCGCGGCGATGGTGATCCAGATGGCCGTTTCGCGGTCGCGCGAGTACCAAGCGGACGCGTCCGGCGCGCGCCTCACGCGGAACCCGGAAGGGCTGGCGTCGGCGCTCGGCAAGCTCGATCAGGCCAGCCGCGTGGTCCAGATGGACGCCAACCCGGCGACCGCGCACCTGTTCATCGTGAACCCCTTGACCGGCCGGTCGCTGATGAACCTGTTCATGACGCACCCGCCGATCCAGGAGCGGATCGCCCGGCTGCGCTCGATGCGGGTCTAGCCGCCGCGACGTACCCCTCAAGCCCCCGGGAGCCCCCGTCGGCCCTGCGCCGCGGGGGCTCCGGCCTGTTCGGGACCGGAACGATGCGCTACTGTCCTGTGGCATCGATGCTGGTAGGCTGGGCGCATGGGTAGCCAAAAAGTCACCGCAAACGTGGATCGAGTGCTCCTCCGCCGCGCACAGTCGCGAACGGGCAAGGGGGTCGAGGCCACGATCCGCCAGGGCCTCGAGCTCGTCGCGGCGAGCGCGGGTGACGACCGTCTTCGCGCGCTACGAGGCCAGGTGAGGCTCTCGATCGACCTCGCAGAGCTCAGGAAAGATCGTCAGTGATCGGCGCCGCGGGACCCAGGCTTCTCGCCGCGCGATCCGGACGGTAGGAGCTCGCGCCCTTGATCCAGGCGGCGGGGCTGACGAAGCTCTACGGCGCCCACGTCGCGCTGCGCGGGGTGACGCTCGAGGTGCCCGCCGGGCAGGTGCTCACCGTCCTCGGCCACAACGGCTCCGGGAAGACGACGCTCGTCCGTCTCCTGGCCACCCTCGCGCGGCCGACCGCCGGGCGCGGGCAGATCGCCGGCCACGACCTCGTCGACGGGCGGGACGAGGTGCGCCGGCTGGTCGCCGTCGTCGGCCACAGCACGCAGCTCTACGACGACCTCACCGCCCGCGAGAACCTCGCGTTCGCGGAAGCCCTGGTCGGCCGCCGGCCCGACCCGGGGCGGATCGACGCGGCGCTGGCCAAGGTCGGCCTCGACGGCCAGGCCGGCACCCGCGTGCGGTCGCTCTCGAGCGGCCTGCGCCGGCGGGTGGCACTGGCCCGCGCCATGCTCCGCGAGCCCCGGGTGCTCCTGCTCGACGAGGCCTTCTCCGGCCTCGACCACGACAGCACCAAGCGCCTCGAGGACTACCTCCACACCTTCAAGGCGGGCGGGGGCGCGGCCGTGGTGATCACCCACAGCATCGGGCGCGCCCTCGCGATCGCCGACCGCGTGGCCGTGCTCGCGGGCGGCCGCATCGCGGCCGAGGCCGCCCGGGCGAGCCTGACGGAGGGAACCCTCCAGAGCCTCTATCTCGGCGCCACCGAGGGCGGCGCATGAGCCCGTTCCTCCGGACCACCTGGGCGGTCTTCTGGAAGGACCTGGCCGTCGAGCGGCGCGCGAAGGAAGGGGCCAACGCGCTGGGGTTCTTCGCGATCCTGCTCCTGTTCCTCTTCTACTTCGCCCTCGGGCCCGACAGCGCCCGGATCCGGGCGGCCCTGCCCGGTCTCTTCTGGCTCGCCTTCATCCTGGCCGGAGTCCTCGGCCTCGGCCGCGCCTTCGCGCTCGAGCGGGAGAACGACTGCCTGGACGCGCTCATCCTCGCGCCGGCGGACAAGGGCGCGATCTACCTCGGCAAGCTCCTCGGCACGACGACGCTGATGCTCGTGATGGAGGTCGTCTTCATCGCCGCGACCGGGATCTTCTACAACCTGGACATCTGGGCCGCGGTGCCCCGCCTGCTCCTGGTCGCGCTGGCCGGCACCGTCGGGTTCGCGGCCGTGGGGACGCTCTTCGCCGCCATGACGGCCCATCTGCGGGCGCGCGAGGTGCTGCTCCCGGTCCTCCTCCTGCCGCTGGCGGTGCCCGTCCTCCTCGCGGCCGTGAAGCTGACGGAGCTTGCCCTGGCCGGCGAGGGCTGGGGCCCGGCGTGGCCGTGGTGGCAGCTCCTCGTCGGGTTCGACGTGGTGTTCCTGGTGGCGGGGCTCCTCACGTTCGAGTTCGTCCTGGAGGCCTGAGCCAGAGGCCGCCACAGGCCGAAGGCCGTCGGAGAATGGACCAGTGAGCGTGCACCGCGTCCTCGGCGGGCTGGCCGCGATCCTCTTGGCGCTTGGCCTCTGGCTGGGGCTCGTCCAGGCGCCGCCCGACGCGGTGCAGGGCCAGGTGCAGCGGATCATGTACGTCCACGTCCCCGCGATCCTGACCGGCTACGTCGCGATCGGCGTCGTCCTCGTGGCGAGCGTGGCCTACCTCTGGACCCGCCGGTCCGCCTGGGACCGCGTCGCGGCCTCGGCAGGAGAGCTCGCCGTGTGCTTCGTCGGGCTCACGCTCGTGACGGGGTCGATCTGGGGCAAGCCCACCTGGGGCACGTGGTGGACCTGGGACGCGCGCCTCACAACGACCGCGCTCCTCTTCGTGATCTACCTCGGGTATTTGCTCCTCCGAAGCGTCGTGGAGGACCCGGAGCGCGCGGCCACCTACGCCGCGGTGCTGGGGATCGTCGGCGCCCTCGACGTCCCGATCATCCACTTCTCAGTCGAGTGGTGGCGCACGCTCCACCAGCCGGCGACGGTGCTCAAACCGCAGGCGCCCTCGATGGACCCGGTGATGCTCCGGGCCCTTCTCGTGAACGTCGCCGCGTTCCTCGCGACGTTCGCCTACCTGGCGGCCCGGCGCTACCGGCTGCTCACTCTGCGGGCCGAGGCCCTCGCACGGGCGGTAGGCGTGTAGACCGAGGTCGGCGCGCGCCGGATCCGGCGCACCCAGGCCCCCAGCCTCTGTCCACCCGCAGGCCAACTCGCCGAGTCATTCGATTACCCGGTCCGCCCGGCTGAGAACCGACGGCGGGATCGCGAACCCGAGCGCCTTCGCCGTCTTTAGGTTAATGACGAACTCGAACTTGGTGGGCTGCTCGACGGGCAGCTCCGCGGGCTTGGCGCCTTTGAAGATCTTGTCTACGTAGACCGCCGCCCGTCGCCAGTTATCAAGGAGGTCCGGCCCATAGCTCATGAGACCCCCAGCCTCAACGAAATCACTCGTCGAGTACATCGCCGGAAGCCGGTTCTTGGCTGCGAACTCGACGATCAGTACTTGGTGAGTAGCCAAGAAGGGGCCCGGGACCGAGGTGAGAGCCTGAGCGCTTCCTTTTTTTGCTGCCTCGAACACCCCTGCGAAATCCTCGGATCGTGTCACCCTAAGGGATTGAAGCCGCAGCCCAATGTCTTGGCGACGGCCTCCACTTCTCTGACGCGTACGTCCCCTCTTGCGCTGCCGCCTGTCCATAGAAAGGCCACTCGCGTGACCTCGGGAAAGGCCTGCTTGAGTAGCTCGAGCCTCTTCCCGTCTAGCTCTGGGGACAGGCCGGTCAGCCCAGTGACATTCCCACCTGGCCTTGCCAGGCTGGAAACAAGCCCATCCTCGACTGGAGCGCCAGCGTTGGTAAAAACAATGGGGATCGTTTTGCTCGCGTTCTTGGCAGCCCGAATAGATGCGGTCGACCTGGTAACAATGGCATCAACTTTGAGACGGACCAGGTCGGCCGCAAGCTCGGGCAGGAGATCCAGCTTCCCGTTCGCATATCGGTACTCAAGGATCACATTCTTCCCTTCAACGTAGCCAAGCTCACGGAGGCCTTCCTGAAGTGCCGTGTGCCCCTGCACCGAGGCGGAAGGAGAGGCAAGCTCCAGAATGCCTATCCGGGGGACTTTCCCCGCCTGCGCCGCGGCGGCGACCGGCGTGGCGAGGAGTGCCAGCATCAGGATGATCACCACGGCCGGCTGCAGTGTCGCCACACCAGCCCCCAGGTCGAGATGGAACCGGTCACGGGTCCTCGGTGTTCCAGAGGAACTCGCGCCGGCCCCCTCTGGGGACGACGACGATGCCCGACGGGTCCACCCGGTGGCGCTCGCGGTCGGCGGCGGGATCGAGGCCGAGCTCCAGCCCCGCCGGGATGATGTTGTAGCGGTCGACGACGGCGCGCCGGACGTGCGCCCCCTTCCCGACCGTCGTGAAGTCCATGACGATCGAGTCCTCGATGACCGCGCCCTCGTTCACCCACACGCCGCGGCCGAGGATCGAGTTGCGGATCGTCGCGCGGAGCACGAGGGCCCCCTCGCCGACCTGCGCGTTCTCGAACTGGCCTCCGATGATGCGGGCCGGCGGGCCGTCGTAGCGGGCCGCGTGGATCGGCCAGCGCCGGTTGTCGAGGTCGAACGGGGGCGTCTCGCCGAGGAGATCCATGTGGGCCCGCCAGTAGGCCTCGATCGTGCCCACGTCGCGCCAGTATCCCGGCTCCTCGTAGGGCTTGATGCCGGGCACCGCGTTGCCCTCGAAGTCGTAAGCGAAGACGCGGGCCGCGGGGACCAGCGCCGGGATGATGCTCTTGCCGAAGTCGTGGTCGGTCTGCTGGCGGGCATCGGCCACCAGGGCGTCCACGAGCACGCGGCGCGAGAAGAGGTAGTTCCCCATCGACACGAGGCAATGCTTCGGGTCGCCCGGCATGGGCTGGGGCACCTTCGGCTTCTCGACGAACTCCACGACTTGTCCCGCCGCGTCGACGGTGAGCACCCCGAAGTCCGAGGCCTCGGACACCGGGACCGGCCGCGCCGCGACCGTGACGTCGGCTTCCTGGGCGCGGTGGAAGGCGACCATCTGGTTCACGTCCATCCGGTAGACGTGGTCCGCGCCGAAGACGGCAACCAGGTCCGGCTCGAAATCGTCGACCAGGTTCAGGTTCTGCAGCACGGCGTCCGCGCTCCCCCGGTACCACATCTCGCCGATCCGCATCTGGGGGGGCACGACCGCGATGAAGTGGTCGGGGACCAAGCCGCTCGTCTGCCAGGCCATCCGGAGATGCTCGATCAGCGACTGTGACTTGTACTGGACCAGGACGTAGAGCGAGAGGATTCGAGAGTTGACGAAGTTCGACAGGACGAAGTCGACGATGCGGTAGCGGCCGCCGAACGGGACGGAGGGCTTGCTGCGCTCGCGCGTCAGGGGCTCGAGGCGCGACCCCTTCCCTCCGGCCAGGATCATCGCGAGAACGCGGTCCCGCGGAATCGTGGGGACTCTCTGACGGCCGGCGTCGGGGCGGCGTGCCGGCGACACGGCCGGAGTATATCAGGCCGGGCCGGGCTTCCGCACCAGCACGCCGAGCGGGGGGAGGGCCAGCGTCACTGACGACGGCTGGCGGGTCCAGGATTGGTCCTGGGCCGCTCGGTGGTATTGTCTTCGTCTGTCCGTCTCCGGGCTCTCGAGCGCTGGGTCGCGGTCAGGGCCGGAAGCCGACAGGGTAGCCCGGTCAGGTCACCGGGACCTGAGCGGCGCCGATGGGGTCGAGTGTCGTGTCTCGAGCAAGGAGGAGCCATGCGCCGTATCCCGATGCTCACCGCGCTCCTGGCAGGCGGCACTCTCATGCTCTGCGGCTTCCCGTTGCCCGCGCGGGCGCAGCCCAAACCGGACGTCCTCGTCAGCATCGGGGCCGTCGTCACCGAACCCACCTTCGTCAGAGTGCCGGTGACCCTCGCCAATGCGACCAGCGTCCCGCCCGCTCCTGATGTCCACTACGTCGTGAAGCTGACGGCGCTCAGGGGGACGTCTCAGGTCGTGTGTGAGCGCCAGGTCACCGTCCAAACCGTGCCTCCGAACAGCTCGCGGCTGGCCTTCCACTTCCGGCTCGGCTATCCCGAGTCCGGGAAGCACGTGCTGGATCCCGGGATCGCGAAAAGCGTCAAGTACCGGCTCATCGCACGTGCCACTCCGAGCCAGCCCTGTCCGAACGTCGACAGCAACTGCGCAAACAACACCGTGACCCGCGAGTTCCAATTTCCCCCCGGCGGCACGCCCTTGTGCATCAAGCTCCTGTAGGCGCCGCCAAACGTCAGGCCGTCTCCGCCTGACCTTGCCGCGACGTCACGGCCTCGGTGCTCGTGCGCACTCTGGCTCGAATGCGGTACACGCGTCGTGCTTGGGGCGCTCACCCACTGGCCGGTTTTGACCGGTCCACGACCGGCCGGTTGTCAGGTGTCCACCGACGCACCGCACGTCGCGCGAACGATGGTACGTGCGGCTGGGCGACGTTGAAGTCCTACCCCTCCGGTCGCGGCCCCGCGGCCCGGCCGAGCGCAGTCAGCCCTTCCACAGGATGCGGCTTCGTCAGTGCGCCGGGATCCGGCCCCCAGGGGCCCCCGAGCCCGATCTACGGTCGGATGTTCTGGTTCAGCCGGAAGAAGTTCGTCGGGTCGTACTTGCGCTTGAGCGCCCGGAGCCGCTCGTACTTGGCCTCGCCGTAGGCCGCCCGCACGCGGTCCTGCCCCTCCTCCCCGAGAAAGTTCACGTAGACACGGCCCGTGGAATACGGACGCACCGCCTCCCACAGCTCCCGGGTCCACGCGATGCACGCGGGCGCGCGGGCGGGCTCGGACCAGACCGCGTCGATGTTCACCGCATGGGCCGCCCGCCGGTCCTCGAAGGCCGATCCCTCCGGGTCCTGTCGACCGACGGCGCCGCCCAGGTGGAAGATGATCGTGTAAGACTCCGGCGTAGGGACCCCCCAGGCCCGCTCGGCGAGCGTGTCGATGAGGGCATCGCTGAGCGATGGCACGTACTCGGATTTCCAGTAGTAGCCGAGCCCGTGGGGCGCGGTGGGGTCGAAGAGCGCCTGGTGTGAGACGTACGGCGTCGGCCGGATCAGGTCCACCAGAGGCTCGCCGAACCGCCGCAGCGGGGCAACCGCTCGCTCGCCCTCCTCCACCGAGCCCGCGTAGCACGCGCCGATGACCACGACCGGTTGCCCATGCACCGACGGAGGAAGGAAAGGCGCGGGCGGCGCCATCCGGAGGACCACGATGGTCGTCAGCTCGTCGGGCGCGCTCCCGATGAAGTCGCGGTAGAAGCGCAGGACCTCACGGGCCTTCGCGGCAGGGTGGAGCATCACGCCGGCCAGGACGATCGGTCCGACGGGGTGCAGACGATACTCGAAGGACGTGACCACCCCGAAGTTTCCGCCGCCCCCGCGGAGCCCCCAGAAGAGGTCGGCGTGCTCCTCGGCGCTGGCGCGAAGGAAGTCACCGTCGGCGCTGACCACATCGGCCGACAGGACGTTGTCGGCGGCCAGGCCGTGGCGGCGCATCAGCCAGCCGAGCCCCCCGCCGAGCGTGAGACCCGCGATACCGGTGTGGGTGATGATCCCGCCGGGCGCGGCGAGCCCGAAGGCCTGCGTCTCGCGGTCGAATTCGCCCCAGAGGAGTCCCGGCTGCGCTCGCGCCCTTCGCCCCGCCGGATCGATCCACAGGCCCTTCATCGGTGAGAGATCGATCACGAGCCCGCCGTCACACACCGCGGTGCCGGCGACGTTGTGGCCGCCGCCTCGCACGGCGACGAGAAGGTCGCGCTCCCGCGCGAAGCGGACGGCGGCACGGACGTCGGCGGCGCCGGTGCAGCGCGCGACGAGCCCGGGATGACGATCGATCGCACCGTTCCAGATGGCGCGGGCGGCGTCGTACAGCGGGTCGCCGGGACGGACGAGCTCTCCACGGAAGTGTGACGCCAGGTCGGCGAGGGCCGCATCGTCGAGAGCGGTGGCGTCGCGACGCTCAGTCTCGAGAGCTGATCGAGCAACCATGGGGCACCTCCTGGTGACCGCAGGGTGGCTCCGGCCGGCCGGGCCGTAAAGCACAAAAAATGGACTTGCGACGCCCTCCGCCGTTCACTACTCTCGAGACAGGATGAAGGGATACGGCCAGTTCTGCCCCGTTGCCAAGGCGGCCGAGATCGTCGCCGAGCGATGGACCCCGCTCGTCCTGCGCGAGCTGCTCTGCGGGAGCCGCAGCTTCAGTCACCTCCACCGGGGTGTGCCCTTGATGTCGCGCACGCTCCTCGCCGGACGCCTCGAGCAGCTCGAGGACGCCGGCATCGTGCGGAGCGTGGCCAAGCCGCGTGGCCGCGGGCGCGAATACCACCTCACCGCAGCGGGTGAGGAGTTGCGGCCGCTCATCGAGTGCCTCGGCGAGTGGGGCCAGCGGTGGGCCCGGGCACAGGTCGACCGGGGTGACCTGGACGCGGGCCTGCTCATGTGGGACATCCACCGGCGTGTGAACCTGGAGGCGCTGCCCTCGGAGCGGGTCGTCGTGCGCTTCGACTTCCGCGGGGTGCCGGCGACCATGCGTTGCCCGAGAACGTGGTGGCTCGTGCTCGAGCGGCGGGAGGTCGACCTCTGCCTCAAGGACCCCGGTTTTCCGGTCGACATCGTGGTCAGCGCCGACCTCCAGGCTCTGACACGGGTCTGGATGGGTGACCTGCGGCTGGCCGAGACCGTCCGTGCTGGCCTGATCCGGCTCGATGGGCCGCCGTCGCTCGTCCGCGCCTTCCCGGCCTGGCTCACGCTGAGCTCATTCGCCGGCGTCGAGCGCGTCGGGGCCGCGGTCGCCGCCCGTCCAGCATAGCGACCCACTCGAGCCGTCATCGCCTGTTGCCCTCGGCCAGATCACCGAGCGCCGGGACCGCACTACTGATCCTCGCGTGATTGACTCGCCCCGGCCCCGGCGCTACGTTCGGGCACCGGTGACCAGGTCCAGTGAGCACCTCTATCCACGCGCGATGCCACGACACGGCAGCCGAAGAGGATGGCAACCGAAAGAGGAGGAGCGTCATGACGATGATCCCGACGGGTGTCTCGAGCGTGTTCCGCGTCTCCGCGAAGCGCCGGTGACGACGTCCGGCTGACCTGCACCATCCTCTACGCGGGCCAGAAGGCTAGCGGAGTCGACGTCGCCGTCGAGCTGTACGACCTCGACTTCGCCTCCCAGACGGCCGTCTTGTTCCTGTCCGCGTCGTTCACCCTCACACCCGGTGCACGCGGCACTTTCCTCTCCGCCGGCTGCCCGGGGGCCGGCGGGTGCCTCGCACCCTACTGCCACTTCGTCGTGGAGGGTGCCAAGGACAACTACCGCGCCACGGCATGCATCGAGGGTGCGGCGAACAACACCCGCGTCACGCTGGCATGCCTGGACGCGCGCTGAGCCGTTGAGGACGTAGAGCGAGGACGTAGAGGGACAGGATCCGCGAGTTCACGAAGTCGACGGGACGAAGTCGACGATGCGGTAGCGGCCGCCGAACGGGACGGAGGGCTGGCTGCGCTCGCGCGTCAGGGGCTCGAGGCGCGTCCCCTTCCCTCCGGCCAGGATCATCGCGAGAACGCGGTCCCGCGGGATCGTGGGGATCCGCTTACGCCGGCGTCGGCGTGGCGTGCCGGCAGCACGGGCGGAGCATGTCAGGCCGCGCCGGGCTTCCGCACCAGCACGCCGGGGAGGATCAGCGTCACCGACCACGGCTGGCCGGTCCACGGGCGGGGTTCCGCCGTGACGCCGCCCGCGTTCCCGACGTTGCGCAGCCGGATGGACCAACAGGGACCCTCCGCCAGTCGCGGGCCAAAGACCTGCCGCCGGCACGCGCCAGGACGCGGGTTCCAGGCACCGCAGCGCCCCAGCTCCTCGCCGCCGCCCACGCACCGCCCACGCGCTTGACAGGACACGGCGCCGCCGCGCACTGTCGGAAACGGCCGCGGTCGCCGGTCGCCTCGGGACCAGAGCCCTTGCCTGCCGGCTGCCCCGGACCGAGAAACGGGATCCCAGTCCCTCATGGGTGAGGCACCCAGACGGCGGAGAACCGCCAAGGGAAGGAGCACGGCCATGAGACAGGGGCGCCAAAGGGGAGTCTCGACGCTGCTCGCGCTGCTCATCGCGGGGGGGGTCGCGTTACCGACCGGCATGGCGGAGGGCAGCCCCATTCCTAACGACGGTCTCGGGATGGTCCATCTCGCCGTGGGCCAGACCGCCCGCCTCAATGTGGTCAATGTCGCCGGAGTACCTGTACCCAATGACGGCCGCCCCTGCCAGGTCGAGCTGATGTTCCACGACAGCATGGGCAACCCGATCGGACGCGCAGTGACCGTGGAGCTTGGGCCGAAGCAGGGGGCGTTTCTGGAGCTGAGCTTTGAGGACATCCCCGTCCCCGGAGGCCGCGTCGGCATCATCCCCTGTGCGATGCCGGTCGGGGCGCGGACGCCCCGGAGGGGCTGCGCCGTCGTCCCGACGGTCGAGCTCTACAACCAGGAGACGATGCAGACGATCCTCTTTTTCGGCCTGACCCCGGTCTTGAGCGCTCCGCCCGAGCGGGAGTCGCCAGCGCCGTAGCGATCGGCGGTCGGCGACCCTCCCGACCGCCCTCTCCACACCGGGGAGCGGGAAAGGGGTGATCCGCGAGCTCACGAAGCTCGACAGGACGAAGTCGACGATGCGGTAGCGGCCCGCCGAACGGGGCGACGGGCCGGCAGTACGGCCCGAGTATCAGGCCGCGCCCGGCTTGAGCACCAGCACGCCGAGCGGCGGGAGGGTCAGCGTCACCGACCACGGCTGCCCGGTCCACGGGCGGGCCTGCGCCTCCACGCCGCCCGCGTTCCCGACGTTGCTCCCGCCGTAGACGTGGGCGTCGGTGTTCAAGAGCTCCCGGTAGTGGCCGCCGGCGGGCACGCCGACGCGGTAGCCGTGGCGCGGCACCGGCGTGAAGTTGCACACGACCAGCACGAAGTTCCCCGGGTCGCGCGCCCGCCGGACGAAGGCGACCACGCTCTGCTCGGCGTCCGAGCAGTCCATCCACTGGAACCCGGCCGACTCGAAGTCGACCTGGTGGAGCGCCGGCTCGGCCCGGTAGAGGCGGTTCAGGTCCCGGACCAGGGCCTGGAGCCCGCGGTGGTACGGCCCCGCCCCGAGGAGGTGCCAGTCGAGGCTCGTGTCGTGGTTCCACTCCCGCCCCTGGCCGAACTCGCCGCCCATGAACAGGAGCTTCTTGCCGGGATGCCCCCACATGAAGCCGTAGAGGGCGCGGAGACCGGCGAACCGCTGCCAGTCGTCGCCCGGCATCTTGCCGTAGAGCGAGCCCTTGCCGTACACCATCTCGTCGTGGGACAGCGGGAGCACGAAGTTCTCGTGCCAGGCGTAGAGCAGGCCGAACGTGAGCTTGTTCTGGTGGTACTTCCGGTAGACGGGGTCCTGCCGCACGTAGTCCAGCACGTCGTGCATCCACCCCATGTTCCACTTGAGCCCGAACCCGAGCCCGCCCACGTAGTTGGGGCGCGAGACCATCGGCCAGGACGTCGATTCCTCCGCGACGGTCATCGCGTCCGGGTGATACCGGTAGAGCACCTCGTTGAACCGCCGGAGGAAGGCGATCGCCTCGAGGTTCTCTCGTCCCCCGTGACGGTTCGGCAGCCACTGGCCCGGCTTCTTCGAGTAGTCGAGGTAGAGCATCGAGGCGACGGCGTCGACCCGGAGCCCGTCCAGGTGGTAGCGCCCGAGCCAGTAGAGGGCGTTGCCGATCAGGTAGTTGGCGACCTCGTTGCGGCCGTAGTTGAAGACCAGGGTACCCCAGTCGGCCTGCTCCCCGCGCCGTGGGTCCGCGTGCTCGTAGAGGTGGGTGCCGTCGAAGTAGACGAGCCCGTGCGGGTCGCGCGGGAAGTGAGCCGGCACCCAGTCGAGGAGCACGCCGATCCCACGCCGATGGAGCGCGTCGACAAACGCCATGAAGTCCTTCGCCGTCCCGTAGCGCCGGGTCGGCGCGAAGGCGCCGATCTGCTGGTATCCCCAGGACCCGTAGAACGGGTGCTCGCCGATCGGCAGGAGCTCGACGTGCGTGAAGCCCAGGTCGTCGACGTAGTCCCCCAGCGCCGCGCCCAGCTCCGCGTAGGTCAGGAAGCGGTTGCCCTCTTCCGGAACCCGCCGCCACGAGCCCAGGTGGACCTCGTAGATGGACACGGGCGCGTCGAGGGCGTTCCGTCGCGCCCGCTCGGCCATCCACGCCCCGTCCCCCCAGGTGTGCCCGTCGAGCGAGACGACGACCGATGCGGTGCGCGGCTCCTCCACCTCGAAGCCGACGGCGTAGGGATCCGCCTTCAGCGCGAGCAGCTCCGCGTCCCGCCCGAGGATCTCGAACTTGTAGCGGGCCCCCTCCCCCAGGTCCGGGACGAACAGCTCCCAGATGCCGTGGCCCGGATGGAGTCGCATCGGGTGACACCGGCCGTCCCAGCCGTTCCAGTCGCCGACGACGCTCACCCGGCGGGCGTTCGGCGCCCACACGGCGAACACCACGCCGGCCACGCCGTCGACCTGCTGGAGGTGGGCGCCCAGCTTCTCGTACGCCTGGTGGTGCGTCCCTTCGCCGAGGAGGAGCCGGTCGAAGTCCGAGAGCGTCGACGGGAACCGGTAGGGATCCTCGATCTCGCGCACGCGCCCCGGCGCTTCGGTGACGGCCAGGCGGTAGCGGAAGGGCGCCGCCCGCTCGGGAAAGATCGCTTCGAAGAGACCGTCCGGGTGCAGACGCTCCATCTCCCGCGGGCCGACGCCGGGCTCCTGGGAGCGGACCTCCACGGCAGCCGCCCTCGGGAGAAAGGCGCGGATTGCGAGCGCCGTGGCGCCTCCCTCACGGCAGACGTGCGGTCCCAGCACTGAGAACGGATCCGCATGACGGCCCCCTACCAGGGCCTCCACGTCCGGGGCCGGCAGCGAACCGCGGGCCGTCGAGGGGCTCACGGGGCCACTGCCGCGCCGGGCGCCCGCGGGGCTCATGAGCTGATTGTACGCGGAGCGAGCCTCAGGGGCCCGCGGGTATACTACGGACCATGCGCCGCACAGGCCGCCACGGGCCGAAGGCCGTCCGTCACACGCCGTGCGCAGCGAGCCTCACCCGGTGAACCACTGGCCGTTCGTGCTGGCCGCGTACGGGCTGGTGTTCGGCGTGCTGCTCACCTACTGGTGGCGCGTCGAGCGCGGGATCCGGGAGCTCGAGCGCGGGATGGGCGACCGTCCCGCCGGGCGGCCGGCGTGACCCGGCGGCGCCGCCGCATCCTCCTGGGGGCGGCCGTCATCGTGCTCGCGCTGGGGGCGCTCGTCATGACCGGCGTCCGCCAGTCGGTCGTCTACTTCGTCACCCCGTCCGAGCTCATGGCGCAGGACCGCCCAGCCGGGCGGGCCTATCGTCTCGGCGGCATGGTCGTCCAGGGCTCGCTCAAGCTGGACACGGCGGCGCGTGAGCAGCGTTTCCTCCTGACGGACGGCCGGGCCTCGGTCCCCGTCTATCACCGCGGCATCCCCCCGGACCTCTTCGCCGAGGGACGCGGCGCGGTCGTGGAGGGGACGCTGGGAGCCGACGGCACCTTCCAGGCCAGCATGATCATGGCCAAGCACTCCGAGGAATACCGGGCTCCCGACGGGACTATGCCCCGTCACGAGGAGCTGCTCCGCACGCTCCGGCCCGCGGGGAGCGCCTCGGGAGGCAGCGGCACGCCCCGGTGAAGGTCCGCGCCCGCTGGCTCATCCCCCTGGCCGCGCTCCCCGTCGTGGGGCTCCTCGCCTACGGCTTTCGCACCGACCCGCGCGCGATCCCGTCGCCGCTCGTCGGCCGGCCGGCTCCGTCCTTCGCGCTGACGACCTTCGACGGGAAGGCGGTGAATCTGGAGGCGCAGCGCGGCAAGGTCGTGGTCCTCAATTTCTGGGCGTCGTGGTGCTATCCCGCCTGCTACGAGGAGGCGCCGGTCCTCGAGGCGGGGTGGCGGCGGCTCCGGGAGCAGGGCGTGGTCGTGCTCGGTGTCGCCATCCAGGACAAGGAACCGGCCTCGCGGGACTTCATCCAGCGCTTCGGCCTGACCTTTCCCAACGCGGCGGACCCCACGGGCAAGGTGTCGATCGACTACGGCGTCTACGGGGTGCCGGAGACGTTCATCATCGACCGGCGGGGAGCGGTCCGGAAGAAGCACGTCGGCGCCGTCACCGACGCGGTCTTCCGGGAATCCATCGAGCCGCTCCTTGCCGAGGCACCGGCGTGAACGGCTTCGCGCGACGCCTGGCCGTGTCCCTCCTCGCCGTGTCCGCGCTCGCCAGCCCCACGGGGGCGGCGACGGCACCCGTCACGGTCAGCGAGACCGAGGTCCAAGCGATCGCGAGCCAGCTCCGCTGCGTCGTGTGCCAGAACCTGTCCGTCGCGGACTCTCCCTCCGACATGGCGCGCCAGATGCGCGACCTGATCCGCGAGCGCCTGGCCGCCGGTGATACGCCTGCGCAGGTCGAGACGTACTTCGTCCAGCGCTACGGCGAGTGGGTCCTGCTGGCGCCGCCGGCGCGCGGCCTGAACATCGTTCTGTGGCTGGCCCCGTTCGCCGCGGTCGCCGGCGGCCTCGTCCTGGTCCTGAGCCTCGCCCGCCGCTGGCGGCGCCGGCCGGCCACGCCGGACCCGGGCGCGGTGCCCAGCGTGGGCCCGCGAGACCGGGAGCGGATCGCCGCCGAGCTCGAGCGCCTCGGCGACTAGCGGGACGCCCTGATGACGACAGGATGACGCCGGAGTGACGATCGTCCTCCTGACCCTCGGGCTCGCGGTGCCGGCGCTCGTCTTCGCCATCTGGCCCGTCTTCCGCCGCGGGTCCTCCCTGACCCCAGCACCGCTCGACGACGAGCGCGCCGGGCTCGAGACGGAGAAGGTCACCGCGCTCCGAGCGCTGAGAGAGCTCGAGCTCGACCGGCAAGCGGGTCACGTCGACGAGGACGACTACCAGGATCTCCGGGCCCGCTACGAGGCTCAGGCCGTCGCCGTCCTCCGCCGCCTCGACGCGCTCGGGCCCACCACCGCTCCCGCGCGCCGCGCTGCGCCCGTCCCTACGCCGGCCGCGCCGATTCCCTGGACGCGCCAGCCGGTCGCCCTCGGAGCGATGGGCGCCGGCCTCCTCGTCTTCGGCGTCATCCTGGGCCTCCTCGTCTCGAGCTACTCGGTGCCGACGCCGCCCGAGCCCGACACGACGGCCGCCATGCCCGGGCCGGCTTCCCCCGCGCTCCCGGGACCCGCCGCGGGCGGCGCGCCCCGGCCGCTCTCGAAGGAGATGCTCGAAGGGATGCTCCAGGCCGCGCACGCGAGCCTGGACGCGGGCCGCTATCAGGAAGCGATCGCCGCCTACACCGCCGTTCTCAAGCGCCAGCCGCAGAACGTCAACGCCATCACGCATCTCGGGGTGATCCTCGCGATCGCCGGCCATCACGCCGACGCGCTCGAGGCCTTCGACCGGGCCCTCGCGATCGACCCCGACTACGCCCACGCCCTCTGGGACAAGGCGGGTGTGCTGGAAGCCCGGCAGGATCACGCGGGCACCCTGGCCACTCTCGAGCACTTCGTCCGCGTTTCCCCGGCGGGTCCCGATCGCGACCGGGCCCGGGAGCGGATCCGCCAGGCGAAGGCCCGGCTGGCGGCGGCGCCGAAGCAGGCCGCACCGAGCGTCCCGGCGCCCCCGCCCGGACCGGGCGGCCCCCCGGTCAAGAAGCCATGACCGTCATCCCCGAGCTCGGCGCCGCAGCCCTCTTCGCCGCCCTGCTCATCGCCGTCGCCGGCGCGGTCGCCGGCGTCCGCGCGAGCCGGACAGCCGCCCCCGGCTGGCTCGGGACGGCCCGCCGGGCCGCGGGGGCGCAGTTCGCCCTGGTGACGCTCGCCGTCGTCGCCCTCGAGTACCTCCTCGTCACGAGCGACTTCAGCGTGCGGTACGTCGCCAACACGAGCGTCTCCACGAGTCCCCTGCGCTACCGGATCGCCGGCCTCTGGGGCGCGCTGGAGGGCTCGATCCTCCTGTGGGAGTGGCTGCAGGCCCTGTTCGTTCTCCTGGTCGCGCGCCGCGCGGCCGCGCTCCGGCGCGAGCTCTCGGGGTACGCCCTCGCGGTGCTGTTCGTGGTTTCCGGCGTCTTCCTCGTCATGATGACGGCGGTTGCGAGCCCGTTCGAGCGGCTGCCCCAGCCCGCGCTCGAGGGCCGGGGGCTCAATCCCCTCCTCGAGGTCACCGACATGCTCGTGCACCCGCTCCTGCTCTACACGGGCTACGTCGGCTTCGTCGTGCCCTTCGCCTTCGCGATGGCGGCGCTCCTGGCCGGGCGGCTCGACGGCGCGTGGCTCACGCTCACGCGGAGATGGACCCTCACCGCCTGGCTCTTCCTCACCTCGGGGGTCCTCTACGGCGGGTGGTGGTCCTATCGGACGCTCGGCTGGGGCGGCTACTGGGCGTGGGATCCGGTGGAGAACGCCTCGTTCATGCCCTGGCTCATGGGCACGGCGTTCGTGCACTCGGTCATGGTCCAGGAACGTCGGCCGATGCTGAAGATCTGGAACCTGACCCTGGTCACGCTCACCTTCGCGCTGACGATCTTCGGGACCTTCCTCACCCGGAGCGGCGTGATCTCGTCGGTTCACGCGTTCGCGAGCGGCGCCATCGGCCCATTCCTCCTCGCGTACCTCGCCGTGATCCTCCTGACCTCGCTCGGACTCCTGGTCTGGCGCTGGGACCGGCTCGGCGAGCGTGCCGAGCTCGACGCGCTCCTCTCGCGCGAGTCGGTGTTCCTCGTGAACAACGTGCTCCTGGTCGCCTTCTGCTTCACCGTGTTCATCGGCACGATCTTCCCGCTCTTCGCCGAAGCCGTGACGGGCGCGAAGGTCTCGGTCGGCACGCCCTACTTCAACTGGGTGAGCGCGCCGATCCTGATCGTGACGATGCTCCTCATGGGGGCGGGGCCGCTCGTCCCCTGGCGGCGCGGCTCGTGGGCCGTCCTGGGGCGCCTCCTCCGCGGGCCGGCGGCGGTGGCCCTCGGCGCGAGCCTCCTCACGTGGCTCGTCGGCGATCTGCCGCTCGGGCTCGTGGGCCTCGGCTACACCCTGCCCTACTTCGTCGCCGCGATCGTGCTGGGCGAGCTCTGGCGTGGGGCGCGGGGACGCCGTCGCGCGACCGGCGAGCCCCTGCCCACGGCCCTCGCGCGGCTCCTCGCGCAGAACCACCGGCGCTACGGCGGGCTCGTGGTGCACCTGGGGGTGGTCCTCGTCGCCATCGGCGTCGCGACGTCGACGGTGGGCAAGCTCGAGCACGAGGCCACCCTCCAGCGCGGCGAGACGCTCGAGCTCGGACGGTATGCCGTGCGGTTCACCCGGCTCTCCGCTCTGGAGCAGCCCACGCACCTCCTGATCCAGTCCCATCTCGAGGTGAGCGACGCCGGCCGGCCCGTGGGAACGCTCCAGCCGGGGCAGCGGCTCTACCCCGGGTCGAACTCCCCCTTCGCGTCGGTCGCCGTGAGGTACGGATTCTTCCGTGACTTCTACGTGATCCTCGGCAGCTTCGATCGCGAGGGCCAGTGGGCCCAGATCAAGGCGCAGGTACACCCGATGGTCGCGTGGATCTGGCTCGGAGGCGTGGTGATCCTCCTGGGCGGTGCGCTCGCGCTGTGGCCGGCGGGCCGCCGCGCCCCGGCCGTGGTGCCCGCCGCCGCCCGGACGGCGATCGCCGGCGGCGCCGGGCCGCCGCACGATTGACGGTCGCGGAGTCCGGGTGCTGAAATCCGGCCCGGTGCCCGCGACCCGCCTCGTTCGCAGCCTCCTGATCGCAGTCGCCCTCGGGGCGGCGGTGGCGCTGGCGCTGGCCGCCGCCGCCAGCCTTCCGGCGACGCTCGACGCGGTCGCGCGCTTTCACTGGCGGCGCGGCCCCCTCGTCATTCTCGCCGTCCTCGCGAACTGGGCCCTGCGCTTCGTGAAGTGGCACTTCTACCTGCGCCGCCTCGAGATCCCGCTCCCGTGGCGGCCAAGTCTTCGCGTGTTCCTCGCCGGGTTCGCGATGGCGATCTCCCCGGGGAAGCTCGGGGAGATGCTGAAGGCCGTGCTCGTGCGGGGGCTCGTCGGCACCCCGGTCGGCCGCACGGCGTCCGTGGTGATGGCCGAGCGCCTGACCGACGTGGCCGGGCTCGTCCTCCTGGGCGGGCTTGGCGTGACCGCCCTCCCGCACGGTCCGGCCCTGCTCGGGGGCGTCGCCGTCGTGCTCGTCGCCCTCGTGGTCATCCTGCAGGCCAAGGCCGTCGGACGCTCGGCCCGGCGGCTCCTGCCCGAGCGATTGGTCGAGCCCGCGCGCCAGTTCGTCCACAGCGGGCGCGAGCTCCTGGCGCCGAGCGCGCTGGTCGTGGCGCTGGGGCTGTCGGTGGTTTCGTGGTTCTTCGAGTGCGCCGCTCTGTGGCTGATCCTGGAGGGCCTGGGCGTCGACCTGCCGCTCCGCGCGGCGACCTTCGTCTACGCGTTCGCCTCGCTCGCCGGCGCGGTGTCCATGCTGCCGGGCGGGCTCGGCGTGGCGGAGGGAAGCCTCACGGCGCTCCTGGCGGGGCTCGGGACCCCGCTCCCCGAGGCCGCGGCCGCGACCCTGCTCGTGCGCGTGGCCTCGCTCTGGTTCGCCATCGCCGTGGGCGTCGCGACGCTGCTCCTCGCGTTTCCCGGCGCCACGGACACCGAGCGCGCGCCCGCGTAGGGCTGGCCCCTCACGCCTGGGCATACAAGGGCGTGCTCAGGTACTTCATCCCCGAGTCGACGGCCACCGTGACCACGGTGTGGTCGGAGCCGAGCCGCTCGGCGATCCGCAGCGCCACCGCGACGTTTCCTCCCGTGGAGGTGCCCGCAAAGATGCCTTCGTGACGGGCGAGGCGGCGGGCGGTCGCCATGGCTTCCTCGGTCGACACCGTCTGGATCTCGTTGGCGAGCCGCGGGGTCCACAGCGGCACGACGAACCCGGCGCCGGTGCCCTCGATCTTGTGGGACCCGCTCGGCCGGCCCGACAGCACCGCCGACTCATCCGGCTCCACCGCGACGACGTGCACGGCGTCGTCATGGGCTCGCAGACGCGTTGAAATCCCCCGCAACGACCCGGCAGTGCCGACGCTGTGGACGAAGGCGCTCACCCGCCCATTGGCTTGCTCCCATATCTCGTCGGCCATGCGCTCGTAGCTGGACAGCTGATCGGCGTTGTTCAGCTGATCCGTCCAGTAGCTTCCGGGCGCGGAGGCGAGTTTTCTCGCGGTCTCGATCATCTCGAGGGTGAGGGCCTTCGTCGTCCCGCCGGTCGAGCTGGGGACGAGCGTGAGGCGAGCCCCAAGCGCCGTCATGTGGTCCCGCTTCTCCTTGCTGAAGGCGTCCGACGTCACGATCTGGAGCGGGATTCGCTTGGCGGCGCAGACGAAGGCGAGCGAGACGCCCGTGCTGCCACCCGTGTACTCCACGACCGACCCGCCCGGTCGCAGCCGCCCATCCGCCTCGGCCGCCGCGATCATCGCGAGCGCCATGCGGTCCTTCATGCTGCCCGTCGGATTCTCGTACTCCAGCTTGATCAGAATCCGGGCGCTCCCGTCCGGGACCATGTGCCGGAGTGGAGTGAGCCTCGTCCGACCGATGAAGTCGAGCACCGTCACGCGCTGGTCCCCCGTTGATGGCACGAATCACCTCGCTTCGGTCTCGGACCGGGGCCAGGATAGCCGAAGCGCGACACGCCGGACAACGCGGCGCGGGCTGAGCGAGATCGGCATCGTGAGCCTGATGCGCGTCCAGGCGGCGGCGCGCCGGGCCCTGCCGGGACCGCGTCCGGCAGGCCGCGCCGGGCGTGCTATCCTCTGCCTCGTGGGGGGTCCCGCGGCGGCCCGCAAGCGCGTCGACGAGTTGCGCCGGCTGATCGCCCGCCACGACCACCTCTACTACGCCCTCGACCGCCCCGAGGCCACCGACGCCGAGTACGACGCCCTGGCCCGGGAGCTCCGCGAGCTCGAGGCGCGTCATCCCGAGCTCGTCACGCCCGACTCCCCGACCCAGCGTGTGGCGGGCGTGGTGTCGGATGCGTTCGCCGCGGTCGAGCACACGGCGGTCATGCTCTCCCTGGACAACGCCACGAGCGAGAGCGACCTGCGCGAGTTCGAGGCGCGGCTCCAGCGGGCCCTTCCCGGGACCGCGTTCACCTACGTGTGCGAGCCCAAGGTCGACGGGCTTGGCGTCGCGCTGCTCTACGAGAGCGGCCGGCTCGTCCGGGGAGCCACCCGCGGGGACGGCCGCTTCGGCGAGGACGTGACCCCGAACCTCCGCACGCTTCGCTCCATCCCGCTCCGCCTGACCGGGCGGCTCGCGACGTGCCGCAAGGTCGAGGTCCGCGGCGAGGTGTACATGAGTCACGCCGCCTTCGAGCGGCTGAACCGCGAGCTCGAGGCGCAGGGCGAGGCGCCGTTCGCCAACCCCCGCAACGCCGCCGCCGGAGCCGTGCGCCAGAAGGATCCCGGTGTCACCGCCAAGCGCGACCTCAGGATCTTCGTCTACCAGCTGAGCCACGCCGAGCCCTTCCCGTTCAAGAGCCACCGCGAGGTCCTCGAGGCCCTCGCCGAGAGCGGCCTCGCGACGAACCCGCGCAGCAAGCCGTGCGGGACGATGGACGACGTCTGGCGCTATTGCCAGGCGCTCGAGTCGGAGCGGGACCAGCTGGGCTACGACGCGGACGGGGCCGTGGTAAAGGTCGACAGCCTCGGCCAGCAGCGGCGGCTGGGCGCCACCGCGCACCATCCGCGCTGGGCGGTCGCCTACAAGTTCCCGGCCCAGCACGCGATGACCCGCATCCTCGACATCGTCGTCAACGTGGGGCGGACCGGGGCCCTGACCCCCGCCGCCCAGCTCGAGCCCGTGCGCATCGCGGGAGCCATGATCAGCCGGGCGACGCTCCACAACTTCGACGAGATCGCGCGGCTCGACCTGCGCAAGGGCGACACGGTGGTCGTCGAGCGGGCCGGCGACGTCATCCCCCACGTCGTCCGCGTGCTGGTCGACCGGCGGCCGCCCGGCGCCATCCCGCTCGCGGTGCCCGACCGGTGTCCTGTCTGCGGCTCGGGCGTGTCGCGGCCCGAGGGCGAGGTCGTCGTGCGCTGCACGAACGCCGCCTGCCCGGCCCAGCTCAAGGAGGCGCTGCTGCACTTCGGGTCCCGCAACGCCATGGACATCGAGCACCTCGGGGAGGCCGTCGTCGAGCAGCTCCTCGCGCGGGGGCTGGTGCGCGACTTCGCCGACCTCTACCGGCTGACGGTCCCCCAGGTCGCCGAGCTCGAGCGCCTCGCCGAGAAGTCGGCGACGAACCTGGTCAACGCGGTCGCCGCCTCGCGAACGCGCGGCCTGGCCCGCGTCCTCTACGCGCTCGGGATCCGCTTCGTCGGAGAGCGGGCGGCGCGGCTCCTGGCCGAGCACTTCGGCGCGATCGATCGTGTGGCGGCGGCGCCGGTCGAGGAGATCTCCCAGATCCACGGCATCGGCCCCAGGATCGCCGAGGCCGTCCGGCTCTTCTTCGATCAGCCGGCCAATCAGAAGGCGGTGGCCAATCTCCGGGAGGTCGGCGTCGTGCTCGAGGAGGCGACGTCGTCCGCTGGGCCGAAGCCGCTCACCGGGAAGACGTTCGTGCTGACGGGCGCGCTCGAGGCGATGTCCCGCGACGAGGCGAAGGCCCGGATCGCCCGGCTCGGGGGGCGCGTGACGTCCACGGTCTCGCGGAAGACCGACTACGTCGTGGCCGGCGCGGAGGCCGGATCGAAGCTCGACGACGCCAAGCGCCTCGGGGTGGCGGTGCTCGACGAGCCCGCGTTCCTCGACCTGACCGCTCCGGGCGGCACGATCGAGGCGACCCGGTGACGCACCTGGTCCTGCTTCTCCTGGTCGCCCTGACCGCGGCGTCCCCCGATCAGCCCGGCCTCCTGGACCGGCTTCGGAACGGGGCGCCGGAGGAGCGCCGCGCGGCCGCCGAGCGGCTCGGCGAGGTCGGGGACGACGGCGCCCAGCCGGCCCTCCTGCAGGCACTGCGCGACGCCGACCCGGGAGTTCGCGGACGGGCTCACGGCGCGCTCTGGGCCATCTGGCACCGATCCGGCGATCCCGCGATCGACGCCCTCCTCCAGCAAGGTATCGCCCTGATGCAGGCCGGCCGCCTGCCGGAGTCGGTCGCGGTCTTCAGCGACGTGATCACGCGAGCGCCCGGGTTCGCGGAGGGCTGGAACAAGCGCGCGACCGCGTACTACCTCATGGGCGAGCTCGACCGCTCGCTGGCCGACTGCGAGGAAGTCGTGCGCCGAAACCCCGTCCACTTCGGGGCGCTGTCGGGCTTCGGCCTGATCTACCTCCAGAAGGAGGACCTCCCGCGCGCCGCGGAGTACTTCGAGAAGGCCCTGGCCGTGGATCCCAATCTGGCCCAGGTGGAAGCCGTCCTGGAGCAGATCCGGGACGTCCTCCGCCAGCGCCGGCAGCAGTCGATCTGAACCCTGACACCGCCAACAGATGGAGGACGCATGACCTCGCCCGCGCCCCTCGACCCGAAGATCCTGGCGGAGCTGTCCCGCATCTCGTCTCCGACCGTGGCCAACGCGATCGAGACGTTCAACGTCAAGCCATGGAGCACCGGCTTCGTGTCCTCGGAGATCGTCTGCCGCTTCCCGCGACTCCCGGCCACGGTCGGATACGCGGTGACCGCGCTGATCCGCGCCGAGCCGCAGCCCGTGGAGGGCCACCGCTCCAGCGAGTTCGCGTGGTGGGAGCACGTGGCCGCGAGCCCCGGCCCCCGCGTCGTCGTGATGCACGACGTCGACGAGCCCCGCGGCCAGGGGGCGTACTGGGGCGAGGTGCAGGCCAACATCCACCGCGCGCTCGGCTGCCTCGGGGTGGTGACCGACGGCACGGTCCGGGACCTGCCCGAGGCCGAGGCCGCCGGCTTCCAGTTCTTCTCCGCGCACGTGTCCGTCTCCCACGCCTACGTCCACATGGTCGACTTCGGCGCCCCGGTGAAGGTGGGTGGGCTGTGGATCCGGCCCGGTGATCTCCTGCACGGCGACCAGCACGGGGTGGTGGTCGTGCCCCCGGAGATCGCCGAGAAGATCCCGGAGGCGGCGGCGCGGATCGAGGCCCGCGAGCGGAAGATGATCGCGGTCTGCCAGAAGCACGGCGTGACCGTCGAGGAGCTCAAGGCGGCCCGGACCGCCATGCGGCAGTCGTACTGAGACATGGCGACCGCCGGCCAGGCGCCCAGCTTCTTCGAGACGGTCAACCTCCACTTCGAGCGGGCGGCCGGCTTCACGGACTATCCCCGCGGGCTCCTCGACCAGATCAAGGCGTGCAACAGCGTGTACGCCTTCCAGTTTCCAGTGCGGACCCGCCGCGGCTACGAGGTCATCTCCGGATGGCGGGCACAGCACAGCCATCACAAGCTCCCGGTCAAGGGGGGCATCCGCTACGCGGCCGAGGTCAACGAGGACGAGGTCATGGCGCTGGCGGCACTCATGACCTACAAGTGCGCCATCGTCGACGTGCCGTTCGGCGGCGCCAAGGGCGGCGTCAAGATCGACGCCAAGCAGTACAACGCCGAGGAGATGGAGCGCATCACACGCCGGTACACGGCCGAGCTGATCAAGAAGAACTTCATCGGGCCGGGCCTCGACGTGCCGGCGCCCGACTACGGCACGAGCTCCCGCGAGATGGCCTGGATCGCCGACACCTACTCGGCCTTCAACCCCGGGCAGATCGACGCGCTGGCCTGCGTGACCGGAAAACCGGTCTCCCAGGGCGGCATCCGGGGCCGCGCGGAGGCAACCGGACGCGGCGTGTACTTCGGCCTCCGGGAGGCGTGCGCCGACGCGGACGACATGAAGCGGCTGGGCCTCTCGCCCGGCCTCGAAGGGAAGCGGATCGTCGTGCAGGGGTTCGGCAACGTGGGCTATCACACCGCCCGGTACTGCCAGGAAGGCGGCGCCCTGGTCGTGGCGGTGGCGGAACGCGACGGAGCCATATACCGGGAGAACGGCCTCGACGTCGAAGCCGTTCAGAAGCACCTGCGCTGGACGAACTCGATCCGCGGGTTCCCGGGCGCACGGGAGCTGCCGACGGCCGAGGCGCTCGAGCTGGACTGCGACGTCCTGATCCCCGCCGCCCTGGAGGGCCAGATCACCGCCGGCAACGCCCCGAAGATTCGCGCTCGCATACTCGCGGAGGGCGCCAACGGTCCGACGACCTTCGACGCCGAGCAGATCCTCCTCGAGCGCGGCGTGCTGCTCATCCCCGACGTCTATCTCAATGCGGGTGGGGTGACCGTCTCGTACTTCGAATGGGTGAAGAACCTCTCCCACGTCCGGTTCGGTCGGGTCGCCAAGCGGTTCGAGGAGGGCGCGTCCGAGCGGATGCTGGCGGCGATCGAGAAGGCCACGGGCCGCGACTTCCCCGCCGACGAGCGCCGGCGGATCGCGCGCGGCGCGGACGAGATCGACCTCGTGAACTCGGGGCTCGAGGAGACGATGATCGGCGCCTACCGCCAGCTCCGCGAGCTGATGCACCAGGACCCGCGGGTCACGGACCTCCGGACCGCCGCGTTCCTCAGCGCCCTCCGGAAGGTCGCAACCTCCTACCTGGAACTCGGCATCTTCCCGTAGGCGGCGGCACCCTGTCCGGAGCGCGCACGCGGATTCCATGCTCCGATGCCGGGCCCTTCTCGGAATCGGTCTGGCGGTGACCCTCTTCCGGAAGAGAATCGGTCGGTGGCATCACCTCGAGTATCTGCGCCGCTCCCATCGCTCCGTCGCGTACCAGAAGGCCTACCTCCGCCGCTGGGACTTCCGGGCTGAAGGATTCGTCGCGTTGGTGATCGGCGTGGGAACGATCCTGATGGGCCTAGTCTGCCTGGCCGGTCGTCGGTAGCCGACGGACTGGCCCCGGCCCCCGCCGCCCGGGGATCCGGAGCCCTGTGGGCCTCTGGTCTAGGGCGTGCCCTGGCGGGAGGGTGGCGTCCCGGGCCCGCCCCGGAGGTCGAGGTAGAGGTTGTAGCCCGCGATGAACACCGGGAAGAGGTTGGAGAGGATCCCGACGGAGTCGTTCTTCCCGAAGGTGAAGTACGCGAGCAGCAGGAGGCTGCCGCTGACGCTCATGTACCAGAACACGCGCGGGACCGTGGGCCGGCCGCGACGGCGCGACGCGTACACCTGGACCAGCCACCGGCCGGCGAACAGCGTGACCCCCAGGTACCCGACGAGCTTCCAGGGGGTGAGCGTCACTCCGAGATAGCTCCCGATCACCTCGTTCATCCCGTCTCGCCCGCGCCGAGCGTGCCCCCAGCGTTGGCCGGTCCGGCGGACCGTCGCTACCGGTGCTCGCCGACCCGGTGGAGCTTCAGCAGGTTGACCGTGCCTCGCACCGCGAGCGGCGCGCCGCCCACGATGACCAGGATGTCGTTGTACCGCACCGACCGGTCCGAGAGCAGGCTCGCCTCGATGTCCACGATCATCTGGTCGATCGAGGTCTGCGACTTGATGAGGCGCGGGACGACACCCCAGTCGAGAGTCAGGCGCCGGCGCACGCGCTCGTTGGGCGTGAACGCCACGATCGGGACCGGGGGCCGGTCCTGCGCGATGAGCCGGGCGGTGTAGCCCGACTGGGTGAACGCCACGATCGCCCGGGCCTTCAGCTCCTGCGCGGCGAACGAGGCCGCGTCCGACATCGCCTGCGGGAACGACACCTCGCCTCGCCGGGGGCGGTCCATCGTCTGTGGCGGGAACGCCGCCTCCGTCCGCCGGATGATCCGGTCGAGCACCCGCACCGCCTCGACCGGGTAGGCCCCGGTCGCCGACTCGGCCGAGAGCATCACCGCGTCGGTGCCGTCGAGCACCGCGTTGGCCACGTCGGAGACCTCGGCGCGCGTCGGGCGGAGGTTGGTGATCATGGACTCCAGCATCTGCGTCGCCACGATCACCGGCGTTCGCGCCAGGCGGGCCTTCCGGAGGATCTCCTTCTGGGCGATCGGGACCTCCTCGATCGCCATCTCCACTCCGAGGTCTCCGCGCGCGACCATCACCGCGGCGGTCGCGGCCAGGATCTCGTCGAGACGCCCGAGGGCCTCGGGGCGCTCCAGCTTGGCGACGACCTGGGCGTCGGAGCGGAACTCGTTGATCGCCTCCCGGACCTCCAGGAGGTCCGCGGCCGACCGGACGAACGAGACCCCGATGTAGTCGGCGCCGTGGCGAAGGCCGAACTCGAGGTCCTCCCGGTCCTTCTCGGTCAGGATCGGCAGCCGCAGGGCCGTGCTCGGGAGGTTCACACCCTTGTGGTCCTTGACCATGCCGCCGGTCACGACCCGGCACGAGACGTCGTCGCCCTCCACCGCCTCGACGTCGAGCGCGATCCGGCCGTCGTCGATGAGGACGCGGTCGCCGACCTTCACGTCCCGGGCGAACCCGTTGTAGGAGATGCGGGCCCGCTCGGCCGTCCCCGGAACCGTGGCCGTGGTCAGGACGAAGAGGTCCCCGCGACGCAGCACCACCCCACCGCCGACGAACGTCCCCAGGCGGATCTTCGGGCCCTGGAGGTCCTGGAGGATCGCGATCGGCTTCCCGATCCGCGCTTCCACGGAGCGGATGCGCTCGATGGCCATCCGGTGCTCGGCATGCGTGCCGTGGGAGAAATTCAGGCGGGCCACGTCCATCCCGGCCCGGACCATCTGCTCGATGATGCCCTCGCCGATCGACGAGGGGCCGATCGTGCAGACGATCTTGGCCAGACGCTCCTGGGCCATCCTCAGGCCGCGCCGGTCACGAGGCGCACGTCAGAACGCGCCCCGGTCCAGGCTGTAGAAGTTCCCATAGACGGACTCGCAGTCCTCGCGGAGCCGCCGCCGCTCGCCGTACCGCGGGCCGAACCGGTCCAGCGCCTGGCTCTTCGTGTCGTCCCGGGTCGCGCCCTCCATGACCAGTTCGCCGAGCCACTCCCCGATCAGGAGGGAGCCCGCGATCCCGATGGCATTGCAGCCCGCGGCGACGAAGAGACCGCGGACGGTCGGCGCCGCCCCGAGGAGGTAGTTCCCGTCGGGCGTGAAGGTCGGCAGCCCGGCGCAGCCCTTGAGCACGGGCGCTCCGGCCAGGTCGGGAAAGACGCGGGTCAGGCCCCCCGCCAGCTCCTCCAGCACGCCGAGGTCCTTCTCCGTGTGCTCGATCTCGAACGTCGGCGGCAGGTCCGCCATCGGAAAGGCCTTGGGGCGCGCCTCGAAGCCGCCCAGCATGAGCCCCCCGACCTCCGGCCGGATGTACACCGAGGCGTCCGGCACGCGGACCACGGGTAGGTCCGCGGGGACCGCGGACATCGGCGCCGTCGTCCAGTGCTGGTGCCGGAGCGGCACCGTGTCCACCGCGAGACCGATCGCGCCCGCCACCCGCTCGACCCACGGGCCGGCGGCCACGACGACCCGCGGCGACAGCACCGGCCCGGCCGGCGTGTCCACCCCGCGCACGACACCCCGCTCGATGCGGATCGAGGTCACGGGACGGCCGGTCTCGAAGGTCACGCCCAGGCGCCGCGCGGCCCGCGCGATGGCCATGGTCAGGGTGTACGGCTCGACGTAGCCGTCCCCGGGGATCCACGCCGCCGCCTTGACGCCCCGCACGTCGAGGAAGGGCACGCGGGCCTGGGCCGCGGCCGGAGAGATCAGCTCGACGGCGAGACCCCACGCCCGCGCACGCGCGACGTGGGACTCGAGCTCCCGGACCCGCCCGTCCGTCAGCGCGAGCTTGAGGCTGCCCGTCTGCCGGAACCCGCTCTCCTCGCCGTGCTCGGCCGGCCAGCGCTCGAGCCGCTCGACGACGCGGCGGATGGAGCGGACCATGAGCTCGGTCGAGCGGAGCTGGCCGACCAGCCCCGCGGCCTGCGGCGTGTTGCCGCACGCGAGCTCGCGCCGCTCCAGGACGACGACGTCGGAGAGGCCGGCCCGGGCCAGGTGAAAGGCGATCGAGCAGCCCCAGATGCCGCCCCCGATCACGACGGCGGCCGCCTCGCGTGCGGGGCTCATGAAAGGGCTCTGGCGCGCCGGCCGGGTTCGGCAGGCAAGCGGCGGGAACTACGACGCGGCGGCCGATGCCGCCTGCTTCTGCCGCGCGATCTCGAGGAGCTCGTAGGGCAGGCCGAAGCGGACATCCTCCTCCACCACCCGGAACTCCCGTACGGTGGGCCCGCCCCGCATCCGGAGATAGTCGACGACCTCGCGCACGAGGAACTCGGGCGTCGACGCCCCGGCGGTCACGCCGACGCGGGAGTGCCCGTCGAGCCACTCCGGCCGGATGTCACGCACGTCGTTGATGAGGTGCGCCTGCGTGCCCAGCGCCTCGGCGACCTCCCGGAGCCGGTTCGCGTTCGAGCTGTTCGCCGCGCCCAGCACCAGCACCAGGTCCACGTCGTTCGCCAGCTGCTTGACGGCCGCCTGGCGGTTCTGGGTCGCGTAGCAGATGTCGTCCCGCGATGGTCCGAGGATGGCCGGGAACCGGCGGCGAAGCACCTCGATCACGGCCTTCGTGTCGTCCACCGACAGGGTGGTCTGCGTCAGGTAGGCGACCTTCCGAGGGTCCTCCACGACCAGACGCTCCGCCTCCTCGACCGAGTCGATGACCACGATGCGACGCGGCGCCTCGCCGAGGGTCCCGATCACCTCGTCGTGGTCCGCGTGGCCGACCAGGACGATCGTCCGCCCTTCCCGCGCGTAGCGGATCGCCTCGAGATGGACCTTCGTGACCAGCGGGCACGTCGCGTCGATGACCCGGAGCCGCCGGGTCGGCGCGGCCTCGCGCACCGCGGGCGACACCCCATGGGCGCTGAAGATGACGGTCGCGCCCTCGGGCACCTCGTCCAGCTCGTCAACGAAGATGGCCCCCTTCTCTCTGAGGGCCTCGACCACGTGACGGTTGTGGACGATCTCACGCCGGACGTAGATGGGCACGCCGACGACTTCGAGGGCCTGCTCGACGATCTCGATGGCCCGCTCCACGCCGGCGCAGAAGCCCCGCGGGCCCGCCAGGACGATCTCGGCGAGCGGCAGGGACGCAGGCGTCGGCGGCGTCTTCACACCGGGGGGCTGCATGGACCTTCAGTATAGGCGTCGCAGGCGGGCCGACGCAAGATACGCAGCACGCTGCGCGCGGTCCCCGCACGACGCCCGCGCGCGTCGGCAGGCGGCGCGCTCGTGGGACGCGCGTCGCAGCGCAACCGGGTCCCGCCTCACGGGCGGATCAGGACCTTGAGGGCCTCGCCCCGGCTCATGAGATCGAGCGCCCGCGGCACGTCGCCGAGCCCCATCTCGTGGGTCACCAGGGCCGTCGGGTCGAGCGTGCCGTCGGCGAGCAGCGCGACGGCCCGCCGGATCAACCCGGGGGTGTGGTGGAAAACACCCAGGAGCCGCAGCTCCTCGTAGTGCACGCGGCGAGTGTCCAGGGGAACCGTCGTGCCCGGCGCGCAGCCACCGAAGAAGACCACCGTGCCGCCCTTCCCGACCACGGCCATCGCCTGCGCCCACGCCTCCGGCCGCCCGGTCGCCTCGATGACACAGCGCACGTCGCCTCCGGCCGCGTCGCGCACGGCCGAGACTGGGTCCGGGGCCCGCGCCACGTCCACGCACGCGGCGAACCCCAGTCCACGGGCGCGATCGAAGCGGGGCCCCGCCTTGCCCGCGACCACCACGCGGGCGCCGCCCGCGCGGGCCAGGAGCCCGAGCAGGAGGCCGAGAGGGCCGTGGCCCAGGACGGCCACCGTGTCCCCCGTCCCGAAGGCCGCCGCGTCGATGGCGCGGAGACAACAGGCCACGGGCTCGGCGAACGCGGCGCGCGCCGCGTCGGTCCCCGGCGGCACCGTCACCAGGTTGCGGGCCACCAGGCGAGGAGGGAGCGCGATGTACTCGGCGTACGCGCCGTTGACGAAGAGGAGATCGTCGCAGAGATTCGGCTGGCCCCGCTGGCACGCCGCGCACGCGCCACAGGGGGCCGAGTTCGCCGCCACGGCCCGGTCTCCGGGGCGCACGCCGCCGACGCCGGCCCCGACCGCCGTGACCGTCCCCGCGAACTCGTGTCCGAAGATCGTCGGCACGCGCGGGATCATGACGGGGTGGCCCCGCCGGAGGGTCTTCACGTCGGTGCCGCAGGTCAGCGCGGCCTCGATCCGGAGCACGACCTCGCCCGGCCCGGGCTCCGGGATCGGGGGGTCCTCGAACCGGAGATCGCCGGGACCGTAGAAGACCTGCGCTCTCATTCGGGACCCCCCACACCCCCGGACCCCCGAGGGGGGAGGGGGACGCGCACTCGAGGAGCACGTGCACCGGTCACGGGAGACTCCCTGCCACCTCGACGAACACCTTGAGCGCCTCCCGGCGCTCCATCAAGTCGACCGCCTCGGCCAGCCGCTCGAGCGGGAGCCGGTGCGAGCAGAGCTCGGCCACCCGGACCGCGCCGCTCCGGATGAGGTCGAAGGCCTCGGCCAGGTCCGCCGGCGACGAGGAGTAGGTGGCGGTGAGCGTCAGCTCGCGCCGGTAGATCTCACCGATCGGCAGGGGCCCCTCGCCCTCGCCGACGAAGAGGTGGACGGCGCCGCCGTCGCGCGCCCAGCCGAGCGCCGCCCGAACGACGGCCGGCGCGCCGGCGGTCAGCACGACCACGTCGGCGCCCCGCCCTTGGCTCAGGTCGGCGAGCGCGTCCCTGGCTCCATCCGGCGCCACGGCCCGCTCGGCGCCGAGCGTTTCCGCCAGCGCCCGCCGCGCGGGAAGCGGGTCGACCGCGACCACGCGCGCGTCCCGTCGACAGGCGAGCTGGAGCAGGAGACAGCCCATCGCCCCGAGTCCCGCGACCAGAACGGTGTCGCCCGCCTCGATCCGCGCCCGCCGGATCGCGCGGACGCAGCAGCCGAGCGGCTCGGTGAACGAGGCCACGGCGTCGGGCATCCCGGTGGGCACCCGGAAGGTCACGTGGCGGACGTTCTCGGCGGGAACGCGCACGTACTCGGAGAAACCGCCCGGGTCGAGGTTCGACGCCTTGAAGGCCCGGCACATGGACACGCTGCCGCGCTGGCAGTAGTGGCACCGGGAGCACGGGACGTGGTGCGCGACGACCACCCGCTCGCCGGCACGGAAATCGCCGGCTCCTTCGCCGGCCGCCGCCACCTCACCCACGACCTCGTGCCCGAGAACGGCGGGATGCGGGGCCGGCCCGCGGAACTTGGCGAGGTCCGATCCGCAGAGTCCGCAGCCCCGGACCCTGAGCAGGAGCTCGCCGGCGCCGATCGCCGGGGTCGCGCGGGTCTCCAGGCGGATCTGGCCCGCTCCCGCGTGGACGGCCGCCCTCATCGGGCGAGCTGGCCGCGCAGATAGATGCCGAGCGCGAGGGCGATCTTCCTCGGCGTGGAGACGCGGATGCGGCCGTCGAAGACGCGGAACTTCCGCGCCTCGATGTCCCGCAAGAGCGCGCGGTAGATGCCGCCCATGATCTCGGCCGCGACCAGCCGGCGACGGTCGGCGGGCGCGCGGGCCGCCCGGGAGGCCCGGTAGTAGGCGTGGGCGCGGTCGGCCTGGAAACGCATCAGCGAGACAAACGCCGGCGTGTGACGCCCCTGGAGCAGCTCCTCCTCCGAGTAGCCGAAGCGCCGGATCTCTTCCTGCGGCAGGTAGATGCGCCCGCGCTCGCCGTCGGTGCGCAGGTCACGCAGGATGTTCGTGAGCTGGAGCGCGACCCCCAGATTGAGCGCGTAGTCCCGGGCCCGAGAATCGGTGTAACCGAAGATCTCGATGCAGCAGAGGCCGACCGCCGACGCGACCCGGTAGCAGTACTCCAGCAGCTCCTCGAACGTGGCGTAGCGCCGCTTGTCGATGTCCATCTCGACGCCGTCGAGGATCGCCTCGAGATGCTGGCGCTGGACGGGGAAAGCCCGGACCACCTCGGCGAGGTGCAACGCGATCGGCTGCGTCGGGCGCCCCTCGTACACGCGCCCGAGCTCGAGCCGCCAGTCCGCGAGGACGCGGCGCTGCTCGCTCGGGGTCGCCGGCCCCTGGTCGACCGCGTCGTCCACGGTCCGGCAGAAGGCGTACAGCGCGTAGATCGCCTGCCGCTTTCGGCGCGGCAGGAACAGGAAGGAGTAGTAGAAATTCGACCCGCTGCGCCGGGCTAGGAGGGCGGAGAGATCGGCCGCGTTCATCGCGTGATGTGACACCGGCCGCGCGGGCGGGCACGGCGTCCCCGATTATACACGGCGCCGCCGGGAAGCGTAGCCGTGCGCCCAGAACCAGTCCACGGCGTCACGGAGCGCCTGGTCCACCGGAGTCTGGGGCAACCCGAGCTCCCGGACCGCTCGGGACGGGTCGAAGAACATGCGCTTGGCCGCCATCCGCACGGCCGTCTTCGCGATCAGGGGCTCGCTCCCGGAAAGGCGCGCCACGAGCTCGGCGCCGCTGGCGAGCGCCAGCGCCACCCTGTACGGCAACCGGACACGGGGAGCGGGCACCCCGGTGTAGGGCGCGAGGCGCTCGAAGATCGCACGGAGGCCGAGATTCCCGTCGACGTGGCCCAGGATGTAGCGCTCGCCGGGCCGGCCGCGCGCCGCCGCGAGGAGATGCCCCCGCGCGACGTCCCGGACGTGCACGAGGTTGAGCCCCGTGTCCAGGTACGCGGGCATCCGGCCCCGCAGGTAGTCCACGAGCATCCGGCCGGTCGGGGTGGGCTTCCAGTCCCAGGGGCCCACCGGCGCCGAGGGGTTCACGGTGACCACGGGGAGCCCGCGGGCGGCCGCCGCATCCGCTTCGCGCTCGCCCAGGAACTTCGAGCGCTTGTAGTCCCCCACCATGTCGTCCAGCCGGACCGGCGTCGTCTCGGTGCCGGGGCGTCCGTCCGCAGGCAGCCCGAGGGCGCCGACGCTCGAGGTGTAGACCACCCGCGCGACGCCCGCCGCCTCGGCGGCCCGAAAGAGCGCGCGAGTCCCGTCGACGTTGACGCGGTAGAGCACGGCCGGGTCGGGCGCCCAGAGGCGGTAGTCGGCGGCGACGTGGTAGAGCACCTCCACCCCGGACAGCGCCGCCGTCAGCGAGCCTGGCTCGGCGAGGTCGCCGGTCACGACCTCGACCGGAAGGCCGGCCAGGGCGCGCCGGTCGCTGCCGGCCCGGGCCAGGACGCGCACCGTGGTCCCCTCGTCGACGAGAGCCCGGACGACGTGGCTCCCGATGAAGCCGGTCCCGCCGGTGACGAGCGCCTTCATCGTTTCCCCTACGGGCTCGGTGCCTAGAAGGGGTAGTCCAGGCCCACGTAGATGGCCGGACCCTCGCGGCTATAGGCGAACTCGATGTGGCCGACCACGCTCGGGGGGGCGAGCCCGCGAAAGCCGATGCCGGGGTTGACCTCGAACGGGGTGTCGAGGAACTGCTCCCACGAGTTGAACACCTTGCCGACGTCGACGAAGGGCGCGATCTCGAACTCGGCGTTCACGCCGAAGACTTTCATTCGGAGCACCTTGGCGCGGACCTCGACGTTGAACAGGAGCCGCGCGTCCCCGAAGAAGCGGTTCTCGCCGAAGCCGCGCAGCGTGTCGACGCCGCCCAGGGTCGGCAACACCTCGAAAGGCGTGTTCGATTCACCCGAGAGCCCCTCGTACAACCCGCGGAGGACGAGGATCACGCGGCGATCCCAGTATGGCCTGAGGAGGATCGCCTGGGCACCGGCCTTCAGGTAGTCGGCGTCGCTCCCCAGGAGCTCGGTGGACGCCTCCGCGAACGCGCTCAGGTAAAGGCCTTCGGTCGGCGTGGTCAAGGAGTCACGGCTGTCGTGGATCAGCGCGACTCGCTGGGCGTGGATCGTCGCGCCCTCGACTCCGGGAAGGTCGGGAAAGAGATCCCCCGTGAACGGCAGCCCAGGCACGCCGCCGCGGGAGACCTCGAAGCGCTGGAGCGTCTCACCGAGGGACAGTCGCATGGTCTTCGAGATGTTGATCCCGAAGATCGCGTAGACCCCCGTCACCCCGAGCGTCATGTTGGACTCGTCCTCCTTCTCCGATTCGGGCCCGATGCCGAAGAATCGGACGGAGGAGGTGCGCTCGTGCAGGAGCTGGACATCGGCGTGGAACCGGCCGCCGAACACGTCGAAGTTCTTGTACTGGAGCTTCAGCTCGCGGTCGATCTTCTCCGAGTACGAGGCGATGAACTCCAAGCGTTCGAACGCGCTCGCGTAAAGGAAGTAGCGGAACGTGCCCGTCACGCCGCGGATCTCGTTGTACGTCACGGACGGGGCGATGATGCTCCGGACGCGGCCGTCGGCGTCCTTGAACATCCACACCGGCAGGACGCCGTAGGTCTCGCCCTCGTTCGGGTCGGTGTCGAACGCCGGCAGAGGGAAGAACGAGTAGGATCCTTCCCCCGCCGCCGGTGCGGGCAGCGCGAGGAGAAGCCCGACGAGGAGGGCGGCGAGGGGCCTCAGGGGCTGCCCGGGGGATCCACGAACGCGCGGACGAACCGAGCGAGGCTCTCGAGGGCACGGCGCGATCGACGGCCGAGCCGCCAGGACGCACCCATCAGCGCGGGGCGGCGCAGGAGGCGAGCCACGCCGGCGGGGCGCAACCGGCCGTCCGCCCCCACGGCGCGGAGCAGCTCGGCGGGCACCTCGTCATCCGGACCATCGGCGACGGCCCGGACCGCCAGCACCGGAAGGCCGGCCCGGCGGGCCCAGGCAATCACGTGCGCGCTCTCCATGTCGACGGCCAGCGCGCCGTGGGCCTTCCAGACACTCGCCTTCTCCGCCGGAATGGTCACCACCTCGTCGACCGTGAGGAGCCGCCCCACCCGGTAGCGGAGGCCGGCCGCCTCGAGCGCTCGCTCTGCCCGCGCCCGGAGCGCCGGGTCCGCCCGGCCGTCGAATCCCCCGTCTGGCCGGACCACGGGATCGCCCACCACGACGTCGCCCGGCTCGAGATCCGGCCCACAGCCCCCGGCGAGTCCCATCACGAGCGCGGCCCAGGGATGGTCCGGGGCTCCGGGCTCCGCCAGACCGTCAAGGCGGTCGAGCGTGGCGGCGCCGGGGCCCACGGTCCGGATCGTCAGAACCCCGCGCTCCGCCGGCGGCAGAGCGCGGAGCAGAGCGCGTGCCTCCAGCGCGAGGCCAGCGACGACGAGGAGCCGACCCTCGCGCGTGGGTTCGACCCCGGCGTCACGGCGGCGGTGCGCCCGCCGCCTGCCCGGCCTTCTCCGCCTGCTTCCGGGCGAGCCAGGCGGCGTAGGACTTCCCGGCCGCGGTGTCCTTCCCGGTGAAGTGGATGGTGCGCACGTCGGCGTACGAGACACGGTGGGGTCCGCCGCCCTCTGCGTCGAACATCTCCAGGTAGGGCACGGGGGCGTCCGCGTCGCGGTTGAACACGTAGCCGAAAAGGGCGGAGCCGTCCCGCTTCAGGACCGTCGTGTTGCCCCGGTAGTCGAAGGCCAGGTCGACGATGCGGTCGAGAGGCATCTCCGAGTCCGGCTCCGGCACCCACCCCTCGAGGCTCTTCTCGACCTCCGTCACGCTGGCATCACGCCGGCATCACGCTCGGCCGGTCACGGTGGCGACAACGGTGTCCCGGAATCCACGCCAGCTCGCGAAGGTCTCCTGGACCGCCGTGGCCTCGAACCCGCAGTGGACCATGCAGTCGCGACATTTCTCGTTGCCGCTCCGCTTCCCGTAACGCTCCCAGCGGGTGCCCTGGATCAGGTCCTGGAAGCTCGGCGCGTAACCCTCCTGCAGGAGGTAGCACGGGCGCTGCCACCCGAAGACGTTGTAGGTCGGGTTCCCCCAGGGCGTGCACTCGTAATCCCGCTTCCCCATGAGGAACTGGAGGAACAGCGGGGACTGGTTGAACCGCCACCGCCGCTTCGGATTCGACAGGATAGCCCGAAACAGCTCGTTCGCCCGCTGCTTGCGGAGGAAGTGCTCCTGGTCGGGCGCCTTCGAGTAGCTGTAGCCGGGGGAGACCATCATCCCCTCGACGCCGAGGTCCATCATCGCGTCGAAGAACTGCCGCGTCCGCGCCGGGTCGGCGCCTTCGAAGAGGGTCGTGTTCGTGGTCACGCGATAGCCACGCTGGAGCGCCTCGCGGATCCCCTCGACGGCCTGATCGAAGACACCGTCCTTGCACACCGCCTCGTCGTGCTCCTCCCGGAGCCCGTCCATGTGGATGCTGAAGGAGAGGTACTTCGACGGCGTGAAGACGCCGGCCTCGAGCCGCTCCTTCAAGAGGATGGCGTTCGTGCACAGGTAGATGTACTTCTTCCGGGCGACCAGCTCCGTCACGAGCCGGCCGATCTCCGGATACATCAGCGGTTCCCCTCCGGGGATGGAGACGATGGGCGCCCCGCACTCGTCGACCGCCTTGAGGCACTGCTCGACGGTGAGATTCTTCCGGAGGATCTGCCCCGGGTACTGGATCTTGCCGCAGCCGGCGCAGGCGAGGTTGCACCGGAACAGCGGCTCGAGCATCAGGACGAGCGGATACTGCCGGCGCCCACGGAAGCGCTGCGTGAGCACGTAGCTCGCGACGGTCCACATCTGGGACAGCGGTACGCTCATTGACTCCGCTCTTCGAGGCTCCGTCGTCTGGCTGTCACGCGATCTCGCCGGCGCGGGCCGGCATCCCGCCCGTCCGTTCGGGCAATCGTAGAAAGCATACTACAACCGTGGCCAGCGGCACGTGGACGAGGAGGCCCGCCAGCAGGAGCGCCGGCTCGGCGACGGCTGCCGTCATCGCGAGGTTGAAGAGGAGGACGAGGTAGTAGAGGACCGCGGCGTGGTACCGGTGCCCCGGAAGGTGGCGGGCCCAGGCGGGTGGCGCCTGGCGAATCCGCGGCGCGAGCACGCCCCAGCCCCAGGCGATCACGGCGCCGACCACCACCCAGCCTGCGAAGTTGGCAATGGGAACTCCGAAGTACCACCCTGGCTCCGGATAGTAGAAGATGCGGCCGAGGAACCAGCGATCACCCCGCACCGCGAGGGGATCGATCACGACGTCGAGCCACAGCATCAGAAGGCCGGTCAACACCGCGAGGCGCAGACGGACGCGCCCAGCGCCCGGCGCCGGCCACCACCGCCTGACGGCGCCCGGCAGCCCCGCTCCGCCCCAGCCGAGGAGCTGGCCGGCCAGGCCGAGGCTCGCGTATGCCAGGAACGTGAACGACAGGGAATCGAAGAGGGGCACGTTGGACAGGTAGAGCTCCCGTCCGGCCGTCTCTCCCGTGTAGTGGTAGAGGCCGAAGGGCACCCCGAGACGGGTCGAGCTCCACTCGGCGACGAAGGCCAGGCTGCCCGCCCAGAGGGTGAAGGCCACCGCCCGGCGCCAGCCCCAGGTTGCGGTGGCGGCCGTCAGGTAGACGGCGAGGAACCCGAACACGTATGGGCGCAGGACGATGCTGCCCCACACGAGCCGGAGCACCTCGACGATGACAGGCTGGTCGGCGCCACCCATCGGTCCCGAGCCACCCATGCTACACTAGCGGGCAACCCATAAAGCCCAACCAGACATGATAGATACGAGCCGAGTCGACGGGGCGATCCAGCGGTCGCAGGAGCACCTGCTCGGGCTCCAGGACCCGGCCGGATTCTGGGTCGGGGAGCTCGAGGCGGACTCCACCATCACGGCCGAGTACCTCCTCCTGCGGCATGTCCTGGGGACCGTGGACCCGGATCTCGAGCGGAAGGCTCTGCGGTACCTTCGCGCGCGCCAGAGCGCGGAGGGCTCCTGGAACCTGTACGAGGCCGGAGCCGGGGACCTGTCGGCGACCATCAAGGCCTACTTCGCGATGAAGATGGCGGGTGTCCCCGCCACGGACCCGGCCCTGACCCGGGCCCGCGAGTGGATCCTGGCCCGGGGCGGACCCACCCAGGCGAACGTCTTCACCAAGATCACGCTCGCGCTGTTCGGCCAGTACCCGTGGGGCGGCGTGCCCGCGATGCCGGTCGAGATCATGCTCTTGCCCCGGTGGTCGTACTTCAACCTCTCGGAGATCTCGTACTGGTCGAGGACGGTCCTGATCCCGCTTCTCATCGTGATGGACCGCCGGCCCGTGTACCCCGTTCCGCGCGACCGAAACCTGGACGAGCTGTGGGCGCATCATCTCCACCTGGACGACCCGGCCTACGCCCGTCGCGCCTTCGTGTCGTGGAAGAACTTCTTCATCGGCGTCGACGGCTTCCTCAAGACGTGGGAGGCCTTCGGGCCCCGTCCCTGGCGGGGCCGCGGGATCCGCGCGGCGCACGACTGGCTCGTGCCCCGGATGGCCGTGCCGGGCGGGCTGGGCGGCATCTACCCGGCGATGGTGAACGGCGTCCTGGCGATGCGACTCCTCGGCTACCCGGACGACCACGCGCTGATCACCGGGCAACTCAAGGAGATCGAGGCGCTCGGGATCGAGGAGCCGCACCGCTTCCACGTGCAGCCGTGCGTCTCGCCCGTGTGGGACACCGGCCTGGCGGTGAACGCGCTCCTGGCGTCGGGACTGCCCTCCGGGCACCCCGCCCTGGTTCGCGCCGCCGACTGGCTCCTCGATCGCCAGGTGTTCGAGCCGGGGGACTGGCAGACCAAGCGCCCGGGGCTCGAGCCGGGCGGCTGGGCCTTCCAGTTCGACAACCCGTTCTACCCGGACCTCGACGACACGGCCGTCGTCGCGATGGGGCTGGACCGGATCGACCATCCCGACCACGCCCGGCGTCGCGCCGCCATCGAGCGCGGCGTCCGGTGGCTTCGCGGCATGCAGGGCAAGGACGGGGGCTGGGCGTCGTTCGACACGGACCAGACGCGCCTCCTGTTCAACAACATCCCGTTCGCCGACCACGGGGCGCTGCTCGACCCCGCCACCGAGGATCTCACCGCGCGGTGCATCGAGTGCTTCGGGCGGCTCGGGATCTCGCGGGACGATCCTGCGATCCGGCGAGGTATCGCCTTCCTGCGCCGGACCCAGACGCCCGAGGGCGCCTGGCACGGGCGCTGGGGCGTGAACTACCTCTACGGGACCTGGTCGGTCCTCCGGGGGCTCGAGGCAGTCGGGATCGGGGCCGACGACCCCATGGTCGGGCGCGCGGTGCGATGGCTCGCCGACGGCCAGAACGCGGACGGAGGCTGGGGCGAGACGTGCGATTCCTACGCCGACGGTCGGCTGAAGGGCCGCGGGCTGTCGGGCCCAAGCCAGACGGCCTGGGCGTTGCTCGGCCTCATGGCCGTCGGCCAGGCGAGTACCCCGGTGGTCGACCGCGGGATCGATTTCCTGCTGAAGGCCCAGCAGACAGGCGGGGGCTGGGTCGATACACTCTGGAACGGCACGGGCTTTCCCCGCGTGTTCTATCTCCAGTACCATCTTTACGCCCACTACTTCCCCCTGTGGGCTCTCGGGGCCTGGCGCCGGCTCACGCGGTAGGGCCCGACGGGAGCCGCTCTCACCGACGCGTCCACCCCCCCAATGTCCGGCTCGCTCGTTCTCGATGCCGTCGAGGGTCTCGGCCGGCTCGGCCTGGACGTCCTCTCGGCCCTCGGCCGGTTCGGCGTCTTCCTCGGTCAGGCGGTCGCCTGGTCGGTGGTCCCGCCGTTCAAGGTTCGCCAGACCCTCCATCGCATCTGGTTCGTGGGCTTCCGCTCGATGTCGGTCATCCTGCTCACCGGCGCGTTCACCGGGATGGTGCTCGGGCTCCAGGGCATGCTCATGCTGCAGCGGGTCGGATCGGAGGCCTTCGTCGGCCCGCTGGTGGCGATCGCCCTCGTGCGCGAGCTCGGACCCGTGCTCGCCGCGCTCATGGTCACCGGGCGCGCGGGATCGGCGCTCGCGGCCGAGTTCGGCGTCATGCGGATCACCGAGCAGATCGACGCGCTCACCGTGATGGCGCTGAACCCGATGCGGTACCTGGTCGTGCCCACCCTGGTGGCGGGTGTGGTCGCCCTGCCCCTCCTCGCGTGGGTGTTCGACGTGGTGGGCATCTACGGCGGCTATCTCGTGGCGGTGAAGCTCTTCGGGATGTCATCGGGAACGTACTTCGGGCAGATCCAGACGTTCCTCGACACGGGCGACATCTGGGTCGGGTTCTGGAAGGCGCTCGTGTTCGGGCTCGTCATCACCTGGGTCGCCTGCTACAAGGGCTTCCACGTGGGCCACGGCGCCGAGGGCGTGGGGCGGGCGACCACCGAGGCGGTCGTCCTCGCGTCGGTCCTGATCCTCGTCCTCGACTACCTCCTGGGCTCGGTGCTGCCGTGATGGGGATGTCCGCCCGCGCGATCCGGGTCGAGGGGCTCCGCAAGCGCTTCGGGAGCCAGGAGGTCCTTCGCGGCGTCGACCTCGAGATCGCGCCCGCCGAGCTCATGGTGGTCATCGGGCGCTCGGGCGGCGGCAAGTCTGTCCTCCTCCGGCACCTGCTGGGCCTGGTGCGGCCGGACGCGGGTCGGGTGGTGATCGACGGCCAGGACGTCGCGGCCCTCCGCGGACGGGCCCTCGACCGGGTCCGCGAGCGGTTCGGGGTCGTGTTCCAGGGTGGCGCCCTCTTCGATTCGCTCACCGTGCTGGAGAACGTGCTCTTCCCGATCCGTGAGCGCCGGCGGGTGCCGGAGGCCGACCTCCTGCCGCGCGCGCGGGAGGCGCTCGCCCAGGTTGGCCTGGCCGAGATGGGCCACAAGTACCCGGCCGAGATTTCTGGCGGGATGCGGAAGCGGGTCGCCATCGCACGCGCGCTGGTGACCGAGCCCCAGGTCGTGTTCCTCGACGAGCCCACGACCGGGCTCGATCCGATCCTCGTCAATTCGATCCACCACCTGTTCGTGGGGCTCCATCGCAAGTTCGGCTTCACGGCAGTCATGGTCAGCCACGAGATCCCGGAGATCTTCCAGATCGCCCACCGCGTTGCGGTACTCCATGAGGGGCGCATCCACGCGGTCGGCGTCCCGGCGGAGATCCAGGGGTCGCAGGATCCCGTCGTGCGCCAGTTCATCCACGGCGAGGTCGAAGAGCGGCCAGTGTAGTCGGACCGGGGGCGTCGACGACGGCCGCGGGCCGGAGCGGCGCGACCGGAGAGGAGGCGGGACAGGGTCATGGGGCGACGAGTGGAGCTCGGGGTCGGGCTGTTCATGGTCGCGGGGTTCCTCGCGCTGGCGTACCTGTCCATGAACCTGGGCAAGGTCGACCTCCTGGGACGACAGGGCTATGTGGTCTACGCCGACTTTCCGACCGTGGGTGGGCTCAAGTCCGGGGCGGCGGTGGAGATCGCCGGGGTCCCCATCGGAAGGGTTCAGGGGATCTCGCTCCGGGACTTCCAGGCAAGGGTCGCGCTCCGCATCGACGAGGCGGTGAAGCTCCAGTCCGACGCGATCGTCTCCATCAAGACGAAGGGCCTGATCGGCGAGCGGTTCGTCCAGATCAACCCGGGAGGCTCGGACAAGCTGGTGCCTCCCGGGGGACGCCTGACCGAGGTCGAGGCTCCGGTCGACCTTGAGGAATTGATATCCAAGTATGTGTTTGGCAAGGTGTAGGAATGCGTAATCCCTCGATGCCCGTCTGGGACCCGTCTCGGGCCAGACTCCCCTTCGCGGGCCTCGTCTCGACGCTGTCGGTGGCCTTCGTCACCGTGGTGGCGCTCGCGCCCGGAGTGGGCATCGCTCAGGTCCCTCCGACCCCCACTCCCCCGACGACGCCAGCCCCGGCGGCTGCGGCGGCTCCCCCCGTCTCGCCCGCGCAGGCCATCCGGCTGACCCTGGAGGAGAGCCTCCGCCTGGCCCTCCAGCGAAGCCCGGAGACCCGCCAGGCGCTCGCCGAGGTGGAGGGGTACCGGGGCAAGCAGCTCCAGGCGCTCGGCATCGGGCGCCCGACGATCGAGCTGTCCACAGTCCTCGGTCCGTCCCCCCGGGCGCGCGGCGACCAGGTGTCCTCGCCGGACGACCAGTACTCGGCCGACCTCACCGGCGTGTTCGTGCGCGGCACCGTGAGCATCATCCAGCCGATCTTCACGTGGGGCCTGATCCAGAACGCCCGCCTGGCCGCCGAGCACGGGGTCCGGGCGGCGCAAGCGGGCGTCGACGTGAAGAGCACGGAGGTCGCTCTCCGCGTGAGGCAGGCGTACTGGGGGGTCGTGACCGCCCGGTCGATCCGCACGTTCCTGCTCGAGGTGCGCCAGCAGGTGGAGGACGCGATCGCGCGCACGGAACGGCTCGTCGAGGGCGGATACGCCACCGACATCGACGTGTTCCGATTCCGCTCGAAGCTCGGTGAGCTCGATCGCGGGCTCCACCAGACGGAGAAGACGATCGAGCTCGCGTCCCAGGCCCTCGGCGCGTGGACCGGCCAGCCCGTCGGCGTGGCCGTCGAGCCCGCTGACGCCGCGCTGCCGGAGGACGTCCGGTCCCTGCCGGCCGTGGATCGCTACGTCCAGGACGCCGTCGCCACCCGCCCCGAGTTCATCCAGCTCCGCGAGGGCATCCAGGCGCGCCGGAAGCTCGTGGAGGTCGAGCGGAGGCAGGGCTATCCGCTCTTCTTCGTGGGCCTCCTGGGCGATCTGGCGTACGCGACGAATCGCGACCGGCTGGAGAACCCCTACGTCATCGACCCGCTCTACCACGCGGCCGTCGGCCCCGTGATCGGATTCAAGTACAACCTCGACTTCGGGATCCGCGCGGGCAAGGTCAAGGAGGCCGAAGCCGAGGTGCAGAAGCTCGAGGCGCTCCAGGTGTACGCGACCGACAACATCCCGCTCCAGGTGCGCGACGCCTACACCACCGTCATCGAGGCGACGCAGAACGTGAAGGTCCTCGCGGACTCCCACGCGAACGCCAGGCGATGGCTCGTCGCGAGCTCGTCCAACGTGGACCTCGGGGTCGGAGATCCGGACGACCTCGCGGACGCGTTCGCGCAGTACGCGCGGAGCCGGGCCGAGTACCTGCAGGCGCTGTATGCTTACGTCTTCGGCCTCGAGCAGCTCGCCCATGCCGCGGGCCAGGACGTGGTCCAGGTCCAGCGGCTCGTGCCGGCGAAGCCATGAGGGGCTCCGGGAGGACAGAACGCATGCGACGCGTCGTGGCTTGGGGACTCATCACCGGGCTGGTCCTGCTGGCCGGACACACCGCCCACGCCGGCCCTCCGACCGACCAGCTCAAGGCAACGATCGACCGGGTGCTGGCGACCCTGCAGGACCCGGCTCTCCGTCAGCCCGCCAAGGCGGACGAGCGGCGCCAGAAGATCCGCGCCATCGCCAACGAGGTCTTCGACTGGCAGGAGATCGGGAAACGCGCGCTCGCCCGGCACTGGCAGGCGCGCTCGCCCCAGGAGCGCGAGGAGTTCTCGGCGCTCTTCGCCGACCTCCTGGAGCGGTCGTACGTGGGCAAGATCGACTCGTACAGCGGCGAGAAGATCCTGTACGAGCAGGAGACGGTCGACGGGGACCAGGCCACCGTGCGGAGCAAGCTCGTGACCAAGACCGGGACCCAGATCCCGATCGACTACCGCATGCAGAAGGCCGGAGACCGCTGGCGCGTCTACGACGTGCTGATCGAGAACGTCAGCCTGGTCGGGAACTACCGGTCGCAGTTCAACCGCATCATCCAGCAGTCGGGATATCCCGACCTCGTGCAGCGGCTCAAGACGAAGCAGGAGGAGTTGCAGTTCGAGGAAGGGGCCAAGGGGACGAAGAAGCCGTGACGGGTCTCGTGCTGGCGGCGGGCCTGGGCAAGCGCCTGGCCCCGCTCACCGAGGAGCGGCCCAAGGGCCTCATCGAGCTCGGAGGCCGGAGCCTCCTGGCGCGGCTGCTGGACGGGCTCCAGGCGGCCGGCGTGCCGGAGACCGTGCTCGTGGTCGGCTACCGCCAGGAGATGATCCGGGCCGAGCTCGGGCCGTCCCATCGCGGCATGGCGCTCCGCTACGTCGTCAACCCGGCATTCGAGAAGGGTCCGCGGCTTTCGCTCTGGACGGGACGGGCGGCGTTCGCGCGGGACGACGTCGTCCTCGCCGACGGGGACGTGCTGTTCGCGCCGGCCCTGCTCGAGGGCGTCGTGCGGGCGGCCATGCCGAACGTGTTCCTCGGGGAGCCCGACTTCGTGGACACGGGAGAGGAGATCAACCTGTACCACGCTGGCGAGCGAGTCGTGGCGATCCGCCGCGGCGTGAGCGGCCCCCCCGGCGCGGCGTACGAGGCCCGAGCGGAGTGGGTCGGTTTCGCGAAGGTGGGCCGCGCGGCGGGTGCCGCCCTCGCGACGGGCCTCGACGCCATGGTCCGCGAGGGTCGTGTGGACGGGGACTACGAGGTCGCGCTCGACGACCTCCTTGGCCGGCACCCGTTCACCATGTGCCCGACGGCGGGGCTCCCGTGGGTCGAGATCGACTTTCCCCAGGATCTCCACGCGGCGGAGACGGAAATCCTGCCCCGAATCGCCCGGCTCGCTCGCGCCTAGCGTGGGGCGTCGTCCCCGCGCGTCGAAGATCCGAGTGCCCGGAGCGAGGCCCCGGGTGGATGCAGTCAGCCACGGGGCTCGACATCCCGCGGTGATGCACGCCGAGCGATGGCTCGTGGCGGGCCTCGTCGTCCTCGGGTGTCTCGGAGTCACGCTCCTCGGCGGTCCGGCACTCGCCGACACCGCGCCCGAGAAGCCGCGTCTCCTCGTGGGGCTGGCCGGCCACACGAAGACCTACCTCCCGCTCTACGTGGCCCAGGAGCGCACCGCCCGGGACGAGGGCCTCGAGATCGAGCTGGTCGCGTTCGCCGGCGGCTCGCAGGCCGCCGCGGCGCTCATCTCCGGCTCGGTCGACGTCGCCCTCGCCTCGCTGGACACCCTCATCTCGACCACGGGCGCGCACCCCCACGTGCGCGCCTTCTACGGCGGGTTCAACCACGCGGACCTCGAGTGGTTTGCCGCGCCCGGCGTTGCCGCCTGGGAAGGTCTGCGGGGGCGGACGCTCGCGATCTCGGCTCCGGGCTCGCTCACCGACTTCCTCACGCGGCACGTCCTGCGCCGGCGAGGTCTGGAGGGCGACGTGCAGCTCGTGTCGGCCGGCAACCCGGCGGTCCGGTGGCAGGCGCTCCGCGCCGGCAGGGTCGACGCCGCGATCCTCCAGGGCCCCCAGAAGCTCCAGGCCCACGCCCAGGGATTCGTCCGCCTGGGGACGCAGTCCAGCGAGGTCGGCCCGGAGTGGCCGACCAACGTCATGTTCGCCCGGCAAGAGCTCCTGGCCACCCACCCCGCGACGGTCCGGGCGCTCCTGCGGTCGCACGTGCGGGCGGTGCGCCTGGCGCGGAGCGACCGGGCGCTCGGCGTCGCCGTCCTCTCGCGCTGGCTCAAGTACACCGGCCCGGAGGCGGAGCATGCCTGGGACGAGGCCGTCGCCGGCTTCGACGAGCGCGGGCGCCTGCCGGCCGGAGTCATGCCGCTGTTCTGGTCGATCGCGGTCTCGGCCGGCGAGGTCACGGCGCCGTGGCCCGAGTCGCGGTTCCTGGACCGGCGGCTGATCGACACCTTCGACCGCTGGGCGCCTCGCTGACCGGCAGGCCGGGCGCGTGACGCCACGCGACCGCGCCGCGCTCTCGATCGAGGATCTCCGGCTCGGCGGCCGGTTTCTCCGGCGCCTGCCGGGATTCCTGCGGCACCCCTGGCGCCTGGACGACGCGCGGGCCACCGTGCGGGAGCGGCTCGATCGCCGCGGTGCGCGGTTCCTGGCGCTCATGTCCGGCGCGGTCTACCAGAGCCCGGCCAGCCCCTATCGCGCCCTGCTGGAACACGCCGGCTGCACCCAGGGCGACCTCGTCCGGCTCGTCGAGCGCGACGGCGTGGAGGGCGCCCTCCGGGCGCTGCTTCGGGAGGGCGTGTACCTGACGGTGGAGGAGCTGAAGGGCCGGCGTCCCGTCCGGCGCGGCGCCCTCACCCTCGACGCGGGGCCAGCCCGGCTGCGCAACCCCGGAGCGCGCGGCCACCTCGCGCTGCGCAGCGGCGGTGGCCGTGAGGTCGCGACCGCCATGGTCGTCGGCCTCGACTTCATGCGGGAAACCAACGCGAACCACCGCGTGGCCCTCGCGGCCCGGGGCGGTGACCCCTGGGTCCACGCGGTCTGGGACGTGCCGGGGGGCGCCGCGCTCATCCGTGTGCTGCGCCTGGCCGGCATCGGGGCGGGGCCGGCGCGCTGGTTCTCCCAGATCGATCCGGCCAGCCGCGATCTTCATCCGCGCTACCGCTGGGCGCCGCGGGCACTCCGGTGGGGCAGCCTGGTTGCCGGAGTCCCGATCCCGGCTCCGGTCCACGCCGCCCTGTCGGACCCGCTCCCCGTGGTTCGCTGGCTGACAGAGGAGCGCCGCGCCGGACGCGTCCCGCACGTGGTGACGACGGTCAGCGCCGCGCTCCGGCTTGCCGAGGCCGCGCGCACGGAGGGGGCGGCGCTGGATGGGGTCGAGCTGACCATCAGCGGCGAGCCGATCACCATGGCCCGGATGGCCGCGCTCCGGCGCGCCGGCATGCGGGCCCTGCCGAGCTACGGCAGCAGCGACACGGGCACGGCGATGGGGCACGGCTGTCTGTCGCCGATGTGGCCGGACGACATGCATCTCTTCGACGACCTGTTCGCGGTGATCCAGCCGGACGGGTCGTCGTCGGGCGCCGGCCTGCCGCCGGGCGCTCTCCTGTTCACCTCGCTCGGCGCCGCGGCTCCGCTCATCCTCGTCAACGTCATGCTGGGCGACCAGGCCGTCCTCGTGGAGCGCGCGTGCGGGTGCGCGGTCGAGCGGGGCGGCTGGACGCGGCATCTCCATACCGTGCGGAGCTACGAGAAGCTCACGCTCGGCGGGATGAATCTCCTCGATGCCGACCTGATCGGGATCCTCGACGAGGTGCTCCCCGCCCGCTTCGGCGGCGGCCCGACCCACTATCAGCTGATCGAGGAGCAAGGCCAGGACGGTGAGCCTCGGCTGCGGCTGCTCGTCGATCCCTCGGTGGGGCCGGTCGATCCCGACGCCGTCGTCGAAGCGTTCTTGGGGGCCGTGAGCCGCGGTTCCGGGGTCGAGCGAATCACCGCTCTCACCTGGCGCGCCGGGGGGTTCGTGACCGTCGAGCGCCGGTCCCCCGAGTCCCGCCGAGGCGACAAGATCCTGCACCTCGTCTCGAGGCCGCCAGCCCCGATGCCCGACAAGGACCGCTCGCACACGCTTCACGCCGGGTGACCCGGGCCTTCTCCGGAGGACCCGAGCGCGCCGGCGTGAGACGCCCAGAGTCAGGACGCCGGGGCCGCACGCGCTACGGCCCGGCCCACCTCGTCAGCGAGGGTCCCGATGCGCCGAAGGCTGTCCTCGTCGTAGGTGCGGCCCGGCCCGTCGAGGAACCCCAGCGCGCCACGGACTGCGCGGTCGACTCGGACCGGCGCCGCCGCGACGACACGCAAGCCTTCCTGCTCGAGGCGATCCCGGAGCCAGGGCGCGACCGGCACCCGGGGATCGGCGAGCAGGTCGGCGGTCCATACCGGTCGGCCCTCCTTCACCGCGCGCCCCGCCATCCCGACGCCGGCGGCGAGCGTCTGGCCGACCCACCGCTCGGGCCCGGCGGCGCCGTCGACGCTGGTCGTCGTGACGCAGGCAAGTCGACCCGAGTCGTCGTCGAGCCAGAAGAGGGCGGTGCGCCGCACGCCGAGGTCCTCCCGCGCCGCCGCCAGCGCCCGCGCCGTCGCAACCGCGACGGCTCCGGACGTGAAGGAATGGACGGACAGGGGCTCCATTTGGCGCCCCCTCACTCGACGGCGATCGCGTCGATCTCGACCAGCATGTCCGGATGGATCATCGTGCCGCACTCGACCCACGTGCAGGCCGGCCGGACCTCCCCGAACGCCTCGCGGTGCGCGCGGGCGACGGCCTCCCACTGCCTCATGTCGGCGAGGTAGACCCCCGTCTTGACGACGTGGCCAAGCGCGAGCCCGAGCCCGGCCAGGGCCGCCGCCATCGTGCGAATCGCCTGGACCGTCTGGGCGTAGGCGTCGCCCCGGCCCACCACCGTCCCGTCCGGGCCGGCCGCCGTGCAGCCGGACACCCATGCCATGTCGCCGACCCGGACGGCCCGTGAGTAGCCGACCAGCGGCTCCCAGCGCCCGCCGGACGAGACGCGCTGGCGCGGCCGCGTCACGGGCCTCCGTTCCGGGCGCCCGGCTGGAAGTGCGGCATCACCCGGTCGGCGAAGAGCCGGATCGAGCGGGTGATCTGCTCGTGGGTCAGGTAGCCGGCGAACTGCGTGACGTTGAGGAGGTCCGTGACCTCGAAGTAGTCGATGAGCTCGCGGAGCCGCTTGACCGCGTCCTCCGGCGACCCCGAGAGGCGGGCCAGCGTCGGGATCCGGTCGTAGAGCGTGTGCTGGTGCCTCTCGGCGTCCACCGTGATGCTGTCGAGAAAGCCGAAGTACTTCTCCATGCCCCGCTCGAACGTCTCGTTGGCCTCGGCCGCGCTCTCGGCGAGATAGCAGAACATCGTCAGGGCGACGCGCATGCGCGCCGGATCGTGGCCATGCTCCCGGTACACCCGCCGGTAGGCGTCGATCTGGGCCCGGAGCGCCTCGGGCTTCTGGTTGGCCGGGAAGGTCAGGATCGGCCACCCGAGGGCGCCGTACCGCGTGAAGGACGCCTCGCTGATCGACGCCCCCCAGCAGGGGATCGGGTTCTGCACGGGCTTCGGGTAGATGCTCGCCTGGCGTCCCTGGAAGAGCGGCGTCGCGTAGTCGAGGCCGTGGAGCTGGGCCAGGGCCTGGCGAACCACGGCGAGCGCCTGGTCGAAGCGCTCCTGGCTCTCCTCGAGCCTGACGCCGAAGCCCAGGAACTCGTGCGGCTGGTACCCACGCCCGAGCCCGAGCTCGAGCCGTCCGTTGCTCAGGCAGTCGACCATCGCCGCCTGCTCCACGACCCGGATCGGATGGTGCTGGAACGGGAGCACGACCACGCCGGTCCCCAGGCGGATCCGGCGCGTCTCGCGAGCGGCCGCGGCGGCCATGAGGAGGGAGTCCGGCACGAGCGCGTACCCGGCGAAGTGATGCTCGGCGAACCAGCAGGCCCAGTAGCCGAGCTGATCCATGAGGCGCACCTCGGCCAGCTGCTGCTCGTAGCGCTCCTGGCTGGACTGGCCCTCCCGCCGGTCACACAGGACGAGATGGGAGAAGTGCATCGTCGGCGTGACTCTAGCGACGCCCGTTCGCCACTGTCAAGCGTCCGCCGCCCGCCCGCGGCCGCGACCGCCAATTGACGTCCCGCACGCGCCGGGCTAGCGTTCCCGGGTGACGAGCGCACGAGCTCACGACGACGCGCGCATCCGGCAGGTGCTTCCGTGAGATTCGGCCTGATCGCCCAGATGCAAGCGCCGAAGCCGTGGCCCGACGGCGAGAACGTCGACCACCGGATTCACTGGGACACGCTCGCCGAGGCCGTCCTCGCCGAGGAGGTCGGCTTCGACTACTACTGGGCCACCGAGCACCACTTCTACGAGGAGATCGCCCACAGCTCCGCGCCCGAGGTGTTCCTGGCGGCGCTCGCCGCCCGGACGACGCGGATCCGCCTGGGCCACGGCGTGGTGGTGCTCCCCTGCAACCACCCGGTGCGCGTCGCCGAGCGGGCGGCCACGCTCGACATCCTCTCCAACGGGCGCCTGGACCTCGGCACGGGCCGGGGCGCGTCCTGGTACCACACCGAGGCCTTCGGCGTCTCGATCGACGAGTCCCGGGAGGTCTGGGACGAGGCGCTCCGGGTCATCTGCGGGCTCTTCGTCCAGGACACCTTCCCCGGACACAAGGGCCGCCACTACGAGATCCCGGAGCGCAAGCTCGTGCCCAAGCCCGTCCAGAAGCCCCACCCGCCGCTCTGGGTGGCGGCGACCAGCCAGGCGACATTCGCGAGCGCGGCCCGGGCGGGGCTGGGCGTCCTCGGGTTCACGGCGGTGCCGCCCGAGGAGCTGGCGCCCGCCGTGGCCGCGTACCGGGAGAACCAGGCCGCCGCGGACCCGAGCGACTTCTTCGGAATCGTGCCGAACTTCCAGGTCGCCGCGTTCATGACCGCGCACTGCGACACCGACGACCGACGCGGCCGGGCCATCGCGGGCGCCGCCGCTCGGTGGTATCTCGGTGACAACGAGGCGCCCCTGAACCGCGTCCGATTCGGGCCCGACTTCGACCGCGCTCGCTTCGCCAAGTACACCGACGACGCGCTCATTCGCGACCGGATGGTCGTCGGGGGCGATCCGGACACGTGCTCACGGGTCATCGAGTCCTGGGTGGGCGTCGGCGTCGACCAGCTCATCCTCATGGTCCAGGCCGGCCTCACGAGCCACGACGACGTGATGCGCGCGATCGAGCTCCTCGGGACGAAGGTCCTGCCCCGCTTCCAGGACCCCTCCTGAAGCCGAGGGCCCGCGTCAGCGGTTCGGGCCGCTCCGGAAGCGATACAGCGCGATGAGCGTGCCGGCGTCCAGGATCTCCCCCGCGTCGGCCATGCGGTAGGCCTCGGCAAGCGCCACGGGCGCGACCTCGATGTGCTCGTCGGCGTCCAGCTCCCGGGCGACCAGCCGGAGGTCCCGCGCGAGGAAGAGAAAGATCCGCTCGTCGGTGAGCCCCGGGTCGGCGAGGGCCTCCCCGAGCGGCTCGAGGCGCCCAGCTTCGTAGCCCGCCTCCTCGACGAGCTCGCGGCGGGCGCACGCCTCGGCCGACTCCCCCGCTTCGATCGTCCCGGCCGGGAGCTCCCAGAGCTCGGCCCGTACGACCGGGCGGTACTGCCGGAGCAGCACGACGCGCCCATCGTCGAGGAGCGGGAGGACGTAGGCGACGGCCGGCACCCGCACCGCGTGGAAGGACACGCGGCGGCCGTCGGGGAGGCGGTCGTGCTCCCGCCCGACCCGGAGCCGCCCTCCCCGGTACTCCGGAGGATCGCCCGGCCCGGGCAAATCAGGCCCGGACACGCTCGCCTCGGGGATCCCAGAGGGGGGCCGTCCGGACCTCAGCCGGCACGAGCTGCCCGAACGACTCCACGGCGACCGCCGTGCCGGGCCGCGCCAGCCCGAGCGGGAGATACGCGAGCGCGACGTTCCGGCCGATCGCGTGACCGTAGCCGCCGCTCCGGACTCGCCCGACGACGCGCCCCCCAGCGACGACGGCCTCCCCGCCCCACAGCACGCAGGCGTCGCCGTCGAGGACGAGCGGCACGAGCTTCCGCCCGAGGCCCTGGTCCCGCTGGCGGCGCAGCGCATCCCGGCCGACGAAGTCGCCCTTGTCGAGCCGCACGCAGAAGCCGAGGCTCGCCTCCCAGGGCGTGTCGCTCGGGCAGATGTCGTCGCCCCAGTAGTAGAAGCACTTCTCGAGGCGCAGCGTGTTGAGCGCGTAGTAGCCGACCGGCTCGATCCCGAACTCGCGGCCGGCGGCCATGACGGCGTCCCACACCCGCCCGGCGTCATCGCGGGACGTGACCAGCTCCCAGCCGAGCTCGCCGGCGAAGCTCACGCGGTTGGCGCGGACCTCGACGCCGCCGACGTCGATGATCCGGGACGTGAGGTACGGGAACGCGGCGGTGGACAGGTCGGCCGGGCTCACCGTGCCGAGCGTCCGGCGCGCATCGGGGCCCCACACCGAGATCACCGCGTGGCGCTCGGTGACGTCGGCGACCTCGACCGAGCCGTCGTCGGGCAGATGCAGCCGGAGCCAGCCGAGGTCGCTCGCCGCCGACGCGGTCCCGGTCGTCACCCGGAACTGGGATTCCCCGAGACGCGTGACCGTCACGTCGCACTCGATGCCGCCACGGGGGTTCAGGCACTGCGTGTAGACCAGGCTCCCGGCCGGCCGGTCCACGTCGTTGGCGCAGAGGCGCTGGAGAAGCGCGAGAGCCCCGGGACCGGTCACGTCGAGCTTGCCGAACGAGGTCATGTCGAGCACGCCGACGCGCTCGCGCACCGCGCGGTGCTCACGCGCCACGTGCTCCCAGTAACCCGGGCGCTCCCAGGTCCGCTCGTCGGCGCCCTGGCGCCGGCCGGGCCGCCCGGGAACGAAGTAGTGGGCGCGCTCCCAGCCGCCGCGCTCGCCGAACACGGCGCCGAGGGTCAGGAGCCGCTCGAGGAGCGGGCTCGTCCGGAGGGGCCGGCCCCACTCGCCCTCGTCGGACGGGAACTGGAGCGCGTAGTAGTAGCGGTAGACCTCGCGCGCCTTCTCGGCGACGTAGCCTCGGTCGGCAAGATGGGCGCCGAAGCGGCGGACGTTCAGCTCCCAGACGTCGATCGAGGGCTCGCCCTCGAGGATCCATTCGGCCATCACGCGTCCGACGCCGCCCGCGCCCGCGATCCCGTTGATCGACATGCCCGCCGCCACCCAGAAGCCCGGCCGCCCGGGGACCGGGCCCAGCGCGTAGTGCCCGTCCGGCGTGAAGCCGTCGGGCCCGTTGACCAGCTGGACGATCTCGGCCTTTTCGACGGCCGGGAAGCGGCGGATCGCCCCGGCGAGCAGCGGCTCGAACAGGTCCCACTCGCCGGGGAGGAGCTGCTGCGTGAACTCCCACGGCACGTCGTCGAGGCGCCACGCCCTCGGGTGGGGCTCGAACCCCCCGACGAGGTACCCGCCGACCTCCTCGCGGACGTAGACGAGGTTGTCGGGGTCCCGAACGACCGGGGTCTGGCGGGGGAGCTCGCGGCCGGCCACCGGGCGCGTGATGAGGTACTGGTGCATCAGGGGAACGATCGGCAGGCCGACGCCGGCCATCGCCGCCACGCGGGGCGCCCACTGGCCGGCGGCATTGACGACGCGCTCCGTCCGGATCGGCCCGGCAGTCGTCTCGACACCCTGGACGCGCCCCCGAGCGTCGAGCCGAATGCCGGTCACCCGTGTCCCGGTGACGATCTCGGCCCCCTGCGCCACGGCCCGGCGGGCCAGCTCCCGCGTGATGCCGTTCGGCTCGAGGTATCCGTCGTCCGGCACGTGCACCGCGCCGTGGAGGCCCTCCGCGCTCATGACCGGACAGATCCCGAGCGCCTCGCCGGGCGAGATGATCCCCACGTCGAGCCCGAGCGCCCTGGCGCGGCTCACGCTGCGCTCGAGCCCCCGGAGCATCGCCCGGCTCGAGGCGAGACGGAGGCTTCCGACCGGGCGCCAGCCCGCGGCCTCGCCAATCTCGGCGGCGATCTCCCGGTAGAGCCGGATGCTGTAGTTCATCAGCAGCATGTCGGCCGGGGAGGTGCGGAACTGCGAAACCAGCCCGACCGAGTGGAAGGTCGTGCCGCTCGTCAGGTCGCCCTTTTCGACGAGCAGGACGTCGCGGCAGCCGCCGGCGGTCAGGTGGTAGGCGATGCTGCAGCCGATGATGCCGCCGCCGACGACGACGACCGCCGCCTCGCTCCGCATGAGGCGCTCGGGCGACGCTAGCTGCCGAAACCCCGGTCGACGAGGCCGGTCGAAGCCCCCGATGGCGTCGTGCGAGGGAACCTCAGGGCACGGGCGGGATCGGGCCGGAGCGGCATCAGGCGAGGGCCTCGTCGAGGACGCGGCCGTCGACTGGGCCCGCGTCCAGACCCGCCAGACGGCAGAGCGTCGGCATCAGGTCGATGGTCCGCCCGCCCCGGATCTCGGCGCCGGGCCGCACGCCGGGCCCGGCCACCAGCATGGGGATGCGTTGCTCGTGCTTGGAGCCGTGCGAGCGGAGCCCCGTCTCGCTCCGGCTCGCCGGGCCGTCCGTCCAGACGCCCAGCGCAACGTCCCGGGCCGCCCAGCAGATCAGGTCGCCCACGCGCTCGGGCGGGAGGTGATCGCGACCGGCCTCCGCGTTGGGGACCACCTCGTCGATCCCGGGAGTCGCGGCCAGGACGGCGCCGGCCTCCCGCGCCGCGCCCGGGTCGTCGAAGTAGAGGTAGAGCGCCCCGCCGAGATCCCGATGATGGGCGTACAGGCCATCCCGGATGAGCGGCACCCCGTGCGTCTGGATCCCCCGCTCCGCCAGCACCTGCACCGGCGAGACCGATCGGAGCTTGGCGTTCATGCCGTGGTCCGCCGTGAACAGGACCAGCGTCTCGGCCGGGTCGTAGACGTCCAGCAGCCGCCCCAAGGCCTCGTCGCTCTGCTCGAGGTACCGCTGCATGTCGGGCGCGTCGGGCGCCAGCATGTGCTGCGGGTAGTCCGTCGTGGCCACGTAGAGGAAGTCCGGGCGCTCCCGGAGCGCCACCTCGCGGGCCATCCGGAACACCCACAGGTTGATCTCGAGCGAGAAGATGTCCGGCGGAGCGCCGGCCGCGGCCCGGTGGGGCTCGGGGTGGGTCTTCATGTCGACGCAGACGTCGAGTCCCCGGCGGAGGAGCTTGGTGAGCTTCTCCTTGGCGGTGACCAGCGCCGTCGACCAGCCGGCGGCCTTGAACCGCTCGAACACGAGCGGCTCCTGGACGAACGACACCTGCTCCATGAAGACGTCGGTCCGCGTCGAGCGGTCGTAGTAGAAGTTCGTGGACAGCCCGTGCCGCGCCGGGTACGTGCCCGTGAGCAGCGAGATGTGATTCACGTTCGTGAGGCTCGGGAGAACCCCCAGGCCGTCGAGCGTGGACGCGCCGCCCTTCATGAGCGCGGCGAGCCTCGGCATCCGGGCGGGCTGCACGTAGGCCGGGTCGAATCCGTCGACGAGGAACATCAGAACGCGCTTGGGTCGCGTCATCGGTCAGGCCTCCGGGGTCTGAAGGTCACAGCCTGACCCCGACGAGCAGCTCGGCGAGGCAGGCGCGGAACGCCTCGACGACTCGCGCCATGTCGTGAGGGGTCAGCGTTCCCATGTTGGACACGCGGAACGCGTACGTGCGAATGTCCCCCTGGCCGGCGTAGATGACGTATCCGCGCCGCTTCATGGCGTCGTGAAGGGGGTCGTAGGCCAGCCCCGACCGAAGCCTGAAGGTCGTGAGGATGTTGGACCGGGCGCCCTCGGGGACGAGAATCTCGAAGCCGAGCGCCGTCATGCCGCTCCGCAGCACGCGAGCGTTCTCCGCGTACCGGGCGATCCTGGCGGCCACTCCCTCCGTCTCGAGCTCGACGAGGGCCTGTCGCATCGCGTGAAGCACCTGGACCGCCGGCGTGAACGGCGTGTTGTCCCGTTCCTGGGACACGTAGTGGGCGTGCAGATCCAGGTACACGGTGCGTGGCGCCCGGCCGGCGAGGGCGTCCAGCGCCGAGCGGCGCCCGAGCACGAACGCGATCCCCGGGACGGCCTGCAGGCACTTGTTGGCGCTGGCCATCACGAAGTCGACGCCGTCCGCGTCGACGTCGAGCAGCTCTCCGAAGAGGGAGCTCATCGCGTCGACCAGGACCCGGCGACCCATTCCGGCCGCGACCCGCGCCACGTCCATCACCGGGTTCAGAAGGCCGGTCGTCGTCTCGTGATGGACGACCGCCACGTGGCTCACCTCGGGGCGCGCGCGGAGCGCGGCCTCCACGTCAGCCGGGGAGACCGGCGTCGTGAAATCGTAGGTGAGCACCTCGGTCGGGATCCCATGGGCCCGCGCCATCCGAACCAGACGGTCCCCGTACACGCCGTTGTTCACGACCAGGAGGGCCCGGCCCTCGGGCACCACCGAGGAGACGACCGCCTCGACGGCCGCGGTCCCCGAGCCGGTGAACAGGACCGCGGCGAAGCGCTCGGCGCAGTCGGCCGCGCGGACCAGCCGCTCCCGGCAATCCCGCATCATGTCGAAGAACTCCGGCTCGCGGTGGCACAGGTCGGGCATCACCAGGGCCGCGCGCACCGACCGGCTCGTGTTGGCCGGGCCGGGGTTCAGCAGGATCCACTCGCGCTCGGGCATTGGGCGGCTCCCTCCTGGCCGTTCAGGCTACCCTCGCGGCCGTCCGTCGTCCACCGCCCCCCAACTCACCGTCTGTCAAAGCCTTTTCCGACTGTGCGGCGGCGACGTCTTTACAAGGAACGCCCACGGCGGCCAATGGTGGAGGATCCCCAATGTGATCTCACCGGCGCGAGACGTGCCCGAACCGTCACTGGCTCCACGGAGCTCGGTCTCACCAGGATTGGGACAGAGTGTCATATTTTCACAGTAGTTTCATATTTTCACAGTAATTTCTACTTGCTACACTTAGTCTCACTCAGACCGCAGCCCCGGGTACCGGAAAACACGCTGTTTTTCTGCGTGGCGCCCAGGTTCCCCCGCTGGCACCGCGCTTGAACACCCGTGCGCGCGGTCAGGATTCTCCGTCCTCCACAGAGGCGTGTACGAGGCCTCTTCCGAGAACGGCAAACCCGTCGTGAGGCGGGGGCGCAAAGCTACGGGTCAGGGTCGCCCGGTGGGCGCCTGACAGCCGAGTTGCCGAAGAAGAGGAGGAGCCCAGGGCTCCTCCCAAGTACCCAGGGAGGAGCCTCATGCGGCCACAGGCGTGTTCCGGCGTCACGCTGTTCCTGTCCGTGCTCTTGACCCTCGCCCTCCCTTGGTCTGCCGCGGTCGCGCAGACCTCGCTGACGGGCCAGGCGCAGGCGATCATCGGCAAGGTGTCGGCGCCGTTGGGCATGGGCGCCGGCCTGTCGGTGATCCGTGACGGAGACCGGCCGCCAGTGGGCAGCGGGGACTCGCGGCGCCAGTACGACAGCTATGACGGGAACAACGCGGCCGCCGACGACTGGGTCGGCTACACGTTCGCGAGCCCCCAGACGTTCACCCGGGTCGTGTTCCAAGAGGGCCTCCACTTCTGGGACGGCGGATGGTTCCTGAACCTGACCGTGCAGGTGCGAAACGGCGGCGTGTGGGGCCCCGTCCAGAATCTCGTGACCACGCCAGCCTATGCCGGCAAGAACGCGCTCAACTACGAGACGTTCACCCTGAACTTCAATCCGATCCAGGGCGATGGCATTCGGATCTACGGCGCCCCGGGGGGGAGCGCCGGGTTCATCTCCGTCGGCGAACTGGAGGTCTTCGGGTCCGGGACTACCGGAGGCACAACCCCCAGCACCTCCGTGGCAGCCGAGGCGCAGGCGATCATCGGCAAGGTGTCGGCGCCGTTGGGCATGGGCGCCGGCCTGTCGGTGCTCCGTGACGGAGACCGGCCGCCGGTGGGCAGCGGGGACTCGCGGCGCCAGTACGACAGCTATGACGGGAACAACGCGGCCGCCGACGACTGGGTCGGCTACACGTTCGCGAGCCCCAAGACGTTCACCCGGGTCGTGTTCCAAGAGGGCCTCCACTTCTGGGACGGCGGATGGTTCCTGAACCTGACCGTGCAGGTGCGAAACGGCGGCGTGTGGGGCCCCGTCCAGAATCTCGTGACCACGCCAGCCTATGCCGGCAAGAACGCGCTCAACTACGAGACGTTCACCCTGAACTTCAATCCGATCCAGGGCGATGGCATTCGGATCTACGGCGCCCCGGGGGGGAGCGCGGGGTTCATCTCCGTCGGCGAACTGGAGGTCTTCGCGTCCACCAGCGTGCCGGGGGGCGGAGGAAGCAGCCCCGACCTCACCGTTCAGTCCCTCACGGTGAGCCCCGGAAGCGTGTCCCCGGGCGGGAGTCTCAACGTCACCTTCACGGTCCGAAACGCAGGCACGGCCACGGCCGGCGCGTCGTCCGCCGGAGTGTACCTGGCCAGCACCCCGGACGCCGCCCTGCCAGGGATCGCGAACATCAAGACGGTGCCCGTGCCGTTACTCGCGGCGGGTGCCTCGACGGTCGTGGTGACGTCCGCGCCACTGCCCAATAGCAGCCCAGGCGCATACTTCGTCATCGTCGCGGCCGATCCCAGTGGGTTGATCGCGGAATCGACCGAGACGAACAACCGCGCAAGCACGACCTTCAACGTTTCGGGCACGACGGGCGGCCTCACGGTCTGGGTGACGAACCCTCTCACGCGGGTGCAGCCCACTGATCCCCCAGGCGCCATGTCGTCCGCTTGGATCAAGGCCGCGCGGAACGAGTACGAGGCCTTCCAGGTCATCGTCCGGGCGCCCAACGGCCAAGCGCTGTCCAACGTCAACATCGTCGCGTCGACTCTCGTCGGCCCCGGCGGTGCCAGCGCCGGGGCCGTGCGCCTCTACCGGGAGCACTACGTCCGCGTCACGACCTCCACCGGCGGCTCCCCCTATCCCCCGGGCTGGTGGCCCGACGCCTTGATCCCTTTCGTCCACCCCGAGACCGGCCAGCCCCTCGGTGGACGCTTCCAGGCGGCGCCGTTTACGGTCAACGCCGGACAGAATCAGCCGGTCTGGGTCGAAGTCCAGGTGTCACAGAACGCTCCGGCGGGGACGTACCAGGGCCAGCTCACCGTGTCGGCAAGCGGCTTTGCGCCATTTACTGTGCCCGTGACCTTGACGGTCTGGAACTTCACGCTCCCGACGCGGCCTTCCCTCGAGAGTTCATTCGGAGGCGTAGATGTGGGTGACTCGGTCGCCTACCCGCGCTACCTGGACGAACTGCTGCGCCACAAGGTGTCCCCTCTGTCTCCCAACAACACGTACCCCCGGGTCCGCTCGGATGGCTCCCTCGACACCTCAGCCTCAGATGCGGCATTGGCCACCTACCTGGATCGAGCCTCGACGTGGATCGTCCCGTGGTATCCCGGCGGGTATCCCTTCGGAGACCCGCTCGGTGCCGATCGAGGCCGAACGCAGCGATATTTCTACGAGACTCAGGAATACCTCCGCTCTCGTGGCTGGCTGGGCCGCGCCGTCCTGTTCCTCTACGACGAGCCGGACAACCCGGACAAGATGTTCTGGGCCCTGCAGTATGCCCGTCTCGTTCGGGAGGCGGCGGCCGACCTGCGGATCCTCGTGACGACACCCATCCGGAGTGAGTTCTACGGCCTGGTGAACGTGTGGGTTCCCCTCTTCCGAGAGCAGAACCAGCAGTTGACGCAAGACCGTCAGAACCGCGGCGAATGGGTGTGGAGCTACACGGCAATCACGGTGAGCAACAACTACCCGATATGGCAGCTCGACTACCCGCTGTTCCAGTATCGGATCCCCGGCTGGATCAACTGGTCACTGGGGCTGACCGGACTGAAATACTGGGCGACGAACTATTGGCTGGAGAGTACCGACCCGTGGACGGACCCGACGACCTACGGGCCGCACACCGGCGAGGGTGCTCTCCTGTATCCGGGAAGCGCGGTCGGCTACAACGGACCGGTTGTCAGTCTGCGCATGAAGGCGATCCGCGATGCGTTCGAAGACTACGAGTACCTCAAGATCCTCACCACCCTCGGGGATCGGACCGGAGCCTTCGACATCGCAGCGAGCGTGGGCCGGAGCTTCACGGATTGGAGCCGGAACCCGGACGACATCCTGACGGCCCGCGAGCGTCTCGGCGACCGGATCCATCAGCTGGCGAGGTGACGTGACCATCCAAAGCTCCTGAGGGTAGAGCGGCCGGGCACGGTCATCCGCGGCCCCACCCGAGTATCGAGAGGTGGAGCCGCCGGCATGACCTTGCTCGCGCAGATTAGGTCGTCTATCCTGCCGTTGGCACCACCGGTGCCGAGCCCACTGAGGATTGGATCGCATACAATCACGGGCCTCCCGTTCAACCCTGCTGGAGGATGGAATCCGTGGTATTGCGTCAGCTTGAAAGCGACGCAATACCGAATCCGCGCCACCCCTGACACGGCATTCGCCGGCGCGCCCACGACCCTACTCGGCATGAGCCTCCGGGCCGGCATCGGGACCCGCCCGGTGGCCCGATGAAGCTCCTCCGTCCGCTGGCCATCCTGGCCGGTGGGCTGATCTTCGCCTGGCTCGTGTGGGAGATCGGGGTCACCTCCCTGCTGGACCAGCTGCGATCTCTCTCGTGGCGGCTCCCCTTGGTCCTCCTGCCCCAGGCCGTGACGAACGTCTTCAAGACGGCCGGCTGGGGAGCCGCCTTCCCGGGAGCGCGCCCCCGCTTCTCCGTCCTGTTCCCCGTCCGGCTCGCCGGGGAGGCGGTCAACGAGACGACGCCCACGGCGACCATGGGTGGGGACGCCCTGAAGGCGTTCCTCCTCGTGCGGGTGCGATCGGGCGTGTCCGTCGAGGAGGGGCTCCTGTCGGTCGTGGTGGCGAAGACGACCCTGGTGGCGGCGCTGGGGGGCTTCATCACGTGCGTCTTCCTCCTCGCCTGGGCGCTCACGGACTCGTCACCGGCGTTGCTCGTCCTGCTGGGACTGCTCGCGGCGTACATGGCCGCGTCGACGGCGGGCTTCATGTGGGCCCAGCTCCGGGGCATCTTCCGGCTGGGGGGGCGGGCGCTCGCGTGGATCGGGCTGGGCGAGCGGGTGGCCGCGGTCGCCGGCCGCCTGGATGCCGATCTCCGGCTCTTCTATCGAGACCGGCGCGGACGGGTGGCCGCCTCGTTCGGGCACAGCTTCGTGGGATGGGTGACCGGGGCGTTCGAAACGTGGCTCATGCTCGCGCTCCTCGGATCGCCGGTGGGGCTCATGACGGCCCTCGTGATCGAGGCGGGCGCCGCCGGCGTCCGCGCGGTCGGGTTCCTCATTCCTGGCTCGCTCGGCGTGCTCGAGGGCGGGATCGTGGGCCTGTTCAGCCTCCTCCGCATGGATCCCGCGACGGGCCTCGCCTTCGGAGTCGTTCGGAGGATCCGCGAGGCAGCGTGGATCCTCGCGGGATACGCGTGCCTCGCCCTGTTGCGCGGAACACGGGTCGCGACACCCGGGCCCGGTCCCTGACGCCGCTGCCCGGCGGACGCCTCCCCGAGGTTTCTTCCTTGCGGTCGACGAAGCGACACGATAAGGTTCCGCTAGGAGGAGGATCAAGCGGTCATGGCGCAGCTCGCGTTTCTGATCTCGCTCGTCGCGCTGGGGATCGCGATCCTTGCCTATCAGGAGGCCGGCGGATCGAAGGACCTCTCGAAGAAGGTCGAGTCCCTCCGGGAGGATCTCCGTCGGGAGACGGCGGATGGTCTCTCCAAGATGGAGAAGGCCCTCCGGTCGGCCGAGCCGGTCAAGTCCAAACCGTGAAGCCCGCACACGGGCGCTTCGAACGCTAGGGGCGGTGGACGCCGAATCGGACCCTCCTGACCCCGGCCGGCGCGGCCAAACGCGCACCACGGAGCCGTCGCTCCTTCTGCGGCGGCATCGGCTGTCCTACCTCCCTCCTCTCAAGGTCAACCGCAGCATCCTGGAAGCCCGCTACGCGCCGGAGTGCTCGACGGGCGCTTGCGACGGCGCGTGCTGTCGGCTTGGCGTCCTGGTCGACGCCGCCCAGCGCGATCAGATCCTCGCCCATGCCGGGCTGATCCAGGGAGCCATGGACGAGAGCCAGGAGCCGGACCCCGCCCAGTGGTTCGAGGACCAGGAGCGAGACGACGCGGACTTCCCGTCGGGCCGGGCCGTCGGCACTCGCGTTCGCGAGAACCGGTGTGTCTTCCTGGACTCGGCCGGGCGCTGTGCCCTGCAGAAGGCGACGATCGCCTCCGCTCGCCCCGGATTGGACCTCAAGCCCTTCTTCTGTACGGCCTTCCCCGTCACCATCACTGCCGGCACGCTGTGGATCGACGAGCTCTGCCTCGAGATGCCGACGGGATGCTGCCGACCGGCCGACGCCGGTCCGCGGGACGTCCTGGACCTCTGCGAGGTCGAGCTCCGTCACGTGCTCGGGAGCGCGGGGCTCGGGGAGCTCCGCCTCCTGGTGGCAGAGCACGGTCCCAGCCGACGCCCCTTGGAGGACCCCCCCGGGATGGATCGGTGACGCAGCGCTCGAGCACCCCTCCGCGCGCACACGCCTCGTCGGCCGCCTGGACGGCCGAGACGGCCCTTCCCCCCCGGCGGCCCGACGCCCGGCAGGGAACCTCCCTCCGAATCGGTCTCGCCTTCAACAAGAAGCCGGAGGACGGCGCCGTTCCGTCCGCCGTTCCCGCGTCTCTGGGCGCGCGGGCCCTGGCGGACCTCTACGCGGAGTGGGACGACGAGGTCACCGTCGCCGCGATGGAAGCCGCCCTGATGAAGGTGGGCGAGGTCGTCCGGCTCGAGGCGACGGAGGACTTCCCGCTCCGCCTGCGCGAAGGCCGGCCCGACATCGTCTTCAACGTGGCCGAGGGCCTGTGGGGGCCGAGCCGCGAGGCGCACGTGCCGTCCTTCTGCGAGTTCTGGAACGTCCCCTACACCGGCAGTGACCCCCTGACCCTCGCGATCTGTCTCGACAAGGCACGCGCCAAGGAGATCCTCGCCTATCACGGCATCCCGACCGCCCGGTTCGCGGTCGTGGCGCCGGACGTGCGGCTCGCCAGCCTGCCCGCCCTGCCCCCCCTTCCCGTCGTCGTCAAGCCCGTCCACGAGGGATCGAGCAAGGGGATCACCCAGGCGTCCCTTTGCCGGACTCGGGCCGAGGTCGGCCGCGCCATCGGCGTGGTGCGACGCCGGTACCGTCAGCCCGCGCTCGTCGAGCGCTGGCTCCCCGGCCGGGAGTTCACGTGCGCGATCCTGGGGAACGGTCCCGGCACCCGCCTCCTCCCCCCCGTCGAGGTCGACTTCGACGCGCTGCCGAAGGGGGCGGCTCGCCTCTACTCGTACGAGGCCAAGTGGATCTGGGACACGCCGGACCGGCCCCTCGAGATCTTCCGGTGCCCGGCCTCCGTGCCTCCGAGCCTCGGGCGGGCGATCGAGCGGACGGTGCTGGCCGCCTACCGGGTGCTGCGCTGCCGCGACTGGGCTCGCATCGACGTCCGGTGCGATGGCCGCGGGGTGCCGCACATCATCGAGGTGAACCCCCTGCCGGGTGTGTTGCCCGATCCCGAGATGAACTCCTGCTTCCCGAAGGCCGCCCGGGCGGCTGGTCTGGACTACGGGGCCATGATCCGGGCCGTGCTGTCCGCCGGTGCCGCGCGCTATGGGATTACCGTCTAGGCCGCGTCCCCGGCGGCCGACGATGCGGGGGCGGCCTCGGGTCGCCGTCATCACCGACGCCCAGTCGGAAGCGACGGCGCAGTCGATGGGCACTCCAAGCGCCCCTGGCAGCCCAGGTCCGGTGAAGATGGCCCTCCGGGCGCTCGGCTACGACCCGGTAGCCGTCGAGTTCAGCGGAAACCCGACAGACTGGGTTGCGGAGCTGGCGAACGGACGCTTCCAGCTGGTCTTCAACCTCTGCGAGGGGATGAACAACCAGGCGGCCGGGGAGCCCGCCGCTGCCGCCTTGGTCGAGCTCCTGGGCATCCCTCTGACCGGCGCCCCGTCGGAGATGCTCGCGCTGTGCCTCAGGAAGGACCGCGCGAACGCCGTCCTCCGGGCCCATGGCATACCGGTTCCTCCCTGGATGCTGGCGCGCCCGGACGTGGCGCCGGGACCCTGGCGCCGGTACCCGGCCATCGTGAAGCCCGCCGCCGAGGACGGATCGTTCGGGATCAGCTCCGACTCGGTCGTCCGCGATCGCGCCGCGCTGGAAGCCGTCCTGTCGCAGACGTGCCAGCAGTGGGGCCCGATGCTCGTCCAGCGGTTCATCCGGGGCCGGGAATTCAACCTCGCCATCGTGGGCGGGCGGGTGCTCCCGCACGCCGAGATCGACTTCACGACCATGCCCCGCGGGCTGCCGCCGATCGTCTCGTACGCCGCGAAGTGGGACTACGGCAGCCCGGAGGAGCGCGGAACCGTGCCGGTATGCCCCGCGCGCCTGCCGGCGCGCCTGGCCCGAGACCTGACTCGGCTGGCCGAGCGGGTCTGGGCTGCGGTCGAGGGGGCGGGGTACGGCCGCATCGACGTCCGCGTCGACGGCCGAGGCACGACGTTCGTCACCGACGTGAACCCCAATCCGGACCTCGGCGAGAGCGCCGGATTGGCGCGCCAGGCGGCTGCCGCCGGCTGGAGCTACGTCGACTTGATCGCTCGGATCGTGGACGAGGCCCTTGCCCGGACTCGCCGGGGGGCGACCCCGGGCCCGGCTTCCCTGCCGGGGCTCGTCCACGCTCGGCGCCCGATGGAGGGCATGCCGTACACCCAACACCTTGCGCTGGCCGCCGGCCCGCGTGAGCCCAGGGGGACGAGGTCGACGTGACGCACTGGCAAGAGAGCCTCCACGAATCGGTCACCACGGTCGGCGAGCTCGTCGAGCGCTTCGGGATCGAGCATGTGGACCGGGACGCCGTGCAGCGGGCGATCGATCGCTTCAACCTCCGCATCACGCCCGAAGTGCTCCAACTCCTCCAGAAGCCAGGAGACCCATTCTGGCTGCAGTACGTCCCGACACCCGAGGAAAACGAGGTGGTGGACGGGATCGTAGATTCGCTCAGCGAGGACGCGGACTCACCGGTGCCGAACATCACCCACCGCTACCCCGATCGCGTCCTCTTCCTGGTCAGCCCGGTGTGCGCGGCCTACTGCCGCTTCTGCACCCGGCGGCGCAAGGTGGGGGATCCCGAGAAGATTCCCCTCGGTCAGTTCGACGCGGCGTTCGACTACATCCACCGACACACCGAGGTCCGCGACGTCGCCCTCTCGGGCGGGGATCCGCTCATGCTCTCGGACCGTCGGGTCGAGTACTTCCTCGGCAAGCTCCGGGCGATCCCCCACGTCGAGATCGTGCGCATCCACACCCGGATTCCCTCGCAGCTGCCCGAACGCATCACGCCCGCGCTCTGCGAGACGATCAAGAAATACCACCCGGTGTTCGTGAACGTGCACGTCAATCACCCCGACGAGCTGACGCCGGCGACCCGGGCGGCGCTGGCGAGGATTGCCGATGCCGGCTGTCCGCTGGGCAGCCAAACCGTGCTCCTGAAGGGCGTGAACGACGATCCGGAGATCATGAAGCGCCTCATGCAGGAGCTCCTGAAGTGCCGGGTCCGACCGTACTACCTCTACCAGGCCGACCTCGTCGCCGGCGCGGAGCACTTTCGCACGTCGGTCAAGAAGGGGCTGGAGATCATCGCAGCCCTCCGGGGATGGACATCGGGGCTCGCCGTCCCGCACTACGTCATCGACGCGCCGGGCGGCGGAGGGAAGATCCCGCTCCTGCCCGACTACGTGCAGTCGGTCACGGACCGCGAGATCGTGCTCCGGAACTACGCGGGCAAGACCTACCGCTACGCGCTCCCGGAGCCGGACGAGTCCTCGAACGGCGCCTGAGCCGCGAGCCTCCGGTCCGGGAGTCGCGGCGGGGCGTCACGGTCCCCCTCCCCGAGGGCCCTTCCCGGCCCCTCCTCCCCCCCCATCGGCTGCCGTCGCCGCTCATGACTGAGGGTTACCCTCCGGGTTCTCGTCACCTCAAAACTCAGAGTTGCCAGAGCCACCTCTAGGCGCCTCCAGGAGCGGCCTTCCAGGGGGGGGTGGGGCTCCCTTCGGTAACCGAAGTTTTGAGTCGATGCGCTCTTACAGGGGACATCCAGGTCTCTACGGTGTTCGCCACGTTGCCAACTTCGCTCCCCTGGGGGGCCCATGACACGGACAGTCGCGTTGGCGGGAGCGGTGGCGGTCGGCCTGGCGGCGCAGCTGGTGGCGGGCTGCGGCGGCAGTTCCAGCGGGGCGACGGGGCCCCAGGGGACGGTGGACCAGCAGGCCGCCCAGGGCAAGCGGAACGTCACCCTCGGGTTGCGGGACCGCTTTCTCTACGATCACAATGCCGCCTTCTTCGGCGGGCGCACCGGTCGCTGGGTGACGCCGATCCCGATCCACGTCACCGGGGACCCGGAGCTCGATCACATCCTCGCCGCAGAGGCCCGGGCATGGGAGGGGCCCCTCGGGGTGGGGGCGTCCCTCTACCAGCCTCTGGGCCCCACGAGGAAGGTGCCGCAGAGCGGCATCTTCTTCGCGGCGGACGACCTGCCCGGGACCACGATCGGGCTCGCTGACCCGTACTTCCAGGGGCGCCAGGGAACGGGGGCGCGCCTTCTCAGACAGGTACGTGCCACGGGTGTCCCGGCCCGGCGCCTCGAGCTACCGGAGGTGCTCCCGAGCGGCGAGATCCGGCGGTGCGCGATCGTCCTGGACGAGAGCCTGGCTTCTCTCGGCGAATCGGCGGTCCGCGCGACGCTACGACACGAGATCGGCCACTGCCTCGGCTTCGCGGGCCACGTCAAGAGCGGGCTGATGCGGTCGACCTGCTGCGTGCTGACCATCACGCCGAACGTGGTCCGCATGATGCGGCGCCTCTACAGTCTCCCGCCGGGGACCGAGGTGACCTCCTGATCCAGCCGCCCGGAAAAGAGCGCGGGCGAGCCGCGCGCGGCGGCCCGCCCGTCATCTCCGTCTCCCGGATCCGGCCTACGCGAATCCGCCGGGGTGCCGCCGCTCCGGCAGGAAGACGCCGCTCCGCCGGAACTCCGCGCGAACCGCCGCGGCGTCGTCGCCCTTGAATCCTGCCATCCCCTCTTGGAGCAGCGCCACGGCCGACGCGCGTCGGCGCTGCCGCCGGGCGGTGGTCTGGAACACCCCGGCGATCGCGACCCCGAGTCCAGTCACGAGCATCAGATTCAGCATGGCAGCCCTCACGCAGCCTGGAGCCGCCGCGCGGAACGGGGCGCGGGCGCCAGCGGACCGGCCGACACCGGGTCCGGGGTGAGGACCAGCTCGTACCGCCCGGCGCCCATCCGCGTCAGGGTGTCGTGCGCGATGCCCACGATGCGGCTCACCGTCGCGGGCCGGCCAACCGGCACGTGGATGTCCACCCGCCACGGCCGCCCAAGGGGCTTCGTCACGACGGGCGCCACGATCGCACCGAGCTGATCGGCGATGGCATCGGTGAGACCGATCTGACGCGCGATCATCGCCTCCCGGCGACGGTCCCGCCAGGCGGCGAGGGCCAACAGCGCCAGAACCACGAGGACGGGCGAGAACATCGTCAGAACCATGAGTGCGGTAGTCAGCATGTCCGGCCTCCTCCTGCCTGTTGAGACACCGTGAGGGAGGCCGTGTGAAACGGCCGGAGGGTCAGGAAAGCCCGGGAGGGAGCCGGCTACGCGGCGAGGAACGGCTCGAGGGCGGCGAGGGTCTCCGTGGGGGCTTCCTCCGGCAGGAAGTGGCCGCACCGGATCGCCTGGCCGCGGACGTCACTCGCCCAGTCGCGCCAGATCGCGATCGGGTCCCACTCGCGGCCCGACGGCCGGCGCACGCCCCAGAGGGCAAGGACCGGGCAGGTGATCCGGCGGTGGTCCCGGTCGGCCGCGTCGTCCCGCAGGTCGACGGTGGCCCCGGCCCGGTAGTCCTCGCAGGTGGCGTGGATGACCGCCGGGTCCCGGAACGCTCGCTGGTACTCGGCGAGCGCCCGGGCGTCGAACGAGTCGGGCCGCTCGGCCCAACTCCGGAGCGTCCACCGGAGGAAGTAGTCCGGGTCGGCGCCGATCAGGCGCTCGGGCAGATCGGCGGGCTGCGCCAGGAAGAGCCAGTGGTAGGACGCCAGGCCGCCGCTCCGGTCCATCCGCGCCCAGGTCTCCAGGGTCGGAACGATGTCCAGCACGGCCAGGCGCGTCACCCGCTCCGGCCGGTCGAGCGCCAGCCGGTACGCGACGCGCCCACCCCGGTCGTGGCCGACCACGGCGAAACGCTGGAATCCGAGCTGCGCCATCACCTCGACCTGATCCTGCGCCATGGCCCGCTTGGCGTACGCGCGGTGCTCCGGGTCCGAGGGCGGGCACCCGCTGTCTCCGTAGCCGCGGAGGTCCGGGCAGACCACCGTGAAGCGGGACGCCAGCGCCGGTGCGATCCGGTGCCAGCACGCGTGCGTCTGGGGATACCCGTGGAGGAGGAGCACCGGCGGCCCCTGGCCACCCACGACGGCATGAATGTCCGTCTCGCGCGTCCGGAGACGCTCGCGGCGGAAGCCTGGAAACAGGACCTCGTCCGCCGGAACGGCAGAATGCGGTACGGTGCCGGTCGTCAGGCGACCTCGTGGAGCGGGTGGAGGTCGGGCCGGCACGTCGTGCAGGGATTGTGTCCCGCCGCCTCGGCGCGGATCCGGGAGCCGAAGTACGTCAGAAGCCCGGACTGGAGCGTCTCCGTGGACGCGCAGCTCGGGATGCAGTACTCGCTGTCCCCGGGTGCGATGATGTACATCGCCCCGCGCGCGATCGCGAAGTCCTCGTGCGCCGGCACCATGGGCACGCCCTCGGTGCTGAGGAGCTGCCGCTTCCGGGTGGTCTCGCCGCCGGCGTACCCCGTGAGGAGCCCGCTGGCTCCGACCACGCGGTGGCACGGGATCGCGATCGGAACCGGGTTCCAGCGGAGCGCCTGCGCCACGGCGCGCACGGCGCGCGGCTGCCCGAGGTCGCTCGCCAGCCGCTTGTACGAGACGACTGCGCCGTACGGGATCTGGGCCGTGTGCTCGAGCACCTTCCGCTGGAACGGGCTCCGGGCCAGTCGGAGATCGAGCGACCACGGCAGCCGCTGCGCCCGCCCCTCCACGTACGCCAGGAAGTCCCGGTAGAGCCCCTCGGCCGCGCCATCGTCCTCGACCGCCTCGATCCCCCGCATGCGGGCAAGGCGCGAGGCCGCGAGATCGGCGGACCCGCGCAGGTACTCGAGAAGCACCACGCCCTGCTCCGAGTGCGCCAGCAGGATTGGCCCCAGCGAGGAGTCGAAGACCCGATAGGACACGATCCGGCTCCGGATGTCGCCGAGCCGTGCTTCCAGCCGCTCCCGCGACCGGAGCGCACCCTGGGAGTCGACGGGCGCCGCCTGCATCCGCCCGAGCTCGCGGTCGATTGCGCGGTAGCCGGCATGATCGGTCCGGCACGGCTCGCACTTCGCAACGTGCGCGGTCACTCGCCCCTCGGCGATGGGGTCCGATTCGCCGATCGCCGCGGCGACCAGGTCCGGCTCGATCGCCCTGCAGCCCTCCGGCCTCGTCTTCACGCCACGAACTCCTTCCCGATCAGCTCGCGACCCTCGAGGGCGCGGCGGACCTTGCGGAGGGCCTGGAATACGTGAGCTCGGGCCGTCTCCGCCGAGCACTGGAGGCTCTGGCCAATCGCGTCGTAGTCGAGCCCGTGGACCTTCCGCTGGAGGAAGGCCAGACGCTGCCGGAGCGGGAGACCCGAGACCACCTGGTCCACGGCGGCCCCGATCTCCCGGGAGATGCTCATTCCGTCCGGTCGGTCCTCGTCAACATCCCGGGTCTCCGTCACGACCGCCGCGTAGGCGACCCGGCGCCGCTTCTGGGAGCGGAAGTGGTTCCGGGTGAGGTTCGTCGCGATGGCGAAGAGCCAGGCTCGCTGGTTGGCGTCGGGTGGCAGCGCCCGGTGGGCCCGGAACGCGCGCAGGAACGTCTCCTGCGAGAGGTCGTCGGCGTCCTGCCGCCGCCCCGTCACCCGGAGGACGTATCGATAGATTTCGGCATGGTGGTCGGCCATCAGAGCCTCGAAGCTCCGGTCGCTCATCACGAATGAAGACCCCGCAACCCCCGTTGCGTGAAAAGCCTCCGAGGCCCCGCTTGGACAGTGCGCAGTGGAATAATCAGACGCACCCATAGAATCAATGCTTTACGTCAATCTTGCTTCGAGCCAGGATGAGCCAGGACCGAACCGTGGCGAACCCCCGGGAGCCCCATTCGGGGTCATTCCGTGATTCGTGGGGCCTCGTGCTGGGCATGCCCGGAGAAGGTTGCCTCCGATGGGTCAGCTGGGAACATCTCCACCATCGTCGAGTGGAACGCCGGGCCCCCACCCATGTCGGCGAGACCATCGGACGTGAGGACGTTGACCCCCCGGCCCCCCGGCATGAACTTGTGCCACCAGATGCCCTCGACGACCACCTGCCCGGGCGGTGTGTCGTCCGACAGGACCGCGGTGAAGAGCGCCCGGCCCCGGTCGTTGGCGAGGGCGACCAGAGCTCCCGATTCGATCTGCCGGGTCGCCGCGTCGTCGGGATGGACGAGCACGGTGGGGCCGCCCTGGCGCACTCGGAGGAGCGTGGACTGGCTGAACGACGAGTTCAGGAAGAACCGGTTCGGCGGGACGTGGCAGCGAAGCGGGTAGCGCGTCCCGACGACCGGGTTGTCCCGGCTCTCCCGGAGCGGAACGTAGGTGGGCAAGGCAGGCAGCCCCCGCGCGAGCAGTGCCTCCGCGTAGAACTCCACGCGCCCCGAAGGCGTGGGCGCGCCGTCGGCGAACGGCAGGAACGGCCGGGGGACGGCGAGCCGCGCCGAGCGCTCGGCCTGAAGTCGCTCATGGGTCACGCCCTCGGCCACCGGCCCGGCGCCGCGGAGATAGGCGTCGATCAGCTCCGGGAGCGGCGTCGCGTAGTGCCGGTCGCGCATCCCCATCGCGCGGGCGAGCTGGCCGAACACCTCCCAGTTCGACCGGGCCTCTCCCAGAGGCGCGACCACCGGCTCCGCCAGCTGGAGGTAGAGGTGGCCGAAGGACCGGTAGACGTCGAGGTGCTCCATGCTGGTGGTCGCCGGAAGGACGAGATCCGCGTAGTCGGCCGTGTCCGTCTGGACCTGCTCGTGCACGACGGTGAAGAGATCCTCGCGGGCGAGCCCCTCCAGCACGAGGCTCGAGTTCGGGCAGACCGCCGCCGGGTTCGAGTTGTACACGTAGAGCGCCATCACGGGCGGCCGGAGGTCCCGATCCGTCAGCGCCCGTCCCAGCTGGATCATGTTGATCGAGCGCGGCGGTGGCGACGGGAGGAGATCGCGCCGCTCGAGGACCGTTTCGCCCCCCGAGCCGAAGGCGCCCGAGCTGCCAAGGAGCGCGCCGCCGTGCGGGTGGGCATAGGCGCCGGTCAGCGCGGGCAGGCACGCGATGGTCCGGCAGGTCATGCCGCCGTTCTCGTGCCGCGAGAGCCCGATGCCCACGCGGATGTAAGCGGACCGCGTCCGTCCATAGCGCCGCGCCAGGTCGACGATCCGGCCCGCGGGCAGCCCCGTGATCGCCGCCACGCGCTCGGGCGGGTAGGCGCTCACATGCTCCCGCAGGGCCTCGAACCCGAGCGTCGCGCGGGCGATGTAGCCGTGGTCCAGGAGGTCCTCCCGGATGAGCACGTGCATCATGCCGAGCGCGAGGGCCCCGTCCGTGCCGGAACGGATCATGAGGTGCTCGTCCGCTTGCTTGGCCGTCCGGGTCCGGTAGGGGTCGATGCAGACGATGTGCGCCCCTCGTGCCCGCGCGTCCTTGACCAGCGTCATCAGGTTGATGTGGGTGTAGGCGGCGTTGATCCCCCAGAGGATCACGAGGTCGGCGCCCACCATCTGCTCGGCGTCGTTCCCGGCGACCGTGCCGAGTGTCGCCTGCCACCCGGCGTAGGCGGTCGACACGCAGATGGTCCGATCGAGCTGGCTGGCCCCGAGCGCGTGGAAGAACGGGTGGCCGGCATGGTACTGGATGCGGCCGAGCGTTCCCGCGTACGAGAACGGCAGGATGGCCTCGGGACCCCACTGGGCGGCCACCCGGGTGAACCGGTGGGCGATCTCCTCGATCGCGTCGTCCCAGGAGATGGGCTCGAACTCGGCGGCCCCCTTCGGGCCCACGCGCCGCATCGGGCGGAGCACGCGGAGCGGGGAGTAGACGCGCTCGGCGTAGTCGTGGACCTTGCCGCAGATCACGCCCCGCGTGAAGGGATGCGCCCGGTCGCCGGCCACGTCGACGATCCGTCCGTCCTCGGTCGTCACCTCGAGCGCGCAGGCGGAGGGGCAGTCGTGGGGGCAGACCGAGGCGTGCGTCCCGCGTGTCACGGCGTCCGCCGGATCCGGCGCGGGATCACGAGGTCCTCAGCCGCAGCTTCGCGATGGCCGCGATCCGCGCGAACACCCTGTCGCGGGACAGGAGCACCGCGTCTCGGTCCAGGGCGCACTGGGCCACATGGGCATCGGGTGTCGACACGGCCAACCCCCGGTCTCGAAGTCGCCGGCGAAGGTCGCCGACCCGCAGCCAGTGGCCGAGCGGGGTCTCGTGCAGCAGGAGCTCCCGCATCAGCCCGACGATGGAGTCGCGGTCTCTTGGTCGGCTGGCTCCGCTCAGCAGCTCCGCCACGACCAGAGGCGGCAGGACGCGCTCCCATGGGCGAGGGCCTCCTCCAGCGAGGGCACGGCCCGGCCGGCGAAGAAATCGATCCAGGCCGAGGTGTCAACGACGCCGCTCACGCGACTCGTCCAGGTCGATGTGGAGCCTGACCTTGCCCCGGAGCGCCATCGCCCGGTCGTGGGCCCGGCTTTGCCGGACGAGCTGGAGCCCCGCGACGAGCGTGTCGGTGATGCCCTTGCCGCTCACCTCCATGGCGTCCCGCAGGAGCTCCTCCGGAAGGTTCGCCGTGATGCGACGCGCCTTGCTCATGGCCTCATGCTAATCGGCGTGATGACCCGCGTCCATACGATCGTCAGTATCGTCGGCCGGCGCGCGGGTGGCGTGCTCGTACGCGCGCCGGAGCCAGCGCAGCGCCCGGGGCACGGCCTCGGGCTCGGGGACGTCGCACTCGATCCAGCCCCGGCCCGCGAACCGCCGGTGGGGCCGCACCCCTGAGGTCGCGAGGGCGCGCGCCTGATCGTGCCTCGACAGACGAACCCAGAGGTCGTGGGCGCGAGGCTGGATCGGGTAGCAGCCGAACAGCCGCTCGCCGAAGAAGTAGCCGAACCGGCCAAACATCGGCGTGATCCGGACTCCCGGCCAGCCGCTCACCACCCGGTTCAGCTCCCCCGCCGCCCCCTCCCCGCCCCGCCGCATCGTGCGCCGGTCCCGGCGCGGCCGACCGGTGCCGCGGGGCACGGGCGGACCGGGCCGTCGCGCGCGCATCTAGATCCGGCGGGGCGGGACGCGGCGGTAGAAGAGGAGCTCCCGCGTCCCCTGCGGCAGGTTGTCGATGTGGCCGCTCGGCGCGAACCCGAGGGCGGTGTGCATGCGGATGGCCGGCCCGTTCGTCTCCTCCACGGACGAGAAGATACGCGGCGTCGGGGAGACCGCCTCGATCGTGCGAAAGAGCTCGCGCGCAATGCCCCGCCGCCGATACCGCTCCTCTACGACCACCAGGGAGACGAACGTGCACTGGAACCAGTCCGTGCGGTAGGCGCCGAGTCCGACCACCGTGTCCTCCGCCTCCACGACGATCAGGTGGTGCATCTCGAGGTGCGCCTTGACGAACGGGCCCGCGCGGTCCGGGCCGATGACGAGCGCCGCCAGCTCGGCGCACGCGCGCTGATCGCCCGGGCGCGGGGGACGGATCTCGATCACGGCCATGCTGACTCGACGGCGGCGCGGGTGGGCTCGCATCGAGGCGCGATACCGCGATCGGCCAGGAGCGCGCGGAGGGCCGCCTCCACCCGATCGACCGTGACTCCCGTCCACGGGGCGTCGGAGGATCCGCCCGACAGCACGCGCACGTGCTGTCCGAGGGGCGCCCACACGGCGGGATCGGTGGGCCCGAACAGAGCCACCGTCGGGCACCCGACCGCTGCGGCGAGGTGAGTCGGGCCCGAGTCGTTCCCCACCGCGGCCCGGGCCACCGAGAGGAGCGCCGCGACCCGCGAGAGTGGCCAGTCGCGCGCCAGCGCATCCTCGGCCAGCGCGCCGGTCCCGATGAGGCGCTCCACGGCGACGCCGTCGGCGGGCCCGGCCAAGGCGGCCACCGCCATGCCGGTGTCGCGAAGGCGTCTCGCCAGCGATCCGAAGCCCGGCCACGCCTTGGCCGCGCTGCCCGCGCCCGGCTGGAGCACCACGGCCTCCCCCGGGCGGAGCCCGCGAGCGCCGAGCCACGTCTCCGCCGCCCGCCGGTCCACATCGCTCACGTCCAACCGGGCCCGCGGCATCTCGGGCGGGACGGGGCCGAGCGGCGCCAGGGTCTCGAGGAGGTGCTGGCTCACGTGGCGCCGCGCGCCCGCCGGCGGCGCCGCGCGCGCGACCACCATCGGACACCCCAGCCGGGCGAGGCTCGCCCCGAAGGCCGGGTCCCCCGCCCCGAGCCACGAGACGATGGCGTCGTACCCCGCGACCGGGCGGAGCGCCGCGGGCTCAGGCGAGTCGACGAACAGCCGGTGAAGCGCGAGGCTGTCGAGGTCCTGCGCGGCGTCGACGAGGCCCGAGCCCGCGAACAGCCCCACCAGCCGTGGCATGACGCCCAGTGTCGTGCCGTAACCGAGTTGCCGCAGGTGGGCCAGCGCCGGCCCGGCCAGAAGCACGTCACCGAGCGCCCCGGGATGGATGACGAGGCAGCGCGGGATCACGCGGCGGCCTGCTTTCCGGGGACGCCTCCCGGAGTGCGCACGCGCCAGCGAGGCGTCAGGTAGCGCGCCACCAGGCGGACGCCCGCCTCGCCGGCCCACCAGCCCACGAGCCCGCCGCCGAGGACGTCCGACAGGAAGTGGGCGTTGAGCACGATCCGTGATGCGCCCACCCCTGAGGCCACGACGAGGACCCACGCCCGGCCCCGCGCGGGCGCCCAGCCCACGAGCGCGGCCGCGGCGGCGAACGCCGTCGCCGCATGGCCCGACGGAAAGCCCTGGTAGTTGGGAGTCGCCCAGCAGGGCCAGTGGAAGAAGCCACGGCGCGCAGGCGCGTCGGGGATCGGGGCGGTGCCGACGCCCCAGCCCTCGACCAGTCGCGGGCGCGCCCGGCACGCGACGTGCTTCACCGCCTGCGTCGCCAGGCCGGCCAGCACGACGCCGGTGACCCCGCCGATCGCAGCTCGCCACATGGCCGCGTCGGCTCCGCGATACGCGAGGCCACCGAGCCCCAGGAGGCCGACGGTCGCCACCTCGGTCGTGCCGAGGAGCGTGAAACCGTTCGCCAGGAGGCGGGCCTCGTGCGAGACGACGTGGCGGAACACGAAGTCGTGGAGTCTCTCATCGGCCGGAGTCGCGGCGACGAGGACCGTCAGCGCCAGCACGGCCCCCTGGATCACGCGGGCACGGATGCGCCTGTCGCCCACGCCCGCTAGTATCCGCCGCGCCAACCGGGCGGCGCAAGCTCCGCGCCCTCCGAGGCCGGCCGCGTCAGCGCTGCCCCGCCGCTCCGGCGCCGGGATCCGGTGCGGTCCGCCGCCCAAGGATGCCGGCGAGCGTGCGAGGACGCGGGTCCTCCTGGATTTCCTCGAGCGAATCCGGCAGCGCGAGTGACCAGTTGGCGCGACGCTCGACGGTCGTGCCGGGAAGGTTCGGCCGCTCGGCCACGCCGAGGGCGTCCTCCAGCGTCGCCGCGATCACGGCCGAGGGCGCTTCCGCCAGTCGCCGGTGGACGGCGAGCGTGATCGCGGCCGGCGTCGCATCGCCTCGGAGCCCCGTCAGCTCGTGGAGGCGTGCCCGGAGCGCCTCCGTCGCCGCCGCGTTCGGGGTGAGCCCGACGGCCCGCTGCTCCTTCAGATCGCTGCCGGTCCAGACCCCCCGCACGGTCGGGAGGTCGTGCGTGGTGACCGCGGCCAGCGACAGCGCGGGATAGCTGGCCGGCGGCCCGGGCTCGAACCAGAGAACACGAGTCGACAGGATCCGCTCGGCGAGGAGCCGCTCGCGCACGCCGGGCTCGACCGTGCCCAGATCCTCGCCGATCACGAGCGCGCGGGCGCGCTCGCTCTCCAGCGCCAAAATCGCCAGGAGGTCGTCGGTCGGATACCGGACGTACGCGCCGTCCCTGGCCGTCGCCCCACCCGGCACCCAGTAGAGCCGGAAAAGTCCCATGACGTGGTCCACGCGCATTCCGCCAGCGTGCCGGAGACCGGTACGCACCGTCTCGACGAACGGCCCGTATCCCGCCGCGCGCAGCCGATGCGGCACGAACGGCGGCAAGCCCCAGTCCTGCCCGTCGACCGCGAAGTCGTCGGGCGGGGCCCCGATCGTGACGCTCTGGGCCAGCACGTCCTGCCAGGCCCAGGCGTCGGCGCCCTCGCCGTCGAACCCGATGGCGAGGTCGGTCACGAGCCTGAGCGCGGCCCCCGCCCGGGCCAGCTGCTCGTCGAGCAGCCACTGGAGCCAGGCATGGAAGGCGACGCGGCCCGCGTGCTCGGCGGCGAAGCGCGCAACCGCCGGCGACGAGGGATGCCGGTGCTCCGCCGGCCAGCGGCGCCAGCCTGCGCGGTGCCGCTCGGCGAGCGCGCAGAAGGTGGCGAACTCGTCGAGGGCCCGCCCCTCCTGCGCGCGGTAACGAGCCAGGCCCGCCGCGTCGCCGCCGGCCTCCCGCGTCCGCCCCCACAGGCCGTCGAGCGCCGCCATCTTCAGTCGGAACACGGCGTCGCGGTCGATCCGGCGGCCGGCCGCGAGGGCACGTCCCTGGGCCACCAGCTGCGCCAGATCGAGCCCCCCCGCGTCCACCGCACCAGACACCTCCTCGACCCGGAGGTAGAGCGGATTCCGGTAGCGGCGGCTCGAGGGAAAGTAGGGGCTCGGCTCCTGGGGCACGAGCGGAAGGGGGGCATGAAGCGGATTCAGGAGAACCGCGCCCGCCCCCAGCGCGCTCGCGGACCACTCGGCGAGCCGCCGGAGATCCCCGAGATCGCCGATCCCCCAGCTGTCGCGAGACCGGAGCGCGTAGAGCTGGATCGCCCAGCCCCACGTCCGGAGCCCCTCCGGCAGGTGACATCGCGCGGGGGCGACGACGAGCCGCCGCGCGGGTCGTCCGTCGAGGGGTCTCAGCTCGTGGTAGCCGAGCGGAAGATCCGGCGGCAAGCCGTCGTCCGCCCGCAGGACCGTCCCATCGTCCAGGACGAGCTCGACCGCGCCCGTGACCACGGGAAGCGGCTGGCCACGCCGGTGGATCAGCGGGCCGGCGGGCGACGGCGCCTCGCCGGTCGCGCCCATCGCCTCACGGATCCGGGTGCGCGCCTCCGTCCCCGTCAGGCGCCAGGCCCCGCGGGTGTCGATGAACCCGTCCTCGATCCCCCACGCGTCGGCGCTCAGGGCGCGGCGGGTCCCTCGCCCGCGGGCACGGTGAAGCTCACGGTGGTGCCGTGCCCGAGGGCGCTCTCGATCCGAAGCTCCCCCCCATGGGCCTGGACCAGGTGCTTGACGATCGCCAGTCCGAGACCGGTGCCCCCGATCTCGCGCGACCGCGTCTTGTCCACGCGATAGAAGCGCTCGGTGATCCGCGGGAGGTCCGTCGACGGGATCCCGATGCCGGTGTCGCACACGCGGATCTCGACTCGCCCGCCCGGGGCGGGCGCGGCCTCGATGCGGATCGATCCGCCCTCGGGCGTGAACTTGACGGCGTTGTCCACCAGGTTCACGAGGATCTGGACGAGCCGGTCCCGGTCCGCGCGGACGGCGAGTCCGGCCGGCACCGCGCGCTCGAACGCCAGCCCCTGCTGGGCGGCCTGCCGCTCGAACATGGCGGCGACGCCCCCGACGACGTCGCCCAGCTCCAGCCGCATCGGTGCCATGGTCACGCGGCCGCTCTCGATGTTCGACAGCTCCAAGAGATCGTCGATCAACCGGTCGAGCCGCTCGGCGTGCGTCCCGGCGACCTCCAGGAACCGGCGCGCGTGCGCCCGGTCGTCGAGCGCGCCGTCGAGGAGCGTCTCGAGGTATCCCTTGATGCAGGTGAGCGGCGTCCTGAGCTCGTGCGAGACGTTGGCCACGAACTCGCTCCGCACCCGCTCAAGCCGGCGGAGCTCGGTCACGTCGTGGAGCACCAGGAGGACGCCCGCCGCGCCCGGCCCGAGCCCGAGCGTCGCCCCGCGCGCCGCGACGACGCGGTTCACCGGTGGACCCAGCTCGAGCTCGGCCCGCTCGGGTGAGCCGGCGGTCCGGACCTGCTCGACCAGGTCGAGGAGCCCCTTCTGCCGGATCACCTCGAGGAAGGAGCGGCCCTCGGGGCCCCCGTTCTCCACGCCGAACATCGCGCGGGCCGCCGGGTTGAGCAGGAGGACGCGACCCCGGTCGTCCAGCGCGACCACGCCCTCGATCATCCCGTCGAGGATCGTGCGCACCTTGGCCTGCTCGTCGGCCAGGCGCTCGATCTTCTCGCGGAGCGCCACCGCCGTTCGGTTGAGCGCGACCCCGAGCGCGGCGATCTCGTCGTTGCCCGAGACCGGCACCGTCTGCCCGAAGTCTCCCTCGGCCATGCGCCGGGCCGCGTGCTCCATCCCCCGGAGCGGCCGCGTCACGCGCCGGCTCACGAAGAGTCCCACCAACACCGCGACCGCGAACGCCAGGAGCGCCCCGGCCACGACGGTGGCGCGGACCAGTCCCCGGGCCTCGTCGACCTCTCGGGTCGGCAGCGCGAGCCGGAGGACCGCTCGCGGGCGACCTTCGCGCTCGAGCGGAACCGCCACGTACAGGAGATCGCGGCCGACGGTCGCGCTCCGGCGCACGTCGCTGCCGACGCCCCCGGCCAGGGCCCGGCGGACTTCAGGGCGCTCGGCATGATTCTCGATCTCGCGCACGGACTCGCGGTCGGACTCGGCCAGGACCGTGCCATCGGGCCCGATCACGGTCACCCGACCTCCGAGGATCCGCGCGTAGCGCTGGGCGCGCGCCTGGATCGCGCGCGCCCCCGCAGGGCCATCGCCCGGAGACGCGAACGCGTCCTGCAGGAGGCCGGCCTGAGTGACGAGGGTCCCCTGGAGGCGCGCGACGGACCGGGCCTCGAGCGCGCGGCTCACGTACACGCCCATGACGAGAACGCCGAGCCCGGCCACCACGCCCAGCAGGATCGTCACGCGCGCGGCGAATCCCAGGCGGCGCCGCTCCGCCCGCTGCGCCATCACGCCTCGCCGTCGAACCGGTAGCCCACGGCCTTCACCGTCACGATGCGGCGGGCTTCCGGTCCGAGCTTCCCGCGGAGACGCCGGACGTGGACATCCACGGTGCGCGACTCGATCTCGGCGGCGTTGGCGTAGCCCCAGACGTTCTCCAGGAGCTGGTCGCGGCTGAGTACGCGCCCGTCCGCCCGCATGAGCGCGGCGAGGAGCCCGAACTCCTTGGCCGTCAGCTCGACGGGCCGGCCGGCCACGGTCACGGCGTGCCGCGCCTCGTCGACGTGGAGGTCGCCCGTCGCGAGCCCGACCGGCGTCGAGGCCTCCTCGGTGCGGCGAAGGACTGCCCGGATCCGGGCGACGAGCTCCCGGGGACTGAACGGCTTGACGACGTAGTCGTCCGCGCCGAGCTCGAGGCCGACCACGCGGTCCACCTCCTCGCCCCGGGCGGTCAGCATGATGATGGGCAGGCGCCGGGTCAGGGCGTCCCGTCTGAGCTGGCGGCAGACCTCGAGCCCGTCGAGTCCCGGCAGCATGAGGTCCAGGATCACGATGTCCGGTCGCTCCGCGTGGGCGAGCCGGAGAGCGGTCGCCCCATCGGCCGCGTGGACGCACCGCATCCCCGCCTTCTCCACGTGATAGCGGACGAGGCCGGCGATGTCACGCTCGTCCTCCACCAGGAGCACCGTCAGGGGCACGTGCGCTTTCCTCCACGATTGGCCACGGCTCGCCACGGCTGGCCGCGGCTGAATTGTAGCCCGGGAGGGTCGGGCGAGGTCGGCTGATCGGTGGTTCCGGGCGGGCCGGCCTCGCCCGCGGCCTCAGACGGCGGGGACTCGTGCCTCCACCATCCGGCAGAAGTACCGGTGGACCGTCAGATCGTCGGTGAGCTCAGGGTGGAAGGTCGCGACCAGGACCGGGCCCTCTCGCGCGAGGACCGGGTCTCCGGCGTGGCTGGCCAGCACCTCGACCCCGGGCCCCACGCGGCAGATGCGCGGCGCGCGGATGAAGACCATGCGCAGCGGCCCGCCGCCGCCGAGCGCGGCCGCCGCCGTCTCGGCAAGGGCTTCGCCAACCGCTTCAAAGGACTCCCGCTGCCGGCCGTAGCTGTTGCGCTCCACGGTGACGTCGATCAGTCCCAGGGCGTGCTGGCGCGGGCTCTCCACCTCCCGGGCGAGGACGATCAGCCCGGCGCACGTGCCGAAGAGCGGCCGGCCCTCCGCGTGGAACGCGCGGAGGGCTGGCCCGAAGTCCCAGGCATCCATCAGGTGAAGGAGCGTGGTGCTCTCGCCGCCGGGGAGGATCACGCCGTCCACGTCGTCGAGCGCGCCGGGCTTCCGTACCTCGACAGGCTCGGCGCCCGCGCGCCGGACCGCCGCGGCATGGAGCCCGAAGCCTCCCTGGAGGGCCAGGACGCCGATCCTCACCGCCTCACCACCCGCGGGTCTGCAGGAGCTCCCCGGCCGCGAGCTTGGACGTCTCGAGACCCGCCATCGCGTCGCCCAGGTCCTCGCTCACTCGCGCGAGCACGTCCGGGTCCCGGAAGTGCGTCGTCGCCTGCACGATGGCACGCGCCCGCTTCTCCGGGTCGCTCGACTTGAAGACCCCGGAGCCGACGAACACCGCCTCGGCCCCGAGCTGCATCATGAGGGCCGCGTCGGCGGGGGTGGCGATGCCACCGGCGGAGAAGTTCGGCACCGGCAGCCGCCGGTTCGCCGCGACCCAGCGGACCAGGTCGTAGGGCGCGCCGAGCGCCTTCGCCTCCGCCATGAGCTCCTCGGCGCCGAGCGCCGCGAGGCGCCGGACGCCCGTGGTGAGGGCGCGCATGTGCCGGACGGCCTCCACGATGTTGCCGGAGCCGGCCTCCCCCTTCGTCCGGATCATGGCGGCGCCCTCACCGATCCGCCGGAGCGCCTCGCCGAGGTCCCGGGCGCCGCAGACGAACGGCACGCGGAACGCGAGCTTGTCGATGTGGAAGTGCTCGTCGGCCGGCGTGAGGACCTCCGATTCGTCGATGAAGTCGACGCCGACCGCCTCCAGGATCTGCGCCTCGACGAAGTGCCCGATCCGCGCCTTGGCCATCACCGGGATGCTGACCGTCTGCTGGATCTCGCGGATCTTGCCGACGGCGGCCATGCGCGCGACGCCGCCATCGCGCCGGATGTCGGCGGGAACGCGCTCGAGCGCCATCACCGACGCCGCGCCGGCCTGCTCGGCGATGCGCGCCTGCTCGGCGTTGGTCACGTCCATGATCACCCCGCCCTTGAGCATCTCGGCGAGGCCGATGTGCTTCCGGTCGGCGATCCTGAGGCCATTCGTGTCGATCATCGGGGTGCCGCTCCTTTCGTCCGCCCGGGCCCAGGCCCGGGTCACACCACCAGCGCTTCGACCCGCTCCGGCCGCTCCGGCGCCGGGCGGGCGCTCCCGCTCCGCCGCCAGTCGGAGATCGCCTCGCCGAGACGGCGGACGCCGTCGTCGATCCGTCGCGCGGGCACCGAGGAGAACGAGAGCCGCGCCGTGCCCTCACCGCTCCCATCGAGGAAGAACCGGGCCCCGGGGGTGAAGCCCACGCCCCGGCGCAGCGCGCGGGGCAGGAGCGCCGTCGCGTCGCAGCCCGCCGGCAGCGTGAGGAGAAGGGAGAAGCCGCCCCGAGGCTCCGTCCAGGACACGCCCTCCGGCATGTGACGCCCGAGCGCCGTCAGCAAGGCGGTCCGCCGCCGGTCGTACTCCCGCGCGATCCGCGCGACATGGCGGTCCAGGAGCCGGCGCTCGCAGAAGCGATGGACCGCGGCCTGGATGAGCGGGCTCGTCCCCAGGTCGGCGAGCTGCTTGGCCGCCTTGAGACGCTCCACGACGGGCGGCGGCGCGACCAGCCAGCCAAGCCGGAGGCCCGGGAAGAGGACCTTCGAAAACGTGCCGATGTAGAGGACGAGGCCATCCCGGTCGAGCGCCCGGAGCGGGAGCGGCCGGCGATCGCCGTAGTAGAGGCTCCCGTCGAAGCCGTCCTCGACGACCGGCACGTGGTGACGCGCGGCGACGTCGAGGATCCGCCGCGCCGCTTCGGGGCTCATCGTCACCCCGGTCGGGTTGTGGGCGGTCGGCTGGCAGTAGAAGAGCTTCGGACGGTGGCGCGCGAGCACCTGCTCCAGGGCCTCCGCGGATGGCCCCTCGCGATCCCAGGGAACCGGCACGAGCTGGGCGCCCGCCGCCCGGAACACGTCGATCGCCCGGGGGTAGGTCGGCTGCTCCATGGCCACGACGTCGCCCGGGTCCAGGAACGTGCGCGCGATCAGGTCGAAGCCCTGCTGGGAGCCGTTGACCACGAGGATGTCGTCCGCGCGCGCCTCGACGCCGAACCGGAGGAGGTAGGTGGCGAGGTACGCGCGCAGCGGCGGGTAGCCGTCGCCACCCGGCGGGTACTGGAGAAGCGTCGCGCCCTCCGCCCGCACGACCTGGTTGAGGACCCGGCGGAACGCGTCGGTCGGGAACAGCCCGCTGTCCGGCGTGCCCTCGGCGAAGGAGACCACGGGGCGCGGCGTGCCCGCTGGCACCGCCGTCCGCCGCTCGGCCCCCGACCGCGCGATGTGGGCGCTCCGCGAGAACAGGCGCGACCAGTCGAGCGGCACGCGGGCCGGGGGCGCAACCCGCGCCCCATCCGCCGGCGGCGCGGCGACGAACGTCCCCTGCCCCACGTGCGCCCGCGCCCGGCCGGCCGCCACCAGCTCCTCGTAGGCGAGCGAGACGGTCGTGCGGTTGACCCCGAGAGCCCGGGCCAGCTCGCGCGTCGCCGGCAGCTTCACTCCGGGGGCGAGCCACCCCTCGCGGATCAGCCGCTCGATCTGTTCCTGGATCTGCCGGGCGAGCGGCACGCGGCTCTCGCGGTCCAGCTGGAGATTCAAAGCCATGTAGGCCATTTTCGTCATACTTCGATCACCGTCAACCGCCAATTGGCTGAGGGTCACATCAGCCAAAGGAAGGACCCAATCGGCGCATCCGCTCCACGCCACGGTTCGACAGGGGCAGATGACGCACCGTCAGACGCGGCGCGGAGCGCTACCTCCATCAGCTCCCCGCGCTACGGCAAGATATGCCAGCACCGCCACCGCGAGACTCGGAAGCGACGCGCCGACAAACGGGACGCCGGGCAGCCCGAGCGGCTCGAGCCGGCCCGCGATCCAGAGGTAAGCTCCCACACCCAGCGCCCAGGCGAGCATCCCCTGCCAGCGCACACCGGGAACGACGCCGCCCGCCCGGGTGGCTCCGAGGAGCGCCCCCGGGTCGTAACGGCCCCGCCACACCACGAAGTAGTCGGCGGCCAGCACGCCGAAGAGCGGCACGAACACGGCTCCGATCAGAAGGAGGAAGGTCTCGTAGCGCGTGACGTCGAAGACGAGGGCGAGCAGGACCGACACGGCGCCGAGCGCCCCCACCAGCGCCCGGGCGGACGCGCCCGGGAGCGCGTTCTGGATCGAGACCGCGCACGAGTAGAGGTCGGCCCAGGCCTCGTCGGTCTCGTCCGCGAGGAGCACGAGCAGGATCAGCGGCCCGGCCAGGAGCGCGATCGCCTCGACGAACGCCTTCGGGTCGTAGCTCGTCCGGACCGAGAGGAGAATCAGCGCGCCGAGCGTGTAGAACCAGACGTTGGCGACCAGGTATCCGGCGGCGGTGCCCCAGAACGCCGGGGCGGGGCGCCGGGCGAACCGGCTGTAGTCCGAGACGAGCGGCAGCCACGAGATCGGCATCGCGATCACGATGTCCACGGCGCCCCAGAACGAGAGACCACCCGCCGCCGGGGCGGCCCAGAGGGCTCCGAGGTCCGCGACCGCGACCACGCGCCACGTGAGCCACGCCGTCGTCACGGCGACCGCCCCCACCGCGAACTTCGTCAACCACTGGCGCACGACGGCCACGGGCCCCCAGAGACCCAGCGCGATGACGGCGCCCCCGAACACCACGGTCCAGAGCCACGCCGCATCGAAGCCGGTCAGCCCGCGCACGACGGCGTTGGCGGCGTGGCCCATGATGACGAGCTCGAAGACGGTCCAGCCCAGGAGCTGGACGACGTTGATCCCGGTCGCGACGTAGGATCCGCCCCGCCCGAGAGCCGGCCTGAGGCAGACCATCGTGGGCAGCCCCGTCTGGCTCCCCACGATCCCGCTGACAGCCAGGAGCGTGACACCGACCACGCTCCCGACCAGGATGGCTCCGAGCGCCTGCGGCAGCGACAGCGCGGGGACCAGGAAGCTCCCGGCCAGAAGGACCAGGAGCCCGATCCCCAGGTCGCCCCACAGCACGGCGAAGCCCCAGAATCCGAGCTGACGGGCCTCCCGGGCGACCGGCTCGAGCCCTCGCGGCGGCATCACCTCCGTGGCCATGGCAAGCCCTCCCTTCTCCCGGTGGGCCCCTAGTCGGCCCCGGCTGGCGCGCGAAACGACGGAGGGCGCTGGGAAGCCCCAGCGCCCTCGGTGTCGCCAGATCCAACCTTGGCGACATTGGCGTCCCTACGCTGGCATTACCCAGATCAGGTTCCGGCGGTCGGCGGCGTTCTGGCCGCCCTCTCAGCTCGGCGCTCCCCGAGCTCCCGCGTCGCGTCCGTCGAGCCTATGCCGTCACGGGTTCCTCCCGAAGCGATCCATGCCAGTCTACCCCGACGAGGGCGCCGGTGTCGGCCCTACCGGGACGCGCAGCCCCTTGCGCAGCTCCTTGTCGCCGCGCTCCCGAACGTCTTCCCCCCGCACGATGTAGATCACGTCCTCCGCGATGTTGGTCGCGTGGTCGGCGATCCGCTCGAGATTGCGCGAGATCAGGATCAAGCCGAGCGCGCGCGGGATCGTCGCCGTGTCGGCCATCATGTAGACCAGGAGCTCCCGGAACACCTGGTCCCGCAGGCTGTCGACCTCGTCGTCGCCCTCGATCACGGCGCGGGCCAGGTCAGGGTCCCGCCGCACGAAGGCGTCGAGGCTCTTGCGCACCATCTCCTGGGCCAGCGTGGCCATCCGGGGGATGTCGATCAGCGGCTTGACCTGAGGCTCCCGCATCAGGGCCTGCGCGCGCAACGCGATGCTCACGGCCTGGTCCGCCATGCGCTCGAGGTCGCTGTTGATCTTGATGCTGGCGACGAGGAAGCGCAGGTCCGACGCCATCGGCTGCTGGAGCGCGAGGCGAGTGAAGCACCGGTCGTCGACCTCGATGCACAGGAGGTCCATCTCCTCCTCGTGGGCGAGGACGGCCTGCACGAGCGCCTCGTCCCGGTCCACCAGGGCCCGCACGCTCTTGTGGATCATCCCCTCGGCCAGGCTGCCCATGGCGAGGAGCTTCTCCCGGATCGCCTGAAGCTCGACCTCGAAATGCCGCTCCATGAGACCCTCCGCGATCTAGCCGAACCGGCCGGTGATGTACGCCTCGGTCTTCGGGTGCCTCGGCGTCGTGAACAGCTCCTTGGTCACCCCGACCTCGACGAGCTCGCCCAGAAGCATGAAGCCCGTGTAGTCCGACACCCGGGCGGCCTGCTGCATGTTGTGGGTGACGATCACGATGGTGTAGCTGGACTTCAGCTCCAGCATCAGCTCCTCGATCTTCGCCGTGGCAATGGGGTCCAGCGCCGAGCACGGCTCGTCCATGAGCAGCACGTCCGGCTCGACGGCGATCGCGCGGGCGATGCAGAGGCGCTGCTGCTGCCCGCCCGAGAGCCCCAGCGCGCTCTCGTGCAGCCGGTCGGAGACCTCATCCCACAGCGCCGCTCCCTTGAGGCTCCGCTCCACGATCGCCTCGAGCTCCCCCCGCGCGCTGACACCCAGGATGCGCGGCCCATAGGCCGCGTTCTCGAAGATGGACTTGGGGAACGGGTTCGACTTCTGGAACACCATGCCCACGCGCTTCCGGAGCTCCGTCACGTCGAGCTTGGGATCATGGATGTCCAGCCCGGCGATCCGGATCTGGCCGGTGACGCGGACGCCGTCCACGAGGTCGTTCATCCGGTTCAGGCACCGCAGAAGCGTGCTCTTCCCGCAGCCCGAAGGCCCGATGTAGGCCGTGATCCGGTGCTTGGGGATCGACATGTTGACGTTCTTGAGGGCCTGCTTGTTGCCGTACCACAGGTTGACCTGCTCGATCTCGACCATGGGCATCTCCATGACCGATGCCACGGCGGCTCCCGGGTTCAGGCCCACGACGATCTGGACGTTGCCGACCATGATTATCTCCTAAACGGCGGCCGTCGCATACTTCCGGCGCAGTCGGTTACGCATGCCGATGGCGAACAGGTTCAAGAGCACAACGATCCCGAGCAGGAGCAGCGTCGTGGCAAAGACCATCGGGCGCGCCGCGTCGACGTTGGGGGACTGGAAGCCCACGTCGTAGATGTGAAAGCCCAAGTGCATGAATTTCCGGTCGAGGTGGACGAACGGCCAGAAGCCGTCCACCGGCAGGGCCGGCGCGAGCTTGACGACGCCGGTGATCATGAGCGGCGCCACCTCACCGGCGGCACGAGCCATCGCCAGGATGAGGCCCGTCAGAATCGAAGGCATGACGGCGGGCAGCACCACTCGCAGCGTGGTCTCGAGCTTCGTGGCGCTGAGCGCCAGCGAGGCCTCGCGCATCCCCCCTGGGATCGCCGCCAGGCCCTCCTCGGTTGCGACGATCACGACCGGCACGGTCAGGAGGGCGAGCGTCAGGGACGCCCACAGGATGCCGCCGGTCCCGAAGGTCGGAGTCGGAAGCGCCTCCGGATAGAACCACCGGTCGATGGAGCCGCCGAGGAAGTAGATGAAGAAGCCGACCCCAAACACGCCGAAGACGATCGACGGCACCCCAGCCAGGTTGTTGACGGCGATGCGCACCGCGCTCACGAAGGGACCCTGCTTCGCGTACTCCCGGAGGTAAAAGGCCGCGAGCACTCCCAGCGGAGTCACGAGCACGCTCATGATCATGACCATCATGACGGTGCCGAAGATCGCCGGGAACACGCCGCCCTCGGTGTTCGCCTCGCGGGGGTCGGCGGCGACGAACTCCCAGGCTTTCCCCGCATAGTGTGCCACCTTGGCGGCGGTCCCCATCGCGTTCGGGAAGTAGACGTCGACGACCTGCGCCAGGGGCAGCGTCTTCTCCTTGCCCCCATCCGCCGCAACAACAAGGGTCTCCGTCTCCCGCTGACGCAGCTCGGCCAGACGGGCTTCCTGGGCCTTGTAGCGCTCCCGTTGCGTGGCGAGTTCCTGTTGGAGCACCATCACCTCAGGCCCTGACGTGACACCACGGAGCTCCAGGCGGCGAAGCTTCAGCCGAATCTCCTCCTGGGCAAAGTTGATGCGTCCGATCTCGCCCTTCTCGATGCCCCGGATCTCGGCCCGCACCCGACTGGTCTCCGGCAGCCGCCGCCCGATCTCCGCCCAGCCCGCCTGGGACCCGGAGGCGGCGATCTGGTCGCCACGCCGGACCTCTTTGATGGTCCCGATCAGCGCGCCCCACTCCGTCCGTTCGATCACCACGACGTCGGCCGGGTACTCACGTTTGGTGATGAGGCTCTCGTCGACCCACTGGAAATCGGCGCCGTACAGGTCGCGGTTGGCGACCTTGAGCTTGATCCGGTACTGCCCGGGCTTGCCGGGAACGGGCTCCCGGTCGGCCAGTTGCCCGGTCATGACCTTGCCGTCGGCGAGGGTCGCCCGCAGGACGTCCTTGGGCCAGAAGAACCCCAGGCCGTTGTAGAGGATCAGCCCGATCAGTCCGGCCACCAGGAGGAGCGAGAGCGCCAGCGCCCCGCCCGTCAGCCAGATGAACGGCTCGCCGCTTCGCCACAGCTTCTTCATAGGTACCGGTACTTCCTTCTGAGCTTGAGGCGCACCAGCTCGGCGACCGTGTTCAGCACGAACGTCAGGCAGAAGAGCAGGAACGCGGCCAGGAAGAGCACGCGAAAGAGCGTGCCCTGCTCCGGGGCCTCGGGCAGCTCGACGGCGATGTTGGCTGACAGCGCGCGAAAGCCGTTGAAGATGCTCCAGTCCATGACCGGCGTGTTGCCGGTCGCCATCAGCACGATCATGGTCTCTCCCACCGCGCGCCCGAACCCGATCATGATCGCCGAGAAGATCCCGGGGCTCGCCGTCGGCAGGACGATCCGGAGCGCAGTCTGCCAGCGGTTGGCCCCCAGCGCCAGCGACCCCGCGCGGAGATGCCCCGGCACGTTGGCGAGCGAGTCCTCCGCGATCGTGAAGATGATCGGGATGACCGCGAAGCCCATCGCGATGCCCACAACCAGGGAGTTTCGCTGGTCGTAGGTCAGGCCGAGGGCCGAGAGGAGCCACCCGTGATAGTTGCCGCCGAGCAGGACGGCGTCGACCAGGCCCCCCAGGACAAGCGCGACCCAGATCCCGGCGACGACCACGGGAATCAGCAAGAACACCTCGCTCCCGACCTTGACCCGTCCGCGAATACGAATGGGCACCGCCTGCCAGGCGAGCAGGGCCAGGACGATCACGACAGGGAGCACGAGGGGGATCAGAAAGAGCCCCGGCACGACCCGCTCGACCATCGGAGCGAGCCAGAGACCGGCCAGGAATCCGAGAACCACGCTGGGCAGGGCCGCCATGATCTCGACGACCGGCTTCACGTAGGCCTTGAGGTCCGGGTGCATGAACTCGCTGACGTAGACCGCGGCCAGGAGCGCCAGGGGGACCGCGATGAGGAGGGCGTAGACCGTCCCCTTGAGCGTCCCGAAGATGAGGGGCGTCAGGCTGAACTTCGCCTCGAAGTCGTCGGTCCCGCCTGTGGACTGCCACACGTAGTCGGGCCGAGAGTAGCCCTCGTACCACACCTTGCCGAAAAGCGTCCGCCAGGTGATCTCCGGGTGGGGGTTGTCCAGCTGCCACTGCGCCACCGTCCCGCTGTCGTCGAGCGTCAGGATCCCGTCTGCCTTAGGCGTGATCGCCGCGCTGCGCAGCGTCGCCCCTGTGGTCTTCAACGACAGCAGGGTCTGGCCCGAGGTGCCGTAGTTGAGGTGGACCTCGCCGGTCGCATCGGCGGTCGTGAAGCCCTTCTCGCGCTTCGACGCGCTGACGTCGATGACCGGCCCCTTCTGCCGCTCGAACTCGTAAATGCGGGTGAGACGCCGCTCGCCACCTCCCGGCGGCGGAACGATCTGCCAGGTCGAGACCCCGCCGGCTTCATCGCCAACGACCAGCGTCCGGTCGCCGATGAGGAAGCCGAGCGCCGTGACCGGAGCGCCGCGACCATCGGTGACATCCGTGACCTCGACCCTCGCGGGATTGGTCGGGTCGCGCAGGTCATAGCGGAGCACCTGGCCCCGCGAGGTCCCGATGAACAGGTCCTCGGCGCGCCCGTCGAGCGCGAGCTTGGTGACCCCCCCGTCGATCTCCAGGTTGAGTGTCTGCCGCGACTCCTCCCGGGTGCTCGGGCCGATGAGGGCCTTCTTCTCGACCGTCGTCTGGACTACCAACTCCGTCGGCCCCACCTGGGCAATCGAGATCGGGCCGGAACCGGGGACGGCGGAGGTCAGGGTCCGGATCGGCCGCTTCCGCTCCGGGTCGAGGGCGGACGGCTCGCCGAAGACCGGTCGCGCCGTCACGGTGCGCTCCCCGCCAGGGAACGCGGCCTCGAACCCCATCTCCAGGGGGATCACGCGCCCATCCGACGTCCCGATGACGTAGCGCGAGCGTCCCCCGTAGCCGACCGCCGAGACCAGGGCGCCATCCAGACCGGGGATGGGAACCGGCGGCAAAGAGCGACCGTCCTTCAAGCTCAGCATCCGCAGCACGCCACGCCGGTCGATGCCGTATGCGATCTCGCGATACTCGTCGACCCCGAGGCCCTCGCTGCCGGCCAGCCGCCACGCCGCTGCCGGATCCGTCGAGGGGTAGGACCGGACCAGCGTCGCCGTCGGTGCCTTGAACAGGGGATAGACCTCCGCCACGATGACGAACAGGATGGCCAGGATCGCAGCGATAATGATGAGGCCGCCCACGACGACCAGCCGCGAGGCCCACCGGTCCAACCGGATCCGGCGACTGGTCCGTGCCCGAGAGACGACCAGCGGGCGGGCCGGCATTCCCGGCCCGCCCGCTCCGCGCTCGGCGACCGCGTCGACGTTGACCGCCATCTATTGGATCTTGTTCAGCTCTTCCTTCGTGATCGAGGCCGGGAGCGGGAAGTAGCCGTCCTTGACGACGACCTCTTGCCCTTCCTTGGACATGATGAGCCTGGCGAACTCGCGGGTAACCGGGTCGAGGGCCTTCCCGGGCGCCTTGTTGATGTAGACGAAGAGGAAGCGCGAGAGGGGGTACTTCCCCGAGTACGCCTCGTCCGGAGTCGCCTCGTGGCACCGGTCCCCTTCCTTGGCGGACAGCGGCACGGCGCGGACGCCCGCGGTCGCGTACCCGATGCCGCTGTAGCCCATCGCGTACCGGTCGACGGTCACGCCCTGGACCACCGCGGCCGATCCCGGCTGCTCCTTCACCTCGTCCTTGTAGTCGCCGTTCTTCAGGACGTGCTCCTTGAAGAACCCGTAGGTTCCGGACGCCGAGTTCCGGCCGTAGAGACTGATGGGCCGGGTGGCCCACTCCCCGGTCAACCCGAGCTGCCCCCAGGTCTTGGCGTCATCCTTGGCCCCCGACCGGCGGCTCTTCGAGAACACCGCGTCCACCTGGGACATGCTGAGGCACGCGATCGGGTTGTCCTTGTTCACGAACACGGCCAGCGCGTCCACCGAGGTGCGGAGCGGCGTCGGCTTGTAGCCGTACTTCTTCTCGAACTGGTCGACCTCGGTGCCCTTCATCTCGCGGGACATGGGGCCGAGCTGAGCGGTGCCGGAGATCAGGGCGGGCGGGGCGGTCGAGGAGCCCTTGCCCTCGATCTGGATCTTGGCGTTCGGGTAGAACTTGTTGAAGTGCTCGGCCCAGAGCGTCATCAGGTTGTTGAGGGTGTCCGAGCCCACGCTCGAGACGTTGCCGCTGACGCCGCTCGTCGCCTTGTAGGTGGCGAGGGCCGGATCCACCTGGATCTGGGCGCCGGCCAGCCCGGCCTCGAGGACGGCCGCCACAGCCGCTGCCGCCAGGATCGCTCTGATTCTCATGCGTTGTCCTCCGTGTATGGCTCTAGGGTTCACGGCTCACGTGTCAGTCATGTTGCGACGACGTAACGTCTGGGTTACGAGGGCGATCGACCCGGCTCCCGGTACCGGTACCCCACCCCCCGGACCGTCTCGATGCCGGGCTCGGGCAGGCGCGCCGCCACGAACTTGGCCCGAAGACGCGCGAGGTGGACGTCCACGGTCCGGGGCTCGACGAAGCCGTCCCGACCCCAGACGAGGTCGAGCAGCTCATCGCGACCGAAGACGCGGCCCGGCTCGGCGGCGAGCGTGGCCAACAGCTCGAACTCCTTCGGGGTGAGCGCCACCGCGCGCCCGCCGACCGTGACCTCGAACCGCTGCCGGTCCACCAGGAGGTCGCCCACCTTGATCCGATGGCGTCGCTCCTCGGCCTCGGGGGGCCGGGACCGCCGGACGACGGCGCGAACCCGGGCGACCAGCTCGCGCGTGGAGAATGGCTTGGTCACGTAGTCGTCGGCGCCCAGCTCGAAGCCGAGCACCTTGTCGCCTTCTTCCGACCGGGCGGTGAGCATGATCACGGGCAGGGCACGCGTCGCGGGATCCTGCTTGAGGCGCCGGCACAGCTCCCACCCATTCACCTGCGGGAGCATGAGGTCGAGCAGCACCAGGTCGGGGCGGCTGTCCCGCGCCTCCCGAAGCGCATCGGCGCCGTTCGCCGCGACGATGACCTCGAACCCCTCGCGGTCCAGCGTGTAGCGGATCAGCTCGGCAACGTCCCGCTCGTCCTCGGCGACCAGGATGCGGGCCGTCGGACGCCGGCCGGGCGATGCGCCCGGCCGGCGCGCCGTCATCTCGCTCGTGTCATCGGTCGCGCGCATCTGCAACTGTGTGGGAGTGTGGCGCCGCAGGGTTGCGTCCGGATGACGTCGGAGTAAATTCTAGGTGACCCCCGCCGCGCGGTTCCGCGGGAGCCTGGCGTCGCTGCCCACGGCCGGCGGCGGCGCGATTCGAGCGGGGGCGGCGTGGGAAGCGAACGCGTACCGAGATGTGGCTCGCGTGGGATTTCTGGGCAACGGCGATCTCGAGAATCAGGAAATCGGGCGGCTTCACCGGGACCGTCTCGTGGCCGACCCGCACCTCGAGCTCGCCCGCCAGGATTCCCCGGGCGAGCTGCGAGAGATAGAACGCTGCCGCATCACGACGGGTCCGTCCACGGAAGCGAGACGGGATCGACACCACGAGCGGACGTTGGACTCGTCAAGTTGCCGTCCCGTTACGGAAGTAGGAAGCTTCGGTGACGGGGACAGAAACGGTGGATCAGGCCGTCACGAAAACGTAATAGAAGTCGAGACCTCGACCACCGTACCCTCGGGCGAAGCTGTCACCGGGGTCCGGTCGTCGCCGCGGCCCCGGACGGGGGGTGCGGTTGTCCCCGCGGCCCCGGACGGGTAGCATGCGGGCCCGTGGCAGGTGATGTCGTCGCCTTGGTCGAATTGGGCTCAAACGCCGTCCGCCTCCTGGTCGCGAGGCTGGGCCCGGGGATCGGTTTCGAGGTGCTCGAGGAGGAGCGCGTGCAGACCCGTCTGGGGAGCGGCCAGCCCGGAACGCTGCCGGCCGAGGCGATCACGCGCACGGTCGCGGCGGTGCACAAGTTCCTCGCTCGCGCCCGCCGCGACCGGAATCCTCGGGTGATCGCCGTGGCGACCGCCGCCGTCCGCGACGCGTCGAACCGTGAGCGCCTCCTGGGTCCGCTCCGGCGCCGGGATGGCATCGAGATCCGGATCCTGAGCGGGCGCGAGGAGGCCCTTCTCGGCGCGCTCGCGGTCCAGTCGAGCCTTCACATGGAGGATGGCCTGGTGGCCGACCTCGGCGGCGGCAGCCTTCAGCTGACGCGTCTGCGGGCGGGGCACGTGGCCTCGACTTCCAACGTGCCGATTGGCGCGGTGCGGATGACGCGCCGCTTCCTACGCGGTGACCCTCCCACCCCCGGCGAGCTGCGCGGCCTCCGGACGGAGGTGCGGACTCGCCTCGCCAAGGCGCTCCCCGCCGCCGAGCGTGGCGAGGAGATCGTGGCCCTGGGCGGGACTGTTCGAACCCTGGGGCGCATCCACCTCGCCGCGCGGGGGGAGGAGCACCGGTCGCGCCACGGCTTGCGCCTCCAGCAGCCCGACGTCACGCGCATCCGGGCGCGGCTGGAGGCCCTCCCGCTGGCGAAGCGGCGCAAGGTGCCCGGGCTCCGGTCGGAGCGGGCCGACATCATCCTGGCCGGCGCGATCGTGATCGAGGAGCTCATGACGTTCGGCGGATACCACGGCATGACCATCTGCAAGCAAGGCGTCCGCGACGCGCTGCTGCTTCGCGAGACGTTTACCGACGAGGGCTGACCACATGTCCGAGCGCATGATCAACCGCGAGCTGTCGTGGCTCGAGTTCAACCGGCGGGTGCTGGAGGAAGCCCAGGACACGACCGTGCCCCTCCTGGAGCGCGTCAAGTTCCTGTCGATCTTCAGCTCGAACCTGGACGAGTTCTTCATGGTCCGGGTGGCCGACCTCAAGCAGCGGATCTGGGTCGGCGACCAGGCCGCCGCCGCCGACGGGCTGTCGCCGTCCCAGACCCTGGCGGCCGTCTCCGAGCGCGTGCACGCTCTCGTCCAGGAGCAGCACCGGTGCTTCCTGGCGGACATCCAGCCGCGCCTCGTCGCCGAGGGCATCCGGATCATCCGTCCCAAAGAGGTGACCCCCGAGCAGGCCAAGGTCCTGGATCAGTACTTTAGCCGGACGCTCCTCCCGGTGGTGACGCCGCTCGCGATCGACCCGGGTCACCCCTTCCCCCACCTCGTCAACCGCGCCCTCTGTCTCATCGTCTCCCTCCGGCCGACGGCCCCGTCCGTGCTGCCGAGCGCCTCGCTGGCGGTCATCCACATCCCCGCCCAGGTGATTCCCCGGTTCATCCGCCTCCCGTCGGCGCCCGGCGAGCACAGCTTCATGCTGCTCGAGGACGTGATCCGGCTGAATCTCCACCGGCTCTACCACGGCTACGAGATCCTATCCGCCCACGCGATCCGGGTGACGCGTGACGCCGACGTGCCGCTGACCGGCGGGCGGTCGGCCGACGACCTCCTGAAGGCCATCGAGGAGAGCCTGCGCGAGCGCCGGATGGGTGACGCGGTCCGCCTCCAGTACGATCCCGACCTGCCGCCCGAGGTCCTGGCGCGGCTGGTGGAAGAGCTCGAGCTGGAGCCCGGGGACCTCTACGCCGGCGAGGGGTTCACCGCGTTCACCGACCTCGGACAGCTCTACGCCGCCGTCGACCTGCCGCGGCTCAAGGACCGCCCGTTGACGCCGCACCCGGTGCGGGCGTTCGAGGGCGCCCCCGACGTGTGGAGCGCGATCCGCGAGGGCGACATCCTCGTCCACCATCCCTACCAGCCCTTCGACGTCGTCACGCGCTTCGTCCAGGAAGCCGCGACCGACCCGCGCGTCCTGGCCATCAACATGACGCTCTACCGCGTCAGCCCGACGTCGCCCATCGCGAAGGCGCTGACCCTCGCCGCCCAGGCGGGCAAGGAAGTGGCGGTGCTGGTCGAGCTGCGCGCCCGGTTCGACGAGGAGGCCAACATCCGCTGGGCCCAGGCGCTCGAGGAGGTCGGCGCCCACGTGGTCTACGGCCTCCCCGGCTACAAGACGCACTGCAAGGCCTGCCTCGTCGTGCGCCAGGAGCCGGACGGCATCCGCCGGTACTGTCATCTGGCCACCGGGAACTACAACGCACGGACCGGCGGGATCTATGCGGACCTGGGCCTGTTCACGTGCCGCGAGGCGTTCGGCGAGGACCTCACCGAGCTCTTCAACCTCCTGACGGGCTACACGCGGCCGGTTCGCTTCAACCACCTCCTGGTGGCGCCCACCGGGCTCAGGAACGCGCTCGTCGAGAAGATCCGGCGCGAGGCCGCGCACGCGCGGGCGGGGCGCCCCGCCCGGATCGTGGCGAAGGCCAACAGCCTCGTCGACTGGCCGATCATCCAGGAGCTCTACGAGGCGAGTCAGGCGGGCGTCCGGATCGATCTCCTCGTCCGCGGGACGTGCTGCCTCAGGCCGGGCGTGCCGGGAATGTCGGAGCGCATCCGGGTGGTCTCGATCGTCGACCGCTTCCTCGAGCACGCCCGGATCTACTACTTCGAGAACGGGAGCACCCCGGAGTACTACCTCGCCTCCGCCGACTGGATGCCGCGCAACCTCGACCACCGGGTCGAGAGCGCCTTCCCCATTCTGGATCCCCGGCTGCAGGCGGACGTCCGCGAGATCCTTGACGTCCAGCTCCTCGACACGGCGAAGGCCCGCCTGCTTCAGCCGGATGGCACCTCGATCAGAGTGCGGCCGCCGGAGGGGGAGGTCAGCGTGCGCTCGCAGGAGAAGATCTACGAGCTGATCGGCGCCCGCCGCGACTGATCGAGCCCGGCTTCCCCGGGTCGGCAGGCCGTCATCGAGCCGTAACATTCATCGGCTACCGTGGGGCCGTGGACACGCTCCCGGGAGCCCTCCGCGAGCTCACGCTCTACGGTCTGGTGGTCCTCGCCTTCCTGGGCCCCATCGAGGCATTCCTCCGGTTCCGGCTCTGGCGGGCGACCCGTCACGGTGATCCGCACGCGTACCTCGCCCTGTCGGACCCCTGGGTGACCCCGGTCGTCGCGCTCGCCGGGTCGGTCGCCATCGCGCTCATCGCCGCGATCTCCTGATCGCCAGGCCGCCCAACTCCCGAGGCCTCCGCTCTCCCGCCTTCGGTAGCCGAGATGTGACGTCCCCGTCACCCCCGCTCAACGCTCCTCCGCTACGGTGAGGTCGGCGCCGGCCACGCCAGCCAGGCGGAGGCCGGCGAGCCCTCGACACCGAGACCGGACCTGACGCGAAGGAGGGCGGTGTGAGCGAAACGAGCGTGGTGACGGAGTTCCGCTGGACCGAGGCCGGCGCCGGCCTCCCCGTGCTGTGTCTCCACGGCCTCTTCGGCACGAGCGAGCACTGGGAGACCACCCTCGAGGCTCTGGCGCCAGGCTACCGGGCCATGGCGCTCACCCTGCCGATCTTCGAAACGCCCCCGGACGACCTCTCGGTGGCGGGGCTCCGTGCCCACGTGGAGGCGTTCCTCGATGCCGAGCGCGTGCCGCCGGCGGTCGTCGTCGGAAACTCGCTCGGTGGCCACGTCGCTCTCGACCTCGCCCTCCATGCGCCGGAGCGTGTGCGCGCCCTCGTGCTCTCGGGCTCGTCGGGGCTGCTCGAGAGGAGCTTCACCCGGGGCGTCCCTCGCCGCCCGTCGGCGGAGTTCGTGCGGGAGAAGATGGCCGAGGTCTTCCACGATCCCGCCATGGTCACCGCCGAGCGGGTCGACGCCGTCCGTGACATCGTGAGCCGACGCAGCTACACGCTGCGCGCGATCCAGGTCAGCCGGTCGGCGCGACGCTCCAACCTGGAGGACAGGCTGCGCGAGATCCGGTGCCCCACGCTCCTCGTGTGGGGCACCGACGATCGGATCACGCCCCGGAGCGTCGCGATCCGATTCCTGGAGGGCCTCCCGTCGGCCACGCTCCGGCTCGTGCCCGACTGCGGCCACGCGCCGATGCTCGAGAACCCCGAAGCGTTCGCGCGCGCGGTGGAGGAGTTCCTCGACTCGCTGGCCCCCGTGCCCGCCGGCGTGGCGTGAGCCTCCTCCGCCGGTTCGCACGCCCGCTCACCTGGCTCGCCGGCCGCCGTCTCGGCCAGATGGAGGCGGTGTGGCGCGATCCGCACGCGGTCCAGGATCAGGCGCTTCGTGGCCTGGTCAGTCGCGCCCGCAACACCATCTGGGGCCGGAAGCACGGCTACGCGGAGATCCGGGGAATCGCCGACTACCAGCGCCGGGTGCCGATCACGACGTACCTGGACGTGCGGCTCCTCGTCGAGCGCGCGATCGGAGGCGAGCCGGACGTCCTCTGGCCCGGGCGGCCCTCACGCTACTGCAAGACTTCGGGAACGACCGCGGGTGACAAGTACATCCCCGTCACGCCGGAGGCGTACCGCGCCCACCGGCGAGGGGGGCTCGACACACTCATCCTCGCCCTCCAACGCGTCGGGCGAGTCGAGCGCCTCGACGGGCCCATGCTCTTTCTCGGCGGCAGCAGCCGGACGGAGCCCTTGGGCCGGCACGCGGAGGTGGGCGATCTCTCGGGCCTCGTGGTGAAGCGGGTGCCCCGATGGATCCGGGGGCACTACTGCCCCGGCCCGGAGATCGCCGCCATCCCAGGCTGGGAGCAACGGCTCGCGGCGACGGCCTGGCTCGCGCGCCACCAGAACCTCCGCCTGATCTCGGGGATGCCGTCCTGGATGCTGGTCCTCTTCGACCGCGTGCGGGCACAGCTGGGCGACCGCGACATGGCGCTGGGCCGGCTCTGGCCCGGCCTCTCGGTGTTCGTCCACGGCGGAGTCCGCATGGATCCGTACCGGAGGGTCTTCGAGGCGGCGATCGGCCGTCCCGTCCACTATCTCGAGGTCTATCCGGCGTCCGAGGGCTTCGTGGCGATCCAGGTGGCCGCGGCCGATCCCGGGCTCACCCTGATGCTCGACTACGGCATCTTCTACGAGTTCGTCCCGACATCGGAGCTCGGCTCCCCGTCGCCCCGCCGGCTGACCATCGCCGACGTGCGCCTCGGCGAGTCCTACGCGATCGTGCTGACGACTCCCGCGGGGCTCTGGAGCTACGTGCTCGGAGACACGGTGCGCTTCGTCTCGCTCGCCCCGCCCCAGCTCGTGATCACGGGACGGACCCGGCACTTCGTCAACGCATTCGGCGAGAACGTGATCGTCGAGGAGGTCGAGCGTGCGGCGGCCGAGGCCTGTCTACGAACCGGCGCGGAGCTTGTCGAGTTCACCGTGGCGCCCGCGTACCCGGGGGCTCCGGGCCAGCCGGCCCACCACGAGTGGGCGGTGGAGTTCCGCACCCCACCCTCGAGCCTTCCCGGGTTCGCCTGGGCGCTCGACGAGGCGCTCCGGGCGCTGAACACGGACTACCGCACGAAGCGCGCCGGGGACGTCGGCATGGCCTCCCCTCGCGTCACCCCGGTGGCTGCCGGCAGCTTCCACCGCTGGCTCGCGCGCCGGGGCCAGCTCGGCGACCAGCACAAGGTTCCGCGCGCGAGCAACCAGCGCGACGTGCTCGAGGGGGTCCTCGAGTCAGCCAGTATCCGGGAGCCCAGCGGCCAGCCGACACCCCGCTGATCGCGCGGTCACTCGACCCCGGGCGGTGCGACCCCCATCAGGAAGGAAACGGAAGCCTTTCCTAGCTGCGGCCGCCCGCTCTACCCATGTCTCGGTCACACCAGTTGACTGCCTCGATGGCACCTCGGGCGATCTCGTATACGTGCAGCGTCACTCTGCCGCCCCCTCGCGGATCCGCCACGAATGGCCTGACCAGCATGAAGTCGCGACCGGAAAAGTACACGAACAGCCTGTTCGATCGTACGACCTGCCGGCTGACCATCGACCGCATCAGCTGGCACCACATCCCGCAGAGACTCGTCTGACATCTTCGCCCTTGTCACGTCCAGGTAGGCACAGCGCGGGCGAGCGCCACCAAACTCGTGAGGAAGGGTTCGGTGCACTGCCACGTACGCGAAGATTGCAACAACGGCGAGGCCGAAGGGGATGAAGTAAGTGTACACGTTCGCGTAGAGATTCTGAATGAGATCCGTCTTCCGCTCTGAGCCCGAATACAGCACCGTCGTGACGACCAAGATCGCGGAGGATACGAGCAGCCCGGACCGTGTCCACTCTGGAAACCTGTCCTGGAACCAGGGAGTGAAGATTCCGAAGAAGACGGCAAATGATCCCCAGAAGCATGCCACGGTGAGCAGGCGCCCGACCAGCTTCCATCCCTTCACACCTGGCCCGATCCAAGATGGCAAGTAATCCATCAGCCGTCTCAGAGGGCGAACTCCGAGGTAGCCCAACCACAGGATCAGAGCAGGCACGACTCCCGTTACGAGATACTGGGATTCGATGAGCGGAAGGATACCCAGGTTGTTCATCCAGGCATTGAGAGACCAGACGAAATACCCCAGGCCATACAGGAAAGTGGCGCCCACCAGGAGTCCGTCCCGCAGGTCGCCGATGTGCTTCACCCAACCAAGGGCGGATCTCCGGTCTTCCGCTTGGACATCCGGCATTGGGTACCTCCCGACACGCTGGCGGCTAGCGCTGGCTATCGAGCTGAAGTGTTGGGCACCTCCGGATCGATGACCTCGTGGCCGTGCCGGGAAGGGCATGCCGGTTGCGCGCGGCGGTGGCCTGTAGGCGGAGTGCGCGAGCGCATGAGCCGGCTCCCTCCACTCGGCAGGGGTAGCATAGTCCCAACCGTCGGACCCGGGCAACGCACGCGGCGAGGGCGCCGCAGGCGCCCTGGCTCCCTGTCCGGGAGCATGGCCTTCGCGATCGCTCAGGTCGCGGCGAGGGCCTCCGCGAACGCGCGCGCGGTCCGCGCGGGGTCCGGCGCGCCGAGGATCGCGCTCCGGACGGCCACACCGTGGGCCCCGGCCGCCAGCACGGCCCCGACCCGTTCCGGCGTGAGGCCGCCGATCGCGAAGATCGGCGTCGGCGTGACGATGCGGCCCAGCTCGTGCCGAGGAGCATCGAGACCCGTCGCCCGGATGGCCGGGCTTCGACCCGGTGGGGAAGATCGGCGCCGGCGACGACGTAAGAGACCTCCTCGCCCGCGCGCGCCACGCCTCGTTCTCGTCGTGGACGCTCGCGGCCCCAGAGCGCGGGGCGGGCCAGGACGGGCGGATCCGCCGCCGGCAGGTGGAGCCCGATGCCGAGCGCGCGAGCGATGCGCCGGGCGGCCGTTGACGACGACCCTGGCCTCCGTGCCGCGCAGCCGGTCGAGGATCCGGCCGAGCAGCGCCTCGACCTCCGCGTCCGATCAGGTCGCGCTCGCGCACCTGGACGAGGCCGACGCCGCCCCCGACCGCCGCCTCGACCACGTCGACCAGGTCCCGGCCCCCCGTCTCGCGCCGGTCCGTCACCAGCATGAGACGCGGCAGCGCGTCCGAAGGCGCGTCGTGGCCGGCGCGCGTCAGCGGTCGGGATCCCGCCCGGTCCGGACGCGGCCGGCCATGGGACTGGAGGCTTCCGCGTAGAACTTCCGAGGCATGCGCCCCGCCAGCCACGCGTCCCTGCCCGCCACCGCCGCGTGGCGCATGGCCCGGGCCATGCGCACCGGATCCTGCGCCCGCGCCACGGCCGTGTTGAGGAGCACCGCGTCCACGCCGAGCTCGAAGGCGATGGCGACGTCCGAGGCGGTCCCCACTCCGGCGTCCACCACGACGGGGACGCGGGCCCGGCTCCGGATCAGCTCGATGTTGTGGGGGTTGCGGATGCCGAGGCCGGAGCCGATCGGCGCCCCGAGCGGCATGACGGCCGCGCAGCCCAGCTCCTCGAGGCGCTTCGCGGTCACCGGGTCGTCGTTCGTGTACGGCAGGACCCGAAAGCCCTTTCCCACCAGCTCCCGCGCCGCCGCGAGGAGCCCCTCCACGTCGGGCAAGAGCGTGTCCTCGTCGGCGATGACCTCGAGCTTCACGAGGTCGGTCTCGAGCGCCTCCCGGCCGAGCTCGGCGGTGAGCACGGCGTCGCGCGCCGTGAAGCAGCCCGCCGTGTTCGGCAAGAGGTGGAGGCTCCGCTCGCGGAGCGCGTCGTAGAGGTTGTCGGCGCCCGTCCCGAGCCCGACGCGCCGCACGGCGACGGTCACGAGCTCGGTGCCGGAGGCGGCGAGCGCGTCGAGGAGCACCTGCCGGCTCGGATAGCGCGCCGTCCCCAGCAGGAGGCGCGAGCCGAGCGTGAGGCCGGCCAGCTCCCAGTGGTCCCCCGTCATCTCCGTCATCCTCCCTGCACGGCTCCGACGATCTCGATCCGGTCGTCCGGCAGCAGCCGGGTCGTGGCCCAGGCGCTCCGCGGAACCACCTCGCCGTTCCGCGCGACGGCGAGGCCGCGCCCCGCGGGGTCGAGGCCCAGCAGGGCCACGAGACCCCGGACGTCGGCGGCCGCCACGCTTCGGCGCTCGCCGTTCACCCAGAGCCCGATGGTCGCCTGCGCCACCGCGCCGCTCTTCACCGGCGAGCCGCGCCCGAAGCCGCGACCGCGGGCACCTCCAGCCGCTCGACGCCGAACGGAGCAAGAGCTCCCGGAGGCGTTCCGGCGACGATCCACTCCGCCAGGTAGTGCGCCGTGGCGGGCGCCAGCAGCACGCCGTTGCGGAAGTGCCCCGTGGCGACGAAGAGGCCCGGCGTGGCGGCGGCGCCGATCACCGGCCGGTGATCGCGGAGCGCCGGCCGGAAACCCACCGACAGCTCGGTCACGGCGAGGTCGTAGACGCCTGGAAGCACCCGCCACGCCTCGCGCAGGAGCTCGAGGATCGCGCCCGCGGTCGGGAGCGCGTCGAACCCCTGCTCCTCCATCGTCGCGCCGACGAGGATCTCCCCGCCGCGCCGCGGAACGAGGTAGACCTCGGGCGTCCTGACCACGTGACGGACCAGCTCCGGCCCCGCGAGCCGTACGAGCTGTCCCTTGAGGGGCCGAAGCCCGAGCGGCGGCAGCGGCGCCTCGACGGCACCGCTCCAGACACCGGCCGCGAGGATCGCGACGTCGCAGGCGACGCGGAAGGGAGTCCCGCCGGCCACGCCCGACACCCCCTCGACCCGCCCCACCCCGTGGTCGATCCGCGTCACCTGGTACCCCGTCGCCAGTCGCCCGCCGCAGGCGCTAATCGCCGCCATGAGCGCCGCGGACAGGGCCCGCGGGTCGACCTGGTGATCCCCCTCGATCAGGAGGCCGGCGACGACGCGACCCGAGAGGTGCGGCTCGCGAGCGAGCGCCTCCTCGGACGTGAGCCACCGGGCGGCGAGCCCCTTCGCGCGCTGCATGGCGGCGAGGCGGTCGAGGTCACCCTCCTGGTCCTGGTTGAGCGCAACCCAGAGCGTCCCCTCGGTCCGGTGGCCGCACGACCGGCCGGTGAGCCCCTCGATCCCCGCGACGAACTCCGGGTACCGGCGCAGGCTATCGAGCTCGAGGTCCACGAGGGACCCGTCCGCGAGGTCGGCCTCCGAGGTCGGCGCGAGCATGCCCGCCGCCGCGCGGGTCGCCGCACCTGGCCGGTCACCGGACTCGAGCACGAGCACCTCCCGCCCCCGCCGCGCCAGCTCGTAGCCGGCGGCGAGCCCAACGACGCCGCCTCCGACGACGACCACCCCACTTCGAGCGGGCAGTCCGCTCACGGGGTTGACCTCGCCGCGCCGGGGTTGATCGGACAGCCTGCGGCCTGTGGGCTCCGGGCCGGGAGCCCGCTCATGCGGCTCGCACTCCGAGCCAGGCGTCGATCGCGTCGCGGAACTCGCGGGCCGCCTGCTCAGGGTCGGGCTGGCACGTGATCGCCGAGATGACGGCCACCCCGTACGCGCCGGCGTCGAGAAGCGCCCGGACCCGGTCCGCCGTGATGCTGCCGATCGCGATCACGGGCTTCTCGACCGCCTCGACGACGGCGCGGAACCCGTCGAGCCCGAGCGCCGGCGCCGGGTTCGCCTTGGACCCGGTCCCGAAGACTGGCCCCACACCGAGGTAGTCGACGTCGGTCGCCGCGACTCGAAGCGCCTCCACGAGGCTGTTCGCCGTGCCGCCGATCAGGGCGTCCCCTCCGAGCAGGCGACGGGCGGTCGCCACGTCGAGGTCGTCCCGGCCCAGGTGGACCGCGCGGGCACCGGCCGCGATGGCGACGTCGACGCGGTCGTCCACGACCAGGCAGACCGCGGCGTCCGCGAGCGCGCGGCGTATCGCGACCGCCGTCTCCACGAGCGCCCGGGCCGTCCATGGTCGCTTCTCGCGGAACTGGACCGCGTCCGCCCCGCCGCGCGCGGCGAGCTCGGCCAGCTCGACGTGGGAGAAGCGACCCTGGAGCGTCGCGTCGGTGATCACGTGCAGGCGGCCGAGCGGCGGCTTCACCGGGACCCCGCGGCGCCCATCAGGCGCGCGATCCACGGCTCAGACTGACCCGGCCGGCGGAGGTAGAAGAAGTGGTCCGTCGGCCCGATCCCCTGCCCGACCGGCAGCCCGCCGCGAATCGCTTCGGTCACGTACGCCTTGGCACGGGCGATCGCCTCCTCGAGCGGCCACCCGTGGGCGAGCTGGGTCGCGATCGCCGCCGAGTACGTGCAGCCGGTCCCGTGGGTGTGGCGGGCGTCGAGGTATTCCCCGGGAAACACCCGCACGCCCTCCCGCGTCACCAGGACGTCCGTCGCCGGCCGCTCCTCGAGGTGCCCGCCCTTGACGAGCACGGCGCCCGCGCCCGCCGCGACCAGCTGCCGGCCCGCGGCCTCGGCCTCGGCCGGCGTCCTGACCGGCAGCCCCGTGAGCGCGCGGGCCTCGTGGACGTTGGGGGTGACGAGCGTGGCAAGCGGCAGGAGCGTCTCGCGAAGCGCCCCGACGGCCTCGGGGCGGAGGAGCGGGAACCCGGTCTTCGAGACCATCACGGGGTCGAGGACGTAGTGCGGCGGCCGGTGGTCCCGCAGGGCCTTGGCCACCGTCTCGATGACCGCGGCGGAGGCCAGCATGCCAGTCTTGACCGCGGCCACCCGGAGATCGCCGAAGACGGCGTCGGCCTGCGCCCGGATCAGGTCGAGGTCGAGCTCGACCGCGGCCGTGACGCCCTGCGTGTTCTGCGCCGTGATCGCCGTGATGACGGACGCACCGTACCCGCCGTTCGCGGAGATGGCCTTCAGATCGGCCTGGATGCCCGCGCCCGCCGAGGAGTCGGAGCCTGCGATGGTGAGGACGACCGGAATCATATGCGCTCCCTACGCCGGCATTACCCGGGTCAGGTTCGACGGGTATGTTCTCAGGCTCGGCCGCGCGGACCGAACCACCCCGGAGTATCGGCTTCATGATAGCGCAGGCTCCGCCGTCCGCAAGGGTGCGGCCGGAACCGTGTTTGGCGCGTCGTCAAGACGCGTCGGGGGACAGAGGGAGGGAGGCGGGGCCGGGCCCGACGCGGTAGACGCCGATTCAGCCGCGCGCGGTGACGCCGCCGGCGCTGGCGGCGCAATGGGGAGAGGGCGGCCGAAGCCGCCCTCTCAGCCGGGCTCGGCCCCGAAGGTCGACTACGAGCCGATCACCCCGGCGTCCACCTTGGTGATCGCCACCACTGCCGGGCGCGGCGGCATGCTCGGGCTGAAGTCCGGCCAGCGGGTCGCCGGCTTCTCGAAGGTCGACCCTTTCTCGTCGCCCGGATGCTGGACCGCCACGAACAGGGTCTTGTCGTCCGGCGTGAAGCACGGTCCGCACAGCTCGGCGCCCCGGGGTGTGCGGAGGAAGTGCCGAGTCAGGGCGCGACCGCCGCCGACCGTGTCGGTCCCCCACACGCCGTCGGCGAAGCCAGCCGCGGTGGGAGCGCCGTCGGTGGCGATCCAGAGACGTCCCTGGTTGTCGAATGCACAGTTGTCGGGGCACGACAGCCACCCGTTCTCCGTCACCTCGCCGTGGTACTTGGCGCCATCCTCCGCCTTCCGCGGATTGCCCGCCAGCAGGAGGATGTTCCATCGGAACTTCAGGGCGGCATGGTCGACGTCGGCGCCGCTGCCCGGCGGCACCATCTCGATGACATGGCCGTGCTTGTTGGCCGGCCGTGGGTTGGCGGCATCCACCTTTTCCTTGGTGCGATTCGAGTTGTTCGTCAGGATCAGGTAGACGGCCCCGGTCACCGGGTTCGGCTCGACGTCCTCCGGCCGATCCATCGGCGTGGCCCCCAGGAGGTCGCTCGCGCGCCGTGCCTCGATCAGCACGTCCGCCTGGCTGTTGAAGCCATTGTCCGGCATCAGGGGTCCCGTCCCCCACACCAAGGGGAGCCAAGTCATCGTGCCGTCGGCGTCGAATCTGGCGACGAACAGCGCCCCCGAGTCGAGAATGTCCTTGTTGGCGGCCCGGTTGTCCGGGTCGTACCGCCGGTCAGAGACGAACTTGTAGAGGTAGTCGAAGCGCTCGTCGTCCCCGGAATAGGCGACGACCCGGCCGTCCCGGTTGATGATCGTGTGAGCGCCCTCGTGCTTGAAGCGGCCCATGGCCGTCCGCTTGACCGGGACCGACAGCGGGTCGTACGGGTCGAACTCCACCATCCACCCGTAGCGGTTGGGCTCGTTGGGCTCCTTCGCGACGACCAGGCGGTCGTGGAAACGGTGCCAGCCGTACCAGCTGACCTTGGGCAGCCCGTACCGCTTGTGGTTGGCGGCTTCCTTCGTGCCGGCGCCGTCCCCGCTGAAGTAGCCGTTGAAGTTCTCTTCGGCGGTCAGCACGGTGCCCCACTGGGTAATGCCGCCCGCGCAGTTGTTCAGGGTACCGATCACTCGCGCGCCGGTCGGATCAACCGAGGTCCTCAGCCGGTCGTGTGCCGCCGCGGGCCCGGCCACGCGCATCTCGGTCGTCGAGGCGGAGATGCGCCGAGCATAGCGGCTGTTCGGCACGACGGTCCACTTGCCACCGCTCTTCTTGACCTCGATCACGGAAAGCCCGTGGGCCGCCATCTCCACCTCGACCTGCTCACGGGTCAACGCGTCGTTGAAGTCCTTCTCCGGCAGGCCCGGGAACATCAGATCGGTGTTGGTGTACTCGTGGTTGATCACCAGCAGGCCGTGATCGGAGTTCTTCGATCCGGCCGGGAGTGGCAGGTAGCCGATGAAGTCGTTGTTGTAGCCGAATTGCCTCAGCTGGGCACTCGCTGTCTGGCGTGTCGGTTCGAACGGCGGGGCGACACCCACGACGGGGTCGCCCCAGCGGATCAGGACCGTCTGATCGTACCCCTCGGCGACGTGGAACTTCTCGTCGTTTCCGTGAGCCAGCTCCTTGAAGGTCAGGCTCGAGGGGCTGGCGAGGGAAGACTGGCTCCCGAGCTCCGACACGGCGGCGCCGATCGCGAGAGCGGACGCGCCCTTCAGGAACCCGCGCCGGCTCACACGCGCTTCGACGATCTCCTGGAACGTGGTGCGCTCCTCGACAACCGGGTTGGAATGGACGCCCTCGTCGTTGAAAGGGCGCTGCACCGGGGTGTTCCCGCGCTCTGCGGCGTGCCGCGACATGGCTACCTCCAGTCGGTGGTGGCTCTGACGGGTCATGGCTGCCATACGGATAGCGAATGTTCGTGAACGGCTGTTTGCGGAACGATGACGGTTCCATCTCGGGCCGAGGCGATGGCGCGGCACCCGCTCGGGCGCTCGGGTCGTCGTCCTCGGGGGAGGCCACGCACCCGACTCAAACGTTCACGTAAACCGCTGTCACACAACGATTCCCGGTATCCCGACAGCCCGTGTGGAGCCGCACTGCCTCACGACCCCGATGGAGTTGACCTGCCGGATCCACGATCGAGGTGCCCCAGGCAGCGTCGCCTCTGTTCCGTGCGGGACCATCGATCGCGCGCCGGCCACCGTCGGCTGGTCTGCTCGCGGCGCCCTCCAGCTCGAATCGGTGACGAGGATTCCCCGCCGGCCGAGCTCGGCAGGAGTCGGATCGGACTCGCCGTCGCGCAAGCTTCACCTCCCGGTCATGGCGACGAGATCCCGAGGGCATAGCGTGCCCTCGCGCGGAGCCAGGGGAAGAATGCTCGGCCGCGGGTGCCCGCGCGCGATGCCGCATCGATCGATTGCGCCGTGAGGGCGCGGGAGGCCACTCCATGACGAAACCCAGCTCTCTCAGCCGCCGCCGGTTCATCGGCGGCACCCTCGCCGCCGGCGGTGCGGTGGTCGGTGGAGGCATCTGGCCGCGCCGCGCCACCGCGCAGACGCTGGCGCGCCCCGGTGTCCCCTTCGGAGTCCAGACCGGCGAGGTGACGGCGAACCGCGCCGTCGTGTGGAGCGCGACTGACCGGCCGGCACGCCTCCTGGTCGAGTACGCCGCGACGGATCAGTTCCAGAATGCCCGGCGAATCCTCGGGCCCGCCGCGCTGCCGGAGAGCGGGTACACCGCCAAGGTCGTCCTCGACGGGCTCCCGGCGGGCCAGGACGTGTTCTATCGGGTGACGTTCCTGGACCTCGGTGACATGAAGACGACCAGCGCGCCCGTCGTGGGGCGCCTTCGCACGGCGCCGGCGGACGGCCGTGACGTCACATTCGTGTGGTCCGGGGACACCGCGGGCCAGGGCTGGGGGATCAACGCCGAGTGGGGTGGCATGCGCCTCTACGAGGTGATGCGCGGGCTCGACCCGGACTTCTTCGTGCACAGCGGCGACATGATCTACGCCGACAACCCCCTCAAGGCCGAGGTCGACCTCCCCGGCGGCGGCACGTGGAAGAACCTCATGACCGAGGAGAAGTCGAAGGTCGCCGAGACGCTCGAGGAGTTCCGTGGCAACTACCGCTACAACATGACCGACGAGCACGTCCGACGCTTCAACGCCCAGGTCGCCCAGTACGTCCAGTGGGACGACCACGAGGTGACGAACAACTGGTTCCACGAGCGCGTTATCGAGGACAACCGGTATGCTGTCAAGAGCGCCGGCCTCCTGGCGGCTCGGGCGAAGCGAGCCATGTTCGAGTTCACACCGCTCGACACCCACCCGGTGGAAAGTGAGCGCGTCTACCGCCGCATCAGCCGGGGCCCGCACCTCGACCTCTTCATGATCGACATGCGGAGCTACCGGGGCCAGAACGGCGAGAATCGGGAGACCACGCTCACCGACGCCACCCGCATTCTGGGGCGCGAGCAGGCCGCGTGGCTCAAGCAGGAGCTCCTGGCCTCGCGCGCCACGTGGAAGGTCATCGCAGCCGACATGCCGATCGGCCTGGTCGTGTACCACGACTTCGGGAAGAAGTGGGGCTCCGAGGCCGTCGCTCAGGGCAACGGCCCCGCGCTCGGCCGCGAGCTCGAGATCGCCGATCTGCTGCGCTTCGTCAAGCAGAACGACGTGCGGAACGTCGCGTGGATCACGGCCGACGTCCACTACTGCGCCACCCACCTCTACGAGCCGGGTCGCGCGCAGTTCACGGACTTCGAGCCGTTCTACGAGTTCGTGTCCGGGCCGATCCATGCCGGCGGTTTCGGCCCCAACGACCTCGACGACACCTTCGGTCCGCGAGTCGTGTTCACGAAGCATCCACCCGCTGGCCGCGTCCACGCGCCGCCCACCGAGGGCGGGCTCTACTTCGGCCACGTCCGGATCGACGGCAAGACGGGCGTGATGACGGTGAGTCACCGGGACCTGTCGGGCGCCGTCCTCCACTCGATCGATCTGACCCCGGCCAGGTAAGCGCGACGGGTCCGGACGATGCCTCCGTGCCCCGGAGCGGGCGCGGAGGCGTCGCCGCCACCCCGTCGCCGCTCCGGGGATCAGGGCACAGGAAGCACCGGAGCTCCGCGCCCATTCCCCTATGGGCCATCGCCCAGACGTACGCCGCCTCGCTGGCTCTGCTCGGATTCGAGCGAGGTGTCACGCGCTTCCTCGACCGCCTGAACCTGGAAGTCCCGTCCAGCGCGCGCCTGCTGGATGCGGGCTGCGGCACCGGCCTCGTGGCGCTCTGGGCCCTTTGCCGCTTCCCGGCCAGCCGCGCGCTCGCGTTCGACCGGGACCGCCGGATGCTCGCGGTCGCCGGCCGGGCCACCGAGGGGCGGCCGGATCTCGCGACCAGGCTCCAGCTGGCGGAAGGCGACCTCCAGAACCCTCGCCATCTGCGGGGACTGGACGGCCAGGCGATCCTCGTCGAGGAGCGGACGTTCGACATCGTCGCGGTGAGCGGCGCGCTAGAGCACGTGCCGCTCGAGCCCACGATCACCAGGCTGCGAGCCTTGCTCCAATCCGGCGGGCTGCTCCTGATCCTGGCGGTCCGCCGCGGGTGGCTGGGGAGCCTCCTGTCGCGTGTCTACCGCTTCCAGACGTACGAGCCCGGCCAGATCACCGACGCGCTCCGCCGCGCCGGGCTCGTGGGCATCCACGTCCGGCACCTCGAGCCGAGGGACTTCCCGGCAAACCTGACCCGGGTTGCGATCCTCGCGCACCGGCCCTGAGCGCGCGACGCCCCCTCCACGTTCTCGAGGGCCGCCGACGTATCGTCACGCCACGCGAAGAATCATTCACGCCTGGCCCGCCGCCATGGTCTCGACCGGTGTCCGTGACAGAGGGGGTTGCCGGCGCCGGGCGGTCTCGCGCTAACATGCCTCCCCGAGGCGCCCGGAACCGGCGCCGAAGGAGGCACCGTGACGGAGCCGCCCCTGCCGAGCCGCCGGCGGTTCCTGGGCAGCGCGCTCGCCGCGGCCACCGCTCTGGCAGGAGCTGGAGCGTGGCCGCGCCTGGTCTTCCCCCAGGCCGCGCGCCCCGCGATCCCATTCGGCGTGCAGGCCGGCGAGGTCACGTCAAGCCAGGTGGTCCTCTGGAGCGCGACCGACCGTCCCGCTCGAATGCTGGTGGAGTACGCCCCCACCGAGCGCTTCCAGAAGGCCCGGCGCCTCGCCGGCCCCGCCGCGCGGCCCGAGACCGCGTACACCGCCAAGGTCGTCCTCGCCGGCCTGCCGGCGGGCCAAGAGATCTTCTACCGGGTGACCTTCGCCGATCTCGTCGACCGGAACCGGATCAGCGCGCCCGTCGGCGGCCGCGTCAAGACCGCGCCGGAGGACGGCGCCGACGTGAGCTTCGTGTGGTCAGGCGACACCGGGGGGCAAGGCTGGGGCATCAATGCCGAGTGGGGCGGCCTGCGGCTCTACGACGTGATGCGCCGTGCCGAGCCCGACTTCTTCGTCAACAGCGGCGACCTCATCTACGCCGACAGCCCGCTCAGGGCCGAGGTCGACCTCCCCGGCGGCGTCACGTGGAAGAACCTCGTCACCCCGGCGAAGTCGAAGGTGGCCGAGACCCTCGACGAGTTCCGCGGCAACCACCGCTACAACCTCATGGACGAGCACCTCCGGCGCTTCAACGCCGAGGTTCCCGTGTACGTCCAGTGGGACGACCACGACGTGACCGACAACTGGTTCCCCGGGCAGCTCCTCGACGACGACCGCTATACGATCAAGGACGCCGGAGTGCTGGCCGCCCACGCGAAGCGAGCGATGCTCGAGTTCACGCCCCTGATCGCCCACCCGCGAGAGCCCGAGCGCGTCTACCGTCGCATCGGCCGGGGCCCGCATCTCGATCTCTTCATGCTCGACATGCGGAGCTACCGGGGACCGAACGGCGAGAATCGTGAGACGGCTCTCACTGACGCCGCGCGCATCCTGGGGCGCGAGCAGGCCGCGTGGCTGAAGCGGGAGCTGGTGGCCTCCCGCGCCACCTGGAAGGTCATCGCGGCCGACATGCCGCTCGGCCTGATCGTGCACCACGACTACCAGCGTCGATGGGGGTCCGAGGCGGTCGCCCAGGGCAACGGCCCGGCGCTCGGGCGCGAGCTCGAGATCGCCGACATCCTCCGGCACCTCAAGCGGTACGCCGTGCGGAACGTCGTGTGGATCACCGCCGACGTCCACTACTGCGCCACCCACCTCTACGAGCCGGGGCGCGCGCAGTTCACTGACTTCGAGCCGTTCCACGAGTTTGTCTCGGGACCGATCCACGCCGGCGGCTTCGGCCCCAACGAGCTCGACAACACGTTCGGGCCCCGCGTCGTGTTCGCGAAGCATCCCCCCGCCGGCCGCGTCAACACGCCGCCCAGCGAGGGCGGGCTCTACTTCGGTCACGTCCGGATCGACGGGAAGAGCGGGGTGATGACGGTCAGCCACCGGGACCTGACGGGCGCCGTCCTCCACTCGACCGAGCTGACTCCCGTCGGCTAGAGGCCGAGTGGCCCGCGCACCGAGCTGCCGGCTCAGCCCCGCGTCGCCATCGGGTAGCGGCGAGGCCTGAGCGCCTGGCTGACGATCGCCCTCGCCGCCCGCGGTTGCAGGCCGGGCCGGATTCCGCGGAGCGCGAGCCGGACGAACCGGAGCCCCGCCCGCACCTGGAAGGCAACGTGCCGGGGGGCCTTGTCCGCCGTCCACCGCCAGCGCGCCTGGGCCCGCGTCCGGCCCTCGAGAAGCGCCCGGCGCAGATCCTCGGCCCGATGACCCTCGAAGCGCGTCAGTCCGCTCGCGAGATACCACACATCGTGCGCGTCGCTCGCCCCCGTGACCGGAAGCATCCATTCCACGTTCTTGAGCGCCGCCCACGCGTCATAGAGCGGCGAGAAGAATCCCGAATTGTTCACCACCTCGACCCCGTCGAGCGGGAGGTCGGGAATGAGGCGCGCGAGCGGCCTCGCTCCGCGTCCGCGCGAGTTGATCGGGTGGAAGGGATGGGCGACGATCGCCAGGCCACCCTGGGCGTGGATCAGGTCGATCGTCCGGCCGGCCGAAAGGCCGGGGGGCACCCGCTCCTCCAGGAACAGGCCCAGCAGGTGTCCATTCCGCGTGGTGATCTCCTCGCCGATCACGACGTCCACCCCGAGCTCGGGGTTCGCGCGCGCGAACGCGCGCGCAGCCAGTGCACCGCGGATCTCGTCGTGGTCGGTCAGGGCGAGGACGTCGACGGAGCCAGCCGCTGCCCGCACGATCGCCTCCGGGGGCTGGACCCCGTCGCTCCAGCAGGAATGCACGTGGAGGTCCGCCCGCCCCGCCGGAAGCACGGCTCGAGGGGGCCGGGGCGTGGGCGTGGCCGTGTGTGGCCGGGACGGTGGGCGCCCCGTGACGGCGTGCATCGCTCCCATCGCGCAGGATCTCAGCGGGTTGTCAGCGCGCCTTCGGGAGTGAGCGCTCGCACGAGGCACTCGGCGCTCGCCAGGTTGGTGGCGAGCGCCACGTTGTGCACGTCGGCGACGCGCAGGAGCGCCGCGATGTCCGGCTCGTGCGGCTGGGCCGTCAGGGGATCGCGCAGGAAGATGAGCGCGTCGATCTCCCCTGCCGCGATCTCGGCGCCGATCTGGACGTCGCCCCCCCGCGGCCCGGGCAGCACCGTCCGGATCCGCAAGGCCGTCGCCTCGCGGAGCGCCTCCCCGGTCGAGGCGGTCGCCAGGAGCTCCCAGTCCTTGAACTCCGCCCGGTGCCGCTGGACGAAGGCCACGAGGGCCGTCTTCTTCGCGTCGTGCGCCACCAGGGCAACCCGCCACCGGCGCGGGCGCCATTCATCCGTATTCACTGTATTCATCGTCCTCGTCTCCTCTCGCTCGATCTCTCGCTCTCTCATCGGGCACGAGCGTAGCGAGCGCTCGTGACGCCGTGGTTACGCGAGGGTGAACTCTGGGAGACGGCCGGAAGCGGGAGGCGCCAGAAGCCCGAGAGCGTTCTCTCGGAAGATGCGGCGGCGATCCTCCGCGGACAGGTAGTCCGCGTAGTCCCACACGTAGGCGAGCGCCTGGCGATAGGTGCAGTAGCGCCCGACGTTCGGCATGTCCGAGCCCCAGAGGAGCTTCCGGGCCCCGAATCGCTCGTAGGTCTGGCGGACGTGCTGCTGAGCCCGCGCATAGGGGTACGGCATCCGCCCGCCCCACGCGATCGGGTACAGCACCTCCGTCCACACCGGCCCATGGTCGAGGAGCTCGGCGATCTCGTCGGGCCAGAGGATCCGGTCTTGCCCGTCCGCATAGAGCCCGGTCGGCACTCCGTGGACGAGGACGTGGCGGATGGCCGGATGGCGCTCGACGATCCGGCGGAGACGGCGCATCTCGTCGAGGTAGTCGCCCGCAGGCGACTTCGCGGAATGGACCCAAAAGACTGGGAGGTCCAGACGTGCCACCGCCTGCCATAGGGGGTCGAAGGCGGCGGCATCGGGGAGGGTCCGATACGCATTCCTGAAGAACCCGGTCATCGTGAAGTAGAGTCCACGCATCCCGAGTGTATGTACCTGATTTTCAAGCACCTGGAGCTCCTGGTCTCGGTACGAGAACGGCTCGTCTACCTGGGCCAGGCCCAGGAAGCGCCCCGGCCAGCGCCGCGCGGCTTCGGCGAAGTACTCGGCCAGGTTGCCGTAGATGTGGTCGTTCTGGAGAACCATGGTCCCGACCCCCGCATGGTCCATCTGAACGACCATGCCCTCCGGGGGCGAAGAAAGGTCCTCCATGTGCGGCGGCAGGAACTGGACGTAGTGGTCCTCCCCGTCCCGCTCCCACTCGAAGCGCCCGAACCGCCCCACCCGGAAGCGGACATCCGTGGCGCGTCCCGCGGCGGAATGGTCGTCGGCGCTCCAGAGGGGGCGCTCGGTCGTCACGGCGTGGTCGCGGAGACGCCGGTAGGGCTGGTTCCCGTGCACGTGCATCGCCCGCTGCAGATGCACGAGGTGCTCCTCGACGCTCCCGAAGCCGCACGCGCCCGCCAGCGGCGGAAAGATGTGTCCGTGGCAATCGACGATCGCGAGGTCCGTCATGGGTCCCTCATGCGCGGTGACGGGGATCCAGGCGGTCGCGCAGACCGTCCCCGAAGACGTTGAAGGCGAAGACGAGGAGCGAGATCGCGACCCCGGGGGCGACCACGAGGTGCGGGGCGACCTCGATGAACTCGCGGCCGCCGGAGAGCATCGTGCCCCACTCGGGCGCCGGCGGCCGGACGCCCAGGCCGAGGAAGCCGAGCGCCGATCCGATCAGGACGGCCTGCCCCGCGAGGAGGCTCGTCTCGATGACGAGGGTGGTGGTCGCGTGCGGCAGGACGTGGCGGGCCACGATGCGCGCGTCGCGCATGCCGACCGCGACGGCGGCCTGGACGAAGTCCTCTTGCCGGATCTCGAGCACGCGCCCCCGCACGAGACGGGCGAGCGGCGCGACGAAGCTGACCGTCGTGGCGGCGATCAGGCCGGTCATCCCCGCGCCGATGACGCTCGCGATGGCGATGGCGAGGATCAGGTTCGGCACCGTCAGGAGCAGGTCCGCGACCGCCATGAGGGTCGCGTCGACGCGGCCGCCGAAGTAGCCGGCGACGAGACCCAGTGTCGCCCCGATGGACGCGGCCAGCGCGACGGAGACGATGGCGGCCGTGAGCGTGAACCGCGCCCCGACGATCAGCCGTGACAGGAGATCCCGGCCGATCTGGTCGGTGCCCATCCAGTGCTCCGCCGAGGCCGGCTCCAGCACGCCCAGGAGGTCCTGCTCGTTCTCCCCGTACGGCGCGAGCCAGGGGCCGAGCGCGGCGAGCGCGACGTAGCCGAGGAGGAGACCCCCGCCGACCACCAGATGCAGTCCGCGGCGCCGGCGGGACGCTCGGCCTCGCCCCACCCCGAGCGCGCCGGGTGGGTCCTCCCCTCGCCCGGGCTGACCCGAGGCGGGGCGCGGCTCAGGCATGACGGAGCCGAGGGTTGATGACGACATACAGCAGGTCCACCACGAGGTTGATCAAGAGGAACCCGACCACGAAGAGGATCGTGATGGCCTGGACCAGCGTGTGGTCGCGGGCGCCGATGGCGTTGATCATCAGGTCGCCCACGCCCGGCCACGCGAAGAGCCGTTCGACCACCACGGACCCGCCCAGAAGGTAACCGGTCTGAAGTCCGATCACCGTGACGGTCGGGATCAGGGCGTTGCGCAGCACGTGGCGGCCCACGACGGCCGGCGTGTCGAGACCCTTCGCGTGGGCGGTGCGGACGTAGTCCTTGGCCATCTCATCGAGCATCACCCCGCGCGTCATCCGCGCCACGAGCGCGACGAGCCGCGCGGCCAGCGCGGCCGTCGGCATCACGAGGGAGGCCCACCCCGTGAAGCCGAAGCTCGGGAGCCAGCCCCGCTCCACCGACAGGACGACGATCAGCATGAGGCCGAGCCAGAAGTTCGGGATCGCCAGGAGCCCCACGACCAGGAACGACAGGACGTAGTCCGGCCACCGGTCGTGGGCCACGGCCGCCGCCACTCCCGCCGGCAGGCCGACGAGGATCGTCGTGAGGATCGCCGCCGCCATCAGCGCGAGCGTGGCCGGGAGCCGGGCGAGCACGTGGGGCAAGGGATTGCCGCGGAACGTCGACGAGTAGCCGAAGTCGCCGCGGGCGAGACCCGCAAGCCGCGTGGCGTATTGCGCCGCGAGCGGCCGGTCGAGGCCCAGGCGCGCGCGGAGGAGGTCGATGTCCACCTGGCTGGCCGTCGCCCCCGCCATGAGCGTCGCCTCGTCGCCCGGCACCATCTTGAAGATCAGGAAGATGATGGTGAGGACGCCCAGCGCGATCAGCGGGATCCGCGCAACGCGAATCAGGACGAAGGCGAGCGTGCTCTAGGCCTCGACGCGCGCCCGCCGGGCGATCGTGAACACGATCGGCCAGAGCTCGACGCCCTTGATCCCCTTTCGGACGGCGGTGACGTTCTGGTTGACGTGGAGCCAGACGTACGGGGCATCCTCCCACACCAGCCGCTGGGCCTCGCCCATCGCCTCCCGCTGCTTGGCCGGATCGGGATTCGTGTTCGCCTGCGCCAGGAGGTCGTCGACCTTCGGGTTCCGGTAGCGCCCCATGTTCCAGACGGTGGGCCGCGCCGCATCGTCGGCGTTCGACTTGAAGAGGGACTCGAGGTGGTAGAGGCCCGAGGCGTTGGACGGGTTGAAGCCGAACACCGCCAGGTCGAACGTGAGCGCCGAGCGCTCCTGCCGGAGGGCGTCCCAGTACGAGCCCCGCTCGACCTTGCTGATCGTCACGTCGATCCCGACCTGCTGGAACGCGCGCTGGGCGATCTCGGCGAGGCTGACGTCGCCGGGGAAGAGGCCGTCGGACGCGAGCAGCGTCATCTTGAGCGGCTTCCCGTCGCGCTCGAGCTGACCACCCGATCCCGGCTTGAAGCCGGCCTCGGCGAGGAGCGCCTTGGCCTTCGTCACCGAGTACTCGTAGGGGCGCTGCTTCTGGTAGCCCTGGGTGTCGAACGCCAGCGGGGCGTCCGAGGCCTTCGCGAACCCGAAGAAGACGCGCTCCGCGATGGTCTCGACGGGGATCGCGTGGTTGAGCGCGCGGCGGATCCGCGGGTCGTCGTAGGGCGGCCGGGAAAGGTTGATCGCCAGGCCCATGGGCCGGAGGCTCGGCCGGACGAGGACGTCGAGGTTCGCCTCGCGACGGAGACCCGCCACGAGCTGGACGGGAACGGAGTCGATGACGTCCACCGACCCGGTCCGGAGGGCGGCGATCCGCGTGGACGCCTCGAGGATGTACTTGAATACCAGCCGGTCGGTGGCGGGCTTCCCGCCCCAGTAGCCGTCGAAGGCCCGCAACTGCACCTCCTGACCGGGCGTGAACGACTCGAGCCGGTAGGGCCCGGCCCCGACGGGGTTCTGGGCGATCCCCTTCTCGCCGTGCTTCTCGACCGCGGCAGGAGAGACCACCGAGCCCGAGCCGTGGGCGAGCGAGTTGAGGAGCTGGGAGAACGGCGCCGTGGTGCGGATGACCACCGTGTGCTCGTCGACGACGTCGGCGCCGGAGACCGGGTCCCAGAGGGGCCGATTGGTCGGGTTCCGGGCCTTGTCCATCAGCCGCTCGACGTTGAACTTCACCGCCTGCGCGTTGAACGGGGTGCCGTCGTGGAAGCGCACGTTCTTCCGGAGCCGGAACCGGATGGACTTCAGATCGGGCGCCACGTCCCACGCCTCGGCCAGCTGGGGGACGAACTTGAGGTTCTCGTCGAAGTCGACCAGCCGGTCGTAGAGGCAGTACGCGACCTCGTAGCCCGCCGGATAGGTGGTGAACGCGCCCTGGGCCGGGTCGAGCGAGTTCACCGCGCCGCTCTGCCCGTAGGTGAGGGTCCGCCCGGCCGTGGCCTGGGCGCGCGCGCGGAGCGGGAAGCCGAGCGCGAGGGGCGAAGCGGCGGATGCTCCGAGCAGGGTGAGGGCCGTCCGACGATTCATGAGAGGCCTCCTCCAAGCCGCGCGTCCGGAGCCTCTGCCCCGTCGTCGGTCCACAGGTGACTCCAGGTGAAGATGGCCGGCGCGCCGCCCGTGTGCACGAAGACGGCCGTGTCGTCCCTGGTCAGGCGGCCCGACCTGGCGTGGGCGATGAGCGCGGCTGCGCACTTCCCCGTGTACACGGGGTCGAGGATGAGCGCCTCCGTGCGGGCGAACACCCGGACCGCTTCCTTCCCCTCCGGGCTGGGCCGGCCGTAGCCGGGACCGACGAAGTCATCGAAGTTCACGACATCCTCGGGACGGACCGTGACATCGAGGCCGAGCGCGCCGGCCGCCTCGTTGGCGATGGCCGCGGTGCGAGCGGGCACGTCGTACTCCCGGGTCGCCGTCACTCCGTGGACTCGGAAGCCGCCCCACAGCGCCCGCCCGAGCTCGAGCCCGGCCTGGCCTTTGCCCGACGACGACATGTAGAGGACGGTCGGCGCCGTCCCCGCGGCGCGCAGCTGATCGAGCATCTCCATCGTGGTCTCGAGATAGGCGATCGCCGACGCGACGTCGAACATCGGATTGTCGTTCAGGATGTGGGGCCGCTCGCCGCGCTGCCGGCATTCCTCCGCCAGGCGGTCGAGCATCCGCCGCTGCTCGGCGCGATCCGCCGCGAAGTGGATCTCCGCCCCGAGAAGGTAGTCGACGAGGAGATTCCCCTGGACCTCGCGCGGCCGTGCGCCCTCCAGGACCAGCACGGTTCGCAAGCCCAGCCGGTTGCAGGCGCCGACGGTCTGGCGCGCGGAGTTCGACTGGAGGTCGAGACCGACCAGGACCACGTCCGGCCGCTCGGCCATGGTCCGCGCCAGGCGGAACTCGAGGTTCCGGAGCTTGTTCCCCCCGAGGGCGACCCCGGTGAGGTCGTCCCGCTTCACGAAGATGCGGGGCCCGCCCAGGGCGCGGGCGAGGTTCGGCGCCTCCACCATCGGCGTCGGCCGGATGGCGATCGACACCCGCGGGATCCGGGCGATCTTCGCCCGCACCTCGTCGAAGGTGGGCGCGGCCGTGGCGGATCGGGTCGTGGTCATGCGGTCTCCCCGTTACGGAAACTTACGAGATCGGACGCGGCCTGGTCAACCCGTGAAAGCGGGGTGAGCTCAGATGGGCTTCTCCTCGTGCCCCAGGGCCTCGGCCCGCGTGGTGGCCCAGCCCTCGCCCGAGAGGTCGAACTTCACGCCGGCCAGCTGGAGCTTCTTCTCGAAGAAGATCCGCCCCCCCATCCGGGAGAGATCGACCTTCGGCGGCGGCTGGGGTGTCGCGCCCGCCGCGTGCGCCCGCGCCTCCGCGGCTCCGAGGTCGTCGACCTGGAACCCGAAGTGGTCGAGCCCGTAGCCCTCCGGGTAGGGGTTGGGATTCTCCCGCGTCCGCTTCCAGCAGACGATCGCCAGGTTGATGTGACCGTCGGTCAGGTACACCTCGCGCGCGATCTCGCTGTCGCCGCGCGAGAGCTCCTCGAGCCCGAACGCCTGCTTGAAGAGCTCGGCGGTGACGAACGGATCCTCCGCGGTGATGGCGATGTGCTTGATGCGGTGCATCAGCCCTTCCCCCTTTCGGCCGGCGCCCTGGGCGGCCAGGCCAGCAGGCGCTCGAGCGACGCCTCGACCTCTGCCACCGCGCGACCCTCCCGGCGGATGCGCCGGTTGCGGAGCCAGCAGGCGACAGGGTTCCTGAGCTGCCCCCGCTCGATCACGGCCCGCGACAGCGCCCCGATCGTCTCGACCCTCGGCCTGCGCCGTGCGGCGTAGTCCGCCAGCGCCGCCGTCACGTCCTTGGCGCCACGGTCGGCCAGCGCCAGCTCCTCGGCCAGGACGGCCGCGCCCTCCATCGCCATTCCCGCGCCCTGGCCGAGACCGGGCGTGATGGCGTGCGCCGCGTCTCCCAGGAGCACCACGCGTCCTGCGACCCAGGGATCCTGGTGTATCTCCTCGATCTCCGTGCAGATCACGCTCTCGACGGACTCCAGTTGGGCGAGCGCGCGGCGGACGCGAGCGTCGCTGAATCGCTCGAAATGCCGGCGGAAGGCGTCCGCGCTCTCGAGGCCCCACGCGCGGCTCGCGCGGGGCGAGTCGAAGGTGGTCCAGACGTAGAGCTGGCCGCCGCCGATCGGCACCAGCCCCATCGACTGGCCTCGCCCGAGAAACTCCGTGAAGTGCGCCACTCCGTCCCGGTTCTCGACGACGAAGCGATGCGACCGGTAGCCGAGGTAGACGGGCTCGTTCGGCCCCAAGAAGCGCGCCCGCACCTCCGACCGGATCCCGTCCGCGCCCACCAGCACGTCCCCGGCGACGGCGTCGCCTCCGTCCATCTCGACCCGGACGCCATCGGGTCCGGCCGCGAGCACGCGCGCGTACACGCCGTAGTGGACGACGCCCGCCGGGAGCCCGTCGTGAAGGCACTGGTGGAGGTGGCCCCGGTGGACGAGGGCGCCCTCGGCGAGCCGGCCGGCCGCGTACAGCGGGCGATAGTCGCGGCTGGCAAGCCACCGGCCCCGATGGTCGTGAGTGTCCCGCGCGAGGTAGGGGCCACTCTGAGCGCGCACGCACGCCGCGAGGCCATTCTGCTCGAGGACCGCCATCGCGTTCGGGTTCATGATGATCCCCGCGCCGACGGTGGCAATCTTGGTCGTCCGCTCCAGCACGGTCACCGCCAGCCCGCGGCGGGTGAGCTCGCGTGCCAGGGAAAGCCCGGCGATCCCCCCGCCGACGACCACCGTCCGGAGCGGCATCAGGTCACCGGGGGACCGATCCTCCGGAGGCGGCCCGGCGGAAGCGGAACGCGTTCTCGGGCAGCGCGAGGTCCATGTGGAACTGGTCGGGCCCGACCGCCTCGACCTTCGCGACGATGGTCGTCATCTCGTCGGCGGCGAAGGCCTCGGCCACCGCCTCCATGAACTGGAAGACCGTGTGGGCCGGGAGGACCCGCGGGCAGCCGGCACCGCGCGCGATCGCGGCCAGGTCGACGCGGCCCGACGCGGTATGGGACACGAAGCCGCCGGTCGAGAGCAGGCTCTCGTTGTCGAAGACGATGTGCGTCAGGTTTGGCGGCCGGTAGCGGCCGAGCGTCGCCAGGCCCCCCAGGTTCATGAGCACCGAGCCGTCGCCGTCGAGGACGACCACCCGCGCCTCCGGCCGGTTCAGCGCGAGCCCGAGCCCGATGGACGACGCCAGTCCCATCGCGTGCTGGAGGTAGAAGAAGGTCTCGCGGTGGCCCAGGTCGTAGAGCTCCTGGGCGGTCGCCCCCATGATCGTCACGACAAGCCGGTCGCCCAGCTCCGGGTAGAGCGCCGCCACGCAGTCGGCGCGCTTCACGGAATCGCTCGTCGCCAGAGGCGCGCGATCATGGCAGTCAGGTCAGTCCTCCATGAGATCGCGCGACAGGAGCAGCGCGACCGGCCCCAGGGACGACCAGGCGAGCGCCTGTGCGTCCCGGATCTGCTGGCCGACGCGGCTGGGATCGCGCGCGTGCTCGAACGGAAGCCCGAGCGCCCGGAGCACGGGCTCCGTCACGATGCCGCCCTGCGTGTGCCAGGGGTAGGGCTCGCCGAAGTGCCCGCGGTGCGCGACCAGCATCACGAGCGGGATCCGATAGAGCATGGCGAGCGACACGATCCCGTTGATGCTGGCGAGGAAGCCGTGATTCTGCATGAGGAGAGCGTTCTTCGCGCCGGCGAAGTACGCGCCGGCGGCGATGCCGATCGCCTCCTCCTCCTTGGCGACCTCGACCAGCGCCATCTCGGGATCGTCGTCCGCCAACTGGAGGAGATACACCAGCCAGGTCTCGGGCAGCGCCGTCAGGAAGCGGATGCCCGCGGACTTGATCCCCTGGTAAACCGCCTTGGAGTTGTCGCGAGAGACCGTCATCCTAGCCGGCCCGCTGCGGCGCTCGTGGCAGGCCTACGGGCGCGCCACGGCGGCGTGAAGCTTCGGGTGCGGGGGGTCGGTCGCCGACGCCGGCGGCAGGAGGTCCCCCTCCTGGAAGCGGGACCACCGGAAGGGCTGGAGGTCCCAGCCGTCAGCCCGTCCCTCGAGCACGACCTGGGCCATGATGTCGCCGATCGCCGGCGAGTGCTTGAAGCCATGGCCGCTCCAGCCGAAGTCGGCGTGGAGCCCGGCGAGCTCCGGGATCGGGCCGAGGATGGGCTCGTGGTCCGGCGTGACGTCGTACACGCCGGAGTACCCGCCCATCGACAGGCCGTGCTCCATGACCGGGAAGCGCCGCGCGATCAGCTCGGCGTTTCGCGCGACCTCCTCCGGATCGGCGCCCTCGTTGTAGTGGTCGGGATCGACCACCTCGTGGTAGGTGGAGACGCCGTGGATCGTCAGGTTGCCGGTCTCCGGTCGCATGTAGGTCCCGCTCGGGCGATCGATCATGCCGGGATGCCCGTCGAAGCCCGGGGGGCGCCGGAAGAAGCACATCTGGTGGCGCTTGGGGGCGATCGGCACCGGGATCCCGAGCGGCGCCAGGAGCCCGGGCGCCCAGAGCCCCGCGCAGACGACGACGGCCGGCGCGTGGATCTCGCCCGCCTCGGTGCGGACACCGGTCACGCGGCCGCCACCCGTGAGGAGGGCCTCGACCGCGACGTGCTGGACGATCGTGGCGCCGAGCTCCCGCGCCCGTGCGGCGAGCGCGTTCGTCGTCGAGGAGGCATCGGCGTAGCCCGACTCCGGCTCGTGCGCGGCCACCGCGATGTCGTCGACCGCCATCGCCGGGACCAGGGCCTGCACCTCCCCCGGGGTCAGAAGGTCGACGCGCGCGCCGAGCCCCTGCGCGCGCCGCACGTTCGCCTCCAGGTTCGCCGCGCGATCGGCCGCCGCGAGCCACAGGATGCCCACCTGGCGGAATCCCGGGTCGCCGCCGCCGATTGCCTCCGCCCATCGCTGGAAGAGGTGCGCCGAGGCGTTGCCGGTCCGGGTGAGGAAGTCCATCGCGTAGAACCGGCGGACCAGGGCCGAGGACCGGCCCGTGGGGCCCGAGGCGAGGAAGCGGCGCTCGACCAGCACTACGCGGCCGGCGCGCCGCCGAGCGAGGTGGTAGGCAACGCTCGCTCCATGGACTCCGCCCCCGACGACGACGACGTCGGCCGTGCGCGGCACGTCTGCCATGCGGATCTGGCTCCTTCCAGGCCGAGCTCCGGCTGAGCCGGACCGTTCCGCGAATGATCGCCCCAGGGCCCGCGAGCCAGTAGGATAGCAGAGGCGAGAGGAGCGCGCGGCGAGCCGGCGCGCTCGTTCCACGGACACGAGGAACCGGCGCGCTGGTTCCGGGAGGAGAGTCGCGCATGGGCCGTCTCCGGGCGGGCGTCTGTCGTGTCGACATCACCCCGCCCCTCGGGGTCGAGCCCGGGGCGTGGCGGCTCCGGACCGGCCGTGCCGACGGCGTCAAGGACCCGCTGCTCGCCCAGGCCCTCGTGCTCGACGACGGAGTCCGCCGGATCGCGCTCGTCGCCACGGATCTCCTCTGGATGCCCCGGCACATCGCCCAGGCCGCGCGGCGGCGCATCGCGGCGCTGACCGGAATCCCGCCCGAGGCCGTGATCCTGAATGCCTCCCACAACCACAGCGCCCCCGTCCTGCTCGAGCCGGACAGCGTGCGGGCCGCCGTGCGCACCGCCGGCCTCGAGGGATACGCCGGCGCGCTGCCGGATCTCCTGGCCGGGGCCGTCTACGGGGCGGACGCCCGCCGGCAGCCGGCGGCCGTGGGCAGCGGTGCGGGCCGGGCATCGGGAATCTCCGTCAATCGCGTGGACCCGCGGCGCCCGGTCGACGACGCCGTGTCCGTGCTCCGCGTCGACGGCGACGATGGGCCGATCGCGATCGTCGTCGGATTCGCGTGCCACGGCACCTGCGTCGGCGGCCAGACGCTCGAGTGGAACGCCGACTTCCCCCAGGCGCTCAGAGCCGCGGTCGAGCGGGCCCACCCCGGAGCCCAGTGCCTCTACTTCCAGGCGTGCGCCGGAGACCTGGCGCCGCTCGACTACTGGTTCGGGAACGAGGCCCCGGTCCCGCACGGCTTCCCTGCCCGCGACCGGGTCGGCCTGGGGATCGCGGCCGAGGTACGCCGCGTCCTACCCACGATCGTGGCCGCGAGCGAGATCGACCTAGGCGTGGAGAGCCGGATGGTGTCGCTCCGCCGGCGGCGCCTGCCGTGGCCCGAGTCCGATCTGGATCGCGTGGAGCGCCGGCTCGCTGGCGAGGCCGAGGCGGCGTACCCGGAGGCCTGGCCCGACGGCGTTCACACCGCGACGTCCGCTCAGCGGTTCCCGCTCCACTATCAGCGGGGCGCCGTCGCCATGTACCGCGACATGCAGCGCCGCCGGGACGTCCCGGTCGAGGCTGAGGTGCAGGCGCTGGCGATCGGCGACACGGCCATCGTGGGGATGCCGTTCGAGCTCTTCAGCGGTCCGGGACGCGCCCTCCGGGAGCGGAGCCCGTTCCCGTCGACGCTGGTCCTCGGCTACTGCAACGACTACCTCGGCTATCTTCCCCCGACGGAGGATCTCGACCGGATCGCTGACGTCGCGCTCGAGGCGGTACTGGACCAGGGCCGCTACCGCTGGGCGTACGGCATGACGAACAGTCACGTCGACCGCGGCGAGATCGACCGGCTCCTGGCGGCTGCAGACCAGGCCCTCCGGGCGGTCCGGACGGTACACTGACATGGGGCGAGGGTACGGGACCAGTGCCCGGACGGCCCGCCCTGATCGATTCGCAGGAGGTGCCGCATGGTCCGGTCGAACGGTCGAATGCGCGGGTGGACGGGTCTCGTCCTGGCTCTGGCCCTGTCCGGCGCGGGGTGCGCGGGAGGGTCTCAGATCGAAGTGCCGTCGACGCTCCCGAACGTCACGCGACAGGACTTCCTCACGCTTCGATGGGCCCTTCAGCGGGAGGCCGGGACCGCGCGCGCCGTGGGGCTCGCCGAGCCCTCGACAGGCACCCAGTGGGACGCGACGCTCGACCTCTACGGCCTCGACCGCGAGGGGCGGATCGTGAGCCGAGGCTCGAGGATGGTGCGCCCGGGGTTCGCCCCGGGGCCGACCCCCTTCGAGGTGGCGCTCGCGGAGACGGGCCGGGAAGCCGAGTTCCAGCTCCACGTGACCCGCTCGCGCATGAACAGCAGGCCCGGGGACTAGGGCGATGGGCCGTTGCGGACGGAACGCCGTGGGACGGCGGCTCCTGGGGCTCCTGGCGCTGATCGTCCTGCTCGGCGCCGCGGTCGCCTCGCCGGACGCCCGGGCTGCCGACAAGCCCGTGACGGCCCTGCCCGTCCCCGGCGTGTGGAAGGGCGACCTCGACGGGATGGCCAAGCGGGGCCAGATCCGGGCGCTGGTCGTCTACAGCAAGACGCTCTACTTCATCGACCGCGGCCGGCAGCGCGGAATCACCTACGACGCGCTCCAGGCGTTCGAGCGTCACGTCAACCAGAAGCTCGGGCGCAAGACCGTCAAGGTGCGCGTGGTCATCGTCCCGGTTCGCCGGGACCAGCTCCTCCCCGGGCTCTTGAGCGGCCGGGGCGACATCGCCGCCGCCAATCTGACCGTCACGCCCGAGCGGCGGAATCAGGTGGACTTCTCCGCGCCCTTCCTCACGGACGTGAGCGAGCTGATCGTCACCGGGCCGACCGCCCCGACCCTCCAGAGCCTTGACGACCTCGGCGGGAAGGAGATCCACGTCCGCCCTTCCAGCAGTTACTACGAGAGCCTGGGACGCCTGAACGCCGCGTTCCGGCAGGCCGGCAAGCCGGAGATCCGGGTGCGGCCGGCCGACGAGAACCTGGAGGACGAGGACCTCCTCGAGATGGTCAATGCCGGGCTCCTCCCGATGGCCGTGGTGGACAGCCACAAGGCGCAGTTCTGGGCCCAGATCTTCGACGGCATCAAGGTCCGGACCGACCTGGCCGTCAACACGGGTGGCGAGATCGCGTGGGCGGTGCGGAAGGGCAGCCCGAAGCTCCGCCAGATGATCGACGGGTTCGTGGGCACGAGCCGGGAGGGTACCCTCGCCGGAAACATGCTCCTCAAGAAGTATCTCGGGAGCGTCAAGTACGTGAAGAACGCCACGTCGGACGCGGAGCTTCAGAAGTTCCAGCAGATGGTCGAGCTGTTCAAGCGGTACGCGGGGCAATACCGGTTCGACTACCTGATGATCAGCGCCCAGGCCTACCAGGAATCGCGGCTCGACCAGAGCGTGCGCAGCAAGGCCGGCGCGGTCGGTGTGATGCAGGTGCTCCCGACGACGGCGCGAGATCCCGTGGTCGGGATCCCGGACGTGACGAAGGTCGACAACAACATCCACGCCGGGGTGAAGTACCTCAGATTCATGACCGATCGGTACTTCAACGAGCCCGGCATGGACCAGACCAACCGGACCCTGTTCGCGTTCGCGGCCTACAACGCCGGGCCGGCGAAAGTCACCAAGATGCGGAAACAGGCGGCCCGCGAGGGGCTCGACCCCAACGTGTGGTTCGGCAACGTGGAGCACGTCGCCGCGAAGGTGATCGGCCGGGAGACGGTCCAGTACGTCGGCAACATCTACAAGTACTACGTAGCCTACCGGATCGCGGCAGAGCGCCAGGCCGAGGTGGAGAAGGCGATACAGGCGCCCCGCTGAGCGGCCGGACCCGCCCTGCCCGGGACAAGGTCCGGGCCATCCCTCTGCGCCCGCTCGCTTCGACTGTCGCCGGCGCCGGTGTTACGCGCGCCGAGGCTCGAGCCGCTCCTTCACGCCCTTCAGGCGGAAGCCGAGAATGATCTCCAGGATGCCGAACACGATGGCGAACGCGCCGATCCACCACAGCACGGCGAGGGCGCCGGCGCCGGGAGCGGCCATCAGCAGGATCCCCAGGCCGACGGAAAGAGCGCCGCTCAGCCCGAGGAGCCACTCGTTGTCGATCTCCTTGCGGAGCTGTATCGCCGCGATGATCTCGAACACGCCCCGGATGATGGCCCACGCCGCGATCAGGTAGAGCAGCGCGAGCGCCGTCAGCGCCGGGGACATGAAGGTCACGACGCCGATCGTGACTCCCGCCAGCCCGGCCAGGAGTACGCCCCACGGGAAGGGCCCCGCCCGGCGTCCCACCAGCGCCCAGGCCACGGCCAGCACGCCCTCGACCAGGGCGTAGGCGCCGTAGAGGAGGACCAGGACGGCCAGCGTGACCCCGGGCCACGCGAAGGCGAACACGCCGAAGAGCACGGCGCACAGGCCACGCAGGACGACCGCCCACCAGTTCTGTGCCAGTGTCCGGAGCATTGGCCCCCCCTTCGTCCGGGCGTTACACGAGCTCCCTCAGCTCCATGCCTTGCGGCCCCGCCGCTGGACCTTGGGCCAAGTCTCCGCGAAGGCGGCGCGAGCGGCCAGGCGCCTGGCGCGCTGCCGCTCGGCGAGGAGGCCGGCCACGAAGCCGGCCCGGCGGCCGGCGGCCTTACCGGCCAGCGCGCGGAGGCGCGCCTCCGCCACCACCGCGTCCTGGTGCTCGCCCAAGGTGTCCTGGAGCTTCTTGACCCGGTCCACGAAGCGCTCGACGGGCCGGCCCGCCAACGGGGCCGCCAGCTCCGCCGCGTATCGCGCCCGCTTGGCCTTGATCCGCACCCCGTGGAGATCGGCGTCGGTTGGCATCTCCGGCAGCGCCTTCACCGCGCGGCGCAGCTTCCGAAACGCGCCGGCGGCCACGTCGCTCAGCGAGACGTCGGCGTCCAAGACGGGGGGCTCCGCGATGGTCTCCTCGATCCGGTCGAGGAGGAGGAGGTAGCGGGGGCTGTCGAGGCCGGCCAGGAGGCCGTGGCGGGCGCGGACCCGCTCGCGCTCCAGCCGCCGGAGGAGGCCGAGGCCCGCCGGTTGATCGGCCGGATCGAGGGTCGCCAGCTCCTCCCGGAGGTGCTCGCGCATGACGTCGAGGTCTCGCCGGCCGCCGAGCGTCGCGCCGAGCCACGCCAGCTCCTCCCGGAGCGTCTCGAGGGGTCCGGGCGCAAACATCTGCCGAGCGGTCCGCAGAATCGCCCTGAGACGTCGCGTGGCCACGCGCATCTGGTGGAGCTCCTCCGGATCGCTGCCGAGCCGCGTGCCGGGATCGTGCGTGCGGATGGCCTCGAGCTGAGCCCGCATCATGGCCAGCACGCGCCCGAGCGACGTCGCCGGCTGCTCGACGGACTTGGGCTCGACGGAGACATCGAGGCCCAGGGCCCGGAAGACCTTCGGGATCCCGTCGCTCACGGTGGCGCCACGGGCCCGGAGCATGTCGCCGAGACGCTCGAGGATCTCCGGATCGGCGCCGCCGACGAGCTCGATCTCCAGCTCGCGGAAGCGTCGCTTGACCTTCCGTCCGTCGAGAACGGCGACCGAGTCCAGCACCACCTCGGCGACGGGCTTCCCGCGCTCGCGCACCAGGACGCCCGATCGCCGTGTGCGGAGCGCGGCGATCGGCACGAGATCGGCACCGCGGGTGTAGGCCGTGAGCAGGCGCCCGAGGTCGTTCGGGGGCCGGGCCGGCGAGCCGGACAGCTCGAGCTCGAGGCGGGCCGCCCCCCGCGGGAGCTTCACCTGCCAGCGGTGCCGCCGCCCCTCCGTGCGGCAGCGCACGGTGACACCCGCGCGGGCCAGGCGATGGTCGGGCGTGTCGTGGTACCGCGAGACGAAGACGCGCGGGGAGAACGGCCGGCCAGGAAGCCGGGGCAGGCGGAAGCCCGGCCCGACGTCGAGCTTCAGCTCACGCTCGAGGGTCTGCTTCATCGAATCGCCTGACAGTCGCGCAGCGACCGACCGACTCGATGGTGCGCGGCGGAGCATGACCGTGTCAAGGGCGCGTCCGGCCAAGCGAGCCGGTTGGCTCATGGTCATGGTCGCTGCCGGGTGATGCGCGCGGGTAATGCTCGCCGTACAATCTCGCCGATGAAGGGCTCGCTGCGGCTCCTTGGCCCAGGGCTCCTCGGATTCTGGGCGCTCTACTTCGGCATCGTCGCGCTGTCGAATCTGGCCGATCTTCTCGGAGGCCTCCGTCTCCTCCCGCCAGGCTGGCGCTGGGTCTCCGGCAACCTCGCGTTCATCGCGGCCAGCACGGGCAAGTTCGGCGCCCCGGCCTGGCTCAACCTGGTGCTTCTGGGGGGCGTCATCGCGTGGGAGATGCTCGCCGCGGTCCTCTTCTGGTGGGCGGCCCGGGAGCCGGACGGCCGATGGCTTGGCCCGGCCTTCGTCGCGGGCCTCGGGCTCTGGGCCACGTTCATCCTGCTCGACGAGGTGCTCCTGATCTTCGAGACCGGCGCGGAGGCCACGCACCTCCGCCTGCTGATTGCCCAGCTCCTGACTCTGGTCGTCGTCCGGCCCCGCGGCTCCCGGTCCCACACGGCCGGGCCCTGAGACCGCCGCCGACTCTCCGCCGGACCCTCGCCGTCAGCCGATCGCGGAGGTGGGCGCGGCGCCGGGGCCCGTCGGCTTCGGCGTCACTCTCCCGGGGGCCCGGGCGGCGCCGCGGCGTGGTGGCGGTGCCCGGTCCGGTAGTGAGCGCGGAGGAGGTCCGCGCCGAAGTCGTTCCGGGGGTCGTGCCAGACCGAGTGGATGTGGTTCGCGTCGTTCTGTGTGTTGTCGTACTCGATCAGGATGGTCGGCCCGTGGAGACGGTAGTAGTGGGGTCCGGCGGGGTCGATGGGCCCCGCCCAGGCGAAGTGGACGCGCTCGATCCCGGCCGCGTGGATCCGCCGTAGCTCGCTCTCCGCAAGATCGCTGCGCATGTTGCGCGCATAGGTCTCGAGGAGGCGCACGGCGAGGCCGCGCGACTCCTGGCCAAGGTCGCCGAGCGGCACGCCGGCGGGCACCTTCAGGGCGTCGCCGCGACCCGGCCCGCTGACGATGTCCCCGAGCGATGCGCCGGCGATGACCGCGTGCGCGCGCTGCGCCGCATCGAGCCCCCGGACGAGCGCCAGCCCGAGGTCCTGCTCGGCCTGGAGCGCGCGGACCCCCTGGAGGGGGCCCGACCGGACCGCGGCCGGGTTCGCGCCGAGGAACGCGGGGGTCACGGCGACGGCCCGGCCCGGCACGACCGTGAAGTTGAGGGACAGATGATGGCCCTCGAACCGCCACCCCCATGGGGCACCCGGCCCCGGAGCTCCGAAGACGGTGAGCGCGTAGTTGTCGGGGTCTCGCATGAAGCCTCCGAAGGTCTCCAGCTGCCGGAGCACGCCTTCCAGCCGGATGACGTCCTTCGCCTTCGCGTAGCCGGCCGCGGACAGCCCCGCCTGGAGGAGCGCGTGCGCGGCGGCGCGGGCATCGGCCGTCATGTCCTTGAGCGGCAGGCCCTCCCGCCGCCGGGGCACGTAGTGCCAGTTCAGGCGCTCGGCGTGCCCGAAGGGGAACGTGGCCTGCGGCGCCCGGCGAGAATCGAGGGTCGCCAGGAAGGCGAGTGCGGCTCGCGTCATGGCCTCGCGAGCGCCTTCCTCGGCGCGGAGCCACGCGGGTCGGCTGGCCGCCGTGGCCGCCGCCGCGGCGGCGAGCCCGTGGAGCAGTCGGCGGCGGCCGAACCGGGCGGTCATGGCTACGGGAGCGCCGCCGGCGCCAAGCGGCCCGCGACGCGGAACCGCCCGCCGGGCTCGGCGCTCAGCACCAGGAACTCGCCCGGCGCCGGGTTTATGCCGGTCAGCGCCGCGATGTTCGCGCCATGCGTGACCAGGACCAGGTTGCCATCGACCGGGCGCTCGCCCACCAGGCGGCTCACGGCGCGGGTGCGCTCAGGCTCTCGGGCCCGGTCCTCGAAGACCGAGTCGAGCGGCTCCCAGGGCTCCACGCGATCGAACGCGAGGCGCGCCGTCTCGAGACAGCGGCACCAGTGGCTCGACAGCACCCGCCCCACGGGCACGGCGCGGGCCCGGAAGGCGGCGCCGACCCGGCGCGCCTCGTCGCGGCCGGCGTCGGTCAGGTTGCGCTGGGTCGCGCACTCGCCGAGCCGGAAGCCGGGCGGGTCCCCAACGCCCGGGGTGGTCGTCGCGTGACGCATCAGCACGATCTGTCCGCCGCCGCGCAGGACGGTCCACAGCGCCTCGTCGGCGACCACCGACGGGGGCGCCAGGAAGGACAGGATCAGCAGCCCAACGATCCGCATTCCGCTCCCCTCTCGGAGGCTCGGGGCCCAACGCCATCCTATCCCATGGCCAATCCTCTCGACCGGCCATGGCCCGCCGTTGATCGTCGCTGATGATGACCAGCGGTTGCCGGCGCCCCAACCATCCGCTACCGTATCTCTAGACAGGACCGTCGACAGGACCGTCGCCCGCTTATCGTCGGTGTTCGCATGGATGACGGAGGACCCTCATGACGCGTGATGACGCCCGTTGGCCGCCACGCCGAGACTTCCTGGGGGCCACGCTGGCTCTCCCCGCCCTGGCCGCCCTCCTGGGACGCCCTCTGGACGCGCAGCCCCGGACGCTCCCCGCCACGCCGAGCTGCGTCGAGAAGGGGCAGGCGACCCCGCAGCAGACGGCGGGGCCGTTCTTCAAGCCGCGGTCCCCGCGCCGCGCGTCGCTGATCGACCCGGGGATGGCGGGAGCGCGGATCGTCGTCGCGGGGTCGGTGCTGTCCACCGACTGCCGGCCGATTCCCGGGGCGCTCGTCGACGTCTGGCAGGCGGACGACCGGGGCGAGTACGACAACGCCGGCTTCCGCCTGCGGGGGCACCAGTTCGCGGACGAGCAAGGTCGCTACCGGCTCGAGACAATCGTCCCCGGAGCCTATTCCGGGCGGACCCGTCACATCCACGTCCGCGTCCAGGCGCCGAACCAGCCCGTCCTCACCACGCAGCTCTATTTCCCGGGCGAGCCCGGGAACCAGCGGGACGGCATCTTCCGGCCCGAGCTCGTCATGGCCGTGCGCGACGGCGAGAGCCCGAAGACGGCAAGCTTCGACTTCGTCCTGGCGGTCGCGGCCCCCAAGACCTCGGGCTGACCGAGTCGGGGAACCGGTGGGCAACGTCGAGAAGGTCGACCGCACGCTCCCGCTGAACCAGATGATCTTCCACGTGCGCCGGAACGCCGAGCTCCGGCGCCGCTGGCGCGAGGACTTCGACGCGCTCGCCCGCGACTTCGGTCTCTCGACGCCCGAGATCGACGCGGTCAAGACGGCCGATGTCCGGCGCCTCAACGACATGGGCGTCCACCAGTACTACGTGTCGCAGATCCTGCGGCTGTCCTTCGGCGCAGCCGGAGCGTCGAACACCCATCCGGCGCTCGAGGCCTTCCGGCGCGCATACCCCGAGAACGTGCGGTAAGGAGCCCGGGTGGCCACCATCGTCGCCGCGATGGCCGCGACCCACGCCCCGGGGCTCACCGGCTGGTTCGACCAGGCGCCCGAGCCCGACCGGAAGCTCGTGCTGGATTGTTACGGCGAGCTCCGCCGCCGGCTCGAGGCGGCGCGGCCCGATGTCCTGCTCATGCTCGCGAACGATCACCTGCTCAACTGGCCGATCAACAACATCCCGGATTACACCGTCGGCGTCGGCGAGGAGCACGTGGGTCCCGCCGACTGGTTCGACGAGTGGCTCGCCCTGCCCAAGTTCCGGGTCAAGGGCCGCCCGGAGCTCGCGCGCGCGATCGTCCGCGAGGGAGCGCGGCACGGGATCATGTTCGCCTACCTCACGCGCCTCGAGCTCGACGACGGGATCTCCGTGCCGCTCCACTACCTGACGCCGGCGATGCAGATCCCCCTGGTGCCGATCACGCTCAACTGCACGGTGCCACCCATCCCCTCGTCCGAGCGAGCCTACCGCCTGGGCGAGGCGCTCCGCGAGATCGTGACGACCCGATGGCCGGCCGGGGACCGGGTTGCCGTGATCGCGACCGGCGGCCTCTCCCACGAGCCGGGCGGGCCGCGCTACCTCCAGGTGGACGAGGCGTTCGACCGGTGGTTCCTCGACCTCCTGGCCGAGGGCGATCACCGCCGCATCGTGCGCGAGTGCACGGTGGAACGCATGGAGGCCGCCGGATCGGGCGGGACAGCAGAGCTCCTCGCCTGGATCGCGGCGCTCCCCTTCACGGCCGGCCCGGCCGAGGTGCTAGGCTACACGCCGTCGCTCGCCTGGCGGACGGGCACCGGCATGGTCGCCTGGCCCAAGCTCGCCTGACGGCCTTCGACCCGGCCGGCAGCCGGGCCGGAGAGTCAGACCGCCGCCGCCCCCGCCACGGCGCACTGGTGGTCCTGCTCGCCCGTGCCCCCGCCGCAGCCGATCGCGCCGATCACCCGCCCGCCCACGGTGATCGGCACCCCGCCCGTGCTGGCCAGGACCTCGCCCGGGACGATCCCGGGCAGCGCGCTCCAGAAAGCAGGATGCTCCTTGGCGAGCTCGACCATCTCCTTGGTCGGGCGCCGAAAGTTGGCCGCCGCCACCGCCTTGCCGCGCGAGGTCTCCGTCGTGAAGAAGCCAGTGCCGTTGCCGCGGGCGCAGAGCACGAGCCGCCCCGACTCGTCCACCACGGTAACCGTGATCGGCGTCCCCAGCTCGCGCGCGCGAGCCTGGGCCGCGCGCACGGCCTTCTCGGCGATCTCCAGCGTCATGTCGATCACGTGAGTCCCCTCCGGGGTGGCGCCGGGCTCGCGGGGCGGGGCCGGTCCGGGCGCCGCGCGTCCGTCACGGCCCGTTGCCGCTTTCCAGTCGCCAGAATCCGAGCCCACCACCGGCGCAACGGGGGATCGGGCTCGAAGCCGATCGAGTCGAAAATGACGCCGAGTCGGCGCCCCTCGGGCGTGTCCATCCACCCCTCGACGCTGATCTCGATCTGGCAGGGCCCCGGCGTGAACTCGTGCGTGAGGGAGAGCATCTCGATCCCTGGGATCGTGCCGCGCAGCTCGCGTCGGTAGGGCGGAGCGTCGCCAATGCTGATCTCCAGCGTCTGCGGGCGTCCCATGCTGCTCACGGCCAGCGACACCGTGCGCAGGCCGCCGCGGGCGCTGAAGAGGCGCAGGGTCGCCGGCCGACCGACGATCCACCGGAACTGGGTGTTGAGACCCAGATCGGGGAACGGCCCTTCTGGCGGGTCGAATCCGCGGACGATGGCCCAGTCGCCGTCTATCGGATGCAGCATGTTGCGCCAGGGGGGCAGCGGGGGCCAGTCGACGAGCGTCCACCGTCCGGTCGCAGCATCCCGCCTCCCGACGCGGGCCGAGAACCGACTGGAGTCGAATGGCCGATTCTCCCGGTGCCGGTCGTAGTAGTCGCGGAACGTCCGGCCGGTGCGCGCTATCCAGCGGCCGATACTCGCGTCGACCTCTCGATAGTAGGCGTCGAGGTCCGCCGACAGCTGATCCGCCCGCACGCGGTGGCGTCCGGTCACGACGTCGAGCGTCACGTATTCGGCCTTGGCCGCGAAGCGTCGCCAGAGATCGAAATCACCGGCCCGCTTGAATCTGGAGTCGATCCCGCCGGTTCTCTTCCACAAGCGCGCCCGCCAGAACGTTCCCGACTGCTGGACGAACGGAAGCCGGCGGCCATCATGCAGGCCGGCGGCGATGCACGCCCGGGAATAGGCGATCAGCGGGACGGTCTCACCGCTCCGCCCGAGGGCATCGATCAGCGCAGTGCGCCCGCCGAAGAGCTCGAGCTGCGGAAGATCGTGGACGGCGGCGGCCACCGCACTCATGGCCCCCGGCTCCAGACGGTCGTCGGCGTTGATCCAGGTCATCAAGTCGCCCGGCGCGGGCGCCAGACGTCGAAAGGCGGCCGCGAGCGCATCGTACATCCCGCGATCGGGACCCGAGTCTACCGTCACGTGCACGTCGTGGCATGCCAGCGGAAACGCCCCCGTCTCGACGCGCCGTTGCCAAGCCCGCGCGATCTCGAGCGTGCCATCGGACGAGCCGCCGTCCTGGATGTGGTATCGAACCGCGAAGTTGCCCGTCTGCCCGACGACGGATTCGATCGTCTCGTCGACGTAGCGGGCCATGTTGAGGGTCGGGGTCACGACGTGGAAGACCTGCGGTGGCGCCAAAGGTCCCCCGGGGCGCACTAATACAGCCGCCCGGATGGCCGCACGTCGGTCACGAACTTGGCATCCTTGCCGGGCACCCGGAACGATTGAGGTCGCGCGATCGCATCAGAAGCAAATCGGCGGCCCGGACCCGCCGGCGTGCTCGCGTCGAAGGTCAGCGAGCTGAGAGGGAGCCCCAACTCCCGCACGTCGGCCTGGCCCAAGCGGGAGGGCCAGAAGGGAGCGCACACGAGCACGATCGTGTGCCGCCCCTCACGCCGCCCCCGAAACATCGAGCCCTTGAGGGCGTACACCCCGTCAGTGTCGCTCCCAGTCGAGACCCTTCGCAACCGGTGCCCATCGAAGTACACCCTGGTGCGCGGAGGTTCGTTCGACGGGCGGAAGCTCAGGACCCTCACCCGGACGAGGTAGTCTCCCGGCGCCAGCGCGACCTCGACGGCCGCGGCCGCCTTCGTCCATCGAAAGGAGCCTTCCGGCCGCTGCTCGGCCGGGTAGAAGCCGCCGAGGCGGCCGGGATCGACCTCGGCCAGCGCGAGGCGCTCATCGACCGCGCTCGGTGCCGGCCGTGCCGCGAAGTACGTCTCGAGGGCCGTGGCCCGGAAGTGGGCATCGAAGTGACGTCGCGCCTGCCCGAAGGCGGCATAGCTGCGTCCGTCGTCGCGACGCCACCACCAGGCTCGCGCGACGGCCATCCGCGCCAACCACCATGTCCGCTGGCGATGCCAGCGCCAGCCAAGCGCGGCGACTGGCGCCAGCCGGCCGAGACAGCCGACGAGGGTCCCGAGCGTCGAGGCGCGACCAAGGTGAGCTGGTAGGGCGCGCAGCGCCGCTCCAAAGATGCGGCGGCTGAGATCGGGACGATGGTCACCTCGCAGCGCCCACCGGGCACAGCGACCGAAGTACCGCTCGCAGTACTCGGCCGGATAGCGTGATCGATACGCCATTTCGCCCAGGAGGTAGTCGCGCATCGGTGCGACGACCTCACCCAGCTCGGGCGAATCGACGTGGTACACGATGCTCTGGCTGGCGTGGCCCATCGCTCGCCCCCCCTCCCTGAGCTTCGCCGAGAGGGCAGCGGGGGCGAACTTGTTGAACTCGTGCTCGAAACCACCGACAGCCTCGTACGTGGCGCGGCGGATCGCGGAGCCGCCGATCTGCACCCGCCGCCAGGCGTCATCGGCCGCCAGGAGCTCCTCGTTCTTGCGGCGGCTCAACCGCGACAGCCAGTGCCCCTCGTAGTCGGCGCCGACGATCCGGCAGCTCGCCGCGTCGTAGCCACCAGCCTCCAGGTAGGCCAGCATCTCGCGCAGGCAGTCCGGGTGGCCTCGCGAGTGCGACTCGACGACGAAGAGGAACTTGCCGCGGGCGAGGCGAGCGCCGAGGGTGTAGAGCTCGAAGGGCTGGGGCACCGGGTGGACCGTCAGTACGTCCGGCGGCGCCAGCAGACGCCTCGCGCCCTCGTCCAGCGCCGGGTTCGCGCCGTCGCTCACGACGATGACCTCGTACCGTGAGCGATCGTGCGTCTGTCGGCGTATCCAGCTGTCGAGGCAGCCGAGCGTGTCGGAGACGGTCCCGTGCGTGTCGATCAGACGGTAGACGACCGAGAAGTCGGGAACGCAGGAAGCGCCCGGCACGCTTCTCGTCCTCCTTACCCGCGTCTCGTCACCCTGCTCGCCCTCGGGCGCCGCTTCCGAACCATAGCGCGGCGTCGTCCGGGGGACAAGGGCGTCCGACGGTCCGAGCCGCCGATAGCGGCGGAACACTGGAGGAATCTGCTCGCGAGGGCGTTGACCACTGGGCTAGCATGGCCCAGAGGAATGCAGGTGCTCTAATGGTCGTTGCGGCGATTGTCTGGGTCTACGCAGGACTCGTATCGGTGCTCTACGGCCAGCTGACGCTCCTTGCCCTGCAGCGGTGGCTCGCCCTGGATCCGGGTACCTCGGTCTCGCTGGCACTCCTTCCGCTCGTCGGGCTCTGGGCGCTCGCGACGCTCTCCGTCGCCCTGTCGTTGATCGGACCGCTCGCGCTCCCTGCGCACCTGGTCATCCTCGCCGGCGCCGCGGCGTATGCAGCCACGGACCGCCGACGCCTGAGCCTCCTCGCCACCGAGGTCCGGTCAGCCCTACGCCGCGTGAGGCTGGGATGGTTCGCGCTCGGTATCGCGGTCTTCGCGATCGCACTCGAGCGGACCGCCGGTCTTCTGTATGTTTACGACACGGGCCTCTACCACGCGCAGGCCATTCGGTGGCTCGAGGAGTACGGTACGGTGGCCGGGCTCGGAAACCTTCACATGCGGCTGGCATTTCCGACGGCCTGGTTTCCCCTCGTGGCGCTCTTCAGCCTGCGCGTCCTGGGACTGGGCTCCCTGCACGCGCTGACGGGGCTCGTCGTCTTCCTCTTCGTCCTCTACGCTCTCGGCGGCCTCGAGCGGATCAGATCGGGACAGGCGAGGGCGAGCAGCTTCGTCGGGCTTGCCCTCGTTCCCGCACTATTCGTTCTGTTCGCCAACTGGCTCTCTTCCCCCACGCCTGATGTGGTGGCAACGATCCTGACGTGGACGGTCGGTCTACTCGCCCTCGAGCAGGCCGAAGCGGGTCGGCTCGGCATGTTGGATGCGCGGGGCGTCTGCATCCTGGCCCTCGCGTCGTTCGGAGCGGCAACCAAGGTGAGCGTCGCGCCCATCCTGTTGCTGGTCGGCGTGCTTGCCTGGCGACAGGTGGCCGACGGCCGCCGCCGAACGGCCGTCGCGCTACTCGTGGTGGCGGCGATACCGGTGTTGGCGGTGAGTGTCCGCACCTTCATCGGAACCGGATATCCTGTGTACCCCCTTCATCCCGTGCCGCCACTCGATCGACCACTCGTCGACTGGGCGATCCCCGCAGCTACCGCCCGCTTCGATCTTGGACTGGTTCTGGCGTGGGCACGCATCCCCGGACCGCCGCCCGACGTCGTCCTGGCCACGCCCCTGTGGCAATGGGTCCCCGGCTGGTACGGGCGCCTGCGTTGGCCGGACAAGCGCGCTGTCGAGGCCATCCTGGCTTTCACCCCCTTGATGCTGGGTGCCATTGCCCTGCGACGACCCCGAGGGTTGCTGGACGCGTCACGTCGGAGGCAAGAGATCCTGGTCGGCATGGTTTTCGGTGTCGGTCTCGCATGGTGGTTCGCCACAGCACCGGATCCGCGCCTCGGCTGGGGGTTCCTGATATTCCTTGCGCTCTGGCTCCCGGCGCGACTGCTCGAATCATGGTTACGGCGGTTACCGGCCGGAGCCATCATGGTTGGCTTTGGCCTGTGGTTCCTCGCTCAGGCCGCCTTGCTCTACGGAGCGGACGGCCGAAATCTCCGCGCCGTGCGCCCCCACCTCGTCGTTCCCCGGGACTACTGGCCGATGGAGGTGGTCCGGATCGAGCGCGGCAAGGTGTCCACCTACGCGCCCCGCGTGTCCGACCAGTGCGGGTATCAGGCATTCCCTTGTACGTCGTACCGAACGCCGCCGCTCGAGCTCCGCGGGCCGACCCTGGCTCAGGGCTTCAAGGTCGCCGCTCCGGGGGCCGCATCACAATGAGCGCGCCGGGACTGGACTGAAGAGCACGCCGATGATCCGAGCCGAGCACCGATGACGCGCCCGCCCTGGTTGAGGCGTTCGGCTGGACGGACGCCTGGCCTCGTGCTGCTCCTGGAGCTCCGCCGCCGACTCGCCAACCGCGCCGTGATCGATGTCGGGGCGCGGCGCGGCGCGTTCGTCGCGGCGTGCCTTGAAGTGCCCCACGCACGCGTCTACGCCGTCGAGCCCGATCCGTCGAATGCCGCACACTTGCGGAAGCGCTTCGCGGGAGACGCGCGGGTCCAGGTGTTGGAGGCTGCCCTCGGTCAGCGCGACAAGACGAGGGAGCTGTCCCAGAACACGCAGGTGTGCGTGACCTGCCGCTGCCTGGCCTCGCTCGTCGAGGATGGCACCTTCCCTCGCGACATCGGACTCCTGAAGATCGATGCCGAGGGTTGCGAGCTGGAGATCGTGCAGGGCATGGGCCATCTCTCCCCGGCGGTGGTGACGGTCGCGTACGGGGGGCCGAAACGACCTCATGGCGCGCCGCCCCGTTCGCTGCAAGGGGTCGGAGACGCCATGGCCGAGCTGGGTTATGCACACTCGCTCGTGGAGAGATATCACGAAGGGTTTCGCGTCCTCCAGCTCGACAGCCTCGCCATGCGAGAAGGCGAATCAGCGAACGCGATCTTCGTGCACGACCGCGTGTATCCGCAAATGGAAGGGCTGCTCCGCGAAGCCGTCCAGGAGGCGCAGAACCAGCTCCTGGACACGGCGCGGCACCTACGCCGGCAAGCCGACCTGCTCCCGACGCGTTTGGGCCGCTGGCTCAGCCCGCGTCTCGGCCATCTGAGGCACTATCCCCCGCGGCCGCTGGACATCCAGGGCCCGTATCGCACCCAGGCGCCCGTGGCCGGGGGTCCGCGGGTCTCGATCGTCACCGCCACGCTCAACGCGGGCCCGTTTCTCGAACGCACACTCCGTAGCGTCCTCGATCAGCAGTACGAGCCGCTGGAGCATGTCATTCAGGACGGCGGCTCCACGGACGGCACCGCGGACATCCTGGATCTGTATCGCGATCGCCTGGCGGCGGTCCACATCGAGCGAGACAGCGGCCAGGCGAATGCGCTCAACAGAGGGTTCGCCCGGACGACGGGCGAGATCATGGCATACCTCAATGGTGACGACATGCTGTTGCCGGGCACGCTGCGCTACGTCGGGGGCTACTTCGCCGCTCACCCCGACGTCGATATCGTCTATGGCCATCGCGTGCTGATCGACGAACACGATGCCGAGGTCGGTCGATGGGTGCTACCGCGGCACTGCTCTTCGGTCCTGTCGTGGGCCGACTACGTGCCCCAGGAGACTCTGTTCTGGCGCCGTCGGATCTGGGAGCGGACTGGAGGACGACTCGACGACTCCCTCCATTTCGCGATGGACTGGGAGCTGCTTCTCCGATTTCGAGCCAACGGGGCGCGATTCGTCCGGCTCCCGCGATTTCTGGGTGCGTTTCGGGTCCATGACGATCAGAAGACGTCGGCGCGCATCGCCGACCTCGGCGCACGCGAGATGGCGCTACTGCGGGAGCGACAGCACGGTCGGCGGGTCGCGCAAGCGGAGGTCCGACGTCGAGTCCGAGGCTACCTCTTGCGGCACATGCTGTACCAGAAACTCTATCGTCTGGGCGTCCTGGACTACTGAACCGTCCGAGGGAAGCTGCCCTCCCGGCTCGCCCGTCACGGAGCCGACCAGCGCCCGTCGAACGACGAGAGCGCTTCGCCCGGCCGTCGTCGCGGTGTTCCGATGGCGCGACACCCTACGCGACCGCCGATGGGCCCGGCCCGGGCGGATCCGGGGGCCGTCTGAGGGCCGGATCGTGCGTGAGCTCCCAGGGAAGCCGTCCCGTCTCGATGATGCGACTCATCCGGCGATGGGCCCAGGCGACCGGCGACCATGTCGCGTCCCGCCGAAGCCGTCCCGGAGAAGATCCCAGCATCCTGCACACCATCCGATAGAGCGTGCCCCCTCCGTGAATCACCAGGACAGGCGGCAATCGACGCCGACTATGTCGCCGGACGATACGCCGCATCTCTCCGAGCTTGGGCCAGCCGGCTCGGCTTGTCTTCGAATCCGGATGCACGCGTGCCTGCGCGAGCCGTCGAGGCAAGTAGCGAACGGGGAAGCGCTGGCCGATGCGGATCCACAGATCCCAGTCCATGCACCACGAGAGGCTCTCGTCGAGGAAACCCACGGCCTCCAGGGCGGGACGCCGCACGAACGCGGCTGGCTGGAGAATGTAGTCGTGCACCTCGATCAGACGTCGCAGGGTGAACGGCTCGCTGAAGCGAAAGCGCTCGAGCTGCCGACCGTCCGCGTCGATCAGATCGCCATCGCCGTACACGAGCATCGTGGCCGTATCGGCCAGGAACGCGTCGACCACCGCGGTGACGGCGCCAGGCAGGAGGATGTCGTCGGAGTTCAGCCACGAGAGAATCGCTCCCGACGACGCGCGAAAGCCGCGATTGATCGCTGGAGTTTGGCCCGCGTCGGGCCCGGACACCCAGCGCAGTGTCGGGTATCGAGCGAGTATCTCCAGGGTGCCGTCTCGAGAGCCGCCGTCGATGACGATGTGCTCGAGACGGGGATAGTTCTGAGCGCGCACGCTTTCGATCGTGTCCCCGATGAAGCGCGCCTGATTGAACGATGGGGTCACGATCGACACGACCGGCAGCTTACGATCGTCGAGGGTCATCCGGACCTCGCCCACTCCACGACCGCCGTCACGAGCCGCTCACGATGGCCCCGGTGGCGCCGCCCCGGCCGGCAACCACTCACCGGATGTCAGCGGGCGCCGCCTCCTGCGCCCGCAGATAGGCGGCGGTGACGTCGGCGGAAGCACCGTCACCCCGCACCCGGCCCTCATCCAGCCAGATCACGCGCCGGCACAGCCGCGTCACGGCCTCGAGGTTGTGTGACACGAACACCACCGTGCTCCGTGAGGCGAGCTGGGTCAGGGTGTCCAGGCTCTTCGCGTAGAATCGCTGATCGCCGACCGCCAGCACCTCGTCCAGTAGCACGATACCGGGGTCCACGTGGACCGCTGCCGCGAAACCCAAGCGGGCCATCATGCCGGAGGAGTAGCGCTTGAAGGCGACGTCGACCAGGTCACCGATCTCGGCGTAGCTCACGATCTCGTCGACGCGGGTCCGGATCGCAGTCGGGTCGAGGCCCATGAGGGCACAGTAGAGGTGGACGTTCTCACGACCCGTAAGGTCCCCATGGAAGCCGATCCCGAGCCCGACGAACGACGCGACCCGGCCCTCCACGCGAACGCGTCCGCGAGTCGGTAGGGTGACGCCGGTGAGCAGCCGGAGCAAGGTCGTCTTCCCCGCACCGTTGCGGCCGATCACGCCGAGGGATTCGCCGGGTTCCACGTCGATGTCGACGTCCCGGAGCGCGTATCGCAATCGCGGGCCCCCCTCCGGAGGCATCGGTCGCGCCGCGAGCGCACGGTGCAACAAACGCCGGAGCTCGAAGGGTGGCCCGAGCCGATACTCCTTCGAGACACCACGCAGCGTGATCACACCCATCTCAGACATGTCCGCCGGCTACGGTCTTCGTCCAGGATCACAGCAGGTCGGCAAGCTGCCACTCCTGGCGTTTGAACAGTCGGTAGCCTCCAAACAAGGTCAGGGCCGAAGTGGCCGCTGCGACCGTCAACTCCCGGGTCAAGGTAAATCGACCGAAGAGAAGCGTCTCCTGATAGGCCGCGAAGATTGTGCCCAGAGGATTCAACAGGTAGATGGTCCGGATCGACTCCGGAACCAGATCGAGCGGGTACACGACAGGTGCGAGGTAAAAGGCGAGCTGAAGGAGAATCGGGGTGATCTGCAGCAGATCTCGCACCGTGATCGCCAGCGCTGCGACCAGGAACGTGATGCCTAGGGTGAGCGCAGTGTGGATGACGAAGACGATGACGGCAATGAGCACGTACGGCGTGACCATCACCTGGTACACGGCGAAGAACAGGACCATCACCGCCAGCCCCAGAATCAGGTCGACCAGCGACTCCAGCCACACGCCGAGCGGCAGAAACTCGCGCGGGAACTGGACCCGCGTCACCAAATCCAGATTGCCGAGAAGGACGGACGGACCCGTCAGGATGGTGCGCATCGAGTACGTCCAGAGCACGAGGTTGCTGACGACGAAGACCACATAGGGCACCGGCGGCGTCTCGACCCGCAGCACGAGCGCGAAGACGAAGGCGTACACGGCACCGCTCAGCAGAGGCAGGAGCACGGCCCACAGGGGGCCGAGCGTGGTCTGACGGTATCGCGCCAGGATACTGCGCCGCAGCCAGTATCCGAGGAACACCCGATATCGCATCGCGTTCCGGAGGTAGTCGCGAGGCCGGATCAGTCGGCCGTCGACGGCCTCGAAGACAGGCTCCGACGTCGTCATCGGCGGCGTGGGATTCGACTCATTCGCGGGTGCAACATGCCGGTTCGACCCGGTGCGCCAGCCGAATCGACGACCGGCCCTCTCATCCGGCTTCAGGCTGCCGTGTGGGTGATGCGGGACCCCGGGTCCACGCGATCGTACGCGAGAGACCCTCGCGAAGGCCCGTCGAGGCACGGAAGCCGAACGCCGCGGCGGCACGCGTCACGTCGAGAGAGCGGCGTGGCTGCCCGCTCGGCCTGGATCCATCCCAGGCAACGCGGCCAGTGAAACCCGTCAATTCCGCGACCAACTCGACCAGTTCCTTGATCGAGATCTCGTACCCCGCTCCGACGTTCACGGGATCTGGCTCATCGTAGCGCTCGGTTGCGAGGAGGACGGCCTCCGCACAGTCCTCCACGAACAAGAACTCCCGGGTCGCCAGACCGTCACCCCAGCAGACGATCTCGGAAGCGTCCCGCGCCCGTGCTTCGAGGCACTTCCGGATCAGTGCCGGAATGACGTGCGAGGTGTCCGGGTCATCGTTGTCGCCGGGGCCATAGAGGTTGACCGGCAAAAGATAGATCGCGTTGAATCCGTATTGCGCGCGATAGGCCTGGGCCTGGACCAGCAGCATCTTCTTGGCCAGGCCGTAGGCCGCGTTCGAATCCTCAGGATACCCGTTCCAGAGGTCAGCCTCGCGGAATGGCACCGCCGTGTGTTTCGGGTAGGCGCACGTCGTTCCAACGGCGACGAACTTGCGCACGCCCGCTCGACGCGCGTACTCCATCAGCAACGCGCCCATGATGAGGTTGTCGTAGAAAAACCGACCGGGAGCAGCCAAGTTGGCACCGATCCCACCGACCAGCGCCGCCAGATGAATGACAACGTCAGGTCTGGCATCCTCGTACAGGCGAACAACGGCGGACTCGGTGGTCAGATCATACTGCCGACGCCTGGGGACGACGATGTCGTGACACTGCCGTTCACGAAGCTGTCGTACGACGTGACGCCCGAGGAATCCAGCTCCGCCCGTGACGAGAATCCGAGAATCAGACAGATGGGGCATGTCTTACGATTCCTTGTGCTGAGGTGACCTCACCATTCGATCATACTCCGGCTACGGATGAGGCAGGCACTAACTCATGCTGTAGCTCAGCCAGAAGCGGCAGCGACACGTGATGTCCATGCCCTCCGAAACGCCCCCGGCCACCGAAGTCGACGTCACCGACCGCAGGGTTTCGCGACCCGCGGCATGCGCGTCCGCGCATGACGGCCCTCCGGGTCGAGCGGGGCCTGGTCGTCCAGCCTTCTCGGTGGCCGGTGCGCCCCGGTGTCGTCCGGGGTTCGTGTCGGGCGGGAATCTAGAAGGAGATGCTGCCCGTCAGCGCGCGCCGAGCAGGAGGAAGGGCGCCCAGTAGTAGGGGTGCGCCGTTCCGGGGGTCCGGAGCAGGGTCAGCTGCGCCTGCTGGAGCGCGCCCGCGCGGCCCCCGGCCGGCAGGGCCCGGTGGAAGGCGACCATGAAGTCGCGCGTCGCCACGTCGCTCACCTTCCAGAGCGAGGCCACGATCGACTGCGAGCCCGCCTGGCTGAACGCCGCGGCCAGCGTGACGAGCGCAGCGCCGGGCACCTGCTCGCCGAGCGCCGTCTCGCACCCTGACAGGATCGCCAGGGAGTTCGGCGGCAGGGACAGCCCCGCAATGTCCCCGATGGTCAGCCGCTGGCTCGCCTGATCGTCGCCCGCCAGCAGCAGGTAGGAGCGATCGGGCTGCTCCGGGTCCAGGACCCCGTGGGTGGCGAGGTGAAGCGTCGAGAACTTCGCCGCCAGCTCGAAGAAGCGGAGCTTCGTCGCCTCGGCGCCGTCGAGCGCCGTCACGCCCGGCCGGACCCGCGCGAGCTCCCGCACCTCGCGGCTCGCCGCCGGAAGCGTCCCGTCCGGGTTCGCGAGGGCGAGCAGCGGGGCGTCCGGCGCGGTCACGAGGGGGCTCAGGAGGTCGACCAGCTCGAGCTGCGTGACGTAGGTCACCCGGTGCGTCTCGGCGAGGAACCGCTGGGTGCCGTCCGCCTGCTTCCGGGTGAGCGCGTGGATCGGAAGGTAGAGGAGGAGGTCGTTCGGGAAGAAGATCACGTCCTGGTGGGCGCCGAGCTCGGGCGCGATGGGGGCCAGGAGGTGGCCGGCAAGCTTGTCGGTGACCTCCTTGAGCGGCGCGACGTCGCGGCGGTAGGCGTCGGACCCGTCGTCGGCCCACGACAGTCGCTGCGCGGCGCCGCGCTCGAGCTGGGTCCGGTGCGCGCGCACGAGATCGTAGAGATCCTTCTGGCCGACCGCCTGGGTCCGGACCTGGAACTTCCCCCCGGCGGCGACGACGAAGAGGTAGAGCGCGTCCGGCGCGGCGAAGTACTGGACGGCCAGCGTCCCCGCCGGCAGCCGCTCCGCGAACTTCGCGATCGCCTTGGGGTCGACGGTCTGCTGCTCGACGAACTGGGCCCGGTAGCGCGGGTAGCGCGCCAGGAAGGCCTGGACCTGCGCGAGGTACTCGCCCTTGGTCTGGGCCAGCTCCTTCGTGAGCTCCTGGATCCGCTCCGGGCGCTGCTCACCGGGGCCCTTGCCCTGCTCCGCGTGGAGCGCCCGCTCGAGGCGGGTCGTCTCGGCGCGCTTCTGGCCCACGTCCCGGGCGGTGCGCCGCGCCTCGGGGTCCTGGAGCGTCGGTCGGGCCGCCGCCATCGTGGTCGCGACGAGGAGGGCCTTCTTGGCCTCGATCGCCGCCAGGGCCTCGAGCTCGTAACCCTTCGCGCCGTCCCGCTCGTGGAGCCGCAGGAGGACGCGCGCGAGGGAATCGAAGACGGCGAGGCGGTTGGCGGACTCGAGGTACTGGGCCCGGGACTGCTGGCCGGCCAGGGTGCCCGCAAGCCCGCGGATGACCGTCACGGCCTCCGCGTACGCCGCGGCCGCCTCCACGCGCTTGCCGTTCCGCTCGTGGAGCCGCCCCAGGAGATTGGCCGTGCGCCAGTGGATCTCGGGGAGCCCGCCGCCCCGGAGGACCTGGAGCGCCCGCTCGAACGTCACCTGCGCTCGCCCGAGGTCGCGCGTCTCCCAGAGGACGATCCCGAGGTTGTTGAGGAGCAGGCCGATCCGGGGATGCGTGGGCCCGAGCGCCCGCTCCGAGATCTGGAGCGCCCGCTCGAAGTCGCTCCGGGCGAGGACGTAGTTCCGGAGCGCCTGGGCGATGCGGCCCCGGTTCCGGAGCGTCTCCGAGAGCAGCGGATGATTCGGGCCCAGCGCCTGCTCCTGGATCCGGAGCGCGCGCTCGATGAGCGGCAACGCGGCCTGATTGTCGCCGCTGAGCCGGAGCACGTTCGCGAGGGTCGTCAGGGTCCAGGCGACGCTCGGGTGATTGGGACCGAGGGCCTTCTCCCGGATGGCCAGGGAGCGCTCGATGAGCGGCCGGGCCTTCGCATAGTCGTCCAGCCGCTCGTAGAGCGCCCCGAAGTGGGTCAGGACGTAACCGAGATCGGGATGATCGGGCCCCAGGACCCGCTCCTGGATGCGGAGCGCCCGCTCGAAGGTCGTCCGCGCCAGGTCGTACTCGCCGAGGTCCCGGTAGAGCCGGCCGAGATGGGCCAGGGTCTGACTGGTTCGCAGGTGATTCGGTCCGACGGTGCGCTCCCGGATGCGAAGGGCACGCTCGAGGGTCCCGCGGGCCACCGTCAGGTCCCCTAGGTCGAGCTGTACCCACCCGAGGCCGTTCAGCGCGGCCCCCACCTCCACCGCCTCGGGGCCGAGCAGGTCCTCGCGGATCCGGAGCGCCCGCTCGTAGAGGGGACGCGCGCCCACGAGGCTGCCCCCTTGCTGGACCGCCATGGCGAGGGCTTCGAGCGTGTCGGCGACGTCCGCGTGCCTCGCGCCGAGCGCCGCCTCCTTGATCTGGAGCGCCCGCTGGAGGGTCGCCTGCGCCTCCGGGTAGTCGCCGCTCCGCTCGAGGAGGCGCCCGAGGAGGTCGAGCGCCTCGGCGACTTCGACGTGGCTCGGCCCGAGCGCCCGCTCTCTGAGCGCCGCGGCCTCGCGCGCCTTGGGGATGCCGTCACGGAACCGCCCTTCCTGCAGGTCCCGGAGAGCCTCCGCCTTCAGGTCCCAGGCCCGCCGGAGCGTCTCGTCCGCCGGCGCGGTCGCGGGCGCGGGAGGCGTCTGGGCAAGGGCAGGTCCCGGGGCGGCGAACGCGAACGACGCGGCCAGAGCCAGCCCGCCCGCCACTCTCAGCATCTCGAGCCCCTTCCGCGGCCCCTCGAGGCCGGTATCGCGAGCGGCTTCAGGGTTTCCGGGTTGCCAGGAACTCGGCCTCGTCGAACTCCTGCGCGGCCAAGTCGGTGAGCCCCATCCGGTCGTAGACGTAGCCCAGGAGCTGCCGGAGCGTCGGCTCGTCCGGGTCCTTGACGATCGCGGCCATCAGCTCTCGGCGCGCGTCCGCGTAGAGCCCCTCCTGGAAGAACAGTCCGGCTCGCATGAGGACGAGCGGACTCCCATCCTGGCCCTCCAGCGCGGCGGGCGTGAGGTCGGCGAGGGCGGATCTGACGCGCGCCGCGTCGGGCTCGGGGAGGACCTCGAACTCGGCGCGCTGCGGGGCCTGACCGGGGATCTCCAGGGTCCAGCTATAGCGGGTCCCAGGGCTCAGCGGCGGCGCCGCCGCCGGGTACGCGAGGGGACGACGGGGCAGGCCCGATTGCTCCCACACCGGTCCCTGCGGGCCCAGGAGCTGGACCCGGTAGTCCGACCGGGGCGGACCGCTCCACTCGAACGTGATCGAGCCGGGCAGGACCCGGGTATCGCGGGGCCCCAGCGCTCGAGGTGGCGGGGCCCCGGCCCTGACCGACAGGGCCTGGTACACCGGCGTCTTGGGCTGGCCCAGCAGGAACTGGGTCACGCCCCCCACGACGCCTTTCGCTCGGCTCGCGCTCGTTTCGCCTCGAGGGGCCTGGACGGTGAACGGGGAGGTGGCCGCCGTCACCGACTGGGAGCCGCCGCCGGTGAACGTCACCGTCACGCGCCCGTCGGCGGTGACACGCACCTGATCGCCGGCGCGCAGGGCCTGGAGCGCGCGCGGGGCTGCCCAGTCCGCGTCCTCCGGCCGCTTCAGGCGCACCTCGCCCTTGCCCGGACGGATCTCGGTCAGGACGGCGACCGGGTCCGCGGCGAGCGCCGCGCTCCCCCAGGCGCTCACCAGGGACAGCGCGGTCGCGATCGTCACGCGGGCATTCATCGGCTTCCCTTCCCCGCCTCGTCCGGCGACGCTGACCGCTCCGGACGCACCGCCAGGAGCTCGTACACCCTGAGCGGCTCCGCTCGCCCCTTGACCGGAGCCTCGCCACGATACCGCGTTTCCACCCGATCGCCGAGGGCCTTCTCGACCTCGGCCGTGATGAGCGTCGTGGTCCCCAGCTCCTTGTTCAGCCCTTCCAGCCGCGCCGTCACGTTGACCGTGTCGCCGACCACCGTGTACTTGATCCGAGAGGGACCGCCGACGTTGCCGGCAAAGACGACGCCCGTGTGGATCCCGATACCCATGCGAAGCGTCGGGATCCCGCGCGCCACCCACTCGCGGTTCAGCCGCTCGAGCGCCGCCTGCATCGCCACCGCCGCGCGCGCGGCCCGCCACGCGTGATCGCCGTCCGGCAGCGGCGCGCCGAAGACGGCGAGGATCCCGTCTCCGATGAAATCGTTGACCATCCCCCGCTCGGCGAAGATGGCGTCGATCATCGCCGGGAAGTATTCGTTCAGATGGGCGGCGACCTGCTCCGCCGGCAGCGCCTCGGACAGGGTCGTGAACCCGCGGAGATCCGAGATCAGGACGGAGACCTCGCGGCGGTCTGCCTGGAGGGTCGGGTTCTCGGCCAGGACCTGGCTCATCACGTCGCGCCCGACGTAGCGCCCGAAGGTGTCGCGGAAGCGGCGCCGGGCCAGCGCCTGGGCGGCGATTCCGGTCAGGCACGTGGCGAGAGCCGGCAGCAGGAAATCCGCGGCGTACCCACCACCGTGAAAGGCGAGATAGCTCGCGGGGACGCCCAGGGCAAGGGTGAGCGCGAGAGCGGCGAGGGTGCCCGCCAGCGGGCCGAGCCATGTCAGGCAGAGCGCGGCCACGCCGACGACGCCGATCTGGATGCCGAGCGCGGCAGCCCAGCCGGCCGGGCGGACGAGCGACCGCGTTGCCAGCATGTGCAGCACGTTGGCGTGAACCTCGACGCCGGCCAGCCGGCCGACGGGGGTCTGGAAGAAGTCGCGGCTCTCTCCGAACGTGGCGCCGACGAGGACGGTCCGACCGCGAAGCGGATTGTCCTCCGCGACGGGCGGGGCGCCGGGCTGGCCGAGCTCGGCGAGGGCGTCGCTCGGGATCGTCAGGAAGCTCCCCCCGGGCCCCACGAAGTTGATCCGCCAGAGATCGCCCTCCCGGAGCGGGACCGACGGCCCGCCCGTCGCAGCCCAGCCCTCGGCCCCCCAGTGCGGATAGGCGGCGAGGTCTTCGGGGACGGCACCCGACGCGGCGGCGTGGGGCGCGGGGAGCGCGTCGCCCGCGCCGAGCTGCGCGAGCACCGCGAGGGCGAACGCCGGCATGGGCATGCGGCCCTGGTGCGGCACGAGCACCGCCACACGACGGATCACGCCGTCGTCGTCGATCGGTACCCGATCGGACCCTCGTGGCAGAGCCGCGAGGAGAGCGGGATTGGCGAGTGGACCCGATTCGGGCCGGCGCGCGTCGACCAGGACCACCCGGGCGGGGCGGCCCGGCCGCCCGGCCAGATCGCCGATCGCGCGCGCGAGGAGGGCGTCGTCCTCGGGCGCCGTCGCGACGGAGAGCGCGATGTCGAGCCCGACGACTGCCGCGCCGCTCCGATCCAGCCCGCGCAGCACGCTAGCCAGGTATGCGCGTGGGATGGGCTGGCGGGCTCCCAGCGTCTCGAACGCCGCATCGTCGATCGCGACGATGACCACCTCGGGCGGAAACCGCTGCCCGCCGAGATGCTGGATGAGGTCGAGCGTCCGCACCTGGAGCGGCTCGAGCCACCCGATCGCCGAGGCGCCCGTGACGGCCGCCGCCACGACGGCGCCCGTCACCCAGAGCTGGAAGAAGCGCCGCAGGCGCGCGGCGGACCGCCGCGGCGGCAGGGACGGCGCTCGAGTGGCGGGAGCCGGCATCGCGGCGCCCACTGTACCCCAAGCGACGGACGATCAGCCGGGCGATGCGGAGCGCGTGGCGTCCGGCGCCGGCCCGCTCAGGCCGTCGGGCCCGGGCGGCCTTGTTCCGTCGGAGGCCACCCCGCCTCCCCGATCAGCGGCACGAACGCCACCGGACCCAGGGATTCGCGCGCGTACTCGTCGGGACCGCGTCGCGTCACGCGGACGAGCTCCTGGACCCGCGGCGTCGGCCCCACCGGGATCACGAGATGGGCCCCCGCGCGGAGCTGGGGGAGGAGCGGCGCCGGGACGTCCGGCCCGCCCGCCGTCACGACGATCCCGTCGTAGGGCGCGTGCTCGGGCCACCCGAGCGTTCCGTCCCCCTCGAGGACGTGGACGCCCCGGTACGCCAGCTCGGCCAGGCGCGCCCGGGCGGCCGCCGCCAGGCTTCCCAGGCGCTCCACCGTGTAGACCTCCGCCACGATCTCGGCCAGCACCGCGGTGGCGTACCCGGAGCCCGTGCCGATCTCCAGCACCCGGTGCGTGGACAGCGGCGCCAGCGCCTCGACCATGAGCGCCACCACGTAGGGCTGCGAGATGGTCTGCGACTCCGCGATCGACAGGGCCGAGTCGTCGTAGGCTCGGTGCGCATCGGGAGCCGGGACGAATCGCTCCCGCGGCACCGACGCCATCGCGCGGAGGACCACGGGGTCGCGGATCCTCCGCGCGACGAGCTGCGTGTCGACCATCCGACGTCGGGCGGCGGCGAAGTCGGTCATGAGTGGCCGTCAGCGAGCGGGGTTTCCGGCGGCCCGTCTTCCGAAGGTGGCGAAGGTGGCCGGGGCGGCCGGCGCGTGAAGCGAAGGGACATCACCCCCTGATCGAGCGACCGCTCGCCGACCAGGCCCACCTCCTCGATCAGGCGAAGCATCCGGTGGTTCGTCGCGAGGACGTACGCGCGGAACCGGGTGAGGCCTCGGCTCTCGCCGTGGGCGAGGAGCGCCGTGAGCAGTATCGTGCCGAGCCCTCGGCCCTGCCAGCCGTCCTGCACGACGAGCGCGATCTCGGCCTCGTCCGACCCGGGCTCGCAGCCGTAGCGCGCGACGCCGACCAGCTCGTCGCCGGGGCCGACCGCCACGATCGCGGCGCGGCGGTCGTCGTCCACGCTGGCGAGGATGCGCGCCCAGTCCGGCGGCAAGCGTCGCATCACCGTGAAGAAGCGCTGGTAGGCGCTCTCCGGCGACAACCGCTCGTACAGAGCGGTGAGCGCGACCGCGTCGTCGGGCCGGATCGGGCGAAGCCGCGCCGTCGTGCCGTCGCGCAACCGGACGTGCCGCCCGGGTTCCAGCGGGGTACTCCTTCTTCCAGCTTCCAGCGGAACGGCGCTACGCCCCCGGATACTCCTCGAAGGAGCCGAAGCGCCGGACCAGGGCGAGATATTCCTCCCGCGAGAGCTTCGGCCCCGCCTCCGCCTTGACCCGCCGCGCCTCCCGGGCCCCGGTCGCGAGGAGGTCGACGACGGTCATCGCCATCGCCTTCGCGGGGTTGACGGCGGCCAGCACGTGGTCGACGACGAAGTAGTCCGCCCCGTGGATCGTCCCGCGCACGCCGCCCGCCCGGGGGTGCACCTCCGGCATGATGAAGCCGAGGTCGCCGACGTCGGTGGACCCGGTCGAGTGGCGGGGCCGCCCCATGTTCGCCTCGCCGACGACGGCCGCGCAGTTGGCGCGTGCGAGGGCGACCAGGTTCGCGTCCATCTGCTGCGGCAGATAGCCGGGGAGGGTCGTGATCTCGACCCGCGCCCCCATCGCCTGCGCCCCGGCGCGCAGGCTCCTGTCGACCTTGCGGGCGGCGTCGGCGATCGCCTCCACGGTCTTCCCGCGGACGAACGTCTCGAGCCGCACGTCGGCCGGCACCGCGCTCACCGCCTCGCCACCCCGCGTGACGATCGGATGGACGCGGATGGTGTCGTCGTCCCGGAACGTCTCGCGGTTGGCGTCGATGGCGTGCAGCGCGATCTGGGCGGCCTTGAGCGCGTTGATCCCGAGGTGCGGCGCGCTGCCGGCGTGCGCGCCCCGGCCGACGAACCGCATGAACTTCACGACGCACCCGTTGTGCGTGTCGCCGACGCTCGCCAGCCCGTCCTCGGGCCGGGCGTTCGTGTGCGTGATGATCGCCATGTCGACGTCGTCGAACTCGCCGAGCCGGATCAGCTCCGCCTTGCCCACCAGGAATTCGATCTTGCCCTGTTCCCGGAGGCCCATGCGCCACTCGACCTCGATGTACTCCTCGGCTGGCACCGCGAAGAGCACGACGTCGCCGTCCAACTCGTCCATGACGGCCTGAAGGCCCATGCCGGTGCCGATCATCGAGGCGACCTGGGCGTTGTGGCCGCACGCGTGGGCCGCGTGCGTGGCCGGGTCGGCCATCGGATGCTCCCCGACGATCAGGGAGTCGAGCTCCCCCAGGACCGCGACGGTGGGGCCGGGCGAGCGGCCGCGGAGCCGCGCCTTGACGCCCGTGAGGGCCAGCCCCTCGCGGGACTCGAGCCCCATCCGGCCGAACCAGCCGGCGACGAACTCGGCGGTCCGCGCCTCGCGATAGCCCGCCTCGGGGCGGCGCATGATGTGGTCGCTGATCGCCATGATCTCGTCCCTGCGGCGCTCGATCTGGGCGCACGCGCGCGCCTTCAGCTCCTCGACGGTCGCCATCTGGCCTCCTCGCACGCGCGGCGGGACTGGACCCACCGGACTCCGTTGCGGAACGATCCGGAGCGACGGTACACCACCCCCGTCGGGACGGGCAAGCGCGGCGCGCTGCCGCCGGCGGATGAAGCCCCTCGCCCGGGCTCGTTCCTCGGGTACACTCCCTCCGTGTACTGACCCTGAGGCAAGCGAGGAGACCCCATGGCTCAGCGCAGGTTCCCGGTGCTCGTGGCGACCGATGGCAGCCCCCAGGCGCGTGCCGCCGTCAAGGCCGCGGCCACCTTCCCGTGGCCCCGCGGCAGCAGTGGCCACGGGCTCGTGGCCCGGCAAACCCCGGTCCTGACCGAGGCGTCGGCGGAGGTGTGGGAGGCGCTGCAGCACGTGGCGCAGGCCGAGGCCCGTCGCGCCGAGCGCCAGCTGCGCCGGCGGTGGCCGGACGCCGAGGTCGTCGTCTCCGACGCGCCGCCGGTCCCCGGGATCCTCGCGCACGCCAGGAAACGCCGCGCCCGAGTGATCGTCCTCGGATCGCGGGGCCTGGGCGCCGTCGGCCGTCTCCTCCTCGGGAGCGTGAGCCGAGCCTGCGTGCGCCAGGCGAAGTGCCCCGTGCTGGTCGTGCGCGGCCCGGCGCGGGCCCCGCGCCGCTTCCTGCTGGGCGTCGACGGCTCGCCCCACGCGCGCCACGCGGCGGCGTTCGTCGCCGCCCTCACGCCGCCCCGCGGCGGTGAGCTGCAGCTCCTCAGCGTCGTCGAGCCCGTCCGGCTCCCCTCGACCGCGCTCTTGCCTGCGCGCGTACGGACCGTGCTGACCAGTGAAGCCGCGGAGCTCGAGCAGCAACGTGTGGCGCTGGCGCGCCGGCACCTCGAAGCCGCCCGGGCTCGGTTCGCGCGGGCCGGGTGGCGGGTGCGGATGGAGGTTCGGAGCGGGCGTCCCCTCGAGGAGCTGCTCGAGGCCTCGAAGAGTGCCGACGTCCTCGTGGTCGGCGCTCGCGGGGTGGGCGGGGTCGAACGGCTGCTCCTCGGCAGCGTCGCCGAGGGAGTCGTCGCGCGCGCCCAGGTTCCCGTCCTCGTCGTTCGCTGAGATCGGGTCGCGAGCGCCGCGCTCGCCCCGGCGCTGCCCAGCGGATAGGCAGCGTGCTCAGCTCCGCAGCACGGTCCGGCGTCTGAACTGACAGGGGCCCGGCTCGAACGAGCCGAACTCGCGGCCACGACGACCAGACGTCAGCGGCCGGCCTCGGCATCCCGATTGCTAGCCTCCCATCTGAACCGCGGCGGCCCTCGCCGCCGCATGGCAACGGCGCCATCCTCGTGGCGCCGTGCGTCTTCCGACGGCCTGCGGGGCGCCGGGAACCCTGTCGACCCGAAGGAGGCCGTCGCATGGGCAGAGACTGGACGAGGATTCATGGAGGCTTCTCGGGGGGCCGTGCGCGGTCCCTTCTGGCGCTGGCTGCCCTGCTGACCCTGGGCGCAGGGGACTTCGCCTCGGCCCAGACGTCAGCGCCATCGACGACGGCGCCGGCGGCGCCCGCTCCCGCCACAGCGCCGCCCGCGACGGCGCCGGGCCCGAACACCGGCCGCCTGTCGGTGAGCGCCGGCATCGACTGGACCTCCGCCTACTTCTTCCGCGGCATCAAGCAGGAGACCGACGACCTCATCCTCCAGCCCTACGGCGAGCTCACCCTGAAGCTCGTCGAGAACGCCGGCGCCCTGACGGCCCTGTCCCTCACCGGCGGGATCTGGAACAGCCTGCACTCGGGCGCGACCGGCTCCGACAGCGCCACCGCCTCCGACCCCAAGCTCTGGTACGAGCTCGACGGCTACTTCAAGCTCTCCGCGGTCCTGCTCGAGGACTGGACCGCGTCGGTCGTCTACACCGCCTATCTCAGCCCGAACAACGTCTTCAACTCCGTCCAGGAGATCGCCGTCGGCCTCGCCTACAACGACGTGAAGCTCCTCGGCCCCTTTGCCGTGAATCCGAGCGTGCTCATCGCCTTCGAGTTCGACGGCCAGGCCGACGCCGGCGCCGACAAGGGGATCTACGCCCAGATCGGCATCGCCCCCGCCTACACGTTCCTGGCGGACTCCCCCTACCCGCTGACCCTCTCCGTCCCCCTCGCCGTCGGCCTGAGCCTCAGCGACTACTACGAGTTCGGCACCGGCTCGGACGACACGTTCGGGTACTTCTCGGCCGGCGCCATCCTGTCCGTGCCGCTCACGTTCATCCCGCCCGAGTTCGGCAAGTGGCTGGTCAAGGGCGGCGTCCAGGTGCTCTTCCTCGGCGACAACCTGAAGGCCGTCAACGGCGGCGACGAGCTCCAGGTCATCGGCACCCTCGGCCTGGCCTTCAGCTACTAGGGGTCAGGCTTTGACTTCCAAACTATTCAGCGAGCCCCCGCCGAGCGAACTGTACGGAAGTCAAGGCCTGACCCCGCCGCGGTGGCGGATCGTGGTGATCGACGACCACGTGCCGTCGCGGGCCCTGGTGCGGGCGGCGGTCGCCGCCGCCGGCGGCGCAGTCGTGGCGGAAGCGGACACCGCCAGCGCCGGAGTGGACCTGGTCAGCCGGGAGCGGCCGGACGCGGCGGTCGTCGCCATCGGTCTCCCGGGCCGCGACGGCCTCGACGCGGCAGCCGAGATCGAGCGCCGCTGCCCGTGCCCCGTGGTGGTGCTGACGAGCCACGCGGAGCCCGGCGTCATCGAGCGGGCGCGTGGAGCCGGCGCCATGGCGTACCTCGTGAAGCCGCTCCGGCCGGAGGAGCTCGCCCCGGCCGTGGAGCTGGCGATCGCCCGGTTTGCGGAGCTCGAGCGGGCCGGGCGCGAAACGGCCGCGCTTCGTCGAGCGCTCGAGAACCGGAAGACGATCGAGCGGGCCAAGGGGCTCCTCATGGACCAGCTCGGGCTCACCGAGGCCGTCGCCTTCCGGCTCCTCCAGAAGACCGCGATGGACCGCCGGGTGCCGATCGCGGCCCTCGCCGAGCGCCTGATCGCCGGAGAGGGCTCGGCGGCCCTGCTCGCGCGCTGACGGCGCCGGGCCCGCTGCGTCCCCGCTCGCCCGCGAGGCCCCTTCCATGATCGCGCGGGCGATGGCACCATGCCTCGCATGCATTCGCACGCTCACGGTCATCCGCATCCGACGGTCGGCGGAGCCGCCCTCGTCCGGCTCTCGCCGAGCCTCTACTGGTTCCGGGACACGTGCAACGTCTACCTCCTCACCCGGGGGGATCGCGGGCTCCTGATCGACTTCGGATCCGGCGCGATCCTCGAGCATCTCGCCGAGGCCGGCGTCCGCGAGATCGAGTGGGTGCTGCACACGCACCATCATCGCGACCAGTGCCAGGGGGATCACCTCCTCGAGGCGCGCGGCGTCCCGATCGCCGTGCCGGAGCGCGAGGCGGCCCTCTTCGCCGAGACCGACGCCTTCTGGCGGCTCAAGCGGATCTACGACAACTACGACGTCTCCGGCATCGGCTTCACGCTCCCCCGCCCGGTCCGCGTGTCCCGGACGCTCCGCGACTACGAGACGTTCGCCTGGCGCGGCTACGAGATCCGGGTGCTGCCGACGCCCGGGCACACGAAGGGGTCCGTGACCTTCCTCGCCGACGTCGACGGCGTGGCCGCGGCCTTCTGCGGAGACCTGGTGGCCGAGCCCGGCCACGTCCACACGATCCACGACCTCCAGTGGCAGTACGGCATGCCCGACGCCGCCGGCGCGGCGCTCCACTCGGTCACCCTGATGAGCGGGCTGCCGCTCCAGCGCCTCTGCCCCTCGCACGGCCACCCGACGGACGACGCGGGCACGGCGCTCAGGCTCCTCGAGCCGAAGCTCCGGCAGCTCTACGGACTCCAGGCCGAGATGCGGAAGAACCGTGTCTGGCCGATCTGGCCCCACGCGGTGGACCAGCCGAAGGCCCAGGTGCTCCCCCACCTCTGGGCGAACCCGCACTCGGTGGCGAACTGCTACGCGCTCATGGCCGACGACGGCCGGGCGCTGCTTCTCGACTACGGCTTCCCGAGCTGGGACCACATGGCGGCCGACCTGCGCTTCGTCGAGCACTCGCTCGACGAGCTGAAGGCCGTGGCGGGCCTCCGGGCGGTCGACGTGGTCATCCCGAGCCACTATCACGACGACCATCTGGCCGGGCTGCCCTGGCTCCAGCAGACCCAGGGCACCCAGGCGTGGATCTTCGAGAACTTCGCCGACATCGTGTCGAACCCGCCCGGCTACAACATCCCGTGCCTCCTGCCCCACCCGATCCGCGTCGACAAGGCCCTACCCGACCGCGGACGGGTGACGTGGGACCGCTGGACCTTCGACGTCTTCCACATGCCGGGACACACGTGGTGGGCCCTCGGTCTCTTCGCCGAGATCGACGGCACGCGCGTGGCGTTCACCGGGGACAACCTCCTCCAGGGCGCGGTCAGCCCGCTCCGAGCGGCGGCGCCCGTGTACCGGAACAAGATGCTCTCCGACTCGATCGCGGTCGGCGTCCGGCGCCTCATGGAGTTCGAGCCGGAGCTCCTGCTCACCGGGCACACGGGCGCGCTCCGGGTCGACCGGAAGATGCTCGAGGACTTCCACGGCTGGGCCCGACAGCTGGAAGGCGTCTTCAAGACGCTGGTCGCGGTGCCGGCCGAGGTGAACTTCGCGCTGGACCCGAACTTCGCGACGCTGTACCCCTACCAGAATCGTCCGCGGCCAGGCGACCGGTTCACCCTCGAGCTCCGGGTCACCAACCACGGCGCGCGGGAGGGCACCGCGCGGGCGAGCCTCGTGGCGCCGGCCGGCTGGTCGGTCTCCCCCGGCGAGGGAACAGCCGAGATTGCCGCGACCGAGACCGGCGCGCTCACGTTCGTCGTGGAGGTGCCGCCGGGAGCCCAGGGCCGACACGTCCTCTGCGCCGAGCTGACCCTCGGCGAGCGACGCTTCGGTCAGATCGCGGAAGCCTTGGTCGACGTGGCCTGAGTCAGGAGGCGCACGGGCGGCCGAGCCCCTCACCGGCCGGCGGCAGCCCGGCAATAGCCGGGGTGGCCGGTGGCGAACCAAGGCCATGACGGCCTCCCCGAGGTCGTCTCAATTCTGAGTATCCTCCCGTGTGGCAATCCACCCGTGCGGCGGCCACCACGTGGGGCGACGCGCGCGCGACTCCCGCCGCGAGCTGAGAAGCACTCGCCAGTTGGCCGCGCGGGAGTTAATCTGGACGCAGCCGTGAGCTCACAGCGAGTCCGCGAGAAGCGCATCGCCGAGAAACTCGGTGCCGGCAGCCTTCGGCTGGCCAGGCCGCCCGACGTTCCTCATCCGGCACCATCGGGTGAGGGTCCGTGCCACGGCTGCGACGAGACGGAGACGGACTCCCTCGTTGGCGAGCATCCCTGGCACTCGCTCTGTCTGCTGTTCTGGCAGGGGCGCAGCGAGGCGATCCGCGGAGAGCGCTTCCCGGGAACCCCGGTGGACCCGGGGGCGGCCCCGGCCCGATCCCGATGGGTGATCGTCGTGCAACCCAACCGGCCGGAGATCTACGCGGCAATGCGCCGCAACTACGCCGGGTCTCCCTGGGTCGACGTGATCGAGGACCGTCGCCGCGGGGAGCGGCGTCAGGCGAGCGGTCAAGTCTCGGGGGAGAACCGACGGAAGGGCCGCGGGCGACGGATCGCGGACGGAGACCCGACCCGCAGTCCCACGTTTCGACTCGCGCATCGAGGGAACGGGTCGGAGGTCTACGAGGCCGTCGGTCCCCAGGCGACCAGCTGTCCCCGCTGCGGGGCGACGGTGATCGTGGAGCTACCGCGCTTCGTCGAGCCCCCCGTCCGCCTGGTGTTCACGGTGCTCCACGAAGGGACCCCCACGGACGGCGGCCGGCATTCGGTGGAGCTGCAGACCTTTTCGGCGACGGGTCGGGTGCTCCTCGCCACACGGCTCGCCGGGCGGATCCGCCCGGAACCGAACCGCTGAGATCGTACCCTCGGTCCGAGCGGTCCGAGAAGGAGGCTGGGCTCGCATGGCGTACTGGTTGGTGAAGTCCGAGCCCGACGACTGGTCGTGGGCCCAGCAGGTGGCGAAGGGCCGCGAGGGCGCGGAGTGGACCGGCATCCGCAACTTCTCGGCCCAGAACCATCTGCGTGCCATGAAGAAGGGGGAGCTGGCGTTCTTCTACCACACGGGCAAGGAGCGCTCGATCGTCGGCATCGTCAAGGTGATCGCGGAAGCGCATCCGGATTCGACCGACCCCGCCTGGCGCGCCGTCGACGTCGCGGCGGTCGAACCTCTCCCGACGCCGGTGGGCCTCGATCGGATCAAGGCGGACAAGCGCCTCGCCGGGATGGCCCTCGTGAGGCTGCCCCGACTGTCGGTTCAGCCGGTGAGCGACGCCGAGTGGCGGCTCGTCGGTCGAATGGGAGGCCGCGGCTAGGCTCGCGGGCCCTGGTTCTCGATGAGACGACAGGGAGTGGCATCCCGGGAGTACAAGGTGATGCTTCGCCCCGCCCGGTTCGCCGGCGACGAGAAGGCGCTGCTGAAGGCGGCGGACGCGCTCTGGCGCGATCTCACCCGGAGCGTGGCCGATGTGGTCCTCGACACGAGCGGCCGGCTCGACCGGGTGGAGACCCGCCGGCTGATCCGGTTCCACGACACCCGGCGGCATCACTTGAACCAGGCCGGCTACGTCTACCGAGAGCGACGCGACCTGACGAGCGGCGACTGCGAGGCCACCCTGAAGTTCCGCCACCCCGACCGCTACGTGGCGGAGCATCGCGACATGGGGGCGAACCCCCCGAGGGACGCGCGCACCAAGTTCGAGGAGGACATCAAGGCCCCGTTCGTGTCCCTCTACAGCTTCTCGACCACCGTCCCCGTCGACCCGGCCAAGGCCTTCAGAGCGCTGCGCGATGCCACCCGGCTCTTTCCGGACGTCCCGCAACGGATCGGGAAGGTCCGCGATGACGAGGCGCTCGGCGTCGTGAACGGCTTCACGGCGCACGAGCGCGTGCTCGTCGGCGCCAGCCTCACGATCGGCAAGACCCCCCGCGTGAAGGCCGACTGCGCCCTCATCGTGTGGCACGACCACGACCGCCGGACGGCGACGCCGGTCGCGGTGGAGCTGAGCTTCCGGTACGGCGACAAGAAGGAGCGCTACGGCGGGGTGATGGTCGGCCGCGCGTTCGCCGCGTTCCAGCGGATCCAGGCGCGGCTCGGGACCTGGGTCGACCCCCGCCCGGTTACGAAGACCGCATTCGTGTACGCCTAGCGGTTCGCCGGCGCGACCTCTGGCCTCACGGTGGTGCTCGACTGGGACGCCGGGTGCAGACCGGCCCGGAACGCGCGTATGATCCCGGTCAAGGAAGCTGACGGCCCGGCCTCCCCGCGCGTGCGGCGCCGGGGCTCCGGGCATTTTCCGAGGGGGCCATGGCACACGAGTTCCGCTATCTCTTCACTCCGATCCGCGTCGGGGGCCTGACCCTCCGAAACCGCATCTTCTCCACCGGCCACGCCGAGGCCATGGCCGAGGACGGAAAGCCCGGCCCCCGCCTCCGCGCCTACCACGAGGGCAAGGCCCGAGGCGGATGCGCGCTGACGATCATCGGCGGCTCGACGAGCGTCCACCCCTCCTCGCCCGCGAGCGCGTGGAACATGCCCGCCAACCACGACGATTCCATCATCCCCGCCTACCGGGCGATGGCGGAGGCGATCCATCGCCACGGGTGCCTGGTCTTCTCGCAGCTCACGCACATGGGCCGGCGCGCCCAGTCGGACAACGAGAGCTGGCACGTCCTTCTCGCACCGTCGCAGATCCCGGAGCGGGTGCACCGAGAGATTCCCCACGAGCTCGAGCCGGAGCAGATCGCCATGCTCGTGCGGGCGTTCGGGGACGCGGTGCGCCGGTGCCGTGAGGGGGATCTCGACGGCGTGGAGCTGTCCTTCGCCCACAACCACCTGGTGGACCAGTTCTGGTCCCCCATCTTCAACCAGCGGACCGACGAATACGGCGGAAGCCTCGCGAACCGGATGCGCTTCGGGCTCGAGGTCATCCAGGAGATCCGCCGCCAGGTGGGCCGGGATTTCGTGGTCGGCGCCCGGATCTCGGGCGACGAGTTCACCGATGGCGGCCTGACCGCCGACGACATGGCGGAGATCGCCCGACGCCTGGCCGCCTCGGGCCTCGACTTCCTCTCCATCATCGGCGGCGCCGCGCACACCTTCGCGCTCCAGGCCGGCGCCGTCCCGAACATGTCCTACCCGAACGCCGTGTACGTCCCGCTGGCGGCGACGATCAAGGCCGCCGTCCCCGAGATCCCGATCTTCCACGCCACGCGGATCGTCGACCCCGTGCACGCGGACCAGATCCTGGCCGACGGCTCGATCGACGTCGTCGGGATGACCCGGGCGCTGATCGCGGACCCGGAGATGCCGCGGAAGGCCCGCGAGGGCCGGCTCGACGAGATCCGCCAGTGCGTCGGGGCCAACGAGGGGTGCATCGACCGGATCTACCAGGGGAAGCCGGTGACCTGCATCCAGAACCCGGGCGCCGGCCGGGAGACCGAGCTCTGGGACATCGCGCCGGCGAAGGCGCCGAAGCGCGTCGTGGTCGTGGGGGGCGGCGTCGGCGGCCTCGAGACCGCGCGCGTCGCGGCGCTGCGCGGCCACCGGGTCGTCCTCTTCGAGAAGGGGCGCGAGCTCGGCGGACAGGTCCTGGTCGCCGCCCGCGCGCCGGCCCGCGCGGACTACGCGGGCATCGTGCGCTTCCTGGTGCGGCAGGTGGAGCGGCAGGGCGTCGACTGCCGCCTCTCGACGGAGGCCGGCGTCGAGACCGTGCTGGCCGAGACGCCCGACGTCGTCGTCGTCGCGACGGGCTCGCACGCCCATGTCCCGGCGCTCCCGGGCCTGGATGGCAAGCACGTCGTGACCGATCGCGACGTGCTGCTGGACCGCGTCGAGGTCGGCGAGCGGGTCGTTGTCGTGGACGACGTCCACACCCAGCAGGGGCTCTCGACCGCCGACCTCCTCCTCGAGCGCGGGCGGCAGGTCGAGGTCGTGTCGCGGCTCTTCTATCCCGGCCAGGACGTCGGGATCACCTCGATCGTGCCGCTCTACACGCGGCTCTTCGCGAAGGGCGTGGTGTTCACGCCGCACTCCGATCTGGTCGCGGTCGAGGGCTCGACGGTCGTGATCGCCAACGTGTACACGGGCGAGGAGCGCCGGATCGAGGGCGTGGACACCGTCGTGCTCTCGATGGGGGCGCGCTCGACCGACGCGCTCTACCGCGCCCTTCGGGGGCGTGTGCCCGCGCTCCACGCGGTGGGCGACTGCGTGGCTCCACGCGGCGTCCACCACGCCCTCCTCGAGGGCACACGCGTCGCCCGCCTCCTGTAGCGGGGTCAGGCCCTGACTTTGACTTCCGCAGCATTCTCCCGGCGGTGACGGCGTGAATCAAAGTCAGGGCCTGACCCCGGTTTGGGTCGTGGCGGAGGCAGCGGCCCCCGAGGCGACCCTGGAGGCCCTCGGCGAGGCCGTCGAGCTGGCGCGGTCCGACGCACCGGGCGTGGTGGCGGTCGGCCCCGACGAGGCACGGGACGCGCTCGGTCCCCTGGCCCGTCACGGGGCCGGGCGGCTGGTGCTGCTCCGAGCGCCGGGCGCAGTCACCCCCGCCGAGGCGGGGTGCGCCGTAGCGGCCTGGCTCGCGGACGCCGGCGCCCGGGCGCCGGTCGTGCTCCTCCCGCACACCCGCCACGGGCTCGGGGTCGCGGCCGCGCTCACGGCGCGCCTCGACGCCGCGCTGGCGCCCGGGGCGGTGAGCGTGCGCCGCGGGGCCGACGGCGGGCTCCAGGTCACCCGGCCCGCGTACGGGGAGCGTCTCTACGCGACGGTGGAGATCCCGGCCGCCACGCCGGCGATCGTGACGCTCAGGCCCGGCGCCCTCGGCGTCGGCCCGCCGGTCCCCGGGAGCGCGGCCACCGTCGAGGAAGCGCCGGCGAGCATCGGGGACGCGCCCGCCGCCCCGACGGTCCGGCGCGTCACCGCGCCGGACCCGCGGACCGTCGACCTCCGTGAGGCGGAGCGCATCGTCGCCGGCGGGCGGGGCGTGGGCCCCGAGGGATTCCGCCGGCTCGAGGTGCTGGCGGATCTTCTGGGCGCGTCGGTGGGCGGGAGCCGGGTGGCCGTCGACCTCGGCTGGATCCCGTGGGAGCGACAGATCGGGCAAAGCGGCCGCGCCGTGACGCCCGAGCTCTACCTGGCGTTCGCCATCTCGGGCGCCAGCCAGCACATGGCCGGCATCGAGCGCGCGCGAACCATCGTCGCCGTGAACCAGGACCGGGCGGCCCCCCTCCTCGGCCGGGCGCAGCTCGCGGCCGTCGCGGACTGGCAGCCGGTCGTGGAGGCGCTGATCGAGCGGCTCCGCGCGCGACCACAGGCCGCCACGGGCCGCCACGGGCCGGAGGCCGTCCAAGGGCCGTCGGAAGACCGTCCGATCGATCCCGCCGCGGGACGGCGGTAGCCCCGGTGACCGACGTCACGCGCATCGTCTGGTGGAACGTCCCGGCGTGGCTCGCGACACTGCTCTACGTCGGCACGGCCGTGGGCCTCCTGGTGAGCGCGCTCGCCCTCGCACACCAGGCCCGCGCGGTCCTCGGCGCGCGCCGGCTCGAGGCCGCGCCCGGCTTCCGGGCCGGCGCGGCGCTTCGCCGCGTCCTGGGAGACGTGCTCTCTCACCGGCGGCTTCTCGAGGAGCCCGGCGCGGGCTGGGCGCACGCGCTGCTCTTCTACGGCTTCCTGGGCCTCTTCGTCGGCACGTGCCTGGTCTTCGTCCACGACCAGGTGGCTCCGTTCCTCTTCGGCCCGACGTACCTCGTGTTCTCCTTCGTCCTCGAGTGGGCCGGGCTCGCCTTCCTCGCCGGGGTCGGCTGGACCGCGTGGCGGCGCCTCGGCGGCGGCGTGCCCCGCCTGGAGCGGAGCGGCGCCGCGCTGGCGATCCTGTTCCTCCTGGGCGCCATCGGCGTCACGGGGTTCCTGGTGGAAGCGGCACGCATCGCCGTGACCCGCCCGCCGTTCGAGGCCTGGTCGTTCGTGGGCTTTGCGCTTGCCCGGGCGCTCGACGCCGCGGGCGTGGCCGGCCCGCCGCTTCACCGGGCGCTGTGGGGGCTCCACGCCGCGCTCTGCTGGCTCTTCTTCGGCCTCATCGGGGCGACCGTCCTCCGCCACATGGTCGCGGCGCCGGCTCAGCTCGCGCTACGGCAGCTTCGCGTGCCGGGCCGCCTGGCCGCTCCCGCGCCCCCCATGCCCGGCGACGGGCCGCTCACGCCTGCCCGCCTGACCTGGGCCCAGCTCCTCGACGCCGCCACGTGCGTCAGCTGTGGCCGGTGCACGGCCGTCTGCCCGGCGACCGCGGCGGGCAAACCGCTCGATCCGCGGCGGGTCGTCCAGGCGACGCTCCAGGCGATGCGCGAGGAGCGCCCGCTCGACGCGCTGGTCACGCCGGACGAGGCATGGTCCTGCACGACGTGCGCGGCCTGCGTGCGCGCGTGCCCCTTCGAGATCGAGGTGCTGGACAAGCTGATCGACCTCAGGCGAGGATTCGTCGAGGCCGGCGCGATCGACCCCGTCGGCGCGCGGGCGCTCGAGGCCACGATGGAGCGCGGCAATCCGTTCGGTGGGGTGCCAGCCGACCGCACCCGCTGGGCAGAGGGCCTCGGGCTCCGGGTCCTCCGGCCCGGTGAGGCGACGGACGTGCTGTACTGGGTGGGCTGCGCGGGGGCTTTCGATCCTCACGGGCAGCGGATCTCCCGGGCGACGGCGCGTCTCCTCCAGGCGGCGGGCGTGGACGTCGCCATCCTGGGCGCGGCCGAAACCTGCACCGGCGACCCGGCGCGCCGGATGGGCGACGAGGCGGCGTTCCAGGAATCCATCGGCCGTGTCCAGCAGACGCTCGGGGCCGTCCGGTTCCGGCGCCTGGTCACCCACTGCGCCCACTGCTTCAACGTCTTCCGGAACGAGTACCCCGATACGGGGCACGAAGAGGCCGCGCGGATCCGCCCCCTCCACCACACGCAGATGCTCGCAGAGCTGGTCGAGGCTGGCCGCCTGGCGCCCCGCGCGGCCTCCGGTGAGCCCGTCACGCTCCACGACCCGTGCTACCTCGCCCGCCACAACGGCGAGACGCTGGCGCCACGGGCGGTCGTGGCCGCGGCCGGCGCCAGGCCGGTCGAGATGCCGCGGAGCGGCGAGCGCACCTTCTGCTGCGGCGCGGGGGGCGGCGGCGCCTGGGTCGACGTGCGCCAGGGCTCGCGCATCGCCGCGCTCCGCATGGCCGAGGCGCGGGCGACGGGAGCCCGGGTGGTGGCCACGGCCTGTCCGTTCTGCGTGCTCATGCTGGCGGGCGAGACCCAGCCGGGGGACATCGCGGTGCGCGACGTGGCCGAGCTCCTCTGGGAGAGCCAGCCGGGCGATGCGGCACCCGGCCGGAGCGCGGGAGGGGCACGCGCGTGATCGCCCTCGTGCTCGTCCACCAGGGGCTGGACGTCTCGATCGACTTCACGCTCGGGGAGCGCGACGAGCGCGGGACGCTCGGGCCCGGCGCCCCCAACGCGAATGTCGGCCACCGCGGCGGCGACCGGCTCGTCGTGACGGGCCGGGGAGACCGCGCGGCGCTCGAGTGGGCCCTCGCCGTGACGAACCGCGTGGTCGCCCTCACGGTGGGCCCCCCCGAGTCGGGGGACGTCCTGGATTGGGCAGGCGGCCGGGGCGCGGCGGAGGCGATCCGGGTCTGGGACGGGGCGCTCGCCGAGCTCGACCTTTCGGCCATGACGGGCGTCATCGCGGCCGCGGTCCGCCGGGTCGCTCCCGACGTCGTGGTGGCCGGCGAGCGGGGGCTGGCGGGCGCCACCGGCGCCCTCCCCGCGCTCCTGGCGGCCCGACTCGGGTGGCCCTCGGTCGACGGCGCCATCCGGCTCGGCCGCGAGGAGCACGAGCTCGTGGCCGAGCGGCGACTGCCGGGCGGCCGGCGCGAGGAGCTCGCCGTCCCGTGCCCGGCGGTCGTCACGGTGACGGGGGATTCCGTCGAGCCGCGATACGTGTCGGTCGGGGCCCGCCGCGCCGCGAGACGCCGGGGCCACCAGACCTGGTCCCTGGCGGACCTCCGGCTCACGCCAGAGGCGGTGCGGGCCGCGGTCCGGCTCCGGCTGATTCAGGTAGACTGGCCCCGCCCTCGGCCCCGCCGGACGGCCACACCGGCACCGGCCCGATCGGCGGCCGAGCGCCTGCGCCAGCTCGTGGGAGGTGGACGCCCTGGCCCCGCGGCGGGGCCCGCGTCCCACCTGGTCGAGGGTGACCCACGAGCCGTCGCCGATCGCATCATGGCATTCCTCGAGCAGAATGGCTTCGCGTGAGCCACACCTGATAGGAGCGCGCCATGAACGCGTCCGACTTCCTGCCTGCCGAGTTCAACGTGGCGACGTGGTTCGTCGACCGCCCGGTGGCCGAGGGCAAGGGCGCCGCGCCCGCGTTTCACTGCGAGGACCGGGTCCTCACCTATGCCGACGTCCAGGAGTTGGCCGACCGGACCGGGAACGCGCTGCGCGAGCTCGGCGTTGAGATGGAGCACCGCGTCCTGATGATCTGCCTCGACACGCCCGAGTTTCTCGGGACCTTCTGGGGCGCGATCAAGATCGGCGCGATCCCGGTCCCCGTGAACACGCTCCTGCGGACGGCGGACTTCCGGTACGTGCTCGACGACAGCCGCGCGCGGGTCGCGGTGGTCTCGGCGCCGCTCCTCGCCGAGGCCGGCCCCGCGCTCACGGGCGCGCGGCACCTCCGCCACGTGCTGGTGGCAGGCGCCACCGCCGATGGCTCGCACCTCTCGTTCGAAGACCGGGTGGCGCGGGCACCGCGGGCGCTCGAGGCGGCGCCGACCTCCCGGGACGACGTGGCCTTCTGGCTCTACTCGTCGGGCTCGACCGGCCGGCCCAAGGGGGCCGTGCACCTCCACCACGACATGGTGATCGCGGCCGAGACCTACGCGAAGCAGGTCCTCGGCCTCCAGGCCACGGACAAGGTGTACTCGGCAGCGAAGCTCTTCTTCGCCTACGGCCTCGGCAACGCCGGCTATTTCCCGATGAGCGTCGGCGCCCAGAGCGTCCTCTCCCCGCACCGGCCGACCCCGGACGCCGTCTTCGAGCTGCTCGCGCGCCACCGCCCGACGCTGTTCTTCGGTGTCCCGACGCTCTATGCCGCGATGCTGGCGGCGAAGGGCACGGAGCGGTTCGATCTCTCGTCGCTCCGTCTCTGCGTGTCGGCCGGCGAGGCCCTGCCGGCCGACCTCTACCGACGGTGGCGCGAGCGCTTCGGCGTGGAGATCGTCGACGGCATCGGCACGACCGAGAGCTGCCACATCTTCCTCTCGAACCGCCCGGGCGCGGTGCGGCCGGGGTCGTCGGGGCTGCCCGTCCCCGGCTACGAGTGCGTGATCGTCGACGACGAGGGGGGACCGGTGCCGCTCGGCGAGATCGGCAGCCTCCGGGTGCGCGGCGACTCGACGATGGCCTACTACTGGAACAAGCACGACAAAACGAAGGAGACGCTCTTCGGCCCGTGGATCCAGACCGGGGACAAGTACCACCAGGACGCGGACGGCTACTTCTGGTACGACGGCCGCGGCGACGACATGCTGAAGGTGGGCGGCATCTGGGTCTCGCCGGTCGAGGTGGAGGCGACGCTCATCCAGCATCCGGCGGTTCTGGAGGTGGCCGTGGTGGGCCACGAGGACCACGACAGGCTGGTCAAGCCTCGGGCCTACGTCGTGCTCAAGGACCCGGCCGGGGCCTCGGAGGCGCTCGCGGGCGAGCTCCGTGCCTTCGTGAAGGAGAAGATCGCGCCCTACAAGTACCCGCGGTGGATCGACTTCGTCACGGAGCTCCCCAAGACGGCGACCGGCAAGATCCAGCGCTTCAAGCTGCGCCAGGGCTCCCCTCCGTGACGAGGGGTCGACCGGCGCCGGCCAGTGCCGGCCGTCCCGGCTCGTCCCGTCAGGAGGCGACCGGCCCGGCGGGGACAGCGGGGGCGACGAGGAAGTCGAGCAGGTCCCAGCTCTCCGGCGCAGTTCCCCGGCGCTCCCGGCGTCGCCGCTCCGGCACCGGCTGAGGAGCGGTCCCCGACCGCCGGTCGCCGCCGCGTCGATCCCAGACCACGTCGACGCCATCCGGCGAGAACGCCTCGCGCAGGGCGGCGAACCGACCCATTGCTCCGGTCCGCACGATGATCAGCGTGGACGCGTCGACGCCGGCATGCGCTTCGCCCATGGATCCCCCGGGGGTTGCGCCTACTTTGCGCCGGGAACCGCCTCCCCGTCAACGCGGAAGGTGGTCGGCGCGGCAGGCGATCGGCACGGCGAGCCACCTGCTGCCGCGGTCCCGGTCGGTGAGGCTCCCCGCGTCGCGTGGTATAACCAAAGCACTCATGGCCATCTTCACCGGCCGCATCGAGCGGGCAATCGCACTCGCCCTCCGGGCTCACGAGGCCCAGGTCCGGAAGGGCGACGGGAAGCTCCCCTACGTGGTCCACCCCGTCACGGTCGCCCTCATCCTCTCGCGCTACTCGGCCGACGAGGACACGATCATCGCCGGCCTCCTCCACGACACGCTCGAGGACACCCTGGTGACCGCGGACGAGATCGAGCAGGGGTTCGGCGCCAAGGTCCGAGAGATGGTCCAGGACGTGACCGAGCCCGACCTGCCGAGCCTCTCCTGGGAAACGCGGAAGGCCCGCTATCTCAGGCGGCTTCAGACCGCCCCTCGTCCCTCGCTCCTGGTGGCGGCCGCGGACAAGATCGCGAACCTCATCTCGATGATCGCCGCGCACGCGACGGCGGGCGACGCGCTGTGGGAGCGGTTCCACGCGCCGCCCGCCCAGAAGCTCGGCTTCTACCGCCAGGTCCACGCCCTCTTGCGGACCGGATGGCCGGCCTGCCCGCTGCTGCAAGAACTGGGCAACCGGCTCGAGGAAGCCGAGCGGAAGCTCGGGGTCCGCCCCTGACCTCGGGCCTCTCTCCGCGGATCGACCGGGAGCGGCTGGAAGCGACCTTCGCCGCCCAGGCCCGGATCGGCGCCACGGCGCGCGGCGGACTCACGCGGCTCGCGCTCTCGGACGAGGACCGGGTGATCCGCGACCGGGTGGTCTCGTGGCTGGAGGCGGGGGGCTGCACGGTCCGGATCGACCGAATGGGGAACATCTTCGGCCGCCGCGCGGCCGCGCCCGGAGGCGAGGCGCGGCCGCCGGTGGTCATGGGGTCGCACGTCGACTCGGTGCCCACGGGCGGGCGATTCGACGGGGCCCTCGGCGTCGTGTGCGCGATCGAGGCCGTGCGCGCGCTCGACGACGCCGGCGTGCGGACCCGGCACCCGGTCGAGGTGGCGGTCTTCACGAACGAGGAAGGCGCCCGATTCCAGCCGGCGATGCTCGGCTCGGCCGTGCTCGCGGGCAAGCTCACCCTGGAGGACGCCTACCAGGCCCGCGACCGGCACGGCGTCCGCCTGGTGGACGAGCTCGAGCGGATCGGCTACCTCGGGCCCGAGCCCTGCGTCGTCCGCCCCGTGCGCGCGTACCTCGAGCTCCACATCGAGCAGGGCCCGCGCCTCGAGGAGGCGGGCGAGTCCGTCGGTGTCGTCGAGGGCATCGTGGCGATCTCGTGGACGCGGGTAACGCTTCACGGCGACCAGGACCATGCGGGCCCCACGCCGATGCGCACGCGCCGGGACGCCCTGGTGGCGGCGGCCGAGATCGTCCGCGCCGTGCGCCGGATCGCCCTCGGCCTGGGCGACGAGCTCGTGGGGACGGTCGGGTGGCTCGACGTCCACCCCAACATCGTGAACGCGATTCCCGGCAAGGCCGTCCTGACGGTCGATCTCCGGGCCCCGAGCGATGGCCTGCTGGACCGCGCCGTGACCGCGCTCGGCACCGCCGTGCACGAGGCGGCGGCCGCCGAGGGCGTGCGCGTGGAATCCGAGCCGGTCATGCGGGTGCCGCTCACCCGGTTCGATCCCGAGGTCGTGGGGGCCGTCGAGGCGGCCGCGACGTCGCTCGGCACGCGCCACCGGCGACTGCTTTCGGGAGCGGGACACGACGCGCAGCACATGGCCAGCTTCTGCCCGACCGGCATGGTGTTCGTCCCGTCCGTCGCCGGCAAGAGTCACTGCGAGGAGGAGGCGACGCACTTCGACGACGTCGAGCAGGGCGCCAACGTGCTCCTCCAGGCCGCGCTCCGCCTGGCGGAGGCCGTGTGAGTGACCGCTGTCCGGCGCGCAGCGGCATAGCCGCGCCCAGACGCGTCCGGTCGGGGTCGCCGAGTCATCACCCCGCGGGGTAGCGACCGCGATCCCACACGGCGCTGGGTCGCAGTCGGCACGATCCTGCTGGCGCTGCTCCTGACGCCCGCCCCGCTTCTGCCTCCGCACCGCCTCGCGGAAGCCGTGCAAGGCATGCTCGGAATCGACTGGAAGTCCGCCGTCGTGGACGACTTCTTCCCGCCTGCGTTCGACTTGCCCGAAAACCTCACCGTGGAGGAGTTCCGCCGCGTCTACAGCGGCGTGGGAAGCCGGCGCTATCGCCAGATGGTCAGCGACATCGAAGCGCGTCTCGATCGCTGCGCCGGGCTCTCGGCGCCGGCCACCAGGTGACAAAGGGGGGCTCGGCCGGCCTCGAGACCGAGCCCCTCGTGCGAATGCCGCTCACCCGGTTCGATTCCGAGGTCGTGGGCGCCGTCGAGGCGGCCGCGAAGTCTCTTCGGACCTACTTTGCAATCGGGCGATCCCCCTTGGGCGGCAGGCTGCCGCCGGGGGTGCCGCCCCCGCCCCCACCACCCGAGCCGCCAGGGCCTTTCCCGCCTCCGGGCGAGCGTGGAGCTTTGGTTTGCGCGCAGCCGTACCCCCCCGGCGAGGACGAGGACGGTGCGCACGTCCACTCCCCCCCGGCTTTGTTCTTGCACTTCCACACGTTGTCCGGCCCACCGACCGTCGTGTCGCAGTTACACGTCATGGTTTCATCGCTCGACACTGGGGGTGGGGCGGTGCACACTGCCGCCCCGGCGTCCGTGCCGAGGGCGAGCCCGGCCGCCACGACGGCAGCGGCCAGCGCATGGCGCCGAATCCAAGACGCCGTGGAGCGGCCCTGAGCACTGCCACCCTGCTCGGGTGCAATCGTATCGGGCATGACGAGCCTCCCTGCGGCGCGGCTCAACACCGCGTCTCCCGGACGTGCCAGGCCTAGACCACCCTTGACCTCACCACCATCGCCTCCGGAACCGAGTGCCGCCTTCCGGTCGCGCGAGGTGCCCCTGGGGCGCGTCCGGTCGAGCCGCTGGTCCCGCCGCATCCCACGCCAGGCCCCTCGCCGACGGGCGAGGGGACCCCCGCCAGACACGTCCGGTCGCGGGTGAGACCCCAAATCCGCCGACTCTTCCCCCGCTTCACCCACCGCGAGAGCGCCCGCCACCCACCTAACCTGCTGACTTCATTGACGCGAGCCGCGGCACGCCGCTTGCCTCTCTCCCCCCGGGTTCGCCACACCACGGGGTACCCGCGGGAGGGCAGCGCGATGCGGCGCCGACGGCTCGACGGAGGCGGGAGGAGAAGGCCTCTCAGACCGGACGAGCCACTCACTCCGGAGCGTTCGAGAAAGGAGTCAACGGCAATGAGTCGACGAGTGTTGATCCATCTCCCGAGTCTGGTCGCGACGGTGGTCCTTCATCTAGTGGGGGTGGCACTGGTCCCCCCGGCAAGTGAAGCGGCAACGAGCGTGAACTGCGCGGCTGACGGCGACCTCCAGGCCGCCGTCGATGCGGCGATGGAGTTCGACACGCTGAACGTGAGCGGACACTGTACCGAGTCGTTCCTGACGATTCACAGCAACAGGAGCGGGTTGACCCTGGACGGCGGCGGGACGGCGGTCATCGAGGACCCCCAGGTCGGCGGCACGGCGATCACGGTACGCGGCGCGCATCAGGTCAGGATCCGGAGATTCGCGAACATCACGACCAACCCCACGAACGGCATCGGCGTGTTTGTCGTTGACGGGGGCACCGCTCAAGTCCTGAACAATACGATCATGGGCAATTCAACGGGCATCCAGGTCAGCCGCAACGCCCAGGCGACCATCAACGACAACACGATCGAGAACAACCCGGTCGCCGGGATAGGAATCACCGAGACGTCCTCGGCTCGGATCGGGCTCAGCTTTCCGGTCGCCGATCCGGTCGCCGCGCCGAACACGATCCAGGGCAACGGGATCGGCATCGTGGTGACGCGGGGAGCGAACGCCAGGATCATCGGCAACAACATCAGCCACAATGCCCAAGCCGGCATCCGGGTTCAGCGGGGCTCTCAGGCCGATGTGTCCAGCAATACCATCCACCGGAACGTGAACGGCATCGAGATCCTGCAGAACTCCAGCGTCGTCCTGGGCAACGACACGGGGAGCGGCCCGCTGAACGACCCCAATTCCGGGCACAACGTCGGCTTCGGCGTCCTCTGCGGCCTCAACTCCTCGGTGGACGGCCGACGCGGGACGCTGGACGGAACCATCAGAAAGGGCAAGGCCGAGGACGGGTGTATCGACAGCACCAGACCGTGAAATCGGGGACCCGGGAACGCGCGGGCAGTCGCAGCTGCACTTGAGAGGCGTCGGGGCGACATGCCGGGGCGACGCGAGGAGTGTGCGCGTCGCCCCGGCCCGCTTCGAACCCGAGACAATCAGGTCCCCTTCCGCCGACCCCTCTCGGCGATGCGCACGAGGCTCTCGGCAACGTCGATCACCCGATCCCACCCGGCGACCTCGCCTTCGTCGAACCTCACCAACTCGAGTTCGAAGTGCTTTTCAACCGTCTCCGCGATGAGCAGGCGGTCGAGCTCGTCGCAGCCGAGGTCTTCGAGTCGATCCGAGGGCTCCACGGAGGGGCGCTCGAGCACCCGCGCGACGAGTTCGCAGATGGTCGCCGTCATGCTCGGAGCACTCATGGAGACGCTCCCTTCGACGGTGGGTGCGTTTCGCCACGCCTGCGGCCGACTTTGGGCCGATGGTGCTCGGCCGGCACGGGCATGTCAAGGGCGGCGCTCGCCGCGGCCCGCCGCCCAGAAGGCCGTCGCGGCCAGGCACAGCGCCGTGACCGACACCGCGAACGCGACGCGGTAGCTCCCCGTGAGATCGTGGATGACGCCCCCCAGCCACGGTCCGATGGCCGAGCCCAGGCGATTTCCGAAGGTGATGAGCCCGAGCACGGCGCCGTAGCTCCGGCCGCGGTAGACGTCCGCCGTCAGCGCCGCGACGATGGGACCCCGAGCCCCGAGCGTCAGGCCGAAGGGCAAGATGTAGGCCCAGAGCAGCCATCCGGGAGACCCGGGCGCCAGGAGGAGCAGGGCCAGCGTCCCGCCGGCGGTGGCCGCGTAGCTGAGAAGCGCCGCCGGGACGCGACCCCACCGGTCCGAGAGGGTCCCGAACCCGACGCGACCGACCGCGGACAGGAGCCCGACCAGCCCGAACGCGGCCGCGGCCCGGCTGGCGTCGAACCCCGACTCCACCAGGTGGGCGACCTGGTGCGTCGTCACCATGAAGTTCGAGACGGGCGTGAAGAAGAACGCCGCCGCGAAGCACCAGAACCGCGCCGTTCCGAGAATCGCGCCGAGCTGCTCGTCGCGGGCCGATGCCGACCCGGGTGCGGCGGGTCGGGCCGGCTCGGGAGGGCGGGACGGCGTCAGGGCCGCCGTCGGCAGGAGCAGGAGCGCGGTTCCGGCCCCGAGCGTCGCGAACGCCATCCGCCACCCCACGCGGGCGATGAGATAGCCGCTGAGCGGCGCGAAGAGGAAGATGCCGAGCCCCATCCCCGACAGCGCGATGCCGTTCACGGCGCCCCGCGCGGTCGGAAACCAGCGGTTCAGCATGACCGTCTGGGCCACGCTGCCGAGAAAGCCCGCGCCGACGCCGGCGACCACCCCGAACCAGAACAGGAGCTCCACCGGCGACCTCGCCGTCCCGGCGAGCCCGACGCCGGCGCCGAGCACGACGGCCCCCATGGCGAGCACCGGCCGCTCGCCGAACCGTTCCATCAGCCGGTCGACCACGGTGGCCACCAGGCCCACGGCGAGGTTGTGGATCGAGAAGGCGGCGGCGACCGCGCTCCGGAGGCCGCCCAGCTCGTCGCTCAGTGGCAGGAGGAAGACCGAGAAGCTGTTCGAGATGCCTTGAACCAGGACGACCATCAGGAACGAGGTCGCGAGAGCGGCCCACCGCGGCTCGCGTAGCCACCCCGGGACCATCACCATCCCCACGTTCGGCAGGATGCACTCGGGGGGGGCGCCGCGTCCAGCGTCCTCGCGGTCGAAGCGCCCCCGCGGCGCGCTCCGGAGGACGCCCGTGTGTCAGTCCGCGCGGTGGCCGACCAGCGCCGCCTGACGCGAGCGGCGATCCACCCTGGAGAGTCGCCGGATCATCGGCGCCGTGAGCAGCGGGCGATGCCGGATCGCCGCCAGGTGCTCGGCGACCCACCAGAGGTCGTCGGGCGCCGTCGGCCAGCCGGGGCAGAGCCGATCGAAGCGGGCGAGGTTCACGGGCGGCGAGTAGGCCCGGAGCGTGCGCTCCCCGCGCAGGTTCATGTAGCCGTCGAAGTAGCTCATCGCCAGCTCGCGAAGGCCCCGGTAGACCGGCTCGCGGTACCGGAGTCCCGTGAAGTTCGACTTGGCGATCGCCCCCCAGCGGCCGTCGACACGGAACACCGCCACGACGTGGTCGGTGTCCTGGACCGCCTCGAGGTCGAGGAGCAGCGGGGGAAAGCCCAGGGTCCGCAGGGCCGCTGCCGCGAAGATCGCCCCCTCGAGGCAGTGGGCGGTGCGCTCCCGGAGCACGCGGCGGGGCGACCAGGCCGTCCCCGCGAGATGGTACGGCATCGCGTCCAGGGCCCGCTGGATCCCGATCGGACTCCGAAAGCCTCGAAGCACGCGCCACTCTCCCGGAGTGAAGCCGAACTTCGGCGCGCCCATCACGCGAGAGCGGGGCAAGCCTCCGCGTCGTGCGCGGCGGGACTCGGGGCGAGGGGTTCTACCGGCAGACGGGCCGCGTGGACGTGGGCACCCACACCGTCATGCGCTGGCCATCGGGGTAGACCCGGCTCTGCCAGTGACCCGAGACGGTGACGGACTCGCAGCTCGACGGCGGCACAGCACCAGACGCGGGAGGGGTGACCTCCAAGGACAGTCCGGGCGTCGGGGCAAGCGGGCTCGACGAGGACGGCGGCGGCGGCAATCCAGGCTCCGGAGCCGGAGGCGGAGGTGGGGGCGGCGGCGCGCCGTAGACCGGGGACGCGTAGGGGGCGACCGCCGGATACGTGTACACGGGGTACGGCGCCGCGACCGGCGCGTAGACCCCCGGATAGGCCCACCACGGGGACGCGAGGAGCACCCCTGTGCCGACCCCCCACGCGAACCCGGGGCCCCACCAGCCCCATCCTCCGCCATGCCAGTGGCCGTGGCCGTGCCCGCCGTGGCGCCAGTGGTGGCCCCCGTGATGGCCGCCGCCGTGGCCTCCGTGGTGACCCCCGTGGCCGCCGCCTCCGTGAACGCCCCGGCCCCCGGAGCCATGCGATCCGCCCCCGCCACGACGCTGGGCGGCCGCGGGCACGGCCAGGGCGCCAACCAGCAGGAGCCCCATCGCCACTACGGCCCCGGCGCGAATCACCCTGCTCGTCATCGCTGGCCTCCGCCGGCGCGCATCCGGTATCGCGCCGAGTCCACTATACACCTGGCCGCCCGAACCAGTCCGCGAGCGCCTCCCGGGTGCTGCGAAAGGCGAGTGCATCCCAGGGGATGTCCTCCCGGGCGAAGAACCTGACCTCGCTCACCTCGTGGGCGTCGGCGGCCGCCTCGAGACCACGGGGCAGGGTGACGTGGTACGCGACGATCACGACCGGCGCGCTCGGGTACGAATAGATCCCCACCAGGCCGTCCGGCGCGAGGTCGAGGCCGACCTCCTCGCGCATCTCCCGCTGGGCGGCGGTCACGAGATCCTCGCCCCAGTCGACGTAGCCACCCGGAAAGGTCCACAGGCCGAGGGCGGGCTCGATGGCCCGCCGCGTGAGGAGCACGCGTCCGTCCCGGACGGGGATGATGATCGCGACGAGCTTCGGATGGAGGTAGAAGACAAAGCCGCACCCCTCGCACACGGGGTGCTCCCGCATGTCCCGGGAGACGATGCGCCGCACGATGCCCGCCCCGCACAAAGGGCAGAAGCGGACCGTGTCGGGCCTGAGCTCTCGCTCGCGCGTCACCGGCTCGCCCTCAGACACCGGCGGGCCCTGCGGAGGACTCCACGCGAGGCGGGTCCGGCGCGGAGCCCTCGTGGTAGCGGGCGAAGAGGGCATGCAGATCCCGGGCGCGCGTCACCTGGCCGGGATCGAACGCGACCTGTGGCGGCAGCGCCAGGAACCCGTAGAGCTCCTCCGCCGAGGGCCCGGCATGACTCCCCCGCTCGCCGAGGAAGCTCGTGCAGCCCCCGCGCGCGTAGTGTCCGTACAGGATGACGTCGCCGCCCGACGGCATGCCGAGGAGATCCTCGAGACCTCGCACGACGATGGCTCGGTCGGTCCGGTCGAACAGGGGACACCCGGTGGGACCCGAGGCGGGGGGAATACGGAACACGGCGCCGCGATAGTAGCACACGGGTCCCTGGGCATCGCGCGCCAGGACGAAGCCGATCGCGGCATGCTCGGAGAGCCGCACGAGCGCGCCCGGGTAGCGGGCCTCGATCTCCTCCGCGAGCACGCGGTCCACCGTGTGGGTCAGGTACACGTTGACGTTCGGGCCGGCGGGGACGATGCAGAGTCCGCCGCCCCACACCGCGTTGCGCTCCCGGACCTGGCGCTCTACGACGAGGCTCCGCTGTCCCCGGCCGGTGAACGGCCACAGCGGCATCGGCGCGGCGGCCGCCGGCGGCGGGACCGGTCCCTGGGGCTCGATGGCGTGGATGCGGGCCGGTCCGAAGCACGCGAGAATCGTGTCGGCCACGCTGGTCCCGCCCGCCACCCGGTGGAACGGGACCGAGCGGATCTGGCCGTGATCGGACAGGATGTAGAGGTCGTAGTCGAGGCTCCGTACCCGCCGGACCACGCGCGCGATGCGCTCGATGCTGCGGTCGACACCCCGGAGGGCCCGAAGGGCGGCGTGATGGCGTGGCCCCAGATGATGGGCCGCGACGTCGTAGTCCACGAAGTTCACGTAGAGGGCGGGCACGCCGGCGTAGAGGTCGGCCGTCACGCCCAGGGTGAAGAGCTCCCGGAGCCAGCCGCCGACCAGGACGCGCGTCACGACCTGGCGAAGCGGCACGATGCGCTGCCCCAGACTCAGGTTCCGAACGGCCCCACCGAGCCAGCCCACGAGCTCCCAGAGGGTCAAGACCGACATCTTCAGGATCAGCCACATCAGGATCAGGCCCGGCACGACCAGGGCTCGGAAGCCGACCCGCCCCCAGGGCGCGTGTGGCCGGAGGAGGTGGGCGAAGGTGAGAACGGTGTCGTCCGCACCGCCCCCGAAGACACAGCCGTAGGCGCGGCCTCCCCGGACGACCCCCTGCCCCGGGCGGGCGTGGGCCGCCTCGATCGCCGCGGCGTCCCAGGGGCGCGGGAACCACCGGTAGGCCCCGGTCCGTTTGTCCAGGAACTCGAAGCCCGGGATGTCCACGGGACCGCCGTACATGAGCCCGGCCTGGAAGGCCGGCGTGGAGGTCGGCAGGCCGACCGGGACGCGGTGGAGCCCCAGAGTCCCCCGCCGGATGAGCCTGGCCAGGGTCGGCATTCGCCCCCGTGCCACGGCCTCCTGGAGCACCTCGTGGGAGCAGCCGCAGATCTGGACCACGGCGAACCGGCGGGGCGGCGACGCCGGGCCGGGCGGCATCCGCGCCCAGCACACGACGGCGTCGGCCAGGCCCGCGACGGCCCGCCGAGGCCGGGACCACCAGGCGGAGACGCTCCACATCGCGTCCGATCCTACGGTTGGGGGATCGCCCGGGGCAACGTACACCTTGCGCCATTCCGAGCGGCTCTGCTACCGTCTTCGATCATGGCCGAGCGCGAGCCCGCGGGACCCTTCTGCTTCGAGTGCGTCTGGTTCCCGGAGCCGCCCGCGGACCTCGAAGAGTCGGCGCCGGATCGTGTCGCCGGCAGGAGCCTCACCGCAGACTTCCTCTGCCCGCGCATCCGGCGGCGTGTCGTCCCGACCTACGCGGCGCGCTGCTCCGACTACCAGGAACCCGCGGCGGAGCGCTGAGCGATCGTGCGTCGGCCTGAGCGGGTCCCGGCGGCGAGCTAGGCGCGGACCAGGCGCGACGGCCATGCGCATCATCGTGATCGGCGCGGGCGAGGTGGGCTACCACATCGCCGAGCGTCTCTCCCACGAGAGGCACGAGATCGTCGTCATCGAGCGTCACCCCGACGTGGTCCGCCGGCTGGAGCAGACCCTGCGCGTCCGCGCGATCGAGGCGGACGGGTCGTCGCCGCGCGCGCTCGAGGAAGCGGGCGTCCGTGACGCGGCCATGGTCATCGCCGTGGCGGACGTGGACGAGGTGAACATCGTCGCCTGCGCCATCGCGCACCAGTACGGCGTGGCCACCAAGATCGCGCGTGTCCGCGACATCGAGCTCGGCGAGCACCCCATCCTGCAGGGGGGCAAGGTGCTCGGGATCGACCTCTTGATCAACCCGACGCAGGTCGTCGCCGACGAGATCCTGCGCGTCATCAAGACGACCGGCGCCGCCGAGGTGGCGGACTTCGCCGGCGGTCGCGTCCAGCTGCTGGGCGTCAAGGTCGGCCCGCGGGCCCCGCTGGTGAACCGGCGTTTGCGCGACCTCCGCTCGGTCCAAGCGTCGGCGCCCTTCCGCGTGGTGGGCATCGCCCGGGGGGAGCGCCTCATCGTTCCGACCGGCGACACGGCGCTGGCGGCCGACGACCACGTGTACGTCGTGGGCGGGCGCGACGTGATCCCGGACATCCTCGTCCTCATGGGCCGCACCGCGACCGCCACCCGGCAGGTGTTCGTGATCGGAGGCGGGCGGATCGGGCTGCACGTGGCGCGCGCGCTCGAGACGGAGGAGATCGCCGTGACGGTGCTCGAGCGGGGCCGGAGCCGCTACGACGAGCTCACGCGCGAGCTCGTGTCCGCCCGGGTCGTGCAGGGTGACGGTACGGACGTGAAGCTCCTGGTGGCGGAGGGCATCGGCGAGGCGGACGCGGTCGCCACGCTCACAGACGACGACCCCACGAACCTCCTGGCCGGGCTCCTCGGCAAGCGCCACGGCGCGAAGAAGGCCGTCGCCCTGTTCAAGCGCCAGGATCTCATCCCGCTCGTCGGCTCGCTCGGGATCGACGCCGCGATCAGCCCGCGGCTCCTCACCGCCAGCGTAATCCTGAAGTACGTGCGCGGCGGTCGAGTCGTCTCGGTGTTCGAGCTGCCGGAGAGCGAGGCGGAGGCGCTGGAGGTGATCGTGCAGCAGGAGACGCCAGCCGAGGGGCGGTCGATCGAGGGGCTCGGCCTGCCCCCCGAGGCGCTGGTCGGCGCGGTGGTCCGGGGCGATCAGACGCTGACGCCCGACCCGGACCGCGTCCTCGCAGTGGGCGACCACGTGATCCTGCTCGCCCTGCCGCGAGCGATCCCGGCCCTGGAGCGAGCGTTCGGGCTGTAGCGCTCGCTACTGGTTCCGCTCGTCGTCGGAGGCGACGGGCGGCGGGGTGTCCGTGCCTGGTCCTCCGACCATCGCGTCCCAGTCGATCGGCGGGCCGCCCCCCGCCTCGCCCTCCTTCGCGCCTTCCTTCTTCCGCTCGGCCTTCGCGTCGCGCTTGGCCTTGCGGGCCTGCTCTCTCCGCCATTTCTCGCCGCTATAGGACCGTCGTCCCATGCTCCCCTCCGCCCCGGCCTGTGGAGATGCAAAGGCCCCCCCGGTAGCCCGGGAGGGCCGGTCTCTCGCCGTCCCGCTCGTGAGCGCTCAGAGGACGGGCCCGATGATCCAGGGCGCGAACTCCTCGTCCCCGATCCCCTGGGCCTCGCTCTTCGTCTTCTTTCCAGACGCGACGGCGACGACCTCCTCGAAGATCTGGCGCCCCACCGTCGGAAGCGGCGTCCCCTCGAGGATGACACCGCAGTTGATGTCCATGTCCTCCTCCATCTGCCGGTAGACCAGCGAGTTCGTGGCCAGCTTGATGGAGGGCACGGGCCGGCAGCCGAAGACGGAGCCACGGCCCGTCGTGAACACGACGATGTTCGCGCCCCCGGCGACGAGACCGGTCACCGAGACGGGGTCGTGGCCGGGCGTGTCCATGAAGACGAAGCCGCGCGTCGTGATGGGCTCACCGTAGAGGAAAACGTCCGTGAGGGGAGTCGTCCCGCCCTTGGTCACCCCCCCGAGCGACTTCTCGAACACGGTCGTGAGCCCGCCGGCCTTGTTGCCGGGCGCCGGGTTGTTGTCCATCTCGGCCCCCAGCACGCGGCAGTAGTACTCCCACCATTTGAAACGGTCGATCAGCTTCTTGGCCACCCCTTCGTTCACCGCACGCCGGATGAGGAGGTGCTCGGCCCCGTAGATCTCCGAGGTCTCGGCGAGCACGCCGGTGCCGCCGTACCGGACCAGCTCGTCCACCGCCCAGCCGAGCGCCGGGTTCGCCGTGATCCCGGAGGCGCCGTCCGACCCCCCGCAGTTCGTCGCGAGCACGAGCTCGGAGACGGGCTGGGGCGTCCGCCGCGCCTCGTTGGCGACCGGCAGGAGCTCCTGCACCGCCTTGATGCCGGCCTCGACGGTCTTCCGCACCCCACCCGCCTCCTGAATCGAGAGTATGCGGGGCCGGCCGAGCCGCTGGCGCTCGATGAAGGGAACCGTCTGGTTCACTTCGCAGCCGAGCCCGATCAGGAGGTACGCGCCGACGTTCGGATGGCGCGCGTAGCCACCGAGCACCCGCATGAGGGCGTCATGGTCTTCCCCGAAGAGCTTGGTGCCGCACCCCGACTTGTGGGTGATGGCCATGACCCCGTCGACGTTGGGGTAGTCGCGCTGGATGTCTCGGAAGCGCTCCCGGATGAACTGGCAGACGCTCGCGGAGCAGTTGACGGTCGAGATCACGGCCAGGTAGTTCCGGGTCCCCACCCGCCCGTCGGCCCGCTTGAACCCGTCGAAGTAACGCATCTCGGCGGGGGGGTAGTAGTCGACCGGCCGGACGTCGACGCCGACCTCGTACTCCCGCTGGTAGTCGCCCACCGCCAGGTTGTGGGTGTGAACGTGCTCACCCTTTGCGATCGGCTGCGTCGCGAAGCCGATGACCTGACCGTACCGGCGAACCGCCTCCCCCTGGGCGCGCGCCCGGCGTGCGATCTTGTGGCCGGGGCGGATGTCGCACTGGACCTCGATCCGCTCCCCCTCGTGATCGAGGACCGTTCCGGTCGAGACCGGCGCCTTCGCGATGACGACATCGTCCTCGGGGTGGAGGATCAGCGCCTTCGCGCGGAGGTCGTGCGTCGCCATGACCCGTGGCTCCTCTCGGACGTCCATCCGCCGGTGCTCGCCCGCGTCACCCGGCGGAATCGCCTTCCCGGACCTTATACCACACCAGGGGCGGCCGAACCGCTCCGTGCCGCTTCCACCCCCCCTGACGCTACGGTAAGATTCGGCTGCGCATGCGAAGCTGGCGTTTCGCGATCGCGGCCGTCGCGGCGCTCGTCGCGTGTCCGTCCGGGCAGGCGCAAGCCCCGCCGGCACGGGCGCCCCGGCCATCCCTCCGCCTTGGGGCCTTGCTCCCGCTGACAGGTCCAGCGGCATGGTTCGGCGCCGAGATCAAGCAGGGCATCGATCTCGCGATAGCCGAGTTCGACCCGTCGGCGAGAACCAGGGGGCCGGCCGGCCAGCGCGGCACGTCGGACCCGTCCGCGGCGCCGCCGGCGGGCGATACGCGCGACAAGGACGACCCTGCCCCCGAGGCTGCCCCCGAGGCCACACCCGGGGCGACACCCCCGGCGACGGCAGACGAGGCCGGCACCACCCCACCGGCCTCGACGAAGCGCCGCAGCGGACCGCCGCCCGAGCCGATCGAGCCGCCGGACCGGGCTCGGACCGTCTCGATTGCCTTCCAGGCGCTGAACGTCCAGCCCATGGACCTCAAGGCCGCCGAGATGGAGGTCACCCGGCTCCTCGCCGCCGGGGTCGCCGCCATCGTGACCGCCTCGCCAACACCGACGCTCGCCGTCTACCCGGTCGCGGCCGCGCGCGATGCGCTCGTGCTCCACGCCGGCCTGCCCACCGACCGCTTCCCGGCGACGAGCCGGACGCTGTTCCAGCTCAGGCCCTCGCTGGCCGCCCGCGCCGACGTCCTGGCGGCACATGTCTGGGTGGTCAGCGTCCGCCGCGTTGGGCTCGTGGCCGGCGGTGACGGGTTCGGCCGCGCGATCCGCACGGCGTTCGCCGCACGCTGGCGGCAACTCGGGGGACACCTGGTTCACGAGGAGAGTCTGTCCCTGGAGGCCAGCGACCGGCGATCTCGGCTCAGGGCCGTCGCCCGGGCCGCGCCAGAGGCCGTCGTACTGGGCTACCAGGGCGCCGCGCTCGGGGAAGCGGCGACGGCGCTCCGCGGTGCCGGCTACGCCGGCCGGCTCTTCGCGGTCGACGACGACCGGGCGGCGCTCCTGGCGGGGGGGCGCGCGCTCGACGGCACCATGATCCTGACCGACGCCTTCGTCCCGGTGCCGGGCACCCGCGGAGCTCGCTTCGCCCGCTCGTACGAAGCCCGCCACGAGCAGCTCCCGTCGCGCTTCGCGGCAACCGCGTACGAGACCGTCTCGCTTCTGGTCGAGGCCGCCCGCCTGGCGGCCAGGAGCGGAGGCAGCCCGACGGGTACGCGGCTACGCGACGCCCTCATCGCCGGCCAGCGCTTCCCTTCTCTCTATGCGGGTGACGTGCTGGTCCGTGACGACGGCACGATCGGGCGGCCGCTGACCCTGTTCCGGGTCGAGGGCGATCGGTTGTCCTTCGAAAGCTACGTCGGGGGCGACGGGCGCGCGCTTCCGCCTCCGCCAGCCAGCGATGCCACCCCGCTCGGGCTGGGCCTCGGCCCGAGATGACGCCCCTCGACCTCTCGCCGGAGGAGCAAGCGCTCCGAACGGCCATCGCCCAGGCGGGCGCCGAGATCTTCCAGCCGCTCGCCGAGGCGTGGGGGGAGAAGGACGAGCTCAACTGGGATCTCGCGCGCGCGCTCGGCCAGGAAGGCCTGTTCCCCCTGCTGGTGCCCGTCGCCTACGGTGGCAGCCTCGAGGGGCCGTTCCGGTCGGTGACTCTCTGCCTCGCCCGGGAAGAGCTCGCGCGGACGTGCGCGTCCGCCGAGGCGTTGTTCGCAATCCAGGGGCTGGGGAGCTACCCCATCCTCCTCGCCGGCAGCGACGCGCAGAAGCGGCGCTGGCTGCCGCCGCTTGCCCGGGGCGAGATGGTCCCGGCCTTCGCCCTGACCGAGCCCGAGGCGGGATCCGACGCCGCCGCGGTGGCGACGCGCGCGGAGCGCCAGGGCGATCAGTGGGTGCTGACGGGAACCAAGCGCTTCATCTCGAACGCGCCCGTCGCCAGCCTCTACGTGCTGTTCGCGCGGACGGGCCCGGAGCCTGGCACCAAGGGGCTCTCGGCGTTCATCGTCCCGCACGACGCCCCCGGGCTCACCGGCACGGCCATGCACACGCTCGCGCCCCACGTCATCGGAGAGCTGCGCTTCGACGGCTGCCGCATCCCCTCGGATCACCTGCTCGGGGCCGAGGGAGCGGGCTGGCGAATCGCCATGGGGACGCTCGACGTCTTCCGCGCCTCGGTCGGCGCTCAGGCCGTGGGCCTGGCGCAGGCGGCTCTCGACCTGGCAATCGGTCACGCGCGACGGCGCAGCCAGTTTGGCCAGCCCATCGCGCAGTTCCAGGCGATCCAGGCCAAGCTGGCCGACATGGCGACCGAGCTCCACGCCGCCCGGCTCCTCGTCTACTCGGCCGCCCGCCGGAAGGACGCCGGCGCCTCCCGCGTGACGCTCGAATCGTCCATGGCGAAGCTGTTCGCCACCGAGATGGCGCACCGGGTCGTCGATCACGCCGTCCAGATCCACGGGGGGGCGGGTGTGCTGCGTGGCTCCCCGATCGAGCGCCTCTACCGCGAGGTGCGCGCCCCGCGCATCTACGAGGGCACCTCCGAGATCCAGCGCCTGATCATCGCCCGCCAGCTCCTGCGGGACGCCGAGACGACGACCTGACCCTCGCCCGCCGCGAGGGGACCGGAGAGTCCCCTCGCGCCGCTGGACGTCGTCCGTCAGCGCGGAGCGGTCAGCACCGGAGGCGCGACGAAGATCCGGTCCTCGACTCGGCCGTCCGGGTGATGCCGCAAGAGCTCCTGGCGAACGATCCGCACCGCGATCTCGCGGAGCTCCGGGTATTCGACCTCCCCGCGTATCTCCACCGTGGGAGCCGACCGCGACGACAGCGGCACGTGCGCCTCGGGCGTGAGCGTCGCGGCGGTCAGCCGCGGCTCTCGCATCAGCGCGTCCGAGATCTGGCCCTCGATCGCGACCATCTCCGCCTGCCGCTTCCGGCGGAGGTCCATGATGGCCACGGCGAAGATGAGCCCTCCCAGGAGGGCCACACCCAGCACGATCATGGGCACGATCAGGTTGGCGCCGTCCGCGGGAGCAAGCGGGACATTTCCCGGGCCGGGAGTCGGTAGCCCCTGCGCGGAGGCCCCGGACCGGAAGGACGCCTCCACGAGGACCAGGCAGGCTTGCAAGACCAGGACGCCGATTCGTCGACTCATCGTCCGCACCTCCGCGGGGCTAGCCGCCGCGCGGGCGCCGGCCGCCCCGCTACCGCCCGACTACCGAATGGACGCGCCCCGGACCCGCACTGCGCGGTCCGGGGCGCGTCGCCAGCGCACCTACGGTCCGGTCGAGGTCCGTTACCGCCTAGCCCTTGACCTCGATCTTCCTGGCGGTCTTCAGCTGGCCGGCCTCCACGTAGGAGATGGCCACGACCTGGCCGGGCTTGAGATCGGCCCACTGCACCTGGACGGTGGCGGGAATGGTGAACATCGTGCCGTCCTCCAGGGTGACCTGCTTCTTCGCCTGGTCGACGGTCTTCACCTTGCCCTCGGCCATCTTCTCGGCCATGGCGGGCGCCTGGGCCGGAGCCGGGGGAGCGGCCTGCTGTGCGGACGCGACGCCAACGAGCGCGACGACCAGCAGCACGGGTATCCAGCGAATCATGCGAAACCTCCTCAAGGAGTCGCCCCACGCGCCCGCTGCGCCGATCGACGACTCGGTCGCGCGCGAGGCCACCCTGTGCGGAGCAACTGCGATGCCATCGTCTCCACTGCGGAGGAACTCCCGTCGTGAACGCATCGTGACCGCTCGGCGGTGTCGTGTCTCCGGACAGGATCGCACCAACCTTGCGCGGCAGGGGCTGTTCGCGCCTCGATGTCGCAGCCGGGCGGCCGCGAGACCGGATGCAAGAACTACCGGGCGTGGAAGAAGCTACCCTCGCGTTGGGTTCGCATCGGTGCGAACGGCGTGTCCGGGCGCCGAGCGCCCGGCGGGAAGATCGCTACTGGCGTGGAGGCGGCGCCAGCGCCATCCCGTGCGGGCCCTTGCCGACCGGGATGCGCTTGATCTCGCGGTGGTCGGCCAGCCCGATGACCGTCACGACGTTGGCATGGCGGTTCGAGACGTATGCCTTCGTCCCGTCGTTCGACATCACGACGAGATCGGGATACCCCGGCTGGGGGATCTCGGTGACGACCTCGAGATCGTCGGCCCTGAGGACGGCGATCCGGTTGGCCTTTCGCAGGGTCACGTAGAGGGAGCGCCCGTCGGGGGTGAGCACCACGTCGTGGTTGATCCCCTTGACCTTCCCGACGGTCACGATCCGATGGGCCCGGGCATCGACCTTCGAGACGGTCCGGTCCTCGCCGTTCGCGACGTAGACGTGCTGGCCATCGGCGGCCAGCGCCAGTCCCATCGCGTCCCCGCTCGAGGGAAGCACCTCGAGGATCTTCCGCTGGGGCACGTCCACGACCGTGACGTTTCCGGCCGTCTCGCTCGTGACCCAGAAGAGCTTCCCGTCCCGCGAGAAGATGCCGTGGGCCGGCCACGTGCTGACCTCGATCTCGCCGTCGAGAACGCCCTTCTGGACGTCGTAGATGAGCAGCTTCGACACGTCGCCCCAGTCGAGCACCCAGCAGTGCCGTCCGTCGGGCGTGAAGGTCAGGTTGTACGGCCACTCACCGATCTTCACCTTGCGCAGGACCTTCCGGGCCGCGACATCGACAATGCTGATGATGCGGCTCTTGTCGTGGATGGCCCACGCCTGCGTGCCGTCGGGCGTGAGGACGAGGCGGTTCGGCACGCCTCCCCCGAGCGGGATGGTCGCGACGACCTCATCCCGTGTCGTGTCGATGACGGAGATCGTGCCGGAGTGCGTGTTCGTGACGTAGAGCTCGCTCGCGCGCGCGCCGCCCGGCCACGCAGCGAGTACGAGCAGGACGGTCAGGAGGGATCGGCTCATCGCGAGCGCTGGCTCCTCGGCGGAACTGGGATCTCGAACCGGCGCCCAGTATAGCATCGGGCCCTTCGAGCCCCCCAAACGCAGAAGCTACGGAACCAGCGTCTCCTCGCGCCAGCCCGACCCCTCCCGGGCGAACCGGCGACGGTCGTGCAACCGGTCGGGGGCCCCCCGCCAGGCCTCGATCCGCTCGGGGACGAGATACACCCCCCGCAGGAGCTCCGGCCGGGGCACCGCCTCCGGCGAGGGGTAGCGTCGGCGGAGGGCGTCGATCCCCTCGAGGAACCGCTCCCGCGACGGGACCACGCTCGACTGCGCCCCGTGCGTCGCGTAATAGAGATCGAGGAGGCGAGACTCGTGGACCTTCTGGTCCCAGTACGTCTGAACGAGCGGCTCGGGCATGGACGTGACGCTACCGCGCACGCGGTACTGCCGGCGGATCGTCAGCCAGAGGAGGAGCAGCTCGTAGCGTCCCGCGGAGAGCGGCTCCCACTTCGGGCTCGTGCGGCTGATGAGAAGGCCGATTCCCTGGGGCCCGACGTCGCGCAGGACGATCGGGCGCACCCCGGGCGCCGCGGCGTCCGTTCCTCCGTCCGGGGCGGTCGCGAGCACGCAGAGGTCGGCGAAGGGATCTCCGGCGGCCCGGGCTCGCTCCCGGTCGGCGACGATCAGGGCGATGGGGTCGAGCGGGGTCGTCGTCATGGGCCGGCATTGTAGCAAGGCGAGGGCGGGGTCAGGCTTTGACTTCTAAACGATTCGGCTGCCTCGACCGCGAAAATGCTTAGAAGTCAAAGTCTGACCCCAAGTGGCGGAGGGCGTGGCGTTCTGGTAGGGTCTCCCCTGAGAACCGCGTGATCGAGCCCCGCCTCACGAGCGTGTCGTCATCCTCGCCGGGCGGCCGTCTCCGCCGCGCCGGCCGGGTATGTGGCGCGCTGGCAGCGCTGGGCGGCTGCGTCGCGGTCCTCCCCCAACCGGCGCCGTCGGCCGATCTCACGACCATCCGGCTCCCGCCCGGCTTCGCGATCGAGCTCTTCGCGAAAGACCTCGGGTACGCCCGCTTCCTGACGCTGGATCCGCGCGGCACGCTCCTCGTGTCGGTGCCGCGGGCCGGCCGCGTCCTCGCGCTTCCCGACGACGATCGGAACGGCCGGGCCGACGCCGCCGTACCGGTCGTGGAAGGCCTCGATCTCCCGCACGGTCTCGCCTTCCTCGACGGCCAGCTCTACGTCGCCGAGACCGGGCGCATCCTGCGCTTCGACTACGATCCGGCCGCACGCCGCGTTCGTGGCGAGCCCGTGATCGTGGTGCGGGACCTGCCGCCCCGGGGCGGGCACTGGACCCGAACGATCACCGTGGGGCCCGATCGCCAGCTGTACGTGTCCGTCGGGTCGTCCTGCAACAACTGCGAGGAGCGTGACCCGCGCCGCGCGGCGATCTATCGGTACGGACCCGACGGTAGTGGGGGCGCGCCGTTCGCCACGGGACTGCGCAACGCGGTCGGGCTGGCCTTCCGCCCCGGTACGGGCGAGCTCTGGGCCACGGTCAACGGTCGGGACTGGCTCGGGGAAGACCGCCCCGCCGAGTACGTCACCCGGATCGAGGAGGGTGGGTTCTACGGCTGGCCGTACTGCCACTGGGCGGCCGGGGGTCTCGTCCAGGACCCGGACCTCGGCGGCGGCGAGCGGTGCCGAGCGGTGCGGCGGCCGAGCTTGCTCTACCAGGCCCACGCGGCCCCGCTCGGCCTCGTCTTCTACACCGGCGCCCAGTTTCCGCCGGAATACCGGGGCGATGTGTTCGTCGCGCTCCACGGCTCCTGGAACCGCACGGTTCCGGTGGGCTACAAGGTCATCCGGGTTCGACTCGGCGGGGACACGCCTCTGGCGGAGGACTTCGCAACGGGCTGGCTCGCCGGGAGCCGCTACTGGGGCCGACCGGTCGACCTTGCCGTGGCCCCTGACGGCGCGCTCTTCCTGTCCGACGACGGCCTGGGCGCGGTCTACCGGATCACCTACCGGGACGGCTGACCACGCGTAAGCTCGACACGGTGATGGCTACACGCCGCCCGCCGCGGGGGCCGCACGCTCCGTCGACGACGGACCAGGACGCCGCGACGGGACGAGTGGTCGAGCGGACCGTTGCCGACCGACAGCGCGGCACGCCCGTTGCTGGGAGACGTCCCTGACGTGACGCCGGACCCCGCCTCCGCACGCCTTCGTGACCGCCTGAGGGCGCTTGCCGGGGCCGCCCGCCGCCGTCGCGCGCTCCTGGCGACCCTCCTGATCGTCGTCGTCTTGGCTCCCCCGATCGTCTTCGGGGTCTGGACGTGGCGCACGGCGGCGGGTGTCGATCTGTCCCGGCTGGAGGAGGCCGCGCTGATCTACGCGGCCGGCCTGGTCCTCCGGCCCGGGGTCGGGATCGAGGCCGCCGACGTCGCGGGCGCTCTCCGGCGGCTCGGCTACCGTGAGACCCAAGGGCCCCCCGCCGCTCCGGGGCAGTTCCGCCGCGAGGCAGGCGCCTGGACGCTCCACCTCCGGCCGCGCGACGATCCGCGAGCGAGGCGGCCCGCCCTGGCGGTCCGTCTCGTCGTCGACGGGGGCCGGATTCGCGAGCTCGACACGGCCACCGGCGAGCCGCTGGAGGAGATCGAGCTCGAGCCCGAGACCCTCACGGGGCTCGGGGGGGGCGCCAACCAGCTCCGCCATCCCGTCCCGCTCGCCGCGGTGCCGCGGCATCTCGTGGAAGCCGTGCTGGCCGCCGAGGACCACCGTTTCTACGAGCATCCCGGCGTGGACCTCCGCGCCGTCGGGCGGGCCGTGTGGGTGAACCTCCGCCGAGGCGAGCTCGCCCAGGGCGGGAGCACCCTCACCCAGCAGCTCGTCAAGAACCTCGTCCTCACTCCCAAGCGGACCTGGGGGCGGAAGCTCCGCGAGGCCGCGCTGGCGCTGACGATCGAGCGACGCTACTCCAAGGACGAGATCCTCGCGGCATATCTCAACGGCATCTATCTCGGCCAGCACGGCGGCTACGCCGTCTACGGGGTCGGGGCGGCCGCGCGAAGCTTCCTCGGCAAGGAGGTCGACCGCCTCACGCTCGGCGAGGCCGCCATGCTCGCCGGCATCATCCGGGCGCCCAACACTTACTCGCCCGTGCATCACCCCGAGCGCGCCCGGGAGCGGCGCAACATGGTCCTCCGGCGGATGCGCGAGCTCGGCATGCTCGACGAGCGGCAGCTCGCCCAGGCTACCCAGGAGCGGCTGGTCGTCCAGCGCGGGACCGCGATCGGCGCCCTCGGCCCGTACTTCGCGGATTGGGTCCGGGGCCAAGTGGAGCAGCTCCAGCCGGCCGACGACGTGTCGTCGGGGGGCCTTCGCATCTTCACGACGCTCCAGCCCGTGCTCCAGCGGGCTGCCGAGGCGGCGCTCGCGCGAGGTCTCGACCGGCTGGAAGGTCAGTACCGGGCCCTCCGGCGAAAGGACTCCGCGGCGCGGCTCCAGGGGGCGATCGTGGCACTCGACCCCCGCACCGGGGAGATCTACGCGATGGTCGGGGGGCGCGACTACGGGCAGAGCCAGTTCAACCGCGTCACGCAGGCGCGGCGGCAGCCTGGCTCGGCCTTTAAGCCCTTCGTGTACCTGACGGCCCTGGGTCAGGGGCCTCGCGGGGAGCCGCCTCACTTCACGCCGGCGTCGCTCCTGGAGGATCGCCCGCTCACGATCGGCACCGGCAAGAACGCCTGGACCCCGCGCAACTACGAGAACCGCTACGAGGGGACGGTGACGGTCCGGCGGGCGCTCGAGCAGTCGCTCAACGCGGCGACGGTGTGGATGGCCGAGGCCACCGGCTACGACGCCGTCGTTCGCACCGCGAGAGAGGCGGGTGTCACGAGCCCGCTCGAGCCCGTGCCGGCGCTCGTCCTCGGCAGCTTCGAGGTGACGCCGCTCGAGCTGGCGGCGGCGTACGCCGGGCTCGCCACCGGCGGGGAACGCGGCCGGCCGACCGGGCTCCGTGCGGTCGTGGACCGAGAGGGTGGAGTGAGCGAGCCGTCCGCCGAGCGGACGACCGGGCCGAGGCCGGACGAGGCCTTCCTGGTCACCCACCTCCTCCAGGGCGTCATCGACCGCGGCACCGGCGCCTCGGCGCGCGCGCTGGGGGTGGAGGGAGCCGTCGCCGCGAAGACCGGAACGACCAACGAGGGCCGCGACGCCTGGTTCGTCGGCTACACGCCGCGCCTCGTCGCGCTCGTATGGGTCGGCTTCGACCAGCGGGACGTGGTCCGCCTATCGGGCGCCCAGGCCGCGCTCCCGATCTGGGCGGATTTCATGCGCACGGCGCTGGCCGTGGTGCCGCCCACCGCCTTCGTCCCGCCCCCCTCGATCGCCTTCCATGACGTGGACGCGGGCAATGGCAAGCGCGCCACGGCGTGGTGCCCCCTCGTCATCCGCGAGGCCTTCCTCGCGTCAACCGAGCCGCGCGAGAGCTGTCCCGAGCACGGCCCGGCGGCCGCGGTCCGCTCGTTCTTCCGCCGCCTCTTCGAGTCGGTCCGCTAGCTCGATCCCCGGGGCGTCGTGGCGCCGTGTGTAGCTGTCCAGTAGAAATGTCACCTAACTGTAACCAGGGCGGCTTCAGCCGTCGGTGCGCGTTCGCCGCGACCAATAGCCCTGGATCGGACCCCTCTTCAGCTCCTTGGTCCTGACCATTCCTTGTGTTGACGCGCCGTCCGAAACTTGCTGCCCAAGATGCTACCCAAATTGCGTGAGAAGGAGTGACATGCGAGGTCACCGAGTCTGGCGCGCCGGACGGGCTCGGCAATCGGACCGGGCGGCAATCATCCGGTCGGCGAAGCTCCGCGACAGCGGCGTAGAAGCTCGCGGCCACTGGGAACACGCTCCATGTCGGGGGCCGGCGGGAACGTCAGGATGGTGTGATGCAGGGAACAACGTGACGGCTGTGGCGTCGATAGACGCGAAAATCGGTATCGGTTGTGAAGATGAGGGGATCGGCCAGGGTTTCGCTCATTCTCACGAGGCAGGCATCGGCAAGACTCACCCTTGGTGAAGACGCTGGGAGGAGGGCGTCCGACAGTCTTATGATAAGGCGGTCATGCGTAGCGAATCTCGGGGAGGGCGACCACGGACCTCGATGTACGCTGACATCGCCCTCTTGCACGCGGTCGCGATTGCCCTGCATCACACCGAGAACTGGGGAAATCCCTTCCTCACCCTGATGCTCGTCGCCCTCGCCATCTGGATGGCGATGAGCCGCGCGAGCGTCTGGCCTTTCGCGCTCGTCCTTCTGCTGTCCACGTACGACTTGCTCTGGAAATTCCCCAACATCGCCAACCACTCGAACCTCATCCTGCTGCTCAACTTCCTCTTCGCGGGCTTTCTGTGTCGCCACCTCCTGGCGCGGAAGGGCAAGGAAAGCATCGACGAGCGCTTCGAGCCCTACCTCCCGCTCCTGCGCTGGGCGCTCGTACTAGTGTACTTCTTCGCCGCCTTTCACAAGCTGAACTGGGACTTCCTGAATCCGGACGTGACCTGTGGGGCGTGGATGGGCGACCGGATCCAGCGGCAGTGGCTGGGCCACGCCCAACCGCTGCCGCCGGCCGTCCGACTGGCGCAGGCGGTGATCGGCCTGAGCTGGGAGATCGCCATCGTCCTCGGCCTGCTGTTCCGGCGGACTCGCCTTCTCGGCCTGATCCTGGCCGTGGGTCTGCACGTGCTCCTGGCGCAGGCGATGTTCTTCGACTTCGGCGCCGCGGCGATGACCTGCCTGTTCGCCTTCGTGCCGCGCCCGCTGTATCGCGACCTGTACGCGCGCCGCGCCGCGAGCAGCTGGCCCGACCCCGTGCTCGCGTACACGACGGCGGCCGTCGTGGCCGGGATCACCTCGGGCGTCCTGTTCGCGTCTGGGTCCATTCGGCCTCAGACCATCGACAGTGTTCAGGGCGTGGCGTTCGCTCTTGGCGCGGTCTGCTTGTGGCGGCCGCTCGTGCGGTGGGGGATTGCGTCCCGGTCGCTCGGGCTCGACGTCGATCTGCTGGGGACCTTGCGGCGGCCGGCGGTGGCGGCGCTGATCGCGCCCCTGCTGGTGCTTGGCCTCAGCCCGTATCTGGGGCTGCGCACCGCCGGCAACTTCTCCATGTTCAGCAATCTCCGCGTCGAAGGCGAGCGGAGCAATCACCTGCTCCTGGCGCGGAACCCCCTCAAGGTCTTTCCCTACGTGGACGACATCGTCTGGTTCCGCCGGGTGCCGCCCAAGGTGGCCCGGTGGAGCCGGCGCGCTCCCGTGGAGGGAGAGGGCCTGCCGGCCGTCGAGTTCCGGCGCTTCGTCCACGAGTGGCGGGCCAGAGGCATGAGCGGCCTCAGGTTCGTCGTGACCTACCGGGGGGAGGATCTCATCATCGAAGACGTCACACGGGATCCCCTGTGGGCCGGAGGCCATCTCCCCGCAGGGTTCTTCCTCAAATTCCGGACCGTGCAGCGGGACGGCCCGAACAGGTGCCGCTGGTGAGGGCTGGTGCGAGAGAGGCGGTAGGCCTGCTCCAGGCTCTGTAGGCTGCCGGGTCTCCCCTCTCCGAGCTACCGGGTCGCGCGCCACGGGACGCTACCGCCTCAACCCTCACACCGGGCGACAGACGCTCGCCGACCCCGTCGCGGCGGAGCGGCCCGATTGCCTCGGCCGCGCCTTCCCCGGTACGATACGGGCGCGGCATGCGGCTCACCGGGAAGGTCGTCCTGATCACCAACGTCAGCCAGTACATGGGCCCGGCGTGCGTCGAGGAGTTCGCGAAGGAGGGCGCGGTCCTCGCGCTCCACGAGCGAACCGAGGCGCGCGCCCAGGCGGCCCTCGAGCTGGCGCGCGCCCACGGGCGCGAGGCCTCGGTGGTAACGGGGGACCTCACGGTCTCCGGCGAGGCCACCCGCGCGGTGCGCACGGTCGCGGAGCGCCACGGGCGGCTCGACGTCCTGGTCAACAACTCCAGCCACCCGCCGGTCGGGGGGCCCGTCGACGAGGTCTCCGACGAGACCTGGCGATCCATGGTCGCCCACCTCTACGACGAGCCATTCTTCTGCCTTCGCGCGGCGATCCGCGTGATGAAGCGCCAGGGGCATGGCAAGGTGGTCAACATCACCTCGGCCGTGGCGATCCCGGGCTTGCCGAACTACGCCGCGTACTCGGCCGCGCGGGCGGGCGCGAACGGGCTCACGCGCGCCGTGGGCCGCGAGGTTGCGCGGCACAACATCCAGGTCAACGCGATCGCGCAGAACTTCGTCGAGAACCCGACCTACTTCGGCCCGGACGTCACGGCGCATCCCGAGAAGCTCGGGCGCATCGTCAGGAACGTCCCCGCGGGGCGACTCGCGCGGTCCGAGGAGTCCGCCAAGCTCTGCGTCTTCCTGGCGTCGGACGAGGCGGATTTCTTCTGCGGCCAGGTGATCCCGTTCGCGGGCGGCTGGATCTGATGATCGGGGTCAGACTTTGACTTACGGACATTTCACCCGCTGCCGACGTGGCGCATCGCGTCAATGTCCCGAAGGCAAAGTCTGACCCCGTGACCGACGTCGCGGCCGCGGACCTCTACGAGCGCCTGAGCGGTCCCGCGCCGCCCCGGGTCCTCGACGTGCGCAACGCCGACGAGTTCGCGCGCTGGCGGGTGGAGGGTCCCCACCCGGTCGACGTGCTGAACGTCCCCTACTTCGAGTTCGTCGAGCGCGAGGAGGCGTCGGTCAAGAAGGTGACCGACTGGCTCGGTGGGCGTCCGGACAGCCTGGTCGTCGTCTGTGCCGAGGGGGGGTCGTCCGCGTATGTCGCCGAGATCCTCGAGGGCCGGGGAGTCGGGGCCGCCAACCTCGCCGGGGGCATGGTGGCCTGGGGTCTCGGCACGACGGTGCGGCCCGTCGTCGGGAGCGGCCCGGTGCGCCTCTGGCAGGTCGTCCGTTTCGGGCGGGGGTGCCTCTCGTACCTCGTGGCGCGGGGTGAGGACGCCATCGTGGTCGACCCTCACCGGGGGCTGGACGGCTACCGCCGCCTCCTCGACCGGCACCGGCTTCGTCTCCGCGCGGTCTTCGACACACACCTCCACGCCGACCACGTCTCGGGTGGCCTGGCGCTGGCGCGGGACGCCGGTGTCAGCTACCACGCCAGCCGCGCCGACTTCGAGGGCGCCGCGATGCCCATCGGGGAGCTGGTGGACGGTCGTGCGGTGCGGATCGGACAGCTCGAAGTCCTGCCGATCGTCCCGCTCGGAACCCCGGGTCACACGCCCGGGAGCACCTCGCTCCTCGTGGGAGACGCCCACCTCCTGACCGGCGACACGCTCTTCGTGGACGACGTGGGCCGGCCCGATCTGGGCGGCCAGGCGGCCGCGTGGGCGCGAGAGCTCCATCGAACGCTCCACGAGCGGCTCCGGCCGCTCGGCGACGCCGTCGTCGTGCTTCCCGGCCCATGCGGCGGGCCTGGCGGGGTCCGGTCCGGACGGCGCCGTCGCCGGCACGCTCGGCGACCTCCGGCGCGGAAACCGGGCGATGCAGCTCGACCGCGACGCGTTCGTCCAGGAGGCCGAGCGTGCCGCCGGCTCGGCGCCTTCCGGAGTACGCCAGGATCCGCGAGATCAACCTGGGCCGCGAGACGGCGGCCGAGACGGAGCTGACCGAGCTCGAGCTGGGCAAGAACCAGTGCGCGCTCTCCAGGAGGTGACGCATGGCTGAATACCGGACCGTGGACGCGCGCGGGCTCAAGTGCCCGATGCCGATCGTCAAGGCCAAGAAGGAGATCGACGCGATTCCGGCCGGCGAGATCCTGCGGGTGATCGCGACTGATCCCGGCTCGGTGCTGGACTTCCAGGGCTGGATCAAGGCGAGCACGAGCTACGAGCTCGTGAAGCAGGAGGAGGGCCAGGACGAGCAGGGCCGGAAGACGTTCGTGCACCTGCTGAGGAGGAAGGCATGACGACCGCGACGACGACCGAGCTCGCGATCGACCCCGCGGTGCGCGCGTACGTGGACGAGCGCCTGGCCGAGCTGCGCCAGCGGATGCCGGACGACCGCGTCACGCTGGTCGTGTTCTCGGGCGATCTCGACCGGAACCTCGCCGCGCTCGTCATCGCCACGGGCGCCGCGGCGATGGGGCTCGAGGTGTCGGTCTTCTACACGTTCTGGGGGCTGTCCGCGCTCAAGAAACAGCCGACGCTCCGGGGCAAGGGACTCAAGGAGAAGCTCTTCACCCTCATGACGCCGAACCGGCTCAACCGGATGCCCGTCTCGCGGATGAACTTCGGCGGCATGGGCCGAGTCATGCTCCAGTCGATGATGAAGGAGAAGCAGGTGGCGTCCGTGGACGAGCTCTTCGACATGGCCCGCCAGCTGGGGGTCAAGCTCATCGCCTGCACCATGTCCATGGACGTGATGGGCATCGGCCGGGACGAGCTGATCGACGGCGTGGAGGTCGGCGGCGTGGCGACGTTCCTGGGCGATGCGGCCCGCTCGCGGGTCGCGCTCTTCGTCTGAGGCCCGGGTGAGACCAGTGACCGTGCTGCGGAGGGGCTGAGCGACCGCCCGTGGCCTTCCAGCCCGAGCTGTCGCTGGTCGTCGAGAGCCGCGAGGCACGGGCGCCGCTCCCCTTCACGGTCCGGCGCATCGTGTGCGCGGGCTACACGAGCCGGGACCGGGCGGAAGCCGAGCGGCACATCCGGGAGCTCGAGAACCTCGGGATCGCCAGGCCGAAGGACGTTCCCGTCTTCTTCGCCGTCGCCTCCTACCTCGCGACCATCGAGCAGATCATCGAGGTGCAGGGCCCCTTCACGTCGGGCGAGGCGGAGTTCGCCCTGCTCCTCGGGCCCGGGGGCGCGTGGGTGACGGTCGCGAGCGACCAGACCGACCGCTTCGTCGAGCGCCACTCCGTCCCGGCCGCGAAGCAGCTGTGCTCCAAGGTGCTCGCGCCGGTCGTCTGGCCGCTCTCCGAGGTCGAGGGGCACTGGGACGACCTCGAGCTCCGGGCGTGGGTCCGAAGCGGGCGGAAGCGGCGTCTGTACCAGGAGGCCAAGCTCGGAAGCCTCCTCGCGCCGGACATGCTCCTGTCCGGCCTGCGCCGCCGCGTGGGCCGCGTGCTCGACGGGGTGCTCCTGCTCTCGGGAACGGTCCCGACCGCGGACGGCCAGGTGGTCTACGGTGACGCCTACGAGCTGGAGCTCGCCGACCCGCATCTCGGCCGGACGATCCGGACGCAGTACGCGGTGCGGGTGCTGGAGAGCGGCAAGCGCTAGGATCCCCGCGCCGACGGGGGCGGCCGGCCTCTTCGCGCGGCCCAGTCAGTCGATCTTGACGGTCACCGAGTACAACGTATCGTTGACCTTTCTCATGGTCTGGGAGGCGAGGGTCTCCGCTTGATTGAAGGCGCTCATCAACCGCTGGATCTCGAAGTTGCCGACCCGGTCCTTCCTCGCCAGGCTCTTCATCTGACGCGCGACTCGCGCGGTCGTCGATGATACGCGCAAGAGTCAAGCGCTCGAGTCGAACAAGCGCTTGCGATTCTGGACGGTCAGCACGCCTTTGACTCGACGAGTCCTGGTCGCTCGCCGGGATCGCTTCGATGATCGCGCGGATCGCTTGGCCATGTCGGACCTCCCTTTCTCCGTGCCGAGCGGGTCCGGATATCCGACGCTAGCGCGCTCCTGCGCGCGGGGTAGGCGGCTCCCTCTCGCGGCCCCACATCAGGCCGCCACGCGCGGCGGACGCGTCAGCCGGCGGGGCCGTTCAGGACCGCCAGCGCGTCGGCGTGCAGGCGCCCGTTCGTCGCCAGCGCCGTGCCGGAGTAGATCGTCGGCTGTCCCGTGAAGTCGGTGAACCGCCCCCCGGCCTCCTCGAAGAGGATCTTGAACGGCGCGATGTCCCACGGCTTCACGTCCGCCTCCAGCATCACCTCCGCCTGGCCGCGCAGGACGAAGGTGTAGCCGAAGTAGTCCCCGAATCCGCGCTGGCGGTCCGTCCGCTCGACGAGACGGACGAAGCCGTCCCAGCGCCGACCACCGTCGAGCGGGCGCAGGAGATTGAGGCTCGAATGCACCAGCATGGCATCCGCCAGGCGGTCCACGGGCGAGACGCGGAGGGCGACGCCGTCCACCCACGCCCCCTGCCCCCGCCGCGCCCAGTAGAGCTCGCCCGTCGCGGGTGAATGGACCACACCGAGCGTGACGTCGCCCTCCTCCTCGAGGGCGATGAGCGTCGCCCAGTACGGAATCCCGCGAACGAAGTTCTTCGTCCCGTCGATGGGGTCGACGATCCAGCGTCGCGACTGGCTCCCCTGGGCGCCGAACTCCTCGCCGAGGAACCCAATGTCGGGGAAGGCCGGGCGGAGGCGGTCCACGATGACGGCCTCGGCCTCCTGGTCGGCCTGGGTGACCGGGGTCTGGTCGGCCTTCCGCATGACGCGGACGTCGCTCCGGAAGTAGCGGAGGGCGATCGCGCCGGCGGCCCGAGCCGCGTCCAGAGCGGCCTCGAGCGCGCGATCGGTCACGACCGGGGCAACCCCAGCACGCGATCGCCGATGATGTTCCGCTGGATCTCCGAGGTTCCGCCGGCGATCGCGAACCGCCGGGCGAAGAGCGTCTGGAAGGCCCAGCGGCCGCCGTCCGGCGCCCACGGCGTGTCGCGCCAGAGCTGGCCACGCATCCCGAGGAGTCCGGCCGCGGTCTCGGCCATCCGGACGTAGGTCTCGGTGAACGCGAGCTTCAGCACCGAGCCCTCGGGCCCGGGCGGCTCGCCGCGGAGGCGGCGCGTGACGGAGCGGAGGCTCGTGAGCCGGAGCGCCTCGGTCTCGATCCAGCACTGGGCGAGCGCTTGCCGCATCACCGGGTCTTTCGAAGCTGGCGAAGCGGGTGCGGCATGGCCGTCCCCGCGCGGCGTTCGCCGGGCGAGATCGAACAGGCACCGCGTGAAGTGGTGGAGGCTCGTCTGGTTCCCGAGACCCGTCCGCTCGTACATGAGCACCGTCATGGCCACCTTCCAGCCGCCGTGAAGCGGCCCCAGGAGGTGGTCGCGGGGCACTCGCACGTCGTCGAAGAACACCTCGTTGAACTCGGCGTCGCCGGTCAGCTGGACCAGCGGTCGGACGGTGATTCCCGGGCTCCGCATGTCGACGAGCAGGCAGGAGATACCCTCGTGCCGCGGCGCGCCCGGGTCCGTGCGGACCAGGAGGATGCACCACTGGCTCCGGTGGGCGTTCGAGGTCCAGACCTTCTGGCCCGAGACCCGGAAGGTGTCGCCGTCCAGGACCGCCCCCGTGCGGAGCGACGCGAGGTCGGATCCCGCCCCCGGCTCGGAGAAGCCCTGGCACCAGATCTCGTCGGCCGCGAGGATCGGCGGCAGGAAGCGCCGGCGCTGCGCCTCCGTTCCCCACTCCATGATGCCGGGGCCGGCCAGCATGAGACCGATGGTGTTGACGCCGGCCGGCGCCCCGGCACGCACCATCTCCTCCTGGAAGAGCATCTGCTCGACCAGGCCCGCGCCCCGTCCCCCGTACTCTTGCGGCCAGGCAACGCCCACCCACCCGCCGCGGTGGAGGCGCCGATGCCACGCGAGACAGGCATCGAAGGACCGGTCGGGGTGGAGCGTGAACTCGTCGTCGGTGGCGGGCCACTCCGCGCGGTGGAGCGGCAGCTCACGCCCGAGCCAGTCCCGCAGCTCGGCCCGGAACGCCTCCTCGGACGGAACGAACGCGAAGTCCATCATCAGGGCGTGTGGTAGCACACGCCGGACGGGCCGGTCAAGGATGCGCGCGGCTCCGGAGGGATCGCATCCGGACGTGACTTGCGCTCGGGGGCGTCCTGGCCGAGAATCGGCGCGCACCGGCTGCGCGCCACCCCACACCTCGGAGGCATCGATGCCCAAGCAGCGATACTGCGCGAAGAGCGTCTTCGACTCCCCGGCCTACAGCCAGGGCGTCAAGGTCAGCGGTCCCGGCACCACCCTCTACATCTCGGGCCAGATCTCCCAGGATGCCAAGGGTCGCATCGTCGGTCGCGGCGACTTCCCCGCGCAGGCCCGCCAGACGCTCAAGAACGTCAAGGCGATGGTCGAGGCCGGCGGCGGCACCCTGGCCGACGTGGTCAAGGTGACGTTCTACCTTACCGACGTGCGCTACCGGGCGGACCTGGTCCCGATCCGCGAGGAGTTCTTCGGGCCGAAGCTGCCGGCCTCGACGCTGATCACGACTCCGGCCCTCGCCCACCCCGACTACCAGATCGAGGTCGAGGCCATCGCCTTCATCGAGGGCCGCTGATGCGCCTCCAGGGCAAGGTCGCCGTCGTCACCGGCGCGGCGCGGGGCATCGGGCTGGCCATCGCGCAGCGGTTCGTCAAGGAGGGCGCCAAGGTCGCGCTCGCCGACCGGCTGGCGGCGGAGGTGGAGGCCGAGGCCGCCGCGCTCGGCCCGGCGGCGCTCGCGGTCCCCGCCGACGTCGGCGACGCGGGTGAGGTCCGCCGGCTCGTCGCCCGCGCCGCGGAGCGCTTCGGGCGGCTCGACTGCATGGTCTCCAACGCCGCGGTCCAGGCCGAAATCCCCTTCCTCGACCTCACCGAGGAGGAGTTCGACCGCGTGATCCGGGTGAATCTCAAGGGCGCGTTCCTGTGCGGCCAGACCGCCGCGCGCCACATGGTCGAGGCCGGCACGCGGGGCTCCATTATCAACATGAGCTCGGTGAACGCGGTCGTCGCGCACCCGGTGCTCGTTCACTACGCGGCGTCCAAGGGCGGCATCGCCATGCTCACCAAGGGCATGGCCGTCTCGCTGGCCCCGCACGGGATCCGCGTCAACGCGATCGGGCCCGGGACCGTCAACACGCCCATCAACGCGAATTTCTTCAGCATGCCGGGCATGGTCGAGCGCTTTCTGATGCGGACGCCGCTCGGGCGCATCGCCGAAGCCGACGAGATCGCGAGCGTCGCGGTGTTCCTGGCCTCGGACGACGCGTCCTACGTGACCGGGACCACGATCTACGCGGACGGCGGCCGGCTTGCGCTCAACGGCCTCATGGCGCGGCCCACGCAGTAGACGACCATGGCCGTACTGGACCGCTTCCGGCTCGACGGAAAGCGCTGCGTCGTGACCGGCGGCAGCCGTGGCCTGGGACGGGAGATGGCGCTGGCCATCGCCGAGGCGGGGGCGGATCTCGTCCTGGTCGGCCGGGACCGCGGGAGCCTCGAGGCCACCGGCACCGAGATCCGGCAGCGCGGCCGCACCGCGGCCCTGATCCAGGCCGACGTCAGCCAGCCGCTCGAGGCGGAGCGCGCGTGCCGCACGGCCCTCGAGGAGCACGGGCCGATCCACATTCTCATCAACAACGTCGGCGGGCGCCGGTTCGACGTGCCGACCGAGGACTTCGACCTCGAGCAATGGCAGGAGATCGTCGACCTCAACCTCACGAGCACGTTCATCTGCACCAAGCTGATCGGGGGCGCCATGGTCCGCCGGGGCCAGGGCGGCCGGATCATCAACGTGGCCTCGATCTCGGGCCTGGTCGCGAATCGCGGGATCGGCGGCCGGAGCTACGAGACCAGCAAGGCGGCGGTCATCCAGTTCACGCGAGCCTGCGCCGCCGACTGGGCGCCCCATCGCGTCACCGTCAACGCCATCGCGCCGGGCGCCTTCCTCACCGAGCCCAACGTCCGCTGGAGCCGGCTCAAGCCGGCCGTCATGGAGACCTTCAAGGCGCAGATCCCGATGGGCGAGTTCGGACGCCCCGAGGACCTCGGGCCGCTCGCCGTCTACCTGGCGAGCGACGCCGCCCGCTACATGACGGGCGCGGTCCTGGTCATCGACGGCGGGTACACCGCCTGGTAGGAGCGGCCGCGAGCTCCGTGACGCGGAGCCGGGCGCGAGCGCCGGCGGCGGCGCGGGAGCCGGCGGTCGGGGGTCGCGGCGAGAATGACGTCAGCGCGCGGGCGGGTAGGCCGCCCCCTTCCGGCGGGCCGCCTCGCCGATGGCGGCGTGCAGGCGGTCGAGGACCGGGCGCACCGGCTCGCCGCCCTGAAGGATCCGGCGTACCGCCTCGTTCATCGCGTCGCTCACGTCGGGCCAGTAGGCGACGCCCGGTCGATGCCAGCCGTCGTCCAGCGCCCGGCGCACGGCCTCGAACGTCTCGCGCTGCGCTGCCGGCACTTGACCGTACGCGTCAGTCCGGACGGCGGGCCACGCGTTGCCGGTGACGAGGCGTTCCTGGGCCTCGCGTGACATGAGGAAGCCGGCCAGGCGGACCGCGCGCTCGCGGCGGGGCCCCGTCACGCCGCGCGGGATCCCGAGGACGTCCCCGCCGATCACGTGGGCGGCCCGGGCCGGTCCCCGCCACCCCTCGTAGACCTCGAACCGGTCGAGGAGATCCTGCCGCGCCAGCACGCCCGAGGTGAACGGCCAGTTCGGCGCGAGCCACGCCGTCTCGCTGACGAGATGGTCCACCTGCGTGTCGTACTTGGCGACGAGGCTTTCGCGGGCGAGGAGCCCGTCCCGCCACAGGCCCGCGAGAAACTCGAACGCGGCGATCGAGCCCGGGTCGTTCAGCAGCATGGGATTGCCCCCGAAGCCCAGGATCAGCTCCGCGACCGTGATGGCGGCCGGCGCGCCCTCGGCGAGGGAGAGCACGAGCTTCGGGGCGCCTCGCCGCTCCTTGAAGGCCCGGGCGACCGCCCGGAGCTCCGCGACCGTCCGCGGCAGTTGGACGCCGACCTCCCGGAAGCGCGCCCGGTTCGCGTACGCCACCTGCACGTTCGGCCGGAACGGCAGGAAGTAGCGCGTCCCGTCGAAGGTGGGCGGCACCATCGCGGGAAGCACCGCGTCCGGCACGCCGACGTCGTCGAGTGCCTGAACGAGTCCCCCGTCCACCAGCGGTCGCAAGGCGAGGTTGTCCTGAGCGAACAGGTGGATGGTCGGGCGCCCCGCCCCGACCTCCACCTTCAGCTTCTCGGGCAGATCTCCGGCGGTGACGGCCACGAGCGTGACGGCAATCCCGCTCTCCGCCCGGAACCGCTCGAGCACGTCGCGGACGGCCGGCTTCTCGTCCTCGGCCAGGGAAGCGCTGAACGTGACCGCCGCCCGATCCGCCTCGTCCGCGCGGCCACAGGCGCCCGTCAGGACGGCAGCCAGAAGCGCGACGACGAACGTCGGCCGGCGCCGGCGACCGGGTGCGCGTGTCATGCGGGCCCGCCTCATCCTCGGATCGCCCCCGCCATGGCCCCCGGGCGGAGATGGCGCTGGAGAACGGCCACGACACCCAGGATCGGCAGCACCAGGATCATGGCGACGGCGGCCATCTGCTGGCGGGTTCCCCGATCGATCGCCTGGAACACCTGGAGCGGGAGCGTGTTCTGTGACGTGGTGAGGAGACGGGCGTAGAGGAACTCGTTCCACGAGTACAGCCACGCGAAGAGGGCGGCGACCGCGAGCCCGGGCGCGACCATCGGGAGGACGACACGCCGGAGCGTCGCCAGACGGGAGGCGCCGTCGATGGCGGCCGCGGCCTCGACGTCGCGAGGCACACCCTCGAAGGCTCCCACGAGAAGCCAGGCAATGAACGGCAACACACCCGTCAGATGGGCGAGCACGAGGCCCAGGTAGGTGTCGGCGAGACCGAGCTGGGCAAAGCGCGTGGCCACCGATACGCCGATGGCGAACTCCGGGAACATTCGGGTCACGAGCAGGCCCACGACGATGCCGTAGCGGAGACGGGAGGGAAGGCGGGCGATGACGTAGGCGCCAGGCGCGGCGATGACGAGCGCGCCGGCCGTCGTCAACGCGGCGACGACGAGGCTCTTGACCAGGGGGCCCCAGAGGTCGCCACTTTCGATGACGACGCGCCAGAACCGGAACGTCGGGGCCGTGACGATCAGCGCGGGTCGCTCGCCGAAGAGGGCCGCCCCCGGCGCCACCGACACCATGAGGAGGACGAGGATCGGCAGCAAGGCCGCCGCCGCGCAGGTCGCCACCCAGGCCGCGAAGCCGAGTCGCGCCAGGGCTCCAGGCGAGTCGGCCGACGCGCCACCTGTCCGGGCGACCGTCACCGTCATGCCCCGACGTCTCCACGCCCGGCGACCAGGCGAAGGTAGAGGACGACGAACGCCAGGATGAGCACGAAGAGGACGACGGCGGCGGCCGCTGCCGTGAACGGATCGCTCGTGGGCGGGGCGTACCGGCTCCAGATGAAGGTGCCCAGCACCGGCTCGACGCGCCCGGCGAGGACCAGCGCCACCTCGAAGATCCGGAACGCGTCGATTGCGCGCAGGATCACCGCCGCAGTGAGGTAGGGCACGAGGAGGGGGAGCACGACGTGGAAGAGGCGACGCCACCCCGTCGCCCCGTCCGCCTTGGCCGCCTCCTCGACCTCTACGGGAATTGTCTGGAGGCCGGCCAGGAGGATGAGCGTGACGACCGGGACCACCTTCCAGGTGTCCGCGACCGCCACCGTGAGGAGCGTCGGCCACCCGCCGACCACGGTCCACCCCACGGGCTCGAAGCGCCACTCGACTCCGGCGGCGCCGAGCGCGTCGGCCACCGCGAAGAGCGCCGCGTTCAGGTATCCCGACCGCGAGAACACGAGGAGCATCACCGCCGCGGACACCACGGTCGGCACTCCCAGCGGCATGAGAACGAGCGTCCTGACGAGCCCCCGGAGGGGGAACCGGCCGTGGAGCGTCAGCGCGAGGAGCAGCCCCAGGCTGATCTCGAGGGTGAGCGACAGCAGGACCACGACCATCGTGTTGCGGAGAGCCGCGCGGAAGAGGTCCGAGGCCAGGAGGGCGCGATAGCGGCCCAGCGACGGGAACCCGCCGTCCAGCGGCGCGCTGAGCGACAGCCGCACGGTCTCGGCGATCGGCGCCGCCGTGAGGAGAAGCAGATAGGCCACGAGCGGCAGCGCGAGCGCCACCTCGAACCCATGGAGACGGATCCAGGAGGCGCCCGGGCCTCGCACGGGCCCTCGGGGCCGCATCGCTTCGACCTGCCACAGGTTGCTCATCTGAGACCATTGTCACCCCGGACCAACGTCGCGTGAAGCGCGCCGGACCGCCCGCCGCGTCGTCCGCACCGGCCGAACGCGGTGCTATCATGCGGCCCGCCGGAGGCGTCGTGGCTGCCCGTGAACGCCGCGGACGTGGTCATGGGGCCGCGTCGGGGCGGGGGGAGCCAGGGAGCGTGACTTGACCGAATACGTCCTGCGTCGGCTCGGCTACTTCGTGGCGGTCCTCTTCCTGGTCACCATGGTGACCTTCACGGTCGCCCTGCTCTTGCCAGGCGACCCTGCCCTGGCCTACATCGGCGAAGCGAACATGCGCGACCAGGCAATGTACGCGACCATGCGGGCGGAACTGGGCCTCGACCAGCCGATCCCCGTCCAGTACGCCAAGTGGCTGGGACGCGCGCTCCGCGGCGACCTCGGCCGGTCGATCCGGACGCGGGAGCCGGCGCTGGAGGGGCTGCTCGCCCGCTTCCCGGTGACTCTCCACCTGACCGCGATGGCCATGCTGGTCGCGCTCCTGATCGCAGTCCCGGTGGGCATCCTCTCGGCCGTCCGTCCCAATTCGACGGCCGACAAGGTGGGCACCGCTCTGGCGATGAGCGGCGTGGCGGTTCCCGATTTCTGGCTGGGCATCATGCTCATCTACGTCTTCGCCGTGTGGTTGAGGGTGCTGCCTCCCTCGGGCTACGCGCCGCTCGCGCAGGGCCTATGGCCGAGCATCCAGTCGATGCTGCTGCCGGCGCTCGCGCTGGGAATGGCGCTCTCCGCCCTGATCATGCGCCAGCTGCGCTCCTCGCTCATCGAGGTCCTGCAGCAGGAGTTCGTCATGGTCGCCCGGGCCAAGGGGCTGCCGGAAGCGCGCGTCATCGGACGGCACGCCCTCAAGAACGCGCTGATTCCGGTGGTCACGGTTCTCGGGCTCCAGACAGGGCGGCTCTTCGGCGGAGCGGTGGTGGTGGAGACGATCTTCGCGCTTCCGGGTTTGGGCCGCCTGGCGGCCGATTCCATCTTCTTCCGCGACTTCCCTATGCTGCAGGGGGTGGTGCTGATCCTGGCGCTGGCGGTGCTGATGGCCAACCTCTTGACCGACGTCCTCTACGCCTTCCTGGACCCGCGGATTCGCTACCGGTAGCCGGAGGAGGCCAGAGAGGACGGTGGCCGGCGCGACACCGATGGCCAAGTCGGCTCGCTGGCTCGCCGCGAGCCGGCCACACCGGCTCGCGGCGTTCCTCGGTAGGGCCGTCGCGACTCGCGGCGCCGGTTTCGGGCTCCTCGTCGTCTCCGTGCTGCTGCTGGTCGCCCTCGGCGCCGACCTGATCGCGCCCTACGACCCCAACCAGATGCAACCGGCCGGGATCCTGGCGGCCCCTAGCCTCGCGCACTGGCTCGGCACCGACCAGCTCGGGCGGGACGTCCTGAGCCGCATCGTCTACGGGGCGCGCACGTCGGTCCAGGCCGGCGTCGTCTCGGTGGGATTCGCGCTGCTGGCGGGCGTGTTCATAGGACTCCTGGCGGGCTACTACGGCGGTTGGGCGGACGACCTGCTGATGCTCCTGGTCGACGCGCTGTGGTCGTTCCCCACCCTCGTCCTGGCGCTGGCCATCGCGGCGAGCCTCGGTCCGGGCCTCACGAACGCCATGCTGGCCATCGGCATCGTGTTCACCCCCATCTTCGCACGGCTGGTGCGCGGGCAAGCGCTCTCCGTGCGCGAGCGCGACTTCGTCGTGGCAGCGCGCGCGATCGGCGGCGGACCCGGGCGCATCATGCTCCGCCACATCTGGCCCAACGTGACGGCACCCATCGTCGTGCAGGCGTCCCTGCTGGTGGCCTCGGCCATCGTGGTCGAGGCCGCGCTCAGCTTCCTCGGTCTCGGCATCGAGCCACCGGCGCCGAGCTGGGGATCGATGCTCAAGGGAGCCTACCAGTACATGCAGCAGGCGCTGTGGCTCTCGGTCGCGCCGGGCGTCGCGATCTTCGTCACGGTGCTCGCCTTCAATCTCCTGGGAGACGGCTTGCGCCGCGCCCTGGACCCGCGCCTCTGGCAGCGAGGCGAGAGCTAGAACGGCATCAACGTGTCCGAGGCGAGTTGGCCGATGCCCGCGTCATGGCGTGACGCACGTCTGGCGATCCGGCCGTCGGCACTTCACGGCCGTGGCACGTTCGCCACGGCGTTCATCGCCGCGGGCGAGACGGTTTCGGTCTGGGAGCACCGTGTCCTGCTCCCGTCCGATGTCGGCACGGCTCCGCCGGGTGAGCTGTGGTCTCGCAGGGACGGGACCCACGTCTGGGTGCCTCCGAACGACCCCACGACGGCCGAGCACTTGCTGAACCACTCATGTGATCCGAACGTCTGGATGTCGGATGAGGTGACGCTGGTGGCGCGTCGTGACATCGGAACAGGCGAGGAGCTGACGGCGGACTACGCCCTCTGGGAGTTGGATCCGCCGGTCACTTTCATCCCGTGCTGGCTGACCGCATCGTTGCTCGCTGCTCGCCACCCTGCGCGCCGGGCGACGGGGAAGCGACGGCGCGGGGGCCCAGTGGGTAGGCGTGGCGCTTGCCGCCGTCCGCACGCAGCTGAGCCGGCCCTTGGCAGCGGGCCGGCTCGCTCGAACGCCGCTCGGCGGTCTTGTCTACCTGGTCAGCCAGGTGGTGCTGACGTCGGGCACCTGGAAGTTGAACGTGAGCCCCTGCACCTCCTTGCGGTACGCCATCAGGAGGGGCATGACGATGCCGGTCCCGAGATAGGCCCGCTCCTGGATCAACCGCAAGACGTTGCGATAGATCTCGTGGCGCTTCCGGGCATCCAGCGTCGCGCCGCCCTCGTTCATCAGCCGGTCGATGTCGGGGTCGCAGATCTGCGCCCAGTTCGCCGGGGCGCCGCACATGATGCGCGTCTTGAGCACGTCGGGGTCCACCACGGTCTGGAAGACGCCCCGCCAGAACGCGGCCTGGAAGTTATTGGCCCGGACGGCATCGATCCAGGCCAGGCGCTCCAGGCTGACCAGCTTGGTCTTGATGCCCACGGCCCCCCACATCTGCTGGACGAACTCGCCGATCGTGTTCTCGGGCTCGCGGGCGATGACCTTGAGCTCGATGGAAACGCCGCCGGGGTGGCCCGCCGCCGTCAGGAGCTCCTTGACCTTGGCGGGGTTGTACTCGTTCTTGGGGATGCTCTCGTCGTAGCCGAGGGTGCGCGGCAGCCAGAAGGGATAGTGGTGGGGCACGCCGACCCCGAAGCCGAGCGCCTTCGCCATCCCCGCCCGGTCGATGCCCATCAGCGCCGCCTGTCGGACCCGGACGTCAGTGAAGGGCGAGGCCTTGGCGTTGAAGCCGACCTTGAAGTAGTTCTGGCCGGCCCAGGGCAGCTCGTAGAGGACGAGGTTCGGATCCGCCTTGATGGCGGCGACGTCCTTGGTGGCCACCCACTCCACCAGGTGCACGGCGCCGGCCCGCATGTCGACCAGCGCGACCGTGGGATCGGGAACGAAGCGACCCACGAAGCCATCGAGGTACGGCAAGGGCTTCCCGTCGGCCCCCATCTCGAAGTAGCTCGGGTTGCGCTCCAGGATGAGGCGGTCGTCGGTGATCCACTGCTTGAACCGGAACGCGCCGGTACCCACGGGCGCGCGGTTGAACCCGTCCTCCCCCAGCTTGTCCATCGCCGCCTTCGAGACCATGTACACCCGGGCGCCGGACGCGTAGCCCATGCTGCGCAGGAAGCCCGGACTCGGGGTCTTGAGCGTCAGCCGGAGCGTGCCCTTGTTCAGGGCCTCCGCGGACTCCAGCACCGCCAGCTGCGTCTTCCACTGCGACTTCGCGTGGTCGCGGACGCGCAGCATGTTCCACGCCGCCACCTCGGCGTCGAAGGGGGTGCCGTCGTGGAACGCGACGCCCGGGCGGAGCTTGAAGACCAGGGTCTTCGGGTCGGGCTGGTCCCACGACTCGGCCAGGTCACCCACGATCTTCTGCTCGCCGGTCTTCGGATCCGCCAGCTCGAAGCGGACCAGGGTGTTGTACATGGCTTCGTGGCCGGCCATGAACGGCTGGCTGGAGAGATGGGGATCGAGGCTCGGGTACGTCCAGTTGATCGACTGGACGAAGGTGCCGCCCCGCCTGATGGCGGAGGGCTGGGCGCTCGCGACCGGCGCGCGGGCCGCGAGGAGCGCTGCGCCGGCGCCGCCGAGGCCGGTCAGGAAGGAGCGTCGGCTGGACTCTCCAAGGTTCGATCTCTGGCTCATCGATCCGTCCTTTCCGGTGATAGTCGGGAGTGCGTCGGCGCACGCGGACTCACGCATGACGCCACCGGTCCCAGAAGCCGTCGACGCGGGGACATGTCTCAGCCACCCATCATGCCGCCGCCCCCTCTGCCCCCCGTGTCGATCGTCGACTGGAGCTCGTAGATCGACGTGTAGCCGCGCCGGAAGTCCGGCGGCATCGGCATCACGCCCGCCTCGCGCCGGATCGTTCGGGCTGCCTGCCCCCGGACGATCGTCCCGACCAGGGGGGAGTCGGTCAGATCCGGCCCCTGGTCGATGGCGTCCGCGGCGCTGTAGGCGTTGATCAGGAGCCGGCGCTCGGAGGCCGACGTGTTCGGCGCGGACCAGTGAATCAGCCGGTAGTGATGGATGTGGATGCTGCCCGCGGGAAGGGCGAGCAGCGCGTGGCCGCCCTGATCCAGCCGGGCGACGTCCTCCAACTGCATGCATCCGACGAACCGGCCCGCGGCGTCGTAGTGCGTGTGGATGGACCCGCGGTGACTCCCCGGCAGGACGGCTAGCGCCCCGTTGTCGGGTGTCGAGTCGTCGAGCAGGAGCCCGACCGCCAGTACGTCGTCATTCGAGTGGGGGTAGAACGCCGCGTCCTGGTGCCACTCGACGGGCGCTCCGACGTGGCTCGCCTTGAGGTTCAGCTTGCTGTGGTGGAACTTCACGTCCGGCCCGAGGAGCTCGGCCACGATGTCGGGGATCGGCGACTCGAAGGCGACCCAGCGGTATACCGGGTGGTTGTCGGCGGGGTTCTTGATTCGCCGGAGCACGGGCCGGGCCGCCGTGTGTCTGGGATCCAGGTCGAACACCGAGTCGCTCTTCGTCACGGCCCGCGAGCGTTCGACGAACTCCTCCGTCGCCGCCCGGAGCTCCGCGAGCCTCGACCCGTCGATCACGTGGGGAATCGCCATGTAGCCGTCGCGGCGATAGCTCAGGACCTGCTCCTCGGTCAACCAGCGAGCCGCCACCGTCGTCATCGACCGTCCTCCCGTGGCCTCCCCTGGAATCGGCCTTCCGGTCATGCTAGGAGCCCGGCGCCCCCGGCGTCAACCGCCGGGGTCGGTTGGCCGCCCTCGGCCGGGGGGCCGGTGCTATCATCGATCTGTCGGCATGAACTCCTGGCACGGGCGCGGGTCATGCGCCACGAATCCGGGACGCGCGGGTCGGAGGCAGGCAGGCGCCTTCGGGCTCCGAGCGGCCGGGTGGGTGAAGCGGCCCGTGCTCAGGAACTGAGATGGCAGGCTCCAGGGCGCTGGACGAGTCGGGCGCCGGGTTGCCGAGCGCCCCGATCGTCGAGGCGCTGGCGGAGCGGCTGCGCGCCGCGCCGGCCCTTCTCCTCGTGCTCGACTACGACGGCACCCTCGTCCCATTCGCGCTGACACCGGAGCTCGCTGGGCCCGACCGCGAGGTGATCGCGCTCCTCGAGGATCTCGCCGCGCGACCGCGCACCGAGGTCCACGTCGTGAGTGGGCGCACCCGCGAGACGCTGGAGAGCTGGCTCGGCCCGCTGCCGATCGGCCTTCACGCCGAGCACGGTCTGTCGTCGCGCGCCCCCTCGGGCGGCGCGTGGGTGACGGCGACGCATGCGTCTCAGGAATGGCGTCCGGCGGTCCTCGAGCTCATGCGCGCCTTCGCCGCGGAGACGCCCGGCGCCTTCGTCGAGGAGAAGAGCGCCGGGCTCGCCTGGCACTATCGGGCCGCTGACCCGGCGCTCGGCGCGGTCCGGGCCCGCGCCCTGGAGCTCGAGCTGGCGGCCGTCCTCGATCATCGACCGGCCAGGATCCTGCCGGGCGCGAAGGTCATCGAGGTCGTGGCCAAGGGGGTCCACAAGGGCCGGCTCGTCCCGTCCCTCCTGGCGCGCGCGCCGGCCGGAGCGCTGCTCGTCGCCATCGGGGACGACCGGACCGACGAGGACCTGTTCGCGGCGCTCCCCCCGGGGGCCCTGGCGGTTCACGTGGGTCCAGGGCCGAGCCGGGCCTCGATTCACCTCGTCGGCGTGCCGGAGGCTCGCGCCCTCCTCCACGCCCTCGTAGAGGGCCAACCCGCCTGACCGGGACCGCGTTATCCTGGGATCGGAACAAAGCGAGCACCATGGCGCAGCGATCGCCGCGAGGCGACGTCCGGAGCATCTGGATCGGCAATGTCCGGCCCGAGCTGGATGGCGGGCGCTTTCCCGTCAAGCGCGAGGTCGGCGACACCCTCGAGGTCACGGCCGACGTCCTCCAGGAGGGCCACGGCGCCCTGGCCGCCCGGGTCCGCTACCGGACCGTGAAGGACACGGCGTGGCACGAGGTGCCCATGGAGCCCCTGGGCAACGATCGGTGGGCGGGCCGGTTCACGCTCGAGGAGAACACGCGCTACGTCTACACTCTCGAGGCGTGGCCGGACGCGTACCGGAGCTGGGCCGAGGACCTCCGCAAGCGCCTGGGCGCGGGCATGGACGTCGCGAGCGAGCTGCTCGAGGGCGCCGTCCTGCTGCGGGGAGCCCTGACCCGCGTGATGGGAGCCGATCGCCGGCGGCTCGAGGCGCGCCTCGCCGAGTTCGAGGGCACCGAGGACGCGGCCCGCCGAGCGCGCCTGCTGCTCAACGAGGAGGTCGCGGAGATCCTCGACACCTACCCCGACCGCGCGGCGTCGACGGGATACGACCGGGAGCTCGAGGTGGTCGTGGACCGGCCCCTCGCACGGTTCGCCGCCTGGTACGAGCTGTTCCCCCGCTCCCAGAGCCTGGTGCCGGGTCGTCACGGCACCTTCCGGGATTGCATCGGGCGGCTTCCCGACATCGCCGCCATGGGCTTCGACGTGGTCTACCTGCCTCCGATCCACCCGATCGGCCGGAGCTTCCGCAAGGGCCGCAACAACACGCTCGAGGCGAGCCCCGACGACCCCGGATCCCCTTGGGCGATCGGCAACGAGCACGGCGGCCACAAGGCCATCGAGCCGGCGCTCGGCACGCTGGCGGACTTCCGCGCCTTCCTCCGGGCCGCCCGGGATCACGGGCTCGAGATCGCGCTCGACTACGCGCTCCAGTGCTCGCCGGATCACCCCTGGGTGACGGAGCACCCCGAGTGGTTTCACCACCGCCCGGACGGAAGCATCAAGTACGCCGAGAACCCGCCGAAGAAGTACCAGGACATCTACCCCCTGAACTTCTACGGCCGCGAGCGCGAGGCGCTCTGGGAGGAAGCCAAAGGGATCCTCCTCTTCTGGATCGAGCAGGGCGTCCGGATCTTCCGGGTGGACAATCCGCACACCAAGCCGGTCCCGTTCTGGACGTGGCTCATCGCGGAGGTCCAGGCGGTGCACCCCGACGTGATCTTCCTCGCCGAGGCCTTCACGCGGCCCCGCGTCATGCAGGCCCTCGCGAAGGTCGGCTTCAGCCAGTCCTACACCTACTTCACCTGGCGGAACTTCAAGCAGGAGCTGGCGGACTACCTGACCGAGCTGACCCGGGGCGAGATGGCGGAGTACTTCCGCGGGAACTTCTTCGCGAACACGCCGGACATCCTCCCTCCCATCCTGCAGCAGGGCGGGCCGCCGGCCTTCCGCATGCGGCTCGCGCTGGCGGCGACGCTCTCGCCCCTCTACGGAATCTACAGCGGGTACGAGCTCTGCGAGAGCGCGGCCATACCCGGGACCGAGGAGTATCTGGACTCGGAGAAGTACGAGATCAAGGCGCGGGACTGGAACAGGCCGGGACACATCACCCCGTACGTCACGCGGCTCAACCAGATCCGGCGGGAGAACCGGGCGCTCCACGAGTACCGGAACCTCGTCTTCTACGAGAGCGACGACGAGCACGTGCTCTGCTACGGGAAACGGAGCGCGGACGGCGCGAACGTGGTCCTCGTGGCCGTGAACCTCGATCCCTTCGCGCCGCACGAGGCGCGGCTGCGCCTGCCCCTCGAGACGCTCGGGATCGACCCCGACGAGACCTTCCAGGCCCACGAGCTGCTCACGGACGCGCGACAGCTCTGGAAGGGCCCCGCGCAGCGCGTCCGCCTCGATCCCGGCGTGGAGCCGGCGGCGATCTTCCGCCTCGAGCGCCTGGGACGACAAGCCTACGGGACACCGTGCTACTGAAAGGCCTTCTCCGTGGATGACCTCTGGTACAAGGACGCCGTGTTCTACGAGGTGCACGTCAAGGCCTTCCAGGACTCGAACGACGACGGCGTCGGCGACTTCCCGGGCCTGACGAACCGGCTCGACTACATCCAGGACCTCGGTGTCGACTGCCTGTGGCTCCTTCCCTTCTACCCCTCGCCCCTTCGGGACGACGGCTACGACATCGCCGACTACCGCGACGTCTCGCCGCTCTACGGAAAGATGGGGGACTTCGAAGCGTTCATCAGCGAGGCGCACCGGCGGGGTCTTCGGGTGATCGCCGACCTGGTGGTGAACCACACGTCGGACCGGCATCCGTGGTTCCAGAGCGCCCGGGGGGCGCCGGATTCTCCGTATCGGAACTACTACGTCTGGAGCGACACTGACCAGAAGTACCGGGACGCTCGGATCATCTTCGTGGACACGGAGAAGTCCAACTGGACGTGGGACCCGGAGGCCAAGGCCTACTACTGGCACCGGTTCTTCAGCCACCAGCCGGACCTGAACTACGACAACCCGGCCGTGCAGACCGAGATGGTGGACGCGATGCGGTTCTGGCTCGACAAGGGCCTGGACGGTTTCCGGTGCGACGCGGTGCCGTATCTCTTCGAGCGCGAGGGAACGATCTGCGAAAACCTCCCCGAGACGCACAGCTTCCTCAAGCGCCTCCGCGGAAGCCTGGACGCGCAGTACCGCGGGCGCGTCCTCCTGGCCGAGGCCAACCAGTGGCCGCGGGACGTCCGCCCGTACTTCGGCGACGGCGACGAGTTCCACATGGCGTTCCACTTCCCGCTGATGCCGCGCATGTACATGTCGGTGTTCAGCGCGGACCGCCGCCCGATCACGGACATGTTCCAGCACACGCCGTCAATTCCGGAGAACTGTCAGTGGTGCCTCTTCCTCCGGAACCACGACGAGCTGACGCTCGAGATGTGCACGGACCCCGAGCGGGACGTCATGTACTACGCCTACGCCCAGGACCCGCGCACGAAGCTCAACATCGGCATCCGGCGGCGGCTCGCTCCCCTGCTCGAGAACGACCGGGCCCGCATCCAGCTGCTCAACAGCCTGCTCTTCACCCTTCCCGGCACGCCGATCATCTACTACGGCGACGAGATCGGCATGGGTGACAACGTCCACCTCGGCGACCGCCATGGCGTGCGGACGCCGATGCAGTGGTCGGCCGATCGCAACGCGGGGTTTTCCCGCGTCGACCCCGAGCGCCTCTACAGCCCGGTGATCGCCGATCCCGCCTACGGCTACCAGGCCGTCAACGTCGAGACCCAGCTCCGGACCGCCTCGTCCTTGCTCGGGTGGACCCGGAAGCTCGTGGCCGCGCGCAAGCGGTCGAAGGTGTTCGGCCGGGGCACGCTCCGCTTCCTCGTCCCCGCCAACACGCGCGTCCTCGCGCACCTCCGGGAATACCGGGGCGAGACCGTTCTCCTCGTCCACAACCTCGCCCCTTCGGCGGAGGCGGTCGAGCTGGACCTCGCGGAGTTCCGCGGCGCGGTACCCATGGAGCTCCTGGGCGGGTCGCGGTTCCCGGCCGTCTCGGACCGCCCGTACCCCCTCACCCTCGCGCCTCACGGGGCCTACTGGCTGCGGCTGGACCGCCCCGGACGTCCGGCCGAGGCCTACGGCATCGAGCGGGACTCGGTGTGAGCCGCATGGACTCTCCGTGGGCGGCCCGGCGGGGACGTCGGCGGGCGACGGGGGGACCGGAGTGAAGGTCCTCATGCTGACCCGCGAGTACCCGCCCGACGTCTACGGCGGCGCCGGCGTACACGTCGAGTACCTCGCGCGGGAGCTTGCGAAGGTCGCGGCCGTGGAGGTGCGGACGTTCGGCGACCACGCCATCGAGAGCGGCGATCTCGTCGTGCAGGGTCACGGGGTGGACGGACGCGCGGGAGCGGCCGAGGATCCCGACGCCCCATACGCACCGGTCATCCGAGCGCTACGGGTCTGCCTGAGCATCGGCGTCCGGCCGACCGACGCCGACATCGTGCACTCGCACACCTGGTACGCCGCCTTCGGAGGCCTGCTGGCCCGGATGATCCACGGCATCCCCCTCGTCGTGACCGCCCACTCGATCGAGCCGCTCCGGCCTTGGAAGCGCGAGCAGCTCGGCCGGGGGGCGGACGTCTCGGCCTGGGTCGAGCGCACGGCGCTCGAGGCCGCCGATGCCGTCGTCGCCGTCTCGACGGAGATGCGCCGGGATCTGCTCCACCACTACGCGATCCCGTCCGAGCGCGTCCACGTGATCCCGAACGGTGTAGACGTCGACACGTACCGGCCGGCGCCCGGCCGGACGCGGATCGAGCGGTTCGGGATCGACCCGCGCCGTCCCTACGTGCTGTTCGTGGGACGGATCTCGCGACAGAAGGGCCTCCTGCACCTGATCCGCGCCATTCCCGCCTTCGCTCCGGGCACCCAGGTGGTGCTCTGCGCCGCGACGCCCGACACCCCGGAGCTCGCCCGTGAGGTCGAGGCGGCCGTGGCGGGAGTCCAGGCCGAGCGGCCCGGCGTCGTCTGGATCCCGGAGATGGTGGACCGGGCGACCGCCGTGGAGCTCTACTCGCACGCGGCCATCTTCTGCTGCCCCTCGGTGTACGAGCCGTTCGGTCTGATCAACCTCGAGGCGATGGCGTGCGAGGTCCCGGTCGTGGCGAGCGCGGTGGGCGGCATCCCGGAGGTCGTCGTCGACGGCGAGACCGGCCGGCTCGTTGCTGTCGACCTCGTCGAGCACGACGGCGTCGTCGAGCCGCGCGATCCGGACCGCTATGCCCGGGACCTCGCGCGCGAGGTCAACGGCCTCCTGGCCGATCCCGCGCTCCGCCGGACGATGGGCGTCAAGGGGCGGCAGCGGGCCGAGGCGCTGTTCAGCTGGACCGCCGTGGCCCGCCGGACCTATTCGCTCTATCGGACCTTGACGAAGGCTGGTCGAGACGCGTGAGCCCACAGGCCGCCACAGGCCACCACAGGCCGCCACAGGCCGAAGGCCGGCAAAGGATAGCCCGGTGAGCGCGAGGCGGCGCGCCGAGAGTGGCCCGACGCGCGCAGTGGATTCCGTCGCCACGGACGCCCGCCCTCTCGCCGACCGGGCCGCGGCTTCCCTGCGGGATGCCCTGGGCGGCCAGCGATGGTTTGCCGGCAAGAACCGGAGCGTGGCCGACGTGACGCCGGTGGACGAGGCCGCGATGCCCGGGACGCCGGGCGTCCTCGCCCTGTTCGACGTCCTCTTCGCGGACCAGGGTCGGGAACGATACTGCATCCCGGTGACCCCGCCGGTGGCCGGTCAGGAGCCGTTCGTCGATGCGATGACGGACCCGGTCTTCTGCCTGGCGCTGCTGGAAGCCATCCGGGCCGGCGCGACCCTGTCCGGGCAGCGCGGCACGTTCCGATGCACGGCGACCGCCGCGCTGACCGAGATCGTGCCGACCGCGCCACGGGAGTGCCGGCCGGTCAGCAGCGAGCAGAGCAACACGTCGGTGGTCTACGATCGCCGCGCGATCCTGAAGCTCCTCCGGCGGCTCGAGTCCGGCCCGAGCGCAGAGCTGGAGCTCTCGGACTTCCTCACGCGTCAGGCGGCCTTTCCCGGGGCCCCGCGACTGGGCGGCGCCGTCACCTACGAGGCCGACGGCGGGGAGCCGATCACCCTGGCCGTGCTGCACGAGTTCGTCCCGAACCAGGGCGACGTGTGGACGGCCACCCTCGAGCGGCTCGGCGAGTACTACGCGGCCGCGATCGAGGGACGCGGAGAGGAATCGCCGGACCCCGTGTTCGCGCGCGCCCTGGCGTCGGCCGACGCGCACGAGGCCGCCCGCCTCGGCGTCCTGACGGGGCGCCTCCACAGGGCGCTCGCCTCCGCGCCGCCGGATCACCCGCTCGCGGCGCAGCCGATCCAGGCGCAGGACGTCGACGCCTGGATCGAGGCCATGCTGGCCCAGCATCACCGGGCCACCGAGGCGCTCGCCGCCGGGCTCCCCGCCCTCCCGCCCTCGCTCAGGAGCGTCGCGCAGCGCGTCGTCGGCGAGAGCGCCCGTCTGGCGGAGGAGCTCCGTGGGCTCATCCCGCTCGCGACCAGCGGTGTCGTCAAGGTTCGCGTCCACGGCGACTACCACCTCGGGCAGCTCCTCAAGACGGCCGACGGGTTCACGATCCTCGACTTCGAGGGGGAGCCGGCGCGGTCCCTGGCAGAGCGGCGCGCCAAGCAGTGCGTGCTCAAGGACGTGGCCGGGATGCTCCGGTCCTTCGCCTACGCCGCGCAGGTCGGTCTGGGCCGGCGGCTCGAGGCGAGCCCCAACGACGCGCGGCTCGCCGAGCGTCTCCGGCCGTGGGCGCAGGCGTGGGAGGAGGGCGCGCGGGCCACCTTCCTCGAGGCGTACCTCGCGGAGATCGCCCGGGCCGGCGGCCCGGCGATAGTGCCGCCGGAGCGCGACGCGTTCGACCGGGCCCTCCGCGCCTACGAGCTCGACAAGGCGCTCTACGAGCTCGAGTACGAGCTGGCCCACCGACCGGCCTGGGTCTCCGTCCCCCTCGCCGCTCTCGAGCGAGCGATCGTCCCGCTCCCAGGTCCCGCGGCTGGCCGGCTCCAGGCCGGCGAGGGCGCGTTCGCCTTCATGGCCTGCATGGAGCTCAAGGAGTTCGTAGGCCTGCGCGCGGAGAACGAGCGCCAGCTCGCCCAGCTGCTCGACGAGGTGCCGCTCGACTCGATCTACTACCACACCCACGGCTTCCTGCTGCGGCCGCGACTCATGGCGGCCGCGTACCCCAACGACTTCGCGACCTGGGTGGACGTCCACGTGCGCGACCGGGTGCTGGGTGAGCGCCTGGCGATGGTCGACCCGGCCGACTTCACGACCCTCCAGGCCCTCCGTGAGGAGCTCGTGTCCGTGGTGGACGAGCACCTCCGGAGGATCGGCATCGTGCCCCAGGTGGTGTCCGGCGAGCCCTTCGACTTCATCCAGTCGCGGATCGTCGAGATCCCGACGGGCGTGGAGGCGCGGACGCTCCAGGAGCTGCGGGACGCGCTCCTCGAGATCGATCAGAGCGCCCTCTACTTCCACCTCGTCGAGGCCCGGCTCCGTCTCGGTCGCGGGCGGAACGATTTCGCGGCCTGGCTGGAGCGGGGTCTGGGGCTGCCGGAGCTGGCCACTCGCGTCCAGGCGGTGAACCCCTACGCGGGGAGCCTGGAGCAGGCGCGGTCCCGGCTCATCGCCATCCTCGACGAGGCCCTCGCCGCGGGAACCGCTCGATGACGCAATGCAGGCCCTACGCGTGACGGCTCGGCGCGGGACAGAGTGCCGCCTCCCCCCCGGGGGTGGGAGGGGGTCGCCACAGGCCGAAGGCCGTCCAAGAGGTGGGGGGGGTCCCGCCGCCGGACGGGCGCGACGCCACACGGGCCGCAGGCCCGAGGCGGCGCGGCGAACCGAATGACGGCCCGGCTGGAGGACTACCGAGACGTCGCCCCCCGGGGCGCGATCGACCTCCTGCTGAAGCTCGCGGAGCGGCTCCAGGGCCGGCGCTTCGTCCACGTCAACGCAAGCCGGTACGGCAGCGGGTCGTCGGAGATCCTGGCGCGGCTCGTGCCGATGTTCCAGGACCTGGGCGTGGACGCCAGCTGGGAAGTGATCGTCGGCGACCCGGCCTTCTACGGGGCGACCCGCGCGATCGAGACGGCGCTGTCCGGCCACCCGGCGGCCATCACCGAGGCCATGCTCGTCTCCTACGTGGAGGCGGCCGCGACCAACGCCGCGGCGCTCCGGCTCGAATCGGACCTCGTGATGGTCCACGACCTCCCGGCCCTGCCCCTGGTCCGGCACCGCCCGGAGCGGGGCCGATGGGTCTGGCGCTGCCACGCCGATCTCTCCCGGGCGTTCCGGCGCGCGTGGCACCTCGTGCGCCGCGACCTCGAGCACTACGACGCCGTGGTGTACTCCATGCCCAAGTTCGCGCAGCGGGTCCGCGTCCCGATGCTCGTCGTGCACCCGTCGATCGACCCGCTCGGCGAGAAGAACCGCGAGCTCGGGCGGAGCGAGGTACGCGAGGTGCTGGACCGATTCGGCATCAGCCGCGACAAGCCGATCCTGCTCCAGGTCGCCGCCTACTCCCGCGCCACCGAGCCGAAGGGAGCCCTGACCGCTTTCCGCCTCGCGCGGAAGTACGTGCCGTGCCGGCTCGTGCTGGCCGGATGGGGCGCCACGGACAATCCGGAGGGCAGCGCCGTTCTCGCCGAGCTGCGCGAGACGGCGGGTCAGGACCCGGACGTCCACGTGCTGGTGGTGCCGCCGGACGCCGCCCGCGAGCTCAACGCGCTCCAGAGGGCGGCGACCGTGGTCCTGCACTTGCCCCAGCAGGAAGGCTTCGGCCTGACCGTCGCCGAGGCGATGTGGAAGGGGAAGCCTGTTGTAGGCAGCGTCGCGGGTGGGATTCCCACTCAGGTCCTGACCGAGCTCACCGGGTACACCGTGGGCTCCGTCGAGGGCGCGGCGTTCCGGATCCGGCAGCTCCTGCAGAGCCCCGATCTGGCCGCGCGCCTGGGCGGAGCCGCCCGCGAGTACGTGCGCCGAAACTTTCTCCTTCCCCGGCACCTCGGGGACTACCTGGCGCTCCTCGCCCGGATGACCGCGTAGGGAGCCGAGGCAGGCGTGGCGGACGGGCTCACTCTCGAGACGGTGCTCCCGCCCGAGGGCACCGCGCTGGTCGAGTCCCTCGGCCCCGTGGAGGCCCTGGTCGCCGTCACGGCGCTCAATCAGGCCCGCAGCGCGCCGGCGGTCGTGAACGCCGTGGCCATCGGACTGGCCCGGGGCTTCGCGGGACGGAAGGCGGCGGTCCTCTTCCTCGACGGCGGGTCACAGGACGGCACCTTCGAGGCCGTCGAGGGGCGCATGCCCGCGGAACTGGGGGTGCCCGTCGCGAGCGCCCGCATCACCGGACGGCCGGGGCGCGGCCGGGCCGTGATCGCCGCGCTGGCCGCGGCGCGCCACGTCGGCGCGCGCGCCTCGGGCGTCGTCGACGCCGGGCTCGTCAGCACCGCGCCCGAGTGGGTCGAGCGGCTCCTCGGCCCGATCCTCCAGGGGGAAGCCGAGTACGTCTCGCCCGCCTACGCCCGCGCGACGGCCGAAGGCACGCTCACCACGAACCTCCTGGCGCCGCTCCTACGGTCGCTCTTCGGCAAGCGCCTGCTGGAGGTGCTCGGGGCCTGTGCGGGCGTCTCGGCAACGCTGCTCGAGCGTCTGCCCCCGGCGGAGGATTGGGACGAGACGACCGGCCAGGGGGCGGAGGCGCGGCTTCTCGGAGAGGCGCTGGCCGGGCAGCACGCGATCATCGAGGTCTATCTGGGGCACAAGCAGCTCGATCCCGGTGCCGCGCCGGGTGACCTCGCGCATACCCTCGTCGACGCGGTGGGGCCCGTGTTCCGCCTCATGGAGCGTCACCCCGCGGAGTGGCAGGACGTGCGCGGGAGCGTGCCCGTCCCGCGACGAGGCGAGCCGGGCCCGGCGTCGGCTCCCGCCGGCGAGGTCCGCCCTGACCGGATGGTCCGGGCGTTCCATCTCGGCCTGAAGGACCTCCTGCCCCTGTGGGAGCAGGTCCTGGTGGACGAGACGCTCAGTCAGCTCTACCCGCTCGGGCTTCTCGGGCCCGACGACTTTCGCTTCCCGCCGCCCCTGTGGGCCCGCGTGATCGCGGACTTCGCGGTGGCTTACCACGAGCGGCGGCTCCCGCGGGACCACCTCCTGCGGGCGCTGACGCCGCTCTACCTCGGGCGGGTGGCCGCGTTCGTCCTCGAAACCCAGGCCGGCAACGTGCCCGGGGCTGCCGATGCCCTCGAGCGCGTGGGTCTGGCCTTCGAGGCCGAGAAGGCCGCCCTCTCGACGCGATGGAGGTAGCCATGCAGCCACAATGGAGCGACATCGTCCTCGACGCCATGCGTGACGTGGGCCAGCGTCTGCTCTTCGTCACGCCCCGCTTGCTGGCCGCGCTCACCGTGATCCTGCTCGGCTGGGCCGTCGCGGCTCTGGTCCGCCGGGTCACGACCCGCGTCCTCCGTGCTGCGGACCTCGACGTGCGATACGCGCGGTGGGGGCTGACCGGCATCCTCGGCCGGGGAAGCCGCCGGCCATCGCCAACCGAGCTCGTGGGGCGAGCCGTGTACTGGGCGATCCTCCTCGTCGCCTTGCTCATGGTCGTCGACGTCCTTGACATGCGAGGGACGGCCGGCGCGGTCGGGGTCCTGCTGGCGTTCCTGCCCCACCTCGTCGTCGCGGTGGTGGTCCTGGTGGGGGGGTGGATGCTCGCCCACTTCCTGGCCCAGGCCGTCCTGATCGCGGCGGTCAACGCGCAGGTCGCGGGGGCGACCCTGCTCGCGACGGTGGTCCGCTGGCTGGTCCTCACCGTGGCCGGCGCAGTCGCGCTGACGGAGCTCGGCGTCGCGCGTGAGATGGTCCTCTTGGTCTTCGGGATCGCCTTCGGCGGCGCCGTGCTGGCCCTGTCACTCGCCTTCGGGCTGGGGGCGCGGGAGCTGGCCCGCCAGGCACTCGAGAGCTATCTCAGCCGGGCTCGCGAGGACCGCGGCGAGCCCGTCTCGCACGTCTGACCCGATCGGAGGCTCCATGGCGGGGATGATCGACAGCGCCTTCTTCGGGGACCTCTACTCGACCCCGGAGATGCGCGAGGTGTGGAGCGACCGCGCCATGGTTCAGCGCTGGCTCGACGTCGAGGCCGCGCTCGCCCGCGCCGAGGCCCGCCTGGGAATCATCCCGTCCGCGGCGGCCGAGGAGATCAGCCGGAGGGCTCGTGTCGAGCTTCTCGACCTCGGAGAAATGAAGCAGGAGCTCGAGCGAGCCCGCCACCCGATCATGCCCTTGATCCGATGCTTCGCTCGAGTATGCGACCCCGAGGCGGCAGAGTTCATCCACTGGGGCGCGACCACTCAGGACATCCTCGACACGGGGCTCGTGCTGCAGCTCAGGTCCGCGCACGCCATCGTCACGCGCGACCTCGGCGAGGTCCGCCGCCTCCTCGGGGCCCTCGCGCGGAGCCACCGGGACACGGTACAGGCGGGCCGCACCCATGGGCAGCAGGCGCTACCCATCACGTTCGGCTTCAAGGTCGCGGTGTGGGCCGCGGAAGTCGACCGGCACCTCCTTCGGCTCGCGCAGCTCGAGCCTCGGGTCTTCCGGGGTCAGCTCGCCGGCGGAGTGGGCACGCTCGCGTCGATCGGTGAGCGAGGCCTCGAGCTCCAGGCGCTGTTCTGCGAGGATCTGGGCCTGGCCGTCCCGGAGATCGCCTGGCACACCGCCCGGGACGGGGTCGCCGAGGCCGTCTGCGCCTACGGGCTCGTCGGTGGCACCCTGGCCAAGATCGCCAACGAGGTCATCGAGCTCCAGCGGACCGAGGTGGCGGAGGTGGAGGAGCCCTTCCACCGAGGCAAGGTGGGCTCCAGCACCATGCCTCACAAGCGCAACCCGTCGGCGTGCGAGCACGTCGTGGCGCTGGGACGGCTGCTTCACGCGCAGGTCGCCCCTGCCCTGCAGAGCCTGGTGTCCGCCCACGAGCGGGACAAGCGGTCCGGCGTGGCCGAGCAGGCGATCCTGCCCGAGGCCTCGTGCCTGCTCGCCGGGATGCTCCGGGCGACGCGGGGCATCCTGGCCGGCCTCCACGTCTACCCCGAGCGGATGCGGGAGAACCTCGAGCTCCTGGAGGGGCGCCTCGCGAGCGAGGCCGTGATGCTGGCGCTGGCTCGACACATCGGCCGCCAGCAGGCCCACGAGGTCGTCTACGAGCTGTGCATGGACTCGCTGGAAAAGCGCGTGCCGCTGAGGCGCCTCCTCGTGGAGGATCCGCGGGTCAACGCCTACCTGCGGGAAACCGACCTGGACGCGCTCCTCGATCCGGCTCGCTACACGGGACTCGCCGGGCGCTTCGTCGACCGCGTGGCTCCACCCTAGTCTGGTCTAGTCGCCCTCCGACGCCATGCGCGCGATCAGGCGGGCGGCGGCGGCGACGTCCGGAGCTCTCGGACAGTCGTCGGCGAGCTTCCAGGCGCCCGCTGGGTCGAGGAGGATCGCGCGGGCCCCGGCCGCCCGCGCCCCCACCACGTCGACCGAGTAGAGATCGCCCACGTGGACGGCCTCGGCCGGCCCGACGCCCAGGAGATCCGCCGCGTGTCGGAAGATCCGAGGGTCCGGCTTCTCGAACCCGACGACCGCCGAATCGACGACGGCGTCGAGCCACCGCGCCAGGTCGAGGTGCTCCAGTAGTCGGGCGACCGTTCCGTTCGAGTTCGACACCACGGCCAGCCGGAGGCCGAGGCTCCTCAGCGTCTCCAGCGCGCCGGCCGCCTCGGGAAGGCGCACCGTCCACAACCCGAAGGGCGGATGGGCGGCCCGGAGGTCCCGCACCAGGGCCGGGCTGCCTTCGCCCCAGGCGATCCCGAGCTCCTCGAGGACGTAGCGCACGTAGCGGGTGAACACGTCCGCCGTCTCCGTGGACGCTCGGGCGGCGAGGTGGGGATCGAGCCGAACGCGCGCCCGGAACTCCGCCGCCCGGACCCGCGGCGCGTCCGTGTCATGGCCCTCGGCCCGGATGCGATCCGCGATCGTCTCGTAGTCGAGTCCGACCAGCGTGTTGCCGGCGTCGAGGAAGACGGCCCGGATCGCCATCTCTACTTCTTGATCCACTCCCCCTTGTCGGTCTGGATCCACTGACCGGCCTGGAGTCGGTCTCGGTAAGCCTTGGCGAACGACGCCCTGACGCGCCCCGCGTCCTTCGCATCCATGCCGTTCTGGCGCATGAAGGTGTCGATGATCGCCTGGCGGTCGCGGTTCTCGTCCCCGATGAGCCTCGCGACCTCTCCGGAGCAGTCCTGACCGGGCCGGGGCTCGACGAGCCCCTGGTTGTTCTCCCCGATGCATCCCCGGCCCAGCCACTGCTGGAGGGCGCCCAGGCGCCGGTTCTGTGACTCCGTGAGCCGGCGGAGCTCCACGCTGTCCGTCCGGGGCGCCTGCGCGACCTCGATGCGCCGCTCCTGAGCCGTCGCCTCCCGCGGGGCGAGCGGAGCCAGCCACCGGTCGAGGCTCGAGCCCGGTTTGGGCGCGGCGCCCCCCGGCGGCGTGCTCTCGGGGCGTCGGCTCATGTCGACGATCTGGCTCGCCGCGTCGTCGAGCTTCTCCTGCGGGAAGGTGACGTTCACGGTCACCGGCACGCATGCGACGAGGAGCGCGGCGACCAGTGCGAGGACAACAACGCTCGGACCGAACCCCCGGCGGTTCCCCATCACCCGGTCCCTCCGTCCCGAGCAGGCGCTCACTGCTTCCGCACCCACTGGCCGTCGTCGAGCTGGACCCAGTCGTTGGGGCGACTGCGCTCCTGGCGGGCCCTCGCGAAGGCGCTGTTGACGCGCGGCCTGTCGGCGGCCGGGATGCTGTTGTCCTTCATGAACGCGTCGTAGATCAGCCGGCGGTCGGCGTTCTCGGCGCGGATCAGCGTCGCGACGTCCGGACCGCATCCATCGCCCGGGCGCGCCACCAGGGTCCCCTGGTTCGTCTCGCCGATGCAGCCCCGGTTCTTCCACTCGCGGAGCACGGGGCGGCGCTCGCGGCGGGATTCGTTGGCCTTGACGACCTCGGGCGACCGCGTGTCGACCGTGGGCTTCACTTCCACCGTTCGGCCCCCGCCAGACGCCGGCGGCGGGGCCGGCGCGGGCGTGGACGCGGGCTGGGCCGGCATGTCCTCGATCTTCCGCGCCGCAGCGTCGAGCTGCTCCTGGGGAAACGTGATGTTGACGGTCACGGGCACGCAGGCCGCCAGGGTGATCGCGAGCATCGCCAGGACGGTCCAGCGATGGCCTTCCAATCTGATGCGACCCTCCCGTGTCATTGACCGGGGAACTGCCGCGCCAGGAAGCCGATCGGCATGTCGCGCACGTTGATCTCCTTCACTCGCGGCGGGAAGATGCCGTACCGCTCCCGCCCCTGGAGGCTCAGGCTCACGCGGATGTCGTCGGACGCCGTCCGAACCGTCGCGTCGGCCGACTTGAAGTCGAAGGCTCGGAGATTCCCCAGTGCGCGCTTCACGACACCGGTCGGATCGGCGCTCGCATGCTCGAGGAAGCGATCGAGCAGCTCGATCGTCACCGTGCCTCCCTCCGGAACCTGGAATCCCCCGTCTGCTCCCAGGCGGTTGCCGCGGTAGCGCATGGTTAGATCGTACCGCATGAGCCCCGTCATCGTGCCGCCGCGGATCCCGTAGGCAGCGATGAACTCGTCGATCCGCACGCCCTCTCCCGTGAACCGGCCCTGCACCGAAGGGGTGCCGCCACTGAGATCGACCTCGATCGTCCCCTGACCCTGCCCGGAGTAGATCCCGTAGTGAAGGTCCTCGAGCGTGAGCCGGTCGTCCGCCAGCCTCGGCCGACCCTTGAGGTCGTAGAGGACGACCCCGTAGCCGATCGCCTCGCCCATCGAAAGCGACCCGGCAGGCGAGCGGCTGGCCGTCGCGCCGCCCTTGCCACGCCTGACCGGCACGTCGGCTGACACGTCACGCAGGCTCAGCTTCCCGCCCAGGAGCTCGGCGCCGACGACCTGCAGGGCCATCCGTCCCTCGTACGCGGACAATCCTAGGTCGGGCGCCTCCAGCTCGACGCTCGCCGAGCCGGTCACCTGACGCGGAACCGACGGCCAGAGCGGGGCCAGCCGCTCGAGGGCGGGGACCCGGGCCGCCAGCCGGACCGGCCCGGCCGGACCCGCGATCGTCCTGAGGTCGACCTGGAACATGTCTCGCCCCTGGCCGTCGCGCCCGACCAGCGCGGCGCGCGGGACGCTCACCCCGTTGCCCTCGCGCGCGAGGTCGGCCGAGCCATCCACGCGCGGGAGCTGCCCCTCGAAGGCGGGCAACGTCCCACGGAGGCGCTGAGCCTCGAGCCCGACGGTCGCCGTCCCCGACTTCACGTTCGCGCGGATCCGCGCGACGTCGACGGACGCCTCGCCCTCGGGCTGTCGGAGGGCGAGACTCCGGACCTCCGCGTCGACCCGGCCATCGCTCCACCCGCGCGGGTCGAGCCCCACCACGTCCACCCGGACGCTGCCGGCGCGCAACTGGTCGGTCGGCCCGAGCCAGCCGGGCCAGCGCTCCCGGACCAGCGCATGGAGGAGCACACCGTCGGCTTCCAGCCGCGCGTCGGCGCGCGCGCGGGCGGCGTCGTACGCCAGCGTCCCCCGCACCGGCGATCCGAGAACCCTCGCCGTGAGCCCCGTCAGCTCCACCCGCGACACGCCACCCGCCGCGTCGAGATCCACGCGCCAGGGGGTCGTCAGCGGGCCGAGCGGCACTCCCGCGAGCTCGACCTGCTCCCCCCGGAGCTCGCCGCGCGCGGCTGCCCCGCCCTCGCGCGGCTCGAGCGCGAGCTTCGTCTCGACCCCGCGCAGGCGCACGTCCACACCGGCCGTGGAAGCCGGCAGGACGGTGCCCGGGAGGCGCAGCACCGCCTGCCCTCGCGGCCACCCACCCTTCGCCGGCGTCCAGGAGACCTCGCCGTCGGACAGCTCCGCGCGCCCCTGGAGGGGATCCCGGAGCCCTGCCATCGCGCCGGCGAAGCCGAGATCCGCGGCGCCCCGGATCCCCGTGACGCCGAGAAGCCCCTCCCGGAGGGACAGCATCCCCTCGATCGCCACGAGGTCGCCGAGGCCCGCGCTCGCACGGCCGGCGAGGCGGTCGCCCGGCTCCAGGCCGAGCTCGGCCCGCACGTCGCCGGAGCGGGTCCCGGCGGCGCGGACGAGCGCGGATGGAAGCCAGGGACTCAGAGGCTCGAGGCGGCCGTCCCCAGCCAACACCAGCCGGACCGTGTCCCGCTCGGCCCGGGCGGTGAGGTTCAGGGTGAACGTGACGCGCGCCCGGTTGCGAAGCGCGATCTCTCCATGCGCCTCCTTGTCGCCTTTCCGAAGTGTGAGGTCGAAGGTCACATCCTCGGACGCGGAGCCCGGTGACGTGATCACGCCGCCGGTCATCGCGACATCGAGGAGCGCCGCCGTCTCGAGGAAGCTCGCGAGCCCCTGCCGGAGCCCGTCGAGGGCCCCGGCGCCCGCCGCGCCCCCGCCGCCGAGCGTCACCGTCGGCTTCGTCACCAGGAGACGGACGGGCGCCGATTCCCCGCGGGCGGCGTCCAGGAGCGGGCCGGAGGCCTCGACCGACTGGGCCCTGAGGTCCATCGGCCAGCCCCCCGAAGCCGGAAGCTGCAGGCCGTGCAGGACGACCCGGGACGGGCCGACGTCGGTGACCCGCTCGATCTGCACTTCGCGGTTGAGCGCCTGGGTGAGGGCCACCGCGAGAACCCGGGCCGTGCGCCGCTGGTCGGCCAGGACGAGGTACCCGACGACCGCCACGGCCACGAGCGTCAGGAGGACGCCGGCCCCGAAGGCGGCGAGCGCGCGGTGGCGGGCGATCCAGCTCCCGAGCCTGCTCAAGGCTGCCGGACGGCGGGCGCCGCCTCCGTCATGAGCTGGGGGTCCGAGCCCGAGCGGGCGAGCGCCCGGCCCGGCCTCGCCTGGAGTGCTCCCCTGCCCGGTCCCCTCTCAGTAGGATTTCGGAAGCCCCAGGACGCGCTCGGCAAGATAGTTGAGCGCCATCTGCTGTGACACCGGTGCGATCTTGTAGAGCCGCACCTCCCGCCAGAGCCGCTCGACGTCGAACTCCTTCGCGTAGCCGAAGCCGCCGAACGTCTGGAGCGCGGCGTCCGCCGCTTCGAACCCGGCCTCCGCCGCGATGACCTTCGCGGCGTTCGCCTCGGCGCCGCACGGCTCGCCCCGGTCGAAGAGCCACGCCGCGCGAAGCGTGAGCTGCCACGCGCCCTCGAGGCGGGCCCACGCCAGCGCAAGGGGGTGGGCCACGCCCTGGTTCTGGCCGATGGGACGCCCGAACACGATCCGTTCCCGCGCGTACGCGGCGGCCCGCTCGAGCGCGACTCTCCCGATCCCGACCGCCTCGCCGGCGACGAGCACGCGCTCGGGATTGAGCGAGTCCAGCAGGTGGTGGAATCCGTCGCCCACCTGGCCCACCACGTCCTCGTCGGCCACCCGGAGCCCGTCGATGATCAGCTCGTTCGAGTCCACCGCCGCGCGGCCGAGCTTCTCGATCTCGCGGATCTCCACGGTGGCCGGGTCCAGGTCCGCGACGAAGAGCGTGAGACCGTGTAGCTTCTTCGGGCCGGCCGCCTCGTAGGGCGTCGTCCGCGCGAGGAGTAGCATCTTCGCGGAGTGCCGCGCGTTGGACGTCCAGACCTTCCGGCCGGTGACGACCCAGCCGGCCCCGTCGCGGCGGGCCGCCGTCTCGATGCGGCTCGTGTCCGTTCCCGCGTTGGGCTCCGTCACCGCAAAGGCGAGGCTCAGGCGCCCGGCGGCGATCTCCGGCAGGACGCGACGCCTGAGCGCCTCGCTGCCGTGCCGGATGATGGGCATCGGCGGAAAGACGGCGAAGTGGATCGGGGATGCGCCCGAGAGGCCTGCCCCCGAGGCGCAGATAGCCTCGAGCATCAGGACCGCCTCGGTCACGCCGAGGCCGGCCCCGCCGTAGGCCTCGGGGATCGCCAGGCCGAGCCACCCCGCATCGGCGAAGGCCTGCACGAACTCGGTCGGATACTCCGCCTTGCGATCCTTCTCCCGCCAGTACCCCCAGCCGAAGTTCCGGGCGAGCGCGGCGACCTGCCGCCGGATCTCCGCCTGGGCGGGGGTGAGGGCAAGGTCCATAGGAGCCCAGTATAGCGGGTGGCCCCGTGCGGAGCCCCGGTAGGCCGCGTTTGACACGCCTCCCGGGCGTCTCGTAGGCTCGGGCCGTGTCCTGCTGCAGGCCGAGCCGCCGAGCCTTCCTGAGCGCGCTGGCGCTCGGCAGGCTCGGCGGCCGGGTCGCCTGGAGCGCGGCGCCCTACGCAGGTCCACTCATCGACGCTCACTCCCACCTCCACTCGCCGGACGCGATCGAGCCCCTGATCGCGGCGATGGACCGCCACCGGATCGCACGGGTCGCCCTCCTCGGCGTGGGAGGCGTCCAGAAGGACGACCGAGCCTGGATCTCCCGGGCCGCCGAACGCTACCCGGAACGCGTGATCGCGGTGGCGCCGGTGCCCGATCCGCTAGCCCCCGACGCGGCACGGCAGCTCGAGAAGGACCTGGCGAGCGGGCGCTACCGGGGCGGGGGGGAGATCCACGTCCATCAGGCGTCCCGAAAGATCCGGCGGGCGATCGATGGGCCGCCCTTTCGGGCGCTCCTCGAGGTCTCGGCCGCGCACGGGGCGCCGCTGGTCGTGCACGACGAGCTCACGGACGGGCTCATCCCGGAGCTCGAGCGGGCTCTGGCGCAGCATCGCAAGGCGACGATCGTCCTGGCGCACGCGGGAAGCGCCGAGCCCCCGGTGCTCGCCGGCCTACTCGCCCGTCACGACAACCTGCAGATCGACCTTTCGGGCATTCATTTCCTGCGGACACCCGCGCTCGCCACCGAGGCGGGCTCGCTGGGCGCTCCCTGGCGGAGCCTCCTCAGCGAGCGCCCGGACCGGTTCCTGGCCGGGATCGATCTCTGGGCGCCGGCGCTCTTCGCCCCCGCGATGCTGGATCGGCTGATGAGCTGGACACGCCGCATCCTCGGCGAGATCCCGCCGGCCGCCGCCGAGCGGATCGCGCACCTGAACGCGGCTCGCCTCTACCGCCTCCAGTAGCGCCGCGCGGGGGCGCCGAAGGCGCGCGGCGCGACCGTCAGGGGCAGGCGCGGGCCGTTGCCGACAGGGGGCCCGCCTTCGACTCGGCCGACCCGACCGCCTGGACACAGAGGCTGCCCACGCCGGGCAGTCCGGTCGTGCGCTCGACCAGCTCGACCGATTCCGTGTTCTCCACGCACCGCTCGTCCACTTTGTGGGCAATGCCCTTGACGCAGAGCCGAGCGACGGGGATCCGCCGCGTGCCGGCCTCGTCGGAGGTCGTGAAGGCCCGGAAGGTGCTGACCTGCTCGCCCACAGCGCCTTGAGTCGACACGCTCACGTGAATCCATGCCGTCTCCTGGGCTCCCGCCACTCCGGTCCACCCGAGGAGCAGTCCCGCCACGACCCCCACCGTCCACCTCCGTGCCATCGCCGTCTCCTCCCCCGGTCAGCGGTTCTCGCTCGACTCGTGGGCGAGGACGCCGGCCACGAGCCTCGTCATGTCATCGATGTTGAAGGGCTTCGCCATCAAGTAGTCGATCCCGCGCGTCCGCGCTTCTCCGAAGTCGATCTGGTCCCCCCAGCCCGTGACCATGGCGATGGGAACCTGGGGCTGGGCGGCGCGCAGGGCCTTGGCAACCTCCCACCCCGAAAGGCCCGGCATCGACAGGTCGACCATCGCAAGGTCGAAGGCCGGGCCGTCCACGTGCGCCAGAGCCGAGCGCCCGTCCGCGCAGGCCACCACGTCGTGTCCCTGGCCGGCGAGGACGTCGACGAGCACGTCGCGCACCGCGGCCTCGTCCTCCACCACGAGGATCCGCGCGCGCCGGCTCGGCCGCGGCGGCGGTGCGTCGGGGACCCGCGCCGGCACTTCCCCGCCGACCGGCAGGCGGACGGTGAAGCGGCTACCCTCGCCGGGCCGGCTCCACGCCTCGATCTCGCCGCCGTGGCGCGTCACGATGCCGTACGCGATCGACAGTCCGAGGCCGGTCCCCTGCTCCGCCTTCGTGGTGAAGAAGGGCTCGAAGCAGCGGCGCCGCACCTCCTCGCTCATCCCGGCACCGGTGTCCTCGACCGAGCACACGACGCGGTCGCGGTCCATCACGGTCGAGAACGTCACGGAGCCGCCCTGGGGCATCGCGTCGAGCGCGTTGAAGAGCAGGTTCATGAAGGTTTCCCGGAGCTCGGCCGGATCGCCCGTCACCGGCGGCACCGCCACCAGGTTGAGCCGCATCGCGTAGGTCACGCCGCGCGCTTGCGCCTGGTCGCTCCAGCGCGGGCGGGTCGCCTCCACCACCTCGCGGACGATCTCGGTGACGTCCACGTGCTGCCAGGGCCGCGTACGTCGCATCCGAGCGAAGTCCTGGATGCGACGGACCGTCTGAGCGCCATCCTGGGCGACCTGCTCGATGATCGCGAGCTGCCGGCGCAGATCCGGCGCCACCTGACGCTGGAGGAGCTGGGCGCGGCCCACCACCACCGCGAGGACGTTGTTGAAGTCGTGGGCCACGCCGCCCGCCATCTCACCGAGGGCCCGGAGGCGCTCGTTCTGGATAATCCGCTGCTGCGACTCCTCCACCCTGGCCAGGGCCGCCCGGAGCTCCGCGTAGAGCCGGCTGTTCTCGAGCGCTACCGCGCCCTGCGCGGCCAGGACCATCGCCAGGTCCTGCGCGCGCGCGGAGAACGGGACGGCCTCCCGGGCGATGTCGTCGAGGGACCCAAAGCGTCGGGCGCGATCGGGCCGCCGGTTGATCAAACGCAGCACGCCGATGACCTCGCCCTTGGGCGTCTTCATCGGCACCACGAGCATCGACTTCGTGCGGTAGCCCGTCTGCTGGTCCACGGTGTGGTCGATGCTGTAGGGCGCCCTGGGAGGCGGGGCATAGGCGTCCGAGAGGTTGATCACCTCCCCGCTCAGCGCCGCGTAACCGGCCGCGCTGTGGGCGTCGATCGCGAGGGCGTGCTCCTTGACCGCCACCGGCAGGCTGTCGTTCTGGACCAGTGTCGAGCGGAGGCAGCGGCTACCGGTCCCGTCCATGTCGAGCAGGTACAGGGCGCCGGCGTCGCTCCAGGTGATCTCGCGGGCGGTCGTCAGGATGAGGTCCAGGAGCGCCTCGGTGTCCCGCTCCGCGGCGAGTCGGACGCCGATGCCGATGAGCTCGCGGAGCTCCCGCGTCGCACGGGCGAGATCCGCCTTCGTTCGCTCGTGGGCGCGGGAAAGCTCTTCGAACCCGGCTCCGCTCATCCCTCTACGGTAGAAAGCTAACGGTCGGCCTGTCAACAGCCCCCGGACGCCGCGTGGCCACGTGACGATCCAGTGCCCCCCGGAGTGACACGGACCAGGACGCTCTCCTTGGTGCCAAGTCGACGTCGGATGTAGCGCCCCATCCAGAACGGGACCAGAATCCAGTACTTCTTCCGGTACGCGCGGAGGAGGGCGGCCTCGAGGTCCGGCCGCCCGTCGACCCACTCGGCCTGGCCCTCGAAGGCCGGTCCGTCCGGTGCTCCGACGCGCGCCCTCACGCGGCCGGTCTCACGGATCCGCCGCGCCTTGAGGCTCTCGCGATGGGTTGTGAAATAGGCGTCCCGGCCGTCGTACCAGCACCAGACGGGCACGGTGCCGGACTTTCCGGAGGCACCGTAGGTCGTGAGGTACAGATAGCTCGCCCGCTGGAGGGCCGCATCGAGCTGCGGATCCATGCGAAAATTCTACCCCATGACCGGCTACGCTCGGGGAAACCGGTAGGCGGGCGAGGATGGCCACGCCACGGATCCCGCTGCGCCTTCCCCACCAGAGCGGCATCGAGCGGGCCCACGTCGCCCTCCGCGCGCACGTCCCGGAAACACCGCTCGTCCGATCCGAGCTCCTCTCGCGAGCGCTGGGCGCCGACGTCTGGCTCAAGAACGAAACGGTGAGCCCGATCGCGTCGTTCAAGCTGCGCGGAGGGCTCACCGCCCTCCTCCGGGCTCGAGAGACCGGCGCCGCCCAGGGGGCGGTCACGTCCTCGACGGGTAATCACGGGCAGGGCGTCGCGTACGCGGCGAGAGCCGTGGGCTCCGACGCCCATATCTTCCTCCCCCACGGGGCCAATCCCGTCAAGCGTCGGATGATCGAGGCGCTGGGCGCGACCGTCCACGAAGCCGGTGCGGACATCGACGAGGCCAAGGCAGCGGCCCAGGGCTTCGCGGCCTCGCGCGGATTTCTCTTCGTGGACGACGGGGAAAGCCTCGACGTCATGGAGGGGGCGGGCACCGTCGGCCTCGAGGTCGCCCAGCGCCTCCCGGGGATCGATGTCCTCTTCGTGCCGATGGGCAGCGGCACCCTGGCCGTCGGCTGCGCGGTCGCGCTCAAGAGCGTCCAGGCGAGCGCCCGCGTCGTGGCGGTCCAGTCCTCGGGCGCCCCCGCGATGACGGAGAGCTTTCACGCCCGCCGCGCCGTGGAGCGTCCGATCGACAGCGTCGCCGACGGCCTCGCGTGCCGGATCCCGGCCCGCCTGGCGCTCGAGGGGCTCTGGACCTGGGTCGACGACGCGGTCACCGTCTCCGACGCAATGCTGCTCGGGGCGATCCGCGCGCTCGTGGAGCACGGTCACGTGCTCGTCGAGCCCGCCGGGGCCGCCGGGCTGGCGGCCGCGTGGGCCCGCCGGGACGAGCTCCGCGGCCGGCGGGTCGTCCTGGTCCTGACCGGCGCCAACGGGACGCTGCCCGTCCTCGCGGCGGCGCTCTCCGCGCCCCCGCTCTTCGACCCGGACGCCACCGCGTAGTCGGCCCTCCCGCTCCCGTCAGCGCTCCGGCTTCCGGCACACGTAGAGCACGTGCGGGTACGGGAGGAAGTCGACCATGAGATGCCGGTGAACGCGAAACCCCGCCTGCTGGAGCTCGGCCTGGAGCGCGTCGGCGGCCCAGTAGTGCGGCGGGTTGCCCGGACTCATCAGGATGTCGAGCGCGTGCGTGAACCACCGCTTGTACGCAGGGTATCGGTCGACGTCCTTCACGAGCAGGCTCGCGCCCGGCATCAGCGCGGCGTGGAGCTCGGTGAGGAGCGGCCTCACGGCCGCGGGCTCCACGTGGTGCACGATGTCGAGCATGTAGGCGCCCGCGTACGGCTGCGGCGCGCGGAAGTCCCGCGCGTCACCGACCGCGTACTCGACGTTTGCCAGCCCCAGCCGCCGCCCCGCCTCCCGCGCGATGGCGATGCGCCGGGCGTCCAGGTCGACGCCGTGGAAACGGAGGCTCGGTCGGAGCTGGGCGTAGTAGAGGGAGAAGAGCCCGAAGCCGCAGCCCAGATCGAGCACGTCCCCCGACGCGGGCAGGTACTGGCCGATCTCGTCGAGGAATCGCTGGCGCAGGATGAGGAAGCGGGCGCGAGAATAGGCGCGGATCGGCCAGTCGTCGTAGGCCTCGACGACCCGCGTGATCGCCTCGCGCCGTGTCCTAGCGAGGTGCGGCCCGCCCGACGTAGAGCCGATAGCCATCGCCCTCCTCCGCGAGCCGGTACCCGGTCGAGAGCCAGTCCTGTAGCTCGGGGAACCCCGCCACGCGCTCGTACCCGCCCGCCGGCCACCCCTGCGCGAAGACCACGACGGCCGCCGGTGGCCGCGCCCGCAGCGCGCCGATCAGCTCTGCCCGAAGGCGGCGCACGTACGGATGGCCCACGTCGTGGTGGAAGTGGAAATCATACAGAAACCGGCTGGGCTGGCGGCTCTTCACACGGAGCAGCGCATGGATGCCGCCGTCGGTCGTGTCCAGCACCTGCACGGTCCCCCCGGTGGCGACGAGCGGCTCGAGAGCGGCCGACACCCGCCCGACCCGCGTCGTCTTGGCCTCGATCCACGCGGGGGCGAGGTTGCGCTGCCCCTTCGTCCAGAGAGCGGCCGCCGTGACGGCCAGCGCGATCACCAGCGTCGCCGTGAGCCAGCCACGCCGGCTGGCCACGGACGCGCCGAGCCCGGCTCCGCCGACCGCGACCGCGAAGAGCGCCAAGGGGTAGAAGTGATACTCCCATCCCCGTCCCTGGAGCCAGAAGTGAGCTGCCCCGTAGCCGAGTCCCGTTGCCAGCACGGCGAGGGCCCCGCGCCGTCGGGTCAGCGTGAGAACAGTGGCGCCGAGGCCGGCCCAGACCGCGAGCCCGAGGAGCACGAGGAGGCCATAGTCCCGCTCCGCGAGCTCCCGAACCAGCTCGCTCCGCCCGAGCCGGCTGTAGAGCGGGATCAAGTAACCGAGGGTGATGTCCATGAACGCGGCGAGGCCGCCCGCCCAGCCGAGCCACGCCAAGAACGCCACGCCCGGGAGGGCCAGCCCGGCGCCGACGGTGACCAGGGCCCGGATGCGCATCGGCCCCTGACACCGGGACCACACCCACCACGCGAGAGGCGGAACCAGTAACGCGGCGTGGGGCTTCACCCACACCGCGGCGCCCAGGGCGACGGCCGTCCCGCCGAGCAGCCTCGGGCGTGCCCGGGACGACGCGCCGGTCCAGGCGATCGCACCCGCCGCGCTCCAGGCCAGGAGCGCACAGAGCAGGAGCTCGCGCTGTCCGGCGAGCCATGGGCCGCCTGCGACGTGGTAGAGCCCGAAGAGCGCTGCCGCCGCCGGACCGCCCGAGGGCCCGGAGGAGCGCAGCGCCGCCCAGAGGCCGGCCCCGGTGACGCCCAGCAGCGCCACGTCGAACAGGCGGAAGGCCAGATCACCGGATCCGAGAGTCGCCAGCACCAGGAGATGCGCCACGTACACCCCGGGGAAGTTCATGTCGAAGAGATCCCGGTAGGGCGTGGCGCCCTCGAGGATCTGCCAGGCGACGTAGTGCATGATCGGGGCGTCGTGGACGAGCCGCCAGCCGCGGGAGGCCCAGAGCACCTGAAGCGCGGCGAGCGCCACCAGGGAGACGGCCGAGGCCGCCCCGATCCGAAGGGTTCGCGCCCCCGGGCCGCCCGCAGCCGGCGATGGCGGGGGCGTTCGGCTCATGGTGGGCAGGCGCGCACGGCTGTGAGAGGGTAGAGCCCGTGGCGACGACCACGGTCCTCAAGCTCCTCCTGGCCCCCGTCCTCATCCTCCTCGCGACGCTCGCGGGACGCCGCTGGGGGCCAGCCGCCGGCGGCTGGCTGGCCGGGCTGCCGCTGACCTCCGGCCCCGTCTCCATCATCCTCGCCCTCGAGCACGGCGAAGACTTTGCCGCCCGATCGGCGCTGGGCACGCTCTTCGGACTCGTCTCGCTCGCGGCGTTCTGCCTGGCCTACGGCGCGGCGGCCAGATGGACGGCATGGGGCGGCTGCCTCGCCGCCGCGCTTGCCGCCTTCGCGGTGTCGACGCTCGCGCTCCGGGACTTGACGCTCCCGCTCGGGCTCGCGTTCGCTTTCGTCTGTGCGGTGCTCGCGGGCGTGGGGGCGGTCATGGGGGGCGGTGCGCCGGTCGGCCCGGCGCCGCGTCTCCTGGCCGGCGACCTGGCAGTCCGCATGGCGCTCGCGGCCATGCTGGTCCTCGTCCTCACCGGCCTGGCGGAGGGGCTGGGCCCGGCCCTCGCGGGAAGCCTGTCCCCGATCCCCGTGTTCGGCGCGCTGCTGGCCGTCTTCACGCACCGCGAGCAGGGCGCGCCGGCGGCCGTGCAGCTCCTGCGTGGAATGGTGCTGGGCTCGTTCGGCTTCGCCACGTTCATGCTGATCGTGAGTGGGCTTCTGGATCGCCTGGCCGTCACGCCCACCTACGCGCTGGCGTCGGCGGGCGCCCTCGGCGTTCACGGGCTCACGCTCGCCATGGTCCGGCGCCTCATCTGAGCGGCTCCGGCGAAGGGAGGGACATCGTGGGCGTCCCGGCCTCGCTCGTGGGACGACTGACCACTCAGCTCGAGTCGGTCGGCTTCGTGCTCGCCCGCGCGGCGCCCGGGGCCGTCGAGGCGCGGCCCCGCCCGGAGGAGTGGTCGGCTCGAGAGAATCTCGCCCACCTGGCCCGCCACCACGCCGTTTTCCTCGCGCGCCTCCGGCGCCTCCTGACGGAAGACTGCCCGGCTCTCGGTCGCTACCGTGCCGAGGAGGACCCGGACTGGCCCACCTGGGCGGCGCTCCCATTGGACGAGGTGGTCGACCGTCTGCGAACCCTCCGCGGCGAGCTGATCGCCCTCGTGGGCTCCTTGTCTCAGACCGAGAGTGCACGTACCGGTCTCCATCCGACGTTCGGCGAGCTGGATGTGGCCGGATGGCTCGACTTCTTTCTGCTCCACGAGGCCCATCATCTCTACGTGGCCCTCGTGCGCGTGGGGGAAGCGAGCCGGCCCCCGCAGCAGTAGCTCGAGCGTCACCCGCCCGATCACGAGACGGCGGGCAGCGGAAGCCGTCGCCTCAGGGGCTCGAATGCCCGCCGTGGCCGCGGGCAGGGGCGGCGGGCGGCTTGAGCTGGCGCAGGAAGGCGACGAGGTCGATCGCCTCCTGGATCGTCAGCGAGTCACCATATGAGGGCATCTTCGATGACCCGTCGGGGGCCGCGTATCCGCGGTCCCGCTCGATGACGGCGCCGGGGTTGATGATCGACTCCGCGAAGTACTCCGGCGGGTGGCGCGGCGCCATGGCGGACAGCTCGGGCCCGGCCCGCCCCGACTCGGTCGACGCGGGGAAACGCTCGCCCCGCACCTCGTGGCAACTGTAGCACTCGAGCTTCCGGAACACGTCTCGACCCTTGGCCGGGTCGCCTTTCGGCCAGGTGAAGCGCCAGCCTTTCGGAGTCCCGTGGGTGTGAACCGGCGCGGGCGGCCGGGAGCTGGCCGGGCCCGGAGCGGTGGGCTGCGCGTCGGCGCGTTCGGCTTCGCGTGCCCCCGTCAGGCCGAGGACGAAGCCGGCCAGCGCCAAGGCGAACGTGAACGATCTGGTCGTCCCCATCGCTGTTCCGATTCTACCCGAAGCGTCGGCGACGCCGGCGCTCAGAACCACCCGGGATCGTCCGGGAGGAGGATCCGCTCGCCCGCGGCGTCACGGACGATGCGCGGGCGAACCGGACGGACCTCGCGGCCGCGGGCTGCCGCCAGGAGCGTGTCCACGCCTCGATGCTCGGAGAGCGTGGCCAGGATGCGCTGGGTCGGGACCGGGAGCACGAGCTCGCGGGCGCGGTGCCGGGCCAGCGCCGCCTCCGGCACAGTCCAGCGCGCCGCCACCATCTCGTGTCCGTCGGGATCAGGGACCTGATCCCGTTCCGCCGCCGCGACGAAAAAACGAGTGTCGTACCGAATGGGCCGCTCCTCCGGAGTGATCCAGTGTGCCCAATACGCCACGCGGTCGGTGGCGAGGAACAGGTCGAGGTCGACCAGGAGCTGCCCGAACCGGGTGCTGTCCTCGCGGCAGCGGGCCCGGTGGGCGCGGGCCTCGTCCAGCATCCTGGCGTCCACGGGGCGCACGTCCGGACCGTACGCCAGCAGGATGCCCGCTTCCTCGAACGCCTCGCGCAGGGCGGCCACCCAGAACCCGATCGCCCGCTCGGGAGGGCGGACATCCGCGAGCTGGCGGGCGGCCTCGGCCCGATCGAGCCCCTGGCACCTGACCTCGACACCGGGCGCCGCGTCGGCGCCTTCGACGCGTCCCCCGGGGAACGCAAAGGCCCCGGGTGAGAATCGGCTGTTCGGGTGCCGCTGGAGCAGCAGTACTTCGACCCCGTCGGACGCGTCACGCGCGAGGATCACCGAGGCCGCTTCACGGGGCGCCACCGGCCGGGCGGACGAGTCCTGCACGGCGCCGGTCGTACCATGCCGCTCGCACGCCGTCAACGTCAGGGAACGCCGTCCTCGGCGAGATCGTCTCTCCCGACGGCGCCGCTCGGCCCGCGCAGCTGGACGGGGACGGGTAGAATGGCCAGGTGTCCGGACTTCTGACTCTCGTGGCGGCGATCGTCCTCGTCGACACGGTGTTCTTCGCCGTCCTCTCCCCGCTCCTGCCCGACTACGCCGAGGCGCTCGGCCTGACGAAGACCGCGGTCGGCGTGCTCGCCGGCGCGTTCGCTGCCGGCGTCCTGGTGGCAGCGCTCCCGAGCGGGCTCCTGGCTTCGCGCGTGGGCATCCGACCGACGCTCCTCCTCGGGCTCGGGTTGACGGCGGTCTCGAGTGTCGCGTTCGGACTCGGGAGCCGGTTTGGCGTGCTGGTGCTCACCAGGTTCGCGGCCGGCGTGGGCAGCGCGTGCTCGTGGACCGCCGCCGTCGGATGGCTCGCCCGCACGGCAGCGCCCGAGCGGCGCGGCGAGCTGATCGGTATTGCGGTCTCGGCCGCGGTGGCGGGGGCGTTCCTGGGCCCCGCGCTGGGCGCCGCCGCCGCGTGGATCGGGACCGGTCCGGCCTTCGGGACCGTCGCCGCCGCGTGCGTCGGGCTCGCGGCGTGCGTCGTGGCGTCGCGGGAACCCGGCGTCGAGCCAGGGCGTGTCACGCTGACCGCCGCTCTGGGCATCCGGGCGCTCTGGGTTCCGCTCGGTCTGATCCTGCTGGCGCCGCTCCTCTTCGCGGTGCTGGGCGTCCTGGTGCCGCTCGCGCTCGGGGCACAGGGCTGGAGCGCCGGGTGGCTCGGGGCGCTGTACGCGGCGGCGGCGGCCCTGGAAGCCAGCGTGCACCCGCTGCTCGGGCGCTGGGCGGACCGTCAGGGAGCGCTCGCGCCGGTCTCCGCCGGATTGATCGGCGCGATCACCGTGCTCCTCGGGCTCGCCGTCGCCGGGCAGCCCTGGATCGTGGCCGGGCTCGTGGTGGCCGCGGCGATCACGTTCGGCGCGACGCTCGTGCCCGGCATGGCGCTCCTCACCCGGGCGGCCGACGCCGCGGGCCTCGACAGCGTGCTGGCGATCGCGCTCGCCAACCTCGCGTGGGCGCTGGGTCACGCCGTGGGGGCCCCACTCTGTGGGTGGCTCGCCGATCGGGTCGGCGACACCGCTACCTACCTGGGCTTCGCGGCGCTGTGCATCGGAGCGCTCCTGGCTCTTCGCCGTCGGCGGACCGCCGTCATCGGCATGCCATGATTCCCCGGCAGTCCTCCACCTCCAGCGAGCGAGAACTGACGATGGGAGCAGAAGCGCGCCTGAAGGAGCTCGGTCTCGAGCTTCCGGTCACCCCGAAGCCGATCGCGAACTACGTCACGGCCGTCCGCTCGGGCAACCTTCTGTTTCTCTCCGGCCACGGACCGCTGAGGGACGGGCGCGTCCTCCACCAGGGCACGGTCGGCCGTGACCTCACGGTCGAGCAGGGACGGGAAGCGGCGCGCCTGACGGGCCTGAACCTCCTGGCCTCGGCCCGGGATGCTCTCGGCAGCCTCGACCGCGTGCGGCGCGTCGTCAAGCTCTTTGGAATGGTCCGGTGCCCGGAGGATTTCGTCGACCACCCGAAGGTGATCAACGGCTGCTCCGACCTCATGGTCGAGGTCTTCGGCGACCACGGCCGGCACACCCGCTCGGCGATCGGCGTGGGCTCACTCCCCCTCGGAATCGCCGTCGAGATCGAGATGATCCTGGAGGTCTCCACGAACGGTCCGGGGAGCGCCCCGCGGGGCCGTCTCACCGCCCACGCCAGGCGGGGCTCGCCCCGCCGGCCGGCAGGGCGCCGGCGCTAGGCGCGACCCATGCGCGCCGACCGCTCCCGACGGCACCGGCCAGCAAGAGACCCGCTTGCCGGCATCGCTCCCACGCCTCCGCGTGACCAGTACGTCCAGGCCCTTCGCGCGGGCGCGCGGCTCTTCGTCTCCGGGCACGATCCCGAGCGCCGGGGTCGGCTGGCGTATGTGGGCCGAGTCGGCCAGTCGGTGTCGCTCGGAGACACCCGAAGGGCGCTCCGCCTGGCGACCCAGAACGCACTGGCCTCCGCCTGCGCGACCGTCGGGCCGCTCACGTGGTACCGCTGCGTCGTTCTGACCGCCTTCGTCGCGACCACGACGCCTGACGGTCTCGATCCGGCCCTCCTCGAGGAGAGCCTCCGACTCCTGTCGCGCGTGCTGCCGGCCGGCGCGCCTCCCGCGATCTGGCTGCGGCCAGCGCAGGGGCTCGCCGGAGGCATGCCGGTCGAGGTCGAGCTCCTGCTCGAGGCCCGGCCGCGACGAGACCGCGCGCCTCGCCCTCTCAGGCGGGGGGCCCTGCGCCGCCGGCGAGGAGGTCCGGGAGGCGGTCGAGCGCCTCGCCGATCCGGGGTCCGTACCAGCTGAGCAGCTTGCCGTCGACGAGGTGGACCCGGCCCGACCGGATGGCCGGGATGTCCGTCAGAGCGGCGAAGTCCGCGCGGTGCGGGTCCCGGAATCGGTATGGCTCGTCCGGCAGCAGGATCACGTCGGGCGCGGCCGCGCGCACCTCCTCCAGGGTGACCGTCGGATATCGGGCGGAGCTGGCGGCAAACACGTTGTCGCCTCCGCAAGTCTCCAGCACGTCGTTGACGTACGTGTCCCGGTTGACCGTCATGTAGGGTCCACGCCAGATCGGACAGAAGACGCGGGTCCGCGGCCGCTCGGCCGTTCGCGCGAGAGTCCTGGCGCGAGCGGTCTCCAGTGGCCGGGCCAGCGCGGCCGCCGCGTCGTCCGTCGCGGTCAGCGTGCCGAGCTCCCGGATCAGCTCGATTCCCTCCGCCACCGTCCGTGGGAAGGTGACCCACACGGTCACCCCCTCCGCCCGAAGGGCCTCGATCACGTCGCGTCGGTTCTCCTCCATGTTGGCGACGACGAGGTCGGGCTGGAGCGCGCGGATGCGGGAGGGATCCGGGTCCTTCTCTCGGCCCACCTTCGGGGTCCGGGCGACCTGATCTCGAGGCTCGCTACAGAAGATCGTGACGCCGGCGACCCGACCCTCGAGCCCCAGCGTGAACAGGAGCTCCGTGATGCTCGGCACGAGGGACACGATGCGCGCGGGCCGGGCCGGCACGGCCACCAGGGCGCCGCTCGCGTCGCGCCGGACGGTCACGGCCGCGAGATGACGCGACGCCCGATCAGCTCGAGGGCCAGGATCAGGGCCATGGCCACGATGATGGCGATCGCCACGCCCGCCGCCAGGGGGTTCCCGCCGGTGCGGAGCTCGTCGACCCGGGCCGCGAGCTCCGCCCGCTCGGCCGGAGTCAGGCGCCCCCAGAGCTCGGCCGCCTCCGACTCCGACACGCCGAGGGCCTCGAGCTCGGCCTGAACGCGGCGATGCTCCAGGGCGGTCCGAGCCCGCTCCAGCTCGCCGGACGCGCCCTCCGCGCGCGCGGGCGGAAGCGGCGCTCCCTCGCCGGGCCGCGGCGCCGCGGCGATCGCGACACCCCAGGCAACGACCAGCCAGACCAGCCACCGGGGCCGCAGCAGCCGGTCGCGACTCAGGGCACCCTTCCGCTCAGGCGGCGCCGCGCGAGGGAACGGTGGGCCGCCCCGCGCGTCCGGGGGGCGCGTCAAGCCCTCGGCCATGTCACTCCTCCACGAGCTCCGGAACCTCGCGCCAGCGGGGCGGACCCTCGGGCTTGAAGTTCTTGGTGTTCACGAAGTGCATTCCGTGATGGATGTTCAGCTTGAACTTCCCGCCGCCGAACCGCTCCCGGATGAACGCGTCCGGCGCGTCCAGGAACGGCCGCATCTCGTCGCCGCGGAGACGAAGGAGCCGCTTGAATCGGACCGTCCCCTGCCACGGCTCCTGCACCAGGATCGTGCACGAGAGGTCCGGCCACAGGCGCGCCACCTCGGCCAGCGTGTCCCGCGCCGTTGGATGGGGCAGGCCGCGCCCCTCGAGGGACCGGTCCACGAAGTCCTCGATCAGAACCCACGCCCAGGCCGGAATGGGGTCGCTCACAGCCCGGTATTATAGGGGCCCCCGCTCGCGTTCTGGCCAGGCGTCGCGCCGGAGCCCTGGGATTCCCTTGCGTCTGGTCGTGGGTCAGGGCTAGAGTGTCCGCCAAGCCCTGCAAATGCGTCCGGCGCGATGAGCGCCCAGCGACGGCAGCGACGAAGGGAGCGAGCGTGGCGCAGCGCGGAGATCTCGATCGCGAGAGCGAGCAGCTCCTGTTCCACGTCGTGCGCGCCCTGGCCGACGCCACCCACGCGTCCGACCCCTACATGGCGGGACACTCGTCCCGGGTCGCAGCCTACTGCGAGCGGATCGCCGATTCCATGGGAATGCCCCCGCGCGAGCACCTCATGCTGTTCGTCGCGGCCGCGTTCCACGACGTAGGCTACCTGTCGACGCCCGAGTACATCCTCCGCAAGCCCTCGGTGCTCGCCGAGGACGAGATGGAGGAGGTGCGGGTCCACCCGGTGCGTGGAGCCGCGGTGTTCGGGGCCGAACCGGCGCTGGCCGAGATCGCCCGGGCCGTCCGCCACCACCACGAGCGGTTCGACGGCAGCGGCTACCCCGAGGGCCTCCGCGGCGACGAGATTCCGCTGTTCTCCCGGATCATCCTGGTCGCCGAGACCTACGAGGCGATGACACACCATCGCCCGTACCGCCGCGCGCTCTCCCCCGAGGAGGCCACGCGACGACTCCAGGAGGGCGCGGGCTCCCAGCTCGACCCCGAGATCGTCAAGCACTTCCTGGCGATCCTCGGAACCGAGGCGGCCGGCTAGTCTACTGCTTCTTCGGCTGCTGCCGCTGCTGTAGGCTCCGCAGCAGCCGCTCCGCCTGCTCGATGTTCTTCTTCGCGTTCGTGTGCTCGGGCTCGTACTCGAGCACTGCCTTCCACTGCGAGATCGCTTCCTCGAGCTTCTCCTCGCGGTAGAGCTGGAGCCCCTGGGAGTAGTGCTGCTGGGCCGCACGCTCCCGCGCCTGCCGCAGCAGCGCCGGCGAGTCCTGGTAGTTCGGCGCGAGCCGCGCCAGCTGGTTGAGCGTCCGGGCCGACTCGTCGTACTTGCGCTGACCGAGCTGGGTCTTCCCCAGCCCGTACAAGACGGCCTTCTTCAGCTCGGCCGCGTCGGGGTTCTGGGCGTTGCTCGCAAGCACGCGGTCCACGTCGGCCAGTGCCACCTGATACTCACCCTTCTCGAGCGCTTCCCGGGCGCCCACCAGAAGGGGATTGATCTCGACGGTCTCGGTCGGTCGAGCGGAGTCAGGCACCGTCACGTCGGGCCGGGCCACGGCGTCCGCAGGCGGACGGGGACGCAGCTCCGGCAGAACGAAGGGCACGCCCGGAATCTCGGGGATCTTGAGCTGCATGCCGGCGGTGAGCCGGGGATTCGGGGGCAGCTGGTTCGTCTCCCAGATCACCTCGGATCGGGCGCGGTCACCGTAGTACCGCTCGGCGATCGTGGCCAGGGTCTCCCCAGCCTTGACCGTGTGCGGCACGAAACGGATCTCCTTCACGTCGGTCTGGAGGGCCGTGAACGCGGCCTGGTTCGAGGGGTCCATCGCGAGGACCGCCAGGAAGTGCCGACGCGCTTCCAGATGCTCCCCCTTTCCCAAGGCCTCCCGTCCCTGGCCGAGCCGCTCGCCGATCGACCGCTCCATCCGCGCCGCGAGCTGCCGGCGACCCTCCTGGGCGGCCGTGTCAGCGGGATCGATCGTCGTGGCGATCTTCCACTCGTCGAGCGCCTGGCGGAATTCGCCGGCGCGCTCGAGGCGCTGCGCCCGGTCCCGGCGCCCCGCCGCGAGCTGCTGGCGCGGCGTCAGGGGCACCGGGGCCGGCGCCGCTGTCGGCGGGGGAGCCGGAGCGGCAGGCTGGGGCGGCGGCGCAGCTGCGGCCGGCGTCCCGGGGGCCGGAGGCGTCGCGGCGGGCGGAGGCGTCGCGGCAGCGCAGGCCCCCAGGAAGAGGGCGAGGATCCCGACGAGAACGGAGCGGACGCGCCGGCCGGACATCAGCGGATCGTCTCCTCGCTGAAGACGGTGAGGTTCCTGACGAAGTCCTCCATGTTCATCTCGGAGTAGATCTGGGCCCGATGGATCGTCAGGGGGGGCGTGAACGAGGGATTGCCCTGGCGCCGGACGTCGAGGGCAGCCACGTATCCAGCCTCGCGGACGCGCTTGACCACGCCATCGTCGTGGGCGCCGTAGGGATAGGCGAGGATCCGCACCGGCTGTCCGATGCGCTGCTGGAATACGCCGAGGGGCTGCACCAGCTCCGCCTGCATGCGCCGGTTGTACTCCTCCTCGGACTCCGTCGGTTTCCGGCGCATGTCCTCGTGTGACTTCGAGTGGGCCTGGATGTCGAAGCCTTCCTGGGCCAGGTCCTTCAGCTCCTGCCACGACAGTGCGATCCGCGCGCCGATGAAGTCCGTGTAGATGAACAGCGTGGCCGGGAACCCGAGCTCCTTGAGAATCGGGTACGCGTGCTCCTTGAAGGACCTCCACCCGTCGTCGAACGTCAGCACGACGGTCTTCCGTGGGAGTTGGCGCCGGAGCGCAGTGAACTCCAGGAACTGGCGCAGCGTGATGACGTGGTAGCCCTCGTGCTTGAGGTACCGCATCTGCTCCTCGAACGCGCTCACGGACATGAGGAGCCGGCCCCGCGTCTGGGGGCCCAAGTTGTGGTAGCAGAGGATCGGCACGAGCTGATACCCGCGCGGCTGCACGCCCGCGAGGTTCCAGGGCCGCTTCGGGATCACCACCTCGCGTCCCGCGGCAAACGTCGCCGTCCCGTTGTAGTCCTCGATCATCCACGCGTTCGCCGCGTCTCCCAGGAACCGCCGGGCGAGGGTCTCCGCCGTGTCGCCGTCCTTCGCGAGCACGACCACGAAGTCCTCGGACTCGAACGACTCGGGCAGCGGCTCGGTGGGCCGAGTCGGGCCCGGGGCCGGCCGGGCGGCAACCGGCGGTGGCGACACCGGCCGGGTCGCGGCCGGTGAGCCGGCCGGAGGCGGAGCCGGCGCAGGCGCGACCCCCGTGGAAGGGGGAGGCGCGGCCGCACAAGCCGTCAGCACGGTCACCGCGATACCCAGCACCATCATCCGTCCGCAGTCGACCCGGTCCATCAACGTCTCCTTCGGGTTTCCGTACCGTCTCGCCGCATCCCCTCGAGCCTCTGGCCGATCGGACGGCCCGCGGCGCCGGGGGCGTCAGGTCCCTCGCGCGGCCTCACGCCCCCTGCGCGAGGCCGAGAACCTCGTAGACCTCGACCTGCTCCTCTTTGCCCTTCACCCGGATCGCCCCGAGCGACCGCACGTTCACGAGGCCGTCCACCTTCTGGTGGGTCCGCTGGCTGATCAGGATCTGTCCGGGCTTCGCGTTCGACTCGAGTCGCGCCGCCAGATTGACGCTGTCCCCGATGACCGTGTACTCCATCCGATCCTCGGTCCCCACCGTTCCGGCGATGGCCTCGCCGGCGCTGACCCCGATACCCACCGCGATCGGGTCCTTGCCCTCTCGAGCGCGTTTTCTCGAGAGCTCGGCCACGCCCGCCTGCATCGCAACCGCCGTCTTCACCGCGCGAGACGCGTGATCCTCGTGGACGATCGGGGCGCCGAAGATGGCCATGACCCCATCACCGAGGAACTTGTCCACGATACCGTCATTCTTGGCCGTCGTGTCGACCATCAGGGTGTAGAAGTCGTTCAGCACGGCGACGACCTCCTCGGGCGACAGGCGCTCGGCCAGCGACGTGAATCCCCGCATGTCGCAGAAGAGCACGGTGACGTCCCGGCGCTCCTCCTTCAGGGTCAGCTTCTCGGGGTCCTTCAGGATCTCGTCGACGACCTGCCGCGCGACGTAGCGCGTGAACGCCCGCTTGATCATCTCCTTCTCGCGGAGATTCTTCGCCATCTCGTTGAACGATGCGGTCAGCGCGCCGATCTCGTCTCGCGAGGTAACCGGCAGGTGGACCTGGAAGTTCCCCGCCGAGACCGCGCGCGTACCCTCCACCAGACGCATCACCGGTCTTGACAGCACAGTGGCCAGGCCCACGGCCCCGATGATCCCCAGCACAACCATTGCGGCGCTGATGACGATCGTCGAGTTCCGCGCGCTCGCGACAGCCTGGTCGATGGGTTTCCGGCTGAAGCCGAGGTACAGCGAGCCCACCGACACCCTGCTGAACACGAGGGGCACCGCGAAGTCGATGACCTTGCCCTGCTTCGGGTCCACGAACGGCGTGACCTGGATGTCGCCCGTCGCCATGGGCAGCCCGTTCGGCCGCTGGACGCGCTGGCCGATCTGGGAGAGGTCCGGGTGGGCCACCACCTTGCCTTCCGCATCCACGAAGGTGACGTACACGACGTCCGGGTCCTTCATGGCGTCCTGGACCAGGAGGGACAGCGTCAGGTCGTCGTTCGACAAGATGGGGTTCTTCGACGCGTTCGCGAGATCCCTCGCGATCGTGCGGCCTCGCTTGGTCATCTCGTTCGTCAGGCTCTCCTGTTGCTGACGCACCAGGAAGACGCCCACGAACAGCACCGTCAGCACCAGGAGCGTCGTGATGAGCAGGGTGAGCTTGAGCTTCAACGACAGCTGCAAGCCCATCGGGGGCTTCTCAGCCACTTTCTGCTGCTCGGCCGCCATCCAGCCTCCTGTGCCCGCGGTCAGCCGCGCGCCGCCCGACCGTTCACGTCGCCGCCACCGATCAAACCGAAGAAGCGCCGCATCAGCCCGAGCAACTGGCTGGCCCGGTCCGCTCCGGGCCCCTCGTACTCGGCGGTTGCCGCACGGTGGAGCGCGTCGTCACGCTCGGCCTGCCGGCGGGCGAGAGTCTTGGACAGGCGCTCGAGAACCGTCGGATCGGCGACGAGCAGCGGCCTGATCGCATCCTTGCCCAGGACCACGAGGCGGGTCTCCTCGGCCGCGCGGATCGTCGCCGACCGGGGCGCCCCCGTGAGCAGGGACATCTCGCCGAAGTAGTCGCCGGGCCCCAGCGTGGCCAGACGCTGCTCGGGACCTCCTCCCTGCGCATGGACCGAGACCTCGACCCGGCCCTCGACCACCACGAAGAGACTGTCCCCGGCGTCATCCTGGCGCACGACCGACGCGCCCACAGGGTACGGGACGATCTGCGCCTCCAGCGCCAGCCGGCTGAATTGCTCGGAGGTGAGCGCCTCGAGGAACTCCACCCCGCTGAGCAGTTCGGCGACCCGGCCCGTCTCGGCGGCACGCGCCTCGGCGGCGACCTTGACGGCGTCGCGCCAATGGACGTCGGCGGCCGGGTACGGCAGCTGGATCCCGTGGCGGCGAAACGCGTACCACACCCGGGACAGCACCTCGCCCTGGAGGTCGTGGATCCGGGGATAGTCGTCGAGGTAGTACACCAGCTGGTAGACGACCCCGGTGCTGTCGAAGCGCGCGACCCGGGCCTTGGGCGGCGGCGAGGCGAGGATGCCGGTGACGTCCCGCGCTGCCTCGACGAGAACCCGGCGCACGCGGTCGGGCGCCTCGCCGTTGGGGGCGCTGACCTCGACAGCATGGCCGTGGATCGGCCTCGGCTGGCTCATGTTCACGATCTGGGACTTCGCCACCACGCTGTTGGGGACGACCAGGTAGTCCTCCTGACGGATGAGCTGGAGACGCACCGCGCGCCAGCTCACCTCCTGGACCCGCCCGGTCAGGTCGCCCATCTGGATCCAGTCGCCCGGCTCGAACGGCCGCTCGAGCATCAACGACAGCCCGGCGAAGAGATTCGACAGCGTCTCCTGGAGCGCCAGGCCGAGGACGATCGAGAGGGCGGCCGAGGTGGCGACGAGCGCGGCCACGTCGACCCCGAAGCTCGCCCGCAGCAGCACCACGAGGATGAGGCAGCCGACCGCCGCCGCCACGACGTCGCGGAGGATGGCCGGGGCCCGGTCGGGGCCGCGCCGGCCCGGAAGGAGGTCGACGACCAGCACCTCCAGGACCTTGAAGGCGCCGTACGCCATGGAGAACAGCGTCAGGAAGCGGAGGTACGGCTCCACGAGCGGCGCCTCGCCCGGCACCAGCGCTCGAAAGAGCGCCACGCTTCCGGTCAAGGCGGCGACGGAGAGCGCGAACGAGAGGCGGCGAAGAGCCGGACGCCGGCAGACGATCCGGATGGCCACGACCGCGACGATGAATGCCGCGAGCGCGGGGACGCCCCCCCGGAGGAGATCGATCAGCGGGGTCTGCATGGCGGAGCCGCCTCTCGCGACATCGGACCCAGGCCCACACTACCCCCACCTTGCATCGCCCGATGGTACGACAAAACGCGGGGGACGACAAACTGGCCCGGGGGCCGGCCGGCCCCCGGGGCGGCGTCCGCGCCGCGGGCCAGGCCGCCCCGCGTGCTTGCGGAAAGCGCCCGGGGATGGTTGAGTGTGGCTCAGCAGGACAGCGCCCGTCAGCGCGCTGGCGGGCATGCGGGAGGGAGGCGGCGCCGTGGACTTCGAGTACTCGAAGCGCACACGGGAGTACGTCGAGCAGCTCACGGACTTTGTGACCCGCCACGTGTACCCCAGCGAGCAGACGTTCTTCGACCAGCTCGACCAGGGGCCGACGCGCTGGCAAGCGCCGCCGATCATCGAGGAGCTGAAGGCCAAGGCCCGCGAGCGCGGCCTCTGGAACCTGTTTCTGCCGGAGAGCGAGCACGGCGCCGGCCTGACCAACCTCGAGTACGCCCCACTGTGCGAGATCATGGGGCGCTCCCCGATCGCGCCCGAGGTGTTCAACTGCTCGGCCCCGGACACCGGCAACATGGAGGTGCTCGTCCGCTACGGCACGCCTCAGCAGAAGCGCGAGTGGCTGGCTCCGCTCCTCGACGGGAAGATCCGTTCGGCCTTCGCGATGACCGAGCCCGCGGTCGCGTCGTCGGATGCGACCAACATCGAGGCCCGCATCGCTCGCGACGGCGACCACTACGTCGTCAACGGCCGCAAGTGGTGGACCTCGGGGATCGGCGACCCGCGCTGCAAGCTCATCATCTTCATGGGCAAGACCGATCCGGGGAACCCGGACCGCTACAAGCAGCAATCGATGATCCTCGTGCCCCGGGACACCCCCGGCGTCCGTGTCGTCCGGATGCTCACCGTCTACGGCTACGACGACGCCCCTCATGGGCACGGCGAAGTCGTCTTCGAGGACGTCCGCGTGCCGGCGACGAACCTGCTCCTCGGCGAGGGGCGCGGCTTCGAGATCGCCCAGGGTCGTCTCGGGCCCGGGCGCATTCACCACTGCATGCGGCAGATCGGCGTCGCCGAGCGGGCGATCGAGCTCATGTGTCGACGCGCGCAGGAGCGCGTCGCGTTCGGGAAGCGGCTCGCCGAGAACGACGTCACCCTGGAGCGCGTGGCCGAGTCGCGGATCGAGATCGACCAGGCCCGCCTGCTCGTTCTCCACGCGGCGTGGATGATGGACACCGTCGGCAACAAGGCGGCCAAGCAGGCCATCGCCGCCATCAAGGTCGCCGTGCCCAACACGACGCTCCGGGTCCTCGACCGGGCGATCCAGGTGCACGGCGGCGGCGGGGTGAGCCAGGCTTTCCCCCTGGCCTACTGGTGGGCGCACGCGCGGACGCTCCGGTTCGCCGACGGGCCTGACGAGGTCCATCGCCGCCAGATCGGGCGGCTCGAGCTCCGGAAGCACACCTGAGCGGCGCCGATCAGGCGCCGCCCCCCCGCGCCGCCGGCTACGCGACCGGGTCCACGACCGCCCAGGCCGCGTCGGCCAGAGGGCGCGCGCGCTCCCCCCTCCGGCGCGCGTCGGGATCGCTCGCGGTGCCGTCGCGCACCCGCCCCATGATCCCCTGGCAGATCGCGGCCAGCCGGAAGAGCGCGAAGGCGACGTAGAACTCCCAGCCGGGGATCCCCTCGCGGCCCGTCAGGCGGCAATACCCCGCCACGACGTCGGCTTCCGACGGGATGCCGAGCCCGGCGAGGTCCGATCCGCGAAAGCCGTCGATCCCCGGTGGCATCCGGAAGGCCGTGCAGAGATAGCCCAGGTCCCCGACCGGATGTCCGAGCGTGGAGAGCTCCCAGTCCAGCACCGCCAGGATGCGGGGCGCCGTCGGGTGAACGACCGTGTTGCCGATGCGGAAGTCCCCATGGACCAACGTCGTGGCGTCGTCGACCGGAACGTGGGCGGGCAGCCACCCGATGAGGCGCTCCATCGCCGGGATGGCCTCGGTCTCGGACGCCCGATACTGTCCGACCCAGCGGTGGAGCTGCCGCGCGTAGTAGTTGCCCGGCCGCCCAAAATCCGCGAGCCCTGCCGCTTGCCAGTCCACCTGGTGGAGGCGCGCCAGCACCGAGACGGCGTCGTCCCAGAGCGCCCGCCGCTCGGCGGGCGTGAGGCTCGGAAGGGCCATCTCCGGGAGCACGCGTCCCGGCACGTAGCGCATCACGTAGAACGGCGTCCCGATGACGCTCGCATCCTCGCAGAGCACGACCGCCTCCGGGACCGGGACATCGGTGCCCCGCAGCGCGGCGATCACGCGGAACTCCCGCTCGACGGCATGCGCCGAGGGCAGGAGCTTCCCCGGAGGTTTCCGCCGGAGCACGTACTCCTCGCCGCTCGCCGTGCGGAGATGGTAGGTCGGGTTCGACTGCCCCCCGAGGAACTGCCGGATCTCGAGCGAACCTGCGAAGGCCGCCAGCCGATCCGCCAGGTATCGCTCGAGCGCGGAGACGTCGAAGCGGTGCGCCTCGCGGACCGGGGCGGTGCCGGGCGCCACCGTCCCGCCGACCGACATGGACTCAGACGGCGCCGCGCGCCGCCAGGCTCCCGAGCGCCTCGAGGGCGCGCGCGACATCGGTCTCGTCGTTGTACGCGTGCACCGACAGGCGCACGCGCCCGTCCCCGCCCCAGACCAGCACACCGGCCTCCCGGAGCAGGCGCTCCACCTCGAGGGCGCGATCGCTCGCGAACACGATGTTGCCCGCCCGCTCCTCCGGCGCCTCGGGCGTCATGACCGGGAGCCCGAGCTTCACCAGACCGGCCCGGAGGCCCCCCCCGAGCGCGAGCACGTGCGCCTCGACCGCCCGGGGATCGAGTTCATCCAGGACGCGCAGCGCGCTGTCCAGAACGTACACGGGGAGGAATGGGGGATTGCCCGCCTCGAATCGCTCCCCGTCGGCTTTCAGGCGGTAGTCCGTGCGGCGCTGCCAGTCGTCGTCCCGGATCTCCGCGTGCCAGCCGAGCCAGGGCGGCCCGAGATCCGGCCAGCGGCGCCCGTTCACGAAGAAGACGCCCACGCCGTGCACGGCCAAGATCCACTTGTAGCAGCACGCCACGACGACATCGCACAGCGCGCCGTCCACGGGAACGACGCCGAGCGCGTGCGATGCGTCCACGACCAGGCGGGCGCCGACCTGATCGGCAAGGGCGCGCAGGCGCCGGAGGTCGTGGCGGGCGCCCGTGAGATAGCTCACCTGGCTCACGGCGATCGCGCGGGTGCGCCGGTCGACCGCCTCGGCGATCTCGGCGTGGGTCACCACTGCTCCCCGACCGACCGCCCGCACGTCCACGCCCCGCGGCCGGAGCCGCTGCCAGGCGAGGAGGACCGACGGGAACTCGCTCTGACCCACGACGACGTTGTCCCCTGGGCGCCAGTCGATTCCCTCGGACGCCACGTGGAGACCGTCGGACGCGCTGCCCAGGAACGCGATGTCCTCCGGGCGCCCCCCCAGCCGCCGCGCCAGGGCCGCCTTCGTCCTGGCCGCCGTCGTGAAGAAGCGCTCGCGGCCGGGCATGCCGTCGCCCTTGTCGAGAAGGAACCGGGTGGCCGCCTCGATGTGCGCGCGGAGCACCGGGGCTTCTCCCCCCGTCGCGAGGTGCGCGATGTGCTCGATTCCGATGAACGCCGTCTTCGGAATCAGGCCGGGCACGTCAGCCCCGGGCAGAGCGCGAGCCCGCGACGCGCACGGCCTATCCCTCGAAGGGAAGTGGCGCCCCGGTGCGGAGGGCGTGCACCAGCTCGGGAGCCAAGGCCCCCTCACACACTTCGGCGACCGGTCCCCGCAAGCGGATGGACCAGTCCTCGCGGACGTCCACACCCAGCTCGCCCCCGGGGCTCTGGATGGTCAGCCGCCCTCCGACCAGCCCGTTGCGCACCGCCGACGCCGCGACCGCGCAGGACGACGAGCCCGACGCGAGCGTCCATCCGGCTCCGCGCTCCCAGATCCGGATCTCCACCCGGTCCCGGCCGACAACGCGCGCGAACTGGACGTTCGTCCGGTTGGGAAACGACGGGTGGTTCTCGATGCGCGGGCCGAGCTGGCGGACCTCGTCGTCGTCGAGCTTCTCGGTGAAGACGACGCAGTGAGGATTCCCCACCGAGACGCAGGTCACCGTGAGGAAGCGGTCCCCGACCTGGAGGGGGACCCCGACGACCTCACGGTCCGGCCCGTGCATCGGGATCTCGGGCGCGCGGAAGGTGGCGCGGCCCATCTCGACCGTGACCTGATCGACGCGCTCCCCGTCGAGATGGCACACGGCCTCGACGACGCCGCCCTTCGTCTCGATCCGCATCGGCGACTTCCGGAGGCCCCCGCGCTCCCACAGGTACTTCGCGAAGATCCGGAGCCCATTGCCCGACTTTTCGGCTTCACTACCGTCCGGGTTGAAGATCCGGAGACCCACGTCGGCGACACTCGAGCCGGTACGGAGGAGGATGCCGTCCGAGCCCACCCCCCAGTTGCGGTGGCAGATCCACTGGATGGCCGTCGACCCGAGCGGGAAGCCGAGGTCCCGCTCCTCCATGACGAGGTAGTCGTTGCCGAGCCCGTGTCCCTTCGTGAACGGGACGGGGGCCATCTCGGGGCGTCCGAGCCCCTCAGCGCCGGTCGACGGGGACGTAGGTCGCCTGACGCGACCCCAGGTACTCGGCGCGCGGCCGGATCAGCCGATTGTGGGCCTGCTGCTCGAGGATGTGGGCCGTCCACCCCGAGACCCGCGACACCACGAAGATCGGGGTGTAGAGCTCCGGCTCGATGCCCATCGAGTAGTACATCGACCCGGAGTAGAAATCGACGTTGGCGTGCAGGGTCTTCTCGGCGTTCACCACCCGCTCGATGATCCGCGACATCTCGAACCACTTGAGCTCGCCGGCCTCGCGCCCGAGCTGCTCGGACAGGCGCCGGAGGTGGGTCGCCCGCGGGTCCTCGGTGTGGTAGACGCGGTGGCCGAAGCCCATGATCCGCTTCTTCTGGGCGAGCGCGTTCTTGATCCACGTCTCCGCCCGGTCCACGTCGCCGATCTCCAGCAGCATCCGCATCACCCCGACGTTCGCCCCGCCGTGGAGCGGCCCCTTGAGGGCGCCGATCCCCGAGACCACGCCCGAGTGCATGTCGGACAGGGTCGCCACCGTGACCCGCGCCGCGAACGTCGACGCGTTCAGCTCGTGGTCGGCGTGGAGCATGAGCGCGACGTCCATCGCCTTCTCGGCGAGGGGGCTCGGCTTCCTCCCGAAGAGCATGTAGAGAAGGTTGCCGGCGAGCGACAGGCGGGGATTCGGCGGGATCGGCGCCCTGCCCCTGCGGATCCGGCTCCACGCGGCGACGAGCGTGGGCACTTGCGCCTGGATGCGCACGGCCTTCCGCAGGTTGGCCTCCCGGGAGTCGTCCCCGGCGTCGGGGTCGTAGATCCCGAGCGCCGACACGGCAGTCCGCAGGACGTCCATCGCGTCCGACTTCCGAGGCAGGCTGCGGAGGAGCGTCAGGACCTTGGGGGGCAGGCGCCGCTGGGTCGCCAGGGCCTTCTTGAGGCTCTCGACCTCCGCGCGCTTCGGGAGCGCGCCGTTCCAGAGCAGGGCCGCTGTCTCCTCGAACGAGGAGTGCTCGACGAGGTCGTGGATGTCGTAGCCGCGGTAGAGGAGTCGCCCTCGATCGCCGTCGATGAAGCAGATCTCGGACGTCGAGACCACCACATCCTCGAGGCCTCGGTCGGTCGTCGGAGTCGTCATGGGCCGCCCCCGTTGGCGCGTACGGATTGGGCGAAATACGTACGGCCCCGCATCGGGGGCCGCTCGTTCCGGCTCATTGTGGCACACGCTCCGGGCCCCCGCAAGGCGGGGCCTCGGTCACTGCGGGCGCGCTTGCGGGATCCCGTGCTTCCGCATCTTCGCGTACAGGGTCGGCCGGTGAAGCCCCAGGAGGCGCGCGGCGGCCTGCTTGTTCCAGCGCGTCGACTCGAGCGCGGCGAGGATCGCCTGGCGCTCACGCGCCTCGAGATTCAGGGTGTCCGCCACCCCGCGCCCGCGAAGCTCGCGCCGGAGACGGCGGCGCTCGAGGGCGCCCGCGAGCACCGTGAGGAGTCGCTCGGGCTGGAGATCGCCCGGCGGCTCGAGGTAGTCCCAGGCACCGGCGCCGAGCGCCTGGAACCCCTGGGCCCGTCCGCCGGGCTCGGTCACGGCCACGACCGGCACGTCTGGCCAGCGGCCCGCGAGGTCGGTGATGAAGGCCGCCCTCTCGCGGTCCCCCGTGCCGAGGCTCACCAGGACGGCCTCGGCGTCGCCGGTCCCGAGGACCTCCAGCGCGTGGGCCGTGGAGCCGGACAGCCGCAATTCGTAGGGGTGTCCCTCGAGGGCCTGGCGGACACCCCCCACCAGCGTCTGGTCCGGATCCACGAGCAGGACACCGACCCGCGCCATGGCCGCCTGTATAAAAGCGTAACACGACCCGGAGACGTCGGCAGCGGGGACTCCCCCGCGTCCGTCGTCAGGCGGAGGGTTGCTGGATCGCCCCGAGTCTCCAGGGGTTCGGACCCACCGACCGGACCAGGGTCCAGTACTCCGCAAAGCGCGTCGGTACGGTGGGGCTCCCCTCCACCACCCGCCCGGTGGCCTCGTCGACCACGTAGTCGATGGCGGCGGCCCGGATCTCCAGCGTGACGAGGTCTCGTCCGTACTCCTGCCACGCTTCGGTGAGGGCGATGGACTCCACGGTGGCCTGCTCGACGCGATTCCGGCGGCCACGCTCACGCAGGCGCGCCAGGTCCCCCTCGAGGGCAACGGCCATCTCGTCGGTGAGGTGCGCGCGCACGGCCGCGAGATCGCCCGCGGACCAGCCGACCTGGAGGCGGACGAACAGGTCCCCCGCGACGCTCAGGAGCCGGGACGGGTCGAACTCGGGGTCCATGGCGCGGATGTGCTCGACCCCCCGGGCCAGATCCTCGTCCGGCGCCGACGGAGCACTCGGCGCCGCCCTCCGGGCAACGTCTGGGCCGCCAGCCGGCCTCGCCTCGGCGGGAGCCAGCACCGTGCCGCCGTACGCCGAGGCTGCAGCCGGTTCGGGTGCCCGGCGCCGGAGGAACGAGATCACGAGCGCGGCGAGCCCGCCCATCACGAGGAGGTCCATCAACCCGAAGCCTCCGCCGAAGCCGCCGCCGAGCCCGCCGAAGAGCAAGGAACCCAGCATCCCGCCCAGGAGGAAGCCGCCCAGCATCCCGCCGAATCCCCCGAAGAGGCCGGGGCGCGGAGCCTGGGCGAGCGAGCCGGGGGCGGTCGGCGCCGCCGGCCGCTGCGGAGAGGCCGGCGTGGAGGGGGTGAGCGGAGCCCGGGGCGCGGAGTAGGAGCGTGAGCCACGGCTCCCGCTCGATCCACCTCCGCCGACCCGCGCCTCGACGAGCGGCGCCAGCACGATGGTGCCCGTCAGGAGCCCGATCACACCCACCGCCACGAGCCACTGCCGCATGGTGTCCTCCCGGCGCCGCCCTGGCGCCCCCCATATAGATACCACGTCCTCCGGAAGGCTGCCGCCGCCGGCGCCGCGCCCGGATCCGGCGTCAGCGAAGGTTCTTCTTGAGAATCTTCCCCGTCGGGCTCTTGGGCAGGGTCGAGAGGAACCCCACGACGACCGGAACCTTGTAGGACGCCACCCGACCCCGGCATCGCTCGAGCAGCTCGTCGGTCGTCGCCGACTCGCCGGGCCGGAGAACCACGCAGGCGCGGACGACCTCGCCCTTGACCGGGTCTGGGCGGCCGAGCACCGCCACCTCGGCCACCGCCGGATGCTCGAACAGGATCTCCTCGATCTCGCGCGGGAACACCTTGAACCCCGCGACGTTGATCATGTCTTTCACCCGGTCGACGACGTGGAAGTAGCCGTCGCCATCCCGGTACCCGATGTCCCCCGAATGGAGCCAGCCGCCGCGAAGGATCTCCGCGGTCTCCTCGGGCTTCCCGAGGTAGCCCCGCATGACGTTGGGGCCGCGGATCACGATCTCGCCGAGCGTGCCGTCGGGCAGCTCCTGGTCGTGCTCGTCGACCACTCGGACCTCGACGTTCTCGATGGGCGTCCCGACCGAGCCGGGACGGTGGTCGTGCTCGTGGTTGTAGGTGGCGAAGGGCGAGCACTCCGTCAGCCCGTACCCCTGGGAGATCGGGAGCCCGGTCGCCGCGGTCCAGCGCTGCTCGACGTCAGCGGGAAGCATGGCCGCCGCCGAGAACGCGAGCCGAATCGACGAGAGGTCATGGGTCGCCAGACCGGCCGACAGGAGCACGATGTACATCGTCGGCACCGCGTACAGGATGCTGACCTGGTGCCGGGCGATCGCCGCCAGGAACTCGGCCGGCACGAATCGTTCCTGCAGGACCAGCGTTCCTCCGGCCGCCACGAGGGCGTTCATGATGAAGTTCTGGCCGAAGCAGTGAAACAGCGGGAGCGCGCAGAGGCCACGGTCGGCAGGAGTCATGCGGAGGTGGTGGGCCGTCGCGTACGCGTTCGACACCACGTTGGCGTGAGTGAGCATGACGCCCTTGGGCCGGCCGGTGGTGGCCGAGGTGTAGAGGATGGCGGCCACGTCCTCGCGCTCGCGGTCGCGAGACTGGAGCGGCGCATCGGTCACCAGCGCCTCGAAGGGCACCGTGCCCGGCTCGCGGGTCCCCACGCGGGCCCGGACCGAAGGCGTCTCCGCGGAGGCGGGAAGCTGAGCGGCAAACGGCGGCCCGCTCAGGATCGCCGCCGCCTCGCTGTCCCGAACGATGTAGGCGAGCTCGTCGCGCGCGTACGTGACGTTGAGCGCGACGGGGGTGGCGCCGAGCTTCTGGCAGCCGTAGTAGGCCAGCACGAACTCGGGGCGGTTTCCGAGGTGGAGGCAGACGCGCTCGCCCGCCCGGAGACCGAGCCGGGCGAGGCCGGCCGCCACCTGCCCCGCTTCACGATCGAGGTCGGCCTAGCCCCAGCGCCGGTCCCCGGCGATCAGGGCCGGCGCCTCCGGCCAGCGACGAGCGCTCGTCTCGAGGAAGCGGGCGACGTTCATCCGAGGAGGGCGCGGATCTCCTCGGCGGCCGCGCGCTGCCACTCGGCGCCGTGCTGGGCGCGAAGCTGGCGGCGCAGCTCGAGCTGCTTCTGCTCCATGTATTCCGTGATCTTCGGCGGGCGCTCGATGAAGCGCGCGAGCTCGTTCATGTGGTCGTCGAAGAAGACGAAGACGGGGATCGACCGGAACATCCCCCGATTGAGGTACTGATCCATGACGTCCGGGTTCTGGTCCCGGAGGAAGACCCGCATCTCGACGTTCGGCGCGCCGTCCACCAGCCGCGCCAGCACCGGGAAGTTCGTCAGCGCGTCACCGCACCAGTCCTCGGTGAGCACGAGAACATTGAGCTTTCCGCGACGGCCGGTGAGAGCGGTCCGGTCCTCGGGAGCGACGTGCACCGCGCTCAGCGTCTCCAGGAACTTGTCCTTGTTGGTCGTCATCTGATCGAGGTACTGCTGGAACGTCATCCCCTGCGTGAAGCGCTCCTTGGTCACCATCGAGATCGGTCTCCTCTCCTGTGACATGTGGCCGGACGTGGCGGGCGTCGGCGGGCCTGGTATCAGCGGAACTTGCCGATGTCCAGCGCGGACCGCAGGACCTCCTTGTGATCCGGGGGCGCGCCGCGGACCACCAGGGTCACGGGCGCTCCCCCCGAGATCTCCTCCAGCGGGAAGACGTACACGTTGCGCGCGGCATAGCGGCCGTCCTCGAGGCGCAGTGGCGTCCGCTCGTTCTGGACGAACGTCGCCTTGACCTCGCGCCCGCCCACCACCAGGGCCGGCTGATACCACCGCGCGAAGTCTCGGGCGCGGCCGTACATCGTGACGACGAGCTGGATCCGGCCCCGGCCGCGGTCGAGCTGCTCCTTCCGCTGCTTCTCCGTGAGCGGCTCGCCCTTCATCGCGGCCTGACGGGCCGCGAGGGCGAGCCGGGAGAAGGGCGTGCTGACGGCGACCTCCTCGCCGCCCGGCAGCCGGAGCTGCCACTCCTCGGCGAAGTCCTCCTGAGTGATCGCCGCGATGCCCACGTCGACCGCCTCGGCCTCGCCCGCCGGCGTCAGGTCCCCGACGAGCGCGCTGGCAGGCCTGGGCGCGCCGCCGAGAACCACGACGCCCAGGATCAGCGCCAGGCCAAATGCCCCACCCTGCCATTCGATTCCGTGCGGGCGGCCAGGCCTCGCGGCACCGCGGCGTCCCGAGCCGACCGGCGCGGCGGTCATAGCCAGCCGCTCCTCTTGAAGAAGAGGAGCACGCCTCCGGAGATCCCGATCATCCGCACGGCGGCCGCGATGATCCCCCACTCGTCCTTCCTCAGGGCGTCCCGAGCCCCGCCTCGCGGAGATTGCCGACCAGCGCGAGGCTCATGCTGTCCGGATCCCAGTGGGCCCGCACCGCCCGGAGCACGTCGTCCGCGCTCACCGCGGAGACCGCGCGGCGGAACCTGGCCGGATAGTCGAGCCCGAGCCCGAACCGCTCGATCGCGATCAGAAGGCCCGACACGTCCGCGGCGGTGTCCATCCCCAGGGGAAAGCTGCCGACGAGAAATGCGCGCGCTCGGGCCAGCTCCTCCTCCGGCACGCGCTCCCGGCGAAGGCGGACCAGCTCGTCCCGCACCACCGCCAGGGCCTCACGGACCCGCGCGTTCTCGCTCTGCAGCTCGACCAGGAAGAGGCCGCCCAGACGGGCCGACGCGAACTGCGCGTAGACGCTGTAGGCCAGGCCCCGCTCCTCGCGGACGCGCGTGTAGAGGCGCGAGGACGAGCCGCCGCCCAGCACCTGGCTCGCGACCAGCAACGGATAGAAGTCCGGATGCCCGCGGGTGACCGTCGCCTGGCCCAGCATGATCGTGGCCTGTGTCAGGCCCCGCTGGATCGTCTCGGTGCGCGACGGCAGTCCAAGCGTCGGCGGCCTCGCAACGGTCGGGGCCGCTCCCGCGGCGGACCAGTCACCCAGCCGCGCGGCGAGCTCCGTCCGCACCCTCCCCGCGGTGACGTCGCCGGCCACCGCGACGATCGTGCGCTCGGGCCGGTAGGCGGCCTGGTGGAAGGCCACGACGTCCCCTCGCGTGATGTCGGCCAGCGACGCCTCGGTCCCCGCGACGGGCCGGCTGTATGGGTGCCCCGGAAACACGAGTCGCCTGAGGGCCCTGGCCGCGACGGCTCCCGGATCCTCCTCCGACCGCTGCACCGACGCCCGGACCTCCTGGCGCCGGCGCTCGAACTCGTCGTCCGGGAAAACCGGTCGCCGCAGGGCATCGGCCAGGAGGTCGAGTCCCAGTGGGAGGTCCTTGCGCAGCACCGAGAGGGTGAGCTCGCTGGCATCCCGGCCGCCCTCGCCCTCGAGACTCCCGCCCACGAACTCGATGGCGCGGTCGGCCTCGAGCGCCGTCCGCGTCGCGCTTCCGCGGGTGAGGAGCAGCGCCGTCAGGTTGGCGACACCGCCTCGGTCCGGCGGGTCGAGCGCCCCGCCCGCCTCCACGGCAACGCGCACGATGACGATCGGGATGCCGGGTCGCTCCGCGACGAGGACCGCGATCCCGTTCGAGAGGGTGAAGCGCGTCCACCCGGCGGGAGCCCCCGCCACTGGCGCGTCCGCGGCGACGGGCGGCAGGGTCTGGGAATCGGCGGTCGCCGTGAGCGCCGCGACGGCAGCGGTCAAGGCGACGCCCCTCACGGCGGCCGGGTGCATGGCGGCATTATACCGGGCTCGGGCCCCGCCGGACCGGGCCTCCACGCCGGCGCGCGTCAGGGCCCCCGGTCCAGGAGCTCCAGGACGGGGGCGAAGGCCTCCAGGCTCTCCAGCGTGTTGGGCTCCAGCCAGAGCTGCACGTGGCCGATGCCCTCCCGCGCGTAGGCGCGGAGCTCCTCGGCAAGACGCTCGGGCGGGCCGGCCAGAGGCTCGAAGACCCAGTGAGCGGGAAGCGGGGGCGACGCGCGGCGTCCCGGCGCCATGTCGACGAACACGGCGACCGTGCGCCCGAGCGTCGACGGGTCACGGCCAGCCTCGCGGCAGGCGGCGTCCACCAGGTCCCGGAGCGGGGCCACGCCCGAGGGCTGGTTCCTGGTCTTCGGGAAGTACGCGTTCCACTGGTCCCCGTAGCGGGCCGCGAGCCCGAGCATGCGGGCCCCGGTCGATCCGATCAGGATCGGCGGGCCGCCGGAGCGGGGGCCGCGGGGCTGGAGCTCGCAGTCACGCGCCTCGTGGTAGCGTCCGGCGAAGTCGACCCTTCCGTGGCGGAGCAGCCCGTGGACGACCTGGAGCCCTTCCTCGAAGCGGCTCACCCGGTGGTCGAAGGGGAATCCGAAGGCCCGGTACTCGGCCTCGTGCCAGCCGGCCCCGAGCCCCAGGATCAGCCGGCCTCCGGAGATCTCCTCGATCGTGTCGGCCAGCTTCGCCAGGTACGCGGGGTTGCGGAACGACATGCACGAGACGAGCGGCCCGATCTCCACGCGGGAGGTCACCGCCGCGATGGCGGCGATGACGGCCCACCCCTCCCAGACGCCCTGGTCCCTCTGTCCCTCGTGACGGAACAGCAGGTGGTCCTCGATCCACACGGAGTCGAAACCGACCTCCTCGGCGTATCGGGCCATCCGGCTGATGTCGGACCAGCGCGGCGTCCCGTGGCGTCCCTTGTCCACGGCGATCGGCAGCTCCACTCCGACCTTGAGCGGGCGTCGGCTTGCTCGGGTCACGAGGCGGCCCTCCCCTGGAGCGAGGCGCGGAAGCGCAGTACCGAGAGTGAAATGCCTGGACGATCCGAGCGCACAGGCTCCTAGCGGGACGGGGTGGCCGGCCGCACCGGGACGAGGATCGCCGTCGTGCGGCGCTCGGCCACGAGGTGACGCTCGGCCGACCGGCGCACGTCCTCGGCCGTGACCCCGCGGATGCCCGGCAGGTATCCGTCGCGGAGACGCCAGCCGCCGAGGAGCTCGTGGCGCGCCAGCGTCGCGGCCCGATTGAAGACGGAGTCCTGGCCAAACACATGGGCGGCTTCGAGCTGGTTCTTGGCGCGCTGGAGCTCCTCGTCAGAGACGAGCTCAATGCGCAGCCGCTCCACCTCGGCGGCCAGGGCGCGCTCCGCCTCCTCAACCGTGCGATCCGGCAGCACGGTCACGTAGAACGTGAACGTGTCGGGATCCAGCGTGAGGCGGGAGTAGTCGCCCCCCGCCTCGAGGGCGATGCGCTCCTCGTGCACCAGCCGCCGGTAGAGCCGTGAGGTCCGCCCGCCCGACAGGATGGCCGAGAGCACCTCGAGGGCATAGGCATCCTCGGCGCGATGGTTCGGCGCCGGATAGCCCGTGAACACGACGGGCAGCTGCGCCTCCCTCCGGAGCCACACCCGGCGCTCGCCCCGCTGCTCGGGCTCCGTCGCGGCGACTTTCGGCGGGTCGGGGCCGCGCGGGATGCCCTCGAACCGCGTCCGGATCCTCTCGAGGAGGTCGGCCGCCTGGAAGTCGCCGACGGCCACGACGATCGCGTTATTCGGCCGATAGTACGTGTCGTACCAGACCCGGAGATCGCTCGCGGTCAGGCGCTCGATGTCGTGCGCGAGCCCGACCGTCGGCAGACGGTAGGGGTGGGCCGCGAAAGCGACGAGGTTGAACAGCTCGGCGAGGCCGCCGACCGGGTCGTCCTCCGTGCGCGTCCGGCGCTCCTCCATGACGACCTTCCGCTCGGAGTCCACCTCCCGCGGATCGAGGAGGAGGTGCCGCATCCGGTCGGCCTCGACCTCGAGCACGAGGTCGAGCTGGTCCGCCGCGAGGCTCACGTGGTACGCGGTGACGTCGCGGCTGGTGAAGGCGTTGTCGTGGCCACCGACCGCCTCGATGAGCTTCGAGAAGACCCGCGGCCCGTAGGTCGGCGTCCCCTTGAACATCATGTGCTCGAGGTAGTGGGACAGTCCGGTCGCTCCCACCCGCTCGTCCCGCGAGCCCACCCGGTACCAGACCTGGAAGTTGGCGACCGGGCTCCGGTGATCCTCCTCGAGGAGGACGCGCAGCCCGTTGTCGAGGGTCGCGTCAAGGACCTGCTGGGCGTCGGCCCAGGGGCACGCGAGGCCGACGAGCGGCGCGACGAGAAGACCGGCGAGACGACCGGGCCCGCTCACGGCGCCAGTATACATGCCGGCCTCCGGACGCCCCGGCCGCGGGATCGCCCGGCTCGGCGAGCCGTCAGCCCGGCTCGTTCACGAGCACAGGCGCGCGCCACCCCTCGGGCCTCGCTAGGAGCGCGGGTGCGCGGGCGGGCGCTCGGGTCGGGGCGAGCCCACGGCGAGCGCCAGCGGCACCGCCACGATCTGGAGGACGGCGGCCAGGTAGCACCCGCCGGCGAAGGAGCCCGACCAGTCCTTGATCCAGCCGGTGACGTAGGGCGCGACGATGGCGCCGATGAACGCGACGCCGTTCAGGACGCCGAAGGCGATGCCCATCGCCCTCTGCGGGGCGAGCTCCGCGGTGAGCGCGTAGACCGGGGCCCACGTCCCCCAGAAGCTGAAGCTCGTGGCGAAGACGGCGAGCACGAGAAGCCAGACGGGGCCGCGCGCCTGCACGATCCCGCCCACGCACGCGATCAGCACCGCCGTGACGGCGATCATGCCGGCCACGACGGTGCGACGGGGGATCCCGCGCCGGAGCAGGCGGTCGGAGAGCGTCCCGACCGCCAGGAGGCCGGGCGGCGCGGCGATGCCGAGGACGCTCGCGTAGACGGCGGACCGCCCGAGCTCCTTCACCCCGACCTCGGCGAACAGGGCCGGCCCCCACGTGCCGACGAGCCACTGGGTCCAGATCGGCGCGATGCCCGCGACCGCGAGGAGCCACAGGTCCCGAAGCCGGAACACGGCGGCCACTTCGCCGCTGGAGGCGCGCGCGGCCGCCGCCCCGCCCGGGGCGGGCACCAGGCGACCGATCAGGGTCGCCGAGACGAGCGGGAGGATCGCGACGACGAGAAAGACCTGCCGCCAGGGCATGAGCTCGCCGAGCGCGCCGCCCAGAAGCACCCCGAGAGCGGTGCCGATGCCCAGCCCCGAGAACGACACCCCCTGCCCCACCGCGAGCCGGTCGGCCGGCGTCGCGGCCGCGATGATCGGGCGGTCGTTGGCGAAGTACATCCCCTGGGCGAGGCCGGTGACGAGGCGCGCCAGCACCAGAACCGCCAGCGAGGTCGACAGGCCCGTGGCGAGGGCCGCCGCCGCGACCAGGAGGATGCCCGTGACGAGCACGCGCTTCCGGCCGAACCGGTCGCCCAGGAATCCGGCCGGGACCTGCATCGCCACGTATCCGTAGAAGAAGACCGAGAAGAGGAAGCCGCCCTCGGCGTGGCTCAGGCCGAACTCAGCCATGATGGGCTCGAGCAGCGGCGAGAAGACCATGCGCACGACGTAGTTGCAGATCCAGCCGAAGACCAGGAGCGCCCAGACCGAGTGGTAGGGCTGCCAGGGCAAGGAGGACTCTCCCTCAGGCCGGGTGGGCTCTCGTGCGCATCGTGGGGCGCGTCGCTTGACGCGGCCACCCTATCACGTACCCTCGAGTCAGGGAACGGAGGCCGCCATGTCCGTCATGCTTCGCCTGGCATCAGGAGATCCGATCCACCTCGGGGATCCCGCCCCCGAGCTCTCGTCGGGCCCGCCCGACGAGGTCCTGCTCGACGCCTACTCCCGCGCCGTGGTGACGGTGGCCGAGCGCGTCAGCTCGTCCGTCGTCCGGATCGAAGCGCGGCCGCGCGGGAGCGGGTCCGGCTTCGTCTTCGCGCCCGACGGCTTCATCCTCACCAACAGCCACGTGGTCCACGGCGCGAGCGCGCTGGAGGTCACCTGGGCCGACGGCCGGCGCGCCGACGCGCGGCTGGTGGGGGACGATCCCGAGACGGATCTCGCGGTCATCCGCACGGATGCCGCGGGCCTGGTCGCGGTCACGCTGGGCGACTCCGCGCGGGTCCGCGTGGGGCAGCTCGCCGTCGCCATCGGGAACCCGTACGGGCTCCACTGCACGGTCACGACAGGTGTCGTCAGCGCGCTCGGCCGGTCGCTTCGCGCGCGTTCCGGACGTTTGATCGACGACGTTCTCCAGACGGACGCGGCCCTCAACCCCGGCAGCTCGGGCGGGCCGCTCTGCGCCGCCTCCGGCGATGTCATCGGCGTGAACACGGCTGTCATCCTCCCGGCCCAGGGCCTGTGCTTCGCCATCGCGGTCAACATCGCGCGGTTCGTCGCCGGCCGGCTCATCCGCGACGGGCGCATCCGGCGGGCCCGGCTCGGAGTGGAAGGGCAGACCACGCCGCTGGACCCCGCCCTGGCCCGGCGACTCGGGCTCGCGAGCGCGAGCGGCGTCCTCGTCGCCGGGGTCGAGGCGGACAGCCCGGCCGCGCGCGCCGGCCTCACCGCGGGCGACCTGATCGTCGACTTCGACGGCCATCCGGTCTCCGGTATCGACGCCTTGCACAAGCTCCTCACGGAAGCGCGGGTCGAGGTGCGCGTTTCGCTCGTCGTCGTGCGGCGGGGCGAGACCCGCGTGCTCCCGGTCGTTCCGGCCGAGTCGCGCCCGCCGCGAGGCTGAGCGGACGCGAGGCGTGCAGGACGACCTGCGCCTTGACCCTCGCTCGAGGCGATGCTAGCGTCCTCGCGGCGCTGAAAGTCCAACGGGCTCGACGAGCCCCCTGAGGATCACGGCATGAAGATCGACGGCTCCACGTTCCTGGTCACCGGTGGCGCGTCCGGGCTCGGACGGGCGACGGTCGAGCGACTCCTCGCCGGGGGCGGCCGCGTCGCCATCCTGGACCTCGGCCGCTCGGCGGGCGCCCAGGTCGCGGCCGACCTGGGCGCGCACGCGCTCTTCGCCCCCTGCGACGTCACGAGCGCCGACGAGGTCGGGGCGGCGATGGACGCGGCGATCGCGCGGTTCGGAGCGATTCACGGGCTGGTGAACTGCGCCGGCGTCGCCATCGCCGAGAAGACGCACGGCAAGCGCGGGGCGCACGACCTGGGGTCCTTCACCTTCGTCATCCAGGTGAATCTGATCGGGACCTTCAACTGCATCCGGCTCGCCGCCGTGCGGATGGCGCAGAACACGCCGAACGCCGAAGGGGAGCGCGGCGTCGTCGTCAACACGGCGTCCGTCGCCGCCTACGACGGGCAGGTCGGCCAGGCGGCCTACTCGGCCTCCAAGGGCGGCATCGTCGGGATGACGCTCCCGATCGCCCGGGATCTGGCCGAGGTGGGCGTCCGCGTCTGCACGATCGCGCCCGGGCTCTTCGACACGCCGCTGATGGGGATGCTCCCCGAGCCGGCCCGGCAGTCCCTCGCCCGCCAGGTCCCCTTCCCCGCCCGGCTCGGCCGCCCGGCGGAGTACGCCGCCCTCGCCTGCCACATCATCGAGAACGCCATGCTGAACGGCGAGACCATCCGGCTGGATGGCGCCATCCGCATGGCACCGAGGTAGGGGGGGTCAGACTTTGACTTCGGGACAGTTCCAGGACGCGCCGCCGACGAATCGTCCGGAAGTCAAAGTCTGACCCCGCTCAGGCGGTGTAGCTCGTCTTGACCGAGGTGTAGAACTCCCGCGCGTAGGCCCCCTGCTCCCGGGGGCCGTAGCTCGATCCCTTCCGCCCGCCGAACGGCACGTGGTAGTCGACCCCGGCGGTCGGGAGGTTCACCATGACCATGCCCGCCTGCGAGTTGCGCTTGAAGTGCGTCGCGTGCTTGAGCGAGGTCGTGACGATTCCGGACGAGAGCCCGAACGGGGTGTCGTTGGCGAGCACGAGGGCTTCCTCGTAGTCGCGGGCGCGGATGACGGTCGCCACCGGCCCGAAGATCTCCTCGCGGTTGATCCGCATGCCGTTCGTGGTGTCGGTGAAGAGCGCGGGCGCCAGGTAGTAGCCTTCCCGCTCGCGCCGGAGGCGGTCACCGCCCCACGCGAGCCGCGCGCCCTCCCGCCGCCCGAGCTCGAGGTAGGACAGGTTCTGGTCGAGCTGGCCCTGATCCACCACGGGACCGATGTCCGTCCCCTTGCGGAGGGCGTCGTCGACGACCAGCTTCTCCAGCCGCTCGACCGTCGCCCGGACGAAGCGATCGTGGAGACCCTCGGTGACGATGAGGCGGCTCGACGCCGTGCATCGCTGGCCCGTCGAGTAGTACGCGCCCTGGACGGCGCAGTTCACCGCGACTGCGAGGTCGGCGTCGTCGAGGACCACGAGCGGATTCTTTCCGCCCATCTCGAGCTGGATCTTTCCCATCCGCGCGACGACCTTCTTCGCGATCGCGTGGCCGGTCTCCACCGAGCCCGTGAAGCTGATCCCGTCGACGTCGGCCGACGCGATCAGCGCCTCCCCGACCGCGGAGCCTCGTCCCATCACGAGGTTGAACACCCCGGACGGCACGCCGGCCCGCCCGAGGATGTCCGCCAGGGCCCAGGCACAGCCCGGCACCAGGTCCGCCGGCTTGAAGACGACGCAGTTGCCGTAGGCCAGCGCCGGCGCGATCTTCCACGCGGGGATCGCCAGCGGGAAGTTCCAGGGCGTGATGATGCCCACGACACCGAGCGGCTCGCGCGTGATCTCCACCGACACGCCGGGGCGGACGGAGTCGAGGAGCTCCCCGCGCTGGCGCACGACTTCGCCCCCGAAGAACTTGAAGATGTACCCCGCGCGCTTGGCCTCGCCGATGCCTTCCGGGAGCGTCTTGCCCTCCTCGCGAGAGAGGAGAGTCCCCAGCTCCTCCGCCCGCCGGAGGATCTCGTCGCCCGCGCGGTCGAGAAGGTCGGCGCGCTCCTGCAGGTTCCCGCGCGACCAGGCCGGGAACGCCGCTCGCGCCGCGGCAACCGCCGCCTGTGCCTGGGCCGAATCGGCGCGCGCGTACTCGCCGACCACCTCCTGGACGTTGGACGGGTTGACGTCCTGGTTGACGTCGGCGCCGGTGACCCACTCGCCGTTGATCAGGTTCCCATGAATCGCCACGGTGCTTCTCCTCCTCGAGACGTCCGTCAGCGGCCGAAGATCCCGGCCGTCACGCCCAGCATCGCCGCCACCACCAGCATCAGCACGATATTGATCGCCCACCCGATGAGGCAGACGGCGACGGCCCGTCCCGTGCTGTCGTAGTCGAGGGCCTGTCGCACGGCGACCACCATCGCCACCAGCATCCACACGGCCGCGACGAGAGAGACGATCCAGTTGAGTCCGGGCACGATGCCGAGCACGCGGATCAACCCCGGCGTGGCCGAGAATCCGATCGGTCGCAGGAGCTGACCGACGTCCGCCTGCGTCCGGGCGCCGGGGAGGAACCGCGTCCCCACGAAATAGGTGACGAACGCCCACGCGTACCAGCCGATGAGGGAGATGAGGGTCGTCACCAGCAGGCCCCCGATTCCTACCTCTCGCCAAACGCCGACGCCCGCGGCCAGGTTCGCGAGGACGACGACCAGCATGGCCTGCGGGGTCGCCGTGGTGTCGGCCTCGACCTCCTCGTAGGTCGCCACATCGAGCTTGGCCGCGCCGACCATCCGCTCCGTCAGGCTCGCCATCATCGCCTCCAGTCGATCCCGGGTGAGCTTCATGTCGCGCAGCCCGTGGGCCGCGCGGCGCCGATTCTACTCGTCGAGCGGCGGGGCGGCCAGTGGGCCATCCGGCGGCGGGTGCGACGCCAGGCCGGGGCCGGTCACCACGCCGAGGCGCGCCAGCTCGGCGATCCGGTCGGGCCCGTATCCGAGCAGCTCCGCGAGCACCGCCTTCGAGTCCTCGCCCGGTCGGTAGGGCGCCGGGCCCGCGGGAGCGAGGGGCACCCCGTCGACGTGGAACGGCGCCGCGGTCACCCGGACGGAGCCGCGCGTCGGGTGCGCGACCGCCGGGAAGGCGCTGCGCGCCCGGAGGTGGGGGGCCTCGACGACCTCGGCCGGCCGGAGCACCCGCGCGCAGGGGATCCGCGCCGCACCCAGGGCGGCCAGCATGTCCTCGGCCGACGTGAAGCGGGTGAGCCACTCCCCGATGATCGCCCGGAGCTCGGGCCAGTGCTCGCGCCGGGCCACCGGGGTTGCGAAGCGTGGATCGGCCGGGAGATCGGGCCGGCCGATTAGCTGGACGAGGCGCGGCCACAGGTCGAGCGCGCCGACGACCTGGAACGCCACCCAGTCGCCGCCGACCAGGTGGACGACCATCCCGGCACGCGCCCCCGGATACGCCGGCCCGTCGTTGAGCACACTGCCGAAGCTGATGTCCTCGGCGCCGACGAGCGCCTCCAGCATCGAGACGTCGAGATGCGCGCCGCGGCCAGTGCGCGTGCGACGCAGGAGCGCCGCCGCGATGGCGCCGAACGCGTGCGTCCCGGCGAGCACGTCGGCCGCCTGGAGGTAGGAGATTCGCGGCGGATCGTCCGCGTCCTGAAGATGCATCAGGCCCGAGGTCGCGTGCACGACGTGGGCGAACGCCGGGCGGTCCCGCCACGGACCCGTCTGGCCGTATCCCGAGATGGAGCAGTAAACGAGGTCGGGCTTGAGGGCGGCGGCCGCCGCGTAGTCGAGCCCCAGGCGCGCCATGACTCCTGGCGTGAAGTTCTCGACGAGGACGTCCGAAACCCGCACCAGATCCATCGCCACCGCCCGCGCTTCGGCGTGCCCCAGGTCGAGGGCGAGCGAGCGTTTGCCCGCGTTGACGCGCACGAAATAGGTGCTCTGGTCGGAGCGCTGGGGATCCAGCTGGAGCGGAGCGACCCGCATGTCGTCGCCCCGCGGCCGCTCGATCTTGATCACACGAGCCCCGAGGTCGGCAAGGAGCCGTGTGCAGTACGGGCCCGCGAGGACGCGCGTGAAGTCGAGCACCGTGACGCCCTCGAGCAGCTCCTGTCCCGGCACGCGCCTACGATAGGGACTCGGCGTCGACCCCGCAAGTGTCGGCTGGGGGACGGCGCCGGTGAGGTCGGGCAAAGCGTCCCGCCGGGTGGCGCGAGCCGCCGTCGTCCGTGGCGGGCCGCGACCTCCCGTGCTATACGACCTCACGTGAGCCGCCAGAACGGCGAAGCGGTCCGAGATCGCCGCGACGGTCCGCCGCCGACCGCTTCACCCGACACCGGCCGCGTCCTGGCCGGCGCCGGCGCGTGGCTCGTAGCCGCCTGCCTGGTCGGTGCATCCGGGCGGCTCCCGGCCCTCCGGCCGCCAGCGCCGCAATTGATCCTCACCGGGCTCACCGTCGCCCTCTTGGCCGCGGAGCGGCTCTGGCCCACTCTGCGCCGGTTCGTGGAGACGGTCGACCCGCGCACGCTCGTCCTCTTTCACGTCACGCGCTTCATCGGCATCTACTTTCTCGCCCTCCACGCGCGGGGCGAGCTCCCGTGGGCCTTCGCCGTGCCGGGGGGGTGGGGAGATATCGTGGTGGCGGCCTCCGCCCTGCTCCTCGTCATCACCGCGCGGCCAGACACTCCTGGGGGCCGCCGCGCCTATCGTCTGTGGAACGTGGTCGGCCTGGTCGACATCCTCGGGGTCGTCCTGACCGCGGCCCGTCTCGCCTTCGCGGATCCCGCGTCGATGCGCGCGCTGCTTCATCTCCCGCTCTCGCTCCTCCTCACGTTCGTCGTGCCGATCGTGATCGCGACGCACGTCTGGATGCTCCGGCGGCTGGCGTGCCGCAAACCGGCACGCTGAGGAGCGGGCAGGCTCACCGGTGCCCGACTGGCGCTCCCCCGACCTCGTTCCGCTCGTCGTCCCCATCACGCTGATCAATCACTACGAGGCGCGGTTCGACCTCGCGTACGTCCGGGACCAGGGCTACCTCCGACCCCGTCCCAAGGAGCTCATGCTCCGCAACCACGTCTGAGCGGGGCGTTCTTGTCCGGCGGCGGGACTTCCGTTACGTTCGTGTCGTGAGCGGACGGTGAGGACGAAACCATGGAGCGTGGATCCATGCCGACCACCCGGAGCGGCGAACCGATGAGCGGTCGGGCGGCAGAGCGGGTGCTCGACTGCGTGATCGTCGGGGCCGGCGCCGCGGGGCTCGCGGCGGCGGCGACCCTCCACGACGCGGGGCGGTCGTTCGTCGTCCTGGAAGGGCGTGACCGGATCGGCGGACGGGCCCATACCGTCCGGCTGTCGGGCGGGCAGGCCGCCGAGCGGGGCGCCGAGTACCTTCACGGGGCCCGGGTGGCGACGTGGGAGCTCGTGGCCCGCTTCGGTCTCGTGACGCATCTGGCCAGCGGACCCACCCGCATCGGGGTCCCCGAGTATCGCGCGGGTGAATGGTGGCCCGCGGGCGCATCCGATTCCGACCGGGCGCTCCAGGGACTGGGCGAGGCGCTCGCCATTCCGGACGGCGCCGAGGTGAGCCTCCGGGAGGCGCTCGTCAGGGCCGGCTTCTCGGGCGACCGGCTGCGGGCCGCCGAGGGCCGGATGGAGGTGCTCTCTCCGATCGATCCGACCGTGGTGAGCGCCCGCTCGGCGGCGGCCGCCTGGCGCCTCGTGGCCCCCGAGACCGCCTGCTTCGTTCTGGTTGGCGGGTACGCGGAGCTGTGGGACGCCCTCAGCCGGCCGTTCGTGAATCGCATCCGGCTCGCCTCCCCCGTGACGGCCCTCGACTGGTCCGGAGCCGGCATCGTGGCGCACACCGGCGGCCGGTCGTTCGAGGGACAGACGGCCATCGTCACTCTGCCGCTGGGCGTCCTCCAGTCCGGGGCGGTCGATTTTCGACCGCCCCTTCCCGGCCGGAAGCGGGCGGCGATCAACGGCCTCCAAAGCGGCGCCATCGTCAAGCTGATCGCCGAGTTCCGCCGGCCGTTCTGGGAAGCGCGGACGGGAACGGTCCCGAGCTTCCGCGCGCCCGACTCCCCGTTCTTCGGCTTCCGCGTGTCCTTCTGGGACCGGCCGGGGCCGCCGACCCTGGTGGCGTTTCTCGGCGCCGGGTCGGCGCTCGCCGTGACCGGATACCCCGACCGCGCCGAGAAGCTCCTGCTCGAGGCGCTCGGGGAGATGTTTCCGGAGACCGACGTTCCCTCGGAACTGGTGCACCTCGAGGTGGCCGACTGGCCGGCCGATCCGTGGGCGCGGGGCGCCGTCAGCGTCGAGCCGGTCGGCGGCGCCCACTGCCGGGGCGACCTGGCCGCGCCCACGCCACCCATCTTCTGGGCCGGCGAGGCGACGTCCACCGACGGCGGCGCCGAGTGCGTCCACGGGGCGCTGACGACCGGCCGTCGGGCCGCCCTGGAGGCGCTGCACCTCTTGCGGCCGGCGTCGGTCACCGATCCGACGAGCCGGCTCGACTGGGCCCGGTACCGGGACTGAGCATCCGGGGCGCCCGGCGCGCCTCGCGAGGCGGGAGGGTCAGGACGAATGGGCGTGCTTCTGGTGACGGGGGGAAGCCGCGGAATCGGGGCGGCGATCGCCAGGATGGCGGCGAGGAAGGGTTACGATGTGTGCGTCAACTACGTCCGCGCGCGCTCGCGCGCGGACGAGGTGGCGGCGGCCGTCCGGGCCGAGGGGCGGCGGGCCCTCATCGTCCAGGCCGACGTGAGCCGGGAGGACGACATCGTGGCGATGTTCCGCGCCGTCGATCAGGAGCTCGGCCCGATCGACGCGCTCGTCAACAACGCGGGCGTCGACTACGAGTGCCTGGTGGCAGACGTCGAGCGGGCCGGCATCGAGCGGGTCTTCGGGATCAACGTCATCGGGCTGATCCTCTGCTGCCGGGAAGCCGTGCGACGCATGAGCCAGGACCACGGTGGGCGCGGGGGGACCATCGTCAACGTGAGCTCGGTGGCGGCGCGGACCGGGGGCCTGCCGAAGGACGCGGTGTACACGGCCTCCAAGGGCGCGGTAGACGCCTTCACACGCGGGCTCTCGAACGAGGTGGCGGGACAGGGCGTCCGTGTCTGCGCGGTGCGGCCGGGTCTCACCCTCACCGAGATCTTCGAGAGCACGCTCGGGCAGGAAGGGGTCGACGAGCTGGCGCGCCGGGTGGTGCCGATGGGACGCATCGGCCGGCCGGACGAGGTCGCCGCGATGGTGCTGTGGCTGTGCTCGCCGGAGGCGAGCTACGTCACGGGGTTCACCTACGACGTGAGCGGGGGTCGCTAAGGCGACACCACGAGACGCACGGAGACACGGTCATCAGCCAGCCCATCCGGATCCTGATCGCCAAGGCCGGCCTGGACGGCCACGACCGGGGCGCCAAGGTGGTCGCCCGGGCGCTCCGCGACGGCGGGATGGATGTGATCTACACGGGGCTCCACCGGACTCCGGAGGAGATCGTCGCGGCGGCCGTCCAGGAGGACGTGGACGTGGTCGGGGTGAGCATCCTCTCGGGGGCGCACATGACGCTTCTCCCCCGGATCGTCGAGCTCCTGCGGGCGAGCGACGCCGCCGACGTGCTGCTGGTCGCGGGCGGCGTCATCCCGGACGAGGACGTGCCGGTCCTGCGCGACTCCGGTGTGGCCGAGGTCTTCCTCCAGGAAACGCCGCCCGCGGCACTCGTGGCCCGGGTCCGCGAGCTGGTCGAGACCCGGCGGGCCGGCTGACTCCAGCGGACGCCACTCTCCGCCCGACGCTCCATGGCCCCCCTCGATCTCGACGCGATCCGGCGCACTCGCGGGGTGGACTTCACAGTCTGGCCGCCGCGCTACGATCCCGCGTACCGGCCGCGGGCCGATGCCGAGCACTGGCTGCCCGAGATCGAGTGCGCCGACCCCGCGGCGCGCGACGGGATCGTCCTCGCGAAGCTCCGCGAGCAGATCCGCTACGCCTGGACGCGCAGTCCCTTCTACCGGCAGAAGTGGGAGGCGGGGGGAGTCTCCCCGGACACGCTCCGCAGCCTCGCGGACCTGGGGCGCTTCCCCGTCGTGACGAAGGAAGAGCTCCGGGCCGCACAGGCCGAGCGCCCGCCGTTCGGCGACTACCTCTGCATTCCTCCGGAGGCGGTGGCCCGAATCCACGGGACCAGTGGCACCACGGGCCGCCCGACGGTGTTCGGGGTGGGCGCCGACGACTGGGAGCGCATCGGCGAGGGGCACGCGAGAGCGATGTGGGGCTTCGGCCTCCGCCCCGGCGACCGGATCCTGATCTGCTCCTTCTTCAGCCTCTACATGGGCTCGTGGGGCGCTCTCAAGGGCGGCGAGCGCCTGGGCGCGACCATGTTCCCGTTCGGGGCGGGGGTGCAGGGCCAGACGCTGGCCGCCGTCCAGTGGGCCCGGGAGATCCGGCCCACGGCGTTCTACGGGACGCCGTCCTACGCGCTCCACTTCGCCGAGACAGCGCGGCGGGAGGGCGTCGATCCACGGAGTCTCGGCCTCCGGATCCTGTTCTTCTCGGGCGAGCCCGGCGCAGGCATCCCCTCGACGAAGAAGCTCATCGAGGACACCTTCGGCGGCATCTGCGTCGACACGGGCAGCATGGCGGAGATGAGCCCCTGGATGACCAACGGGGAATGCCGGCATCGGACCGGCATGCACCTCTGGCAGGACCTCGTCTACACGGAGGTCTGCGATCCCGAGACGCACCGGCGGGTGCCGTACGGGAGCGAGGGCACGCCCGTCTACACGCATCTCGAGCGGACGTCGCAGCCGATGATCCGCCTGGTGTCGGGCGACCGCGCGCGCTGGACCGACGAGCCCTGCCCCTGCGGCCGCACGTATCCGCGGCTGCCCGACGGGATCTACGGCCGCTTCGACGACATGCTGGTCGTGCGGGGAGAGAACGTCTACCCGAGCGCCATCGAGGACGTGCTGCGCGCCATCCCCGGGTTCGGCGGCGAGTTCCGGATCATCGTCTCCCGCCGCGAGACGATGGACGAGCTCCTGGTGCGGGCCGAGTACGCGGCGGAGTACGAGCCGGGCGATCGGCAAGACGCCCTCCGGGCCACGATGCGGGAGCGGCTCCGCGTGCGCATCGGGATCCACCCCGTGGTCGAGCTGGTCCCGCAGGGCACGCTCCCTCGGTCGGAATTCAAGGCGCGCCGCGTCGTCGACGACCGTGACCTCTACCGCCAGGCGCTCTCCGATGGGAGACTGCGCGCGCGATGACTCGGTATCGCGGCGCGGGGCACCGGTCCGAGGTTTCACATCGGGAGGGCTGTGGGGTCCTCTCAGAGGAGCCGGCCCGCCCCTCGCGGGGAAGGGTCTGGCTGAAACCTCCCGTGGAGGAACCTCGATGAGCCTGTACACGCGATTGCCCAGTCCTCTGGGGCCGCTCGTGCTGGTCGGGACGAGGGACGCGCTCACGGCGATCTGGCTCCCGTCCGGCCACGATGCCAACCTTCGGCCCGACCCCGGCTGGGCCGAGACCGCGGCGCCGTTCAGGGAGGCGGCCCGACAGCTCAACGCGTACTTCGCGGGGACCCTGCGGCAGTTCGATCTCCCGCTCGCGCCCGCGGGCACACCGTTCCAGCAGCGGGTCTGGCAGGCGCTTCGCGAGATTCCCTACGGTCAGACCGTGTCCTACGGGGAGCTCGCCCGCGAGATCGGACGGCCCGCGGCCGTGCGGGCGGTGGGGGCGGCCAACGGCCGGAATCCCCTGGCGATCGTCGTCCCGTGCCACCGGTTAATCGGGAGCGACGGACGCCTGGTCGGCTATGGTGGCGGGCTTCCCGCCAAGTCCCTGCTCCTCGAGCTCGAGCGCCGGGGCGTCGGAGCGCCGGCGCGTCCGGCCCGCCCCCGGCAGGCCGCGCTCTTCTGATGATCGCGGAGGGACCAGACGATGTACGACCCTGACGCAATCGAGCGGATCCGCCGAGCCCGGGAAGCGTGGGAGGCGACCGAGCTCCGCCACTTCCTCGAGCGCCAGCCCGAGTCCCGGGACGACTACCGGACGTTGTCAGGGTTGCCGCGGAAGCGCGTCTACACGCCCGAGGACGTGGCTGGCACCCCGTACGAGGCGATCGGCCTGCCGGGGCAGTACCCCTTCACGCGGGGCCCGTATCCCACGATGTATCGCGGCAGGCTCTGGACCATGCGCCAGATCGCCGGCTTCGGCACCGGCGCCGACACCAACGCGCGCTTCCGCTACCTGATCGGCCAGGGACAGACGGGGCTCTCGGTCGACTTCGACATGCCGACCCTCATGGGCTACGACTCCGACGACCCCCGGTCCCTCGGCGAGGTCGGCCGCGAGGGCGTGGCCGTCGACACGCTCGACGACGTGGCGGCGCTTTTCGAGGGGATCGACCTCGAGCGGATCTCGGTGTCGATGACGATCAACCCGACCGCCTGGATCCTCCTCGCCATGTACGTGGCGCTCGCCCAGTCCCGCGGCCTCGACTTGAATCGTCTCTCCGGCACGGTCCAGGCCGATATCCTCAAGGAGTACGTCGCCCAGAAGGAATGGATCTTTCCCATCCGGCCGTCCATGCGTCTGATGCGGGACATGATCGTGTTCGCCGCGGAGCACATGGCGCGATACAACCCGGTCAACATCAGCGGCTACCACATCTCCGAGGCCGGGGCGAACGCCGTCCAGGAGGTGGCCTTCACGGTGGCGCACGGGATCGCCTACGTGGAGGAGGTCACGCGGGCGGGCGTGCCGGTCGACGCCTTCGCGTCCCGGCTGGCCTTCTACTTCATCGCCCAGGCGGACTTCTTCGAGGAGGTGGCGAAGTTCCGGGCCGCCCGCCGGATCTGGGCGCGGATCATGCGGGAGCGGTTCGGGGCCCGGAAGCCCGAGTCGATGCGCCTCCGGTTCCACTGCCAGACGGCGGCGGCGACCCTGACCAAGGCGCAGCCCATGGTCAACGTGGTCCGGACCGCCCTCCAGGCCCTGTCGGGGGTGCTCGGCGGGGCTCAGTCCCTCCACACGAACGGGCTCGACGAGGCCTACGCGATCCCGTCGGAGGAGGCGATGAAGCTGGCGCTGCGGACGCAGCAGGTCATCGCCGAGGAGACCGGCGTGCCCGAGGTGATCGACCCCCTCGGGGGCTCCTACTACGTCGAGGCGCTGACCGACCGGATCGAGGCCGAGGTGCTCGCGATCCTCCGGAAGGTCGACGCGATGGGCGGAACGATCCGCGCGATCGAGGAAGGGCACTTTCAGCGCGAGATCGCGGACAACGCCTACGAGATCGCCCGGCGCCGGGCCTCGGGCGAGCAGCCCGTCATCGGCGTCAACGTCCACGTGGAGCCCGCCGAGCCGCCCCCGATCCCGATCCACCGGGTGGACCCCGCGGTCGAGGCGCGCCAGGTGGCTGCCGTGCAGGCCGTGCGAGCGCGCCGGGACGGGTCCGAGGTCGCCCGGCTCCTCGACCGCCTGGCCGCCGAGGCTCAGGATCCCGCGGCGAACCTCATGCCGACGACGATCGAGCTGGTGAAGGCGCGCGCCACCCTGGGCGAGATCGTCGCGCGCCTCCGCGACGTCTTCGGGCGCTACGTCGAAAGGCCGGTCTTCTGACGCGAAGGACCGCCAGCGGCACGAGTCCCGGCGCCGGGCTGGGCCAGCTGACCTACTCGATGACCTTGTCGGCGCGTGCCAGCACCGAGGGTGGAATCGTCAGTCCGAGCATCTTCGCCGCCCGGAGATTGATCACCAGGTCGAACTTCGTGGGCTGCTCCACGGGCAGGTCGGCAGGTTTGGCACCCTTCAGGATCCTGTCCACGAAGGACGCCCCGCGGCGAAACATGTCGGGCAGATCGGCCCCGTAAGCCATCAGACCACCGGCTTCCGCGAACTCCCCGATGCCGTAAAGCGCCGGAACCCGATTCCGCGCCGCCTGGTCGATGATCAGCTCCTTGTGGGCCAGGAACATGCCGTCCGGCACCACCGCGAGCGCCTGGACGCCATCCCGGACGAGCTGCGCGAAGGCCTTCTCGAAGTCCTTGGGGTCCCGCACCCACAGCGGGTGAAGCTGCACCCTGAGCGCCTGCGCCGCGGCTTCGAGGTATCTCGGCGACTCCACGTGGACCGGGTTCGCCGGATTCATGAGGGCGCCGATCTGAGTGGCCCGTGGAACGGTCTCCTTGAGGAGATCGACATACTTCCCGCGAAGATCCAAGCCCTGGTGCGTCCACCCCGTGACGTTGCCCCCCGGGCGTCCCAGGCTCGCGACGAGGCCGCTCTTCACCGGATCGGCCACCCATCCGATGACGATGGGTATCGTCGCGGTGGCGCGTTTGGCCGCGAGGGCCCCGGGAGTGGTCGAGGCGAAGATGAGGTCGACTTTCAGGCGCACGAGCTCGGCGGCGAGTGCGGGGAGCTGCTCGAACCTGCCTCCCGCGTACCGGACCTCGATCGCGAGGTTCTGACCCTCCACCCAGCCGAGCTCGCCGAGCCCTCGGCGGAACGCCTCCAAGTGAGGCTTGCCAGAGGCTGCTGCTCCGGAGTCGAGATACCCGATCCGGACGATCTTCGAGGGCCCCTGCGCATCGGTCTCGAGCGGCCCGCCGAGCAGGCCGACGATCAGGGTGACGATGCACGCGAGCCGTGGTGCCATCATGCCGGCGCCCTCCAGGGGAGTTGGCGAAGCATAGCTCAACACGAAGGCCTCAGCGAAGGAACGCCGCGCGGACCTCGCCCAGGCCCTCGATCGCGACCACCACCTCGTCGCCGGCACCGACCCAGCGCGTCTCCACGACGCTCCCGAGGAGAACGAACTCGCCGGCGCGGAGGCCGAGACCGAGCCGGGCGCGGAGGTTCGCGAGCCAGGCGAGGGCTTCGAAGGGGTGTCCCATGACGGCCCGCCCCTCGCCCCGTCCAACCTCGGCGCCGTTCAGCCGGGTCACCCCGCGGAGCGCGGCGAGGTCGAGATCCCGCCACCTCGTGACCGGGGGCCCGAGAACGCAGCCCGCGTTGAAGAAGTCGTCGGCGACCAGGGTCGGCACGCCGAGCGTCCGGTAGTCGCGATAACGGTCGTCGACGATCTCCATCGCGGCGAGCACCGCCTCCACGGCGGGCGCGACGCGCGCCCGGTCGAACGGCGCGCTCGACGGTTCGAGATCGGCCCCCAGGCGCACGGCGATCTCGCACTCGGCGCCGACGCGGACGTAGTCCCCGTGACGCACGTGGGCCCGGCCCTCGTGAACGGTGGCCGCGTGCACCCCGCCGGCGCACGGGCTCCCGATCCCGAGGAAGGCCTGCATGATGAGCGTCGTGCAGCCGATCTTGTGGCCGACCACGGGCCCGAGCCCCGCGCCCTCGAGAAGGTCGTGCAGCGCCTGCTGGACCGCGTATCCGTCCAGCTCGTCTCCCGGCCTCACGTCGGGGGACAGAGGAGCGATCGGCGTGCGCCCGACCCGCGCGTCGCGAAGGATCGCGGCGGCGCGGCGGTGGCGGTCGGCAGCGAGGTCCATGGCGTCTCCGGGTCGATGGGGGGTGCCGGTCGGCGTGGCGGTCAGGCGCCCTCAGGCGAATCCGGCGGAATCAGGGGCTCCAGCCGGGCGCGAAGCCGGTCGAGCCGCGCCGTGTCATCGGCTCGCAGCGTCACGTGACCGAGCTTTCGGCCGGGACGCGGGGCTTTCCCGTAGAGATGCATGTGGGCGCCAGGAACGGCGAGCACCGCGTCGGTGTCTGGGACCGCGCCGATCAGGTTCAGCATCGCGCTCACGCCACGCGGCGCCGTGGGGCCGAGCGGGAGGCCCGCAACCGCCCGCAGGTGGTTCTCGAACTGGCTCGTCTCCGCCCCCTCGATCGTCCAGTGCCCCGAGTTGTGGACGCGCGGCGCCATCTCGTTGGCGAGGAGACGATCGCCGACCTGGAACAACTCGATGGCCAGAACCCCGACGTAGCCGAGCGCGTCCAGAACCCGTCGCGCATGCGACTCCGCCTGGGCCTGGAGCATCGAGGACACGCCCGGCGCGGGGGCGAGGCTCCGCCGCAGGATGCCGCCGGCGTGAAGATTCTCGACGAGGGGGTAGCAGGCCGTGACACCGTCCCGCCCCCGGACGGCCAGGACCGAGAGCTCGCGGTCGAAGCGCACGAAGGCCTCGAGCACCAGCGGGACGCCGCCGAGCCGAGTCCACGCGCGCTCGACCTCGCCGGCCGCCCGGATCACCTCCTGCCCTTTGCCGTCGTAGCCGAGGCGCCGCGTCTTGAGCACCGCCGGGCATCCGAGCTCGGCGACGGCGCGGTCGAGATCGACGAGGCTCGCCGCGGGGCGCCACGGCGGCACGGGGATGTCGACCGACTCGAAGAACTGCTTCTCCGTCAGCCGGTCCTGGGCCACCTCGAGCGCGCGAGGAGGAGGCAGCACGGTGAGACGCTCGGCGAGCCCGCGGGCGGTCCCGACGGGGACGTTCTCGAACTCGTACGTCGCGAGCGCGAGCCCCTGCGCGAAGCGTCCGAGCGCCACGGGATCGTCGTACGCGCCCACGACCAGCTCGCCCGCGCGACCGGCCGGCGCCTCGGGCGACGGGTCGAGGAACCGGCAGCGGATCCCGATGGGATCGCCGGCTCGAGCCAGCATCCAGCCGAGCTGGCCCCCGCCGAGGACGCCGACCCTCACGGGCGCCGGGGGGCGACGGGGCGCGGCGGCGTGCCGGCGGACGGCGGCGCGGTGCGGGGATCGGGCGAGTCGAGCACCGCCTGCGTCTGCCGGGCCCGGAAACGCTCCACCGCCTCGCGGAAGCGCGGGTGCTTTGCTCCCAGGATCGAGGCCGCGAGGATCGCTGCGTTGACGGCCCCTGCCCGGCCGATGGCGAGCGTCCCCACCGGCACGCCGGCCGGCATCTGGACGATGGAGAGCAGAGAGTCGAGCCCGCTGAGCGTGCGCGACTCGACCGGCACGCCGAGCACGGGCAAGGGCGTCTTCGCGGCGGTCATCCCGGGCAGGTGCGCCGCCCCGCCGGCGGCCGCGATGATCACCTCGAGCCCGCGGCGGGCGGCCGAGTCGGCGTACTCGAAGAGGAGATCGGGCGTCCGGTGGGCCGAGACGATGCGTACCTCGTAGGGAACGCCCAGCACCTCGAGCGTGGCGGTGGCGTGCGCCATCGTCTCCCAGTCGGACCGGGAGCCCATGATCACGCCGACCAGGGGCCGCGCGTCGCCGCGCTTTCTCGACACAGGGGGCATCGGAGGCGCTCCGCGCCGTAGTATAGCGCGGGATGGGATTCCTCCTGATCGTCGCCGCCGCCATGACGTGGGGCACGACCGGGGCGACGATGAAGCTGGTCGCCGCCGGCTCGCCGATGTCTCCCCTGCTCGTGGGCCTGATCCGCGTCGCCATCGCGGCGCCGTGCCTCTGTCTGGCCGCGCGGTGGCTCGGCGGCCCGATCCGGCTGCCGGCGCGCGGGGATCGCGACCGCCTCCTCGTCGCGGGGATCGCGATGGGAGCGTTCCAGGCCTGCTACTTCTGGGGCGTGGCGAAGACGTCGGTCGCGGTCGGATCCCTGATCGCGATCTGCAGCGCGCCGCTCTTCATCGTGATCCTGGCGGCCGTGTTCCTGGGCGAGCGCATCGACGGGCGGACGTGGGGCGCCATGCTCGCGGGGATCACGGGGGCCGCGCTCCTCACGGTCGGGCCCCACGGATTCGGGCGGCTTCCCGCCGGCTTCCTGGCGGGCGTCGGGCTGGCGCTGGGGGGCGGCATCTCGTACGCCACGTACGCCGTGATGGTGAAGGACGTCCTCGGGCGCGTGCCGCCGCTGACCGTCGCCGCGCTCACCTTCTCCGTCTCGGCGCTCTCCCTCCTCCCCGTGCTCCTCGTGGAGTGGCCCTCGGCTGACGCGCGGGCCTGGGTCCTCCTCGCCTACCTCGGGGTGGTGCCGACCGCCGCGGCGTACATCCTGTACGTCATCGGGCTGCGGACGACGCCGATCACTGTCTCCGGCGTGCTGACGCTGGTCGAGCCCCTGACGGCGACGCTCCTCGGGGTTCTCTTCTTCGGCGATCGGCTGGGAACGGCGGGCGTGCTCGGCGCCGGGCTCCTCGTGTCCGCGGTGGCGGGCCTCACGCTCCGGCGCTGACCGGCGTCGCGGCCTCCGCCGGCGGGAAGCGGAACGTCTCCGTGACGGCGCCCGCCACCCCGGCCTCCACGAGGCGCGCCACGTCGAGCCGTTCCTCGGCGGCTCGAACGGTCTCCGGGTCCCCGCGCGTGTCGGGGTGCTTCGGCACGAAGAGAGTGCAGCAGTCCTGGTCCGGCTCGATGGAGATCTCGTAGGTCCCGATCGCCCGGGCCTCGCGGATGATCTCCTCCTTGTCGCTCCCGACGAGCGGCCGCAGGACCGGCATCGAGACGACCTCCGTCGTGCGCGCCAGGTTCTCGAGGGTCTGCGACGCCACCTGACCGAGGCTCTCGCCGGTGACCAAGGCGAGGGCGCCGGTCCGCGCGGCGATGGCCTCCGCGATCCGCGCCATCAGGCGACGGTAGACGACGACGCGGAGCGGGCCCGGCACCGCCAGCACCACCTCGCGCTGGATCTCCCCGAAGGGCACGAGCCAGAGCCGGGCCGAGAACTGATGGCGCACGAGGCGCTCGACGAGGGCCCGCGCCTTTCGCTGCGACGTGTCCGCCAGGTACGGGACCGAGTGGAAATGGACGAACTCGACCTCGCAGCCCCGCTTCTGGAGGCGGCACGCCGCCACCGGCGAGTCGATCCCGCCCGAGAGGAGCGCGGCCACGCGACCGGACACGCCCACCGGCAGCCCGCCGGGTCCCGCCACGCGGTCGACGAACACGAACGCCTCGCCGGGGAGAAGCTCGACCCGCACGGTGAGGGCAGGCTCGGTCAGGTTCACGCGCGTCGGGAAGTGGCGGAGGACGAGGGCGCCCAGCTCCCGGTTCACCTGGTCCGACGGCATCGGGAAGACCTTGAACGTCCGGCGCGCCGTGATCCGGAACGACTCGAAGCTCCGCCCCTCGAGGACCTGCAGGACAGCTGCCTGCACCGCCGGCCAGTCCGGCGGCAGTGACAGCGCCGGCGCGAAGTACGCGATGCCGAACACGGTGGCGACCCGCTCGCGGATCACCTCGAGATCCGCGCCCGGCTCGAGGTCCAGGACGAGGCGGCCCGGGAGCCGCCGGATCCCCCGCACGCCGCACCCCGCCGTCGCCTGGAGGAGATTTCGCCCCAGGCGCCGGAGGAACATCGGGCGGTTGCCTCCCTTGAGGCTGATCTCGTGGTAGTGGACGACCACGCACGAGGACATCGGCCGCCCGCCCACGGCCTCAGGCCCCGTCGTCGGACGGGGCGCGGTGCTTGGGGCGCCGTCGGTACACGGTCGGGGGAACCTCGACCTTCGGTGGCTTTCGGGGCATCGGCTTCCGGGGCCGCGCGGGACGCGGCGCCTTCTTCTTCGCCACGTCGGTGCCGCGAGCTCAGTACGGTGCGGCGGGAAACGTCGAGACGCTCGCGGGCCGCCCCACGAGCCGGTACATCTTCACCCCGCCCCACACCATGCCGTCGAGCGCGCCGAGAACGCCGTCGTGGACGGCCCAGCTCCGGCCCCGGATCGTGCGGTCGAACCCGGGCTCCCGGAACGCGGTGCCGCCGTCCAGCGCCCGATGCAGCCGGCCGCCCGGATGGAACTCCCCGTCGATCGTCGTCATCAGCTCGCGGCCGAGCAGGTAGTCACAGCCGTGCCGCTCGTACAAGAGGGCCGAGTGGTAGAAGAGGGGCTCCACCAGGAACAGCTCCTTCCCGAGCAGCCGGCAGAAGTCCTCCACGGAGTCCAGGACCCGGCCGAGGAGGCGCAACCCACGCCGCACCTGACCGGGGGCGAGTCCCGCCGCCAGCGCGCGGCGTTCCTCGGGAAGGTTGCGGGTCACCGTTCCGAAGAGCGTGTCCTGCTCCTCCTCGTCCCGGTCGATCCCGAAGCGCTCCGCGCCGGGATCGGTGACCTGCACGAAGGACAGCTCGGGCACCGCGAAGGGCCCCATCTCGACGTCGACGAGCACGAGCGGGTCGCGGTCGTCGCGAGAGGCGCGAAGCTCGATCCGCGCCCAGCTCTGCTCGGGCGGGGCGAAGACCCGGAGGAGCCGATGACCGGCCCCGTTGAGCCCGGTCGTGTGGTCGACACCGTAGCGGGCGCAGACCTCGGGAGGGATGATTCGTCCGTAGAGACCTTCGCGGAGCGGCGACGGCAGCCTGTTCAGCTCCTGGAGCGAGCCGAGCGCGAGATCAGCGACGCGCGCGTCCCTCAAGCGCCCGCCTTGTCTCCATCCGGGACCGGGCCCGACGAGGCCCGCCCGGCTCCGGCCGGTCGCCGGTCCCCGAGGGCGCGGGCGCGCGCGAAGTCCTCGGGGGTGTCGAGGTCTACCGGAACGACGTCACCCGCCATGGGCAGGCCAAGCGATGTGCAGGGCGCAGGGTCCTCGTGACGACCAGGCAGTGCGGCGAGACCGATCCCGACGTATCCGCAATGTGCTGTCGAACCGCACGCATGATAGCACCCGCCCTGCCTCGCCACCGAGGTTTCAGGTATCCAGATCCTCCGGGGCCAGAACGACCGCTCCCGGGCGCAGGAGCACCGGCCGCGCGGCCGTGAGGTCGAGGACGGTCGACGGGGGGCCACCCGGTGTAGGGCCGCCGTCCAAGACGAGGTCGACGCCGGACCCGAGGGCGGCCACGACGTCGTCGGCAGTGCGCGGGGCCGGACCGGCGTGGGGATTCGCGCTGGGCGCGGTGACCGGAGCGCCGACGGCCTGGACGAGAGCGCGGGCCACCGGGTGGCCGGACAGGCGGACCCCGATGGTCCCGGTGCCCGCCGTCAGGGCCGCCGGGAGATCGGCGCGTGACGGCAGGACGAGCGTCAACGGCCCAGGCCAGTACTTCGCCATCAGCCGGCGCGCCCGGTCGGGTACCTCGCGCGCGACCCGTTCCACCATCGCGAGGGAGCCGACGAGCACCAGGAGGGGCTTGTCACCGGGGCGGCCCTTCGCCCGGAAGATGCGGGCCACTGCCGCCGCGTCGAGCGCGTGAGCGCCGAGACCATAGAAGGTCTCGGTCGGGAACGCGACGAGCCGGCCCTCCTTCAGGACACGGGCGGCCGCCTCGAGCACCGCCGGATCCGGCCGGCTCGCGTCGACGACGAGCCGCGCCGCGCTCATCCAGGTCGGCCGCGATGGGCCAGGCGCTCGAGGGCGCGGCGGCCGATGTCACGGCGGTAGTGCATGCCGTCGAAGCGGATTTCCTCGGCACCCGCGTAGGCGGCGGCGACGGCGGAGGGAATGTCGGCGCCGAGCGCGCTCACCCCGAGCACGCGGCCGCCCGCGGTCAGGAGGCGCCCGTCGCGCGACGCGGTCCCGGCGTGGAAGACCGTGACACCCGGGTGGGCTTCGGCCCGATCGAGCCCCTCCACGGGGAAGCCGGTCGCGTATTCCCCGGGATACCCGCCGGAGGCGAGGACGACGCACACGGCGGCCTCCGGCCGCCAGGTCACCGATGTCGGCAGCCCGCGTCCCTCCGCGACGGCCTGACAGAGGGGCAGGAGATCCTCGACCAGCCGGGGCATGAGGACCTGGCACTCCGGGTCGCCGAACCGCACGTTGTACTCGAGGACCCGCACGCCGGCCGCCGTCAGCATGAGCCCGGCATAGAGGACGCCGCGATAGGGGCGGCCCTCCGCGGCCATCGCGCGGATCGTGGGCTCGAGCACGGTCCGGACGACCTCGCCGGCGAGCGCCGCGTCGAGCACGGGGGCCGGCGAGTAGGCTCCCATACCACCGGTGTTCGGGCCTCGGTCCCCGTCGAAGACGGCCTTGTGGTCCTGGGCCGAGGCGAGCGGACACACCGTGCGCCCGTCGGTCAACGCGAAGACCGAGACCTCCTCGCCCTCGAGGAACTCCTCGACGACGACGCGCGCGCCCGCCTCGCCGAAGACCCGGCGCTCGAGCATGTCCCCGATGGCGCGATCGGCCTCCGCCGTATCCGCGCAGACGACCGCCCCCTTGCCGGCGGCGAGACCGTCAGCCTTGACCACCGCCCGGTCCCCCAGCTCCCTGACGAACGCCCGGGCCGCGCCCGGGTCGTCGAAGGTCCCGAAGCGCGCGCTCGGGATCCCGTGCCGCGCGAAGAGCTCCTTGGCGAAGACCTTCGAGCTCTCCAGCGCGGCCGCGGCGCCCGACGGGCCGAAGATCGGGCGGCCGCGGGCCTCGAGGAGATCGGCCAGGCCGAGGGCGAGCGGCGTTTCCGGGCCAACCACCGTCAGATCGATGCGCTCCCGATCGGCGAGATCGGCGACCGCCGCGATGTCGTCGGCCCGGACGGGCACGCACTGGGCGACGCGCGCGATGCCGGGGTTGCCCGGCACCGCGTAGAGCGTCCCGAGCCTCGGGCTCTGAGCGAGCTTCCAGGCGAGGGCGTGCTCGCGGCCGCCGCCGCCGACGACGAGGACCCTCAGGCCGGCCATCCGGCTTCTGCGCGACCCGGACGGCCGTGCGCCGCTCCGGTCATTCGGGCGTCCCCGCGCTCCCCGCCTCCCCGCTCACCCACCCCCGCGCGATCTCGGCCCAGCGGCTGTCCGGGTCCAGCTCGAGGTAGCGCGTCCAGTGCCGCCGCGCCGCCCGGGCGTCCCCGGCCCGCTCGAGCGCGGACGCGAGGTTGAAGTGCGCGTCGGCGTAGTCGGGGCGGATCTCGAGCGCGCGGCGGTACCAGAGCGTGGCCTGCGTCGGGTCGCCGAGGTCGTCGTGAAGCGATCCCAGGTTGTAGGCCGCCTCGGCCAGCGTGGGATCCGCGACGAGGGCCACCTCGTAGTGTCGCCGCGCGTCCTCGTACCGGCCCATCCGGTGCTGGAGGAGGCCCAGGTTGTTCCAGGCCGCGCCGTGGTCCGGGGCCAGCGTGGTCACGCGCTGGTACGCGTCCACCGCCTGCGCCCACTGGGCCGGGTCGCCGTCCAGCTCGGACGCGAGTTCGAACCAGCGCTCCGCCTCGCCGCCCGGCCGCGCGAGCGGCCGCACCAGGCCGCGGAGCACGGTATCGCGGGCGTCCTCCGCGAGCCCCTTCTCGGAGAACTCCATCACGATCTGACCGGACGGCTCGAGCAGCCGGGCGTCGCGCTCGATGAAGATCTCGCCGTCGCGGACGGTGACTCGCAGCTCGGCGAGCGGAACCTCCGACGCCGGATCCAGCCGGCGAAGCGAGTCGAGCGCCCGGCGGATCCGGCGGACCGTCACGCCCTGGTCGAGGAGCGTCCGCGCGACCCGCAGCGCCACCAGGTCCCGAAAGCTGTACTGGTCGGGCCGGTCGGACGCGTGGAGGAGCTCGAGCCGCCGGAGCTGATCGGTGCGGCGGGGCGTCAGGGCCAGGAGCCGGACCACGTCCCGCTCCGTAAGGACCCAGCCGGGCGCGGGCGCGGTCAATGCTTGAAGTGGCGAATCCCGGTCGTGACCATCGCCATGCCGTGCTCGTTGGCGGCCGCCACGATCTCCTCGTCCCGGATCGAGCCGCCCGGATGGATGGCGGCGGTGGCGCCGGCCTCGGCGACGACGTCGAGCCCGTCGCGAAACGGAAAGAAGGCGTCCGACGCGACCGCGGCGCCGGCCAGCTTGTGACCGTGCTCGCGGCCTCGCATCACCGCGAGCCGCGCCGCGTCGACCCGGCTCATCTGTCCCGCCCCGACACCCAGCACCTGGTCCTCGGTGGCCAGCACGATGGCATTGGACTTCACGTGCTTGGCCACCTTCCAGGCGAAGCGAAGGGCGCGCCACTCGGCGGGTGTCGGCTGGCGCCGGCTGGCCACGTGAAGCGTGACCGGATCGAGGGCGACCAGGTCCGCCTCCTGGATCAGGATCCCGCCGGGCACGCTCCGAACCTCGAGGACGGGCGGACCGGCCGGAGGCCGCCCCAGGGAAACCTCGAGCACGCGCAGCTTCTTCTTGGTGCGCCTGAGCTCGTCGAGGGCATCCGGCTCGAACGACGGCGCGAAGAGGATCTCGAGCAGGATCCCGGCCAGGGTGTCGACCAGGCGCCGGTCCACGGGCCGGTTGACGCCCACGATCCCCCCATAGATGGAGACGGGATCGGACGCTCGGGCGCGCTCGAAGGCCGCCACGACGTCGGGACCGACGGCGGCGCCGCAGGGGTTCGTGTGCTTGACGACGACGGCCGCGGGCTCGGAGAACTCGAGGAGGAGTCCCAGCCCCCCGGCCAGGTCCAGGAGGTTGTTGTACGAGAGCTCGGGCCCGTGGAGCCGGCGGAGCGCGCCGAGGCCGCCACCCGCCAGCGTCGCGCCCAGCGGCCGGTAGAACGCGGCCTGCTGGTGCGGGTTCTCGCCGTAGCGGAGCGCCGCGACGCGCTCGGCCTCCAGGCGGATCACCGGCGGAAAGCGCACCGGGTCGGCGGTGGCCGGGGTCGCCAGCGGCGCGGGCGCCCGCAGCCAGGCGGCGATGGCCGCGTCATACTGGGCCGTCCGGCGAAACGCCTCGAGCGCCAGCCGCTGCCTCGTGCCCGCCGACACGGTCCCGCCCGACCGGCGCAGCTCCTCCAGGACGGACTCGTACTGAGCCGGATCGATCAGGACCACGACACCCGCGTGGTTCTTCGCGGCCGCGCGGATCATGGCGGGGCCGCCGACATCGATTTGCTCGACGGCGTCCTCGAAGGGCACGCCGGCCTGCGCGACCGTCTTCTCGAACGGGTAGAGGTTCACGGCAACCAGGTCGATCTGACCGATCCCGTGTCGCTGGAGGGCCTCCTCGTGTGCCGGGAGGTCTCGGCGGGCGAGGATGCCGCCGTGGATCGCCGGGTGAAGGGTCTTCACGCGACCGTCGAGCATCTCGGGGAATCCCGTCACGTCGGCCACCTCACGAACGGTGAGCCCGGCGGCCGCGAGTGCCTTGGCCGTCCCTCCGGTGGACAGGAGCTCGACGCCCAGGCCGGCCAGGCCGCGCGCGAAGTCGATCAGCCCGGTCTTGTCGGAGACAGAGAGGAGGGCTCGGCGAACCTCGCTCACCGGGCTACCCGAGTTCCGCACGCGGACCGATCCAGCTCACGGCTCCCCACGCACTCGCACGCGGCGCCCGGTCACCTCCACTCGGCCCTCGGCGAAAAGGCGGATCGCCTCCGGGTAGAGCCGGTGCTCCTCGACGAGGATCCGCGCGGAGAGCGTCTCCTCCGTATCACCGTCCAGCACGGGAACCGCCCCCTGCAGCACGATCGGGCCCGTGTCCACGCCCTCGTCGACCACGTGAACGGTCGCGCCCGCCACCCTGACACCGCGCTCGAGCGCCTGGCGCTGGGCGTGGAGCCCGGGGAACGCGGGCAACAAGGCCGGGTGGACGTTCAGGATCCGCGCCCGGTAGCGGCGAACGACCTCCGGCGACAAGACCCGCATGTACCCGGCGAGGCATACGAGCTCGACACCGTGCTCGTCGAGGACGGCCGCAACCGCCCCGTCGAAGGTGACCCGGTCCGGGAAGGCGTGGGGATCGAGATGCGCGGCCCGGATCCCCGCGCGGCGGGCACGGTCGAGCGCTGGCGCGTCCTTCCGGTCGCTGACGACGACGGCGACGCGCGCCGGGCAGCGCCCGGCAGCGATCGCATCGAGGATGGCCTGGAGATTCGACCCCCGACCCGAGGCGAGGATGCCGAGGACGAGGGGCTCAGATCGCATCGCGCGCCCATTCTACCGCAAGCGACGCGCCGGGCCGTTCCCGGCCCTGTGAGGGCTACGGCTGGACCGGTTCCAGCCGCGCCAGGACTCCTTTGCTCTCGTCGGTCAGGACGTAGAGGTAGCCGTCCGGGCCGGACCGCACGTCGCGGATGCGTCCGAGCACGCCCTGGAGCAGGCGCTCCTCGCGGACGACGCGCTCACCGTCCAGCTCGAGCCGGACCAGGGACCGGTCGACGAGGGCCCCGACGAAGGCGTTCCCGCGCCAGCGCGGGAACCGCTCCCCGTCGTAGAACGCCATCCCGGACGGCGCGATCGACGGCACCCAGACGTGCAGCGGCGCGGCCACGTCCGGCCGGCTGGTCCCCTCCCCGATCCGGAAGCCGGTGCCGTACTCTCTCCCGGAGGTGATCACGGGCCAGCCGTAGTTCTGACCCGCGCGGATCACGTTCACCTCGTCCCCGCCCTGGGGGCCGTGCTCGTGGGCCCACAGGGCGCCGGTCGCCGGATGGAGCGCCGCCCCCTGCACGTTCCGGTTCCCGAACGAGAAGATCTCCGGCCGCGCGCCGGGCCGGTCCCGGAACGGGTTGTCGGCCGGCACCCGGCCGTCGTCGTGGATCCGCAGGATCTTGCCGCGATGATCGTCCAGGCGCTGAGCCTGGTGACGCTCGCCGCGGTCCCCCAGGGTCACGTAGAGCAACCCGGCGCGGTCGAAGACCAGGCGCGAGCCGAAGTGCTGGGTGGAGCCGGACTTCGGCTGGAGGCGGAAGATCACCTGGACATCGACGAGTTGCCCGTCGCGGAGCCGGCCGCGCAGGACCTCGGTCCCGGCGCCGCCCTCTCCGGGACCGGCGTAGGAAAGGTAGATCCAGCCGGTTTCGGCGTACCGCGGGTGGAGGGCGACGTCCAGGAGCCCGCCCTGTCCGTGGGCCGCGACCTGGGGCAGTCCCCCCACCGGCCGCGGGTCGAGCCGACCATCGGTGACGAGGCGAAGCCGCCCGGGCCGCTCGGTGACGAGCAAGCGGCCGTCCGGCAGGAACGCGAGCCCCCAGGGATGCTCGAGCCCCTCGACCTGCACGACGACCCGGAAGGCATGCCGCTCCGACCGGAGCTCACGCGGCTCGACCGCCGGCGTGGACCCGGGCAGCCAGACGGCGAGCAGCAGCCCCACTGCCAGAGCTCCCACACTGAGCGCGCGAGCCCTCGGAGCGACCCGGCTCCTCCCCCTCACAGCTGCGATTGTATCGTGGCGCGGCTCGTCCCGACGGAGGGGCAATCTCCGAACACATTCCCTGGGGTCCCGATCCGCACGGCACGCGACTCTCGTTCGCCGACAGGACCGGACGCCGTCCGCCTGGCTCGTGACCCAGGACCGCGAGGGACTACCGGCCATCCAGGGCGGCTCTCGGGACTCCCCGGTGACCGTGAGGACGGCTCATGCGACGATCGATGCTCGGGGCTGGAACCTGGCGACTTACCTCGGTTTTCGCAACGCTCCTCGCACTGACGGGAAACGCCTCCGGCCAGGTCAAGACTCAGGCGCCTGCAGAGTCGCCCTATCGCGTCTATCGCCCGGACGGCAGCGGCTCCCTCCCCCGTGCTCATCTTCGCGTCAGGCTGCAGCGGATTCACGCCATCCGAGGCGCCGCACCACTACGCACGCGTGGCCGAGGGTTTCAAGGCCGAGGGGGTCGTGGTCGTCTTCGTCGACTACCTGGGGACCCGCGGGCTCGTGCGGTGCGGAGACGCGATCCATCCGGACGAGGTCGCAGCAGACATCCTCGCGGCCACGGAGTACGTCCGGGCGCGGCCGTTCGCCAGGCGGTCCGAGATCAGCGTCATCGGGTGGTCCATAGGCGCGAGCGGGGTGCTGGGCGGCCCTGGCGACGCTGCCGGCCGACCAGCCGTCGCGTTTCCGAAGGAGCGGCCCTAGAGGGTGAGCTTCGTCTTCCCGTCGATGTCGACCAACATCGAGTCCGTGATGTATCCGACGTTGAACGTCTTCATGAACGCGAGCTGGGAGCCGAAGGCCTCCCGGGCCAGCGGGTCGCGCTTGGCCCAGTTGAACCACATTGGAATGGCGTACCGCCGGAACCTCTCGACGTCCGCCTCGGAGAGCCGGATGACCTGGACCCCCTGGGCCTTGAACTTGTCCCAGGCCGCGACGTTCGCCTTCTGGATGTAGGCGTAATGGTCCCACGAGTGCTGGCGCGTCGCGGCGATCACCACCTCCTGGAGGTGCTTCGGCAGCGCGTTCCACTTCGCCAGGTTGACCGTGAGATCCGCGAGGTCGACCGGCTGGTGGAGGCACGGCGTGGTGGTCGGTCCCATGATGATGTACTTCGCGACGTCCGCGAAGCCGAGGTCGTAGTTGTTCGCCGGGCCGACGAAGTCCGCGGCGTCGATCGCGCCGCTCTCCAGCGCCGCGCGGACTTGGCCGCCGGGGATGATCACGGTGGAGACCCCTGCCTGCTTGAAGATGTCGGCGGCCATCCCGCCCGGTAAGCGAACCCTCTTCCCCTTGAACTCCTCGAAGGAGCGGATGGGGACCTTGGAGTGGATGATGTTCAGGTCGTGCTGGATCGGTCCCACGTAGAACAGGTTCTGGGCTTGGTACGCCTTCCGGGCGAGCTGGAGCCCCCCCAGCTCGTAGAACCACGTCTCCCACTGGTCGGGCCGGTCCAGCGCCAGGGGATACGAGGAGAGGAACGCCGTGACCGGCAGCTTCGACGACCAGTAGATGGTGAAGACGTGCATGGCGTCAAGCACGCCGCCCTTCACCGCGTCGAACATCTCGAAGGTGCCGACGACCGCGCCCGCCGGGAGCGGCTGGAACTCGAGCTTCCCCTCCGACAGGACCTTGACATGCGCGCAGTACTTCTGGAACGCCGTGTAACCCGCGGTCCCGGCATCGTAGGCGGTCTGGACCCGCCACTTGACGGCCGCCTGGGCCCGGACAACCGCGGGGAACGCAATGCTCGCCGTCCCTCCCGCGACAGCGGCGGCCCTGATGAAACGGCGCCGCGAGGCTGCGCTCGCAGGAGCACTGGTGCCTTGTTCGTTCATCACGCGTGGCCTCCCTTCGTCGGGAGCGTTGGCGCCCTAGGACGGCTACCGTCGACGGAACGGACGTGGCGGTCGTGCGATTATCGGCCTTTCCACGAGCAGTGTCGAGAGGATGTCGCCCAGAGAGGATGTCCGCCCGCCTTGACCCCCTGAAGCCTGCCCTGATAGCATGCCGCGCGGGCTTCGGAAGCACGCCCCATGCACGCACACGAGAGAGAACCCGTCCAGGCCGCCGCGCCGGCCCCCGACACGACGCCGGGCCCGAGCGAACGGATCCCGCGCCTCCTCCTGCCCCGCTCGCCCCTCGGGTTCTTGGTCCGGCGTGTCGCCGGCATCCGCGCGTCGGTGCACGCGAAGCTCCTCGGCGCGTTCCTCCTCATCGCCCTGCTCCTCATCGCGATGGGGGCGCTGAGCCTCCGGACGATCACGAGCGTGTCCCGTCAGAGCCGGCTCCTTGACCAGGCCCGCGAGCGGGTCGACGCGTCTCGCCAGATCGAGCAGACCCTCGGCCTGCAGATGAACGTGACGCGGAATGCGCTGCTCCTCCGCGACGACGCCACCATCGAGAATATCCTTCGCGAGAAGAACCGGTTCGACGAGACGCTCGCCCGCCTGGAGGAGGCTGCCTCGCCCGACGAGCGCGAGGTGATCCAGCGGATTCGCGCGGTCCAGGGCCAGGTCCTGACCATGGTGGCGCGCATTGGGAGCCTCATCCGGGAAGGCAAGCACGACGAGGCGATGGCGCTTCACCTCGGGGAGAGCGCTCCCCTTCACCGGGAGATCGCCACCCTCGTCACCCGGGTCGTCCGGAACGAAGAGAGCGGAATGGTCCGACTCAGGCAGAATGTCGAGGCGGCCAACCATCGCGCCCTCCTTCTCACGGGTGGCTTCGCGGCCGCCTCGATCGTCCTCGCACTCGCCCTGGGATTCGTCACGTCCTGGTCGTTCATCCTCCCCGTCCGCCAGGCCGAGGCCTTTCTCGCCCGGGTCGCGAAAGGCGACTTCAGCGCGACCATCGACGTCCCGAACCGCGACGAGTTCGGTGTCCTGGCCGGTCGGATGAACCGGATGAGCCGCGAGCTTCACCAGCTCTCCGACGAGCAGCGTCGGCTCTTCGCGGAGCTGGAGGGGCGGAACCGCGAGATCACCGAGGCGCTCGAACAGCAGACGGCCACCGCCGACATCCTCCGGGCGATCTCCGGCTCTCCAACCGACATCCAGCCCGTCCTCGACACGGTTGTCCGCGCCGCCGCGCGGTTCTGCGGGGCCACGGATGTGGCGATCCTCCGGCTCGATGGCCACACGCTCCGCGGCGCGGCCGGCGTGGGCCCGTTCCCGGACGTCATCGCGCGCCAGATGGGGGGCCTGGCCGCGCTCGAGATTCCGGTCACGCGGGGCTCCGTGACCGGCCGAGCCGTGGTGGAGAAGCGCACGGTGCACGTCCACGACCTGGCCACGGAGCCCGAGGACGAGTTCCCCGAGGGGCGCGACCTCCAGCGTCGCCTGGGGCATCACACCATGGTGGCGACGCCCCTCCTCCGCGAAGGCACGCCCCTCGGCGTGATCGCCCTGTTCCGGATGGTCGTGGATCCCTTCTCCGACAAGCAGCTGGGGCTCCTCCGCGTCTTTGCCGACCAGGCGGCGATCGCCATCGAGAACGTCCGGCTCTTTACCGAGCTGGAGACCCGCAATCGGGACCTCACGGAGAGCCTGGAGCAGCAGACGGCGACGAGCGAGATCCTGCGGATCATCAGCACGTCGCCCACGGATCTCCAGCCGGTGCTAGAGACCGTCGCGGCGAACGCGGCGCGCCTGTGCGCCGCCGACGACGGCCACATCTGGCAACGGGACGGTGCGACGCTCCACCGCGTCGCGTCGTGGGGAGGGCGGCCGGTCGCGCGTCAGCAGCTCACCATCGGCCGCCGGTCCGTAGTGGGGCGCGCGGCCCACGATCGGGGACCGGTCCACGTAGAGGACCTGGCCGAAGCGTTCCTGGCCGAGTTCCCTGACTCCGGGGCGATGAAGGAGCTCGGTTACCGGACGATCCTCGCCGTGCCGCTGCTCCGGGAAGGTGTTGCGATCGGCGTCATCATGATCCGCCGGACCGAGGTCCGGCCCTTCACCGACAAGCAGATCGAGCTCGTGAAGACGTTCGCCGACCAGGCCGTCATCGCCATCGAGAACGTCCGCCTCTTTCAGGAGCTGGAGACGCGCAACCGCGACCTCACCGAGACCCTGGAGCAGCAGACGGCCACGGGGGAGATCCTGCGTGTCATCTCCAGCTCGCCGACCGACGTCCAGCCCGTGTTCGACACGATCGCCCAGAGCGCCAAGCGGCTCTGTGACGCGCAATTCTGTCAGCTCTACCGATTCGACGGCACACTGCTCCACTTCGTCGCCCACCACGGGCTCAGTCCGGAAGGGGCGGAGGCCGTGCGGCGTGCCTATCCCATGGCGCCAGGCAGGGCCAGTGCAGCAGCTCGGTCAGTCCTGAGCGGCGTCGTCGAGCAAGTCCCGGACGTCGATGCGGACCCGGACTACGGGCACGGCGCGGTGGCAAGGACGGCGAACTTCAAAAGCGTCGTGGGCGTTCCGATGGTGCGCGACGGCGTCCCCATCGGGAGCATCGCCGTGGCGCGCGTGGAGGCCGGACCCTTCCCCGACCGGCAGCTCGAGCTGCTCAAGACCTTTGCCGACCAGGCCGTCATCGCCATCGAGAACGTGCGCCTGTTCAAGGAGCTGGAGGTCCGCAACCGCGACCTCACCGAGACCCTGGAGCAGCAGACCGCGACGAGCGAGATCCTCCGGGTCATCTCGAGCTCGCCGACCGACATCCAGCCGGTCTTCGACACGATCGCCCGGAGCGCGGCCCAGCTCTGCGAGGCCCAGTTCTGTCACCTCTTCCGGTTCGACGGGACACTGCTCCACTTCGTGGCCCACCACGGGCTCACACCCGAGGGAGTCGAGGCCTTCCGACGCGCGTTTCCGGTGGCGCCGGACCGGGGAAGCTCCGCGGGTCGCGCGGCTCTCAGCGGCATGCTCCACCACATCCCCGACGTGCACGCCGATCCCGACTATCGGTTCGGTGAGCTCGCGAGGTTCACCTCGTTCCGCAGCATCGTGGCGGTACCGATGGTGCGGGAGGGCCGCGTCATCGGAACGGTCAACGTCGGGCGAGCCGAAGCCGGACACTTCTCCGACCGGCAGCTCGACCTCCTGAAGACCTTTGCGGATCAGGCCGTGATCGCAATCGAGAACGTCCGCCTCTTTGCCGAGCTGGAGGCCCGCAACCGCGACCTGACCGAAACGCTCGAGCAGCAGACCGCGACGAGCGAGATCCTGCGCGTCATCTCCAGCTCGCCGACGGACGTCCAGCCGGTCTTCGACACGATCGTCGCCAATGCCGTCGCGCTGTGTGGCGCCTCGTTCGGCGGGGTGCTACGATTCGACGGCGAGTTCCTACACGTCGCGGCCGCGCACAACGTGGAGCCGGAGCGACTGGACACGTTCCACCGCCTGTTCCCCATGCGCCCGACACCGGACGTGGCCATTGGTCGTGCGATCCTGGAGCGGTCGGTCATCCACTTCGAAGACGTTCTCCGCGAGGCGCCCAATCCTCTCCGAGAAGCCGCTCGCCGGGCTCTCGACTATCGGGCCTGGCTGGCCGTGCCCATGCTGCAGGACGGGACGCCTCTTGGTGTCATCTTCTGCTGGCGATCGGAGCCTCGGGGGTTCAGCGACACGCAGGTCGCGCTCGTCCGAACGTTCGCCGACCAGGCCGTCATCGCCATCGAGAACGTCCGGCTGTTCAAGGAGCTGGAGGCGAAAAACCGCGACCTCACCGAGACCCTCGAACAGCGGACCGCGACCAGCGAGATCCTGCGCGTCATCTCCAGCTCGCCCACCGACGTCCAGCCCGTCTTCGACATCATCGGCGAACGGGCCGAAAAGCTGTGCGATGCCGCGATCAGCGTCGTCTCGAGCTTCGACGGCGAACTGCTGCACCTCGTGTCGCTTCATGGCGTGGCGCCGGAGGGTGAAGGCGCCATTCGGAACGCCTTCCCCATGCGCCCGGATGACGAGACGGTCTCGGCGCGCGCGGTCAAGACGCGCGCCGTCGTCCACATCGCGGACGTTCTCCACGATGCCCGCTACGAGCAAAAGGGCGCAGCGAGGCTTGGCGGCTATCGCGGCTGCCTCGGTGTGCCGATGGTCCGCGAGGGACAGGTCACGGGGGTGATCTTCGTCGCGCGCACAAGACCGGGACTCTTCACCGACACGCAGGTCGAGCTGCTCAAGACCTTTGCCGATCAGGCCGTCATCGCCATCCAGAACGTCCGCCTGTTCACGGAGCTGGAGGTCCGCAACGCGGAGCTGACCGGCACGCTCGCCCGGCAGACGGCCACGGGCGAGGTGCTGCGCGCCATCAGCCGCGCCCAGACCGACGCCCAGCCGGTGTTCGACATCATCGCGGCGAGCGCCCTCCGGCTGTGTAGCGGCGGTCACAGTGGCGTCTGGCTCTACGACGGCGAGCTGGTCCACCTGGCCGCCCTCGAGAACGTCAACCCCGAGGGCGCCGAGGCGATCCGGCGAGCCTTCCCGAGACGGGCGGACGAGCGCAGCGCCGTCGGCCGGGCGGTCCTGGCGCGCGCGGTCGTGCAAATCACCGACGTGCACGAGGATCCGGCCTACGGACTCGGGCGCGTGGCGGACACCGCGCAGTTCAGGAGCTTCCTGGCGACCCCAATGCTGAGGGACGGCGAGCTGATCGGCGTGATCGGCGTCGGACGGCCCGAGCCGGGCCCGTTCCCGGACACGCAGATCGAGCTCCTGAGGACCTTCGCCGACCAGGCCGTCATCGCCATCGAGAACGTGCGTCTCTTCAGGGAGCTCGAGGCCCGCAACCGGGACCTCACCGAGACGCTGGAGCAGCAGACGGCGACCGGCGAGATCCTGCGGGTCATCTCGAGCTCACCGACCGACATCCAACCGGTTCTCGACACGATCGTGCAGAGCGCAGTGAGGCTCTGTGACGGGCTATACGGCGCCGTCAACATGTTTGACGGCGAGATGATCCTCCGCACGGCTGCCTCCCATAACTACACGCCGGAGGCGCTGGCCGTCGTCGAGCGCATGTATCCCATGCGGCCAAGCCGCCGGCAGCTGACCGGTCGAGCCATCCTCAGCCGTGCGTTCGCCCATCTTCCCGACGTCCTGAACGACCCCGAGTATGCCCCCGACATCGCGCTGGCCGGAGGCTGGCGCAGCGCCCTCGCCGCGCCAATGCTCCGCGAAGGGCACCCCATCGGGACGATCCTCGTGACGCGGACGCAGACCGGGCCCTTCTCCGACCGCCAGATCGAGCTACTGAAGACCTTCGCCGACCAGGCCGTCATCGCCATCGAGAACGTCCGCCTGTTCACGGAGCTGGAGGCGCGCAACGCCGAGCTGACCGGCACGCTCGCCCGGCAGACGGCCACCGGTGAGGTGCTGCGTGCCATCAGCCGCGCCCAGACCGACGCCCAGCCGGTCTTCGACATCATTGCGGCCAGCGCGCTCCAGCTGTGCGGCGCCGGTTACAGCTGGATGGCGCTCTACGACGGCGAGCTCCTGCACCTCGTCGCTGTCCAGAGCGTCAACCCGGAAGGCGCCGAGGCGATGCGGCAGGCTTACCCGATGCCGGCGGATCAACGGTCGGCCACCGGCCGGGCAGTCCTGGCCCGCGGGGTTGTACAGGTCCCCGATGTGCTCGAGGATCGGGCGTACGGGCTCGGGCGCCAGGCCCAGGCCGTGGGCTTCCGGAGCTTTCTGGCGGTCCCGTTGCTCAGGGACGGCGAGCCGATCGGCGTGATCGGCGTGGCACAGGTGGAGCCGGGAGTGTTCACTGACAATCAGGTCGAGCTGCTGAAGACCTTCGCCGACCAGGCGGTCATCGCCATCGAGAACGTCCGCTTGTTCACCGAGCTTGAGGCGCGGACGCAGGACCTGACGCGGTCGGTCGGGGAGCTCCGGGCGCTCGGCGAGGTCAGCCAGGCGGTCAGCTCCACGCTCGACCTCGAGACCGTGCTCGAGACGATCGTCAGCCGGGCGGTGGAGCTGTCCGGCAGTTACAGCGGCACCGTCTACGAGTTCGAGGAGGCTAGCCAAACCTTCCAAGCGAAGGCCACGCGCCAGGTCACGCCGGAGCAGCTGGAGGTTCTGCGAGCCGCGCCGATCCGGCTGGGTGAGGGTGCCATGGGGCGCGCCGGCGTGATCCGGGAGCCCGTGCAAGTCACCGACATCGAGGACGAGCGGCAGCTGGTCGCCCCCCAGGTCCGAGAGATCCTAGTCCGGCAAGGCATGCGCTCACTCCTCGCCCTGCCGCTGGTCCGGGAAGACAGGCTGCTCGGCGGACTGGTCATGGTGCGGACCGAGCGCGGCTCGTTCTCGCCCGAGGTTGTCGCCACGCTCCAGACCTTCGCGACCCAGTCGGTCCTGGCCATCCACAACGCCGGGCTCTTCCGGGAGATCCAGCGCCGGAAGCAATACGCGGACGCGATCGTCGAGACGAGCCCGGTGGCCATCGTGACCATGGACCTCAGCGCCCGGGTCGTGGGCTGGAACCCCGGCGCCGAGCGGCTCTTCGGGTACACGGAGGCGGAAGCCCTCGGCCGCCCCATGGAGGACCTCGCGGCAACACCCGAGGTCCGCGAGGAGATGCGCGCCAACCTCCGACGGATGCTCGAGGGCGAAGCGTTCCGGGGGATCGGCCGGCGCGCCCGGAAGGACGGCACCCAGGTGGACGTCGAGATCTCGTCCATGCCCGTGGTGGTCGACGGCGTCAAGATGGGGATGATCGGGATCTACCACGACATCACCGACCTCCTCCGGGCCCGCCGGGAGGCCGAGGCCGCCAACGAGGCCAAGAGCGCCTTCCTGGCGACCATGAGCCACGAGATCCGCACGCCGCTCAACGCCGTGATCGGGATGAGCGGGCTCCTCCTGAACACCTCCCTGGGCGACGAGCAGCGCGAGTACGCGGAGATCGTCCGCCAGAGCGGCGACGCGCTCCTGACCGTCATCAACGACATCCTCGACTTCTCCAAGATCGAGGCGGGCAAGCTCGAGCTGGAGGCCCAGCCCTTCGATCTCAGGGAGTGCGTCGAGGGCGCTCTCGATCTCGTCGCGGCCCGGGCCACCGAGAAGGGCCTGGACCTCGCCTACATGGTGGGCGACGGGACACCGGCGGTGATCGTCGGCGACGTGACGCGCCTCCGCCAGGTCCTCCTGAACCTGCTCTCGAACGCGGTCAAGTTCACCGAGCGGGGCGAGATCGTCCTGTCGGTGGCCGCCCACCGGCCGGATGGATCGGGTCTCCACGAGCTGACCTTCGCGGTCCGCGACACCGGCATCGGCATCCCGCCCGACCGGCTCGGCCGCCTCTTCCAGTCGTTCAGCCAGGTCGACGCCTCGACCACGCGCCGCTACGGGGGGACCGGGCTCGGGCTCGCGATCAGCCAGCGGCTCACCGAGCTCATGGGCGGCCGGATCAGCGTCACGAGCGAGGTGGGGGCCGGCAGCGAGTTCCGCTTCACGATCCGGGCCACCGCCGCCGCGGAAGGGCCTCGCGCGGTCCGCCGCGACCTGAGCGGCGAACAGCCATCGCTCCGCGGCAAGCGGGTCCTGGTGGTCGACGACAACGCGACCAACCGCCGCATCGTCACCACGCACCTCGGCAACTGGGGGCTGCCGGCCCGGGCCACCGAGTCGCCTCTGGAGGCGCTGGCGTGGGTCGAGGCCCGGGAAGAGTTCGATGTCGGCATCCTGGACATGCACATGCCCGAGATGGACGGTATCTTGCTGGCCCGGTCGATTCGCCAGCACGCAACGGGGGCCGAGCTCCCCCTGATCCTGTTCACCTCGCTCGGCCGCCGCGAGGCGCGCGCCGAGGAGGAGGGCTTCGCCGCCTACCTCCACAAGCCCATCAAGCCGTCGCAGCTCTTCGACGCGCTGGTCTCGGTCCTGGCCGACCAGCCGGTCCGCGTCTCCGAGCGCGGGGTCGCACGAAGCGAGCTCGACCCGGACCTGGCTCGCCGGCACCCGCTCCGGATCCTCCTCGCCGAGGACAACGTCGTCAACCAGAAGGTGGCGCTTCGCTTGCTGGGCCAGATGGGCTACCGGGCCGACGTGGCCGGGAACGGGCTCGAGGCGATCGACGCCGTCGAGCGGCAGGCCTACGACGTCGTGCTGATGGACGTGCAGATGCCGGAGCTCGACGGCTTCGAGGCCTCCCGCGAGATCAACCGGCGCTGGCCTGGCGAGCGCCGTCCCCGGATCGTCGCCATGACGGCCAACGCCATGCAGGGGGACCGGGAGCTGTGCGCGGCCGCCGGAATGGACGACTACGTCGCGAAGCCCATCCGGGTGGAGGAGCTGGTCGCCGCGCTTGAGCGCTGCCCCCGCCGCCCGGATTCGGCCACTCGCGGCGCGGCCACGGGGAGCGGCGGGGGAGCGGATCCGCCGACGGGATGGCCGTCCGGCGTACGCGCTGCGTCGCTGGTCGACGCGAAGGAGACGCTGCCCCCTGGCGCGCCGGCGGCCGCCGGCGTCGACCGAGCCGCGGTGGAGCGTCTCACCGCCACGATGGGCGCCGCGTTCGTCGGCGAGCTGATCGACACGTTCGCCGAGGACGCCCGGGGGCAGATCGCCTGCTTGCGACAGGCCCTCGCCGCCGCGGACATCGACGCGTTCCGGCGGGCGGCCCACTCGCTGAAGTCCACGAGCGAGACCCTCGGCGCCATGGGCCTGGCCGGGCTCGCGAGGGAGCTCGAGGCCCAGGCGCGGGCCGGAAGCCTGGAAGGGGCCGCCGCCCGGCTCGAGCGGCTGGCCGACACGTGCGAGACCGTGACCCGCACCCTGGGAGAGTTCCGGCATGACCTCCCCGCGTAACGCCCAGACCGGCGACATCCTGGTCGTCGACGACAACCGGGTCAACCGTCTGCTCCTCGGGCGCGCGCTCGAGCAGCTCGGCCACACGGTCACGTTCGCCGAGAACGGGCGCGAGGGTCTGGAGGCGCTCCGGCAGCGCCGGGTGGACCTCGTGCTGCTCGACATCGAGATGCCCGAGATGGACGGCTACCAGGCGCTGGAGGCCCTCACGGCCGACCCCCGCCTCCGCGACATCCCGGTGGTGATGATGTCCTCGGTGGAGGAGGTGGACTCGGTCGCCCGGTGCATCGAGATGGGCGCCGAGGACTACCTCTTCAAGCCGGTGAACCCGGTGCTGCTCCGCGCCCGGGTCGGCGCCAGCCTGGAGAAGAAGCGGCTCCGGGACCGGCAGCGCGAGCTGTTCCGGAAGTTCGCCACCGCCGAGGTCGCGGAGGAGCTCCTGACGACCGGCCTGGCACTGGGGGGCAAGAGCGTCGACGCCAGCGTGATGTTCTCCGACATCCGGGGGTCCACCCGCATCGCCGAGGTCCTGTCACCCGAGGGGACGATCGAGCTCCTGAACAGCTACTACACGCTCATGTTCGACGCCATCGGGGGCCAGGGCGGGATCGTCAACCAGATCCTCGGAGACGGGCTGATGGCGATCTTCGGCGCCCCCCTCCCCCGCGCGGACCATCGCGAGCGCGCGGTGCGGGCGGCGCTCGACATGCTGGACCTGGTGGCCGGCTTCAACCGGGACCAGGCAGCCCGCGGCGGGGTCGAGATCCGGATCGGGATCGGGATCGCGTCCGGGTCGCTGGTCGCCGGGTTCACGGGGACCGAGCGGCGCGTGACGTACACCTGCGTGGGCGACACGGTGAACCTCGCCGCGCACCTGGAAGCGCACACCAAGGTCGTCGGCCAGCCGATCCTCATCGACGAGAACACCCGGGGCGGCCTCGGCGACGGTCTCCGCGTCGAGTCCCACGGCCCCGTCCAGTTCAAGACCCGGAGTCAGCCGGTGCACATCTACTCGGTGGCGGGATCCTGAAGGCGCGCCGGAGGCCGCCTTCACGCCATGCGGGAGCGAGCGCTCCGCTCCGTCCTGCTCATCAAGGCCGTCGAGGAGGCTGATCGAGAGGGCACGCTGCTTCCGGCCGCGGATCGCGCGGCCGCCACTCGGGACGCCGCCCGGGGCCGGAGCGAGGAAAGCGCGGCCGCCGGAGCCCGAGGCCCGGCCGCGCCCCTGTCGGCGGAAGCGCAGCGCCTCCTCGCCACCCGCGCGCAGCTCCTGCACACTCGGCTGGCGGCTCGCGTTCCCGTGGTGGACTCGGTGCTCACGCTGGCCGGCGGGCCTTGGTGGCTGGGCGCCCTGCTGCTCGGGCTGAGCCTCGTCACCGGCTTCTCGCTCTCCGCGCTGGACGGCAGCCGTCGCATCAACGTGCTCGCCTTCCCGCTCCTCGGCCTGGTGCTGTGGAGCCTGCTCGTGTACCTGTCCGTGCTCGTCCGCCGAATCCGGTCGCTCGCTCGCCGCACGGCCGGCCACTCGCCCGTCGCCCGGCTCCTCGCGCAGGCGGGGCTGGCCCGAGTCCGGCGCCTGATCGCGAGGTCCGCCGCCTTCAACGCGCCGCTCGCCGGCGCGCTCGGCCGCTTCGCGGGAGAGTGGCACGAGGCGGTCCGGCCCGTTCTCGTGGCGCGCGCCGTTCGGCTCCTGCATCTCTCGGCCGCAGCAGCCGGGCTCGGCCTGATCGCGGGCCTCTACCTGCGCGGCCTCGTGCTCGACTACGAGGCGGGCTGGGAGAGCACCTTCCTCGCCGCGCAGCAAGTACACGCCCTTCTGCGCGTCGCGTACGGCCCGGCATCGCTCCTGACCGGCATCCCGATCCCCGACGCTCAGCAGCTGGCGGCGATACGCTGGCCCGATGGCCAGGGCCCCCGCAACGCGGCGTCATGGATCCACCTGCTGGCCACCACCGCCTTCCTGTTCGTCGTCCTGCCGCGGCTCGCGCTGGTCCTCGGGACCACCCTCGTCGTGTGGCGCCGCGCGTTCAGCGTCCCGATGCCTCCCTCGCTCGCGCCCTACTTCCGCAGCGTCTTCGGCGCGGCGGCGGGCGTGGTCGGCCGAGGCATCGTGGCGGTCATGCCCTACGCCTACGAGCCCTCGGCGGCCACATCCTCGGCGCTCAGGCGCCTGATGCCGGCCGCCCTGGGCGAGGCCATGGCGGTCGACATGCGCGCGCAGGTCCGCTACGGCGAAGAGGACGACTTCCTCCAGCATCTGCCCGATCGCGGCGGTGCCGTCGCCGACGTCATTGCGCTCCTGTTCAGCCTCGCCGCCACGCCGGAAGACCAGAGTCACGGCATCGTGATTGCCGGAGTGCGCGACTGGCTCGCGGGTTCGCATCGCCATGCCCAGCTGCTCGTCCTGGTGGACGAGCGTCCCTACGCGGAGCGGATGGGCGGGCAGGCGGGCTTCGCAGAGAGGCTCGTGGCGCGGCGCGCGGCCTGGGAGGCCTTCGTGACGGCACGCGGCCTCCTGGCGTGTGTCCTCGATCTCGGCGCGGAGCAGGCGGCGGCCGAGGGGGGTGCCGTGGAGCGCCTGCACGCGGCGCTGTGGCAGCCCGCACCGGCGTGATCGCCATGTCCGCGGGGCCTCCGGCCATCGTGAATCTGAGCCTCGTGTCCCATACCAATGTCGGCAAGACGACGCTCGCACGGACCCTCCTGCGGCGGGACGTCGGCGAGGTGCGCGACGAGGCGCACGTCACCGAGACCGCCGAGGGCCACGTGCTGATCGACACCCCCGGCGGCGACGTACTGCGTCTCTGGGACACGCCGGGATTCGGCGACAGCGCGCGTCTCGGCAAGCGTCTTCGCATGAGCAACAACCCGATCGGGTGGCTGCTCACGCAGGTGTGGGACCGCCTGACCGATCGCCCCTTCTACAGCAGCCAGCAGGCGGTCCGCAACGTCAAGGACGAGAGCGACGTGGTCCTCTATCTGGTCAACGCCGCCGAAGCCCCGGCGTCCGCGGGCTACGTCGAGGCCGAGATGCAGATTCTCGGCTGGACCGGGAAGCCCGTCGTGCTGCTCCTGAACCAGATGGGCCCGCCGCGCGGCCACGACTCCGATGCGGCGGACGAGGCGGCCTGGCGCCACCACCTGGCGCCGTATCCCTGGGTGCGAGACGCGGTCAGCCTCGATGCGTTCGCGCGCTGCTGGGTGCAGGAGGACGGGCTCCTCGGGGTGGTGGGCGCCGTGCTGCCTCCGGAGAAGACGGAGACCTTCGGGCGGCTGCGTGACGCATGGCGGGTGCGGAACCTCCGCGCGTTCGAGGCGTCCATGGAGGCCCTCACCCGGCAGATCGCCGCCGCCGCGACCGACCGCGTGCCGGTCGACGCGCCCGGGCTCGGGGACCAGGTCGGGCGCTGGCTCGGGTCCGTCCTGCGCGGCACCGAGAAGCCGGATCCGAGAACCGAGCCGGCAATGAGCGCGCTCGCCGCCCGGCTGGACCGATCGGTCCGGGAGGCGACCGATCGACTGCTGGAGCTGCACGGTCTATCGGGGCGGTCCGCGGAGGAGATCCTCGCGAGGGTATCCGGGCAGTTCGAGACCGGCAAGCGCGCGGACGTGGCCAAGACGAGCGTCATCGGAGGGCTGGTGTCGGGCGCGCTCGGCGGACTCGCCGCGGACCTGGGCGCCGGCGGGCTCAGCTTCGGAGCGGGCGCCCTCATCGGCGGCATCCTGGGCGCCATCGGGGTCGGCGGCGCCGCGCAGGTCTACAACGCGGCCATCGGCGCCGAGAAGGGCACGATCGGCTGGTCCCCCGAGTTCCTGACCGAGCGCGTGAGCGCCGCCTTGCTGCGCTACCTCGCGGTGGCCCACTTCGGCCGCGGGCGCGGCGACTGGGTCCAGGGAGAGTCCCCGCCGCACTGGCCTCCCCTCGTCGAGGACGCCGTGACGGGTCAGGCCTCCGCCCTGCGATGGATCTGGGAGCAGGCCGAGCAGGGCGGCGGCAGCGAGGACATCCAGCGCGCGCTCCACCCGGTCGTGATCGAGACCGCGCGCCAGGTGCTGATCAGGCTCTACCCGGAGGCCAGACCTCTGCTCACGCCGATCCAGTCAGAGCACGGGCCGTGACACCGCCGCGAAGCCCGGCGTCAGCGGTACTCCACGCCCCGCGCCCCCCGGCGGATCTCCCCGATGGCCCATGCCGGGACACCGCGACGGGCGAGCGCTCGCCGCGCCGCCTCGGCTGCCCGTGACGGCACCACCAGGGCGAAGCCGACTCCCATGTTGAACACGCGAAACATCTCGCGCTCCGCGATCCGTCCGCCGGCCTGAAGGAACGGGAAGACCGGCGGCACCGGCCAGGCATCCCGGCGAAGGACGGCGCGGCACCCCCGGGGCAGGACGCGCGGGAGGTTGCCGGTCAGCCCGCCGCCCGTGATGTGCGCCATGGCCCGGATTGGCGTCCCTCCCCGGAGCAGCGCGAGGACCGGCCGCACGTAGATGCGGGTCGGCGTGAGAAGCGCCTTTCCCACCGTGGTCCCGAGCTCGGGCACGCGGGTCCCGACCAGGAGGCCGAGCCTCTCGAACACGACCCGGCGAGCGAGGCTGAAGCCGTTCGAGTGGAGACCGCTCGAGCCGAGGCCGAGCACGACGTCGCCCGGACGCACGCCGCGGCCGTCGACCAGGCGGGCGCGCTCCGCGACCCCGACGGCGAAGCCCGCCAGGTCGTACTCGTCCGGGGCATAGAAGTCCGGCAGCTCGGCGATCTCGCCACCGATCAGCGCGCATCCGGCCTCGCGGCACCCGGCCGCGATCCCGCGGACGATCGTCTCGACACGCCGCGGCACGACGCGCGCGATGCCGATGTAGTCCAGGAACACGAGCGGCTCGGCGCCGTGGACCAGGAGATCGTTCACGCTCATCGCGACCAGGTCGATCCCGATGGTGTCGTGCCGGTCCGCGAGAAAGGCCACGCGGAGCTTGGAGCCGACGCCGTCCGTCGACGCGAGGAAGACCGGGCGGCGGTAGCGCCGGGGGGCGCGGAAGAGCCCCGCGAAGGCGCCGATGTCCCCCAGGATCTCGGGCCGGTAGGTGGCGCGCGCCCAGGGGGCGAGGCGCCGGACGGCCTCCTCGCCGGCGGTGATGTCGACCCCCGCCGCGCGGTAGGTGAGGCGCGCCCGCTTGGGCCGTCGGCCGGGCGGGCGGGCTCGGCTCACTCGGGGCCGAAGAGCGCGAGCTGCGCGGTGTCCTCCTTGGGGAAGCCGACCTCGTAGGCGCCGCTGAAGCACGCGTGGCAGAAGCGGCCGCCGTCTCCGCCCACCGCCTTCAGCATCCCGTCGAGCGAGAGGTATCCCAAAGAGTCGGCGTCGACGTAGCGGCGGATCTCCTCCACGCGGTGGCTCGAGCCGATCAGCTCCTTGCGCGTCGGCGTGTCGATGCCGTAATAGCAGGGCCACTGGATCGGCGGCGACGAGATCCGCATGTGGACCTCGCGGGCGCCCGACGACCGGATCATCTTCACGATCTTCCGGCTGGTCGTCCCCCGCACGATCGAGTCGTCGACGACGACGACGCGCCGCCCCTCGATCGTCCCCCGCATGGGGTTCAGCTTCACCCGGACACCGAAATGCCGGATCCCCTGGCGGGGCTCGATGAACGTGCGGCCCACGTAGTGGTTCCGGATGAGCCCGAGCTCGAACGGGATCCCCGACCGCTCCGCGAAGCCCAGCGCGGCGCCGACCCCGGAGTCGGGCACGGGGATGACGATGTCCGCCTCCACCGGGTGCTCCTCGGCCAGCCGGTGGCCCAGCGCCTTCCGCGCCTGGTACACGTTCTGGCCCCAGAGCGTCGTGTCCGGACGCGCGAAGTACACGTACTCGAAGACGCAGTGGAGCGGCTTCTTCGCGGGAAACGGCTTGACCGAGCGCAGCCCGTTCTGGTCGATCAGGACGATCTCGCCGGGCTCCACGTCGCGCACGTACTCGGCCTCGAGGAGGTCGAGCGCGCAGGTCTCCGACGCGAGCAGCCACGACTCGCCGAGACGCCCGATCACCAGCGGCCGGAAGCCGTGCGGGTCCCGTACGCCGATGAGCGTGTCCGGCGTCAGCATGACCACGGAGTAGGCCCCGCTGACCTGCCCGAGCGCCTGGGCCAGCGTCCGCTCCAGGCTCTGGCGGTCGGCGCGGGCGATGAGGTGCAGGATCACCTCGGAGTCCGAGGTCGACTGGAAGATAGAGCCCAGCGCCTCGAGCTCCTTGCGGAGCGTCTCGGCGTTGACCAGGTTCCCGTTATGCCCGAGGGCGATCGGGCCCCGGGAGAACGAGGCGCTGATGGGCTGGGCGTTCCGGAGCGTCGACGAGCCGGCGGTCGAGTAGCGGACGTGACCCATCGCCGACCGGCCGGGCAGCCGGCGGAGGCGCTCCGGACTGAACACGTCGGCGACCCACCCCATGGCCTTCTCGACGTGGAGCGTCCGCCCGTCCGTCGCCGCGATCCCGGCCGACTCCTGGCCCCGGTGCTGGAGGGCGTAGAGGCCGAGGTAGGTCAGGTTGGCGGCCTCCGGATGGTTGAAGATGCCGAAGATCCCGCACTCGTCGTGCAGCTTGTCGTCGTCGAGCCAGGGCTCGCTCACCGGGCTCCCCGTGGACTCATGCGGCGCCCTCCGCCTCCCGTCCCGACAAGGCCTCGATCGGCTGCTCCAGAGCGCGAGCCAGCCCGTTCTCGAACGCGTCGGCGAGCGAGTCCACGCCGAGGGATACGCGCGCCTCCGTACCCACCCGAAGCTCGAGCCGATCGCCCCCCACGTGGCCGAGGATGCGGGCGGGGATCGCCCACTCCCCCGCGACCTGCATCAGCCGCTCGACGTCCCCCGGCGCCGTCGTGACCACGATCCGGGACGGCGCCTCGCCGAACAGGAGCTCGTCCACGCGGGCGGCCTCCGGGAGAGTGACCGTCGCCCCGAGCGGCTGCGGCCCGGTGATGCAGCACTCCGCGATCGCCACCGCCAGGCCTCCCTCGGCGCAGTCGTGCGCCGACCGGACGCACCCCGCCTCGACGATCGCCAGGCACGCGGCCTGCACCGCGCGCTCCCGGTTGAGGTCGAGCGGCGCTGGCGTCCCGGCCAGGTGGCCGTGGAACGTCCGGAGGTACTCGCTTCCGCCGAGCCGTCCCTCCGGCTCGCCCAGGAGGACGATCACGTCTCCCTCCTCCTTGAACCACTGCGTCGTCCGCCGCTCCGCGTCCTCGAGGAGCCCGACGACACCGACGACTGGCGTGGGCAGGATCGCCTGCCCCAGGGTCTCGTTGTAGAAGGAGACGTTTCCCCCCGTGACCGGAATGCCCAGCGCCTGACAGGCCGCCGCGATCCCGTCGACGGTCTCGGCGAACTGCCACATGATCTCCGGCCGCTCGGGCGACGCGAAGTTCAGGCAGTTGGTGACCGCCAAGGGGCGCCCGCCGGCGCACACGACGTTGCGGGCGGCTTCCGCGACCGCCATCGCGCCCCCGAGGAACGGATCGAGCTGCCCGAAGCGCCCGTTGCCGTCGGTGGCCACCGCAATGGCCCGCGGCGTCCCCTTGATCCGGAGCACAGCGGCGTCGGAGCCCGGGATCACGAGGGTGTTGATGCCGACCATGTGGTCGTACTGCCGCCAGATGTTTCGCTTCGACGCGATCGTGGGCGCGGCAAGGAGCCGCCGGAGCGCGGCGCCCGGGTCCGCCGGCTCGGGCAGGGTCCGGGGGTCGAACGCGCCGCTCCGGTCCAGCCAGCCCGGGCGGGCGCGGGGCCGGTCGTAGACGGGCGCGTCGTCGGTCAGCGCCTGGACCGGCACCTCGGCCACCACCTCGCCCCGCATGCGGGCGCGGAGGACCCCGTCGGCCGTCACGCGCCCGATGGGGACGGCGTCCAGCTCCCACTTCCGGAAGACCCGCTGAACCTCGGCTTCCCGGCCGCGCTCCACGACGAGGAGCATCCGCTCCTGGGACTCCGAGAGGAGGATCTCGTACGGCGTCATCCCCGGCTCGCGCTGGGGGACGCGCTCCAGGTCCACGTCGGCGCCCGTCCCCGACCGGGCGGGCATCTCGGACAGGGAGCAGGCCAGCCCCGCCGCCCCCATGTCCTGGATCCCCACGACCGCCCCGGTCTGGAAGGCCTCGAGACACGCCTCCAGCAGGAGCTTCTCGCGGAACGGGTCGCCGACCTGGACGGTCGGGCGCCGCTCGGCCGAGGTCTCGTCGAAGGCCTCGGACGCCATGGTCGCCCCGTGGATCCCGTCACGGCCGGTCTTGGCGCCCACGTAGATGAACGTGTTGCCCACCCCGTCCGCTCGCGCCCGGAAGATCCGGTCCTTCGGCACGAGGCCCAGGCAGAGCACGTTCACCAGCGGGTTCCGCGCGTACTCTGGATCGAAGGCGACCTCGCCGCCAACCGTCGGGCAGCCGAAGCAGTTCCCGTAGTGGGAGATCCCCGCGACGACGCCACCGAGGAGATAGCGTGTCCCAGCGTCCTCGGCCGACCCGAAGCGCAGCGAATCCAAGAGCGCGATCGGGCGGGCCCCCATGGTGAAGATGTCACGGAGGATGCCGCCGACACCGGTCGCCGCGCCCTGGAACGGCTCGATGAAGGATGGGTGGTTGTGGCTCTCGATCTTGAACGCGAGCGCGAAGCCGTCGCCGACGTCGACGATCCCGGCGTTCTCGCCGGGCCCTTGCAGGACGTGGGGGGCCTTGGTGGGGAGACGCCGGAGATGCACGCGCGAGGACTTGTACGAGCAGTGCTCGGACCAGAGCGCGGAGAAGAGCCCGAGCTCCGAATACGTGGGATCCCGCCCGAGCAGGCGGACGACGCGGTCGTACTCCTCGCGGGTGAGCCCGTGCGATGCCGCCAGGTCGGGGGTGACCTTCGGCTCGGACCCGGTCACGGGCATCCGCGCCCCTCCCCGCCCTAGCGGCCGAGCACGGATCCGTTCTCGACGAGGCTTCCGAGGACCGAGTGGAACAGGAGCAGACCGTCGGTACTGCCGACGCTGGTCTCGGCCGCGCGCTCCGGATGCGGCATGAGCCCCACGACCGTGCCCTCCTCGTTGCAGACGCCGGCGACGTTCCAGACCGAGCCGTTCGGGTTGGCGCCGTTCGTCACCTCGCCCGCTTCGGTCGCGTAGCGGAACACGATCTGGTCCCGCTCCCGGAGCTGGCGCAGCAGGGCCGCGTCGACGTGATAGCGCCCCTCGCCGTGGGCGATCGGCATCTTGAGGACCTGGCCGCGTCGGAGCCCACGGGTGAAGGGGCTCTCGGTCTGCTCGACGGTCACGTGGGTCCACTGGCACCGGAACTGGAGGCATTCGTTCCGGAGGAGGGTCCCGGGGAGGAGGCCGGCCTCGCAGAGGATCTGGAAGCCGTTGCAGCTGCCCAGAACCAGCCCGCCGCGGGCCACGAAGCCCGGCAGGGCCCCGACGATCGGGGATCGTCCCGCCACGGCCCCGGCCCTGAGGTAGTCGCCGTACGAGAAGCCGCCTGGGAGAACCAGGCAATCGAAGCGGCCGACATCGGTGTCCCGGTGCCACACGTACTCGACCGGCTGGTGGAGCACCTGGGAGATGACGTGGTGGAAATCCATGTCACTCCACGTGCCCGGGAAGATCACGACGCCGAATCGCATGAAGCCTCCTCTCCCGACGCGGTTACGATAGTGCCTCCCTTCGACCGCTCGGGAAGGATTCTACTACGCGACGTGGGCGCGTACAAGCCGAGCCGCTTCGGGAGCCCGTGGCGATCTCAGCTTGCTCGGCGACCATCGTCGCCCTCCAGCACCTCACAGGTGAAATCCTCGATCACCGGATTGGCGAGGAGCCTTCGGCACATCTCGTCCAGGCGCTGTCGTGCCCGCGCCGCGTCCGTCTCGTCGAGCGTGAGGTCGAGCACCTTGCCGACCCTGAGGTCGCGCACCTCGGGGAACCCGAGCCCTTCCAGCGCCCGCTGGATGGTCGCGCCCTGGGGATCCAGGATCCCGGGACGGAGCCGCACCACGATCCGCGCCCTCACCCTTCGCCCTCCTCAGCCGAGCCCGACGCGCCGGAAGACGGCGTCGACGTGGCGCAGGTACCAGCCGGGATCGAAGCAGGCCTTCAGCGCCTCGGGACCGAGGCGCTCCGTCACCTCGGGATCGGCCTCCAGGCACTCCAGGAATGCCCGCCGCTCCTCCCACGCCCGCATCGCGTTCCGCTGGACCAGCCCGTAGGCCACCTGGCGCGCCATTCCGGCCTCGGTGAGGGCCAGGAGGACGCGCTGGGAGTACACCAGGCCGTAGGAGCGCTCGAGATTCTCGCGCATCCGCTCGGGATAGACCCGGAGCCCGTCCAGGATCCGGACGCTCTGCCCGAGGAGGTAGTCGAGGAGGGTAGTCGCGTCGGGCAGCACGATGCGCTCGACCGAGGAGTGGCTGATGTCCCGCTCGTGCCAGAGGGCGATGTCCTCGAGCGCGGCGCCGGCGTGCGCGCGCAGGACCCGCGCCAGCCCCGTCACCTGCTCGCACAGCCAGGGGTTCCGCTTGTGGGGCATCGCGGAGGACCCCTTCTGACCCTCGCCGAACGGCTCCTCCGCTTCCAGGATCTCCGTCCGCTGGAGGCTCCGGATCTCCGTGGCGATTCGCTCCAGGCCCCCGCCGACGACGGCGCAGGTCGTGACGAGCTCGGCGTGGCGGTCGCGCTGCACCACCTGGGTGGAGACCGGCTCGGGCTCGAGGCCGAGCGCCCGGCACACTTCCTCCTCGACGTCGGGCGGGACGTGCGCGAAGGTGCCCACGGCCCCGGAGATCTTCCCCACCCGCACGGCCTCCCGGGCCCGCACGAGCCGCTCGCGGTTCCTCCCGGCCTCCGCGTACCAGCCGGCCGCCTTGAGACCGAACGTGGTCGGCTCCGCGTGAACCCCGTGCGTCCGGCCGACCGTCAGCGTGTCCCGGTACCGGAGCGCGAGCCGAGCCAGGCTCTCGCGAAGCCGGTCCATCCCGGCGATCAGCCGGTCGGCTGCCTCGACGAGCGCGAGCGCCAAGGCCGTGTCCACCACGTCCGAGGAGGTCAGCCCGATGTGGACGAACCGCGAATCCGCGCCGATCGCGCCCTCGAGGTCCGTGAGGAAGGCGATGACGTCGTGATGGACTCGCGCCTCGATCTCGGCGATCCGGGCGGCGTCGACCCGTGCCCGCTGGCGGATCCGGTCGAGCGCGTCGGCGGGAACGACGCCCCGTCGCCCCCAGGCCTCGCAGACCGCCAGCTCGACACGAAGCCACCGCGCGTACCTCGCCCCGTCGCTCCAGAGGGCGTCCATCTCTGGCCGGGTGTAGCGCGGGATCATCGGGCGGGCCGCCTCAGACCCGAACGCTCTCCGGCAGCTGGATCTCCGGGCTCTTGGGGCCGAGCGCGACCAGCGACAGCGGCTCACCGAGCAGGCGCTCCGCGAGGCGGCCCAGGTCCGCCAGCGTCACCCGCTCGATGTCGGCGAGGATCTCGTCGAGCGTGAACGAGCGGCCGAAATAGAGCTCCTGCTTGGCGATCCGGGTCATCCGGCTGCCGGTCGACTCCAGGGAGAGCATCAGGCTCCCCTTGAGGTGGTCCTTCGCCCGCCGCAGCTCGTCGGCGGTGACCCCCTCGGCCCGCAGCGTCCGGAGCTCCTGGAGCGTCAGGTCAATCACGCGCCGGAAGTGGGCGGGCTCCGTGCCCGCGTACACGTAGAAGAGCCCGCTGTCGCGGAAGGCCGAGTTGCCCGAGTGGATCGAGTAGACGAGGCCCTCGCGTTCCCTGACGACCTGGAACAGGCGCGAGGACATGCTGCCGCCGATGATGGTGTTCAGGAGGAACAGCGCATAGCGCTCGGGGGCGTCCTGCTCGAGCCCGCGGCCCCCCAGCACGAAGTGCACCTGCTCCAGCGGACGCTCGATCAGGTCGACCGTGGTCGCCAGCGTCGGGCGCTCGTCCGCCCGGAACGGGGGCGGCTGCTGGAAGTCGAGGAACCGCGTCCCCAGGAGCTCGACGAGCCGCTCGTGACGGACGTGCCCGGCGGCGGCAATGGTGATGCGGGTCGGGCAGTATTCCGCGCGGAAGTGCGCCAGCACCGTGCTCCGGTCGAGCGCCTGAACCACCTTCCGGTCGCCCAGGATCGGGCGACCGAGCGGGTGCTCGGGCCAGACCCGCTCCGCGAAGAGGTCGTGGATCACGTCGTCGGGCGTGTCCTCGACCATCGCGAACTCCTGGAGGACGACCGTCTTCTCGCGCTCGATGTCGCCGGCGTGGAACCGGGGATGAAGGAGGACGTCGGCGAGGAGATCCGCGGCGAGCGGGAGGTGCTCGTCCAGCACCGTCACGTAGAAGCACGTGTGCTCCTTCGTGGTGAACGCGTCCATCTGACCGCCCACCGAGTCGACGTCCCGGGCGATCTCCTCGGCCGACCGGGTCTCGGTCCCCTTGAAGACCAGATGCTCGATGAAGTGGGAGATGCCGATCCGGGTGATGGGCTCGTAGCGACTACCCGTCTCCACCCAGACGCCGACGGCCACCGAGCGAACGTGCGGGATCTGCTCCGTGACGAGCCGGATCCCGTTCGGAAGGGTCGTCTTGCGGTACTCGCCCTCCACACTCGCCGTGGCGTCGGTCACGCGGACCCCGAAGCGCCGCGGCGGTTAGTCCCGGTACCGTGGCCCGCCACGACCCCGGTCCCCCCCGCGCTCCCGGTCACCGCCCCGGTCACCGCGCCCCCCTCCCACGGCCTCCGGCGCGTTGGCGTCGGGCTGGCCAGTGAGGTGCTCGGCCCCGGCTGCTGCCGCCTCCGGATCCTTGACGGCCGCGCGACGGGAGAGCCGAATCTTCCCGGACGGGTCGACCTCGATGACCTTGACCAGCACCTGGTCGCCCTCGCGCAGGACGTCCTCGACGCGCCGCGTCCGCTCCTCGGCGATCTGGGAGATGTGGAGCAGCCCCTCGGTGCCCGGCATGATCTCCACGAAGGCGCCGAAGTCGACCACCTTCTTCACCTTGCCGAGGTGGATGCGACCGACCTCGGCCTCCTTGCAGATCCCCTGGATGATGTCGACGGCTTCCTGGACCATACGGGCGTCGGCGCCGAAGAGCGTGACTTTGCCGTCGTCCTCGATGTCGACCTTGACGCCGGTCTGCTCCTGGATCCCGCGGACCACCTTGCCGCCCGGGCCGATCACCTCGCGGATCTTCTCGGGCCTGATCCGGATCGTCACGAACCGCGGCGCGTGGGGCGGCAGCTCCGGCCGCGGCTCGGCGAGCGCTTCGCGCATCCGTGAGAGCACGAACAGCCGCGCCTCCCGCGCCTGGCGGAGCGCCGTGGCCATGATCTCGCGGGACACCCCGGCGATCTTGATGTCCATCTGGAGCCCGGTGATGCCGGTGGCGGTGCCGGCGACCTTGAAGTCCATGTCGCCGTAGTGGTCCTCGGTTCCCATGATGTCGGTCAGGATCGCGAAGCGCTCGCCCTCCTTGATGAGCCCCATGGCGATGCCCGCCACCGGCGCCTTGATCGGCACCCCGGCGTCCATGAGCGCCAGCGACGCGCCGCACACCGTGGCCATGGACGACGACCCGTTGGACTCGAGGATGTCCGAAACGATGCGGATCGTGTACGGAAAGTCCTCGCGGGGGGGCAGGACGGGGAGCACGGCGCGCTCGGCGAGCGCCCCGTGACCGATCTCCCGCCGTCCGGGGCTGCCGAACCGGCGGATCTCGCCCACGCTGAACGACGGGAAGTTGTAGTGGAGCATGAAGGGCTTGGTGGACTCGCCCTCGAGCGTCTCGACCCGCTGCTCGTCCTGCTTGGTTCCGAGCGTGGCCGCGACCAGCGCCTGGGTCTCGCCGCGCGTGAAGAGCGACGAGCCGTGGGTACGCGGCAGGAACGAAACCTCCGCGCTGATCGCCCGGGTCTCCGTGGACTTGCGGCCGTCGATCCGGACGCCGTCCTCCAGGACCATCCGGCGCACTTCCTGCTTCTCCAGCTTGTCGAGGTACTCCCGGACCTTGCCCTTCCGCATCCCGTCGGGGTCGACCGCCGCCACGACCTCCTGGGAGAGCCGGGTGAGCGCCTGGGCGCGCTGCATCTTTTCCGGGATCCGCACGACCTCGCGGACGCGGCCCCGGGTGGCCTCCCGAACCTGTGCCTCGAGGGCGGGATCCTGGTGGGCGGAGGCGTCGAACTCCCAGCGCGGCTTCGCGGCCATCTCGGCGAGCGCCCGCTGGACGCGGACGAGGGCCCGGCACTCCTCGTGGCCGAGCGCGATGGCTTCGACCAGGGTCTCCTCGGGCACCTCGCGCGCGCCGGCCTCGACCATGATGACCGACTCGTCCGTGGCGGCGATCACCAGGTCGAGCGTGCTCTCCTCGAGGCTCTCGAAGGTCGGGTTCACGACAAGCCGACCGTCGACGAGCCCGACGCGCACGGCGCCGAACGGACCCAGGAAGGGCACCCCGGCCACGCACACCGCCGCCGACGCCCCGTTCATCGCGAGGATCGCCGGATCGTTCTCCTGGTCCGCGGAGACGGCCAGCACGATCAGCTGGATCTCGTTGCGGAAGCCCTTGGGGAAGAGCGGACGCAGCGGGCGGTCGATGAGGCGGGAGGTCAGGATCTCTTTCTCGGCCGGCCGTCCCTCGCGCTTGAAGAACCCGCCGGGAATGCGTCCGCCGGCATAGGCCCGCTCGCGATAGTCGACGGCGAGGGGGAAGAAGTCCTGGCCTTCGACCGGCGACTTGGAGGCCACGACGGTCGCCAGGACCACGGTGTCCCCGTAGCGAACCAGGACCGCGCCATCCGCTTGCTTGGCCACACGGCCGGTCTCGAGGGTGAGCCGCCGGCCGCCGATCTCGACCTGGGTGGAATGGGCTGCTGCCATGTCTCTTGCCATCCTCTCGTGCCGGACACGGCGAGCCACACGGTCGAGCCCACCCCACCGGCCACTGCCCGGGAGGTCACGTTCCTCCCGGGTCCTAACGAGACTACCCCCGGCGTCGCCGGGGTCCTACCGCCGAAGCCCGAGCCTTTCGAGCATCTGGCGGTAGCGCTCGATGTCTGTGCGCTTGAGGTATTCGAGCAGGCCGCGGCGCTGGCCGATGAGGCGCAGGAGTCCGCGGCGGGAGTGGTGGTCCTTGACGTGGGATTTGAAGTGCTCGGTCAGCCCGTTGATCCGCTCCGTCAAGAGCGCGATCTGGACCTCGGGCGAACCGGTGTCGCCGTCATGACGCTGGTACCCGTCGATCAGCGATTTCTTGCGCTCGGCAGGCACGGGCATGGCTGAGACCTCCTCGGGGGCCAGGCCCCCAATCGCCGCCCCTGGTGCAGGCCGTGGCTGCACCCTTGGGACGGTTCACCTGACCACGCTACTCCACTCGAATGTCAACCGACCGACGCATGCTACCACGCGAGTGCTCCTGCCGCAACCGACGCGCCCCTGCGAGACTCCCCGACGTCGGGCCGCATCGACCGCTCCCCGCGCGGGATTCGTCCGCACTGACACGCGCGGCGGCGAGGGTCACGGCGCAGGTCCGAGCACGCGCCGGGCCATCGTCACGTCGTCGGCGATCTGGGCCCGCAGCGCCTCGAGCGAGTCGAACCGCCGCTCCGGCCGGATGCGCGCGAGGAAGTCGAGCGCCAGGCGACGGCCGTAGAGGTCCGGCGCCGCGTCGAGGAGGTGCGCCTCCACCAGGCGCGTGGCGCCGTCGAAGGTTGGCCGCACCCCGACGTTGACCACGGCCGGAGCCGACTCCCCGTCCCATGCCGCTCGGGCGGCATACACCCCGTCCGCCAGGAGAAGCTCCGGAGGGGCCGCGAGATTGGCCGTCGGGAATCCGAGGAGTCGTCCACGGGCCGCCCCCCGCGCCACGACACCGCGGAGCGTGTAGGGACGGCCCAGAAGGCTGCCGGCCCGACCGACGTCACCGTGCCGGAGGGCCTCGCGGATCGAGGTCGATGACACGGCGACACTGTCGACCTCGAGGGGCGACACGACGTGGACGCGGACTCCGGCCGACGCGGCCAGCCGTGTGAGGAGCTCCGGCGTGCCGCGCGCGCCGCGTCCGAACGCGTGGTTGAACCCGACGACGATCTCTCGGGCTCGCAGGAGCCCGAGCAGCACCTCCTGCACGTACGTCTCGGCCTCGACCCGCGAGAACTCCGCCGTAAAGGGAATGACGAGACACACCTCGGGGCCGAGCTCCGCCATGCGCTCGAGCCGCTCGTCGAGCGGCAGAAGTCCGGGCGGGGCCTCGGTGGGGCGGAGAACCGCCAGAGGGTTCGGGTCGAACGTCACGGCGACCGGGCGCAGCGAGAGCGCCCGCGCCCGCCCCACGGCCGTGCGGAGCACGGCCTGGTGGCCCAGATGGACGCCGTCGAACGTCCCCTGGGCCACCACGCTGGGCAGCGCGTCAGGAGGATACTGGTCGAGGCCCCGGACGATCCGCATGGAAGAGGCGCAGCGGGCGGAGCCCGTCCGGCGAGAGCTCGCCGATACCGACGAAGCTCGCGCCGACGTACAGGCGGCAGGGACCCGGAGGAAGGGGCGGGCCAGCCTGGCCCAGCTCGGACTGGGGAACGGTCTGCCCGTGGCTGAGCCGCCGGCCGCTCTCGGGCGCGACCGACACCGCCGGCAGGTGGGCGACCGCGCGGTCGGGCGGCAGGACGTGGCTCCCAAGCGTCGCGACGTCGCCCGCCTGGATCACCGCCCACGGCACCGCGTCCTCGAGACGGAGGGCGCCCACGCGCGTGCGCGTGAGCGCCTCGACGTGGCCCCCGCACCCGAGCGCCTCGCCGAGGTCCGCGGCCAGGCTGCGGATGTACGTGCCAGACCCGCACGCCACGCGGACACGGAGGCGCGGCGGCACGCACTCCAGGAGCTCGAACGCGTCAACCCGCACCCGGCGGGGCGCCCGCTCCACCGCGATGCCGGCCCGCGCGAGCTCGTGGAGGCGCTTTCCGCCCGCGTGCAGGGCGGAGTACATCGGCGGCACCTGCTCGATCTCCCCGACGAACCGGCCGAGCGCCGCCTGCACCTCGCCGGCCGAGAGGGGCGGCACGGGCCGCTCGCCCGTCACGGCGCCGGTCGCGTCGAGGGTGTCCGTCACCACGCCCAGCCGGAGGGTGGCGAGGTACTCCTTGTCCTGGCCCTGGAGATACGCGGTCAGCTTGGTCGCCTCCCCCAAGAGGATGGGGAGGAGCCCGGTCGCCATGGGGTCGAGCGTGCCCCCGTGGCCGACCTTGGGCACGCGGAGTGTCCGCCGAAGGTGCGCGACCACCTGGAACGACGTGACGCCGGGCCCCTTGTCGGCGAGTAGCAGGCCGTCCGAGACCATCGGGAGGGGGGGCGGCCGCGCTCGCCCGCCGCGTCAGCGGGGCGCGGCGAGCGCCTCCCGGACCGCGCCCAGCACCACCGCCTTCGCCTCGGTCATTCCTCCCGGCAGGATCAGCCCGGCCGCGTTGGGATGGCCGCCGCCGCCGAGGCGACCGGCGATCCGGGCCACGTTCACCTCGCCCTTGGCGCGCAGGCTCACCTTGACGGCGCCCGGGAGCTCGCGGAACAGCACCGCGACCTTGGCCGTGCGGAGGGATCGCGGGTAGTTCACGAACTCCTCGCCCTCGGGCAAGTCCGGGGACTCCGCCTGTGCACGATCGATCACGAGCCAGGCCAGCGCCCCGTCGGGATCCGTCTCGATCCCCTGGAGGACCTGACCCAGGAGCCGGAGCCCCCCCAGCTCGCGTGTCTCGTAGACCGCCGTGGCCACACGGGCCGGGTCGACCCCCGCCTCGACCAGGTGCGCGGCCACCCGAAGGGTCTTGGGGGTCGTGTTGGAGTACCGGAAAGAGCCCGTGTCGGTGACGATCGCCGTGTACAGGTTCACCGCGACGTCGACCGTCAACGGGAGGCCGGCCGCCCCGAGCACGTCGTAGACCATCTCGCCCGTGGCCGCTGCCCGGGTGTCCACCCAGTTGACGTCGCCGTAAAGCTTGTTGTCGCCGTGATGGTCGATGTTCAGGACGAGCCCACCCGGTCCGCGGGCGCCGTCCAGGAGGCCGCCGAGGCGCGCCGGGTCCGGGCAGTCGAGGGTCACCACGAGGTCGAATCCGTTCCGGCCGGCCTTCCACTGCTGGACGTCCGCGGACCCGGGCAGGAAGTGGAACGGATCCGGCACCGCGTGGGCGCACGCGAAGGTGACCGTGCGGCCCGTCGCTCTGAGAGCGAGTCCGAGCCCGAGCTGCGACCCGAGCACGTCCCCGTCCGGGTAGACGTGGGCGAACAGGAGCACGTGGCGGCCCTGGCGGACCGCGTCCACGACCTCACGGGGAACCTCCGGCGTGCTCACGCCGGCTTGTCTCCTGGCTCGTCGGCCTCTCGCGCCGCCTGCGGCTCGCTCGCCCGAAGCCCCTCGAGGACCGTCTGGATGTGGGCCGCATGGGCCATCGAGCGGTCAGGGTGGAACGTGAGGTGCGGGATGGCCCGCAGGCGGAGCCGCGGGGTGAGCCAGTTCCGGATGAATCCCCGGGCGTGCTCGAGGGCCTGGAGCGACCCCTCCCAGTCTGCCTCGGAGCCGAGGACGCTCACGTAGACCTTGGCCGTCCTGAGGTCCTTGGCGATGTCCACTTCGGTGACGGTCACGAAACCGAGGCGAGGGTCCTTCAGCTCACGCTGAAGAACGAGGGAGATCTCCTCCCGGATCAGCTGGTTCACCCGCTGGAGCCTCACGGGGTCAGAGGACCTCGACGCGGACGTCGATCACCGCGCCGTCGGACAGAGACTCGATGAAGTTCACGGCCTTCGAGACGACCTCGTTGGCCAGTCGTGCGTCGTTCGCCACGCACGCGACCGCGAGGGTCGCACGCTGCCACAGGTCGCCGTGGTCGACCTCGGCGATCGACACGTTGAAGCGGTGCTTGACCCTCTCCTTCATGCCGCGGAGCGCATGGCGCTTGCCCTTCAACGAGTCGACCTCGCCCAGGTGCAGCTCCACGAGACCGAGCGCGACGTGGACCACCGTCGTCCCCGCGCTAGAGCGTCCGCGCGATCTCCTCTGTCGTGTAGAGCTCCAGCACGTCGCCGACCTGCGCGTCGAGGTTGCCCACACCGATGCCGCACTCCTGGCCCTGCAGGACCTCGCGGGCGTCGTCCTTGAACCGCTTCAGGGACGTGACCTGCCCTTCGCCGACGGCCCGGCCGTTCCGCACGACGCGCAGCTTCGCGTTGCGGGTCGCCTTGCCCTCCGACAGGAAGCACCCGGCGATCGTGCCGACCTCCTTGATCGGGAAGAGCGCGCGGACCTGCGCCTTCCCGATGGGAACCTCGCGGACGATCGGAGGCAGCATCCCGGCCAGGGCGGCCTTCACGTCGTTGATCGCCTCGTAGATGACGTTGTACGACTTGATGTCCACCCGCTCGGCCTGGGCCTGCTGCATCGCTTTCGGCTCGGGCTTGACGTTGAAGCCGATCACGATCGCGTTCGACGCCGAGGCCAGCATGACGTCGGTCTCCGTGATGGTCCCGACGCCGCTGTGGATGACGCGGACCTTGATCTCCTCCGTGGACACCCGCTCGAGCGCGTCCTGCAAGGCCTCGACCGAGCCGTCGACGTCGCCCTTGAGGATGACCCGGAGCTCCTTCACCTCGCCCGCCTCGATCTGCTTGTGGAGGTCGGCGAGTGTCACGCGGGCGCTGACCGTGACCTTCTTCTCCCGCTCCTTGCGCACCAGGGCGATCTGGCGCGCCTTGCGCTCGTCGTCCACGGAGCGCAGCACGTCTCCCGCCGACGGAACGCCCGACAATCCGAGCATCTCGACAGGATCCACGGGGCCCGCCGTCTTCACGCGCTGGCGCCGGTCGTTGAACATCGCCCGGACCTTGCCGTAGTGCTGACCGACGACGACGATGTCGCCCTCGTGGAGGGTGCCCTGCTGGATCAGCACGGTGGCCACCGGACCCCGGCCACGGTCGAGCTTGGCCTCGACCACGACGCCGCGCGCGGCGCGGTTCGGGTTCGCCTTCAGCTCCATCACCTCGGCCTGGAGCGCCGTCATCTCGAGGAGCTGCTCGACCCCCGTGCCCTTCTTGGCCGACGTGTTCACGAAGATCGTCTGGCCGCCCCACTCCTCGGGCACGAGCCCGTGGTTGACGAGCTCTTGCTTGACGCGGTCCGGGTTCGAGTCGGCCTTGTCGACCTTGTTGACCGCGACGATGATGGGCACGGACGCCGCCTTGGCGTGGTTGATCGCCTCGACCGTCTGGGGCATGACGCCGTCATCGGCCGCCACCACCAGAATGACGATGTCGGTGGCCTGGGCGCCGCGCGCTCGCATGGCGGTGAAGGCCTCGTGACCGGGCGTGTCCAGGAACGTGACCTTGCCGTGGCTCGTCTCGACCTGGTACGCCCCGATGTGCTGCGTGATCCCACCGAACTCCTGCTCGGTGACCCGCGTCTTCCGGATGGCATCGAGGAGCGACGTCTTGCCGTGGTCGACGTGCCCCATGACCGTGACGACAGGGGACCGCGGCCTGAGCTGGGTGGGATCGGCCTCCTCTTCGAGGACATCCCGGCCCGCGGGCGAGCTCATCTCCACGTCGAAGTTGAACCGAACGGCGACGGCCTTGACCTGGTCGGCGTCGAGCGGCTGGTTGATCGTCGCCATGACGCCCATGCCGAAGAGCTCGCGAACGACCTCGCCCGGCTTTCGGCGCATCTTCTCGGCCAGCTCGGCGACCGTGATCGATTCGGGGAGCCGGATCATCTCGCGCGGGCCCGGCTCCACCGCCGGCGCCGCGACCGCGGCCGGCTTCTCGGCGGGCGACGCCGCGGGCGCCGGGGCTGGGGCGCGCTCGGCCGCCGCAGCCGGAGCGGGGACGCGCTCGGGCTCCGCTCGCCGCTCGGGGGCGGCCGGGGCCGGCTCCTCCTGCCGGGGCTTGAGCGGCACGACCTTGCCGTCGGTCGGCGGCTTGGGGAGAGGCTCCCCGACCTTCGGCTCGGGCTTCTGCGGAGGCGCTGGAGCGGTCTCGCGCGCGGCAGGAGCCACCGGCTCCTTCGGGCGCGCAGGCGGGGTGGGCGCGGCCACCGCGGCGGCCGGCCGCTCGTGAACCACGGGAGGCTTCACGGCCGCGGGCTTCTCGGTCGGCACGAGCCTGACAGGCGGCGCCGCCGGCGGCGCCGGGATCGTGGCCGCGGCGGGCGCCACGGGTGCCGCGGTGGCGGCAATCGGCAGAGCGGCTTCGGCCGGCGCCGCGACCTTTTCGATCTTCCCCGGGACCGGCGCCTTTGCCTTCGCGGCGGGTGTTGCGGGCACGAACTTCGCCGCCGGCTTCGCCTTGACGGGCGCCTTGCTCTTGCCGGCCGACACCTTGGCCGCCTCGGCGGCCTTCTTGGCCCGGGTCCGCGCGGCCTTGACGGCGGAGGCCTTGGCGGCCTCGATCTTGGCCCGCTGCGCCGCGACGCGCTCGGCGTCGAGCCGCTCGGACTCCTTGCGGGAGTACTCGGCGGCCTGGTCGCCGAGCGCCTCCCGGAGCCTCTGGAGCAGAGCGTCCTCGATCGCGCTGGCCGAGCTCTGCTCCTTGTAGCCCATCCCGTGGAGCTGGTCGATGATCAACTTCGGCGCGACGCCGAGCTCCTTCGCCAGCTCAATGACCCGGGTCTTCCCCGCCATATCAGCTTCCCCCTTGGACCGCTTCAGGAGCCTCCTGGCCCTGGCTCAAGAGCCCACGCAACCGAAGGACCCCCTCGGGGGTCACCACGGCCGGGGCTCGGAACGCCTGGGGCCAGCGGCCCCGACGCAAACACTCCGCGAGACACGCATCCCTCCGGCACAGGTACGCGCCGCGTCCCCCTGCCCGCTGCCGAGGGTCCGGCTCGACGTGCCCATCCGGCGTTCGAACGATCCGGAGGAGCTCGGCCTGGGGTCGGGCACGGCGACAGCCGAGGCAGGTACGGACGGGCGAGCGCGCGCTCACGAATCCTTCGCCTCGGCCGGCGCCTCGGCCGGCGCCTCGGCCGGCCGCCCGGGTGTCTCCCCGACCTCTCCTCCGGCGGAAGGAGCCTCGTCCGCGATCCCCGGGTCCGGGGATTCCGGGACCTGAGCGTTCAGCCAGGCCTCCACGGCCGCCAGGACGGTCTCGGCCCGGGGTGCCTGATCGCCGAGCGCCTCCTGCAGGCGCTCCAGACCGCCGGCCCGGATCCGGGCGGGCGAGTAGAGGCCGTGCTCCACGAGGCGCGGCGACAGCTCGGGGCCGATCTCCTCGATCTCCGCGAACGCCACCAGGCCTCGGGCCCGCTCCTCCTCCAGGCGCCGGCGCTCCTCGGCCAGCTCCGACTCGCTCTTCACGTCCACCCGGAGTCCTGTCAGCTTCGCCGCGAGCCGGGCATTCTGGCCCTTCTTGCCGATGGCCAGCGAGAGCTGGCTGTCCGGCACGACGACCAGCGCCGAGCGCTCCTCGGCCTCCCCGGTGATCGTGACGGAGCTCACCTTCGCGGGCGACAGCGCTCGTCCCACGAGCGTGGCGAGGTCGTCCGCCCACTCGATGATGTCGATCTTCTCGCCCCGGAGCTCCTTGACGATGACCTGAATCCGGGTGCCGCGGAGTCCGACACACGCGCCGATCGGGTCGATGTCGCGCTTGGTCGACGCCACCGCCAGCTTGGCGCGCTCCCCCGGCTCTCGCGCGGCGCCCCGCACCTGCACGATCCCTTCGGCGATCTCCGGGATCTCGGTCTCGAACAGCCGGACGAGGAACCCGGGATGCGCGCGGGAGAGCACGACCTGCGGCCCCTTGGGCGTGTTCTTGACCTCCATGATGTACGCGCGCACCCGGTCTCCGGCCATGTACCGCTCGCCGGGGATCTGCTCGCGCTCGGGCAGCACCGCCTCCGTGCGACCCAGATCCATGATCACCGTGCGCTTCTCGATCCGATGCACGAGCGCGCGCACGAGCGTGCCCTCGCGGTCCTTGTACTCGGAGAAGATCCCCTGGCGCTCGGCCTCGCGCACCCGCTGCAGGATCACCTGCTTGGCGGTCTGGGCGGCGATGCGGCCGAGCTCCTTCATCTCGAGGTCGATCTCGACCACGTCCTCGAGCTGCGCGTCCGGCTTCAGCCGGCGCGCCTCGTCCAGGCTCATCTCGAGCTTCGGATCCGCCACCTTCTCGACGACGCGCTTCTCGGCGAACACGCGGATCGCGCCGGTCTCCCGGTGCAGCGTGAGGCGGGTGTTGTCACCGACGCCCATCGTCCGCTTCGAGGCGGACAGGAGGGCGGACTCCAGCGCCTCGAACAGGACCTCGGTCGCGATCCCCTTCTCCCGCCCAACCTGCTCGATCGCCAGCTTCAGCTCACGGTTCATCGCGGCCTCCTGGCTCAGGCGGAGCCTTCGGCTCCACCTCCAGGCGCGCCTTGGACACGAGGCCCCGCGACACGCTCCGGGGACCGTCGGGGGTGGCGAGCGTCAGGGCTGCCTCGTCCACGAGGGCGAGCCGTCCCGAGAGCTCGCGGCGCCCGTCGACCGGATCCCGCGTCCAGACCCGCACGCGCCGGCCGACGGCCCAGCGGAGCTCCCGGTCCCGGCGCAGCTCGCGGTCGAGCCCTGGCGAGGACACCTCCAGGTCGTAGCTTCCCGACACGACGTCCGCGACGTCGATCAGGTCACCAATCTCCCGCGAGAGGCCCTGGCAGTCGTCGATCGTGATCCCGCCGGCCTTGTCGACGTAGACGCGCACCGCCGCCCGGCGCCCGTTGCCCCTCACCTCGAGGTCGACGAGCGTCAGCCCGCGCGCCTGGACGGCCGGCAGGACGACGGTCTCCACCGCCGTCTCCAGCTCCGCCAGGTCGGGGCGTGTCGCCACCGCTCGCCTCCTCCGTCGTCTTGCACGGCGTCGTGCGCGGGTCCATGAACAAAAAAGTGGGCTCTGCCCACTTTGAGTCAGCCGCTTAGTATACCCCGAGACTGCAGGCCGAGGAATCCCCTCGGCCCGCGAGAGGTGCTACAGGTCGTCGGCCAGGCGTCGCCCGAGGTCCCGGACGGCGGCAACGACCCCGTCCGGCGAGACCGCGGCGTCCTGGCGGTCCCGTCGCGTTCTCACCTCGACCTTGCCGTCCTTGGCGAGGCGCGCCCCGACGGTCACCCGGATGGGGAGACCGAGCAGATCGGCATCCTTGAACTTCACCCCGGGCCGCTCGTCGCGGTCGTCCAGGATGGCCTCGAATCCCGCGGCTCCGAGCTCCTGGTAGAGACGCTCGGCCGTCTCGCGCATCGGCGCCTGCTTGACGTTCACCGGGAGCACGTGGACCTGCGCCGGGGCGATGGACCAGGGCCACACGATGCCGTCGGCGTCGTGACGCTGCTCGATCGCCGACGCCACGATCCGGGCGGGGCCGATCCCGTAGGAACCCATGACGATCGGCCGGGCCTGCCCCTGCTCGTCGAGGTAGGTCGCACCGAGGGCCGCGGAGTACTTCGTCCCGAGCTTGAAGATGTTCCCGACCTCGATGACCCGCTCCACCACGAGAGGCGCGCCACACTCCGGACACGCGTCCCCGGGCTGGGCCACGTGGATGTCCGCGTGTCGGGCCGCGAAGTCCCGGCCCGGCCGGACGCCACGCAGGTGGACGCCGTCGCGATTGGCCCCCGCGACGTACGCGCCCGCGCCGAGAACCTCGTCCGCCACCACCGGCACCGAGACGCCCACGGGGCCCACCGAGCCGACCGAGGCCCCGAGGGCGTCCCGGACCTCGTCGGGATGCGCCGAGCGGACTTCCCCGCCCAGGAGTCGCGCCAGCTTCTTCTCGTGCAGCTGCTGGTCGCCGCGGACCAGGGCCAAGAGCGGTCCGGACGGACCGACGTAGAGCAGGCTCTTGATCGTCTGCGTCGGCTCCACCCCGAGCAGAGCGCACACCTCGGCGATCGTCCGCACGCCGGGCGTGGCAACCTCCTCGCGCGGTCCATCGGGGAACGTCGCCGCCGGAGGCCGCGACCGGGCGAGCTCGGCGTTCGCCGCGTAGCCGCACGTCGCGCAGCGCGCGATCTCGTCCTCCCCGGCCGCGCTGGGCGCCATGAACTCGTGCGCGCCCAGTCCGCCCATCATGCCGACATCCGACTCCACGACGTGGAAGGCGAGTCCGGAGCGGCGGAAGATCCGGACGTACGCCTCCTTCTGACGGTCGTAGGCGACGGCCAGCGCCGCCTCGTCCACGTCCAGCGTGTACGCGTCCTTCATCCAGAACTCGCGCGTCCGGAGCACACCCGAGCGCGGGCGCGCCTCGTCACGCTCCTTCGTCTGGATCTGGTACCAGACCTGCGGCAGCTCGCGGTAGGAGCGGATCTCCTTGGCGGCGAGCCAGGCCACGACCTCTTCGTGCGTCATGCCCAGGCACATGTCGCGCCCGTGGCGGTCCTTCAAGCGGAACATCTCGTCTTTGATGTCGTACCAGCGGCCCGACTGCTGCCAGAGCTCCGCCGGGTGGAGCACCGGCATCGTGATCTCCTGGCCCCCGATCGCGTTCATCTCCTCCCGGATGATCGTGTTGACCTTGTCGATCGACCGTTGGCCGAGCGGGAGGTAGACGTAGACCCCCGCCGTCAGCTGCCGCACCATGCCGGCCCGGACCATGAGCCGGTGGCTGACCGCCTCGGCGTCGGCGGGATCCTCTCGAAGCGTCGGAACGAACGACGTGCTCCAGCGCATGCCTTCTGCTCCCTCGGGGCCGGGACGCGGCGGCCGCGCCGCCGCGCGGGTCAGTGCGACGCCTTGGCGATGACGTTCGGGCCGGACTTGCCCGGACTGTAGACTAGCCGGTCGACGGGCTTGCCGCCGAACAGGTGGGACTGGACGATCTCCGGGAGATCCTCCGCCCGGACCCCCGCGTACCACACGTTCTCCGGGTAGACGATGATCATGGGGCCGTTCCCGCACTGGGAGAAGCAGCCGGACTTGTTCACCCGGATCTCCGTGTGGAGGCCGGCCTTCGCCACCTCGGTCCGCAGCAGCTTGACGTACGATTCCGTGTCGCCCTGCGTGGGGCACGTGCTGCCGGTCGTGCAGACGAAGACGTGGCGCGCGTACTGGCCCACCGGCTTACCGGAACATCTTCCCGACGGGCGGAAGCAGCCGCGTCAGATCGTTGAACAGCGCGAACACCATGAGGAGGAGGAGCAGCGCCAGCCCGATCTGCTGGGCGATCTCGCGCTTGCGCACGGACAGAGGCCGTCCCAGCACCGCCTCGATGGCGAAGAACAGGAGATGCCCGCCGTCCAGCATCGGAACCGGGAGGAGGTTGAGAATCGCCAGGTTGATGCTGATCAGGGCGACGAAGAACGCGTACGACACCGCGCCCTGTTGCGCCTGCTGCCCGGCCACCATGCTGATCTGGAGCGGGCCACCGATGTTCGAGGCCGGGATCGTCCCCGTCATCAGCTTCCAGATGGATACCACCGTGATCACCGAGACATCCCAGGTCCTCGCCAGACCGCTCGCCACCGCCGAGAGGGGGTCCGACCGCTTGAAGGTCTGGGACGTCGCCGTGGCGATGCCGATGCGCCCCACCTTGGTCTCGTTGCCGAAGGCGTCACGCTCGACCTCGACCCGCGGAGTGACCGTGACGTCCATCCGGGAGCCGCCGCGCTCGATGCCGAGCGTCAGGGCTTCGTCACCCCGCGTCGAGATCATCTCGGCCAGCTCGTCCCACGTCTCGATCGCCTTCCCGTTGAGCGACACGACGCGGTCGCGGGGCTGAAGCCCCGCTTCGGCCGCCGGCATGCCGGGACGCACCTCGCCGACCACCGGCGGGAGGTACGGGCGCGCGCCGATGCTCCAGGCCTCGGCCGGCTCGTTGAACGGGGTTCGCACCGGCACCTTGCGCGGGGTGACGGTCACTTCCTGCCGGGCACCGTCGCGCACGATCGTGAGCGCGAGCGGCCGCCCGTTCGACGGCGCCACGGCCTCCTCGAGCTGGCCCCAGTGGTCGACCGACCGCCCGTCGACCGCGACGACCGTATCGCGGGGGCGGAGGCCCGCCTGGGCCGCCGCGGAGTCGGGCAGCACTCGCCCCACCGTCGGCGGGAGCACCGGCACTCCCACCGCGGCGAACACGACGGAGAAGATCACGGCGGCCAGGACGAAGTTCATGGCCGGGCCCGCGAAGACGATCAGCGCGCGGGCCCAGAGAGGCTTCGACGAGAACGACTTCGCCGGGTCGATCGCGGGCGCCTCGGTCGACGGGTGGATCGCGTCCTCCCCGTGCGCCTCCTCCCCGGTCATCTTCACGTAGCCGCCGAGCGGCACGATCGAGAGGCAGTACTCGGTCTCGCCGCGCCGGATCGACCAGATCCGCGGCCCGAAGCCGAGCGAGAACCGCTCCACGCCCACCCCCATCCCTTTCGCCACCAGGAAGTGCCCCAGCTCGTGAATGAAGATCAGGGCGCCGAGCGCCACGACGGCGCTCACGACGTAGTCGAGGGCCCCGCCCAGCAGGGCGGCGCCGAGCGAGCCATCGGCGGCGAGGAGGGGCCCGCCGATCGCCAGCGTCAGGACCAGGCTGGATCGCCGCGACCGCATGGTGATCACCCCTTCACCGCCCCGGCGGGAATGCCGCTCAAGGCGCTCTCGGTCCACCGGCGCACGGTCCCGTCGAGAGCGAGGCACGCCTCGAGGTCGGCCGCCGCGACGCCGGCATGGGCGTCGAGGGCCTCACCGATGAGCCTCGGGATGTCCATGAACCCGCAGCGGCCGTCGAGGAACCCGGCGACCGCCACCTCGTTGGCGGCGTTCAGGACCAGCGGCGCCGCGCCACCGGCCCGCCCCGCCTGCCGGGCGAGCGCGAGGCAGGGGAACGCGGTCTCGTCAGGCGCCTCGAAGGTCAGGGCTCCGAGCTCGACCAGGTCCAGAGCGGGCGCGGGGCACGGCAGCCGGTCGGGGTACGTGAGGGCATAGAGGATCGGAATCCCCATGTCGGGCATGCCCAGCTGGGCGAGCACCGACCGGTCGACGAACTCGACCATCGAGTGGACGATCGACTGGGGGTGCACGACGACGTCGATCCGCTCGAACGGCACCCCGAAGAGCCAGTGGGCTTCAAGGACCTCGAGCCCCTTGTTCATGAGGGTGGCGGAGTCGATCGTGATCTTCGCGCCCATGCGCCACGTCGGGTGGCGCAGGGCCTCCGCGACCGTCACACCCTCGAGCGCCGCGCGAGGCCGTCCCCGGAAAGGCCCGCCCGACGCCGTGAGGACGAGGCGACGAACCTCGCGCGGCGACACCCCCGCGAGGCACTGAAAGACGGCGCTGTGCTCCGAGTCGACCGGAAGGAGCCGCACGCCGTGCTCGCGGGCGGCGCCAGTCATGAGCGCCCCCGCCATGACGAGGGTTTCCTTGTTCGCGAGCGCGATGGTGCGGCGGGCCCGGATCGCGGCCAGCGTGGGGACGAGCCCGGCCGCGCCGACCAGGGCGGAGACGACGATGTCGGCGGGCACCTCCCCCGCGACGGTGACCAGACCCTCGACGCCGCCGAAAAGCTCGGGCTTGGGAGATGTCAGCTCGCGCGCCAGGCGATCGACCGCCGCCCGATCGAGAAGGGCCACGGCCGACGGGCGGTGGGCTCGGACCTGCTCGGCGATCAGGGCGACGTCGGATCCCCGGGCCGCGAGTCCACCCACGCGGAAGTCACGCGGGAACGCGGTGACGAGATCGAGGGTGCGCCGGCCGATCGATCCGGTCGCTCCCAGCACGGTGACGGTTTTCACGGGATGATCACACCTCAGTCCAGGTGGGCGAAGTCATTGGTTCACGGTCACTCAGCGTGTTCCGGCGAAGTAAAGCCAATAATACAGGGCCGGTACGTTGAAGAGCAAGGAGTCGAGGCGGTCCAGCAGGCCCCCGTGGCCCGGGATGAGGTGGCCCGCATCCTTTGCGCCGGCGCTCCGCTTCAGGAACGACTCGCTGAGATCCCCGACCTGACCGACAACGCCCAGGAGGAGGCCGATGATCCCTGCCTCCGCCGGGGCGAGCGGTACGAGTGGCGCGCCCAGGAGCGCGACGACGACCGACGCGATCACCTGCGCCACACCGCCCTCCACCGTCTTGCCCGGTGACACGCGCGGCGCCAGGAGCCGCCGGCCGAACCGGCGCCCCGCGAAGTACGCGGCTGTCTCCCCGCTCCACGTGACCGCGAGCACGAAGAACGTGAGCGCCCGCCCGGCCGGCAGGGCCCGAAGCCAGATCGTGTGCCCGAGGAGCCACGCGCAGTAGCACACACCAAGGAGCGTCAGCGTCACGCCGATCCACGCGCGCTCGGACCCGGCGTCGCGCCGGAGCCCGAGCGCCACGACGACGATCACCGCCAGGGACAGCGCCAGCGGCAGCAGCACCGGACGGTCCGCACCGAAGGCCAATACGACGAAGGCCCCCAGAGCCAGCCCGGCGCTCCGGTCGGCCTCGATCCCCGCGGCGGCGAACATCCGGTACAGCTCGAGCTGCGCGCCCGCCGCGAGGAGGAGCACCACCACCGTGAAGAGCCACAGAGGCCCCCAGGCCACGAGAGCGACCATGGCCGGGATTCCGACAAGGGCGCTCAGAACGCGCTGCGCGAGCACGGGGCTCGAGGACGCGGCGGCCCGGCGGCCGCCTACAGGCCCCCGAATCGGCGAGAGCGGCGCTGGTACTCGGCGATCGCGCCGTGGAGATCCCGGGGGGCGAAATCGGGCCAGAGAGTCGGGAGGACCAAGAGCTCCGTGTACGCGACCTGCCAGAGGAGAAAGTTGGACAGCCGGTACTCCCCGCTCGTCCGGATCAGGAGGTCGGGGTCCGGCACGCCGGCGGTGTCGAGGGCGGCCGCAATGCCGGCCTCGTCGATGTCCGCCGGGGCGAGCGAACCCCGCGCGACGCTGGCCGCGAGAGCCCGCACGGCCCGGACCAGCTCCTGACGCCCCCCATAGTTGAGCGCGATCTGGAGCGTGAGCCCCGTGTTCGCCTCGGTCGCGCGGATGGCCCGCTCGACGCTGCGCCGCACTCCCTCGCCCACGCTCTCGAGCTCGCCGAGGGTCCGCAGCCGGATGTTGTTCTCGACGAGGCTGGGTAGCTCCGCCTCGACGGAGCTCTCGAGAAGCCGCATCAGGAAATTCACCTCGGCAGCGGGCCGGGTCCAGTTCTCGGAGGAGAACGCGTAGAGGGTCAGGTACTCGATGCCGAGGCGACCGGCGGCGCGGACCGTCTCTCGCGCCGCCCGGACGCCGTCCCGGTGCCCCGCAACGCGGGGGAGCCCCCGAAGGCCGGCCCACCGGCCGTTCCCGTCCATGATGATGGCGACGTGCCGGGGGAGCGGATTCTGGCGGATCGCCTCGAGCTGCGCGACGTCGTCGACCGCGAGGGCGTCCGCGGCGGGGCCGGAGGCTTCGGCCGTCAAAACTCCAGGATCTCCTGCTCCTTCTTCTTCAGGAGCTCCTCGACCTTCTGGGTGGCCCGGTCGGTGAGCTTCTGGAGCTCGGCCTCGCCCCGCCGCTCGTCGTCCTCGGACATCTTCTTGTCCTTGAGGAGAGCCTTGACCTTTTCCTTGGCCTCGCGCCGCACGTTCCGGATCGCCACTCGCGCGTCCTCGGCGAGCTTGCCCACCGACTTCGCCAGCTGCTTCCGGCGCTCCTCGTTGAGCGTCGGGATCGTCAGGCGGATCACCTTGCCGTCGTTGGCCGGCGTGAGCCCGAGGTCGGACTTCTGGATCGCCTTCTCGATCTTGGGCAGGGTGCTCTGGTCCCAGGGTTGGATCATGAGGGTCCGCGCGTCGGGCACCGAGACGCTGGCGACCTGGTTCAGCGGGGTCGGGGTGTCGTAGTAGTCGACCCGGATCCCGTCGAGCAGCGAGGCATTGGCCCGGCCGGTTCGCACGCCGGCGAACTCGCGCCCGAGCGCGTCGAGGGCGCCCTGCATCCTCGTCTCGGCATCCTTCTGGACCGCTTGCGCCGTATTCATCGTCTCACCTCGGTGACGGGACGCTGTCGCTGACGAAGGACCCGACGCCGGGATCCCCGCAGACGACCCGCAGGAGGTTGCCGGCAGTGTTCAGGTTGAAGACGCCGATCGGCAGCTTGTTCTCCATGCACAGCGAGATGGCGGTCGTGTCCATGACTCGGAGGCCCCGGTTCAGCACGTCGATGTACGTGACGTGAGCGAGCCGAACGGCCTGCGGATCGACGAGCGGGTCGGCGGTGTAGATCCCGTCCACCTTGGTCGCCTTGAGGATGATCTCCGCGCCCACCTCGACGGCCCGAAGGGCGGCGGCCGTGTCGGTCGTGAAGAACGGGTTGCCGGTCCCGGCGGCGAAGATGACGATCCGCCCCTTCTCGAGATGCCGGATCGCCCGGCGACGGATGTACGGCTCGGCGACGGCCGGCATGTCGATCGCCGACTGGCAGCGGGTCAGGAGCCCCGCCTTCTCGAGGGTGTTCTGCAGGGCGAGCCCGTTGATCACGGTCGCGAGCATGCCCATGTAGTCGGCGGAAGCCCGATCCATGCCGGAGGCCGAGGCCTGCAAGCCTCGGAAGATGTTCCCGCCGCCGATCACGATCGCCGTCTCGACCCCGAGGTCGCGGATACTCCGGATCTCGTGGACGAAGCGCTCCAGGACCGCGGGGTCGATGCCGTAGCCCTGCTCGCCGGCCAGGGCCTCCCCGGACAGCTTCAGCAGGATGCGCTTGTATCGGGGCTTCGACTCACTCACCGACCTGAAACCGCACGAAGCGTCGCACCGCGATCTTCTCGCCGGTCTGCGCGCTTACCTGGGCGACGAGATCGCCGACGCGCAACTTGCCGCTCGCGTCACGGATGAAGGGCTGGTCCACGAGGCACGAGTCCTCGTAGAACTTGGCGAGCTTGCCCTCGATGATCTTCTCGAGGACCGCCGGGGGCTTCTTCTGATCGGCCATCTGCTCGCGATAGATCTCCTGCTCGCGCTCCAGGACGTCCCCTGGCACCTCCTCGCGCGACACCCACCGCGGGCTGGCGGCGGCGACCTGCATCGCCAGGCCCTTCACCAACTCTTGGAACTGCTCGGTCCGCGCGACGAAGTCCGTCTCGCAGTTCACCTCGATGAGCACTCCGAGCTTGGAGCCGGCGTGGATGTAGGAGCTGACCACGCCGTCGCGGGCTTCCCGATGCGAGCGCTTCGAGGCGGCGGCGAGGCCCTTCTTCCGGAGAAAATCGACCGCGCGGTCCAGATCCTCGCCGGAGGCAGACAGCGCCTCCTTGCAGTCCATCACCCCGGCCCCGGTCTTGTCCCGGAGCTCGCGCACCTTCTCTGCCGTCGTGGCCATGATCCCCGAGTTCCTCCTCTGACCGATCGAGTGGTGTCGGCGAGCGGCGCCGCCCGCCAGCCCCTTCCCGCGACGCGATGCCGCCCCGCGCGCCTCTCAGGCGCCGCTGGGCTGCAGCGTCTCGGCCGCCTCCGCCTGTTCGCCGGCGTCCACGGCCGCCTCGGCCATCTCACTCGGCGCTTCGGCCTCCGCGCTCACCTTGGCCGACACACCCCGCCCTTCCACGACCGCGTCGGCGATCCGTGACGTGATGAGCCGGATCGCCCGGATCGCATCGTCGTTGCCCGGGATCGGGTAGTCGATGCCGCTCGGGTCGCAGTTCGTGTCCACGATCGCGATGATCGGGATGGACAGCTTCTGCGCCTCGGCGACCGCGATCCGCTCTTTCCGCGGGTCGATGATGTAGACCGCCGAGGGCAGGCGGTCCAGCTGCTTGATGCCGAAGAGCGACTTCTCGAGCTTGCCGCGCTCCCGCTCGAGTCCGGCCGCCTCCTTCTTGGTGACGCGCTCGAACTCCCCGGTGTCCCGCATGTCCTCGAGGCGCTTCAGTTTATTGATGGACTTGCGGATCGTCGTGAAGTTCGTGAGGGTTCCGCCGAGCCACCGCTGGTTCACGTAGTACATGCCGCAGCGGGTCGCCTCGTCGGCGATCGTCTCCTGCGCCTGCTTCTTGGTCCCCACGAACAGGAGCGTGCCGCCGGTGGCCGCGAGGTCGCGGGCAAACACCTGGGCGTCCCGGAACTTCTTGAGCGTCTTCTGGAGGTCGATGATGTAGATGCCGTTGCGCTCGCCGAAGATGTACTTGGCCATCTTCGGATTCCAGCGCTTCGTCTGGTGGCCGAAGTGGACCCCGGCCTCGAGGAGCTCCTTCATGGTGATCTGTGCCATCGCGGATGGTCCCTCCCGGTCGGTTCGCCTCCGCGCTCCCCGCGGCCCGCCTCGGATCCCCAGGATCCCGCGGACCGCCACCGACCTCGGAGCGCGTGTGTGGTGGCCTAGCTCGTCCCCGTGTTTATCTTAACGTAGTCGGTGGTCAGGTCGGAGGTCCAGATGTGGTCGTGGGCGGAGCCGAGCCCCAGGTCGACCGTCACCGTGACCTCCGGCTTCGTCATCTCGGCCTTCACCCGGTCCCAGCGGACACCTTCCCGGAGCCGGCCGCCCGCCGCCACCTGCTCCTCACCGTACCAGATCGCGACCCGGTCCTCCTGCACCGCGGCGCCCGCGGCGCCCAGCGCCGACATCACCCGGCCCCAGTTCGGATCCCGCCCGGCCATGGCGGTCTTGAAGAGGTTGGAGTTCGCGATCGAGCGCGCGACCAGCTCCGCGTCCCCCCGCGTCTTGGCCCCACGCACGCGCACGTCGATCACGAGCGTCGCGCCCTCGCCGTCCTTCACCAGCATCACCGCCAGGCGCTGGGTCAGCGCGTCGAGCGCGTGCTGGAACGGGCGCAGCCGCCGGTCGCCCCGCGCGAGCGGTCGGTTCTCGGCGAGCCCGTTGGCCAGGACGATCACCGTGTCGCTGGTGCTGCGGTCCCCGTCGACGCTGATCCGGTTGAACGACCCGGTCACCGCCCGCCGGATGGCGCCCCTGAGCCCCTCGCGCTCCACCGCCAGGTCGGTGGCGACGAAGCAGAACATCGTCGCCATCATGGGATGGATCATCCCGGTCCCCTTGGCGATGGCCCCGATCGTCACCCGACGGCCGCCGATCTCCACCCGGAGCGCCGCTTCCTTGGGGTGGGTGTCGGTGGTCATGATCCCCTCGGCGGCGAACCGGCTCCCCTCCGGCGAGAGACCCTTCACGAGCTTCGGCAGCGCCGGCCGGATCTTGTCCATCGGAAGGTAGCGCCCGATGATGCCGGTCGAGGCGACCAGGACCCGCTCATCCGGGATGCGCAGGTGCTTGGCGACGATCTCGGTCATCTCCCGCGCGTCGTGGACGCCTTGCTCGCCGGTGGCGACGTTCGAGCACCCGCTCGACGCGACGATGGCCTGGGCCACGCCGCCCTTCAGGCGCTCGCGCGACACCTTGACGGGGGCGCCGACGATCCGGTTCGTCGTGAAGACGCCTGCCGCCGTCGCCGGGGTCGACGAGTACACGAGCGCGAGATCGCGGGCGGAAGTCGGCTTGATGCCGGCATGGATGCCCGCGGCGAGGATCCCCGGGACCGCCGTGATGCCGCCGTCGATCCACTCGTGGTCGGCGCTACCCATGGCCCCTCTCCAAAAAAAATCGGGAAGGTCGCCAGGACCTTCCCGGGGTCGTCTCCGAGCGATCCGGCTACCGCTTCGAGAACTGGAAGCGCTTGCGCGCGCCCGGCTGTCCGTACTTCTTCCGCTCCTTCATCCGGGGGTCGCGCGTCAGCATCCCCGCTCGCTTGAGCTGGGGCCGGAGCTCGGTGTTGAACTCCAGGAGGGCCCGGGCAATGCCGTGACGCACCGCCCCTGCCTGCCCGGAGAGGCCGCCACCGCCCACGTTCACCTTGACGTCGAGCTGGGAGGTGGTCCCCGTCAGCTCGAGCGGCTGGGTCACGATGAGTCGCAGGGTCTCGCGCGGGAAGTAGTCCTCGAACGGCCGGCGGTTGACGATGATCCGCCCTTGACCGGGCCGGAGGAACACACGCGCGACGGAAGTCTTCCGCCGCCCCGTGCCGTAGAACTGCACCAGGTCCGCCATCACGACTCCTTCTTCCGGGTGGACAGCGCCTGCGGCTGCTGCGCCTGATGCGGGTGCTCCTCCCCGCGGTACACCTTGAGCTTCCGCGCCATCGCGCGCCCGAGCTTGGTCTTCGGCAGCATGCCTTCCACGGCCCACTCGATGGCCCGTTCGGGGTGGGTCCGGAGCATCGTGCCGGCCCTGGTCTCCCGGAGGCCGCCGATGTAACCGGAGTGCGTCCGGTAGAGCTTGCCCATGAGCTTCCGGCCAGTGAGCTCGACCTTGGCGGCGTTGATCACGACGACATGGTCCCCCGTGTCGACGTGCGGCGCCCAGGTGGGCTTGTGCTTCCCCATGAGCAGGGTCGCGACCCGCGCCGCGAGGCGGCCCAGCACCTGTCCATCGGCGTCGACGAGGTGCCAGCTCCGGGCGACCGCTTCCTTCTTCGGCATGACCGTCGGCATACGACGTACGTCTCCACGCGCTCGAGGAAAAGGATGAGCGGACGGCCACTCCGGCGCGGACCGCTCGGGCACAAAGCGCAACGAGCAACGATATCGGACGGGGCTGGGAGTGTCAACCCCGGAGACACCTCCGGCAAGTGGCCTCGCCCGTGTCGGGGTCGGGGACACCGTCGCCCGGGGGGCCCGGAGCGGAGAGCTACGACGGCCGGCGCCCGCGCGGGGCTGGCGTCCGGCGGACCGCGCCCCGGCCACCCGTCTTCCCCGGCCAGGGACAGACGGCCCGGACCGGGCACGCGGGGCACGCCGGGGTCCGGGCGAGGCACACCCGACGGCCGTGGGCCTGGATCAGGTGGCAGAAGCGCGTCCACGCGGGGCGGGGAACGACCTCGGCCAGCTGGGACTCGATCTCATCGGGGTCGTCGGCCTTGGCGAGGCCGAGCCGCTGCGTGACCCGGAAGACGTGCGTGTCCACCGCGATGCCCGGGACGCCGAAGGCATTGCCCAGCACGACGTTCGCGGTCTTCCGCCCGACACCGGGGAGCGCCGTGAGGGCCTCGAGCGTGCGGGGCACTTCCCCGCCGTGCCGCTCGACGAGGGCCCGCGCCATCCCGAGCACGGACCGCGTCTTGGCCCGGAAGAAGCCGGTGGACCGGATCTCGCCCTCGAAGGTCACGGGGTCGGCCCCCGCGTAGTCCTCCGCCCGCCTGTACTTCTGAAAGAGGGCCACGGTCACCTGGTTCACCCGCTCGTCCGTGCACTGGGCCGCCAGGATGGTGGCCACGAGGAGCTCGAGCGGCGTGGTGAAGCGAAGCGCGCAGGCCGCGTCCGGGTAGGCGTGCTCGAGCTGCCGCATCAGCGCGCGCGCCCGCTTGCGACGGGACTCCGCCGACTCTTTCACGGGTCGTCCCCCGACCGTCAGGGCGTCGCGAGCGCCCGGTAGAGGCCGACGGTGACCACGGTGAGATAGCTCAGCGCGGCCCCATGCAGCACGAACGACCCGAGGCCACCGAGGAGCGGGACCATGCTCACGATCCAGGAGGCGATAGCCACCCCGATGAGGACGAGCAACGAGCCCACCACGAGCCCGATCGCCGGGCCGACGTGGCGCCGCACGACGGCGACGCTCCGGCGCATCCCGTCGATGGCGCCGTGACCGTCGAGAAGCATCGCCGGCAAGGTGAACATCAGAAGCACCATCGCCAGCAGGCCAGGAAGCACGAACAGGAGCAGGCCGAATCCCACGATCAGCGTGCCGAGAGAGGACGCGACGGCGACGGCCCAGAGCCGGCCGACCACGGCCGAGAGGGCGTCCCCGAGACGCGGCTCACGTCCCCCCAGGGCGTCCCGGGCCATGATCACGACCATGCTCGAGCTGAGGAGCCAGAGCACCCCCATCACGAGCCCGAAGATCAAGAGGCCGAGGACGAGCCCTACGATCCCGCCCGCCGCGAGCCCCTCGCCGCCGCCCATCACCCCGCCGAGCAGCCCGCCCATCACGGCCGCGCCGCCGCCGATGAAGAACAGGAGCGCGAATCCGAGGACACCGACCACCAGCGGCGGGGCGATCAGCACGGGAAAGCGGACCATCGTCTCGTACGCCGCCCGGAAGTGGCCGACGATGTCGCCGTCCGTCGCGCTCGCCATAGCTCCTCCCACTGGGCCGGCGCCCTCGCCGGCGGGTGCGTCGCTCCGGGTCGTCCGAAACCGCCCGGTCGAGCCTAAGACCGGGACGGTGGTCCGTCAACCAGCCGCAACACGACTCCCCGGGCCGTCCGGCAGCTGCGCGAGGTGCCGCGCTGGCATTCTCCCCGCGTTCTAGGATCCGCCATGCCGGAAGCGCTCGGCCCAGACGCGCGTGGCCTCGAGGTACCGGTGCCCGTGTTCGACGCTCGCCTCGATCTCGCTGCCCCCATGCCACTCGTTCCAGGTCGACACGAGGACCCACGGGGGCTCGATCGAAAGCGCCGCCTGCCACGTCCGGTCGTACGTCGCGCCCCCCGCACGATCGACGACAGTGGCCGGCCGGCGCACCGAGCGGTCGTCGAAGCCGGGCCCGACTGCCGGGATGAACGGCCTCCCGGCCGCGCGCCCGAGGCTCGCGAAGGTCCGGTACGCCTGATCGAGGTCGCGCCCGCCCGCGAGAAAGATGGCCGGCGTGGACACGTGGAAGGCCTCGAAGTGCGGGAGCCAGTGAGACCGGCTCGCGAGCCATTCGGGGCTCCGCACGTCGGCGACAAGAAAGAGCCGCCGGCCTGTCGCGGCCAGCCGCGCCCGTACGACGTCCCACTCGGACGGTCGGAGATGGTACGACGCGTTGAGGAACACGACGGGAACGCCGGCGACACGGAGCCAGGCCGCTTCGCGCCCGTGACGGTCGAGCAGGCGCTCAAGGTCCGCCGCGATGCCGAGCGCGCCCCGCTGGCGGAGCTCGCTGGCCTGGTAGTACGGGGCGAGCACCAACCCGGCCTCGGCTGCGTCACGGAAGAGCGCGGCCAGCCCGAGCGCCTCTTCCCGCTCGTGTCCCCACCAGGACACAGCGAATCCGTTCAGGCCGGCCGCCCGGGCCCGCACTAGCTGCGCTCGAATGCGGACGGGGTCACGACTGTCGTAGGGCCCATCCTCGGGGTAGTGGGTCGCGCCAACATCGAGCCGGCCGGACGCCGTCACACGCCTGGGATCGTGAAAGCCAACAATTCGGGGGCCCCCGGACATCTCGATTCGAGCGTGGTTCCAGTGCCACCAACGACCGCTTGGACCGGCGGGCGTCCCGTACCAGGGAGAATGGACCGCCAGGACGAGCCGCGGAAGGGAGGACGGAGATGTCGCGATCCGCGACGAGTCGAGGGGCGGATTGGCGACGAGCCACCCCGGGTGGTCGCGCTCGAGACGCCAGACGCCCGCCGCCAAGGCCACGGGCAGAAGCCCCAGCAGAACGGGACGGACGGCCGCCAAGGCAACTCGCTGGCCCTCCGCCAGCACGGAACCGCCGAATCCGCGTGCGGTAATCGACACGTCGCGCGAGGCAACCGAGGGCACGAAGACCAGGGTCCAGAGGTAGGGAACCAGGCCGGATAGCAGGGTGTCGAGCCACCCAACCTGCCTGGTGAGTTCGGCTTTGAGGAAGAGGACCGCGATGACGACGATCACGCTGCGAAGCAGCCGATGCCGCCAGCCGAGGGCGCGAAGCGCAAGCAGGGATGTGGGCAGGACCAGGAGGATGTAGGTCACGTGGGTGCCCTTGTAGACCCAGCGCGGCATCACCAGCTGGATGTCGATCGCCAGGTTGGTGAGGGCGAACAGCTTATCGATCGATGACAGCAGGAAGAGCACACCCAACCATCTCCAGGCGGATCGCTCCGACCGGGTGGCGCCCTCCCGCGCAGTCACCGCCCGGCACGCGAGCAGCCCGTACACCGCGAACGGGTAGCACGCGCTCGGATCGCCTCGTCGGTAGAGGTCCGTGAGCTGGGGCACGATGAGCAGCACAGTGACCGCGTGGAGCAGAAGGCCTGCGGCCAAGACGCTTCGGAGAGAGACCAGGCGGACCGGGTCGGGAATCACGGTGAAGAGACCGCCCCAGGTCGCGCGGCGATGGCCAGCGGCCGCCAGCAGGAGCAGCAGGAAACCTGCGAGCTCCACGCTCTCCTCGATGTCTTGCCACTGGAGGCGCTCCATTCCCGCCACCAATCCGAACAGTCCGAACGCGACGAAAATGAGCCCGACGTCCCGGCGATGGCTCGGGTTCCGGGCGAGACGGACCAGAGCCCACATCAGAGCGAACCCGAGCAGGATGGCCACGAGGAAGAGCGGCTTCCAGCTCCCGCGCCGCCCGAGTCGCTCGTGAATCGAGCCAATCTCGTCGAAGGCCAGGCCCGCCGAGACGACTGCCAGGATGAGCCAGGCCCTTCGCTCGTCAGAGCGTCCGACGGACGCCCGCTCGTACATGAGAAGGGCCGCGAGCATGAGCTGGGCCCCCGACCACCACACCGCCAGATTCATCTCGTTCTGCAGGGCGAACCAATCCAGGACGGTCAGCCACAGCCGGGTCCTTGGAAAACCGGTGCCAAACGTGATGAGCGCGGCCAGCACGGCGTCAACGGCGATGATCCAGGTCCACCATGGGACCCGCGAAACCGCGGACGCCCTTCTCGGCATCGTTCCTTCCTTCCCTCCCCGGGAACCCGTGACCAGGCGCCCGACGATACTGCGCTTTCCCTCGACGCGCTCGGTGCTGGCGAGCACTCCGATCGTTCGATGGCGCAGGCTCATGCCCCGACGGTGGTCATCCTCCCAGGTGCGCAGGTCGCGGCGCACGGGCGCGCGACCCGATGGATGTCTTTGAGCGGCCGGGCTGCCCGGGGAGAGGAGACTCGGCGCCCCCCGCCACAGGGCGCGGCGAGGGACTCGACATGCTCCGCGAGAACTCTGGTCGGGTCAGCCGGCGCGCCGGCCTCCCGGCGCCGGCGCCGTGGCGGATCGCCGAGCCGCCGCGCACCACACCACCCAGAGGAGAAACAGCGGCGTGCCCACGGCGGCCGCGAGGAGAAAGGGTGACAGAGCCCCCAGCCAGGCGACTGGGCCAACGAGATAGAGCGCGTCTTCCGGCTCGAATCCGCCCCAGTTGTCCTGCGCGACCAGGGCCTTCCCGGCCGTCTCCTCGAGGAAGACCCGGATCAGGAAGATGGCCGCGATCGACCCCGCCGCGATCCCACCCGCGATCGGCGCCCAGGAGCCGAGCCATCCCCCCTGGAGACCGATCCCGAGCCCCACGAACAGGCTCACGTACCCCAGGCCGGCCGCGACGTGATCGTAGTAGTGGCCGAATCGGCTCGTCAGGCCGGTCAGCCGGGCAAACTCGCCGTCCATGTGATCGACGAGGACGGCCATCATGAACAGGCCGCCCCCCAGGGCCATCCGGCGTGAATCCCCCGAAGCCATCAGGGCCGCCGCCGTCAGCGAGGCCAGCAGCCCGAGGGTGGTGAGCCCGTTCGGCGTGAGCGGCGTGTGCCGGAGCGGACGGACGAGCCGTCGAGCGAGACGGACATCCCAGGGACCCATGCGGCGGGCGCCTCCGTTGTTCAGCGCCGGGCCTCGCGGTCGCGCAGGAACTCTTGGAGGCGCGCCAGCGCCTCACGGATGCGCGGCAGGCTGTTGGCGTAGGAGACGCGGAGGTAGCCCTCGCCGCCGTCCCCGAAGTCGATGCCCGGCGTCACGGCCACGCGGGCCGCGGCCAGGATCTCGAACGCGAAGTCGTACGATCGCTCGCAGAATCGGCGGGCGTCCGCGAAGACGTAGAAGGCCCCCGTGGGCTCGACGCCGACACCGAAGCCGACCGCCCGCAGCCCGTCGACCATGGCGCGCCGCCGCTCGTCGAAGACCGTGCGGAACCGTTGCACGTCCGGCCCCGCCTCCCGAAGCGCCGCGAGGCCGGCCCACTGCACGAACTCGTTCGACGAGATGAAGAAGTTCTGATGGAGCCGCTGGAGGGTGCGGACGTGCGCCTTGGGCGCGATGAGGTAGCCCAGACGCCATCCGGTCATCGCGTACGCCTTCGAGAAGCCGTTGAACACGAACGCGCGGTCCGTGAACTCGAGGACGGTGTGGTCGGGCCCCTCGTAGCTGAGACCGTGATAGATCTCGTCCGACACGAGCCAGCAGCCCTGCCGGTCCGCCAGGTCCGCGAGGGCCGCGAGCTGCGCCGCGGGCATCACCATGCCGGTGGGATTCGCGGGCGAGTTCACCATGACCGCCCGGGTCCGCGGACCCAGCCGGTCGCGCACCGCCTCCGCCCGGAGGCCCCAGCCCGCGGACTCGGGGGTGGGGACGTAGACGGGGACGGCGTCGGCGTAGCGCACGAAGTTCGGGTAGCACGCGTAGTGGGGATTCGAGAGGACGACCTCGTCGCCCGCCGACAGGAGACTCGTGAAGAGGAGCAGCATCGCCGGAGACGTGCCCGCCGTCACCAGCACCTGGTCGGGCGAGACCGCGACCCGGTACGTCCGCTGGTAGTGCTCGGCGATCGCCTCCCGGAGCGGCAGGATGCCGAGGCTGTGCGCGTACTTCGTCCGGCCGTCGCGGATCGCCCGGACGGCCGCCTCGCGAACCACCTCTGGCGTCTCGAAGTCCGGCTCGCCGAACTCGAGATGCACGACCTCGTGCCCCTGGCGCTCCAGCTCCTGGGCGCGCTCGAAGACCTCGACCGCCAGGAACGGGGTGATCTCCTCGGTCCGCTTGGCCAGCTCCGCGAAGGCGTGAGTCATGAGCTCTCCGTCGGTGGCGTCGGTCAGGAACCCTGCCCCGCCCGGCGCCGCCGCCGGGCGAGCCCGCTTCGCTGCGCGGCGCGCATGACCTCCCGAGCCACGGCGGGGGCGACCTTCTTGTTGAACACGCTCGGGATGACGTACTCCTCGTGGAGCTCCTTCCTGCTGACCACCGACGCGACGGCCTGGGCCGCGGCGACCTTCATCTCGTCGGTGACGCGCACCGCCCGGCAGTCCAGAAGCCCCCGGAAGAAACCGGGGAAGCAGAGCACGTTGTTGATCTGGTTCGGGTAGTCGGAGCGTCCGGTCGCCATCACCCGCACATGGGGGCCGGCGTCCTCCGGCATGATCTCGGGGACGGGGTTCGCCATCGCGAAGACGACGGGGTCACGGCCCATGGCCTTGACGTCCCGGGCCCGCAGGGTCCCGGGCACGGAGAGACCGATGAAGACGTCGGCCCCCTCGACCGCGTCCGGGAGGAGGCCTCGCCGATCCTCCGGGTTCGTCTCCGCCGCCACGCGACGCTTCATGGCATCCATCGGCTCGGGCCGTCCCGGGGCCAGGATGCCATGCTCGTCGACACCCAGGATCCGGCGTACCCCGACGGACCGCAGGATCCCGATCGTGGCCGTCCCCGCCGCGCCGACTCCGCAGACCACGACCGAGACGTCCCCGAGCTCCTTCTTGACGATCCGGAGAGCGTTCAGCAGCGCCGCGAGGACGACGACCGCGGTCCCGTGCTGGTCGTCGTGGAAGACCGGGATGTCGAGCGTCTCCCGCAGGCGCTCCTCGATCGCGAAGCAGCGGGGCGCCGAGATGTCCTCCAGGTTGATCCCGCCGTAGACCGGCGCGATGTGCCGGATCGTCTGGACGATCTCGTCCACGTCCTTCGTGGCGAGGCACACCGGAAAGCCGTCGACGTCGGCGAACTCCTTGAACAGGAGCGACTTCCCTTCCATGACCGGCAGGGCCGCCTCCGGACCGATGTCGCCCAGGCCGAGGACCGCCGTCCCGTCGGTCACGATGGCCACCGCGTTCTGCTTGATGGTCAGGGCGAACGCCCGCTCGGGGTTCTCCCGGATGGCCAGGCAGACGCGCGCCACGCCCGGTGTGTAGGCCATGGACAGGTCGTCCCGCGTCTTGAGCGGCACCTTGTTCCGGATCGCGATCTTGCCGCCAAGGTGCGCCAGGAACGTCCGGTCGGACACGTTGACGATCCGCACGCCCTCGACGCGCCGGATGGCGCCCACGATGTCGTGCCCGTGGGTCTCGTCGCGCGCGTTGATCGTGAGGTCGCGGACGATGACGTCCTTGACCAGCTCGACGAGATCCACGGCCCGGATGTCGCCCCCGGCCTCGCCGATGGCGGACGTCACCAGGCCGAGCATGCCCGGACGGTTCTTGATGGCCGCGCGGACGGTCAGGCTGTACGAGGCGCTCGGGGTGATGGCCATGGAACCCCTTCAGATCGGCCGCGCCAGACCGCGCACGACCGAGGCCGGCAGCTCCGGGCGGCGCGCCCGCAGCGCCGGGACGGTTCGATCGTAGTCGTCCCGGACCTGGATGCGCAGCTGGGGCCCGAAGACGATGCGCTCGATCTGAATCGTGCCCACGTACACGGCCGCGCCGCCCACCTGGAACTCGATCTGCAACGGATGCCCGAGCTGGTCCGGCACCGTGCGCCCGGTCTCGGTGAGGCGCAGGCGGATCACCAGGTACCGTCCCGGCGGCAGCGTGATCACGAACGGGCTCCGGGGCAGGTCGATCGGAAGCTCGTGACGGAAGGTCCCGTCCTCGCGGGCGATGTCGAGCGTCACGTGCGACGCGCTGAATCCGGACACCGCCACCTCGCCCAGCACCACCTGGTGTCCCGGCGGCACGTCGAGCGGGTCCTCGCGGAACGCGGCGCATCCGGCGGCCGCCAGCGCCGCCATCGCGAGGGCGGCGACGCCGCGCCGGCAGCCCCGGCCAACCGGGGAGGGGCGGGAGCCGGTCACGCGCTCGGCTTCTTCCAGATCCCTCGGTCGTGCATGAGCCGGATCTGGCGCTTGATCACCTTCTGCCGGTACTCCGCGTGCTTCATGGGCTCGCGCTTCAGGTAGAGGTTCTTCGGATAGATGGGCTTCTCGTACAGCATCCCGTAGAGCTCCGTCCGGACGTCCTTGAGCCAATTGTCCCACTGCGCCGACGCCCGGTGGTGACGGAGCGCCTCGATGTCCACCGGCCCCGCGACGTAGGTCGAGCCCGCGCCGTAGTCCTGGCGACCCACGATCCGGCCCTTGTAGTCGATGACGAAGGACCGGCCGCCGAAGGTGTCGATGGGCGTCGTCTCCTCGGGGAAGAGGTAGTACGTCCCCATGTTGGGGGCGATGATGTACATGTTGTTGTCGAGGGCCCGGGCCCGGCTCTGGATCTCGAAGTACTCGTTGCCGGTCGCCGGGTGCGGATAGGAGGCCCGGTAGACGACCTCCGCCCCGTTCAGGGCCAGGGCACGGGCGTTCTCCGGATAGGAGCCCTCGTTGGCCATCATGATGCCGAGGCGGCCGATCTCGGTGTCGACGACCGGCCAGAACGCCTGCAGGGTTCGCCCGTACTTCTCCACCCACCAGTCGTAGACGTCGTGCGGGCAGACCGAGTGCTCCACGGGGAAGAGCGGCGAGACCTTGTAGTGCTGGAGGATGAGCGCGTCCGCGCGGGTCGAGGATGAAGCCCACGTTGAAGTAGCGGTTCTTCCAGTCGGGATGCCGCGCCTTCGCCTGGGCGATGATGAAGACGCTTGTACTCGCGGGCGATCTTGCCGAGCGCCTCCGTCTCCTCCCCCGGGATGTCGATCGCGCACTCCCGGGCGAAGGTCGCGTGGTCCAGGTCCAGCACCTCGTCGTTGAAGGCCTGGAGCGCGCCCTCGGGAAACGCGATCAGCCGGACGGGGATCGAGAGGCTCGAGAGCCAGGCGGCCGCCTTCACCAGGTGCCCCAGGTGCTCGAGGTTGATCTTGATGTCCTTCCGCTTCCGGATGCCTCGCACCGTGGGAATGAGCCCGACCGCCATGTACGGCTTGATCATGTGCTGTGCCTCCCGCGCACGAGGTGTGTGTGCCAGCCGGCGCCCGAAGCCGGATCTCTCACCGGGATTCCCGCGCGATCCCGCGTGTCATGCGCGCACGCGACATGATGGCGCCGAGGCGCCAGTACTGGCCCTCGAGCGTGCCATCATCCCGCAGGATGTAGACCACCGTCGACTGGAGGCGCGTGAGCTCGAGCCGCAGCGCGCCGTTCTCGATCTTGCCCCGGGCGCGTGCCCATCCCGGCTGGCCCACGCCGAGCGCGAGCGCCACCCCCCACGAGTACACCGCGACGACCTCGGTGGCGTCGCCGTGCTCGACCGCGAGCTCGACCACCAGGACATGCTCGAGCTGCCCATCCCACTTGCCCACCCATCGACCGGAGTACCGGGCGTGCTCACGCGGCACCCCGGGCGGCGGCGGAACGACGCGGAGGTCGGGAGGCATGGGCGGCGGCGGCAGCGGCTCGGCCGCGCATCCCGCGATCAGGAGCGCGAGCCCGAGCGCGGCCAGGACCCTCGCTGAGCCCGAACACGTCCGCGTCACGCCTCGGCGCCCCCGCCACCCTGCTGACGCAGCACTTCCTCCATGATCACCCGGTTCAGGTGGTCCACGAGCGCGTGCCGGCCCGAGCCGCCGTCGTTCCGGATGATCCGGAGGAGGGTGGTCTTGCCGCAACCGTTCGGCCCGAGCAGACACACGAACTCGCCCTTGTCGGCCCGCAGGGAGACGCCGTCGAGGACGGGGATCGCGTACTGCTTGGAGACGTCGCGCACCTCGAGCTTCATAGGGGCTACATCGTACCGCACCGGCCCAGCGGGGCCGAGATTTCGGGGCGTCGCGCGGGCCTGCGTCAGCGCCAGCGCTCGAGACGGCGGGTCAGCGACTCGAACAGGAGCTTGTCGGTCACCAGCATGATGGCGACCATGACCAGCGCCCACACGAAGACCATCCGGGTGGCCAGGATCTCCCGGCTGTAGTTCATGATGTAGCCGACCCCGCTCGTCACCCCGAAGATCTCGGCGACGACCGAGACGTGCGGCGGTGACGGGTTGGGGATCAGGTGGCCCGGGCGCTCGTCCCGCCCGAGGCCCTCCCTGAGGTCGTCGCCCTGATCCAGGCCCGCCGGAGGCGCCGGTTAACCTCGGAGGCGGCCCGAAAACGCTCTGGGCTTCCCACAGTCAGGGGGACTTTGGCGGTCTGGGAGAGCCCGTCTGGAGCCCGGGGTCAGGGGTCTGTTAGGCTCGGGGCGGTTCCACGCGGGTCCCGATGGCACCGGCCCCGCTCTGGCCTCCGAGACAACTGGAGGACCCCATGAGGCTCGCCCGGCTCGCAGCCCCAGCCACCCTCACCCTGGCCCTCCTTGCCGCGCCGCTCGCCGCCGACGCTGAGCCCCGTGCACCGAGGATTTCACGGATCGGCGTCGTGACCGCCGCCGGCACGGTCGAGGCATTCCGTGCGAATCCTGTTGGCGCAGCGATCCTGGAAGGCTTGAAGGAGCAGGGGTGGCTGGAGGGGCGCGATTTCGTCCTGGAGTCCGGACCGAGGAACACATGGGCCGGCTGCCCGCTGTGGTCGCCGGCCTCATCGCACAGAGGGTGGACGTCTTGCTGTTTCTATCGTGCGATGAACCATTCCACGTGGCGCGCCGGTTGACGCGGACGATCCCAATCGTGGCAGGCGTATGTGCCGATGATCTCGTGGGCAAGGGCATCGTGGCGAGCCTCGCGCGGCCAGGCGGGAACATCACGGGGATCTCCTTGCTCACGCCCGAGCTGTCCGCAAAAAGGCTGTTCTTGCTGAAGGAGGTCGTTCCGACGCTATCACGCGTGGCGGTTCTCTGGAATTCGTATAGGGACTTCGTGCCGGACTGGCAGGAGCTGCGCGCCGCCGCCGGGAAGGCGGTGACGCTCCACTCTGTCGAAGTGCGCTCTCCTGCCGACCCGGAGTCGGCCCTCGCTTACGCCATCGCCAGAGAAGGGGCGGATGGGCTCCTTGGGTTCCCGGACAGAACGCACTACCTATTTCCGAAGCACATTGCCGCCCTTTCGGCCCGGACCGGTCTTCCGGGTATCTACGCCCATCGTCAGGTCGTGGAGGCGGGTGGACTGATGTCCTATGGGACGAACATCCTCGAGCTGTACCGGCGTGTCGGCACATGCGTGGCGAACATTCTGTCGGGCGCCAACCCGGCGGACCTTCCCATCGAGCAGCCGACGAGGTTCGAGCTCGTGATCAACCTCAAGACCGCGAAGGCCCTTGGCATCACCATCCCGCCGTCGGTGCTCGCGCGGGCGGACGAAGTGATCCAGTAGGCAGGGAGGTCGACCCCGTGAAGCGGAAAGCCGGCACGCTCTCGATCGTCCGCGGCGGTCGCCTGCTCAACGCGCGCGCCCACCGGGCCGAGGCCGCCGACCTGTTGGTCAGCGGCGACACGATCGCCGAGGTCCGCGCCCCGGGGACGAAACCGCCGGCCGGCGCCTCCGTGATCGACGCCCGCGGGATGCTGCTCCACCCCGGCCTGATCAACGCCCACACCCACGCCCACGGCAACCTGGCCAAGGGCATGGGCGATCTCTGGACGCTCGAGCTGCTGCTCACGGCCGCACCCTGGATCGGGGGCAACCGCACCCACCAGGACCGCTACCTGAGCGCGAAGATCGGGGCGGTGGAGATGGTGCTGAAGGGCTGCACCGCCGTCTACGACCTGCCGCTGGAGCTGCCGCTGGTCACGCCCGAGGGGCTGGCGGCGGTGGGCCGCGCCTACGCCGACGTCGGGCTGCGTGCGGTCGTCGCGCCGATGCTGGCCGACCGCACGTTCTACGAGGCGATCCCCGGACTGCTGGAGACGATGCCGCCGGCGCTGCGCCGGGACGTGGATCGGCTCCGGCTGGCGCCCTGGAGGCAGAGCATCGCCAGCCTGGGCAAGGCGCTGGACGGCTGGACGCTCGACCGTTACGACGTGCGGCTGGCGATCGCTCCCACCATCCCGCACCACTGCTCCGACGACTTCATCCGGGCCTGCGCGCGCCTGGCCAAGGAGCGGGGCGTGGGGCTGCACAGCCACGTGGCGGAGTCGAAGGTCCAGGCCATCGCCGGCCTGCGGCGCTACGGCAAGACGCAGACCGCCCACCTCGAGGATCTCGGCGCGCTGGGCCCGCACTTCACCGTCGCCCACGGTGTCTGGCTCGACGGCGAGGACATGCGGCGCCTGGCCGGGCACGGCGCCTCGGTCGCCCACAACCCGGGCAGCAACATGCGCCTGGGCAACGGGCTGGCTGACCTGCACGGGATGCTGGTGCGGGGGGTGAACGTCGGATTGGGCACGGACGGCGCCAACTGCTCCGACAACCTGAACATGTACGAGTCGATGCGGCTGGCCTCACTGGTCTCCAAGGCGCGCGGGCCCGACGTCGAGCGCTGGGTCACCACCGAGCAGGTCGTGACGGCGTCGACGGAGGGCAGCGCGCGGGCCCTCGGCCTGGAGGGGCGCATCGGCCGGCTGGAGGCGGGCTACAAGGCCGACATCGTCTTCCTCGATCTGGCACACCCGAACTGGATCCCGCTCAACGATCCCACCAACCAGCTCGTGCACACCGAGGATGGCGGCGCAGTGACGCACGTGATGATCGGCGGCCGGATGGTGGTCGAGCGCCGCCGGCTGACCACCGTGGACGTGCCCAAGCTAGCGCGCGAGGCGGAGGCCGCACGGGCACGGCTGGCCCGCCTCAACGCGCCCCTCAAGGCGCTCTACGAGCGGCTGGCGCCGGTTGTCGGCCGCTACTGTCCCGGCCTCGCCCACATGCCATACCATGTCGACCGGTACGTCGGCAGCGCCTGATCTCGCAGGCCGCCCACCCGAGCTGGAGGTACGCGAAGCGCACCTTGCCCTGGGCGGCCGCCCGGCACGCCGCCCGCGAGCGCCGCAGCCGCCATGCCGGTCCGGAGGAAGTCCCGCCGCCTCACCTCTGCCTGCTCAGGTCGGATCGCCTGTCCTCCCTGGCTCTGCCATCTCGGGGTTGACCACGATCAGCGCGTCCACGGCCACGAGCCGGCCGCCCGACGCGATCAACGGGTTCAGGTCCAGCTCCGCGATCGTCGGACGCTCCGCCAGGAGGTCCCCGATCGCCACGAGGACCGCGGCCAGCGCGTCCTCGTCGACGACCGGACCGCCGCGGAACCCCCGGAGGAGCGCGGCTCGCCGGCCTTCCCCCAGCAACGCGCGGGCGTCCTCCCGCGCGAGGGGCGCGAGCCCGACGGACACGTCGCGGTAGAGCTCGGCCAGCACGCCGCCCAGGCCGACCAGGACCGTGGGCCCGAAGCTCGGGTCGCGCCGGCCCCCGACGAGGAGCTCGAGGCCACGGGGCACCTCCTCCTGGATCAGCAGCGGGCCGGCACCCAGCCGGGTCTCCAGCGCGCGCACCGCCCGGGCCAGCGCGTCCTCGTCCCTCACGTCCAGGACGACGCCTCCCACGTCGGTCCGGTGGAGCACGTCCGGGCGCGCCGTCTTGACGACTAGGGGGTAGCCGATCTCCCGGGCCGCTGACAGGGCCTCCGGGGCCGTGACGACCACCCGCTCGCGGGGAAACGACACGCCGAACGCCTCGAGGAGCGCGCGGGCATCGGCGTGGGCGAGCGGGCCCCGTGCCGTCGCGATCCGCTCGGCCAGGCCCACGGGCAGGACGCGGGGCGGCCGGGATTCAGGGATCAGCCCGATCCGCCCGCCGAGCTCCGCGCGGCGGACCAGCGCCCGGTAGGCGCGCACCGCGCGCTCGGGGCCCGGGACGAGCGGGATGCCCGCCGCCCGGAGCCGTCGGTCCATGTCGGGGGTGTCGACGGTGCACGCCACGATGGGCTTGCCGGTCGCCGCCTGCGCCGACGCCAGCGCGTCGGCGTACTCGGGGCGATCGAGACCGATGTCGATCGCGACGGCGCCCGAGACCTCGGGCGCCTCGAGGACCAGACGCACGCTGGGCTCGTAGCCGCCGGGCTCCATCTGGGGTGTCATGTCCACCGGATTCGCGTCGGCGCCGAAGGCCGGGAGGTGGGCGCGGAGCGCCGCCCGGCGCGCGCTCGACAGCGGAGGGACGTCGAGGCCCGCCGCCTCCGCCGCGTCCGCTGCCACGACCGACGGGCCGCCCGAGATGGTGAGGATCGCGAGCGTCCGGTCCCGCGGTGGCCGCGTGGCGTGCGCCTCGAGCGTCACCAGCGCGTCGAAGAGCTCCGCGGTCTCGTCCACGGCCACGATACCGGCCGCCGCAAACGCCGCACGATACGTCTCCCACGTCCCGGCCAGAGAGCCGGTGTGAGAGCCGGCCGCGCGGCGGCCGGCCTCGGCCCGACCGGCCTTGAGGGCGATCACGGGCTTCGTCCGCGCCAGTCGCCGGGCCCCCGCGACGAACGCCTGGCCATCCCGGATCCCTTCGACGAAGAGCCCGACCACTCGCGTCTCGGCGTCGTCGGCGAGCCACGCCAGGCACTCGGCGAATCCGAGATCGGCCTGGTTGCCGATCGAGAGGAACTTGGCGACGCCGAGCGACCGCTCCCGCACCTCCCGGAAGAACAGCCCCCCGTAGGCGCCGCTCTGGGACACGAAGGAGATACCCCCGGGCTGCCGCGGCACGTCCCAAAAGTAGGAGGCGTTGAGCTGGCCGGGGACGTTGACCACGCCCATGCAGTTGGGCCCGACGATCCGCATCCCCGTCGCCCGGGTGATCCGGGAGAGCTCTGTCTGGACGCCACGTCCCGCCTCGCCGGTCTCGCCGAATCCCGAGGCGAGGACGACGCAGAACCGGCAGCCGCGCGTGCCCAGCGCGCGGACGGCGGTCAAGACGGCCGCAGCAGGGAGGCTCACGAGCGCGAGGTCGAGCTCCCGCGGCAGATCCTCGACGCGCTGGACGGTGTCCCGGCCGAGGATGGCCTCGCCGCTCGGGTTGACGGGGAAAACATCTCCCCGGAAGCCGGGCTCGAGGAGGTTCTGGACGAGCCGGTGGCCGAGCTTGCCGGGCTGCCGCGAGGCGCCCAGCACCGCCACGTGGCGGGGCTCGAACAGAGGTGTGAGGTCGACCGTCACCGGAGGGCGCCGCCGGTGCCCGTCAGAACCGGTCGCGCCGCGTGAGCTCGGTCAGGTCCTCGATCTCGTCGAACCGGCCCAGCGCCTCCTGGAGACGTGCCGCCTCCGCCGCACCGAGCCGCGGCTCGGTGAGGGCCCGGAACTTCACGCCGAGCTCTCGCCGGAGCCGCTCGAGATCCTGGCCCGCCCGGAGGTCTCCCCTGGCCTCCCGGACCGACCCGTCCCGGAGCCGCACGACCGCACGGGCGCCGGCTTCGTCCAGCTCGGGGCGAGAGTGGAGGTGCACGCGGCCGGCCAGCGCCCGGGCGTCGGCGTCTCGCACGGCCTCGGCGGTGAAGTGCTCCTCGCGGACGGACCCGCGGAGCAGCGCGCTCGCGGCGCAGTACGTCATGCTGAACTTCCCGCCGAGCCCGGTGTCGGGCTGGCGCTGGTCGGCCACCATGAGCGTCGTCGGGCAGACGTCGAGGTCGACCGACTCGATCGCTCGGGCGTCGAGCCGGGGCGCGAGGTCGAGCAGGGCCGTCAGGGCCGCGTGCGTCGCGAAGCAGCACGGGAAGCGCTTGAAGAAGACCTCGCCCACCGCCCAGTCGTGCCCGTTTCCTGCGTTCAGGCGCGCTGGCGTCCAGTCGGGGGACAGCCGCCGCGCCCACGCGGGACGGTCGAGGAGGCCGGTCGCCCCCGTCACCCCGCGCTCGGCCAGAAGCGTAGACAGGAGCCCGTCGGCCGCGGCGCGGCCGACCTGGAACGGCTTCGCCATCGTGCCGAACGACTCCTGGATCCCGGCGACCTGGGCGGCCGCGAGCCCGACCGCGCGGTCGATGCCCGCGGCGTCGAGGCCGAGCAGGCGGGCGCACGCCGCGGCGCCCCCGAGCCGGCCGAGCGTCGCCGTGGCGTGCCACCCCGCCCGGTAGTGGCCGGGCGCCAGCGCGCGCGAGACCCGGCACATGACCTCGACGCCGAGGACGAACGCGGTGAGCACCGCGCGCCCGCTCCCGCCCCGCGCCTCCGCGAGCGCGACCAGCCCGGGAAGGATCGGCGCCGTGACGTGGCCCGGGAGTGCGAGGACGGTGTCGTCGTAGTCGAGAGCGTGCGCGGCCGTGCCGTTCCAGAGGGCAGCCGTGAGCGGCGAGGCGGTTCGACCGGCGCCCAGGACCGTCGCCGGTCCGGCGGGCTCCGGCGTGGCCTCGCGGAGAAGACGGGCCACGGGCTCCTCGACACCTCCGACCGTGACGCCCCACCAGTCGAGCATCGCGATCCGGCCCATCTCGACGGCGGGCTTCGAGAGCGCCTCGAACGGCGTGTCGGCCACCAGGGCGATCAGCGCGGCGCCGGGACTCGTCGCGGCGCTCACGACGGGCGACCCATCTTCTTCGTGACGCTCCTCTCCATGGCGCTCTCCCGTCCCTTCCCGACGGCCCCTCGACCGTCCGCTGCCGATTGCCCGGTGCTCCGGTCAGCCCGGGCCGCCGCGCCGGTCCACGACGCGGACCGCCTTGCCGGCCGGCCGGGGGATCTCCCCGGGGGCCATCCGGCGAATCTCCGGCGTGAGGCTCATGCGGTCGGCCAGCTCGCGCAGGAGCCGGGCCTGAGCGCCCTGGTCGAACGCCGGTCCGGCCTCGACGCACAGGACCAAATGATCGCCGCGACTCACATCGCGGTCCAGCACGATCTGGTACTCATGGTCGAGACCCGGTTGCCGGAGGAGGATCTGCTCGACCTGACCCGGATAGAAGTTGACCCCCTTGAAGATCACCATGTCGTCCGTGCGGCCCTGGAAGCGGTCGAGGCGGACGCCGGTGCGCCCGCACGCGCACCGCTCGCGCGATCGGACGCGCGTGATGTCTCGCGTACGGTAGCGGACGAGGGGGAGCCCCTGCCGCGTGAGCGTGGTCACGACCAGCTCGCCGCGCTGGCCGTCGGCGAGCGCCGTGCCCGTCACCGGATCGATGATCTCCGGCAGGTAGTGGTCGTCCCAGACGTGGATCCCGTCACGGGCGGCGCACTCGATGCCCATGCCCGGGCCGCCGGTCTCGGTCATGCCGATGAGGTCATGGGCGCGCACACCCATCTCCTGCTCGATCCGCGCGCGCAGCTCGTCCGACCACGGCTCGGACCCCAGCAGGGCGACCCGCAGTCCGGTCGCGCGGAAGTCGAACCGCTCTTCCCGCGCGACCTCGATCATGCGGAGCGGATAGGTCGCGATCGCCGCGAGCACGGTCACCCGGAGATCCCGGAGGAGCTGGAGCTGGAGGAGCGTCCGCCCCGCGCCCACCGGAACCACCCGCGCCCCGAGCGCCTCGGCTCCGTAGTGGAACCCGAAGCCGCCGGTGAACAAGCCGAAGGACGCCGTGACCAGTATCACGTCGTCCGCGGTCACGCCCGACGCGACGAGCGAGCGCGCCATCACCTCTCCCCACTGCTGGACGTCGGCGGCGGTGTACGGGTTAACGATCGGCGCGCCCGTGGTGCCGGAAGACATCTGGACGCGGACAACCGGATCCCGGCCGTAGCAGGCCATCGCATAGGGGTACGCGTCGCGGAGACACTCCTTCGTCAGGAGCGGCAGCCGCGAGAGATCGTCGACGGAGGCGAGGTCGGCGGGGGCCACCCCCCCGAGATGACGATGATAGGCGGGGTTGTGGGCGGCGATGCGGGCGATCGTCGCGCGGAGGCGCTCGAGCTGGACGGCCGCCAGCGCGTCCCGATCGCGCGTCTCCTCAGCTGGCTGGAACATCGCCGGACCCCCGGACCATGAGCGGCCTCTATTCTATGTCAGGAGCCGGACGTGAGCCGGAGGGCCCCCGGTCCCGGTGAGTCCACTCCCCACCCCCCTTGGCCGGCGGGGAGGCCGACCCCGGAATCCCGCCATCGCCGCTCCGCGTCCAAAGGGCAGCGCCGGGTCCCGGCCGGTGGGTCACCCGGGCCCGGCGCCAGGCCGCATGCGAGCCGCATGCAAGGAGGATCGACCGAGATGACCGATGTGACATCCGAATCCGCCACGCTCCCTCTCACGGAGCGGAACTTCTCCGAGATCGTCGCCGCAACACCGCGCTTGCTGGTGGACTTCTGGGCGCCCTGGTGCGGGCCCTGCCGCGCCATCGCCCCGGTCCTCGAGGAGCTCGCGCGCGCCGAGTCGGGCCGGCTGGTGGTGGCCAAGGTCAACGTGGACCAGGAGCCGGGCCTCGCCCAGCGCTTCGGTGTTCAGGCGATCCCGACACTCCTCTTCTTCAAGGGTGGCCAGGTGGTCGACACCGTGGTCGGCGCGCCGCCGAAGGCCGAGCTCCAGCGCCGTCTCGCTGCGCTCGCCTGAGGGCGCCGGGGAGCCGTCCTCGGCCGACGCCGGATTCCCGCGTGCCCCTCGTGTCGCCGCGGACGGGCCAGCCGTGAGCCGGGCGGTCGTTGCGCGCTGGCGTGACTGGTCGGGCGAGGGCCTCGAGCACCTCGTCCTCCGGGAAGGGCCTGACGGTATCCGCGCGGAGGCCATGGTGCTCGGCGTCGCCGACGACGTGACCTTCGCGGCCCGGTACCGCGTCCACTGTGATGCCGGCTGGCGGACGCGGCGTCTCGAAGTGAGCCTCGCGGGGAACGCGCGGAAAGTCGACCTCTCCGGCGACGGCGCCGGACGGTGGACCGATCGCTCGGGCGCACCGCTCCCCGACCTCGCGGGCGCGATCGACGTGGATCTCACGGCCACCCCCTTCACGAACACGCTGCCCATCCGCCGCTTGGACCTCCGAAGCGGCCAGACCGAGGTCATCGTGGTCGTCTATGTCGAGGTTCCCGCGCTCACGGTGACGACGAGCCGCCAGCGCTACACGTGCCTCGAGCCAGGCCGGCGCTACCGGTTCGAGTCGCTCGGGTCGGGCTTCACGCGCGAGATCGAGGTGGACGACGGCGGCCTGGTGCGAACGTACCCCGACCTCTTCCGCCGGGTGCCCTGAGGACGATCCCCGCCGAGAGCTTGCCCCCGGAAAGCCCCCCGTCTATTCTCGGGCCGTGCGGCTCACGCCCGATCAGCTCGACCGGTACCGCGCGGACGGCTTCCTCGTCCTGCCCGGGCTCTTCTCGGGGGCGGAAGTCGAGGTCCTCCGGGCTGAGCTGCCCCGGCTCTTCGCCGAGGACACCCCGGCGAACATCCGAGAGAAGGCGAGCGGCGAGGTCCGCACGGCGATGGGCCTTCACACGCGGAGCCCGGCCTACGCCCGGCTCTGTCGCGATCCTCGCTTCGTCGAGCCCGCCCGGCAGCTTCTCGGCACGGATCGGCTCTACGTCCAGCAGGTCAAGGTCAACGCCAAGGCCGCCTTTTCCGGCGAGACCTGGCAGTGGCACTACGACTTCGCGACGCACCATCACGAGGACGGCGTGCCCGAGCCGCTCGCGCTCAATCTCCACGTCTTCCTCGACGACGTCACCGAGCACAACGGTCCGCTGATCTTCATCCGGGGCTCGCACGCGCACGGCCCCGCGCGGACCGCGCTCGACACCGAGACGACGAGCTATGCCCTCTGGACCGTGGACAACGAGACGGTGGCGAAGCTCGCCATGGCCGGCGGCCTGGTCTCGGCGACGGGACCGGCGGGGACCGCGCTGATCTTCGGCGACTGCCTGGTCCACGGCTCGCCGCCCAACATGTCGCCGTGGGACCGCCGGATCTTCTCGCTGATCCTGAACCCGGTCACGAACGCCCAGACCCGCTTCGCCCGGCCGGACTACAAGCACGGCCGCGATCTCACTCCGGTCGAGGCGCTCGGGCCTACCTCGTCTCGGCCACCTCCGCCTCCAGGATGAACTGGTAGGCGAACATCCGCTTCCAAACGCGCGCCGCAACATGGCCGGCGCGGTGCAGCCAGGACAGGGGCGCCCGCCCGAACGCGGGGTGGAGCGCCGGGAGCGGGATCGGCGTGACGTCCAGGCCGGTCACGCGCAGGCCCGCCCTCTCGAGGAGTGCCCTGAACGTGTCGAGCGTGTAGAGCTTGACGTGCGTCTCGTCGAGTATGCCGCGCGGCCTGTAGTCGAACCGGCCGAAGAGAAGCGAGAGCCGGCAGTACCACAGCGCGACGTTCCCGACGGAGGCGATGATCCGCCCGCCGGGCTTGAGATGGTCGCGCGCGCTCGCGAGCAGAGCATCAGGCCGACGCACGTGCTCCAGAACGTCCCCGAAGATCGCCACGTCGAACCTGACATCCGCCGGGAGGATCATTCCCTGGTCGATGTCCTGCTCGATGAAGCGGTCGTATGCCGCCGCCGCCGTGTCCGGCGGGCGTGCCAGGTCGATCCCCACCACCCTCAACCCACGTGTCCGGAGCGCCTTGCCCAGCACCCCGGACCCGGCGCCCACGTCGAGTGCCACCGCACCCGGCTGCACCCGGTCCACGATCTTGGCGTGGCTCGACAGCTGGTCCGAGAACTTGCCAGGATACCGCTCCTCCGACGCGACAACATACTTCGGGACGCTCTTGAACCCGCCGCGGTGCAGCCGGTAGTCCATCGTGGTCCGGAAGACGTCCCTGGCGTACTTCACGCCGTTGACGTAGCAGATCTCGTCGCCGTAGTAGGTGGGGATGGGAACTTCCTTGATCCGGAAGCCGTGCGCCATCAGCTGGATGATGATCTCGGTGTCGAAGTGGAAGTCGTTCGAGTTGAGCGAGAGCGGCAGCCGCCGGAGCGCCGCGACCGAGTACGCGCGGTAGCCGGAGTGGAACTCGGAGAGGCGTGAATCCAGCATGAAGTTCTGGTACGTGCTGAGGATCTTGTTCCCCAAATACTTGTAGAGCGGCATCCCGCCCTTGAGCGCCGTGAAGCGTGTCATCATCCGCGAGCCGAACACCGCGTCGGCCCGTCCCTCGAGCAGCGGCGCCAGGAGGTTTGGCAACGCCTCGGGCGCGTACTGCCCGTCGCCGTGGAGGAGAACTACGAAGTCGAAGCCCTTCTCGATCGCGTACTGGTAGCCGAGCTTCTGGTTCCCCCCGTACCCCTGGTTCTTCTCGTGGCGGTAGATGTGGAGCTTGTCCCTGCCCCGTTCCGACTTGTAGGCGCGGCCGAGGAGCGCGGTCTCGTCCTTGGAAGCGTCGTCGAAGACGTAGACGTCCTCGACCAACTGCCACACCTCGTCGGGAATCCGGTCCAGGACCTTCGTCAACGTCGTGACCGCGTTGTAGGCCACGACGAATATGGCCACTCTCGGGGCAGGTGCGGGCGGGCGGGCACCCGGCTCGTGGGCGGCGGTCCTCACATTGACGTTCGCGAGGCTCACGCGATTACCCTAGGCGAGTCCCCGCGCGTCCGCAAGCGCGGCGCGAGCCAGACCGCCACGACCGCCCACAAGGCTAGGCAGGCGAGGTGCGCGCCCTCGAGGCTCATGCCAGGGCCATCCCCTCGCACCGGACGGCTGGCACAGCCGTTGCGGCCTTGCGGGCGGCTCGGCGCACCCGTATTCTCGCGTCCGGAAGCGGGGCGCACATGAGGATCCTCGTCCTGGGGGGCGGCATCGCCGGGGTCACGGCCGCGTACTACCTGGCGAAGGATGGGCACGAGGTCACGCTCGTCGAGGGGCACGAGGGCGTCGGCCGAGAGGCGAGCGCGGCCAACGCCGGCATCATCGCGCCGGGCCACTCGTTCGCGTGGGCGTCGCCCAAGGCCCCGGCGATGCTCCTTCGCTCGCTCCTCGGGCAGGAGACCGCGATCCGCGTGCGCCCTCGCCTCGACCCCGCGCTCTTCGCCTGGGGCTTCCGGTTTCTTCGCGAGTGCACCGCCGTCCGTGCCCGGCGGAACACGATCGTCAAGCTCGGCCTCTGCCAGTACAGCCAAGCGGCGATGGCCGACCTGGTCCGTGCCGAGGGCATCGAGTACCACGCCGTCACCCGGGGCGCGCTCTATCTCTACCGCGACCCGCGCGAGCTGGAGGCGGGCATTCGCAAGATGGCGTTGCTCGCCGACCATGGACAGCGCCAGGAGGTCCTGGACCCCCGCCAGGTGGCGCGGATCGAGCCCGCGTTCGCGCCGGTCCAGGACAAGATCGCGGGCGCCGTCCGCGATGTCGGTGACTCGAGCGGCGATTCCCGCCTGTTCACCGAGCGTCTCGCGCAGATCTGTGGGGAGAAGCTGGGCGTGACCGTGCGGCTCAAGACCCGCGTCGCCGCGCTTCGCGCGGACGCCGATCGCGTCACCGGCGTGGTGACGTCCGACGGCGTGCTCACCGCCGACGCCTACGTCCTGGCCCTCGGCGTCGGAGCGCCCGCCGTCGCGCGCACCATCGGCGTGCGCCTCGCGGTCTATCCCGCGAAGGGCTACTCCTCGACGTTCCCGGTGCGGCCGGACGGGCTGGCGCCGACCGTCCCGGGCGTGGACGAGCAGTGGCTCGTGGGCTGGTCGCGCCAGGGCGACCGTCTCCGGCTCACCTCGACGGCCGAGTTCGCCGGCTACGACCGGACCTGGACCTCGCGCGACTTCAACAGCATCCTCCGCCTCGCCGGGGACCTGTTCCCGACCGCCGCCGACTGGGAGCGCGGGGAGTTTCGCGCGTGCCTCCGGCCGATGACGCCGGATGGGCCGCCCGTCCTGGGCCGGGGGCGCCATCGGAACCTCTATCTCAACGCGGGTCACGGGCACATGGGGTGGACCATGGCGTTCGGGACGGCGCGGATCGTCGCCGATCTGGTCGCCGGGCGGAAGCCCGACCTCGACCTCGACGGGCTCGGGCCCCGGCCGGTCGCGGGCGGATTCTGAGCCCAGCCCGGACGCCCCGGGCGCGGTACGGGTAGCGCGAGGGACGGGGAAATGGGTCGCGCGGCCTGCCTCGGTCTCGCCGGCACCCTGACGGCTGCGCTGGCCCTTCGCCTCTACTTCATCGTCACACCCCATGGCGTCATCGACGCCGACGAGGCCATCGTCGGCCTCATGGCGCGGCACATCCTCCGGGGCGAGTTCCCCATCTTCTACTACGGCCAGACCTACATGGGCAGCCTGGAAGCGAACCTGGCCGCACTCGCCTTCGCCCTGGGGGGCGCCTCGCCGCTGGTCCTCAAGCTCTCCGGTCTCGCGCAGGCCCTCGTCCTCGTGGGACTGACAGCCGAGCTGGGGCGGCGAACGCTCGGAGCCGGACTGGGCCTGGTCGCCGGTCTCTTCGTCGCGCTGCCGCCCATGTTCCTGACGGTCTGGACGCTCAAGACCCGCGGCGGATTCGTCGCGACGCTCGTCCTGGGCACGGTGATCCTGCTCCTCGCGCACCGGGCGGTCGAAGCGAGCGGACGCCGCCGCGCGCGAGCGGTCCTGATCCTCGGGCTGACGGCAGGTCTCGGGTGGTGGACCTGTCAGCTCATCGTCTCCTATCTCGCCGCCGCCTGCGTGATGGCCGTCCGGGGCATCGGCCTGAGGGCCGTGCTGCGACTGCTCCCGATCCCCGCGGTGGCATTCATTGCGGGAAGCCTCCCGATGTGGATCCACGCCTGGCTCGGACAGTCCGCGACGAGATCGGTGTGGGCGCTCGTCGACATCGCCACGGCCGGGCAGCAGCTGGGCCAGGTCTTCACGATCGGCCTTCCGGCCCTGCTCGGGCCCGGAGCGTTCTGGCCGGCGCTACCGGACATCCGCATGCTCACCGCTCCGATGCTCGCGATCTACGGCCTCGCGTGGCTCCTGTTCCTCGGGACACGTGTGCGCGCGTGGCACCTGGGGCGCGAGACCGTTTCGGCGGCGGACGCGGCGCTCGACGCCCTCGCCGTGCTCCCGGTCATCACGGCGCTCGCCTGTGGGCTCAGTCGCTCGGGCTGGTTCGTCTCCGAGCCGAGGTACCTGCTCCCGATTGCGGCCGTCGTGCCGCTCTACTTGGCGGCGCTCCTCGCCGCGCTCTGGCGCCGCGGCTGGCGCAGGGGGGCGACCGCCCTGGGGGCCATGGTCCTCGCCGTGAACCTGGCGGGACAGCTCCTGGCTCCCTGGATCACCCCGCGGGAGGCGCCCGCCTCGCTCGAGCCAGCCCTGGCGTTCTTCGCGGCGCGGGGCATCCCGATCGTGGCCACCAGCTACTGGATCGGGCCACGCCTGTCCTTCGAGAGCGGCGAGCGCGTCGTCGGCGTGCCCCTCCGGGGTGGACCCGATCGGTATCCGCCGCACACCGCGCGGGCACGTCAAACCGACCCGCTGGCGTACGCGCTCCTCGTCGGGGTGCGTGACGTCGAGAACCGGGTCCAGACACTCGGGTTCGCGCGCGAGCAAACCTCGCTCGGGGACTTGACCATACTCCACGATCTTCGGCTGCCCGGCCTCGGCCCCGCGCCGCCAGGGCTCGCCTACGAGGCCCTCGAGGTCCTGTCCCCGCTCGAGGCCCGGCTCAGGATCGCTGCCCTCTACGAGGCGGCCGGCCAGGCCGATCGCGCGCTCGCCCATCTCGAGACCGCGCTCCGGGAGGGGCTCTATCCGGGCTCGGACGGTGTCGACCGACTGGTGCGCCTCTACCGGGCCACCGGTCGGTCGGCGGAGGCCGCGACCTTGGCCGCACGGCGTGTCGAGACCTTCACGCCGGCCCGGGCGCGCGAGACCGACTTCGACGACGCCATCCGGCTCCACGGCTTCACGCTGAGCAGCTCGGCCGTTCGCGCCGGTGAAGGTCTCACCGTCACGTCCTTCTGGTCGGCCAGGCAACCGCTCGACAGCGGTCTCTCTCTTGCGATCCGGCTGAGCGACGGGAGGCGCCGGGTCTCCGGAGACGTGGCGCCCCTGGGGCACCCGTATCCGGCGACGTCGTGGCAGCCGGGCGAGTTGGTGCGGCATTCTTCCGGGATCGCCTTCCCGCGGCACCTCCCTCCGGGCCTCTACGCGCTGCGGGTCAGGCTCTGGAGCCACCAGGAGGGGCGGCCGGCGCCTCGCCCCCGCCGGCCCGGGGAGGCCGCTGGGTCCGAGTGGCTCACTCTCACGGAGGTCGAGGTACTGCCGCCCGCCTGACCTGGGTTGGCCCGTGCCCTCTTGGTTGACACGCAACATATGACGAGTACACTCGGACCATGGGAGTCCCTGCAGCGCAGGGCACTCTTTTCGGCCACGAGGAGCCCCGAGTCGACGCTGATCTGCGCGGCGTCGATCGTATCCCCCTTGCCGGTCGCGCCTGGGTCGATCACCTGCCCGGCTGGCTCGAGGGCCACGAGGCGCTCTTCGACAGCCTTCGGGCGACGACCCGGTGGCGGCACCAGCGCCGGCGCATGTACGAGCGGGTCGTCGACGTTCCCCGACTCGTCGCGGAGGTGCCCGAGGACGGGCCCGGCCACCCCGTGCTCGGCGAGGCGTCGGCCGCCCTGTCGCGCCGCTACGGGATGGCCCTCGACCGGATCTCCCTGGCCTACTACCGGGACGGCCACGACAGCGTGGCGTGGCACGGCGACCGGATGGGCCGCCTCGTCGACGACACGGTGGTCGCCATCCTGTCCGTCGGCGCGCCGCGGCGGTTCCTCTTGCGGCCGGTCGCGGGCGGCCCGTCGCGCGCCTTCGACCTCGGCTGGGGGGACCTCCTCGTGATGGGCGGGAGCTGCCAGCGGACCTGGCAGCACGCGGTGCCCAAGATGGCGCTCGCCGGCCCCCGGATCAGCGTCCAGTTCCGCCCGGACACGGACGAGACGGCGGCCTGATTCGTGCGCGTCGCCTCGGTCTAGGCACGGTCGGGCCCGACGCGCGCCGCTCGTCAGGCGCCCGTGAATCGGGGCGGGCGCTTCGCGAGGAACGCGTCGAGCCCCTCGCGGGCGTCGGCCGTTCCGATCAGCTCCCACACCGCCTCCGCCTCGAGGGCGAGCCCCTCCTGGAGAGGCCGGCCGTGACCCTGGTACACGCACCGCTTGAGGAGCCCGATCGCGCGCGTGGGCCCGGTCGCCAGGCGCTCCGCCACGTCGCGCGCGGTCTGCTGAAGCAGATCCGCCGGCACGACCTCGTCGACCAGCCCGAGGGCGCGCGCTTCGTCGGCCGTGAGGCGCCGCCCCTCCATCATGAGCCGGAGCGCCCGTGCCGGCCCCACGTGGCGCGTCAGGCGCTGCGTGCCGCCGGCGCCCGGGAAGAAGCCGAGACGGATCTCGGGAAACCCGATCTCCGCGCCCCGGGCCATGAGCCGGAGGTCACAGGCGAGCGCCAGCTCCGCGCCGCCCCCTAGCGCGTAGCCGTTGATGGCTGCCACCACCGGCTTCTCCATGGCCTCCAGCCCCGTCTGCACGTCGACCCACCGGCGCACCCGATGCTGGTGCTCCGGGGAGAGGTCCTGCAGCATTGCGATATCGGCGCCGGCGCAGAACCGTCGCTCCCGGCCGGTGAGGATCACCGCCCGCACGGCGCGGTCGGCCGCCAGCGCTCCGACGAGCCTCAGGAACTCGTCGATCACCCCGAGGTCCACCGCGTTGACTGGCGGCCGGTCGAAGACGACGGTGGCGACCCCCCCGGTGTGCGTGACGGCGAGGTGACGGAACGGCGTGGTCATCTCGTTCCTCCAGCTCTGGCAGCTCTGGCAACTCTGGCAGCTCTGGCTCCGGCCGGCTCCGGCGTCACAGTCCCCAGCCTCCGCTCACGTGGATGTTCGCTCCGGTGACGTAGCGGGCGTCGTCCGACAGAAGAAAACGCGCCGCGGCCACCACGTCGTCGACACGTCCCAAGTGCCCCGCGGGAATCCGCGGCAGGAACGCGTCGAGCTCCGGCCGCGGGCGCCCCTCCGTCTCGACGATCCCCGGGGACACCGCGTTCACGGTGATGCCATCTGGGGCGAGGACCTTCGCGAGCGAGCGCACCAGGACGAGCAGGCCGGTCTTGGCGATGTAGTAGGCGGTCTCGTTGGGCTGAGCGCTGAGACGGTCCGCCGTCGCGAGACCGAGTCCGAGGATCCGGCCCCAGCGCCGCGCCTGCATCCCGGGCGCCGCCGCCTGGGCGAGGAAGAGGAGCGGATCCAGGTTCTGGCGGAACGTGTCCCGCCATCGCTCCGGCGTCTCCTCGAGGAGCGGCCCATCATGGTAGGGCCCGGCCCCGTGCACGAGGGCATCGAGGCGACCCCAGGTCGCTTCTACCCGAGCGACGAGCGCCCGCGCCTCGGCCGCCTCGCCGAGATCCGCGCGGATCGCGAGCGCCGGCGCGCCCGCCGCCTCGAGGGCGCCCCGGGTCGCGTCGGCCGCCCCAGCGTCAGTCCGGAACGAGATGGCGACGGCCCAGCCCTGGCGGGCAAGGTCGAGCGCGATGCCGCGGGCAATCCCGCGCGTCGCGCCGGTGACGAGCGCCGCCCGTCCGGAGAGCGGTGTCACGGCCCTAGTTGAGCCGCCCGCGCAGCGTGTGGAGCGCCTTCCGCGCCTCGACGTCGGTCGGGGCCACGCGCACCGCGCCCTCGAACTCGCGGAGCGCGTCCCACCACTGGCCCCGCCGGAGGTGGATGCGCCCGAGGTTCATGTAGGGGAACTGCTTCGGCTCGTAGCGCTTCGCCAGCTTCGCCCTCTCGAACCACGGGATCGCCTCGTCCAGGCGATCCTTCTGCATGAGGTAGACGCCGATGTCGTTGTACGGGTTGCCGAACTCCGGGTCGATCTCGATCGCCCGGCGGCACTCGGCGGTCGCCTCGTCGATCTTGCCCTGGAAGCTGTACGTCCAGCCGAGGTAGGTGTGCGCCTCCGCGGTCGGGTGGATCGCGATCGACCGCTTGTACGCCTCGATCGCCCGGTCGAGCTCGCCGGCCATCTGGAGCTGGCAGCCCTGCTGCCAGAGCGCGGTCGCCTGTCGGACCGCGTCCTCGTCAGTCACGACGCCAGGTGGCAGGCCACGCGGTGACCCGGGCCGAGCAGTCGGAAGGCCGGGGGCTCCACCCGGCAGCGGGTCTCGGCAATCGGGCAGCGCGGGTGGAACCGGCACCCGGCCGGGACCGCCAGGGGACTCGGGGGATCGCCCGGCAGAACCGGGGGCCGCCACGTGGCCGTGGGGTCGGGTGGCGGCGCCGACGCTCGCAGCACCCGCGTGTAGGGGTGGAGCGGCCGCTCGAAGAGGACGTCGGTCGGCGCTTCCTCGACGATCTGCCCGAGGTACATGACGGCCACCCGGTCGGCGATCTGCCGGACCACCGCGAGGTCGTGGGAGATGAAGAGGTAGGCGACCTGGAACTCCGCCTGGAGCTCCCGCAGCAGCGCGAGGACGCGCAGCTTCACCGTCACGTCGAGCCCCGAGGTGATCTCGTCGGCGACCACCAGGTCCGGCCGGAGCGCGAGGGCTCGCGCGATCGCGATTCGCTGGCGCTGGCCGCCCGAGAACTCATGGGGGTACCGGCCGGCCGCGTCCGGGGACAGCCCCACCCGCCGGAGGAGGTCGTCGACCATGCGGGCATGATCTCCCGGGACCCGGTGCACGGCGAGGGGCTGCCCGACGATCGCGCCGACCCGCCGCCGAGGATTGAGCGAGGCGTAGGGATTCTGGAAGACGATCTGCATCCGCTGGCGAAGGGGGCGCAGGGCCGCCTGAGAAAGGCCGGTGATCTCCTGGCCGCCGAGGAAGATCCGCCCCGCCGTCGGCTCCACCAAGCGGAGGATGGTCCGGCCGAGCGTCGTCTTCCCCGAGCCAGACTCGCCCACCAGGCCCAGCGTTTCCTGGCGGCCGAGGGCGAGGCTCACGCCGTCGACGGCCCGCAGCCAGCGCACCGGACGGAGCCATCCGCCGCGGCGGAAGTAGGTCCGAAGGTCCCGGGTTTCGAGGAGCGGCGCGCCGCTCATCACGCCCATCACGCCGCCTCGTACAGGTGGCAGGCGACCGAGTGGCCGGAGGCGATCTCGCGGAACGCCGGCATCACTTCGTCACAGGCCGCCATCCGCTTCGGGCACCGATCGCGGAACGGGCATGCGCGAGGCGGCGCGGTCAGGACCGGCATGAGGCCCTCGAGGGCCGCGCTGGCCTCGGCGCGACTGTCGGCCCGGAGCACCTGTGCCAGGAGCCCCTGCGTGTAGGGATGCGCGGCCCCCCGGAAGAGCTCGTCGGTCGGCGCGGACTCCACGAGACAGCCGGCGTACATCACGCCGACTCGCTGCGCCAGGTGCGCGACGACGCCCAGGTCGTGCGTGACGAACAGCGTGGCGACGCGATGCCTGGCCTGGAGATCCTGCAGCAGCCGCAGGATCTGGGCCTGCGTGGTGACGTCGAGCGCCGTCGTCGGCTCGTCCGCGATGACGAGCTTGGGCTCGCACGAGAACGCCATGGCGATGAGCACGCGCTGCCGCATCCCGCCCGACAGCTCGTGCGGGTAGCGCTGCAGCAGGTCGGCCGGATCGGGCATGCCGAGGTCGTCGAAGCGCCGCGCCATCTCGGCGTCGGCCGCTTGGCGCGAGAGCCCGCGGTGGATCCTGAGCGCATCGGTCGCCTGCAGACCGATGCGGAAAGCGGGGTTGAGCGCGGCGACCGGGTCCTGCGGGACGAGCCCGATGTCGGCGCCGCGCAGCCGGCGCATCTCGGCGGGAGACAACCCGACCAGGTCGCGGCCGTCGAGGCGGATCGCGCCGGCCTCCACGCGCCCCGGCTCGGGCAGGAGCCCCACGACCGCCCGTCCCACCGTCGACTTCCCGGCGCCCGACTCCCCGACCAGCCCGAGGACCTCGCCGGGGCCGAGCGTCAGATCGACGGCCCACGCCGCCAGCCTCCGCCCATAGCGGACGGTGAGCCCGTCGACCTCGAGGACGGGGGTGATCACCGGAGGGCCCCGTCGGCGAAGACCGCGACGGACACCATGCGCCCGGTCACGCGGTCGTCCGGAGCCGGGGATCGAGGCGCTCGCGCAAGCCTTCCCCGAGCAGGTTGAAGCCCACCACCGCCACGATCAGGGCCAGCATCGGAACGCCCATGCCCCACCAGCTGACCATGAGGTAGCCGCGCCCCTCGGCGATCATCGCGCCCCAGGACGGCGTGGCCGCCTGGACGCCGAGCCCCACGAACGAGAGCAAGGCCTCCACGCCAACGGCGATCGCCATCTCGAGGGAGACGAGCACGATGATCAGGGGGACCAGGTTGGGCAGGAGCTCCTCGGCCATCACGCGGAGCGGCCGGAGCCCGATCGCGCGGGCCGCCTCCACGAACTCGCGCTCCCGGAGCGCCAGAACCTCGCCGCGGATGACGCGGGCAAACCGGGTCCAGTCGACGATGACGATGGCCAGCACCACCTTCCAGAGCCCGAGCCCGAGGACGGCCATCAGCGCGATGGCCAGGAGGACTGCGGGGATCGACATCCACACGTCCACGACGCGCATCAGCACCGTATCGACCCGCCCGCGCACGTAGCCCGCGAGGAGCGCCACCGGAACCCCGATCAGCGCCGAGATGACGGCGCTCGCCACCGCCACGACCACCGCCACCCGGGCGCCCCACAGGAGTCGCGAGAGGACGTCCCGGCCCAGGCTGTCGGTGCCGAGCGGATGACGCCAGGCCCCGCCGGCCCACACCGGCGGCTGGCGGACCGAGGTCAGGTCCTGCCGGTTCGGATCGTGAGGCGCGAGCGCGGGGCCGGTCAGCGCGAGGAAGAGCAGGAGCAGCGCGATCGCGCCACCCGTCCAGAGCTTGCCGTTCACGCCGAGGCGCTCATGCCGCGAGGCGGACACGCGGATTGAGGAAGGCGTACGTCATGTCGACCGCCAGGTTGGAGAGGATGACCATGACCCCGTAGACGAGCACGATCCCCTGGATGAGGGGGAAGTCGCGGTACTGGAACGCCTGCAGCGTGAGCTGCCCGATCCCGGGCCAGGTGAAGATCGTCTCGATCAGGACCGTGCCGCCGATCAGGAAGCCGAACTGGACGCCGACCAGCGTGACCGTCGGGATGAGCGCGTTCCGGAGCACCCGCCAGAACAGGATCCGAGCCTCCCCGAGCCCCTTCATCCGCTCGGTGACGACGTACTCCTCCGCGAGCGCGCCGAGCAGATCCGAGCGCACCGTGCGAAACACGGCGGCCAGGAGCGGGAGGGCCAGCGCGCTCGCCGGCAAGATCAGGTGCAGGAGGACGGAGCCGAGGGCCGCGGGATCCCGTCGCAGCAGGACGTCGACGACGGCCGAGCCCGTCACCTCGGCCGTCTCGTGCTCGGGGGCGATGCGACCCGAGACGGGCAGGACCTGGAGGATGGCGCCGAAGACGACGATCAGCAAGAGGCCCCAGACGAAGTTCGGCACGGCGATCCCGAGGGTGCCGAGCGAGACCGCGCCAGACTCCAGCCAGGTCCGACGCCGCCACACGGAGCAGGCGCCGAGCAGGATGCCGCCCCCCGTCGCGAGGACGAGCGCGCTGAGCGCCAGCTCGAGCGTCGCCGGGAGCCGCTCCAGGATCACGCGGAGCGCGTCCTGCTGGAGCCAGAGCGAGCGGCCGAAGTTGCCCCGGCAGAGGCTCAGGAAGAATGCGCCGTACTGCGCCCACCAGGACCCCGTGAGGCCGAACTCCCGCCGGACACGCTCGATGTCCTCGGCCGTCGAGCCGACCGGCGCCATGAGGAGCGCGGGGTCCCCGGGCAGGATCCTCAGGATCCCGAAGACGAGCACGCTCACGCCCCAGAGCGACAGGACGGCCAGGAGGAGACGGCTCAGCAGGAAGCGGAAGGACATGGTGAAGGTCTGGGTCCGGGAATCGTCACGGGCATGTCGACGATGCCTGGGCGGACTCTAGCGCAGGACCCGGAGGCCCGCAAGGTGGTGTACTCGTCCAGCACATGGGGCGTGCCGGCACGGTGGCGTTGCCAACGCGGCCGGGGCCAGCATACCGTGGATGTCGTGCTCGCCGGCCCGCTCCCCGCCTACACGGCCGTCCCCTTCGCCGTGATGCTGCTCGCCATCGCGGTGTGCCCGCTCTGGATCCCGCACTGGTGGGAGTCGAACCGGAACAAGCTCCTGGTCGCCTGCATCCTGGGGCTGCCGGTGGTCGGGCTCTACGCCGTGCGGCACCCCCACGCGCTGCTCGAGACGGCCGAGGAGTACGCCTCGTTCATCCTGCTTCTGACGGCCCTCTACGTGATCGCGGGCGGGATTCGCCTGAGCGGCGACCTGGAAGCGACGCCCCTGGTCAACACGACGTTCATGGCGACCGGCAGCCTCCTCGCCTCGTTCCTCGGCACGACCGGCGCGTCCATGCTCCTGATCCGCCCGGTCCTCCAGACCAACCGCCAGCGGACCCGCATCACCCACACCGTGATCTTCTTCATCTTCCTGGTCTCCAACGTCGGGGGGCTGCTCACGCCGCTCGGTGACCCGCCGCTTTTCCTGGGCTATCTCCAAGGGGTCCCGTTCACGTGGACCTTCCGCCTCTGGCCGCACTGGCTGTTCGCCGTGATCGTCCTGCTGCTCACGTACTTCGCGTGGGACTCGGTCGCGTACGGGTGGGAGCCGGCCCGGGTGGTAGCCCGCGACGAGGCGGAACGGCGCCCCCTCCGGCTCGAGGGAACCCTCAACTTCGTGTGGCTCGGAGGCGTGGTGCTCGGCGTCGCGTTTCTCCATGCCCCCTGGCGGGAAGCCCTGATCGTCGCCCTGTCCCTGCTATCCCTCTGGCAGACGCCGCGCGAGGTGCGGCATGCCAACGAGTTCACGCCGCATCCCATGATCGAGGTTGCCGTCCTCTTCTTCGGCATCTTCCTCACGATGATCCCGGCGCTCGAGATCCTGCGGACGCGCGGCGGCGAGCTGGGCGTGCGGGAGCCCTGGCACTTCTTCTGGGCGACCGGCACGCTGTCGTCGTTCCTGGACAACGCGCCGACGTACCTGGTCTTCCTCAACCTCGCCCGCGGCCTGGGCCTGCCGGACGAGGTCGTGGGTGTGCCTCACGCGATCCTGGCCGCCATCAGCGTCGGCGCCGTCTTCATGGGCGCGAACACCTACATCGGTAACGCCCCCAACTTCATGGTGAAGGCGATCGCCGAGGAGGCGCGGATCCGGATGCCGTCATTCTTCGGCTACATGCTCTACAGCGGCGGCATCCTCCTTCCCGTGTTCCTGGTCATCACGTGGCTCTTCTTCGCGCCGAGGCCCTGAGCTCGGGACCTCACGCGGGAAGGCGGGACGATTCGACCCGAGGCGGCCCGGGCCGCCGAGGTGGGCGAGACGCGCTACTGCGGCCGAAGCTGCACGCGCGCGGAATCGACCACCCACTGCACTCCACCCTCGCGCTCCACGACGTAGAGGCAGCGAGGGGTCTCCGCAGTGGAGTCGATCTGCACGCCGACGATGGTGCCGAGCACCTCGCCTCCCGAAAGCGCCACCGCCGCCGGCGTGGGCGTGACACACCGGTCCACCGGCACGCCGGCGCTTCGCGCCGCCTCTGGCGGCACGCCGGCGCTTCGCGCCGCCTCTGGCGGCACGCCGGCGCTTCGCGCCGCCTCTGGCGGCACGCCGGCGCTTCGCGCCGGCTCTGGCGGCACGCCGGCGCTTCGCGCCGCCTCTGGCGGGGCAGCCGGCGTCGGGACGGCCGCGCCAGGCTCCCGCCGCGAGGCTCGCAAGGGGCTCGATCCGGGTGAGGGCGCAGCGACGAGCGGCTTCTCCACCGCCCCGACCGGAGGCGATGGCTCGGGGACGACCGGGCGGACAGGCGCGGACGGAGGCGCCGTGGCCGTCTCGACGGATAACGCAGCGCGGATCACCTCTCCCAGGCGATCGAAGGGCTCCAGGTAGAAAACCGCCGCCGCCGCGGCGCCGGTCGCCAACAGGACCCCCAGGCCGCGGGTGATCCCGCGCCAGCCGGCGCGCGGGCGCGCGGGCGCGCCGGGTGCCACCCTCGGCCGGGGTAGCGGGGCCGGCTTCAGGGTCATGACCGCGGCCGGCTTCACGGTCGTGACCGGCTCGGCCGGCTTCACGGTCGTGACGGGTTCGGCCGGCTTCACGGTCGTGACCGGTTCGGTCGGCTTCACGGTCGTGACCGGTTCGGTCGGCTTCACGGTCGTGACCGGTTCGGTCGGCTTCACGGTCGTGACCGGTTCGGTCGGCTTCACGGTCGTGACCGGTTCGGTCGGCTTCACGGTCGTGACCGGCGCGGTCGGCTTCACGGTCGTGACCGGTTCGGTCGGCTTCACGGTCGTGACCGGCGCGGCCGACACGGCCGGACGAGCCGGCGGGCGCACGCTCGGCGCTGGGAGAGGTTGCGCCGGCGCGGCTGGCCGGACGAGCACGAAGCCGTGCCTGGTCCAGGTCCGCTCCACGGAGTCGCGGCGGCGGGCGGCGCACCGTCGCTCCGCGCGCCCCGACTCGCGCTTGCAGCGCCGATCGCCCATCCACCGTCGATCGAAGACGACGCCGAGCAGGTCCGGACGGGCCCAGGCGAGGTCGCGAAGCGAGCTGAAGGTGTGCGGCTGATCCTGACGCACCACGAAGAGGTAGGGGGGAACCTCGGCCGGGACGGCTACTCGCGCCCCTGCGCGATCCGCTTCAGCGCGCCACTCGCCGAGCGCCGGGACGGAGTCCTGCGCCTCCTGCGCCTGAAGGGCTGTCGCCACCGCGGACTGGACATCCGGAGGCAGCATGGGGAGCGCCGCCCGGACCGTGCGTCCCGCACCGGGGACGTGCACGGTCCGCCGGCCGATGAGCCCGAGCAGAAGCAGCGCGCCAGCGCTCCCGATGGCCACCACGCCCCACACGGGACCGGTGCCCTCGAGGCCGGGCACGTGGATCCCGCGCGTCAGCGCGTCGGCCAGGCTTCCGACGATCGACAGACCGCTTTGTAGCATGGTGGATTCCCTGACGACGTTCCGGTCGGCAACCGACCGCTACACCTTCGAACCTAGGCCGGAACGGGGAAGGTGTCAACCGAATCGGGAGAGGGCCCCCCTCAGACGGCCAGCAGGCGGTGCTTGAGGGCGGAGTTCGCCTCGAGCTCCGCGGCGGGGCCCGCGTGGACGATGCGGCCGTCATCGATGACGTACGCCCGGTCGGCGAGCCCGAGGGCCATCGAGGAGTTCTGCTCGACCAGCAGGAGGGCGATTCCCTCGTCACGGATCTCCTGGATCACGGCCATGATGTCCTCGACGATGCGCGGGGCCAGCCCCTGCGACGGCTCGTCCATCAGGACGAGCCGTGGGTGCATCAGGAGCGCGCGGGCGATCGCGACCAGCTGGGCCTCTCCGCCCGAGAGGTGCTCGCCGATCCGCTGCCGGAGACGCCCGAGGATCGGAAAACGCTCGTAGACGCGCTCGAGCGTCCACGCCCGCGTCGCCTCGCGGGGCGGCAGCGCCCGGTTGAGCGCCATCGCCAGATTCCGCTCGACCGTCAGGGTCGGGAACACCCGGCGGTTGTCCGGCACCCAGGCGATCCCGCGGCGCGCGACGAGGTGGGTCGGGAGGCGCGTGATGTCGTGCCCGTCGAAGACGACCCGTCCGCGCCGGACGGGGACCAGGCCGAGGATGCTCTTGATCGTGGTCGTCTTCCCGCGCCCGTTCCGGCCGAGGAGGCAGACCGCCTGGCCCGCGCGGATCTCGAGCGAGAGCCCGCGCAGGATCTGGGCGTCGCCGTAGAACGTGTCGATCCCCTCGACGGCGAGCAAGGCCTGACGCGCCCCGGAGGAGTCCGTCACGCGGGTGTCGCCCGCGGGGCGGGCGTCCCCGGGCGGCCCCCCAGCCGGCCGAGATACGCCTCGCGCACCTCGGCGTGCTCCCGGATTGCCGCGGGCGGGCCCTCCGCGATGACCCGGCCGCGATGCAGCACCGCCACGTGGTGGGAGAGCGTCAGCACGAAGTCCATGTCGTGCTCGATCACCACGATCGTGAGGCGCGAGGAGAGCTGCTGGACCAGCTCTCGGAGCGTCTCCATCGGGCGCATCCCCAGCCCGCTCGTCGGCTCGTCGAGGAGGAGCAGCTCGGGCTCCCCCGCCAGGGCCACCCCGATCTCGAGCAAGCGGCGCTGGCCGTAGGAAAGATAACGCGCGGCGGCGCCCTCCCGCCCGGCGAGACCGATCAGGCGCACGATCCGGGCCGCCCGGTCCTCGGCCTCGCTCACCGTCCCGGCCGGGGTCCAGCAGTCGAAGCCCCGCGCGCGCATCGCCGGCACGGCCAGCCGCACGTTCTCGAGCACGGTGCCGTCGTCGAAGAGATTGAGCACCTGGAACGACCGGCAGATCCCGAGTCGCGCCCGTCGGTGCGGCGGCAGGCGCGTGATGTCCTGGTCCCGGAAGCGGATCTCGCCGGCGTCCGCGGCGAGAAAGCCGGTCAGGAGATTGAAGCACGTGGTCTTCCCCGCCCCGTTCGGCCCGATCAGGGCCGACAGGCGGCCCGCCTCGAAGGCGAGGTCCACCCCGTCGAGGACGACGTGGCCGCCGAAGGCCTTCCGAAGACCACGGGTCTCGAGGACGGGCATTGCCCGCGCTCCGGACGGCGCCGCGGTGGTCACGGCACGCGCTCTCCCGGCGCGCCCGAAGTGCCGGGCACCACCGGCTCTCCCTGGCGCGCGGCCTGCGCGGCCTCCGTGTCGTGGAACCCGGCGGGCTGACGGAGCCGCCGGACGACGCCGAGAATGCCCTCCGGCATGAACAGGATCACCGCCATGAAGAGCACCCCGTAGGCCAAGAGCCAGTGATCCGTCATGGTCGACAGCACGTCGCGCAGGACGAGGAACACCACGACACCGAGGACCGGCCCGTAGAAGCTCGCGAATCCACCGCCGATCAGGCACATGAGGACGACGTTGCCCGATTGCGAGAGGCTCATCGGCTCGGGGAATGCCCCGAACCGCGCCAGCGCGTAGAGGCCCCCGGCCAGGCCCGCGAACGCGCACGAGAGCGTGAAGACCGCCCACTTGTACCGCGCCGTGTCGTAGCCCACCGCGCGGGCCCGTGTCTCGCTCTGCCGGATCGCCCGGATGACCTGGCCGAACGGCGAGTTGACGATCCGCCAGAGCACGACGGTGGCTCCGACGAACCACGCGTACACGAAGTAGTAGAACGGCACGTTGTCGCGCAGCGGGTAGCCGAGAAGCGTCAGCCGGTTGATCCCGGTGAGCCCGTCCTCGCCGCCGGTCCACGTGTCGAAGACGAACACCATGAACCAGAACATCACGCCGAACGCGATGGTCAGGAGCGAGAAGTAGATCCCGCGCCGCCGGGCGACGAAGAGCGCCACGGCGGCGCCGCAGACGAGCGTCCCCAGCGCGGCAGCGACCAGCGGGAGGGCGAGCCCGCCGGTCAGCCACTTCTGCGTCATCCCGAGCACGTAACCGCCGATGCCGAAGAACGCCCCGTGACCGAAGGCCGGAAGTCCCGTGTACCCGAGCAGGAGGTTGTAGCCCAGCGCGAAGATGGCCCAGATCATGACCTCGGTGCCGAGGTACGTGTAGCCGAGACGCGGCAGGACGGCCGGGAGCACGAGGAACAGGGCGAACATCGCCAGCATGGGAGGGGGCGCCCAGCGGGCGACGACGGTTCCCAAGGGGGACAGGCCCTTAGAGCTCCAGGACCGACTTCTGGCCCATGAGACCCCGGGGGCGCCAGAGAAGCACGGCGGCCATCAGGACGTACATCACGAGGATCGAGCCCCGCGGGACCAGGAGGTTCGACAGCCCGCTCACGGTCCCGAGCAGGAGGCCGCCGACGACCGCCCCCCAGAACGAGCCGATCCCGCCGATCACGACCACGATGAAGGCCGGCATGACCGCCTCGGCGCCGATGGTGGGCTTGAGGCTCCACATGGGGGCCGCGATCACGCCGGCGAGACCGGCCATCGCGGTCCCGAGCGCGAACACCAGGCTCCGCATGCGGCCGAGGTCGATGCCGAGCGCTCGCACCATCTCGCTGTCGTGGGCGCCGGCCTTCATGATGGCGCCGTAGGGCGTCCGCTCGATGAACCACCACACCAAGAGGAGCAGGACGACCGCGAGCACCGCGACCAGGATCCGGTAACGGGAGTAGACGAGGAACCCCCACTGGAACCGGCCCGCCACGAACTCGGGCGCGGAGATGGTGTACCCGCGCGGGGTCCACACGATCCGGATCACCTCCTCCAGCGCCAGCGCGGCGCCGAAGGTGAACAGGAGCCCGAAGAGCGGGTCCTTCCCGTAGGTCCGGCGGACGCCCCGCTCGAGCGCGAGCCCGACGAGACCCACGCCGAGTGGCGCCAGCAGGAGCCCGCCCCACCACCCGACGTGGGGCTGGAGGGCGAGCGCGAAGTAGCCGCCCAGGGCGAACAGCACGCCATGGGCGAAGTTGATCACCTCCATCGTGCCCAGGATCAGCATGAACCCGAGCGCGATGACGGCGTAGAGGAGGCCCAGGACGAGGCCGTTCAGGAGCTGCGTGGTCAGCTCGGCCACCCCGGGCATCAGCGCCCCACTCGCTTGGCCATGAAGATGTCGGGCTTGCCGATCCCGTTGACGTCCGGGAGGACCCCGACCACGGCGAAGCCGAGCTTCCGGTAGAACTCGAAGGGGTGCTCGCGGAGATTCCGGAGCCCCGCCGCGTGCCCCAGCACGTCGGGGTAGAGCTCGACCCCCGCCAGGCTGGTCCGGGCGTCGACGTCATCGGTCCCGAGCCAGACCGTGATGGCGCCGTGCTCCCGCACCCGCTCCTCGAAGTCGGTCACGAGGGCCCGGCCGATCCCCTGGCGCCGGCGCTCGCGTCTCACGACCATGGGATGGAGCTCCCAGGCTCGGCCGCGGTTGTGCGGGATCCCGCCGATCCACCCGAGCGCCGTCCCCGGCGCCTCCACCGCCACCCGGCTCAGTCGCTGCGGATCGAATGACCTCCGGACCTCCGCCAGCGCGACCCCCGTGTCGGGGAACGCCTCCGGCTCGTGCTCCCGGAAGCCATCCACGAGCAGCTCCGCCACCTGGCGGATGAGCGGCGCATCGCCGGGGCGGAGGTCGACGATCCTCACGAAGTCACCGACCCCACGCCCCGGCGCCCGTCCCCTGATTCCCCTAGCCCCCGTACACCGGCGTGTCGGCGAGCGACTGCATCTTGCACTTCGAGATGTCGCGGGGCGGCGACGCCGCCTCGGGCGCCACGTCGGCGATCATCTCGATCATGTCCCACTTCTCCTTCATGTCGGCGGGCTTCTTGGTGCGGGCGAGGTAGAGCATCTGGCCCACCAGGTGGTCCCACTCGCGGATCACCGACGGGTACTTCCGGAAGTTGTCCTTGATCACGTGCCCCTCGAGGGCCTTGATGACCTCGTGGTTCCGCGTCGTGCCGGCCCGCTCGATCGCGCGGAGGAGCTCCCGCGCCGCCAGGTAGCCGTTCACCGACACGTTGTCGGGCACCGGGATCGGCGCGTCGGCCCAGCGCTTCCGGAACCGCTCGGTCAGCTCCTTGACGCCGGGCTCGTTGAGCGTGTAGTGCCAGGTCGTGCAGAAGTAGCCGAAGGCCTTCTTCGCGCCCAGCGGAACCAGGTCGGGAAAGTCCAGCTGCGGGAACACCCACGCCGCGTCCTTGTCCGACCCGAACTCGCTCGCCTGCTCCCGCATGGCGGTCTGCTCGATCCCCGCCACGTTGGCGATGACCACCTCGGGCTTGACGCTCCGGACCCGGAGGAGCTGGGCGCTGAAGTCACGCGTGCCCTGCGGGACGAACAGCTCGCCCAGCTCTTCCGCCCCGACCTTCTTCATCACGTCGCGCGTGCCCTGCGTGGCGTTCTTCCCCCACACGTAGTCGTGGGTGAGGATGAACCACTTCTTCCCGAGGTTCTTCACGACGAGCGGTCCCAGCGCGTTGGCGAACATCCAGTTGTTCGCGTCCCAGACGAAGTTCACGCGCTGGCACTTGTCGCCGGAGACCGTGTCGGCGCTCGAGTTCGAGTTGAAGTAGATGATCCCGTAGCGCTGGGCGAGCTCGGAGAGCGGCGCGGCGACGCCGCTCGACAGGGCGCCCATCATGAAGTCGATCTTGTCCCGCTCGATGAGGCGCTGCGCCTTGCGGACGGCCACCGAGGCGTCCGTCTCGGTGTCCTCCCAGCGGTGCTCGATCTGACGCCCTAGGACGCCGCCCTTGGCGTTCTGCTCCTCGATCGCGAGGATCATGCCGCGCCGGTCCGCCTGGCCGCTGTCGGCGAAGGTGCCCGTCGCGTCGCACGTGAGGCCGATGACCACCGGCTTCTTCGCCTGGGCGCTCGCCCGGCGCCAGTTGCCGATGAAGCCCACGCCTGCCCCGAACACGGCCGCGCCCTTCAGGACCTGCCGTCGGCTCGGTCGCCCGCCTTGCTCAGCCATCACGTCCTCCTCGTGTATTGGGTCGGTTGGGGTGGTTGCCGTCCCGCGTCACGTCGTCTCGGCCAGTCGCTCCATCGCCCGCAGACGATGGGTCTCGACGGCCCGGGCCGCCCGGGCCCAGTCCTTCGCCTCGAGGGCCCGGAGGATCTCCTCGTGCTCGGCGAGCGACTCCGCCGCGAAGCCGCCCCGCCGGGCGTGCATGATCACGCGGTAGTACTCGCCGCGGTCCCAGATGTTCTGGAGGAGCTGGAGCACCTGCTTCAGGCCGGAGGCCTCCCAGAGCCTCCGGTGGAACTCGCTGTCCGCCGCCACCGCGCGGGCCGTGTTCCCGGCTGCGCGAGCGGCGGCCATGTCCCGCTGGAGCCCGCGAAGCGCGGCCAGGAGCGTCGGCGTGATGCGGCCGACGGCCTCGCGGAGACACAGCGCCTCGAGCGCGGCCATGAGGAGGAACCGCTCACGGAACTCCTCCGGGGAGAGGCCCGCCACCACGACGTCCTTGTGCGGGTTGATGCGGACGAAGCCCTCGCTCTCGAGCCGACGGAGCGCCTGCATGACGGGGATCCGGCTGACGCCGGCCGAGTGCGCCACCGCGCCGGCGACGATGCGCTCCCCCGGCGCGAGCCGGCCCTCGACGAGCGCCTGGCGGAGATGGCGATAGGCGAGCTCCTCGAGGGTCTCCCGGCGGATGGGCTCCTGGAAGAGCGGGCGGCCGGCGCCGTCGGTCGCGCCGCGGCGGGGCGGGAGCCGCGCCGGAGCCCGCGGCGCGGCGTCGCGAATCGGGACGGCCCGACTCGCCCGGGCCGGAAGCACTCGGCGGGCGCCGACTTTCATGGGTTGTATACAATATGCACTCGCCTGAGGGTGTCAAGACCCTTCTGCGCGGAGACCGGGGCGCTCACGATGGAACCTGGCTTCGGGGGCCGGGCGTCCACTGGCATACCGCCAGTATCGATTGTATTGTCCTAACAGGCGGGATACCCTGGGCAGGCCGAAGGGGAGGACACCTCATGAGCAGCGGCCCGTTCCTGAACATCAAGGTGCCGAAGGGCCTGATGGATCGCCTGGACGACTACCGCTTCGCCACTCGGAAGCCCTCCCGGGCCGAGGCCGCACGGGAGCTGGTCGACCGCGCCCTCAAGACGTTCTTCGAGGCCTCCGGCCCCGAGCCCGTTCGCCCGGGCGATCCGGACTTCGCCCTGGTCCGCTCCCGGCGTCGGGACCCGATCGACGCCCTGCCAATCAGAGAGATCGAGGCTCGCCTGGCCCGCTTGAAGAAGACCCGGGCTGGGTGAGGCTCCGGATCCGCCGCCGGGCGAAGAAGGAGCTCCTCGACATCGACGACGACACGACCTTCTTTGCCGTGGTCAAGGCGATCCTCGATCTCGAGACGAATCCCCGGCCGCGGGGCTATGACAAGGTCGAGGGACAGGAGGAGGTCTACCGGATCTGGGTGGGGCGAGACTGGCGGGTGCTGTACTCGACAGACGCCAGCCAGGGCGAGCTGATCGTCGAAGCCGTCCGGGGAAAGGACGAAAGGACGTACCGACGGTGAGCACGCAGTGCCTGCGGCGCCAGCACGAGAATCGCGAGGGTCGCCGCTTCTGTTCCAAGTGCGGCGCCGCCCTGGCCACCGCGTGGCGTCGTGCCCGTCACGGCGTGCCGCTGGGACCTGCCGCCCGCACCTTCGCTGCCGGCCGCGACGTTCGTGGTTCGGCAAGTCGCACCAGGCCAGGGCACGATTCGCGACATCGCGCAATCGATGTCGAACCATACGTGCGCTCCTTGAGCCGCCACCATCGTCGGGCCGACGAGCATCAGGAACGCCACACGTGCGATCCATCCTCCGAACATGGGACCGGCTCTCAGCGGGCATGGGTACGGGGATCGAGCCAGTCGCGCAGCGCGTCGCCGACGAGGTTGAGGGCCAGCACCGTGGCGAAGATGGCCAGACCTGGCAGGAGCGCGACGTGCGGGCTGAGGGTCACGAACTGGCGGCCGGTAGCGAGCATGCTGCCCCAGTCCGCGGTGGGCGGTTGGGTGCCCAGACCCAGGAAGGACAGGCCCGCCGTGGCCAGGATCTTGGCGCCCACGTCGAGGCTGAGCGTGACCATCACCGGCGACAGCAGGTGAGGCAGGACGTGGCGGCCCAGGATCATTCGGTCGCTGCCCCCCAGCGCCCGCGCCCCCTCCACGAACTCGCGCTCGCGGATGGAGAGCACGACGCTGCGCACCAGCCGCGTGTAGAACGGGAAGCCGACGATGGCGATGGCGATCATGGCGTTGCGGAGGCCTGGGCCCAGGCCGGCCACGATGGCGATGGCCAGCAGGATGAAGGGAAAGGCCAGCAAGACGTCCGTCACGCGCATGACGATCGTCTCGATCCACCCCGTGTAGTAGCCGCCCACGATCCCGAGCGTCACCCCGACCAGCATGGCGGCCCCCGCCGCGGCGACGCCCGCCAGGAGCGACACGCGCCCGCCCCAGATGAGCCGGGCCAACAGGTCGCGGCCGAACTCGTCGGTGCCCAGCAGATGCCCCGGCGTCAGGGGCCGCCGCAGCCGGTTGGCAGTATCGATGGCGTCGGGGTCGGCCAATGGAAGATGGGGCGCCAGCAGCGCTACGACCACGGCGCCGACTATGGTCACCAGCCCAGTCGTGGCCAGGAGATTGCGCCGCAGGAACTTTCTCAGCTCGGAAGAGCTACGCATAGCGGATGCGGGGATCGAGCCAGGCGTACGCGAGATCGACGGCGAGGTTGATGAGGACGAACGTCATGGCGATGACGAGCACGCACCCCTGCACGAGCGGGAAATCGCGCGCGAGGATCCCCTGCACCATCAGGGTGCCCACCCCCGGCCAGGCAAAGACCGTCTCGGTCAGCACGGCGCCACCGAGGAGCACGCCGGTCTGAACCCCGATGACCGTGATGATGGGCACCAGGGCGTTCTTCAGCCCGTGCCGCACCACCACCGTCCACTCCACCAGGCCTTTGGCCCGTGCCGTGCGGATGTAGTCCTGTCCGAGGACTTCCAGCATGGCGCTCCGGGTGAGGCGGGCGATGATGGTGATGGTGGCCGAGGCCAGCGTCACCGCCGGCAACACGAGATGACGGAGGAGGTCGCCCAGGTCACCGCCACCGTAGGGCGAGAACATGCCGGAGGCGGGCAGCCACCGCAGCTCCAACGCGAAGATCACCATGAGCACGATGCCGAGCCAGAACACGGGCATGCTGGCCCCGAACAGCGAGGCCACCGCGCTGCAGCGATCCAATAGGGAATTCGGCCGCACGGCGGCGGTGACGCCCAGGGCCGTGCCACCCACGGCCGAGAGCGTCAGCGCCGCGAACGTGAGGATGATCGTGGCCTTGTAGTGATGGATGACCTCGGTCAGGACCGGCCGCTTTCTCCAGATGGAGCGGCCCAGATCGCCCCGAACCACGTGGCTCATCCACAGCAAGTACTGGACGTGAACGGGCTGGGTGAGGCCCAGCTCGGTGCGCAGGCGGTCCAGATCCTCCTTGGTCGCCTGGGAACCCAGCATGATCTCGGCCGGGTCCCCAGGCGCCAGGCGGAGGACCATGAAGATGACGACGGACACCCCGAGCAGGACCGGGACCAGCTGGAGGAGCCGGCGCGCGAGGTACCGCCTCACCTCACTTGAGCGAGATCGTCTCCACTCTCAGGTCGAAGCTCGGGTGCAGGGTGAAGCCTTGCACGCGCTTGGACACCGCGCCCACCTGGATCTCGTGATCGATGAAGATCCACGGAGGATCCTCGAAGAGGATCCGCTGCGCCTGGCGGTACAGCTCCGCTCGCTTGGCCTGCTCGGTTGTGATCCGCGCCTGCTGGAGCAGCTCGTCGAGCCGGGTGTTCTTGTAGAGCGCGCGGTTGGGTCCGCCCGGCGTCCACTGGCTGGAATGAAGCAGCGGATAGATCACCAGATCGGGATCCTCGTTGCCGGCCGCCCACGAGAGCGCGAACAGATCCTGCTCCTTCGTCCTGAGCTTGGCCAGGAAGGTGCCCCACTCCATCGTCTGCAGCGCCACGTTGACACCGACCGCCTTGAGGTTCGACTGGATGACCGTCGTCATGGCCACCGGCGACTGCATCCCGGAGCCCGACTCCGGCACCCAGAGGGTGGTGGAGAAGCCACCCGCATGACCGGCCTCGGCCAGGAGCTTCCGGGCCCGCTCCGGGTCATAGGGGTACGGCCGGAGCCCCGGCTCGGCGCCCCACGTGCCAGGCAACACCGGCCCCGCCGAGACCTGGCCGGTCCCCTTCAGGACGTCGCGGACGATGGCCTCCTTGTTGACGGCGTAGTTCAGGGCCTGCCGCACGCGCTTGTCGTCGAAGGGCTTCTTCTGGTTGTTGATGCCCAAGTACCAGACGTGGGCGCCGGCCCCCTTGATCAGGCTGACGCGCGGGTTGTTCTCGAGCTGCGCGATGAAGTCCGGCGGCAGATTCACGGCCAGGTCGAGGTTACCCGTCAAGAGCTCGGTGAGCCGCGCCTGCTCCTCGACGATGGGCCGGAAGATGACGCGGTCCACCTTCACCGGGAACTTCCAGTAGCCGGGGTTCTTCTCCAGTACGATCCGCTGGCCGCGGTCCCAGCTCACGAACCGGAAGGGACCGGTGCCCACCGGAAAATTGGGGTAGTTCTCACCGTGCTTCTTGACGGCGGCGGGACTCACGATGCCGGCGGGCGCCGAGGCCATGATCGTGAGGAAGGACGCGCGCGGCTCCTTCATCACGAACTGCACGGTGTGCTCGTCCAGGGCCTCGATGGCCTTGATGGTCCCGAAGTTGAAGTTCGCGAAAGGGTACTTGCCGAGCTTGTTGAAGGGATGGTCGGGATTGATCTGGCGCTCGAAGGAGAACTTCACCGCCTCCGCGTTGAACGGGGTGTCGTCGTGGAACTTGACCCCCTTCCGGAGCTTGAACGTGTACTGGAGCCCATCACGCGACACCGTCCACGACTCGGCCAGCCCCGGAACCAATTGCGTGCTGTCGTCGGGGAACGCCACCAGCGATTCCGTGATGCGCCGGATGACCCGGGTGGAGTTGAAGTCGGTCACCTGCGCCGCATCGAGATTCACCGGCTCGGCGACGGCACCGACGACGAGCGTCCCCGCCTGCTGCGCGACCGCCGCTCGCGGCACCAGTCCGAGGCCGAGCCCCAATGCCAATAGCACGGTCCATACGCCTTTCGCTCTCATCGCTCACCTCCGTCGGCTCGAGTCGAGCCTCACCAAGGATCGCACCGAAAGGGGCCGTGGATGGGCCGAACGATATACCGGCGGTGGCCCGGACTCAAGCGACTCCGTGTCCACACGCCGAGAGGCGTGACCCCGCCGCCCGCTAGTACGCCTCGAGGTCGACGCGGCCGGGCGTGCCGATGAAGAAGACGGAGCGCACGCGCGTCGACCCGCCCAGGTACCGGCTGAACACGATCTCGCTGTCCAGGGCGGCCGTGAGCGTCCCGCCGGTCACGATGATCCCTGTCCGGCCGAGCACACCAAGGCGAGAGGGGATCGGCAGATCGAGCGTCGTGACGAGGTTGCCGCTGTCGACCCGAAAGGCCCGGATGCGATCGGGGAATCCTCGCCCCGATCCCGTGATGATCGAATCCCGGCCCACGTTGCCGAGCCTTGCGCTCGCCACGAAGACGCCGCCGGTGGCCAGGGGGAGGAACGGGGTGTTGAATGCGAAAAGGTCGAAGAGCAGTTGCGCCGCCGGCAACGGGCCAGGATGCACCACCTGGAAGACGCGCACCCGCGCGCTGCCGGATCCGCGTCCAACGATGATCTCGTCCTGCCCGTCGCCCGTCACGTCTCCCGCAGCTACCCGGACGCCCCCGATCGGGGCTGGATCGAACGCGTCGAACTCCAGGAGCAGCGTCCAGGCTCCGGCCTGGTCGGTCTGGAAGACGCGCACGCGCGCGCCGTCACCCCAGCCGGTTCCCGTGATGATCTCGTCCACGCCGTCGTCGTTGATGTCGCCGCACGCCACGGACACACCGCCGGTGAAGCCGGGATCGTACGCGAGGAAGTCGGCCAGCATCACCGGGTTCTGACCGTCCGAGTCCACGCTGAACACGCGGACACGCGGCTCCATTCCGGGGCCCGGCCCAGTGAGGATCCTCACGGGCACCGGAACCCCCGGGGGCGGAAGTGGAGCCGGGTCGAGATCGCACGTGGCCACCCGCACACCGCCGAGGAAATTCTGGTCGTAGGCCAAGAACCCCGGGCCGACCGGGTCACCGCTCGAAGGAGGGAATTGCGTCACCCGGAAGATCCTGACGAGCGGGGGCCCTCCGGCCCCGGGGCCGGTGATGATCTCCGCCTCGTCGCCCCTGAACACCGGCGGGTCGGCATTGTCAATCTCGCCGGTCGCCAACCACGGACCGGTCAGGAAGAACGGCGCCGGCGCCTGCGCCGTCGCCGGACGTGTCGCCACGCCGATCGAAAGAAGTCCGGTGACGAGCAGGACGGCCCAGGGAAACCGCGGACCCATATGTGCCATGGACCCCTTCCTTCCTCGAACGTTGCCCCCCCGCGCGGCGGCGTGACGCCGCCGCGCACCTGCAATGGCTCCGTCACATCCAGGACATCTCCTGCGGGATCAGCACGCCGGTCGGGAACGGCTGGTAGGCGAGGTCCTTCTTCATGACGACCGGCTGGACCACCTGGAAGAGCGGGACGATGTAGCCCTTCTCCACGACGTAGCGGGCGGCCTTCTTGGCCGCGGCGATGCGCTTCGGCTCGTCCCGCTCGTCGAAGATCGGGTCGATCAGGGGCTGGAGGTCCTCCGACTCCCACACGCGGAACGGTCCCTTGACGTTGTTCTGGAAGCCGACCGAGTTGATCGGGTCGCCGGTGGGGTTGGACCAGAAATAGAGCGACAGCGGAGCGAGGTCCTGGCCTCCCTGCCCCCGAGCGGTCCTGAACTGGAACCACTGCGGGATCGTGATGACCTCGAGCTCGGCCTCGATCCCGACGTCCTTCCACATCTGGGTGATCGCGGACATGAACTCGAAGTCCTTCGCCCGGACGCCCCGGGTCGTCATGACCTTGAGGCGCAGCGGATTCGACGCCGAGTAGCCCGCCGTCTGGAGCAGCTGCCGGGCCTTCGCCGGATCGTACGGGAAGGTGAACGACGGGTCGTAAGCGTCATAGAGCGCCGCCTCGGTCAAGGACTGCGGCATGCCGAACCCGAGCAGCACCTTGTCGACGATCGCCTTCTTGTCGATCGCGTAGTGGACCGCCAGGCGCACCTCCTCCTTCTTGAAGGGCTCGAAGCGCGGGTTGAGGAAGACCTGCGCCATGTCCGCGACGGGCTGCTTGACTCCCTTGAGGGTCGCCTGGGTGGAGAGACGCCCGAACTCCTCGACGGGGACCTCGGACGTGATGTCGGCGTTTCCCGACAGGATCTCGGCCACGCGGGCCGTGGGGTCGGTCACCATCTTGAAGACCGCCCGCTTGATGGGCGGCGCGCCCTTCCAGTAGCGGTCGAACGCCTCGAGCACGAGCGTGCTCCCCGGCGTGAAGGACACGACCCGGTAGGGCCCCGAGCCGACGGGCTTCCGGGCGAACTCCTCGCCGCGCGCCTTGTCGTCCACGCCGAGCGACTGGAAGTAGGCCTTGGGCACCACGAAGCCGGCGAGGAAGCCGAGCCAGCGCGGGAACGAAGGGTCGAACCGCTCGAAGACGAGCTGCATCGTGGCCTTGTCGCGGACCTGGTACTCCTTGACCCGCGCGTAGGTCGCCTTGTAGATCGAGACCTCCTTCAGCCGGTTCATGCTGAAGGCGACGTCCTCGGCGGTGAGATCGGATCCGTCGTGGAACTTGATCCCCTGGTGGATCTTGACGGCCATGCCCATCTTGCCGTCGGTCCACTGCCAGCTCTCGATAATGTTGGGCCCGTACTTGCCCTGGCGGTCCTGCTGGAGGAACCGGTCGAACACCGACTCGTACATCGACTCCCGCGGGCTGTTGCGCGGCGCCGGATGCGGGTCCATCGAGGTGACCGTCTCCGGGAAGGCGATCGTCACCACTTGCTTCTTCTGGGCGTGGGCCGGGCGTCCGAGGCCAGTTGCGGCCAGGACCGCGGCTCCGGTTCCGGTCGTTCTGAGAAACGCTCGGCGACTCACTCGCATGATCGGTCTCCCTCCGGGGCCTTCACCCCATCCGTGATGGCTCGGTCGCCCTCGGCACTAGTCGATGATCTGATCCGCCCGCGCGAGCACCGACTGCGGAATGGTGACCCCGAGCGCCCTGGCGGTCTTGAGATTGATGACCAACTCGAACTTCGTCGCCTGCTCGACTGGGAGGTCAGTGGGCTTGGCCCCTCTCAGGATCCTGTCGACATAGGTGGCGGCGCGACGGTACAGGTCGGCCCGGTCGGGGCCGTAGCTCAGGAGACCGCCGACCTCCACGTGCTCTTTCGGTCCAAACATCGTCGGGAGCTTGTGTTTCACGGCGAGATCCGCGAGGCGCCTCGCCTCACCCAAGAACAGGGGCGTGGAAAGAACCAGGACCCCGCCGCCCCGTTCCCGGACGACGGCCAAGAAGGCGCTGTCGAATTCCGTCGCGCGTCGCACGGCGATCGGCTGGAGTCGGAGTCCCAGCGCCCGCCCGGTGGTCTCGACGGCTTCCAAGCCGGGCCGATGCGAAGGCGTAGCTGGGTCCCAGAGAACCGCCACGCGTGAGAGCCCCGGCACGGCTTCCCTCAGCAGCTCCAGGCCCTTGACGGTCGTCTCACTCATCATGATCGTGAGTCCGGTGATGTTCCCGCCCGGCCGCGCGAGGCTGACCACGTGGCCGCTGCCGATTGGGTCCGCGTGGCTGGCGAATACGATGGGAATCGTCGAGGTCGCCCGCTTCGCGGCCCCGGCGTAGATGGACGTCGGGGCCACGATGACGTCGACCTTCAGCCCGACGAGCTCCTCCGCCAGGCCAGGAAGCCGATCGAACCGCCCCTCGGCCCAACGGTACTCGACGACGATGTTCTGCCCGTCCACCCAGCCCAGATCGCGCAGCCTTTGGCGGAACGCTTCCAGCGCATGCGGCCACACGGCCGGACTGTCCCACAGAAAGCCAACGCGATAGACCCTTCCCGCCTGCTGCGCCTCGGCGGCACGCAGTGGGCCGAAGACCGCGACGCTCAGAGCGACCCCGAGGAAAACCCTCGACGCGAGGATGCCAGCCCCCCGGCGGAATCGCGAGTGGGTCATCATCGCTCGGCGGTGCTGCCGAAAAGCGCGATCGCGGAGGGGACACGCGACACGTCCGCGATCGACTGGGCGTCTGGAGTCCTCACGCGTCTTCGGAGCTCCTTCGCCCCTCCCGAAGCGCCCGGTACACGCGCTCCGGCGTCATCGGCAGCTCGGTGATCCGCACCCCGGTCGCGTCCTTCACCGCGTTCGCGACCGCCGCGGAGATGGGAATGGTGCCCGCCTCGCCGAGCCCCTTGGCGCCAAAGGGCCCGGCCTCGTCGACCGTCTCGATGAGCGTGATCAGGATCTCGGGCATGTCCGGGGCCGTGAGGATCTTGTAGTCGAGGAAACCGGGGTTCAGCACGCGCCCGTCCCGGAACCGAAGCTCCTCGGTCAGGCAGTAGCCGAGCCCCATGTGGATGCCGCCCTCGATCTGGCCCTCGCAGCCGACCGGATTCAGGGCCCGCCCGACGTCGTGCGCGGAGGCCACGCGCAGCACTTCGATCTTCCCGGTGGTCTCTTCCACCTCGACCAGCGCGGCCTGGGCCGCGAAGCCGTAGGTGACCGACACGTTCCCCCGGAAGTCCTTGTCCAGCATCTGGGTCGGCGGGTCGTAGAAGGCTTGGCCGATCAGGATCCGGCCGCCCTCGCGGAAGTGGCCCGCCCGGACGACGCGCTCGTACGCGATCCGGCGCTGAGGCACGGCCACGACGTGCACGAACCCGTCCTCGACGTCGAGCGCCTCGGCGGGCTCGTCGAGCTGCTGGGCACCCAGCGCGAGGAGCTGGCGCTTCACGTCCCGCGCGGCCAGCAGCGCGGCGTTCCCCGCGATGAACGTCGTCCGGCTGGCGTGGACGCCGACGTCCCAGGGCTTGACCGCGGTGTCGTCGTTCACGACCTCGACCCGGCCGAACGGGATCCCGAGTTCCTCGGCGACGATCATCGCGAGCACCGTCTCCGACCCCTGCCCGATCTCGCTGGCACCGGTGATCAGGGTGACCTTCCCGAAGTCGTCGAGCTTGACGATCGCCCCGCAGCCGTCCGATCGGTAGACGCGCGCGCCGCCTCCGACGTGGAACATCCCCGCGTAGCCGATCCCTCTCGTCCAGCCGACCCGGAGCGGCCGGTCGACGGGCTGGCGGATGTCGCGCGCCACCGCGTCGAAGCACTCCGTCAAGGCGCAGCTCGTGATCCGGAGCCCCTGGGGCGTGACGTCGCCCGGCCGGTTCGCGTTCCGGCGCCGGATCTCGACCCGATCCAGCCCAAGCCGCTCCGCGAGCTCGTCCATCTGCGCCTCGACCGCGAAGGTCGACTCGAGGTTGCCGTACCCGCGCATGGAGCCCGAGTAGACGTTGTTCGTGTACACGATCTGGGTGTCGAAGCGGATGTTCGGGCAGCGGTAGAAGCCGGCGAGCGTCGTCATCATGACGTACGGGGTCGTCGACCCCCACGAGACGTACGCGCCGTTGTCGATGAGGACCCGGGCGTCCCGCGCGAGGAGCGTCCCATCGGCGCGCGCCGCCGTGCGGAGGGTGAAGACGCAGGGCTCGCGGGTCGGGCTCGCGACGAACTCCTCCTCCCGGTCGAACACGATCTTCACCGGCCGGCTGACGTGCCGGGCGAGGAGCGCGGCGATGATGTCGATCGGGTAGAGGTCGAGCCCCCGGCCGAAGTTCCCGCCGACCGGCGGCTGGATGACGCGAACGCGGTCCCCGGAGATCCCAAGCGCCTCCGCCAGGTCCTTCTGGTAGAGGAACGGGATCTGGGTCGTGGACCACATCGTGAGGCTGCCGCGGGGATCCCACTGGGCGATGGCCGCCATCGTCCCGATGCAGGCTGTGGTGACGTAGTTCAGCCGATACGTCCCCTCGACGACCACGTCGGCCTCGCGGAACGCGCGATCGACGTCGCCGGCGTTGAACTTGTAGGCGAAGTTGACGAGGTTCCCCGGGAACTGCGGGTGAATCCGTGGCGCGTCGGGCCGGAGCGCGGCTTCCGGATCGAAGACCGCAGGCAGCTCCTCGTACGTGACGTCGATCAGCCGGCACGCCTCCTCCGCGATCTCCTCGGTCTCGGCCGCCACCGCGGCCACCTCGTCGCGGATGCAGCGAACCAGGTCGCCCTTCAGGGCCAGGTGGTCCTTCGCGTAGCCGAACGGATGCTGCTGGACGTTGCGGCCCGTGACGACACCCAGCACCCCGGGGAGCGCCTCGGCCCGGGTCGTGTCGATCCGCGAGATGCGCGCGTGCGGCACCCGCGTGCGGAGGATCTTCCCCCACACCATCCCGGGAACCTCGAGATCGGGGAGGTACTGGACCGTTCCGGTCACCTTCTCGACGGCGTCGAGCTTGGCGACCCTCGTGCCGATGACCCGGAACGGCCGGGTCCGCCGGTCGTCTCCCGTGGTCTGCACGGCCGCGCCGCCGATCGCGCGCGGTGCGCGCGGCCCCTGGGGCTCGCTCACGCCGGCGTCCTCCCGGCCGCGCGCATGCGCTCGGCGGCGACCTCCACCGCGCGGATGATCTTGACGTAGCCCGTGCACCGACACAGGTTCCCCTCGAGGGCGGCGCGGATCTCCGCCTCGGTGGGCGCCGGGCTCGCCTCGAGGAAACCGGCGGCGGCCATGACCATCCCCGCGGTGCAGAACCCGCACTGGGCGCCGCCCTCCTCGAGAAAGCCCTGCTGGACCGGGTGAAGCGTGGGCGAACGGTCCCCCGACTGGGCGTGCCATCGCGCCGCCAGGCCCTCGATGGTCGTCACCTCGCTCCCGTCGACGTCGAGCGCAAGGACCAGGCAGGCCGTGCACGGGCGGCCGTCGACCAGGACCGTGCAGGCGCCGCAGTCGCCCGTGTCGCAGGAGAGATTGGTCCCGGTGAGGCGAAGATCGCCCCGAAGGAGCTCGAGCAGCGTGCGGGAGCCCGGAACCTCCCGGCGCACGCGGCGCCCGTTCACGGCCAGCTCCAGGGGGTAGCGCTCACTCACGCGGGGATCACCGGCTGACCGCGACCGAGGTCAGGGCGCGCCGCACGAGGGCCCCCACCATCTCGCGGCGATACTCCGCGGTCGCGCGCACGTCGCTGATCGGCCGGGACGCCGCCATCGCCAGCTCGGCCGCCCGCTCGATGGCAGCCGGCCCGAGCCCGCCCGCCACGAGCGCCGCCTCGGCGTCCGGGACGCGAAGCGGCCTCGGCGCCACCGCGCCGAGGGCGAGCCGGACCTCGGTCACGCGAGACCCGTCCCGGCGGAGCGCGAGGGCAACGCCCACGATGGCGATGTCCATCGCGCGGCGCACGTCCAGCCGCTCGTAGCGGAGGATCCACCCGTCGTGCTTTCGCGGGAACTCGATGCACGCGAGCAGCTCGCCCGGAAGGAGGGCGGTCTGTCCGGGGCCCTGGAAGAACGCGTCGAGCGGAAGCTGCCGCGCCCCGGCGGGGCCGACAACCTCGAGCTCGGCGTCGAGGACGAGCAGCACCGGCGGGAGGTCCGCAGCCGGGGAGGCGTTGCAGAGGTTGCCCCCGATCGTGGCCAGATGCCGGATCGCGGGCGAGCCCATGTAGCGCGCGGTGAACGGCAGGACCGGATACTCGGCCGCGATGACCGGGTGCTCGACGAGCGCGGTCAGCGTCGTGAGCGCGCCGAGCCGGATCGCCCCGGTGCGCACGTCGATCCCCGCCAGCCCCTGGATGCGCTTGACGTTCACGACCGCCGGAGGGCGCCTGCCGCGTTGGGACTGGCGGAGGTGGACCATGAGATCCGTGCCCCCCGCCAGGACCGCGGCGCGCGGCTCGGCGGCGAGCAGCCGGCACGCCTCCTCGAGCGAGGCGGGGCGATGATAGGCGAAGGCAGGCCTCAGGCTCGTCCTCCCGGGATGGACCCTCGGCGAGAGTCTAGCATCCCGGCCCGAGGCCTACCCGATGACGCCCTGGCCGCGCAGCGCGTCGATTCGCTCGGAGGGATAGGCGAGGAGCGCGCGGAGCACCGAATCGGTATGCTGGCCGAGGCCAGGGGGCGGGGCGGGCCGAAACGGCGGTCCCTCCGCGACCTTGATGGGAGTGCCGAGGGTTCTCACGGTCCCCAGGGACGGGTGCTCCAGATCGACGACCATCTGGCGCAGGAGCACCTGGGGATCCGCCACGACCCGGTCCACCGTGTTGATCGGGGCCGCCGGCACGCCTTCTCGCTGCATCCGGCCGAGCCACTCCGCCGTCGTTCGCGCGGGGAAGATGGCCTCGAGCACCGGCACCAGCTCCCCGCGGCGCGCCACCCGGTTCGGGTTCGAATCGAACCTCGGGTCGGCCGCGAGATCCGGTCGCTCGATCGCGCGGCAGAAGCCCGCCCAGAACTTCTCGGCGAAGACCGCGACGACGACGTGGCCGTCCTTCGTCGGGAAGGCCTGGTAGGGCACCACCGACGCGTGGCCCGAGCCAACCCGTCCCGGCACCTGGCCGTCCGCCCAGAAATACTGGGCGACGTAGGTCAGCAGGGACACCTGGCCGTCGAGGAGGGACAGGTCGAAGTGTGCGCCCTCGCCGGTTTGCGCCCGCCGGAACAGCGCGCTGGCGACCGCCAGCGCCCCGAACATGCCGCCGGCCAGATCGCCCATCGGGAGCCCCATGCGAGCGGGCGGGCGGCCCGCCTCCCCCGTGAGGCTCATCCCCCCGCCCATGGCCTGAAGCGCCAGGTCGAAGGCCGGCCACTCCCGGTACGGCCCCTCCTGCCCGAAGGCCGAGATCGAGCAGACGATCAGCCGCGGATTGAGCCGGCGAAGCGTCTCGGGAGCGCAGCCGAGCCGCGCCATGACGCCCGGGCGGAAGTTCTCCCACACGACGTCGGCCACCCGGCAGAGGTCGTGGAGGATCCCCTGCCCCTCGGGCCGCTCGAGGTTGATCGCCACGCTCTTCTTGTTCCGGTTGATCGCGAGGAAGTAGGCGCTCTCGCGCTCGGGCCCGAGGAACGGCGGGCCCATGACGCGCATGGGGTCGCCGCCCTCCGGATCCTCGATCTTGATCACCTCGGCCCCGAGATCTGCCAGGAGCATCGAGCCGTACGGGCCCGCAAGCATGCGCGAGAGATCGAGCACCCGGACGCCGTCGAGGAGCATCATCGGCGGCGAGCGAGCACGTCGTACGACGGCAAGCCGGCCTCGTAGGAGACCCCGTCGCCGTCGTACAGATCGGTCACGACGACGACCTCGAAGCCCGCGCGCCGGAGCGCGTCCCGGACCTCCGGCATCGTGTGGAGCCGCATCACGTGGCGCTCGCGGGCGACGTGGTCCGGCGTCTCCAGCGTGAGATCGACCGACAGGGTGCGCGCCGTCTCGTCGAAGCACCCCCGGCTGTCGGCGACGATGCGGCCGGCCGCCAGCGTTCGGGAGTTGCGGAACGTGTAGCGCCGGCGGCCCGCCGGGGTGATGAAGTCGAAGAGGAAGAGACCGCCCGGGCGGACGTGGGGCGAGAGCTGCCCCAGGAACCGGTCGAGCCCGCCATCCTGCGCGCCCACGTACGCGACGACGTCGTCGATCGCGGTCACGAGATCGAAGGCCGCCACCGGGCGCAGGCAATCGAGAGTCCCGCAGACGCGGACCAGGCGGCCGCCCGTTCCTGCGAGCCGTGCCCGCGCCAGCATCGGATGGAGGAGATCGAGGCACACCGAGCGAAACCCCGCGCGTGCCCAGTAGCGGCTGTACCGGCACGTGCCCGCGCCCACGTCGAGATGCCGTCCCGTCCGGAGGCCGGCCGCAGCCACCAGCCCCGAGGCGGCGACGAACCACCGCCGGATCCCGTGCGGCTCGAACAGCTGCGCGAAGTAGGGCGCGAGCGTGGCGTACGGGGGGGCCGGGCCTTCGGCCTCTGGGGACGGCTCTCGGCTGGCGGCGGCCCGTGCCGGCTCGAGGAGGCTCACGGCTTGCGCCCGCTCACGGTGAGCACGATCAGAGCGCACACGAACCGGCCGGCCCGGTCGGCCTCGACCAGGCTCTCGACCCAGCGCGTGGCGTCGGCTCGGCCGACGACGCCGGCCGCCGCCGCTCGCTCGGCCTTGTCCCTGAGCTTCAGCACCTCCTCGTCGTACTCCGTCGCGACGGCCGCATACGGCGTCACGGCGACGGCCTCGAGGGCAGCGTCCCGGAAGAGGCCGGGAAGCCGGCGGCCGACCCGGCCGCATTCCATCCGGTCCGCGTGGTGGGCGACGATGCGCCCCGTGAGCCGGGGATCCGGCGCCTCGACGACCAGGGTGTCATAGTCGGTGTCGCTCACGACCACCCGCCCGCCCGGCCGAGTCACCCGCGCCATTTCCACGAGCGCCTTGGCAGGATCGACCAGGTGATGGAGCACGCGGTCGGCGCGGCAGGCGTCGAAGGTCTCGTCCTCGAACGGGAGCGCGTAGGCGTCGGCGACGCGGAAGTCGACCGGCCTCGGCAGGCCCAGGGTCCGGGCCCGGGCTTCCCGGATCTTCTCGTCGCTCGCGTCGATCCCGATGACCGACACGCTCGCGACCCGGCCCGCGATGGTCCGGGCGTCGTCGCCCGTCCCGCAGCCGACGTCCAGGACCTGGTCCCCCTCGGCGAGGGCGAGGAGCTCGAAGCTCCGCGCTTTGTACCCGTGCCAGGCGTCAGCGGCGGATCCCACGGTGCCGATCAGAAGGCGGTGGGTTCCTTGTGCTCGCCCCACACCTCGCGAAGGGCGCCGGCCATCTCCCCCAAGGTGGCGTACGCACGCACCGCGTCGATGATCGGCGGCATCAGGTTGTCGGAGCCCCGGGCCCCGTCACGCAGGCGCGCGAGCGCCCGGTCGACCACGCCCTGGTCCCGCTCGCGGCGAAGGCGCCGAAGCCGGGCGACCTGCGCGTCGGCCGCCTTCGGATCGAAGGCGTAGAGCTCGAGGGTCTGCGAGGCCTCGCGCGACGCGTCGGGCGCGACGTGCCGGTTCACGGCGACCTTGGGGTACTCACCCGAGAGCATGAGCTGCTCGAACCGGTAGGCCTGGCGCGCGACCTCCGCCTGGATGGCGCCCGATCGGATCGCCTCGACGATGCCGCCCATCCCCTCGACCCGCTCCATCTCTGCCCGGATCTTCGCCTCCATCTCGTTCGTGAGCGCCTCGACGAAGTAGGAGCCGGCGAGGGGGTCGACCGTGTCGGCGACGCCCGTCTCCTCCGCGCAGATCTGCATCGTGCGGAGCGCGATCAGCTGCGCCTTGGGTGACGGGATCGTGTAGGCCTCGTCGTAGGTCGGCAGCGCGCTCGTCTGGCAGCCGGACAGGGCGGCCGCGAGGCTGTAGTACGCGCCCCGGACGATGTTGTTCTCGGGCTCCTGGACGGTGAAGCCCGAGCCGCCCCCGCCGATCAGCGACCGGAACATCATCGACCGCGGATTCCGCGCGCCGAACCGCTCCTTCATCAGCCGGGCGTAGAGACGCCGGCCCGCGCGGAACTTCGCGACCTCCTCGAAGAGCCGTCCCCAGGCCGTGAAGTTGAACGACAGGCGCGGGGCGAACTCGTCGACGGGCAGGCCGCGCGCGACCAGGAGATCGGTGTAGGCGGCGACGATCAGGAGCCCGTACGCCATCTCTTGCGCGGGAGTGCACCCGGCCTCGCGGATGTGATAGCCGCAGACGGAGATGGGATTCACGCGGGGCGCGTGCCGCGCGCAGAACTCGGCGATGTCGCAGACCAGGCGGAGCGACGGGTCCACCGGATAGACCCACGTCCCGCGCGCCACGAACTCCTTGAGGATGTCGTTCTGGGGCGTCGTGACCACCCGGTCCCAAGAGACGCCCTGCTTCTCGGCGACGACGAGGAACATCCCCTGGATGAACGCCGCCATCGAGTTGATCGTGAACGAGATGGAGACGCCGTCCGCGGCGATGCCGTCGAACGCCTCCTCCATGTCGAGGAGCGAGTCGACCGCCATACCCACGCGCCCCACCTCGCCTTCGGCGCGCGGGTCGTCGGAGTCGAGCCCGAGCTGGGTGGGCAGGTCGAACGCCACGTTGAGCGCGTCTTGACCGTGGGCCATCAGGTACTTGAAGCGCGCGTTGGTCTCGGCCGGCGTCCCGAAGCCGATGTACTGCCGCATCGTGAACGGGCGCGCCCGGTACATGTGCGGATGGATCCCGCGGGTGAAGGGGTACTCGCCGGGGTTGCCGAGGTCCCGCGCGTAGTCGAAGCCGGCCACGTCGGCCGGACCGTAGACGGGCTTGACCTCGATCCCGTCGAGATACCGGACGTCCCGGATTTTCCTCTCGCCGCGCGACTCGGCCATGGATCTCCTCCGCCGCCGGCTACGCGGCCGCCCGCTGGAACGACCGGAAGTAGGACACGATCTCGGGCAGCGTCGTCCCCATCGGGAACACGGCCCGCACGCCCATCCCCCGGAGCGCCTCTGCGTCGCCCGCGGGGATCGTGCCGCCCACCACCACCGCGACATCCTGGGCATCCGCCTCGCGGAGCCGCTCGAGAATGCGCCGCGACAAGATGAGGTGGGCGCCCGAGAGCACGGACAGCCCGATGACGTCGACGTCCTCCTGGACGGCCTCGGCCACGAGCTCCTCGGGCGTGCGCTTGAGCCCCGAGTAGAGCACCTCGATCCCCGCGTCCCGGAGGGCGTGCGCCACGACCTTGGCACCGCGGTCGTGGCCATCGAGGCCCGGCTTCGCGATCAGCACCCGGAGGGGACGGTCGGCCGTCATCGCGCCTCGGCCTCCGGCGTGAAGGCCAGCAGGTAGCGCGGGTGACCCCCGGGATCGTCCGCCACCCGGACCGGGGCCAGGCGAACGCGGGCGCCGGTGGCGAGGCGGCCCGGGTCACCGACGCCCGTGAGCGGCGCGAACACCCGCAATCCGGACACCTCCACGATCGCGAAGACGAGCGGGCGCGGGAACCCGGCCGGCACGCCGGTCTCCTGGACGCTGAAGCCGTGAATCCGCCCCTCCCGAGGGAGCTCCTCCCACTCGAACGCGTCCGAGGTGCAGGCGGGGCAGAACGCCCGGGGCGGCCAATCGATCCGGCCGCAGCCGCGGCACCGTGTCGTGGTCAGTCGCCCCTCGGCGAGATGCTCGTAGAAGGCATGGAGCTTGTTGTGCTCGGCGGATTCGAGCGGAAACGGGTCGACCGCCCGGACGTACGGGGCCCGGCCCTCGGCGCCCGGCGACGCGCTGGACCCCGGGCTCACCGGCTACCCTGGCTCTGCGGCGAGTTGATCGGACGGCCTTCGGCCTGTGGGGCTCATCGGCTCGAGTCTCTCCTGGCGGGCAGTCTATCACCGGCGGCGATTCCGCACGGCGCCGTTGGGCGCCGCGGCGGGCGCCGTCAGGCCGGCCGCTCGACGACGCGTCGCCCGATCGGGATCACCTGTTGCATCAGATGATAGGCCGTCAGCGTCAGCGCGGGCGTGAGCGGCAGGCCGGCCGCCCGGAGCGCGCGCGCCGTCCACGCGTTGCAGGTGTTGAGGAGATGGAAGTGACCGCGCGCGAGGTAGAACGCGCTCGAGGGTGCCCACCCGGGCTCGATCCGGACCACGCGCCCCTCGGCGTCGCCGGCGAGGCTCGCCTCGATGAACCGGGTCAGCGCCCCGAGCGCGTCGCCCGATAGCCGAAGCTCGATGACGTCGATGCCTTGGTACCGCTCCGAGATCGTCTCGTCGAAGCCCGTGACCAGGAGCACGCTGCCCCGCGACGCGAAGGCCGCCCGCAGCGCGAGCCGCGGGGTGATGCGGTCGGCCAGATAGGCGTCCCGGTCCCCCCACCCGACCTCGAGGTGTTGGTAGCGCCCCGAGTCGAAGCCTCCGATCTCGCGTCCGGACGCGAGGGGCCTCCCGGGAACCACGATCCCCGTGTGCCACCCGTTGCTCACGACGTAGACCGGCTCCCGGAGCGTGGTGTCCGGTGGACGGGGCCCGTGGGCCGCCGCCGAGCAGCCCGCGAGCCAGAGACACGGGAGCGCGAGAAGCAGGGGCGCGAGGCCGCAGCGGGGCCTCGCCCACGACATCAGGGTATGGCGAAGCGCCGGACGAAGGCCTCCTGGACGGGATCCTGCATGGCCGTCGGCCGGTAGATGCGTCGAAGCTCGGTCACGGGGTCGGTGTCGAGCCCGTGAACCTTCAGGATGGACGCGAGGACGACCGCGGTCCGCCCGAGGCCGGCGTTGCAGTGGACCAGGACGCCGCCGCCGGCCGCCAGGCGGCGCGAGACCTCGTCGAGCAGCCGACCGAACGCCGGCACGTCGGTGGGGGCGCCGAAGTCCACGATGGGGAACCGCCGGACCGCGATACCCTCGCGGGCGAGAGTCTCGAAGAGCCCCGGGGCGCGGCGCGCCACCTCCCAGTCCTCGATCAGGCTCACCACGAGGTCGACGTCGGCCTCCCGCCACCCCCGAACACCCGCCTCCACCGCGTCACGCGACGGCGGCTCGTCCGGGTAGCTGGGCCGTCCAGCGCCCCAGAGCCGGGCGTCCCGGGGCAGGACGGGATGGAGGAGGCGGAGCGGGTGCCCGACCGGCGGCGCCAGCCCGCCGTCAAGCCCCGCCGTCTCGGGTTCCCGCGCCACGAGCGGGAGTATACCAGCCGGGTCCGGGTCCGCAGGCGGGCACCGGAACCGGCCGTCTTGCGTTACACTGTGGGGCGAACGTGACGATCAGCTCGAACCGCGACGGCAGCCGCAGGAAGGCGCGAGGAAGCGCCTCCCGTTCGGCGTCGGGATCGAAACCCCGCAGAAAGCCGGCGGACCGGGTCCGTCGCGCGCCCGTCGAAGAGCCCGCGCCCGAGCCAGTCGTCGCCATCCCCGAGCCCGAACCGCTCGACCTCCCCCTCTCCGCCGTCGAGACGACCTTCGCCGGGCGCATGCCGCCTCCCGAGCCGGAGAGGCCGCGCCCCCCCGGCCGGCGCGCGATCTTCCTGGACGTCGAGAACACCAGCCGGGCGCAGCATCTCGCGCACGTCATCGACCATCTCGGTGTCGATCCCTGGGACCGCCGGACCGAGCTCGTGGCCGTCGCCAACTGGCGGGTGGTCGGTCACGAGGCGGCGCGGTTGCTCGCGCAGCGTGGCGCGCATCTGGTCCACAGCGCCCCCTCCACGGGCGTCCGCGACTGGAGCGACCTGCGCATCGCGGTCGCCGCGGGCATCTGGCTCGCCTCCGCGCGCCCCGGCGATCTCATCGACATCGTGTCGGACGACCGGGCGTTCGACGCTGTCGGGGACGTGGCCGCCAGCTTGGGGATCGCGTTCCAGCGCCTGTCCTACCGCCGCCTCGTCAAGGAGGAGGCGGCCGAGGCGCCCGTCGTGGCGGAGCGGGCGCCGGCGGCCGACCCGTCGAGCGCGCGCCGCCGGCGCCGCCGCCGGGGACGGGGACCGAGCACCCCTCACGCCGCGCCGGGGGCCCACGCCCCCCGGCACACCGAGCCGAGGGACGTCTCCCGTCATCCGGCCGCGACGAGCGCGCCCGCCGGCCGGCCGGGTGGGGGGCGGGGACGCGGGCCGGCGCCCCATGCGCCACGGACCCCGTCCCCGGACACGCCGCACACCGCGCCTCACGACGAGCTGGTCTCGGTGGTGCGCGGGCTGGTCGAGGCCTCACCCCGGCGAACCGTGATCATCGACGCGGTGGCCAATGCGCTCAAGGAGCGAGGGTTCCAGCGCCCGCCCGGCTCCCCCCGCCTGGTCACCCGGCTGCGCCGGATTCGCGAGATCGTGGTGAGCCCGTCGGGCGTGATCACGCTCGCCGAGGAAGGCAAGACACCGGGGAACGAGCCGTCGATCGGAACTGCCGCAACCGAGAATGCCGCAACGGACCCGGTCGCGGAGGGCGATCGCCAGCCGGACGACCTCGGCGGCCCCGACGACGAGCTCGACGTGTCGGAAATCGACGGCAATCGGCAGCCCCAGAGGGGCCGGCAGATCCCCGAGATCGACGGCAACCGGGTGCCGTCGTCCGCCCCCGCTCCCGTTCCCGCTCCGAGCCACCGGCGGCGCCGGCGGCGATGGCGCGGCGGTCCGCGCCGGCCGGCTTCCGGCCCGCCGACGGCCTGACCGGCGCGGCCTCAGGCCGCGTCGCGCCCGTAGATCATGACCACGTGCTCGCCCATCCCCGAGTTGTTGTGGGTGAGGGCCAGGCGCGCCTCGGGCACCTGGCGCGCGCCGGCCTCGTCGCGGAGCTGCCAGAAGGCCTCACACGCCTGCGCGATGCCGGTGGCGCCAAGGGGGTGGCCGCAGCCCATGAGGCCGCCGCGAGGGTTGACCACGACTTTCCCGCCGTAGTCGGAGAGGCCCTTCTCGACGAAGCGGCCCCCCTCCCCTTTCTCGCAGAACCCGAGCTCCTCGTAGGCGATGATCTCGGCGATCGCGAAGCAGTCGTGCACCTCGGCGAGGTCCACGTCCGCCGGCCCGATCCCGGCCATGCGGTACGCGTCCTGGCCCGCCCGTTTCAGCGCGGGCCAGTGCGCGTAGTCCTCGTGGAGCGACGAGAGCATGAAGCCGTCGAGTGCCTGGCCGCTTCCGCGGATCCAGACCGGCCGGTCCGTCAGGTCGCGCGCGCGCTCTTCGCTCGCCACGATGACCGCGGCCGCGCCGTCGGTGATGGGCGAGCACATGAACAGGCGGAACGGGGTCGCGATCATGCGGGAGCAGAGCACCTGGTCGAGCGTCGCGCCCTTCTGGAAGTGGGCGTACGGATTCTTGGCCGCGTGGTTGTGATTCTTCACGCTGACCATCGCCATCTGCTCCTCGGTCGTGCCGTGGCGCGCCATGTGGGCCTGGGCGGCGAGGGCGAAGCAGGGCGGCGCGGTGAGGCCGTGGGCGGCCTCCCACTCGCGGTCGACGCCCGTCCCCATGTTCAGGACGGCCTCGTCCGCCGTCGGGACGGTCAGCTTCTCGACGCCGAGGACCATCACCAGGTCCGCGAGCCCGGCCGCGATGAACGCATAGGCGTACCGGAGCCCGACCGTTCCCGACGCGCACATGTGCTCGGTCCGGGCCGACAGCCGGCTCGGCTTGATGCCGAGCGCCTCGGCGGCGAGCGAGGAGACGTGGCTCTGGAACGCGGTGCGCTCGGGCATGACCGAGCCCACCACGATCCCCTCGAGATCGGCCGGCCGGACCCCGGGAAGCGAGTCGAAGCACGCCTTCCCCGCCTCCCAGATGAGGTCCCGGTAGGTCGCCTTGCGCGCGCCGAACCGCGTCATGCCGGCGCCGATCAGGGCCACTCTCCTCATGTCGCGCGCTCCTCCGGGCGCCGCTCCCGGCGCCCCGCCTCCACCTTACTCCAGGGGCCCGCGTCCCCGCGACGCCGGCCGCGCGGGGCGCAGGTCATCCGAGGGTCGGGGGGCGCTCGAGGTCTCGACCGATGATGACCCGGAGGATCTCCGACGTCCCGCCGCCCCACAGGAGGAAGCGCGCGTCGCGGAAGTACCGCTCGATCGGATACTCGGTCGCGAACGAGTAGGACGCGAAGATCCGCGAGGCCTCGTCACAGATCCGGTTCGCGGCCTCGGAGGCGAAGAGTTTGGTCATCGCCGCCTCGCGCGTGACCGGCCGCCCCTGGTCGACGCACCACGCGGCGTGGTACACGAGCAGGCTCGCCGCGTGAAGCTGGGTGAGCATGTCGGCGAGCTTGAAGGTCACAGCCTGGTGCTCGCCGATGGGCTTGCCGAACGTGACGCGCTCCTTCGAGTAGCGGAGCGCCGCCTCGTACGCCGCGCGCCCGAGCCCCACCGACAGCGCCCCGGTCATCACGCGGATCTCGGAGAGGATGCCGCCCACCTTCTCCACGCCGCCGGTCTCGCCCCCCAGGAGGTGCTCGTCCGGGACCAGGACGTCGTCGAGCACGATCTCCCCGGTGGCCGAGGCGCGGACCCCCAGCTTGTCGATCCGTTTCCCCAGGGTCACGCCGGGGAACTGCCGGTCGACCAGGAACAGGCCGATGTGCTTCATCCCGCGCTCGGGGGACGTCTTGGCACAGACCGTCAGCATGTCGGCGACGGGCGCGTTGGTGACCCACGTCTTCGTGCCCTTGAGCCGCCAGCCCCCCTGGGCGCGCTCGGCCGTCGTGGTGAGGTTGCCGATGTCCGAGCCCGCGTTGGGCTCGGTCAAGGCGAACGTGGCGACCTTCTCCCCGCGCAGCGCCGGAACGAGGTAGCGCTGGTGGAGCGCCTCGTTCCCGTACTTCCACACGAAATGCGTCCCCATCAGGCTCTGCATCGCGGCCAGCGCCGCGACGGACATGGAGCCGCGGGCGAGCTCCTCCGCAAGGAGACAGTAGGTCACGAAGTCGGCGTCCGCCCCGCCGTAGGCCTCGGGGTAGCGGAGGGCCAGGTAGCCCTGCTCGCCCAGACGTCGGAAGAGCGCTCGCGGGAACTCACCCGCCTCGTCGAGCGCCCGGGCGACCGGCGCGACCTCCGCGTCGACGAAGCGCGCGACGGCCCGCCGGAACTCCTCCTGCTCCGCGCTCAGCCGGAAGTCCACCCTGCGCTCAGCCGGCCGGGACGACCGCGAAGCCTTCGCGGCCCCCGATTGCCCGACGTCGGTCGGACCTTCCGGAGGTCAGACCTTGACCTTGGGAAGGCCGGCCAGCGCGGCCTTCACCTTCTCCGCGGGGTACTCGAAGTCCTCGAGCTTGCCGGCCATGTAGCGCTCGTAGGCCGAGAGGTCGAAGTGACCGTGACCGCACAGGTTGAAGGCGATGACCTTCCGCTCCCCCGAGGCCTTGCAGCGGAGCGCCTCGTCGATGACGGTCCGGATCGCGTGGGCAGCCTCGGGCGCCGGCAGCACGCCCTCCGCGCGGGCGAAGGTCAGCGCCGCCTCGAAGGTCGGGTTCTGGTGAACGGCCACCGCCTCGATCACCTTCGCGTCGTAGAGCGCGCACACGATGGGCGCCATGCCGTGGTACCGGAGCCCGCCGGCGTGGATCGGCGCCGGGATGAACGAGTGGCCGAGCGTGTACATCTTGACCAAGGGCGTCATCTGCCCGGTGTCGCCGAAGTCGTAGACGTACTCGCCCCGCGTGAGGCTGGGCGCCGCCTGGGGCTCGACGGCGATGACGCGGAGGTCCTTCCGCTTCCCGCTGAGCTTGTCCTGGAGGAACGGGAACGTGAAGCCGCCGAAGTTCGAGCCGCCTCCGATGCAGCCCACGAGGATGTCCGGGCGGTCGCCGGCCATCTCGAGCTGGCGCTGCGCCTCGAGCCCGATCACGGTCTGGTGGGTCAGGACGTGGTTCAGCACCGAGCCGAGCGAGTACTTCGTGTCCTCGCGCTGGGCCGCGTCCTCGACCGCCTCCGAGATCGCGATGCCGAGGCTCCCGGGCGACTGCGGGTCTTTCTCCAGCACCGCGCGTCCCGCCGCAGTGTCCCGCGACGGGCTCGCCACGACCGTGCCGCCCCAGGCCTCCATCATGATGCGCCGGTAGGGCTTCTGGTCGTAGGAGACACGCACCATGTAGACCTTGCACTCGATCCCGAAGAGCTGGCACGCGAAGGAGAGCGCCGAGCCCCACTGCCCGGCGCCCGTCTCGGTCGCGATGCGGCGGACGCCCTCCTCCCGGTTGTAGTAGGCCTGGGCGACCGCCGTGTTCGGCTTGTGGCTGCCGGCCGGCGAGACGCCCTCCCACTTGTAGTAGATCCGGGCCGGCGTATCGAGCGCCTTCTCCAGGCGGTGGGCGCGGTAGAGCGGCGTCGGTCGCCAGAGGCGGTACACGTCGCGGACCGGCTCCGGGATGTCGATCCAGCGCTCCTGGCTCACCTCCTGCTTGATGATCTCCATCGGAAACAGGGGGGCGAGATCCTGGGGCCCGATCGGCTGGAGCGTGCCCGGGTGGATCACCGGCGGGAGCGGCGCCGGCAGGTCCGCCTGGATGTTGTACCAGCGGCTCGGGAGATCCTTCTCGTCGAGCACGAACTTGGTCTGGGCCACGGGGACCTCCTTAGCCTTGCCGCGACGGGGCCGGGAGGGCGACCCGCGCGAGCGCGTCCGTGTATGCGCGGCGCCCCGCCTCGTCGGCGAAGAGCCGGTCGGGGATGCGATGGTCGGTGAACTGCCAGAGGCGCTCGGGGTAGCGGCGGTCGATGACGAGCCCGGGGCCGAGACACGCGAGCGGCCGCTCCCGCTCGCGCTCCAGGACATCGATCAGCGCCCGCCGCCGCCCGCCGAGCGCCGCGAGCGGAACGTGGAGCCCGAACACACGGTACGGGAGGAGGAAGCGAGTCGACTTGGGCGGCAGGAGCGCGCCCCCCGCTCGCTGCCGCACGGCCGCCTTGTCCAGCGCCGGCGGGCGCAGCACGACCACCTCGGATGCGGCGAGCCACGATGTCGCCGCTTCGTCCTCGACGAGGCGTGCGCGCGGCCGATGGCCGTTCGACGAGAGCAGCCGCTCGAGCCCCTCGGCCAGGCCGGGTGCTTCCCCGGCGCCGGACCCCGGCCGGGCGTAGACGCGGCCCCCGTAGTGACAGCGGAGCCCGTCGGGCGCGTCGACCTCCAGTCCCAGCGCCCGCCGCGCGTGGTCGAAGGCCGCCGCGGACACGCCCTCGAGGACCAGGCACCAGGTCCCGATACGGACGTCGGGCGCGTCGAGCGCGACCCGCTGGACCAGAGCGAAGCGCGCGCCGAGATCCCGGGCGAGGACCACCGCCCGGTGGCTGCCGTCGAGGATGAGCCCGGACGCCGCGTCGACGACCAGCGGCCACGACAGGACGCGCGCATCTCCGAGAAGCGCCGCGACCCGAGACTCGCCGTCCGGCGACGTCGCCTCGTGCCGGTGAAGGTCGGCGAGCGAGGCCACGCCCAGGCTCGCTCGAACGTCGTCCGCGGACTCCATTGGTCTCCTCGGGATCCCCTCGAGCCGTGACTGAGGGACGGGGTCAGCGCGACCGCAAAGCCCGGTGCGCCTCTTCGGTGGCCTCGCTCTCCGGGAAGTCACGGACGAGCTGGTTCCAGGCCTGTCGCGCGTCGGACTCCCGTTTCTGCGCGCGGTACGCGAGACCGAGACGGAGCAGCGCCTGTGGCGTGTCCTTGCCCTGGGGCGCGAGCTCGACCGCCTTCCGGTAGCCGAGCGCCGCGCGCTCGAAGTCGCGCGCCGCATAGTACGCCTCGCCGATCCGGAACTGCGCGGGCGCGACGAGCGGATCACCGGGAAACGTCTGGACCAGCTCCTCGAAGTCGAGCACCGCCTGCCCCGTCTCGCCCTTCCTCCAGCTCTCCATGGCGCGGTCGAAGATCGCACGGGCGCTGGCCGAGGCCCCCGCGGGAGCCGGCGCGCCGGGTTTGGCGAGACGCGGGAGGGCGTCGGCAGACGAGCGCGGGGCGGGCACCGCCTTCGCCGCGGGGGCAGTCTGGGCCGTCTTCGTCCCGCTCGGCGGTTCGTCCGTTGACGAGCGCGCGGCGGGCGCGGCCTTCGCCGCGGGAGCAGTCTGGGCCGTCTTCGCCCCGCTCGGCGGCTCCTCCGTTGACGGGCGCGGGGCGGGCGCCGCCTTCACCTCGCGGGGCGCGTCGGCGGGCTTGGCTGTCGGCGTGGCGCTACGGGAACCCGGCGTCAGCCCGAGCATCGCGGGAGGGGCGAGATCGGCGCCCGCGACGGGCGTCGGGGAGGATCCCTCCGCCGACGGCGCCTTGGAGGCCGACTCGTCCACCGCGGCTGACGGCGACGCCGCGGCCGGAGGTTTCGCCGGCGCCCCGCCCTTGGCGCCGCGCGCCGGTGTGGTGGCAGGGTTCTCGAGGATCCGCGTCAGCTGATTCTCGATGCCGGTGAGCGCCAGCTCGAGCCGGCGCAGCGTCTGCCCCTGCTCGGCGGCCCGCTTGTCCAGGAGATCGATGCGTCGCGCCTGAGCGTCGAGCACTTCGACCTGGCGCTGAAGATCGTGGCGGGCCGACGCCTCGAGGGCCTTCTGCACCGCGTCGACCTCGGTGCGAGTCTCACCGGCCGCGCGGTCGGCATGCTCCGTGGCGGCGCGCTGGGCCGCCTCGGTGAGCGCGCGAAGCTCGGCGAGGTCCGCACGCAGACGGTCCACGTCCTGGCGGAGGCCCGCGGGATCGGTGGGCGCTTTCGCCTCGGCCGCGGGCTTGGCGCCGCCCCCGACACCGCCGCAGCCGGAAGCGACGCCGGCCAGCACGACCGTCAGCGCCGCGACAGCGGCAGCATGGAATCGCCGTCCACCGCGCCGGCGCGCCGCCCCGCAGCCGATCCGGACCGATCTCATGCGCACAGTCCGCACCGTAGCACCGGCGCCGTTTCATGGTCAACCAACGGGCCTCTCGAGCGCCGGGAGCCCAAGAGCCCGGCCGGTGGCCGTGCGGGGCCGCACCGGGTAAGCTGACCCCGTGGCCGCCGTGACGCCCGGCCGGCTCCGCGTCCGACACTCGCTCCCCCCGGCGCGCTGGCCCACCCGTGACGAGGCTCGAGGGGCGCGCTGGTTCTCGCCGGTCCGCATCGGCCGGCAGTGCGTGGCCGCCGAGCGCACGTGGGTGCCCGCGATGGTCCCCTGGCGGGCGACCGACGACGGGCACGTCACGCCCGAGGTGGTCGAGTGGTACGCCCGCTTCGCCGCGGGTCAGCCCGGCGTCCTGGTGGTGGAAGCGACGGGCATCCGTGACGTCCCGAGCGGTCCGCTCCTCCGGATCGGCAGCGACCGCTTCATTCCGGGGCTACGGCGTCTGGTCGAGGCTGTGCGAGAGCACAGCGAGGGCCGCACGCGGCTGTTCATCCAGATCATCGACTTCATCGCCGTCCGCCGGCGCCCCGAGCCCGGAACGTACTTCGCGCGCTATCTCGAGATCGGCGAGGATCTCCGACGCCGACTGGCCGGAATCCTCGGCGACCCTCGGTGGCTGGATCGAGGCCTGACGCCCGATGCCGAGGTGCGCGCCCGGCTGGGCGCCGCCGAGCGGCCTCTCATCGACGCCGTGCTCACGGCGCGCGAGCTGGAAGCGCTCGACTACGGCTACCGCGAGCGGGTCGGGGACCTCCACCTGTCACACATCATGAACCTCCCTCGCGTCCTGCCGGACCTCTTCGCCCAGGCCGCCAGGCGGGCGCGCGAGGCCGGCTTCGACGGCGTCGAGCTCCACTACGCTCACGCGTACACGATGGCCTCGTTCCTCTCCCGGCTGAATGGCCGCACGGACGGCTACGGGGGGGCGCGTCCGCAGCGGGCGCGGTTGCCCCTCGAGGTGCTCCAGACGGTCCGGGACCGAGTCGGCGCCGACTACGTGGTCGGAATCCGATATCTCGGTCACGACGTCGTGCCGGGCGGCAACGCGCTGGACGACGCCGTCTGGTTCGGCCTCCGCTTCGCGGAAGGAGGCGCCGACTACCTGTCGGTGTCCAAGGGGGGGCGCTTCGAGGACGCCCGGCAGCCGAAGGTCGGGGAGGCGGTCTACCCCTACACCGGCGAGTCGGGATACGAGTGCATGCCCACCGTCATCTCGGACGAGCGCGGCCCGTTCGGCCGCAACGTGTCGCTGGCGGCGGCGATCCGCGCGGCCCTGCGGGCATCGGGGCACGGGATCCCGGTCGTGACGAGCGGGGGGATCTCGACGTTCGACCAGGCGGAGGGCATCCTCGCCCGCGGGGAGGCGGACGTCGTCGCGGCCGCGCGCCAGACTCTCGCCGACCCGGACTGGTTCCGGAAGGTCCGTCTCGGCCACGGGGCGCTCGTCCGCCGATGCGAGTTCACGAACTACTGCGAGGGTCTGGATCAGCGGCACAAGCAGGTGACCTGCAAGCTGTGGGACCGCGACTTCGTCCCGGACGACCCGGCCGTGCGGCTCGCGAGTGACGGGCGGCGGCGGCTCGCCGCCCCGCCCTGGCGCCCGGCGGCCGGGGACGGACCGGGAGCCGTGACGCGCCGGCGAGCCGGAGAGTCGGCGAACGAGTTGACAGCGTCTTGACAACCGAAATAGGCGTCGCGAGCGACGCTGGCGACGTCGCGTCCCGCGCGACGCCAGCGAACGTGGCCCACGCGGCCACCGGAGGAGTTCTTCGATGGAGACCTACTACGCGCCGGAGCACCTCGGGAAGTTCGGGAACATCGCCCAGGGCAACCCGGACCTCGCCGAGAAGTTCTTCGCCTGGTACAACGCGGTCTTCGCCGAGGGTGCGCTCGGCGAGCGGGAGAAGGCGCTGATCGCGCTCGGCGTCGCGCACGCCGTCCAGTGCCCGTACTGCATCGACGCGTACACGAAGACGTGTCTCGAGAAGGGCGCCGACCTCGAGCAGATGACGGAAGCCGTCCACGTGGCCGCGGCCATCCGGGGCGGAGCGTCGATGGTTCACGGCGTGCAGATGCTCGAGCACGCGCGGCACGCGGGAATGATGTAGGTGCTCGTGCCGGGACCGGCCGCCGTCGACCCCGAGCTCGCGAGCCCGGCTGGGGGTCCGAAGGGGACCCGGGGTCTCCGCGCGCGCGGCGCTCCGCTCGCCGTGCCCGCGGCCCAGCTCCGGCTTCTCGAGAGCATGCCCCTCCCCGGCGGTGACTTCCGCGAGGCCCTCCAGGCGTGCGGGTGGCGCGAGCTCGGGCCGGCGCCGCTCGAGATCTTCCAGATCAACGTCGGCCGCCTCTGCAACATGACCTGCCGCCACTGCCACGTCGACGCCGGGCCGGACCGGGTCGCGGAGAACATGGACCGCGAGACCGTGGACCTGTGCCTGGCGGCGCTGGATAGGACGACGGCCCACACGGTCGACATCACCGGCGGCGCGCCCGAGCTGAACCCCCACTTCCGCTACCTCGTCGACCAGGCCGTGGCCCGGGGCAAGCACGTGATGGACCGGTGCAACCTGACGGTCCTCCTCCTGCCGCGCTGCGCGGATCTCCCCGCGTGGCTCGCCGAGCGGGGCGTCGAGGTCGTGTGCTCCCTGCCCCACTACCGCCGGCTCAACACCGACGCCCAGCGGGGCGAGGGGACGTTCGAGCGGTCGATCGAGGCGCTCCGGCGGCTGAACGCCGCGGGGTACGGACACGGCGATCCCCGGCGCCGGCTGACGCTCGTCAGCAACCCGGTGGGCGCCTTCCTCCCGGGCTCGCAGGCCTCGCTCGAGCGCGACTGGAGGGCCGCGCTCGTCCGGCACCACGGCGTCACGTTCGACCGGCTCTTCACGCTCGCCAACATGCCGATCAGCCGGTTCCTCGACTGGCTCGTCGAGAGCGGCAATCTCCAGGGGTACATGGAGCGGCTGGTGGCGACGTTCAACCCGGCGGCCGTCCCGGGGCTCATGTGCCGCAACACGCTCTCGGTCGCGTGGGACGGGACGCTCCACGACTGCGACTTCAACCAGATGCTCGAGCTGCCGGTCGAGGCCCCGCCGGGTCGGCGCCCCCACGTTCGCGACTTCGACCCGGCCTGGCTCGCGGCGCGCCCGATCCGCACGGCCCGGCACTGCTTCGGGTGCACGGCCGGCGCGGGAAGCTCCTGCGGCGGCGCGACCACGTGAGGCCGGGGCCGCCGATCCCGGACGACGCCCACAACCGGGCGCTGATCGAGAACGTCCACCCCCCCGGCTGGCGGAACCCGGAGCCGGCCCCGCGCTACAACCTGGTCGTCGTCGGCGCGGGCACGGCCGGCCTCGTGACCGCCGCGGCCTCCGCCACGCTCGGCGCCCGGGTCGCCCTGGTCGAGCGGCACCTCATGGGCGGCGATTGCCTGAACACGGGCTGCGTCCCCTCGAAGACGATCATCCGCGCCTCGCGTGTCATCGGCGAGCTGCGAGAGGCGGCGGCGCTCGGCGTGAAGGTCCCCGAGGGCGTGACGATCGACTTCGGGGCGGTGATGGAGCGGGTCCGGCGCGTTCGCGCCGAGATCAGCCAGCACGATTCGGTCTGGCGCTATCGCCAGGAGTACGGGGTCGACGTGTTCCTCGGCGAGGCGCGCTTCACGGGACGCGACACCCTCGCCGTCGAGGGGCGCACCCTCCGCTTCGCCAAGTCCGTCGTGGCCAGCGGGGCGCGACCGGCGGTCCCGCCGATCCCGGGTCTCGACGACGCAGGATTCCTGACGAGCGAGACCGTCTTCGACCTGACCGAGCGGCCCGGTCACCTGGCGGTGGTGGGCGGGGGCCCGATCGGGTGCGAGCTGGCCCAGGCGTTCCGTCGCCTCGGCGCGGAGGTCACGCTCCTGACCGACGGGGCGCAGCTCATGCCCCGCGAGGACCCGGACGCGGCCGAGATCGTCCGGCAGGCGCTCCTCCGGGACGGCGTGCGCGTCGTCCCCGGCGCCGCGATCGTCGGCGTCGGCCGGGAAGGGACCCGCAAGGTGCTGCGCTACCGGGCAGGAGAAGGGGAGGAGGCCGTGGAGGCCGACCAGATCCTGGTCGGCACCGGCCGCCTTCCGAACGTCGAGGGGCTCGGGCTGGAGGCCGCCGGCGTGCGCTACACGAGCGAGGGCATCGTGGTGGACGACCACCTGCGGACGACGAACCCGCGCATCTACGCCGCCGGCGACGTGTGCCTCGGGTGGAAGCTCACCCACGCAGCCGATGCGGCCGCGCGAATCGTCATTCGCAACGCGCTCTTCCGGCCGTCGGGCCGGCGTCGGCTCAGCGCCCTGGTCATGCCGTGGTGCACGTACACGGACCCGGAGGTGGCGCACGTCGGCTGGAACGAGCGCGAGGCCCGCGAGCGGGGCGTGGCCGTCGACACGCTGGTGCGCCACATGAAGGACACGGACCGGGCGCGCATCGACGGCGAGACGGAGGGGTTCGTCAAGGTGTACGTCCGGAAGGGCACCGACCGGATCGTCGGCGCCACCATCGTCGCGCGCCGGGCGGGCGAGATGATCAGCGAGCTGACCCTGGCCATGGTCGCCGGGATCCGGGTCAGCCAGCTCTCCGGCGTGATCCACCCCTACCCCACGCAGGGCGAGGCCATTCGCCGAGTGGCCGACCGGTACCAGCGGACCAAGCTGACGCCTCTGACCCAGACGGCGCTCCGGACGTGGCTCCGGTGGACGCGGTGACCCGAATGCGCGCCGGGAGCCCCGGCCGCGTCTCTGGCCGCGCCCGAGCTCCCGGCCGCCTGGTCCTCCTGGCCGTCGCTCTGGTGGCGGCGGGCACGCTCGCCTGGAGCCTTGGGCTCCACGACTGGGCGCGGCCGGATCGGTTGACGCAGCTGCGGCCGGCGATCGAGGCCTACGGGGCCTGGGGCCCGGTCCTGTACGTGGCGGGCTACGTCCTGGCGGAGCTGCTGTTCGTCCCCGCGCTCCCCCTGACCCTCCTCGGGGGCCTCGCGTTCGGCCCGCTGTGGGGCACGGTGTACGTGTCGATCGCCTCGACCCTGGCCGCCGCGCTCGCGTTCCTCGTGGCCCGCTACCTTGCGCGCGACACGGTCGAACGCTGGATGGAAGAGAGCCCTCGGCTCGCGCGACTCGACGCCACCGTCGAGCGCCACGGCTGGCGCATCCTGATGGTCACGCGCCTGGTCCCGCTCTTTCCGTTCAACCTGCAGAACTTCGCGTACGGCCTCACGCGGATCCCCTTCTGGACCTACGTCGGCGTGTCCTGGGCGTGCATGCTCCCGGCGACCGTCGCCTTCACGCTGGCCGGCGGAGCGCTTTCGGGCGGCGCGGCCCGCCGGACTGTCTGGATGCTGGCCGGCGCGGCGCTCCTCATCGTCCTCATCTCGCTCACGCCCGCGTGGCTCGCTCGCCGGAGCCGGGTCGCCGGAGAGCTCCTCTCACCGGACCGGTAATCCCCTGACCGTGCGGCTGTCGATCGTCATCCCCGTCCTCGACGAAGCCCGCCACCTGGAGACGCTGCTGCCGGATCTCGCCGCGACCTGCCCCGGCGCCGAGGTGATCGTGGTGGACGGTGGCAGCGCGGACGGAAGCCCCGAGGTCGCCGCTCGGATCCCGGGCGTACGCGTCGTCGCAAGCGGTCGCGGCCGCGCCCGCCAGATGAACGCAGGGGCCGCGGCGGCGAGCGGCGACGCCCTGCTGTTCCTCCACGCGGACACGCGCCTGCCGCCGGGGGCGGCCGAGGCCGTCCTGAGCGCGCTGGCGGACCCGGCGGTCGTCTACGGCCGCTTCGACGTCCGCTTCGACAGCCTCCGGCCGGCGTTCCGGCTGATCGCCCGGCTCATGAACGCGCGATCACGACTGACGGGCATCTGCACCGGGGACCAGGCGATCTTCGTGCGCCGGGCGACGTTCGAGGCGCTCGGCGGCTACGCGGACATCGCCCTCATGGAGGACGTCGAGCTGACCCGCCGACTGAAGCGCGCCGGTCGCCTGACCGCGCTGCGTCTTCGCGTCACGACCTCGGGACGCAAGTGGGAGCGCGAGGGGGTGGCGCGGACGGTCGTCCTGATGTGGGCGCTACGCTTCTTGTACGTCTGCGGCGTCCGGCCGGCGCGCCTCCACCGCTGGTACTACGGAACCTCCACGCCGGTCCCGTCGGAGGCCGCGCGGATCAGCTCCGGTGGTGCTTGAGGGCGCGCCGGCGCGCCTCGCGCCACCGGCGCCACCGGCTGACCCCCTCCACGCGGCTCGTCAGGAGGATCGCCGGCACCGAGAGCAGGACCGCGATGAGGAGGGCCATCCCGAGCCACCGATTCGCGTCCGGGCCGAACGACCGGACCGCGATCTGCTGCACGATGAGCGCGGCCAGCACCGCGCCGGACCAGAACAGCGCTCGACGTCCCATGGCCCGCCATCCTCTCTCCGCCAGGGTGGCCCGGAAGCGGATCCACCGTAGGCCGGCCTCCCCCGATTGCGCAAGAGGGCCGGTCGCAACCTAGGGGGGCGGGCAGTACCCGCGCACGAAGCGGCGGTCGATCCGATCCTTGAGCCACCACGCGAAGCGAGAGTGGCTGACGAGGCCGTGCCAGCGGAGGAGCGCCTTTCCATCGGCCGTGTTGAGCAGCGACAGGAAGGTCTTCTGGGGGACGTACGCGCGGGGTGTCCCGTCGCCGAGGGCCGCCCGGAGGTTCCGGGCCAGCACCGGTCCCTGGCGAACCGCGTAGACTCCCGCCTTCGGTGTCTCCGGGTGGTCCGCGAGGGTCGCGCAGTCGCCGGCGGCCCAGACAGGGGAGCCGTCCACTGCCCGGAGCGTGGCATCGACGAGCAAGAAGCCGCGGGCGTCGAGCGGAAGGCCTGACCCGGCCAGAAGCCCGGGGCCCGCCGCCCCCGCGAGCCAGACGACCAGGTCCGCCGGAAGCCGCGCCCCGTCCGTGAGCCGAACCCACTCCCTGTCTACCCGGTCGACGGCACGTCCCGTCGTGACCGCGATGCCGCGCCGGGCGAGAATGCGCGCCGCCCGCTGGCGCACCGGCAGGGCGTAGTCGGGGAGCACGTGTGGCGCGGCCTCGACGAGGGCGACCTCGGGTCGCGCGCCGACCGCGTGGATCCGCCGGTGAAGAGCCAGCGCGACCTCGACGCCCCCGGCGCCCGCTCCCCCGACGACGGCGCGCACCGGATTCCCCCGCGCGGCGCGCCCGAGCGCGTCGATCCGTGCCCGGAGCGAGACTGCCTGCCGCATCGGGCGGATGGTGACCGCGTGCTCGCGCACGCCCGGCACGTCGAGGCCGGCGGGATCGGCGCCCACGTCGAGGGACAGGACGTCGAACGGCAGGCGTTCGCCGCCCGCGTCGACGGCGCGCCCGGTCACGTCGATCCGCCCGGCCATCGCCTCGACCAGCCGGGCCCCGGCGCGGCCGGCCAGCCACGCGAGATCGAGCGTCAGCTGCGCCTCGGCGTACACGCCCTGCAGGAAGCCGGGCACCATGCCGGAATAGTGGTGGTGCGGCGACGGTGAGACGAGGATGACCTCGACACCGGGAAGCGGGCGGGCGGCGAGCGCCGCCAGGAGGTGGACGTGGGCGTGACCGCCGCCCACCAGCACGAGCCGCCTCACGACGGGGCCCGCGCGTCGCGGTTCCGCGACCCCGGCGGCGCGTCGCTCAGGATGGGCCCGCCGGCAAGTGCTCCTGAAACCACTCCAGCAGGATCCGGAACCGTGCGAGCCGGTGCCGCGGCCGGCCGGAGCGCGAGAGCTCGTGGTCCTCGTCCGGGAACCGGACGAAACGCACCGGGCGGCGGAGCTTCTTCAGGGCGACGAAGAGCTGCTCCGCCTGCTCCATCGGGCACCGGAGATCGTCCTCGGAGTGGATGATGAGAAGCGGCGTGCGAATGTCCCGGACGTAGGAGAGGGGCGAGTGGTCGAGGTACCACTTGAGGTCGTCCCAGGGCGGCCGGCCCTCGGCGTGGGCCTCCTGGAACGCGTGACCGATGTCGCTGGTCCCGTACATGCTCCAGGCGGCGTTGACCGCGCGCTCCGAGCAGGCGGCGCGGAAACGGTCGGTGTGGCCGACGATCCAGCTCGTCATGAAGCCGCCGTAGCTCCCGCCCATCACTCCCAGCCGTTCCGGGTCGAGGAAGTCGAACCGGCGGAGCGCCTCGTCCAGTCCCGCCATCACGTCGGCGTAGTCGCCCCCGCCCCAGTCGCCGACGACCGCCCGCGCGAACGTCTCGCCGTACCCGCGACTGCCCCGGGGATTCAGGTAGACGACGCCGTAGCCCGCCCCCGCGTAGACCTGGAACTCGTCGAAGAAGCGGTGGCCGTACTGGCTCGCGGGACCGCCGTGCACCTGGAGCAGCGAGGCGTAGCGGCGCCCCGCCTCCCGGCCGACCGGCGGCATCACCCAGCCGTCGACGGTGAAGCCGGCGCGCTCGAACCGGAAGCGCTCCGGTCGGGCCAGCGCGACCTCCGCCTTCCACTCGCGGTTCAGATCCGTCAGCTGGCGCTCGCCGGTTCCGTCGGCCCGACAGACGAAGATCTCGGAAGGCGACAGGTCGTCGGTCGCGGTGAACGCGACGAGCGTGCCGTCACCCGAAGCGGAGAAGGCGGTCACCTGGCGGGTGCCGCCGATCCGGCGCTCCGGCGGCGCGCCGCCGGTCGCCCTCACCGCGTAGAGCGGGACGTCGCCCGCGTCCTCCACCTGGAAGAGGAGCGCGCCCGTGGCCCCAAGCCATTGCGGGCCGACCGCGCCCATCATCGGCTCGCAGTTCCGGTCGAGGGCCGCGGTGAGGCATGCCGGCGGGCCGCCGGCGACCGGGACCGCCCACACGCGGTGGTGCCGGGAGACGTCGCGCGGATGGGCATGCCCGAGGTAGACGACCGTCCGGCCATCGGGCGAGAACGACGGCCAGGACGCGGGACCGGCCGTCGACGTCAGCCGGCGCGGCTCCCCGCCCCCGGCCGGCGCGATCCAGACGTCGGCCGCGCTGTCCTCGTCGCGATCCTCGTGGCGCGCGGCCGTGAACGCCACCCACCGGCCGTCCGGCGACCAGGCGGGGTATTGATGATCGAAGGACCCCTCCGTCACCTGGCGCGCTGGGCCGCCCTCCGCCCCGACCACGAACACATGGCGCGGCCGGTCGTAGATGAAGCCGGTCCCGTTCGACTTGTACTTGAGGACGTCGATGACGCGCGGCGGCTTGGAGCGCGCGCGCTCCTCCTCGTCCGTGGGCTCCTCCCACCCCCCGACGCGCGCCACGAAGGCGAGCCGGGTACCGTCCGGCGACCAGGCCGGGCTCGACACCCCGTGTCTCAGGTCCGTGAGCCGGACGGGCTCGCCTCCGTCGGCGGGCATCACGTGAAGCTGACCCTTCGCCTTCCGCTCGCGCTCGGACACGAAGGCGAGCCACCGGCCGTCCGGCGACCAGCGCGGGGCCGTGTCGCGGCGCGGGCCTCGAGTGAACGGCCGGGCCTCTCCGCCGTCCACATCGACCACCCAGATGGTGGAGAGGTACTCGTCCCGCTCCTCGGAGAGCGTGGTCACCACGAACGCGACGCGGCGCCCGTCCGGACGGAGCTGGGGATCGCTGACGAAGCGGATGCGGAAGAGGTCCTCCGGAACCATGGGACGGGACGGGCGGGGCACCGAGCCGGTCATCTCTGTTCTCCCGAGGGCCGGCTCGGATCGCGCCGCGAGCCGGCCGACGGCAGTCTACCATCCGCGCTGGCGGCACTGGTGGCGCTGGCGGCGCCGATGCGGAGCGGCGGGCGGCGCCCCTTGGTGAGCGAGGGGCACCGCCAGCAGGGGCGGATCCGGACTGGCTCTGGTCAGCGGGCGGCGGCGGGTTTGACCTTGCCGCCGCTCGACTCGTAGTCTTGCACGGCTTTCTTCAGGTCCTTGTACTCGGAGCAGGGGAAGAAGCACAGCTTGTCGAGGCGGGCAAGGTGCTCCTTGGCCTTCGGCAGGTTGTCGAGCGCCAGGTACGCCTCCCCGATGTACTCGTGGGCTCCGCGGTGCTTGGGATCGATGGACAGGGCCTTCTGGTAGATCGGGATCGAGCGGGCCGGGTCGCCGTTCTTGCGCACGGCGTACGCGAGCCAGTTGTGGGCGTCGGCGTTGGCGCCGTCCCGCTTCACGACGCCTTCGAGGAGCGGGATGGCGGCCGCGTATCGCCCCGCCTTGATCGCCTGCACGCCGGCGGTGTACTCGGGATCCTCTGCCTTCCCGCTCGCTCCGTCGGCCCCTCCACCGCCCCCGCCACCTCCACCGGCTCCACCCCCTCCGCCGGCGCCGTCGGCACCCACGCCAGGGGGGCTGGCCACGAGCATCAGGGTGGCGAGGCCGAGCGCCAAGGCCCACGTCGCGAGCGTCATCAGTCGGTCCATCATGTGCCCTCCGACCGGACTCCCTTCCGAGCGCGTGGGAGTCCTCTCTCCTGGAACGTCCGGCCCCGCCACCACGTTCCCCGTGGGGCGGGCCCGGCGCCCTTTCTCAATCGTGACGCAACGCTTCCGAACCGTCCACCGGCTTGACCGTCCCCGCCGCCGGCCCTAGAGTCGCGCCTGTGATCGGGCGCGCCGGCCGGCGCGTCGAGGAGGGCCCATGCGGTTCCCGCTGACGGCGGAGCAGGAGGAGATCCGGGCGCGGGCCCGGGCCCTCGCCGATCGCGAGTTCCGCGAGCGCGCGGCGCGCTGGGACGAGCGCGAGGAGTACCCCTGGGACAACGTGAAGCAGCTCGTCGAGGCAGGGCTCATGGGCATGACCATCCCCCCCGCCTACGGCGGCCAGGGCAAAGCGCTCCTCGACCTCGTCCTGGCGATCGAGCAGGTGGCGCGCGTCTGCGGCGTGACGGGGCGGATCCTCGTCGACTCGAACCTGGGTGCCGTCGGTGCGATCGTCGAGTACGGCTCCGAGGCGCAGAAGCGGAAGTACCTGCCGCGAGTGGTCCAGGGCGACAAGCCAGCCATCGCCATCACCGAGCCGGGCGCCGGCTCGGCCGCCTCCGACCTCGAGACCACCGCCGAGCCGAGTGGCGACGCGTGGCTGCTCACCGGGACGAAGCGGTGGATCACGGGGGCGGGCGTCTCGCAAACATACGTGGTCTTCTGCCGGTTCGACGGCGTCCCGGGACCGGAGGGGATCGGCGCCCTGATCGTCGAGGCGGACACCCCGGGCCTGGCCGTCACTCGACGCGAGCGGGCGATGGGGATGCGCGGCATCCCGGAAGGCGAGGTCGTCTTCGACCGCTGCCGGGTCCCGCGGGACAACCTGCTCCTCCCCGCGGGCGGCTTCAAGCGGCTCATGGTCGCCTACAACGGCCAGCGCCTCGGCGCCGCGACGGTGGCGCTCGGCCTCGCCCAGGGGGCGCTCGAGGCCGCCGTCCGGTACGCCGGGGAGCGCGAGCAGTTCGGGCGACCCATCGGGCACTTCCAGGGGCTGCGCTGGATGGTCGCGGACATGGCGCTCCAGGTGGAGGCCGCGCGACAGCTCGTCTACCGCGCGGCGGCCAACGCCGGGCACGGGCTCCCGGACATGATCGAGGCCGCGATGGCCAAGACGCTGGCCAGCGAGACGGCCGTGCGGGTCACCAACGACGCCCTCCAGATCTTCGGCGCGAGCGGCTACTCGCGGGATCTCCCGCTCGAGCGGATGGTCCGCGACGCGCGCATGTTCACCATCGCGGGCGGGACGGTGCAGATGATGCGAAACATGGTGGCGGGAGCCTGGCTGGGCCGCCTCGACGAGCCCGGGCTTTGACAGGCGCCGCTCCGATCGCCAGGGACCAGCAGGCGATCCCCTGATGCGCGCCGACGCCTACGGCCTGCCCGCCACCACGGCCGTCCCTGCGGCGCTGGATCGCTACGACGAGGGAGTGCGTGAGCTCCTCAGCTGGGGCCGGGGCGCCCTCGAGGCGTTCCGCCAGGCCGCGGCGCTCGACCCCGGCCTCGCCCTCGCCCACGCCGGGGCCGCCGTGTGCCTCTTCCTCGAGGAGCGCTTCGGAGAGGCACGGGCCGCGGCGGAGACCGCCCGCGTGGCCGCGGCCGGCCAGACGGCGCGCGAGCGCGGTCACGTCGAGGCCGTGGCCCTTTTGGTCGGTGGCCGCCCCGCGGATGCGGAGCGCGCGATGACGGAGCACCTCGAGACCTGGCCGCGCGACGTGGTCGTCCTCCAGCGCCTCTACTTCGTCTGGTTCTGGCAGGGTCGCTTTCCCGAGATGCTCGGCTTGACGACCCGCGTGCTCCCGCACCACGGCGACGACTCCTTCGTCCTGGGGCTCCACGCGTTCGTGCTCGAGCAGGCGGACCGCTGCCGGGAAGCCGTGCAGGCGGCGGAGACCGCGATGGCGCGCAACCCCCGGGATGCCTGGGCGGTCCACGCGCTCGCCCACGCGCTCTACGAGCTTGCGGCATTCGACGACGGCGTGGACCGCCTTCCCCCCGCGATCCATCCCTGCCAGCACCTCAACTGGTTCCGCAACCACCTCGTCTGGCACCTGGCGCTGCTGCACCTCTCGCGCGGGGACTACGCGCGCGCCGTCCGGATCTCGCGCGCGGCGTTCGAGCGGGCGCCCTCGGCGATCGCCGGCGACCTCCACGACTCGATCGCGCTCCTCTGGCGGCAGGATCTCCTGGGACTGACCGTCGGGGCCGCGCGGTGGCGCCCGTTCGCCGCGATCGCGCGGGAGCGCCTCGACCGCCAGGGTCTCCTCTTCCACGCCGCCCACCTGACCATGGCGCTCGCGGGAGCCGGGGACTGGGCCACGGCGGACACCCAGATAGACATGCTGAGGCAGCGCGTGGCCAAGGATCCTACGGCGCTCGTGGCCGGAGTGCTGATCCCCCTGATCGAGGGCCTGCAGGCGTTCGCGCGCGAGGAGTACCGGACGGCGATCGACCGGATCGAGCCCCTCGGGCCGCGGATCGTCCAGCTCGGCGGCAGCCGGGCCCAGCGCGACGTCTTTCACGACACGCTGCTGGAGGCCTGCTTCCGGGCCGGCGACGCGGAGCGCGCGACCCGGCTCCTGGCCGCGCGCGTGGCCCGCCGCCCCGACCGGTACTGGGTCAGCCGCGGCCAGGCTCCCGCGGCCTGACCGGCGCCAGCTCAGCGGCGCCGCACGCACAGGCCCGTGATCGCCTCCGGGCCCCGATAGGGGAGGCGGACCTCCACGCGTACCTCGCGCGCGGGCGCGTCGTCCACGACCAGCTCCGTCGCGCCCGCGGAGAAGGCGAAGAGCGTCCGCCCGGCCCACGCCCACTCCACCGCGCGCCGCCGGCCGTCCACGGCCCGCCAGGCGCGCCCGTCATCCGACATCTCGAGTCTGACGATCGACGCATGCCGGGTCGACACCCAGGGATGCTCGAGGCGGACCGTCGCGAGGCGGGTGGGCGCGGCCAGGCGCCCCTCGACGACGTACCGGGTGCCCCGACCGTCCGGGTCAGGCGCCTCGGCGGTCAGGCGCCATTCCGTCCCCCGACAGGGGGTCGATGTCGGCAGCGGGCCGACCAGCTGGAACAGCACGCGGGTCCCGACAGGCTCGGAGGCGAAGGCCACGCCCGCCGAGTCGAGCCGCTCGCGTAGCTCGCCCGCGTCCTCGGCAGCCACGAGCGCGGCGTCCGTCTCTCGGAGCCGCGGGCGCGCGAACAGATGCACGGGCGGCGAAAGCCCGTGGTTGTTGAGCACCCCGTTGGCCGGCACGGTGGCGACCTCTCTTCTGGTCGCCAGAGCCACCCGCGCCGAGATGACCGGATCGGCCAAGAGCCGCGCCACCCCGCGGGCGCGCAGGACGCCGAGCAGCTCGTCCAGCTCCACTCCGTCGCTCGCGGGTCCGTCGAGCGCTTCGTAGACGAACAGCTCCCCGACCATGCCGACGCCCACCGGACCCCGCGCCACCGGGCGGACGCGCAGATAGCGGACGAACCGCGGGACGGTGACCAGCTCGAGCCAGCCGTTGCGAGAGCGGAATACCGGGCGGTCACCGACGACGAACGCCGGACGCCCGACGCGCTCGGGTGCCACGCCCAACCGCTCCCAGGTCACCGCGTCCCCCGAGCCCTCGATCTCGAGGGGCACGATCAGATCGGTCAGCGCCGTGGGCCAGAACACCACGCGCGCCACCGCCCGCGGTGCGCCGAGATCGAGCACGAGCGCGCCCGCCTCCGAGGCGTCGAGCCGTCGCGCCGGCCACGCGGTGCCCAGGTCACCGTCCGCGGCGGCGGGGGGCGCGCCAGTCTCGCCGAGGGTCCGCCAGCCTGTCCGGGGCACGAGGCGGTACCTGGGACGCGGGACACGAACGTCGTCGTAGAACCACCACGCGCCGATTCGCTCGGCCGTGGCCGTGGCGCCGAGCGCCCGGAGCTGGGTCTCAAGGGGATCCGAGACCGAGGCGACGATGGCCACGCGCTCGCCGGCGTCGGCCCTGACCGCCGACGGGTAGTAGATCTCCGTCGCGAGGGCCGACACCGGGGGCCGGGGCACGAGGAACTGCCAGATGATGCTCTCGTAGAGGTTGTCCACGAGGACCGCGTCACCGCCGAAGGCGCGGAGACGACGAACGAGGGCATCCCGGTTGGCGATCACACTCTCGCGCTGCGCTCGCTCGACCGGCTGCAAGGGCCACAGAAACCCGAGATTGGTCCAGACATTGAAGGCCAGGACGAACGCGAGCACCGCTCCCGCGGCGGATCGCGACCGCCGCGACAGCCAGACGATCGCCGCCCCCACGAACAGGAGGAGGGGGATGTACGCCGGCAGGACGTAACGGGCGCGCGACTGGCCGCCGAATCGGTTGAACTCGGAAACATACAGCGCGGCGTAGGTCGAGACGAGCGTCAGGGCGAGGAGCCAGAATCCCCACACCCGGCGGGCTGACAGCGTACGGCATCCGCGAACCGTCTCTACCGCCACGAGCGCGATCGCGGCCAGGTACACGCCAACGCACACGATCAGCGCCGCGAACCGCGCGGGGGTGTCCGGGGCCCAGTAGTACGTCGCGACGAGGAGCGGGGGAACCTCGACGAGGAAGCGCGACAGCCCCGCCCACGTGAGATCCAGGCTCGCGACGAGGAATCGGCGGGCGGAGCCGAGATTGCCCCGCCCTGGGTCCGGCTGACTCGCGTAGAAGAGCCACGCGGGAAGGCTGCCAAGAAAGAACGTCGCGCCCGCCAGCAATGCGCCGCGACGGACGAGCATGAGCGGATCCCGGACCAGCAGGAGCAGGAGGATCGGCCCGAGCACGACCACCACCTTCACGCTCGTCCATAAGGCAAGCCCCGCGACGAATCCCAGACAGACCATGAGACGGGTCCGTCGGGGTTCGGGGCACCCGACGAGGATCGGGAGCGTGAGCAGGAGGAGGATCGTGCCGAGCGTGTTGGTCTCGAAATGACCTTGGATGGCGCTCCAGTACGTCAGGCAGAAGGGCGGCACCGCCGCGAGGAGCAGTGTCAAGCGGGCCGTGGTCTCGTCGAAGACCCGCCGGCCCAGAAGGTAGAGCAACAGGGGGAACAGGAGAGACCAGGCGATCGCGCTGAGCGGAAGAAATGGAACCGAGGGTCCAAAGAGGAACAGCGCCGGCACCAGATGAGCGCCGTTGAGCGACCCGATGAACGCCTGCCGGTAGAAGAACACCGGCAGGTTCTCGCCGCTGAGGATGTGCCTCGCCATCAGGCCGACCGTGGCGTCGTCCCCCGAGATGTGGTGGTAGAACATCGCCGACACGCGCACGACGGCGGCAAGCCCCAGAAGGGCCCCGACGACGAGCCAGCGGGACGCGGGCGGCGCGGCGGGGGTCGGCGCGGGGTCTAGCGCTGCCGTGGGGTGTAGCTCGTGACGGACACGTACTGGGAGGGCCAGGCGAGATCGTAGCCCTGTTCCCGCGCGGCGTGATGTGTCCAGTACGGGTCGTACAGGTGGCCGCGGGCGAGCACGCAGAGGTCCGCCCGGCCGGCGGTCAAAATCGAGTTCGCGTCCGCGTACGTCGAGAGGTTCCCGACGGTCATGGTCGGAATGCCCGCCTCGTGGCGGATCCGGTCGCTGAACGGGGTCTGGTAGAGCCGCCCGTACACCGGCTGCTGGTCGGCCACCGTCTGGCCGGTCGAGACCGTGACGATGTCGCAGCCATGCGCCCTCAGCATCGCCGCGATGCGGACGGCGTCGTCGCCGCTCGTGCCCCCCAGGGCCCAGTCCGTCGCCGAGATCTTGACCGAGATCGGCTTCTCCGCCGGCCAGGCCGCCCGCACGGCGGCGAGCACCTCGAGCGGATAGCGCATGCGCCGCTCGAGGGCCCCCCCGTACTCGTCCGCCCGCACGTTCGTGAGGGGCGAGACGAAGCTCGCCAGAAGGTAGCCGTGCGCCATGTGGAGCTCCAGCATGTCGAATCCCGCCGCGTCGGCCATCCGGGCCGCCTGGACGAACTGGTCACGGACCACGTCCATGTCGCGCCGGTCCATCTCCCGGGGGACCTGGCTGTGCGGGAAGTACGGGAGCGGCGAAGCGGAGATGAGCGGCCAGTTCCCTTCCGGAAGCGGCTCGTCGATCCCCTCCCACATCCGCCGCGTCGAGCCCTTGCGCCCGGCGTGGGCGAGCTGGAGGGCGATGCGCGCCCCGGTGCGACCGTGCACGAACTCGACGATGCGCTTCCAGGCGTCGACGTGCTCGGGCTTGTACATGCCCGTGCAGCCCGGGCTGATCCGTCCCTCGCGGCTCACGTCGGTCATCTCGGCGACGATGAGGGCGGCCCCGCCGGCGGCCCGGCTGCCGAGGTGGACGAGGTGCCAGTCGTTGGGCGTGCCGTCCTCGGCCGAGTACTGGCACATCGGCGACACCACGATGCGATTCGAGAGGACGAGATCCCGGAGCCGGAACGGCGTGAACATCGGCGGCGGGGGCGGCGCCACCGGCACCGGCACGCCGCTCTGGCGGGCCGCGCCCTCGGCAAACCAGCGGTCGACGGTCGCGACGAAGCGCGGATCGCGCACCTTGAGGTTCTCGTGGGTGACGCGAAAGCTGCGCGTGAGGTGGGTCATCGCGAACTGGATGGGCTCGAGCCGCCGGTAGCGCTCGGTCGTCTCGAACCACTCGAGGCTGACCTGGGCCGCTCGCTGGAGGCTCTCGACCTCCCGGCGCCGCTCGGCCTCGTAGGCGGCGAGGGCCGCGGGAATGTCGGTGTCATGCCGGAGCGCCCTGGAGAGCGCGATGGCGTCTTCCATGGCGAGCTTCGTCCCCGAGCCGACCGAGAAGTGCACCGTGTGGGCCGCGTCTCCGACGAGCACGACGTTCCCGTGCGACCAGCGCTCGTTGCGCACCGTCGGGAAGCTGCGCCAGAGGGACCGGTTCTTGAGAACGGGATGTCCGTGGAGCTCCTCCGCGAAGAGCCGCTCCGTGAAGGCCACCGTGTCGTCCTCGGACGCGTCCGGGAGCCCGGCCCGCCGCCAGGTCTCTTCCGTCGTCTCGAGGATGAAGGTCGACAGGTTCGGGGCGTACCGGTAGGCGTGGACGCGCCAGAGCCCGTGGCGGTCCTCCTTGAAGACGAACGTGAAGGCCGGGAACGGGTACGTGGTGCCGAGCCACACGAACCGGTTCGGCCGCCAGTCGACCTGCGGGCGGAACTCCGCCGCGTGGCGCGCGCGAACCGTGCTGTTCACGCCGTCGGCGGCCAGGATCAGGTCCGCGTCGGCGTAGGGCGCGAGGTCGGCGACCTCGACCTGGAACTCGAGCTTCACGCCCAGCTGGCTGCAGCGCCGCTGGAGGAGGTCGAGGAGCCCTTGCCGGGACATCCCGGCGAAGCCGTGCCCGGCCGAGGTCACCACGGCCCCGCCGTAGTGGATCTCGATGTCGTCCCAGTGGGCGAACGACCGCACGATCTCCTGATGGGTCTCGCCGTCGGCCTCCGCGAAGTTCTCGAGCGTCGCGTCGGAGAAGACGACGCCGAACCCGAAGGTGTCGTCGGGCCGGTTGCGCTCGAGGACGGTCACGTCGTGCGCGGGGTCGGCCTTCTTCATGAGGGCGGCGAAGTAGAGCCCCGCGGGGCCGCCGCCGATGCAGACGATCCTCACCGCCCGAGCCTCGCATCGGTGGAGGAGTCACCGGCCACAATGCGCATGGTCACCGGATCACTTCATCCGCCCGCGCGAGCACAGATGGCGGGATGGCGAGCCCGAGGGCCTTGCTCGTCTTGAGGTTCACGACCAGGGTGATCCTGGTTGGACGCTCGACCGGCAGCTCTCCGGCGTTCGCTCCGCGCAGCACCTTGCCTACCAGCCGGGCCGCCTCCCGCGCCGCGTCGGCATCACCGGCGCCATAGGTCATCAGGGCCTCCCGAGTGCTACCAGAGCCGGCGGGGAAGACCGTGGGACGCAGCTTGACGTTCGCCGCTCGGATCATGGCCGCGTAGTGGCTCGAGGTCACGCCCCCCGGGACGGCCAGGAGCCCGTCGACCTCATCGAGCTCGGTCATGGCCCGCGCAACGTCGACATCGGTCCGAACCTCGCGTTCCACCAGGGTGATGCGGAGTCTTGCGGCCGCCTCCCGCGCGGCGGCCAGACTCTGACGAGGGGACACGTCGCGGGGATCGTACAGCACCAGAACCCGGCGTGCCCGGGGAAGAACCTCCGTCAGCAACTCGAGCCGCTTGCCCGAGAGTTCGGGATACTCGAACGTCACCGCGGTCATGTTCCGGCCTGGACGGGCCAGACTCGCCAGCAGGCCGGCCGCCACCGGATCACCGGGCGTGACGAACACGACTGGCATCGTGGACGCTGCACGCCGAGCGATCTCGGCCAGCGTCGAACCGACGGCCAGGATGACCAACGCTCGCTGTGCGGCGAGCTCCCGGACCGCCGCCTCAGCACCCGCACTGTCGCCTCGGCGCACGCGCCGCTCGAGGATCTCGATGGCGTGGTCCCCGTGGCCCTGCTCCCGAAGTCCTTGCCTCAGGCCACGGCCGATCTCCGAGAAGCGGGGCTCTTCGTCGGGCCCCAGAAGGCCAACACGGGTCGTGTGCATCTGGCCTTCGCTGGCCATGGGTGCCGCGAGAACGGCAAGGGCAACGCCGGCCGTCACGATGGACCGCAGAACTCTCATGCCCGCCTCTGAGTCGAGATGAAGCGTCCCGAATCCCGCGCGTTGTCGCTACGCTGTCACCCCGAACCTGCGGGTGTCAAGACGAACCGGCGAAGCCCGGTCCCGCTCGAGGCGACGCCGCTCGTTGACCCCGGTCTCGGGCGGCGTCTATACTGCGCGCCGTGAAGCTCCGGGACCGGGTGGCGCTCGTCACCGGCGGCGGCCGGGGCATCGGTCGCGCAATTGCGCTCGCCTTCGCCCGCGAGGGCGCGCACGTCGCCGTGACCGCGCGCACGGGAGCCGAGCTCGAGGCCGTCGCCGCGGAGATCCGGAGCCACGGGCGCAAGGCGCTCGCCGTGACCTGCGACGTCGCCGAGCGCGCGCAGGTCGACGACGCCGTGCGGCAGGTCGTGGACGGGCTCGGGCCCGTCGCGATCCTCGTCAACAACGCGGGCATCGCGGTGTCGGCGAAGTTCCTGGACACGGACGACGCGCTCTGGGAGCGACACCTCCGCGTGAACCTGACCGGGGCGTTCCTGATGAGCCGCGCCGTCCTGCCAGGCATGCTGGCCGCGCGGTGGGGCCGCATCGTCAACATCGCGTCGATCGCCGCGCGCCAGGGGTACCCGTACGTCGCCGCCTATGCGGCCTCGAAGCACGGTCTCCTCGGGTTGACCCGCGCGCTCGCGCAGGAGGTCGTGACGGCCGGCGTGACGGTCAACGCGATCTGCCCCGGCTACGTGGCGACCGAGCTCACGTGGGCCGGGGCGCGGAACATCCAGGAGCGCACGGGGCTCGGGTTCGACGAGGCGGTCCGCACGCTCGCCGCGTTCTCGCCGCAGAAGCGGCTGATCGAGCCGGAGGAAGTCGCGGCGCTGGCCCTGCTCCTGGCCAGCGACGAGGCGCGCGGAGTCACGGGACAGGCCTGGAACGTCGACGGCGGCGCGGTGCAGGCGTGAGCCACAGGCCGCCACAGGTCGAAGGCCGTCCAACGGCCGGCCCATCAACGACCGCAGAGCCCGGGGTAGCCTAGAGACCGGGCCGGACATGAGCACGTACAGGGGCTTCGACTACCGGATCGAGGAGGGCGTGGGGACGGTGACCTTCACCCGGCCCGACACGCTGAACTCGCTCACCTTCGAGGTGTACGCGGAGCTGGAGCGGCTGGTCCGGGAGTGCCAGTCCGACGAGTCGGTGCGCGTCCTCGTCCTCACCGGGTCCGGCAAGGCCTTCTGCTCGGGCGGCGACGTCCACGAGATCATCGGCGAGCTGTTCACGCGCGACGTCAAGGGCATGCTCGAGTTCACCCGCATGACGGGCGCCGTGGTCCAGAATCTCCGGCTCCTCGAGAAGCCCGTCGTGGCGTCGATCAACGGCATCGCGGCGGGGGCCGGCGCCGTGCTCGCCCTCGCCTCGGACTTCCGCGTCCTGGCCGACACGGCCCGCTTCGCGTTCCTCTTCACCAAGGTGGGCCTCACCGGCGCCGACATGGGCGCGGCGTTTCTCCTGCCGAAGGTGGTGGGCCTCGGGCGCGCCACTGAGCTGCTCATGCTCGGGGACACCATCGATGCGCAGACGGCCGAGCGCTTCGGGCTGGCCACGCGCGTCGTCCCGTCCGACCGGCTCGCGGACGAGACGCGAGCGCTCGCCCGGCGGCTCGCGGAGGGGCCTGCGCAGGCGCTCGGCATGACGAAGCGCATGCTCAACAACGAGTGGGGCATGGATCTCGTGTCGGCCATCGAGGCGGAGGCGCAAGCCCAGGCGCTCTTGCTCATGGCCCAGGACCACAAGGAGTTCTACCGCGCCTTCACGGAGAAGCGCCCGCCTCGCTTCACGGGGCGCTGAGGGGGCCCCCCGATGCCCAAGGTGATCGTGAACCCCTCGTGGCTGCCCAAGCCTTCCGGGTTCTCGCACGGGATCGAGGCGCGCGGGCGGATGCTGTTCGTGGCCGGCCAGACGGCCCAGGACGCCGACGGCCGCATCGCGCCGGTCGGCGACCTGGTCGGCCAGTTCCGGCAGGCCCTGGCCAACGTGGGCGCCGTCGTCGGCGCCCGCGGCGGGACTCTCCGGGACCTGGTGAAGGTGACCTTCTACGTGGTCGACAAGCGGGACTATCGCGCCAAGTCCCGGGAGATCGGGCAGGTCTACCGGCAGATGATGGAGGGCGCCTGGCCGGCCACGACGCTCGTCGAGGTTCGCGGCCTTTGGGACGATGAGGCCCTCGTCGAGATCGACGCGATCGCCGTTCTGGAGTAGGAGGCGCCCATGCAGGTTGGCCCGGTCTACCACGCCGGCTTCACGGTGAGCGACGTCGAGCGCTCGGTCGCCTTCTACCGAGACGTCCTGGGCATGCGGCTCGTGCGACGACAGACGGGCACCGCGCCCTACCTGGCCCAGGTCACGGGCTTCGACGGCGTGCGCCTCGAGATCGCGCTCCTCCAGCCCGCCGACGGCGGCAGCATGCTCGAGCTGCTCCAGTACGTGTCGCACCCCGCGCCGCCGACCGATCGCGCCACGAACCGCCCGGGCAACGGACACCTCTGCTTCAAGGTGGACGATCTCCGGGCCGCCTGCGCGGAGCTCCGCCGCCGGGGCGTGGCGCTGGTCTCGGAGCCGATCGAGATCACCGCGGGCTCCCACGCTGGCGGCTGGGCCGTGTACCTCCGCGACCCGGACGGCTTCACGGTGGAGCTCTACGAGGGGCCCTCGGCAAGCGCGGCCGAGCCCCGTGAAGCGGCGGGGACGGCGCGGCGCGCGGAGACGCGCGGCGCGCCGGATGAACCGGACGGCCGCCCGGTCCCGGCCGGCGACCGCCGAGGGATCGCAGGTTGAGCGTGGCGGGCGCGGTCGCCTGGCGGCTGTTCGTCAGCACGGCCTACACGACGGGGCTCACGCTCCTGATCCCGTTCGTCGCGCTCCGCCTCCAGCCCGCGGAGCTCGGGCTCGTTCCGGTCGGGATGTCCCCGGTACTGCTCTGGATCGCGATCGGGCTGATGACCGCGGCGCTCGTCGTGCGGCTCTGGGTGACCCGCTCGCTCAGCGGCACGCTCCGGGCGCTGGGCTTGCTGACCTTTCTGCCCGGGTTCATCGGCATCCTGTTCGCGCTCTTCGGGCGCGAGATGCTCCTGACCCGGTTCGCGGAGAGGATTCCCCGCTTCGAGGAGATCCGGCCGGCGGTCGAGCTCTACCTCGACCGGGTCGTGCCCCAGGTCCTCTACCTGACGGTGGGCTTCTTCGTCGCCGGGGTGCTGCTGCTCCTCCTCGGCAGCCGGCTCACGCCGCGGGAGCCCTCCGGCCGATCCTGACGCGTCAGCGCCGCTGGAGCCAGAGCAACGCCAGCAAGAGGGGGCCGTAGACGACGAGGACGCCCTCGAGCGTGAGCATGGGCCCGCCCGGCGGGCTGACGACCAGTATCCGCCGCGCCGGCGGTACGAGATTCCACAGGGGGTCCCCGATCGCGTCGTTCAGGATCTTCCCGAAGAGCCCGATCACGGCTCCGGGAAACAGGAACGGCAGCAGGGAGGCGACGAAGCAGACGGCCACCACGACGGCCAGCAGGAGGAGCATCGGGGCCTCCTTCGCCGCCTATCGTCGTCCTCCGCGCCGCGGAATGTCAACGAATCGCTCGGCGCCCGGGTGGCCCCGTTGACGATGCCGGAGCCCCCCTGGAGAGGTCTCCGGTGACGGGCGGGCCGACGGTCAGCGACGCCGCCTTCTGGCAGGCCCTCTACGACCAGAGCGGCGACCGCTGGGAGCTCGGGCGCCCGAACCCCGTCCTTGGCGCGCATCTCGCGCGCCGTCCCCCGCCCCTCGGGAGCGTGGCCATCCCCGGGTGCGGCCGTGGCCACGACGCGCGGCTGCTGGGGCGTCGCGGGCACCGCGTGTGGGGGTTCGACTTCGCACCCGGCGTGGTGCACGCGGCGCGGGAGCTGGCTGCCCGAGACGGGATTGCCGTCATCTTCGAGGAGCGGGACGTGTTCCGGCTGGCCGAGGCCTATCCTGCATTCTTCGACGGCGTCTGGGAATACACGTGCTTCTGCGCCATCGACCCGGCGAGGCGGGCGGAGTACGTGGACGTGCTGGCCGCCATCCTCAGGCCCGGCGGGTGGCTCCTCGCGTGCTTCTTTCCCATGGGCGAGCGCCCCGGCGGACCTCCGTTCGCGGTCACGGAGGCCGAGGTCCGCGGGCTCCTGGCGCCGCGCTTCGACCTCCTCGAGACCTATGTGCCCTTCGCCTCGGCCGAGGGGCGCCAGGGCAAGGAGTGGATGGTGTCGGCTACGCTCCGGGCGAGCGCACCCGGCTAGCACGCGGGCGTGCGAGGATTCGCCGCCCGAGCTCCGGTCCGGGATCGCGTCCGCCCCTCCACGGCTCTCGCGGTCACTGGCGCGCGGGCCGCGGCCCAGGCTACGATGCCCGCGGCCTCGACCGGGCCGGGGACCCGCGGGGTCCACGATGTGATCGCAGGGCCCACATCGCGCGGAGGAGGGTGCGCATGGCCGCGTACGTCATCGCCGACATCGAGATCATCGACGCCGCCGGGTTCGAAGAGTACCGGCGTCGCGTCCCGGCCACCATCGCGCAGTACGGGGGTCGCTATCTCGTGCGGGGCGGACCGCTCGAGACCCTGGAGGGGGACTGGCGGCCGCGACGGCTGGTCGTCCTCGAGTTCCCGAGCCTCGACCAGGCCCGGCGCTGGTACGACTCCGAGGAGTATCGCGAGCCCCGGGCGATCCGCCAGCGCTGCTCCCGAGGCCACGCCATCCTGGTCGAAGGGGCATAGCCGCGTGCCGGGGCAGAACGTCACCGTCGCTCGGGGCGGGCTCATCGCCACGGTGACGCTCAACCGGCCGGAGCGCCGGAACTCGCTCAGCGACGAGATGCTCTCCGAGCTGGCCGAGGCGTTCGCGGCGCTTCGCGACGACGCCGGCACGCGCGTCGTCATCGTCACGGGCGCGCCGCCCGTCTTCTCGGCCGGCGCCCACTCGGCGGCCCGGAGCTCGATGTCGGTCGAGGAGCGGCGCCGGGTGTTCCTCGCGACGAAGAGCCAGTTCCGGCGCCTCTTCGAGCGCGTCAACACGCTGCTCGAGAACCTCGAGCAGGCCACGATCGCCATGATCAACGGCCACGCGATCGGCGGCGGCTTCGGCCTCACCCTGGCGTGCGACTTCCGGTGGGCGGCCGCCGAGGCGGAGCTCTGGATCCCCGAGGTCGACCTGGGCGTGCCGCTCGGCGTGGCGTCGACCACCCGCTTCGTGCGGCTGGTGGGCCCCGCCCGCGCCAAGGAGATCATCATGGAGGGCCGCCGCTACACGGCGGCGGAGGCCCTTGCCATGGGCGTCGTTCACCGCGTCGTACCGGGGGGCGAGCTCGCCCGGGCGGTGCAGGAGTATGCCCTCCGCCTCGCGGCCAAGCCCTTCCGCCCGCTCGCCGAGGTCAAGGCGCGGATCAACATGATCGCTCGCACCGGCATCCCCGAGGTGAACGCGATGACCGAGGGCTTCCTCGAGCGCGAGTGAAGCCATGACGACGCCCCCACCGCCCGCGATGCTCGCGGGGATCCGCGTCCTCGACCTCTCCCGCGTCATCGCCGGCCCCTACTGCGCCATGTTCCTCGCCGACCTGGGCGCCGACGTCATCAAGATCGAGCGGCCGGGCCGGGGCGACGACCTCCGCGAGTGGCGCGGGCGCACGGGGCGCGGAGGCATGAGCGCCGTCTTCGCCGCGATCAACCGGAACAAGCGCGGAATGGCGATCGACTTCCAGCACCCGGACGGCGCGCGGCTGGTGCGCGAGCTGGCCGCGCGCTCCGACGTGGTCGTCGAGAACTTCGTCCCCGGCGTCGCCGATCGGCTGGGGGTCGGCTACGCGGCCGTGCGCGCGCTGAATCCGGGCATCGTCTACGCGTCCGTGAGCGGCTTCGGCCAGACGGGTCCCTACGCGCAGCGCCCGGGCTACAACACGATCGCCCAGGGGATGGGCGGCCTCATGGGCGTGACGGGCATGCCCGGCGACCCGCCCACCCGGGCCGGCGGGTCGATCGCCGACGTGGCGGCGTCGTACCTGACGTTCGGCGCCATCGGCGCGGCCCTGGTCCACCGGCTCCGGACCGGCCAGGGCCAGCAGATCGACGTGAGCCTCCTCGCCGCGACCCTGGGCCTCCTCCCGGACCCGGTCGCGCACCTGTTCGACTCGGGCAAGCGCCCGGCGCGCGTCGGGAACCGCAACCCGACCCTCACGCCGGCCGAGGCCTTCCGGACGAAGGACGGCTGGCTGAACGTCGTGCTGATGAACCCGGCGCAGTGGGACCGGTTCTGCCGCGTGCTCGGCGACGAGGTCCTGCGGACCGAGGCGCGCTTCGCGACGAACCTCGCTCGCCTCGAGAACCACGCCGAGATGAAGGCGCGCGTCGAGACGGCTCTCGCCAGCGGAACCACGGCGGAGTGGGTCGATCGCTTCGAGGGCGCGTCGATCGCGGGCGGGCCGATCTACGAGCTCGACGAGGTGTTCGACGATCCGCAGGTCCGGCACCTCGAGCTCCTGGCCGAGCTGGAGCAGCCCACCTACGAGGCGCACGGGGGTCGCGCCCGCATGCTGGGGTTCCCCTTCCGCGCGTCGGCGACGCCGGCGTCGATCCGGCGCCCGGCTCCGCTGCTCGGGGAGCACACGGCCGAGGTGCTGGCCGAGGTGCTCGGCCTGGCCTCGGCGGAGATCGCACGGCTCGCCGACGCCGGGGCGATCGCGCTCGCCCCTCGGTCCTGAGCGCCGCCCCCGGGCCTAGTCCCCTGGGCGCGTCGCCACGAACAGGAACCGGGCCAGGCTGAAGAAGTACTCGCCGCGCCCCGCCGGATCGGCCCGCGCGAGGAGATCCTCCTTCCAGGCCGCCACCTCCTCCCGCGGGAGGCCATGCCGGACGGCGAGGTCCGCGGTCGGCGCGATCAGCCCGCCGCTGAAGGTGCCGGCGCCCCCGTCGAGCTCGAGCAGCGGGATGGCCTCGGCGTGCGCGAGACGGAAGCCGGCCCGGTCGAGAAGCCCCGGCAGACGGGCCGGCAGATGCGGCTGGGCAAAGTGCCGGAGCCGGCCTTCCATCACGCGGCGATGCCGCTCGCGGTCGGCCGTCAGCCAGACGCACGAATCCCAATCGGTATCGACGACCGCGAGGCGCCCTCCGGGCCGCAGGACGCGGGCGGCCTCCGCCAGAGCGCCTTCCACGTCGGCGACGTAGAGGTAGACCTGGACGGCCGTGACGAAGTCGAACCCGGCGGCGGGAAGGTCGAGCCGTGACGCATCGCCCTGCCGGACCTCCACGCGGTCCCCGAGACCTTCGCGAGCGATCCGGCTTCGCGCGGCTTCCAGCATCTCGAGGCTCTCGTCGATCCCGACGATCCGCCCGGCGGACCCCACCTCGCGGGCCAGCTCGCACGCGAGGAACGCCGGGCCGCACCCGACGTCGAGGCCCCGCTCGCCGGGCCGGACGGCGAGGACGGCGCGCGTCCGCACACGCTGGGCGGCGATCGCGGGCGCCTTGTAGAGAGTCTCGAGCCGCGCCACATCGCGCGCCCCGAACTTGGTGGCCATCCGAAGCCTCCTCGAAGCGGCGGCCAGTCTAGCATGCCACCCGCGGAGGTCTCCGCGCGGGCGGCCGGCATCGGGCACAGGCAGTCACGGGACGGGTTGTTCGCCAACGTGAAGTTGGCTACCATGTCGCCGCGCGGGTGTCTGGAAACGGACCCAGGAGGGCCTCTGTGCCGGTCGCGATCGAGGAAGGTCTCCCGCCAAGGGCGCTCTGGCCGGAGCGGGTGTTCACGCTCCCGGAGACGCGCTACCCTGTGCGGCTCAACGTGGCGACGGAGCTCCTCGACGCCAACGCCGACGGCGGGCGCGCGGGCCGGCCGGCGATCCACTACCAGGACCAGGTCGTCACCTACGGCGAGCTGCAGAAGCAGGTGAACCGGCTGGCCAACGGCCTCCGGGCCGCCGGCATCGACCGGGGCGACCGAGTCCTCCTGCGAATGCCGAACTGTCCCGAGTTCATCGTCACCTGGCTCGCCTGCCAGAAGCTCGGCGTCGTCACGGTGTCGACGATGCCCCTCCTCCGGGCGCGGGAGCTCGCCTACATCGCCCAGGACGCCGGGACCCGCGCCGCCGTGGTCTGGGGCAGCCTTCGCGAGGAGTTGGAGCGCGCGCGCCCCGCCGCGCCGGTGCTCGAGCAGCTCATCGTCGCCGGCGAGACGAAGCACGGGGACACGGCGTGGGCCGCGTTGCTGGACGGGCAGCCGGAGCGCTTCGGAACGGCGGACACCCGGGCCGACGACGTCGCGATGATCGCCTACACGTCGGGCTCGACCGGGGTACCCAAGGGGTGCGCTCATCAGCACGCGGACATCCTCGGGTCGGCCGACTCCTATGCCCGGTACGTCCTCCGCCCCGTCGAGGAGGACCGGTTCGGCGGTCACCCGACTCTCGCCTTCACGTTCGGTACGGGCGGCCTCCTCGTGTTCCCGTTCAGGTTCGGCGCCGCGACGGTCCTCTCCGGGCCGTTCGACCCGGAGCGGATGCTCGAGGCGTTCGAGCGCCAGCGGGTGACCGTCGCGTTCTGCGCTCCGACGTCGTACCGGCTGATGCTGGGCGTGGCGGACATGGCGCGGCGGTTCGACCTCGGGAGCCTCCGGCTCTGCGTCTCGGCGGCCGAACCCCTGCCGGCCGCGACCTACGAGGAGTGGGTCGAGACGACCGGCCGGGAATGTCTCGACGGGATCGGCTCGACCGAGATGTTCCACATCTTCGTCTCGTCTCTGCCGGGCCGGGTGCGACCGGGCTCGACCGGCATGCCGGTCCCGGGCTACGACTGCCGCGTGGTGGACGAGGAGGGTCGCGAGGTGCCCCGGGGCACGCCGGGACTCATCGCCATCAAGGGTCCGACCGGCTGCAAGTACTGGCGCAAGCCGGAGCGGCAGGCCGAGTACGTGAGGTTCGGGGGCTGGAACGTGACCGGAGACGTCTACGTCCACGACGACGACGGCTACTTCACGTACCAGTGCCGCTCCGACGACATGATCGTGACGGGTGGCTACAAGATTCCGGGGCCGGAGGTCGAGCACGTGCTCGACGAGCATCCGGCCGTCGCCGAGTCGGCGGTGGTCGCGACGCCGGACGCGATGCGCGGTTTCGTGCCGAAGGCGTTCGTCGTCCTCCGCCACGGCTTCGCGGCCACGGACGCCCTGGTCAAGGAGCTCCAGGACCACGTCAAGAAGGAGCTCGCTCCCTACAAGTACCCCCGGCAAGTCGCGTTCGTCCCGGCGCTTCCGCGCACGGAGACGGGCAAGATCCGCCGGGTGGAGCTCCGGCAGCAGGAGGCAGGGCACGCGGCAGAGGCCCTGACCCCCGTTCCCCGAGCTGCGGGCCCGGACCCGCGGCTCACGTAGAGGCTCTCCCGGCAGCGGGCCCCGACGGCCCGGGAAGGAGGCGTGATGGACGGCAAGAAGGTCACGATCGTCGGCATCGTGGCGATCCTCATCGGGCTTCTCGTCGGCTACCTCATGTGGGGCGCCCAGACGAAGTCCCTCCAGGGCGAGCTCGACCAGCTCAAGACGCGGCTCACCGAGGCCCAGAAGGCCGCATCGCGCGAGAAGGAGCTGTCGGACAAGCTCGCGCAGATGGAGGCCCAGCTGAAGCAGGTGACCGACGACCTCGCCAAGGAGAAGGCGAGGCGCGAGCAGATGCAGGCCCAGGTCTCCAAGGGCAAGAAGTGACCACCGAACGCGCGAGGGATCAACGGGAGGCGCCATGCAAGCCGTCGTGATCGGGATCGTCGCCGCCATCATCGGCCTCGGCATCGGCTACTTCACCTGGGGCGCGGGGTCGTCGCAGGCCGCCAAGGACGTCGCGGCGGCGAAGGCTCAGCTCGAGCAGGCCCGGAAGTCCAGCGAGCGGGAAGGGCAGCTCGCGACCAGGATCCAGGCGGCCGAGGCCAAGCTCAAGGAAAGCCAGGAAGCGCTCAAGACCGAGACGGAGCAGGCGAAGAAGCTCGAAGGAATCCTGGCGAAGCGGAAGAAGAAGTAACGGGGCGAGCCCCCCGCGAGGCGCGCGACGCGGGCCGCGCGGGGCTCCCCGGTCTCAAGCGGTGTGGCGCCGAGCCCGGTCGTGATGCTCGTCACGACCTGGCCGGCGGCTGCCGACATGGCTGCGCGTCCGGTCGCGGGGGCTTCGTGACGTCCGGCAGTCCCTCGGCACGTGCTCCCGAGCCCGACCACCTGTCCCCATCGAGCTCCGCTGCGCGGGCATCGGTCCGGGTCATTCGCATCAGAGGCGTGGGGTATTCGGCGGGGTTCCCGGCGGCGTGCCGTTCGGTGTAGGCTCTAAGCACCGCTTCGCCGGACGGGGCGCCGAGCGTCTGCTTGCGCCGGACCCGGATTCCTTGAACCCGCAATCTCGGGAGCGTGAGGGGGAGAACCTATGGATCAGCTGACGCGACGGACGTTCCTCCGGGGCACCGTGATCGGGGCCGGGACCGCAGCCGGGGTGGCCGCCGGCCCCTGGGTCATCCGCGCCCGCGCCCAGGGCGGACCGATCAAGGTCGGCGTCGTCCTCCCCTACTCCGGGGTGTACGCCGAGCTCGGCAACAGCATCACCCAGGCGATGGAGCTCGTCTTCGCCCGGGAGAACTGGACGGTCGCCGGCCGCAAGATCGAGATGGTCAAGGAAGACGACGAGATGGCCGTGCCGGTCGGGGTGCGGAAGACGGAGAAGCTGATCGACTCCGACAAGGTGGACATCCTCACCGGGCCGGTCCACAGCGGCATCCTCATGGCCATGCGCGACAAGGTCCACAACTCGAAGACCATCCTGCTCGTGTCGAACGCGGGGGCCGACGCCATCAGCCGCGCCCGCTGCTCGAAGTGGATCTTCCGCACGTCCTTCTCCAACTGGCAGCCCTGTCAGCCGATGGGCGGCTGGGTCGCCGCGAAGGTGTCGAAGGAGGTCTTCCAGATCGCGCCGAACTACCAAGCGGGAAAAGACATGATGGAGGCGTTCCGGGAGACCTTCCTGCCGGCCGGCGGGAAGGTCGTCGCCGAGGACTACCCGAAGCTCGGGGAGACCGACTACGCCCCGTACCTCACGAAGATCAAGCAGTCCGGCGCCAAGGCGGTGTTCGCGTTCTTCTCCGGCACGGACGCCGTGAACTTCGTCAAGCAGTACGACGAGTTCGGCCTGAAGCCTGGCATCAAGCTCACCGGGGCGGGCTTCCTCACGGAGCCCGACGTGCTGCCCGCCCAGGGCAAGGCGGCGCTGGGGACCATCACCGGGCACTTCTACACGCCCCAGCTCGACAACCCGGTGAACCAGCGGTTCGTCAAGGAGTTCCGGGAGAAGTTCGGCGGCAAGACGCCCGACGGGTTCGCGTGCCAGGGCTACGACACCGCCGAGGTCATCCTGCGGGCGCTCAAGGCCGTGAACGGCAACACGCAGGACAAGGACAAGCTCGTCGCCGCCATCGCGGCGACGGAGTTCGACAGCCCGCGCGGGCGCTTCCGGTTCGACCAGAAGTCCCACAACGTGATCCAGCCGTTCATCTACGTCCGCGAGGTGCGTGAAGCCGCCGGCGGTCTTGCCAACGTGCCCATCGACAAGGTCGCCGACGTGCGCGACCCGGGCACGGGCTGCACGCTCCCGGCCTGACGAGGCCACCGGAGGCCGGGGACTCGCGCCCCGGCCTCCGCCCGTCCCGTGCCCTTCCTCGCGGACATCCTCGGCCAGGCCCTGAACGGTCTGGCATACGGCGCCCTGCTCTTCCTCCTGTCCGTCGGGCTGACGCTGATCTTCGGCATGCTCGACGTCGTGAACCTCGCCCACGGATCGTTCTACATGCTCGGGGCCTACGCCGGTCTCGCCACCCTGGCCGTGACCGGCAACTTCTGGGTGGCGGCGCTGGCCGCGCCGCTCGCGGTCGGCTTGATCGGCGCGCTCGTCGAGCGCGGGCTCCTCCGACCGCTCTATCGCCGCTCTCCGCTCGACCAGGTGCTCCTGACCTTCGGCCTGATCTACGTCTTCGAGGACCTGGTCAAGTGGGGCTGGGGCGGCCGCATCCGCTCGATCTCGCCGCCCGAGGTCTTCTCCGGCCGGGTGCGGCTCGGCGGGCTCACCTTCCCGACGTACCGCCTGTTCGTCATCGTGTTCTGCCTCCTGGTGGCGCTCGCGCTCTGGCTCCTGATCGAGAAGACGCGACTGGGCGCGGTCATTCGCGCCGGCGTCTACGACGCCGAGATGACCGGAGGGCTCGGGATCGACATCGGCCGCGTGTTCACCTGGGTGTTTGCCTTCGGCGCGGCGCTCGGCGGGCTCTCCGGCGTCATCGCCGGGCCGATCCAGTCGGCGTATCCGTCCATGGGGGTGAGCATCCTCATCCCTGCTCTGATCGTGGTCGTCGTGGGCGGCCTGGGGTCCTTGAAGGGCTCGCTCGTGGGGAGCCTCATCATCGGCCAGGCCGAGACCTTCGGGAAGGTCTGGCTGCCCGGCTTCTCGATGCTGATCATCTACGTCGTGATGGCGCTCATCGTGCTTCTCCGGCCGCACGGCCTGTTCGGCAGGCCCCTCAGATGAGGACGGCCGCAGCGTTCCGGCGGCCGGACGCGGCGCGAGCCTCGCGAGCCTTGGCGGCGTGACGAAGACGCGCGGTTTTCGCTGGCTGGGACTCACGGTCCTCCTGCTCGCCGTCCTCGCGTTCCCGGCCGTGCTCGGCCGGTACCCGGTCAAGCTGCTCCAGGAGATCCTGATCTGGGGGATCTACGCGATGAGCCTCGATCTCCTGATGGGCTACACCGGCATGGTGTCGTTCGGCCACTCCGCCTTCTTCGGTGTCGGCGGCTACGTCGCCGCGCTCGCGCTCACGGAGGGAAGCGGCCACGTGGGGGGACCTCTGGGCGCGCTGCTGCTCCCCGCGGCTGCCGGGGCGCTTGCCGCGCTCGTCGTCGGCTACTTCTCCATCCGGGTGAGCGGCGTCTACTTCATCATGCTGACGCTGGCGTTCTCCCAGATGTTCCACGCGTACGCGTTCCAGGCGGGGTGGCTCGGCGCCGAGGACGGGATCAACGGCGTCCCACGGCCCGCGCTCCTCGGCGTGCCGACGGGCGAGGGCTGGGCGTTCCACCTCTACGTCGTGGCGCTGGCCGCCGGCGCCGCCCTGTTCCTCTGGCGGGTCGTGCGCTCGCCGTTCGGGCACGTGCTGGCCGGGATTCACGAGAACGAGGGGCGCATGGAAGCGGTCGGCTACCCCGTCCGGCGCTACAAGCTCCTCGCCTTCGTCCTGGCGGGAATGCTGGCCGGTCTGGCCGGGTCGCTGTATGCGCAGTTCAGCGGCTCGATCACGCCCAGCGCCTTCTTCTGGACCACGTCCGGCGAGGCGCTTCTCATGGTCATCATCGGAGGAACGGGCACGCTCGGCGGCGCGATGCTCGGCGCCGCCGCCTTCATCCTGCTCCAGAGCCTCGTGTCGACCTACACCGAGCGCTGGATGCTGATCCTCGGCGTGACCTTCGTCCTCTTCGTGCTGTTCGCCCCCGGCGGGATCGTGGGCGCCCTCCGCGGGCGCATCGGGCTCCGCGCGTGACCATGCCGGCGGCGCTCGCGCTGGAGGGGCTCCGGCGGACCTTCGGCGCGCTGACCGCGGTCAACGGCGTGACCCTGAGGGTGGCCCCGCGCGAGCGGCGCGCGATCATCGGCCCGAACGGCGCCGGCAAGACCACCCTGTTCAACCTGATCACGGGCCACCTCGCCCCGACGGCCGGGCGCATCCTCTTCGAGGGCGCCTCGATCGGGGCGCTTTCGACCGACGCGGTGGCCCGGCGGGGGATCTCGCGCTCGTTCCAGCGCACGAACGTCTTCCCGCGCCTGGCGGTGCTGGAGAACCTCCGTCTCGCCGCCGCCGCCGGCGCGCCCGGGAGCTACGACCTGCTCGGCTCCGTCGGACGCCGCTGGGTGCCGCTGGAGCGCGCGCGATCGACGGCGGAGGCCGTCGGGCTCACCGACCGGCTCGACGCCCCGGCCGCGACGCTCTCGTACGGAGAGCAGCGCCAGCTCGAGATCGGGATCGCGCTCGCCACACGCCCGAAGCTGCTCCTCCTCGACGAGCCCACCGCCGGCATGTCCCCCGAGGAGACGCAGCGCATGACCGCGCTCCTCGCCGGCCTGCCTCGTGAGATCACCCTCCTGATCATCGAGCACGACATGGACGTCGTCTTCACCCTCGCCGACCGGATCACGGTGCTCCACTACGGGGAGATCCTGGCCGAGGGCACCCCGGACGAGGTGCGAGTGGATCCGCGCGTCTACGAGGTCTACCTGGGCAGCGAGTGATGGGGTCAGACTTTGACTTCCGGACAATCCCCTCGCCGCCGGGCGGCGCTCCGATGATCGGGTCACGGCGGTGATGCGGACCGCCAAAGCCGAACTGTCCCGAAGTCAAAGTCTGACCCCGATGCTGGACGTCGACGGGATCCATACCTACTACGGCGAGAGCCATGTCCTCCACGGCGTGTCGCTCTCCGTCGGCCCCGGCGAGGCGGTCGCCCTGCTCGGCCGGAACGGCGCAGGCAAGACGACGCTCATCAGCAGCATCATGGGGTTCACGCCACCCCGGGCGGGACGGGTCCTGCTCGAAGGGGAGGCGATCCATCGCTGGCCGGCCCATCGCATCGCGCGCCGCGGCCTCGGGCTGGTGCCGCAAGGGCGCCGCATCTTCGCGCCGCTCACGGTGCGAGAGAATCTCCTCCTCGGCGCCCGGTCTCCCCGATCGCCCGGCCCGTCGGGTGGCTGGACGCTCGAGCGGGTCTTCGATCTCTTCCCGCGCCTCCGGGAGCGCCAGGGCCAGGCGGGCGGCACGCTGTCAGGCGGGGAGCAGCAGATGCTCGCGGTCGGCCGGGCGCTCCTCACCAACGGCCGCATGCTGCTCCTCGACGAGCCGTCGGAGGGGCTCGCGCCGCTCGTCGTCCGCGAGATCGGCCGCATCCTCGTGCGGCTCAAGGGCGAGCGCCTGCCGATCCTCCTCGTCGAGCAGAATTACCACCTCGCGCTGGAGGTCGCTGACCGCGTCTACGTGATGAACAAGGGCCAGGTCGTGTACGAGGGCACCCCGGCCGCGCTCGGTGCGAACGAGGAGGTCAAGCGCCAGTACCTCGGCGTGGCTCGCTAGCCCGGCGGCCGCACCCGGCGGCGCCAGGCCACGACGCCGCCCCCGAGAAGCGCGAGCACCGTCACGCCCGTGATGGCGAGCCCCACCCAGAAGGCGGGCTGGCGGTAGCGGAACTCCACGACGTGGCTCCCGGGCTCGAGATACACGGCGCGGAGCGCGTGGTTCGCTCGGAGGACCGGGACCGGGCGCCCGTTGTCCCACGCCCGCCAGCCGCGATCGTGCGTGTCGCTCAGGATCAGGAGCGCGGGCTCGGCGACGGTCGTCTCGAGCCGCACGCGATGCGGCGCGTACTCGGCGACGCGCACCGGGGGGAGCGGGCCCGCGAGCGGCGAGCGCGTCAGGCCGCCCGGTGGGAGGTGATCCCGCAGGAGCGCCTCCTCGGTCGGGTCCAGGTGCTTGAGTTCGTCCAGCATGCTCGAGCGGGCCACGCGCCGGGCCCGGCCCACCAGGAAGGCCCGGGGAAGCGCGGCGTCGTTCTCGTAGAGATCGGGGCGGATCAGCCGGTACGGCGTCCCGGGCGCCGGCGCCTTCCCGTCGAGGCGGACCTCCTCGATCTCGAGCCAGCTGTCGGTCCCTACCCGCTCGAAGACCAGCTGGGCGAGCTCGAAACCGGCAGGGAGCGTGAAGGCGGCCCGGTACGTGTGCCCCTGGTAGGCCTCCTCCGGCTGGACCCACGAGCGCGCCACGGGCGGCTTCCGGTGCGCCACGGGCTCCCCCGCCCGGTCCATCGTCCACTCCGCGGTCTCGTGGCCGGCCCGGATCGTGAGCACGTGCGTCACGCCGGCGGCGTTCACGGCGTGGATGACCGCGACCGCGGTCCCGTCGGGAACCTCGCGCCCGGCGATGAGGCGGCTGTCGACCTCGACCGTGCGGACGACGCGCGGCGCCGGAAGCGTGAGGCGGCGCACCGCCCCGGGCGGCAGCATGAGGTCGTCCGTCCGCTCCGGGAGGGGCCGGTGTCGCGCGTTGACGAAGTACCGGACGTTCATGAGGTCCAGGAGCCGCGGGTTCTCCTGGCCGAGGAAGTAGAGATCCAGGAACCGCGACGGGGCGAACGTGCTCTCGCCGTCCACCACCGAGAGCCCGTGGCGATAGATCGTGCGCGGGTCGAGGCGCGCGACCAGGCTCACTCGCACGGGGTCGGGCCGCGACCCGAGGAACTGGGCGAGGTCGCGTTCACCCGCCTCGCGGTCGGGGTGACCAGGGCTGCCGATGATGGGCATGGACCCGAAGACGAGGTCGAGGGCGAGCGCCGCCATGACGGCGCCGCGGACGAGACCCGGCGACTCGCCACGGGCCTGCCAGGCGACCACCGCCAGGACCAGGATCAGGACGAGCAGGAGGAGCACGTACTGGCCGACGAGGGTCTCCACCGCCTTGGCGACGGTCCGCTCGGGGCTCCAGAGGTGGAGCAGGTAGATGGCGGGCGCCACCGCCGCGACCAGTCCCACGGTCCAGCGGACGAAGCGTCCCAGGCCGCGGAGCTCGCGTCGCCCGAGGAGAGCGTGCGCCCCCACGCCCGCCAGGATCGCCACCGCGAGGTTGAAGAGCACCATGATCCGCGCCGGGATCCGGAAGAGCGCGAAGCCCGGGACCAGGTCGAAGACGACGCGGTAGAACGTGAAGTGGCCCCCGAAGGCCATCAGGAGAGCGACCAGCCCGAGGACGGCGTGGAACCCGACGCGCCAGTCCCAGCGGAGGGTCAGCGCGAACCCGGCAAGAACGATCGGAAGGATCCCCGGGTAGAAGAAAGTCTCGTCGTTGAGCCACGAGGTCACCGGGCGGAGAGCGCCCGGCAGCCCCAGCTGGAAGAGGAAGCTGAGGGGGAGCGACCCCTGGGTCTTCCAGTCGAAACCGAGGCCGGCTCGATGGGAGCCGGTCGCCACGGCCCACGAGGGCAAGAGCTGCACGGCGGCGATGCCGAACGCCACCACCGGGACGAGCAGGCACGCCCGGGCGAGTCGGCCCCATGGGCGCCCCGCGGCGAGGCGCCGGCCGACGAGCAGGACAGCGAGCCCGCTCACGGTGAGCGCGCTGTAGAGCCCGAACTGCGGGGCGCCCGCCAGGATCGCGACGCCGAGGGCCGTCCCGCCGAGCGCCCCCCACCGGAGACGCTCCGTCTGGTCGGCGCGCACGACCGAGCCGAGGATCGCCGGCAGCCACACGACGGTGCCGATGAAGGTGAAGTGGCTGAAGTGCGCCAGCATGAAGCCCGAGAACACGAAGGCGATCGACGACACGGTCGCCGGGAAGCGGTCGAGACCAAGGACCCGCGCGTACCAGTACGTGAAGGCGGCCGCGAGGCCGTAGTGGAAGAGGTGGAGGCCGAGGAACGCCTCGTAGCTGATCATCCCGCCCCGCTCGGCGAGCCCGAGCCACACCAGGTTCAGCGGATAGAAGAGGTGGAGGATCGAGATGACCGGGAATCGCGGGTGGGTGCCACCGGCCAGGAGCCAGGACCCGGTGCCGACGGTCGGGTCCCAGAGGAGCACCACCCCGCGCTTCAGCCAGTGGTAGAAGTGCGGCTCGATGGTGAGGGCGAAGTCCCCGGCCCGGTACTCGCGCTCCCAGGGCCGGACGAGGCTCCAGCACTTGACGACCACGAGGGCGGCCACGGCCGCGATGGCGCCGGCGTCCGGCAGCCAGCGCCGAAGCGCCGCCCAGCGTCCAGGTCGGTCGCTCATCGGTCTCCAGTGTAGGGCATGACGGCGGCCGGCACGCGTCTCTCCTCCTGACTCGGCCGCCGCGGCCGCGAGTATACTGTCCCCTGGCATGCGCTTCCGCGTCGGCTTCGACGTCGGCGGAACCTTCACCGACTTCGCCCTCCAGGCCGACGACGGCCGGCTGCTCACCGGAAAGCGCCTGACCACGCCGGACGAGCCGGCGCGGGCCTGCGTGGAGGGGCTCCGCGAGCTGGTCGCGCACGCGGGCCTCGGCTGGGCCGACCTCGCCCAGGCGATCCACGGGACCACGCTCGGCTCGAACGTGGTCATCGAGCGCAAGGGCCAAGGCGTCGCGCTCCTCACGACCCGAGGCTTCCGCGATGTCCTCGTCATCGGCCGGGAGAAGCGCTACCAGCTCTACGACCTCTTCGTCGAGAAGCCGGCCCCGCTCGTCCCGCGCTCCCGGATCCGGGAGGTCGCCGAGCGCGTCGCCTTCGACGGCGAGGTGCTCGTCCCGCTCGACGAGGCCGGCCTGCGCGAGACGGTCCGTGACCTGGCCCGGAGCGGGGTGGCCTCGCTCGGGATCTGCTTCCTGCACGCCTACGTCAACCCGGCGCACGAGCGGCGCGCGGCGGAGATCGTCCGCGAGGAGGCGCCGCACGTCGCGGTGAGCCTCTCGTCCGAGGTCTCCCCCGTCATCCGCGAGTACGAGCGGACCTCAACAACGGTCGTCAACGCGTACGTGATGACCGCGGTGCGCGACTATCTCGAGCATCTCGAGGCGGCGCTCCGGCGACTCGGCTACAGCGGGCGGCTCTTCGTCATGCAGTCCGGCGGCGGGATCGCCTCCGCGGAGACGATGGCCCGCTTCCCCGTGCGGATGATCGAGTCCGGCCCGGCCGCCGGCGCGCTCATGGCGGCGGTGTACGGCCGGCTCACGGGACACGCCGACCTGGTGGCCTTCGACATGGGCGGCACGACCGCGAAGCTCTCGCTGATCGCCGGCGGCGTCCCCCAGACGATCCGCGAGTTCGAGCTGCACCGTATCCGGCTCCAGCCGGGCAGCGGGATCCCGATGAACATCCAGGCCATCGACCTCGTGGAGATCGGCGCCGGCGGCGGCTCGATCGCCCGGGCGGAGATGGGCGTGATCCAGGTCGGGCCCGACTCGGCGAGCGCCGCCCCCGGGCCCATCTGCTACGGCCTCGGCGGGACCGAGCCGACCGTCACCGACGCGAACCTCGTGCTCGGCTACCTCAACCCCGAGTACTTCCTCGGCGGCCGCATGCGCCTCGACGTCGAGGGGGCGCGCCAGGGCATCGAGGCGCGCGTCGCGCGACCTCTCGGCCTCGCGGTCCCGGAAGCGGCGTGGGGCATCCACCAGATCGTGACGACCAACATGGAGCTGGCCACCCGCGTGGTGTCGATCGAGCGCGGGTACGACCCGCGCGGGCTCGCCCTCGTCGCGTTCGGCGGCTCGGGCCCGGTTCACGGGTGCCGGCTGGCCCAGGCGCTGGGCATTCCGCGCGCGATCCTCCCGGCGGCCGCGGGCGTGACCTCCGCCATCGGGCTCCTCGCGGCCGAGGTCAAGTTCGATCTCTCGCGCTCCTGCGTCACGCGGCTCGACGCGCTGGACGCCGAGCATCTCGCCCGGATCCTGGGCGAGATGGCGGACCAGGCCGCGGCCGTCGTCCGGGAGGCCGGCGCGGCCGGAACGATCTCGCTCGGACGGACCGCCGACATGCGGTACGTGGGCCAGGGTTACGAGCTGACCGTCCCGATCCCCGACGGGCCGGTCGACGGCCGTACGGCGGCCGCGCTTCGCGCGGCGTTCGACCGCGTCTACGCCCAGCGCTACGGATACTCGGACGCCAAGGCCGCCCTCGAGCTCGTGACCGTGGCGGTCACCGCGACGGGCACCGGGCCCGAGGTGCGGCTTCCCGAGCACCGTCCGGGCACCCGTGACGTCACGGACGCCCGCAAGCCGGACCGCCCCGTGTACTTCCCCGAAACGCGCGGCTACGCCCGGTGCCCGGTGTACGACCGACGCCGCCTGCCCGTCGGGGCGCGGCTCGAGGGACCTGCCGTGGTGGAGGAGCCCGAGTCGACGACCGTCCTGCCGCCGGGGACGACTGCCGAAGTCGACCCGTGGGCGAACCTCATCGTGAGCGTCGCATGACCCCACAGGCCGCCACAGGCCGCAGGCCGTCCGATGAAGGCCGTCCGATCGACTCGCGCGGAGCGCCACAGGCCGCAGGCCGTCGGAGGGTACCGTAGTGAGCGTGGATCCCATCACCCTCGGCGTCATCTGGGGCGCGCTCCAGTCGATCACGGTGGAGGTGGGCACGACCGTGCACCGGACGGCGCATTCCCAGCAGGCGCGCGAGGGCCAGGACTTCTCGGTGTGCCTCTTCGACCCCGCGGGCCGGATGGTCGCCCAGGGACCCTACAGCCCCGGCCACATGGGCGCGATGTCGTTCGCCGCCAAGCACGCCATCGAGGCGTTCCCGGGTGACAGGCTCCGGCCCGGCGACGTGGTGCTCTTCAACAGCCCGTTCCTCGGCTCCGGGCATTTCCCCGACTTCTTCATGATCCAGCCCGCGTTCACCGAGGACGGCCGGCTCATCGGCTTCGCCGCCAACATCCTCCATCACACCGACGTGGGAGGCATGCGGCCCGGGAGCCAGGCCGTCGAGGGCGTCTTCGACTACTTCCAGGAGGGCCTGCACGTTCCCCCAGTCAGGCCGTGGAAGGGCGGCGAGGAGCAGGAGGACATCCTCGCCATCGTGCTGGCGAACACGCGGATGGCGGAGTCGATGCTGGGCGACCTCCGCGCCCAGCGGAACTCGCTCCGCGTGGGCGAGCTGCGGATGGTCGAGCTCGCGCGCCGGTACGGTCACGAGACCGTCCAGGCGGCGATGGCCGAGATCATGGACCGGACGGAGGTCAAGGTTCGCGACGCCATCCGGGCGATCCCGGACGGCGTGTACTCGTTCGAGGACCACATGGACGACTGCGGGCCGGGCACCGAGCCGATGCGGCTCGCCGTCACGGTCACCGTCCGCGGCGACGATGTTGCGATCGACTTCGACGGTACGGGGCCGCAGACCGAGTCGGGGATGAACTCGTACATCAACTACACGCGGTCGTACTGCTATGCGGCCATGAAGTGCCTCACCGACCCGTACGGCCCGCAGAACGACGGGGCCTTCCGGCCCGTCCGGATCGAGGCCCCCCTCGGCTCGTTCCTCAACCCCCGCCCGCCGGCGGGCGGGGGGCCGCGGGCCGTGTTCTGCTACCGGATCTTCGACGCGGTGATCGGGGCGCTGGCGCCCGCGCTGCCCGACCGCGTCACCGCGGCCGGCTCGCACTTCGCGAACCCGACGTGCGGGGGCTTCGATCCCCGGCGGAACCGCCGCACGGTGGTGTACGAGCTGATCCTCTCCGGGACCGCGGCCCGCTCCGGCCGGGACGGCTGCGAGGCCATGTCGATGGCGTTCAACGCGTCCAATATCCCCGTGGAGTCCCAGGAGGCCAATCAGCCGGTCCTCATCGAGTGCTTCGAGCTGATCCGGGATTCCGCCGGGGCGGGGCGCCATCGCGGCGGGACCGGCATCCGGCGGGATCTCCGCTTCTTCCTCCGGGGCGGCCGGCTCACGAACAACACGGAGCGTCATCGCTTCGGGCCGTGGGGTCTCTTCGGCGGGCAGCCCGGGAAGCCCGGGGTCACGCTGGTGAACCCGGGCACCCCGTCCGAGCGCCGCGTCCACTCGAAGGCCTCGGACACCATCGAGTACGGCGACGTCGTCTCGTTCCAGCAGTCCGGCGCCGGCGGCTACGGCCCGCCCTGGGAGCGCGATCCCCGGGCGGTGCTCCGGGACGTCGTGGAGGACTACGTCTCGCTCGAAGGCGCTCGACAGGACTACGGGGTGGTCATCGATCCCCAGAGCATGACCGTCGACCCGACGGCGACGGCAGCGGCCCGAGCGGCCATGCGTCGGCCGGGACCCGTGCCGCTCGTGATCCGCCGGGGGCCGTTGTGGTGACGCGGTGGCGGAGCCGGTGGCACCGTGGTTCAATAGCGGGAGACGTTCCTGCTGCGGAGGTGACCATGCTTCGACGGAAGACCCGAGACAGGATGCCGGCCGTCGCGGGGCTGGCTCTCGCGCTGATCTGCGCCACCGCCGCGCTCGCCCATCATGGGTGGAGCGGCTACGACGCCAGCAAGCCCCTGACCCTCGCCGGGACGATCAAGGTGTCCGGCTACGAGCATCCGCACGGCTACGTGCGTCTCGCCACGCCTGAGAAGGAGTGGGTGGTGACGCTGGCGCCGCCGTCCCGGATGGAGAACCGCGGACTGCCGGCAGCGACGCTCAAGTCGGGAGTCGCGGCGACAGTCATGGGCTATCCCAGCCGGACCGATCCGGACGAGATGCGGGCGGAGTGGATCGCCATCGACGGCAAGACGATCCAGCTGCGGTGACGCGCCCGCCATCGGATCGGTCGCGCTAGTGCACCCGCCGGAGGGCCCGGCCTGGCTGGTCTGGCTCGAGTCCAGCGGCTTCGCGGCCGCGATGCGCCACTGGCTCTGGCTCTACCCGATCGTCGAGATCACGCACATCCTGGGATTCGTCCTGCTCGTCGGCGCCGCCGTGATGTTCGACCTCCGGCTCCTCGGGTTCTCGCCGCGCATCCCGGTGTCGGACCTGGCGCGCCATCTTCTCCCGTGGTCGCGCGCCGGGCTCCTCCTCGTCGTGCCCTCCGGGTTCGGCATGTTCGCGGCGCACGCCACCGAGTGGATCGCGAACCCCGCCTTCTGGGTGAAGCTCTCCCTGATCGTCCTGGCCGGGCTCAACGCCTGGGCCTTTCATCGCTGGACGTTCCGGTCGATCGGGACCTGGGACCGCTCGACGCCGGCGCCCGCGATGGCGCGCGTGTCGGCCGTCGCGTCGCTCCTGCTCTGGATCGGCGTCGTCTCCTGCGGGCGGCTGCTCGCCTATCTCTGACGTCGCCCTGACGTCCGCGTGACGCCGGCCGACCTCGTTCTGCTCACCGCGAACGCGGTGTTCGGGACCTCGTACGTCGCCGTGCGGCTGGCGGTGGACGACCTGGGTCCGGTCACGCTCGCCTTCGGGCGCCTCGCCATCGGGTGGCTCATCCTGGCACCGGTCGGTCTGGTGCGGCCGGGCCCGCGCAGGTCCCGCGTCTCCCGGGCCGACCGCTGGGCGCTCTTCTGGATGGGCTTCGTCGGGTTCACGCTCGCGACGGCGGCGTCCCACTGGGGGCTCGCCTGGTCGACCGCCACGAACGGCGCGCTCCTCATCGCGGTCGAGCCCGTGACCATGGTGGCGCTGTCACCCCTCGTGCTCGGGGAGCGGCTGACGCGCCGGGAAGCCTGGGGCACGCTGCTGGCGCTCCTCGGGGCGACCATCGTGGTGGTCAACGGCATTCCGGGCGTGACGGTGGCGCTCGTTCCTCGCTGGCGAGGAGACCTCCTGCTCCTCCTCTCCGGGGTCGGCTACGCGGCCTACTCGCTGATCGGGCGGGCCGTCCTCGCGCGGCACTCGAGCGTCCGGGTCACCGCCTGGTCGCTCCTCTGGGGCGTGGCGACGACCGCGCCGCTCGTGCTCGTCGAGTGGCTAGCCGGTCGGCGCCCGGTCTGGAGCGCCGCCGCCGTGGCCGCGGGGCTCTACCTCGCCGTGGTCATCACGGGGCTGGGATACCTCGTCTGGAACTGGGCGCTCGAGCGGGTGACCGCCGCGCGCGCGGCCATCTTCCTCAACGTGCAGCCCCTCGTCGGCGCCCTCCTCGGCGTCACCTGGCTGGGTGAGCCGGCGACCGCGTTCACGGCCGGGGGCGGGGCGCTCATCCTCGGCGGGCTGTGGCTCGCCCTGACGGGCCGCGTCCGGACGGGCTGAAGGCTCAGCCGGGTCGGGCGGGTCCGGGCGGTGGCGCCGAGCGCCGCCGGGCCATGGGCGCCTCGGACAGACGTCGCCGGGCTTCCGCGAACACCGCATCGAACATGGGCCACGAGAGGCGCCCGGTCTGCGTGTTCTGACGGCTGGGATGGTAGGTCGCGAGGAGCGTCACCCCCCAGGGCAGCTCGACGCTCGCCCCGTGGGCGAAGCGCGGGCGGGGTCTCGGCACCGGCCACCCGACCGCCGCCGCCGCAGAGAGGTACGCCTCGAACCCGATCCGCCCGAGCCCCACCACGACCCGGACGCGCCGCAGGAGACGGAGCTCGTCGTGGAGATAGCCGGCGCAGCGGTCGAGCTCGGCCGGCGTCGGCCGGTTGTCCGGCGGCGCGCAGTGGATTGCGGCGGTGATGTACGCGTCCACCAGCCGAAACCCGTCCCCCCGGTGCCGGGACGTCGGCTGCGTCGCGAAGCCGTGGAGGTGAAGGGTCCGCGCCAGCCACTCGCCGCTTCCGCCCGCGGCGTCGCCGGTGAACATGCGGCCCGTGCGGTTCCCTCCGTGAGCGGCGGGGGCCAGGCCGACGAGGAGGAGCCGCGCCGATGCCGTCCCGAGGCTCGGGACGGGACGCGCCCAGTACGACTCCCCGAGAAAGCGCCGGGGCGGCGGCGCGGCGACGGCCTCCCGGTGCCGCACGAGGCGCGGGCAGCGCCGGCACGTCACGATGCGCTCTTGAAGCGTCCGGAGATCCATGTCCCCCGTTATGATAGGGCCGATGGTTCCCGCGCTCATCGCCCACGGCGGTGCCGGAGGCGACCCGGACGACAAGCCCACGTACCGGGCGGCCCTCGAGGGGGCCCTCGGCCGGGGACAGGCGGTCCTCCGGGACGGTGGCTCGGCGCTCGACGCGGTGGAGGCCACCATCCGGGCCATGGAGGAGCATCCGCGCTTCAACGCCGGGCACGGCTCGGCCTTGACGGAGCGGGGCACGGTCGAGTGCGACGCCTCGATCATGGAGGGCGACGACCTCCAGGCCGGCGCCGTGGGGGCCGTGAGCGGCGTCCTGAGCCCCATCGGCCTCGCGCGCCGGATCCTGCACGACGGCCGGCACGTGCTGCTCGTCGGCGACGGCGCGCTCGACTTCGCCCGCGAGCAGGGAGTGCCGCTCTGCTCCTCGGACGCGCTCGTGACCGAGCCGCAGCGCCGGCGCCTGGCCGAGCATCTGGCGGCGCGCCGGGACGGCGGCGTCACACCGGTCCCGGGGGTCTCCGGAACACCGGGCGGGCCCGTGGGGAAGACCGTGGGCGGCACGGTGGGAGCCGTGGCGATCGACGTCCGCGGCCGGATCGCGGCCGGCACGTCGACCGGAGGCTACACGGGCAAGCGCCCCGGGCGGGTCGGGGACTCCGCCCTGATCGGCGCCGGCACCTACGCGGACAGCCGGCTGGGCGGGGTGTCGACGACGGGGCACGGCGAGGCGTTCATCCGCACGGTGCTCGCCAAGACGGTGCTGGACATGCTGAAGGAGCTCGACGACCCGCAGCTGGCGGCGGAGGTGGCCCTCGACATCGTCCGCGAGGAGGGGCACGGGAGCGGCGGTCTGATCCTCATGGACTGGCGCGGCCGCCTCGCGCACGCGCACTCGACGGTGTTCATGCCGGTGGGCTGGTGGGTCCCCACCGCCCCGGGCCCGGTGCTTCCCTTCTAGGCCTGCTTGGTGGCGGCGGGCTCTTGACAGCCCGCCGCCGGGTGGCGAATACTCCCGCCGACCGTCGTGGATCCGTCCGGCTCTCGGGAGGGCGATATGCTCCCGAACGCTGTCTCCGGACAATCCTCCTGTCGCGGCGCTGACCGCCAGGGTCGGCCCGGACGGCGCCGTGCCCGCGGGCCGCCACGATGCCGGGCGCCGCGCGACGAACCGCCCCCTCGCGACCCGTCGTCACTCCCAGGGCCGGTCGCCGGGGGGCGCCCGGGACATGTCGCTCCTCTCCGGGACACTCCCGAGAAGGAGGGTGTCATGGCCGACCGAGTCGCGACCGCGACCTCTCCCATGCCAGCGGGCGTGGGCGCCGGACACGCCGGGGGCTTCCACAAGGTCCCCAATCCCTTCCCCCTGACCCTCGCGGGCATGCTGGCCGCGCTCGGCCCGCAGGCGATCAACTTCGGCATCTCGATCGGCGGCGGCGAGGCCTACCTCCTGCCGAACGTCGCCGCGCGCGGCACGCTCCACATGCACTGGCTCATGACGGTCTCCGTCGTGCTGGAGACGGCCCTCGTCTACGAGTGCATCAAGTACAGCGTCTGCACCGGCCGCTCGTTCTTCGCGGCGACGGCTGACCTCGCGCCGCGGAACTTCTGGCCGTGGTTCTGGGCGATCGCGGCGATCCTGACCTGGGCCTGGCCGGCCTGGATGGGCGGGGCTGTCGTGGCGGCCGAGCGCTTCACCGGCATCTCGACGCCGAAGGCGCTCCAGGCCTGGGGCTTGCCGGCGAGTTACATCTGGTCGGTCATCGCGCTGCTCGCCGTGCTGGTCGTTTTCTACTTCTCCGACCGCACGTACGGGTTCATGGCGAAGTTCTTCACGGTGATCATGTTCGCCAACATCTTCCTGGTCCTCGTCATCACCCTGATCGCGGCCAAGCCCCACCACTACTGGCAGGTCCTGATGGGGTACCTCGGCGTGACGTTCCTCCGGGAGGGCTACCCGCAGCAACTCGAAAAGACCCTCGCGCTGGCGCTGTTCAACCAGCCGGGCGGGAGCCTCATGTGGGTGAGCTTCTGGGTCATCGAGGCGGGCTTCGGAATGGGTCGCCATGCCGGCCGCGTCACCGGCGTGCTCCGGCCTCCCGAGAAGATCACCGCCGAGGAGATCCGCTGGAACACGAACGACCCGGAGGAGCGCCGCAAGATGGACCAGTGGGTCAAGCTGGGCGGCTACAGCCTGATCCTCTGGTGGGCCATCATCGGCGGGGTCATCATGACCTATCTCTACTCGGTCGCGGGGCTCGCGTATCTCCACGAAGACTTCCTGAAGACCGGCAAGGTCCCGAGCGGCGTCATGGTGCCGATCCAGATGGCCACCATCGCCCAGGGCGTCATGGGGCCGATGGCAGGCTGGCTGATGCTCCTCTTCATCATGGTGACGCTCTACGACGCCCAGTTCCCCTTCTACGACACGTTCATCGGGCGGACGACCTGCGACGCGATCGCGGTCACCAAGGGGGGGAAGACGCGACGACCGTACCGTTTCTACTACTTCATCGTCGTCACGGCAGCCGTCCTGGCCGGCTTCTACCTGATCACCGTCGCCCAGCCGTTCATCCTGTGGATCGGGGTGGCTATCTCGGCCCTGGTCTACCGGTCGATCGGAGCGTGGCAGATCTGGCTGATCAACAACCGGCGGCTGCCCGACGGCTTCAAGGTCAGCCGGCTGAACACGGCGCTCCTCTGGATCACGGTCGTTACCGGGTTCGGCGGGGTCGGCTACTGGGCGGTCACCGTGCTGCCCGTCGAGGCCTGCAAGCAGGCGAAGCTCTTGTGCCCGTGATCCCTCCGGCGGGTGGCCGCGGGACCCGCGGCCACCCGCGCTGACCGTCCCGATGCTTGCCTTCCTGTGGGGGGTGCTCATGGCCGTCTGGCTGGGCGCCCTCCTGTTCGGGCTCTGGTGGGTCTGGCCGCACTTCGAGCGAGGGGAGCTGACGCGGGACCTCGTGCTGTCGATCCTCTGGCTCGTGGGCGGCGGGGTCGCCTGGATCGTCGCGCTGAACGCCGGGCGTGCGTGGTTCCGGCACCGCTGAGGCGCTGTCGGCTCTCCCGCCGAGACCGGTGCGCGACGTGCTGATCGTACGCGAGCGAATGGTCTAAATTGGGCCCGTGATCGACGCGGCATCGTGGGGACCGGGCCGCGCGGCGTGTGTCCGCTCGGTGTGGCTCGTGCTCGCCCTCGCCGCCACCGTGCGCCTCGCGCTCCTCCTCCGTGGGTCCGGTGTGAGCGTGGACGAGGCGGCCATCGGAGTGAACGGTCTCTCAGCCTTCCACGGGGAGTTCCCAGTCTATTTTGCCGGGCAGTCTTTCATGGGCACCGCCGCCGACGTGTATCTCGCCAGCGTGGCGTACGCGCTCCTCGGCGTCGCCCCCTCCACCCTGGAACTGGTCAGTCTCCTGCTGTCCATCGCGTGGGTGGGGCTGGTGGTGCGCCTGACCTGGGAGGCCTGGGGCCCGCGCGCAGCGGGCTTCGCGGCCCTGTGGTTCGCCGTGCCGCCCGATTTTGCGCTCTGGTGGGCGCAGGAGGCCCGGCTCCACTACCACCTGGCGCTGGTCCTGGGGACCCTCGCATTGCTCCTCGCGCGTCGCATTCCCGAGGCCTCCTCCTCGACAGCCGCGCGACGACTCGGGGTGCTGGGGCTCGTCATGGGTCTCGGCTACTGGACGAATTTCCTGACGATCGTCTATCTGCCGGCCGTGATCCTGCGGCTTGCGCTTGGCCGGTACCGACCCCGTAGCCGGGCTGAGATCGTCCTGCCGCTGCTCGGCTTCGTTCTCGGCGCCCTTCCACATCTCCTCTACGCGTTCACGCTGCGCCGGGGGTCGCCGGTCCCGCCGCTCGACGTACGAGTCGGGGTCGAAGGTGCGCTGGCACACCTGTCCAGTCTTGCCCGAGCCTGGCCGGTCCTGCTCGGCGTGCCCCTCGAGCTCAACCCGGGTCTCGACGTGCTGACTTCCGTCTTGACCGTGGTCTACGTCGGGCTCGCCTTCGTCGCAGTGAACGCAAGCCGGGCCGACCGGCGTCAGCAAGCTGACCTGGCCGCGCTCGGCTGTGTGATCGCGGTGAACCTGGGGGCCGTGGTCGCGTCACGGTACGGGGACCTCCTGTGGCCAGGAGTCTTCTACCTCACCCCCATCTGGACCGCCCTGCCGGCGGTCGCCGCCGCGGGACTCGCCGCGTTGCCCGGGCGCGGCATGGGCGTCCTGCTGGGAGCCATCCTGATCACGACCCACTGCGCCGGAATCGCCCGTGGTTTGCTTCGCGGCAACCCTCCATTGCCGGCTCCGATCCTCCTGGAGCTGGCGCCGGCCGCCGTGCAACGCAGCGTCGCCGAGGCGCTGGTCCGGGATGGCGTCATCCGGCTGTACCAATCGGGTACCGAGCGGCGCGATCTGACCTTTGTGTCCGCCGAACGCGTGATCGTGTCGAACCACTACGCGGAAACGATTCCCCGGCACGCCCGGGCGGTCGACGCCGCACCGCCCACCACCATGGGATGGTGGGTCAGTGGGTCCGGGACCGCTCTCCGGCAAAGCCTGGGGGCTCTCGGCCCACGCTTCGAGTATCGCCCTTACCCACCCCTCGGGGGAGTCTTCGCGAACTTCGCCGCCACGCGCGTGCCGCTGCGCGAGCTCGACCCCGACACGCTCCGGGTCACCGCCAGCGAGAACGGGGCCCGAACAGCCTGGATCCTCGATCGCGATGCGGGGACCGCGTGGCGCACCGGTGGTTCGATGCGGGGTGGCGAATGGGTCGAGGTCGATCTCGGTGCCGTGCGACCGGTCGCGATGGTGCGCTGGCTGCCGCGTGTCTACGAGGAGGTGCCGGCCGGCCTCACGCTCGAGGCCGCGACCGACCGTTCGGACTGGCGTCGACTGCTCGAGGTTCCGAGCTACGTGGGCCCACTCTACTGGTCGGCTGGCCGACCCATGGGTCGGGTCCGGAGCGGACGGGTCGAGCTCCGATTCGCGCCGACCTCCGCCCGCTATCTGCGCATCACCCAGACCGGCCTCGAGGCGCGCTGGCCGTGGACGATTACGGAGCTGTTCGTCTACGGGCAGGAGCCGTCCGCGCCACTGCAGCCGGCCGCGTGGCGCGACGGTGCAGAGATTGCCCGGGCAGTGCGGAGCGCGGGCGTCCGGCGGCTGTACGCCGATCACGGCTGGGGAAGCGCCGTGGCGCTCGCGGACCCTGGCATGCGCGTCGTGCCGGCCAACCTGAATCTGGACGCGGCCGGCTGGGTGGGGCCGCGGGCCGATCTGACCGCGCCGGTCGACTGGACGCCGGGCGCCGGCGCCCTCCTCGAGCCGGTGGACGCGGAGGGGGTCGTGCGAGTCGTGCAGGCGCTCGGTCGGCCTGTCGTGCGCGAGGCAGTCGGGGAGCTCGTGCTGCTCCGGCCTCTGGCGCTCGCCGAGCAGCCGGGCGCGTCTCTCGCACCCGGCCACGTCGCGCTGACTGCTTCACTCCACCCGGAGCAGGCGCGCCTGGCTCTCGATGGCGACCGCTCCACACGGTGGGCGACCGGCCGGCCACAGACCCCGGGCGACTGGCTCCGGGTTGATCTCCGCACGACCGCGCCCGTGCGCGCCGTGCGCGTGTGGACGCGCACGCCGTCGGACTGGCCGCGCTCGGTGACGCTCGAAGGCTCGATGGACGGCGCCGTCTGGCGACCGCTCGCCGCGCGCATCTCCACCGAGGGTGGCCTCCGCTGGGGGGGAATCGCGCTCCTCCGGGACGGGGTCGAATCGGTGAGACTCGACTTCGCGCCGACCGTGCTCCGCGCGCTTCGGCTCACCCTGACGCGAGGCGACCCCGTCCACGACTGGTCCGTCCACGAGTTGACCGTCTACGCGGACTGAGCCCTCGCCCGGCCCGGAGCGCGCGTTGACAGGTCTGAGCGCGATCCGCTAGGGTGGCCCTCGTGAGCGAGCCGACTCCCTCGCCGACCGCGGCGCCGCCCGTCCTGGATCCGGAAGTGGTGAAGGTGCTCACGTCGGCGCCCACAGCCATGCTGTCGGACGCCCTCGGCCGCTGGGGCAACATGGATCCGGCGATCCGGCCGGTCGCGGCCGGCATGCAGTGCTTCGGGCCCGCGTTCACGCTGCGCTGCTGGCCCGCGGACAACCTCACGATCCACCGGGCCGTGGAGCTGGCGGCGCACGGGGACGTGCTCGTGATCGATGCAGGCTCGGGGCGCGACACCGCAATGCTGGGGGACATCCTCGTGTACGCCGCGCGCCTGCGTGGCGTGGCCGGCATCGTGCTCCAGGGGCTCGTGCGGGACTCGGCCGCCCTCGCCGCCCAGGGTCTCCCGGTGTTCGCGAGCGGCGCGACGGCACGGGGACCGGTCAAGGAGACCCTCGGTCCGGTCCAGGTGCCGATCCAGTGCGGCGGCGTGCTCGTCCGCCCCGGGGATCTCGTGGCGGGTGACGACGACGGCGTCGTGGTGATTCCGCGCGAGCAGGCTCTGGCCGTCGCGGAGCGCATCCGCCTGATCCACGAGCGCGAGGAGCAGGTCAAGAAGGCCCTCGCCGCCGGGCACACGACGGTCGACATCCTGGGGCTCCGCGCCAAGTTTCCGCAGTAGTGCCCGCCCCGTGTATCCGGGAGGGAGCCGGGCCGCGCGGTCAGGCCGGGAGCCCGGAGGCGACCCGGTCGCGCACCAGCTCCATCAAGGCCTCGGGCCGCGCCTTCCGGTCCGCGACGGCCGCGACGGCCGATCCGTCGAGCGCTCGATGGTAGGTGATGGTGACCCGGCCTGGACGCGGGAGACGGCGCCCGACCGGCCAGGCCTCGAACGCGCCCACGATCGTGACGGGCACCACCGGCGCTCCCGTGGCCAGGGCGAGCCGGAATGCGCCGGGACGGAACGGCTGGAGCCGCCCGTCGGGCGAGCGCCCGCCCTCGGGAAAGATCACGAGCGGCTCGCCCTGACGCAGGAGCCGGAGCGCCCGGCGAACCGCGGGCCCGTCGGGCTCGCCCTCCTGGACCGGGAACGCGCGAGCCCAGCGCATGAGCGCGCCGAGCCCGCGCACCCGGAAGAACGGCTCGAGCGCCATGTAGTGGAGCGCGCGGTGAACGGGGATCGTCACCAGGATCGGATCCATGAACGAGACGTGGTTCGGCGCCATCACGACCGCGCCGGTCTCGGGCACGTGCTCGACGCCCTCGAAGCGGATGCGGAGGAGCGCCCGCGCCGCCGCCCACACCCCGGGCCGGCACGCCTCGAGGAACCAGAAGGGGACCGGACGCACGGGCTCATCGTGACACGCCCGCTCCGGCCGTGACAACGACGAGCCACCCGGCCCCCTCCCGGCCGATCGTCGTCGCCCACCGTGGAGCGGCCGCGGTCGCGCCCGAGCACACGATCCCGGCCTACGAGGCGGCGGTCGCCGCGGGCGCCGACGCCCTCTGGCTCGACGTCCACGAATCCGCGGACGAGCAGCTCGTCGTCGTCGCCGACGCCCGCCTCGAGCGGACGACGAACGGCCGGGGGCGCGTGCGCGAGCGAACGGTCCGGGAGCTCAAGCGTCTCGACGCCGGCCGGTGGTTCGGCTGGCGGTTTCGCGGGCAGCGGATCCAGACGCTCCCGGAGGTGCTCGAGCGCTTTCGCGACCGGCTGGGATTCGTGGTGGCGCTCGGAGCCGGCTCGGACGTCTACCCGGGCATCGAGGAGCGCGCGCTGGGGCTGCTCCACCTGTACGGGGCGGCCGACCGGGCGCTGGTCGTCTCCTACGACCACCATGCCCTGCTCCGCTGCCGGGCGATCGACGGGGACCTCGGGCTCGGCGCCTGCGTCACCGGGCGGCTCATCGCCCCGAACGCTCTCGCGCCGCCGGGCGTCCTCACCGCGCTCTACCTGGACGCGGGGCTCGTCCTCGAGCCCGACGTGGCCGCCTGCCGCGACGTGGGACTGGACTGCTACCTGGGCGTCGTCCCCGACGCCGCCGAGGCGCTCCGCCTCGCCGCCTGGCGCCCCACCGCGCTGGTCATGGGGTCAGACTTTGACTTCGGGACACTTCCGCGCGGCGCCAAGTGAATTGTCCGGAAGTCAAAATCTGACCCCAGCCAACGCGGCGCGGATGGCTTCGCGCTCCCGCTCCGGGATCGGGGTGAGCGGAGGCCGGACGTGGGCGGCCGGAATGCGGCCGAGGATGACCAGCGCCTCCTTCATCCGGTTGTGCATGTCCACGAACGGGGGCGCGTAGAAGACACGCACCAGGGGATCGAGGCGATCGTTGATCCCCCGCGCCGCCTCGAGGTCGCCCTTCCGGCACGCGTCGTAGAGGTCCGCCTGGAGGTCCGCCACGACGCTGCCCATCCCCGAGATGGCGCCGTCGGCGCCCAGGAGGAAGCTCGCCATCAGCGACATCGTGAACGACGACAGCACCGCCACCGGCCGTCCCGTGGCCCGGATCGCCCGCAGGTTCCGCTCGAACGCGACGACGTCGTTCGACCAGTCCTTGACCCCGGCCACCTGCGGGATCTCGCAGAGGCGCGCCAGGGTCTCCGGCGCGTAGCCGATGCCCGACGCCGGCGGATACTCGAAGACGATGATCGGGATGTCGGCCCCCGCGGCGACCTCGCTCACGTGGCGGATCACCATGTCGGGCTTCGCCTGCGCCCCCCACATGAACAGGGTTGGCGGGAACAGCAGGATGCCCGCCGCCCCTTCCGTCCGAGCGTCCCGCGCGAGCCGCACGGCCTCCGCCGTCCCGTCCGTGTAGACGCCCGCCACCACCGGCACCCTCCCCGCGACCTCGTCGAGCGCGATGGCGAGGGCGTGCCGGCGCTCGTCACGGTCCAGCGAGGCCACCTCCGCGGCATGGCCATTGACGACGAGCCCCGTCACCCCCCGCGTGTCGGCGAGCCAGCGGAGGTGCCGGCGGTAGACGGACTCGTCGATGGACAGGTCCCCGCGAAAGGGCAACAGGTTGGCGGGCATGACACCCTCGAAGCGAAGCGGCTCGCGCATCGGCCTCTCCCTGCCCGCGGCCGGCCGCGGGCGCTCTGTCGTCAGACGAGCTCGGGATCCTTCCCGCGCTCGGCCTCCATCGCGGCAAGCGCCTCCTCGACACTCGCCCCGTCACGGACGATCGCCGTCACCGCGGCCGCGACGGCACGCGGATCGTCGGCGCCGGGATAGAGCACGCCCGAACCGATCACGGCGCCCCGGACGTTCGGCCCCGCCGCCAGGCCGCGCCGGAAGTCCTCCAGCATCGTGAGCACCGGCCGCGGGTCGCCGGCCGCCTCGCCGCTCCGGATCACCAGCGGCAGCGTCGTGGCCCGGGCGACCTCGGCGAAGTCGGGGCACGCGGGGAGCACGAGCCACGTGTAGAGCGAGCTCGCGCCGATGGCGGACGCCGCGCTCACGGCCTCCGCGAGCGCCCGCGGTGTGCGGACGGCCGCGTCGGCGCCGTTCTCGCGCAAGACCGGAAGCGGCTCGAGGAACACGAGGAGGCTCGCCTCGGCCAAGTCACTCACCGCCCGGGCGCAACTTTCGATGTTGGCGATCGTCGCCAGAGAGCCGGTGGGGTCGATCCGCACCGTGAGCTTCCCGCCGTCCAGGCCGAGCACCGCCATCCGGCGAGGCGCAAAGGCGGTGAGGCGATCGTCCATCTCCGAGACAGTCCCCGGGGGCCCGCCACGGTTCATGCTGCCGATGAGAAGGCGCTCGTCGAGCGGGCTCTGCCCGCCGCGCTCGCGGATGAGCCCGGCCAGGATCAGGAGGTCCTCGACGACATCGGGCGTCGACATCACCCCGTCGACCCCGGCATGGCTCAGCACGCGGAGGATGCGGGCCAGGCATTCGTGCCGGCCCCCCATCGCCATCGGATCGTCCGGCCAGCCGAGGCTCGCACGGCCAGGATCGTCGACCGCCAGGATGACGAGCTTGCCGTCGGGCGCCGTGGCACGCCGCCGCGCACGCCGGTCGGCCTCGCCGTCGGCGAAGCCCGGCTGGCGGACGCGGATCGCGGTAATCCCTTCGTACACCTCGCGCGGGAGGTACGCCCCCGCATCGAACCCGGTCGGCATCGTCGTCTCCTTGGCGCTCATCCTATAGCAGCACGCTGCGCTGGAACCAGACGGCGTCGGCTAGGGTGCGATGTCCGCGGCGGGCCAGCTGGGGCAGTAGGCCGAGCATCATCGCTCCGGCGACCAGCGCGTCACCCCGGGCCGTGTGGCGCCCCACGACCGGCACCCCGAGCCGCGCGGCGAGCGCCTCCAGGGTCACGTCGGCCCAGCCCGGGTGGAGCGCCGCGGCGAGTCGCATCGTGCAGAGCGCCGTGTTCGGGAGCGGCGGGCGGCGATGCGCTCGCCGGGCTCGCTCCACGATCGCAAGGTCGAAGGCAACCCCATGACCCACGATCACGTGCTGGCCGCACACGGCCTCGATCTCGTCCAGAAGCTCTCCGAACGGCGGAGCTGCCGCGACCATCTCGTCCGTGATCCCGTGGATCCGCGTCGAGGCGACCGGGATGGGACGCCCGGGGTTGACAAGCGTCTCGTAGCCACCGATGGGCTCACCGCCCCGGAAGGGCACGACCGCCACCGCCACGGCAGCGTCGCGGCCCGCGTCGAGCCCCGTCGTCTCGAGATCGAGAGCCACGAAGTCGTCGAGCAGCGTGCCGAGCGGCCGGCGGTCCTCGGGCGCGGCGGCCCGCCACTCATGCCATTGCAGCCACTTGGAGACCACCCACCTCATCGGCGGCACCCCGGGGCGGGGACCGTCCCGACACCAGCTGCGACCCCGGGCGAGACACCGCACGCCCCGCCGGCGGGTCGTTCGTGCCCGCTCATCCGAGCAGGTGGGTGCCGTAGTGGTGGCGGACGCGCCGCTGCACCTCGGCGACGATGCGGAGCGCGTCGCGGAGCAGCACGGCATCGGCGCGCCACAACTGGTCCACGCGCACGTGGTTGTCGACCTCTTGCCCGCGATCCAACTGGTCGAGCTGGTGCACCAGCCTGAGCCGCAGGAGATGCTGGTACGCGGCGACGATGTCGCGGATCTCGGTCTCCGTGTGCATCCCGCCCGCGGCGCTGGCGCGGAAGCGATCGACGGTGTTGGTCTCGCCGAGACCCTGGGCCAGGGCGTGAAGTCGCCCGGCGCCCACGAGCTGTCGGCTGCCTCCCTGCTTGAGATCGACGGAACCCCGCCGCGGACCGGCGCGCTCGACGACGAGTCGGCCGAACAGACCGACGGGCAGCGGGTCGTCAACGACGTCCTGGGCCATCCGCCGGAGGAAGAGCGCCTCCTTCGGCGCCGTCTCCCGGATGAGATCGGCGAGACGCCCGCCGAGGTCGACCTCTCCGCCCAGCGGCCGCAGATCGAAGAAGATCGACGCGGCAAGCACGTGCTCGGGAGTCGTCTCCGTCATCCATTGGCCGAAGTAGCGAACCCAGACAGACAGCGGCTGGCACCACTTCGGGTTCGAGGCCATGACGTTACCTGGGCAGGGTGGGAAACCCACCTCGACGAGGGCGTCCGTCATGCGCTCGCCCAGCCGACGGTAGAACGCGGCGGCCGCCTGGTCCTCTCCGGCCGCGTCCGCGTAGACGAGGCCGTTGTCCTGATCGGTCCTGAGCGTCTGCTCTCGGCGGCCCTCGCTCCCGAAGGCGAGCCAGCAGAGGGCGCCGGGAGGCCGCTCGTGGCCTTCGGCCGCCAGCGACGCGGTGACCAGCGTGAGCGAGCGCAGCACCAGCCGGTCGTTCAGCTCGGTCACGAGCCGGGCCACGTCGTAGGCGGTACCTCCCTCCGCCACCAGGCGCCGGACCAGCCCGGTCACGCGAACGGCGGCGTCACGGAGTTGGGCCACGGTCTCGGCGCGACCGATCTCCCGCACGAGCATCACCGGGTGAGGGGTCTGAACGAAGAGGAGGTCGTCGCTCGCCACAACACCCACGAGCCGCCCGCCCTTGACGAGCGGGAGATGGTGAATGTCACGCCGGGTCATCTCGACGAGCGCCTCGAAGGCGAACGCGTCCGGAGCCACCGTGACGACCGGTGACGACATGATCTGGGTGGCGGAGGTGGTCTCCGGGTCCCGCGCCTCCGCCACAACCTTCCGGCGAAGATCCCGGTCGGTCACGATGCCGACCGGGAGACCGTCGTCGTCCGTCACCACGGCCGACCCGGCGCCCCGCCGGGACATGAGACGGGCGACCTCGGTGACCGTCGTGTCGCGCGCGCAGGTCACCGGCGGCTCCTTCACGAAGTCCCGGACAGGCGTCACGAAAAGCGCGCCGGCCGGCGGCCGGTCAACCGCCGAGGGTGCCGATGGCCGCTCAGGCACCCGTCACCCCGGCGGGGGAGGTCCAGGCCTCCCACCGATCGCGCTGGTGCCGGCCAATCCGCATCACGACCACGATGGTCAGGACCGCCGCGGCGATCCGGAGGCACTCGCCGAGCACGGACGCCGGCAGCCCTCCCCCGAGCCCGAGCCGCGCCAAAAGCCACCGACCGGGCGGGAGGGTGGACAGATCCAGGATGACCGTGGCCAGGCACAGGCTCCACCACCAGGCCACCCAGGTCGTCACCGCGGACGGAGTTCGGTCCCCCGCGCTAGCCCGCCAGAGCGAGGCCACGACCCGCGGGATCCGGGCGACGTTGGCCCCGGGGACGAGGAGGTCCCTGACGCTGTCACGCGGAGAACGGGCGCCGGGCACGCCGAGGATCTCGAGCGTGCGGTGGGCGCGGTGGATCCAGGCCAGAAACAGTCCGGCGGCCCCGAGCCACCCGACGGCCTGGACGATCCTCAAGACGACGATCTGGCCCGCGATGCGGCTGGGCTCGGCCGGAGACAGGAGTTGCCCGGCCGCGAGGAGCCACACCGCGTGCGCGAGGGCGAACGACGCCTGGATCGCCATCCAGGCCAGCACGACGTTCACACCCAGGACCAGGATCAAGATGCGCCGGAGCCAGCCTAGGCCCGGCCCGAGGGTTGCCTCGGCCGATCGGAAACGATGAGGCATGCGTCAGACCTCGCCCCCATGCTACCCGCCAGGCGTCCCCGGAACCCAGGGGTTCGCGCGAGGCAGACCGGGATCGCCGTGACTACGGCCGAAGCGAGGCGGCAAGGCGGGTCAGCACGATCCGGGCGACCATGAGCCAGAGCAGGGAGACGAGCCAGATCCAGTTTTCGGGCACGCGGCCGCCGGTGAGGATGCGGCTCACGCGGTACGGCGGGTCGGTCGCGATCAGGAACATCTGCCAGACGGCGTTCTGCGGGTTCCGGATGAAGAGCCGCAGGACGAGGCGACCCAGGATGAGCCACTGGGCGGTCGCCAGGAGGAAGTTCGCCGTCTGGAGGGCGACGCCCATGGCGGGAAGTGTCGCATGACCGCCGCGCGCCCGCCGGGGAAATCCCCGACGGGCGCGCCGTTCGGATACGCGCGATGCGCGCTACTCGATGCCTTCGAGCTTGAGCGTGGTGCCCTTCGGGTAGCGGACGCTCTCGACCAGGTCCATGGTCTGCCGATCGGGCGGCGGGTACATCTTCGAGACGAGATAGATCACGATGAACCCGACCGGGACACCGAACACGCCGGCGCCCACCTCGCGGACGCCGAGGAGATAGATCCCCCAGTTCCGCCCGATCACGATCAGGATCAGCGCCGTCAGGAATCCGGCGATCATGCCGGCGATGGCCCCCTGCTTGTTCGCCCGCTTCCAGAAGATGCCCATGACCAGCGCGGGGAAGAACCCCGAGCCGGCCAGTGCGAAGGCGTAGGCGACGACGGCGACGATGATGTTGATGCGGAACGTCGCGACCCAGGCGCCGGCGAGCGCGGCCACCACGAGCAGGATGCGCGCAGTGGTCAGCCGCTTCACGACCGACGCCTGCGGGTTGAGGATCTTGTAGTAGAGGTCGTGGGACAGGGCGTTCGAGATGGTCAGGAGGAGCCCGTCGGCCGTGGACAGCGCCGCCGCCAGGCCGCCCGCCATGACGAGGCCCGTGATCACGAACGGGAGACCGGCGATCTCGGGCGTCGCCAGCACGACGAAGTCCGTCGACTTGATGACGAAGTCACCGAGTTGTAGGATCCCGTCCTTGTTCTTGTCGACGATGTCGAAAAGCCCCAGCTGGTTCTTCGCCACGCCGTCGATGGTGTCGCCCCACCGGCTGACCCACACTGGCAGTTCCGCGATCTTCTTGCCCACGACCTCCTTGAGCACCGTCCACTTGGCGAAGGCGCCGTAGGCGGGCGCGGTGAAGTACAGCAGGAAGATGAAGAACAGCGACCAGCCAACCGAGTCCCGGGCCTGCTTCACCGACGGCGTCGTGTAGTAGCGCATCAGGATGTGCGGCAGTCCTGCGGTCCCCACCATCATGCAGAAGCAGAGGGCGAACCAGTTCAGCATGCCACCCGGCGCCATGTCCACCCAGAGCTTCTTGACCTCGCCGGTCGCCTGCAGGGTGCGCTCGATGTTCGTGATGTCCTGGAGCACCGTCCCATACGTGAACTGCGGGAACGGCACGGAGAAGTGCTTGAACGAGAGCATCGCCACCGGCGTGATGTAGGCCAGGATGAGGATGATGTACTGGGCGACCTGCGTCCAGGTCACCGCCCGCATCCCGCCGAGCATGGAGCAGACCAGGATCCCGGCGAGACCCACGAAGGCCCCGACGTTGAAGTCCATCCCGAGGAAGCGCCCCATGATGATCCCGACCCCGGTGATCTGGGCGATCAGGTACGTGAACGAGGCGCCGATGGCCATGACGAGCCCGGTCACGCGGGCTGCGTTGCCGCCGTATCGAAGCGCGAGGAAGTCAGGGATCGTGTAGGCGCCAAACTTCCGGAGGAACGGCGCCAGGTAGATCGCTAAGAGGACGTATCCCCCGGTCCAGCCCGAGACGTAGGCGAGACCGTCGTACCCCGTGGCGTACAGCGCGCCGGCCATCGAGATGAACGACGCGGCGCTCATCCAGTCGGCCCCGGTCGCCATGCCGTTGAAGAACGCCGGGACGCCGCGCCCCGCCACGTAGTACTGGTCCGGCTTGGCCGTGCGGCTCAGGACGCCGATGAGCGCGTACACCCCGATGGTGACGACCAGGTAGGTGTAGGCGATGCCCCGGTTCGGGATGAGCTGCATGTACTCGGCGATTGCCAGGAGAACCGTGAAGAGGATGAACGAGCCGGTGTAGATGCCGAAGATCTTTCCCCAGGACATGGCGCTAGTCCTCCTGCAGTCCGTACTTGCGGTCCAGCTTGTTCATGTGGACCGCGTACCAGACGATCAGGAAGATGAAGAACGCCAGCGAGCCCTGGCCGGCGAACCAGAACGACATCGGGAAGCCGAAGATCACGATCGAGTTGAGCCAGCTGTGCAAGACGAGCGGGCCGACCCAGGAAACGAACCACAGGACGAGGATCAGCCAGGTGAACCGGGACGTCTCCTCCCAGTACGCGTCACGCGTCTTCTGGTCGATTTCCCTCGGAGCGGCCATCCGTCTCCTCCTCCACACCGACCCTGGCCACGGGACGGTCCCAGGGGCTTGGGGACACGATCGTCGCGCGTCGGACGCACAGACCCGGGCGTTGGCCTGTGCATCCGGAATGCCAACGGGGTCAGGCCAAAACTATCTGGAATGATTGATGATTCCGACACACCACCCGGCTGCAGCATGGTCCCGGTACCACACATCGCGGTACCGGGACCCTGGTTCGCGGGGGCGCGCGGGCCGGGAGGGGCGGTCAGGCCGGGGTGTCGGGCGGCGGCTCGCCGGCGGCGGCGCGCGACCTGAGGCCGTAGCGCACCATCTTCTCCCAGAGGTTCTTGTTGTCCATGTCCGCGTGGCGGGCTGCGGCGGAGAGCTTTCCCCCGTGGAGGCCGAGGACGCCGGCCACGTAGGCTCGTTCGAACTCCTCGACCACGCGGGCCTTGGCTTCCCGGAAGGGCAGGGTCAGATCGACGACCGCCCGGTCCGCGCCGCCCGGGGCCAGGAACGGGGTCACGTCCGCGATCACGTCCTCGCGGGTGACGATGACCGCGCGCTCCACGACGTTCTCGAGCTCCCGCACGTTCCCGGGCCAGGGGTACCGGAGCAGCGCCTCGAGCGCGGAAGGAGCGAAGCCCCGGATGGTCTTCTTGCACCGCCGGGCACTCTCGGCCAGGAAGTGCGGGGCGAGCGCGGGAATGTCCTCGACCCGCTCGCGGAGCGGTGGGACGCGGATGGGGAACACCGCGAGGCGGTAGAAGAGGTCGCGGCGGAATCCCCCACGCTCGGCGACCTCGCGGAGCTCCTGGTTCGTCGTGGCGATGAACCGCACGTCGATGTCGACCGGTCGTTCGGCGCCGATCGGCGTGATCCTTTTCTCCTCGATGGCCCGCAGGAGCTTCGACTGGAGCCCGAGCGGCATCTCCCCGATCTCGTCGAGGAGGAGCGTGCCGCCGCTCGCCATCTGGAAGTGGCCGCGTCGCGGCTCGGTCGCCCCGGTGAACGCGCCCCGCCGGTATCCGAACAGCTCCGACTCGAACAGCTCCTCGGGGATCGCGGCACAGTTCACGGCCACGAACGGCTTGTCCCGCCGCGGTCCCGCGAAGTGGAGCGTTCTGGCCAGGAGCTCCTTGCCCACCCCTGTCTCGCCGTGGATCAGCACGGTGGTATCGATCTGCGCGACCTCCCGCAGGAGCGCAAGGATCTCCAGCATCTTGGGGCTCCGCGCAACCAGGTTCGTCAGCGTGAAGCGCTCCTGGTTGCGGCGCAGCGACTGCCGGCGCTGGTCGCGGAGCTCCCGGAACTCGAGCGCCCGACGAAGGACCAGCAGGATCTCGTCAGGCTCGAATGGCTTGACCAGATAGTCCTCCGCGCCGAGCCTCGTGGCCTCCACCGCGGCGCCGATGGTGCCGTAGGCCGTCATGACGACGACGCCGATCTCGGGGTGGTCCCCCTTCAGGCGCCGGACCACCTCGACTCCATTCATCCCCGGGAGGCGCTGGTCGGTCAGCACCAGATCGACGTCCTCCCGCTTGAGGAGATCGAGGGCCTCCTCACCGCTGCCCGCGGTCAGGACATCGAAGCCCCCGAGCTCGAGGGCGCGCCGGAGCGGGCGCAGGAAGACGTCGTCATCCTCGACGATCAGCACTCGCCGCTTCATCCAGCGCTCCCATGGGCAGGGTGATCGCCACTCGGGTCCCCCGGCCCGGCTCCGAGGCTACGTCGATCTCGCCTCCGTGCAGGTCCACGATCTTCTTCACGATCGCCAGGCCGAGCCCGGTACCGGTCGGCTTCGTCGTGAAGAACGGGAGGAACATCCGCTCGCGCTCCTCCGACGTCATCCCGATCCCGTTGTCGACCACGTCGAACAGGATCGCACTGTCCCGTCCGTGGCACGTCACCTCCACGCGCCCGCCGGGACGCCGGTCGGCCGCCTCGATCGCGTTGCGCACGAGGTTCGTCAGAACCTGACGGACCCGAGGGCCGTCCACCAGCCCGATGACGCCGCTCGGAAACGTCTGCGAGCAGGAGAGTGTGACGCCGCGCGCCCGCGCGTCCGAGCCCAGTGCCTGCACGACCTCCCGAACGATCCGCTCGACGTCGAACGGCTGCCGGTCGAGGCGCGTCTCGCGAGTGTAGTCCAGCAGGTGGCTCACGATCGACTCGATCTCCGCGACCCCGGTTCGCATGCTCTCCGTCATCTCCCGGGAGAGCGTGTCGCCGTTGTGCTTCGCCAGCACGGCCATGGCCATCTTGATCCCGCCGAGCGGGTTGCGAATCTCGTGCGCCACCCCGGCCGCCATCTGGCCGAGCGACGCCAGGGTCTCCTGGTGGATGAGCCGCCGCTGCAGGTCGTGTTGCTCGGTCAGGTCGCGCAGCACGCCGACCGTCCCCAGCACCTGGCCGCCGGGATCGAAGATGGGGGTGACGGCGAGGTGGGCCGGGAACTCCCGACCCGCGCGCGTTCGCGCCCGGACGTCTCCCTTCCACGCGTAGACACCCTGGAACGCCCCGCTGGCCCGGCCCCCCGACACTCCCGGTCCGGCGGCCAGGAGATCCCACCACGGCGCGCCGGCCAGCTCCGCCTGGGATGCCCCGAAGAGACGCTCCCCCGCCGGGTTCACCGTCACCAGGTGCCCGCCGATGTCCGTCGTGACGATGCAGTCGTCCACGCTCCGCACCACGCTGGCCAACAGGCGCTCGATGCGTCGCGCCTCCTCCTCGGTCGTCCGGAGCGAGTGCCGCAGCTCCTGGAACGACTCCACGAGTCGCTCGGCCTCTCCCTTCGACAGCGTGAACCGGTCCTCCACGATGTAGCGCGCCGCCGCCGCGCCGAGCGAGGCGGCCAGCCGCTTCTCGAGCCGGATCCGCAGCTCGAGGAGCTCGGGGGGCGTCAATTCGTCGGGTGCCTTGGTCCCGAGGATCTCGCCGGTGATGATCGCCGCATCCGGGCCGCCCACGTAGTGGTGGACGAGGCGATCGATGTCACGAGGCGTGAGGATGGCCCCCACCGGCATGGTCGGAGCCCCCGGAAAGCGCCCGGTGAACGCCGCCGCCTGGAGCCGCTCCTCGGCATCCTGGCGGGTGGCGAGCGAGACCAGCGCGTACGCGGTCAGGTTCGTGAGAAGTGACCAGAAGAGCCCGTGGCTCACGGAATCGAGCCCGGCCAGCCCGAAGAGCTGGGTCGGACGGAGCCAGGCCTGGCCGAAGGGACCAGCCTCGAGGATCGTCGGGCCGAGCACCCCTTCCTTGACCAGGACGGGGATGATGAGAGTGTAGAACCAGAGGCCGAACCCGGCGGAGATGCCGGCGAAGGCGCCGCGCCGATTGGCGCGTGGCCACACCAGGCCCAGCAGGATCGCTGGCGCGCACTGCGTGACCGCCACGAACGACAAGAGCCCCATCTCGACCAGGAGAAAGCGCCCGCCCGCCAGCGCCGCCCAGCCGTAGCCGAGGAACACGACCAGGAGAATGCACAGCCGCATCGAGCGCAAGCTCGCCCGGTAGAGGTCGCGACTCCGGTTCCGGAGCAGGATCGGCACCACGATGTCGTTGGTGAGCATCTTCGACAGGGCGAGCGAGTCGACGACGATCATGGCGGTGGCGGCGGAGAACCCGCCGAGGAACACGAGGATCGACAGCGCCGGGTTCTCGGCGGCAAGAGGCAAGAGCAGGACGAAGTGATCGGCCTGGTCCCGCGGGAGGAGGAGGAGTCCCGCGATGGCGATCGGCAGCACGAACAGGTTGATCAGGAAGAGATAGAGGGGAAACATCCAGGACGCCGCGGCGACGTGGCGTTCGTCTTGGTTCTGGACGACCAGCACGTGGAACTGCCGCGGCAGGAACATCACCGCCATCATCGAGATGACCAGCAGCGCCGTCCAGCGCGTGAACGACGCCGTCGGCGCCTCGCCGAGCGTGAGGAGACGGCGGATCTCGGGGTCGGCGACGGCCCGGGCGAAAATGTCGCCGATCCCGCCGAACAGGGCCCACGTGACCCAGGCCCCCGCCGTCAGGAACGCGAGAAGCTTCACTACCGACTCGACGGCGACGGCCGTCAGCAGCCCCCGCTGGGCCTGCGTGAAGTCGGGGTTCCGCGCGCCGAACAGGATCCCGAAGACTCCGAGCACGATGGCGACCAGCAGCGTCGGGTCGAAGAGCTCCAGGATCGTCTCCTGGTGCAGGATCAGCTTGAACGACTGAGACACGGCCTGGAGCTGCAGCGCGATGTACGGGATCAGGCCTACGACGACCAGCCCGGCCACGAGGGCGCCCAGGGGGGCGGACTTGCCGTACCGGCTCGAGATGAAGTCGGAGATGGACGTGATCCGCTGCTCCTTGGCGACCCGCACCAGACGGCGCAGGAGCAACGGCCAGAGAAGCGCGATCAAGGCCGGCCCGAGATAGATCGTGAGAAACTCGAGCCCCCGGTTCGCCGCCAGCCCCACGCTGCCGTAGAAGGTCCACGCCGTGCAGTACACCGACGCGGTCAGCACGTAGGTCAGCATCTGGAGCCTGGGGTGCCGGAGGCGGCGACTCCGCTCGGCCCAGTAGGCCACCCCGAAGAGGAACAGCAGGTAGCCGACGACGATCGACAGGAGAGGGCCGTAGTCCAGCCAGCTCACCGAGGCCGCCCCCCTGTCCGGCCTGCCTTCACCAGCCCGTGTCCCGCCCGCCGGTCAGCCAGAAGAGGACCGCGATGATGCCGGCCCACACGGCGAAGAGGTAGAGCACGAGCAGGGGGATCCCGAGGACGGTCGCGGGCCCGTTGACCACTGTCAGGAAGGGCCAGGACAGGAGCACGACCGCGAGCGCGAACAGCGCGACCAGGAGGTCCTTGCTCTTCATTGAGCGTTCCCTGCCCACCGGCGAGATCGCAAGGTGGGGGGATTATAGGACCGGCCCCCTGTGGCGACCAAGCCCGCCCGCACGCCGGCCGGCGGCACGCGGGCACCCGTGGCTAGCCAGGCGCGGCCCCCTCCGATCGCATCCGGCCCCGGCCCTATCGGTTCGTCGTTCCGGGTATACTTGCCTCGAATGCGGTTCACACTGCGGCTGTTGGTAGCCATTTGGCTCCCGATCATCGTCGTCCTCGGGGCGTTCGCCTATGCCTCGGTCGCGCGGGAGCGCACACGCTTGACGACGGAGCTCGAGCGGCGCTCCTGGCTCCTCGGCGAGGGGCTCAAGGAGGCCGTCGAGCCTCTGATCGACCGGGGCTCGCGCGCACAGATCGATCGCCTCGTCCAGCGCTTCGGGGCCGCCGGCCGCGGAGTGGCCGTGTTCGATCGCTCCGGATCTCTCGTGGCCGCCACCTCCCAGTGGGCCGAGAGCCTGGAGGCTCCTCTGCCCGCCGTTCCGCTGGCTCTCGCGGACGTGGCGCCCAAGCAGGGCCTCCAGTCGCTCGGGGGGCGCGAGACCTACTACTACGCCGTCCCGCTCGTCACGGACCAGCGGGCTCGCGGCGTCCTGGTCATCCTCCAGGACGCCACCCACATCGACCGCGAGCTGGGGGACCTCGCGCGGATGCACGCGCTCCGCTTCGCCGTGCTGGTCGCCCTGCTCAGTCTCGTCACCTTCCTGGTCGTGCGCCGGAGCGTGACGCACCCGCTGGACCGGCTGGCGGCGTGGGCGCGGCAGCTCCGCGCGGGCCAGCCCGGGCCGCCGCCACCGATGCCGGACACCCAGCTCTTCGGCCCGCTCGCCACCGAGGTGAGCGATCTGGGGCGGAGCCTGGCCAAGGCGCGCTCGGCTATCGCCGAGGAGGCGCGCCTCCGGCTCCGCGGGGACGCGGTGTGGACCGAGGAGCGCCTCGCCCAGTTCGCCCGCGTCCGGCTCGGCGACCGGCCGCTGGTGGTCGTCTCCAATCGCGAGCCGGTGAGCCACGTGTGGCGCGGCCGCCGCGTCGTGCCCCTGACGCCGGCCAGCGGTGTCGTCACGGCGATGGAGCCCGTGATGCGGGCCTGCGGCGGCGTCTGGATCGCGCACGGCAGCGGGGATGCCGATCGTGAGGTGGTCGACGAGCGGGCAATGGTCCAGCTCCCGCCGGACGCGCCCCGGTACGCGCTGAAGCGCATCTGGCTCTCCGAGGAGGAGGAATCCGGCTACTATTACGGGTTCGCCAACGAGGGGATGTGGCCGCTCTGCCACATCGTCCATGCGCGGCCCATCTTCCGGCCCGAGGACTGGCGTCAGTACGCGGCCGTCAACGCGAAGTTCGCGGATGCGGTGCTCGAGGTGATCGCCGACACCGACAACCCGGCGATCCTGATCCAGGACTACCACTTCGCCCTGCTGCCCCGCTTCATCAAGGAGAAGCGCCCCGACGCCCACGTCGCCATCTTCTGGCACATCCCGTGGCCGAATCCGGAGGCGTTCGGGATCTGTCCCTGGCAAACGGAGATCCTGGACGGCATGCTCGGCGCCGATCTGGTCGGCTTCCACACCCAGTTCCACTGCAACAACTTCCTGGAGACGGTGGACCGGGTCGTCGAGGCCCGCATCGACTGGGACCACTTCTCGGTGGCGCGAAACCAGCACGTCACCCTGGTGAAGCCGTTCCCGATCAGCGTGGCCCCGCGGTTCGTGGACGAGCCTCCGGCCTCGAGCCGGGTCGCTCTGCTTCAGGAACTGGGCATCGACGTCGAGTTCTTGGGTGTCGGCGTGGAGCGCATCGACTACACGAAGGGGCTCCCGGAGCGGTTCGCGGCGATCCGGCGCTTCTTCACCCAGCACCCCGACTACCGCGGGCGGCTCACGTTCGTCCAGCTCGCGGCGCCGAGCCGGAGCCGGATCACGCGGTACCGGGCCCTCGAGGAGGAGCTCGACCAGCTCGCGGGGCAGATCAACGGTGAGCTCGGAACCGGCAGCTGGCGCCCGATCGTCCTCCTCAAGGGTCACCACGACCATCGTGACGTCTGGCCCTTCTACCGGTGGGCGGACTTCTGCATGGTGACGTCTCTCCACGACGGAATGAACCTCGTCGCCAAGGAGTTCGTGTCGGTGCGGGACGACGACGACGGCGTGCTGATCCTGAGCCGGTTCACCGGGGCGGCGCGGGAGCTGGCGGACGCGCTCCTCGTCAACCCCTACGACATCGACGAGATGGCAGAAGCGATCCGGCAGGCGGTCGAGATGCCGCCGGGCGAGCGGCGTGGCCGCATGGGCCGCATGCGCCAAACCGTGCGGGAGTACAACATCTACCGCTGGGCCGGCCGCCTCCTGGGCGAGTTGGCCCGACTGCCCGCCCAGGGCGACCGTGCCAACGCCGGCAGCGAGGTCTGACCAGGCGCCGCCTCTCGGCGGCATCCCGGACAGCGCCCACGCTCCATGCGCCGCCCAATCGGGCGGGCAGACCTAGGCGCCGAGGCTAGCGCATCGGGACCGCACGTCGTCGACCGAGCGGCAGTCCTTCACGTACTCCACGAGCGCTCCGATCGGGGTGGCTCGGCTACTCCCCTCGGAAGCGCCCCCGGTGAGTCGCGCGAGCGCCTGCTGCCCGGCGGGCAGGTCGAGATCGAGGGCGAGCAGCATCTCGCTCGAGCCCAATCCCAGCCACTTGACGGTGTGGATCGTCAGCCGGCCGCCCTTGAGGTCGCCCTTGTCGTGATTCACTAGAATCTTCTCGCCGCTGTCGAGGACGATCTGGCAGTATGCCCCGGCCTTCGGATCGGTGACGAACCGCCCGACCTTGCCCATGGTCCCCTCCCTGGCGGGTGCGGCCGCGCCCCCCGTCCATCTACGACGGATCAGCGCTCCTTCCCGAAATGAGCGACATCGGCACCGCGGTCGTGCCGCGGCGCGACCTTGGGGGCGCTCCGAGAGGGAAGCTAGTGGTCTTCGGATCCAGACCGCGGCGGGGTACCGCGCCGAGGAGACGCTCGGCAGACGGTGCGGCGCACGAGGCGGGCGGCGGCCGGCGGCGACACCGGAGCCGGTCGACCGAGCGCGGCCTCCACGGGAAGGACGCTCCACGTCGGGACCACCGCGACGAGGCGCGCGAGAGCAGCCACCGGTCTCGCGGCTCGCCCGGTCCGGTCGGCCTGGACGGACTCGACCGCCCCCGCCTCGAAGCGCACGGCCCCGGGCATGAGGGGGTTCGCGAAGTCGAGCGTCACGTAGAGGAGCACGAGGAGCGGAACCCGCCGCCACATGCCGCCTCATCGTAGCATTCGAGGCCGAGCCGGCGCGAGGGGCGCCGGGTCAGGGGGACGCCGGGAGGCCGAGGACGACTCTCAGCTCGCGGTCGAGCGCACTCAGGGATCCGACGTCGTGGCGGGCACGGATCCGGCCGTCCCCGTCGATCAGGGTCACCGCGCAGTCGGCGGCGACCTCCTCGCCCGCCCGCCGAACCGTCACGCCGTAGCGGCGCGCGACAGCCTCGGTCTGCCCCGGCCGGTCCTCGGTCAGCAAGAGCCAGGCCGGCGCGCGGAGCCCGCGGGTCCGGCCAAACTCTCGGAGGGCCGTCTGGGTATCGCGGGCGGGGTCCACGGTCACCATGAGAAAGAACACGCGGCGCCCGGGGGCGTCCCCCAGACCTCGCGCGAGCTCCTCCAGCCGCGGCAGGAGGTCGCGGCAGGCGCCGCAGGCGGTGCACCCGAAGGCGAGCACGACCGCCCGACCACGGAGGTGGGTGAGCCAGAGGCGGTCGTTCTGCTGCGTGGTCAGGGCGAAGTTCGGGGCGGGTCCTCCGAGCGGCGGCGAGTCGCCCTCGGCCTCGGCCGGGGGAGCGCCGAGCGCGAGCCACACCATGACGACCGCGAGGACGAGCCGCCAGCTGGCCGACCCCGCGACTAGACCCGCCACCGACCGGCCCGTAGCCCTCGCCATCGCCTCCGCCGCGCGACCTCTCGCGGCCCAGCATCCCCGCGCGGCTCGGCGCGCGCAAGAGGGTGCGTTTGTTGACACGGTCACACCCGCCGGGTAGGCTCGGACCGACGACGTGTCAAGGACGTGCCAAGGACCTGAAGGAGATCGCATGGTGGACGTGAAAACCGCGGAGCAGGCGCTCCAGACCTACGTCCGGCCGCAGACCTTCCCGGTGGCGATCCGCATGCTGCGACCTGGCGAGCCCATTCCGGAGCGGGCCCGACGACCAGCGCGGGACTTCGGCAAGCTCTCGATGAACTGCCAGGTCATCGACATGTCCCGCCGGTACGGCTGGACGATCGCGCTGACGCGCGACGACAGCATCTGCTCGCTCGGCATCACCGCCCTCGGCTTCGACCGGCCGACCCACCTCTACAACTCGGGCACGCTCTGCGAGGGCATGTACACCGAGACCAAGGAGGCGGGCGCCCGCTCAGAGGCGGCGGTCGACAAGTTCGCCCCCGGCGAGTACCAGGCCCTCCTGGTCGCCCCGCTCGAGCGCGCGACGTTCGAGCCGGACGTCGTGGTGGTGTACGCGAACCCGGCCCAGGTGATGCGGCTCACCCAGGCGGCGCTCTGGAAGACCGGCGGCCGCCTGGCGTCGTCCTTTCAGGGGCGCATCGTCTGCGCCGACATCATCGTGACCACGATGCAGACCGGGCAGCCCCAGGTCATCCTGCCCTGCTCCGGGGACCGCATCTTCGGCCAGACCCAGGACCACGAGATGGCCTTCGCGATCCCGTGGGCGCGGATGCCGGAGATCATCGAGGGCCTCGAGGGGACGCATCGCGGCGGCATCCGCTACCCCATCACGCAGTTCATGGAGTACGAGGCGAAGCTCCCTCCGAAGTACATGGAGGTCAATCGCCTGTGGGACGCGGAGCGCGGCAAGGCCAGCTACTCCGGCCGTGACCACGTGGTGGCCGCCTACAAGCGGAGCTTCACCGACCGCGTGCCGGTCTACCCGATCGTCGCCTCCTTCGCCGGCACCCTCGACGGCCTCTCCATCGAGGAGTACTGCACGACGCCGTCCAAGGCCATCAAGGCCATGCTGAACTACTACGACCGCTACCAGCCCGACGTGGTGCTTGCCTACAACGATCTGGCCAAGGAGGCCGAGGCCACCGGCTGTGGGGTGAAGTACTCCGACTACGTCGTCCCGTCCATCGAGACCCACGTCCTCCAGGAGGACAAGGCCGCGCTCGCGCGCCTCGCGATCCCCGACCCCCTGAAGGACGGGCGGCTCCCGGGGTTCCTCGAGCTCTGCGAGGGCCTGGTCGCGGCCAAGTTCCCGACGGCGGTCGGCGCCGTCGCGGTCGGGCCGTGGACGATCGCGATGCTCATGCGGAACCCCGAGGTCATGCTGCTCGACACCTTCGAGGACCCGCAGTTCATCCACGACCTCATGCGGTTCGCGACGGAGTACTGCAAGCGCTGGGGCGACGCGATCGTCAAGACGAAGATCGGGCTGTCGTTCTCCGAGCCCACCGCCTCGATCAGCCTGATCTCACCGGACAACTACCGGGAGTTCATCGCTCCCTACCACAAGGAGCTGGTGGACCACTTCAAGGCGAAGAAGGTCGGCCTCACGACCCACATCTGCGGGACGACCTACCCGATCTACGAGGACCTGATCGGGTGCGGGTTCACGACGGTCTCCTTCGACCTCGACCAGCAGTCCGACCCCACGCTCCACGTGGACCAGCTCACCCGGTTCATGGACGTGTCCCACGGGCGCGCGGTGGCGATCGGCAACGTCGACGCCACGCTCTTCGAGCGGGCCTCCCGGGCCGAGATCGAGGCGGAGGTGCGGCGCTGTGTCGACGCGGCCGCCCGCCACTCCGGCTTCATCCTGTCGACGTCCTGCGAGATCCCGCCGCGATCCAGCCCGGAGGTCGTCCAGTGGTTCATGGACGCCGCGCGGGACTACGGACGCTACGAGCGGGTCATGGGCTGACGCGGTGGACGGTGCGGTGAGACGACGCGCGCCGGGCTCGACCGTGGCCGGCGCCGGCGCGGTGCGTCTCACAAGGACGGCTGACTGACCGGCCGCCCGCCCGGATCAGGACCGGGCAGGCGCCGGGAACTGAAGTCACTCCGAGAAACAGACGGTCGTCGGGTCAACGGTTGTCGTCTCGCCCGCCTCGACTACGACGCCAGACACGATCGCCACCTCCGTGATCTGCAGAATCCCAAGGACCAGCTCGTAGACTCCGGGGGGCACGTGGCTCAGCTCGAACTCACCGGTGTCGTTTGTGAACGCGGCGAACGATTGGCCGGCAATGGATACGAACGAGCCCGCAACCGGCCCGTACGTGCCCGGATCGGGCCCTGGAACTAGGCAAGAGAGAACCTTGCCGCGAATCGCCCCGTTCTCTTGGCCGCCGCCCTCGCCCGGCGGGCCCTCTGGCCCTGGGGGCCCGGCAGGACCTTGTGAGCCGGGGGGACCGGGTGGCCCCGCGGGACCCGGGAGACCGGCGTAGCTCCACGCGAGCCGGACCTCGCTCCGGCCACACTTCTCGTTGTGGCGGACGATGCGGGGATACCCGTACAGATGGCCGTGCCGGTCCTTGTTGACGCAGACCTGCAGGACGGTTGGATTACCGTACTCGGCGCTGGCACTGCCGGGCACGCCCGCCACCACTCCGATGGCGAGCAAGACGCCTACCCGGGAGAGCAACGCCCCCACAACCGGTGTGAGTCTGGCCATAGGCCTCCTCCATGGGCGCCAGCGCCTCCGACGGTCGCCGCGCCCATCGCGCTGGGGATCGCTTCCTTCAGCCTCGGCAGGGTGACGCAAGGCCCATGCCGCTGCCCAAACGCCAGTGGGGACGCACGTTTCCGGGACATCCGGGCTGTATCTTGGCCCGGGAACTGCCCTTCTTCGGTTTCGCGCTGATGAGAAACGTCACCCGCCCCGTGCGAAGGACGGCCCCCGGCGAGGCCCCTCGGCCCGAGGTCCTTCGCCCCGAGGAGCCCCGGAGATTCGTGGCGCTCGAGAGGAGGTTGACCGGCTCGACCGCCGAGCCTAGGCTCGGCAATACGGAGTCCCGTGGTTCGACGGGCCGCGAGTGCCAAGAGCCGCGTCCCGACGAGGTATTCGACCGGAACGGAGGATGGACATGCGTGTTGGATCCACGATCGTCGTCCTGACCCTTACCGGCCTCGTGGCCGTGGCGCCCAGCTTCGCCCAGCATGCGGGGCACGAGAAGCTCGGCAGCGTCAACTTCGCGAACACCTGCAGCCCCGCGGTCCAGGCGGACCTCAGCCGGGCGATGGCGCTCCTGCACTCCTTCTGGTGGGGCGCGACGGTCAAGGCCTTCAACGAGATCGCCCAAAAGGATCCCTCGTGCGGGATCGCTCACTGGGGCGTGGCGATGGCGGTCCTGGAGAATCCCTTCGGCTGGCCTCCCACCCCGAAAATGCTGGCCGACGGCAGCGCCGCCATCGGGCGCGCCCGGGCCGCCGGCGCGAAGAGCCAGCGTGAGCTCGACTACATCGCGGCGATCGAGACTTTCTACAAGGACCATGACAAGGTCGAGCACCGCACGCGGGCCGTGGCCTACGAGAAGGCCATGGAGCAGCTGGCCGGGCGCTACCCGCAGGACCGCGAGGCCGCGATCTTCTACGCGCTCGCGCTGAACGCCACCGCGGTGGCGACCGACAAGACCTACGCCCAGCAGCTCAAGGCGGCCGGGATCCTCGAGGCGGTGTTCCGCGAGCAGCCCGACCACCCGGGCGCCGCGCATTACCTGATCCACAGCTACGACTACCCGGCGATCGCCGAGAAGGGGCTCGTCGCGGCCCGGCGCTACGCGACGATTGCTCCGTCGGCGCCGCACGCCCAGCACATGCCCTCCCACATCTTCACCCGGCGTGGCTACTGGGAGGACTCCATCCGATCGAACCTCGCGTCCGCCGCCGCCGCGGACAACGACTTCGACCGCTTCCACGCCTGGGATTACCTCGCCTACGGCTACCTCCAGCTCGGCCAGGACCGGGCCGCGCGAGGCGTCCTCGACCAGATCCTTTCGGTCGAGAAGCCGAACGTCGCGAACTTCGCGACGGCGTTCGCGCTGGCGGCCATTCCGTCGCGCTACGCGCTGGAGCGTGGCCAGTGGGCCGACGCCGCTTCCCTTGCGCTCCGCCCGGCGGATTTCCCGTGGACCCGTTTCCCCCAGGCGGAGGCGATCCTCGTCTTCGGCCGAGGCCTGGGCGCCGCGCGTGGCGGCAATCTCGCGCAGGCCCGCGACGACCAGGCCCGGCTCGCGGCGCTGCGCGACGCGCTGCAGGCCGCCAAGGCGGGGTACTGGGCCGACCAGGTCGACATCCAGCGGCTCGTCGTGGCGGGATGGATCGCCCGGGCAGAGGGTCGCAACGACGAGGCCCTCCAGCTCGTTCGCGCGGCCGCGGACCGGGAAGACGCGACCGAGAAGCATCCGGTCACGCCGGGATCGGTCGTGCCGGCTCGCGAGGCCCTCGGCGACCTCCTGCTCGACCTCGGACGGCCCGCCGAGGCGCTTCGCGAGTTCGAAGCGTCCCAGCAGAAGGACCCCAACCGCCTCCGCGGCTACTACGGGGCGGCGCGCGCGGCGGAGCTCGCCGGCGACAACGCGAAGGCGCGGGCTCAGTACGGGAACGTCGTGACGCTCACCGGGAAGGCGGACACCGAGCGGCCGGAGGTCGCGCAGGCCAAGGCATATCTGGCGAAGCCCTGACGGGAGCGCCGGGAGGACCGGCGAGCTGGCCTAGACACGGACGGCGCAGGGCTCACCACCCTGCGCCGTCGTCGTCTTCACGGGGGCGGCCGGACAGGCCGCCCCCGCGTCATTCGCGAAACCCGATCGTTACCAGCGCGGCGTGCGGCGCGGGCCGCCGCCGTATCCGCCGCCGGCCCCGCCGAAGCCCCCGCCCGACCGCGACCCGCCGGGCCGGGAGCCGCCACCGGAGCGCGCGCCACCGGCGCCCTGGGGGTTGGCAACGTTCACGGTGAGCCGCCGTCCCTCGAACGGCTTGTCGTTCAACTTCGAGATCGCGGACTGGGCATCGGCCTCGTTCGCCATCTCGACGAAGCCGAAGCCGCGCGACTGACCGGTCGCCCGGTCGGTGATCACCGTGGCAGACTCCACGGCGCCGCACTGGGCGAAGTACTCGCGCAGGCTCTCGGACGTGGTGGAATAGGACAGGCCGCCGACGAACAGCTTGGTCGCCACTGGGGCGCCTCCTATCGGGGCTCCGGGCCTGATGCCCGAAGCCATCACACTCTTCCGCACCTGCTCGCTGCGCCCCTGACATGCGGAAGAGCGGCCTATCGGAGGCGAGGGCCACGCCCGAATGGCGCGGCTCATCACGATAAGTCTAGCACGCCGCGTCCCCCACGGTCGATGCAGCCCCGGGGCGTACCGCTTCCCCCGGGAGCCGGGCCTTGGGGGCCGGGGGGCCAACTCAGAGCCTCGGGACCCCCGTGAAGCCCATCTGAGCCTCCACCCAGCGGGCCGCGCCCAGGAGCCGCGCCTCCTGGAACGGCGCCCCCACCAGCTGGGTGCCGAGCGGCAAGCCGTCGGGCGCCAGGCCCGTCGGCACCGACACCGCGGGCACGCCGAGCCCCGTCCACGGGCCGTTGAAGCACGGGTCTCCGGTCGTGCTGCGGTCGGGGGCGGGCCCGAGAGCCGAGGGCATGACGAGCGCGTCGTAGCGGGCGAGGAGCGGCGCGAGCTCGAGCCGGGCCTGGCGCCGGATCCGCTGGGCCCGCAAGTAGAGATCGGCCGGGATGCACCGCCCGAGCTCGATCCCCGCCCGGAGGCGGGGGCGATACGCGTCGGCGTGCCGCCGGTGGCGGTCCGCGTGGAACGCGGCCAGCTCGGCGCGGGACACCGCGATCACGGCCGGGCCGACCGACGCCAGAAGCCCCGGCAGCGCGACCGGCTCGACGCGCGCGCCCCGCGCCGCGAGCGTCCGGGCCACGACGTCCAGGTGGGCCCGGGCCTCCGCCGTCGCCCGACCGAGGAAGGGCTCGCCGATCAGGCCGAGCCGAGGGGCCTCTCCCGGCACGCCGGCGACCACCGCTCCGAGATCGGGAGGCGGCTCGGCCGCCGAGCCCGGATCCGCTGGGTCATGCCCGGCCAGGACGGAGGCGACGAGCGCGGCGTCGGCAATCGTCCGCGCGAACACGCCCACGTGGTCGAGCGACCACGACAGCGGGAGAACGCCGCGGCGGCTGACGCGCCCGTAGGTCGGCTTGAGACCGACGACGCCGCAGAAGGCCGCCGGGCGAAGCACCGAGCCGACGGTCTGAGACCCGAGCGCCGCCGGGACCATCCGCGCGGCGACCGCCGCGGCCGAGCCCGCGGACGAGCCGCCCGGCGTGCGGGCGGGGTGCCAGGGGTTCCGCGTCACGGCCGGATCGCCGAACGCGAACTCGGTCGTCTCGAGCTTCCCCAGGATCACCGCCCCCGCCGCCCGGAGCCGCGCCACGCACGCCGCGTCCTCGCGCGGCACCGTGTCGGCGAAGCCGCGCGCCCCCGCGGTCGTCTTGAGCCCCGCCGCGTGGATGATGTCCTTCAGCCCCACCGGCACGCCGTGAAGCGGACCGCGGAGCCGGCCCCCGCGCGCCTCGGCGTCCAGCCGCCGGGCTGCCTCGAGGGCGCCCGGTCCGTCGACCGTCACCCACGCCCGGATCTCCGCCTCGCAGGCGTCGATGCGGCCGAGGCAGGCCTCGACGAGCGCAACGGCGGAGAGCCGGCCCTCGCGGATCGCCGCCGCTCCCTCGACGACCGACAGCTCGAAGGGCGCCGGCATCACGCGTCGTTCAGGCGGAGGAAGAACGCCGGCTCCGTCTCGTCGGGCACCTCGGCGAGCGCGACCTCGGCCAGGTCGCCCGCGAGCGCGTCGATGTCACGGGACAGCGCCGCGGCCCGCTCGGCGCCGAACCGGCGCGTCACCTCGGCCGTCAGGAACCTCCGCATCGTCTCGCGCTCCTGCTCGTGCATGGCTGGCCTCCGCGTGGTGCGCTTCGAGCGCCCGATAGCCGGACGCGGCTCCCTGGCTATCACCGGACACCAGTCGGGTCAAGCGGTACGCGATTGACAGGCAGCCCGCGCCCCGGTGACGATGCCTTCGAGACCGGGGGGTGACTCCATGACGGAACGGTTCGACGCGGTCGTCGTCGGCGGCGGGCACAACGGCCTGGTCGCCGCCACCTACCTGGCCCGCGGCGGGCTCCGGGTGCTGGTGCTGGAGCGCCGGCCGATGGTCGGCGGGGCGTGCGTGACCGAGGAGCTGTTCCCCGGCTACCGCCTCTCCTCCTGCTCCTACATCTGCCACCTGCTCCAGGAGCCGGTGATCCGCGACCTCGATCTGCCGCGGCACGGCTTCAAGGTGTTCCCCCTCGAGCCGGCCCGGTTCCACCCCTTTCCCGACGGGCGCCACCTCACCGTGTGGGACGACACCGCCCGCACGGCGGCGGAGATCGAGCGCTACTCGAAGCACGACGCTGCCGCCTATCCCCGCTGGGTCGCTCTCTGGGAGCGGGCGGCCGCCCTCCTCCACCCGTATTTCCTCGCTCCTGCGCCGACCTACGCGGATCTCGCGGCGCAGGTCCGCGGGACGCCGGACGAGGAGGTCTTCGAGACGCTCCTGACCCGCCCGATGTGGGATCTCGTCCACGAGTACTTCGAGTCGGACGTGATGCGCGCCAACGCGCTGAGCGCCCAGGACATGGGCGAGGCGCGGGCGCCCGGCAGCGCGCTCGCCTATGCCTACATCAAGGTGAACCTGCGCTCCGCCCCGGGCACGGTGGGCATCGTCAAGGGCGGCATGGGCGGCATCACGCAGGCGATGGCGCGCGCCGCCGCGGAGGCGGGCGTGACGATCCGGACCGGCGCCGACGTGGCGCGGGTCGACGTGCGGAACGCCCGCGCCGCGGGCGTTGTCCTCGCCGATGGCGCCCACATCGCGGCCGACACCGTCGTCTCGAACGCCGACCCGAAGCGCACGTTCCTCCGGTTGGTCCCGCCGGACGCCCTCCCCGGGGAGTTCCGGGAGCAGGTCGCGGCGCTCTCGACCCGCGCGGCCTACCTGAAGTTCCACGCGGCGCTCCGGGAGCTGCCGGACTTTTCCTCGTATCTCGGCTCGGGCTTCGACCCCCGATACCTCGCCCAGGTGAAGATCTGCCCGTCGACCGACGGCTTCGTGGCCGCCTGGCAGGACGCTCAGGCCGGGCGCCTGCCGCGCGCGCCGCTCATGGAGGTGCAGATCCCGACCGTGTACGACGACACGCTCGCCCCCGCCGGGCATCACGTCGTCTCGGTCTGGGCGCTTTGGGCCCCCGTTCGCCTCGCCGAGGGCTCGTGGGAGGAGCGGCGCCGGGAGATGGGCGAGCGCATGATCGACATCCTGACCGCCTACGCCCCCAACTTCCGCCGCGCGCTGGTGGACTGGATGCTCCTGACGCCGCCCGACATCGAAGCCCGGATCGGCCTCACCGACGGCAACATCCGGCACCTGGACCTGGTCCCGGCTCAGCTCCTCGCGCGGCGGCCCCTGCCCGGCTGGGCCCACTACCGGACGCCGCTCCCCGGCCTCTACCTCTGCGGCGCGGGGACCCATCCCGGCGGCGAGGTCACCGGAGCTCCGGGGCACAACGCCGCCCGCGCGATCCTGAGGGATCTCCTCCGAGACGTGGCGGCCGGCGACTGAATCCCGCCGGCGTCAGGCCTTGACCCCGCGCCGCGATCGCGCGTAGAGGAACGACGCCACCAAGAGCGTCGTCCCCAGGACCACGACCGACAGGATCCGGTAGAGCGCGTCGAGGCCGGCGAGGTCCACGACGAGCACCTTCAGCGCCGTGACGCTGAAGAGCGCGATCGCCCCGGCCCGCAAGGCTGGCCGGTCCCGCCAGAGCCCCCACGCCATCGCGGTGAACGCGTAGAGGGCCCAGAGCACCGAGAGCGCCGCCATCCGGAGCTTCGCCGGGTCGAAGCGCGTCTCGGGCAGGGGCATCAGCACGACCTCGATGCTCAGGTTCCAGAGGAGCACGAGCGCCGCTCCGGCCGAGCCCACCGCCAGGAGCCGGTGGCGCGACCGCTCCCCGAGGTACGGCAGCGAGCCAGTCACCTGCCCGTAGAGCCAGACGACCACGGCGAGAAGGCAGCCCGCCAGGAAGCGCGGGTTCCAGAGGGGATTCCGGAGGGACGGCTGGATCCGCGCCCAGCGGTCCGTCCCGCCCAGCGCCTCGGCGACGAGCGCCAGCAAGAGGATCGTCGTGACGCCGAGCAGGATGCGCGTGCCGTCGCCGCGGGCCAGGGCCAGGAGCGCCATGGCGGCCAGCATCCATACGACGGCCTGCACGACGGGGACGTACGGGGGCGGGATGGCGAGCGTCCGGAAGCGGCCGAGCTCCGCGGTGACCAGGAGCGCGACGCTCCCGACGGCGACGAGGAGCAGGATCGGGCGCACGACACGCTCCCAGCGGCCAGGCGGCGTCTCGGCCCGCTCGCGCGCCCGGTAGGCGAGAGCGCCGAGCGCGGCCGTGACGGCGACGGAGACCGTGGCCGGCAGCGCGGGGTGCGCGAGGATGAACGTCCCCGCCCGGCCGGTGTCCTCTCCGAGCGCGGCGAACCATCGCCCCCACGCGAGAGCGCTGACGATCAGTCCGGCCGCACGAAGCCGCGGCTCGCCCAGCACGAAGCCACCGCACAGCAGGACCAGACCCTGCACGCTCCACGCGATCACCAGGTCGTGCCGGCCGAGCGTCACCGCGGGCGCCAAGACGAAGAACGCCAGCGCGACGGCACGGTGGAAGACGGCTGCGCGTGGACCCCCGCGCACGCTCCGAGCCGCCCAGCGCGCCGCCACGAGGTAGAGGCCGGCGAGGACCAGCGCGACGAGCGCCAGCCGGCGGCCCGGCGGGTCGTCGAGGACGCGCCGCGCGGCGGCGAAGTACAGTGCCGGCGCGCCGAGGACGAGCAGTGTCCGCGCGAGCTCCACGGTGCCCGCCGGTGAAGGGACCCGCGGGCCTCGGAGCGCCCAGGACGCGAAGGCGAGGAAGAAGGCGGTGGCCCAGCCGAGCGCGACGGAGAGCTGCCCCGCGTACCATTCGTCCAGCCAGCTCCAGTAGAGCGCCTGGGTTCCGGCAAAGGCGAGCAGGGCGACCCACGGCCATCCCCGCCGAGACGCGGCAATGAGGACGCCGGCATCGAGGATCAGGAGGTAGATGAAGAGCGTCGTGGCGCGATCGACACCCGTGTCGAGGATGACTGGCGTCAGGAGGCCCCCCACGGTCGCCAGCGCCGCCAGCGCCCCGGAGTCGAGCCGGAGCGCGGTCGCGAAGGCGATGGCCGTCACGATCGCCATCCCCAGGAACGTCGCCGGCGCCCCCACGAGCGCGTAGAGCGTGTGCGCAGCGTAGAGCGAGAGATGGAGGACACCGGCCGCGACGGCGATCAGGCTCTGCGCGGGCACGCGGTACGCGTCGCGGGCCGCGAGCCGAATGCCGCCCGCCAGCATGGCGATCCCGGCGGCGAGGCCGGCCAGGACTCGCCCGGCCGGGCCGATCCACTCGTGCTCGAAGGCGTGCTTGAGGAAGAAGCCGATACCGAGCACCAGCAGGATGCCGCCGACGCGGGACAGCCAGGTTCCGCCGAGCCATCCCTCCCACTGACCGACGCCGGCCGTGGCGAGGGGCGCCGGGGCGCCGGGCGGGACCGCGGTCACTGGCTCAGGATCCCGCTCGGGAGGGGCTGAGGCGGCGACCGGGGCCGACGCATCGGCGGCGATCGGGGAGACGGTGAATGCAGGCTCCCGCGGTGCGCTGGGCCAATCCGATACGGGGGGCGTCACGGGAGACTCGGACGCGGGAGCGGTCGGCGCGCCCGGCTCCGGGGCGGGCGCCGGAGATCCCGCTCGCTGCTCGAGCTCGGCCAGGCGGGCCTCGAGCCGGCGCACGCGGCCCCGGAGACTCAGGAGCGCCAGCACCAGCACGAGGACGATGAGCGGGCTGGCGAAGAAGAGGAGCCCGAGCCCGATCAGCGGGACGACCGGTAGGTCCGTCATGGAGTCTCTCGACTGTCATGATAGCCCCGGAGCCCCGGCGGGCCGCGGAACTCGCTGCGATCCCCTTACGGCGTCAGGCTCTTCTCCGGCGGCGTGCCGCCCTCTGCGGACTCCAAGGCGCCGCGATCCGGCGCGAGGAGCCGGTCACCAGGCTGCTTGTGGGTCAGGCACCAGCGCGACGCGCGCATGAACTTCACGGACCAGTTCGGACCGGACCGGCAGCCGTCGGGGCGGTACTCGGGATTCCCGTAGCGCCCGAGCTCAGGACATTGGCCCGTCCCGGTGAACTTCCCGTGCCAGCAACGGTCCATCAGGACGCCCCGCGCGAGCGAGCGCTCTTCACCACGACTCACCATCCGGCTCCAGAAGCCGATCATCGGGGTTCTTGTGTGCCAGGCACCAGCGCGACGCGCGGATGAACCTCACCATCGCGGCGAGCCCGGGGTAGCTGACCGCCACGCGGTACTCGGGATTGCCGTAGCGCCCCACGGCGGGACACCGCCCCGCCGGGGCAAACCTCCGTTGCCAGCACCGTTCCACCGTGGCGCGCCGCCTCGGTGACCCCGGGCGCTGCATCACGTTCCGACTAGACCCGACCATGGCTTTGGGGGGGGCTCTTTGTGGGGCGCCGGGTGGCCACGCTGACGCTCAGCTCCGGGACGCCGGACGCGCCAGGGGCCGGATTCATCCGGCCGCCGGGGCTCCGTTCATCGCGGCGACGATCGCCTGGGCCAGCTGATCGTTCCGTTCCGTGAGCGGCGCGGCGTACAGGAGATCCCCCTGGGGCGTGAAGACGCCGACCTCCATCACCGCGTCCCTCTTCGGCACTGGATTCCGCCAGTACTGGACGCGCCATCGCGCGGATTCGGCCGGGTCCGCGCTCGAGGCGAAGTTCGACCCTTCGACGCGCTGACCACAGGTCGGGCAGCGTCCTCCTGTCGTCGTCATGGAGCGGGCTGCCCGAGCATGACCACCGTCTCGAGCACGTTCTTCGGTCGCAGGTCGTGTTCCTCCCGGAGCAGGCGGTAGCGGCATCGGTCTGCCCGATCCGCACCTCCCACGCGAAACGTTATGGCCTCTGGCGCGGAGCTGTCTTGACATTCGGTGACATCCGCTTGACACTTGCGCCACTTCGGGAGCCTGAGCGGGACGCGGGAACCGAGGACCCGTGGGCACAAGACCGCAGATCTCCGTCGCCGCCACGACCGGACTGGTCGAGGCAATCGAATCCGCGGGGGGAGACGCCGGGCGGATCCTGCGCGCGGGTGGCCTGGATCGCTCGACGTTGTCCAAGCCCGACACGTTCATCGCCTGCTCCGACTTCGCAGCGGTCCTCGAAGAGGCGGCCCGCGCAACCGGCGACGACTGCTTCGGGTTGCACTTCGGCGAGCGCTACAACCCCAAGAACGTGGGACCCCTCAGCTACGTCGTGCTGAACTCACCCACGATCGCGGCCGCCCTCAGGAACGCGGGCCGCTACATGAGAGTGCACAACGAAGCGGCCACGACGTCGTTCGTCGTCGAGGGCAGGTTTGCATACGCTCGCCACCTGCTCGCCGACCTGGGGGACGCGGACCCGCGCCAGAACAACGAATACAGCATGGCGCTCGGGCTGAGCCTCATCCGATTGATGGTGGGAAGCCAGTGGGCCGCGGTGGAAGTCCAGTTCGCGCATCCGGCGCCGCGCCAGACGTCGGAGCACGCCCGGATCTTCCGGGCCCCGGTCTCGTTCGACTGCGCGACCAACGCCCTGGTGATGGAGCGCGAGTTCGTCGAGCGACAGGTGCCGGCCGCCGACGAGCGGCTCTACCCGGTGTTACGACGATACCTCGACCAAGTCCTGAAGGAGATGCCGCGGGAGGGTGAAGTCCTGGCGTCCGTCCGAAGGACCGTCGGGGAGCTCCTGAGGGATGGCGACCCGACCCTCCCTCAGGTGGCGCGAAAGCTCGAGATCGGCCCCCGCACGCTCCAGAGGCGCCTGAAGGAGTACGGCGTGGAGTTCAAGGCCCTGGTCGACGACACGCGCCGGCGCTTCTCGCTCAGCTACCTCAGGGACCGGAAGCACACGCTGACCGAGATCGCCTACCTCCTGGGCTACTCGGAGGTCAGCGCCTTCAACCGGGCGTTCAAGCGGTGGACCGGCTCGACGCCTTCGGACTACCGTCGGGCGCCGAAGAGGTGAGCCCACAGGCCGCCACGGGCCGCCACAGGCCGAAGGCCGTCCGATCGACTTCTGCGGAGCTAGGGTAGACCAGCGAGCGTGACGACCGCCCGATCCGTCAGCCCTCGTCGGCCCAGATGTCTCCCGGCTCCTGTCGGCGGCGGAGCGGTCGCAGGGTGCCGTCCGGCTCCAGCATGACCTCGGGCGCCCGCGGGTACGAGTTGTAGTTGATGGTGGACATCGCGGCGCAGTAGGCCCCGGCGCCGCTGACCACGACCAGGTCGCCGATCCTCGGGCGCGGCACGAAGCGCGGGCCGAGCGCCTCGGGGTCGCCCGGCGCCGGGGTGAGGATGTCGCCCGACTCGCAGCACGGACCCACGAAGACGACCGCTGCCGCGTCACGCCCCTGGGCGAGGACGTCGATCGGATGCTGGGCGCCGTACAGCGACGGCCGCGTGACCTCGGTCATCCCGGTGTCGAGCTTCGCGAAGAGGAATCCTTCGCGCCCGGTGTCCACCACGTCGACACAGGTCGCCACGACCGCGCCGGCGCGCGCGACGAGGTAGGTCCCGGGCTCGATCTCGAGGCGGAGGGCCCGGCCGTCCCGGGCCTGGAACGCGCGAAGCTCCTCGCGTACGTGCGCGCCCACGTCGGTGAGGTCGACCGTCGGCTCCTCGGGCATGCGCCCCACCTTGAATCCGCCGCCGAGGTTGACGGCCTGGACCTCGGGGAGCTTCGCCGCGAGCTCGAGCGTCATCCGGATGCACCGCTTCCACACCTCCGAATCGGTGCCCGAGCCCACGTGCGAGTGGAGCCGCGTGAGACGCAAGCGGTGCAGCTCCGCCACCGCCTTGACCTCGTCGAGGTACTCGTGCCAGATCCCGAAGCTCGAGGCGGGCCCCCCGGTGTTCGTCCGCTTGGTCGAGCCGGTGCCGAGGCCCGGGTTCATCCGCACCGACACCTCGCTCCCCGGAGCGACCTGCCCGAAGCTCTCGAGCTGATGAAGCGAGCACGCGTTGAACAGGACTCCGCGCCGGACGTGCTCGGCCAGACGCCGGGAGGGCATCTGGGAGGTGAGCTGGATCTCCTCCGGCAGGAACCCCGCCTGGATGGCCCGCTCGACCTCGAAGTCGCTCGACGCGTCGATGTGGAGCCCCAGCGCCCGGAAGACCCGCAGGATCCCGCGGGACGGGTTCGCCTTCATCGCGTAGCGCAGCGTGAAGCCGAACGGCGCCGGGAACGCCAGCGCCGTGCGAGCCGCCGCCTCGAGGGTGGCGCGGTCGTAGACGTAGCAGGGCGTGCCGAAGCCCTCGCGGACCCGGGCGGCGAGCTCGGCGGTCACGAACGGCGGCGAGGGCGCCAGAGCATGGTCCATGGCCGCTCATCCTACCTCATGATCGGGTCGGTCGCTCATCTGAGCTCGGGTTCGGGAAGGCGCGCCACGTGCGCCGCGATCGTGACCCGGACGTCCGGGTGTCCCTGCAGCAGGGACGCCGGCACGACGGGCGTCACGGGCCCGTGGAGCATCTTCCGCACGATCGCGCACTGCCACTCCCGGTTCATGTAGACCCGGACCCGCCGGCTCTCCATGATCTCCCGCATGCCGACGGTCACCGCGAGTCCCGGGATCCGATCCAGGTTGCCGCGCGCCGCGTTCACGGCGTTGATGATGCGCGTCTCTCGCGAGAGCCGAACGACGCGGGTCGGAAGCTCGCGGAACCTCTCCAGACTCACCCGCTCGTCCGGCTCCGGCGGCTCGTTGAACGCGAGGTGGCCGGTCACGCCGACCCCGGCGAAGCAGACGTCGACGCCCCCCCACCGCGCGATCGCCCGCGGGACCGCCCCGAGGTCCGCCGGGTGCGGGACGATCCGCTGCTCCGGCGGGGGCGCCAGCGCCGGGTCCAGGAGGTCGTAGAAGTGCGCCGCCGTGTGCCGGCGAAAGCTGAGCGCGTCGGTTTCGGGGATCCAGTCGCGCCCGTCGGCCAGGAGGTACTCGTCCATGTTGATCACGACCAGGTCGCGCAGGCTCAGCCGCTCGGCGTTCGCCGCGCGCGCGAAGAGGTCGAACTGGCCGACCGGACCCACCGGCACGATGAAAACGACCTTCGCGCGCCCCGCTCGACGCGCGGCCACGTACTCGGCGAGAAGATCCGCCGCGAACCGGGCCACGAGGGCCGCCGCATCCGGCACGACGACGAGCGGGATCGGCGAGCCCCGGCCAAGCTCGGACTCGGGCACCGCCAGGGGATCGAGCGCGCGCGCGTCCTGGTCCACGTCCCGTCCTTCCGTTGGAGTCGCTTCCGTCTAGCACGGTGCCGCCCGGACGACAAGCCAGCGGTGTCTTGCGTGCGGCCAGGGCGCCTTCGGCTACCCCCTTGTCCGAGTCTGGACCCTTCGCTAGAGTTGACGCGATCGCGAGACCGCTCGCAGCTCGGAAGCTGTCCACAGACGCTCAGGAGGCCCGGTGAAGGCGCGCGAGATCTTCGAATACAACAAGCTGACGTGGCCCGAGATGAACGACGCCATCGAGCTCGGGAAGGTGGTGCTCCTCCCCACCGGCTCGACGGAGCAGCACGGGGCGCACCTCCCCCTCGACACCGACCTGTTCCTGGTGGAGTCCGTGTGCCGGGAGCTCGGACGGCGGGCCCCCGACAAGGTGCTCGTCCTCCCAGGCATCCCCTACGGCCTCAACATGCACCACTTCGACTTCCCGGGGACGATCCATGTCGAGCCCCAGCACTTCATCGACTTCTGCGCGGACGTGCTGAAGAGCGTCGCCTACCACGGGTTCCGCCGCATGGCGGTGATCAACGGGCACGGCTCGAACATGCCGATGGCCGACCTGATCGCGCGCCGGGTCGTGCTCGAGACGCCCGCCATCTGCTGCGCCTTCGGCTACTACAACATGGGGCGCGACGAGAGCACGAAGGGGCTCGAGAGCGGCGTGTACGCCCACGCGGACGAGTGGGAGACCTCGCTCTATCTCCACTTCGCCGCCGAGCGCGTCCAGATGGACAAGGCCGTCCCGGACACCGACCGGGTGGGCCGGACCATGACGTCCGACAGCACGACCAACGTCCGCTTCAACGACTTCTGGGGACGCTGGACCAAGACGGGCGTCCACGGAGACCCGACGAAGGCGAGCCGCGAGAAGGGCCGCCAGATCGCCGACGCCATCATGAAGGAGATGCTGGTCTGGCTCGACGAGTTCCGAGCCTGGCCCATCGAGGGACGACAGGACCAGCACCGGCTGCCGGTGCAACGGGAGATCCGGTGGTAACAACCAGGAGGGAGACGCTGATGCGAGCGACACGATTCGGTCTTCACCGCACCGCTGGCTGGTGCGCAATGGCGCTGGCCCTCGTTCTGGGGGCGACCCTCGTCGCCGCGCCGCCGGCCTCGGGTCAGCTGAAAGTGGCCCTACATGGCGACACGTCGAACGTCGACCTCCACCTGACAACGCACTACGTCAGCCGGGTCGCGCTCCTGAACGTGTACGAGATGCTGTACACGCTCGGCGAGGACCTGTCGATCCAGCCGATGCTGGCCGACAAGCACACGATCAGCCCCGATGGCCTCACCTACACCATCACGGTCCGGAAGGGCGTCAAGTTCCACAACGGCAAGGTGATGGACGCGAAGGACGTCGCCTACACGCTCACCCGGATGCGAAACCAGGGCTGCCGGTCGGCGGAGTTCAAGGGGCTGGTGAAGGACGTCGAGGCGACGGACGCCTCGACGGTCCGCATTGGCCTCAACGCTCCATCGGGAGTCTTCCTCGCCAACCTGGCCAACGTGATCTGCCCAGTCGTGATCTACCCGGAGGGCGAGGTCGAGAAGCAGGGCGGGGCCATCACCAAGCCCGTCGGCACCGGCCCCTACGAGTTCGTCGAGTGGAAGAAGGACGCCTTCCTCCGGATGAAGAAGTTCAAGGACTACGTGGCCGACTCGCGGCCCGCCTCCGGGCTGGCCGGGAAGAAGGTCGCCATCATGGAGACGGTGGACTTCATCCCGATCCCCGACAGCTCGGTGCGGGCGGCGGCCATCGAAAAGGGCGACGTCGACATCGCCATCGAGTTGAACATCGAGGACGTCCCACGGATGAAGGGCACGCGGGGCATGGTGGTCGCCGTCAAGCCCGGCACAGCGTTCGACGATCTCCGGTTCGGCTTCAAGAAGGGCCTGTTCACGAACCAGAAGCTCCGCCAGGCGGTGGCGTACGCCATCGACAAGGAGGAGCTCAACAAGGCCCAGTTCGGGGGGCAGGGCAAGCCGGTCTCCGCTGGGTTCCCGGCTGGCATGCCCTTCCACGGCGCCGTCCACGACCAGGATCCCTACGCGAAGCCCAACGTGCAGCGAGCGAAGCAGCTCATGCAGGAGGCCGGCTACAAGGGCGAGAAAGTCGTCCTCACCGCTCACCTGGTGCCGGACCGGATCGCCCAGGGTGCGGTCGTGATCCAGGCCCAGCTCCAGGCGGCCGGCATGAACGTCGAGGTGAAGACGCTCGAGTCCGCGGCCCTTCAGGAGGTCTTCAACAAGGGTGACTTCGAGCTGTTCTACTCGGGCCTCACGCCGCGACCGGACGCCGACATCTACTACTGCCAGTCGAACGAGTCCAAGTCGAGCCAGGCCGGCTACAACAACCCGGAGTACGACCGGCTCTGCCAGGAAGGGCGCAAGGCACTGAAAGCCGAGGACCGCGCGAAGATCTACGCCCAGCTCGAGCAGCTCCGGCGGACCGACCTCCCCTACTACCCGACGAACGCCTATCCCCAGGTGGCGGCGTGGCGGGAGAACGTCAAGGGATGGGTCCACTGGGGCGCGGGCTACGCCCGCGTGTGGGGTGTGTCGAAGTAGCCAAGCGAACCGACGGCGGAACGCGGGTCCCGGGCTCGCGGCGATCGGGCAACGGTCGCCGCGGCTCGGGGCCTGACCTCCCGAGCACAGTCGACGGCGCGCGACCACCCGGCGCGGAGGCACCATGCCCGAGTCCATTCCGGCCCCGCTGATCATCGACACCCTGAAGGACACCTTCCGCGAGGCGCGGGCCGCGCTGGCCGTCGAGGTCGCCGAGCCGCCGGTTCACACGCACCTCGGCTGGATCCTCAGCGTGCCGGACACGCACCAGAAGACCGTCCTCGCCGCGCTCGACAAGGAGGACTCGATCCGCGTCGTCACCTGCGCAACGGAGGACGAGGCGACCGCCGTCGCGGCGGGCCTCCACATCGGCGGCGAGCCCGTCGTGCTCATGATCCAGCACGCGGGGCTCTACGCGTCGGTCAACACGCTCCGCGGCGTGGCGATGGACGGCCGGGTGCCGATGTTCTACATGATCGGCCTCCTGAGCCGGGAGAAGGACAAGGACCCGCGGGAGTCCCGGCACTCGATGGTGCGATACTGCGAGCCCTTGCTCGACACCTTCGGGGTACCGCACGCGCGCCTCGAAGGGCCGGACGACGTGCACCTGATCCCCGAGTACTACCGGCTGAGCCGCGCGCGCCGGGGGCCGGCCGCGGTCCTGGTCGGCCTGGAGACCGCCTGAGGTGGCGCGGCGATGATCGACAAGCCGGAGGATGTCCTGCGCGCCCTCGCCGCCGAGCGCGGCGACGCCATGGTCGTCCCGACCATGACCACGGCACCCGCCTGGCGCAGCATCGCCCCCGGCGACCTGTCCGTGACGTGCGTCGGGTTCATGGGAGGCGCCTCGTCCCTCGGGCTCGGGATGGCGCTCGCCCGTCCGGACCGCCGCGTGATCGTGCTCGACGGCGACGGCTCCCTGCTCATGCAGCTCGGCTCCCTCGCCACCATCGCGGGCGCCGCGCCCCGGAACCTCGTCCACTTCCTCTTCAAGAACGGCGTGTACCACACGTCGGGCGCCCAGGGCATCCCTGGCGGCCTGTCGGTCGATTTCGTGATGATGGCCAAGGGCGCCGGCTACCGGATGGCAACCGTCATCGACGACCTCGACACCTTCAAGCGTCGTCTGCCCGAGATCCTTCGCGCCGAGGGGCCGGTCCTCGTCGAGCTCCACACGGGGCTCGCCGAGAAGACCCCCATGATGGTCCGGGAGCGGGTCCCGTTCCACCAGCAGATCCACGACGCCCGGGCCAAGCTCTTGCGCCTCCGCGCGAACGCGAGCGCGGACGCCTGAGCACTGAGCCCATCGCAGGAGGCCGCGAATGCCACTCGATCCCCAGGCTCAACGTGTCATCGACGCGATGGCCGCGCTCAACCTCAAGCCCGTGGAGGACTCGACGCCCGACGAGGCGCGCGAGTCGATCCGGACGCGCACCGCCGCCCTCGGACCCTTCGAGGGCGTCGCCGCGGTGGCCGACCACCGGGTGCCCGTGGCGGGCGGCGAGATCACCGTCCGGGTGTACTCGCCCGGTAGCCCGGGACCGCATCCGGCGCTGGTCTACTATCACGGCGGGGGCTGGGTCATCGGCGACCTCTACACCCACGACGGCCTCTGCCGCTCCCTGACCAACGCCGCGCGGTGCGTCGTGGCCAGCGTGGACTACCGGCTCGCGCCGGAGTTCAAGTATCCCGTGGCGGTCGACGACTCGTACGCCGCGCTCACGTGGGTGGTGGCGAACGCCGGCCGGCTTGGGATCGATCCCCGTCGCGTCGCCGTCGGAGGTGACAGCGCGGGCGCCAACCTCGCCACGGTGATGACCTTGCAGGCTCGCGACCACCGCGGGCCGGCCCTCGTCCATCAGGTGCTGATCTACCCGGTCACCGACCACGACCTAAACACCCGGTCTTACATCGAAAACGCTACCGGCTACGTGCTCACCCGCGAGGGCATGCGGTGGTTCTGGGACCACTACCTCGCCCGCGAGGCCCAGGGCCGCGAGCCCCTCGCCTCCCCTCTCCGGGCGCCGAGCCTCGCCGGGCTCCCGCCAGCGCTCGTGATCACCGCGGAGTACGACCCGCTGCGCGACGAGGGCGAAGCCTACGCCGCCCGCCTCCGCGATGCCGGGGTCCCCGTCACCGTCACCCGCTACGCCGGGATGTTCCACGGGTTCATCCGCATGACACGCATCCTCGACAAGGCGCGGACGGCGCTGGACGAGATCGCGAGCTCGCTGCAGAAGGCCTTCGCCGCCGCCCCGTGAGGATCGCCAGCAACCGGCAGCCGACCATCCGCCACATGGTCCCTCCGCCGTCCGGGCCGTGACGGCGCCGCGGCTCTAGCCATGCACCCGCTGCTCAAGCTCGTCCTGGTGCGCGTGCTGGCCCTGGTTCCCATGCTGCTCGCGCTCAGCATGGCGTCCTTCGCGCTCGTGCACGTCATCCCCGGCGACCCGGCCCTGGTCATGATGGGCGGCGAGGGCACCACACAGGCGGTCGAGGAGCTCCGGCGCCAGCTCGGGCTGGATCGTCCGCTCCACGTCCGCTATCTCGAGTGGGTGGGTCAGATCGCGCGAGGCAACCTGGGCGAGTCGCTCTACAACAAGACGCGGGTCTCGGAGGAGCTGCTGTGGCGCATGCCGACGACCCTCAGCCTGGTGACCCTCGCGCTCCTCTTCTCGATCGCCATCGGCGTGCCAGCCGGGCTCCTGTCCGCCGCGTTCAGGAACTCGTGGATCGACCACGCCGCGCGTTTGTTGACCCTCGTGAGCCTGTCCCTCCCGAGCTTCTGGCTCGGGCTCATGCTGATCATCCTGTTCGCGCTGTGGCTCGACCTCCTGCCCATCGTCGGCTACGAGCCCATCACGCGCGGCTTCTGGAAGGCGATCCCCTTCCTGATCCTGCCCAGCCTCTCGCTGGGCACCTACCTGGCGGCGCTCCTCACGCGCCTCACCCGGTCGAGCATGCTCGAGGTCCTGAACCAGGACTACGTGCGAACGGCGCGCGCGAAGGGACTGCGTGATCGCGTCGTCCTCATGCGCCACGCGCTTCGCAATGCCCTGATCCCCATCGTCACCGTGATCGGCATCAACGTGGGCATCCTGCTCGGCGGGAGCGCCGTCATCGAGACGGTGTTCGTGCTCCCCGGCGTGGGCCAGCTCGTCGTGCGCTCCCTGTACAACCGCGACCTCCCGGTCATCCAGGGGCTCATCCTGTACGTCGCCGTCATCTACGTCCTCGTGAACCTGCTGGTCGACATCGTCTACACGTACCTCGATCCCCGGCTGAGACCGAGCTGACGCGCATGACGCCCCTGGACGATCGCGCGTCCGTTCGCCAGGACGACCGTCGCGATCCGATGGTGGCCCGCGGGACCGTGGCGGAGCCGGCCGTCGGGGCACGGGCGATCGGACTCCCACCCCTGCGGGGGCGGCGAGGATTGGTGGGCCGGTGGATGCGGCGGAACCCGCTGTCCGTGGCCGGCGCTGCCATCGTGCTCGGGCTGGTGACGATGGCCCTCCTGGCGCCCTACTTGCCCCTCACGAACCCGATCCGCATGAACGTGCCGAAGCGCTTCTCGCCGCCGGGGGCGGCCTTCTGGTTCGGGACGGACCATCTCGGGCGGGACGTGTTCAGCCGGGTCGTCCACGGCGCGGCGTTCAGCCTCACGATCGGCGGCCTGACCATCCTGCTGGCCGGGGTGCCGGGAATCTTCGTCGGCATCCTCGCCGCGGCGGCGCCGGCCCGCCTCGCGGGGCTCACGATGCGCGCGCTGGATGCCCTGATGTCGTTCCCGCCGCTGCTCCTCGCGGTCGCGGTGGGCGCCGCGCTGGGCACGGGGGGGCGGAGCATCGTCATCGCGCTCGCGGTGGTCTATTTCCCACGGATCGCGCGCATGACCCGCGGCATCGCCCTGTCCGTCATGACGCAGGAGTACGTCACCGCCTCCCGCGCTCTCGGCACCTCGATCCAGCGTCTCCTCCTCCGGACGGTGGTGCCGAACTGCCTCTCGGTGGTGATCGTGCAGTGCAGCCTCTACTTCGCCGAGGTGCTGCTCGCCGAGGCGGCGCTCTCGTTCCTCGGGCTCGGCGAGGCGCCGCCCCGCCCGACGTGGGGCAACATGCTCTACGAGGCGCAGAAGAACATGCGGAACGCGCCCTGGCTCGCGATCTTCCCCGGCGCGGCGATCGCGGTCTCGGTCTTCGGGCTGAACCTCTTCGGCGACGCCGTTCGGGACGCGATGGACCCCCGCCTCCGCACGTAGGGTGACCCCCAACTGCGTCCTCGACGCGCGCGCCCGGCTCGGCGAAGGGCCGGTCTGGGACGCGCGCGAGCGGGTGCTCTACTGGGTCGACATCCGCGCGCCCGCGCTCCACCGCTTCGATCCCGCGACCGGCGCGACGCACACCTGGCCAATGCCCGAGGCGATCGGCGCGGCCGCGCTCCGGGAGGCCGGCGGCGCGCTCGTGGCGCTCCGCTCCGGTCTCCACCGGCTGGACCTCGAGACCGGCGCGCTCGACCTCCTCTGCGCGCCGGAGCCTGACCGGCCCGACAACCGCCTCAACGACGGCCGGTGCGACCGGCGCGGCCGGTTCTGGGTCGGGAGCATGAGCGACCGGGGCCGCGTGCCGACGGGCGCCCTCTACCGGGCCGACGTGGACGGGCGCTGCCATCGGATGCTCGGCGGGATCACCGTGCCCAACAGCCTCGCGTGGAGCCCGGACGGGGACGTCATGTACTTCGCGGACACGCCGACGCGGACCATCTGGGCATTCGACTTCGATCCGGAGGCGGGCGTTCCGAGCCGGCGACGCGTCTTCGCGACCGTGCCCGACGGGGCCGGCTATCCCGACGGCGCCACGGTCGACGCGGACGGCTTCCTCTGGAGCGCCCACTGGGACGGCTGGCAGGTGACTCGCTACGCCCCCGACGGGCGTCCCGATCGCACCGTGCCGCTGCCCGTGCAGCGGCCCACCAGCTGCGCGTTCGGCGGGGAGGGACTCGACGTGCTCTACGTGACCTCGGCCGCGACCGGACTGACGCCGGCGGAGCTCGCCCGGGGCCCGCTCGCCGGCGGCCTGTTCGCCCTCGAGACCGGGGTTCGCGGGCTGCCCGAGCCTCGGTTCGGCGGGTAGCGGACCTGCTAGGGCCGGATCGTCCGCTCGGCGGCGCGCAGGGTGTCGCTCACCTGCGCCTTGCCGTGGTCGATCATCTCCTCGGCGCGCCGCAGCGGCGCCGCGGCGCGGTCGAACGCGCGCTCGGCCGTCTCCTCGACGGTGTGGAGCCCGTCGGCCGCCCGGACGCGCGCCAGCCGGGACTGCTCGTCGAGGTAGGTCTGGATATCGTCCCGGAAGAACCACACGACCAACCCGCCCGTCACCACCCCTGCCAGGAACCCTCTCAGCATCGTCTCCCCTCCTGAGCGCTCGCGACCGTCGGCTCGGCGGAGATCACGGTAGCACAAGCCCGCGCGGCGGGGGAGGCGGGGCGCCGTCGGGTCGGGTCAGGCGGGCCGAGCGGGCCGCGGGGCGAGCCCGGCTCCGGGCGTCGCCTGCCGGGCGCGAATCCGCGCGCGGCGCACGGCGTCGCCCACCCGGACGGCGAGGAGCACGAGGAGCCACGCGGCGTAGTAGTACGGGTCCGGCACGCCGACCTTCGCGAGCCAGAGGAAGTGAAGCACCCCCAGGATCGCGATCAGGTAGACGAGCCGGTGAAGGCGCCGCCACGCGACCGCGCCGAGCCGCCGCACCATGCCGGCGGTCGAGGTGGCCGCGAGCGATACCAGCAGGACAAACGCCGTGAACCCGACCGTGACGTAGGGGCGCTTCACCACGTCCGCGACCATCGTGGGCCAGTCGAAGAAGTGATCGGCGACGATCCACACGCCGAAGTGCAGCACGGCGTAGCTGAAGGCGAAGAGCCCGAGGAGGCGCCGGAGGGTCACGGGCCACGACAGGCCGAAGAGGATCCGGAGCGGGGTCATGGTGAGGGACAGCAGCAGGATCCTGAGCGTCCAGTCCCCGAGCGTGTCGGTGGCGACGTCGATGGGGTTCGTCACGAGGCGGTCCGTGAGGAGCCGCCACGCGAGGGCCCCGATCGGGGCGAGGCACAGAAGCCAGACGGCGGCCTTGAGCCAGACTCGACGCCGTCGGGTCACGTGATCGCCGGGCTCGGCGCGCCTACGGCCGCTCCGCGGGCGTCGGAGGCGAGCCCGCCCGCCTCCACAGGCCCTGCGACGGCACCCGGAGGGCCCGGTTGAACTTGCTGGACGCGTTCTCCCAGGCGATGATCGCGGTCAGCTCCACGAGCGCGTCGTCGTCATAGAAGCGGCGGAGCCGCGTGAAGAGCTCGTCGTCGACGTCGCGGTCGCTGAGCGTGATCGCGTCGGCGTACTCCAGGGCGACTCGCTCCGCGTCGGTGTAGAGCGAGCTGGTCGCATAGTCCGCCAGAGCGAGGATCTTCTCGTCCGACACCCCGAGCGCGCTGCCGACGGCAGCATTGATGTCCTGTCAGAATTCGCAGCCGTTCAGGGCCGCCACGCGCCGGTTCAGGAGGGCCTTCAGTTTGTCGTCGATCAGCCCGGACGCGTCGAGTCCCGTCCACATCCCCCGCGCGCCGCGGAAGATGGACGGCCGCCGCGCGTACACGAGGTGGTTCTGGAGGGGGGCACCCCAGTGTTTGGCCTGGGCGGCAAGCACGTTCTCGACGTACTGGTCGCCCGCCTCGCTCGGCCGCACACCGTCGATCCGGGCCACGCCCGTCCCCTCGCCGCCCCGTTCAGGGCTGAACGCCCTCGTATCCCTCGATGATGATGAGATCGATCGTCGACACGTCCCTGCGCAGTGCGATTGCCTTCTGATATTCGCGCGATTTCCAGCAATCGAGCGCGGCCTGATAGCTCGGAAACTCGATCACCCCATTGCGGCGGCGGCTCGTGCCTTCGGGATTCTCGAACTGCCCGGCGCGGACGAGGAATCGCGCGCCGTACTTGTGCAGGGGCGCTGCATTGGCAGCTACATAGGCCTTGTACTTCTCCTCGTCGGCTATGTCGACGCGAACGATCCAGTACCCCTTGGGCATCGTACCCCCCGTGCGCCGGCAAGCGCTCAGTACTGCTTCTTCAGATCCATCCCGGCGTAGAGCGATGCGACCTGGTCGGCGTGGCCGTTGAACACGAGCGTCTTCCGCCGGCGGAACTCGCCGATGCGCCGCTCGGTTGCCTGGCTCCACCGCGGATGGTCCACGCTCGGGTTGACGTTCGAGTAGAACCCGTACTCGTTCGGCGCCGCCCGGTTCCAGCTGGTCTTCGGCTCGTCGGCGACGAGCCGGATCCGGACCAGCGACTTCGCGCTCTTGAAGCCGTACTTCCAGGGCACCACGATCCGGATGGGCGCGCCGTTCTGATTGGGGAGGACGTGCCCGTACATCCCGACCGTGAGGAGCGTGAGCGGGTGCGTCGCCTCGTCGAGCCGGAGCCCCTCGACGTACGGCCAGTCGAGCGAGCCCCCGAAGAAGCTCGGCTTCTGGCCGGGCATCTGCTCCGGATCCACCAGGGTCTGGAACTCCACGTACTTGGCCGCGCTCGTCGGCTCGACGCGCTTGAGGAGCGCCGCCAGGGGGTAGCCGATCCACGGGATGACCATAGACCAGCCCTCGACGCAGCGGAGGACGTAGACGCGCTCCTCCAGCGGGGCCAGCCGCACGATCTCGTCGATGTCGAACTTCTTCGGCTTCTGGCACAGCCCGCCGACGTCGACGGACCACGGGCGGGGCCGGAGAGTGTGGGCATTCAGGGCCGGGTCGGCCTTGTCGGTGCCGAACTCGTAGAAGTTGTTGTAGGTCGTGGCGCTGTCCCACGGCGTCGGCGGGTCGGTCACGCTCGCCGACTGGTTCCGCGCCCCCGTGAGGGGCTGCCCCTTCTCCGCCGGCTTGAGCGCGGCCCCCGTCGCCGGCTGAGAGCCCGCCACCGTGACGGCGGCCGCCGCGGCCCCGGCCATGAAGGCCCGGCGGTTCATGTACACGCGGTGCGGGGTGATCTCCGACGCGCGCGGCTCGTGCGGCCCGCGGATCCGAATCAGCATGGGTTCTCCTCTATCCGATCTATAGGACGCCCGCCGCCCGCAGGCGGTCGAGCTCGGCCCGCTCGAGACCGAGCCGGCCCAGGTAGATCTCCTCGTTGTCGGCACCGGGCTCGCGCGGCCCGGCGTGCCGGATCGCGCCGGGCGTGCCCGTCAGGCGCGGCACGACGCCCGGCATGTGCACCTGCCCCAGGCTCGGCTCCGGCACCGCGACGATGTTCTCGCGCGCTTTGATCTGCGGGTCCTCGAAGAGGTCCCGCACCGAGTTCACCAGAGAGCACGGCACCTCGGCGGCGTCGAGCGTGCCCAGGACGTCGGTGGCGTCCCGGGCGCCGATCCACGTCTGGACGAGCCCGTCCAGCTCCGCCCGATGCGCGAGCCGGTCCCGCACTCCGGGGAACCGCGCGACCAGGTCCGGTGTTCCCATGGCCTTGGCGAGCCGCGCGAACATGCGGTCGTTCGTGCAGGCGACCGCGATCCAGCGCCCGTCCCGGCTCTGGTAGTGGTTGTGGGGCGCGGCGCTCTCCGCGGCCGACCCGATGCGCTCCCTGACGTACCCGAAGGCTCCGAAGACGGGAATCGCGTCGTCCAGGATCCGCACGATCGGCTCGTAGAGGCCGAGGTCCACCACTTGCCCTTCACCGGTCCGTTCCCGTGCCCGGAGCGCGATCAGCGCGCCGAGCGCGCCCATGAGCCCTGCCAGGTAATCGGGGACGGTGGGCGTCCCCGGGGTCACCGGTGGCCGATCCGGGTAACCCGACAGATATGAGATGCCGCCGACCGCCGCGGCGATGCGCCCGAATCCCGGCCGCTCCCGATAGGGCCCCGTCTGGCCGAACGCCGAGATGCGCACCATCACGAGGCCAGGGTTCTCCGCGCGGAGATCCTCGTAGCCGAGCCCCCAGCGCTCGAGGGTCCCCGGCCGGAAGTTCTCCGCCACCACATCTACGCCGCGGCAGAGCCGCCGGATCAGCGCCTGCCCGTCGGCCTCCCGGAGGTTGCAGGTGATCGACTTCTTGTTGCGGGCGTCGGAGAGCCACCAGAGCGACACTCCGTCGACCTGGCGCCCGAGCCGCCGGAGGTCGTCCCCCACCCCGGGCTGCTCGACCTTGATGACCTCGGCCCCGAACTCGCCGAGGAGCGTGGCGCACATGGGCGCCGCGATGAACGTGGCGAGGTCCAGGACGACCAGACCGTCGAGCGCCCCCATCAAAACCAAACCCCGGGGTCAGGCCCCGACTTTGATTTCCATGGCGAAGTCAAAATCGGGGTCTGACCCCGGACTTTTGCTTCGGTCACCGGAGGGCCTCGAGGACCTCGGCGACGACCTCGAATCGGCCGAACGACGGCATGAGGTAGGCGCCCGCGTAGCGGCGACGCACCTCCGCGAGGATCGCCTGGGCCGTCTCGACGCCCACGCGGAGCGCGTGGTCCCCCGCGTCGCGGAGCCGCGCCCGCACGGCGTCGGGAACCGTGATGCCCGGCACCTCGTTGTGCAGGAACTCGGCGTGCCGGAACGAATGGAGCGGGAGGATGCCGACCACGAGGGGCACGGGGAGCGCCCCCAGTCTCGCGACGAACGCCTCGAGCGCCTCGAGGTCGTACACCGGCTGGGTCTGAGCCCACATGGCGCCCGCCTCGACCTTCGCGTGGAGCCGATCGATCTCGCGGGCCGGGTCGGCGGCCCCGTGATCCACCGCGACGCCGATGCCGAAGGCCGTCGGCTCCCCGATCGAGTTCCCGGCCGCATCCACGCCCCTGTTCATCGCGGCGAGGATCCGGACGAGGCCGATCGCGTCCACGTCGAACACGGCGGTGGCGTTGACGTAGTCGCCGGCGCGAGGAGGGTCCCCGGTCATCGCCAGGATGTTCCGGATCCCCAGCGCGTGGGCGCCCAGGAGGTCCCCCTGGATGCCCATGAGGTTCCGGTCGCGACACGTGAAGTGCATGCTGATGTCGAGGCCCGTCGCCTCGCGCACGAGGAGCGCGGTGGGCAAGACCGCCATCCGGACGCGCCCGAGCGAGCCGTCGTTGATGTCGACGACCTCCACGCCCCGCTCGGCGAGGAGCTTCGCCCCCTGGACGAGCTTCTCGATGTTGTGGCCCCTCGGGGGATCGAGCTCCACCGTCACCAGAAACTCCCCCGCGTGCAGCCGGGAGAGAAGCCGCGAGGGCTCCGCCGTCACCCCGAGGGCCGGCGTCTCCTCGCGCTCCAGCGCAACGGCCGGGGCCACCGCCACGCGGCCGCTCGGCCGGCCCGCGCTCTGGGCGTGGCGGTCGACCGCCTCGCGCATCGCGCGGATGTGCGCCGGCGTCGTCCCGCAGCAGCCGCCGACGATCCGGGCTCCGCCCTCGAGCATGCGGGAGGCGTAATCGGCCATGTACCCGGGCGACGAGAGGTAGATGAGCCGCTCGCCGTGCCGGCTCGGGAGTCCCGCGTTCGGCCGGATCGACACCCAAACCCGAGGCGCCGTCTCGTGGAGCACCAGGCCCACGTCGTAGAGCACGCTCGAGCCCACACCGCAGTTCGCCCCGATGACCTGCACGGGCAACGCGGCCAGCTCGCGGGCCACCTCGGCCGGGGCCTGCCCCCGGAACGTGACACGCTCGTCGTTGAACGCCATCTGGGCGACGACCGGGAGGTCGGCGGAGACGCCGCGGATCGCCGTCACCGCGAGCCGGAGCTCCCGGAGGTCGGAGAAGGTCTCGGCGACGAAGCCGTCCACCCCGCCTTCGAGCAGCGCCTCGGCTTGCTCGCGGAAGGCGGCGATCGCCTCGGCCTCCCCCACGGTCCCGAGCGGCAGGAGGTACTTGCCGAGCGGACCGATGGAGCCCAGCACCAGCACGTCCCGTCCCATGGTCTCGCGGACGTCCCGCGCGAGACGCGCACCCGCGCGGTTGATCTCGCGGACGCGGCCCTCGAGGCCATGGACGGCGAGCTTGAAGCGGTTGGCGCCGAACGTGTTCGTCTCGATCAGGTCGGCGCCGGCGGCGACGTACTCCCTGTGAATCCCCTGGACGGTCTTCGCGTCCTGGAGGTTCAGCACGTCGAAGCAGGCGTCCAGCGGCACCCCGCGCGCGTAGAGCATGGTGCCCATGGCGCCGTCGGCGAGCAGCGGGCCCTGCTGGAGCCGCAGGACCAGCGCCCCGGAGCCGCGCTCGCTATCCATCGCCGCGGGGGCCACCCTCCGCCGCCACCGCCGGAGGTCGAGACAGGTGGGCGGCTCGCTCCCGCTCGCGCAGGTGGCGAACGATCCGGGCGACCACCGCGTCGATCGTCAGGTGGCTCGTGTCGATGGACAGGTGGGCGCGCCGGTAGGAGTCCTGCCGGGTCCGGTAGAGCGCGGCGGCATCCTCCGCCGACCGGCCCGCCAGCATGGGCCGCCCTCCGGTCCGGTTGGCCCGGGCGTAGGCGGCGTCGAAGTCGGCGGCGAGCCACACGACCGTCCCCAGCTCGAGGAGCCGGTCCATGACCCCCGGCCCACACGGAAAGCCACCCCCGGTGGCGATCACGTGGCCGCGCTTGTCGGCCAGGGCCTCCAGAACCTCCGCCTCGAGGCGGCGGAAGTAGAGCTCACCGCGCTCAGTGAAGATCTCGGGGATGGACCGGCCTTCGCGGGCCGTGATCATCGCGTCGGTCTCGACGAAGCAGCGGTCGAGCCGGCGGGCCAGGAGGCGCCCCACCGTCGACTTCCCGGCGCCCATGAAGCCGACGAGGATGACGTTGCGCGCCTCCGGCGTCATGCGCAGATCATAGCGGGGTCAGGCCTCTACTTCCATACATTCGCCCCGATCCCGGGTCGTGAGAGTCCCGAAGTGCGAGGAAGTAAAGGCGTGACCCCGCCCATGCTAAGATCGCGCCACGCCACCGAAAGCACCGACTGTCGGCCGTCAGAAAGATCCCGTGCGAGGCTGGTTGCGGCGTCTCGCGCAGCTGGGGCTCGTCTGCCTGGCGATCGCGCTGGGGCTCCTGTGCCTCTTCGCCCCGCTCACCCTCGTCGAGCAGATCGAGCTGCGCGTGCTCGACTGGCACGCCCGGCTCCGCGGGCCTCTCCCGCCGCCACCGAACATCAGCATCGTCGTCATCGACGAGCTGAGCCTCGAGGTGGTGGGCCGGTGGCCGTGGCCCCGCACACGCACCGCCGAGATCATCCATCGGCTCGCGGAGGGGGGCGCGCGCGTCATCGCGCTCGATCTCATCCTGCGCGAGCCCGACGAGAACAGCCGCCTCGTTCTCGCCCGCGGCCTGGCCGAGCGCTACCGGGCGCTCGGCCTCCCCAAGGCCTCGGGCTCCGCGTCCGAATTCGGCAGGACTCTCGAGGAGGCCCTGGCGGACGCCGACACCGACGAGGTGCTCGCCCAGGCGATGGCCGCGACCCGTCGCGTCGTGGTGCCCTACTTCTTCGTGTTTCCCCCGCACGAGTCCATGCCCCTCGACGACGAGGCCCAGCGTCTCCTGAACCGGAGCCGCGTCGTGGGCTTCGCCACCCCCGACGCCGAGCAGGCCATCGAGGCCCGCCGCGCGGCCGCCGTCCAGCTTCCGCTGCCGCGCTTCATCAGCGCCTCGGCCGCGAACGGGCACGTCAACGTGCGGCCGGACGTCGACGGGGCCCTCCGTTACGTCGAGCTGGTCATCCGGCTCGGAGACGGGCTCTTCCCGAGCCTGGCGCTCGAGACCGCGAGGCTCGCGCAGGGGCTGGCACGCACGCGCGTCCGGCTCATGCGAGACCATGCCGTCCAGATCGGCTCCACGGTGGTCCCGACGGACGACACCGGCAGCCTGCTCCTGTCGTACTACGGCCGAGCCGGGACGTTCCCGCACATCCCGGCCGTGGACGTGCTCACGGGATCGGCGCCTCCCGCCGTCCAGGACCACATCGTCCTGGTCGGCTTCACGGCGCACGGGTTGATGGACGTGCGCCCCACGCCCTTCGACGCGGTGATGCCGGGGGTGGAGAGCCACGCCACCGCGGTGGCCAATCTGCTGGAGGGCCGGGGAATCCGGCAGCTCGCCGGGCTCGAGATCGTCGAGACGGTCGCCGTGCTCCTGCTCGCGCTGGTCGGCCCTCTCCTGCTGCCGCGCGTCGGCGCGATCTGGGGCACCGTGATCGCGATCGGGCTGGCCATCGCCACAACGGGTCTGATCCACTGGGGCTTCCGGGCCGGCATCTGGATCCTGTTGCTGCCGCCCCTGGTGGCCCTCGCCGTCGGTCACGTCGGCAGCGTCACTTACCAGGTGTTGACTGAAAAGCGCGAGCGCCGGTGGATCAAGCAGGCCTTCCGCCAGTACGTGCCGCCCGCCGTCGTGGAGCAGATCGGCCGCGATCCGAGCAAGCTCACCTTCGGGGGCGAGCGCCGGATGCTGACGGTTCTTTTCTCAGATATTCGCGGCTTTACGACCTTCTCGGAGCAGCACCCCCCGGAGGAGGTCGTGGGGGCCCTCCGGGAGTACCTGACCATCCTCGTGGAGGTCGTCTTCCGCCACCGAGGAACACTGGACAAGTTCATCGGCGATGCTACCATGGCGTTCTTCGGCGCACCCTTCGACAATCCGGATCACGCGATTCAAGCGTGTCGGGCCGCCGTCGAGATGTCGGACGTGGTGGCTCGTCTCAACGAGCGGTGGAAGGCAGAAGGGCGCGAGCCGTTCGTCACGGGCTTCGGGATCGCAACGGGAGAAATGCTGGTGGGGAACTTCGGTTCGTCACAGCGGTTCACCTACACCGTCATCGGTGACCAGGTGAATTTGGGCGCCCGTCTGGAAAGCCTCAACAAGGACTACGAGACCACCCGCCACATCATCATCAGCCAGGGCACCTACGAGATGGTGCGGGACCACGTCGTGGCCCGCCCGCTGGGCAGCGTCACCGTCAAGGGCAAGCACCAGGCCGTGGACATCTTCGACCTCGTCGATCTGAAGAAGCCGGACCAGGAGGCATCGTCATGAGCGTCTTCACCAGGTGGCTCACGCTGGCCGCCGCGACGAGCGCGGCGCTCGTCCTGTCGGTCGCGTCCGCGGGGGCCCAGACGGTCGGGACGGCCGAGGTCATCCTCGCGCGGGCGCCGGTGGAGGTCGTGGCGAAGGGCCAGGCGGCGGGCCAGCCCCTCCAGAAGGGCGCGCGGCTCTCCGAGGGCGACCGCATCCGGACCGGCAAAGGCGGCGCCGCGGAGATCGTCCTCGGCGACGGCAGCGTCGTGCGGCTCGGTGAGCTGTCGGATCTCGAGATCGACAAGCTGGACGTGGACGCGGCCAATCAGCCGACGACGTCGCGCTTCAACCTGGCCTCCGGCCAGGCGCGGGCGTGGGTCGCGCGCCAGGTCGTGGCCAAGGTCGCGACGGGCCAGGGCCGCTTCGCGGTCCGGTCCCCGACGGCCGTCGCCGCGGTGCGCCAGACGGACTTCGCGCTCCTCCACGGCATGGCCCCAGGGATGGGCGGGACCCCGTCGCCGGACGGCACCGCGGACGCACGCGTGTACGTCCTCGCCGGCACGGTGCAGACCGACTCGACCGACGCCGGCCAGGTCGTGTGCACGCGGAACCGCGTCACGCATGTCCAGTTCCGGCGCGATCCGACGCCGTGCCGCGTCATCCCGCTCTGGGACAAGCGCTCGATCCTCTCGACCCTGGCCTTCGAGGCAGTGAGCGTGGCGCCAGGAAACATGGACCGCCAGACGCTGAGGCAAGTGGATTCGAAGCTCGACAAGACCGTCGGCGCCAATCTGAGCGGCTCGACGGGCCAGTCGAACCAGTCCGGCGGCACGGCTCCGGAGAAGGAGTCCGGAGTCGTCAACGTCGACATCACGGTGCCCTGAGGCCTCGGAGGCCACCGGATGGCTCCTCGCACAGATCGAGCTCGGCTGCGCCGTCGCACCTCCCGCGTGCTCCTGGCTGCCACGCTGACCCTCCTGGTGGCGTGCGTGCCTTCCGTCGCCCAGGCGGATGAGTGGACGGCGTGGACCGGACTCCACCTGGACGCCTGGAGCGGCGCCGACCAGGATGGACGGCAGATCCTCGTCCCGCTGGCCCTCTACTTCGACACGCCCAGCTGGGGGCTCAACGTCCGGGGCGCCGTGGGGAACTCCGAGCGCGATCCCGGCGGCGGGCGTTCGACCGGAGAGATCACCGGTTTCACGGACACCACGGTGGCGGGCTACTACCGCCTGGTCGTGGCGGACGTCGAGATACGGGCCGGCTTGAACCTCGACCTCCCCACCGGCGTGTCTACCCTGAAGACCCGGGACCTGGCTGCCATCCAGGATGAGGATCTGGTGCTCCTCGAGCGTTTCGGCGAAGGGTTCGACGTCAACCCCACGATCAGCGCCTACCGCAACTTCGGCCGCTTCGGCATCGGTGGCGGCATCGGCTACCTCTGGACCGGGGAGTACAACCCCACCGAGGACATCCCCAACGACGATCTCGATCCCGGCAACGAGCTCACCATTGCGCTTCTCGGCGACGTGTACGTCGCCGAGGTGACCCGGCTGGTGGGCTCCGTGTCCTACACGATGTTCAGCGAGGACGAGCTCGGAGGGCGGGAGACCTTCAAGGAAGGCGACGAGATCGACGTCCGGGTGAGCCTCGAGTGGCGCCCCGAACCCTGGTGGGTCGTCGTGACAGTGCGGGACATCGTGCGCTTCAAGGCAGACCGGCTCGACGGCTCCGGTCAGCTCCGCACCGAGCCATTCAACAGCCGGGGCAACGACCTCCGAGGCAGCGTCGTGGTCGGCTACATCATCGACGACGTGTGGACGGTCATGGGCGCCGTCGAGGTCAAGTACGTGTTCGCCAACGACTACCCCACGAGCAACGTCCTCTACGACGGCGGCCGCACCAAGGTGGCCATCGGACCCACCGTCAACTGGCTCCCGCACCGGCGCTTCGGCATCGAGGGGGGATTCCGGTACTTTTTCATGGACGTCGAGCGGAGTCCCTCCTTTCCCCAGCCCGGAACCATCCACGGCGTCCACGCGGACCTCCGCGTGATGTACCGCTTCTAGCCGCGCAAGGGGGGTCGCCGCCATGGCAGAGTCGTCGCGCTCCCGGTGGTCCTGGCACTTCGCGGCGGCGCTGGTCGTCGTCGCCGCCCTCGCCCAGGCCTGCGGCGGTAGCAGCAGCCAGAGCAGCGGGTCTCAGACCGGCCGCGCCGAGTTCCGCTTCAGCCAGGTCAAGGCCACCCGCCTCGGCGCCCTCCCCCAGGGATGCACCGAGGTCAAGGTCACGTTCCAGCCCGGTAATCTCGTCTTCTCCATCAACGACACCCAGGGTTCCTTCATCATCCCCGCGAATCAGTACGTCGCCAGCGCCACCGCGCTCTGCGACGGCACGTCCTTCCCCTCCGACAAGCCCGACCCGGTCGTCATCGTGCCCGCCGGGCTCGGCGAGGTCTCTGTCAGCTTCGTGTTCGGCGGCGTCAACGTCCTCCTCACGGTCAAGGTCGGCCCGGGCGTCTCGGTCTCCGGCGACGGCATCAGCTGCCCCGGCGACTGCACCCAGACCTTCTTCGCGGGGTCGAGCGTCGGGCTGAACGCCAACCCGTCGACTGCAGTGTTCACCGGCGGCTGCAACGGCACCGGTTCCTGCAACGTCCACATGAACGAGGACAAGACCGTCTTCGTGGGGATCGAAGCGGGCACGGGCACGATCCGCGTGGACAACACGGGCAACCCTGAGTCCCAGTTTCTGGTCGAACTGCGCATCGCGATCGACGGTGTCACGGTGGCCACGGACCTCGCTCCGAACGAGCCCCCCGTCACGACGACCACCTCCACCGGCTCCCACCAGGTCAGCGCGGTCTGCCTCGGCGAGGGCTCATTCCCGCACCCGAGCTCGCCCCAGAACGTCACGGTGGGCACGGGCGTCACGCAGGTCAACTTCAACGGGGACGACTGCTTTGAATTCCTGCAGCGCCGACGCCGTTGAGGACCGAAGGTCGACGACGAGGGTCAGGATCCGCCGGGCAGGCCTCCGCGTGATGTCGGCTTCCGGGAAATACGAGGGGCACGCCAAGCGACGCTCCGGGTGGTCGTGGCGCTTCGCGGCGGGGCTCGTCCTCGTCGCCGCCCTCGCCCAGGCCTGCGGCGGTAGCAGCAGCCAGAGCAGCGGGTCTCAGACCGGCCGCGTCGAGTTCCGCTTCAGCCAGGTCAAGGCCACCCGCCTCGGCGCCCTCCCCCAGGGATGCACCGAGGTCAAGGTCACGTTCCAGCCCGGTAATCTCGTCTTCTCCACACGACACCCAGGGTTCCTTCATCCTCCCCGCCGAATCAGTACGTCGCCAGCGCCACCGCGCTCTGCGACGGCACGTCCTTCCCCTCCGACAAGCCCGACCCGGTCGTCATCGTGCCCGCCGGGCTCGGCGAGGTCTCTGTCAGCTTCGTGTTCGGCGGCGTCAACGTCCTCCTCACGGTCAAGGTCGGCCCGGGCGTCTCGGTCTCCGGCGACGGCATCAGCTGCCCCGGCGACTGCACCCAGACCTTCTTCGCGGGGACCAGCGTCAAGCTGACGGCCAACAACTCGGCGGCGGTGTTCACCGGCGGCTGCGGCGGCACCGGCTCCTGCACCGTCCTCCTGAACCAGGACAAGATCGTCGTCGTCAATCTTGCCGCCACCGCCCCCACTGAAACCGGCTTCATCCAGGTGTTCAACGCCTGCTGCGGCCTCCCCGACGTCTTCATCGACGGCGTGCTCCTCGTCGCAGACCTCGACAATGAAAGTCCGCCTGTCACGAAGCAGGTTCCAGTCGGAAATCACGTGGTGCGTGGGGACTGCGGGAGCTTCGACGACACCCACAACGTGAACGTGAGTCAGGGTGAGACCGAAGTCGTCGGAATCGACTGCGACTGAGGGAGCCTCAGCGGCAACACAGGAGCATCACCGCAGGATCCAGGAATTGGGCCGCCAGACATCGTAGCGGATGTCCCGTCGGCAGAACCCGCCAAGCTCGACCACGGGGCGGAGAGTTGTCTCGGTAGCTCGTCGGGACCGTAACGACCAATCGAGATCTTCCCACCGCCCGAGCTCCGCGCCTTGGCGGCAGAGCGCCCGCGCCACGCTCAGGTAGACGATCGGGTCGCAGCGAACCCGAGTCGGCACCCGGGCCGCCACCTGGATTCGACGACTCCCCCCATGGCCGTCGTGGAGCGTCATGTGCGCCTCGCAAACCACCCGCGCGTCGAACATGTGGAGCGCGAACAGGCGGCCCTCGCCGGTGATGGCCGAGTCGCCCGGGAACATATGCGGAACCAGCTGCAGCACGGAGAAGCCGGTCAGCAGCACGTACGTCGGTAGCGGCTCCCGTCCCGTCCAGAGCGCGGCGAGGCTCGGCCGTTCGTCGTCACCACCCATGACCCGGGAGAGCGGAAAGATCGAAAGGAGCCCACCCATCAGGCTCGGATAGTAGAAGCCAGTGATCGGATAGGACATCACGTGGAACAGCACCAACTGGGCGAGCGTTGCCCAGAAGAGCCATCGTCGCCGAGAGAGAAGGCCGAACACGAGGACGGTCTCGAGCACGACGACGTAGGCACAGGCCATCGGCACCAGGGCGGCCGGGAGCCACGGGGCTCGCCGGGCGCTGAACATCGCACCCGACAGCCAGTCCTGGTTCAGCTTGAGCGTTCCGGCCCAGAAGTAGAACAGGACGATCAGGTATTGCAGGAGCCGTCGCTTTGCGGGAAAGACGAGGAACACGAGCGCCACGAAGAAGGCCATGTAGTGCTGGTTCATCCGCAGCCGGTAGTCCTGGACGATGATGAGGACCTTCACGGCCTCGAGCACCAGGAGGGCGCCGTACCCGGGTCCGGCCGTCGCTCGCCGCGCGAACAGGAGCCCCGCGACCACCGCGAGACCGAGATACGACCACAGGATCACCTCGACGCCCGTCGTGCTCATGAACCGGAACCGGTGGCATTCCTCGAAGAACGGCCAGCAGATCGGCGTGGCGCCGATTGGCAATACTGCTTGGAGCGGCGTACCGCGGCGCCAGAAGAGGAACGTGAGCACATGGACGAATGCCAGGATCAATCCGTAGACGCGAAGGACCGGATCAGCCGCGATCTCCTCGACGTTCCGGCGAAAGAATCCCCCGACGCTCGAGATCACGGGAGATCCCGAACGGCCGGAGGGTTGCTCCGGCCGGGGCTCACGCGCCGCGGAGGCGGGGGTCGAGGGCGTCTCGGAGGCCGTCGCCGAGGAGGTTGAACCCGAGGACCGCCAGCATGATGGCGAGGCCGGGGATGGTGGTGATGTGCGGCGTGATGAGGAGGAAGTCGCGGCCGGTCGCCACCATCAGACCCCAGGACGGGGTGGGCGGCTGGACGCCGAGCCCGAGGAACGACAGCGCCGCCTCGACCAGGATCGCGTCGGCCATGAACAGGCTGCCGTAGACGATCACGGTCGGCAGGATGTTCGGCAGGATGTGGCGCCGCACCAGCGCGGGCCCGCCGGCGCCGAGCGCCCGCGCCGCTCGCACGTACTCGGTCTCGGAGAGGGCGAGGACAGCGCCGCGGACGATCCGAGTGACGGGTGGCGTGCCCCAGATGCCCACCGCGATCGTCGTGTTGAGCGCCCCGGAGCCGAGGGCCGAGACGACGGCGATCGCGAGGAGGAGGTAGGGAAAGGCCAGGAGCACCTCGACACCCCGCATGATGGCCGAGTCGACCCAGCCGCCCAGGAACCCGGCCAGGCAGCCGAGGACGAGCCCCGCGCCCAGCGCGATACCGACCGACACCAGACCCACCAGGAGGGCGATGCGGGCCCCGTGGATCACGCGGGAGAGGATGTCGCGGCCGAACTCGTCAGCGCCGAGGACATACTTCCCACCCGGCCGGGCGCGCTTCTCGAAGAGGCTCTGCTTCGCCGGGTCGGCGGGCGCCAGCCAGGGCGCGAGCACCGCGGCGGTGACGAGCGTCGCGACGATCAGGAGGCCGACCAGCGCCAGGCGGTTCCGCCGGAACCGGCGCCACGCGTCCCCGACGAGCGTGTCGGCGCGCTCGGCGACCGGCGCGAGCGCCTCGACGGCCGTGCTCATCCGAGCATCCAGTGGCCGCCGTCGACGCTGATCGTCTGGCCGGTGACGTAGCGGGCGTCGTCCGACGCGAAGAAGACCACGGCGCGCGCGATGTCCTCCGGCTCGCCGAGCCGGCGGAGCGCGATCGAGTCGAGCAGCCGGCGCTGGCCGGCCTCGCCCATCGCCTGCCACTGCCGTTCGGTCGACGGGTTCGAGCGCACGAACCCGGGCGCCACGCAGTTCACGCGGATGCCGAACTCCCCGAGCTCCCGGGCCGTCTGCCGCGTGAACCCGATCAGCCCCGCCTTGGCGCTGGCGTAGGCCTGGATCCCGGTCAGGCTGTAGGAGCGCCCGGCGCCCGACGAGATGTTCACGATGCTGCCGCGCCGGCGCGCCTTCATCGCCGGGACGACCGCCCGGGTGAGGTGGAACGCGCCGTCGAGGTTCACCGCGAAGATCGCGCGCCAGGCCTCCTCGGTGACCTCCTCGACCGGGCGCATCGTCTGGCCGACGACGCCCCCGGCGCAGTTCACGAGGACGTCGACGCGCCCTTCCGCCGCGACCAGCTCCTCGGCGAACGCCGAGACCCGCCGCGGGTCGGTCACGTCCACGACGGCCACGCGGCAGGGTCCCTCGGCCCGCTCGCCCACCGCCCGCCTAGTCTCGCCCAGCTCGCGCTCGAGAACGTCGCACGCCCAGACCGACGCGCCCTCGCGCGCCAGCTCCACCGCGATCGCACGCCCGATGCCGTGGGCCGCGCCCGTCACGACCGCGACCTCGCCGAGCAGCCTGCGTGCGCCCATGTCCCCTACCCCTGCCGCGAGACGCGCGGATCGAGCACGCCGTAGGAAAGGTCGACGATCAGGTTGATCACCACGAAGGCCATCGCGAAGATCAGCACCGCCCCCTGAAGCAGGATGTAATCCCGGGCGAAGATCGCCTTGACCATGAGCCGCCCGAGGCCGGGCCACGCGAAGACCGTCTCGGTCAGGACCGCGCCCCCCATGAGCTGGCCCGCCTGCAGCCCGAGCAGCGTCAGGATCGGGATCGCCGCGTTGCGGAGCGCGTGCTTCACCACGACCAACCGCTCCCGCACGCCCTTCGCGCGGGCGGTTCGAACGTAGTCCTCGCGCAGCACCTCGAGCACGCCCGAGCGCGTCATGCGCGCGATCTTCGCGATCGACGGAAGGGCAAGGGTCACCGCCGGAAGGACCAGGTGGGCCGGCGAGCCGACGCCGCCGACCGGGAACCAGGGCAGCCAGAACGCGAACACGACGATCATGACCAGCCCCGTCCAGAAGACGGGCATCGACAGCCCGAACAGCGAGGAGAGCCGCGACAGCGCGTCGAACAGGGAGTTGGGCCACACCGCCGACACGATGCCGGTCAGAATGCCGACCACCGCCGCCAGCAAGAGCCCCGCGGTGGCGAGCTGGACGGTCGCGGGCCAGGCGTCGGCAAGCTCGTCCACGACCGGGCGGTTCTGTTGGATCGAGCGGCCGAGGTCCCCCGTCACGACCTGGCCGAGGTAGCGCACGTACCGGACGACGAGCGGCCGGTCGAGACCAAGATGCTCGCGGAACTTCGCGACGTTCTCCTTGGTGGCCGCGTCGCCCAGCATGAGGGCGACGGGATCCCCGGGGATGAGGTCCATCGTCAGCATGACCACGAAGATCACCCCGAGCAGCACCGGGATGGTCAGCAGAAGGCGCCGGAGGACGAAGATCAGCATGGATGCGCTGGAGGGAGCGCGACCGAAGGACCTGTCACTGGCCCGCCACGGTGGCGCCGGCTGTCACCGGCGCCACCCGCGGTTCGCGCCCTCTCCGCTGTTACGCGACTACTTGTCGAGCCAGGTCTTCCAGAGGCCGAGGTTGTACTCGACCGGGTGGATGACGTAGCCCTTGACGTTCGACTTGGTGATGACGATCTCCTTGGTGTTGTACACGGGCACCCAGAGGGTGTCCTTGGCCAGGATGTCCTGGACCTCGCCGTAGAGCTTCTCGCGCTCGGTCTGGTTCAGGTTCCGCCGGGCCGCCTCCAGCAGCTGATCCACCTTGGGATTGTTGTACCCGGTGCGGTTCCAGCTGACGGGCCGAACCTGGCTGGAGTGATACTGGTTGAAGAGCGAGTAGTCGGCGTCGGCGTTGGTCGTGGCCCAGCCGAACGTCCAGTTGTGGCGCGTGAAGTCCACCTGAAGCGACTCGTTGAAGACGGTCGCCCACTCCCGGAACTCGACCTTGGCGTCGACCCCGATCTCCTTCCACATCTGCTGGACGGCCTCGGTGATCTCGCCATCCTTCGGGTAGCGGCCGCGCTGGGCGATCCAGTTCAGCGTGAGCTTCTGCCCGCCCTTCTGGAGGATGCCGTCCGGGCCGGGAGTCCACCCGGCCTGGGCCAGGACCGCCTTGGCCTTGGCCCGGTCGAACGGGAAGTTCTGGTCGAACTGCATGTCCTTGTAGCCGAAGACGCCGGGCGAGATGTACGACTTCGGCGCGACGCCCAGGCCTTCGACGATGTTCTCGATGATCGCCTTCCGATCCACCGCCTGCAGTAGGGCCTGGCGCACGCGCACGTCGTCGAGTGGTGGCTGCTTCGTGTTGAAGCCGATGTAGACGACCCGGAGGCCCGTCGTCTCGTGCACCGTGTACTTCGGGTCTTTCTTGAACGTCGGCAGCTGCGAGGGAGACGGGAACATGACCATGTCGGCGTCGCCGGTCTGGAGCGCGATCATCCGCGCCCCCTCCTCGGGCACCACCTTGAACACCACGCGGTCGAGCAGCGCCTTCTCTCCCCAGTAGTCGGGGTTCCGCTCGATGATGACGTGCGTGTTGGTCTTCCACTCGACGAACTTGAAGGGACCCGTGCCTACCGGGGCGCGCAGATGCCCGTCACCCAGCTTCTGGACGGCCGTCGGCGAGACGATCGACACGTACAGCATCGACATGGTCCGGAGGATCGGGCCGTATGGCTCCTTGGTGACGATGTCCACGGTGAGGTCGTCCACGACCTCGGCCCCGGCGATCGGCCCGGCGAGGGGTGCCCACCGCGCGGGCGGCTTGCTGTTGAACGCCCGCTCGAAGGTGAACTTGACCGCCGCCGCGTTGAAGGGTGTCCCGTCGTGGAACTTCACGCCGGGCCGGAGCTTGAAGCGTACCTTGGTCGGGCTCATCACCTCGTAGCTGGTGGCCAGCTTGGGCTGGATCGTCATCTTCTCGTCGAGGTAGATGAGCGGCTCGAGGATGTTGTAGTAGACCCACGCGCCCGGCGCGGTGGTCTCGGTGTGGGGATCGAGCGACACCGGGTCGGTGGGCCGGACGATGGTCAGCGTGCCGCCCCGCTTCTGGGCGTCGGCCGGCGCCGCGAGGCCAAGCAGCCCCACGGCGATGACCGCCGCCAGGACAGCGCGGGCCGGGTGCCAGAGTGTCTTTCCTCTCCTCATCGATCTGTCTCCTTTCATTCAGCTCGGGTCAGCCCGGCCGCCGCGCCTTGCGCCCGGGGCGCTCGGGACGCGGCGACCTCGGGTCAGGGCCTAGGTACCGAAGGCGTCGATCGCGTCGACCGCCTCCTCCAGGGCGTGAACCACGCGGTTGCGCTCCCGGACGAGCGCGGCGACGGTGAAGCGGAACCGGTCGGACGTGGAATCGAGGTCGGCGAGCCCGCGCGCGGGCTGGAGCCCGGCCAGCGGCGGCACCGGGACGGCAAGGTCGTGATGGAAGCGATCGCCCGTCGTGTAGAAGACGGGCAGGAGCGTCCGCGACAAGGCCACCATCGTCCGGTTCGCGGCCTCGACGCGGGCCCCGTCCGCCCGCCCGCCGGCGGCCACCGCGTCCATCTCCCGTACGAACGCGCCCGCCCGGTCGGCGAAGCTGCGCGCCGCCTCCAGAGCGGGTCCCGCGTCCCAGCGACCCCCGGCCGCGCCGAGCTCCTCCACGGTCGCCAGGACCGCGCGCGCGAGGCGGTGGTGATCCAGCGGGAGCAGGGGCGCCGCGCAAAGGCGCAGCGCGGCGGCCACGTAGACGCGCGTGTCGAGCGCGAGGACGTCGGCGTCGATCTTGTCGATGGTGTCCTCGCGCGTGTGCCACCACCAGGGGAAGCCGGCCGTGCCGAAGAGACGCTCCATCCAGCGCGACAGGTCGGTGTCCTGCTTCGGGATGCCCGAGAGCGACATCAGGGCCGACGGGATCCCGATTCCCCAGAAGGACTGGTCGCCCGCGCGCGGGAACCGGCGGGCCCGCGCCGTCTGCCCCGTGACGTCGTGCACCAGGCCCTCGACGAAGCCCTGCGCTTCCTCGGTCGCGTGCAGCACCGAGTAGTCGGTGGCGCCGCGAGCGCCCGTCGAGTCGATGTTGAGGTGCACGGCGCACCGCCGGTGGAGCTCCGCCCAGGCGTGGTCCGCGTACCAGGTGGAGCCCGCGTACCGTCCGTGCGAGTGCCCCGACCAGAAGGCGAGGCGGAGCCCCCGCCGGAGCGCCCCCCGCCGCGTCGCCAGGAGGCGCGCCACCTCGAGCATCGTGGCGTTCGCGGTCCCGTTGTCCATGGCACCGTGGTGCCAGCCGTCCACGTGGCCGGAGAACAGGATGAAGCGATCCTCGACCGCGCCGTCGAGATCCGCCGTGAGGTGGGGAATCGGTGTCCATCCCGTCCGCACGCGCGTGTGAAGACGCACGCGGCCCCGGCCCTCGCGGATCAGCTTGCGGAGGCGCTCGCCGTCCACCCGGCGGACCGAGAGGCACGGGGTGCGCGGGATCCGCCAGGCGGTGCCGGGCTCCGGCGTCCCCCAGATGGTGGTCACGATCATGTTGTGGAGGTGGTCGCGGTTGACGAAGATCTGGCCGACCGTGCCGGCCTCCTGGGCGGCCCACGCCTTGCCCGGGGTCGCCAGGCTGTCGACGAGTGCGATCTTGCCCACCGCGCCGGCACGGGCGAAGTCGTCGGGGTTCCCGTCCCCGACATCCACCACCTCCGCCTCGAGCCCCTCGGCGGAGGGCGAGAACGCGTGGGTGAGCCCCTCGATCACGGCGCCGTCCGGCAGGACCACGCGGCCCTCCAGCGGCAGGCTGATGAAGGCCTCGATCTCCCGCCGCTCGACGGCGTAGCCGTAGCTCTTCAGCGCCCGCTCGATGTGGTCGTAGGCCTGCGCCTCGCCCGGCGTCCCCGACTCGCGCTCCCAGGCCGCGATCGCGCGCGTGTGCGCCATGAGGCCGTCCGACGACACGGCAGCCAGAAGCTCCGGCTCGAGGGGATCCCGGTACCGCCAGTACGGGGTCAGACTTTGACTTCGGGACACTTCCACCCCTTCCACCCGCGGCGCGTCGTCGAATTGTCCGGAAGTCAAAGTCTGACCCCGGCCAGCTCGTCGAGGTTCTCCCAGGCCATCGGGCGGCGGCCGGTTTCGATCTCGCCGATCATCGCGAGGAGTCGCCGGGTCAGCGGGGCGTGGAGCCCGTGACGCCCGGCGCGCTCGAGCGTGGCGCCGAGGTGCGCCTCGACCTCCGTCTTCCGCTTCCGGACGACGAGGTCTCGCCAGATGCCGGTCTTGGTCTTGGTGTGGCCCCGGTAGAAACGGCTGATCGCCGCCATCGCCCGCGCGACCGCCTCGGCGTCTCCGGCGCGGCCCCGCCGATACCACGCCGGGTCGAACTCGTCGAAGGCCTCGAGCCGGACGCCCTCGGCGTCCGCGACCGCCATCCCCTCGGCCACCAGCGCCACGAGCATTCGCTGGAGCGCAGGCGAGCGCTCGACGACCTCGTAGACGTGCGCGTCGACGAGCGCGGTGGCCGTGAGGAGCGCCGCATAGACGTGCTTCGACCACTTGAAGCCGCCGATGTTCGTGGTGACCTGGATCGGCGTAACCGCTCCGAGCAGCTCCGCGAGCTCCTTGACCCGCGGCGAGAGCTCCCCGTCCAGCTCGCCGATCGCGAACGTGCCCACGCCGCCGTGCTGGATCCGCCCGGGCGCAACCCAGTCCGCCGCCCAGTTCACGAGGCAGCCCACGGTCCGCTCCGCGCCCACCCGGGCGGCGATCAGGGGCTCGTTGAGCCCGTTCTGGAGCGACACGACCGTCCCGTGCGCGGCCAAGCGGGGCGCGATCGTGTCGAGGGCCGCTGCCGTGTGCTGCGCCTTGACGGCCAAAAGGACGAGGTCGAGCGTCGCCGGAAGGCCACCGGGGGTGACGGCCCGGACCGGTACCGTCCAGGCCCCGTCGGGGGTCACGATCGCGAGCCCCCCGCTCTGCATCGCGGCCACGTGGTCCGCCGCCTGGTCGACCAGGAGCACGTCGTGGCCGGCCCGCACCAGCGACGCTCCGGTCACGCCGCCGATCGCACCCACGCCGACGACCGTCACGGTCATGCGCCCCTGTCTATCACAGGCCCCGGGGAGCGTCAACGCGACGAGGCCCGCCGGCATATAATCGGGGCGACGTTCGCAGCCTGTTGGGGCCGATCGCTTTGATCCGTCACCCGAGACCAGGAGAGTCCGATGAAGCTGGTTCGCTACTCGATGCGCGGCTCCTCCCCCCGCCTGGGCGTCCTCGCCGGGGACCGCGTCCGCTGCCTCGGTGAGACCTACCACCGCTACCTCGGCGGCCGCGGCGTCGTCCGGGCGGGCGAGCTCGCCCACGCGCTGTTCCCGCCGAGCACGCGGGGCTTCCTCCGGGCCGGCGCGGCCGCCGAGGACGGCCTGCATGCAATGGAGGACGCCGCGCGCGCCGGGAAGCTCGAATGGGTCACCCACCCCGCGGCCGAAGTCCACCTCCACGCGCCGCTCCACGATCCCGAGAAGTTCATCTGCATCGGGCTCAACTACATCGACCACGCCGAGGAGACGAAGAGCGCCATCCCCAAGGAGCCGCCGCTCTTCGCCAAGTTCCCGAACGCGATCGTGGACGCCGCCGCGCCGATCGTGCGCCCGAAGGGGTGCGAGAAGCTCGACTACGAGGTCGAGCTCGGCTTCGTCATGGGCAAGGAGGCGCGGGACGTCCCCGCCGAGCGCGCGCTCGACTACATCTGGGGCTACGTGGTCGTCAACGACGTCAGCGCACGCGACTTCCAGATGGTGACCACCCAGTGGATGGCCGGCAAGGCGTGCGACAGCTTCGCCCCGATGGGCCCGTGGATCGCCGACCGGGCGGAGGTGCCCGACCCGCACGTCCTCGACCTCCGCACCTGGGTGAACGGGACCAAGCTCCAGGACGGCAACTCGAAGAACCTCATCTACAACATCAACTACCTGGTGGCGTTCCTCACCGCGAAGATGACCCTCCTCCCGGGCGACCTGGTCATCACCGGGACTCCCGCCGGGGTCGGGTTCACGCGGAAGCCCCCCGTGCTCCTCAAGGGTGGCGACCGCGTCCGGATGGAGATCACCGGGCTCGGGATCCTGGACAACCCCGTCGTCGAGGCCTGACGCCTGTCGGCCGAGGCTGGGGTACTTCCAGGAGAGGGGGCTTCCGCCCCCTCTCCTGGCACGTCGGCTGCACCGTGTAGAACAGCTGGCCAGCGGCTGGCTAACGCTCGGATCAAGCGGAGCGGGCGCGGCGAGCCAGGAGCTGGAGATCCCCATCGTGGATCGCGACGGGGCGACTGAGCGGCTGAGTCCCGCCGTCCGGTCGTCGTTGACACCACCGCGCACCCCTTCCTAGACTCACATCACGCCCACGAGACGGCGTCGCGGCGGGCCTCACCGTCGGCGGGTCGAACCCGCGGACGGACCGGGACGTAGCCCGGAGGACGTCCCGGGCCCGCGGTCGGCCCGCAGTCGGCCATCGGTCGGCCAACGGTCGGAAGGAGGGCGAAGGACGACATGTCGCGACCGCGCGCCGGTCCCTTGACGCGCGTGCTCGCCAGGAGCGTCGCCGTCGGTGCTCTCAGCGCCGTCGCCGGCCTGTTGTTCTTGGCGCTGCCGCTCGGTGTCAGCGTGGAGGAGTGGGCCGGCCTCGGCCTGCTCTTCAAGCTGCGCGGGCCGCGGACGCCGCCGCCCGAGATCGTCATCGTGGCCATCGACCGGCCGGCCGCGGACGCGCTCGGCTTGCCTCCGAACCCCGCACGGTGGCCGCGTGCCCAGCACGCCGAGCTCATCGACGCGCTCCATCGGAGCGGGGCCGCGGTGATCGCGTTCGACGTCGTGTTCGACGAGTCCGGAGCGCCTCTGGACGACCGAGAGCTGGCCGAGTCCATGCGGCGAGCGAGGACGGTCATCCTCGCCCAGCAGCTGGTGCGGGAGAGCGTGGCGGCGCCGGGACGCGACCCCCGCGCCCCGGCCGAGCCATTCCACGTCGAGCGTCTCGCCTCCCCCTTGCCTTCCCTCACGGAGGCCGCGGTGGGCGTCGCGCCCTTCCCGCTCCCGAAGGTGCCCGTCCAGGTGAGCCGGTACTGGACCTTCAAGGCCGGCGCCGGGGACGCCCCGAGCCTGCCCGTCGTGGCGTTCCACGTCTACGCGCGCGAGTCGCACGGGGTGCTCGTCGCCCTCCTCCGCACGGGCGGCGGAGCCCTGCCGGCGGGGATGCCGGCGGATGCTGCGGCGCTCGCCATCGCGGGGCACGCCGAGCAAACCGTGCGCGCCCTGCGTGAAACGGTGGAGCGCGACCCCGCGGGCCCGGCCCGCCTGGGCGCGGCGCTCGCACGCGCGCCGCATCCCGCCAGAGACACGCGAGAGCGGCGCCTGCTCGAGCGGCTGGTCCACCTCTACGGTGGGCCGGCCGCGCCGTTCCTCGACTTCTACGGCCCACCCCGGACGATCCTCACGGTCCCTTACGACCAGGCGCTGGAGCGCCTGGCCGGAAGGGGCGAGGGCCTCGACGTGCGAGACAAGGCCGTCTTCGTCGGGCTCTCCGCGCACACGGGGCTCGAGCAGCGAGACGGAGTGCACACGGTGTTCTCGGAGCCCAACGGGCTCGACCTGAGCGGCGTCGAGGTCGCCGCCACCGCGTTCGCAAATCTCCTGGAAGGCCGAGCCGTCCGGCCCCTCTCGGCCGGCGCCCAGCTTGCCCTGGTCATCGCCTGGGGCCTCGGCCTCGGGCTCCTAGCCTGGCGCCTGCCGCCGTTCGCCTCGGCCGCGCTGCTCCTGCTCGCCGGGGGGCTGTACTTCCTCATCGCGCGCAGCCAGTTCGCCGCCACCGGCCTGTGGCTGCCGGTCGTCGGGCCGCTCGCCGTACAGGCCCCGCTGGCCTACGCCGCGGCCGTCCTCTGGCGGCACCGTGACACCCGGCGGGAGCGCGAGCACCTCACGACCGCGCTCGCACACTATCTCCCGCCCCGTATCGCGGAGGAGCTGGCGCGCGAGATCGGCGACGTCCGAGCCGCGGACCAGCTCGTGTTCGGTACGTGCCTGTCGACGGACGCCCACCAGTACACGACGCTGTCGGAGACCATGGAGCCCACCGAGCTCGGCGCCTTCATGAACCGCTACTACGCGGTCCTGTTCGAGCCCGTGAAGCAGCACGGGGGCCTGGTGCAGGACGTCGTGGGCGACTCCATGCTCGCCGTCTGGGCAACCACCGAGCCGGACGCTTCGCTCCGGAACCGGGCATGCCTGGCCGCGCTCGACATCGCGGCGGCCGTGGATCGTTTCAACAGCGAGTCAGGCGGCCGGCTCGCCCTCCCGACCCGCCTCGGGCTCCACTCGGGGCGGCTGCTCCTCGGCAGCGTGGGCGCGATGTACCACTACGAGTATCGGGCGGTCGGCGACATCGTGAACACGGCCACCCGGCTGGAGGGACTGAACAAGCACCTCGGGACGCGCATCCTCGTCAGCGCGGATGTCCTCGAGGGGCTGCCGGGTCTGCTGACACGCGAGCTTGGGGCCTTCCTGCTGGCGGGCAAGTCCCGGCCGGTCCTGGTGCACGAGCTCATCGCACGAGAGGGCACGATAACCGCCGAGGACAGGCAGCGGTGTGCTATGTTTGGGGCCGCCCTCGCGGCCTATCGGGAGGGGGCCTGGGATCAGGCCACCCGGATGTGGCAGGATATCGTGCGCGCGCACGGAGGAGACGATGGGCCGTCCCGGTTCTACCTCCGATGGTGTGAGTCGCACGCGGGCCAGCGGCCGAGCGCGGACTGGGACGGCGTCGTGCGGATGGACCAGAAGTAGACCGGGGACCTCGTGACGGGCCGCCGTCCGGGCCCCGCTCTCCTCGTGCTCGCACTCGTCCTCGCGGCCCTCCCCCTGCCCGCCCAGACTTCCGACTGCGCCGACTGGGTCGCCCGGACCGTCTCCGTCCAGGGTCGGGTCGAGACCCGCCGCGCCGGCCAGGTGGCGTGGCTGCCCGTGAAGCTCGAGGCCACGCATTGCCCTGGCGACGCCGTGCGCCTCGGACCGCTGAGCCGCGCCGCCCTCGCCCTGCGCGACGGCGCGATCCTGCGCCTGGACCAGAACACGACCATCACCTTCACCCCGCCGGCGGAGCGCGCGGCGACGTGGATCGAGCTCCTGACGGGCGCCGTCCACTTCTGGAGCCGGACACCGCGAGGGCTCCGGATCACCACGCCGTTCGTCAACGGCTCGGTCGAGGGCACCGAATTCCTGATCGAGGTCGATGCCGTCGAGGCGCGCCTGTCCGTCTGGGAGGGCCGGGTCCTCGCCGAGAACGCACAGGGCTCGCTCACCTTGACGGCCGGCCAGTCGGCGGCTGCGCGCGCGGGGCAGGCGCCGGCCCTGCGCCCGATCGTCGTGCAGCCCGGCGACGCCGTCGCGTGGACCCTCTACTACCCTCCCGTCCTCGACCTTCGTCCAGACGACTTCCCCGACCGGCCCGGCGACACGTGGCCCGCAGAGATCAGGCGCTCGATCACGGCGGCGCGGGCCGGCGAGCTCGAGGTGGCCTTCGCGGGTCTCGCGGGCGTGCCCGACACCGTGCAGGACCCGCGCGTCCTCGCGTACCGTGCGAGCCTCCTCCTCGCCGTCGGGCGACTCGACGAGGCGCGGCCGCTCATCGAGCGCGCGCTGGCGCTGGATCCGGGCCACGCCCCGGCGCTTGCCCTCCAGTCGGTCGTCACCGTGGCGCAGAATGCCCGCGCGGAGGCCGTCAGGCTGGCCAACGAGGCCGTGGCACGAGATTCCTCGTCGGTGGCGGCTCACGTGGCTCAGTCATACGCCCGTCAGGCGGCGTTCGATCTCAGCGGGGCCCGGGAGAGTCTCCAGGTCGCCGCCCGACTCGACCCCGGCAGTGCGCTCGTGCGCGCGCGGCTGGCGGAGCTCTGGCTGGCGGAGGGGCACGTCGACCGCGCACTCCAGGAAGCGGAGGAGGCCGTCCGGCTCGGGCCGGCGCTCGGGCGGACGCACACCGTGCTGGGCTTCGTCCGCCTGGCTCGCCTGGAGGTCGGGCGCGCAGCGGAGGCATTCGGGCGCGCCATCGCGCTCGATTCCGGGGCGCCGCTCCCGCGCCTCGGGCTCGGGCTCGCACGGATCCGCCGCGGCGACCTGGACGGCGGGCGCCAGGAGCTGGAGATCGCGGTCGGCCTCGATCCGGGTGACGCCCTGCTCCGGAGCTACTTGGGCAAGGCCTACTACGAGGAGCGCCGGACGGAGCACGCCGCCCGCGAGCTCGAGCGCGCGGAGGCTCTGGATCCGGCAGACCCGACGGCGTGGCTCTACGAGGCGATTCTCAAGCAGAGCGTGAACAGGCCGGTCGAGGCACTCAGGGCGCTCCAGCGCTCCATCGACCTCAACGACAACCGGGCCGTCTACCGCTCGCTTCTTCGGATCGACGAGGACCGCGCCACCCGGGACACGAGTCTTGCCCGGATCTACGACAACCTCGGTTTCAACCAGCGGGCCCTGGTCGAGGCGTGGCGGTCCCTCTCCATCGACCCGACCAACTACTCGGCGCACACCTTCCTCGCCGACGCCTACGCCGTCCTGCCACGGAACGAGGTCGCCCGCTCGAGCCAGGTCCTCCAGTCCCAGATGCTCCAACCCCTGGGCACGCGGCCGATCCAGCCCCAGTTCGGCCTGTCGAGGTCGTTCATCCTCGCGGGCACAGCGCCGGCCGACCCGTCCTTCAACGAATTCGGGGCGCTCTTCGAGCGGAACGGCCTCTCGCTGTCGGCGAGCGGGGTCGTGGGCGGAAACGCTACCTTCGGGGACCAGATCGTCCTCAACGGCCTCTGGAACCAGTTCTCGGTAACCCTCGGACAGTTCTACTACGAGACCGACGGATTTCGAGCGAACAACGACCTCCGCCAGGAGGCGTACAGCCTGTTCGGGCAGCTCGGCGTCACCCCATCGACGACGCTCTCTCTGGAAGCACGGCTGTCGGACCGGGACGCTGGGGACCTTCAGCTGCGCTTCGACCCGTCGAACTTTTCGTCGACCCTCCGCCAGGGCGAGCGCATCGAGTCCGTCCGCCTCGGTCTCCGGCACGACTTCGCTCCCTGGTCCACCCTCCTGGCCACCGCGGGCTATCACTGGGCGACCTTCGACACCGACATCTCGCCAGAGTTCAGCCTCCACACCGACGAGGATGGTCCTATCGCGGAGCTCCAGCATCTCCATCGAGGCGACTGGGTCGACGTGGTGGCGGGTGGGGGCTATCTGCCCGTGTTCCGCAAGGACCGGTCGACCGGTCTCCCCACCGTGAAGACAACGGTCGAGCAGGCCAATGTGTACGCCTACGCTTACCTCCGCTATCCGAAGGGCTTCACGTGGACGCTCGGGGCGAGCGGAGACTTCCTCGACAGCGGGGACCTACGCCGGGAGGAGTTCGATCCGAAGGTCGGGCTCGTCTGGGCTCCCCTGCCCGGGACGACCGTCCGGGCGGCGGCGATCCGGACGCTGGCCCGGGCGCTGATCTCGAGCCAGACGCTCGAGCCGACGCAGGTGGCCGGATTCACCCAGGTGTTCGACGACGTCGAGGGGACCAGCGCCTGGCGGTACGGAGTCGGGGTCGACCAGGTCTTGCCGGCCGACTTCTACGTGGGCGCCGAGGTCTCGCGCAGAGATCTCGACGTCCCCCTCTTGGTGGAAGGCCCACCGCGCGCTGTCGTGGACCAGAGCGAGCGCGAGGACCTCGGCCGCGCGTACATCTACTGGGCTCCTCACCCCTGGTTCGCCCTCGCGGTCGAGTACTTCTACGAGCGGCTCAAGCTCGATCCGAACGCTGGCAACGTCGTGCAGACGGCGGAATCCCGGACCCACCGCGTTCCCATGACGGTCAGCTTCTTCCACCCCTCCGGCGTGACCGCCTGGCTCCGCGGCACGTACGTGGATCAGCGCGGCACGTTCGCCGACGCCGCCGGCAGCCTGTTCCAGGGACAGGACGACTTCTTCGTCGTCGACGCCGCGCTGCAGTACCGGCTCCCCAGGCGCTGGGGGTTTCTCAGCCTCGAAGCGAAGAACCTCTTCGACCAGCGGTTCCGTTTCCAGGACACCGACCCGGCGAATCCCGCCATCGCCCCGGGTCGCCTGGTCCTCTTCAAGTTCACGCTGGCCTATTGACGGCGCCGCCGAATCGACCATTGGCGCGCGCGGTCGGACAAGGAGACTGACTGTCGTCCGGCGAGAGCGGTCGCATGCACCCACACACCGGGCCTCCGAGAGGGGCCGAGGGAGACCGTCATGAGCAACGGACCGATCGCCTTCAGCATCAACTTCGACCACCAGGGCACGTGCTTGAGCGTGACCGTCGGAGGGAAGGTCATCGAGTGGGCCCAGTGGGACGAGCTCCGCACCACTCCCATCGATGGCCTGTCGGGCGTTTCCATCGTCGAGATACTGACGGCGAAGAGCTGCTACGTGCATCACGGGTGTCGTCGGATCCGGGTCTGCTGACCGGTCGCGGCGCTCGCGGCTCGGCCGCGTCAAGGTTGGGCTCGCCTCCTGATGGAGGCGAGCCAGCGCGGCGACCACCCCGTCCCCGGTCGGCGGCGGCCTACTCCCCGAGCTCCACGAGGAGCCGGGCGGTGGTCCGGATGCCCTGGTAGAGGTGGTCCAGCCGGATGTGCTCGTTGGGGCTGTGCTGCCGGTTGTTGGCGTTCGCGTAGGGCACGACGATCGTGGGGAGGCCGAGGAGCTCCGTGAACGCCCAGAGGGGCACGCTGCCCCCCGCCGTCGGCACCACGACCGCCGCCTGGCCCTCGTGGGCCCGCTCGACGATCTCGACGACGCGCCGCGAGATCGGCAGGTCTGCCGGCGTCTTCGCGGGGTCGTAGCCGTGCCGTTCGACGACGCGGATCGCCCGGCCTCTGAGCTCGTCCGGCAGCGGCGCGTCCGGTGACTCGATGACCGTGAAGCCCTGGGCGCGGATGTGCTCGACGACCCGGCGGTACACGGCGTCGACGCGCTGGTTCTTCACGAGGCGGAGGTCGAGGGCCACCGTCGCCCGGTGCGGGATGATCGTGTTGGCCTCGTCGCCCACGAACCCGGCCTGGAGGCCCCGGATCGTCAGCGTCGGGCGGAACATGAGGCGCTCCAGGTAGTCCGCGGGCAGGCGGACGCCGAGCTCCCGCTCCAGAGCCGGCCGGTCCAGCGGGATCCGTCCGAGGAGCTCCCGCTCGGCGGCGGTCGGGGGCGTCGCGTCGGCGCCCAGACCCTCGATGAGGGGCGCCCCGTCCGGCGCCGCCATCGACCCGAGCAGTCCCGTCAGGATCCAGGCCGGGTTCGGCACGCTGAAGTTCCCCGAGTGGACGTCGCGCCGGGCGGCCTCGAGCTCGAGGGTGAGGGCGAGGATCCCGCGGGCGCCGAAGACGACGGTCGGGCGCTCGCTCGCGTCCTTGGGACCATCCGTCACCAGGACGAGGTCCGCCGCCAGGAGGTCTCTCTGGGCCGCGACCAGGGCGCCGAAGCCCGGGCTCCCGATCTCCTCCTCGCCTTCGAGGATGAGCTTCAGGTTGACGCGCGGCGTGAGGCCGAGGGCGTCCATCAGGGCCAGGGCCTCGAGGTGGGCCCAGATCGGGCCCTTGTCGTCGGATGCGCCTCGCGCGTAGAGCCGGTGCGCGGGCAGCGCGTCGTCCGGAACCTCGGCGGCCGTCACGATCGGCGCGCCGTCCTCGGCCAGGCCGGCGCGGAGCGCCGGCTCGAACGGCGAGGGCTGGAGCCACCCCGCCGGGGGCGCCGGCTTCGTGTCGAAGTGACAGTAGATCAAGAGCGTCCGCGCCGCTCCGCGCACACGCCGCTCGCCGAAGACGACCGGATTGCCGGTCGTCTCGAGTACGCGCGCCGCGAACCCCCGGCGCTCCATGGCGTCCGCCAGCCACCTCGCGCCGGCCCGGACCCGCGCCGGCTGCTGGCTCACCGTGTCGACCCGGAGGCACTCGACGAAGCGCTCGAGGATAGCCCGGCGACGGGCTCGGAGCGCCTGGTCGAACGCCGCCCAGTCCGGGGTGGTGGTCACGGTCGTCCGCCGCGGCTACCCGCGGCGGGCGCGCACGACCTGGGCGATCTGGCGGATGTGCTCGGGCGTCGAGCCGCAGCAGGCGCCGACGATCGTGGCGCCCGCGTCGAGGAGCGCCGGATACTCGCGCGCCATGGCCGGGGGGTCGAGCTCGTAGGTGACCTGGTCGCCGGTCGTCACGGGAAGCCCCGCGTTCGGATAAGCGACCAGCGGCACGTCTGTCACCACCCGCATCTCGCGCACGATGGCAATGGCGCGGTCCGGCCCGCGCCCGCAGTTCATCCCGACGACGTCCGCCCCGGCGGCGAGGAGGTTCTTGGCGACCTCGGCGGGGCTTTCCCCCCACATGGTCCGGTCGCGGTCGTGGAGCTCCTCGTACTGGAAGAACATGGTGGCCATGACGGGAAGTCCGGTCGTCCGGCAGGCGCGCACGGCCGCGACCGCCTCCTGCGGAAACATCATCGTCTCGACCGCGAAGAGGTCGACACCGCCCTCCGCCAGCGCCTCGGCCTGCTCGCGAAACGTCTCGAAGTACTCCTCGTCCGTCGTGTCGCCCAGGGGCTCGTACTCGGCCGGCAGACGGCTGGTCGGCCCGACCGAGCCGGCGACGTAGCCCCGGGCCGGGGCGGCGGCCCGGACCAGCCGCGCTCCCCGCTCGTTGAGCTCGCGCGTCCGATCGCCGATCCCGTACTCGTTCAGCTTCAGTCGCGACCCGCCGAACGTGTTGGTCTCGACGAGATCCGAGCCTGCGTCGAAGTAGGCGCGGTGAATGCCCTGGACGACGTCGGCGTGCGTGTCGTTCCAGAGCTCGGGACAGGCGCCGTTCGCGAGACCCGCGGCGAAGAGCATCGTCCCGTAGCCGCCGTCGAAGACGAGCAGCTCGCCCGCCCGGGCGCGCGCCAGCCATTCCCGGCCTCTGGCCGCGCTCACGGGGCTAGCCTGGCCTCCCCCGGAGACTGATCGGACGGCCTGGCCGGTCGGCCCATCCGCGTGTTCCTAGCCGGACGCCGCCACCGGGGCGCTCGACAGCTCCTTGGCCCGCACCACCGCGAGCGTCGCGTCCCTGGCGTGCCCGTCCGCGCCGATCTCCTCGGCGAAGGCCGGGCTGACCGGCGCCCCGCCGACCATCACCTTCACCCGGTCCCTGAGCCCCGCGCGCGTGAGCGCGTCGATCGTGCGCTTCATCGCCGGCATGGTCGTCGTCATGAGGGCCGAGATGCCCACGATGGTGGCGCCGTGCTCCTCCACCGCCGCGCAGAACTTCTCCGGAGAGACGTCGCGGCCGAGGTTCACCACCTTGAAGCCCGCGCCCTCCAGCATCATGGCGACCAGGTTCTTGCCGATGTCATGGAGATCGCCCTGGGCGGTGCCGATCACCACCGTGCCGAGGTACTGGTTCGTCGCGCTCGCGGTGAGGAGCGGCTTCAGGAGGTCGAGGCCCGCGTACATCGCCCGGGCCGAGAGCAGCACCTGCGGCACGTAGTACTCGTTTCGCCGGAACTTCTCGCCGACGACGTCCATCCCCGGGATCAGGCCCTTGAAGATGATCTGCTTGGGATCGAGCCCCCGGTCGAGCCCGGACCGCGTCATCTGACCGACCGTGTCGCGATCGCCCAGGATGAGGGCGCGCGCGACTTTCGGGTAATCGTACCCGTCGTCGCTGGGCTGCGTCATCGTTCCGGGTTGTACCACGGGGCATGGATCGACACAAGCTTCGGGGGGTCACGGCGGCTCGTGGGCGAGCAGATCCGCCCGGCGCGACGACAGGACACAGCGCTCACCTTCGCGGCAGTCCGGGGTCACCGGCTCGGCGTGCACGACGACGTGGGCCCCGGGAATCGTCGTCTCGATCTCCTTCTCGACGTGGTCCACGAGGTCGTGGGCCTCGCCGAGCGGCAGGTGACGGCACGCCAGGATCGTGAAGTCGATGTGGCGCTGGGAGCCGGAGCGCCGCGTCCGGAGGCTCTTGTGGCCGACGACGAACCGGTGACGGTGGATCACTTCTTCGATCGCCCGTTGCTCGGCCTCCGGCAGGGCCGCGTCCATAAGGTCGTTGATCGATCGCACGAGGAGCCGATACGCCGAGCCGAGGATGACGCAGGCCACCCCGATCCCGATGAGCGCGTCGAAGACGCCGGACCCGGTCACCCAGAGGAGCGCGAGCCCCGCCAGCACGCCGGCGTTGGTCCAGACGTCGGTCTGGTAGTGGAGCGCGTCGGCCAGCAGCACGACCGAGTCGGTCTCCCGGCCCACCCGCCGGAGATGCCGGGTGACCAGCCAGCTGACCACGGTCGCGACCAGCATGACGGCGATTCCCCACTCGGCATGCTCGGGCTGGATGCCCCGGAGGAGCCGCTGCACCGCCTCCACCAGGAGCCAGCCGCCGACCAGGGCGATGACCGCCGTCTGGAGGAGCCCCGCCAGGTTCTCGGCCTTGCCGTGGCCGAAGGGATGCCCCACGTCGGCGGGCGAGTCGGCGATCCGGATCGAGACGAGGTTGAACGTCGAGATGGCGACGTCGAACAGCGAGTCGGCAGCGCTGGAGAGGAGGCCGATCGAGTTGGTCGCGAGCCCGGTGAGGAGCTTCCCCACGGCCAGGGCGGCCGCTGCTCCGATGGCCACCCGCTCCGCGCGGACCTTCGGGGACGCTGGCGGAGAGGCTGCCGCGTCGGCCATAGCGTCGATCTTAGCAGGCCGCCCGGCGGGCGCGCGGCCAGCGCGCGCCGGCGGCTCTCAGAGACGCGGGCTCCGCCAGGCTTCCCGCAGCTCGACGAGGCTCCGGACGGTGAGGTCCGCCTGCCCGGGCTCCGCGCCCTCGCCCGCGGCATCGAGCCACACGGTGAACATCCCCGCCGCGCGCCCGCCGGCGATGTCGGTGGCCAGGCTGTCGCCCACCATGGCGGCCTCGGGTGGCCGGCATCCGAGGCGCTCGAGGGCCATCTCGAAGATCGGACGATGAGGCTTCCCCACCACGACGGGACGGGCCCCTCCGGCGACCGCCACCGCCTCCGCCAGCGCCCCGCACCCGGGGTCGAACTCGTCCGGCCCCACCGGGAGCCGTGCGTCGAGGTTGACCGTGAAGAAGCCCGCGCCCGCGGCCACCGCGCGGGACGCCGCGCGCAGCCGCGCGAAGTCGAACGCCGGGTCGTTGCCGACGGCCACGACCTGCGCTCGCCGCCAGTCATCCGCGCCGACCACACGGTGACCCGCGTCCTCGAGGACGTCGCACATCTCTCGGGTGCCGAGCGGCAGGACGGTCACGGGGCCGACGCGGCGGCGGATCGCCTCCCCCAGGAGGTCGAGGGCGGCCAGCACGTCCGGCGCTTCGGCCGGGATCCCGAGGCGGGCGAGGCGCTGCGCGATCTGGGCCGAGCGCTCGCGCGAGCTGTTGGTCACGAAGACCACCCCCCGCCCCGCGGCACGGAGGGCCTCGACGAGCTCCCGGGCGCCCGGCAGGAGGGCCGGCCCGGCCCAGATGCACCCGTCGAGGTCGAACGCGAAGCCGCGAAGCGCGGCCAGCATCGGGGTCAGGCCTCTCTCAGCGCGGGGGGAGGAAGCAGAGCCCCTGGCTCTGGACGCCGAGCGCCGTGTTGAACTTCGCGCGGAAATGCTCGACGGCGATCGTGGCGGCGAGCTCGACGATCTGCGGGACCGTGAAGTGCCGCCGCAGCGGCTCGAACTCGGCATCGGTCACGGCCGTCGGCGTCTGGGCGACCGCCTCGGCGAAGGCCAGGGCCGCCTGCTCGGCTTCCCCGAAGAGGGGGCTCGTCCGGAACCGCTCCACGGCGGCGAGCTTCTCGAACGTGGCCCCGTGGCTCATCCCCCGGGATGAGTTGATGTCCATTCAGAAGGGGCATCCGACGATCTGGGCGACCCGCAGGCACACGAGGTCCCGGAGCTCCGGGGGAAGCTGGCCCGATTTCTCGAGGGCCACCGACAGGCCCGCGGACGCCCTCACCAGCGGGGGACAGTGCGCCATCACCAGCGTGGGGGCGAGAGGCCCGCCCCACTGCTCCGTCTGGCGGGCAAGGATCTCGCGCACCTCCGCGGGCGCCTCCGCCGGGTCGATCGGCGCGACTCGCTGGGCGCGCGCGAGGCCGATCGGACGGCGTGGATCGACCGGCTCGCCGGCGGCTCGGTCGGGGCTCACGGCCGAACGTCCTGCCGGAATCGCGCGACGAGATCGTGACTCCCCTGCGCCACCAAGGCCGTGTCCGCGCCGAGCGTGAGGAACTGATAGCCCTTTCCGTAGAGCTCGCGCGCCTGATCCCACCCTCGCGTGATGTTGCCGAGGGCGAGCCCGGCCCCCCGGGTGGCCGCCTCCACCCGGGCGAACGCCGCCTGCACGTCCGGATGACCGGGATTCCCCATGTGCCCGAAGGCGGTCGACAGGTCGCCCGGCCCGATGAAGATCACGTCCACGCCCGGAACCTTCACGATCTGGTCGATCTCCGCGACGGCCGTCCGCGTCTCGACCTGGAGGACAACCAGGATCTCCTCGTTCGCCCGCTTCCAGTACTCCGCCGCGTGCCGCCCATAGCCGGCGGCGCGGTGACTGCCGGCGATTCCCCGGATGCCCTCCGGCGGATACTTGGTCGCTCGGACGGCCGCCTCGGCGTCGGCCCGGCCGCCGATCCAGGGCACCATGACGCCGTACGCGCCCAGATCGAGCACCCGCTTGATGACCGCGGGGTCGTTCCACTGCACTCGGACCACCGGGATCGTCTCGCTGCCCTCGATCGCCTGCAGCTGGCTCAGCAACGTCTGGAGGTCGCCGTGCCCGTGCTCCATGTCGACGAGGAGCCAGTCGAAGCCGGCCCGGCTCATGATCTCGGCGCTGATCCCGCTGCACATCGAGAGCCAGGCACCGGCGGTCGGACGGCCCTCGCGCAGCGCACGCTTGACGTGATTCGTCTTCACCCAGCTCACTCGACCCTCCATGGCGAGCGTCGTCGAGTCGCTCGACCGAACTTGACTTTCCGCGGTACGCTGTGGGATATATCCCCGACACGTGCGGGATTGCTAGGCTCGCGTGACAGCGAGCCTCTCACGGGGAGGCGACCACGGCACCGCCCACTATACGGCAGCGCACGCGGGCCTGACAACCGCCCCCGCATGCTCCTCGAGATCCTCGGTTGTCACGGCGGCAGCGTGCCGAAGCGGCGCCTGCCCAGCTTCCTGATCAACGGTCACGTCCTCCTCGAGGCCGGATCGGTGACGTCGGCGTTGCCGCTGGGCGCGCAGGCCAGCATCGAGCACGTCATCGTCACCCACGCCCATCTCGACCACACCGTGGGGCTGGCGTTCCTGGTCGATAACATCCAGTCCGCCCAGACGGCCACCGGTCGGACCGCGGCCGTGACCGCGGCGTCCATCGGCACCGTGATCGACGATCTCCGCACCCACTGCTTCAACAACCGGCTCTGGCCGGACTTCACGAAGCTGCCGACGCCGGAGGAACCGGCGCTCCGGCTCCAGACGCTGCGCGAGCGCGAGGCCGTCGAGTTCGGCACCCTGACGGTCATCCCGGTGCCCGTTCACCACGCCGTCCCGGCCGCCGGTTTCATCGTCCACGACGGCAGCTCGGGGTTTGTGTTCTCGGGCGACACCGGCCCGACCGACGAGATCTGGAAGGTCGCCCGCGAGTTCAAGGGCATCCACGCGATCATCGTGGAGACGGCCTTCCCGAACCGCCTGGAGGACCTGGCGACCAAGTCGGGCCACTTCACGCCCGCCCTGCTCCAGCGCGAGATGGACAAGATGCCCGATGCGCCGCTGTGGGTCTACCACATCAAGCCGGCGCACTTCGAGGAGACGGCCGAGGAGCTGGAGCGGCTGGGCGACCGGATTCACATCCTCGAGCAGGACCAGACCCACACGTTCTGACGCGCTGACGCAGGAGGCCTAGCGCGACGCGCGGGCCGCTCGAGGCGTCACCAGCGCGCGAACTTGTCGGCGCAGGCGGCGCTGCAGAAGAATCGGGCCTCCGGGCCGCTGCCCCGGGTGATCGCCTTCCGCCGCGGGATGTACGTCTCGCAGACGGGATCCTTGACGAGCTCGTCCAGGCCCGCACGCCGGGTGGGCCGGGGATGGCCGCCCCCGCGGAGCCCCCGGAGAAAGCCCTGGACGCTCGCCCGCAGGATCAGGAAGACCACGAAGGCGAGAACCGCGAGCGCGACGAAGCGGAGCACGATCTCGGGCCCGCGGCGGACGGAACCGCTACCCGCTCTCCGGCTGGATGCGTACCGTCCGCAGAAAGTCGCGGTCGAGCTTCGTCAGCTCGTATCGAAGGTCCCGCGCCTCCTCGGACTCGTCGTCCGGCGCAATCGCGGCGTCCGGGCCCTGGTCCGAGTAGTCCACCTCGGGGGCCTCGGACGGCGCGTCGGCGCCCTCGTCGGCGTCCGCAGCCTTCGCCGACGCGTCGGCGAGGAGGATGAGCCGCGGGACGTAGCCATTGCGCACGAGCTCGTCCAAGGCCTCGCGCACCGCCGCGGAACCGTCGAGCGAGGCCTCGACCGCCTCCATCAGCTTCGCCACCAGATCACGCACGACGTCGCGCTCGTCCATCCCGACTCGCGCTCAGAATAGCGGTCACACGGGGCGGTGTCAAACTTGTGGATGCCTCCGGACGGCGTCCTCCAGCCGCTGGAAGCGCCGCCGCAGCGGCTCGAGCGCCTCGTCGTGCGTGACGACGTAGAGCGCGCCGGCGCGGACCGCCGCCAGGGTCTGGGCGGCCACGTCCTCGGGATCGAGCGTGCGCCCGATCAGGGTGACCTCGCCCCCCTGCGTCGCGCCGGGCTCGTTTCGCAGGGCCGCGGGACGGTTGCGCTCGGCGTCCCGGATGCGCGTGGCGACGCCCATCGGGCACACCACGGTGACGCCGATGCCGTGCGGGCGAAGATCCTTGGCGAGCGTCTCCGAGAGCCCGACCACCGCGTACTTCGTCGTGTTGTACACCCCGAGCCCCTGCGACGCGATCAACCCGGCCATCGACGCCGTGTTCACGATGTGCCCGCCCTCGCCGCCCGCGATCATGCGCGGCAGGAACGCCAGGAGACCATGGATGACACCCCAGAGGTTGACGCCCATCACCCATTGCCAGTCCTGCCACGTCGCCGACTCGAGGCCACCGTGGACCACCACGCCGGCGTTGTTGCACAGAACGTGAGTCCTGCCGTAGCGGTCGAACACGCGGTTCGCCAGGGCCGAGACCTCCTCCCGCTTGGCGACGTCCGTCCGCACCGCCATCCCCTCCGCGCCTCCCGCCGCGGCCTGCCGCAGGGTCTCCTCCGCCGCGGCCTGGTCGACGTCGGCGACGACGACCCGGGCGCCTTCCCGGGCCAGAGCCAGCGCGAGCGCGCGCCCGATGCCGCTGCCGCCGCCCGTGACGACCGCAACCTTCCCGTCGAAGCTCGTCATCAGGCCTCCTCGTCGGGCGCCGCGGGGCGGCCCGTCTCCAGCGAACGGTAAGCGGCGAGCACCAGCGCCAGATCGGCCCGGGCGGACTCCGGAGGAAGGCTGGGCGGCCGGCCGTCACGCACCGACGCGACGAACTCCTCCATCTGAGCCACGAGGCCCCGCCGGTCACGCACGAACACGCGCAGCCGCCCGCCACGGCGCCCGCGAAGCCAGAGGGCGCGGCCTCCATGGTTGACGCCGAGAGATCCCTCGGTGCCGGTCACCCACGCCCACTGCCCGCGCGGCAGCCTCGGAGCGGCGACGGAGTTGACGAGCGTGCCGACCGCCCCGCTCCGGAATCGGAGGAGCAGGAGGATCGTGTCCTCGCCCCCGATCCCCGCAAAGAGATTCGGAGGCGCCCAGGCCATGACCTCGTCGACCGGCCCAGCCCAGGCGCGCATGAGGTGCAGGTGGTGGATCCCGCCGTCGATGAGTTGCCCGCCGCCCATCTCCTCGCGCCGGCTCCGCCAGCCAGCGGGGCGGTGGTAGCCGCGCGGAGTCACGACGAGCTGGCGGACGGCGCCGATGGCGCCGCTCTTGATGTACTCGCGGGCCGCCGCGAAGCAAGGGGCGAAGTGGAAGTTTTCGCCAACCATCAGGACGACGCCGGCTTCCCGCGCCGCGGCCAGGATCGAGTCGGCCTCGGCGAGCGTCCGCGCGATCGGCTTCTCGAGCAGGATCGCCTTGCCATGCTCGGCGGCCAGGCGAGCGTGCGCCTCGTGCAAGTGGTGGGGCGTGCAGATGACGAGCGCGTCGACGCGCGGGTCGGCCGCCGCCGCCTCGTAGGAGCCGAAGGCCGCGAATCCCCCGAAGCGCCGCCGGTACGTCTCCGCCCGCGCCGGATCGCGGCTGGCGAAGGCGATGCGCACCGTGCCGCGGAGCCGCCGGGCGGCCCGCGCGTGAAAGGTCGCGAACCGACCACACCCCAGGAGACACAGACCCAGCGGACCAGACCCCGGCCGAGGATGGAGCGGTCGGCCCGAAGCGCCGCCGCTCGTGTGCGGGGCCGCCATGGGGGCCCATGCTACGCACCCTTCCGGGGTTGCGCAACGTCAGATACAATCGGGTCATGCGCAGGGTCGCGGTCGTCGGTCTCGGCGTGACGAAGTTCGGCAAGCACGAGCGCACGTGCGCGGAGCTGTTCGCGGACGCCGCCCTCGACGCGCTGACCGACGCCGGCGTCCGCCCCCGTCAGGTCCAGGGTGTGTACGTCGGCAACGTCGTCGGCGAAGCGGGAGAGCACCAGCTCCACCTCGGCCCCCAGGTCACCTCCGCCCTGGGCATTCCGGCCGTCGCGGCCACCCGCTTCGAGACCGCCTGCGCCTCGAGCCACGCGGCCTTCCGGCACGCGCTCTTCGAGATCGCCTCCGGCGCGGCCGATGTCCTCTTGGTGGGCGGCGCCGAGCGGGTCCTGACGATGCCCACGGAGCGCGCGACCGAGGTCTTCGCGTACGCCTCGGACGCGGTCTTCGAGCAGCCCGCCGGGCTCACGTTCCCGGGTGTCTTCGCGCTGATCGCACGCGCCCACATGGCCAAGCACGGCACGACCGAGGAGCAGATGGCGCACGTGGCCGTGAAGAACCACCGCCACGGGGCGCTCAATCCCAAGGCCCAGTTCCAGAAGGAGATCACGCTCGAGCAGGTCCTCCGAAGCGCCATGGTGGCCGATCCGCTCAAGCTGTACGACTGCTGCCCGTTCACGGACGGCGCGGCGGCGGTCGTCCTGGCGTCCGAGGAGGTCGCGCGGCGGACGCGGAAGCCGGTGTGGGTCCTCGGTTCGGCCCAGGCGGGCGACTCCATGTGCCTCCACGACAAGCGGGACCTCGCCCGGGCCGTGGCCACCGAGCGCGCAGCCGTCGCCGCGTACCGGCAGGCGGGGCTCGGCCCCCAGGACGTCGACGTCGTCGAGCTCCACGACTGCTTCACGATCGCGGAGATCGTGGCCACCGAGGGTCTGGGGCTCTGCGAGGCCGGCGCCGGGGGAATCGCAGCGGAGAAGGGCGAGACGAGCCTCGGTGGGCGGATCCCGGTCAACCCATCCGGGGGGCTCAAGGCCAAGGGTCACCCGATCGGGGCGACGGGCGCGGCGCAGCTGGCCGAGATCGCCACGCAGCTGCGCGGCGAGGCGGGACGGCGCCAGGTGGAGGGCGCCAGGGTCGGGCTGACCCACACGCTCGGCGGGAACACGGCAACCGTGCTGGTGAGCCTCCTCGGACGGGATCCCCGGTGACCGCCCACAGGCCGCCACAGGCCGAAGGCCGTCCCATCGAGACCGTCCGATCGACTCCCGCGGAGCCCCACAGGCCGAAGGCCGTCCAAGGGTAGCCCAGTGAGCGCGCCGTCCGTGGCGGCCCGGTCGACCGGCGACACCGCCGGCCGCATGACCACGCGGGAGTTCTTCGATGGCGTGCGCGAGGGGCGCCTGGTCGTCCAGCGCTGCGCCGCGTGCAAGTCCCTCGCCGTGCCGCCGAAGGCCGTTTGCCCGGAGTGCGAGAGCGAGAGCTGGACCCGTGCCGCGCTCGGCGGGGACGGTGAGGTCACGTCCTACACCGTGATCCGCGTGGCGCCCGCCCGGCTCGCGGCCGAGGCGCCCTACGTCGTGACCGTCGCCCGGATGGCCGAAGGCGTCTCGCTCCTGGGCCGTTTGACGGGAGTCCCGATCGACGGCGTACGCGTCGGGATGCCCGTACGCTTCGTGGCGCCGGCGGCGGGCACCGATCCGGCCGTCATCTTCTTCCGTCCCCGCTAGCTCGCCGCTCTCCCCTGCCTCCGGCCCGTCGGGCCCCCGCGCGCACGCGGAACCGACACTTCCTGCGCCAGGTTGCATAATGGAGAGGAGCGTCGGGCGAGCCCCATGATGGACCGTTGGGGGCCGCGTGCCGCTCCAAGGGAGGCCACGCGTGCAAACGCCCCGGATCCTTGCCATCGGCACCGCAGTGCCGGGCCGCCGCTTCGCCCAGGAGGAGCTCGCCGACCTCTTCGGGTACCGTGACGGGCTCCGGCGCTTGTTCTTCCTCAACAGCGGCATCGAGGGGCGGCACCTCTACACGGACCTCGCCGACCCCAGGCCCACCGAGACGATCGACGAGATGACCGCCCGCTACGCCGAGGGCAGCGTGCGCCTGGGTGTCGAGGCCATCGAGGCCTGCCTCGCCCAGACCCGATTCGGGCTGGCCGACGTCGATTTCCTGGTGACCACGACGTGCACCGGGCGGCTCGTCCCGAGCCTCGACGCGCACCTGATCAGGGCGCTCGGCCTCCGGAACGACGTGCAGCGCGTCCACGTGGGAGACACGGGGTGCGCCAGCGCGATGGTGGCGCTCCAGCAGGCCTCGACGTATCTCCGCGCCTTCCCGGAGCGGCGCGCCCTGGCCGTGTCCGTCGAGCTCTGCTCGGCCACCTACTACCTGGACGAGGAGGCCGAGACCGCGGTGGCGAACGCGATCTTTGCGGACGGCGCGGCCGCCGCCCTGCTGGCGACCGCGGGGGACGGGCCGGAGATCCTGGGGCACCGGACGCTGATCCGGTCCGAGTACCTGGACCACATGGGGTTCACGTTCCCGGGCGGCTCCTACCGGATTCGCCTGTCGCCCGAGGTGCGACGGATCGCGCCCGCGATGATGGAGGAGCTGGCCGGCACCCTCCTCAAGGACCACGGGCTCCGGCAGGAGGACGTGCGCTTCTGGGTCCTCCACTCGGCCGGCCGGCGCGTGATCGAGAACGCGCAGGTCCTCCTGAACCTCTCCGATGACGACGTCGCCTACTCCCGCGGCGTCCTCCGTCAGTACGGGAACCTGTCCTCCGCCACCGTGCTCTTCGTCCTGGACGCCGTCCGGCGAAGCGGGCAACCGTGCCCGGGTGACATCGGCGTCATGATGGCGCTCGGGCCCGGCTTCGCCGCCGAGGGCGCGATCCTGCGGTTCTGAGCCGCGCCCATGCTGGCACCGCCGCCCCGCGAGGTCACGCGCATCGAGCTGATGGACCGGCTCGACGCGCCTCCCGGTGAGATGGCCCGGAACCTCGCCGACATCGCCCGGCTGAACCGGCTCGGCGCGATGCAGACCATCCTGGAACATGTCGCCTCGTTCGTCGCGCGGCAACCGGCCGGCGAGCCCCTGCGGATCCTCGACGTCGGGACCGGCGCGGCGGACATCCCGCTGGCCCTGGCCCGATGGGCGCGCCGTCACGGGCACCGGCTGCAGATCGTGGCCCTCGAGTTCCACCCCACGATCCTGCGCTACGCCATCCAGGCGGCGGACGGTGTCCCGGAGGTGCAGCTCGTCGCGGGCGACGCGCTCGCGCCCCCTCTCCGTCCGGGGTCGGTCGACGTCGCCCTCTGCTCGCTCATGCTGCACCATCTCCCCGAGCAGGCCGTGGTGGACCTGTTTCGCCGGATGGCCGAGGTCGCTCGCCTGGGCTTCGTGGTCAGCGACTTCCGCCGGGAGTGGCTCGCGTGGGTCACCGTGTGGCTCGTCACGCGGGCGCTCTCCGGCAACCGCATGACACGGCACGACGGGCCTCTCTCGGTGCGGCGGGCGTACACCGCTGCGGAGCTCGCCCGTCTCGCCGCGCGGGCCGGGCTCGCGGACATCCGCTGGCATCGTGCTCCGTCCTTCCGCCAGGTCGGCGTCTGGGTCCGCCCATCCCCGGGAGCTCCTCATGCGGCATGACGCGGTGGTCGTGGGCGCCGGTCCCGCGGGCGCCGCGACCGCCATCCTCCTTGCCGAGCAGGGCTTCGATGTCGTGCTTGTGGATCGGGCGCGCTTTCCCCGCGACAAGGTCTGCGGCGAGTACCTCTCGCCCGAGGCGGGCCGGATCCTCGACCGCCTGGGCGTGCTCGGGAGCGTGGGCGCGCGGCCCATCCGCGGGATACGCATCCTCGCCCCCGACGGCACCCTCCTCGTCGGCGACTATCCGGCGGACGGCCCGTGGCGAGGCTACCGGCCCCACGCCCTCGCGGTCCGTCGACGGGTGCTGGACGCCGCGCTCGTCGAGCGGGCCCGCAGGGCGGGCGTCTCGGTCCGCGAGGGAGTCCGCGTGGTCGATCTCGTCCGCGAGGAGCGGCGCATCGCCGGCGTCGTGACGGAGCCAGTCGGGCCACGGGCCGGTGCCGGCCAGCGCCACTCGTCACGGCTCGTCGTGGCCGCCGATGGCCGCGCGTCGGTGGTCGTGGGCCGCCTCGGGCTCCGGCGGCCGCATCGGTGGCTCCGCCGCCTCGCGCTCGTGGCCGACGTCGAGGGCGACGGCGGCGATCCCGAGCGAGGCGAGATCGTGGTGGTCCCGCCGGCCTACGCGATCCTGAATCCGGTGACGGCGAGTGTCGCGAACCTGAGCCTGGTCGTCCCGTTCGAGGAGGGCCGCCGCCGCAAGGCCGCCTTCGCCGACTACTTCGACACCGCGACCCGGGCCCTGCCCGGTCTGGGAGACCGGCTCCGCGACGCGCGGCGTGTGGGGCCGGTGCGCGTCCTGGGTCCCCTCGCCTACGAGGTGATGCCACCCCGCGACGACGGGGTCGTCCTCGTCGGCGACGCGGCCGGGTTCCTGGACCCGTTCACCGGCGAGGGCGTCTACGCCGCGCTCAGGTCCGCCGAGGTCGCGGCCGAGGTCGCGGGCCGCGCCCTCCGGGCCGGCAACGTGTCCGCGAGCGCCCTCCGGCCCGCCCACCTGCACCGCGCCATGGAGTTCACGGCGAAGACGCGCGTCACGCTCCTGCTCCAGCGAGTCATCGCCCAGCGGACCCTCTCGGTGGCCGCGGCCCGGCTGCTGTCGCGACGGCCGGCCCACCTCGCGCGGCTGATGGGCGTCTTCGGCGACTTCGTCCCCCCGCGCGCCCTCCTCGAGCCGGGGTTCCTGGCCGGCCTCCTGCCGCGACCCCGCCCCCGCCTGGTGAGCGCAGGAGACATCCGCTAGTCTGCTGTCCGTCATGGACCCTCGCACCCGGCTCGTGGCGCTTGCGGAAGCCGCTGACGCCCGCTCGCTGGCCGAGGGCGCGCTGTGGATCGCCGCGGAAGCCTATCCCGGGATCGACGTGCCGCACTGGCTCGGCCGGCTCGATGCCCTTGGGCGCCGCGCGGCCGAGCGGGTCACCCCCGACATGGCGGTGGACCACGCCGCCGCCGCCATCAGCCGATTCCTGTTCGAGGAGGAGGGATTTCAGGGGAACACGGCCGACTACTACGATCCCCGGAACAGCTTCCTCAATGACGTCCTGGACCGCCGGCTCGGCATCCCGATCTCGCTGTCGGTGGTCTACATGGCCGTCGCGTCGCGGGCCGGGCTCGACGCGGCGGGCGTCGGGCTCCCCGGCCACTTCGTCGTGCGCGTCGAGCAACGCGGTCACCACCGGCTGCTCGACCCGTTTCACGGCGGCCGGCTCCTCGACCGGGCCGCGTGCGAGGCGCTGGTCGCGGAGCTCAGGCCGGGCGCAGGCCCCCTGGACCCCCGCTGGCTCTCGCCCGTGTCGACACGCCAGATCCTGGTCCGGATGCTCAACAACCTGAAGGGCGTGTACGCGACGCTCGGGGACTGGGCGCGCGCTCTGGCCGCCTCCGAGCGCATCCTCCTCCTCGTCCCCGACGCCCTGGAGGAGCTGCGCGACCGCGGCATGCTGCACGCCCGGCTCGGGCAGGCGCCGGCGGCGGTGCGTGACTGGGAGGCGTACCTCCAGCGCGCGCCTGGGGCCCGCGACGCCACCGTCGTCCGGGATCGGCTCCGCGCCCTGCGCCAGGCGCTCGCGTCGCGGAACTGACCGGGCTCGCCCGGGGGACTGGCGCCAATGCGGTGCGCGCTTCAGGAAGCGGCGCCGGCCACGCTGTCAATCCTATCTTTGCGGGGTCGGGACGGAACGCGGATCCCGGGGCCGCGCGAGGCGGCAGCGGACCCTCGACAGGCAAGAGGGCCCTGGGGCGGGCGCCCCCGGACCTACCGGAGGCGGGGGATGGCGTTCAGGTCGTCGCCTGCGGCCAAATCTGCCCGCCGCGGAGCGGTATCATGGAACGGCTCATGGCTCACCTGGAGGTCGATCGCGCGGCGGCGTTCCCCGCGATGGTCGGGATTTGGCCTTCCACGCCGGCGCCCGACAAGTCGCAGACGGGCCGCGGCTAGCCGGAATGGCGCGGGCGCGGCTCCGCGACCTCGGCCTTCGCACCGGGCAGCTACCGCCTGGGCCCCTGAACGCCATCACAGACGTTGCCGGTGTGCGCGTCGGCCATGCCACCGTCGTCCACGACACGCCTTCGGTCGCCCGCACCGGCGTGACCGCGATCTGGCCGGCGGGCGCGGACGTGTGGACGACTGCCGTGACGGCCGGGTTCCACGCGTTCAATGGCAACGGCGAGATGACCGGGACGATCTGGATCGACGAGCAGGGCCTGCTGGCGACGCCTGTGTGCATCACCAACACCCATTCCGTGGGCGTGGTGCGCGACGCCGTCGTCGCCTATGCCGTGCGGGAGGGTGTGGAGCAGCCCTGGCTGCTACCGGTCGTCGGCGAGACCTATGACGGCTGGCTCAGCGAAGCGGATCGATTCCCGGTCACGGCGGCGCACGCCATGGCGGCGCTCGACGGCGCCTCGACCGGCGCCGTGCCCGAGGGCTGTGTCGGCGGCGGCACCGGCATGATTTGCCACGAGTTCAAGGGCGGGATCGGCACGGCGTCGCGCGTCGCGACCGCCGCCGGCGCAGCCTGGACCGTGGGCGCGCTGGTGCAGGCGAACTACGGTTCGCGCGACCTTCTGCGCATCGATGGCGTGCCGGTCGGGCGCGAGATCGGCCGAGACGTCGTGCCGTCGCACCGGGACGTTCCGGCCCTCGGTGGATCGATCATCGCGGTGCTCGCGACCGATGCCCCGCTCCTGCCGATCCAGTGCAAGCGGCTTGCCCGGCGGGCGACCGTTGGGCTCGCGTGGGTCGGCGGCATCGGGGCGAACGGCAGCGGCGACATCTTCCTGGCCTTTTCCACCGGCAATCGCGTCCCGCTGGCCGCTCCCCTGTCGCAGCTCCACATGATCGCACCGGATCAGATGACGTCACTGTTCCAGGCGGCGGCAGAGGCCACCGAAGAAGCCATCCTGAACGCGCTCACGGCGGCCGAGACGACGGCTGGACGGGCGGGTCGGACCATCCACGCCTTGCCGCTCGACCGCCTGCAGGAGGTGATGCGGCGCTACGGGCGCGCCGGCTGAGCAAGCCTGGGCGCGCCGCGCGCTATCGCCGGACCGTTCGGTCCTCCAGCAGCAAGGTCCGCACGTCGGCGAGGAGGAGCCGCGGGTCGAGGAAGTCGAGCCCGTAGACGTTGCGGATCCGGAGCTGCCGGTCGATCAGGTACACGCGGAGGAGGTGGGAGGGCCCCGGGGCGGACGGGTCCGCGGAGCGTTGCACCACCTGGCCGTACCCGGCCAGGATCGGCCCGAGCTGCCGGTCGGACGTCGTGGTGAGGAACTCCCACGGGCTCCGCGTCTCCCGCGTGGCGGCGACCCGGGAGTACTTGGCCATGGTCTCCGGCGTGTCGTGCCCGGGGTCGAAGCTGAGCGTCACGAGCCGGAGGTGCCGGGCCAGCTCGCGATCACCCGCGGTGGCGCCGTGGAGCTGGTAGAGCACAGCGGTCGCCAGCGGACAGCCATTGGGGTCGCTGCAGCGCGTGTACACGAAGCTCAGGACGGTGATGCGGCCCGCCAGCACGTCGCGGAGGCGCCGCGGAGCACCGGCCGCGTCGAGGACCGCGCCGTCCGCCGCGGGCTTCACGACCGGCAGGCGGTAGCTGCCGGGCCGGGGCGGGTCGAAGTCGAACCGCGCGCTCCGCGCCTCGAGCTGGACCTTCGTCGTGGGTGTCGTGGGCGCCGCGGGGCTCGTCGGAGCCGCCCCCCGCTCGGCGACCGCGGGCGCGTGCGGATGGCCTCCGTGGCCCCACGCGAGGGTTGGGCCCATGCCCCACACCCACAACACCGCCGCCAGCGCGAGGGCCTGGCAGAGCCCGCGCCGCGGGCGCCGCTCGCCGTCGGCCACCCGCCCTGAACCCAGCCACCGCGTCGCTTCGTCGAAGGCCGCGGGCTCTCCGAGCGAACGAATCAGGGCGACTTCGTCGGCGGTCCTCCTGAGTTCGGCCAACCGGATCTTCACCATCCATTCGTACATGTAGTCGTCCATCATTCCCTCCCGCCGACCCGGGGGGGTGGAGGCGAGGGCCCTCCACCTCTCCCGGGGCCAGGTAGGCTACTTGTAGAGGGCCGCGCTCCCGAACCGCATCTGGTGCGGGCGCCCGAGCCGGAGCGCCGTGAAGTCGAGGGCGAAGCGGTCGCGGAGCTCGGTGCCGTCCCAGGTATAGGCGCGGAGGAACTGCTCGTTGTCCGCGCCCTGCTTGTCCCAGCGCGCGATGAGCGAGCTGGTGAAGTAGAGGCGCTTGCCGTCCCAGCTCTGGGACACCATGTTGAGCTGGCGGCCGATCTGCTTCTCGTAAATCTGCTTCGGCTTGAACGGGTCCGACACGTCGTACGCGCGGACCATGCCGTCCATGAAGGAGTCGACCCAGAGGGTCCGGTCGTCGGCCGAGAGGCTGATGTCCACCGGCAGCGGGATCTTCTTCGGGTCGCCGATGTCGCCCACCGCCTTGGCCTGCCACTCGCCCTGGGCGTCTTCGTAGATCAGCCAGATCTGGGAGGTGAGCGCCGTCGTGGTGAAGGCATAGTTGTGGGTCGGTCCCCACGCGACGCGGACCTCGAGCGGGGCGCCGGGCACGTGGAAGACCTTCTTCGGCTGGCGGGTGTGGAAGTTCCATACGGCCGCCGTCTGGCCGAAGCGCTTCATCGCCTCCGGGTCCTGCAGCACCTCGCCGATGTTTCGCATGTAATTCGACCAGCCGGTGAACGAGGTCGTGAACATCACGTTCTTGCGCGGCAGCACGCGGGCGTCGTATCCGTAGCCGTCGGCCACCTTCTCGATGACCGCGCCACGCGGATCCGCGTCGGTGGGCATCCAGTGGCTCGCGACGAACCGGCCCTCGTTCGTGTACTCGACGAGGGCCGTCCGCCCGGTCTTGTCCTTGGCGTTGGACAGGCCGCCGACCAGCATCCGCCCCGGAATGGCGTAGAAGCCGTGCGGGCCGACGACCCCGCCCGAGGCCTGGACGAAGTCGTCGATCGTCTTGACCAGGCGGGGCTGCGCCGGGTTCGAGGCGACGTCGAAGACGAAGATCTGGCTCGTGTCGAGCCCGCTCGCCCAGAGGTGGCGACGGTCGTCGGTGAAGTCCGCGTGGTGCGCCTCGTGGCGGCCTCCGACCGACACCGAGTGGATCACCTGGCCGTGGGTCGGCGAGCCCTTGCGCGCGTCGACGGTCACCAGCTTGTCGGAGCCGTCGCCCAGGCCCTCGACGCCGAGGGTCCAGACGTAGACGTACTCCTCCTCGCCGGTGATCTTGGGCATGTACGGCGACTGGCAGGTCTCGTCGGCCCGCACGGCGGAGGGCGTCCCGACGAGGGCCACCAACGCCGCGATCACGGCCGTCCAGCTGGTGAGACTCCGGCTGAGCTTCTGGATCATGCTTCTACCCTCCGCGTGCTGTGTGGTGGGACACGCCGGGCTCGGACCCGGGGTGCCGGTTCGGGGGCCGGGGCCATCCGATCGGCCACCCACGAGATGGCCCCGATCAGGAAGAGCCCCAGGTACCCCAGGCATCGGTCGGTTGCGCCGCTGACGATCCGCATCGTTCCCCCTCCATGACCCGGTTGCGTCCTTCCGGCCGGGCACCATGACCAGGGAGAGGGGCAACCGGCATGCCTGACTGTGTCCCTTTAAAATCAGGTACTTCAGCACCGGTGGTTGACCCGTGCGGCGTCGAAGCCCGACGAATTCGGCAGTTTTCGACAGCGGCCGATGCGGCTAGGATGGGTCGGGGTCATGACTCCACTCGGCAAGCTCCTCGGGGAAAGCCCTGGCATCGCGGCGCTGCGCGACCAGGTCGAGCGCCTCCTCCGGCGTCAGGCCGAGGGCGCGCGGCGCCTGGCGCCCATCCTCGTCCTCGGCGAGACCGGCACCGGCAAGGGCCTCCTCGCCGGTATCCTCCACCGCGCCGGCCCCCGCGCCTCCGGCCCCTTCGTCGACGTCAACTGCGCCGCCATCCCCGACACCCTCCTCGAGGCCGAGCTCTTCGGCTACGAGCGCGGCGCCTTCACCGACGCCCGCCACGCCAAGCCCGGCCTCCTCCAGACCGCCCATCGCGGCATGCTCTTCCTCGACGAGGTCGGCCTCCTCCCCGAAGCCCTCCAGGCCAAGCTCCTCAAGGTCCTCGAGGAGCGCTCCGTCCGCCGCCTCGGCAGCACCCGCAGCGAGCCCATCGACGTCTGGATCGTCGCCGCCACCAGCGAGGACCTCCACGCCGCCACCCGAGCCCGCCGCTTCCGCGAGGACCTCTATCACCGCCTCGCCGTCCTCACCCTCCGCCTCCCGCCCCTCCGCGAGCGGGGCGACGACGTCCTCCGCCTCGCCGAGCACTTCCTCGCCCAGGCGTGCGCGGACTACGGGCTCGCCCCGCGCACCCTCGCCCCCGACGCCCGCGCCGCCCTCCTCGCCCACCCCTGGCCCGGCAACGTGCGCGAGCTCGCCAACACCATGGAGCGGGTGGCCCTCCTCTCCGACGCGGGCGTCGTGGCGGCGGAGGCGCTGGCGCTCCCGAGCCGGGCCGGCACCGCCGCGGGCGCCCCGGCCCGGGCCCCGGGCGACCCGCCCGGGACCGTCGCCGACGAGCGCCAGGCCCTGCGGGACCACGAGGCGCGGGCGGAGCGGGCGCGGCTCCACGCCGCCCTCACCGAGACCCGCTGGAACATCGCCCGTGCCGCCGCGCGGCTCGGGCTCCCCCGGAACACGCTCCGCTACCGCATGGAGAAGCACGGCCTCGCCGGGCCGCGCACACCGACCGAAGCCGGTCCGCCCCCGAAACGGAGCGCGCCGGCGCCGGCCGAGCTCGAGCCCCCGGCTCTCCCGGCCGCGCCCGCGCCCGCGAGCGTGCGCTGGGAGCCCCGCCGCGTGACGTTCCTGCGGGCGCGGCTCCTTTCCCCAGCGGGATCGGTCGCGCCGACCGAAGCGAGCCGGGCGCTCGACACGATCGTCGACAAGGTCCGGAGCTTCGGCGGGCGTGTGGACGAGCTGAGCGCCACCGGCCTGGTCGCCGCCTTCGGGCTCGAGCCCCTCGAGGACGCCCAGCGCCACGCGGCGTCTGCGGCCATGGCCATCCAGAGGGTCGCCGAGCGGGCCCGGGGCGAGGACCCGGCTCGACCCGGCGTCGTCCTGGCGCTTCACACGGCGGAGCTCCCCGTCGGAGGCCATGGCGACCGGACGGCCATCGATGCGGACGCCAAGCGCCCGGCGCGCGCGCTCCTGGAGGCGCTCGCCGAGCACGCCGATCCGGGACACGTGATCGTCAGCGCGCAGACCGCGGCGTTCCTCACACGGCGCTTCGAGCTGGCGCCGGGCGGCTCGCTCGAGGCGGCATCGGGCCCGACCTACCGGCTGACCGGCTCTCGCGAGGTCGAGCGAGGGCTCACGGCGTTCGTCGGACGCGAGGCGGAGCTCCGGTTCCTCCAGGAGCGCTTCGAGCAGGCCCGGACCGGGCAGGGGCAGGTCGTCTCCATCGTGGGCGAAGCCGGGATCGGGAAGTCGCGTCTGCTCCGGAAGTTCCGGGCGCAAGTCGAAGGAGCCGCGACGTGGGTGGAGGGACAGGCCGTGCCGTATGGGCGGACGATCCCGTTCCACCCGCTGATCGACCTCCTGCAGCGCGCCTTCCGCATCGACGAAGGGGATCCCCAGGCGGCCATCGTGGAAAAGATCGAGCGTGCCGTCATGGAGCTGGGGCAGGATCTCCGGCCCGCGTTGCCCTACGTGCGCCATCTCCTGTCCGTCGATCCCGGTGACCCGGCGATCCGCCAGATGAACGCGAAGCTGCGGCGAGCCGAGACCTTCGACGTCATGCGAGAGCTCTTCGCGCGCCTGGCGTCGCGCCGCCCGCTGGTGGTCGTCTGGGAGGACCTCCACTGGACGGACCAGGCGACGGCGGAGTTCATCGCCGCGCTGGCAGACGCGGTCGCCGTCCAGCCGATGCTCGTGGTGCTGACGTACCGCCCCGGCTTCGTGCCGCCAGCCGGCGACCGCACATTCCACACGCGCCTGGCGCTGACCGGGCTGTCGACGGCCGACTGCATGGCCGTCGCGTGCGGCCTCCTGTCCGTCACCGAGCTTCCGGAGCCGCTTCGAGCGCTGATCGTGCGCACGGCGGAGGGGAACCCGTTCTTCCTGGAGGAGGTGCTCCGCTCGCTCCAGGAAACGGGCGCGGTCCGCACGGAGGGCGCCCGGCTCACGGTGGTCCCCCAGCTCGCCGAACACGTCGTGCCCGACACCGTGCAAGACGTGATCCGGGCCCGGATCCAGCGACTGCCGGACGCTCCGCGGCGGCTCCTGGAGCTGGCATCCGTCGTCGGCCGGGAGTTCACCCGGCGTCTGATCGAGCGGCTCGCCGGGGCGAACGACGCCACCGAGGGCGCGCTGCGCGAGCTCAAGGCCTTCGAGCTGATCCAAGAGACGAGCGTCTTCCCCGAGCGGGTCTACGAGTTTCGGCACGCCCTCATCCACGACGTGGCGTACCACTTGCTGCCCGTCGAGCGACGGAGAGAGCTCCACGGCGCCGCCGCGCGGGCGATCGAGGAGGTGCACGGGGACCGGGTGGCCGAGCAGTACGAGGTGCTCGCGCACCACTTCGCGGAGGCCGCGGAGTGGGTGAAGGCGCTGGACTATCTGCGCAAGGCGGCGGAGAAGGCAACCCAGGCCTTCGCCATCCGTGAAGCGCTGGCGCTCTACCAGCGGGCTCTCGAGGTCGCGGGGAACGCCGATCCGAGCCCGAGCGCCGAGGACGTCATCGCCATCCACCAGGCCCGGTCGGCGCTGTACTTCCTCGTGAGCGACTTCGACCGATCGCGCGCCGAGGCCGAGCGCGTCGCGGCCCTCGCCCGCCAAGTGGGCGACCCCGACCGGGAAGGCCGGGCGCTGGCCGCCGTCGGATGGGCGGCGATGTGGGCCCGGGACCTCGACGGCGCCGTCGAGGCCGCGCGCCAGGCGATCCAGATCGCCGAGCCGCGTGGCGCGGCGACCCCGCTCGTCCGAGCTCACCTCACGATCGGATTCATCCGCGGCGTGACGGGGCGACTCGGCGAGGCCGGGGAGCACATCGGCAAGGCGGTCGCCACGGGCCGGTCGGGGGGTGCGCTGGCCGACCTCTCCCTGTCGCTGACAGTGTCGGGCCTCCTCCGGAGCTGGGAGGCCGACTACACGGCCGCGGTCGCGCTCCACGCGGAGGCCCTCGCGATCGCCCGCCGGCACGACCTCTTGCTCCCGCTCATGTTCAACGCCTTCCTCCATGGGATGACCCTCACCGACAAGGGCGACTACGAGGCGGCCCTGTCGCTCTACCTGGAGGGCCTGACCCTGGCCGAGCGCGTGGGGGACGAGGCCATCCACCACCGGCTCCTGAACTGCCTGGGATGGCTGCACGCGGAGCTTGGGGACGTCACCAGCGCGATCGAGCTGAATCGACGCAGCTCCGAGGTCGGGCGGCGGCGGCGCGATCCCGGCACGTTCCCGAACGCGCTGGTCAACCTCGGCGAGAACCATCTGGCCAAGGGTGAGCTGGTCCTGGCCGGGGAGTTTCTCGACGAAGCGCACGGTGTCTTCACCGATCCGAACGGGAGCCCCTGGATGCGGTGGCGGTACTCGATGCGACTGTTCGAGGACCTGGGCGCGCTCTGGCTGGCGCGGGGGGACCCGACCCGGGCCACCGGCTTCGCGAACGAGAGCCTCGAGCTGGCGACCCGGACGCGATCGCGGAAGAACCTGGTGAGAGGGTGGCGACTCCGCGGCGACATCGCGCTGGCGCGCCGCGAGCTGGACGAGGCCGAGGACGCTTTCCAGCGGGCCCTGGCGGTCGCCCGGGAGATCGGCAACCCGACGCAGCTCTGGAAGACCTACGCCGCGGTCGGCCACCTTCACGGGGCCCGTCAGCGCCCGGACGCGGCGCGAGAAGCCTACCGGGCCGCCCGCGCGGTGATCGAGCGCGTCGAGGCGGGCCTGCGGGAACCGGCCCTACGCGCGTCCCTGGCGGCGGCGCCGGCCGTGCGGCATCTGAACGAGCTCGCCGGGCCCGCGTCGTGACCTACGGCCGAGCGCCGTGACCCTTATCGCCCCCATTGCCCAGCTCCTCGGGGAGAGCCCGGGCATCGCGGCGCTGCGCGAGCAGGCGACGCGGCCGTTCGGCAGCGCTGCTCAGATGGCCGAGGAGCAGCGCGAGGTGCGCGTCTGGGGCGGCATCCACTACCGCAACTCGCTCGTGGTCAGCGACGAGATGGGCCGGAAGATCACCGCCTATCTGGTAGCCAACACCATGAAGCCGGTGCGATAGGCCCCCGGCGGCGTCAGGGACGCTGGGCGCCGGTCACGAGGGTGTAGACGGCGTAGAGGCTGGTCGTGGCGGTGATGAAGAGGCGGTTCCGCTTCGGCCCCCCGAAGCAGACGTTCGACACGACCTCGGGGACCAGGATCTTGCCGAGCAGCTCGCCTGACGGGGCGAGGCAGTGGACCCCGTCGTTGGTCGCCCCCCACAGCCGCCCTTCGGTGTCGACCCGCACGCCGTCGAACCGGCCCGCGTCGCACTCGGCGAGGACCGACCCCCCGCCGACGCGGTTCCCCTCGTCCACGGTGAAGCGGCGGAGGTACCGCGGCCCGTCGGGCCGGAGGCCCGCGCCCGACTCGGCCACGTAGAGGACCCGCTCGTCCGGCGAGAAGGCGAGCCCGTTCGGCGCCACGAAGTCGTCCGCGACGACGCGGAGCTCACCCACCCGCGGGTCGAAGCAGAACACGTAGGCGCCGCCGTACTCCGGCTCGCCCTTCCAGCCCTCGAGGTCGGAGGCGATGCCGTAAGCCGGATCGGTGAACCACACCGTGTCGTCGGACTTCACCACGACGTCGTTGGGCGAGTTCAGGCGCCTCCCCTGGTACCGATCGACGAGCACCGTGACCCGGCCATCGAGCTCGGTGCGCGTGACACGCCGGCTGCCGTGCTCGCAGGAGACGAGCCGCCCTTGGCGGTCCCGCGTGTGCCCGTTCGCGTTGTTCGCGGGGTGCCGGTACACGCTCACCGCCCCGAGGAGGCCGGTGTGGTCGGGCACGAACCGCATGATCCGGTCGTTCGGGATGTCCGAGAACAGGAGGTGATCGGCGTCGCCGAAGTAGACGGGCCCCTCGGTCCAGGCCGCGCCGGTCCAGAGGTGAACGACGCGCATGTTCCGGTTGATCAGCCGCCGGAAGCTCGGGTCGACGATCAGGTACTCGCCCAGCATCTCGGTCATGGTTGGCCCTCAGTCTAGCCCAGGATCTTGACCCTGAACGCCCGTTCGAGGTTCTCCCGCACTCTCCCGGCGCGGAGCCAGTCGAGCGCGAGCAGGTTGGTGACGACGGACACGTACTCGGGACCGAAGCAGTTGAACAGCAGCAACTCGCCTCGACGGTCGAGGTGGGCGGCGAGAATGGCCGCCTTCATCGCGTGGCGCCGCGGCGTGAACTGGAACAGGTCGTTCACGGACACGCGGCTCTCCCGGAACGCGCCGACCGGCAGCCCGGTGCAGTGGGCATTGAGGTGGATGACCACGCTCTGGACGATGACGGCGTGGGTGACGAACTCGTACTCGCTGGGCGGGGCGTACTGCCGCCAGGCATGCGTGGACACGACCGACACCGGGCCGCGGTTCTTCCAGAAGAAGTCGTCCTCCAGGGGCTCGCTGGTGATCCCGATGAAGGGCCGCTGGCCGGCGAGCAAGTCCGCGAAGCACAAAGTGGGCTCGCGGTCGGACGCGGTGCACTGCTGCCGCTCGCGGCTGGTCAGCGCGTTCTCGTTGAACACGTCGAAGTCGACCTCGAAGAACCACTGTTTCTGCGCCCGGTTCAGCTCGTAGAGGATGTAGGTCACCGCGTAGCGGTCGACCTCGGGCTCGGCGAGGAACTTGACCCGGATGTTCGCGACCGACCGCGGGGCGAGCCACGCGAAGAGCGCGCCCGTGGCGGCCACGACGACCGCGGTCGCACCCAGGACCCTCAGGGTGCGGCGTCCAGGCAGGCCAAAGCGGCCGGCCGGCCTCGAGGCGGCCGCCGGCTCCCTCTCTGGGACCGGCTGTCCTCCCGCGACAGGCCCGGCCGGGCCCGAGACCGCACTGGTCGCGACCTCGGCCGGCCGCATCAGGCGCTCGAGGAGGCTCAGGATCAGGACGATCGCGACGCAGACGACGGTCACCTGCTTGACGAGGTAGCTGCGCATGAAGAGAGACAGCGGCGGTGAGAGCCGATACTGCCATTCGACGTACTGGTAGACGAGCACCAGCGCGGTGACGTACAGGGACAGCAGCGCGAAGACCGGGCGGAGGACCGGCCAGGCTGGCGACTCCTTGACGTATCCGGCGATCGCGTCGATGAGCTTGAAGAGCATGCGCGGACGCGCTCAGCGCGCGACGGCGGTGCTGACGTCGCGGATGATGACGGGCCGGTCGGGGCGGCTGGCGATCGTGTAGCGGAAGCCCTGCGGGACGTCCGCGAGGTCCGCGGCCGGCAGGAAGACGAAGACGCTCTCTTCCTCCCCGCCCTGCACCGCGCGCGGGTACACGACCGCGCTCCGGAGATCCGCGTCGAGGCCGTCCCACAGCGCGGCGTCCCCGGCCCCCCCACCCCCAAGGTCGAGCACCGCCCGGACCGCCGGGCCGCTCCGTACCAGCGCCTCCACCGAGTCGGCGCCGGCGGACAGGGCGAGGCGCTGGGTACCGGTGTTGCGGATCCGGATCCGGATCACCCGGTACCGGTCGCCGACTCCCGTGAGCCGGAAGAGCAAGGGCTCGACCTCGGCGTCGAAGTGGACCTCCTGGCCGGCAGCGTCGCTCGCCTGCAGAGTCCCGCGGTAGAGGACACGCTTGCTCTTCCCGCCGTTGGCGAGACTCGGCACGGTCCCGAAGGGGACCGAGCTCCAGGCCACGAGCGCCGCGAGCGTGAGGATCCAAGCCGTGCGCATCACACCCTTCCCTGGGCCTCAGCTCTTGGGAACCGGCGTCATGTCGCGCATGATCACCGGACCGGTCGGCAGGCTGGCGATCGTGTAGCGGAGCGCGCGCGGCGTCGACACCGGATCCGAGACCGGAATGAAGACGAACACGCTTTCTTCCTCCCCGGCCTCGACGCCGCGCGGGTAGGCGACCGCCCCGCGCAGCTCGGCGGAGAGACTGTCCCAGAGCGCCGGGTCGCGGGCGCCCAGGTCGAGGATCGCGGGCCGCGCGCCGCCCGGAAGCTCCACCTCGAGCCGGTCACCGGCGAGCGAGAGCACCAGGCGCGTGTCGCCCCCGTTCCGGATCGTGATGCGGACCACACGATACTTCCCGCGCACCGTGGCCAGCCGGAAGAGCAAGGGCTCGAGCTCGGCGTCGAACCGGAGCCTCTTGCTCGCGGCATCCCCCGCCCGGACCTCGGCGCCGTAGCGCACCCGCTTGCTCTTGCTGCCATTGGCGAGCACGGACGCGTCGCCGAGGAGCAGCAGGGTCGCCAAGCCGAACACGGCCATCGCGGTCGCTCCCAGCGTGCTCATCGTTCAGCCTCCCCGAAGCCTACACCCTGATGACCCGCTCGGAGCCGCCGGCACGGCCGTGGTCGAACCCGCCGGGCGAGGGCTCACCCTACTTGTGGCTCACGAAGCGGCGGAGATTCTTGAGGTAATACGCCATCGCGAGCGTGATGACAGCGGAGATCACGGCGATCACGAGATGGGTCGTGTCGTGGGTTCGCCGGTAGGCCAGAACTTCCCACGTGGTGTAGAAGACCCCGAAGCAGATCGCCGTGCCGATCAGGATCCGGTGCGCGATGATGATGAGCATCGGTCGTCCCCCTTCGTTCACCCCATCGCCCAGCCGCCGTCGACGCGCAGCACCTGGCCCGTCACGTAGTTCGACGCGGGCGACGCGAGGAAGAGCACCGCCTCGGCGACGTCCTCGGGCTCCCCCAGCCGCGGGACCGGAAGCTCGTCGACCGCATAGGCATACCCGCGCGTCATCTCCGTGTCCACCCCACCCGGTGCAACGCTGTTGACGTAGATCCCGCTCTGCCCCGCGTCCTTCGCGATCCAGCGGGTCAGGGCGATCACACCCCCCTTGGCCGCCGCGTAGGCGGGGCCGGACCGGCCCCGGCGTGCGTCCGCGCCCTCGGCAGCCCGCGACACGGCGCCCCCCACGATCCCCGAGATCGAGGAGATCGTGACGATCTTGCCGTAGCCCTGGGCGCGCATCACGGGCACGGCCGCCTGGACGGCATGGAAGGTGCCCGACAGCACGACGTCGACGACTCGCCGCCAGACCGCCTCGGTAGTCTCCTCGAGGGGGTCGCGATGGACCACCCCGGCAGCCGTGACGAGGATGTCGAGGCGCCCCAGCTCCGCGACGACGCGTCCAATCCCGCGCCGGACGGCGTCCGCATCGGTGACGTCGAGGGGAAGCCCGAGCGCGCGCCGGCTCTCGGCCGCGATCGCCCGCTCGGTGTCGGTCGTGGGCAGGAGATCCGCGACCGCGACGTCGGCGCCGGCCCGGGCGAGCACGACGGCGCACGCCTGGCCGATCCCGCGGGCCCCCCCGGTCACGAGGGCCACCTGGCCGCGGAGATCGGTCGGGCCGCTCGAGCGTGGGCCGGCCATCCCGAATCCTGGCCCCTACCCTCGGCCTCGCGAGTCCACGAGGGCGTCCGGAGCGAATCCGAGGGCACTCATGAGGGGGGCGAGCACCTCTCGATCGCTCGTGGATCCCTCGCGCCACAAGCGTGCGACGACGTTCTGGGCCGCCCAGAGATCCGGCGTCGTCTCCAGCTCGGTCCCGAGGCTCAGGAGGCAGAGGGCATCGCTGACGGTCGCGGCGGTCGGGCCGTACCCGCAGGCCGAGAGCACGCGCTCCAGAGCCGCTTGGATCGCCAGGCTCACCTGCTCCGTATCAAGGCCAAGGGACATTCCTCGGGACCGTCCCTCGGCGTCGAGCGCGCGGATCCGGTCGACCGCCGCTCTCACGGGATCGCCGGCCCCGAGCGCGGCCAGCGCCTCGCTCGCGGCACGCGCCAGCAACCGGCGCCCGACCTCCGTGAGCGCCGGTGGCAAGGAGCCCTCCGCGGACCGCAGCTCGTCGAGGAGACGCCGGGTCGCGGCATCGACCCCGTCTTGGGCGCCGTCCCGGGCATCCAGGACACGCTCGGCACGGCGTGTCACGAGCCGCCGGCGCTCTTCGGGGAACACGTCGGCGGTCGTGCACGAGCGACCGCCGAAACGCCGCTCGAGCACCTGAGGCCAGCCGACCGGTCCGGGGCCGGCGAAGTCACGGAACAGCGCGTCCCGATCGGTCGCGAGCGCGGCCGGGGCCGACCCGGTTCGCACGCGGCACTGGACCTCGCCGTCACGCGAGTGCAGCACCGCCACGTCGGCTTCCTCGCGCTCGGTCGTCGGACGCGCCGTCACGCGCACGCGGCCGACCGCGAGCGACGCTTCACTCGAGGCCACGCGGGCCCATCCGAGTCGCTCGATCCGGAAGGCGTGGACGTCCGCCGGATCCCCGTAGCCCTCCGACGGCCCGGCGATCGCGTAATGCGCCGCCACGCGCGAGAGGTCGGTCACCGACGGCGCCACGTGGCGGCGCCACACACCAGCGCCGTCCCGGAAGTCGGGGACGTTCGACGGGGCCGCCGCGAGGCGCCGGACGAGCTCCGCCTCCCACCCCGCATCACCGCCAAGCAGTCGCGCGAGCTGGAGCACACGGGCGGCGTACCTGAGCACCTGGATCGTCTCGATTCCCGAGATCTCGTCGAAGAACCAGCCGCACGACGTGTACATCAGCAGTCGGTGGCGCTGAAGCTCGAGGCACCGGAGGGCCTGGACGCGCTCGCCGGCGTCCAGCGGGCGGAGAGCGTGGCCCGCGAGGAAGGCGTCCACGCGGGCAGGGCTCCGGTCGAGCAGCACCTCCACGTAGGCGTCGCGCGCGGCCCAGGGGTCCTTGAGCAGCGCGGCCGCCCGGGCCTCGTAGAGGGGATCGACCGCGTCGCGGAGCCAGTCGAGCGTCTCGCGGAGCGGCCCCCGCCAGCCTTGCGTCCAGCCGGCATGGCGTCCGGCTCGGCACCCGCAGTCGGCCCGCCACCGTTCCACGCCGTGCGCGCAGCTCCACGATGAGCCGTCGACCACCCGCGCTTCGAGCACCGGCGGATGAGCGGCCAGGAAGGCCGCGTGGTTGGTCAGGACCGCAGCGCCGCTGGACTCGATCCGGGCGCAGGCCGCCGCCAGGGCCATCTCCCCGAAGCGGTGGTGGTGGCCGTAGCTCTCCCCGTCCGTCGCGACGTGAACCAGCTGGGCGTGCGGCGCCTGGTCGAATCCCGCCAGGAGGCGCGCCGCCAGGGCGTCGCCCGAGCGGAGCAGCCCGTCGAAGGCGATCCCGTGGGAGATCGCGCCGTCGTAGAAAAACACGGCGAGCGATCGGCCCTGGCCCACGTCGCAGCGATAGACGCGACGCGGATCGAGCGCGACGGCTCCCGGACGCCAGTCCCCGCCGGGCTCGCGCACGCTCGCTGCCTGGCCGGGCGCCAGGATCGTGAACCGCACGCCCTCCTCGGCGAGCACGGCGAGCGTGTCCTGGTCCACCGCCGTCTCGGGGAGCCACATCCCGGCGGCCTCGCGCCCGAACCGGTGACGGAAGTCGGCCAGCCCCCATCGCACCTGGGTGACCTTGTCGCGGCGGCTCGCGAGCGGCAGGATCGCGTGACCGTAGGCCTGCGCGATGGCGTTGCCGCGTCCGCGCGCCACCCGGCTCGACCGGTCCGCCGCCAGGATCGCGGCATAGACGTCGGGGCGCTCCGTCTCGAGCCACGCCATGAGCGTGGGGCCCACGTTGAAGGCGAGGGCCGCAAAGTTGTCGACGACGTCCGTGATCCGGTTGCGCGCGTCCACACGGCGCGCGGCCGTGTTCGGCGCGTAGCACTCCGCGGCGACGCGCGCGTTCCAGTCGTGGTAGGGGGCGGCGGAGTCCTGGGCCTCGATGCGCTCGAGCCAGGGACTCTCGCGGGGCGGCTGGTAGAAGTGGCCGTGGATCGCGACGAAGCGGGGATGGCTCACGGAAGCGGGAAGCGTCTAGCCCTCGTCCGGGGTCATGCAAGCCTCCGGCTGGCGCGGTGGCTCGCGCGCGGCCCCGTCAGGCCGCGAGCCGGGCCCCGGGCAGGCCCCGCCGGTGTGGTCGAAAGCGAAGGCGCTGGGCCTACCAGCGTGGGGGCCGGCCCGACCCTCCGCGGCCGCCGCCGGCGCCGCCCATACCTGGCCCGCCGCGTCCACCACCGCCGCCGCCGCCCGCTCCCTGCGGGTTGGCGAGCTCCACCTTGATCGTCCGACCGTCGAGTCGCTGGCCGTTGAGCATGCTGACGGCCTTCTGGGCTTCCTCGTTGGTCGCCATCTCGACGAAGCCGAACCCTCGCGACTGCCCCGAGTACCGATCGGTGATGACCGTGGCCGACTCCACCGTCCCGCACTGGAGGAAGTGCTCGCGCAGGGTCTCGGAGGTAGTCGAGTACGACAGACCGCCCACATACAGCTTGACCGCCATGGGACCTCCTTTGGCGACGGGTCGGAGCGTTCTTAGCCTCGCAGCATAGCACGGTCGCGGGCCCTCCCGGTCCGGGGGCCCCCGCTCCCGTGGACCGGGAAAGGCCTACCCCCGGAACCCGGCGGGACGGGCGCCGGTTCCCGGCCCAACCCCCCTTTCAGCGGGCGATCAGCGCGATGCGGGCGGCCGCGGTGCGCGTCTCCACGCCAAGCCGGGCAAAGATGCGCGCGAGATGATTCCCGACCGTCCGGGGGCTCAGCCCGAGGATCGCCGCGATCTCCGGGTTGGTCTTCCCCTCGGCCACCCAGGCCAGGACCTCCGTCTCTCGCCGCGTGAGCCCGTGGGCTTCCAGCGCGCGCCGGGAGATCTGCCGGGGCTGCTCCTCGAGGACAAGGAGGCTCCGCCCCGCCTCGGAGACCAGGCGCACCACCAGCCGTGCGCCCCTGCCCTGGACGACGAGGGGCTCGCGCGGGCGCGGCGCGTCGTCGCCTGCCCGGAGGGTGGCCTCCTGGTGTGCCAGCCAGTCGGCCACCGCCTCGGGCAGCCGGTCCGGACCCGGCCGGCGCCCGGGGAAGTACCGCTCCATCCACTGCTCGGCATGGCGGGAGGCGTACCGGATGCGCCCATCCGCGCTCAGCATGACCAGACCGCGGCCGAGTCCATCGACGCCACGGTCGAGCAGCGCGAGGCCGCGGCGAAGCTCCGTCACCCCTTCCGCGTTCCGGTAGGCCTGGACCAGGTGCGGCCGCAAGAGCTCCATGAGCACCCGGTCCCGGCGCGAGAAGTCGGAGCGGCTCCGGTTCACGTTGACCACGACCATCAAGGGCGCTTCGGCCGGCAGCCGGATCGACAGCTGGTGCTCGAGGCCGAGCCGCCGGAAGAACTCCTGGTAGAGACCGAGGTCGTGGAACCGGGGGCGCGTGAGGAAGTCAGACATCCTGACCGCACGTCCGTCCCAGTCCTTCTGCGCGACGAGCGGGTGCTCGGACATGTGCGCCTCGAAGATCTCGCGGGCCCCGGGCAGCGCGGGGGAGATCGCCGGGGCCTCACGCCAGACGACCCGCCGGCGGAGGAGGTTGGCCTCGTTGTAGACCGCGTTGTCGCACGGGATGAGCTTGGGAAGGCCGTGCAGCAGGCGCTCGACCAGGCCGTCGAGATCGTGCTCCGCGTAGATGCCCTGGAGGAACGCGAGAAGGCGCTGCAAGTCGCGGGCACGGAGCCGGTCCATCGCTCGGGCTGTGCGCCCCTCCACGGGTGCCGCGGGTGCCACTAGGTCAAATGGCTCATTGAGTCTCGGGCCGCCGGCTCCTTAGTGTCAAGATGCCCAGACGGCGTCGCGAGGCGCCCCGCGAGGCGGTAGCGCGGGGCCGCCGGCTGACCCACCAAACCCGGCCGCGCCCGGATCCGGAGAAAGCACCAGTGGGAGACTGGATCGAGCTTGCCCATCGCGCGCTCGGCTATCCGATCGCGTTCGTCGTCGCGCCCGCCACGCTGCTCGCGTTCACGGTCCCCCGAACACACCGGCGCTGGGGCCGCGCCTATCTCTACGGGATGACGGCCCTCTATCTCTCCGGCACGTACCTGACCCTCACTCGCCACGAGTGGCTGACGTGGCCCTTCGCCCGGAACGTGGCGTTCAACTTCCTGGGCTTCTCGATGGTCGTCTACGCCTACCGGGCCATCCGGCTCTTCCGGAGCGCCGGGACGCCGGCCCCGACGCGCCTCGACTGGGGACTATCGGCGCTCCAGCTGGCCACCGTGCTCGGCGTGGTCGGGGTGGCGGTGTTCAAGGACACGCCGATGCGGGTCTTCGCGCTGGTCGGCCTCGTCCTGTGCGGACTCGACCTCCGTGACCTGCGCGCGGGCTTCCAGCCGCGGGCGCTCCTGTTCCGGCGGCACGTGCGATACGTCCTGGCCTCCTACTACTACGTGCTCACGCTCGTCTCGATCGTCCACCTCGACGCGGTGCTCCCGCGGAACGTCAAGTGGCTCTGGCCGACGGTCGTGGCGATCCTGGCCATGCGGCTCGCACTGGGCGGCCGCGAGCCCGCCGTTCTCGGCGAGGGAACACGGCCGCTCCGGTGGGCAGTCGCGCTCACGCTGATCGCCGGGGGCGTTCTGGCCGCCTGGGTCGTCACGCAGCTCCTGTCCGGAGCGCGCATCGCGCCCCAGTCGCTCATCCCGGGGAGCCGCATCGCCTCGTGATGGCGTCCCGGCGCCCGAACCTTCTCCTCCTGGTCGCGGACAGCCTCCGGGCCGACCGTCTCTCGTGCTACGGGTGCCCGCGGCCGACGAGCCCGAGGCTCGACGCCCTGGCCGGCGGCGGCGCCTGCTTCCTCCGGTTCTTCACGCCGGCCACGCCGACCGAGCCCGCGTGCACGAGCCTTCTCACGGGCCAGTTCCCGCTCACCCACGGCATCCTGGCGCCGAGCCGGCGGGGTCGCCTGTCCCGGCGCGCGCCCTGGCTGCCGGGGATCCTGGCCGCCCACGGCTACACCACGGCCATCCTCGACGACCTCGCGTGGAGCCAGCACTGGGGCCGCGGGTTCGGCGCGCGCCTCTACCGGCGGACGAGCGATGACGAGTACCTGGACGGGTTCGCGATGAACGCGATGGCCCGGCCGTGGCTCGCCGCCGAGCGCGGAGGCCCCTTCTTCCTCTACCTGCGCTACGGCGACACGCACACCCCGTACTGGCCGCCGGCGCGGTACCGGACGCTCTTCTACCAGGGCGACCCCACGACGACGAATCGCGGCAGCCTGGACGCGTTCTACGCGCGGCCGCTCAAGCCTTACCTGGTCGGCCGCTGGCTCGAGCCCGCCGCGCGCGCGTGGCCCGGCGCCGCCGGCGGCCGCATCGAGGACCTCGAGTGGTGCCAGGCGCAGTACGACGCGGAGGTCCGGGCCCTCGACGACGTCATCGCCGAGCTGCTCGACGATCTCGAGGGCCTCGGCCTGCTGGAGAACACCGTGGTGGTGATCCTCGGGGACCACGGCGAGTCCCTGGGGGAGCACGGAGTCTTCTTCGAGCACCACGGTCTCTACGACGTGACGCTCCGTCCCCCGCTGATCGTCCATGCCCCGGGCCGCATCGCCGCCGGGCGGCGCATCGAGTCGGTCGTGATGACGCCCGACCTGGCGCCGACGATCCTCGATCTCCTCGGCCTGCCGATCCCGGCCGGCCCCGCGGGCCCCACCGCCCCCACCGCCCGCACCGCCCCTACCGTCATGGAGGGGCGCTCCCTGGCCCCGCTGCTCGCCGGCCGGCCCTCCGAAGCATCGCGCCGGATCGTGGCGGCATCCGAGGCCACCTGGATGTGCAAGTGGGCGTACCGGACCGACGACTACAAGCTCATCGTGGCCCGTGAGCCGGACCTCTACGGGAGCCCGCCCGTCGAGCTCTACGATCTCCGAGCCGATCCAGCCGAGACGACGAACCTGGCCGATACTCGGCCCGAGGTGCGCGACGGCCTCCGCGCGGAGTTCGAGGGATGGCTCGGGCGGCGCCTCGCGGCGCTGGGCCGCCGCACGGATCCGGTTCGCGCTCACGGATCCATGCACCGGAAGTTCCTGCGACCGCTGCCGCTCCGCAAGCGGATCAAGCGCGCCGTGCGTGTGTGGTGGCGGGGCTCCCGGCCGGCCACGCCGGCTGGCGAGGCGCCTGCCGGCGCCGGGGCGCGATGATCTCGCTCGTCATGGCCGTGCGAGACGCACTCCCCTGGGCCCGGCGTGCGATCGACTCCGTCGCCCGGCATACCGCCGAGCCCTTCGAGCTGATCATCGTCGACAATGGCTCCGGGCCGGAGACGTCCGCCTACCTCCGGCAGACGGGCGCGCGGGTGCTCCGGAACGAGGACAACCAGGGCTGCGCCGCCGCGTGGAATCAGGGCATCGCCGTCGCGCGAGGAGCGCACGTGTGCCTCCTGAACAGCGACGTCGAGGTCGCCGGCGGCTGGCTCGGACGGCTGGCCGCGTTCCACGAAGCCCACGCGTTCGCCTGGGTATCGCCCGCGATCCGGGAGGGGCCGCTCGACTACGATCTCGACGCCCTCAACCGTCGGGTCCGGGCCCGGTTCGAGCATCGGTACTTCGCCGACGAGTTCCGGGGCATGGTCCTGTTCTCGCGGCGTGATCTCTACGAGCGCGTGGGCGGCTTCGACGAGGCGTACGCGCGGGCCAAGTACGAGGACGAGGACATGTTCTGGCGGATCCGGCAGGCGGGTCTCCGCGCGGCGGTGACCCTCGGCGTGGTGGTCCACCACCACGGGAGCCGCACCGTGCGCGAGGAGAGGCCCCGAGCGCCGGGGTTCGAGGCCGCCAACAAGCGCTACTTCGACCGGAAGTGGCGCGACGAGCGCCTTCGCCGCAAGGGCTGGAAGCTCCGGCTCGCGGTCCGCCATCTCCTCTGGCGGATCCGCGGCGGCCCGAGCTACTGAGGCGGGGAGGCTAGCCGAACGGAAGCAGCAGCTTCGTCAGGGTGGCGCGGACCTCGTCCGGCGTCGTCACGCCGACCGCCTGCACGATGCCCTTCTTGTCGACCACGACGTTGTGCGGCACCCCGCGGATCCCCAACCGCGTGATGTACTCCCCCGTCTCGTCGAGCAGGACCGTGCCCTCGATGTTGTGGATCTTGCAGAAATGGAGGGCCTCCCGGCGCGGATCGACGTGCTCCCAGACGTTGACCATGACGATCTCGAGCCCGAACTTCGCGGCTCGCTTGCGCACTTCCTCGAGAAGCGGAGCCTCCGCTTGGCAGGGTCCTCACCAGCTCGCGAAGAAGTTCAGGATGTACTTCTTGCCCCGATACTCCTCCGACGTGCGCGGCTTGCCCGTCACCATGTCCGGCAGGCTGAACGCCGGGAGCGGCTTCCCGACCAGGGGATGCCGCCACTCGCTCGGCAGCTCGGCGGGCTCGCCCTCCAGCCGGTCCTGGAAGACGCTGACCGTGCTCGTCCCCGCGTCCGAGACGTACACCGTGCCGGACTCCTGGTCGACCGCCAGATCCCCCGGCGCCTTGCCGACCGGCACCCGCGCCCACTCCCGGCCGGACTGGCGGTCGATCACGCTGATCCGCCCCGTCCCGCGGTTCGCCGCGTAGATGCGGTCACCTCGCCGCCCGAGACCCATGCCAACCGGCGCGCGCTCCACGGTGAGCGTCTCCACGACCTCCTGGCGGTCCAGGTCCACCACCGCCACGGTGCTCGCGAGCGAGTTCGCGACGTAGGCGCGCCCGCGGGGCGCGTCCACGGCGATCTTGCACGGCGCGTAGTCCAGCTTGATCTCGCCGATCGGCTCGTTCGACTGGCCGTCGATCAGCGTCATCGAGGCGTCCCCGAAGTTGACGCAGTACACGCGGTCCCGCACCGGGTCCGCCCCCAGGCTCCCCGCGGCCAGCTTCGCCGGCACCGTCGCGATGACCTCGAGGCGGTCGGCGTCGATGACGCTCACCGTGCTGTCGGCCGTGTTCCCGATGTAGACCTTGCGGCGCTCCGCGTAGAAGCCGGCGCCGGCGGGATAGTGCTGGACGGGAATCTGCTTGATGATCTTGAGGGTCTTCGTGTCGATGACCGACACGACGTCGGAGCGCGCGTCCGTCGTGAAGACGTGGCCCCGCTCCGGGTCGTGGACGAGCCCGATCGGCTCGCGGCCGACCGGGACCTGCGTCACGACCTCGCGGGAGTCGAGGTCGAACACGGTGACGCTGTCGCTCCGGGCGCACGCCACGTATCCCCGCCGGCTCTCCCCGTGGACCGCGATGCCCTCGGGCCCGTAACCGACGGGAATTGCGCCGGGCGCAGGGAAGCTCTCCGACGTCGCCATGTACTACTCCTCGCGGCGAAAACCGCGGCTGCGGGGTGGATGGAACCGTCGCTCAGGCGCGACGGCCCGGCACACTATGCCCGATCAGCCCCGGCAATGCAAGATTCCCTCCCCGTCGACCAGGCGCAACGTCCAACGCGCCCCCGCTTGACGGTGACCGCATGGCGTTTGACACTAGCGAACCGAGCCAAGCTATGGCCGAGACCGAGGGCGGCGCTCCGCCCGCACAGCCGTGAGGCTCGGCGCGAGCCGGAGAATGCCCGGCCTCGCCCGGCGCCAGGAGGGTCCGCGATGACCGCGCCATACCGCGCCGATCAGGTCGGCAGCTTTCTCCGGCCTTCCGAGATCCTCGAGGCCCGCAACGACCCGGCGACCCCGCCCGAGCGTCTGAAGAAGATCGAGGACACGGCAATCCTCGCGGCTCTCGCCCGGCAGAAGGACCTCGGGTTCCAGATCTTCACCGACGGGGAGCTCCGCCGCTCGAACTTCATGAGCGACTTCTGGGACGCGGTGTCGGGGCTCGATCACGGCGACGCCGTGGCGCGCATGTGGCAAGTGGGAGGCGCGGGCTCGGCGCACGCGAGCCGCGTCACCGGCATCGTGACGCAGAAGCTGCGGCAGCTCCGGCGGCTCACGGCGCACGAGCTCCCGTTCATGAAGCAGCACAGCCCCGGCGCCATCAAGGTCACCCTGCCCAGCGCGACCCAGTTCCCGGCCATCGCCTACAAGAAGGGCATCTCCGACCGGGTCTACGCGAGCCCCTCGGAGTTCCTCTGGGACGTCGTGGGGATCCTGAAGGCGGAGGTGCGCGCGCTCGTCGACGAGGGGGTGTCGTACGTGCAGATCGACGCGCCCCGCTACAGCTACTACATGGACCCGAAGTGGCGCGACTGGATCCGCACCGAGATGGGCCAGCAGCCGGACGCGGCGCTCGACGAGGCGATCCGCGCGGACAACGCCTGCCTCGAAGGGGCGCGCCGGCCCGGCGTGACGCTGGCCATCCATCTCTGCCGCGGCAACAACCGGAGCCACTGGTACGCGGAGGGCGGCTACGATCCCATCGCCGAGAAGCTCTTCACGACGCTCCAGGTGGACCGCTTCCTGCTCGAGTACGACGACGAGCGCTCCGGGACGTTCGAGCCGCTCCGCTTCGTGCCGCGCGGGAAGACCGTCGTGCTCGGCCTGGTGTCCAGCAAGCTGCCCGCCCTCGAGTCGGCCGCGGACCTCCGCCGGCGCATCGAGACGGCGTCCCGCCACGTCGCGATGGCCGACCTCGCGCTGTCGCCCCAGTGCGGCTTCGCCTCGACCATGGAGGGCAACCTCCTCACGGAGGCCGACCAGTGGGCGAAGCTCGGCCTGGTCGCGAAGGTCGCCCGGGAGGTCTGGGGCTGAGCAGCCGTTCGGCGGCCGCGCGGCCCCGCGCCGCTTCAACCCGGTCAGCCTCGGTGCGAGGATTGGGGCGCAGGGCCGATACGGCCCCAGGGGACCGGCCGGCGCGGGCACGACCACCATGATCATCCACGTGAACCACATGGAGCCGGCCGGGGCCGGGCCGGGCGTCGTGGACGCGCGGGCGGCCGAGGTCGTCCGCACGCTCCTCGGGCTCGTCGCCGCCGGCCATGGGGATCCGCGGGCCCTGCCCGGCCTCCGGGTCCACCTGGACTGGATCCAGTACCGCGCCAACTTCCGGGAACCGGTCATCGTGAGGCGTGCCGCCGACCCTGCCGGGGGCCCGCTGGCGCTCGCCGAGATCGCCGTGGACCTTCGCCGCCTCGATCCCGCCACGCTCGGCCGGGCGCTCACCGAGGCGCTGGGTGGGGTCGGGGCCGACGCGTCCGAGAGCCTCTCCGACGGCCCGGCGGTCCTCGAGACGTGGACCCCGATCCGCGACAGCGCCATCTGGCGGTTCAACCGGCTCTTCTGGCAGCGGGTGGCGGACTGGGAGGCCGCCTCGGGCCGGCGGTTCGAGGAGGCCCTCCCGAGCGGCCGCTCGGACGCGAGCCGCCCCGAAGCCGTCGCGGATTCCGTCGCGGACTTCTGGACGCTGCTCCGCGACCTCGAGAAGAAGGGCCAGCTCCCGGGGGAGGTCTTCGCGCTCGAGATCGGCGTGGGCTCGGGCCAGCGGGCCGCGCTCTGGCTCGATCGCTTCCGGGCGCTCGACGAGGAGCGCGGCACGAGCTACTACCCTCGCCTGCGGTTTCTCCTGGGGGACTACTCGCTGCCCACCCTAGACCGCGCGATGGCCGCGGTCACGGCGCACCGGGACCTGGTCAGCGTGATCCCGCTCGACGCGCTCAACCCGCTCAAGACGCTCTCGTTCCTGCGCTACAAGATCCTCTATATCCATCTGACGAACGTCTACGACAACCTGCCCCACGACGAGGTGGTGCGCCGGGACGGCCGCTTGTACCTCGTCGAGACGCGGAGTTACCTCCCGCCGGGGGCCGCGGCGCGCGTCGCGGCGATCGCCGGGGTCCCGGGCGGGGATCTCGAGCGGACCATCGAGCAGCTGCTTCGGGTCGGGCCCGAGGCCCTCGGCGACCGCGCGCGGGGGGTGGAGTTCTGGCGAGCCGCGTGGGACGCGCTCCGGCTCGAGGAGCGGCTGGTCGGCCTCGAGGACGTCTCCCAGGTGCCCCTGCCACCCGGCCTCGACCAGAGCCACCTCGAGGATCTCCTGGCCGAGGCGCCCGACGACGTGCGCTTCCACCTGTCGCGGGGCGCGGCGGAGAGCTTCGTGCACACCGTCCCGCTCCTCCACCCGCGCGGATACCTCCAGGTGCAGGACATCTTCGTCGCCGACATGCACGAGTACCGTCACGGCTTCCGGGGGCCCGGCAAGCTGGACGGCTCGGTCGTGAACTGGGTCAACGGCGCGCTCCTGCGGGCCATCGGGGCGCGGACCGGGTTCGACGTGCACTTCGCGCCGTTCCGGTACCGTCCGGGCTCGCGGACGTCCATTCTCTACACCACGCCGCGCGAGTAGGGGGTCAGGCCTTGACGTTGACTTCGAGGGGGGATCGCGAGCGAGAGGGGGCGATGCCAAAGCCAGGGCCTGACCCCGTTTTGCCGACCGCGGTGGTCGGAAGCTACTCGATGCCCGGCTGGCTCGAGCGGGTGAAGAACGACTACCTCCATCGCCGCATCTCGCGGCACGACCTGGAGGAGATCCACGATGCGGCGGTGAAGGCCGCGATCAAGGACCAGGAGGCGGCGGGCATCGACATCGTCTCCGACGGGGAGCTCCGCCGGGACAACATGATCGACCACTTCACGGCCCGGCTGCCCGGAGTCCAGATCGACCACGCGTCGAAGAAGTTCTACTACGACTTCTACGACTGCGTGGTGCGGGGGCGCCTGCCGACGGGGTCGCTGGGGCTCGTCGAGGAGTTCCGCTTCCTCCGGCGCTTCACCGACCGCCGCGCGAAGGTCTCGGTCACGGGCCCGCTGTCGCTCGTCAAGCGCATCCGGAACGAGCACTACCCGAGCGAGGAGGCGCTCGCCCTCGACGTCGCCCGGGTCATGAACGTCGAGCTCCGGGAGCTCGTCCGCGCGGGCGCGACGCACATCCAGGTCGACGAGCCCTACTACTCGGGCTTCCCCGAGGACCTGCCCTGGGCCGTGCGGGCGCTCAACGCCCTGGTCGAAGGCGTCGGCGCGCAGCTGTCGCTCCACGTCTGCTACGGGAACCGCTACGGGAAGCCGTCCTGGGAGGGCAGCTACCGCTACCTCTTCCCGGCGGTGCTCGACGCGCGCATCGACCAGCTCACGCTCGAGTTCGCGCGGCGGGGAGAGGACGACGTCCGCCTCTTCAAGGAGTTCGACCCGCCGTTCGCGCTCGGGCTCGGTGTCGTGGACGTCAAGAGTCACGACGTCGAGACGCCGGCCGTCGTCGCCGAGCGGATCCGTCCCGCCCTCGAGCTGGTGCCTGCCAAGAGCCTCGGCGTCAACCCGGACTGCGGGCTGATGCACCTTCCGCGCGACATCGCGTTCGCCAAGCTCAGCGCGATGGTGGAGGGCACGCGGCTCGTGCGGGCGGAGCTCGGCGCCTGAGTCGCGGGTCTCCGAACCCCCCGGCCCCGCGGGCGGACGACCGGCCGACAAGTCCGCCCGCGTCCTCGAACCCCCTGGCCGACGCTCTTCGCGCCGGCCGCTTCTGCTACGTCGTCGAGCTGGTGGCCTCAGGGCTCCAGCGCGAGGCCAAGCTTCTCGAGGTGGCCTCGCGGCTGGCGCGCGTGCCCGACGTCGTCGCCGGCAGCATCACGAGCTACGCGGGCGGCGCGATGGGCCATGACCCGATGCGGGTCGGCACCGCCGCCCGGGCGCGCGGGCTCACGCCCAACATTCACGTCACCTGCGTGGGCCAGGACCGGGCGGGGATCCGAAAGACCCTGGAGGACCTCCAGGCACTCGGCATCGAGAACGTGTTCGCGCTCACCGGGGACTGGCCGCGGCCACGGCCGGGCAGCCCGCCGCTCGAGGCGCCCGTCTTCGACCTCGACTCGGTCCAGCTCGTCCGGCTGATCGACGACCTCCGCCGGGCCGGCCGATCGTTTCACGCCGCGGTCGCCGTCTCCCCCTTCAAGTACGTGGAGGGCGACTGCGTCTGGCAGTACCGGAAGCTCGAGAAGAAGGTGGCCGCGGGAGCCGACTGCGCGATCACGCAGGTCGGGTGGGATGCGGAGAAGTTCCGCGAGCTCAAGCGCTACCTCGACGAGCGCGGCCTCGGGACGCCCGTCCTCGGCAACGTCTACGTCCTCGGCCCCCGCGCCGCCGAGCGGATGGCGCGCGGCCAGCCGCCGGGGTGCTGGGTGTCGCCCGCCCTCCTCGAGACCGTGCGCCGGGAGGCCGAGGGCAAGGACGGGGGCCTCCGCGCCCGGCTCGAGCGCGCCGCGCGCACGGTGGCGGTGCTCCAGGGCCTCGGCTACGCCGGCGCCTACATCGGCGGCACCCACGATGCGGACCACGTCGCGTGGATCATCCGGCGGGCGCGGGAGCTCGGGCCTCGGTGGGAAACGCTGGCCGACGAGCTCCGCTACGGCGTCGAGGGTGGGTTCTATCTCTACGGAGGAGCGCCAACCGGGGCGGCCGTCCCGCGGCCAGGGACGAGCTCTGGCGCCCCGGCTCCACCCACCGCTCGGACGCCCACCGGTGTGACCTCCGGTGGGCCCGCGCCGGTGCCCGGGTCGAGACGCCTCGCGGTCCCGACGGACGAGGAGGCGCCCTGGCGGCGCTGGATCGCCCGAGGGCTCGACGGCACGGGACGGCTCTTTCCGGTGACCCGAAACACCGCGCTTCGGCGGGCGCTGGCCCGCCTGGCGGCCTGGGTCGACCGTCGCCCTGCCGTCGCCCGCGCCGTCGAGAGGGTCGAGCTCGCGGTGAAGCGGCCGCTCTTCGGCTGCCAGGCCTGCGGCAACTGCGTGCTGGGCCACCTCGAGTACGTCTGTCCCGAGACCTGCCCGAAGCACCTCCGGAACGGGCCGTGTGGCGGCACGCTCTTCGGGCAGTGCGAGGTCGTCGACCAGCCCTGCGTGTGGGTCGGTGTCCACGCTCGTGCCGGTGCCGCCGGTCGGGAGCGGGACCTCCTGGCCTACGTCCCGCCCCCCGACCGCGCGCTCCAGGGCACGAGCTCCTGGATCAACTACCTCCTCGATCGCGACAGCCGGCCCGGCTCGTGACCCGCCTCGTCGGCGAGGTGCTCGGAGGCGCGCGCTTCCTCGCGAGCCTTCCCCGTTTCCTCCGTCGGCCCATCACCCTCGACGAGGCCCGGACGGCCCTGCGGCACCGGCTCGAGCACCGGGCGGACGACTTTCTTCGGCTCGCGCGGGAGGCCATCTACCCGCAGCCTGCCAGTCCGTATCGCCAGCTCCTCACTTTGGCGGGCTGTGAGTACGGAGATCTCGAGCGGCTCGTGCGCCGCGAGGGCGTGGAGGCCGCGCTCGCCACCCTGCTTCGGCACGGCGTCTACCTCACGGTCGACGAATTCAAGGGTCGTCGCCCGATCGTCCGGGGCAGCACCACGATCGTCGCCCAGCCCACCGACCTGCGCGATCCCGCGTCGACGTCGCACCTGGCAGTTCACACCGGCGGGAGCCGCGGGATTCGTCCGCCCATCTCGATCGACCTCGCGCACGTTCGCGATCGCGCCGTGGACACGTGCCTGGCGTTTCACGCGATCGGAGGCGCGCGGTGGGCTCACGCCGTCTGGGGCGTGCCCGGCGGCGCAAGCATGGTCAACGTTCTCGAGTTCGCGGCGTTCGGGGCGGGGACTCGCCGATGGTTCTCACAGATCGACCCCTCATCACCTGATCTCCACCCTCGGTATCGCTGGAGCGCGCGCGTGATGCACTGGGGAAGTGTCGGCGTACTGATCCGGCTCCCGGCGCTCGAGCACGTGCCGCTCGCCGAGCCGTCGCGCATCCTCGTGTGGTTCGACGAGGTGCGGCGGGCCGGCGGCACACCCCATCTCCACACGCATTGCAGCTCGGCCGTGCGGATCTGCCAGGTAGCCGAGGCCGCGGGCATGCGGCTCGACGGCGTGCACTTCACGGCGGCCAGCGAGCCGACGACCGCCGCCCGCCTCGCGACGATCCAGCGCGTCGGCGCGACGTGCTGGGCCCAGTATGCGAGCGTCGAGGCCGGTCTGGTCGGGCGGGCGTGCGTCGACCCCCGCGCGCCAGACGACGTGCACGTCCCGGAGGACCGACTCGCCCTCGTCCAGCCGGATCCGGCGGATGTCCCCGCCGGCCTCACGGCCGGCGCCCTGTTGATCACCTCGCTACGTCGGACAGCCACGGCCCTGGTCCTCCTCAACGTCTCGATGGGCGACGTCGCGGTCATGGATCGGCGGCGGTGTGGGTGCCCGCTGGAGCGCCTCGGCTGGACGCTCCACCTCCACGGTATCCGGAGCGTCGAGAAACTCACCGCGGCGGGAATGACCTTCCTCGACACCGACGTGATCAGCGTGCTGGAAGAGGTGCTGCCCGGAAGGTTTGGCGGGGGCCCGACTCAGTACCAGCTGGTCGAGGAGGAGGATGCGGACGGCCGACCGGGCCTCCGGCTCCTCGTCGATCCGGCCGTGGGCCCGCTGGCGCCCGACGCCGTGGCCGAGACCTTCCTCTCGGCCATCGGCGCGGGCCAGGGAGCTCAGAACGTCATGGGTCTCGCTTGGCGCGACGCCGGCCTGCTTCGGGTCGAGCGCCGGGCCCCGCTCGCGACGGCCTCCGGGAAGATCCTCCACCTCCACGCCGGCGGGGAGACGCACATGGCCCCGCGCCAGTCCTAGGGGCGTCGCCTCAGGCGCTCCGGACCTGATAGATCCGGAGCGGCCGCTCCATGTTCTTGACCGTTCGCTCGCCCAGGTAGTCGCAGGGCAGCAAGAGCGGCGCGACACGGTCGAAGGCGGATTCGGTGAGGCAGACACGGCCGGGCGCCGCGATCTCCTGGACCCGCGTGGCCACGTTGACGCACTCGCCGTAGAGCCGGCCGTTCTCGACCAGCACCTCGCCGAACTCGATACCGACGCGAAACTGCATGCGCCGGTGAGGCGGCAGCCCGGCGTTGCGGGCCTGGACCCGCCGCTGGACCTCGAGCGCGCAGCGGACGGCGGCCGGCACGTTCGGGAATGCCGCCAAGAGGCTGTCCCCCGCGACGTTGATCACGCGCCCGCCGTGCGTCACGACGAGCCCGCCGATCATGTCCTGGTAGGACGTCAGCATCCGGGCCGTCTCCGCGACGTCGTCGGTGATCAGGCGGCTGTAGCCGCTGACGTCAGCGTGCAAGCAGGCGACAAGTCGATGCTCCATCGCGGGTTCTCCTGCGCGGCCGTTGTGGACGGCGCGCGCCCCGTCAAGCGCCCTGACCGTTTCCTCCGGTGCCATCCAAGTGGGCTGTGCGCTCATGACGCCCCTCCTTACCAGCTGGCCTTCGACCGTGCGGTGCGTTTTCGTGCTCATGCCCGGGGGCGGTGAGCAAGCGAGGTGCCATCGATGAAGCCTCAGTAAATACGAGCATTTACGGGACAGGATCGACTCGTTCGACTGTCGGCAGTCGTCGAGGATTCGACAGCAGGACTCGGCGAATTTTCGACACTCGCCCGATAAGTCCGCGAAATAGCGCTGTCTCTTCCATGGCGCTTCGCTTGCACATCGAACGCGAGCATGGATTCCGGGCACGGTGATCTGACGACGACCAGGTGGCAGGCGCCACCGCCCGCCAGCCTCCTTCACCGCCAAGTCGTCCCGCGTGGAGGGGGCCCCGACCGACGCGCGCATCTCGCGAGCCACGATGGGCCTGGCCCTACCCTCTCTCGACCCAGTGCGACGGTTCCCGGCGTCGAGGCGGAACCGAGAGGAATACCCATGACCTCACTCGGCGAGCTGATCGGCGAGAGCCCGGAGGTGGCAGCGATCAGAGAGACGATTCGGCGGCTCGTTCAGAGGCCGCCAGGGGTCAATCGCCTGCCACCGATCCTGATTCTCGGCGAGACGGGAACGGGCAAGAGCCTGGTCGCCCACGCGATCCACGCGGCCGGGCCTCGGGCGGATGGACCGTTCGTCCAGGTCAACTCCGCCGCCCTTCCCGAGACCCTGCTCGAAGCCGAGCTCTTCGGCTTCGAGAAGGGTGCATTCACGGGCGCGCGGCACGCCAAGCCGGGGCTCTTCCAGGTCGCCGCGCGCGGCACGATCTTCCTCGACGAGCTGGGTCGCCTGTCGCTGACGCACCAGGCAAAGCTGCTCAAGGCGGTCGAGCAACGGACGATCCGGCGCATCGGAGGCACCCGAGACGAGCCGGTGGACGCGTGGATCGTCGCCGCATCGAGCGACGACCTTCTCGCCCGAACGCGGGAAGGGACCTTCCGCGAGGACCTGTACCACCGGCTCGCGGTCGTGTCGCTGCGACTGCCTCCCCTCCGGCAGCGCGGCATGGACGTCCTTCTTCTGGCTGAACGCTTCCTGGCGCGTGCGTGCGCCGAGTACGGCGTCCCGCCGAAAACCCTGACGCCCGGCGCGCGAACGGCGCTGCTCGCGCACGCATGGCCGGGCAACGTCCGGGAGCTCGCGAATCTCGTGGAGCGAGTGGTGATCCTGTCGGAGTCGACGCAGGTCACTGCCGAGGCGCTGGATATTCCCCGGCTCTCAGGTCGAGAGCGGCCTCCGGCGATGGCCGGGCATGAAACGAAGTACCAGTCGTGAAGCCGCCCCGTCCGGCACCTCGGGTGAATGCATTGTGATACATGCCGCGCAGGCGACCCCCTGGATGCCGCGTGTCTCGAGTCAGGACGACACCGCGCCCGAGTCTGTAATGCCGCTCGTGGGCCTTGCCTCCCCTATATCAAGGGGCTACCATGCCGCACGGATGGATCAGCTGGCCGACCTGGTTGGCGAGAGCCCCGGAATCTCGGCGATCCGGGCGACGGTCAGCCGACTGCTCCAGCAGCGATCCTCTGCCGGTCGACTGCCCCCGATTCTCATCCTGGGAGAGACCGGCACGGGCAAGGGGCTACTGGCCCGTGCAGTCCATCGCGCCAGCAATCGACAGAACGGGCCATTCGTCCCCGTGAACTGCGCAGCGATCCCGGACACGCTGCTGGAGGCGGAGCTCTTCGGATTCGAGCGCGGGGCGTTCACCGACGCCCGCCAGAGCAAGCAGGGTCTTTTCCAGAGCGCCCAGGGCGGCGCAATCTTCCTGGACGAGATCGGTGCGATGCCCGTGTCCTTGCAAACGAAGCTGCTGACGGCACTGGAGGAGCGGGCGATTCGCCGCCTGGGAAGCACCCGCAGCGAGCCTCTGGACGTCTGGATCATCGCCGCCACGAGCGAGGATCTCCCGACCGCCACTCGAGAGCGTCGGTTTCGCGAAGACCTCTATCACCGCCTGGCGGCTCTGACCTTCACGATGCCGCCGCTCCGCGAGCGCGGCGCAGACATCACGCTGCTCGCCGAGCACTATCTCAGCCGCCTGTGCGTCGAGTACGGGTTGGCTCCGAAGCGACTGGCCCCCGCCGCCCGGGCCGCCCTGCTGGTCTATGCGTGGCCGGGTAACGTTCGTGAGCTCGCCAACCTGATGGAGCGAGTGGCGGTCCTCGTCGAGGGAACGTCCATAACCGCATCGGACCTCGACCTCCAAGGGCATGCCTCGGCGCCCGAACACTCCGCGGCGCCCGAGATGGATACCTCCGCTCCGAAGGATTCCGATCGGTCCCTGCGAGAGAGCGTGGGCGATTTCGAACGCTCGCGGCTGGTGGCTGCTCTCGACTCTTCCGGCGGAAACCTGTCTCGGGCCGCCGCAATGCTCGGCATTCCTCGAAACACGCTCCGCTATCGTCTCGAGAAGCACGGCTTGCGATTCGACACCGCAGCCCCCTCCCGAGGCAAGGGGCCGAGACGCGCCGAGCCGCCGGCGGCTCGCCGACCCGTGACGTTTCTGTGGGCGGAGCTCGAGTCTCCGCAGGCAGCCCTCTCGCCTTCCCAGGCCGGGGAAGCCCTGAGCGTCGTCTTGGACAAGATCCAGGCGTTTGGCGGGATACCGACGGAGATTGGGGCGACTCGCGTGGTGGCCGCCTATCCAACGGAACCGGAGGACGCCGCGAGCCGAGCGGTCCACACCGTGCTTTCCATCCAGAGAGCCGCCCGGCTAGCCGAGACTGCCGAGACCGCGCCCATGTCCACGCGAGCAGCGATCCACGTGGCGGAGTGCCGGACAGACCCGGAGTCGACCGGAGACTCCATCCATCCGGTCGATCAAGCGGAGGCCGTCGCGGCGGTAAACCGTCTCGCCGCCGAGATCGCTCGTGACACCATGCTCGTGAGCCAATCCGCCGTCCCTTTCGTGACCAGCCAGCTGAGCATCCAGGGCGGCCTCGCTGACGTACATCATGCCCCGGCTCCCGGCTCGGGACTGTTGCTCAGGACCTCGCCCATCCCCTATCGGCCGTCGATCGCCGTCCTGCCCTTCCGGAATCTCAGCGGCGACGCGGAGCAGGAGTACTTCGGCGACGGGATCACCGAGGATATCATCGCCGCGCTCTCGCGGATCCACTGGCTCTTCGTCATCTCGCGGACATCGACCCTCGTCTACAAATCGAACGTCAAGAGCATCCGCCACATCGGCCAGGAACTAAACGTTCGGTATGTCGTGACCGGTACCGTTCGCAAGGCCGGCTCCCAGCTTCGGGTCACGGCCGACCTCATCGATGCCGATGCGGACAACACGATCTGGGCGGAGCACTACGATGGCGCTCTCGCCGATGTGTTCGACTTTCAAGACCGTATCACCGCCCGGATCGTCAGCACGCTAGAGAGCACGCTCCGCATCACGGAGGCGCGGCGGGCACTCCAGAAGCGTCCAGACAGTCTCGACGCATACGATTGTGTGCTGCGAGCGTTCGCGCTGGTCCACCGTCTATCCTCTGAGGAGTTCCTTCAAGCGGGTGAGCTCCTCGCCAAGGCGATCGCCCTCGACCCGGGATATGCCGCCGCGTACACGTGGCGTGCATGGTGGTACCTGTGGAAGTTCGGTCAAGGCTGGATGACCGATCCCGAATCGGAGCAACACGAAGCCAGCCGACTCGTCGAGGCGGCGCTCGACCGGGATCCCGACGACGCGCTCGCGCTGGCCATCTCTGGGCACCTCGCCTCCTACTTCCACAAGGAGTGCCAGCGGGCGCTCGAGCTCTACGAGAGATCCCTCGCCCTCAACCCGAATTCTCAGTTCGTCTGGGGACTGAGTGGTCTCACCCTCTGCTACGTCGGTGAGGCCAAGGGCGCCCTGGATCGCGAAGCGTACGCTCTGCGCTTGAGTCCATTCGACCCGCTCGGCTTCTACTTCACGGGGGTGTCGGGTCTGGCCGCGCAGCTCTGCGGGAAGTACGACGAGGCGCTGGCCTTCGGTCTCAAGGCGCGGCGAGAGAACCCGCGCTGGTCCGCCAACCTTCGGTTCCTCGCCGGGACGCTGGTCCACCTGGGCCGGCTCGACGAGGCGCGACAGATGGCGCGCGAGTTCCTGGCCATCGATCGGACCTTCAGGCTCTCCGCGTTTCGACGGTGGTATCCGCTGCGAGAGCCGGAGCTCGGTATCTACGTCGACGCCCTTCGACAGGCCGGACTACCCGAATAGTCAAACGCCGGAAGCGACGCAACGACGCAAGGAGGGGACCATGGCCAATCCCGACGACCACTTCCCTATTGAAGATTGGAATCTCGACTTTCGCGCCGAGCTCTACAAGCAGGAGTTCTACGCCACGGCTGCCTGGATGGACAAGCGGGACACCCTGGTCGCCCCATGGGAAACCAGCACCGCTGGAGAGCTGAAGGATCTCCTTGAGCTCAAGAAGAACGAGAGGTCGGAACACATCGGGGAGATCATCCAGGAGCAGCAGGGTCTGGTACTGATCGGGTACTGGTTCGACATGTTGGAGGTCGGCCGGGAGAGTCATCCGCGGACGACCGAGCTCCTGCACGCGACGACCTATCTGGCGGGATCGGTCGCCACGTATTTCAAGGCCCGCTTCAATCGAGTGCGGCCCTGGGTCCTCGAGCCCGATCTGTTCCCGCCGATTCCGTCACCCGGACTCCCGGCCTATCCAAGCGGACATGCGACCCAGACGCATCTGGCGGCCAAATTACTGACGTATCTCGTTCCGCACAGGAAAGAGGAGTTCGAGAATAAGGCCGAGAACGTCGCCGTCAACCGGGAACGGGCCGGTCTCAACTTCCCGAGCGACACGGTGGCAGGCAGGCAGCTGGCCGAACGAGTATTCGGCATCTTGACGACTCAGTGCGAGAGATTCCAATCGACGCTCCATGATGCGAAGGTCATCGAGTGGAACCAGGCCAAGAGCTCGCACCGTCAGATCCTTCCGAAGGCCGGCCTCCTGAGCTAGTGGTCCCACGACAGACGCGTCGGGTGCACGGAGGAGACGATGACAGCGACAGCGACGGCAACCGCGACGGCAACCGCGACCGCGACCGCGACGGCAACTGCCACCGCCACGGCCACTGCAACGGCAACCGCAACGGCGATAGCCACCAGGGCAGGGATGGCAGCGGTAGGCGTCGCCACCAGCCCGAGAGAGATCGAGAGGCCGTTGGAATTCCGGCGTGCGGCCTGGGATCCCGACTTCCGCGCCGATCTCTACAACGGAGAGTTCTACCGGACGTCTGCCTGGCAGAACGGCAAGGACCGCTTGGTCGATCCCTTCGATCCAAACAGGACGAACGCGGAGCTGGACGAGCTGCGTGGGATTCGAATGCGCGAGAGGCAGGCGCATCTCGGAGAGATCATCCAGGAGCAGCAGGGCATCATGATGCTCGCGCTCTGGTTCCAACTGCTGGGTTTCTCTCCGGTCAGTCACCCCCTGACGACGGAGCTCGTCGTCGCCTGCTGCCATCTGGCCGGCTCGGTCGCCATGTACTTCAAGGAGCGTGAGAAGCGGGTGCGGCCATGGGTTCGCGCGGCCGAACTGGACCCGCCGATCCCGTACCCGGAACACCCGGCATATCCGAGCGGCCACTCGACGCAGATGCACCTCATGGCCCGGATGCTAGCGTATCTGCGACCGGACCAGGAACGACGGCTGATGGAGATCGCCGAGAACGTCGCCGTCAATCGGGAGCGGGCCGGCGTCCACTACGCGAGCGACACGGCGGCCGGCAAGGATCTTGCCGAGCGGATATTCGAGATTCTGAGGAGTGAGTGCGAGTCGTTCACGTCGACCCTCGAAAAGGCAAAGGCCACCGAGTGGAGCAAGGGCGCACTGAAGAGACCCGCCCCGGACCCGGAGGCCACGCTGACCCGGATCAAGGAGCACACCAGCACGTTTCTGGACGAGGATTCCTCGATCAAGGAGATCGGGATCCGCGCGGTAGAGCTCGATCCTAAGAGTTACACGGTGTGCTTTCTGGTTCCCGGCGAACAGTTCTTCATCAAAGACGGCTCCCTGCGTCGCAAGTACGACTCAAAGGACACGCCCGTCGTAGATGACCGGGTGGTGATCGACTTTCGCCTGAGTCCCGACCACAAGAAGGTCGCGTACGGTGTGAAGACTAACGGGGGGGATGTTTGCGAATGGTCCGTCAAGTCCCTGGACGAAGGTGAGCTCGTCCGTGAGGACAGCGTGCCAGTGCGCTTCGGGGCAGTCTACTGGAACAAGAACTCGGACGGCTTCTACTACTCGAGCCCGCCGTCCCCCGAAGAGGAACAGACGGGCGCTCGGGGAAGGCGAATCCGGTTCCGCTCCATTCGTCCTAGTGACGCCAAGGATGAGGTGATCTTCGAGAATCCGGAGTGGCCCAACTACGCCGACTACGGGCTGTATGAGGTGGAGGCCGGCAAGAAGCTTGTGGCGTATCGCGTCCAGGGATCCGCGGAGATTCCGCTCGCCGCCTACGTCGGAGAAGCTGGCGACAACGGAAGGTTCACCTGGACGCGTCTCCGGGCATCCAATGAGCGAATCTTGGGCAATTTCGTGACCGTCCACCGCAACAAGGCACTGTTCCGGAGCGGCGACCGGACGACCAACAACTTTGCCATCATCGCGGTCGATCTGGCTGACCCTTCTCAGAGCGACATCGTCGTACGGGAAGACGAGAACAACGTCCTCATCCGCGCACAGCGGGTCGGCTCGTCTCTCGTGCTTCAATACATCACGCCCGAGTTGACGAACCAAGTGCGGTTCGTTGATCTGAACAGCGGGCATCGTGTCACATGGACACCTTCCCCGCCACGCGGCACGCTGTCGGCATTCAGCGGCGATGAGCATTCCGGCAAGGCCTGCTTCACCTACGAGAGCATCGATACACCGCGGCACACGCTCACGATCGACCTGGACAACCTGCAGGACCCCCTCGAGGTCAAGAGGGTGGAGCCATCGCGCGACCATGGCTTGCAGGTAACATACAAGCGGGAGGAGTACGCGAGGCAGGACGGGACACGGATCCCAATACAGGTCATGACTCGCTCCGATGTCGAGACCCCGACATTCGCCTACCTGTACTACTACGGGGCGATCGGCACCCCGACCCTCCCGGCGTGGAACCAGACGTTCCAGATGATTCTCGAGCTGGGCGGGATGGTCGCCATCGCGAACATCCGAGGGGGCGGCGAGTTCGGCTTCAGGTGGCAAGATCCCGCGGTCAAGCTGGATCGCAGCGAGACGCTGCAGGACATCGCCGCGGCCTCACAATGGCTGAAGCGGCGATATCCGACCATCGGCAATCGGGTCGTCAGCTCCGGGCGCTCCTATGGCGGCACGCACGCCCTGGCCTCCATGGTCGCATTCCCGGACGACTTCGACCTGTTCGTGGCGGAGATGCCGGTGACCAACGTCCTAGCGTTTCTGGAGAAGGGAGCGTTCGGCAGATCGGCCTGGGATGATTTCGGCGTCGCCCACAACGAGGCCGGGGATCTTCGGCCGACGCCCAAAGCGATCAAGACGCTGGAATCCTGGTCGCCCGTACAAAACGCCTCCAAGCTTGCGTCTGTGAAGAAGCGCGTCCTTCTCCTGACTGCTGAGATGGACGATCGGGTGGAGCCTGATCAGGCGGAGGAGATGGCGCTGGCTCTACGAGGGCACACGGGCATGGACGTTCACCTCCGGGTGGAGCCGAACGGTGGCCATGGCGCCTTCACCGCCGTGCATGTGGTCACGTTCATTGCAAAGCACTTCGGCATCGAGCCGCCAGCACGGTGGCACGAGGCGCGAACCAAGAGCTAGAGGAAGGGAAGAGACACCCGAGCGCCGTCTCGGACGGCGCTCGGTGCGGGCCCGGAAGGTCCACCTCGCCGGCGCCCGAGCAGCCGGCCTAGGTTACGCGGAACCAGGCCTCTCCTCAAGCTCCCGCTCGAGCTCCCGCCGCTGCGCCTCCACCTCCGCCGGCACATCCGCGTAGACGTGGTCGAACATGTCGAGCGGGCGCGCGTCCCGCATGGTCGCCTCGGCGCGCTCGATGGCGGCGCGCACCTCGGCGTCCGCCTCCGCCTCGAAGCGCGCGTGGAGCGGGTCGTCGACCACGCCCTTCGCCGTGAGGTAGCGGCGGAAGCGCGGCAACGGCTCCTTCGCCTCCCACGCCTGGACCTCGGCATCGCTCCGGTACTTCGCCGGGTCGTCCGCCGTGGAGTGGCCCAGGAGCCGGTAGGTCACGGCCTCGATGAGCGTGGGACCCTGGCCCTGGCGAGCTCGCGCCACCGCTTCCCGGGTGGCGGCGACCATGGCGAGGAGATCGTTGCCGTCCACCTGGACCCCGGGAAACCCGTACGCGAGCGCGCGGTGCGCCAGCGTCTTCGCCCGCGTCTGCCGCGACCGCGGGACCGAGATCGCCCACTGGTTGTTGATGCAGACGAAGACGATCGGGGCCTGGAAGACGCCCGCGAAGTTCATGGCCTCCTGACAGATGCCCTCGGAGCTGGCCCCGTCCCCGAAGTAGCAGAGGACGACGCTGTCCTCACGCCGGAACCGCGCGGCGCAGGCCAGCCCGACCGCGTGCGGCACGTGGGTGCCCATCGGGACGCAGACCGGCAGGTCGCGGATGCCCGCGGGCACCGACGTGCCCTCCGGCAGACCCGCGTAGAGGAGGATCAGGTTCTCGAGCGGCCAGCCCCGCCAGACGTACGCCGCCCACTCGCGCCACACCGGGACGAGCCAGTCGGTGGGGCGGAGCGCGTAGACGCTCCCGAGGACCGCGGCCTCGTGTCCCTTCGCCGGAAGATAGGTGCCGATCCGGCCCTGCCGCTGGAGCACCAGCATCCGCTCGTCGAACCGGCGGGCGAGAAGGAACGTCCGGTAGAGCCGCCGGAGATCGTCCTCGGGAATCACCGGCTCGAGAGCGCGATCGACCCGGCCCTCCTCGTCGAGGACCGAGAGGGCGTCGATCGGGTCGAGGTCGATCCGCGCGCGCGGCATGGATGGGCTGCGCCTAGCGCTCCACGGGCACGTCGTCGCGCCCGCCCCACTCGGCCCACGATCCGTCGTACACGGCGACGTCCGGGCGGCCGGCGACGTGGAGCCCGAGGGCGAGGACGCACGCCGACACTCCCGAGCCGCACGTCGTCGCGATGGGCCGCGCGAGGTCCACTCGCCCGTCCTCGAAGCGGCGGCGAATCTCGCCCGCGGGGAGGAGCCCTCCATCCGGCCGGAAGAGGCCGTCGTACGGCAGGTTCAGGCTGCCGGGGATGCGGCCGGATCGGACCCCGGCCCGGGGCTCGGGCTCGGTGCCCGCGAACCGGCCCGCCGAGCGCGCGTCGACGACCTGGACCGCCCGCGCCTCCAGGTTCCGCCGCACTCCGTCGAGCGCGGTCACCAGATCGGGACGGAAGCGCGCGGTGAAGTGACGGCGCTCCGGGCTCGGCGCCCCCGCGGCGACGGGCCGGCCCTCTTCACGCCAGCGCGGGAACCCGCCGTCGAGAACGGCGACCCGGTCATGCCCGAACGTGCGGAAGGTCCACCACACCCGCGCCGAGGCGATCAGGTGCTTCCCACCGTAGACGATCACCCGGTCGCCGGCGCCGACGCCGAGCGCCCCTGCCGCCTCGCCGAACGTCGCCGCATCCGGCAGCATGTGGGGGAGGCCCTGCTGCCGGTCGGCGATGGCGTCGATGTCGAAGTAGACGGCGCCGGGGACGTGGGCCTGGTGGAACTCCGCCTGCGCGTCGCGCCGGAGGTGCGGCAGGTACCACGTCGCGTCGATGATCCGAAGGTCGGGATCGCCCAGCCGGTCGGCGAGCCACCCCGTGCTCACCACGGGACCGAAGCTCGTGGCCGTCATGCGCCGACCTCCATCGACACCCTTCGCACGCTTGGCGCGCCTGGACGCGTCACCGGCGATTATGACACGCCGTCAACAGGGTCGCCCGCGATCCGGCCGCGACACCGCGCCGGCTAGCGGCGCGGTGCCGGATCCAGCAGGCCCCCGAACACCTGGCGGCCCAGCACGAACGCCTCGGACAGAACCAGGGCCACTCCGTCGCCGTCCGGCGTCTCGTGGCGCCACGCGAGAAGGTCGTCCTCCGACCGGAAGAAGTTGAGGCGCGTTCAGAGAAAGCCCGAGCGCCGGTCGCCGCCCGACTGACCCCGCTCGATCCAGGCGAGGATGTCCGGAGGCGCGTCGAGGGGGCCCGCCACGGGGTCGACGTCGAAGACGAGCGGCGCGGCGCTCCGGTGGCATCGCGACCTGACCGTGACGGGCGTCCCGAGCATCGGCGCCACGCCGAGAGCGTCGATGGCGCAGCACGCGTAGCGGGCGCGCCCGCCAGGCAGGGTCACCTGGTACGCGTTCGGGTTGGCCGTGAACGGATACGCGAGCCCGACGCGATCGCCGGTCAGCCCGATCAGATCCGCCGCGTCGAGTGCCGCCGCCCGATCCCGGACCTCGTTCGACGCGAGTCCCGGCACCCCCGCGGCCAGGGCCTCGAGCGCAACCGGGCCCCCGCGCTCGACGAACTCGCGCCAGATGGCCCGGAGCACGGGATCGTCCCGCTGCGCGCGCCGGGCGGCCCACTCCCCGGATCGCTCCGCGGTGAGAAGGTCGGCGGCCGTCCGGATCTCGACCGTCACGCCTCCGAGCTTCGCACAGGTCCGGCAGCCCGGCGAGCGACCGGACGCCGCTCGCGGGCGCCGGTCAGGCAGCCGTAACCCCAGGACGGGTTCGGCGCCGGCTCTGACGACGCAGGACGGGTGGGAATAGAATGAGGGCGTCATGCGCGAGTACCGCTACCGGGTCGACGCCGAGGGCCGGGTGTTCCATGACGGGAGCGAGGTGCTGGACCTCCTGACCCTCCGGTTCTTTCTGCGCGCCATGACTCGCACCGCCGACGGGGGCTGGCTCGTGGTGTGCCAGGGCGAGCGGAACTGGTTCGAGCCCGAGGGCACCCCGTTCGTCGTTCAGCGGGTGAGGCCGGTCTGGCGCGAGGGAACGCTGGACAGCCTCGACCTCGTCATGGCCGGCGAGCACCGCGAGCCACTCGACCCGGAGACGCTCGAGAGCGAGCGCGGGCGGCTCTACTGCCGAGTCCGGCACGGGGCGTTCCCGGCGCGGTTCGGTCGCCTGGCGCTCCAGCAGCTGGGCCCACACCTGGGGGACGACGGCGGACGGCCGGTCCTCGTCCTCGGCAACCGGCGTCATCCCATCCCCGAGCGCGAAAGGATTCCCGAGCTCACATGACCCTGCAGGCCGTCCGATCAGCCTCCAGGGAGCGAGGGTAGCCCAGTGACCGACGAGCTGTCCGAACCCGACGCCCCCGGCATCCCGGAGCGTGGCCGGAAGAAGCGCACCGCCGGCGAGCCCACGCCGCCGGCCCGCGTGATGAGCATTCACGCGCACCCTGACGACCAGGAGTTCACGGTCGGCGGCACGCTCGCCAAGTGGGCACAAGCGGGCAGCACCCTCGTCACCGTGTGCATCACGCGCGGCACCGGCGGCTCGAACCGTTTCACGCCGCCGGACATGACCCGGGAGGCACTGGGGCCGATCCGCGAGGCCGAGCAGCGAAGCGCGTGCCGGATCCTCGGGATCGGCGAGGTGTGGTTCCTCGACTACGAGGACGGCATGCTGGAGGCCACCATCGCGCTTCGCCGGGACCTCACGCGTCTGATCCGGCGCTTCCGTCCCGACGCGGTGGTCTGCGGCGACCCCACCGTCCGCTACTACGGCTCGACGTATCTCAATCACCCCGACCACCGGGCGGCGGCCGACGCCGCCCTCGACGCCGTGTTCCCTTCCTCGGGCACCCGGCTCATCTTCCCGGAGCTCCTCGCCGAAGGGCTCGAGCCCCACGAGGTGCGCGAGGTCTACGTCCACGGCGCCGAGCGACCCGACACGTTCGTCGACATCGCCGGCACGCTGGACGTGAAGCTGGCCGCCCTCCGCGAGCACCGGAGCCAGATGGGGGAGTGGGACCCCAAGGAGTTCCTCGTGGAATGGGCGCGGGAGCAGGGTGTCCGCGCCGGCCTCGCGGCGGCGGAGGCCTATCGCCACATGGTGCTGGAGGGACCGTAGGCGGCGCGATCGCCGCCACCAGAGGGTCTCAGGCGCCGGGCTTGGGTCGGTCACCGAGGGCCCGCGGGCCCCCGAGGCTGCCAAAAGATGCTCGCCGCCGGGCCGTTCCCGGGGCCTCGCCCCTGCCCCTTTTGGGTCCATGTGTCACAATAGATTGTTACTATTGGTAAATCTGGCCATGTCTCCCGCAACCTTCGGCGACGACGGCGTGGCAATCCACTTGCACTTCTCCGGGCCATGCGAGGAGTAGTGCGCCCGGGGAGCCGACGCGCCGCGCTCATCCTGCCGGTCCTCCTCTGGGCCGGCCTGTGCGCGACACCGCCACCCCCGGCGCCGGGAGCGATCGGCGACCGGGTCGACTTCCGCCGGGACATCCAGCCGATCTTCGAGGCGTCCTGCACGAAGTGTCACGGCAAGGTCAGGCAGCGAAGTCAGCTGCGGCTCGATTCGAAGTCATTCGCCCTCCACGGCGGGATCATGGGGCCGGTCATCGTGCCGGGGGACAGCGGGAGGAGCCGTCTCGTTCAGCTCGTCGGCCACACCGATCCCGCGGAGCGCATGCCCCAGCCCCCCACCGCGCCGGCCCTCTCCCCCGAGAAGGTGCAGCTCATCCGGCGCTGGATCGACGAGGGGGCCGTCTGGCCCGAGACCCCCGGAGAACCCCGGTACGAGCCGCACTGGGCGTACCGCGAGCCGGCCCGGCCGCGGCCGCCGGCCGTGCGGGACGCCCGCGCGGTGCGGAACCCGATCGACGCGTTCGTCGTGGCCCGACTCGAGCGCGAGGGCCTCGCGCTGTCCCCCGAGGCGCCACGCGCGACCCTGATCCGGCGGGTGAGCCTCGACCTGACGGGCCTGCCGCCGAGCGTCGCCGAGGTCGACGCCTTCCTCGCGGACACGCGGCCGGACGCCTACGAGCGAGTCGTCGATCGCCTCCTCGCGTCGCCGCACTACGGAGAGCGCTGGGCGCAATCCTGGCTCGACCTCGTGCGCTACGCCGACACGGACGGGGGGAGCTGGGACCGGCCGCGGTCGATGTGGCCGTACCGCGACTGGGTGATCCGGGCACTCAACCAGGACATGCCCTTCAGCCGATTCACCATCGAGCAGATCGCCGGCGACCTCCTGCCGGGCGCCACCGCCCAGCAGTTCGTCGCGTCGGGCATGCACGCCAACACGACCCTGAACCAGGAGGACGGCGTCGACCTTGACGAGGGCCGCTGGGAAGCGCTGACCGACCGGGTCGACACGACCGCGACCGTGTGGCTCGGCGCCACGCTGGCGTGCGCGCGGTGCCACAACCACAAGTACGACCCGTTCACCCAGAAGGACTACTACCGGCTTCTCGCCTTCTTCGAGCACGCCGACGTGTTCGAGTACGACCTCCCGCGCCTGCCCGACCCGGCACGGGACAACAAGCCCGCCCAGACGTCGGTGGTCATCGAGCACCCGCACGGCCAAGCGACTACCCACGTGCGAGCCCGGGGGATCTTCGCGCGCAAGGGGGAACAGGTCTCGGCCGGAACCCCGCGGGTCCTCCATCCGATGCGCAAGGGCTGGCCGGCCAACCGGCTGGGCCTCGCGTACTGGCTCGCCGACGACGCCAATCCGCTGACGGCCCGCGTCGTGGTCAACCGCTACTGGGGGGAGTTCTTCGGGCGCGCGCTCGCGGAGACGGCGGAGGATCTCGGCACCCAGGGCCTGCGCCCGTCACATCCCGAGCTCCTCGACTGGCTGGCGACCGAGTTCGTGCGCGGCGGCTGGAGCATGAAGGGCATCCAGCGGACGATCGTGACCTCGGCCACCTACCGACAGTCCTCGCGCGTGACGCCAGCGCTCCTGGAACGCGACCCGGAGAACATCCTCTTGGCGCGGGGCCCGCGGTTCCGGCTCTCCGCCGAGACGATCCGGGATGTCGGGCTCGCCGCGAGCGGCCTCCTCAACACGAAGATCGGGGGCCCGAGCGTCTTCCCGCCCCTGCCCGACGATCGCGCGTTCGCTCCCAACAACAAGGGCCAGGCGGACTGGAAGACGAGCGCGGGCGAGAACGCCCATCGCCGCGGACTCTACACGTTCTGGCGGCGGACGGCGCCCTACCCGGCCTTCACGACGTTCGACGCCCCCAGCCGTGAGGTGACGACGGTCCGGCGCCCACGCACGAACACGCCGCTCCAGGCGCTGAGCGGCCTGAACGACCCGGCGTTCGTCGATGCCGCCCGCGGCCTGGCTCGCCGCCTGATGCGCGAGGCGCCGCCGGACGCTTCGGCCCGCGCGACCCACGGCTTCCGACTCTGCGTGGCCCGGCTTCCGGAGCCGGCCGAGCTCCAGGTGCTGCTCGCCGCATTCCACACGGAGCGTGACCACTTCGCAACGGATCTGAGCGCCGCCCGGCAGACGGTCGGGAGCACGCGCGCGCACGGCGCCCCGGCAGACGTCCCGGAGCTGGCGGCGTGGACCGTCATCGCCAGCGCCCTCCTGAACCTGGACGAGACCTTGACGAAGGAATGAGCATGCGACCACAGACTGACGCGCTGCGCGGCATGACCCGGCGGCACTTCTTCCAGCAGAGCGGCTTCGGGATCGGGGGGCTCGCGCTCCTCGCCCTCCTCGAGCCGGAGCTCTTCGGGCCCCGGGCCGCGAGCGCGGCCGACCCGCTGGCCCCGAAGCCCGCGCACTTCGCGCCGAAAGCGAAGAACATCATCTTCCTCTTCATGGCCGGCGGCCCGTCGCAGATCGACCTCTTCGACCCCAAGCCGAAGCTCCGGACGCTCGACGGCGAGAAGATCCCGGAGGAGATCATCAAGGGTGAGCGGTTCGCCTTCATCAAGGGCGTTCCCACCCTCCTGGGGTCCCCGTACGCGTTCAAGCGCCACGGACGGGCCGGCGCGCCGATCTCGAGCCTGCTCCCGCACCTCGCGCGCGTCGCCGACGACGTCCTGGTCCTCCGATCGGTGCACACCGACCACTTCAACCACGCGCCCGCCCAGATCTTCATGAACTCCGGCCACCCCCTCGTCGGGCGCCCCAGCATGGGATCGTGGCTGACCTACGGCATCGGCAGCGAGAACGCCAACCTGCCCGGGTTCGTGGTGCTCCTCTCCGGGCAACCGGACCCGGGCGCCGGGAACACCTGCTGGGGCAGCGGGTTCTTGCCGACCACGTACCAGGGCGTGGAGTTTCGCTCGCAGGGGGAGCCGATCCTGTCCGTCGGGAACCCGGCGGGCATCGCGCCGGGCGTGCGGCGCCGAACGCTCGACACGGTGAAGAGCCTCAACGAGCGGCACCTCGCGGACGTCGGCGACCCGGAGATCGAGGCGCGCATCGCCGCCTACGAGAAGGCGTACCGCATGCAGACGAGCGTGCCGGAGCTGGTCGACATCGCCCGGGAGCCGCCCGCGGTCCACGCCATGTACGGCACGCGCCCCGGCGAGGCCTCCTTCGCGAACAACTGCCTGCTCGCCCGGCGGCTCGTGGAGCGCGGGGTCCGGTTCGTCCAGCTCTACCACCGGGGCTGGGATCACCACGGCGGGCGCGACCACGACATCACCACGGGCCTCCCGCGTCTCTGTCAGGAGACGGATCAGGCAGCCGCCGCCCTCATCCGGGACCTGCGCCAGCGCGGGCTGCTCGACCAGACCCTGGTGATCTGGGGAGGCGAGTTCGGGCGCACGCCCATGAACGAGGGGCGTGAGGGACCGCCCTTCCTGGGCCGGGACCACCACCCGCGCGCCTTCACCATGTGGATGGCCGGTGGCGGGATCGCCGCCGGCACCGTGGTGGGCGCGACGGACGACCTTGGATACAGCATCACCGAGGATCCGGTGCACGTCCACGACCTCCATGCGACGATCCTCGACCTGATGGGCCTGGACCACACGAAGCTCACGTACCGGCACCAGGGTCGCGCGTTCCGGCTCACCGACACGAGCGGGAAGGTCGTCCGGAAGCTCCAGGCGTGAGGCGGCGCCCGCGGCGGCGCGGCGCGATGGCCGGACTGCTGAACCGCCTCCCGCGCTATCCGAGGCTGCGCGCGGGCTGGGTGACGGCCTCGAGCCACCGCGGGAAGGCGGGGTCGTCCATCGCCGCCTCCGCGCGAGTCCAGCGCGCGGCTCCGTAGGCCTCGAAGTCGAACGCGATCCGGGAGATCGCCCGCTGGATCCCCGCCCAGAGGGCCCAGCCGACGTCGGACACGATCATGTGGAGACGGACGCGGGCCACGAGCGGCGCTGTAGCCTCCCCGAAGTACGCGTGGCAGAGCTCCTCGATCCGGTCCGCGCCGTAGTCGAGCTCGCGGCAGGCGTTCCCGAGCTCGAACGCCGGGTCGCCGTTGCCGCTGTACTCCCAGTCGAACACCCGCAGCCGCCCGTCCTGCTCGATGAAGTTGTCGGCCAGGAGGTCGTTGTGGCACGGCACGGCGGCCAGCGGGCGGGCGCGGAGTGCCCCGACGATCGCCTGGATCGCGGGCCGGCGTCGCCCATGGCCGGATGGAAGGGGGAATCCTCGCTGTTCCGCCAGCGCCTGGTAGCGCGCGGCGAGCTCCAGCATGTCGAAGTCGAGGAGAAAGCGGGGCCCGCCATGGAGGACTCGGAGCGTCGCGGCGATTCTTCCGGGCATGCCGGGCTCCGCGAACGCGGCGTTCGTCATGGGCCTGCCGTGCAGGAACTCCACGACGGTGGCGCCGCTCGCCGGAAAGTGATGGAGCACGGCGGGCCCGATGCCGAGCGCGGCGGCGACGCGCGCGTTGTGGAGCTCGTTGGCCCGGTCGATGGCCAGGAGCTCGGTCGACGCGCCCGGGATCCGCACGACGAACGCCTGACCGGCGACGTCGACCCGGTAGTTCGCGTTGGTGAGCCCGTTCGTCAGCGGCTGGATGGACACGGGCCGGCCGCGCCACGCGTCGACGAGGCCCACGATCTCCTCGACGGTGGCCGTCGCCCGGTCGCTCATCGGTCACTCATCGGTAGCTGATCGGGGCTCATAAGATCCGCGCGTGCTCGTCCGGGCGGATTCTAGCGCGAGGAGGCGGCATGCCACCAGCGTCCGCGCCGTTGACGGGGGCCGCCTTCGGCCCGATCATGGCGCGCATGCGCGCCGCGGTCTGTCGGGCGTTCGGGGAGCCGCTGGTCGTCGAGGACGTGGCGCTCGCCTCGCCCGGCCCGGAGGAGATTCGGGTGGAGGTCGCGGCCTGCGCGATCTGCCACAGCGACATCATCTACGCCGAGGGCGGCTGGGGCGGGACGTTGCCCGCGGTCTACGGGCACGAGGCCGCGGGGACCGTGGTTGAAGTGGGCGCGGGCGTCAGCAGCTTCGCGGCGGGCGATCACGTCGTCGTGACGCTGATCCGGTCCTGCGGGACCTGCCTGGCCTGCCGCCGGGGCACACCCGTCACGTGCGAGACGCGGTTCGCGCTGGACGCCCGAAGCCCGCTGCGCAGGCGCGACGGCCAGCCGCTCGCCCACGGCCTCCGCACCGCCGCCTTCGCCGAAGAGGTCGTGGTCCACGCCTCGCAGGCGGTGGTCATTCCGGACCGCGTCCCGCTCGATTCCGCCTCGCTGCTCGCGTGCGGGGTCATCACCGGCTTCGGCGCAGTGACGAACACGGCCGCGGTCGGCGCCGGAGCGTCGGTGGTCGTGATCGGCGCCGGTGGCGTCGGCGTGAACACGATCCAGGGCGCGGCGATCGCCGGCGCCCGGCCCATCGTCGCGCTCGACGTCGTCGACGCGAAGCTCGAGACGGCCCGGCGATTCGGCGCCACGGACGCGCTCCGGGCGGACCAGGCGGGCGTGGTCGAAGAGGTCCGGCGGCTGACCGGCGGCCGGGGCGCCGACTTCGTCTTCGTCGCGGCCGGGGCGCGGCCGGCGATCGCCCAGGCCTTCGGGATGGCCGCGCGCTCGGGCGCCGTGGTGCTGGTCGGCATTCCCGCCTCGGGGGTCACCGTCGAGATCGACCCCGGCGGCATCGCTGGCGACAACCAGCGAATCCTGGGCTCGAAGATGGGAGGCTCGCACATCCACGGCGACATCCCCCGGCTGATCGGGCTCTACGAGCAGGGCGCCCTCAAGCTCGACGAACTGATCACCGGCCGCTATCCCCTGGAGCGGGTCAACGACGCCATCGCGTCGACCAAGCGCGGCGAGGCGTTGCGCAACGTGCTCGTCCTCCGGTAGCGGGCCGCCATGCGCATCGTCCGTCTCGAGAGCTTCGCGACCCGCTACATCGGCTTCGTGCGCGTGACCGTGGAGGACGGGTCTCAGGGGTGGGGCCAGCTCTCCACCTACAACTCGGACATCACGGCAGAGATCCTGCACCGCCAGGTGGCGCCCTGGGCACTGGGCCAAGAGGCCTTCGCGATCGGGTCTCTGCTGGACCGGATCGAGGAGAAGGAGCACAAGTTCCCGGGCTCCTATCTCAAGCGTGCGATGGGCGGTCTCGACACCGCTTTGTGGGATCTGCGCGGCAAGATCGAGCGGAAGCCGGTGGTGGCCCTGCTGGGCGGAAAGCCCGGCACGCTCCGGGCGTACGCCTCGTCCATGAAGCGCGACATCACCCCCCGCGACGAGGCGGCCCGGTTCCTCCGGCTGAGGGATCGCTTCGGGTTCGACGCCTTCAAGTTCCGCATCGGCGCCGAGTGCGGCCGCGATGTCGACGAGTGGCCGGGCCGGACCGAGGAGATCGTGCCGGCCATCCGCCGCGCGCTCGGGCCGGACGTGTCGCTGCTGGCGGACGCCAACAGCGGCTTCTCGCCCGCCCGCGCCATCGAGGTCGGCCGTCTGCTCGAGGCCGAGGGCGTCGAGCACTTCGAGGAGCCCTGCCCGTACTGGGAGCTCGAGCAGACCAAGCAGGTGGCGGATGCGCTGTCGGTCCCGGTGACCGGCGGGGAGCAAGATTGCGAGCTCTCGACCTGGCGCCTCATCTGCGAGCGGCGGGTGGTGGACGTCGCGCAGCCCGACGTCCTCTATCTGGGCGGCATCGACCGGACGATGCGCGTGGCGCGCATGGCGGCCGCGCACGGCCTCCCCGTCACGCCGCACTCGGCCAACATGGGCCTGGTCACCCTCTTCACCATGCATCTCCTGCGCGCCTTGCCCAACGCCGGGAAGTATCTCGAATTCTCCATCGAGGAGGCCGACTACTACCCGTGGCAGTACGGGCTCTTCCGCAACGACCCCTATCGAGTCGAGGATGGGCGGGTGACGGTCTCCGGAGAGCCGGGCTGGGGGGTCGAGATCGACCCGGAATGGCTCGCCCGGTCGCGGTATCAGGTGAGCGAGGCGCCCTGACGGGGACCCACGGTCCCCGAGTCGCTGGCACGAGGAGCCAGCATTCCCTCCAACCGTGCCTTCACGTCGGGCCACTCGTCGTCGATGATGCTGAAGTACGCGGTGTCCCGGATGCGGCCGCTCGGCATGAGGATGTGATGGCGAAAGATGCCCTCCTCCTTGGCGCCGATCCGCAGGATGGCCTTTCTGGATCGCTCGTTCAGGGCATCGGTCTTGAGCTCCACGCGTATGCAGCCCAGCGTCTCGAAGGCGTGGCGCAACAGCAGATACTTGCTCTCGGTATTCACCGCGGTGCGCTGATAGTCCCGCCCGTACCAGGTCCAGCCAATCTCCACACGCCGGTTCGCGCGGTCGATGTTGCCGTACCGGGTGCTGCCGATGGCCTGACCCACGTCCTTGCTGACAACGGCGAACGGCAGCGCACTCCCTCGAGCCTGCACCGCGAGCGCTGTCTCGATGTACTGGCGCACACCCTCAACGGTCGGCGTGTACGACTCGGTCCAACGCAGGAGATCCCCGTCCAGACCGACCCGGCAGAGCTGCGCATGGTGGCCCAGGGACAAGGGCTCCAGTCGAACATGCCGGCCCTCGAGCACGACCGGCTGGACGTCCATCACGGGCAGTTCAGTCGCACGGAGCGACCGGAAGCGATGGCCTCATCCGTGAGCTTGGCAAGTGTCAGCTCGCGGCCGCCGGCTCCATGACGATCGACTCCCCGCCCTGCAGCGCGGCCCGCGCGCGCGCCTCGGCCCGCCGGACCTCGCGGCGCCGGGCGATCTCGTAGACGATCCCGCCGGCGATGGTCGCCATCACCAGGACGAAGGCGAGGGCGTTGGTGTCGGGCTGCACGCCCTTCCGCACCTTCCCGACGATGAACATGGTGAACGTGAGATCGTTCCCGATCGTGAACACCGTCGTGTTGTAGTTCTCGAAGGACTGGAAGAAGGACAGCGCCACCGCCGACAGGATCGCCGGGCGCATGTACGGCAGCGTGATCGTCCAGAACACGCGGAACGGCGTCGCGCCCAGGTCGAGCGCCGCCTCCTCCAGGGTCGGGTCGAAGCGCTGGAGCCGGGCCATGAAGAGCAGCATGCAGTAGGCGCTGATGAAGCTCGACTGGCCGAGCACCGAGAGCCCCCAGCGCCCCCCGATGTCGAAGGTCGTGTCCCAGAAGATGAGCGTGCTCAGCCCGATGATGATCCCGGGGGTCAGCACCGGCGACACGAGCACCGCGTAGACGAACGGCTTGCCCGGCACCTGGAGCCGGGTCATCAGGAGGGCGCCCGCCATCCCCAGCGGGATCGACAGCGCGATGACCCAGCAGGCGATGACGGCGCTCTTCCACAGCGCCGTCCACATCCGGTCGTCTTCCCACATGACCTGGAACCACCGCAGCGTGAAGCCCCGCCACGGGGTCAGCGTGGGGATGCGCGTGTCGTTGAACGCCACCGCCATCATGTAGACGAGCGGGAGGAACATGTAGACGAAGAACAGGACGAGGTAGGCGGCGACGATCGCCCGCGGGAGACGCCCCGAGCCGCTCAACGCGCGATGTCCCGGAGACTGACCCGGAAGACCGACATCATGGTCATGACGAAGACCAGGCACAGCACGACCAGCGCCAGCCCGTAGGCCGCCCCGAGATTCCAGTTGATCGCGTCGAACTGGTTGTAGATGAGCTGCGTCACCCACAGGCTGCGCGTCCCGCCGAGGATCTGGGGCACCGCGAAGGACCCCGCCGCCAGCATGAAGGTCACGATGCAGCCGGAGGCGATCCCCGGCTTCGCGTGCGGGATCACGATGTCCCAGTGGATGCGCCACCCCGGAGCGCCGAGATCCCGCGCGGCGTCGATCTGGTTGGGATCGAGGCTCTCCATCGCACTGTACAGCGGGAACATCATGAACAGGAGATAGGCGTAGACGAGGCCGACGATGACGCCCACGTCCAGGTTCAGGAATGGAAAGGGCTCGGCGATGACGCCGGCCGCGACCAGCAGGTTGTTGATCGGGCCGAAGCGCGCCAGCAGGAGCTGCCAGGCGAAGGCCTTGAGGATGTCGTTCACCCAGAACGGGATCAGGATGCCGATCATGATGGCGCCGACCCAGGCGGCGCGGCCGCCCCGAACCAGGAGGAACGAGAGCGGGTAGGCGTTCGCGAGCGACACCGCGGTCACGAGCACGCTGGCCCAGATGGTCTTGAGGAAGATGATCTGGTTGAACGGCTCCCCGACGGCCGACACGATGTTCCGGATCGTGTAGACGTCCTTCGGGCCGCCCCACTCGCTCCGCGGCAGGAACGGTCGGAGGGCCTGGTCCACCATCAGGATCATCGGGAGCACGATCAGCATGAACGCCCAGAACGCGCAGCCCAGGAAGATGAACGTCAGGCCGCCGTAGCCGAACCGGCGGACGGCGTCGCGCCAGCCCGAGCTCGTCACGGCCGGTCGCTCCCGCTCTGGGCGAGCTCGCCCGGGGGGAGCAGGAGGGCGTGCTCGGGCGCGAAGGCGACGCGCTGCCGCGCGCCGGGCTCGAGGACGGGGACGGCACCGTCGTTCGTCACCGAGACCGCGATCGGGCGGCCCCCCTCCGGGTGGCGCAGGAAGATGTTGACCGCCAGGCCCTCGAACACCTCGTCGGTGACCTCGCTCTCGAGCACGTTGTGACCCGGCTCGGAACCGCCGTCGCTCGTGAGACGCATCCGCTCGGGCCGCACGAAGAGCAGGCCCTCGGCGCCCGCGGTCAGCCGGTGCGGGTTCAGCGCCCGCAGCCGGCCGCCCGGGGAGTCGATGGCGCCGAAGTCGCCGCTCGCGTCCACGACCCGGCCGGTGAACCGGTTGTTCTCGCCGACGAACGACGCGACGAACGCCGTCTCCGGGTGATTGTAGATCTCGGTCGACGTGCCGATCTGCTCGATCCGGCCCTGCGACATCACTGCGACCCGGTCGGACATGGCCAGCGCCTCGCCCTGGTCGTGCGTGATGTAGATGAACGTGATGCCCGTCCGCCGCTGGAGGTCGCGCAGCTCCGCCCGCATGTGCTGGCGGAGCTTGAGGTCGAGGGCGGACAGGGGCTCGTCGAGCAGCAGGACCGCCGGCTCCACCGCGAGGGCGCGGGCGATCGCCACCCGCTGCTTCTGGCCGCCGGAGAGCTCGTCCACGCGCTTTCCGCCGTAGCCCGGCAGCGCGGTCAGGTCGAGCAGCTGCTGGACCTTCCGCTCGCGCGCGGCCCGCGGGGCCCCCCGCACCTTGAGGCCGTAGGCGATGTTCTCGGCCACGGTCATCAGCGGGAAGAGGGCCAGGTTCTGGAAGATGAGGGCCGTCGGGCGCCGGTTGGGGCCGATCCCGGCGAGCGTCCGCCCGGCGAGCCGGATCTCGCCGGCCGTCGGATCGATGAACCCGGAGATCATCCGGAGGATCGTCGTCTTCCCGCAGCCGCTCGGGCCCAGGAAGCTGAAGAACTCGCCCTGAGGGATCGTGACGGAGACCTGGTCGACGGCAGTGAGGTCCCCGAACTTCTTGCTGACGCGGTCGAGGTCGAGGTCGTTGCGCATGCCCGGCTCTGCGCCCTCCTCCGAGACGCCGCGCAGCCTACCGCCCGGGCCGACGCGGCGCAGGACGAGGCGCCTCGTGTGAGCGAGGCGCCCCGTCCGCGCGAGGAATCGAGGTTACGCGGCCTGCAGCTTGGTGGCGAACTCCTGGCGCTTCGCGATGAACCAGGGCCTCTCCTCGCCCTGGAACCAGAGATTTTGCAGGGCGTTGCCCGGGTAGGTCTCCTCGAAGTTCCGCTGGTAGTTCGCGTTGGTGTGCTTCTCGGCCCCGGTGACGACGCTGTTGTAGCCGGTGTTGACCGCGAAGATGCCGCCGTTCTCCGGCTTCAGCATCCAGTTGATGAACGCGTAGGCCTGGTCGATGTTCTTGGCGCCCTTGGTGAGGGACACGGTGTCGACCCACGTCAGGGCACCTTCCTTCGGCGCCAGGTACTTGACCGGATGACCCTCGTTCCGCATCGTGTTGATCGGACCGTCCCAGGTCATGCCGATCACGCAGCCCTCTTGCAGGAAGCCGGCCTGGGTCTCGGCCGTGCTGGTCCACCACTTGCCGATCTGCTTCTTGTTCTTGATGCAGAAGTCGAGCGCCTGGCCGTAGTACTTCTCCATGGTCGGCTGGTCGGAGTAGCACTTCTGCATGGTGCCCGCCGGGATCTCACCCTTGCCTTCCCACCACATGCCGACGCCGAGGAGGATCGAGCGCGGCCGGCACAGCATCTTGCCGGCCCACTTGGCATCCCAGAGGTCGCCGAAGCCGGCCTTGCCGTACTCGAGGTTCATGGCCTTGGTGTTGAAGGACAGCGCCTCCGAGCCCCAGTCGGTCGGGACGCAGTAGAGCTTGCCGCCGGGCTTGCCGCCCAGCTCGCCAATCTTCGCGTTGAAGGTCTTGATCATGTTGCCCATGCTGGTGAGCTTCTTCTCGTCGAACGGCTGGATGTTGCCGGCCTCGGCGTGGGCGCCCACCCAGGCCACCGACGGCGTCGCCAGGTCGAAGCCCTCGCCACGCGACGCGCGGAGCTTGTTGAGCAGCTCCTCGTTCGAGGAGAAGAGCGTCACGTTGAGCTTGATCCCCGTGTCCTTGGTGAACTTTTCGACGAGCGGCTTCGGCGCGTAGTCCTCCCAGGTGTACCAGTTGAGCTGGCCCGACTGGGAGAAGGCCTCGCGCACGTACCAGGGCCCGACGGCGGCGACCGAGCCGGCCACCGTGGCCTTGAGCAGGGTCCGGCGCGTCAGGGCCTGGGCCGCGCCCAGGGTCCGAGTGGTGGAATCGCGATCACTCATGAGCTCCTCCTTCTGTTCGGTTCCCGTTGCCGGACCATGCGCGAGCCGCCGGCATCCCGTGCCGGACAGCCGTGCGCGCGAGCTGACCATCGCGCGGGCTTCCTCGAGGCGGGCGGCCCCCGGAGCACTCCGGTCCGCCCCCCGACACGCCCACGGCGCCTTCGCCGAAATAGACAACCTTTTGCGCCGGCCGTCAAGCGAGGGGCCGTGGCGGTCGTGTTGCGGTTCGGCGACGGCCCGGACTGCTCTCGGCCGGGAAGTCCGGCGTCCCGCGTGGGCTGCTCGTCAGCCGCGGCGAGCGTCCAGGCTCGAGACGTACGTGGTCGCGCCGACGCGCTCCAGGAGGAGCCGCTGGCGGAGGACCCCGGCCCGGGTGGCCCGCTCGACCACGTGCTCGAGCGAGGTCCGGGGTGGCGGCCCCGATGGTGCGCCCCGGCGGAACGCCTCCGCCAGGACCCGTCCGTCGAACGGCACGCCCGTGGCCAGGCCGAGCAGCGCGAGGATGGTCGGCGCGAGGTCGACATTGCCGGAGGGCAGATCAGAGGCCACCCCGCTCCGGAAGCTCGGGCCGGCGGCGACAAGGATGCTCCGGAGCTCGTGCGGGCTTCCCGAGCCGTGGGTGCCCTGGCCAGGGACCCCGCCGGTCGCGTACGAGCGGCCGGCAAACCCGTTCGCGCCCGGGCCTGGATCCCACCGGAGCGAGACCGCGATGTCGGGCGCGCGCTCCCCGGTGATCCCGGCGGCATCCCCGGGCAGGAGACCGAGGGCCTTCGGATCGCCGGATCCGCCTACCAGCGCGCCGGCCCACGGCTGCTCCGCCAGCCAGATCGCGAGGCGCTCGACCACGTCCGGGCTCCGGTCGCGGACGTAGAGGAGGGCGGCGCCGCCGTTCGGCGCCACCGCGACACCCCCCGGCTGGTCTCCTGGAGGGAAGCCGGCCCGGCGCACCTCGGCCTCGACGTCGACGACCGAGGCGATGGTCGAGTAACCGTGGTCCGAGACCACGAGCACCTCGGGCTCGACCCCTCGCCGGCGGACCGCGGCCAGGATCCTGCCGAGCTGCGCGTCGGCCTCCCGGAGCGCCTCGTGGGCTACGCTCGAGCCGACCCCCGTGGCGTGCTGCGAGGTGTCGGGCTCGGGAAACCAGACCATCGCCACGTCGGGGTCGACCACGGGAAGGACGTAGTCGAGGAGGACGTCGGCGACGCGCTGGATCCGGCCGATGGACGGCACCACCTTCGGTGGCCAGAGTCCGAAGCGGCGCTGGACGGCCTCGTGATGCGGCGCGGGCAGGGCGAAGTCGGCGTGAACGACCGCGCCGCTCGTCGTGGCCGCGCGTGGGTGCTGCACGTAGGCGTTCCCGCTGGTCCCGCCCACCACGGCGGCGTACGCCAGGCCATGAGTGGCCACGATCTCGCCCAGGGTGGGCGCCAGCAGCACACGGCCCCCGCTGACGGCCGCCAGCCGGGCGAGGGTCGGTTCCAGCGCGTCGATCACCTGACCGGGCGGGAACTCCGGGACCACGACGGTATTGGCGGCCAGGCCGTGGCCGCCGGAGTGGCGGCCCGTCACCATGCTGGCGGCGTTCGTCCGGGTCACGGTGGGGAAGACGGCGTGGTGGCGCGTGAACACGACACCGTCCTGGACCAGCCCCTGGATCGTGGGGGTCAGCGCCAGCGACACCTGCGCCGGCTGGAGCCCGTCGAAGGCAGCGATCAGGACGCGCAGCATGGGGTCAGACTTTGACTTCGGGACAATTCGAAGCGCGTCCGGCGAAAATGTCTCGAAGTCAAAGTCTGACCCCTGACGCTAGCACACCTTGACAGCCGGGTCGCGCGCCGCGCACGATCGCGATACGGCGCGCGGCGCTTCGACAAGGATCGCCGCTCCGGCCGCGCCCGAAAGGAGGGACGCATGAGTGACGCCAAGGTCGACACCGTTCGCTCACGGTCGTGCGGCGTCGTGGGCCGGGCCGTCAGCAACGCCCGGAACCATCACTTCGTCCTCGACTCCTCCACCGCCCCGGAAGCCCTCAGCAACAGCGAGGCGTTCCTGGCCGGCGTCTCCTCGTGCGGCGTGACGCTCGTCGAGGGCCACGCCCGCGACACCGGGGTGCCGCTCGACGGGCTGGAGGTGACCATCGAGGGGGTGCGCGCCGCCGCCCAGCCGAACCGCTTCGAGCGGATCGACATGCGCTTCGAGCTCCACGGAGTGGATCAGGCGACGGCGGAGCGCCTGGTCGAGACGTACAAGGCCCGGTGACCGCTCTACCGCACGGTCGCGGCAGCGACCGCAGTGACGATCGCGGTGGTCGGCCGGCCGAGCTGATGGCAATGTCGTCCCGACGCGCCGGGCTGGCCAGACCCCAGGGGGGTCCCCCACCCTGACCGACGAGATGCCCGAGGCCGACGGCGGCCCGGGCGCCCCCGGGGAGCGGCCTCGCGAGCGCCGCGGGGCGCGCCGAACCGCGTCCGGCAGCGCTGGCGGCGCTGGCGGCTCAGGAGCGCGGGCGGGCGAGCGCGCCGCGTGGGCAGACTGGGTCCGCGCCCATCGCGGGCTGGCCGCCGCACTCGTCGCGTTCGGTGTCGCCGCCGTCGTCGGGGCCGTGGCAACCCTCCCCCGCGGCTTCCTGGCCTCCGGCCGCATGAGCCGGCCCGCCACCGGCGCCTCCGCGAGCAAGCCGCGCGACGCGACCCCGGCCGCCTCCGCCGAGCAACCTGCCTCCCGGAACCCCGAGCCCAGAACGCCGAGTGCGCCGCGCCCGGAGCCGGCCGGCGCGGGGCCCTGGGTGGAGGAGGCCGCGACCCCGGCATCGTCCCGCGGGCTGGCTCTCGTCTACCGGTACCGGACGCTCCCGCCCGACGGCGAGTCCCGGTACGAGTGGATCATCCAGCTGCGGGGCGCGCGGCCCGCCCTGGACGGCGTCGATGCCGTGAGCTGGCGGATGGAGCCCGCCGCCAAGAACGGAACCGACTTCATCTCCCGGGACCGGGCCGCCGACGGATTCCCCCTCTTCGGCCACGGGCCCGGGGGGTGGTTCGGCGTGACAGCCACGGTACGATACCAGGACGGCGGCGAGGAAAGCCTCAACCGCCGGATCGAGTTCCCGGACTGACCGGCATCCGTCCCGGGGTTGACCGCATCCCGATGAGCGTCGCAGGAGGACCCAGCCGATGACCGTCAGCGCCGATCTCGTGACCTACGACCGCCGTGGATCGATCGCCGTCCTCACCGTGAACAACCCGCCCGTGAACGCGCTCAGCCACGGGGTCCGGCTCGGACTCCTGGACGGGGTACGCCGGGCCACCGCGGATCCCGCCGCGAAGGCGTGCGTCATCGCGTGCGCCGGGCGCACCTTCATCGCGGGCGCCGACATCACCGAGTTCGGCAAGCCGATGAAGGATCCCGGCCTCCACGCGGTACTGGACGCGATCGAGCAAAGCCCGAAGCCGGTCGTCGCCGCCATCCACGGCACGTCGCTCGGCGGCGGGCTCGAGGTCACGCTGGCGTCCCACTGGCGCGTCGCCGTGCGCGCGGCGCGGCTCGGGCTGCCGGAGGTCAAGCTCGGCATCCTGCCCGGCGCCGGCGGGACCCAGCGGCTGCCCCGCCTGGTCGGCGTGGAGAAGGCGCTGGCGATGATCGTGAGCGGGGAGCCCATCGGCGCCGAGGACGCGCACCGCTCCGGCCTGGTGGACGAGCTCGTCGAGGGCGACCTCACCGCCGGCGCCGTCGCGTTCGCGGAGCTCGCGGTCGCGGAGGGCCGACCTCTTCGCAAGGTGCGCGATCTCGACGACAAGGTGGCCGCGGCGCGCGGCAAGCCGGAGATCTTCGCCAGGTTCCGCGAGTCGGTCGCCCGGCAGACGCGCGGCTTCCGGGCGCCCGAGCGCTGCATCCAGGCGGTGGAGGCCGCGGTCAACCGCCCGTTCACGGACGGCCTCCGCTTCGAGCGCGAGCTGTTCCTCGAGCTGGTCGCCTCGCCGGAGTCCAAGGCGCAGCGTTACGCCTTCTTCGCCGAGCGCGAGGCGGCCAAGATCCCCGACGTGCCCGCCGACACCCCGACCCGCGAGATCCGGAAGGCGGCCGTCATCGGGGCGGGCACCATGGGCGGCGGCATCGCGATGAACTTCGCCAACGCGGGCATCCCGGTCACCGTCGTCGAGGTCGGCCGCGAGGCCCTCGACCGCGGCATCGGCGTGGTCCGCAAGAACTACGAGGCGACCGCGTCCCGGGGCCGCCTCACCAAGGCGGACGTCGAGCGGCGCATGGGGCTCATCGCGCCGACCACCGACTTCGGGGCGGTGGCTGACGCCGACATCGTCATCGAGGCGGTCTTCGAGGAGATGCCCATCAAGAAGGAGGTCTTCGCGAAGCTCGACGCGATCTGCAAGGCGGACGCCGTGCTGGCGACCAACACCTCCACCCTCGACGTCAACGAGATTGCCGCCGCCACGAAGCGGCCGGAGAGCGTCGTCGGCACCCACTTCTTCAGCCCGGCCAACGTGATGCGGCTCTTGGAGAACGTGCGCGGGGCGAAGTCGTCGAAGACGACCATCGCGACGGCGATGGCCGTCGGGCGTCGCATCGGCAAGGTGCCGGTGCTCGTGGGCGTCTGCTACGGGTTCGTGGGCAACCGGATGCTCCACCAGCGCAGCAAGGAATCGGAGCGGCTCATCCTGGAGGGCGCCCTCCCGCACGAGGTCGACCAGGTGCTCTACGACTTCGGCTTCCCGATGGGCCCCTTCGCCATGGGCGACCTCGCGGGGCTCGACGTCGGCTGGCGCATCCGCAAGGGCCGGGGGGAGCGGGCGCCGGTGGCCGATCGCCTGTGCGAACTGGGCCGATTCGGCCAGAAGACCGGCGCCGGCTTCTACCGCTACGAGGGCGACCGCACGCCCCGGCCGGACCCGGACGTGGAGAAGATCATCGTCGACGTGTCGGCCGCGCAGGGGATCACGCGGCGGCCGATCCCGGACGACGAGATCCGCGAGCGCCTCCTCTACCCGATGGTGAACGAGGGCGCCAAGATCCTCGAGGAGAAGATCGCAATCCGCCCCAGCGACATCGACGTGATCTGGGTGTACGGCTACGGCTGGCCCGTCTACCGCGGGGGTCCGATGTTCTGGGCCGATTCCATCGGGCTCCGGACGATCCGGGACCGGATGCTGGAGCTCGGCCGTCGCACGGGGAGCGACTTCTGGCGACCGGCCGCCCTGCTCGATCGGCTCGCCGACGAGGGCCGCGGCTTCCTCTCGCCGTAGGTGGGCGAGGTCCGCCACAGGGCGTCTCGGCGTTCAGAGCCGACCATCGGGAGACGTCCGGCCGACCCACGCCCACCCTCTGTTCACAGGTCGTTCCCCGAGTACGACTGGTTGAACGACTTGTTGCAGAGGGGGAAGTCCGGGACGATGTTCTTCAGCAGGGCGTAGGAAAGAGGCCGCCAGTTCAGGAACGACGGGTCGAGGATCTTGGCGCGCCACAGTCGCCCGCTGGCGTCGGGCATCAGCCAGTGAATGATCCGTCCCCGCCATCCCTCGACCAGGGCGAACGCGGGCTCGAAGGCCGGGGCGGCGCCCACGCTCACCTGCGACGGCCCCGCCGGCAGGCCCTCGACGGCCTGCTGGACCAGCTTCACCGACTCTCGCACCTCCTCCACCCGGACCAGCGTGCGGGCTCGCACGTCACCCGTATCGAACACGGGCACTCTGAATGACAGCTCCCCGTATGCCGCGAACGGATGGTCCCGCCGGGCATCAACGTCCAGCCCGGACGCACGCGCCACGAACCCGAGCACGCCGTGGTCGCGCGCCGTCTGGGTCGTCAGCCGGCCGGTCCCATCGAGTCGGTCGGCCACCAGGGCGTTGCCGAGGCTGATCTCGACGATCTCGTCGAAGTCCGCCTGGATCGACTTCAGCTCGGCGACCACGTCGAGCCCGACCGGCCAGTCCATCCGGACGCCCCCGGGACGGAGAACGCCCCGGAGGAGGCGGTGACCCGTCAGGCGCTTGTTCAACCGCAAGAGCCGCTCGCGGATCCGGAAGCAGTGGGAGTGCGCCACCGCGAAACCCGTGTCGTTGCAGATCATCCCGAAGTCGCCGATGTGGTTGTAGAGACGCTCGAGCTCGAGGAGGATCACGCGCAGATAGCGCGCCCGCGGCGGCGCGACCGTGCCACTCAGCGCCTCCGCCGCCTGGCAGTAGGCCAGCGCGTGCCCGACGGTCGTGTCCCCGGATACCCGTTCCGCCAGCTCCACTCCGTCGTCCAGGGTGCGCCCCTCGAAGAGCTTTTCCGTCCCCTTGTGGGTGAAGTACAGGCGCGACTTCATGTCGATGATCGTCTCGCCCACCACGCTGAAGCGGAAGTGGCCGGGCTCGATGATCCCCGCGTGGACCGGCCCCACCGGGATCTCGTAGACGCCCTCACCCCCGACCTGCTGAAAGGGGAAGGCCTGGGCGTCGTCGTGGAAGTCCCGGGGCGCGGCGTCCTTTCGAAGGGGGAAGTAGTCCTCCGGCCAGAACGCGTGTCGCACGAGGGGGCGAGGGTCGGGATGGCCGAGCGCCCGGATGCCGAACAGGTCGTAGATCTCCCGCTCGAACCGGGACGCCGGGTAGTGGAAGGTGGCCAGGGACGGGATCTCGGGCTTGTCCGGAGCCACGGTGACCGTCGCGTGGAGGCACCAGGTCGCACGGTCGTGGCCGAAGAGATAGTGGACCTCGAAGCCACCGCGATCCCGGCGGCGGTCGACCCCGACCATCAGGATCAGCTCGGCCCCGAAGCTCGTGCGCATCCACCGCGCCAAGGCCGGCACGTCCGCGGGCGGGATCGCGCAGCGCAGCTCACTGCCGCGCTCGACTCGCACCCCGGTGACACGGCCATGGAACTGCCCGGCCAGATCTTCCGGTAAGCGATCGAAGGCCGTCACGGCCCCACGATCTCCGCGATCTGCGCGAGCAGTGTCGCCAGCGGCGGCGGCGTGCCGAGGCCCAGGACGAGGAGTCCCGCCATGCACAGGGCGAGCGGGACCAGCCGCCAGGGCTCCGCCTCGCCGGCGCGCACGCCGGCCGGAGGCCGCCCGTACAGCATCCGGTTCACATGGGCGACGACTCCGACGAAGGCCACCGTCAGGAGAACCAGCACGAGCCCCATGAGCCACGGCCGCCCGAGCGCAAAGCCGGCCCGGATCAGCGCGAACTCCGACACGAAGAGGCCGAATGGTGGCAGCCCGACCAGCGCCAGCCCGCCCGCCAGGAACAGCCACCCGGTCGCCGGCATCGTCTGCAGCAGGCCGGACACGCGAGCGATGTCGGCCGTCTGATACCGGTGGAGCACCCGTCCAGCCAGGAGGAACATCGCGGACTTCGCCAGCGTGTGGTTCACCAGGTGCAGCATCGCGGCCGCGGTCCCCAGGGGTCCCAGCGCGAGACCCACGCACATCAGGCCCATGTGCTCGATGCTGGAGTAGGCCAGCATCCGCTTGTAGTTCCGCTGGACCAGGAGGCTGAAGGCCGCGATCGCGAGCGACAGGAGACCCAGGAGGACGAGGAGCCGGTTCGGAAAGGCGCTGCCGACGGCCGCACTCACCACGGCCTTCCAGCGGATGATCGCGTAGAGCGCCACGGCGAGCAGCACGCCGGACATCATGGCGGAGAGCGGCGCCGGCGCCTCGGCGTGGGCGTCGGGCAGCCACGTGTGCATCGGCGCCAGACCCGCCTTCGTCCCGTAGCCCACCAGGATGAACACGAACGCCAGTTGCACGACCTCGGGATGGAGCGACGGCGCGGCGGCTTTCAGCACGGTCCAGTTCAGGACCGCCTCCTGCGGATCCCCCAGGCTCACGAAGTCGAAATACCCGAGCACGGTGCCGGCGAACGCCAGCGCGATGCCCACCGAGCCGAGCAGCACGTACTTCCAGGAGGCCTCGACGGACGCCTTGGTGACGTCGAGGGCGATCAGCATCGCGGACGTGATGGTCGTCGCCTCGATCGCCACCCACATCAACCCGACGTTGTTGGTCGAGACCGCGCAGAGCATCGTGAAGGCGAACAGGTTGACGAAGATCTGGAAGCGTCGGGCGCGACGAGGTTCGTCGTCCCGCCGGAGCCCGGGGCCGAGCCACGCCGCCAGCGCCATCACCAGCGAGACACAGACGGCCAGCAGCACCGACAGGGCGTCCGCCCGCAGGAGATCCTGCCACCCCGCCACGACGGCCCCGTCCGTCAGGACCTGGTTCCCCAGAGCGACAGCGGCCCCGAGCGAGACGAGAGACAGGGCCCCGTTCACCCACCCGACGGCCGGTCGGTACGGCACGATGACGAGAGCCAGCAATGCCGCGAGCACCGGCGGGCCCAGCAGGAATCCGAAGGTGCTCACGTCTCCGTCAGTACCTCAGTCGGTTCAGCCGCTCGACGTCGATGCTCTCGAACGTCTCGTGGATCTGGTAAACGAAGATCTGCATGACCAGGAATCCCAGGAGGGCGTCGAGGAACACTCCGAGCTCGACGATCAGCGGGACCCCGTAGGTGCCGAGGACGGCCAGGAGCGCCAGGCCGTTCTCCAGCATGAGAAAGCCGATCACCTGCGTGATCGCCTTCTTGCGGCTGACCAGCACGAACAGGCTGACCAGGATGAGGCCCATGGCCAGCGGCATCCCGCCGCGCGTCGGCAGGCGGCTGAGCGTCACCAGGGGCCGCGAGATCGCGTAGCCCAGCAGGACCAGCAAGCCGGCGACGACGAGCGAGGTCGCCGTGTTGACGTACGGCTGGAGCTCGCGCTCGGCCCGGAATCGCCCCTCCATGCGCCGGAGCAGCCGCGGGATGGCCAGCCCCTTGACGATCAGGAGCAGCCCGGCCACCCAGTACAGGTCGGGGCGCCGGCCGTAGTGTGCGACGACGGCCGTGACGCCGGCCAGGGCGATCGACTGCCAGGCGAAGGCGTCGACGTACGCCGGAACCCCACGGCGCCCCACGAGGATGAGGCCCAGCAGCAGGATCAAGCTCGAGCCGAGGACGGACAGCTGGGAGAACGTCTCGGCCATCGCGTCACCGCAACAGGAAAGAGGACGAGACGGCCAGGAGGGCCAGGACGAACGAGAGGCTGAGGAGCTCGGGCACCCGGAAGAGCCGGAGTTTCGCGATGCGCGCCTCGAAGACCGCGATGATCGCCGCGAGGACGAGCAGCTTCAGTAGGAAGCTCCCCAGGCCCGCGAGGAGCGCCCCGGCGGTCACCTCCCGGGCCACCCCCCAGGGCACGAAGAGATTGCCGAGGAGCGCGAAGAAGACCAGCAGCTTGATCGCGGCCGCCCACTCGATCAGGGCCAGGTACCGTCCCGAGTACTCGAGGACCATGGCTTCGTGGATCATCGTCAGCTCGAGGTGCGTCGCCGGGTTGTCCACGGGCAATCGACCAGTCTCCGCCAGCGTCACGATGAACAGCGCGCCGAACGCGAGGAGGTGCCCCGGGCTGAGCGCGCCCGCAGGGTCCTCGACGGTGGCCGCGACGATGCGCCCCAGGTTCGTGGAGCCCGCGCTGAGTGCCAGCGCGAACACCGCCAGCCCGACGGTGGGCTCCGCCAGGGCGGCGACGGTCACCTCGCGGCTGGCTCCCATGCCTCCGAACGCGGACCCTGGGTCGAGTCCCGCGAGCGCCAGGCAGAAGGTGCCGAGCACCAGGAGGTACACGAGGGCGATCAGATCGCCCATCGTGTCGAACGTGTGGGGCGCCGCGAGCACCGGCACCAGGGCGGCCGCCGTCGCGGTGCTGGCGAAGATCACGAACGGGGCGGCCCGGAAAAGCCAGGAGGCGTTCCGGGAGACGACGACCTCCTTGTGGAGCAGCTTCCGCAGCTCGAGATACGGCTGCCAGGCGGGCGCCCCGCGCCGGTTCTGCAGCCGCGCCTTCATCCAGCGGATGAGGCCGACCAACCCCGGCGCCAGGAGCAGCGCGAGGAGCATCTGCCCGACGGCGACCGCGAGGCGCGTCAGCTCGTCCATCGCGACACCAGAAGCAGGGCGACCAGGGCGAGGATCATGTACAGGAGGTAGAGGTGCAGCGATCCGGCCTGGAGCCAGCGCACGCGGAAGGCCGTACGACGGAGGAACGACACGACCGGGTCGTAGAGGAGGCGCTCGAACCAGGGGTGGACCTCGCTTCGGTACGCGATGGACTGGACGAAGTACTTCGACTCCGGATGGAAGTCGATGGAGAGGTCCTCGGTCGGGCGGTACAGCTCGGCGAAGACCCGCCGCAGCGGCTCGGCGAACGCGGTGGCCGTGTACTCCATCCGGGACGTCTGGCCGATCCGGCCGCAGCCCCACGTGTCGCCCACGCGCAGGCGCCGGTCGGCGGCGCCGCAGCGGAACGCGATCATGACGACGGCGGGCACGAGCAGGAGGGCAACGGCGAGGGCCGCGGGCGCGATGACGCCCACGGTGCCCGGCATCTCGAGCGTGAGCCGCGGCACCCCCGTCGCGGGATCGGTGGGCAGGCCGCCCAGCCCGGCCACCGCGCCGCTCACGACGGGCAGGACCAGCGAGGGCAAGACGCCCAGGGCCACGCACACGACCGCGAGGGCAGCCATCGCCGCCTGCATGGTCCGGGGGACTTCTCGGGCCTGGGACGCGCGCGACGAGCGGGGAATCGCGAGAAAGCTGATCCCGAAGGCCTTCACGAAGCAGGCGGCGGCCAGCCCGCTCGTGAGCGCGAGCATCCCCACGGCGAACGCCATGATCAGGCCGAGCTCCGCCCCCGGCATCTGCGAGCCGCCCAGGAGCGCCTGGAACACGAGCCACTCCGAGACGAACCCGTTGAGTGGCGGTAGCCCCGAGATGGCGGCGGCACCGACGAGGAAGAACAGCGCGGTCCGCGGCATGCCCTTGATCAGCCCGCCGAGCTCCTCCATGTTGCGCGTGTGGGTCGCGTGCAGGACCGCGCCCGCGCCGAGGAACAGGAGGCCCTTGAAGCACGCGTGGTTGAGGGTGTGGTAGAGGCCCGCGATCAGACCCACCAGCGCGAGGGGGGTCAGCCCGTAGCTCTGAAACATCAGCCCCGCACCGATGCCGAGGAAGATGATCCCGATGTTCTCGACGGAGTGATAAGCCAGGAGCCGCTTGAGGTCGTGCTCCATGAGGGCGTACAACACGCCCAGCAACGCGGACACGGCCCCCGCCGCCAGGATCGCCCCGCCCCACCACGGCGGACCGCCCCCGAGCAGATCGAGCGCGACGCGCAGGAGGCCGTAGACGCCCATCTTGATCATGGCCCCCGACATGAGCGCGGACACGTGGCTCGGGGCGGCCGGATGCGCCAGCGGAAGCCACACGTGCAGCGGCACCAGGCCCGCCTTTGATCCGAAGCCGAGGAGGGCGAGGACGAAGACGGCGTTCCGCGTGGAGGCGGACAGCGCCCCGGCGGCGGCCCGGAGGTCCGCGAACCCGGTCGACGGCGCGCTCGCCCCCAGGAGCAGGAAGGCCGCCATCACCAGCACGAACCCGCCGTGCGCCATGGCCAGATACCACAGCCCGGCTTGGCGCGTCTCTCGCCGATCGGACTCGGTCAGGACCAGGAAATACGAGGTGAGCGACATGGCCTCCCAGAGGATCAGGAAGGTCACGACGTTGTCGGCGAACGGAACGAGGCTCAGGGCGAGCAGGAAGAGATTCAGCATCGCCCCGAGCAGGCGCAGGGACGGACCTTCGTAGGCGCGTGAGTACGCCCCGCCGAACAGAGCGGCCGGCACCGCGACGACCTCGACGATCAGGAGGAAGAGCGCGCCCAGACGGTCCAGCCTGAGGCTGACGCCCCCCGCCACCGCGAGTAAGTACGGGAGTTCGAGCTGGAAGTGCCCCCCTCGGATCAGCGTGTCGAGGCTCAGCACGAAGCCTGCGCTCCCGCCCAGGATCGCTCCTGCGGTCGTGAGGCGGCGCACACCCGAGGCGCTCCGGGCGACCAGGGCGCCGCCGGCCCCGGCGACATGGCCAAGCGTCATCACCAGGAACACCGCCAGGGTCGGCGTCACGCCTAGCGCCGCGCGGTGCGACCCGGCAGCCGGTCGAGGGCCGCCAGAATGCCTCGGAGGATATCGGCCGGCTCCGGGGGGCACCCCGTCACGAAGACGTCTACGGGGACGATCTGGTCGACACTGCCCGCGACCGCATAGCTCCCCCGAAAGACCCCGCAGGTCTTGGCGCAGTCACCCACCGCGACCACCAGCTTCGGGTCGGGCGTGGCCTCGTAGGTCTTCCGGAGCGGCACTTCCATGTTGCGCGTCACCGGACCGGTGACCAGCAGGAGATCCGCGTGGCGGGGCGAGGCGACGAAGTGGATCCCGAAGCGCTCGCAATCGTAGACGGGCCCCGTGAGGCCGCTGATCTCGAGCTCGCAGCCGTTGCAGGACCCGGCATCGACCTCCCGGATCGCCAGGGCCCGGCCCAGCAGCCGTCTCGTCCTCGCCTCCACCTCCCGCACCAGCTCCACGGTGGTCTCGTCGCCCGGCTCGAGCGGCTCGGTGGCGAGCCCGATCTTCAGGATCTTGGCGAAGAGAGACACGTCAGCGCCGCCGGTGCTCGCGCTGGAGCTCGCGAAGCATGTCCTGCGTTCCCACGAGCTGGTTGCTGAAGATCCGGCGAGCGACGGCCAGGAGGTCACCTACCAGCGGGTCGCGCAGGGCGTACCGGACCGCGGTGCCTTCCTTTCGCGCCACCACGACCTGATGCGCGCGCAGCACGGCGAGGTGCTGGGAGACGCTGGACTGGTCGAGTGCCAATGCGGCCTGGAGCTCCTGCACGGTTCGCTCGCGCTCCACGAGGCGTTCGATGATCCGGACGCGGATCGGGTGAGCGAGGGCCTTGAAGAATCGTGCCTTGAACGCCTGCAGCTCGCCTGCGGGAATCTGAGGCGGCATCGCACGATTGTATTGGACTACTCTCATATGTCAACATTACTATGTCCTTGGCCGCGTCGACCGCGTGATTCAGGACCGAGCGGCCGTCCAGGATGCTGGCGGCGCTCATGCGTCGGAAGGGCAGCGCGAACGCAATGGGGCTCTACTTCGCCCGGATCCGCCGGACTTGGGGCGAGCCGTGCGCCTCCATCACCTGGCGGGAGTACGCCGCGGCGCTGTCCGCGGCCACCGATCCGACCGGGACCACGGCCGTCGGCCTTCCTGAGGAGCTGTGCCTCAGGCCGGAGCGCGTCGGCCGGCCGGTGAGCGGGCCGCCCCCGGCCCATGAGCGGGCATCGACCGTCGCCCACCTCGAGATCGCCCTGCGCGTGATCCGGCATCGCGCACGGCGTGCCGTCGGGCTGGCAGAGGTCCTGCGTCTGCAGTGCGAAGCGGCCAAGCTTCGCCTGCTGCTGATTCCGCTTTACATGCAGCTCGGGGAGGTCGACAAGGCGACGTCCCTGGCCCGGGAGGCCCAGGCCACGCTCTGAAACCCGAGGTCGCGGGGTTGAGCGCTAAATTAGCGCCTCACGCCCGGCGCCGACCGCTCGAGCAGCGCCATGGCGATCCGCTCCGGCGTGATGGGGAGCTCGGTGATCCGCACCCCGGTCGCGTCGAAGACGGCGTTGGCGATGGCGGCCGGCGCCGGCACGATCGGCGGCTCGCCGACCCCGCGGGCCCCGAAGGGGCCGGCCGGCGAGGGCACCTCCACGATGATCGTCTCGATGTTCGGGAGGTCCGCCGCCGTGAGCTTCCGGTAGTCGAGCAAGCTCGGATTGGTGAGCCGTCCCTTCTCGTCGTAGAGGAGCCCTTCGGTGAGGGCGAATCCGAGGCTCTGGACCGCCCCGCCCTGCATCTGGCCCTCGACGCCGAGCGGGTTGATCGCCTTGCCGGCGTCCTGGACGGCCACGAAGTCGTGGAGCGTGAGCTCGCCCGTGTCCGGATCGACCTCGACCCGGGCCAGCTGGGCGGCGAAGGCCGGGGCCTGCACCGCGAACGCGATGTGGCTCACGCCGAGCACCGGGGGCACCTTCGACATGTAGGTGTTGCCCTTCTTCCCGATCTGCGCCAGCGAGATCGAGCGGCTCGGCACGCCGCGGACCGTCACCTTGCCGTCCTCGATCTCGAGGTCGTTGACGGAGGCCTCCATCTCGGACGCCGCGATCTCGAGCGTCTGGCGCCGGGCGTCCTCCGCCGCCTGCATGACCGCGGCGCCGACCGTGTAGATCGTCTTGCTGCCCGCGCTGAGCCCGGTGAGCGGCGCGCTGTCGGTATCGCCGGTGATGATGCGGACCTGATCGATGTCCACCCCGAACGCGGACGCCGCGATCTGCGCCAGCCCGATGTTGGTGCCGGCGATGTCGACCTGGCCGGTGAGGACCTGCAGCGATCCGTCCGGGTTGAGCCGGACGGTGGCGCCCGTCGGCTGGAGCCCCGGAATCCAGCCGCCGATCGCGAGCCCCGTGCCCCGCAGCCCGCGGCCGTTCTTGCCGCCGCTCTTCGCCCACTCCCCGCGGCTCTTCCAGAGCGGGTGCTCGGCCAGCCGGCGCAGCACTTCCTTCGCCCCGTTGCTCTGCCAGGGCTGGCCGTTGGCCATCGGATCGCCCTCTTGGATCAGATGCCGGAGCCGGAACTCGACCGGGTCGAGGTCGAGCCGGCGGGCGATCTCCTCCATGTGGGAGTCGAGGGCAAAGATGGTCTGGGGCGCCGTGGGCGCGCGGTAGGCGGCGACGCTCGGCTTGTGGGTGAGGACCTCGTAGCCCTTCACGTCGAAGCTCGGCCACTTGTAGAGGCTCCCGAGGAACACCGCGCTCATCGTCAGGACGGCGCCCGAGATCGAGCCGGAGTCCAGGATCGTCTCGGCCTCGAGCGCCATGAGGGTCCCGTCGCGCTTCACCCCCGTCTTGAGCCGGATGACGACCTGGGGCGCGGGCATGCCCGCCTCGAGCTCCTCGCGCCGGGTCATCACGTAGCGAACCGGCCGGCCGGTCGCGCGGGCCAGGATCGCCGTGATGGGCTCGCAGAGGGCACGGATCTTGCCGCCGAACCCGCCGCCGCACTCCATCGGGATCACCCGGATCCGGTTCTCCGGGATCCCGAGGACGTCGGCCACCTCCGAGCGCGTGTTGAACGATCCCTGGGTGCTGGCCCAGATCGTGAGGAGCCCGTTGGTGTCCCACTGCGCGAGCACCGCGTGGGGCTCGAGATACCCCTGGTGGACCATGGGCACGCGGTACGTCTGCTCCAGCACGAGGTCGGACTCGGCGAAGCCCTTGGCGACGTCACCGCGGTGCAAGTGCGACTGCTGCGCGATGTTGACGGCCTTGGGCGGCCCGGCCTCGCCCTTGGCCGCCGCGACCCCGGAGTGCGCGAGCGCCTCGCTCGTGTCCGCCTCGGTCCCGGCGTCCGCGACCGGCGGGGCGCCGGGCTGCATGGACAGGAGCGGGTCGATGGCGACCGGCAGCACCTCGTAGGTGACGTCGATCAGGTCGAGGGCCTCCTCGGCGATCGCCGGCTCGTCGGCCGCCACGGCGGCCACCGGCTGGCCGGCGAAGACCGCGCGGTCGATCGCGAGCACCGCGTGCGCGCGGGTGGGCGCCTTCTTCTTGAGCTCGGGGATGTCCGCCGCGGTCAGGACCGCGCGCACGCCCGGGAGCGCCCGCGCGCGGCTGGCGTCGATCCGGACGATCCGGGCGTGGGCATGGGGGCTCCGCAGGAGCTTCGCGTGAAGGAGCCCGCGGGGCTTGAGGTCCGCCACGTACTGGACCTGGCCCGTGACCTTCTCCGGCCCGTCCGGCCTCGGGATGGAGAGCCCGACACCCTTCACTTCGCGCGTGGTCTTCATCGCCATGGTGAGTCTGCTCCCCTCGTCGCGTTACGGGCGCGTGGCGTGGGCGGCCTCGCCGATCGCGGCCAGCATCTTCGTGTAGCCGGTGCACCGGCAGAGGTTGCCGGCGATGCCGTAGCGGATCTGGTCCTCGGTGGGGCGCGGCGTCTCGGCGAGCAGCGCCGCGGCGGCCATCAGCACCCCCGGAATGCAGAAGCCGCACTGGGGCACGCCGTGGCGCACGAACGCGTCCTGGAGCGGATGGAGGACCCCGTTCTTCGAGAGGCCCTCGATCGTCAGGACCGACCGGCCGCGGGCCTGGAGGGCCAGGACCAGGCAGCTCGCGACCGGCCGGCCGTCGAGGTGCACGGTGCAGGCGCCGCAGTCACCGGTCCCGCAGCCCTCCTTGGGTCCGGTCAGGCCGATGGTCTCGCGCAGCGTGTCCAGCAGGGTCTCGTACGGCTGGACGAGCACCTCGACCGGCTCCTCGTTCAGCGCAAAGCTCAGGACTTGCTTCGGCACGTGATGGCTCCTCCGGGTTCGTCAGGCGCCCGCGCGCGCGAGTGCCGTGGTGAGCGTGCGACGGGTCAGAACCTGGACGAGATGCCGGCGGAAGTCGGCGGACCCGCGCTGGTCGCTGATGGGTCGCGCGGCCTCGACCGCCGCATGGGCCGCGCGCTCGATCAGGTCGGGCGTGACCGGGTGGCCCTCGAGCAGCCGCTCCGCGGCCGTGGCCCGGACGGGAGTCGGCGCCACCGCCGCCAGGGCGATCCGCGCCTTCGTGCAGACGCCCTTCGACAGCGTGAGCTGGGACGCCACGCCGACGACCGCGATGTCGAGCTCCCGGCGGGGCGTGTGGCGCCGGTAGTTCCCGCCGCTGTGGGGCCCCGGGGCCGGCACGGCGATCTCCACCAGCAGCTCGCCCGGCGCGAGGACCGTGCGGCGCACCCCGAGGAAGAAGGAGGCGAAGGGCACGCGGCGGGTGCCCTTGGGCCCTGTGATCACCGCCTCGGCATCGAGCGCCAGGAGCGGCGGCGCCATGTCGGCCGAGGGGGCGGCGTTGCAGAGATTTCCCCCGAGCGTCGCCAGGTTCCGGATCTGGACCGACCCGACCAGCGCTCCGCTTTCGGCGATCGCCGGATAGGTCGCGTTCACACCGGGGTCCTGCTCGAGCGCCCGGGCCGTGACGGCCGCGCCGATCCGGAGGCCGGTTCCATTGCCCGGGGCGAGCTCCCGGAGCTCGCTCACGCCGGACAGGTCGACCACGCAGCCGGTGCGGAGCATGCCGTTCTTGAGCTGCGGCAGAAGATCCGTCCCCCCCGCCACCACCTTCGCGTCCGGTCCGCGCTCGGCCAGCGCGCGAACGCACTCGTCCACACTCCCGGGCAGCACCAGGTCGAACCGTCGCACGCGACCTCCTCCGGGCGCCGCCTCCAGGCGGCACGCCGCCGACGATATTACCAGATGCGACCAGGCTGCGGCCTTGTCGGCACCCATCGAACGGCGCTAAGCTCCCGGCCATGCCCACGCACTACACGCTGATCAATCCCGCGACCGAGGCGCCGCTCCGCGAGATCGCGTACACGACCTCTTCCGAGCTCGGGGCCATCGTCGCCCGAGCCCGCGCGGCCCAGCGGGAGTGGCGCCGGGTGCCGGTGGCCCGACGCGTGGAGGCCGTGGGCCAGATGGTGCCCGCGTTCCGGGCCATGGCGGATCAGATCGCGCTCGACATCACCCGGCAGATGGGGAAACCCCTCCAGCAGGCCAAGAACGAGATCAACACGATGATCGACCGCGCCGAGACGATGTGCCGGCTGGCCGAGGCCGCCCTCGCCGACGAGGCCCTCCCGCCCAAGGCGGGATTCGACCGGTTCATCCGCCACCAGCCACTGGGCGTCGTGCTGGACGTCGCGGCCTGGAACTACCCGCTCCTCATCGCCGTCAACGTGATCGTGCCCGCGCTCCTGGCCGGGAACGCCGTACTCGTCAAGCACGCGCGGCTCACGCCGCTCTGCGGCGGCCACTTCGCCGACGCCTTTGCGCGGACCGCCGTGCCGGCGGGCCTGGTGGCGGCGGTGACGCTCGACCACGACGCGGCGGGCGCGCTCATCCGCTCGGGGCAGGTCGACTACGTCTCGTTCACCGGCTCGGTGGCGGGCGGCCGCGAGGTGTACGGCCAGGTCGCCCACCGCTTCATGGACGCCGGTCTCGAGCTGGGCGGGAAGGACCCCGCGTACGTCTGCGAGGACGCGAACTTCGACTTCGCCGTCGAGAACGTCGTGGACGGCGCCTTCTACAACGCCGGCCAGAGCTGCTGCGGCATCGAGCGCGTGTACGTGGCCCGGCCGATCTACGAGCGCTTCGTCGAGGCCGCGGTCGCGCTGGTGCGGCAGTACCGGATGGGCGATCCCGAGGATGCCGCGACCACGCTCGGACCGCTCGCCCACCGGAAGGGCGTCGCCCTGGTCGAGGAGCACCTGGCAGAGGCCCGCGCGGCCGGGGCCCGGGTCCTGACCGGAGGAACTCCCTGGCGGGGCCGCGGATACTTCTGCGAGCCAACGGTCCTGACCGAGGTGGATCACCGCATGCGGGTGATGTCCGAGGAGACCTTCGGGCCGGTGGTCGGGATCATGCCGGTCGACGACGACGCCGAGGCGGTACACCTCATGAACGACAGCCCGTACGGCCTGACGGCGTCCGTGTGGACCGAGGACATGGACCGGGCCGCGCGGCTGATGGACGGGCTCGACGCCGGGACCGTCTACGCCAATCGCTGCGACTACCTCGATCCCCTGCTCCCCTGGGTAGGCGTCAAGGACAGCGGCAAGGGCTGCTCGCTCTCCCACCTGGGGTTCGCCCACCTGACGCGGCCGAAGAGCTTCCACCTGCGGACCCGCACGCGCCCGGCCTGACGCGCGCCCGGTCGCGAGCTCGCGCGGAAGCGCGAGGGGGCCTGGGCGATCGGGGGGACCCGGTCAGCCGCGCACGAACGCCCGCGCCCGAGACCGGGCGTCGGCCTTCACCGCGGGGTTCACCAGCGTGTCCGGCCAGCGGCCCTCGAGGAACGTGAGCACCGTGTCGACGGACTGCCGGCGGTCGTCGGCCATCGAGTCCTCGGACTGCCCCGCCGTGTGCGGCGTCAAGAGCGCGTTGGGCACGCCCAGGAGAGGGTTGGCGGGATCGGGTGGCTCCCGGTCGAGGACGTCGAGCCCCGCGCCGGCGATCCATCCCTCCCGAAGAGCCCGGGCCAGCGCCGGCTCGTCCACGGTCCCCCCGCGCGAGGTGTTGACGAAGTAGGCGGTCGGCTTCATCGCGCGGAACTGGGTCTCGCCGAACATTCCGCGCGTGGACTCGTTCAGGAGCGCGTGCATCGACACGAAGTCGGACCGGCGGCAGAGCTCGTCGAGCGGCACCAGCTCCACGTTCCACCGGCGCACGTCGGCCGGCGTGAGATAGGGATCGTGGGCGAGATACGTCATGCCGAACCCGGCCATCTTCTCGGCGGTGAGCCGCGCGATCTTCCCGAACGCGACGAAGCCGAGGGTCTTCCCCCGGACCCGGTAGATCGGCCCCATCTGCTCGACGGCCGCCGGCCGGCTCCAGCCGTGACGCTGCATCGCGTAGCTCTGGTGGGACAGCTTCCGGGCGCACGCCAGGAGCAGCATCGCCGCGTGATCGGAGACCTCCTCCAGGCAGAAGAACGGGCTGTTGGCCACGCCGATCCCGCGCCGCGTCGCCGCGGCCAGGTCGACCTTGTCGTAGCCGACCGTGCACTGCATGAGAAACGCCAGCCGCGGTAGGCTCGACAGGACCCGCTCGGTGAAGGGCACCTGGGCGAGGACCATCACGATGTCGGCGTTGGCGCACGAGGCGATGATGTCGTCCTCGCCCGGCCCCCGCGCCTGGACCACGGTGGCGCCCGCGCGCTCGAGCCGCTGGCGCCCCTCGCGCCCCTCGGCCGCGCCCTCGTCGAACAGGGGTCCGATCACCGCGATCACCGCGCGCTCCTGCGTCATTCAGCACCCTCCTGGCCGGCTCTGCGGTTGCTTCGGGTTGTCGTCAACCGAGGCAGCATAGAGGACGCGGGGCGGGCGCACAACCGACCGCGTGGCGACCGCGTGGCGATCGCATGGCCAGACGCAGCAGGGCCGCCGGTGCTTGACGCCCACCGGCCCCGGATGATGTAGTTCGCTCGCGGCGGCCTCGCGCCCCCGGCATCCGCAACGAGCCGGCGCAGGCGCCGCCAGTTCTCGATCGCCAGGCTCGATCGCCACTCTTGATCGCCACTTGATCGGAGGTCTCCGATGGCCGCACCGTCCACCATCACCATCACCCGCCTGGCTCCCGGCCCCACGCCGCCGACCGCCGCCAACCCGACGTGGCCCAACGTGCTGCACACGCGCGTCGCCGACGTGGTCGCGGCGATGGGACCCGCCCCGTGGGCCACGCGCCTCATCGCCGACGAGCGCCAGCTGGTGACACTCATCGCCGCCCCACCCGGTGGCGGCAACCGCCCTCACTGGCACGCCGACTTCGACGAGTGGTGGGTGGTCTTCGCCGGCCTGCTGGAGTGGGAGCTGACCGGCAGCGTCGTGGTGCGCGCCCGCAAGGACGACATCGTGTGGGTGCCGCGCGGCACGGTCCACCACATCCGCAACGTCGGCGACGAGCTGGCGCTGCGGATGGCCGTCGCCATGCCGCCGGCCGTGCACCACTACGGTGCGTGCGAGCAGTGCGGCTACGCGGATGACGGCCCGCGCGAGTGGAACGCCTGACCGAGGGCTCGCGCTCGGAACTTCGCTCCCGCCGGCGGTGGGGGGCCGTCAGGCCCTGTCAGGCTCTCCGGGCGCGGTAGCGCACGCCGGGAAGGCCCTCGAAGTCGGCATCCTGCGTCCATCACGGCCACGGCGCGCGTCGCCCTCCTGCCGCTGCCGGAGCACTCGCTCGAAGACCTCGTGGGTGGTCAGCGCCGGGACCAGCAGCTCGCCGGTGGCCTCGATGGGCCCGGCGAAGTAGGCGGCGCTCGGCCCGTTCGCTCAGTACTCGCGCCAGGCGCTCGAGTCCACGACGTTCATCGCCGATCGGGCTCACGGGGCACCGTCGTGTCGATGCCCTTGAGGAAGCCGCGCAGCCGCCGGGCAGGCTGGACCGGGATGAGCTCGATGCGATCCCCGTACGCGATGGCCTGCACCTTCTGGCCGGGCGACAGGCCGAGCCGCTCCCGGATGGCCTTCGGGATCACGACTTGGAACTTCGGGGAGATCGTCACGGTCTCCATGGCTCCTCCTTCGATCGCCGGATGGTATGTCGATGATGCCATCGATCGATGTTCGGTACGTCAAGCGCTGACCGCCCGCCCGGAAGGCCTGACGCGGCTCGACGGGCCCACGGACCCACGCCGCACACCCGATGGCGTGGGCTCCCCTGGGCCCGCACTTCTGTGGGTTCCTCCCCATCGGCCGGCAACCCGGCTTGTGAGGCGATGCGCCGTACTTCTGCGGGCACCCCTCCCCGCCGGTAACCGTGTTTTTGAGGCGATGCGGGCGCTTGACCGGCTGCGGCCGCCCCGCCTAGACTCGCGGTAGCGTCGCTCGACAACCCACGACCCAGGGAGGCGATCATGACCGACCCCCGACTCCGTCAGGCCGCCGAGCAGCTCGATGCGGGCCAGATCGCCCGGCGCGAGTTCCTGCGCCGCGCGGCCGTCGTCACCGGCGGCACCGCCGCCGGCCTCGGCGTCCTCCGCTCTATGGCCAGCGCCCAGGCGAAGCTCAAGCTCCGGGTGTGGCTCTTCAAGAGCTTCGTCACGGCGGGGAACGACGTGCTGACCAAGCACGTCGAGGCCTGGGCGAAGGAGCGGAACGTCGACGTCGAGATGGACTGGGCGACCTTCGGGGACCGCGAGCCGAAGGTGGTCGCAGCCATCGAGGCCGGTAACCCGCCCGACCTCGCGGAGATGCACATCCTGGGGCCGATGCGCTACAAGGCCGCGCTCCGCGACGTGTCGAAGGTTGCCTCCGAGATCGCCGGGGCTCGAGGCGGGATGCTGCCGTTCGCCGAGAGCTCGATGAAGGTCGATGGCAAGTACCTGGGCGTGCCCCGCTACGCCATGATCTCGGTCTTCTACATCCGGAAAGACATCATGGAAGCTAAGGGGCTCAAGCCTCCGAAGGTCTACGACCCCGACGTCCTCGAGTTCGCCCGGAAGACGACCGACCCCGCCAAGGACCTCTGGGGCTTCGGCCAGACACTGAATCGCTCCGACGACGGCGACGGATTCATGGACAACATCCTGCTCGACTACGGCGGTGGCACCTGGGACAAGGACGGCAAGCCCGCCCTGGGCACCGCGTTCCTGAAGCAGAACGCGGCGGCGCTCCAGTTCGCGGTCGACACCATCCAGAAGCACAAGATCCAGCCGCCCGGCGTCATGGGCTGGACCGACGTGTCGAACAACGAGGCGTACATGGCCGGAAAGCTCGTCACGACCAACAACGGCGCGAGCCTCTACTTCGCGATGGTCAACCGGAAGCACGAGCTCGCGCCGAAGACCCTCCTCGTCCTGACACCGGGCGGTCCGGCCGGCAGCTTTGTCACGTCGAGCTGCTACAACTGGGAGATCTTCCAGAAGGCGAAGCACCCGGAGCTCGCCGAGGACCTGATCCGCTGGTTGGAGGACGAGAAGCGCTTCGAGGAATATCTCCAGGTCTCGGTCGGCCAGGCCGGTCCGGTCTACCGGACGCGCGTCGACAATCCGTACTGGAAGTCGGATCCGAACTTCGAGGCCATGCTCCAGAACATCCTCAAGAGCGTGCCGCTCGGGCATCCGGGCCCCATCACGCCGGCGGCCGCCGAGGTGCGCGGCCAGAAGATCCTGACGGACATGGCGGGACGCGTCGTCGTCGGCGGGCTCACGCCAGAGGCCGCGCTCAAGGAAGCTCACGCCCGCGTGGAGGAAATCCACAAGATCCGCAGCCGGGGCTAGGGCCGGCGGCGGTCACGCGTCCCATGTCCACCACCGCGGCGCGGCTGCCTTCGAAGGAGGCCGCGCTCGACCGGGCGGTGCGCCCGCGGCGGCGAGTCGGGCTCGAGCGCTGGCTCGGACCCGACTACCGCATGGGGTTCCTGTTCGTCCTGCCGATCGTCGTCCTCGTCCTAACGCTCGTCGCCTACCCGTTCTGCTACGCCGTCTACCTGAGCCTGACCCGGAAGTACGTGGGCATGCCGCCCGTCTTCGTCGGATTCGAGAACTACGTCCGGCTCACCTTCGACGGCTTCTTCCGGCGCGCGGTCGCGAACAGCTTCATCTTCACCGGCGCGTCGGTGGCGATAAAGCTCGTCCTCGGCATGGTCATGGCGCTGGTGCTCACGTCTCGCATCCGCTTCCGGGGCTTCTGGACCGGGGTGCTCCTGATCCCCTGGGTCGCGCCCACGGTCGTGTCCGCGCTGAACTTCCTGTGGATCTACGACTACAGCCTCGGGGTGCTCAACTACCTCCTCGTGCGGGTCTTCCGGATCCTTCCGCAAGGCGTGGGCTGGCTGAGCGAGCCGGGGACGGCGATGGCATCGGTCATCGGCGTGAACGTGTGGCGCGGTTTCCCGTTCTTCGGGATCAGCTTCCTGGCCGGCATGAAGTCGGTCCCCGCCGAGCTCTACGAGGCGGCGGCGGTCGACGGGGCGACGGCCGTCCAGCGCTTCCGGCACGTCACGCTCCCGGGCATCCGGAACATCGTGATCATCGTCGTCCTGCTGTCGACGATCTGGACCTTCAACGACTTCGCGATCATCTACATCCTCACCAAGGGCGGGCCCGGCGGCGCCACCCAGGTGCTGCCCGTCCTGACCTACGAGATCGCCTTCGGGGCGCAGCGGCTCGGCGAGGCCATCGCCGTGGCGCTGTACCTCCTCCCCGCGCTCGCGCTCGTGATCATCGTGCTCGCCCGCTACATGCGGCGCGGCCGGGCGCGATGAGCGGCCAGACGGCATGACAGCGGTCGGCGGGCCCGGGCGAGTCGCGCGCGAGCGCCTCCAGTCGGCGGTCTCCTACGCGATCCTGGTGACGCTGCTGCTGATCGTGGTCTTCCCCTTCTACTGGATGACGATCTCGTCCTTCAAGGGCGAGGACCAGATGCGGAGCCTCCGGTCGATGTTCTGGCCGAGCCCGTTCGCCGGCGAGAACTACGCGCACCTCCTCGGCAAGACCGAGTTCCTGGGCTGGTACCGGAACAGCATCGTGGTGTCCGTCAGCAGCACGCTCCTGGCGACCGCGATCGGCACGATCGGCGCGTACGCGCTCGCCCGTCTCCGCTTCCTCGGGCGCGCGTTCATGGCCAGCGCGGTGCTGATCACCTACCTGGTGCCGCCGTCGATCCTGTTCATCCCGCTCTACGCGCAGATCCGGAACCTCGGGATGGCCGACAGCCTGACCGGCCTCATCGCCGCGTACCCGAGCTTCACCGTGCCCTTCGTGACGTGGCTCCTCATGGGGTACTTCGAGTCGATCCCGGAGGAGCTGGAGGAAGCGGCCATGATCGACGGGGCGACGCGCTTCGGAGCGTTCCGCCGCGTCGTGCTCCCGCTGGCCGCCCCCGGTCTCCTGGCCGCCGCCCTCTACGCGTTCACCCAGGCCTGGAACGAGTTTCTCTACGCCCTGGTCTTCATCACCAACGTCAAGCTCCGGACGCTCCCGGTCGGGCTCTCCACCTTCATCACGGGTGACGTGTACGGCTGGGGCTACCTGATGGCGGGCGCGGTGCTCACCACGCTGCCGGTGATCGCGGCGTACGTCTACCTCCAGAAGTACATGGTCGAGGGGCTCACGGCGGGCGGCGTCAAGGGGTAGTCTTGACGCCGCGTTGACGCGGAGGCCCCCGCTCTTGGCCCTTCCTTGACCCGATTGCCGCGTATGCTCGTGGACGGAAGGCGGCTTTTCACCGCGAAGCGAGGTGGCCATGAGCCAAGATGATCGTGCCAACGTGTGGTTCGTCATCGGTGTCGCCGGGGCCGTTGCCCTCGGCGTGGCGCTCACGCCGCTGCGCACCATCGTGTCGGCGTCCAACCTGGCGTTCGTCTTCATCGCCCTGACCATCGTCGTGGCCGAGATGGGCGGCCGCGGGCCGGGACTGGCCACCGCCATCGTGTCCGCGCTGAGCCTCAACTTCTTCCTGACCGAGCCCTACCTGTCGCTCGAGATTCACAAGCCGGGTGACATCGGCGCGTTCCTCGCGCTCGCCGTGTGCGGGCTGATCGCCGCCTCCTTCGGGAAGCGCCGCGTCCGCACCGCCGAACAGGTCACCCGGACGCGCGGGGACGTGGAGATGCTCGGCCGGACCGCAGCGAGCCTCGCCGCGCGGGCGCCGATCGAGGAGGTCCTGGAGGACCTCAGGCGCTCGTTCGGTCTCGGGGGGCTGGTCCTGCGGCGGGCCGACGAGCGCCTCATCGCGGCCGCGCCGCCGAGCCAGGCCGAGCTCCCTCCGCCCTCGACCGAGCTCGAGCCCTCCACGCTGGCCGCCGCCAGCGCGCGGGTGCACACGCTTGGTCGCACCGGCTTCCGCTTCCCCCAGGGCGGCGGGCGCCTCCCGCTCGCGGGCAAGGAGCCCCTGGTCCTCGATCTCTGGGAGGGAAACACTGAGGGCCTGACTCTGGACGAGCGCCGAGCGCTCGCCGTGGCGGCCCACATGATCGCGCTCGCCCAACTGACCTCGCGCGCCTAGCGCCGTCCCGCCCGGAACCCGACACCCCCGCAGGGCGAACCTCCCCCCGGATCTCCCCGCTCGAAGCCGTTCACCCTCGGAATCCACCCTTCGGAGGGCTCGCGGGCCCGATTCTTTACGGGCCCTTGACGGTCAGGAGGCCACTCTCTAGCGCGCCTTGACGCCCCTTCCGGCTAGGGTGCTCGCCATGAAGCTCACGGTCCTCGGCTGCCAGGGCGGGTCCGCTCCCGCCCGGCACCTTCCCGGCCTCCTGCTCGACGGCACGGTGCTCCTCGAGGCCGGCTCCGTCACGTCCACGCTCGGGCTCGCCGAGCAGCTCAAGATCGAGCACGTTCTCCTGTCTCACGCGCATCTCGACCACATCGGAGGGTTGGCGTACCTCGCCGACAACCGCGGCTGCCACCGCGTGAGCTCCGGGAACGGCCAGCCACTCACCGTCTGCTCGGTCACTCCGGTGGTGGAGGACCTCCACGACCACTTCTTCAACGACCGAATCTGGCCCGATTTCTCGGTCATCCCGACCGCGAGAGACGCGGTCGTACGCTTCCGGACGCTGCAGCCCGGCGTGCCGCAGGCAATCGGCGACCATCTCACCGCGATCCCGGTCCCCGTCCATCACACGGTGCCGACGGTCGGCTTCATCGTCCACGACGGGGCCGGAGCCCTGGTCTTCTCGGGCGACACGGGCCCCACGGAGCAGCTGTGGGAGGTCGCGCGCGAGCTGAGCAACGTGCGCGCGATCATCGTGGAGACTTCGTTCCCGGATCGCCTCGACGCGCTCGCCGAGATATCCGGCCACATGACCCCCAGCCGCCTGGCCTGGGAGCTCGACAAGATGCCCCCGTGCCCGGTGTGGGTCTACCACGTGAAGCCCATGTTCTACGAGGAGACCGTCGAGGAGCTCGCCCGGCTCGATGGCCGGGTGCGAGTCCTGTGCGACGGCGAGATCCACGATCTGTGACGGCGGCACGTTCACGTTCGCTGAGAAGGAGGCGCCATGACGACTGACGAACAGACATCCGGCCGGGGGCGCGCTGTCACCCGGCGGGACGGCACCCGGCGAGCGACTGGCTTCGCGCTGGCCTTGAGCGCCGTTCTGGCCACCGCGCCCGCGTACGCTCAGACAACGCCGACGCCACCGGTCACGCCGCCGGCAACGGCCGCTGCCCCAGCGGCGCCCGCGACGCCGCCAGCTCCCAACACCGGCCGCCTGTCGGTCAGCGCCGGCGTCGACTGGACCACCGCCTACTTCTTCCGCGGCATCAAGCAGGAAACCGACGACCTCATCCTCCAGCCCTACGGCGAGCTCACCGTCAAGCTCGTCGACGGCGCCGGCGCCTTGACCTCCCTCTCCCTCACCGGCGGGATCTGGAACAGCCTGCACTCGGGCGCCACCGGCTCCGACAGTCCGACCGCCTCCGACCCCAAGCTCTGGTACGAGCTCGACGGCTACTTCAAGCTCTCGGCCGTCCTCTTCGAGGACCTGACCACGTACGCCCTCTACACCGCCTACCTCAGCCCTAACAACGTCTTCAACACCGTCCAGGAGATCGCCTTCGGCGTGGCGTACAACGACGCGAAGCTGCTGGGGCCCTTCGCGCTCAACCCGAGTTTCCTGATCGCCTTCGAGTTCGACGGCCAGGCGGACGCCGGCGCCGACAAGGGCGTGTACGCTCAGATCGGGATCGCCCCCGGCTACACGTTTCTCGCCGAGTCGAAGTACCCGTTGTCCCTCTCGATCCCGCTCGTGGTCGGGCTGAGCCTGTCGGACTACTACGAGTTCGGCACTGGTTCCGACGACACCTTCGGCTACTTCTCGGCCGGGGCGACGCTCTCCGTACCCCTGGCGTTCATCCCGCCCGAGTTCGGCAAGTGGCTGATCAAGGGCGGCGTCCAGGTGCTCGTCCTCGGCGACAACCTGAAGGCGGTCAATAGCGGGGACGAGGTCCAGGTCATCGGCACCCTCGGCCTGGCTTTCACCTACTGAGCCGCAGCGCGTGCGTGCACGTCCGCGCCAAAGGGAGGCATGACATGCAGGACGTTCTCTACATCGGGCTCGCCCTCGGGTTCCTCGCCCTGTCCTGGGGACTGGTCGAGCTCTGCGACCGGCTCTAGCAGGAGGCTGACATGCTCTACGTGATCGGTGGCGTCGTGGCGGTCGGACTCCTCATCTATCTGGTAGTGGCGCTCTTGAAGCCCGAGGTGTTCTCATGACCGGCAACGGCCTTCTCCAGATCACCCTCTACGTGGTCGTCCTCCTGGCGCTGGCCAAGCCGCTGGGGCTCTACATGGCGCGCGTGTACGAGGGGCGCGCCGTGGGCCTGGACCGGGTGCTGGGGTGGCTCGAGCGCCTCCTTTACCGGCTCTCGGGCGTCCGGCCCGACCGCGAGATGAACTGGAAGACCTACACGTTCGCGATGCTGCTCTTCAACTTCGCGGGCCTGATGGTCGTGTATCTCCTCCAGCGCTTCCAGGGTGTGCTCCCGCTGAACCCGCAGGGCCTCGGCGCGGTGACACCCGATTCGTCCTTCAACACCGCCGTCAGCTTCGCTACGAACACCAACTGGCAAGGCTATGGCGGCGAGACGACGATGAGCTATCTCACCCAGATGCTGGGACTCACCGTCCAGAACTTCGTGTCGGCCGCGGCCGGCATGGCCACGCTCGCCGCGTTCATCCGGGGCTTCACGCGTCGCTCGGCCGAGACCATCGGCAACTTCTGGGTCGACCTGACCCGGACGACGCTGTACATCCTGCTGCCCCTCTCGTTCGTGCTCGCGCTCATCCTGGTCTCCCAGGGCGTGGTCCAGACCCTCGGCGAGTACGCGAAGGTCACGGTCGTCCAGCCCACCCAGTACGACGTGCCGGAGACCGACAAGGAGGGCAAGCCGGTCCTGGACGACAAGGGTCAGCCCAAGATGACGAAGGCGACCCTGAGCGAGCAGGTTCTGGCCGTCGGCCCCGCAGCGTCTCAGATCGCGATCAAGCAGCTCGGCACCAACGGGGGCGGCTTCTTCAACGTGAACTCGTCGCATCCCTTCGAGAATGCGACGCCGCTGTCGAACTTCTTCGAGCTGCTCGCGATCCTCGTGATCTCCGCCGCCCTCTGCTACACCTTCGGCACCATGGTCGGGGATACCCGACAGGGCTGGGCCGTCCTCGCGGCGATGACCATCATCTTCGTCGGGCTCCTCGCCGTCTGCGTCGTCGCGGAGCAGCGAGGCGCCACGCTCGGCTGGCTCGGCGTCGACCACCAGGCGAGCGAGCTTCAGGCCGGCGGCAACATGGAAGGCAAGGAGGTGCGGTACGGGATCGCGAACTCCGCCCTGTGGGCGACCGCGACGACCGCCGCCTCCAACGGCTCCGTGAACTCGATGCACGATTCCTACACGCCGATCGGCGGCCTCGTGCCGATGTGGCTCATGCAGCTCGGCGAGGTGATCTACGGCGGCGTGGGCTCCGGCCTCTACGGCATGCTCGTCTTCGCCATCATCGCCGTCTTCGTCGCCGGGCTCATGGTCGGGCGGACGCCCGAGTACCTCGGCAAGAAGATCGAGGCCTACGAGATGAAGATGGCCTCCCTCGTGATCCTGATCCCGCCGGCGGTCGTCCTGATCGGGACGGCAGTGGCCGTCGTGAGCCCCGGCGGAACGGCCACGATCTATAACCCCGGGGTGCACGGGTTCAGCGAGGTGCTCTACGCCTTCTCGTCCGCCGGCAACAACAACGGCAGCGCATTCGCCGGGCTCGGAGCCAACACCCCCTTCTACAACACCGCGCTCGGCTTCGCGATGCTCTTCGCGCGCTACTGGCTGGCGATCCCGACCCTGGCGATCGCGGGGTCGCTCGCGCGGAAGAAAGCCGTCCCGCCAGGACCTGGCACCCTGCCCACCCACACGCCGCTCTTCGTGGTCCTCCTGATCGGCGTCGTGCTCCTGGTGGGAGCACTCACCTTCGTGCCCGCGCTCGCGCTGGGTCCGATCGTCGAGCACCTCATCATGACGGCAGCGAAGTAGCGGGAGGCAAGAGACATGGCGACGCATCCGAAGGCGCGATCCCTCTTCGACGGCCCCATCGTGCGGCGCGCGGTCGTCGACGCGGTCAAGAAGCTCGATCCCCGGGTCCAGGTCCGGAACCCGGTCATGTTCGTCGTGCTCGTTGGAAGTGTCCTGACCACCGGCCTCTGGCTCCAGGCGATTCTCGGACGCGGGGAGGCCCCCGCGGGCTTCATCTTCTGGATCTCGGTGTGGCTCTGGTTCACGGTGCTCTTCGCGAACTTCGCCGAGGCGATGGCGGAGGGGCGCGGCAAGGCCCAGGCCGAGGCCCTCCGGCGGACGCGCCAGGACGTGCAGGCCAAGCGCCTGGCGCGGCCCGAGCGGGGTGCGGCCGTCACGCGCGTGGCCGGCAGCTCGCTCCGGATGGGTGACGCGGTGCTCGTCGAGGCCGGAGACGTGATCCCGGGCGACGGCGAGGTCATCGAGGGCGTCGCTTCCGTGGACGAGAGCGCCATCACCGGGGAGAGCGCGCCGGTCATCCGCGAGAGCGGGGGGGACCGCAGCGCCGTCACCGGCGGGACGCGCGTCCTGTCGGACTGGCTCGTCGTCCGCATCAGCGCGAACCCCGGCGAGGCGTTCCTCGACCGGATGATCGCGATGGTCGAGGGCGCCAAGCGCCAGAAGACCCCGAACGAGATCGCGCTCAACATCCTGCTCGCGGGCTTCACGATCATCTTCCTGCTCGCGACCGCCACCCTCCTCCCCTACTCGCTCTACAGCGTCGCCACCGCCGGCCAGGGGACGCCGGTGACGGTGACGGTCCTCGTGGCGCTCTTGGTGTGCCTGATTCCCACGACGATCGGGGGACTCCTCTCCGCGATCGGGATCGCCGGCATGGACCGGATGCACCAGGCGAACGTCATCGCCATGTCGGGCCGGGCCGTCGAGGCGGCCGGCGACGTCGACGTGCTGCTCCTCGACAAGACGGGCACGATCACCCTCGGAAACCGCCAGGCCACCGCGTTCCTGCCCGCTTCGGGTGTCGCCGAGCGCGACCTGGCCGATGCCGCCCAGCTCGCCTCGCTGGCCGACGAGACTCCGGAGGGCCGCAGCATCGTCGTGCTGGCCAAGCAGAAGTACGCGATCCGCGAGCGGGACGTGACCGCGATGGGCGCCACCTTCGTGGCGTTCACCGCCCAGACCCGGATGAGCGGGGTGAACCTGAACGGGCGGCAGGTGCGTAAGGGCGCCGCCGACGCCATCGAGGCCTACGTCCGAGGAACTGGCGGCCAGATCCCCCCCGACGTGCGGGCGGCCGTGGACCAGGTGGCCAGCCAGGGCGCCACGCCGCTGGTCGTGGCCGATGGCTCCCGCGTGCTGGGCGTGATCCAGCTGAAGGACATCGTCAAGGGCGGCATCCGGGAGCGCTTCGGCGAGCTGCGGCGCATGGGGATCAAGACCGTCATGATCACCGGCGACAACCCGCTCACCGCCGCGGCCATCGCGGCCGAGGCCGGCGTCGACGATTTCCTGGCCCAGGCCACACCGGAGGCCAAGCTCAAGCTGATCCGCGAGTACCAGGCCGGGGGACGCCTGGTGGCGATGACCGGCGACGGGACCAACGACGCTCCCGCCCTCGCCCAGGCCGACGTGGCGGTGGCGATGAACTCGGGCACGCAGGCGGCCAAGGAAGCCGGCAACATGGTCGACCTCGACTCGAATCCCACCAAGCTCATCGAGGTCGTGGAAACCGGCAAGCAGATGCTGATGACCCGCGGCGCGTTGACGACGTTCAGCATCTCGAACGACGTGGCGAAGTACTTCGCCATCATCCCGGCGGCGTTCGCGACGACGTATCCCGTCCTCAACGCGCTCAACGTGATGGGGCTCGCGACGCCCCAGAGCGCGATCCTCTCCGCGGTCATCTTCAACGCGCTGATCATCATCGCCCTGATCCCGCTGGCGCTGCGCGGCGTGCGCTACCGCCCTGTCGGGGCGGCGCGATTGCTCCGCCAGTTCCTCTGGGTCTACGGCGCCGGTGGTATCGTCGTGCCGTTCGTCGGCATCAAGCTCATCGACATGATCCTGGTCGCCCTGGGACTGGCGTAGGAGGGAATGCCGCGATGAGAGAGCTCAAGCCGGCCGTCATGATGCTCGTCTGGCTCAGCCTGGTCACCGGGATCGCGTACCCGCTGCTCGTCACCGGGGTCGCTCAGCTGGTCTTCCCCGCCCAGGCCAACGGGAGCCTGGTCGTCCAAGGTGGGAAGCCGGTCGGCTCGAGCCTGATCGGCCAGCCGTTCGACGACCCGAAGTACTTCTGGGGGCGGCTGTCCGGCACCGCGCCCCACGGCTACAACGCCGGCGCGTCCTCGGGGTCCAACCTGGGACCCCTGAATCCGAATCTCCACGCCGCGACCAAGGCCCGGATCGAGGCCCTGCGCGAGGCCGACCCCGGCAACACGGCGCCCGTGCCCGTGGACCTCGCGACCGCCTCGGGCAGCGGCCTCGATCCCCACATCAGCCCGGCGGCGGCCTTCTACCAGGTTCCCCGGGTCGCCAAGGCTCGCGGCGTGGACCCGGCGCAGGTGCGGCGCCTGGTGGAGCAGCACGTCGAAGGCCGGCAGCTCGGCATCCTCGGGGAGCCCAGGGTCAACGTCCTGCGGCTGAACCTCGCGCTCGACGGCCTGGCGCGGAGCTGACGTTGATCCGCCGGGCGCTGGTCGCCATGGATGGCTCCCCTCACGGCCGGGCCGCGGCCACGCTCGCCATCGACTGGGCACGCCGCTTCGGCGCCGAGCTGGTCGGGCTCGGCATCCTCGACAAGCCGACCATCACGAGCCCCGAGCCGGTCTCGTTCGGAGGCACGGCCTTCAAGCGCCATCGCGACGAGGTCCGGCTGGCGGACGAGCACCGGCGGGTCGTCGAGCTGCTCGCGGACTTCCAGCGGCGCTGCGAGGCGGGGCGGGTGCGGTGCTCCCTGGTGGAGGACATCGGCGCGCCCCACGAGCAGATCGTCTCCGAGGCCTCCGGATGCGACGTGGTCGTGCTCGGCCGGGAGACCCACTTCCAGTTCGAGACAGAGGATCGTCCCGATACCACGCTCGGCAAGGTGCTCCGCGAGAGTCCCCGCCCGGTGATCGTCGTCCCGCGCGACCCCGCTGCGGGCGAGGGCACGCTCGTGGCCTACGGGAGCGGCCGCGAGGTCGCCCGCACACTCCAGACGTTCGTGCTGCTGGGGCTGGCCGGCGACGAGCCTGTTTGCCTCCTCGCCGTGGACCAGGACGTGGCGCGGGCCGAGGCCCGGCTCGGGCCCGCCGCCCAGTTCCTCGCCGCTCATGGCCTCCGGGTCGCGCTTCAGCCGGTGGCCTCGCGGAACGCACCCGCCGCGGTCATCCTCGACCAGCTCCAGCGACGGAAGCCCCGCCTCGTGGTGATGGGCGCCCAGGGACATCACCCGGTTCGCGACCTCTTCTTCACCTCGGTCACCCGCGCGGTCATTCGCGAGGCACCCGTCCCGGTGTTCATCGGCGCGTAAGCGGCTCTCCGAGTCCGCGCGATCGATGGCTCTTGATCCTGGACCGGGAGGCCCGGGGGCGGCGCGATCGTCGCCCAGGGCAGAAGCGGCTGTGAGAACAGACGCCCGGCGCTGACCGGGGCGACCGCGACGCCTCGTCCGTTCCCCAGCACTGTGCGAACGACGGGCGGGAATCCGGCGTCCCCGGGGAGGATCCATGTCGTTCGTTGAGCTGCTGGTCGGCCGGCGCCTCTCCTCCGAGGATCAGGAACACCAGCAGATCGGCCCGGCCGCCGGCATCCCGGTGCTGGGGCTCGACGCGCTCGCTTCCGCCGCCTACGGACCCGAGGCGGCCCTCACCCTGCTCCTCCCGCTGGGCGTTCTCGGCCTTGGTTACATCGCGCCCATCAGCGCGCTGATCATCGCCGTGCTGGTGCTCGTCTACCTCTCATACCGGCAGACGATCAGCGCCTATCCCGGCGGCGGTGGATCTTACACGGTGGCGAAGGAGAACCTCGGGAGACGGTTCGGCCTGATGGCGGGTGCCGCCCTCGCGCTGGACTACATCCTCAACGCGGCGGTCGCCGTCTCGGCCGGGGTCGGGGCTCTGGTCTCCGCCGTTCCGGCCCTCCTCCCCTACACGCTCCCTCTGGCGCTCGGCATCCTCGCGCTCCTCACGGTGGTGAACCTGCGGGGAGTCCGAGAGGCGGGCCTCGCCTTCATGGTCCCCACGTATGCATTCGTCGGCACGCTCGGCCTGGTCGTGATCGTCGGCGCCGCCAAGGCCCTCGCGAGCGGCGGACATCCCACGCCCGTCGAGGCGCCACCCGCCGCGGGCCCGACCGTCGCCGCGGTCAGCGGCTGGCTCCTTGTCCGCGCCTTCTCGAGCGGATGCACGGCCATGACAGGAGTCGAGGCGGTGAGCAACGGCGTGCCTCTGTTTCGCCAGCCGACGATCGCCTACGCGCGGCGCACGCTCACAGCCATCGTCGCCATCCTGGTGCTGCTGCTCGCCGGCATCGGCCTTCTCGCCCCCGCCTATGGGATCGTGGCGACCGAGCCCGGCCAGCCCGGATACCAAAGCGTCCTCTCCATGCTGGTCGCGGCAGTCTTCGGACGCGGCCTGCTGTATTACCTCACGATGGCGGCCGTGGTGGCGGTCCTCGCGCTGTCGGCCAACACGAGCTTCGCGGACTTCCCGAGACTCTGCCGCGTCCTGGCGGAGGACCGGTTCCTTCCCGACTTCTTCGCCGTGCGCGGGCGGTGCCTCGTCTACTCGCAGGGCATCGTCCTCCTCGCGCTGCTCGCCGGGGCCTTGCTCGTCGCGTTCGGCGGCATCACGGACCACCTGATCCCGCTGTTCGCGATCGGGGCCTTCCTGGCCTTCACCCTGTCGCAGGCGGGAATGGTCGGGCACTGGTGGCGGAGGCGCGGACCAGGTGTCCGCCACGCCCTCGCGCTGAACGCCGCGGGGGCCATCGCCACCGGCGTCACCTTGATCGTGGTCGCGGTGTCCAAGTTCACGGATGGGGCATGGCTGACGGTCGTCGTCTTACCGCTGATGATCTGGGGGTTCGTGCGGATCAACGGTCACTACCGTGCCGTGGCCGGACAGATCGCGACGGACGCCCCCCTGGCGATTCGCCAGGCTGCCAAACCGATCGTCATCGTGGCCACGCAGTCATGGAACAAGCTGACCGAGCGTGGTCTCGCGTTCGCGCTCCGGCTCTCGCCTGACGTGTACGCTGTCCAGGTCCAGGCCGAGATCAGCAAGGTCAAGGATCTCCGCCCCGACTGGGAAAGGCTGGTCGAACAGCCGGCTCGCGCGGCCGGGTTGGCCGTCCCGCGGCTCGTCATCCTGGCATCCACGTTCCGGCTGTTCTTCAAGCCCCTGATCGACTTCGTCCTCAAGATGCGGGATGACAACCCGTCGCGTGACATCGTCGTCATCGTCCCGGATCTCGTCATGAGTCACTGGTACCACGCGCTCCTCCACAACAACCGCGGCGCCGTGCTCCGCGCGCTCCTGCGTCTCCGCGGAGGCTCGCGCGTGGTCGTGGTGGCCACGCCGTTTCACCTGCACGATTGAGCACGGCTTCGCGGCTTGCGCCACCCATCGACCGATTCGCGTTCACCGTCGCGTGGCTCGCGCTCGCGCTACTACTGCCCTGGGTCAGCGAGGGCGCCAGGGGACTCGAGCATCCCAGGTTCGGACCGCTCCTGCTGGTCACGACGCTCCTGGCGCCGGTGGGCCTCAGGGCGGTCCTGGGCGCGCCTCGATCGGGCCACGAAGGGACCCTGGATGCCGGAGGGGAAGCGCCGTCATGAAAGGGTCTCCGACGGAGGCCCAAGGGATCGACCCGACCGTTGATCCTCCCTGGCCGATGCCTTGCCGTTCGCCAGTAGACAAGGGTAGCTTAGGACGTCTGAGTGACGCGGATGAGCGAGGATAGACCGGATCCCGACCAGCTGCTGGCGCGCATGCGGGCCGACGAGGCGCGTCGGGCGCGCGGCAAGCTGAAGATCTTCTTCGGCGCCGCTGCCGGCGTCGGGAAGACCTACGCGATGCTGGAGTCGGCACGCGCGCAGAAGATCTCGGGTGTCGACGTCGTGATCGGCTGGGTCGAGACGCACGGCCGGGTCGAGACAGAGGCGCTTCTTCCAGGGCTCGAGCAGCTGCCGCCGCGGACGGTCGAGTACCGCGGCACGACTCTCCGCGAGTTCGATCTCGACGCCGCCCTCGCCCGCCGCCCGGCCCTTATCCTGGTCGACGAGCTGGCCCACACCAACGCCCCCGGCTCCCGCCACGCCAAGCGCTGGCAAGACGTCACCGAGCTTCTGGAGGCCGGGATCGACGTCTACACGACCCTGAACGTCCAGCATCTCGAGAGCCTGAACGACGTCGTGGCGCGCGTGACGGAGGTGCCGACGCGGGAGACGGTCCCGGACTCGATCCTGGAGGAAGCGGCCGAGGTCGAGCTCGTGGATCTCCCGCCGGACGACCTGATCCGGCGCCTGAAGGAGGGCAAGGTCTACTTCCCCGAGCAGGCCGGGGAGGCCGTGCGCCGCTTCTTCCGCAAGGGCAATCTGATCGCCCTCCGGGAGCTGGCGCTCCGCACCACGGCCGCACGCGTCGACGCGCAGATGGAGGTCTATCGGCGCGACCACGCCGTGCCGGGGATCTGGCCCGTGGCCGAGCGCATCCTCGTCTGTATCAGCCCGAGCCCCCTCGCAGCGCGCGTCGTGCGGGGCGCGCGGCGGATGGCCGCCGGGCTGCGGGCCGAGTGGGTGGTCGTCAACGTGGAGACGCCGGCGAGCGCCCGGCTCTCGGACGCGGACCGGGACCGCGTCGTCCAGACGCTCCGCCTCGCCGAACAGCTCGGCGCAGAGACGGCCACCCTGTCGGGGCACGACGTCGCCGCGGAAGTCCTCACGTACGCCCGCCGCCGCAACGTCACGCGCATCGTCCTCGGCAAGCCGGCGCGGCCGCGCTGGCGAGAGGTCCTGTTCGGTTCGGTCGTCAACGAGCTGGTGCGGCGGAGCGGCGACATCGACGTCTACGTCATCACCGGAGAGCGCGAGGGGCCGCAAGCCCCCGCGGCCGAGCGCCCCGTGCCGCCCATCGACTGGCCCGGCTACGCGAAGGCGGCCGGGGTCGTCGCGCTCTGCACGACGGTGGCGGCTCTCATGTTCCCGCTACTTCGCGCCCGCCAACCTCATCATGGTGTACCTGCTGGGCGTCATCGTGACCGCGTCGCGCCTGGGCCGGGGCCCGTCGATCCTCGCCTCCGTCCTGAGCGTGGCGGCCTTCGATTTCTTCTTCGTGCCCCCGTACCTGACCTTCGCCGTATCCGACACCCAGTACTTCGTCACGTTTGCGGTCATGCTGCTCGTGGCGATCGTGATCAGCACGCTCACCACGCGCATCCGGGCGCACGCCGAGGCCTCGCGCCAGCGCGAGCGCCGGACCGCGACCCTCTACGCGATGACCCGCGACCTGGTGAGCCAGCAGGAGCTCGACGAGCTGCTCCGGGCCGCGGCGCGCCACATCGCGGAGGTGTTCGGGCATCCGGGTGGCGGTATGCTCCTCCCCGGTCCGGACGGCCAGCTCGTCCGCCGGGCGGGTGAGCTCGCCGGGGCGCGACGCCAGCGAGCTCGGCGTCGCCCGGTGGGTGCAGGAGCACGGCCAGATGGCTGGCCGGGGCAGCGCCACGCTCCCTGGCGCCCGCGCGCTCTACCTGCCGCTCGCCGCGGCGCGCGGCACGGTGGGGGTGCTCGGGATCGAGCCGCCGCCGGGCGAGGCGCTGGCGACGCCCGAGCAGCTCCACCTCCTCGAGACCTTCGCCGCCCAGACCGCTCTGGCGATCGAGCGTGTGGCGCTCGTCGAAGAAGCTCAGCAGGCCCGTCTCCGGTCCGAAACGGAGCGTCTCCGGAACTCGCTGCTCAGCGCCGTCTCCCACGATCTGCGCACGCCGCTTGCGACCATCACCGGGTCGGCCAGCGCCCTCGTCGAGCAGGAGGCGGGACTCGACACGGCGGCACGACGCGAGCTGGCGCTGGCGATCCAGGAGGAGGCCGATCGCCTGAACCGGCTCGTGCACAACCTCCTCGAGATGACGCGCCTCGAGTCCGGCGGCATTCGGGTCCGCAAGGACTGGCACCCACTGGAGGAGGTGGTCGGCAGCGCGCTGGCCCGCGTCGAGAAGCGCCTGGGCGCGCGCCGCGTCGATATCCACCTGCCGCCCGACCTGCCGCTCGTACCGCTCGATGCCCGTGCTCATCGAGCAGGTGCTCATCAACCTGCTCGACAACGCCGATCAAGTACACGCCTGAAGACACGCCGATCGAGATCTCGGCCTCGGTGGAAGACCGCGCCGCCTTCGTGACGGTGGCGGACCGGGGCCCTGGCTTCGCGCCCGGCGAGGAGGACGCGGGTCTTCGACAAGTTCTACCGGGGCCGGCAAGCGGGCTCGCAGAGCGGGGCCGGCCTGGGCCTCGCCATCGCCCGGGGAATCGTAGAGGTCCACGGCGGCCGGATCACCGCCGAGCCCCGCCCGGGAGGCGGCGCCCTGTTCCGCTTCACCTTGCCCCTGGCCGCGGAGCCGCCGGAGGTCCGGACCGATGACGCCTGAGACGCGCGCGGGCGGCGCCGCGGAGCCGTCGCGCCCGGCGGCCGATGGGCCCGTCGTGCTGATCATCGAGGACGAGCCGCCGATCCGCCGCTTCCTGCGCCCCACCTTGACGAGCCAGGGCTATCGCCTCGTGGAGGCGGAGACGGGCGAGGACGGGCTCATCCAGGCCGCGACCCGCCAGCCCGACCTGGTGATCCTGGACCTCGGGCTGCCCGATCTCGACGGCCTCGAGGTCATCCGCCGGCTCCGGGAGTGGACGGCCGTCCCCATCATCGTCCTCTCGGCCCGGGGCGCGGAGTCGGACAAGGTCGCCGCGCTCGACGCGGGCGCCGACGACTACGTGGCCAAGCCGTTCGCCGCCGGGGAGCTCCTCGCGCGCGTGCGTGTGGCGCTGCGCCACGCGGCCAGCGCCGGCCGCGAGGGAGGCGAGTCCACGTTCGCGCTGGGCGACCTCCGGGTGGATCTCTCGAGGCGGCGGGTCTTCGTGAGCGACGCCGAGGTGCGCCTCACGCCCCTCGAGTACCGGCTGCTGGCCGTCCTGGTCCGGCATGCCGGGAAGGTGCTCACGCACCGCCAGCTCCTCCAGGAGGTCTGGGGCCCCGGGCAGGTCGAGGAGACGCACTACCTGCGCGTGTACATGGCGAACCTTCGTCGTAAGCTCGAGGCGGACCCGGCGCGGCCGCGCTTTCTCCGGACCGAGCCCGGCGTCGGCTACCGCCTGCTCACCGAGTGAAGCCCATCGCCTCGACCCGGGTCGCCGAGCGCCGCCGGCGCATCGTAGGTCCCGTCCCCATCCGCCATGATGTACACGTCGGCCTCGATGGCGGGAACCGCCCCAGGCTCGGTCACGAACGGAATCCGACCAGCTCCCGGTAGCAGACCCGCGCGAAGTAGCCGAGCCAGCCCACGATCCCCAGGAGCTTCGACCCGTCCTCGAGGAAGTAGCGGAGATCGCGGGAAGAGTCCCAGGTCAAGTCGACGGCCAGCGAGAGTGCGGCGAAGCCCGCCGCGAGCACGAGAAGCAGATACTCCGTCGCGACGATGGTCCGCCTGAATGCGACCAGCCAGGTCAGCATGGCCAGGACGTAGACGGACAAGACGAGGTTCTCCGGCACGCCGAGAACGTTCGGCCCGATCCAGTCGTGGCCCAGGAACAGGTCGTCCACCATCAGCACGGTCATGAGGAGCCCCGAGCTCAGGAAGAACGCGGCGCTCACCTGTCCGACAGTCCGGCGCCGTCTCACGAGCCAGGTGAACAGGCACAGGGTGGCCGCCGCGCACCAGCCCAGGACGCCGACGTTGGACAGCGCCCCGACGAGAGGACTGACGTCCAGGAACGTCGCCGGATCGCGGGTGTAGGTCCCGAGCGAGACGCCCTTCGAGCGGCTCCTCGCGACGGCGACCAGCAAGGCGGCCGTCGCCGGGCCGTAGAGCGCGACGAGAAGTGGCGCAAGAGTCCGGGCCTGGGCCCACAGGGCGCCGAGCATGCCGCGCATCTCCCGCATCACCCCAGGCCACCGAAGGCCGTGGCCCGCACCCTGAGGACCGCGTAGGCGACGTCGTAGACGGGCGTCGCGACGCCCAGGCGCCGCCCCAGCCGGACGACGGTACCGGTGAGATCCTCGAGCTCGACGCGGCGGCGCCGCTCGTAGTCGAGCTGCATCGAGGTCCTCATGTCAGCCGGCAGCGCCTGGATGAAGCGCACGGCGACCTCGACGGCATCGGGTGGCAGAGTGGCGCCGGCCGCTCGGGCGACGGCGACGGTCTCGGTGATGAGGGCCCGGTAGAGCGCGGCGCCGTCGGCCGTGCTCCGGACCTCACCGATGGTCGCCTGGCACGCCGCCGTCACCGTCGCGCCCGGCGCCAGGCGAATGAACTTTTCCCAGACGGCGCGGCGGACGTCCGTGGTCACCCGGGTCTCCACTCCGGCGTCCTGGAGGGCGGCGGCGATCACCTCCACGCGCGGCGTGATCTGGCCGGACGGCTCGCCCAGCTCGATGCGCCGGAGCGGGTTCGCGTGGTCGATGACCCCGGGCTCCGCGATGGTCGTCGCGATCGTCGTCGTGCCCACCAGGATCCGCCCCGCGCCGAGCAGCGCAGCGAGCCGGTCCCCGCTTTCGACGCCGTTCTGCAGCGTCAGGACGGCGGTGTCGGCGCCGACCGCCGGCCGGAGGGCCAGGCCTGCCGGCTCGGTGTCATACCCCTTCACGGTGAACAGCACGAGATCGACGCCGCCGTCAGCCTCCGCCGGGGAAGCGACGGCGTGCACCGGGCGCAGGACGGTCGCCCGGCCCCCGCTCCGGATCGTGAGCCCGCGCTCCCGCAGGGCGCGCAGGTGCTCGCCGCGGGCGACGAACGTGACCGCGTGGCCGCGCCCGGCCAGCGCGGCGCCGTAGTAGCCGCCCACGGCCCCGGCGCCCATCACCAGCACCCGCACGGCAATCGGTCCGTTCCGCGAGCGGCCCTACGAGCGCCTCATCCGACTGAACGGGTCGCCGTTGTGCCAGCGGACGCCCGGGCGCAGCGCGAACTGGTAGGTCTGAGGCCGGTCACCTTCCACTCGGTGGCCAGCCCCGGGTGGAGCTTGCCGTCGGCCCGCCGCGCTACCAGGTTGTCGAAGATGTTGAAGGACACCCTGATGTCGTTCGCCGCGGTGCGCATGTGCGGATCGAAGTGGGCGATGTCGCCGCCCTGCGCGACGACGAGCTCCCGCTTCTGCGTCGTCTGGGCGGACGCGAGCCCGGACACGACACCGGTCGCGGCCGCGCCAGCGCCGACCGCGGCCATCCGGGCGAGGAACTCCCGCCGGGCCAGGGGCTCCGCCGCCGAGCCGTGGTCGATCGGGGCAGGGCCGTCAGAGTGGGTGTCTCGCTCCATCACGGACCTTGCGTTCGACGAGAGCGTGGGCCGCGCGCCCGGGCCCGGCCGGTGAGCCGGCGCGAGCCTCACGGCGCCCGCACCACTGCATCCTGAGCGAAGCCCGGGGAAACGGTCAAGCGGGGTCCCACGGCCGGCGGCCACCCGCCCGCGGCGGCGCTACAGACGGAAGATGCGCTGGGCGTTCCCGCCCCGGACGGCGTCCCGCTGGCCGGCCGGCAGCGCGTCCACCCGGTCCAGGCAGCCCTTCATGTCCCCGATGTTGTGGGGATAGTCGGAGCCGTACAGGACGCGATCCGGCCCCCCGACGTCGATGCACATCGCGAGGGCGTCCGGCCGGTAGGTGACGGAGTCGTAGTAGAGGCGCCGCATGTACTCGCCGGGCGGCGTCGACGTCTTCGTCCGGGCCGCGTTCATCTTGTCGAAGCACTGGTCCAGTCGCCCGACGAGATACGGGAGCGTGCCGCCCGCGTGCGAGACGATCAGCTTGAGATCGGGATAGCGGTCCAGGAAACCGTCGAACATGAGCCGGGCGATCGCCAGGCTCGTGTCGAACATGAAGCCGATGCTCGCGATCAGATTGAACTCGCGCAGCGCCATGTCCGGGGTCCCGGGGGGCGCCGTCGGATGCACCAGGACCGGGAGCGCCCGGCGGTCGATCTCGGCCCACACGGGCGCGAACAACGGATCGGCGAGCGTCCGGCCCGCGATGTTGGCGAGCACCATCACGCCGACCGCGCCCCGGTCGCAGGCCCGCGCCAGCTCGGCCAGCGCGAGGTCGGGGTACTCCCAGGGCAGCGAGCAGAGCCAGCGGATGCGCGACGGATACGCGCTCTGGGCCGCGGCCATGTCGTCGTTCACGATCTGCGCGGCCTTGGCGCTCACCTCGCGGCCGCCCCAGTACACGTTCGGGCACGTGAGCGAGATGATGGCCAGATCCACGCCCGCCGCGTCCATCTGCCGGATGCGGTACGGGTAGTCGAAGTGCCCGGGCTGGGGCGTCATGAAGGGGGCGCCGTCGAGGAAGATGCCCTCGGGCGCGTCCAGGCTCGTCCGGAGCTCGTACCGCGGCCGCCCGTGGGCGCGCAGGAGCTCGAGCCAGTCGCGGTTGAGCATGTGGGTGTGCACGTCGATCGCGGGCATCATGACGCTCCTCCCTCGTGCCGAGACGGCGACACGAGGGGACCGCACGCGGAAGGCCTTGTCAAGAGCCGAGCGAGCCGGCGGCGCCGACGGCCCGGGAAGCGGCGCCGTCGGGCGCCGGAGTGGCGATCGGATCGGACGGAGTCGGGCGAGCGCTAGATCGCGTCGACGTCGAGATCCGTCCGGTCGATGTCGGCGATCGCCGCGCAGCTCACGGGGGGGACGAAGGCTCCCGAGGACGGCTGCCCCTGGCTGTTCGCCTTCGAGTTGCCGAACTGGAAATTCGAGAAGGCCGCGACCTCGAAGTCTGCCGTGGAGGTGGCGATCACGGCGCCCTGCCCGTTCTTCGCCTCGTAGGTGATCCGCACCCTCGCCCGCCTGTTTCCGCTGTTGGTGGCGTTGCCACTGACGGCGCAGCGGTTCCCCGACACGGCCTCTTCGTCCTCGTCCGTGATGGTGATGCTGGCCAGGCCGCCCGAGTCCGTATCCGACTCGCACCCCGCGATGAGCAAGCCGGCCAACCCGAGTGCCGCCACCCCCCACCCCGCGTGCCGCATCGTGGCCTCCTTCCGAAGGTCGTTGGTGTCAGGGCTCGGGATCTGTCTCCGAGCCGCCCTCTGTTCCAAGCGCGGTCGTCGTCGAAGCGACCATCCGGAACGACACGGCGTCGCGGCGCCGTCATCCTGTCGCCCGGGGCCGGCCCGAGGAGAGCCGGCGAGCTCGCCCGCAAGGGACGAAAACGCGAAGTCCCGTGGAGTGAGGCGCTCAATCCCCCACCGCAGCAAGCCTCGGGCCACCCGCGACGCATCCTGCGTCCAGGGTCAACGAGTGCCAGCGAGTGGTCGGTCTCGCGGGCACAGGCCTTGCTCATCCCACGGAACCGGGAGGTCCTTATGGCCGAGCCGCGCAGCGCGACGTCCGAGTACCACGACGAGTATTCCGAGACGCTGAGCGCCGAGTTCCGGAAGCTGCAGGATGCCTTGCTCAGCGACACGCTGGAGGTGCTGGCTCCGCGGCAGCCCCTCCAGCGCGACGAGACGGCCGGGATCGGGGAGACCCTCGACACCATGCTGGCCGAGGACCGCATCGCGGTGGTCGTGGTCGACGGCGCGGGGCGGCTCACCGGAATCGTCACCGATCGGGACCTCCTCGGCCGAGCGTGCTCGATCGGACGCGACGCGGCCATGACGCCGCTCGCCGACGTGATGACCCGAGACCCCGAGGCGCTCAGGCCCGACGATCGGATCTGCTATGCTGTCAATCGCATGATGGCGATGGGCTGTCGGACCGTCCCGGTCGTCGACGGCGAGCGGCGCCCCGTCGGGATCGTCACCGTCGACGACATCGCCAAGTGGCTGGCCGCGCTGTTCCCCGAGGCAATCCTGAACCTGCGTCCGGGCGATCGACTGAAGCGCCCCGCCGAGCGTGACGGTGGGTAGCGCGCGCGCCGATCCGAATGGACCGTGGTCCCTGCTGGCCCGGCATGCGGGATGGATCACGGTAAGAACCGGCGGGATTCACTCTCTCGTCGGATTTGACAAGGAGGAACACGATGCTTCGATCGATCGGTCTGATCCTGGGAGCGGTCGGCGTCCTGGTGGCCGGTGGAGCCGGCCTGGCGAGCGCCGCGGAGCCCATCACCGTCCAACTGGGGGCGCTGAACAACTCCGGTGAGACGGGGACGGCCGTCCTCACCGACGCAGGGCCGAAGACCAAGGTCGTCGTCGAGGTGAAGGGCGCGCCGGCCGGAGTCGGCCAGCCGCTGCACGTCCACAAGGGCACGTGCGCGCAGCTCGATCCCAAGCCCGCCTACGGGCTCACGACCCTGACCGGCGGCAAGTCGGAGACGACGATCGACGTGCCGATCGGCGACCTGCGGAAGGGCTTCGCGATCAACGGGCACAAGTCGGCCCAGGAAGCCAGCGTCTACGTCTTCTGCGGGAACATTCCGGCCCAGTAGCCGGGAACGCATCGGGGGCCCCCTCCCGGGGCCCCCGATACCGAGGAAGGAGAGTTCAGAATGGCTCGCAGGAGGAAAGCCCCGGGAGCCGGCCCAGGCCACGACCCCGGGACGGCCGGGCCCGAGCAGCCCCGCGATCTCCCGACGGAGCGATCGGAGGACTTCGCCGAGCGGCGCGACGTCGAAACCGCCGACGAGCCTGTCGAGGAGCACGACCGCCGTCACCACGGCCAGCGCCGCGGCCGGAGCGACGTGGAGTCCGGCCAGCCAGTCTAGCTCGATCGCCCCGCTGACGATCTGACCCGAGCCGGGTCGCGCCCGAGATCCCGGATCAGTCCAGCGCGCCCCGCGCGACGACCGGAGCGCCGTCGGGAGAGTGCGCACAGGCGCGTCTCGACGCGTCCGGCGCTTGCCCGCTCGGCCTGATTGCCCGCGACGCGCCGGCGCCGCGTCCGGTGCGCTATGCTGTGCCGGCATGCAGGATCCGGGGTCTGCGGGACGGCGAGCCGGGTCCCAGGCCGCCGGGCGCGACGCAGCCGACGGCACTGGATGTCGATTCTGCCCCGGCGACCCCGGGACGGGCTCGGAGGGAGCCATGATCGAGCGACGACCGTTCGGACGGACCGGCCACCACAGCACGGTCATGCTGTTCGGCGCGGCCGCGCTGGCCCGGGCCACGCAAGCGGACGCCGACCGCACGCTCGAGCTCTTGCTGCGGCACGGGATCAACCACATCGACACCGCCGCGCGGTACGGAGACTCGGAGCTCCGCATCGGCCCCTGGATGGCTCGACACCGGAAGGATTTCTTCATCGCCACCAAGACGGGCCAGCGAACCGCGCCCGAGGCGCGCGAGGACATCCAGCGCTCCCTCGAGCGGCTGCGAGTCGATCACGTCGACCTGATCCAGCTCCACTCGCTGGGGCACCCGGACGACTGGGAGCGAGCCCTGGGGCCGGGGGGCGCCCTCGAGGCGGCGATCGAGGCACGCGAGCAGGGGCTCACCCGCTTCATCGGCGTGACCGGTCACGGCTGGACCATTCCCGTCATGCACCGGCGCAGCCTCGGCCGCTTCGACTTCGACTCGGTGCTCCTGCCCTACAACTACTTCATGGCCCAGGACGAGCGCTATCGCCAGAGCTTCGAGGAGCTCCTGGGACTCTGCCGGGCGCGCAACGTGGCCGTCCAGGTGATCAAGTCGATCGCCCGGGGGCCGTGGGCCACGACGGAGCGGACCCACACCACCTGGTACCAGCCTCTCGAGGAGCAGGCGGACATCGACCGTGCGGTGCACTGGGCGCTCGACGTGCCGGACGTCTTCCTGAACACCGCGGGAGACCTCGCGCTCTTGCCCCGCGTGCTCGACGCGGCGAGCCGATTCGCCCGCCGGCCGGCGGACCAGGAGATGGGCACGATGCTCGCGTCGACGCGCATGACGTCGCTCTTCGGGCTCTCCGCCTAGCCGACCGGGCCGCGCACACTCACCCGACCGAGGTCGCCCTCGGCCGGAATGGTTTCCTAGCGCGTCAGCCCCACGTTCCAGAAGAAGGGCCGGTAGCGATTGGCATACCCGGCCACGCTCTTCTGCTTGACCCGGAGCGTGAAAAAGTCGCCGAGCTTGACGACCGGCACCTCGTCCCAGAACCAGCGCTGGATCTCTTCCCAGACCGCCTTCCGTCGGGCGAAATCTGTTTCGCACGCGAGCCGCGCCTGGAGCGCCTCGAGCTTCTGGTCGCACGTCCACCCGGGCCAGTCGCAAGAGAGGATCGACATCTGGGACGGGTCGGTCTGGAACCCGATCCCGGTCGTGAATATCTCGTAGAGCTTTGGGTCGTTGCGGCGCTGAACGACCGTCGCCCACTCGAGCACCTGGAGGTCGATGTTGAACCCGACATCCTCGAGCTGCTGCTTGGCGGCGAGCGCGGACTTGTACATCCAGTCGTAGAACTGGGTCGCCATCCAGCGAATGGGCTCCCCCTTGTACCCGGCCTCCCGCATGAGGCGCTTGGCCTTGTCCCGGTCCGGCCGGTTGTAGACGTCCTTGCCGACGTCCGTCCACCAGACCTGCTCCCGGAAGAGCAGGCTCGGGTCGAGCCGGTAGAAGTCGGCTCCCCCGACCGCCGCCTTCATGATCGGCTCCATGTCCAGGGCGGCGACCACCGCCTGCCGGAGCAGCCGGTTGGCGAACGGCCCCTGCTTCTTGTTGAAGATGGCGCTGACCCACTCGTTCGGCTTCACGATCATCACGTCGAGGCGGGCGTTCTTGGCGAGGCGCTCGTAGTTGTCCGGAGCGATCCAGTCGCTGAAGTGGTACTCGCCCGACTCGACGCCCGCCGCCCGCACGGACACGTCCGGCACCGGAACGAAGTGAAGCTCGTCCGCGTAGGCCGTGCGCCGGCCGCCATACCCGTTGGGGGCCTCGGAGCGCGCGGCGTACCGGTCGAACCGGGCCATGCGGATGTGGCGGTCGGGGACCCGCTCGACGAAGCGGAGCGGCCCCGTGCCGACGAAGTCCTTGATCTGGCCGTCCCCGGCCGCCTCCACGACCTCCTTCGGATAGATCGCGGGGAACTGGCTGGCGTGCGCGAGCGCGGCCAGCACCGGCCCCGCGCAGCCGCCGAACCGGAGCTCGACGGTATACCGGTCCTTGGCCTGCATCGACTGGACGTTCTTGAACAGGCCCTTACCCACGCTCGCGATCCGGCCCCACCGCGTGATCGACGCCACCACGTCCTCGGCCGAGCATTCCTTCCCGTTGTGGAACGGAACGCCGCGCCGGAGGCGGATCGTCCAGGTCTTGCCCCCATCCGAGACCGTGTGGCCTTCGGCCAGCATGGGGATGACGCCGTACCGCTCGTCCAGCGTGAAGAGGGGCTCGTAGAGGTGCGAGGTCACGTCGTAGGTCAGGCTCGCGGTCGTCCAGTGCGCGTCGAGCGATGGGGGTTCGCCAATGATGGCGACTTTCAGCACGCCGCCCGGCCTCGGCTCCTGGGCCTGCGCGGTGCGACGCAGGATCGCGGGGCCGACCGCGCCCGTGGCGCCGAAGGCCGCGGCGCCCGCGATCAGGGTCCGGCGGGAGGGCATCCTCGTGGCTCTCGACTCTCGCATCGCCTTTATCCTCCGTGAGCGACGGGCCGCTCCGCCGCCATTCGCGCGAGCAGCGTCCCGCAGCGGTGAAGCATTCGCTCGACCCGCTGTCCGATGTTCCGACGGGCGGCCGAGCGGTCCGCCGCGACCGCCTCCAGGAGCTCCCGCTCCCAGGCGTGCCACACGGCCTGCACGACCGGCGTCCGCTCGGCGGGGTCGTCCATCACCACATCCCCGAGTGCTTTCATGCGCCACCACGCGGACCGCAGGTCCGGCTCGCCCGAGCCGCGAGTGAGCAGCTCCGGCAGCTCGGCGCCGACGGCCAGGGGCAGGAACGCGCTCGTGCACGGCGTCGTCTGCGCGCACCAGGCCACCACGGGTTCGTCCTTCCCCAGCTCGGCCACCATGCTGGCGGCCGTCGCGCCGGTGGCCGGCTCCGGGTGCATGCAGACGGACCAGCCGCGGGGATCGCCGTCCTTCCGGCCGGGACGGTGGACGGTGCCGCCGTCGTAGTGGTCCCGGAGGTGCCGCATCATCTCGGACACGCCGGGCCGGCCGGTCGCGGCGAGAAATCGGCAGCTGGCGTCGTGACGGGCCTCCGCCCGGTAGCGCGGCTCCGGATTCTCGAACGCCACGCGGAAGTCGAGGCGGCGGCCCGGCGAGGGCGTCCACCAGCCGCGCTCTGCCGCGTAGGCCTCGATGCCGGACGACGCCTCGTCCCAGTCGTCGCCGATGGTCGCGAGATTCGAGATCGCCGCGCGCCCTCGGACACGTCGCGCCACCCAGTGGCGGCCCGAGGTCTCGAGCACCCACGCGGCCCCGGGATCCGCGATGATGAAGCTGTTGTGGTAGAAGCGGCGGCCGCCGTGCTGGGCGCTGCCGCCCTGACCGTGACGCTCGAGGAGGCCCGTGATGACGCGCTTGGCCTCGTCCGCCGTCCCCCCGCGCTCGAGGCCGAGGCGCAGGAGATCCATGCCGAGGAGCCCGGTCTCGGCCGGCGTCTCGCGTGTGTGGAGCGCCTCGTTCCCGATCGCCACCCCGCGCGCGTTGACGCCATGCTCGAACCCCCAGATCCACCAGGGACGGCTGCCGAGAGTCGCCACCGTCTCGGGAGCTTCGGGGATCTCGATGTAGGTGCACCGGACCGTGCTGCCGGGCGGATTGCGCCGAGCCGGCACGGCCTCGAGCGGCTGGCACTCCGTCGCCGGCCGATCGCTGTTCTTGGCGAAGAGCGTGCGGCCACCGCGCGTCTCCGACGCGAGAGCCACCAGCGTGTCACAGCTCGTGTTCACGCCCCGAGGATAGCACCGGCCCCTCGACGTCGGGCACCCGGAGCCACCGACGCTATTGACGAGAGCGCGAGGGCCATTCTACGCTCGGCTCTGTAACGCGCCCCCCATCGCACCAACACAGGGAGGAAACCCGATGCCCACGAACGGGATCCCCGGCCGCGCTCGAACGCTCGCCGCCCTGCTGGCCCTCGGAGTGATCGCGGCGCTCGCTCCCACTCCGGTCACGGCGCAGGGCAAGGCGCCGACGGGGCCGATCGAGATCACCGTCGGCTCGAGCCCCGGCGGGACGCCCGACGTCATCATGCGCAACGTCGTCAAGATCATGACGGAAGAGAAGATCGTCCCCAACCCGGTCGTGGTGCAGAACCGCACCGGGGGCTCGTGGGCCAATGCCTACAACCACGCGCTCGGCAAGAAGGGTGACGAGAACACGCTGCTGTGCATTGCCCAGCCGGTGTACACCACGCCGATCATGCAAGGCACCCCGTCGGTGATCGACCAGATCGTGCCGGTCGCCGGCTTCATCCAGTCGGAGCTGGTCCTCCTCGTCGCGCCCAACTCGCCGTACCGGACCCTGAAGGACTTCATGGAGGCCGCGAAGAAGGAGCCGCGCCGGGTCCGGATCGCCGGCGCCCAGACCGGCGGCACCGATCACCTGTCCACCGCCCTGCTCGAGAAGGCCGGCGACGTCAAGTTCACCTACGTGCCGTTCGACGGCGGCGGGGCCGCCTTTGCCGCGTTCCTGGGTGGCAACGTCGAGGCCACCTTTGGCACGCTCGAAGAGGGCCTCGAGCAGATCAAGGCCCAAAAGGCGCGCCCGCTCGCGATCCTGTCCGAGAAGCGCCGCCCCGAGGACTCTTACAAGGACGTGCCGACCGCGAAGGAGCAGGGCTACGACGTCGTGTTCGGTCAGAACTGGAGCGTCGCGCTGCCGCCGGGCTCGAGCCCGGAGCTCGCCGTCTGGTGGGAGGACAAGTTCCGCAAGGTCGTGAACACCAAGGCCTGGCAGGACGGCCTCAAGGCAAAGTTCCAGCGGAGCGAGTTCTACGGCCTCGATCGGGTGAAGGAGTACCTCGCCAAGCAGCAGGAGACCTACCGGACGCTGATGGCGGAGCTGGGCCTCGCCAAGAAGTAGCCGAGCCGGCCGGCCGACAGCGATGAGGATGAGCGACGTCCTTCCGGCGATCGCGCTCCTCGCGCTGTCGGCCACCGCCGCGCTCGGGACCTGGCACCTCGGCTACTGGAGCGACTTCACCCCGGGGCCGGCTTTCCTCCCCATCTGGGCGGCGGGGGCCGGCGTGCTGCTGTCCGCGCTTCTGCTCGTCGAGACGCGCGGCCGCGGGGGTGCCGCCGGGGTTGAGTGGCCGGGCCGGGAGGGCTTTCGGCGCGTCGCCATGGCCTTCGCCGCCCTCGTCGCGTTCGGCGTGCTGTCGCCCGTGCTCGGCATGATGTCCAGCGCGGCGCTGTTCATGGTCTTCCTCCTGATCGTCGTGCAGCGGCGCGGGATCGCACCGAGCCTCGCGACGACGGCCATCACGACCGGACTGATCTACGCCGTCTTCGTCCGGTGGCTCGGCGTGCGCCTGCCCACCGGCCTCACCGGATTCTGACGGCTCGCCCCCACGGAGGGTGTCCGATCGACTCCCTCGGGCTCTTGGCGAGCGGCTTCGCGACGGCGCTGACCCCGCTCAACCTGTCGTTCGTCGTGGTGGGCGTGGTGCTCGGCCAGATCATCGGCGCGCTGCCCGGGATCGGCCCGTCGGCCGGGATGGCCCTCCTGCTCCCCCTCACCTTCGGGCTGCCGCCGGTCACGGCGATCGTCATGCTGGCCGGCATCATGTACGGCGGCATGTACGGCGGCACCCTCACCTCGGTGCTCGTCAACGTGCCGGGCGAGGCGGCCAGCGTCATGACCGCGGTGGACGGCTACCAGATCGCGCGCCGCGGACGCGCCGGCGCCGCGCTCAGCATCGCCGCCATCGGGTCGTTCGCCGCCGGAATGGCGGCGGTCGCCGCCCTCGCGCTGCTCACGCCACTGCTGAGCGAGTTCGCGCTGAGGTTCAACGCGCCGGAGTACTTTTTGCTCGCATCGCTCGGTATCACGGCCAGCGCCAGTCTCGGCGGCGCGTCGGCGGTCAAGGCGCTGATGGCCGCCCTGCTGGGCCTGATGATCGCCATGGTCGGCGTCGACCCCATCACCGGAATCCCGCGACTCACCTTCGGCGAGGTCCAGCTGGTCGAGGGCATCGACTTCCTCCCCGTGGCGATCGGCATCTTCGGCATCGCCGAGGTGCTTGCATCGCTCGAACGCACGGAGGAGCTGCAGCCGATCCGCACGAGCCTTCGCTCCATGTGGCTGACGGCCGAGGAGTGGGCGGAGAGCCGCATGGCGATCGTACGTGGCGGACTGGTCGGCTTCGTGATCGGCGTCATGCCCGGCGCGGGCCCGACCGTCGCCTCGATGCTCGCCTACGTCACGGAGCGGCGCTTCAGCCGCCATCCCGAGCGCTTCGGCAAGGGCGCCCTCGACGCCGTCGCCGCCGCGGAGTCGGCCAACAACTCGGCCGTCCATGGCGACTGCGTGCCCATGCTGGCCCTCGGCATCCCGGGCTCCACGAGCACCGCCGTGCTGCTCGCCGCCCTCATCCTGCACGGCATCAGGCCGGGCCCGATGCTGATGACCGAGCAGCCTCAGCTCGTCTGGGGCCTGATCGCCAGCATGTTCATCGGCAACATCGTGCTGCTCGTCATCAACCTGCCGCTCGCGCCGCTCTTCGCGTCGCTCCTTCGAATTCCCTACGCCTATCTCGCGCCCGGCATCCTCGCCATCTCGCTGGTCGGCGCCTACGCCAGCACGCTCGACTCCACCACCGTCGCGATCAGCCTGACGTTCGGGGCCGTCGGCTGGTGCATGATGAAGCTCGACTTCCCCAGGGCTCCGCTCGTGCTGGCCGTGGTGCTCGCGCCCCTCCTGGAAACCTCGCTCCGCCAGTCGCTGCTCCTGTCGTTCGGCAGCCCGGCCATCTTCGTCCAGCGCCCTCTGGCTGCCACCCTGCTGGGCCTGGTCCTCGTGTCGCTCTGCCTGCCGGTCGTGGGCGCGCTCCGCCGGCGTCGGGCGCGCGGATCCGAAGCGCGCCTCGCCTGAGTCCGCCCGACCTCGCGCCCGAACGGCCATGCCCGGGGACGCGACCGTCGGCTGGGCGCCGGGCCCGCCGTGTACACTGGCCCCGGGCCGGCCGCGCGACGAGCGCCAGACCGAGCCGGGCCGGCTCGGCCGGCCGCACGGCGGCTCTCAGTGGGTGTGGGACCCCGCGCCCGGCCCGTGACTGTGCCCGTGGTGGCGGAAGCCTCGGGCCGGAGCCGGCGGCGCAGGACGTCCGCCGGGGCTCGGCTTGGAGAACGTCATGGGCATCGTGAAGAAACGCCGGCTTTCCGCACCGTCGACCGGACAGAACGCGGGGTCGGCGGCCTGCGCCATCGGCCGTGAGACCTCGAACTCGAGCCCGCAAACGCTACACCGGAAGTCGTACAGTGCCATGAGGCTCGCTCCCCGAAGCCGACGCTGTGGACGCTGCCGACGCTGCCAACGCTGATCGTCCCATCGTACTCCAACCAGGAGAGCGCCTTGTCCACGCAAGTGGTCGTCGTGTCCCCCGTCGACATTCCGTACACGATCCTGGACGACTGGCGCGCGCAATGCCGCCAGCTCGCGGATTTCCTGGGAAGTCCGGTCGAGCTCCTGCGCCTCGACGGGGCGCCCGAGGCGGACGCGAGGCTGGCGGCGACGCTCCGCGCGGTCCCAGCGGGTCGACGCGAGGTCTTCGAGCCGGAGTCGGTCGCACCCGGGGCGCCCATGTCCGCGGCGCCCTTCGTCTGGCGGTCCGACGGACGGCCCGACTGGGGGGCCATGTGGTCCAGCTTCTGCGAGCTGGCCCTCTTCGGCGGGCCGCCCCACCGGGGATCGGAGAGCGCGCTCGCGGGCGGGGCCCGCGGGGACGCCGCGCCCGACCCATCCGGCGCGGTGGAGGAGATCCGTCGGGGCATCTGGGAGACGACCGGCCTCTATTCCGAGCCGGCGGCGCCCGGCTGGCTGGCCGTCACCTGCGAGTCGCCCAGGATGGCGGCGTGGCTCTGCGCCACGATCATCCTCGAGAACGTCGAGGCGCGCTGCGACGAGGAGCGACTCCTGGTGCCCGCGGATTCGAGCTTCGCGCTGGAGGACCAGGTGAAGAGCGTCATCACGGTGGTCGCCAAGACGCATCACTACTGGAGCGCGCACACCGCGGGCCGCTGAGAGGTGTCCGCGGCTACCCCGGCATGCCCTCCATGTCCACGGGCGCGTAGTACCGCCGCTCGCCGAGCGCGTCGACCCGCTCCCAGAAGGCCGGCGGCGAGGCCAGCCCCACCTCGTTGACGGCGGCCCGCTGGCGCCAGATCGCCCAGGACTCCGGGTGGAGCTCGCTCGCCTCCGCCAGCCATCGGTCGCCCTCTTCCGCATGTCCCTTGCGGATCAGGTACTGCCCGAGCCGGAACGCCGTGTGGGCCCGGGCGACGCGCTCCGTGGGGACGGTGACGCGGGCCCGGGCGCCCTCGGGATCGAAGACGTGCTTGCTCGCGGGACCGTTCAGCACCCAGTCGCGGATCGCGCTGACGTAGGTGGCCTTGGCGTCGGCCGTGACCCTCGCGACGTCCTCCGGCATCTGCCGCGTCGCGCGGTCCATCTTGCGGAAGCCTTCGTAGGCGCCCGCCGACTCGGTCGGCCGCACGATCCGGCCTCGCTCGTCGATCCACACCGCCTGCGGCACGTTCACCATGTGGTAGAGCTCGGCGAGCCGATGATCGCGGTCGATCAGGGACACGTAGCTCGGCCGAGCGGCCTCGATCCACTTCTCGGGATCACCGGCGCGGCTGTCCAGCGCGACCGCGATCACCATGAAGCCCCGGCCCTTCAGCTCCTCGTAGAGCTCCTGCCACACGGGCAGGTCGCGGCGGCACCCTCACCAGGACGCCCACGACACGAGCAGCACCTTCTTCCCGCGGTAGTCGGACAAGGAGTGCAGCCGCCCAGCCGAGTCCGGGAGCGTGAAGTCCGGCGCCTCCAAGGCTTCGAGCGCCGTCCCGCGGTCCCCCGCGCTCTCCCCGAGCGCCCACACGTCACCGGCCGCGCTGCGGAGGACCGGCTTGCCCTGGTGCCGCCAGAGCGCGGCGGCGTCGACGCGGCCCGCGCGGCTCCACTCCGATCGACGGCCGGGCGGGATCGGCACGCACGTGCTGCCGCGGCAGAGGCCCTCGGGCTTCATCGACCACCCGGTCGCCGCTTCGAGCTCCGCTTCCGGAAGCCAGAGCCGCTCGCCCTCGACCCGCGCCTCCGGGGCCTCGACCTCTCCCACCGACGTCAACAGCGTCACCATGGGTGTCTCCTGATGTTCGAATCCCGATTTCGGTGCCTCGCGCCGAAGGTCCGCTGGTACGCCCCCCGCCACTTCAGCCTATCACCGTCCGGAACGCACGGGCTCGCGCCCGAGACCGTCGGAGAACTCCACGCTGCCGGGCCGTCCTGCGAAATCCTGACGGCAAGGTCCGGACGGCCTTTCCTTGACGGATCGTCGATGCGACTATGTGGCCATGGCTGGGTCGCCTGCCGCCGCGATGTCAACCGTCCCGTGACGGCCCAGCGGGATTCACCCGCCTCCGCCAGCGCCCCCACCGAGCTGGAAACCCCCTACGCGTGGCTGCGGCTGGCAATCTCGCTCCTCATCATGACGATCGGCAGCGTGGGAATGTGGAGCGCCGTGGTCGTGCTGCCCGCGATCCAGGCGGAGTTCGCCGCGACGCGTGCCGATGCGTCCCTGCCCTACACGATGTCGATGGTTTCGTTCGTGGTCGGGCAGATCCTGATGGGACGGCTCGCCGACCGCTTCGGCGTCTTCGTGCCCGTCGTGGCCGGAGCGACCGCGCTGGCGCTCGGCTACGCCGGCGCGAGCGCCGCCACCAGCCTGTGGCAGTTCACGGCGGCCTACGGGCTCTTGATCGGCTTCCTCGGCAGCTCGGCCCTGTTCGGCCCGATGATCGCCGACACGTCCCACTGGTTCTCGCGCCGCCGGGGGCTCGCGGTGGCCATCTGCTCGTGCGGCAGCTATCTGGCGGGGACGATCTGGCCGCCGATCGTGCAGCACTTCACGCAGACCGCCGGATGGCGCGCGACGCATCTGGGCATCGGCGTGTTCTGCGCGGTGACCATGCTCCCGCTCGCCCTCGTGCTCCGCCGCCGGTCGCCCGTGACGCATGGCACGACCGCCTCCGCCGCGCGCGCATCGACACGCCTGCCGCGCTCCCTGTCGCCGAACATGCTGCAGGTGCTCCTGATGGTCGCGGGAATCGCGTGCTGCGTCGCGATGTCGATGCCCCAGGTCCACATCGTCGCGTACAGCGGCGACCTGGGGCACGGCACCTCGCACGGCGCCGAGATGCTCTCGGTCATGCTCGGCTTCGGCGTCGTCAGCCGCCTGGCGTCCGGGTGGCTGGCGGACCGCATTGGTCCGCTCCTGACCTTGATCCTCGGATCCGGCGGGCAGGCTCTGTCTCTCTTGCTCTACCTCCCGTTCGACGGGCTCCTCTCGCTCTTCGTCGTGTCGGCGCTGTTCGGCCTGTCACAGGGCGGCATCGTGCCCAGCTACGCGCTGATCGTGCGCGAGCACTTCCCGCCGGCCGAGGCGGGAACGCGGATCACCCTGGTCCTCTCGGCCACCGTCGCCGGCATGGCGCTCGGCGGCTGGATGTCCGGCGCGATCTTCGATCTCACGGAGTCGTACCGGGCGGCGTTCGTCAACGGGTTTGCCTGGAACCTCCTCAACATGGGCATCGCGCTGTGGCTCTTGCGGCGCCTCAGCTGGCGCGTGGCGCACGCGTAGCGGCGGCGGGCGGCCTTGTCGGCCACCCACGGCTCGCGCTAGGCTCCGGCGACGCCGCGCGACGACGCCGGCAACGGGCCCCCCTGGGTGACGGCGGGCTCCGGGGGAGCTGCCCTTGCGACGACGCTTCACCCTGGGTCACGAGCCGAGCCGTCTCATCTGCGGGTCCGAGCGCCGCCGCCGGTCCTGTGCCATGCCGACGGTCGGGCTCCTGGTTCTCGCGCTCGGCGCGTGCACCGCCTACAAGTCCTTGGTCGGGGAGAACACGGTCAGCCTGCAAGGCGCCGACGTCGTGAGCATGCAGGCGGACATCCGGCGGCCCGTGAAGAAGATCTGCCCGCGCGAGCCGGTCCAGATGTGGGTCAGGGTCGAGGCCAAGCTCGAGGATCAGAACAGCCCCGCGCGCCTCGAGACCTGGGTCGGCGACCGGCAGGCTCGGCGGAACGGGTTCCTGGACTTCGGGAACTTCGTCTTCGTCAGCGGCCAGGGGACGGTCGACGAGCAGGGGTGGTACCACCCGCGGCGCGACATGCTGGCCACGGTCGAGCGCGGTTACGAGATCCAGACGTCGTTCCGCTACCGGCCGGATCGATTCAGCGAGACGCTCCGGTTCGAGCCCGAGTATGCCTGTGTCCGCGAGGGAGGGGGGATCGGGGCGCCGGGAGCCCGCGGGCGGCACGGGCGCGGCGGACACCCGGGATTCCTCCGCGGCTATGTCGGGCAGCCCGGCGAGCCTGGCGGCCCGGGTGAAGAAGGAGGCGACGGGGGTCACGGGCCCCGCCTCCGCGCCTACGCGACGCTGGTCCGGACCCGGTTCTACAACCGACTGCTGGCCATCCGGATCGAGGGCAGCGAGAGCGACTTCCTCCTGGCACCGCCGGATGCGTCGGTCACGCTCCTGGCGCGGGGGAGCCCGGGCGGGGCCGGCGGGGACGGTGGCGACGGCGGGAGCGGGGGGCAGGGGGGCACGGGAAGCCCGGGGGGCCCGGGGGGACCGGGGGGTCAGGTGGACCGGGAGGAAACGGCGGCAGAGGCGGAGACGGGGGCTCCATCGAGCTCATCTACGACTCGCGATTCCCCGAGCTCGAGCGGCTGATCCGACCTGACGTGTCCGGGGGACCTGCCGGCGCGGCGGGCTCGGGCGGGAGCGGTGGCAGCGGCGGCGCGGGCGGCACCGGGCGCGAGGGCGCGCGCTCGGGTCCGCGGGGCCCATCCGGCGTCGCCGGGGGCTCGGGCTACTCCGGTCGCGCGGGGTCGACAGGCTCGGCCAGCGCCCGGGCCGGCTCGGTCGCCGACCGCTTCCGCAACCTGCCTGGCATCCGGCCGCTCTGATCGGCGCTCGCTCCGGGCCGCCGGCAGTGGCACAGGCGGTCGGCCGCACCGAGACGGCGCGCATCAGGTATCCCCTATACTGGAGCGGTGAACGCCTCGTCGCCGGCTCACGACAATGCCGAGCCGCGGCCATCGCTGGTCCGCGTGACGCACATCATCTATGCGCTCCACGCCTTCAGTCTGGTCACCGGCATCGTCGGCGCCGCCACCGTGGTGGGCGCGTTCCTCACCGGGTGGCCGTCCATCGTGGCGGTCATCCTGAACTACGTGAAGCGCGGCGAGGCGCACGGCACGCTCCTCGAGTCGCACTTCCGGTGGCAGATCCGGACGTTCTGGTTCGGGCTCTTGTGGGTGGCCCTCTGTCTGCTCTTCATCGTGGTCACGTTCGGAATCGGGATCATCATCGCCTGGCTGCCCCTCGCCGTGGTGGGGCTCTGGTTCATCTACCGAGTGGGGCGCGGCTGGCTCGCCCTGAACGACCGCCGGCCGATGTACGCGTAACCGACTCGGGGCTCGCCCTGCTCGGGTGAGGCCCGTCTCGCGGTGACCCCTGCCCTCCGTCCCGCCGAACTCCCCGGCCGATCGCGCACATGGCTCACCGACCCGATGGTGGCCGCCGTCTGCGCGCTCGGCGTCACGCAGATCACCGCCTGGGGGACCAGCTTCTACTGCCTGGGCGTCCTGGCCGGCCCGATCAGCGCGGACACCGGCTGGAGCCGCGGGTTCGTCTTCCTCGGCTTCACGGTCGCCCTCCTCACCATGGGGCTCGTGTCGACGACGGTCGGCCGCGCGATCGACCGGTACGGCGGACGTGCCGTGATGACGCTCGGCACCCTCCTTCTGTCCTCGGGGCTGTTCGCGCTGGCCCACGTGCGCAGTCAGGTCGCGTATCTCGCGGCGTGGGCCTACCTCGGAGCCGGGATGCGGCTCACCCTGTACGACGCCGCGTTCGCGGCCCTCGTCCAGGTGGCGCCGTCGCGGGGACGCCTCGCGATCTCCTACCTGACGCTGTTCGGGGCCTTCGCCTCCTCGGTGTTCTGGGTGCTCGGTCATCTCGTCAACGAGGCCGTCGGCTGGCGGCAGACGCTCGGCCTCTTCGCCCTGATCAACTTCGTGGTCTGCCTGCCCCTTCACTGGCTGGGTCTCGCCCGCCGGGAGACCGTGGACGCGGCCCAGGGCACCGCGCGGGCCGCCGCGGAGGCCCCCGAAGGGCCGGCGCTCCACGGACGCGCCCGGTCGGTGGGCATCGCGCTCTTCGCCCTCATCATGTCGCTCAACGGGTTCGTGTTCGGCGTGGTCTCGGTCCAGCTGGTGCCGCTCCTCCAGGCGGCGGGCCTGGCCACCGCCGCGGCGGTCTGGGTGGCGTCGCTCAAGGGTGTGGCCCAGTTCGGCGGCCGGGTCGTGGAGATCGCCTTCGGCCGGAAGCTCAGGGCGATGACGGTGGCCCGCATCGCCGTCGGCGTGCTGCCGGCGTCCCTCGTCCTGCTGGTCTTCGCCGCCGGCAGCCTGAGCGCCCTCGTCGTCTTCACGCTCCTCATGGGGGCGTCGCAGGGCGTGATCACGATCGTCCGCGGCGCCGTGCCGCTGGCCCTCTTCGGCGCGACCGGCTACGGGGCGGTGCTCGGTCTGATTGCGACCCCCATCCTGCTCGTCAACGCCGCGTCACCCACGATCTTCGCGTGGATGGTGGATCGATGGGGCTGGCGCGCGGCGGAGCTGGCCTTGGTCGCGAGCGCCTCCGCGGCGTGGGCGGCGATGGAGATGATGTCCCGCTGGTACGAGCGTCACCGCGGCCGGGCAGACCAGGTGCTCGAGCAGTGAAACGGCGCGCCTTCGCGCCATCGACCACGGTCACCCCGCGCCAGATCCGCATCGCTCGCTGGACGCTCCTCGGCCTCCTCGCCGCGGTCCTCCTTCTGATATTCGCGTGCGGCGCCACCCGGGCCCCCGCCTTCCCCGGCGCAGCCGGACCAGGCCTTCGTCGACCGGGTCGGGCTCGTCTCGCCCCGGTTCGCCCGCGAATGGGCCGGCGCGCTGCTCGTCGATCCGCGCTTCGAGCTGGTCATCTACGTGGACGCCAGGCCGCCCACGGGCGACGTCGCGCCCTGGACCATGCGCGCCGCGAGCGACTGGAAGGTCGGGGCGGCCAAGAACGACACGGGGCTCGTGCTCTTCGTCTTCACGGAGCCGTGGATCGCCTAGCATCGGACCGAAGCGCTTGACAACCACGCAGGACGAGGAGAGAGTGACCCACCCAGGACCGGAGACAACGCGGGAGGCATCCCCATGGCGGATCACATCCCCACCCAGGGCGTCCATCACTTCCGGCTAACCGTGAGCAACGTCGACCGGGCGGTCGCCTTCTACAGCGATGTGCTCGGCTTCAGGAAGCTGATGGACCTCAACCCCGGGGCCTTCCTCAGTAACGGCCAGGTGGGCCTGGGCATCGGCCCCCACCACGATCCGTCCCGGGCCATCCGGGGAGACCCGCTTCGACGAGAACCGCATCGGCCTCGATCACCTGAGCTTCGGGGTGGCGGGTCGCGCGGACCTCGAGCACGCCGTCCGAATCCTCGACAAGCGGGGCGTCCCTCACTCCGAGATCCGGGACCTCGGATCGGCGTTCGGTATCTACATCCTGGTGTTCCGAGACCCCGACAACATCCAGCTCGAGCTCACCGCACCGCACGCCGCCTGACGGCGAAGGTCCCTCCTACCCCACCCGCCCGCGTTGGTCGGCACCGTTCTCCCGGTGAAGTCCAGCATCGAGCCTGGACATCGCCGGGGCGAGGGAGCTGCCCAGCCCAGTCCGTCTGCACCGGATCCCGCGGGAGACATGGACGATATTCAGCGTGAACCCGGGCACAAGGGCAGCATCGAAGCGAACGCGGGCTGCAGGTGACCCGCAACCCCGCGTCGTCGTTGGAGCGGGCGACCGGAATCGAACCGGCGACGTCCAGCTTGGGAATTTCCTTACGGCGGCTCACGAAATGTCACTTCCTCATCAGAATTCATCACTTGCGGCTACTGCCCCGACAGTCTGGTCTCACCCCTTGTCACTCCTTCTCACGCTATTTGGGCAGCATCTTGGGCAGCAGGACCCTGAACGGCGCGTCAAACCCCGAGGGGAAGCACGCGGCCCCAGCGCCTGACTGGTCCAGCGTGCTTTCCGACATTGCCGAGTCCCTCCCGCACCGCGCGGTACAGGCACAGGTCGCCGTCGGACAGCGACGTCGGACCCCCGCGAACCAGCCCAACGGACACGGCAAGCGGATGGCGAGCGGCCTTCAGCAATCACTCCGTGGGAGCGACAGAGGCCGTTCCTCTCGCGAGGATCGCATGAGGAGGTGTGCGAACTCCAGCACCCGACGGCCTTCCATCGCGGTGAGGATCGGACGGGGCTCCTGGCCGCGCACGAACCGCACGAAGTGTTCAGTGGACAGCCGGAAGCTCACGCCCCAGTCGGCCTCGAGGTTGTGGAAGGCGCGCACCTCGCCGTCGGCATAGAGCGTGAGGACTGGCTCGTCGAGCAGGCGGTCGCTGCACCGGGTGACTGTGATGATGCCCGTCTCCCCCTGGATCTCGAACTGCTCGTGTCCGGGATAGTAGTCGGTCCGGATGCGCATCCTCGGCGCGGCGGAGATGTCCCAGATCCCGTGGACCGGCGGGTCCCAATGGCGCCATGTCAGCGAGGCCGGCGCGTCGACGACGCTGCCGCTCGGGAGGGTCGTCTCCTCGATGCGGGCGAAGACGTCCCGAACGTCCCCGAACAGCCAACATGCGACGGCGAGCAGGTGGTGGCCGTGGTCGAACACCAGCGGACCCCCAAGCCCTGCGCGTCCGAGCGCCTGTCTCCACGCCGTCGCCTCAACCGGCACCGGCCAGGCGTACTGCCGGTCCCCGGATACGATCTTCATACGAAAGTGCAAGGGTCGGCCGATCGCTCCTGCATCGAGGAGCGCCTTGGCTCGGACGAGAGGCGCGTAGAAGATGAAGTTCTCAAAGCACTTGAGATGGCGGCCCGTCTCCCTCGCCGTGGCGAGCATGCTGTCGGCCTCCGCCACCAGCATGGCCATGGGCTTCTGCACGCTGACGTGGGCGCCCGCCCGCATGGCTGCCACCGCCATTTCGGCGTGGAGGGGGTGGGGCGTGAGGACGTCGACCAGGTCCAGATCGAGACGCAGGAACTCTCCGACGTCCCGGACGAGCTGCGCCTTCGGGAAGAGCGAGGCTCGCCGGTCGAGGAGATCCTGGCGGCTGTCGCAGAGTGCCACCACCGTCGCGTCCGGGTTGTCGCGGTAGCCGAGGCAGTTCAGGTCGAAGATGCGACCGAGCCCGACGATGCCCACCCGCAAGGGACGGGTCATCGCGAGAACCTCCGGCAGAGGAGCGGCCAGAGACTCACTCGCCACTCGGCACGTCGTCCACTGAACTGAGGCATTCGGCACGCTCCGCCATTCGGCATCCGTATTCGCCACCCTCGGCGCTCGTGGCGCGTTGCCCAGGATAGTGCGGCCGGGCGGACTGCGCCAGCGGCCCCGTCATCTCGGTGCCTTGACAGGAATCTGGCCGGCTGTCCATCATGATGGCGCGTCCGGCCCTCCCGAGCTTCGGTCGGGCGGTCCCTTCTCGCCAGTAGAGGCTGGTGTCACGTCTCGTTCGGTCTGCCGCGCGACAGCGGCGGGCAGAAAGGCGGCTCGGTCATGATTCGGCAATTGCAACGGCGGCGGGGCCGACTCTTCGTGCTGTCTTTGTTCCTGCTGGCCGGGGCCGCAGCGGCGGCGATCTGGCGAGGTCCCGGGCCGACGGCCTGGGCGGCGGATCCCACGGTCCGGTACATCAGCCATCGCTTCCCGATGCTCGAGTTCTGGGCGAAGAAGATGGGTGAATACCCCGGGATCAAGTTCGAGTCGGAACTGATCCCCTTCGACCAGGCGCTCGAGAAGATGCAGATCCACCTCTCCCAGGGCGCGCCGACCTACGACATCATGGCGACGGACGCCTTCCTGCCGACCTTCGCCGAGCGCGGCTGGCTCATGCCGCTCGACCCGCTCATCGACAAGTTCCGCCAGGCGGTCGAGTGGGACGACATCAACCCGACCCTGGTCCGGGAAGTGTGCTCGTACAAGGGCAAGGTCTATGGCGTCCCGAACCTGTCGATCTCGATGTTCTTCTTCTATCGGAAGGACCTCCTCGACGCGGCCGGCCTCAAGCCCCCCGAGACGATGGACGAGTGGATCGCGACCGCCAAGGCCCTGACGAAGCCCGATCAGAAGCAGTACGGGACGGCCATGACGCTCAAGGCCGGGGACGGCTTCCAGAACGACTTCACGTACTTCCTCCGGACCTACGGGGGCGACTGGTACGACAAGGACTGGAAGGTGACGATCGACAGCGAGGCGGGCGTCAAGGCCCTGACGACGATGAAGGAGCTGATGAAGTACGCGCCGCCCAACGTGCTGGCCTTCCACAACGACGAGTCCACGGTGGCGATGCAGCAGGGTCTCACCACCATGGGCCTCCTGTGGCAATCGCGGGCCGCGGCCATGGACAACGCCCAGGTCTCCCAGGTGGTCGGTAAGGTCCAGTTCGCGGTGCCCCCGGCGGCGACGAAGGGCGGGCGGAGCCACCCCCGGCTCGCGGTGGGCTGCTACTCGATCAGCGCCTACACGAAGAACGACCCCGGGCTGGTCTTCCAGGTGATCGCCAAGACCATGAACAAGGCGAACATGCGAGAGTCGGCCGGGTTGGCGACCCCGACCCGGATGTCCGTGACGCGGGATCCCGAGGTCACGCAGAAGTTCCGCTTCATCAAGGCGGCCTCGGACAACATCCAGGCAGGAGCCCGGCTCGTCCCGACCAACCCCGAGTTCTCGGAGGCGATGCTCCAGGTCACCCAGACCCTCCAGAAGGGCCTCACGGCCGAGCTGACGATCCCGGAGTCGCTCAAGCGCGCCCAGAAGGTCATGCACGACCTCATGACCGAGAAGGGCTACTACAAGAAGTAGCCGGGCTCCGACACGGCCGGACGGGGTGAGCACGCGCTCGTCCCATCCGGCCGTGCGGGACCAGCCGACCAGCTCCGGCGCCTCCATCACTGCCGCTCGGATGCTCGCACGCCCGTCGCGCCGCGCCCGGGCGTGGCCGGGGCTCGCCGGCCGCCGGCGGGCCCGCGTGAGCCGGCAGCAGCGCCGCGACCGCCTGATCTTCCTCGTCCCGAGCCTGACCGTCCTGTCGGTCATCCTCTTCTACCCGCTCGTCTACAGCGTGGGCCTCAGCTTCTACAACTACTACCTCCCGGTCCCCCGGAAGACCTTCGTCGGGCTCGACAACTTCACGTACATCCTCGGCGACGACGCGTTCTGGGACGCCCTCGGGGTCACCGCGCGGTTCACCGTCGCCGCCGTCGCCATCGAGCTCGTCCTCGGCGCCGCCGTCGCGTTGCTCCTCGACGCCCGCATCCCGTGCCGGCGCTTCGTCAGCACCGTGGTCCTCTTGCCGATGACGATCACGCCCGCCGTCGCCGGGCTCCTCATGCGGTGGATGTTCGAGAGCAACTGGGGGCTCGTGAACTACTTCCTCTCTTTGGTCGGTGTGCGAGGGCCGGGGTGGACGGGTGATCCAGTCTGGGCGCTCTGGGCGATCATCATCGCCGACGTGTGGCAGTACACGCCCTTCGTCATCCTCGTGCTCTACGCCGGCCTCCAGAGCATTCCCGAGGAGCCGCTGGAGGCGGCGATGGTGGACGGGGCCAGCCGGACCCAGACCCTGGTCCACGTCATCTTCCCGTTCCTGCGCCCGCTCGTGCTCTTCGTGCTGATCATCCGGTCGATGGACGCCTTCCGCATCTTCGATCAGGTGTTCGTGATGACCGGCGGCGGCCCGGGCACGACGACCCAGACCATCACCTTCTACAACTACGTCATGGCGTTCCGCATGCTCCGCATGGGGCGCGCCTCCGCTCTGGGGGTCGTCACGCTTCTGATCTTGTCAGGAGTCATCGGGTTTTGGATCTACCTCCTCTATCGGCGGGAGAAGGGCGAGTGGTGAGCCGCCGGCGGCGGATCGGGCCCCGGGTGGTCGTCGTGCAGGCGCTGCTCTACCTCGCGCTCCTGGCGGTGGTCGTGGTCTCCCTGTTTCCGATCTATTTCGCGCTCACGACGTCGCTCAAGGTCACGCCGCGAGGCCTTCACGATCCCACCGACCTGGATCTTCACGCCGACGCTCGAGCACCACCGCTACATCTGGCTGGAGACGCCGTTCCCCCGCTACCTGGTCAACACGCTCATCATCACGACCGGCGCGGTGCTGCTCTCGATCCCGCTGGGCTGCATGGCGGCGTACTACCTGGCGCGCTACCGGAGCCGGCCGATCCAGGTGCTCCTCTTCACGCTCCTGGCCGTCCGGGCGTTCCCGCGCATCCTCCTGCTGGTCCCCTTCTTCCTGCTCGCCCGGGCCGCCGAGCTCTACGACACGCACATCCTCATCATTCTCATCATCGTCGCCTTCAACCAGCCGTTCGCGATCTGGCTGATGCGCGGATTCTTCCTCGACGTGCCCCGGGAGCTCCCCGAGGCCGCGATGATCGACGGCTGCAGCTCGTTCGGCGCCTTCGTGCGAGTGGTGCTGCCCGTGGTGCGCCCCGGCGTGTTCACCGCGGCCCTGTTCACCTTCCTCTTCGCCTACAACGAGTTCCTCTACTGCCTCATCCTCACCGGCAACCAGGCCAAGCCCCTCTCGGTGGCCATCGCCCAGTACGGGGCCGAGCGGATCGAGTACTGGTCCTGGTCCGCGGCGGGCGCCGTGGGCATTCTCGCCCCGATCGTGCTCTTCATCGGGGTCATGCAGCGCCACCTGATCAAGGGCCTGACGTTCGGGACCATCAAGGGGTAGCCCGCGCCGCGCCGGGGGCGGTGCCGCTCAGTAGTCCACGCAGGCCAGGCGGGAGAACCCCCAGACGTCGTTCAGATGGCTGGTGCCGTAGCGGCCGAGGGGCGGCGGCTGCGCCTCGTACCACGCGGGGGCGATCGGGCCGGCGCCGATGACGCGCTCGACGGGCGGGAACGGCCCCGGCGCGCTGCCGTCGCCGGTGCTGACGATGCCCACGCCCTCCGGCGCGGTCACGAGCAAGGGCGGCGCGGCGCCGTCCTCGTCGTCCTCCTCCTCGGTGATCAAGACGGTCTTGACGCCGGCCTCGTCGAGGGCCCGGACGACGGCCATCGTGTCGAGCATCCGCTGCCCGCGGAGGGTCGGCGTGACGATGGCCCCCGTCGCCCCGAGCGTGGTCGCCATCAGCGCCGCGCGGTTCGCCATCAGCTCCTTCTGCCGCTGCTCCTCCCACATCGTCCGCACCATGATGCAGCCGAGGAAGTTGAAGTCGACCCCGTGCCGGCGACACATGTGGAGCACGATGCTGTTCGTCAGGGGCCACGTGAACCACCGGTAGAAGTCCCCGCTGAAGAAGCTCCCGCAGACCGCCCCGTCGAGGACCTCCGTCGGATGGAGCAGCCACGGCTGGGTGAGCCGCGTGATGCCGTAGACCGCGGTCGAGAGCGTCGAATCGGGGTTGAGGTAGATGGGTTCGGGCGACACGATGCTGTGGACGTAGACGAAACCCGGCAACCCCGGCCGTGGGCTCAGGTCCAGGACCTCGACGTCGGCCGGGACCTCGCCGAGCGTCGCGGCGGCGAGCCGGTCCTGGACGGCCAGCATCGCCTGCTGGATGACGCGATTCGCCGGGTCGGGCGCGAGTCCGGGGTCCGGCTCGATGAGGAGACAGAGGTTGATGGTGGCCGCCCAGGGGCTGATCGCCCCCGGCCCCGACATGTCGAGGAAGTCGCCGTACGCGGTGCCGGGCCGGAACGAGGAGAGGAGACCGTAGCGCTGGACGTCCTGGGGCGGCGTGCAGGGCATCAGCGTGAACCCGGCGAGCCGGTTCGTCCGCCCCGTTCCCACCGTCTCCACCGCGCGGCCCACGAGGCCCGGGTAGGCGACACCCTTCCCCGCCGCCTTCACACGTGGCTCGATGATGTCCTGGATGGTCACGATCCGGGTGGACTCGCCCGGGCGGGCGACCTCGAGCGCCGCGCGCGCGACCAGCGGGTCCCGGCGCACGAGATCCAGGATCTCGTCCCGGTCGATGTCCAGTACCTCGTCCCGCCAGCGGGTCGAAGCGCCGAAGCGGACGTCCCTCACCGGATAGGTGGCCAGCTCAAGTCGCACTGACGCGCTCCGGGGCTGCGGCCGGGGGGTCGAACAGCGTAGGCTCGGAGACCGGCGTCTGGAGCGCGGAGAGCGCCGCCAGGACGATCCGGCGGCTCAGGTCGCGGTCCGCCTCCGCCGGCAGCTTCGGATCACCGCACGGGTGCTGCACCTGCACGCCGCGAACGACGCGGTTCGCGTTGGCCGCCAGGGCGATCGCGGGCAGGGCACCGATCAGCGCGGTAGGGATACCGACTCGCTCGAGCTCCTTGGCTATCGTTGCGCCGCAACGATGGCAGCTCCCTCACCCAGACACCTGGAGCGCCGCCGCGACGCCGGCGTCCCTGAACTCCTCGGCGACGCGCCGGCCGATGGCCCGGGCGGGCCCGACGGCGGTCTGGTTGCCGACCGTGCTGTAGATCCACGGGTAGATCCCGCCGATCGCGCCCTCGGCCTCGAGGGCGCGGAGCGTTGCGAGCGGGAGCGCGTAGTCGGGGCTCCGGGTGTTCAGGATCTTCGTGTTGAAGCCGCCGTGCGCCGACTCCCACCGGGTGACGTCGAGCGTGGCGAGCCCGTCGATCGAGTAGCGCCCCGCCGCGAGCGCGCGGGCGCCGGGTAGGTGATCCGGGTTCCCGCGCGGGACGATCCCCGTGCTGACCACGATCCCGATGGTCGCGCGCGCGAGATCTCCCACCGGCCGGGCAGGCGGCACGCGGTCGTACTGCTGCACCTGGATCTCCGAGCTGAAGGGCCGGCCGGCGACCTGGGCGAGGAGCATGTCCACGGCCCGCTCGTATCCCACCTTGTCCTTCATGACGAGCCGGCGGACCCCGTGGGGGATGTACCCCTCCTCCGCGGCGGAGCCGAGCGGCTCGCCGCGGACCAGCTTCAGGCCGAGGCCGACCATCCGGGCGAGGATCGCCTTCATCTCCGTCGGATCGAGGCCGGTGGGCACGGCGAGAAGCTCGCGACGGTGCGTGATGATGGCCGCGTTGTCCGGGTACATGCCCGTGACGGCGGGGATGCCCAGGGACTGGGCAACCCGGCAGGTCAGGGCGCACCCGAGACCGTAGCGGCCAGAGTCGAACGCCGGGCCGGCCAGCACGAGGTCCGGGCTGTGGCGTCTGAGCGCCTCGCGGATGGCCGCCCCCGCCTCGTCCTCGCGCTCCGCGACATGGTCGTCGCCGCAGATGAGCGTCGCGACGACCGTGCCCTGCCCGCCCAGGACCTGCTGGAGCGCGCGCCCCGGCCCGACGGGCCCCTCGCGCACCTCGAGCGGTGTGTGGGCCTTCTCCTCGCCCCCGATCCCGCCGAAGAACTGGTTCACGTAGTGCACGATGCGGGCTGGCTGTCCCACGACCCCTCCTCGCGGCGCTCCGGCCTACGCGCCGCACCGCATGCATCCTACCATCCCGCATCCGGCCCGGCGGGGCCGGCTCCGGTCCCCACCGCGCGAAACCGGCGATCAGGCGCGCGGGTTGACGAGGATCTTGAGGTTCTCCTGCCCAGGTGACGTCAGCGCCTCGAAGCCCCCGCGCACGACGTCGGCGAGCGGGATCTCCGCGGTCACCAGCGGGAGGCCCCGGACGCGGCCATCGGCCAAGAGGCGGACCGCGGCCGGCAGGTCCTCGTCGTAGGTGTGCTGGATCGTGCCGATGACGACCTTCTCGCCGATCAGAAGATCCAGGATGTCGACCGGCACCTCGCCCCCGGTGATGCCGACGAGCACGATCCGGCCGCCCTTCCGCGCCATGCGGATCGCCAGGCTCGCGCTGTCGGGTCGGCCCGCGCACTCGAACACGACGTCGGGGCCGAGCGCGCCGGTCCGCTGGCGCAGCTCGTCCATCCACCCGGGGTCCGTCGGATCCAGCGCGGCGGCGGCGCCCAGCTCGAGCGCAAGCGCGCGGCGCACGGGCCGTGGCTCGACCACGACCACCTCGCCGGCGCCCGCGGCCCGGCTGACCTGCACGATCAGGAGCCCGATCGTGCCGCCGCCCAGCACGGCCACGACGTCGCCGAGCCTCGGCGGCGCCTTGTTCACCGCGCGCACGGCGACCTCGGTCGGCTCGATCAGGGCGCCCTCCGCGTCGGAGAGCGAGTCGGGCAGCCGGACGCAGGCGTAGGCGGGCACCGTCACGTACTCGGCGAGCCCACCGTCGGTGTGGAGGCCGATGGTCGCCCAGTTCTCGCAGAGCGCGTACTGGTGCCGCCGACAGAAGACGCATCGGTCGCAGAAGAGGCAGATGTCGGGCGCCACCCGGTCGCCTTCTCGCAGGCCTTTCACATCGGGCCCCAGGGCTTCGACCACACCGAAGAACTCGTGGCCCATCGTGACCGGCGCGCGCCGGCCCGTGAGCGGATGCGGCCGGTCGGCCGGGATAACCAGGGGGCCGTGGCGGTACTCCTCGAGATCGGTGCCGCAGATGCCGCAGAGGCTGACGCGGAGCCGCACCTCGCTGCGCCCCGGCGTCGGGACCGGGACGTCCTCGACCCGCACGTCCCGCCGCCCGTGCCAGCGAGCCGCTTTCATGCTACGCGGCGCCGGCGGAACCTGCCTGGGCGCTCCGGACCCCGCGCACCGCGGCGACGATCTCGTCCGGATCCTCCAGCGCCAACTCGGTCATGCCTACCTCAGCCTGATAGACCTGCTCGTCGACCTGGGCCTTGACCTCCGGCTCGATGACGTGGAAGACCGGCAGCCCGAGGGCTTCGCCAGCGAGCGGCCCCGCCCATGTGGGATCACCTTCGGTGACGGTGAGCGCGTAGAGCCGGCTGCTGGCCGGCGTCGGGGTGCCCAGAAGAACGACTAGGTCGGTGGTCCCCAGACGCTGGGCCGTCTGCTTGATCGCCTCTTGGCCCTCCAGGCCAAGCGCACCGGCGGCGGTTCAGACAAAGCAATGAGTCTGTTCGAGGACGACCTCCGCTCCCGCACTCCGGGCGCACTTGGCGATCGACGGCCCCGGGACGCCATCCCGCTCGCCCACCGCGATGACACGCTTGCCCCTCAGCTCCACCTAGTCTCCTCCCGGCGTCAGGCGCGCTTCGTCGAGCGCGCCGAGGTCACGCCCCGGGGTTCCGCTCCAGAACGACCGACACCCCATCCGACAGCTGGGTCATGCGGCCCAGGAACAGGCTCCCCTTGGCGAGGAGCATGACCCGCTGCATCGTACCATCCCGCAGACAGTCGAGGCCACGAGCGAGGTACGGGATCGCCGAGGCGATGTGTCCTTGCGTGGGCGAGAAGCCGGGGAGCCCGTGGCGGGCCACGAACGCCGGCATGTCCGCCCGCGTGATCTCGCCGGCGGCGACCGCCAGCGCAGCGAGCAGCTGGTAGTTCCTTCGGGCCACGTCGCCGCTTCCCGACGGCTCGGTGAGCTCGGGATTCTGGAGCTCCGTCGCGTACTTGTCGACATCGCGGAGACCGATGCCGAGGCGCGCGAGCGGCTGTCTCACCAGCCGCTCGAGGATGGCCTGCTGCGAAGACCCGGCTCCGACCGGATGACGGCCGACGGCGTCGAGACGCAGGATCGGACTCGCGCCGTCGTCGGGCTCGACGACGGTAGCCACGGCAGCCAGTGTGTCCTCGAGGATGGGCTGCTCGTGCTGGAGGTGGCCCTGAAACTTCATCCCGAGCTTCGCGAGAGAGCCGCCGCCGACCACCGCGACCCGCGGGAAGACGCCAGCCGCGACGAGGGCGCCAGCCATGACGAGCGCGTGGACCGGCCCGCAGCAGAACGCCTTGACGTCCGCGCCCGTGGCCTCCCCGAGCCCGCAGCTCTCAGCGATGGCCTTCGCGAGATTCCCGCCGCCTCGCTGGTAGCGCTCCCCGACCGCCTCCTCGCCACAGTTGAGGACGTAGGCGATCCCCTCCGGGTGGTAGCCGCCATCGCGGAGCACCGCCCGGAGCGCCATCACGGCCGTGGCCTTGCAGGCGAGATTCTCCAGCACGACGTCGGCCGTGAGCGTCGCGTCCGCCTCATGGCCACGGCTCACACAGCCGACCAGTCGGCCATCCCGGAGCCGCAGCGGGAGCGCCACGCCGGGCCTCGCCAGCCGATCCTCGATGACACTCGTGGGATGACCGTCGCCGAGTCGCTCGAGGTCCGCTTTCCCAACGAGCGGGTGATCCGACAGAGCGCGCCGCACCTCGCGCGTGAACGTCGCGTCCAGCCCGACAAGCTCGAACGCGTCCATGATCCGGAGGAGTCCGTAGAGCTCCGCCTCGGGCATCAGCTCGCCGTGCGGCTGCCAGCGCGGCACCGGCTCGCTGGCCAGAAACCAGGGGCGCTCTCTTTCGCGCAGCGCGTCGGGTTCGAGCGATCCCAGGAACGCATGGTGCGGCGGGTAGGCCAGCGCGTGCTCGTAGGGGCGCAAGTGAGCCGTCAGCCGTTCGGCCAGGCTGGGCGTGGTCGCCAACTCCCGGGCAGGCTTGGACCCATGCCGGACGAGTCCCGGGACGTGGGCTAGGAAGTTGCGGGCAACCCGAACCACCGGCATCCGTCCCGCACCCACCGTTACGTGCCTCACCCCGGGCGGGAAATCGCAAACACCCGCCGCGACAAGGTATCACGCCACGGGGCCAGGCAGAGACACCACCGCAGATGCCTTGGCTCCTCGGTCCCGCCGACCGCGACGCACTGCACCGGGAGTTGCTGGGCGCCACGCGAGAGCGGATGCTGCGCGAGATCGCCGAAGCGGTCGAGGCACTGACTGCGGAAGCGCCTCTGGTCGCGGTCCTCGAAGACCTGCACTGGAGTGACCCGGCGACCGTCGATCTGGTCTCACTCTTGGCGCGGCGCCCGTGGCCGGCGCGGTTGTTCCTGATCGGTACGTATCGTCCGGTCGATCTGATCGTCCGCCAGCACCCCCTCAAGGAAGTCAAACTCGAGTTGCAGGCCGCCGGGCAATGCCAGGAACTGTCGCCCGAGTTGCTGTTTGGCCGCGGTGGCCGACTACCTGCGGGAACGTTTCGCCCACAACGCCTTCCCGTCAGGATTGGCGCAGGTCGTCAGCCAGCGGACCGAGGGCAATCCGCTCTTCATGGTGAGCGTAATCGACGACCTCGTCGGACGCGGACTACGAGCGGACCGTCGCAGCGACGCGCGTCGCGCTGGGCGAGGAGCGCTTCGCGGCGACTTGGGCACAAGGGAAGGCGATGACCACGGAACAAGCTGTCGAGTACGCCCTCTCGGCCGCCGATTGATTGCGCCACGTCAATTCAGGAACCGGTCTCCTCTGGCTCTCCGCGCGAGGCCACCGATCCCGTAGAGTCCTCCGTGATAGACTCCGGGAGCACGTAAGATGAGCCAGGTGAGTTGATCATGACCAAGAGCGTATTCACCGCCATCCTCGAGCGGGAAGGCGACGTCTATGTCGCGCTGTGCCCCGAACTAGATATCGCCAGCCAAGGGGCGACTCTCGAAGAGGCCACCGCGAACCTCCGGGAAGCAGTAGCCTTGTTCCTGGAGACGGCCGACTCCCGAGAGATCACCCACCGGTTGCGGTCTGGCGTATTCGTGACGACGTTTGACGTCGTCGATGGGTAGACTGCGGGTCCTCTCCGGCCGCGAAGCCTGCCGCATCCTGGAGCAACACGGATTCACCGAGGTTCGGCGCCGAGGAAGCCACGTTGTCATGCAGCGCCGAACCCCGAGGGCACGACTACGGTTCCGGTCCCGAACCACGCCGAACTCGCCATCGGAACTCTGGCGTCAATCATCCGCCAGAGCGGCCTCGTGCGGCGTTCGAGTCGCCGGAGTAGCTCTCAGCCGTCACGCCGCCCCTTCTGGGGTAGCGACGGAGGATCCGGTGTCCTCACGAGATGCCTCCAAAGCCGAGGGCACCCGATGTGACCCCCGAGGCCACCGGTCCCGCAGGCGAGACGTACGAGTCGCGAGCCTTGGGCCGCACTCCATTCCGTCGTTTGACGTCCAGCCTCGAGGCTGGACGTCACCAGGTCAAGGAAACTGCCCAACGAGTTCCGTCTGCACTGGATCCCTTGGGAGGCATGGACGAAACTCGGTGTGAACGCGCCCACAGGGGCAGCATCGACGCGAACGCGGGGCTGCAGGTGCCCTGCAACCCCGCGTCGTCGTTGGAGCGGGCGACCGGAATCGAACCGGCGACGTCCTCGCGCTCCTGATGACGTCGGTCCCCTCGTTCTCGTGGTCCTACCAGCACAACAACCACGGTCACAGGGCGGCGGCGATGGTCACGGATCAGGGTCAACTGGCGATCGCCGGCTTCACCAGAGCGACGGCCAGGTCGGATCCTCCTGGGAGACCAAGACCTCCGGCGTAGATTCCTCGCTCCCGTCGTCGGGCCGATCTTCGCCGGCCGGCCGAGTCTCATTCAGAGCACCTACGGGTTCTCCGACGCGAACACATTCCCCTGGGATGAGCCCACATGGGGCAATCACGAGCTGGCTGGAAGAGGCGATGATCTGCGCCAGGAACGACCACAACGAGCAGGGGATCGGCCCGATCTACGACGGCTGCACCGCCGAACCCGGCACGTGCCCCTGACGAAGCCACATGGTCAACGAGATCGACCGCGCCACGCTGAACCTGCCGGCCCTTCCACCGAACGAGCGCGCAGCGTGGCAGGCGCGGCTCGACCGTCTGAATCACGCGTGCGGCTGCGCGGAAGGCGCGGTCGGCTTAATTGTCGGCCTGGTTGCCGCTCTGGTGCTGGCGATTGCTCAGCCTGGCGGGATTCGCGCGACGAGCTGGCGTGACGTCGGGTGCGGAGCGCTGATCGTCGTCGTGGCCGCGATCGCAGGCAAATGTCTCGGGTTGTGGCGTGCGCGCAACGAGCGGCGCCGCATCGCGGCCGAGCTCAACGAGCTGATCAGGAGCCGGGGGCCATCGTCATGAGCGAACCAACTCCAGCCAAGCTGGCCGCCGCGTTCGAGACGTTCTATACCGCGGTTGCGCGGGCCCAGGCGCTCGGCCATTTCAAAGGGCACCATGGGCCGTTGGAAGAGACGGCCTGGGTCCATCTCGCGGTGCACAATCTCGAGGAAGCGGAACGGCTGGCCGACGAGGCGATCAAGGCGACGTCCGGCAGCTCTCCCGCCTCAGGACCATTGTCGAGAACGCCCCCCAGCTCACCATGGCCGCAGCCGGCGGTCATCATGGCGAACAGTCTGAACACGCCGCCGCGCTCGATCTCCACCACGCCCCGCTCGTTCCGGCCGCCGCGCTGCTCATCGACCGACTGCAAGACAACCCAGGCACCGAATGGACCCGCAAGGCCATGGGCTATTACGCCCTGCGGGCGGTCGCGGTGTCCCGCGTGCTGGAAGCGGCGCAACAAGCGGTCTGGGGCAAACTTTCCCTCGAGGCGTTTGCGTCCTTGGTGCGCGAGGCGAATTTCATGTCCGGCAACGTGGCGCATGGCGGCGGCCACGCGCAAGCGCCGACAGCTCAACCGGCGGCTCCACACTCACCCCCGCAGGACGTGACATTGGACGCGGCGCTCGCCGGGGCGTTGAGCGGCGAGCTGGACCACGTCTTTCGTCCCATCCTCGACATCGCGGCGCTGGGCGGCGCGGTATCGAGCGCCACAGTGCTGGGGAAGCTTGCCGAGTCGCATCACTTTGACGAAGAGTGCTGCGGATGTTTCCGCGACCTCGCGGGCACGTGGCAGGCGGTCGAGCCGAAGTGGAAAGGGTTCCTGTTCCCCGCGGCGCCCCTGCCGCCCGCGCAGCCCTATCAACCCGTGCCCGCGGCTCCCGGCGACCCGCTGCTGCCGCAACACGGCGGCCAATGGGAAGTCGCGCAGCTCACGGCGACCGAAACCGACGAACTATGCTCTCCGGCACAGGGCCTGAAAAACATCGCCAACCAGGTGTACGGCGGGGCCGGCGCGCAGCTCATCAAGGCCCAGAACGAAATCACCAAGGCCCAGCAGTGCGTCGAAGGCGCCGGCACGAAGAAGTGCAAGGAGTACGCGGACAAGGGCCACAGCAAGTGTACCGAGGAGCGGGACGACGGGTACGACAAGTGCGCCAAAGAAGAGGACCACGGCCACAGCGAATGCTGCGACTGGTGGCCATGCTCGTGGGCGTGCGACGCGTGGGTGTGGATCAAGAACATCGTCTGCGTGCTGTACGAGTGGATTTCGCACATTGTCTGCGTGGTATGGACGTGGATCAAGAAGATGGTCTGCGTAGCCTGGGAAATCGTCATGGCCGCGCTCTGCGTGGCGGGGCATATCGGGAAGGCCGTGGCCCACGGCGCTGCCGGCATCGGCGGCGTGCTGGTCGGTGCGGGCATCGGCACGGCGGCCGCTGTCGTCGGCGGCGGATGCAAGCTCGTGGGCGCGAAGCCGGCGACCCGGACCGCCGATTCGCTGAAGGTGGTGGGCGTCCACATGGCGATGCTCCACACCAACAAGGTCTTGTTGTTTTCGTACGATGAAGGCGTGTATCCCGTGTCCGCGGACAAGCCGGCGGATTTCACGTCGGTCGGCGACTCGGACCGTGGCCTCTGCGCGCTGTGGGACCCGGCCACGAAGACGGCAAAATACATTCCGCTCTCGCGGAACCTGTTCTGCGCCCACCAATCATTCACCGAGCACGGCCACTTGTTCGTCGCCGGCGGCCAATTTCCGCTGCCCGGGTTGCTCAAGAGCCTCATTCCTCCCAAGCTGCTCGCGCCGGGCGCTGGACAAAGATATCCACACGTTCGATCCGATCAAGGAAACATGGACCCGGCACGAAGACATGGCGAAGGGCCGATGGTATCCGACGTGCGTCACGTTGCTCAACGGCAGAGTGTTCATTTCCTCAGGCACGAACGGGTACGCGACGGCAAAGCACGATTGGGTCGCGGGATCCAGGACACGTACCAGACGGCGGATCCGGCCACCGGCAGTCCGGGCACGCCGATCGCGTTCGGGCATCATTTGTTCCACCTGTATCCGTTCCAGCATGTGCTGCCGGGCGGCAAGGTGTTCATCCATTTCAAACGGACGACCATCGTGTACGATCCGACCAACGGAGTTCGGCAACGGGTGGCCGCGTCAGGACGCGGCCCGAACCAAACCGGCGAAACCCGGCACCTGTATTCCCGCACCGGGCCGGGCCCTGGCACGTGTTGTTTGCTTCCCTTAATCCCCACCTACGACCCTCTGAACGGCCAGGTGAAGTACCCAGCCGGGCGTATTCTTGTTCTCGGCGGCGGCGGGGCGGAGAAGGAGCCTGAGCCGGCGGATCCCACGGATGAGGAACTGCGCTCCGACGGCACGAAAGGGTACAAGCTGCATTCGGATGTCGCGGCGACCAACTCAGCGGAGATCTTGGATTTTTCCGAGGCCAGCCCTGAGTGGAAGCTCACGACCCCCATGCAGAACGGCCGCGTGATGCCGGACAGCATCCTGCTGCCGAACGGCAAGGTGCTCGTCCTCGGCGGCGGGCGCTTCGGCCAATCCGGCGGCTTGCTGGCGCACTTCACGAGCACCGATACGGGCGGCAACCCGGACAAAGGCGCCACCGATCCGGTATTCGAGCCGGAGCTGTTTGATCCGGCCACCGAAACGTGGACGCCGCTCGCGCGCAAGCCGCTGGCCCGGCTGTACCACACGACCGCCTTGCTGATGCCGGACGCCCGCGTCCTCGTCGCCGGGCATGACGGCGCGCTCAACATGCCGCCGTACGACACCTCGCGGTACGAGCTCGAGATCTTTTCGCCGCCGTACCTGTTCGGCGCCGACGGCAAACTCGCGCCGAGGCCGACGATCACGGACGCGCCCGCGCAGCTCCCGTTCGGGCAGGCATTCGCGATCAAGAGCCCGGACGCGGAGAAGGTCGATCGCGTCGCGCTGATCCGCCAAGGGTCAACGACGCACCAGATCAACTCCGATCAGCGGTACGTGGGCCTGGCGATCATCGACAAGACCCGCGCGGCGGTCATGGTCCAGCCGCCGGTCGCCGGGGACGTGCTGCCGCCCGGGTATTACATGCTGTTCATCGCCAACACTGCCGGCGTTCCGTCTGTCGCGCGCTGGATCCGTGTGCCGGCCCAGCCATGAACTCGTTTCAGCCGTTTGTGCGGACGAACTATTTCTCCGGCCGACGCATGGACGTGGTTCACGGAGGAGACCCGCCCGGATTGGCTTCGCCAGTTCGGAGCACAGATGGCAGCGACGAAGGTGGCGGTCTCGAAGCGGGTCGCCCGAGACGCGAACCGAGGTCGGATCCGTCTTTGCTAGGTCGCGACCCGTCACGCCGTTTTCTGGCTGTCTCTGGTGCAATGGACTCATCTCAAGCGAAGCACTGCAGCGCGGGACGGCAACCCGGACGGAGCGGAAGGCACAACGCTATGTTGACGAGCCCGACCCGGAAGGCGCGCAGGTTCCGTGACGCGGTGCGCCAGGCAGCATTTGGGCAGCAATGGCGACGGGGGGTCACAGCACGAGCTGTGACCCCCGTCAGGATGGAGCGGGCGACCGGAATCGAACCGGCGACGTCCAGCTTGGGAAGCTGGCATTCTGCCGCTGAATTACGCCCGCATACCGAGGATTCTAGGCTCCGTTCGACCGCACTGTCAAATCGTGGCCGCCGCCAGTCCGCAGCCACGTGCCCTACTGTGTCGGCAGGGATGAATCGCTCGCGGGCGTGTCGGGCGGCGCCGCGCGCTCCCGGGCGAGCCATGCGAGGGCCTCCTCTCGGGTCCGCACGAGCCCGAGCGCCTGGGCCTCGCGGGCCCGCTGGAGCTCGCGTCCCACCGCCGGTCCCGGCGGGAGCCCGAAGGCCGCCATGACGTCCCCTCCCACGGACGAGGGGCGGCGCGGCCGCCTCCGCAGCCGCCGGCGCTTCGCCTTCGAGGAAGGACTGGAGGAGCACCCGGGTCGCGCCACGGTAGACGAGGTCGGGGGGCCGGCCGTCGGTACCAGCCGCGTCGGCAATCGTCAGGCAGACGAGCGCGGCGACCTCCTCGCCCACGTCGCGGTGAAACCGGTAGCGGGCGCGGCGACTGACCTCGTCGAGCATCCCGAGGTGCATTGGCCGGAGGTGCTGGCGGACGAGCAGGGCCAGGACCTCGCGGGCGCGGCCCGGCCAGCGCAGCCGCGCGGCAATCGCCGTCACCCGCTCGGCCCCGAGCCGGTCGTGGCCGATGAAGCGGGTGCGGCCGTCGAGGTCGACGCTGCGCGTCTCCGGCTTCGCCACGTCGTGCAGCAGGACCGCCAGCTTCCACACTTCCCGGCGCGTGAGGCCGCTTCCCATCGGCTCGGCGAACGAGGCCGCGACCCGCGCGTCGTGAGGCGCCAGCAGGTCGAGATGCTCTCCGAGCGCATCGGCAGCCGAGAGCGCCCGGAGCGAGTGTTCCCACACCGTGAAGCGATGCGGCGCCGACTGAGTCGCGGCACGCATGGCGGCGACCTCCGGAAGGATCACGTCGAGCACCGACCACGCGTCGGCCTGGCGAATTGCGGGCGCGCTCCGCGGCAGCCGCAGGACGTGAGTCAGCTCGTCCCGCACCCGCTCCCCTGCGACGGACACGAGAGCGGGGGCCGCTCCGTGCGCGAGCCCCTCGGTCTCCGGCTCGACGGCGAAGTCGAGCTGATGGGCCAGCCGCAACAGGCGGACGACGCGCACCGGATCGTCCGCGAATGCGGACGGCCGGCACGCGCGAAGTCGACCGGCGGCGAGATCGGCGACGCCGCCGGTCGGGTCCCGGATCGCGGCGGGTCCCTGCAGCAGCGCGGCGAGATCGACGGCGAGCGCGTCGATGGTCACGTCGCGCGCCGCCAGGTCGGCCTCGAGGGTCGGCCCGCGGAGCTCGGCCAGGTCCACGTGGAAGGGCGGCGGGCCCGGCAGGACGACGCGCGCCATACCGTGACGCTCGCCGAGCGGGACGAACGCGCCTCCGAGCCGCTCGGCCAGTCGGGCGGGCGGCGGAGAGGCCGCCCGCTGCCAGCGCCAGGTCCACGTCGCGCAACGGGCGCTCGAGGAGCAGGTCCCGCACCGGTCCACCAACCAGCCAGACCGGACCTGTCCAGGCTCTCCAGAATCGCGCCGAGAAGCGGCCGGAGGCGATCGGCGCGCGCAAGGGTCACCGTGGACGGGTTAGCTGGAGACGTCATGACAGTGACCAGGCCGGGCGGCGGCGGAGACGGCGCGGCGACCGTCAGCGCGCGGCCTTGAACTCCTTCACCAGGGAAGCGTCGAACTCCACGTCGACCTTCGGCCCGCCCGACTGGGCGTCGTCGAAGGCCAGCGTGCCGGCCAGCCGCTTCGGCTCGTCGGCGCTGACCCGGAGCGCAACCGGCGGCTTCGTGCCCGAGTACTGGACGAGCTGATTGTTGACGGTCATCCAGTAGTTGAGGCGCGGGCCGCCGTCGATGTCGACGACCAGACCTTCCATCAGCTCGCCGTCGGCGCAGCTCATCGTCTGGCACGCGCGCACCTCCGCGCCGACGTCCTTCGCGGAGAGAATGATGCGCCGCACGGTCTTCTTAGGATCGAGCCCGTCGGGCCCCGTGACGAGATACGCGTGCGCGAGCGTCACCGTCGTGGCCCGGTGAATGATGGTGCCCCTGGCGTCGCCGGAGGCAGCCCGGCCGGCGGACGGGAGGACGTCGCCGAAACGGCCAGCGCGAGCGTGAGGGCCGCCGCGCGAGCGATCGTGAGCGAACGGTTCATCCCGGATCCTCCGTCGTCATTCATTGTGCGTCGTGCCGTCCAGTGTAGTGGCCGGCCGAGGCCCGACGCAAACGCAGGGATCGCCCCCGTCCCTTCGCGCTCGCGCCTCGCCTGACCGGGTCCGGACCGCCTGTTACGGTGGCCCCGCCAGACGTCTTGCCGGCTCCGGTTCGCTCCCCGACAATCGCCAGGACGCGCGGATCACCAGCACCTGCGGAACGGAGGATCGACCGTGGCGAAGCGGATCCTGTTCGTCGGGGCGGGCGCGATCAGGCAGCTATCTGGGCGCCTCCTCTCACGCGCCGAGCACGATGTGTGACGCTGGTGGATCCTTGGGCCGAGCAGGTCGAACGATCCGCGCCCGCGGCATCCGGGCGACGGGACCGCACGAGCCGTTCGAGGCGCGGCCCACCGCGGTGCACCTGCACGAGGCCGCCGGCCTCCCAGCGACAACTTCGAGATCGTGGTCGTGGCGATGAAGGCGTACGACACCGCGTGGGCGGCGCCGCTCGCGCTGCGCCACATGGCGCCGCACGGGTACGTCGTCTGCGCGCAGAACTGCTGGCCCGATCCGGTCGTGGCGCAGGTGGCGGGCGCAGGGCGCGCCGTCGGCCTCGTCATGTCGAAGATCGGCGTCGCGGTCTGGGCGCCGGGCCAGGTGGAGCGCGGCGTACGAGCAGGGCCGGGGCGGCGGACACGACGTGTTCCGCGTCGGCGAGCGCGACGAGCGGGTCTCGTCGCGCACCGAGGAGCTCGCGGAGATGCTCGCCATCATCGACGGCGCGCGGGCGACCGACAACCTCTGGGGAGAGCGCTGGGCCAAGCTCTCGCAGAACGCGATGAGCAATCCGCTCCAGGCGATGTCCGGGCTCGGCTCCCTCGAGGTGGCGTCCAGCGAGGTGGGCCGGACGCTCATGATCGGCCTCGCCGCCGAGTCCGCCCGCGTCGGCCTGGCCCTGGGCCACCGCGTGCCGGCGTTCGCGGGCGCGCCCGCGGAGCGATGGGCGGTGCCGGGCAACCCGAGACGCGGGACGGCCTCGACCGGCTGCTGACGCCAACCGCGGCGGGCGGCCGAAGCTGGCGCGCCTCGATGGCCAGGACGTCGCCAAGGGGCGCCGGACGGAGATCGACGACATGAACGGTTTCGTCGTCGCCCGCGGGCAGGAGCGTGCGGCGTGGCGACGCCCGTGTCGCGGGCCGTGGTGGAGACCGTGCACGAGGTGGAGTCGGGTCGCGCCCGGCCGCGCCCGGCAACCTCGAGCTGACGCTGCGCCGCGCGGGCACCTGATGGGTCGCGGCTTCGCCGTCTACGCCGGCGTGGCGCCCGGGTCACCGCGGCATCCGCCCGCGGCGCCGAGGCCGCCGGGTACACGTCGTTCTGGGTGAACTATCCGGCTCGGTCGACGGGCTGGCCGCGCTCGCCCTCGCCGCCGCGGAGACCACGCACATCGCGCTCGGGGTCGGCGTCATCCCCCTCCACACGCACGGCCCGGACCGCATCGTCGCGGACGTCCGGGCGAACGCCCCCCTCGACCGCCTGCTCCTCGGCGTCGGGAGCCCGAACCCCGGGTCCCTCGCGAGCGTGCAGGCGGGGATCGCGGCGCTACGGGCGAGCTCCCGAGCCGGCTCTACGTCGCGGCGCTCGGGCCGCGCATGTGCCACCTCGCCGGTGAGGTGGCCGAAGCCGGCGTGCTGTTCAACTGGCTGACGCCGGAGCACGCGCGCACGTCAGCCGAGTGGGTCCGCGCGGGCGCCGCGGCGGCGCAGCGCGCCCGCCGCGGCTCGCCGGCTACGTCCGCGTCGCGGTCGGCCCCTCGAGCGCCGCCCGGCTCGAGGTGGAGGGCGCCCGGTACGACGCGATCCCCGCCTACGCGGCCCACTTCGCGCGGATGGGCGTGCCGCCGGTGATCACGGCCGTCGCCGCGACCTCCCCCGCCGACGTGCCCGACGCGCTCGCCCGGTGGGAGCTCCGCCCTGGACGACGTCGTGATCCGGGCCCTCACGCCGCACGACACCGCTCGAGAGACCCTCGCCCTCCTCCGCGCCGCGCGGCCCTAAACGGGGGTCAGACCCCGACTTCCGGACATTTCTCGACGCGGCGCGCCAGGAGTTGTCCCGAAGTCAAAGTCTGACCCCGAAGAAGCGGCACGCGTTGTCGCGGAAGATCCGCTGGTAGACGTCGAGCGGCAGGTCGCGGGCCCACAGCCCGGCGCTCCTCCTCGTAGGGATACGGCAGGTTCGGGAAGTCGCTGCCGAAGACGATGCGGTCGCCGTGGCGCACCAGGTCCTCGTTCAGCACGACCGCGGGATCGATCCCGGTGTACGGGATGGTCACCGGCGTCATCGCCATCGTGGTGTCCAGGTGGAGGTGGGGGAAGCGCTCGAGCAGGGAGCGCCAGCCGCGTCTCGAACGCGCCCATGTGGCAGATCACCGCCCGGAGCGCGGGGAAGCGGGCGAGGACGCCGGCGAAGCGCGCCAGGCCGGTGAACTCGTTGGTGTGGGGCCCCGTGCCGACGTGGATCACCAGCACCCGCTCGAGCGCCACCAGCCGCTCGTACACGGGGTCGAGCCGGGGATCGTCCGGGTAGAACCGCTGCACCTGGATGTGGAGCTTGAGGCCGGCCAGGCCGAGCCTCCCGCACGCCTCCTCGACGACCGCCCCCGGATCGTCGTCGGCGGCGTGGACCGTGCCGAGCGGGATCCCGTCGGGAAGCGGTCGCCGGCGTCGCGGAGCCAGCGGTTCAGCTCGCGGGCCATCCCGGGCCGGTGCGCGTAGGAGAAGAAGACGAAGCGCTCCACCCCGGCCGCGCGCAGGGCGGCGGCGACGGCGGCCGGCTCGGAGGGGCCGCGGAGGTTCCAGTCGGTGTGCTCGTCGAACCAGCGCCGGATCGCGGCGAAGAGCCGCGGCGGGTGGAGGTGCGTGTGGGCGTCGATGTAGCGGAAGCCGGCCGGCGGGTCCATTCAGGCGGCACGCCGCGCCCGGTGGATCACCACTCGGCGGGGAGTCCCGCCACCGCCACCCCGGTGCGCACCTCTCCCGCCCGCGCGAGCGCCGCCACGGCCGCCTCCACCTCGCCGCGCGACAGCGAGAAGAGCCGGGCGAGCCCGCGGGCGGTGGCCCAGCCGGCGCCGGCCAGGTACCGGCCGACGAGACGGCGGACCGCGGCGGGGCGCGCGAGGCGGCGGCCCTCCCGACACCCTCCGGCAGCCAGGCCTCGACGAGGTCCCAGCGGTACGAGAACGAGGGCTCGTAGCGCTCCTCCGTCTTGACGACCCAGAGCCCCTGCTGGAGCTCGGCCACCGCCCGCTCGAACTCTCGCGTCGCCCCGGGATCGAGCAGGAGCGCCTCGGCCCGCCACTCGCGCGTGTAGAGCGGGTGGCGGCGGATCAGCACGTCCATGAGCCGCTTCGCGGTGAGGGAGAGCCGCCCCGCCTCGTACTCGCCCCGGTAGTCGCGGGCGCGCTGGCGCCCGCGGACCAGCGCGTAGAAGGCGGGGAAGAGGTCGAGCGCGACCAGCACCGGGCGGCCCCGGAGGAGCTTCCCGTAGTAGACCGCGCGCCGGGCCGGGAGCCGGTCCTTCAGGTCCCAGGTCCGGCCGACGGCGGCGTCGTGGTGGGAGTGGCGGGGCCAGCGGGGATCGCGACGGCCGGCCACGCCCTCCCACAGACAGGCGAGGCCGTCCGGAAAGCGGTAGAACGTCGAGCAGAGGCCCACGGCCTCGACGAACGCCAGCGCGTCGCGCTCGTTGCGGACGCGCCGGCCGGGCAGCCGGCGGAAGGCGCGGTCGCGCCACGCTCGAGATCCGCCTGACCGCGGACGCCCGAGCCCGCGGCCTCCGGCCCGCTCAGCCGAACTCCAGGCCGTGCTCGCCGATGCGGTACTCGACGATCTCGTCGCTCATCGCGCTGGCCGCGGTGCTTGGCGACACAAGGAACCGGCCGAGGCGCGAGCCCGACCTTCTCGCGGCCCATGAGGAGCACGGTGTTCGCCACCGCCCCCATGTCCCCCGCCCCCATCTTCCGCGCGATCAGGTCCTCGAGCCGCGTCTCCTCGGTCGTCACCAGGAGCACCGTCGAGATGGCCTCGTGCGGGTAGCGGTGCCCGTCGATGAACGCCCGGTGCTGCCACACCGGCAGGCAGATCTCCATGCCGAGCGTCTCGGCGTCGCGATGGATCACCTTCCGGTACAGCTCGTCGATGATGAAGAGCTGGATGGAGTCCTCGCTCGCGAACGGCTCGATCCCGTCCACCACCACCCGGCGACGCCGGCGGCGAAGTGGAAGTAGAAGAACGGCCGCGCGATGTAGAGGGCCCGGGCGTAGGCGGCCTTCCACCCCCAGTCGAACTCGCGCCCGTCGCCCGACGCGACCTCGTAGTCGGTCCGCCGGCCCACCCACGGGAAGACGTCCAGGTACGGCGCCTCCAGCTGGGCGGGCGGCGGGTACGGGTCGGTCATCGGCAGGACCGCGTGGGTCCAGCGCCGGAGCGTCCAGCCGTGGAGCCGGGCGGCGTACGGGCCGTGCTGCTGGGAATCGCCGCGGGCGTTGAGGTCCACGATCAGGCCCCGGCGGCCGTCGGCGGCGCGGCCATGGTCGGCGAACGTGAGGCCCAGGTGCGTCTTGCCGATGCCGGTGGCGCCGTAGACGACGGTGAGCGTGCCGGGCAGGAGTCCGCCGCCGAGCATGGCGTCGAGCCGACGAAGCCCGTGGAGACGCGGGGCGTGGTCACGGGGAGGAAGGATACGGACCCGCCGGACACGCGTCAACCGCAGGATGAGGCGGCGATCGCTCGCACGCGGCGAGCCGCGAGAGACCAGCACGGTCGCGGCCTCTCGCGGGAAAGCCTACGCCACCAGCAGCGACAAGGCGAGCGCCCAGAGCGCGACGGCGCCCGCCCCGCCACGCCGCTTCCACGTCGCGGAGCGGGATCCCGCCGCCGCCCTTGCCAGGTGTTGAGCCACGATGGACCAAAAAAAAGGCGGCGGCGCGGGGCGAGCGCGTGTCGCGACGGCGGGCACGCGCGCCGCCCAGCTCGAGCTGGCGCGGCGACGACGAGGCTCGCCGACGCGAGGCGCCGGCGACCGCGGCCCCATCGCTCGTCGACCGGCGCGTCAGCGATGCACGTCCGAGCGCCGATGCGGTTGACGCGCCGCGAGCGGCGTGCGTCGATCGCCGGCTGGCGTCCGAGGCGCGCCGGCAGCGGCCCCCCGAACTCCGCGGGGCGACGGTCGAGCGGCGCGCGCGCTCAGAGGCCACGGACCAACCCCACGACCTTGCCGACGATCCGCACGTCCTTCTCCCCTTCCCGGATGACGATCGGCGCCATGGTCGGATGCTCCGGCTTCAGGACGACCGCGTGCGGCTCGCGCGCGACCCGCTTGACGGTCGCCTCGCCGTCCACCAGCGCCACGACGATGTCCCCCGACTGAGCGTGGTCCTGGCGCCGGACGAGCACGAGATCGCCCTCGACGATGTGCGCGTTGATCATGCTCTCGCCGTGGACCCGGAGCGCCGAAGACGTCGTCGCCCGCCCGCCGACCCACGCGGATCGAGCGGCAGCGCGCCGTCGCGATTCTCCTCGGCGAGGAGCGGCGCGCCGGCGGCGATACGGCCGAGGATCGGCACCTCGTGCCTCGACGGAGGCCGCACCGCCAGGGTCGAGCGCCCGCGAGGTCCGGCCCGCCGTGGCGCGCCGCTTGAGATAGCCCTTCCGCTCGAGCGCCTTCAGATGATCGAAGGCGGCCCGCGGCGTCACGTGGAAGCGCCCGCCGATCTCGCGCACCGTGGGCGGCACGCCGTGCGTCTCGGAGAACGTCTGGATGAAGTCGAGCACCTCGCGCTGGCGCTGGGTGAGCTGTGGGTCCATGGGTGTTCCTCCCGCCAGGAGTGTAGTCAACACCCGTTGATGCGTCAAGAAAAAAGAGCCCGCCGGCTCCACCCGGTCAGGAAGGGGGTCAGGAGGGGAGGTCAACCTCCGGCGGGACGCACGCCGGACACGCCTTGAGGCCCTGGTCCCAGCCGTCGTGCACCGTCTTGAGGGGGATTCGCTCCGACTCGGGAACGCGGGCCCGCCACGAGCACTCCCGCCGATGAAGCAGCCGGCCACCCCGGCTGGTCCAGAACGGCTCGAGCGGCCCGTCGGACGGTTTCGTGTCGTCGGGGCCCGCCGATCTCGGTGGCCGGGCCGTCAGTCCCCTGCCCGGCAACCCCGTCGGCACGGCGGCGCTGGTGTCCGTGGGGCTGGCCGGCGTGGGCTCGACCCGCGACGGCGGCGAGATGTCCGTGTCGACGTTCATCTGGAGGTTCTGCTCGACGGTCGACCGGAACTCGTCGCTCGCCCGCCGAAACTCCCGCATGGCCCGACCCAGCCGGCGTCCAGGTCGGGGAGCTTATCCGGCCCGAAGATCAGCAGGGCGAGGACGCCGATGACGGCGAGTTCCTGGAACCCGATATCCAGCATGGATTGTGCGAATCCTACACGATGGGGCGGACCCGTGCATCCGCCTTCCGCCCCTCGGCGTCCATCGCCCGGTGCAGGAGGACGAGCACGGCCAGCAGGAACATGTGGCTGCCCGACCACATCACGCCGCCGCCGAACGCCTGGTCGTCGACCGCGCTCCAGTCCAGGAGCAGCCGCGGCGCCGCCGCGTAGGACGGGTAGAATTCGCGCTCCGCCAGCCCGAGCACGGCGCCCAGCAGCGTGTTCTGCGCCGTGGCCAGGATCAGATACCCGATACGGGCCCCGTACATCACCCCGCTCGTGAGGTGGCGGAACCGGGGCGCCGGGTGACCACCAGGCCACCGAAGAGCACGGCCGCCCGAAGAAGCTCAAGTGCTCGATGTCGTGGAGCACCGGCTGCCGGAGCGCTGCCTCGTAGGCCGGAGGATAGTGCCAGCCCACGAGGACGAGAGTGTAGAGGGCGCCCGTCACCGGCATCCAGGTCAGGACACCCAGGACGCGACGGACCAGGCCGGGCCGCGTCACCACGCTCGCCACGCGCCGCCGGAGTCGGCGCGGCAGCGACCCACAGGATCGGCGGAAAGGGCTCGCCGAGGAGGAGGAGCGGCGGCGCCACCATGATCAGGAGCTGATGCTGGACCATGTGCGCGGTAAGGACAGCTCCGACAGGAGCTCGAGGGGAGAGCAGAGCGCCACGATCACGCTCGCGAGGCCGACGAGGTAGGCCGCGAGCCGCCACGCGGGCGCCGCGTCACGGGTGCGCGGAAGGCGACGAAGTCACCACCACCCCCGAACGTAGAGCGCCGCCAGAAGGCCCACCGACAGGACGACCGCCGGCCGCCACGCCCACTCCCAGGCCACGCGGTGGAGTAGCTCGAACAGCCCGGTCGCCGCGGCAGCGTTGCGGCACGGCGGCTCGGCCTGCGGGACGGCGAGGAGCCGGTCGAGGTACGCCCGCGCGCCGGCCCGACCCAGTCCCGGATGCCGAGCACCGTGCCGACCAGCATGCCCTGGCGGTCGACCACGAACGTCGCCGGCAGCGCGAAGACCTGGTAGAGCTGGCCGGTCCGCCCTCCCAGTCCAGGAGCATCGGGAAGCGGAGCGCGTGCTCGCGGACGAAGGCCTCGACCTCGCGCGCGACTCCTTGAAGTTCACGCCCACGACGGCGAGGCCGCGCGGACCCAGCTCGCGCGACAGCGTCTCGAGCGCCGGCATCTCCTCGCGGCACGGCACGCACCAGGTCGCCCAGAAGTTGAGGAGCACCACGCGGCCCCGGAGGTCGCGGAGTCGCACGGGCTGGCCGGCGAGATCGAGGAGCTCGAACTCCGACGCCGCAAGGAGCGCCGACGGCCGGCTCACGGGAAAGGCGTCGGGCCCGACGGCCGGGCTGCTCCGGCTCCAGTAGGCGGCTCCCGCGATCGCGCCGCCGAGCAGGACCACCCCGGCGGACAGCTGAAGCAGCTGTGCTGCGGGTCATCAGAGATCGATGATAGACCCGCCCGGAACCACCGACAACGACGCGGGGCGGCGGCGATCGGGATGGTAGTCTCCGAGAAGCGTGATCTCTCCAGTCCGATCGTGAGCCGCGGCGACCGTGGATGCTCCCGGCCGCTCTGGGCGTCCTCGGCGCGGCCCTCCGGCTCTGGCAGTACTCCGCCGGGGCCTCGCTCTGGGCCGACGAGGCGAACCTGGCCCTCAACATCGTCGACCGTCCCCTCGGCCGACTCCTCGGGCCGCTCGACTACCGGCAGATGGCGCCGCCGGGCTGGCTCCTGCTCCAGAAGGCCGCCGTCACGCTCTTCGGTGACGGGGAGCACGCGCTTCGCCTGATCCCGCTCCTCGGCAGCCTCGCGACGCTGTCGCTCGCGTGGCAGGTGGCGCGACGGATCCTCCACCGGGCGTCGAGCCTGCCCTGGCGCTCGGGCTCGTCGCGACCGCGGTGCCGCTCATCTTCTTCG
>CAWEXD010000007.1:0-177500 GCA_963812945.1 uncultured Candidatus Rokubacteria bacterium | reverse complement strand
GAAAGCAACCGCGATTCCCCAAGTAGCGGCGAGCGAACGGGGAGGAGCCAAAACCCGACCGGCGTGATAGCCCGCAGGCGTTGCCGGCCGGGTGTTGCGGGACTGGGTCTGACGAGCTGCGGACTCGTCGGGGAGTTACAAAACCGACCGTTAGCTGAAGGATCTGGAAAGTTCCGCCAGAGCGGGTGATAGCCCCGTAGGCGAAAACGGCTCGGACTCCCTGGACCCGGCTCCCAAGTACCACGGGACACGAGAAATCCTGTGGGAATCTGGGGAGACCACTCTCCAAGGCTAAACATTACCTGGCGACCGATAGTGCACCAGTACCGTGAGGGAAAGGCGAAAAGAACCCCGGCGAGGGGAGTGAAATAGAACCTGAAACCGTCTGCCTACAAGCGGTGGGAGGGCTATGCCGTCGCAAGACGGAAGGCCTGACCGCGTGCCTTTTGCATAATGAGCCGGCGAGTTGCTTCTGTGTGGCGAGGTTAAGCGCGGAGAGCGCGGAGCCGTAGCGAAAGCGAGTCCGAATAGGGCGTCCAGTCGCACGGAGCAGACCCGAAGCCGAGTGATCTACCCCTGGCCAGGGTGAAGCAGGTGTAACAGCCTGTGGAGGCCCGAACCGTTGTTGGTTGAAAACAGCTCGGATGAGCTGGGGGTCGGAGTGAAAGGCTAATCAAACTCGGAGATAGCTGGTTCTCCCCGAAATAGCTTTAGGGCTAGCCTCACGTATAAGACGCGGTGGTAGAGCTCTGGATGGGCTAGGGGTCCTACCAGATTACCGATCCCAACCAAACTGCAAATGCCGCATCTTCAAGCGTGGGAGTCAGACGGCGGGGGATAAGCTCCGTCGTCAAGAGGGAAACAGCCCAGACCGCCAGCTAAGGTCCCCAAGTTCGGGCTTAGTGGGAAAGGATGTGGGGTCGCCGAGACAGCCAGGAGGTTGGCTTAGAGGCAGCCATCCTTTAAAGAGTGCGTAACAGCTCACTGGTCAAGCGATCCTGCGCCGACAATTCAACGGGGCTCAAGCCCGATACCGAAGCTGCGGGTTCGGTGGCGCAAGCCATCGAGCGGTAGGGGAGCATTCCGCACCAGGTCGAAGGCAGACCGTAAGGACTGCTGGACGAAGCGGAAGAGATAATGCCGGCACGAGTAGCGAAAAAGCAGGTGAAAAACCTGCTCGCCGAAAGCCTAAGGGTTCCTGGGGAAGGTTAATCCGCCCAGGGTTAGTCGGTCCTAAGCCGAGGCCGAGAGGCGTAGGCGAAGGGCAACAGGTTAATATTCCTGTACCGCCGCAGTGGCGCTATCACCGATGGGGTGACGCAGTAGGGTAGGCACCGCCCGCGATTGGTCGTGCGGGTCCAAGCTCGTAGGGGGCTCCGACAGGCAAATCCGTTGGGGCATCAACCCTGAAAAGTGATGGGGAGGCCTTCGGGCCATAAACGGGCCGATCCCAGACTGCCAAGAAAACCCTCTAGGGAGTCACTGAGGCGACCGTACCGTAAACCGACACAGGTGGGCGAGGAGAAAATCCTAAGGCGCTCGGGAGAACTCTCGCGAAGGAACTAGGCAAAATTGCCCCGTAACTTAGGGATAAGGGGTGCCCCACTAGGGTGTTGAGCCCGAAGGGGTCGCAGTGAAGAGGGCCAAGCGACTGTTTACTAAAAACACAGGACTCTGCCAACTCGTAAGAGGAGGTATAGGGTCTGACGCCTGCCCGGTGCCGGAAGGTTAAGGAAGGGGGTTAGTCGCAAGGCGAAGCTCTCGACCGAAGCCCCGGTAAACGGCGGCCGTAACTATAACGGTCCTAAGGTAGCGAAATTCCTTGTCGGGTAAGTTCCGACCTGCACGAATGGCGTAACGACTTGGCCGCTGTCTCCGCGAGAGACCCGGTGAAACTGTAGCGCCAGTGAAGATGCTGGCTTCCCGCGAGTAGACGAAAAGACCCCGTGAACCTTTACTGTAGCCTGTCATGGAGCTTTGGCGGAGTCTGTGCAGGATAGGTGGGAGGCTTTGAAGCCGGCACGCTAGTGTCGGTGGAGCCGACGTTGAGATACCACCCTGACTGTGCTAGGGCTCTAACCTGGGTCCGTGATCCGGATCGGGAACAGTGGCAGGTGGGCAGTTTGACTGGGGCGGTCGCCTCCCAAATGGTAACGGAGGCGCCCCAAGATCGGCTCAGCACGGTTGGAAATCGTGCGTCGAGTGCAAGGGCAAAAGCCGGTCTGACTGCGAGACCTACAAGTCGAGCAGAGGCGAAAGCCGGGCCTAGTGATCCGGTGGTCCCGAGTGGAAGGGCCATCGCTCAACGGATAAAAGGTACTCCGGGGATAACAGGCTGATCTTGCCCAAGAGTTCACATCGACGGCAAGGTTTGGCACCTCGATGTCGGCTCATCGCATCCTGGGGCTGGAGCAGGTCCCAAGGGTTGGGCTGTTCGCCCATTAAAGCGGTACGTGAGCTGGGTTTAGAACGTCGTGAGACAGTTCGGTCTCTATCTCTCGCGGGCGGAGGAGGTTTGAGAGGAGCTGCCCCTAGTACGAGAGGACCGGGGTGGACGCACCTCTAGTGTGCCAGTTGTCCCGCCAGGGGCAGTGCTGGGTAGCTATGTGCGGCAGGGATAAGCGCTGAAGGCATCTAAGCGCGAAACCCGCCTCAAGATGAGACCTCCCAGGCGTAAGCCTCTGAAGGCCCCTGGAAGATGACCAGGTTGATAGGCCGGAGGTGTAAGCCCTGTAAAGGGTTCAGCTGACCGGTACTAATCGGCCGTGCGGCTTGACCGCGGATGGCTTCTTTCCAATTCCGATTCGACGTGACGGCGCTCGAGGATCGCGTATGAGGATTGCCGATTCCCGGCGGTCATACCGGAGGGGCCACACCCGTTCCCATCCCGAACACGGCCGTTAAGCCCTCCAGGGCCGATGGTACTGCGCTGGTAACGGCGTGGGAGAGTAGGTCGCTGCCGGGGTTACTTCACGAGGGCCCGGATCCACTCGGATCCGGGCCCTTCGTGCGTTCGGGAGCCGGCGCGCCGGCCCGCCGGCGTGTCAGAGGATCGCGGCGACGATGCTGAGATAGAGCGTGTGCACGAGCGTGAAGAGCGGTCCCATGATGTAGCGCGTCGCGCCGGAGAAGACGAGCAGCAAGAGGATCATGGGACCGTACTGCTCGAGGCGGGCGAGGAGCGGCCAGGACGCCCGGGGAAAGAAATAGGGCAGGAAGTGCCCCCCGTCGAGGGGCGGCAGCGGGATCAGGTTGAAGATCGCCAGCCCGAGATTGAACCGGTAGATGTGCCGCAACGTGCCCACCAGGGGCTCCGCGATGTAGGGCGCGCTGACGGAGCGCGCGACGAGGATCAGCGCGACGAGCCCCAGGAACGCGACGAGGAAGTTGGACAGCGGCCCGGCGGCCGCCACCAGCGCCATGTCGCGCATCGGGCGGCGGAGGTGACGCGCGTCGACCGGCACGGGCCGCGCCCACCCGAACCCGGCGAGGATGAACGCCAGCGCGCCGAGCGGGTCGATGTGCGGGAGCGGATTGAGCGTCAGCCGGCCCGCGAGCCGGGCGGTCGGATCGCCGAGGCGGTCGGCCACCCAGCCGTGAGCGACCTCGTGGATCGTGACCGCCAGCAGCAGCGCCGGGATCATCAGGACGAGCTGCTGCAGGGCCCCGAACGGATCCCGCAGGAGATCCTCGATCATGCGTTGGCGCGCGTGGCGCGCGGCGCGGGCCCGCGCTCGAGCGGTGTCCGAGTGGAGAGCGGGTGCGTCGGAGTGGCCGCCGACGCCGTCGGCCGGTGGCGGGTCGGGCGGCGGGGGCCGATGCGCCTCTCGCCCGAGGCGTCGAGCATGATCCATCGTAGACGCGGGGCCCGCGAGCCAGCAAGTGGCCTCTGCTATACTGTTCGCCGGTTCACGTCCGACTCGGTACGGCACTCTTCGCTGCTGGAGACCTCTACATGAACGGGATGCGCTGTTCGTCTGACCGCCGCGGGTCGGCGGCGCTGGTGGCCCACTGTCTGCTCGTCGCTCTCCTGGTCCTCGTGGTGGCGCCCATGGCGGCCCTGGCCCAGACCGCCGCCCCGGGGGCCGCGGCCGCCCCGGCGCCCCACGCGGGCGGGGGCGAGGCGAGCCTCCGCATGCCCGACATGGGCACGATCGAGCTGATGGGGGTCAACGGGCGGACGCTCCTCTTCGCCGGGCTCCTGGTGTGTGTCCTCGGGCTCGTGTTCGGGCTCGTGATCTTCGGGCGGGTCAAGCGGCTGCCCGTGCACGCGTCGATGGCGGAGATCTCGGAGCTGATCTACGAGACGTGCAAGACCTACCTGGTGACCCAGGGCAAGCTGCTCCTCGTCCTCGAGGCATTCATCGCCGTCATCATCGTTCTCTACTTCGGCATCCTGCTGCACTTCGAGCCGATCCGGGTCGCGATCATCCTCCTCTTCAGCGTCATCGGGATCGCGGGCAGCTACGGCGTGGCCTGGTTCGGGATGCGGATCAACACGCTGGCGAACTCGCGCACGGCCTTCGCGAGCCTCCAGGGCCGGCCCTTCCCGGTCTCGTCGATCCCGCTCGAGTCCGGAATGAGCATCGGCATGCTCCTGATCAGCGTCGAGCTCTTCCTGATGCTCTGCATCCTGCTCTTCATCCCGGGCGAGTTCGCCGGCCCGTGCTTCATCGGATTCGCCATCGGCGAGTCGCTGGGCGCGGCGGCCCTCCGGATCGCGGGCGGGATCTTCACGAAGATCGCCGACATCGGCTCGGACCTCATGAAGATCGTGTTCAACATCAAGGAGGACGACGCGCGGAACCCGGGCGTCATCGCCGACTGCACCGGCGACAACGCGGGGGACTCCGTCGGGCCGACCGCGGACGGCTTCGAGACCTACGGCGTCACGGGCGTCGCGCTGATCTCGTTCATCCTCCTCGCGGTGAAGGATCCGACGGTGCAGGTCCAGCTGCTGGTCTGGATCTTCATGATGCGCGTCCTGATGATCGTGGCGAGCGGCGTGTCGTACCTGCTCAACGCCGCCATGACGCGCAGCCGCTATGCCGGGGCCAGCCACATGAACTTCGAGACGCCGCTGACCTCGCTGGTGTGGCTGACGTCCGGCGTGTCGGTCCTCTTGACCTACGTCGCCTCCTATCTGCTGATCCCGGACCTGGGCGACGGCACGCTGTGGTGGAAGCTCTCGACCGTGATCACGTGCGGGACGCTGGCGGGCGCCGTCATCCCGGAGCTCGTCAAGGTGTTCACGTCGACCGAGTCTGGGCACGTCCGCGAGGTGGTCACCGCCTCCCGGGAGGGCGGCGCCTCGCTCAACATCCTGTCGGGCTTCATCGCCGGCAACTTCAGCGCGTACTGGATCGGGATGGCGATGATCGTCCTCATGGGGGTGGCGTATCTGGTCAGCACCACCGGCCTGGGGAGCCTCATGGTCGCCCCGGCCGTGTTCGCGTTCGGCCTCGTGGCCTTCGGGTTCCTCGGGATGGGCCCGGTCACCATCGCGGTGGACTCGTACGGCCCCGTGACGGACAATGCCCAGTCGGTCTACGAGCTCTCGGTCATCGAGCAGATTCCCGGGATCAAGCAGCAGATCCGGCAGCAGTACGGCTTCGACGTCGACTTCGAGAAGGCCAAGGCCCTCCTCGAGGAGAACGACGGGGCCGGCAACACGTTCAAGGCGACGGCCAAGCCAGTCCTGATCGGCACGGCGGTGGTCGGGGCCACGACCATGATCTTCTCCATCATCGTGCTGCTCACGCACGGGTTGACCGAGAACCTCGACAAGCTGTCGATGCTCCACCCGCCGTTCCTGCTGGGGATGATCGCGGGCGGCGCGATGATCTACTGGTTCACGGGCGCGGCGACCCAGGCGGTGTCCACGGGCGCCTACCGGGCGGTCGAGTTCATCAAGGCGAACATCCGGCTGGAGGGGGTGACGAGGGCCTCGGTGGCCGACAGCAAGCGGGTCGTGGAGATCTGCACGCAGTACGCGCAGAAGGGCATGTTCAACATCTTCGTGACGGTGTTCTTCGCGACCCTGGCCTTCGCGTTCCTCGAGCCCTACTTCTTCATCGGATACCTGATCTCGATTGCGCTGTTCGGCCTGTTCCAGGCGATCTTCATGGCCAACGCCGGCGGCGCGTGGGACAACGCGAAGAAGATCGTCGAGACGGAGCTCAAGGAGAAGGGCACGCCCCTCCACGCGGCCACCGTGGTGGGCGACACGGTGGGGGATCCCTTCAAGGACACGTCGTCGGTGGCGCTGAACCCGGTGATCAAGTTCACCACGCTGTTCGGCCTGCTCGCCGTGGAGCTGGCGGTGACGCTCAGCGCCGAGCGGGGCGCCGGCATCACCTTGGCGCTGGCGGCGCTGTTCTTCGCGGTCTCGGTCGTGTTCGTGTGGCGATCGTTCTACCGCATGCGCATCGAAGCCGTGGCGCGCTGACGGTCGTCGGGCCCCGTGATCGACTACGTCGTCCAGCTGCTCACGAATCCCGCCGCGCTCTTCGAGCTGGTCCGGTGGGGCGGGTACGTCGCCCTGGTGGCCATCGTCTTCACCGAGACCGGGCTCCTGATCGGATTCTTCCTGCCGGGCGACTCGCTGCTTATCACGGCGGGCTTGGTGGCGGCGGCCGGCGGGCTCAACATCTGGCTGCTGAACGTGCTCCTGATCGTCGCGGCGATCGTGGGCGACAGCGTCGGGTACGCGATCGGCTACCGGACGGGGCCGCGCATCTTCACGCGCGAGGAGTCGCGCTGGTTCAGCAAGAAGCACCTGGTGCGGACGCGGGAGTTCTACGAGCGGCACGGGGGAAAGACCATCGTGCTGGCGCGCTTCATCCCGATCATCCGGACGTTCGCGCCGGTCGTGGCGGGCGTGGGCCAGATGGAGTACCGGAAGTTCCTGGCGTACAACGTGCTGGGCGGGATCGGGTGGGTGACCAGCATGACGTGGGCGGGCTACCTCCTCGGCCACGCGATCCCCGACATCGGCCGCTACATTCACGTCGTCATCGTCGTGGTCGTGATCCTCTCGCTCATTCCGATCGGCGTGGAGTGGTGGAGGGCCCGGTCGCGGCGCGATGACGCGGTGGCCGGGCACCGGTAGCCGCCGTGTTTCGGCTCATCCCGCGCGAGGGGCGCTTCTTCGACCTCTTCGAGGAGCAGGCGAAGAACATCGTGGCGGCCGCCGAGCGGCTCCGCGAGATGGTCTTCGACTTCTCGGACGCGCCGGCGAAGGCCATGGCCATCAAGGAGCTCGAGCACGCCGGCGACGTCCTGACGCACGATCTGATCCGGAAGATCAACACGACGTTCGTCACGCCCTTCGACCGGGAGGACGTGTACGCGCTGGCCTCGCGGCTCGACGACGTGCTGGATCTCATCGAGGCGGCCGCGGACCGCCTGGTCCTCTACCGCATCAAGGAGCCGACCTCGGGCGCCCGCGCCTTCGCCGACGTGATCGTGAAGACGGCGGAGTCGGTCCAGCCGGCCGTGAACTGTCTCCGGACGTCCAGCAAGGCCTATCACCAGCACTGCGTCGAGGTGAACCGGCTCGAGAACGAAGCGGACCGGCTGCTGAAGGAGCTCATCGCCGCCCTGTTCGCGGATGTGACCGACCCGATCGAGGTGATCAAGTGGAAGGAGATCTACGAGACCCTCGAGGAGGTCACGGACCGGTGCGAGGACGTCGTGAACGTGATCGAGGGCATCATGCTCAAAATGGGCTAGCTCCGCCGCCATGGAGCCCGTCGTCCTGATCGTCTTCATCATCGTCGTCGCCCTGATCTTCGATTTCATCAACGGATTCCACGATGCGGCCAACTCGATCGCGACCGTCGTCTCGACCCGGGTCCTCAGCCCCACGCAGGCCGTGGTCTGGGCCGCCTTCTTCAACTTCGTCGCGGCGTTCGGGTTCGGCGTGAGCGTGGCCCACACCATCGGGAAGGGCATCGTGCGCCCGGAGAGCGTGGACGCCCTGGTGATCCTGGCCGCCCTCGTCGGCGCGATCACCTGGAACCTGATCACGTGGTTCGGGGGGATTCCGTCCAGCTCCTCGCATGCCTTGATCGGCGGGCTGGCCGGCGCCGCGGTGGCCCGGGCCGGCTTCGGGAGCCTCGTCCTCCCCGGCCTGGCGAAGACCGCGCTGTTCATCGTGCTCGCGCCGCTCCTCGGCATGGCGCTGGGCTTCATCCTCATGGTCGCCGTGATGCACGTGTTCTACCGCGCGTCTCCGAGCCGCGTGGATCGGCTCTTCCGGCGGCTCCAGCTCGTGTCGGCCGCGTTCTACAGTCTGGGGCACGGCACCAACGACGCCCAGAAGACGATGGGGATCATCGCGGGGCTCCTCTTCGCCACCGGTCACCTCGGGCCGGAGTTCTACGTCCCGTTCTGGGTGGTGCTGTCGGCTCACGCGGCGATGGGGCTCGGGACGCTCGCGGGGGGCTGGCGGATCGTCAAGACGATGGGCATGGGCATCACCCGGCTGAAGCCGGTGGGCGGCTTCTGCGCCGAGACGTCGGGGGCGCTGATGCTCATCGGCACCGCCCTGGGCGGGATTCCCGTCAGCACGACCCACACGATCACGGGCGCGATCGTCGGCGTCGGGTCCGCGAGCCGTCTGTCGGCGGTGCGCTGGGGCATCGCGGGGCGGATCGTGTGGGCGTGGGTCCTCACGATCCCGGCGACCGCGCTCATCGCGGGCGCGAGCTCGGCGCTCCTCGGCTGGCTGCGGTAGGACCGTGGGACGACGGCGGCCGGCCTCGCTTTGGCGCCGTGCCGGCCAGCGGGCGGTGGCGACGCTGGTCGCCGTGGTCGGCGGGCTCGTGGGGCGACTCTCGCCGAGGGCCGGGCGCGCGCTCGGCGCCGGGCTCGGGCGCGCGGCCTATCGACTCCTGTCGGGCCGCCGGCGGGTCGCGCTGGATAACCTCGCCCTGGTGTTCGGCGATACCCTGTCCCCGGGCGCGCGGGCGACGCTGGCGCGGGAGTCCTTCGAGAACCTCGGGATCACGGCCGTGGAGTGTTGCCGGTTGTTCTTCGCCCCGGTGGAGCCGCTGCTCACCCGCGTGCGTGGCCGCGGGACCGAGCACATCGCGGCGGCCCTCGCGCGCGGCCGCGGCATCTTCTTCCTGACGGCCCACTTCGGCAACTGGGAGCTCCTGGCCGCCACGCACGGGCTGGCGGGCTTCGGACTGAGCGTCGTCGTCCGCCCGCTCGACAACCCGTACCTGGACGCCCTGATCGCGCGGGCCCGCGAGCGGAGCGGGCTCCGCGCCATCTCCAAGCGCGAGGCGGTGGTCGGCGTCCGGGAAGCCCTCGCGCGGGGAGAGTGCATCGGCATCCTCCTCGACCAGGATGCCGGCCGAGGGGGGGTCTTCGTCCCCTTCCTGGGCCACCCGGCCTCCACGTCCCGGGCCCTCGCGGTCCTGGCGCTGAAGACGCGCGCCCCCGTGGTGCCGGCGTTCATCCACCGGCTCCCCGACGGCGACCACGAGCTGGTCCTCGAGCCGGAGATCCCGCTGGTGATCACCGGCGACCTCGACCACGACATCGAGACGAACACCGCCCGCTACACGGCGGCGATCGAGCGCCAGGTCCGGGCCCATCCGGCGCAGTGGTTCTGGGTCCATCGGCGGTGGAAGACCCGCCCCGCATGAGCCCCCGACAGGCCGACGGCAGCCCGATCCAGTCGTCCGGGGCCCCGGGTCGGCGAGTGAGCCCGAGGGGCGGCCGGGGCGCGGGGACGCTCCTGGTGATGCTCGTCGCCGGGGTCCTGCTCCTGCCGGGCGGGGCGCGGGCCGCTGGCGAGGATCCGGTGGCCGAGGTCGCGGCGGCGCTCCGGAGTCTCGGCCCGCCCGGGGTCCTGTGGGGCCGCTTCGCCATCGAAGAGGAATCGCCCGCGGGCGCCTGGACGCCCCTCGCCGGGGTGGAGGTGACGCTCTACCCGGCCACGCCGACCCTGGTCGCCGAGCTGGAGCGGATCCGGCAGAGCGCCCGGACGTCGGGGGCCCAGTACGAATCCGCCGTGGCGCGCGTCCTGGCGGCGCTCGCGGTGCATCAGGCCCGCGTCGTCGGTGAGAACCCACCCGCCCCGTCGGCCGCGGAGGACAGCGCGCCCGCCGCCCCGGCGATCCCGGTCCCATCCAAGGCACCCCCCGCCAAGGCAACTCCTGCTCCTGCCCCGGGCGCCCGGCCAGCCGGTCCCGGGGGCGAGCCGCCGGCGGCCGAATCACCCGAGGCGGTGGCAGCCCGGCCTCGCTGGCGCCAGCGGACGGATCCTGCCGGGCTCTTCGCGTTCGACGATCTGCCGTCGGGCGACTGGCTGCTCGTCGCGACCCGGGTGACCGCGTACAGCGCCGAGAAGCTCCGTTCGGAGCCGAAGGCCCGGTCCACCGCCGTGCGCGGCCAGCAGCGGTTCACCCCTCGATCCGCCACGCCGGCAAAGGACGCCGAGGTCTGGGTGGTGCGCGCCCGCGTGGGCGCCGCCGAGCGGGTCGGCCTCGAGCTCTCGGACCGGGCGCGCTGGCTCGTGGGCCCGCTTCGCTGAGGGGACGGGTCCGTTCGCGCTTGATCGGCGCATAGTTACGAGGTGATCCCGCGCTGTTTTCCAGGTTGACACCGCGGGGCGGCGCGTGCTAGAAAACTCCCGTTGTCGGTTCCCTGCAGTCCTCCGCACCGAGCACATGAGGGCAAGATCGTGGTTGTGGTGGAGCAAGTCATCGCTGACCGGGGTGGCTCTGGTCACCGCGTCGGCGGGGGTGTGCCCGCCCTCGACTCTCGCCCAGCCCGTCCAGATCCCGCTCGGAGCGGAGGGCTACCGGCTCGCGGCCGTCCCTGAGCCACCGATCGCGCCGCGCCCCCCGGCTGCGCCCGAGGCCCTCGCGCCGTCGGCCGACGAGGCGGCGGGGGTGGCAGGCGGCGAGACCCACGATGGCACCGGAACGGAGGCTCGTCCCGCCGGTCCGGCCGAGCCCGCCCTCGCGGTGCCCGTCGTCGACGATCCCCGCCCCGACATGGCCGTCCGGGTCCCCCCCGGTCTCGCGGTCCCCACCTATCCCGTCGTGGTCAACGCGCCGGTGGAGGCGCTGATCGACCATTTCGTCGCCAAGGACCGCGAGCGCTTCGGCATGTGGATCTCCCGGTCGGGTCGCTACCTGCCCATGATCCAGCGGATCTTCCGGGAAAAGGGGTTGCCCGAGGAGCTCGCCTACACGGCGATGATCGAGTCCGGGTTCTCGCCGCGGGCCGTCTCGCGGGTCGGCGCCAAGGGCATGTGGCAGTTCATGGATGCCACCGCGCGCCGCTACGGCCTCGTGATCAACCGATGGGTGGACGAGCGCCTCGATCCGGTGAAGTCGACCGTCGCCGCCGCGGAGTACCTCGGCGACCTCTACGGGCTGTTCGGCCACTGGTTCCTGGCCCAGGCGGGGTACAACGCCGGCGAATCGCGAGTGGGGCGTGCGATCCAGCGCGCGCGGACCAGCGACTTCTGGGCGCTGACCCAGACACGGCACTTGCCCGACGAGACCAAGATGTTCGTGCCGCAGATCCTCGCCGCGGCGGTGATCAGCCAGGCGCCCTCACGCTACGGCTTCGACGTGGCCCTTGCCGCCCCGCTCGCCTACGACGAGGTCCCGCTCCGGCGGTCCTTGGACCTCGACACGATCGCGCGCCTGGCGGGCGTCTCCGTGGAGGAGATCCGCGAGCTGAACCCGTCGCTGCTCGCCCGGATCACGCCCCCGTTCGGGAGCTACACGCTCCGGCTGCCGCCCGGTGCGGGCCCACGGTTCGACGCGGCGCTCCAGGCCGCGGCACCGTCGAGCCTCCCGACGTGGCGGGTGCACCAGATCGGGCGGAACCAGTCCCTCGCCGAGATCGCGCGCCTGTACCGGGTGACGGCGCAGCGGCTGGCCGAGCTGAACCACCTGCCCGGGGGCCGCCTCCGCGGAATCCGGGAGCTCGTGGTCCCCGGAGCGAGCGCGCCGGCCGTGGCCGCCAGCGCCCCCGTGGCGCCGATGCCCGGCGCTCCGCGCGAGGTCGTCGTCCGCCGGGGGGATACGCTCTCGGCGATCGCCGCCCGCCACCGTGTCACGCCGCAGGCCCTCGCCCAGCTCAACGGGATGGACCTTGAGGACCCGCTGGCGATCGGCGCTCGGCTCCGTCTGGCCGCGCCCTAGGGGCACTCGCCCCGGTTCCGCGCCCGGCTCGCCCCCGCCATTTCCCTCTCCGGGCGGGTTGCTGCAGAATGAGCCAGGGAGTCTCCGGCAAGACCGGACCACCGCGTCATCCGCGACACGCTCGCTCGAGTGAGGGGAGGGGGCCGATGAGACACGACGATCGACCCGGACGAACGGCAGGCGGCGCCATCACGCGGCGACGGTGGCTCGGAGGCGCGGCGGCGACGACGGGGGCCGTGGCCGCCGGGGGCCTCTCCGGCATCCTGGCGCACGCGCAGGCGCCGGCTGCGCCGCGAGGGACCCGGCTCCACGTCCTCCAGTGGTCGCACTTCGTGCCGGCGGCGGACGCGCTCTTCGATCAGCAGGCCGCCGAATTCGGGAAGCAGACAGGCGCGCAGGTCCAGGTCGAGCGGATCAACCAGAACGACATCCAGGCGCGCGTCACGGTGGCCGTTCAGGCTCAGACCGGCCCGGACATCATCATCATCGCGAACAACCATCCCCATCTCTACGAGGCGTCCCTCGCCGACGTGAGCGACGTCGCCGAGGAGGTCGGCCGCCGGCAGGGCGGCTGGTCCGACTACGCGAAGGTCAACACGTTCGCGAGCGGGCGGTGGATCGGCGTGCCGCAGTTCATCATCTCGTGGGCCATCACGTACCGCGAGGACTGGTTCAAGGAGCACGGGCTCAAGTACCCGGAGACGTGGGACGAGTTCCGGGCCGCGGGGCGGGTCCTGAAGGCCAAGGGGAAGCCGTTCGGCCAGGCGTTCGGCCACAGCATCAACGACCCGAACAACTGGTGCTACCCGCTCGTCTGGATGTGGGGCGGCATGGAGGTCGACAAGGACGGGAAGACGGTCGTCCTCGACGACAAGGCCGTGGTCGAGGCGGTCAAGTTCAACAACGTCCTCTGGAAGGAAGTCTTCGACGAGGGTGGCCTTGGCTGGGACGACTCGAACAACAACCGGTCGTTCCTGTCGTCCGACATCTCACTGACCGGGAACGCGCCCAGCATCTACGTGGCCGCGCGCAAGCAGGCGGCCGAGGTGTACCGCGGCACGAATCACGGCCACTTCCCCAAGGGCCCGGCCGGCCGGTTCTACTGGCTGCCGGCCTGGAACAGCTGCGTCATGAAGTACTCGAAGAACCTGCAGGTCGCCAAGGAGTTCATCCGCTTCTACATGGACCGGGCCCAGTTCGACAAGTACTTCGAGACGATGGACACCTTCGGGATTCCCGGGACGAAGGTCTACTTCGATCACCCCCTGTGGACGAAGGACCCCAAGACCACCGTGTTTCGCGAGACGCTCCTGTCGGCGCGGCAGGTCGGGCACGCGGGCCCGCCGGGTCGGAAGGCGACCGAGGCGCTGTCGAAGTACATCATCGTCGACATGTTCGCCCGGAGCCTCCAGGGCGCGGCGCCAGAGGACGCGGTGAAGTGGGCCGCGGCGGAGCTGCGAAAGATCTACGCGGCCTGACGGCGGCGCGCCGCCGCGGTCGCTCAGCCCGGGCTCCATGGAGGTCGAGGTCCACCTCTTCGCCAACCTGGCCGAGTACCGGCCGCCCGGCGGCGGCACGGGGCCGGCCCGGGTCGAGCTGCCGGCGGGGGCGACGCTGCACGACCTCCTGCGCCGGCTGCGGATCCCGGACGAGATCCCGCGTCTGCTCCTCGTGAACGGTCGCGACGTAGAGCCGACGGTGCGCCTGAGCGCCGGGGACGTCGTCAGCGTGCTCCCGCCGCTCGTGGGCGGCTAGCGCCGTCCGGGGCCGGCCGCGCCGCCGGCGCAGCCTTCCGCGAAGCGACACACGCGCGCCTCGGCGAGACGGACCATGTCCCCGCATCGCATGGTGACCGAGACGGCGCGGCTCCCGGCGTTGAAGGCGATCTCCGCGCACCGCGTGAGCTCCTCGTCGACGAGCACCTCCAGGCCGAACAGGTTGCCGAAGGGCGGCACCGCGCCGGGGACGCAGCCGGTGAGGGTCAGGAGCTCGTCGGGCGTGGCGAACCGGACCCGCCGGACGCCGAGCACCCGGCGGAGCCGCGCATTGTCGACCCGCCGGTCGGCGGAGAGCACCAGGTGGATGGGGCGGTCGTCGGCGCGGACCACCAACGCCTTGGCGCCCGCCTCGAGCGGCGTGCCCCGGACGGCGGCCGCCTCCGCGCTGGTGCGGACCGGCGCGTGCTCGAGCACGCGGAACGGCACCGCGGCCGCGCCGAGCCACGCGAGGAGACGCTGGGTGATCGCGGGGCGGGCGTCCGGGTCGTCGATCATCGGGCGCCCGGCGCCGGACCGTCGGGCCTCCGGGGCCGGGCGGGGAATCGCCGACGGATGGGATCGGGCGGCCTTCGGCCGGTGGTGCCCCGGGGCCGGTGAGGGGTCACGGGGCTCGAGTATAGCCGGGCCCCGCGCGCCGAGGCCGCCCCGGCAGCCGCGGCGCTGTGCCCCGTTCCATCCACGGTGATACACTCGATCGACCCGATATTCATGGGGTCGGAAGCGCATAGGATCCCGGTGGGCCTCCCGGACTTCAAATCCGGCGTCGGGTTCTAGACAAGCTCGAGGTGGGTTCGACTCCCACGCGCTTCCGCCATGGCTAGCATGGCTCGGGTCGGTCCGACGCGCATCGGGGGTCGGGGGGACGATGGCCAAGGGGCGCAAGGGACAGCCGAAGCGAAGCGGGGGCCGCCCGGCCGTGGCGGCCGCGCCGCCGCGCTTCGCCCTGACGCGCCGCCAGCGGCGGCGCCTCGTCTGGGCGGCGGGGGCGATCGCGATCCTGGTCGTCGCCGGCATGGGCGGGTGGCTCTACGCGCGGGCCCGCGGCCCCAGCCCGGGCGACTTCTTCCCGAGCCTCGGGAACGATCACATCCCCACGGCCGAGACCCCGCACGTGGCCTACAACTCCGATCCCCCGACGTCTGGGCCACACCTGCCCTACATCGCGCCCTGGGGCGTCCACACGCGGCCGATCTCCAAAGAGCTGCAAGTGCACAACCTCGAGGACGGCGGGGTCGTGATCAACTACAAGCCCCAGTGCGCCGACCAGGTGCAGGTGGGCCTCCGGGCGATCGCCGAGCGCTATGCGGACCACGTGGTCCTCGCCCCGTATCCGGGCCTCGATCGGTGCATCGCGCTGACGGCCTGGACGCGGATCGAGAAGCTGGACGCGGTGGACGAGCGCCGCATCGTGCGCTTCATCGAGGCCTACCGCGGCATCGACCATCACCCCCGCTGACGGCATGAGAGAGCGCGGCGGCGTGTACGTCCTCGTCGGGGCGCTGGGGCTCGCGGCCCTCGCCGGTTGCACCCGCGCCTACGTCGCGCCCGTCCTGCCGAGTGCCTACACGGAGCAGATCGAGGCTCCCTACGACGCGGTGTGGCGCGCGCTCGTCCGGGCCCTGGCGCGCGAGAACGTCCAGATCCGGGCCATCGCGCGCGACTCGGGGGTGATCGCCTCCGAGGCCGTACCGACGACCATCGGGCTCTACGCGGACTGCGGCCGCTTCGGGGACGAGCGGGTCCAGGGGGACGCCCAGGTCGCGTTCACGATCTTCGTGGAGTCCGTCTCGACCACGCAGACGGCGGTCCAGGTGAACACGCGGATGCGCACGGACCTCTACACCCGGGGGACCACGCCACCCAAGCCCCGGCCGGCGATCCCCTGCGCCTCGACGGGGCGCTGGGAAGCGAACCTGCTCGACACCGTGCGGGCGTTGCTGAGGCCCTGAGGTGCCCAGCCCGCGTCCTGCGCGATCGCGGGCCTCGGCGGGCGCGACGCCGGGCGTCGGGACGGCCGACGCGCTCGCGGCCCGCCGCCAGGCCCGGCTCCGTGTGCTGCCGTCGGTCGACGAGGTGGTCCGGGCGCTCGACGGCCGGCCGGGAACGCCCCGGAGCCGCGTGGTGGACGCGGTCCGCGCCGTGCTCGCCGAGCGCCGCCGGGCGGTGCTGACGGCGGCGTCGGGGGACGAGCTGGACGCGCTCGCGCTCGGCGCGTCCGCGCTCTTGCCGAAGGTGCGCGCCGCAGTGGCCGCGGCCGGCGCCTGGCACCTCGACCGGGTGATCAACGCGACCGGCGTCGTGCTGCACACGAACCTCGGGCGGGCGCCTCTCGGTCGGGCGGCGCTCGCCCGGCTCGCCCTCGTCGCCGCACGCTACTCGAACCTCGAGCTCGACGTCCCGACGAAGACGCGCGGCTCCCGCTACGCGCACGTGGACGCGCTCCTCTGCCGGCTGTCCGGGGCCGAGGCGTCGCTCGTGGTCAACAACAACGCGGCCGCCGTCCTGCTCGCCCTGGAGTCCCTCGCTCAAGGCCGAGAGGTCGTCGTCTCGCGGGGCGAGCTGATCGAGATCGGCGGCGCGTTCCGGATCCCGGACATCCTGGCCCGGTCGGGAGCGCGGCTCCGCGAGGTCGGCACGACCAATCGGACCCGCCTCACCGACTACGCGAGCGCCATCACGACGGAGACCGCGGTCCTCCTGAAGGTCCACCCCTCGAACTACCGCGTGGTCGGCTTCACGGAGGGCGTCGCGACGGCGGAGCTGGCCGAGCTGGGCCGGGCCCGGGGCATTCCGGTGCTCGAGGACCTGGGCTCGGGCTGCTTCCTGGACCTCCGGCCGTGGGGGCTCCCGCGCGAGCCGACCGTCCCCGAGACGGTCGCGGCCGGGGCCGACGTCGTCACGTTCTCCGGCGACAAGCTGCTCGGAGGGCCGCAGGCGGGGATCGTCGTGGGTCGGCGCGCGCTCGTGGAACGGCTGCGGGAGAATCCGCTCAACCGGGCGCTCCGGATCGACAAGCTCACCCTGGCCGCCCTCGAGGCCACGCTCCGCGCCTACGAGGACCCGGCGACGGCCGCCCGCGAGGTCCCGACCCTCCGCATGCTGAGCGAGCCGGCGTCCGCCGTGCGCCGCCGCGCGGGCCGCGTCTTCCGAGGCGTCCCGGCGCCGACGCGCGCGGCCCTCGGGCTCGCCGTCGTGGCCAGCCGCTCCGAGGTGGGCGGGGGGGCGCTCCCCCTCGCCGAGCTTGCCACCGCCGCCCTCGCCCTCGGCACGGAGGCGCGGCCCGCGGCGACGCTGGACGTCACGCTCCGGGCGGGTCGCCCGCCGGTGATCGGCCGCATCGCCGACGACCGGCTCTTGCTCGACTGCCGGACCGTCATGGACGACGAGGTCCCGCTGCTGGCCGCCGCCTTGGCGGCGCTCGTCTAGTCCGCCGCTCCCGTGCGCCACGTCGTCGTCGGCACCGCAGGCCACATCGACCACGGCAAGTCCAGCCTGGTCCTGGCGCTGACGGGGATCGACCCCGACCGTCTCAAGGAGGAGAAGGAGCGGGGCATCACCATCGACATCGGCTTCGCCCACCTCGAGCTCGGGGCCGGCATGACCCTCGGCATCGTCGACGTTCCCGGCCACGAGCGATTCGTGAAGAACATGCTGGCGGGCGTGGGCGGGATCGACCTCGTCATGCTCGTGATCGCGGCGGACGAGGGCGTGATGCCCCAGACGCGGGAGCACCTCGCGATCTGCCAGCTGCTCCGCATCCCCCGTGGCCTCGTCGTGCTCACCAAGTCCGACCTGGCCGAGCCCGAGTGGCTGGAGCTGGTCCAGGAAGACGTCCGGGGCTTCCTCGCCGGCACCTTCCTCGCGGGCGCGCCGATCCTGCCGGTCTCGGCCAAGACGGGCCAGGGGCTGCCGGCCCTGCGCGAGGCCCTGGCCGCCCTCGGGTCGGCCGTTCCGCCGCGGGGGACCGACGCCACCTTCCGCCTGCCCATCGACCGCGTGTTCACGATCCGGGGATTCGGCACCGTGGTGACCGGGACCGTCGCGGCCGGGCAGCTCGCCCTGGACGAGCGCGTCGAGGTGTACTCGCGCGAGCTCCAGGCCAAGGTGCGCGGCATCCAGACCCACGGCCAGCCCGTGCCGGCGGCGGTCGCCGGCCAGCGGGCCGCGGTGAACCTCCAGGGCGTGGAGCGAGCGGCGATCGAGCGCGGTGACGTGCTCTCCCTGCCGGGCCTGCTCCGGCCCACGTACATGCTCGACGCCACGTGCGAGCTTCTGCCCGACGCGCCCGCGCCGCTGCGCACGCGCCAGCGCGTGCGCTTCCACATCGGGACGAGCGAGGTCATGGCCCGCGTGCACCTCGTCGAGGGGGCGGCGCTCGAGCCCGGGCAGACCGGCCACGTCCAGCTGCGCCTCGAGGGGCCGGTCGTCGCGCTGCCCCGGGATCGGTACGTCATTCGGAGCTACTCGCCCATGCAGACGATCGGCGGCGGCGAGCTCCTCGACGTGGCTCCGCCGAAGGGCCGGCGGAGCGCCGCCTGGGCGGGACGCCTCCGCACGCTCGAGACGGGCGAGCCCGCGGCGATCCTCGAGACGCACATCGAGCGGGTCGGCGGGGGCGGGGTGCGCACCGCGGAGCTCCGGGCGCGGACGCCGTTCGGGCCCGAGGCGCTCCACGCGCTCCTCCGGGATCTCGTCGCCCGCGAGCGCGTCTTCGTCGTCGATCGCGAGTGGTACGTCCACGCCGCCGCCGCCGCGCGCCTCCGGCAGGACGCGGAGACGGCGCTGGCGGCCTTCCACACCCGCGAGCCGCTCAAGGCGGGGATGTCGAAGGAAGAGCTTCGCACGCGGCTCGGCAGCCTGGGGGAGCGCGTCTTCCTCGCGCTCCTCGACCGCTTCGCCGCGGCCGGCGTCCTGGTCGTCGACCGAGACAAGGTCCGTCACGCCGGGCACACCGTGCAGCTGACCCCCGCCCAGCAAGCGACGTCCGACCGCATCGAGGCCGAGTTTCGGGCGGCCGGCGTTGCCCCGCCGACGCTGGACGAGGCCTTCGCCAAGGCGGGGGTGGGGGGGCCGTCGGCGCAGGCCATCGCCCAGATGCTCGTCGACAGCCGGCGCCTGGTCCGGATCCGCGAGGGACTCTACTTCCATGCCGAGCCCCTTCAGGACGCCGTGTCGCGGGTCGTGGCCTTTCTCCGGGAGCGGCAGGCGATCACCCCGCAGGAGATCAAGGACCTGCTCGGAATCTCGCGGAAGTACGCGATTCCCCTGCTGGAGTGGCTGGACACCCAGCGGCTGACGGTTCGTGTCGGTGACAAGCGCGTCTTGCGGGAGGGCGCGCCGACCGGAGGCTGATTGACACCCGCCTGAAACGGCGTAAGGTATGGGACACTTCACGTCGGAGGACTCGCATGTTCGGCTTGGGTTACCAGGAGCTGATGATCATCCTCGTCATCGTCCTGCTCCTGTTTGGGGCGCAGAAGCTCCCCGAGCTGGCGCGGGGTCTCGGGAAGAGCGTCTCCGAGTTCAAGAGGGGCCAGAGCGAGGAGGACTCGACCGCGAAGACGGAGAAGCCGCACGAGGAGAAGAAGGGCGCCTGAGTCGCGACTGACGCTGCCTCCGCACCTCCCTCGCCCCACACCGTCACCCTCCCACTGATCGTCCCGCGCATGGCCATCGCGTCCGCGCCGCCCACGTCCGGATCGCGTCCCGCCATGCCCGGCGGCGACTGGGCCCTGGCGCTCGGCCTCGCGGCCCTGACGGTCGCGACGCGCTGGCCCTACCGGGCTCGGCTCCTGCCGACCTGGGACGCGGTCCAGTTCGGGCTGGCCCTCGGAGACTACGATGTCGTCCGGCACCAGCCGCACCCGCCGGGCTACATCCTCTACGTGACACTCGGCCGTCTGCTGGCGCCCTTGCTCGGGGACCCGGCCGCGACCCTTGGGGGGCTGGCCGTCGGCGCAAGCGCGCTCGCGGTCCTCCTCGTCTACCGGCTGGGGTGGCGGCTCGACGGCCGGGGCACCGCCACCGTCGCCGCGCTCGGCCTCGCGGCGAGCCCGCTCTTCTGGGCGTACGGCGTGGTCGGCCTCTCCTACACCGCCGAGGCCGCGCTCGCGACCGGCGTGGCGCTCGGCGCGTGGGGGATGCGCGGGGGCCGCGTGCGCGCGCTCGTCGGCTCGGCCCTGCTGCTCGGCCTCGCGGGAGGCGTGCGCCAGTCGATGCTGGTGATCCTCGGCCCGCTCTGGCTCGGGATGGCGTGGCGTGAGTTCCGGCGGCCGGGCCCGGTCCTCGCCGGGCTCGGTCTCATCGGGCTGGCGACGGCGACCTGGCTCGGGCCGATGCTGTGGCTGACCGGGGTCGAGCGGTACGTCGCCGCGAGCGTCGAGCTCTACGAGTCGACGGTCCACCAGACGACGCTCCTCGGCGGCGGCTGGCCGCGGAACGTCGTCGGGCTCGGGGAGGCGCTCCTCGTCGGCGTGGGCCTCTTCCTGCCCGCGCTCCTGTGGGGCCTTCGCCGGGCGCCGGCTGCGCTCAGGTGGGGCGGTGACCGTGCGGTCTTCGTCGCCCTCTGGACGCTGCCGGCCGTGGCCGTCTACGCGCTGATCCACCTCGGCCAGCACGGGTATCTCCTCACGATCCTGCCGGCGTGCTACCTGGTGGTGGGCCGGGCGCTGATGGAGCTCGGGCGACGCTCCGGAGGCGCGCGCCTCCCGATCGGGCTCCGGCGCGCCCTGGCGAGCGTCGCGATCCTCGTGGGGCTCGGAGGGCACGCGGCATTCGTCGCCCTGGCCGGCCCCGTCGACGTGCCGCTCCCCCCGGCCTCCGCGTCGTGGCCGGGACGGATGGAGGCGGAGCTTCGGGCCCTCTACCGCTTCCGGCTCTGGAGCCACACGGCGGCCGGTCTTCGCGAGCAGCAGGCCGTGATCGGCGGCTACGTGGAGGCGATCCGGCGGCAGTTCGACCCGCGCGACACGGTGCTCCTGACGGAGCTCGGCAACCCGCGCTCGTATCCGTGGTTCCGCCACGTCGCCTACTATCTGCCCGAGTACACGGTCTACCACCTGCGGCTGGGCGAGTCCCGTCCCGGCTACCTCGCCTCGCGCGAGCTGGTCACCATGGCCGCGGTCTCCGAGCGGTGGGTGCCGCTCCCGCCCCGGACCCGCCGGCTCGTGTGGGTCGTCGACGAGTGGCACCCGGGGCTGCCGCGGCCCGCGGCGCTCGAGGCGCGCCCGGTCTCGCACGGGCGCTCGCTCTACGTGCTGCAGGTCCGACGCCGGGCCGTGGACCATGCCGGCTACCACCTGGTGCCCGTGACGAGCGTCGCCCGCCTGCGCTAGGCCGGCATGGCCGCGCGGCTGTCGCTCCGGGGCCTCGACCGGAAGGACCTCCTGATCCTCGGCGCGGCCGCGCTCGCGGCGGCCCTGTTCCTCCTCGCAGAGCACCGGATCGCGCGCGCGCCGGGGTTCCCGCTCGACGACGGGTGGATTCATCTCACGCTCGCCCGAAACGTCGCGACCGGGGGCGGCTTCGGGATCAACAGGGGCGAGCCGGTCGCCGTCTCGACGGCACCCCTCTGGAGCCTGACTCTCGCGGGCCTCCTGGCGCTCGGGGTGCCGGGCCTCCCCGCCGCGAAAGGGCTCGGGCTCGCGTGCTGGGTGGCCACGGGGCTCGTCACCCGGCGCCTGGCGGCGGCGATCGGGCTCTCACCGGGCTTGGCGTGGGGAGCCGGGCTCGCCATCGTCGGGCTCAGTCGCCTGGTCTGGGGCGCGCTGTCGGGCATGGAGGTGCCGCTCGCAGCCCTCACCGTGGCGGCGGCGACGTGGGCCATCGCGCGGGACCGGCCGGATCTGGGGGCCGCCGCGCTCGGTCTGGCGACACTGGCGCGTCCCGAGGCCGGGCTCCTGGCCGCGCTCCATGCGCTGGGGGCGCTCGGGGCCGGGCGGTGGCCGGAGGCGCTCCGGCGGGCGATCCTCGCCGCGCTGGTCGTGGCCCCGGCCGTCCTGTTCAACGTCGTCACGGGGGGCCGGCTGGTGCCGGTGAGCGCGGCGGCGAAGGTCGAGGGGGGGCTTCTCGGGCGAACCGAGGGCCTGGCCGGCGCCTGGGCCGTGGCCGGGCACCAGGTGACCGCGTTCGGTGCCGACTGGGGCCATCTCCTGCTCCAGGATCACCTGGCGCTTCCGGCGCTCCTCGTGGTCGGGCTCGTCGTGATCCGCCGGAGCCGGCTTGGCTGGCTCGCCGCTGGACTCGTCCTCCATCCGGTCGCGATGGCGCTGATCGCTCCCTACCGGCCCCCGAGCTTTCAGACCGGGCGCTACGCCGCGCACCTCCTGCCGCTCGCGGTCGTGGTGGGCCTGGCCGGGTTCCAGCGCATCCTGGGCTGGCTGCCCGGTTTCCGTCTGCGCGTGGCTGCCTGCGTTCTCCTCCTCGTCGGGCTGGCCTGGCCTCTCCCGCCCGGCGCCCGGGCGTACGCGTGGGCCGTCCAGAACATCAACACGATGCAGGTGCGGCTCGGGCACTGGGTGGCCGCGCACACGCCGCCGGATGCCCTCATCGCGCTGAACGACATCGGGGCGCTCACGTACTTCGGCGAGCGGCGGGTGATCGATCTGATGGGGCTCGCCACGCCTGAGATCCTGCCCTATCGCCGCGAGGGTCCGGAGGCGGTGCTCCGCTATCTCGGCCGCCGCTGTCCTGAGTACCTGGTCATCTTCCCGGCCTGGTTCCCCGAGCTCGCGGCGCGCGCCGACCTCTTCCGGCGGGTGACGGAGGTCACCCTCGCCCACAACGTCGTCGCGGGCGCGGCCACCATGACGGTGTACGAAACGGCGTGGCGCCGGGCTTCCGGGCCGACCCCCTGTCCGGGCGCGGCCGGCGGTTGATTGACACAAGTCCGCGTGGATGCTACGCTTTCGACCACTGCGCGGCGGGTGTCCGCCGCGCAGTTTCCCACTCCATGGACTACAAGGCGACGCTGCACCTCCCGCGGACGGATTTCCCCATGCGGGCGAACCTGCCCCAGCGGGAGCCGGATCTCCTCGCACGCTGGGACGCGGCGGACCTCTACGGGCAGCTCCGCGCCCGGGGCCGGGGTCGGCCCCCGTGGATTCTCCACGACGGCCCGCCCTACGCGAACGGGCACATCCACATGGGGACGGCGCTCAACAAGGTCCTCAAGGACATCGTCGTCAAGTCCAAGACGATGCTCGGCCACGACGCCGTCTACCGGCCCGGCTGGGATTGCCACGGGCTGCCCATCGAGCACCAAGTCGACAAGGAGCTCGGCCTCGACAAGGCCGAGCGTGACGTCCGCCGGGCGATGGATCCCGCCGAGAAGCGCCGCCGCTGCCGCGCGTACGCCCTCCGCTTCATCGACATCCAGCGGGGGGAGTTCCGGCGACTCGGCGTCTTCGGTGACTGGACGCGGCCGTACCTCACGATGGCGCCCGCCTACCAGGCGACCATCGTCCGCGAGTTCGGCCGCTTCGTCGGGCGGGACCTGGTCTACAAGGGCCTCAAGCCGGTCCACTGGTGCATGCACTGCAAGACGGCGCTCGCCCAGGCGGAGGTGGAGTACGAGGAGCAAGAGACCCCGTCGGTCTACGTGAAGTTCCCGCTCGTGACGCCGCTCCCGGGGCTGGCGGAGGCTCCAAAGCCGTCGGTGGTGATCTGGACCACGACGCCGTGGACGCTGCCGGCGAACCTGGCCGTCGCCGTGAACCCCAGCGAGAAGTACGTGGCGCTCGACGCCGGCGACGAGACCCTCGTCGTCGCCGCCGCGCTCGCCGATCAGTTCGTCCGGACCGCGCGACTCGGGTCCGCGCGCCGCCGCGGGACGCTGGAGGGCGCCGAGCTGGCGGGGCTCGAGTACCGGCACCCCTGGATCGACCGGGGGGGCCGGATCGCCGCGGCGTCCTTCGTCGCGATGGATGCGGGCACCGGGCTGGTCCACATCGCCCCCGGTCACGGCGAGGAGGACTACGAGCTTGGGCGATCGCTGGGACTGCCGATCTACAACCCGGTCGACGACGACGGTCGCTTCGTGCCGGAGGTGGCCCACTTCGCCGGCCTCACCGTCTGGGAGGCGAATCCCCGGATCGTCGCGCTGCTCCGCGAGCGGGGCGCCCTCGTGGCCGAGGTGCCGCTCACGCACACGTACCCCCACTGCTGGCGCTGCAAGAACCCGACACTGTTCCGGGCGACGGAGCAGTGGTTCATCACGCTCGACCACGCGCCGCGGGGGGCTGGGGCGGAGACCCTGCGCGCCCAGGCCCTGGCCGCCATCCGGACGGTCGAGTGGATCCCCCCGTGGGGCGAGGAGCGGATCACGAACATGATCGCGCACCGCCCCGACTGGACGATTTCGCGCCAGCGGGTGTGGGGGGTGCCGATCGTCGCGTTCTACTGCGAGGCCTGCGGCACGATCCTCCTCGAGGAGCCGATCGTCGAGCATGTCGCCGCCCGGATGGAGGCGGGCGAGGGCGCCGACGAGTGGTACCTCCGCGCCGCCGCGGAGCTGCTCCCGGCCGGAACCGCGTGCGGGAAGTGCGGGGGCCGGGCGTTCCGGAAGGAGACGGACATCCTCGACGTGTGGTTCGACTCGGGGTGCAGCCACGCGGCGGTCCTCGAGAAGGACGGCCAGCTCCAGTGGCCCGCGGAGATGTATCTCGAGGGCTCGGATCAGCACCGGGGCTGGTTTCACTCCTCGCTGCTCGAGGCGGTGGGCACGCGCGGGCGGCCGCCCTACCGGGCGGTGCTCACCCACGGGTTCGTCGTCGACGGCGAGGGCCGCAAGATGTCGAAGTCCGTCGGGAACACCGTGGCGCCCGATGACGTCATCGCGAAGCACGGGGCGGAGATCCTCCGGCTCTGGGCCGCCGGGGAGGACTACACCGAGGACATCCGGCTCTCCGGCGAGATCCTGGGCCAGCTCGCGGAGGCGTACCGGCGAGTCCGCAATACCTGCCGGTTCCTCCTCGGGAACCTGGCCGACTTCGACCCGGTCCGGAACGCGGTCCCCGATGCCAGGCTCGCGGGGCTCGATGGCTGGGCGATGCTGCGCCTGCACCGGACCATCGAGCGCGTCCGGAACGCGTACGAGGCGTTCGAGTTCCACCTCGCCTTCCAGAGCCTCCACAACTTCTGCGCCGTCGATCTCTCGGCGCTGTACCTGGACGTCCTGAAGGACCGGCTCTACACCTCGGCGGCGAACGCCCCGGAGCGGCGCGCGGCCCAGACGGCGTGCTACCGGATCCTCGACGCGCTGGTCCGCCTGATGGCGCCGATCCTCACGTTCACGGCTGAAGAGGTCTGGGACCACTTCCGCGTGGCCGACAAGGCGCCGAGCGTCCATCTCACCGACTTCCCCGCCGTCGATCCGACATGGCTCGACGAGCGGGCCGAGCAAACGTGGGAGACCTTGCTCCGGGTCCGCGGCGAGATCGCGAAGGCCCTCGAGCAGGCCCGCGCGGCCAAGCTGATTGGCGCGGCCCTCGACGCGCACGTGACGCTCTACGTCAGTGACCCGCACCTCGAGGGGACCCTCGGCGAGGCCGGGGAGCGGCTTCTGCGGGAGCTGTCGATCGTCTCCCAGGCTCGGCTCGAGGCGGGCGCTCCGCCGCCCGGGCTCGCGCCGGGCGCCGACCGCGTCGTGCTGCGCGAGACGGCGATGCCGGGCCTGGCGGTGTCGGTGCGGCACGCGGACGGGCAGAAGTGCGCCCGCTGCTGGACGTGGAGCCCGGCCGTCGGCCGGGACGCCGCGCATCCGGCCCTGTGCGAGCGCTGCCTCCCCGTCATCCGCGCAGGCGCGGCCTGATGGGGCTCGTCCTGGGGCTCGCGACGGCGGTGTTCGTCGCGGACCAGCTGACCAAGGTGTGGGCGCTGGCGCGCCTGGACCCCACCCACCCGGTCGTGGTGATCCCGGACGTCTTCCATCTCGCGCTCGTCATGAACCCGGGCGTCGCCTTCGGCATCTTCGCCGGCATCCCGCCGGAATGGCGCTGGATCGTCACGCTGTTCTCGCTGACCGCGCTCGCGTTGCTCGGCTCGCTCGCCTTCCGGATCCTGCCGCGGGGGAGCCTCATGGCGCGCGTCGCCATCGGGCTCGTGTTCGGCGGCGCCGCGGGGAACCTCCTGGATCGCTGGCGGCACGGCGCGGTCGTGGACTTCATCGACGTCTTCTGGCGGACCTATCACTGGCCGGCGTTCAACGTGGCCGACTCGGCGATCACGGTGGGCGTGTGCCTTCTCGCCGCCGAGCTGGCACTCGGGCGGGACAGTGTCCCGCGACAGGATCCCGCCGACGCCTGAGCCCGGCGCCGCTCCCGCGGGGGCCGCTCGCCGGAGCTTCCTCGTCGGGCCCGCCGACGCCGGGGTCCGGCTCGACCGCTTTCTCCAGGCCCAGGCCCCCGATCTGTCGCGCACGCGGCTCCAGGCGCTGATCCTGGCCGGCCAGGTGCACGTGACGGGAGGCCAGCCCCGGGCAAGCCACCGCCTGCGGGCCGGCGCGCGGGTGGCGGTCGACGTGCCGCCTCCCGAGCCCCTGGCGCTGACGCCCGAGCCCATCCCGCTCGACGTCGTCTACGAGGATGCCGACCTCCTGGTGGTGAACAAGCCCACCGGGCTCGTGGTCCACCCGGGCGCGGGCCACCGGACGGGGACACTGGTCCACGCCCTCCTGGCGCACTGCGGCCCGTCGCTCTCGGGCATCGGCGGCGCTCGGCGGCCGGGGATCGTGCACCGGCTGGACCGGGGCACCTCCGGGCTCCTCGTCGTCGCCAAGACCGATCACGCCCATCACGGGCTCGCGCGCCAGCTGAAGGCGCGGACCGTGGAGCGCCGCTACCTGGCGCTCGTGCACGGCCGGCTCCCGCATGCGGCGGGCGTGGTCGAGACCGCGATCGGCCGGGACCCCCGAGACCGGCTCCGCATGGCGGTCCGGCCGGCCGGGGCGGGACGCCTCGCGCTCACGCGCTATCGGGTCCTCGAGCGGTTCACGGCCCCGGCCCCGCTCACGCTTCTCGAGGTCACCCTCGGCACGGGCCGCACGCACCAGATCCGGGTCCACCTCGCCCATCTGGGCGCCCCCGTCGTCGGCGACCGGACCTACCGCCGTCGCGGCGCGGCGCCCGCCGACGCGGAGCTGGCGACGCGCGTCGCCGCCCTCGGCGGCCAGGCGCTCCACGCGGCCACCCTGGGGTTCTCCCATCCCACGGCCGGCGCGCGGCACCGCTTCGAGGCGCCGGCGCCGCCGGCGTTCGCCGCCCTCCTCGCGTGGCTCCGCGGGCTCCCGCGGAGCGCGAATCCTCCGACCCGCGTGCGCTAAGATCGAGGTCATGGCCGAGCGCGGGCGACAGCTCGGAGGGCGCCGGGTCGTGGCGATCGGGGGCGGCACGGGGCTCCCGGTGGTGCTCACGGCGCTCAAGCGCTATCTCGGGGGCCGCGTGACCGGGTTGACGGCGGTCGTCACCGTGACCGACGACGGGGGCAGCTCGGGCCGCCTGCGCGACGAGCTCCAGGTGCTGCCGCCGGGCGACATCCGGAACTGCCTGGTCGCCCTGGCCGAGGTCGAGCCGCTGATGGCGGAGCTCTTCCAGTTCCGCTTCCCCGGAGAGGGCGGGCTCGCGGGCCACAACTTCGGCAACCTGTTCCTCGCGGCGCTCACGCAGGTCACGGGCAACTTCCTGCACGCGATCCGCATCTCCGGCAAGGTGCTCGCCGTGCGCGGCACCATCCTGCCCTCGACGCTCGATGCCGTGCGGCTCGGCGCGGAGCTGGCGGACGGGCGCCGGGTGCTGGGCGAGTCCCACGTGGCCCGCCAGGGCGTGCCGATCCGGCGCGTGTTCATCGAGCCGAGCGGGGCCCGCGCGCTGCCCGAGGTGCTCGAGGCCATCGCGCACGCGCACGTCGTGGTGCTGGCGCCGGGCTCGCTCTACACGAGCCTGATCCCGAATCTCCTGGTCGGGGGCGTCGCGGACGCCCTGCGCGCGGCGCCGGCGCTCAAGATCGGCGTGGCAAACCTCATGACGGAGCCCGGCGAGACGGATGGGATGTCGCTCGGCGACCACCTGGAGGCGATGTACGCCCACGGCGGGCGGGGCGTGCTCGACGGCGTCGTCGCGCATGGCCGCCGGTTTCCGGCGGACGTGGTCGCCCGCTACGCGCGGGCGGGCGCGATGCCCGTCGTGACGGACCGCGAGCGGGTGCGCGGGCTGGGTGTCTGGGTCACGGAGGCGGACCTGGCGGGACCGACCGAGCTGGCCCGGCACCACCCCGAGAAGCTCGGTCGGGTCCTCGCGCGGCTCATCCGCCACGGTGGCCCCGATCGGCGGCAGGCGGCGGTCCGTGTCTAGGAGGGCCGCCGGCGGTCGCGCCGTGCGGCGCGCGCCGCCGCGCGTGACCTGGGCCGTCGTCCTGGCCGCGGGCGAGGGGAAGCGCATGCGCTCGGGCCAGCCGAAGATCCTGCATCTGCTCGGCGGCCGCCCGCTCGTCCACTATCCGGTCGCCCTCGTGCGGGAGGCCGGGGTCGCGGGGTCGGTCGTCGTCGTGGCCCCCGGCGCCCGGGCCGTCCGGGCCGCGCTCGCCGAGTCGGGCGCCGCCTTCGTGGAGCAGCCGGAGCCCCGGGGCACGGGCCATGCCCTCCTCCAGGCGCGGGCCGCGGTGCCGGCCGCGGCCACCGAGCTCCTGCTCCTGTACGGCGACGTGCCGCTCCTCCGGCCCGAGACCCTCGCCGCGCTCCTCGCCCACCATCGCGCGCGCCGCGCGGCGGCCACCGTGCTCACGTTCGTACCCGCCGACCCCACCGGCTACGGACGGGTGCGCCGCCGCCGGGACGGTCGGGTGCGGGCCATCGTCGAGGAACGCGATGCGACACCGGCGGAGCGCCGCGGCCGCGAGTGCAACTCGGGCATCTACTGCTTCGACCCGGCCCGGCTCTGGCCCGCCCTCCAGGCTGTCGCGCGGCGCGAGTCCCGCAACGCCCAGGGGGAGCTGTACCTCACCGATGTCATCGGGCAGCTCGCGCGGGGCGACGGCCGGGTCGAGGCCGTGCGCGTGGCGGATCCACGGGAAGTCGCCGGCGTGAACGACCGGCGGCAGCTCGCCGTGCTCGAGGGGCTGCTCCGCGAGCGCACGCTGGAGGGGCTCATGACCGCGGGGGTGGCCGTCGTCGATCCCGCGGCCACCTACGTCGACCAGACCGTGACGGTCGGGCGCGACACGGTCCTCCATCCCGGGGTGCGCCTCGCGGGCCGCACGGTGATCGGCGAGCGCTGCGTGATCGGGACCGGGTGCCAGCTCACCGACACGGCGCTCGGGGACGGGGTGACGCTGCGGCCCTACTGCGTGCTCGACGGCTCGCGGATAGAGGCCGACGCCACGCTGGGCCCGTTCGCGCGCCTCCGCCCGGGCACGCTGGTCGAGCGCGGCGCGGACATCGGGAACTTCATCGAGATCAAGCAGGCGACGATCGGGCGAGGCGTGAAGGCCCATCACGTCGGGTACATCGGCGACGCCACGGTCGGCGAAGGGGCGAACATCGGAGCGGGCGTCATCACCTGCAACTACGACGGCGAGCGGAAGCACCGGACCCGGATCGGGGCGCGCGCCTTCGTCGGGACGAACGCGAGTCTCGTCGCCCCGCTGACGATCGGGGACGACGCGTACGTGGGCGCCGGCTCCGTGATCACCAAGGACGTGCCCCCGGGGGCGCTGGCCGTGGAACGCGCCCCGCAGCTCGTCAAGGAAGGCTGGAGCCGGCGGCGCCGGGCGAGCCCGGCCGTCGATGCCGCGCCGCCCCCGGCCTCGGCGCCCTGACACCGCCGGGGTCTCCGGCGTCGGCGCCGAACCCCGGGGGCAACGGGCCTGGCAGGTCGGGGTTGCGCAGCGGCAACAGCCCCGCGGGCCGGCGCCCTGGGGGGGGCTGGGCGGCCCGCCCGTCCGGCGAAAACGTGGTGCCCGGGGGGCCTGGCACACGGGTTGCTCACGAGCGACACTGGCCGGGACGCAGACTCCGAACGAGGTGACATCGTCATGTGTGGGATCGTTGGGTACATCGGGTCGGCCGGCGCGACCGGCCTCATCCTCGACGGCCTGAAGCGGCTCGAGTACCGCGGCTACGACTCGGCCGGGGTCGCCATCGTCGCCGACGGGGTGCTCCAGGTCCGGCGCAGCGCCGGCCGGCTGCGCAATCTGGAAGCCGTGCTCCGGGAGCGCCCGCTGGACGGGCCGCTCGGGATCGGCCACACGCGGTGGGCGACGCACGGCCGGCCGTCCGAGGAGAACGCCCACCCCCACACCGACTGCACGGGCTCCATCGTGGTCGTCCACAACGGGATCCTGGAGAACTACCTGCCGATCAAGACGGCGCTCCAGGCGGCGGGGCACACTTTCAAGTCGGAGACCGACACGGAGGTGCTGGCGCACCTGGTCGAGCAGCACTGGGCCGAGGCCGGTGGCCTGGCCGAGGCGGTGCGCCGCGCCCTCCAAGAGGTGCGCGGGGCGTACGCGGTGGGGGTCGTCTCGGACCGGGAGCCCGATGCGCTCGTCGCCGCCAAGACCGGAGCCGGCGGCGTGGTCGTCGGTCTCGGCGAGGGCGAGTACTTCGTGGCCTCGGACGTCCCCGCCATCCTGGCGCACACGCGCGACGTCCTGGTGCTCGAGGACGGCGAGATGGCGGTCGTGACCCGGCAAGGCGTTCGGCTGATGACGCTCGCCGGCCGGCCGGTCGAGCGATCCGTCACGCACATCACCTGGGATCCGATCATGGCGGAGAAGGGCGGCTATCGGCACTTCATGCTCAAGGAGATCTACGAGCAGCCCCGCGCCATCACCGACACCTTCCGGGGCCGGATCTCGCCCGAGACCGGCGACTGCTTCCTGCCCGACCTCAACCTCACCACGGAAGAGCTGCGGGGATTCGCGCGCGTCGTCCTGGTCGCCTGCGGCACCTCGTACCACGCCGCTCTCGTCGGTCGCCAGTATCTCGAGCGCCTCGCGGGAGTGCCCGTCGAGGCGGACATCGCCTCGGAGTTCCGGTACCGCGACCCGCGGGTCGGTCCCGACACCCTGGTGGTCGCGCTCTCCCAGTCGGGGGAGACGGCGGACACGCTCGGGGCGGTGCAGGTAGCCAAGGCGAAGGGCGCCGCGGTCGTGGCCGTCTGCAACGTGGTGGGGAGCGCCCTCGCGCGCGAGGCGCACGGCATCCTGTACGTCCACGCCGGCCCCGAGATCAGCGTCGCCTCCACCAAGACGTTCACCGCCACCGTCACCGCCCTCTACCTGCTGGCGCTCCATCTCGGCCGGGTGCGCGGGGTCGTCTCGCCGGAGACGGGGCGCCGCCTCCTGACGGAGCTCCTCGAGCTGCCCCGGGTCGTCGAGGCGGCGCTCGGCACGGAGGAGGCGGTGGCCGACCTGGCGCGGACGCTCGCCCACTTCCGCGACTTCCTCTACCTCGGCCGAGGCCTGCATCACCCGCTCGCGCTCGAAGGCGCGCTGAAGATGAAGGAGCTCTCGTACGTCCACGCCGAGGGCTATGCGGGGGGCGAGATGAAGCACGGGCCGATCGCCCTGATCGACGCGGACATGCCGGTCGTCGCGCTGATGCCCCAGGACCGCACCTACGACCGGATGCTGGCGAACATCGAAGAGGTGCGGGCGCGCGACGGCCTCTTGATCGCGCTCGCGCACCCGGGCGACCGCGTGATCCGGGACAAGGCGCGCCACGTCCTGCAGGTCCCGGCGTCGACCGATCTCCTGAACCCGATCGTCATGTCGGTGCCGCTCCAGCTCCTCGCGTACCACGTGGCGGTGCGCCGGGGCTGCGACGTCGACCAGCCGCGCAACCTCGCGAAGAGCGTGACGGTCGAGTAGGCGCGGGGGCGCGAGGCGGCGCCCGCGCTTCCGGTGTACTCTGGCTCGTCGTGAGCCTCCTGCCGAACTCCCCGGACGCCATCGAGCGGGCTGACCTCCAGGCGCTCCTCGCCCGCCTCAACCCGGACCAGCGGGACGCGGTCCTCCACGTCGATGGCCCCTTGCTCATCCTGGCGGGCGCCGGCAGCGGGAAGACCCGGGTCATCGCGCACCGGATCGCGTACCTCGTGGGCCAGGGGGTAGATGCCCGGCGCATCCTGGCGGTCACCTTCACGAACAAGGCGGCCGGCGAGATGGGCGAGCGCGTGAAGGCGATCCTCGCCGGCCCGCGCGGGGGCGGGCGGCCGCCGCTGGTCGCGACGTTCCACGCCACGTGCGCGCGCATTCTCCGGAGCGAGATCCATCACCTCGGGTATCCCCGGTCGTTCGTCATCTACGACGAGGACGATCGGCTGACGCTCGTGCGCCAGTGCTATCGCGAGCTCGGCCTCGACGAGCGGTCGCTCACCCCGGCGGCGGCGGTGTCCCGCATCTCGCGCGCCAAGAATCAGCTGCTCGGCCCCGAGGAGATCCGGGAGGCCGCGCGCGGCCCGCGGGAGGCCGACGTGGCGCGCCTCTACGCGCGGTACGCCGTCCGCCTCCGGGAGCAGGGGGCGCTCGACTTCGACGACCTCCTGGGCCTCACGGTCGAGCTGTTCACCCGGCACCCCGAGGTGCTCCGCTACTACCAGGAGCTCTGGCGGTACGTCCTCGTCGACGAGTACCAGGACACCAACGCCGCCCAGTACCGGTTCCTCCGCCAGCTCACGGCCGCCCACCGGAATCTCTGCGTGGTCGGCGACCCCGATCAGTCCATCTACCGGTTCCGGGGCGCGGATCTCCGGAACATCCTGGACTTCGAGCGGGACTTCCCGGGCTGCCGGGTCGTGCGCCTCGAGCAGAACTACCGCTCCACCGGGCGGATCCTCGAGATCGCCGCGGCGGTGATCGCGCACAACCAGGCGCGGAAAGAGAAGAGCCTCTGGACCGAGAACGCGCGCGGGGACCCGGCACGCCTCTTCCGGGCGCGCGACGAGACGGAGGAGGCCCTCTGGGTGGCCCGCACCACGGCCGAGCTCCGGGCCGCCGGGCAGTCGCTGGACGGCATCGCGGTGCTCTACCGGATGAACGCGCAGTCACGCGTGCTGGAGGACGCCTTTCGAGCGGCGGGGCTTCCGTACCACATCGTGGGGAGCGTGCGCTTCTACGAGCGGAAGGAGGTCAAGGACGCCCTCGCCTACCTCCGGCTCGTCACGAACCCGGCGGACGACCTCGCGTTCCGGCGAGCCCTCGGGGTGCCGCCCCGCGGGATCGGGCGCGCCACGCTGACGCGCCTGGAGGAGCTCGCGGCCGCCAGCGGCGCTCCGCTCCTCGCCACCGCGGCGCGCGCCGCCGAGGAGCTCCCCGCTCGGGCCGGGCGGGCGCTCGGCGCGTTCGCGCGGCTGATCGGGCAGCTCACGGCGGTGGCCGCCGGCCCGGGACCCCTCGGGCAGCGCGTGGCGGCCGTCGTCGACGGCGCCGGGCTCCGCGAGGCCCTCCGCCGGGAGAGCACGGCCGACGCCGAGGGCCGCCTGGAGAACCTGGACGAGCTGATCGTGGCGGCGGAGGAGTTTGCCGCCCGCCCGGAGGGCGGAGATCTCGGGCCCTTTCTCGACTCCATCGCGCTGATCGCGGACGTCGACGAGCTCGAGGACGCGCGGGCCGTCGTGACGCTCATGACGCTCCACTCGGCCAAGGGGCTCGAGTTCCCGGTGGTGTTCCTGACGGGGCTCGAGGAGGGCGTGTTCCCCCACGGCCGGGCGCTCGAGGACGAGGAGGGGATCGAGGAGGAGCGGCGGCTCGCGTACGTCGGGCTCACGCGGGCGAAGGAGCAGCTCTTCCTGTCGTACGCGGCGGAGCGCCGGCTCGGCGGGTACGCGGGCCTCCGCGAGCCCTCGCGCTTCCTCCTGGAGATGCCCGCCGACGCCGTCGCGCCGGTCGGTGGCCGGCGCGACCCCGGCCCCGGACGGCCTCCGGCGTGGCCCGGCCGCGTGGCCGAGCCCAGTCCCGATCCCGGCCCCGACCCGGCCGACGACTACCCGCTCCGCGTGGGGGCCCGTGTCCGCCACGCCGACTGGGGGGATGGCATCCTGACCGGGATCCAGAAGGACGGCGCGGACGTCCTCGTCACCGTGAACTTCTTGTCCGTCGGCCGGAAGCGCCTGCTGCTCAAGTACGCCCCGCTCGAGGAGGTGTAAGCTGGGGGCCCGGCGCCGAGCGGTACGCGTCCGACCCCGGAGGAACCCCCGATGAGCGAGACGAGGATCACGCTGGCCGAGGTGGAGCACGTCGCCCGACTCGCCCGGCTCGACCTCGGGCCCGAGGAGAAGGAGCGGCTGCGAGGCCAGCTCGACGCGATTCTGGGCTACGTCGAGCAGCTCCGGCGGGTGGACACGGCGGGGGTCGCGCCCACGGCGCACGTCTTGCCGCTCGCCAACGTCATGCGCGAGGACGAGGTGCGCCCGTCCTATCCAGTGGAGGCCATGCTCGCGAACGCTCCGGCGGCCGACGACGGGCAGTTTCGCGTTCCTCGCATCCTGGAGGAGTGAGCGCTGAGCGACTGGGCCCGGCTCACCATCCACGAGACCGTCCAGGCCCTGCGGGATGGACGGGTCACGGCGCGGACCCTGGTCGACGCGTACCTCGGGCGCATCGAGGCGTTCGACGGGACCCTGGGCGCCTATCTCACGGTCGCGGCCCGCGAGGCGCGCGCGCAGGCCGAGGCGGTGGACGAGCGGTTCCGGCGCGGGGAGCCGCCCCGGCCGCTCGAGGGCGTCCCGCTGGCGATCAAGGACGTGCTCTGCACCCACGGCATCCGCACGACCTGCGGCTCCCGGATTCTCGCCGACTTCGTTCCGCCCTATGACGCCACGGCCGTCGTGCGTCTGGCCGGGGACGGGGCCATCATCCTCGGCAAGACCAACTGCGACGAGTTCGCGATGGGCTCCTCGACCGAGAACTCCGGCTTTCATCCGACCCGCAACCCCTGGGGCCTGGATCGGGTGCCGGGCGGCTCTTCGGGCGGGTCCGCTGCCGCCGTGGCCGCCGATCTGGCCGCCGGCGGCCTCGGCACCGACACCGGGGGCTCGGTGCGCCAGCCGGCCGCCCTCTGCGGCGTGGTCGGGCTCAAGCCGACCTACGGGCGGGTCTCGCGCTACGGACTGATCGCGTTCGCCTCGTCCCTCGACCAGGTGGGGCCGCTCGCCAAGGACGTGCGCGACGCGGCGCTCCTGCTCGAGACCATCGCGGGTCCGGACCCCATGGACTCGACGGCCGCCGGCGAGCCGGTCCCGGACTATCAGGCCGCCGTCGGCGGGGGCGTCGCGGGGCTGACCCTCGGCATCCCGGACGAGTACTTCGTCGCCGGGCTCGACCCGGAGGTCGAGCACGCGGTGCGCGACGCCATCCGGCTCCTGGAGCGGGCCGGCGCGCGGACCCGCCGGGTGTCCTTGCCCCACACCGACGCCGGGGTGGCGACCTACTACATCGTCGCGCCGGCGGAGGCGTCGTCGAACCTGGCCCGCTACGACGGGGTCAAGTACGGGCTCCGGACGCGCGACGCGCGGGACCTCGTCACCATGAGCGCGCGGACGCGCGCGGCGGGCTTCGGGCCGGAGGTGCGGCGCCGGATCATGCTGGGCGCCTACGTGCTGTCGGCCGGCTACTACGACGCCTACTACGCACAGGCCCAGCGGGTCCGCACGCTGATCCGCCGCGACTTCGAGCGCGCCTTCGCCGAGGTCGATGCGATCGTGTCGCCGACGGCGCCCACCCCGGCCTTCAAGCTCGGGGAGAAGACCGACGATCCGATCGCGATGTACCTGAACGACGTGTTCACGATCCCGGCGCCGCTCGCCGGCGTGCCCGCGATCTCGGTCCCCTGCGGGTTCTCGCTCACGGGGCTGCCGATCGGGCTCCAGGTCATCGGCAAGCCCTTCGACGAGGCCACGCTCTTCCGCGTGGCGGGCGCCTACGAGGCGGCCGCCGGCGCGCCGCGCCGCCGCCCGGCGCTCACGCCGGGCCCGGGGGCCGCTCCGGCATGAGCCCCGAGACCGAAGGCCGTCCGATCGGCTCCTGGGAGCCGGTCATCGGGCTCGAGGTGCACGCGCAGCTCCTGACGCGCTCGAAGATGTTCTGCGGCTGCGCGACGGCATTCGGCGCGCCGCCGAACCACCAGACCTGCCCGGTCTGCCAGGGGATGCCCGGCATCCTGCCCGTGGTCAACCGCCGCGCCGTCGAGTTCGGGATCCGCACGGCGCGGGCGCTCCACTGCCGGATCAGTCCCGAGTGCCGCTTCGCCCGCAAGCACTACTTCTACCCCGACATGCCGAAGAACTATCAGATCAGCCAGTACGAGGCCCCGCTGGCCGAGGACGGCTGGCTGGAGGTGGAGGTGGGCGGCCGCGCGAGCCGCATCGGGATCGAGCGCCTGCACCTCGAGGAGGACGTCGGCAAGCTGACGCACGAGGGCGGCGTGTTCGAGACGGCCGGCGCGAGCCTCGTCGACTTCAACCGCGCGGGCGTGCCGCTCATGGAGATCGTCTCGCGCCCGGAGATCCGCTCCCCGGCGGAGGCGGCGGAGTACCTCCGGACGCTGCGGGCGATCCTCCGGTACCTCGGCGTCTGCGACGGGAACATGGAGGCCGGCTCGCTGCGCTGCGACGCCAACGTGTCGCTGCGGCGGATCGGCGCCCGCGAGCTCGGGACGAAGGTCGAGATCAAGAACATGAACTCCTTCCGCCACGTGCGGGACGCCCTCGAGCACGAGGCCCAGCGCCAGGCCCGGGCGCTCGACCGGAGCGAACGGATCGTCCAGGAGACGCGGCTGTGGAACCCCGAGCGGGCCGTGACCGTGCCCATGCGGTCGAAGGAGTACGCCCACGACTACCGGTACTTTCCCGACCCTGACCTGGTTCCGGTCCAGCCCGAGCCGGCATGGGTCGCCGCGATCGAGCGCGAGCTGCCGGAGCTCCCCCCGGCCCGGCGCAAGCGATTCGTCGACCAGTACGGGCTTCCCGCCCACGACGCGGAGCTCCTGACCGGCGACCGTGCGCTCGCCGACTACTTCGAGGCGGCGGCCGGAGTCCACGCGAATCCGAAGGCGCTGGCGAACTGGATCGGGTCGGAGCTCCTCCGCGAGCTCAAGGGGGATCCGGCGGCCGTCCTGACCTCGCCCATCGGCCCGGCGGCGCTCGCGCGGCTGGTCGCGCTGGTCGACGAGGGGACGATCAGCGGGAAGATGGCCAAGGAGCTCTTCGAGCGCATGGTCCGGACCGGCGAGGAGCCCGATGCGATCGTCCGGCGGGAGGGGCTCCGCCAGGTCGCCGACGAGGACGCCATCGCCCGGGTGATCGACGAGGTCGTGGCGGCGCACCCCGGCGTGGTCGCCGACTATCGCCGGGGCAAGAAGCAGGCGGCGGGGTTCCTCGTGGGCCAGGTCATGAAGGCGACCCAGGGCAAGGCCGCCCCCCAGGTCGTCAACCGTCTCCTCGGCGAGCGCCTTGGCGCTGGCTAGGCCCCGGCCATGACCCGGGTGGCCCGCGCGGGCCCCCGGCCGCCGCACCCAGAAAAGCGACAGGGCGGCCGGACCCCGCTTCCTATAATGACCGTGGACCCATGCTGGAGTTCCGGGGCGTTTCCAAGATCTACGGGCGCGCGGGAGGTCGGCGTGTCGAGGCGCTCGTGGATCTCACCTTCGAGGTCAAACCGGCCGAGCTGGCCGTGGTCCTCGGCCCGAGCGGCGCCGGCAAGTCGACGCTGCTCCACGTGGTCACGGGCGAGGAGCGCCCGACGCGGGGTGCCGTCCTCTTCGACGGTGTCGAGATCGGGACGCTGGGCCGGGGTGGTCTCGCCCGGCACCGCCGGAGCCTCGGGATCGCGCCCCAGCACGGGCATCTTCTCCCGGACCGCACGGCGCTCGGCAACCTGACGTTCCTTCTGGGGGCGCTCGGCGCCCGCGCGGCCGAGGCGCGCGAGCGCGCCCTCGCGGCGCTGGCCGAGGCCGGGCTCAGCGCAGCGCGGAACGCGTTGCCCCACGAGCTCACCGAGGGCGAGTGCCGCCGGCTCCTCTTGGCGCGGGCCCTGGTCACGGAGCCGCGCCTGGTGGTCGCCGACGAGCCCGCGGCGATGCTCGACGGGCCCCAGACCGTGGCCGTGGTCGCGCTACTCCGGGCCGCGCACGCGCGGGGGATCACCTGCCTCGTCGCCACGCACGCCCCCGAGATCGCGCGCGCCCTCGACGGCCGGATCCTCCACCTCGCGGCGGGCCGGCTCTGGCCCGAGGGCGGTCCTGTCTAGTTACGTGATCGGCGCGACGCTTCGAAGCTGCCGGCGCGGTGGGGCGGCCGCGGTCGCGACCGCCTTGCTCTCGGCCCTGGCCGTGCTCGTGGCCGGCGGGACCCTGGCCGGCGATCTCGCGCTGGCCCGGGTCGAGGCGCCCTGGCGGGCGGCTCTCCGGCTGGTGGTCGTGCTGCGCGACGCGGGCACGCGGCCGGAGGCGCCGGACGGCGTCGTCGCGCGGACCCGGGCCCTGTCCGGGGTCGCCGCGGTCCGGTACGTTGCGCCCGACGCGGCACTGGCCGGGCTCAAGCAACTCCTCGGGCCGCGGGGAGACGGGCTCGATCGGCTCCCGTCGAACCCCCTGCCAGCCCGGCTCGAGGTGACTCCCGCCCCGACCCTGAGCGCGGCGGAGCTCCAGGCCCTCGGCGAGGCGCTCGACCGCTTGCCGGGCGTGAGCGAGGTGCAGGCGGCGCACGGCTGGGTCGCGCCGCTCGAGCGGCTTCGGCACGGGCTGCGTCTGGGTGGCCTGGCGCTGGCCGCCGGCATCGGACTGGGAGCGCTGGCCGCGGCGACGGGCACCGTGGCGGCCGCGCGGCGGGCGAGCGCCGACGAGGTGGGCCTCCTCCGTCTGGCCGGCGTGCCGGAGCTTCGCCTCGCTGCCCCGCTCGTGCTCCAGGCCCTCGGGCTCGCGGCGCTCGGCTCGCTCCTCGGGCTCGCGGGGCTGCTCCTCGCGTCCGAGCCCGGCGCGCCGTGGATCGGGAGCTGGCTCCAGATCGCGCTGGGATTCGACCCCTTGCCGCTGCTCCCCCCCGCCTGGCTCGCGGGACTGGCCGGCGGGGGCGCGGCCCTCGGGGTGGTCGGCGCCCTCGCGGCCGGCCGCCCCTGACTCGATCCAGCCCGATGCGGTGTCGCCGAGCCTTCCTGGCCAGTGTCCTCCTCGGGCTCGTCGTCCTCGCCGCCGTGCCGCCGGCCGCGCTCGCCGGCCCGCCCCCGACCGGCCGGCAGAACCTGAAGGCAAAGCAGGAGGCGCTCGGGGAAGCGCGGCGCCAGCTCGACCAGGTGCGCGAGCGCGCCTCGGCGGCTCGCCGGCGCGAAGTGTCGCTCCTGGCGGAGCTCGAGGGGATCGATCGGATGCTGGCCGTCAAGCGCGGGTCGCTCCAGCAGCTCGATCGGCGGATCGATCAGGCCGAGGGAGAGCTGGAGGTTCTCGAGGGCCGCCGGGGACGGGTGGCCGAGGACCTCGTGGGGCAGCAGGCCGCGCTCTCCGCGCGGCTGGACGCCCTCGCCCGGCTCGCCGCGCCGCCGGCCAGCCCGCCGTGGGCGGTCGGCCCCGCGCGGCTCACGCGCGAGCGCGCGGTCGCGGATCTGGCGGGGATCGTCCGCGACGACCTGGCTCGCCTCGCCCGGTTCGACGCGACCGCGGACCACCTGACGGCGCGCCAGGAGGCGCGGGAGCGCGCGCGGCGGGAGCTCGTCGAGCTCAGGCGGGCCGTGGACGCCCAGCGCGCGCAGGTCGCGGCCCAGGCGGAACGGCGGCGGGCGCTCCTCGAGGAAACCCGGGAAGACCGCGCCACGCACGAGCGGCTCGCGGGGGAGCTGACGGAAGCCACGCGCCGGCTGGAGGCGCTGGTCCGCAGCCTGGCCCGCCGCGCGCCGCCCAATCGCGCCCTGGCGCGCGCCGCGCCCACGCCGCTGCCCCGGGGGCCCGGGCCGGCGGTTGGGTTCGGACGGGATCGGGGTCAGCTTCCATGGCCGGCCGAGGGCCGGGTCGTGGCCGATTTCGGCCCCCAGACCCACCCGCGCTTCGGGACCGAGACGCTCCGCACCGGCATCGACATCGAGGCCCCGGAGGGCGCGCCGATCCGGGCGGTGGCCGCCGCCAGCGTCGCGTATCGCGGCTGGTTGAAGGGATATGGTAACCTCTTAGTCCTGGATCACGGGGACGGTTACCACACCCTTTACGCCCACGCCTCGCAGGTCCTGGTCGATGAGGGCGACCAGGTGAAGGTCGGCGAGCTCATCGGTCGCGTCGGGGAGACCGGCTCGGTCGAGGGCCCGCGCCTGTACTTCGAGGTGCGTTACCAGGGCCGGGCGGAAGACCCCGGTCTCTGGCTCCGGCGTCGCCCGTGAGCGAGCCGGATCGACGGACCGAGCGCCCGGTCGTCGCGGAGAAGGAGTCGGCCATGCGTGCGGGGAAGCCGGTCGGCAAGGCATTCCTGACAGCCGCCGTTCTGGCGGTGCTGACGCTGTCGCTGGGCGGCACGAGCGCCTCGAAGGGCGTCGACCGGACCGCCACCTACGAGCAGCTCAAGCTCTTCACCGACGTGCTGGCGATCATCCAGAACCAGTACGTCGACGAGACCGAGCCGCGCGAGGTCATCTACGGCGCCGTCCGCGGAATGCTGCGGGCGCTCGACCCGCACTCCTCGTTCATGGACCCGGAGAGCTACCGGGAGATGCAGGTGGAGACCTCGGGGAGCTTCGGGGGTCTCGGCATCGAGATCACGATTCGCGACGACCAGCTGACGGTCGTCGCCCCCATCGAGGGCACGCCGGCCTGGCGGGCCGGCATCCAGCCGGGTGATCGGATCGTGAAGATCGAGGGGCTCGCCACCAAGGACATGAGCCTCCCCGACGCGGTCAAGCGGATGCGCGGGCCCAAGGGGACGAAGATCACGATCACCGTGGCGCGCGAGGGGCTCAAGGAGCAGATCGACGTCGTGCTCGTCCGCGAGGTCATCCAGGTCCAGAGCGTCAGGGCCCAGGAGCTCGAGCCGGGGATCGGCTACATCCGTGTCCGGCAGTTCCAGGAGCGCACGGCGCCGGACCTCGTGGCGGCCGTCGAGAAGTTCGAGAAGACCGGGCGCCTCGGTGGCCTCATCGTGGACGTCCGGAGCAATCCGGGCGGGCTGCTCTCGTCGGCGGTGGAGGTCTCCGAGGAGTTCCTCGGTGACGGCAAGCTGATCGTCTACACCGAGGGTCGGGTGCGGAACCAGAACATGCGGTTCACGGCGCACGCCAAGCGGGCGATCACGGAAGTGCCCCTGGTGGTCCTCGTCAACCAAGGCTCGGCGTCGGCGTCGGAGATCGTGGCAGGGGCGATCCAGGACCACGGTCGTGGCGTGGTCATCGGCCAGCAGACCTTCGGGAAGGGGTCCGTCCAGACGATCATCCCGCTCGCGGACGGCTCGGGGCTGCGCCTGACGACGGCGCGGTACTTCACCCCGAAGGGGCGGTCGATTCACGGCAAGGGGATCACGCCGGACATCGTCATCGATCCGCCGAAGGACGAGGCGTCGGTGCCCCGTCCGGGCACGCCGCCCCCGTCCGAGGCGGAGATGATGAAGCGCGACGTCCAGCTCCAGCGCGCGATCGAGATCCTGAAGGCGTCCCGGATCCTGGACAAGACGAAGCCGACCGCGAAGGCCGGCTAGAGCGGCGACCCCCGGCCGGCCCCGCCGCCGGCCGGGGGCTCTCGCGCCCGGGCTCGCCGGGCGGTACGCGTTTCCCGCACATGCTCGTTCTCGGCATCGAGACCTCCTGTGACGAGACCGCGGCGGCCGTCCTGGCGGACGGGACGCTACGGTCGAACGTCGTCGAATCCCAGGATCCGATCCACGCGCGCTACGGCGGCGTGGTGCCCGAGCTCGCCTCGCGCCGGCACCTCGAGGTGGTGCTGCCCGTGGTCGCCCGCGCGCTCGACGACGCGGGCGTGCGGCTCGGTGACCTCGACGGGATCGCCGTGACCCACGGGCCCGGTCTCGTGGGCTCGCTCCTCGTGGGACTGTCGGCGGCGAAGGCGTTCGCGTACGCGCACCGGCTCCCGCTCGTCGGGGTGAACCACCTGGAGGGGCACATCTTCGCGGGGCGGCTGGCCGACCCCACGCTCGCGCCGCCCTTCCTGGCCCTCGTCGTGTCCGGTGGCCACACGGCCCTCTATGCCTGCGAGGCGCCGCTTCGCTACCGACTGATCGGACAGACGCGGGACGACGCGGCGGGCGAGGCCTTCGACAAGGTCGCGAAGCTCCTCGGGCTCGGCTATCCCGGCGGACCGGCGGTGGAGCGCGCGGCGCGGCCGGGCGATCCTAAGGCCATCGCGTTCCCGCTCGCCCAGTTCCAGGACGGGGCGCCGGACTTCTCGTTCTCGGGGCTGAAGACGGCCGTGAGCCTCTACGTGCGGCAGCACGCCCCTCTCGCGCCGGGGACGGTCGCCGACGTCTGCGCGTCGTTCCAGGCCACGGCCGTCAAGATGCTGGTGCGGAAGGCGATCGGCGCCGCCCGCCGGCTCGGGATCCGGCGCATCCTGCTCACCGGCGGGGTCGCGGCGAACGGCGCGCTCCGCGAGGCGCTCGAGGTCGAGTGCGCCGAGCGCGGGTACGCGTGGACCGCCCCGCCGCCGCGGTTCTGCACGGACAACGCGGCGATGATCGCGGCCGCCGGGACCGCCCGGCTCGAGGCGGGCGAGCGCGCGGACCTCTCCCTCAACGCCCACGCGACGCTGGCGCTCGCGTGACGCCCGTGCCCCCACAGGCCGAAGGCCGTCCGATCAACGCTCGCCGACCCCGCGTAGCCCCGTGAGCATCGAGGGCGGCCAGGTTCCCGAGGTCGACCGGCTCCTGGCGAGCCTGCCGGACGCGGTCATCGGCGTGCGGCCGGACCTGACGGTGTTCCTGTGGAACGGGGCCGCCGAGGCCCTCATCGGACGCTCGGCGACGCGCGCGCTCGAGCGCCTCCTGCCCGAGTGCCTGGGGCCCGAGGCCCGGCTGACGCGCCACCTCAGCGAGACGGTCCGGCTGGCCGAGGGGAGGGCCGAGGCGGAGTCGGAGGTCACGACGACCGATGGCCGCACCATCTCGGTGAGCCTCTTGACCGCGCCGATCCACGGACCGACCGGCGCCCTCCGAGGCGCCGTCGCCGTGCTGCGGGACTTGTCGCGGATCCGGGCCCTCGAGGCGGAGGTGCGCCGGGGCGAGCGCCTCGCGGCGCTGGGTCAGATGGCCCTGGCCCTCGCGCACGAGATTCGGAACCCTCTCGGCGCGATCCGGGGGGTGGCGCAGCTCCTGGGGGATGAGCTGGGCGGCGCGGCCCCGTTCCGGGAGCACGTGACCGTCATGCTGGCCGAGATCGATCGCGTCAACCGCGTGATGGAAGCCCTCCTCGACCTCGGGCGCCCGCTCGGGTTCACCTTCGGGGTGGTCAACGTCCACGAGCTCTTGGAGCGGGTGAGCCTCCTCGCGGAGCCGATGGCCCGGGCCCACGAGGTCCAGCTCGTCCGCCGGTACGACCCGAGCCTCCCGCCGCTCTGGGCGGACGTCGACCGCCTCGTGCAGGTGTTCCAGAACCTCGTCCAGAACGGGGTCGAGGCCATGCCCGGCGGCGGGCGGCTCACGCTCACGACCCGCCTGTCGCTCGACACCGTGTACGGCGGGCGCGTGGACGTCGGCACCGGCCCGCGGCCCCTGGTCGAGGTCCAGGTCAGCGACGAGGGCGAGGGCATCCCCGCCGAGCTGCTCGACCGGGTCTTCGATCCCTTCGTGACCACGAAGTCGCGCGGGCTCGGGCTCGGCCTTGCGCTGGCGCACCGCATCGTCGAGGAGCACCGCGGCGCGCTCCGGGTCGCGAGCACGCTGGGCAAGGGGACGACCTTCAGCTGCTATCTGCCGGTCGCGCCCACCCCGACGTCGCCGGCCGCGCCTCGATGACCGCCGCGCGGATTCTCGTCGCCGACGACGAGCCCTCGATCCGCTGGCTTCTCGAGCGGCTGCTCCGGCAGGCGGGTCACTCGGTCACCGTCGTGGAGGACGGGGCGGCCGCCCTCGCGCGCGCGGCCGCCGAACCGTACGACCTGGCCTTCGTCGACGTGCGCATGCCGGAGCTCGACGGGCTGGAAGTCCTGTCCCGGCTCCGGACGGCGGCCCCCGACACCGCCGTGATCGTGATGACCGCGCACGGCAGCGTGCGCTCCGCCGTCGAGGCGATGCAGCGCGGGGCCTACGATTACCTCACGAAGCCGTTCGACAACGACGAGGTGCGGCTCCTGACCGACCGCGCGCTCTCGGCTCGCGCGCTGGCCCGCGAGGTCGTCGAGCTCCGGACCGGGATTCACGAGGTCTGGGAGTTCGGCGCGCTGGTCGGGAAGTCGTCTCGGATGCAGGAGGTCTACAAGACCATCGGGCGGATCGCCGGCACCGACGTGACGGTGCTCCTCCGCGGCGAATCGGGGACCGGCAAGGAGGTCGTCGCCCGCGCGATCCACCACTACAGCCGCCGGGCCGGCAAGCCCTTCGTCGCGGTCTCCTGCGCGGCGATCCCGGCGACCTTGCTGGAATCCGAGCTGTTCGGCCACGAGCGGGGGGCGTTCACCGACGCCCACCAGCGGCGGCTCGGGCGCTTCGAGCTCGCCCATGAGGGCACCATCTACCTCGACGAGGTGGGCGACCTCGGGCCGGAGCTCCAGCCGAAGCTCCTCCGGGTCCTCCAGGAGCGGAACCTCGAGCGGGTCGGCGGCGGTGAGGCGATCGCGGTCGACGTTCGGGTCGTCGCCGCCACGAACCGCGAGCTCGAGACGCTCATCCGGGACGCGCGCTTCCGCGAGGATCTCTACTACCGCCTGAACGTCGTCTCCCTGACCCTGCCGCCGCTCCGGGAGCGGATCGAGGACGTCCCGTTCCTGGTGGACCACTTCCTCGCGAAGTACGAGGGCGAGCTCGGCGAGCGCGCGCTGGCGACCGAGGCGCTCGAGCGCCTCATGGGCTACGGCTGGCCCGGCAACGTCCGGGAGCTGGAGAACGTGATCCAGCACGCGATGGTGATGGCGGCCGGCGGGGTCATCCTGGCCGAGCACCTGCCCATCGCGCCCGGCGCCAGGCCGCCCCCGGCGGCGGTGGGGACCCTCGAGCAGCTCGTCGAGCAGAAGCTCGGCGAGTGCATCCAGGGGCTCGGGCGGCGCGAGTCGGCGAACCTCTACGATCTTCTCATCGGGCTCGTCGAGCGGCCGCTCCTCCGCGCGGTGCTGCGCGAGACGGGCGGCAACCAGCTCCGCGCGGCGGCGCTGCTCGGGATCAACCGCAACACGCTGCGCAAGAAGCTCCGCCAGCTCGGGCTCACGCCCGGGAGCGGCGCCCCCTCGTGATCACCGACGTGCTCTGTCTCGGTCCCTGCTGGCTCGGCATGGTGGCGGCCCGCGGCGCAACGGGGCCCGCAACCTAGCCGGTTTGGCCGGGCGCGCCTTGACACCCTGCGAGGGGTCCGCTAGGGTAAAGCGGCACGTCGTCGCGGCCCGGGGCGCGCTCCGGGCCGCGCGGCGTTCGCACTCGATGCCCGCACACGCATGATTCACCTCGCCTGGCTGATCCCCGCGCTCCCGCTCGCGGGCGCCCTCGTGAACCTCATCGTCGGGCGCCGCCTCGGCCACCGGGCGCACTGGGTCGCGGTGCCCGCCGTCGGCCTGGCCTTCGGCGCGTCTCTCCTCGCGTTCTTCCGCGTCTGGCACGGGCACGAGACGTTTGCGGGGCCGCTCTTCGACTGGATCGTCGCCGGCACCTTCCGTGCCCCGGTCACGCTCCAGCTGGATCAGCTCTCGGCGGTGATGCTCCTCGTCGTGACGGGGGTCGGGTTTCTCATCCACGTCTACTCGATCGGCTACATGCACGAGGATCCAGACTACCCGCGCTTCTTCCTGTATCTCAACCTGTTCGTCTTCTCGATGGTCATGCTGGTGCTCGCGGGGAACTTCCTGCTCCTCTACGTCTTCTGGGAAGCGGTCGGACTCTGCAGCTATCTGCTCATCGGGTTCTGGTACACGCGCGAGTCGGCGGCGAACGCGGGCAAGAAGGCGTTCATCGTCAACCGGATCGGCGACTGCGGGTTCGCGCTGGGCGTCATGCTGCTCTGGACGACCCTCGGGACGCTGGAGTACGGCGAGGTCTTCGCGAAGGCCCCGACGCTGGCCGTCGGGACCGCGACCGCCGTGAGCCTGCTGCTCTTCCTGGGCGCGTGCGGGAAGTCGGCGCAGCTGCCGCTCCACACGTGGCTGCCCGACGCGATGGAGGGCCCGACCCCGGTGTCGGCCTTGATCCATGCGGCGACCATGGTGACCGCGGGCGTGTACCTCGTCGCCCGCTCGCACGCGCTCTTCGAGCGGTCGGGCGTGGCGCTGGATGTCGTGGCGTGGGTGGGAGTGCTCACCGCCGTCTTCGCCGCGACGATCGGGCTCGTCCAGACCGACATCAAGCGCGTCCTGGCGTACTCGACCGTGAGCCAGCTGGGCTACATGTTCGTCGGGGTCGGCGTGGGCGCGTACGCGGCGGGGGTCTACCACCTGGTCACCCACGCCTTCTTTAAGGCGCTCCTCTTCCTGGGGGCCGGCTCGGTCATCCACGCGCTCTCCGGCGAGCAGGACCTCCGGAAGATGGGGGGACTGGCCCGGAAGCTCCCGGTGACCTGGTACACGATGCTCGTCGCCACGGTGGCCATCTCCGGCCTGCCCCCGTTCTCGGGCTTCTTCTCGAAGGACGAGATCCTGGCGGGCGCGTACTTCGCCGGGAAGCCCGCCATCTTCGCCCTCCTGCTGGTGGGCTCGGCGCTGACCACCTTCTACATGTGGCGGCTCCTGCTGCTGACCTTCCTGGGCCGCTCGCGCGTCGACCACGACGTGGCGCATCACGTGCACGAGTCGCCTGCGGTCATGACGGTCCCGCTCGCCATCCTCGCCGTGCTCGCGGCGGGGGCGGGCGTGTGGGGGCTGCCCGGCGAGCACGGGACCGCGATCGGCCGCTTCCTCGCGCCGGTGCTGTCCGGGGATCACGCCGCGGCCGCGAGCCATCACGGGCCCTCCTGGGCGCTCATGGTGGTGTCGGTCGTGGCCAGCCTCGCCGGGCTCGTGGTCGCGTGGCAGCTCTACCTCCGCGGGCGGGCGGATGTCGCCAAGATCGGCGTGCCCCAGAGCGGGCTACACCGCCTCCTGCTCGGGAAGTACTACGTCGACGAGCTCTACGACTGGGCGCTCGTCCGGCCGATCCTGGCGCTCTCGCGATGGTGCGCGGAGGTGTTCGACGCGGGCGTGATCGACGGCGCCGTCAACGGCGTCGCGACGGTGATCGAACGGGCGGCGGGACGGCTCCGGCGCTACCAGACGGGGTTCGTCATGAACTACGCGCTCTCGATGCTCGTGGGCGTCGTGACGCTCCTCGGCTGGCTTCTGTGGCCGCGATGATGGCGGGGCGTCCGGATGACGCACCGCGCACCGCCTCAGGGTGGAACGGGCCCGGGGGGCCCAGAATGAGGCGCGCGTGCTGCTGAGCACGCTCGTGTGGCTGCCGACTCTCGGAGCGGTCGCGCTCCTCCTCCTGGACCGGCGCGACACGCGCCGCCTCCGCCAGGTCGCGCTCACCGTGAGCGCCGCGACGTTCGTCGTGTCCGGCCTCCTCTGGGTCCTCTTCGAGCGCGACCGGTCGGGGATGCAGTTCGTGGAGCAGCGCGCGTGGATCCCCGGGGCGGGGATCAGCTACCACCTCGGGGTGGACGGCATCAGCCTCCTGCTCGTCCTCCTGACGACCCTCCTCGCGCCGCTCTGCATCCTGTCCGCGTGGACCCAGGTCACGACGCGCGTGAAGGAGTTCCTCGTCGCGATGTGTCTCCTCGAGACGGGGATGCTCGGGGTCTTCGTGGCGCTCGACCTCTTCCTCTTCTTCGTCTTCTGGGAGGCGATGCTGATCCCGATGTACCTGATCATCGGGGTCTGGGGCGGGCCGCGCCGCGTGTACGCCGCCGTGAAGTTCATCCTCTACACGATGGCCGGGTCCGCGCTCATGCTCCTGGCGATCCTGACCCTGTACTTCCTGCAGGACGCCGGCACCGCGTCGTTCGACTATGCCGCGGTGCGGGAGCTCCGGATCGACCCCCGGCTCCAGGTGTGGCTCTTCCTCGCCTTTGCCCTGGCCTTCGCGATCAAGGTGCCGATGGTGCCCTTCCACACCTGGCTCCCCGACGCCCACGTGGAGGCGCCCACCGCGGGCAGCGTGATCCTGGCCGGGGTGCTCCTGAAGATGGGCACCTACGGATTCCTCCGCTTCGCGCTCCCGCTGTTTCCCGACGCGGCCGTGACCCTGGCGCCGGTGATGGTCGCCCTCGCCCTGGTGGGGATCCTGTACGGGGCCTGGGTCTCGACGGTGCAGCCCGACATGAAGAAGCTGATCGCGTACTCGTCGGTGAGCCATCTCGGCTTCGTGATGCTCGGGCTCTTCACCTTCACGCCGCAGGGGCTCGTGGGCGGGATCCTCCAGATGGTCAACCACGGGCTCTCGACCGGCGCGCTCTTCCTCCTGGTCGGCATGCTCTACGAGCGGCGCCATTCGCGCATGATCGCGGACTTCGGCGGGCTGTGGGCGGTGATCCCCGTGTTCTCGGCGATCTTCCTGGTCGTCACGTTCTCCTCGATCGGGCTCCCGGGGCTCAACGGGTTCGTCGGCGAGTTCCTGATCCTGCTGGGGGCGTTCCAGTGGAGCCGTCCGGCGGCCGTCCTGGGCACCGTCGGCATCGTCTTCGCGGCGGTGTACCTCCTGTGGATGTACCAGCGCGTGGTGTTCGGCGAGGTGCGTCACGACGAGAACCGTCGACTGCCCGATCTCAACGCGCGGGAGGTCTGGACGCTCGTCCCGATCCTGATCCTGATCGTCTGGATCGGGGTCTACCCGAAGCCGTTCACCGCCGTCACGGAGAAGGCGGTGGCGGACCTGCTCCAGGGCGTGCAGGAGAAGCGGGCGGCCGCGCTCGCCCCGTGGCGGGTGGCCGGGGAGCGCCCCGCGCGATGACCGCGGGCCTGCCGGTTCTCGCCTGGCCGGCGCTCTACCCGATCCTGATCGTGACCGTGGCGTGCTTCGCCTGCCTCCTGCTCGACGCGACTCCGCGGGGCGCCCGGCCGGGCGTCCTCGCCGCCGTGGGGGTGCTCGGGGTCGTCGGCGCGGCGGGGGTGTCCGTCCTCCTCTGGGACGGCCCCGCCACGAGCTTCCAGGGAATGCTCGTCATGGACGGCGTCGCGCTGTTCTTCAACGTCGTCATCGGCGCGGCCGCCGCCCTGGTGCTGCTGCTCTCGGTCGGGTACCTCCCGCGCCAGGGCGTGGTGGCGGGCGAGTACTACGCCCTGGTCCTCTTCGCCACGATCGGCATGATGCTCATGGCGGCGGGGACGGACCTCCTCGTCATCTTCCTCGCGCTCGAGCTCATGTCCTTGTCGCTGTACGTCCTCGCCGGCTCGTTCCGCGCCCGGCCCGAGGGCAACGAGGCCGCGCTGAAGTACTTCCTCCTCGGCGCCTTCGCGAGCGGGTTCTTCCTCTACGGGATCGCGCTCCTCTACGGCGCGACCGGGACGACCAACCTGGCGCGCCTGGGGACGGCGCTCGGGGCCCCGGGGGCGGCGCGGGACCCGATGGTCCTCGCCGGGCTGGCGTTTCTCCTCGTCGGGTTCGGGTTCAAGACCTCGGCCGTGCCGTTCCACCAGTGGGCGCCCGACGTCTACCAGGGCGCCCCGACCTCGGTGGCCGCGCTCATCGCCACGGGGTCCAAGGCCGCGGCCTTCGGCGCGCTCCTGCGCGTCTTGGTCGCCATGCGGCCGCTCCAGGCGGACTGGGTGACGGTGCTCTGGCTCCTCGCGGCGCTCACGATGACCGTGGGCAACGTCGTGGCGCTCGCCCAGGTCAACGTGAAGCGCCTGCTCGCCTACTCGTCGGTCGCTCACGTGGGCTACATGCTGGTCGGCCTCGCCGCGGGGCTCGGGCCCGGCGCGCCGGCCGTGCTGTTCTACCTGGGCGTCTACGCCGTCGCGTCGGTGGGGGCCTTCGGCACGATCCTGCTCCTCGAGCGCGGGGGGGAGGAGGCCGTCGAGCTCGGCGCCTACGGCGGCCTGGCCGGGCGGCATCCGGTCCTGGCGCTCGCGCTGACGGTGTTCCTGCTGGCGCTCATCGGCATGCCGCCGACCGCCGGCTTCGTCGGCAAGTTCTATCTCTTCAGTGCGGCGATCCAGCGCGGGCTGGTGGGGCTGGCGGTGATCGCGGTCCTGAACTCCGTGGTGGCGGCGTACTACTACCTCCGCCTGATCGTCTACATGTACATGCGCGAGCCCGAAGGGGCGCCCACCACCGCGTTCGTCACCCCGGCGGCGGTCCTGGCGCTGGGGGTGTCGGCCTGGGCCACGCTCCAGCTCGGTCTCTGGCCGGGCCCGGTGCTGGCGATCGCCCAGCGCGCGGTCGAGCCGCTCCTCCGGTAGGAGGTGCCGCGATGCCGGCCCACGTCCCACTCAACCCCGCCGGGCTCCCGGCCCCGATCAGCCACTACTCGAACGGCGTCAAGGCCGGGGACACGATCTACGTCGCCGGCCAGGTGGCGCTGGACGGCGAGGGCCGCCTGGTCGGCCCGGGTGACGTCGTCGCCCAGACGCGTCAGGTGCTCGAGAACATCCGGGGGGTCCTCCACGCGGGCGGCGCCACCCTCGACGACGTGGTGAAGGTCACGGTGTACCTGGCGAACGTCGACGACCGGCCGCGGATCAACGAGGTGCGCCAGGCCTACTTCGGCGCGAACCGGCCGGCGAGCACCCTGATCGAGGTGAGCCGCCTCGCCTTCCCGGGGCTCCTCGTCGAGATCGAGGCGGTCGCCGTCGTCCCCCGCCCCGCCTGAGCCCCCCGGTCCCCGGGGCGGATTCCCGCCGTCTCGTGGCCCGTCGGGCGGTGCGGATGTACGACGTACATCCGCGCTGACGGGCGACACCGGTGTGCGGCGCGGGAACGGCCGTCGCCTTGACACCCTTCGCGCGGGCCGCCTAGAGTGGGCCGTGATCTCACCGCGCTTCCCATACCGGGGCTTCCTGTTCGATCTGGACGGCACGGTGTACCTCGGGGAGCGGCTCCTGCCGGGGGCTCGCGAGGCCATCGCGGCACTCCGCGCCGAGGCACGCCAGGTGTGCTTTCTCTCCAACAAGCCGATCCAGAGCCGGGCGGACTACGCGGCGAAGCTCACGCGGCTCGGCGTGCCCGTCGGCCTCGACGAGGTGATCAACTCCTCGTACGTCCTCGCCCAGCACCTCGCGCGCGAGGCGCCGGGGGCGCGTTGCTTCGTGATCGGGGAGCCGCCGCTCATCGAGGAGCTGCGAGCGGCCGGTCTCGCGCCGGTCGACGACGCCAGGGTAGACTACGTCGTGGTGGCCTTCGACCGGACCTTCGACTACCGAAAGCTGGACGTCGCGCTCCAGGCGGTCAAGCGCCACGGCGCGCGGCTCGTGGGCACCAACCCCGACCGGACCTGCCCGGTCGAGGAGGGTGAGATCCCCGACGCGGCGGGCATGATCGGCGCGGTGGAGGGCGTGACGGGACGACGAGTCGACCCGATCGTCGGCAAGCCCTCGCCGATCATGCTCCGGGTGGCGCTCGATCACCTCGGGCTCCCGGCTCCCGAGTGCGCGATCGTGGGAGACCGGCTCGAGACCGACATCGCGATGGGCCGCGCCGCCGGCCTCGGGACGATCCTGGTCCTCACCGGGATCACGCGGCCGGGCGATCCGGAGATCGCGCGCTGGCGCCCCGACCACGTGGTCGGCTCGCTCGCCGAGCTCCTCGAGGGGGTGGCCGTCCCCGAGAGGCGCGCCCGGTGAGCCGGGTCGCGGGCCTGGACCGGGAGCTCTTCGACGCCATCGTCGTCGGCGGGGGCATGGCGGGGGCGGGGATCGTGCGGGACCTGGCGCAGCGCGGCCTCTCGGCGATCCTCGTCGAGAAGACCGACTTCGCCGCCGGGACCACCTCCCGCTCGTCGAAGCTGATCCACGGCGGCCTCCGGTACCTCGAGCTCTTCGATTTCCAGCTGGTCCGGGAGTCCCTGCGCGAGCGCGAGACGCTCGCGCGGCTCGCGCCCCAGCTTCTCCGCCCGCTCCCGTTCCTGATGCCGGTCTACCGGGATGGGCCCCGCAGTCTCGTCAAGGTGCGGCTCGGGCTCCGGCTGTACGACCTCCTGACGCCGGGGAAGCGGACGCCACGGTACGGGACGATGAGCCCCGCCCGGGCGCAGGCGCTCGAGCCCACGCTCCGCCCCGACGGTCTCCTGGGCGCCGGCTACTACTTCGACGACCTCCTGCTCTCCCCGGAGCGCCTCTGCCTCGAGAACGTGCTCTCCGCCCGCCGGGCCGGGGCGCACGGGCTCAACTACGCCCAGGCGGAGGAGTTCAGCCGGCGGCCCGACGGCGGCTGGACGGTGCGCGTCCGGGATCTCGTCGGCGGCGACGTCACGGACCTCCACGGACGGGTGCTCGTCAACGCGACCGGCCCCTGGGTCGACCGGATCCGCGCCCGGGCCGGGATCGAGGACCGCGGGGAGCGAATCGTTCGGACCACGAAAGGCGCCCACGTGCTCCTCCCGCGCATCAGCGAGCGCGCGGTCTACCTCGCCACCAAGGACGACCGGCTGGTCTTCGTGATCCCCTGGCGGGAGTTCTCGCTGGTCGGCACGACCGACACCGACTACACCGACAGCCCGGATCGGGTGTGGGCGACCAAGGCGGACGTTCAGTACTTGCTCGAGGCCGCGCAGGGCCTTCTGGCGGATCCTCGGATCACCGAGGCCAACGTCGCGTACGCGTACGCGGGCGTGCGGCCCCTCACGTTCGACGGGTCTTCGGGGACGCGCGCCTCGGCCGTCTCCCGCCAGCATCGTGTGGTGGCCGAGGGCCCCGAGGGCCGCTTCCTCTCCATCACCGGCACGAAGCTGACGTGCTTCCGCAGCCTCGCGGAGCGGGTCGGGGCGACAATCGCGCGCCGCCTCGGGCGGGGCGGCCCGTCCGACACCGCGCGGATCGCGCTCGACGGAGAGGACGAGGAGGCCGGCGCCCTCGAGGTCCGGGCGATGCTGGACGTGACCGAGGCGGTGCGCAGCTCCGGGCTCGAGCGCGAGCAGATCGAGATGCTGGTGACCACGTACGGGCGTCGGGCGCGGGCCGTGCTCGACGTCGCACGGCGGTCGCCCGGGGGCACGGAGCGGCTGTGCAAGAACGCCCCGGAGATCGCCGCCCAGCTCACCTGGGCGGTGGAGAGCGAGCTGGCGGTCTCGCTCCAGGATCTCCTGCTCCGTCGGACGGGAATCGGGACGGGGCCGTGCCTCGGCCTCGACTGCGCCCCGGCCATCGCCCAGCGGATGGGCGCGCTCCTCGCCTGGAGCCCGCGCCGCCTCGAGGCGGAGCTCGACGCCTACGAGGGGGCCGTCCGCCAGGGGCTCCGCTTCCGGAGCGAGTGACGGCCGGGGGCCGTCGCGCGCCCGTGACGGAAGCCGGGTAGAATGGGCGCTCAGATCGACTGAACCAACACCCCAACGACCCCTATAGACGCGGGAGGGCGCAGACCATGACGCGATCAGGACGCTGGTTCCCCCTGCTCGGCGCGCTTGTCTCCTTGGTGCTCGTCGTCGGCCCCGGAGCCGGCCGGGCGGAGGCCGTGACCGAAGTCCAGTGGTGGCACGCGCACACGGCCGCCCTCGGTGAGTGGGTGAACGACCTCGCCGACGGCTTCAACAAGTCGCAGTCCGAGTACAAGGTCGTCGCCGTCTACAAGGGGAGCTACCCCGAGACGATGACCGGGGCCATCGCCGCCTTCCGGGCGAAGCAGCACCCTCACATCGTCCAGGTCTTCGAGGTCGGGACGGCGACGATGATGGCGGCCAAGGGCGCCGTCAAGCCGGTCTACGAACTGATGGCGGACGCCGGCGAGAAGTTCGACCCGGCCGCCTACCTGCCGGCGGTCGCCGGCTACTACACGACCACGGACGGACGGATGCTGTCGATGCCCTTCAACAGCTCGACCCCCGTCTTCTACATCAACAAGGACGCCTTCAAGAAGGCCGGCCTCGATCCCGACAAGCCCCCGCGCACGTGGCCCGAGGTGGGGGAGGCGGGGAAGAAGCTCCAGGCGGCCGGCTATCCGTGCGGGTTCAGCAGCGAGTGGATCGGGTGGACCCAGCTCGAGAACTTCTCCGCCTGGCACAACCTGCCGATCGCCACGAAGGCCAACGGCTTCGGGGGGTTCGACGCGGAGCTCCGGCTGAACAGTCCCACCCACGTCCGGCACATCCAGCAGCTCGGCGAGTGGCAGAAGACGAAGCTCTTCGACTACGGCGGCCGGCGCGGTGACAGCCGGCCGAAATTCGTGAACGGCGAGTGCGGCATGTGGATGGCGTCCTCGGCCGCCTACGCGGCCCTCTCGAAGGAGACGAAGGGCAAGTTCGAGTTCGGCCTCGGCATGCAGCCGTACTGGCCCGACGTGGCGGGAGCGCCCCAGAACTCGATCATCGGCGGCGCCTCGCTCTGGGTCCTCGCCGGCCACAAGCCCGCCGAGTACAAGGGGGTGGCGAAGTTCTTCTCGTACCTCTCCTCCCCGGAGGTGCAGGCCGCTTCGCACCAGCGGACCGGGTACCTCCCGATCACCCTGGCCGCCTACGAGCTCACGAAGAAGCAGGGGTTCTACGAGAAGAACCCCGGGAGCGACACCTCGATCCGACAGATCAACAACAAGCCGCCCACCGAGAACTCCAAGGGGATCCGCCTCGGCAACCTTCCGCAGATCCGGGACGTGATGGACGAGGAGATGGAGGCGGTGTGGGCCGGCAAGAAGTCGGCGAAGGAGGCGCTCGACACCCTCGTGTCGCGCGGGAACGAACTCCTGCGCCAGTTCGAGCGGGCGAACAAGTAAGCGGCGTGATCGGGCGCGGGTGGCGCGCGAGGCAGCGCGCCACCCGCGCCCGGTGACCGGCCCGTGCACAAGCGCGTCGTCTTCCAGCACCGGATCCTGCCGTACCTCCTGGTCGCTCCGCAGCTGATCATCACGCTCGTCTTCTTCATCTGGCCGGCCGGGCAGGCGGTCTTCCAGTCCGTCCTGCTCGAGGACGCCTTCGGCCTGTCGACCCGGTTCGTCTGGCTCGAGAACTTCGAGCGCCTGTTCGGCGACCCCAACTACTGGAACGCCGGGCAGGTGACGGTCATCTTCGCGACGGCGACGGCCACCGTGGCGATGAGCCTGGGCCTCCTCTTCGCCGCGATGGCGGATCGCGTGATCAAGGGCTCGACGGGGTACCGGACCCTCCTGATCAGTCCCTACGCGGTGGCGCCGGCCGTGGCCGGGGTGCTCTGGCTCTTCCTGTTCAATCCGGTCGTCGGCGTCATCGCCTACATGCTCCGCGGGCTGGGCTACACCTGGAACCACCAGCTCAACGGGGGCCAGGCGCTGCTCCTGGTCATCATCGCGGCCTCCTGGAAGCAGATCAGCTACAACTTCCTCTTCTTTCTCGCCGGGCTCCAGGCGATCCCGCACTCGGTGGTGGAGGCGGCCGCGGTCGACGGCGCGGGACCGACGAAGCGATTCTGGTGGATCATCTTTCCGCTGCTGTCGCCGACGACCTTCTTCCTGGTCGTCGTGAACATCGTCTACGTGTTCATCGACACCTTCGGGATCATCCACACGGTCACCTCGGGCGGCCCCGCCAAGGCCACCGAGACCCTCGTGTGGAAGGTGTTCAACGACGGCTTCATCGGCCTCGACCTCGGGGGCTCGGCCGCGCAGTCGGTCGTCCTCATGACGATCGTCATGGGCCTGACCGTGGTGCAGTTCCGCTACATCGAGCGCCGGGTCCAGTACTAGCCGTGGTCGAGCGCCGGCCGGCCTGGACGCTCGTCACCCACGCCGTGCTGATCCTGGGTCTTGTCGTGGTGGTCTTTCCGGTCTACGTGACGCTGGTGGCCTCGACACACACCGCGGAAGACCTCGTTGGGAAGGTGCCGCTCTGGTTCGGCGACCGTTTCCTCGAGAATTACCGGACCGTCCTCAGCACCGGCATGCGGGCGGCCGGCCCGACCCCCGTCGGTGTCATGCTGTGGAACAGCCTCGTCATGGCGGTGGGCGTCGCAGTCGGCAAGATCGCGATCTCGATCCTCTCCGCCTACGCGATCGTCTACTTCCGGTTCCCGCTCCGCATGGTGTGCTTCTGGATGATCTTCCTGACGCTCATGCTGCCGGTCGAGGTGCGGATCATGCCCACCTTCAAGGTGGTGGCGGACCTCGGGCTGCTCAACACGTACGCCGGCCTCACCATCCCGCTGATCGCCTCCGCCACCGCGACGTTCCTCTTCCGGCAGTTCTTCCTGACCGTGCCCGAGGAGCTCCTGGAGGCCGCGCGGATCGACGGCGCCGGGCCGCTCCGCTTCTTCTGGTCCATCCTGGTCCCGCTGTCCCGGACCAACATCGCCGCGCTCTTCGTGATCCTGTTCATCTTCGGGTGGAACCAGTACCTGTGGCCGCTCCTCATGACCACGCAGGAGGGTATGTACACGATCGTGCTGGGGATCAAGCGGATGACGGCCGCCGCGGAGGCGGCGACGAACTGGAACCTCGTGATGGCCACGGCGATGCTGGCCATGGTGCCGCCGGTGGTCATCGTGGTCCTGATGCAGCGCTGGTTCATCAAGGGCCTCATCGAGCCGGAGAAATGAGCGGCGTGCGAGGAAGGGGGCTCCGGCTCGCCGTCCTGCTCGGGACGGCCGCGCTCCTGGGCGCGGGCTGCGCGGCGGACATGGACAAGCAGGCCGCCGAGAAGGCGGCCGAGTCCGTCCCGCGCCCCGAGTGGCGTCTGGGCGACCGGTGGGTCTTCCGGCGCACCGCCCCCGACGGGACCAGCGCGATTGTCACCCACCAGGTCGTCGCCGCGTCCCCCGAGGGCTACACGGTCCGGGTCCTCGGGCTCGCCACCGAAGTGACGCGCCAGTGGACCACCGACCTCCACCTGGTCCAGGAAGCGCTGGGCGACGGGAGGACCGTTCGCTATGAGCCGCCGGCCGCGCACTTCACCTGGCCGATCAGCCCCGCGAAGACGTGGGATCAGGAGTTCCAGTACACGGACGGGCAGAGCGACGGCCGGTACGGCAACACCTGGAAAGTCGGGGCGGGGGTTGAGCCGATCGACACCGTCGCGGGGCGCTTCTACACGCTCCGCGTGGAGCGCTGGGGAGGGCCGCGGCGGCTCGAGGCGTACTGGTACAACCCCCGAGTTCGGTACTGGGTGCGGCTGGAGGACTATCTGCGCGGGTACGCGGAGGAACTGGTGGAGTTCCGGGCGTGGGGCTCGCCCTGACCGCCGGGGCGCCGCCCGGGCGCCCGCCAGGGCCGGCGCGATCCGGGTCGGCCCGGCCGTGACGGGCGGGGCGTCGCCGGGCGCCGGCCGCCCGGCCATCTGCGCCCACCGGGGCGGCGCGTCCCTCTGGCCCGAGAACAGCCTGACGGCGTTCCGGGGCGCGCTCGGCCTCGGGGTCGACCTCGTCGAGTGCGATGTTCATCAGACCCGCGACGGCGAGGTCCTCGTGGTCCACGACCCGACCCTCGAGCGGACGACGACCGGCCGCGGCGCCGTCCGCGACGCCGCGTGGGCGGAGCTGGCGGCGGTCACCGTCCGGGGGACCTCCGGGGAGCCGGTCCCCCGGCTCTCGGAGGTGCTCGCGCTCATTCGGCCGGCGCCGGTCGGGCTGCTCCTCGAGATCAAGAGCGGTCCCGCGGACGCCCGCTATCCCGGTATCGAGGAGCGCGTCCTCACGCTCCTCCGGGCCGCGGGCGTCGCCGACCGCACGACGGTCATGGCGTTCGACTGGGCCATTCTCGAGCGGCTCCGCGCGCTCGCCGCGCCCGTCCGGCTGACCGGGCTCCTCGCGAAGGAGGAGGCTGAGCGCCTCGGTGGCATCGGACCGGCGGCCGCGCGCGTCCGCGGCCTCGGCGCCGACGATCTCGGGATCGAGCGGATGCTCCTCACGCCGGCGGCCGTCCGCGCGGCGCGGGACGCGGGGCTCACGATCGGGGTCTGGACGGTGAACGACTCGGAGGACCTCCGTCGGGCGCTCGCGGCCGGCGTGGACTACGTGACGACCGACCGGCCAGACCTCGCGCTCCGGCTGCGCGGCCTGCCGTCCTGACGCCGCCCTCCCTCCCATGAAGGTGATTCTGGCCCTCGACCAGGGGACGACCGGCTCGACCGCGCTGGTCGTCGGGGACGACGGACAGGTTCTCGGGCGCGGCTACCAAGAGCTGCCGCAGTACTACCCCCAGCCCGGGTGGGTGGAGCACGATCCTGCGGAGATCTGGGCGACGCAGCTCGGCGCCGCCCAAGCGGCGCTCGCGAGCGCCCGCGTGGCGCCCCGTGACGTCACGGCCATCGGCATCGCCAACCAGCGGGAGACGACCCTTGTCTGGGACCGCCGCACGGGCCTCCCGGTTCACCGCGCCATCGTCTGGCAATGCCGCCGCTCGGCGCCGATCTGCGAGCGGCTCCGCGCCGCCGGACTCGAGCCCCTCGTGCGCGCCCGCACCGGGCTGGTCCTGGACGCCTACTTCTCGGGAACCAAGATCGCGTGGCTCCTGGAGTCCCGGCCCGATCTCCGCGCGCCCGCGGCCCGGGGAGAGCTGGCGTTCGGGACCGTGGACAGCTGGCTCCTCTGGAAGCTCACGGGCGGGCGCGTCCACGCGACCGATCCCTCGAACGCCTCGCGGACGCTCTGCTTCGACATCCGGCGCCTCGACTGGGATCCGGAGCTGACCGGCCACCTCGGGATTCCGCGCGAGATGTTCCCCCGCGTCGGCCCCTCGGCGGGCATCTTCGGGGAGACGGTGGCCCACGACGGGCTCCCGGCGGGCATCCCGGTGGCGGGGATCGCGGGTGACCAGCAGGCGGCGCTGTTCGGCCAGGGTGCGATCGGTCCCGGCGGCGCCAAGAACACGTACGGAACGGGATGCTTCCTGCTCCTCAACACGGGCTCGACCCCGGTGGTGTCGACCGCCGGGCTCCTGTCGACCGTCGCCTGGTCGCTTCCCCCCGCGGGCGGCGGCGCCCCGGTCGTGTCCTATGCGCTCGAGGGCGCCGTGTTCGTCGCGGGTGCCGCGGTCCAGTGGCTCCGGGACGGGCTCGGGCTGATCCAGACGGCGGCGGAGAGCGAGGCCCTGGCGCGCTCCGTGCCGGACACCGGGGGCGCCTACCTGGTCCCCGCCTTCGTGGGCCTGGGCGCGCCCTACTGGGACATGTACGCGCGAGGCGCCCTGGTGGGACTCACCCGGGGGACCACGCGCGCCCACGTCGCCCGGGCCACGCTCGAGGCGATCGCCTACCAGACCCGGGACGTGCTGGACGCGATGACGGCCGAGGCCCGGACCCGCCCCGCGGAGCTGCGGGTCGACGGGGGCGCGACCGAAAACGACTTCCTCTGTCAGTTCCAGGCCGACATGCTGGGGCTGCCCATCCTGCGGCCGAAGATCCGCGAGACGACCGGACTCGGCGCCGCCTACCTGGCGGGGCTCGGCGTGGGCCTCTGGCGCGGGCCCGAGGCGCTCGCGGACCTCTGGCAGCTCGACCGCGCGTTCGAGCCGGCCATGTCCGCGGAGCGGCGCGAGGCGCTCTACGCCGGGTGGCGCCGCGCCGTCGGACGCGCCCGGGACTGGGCCCGGGAGGACGGATGATGCGGCGCGGCGGGACCTCTCAGGGGATTCCCTCGCGGCGGTGGCGATGTTACGGTGTGACGCTCGACCGACCCCGTACGCTACATGGAGCGACGCGGCGGCGGCCAGAGGCCGGAGCCGTCGCGACCACGTCAAGGAGGTGGCCCGTGCCCTACGTCGTCCTGCTGGCTCTGCTGGTCTCTCTCGCTGCCGGTCCCGCGTGGGCCCAGGCGCCGATCGAGGACGAGCTCGTCCTCCAAACGCCAGTGTCGAAGTTCGTCGTGGACGCGGCGCTCAAGGCCTTCGCAGACTACGCCAAGGAGAAGTGGGGCGTGACGGTCAAGACGAACGCCCAGTTCGCCGGGACGCCGGTGTCCTACGGCCGGATCGTCGAGTGGAAGGGGAAGCCCGAAGCCGACATCTTCTGGGGCGGGGAGTCGGCGCTCTTCGACAAGCTCGCGGAGCAGAAGCTCGTCGTCAAGCACGAGGTGGCCCGGGACCTCGTCGACGCGATCCCGGCGGGTCTCGGCAAGCCCAAGCCGATCCCCCTCAAGGACCCGGCCGGATACTGGATCGGGACGGCGCTCGAGCCGTACGGGCTGGTCTACCACCCGCGGCTGCTCCGGCGCCTGGGCGTGCCCGAGCCGAAGGACTGGGAGGACCTTCTCCACCCGAAGCTCAAGGGCAACGTCGCCCAGTGCGCGCCAAGCCGTTCGTCGTCGAGCCACGCGACCTACGAGATCATCCTCCAAGGCCGAGGCGATCAGGCCGGCTGGGACTGGCTCAAGCGGCTCGGCGGGAATACGGGGATCTTCACCGCCCGGAGCCGCGACGTGCCGTCGGTGGTGGCCAAGGGCGAGTTCGCGGCCGGCTTCGCGGTCCCCTCCTACATGGCATTCGAGGAGGTCCTGGCCGGGTTCGACATCAAGTTCGTGGCACCCAAGAACGCCTTCGTGACCCCGGAGCCCATGGCCATCCTTGCCGGCGCCAAGCACCCGCGCGCCGCCCGGGCGTTCATCGAGTTCCTGCTGACCGAGCGCGGCCAGCGCGTGTTCATGGAGCGGGGCCTCTTCCCCATCACGCCGAAGTACAGGGTCCAGGGCCCGACGGGCTCGGTCGCCGAGAAGGCCGTCGAGTTCACCGGCGGGGTGCGCTCGTACTTCGAGACGGAGACGACGAACGTCTACGACGACGACGTCGCGCAGAAGCGCTACCAGGAGGTGAACGAGCGGTTCCGGAAGGACATCGAGGCCGTCTGGGACCAGCTCAAGAAGTAAGGCTCGGCGGCGACCGGGCCCCGATCCGATGACCCCGGCGAGGAGGCGTTTGGTGCGCGCACTGATCATTGGAGTCACTCTCGGCCTCGTCACCGCGGCGGGCCTGCCCGCGTCGGCCCAGAGCCCGCTGGAGCGCGGGCGCTACCTGGTCGAGGTCATCGCGGCCTGCGGGAACTGCCACACCCCCAAGGGCCCGGCCGGCGACCTCCCGGGCCAGCACCTCGCGGGAGGCTTCCAGCTCGACGACTCGTTTGGCACGTGGATCACGTCGAACATCACCCCGGACCCCGAGACCGGGATCGGGCGGTGGACGGATGAGGAAGTCATCCGGGCGATCCGGGAGGGGCGAGGCCGTGACGGGAAGGTCCTCGGTCCGCCGATGCCGTTCGATCTCTATCGGCGGCTGTCCGACAACGACGTGAAGGCCATGGTGGCGTACCTGCGCACGGTCCCGGCCGTCCGGCAGGCCGTGCCGCGGAGTCAGTACAAGATCCCGCTGCCCGATTCCTACGGCCCGCCCGTGGCCGGCGTCCCCGATCCGCCGCGGCAGGACCTCGTCAAGTACGGCGAGTACCTGGCCGGCCCGGTGGCGCACTGCGTGGAGTGCCACACCCCCTTTCTGCCGGAGGGCCGACCGGACTCGACCCGGGTGGGCGCCGGCGGATTGCCGTTCCACGGCCCGTGGGGGGTGAGCTACGCCGCCAACCTGACGCCGGACCCGGACACGGGCCTCGGGAACTGGAACGACGGCGAGATCATCGCGTCGCTCTACGGCGCCCGCCGCGGTGGCGGGCGCGTGCTACCGCCGATGCCGACCCAGCACTATGCCCGGGGGCTCGCGGAAGGGGACATTCGGGCCATCCTCGCGTACCTCCGCGCGCTCCCGCCGGTCCGGAACAAGGTTCCCGCGCCCGAGCCCCCCAAGAAGCCGTGAGTCCCGCCCGACCCGGACCTCTCCATCGGGGTCCGGGCCGGGTGCGGGCCGCATGAACATCACCGTCCACGAGCTGAGCAAGCGGTTCGGCGCCGTTCTCGCCGTCGACACCGTCACGCTCGAGATCGCGGACGGCGAGCTGTTCACGCTGCTCGGCCCCTCGGGATGCGGCAAGACGACGCTGCTCCGTCTCATCGCGGGGTTCCACCGTCCGGACGCGGGTCGCGTCCGGTTCGGGGATCGGGACGTCACCGACCTTCCGCCGTACGCCCGCAACATCGGGATGGTCTTCCAGAACTACGCCCTCTGGCCCCACATGACCGTGTTCCAGAACATCGCGTACGGGCTGCGCCTCCGCCGGTTGCGGGGACCGGCGCTCTCGGCCCGGGTCGATGAGGGGCTCCGCAAGGTCAACCTGTCCGGCCTCGGGGCGCGGTACCCGGGCCAGCTGTCGGGCGGCCAGCAGCAGCGGGTGGCCCTCGCGCGGGCGCTGGTCCTCAACCCGGACATCCTGCTCCTCGACGAGCCGCTCTCGAACCTGGACGCGAAGATCCGGGTGCAGGTGCGGGCGGAGATCCGGACGCTCCAGCAGGAGCTCGGCATCACGACCGTCTACGTGACGCACGACCAGGAAGAGGCGCTGTCCCTCTCCGACCGCGTGGCGGTCATGCGGGACGGCCGCGTGCTCCAGCTTGGACCGCCCCGCGAGCTCTACGAGCGCCCCCGGACCCGCTTCGTGGCCGACTTCGTGGGCACCAACAACCTGGTGGCGGGCCGGGTGGCCGAGGTCGGCGGCGATGCGCTCGTCGTGGAGACGGACCTCGGCCGTCTCCGGGCCCGGCCGCCCCGCGGAGGAAGCTCGCTCGGGGTGGGCCAGCCCTGCGTGCTCGCCATCCGGCCCGAGAACGTGGCCGTCTCGGCCCCCGGGGCGAGCCCGACAGCCAGCGACGGCAACCGCTCCGCCGGACGGATCGCCCTCGCCTCCTACCTCGGGAACACCCTCCGGTACGACGTGGAGACCGCCAGCGGGCTCACGATCAAGGCGGACATCCGGGACGCGTGGCACCATGACCCTCTCGCGCCCGGGGTGACCGTGACGCTCGACTTTCCCGCGTCGGTCACCCTGGCCCTCCCGGCCGACACGCCGGCCGGGGCCGCCCGGCCGGCGGGCGCGGCGTGAGCCCCGACGGGCGCGCCCTGGCCCTCCCGCACGCCGGGGTGGGCTGGGCGTCCCGGGTGGCGCCGGCCCTCGGCGTGGCCCTGATCTGGGCCTTCCTCGCGCTCTTTCTCCTCTATCCGCTGGCGCGGATCTTCTACGACGCCGTCACGGACGATGCCGGCGTCGTCACGCTCGGCCACTTCCACGCGTTCTTCACCGACGGCTTCTACCTCCGGTCGCTCTGGAACTCGCTCCTCCTCGGGGTCGGGGTGGTCATCGCGTCGTCGATCCTCGGCATCGGCATCGCGTTCCTCCTGGTCCGCTACGAGTTCTGGGGCCGAAGCCTCTTTGCCTACCTGACGCTCATCCCGATCATCTCGCCGCCCCTCGTCGGGGTCCTCGGCTTCGTCTTCATCCTGGGCCGGGCGGGGACGGTGAACGTGCTCCTGATGGACCACCTCGACCTGGTGCAGCCCATCAACTTCATGTACGGGCTCCACGGGGTGCTTTTGGTGGAGACGCTCCACCTGTTTCCGATGATCACGCTCAACGTGGTGGACGCGCTCGGCAAGGTCGACCCCGCGCTCGAGGAGGCGGCGGAGAGCGTCGGGGCGCGCGGCTGGCGACGGTTCTGGACGGTGACGCTGCCCCTCACGACGCCCGGCTACGTGGCGGGCGCGCTCCTGGTCTTCATCTGGACCTTCGCGGACTTCGTGACCCCGCTCGTCGTCGGGGTTCACGACCTGCTCGCCTCGCAGGCCTACCTCAACATCGTGCAGTTCGTGGACCGGCGGCTCTTCCGGATGGGCATCGTCATCTCGACGCTCCTGGTCCTCCTGGCGGTCCTGTTCCTGCTCCTGGCACGCCACTACGTGGCGATCAAGGACTACTCCTCGCTGGCGTACACGCGGGTGGAGCGGCGCCGGCTGCCGCCGGCGCTCCAGGCGGTGGTGGTCGGGGCGCTGTCCTTCGTCATGCTGCTCGCGTTCCTGCCCTACCTCGGGGTCGCCCTGGCGGCGTTCGGGCGCGGGTGGTCGCTGACGCCGTTCCCCACCCAGTTCACGCTCCAGTTCTTCGAGCGCGTCCTCGTCGAGACGCCGAAGTACGTTGCGAACAGCCTCCTCTACGCCGGCCTCGCCCTGGTCCTGTGCGTCGGGATCGGGCTCCCGATCGCCTGGATCCTGGCGCGGACGCGCCTGCCGGGACGCGGCGCGCTCGACGCCCTCAACACGCTGATCCTGGCGATCCCGGGCACGGCGATCGGCATCGCGTACGTCCGGGCGTTTCACTGGGACCTTCCGGGACTCGGCGTCCCCCTGACGAGTCTCTGGATCATCTTGCCCCTCGTCCTGGCGGTGCGCCGGCTGCCCTACGCGGTCCGCGGCAGCTACGCCTCGCTCCTGCTCGTCCACCCCGCGCTCGAGGAGGCGGCCGGGAGCGTCGGGGCGTCGCGCCTCCGGACGTTCGGCGACGTGACCCTGCCCCTCATCTGGAAGGGCGTTCTGGTGGGGGGGCTCTTCTCGTTCATGACGTCGCTTCAGGAGGCCTCGGCCGTCCTGTTCCTCTCGCTCGGCGGGTGGGAGACGATCACGGTCGGCGTCTTCAACTTCTACATCGCCGGGAGCACGAGCGAGGCCGCCGCCCTCGGCGTCGTGCTCATCGTCGTGGCCGCGGTCTGCCTGGTGGCGATCAACCGCGTGGCCGGCACGCGAATGGGGGGGATGTTCGGGTAGCCGCCGCCCAGGGCACCGATTCCGGCCGCCGGGGTCGCCCGGTTGTCAGGGGAAGGGTGCTGTGCTAGTGTTCACAAGCGTTCCTGACCACCCTCTGGGAGGACCGGGTGTGAGTCCAGCCGAGCCCGGCCAGACGGATCGTCGGCCCGACCGGCGCTGGATCCGGCAGGTCGGGGCCCTCAGCGGGGTGGGGCTCACGCTGGTGATCTCCACCGTCCTGGGCCTCTGGGGGGGCTACGTCCTGGACCGGTGGCTGGGGAGCGCCCCGTGGCTCATGCTGGTGGGGCTCTTCGTGGGCATCGCGGCAGGTTTCGTCAATCTCTTCCGCGCGGCAGGGATTTTCGGCCGCGAGGGGAGGCAGGCTGAGAGTGACCGCTCCGACTGAGCTCGCGCGTGGGGTGTGGTGGGTCGCCGGGATCCTGGCGCTCGGGTTCGCCGCCCTGTGCGGGCTCTGGCGGGGCCCCGCCGAGGCGATGGGGGCCCTGGTCGGGAGCGGGCTCACCCTCCTGAACTTCGGGGGCCTCACCTGGGCCGCGGATCGCGCCCTCGCGGGCCGGGCCTCGTCACGGCCGGTCTGGGCCGGGGCCAGCGGGCTCCGGCTGGCGCTCGTCGGGGGCCTGGCGGGCCTGGCCGTCACCCAGACCGGAGTCGGGCTCACGGGTCTGCTCCTCTCGCTGACGCTCGTTCCGGTGGCCGTGATCCTGGCAGGCCTCCGGGCCGCCCGGGCGGCCTGAGGGGATCTCCGTGCACGAGCTCGAGCCCCCGATCTTCAACACGTTCGGGCTCCCGCACCACGTGGCCTTCGGGTGGCTGGTGATCGCGGTCCTGATCGCCGTCGCGCTGGCGGTGCCGCGGCGGCCGGCGCTCGTGCCGCGGGGGCTTCAGAACGCGGCGGAGGCGGCGCTGGATTTCGTCCTCGCGCTCATCGACGACGTGATCGGTCCCGAGGGGCGGCGGTTCCTCCCGCTGATCGCGACGCTGGGCCTCTTCATCTTCGCGTCGAACCTCTTGGGGCTCGTCCCCGGCTTCACGGCGCCGACCGACAACGTGAACACGACCGCGGCGTGCGCCATCGTCGTGTTCTTCGCCTACCACTGGATCGGGATCCGCCAGCAGGGGCTGGGCCCATACCTCAAGCACTTCGCCGGACCGATGCCGGCGCTGGCGCCGCTCATGATTCCGATCGAGGTGATCAGCCACCTGGCGCGCCCGCTGTCGCTCACCCTCCGGCTCTTCGGGAACATGCTGGGGGGGCACATCCTGCTGTCGATCGTCTTCTTCATGACGGTGGGACTCTCGACGTGGGCGCTCTCGGGGGCGGCCGGGGTGATCGGGCTGGTGATCGGCGGTGTGGGGACGATCGCCACGATCCTGTTCACCGTGGGCTTCCTGTTCCCGTTGAAGCTCTTGGTTGCGTTCCTGCAAGCGTTCATCTTCTGCATGCTCTCGATGCTCTACATCGCGGGCGCCCTGGAGGCCGAGCACGGCGCGGAGCACGGGCACGAGGCCCCGGGGGATCACGGCGGTCACGCGGGACATGGCGGTCACGAGGCCGCGGCGCCCGCCCATCACTAACGGCGCCCCCGACGCCGACGCGGCCCGGGGGCCGGGCGGGACGGGGAAGGAGGAGAGACGGTGCGTATCGCTCTGACATTGCTGGGGCTGGCCCTCAGCCTGGTCGAGGGTGTCGCCCACGCGGCCGACGCGGCGGCGACGGGGTCCTGGGTCGGACCGTTCACGGTCATCGCGGCGGGCATGGGGATGGCCCTGGCGGCCGGGCTCTGTGGTCTTGGTCAGGCGCGGGCGATCGCGGCGGCGCTCGAGGGCATGGCCCGCCAGCCGGGCGCGGCGGCGCGGATCCAGACCGCGATGATCATCGGTCTGGCGCTCATCGAGTCGCTGGCGATCTACACGCTCGTCATCGCGATCATCCTGCTCTTCGCGAACCCGTTCAAGTAACCGCGGCGGGTCGGGCGGGCGGCCTCGCGGCCGTCCGCCGGCCCACTCAGGGGTCGCGCATGCCGCGTTCCGGAGGTCGCCCGCCTCGCATCCCGGAGATGACCGTCAGGCGGCTCTCCGTCTACTTCCGGTGCCTGGCGCAGCTGGAGGAGGACGGCGTCAAGACCATCTCCTCGCAGGAGCTCGCCGCGCGGTTCCACCTGAACTCGGCCCAGGTCCGGAAGGACCTCGCCTATTTTGGCGAGTTCGGCATCCGCGGGATCGGCTATGACACCGCCGTCCTCCGCGCGGAGATCCAGCGGATCCTGGGGCTCGATCGCGAGTGGCGCGTCGTGCTCGTCGGCTTCGGCAACCTGGGCTCCGCGCTCTTCCACTACCGGGGATTCGCCCGGCAGGGGTTCCGGATCGCGGCCATCGTCGACGATGACCCCGCCAAGGTCGGGCGCGCGGTCAATGACCTTTCCATCCAGGCGCTGGCCGAGTTGCCCCGGGTGGTGAAGGGGCAGGCCATCCAGATCGGCGTGGTCGCGGTGCCGGCGGAGGCCGCCCAGGGCGTTGCGGACCGGCTGGTCGCGGCCGGCGTCCGCGCCATCCTCAACTTCGCCCCCGCCCGCGTCAAGGTGCCGAAGGACGTGCGCCTCCAGAACGTCGACCTGTCGATCGAGCTGGAGAACCTGTCCTTCCACCTGGGCCAAGGACCCCGGTGAGCTGACCCTCATGTCGACCCTCGTCACGGCCGGCCCGTCCGCCCTCGAGGCGTGGGGCGACCTGGCCCTGGCGCGCGCCGCTCTGGCGCCCGGCGCGACGCGGCTCGCGCTCGAGGGGCTCTGGGGCTCCGCGGCGTCGCTGGCCCTGGCCGCGCTCCTCCCGCCCGGCCGCCCGGCGGTCATCGCCGTCGCCGACGAGCCCACGGCGCTCCGGACCCTCGACGACCTGCGCGCCTTCGCTGGCGCGCTCGGTCGGAAGGCCCCGGCCGAGGTCGTCCTGATGCCGGTCCCCCACGCCGCGCTCTGGCGCGACGTGGGAATGCGCGAGGAGGACGCGGGGCGCGCGGGTCTCCTGGGCCGCCTTCTCCGTGGGGAGCCGCTCTGGGTGATCGCGGCGCCCGGCGGCCTCGCCGCCCCGCTTCCCACCCCGGCGGCCTTCCGGCGCCAGGTCCTGGCGCTTGCCCCCAAGGAGATGATCGACCGGGACGCCCTCGTCGAGCACCTCGAGAGCGCCGGCTACGAGCGGGTGGAGACGGTGACGACGGTCGGCCAGTGGGCGCTCCGCGGCGGGATCGTCGACGTCTTCTCCCCGGCGGGGTCGCTGCCGGTCCGGCTCGAGCTGGCGGGTGACGAGGTCGACTCGCTCCGCGTGTTCGATCCGACCACCCAGCGCTCGACGGGGACGATCCCGACGCTGCTCGTTCTCCCGATGCTGGCCAGTGCCTCGGAAGAGGACGCGCGGCTCGGGGATTACCTCCCGGCCGACGCGCCGGTGGCGGTGGCCGATCCGGCGCTGCTCGAGCCCGGTGCCGCGGAGGCCGCCGTCTTGGCGCGGCTCGGCGCCCGCCCGCGCATCGACTGCGGTGTGCTGGTCACGGGCGCGCCGGACGCCTTCCGCCTCGAGACGCGCTCGATCGAGAGCGTGCGCGGGCAGTTCCGCCGGCTGGAGCCCGCGCTGGAGGGGTGGCGAAGCGAGGGCTTCCGGGTGCGGCTCCTCGCCCCCGATCCTCAGACGGCCGGCCGGCTCCAGGAGATCCTGCGCGATCTCGAGCGCGAGGCGCCGGTCGTCACCGCGCTGCTCGGCCCGGAGCCTCTCGCCGTCCTGGTCGCGGGCGCCCACGTCGGGTTCGAGTGCCCCGGGCTCGGGCTCGTGTGCCTGACCGAGACCGAGCTGTTCGGGCACCGCCGGACCATGCGCCGGCGCCCGACGTACCAGCGCGGGGCCGCGATCGCCGCGTTCACCGATCTCCTGCCGGGGGACCTCGTCGTCCACGTCGAGCACGGGATCGGCCGGTTCACGGGGCTCGTGACGCTGGCGGTGGATGGGCAGCCCGCCGACTACCTCCTCCTCGAGTACGCCGAGGGCGCCCGGCTCTACCTGCCCGTCCAGCGGATGGCCGCGGTCACCAAGTACGTGGGGTCCGGGGAGGGCGGGGCCCGGCTCGACAAGCTCGGGGCCACCACCTGGCAGCGGACGAAGGAGTCGGTGCGGGCCTCGCTCCGGGAGATGGCGCAGGAGCTCATCCGCCTCTATGCGGAGCGACAGATCGTCCCGGGCGTCGCGACCGGGGCCGACCTGCCCTGGCAGCACGAGTTCGAGGCGGCGTTCCCGTTCGAGGAGACGCCGGATCAGCTCGAGGCGATCCGTCAGGTCAAGGCCGACCTCGAGCAGAGCCAGCCCATGGACCGGCTCGTCTGCGGCGACGTCGGCTATGGGAAGACCGAGGTGGCGATGCGCGCGGCCCTCAAGGTCGCGCTGGACGGCCACCAGGTGGCCGTCCTCGTGCCCACCACGATCCTTGCCGAGCAGCACTGGAACACGTTCCGGGAGCGCTTCGCGCCCTACCCCGTGCGCGTGGAGATGCTCTCCCGGTTCCGCTCGCCGGCCCAGCAGAAGGCCGTGCTGGCGGGACTGGCGGCCGGGACCGTGGACGTGGTCATCGCCACGCATCGCCTCCTCTCGAAGGACGTCGCCTTCAAGGATCTGGGCCTCCTGGTCGTGGACGAGGAGCACCGGTTCGGCGTGGCCCACAAGGAGCGGCTCAAGCAGCTCCGGAAGGCGGTCCACGTGCTCACGCTGACCGCGACCCCGATCCCCCGCACGCTGTCCATGGCGATGGCGGGCATCCGCGACCTGTCCGTGATCGAGTCGCCGCCGGCCGACCGCCTCGCGGTGGAGACGATCGTCTGCCGGTTCGATCCGCACGTGATCAAGGAAGCGATCGAGCGCGAGCTGGGGCGCGGCGGCCAGGTGTTCGTGGTCCACAACCGCGTCCAGTCCCTGCCGGCCCTGGTGCGCTTCATCGAGCGGCTCGTCCCGCGGGCGCGGATCGCCATGGCCCATGGCCAGCTGCGCGAGGCCGTCCTCGAGCGGACCATGCTCGCCTATGTCGCGGGCGCGTATGATGTGCTGGTGGCGACGGCGATCATCGAGTCGGGGCTCGACATCCCGGCCTCGAACACGATCATCATCAACCGCGCGGACCGTCTGGGCCTCGCGCAGCTCTACCAGCTGCGCGGCCGGGTGGGCCGAGACCGGCTGCAGGCGTATGCCTATCTCCTGATCCCGGCCGACGGCCGCGTCGACGAGACGGCGGCCAAGCGGCTCCGCGTCGTCCAGGAGCTCACCGCGCTGGGGTCGGGGCTCAAGGTCGCCCTTCGCGACATGGAGATCCGCGGGGCGGGGAACCTCCTGGGCGCCCAGCAGCACGGCCAGATCGAGATGGTCGGCTTCGATCTCTACCTGAAGCTCCTCGAGGAGGCCGTGCGAGATCTCCGCGGGGAACCCCCCGAGGACGAGGTCGACTCCGTGGTGACCATCGACACCGCCGCGCACTTGCCCGAGGACTACGTGGCCGAGCCGGCCCAGCGGCTGGCGCTCTACAAGCGGCTCGCGGGCGTGCGGGCGAGCCCCGAGGTCGAGGACGCCCGGCGTGAGCTACGGGACCGGTTCGGACCGCTTCCGGACACCGTCGCCCGGCTGCTGGACGTCGTGGCGCTCCGGATCGACGCGAGGGCCCTCCGCCTCGAGCGGCTCGAGGTGCGGGCGGGACGCGCGCTCCTCACGTTCGCCCCGAGCACGCCGGTGCCCCCCCAGCGGCTCGTCGAGATGCTCCGGGCCCACGGGCGCCGGCTCCGTGCGGTCCGGGAGTTCGTCTTCGAGGCCACGGTCCCCCGCGGGCCGTGGCGGGAGACTTTCCAGGCCGTCGTCCGGCTCCTCGCGGAATTCCGAGGACCCACGGAGGCACTCCGATGACGCGCGTGTGGCTCGGGTTCGCTGGGCTCGTGGTGGCCGGGGCGCTCGGGGCGTGCAAGGGCCCCGCCGGACCCTTGCCGCCCGTGCCGGCCGGGAGCGGCGGCGTCCTGGTGCGGGTCGGAGAGACGCCGCCGATCCGGGACGGCCAGACCGTGATCGACCGGGTCGTCGCCGTGGTCAACGGCGACGTCGTCATGATGTCGGACCTGCAGGAAGCGATCGTCCTCGCCCGCCGGGACACCCGGCCGCCCTCGGAGGGGCCCGAGCTCGAGCGGGCGATGCTGAACAAGCTGGTCGATCACCGGCTGCAGGTCCAGGAGGCCAAGCGCGAGAAGATCGAGATTCCCGAGGACGAGCTCCGGGCCGTGCTCGAGGACTTCGTGAAACGCAACGGCGGCGTGCGCGAGCGGCTCGAGGCCCAGCTCCAGTCGCAGGGCGTGACCTGGGACGTGCTGCGGCGTGAGATGCGCGATCAGCTCATGGCCCAGCGGGTCCGCAGCCGGCGCGTCGTCCGCCGCGCCACGGTCACGGAGGCGGAGGTGGACCGGTACCTGGCCGACAACCGGGACCGGTTCGACGCGGGGCTCAAGTACCGCGCGGGACACATCGCCGTGCCGGCCGAGCCGACGAGCTCGTCCGCGGCCTGGGACCGCGCGAAGACGGAGGTCGAGGGCATCGCGGCCGCCCTGGCGGGCGGTGCCGATTTCGGTGAGCTGGCGCGGACACAGGGAAAGGACCCCGCGGGCGGAGACCTGGGCTGGCTCGCCCGGGGTGAGCTGGATCCGTCCTTCGAGCGCCCACTCCTGGCTCTCCAAAAGGGGCAGGTGACGGATCCGATCCGGTCGCCGGCCGGGTATCACCTCCTGAAGCTCGTGGACCGCGAGGAGCTGACGGCCGAGCGCCTCGCGGAGGCGCGCCAGCAGGTGCGCGACCTCCTGCTTCAGAAGAAGGCGCAGGAGCGGTTCGACGAATGGCTCGAGGGTCTTCGCCGAAGGGCGCTGATCGCGATCCGGTTGTGAGCTCGCCTGCCGGTGACCCCGTTGGTTGACAGACGCCGGCGGCCGGTGCTATAGATGACTGAGCGTGACGCCACCGCGCGCGCGTTCCCCTGACGGTCCTCGCCACACCGCACTCCAAAGGAGCGATTCACAGCCGTGAGCACACCTCCACCGCCCCGCCACCCCCGCCACCGTTTCCCCCGTCGGCCCGGCTCGGGCCAGAATCCCGGCCCGGAGCGCGAGCGCGTCGTCATGCCCGACATCCCCGCCGAGCCGGGCCCGAGCGAGCTCGGCAGCACCGCCGGCCGCACAGGCGGGCTGATCCTGACGGAGCTGAAGGAAAAGGGGATCCCGGACCTCAACACGCTCGCGCGCGACCTCGGCGTCCAGGGATTCTCGGGCATTCGCAAGCAGGAGCTGATCTTCAAGATCCTGCAGGCGCAGGCCGAGCGGGACGGGCTCATCTACGCCGAAGGCGTGCTCGAGGTGCTGCCGGACGGATTCGGCTTCCTGCGCGCCCCGGACTACAACTACCTCCCGGGGCCCGACGACATCTACGTGTCGCCGTCCCAGATCCGGCGCTTCGATCTCCGGACGGGGGACACGATCTCGGGCCAGGTGCGGCCTCCGAAGGACTCGGAGCGCTACTTCGCCCTGCTGAAGGTCGAGGCGATCAACTACGAGTCGCCCGAGCAGGCGAAGGACAAGATCCTCTTCGACAACCTGACCCCGCTCTACCCGATGGAGCGGATCCGTCTGGAGCACAACTCCGACGATCTCTCGACGCGGGTCATGGACCTCCTGACGCCGATCGGGAAGGGCCAGCGCGGACTCATCGTGGCGGCGCCCCGTACCGGGAAGACGATGCTCCTCCAGGCGATCGCGAACGCGATCGCGAAGAACCACCCCGAGGTGTACCTCATCGTCCTCCTGATCGACGAGCGGCCGGAAGAGGTCACCGACATGCAGCGGAGCGTGCGCGGCGAGGTGATCTCGTCGACGTTCGACGAGCCGCCGCAGCGGCACATCCAGGTGGCCGACATGGTGATCGAGAAGGCCAAGCGCCTCGTCGAGCACAAGCGGGACGTGGTGATCCTGCTCGACTCGATCACCCGCTTCGCGCGCGCCCACAACGCCGTCATCCCGTCGTCGGGGAAGGTGCTCTCGGGCGGTCTGGACGCGAACGCCTTGCAGCGCCCCCGGCGGTTCTTCGCCGCCGCGCGCAACATCGAAGAGGGCGGCTCCTTGACCATCATGGCCACCGCCATCGTCGACACCGGGAGCCGGATGGACGACGTGATCTTCGAGGAGTTCAAGGGCACCGGCAACATGGAGGTCCACCTGGACCGGCGGCTGATGGACAAGCGCATCTTCCCGACGATCAACATCGAGCAGTCGGGGACCCGGAAGGAGGAGCTCCTGATCGAGCGGGACGAGCTCCAGCGGCTGTGGCTTCTCCGGAAGGCCTTGTCCCAGCTGAACCCGGTCGAGGCGATGGAGCTCCTCGTCGACAAGATCCGGATGACCAAGTCGAACAAGGAGTTCCTGGCCTCGATGGCCTCCCTCGGCTGAGCGGCCGACTCCCTTCCGACCGGCCGACCGCCCCGCGGCCCCTCGCCGGGAAAGGGCGGCCGCCGCGGTGTTTCCGGGCCCCGGACGGGCCCCGCGCCTTGCTGGGGCCTGGCGGCGTGTGGTACGCTGAACGCGTTCTCATTTTCGCTGGTGTGGGGAGGACTTACCCGTGAAGGCCGCCATCCATCCCGAGTACATCGAGACCACGATCACCTGCGCCTGCGGCGAGGTCATCCACACCCGGTCCACCCAGCCGAACATCCGGGTGGAGATCTGCTCGAAGTGTCACCCGTTCTACACCGGCAAGCAGAAGCTGGTGGACACGGCCGGGCGCATCGAGCGCTTCCAGAAGAAGTACGGCGCCAAGAAGCCCTAGCCGCCGCCCTCGGCGCGGGGCCGGGCCCACGAGCGCCATCGCCGGGAGCCTGAGCGCGGATCGTGTTCGATAAGCTCCGGCAGCTCGAGAACCGGCACGAGGATCTCTCCGTCCGCCTCGCCGAGGCGGCGCAGGCGTCCGGGACCCATGCCGAGTACGCCCGGCTCGCCAAGGCGGTGGCGGAGATCGAGCCCGTGGTGACCGCGTTCCGCCAGTACAAGGGCGTCCTCGCGCGCATCGAGGAGGCCAACCACATCCTCGGCGAGAACGGCGACGACGCCGAGCTGCGGGAGCTGGCGGGCTCGGAGCTCGAGGATCTGCGGCGGCGGGAGCGCGCGCTCCAGGACAGCCTGCAGGCGATGCTGGTGCCGCGGGACCCCCGCGACGACAAGAACGTCCTGGTCGAGATCCGGGCGGGCGCGGGCGGCGACGAGGCCGCGCTCTTCGCCGCCGACCTGGCGCGCATGTACACCAAGTACGCGGAGCGTCACGGCTTCAAGCTCGAGCTTCTCGAGAGTCATCCGACGGGCCAGGGGGGATTCAAGGAAGTCATCCTGTCCGTCCAGGGCAAGGGAGCCTGGAGCCGGCTCAAGTTCGAGCGAGGGGTGCACCGGGTCCAGCGGGTCCCCGTGACCGAGTCGGCGGGCCGCATCCACACCTCCACCGTGACCGTCGCGGTCCTCCCCGAGGCGGAAGACATCGACGTGAAGGTCGACGAGAAGGACCTCAAGGTGGACGTGTACCGCTCCTCGGGTCCGGGCGGGCAGGGTGTCAACACCACGGACTCGGCGGTCCGGATCACGCATCTCCCCACGGGGCTGGTGGTGACCTGCCAGGACGAGCGGTCGCAGATCAAGAACCGCGCGAAGGCCATGCGGGTGCTCCGGGCGCGGCTCCTCGAGCAGGCGCAGGAGGAGCAGCGCTCCAAGATCGCCGCGGCGCGAAAGAGCCAGGTCGGGACGGGCGAGCGCAGCGAGCGCATCCGCACCTACAACTTCCCCCAGGGCCGGGTGACGGACCACCGCATCGGGCTCACGGTGCACCAGCTTCCCGATGTCCTCGAGGGGAACCTCGATGAGCTGACCGAGGCGCTGCTCGCGGCCGAGCGGACCGAGCAGCTCGAGTCGCTCGAGGCATGACGCCGTCCGTGACCGCTCCCGGAGCCAGCATCGCCCCGACCGTCGCGAGCGTCCTCGCCGCCGCGGCGAGCCGTCTCGGCGCGGCTGGGATCGCGACCGCCCGCCAGGACGCCGACGCGCTCCTGGCCCGAGGCCTCGGGACGACGCGGCTCGGTCTCTACACGACGGGGCGCGCGCCCGTTCCCGGCGGCGTGCTCGCGGCGTTCGACGGGCTGGTGGCCCGGCGCGCGCGACACGAGCCCCTCCAGTACCTGCTCGGCGAGACGGCGTTCTGTGGCCTCGTGCTGGCCGTCGGCCCGGGCGTGTTCATCCCGCGCCCCGAGACCGAGGAGCTGACCGGGCGGGCGCTCGCCCTCGGTCCGACGCCGGCCGCCACCGTGCTCGACCTGTGTACCGGATCGGGCGCCCTCGCGTGCGCGCTGGCCGTGCGCCGCCCCGAGTGGCGGGTCTGGGCCGTCGAGCAGGCCGTCGAGGCGGCGGTCTGGGCGCGCGGGAACGTCCGGCGGCTCGGTCTCGAGGGGCGCGTCCAGATTCTCGAGGGGGATCTCTGGGCGCCGCTCGCCGGCCACGTCCGGCCCGGCGCGGTGGATCTCGTCGTGGCCAATCCCCCGTATCTCGCCGCGCCGCTCCTGCCGGGGCTGCCGGCCGAGGTGCGCGAGTGGGAGCCGCGTGACGCCCTCGATGGTGGCGCGGACGGGCTCGTCGTGATCCGCCGGCTGCTCCGGGAGGGGCCCGCCTGGCTCCGCCCGGGGGGGACGATGCTCGTCGAGATCGGCGAGGAGCACGGCCCCGCCGTGACCGCGCTGGTCGGCGCGGATCCTCGCTATGCCGCGGCGCGGGTGTGTCGGGACTTTCGGGGACTGGACCGGATCCTCGAGGTCCGGAGGCGCTGATGCCGACCCGGCTCTTCATCGACGGGGGGGTTCCGCTCCGCGGGGAGGTCGAGGCCAGCGCGGCGAAGAACGCGGCCTTGCCCCTGCTGGCCGCCTCGTTGCTCTCGGCGGAGGCCGTCGAGCTCGAGAACGTCCCCCGCCTGGCCGACGTCGCCACGATGCGGGCCCTCTTGCAGGGCCTCGGGACCGAGATCGTGGAGCGGGACGGGCGGACCGTGGCCCGGACGCCCGCGCTCGCGTCCGTCGAGGCGCCGTATGACCTGGTGTCGACCATGCGGGCGTCCGTCCTGGTCCTCGGGCCGCTCCTGGCCCGGGCGGGGCGCGCGCGCGTCTCGATGCCCGGGGGCTGCGCGATCGGGATGCGGCCGATCGATCTCCATCTCAAGGGACTGGAGCGGCTCGGCGCCGAGGTGACGCTCGCCCAGGGCTACGTCGAGGCGCGCGCCGCGCGGCTGAAAGGGGCGCGGATCGTCTTCGACCTGGTGACGGTGACGGGCACCGAGAATCTCATGATGGCCGCGACCCTGGCCGAGGGCACGACGGTGCTCGAGAACGCGGCCCGCGAGCCCGAGATCCCGGACCTCGCGCGGCTCTTGACCGCGATGGGGGCCCGGATCCACGGCGCCGGAACCGAGCGGATCGAGATCGAGGGCGTGTCCGACCTCGGCGGCGCCCGCCACCGGATCATTCCCGACCGCGTGGAGACGGGCACGTTCCTCGTCGCCGGCGCCATCACGCGCGGGGACCTCACGGTCCGGGGGGCGGTGCCGGCCCACCTGGGCGCGGTGCTGGACAAGCTCGAGGCGACCGGCGCGCGTCTCGACGTGGGACCGGACTGGATCCGGGTCCGGGCGGACGGGCGCCCTCGCGCGACCGACCTCGTCACCAACCCGTACCCCGGCTTCGCCACGGACATGCAGGCCCAGATGATGGCCCTTCTGGGGCTAGCCGACGGCTCGAGCGTGATCACCGAGACGATCTTCGAGAACCGATTGCAGCAGGCGGCCGAGCTCCGGCGCCTCGGCGCCCAGATCGAGGTAGAGGGCAGCCGCGCCGTCATCCGGGGTGTGCCGGCCTACCAGGGCGCGCGGGTGATGGCGACGGACCTCCGTGCCTCCGCGGCCCTCGTCCTCGCCGGCTTGGCGGCCTCGGGGACGACTGAGGTGTCCCGCGTGTATCACCTCGACCGCGGCTACGAGGGGATGGAGCAGAAGCTCGCCGCGCTCGGGGCGCGGATCCGCCGGGAGGGGTGAGGGCGTGGAGCGCGGGGCGGCAGCTGCCACGGGCAACGGGCGCCCGCTGACCCTCGCCCTGCCGAAGGGCCGTCTGCTGCGGCCCGCGCTCGATCTTCTCCGGCGGGCCGGGTTCGAGGGGCTGCCCGAGGACGACAGTCGCCGCCTCCTCTTCACGGACCCGACCGGGCGGCTCCGCCTGCTGATCCTGAAGCCGCTCGACGTGCCGACCTACGTCGAGCACGGCGCGGCCGACATCGGGATCGTCGGCAAGGACGTGCTCCTCGAGCAGGAGCCGGATGTCTACGAGCCCCTCGACCTCGGGTTCGGCGTGTGCCGGCTCGTCGTCGCCGAGCCGCGGGAGCTCTGGGAGCGCGACGACCCGGCGAAGTGGTCCTGGGTCCGCGTGGCCACCAAGTATCCGAACCTCACGCGGCGCTACTTCGCCGAGCGCGGGATCCAGGTCGAGGTGGTCCGGCTCGACGGGTCGATCGAGCTGGCGCCGCTCGTCGGGCTCGCGGAGCGCGTCGTCGACCTCGTGCAGTCGGGCGAAACCCTCCGGGCGAACGGGCTCGTCGAGGTTGCCGAGATCGTGCAGTCGACGGCGCGGCTGATCGTGAACCGGGCGGCCCAGAAGACGGCCCACCGCGCGGTCAGCCGGCTGCTCGACGAGCTCCGGGCCGGGGTGCCGCGGTGATTCGCCTGCTCCGGACGGCCGAGCTCTCGCCCGACCAGGTCGTGGCGACCCTGGCGCGCCCGCACGCGGCGGCGGATCCGGACGCGGTCCTTCGGGTGGCCGCGATCGTCGACGAGGTCCGGCGGAGGGGCGACGCCGCGGTGGTCGACTTCACCAAGCGCTTCGACGGCGTCGAGCTCCGGTCCGAGGAGCTCCGGGTCTCCGAGGCCGAGTGGGCGTCGGCGTCGGTGCCCGAGCCCCTCGGGGCGGCGCTCGCCGAGGCGGCTCGCCGGATCGAGGCGTTCCACCGCCACCAGCTCCCGCGCTCCTGGTGGGTCCGGGACGAGCACGGCTCGCTGCTCGGTCAGCAGGTGACGCCGCTCGATCGGGTCGGCTGCTACGTGCCGGGCGGGACGGCCGCCTACCCGTCCACGGTGCTGATGAACCTGATCCCGGCGCGGGTCGCCGGCGTCCGGGACCTGGTGGTGGTCTCGCCCCCGGGCCAGGACGGCCGGCTCCCGCCCGCCGTCCTGGTGGCGGCGCGCTTGGCGGGGGCCACCGAGGTCTACCGGGTCGGGGGGGCCCAGGCCGTCGCGGCGCTGGCCTACGGGACGGCGACCCTCGCGGCGGTCGACAAGATCGTCGGGCCGGGCAACCTCTACGTCGCCCTCGCGAAGCGTCTCGTGTTCGGCGACGTGGGCATCGACTTGGTCGCCGGCCCGAGCGAGGTCGTCGTCGTCGCGGACCGCACGGCGGTCGCCGCGCACGTGGCGGCGGACCTCCTGGCCCAGGCCGAGCACGACCCGCTCGCCCGGGCCGTGTGCCTGACCGACGATGCCGGGCTCGGCGCTCGGGTCGTGGAGGCGGTCGCGCGCCAGTGCGCGGCGCTGCCCCGCGCCGCGATCGCCGAAGCTGCGATCCGGAGCCACGGCGCCGTGGTGGTGACGCGGGACCTGGCCGAGGCGCTCGCGATCGCGAACCGCCTGGCCCCCGAGCACCTGGAGCTCGCGGTTGCCGACCCCTTTGCGTGGCTTCCGGCGGTGCGCCACGCGGGCGCCATCTTCCTGGGCGCGCACACCCCCGAGGTCATCGGCGACTATCTGGCCGGGCCGAACCACGTCCTCCCAACGGCCGCGACGGCGCGCTTCGCGTCGGGCCTGTCCGTGGAGGACTTCGTCAAGCGTTCGAGCCTCATCCACTACACCCCCGCCGGCCTTCGCGCGGCGTGGCCCCATCTTGCGGCCCTCACGGCCGCGGAGGGCCTCCACGGGCACGGCGAGGCGGCACGGATCCGCCTGGAATGCCCGCGGACTGGAGGAGACCCTTGAGCATGCCACGACGGCGACGGCGACGCGGACGGGGACCGAGACCGGCGGACGGGTCGGGGGCCGGCGGGTCCGCGCCGGTCCAGATCGCGGGCGCGGCGGGACCGACGGCCCCGGACAACGGCGGGGCGCCCGCCGCGGGCCGGGTCGCGCGGATCGAGCGCCGAACCCGGGAGACCGAGATCCTGCTGCAGCTGAACGTCGACGGGCGCGGTGAGCTGGTGATCGACACCACGATCCCGTTCTTCAACCACATGCTCGAGGCGGCGGGGAAGCACGGCCTCCTGGACCTCCGGGTGAGCGCCCGGGGGGACACCGAGGTCGACCTCCACCACACCGTCGAGGACGTGGGGATCTGTCTGGGGAAGGCCTTTCACGAGGCCCTCGGAGACAAGCGGGGGATCGTCCGCTTCGGGACGGCGTACATCCCCATGGACGAGGCCCTGGCCTCGGTCCACGTGGACATCTCGGGACGGCCCTACTTCTCCTACAACGTGCCGTTCACGAAGACGCGGGTGGGGAACTTCGATCTCGACCTCCTGAAGGACTTCTTCCGCGCGTTCGCGATGAACGCCATGCTGAACCTCCACGTGAACCTGCACTACGGCGAGAATCTCCACCACATCGCCGAGGCGCTGTTCAAGGCGTTCGGCCGGGCCCTCGCCGAGGCCTCGCGCATGAACCCCCGCATCGAGGGCGTGCTTTCCACCAAAGGCTCCTTGTGATCGCAATCGTCGACTACGGGCGAGGCAACCTCGGCAGCGTGCGGAAGGCGCTGGCGGAGCTCGCCCCCGAGGTGGTGGTCACCGACGACCGCCGGACCGTGGCGCGCGCCGGCGCCCTGATCGTCCCCGGGGATGGCGCCTTTCAGGACGCCATGGGGAGCCTCGAGCGCCTCGGGCTCACCGATCCGATCCGCGCCCACATCGCGGCCGGGCGCCCCTACCTGGGCATCTGCCTCGGCTACCAGCTGCTCTTCACCGAGAGCGAGGAGTTCGGGCACGCCAAGGGCCTGGACATCCTGCCGGGAGTCGTGCGCCGGTTCCCGCCGGGGCTCAAGGTGCCGCACATGGGCTGGAACCGGCTCTGGCACGACGGGACGCTGCCGCTCCTCGCGGGGATTCCCGCGGGCGCGTACTTCTACTTCGTGCACTCCTACTATCCCGAGGTGTCGGACGCGGCGCCGTCGGCGCCGGCTGGCGATGTGCGGGCCGCGCACTGCGAGTACGGGCTCCGCTTCCCGGCGCTGGTCGCGCGGGGCCCCCTCTACGGCACCCAGTTCCATCCGGAGAAGAGTCAGGGATGGGGGAGGCGGCTCCTCGCGAACTTCGCGCGCCTGGTGAGCGGGGCGGCCGCGGAGCCGGCGTGATCGTCATCCCGGCGATCGACCTCCAGGGAGGCCGCTGCGTGCGGCTCGTGGAGGGCCGGGCCGACAGCGCCACGGTCTTCGGTGAGGACCCGGTGGCGATGGCGCGGCGCTGGGCCGAGCGCGGGGCCCGGCGGCTTCACGTCGTGGACCTGGATGGCGCCTTCGCCGGCGCGCCCCGACACGCGGCCGTGATCCGGGCGATGGTGGACGCGCTGCCGGCGGTGCCGGTCGAGGTGGGGGGCGGTCTGCGCGACCTCGCGACCGTGGAGGCCGCCCTGGGGACGGGCGCCCGCTGGGCCGTCCTCGGGACCGCGGCCGCGCTGGATGGCGCCGTTCTCGAGGCGGCGTGCGCCAGGTGGCCGGGGCGGATCCTCGTCGGGGTGGACGCCGTCGACGGCCGGGTCGCCGTGCGCGGGTGGACGGACGTGCTGCCGCTCGGCGCGCAGGAGCTGGCGACCCGGGCCGCCGCCGCCGGCGCCGCGGGCGTGATCTACACGGACATCCGGCGCGACGGGACCGAGCGCGGCCCCAATCTCGAGGCCACGGCCGCGCTGGCGGCCGGGACGCCCGTGCCCGTCATCGCCTCCGGGGGCATCGGCGGCCTCGACGACCTCGTCCGCCTGGCGGCCATCCCGAACGTGGCCGGCGCGATCGTCGGCCGCGCCCTCTACACGGGGGCCGTCGACCTCCGCGCCGCGATGGCCGCGGTCCTGGCCTGACGGCGATGCTGGCCCGGCGCGTGATCCCGTGCCTCGACGTCAAGAACGGTCGGGTCGTCAAGGGCGTCCGGTTCGTGGATCTCGCCGACGCGGGCGATCCGGTCGAGGCGGCGCTCGCCTACGACCGGCAGGGCGCCGACGAACTCGTCTTCCTCGACATCACGGCGTCGCACGAAGGCCGCGCCACCATGCTGGACGTGGTGCGGCGGACGGCGGAGGCGGTGTATCTGCCGCTGACCGTGGGCGGCGGGGTGGGGAGCCTGGAGGACGTGCGGACGCTCCTGCGCGCGGGAGCGGACAAGGTGTCCCTCAACACGGCGGTCACGACCCGGCCCGAGCTGATCCGGGAGGCGGCGGTCCGCTTCGGCAGTCAGTGCATCGTGGTCGCGATCGACGCGAAGCGCCGGCCCGGCCCGGCCGGGCCGCCGCCCGCCGCGTTCGAGGTCTACACGCACGGTGGCCGGCGGCCGACGGGCCGGGATGCGGTCCTGTGGGCCCGCGAGGCCGAAGCGCTGGGGGCGGGCGAGATCCTCGTGACCAGCATGGACCGGGACGGCACCCGGGACGGATACGACCTCGAGCTGACGCGGGCGATCGCGGAGGCGGTATCCGTCCCCGTGATCGCCTCGGGGGGGGTGGGGACGCTCGCGCACCTCTACGAGGGCCTCGTCGAGGGGAAGGCCGACGCGGTTCTCGCGGCCTCGATCTTCCACTTCGGCGAGCACTCGGTGCCCGAGGCGAAGCGGTACCTCCGGGCGCGGGGCGTGCCGATCCGACTCGAGGAGGACGCGGCGTGAGCGCCTCGGCCGCCCTCCGCTTCGACGCGGACGGCCTCATCCCGGCCGTCGTGCAGGAGGCCCGAACCGGCGAGCTCCTCATGGTCGCGTGGATGAACGCGGAGGCCCTCGAGCGCACGCTCGCCACCCGGTTGACCCACTTCTGGTCCCGCTCGCGACGGACGCTCTGGCAGAAGGGCGAGACGTCGGGCCACCGCCAGCACGTCGAGGCCGTGTATGCGGATTGCGACCGCGACACCCTCCTGGTCCTTGCCCACCAGGAGGGGGTGGCGTGTCACACGGGGAGCCGCACGTGCTTCGTCGCGCGCCTGGACCAGCCGGGCGGCGACGCGTCCGCCTCGGGGGACGCGCCGGAGGCCGGGCCGGCGATCCTGGACGCGGTGGAGCGCGTGATCCAGAGCCGGCGGGCGACGCCGCGTGAGGGGTCGTACGTGTCTCGGCTCCTCACCGGGGGCGACGCCCGCATCGCGCAGAAGGTGGGGGAGGAGGCCTCCGAGGTCATGGTCGCGGCCCTCGCCGAGGGATCCGACCGGCTCGTGGCGGAGGTGGCCGATCTCTGGTTCCACACGCTCGTGCTCTTGGGCGCCCGGGGGCTCTCGGCGCGACACGTCTTCGCGGAGCTCCACCGCCGGCATCGGCCCGGCGACCCCGCGGAGCGCTGAGCGGCCGTGGGTCGGGCGTGGCATGGCCCCGCCGCTCCCCATCAGGAGGGCTGAGGCCCGGCGCGTGCGGCTCTGTGGGTTGCCGGTGCTGGCCGCCTTGCTTGCCGGACTCGCCGGCTGCGGGGGGGTGCATCTGGAGGAGGGGAGCTTCGTCGTGCAGGAGAAGGGGTACCGGGTGGGCGCGCCGGCCGGCTGGGCGCCCGTCAAGGGTGATGCGGACCTCGTCCTCGGGCGGGCCGAATCCGGCGCCGGGTTGATGGCCCATGCCACCTGCGACGGCAAGCCGCCGACGCGCCCGTTCCCGATCCTCGCCCGCCACCTCCGGTTCGGGCTCCGCGACGTCCAGGAGCTCGTGGAGCAGCCGGTCACGCTGGGCGGCCTTCCCGGAGTCGCGCAGCGCTTCCGCGCCACGCTGGACGGGGTGCCGGTCGCGGTCCGGGCGGTCACGCTGCGCGGGACGAGCTGCGTCTACGACCTGGTGGGGGTGGCGTCGCCCGACGGGGCCGCGGCGCTCGTGCCGGAGTTCGAGCGCTTCACCGCAGGGTTCGCTGCGAGCGGGGCCGCGCGGTGACCGATGGCTGGCGTCGGGCGGGGCCCCGCGTGCGCCACGTCCTGGCCTACTGGGGCGGGCTCGGGCTCCTCACCTGGGATGTCGCCCGGAACGCATGGCTCCCGCGCCGCTATCTGGCCCACGTCGTCGCCGAGTTCGACGGCATGGGCGTCCGCTCGCTCGTCGTCGCGGGCACGGCGGCGCTCTTCACGGGCATGGTCTTCGCGCTCCAGTCGGCCGTCTACCTGTCGCGGTTCGGTGCGGACCTCTACGTGGGCCCGCTCGTGGGGCTCTCCGTCCTCCGCGAGCTGGGCCCGGTGCTCACGGCGATCCTGGTCGGGGGCAAGGTGGCCTCGGGCATCACGGCGGAGCTGGGCTCGATGAAGGTGACGGAGCAGATCGACGCGCTCCGGGCGATCGGCGTGAATCACGTGAAGCGCCTGATCGTGCCCCGTGTGTGGGCGGCTCTCCTCGTGTTCCCGCTCCTGACGGTGCTCGCCGATTTCATCGCCCTCGTGGGAGGCATGCTGATCGCCGTCTACGAGCGGCGGATCGACGTCTATCTCTACTGGAACACCATCTTCTACTGGGTCGTGATCAGCGACCTCGTCACGGGGGTCGGCAAGAGCTTCTTCTTCGGCGTGATCGTGACGCTCATCGGGGCCCACAACGGCCTCGCCATGACCGGCGGGACCGAGGGGCTCGGCCGCGCAACGACGGCCACCGTCGTGCAGGTGTCGCTGGCGGTCATCATCGCCGACTTCTTCCTGACGAAGCTCTTCCTGCTGCTATGAGACGGAGCGGACAGCTCGAGCGGCCGGCGCCGTCCACGGCCAGCCCCGATCCGGCGGAGCCGGCCGTGTCGCTCGAGGGGATCTGGAAGGGCTTCGGCGACATGCCGGTGCTTCGGGGCCTCGACCTGGAAGCGCCGCGCGGCAGCACCGTCACCGTGATGGGGGGCAGCGGCTCCGGCAAGACGGTGCTCCTCCGCCTGACCGCGGGACTGATCAAGCCGGACCGGGGCCGCATCCGGACCCTGGGGGTGGACACGACGCCTCTCCGCGAGGAGGCGCTCCTGCCGCTCCGGCGCCACATGGGCTTCGTCTTCCAGGGCGCGGCGCTGTTCGACTCGCTGACGGCGTACGAGAACGTCGCCTATCCCCTCCGCGAGCACACGACTCTGCCGGAGAGCGAGATCGCGGACCGGGTGCATCGTCTCCTGGCCCGGGTGGGCCTCACGGACGTCGACGCGAAGCTGCCCGCGGAGCTGTCGGGGGGGATGCGGAAGCGGGTCGGGATCGCGCGGGCGCTCGTGCTCGAGCCCGAGCTCGTGCTCTACGACGAGCCGACGGCCGGACTCGATCCCACCAACGCCCGGCTCATCACCGAGCTGGTCGAGAGCCTCAAGGCCGAGGGGGAGACGGAGACCGCGATGGTCGTGACCCACGACCTCGGATTCGCGCAGGCGGTGTCGGATCGCATCGCCGTCCTGGTCGGCGGGCAGATCGCGCAGATCGGGGCGGTCGAGGCCATCCTTCACTCGACGCAGCCCGAGGTCCAGGCGTTCCTGGCCGGCCAGGCCCGCTGATGGACGCCAACCGGCCGGGTGCCGCGACGGCCCAGCAGCTCCGGGTGGGCGTGTTCGTGCTGGCGGGCCTCCTCATCTTCGCCGGCCTGGTCTACATGCTCGGCCGGTCCGCCGGCCTCTTCGAGCGGCAGTATTCCCTGGTGGCGAGCTTCGGCCAAACCGGCGGCCTCATCCAGGGCGCGACCGTGCGCCTCGCCGGCGTCCAGGTGGGGCACGTGGGAGAGATCCGCTTGCCCGACGCCGGCGGCGCGAAGGTGCGGGTCGAGCTCCTCGTCGCCCGCCGTGTCCAGGACCGAATCCGGGCCGACTCGATCGCGCGGATCGAGACGCTGGGGCTGCTCGGCGACAAGATCATCGATATCAGCCTCGGCAGTCCGGGGGCGGCGATCCTCCAGCCCGGGGCGGAGCTCCGGACCGAGGAGCCGTTCGACACGGCCCGGCTCACCCAGCAGGGCGCGGAGCTCCTGAAGAACCTGGTCGACCTCTCGGCGGAGCTCCGGGCGGGCCTCGCCCGGGTCACGGCGAGCCCGGCCGCAAGCGACCTCGAGGCGACGATGCGGTCCCTGCGAAGCCTGGCGACCGAGATCGAGCGCGGCCAGGGCGTGCTCAATCGGCTCGTCTACGACCGGAAGCTCGGCGCGGCCCTGGCGGATGCGGGCGACACCCTGCGACAGGTCGGCGAGACGCTGCGCCGGATCGATCGCGTGCTCGCCGACCCGCGCACGGCCGGGCTGGCGGGCGAGGCCGAGCGGACCCTCGCCGAGGCGCGGATGGCCGCGGAGCGCGTGAACCGGATCCTCCGCGAGGTCGAGGAAGGCCGGGGCCTCCTGCACGCGCTCGTGTACGACGAGGGGCGCGTCCTGAAGGACCTCGACGGGGTCCTCACGCGGGCCGGCACGCTACTGGCCGGGGTCGAGCGGGGCGAGGGCGCGCTCGGCATCCTGCTGAGAGATCCGACCGCGGCGGCGGCGATGCGCCGGCTGGCCACGGCGGCCGACGGGCTCGCCCAGGCCGTCACGCGCGCCCGCACGGACGACAGCCTCTTGCGGGCGCTGCTCGAGGATCCCGCCATCGCGGCGGACCTCCGCCAGACGGCGCGGAGCTTCCGAGAGGTGACCGGCCGGGTCGCCCGGGGCGAGGGAGTCCTCGGGGGGCTCACGCAGCCGGGGGGCGAGGACAGCGTCAAGAAGGCGGCCGACGCGCTGGCGCGCCTGGGTCAGCTCGCCGAGGGCCTGGGCGGGGACGCGAAGCTCGGAGAGACCCTCGCGGATCTCCGGCAGGCCATGGCGGATCTTCGCGCGATCACTGGGCGGATCGAGGGCGGCGAGGGGACTCTCGGAGGCCTCGTGCAGGACCCGACGGTCTACGAGAATCTCGCCGCCTTCCTCGAGGGGGCTCAGCGGAGCCTGCTCCTCCGGGCGCTCATTCGCTCCGCGATCGGGAAGGGAACGGCGCCCGGCGCCGGGAGCTCGCGCCCGTGAGGCCTACGTCCGTCTATCGCTGCCAGGCCTGCGGCTTCCAGGCCGGCAAGTGGTACGGCCGCTGTCCCGACTGCGGCGAGTTCAACACGATCGTCGAGGAGCGGACCGAGTCCACGCGCCCGTCCGGCGGCGGGCGCCGCCGGGACGCGGCGGCCGCCGCCACGCCCGTGGCCACGGCGATGCGGCTGGCCGCCGTCTCGGCCGCGGGCGCCGCGCGCGTCCAGTCGGGCGTGGCCGAGCTCGACCGCGTCCTCGGCGGCGGCGTTGTGCCGGGGTCCCTGGTCCTGATCGGGGGCGATCCGGGCATCGGCAAGTCGACCCTGTTGCTCCAGGCCTCGGCCGCCCTCGCGGGCGCGGTGGGCCCGGTCCTCTACGTGTCGGGCGAGGAGTCGGCGGCCCAGGTCAAGCTCCGGGCGGATCGGCTCGGGCTCACCGCGCCGGATCTCTTCATCCTGGCCGAGACGCAGCTCGAGGCGGTCGAGACGCACGTGGAGGTGATCAAGCCGCGGGCCGTCGTCATCGACTCGATCCAGACGGTGTACATCGGCGATCTCGAGTCGGCGCCCGGGAGCGTGAGCCAGGTGCGCGAGTGCGGCGGGCGGCTCATGGGCCTGGCGAAGAGCCGGGGGATCGCGGTCTTCCTGGTGGGCCACGTCACCAAGGAGGGGGCGCTCGCCGGGCCGCGCGTGCTCGAGCACCTGGTCGACACCGTCCTCTACTTCGAGGGCGAGCGGCACGCGACGTACCGCGTCCTCCGGGCCGTCAAGAACCGGTTCGGGTCGACCAACGAGATCGGTGTCTTCGAGATGACCGAGGGGGGACTCCGCGAGGTCCTGAATCCGTCGGCGATGTTCCTGGCCGAGCGGCCGCGCGGGGCGGCGGGGTCGGTGATCGTGGCGGGGCTGGAGGGGACCCGGCCGCTGCTCCTCGAGTTGCAGGCGCTCGTCACGCCCGCCCATTTCGGCACACCTCGGCGGACGGTGCTCGGAGCGGACTACAATCGGGTGTGCCTCTTGCTGGCGATCCTGGAAAAGCGCGCCGGCGTCCCGCTCCAGAACCAGGACGTGTTCGTCAACGTGGCGGGCGGCGCGCGCTGCCAGGAGCCCGCGGCGGATCTCGCCATCGCGGTCGCGTCGGCCTCGAGCTACGCGGACCGCCCCCTGGCCCCCGACGTGGTAGTGCTGGGGGAGGTGGGGCTCACGGGCGAGGTGAGGGCGGTCGGGGGGCTCGAGGCTCGGCTCCGCGAGGCGGCGGCGCTCGGGTTCACCCAGGCGGTGGTCCCGCGGTCGAGTCTCGTCCCGGGGCTGCCCCATCCGCTGGCGGTGACCGGGGTGAGCACGCTGGAAGAGGCGATCGGGCTCCTCGTCGGCTGATGCAGGGGAGGGTGCGGGGCGCATGCGGGTGATGGACGGAGGGCGGACCGGGATGGACGGGGGAGGGTCCAGGACTCCCGCGAGCGCGGCGATCACGGTCGCGCGCGTGATCTTCGTGTCGCTGGTCGGGCTCGGCGGCTATCTCCTCGTCCGGTCGTTCGAGCCGCCGGCGCGGTGGCTCGTCTGGGCGCCGCTCGCGGTGCTGGGCGGCGTGCTCGCCGGGGTGGCCGTGGTCGCCCTCGAGCAGGCGGCGCGGCGGCTCTCGATGCCGCGGCTGTTTCTCTCCGCCATCGGCGCCCTCGGCGGCGTGCTCCTCGCCCAGCTCGTGGCCTCGGCCCTGATCGTCTTCCTCCCGGCCGCGGGGAGCGCCGCCGGGCGGGGCTTCCTTTCGCTGCTCCTGGCCTACATGGGGGTGGTCTTCGTGCTCCGCCGCGAGGAGGAGCTCGGCGGCATCACGCGCATGGTCTTCCCCGGTGCGATGAGCGGCGACCCGCGCTTCAAGGTGCTCGACACCAGCGTGATCATCGACGGGCGGATCGCCGACGTCTGCCAGGCAGGCTTCCTGGAAGGCACCCTCCTGGTCCCGCAGTACGTCCTGCGGGAGCTCCAGCAGATCGCGGACTCGTCCGATCCCCTGAAGCGAAATCGCGGACGGCGGGGGCTCGACGTGCTCCAGCGGCTCCAGCGACTCCCCGGCGTCCGCACCGAGCTGCACGACCTCGACTTCCCGCACATCCGCGAGGTCGACGGGCGCCTCATCGAGACGGCTCGCGCCGTCGGGGGCGTCATCGTCACCAACGACTACAACCTGAACAAGGTCGCCGAGCTGCACGGTGTGCGGGTCCTGAACACCAACGAGCTGGCCGGGGCCCTTCGTCCCGTCGTCCTGCCCGGAGAGATGCTCCACGTGCACGTCCTGCGCGAGGGGAAGGAGGCGGGCCAGGGCGTCGCCTACCTCGACGACGGCACGATGGTCGTGGTCGAGCACGGCCGCCGGCACATCGGCCAGACGGTCAACGTCATGGTCAACACGGTGCTCCAGACCGCCGCCGGGCGCATGATCTTCACCCGTCTGGCGGAGGAAGAGTCCGCGGGCCGCCGATGAGCCGCCCCAGATCGGCGGGCGCCGGCGTCTGGGTGGTGGTCCCGGCCGGCGGCCGGGGTGTTCGCATGGGCCGGAAGAAGCAGGACATCCGGGTGGGCGCCCGGCCCGTGCTCCGGTGGACCCTCGACGTGCTGGAGGCGACCCGCGAGGTCCAGGGGATCGTGGTCGCGGTCCCGGTCGAGGACGTCCCCGTCTGGCGGCGCCGCCTCCGCGGGTGCCGGAAGGTTCGGGCCGTGGTGGCCGGAGGCCAGGAACGACAGGAGTCGGTGGCCCGCGGCCTCGCGGCCGTGCCGGCCACGGCGGCCTTGATCCTGGTCCACGACGGCGTCCGGCCGTGCATCACGCCCGAGCTGGTGCGCCGGGTCGTCGAGGCCGCCCGGGCCCACGGGGCCGCCGTGGCGGCCCTGCCGGTCGCGGAGACGGTCAAACGCGGCGCCGAGGGCTGGGTGAAGGAGACGATCCCGCGGGATGGGCTCTGGGCCATTCAGACCCCCCAGGGGTTCCGCGCCGAGCTGCTCCGGGAAGCCCATCGCCGGGCGGCGGCGGACCGCATCGTCGGGACGGACGAGGCGGCGCTGGTCGAGCGGCTGGGCGCGCCCGTCCGCCTAGTCGCCGGGCTCCCCGGCAACCTGAAGATCACCCGTCCCGAGGACCTGCCGCTGGCGCGCCGGGCCCTCGGGGCCCGGGGACACGGCGGGCGGCGGGTGCCCGGGCGACGGCGATGACCCGAGTGGGCCTGGGGTTCGACGTTCACCCGCTGGTCGACGGCCGGCCGCTCGTCCTTGGCGGCGTCGAGGTGCCGGCCGACCGCGGCCTCGAGGGCCATTCCGACGCCGACGTCCTGACGCACGCGGTGGCCGACGCGCTCCTCGGCGCGCTGGCCCTGGGCGACCTGGGGCAGCACTTCCCCGACTCGGACCCGCGATATCGCGGGATCTCGAGTCTTCGGCTCCTGGGCGAGGTCGTGGAGCGGGTGCGAGGGCACGGGGGACGCATCGTCAACGTGGACGCGACGGTCGTGGCGGAAGCCCCGCGGCTCGCGGGCTGGCTCGAGGCGATGCGGACGCGCCTCGCGGAGACGCTGGGCCTGGCGGTCGACCGCGTGAGCGTCAAGGCCAAGCGCGCCGAGCGGCTGGGTGCCCTGGGACGGCACGAGGGCATCGCCGCGATGGCGGTGGCCCTGGTCGAGGTCGCGGGGTGAGTCGGCCGCCGGCCCCACGGGCCCCACTGCCACCACTGCCGAAGGCGGAATCCCTCGCCATCTCGCGGCCGTCTTAGGAGGAACCCGAGCCCGCGCTGGGGTGACCTGTGAGCCTCCGGATCTACAACACGCTGACCCGGCAGAAGGAGCCCTTCACCCCGCTCGTGCCGGGGCAGGTGCGCATGTACGTCTGCGGCATCACGCCGTACGACGTCTCTCACCTCGGCCACGCCCGCAGCGCCCTGGTCTTCGACGTGATCGCGCGGTACCTCGCCGACCGAGGCTACCGCGTGATGTTCGCCAAGAACTACACGGACGTGGACGACAAGATCATCGCCCGGGCGAACCAGCTGAAGGTGCCGATCGGGGAGCTGACCGAGCGCTACATCCAGGCGTACGAGGCGGACATGGCCAAGCTGGGCGTCCAGGCGCCCACCGAGGCTCCCCGGGCGACGGCGCACATCCCCGAGATGGTCGCGTTGATCCAACGGCTCATCGCGGCGGGCGTGGCCTACGTGGTGGACGGCGACGTGTACTTCGAGGTGCTGCGGTTCCCCGCGTACGGGCGCTTGTCGGGCAAGAACCTCGACGAGCTGCTTGCCGGGGCCCGGGTCGACGTGAACGAGCGGAAGCGCGATCCGCGGGACTTCGCCCTCTGGAAGGCCGCCAAGCCTGGCGAGCCGTCCTGGCCGAGCCCGTGGGGGTCCGGCCGGCCGGGGTGGCACATCGAGTGCTCCGCGATGGCGATGAAGTACCTCGGCGAGACGCTGGATCTGCACGGCGGGGGAGAGGACCTGATCTTTCCCCACCACTCGTGCGAGATCGCGCAGTCCGAGGCCGCGACCGGGAAGCCGTTCTCACGATTCTGGCTGCACAACGGCTTCGTGAACCTCGGATCGGAGAAGATGTCGAAGTCGCTCGGGAACACGCTCACGATCGGAGCGCTGCTCGAGCGGCACGACCCCGAGGCGCTGCGGCTCTACCTCCTCCAGACCCACTACCGGAACCCCGTCGAGTTCTCGGAGGAGGGCGTCCTGGGGATGCGGCGTCCGCTCGAGCGGTTCCGGGAGCTCGTCGATGACGCCGGCCGGCTCGTGCCCACGGAGCCCGAACCGACCCCGGACGAGACGTTCCTGGCCACGGTCGCCGCCCATCGCCAGCGGTTCGAGACCGCCATGGACGACGACGTCAACACGCCGCAGGCCATCGGCGCCCTGAATCTCCTGGGTGCGGCACTCGCGGAGGAGCACAAGCGGGTCCAGTCGAGGGCGCGGAGCGGGCACGACTTCGTGGCCGGCGTGGACGTCCTGATCCGTCTCGGCAAGGTGCTGGGGCTGTCGATGACCGGGAACGAGTCCGCGCAGGCCCAGGTGTTCGAGCCCGAGCGCCTCGCCCGCATCCAGGACCTGGTCCGGAAGCGGGGCCAGGCCCGGAAGGAGCGCGACTGGGCGCGGGCGGATGCCCTGCGGGCGGAGCTGGACGCGCTCGGCGTGACCTTGAAGGACACCCCGACCGAGACGCAGTGGAAGCCGAAGAGCGGCGTGCCGACCGCGCCCTGATCCTGGCCGGGCGGCACCCGGTCCTGGAGGCCCTCCGGAGCCGGGCCCGGCCGATCGAGGAGGTGCTGGTCGAGTCGGAGGCCCGGGACCGGCACGCGGACATCCTGGCGCTGGCCCGGCAGGCGGGGGTCCGGTGTAGCCGGGTGCCCCGGGCGGCCCTGAATGGACTCGCCGGGACCGGCCACCACCAGGGGGTGGTGGCTCGCGTGGCTCCCCGGGAGTACGCGGAGCTGGAGGACCTGCTGGCGATTCCCGGGACCCGGAGGGAGCCGGCGCTCTTCCTGGCCCTCGACCAGGTCCAGGATCCGGGGAACGTGGGAAACCTCCTTCGGACCGCGGAGGCCCTGGGGGTCCACGGCGCCCTGGTCCCGCGGCACCAGGCGGCGGGGCTGACGCCCCATGTCGTCCGGGCGGCCGCCGGGGCCCTGGAGCACCTGCCGGTGGCCCGGGTCGGGAACCTCAGCCAGGCGCTCGAGCGTCTGAAGCAGGCGGGGTGCTGGGTGATCGGAGCCGTCGCTGAGGAACGGGATGCGAAAGCGACCACGGCCCCCTCCCGCGCCCAGGCCCCCTGGAGGGTGGACTTTCGGGGGCCTTTCGTCCTCGTCCTGGGCAGCGAGGGGCGCGGGATCCGGCCCCTGGTGGCCCGGACCTGCGACGTCCTGGTGAGCATTCCCCTGGCCGGGCGGGTGGGATCCCTGAACGTGGCGGCCGCGGGGGCGGCGCTCCTCTACGAGGCCCGGCGCCAACGTCAGGAGCCGGGCCGGCCGCGGCCTCGGGGGGCGGCAGGTAAGAATGGGGTTGACACATAGGGGAGTGGTACATAGGATGAAGTTTTGTCGCTTGCTGGCGTAGCTCAGGGGTAGAGCGGCTGCCTTGTAAGCAGCAGGCCGGGGGTTCGATTCCCTTCGCCAGCTCCACCGTGAAGAGTCCGGGAGCGCCCGGGTAGCGTTCGCAACCAGCGCCGGCCGTCTGCCGGTCGGAGCGTGTTCCACTGGTGTCCACGGTTCGAATGGCGAGGTACCCAAGCGGCCAAAGGGGGCAGACTGTAAATCTGCTGGCGAACGCCTTCGGGGGTTCAAATCCTCCCCTCGCCACCATCGTGGAGCCGGTGTGCGGTCGGATGGGGACGGTGATCCGAACGACGAGGCCGGCGGGCGAGCGTCGGGGACGCCCCGGTCGGCGCGCGACGTCACCACGCGGGAATAGCTCAGCGGTAGAGCGCCAGCCTTCCAAGCTGGGGGTCGCGGGTTCGAATCCCGTTTCCCGCTCCATTGTCGGGTCAGTCGGGCGCTCGGCCGGCCCGGGGCCGGCCCCGCGTGGACTCGGGGACGTGATCGAGGCCCATGTAGCTCAGTCGGTAGAGCACGTCCTTGGTAAGGACGGGGTCACCGGTTCAAGTCCGGTCATGGGCTCCAGCCCTCTTGCCCGGCGCCGCTCGGTGAGCGCCGCTCGAGGAGGATAGCGGGATGGCCAAGGCGAAGTTCGAGCGGACGAAGCCGCACGTGAACGTGGGGACGATTGGGCACATCGATCACGGGAAGACGACGTTGACGGCCGCGATCACGAAGGTGCTGCACACGAAGAACAAGGGGATCGCGGTCCGGGAGTACGGGTCGATCGACAATGCGCCGGAGGAGCGGGAGCGGGGGATCACGATCGCGGTGGCGCACGTGGAGTACGAGACGGCGAACCGGCACTACGCGCACATCGACTGCCCGGGGCACGCGGACTACATCAAGAACATGATCACGGGGGCGGCGCAGATGGACGGGGCCATCCTGGTGGTGGCCGCGAACGACGGGCCGATGCCGCAGACACGGGAGCACGTGTTGCTGGCGCGGCAGGTGAACGTGCCGTATCTCGTGGTGTTCATGAACAAGGTGGACATGGTGGACGACCCGGAGATCCTGGACCTGGTGGAGCTGGAGGTTCGGGAGCTGTTGAAGAAGTACAACTTTCCGGGGGACGACATTCCGGTGATTCGGGGGTCGGCGCTGGCGGCGAACGAGCACCCGGAGGATCCGAAGGCGGCGGCGGCGATCTGGGAGCTGATGCAGGCGGTGGACAGCTACATCCCGACGCCGATGCGGCCGGTGGACAAGCCGTTCCTGATGCCGGTGGAGGACATTTTCAGCATCACGGGGCGGGGGACGGTGGTGACGGGGCGGATCGAGCGGGGGATCGTGAAGGTGGGGGACGAGATCGAGATCGTGGGGATGCAGGACGCGGCGCGGAAGAGCGTGGTGACGGGGGTGGAGATGTTCCGCAAGCTCCTGGACGAGGGGCAGGCGGGGGACAACGTGGGGGCGCTGTTGCGGGGGATCGACAAGGACGAGGTGGAGCGGGGGCAGGTGCTGGCGAAGCCGGGGTCGATCAAGCCGCACAAGAACTTCAAGGCGGAGGTGTACGTGCTGGCGAAGGAGGAGGGGGGGCGGCACACGCCGTTCTTCCAGGGGTACCGGCCGCAGTTCTACTTCCGGACGACGGACGTGACGGGGGTGTGCACGCTGCCGGCGGGGGTGGAGATGGTGATGCCGGGAGACAACGTGTCGATGGCGGTGGAGCTGATCACGCCGATCGCGATGGAGCGGGAGCTGCGGTTCGCGATTCGCGAGGGGGGGCGGACGGTGGGGGCGGGCGTCGTGACGGAGATCGTGGCGTAGGCGAAGGAGCGAGACACCATGCCCCGCGAGATCATCACGTTGGCCTGCGGTGACTGCCAGCGGCGGAACTACACCCAGACGAAGAACCGCCGGACGCATCCCGACCGGCTGGAGCTGAAGAAGTACTGCCGGTGGTGCCGGAAGCACACCGCGCACAAGGAAACGAAGTAGGGCCGAACCAGGGCAGTAGCTCTAACGGCTAGAGCACCGGACTCCAAATCCGGGGGATGGGGGTTCGAATCCCTCCTGCCCTGCCACATAGGACGCGCAGCGGACACGGGATGGAGACGCTGAGGAAGGTCCGAGAGTTCTTTCACGACGTCGTCGTCGAGTTCCGTCGGGTCTCGTGGCCGACGCGAAAGGAAGTGGTGGGCTCGACCAGCGTCGTGATCGTCATGGTGCTCGTCCTGGCCGTGTTTCTGGCGGTCGTGGACCACGCCCTGACGTGGCTAGTCCGACTGATGATTCGATAGGGCGGGCATGTCGAGAGAGTGGTACGTCGTCCATACGTACTCGGGCTTCGAGAACAAGGTCGCGGAGGCGATCCGCCAACGGGCCAAGATCTTCGGGCAGGAGGAGGCGATCAGCCAGGTCGTGATCCCGACCGAGCCGGTGGTCGAGGTGCGCAAGGGACAGAAGCGCACCACGGAGCAGAAGTTCTTCCCCGGCTACGTACTGGTCGAGATGGACATGACCGACGACTCGTGGCACCTGGTGAAGTCGACGCCCAAGGTGACCGGATTCGTCGGATCCGGCGCCCGCCCGTCGCCGCTGCCGCGCGACGAGGTGGACACGATCCTTCGTCAGATGGAGCTGGGCGCCGAGAAGCCGAAGCCGAAGTCGGTCTTCCAGAAGGGTGACAAGGTCCGGGTGGTCGAGGGCCCGTTCGTCAACTTCAGCGGGATGATCGAGGACATGAGCCCGGAGCGCGGCAAGCTGAAGGTCATGGTCCAGATCTTCGGGCGGCTGACGCCGGTGGAGCTCGAGTACTACCAGGTCGAGCGCGGATAGATGCCCCGCACCGGCAGGTCGAGCGCGGTATAGATGTCGCGCGCCGGCAGGTCGAGCGCGCGGGGATGCCGCGCGCCGGGACGTCGAGCGCGCAGGGGAACCGTGAAAGGCTAGCGCACCATGGCGAAGAAGGTCCAGGCCGTCGTCAAGCTCCAGATCCCCGCGGGGAAGGCCAACCCGGCCCCCCCGGTGGGCCCGGCGCTCGGCCAGCACGGCGTCAACATCATGGAGTTCTGCAAGGGCTTCAACGCCCGGACAGGGAGCCAGGAAGGGCTGATCTTGCCCGTGGTCGTCACGATCTACGCCGACCGCTCGTTCACGTTCGAGGTGAAGACCCCGCCGGCGGCGGTCCTCCTCAAGCGGGCGGCCGGGATCGCGAAGGCCTCGGCCAACCCGCTGAAGATCAAGATCGCGAAGGTGACCCGGGCGCAGGTCCGCGAGATCGCGCAGACGAAGCTCCCGGACCTGAACACCGACAGCGTCGATGCCGCGATGCGCGTGGTGGAGGGTACGGCGCGCAGCATGGGCATCGAGGTCGTCGGCTAGGGAGGCGGGCGATGGCGGTAGCGAAGGGATACGCGAAGGCGAGCGCGGAGATCGAGTCGGGGAAGGCCTACTCCGTGGAGGAGGCCGTGACCCTGGCCAAGCGCGTGGCCCATGCGAAGTTCGACGAGACGGTCGAGCTCGCCGTGCGGCTCGGCGTCAACCCGAAGCACGCCGACCAGATGGTCCGGGGGGCGGTGCTGCTCCCGCACGGGACGGGCAAGGCGGTCCGGGTGATCGCCTTCGCGAAGGGCGAGAAGGAGCGCGAGGCGCGTGAGGCCGGGGCGGACGTGGTCGGCGCCGAGGATCTCGTGGAGAAGATCCAGGGCGGCTGGCTCGAGTTCGACACCGCGGTCGCCACGCCGGACCTCATGGGACAGGTGGGGCGGCTCGGGAAGATCCTCGGGCCCCGCGGGCTCATGCCGAACCCCAAGGTGGGGACGGTCACGTTCGACGTCGCGCGCGCCATCCGGGAGGTCAAGGCCGGCAAGGTCGAGTTCAAGGTGGACAAGGCCGGCAACGTCCACGTGCCCGTCGGCAAGCGGTCGTTCGCGGCGGAGCACCTGGGAGCCAACGCCAGCGCGATCATCGAGGCGCTCGTGAAGGCGAAGCCCGCGGCGGCCAAGGGGCAGTACCTGCGCAGCGTGACGGTGTCGACGACGATGGGGCCCGCCGTGCCCGTCGACGTCCAGCGTATCGCCAGCCAGTACAAGCTGTAGGAGGTCGGAGCGTGCCCACGGCAGCGAAGACAGAGACGATCGAGGACCTCCGGCGACAGCTGGGCGGGGCCACGGCCGCCGTCCTGACGGAGTACCGGGGTCTGACGGTCCAGCAGCTTTCGGAGCTCCGCAAGCAGCTCAAGGCGGCGTCCGCGGAGTATCGCGTCGTCAAGAACCGATTGGCGCGCGTTGCCATCGAGGGGTCGCCGCTGGCTCCGCTCCGGACGCATCTCACCGGGCCTATCGGCGTCGTGATCGGTCGGAAGGATCCCGCCGCCGTGGCCAAGGCTCTGCAGGGGTTCGCCAAGGCGAATCCGGCGCTCCAGGTGCGGGTGGGCGTGGTCGATGGGCAGCTCTTGGATCCGCAGGCCCTCAAGGCGGTGGCGGACTTGCCGTCGCGAGAGGCGCTGCGCGGGCAGCTCGTGGGGATACTGCAGGGGCCGCTCGCGCAGCTGGTCGGCCTCCTCCAGGCGCCGCAACGGGAGCTCGCATTCATTCTGGCCGAGCGGGGCAAGCAGGCCCCGGCCGAGTCGGCCGAGCAGGTGTGACGAACGGAATCGGACGAGCGCGGACGGGCCCCGCGGGGCTCCGCCGATGACAAGGGGGACAGACGGATGACGAAGGTCGAGCAGGTGGCCGATCAGCTGGACCAGTTGACGCTTCTGGAGGCGGCCCAGCTGTCCAAGCTGCTCCAGGACAAGTGGGGCGTGTCGGCGGCGGCGCCGATGGCCGTGGCGGCGATGCCCGGCATGGCGGGCGCGGCGGGCGCGGGCGCGGCGGTCGTGGAGGAAGAGAAGACCGAGTTCGACGTGATGCTCCTGGCGGCCGGCGAGAAGAAGATCCAGGTCATCAAGGTCGTTCGCGAGCTGACGGGGCTCGGGCTCAAGGAGGCGAAGGCGGTCGTCGACGAGGCCCCCAAGCCGGTCAAGGAAAAGGTGTCGAAGGGCGAGGCCGAGGACATGAAGAAGAAGCTCGAGGAGGTCGGCGCCGCCGTCGAGGTGAAGTAGGGGCCGGATGCGAACGGTTGCGCGCCGACCGAGCCCGCCGCGGGTGCGGCGGGCTTGCGTCGCTCGTGGGGGCTGGCCCCACGGGGGACGGCAGCCGGGCCGGCTCTGGACGGAGTGTGCGCAGATTGACTCCGAGCACCCCGGATCGCCGGGGCTGAGGGGATAGATGGCGGGACAGATCCAGTGTGGGCGTCGTGTCCGCCGGGATTTCGGGAAGATCGCGTCGATCGTCGAGATCCCGAACCTGATCGAGATCCAGCGGAACTCGTACGAGGCGTTCCTGCAGAAGGACTACACGCCGGAGCACCGCGAGGACATGGGGCTCCAGGCGGTGTTCAAGAGCGTGTTCCCGATCTCGGACTACAACGAGAACGCCTCGTTGGAGTTCGTGGGGTACCACTTCGGCGATCCCAAGTACACGGTCGAGGAGTGCCACGACCGGGGGATGACCCATGCCATCCCGCTCAAGGTGACGCTCCGCCTGGTCGTGTACGAGCAGGACAAGAGCGCCAAGCGCCGGACGGTGAAGGACATCAAGGAGCAGGAGGTCTACCTCGGCGAGCTCCCCCTGATGACCGAGAAGGGGACGTTCATCATCAACGGCACCGAGCGCGTGGTGGTCAGCCAGCTGCAACGCTCGGCCGGGGTGTTCTTCGACGATGACCGCGGGAAGACACTCGCCTCCGGCAAGAAGATCTTCTCCGCGCGGATCATCCCGTACCGCGGCTCGTGGGTCGAGTTCGAGTTCGACGCCAACGACATCCTGCAGGTGCGCATCGACCGCCGGCGCAAGATGCTGGCGACGGCGTTCCTGCGGGCCTTCTGCTTCCTCGAGAAGGGGACCGTGCTCGCGGACGAGGAGATCCTGGGCGCCTTCTACGACCTGGAGGAAGTCGTCGGCTTCGAGGACGGCACGGCCGTCGTCAAGGTGAACCCGGAGATTCACCGCCACGAGACGCCGGTCGCCGAGGACATCAAGCCTCCTCGCCACCGTGAGGCGATCGTGCAGGCGGGCCGCCGGCTCAACAAGGCGCGCCTGGAGCGGATGGTGGAGGCCGGCATCACGAAGTTCCCGGTCCCCATGGCGTGGCTCGAGAACCGGCGCACCGCCAGCCGGGTCGTCGACGGGAAGACGGGCGAGGTGCTCCTGGAGGCGAACCAGCTCCTGGTCTCGAGCGAGCTGGCGAAGCTCGCGGCCCGGCCGGTGGCGCCCTTCAAGGTCCTCTTCGAGGACCCGGACAAGAACGACGCCTCCGTGCACGAGACGCTGACGCGGGACACGCACCGGAACCCCGACGAGGCGCTGGTGGAGATGTACCGCCGGCTGCGCCCGGGCGATCCCCCGACCGTGGAGTCGGCCCGCGCGCTCTTCCGGGGCATGTTCCTCGACGCCCGGCGCTACGACCTGGCGCGGGTCGGGCGGTTCATGCTGAACAAGAAGCTCGGATCGGAGTCGCCGCTCAACTGGAAGACGCTCCGCACCGAGGACATCGTCGCCGTGGTCCGGCGGCTCTTGGCGGTCAAGCAGGAGCGCTACCCGACGGACGACATCGACCACCTCGGGAACCGGCGCGTGCGGTCGGTGGGGGAGCTCCTGGAGAACCAGTTCCGCGTGGGCCTCACCCGGATGGAGCGCGCGATCAAGGAGCGGATGTCCATCGCCGACATCGAGAGCCTGATGCCGCACGACCTGGTCAACGCGAAGCCGGTGTCGGCGGTCGTCAAGGAGTTCTTCGGATCCTCGCAGCTGTCCCAGTTCATGGACCAGACGAACCCCCTGGCCGAGCTGACGCACAAGCGGCGGCTCTCCGCGCTCGGGCCGCGTGGCCTGTCGCGGGAGCGGGCGGGCTTCGAGGTGCGGGACGTCCATCCGACGCACTACGGACGCATCTGCCCGATCGAGACGCCGGAAGGCCCGAACATCGGGCTCATCTCGTCGCTCTCCACCTACGCGCGGATCAACGAGTTCGGGTTCATCGAGACGCCGTACCGGCGCGTCGAGGCCGGGGTGGTCTCGGACGACATCATCTTCCTCACGGCGCTGGAGGAGGAGCAGGTCGTCATCGCCCAGGCGAACGCCGAGATCGACAAGCGCGGGAAGTTCGTGGCCGATCGGGTGGAAGCGCGCAAGAGCGGAGAGTTCAAGTGGGTGCCGCCGGAAGAGGTCCAGTACATGGACGTCTCGCCGAAGCAGCTGGTCTCGGTGGCGGCCAGCCTGATCCCGTTCCTCGAGAACGACGACGCCAACCGGGCGCTCATGGGCTCGAACATGCAGCGTCAGGCGGTGCCGCTCCTGCAGCCGGAGGCTCCCCTGGTCGGCACCGGGATGGAGCACGTGGTCGCACGGGACTCCCAGGCGGTGGTGCTGGCCCGCCGGGGCGGCGTGATCGAGTCGGTCAGTGCCGACCGTGTCGTGATCCGGGCCGAGGGCCGCGGCAAGAAGACCGACCCGGTGCACGACCGGACGCTGGAGATCTACAACCTGACGAAGTACCGGCGCTCGAACCAGAACACGTGCATCAATCAGCGGCCAATCGTCCGGAAGGGTCAGCGGGTGGCCGTCGGCGAGGTGATCGCGGACGGGCCCGGCACCGACCAGGGCGAGCTGGCCCTCGGGCGCAACGTCCTCGTGGCGTTCATGCCGTGGGGCGGGTACAACTTCGAGGACGCGATCCTCGTCTCGGAGCGCCTCGTCAAGGACGACCGCTACACGTCGATCCACATCGAGGAGTTCGAGATCCAGGCGCGCGACACGAAGCTGGGCAAGGAAGACATCACGCGGGACATCCCGAACGTGGCGGAGGAAGCCCTCAAGGACCTCGACGAGTCGGGGATCGTGCGGAAGGGGGCGAAGGTCAAGGCCGGCGACATCCTGGTCGGCAAGATCACGCCGAAGGGCGAGACGCAGCTCACGCCCGAGGAGAAGCTCCTTCGCGCCATCTTCGGGGAGAAGGCGGGGGACGTCCGGGACACGTCGCTCACGGTGCCGCCCGGGATCGAGGGCACGGTGGTCGACGTCAGCGTCTTCTCGCGGCGCGGCATCGACAAGGACGAGCGCGCCAAGTCCATCGAGCGCGAGGAGGTCGACCGGCTCGAGAAGGACCTGCAGGCCGAGATCGTCGACGTCGAGATGGAGCGCGACCAGAAGCTCAAGAACCTCCTGGTCGGGAAGACCCTGACGGTGGATCTCGGCGACGGCCCGGGCCGGAAGGGCCAGAAGGTCGAGCGCGCGTGGCTCGACGAGCTGGAGTGGGACGAGCTGACGAAGGTCAAGGTCAAGGAGGACGACGGGCTCGCCTCGAACGTCCGCCGGATCGCGGAGGTCGCGTCCGAGGCGGTCGATTACCTCCGCTCGGAGCACCAGCTGAAGATCGAGCGCGTCCAGCGCGGGGATGACCTGCCGCCGGGCGTCATCAAGATGGTCAAGGTCTACGTGGCGGTGAAGCGCAAGCTCTCCGTCGGCGACAAGATGGCCGGGCGCCACGGGAACAAGGGCGTCGTGTCGCGGGTCCTGCCCGAGGAGGACATGCCGTACCTGCCCGACGGGACGCCGGTCGAGATGGTGCTGAACCCGCTCGGCGTGCCCTCGCGGATGAACGTGGGCCAGATCCTGGAGACGCACCTCGGGTGGGCCGCCCGGTCGCTCGGGCTCCACATCGCGAGCCCCGTGTTCGACGGGGCGACCGAGGGGGAGATCAAGGCGCTCCTGCGGGAGGCGAAGCTCCCGACGTCGGGCAAGACCGTGCTCTGCGACGGGCGGACGGGCAAGCCGTTCCACCAGGAGGTCACGGTCGGCTACATCTACATGCTGAAGCTGGCCCACCTCGTGGACGACAAGATGCACGCCCGCTCGATCGGGCCCTATTCGCTCGTCACGCAGCAGCCGCTGGGCGGCAAGGCGCAGTTCGGCGGCCAGCGGTTCGGCGAGATGGAGGTGTGGGCGCTGGAGGCCTACGGCGCCGCGCACACGCTCCAGGAGATGCTGACCGTGAAGTCGGACGACGTGGAGGGTCGGAACCGAATCTACGAAGCGATCGTCAAGGGCGAGAACTTCCTGGAGCCCGGGACGCCGGAGTCGTTCAACGTCCTGGTCAAGGAGCTTCAGAGCCTCGCGCTCGACGTCGAGCTCATCCAGCGAGACGGGAAGGGAAAGGCCTGACGTGCTGGTTCTGGCTGCCTCGACCCGTCGCCCCTAGCGCGCGGGTCGTTGGAGGAGCGTCCCCGGCGGATCCGCCGGGGCGGCTGCCGTCCCCGTTGGACGGCGCGGGGGGACCACCCCCCGATGAAGGAGGAAGCGAATGCTGACGGATCGGCCGTTCGGGAGTCTGCTCAGGGAAGAGCGTCCCACGAAGGACCTGTGGGGGATCCTTGACAACCGCTACCCGAAGCCCATCACGTTTGACGCGATCCGAATCCGGCTGGCGCCGCCCGAGAAGATCCGGAACATCTGGTCGAGCGGCGAGGTCAAGAAGCCCGAGACGATCAACTACCGGACCTTCAAGCCGGAGCGAGACGGGCTGTTCTGCGCCCGCATCTTCGGACCGACCAAGGACTACGAGTGCGCGTGCGGCAAGTACAAGCGCATGAAGTTCGCCGGCGTCATCTGCGACAAGTGCGGCGTCGAGGTCACCCGGGCGCGGGTGCGCCGCGAGCGGATGGGGCACATCGAGCTGGCCTCGCCGGTCTCGCACGTCTGGTTCTTCAAGGGCCTGCCGAGCCGCATCGGGCAGCTCCTGGACATGTCCCTGCGGGACCTCGAGAAGATCCTCTACTTCGAGGAGTACGTCGTCCTCGATCCGGGGCCGTCGAACCTCAAGAAGAAGGACCTCGTCACGGTCGACAAGTACCGCAAGCTCGCCGAGGAGTACTCGGCCGAGCGCATCAAGGTCGGCATGGGCGCCGAGGCGATCCGCGTGCTCCTGCGGGACCTCGACCTCGAGACCCTGCGAGCGCGAGCTGCGCGCCTCGATGCTGTCCGAGACGTCCGCCCAGAAGCGGAAGAAGGTCGTCAAGCGGCTCAAGGTCGTCGACGCCTTCCTCAAGTCGCAGAACAAGGCGGAGTGGATGATCCTGGAAGCGATTCCGGTCATCCCGCCCGAGCTGCGGCCGCTGGTGCCGCTGGACGGCGGGCGCTTCGCGACGTCGGACCTGAACGACCTCTACCGCCGGGTGATCAACCGGAACAACCGGCTGAAGCGGCTCATGGAGCTGCGCGCTCCGGAGATCATCATCCGCAACGAGAAGCGGATGCTCCAGGAGGCCGTGGACGCGCTCTTCGACAACGGGCGCCGCGGGCGCGTGATCACGGGGCCGAACAACCGGCCGCTGAAGTCCCTGTCCGACACGCTCAAGGGCAAGCAGGGGCGATTCCGCCAGAACCTCCTCGGCAAGCGCGTCGACTACTCGGGCCGTTCCGTCATCGTGGTGGGGCCGCAGCTGAAGCTCCACCAGTGCGGCCTGCCCAAGAAGATGGCGCTGGAGCTGTTCAAGCCCTTCATCCTGCGGAAGCTCGAGGAGAAGGGCCTGGCCTCCTCCATCAAGGCCGCCAAGAAGATGGTCGAGAAGGAGCGGCCGGAGGTCTGGGACATCCTCGAGGACATCATCAAGGAGCACCCGGTCCTGCTCAATCGCGCGCCGACGCTCCACCGGCTGGGCATCCAGGCGTTCGAGCCGATCCTGGTCGAGGGCAAGGCCATCGAGATCCACCCGCTCGTCTGCACGGCGTTCAACGCGGACTTCGACGGCGACCAGATGGCGGTGCACGTGCCGCTGTCGCACGAGGCGCAGCTCGAGGCCCAGATCCTCATGCTGTCGTCCAACAACGTGCTCTCGCCGGCGAACGGCGCGCCGCTCGTGATCCCCACCCAGGACATGGTGCTCGGCATCTACTACCTGACCAAGGAGCGGAAGGGCGCCAAGGGCGAGGACCGGCGCTTCGCGGACATGGAAGAGGTCCGGATGGCGTACGACGCCGAGGATGTCGACCTCCAGGCGCGGATCCGGGTCCGGGGGCTCGAATCTCGAGAGCCCGGCCGAGCTGGTCGAGACCACGGTCGGCCGGGTGCTGTTCAACGAGATCGTGCCGGCCGAGCTCCGGCCCGTGAACAAGGAGCTCAAGAAGAAGGAGATCACCGCGCTCGTGCAGGACTGCTACCACCGCCTGGGCAACGCCGAGACGGTGAAGTTCCTGGACGACCTGAAGGACATCGGCTTCCGATACGCCTCGCTGTCGGGGCTGTCGATCGGGATCGACGACATGCGCACGCCGTCCTCGAAGCAGGCCCTGATCGACACCGCGCGCCGGCAGGTCATCGAGATCGACCAGCAGTACCAGGACGGCGTCATCACCAACGGCGAGCGCTACAACAAGGTGGTCGACGTCTGGGCGCACGTGACGGAGGAGATCGCGGACGAGATGTTCCGCGAGCTGGAGTCGGACGAGCAGCACGGGGAGTTCAACCCCATCTTCATGATGGCGGACTCGGGCGCCCGGGGCTCCAAGCAGCAGATCCGGCAGCTGGCCGGGATGCGCGGGCTCATGGCGAAGCCGTCGGGCGAGATCATCGAGACGCCGATCACGTCGAACTTCCGCGAGGGGCTCACGGTGCTCGAGTACTTCACCTCGACGCACGGCGCCCGCAAGGGGCTGGCCGACACCGCGTTGAAGACGGCCGACTCGGGCTACCTCACGCGGCGCCTGGTGGACGTGGCGCAGGACGTGATCGTCAGCGAGCAGGACTGCGGGACGGTCAAGTCGATCGACGCCGAGCCCCTGGTCGAGGGCGGCGAGATCATCCAGTCGCTGAAGGACCGCGTGCTGGGGCGCGTGGCGGCCGAGGACATCCGCGACCCGTTCTCGGACGAGGTGATCGTCTCCCCGGGCCTGGAGATCGAGCGAGGAGCTGGCCGATCGGATCGAGGAGGCGGGCCTCGAGCGGGTGAAGATCCGCTCGGTGCTGACCTGCGAGGCAAAGCGGGGCGTGTGCATCAGGTGCTACGGCCGCAATCTGGCGGCGGGGCGCCTGGTGGAGCTCGGCGAGGCCGTGGGCATCATCGCCGCGCAGTCGATCGGCGAGCCGGGCACGCAGCTGACGATGCGGACCTTCCACATCGGCGGCACCGCCCGCATCACGGTGCAGTCGAAGCACGAGACCAAGCACGGCGGCATCGTCCGCTACCACAACGTCCGCACCGTCGTGAACCGGGACGGCGACCTGGTCGTCATGAACCGGAACGGTGAGCTCGTGGTCGCGGACGACAAGGGGCGGGAGAAGGAGCGGTACCCCGTCGTCTACGGCGCCAAGATCAAGGTGCGGGACGGGAAGAAGGCCACCTCAGGCCAGATCCTCGTCGAGTGGGACCCGTACACGACGCCGATCCTCACCGAGGTCCCGGGGAAGCTCGCCTACCGCGACATCGAGGAGAACGTCACGATCCACGACGAGATCGACGAGGTCACCGGCCTGGCCAGCAAGGTCATCATCGAGGACCAGGTCGGCCAGCGGCAGCCGCGAGTGTCGATCAAGGCCGTGGAGGGCGAGGGCGACGCGGCGGTCGACACCGACCGGACGATCGGCAGCTATGCGCTGCCGGTCAAGGCGCACGTGATGGTGGCCGACGGGGCGGTCGTCTCCGCCGGCGAGGTGATCGCGAAGATCCCGAGGGAGACGACCAAGACCAAGGACATCACCGGGGGTCTCCCGCGCGTCGCTGAGCTGTTCGAGGCGCGCAAGCCCAAGGAGCAGGCGACGATCACCGAGATCGACGGCATCGTGCGCTACGCGGGCGTCCAGAAGGGCATGCGGAAGATCGAGGTCCAGGCCGACGACGGAGAGGTCAAGGAGTACCTGATCCCGCGCGGCAAGCACATCACCGTGCGCGAGAACGATCGGGTCAAGGCGGGCGAGCCCCTCATGGAGGGCTCGGAGAACCCGCACGACATCCTCGCGGTCCTCGGCGACAAGCAGCTCCAGGAGTACCTGGTCAACGAGGTGCAGGAGGTCTACCGGCTTCAGGGCGTGACGATCAACGACAAGCACATCGAGATCATCGTGCGCCAGATGCTCCGGCGTGTCCGCATCGAGGAGGTCGGGGAGACCGACTTCGTCGTCGGGGAGCTCGTGGATCGGTTCGTGTTCAACGAGGAGAACGACAAGGTGGTCGAGGGCGGCGGCCGGCCGGCCACGGCCAAGCCGATCCTGCTCGGGATCACCAAGGCCTCCTTGTCCACGGACAGCTTCATCTCGGCCGCGTCGTTCCAGGAGACGACACGGGTCCTCACCGAGGCGGCGATCAGCGGGAAGGTGGACGATCTCCGGGGGCTCAAGGAGAACGTCATCGTGGGCCGGCTCATCCCGGCGGGGACCGGGTTGTCGCTCTATGCCAAGAGCGAGCTCCAGCCGCTCGGCGACGAGCGCCGGAGCGAGGATGCCCAGGTGGCGGCGGTCACCGAGGAGCTCCAGGCCCCCAGCCTGCCGACCAGCATGCCGATCGATCGGAGCCCTGGCGCCGACCTCGATGGTTGACAGCATGGGCGATCGTTGCTATAAAGTTAAAGTTTTGGCCCCGGCGCCGCCAGTAACCTGCGACGCCGGCTCGGATAGTCCCGCTAGCGACCGGTAACGGAAGGGGTTCGATGCCGACGATCAGTCAGCTTGTCCGGCTGGGCCGGGAGGCCGTGCGGAAGAAGTCCAAGGCCCCTGCCATGGAGGGCTCGCCGCAGAAGCGCGGAGTGTGCATCCGGGTGTACACGACCACCCCGAAGAAGCCGAACTCGGCGCTTCGGAAGGTGGCGCGCGTGAGGCTGACGAACGCGGTGGAGGTGACGGCCTACATCCCCGGGATCGGCCACAACCTCCAGGAGCATTCCATCGTGGTGATCCGGGGGGGACGCGTGAAGGACCTGCCGGGGGTGCGCTACCACATCGTCCGCGGGATTCTCGACGCGGCCGGGGTGGCGAACCGCCGGCGGAGCCGGTCCAAGTACGGTGCCAAGACGCCCAAGGGCGGCGCGGCGTAACGAGGAGTCTGGACCATGCCGCGACGAGCGATCATCCAGCGCCGCGAGGTGAACCCGGACCCCAAGTACGGGAGCCGCCTGGTGGCGAAGTTCATCAACGTGATGATGCACGGCGGTAAGCGCAGCCTCTCCGAGGGGATCATGTACCACGCGCTCGACCTCATGGCCGATCGCGCCAAGCAGGATCCGCTGAAGCTGTTCAAGCAGGCGGTCGACAACGTCAAGCCGGCCCTCGAGGTGAAGTCGCGCCGGGTGGGCGGCTCGACGTACCAGGTGCCCGTGGAGGTCCGACCGGAGCGCCGGACCTCGCTGTCGATGCGGTGGCTCGTCGGGTATGCGCGCTCGCGGCCAGAGAAGACGATGCAGGAGCGGCTCGCGGCGGAGCTCCTCGACGCCGCCAACAACCGCGGGACGTCCGTGAAGAAGCGCGAGGACACCCACCGCATGGCCGAGGCCAACAAGGCGTTCGCGCACTACCGCTGGTAGCAGGCAACGATCGGGCCGGAGTGCCCTGCCCCACCCCCGTCCCTCGAATCGAGGCGCGGGTGTCGGCATCGGCGGCGGCTGACAGGAAGGGTCGGTAAGAGTCGATGGAACGGCAGTACCCGCTGGACCGGACGCGCAACATCGGCATCATGGCGCACATCGATGCCGGGAAGACCACCACCACGGAGCGGATCCTCTACTACACCGGTCGGTCGTACAAGATCGGCGAGGTGCACGAGGGGACCGCCACGATGGACTGGATGGTCCAGGAGCAGGAGCGCGGTATCACGATCACCTCGGCCGCGACGACGTGCTTCTGGAAGGAGTGCCGCGTCAACATCATCGACACTCCCGGCCACGTGGACTTCACGGTCGAGGTCGAGCGCTCCCTCCGCGTGCTGGACGGCGCGGTCGCGATCCTGGACGCGGTGGCGGGCGTCGAGCCCCAGACCGAGACGGTCTGGCGCCAGGCGGACAAGTACCGCGTGCCGCGGATCGTCTACGTCAACAAGATGGACCGGACCGGCGCCGACTTCTTCCGCTCGGTCGAGATGATCCGGAGCCGCCTGGGGGCGACCCCCGTGGTGGTCCAGCTGCCGCTCGGCGCCGAGGACGGCTTCCGGGGGCTGATCGACCTCATCGACGAGGTCGCGCTCGTCTGGCCCGAGGATGACGCCAAGCTGGGGCAGGACTACGAGCGCGTGCCGATTCCCGCGGAGTACGCCGCGCAGGTGCGCGAGTACCGCGAGCACCTGGTCGAGGCCCTGTCCGACGTCGACGAGAGCCTGATGGAGCGGTATCTCGAGGACGCGAGGATCGCGCCCGAGGACCTCCGGGCCGCGGTGCGAGCCAGCACGCTCGCGATGAAGCACGTCCCGGTGCTCTGTGGCGCGTCCTTCAAGAACAAGGGCGTGCAGCCGCTCCTCGACGGGGTCGTGGACTATCTGCCCTCGCCCGTCGACATCCCGCCGATGCAGGGGATCAATCCCGAGACCCGGGAGCCCGAGGTGCGGCCCGCCGCCGACACGGAGCCGTTCACGGCGCTCGCCTTCAAGCTGATGAACGATCCCTTCGTGGGCCAGCTCACCTTCCTCCGGGTCTACAGCGGCACGCTCGCCACGGGGTCGCACGTCTACAACTCGACCCAGCAGAAGAAGGAGCGGGTCGGGCGCCTCCTCCGGATGCACGCCAACAAGCGCGAGGAGATCGAGAGCGTCGGCGCCGGGGACATCGCCGCGGTGGTCGGCCTCAAGTTCGCCCGCACCGGCGACACGCTGTGCGACGCGAACCGGCCGATCGTGCTCGAGGCGATGGACTTCCCGGAGCCCGTCATCTCGGTGGCGATCGAGCCGAAGACCAAGGCCGACGACGAGAGGCTCAGCCTGGCGCTGGGTCGGCTTGCGCTCGAGGACCCGACCTTCAAGGTGTCGTCGGACGCCGAGACCGGGCAGACCCTGATCTCCGGGATGGGCGAGCTCCACCTCGAGATCATCGTCGACCGCCTCCTGCGGGAGTTCAAGGTCGGGGCCAACGTGGGGCGGCCGGAGGTCGCCTACCGCGAGACGATCCGCAAGAAGGCCGAGGCGCGGGGCCGCTTCGTGCGCCAGACGGGTGGCCGGGGCCAGTACGGCGACGTGGAGATCGAGATCGAGCCGGCGGAGTCGGGCAAGGGCTTCGTCTTCGAGAACAAGATCGTGGGCGGCTCGATCCCGCGCGAGTACATCCCGGCCGTCGAGAAGGGCATGCGCGAGGCGGCGCAGAGCGGCGTCCTCGCGGGCTATCCGATGGTCGACGTCCAGGCGTCGCTGCTCGACGGCTCCTATCACGACGTCGACTCTTCGGAGATGGCGTTCAAGATCGCCGGCTCGATGGCGTTCAAGGACGCGGTGAAGAGGGCCAAGCCGGTCCTCTTGGAGCCGATCATGCAGGTCGAGGTCGTGACGCCGGAGGAATACATGGGCGCGGTCCACGGCGACCTCGCGTCGCGACGCGGCCGGATCGCGTCGATGGAGGCGCGGGGCTCGTCGCAGGTGATCCGCGCCAATGTACCGCTGGCCACCATGTTCGGGTATGCCACGGATCTGCGCTCCGCCACACAGGGGCGCGCCACGTACACCATGCAGTTCGCCCGCTACGAGGAGGTCCCGACCAGCCTGGCCGAGGAGATCATGGCCAAGGTGGCCGGCCGAGCTCCCGCCCGCGCGGGTTCCCGCTGAGCGAGAGGCTCGGGAGGACGGACGAATGGCCAAGGCGAAGTTCGAGCGGACGAAGCCGCACGTGAACGTGGGGACGATTGGGCACATCGATCACGGGAAGACGACGTTGACGGCCGCGATCACGAAGGTGCTGCACACGAAGAACAAGGGGATCGCGGTCCGGGAGTACGGGTCGATCGACAATGCGCCGGAGGAGCGGGAGCGGGGGATCACGATCGCGGTGGCGCACGTGGAGTACGAGACGGCGAACCGGCACTACGCGCACATCGACTGCCCGGGGCACGCGGACTACATCAAGAACATGATCACGGGGGCGGCGCAGATGGACGGGGCCATCCTGGTGGTGGCCGCGAACGACGGGCCGATGCCGCAGACGCGGGAGCACGTGTTGCTGGCGCGGCAGGTGAACGTGCCGTATCTCGTGGTGTTCATGAACAAGGTGGACATGGTGGACGACCCGGAGATCCTGGACCTGGTGGAGCTGGAGGTTCGGGAGCTGTTGAAGAAGTACAACTTTCCGGGGGACGACATTCCGGTGATTCGGGGGTCGGCGCTGGCGGCGAACGAGCACCCGGAGGATCCGAAGGCGGCGGCGGCGATCTGGGAGCTGATGCAGGCGGTGGACAGCTACATCCCGACGCCGATGCGGCCGGTGGACAAGCCGTTCCTGATGCCGGTGGAGGACATTTTCAGCATCACGGGGCGGGGGACGGTGGTGACGGGGCGGATCGAGCGGGGGATCGTGAAGGTGGGGGACGAGATCGAGATCGTGGGGATGCAGGACGCGGCGCGGAAGAGCGTGGTGACGGGGGTGGAGATGTTCCGCAAGCTCCTGGACGAGGGGCAGGCGGGGGACAACGTGGGGGCGCTGTTGCGGGGGATCGACAAGGACGAGGTGGAGCGGGGGCAGGTGCTGGCGAAGCCGGGGTCGATCAAGCCGCACAAGAACTTCAAGGCGGAGGTGTACGTGCTGGCGAAGGAGGAGGGGGGGCGGCACACGCCGTTCTTCCAGGGGTACCGGCCGCAGTTCTACTTCCGGACGACGGACGTGACGGGGGTGTGCACGCTGCCGGCGGGGGTGGAGATGGTGATGCCGGGGGACAACGTGTCGATGGCGGTGGAGCTGATCACGCCGATCGCGATGGAGCGGGAGCTGCGGTTCGCGATTCGCGAGGGGGGGCGGACGGTGGGGGCGGGCGTCGTGACGGAGATCGTGGGGTAGCGCCGTGGTCCTGCTGACCGATCAGAAGATCCGGATCCGCCTGCGAGCGTACGACCATCGTCTGCTGGACCGGTCCGTCAAGGAGATCGTCGAGACGGTGCGGCGCACCGGCGCCCGCGTGGCCGGCCCCGTGCTCCTGCCGACGGCGATCAACCGGTGGACGGTCCTCCGCTCGCCGCACGTGGACAAGAAGTCGCGCGAGCAGTTCGAGATGCGGACGCACAAGCGGCTCCTCGACATCCTGGACCCGACGCCGCAGACGGTCGACGCCCTGACGAAGCTGGACCTGCCGTCGGGCGTGGACGTCGAGATCAAGTTCTAGCGAGACGGGACGCTCACCATGGCCAAGGCGATCAAGCAGGGGCTGATCGCGCGCAAGCGCGGCATGACGCAGGTGTTCGCCGACGACGGGAACAGCATCCCCGTCACGGTGCTCGAGGCGGGGCCCTGCACCGTGGTGCAGGTGAAGACCCGGGCGAGCGACGGGTACGACGCGCTGCAGATCGGGTTCGAGCCGAAGCGGAAGAAGGTCCGGAAGCCGATGGCCGGCCACTTCAAGAAGGCGGGGGTCGGCGCGGTGCGGATCCTGCGCGAGCTGCGGCTCGAGTCGGTGGACGGCTACCAGGTCGGGCAGACGCTGACGGTCGACCTCTTCAAGCCCGGCGAGCTCGTGGACGTCACGGGGCTCCGCAAGGGGCGAGGATTCCAGGGCGGCATGAAGCGGCACGGCTGGAGCGGGGGCGAGGCGAGCCACGGCTCGATGTTCCATCGGGCGCCCGGCTCGATCGGGGCGTCGTCCGATCCCTCGCGGGTGTTTCCTGGTCACCGTCTGCCGGGGCGGATGGGCGCGGTCCGGGTCACGACGCCGCACCTCGAGGTCGTCCGGGTGCTGCCCGAGCAGCACCTGCTGGTGATCAAGGGCGCCGTCCCCGGCGCCACCGGCGGCCTCCTCTTGGTGCGCAAGAGCGTCAAGCTCTCGAAGGCGCAGCAGCACGCTGCGAAGAAGGCGTGAGCGAGACCATGGCAGGCACGGTGACCGTCAACGTCGTCGACGCGGGCGGCAAGGCACGGGGCACCCTCGAGCTGGCGGCGGCCGTGTTCGGGGCGCCCATCCATGCGGCGCTGCTCCATCAGGCGGTGGTGCGGGAGCTGAACGGGCGCCGCGCCGGGACCCACGACACGAAGGGCCGGAGCGAGGTCTCGGGCGGCGGCCGGAAGCCCTGGAAGCAGAAGGGCACGGGGCGAGCCCGGCAGGGCTCGATCCGGGCGACCCAGTGGAAGGGCGGGGGCAAGCCCTTCGGGCCGACGCCGCGGAAATACGACCAGGCGATGCCGCGGCAGGCCCGGCGCGGGGCGCTCCGGGCGGCCTGGACCGACAAGGTCGCCGCCGGACAGGTGACGGTCGTCGAGGCGCTGGCGCTGGACCGCCCGAAGACGAAGGCGCTCGTCGGGGTCCTCGCCGGGCTCGGTGTCGCGGACGTCCGGACGCTCCTGCTCGTCGCCGAGCCGACCGAGGCCCTGGTCCGCGCCTGCCAGAACGTGCCGTGGGTGACGCTGGTACGCCCCGGGCACGTGTCGGTGGCGGAGCTCCTGCGGCACGAGCGTGTGGTGGCGGAGCGGCAGGCGCTGGTCGCGACGCAGGAGGCGCTTCTGGCATGAGGACCCTGCGGCAGATCGTGCTCCGGCCGCTCGTGACCGAGAAGGCGACGACGCTCAAGGACGAGCGGAACCAGGTGAGCTTCCAGGTGGCGATCGACGCCAACAAGGTCGAGATCCGCCGGGCGGTCGAAGGCATCTTCAAGGTGAAGGTGACCGGCGTGCGCACCCAGGTGATCTACGGCAAGGAGAAGCGGATGGGCCGCTTCGTCGGCCGGCGCCCGTCGTGGAAGAAGGCGGTCGTGCAGCTCGCCCCCGACAGCAAGATCGAGCTGTTCGAGTCGTAAACGGAACCCTGAGCAGGCACGACGGAGACAGGACGAGACCATGGCAGTCAGGACGCTGAAGCCGACGTCGGCGGGTCGACGGTTCCAGACCATACTGGACTTCGCCGAGATCACGAAGGTCCGCCCGGAGAAGTCGCTCGTCGTCACCAAGAAGCGCACCGGCGGCCGGAACTCGTTGGGGCGCATCACCACCCGGCACATCGGGGGCGGCCACAAGCAGAAGATCCGGCTGGTGGATTTCCGCCGCGAGAAGTTCGGGATCCCGGCGAGGGTGGCGGCGATCGAGTACGACCCGAACCGCAGCGCCCGCATCGCACTCCTGTACTACCGCGACGGCGAGAAGCGCTACATCCTAGCCCCCAACGGGCTCAAGGTGGACGACACGGTGGTCTCGGGTCCGAACGCCGACATCCTGCCCGGCAACGCGCTCCCGCTCCGCGCGATCCCAGCCGGCACGACGATCCACAACATCGAGCTCCAGCCCGGCAAGGGTGGGCAACTCTGTCGGAGCGCGGGCACCGGCGCGCAGCTGGTCGCCAAGGAAGGGGAGATGGCCCACGTCAAGCTCCCATCCGGTGAGACCCGGCTGATCCGTCAAACCTGCATGGCGACGATCGGGCAGGTGGGCAACCTCGACCATGAGAACGTGACGGTCGGCAAGGCGGGCCGCAGCCGCTGGCTTGGGATCCGTCCGACGGTGCGCGGCACGGCGATGAATCCTGTCGACCACCCGATGGGTGGCGGAGAGGGACGTGGGAAGGGCAACCACCCCATGACCCCGTGGGGCAAGCCGACCAAGGGCGCCAAGACACGGCGGCGCCAGCCGTCGGACCGGTACATCGTCGCCCGCCGCGGGCGGCGACGGTAGGAGGGCGAAGTGGGACGCTCGGTCAGCAAGGGTCCGTTCATCGACTCGCATCTCGTGGAGAAGGTGGAGGCCCTCAACGCCTCCCGACAGAAGAAGGTCATCAAGACCTGGTCGCGGCGCTCGACCATCAGCCCGGACTTCGTCGGGCACACCCTGGCCGTCCACAACGGCAAGAAGTTCATCCCCGTGTACGTCACGGAGAACATGGTCGGGCACAAGCTCGGAGAGTTCTCCCCGACGCGGACCTTCCGCGCGCACGGCTCGCACACCGAGAAGTCGACGGCGCTGAAGTAGGACGAGGCTCTCATGCTCACGAAGGCAGTGGCCCGTTACATCCGATTGTCGCCCCGCAAGGCGCGCCTGGTCGCGGACCTCGTCCGCGGCAAGACCGTCGCGGAGGCGCTGGCGATCCTGCAGTACTCGCCCCAGATCGCGGCCCGCCAGATCGAGAAGGTGCTGCGGTCGGCCATCGCCAACGCCGAGCACAACCACCAGGTGCGGAACCTGGACGACCTCCGGGTGCACGCGGTGATCGACGGGGGGCCGTCGCTCAAGCGGATCCAGCCGCGAGCGATGGGCCGAGCGTTCTGGATCCGGCATCGGCTCGCCCACATCACCGTGGGCCTGGCCGAGGCTGGGGCGGGGGCCGCGCGGGTGCGGCCACGTCCGGACACGGCGGCGCGCGGGCGCCCGGCCGGTGGCCGCCGCCCGGCGAGCACACCGGCGAAGGCGCCCAGGAAAACGCCCGCGAAGAGGAGCGCCTAATGGGGCAGAAGGTCCACCCGATCGGGTTCCGGCTGGGCACGACGCGGACTTGGAGCTCGCGCTGGTTCGCCTCCAAGGAGTACGCGAACCTGCTCCACGAGGACACCAAGATCCGGCGGTACATCAAGGATGCGCTCTACCATGCCGGCATCTCGAAGATCGACGTCGAGCGCTCGGCCAACCGCGCGCGGATCATCGTCCACACGGCGCGGCCCGGGATCATCATCGGACGGAAGGGTGCCGAGGTCGAGAAGCTCAAGAACGAGCTGCAGGCGCGGACCGGGAAGGAGATCCACCTGGACATCCAGGAGGTGGTGCACCCGGAGCTCGATTCCCAGCTCGTCGCCGAGAACATCGCGCTGCAGCTCGAGAAGCGCGTGGCGTTCCGCCGCGCGATGAAGAAGGCGGTGCAGAGCTCGGTGCGGCTCGGGGCGGAGGGGGTCCGGATCGCCTGTGCGGGGCGGCTCGGCGGCGCCGAGATCGCGCGCCGCGAGTGGTACCGCGAGGGGCGGGTGCCGCTGCAGACCCTCCGGGCGGACCTCGACTTCGGCATCGCCACCGCGCACACGACGTACGGCACCATCGGCGTGAAGGTGTGGATCTTCAAGGGCGAGGTGCTGCCGACGGCGCGCGCCACCGAGCAGCTGGGGTAGCGCCGGGCCATGCTGCAGCCCAAGCGCGTCAAGTACCGCAAGGCCCAGCGAGGCCGGATGAAGGGTGTCGCCCAGCGGGGCGCGACGCTCGCCTTCGGCGACTTCGGCATGAAGGCCCTCGAGCCCTGCTGGCTCACCAACCGGCAGATCGAAGCGGGCCGCGTAGCCCTGACGCGCGCGGTCAAGCGGGGTGGCAAGATCTGGATCCGGGTCTTCCCGGACAAGCCCTTCACCAAGAAGCCGGCAGAGACGCGCATGGGGAAGGGTAAGGGGAATCCCGAGTACTGGGTCGCCGTCGTCAAGCCGGGCCGGATCCTCTACGAGATGGAAGGGCTGACCGAGGACATCGCGCGCGAGGCGGTCCGCCTGGCCAGCCAGAAGCTGCCGATCCGGACGAAGTTCATCAAGCGGGAGCAGGCGTGAGCCCGCCCCAGGCCGGAGGCCGTCTTACAGACGCCCTCAGCGAGGCAGGGGCATGAAGTCGAAGACGAACCTGCGGGACCTGAGCGAGACCGAGCTCCAGCAGAAGGCGCGCGAGCTCGGCGAGGAAGTCTTCAATCTCCGGTTCCAGGTCTCGATGGCGATGGCGAAGAACCCGGCGCGGATAGGCCAGGCCCGGCGCGAGCTGGCCCGCGTCCAGACGATCCTGCGCGAGCGTGCCCTCGGGCTCCGGCGCGGATAGGGGCGGGAGCACGGCGTGCAGAAGACCCGGGTCGGCGTGGTGGTCAGCGACAAGATGAGCAAGACGCGCGTGATCGTGGTGGAGCGCTCCTTCCGCCACCCGCGCTACGAGCGCGTCGTCAAGCGCACGACGCGGTTCAAGGCGCATGACGAGCGGAACGAGGCGCACGTGGGCGACCGCGTGCTCATCGAGGAGACGCGCCCCCTGTCCAAGGACAAGCGGTGGCGGATCAAGGAGATCCTCGGGCGGGCTTCCTGAGCCCAGCTCCGGGAACGGACAACCATGATTCAACCGCGGACGATGCTGGACGTCGCCGACAACTCGGGCGCGCGGAAGGTGCAGTGCATTCGGGTGATGGGCGGGTCGAACAAGAAGTTCGCGACAATCGGGGACACGATCATCGTGGCGGTGAAGGAAGCGACCCCCGACGGATCGGTGAAGAAGGGCGACGTGGCCCGCGCGGTCGTGGTGCGGACGGCGAAGGAGATCCGGCGGCCCGACGGCTCGCACATCAAGTTCGACCGCAACGCCGCGGTGCTCCTGAACCCGCAGAACAACCCGATCGGGACACGCATCTTCGGGCCGGTAGCGCGCGAGCTGCGGGACCGACAGTTCCTGAAGATCATCTCACTCGCGCCCGAGGTCATCTGATGGGCCTCCGGGTGAACTGAGGCGGCGGCTATGGCACGCGGCGGGCCGGCGATCAAGAAGAACGACACGGTGATGGTCATCGCGGGACGGGAAAAGGGCAAGCGCGGCAAGGTCCTGTTCGTGCTGCCGGCCCGGGAGCGCGTCATCATCGAGCGCGTGAACATGGTCAAGCGGCACCAGCGGCCGACGCAGAAGCTGCGGCAGGGCGGGATCATCGAGCGCGAGGCGCCGATGCACGTCTCGAACGTGATGCTGGTGTGCAGCAAGTGCGACAAGGCCACCCGCGTCGGCAGGCGAGTCCTGGCGGACGACCGCCGGGCGCGCGTGTGCCGGCGGTGCGGCGAGATCGTCGACAAGGCCTAGGAGCGAGGCGATGGCGAAGGCAGACAAGCCCGAGGGAGCGCCGGCCAAGCCGGCGGGCGGGAAGCCGGCCGGCGGCGGCAAGCCGGGCGCGCCGGCCCGGGGCGGCAAGGGTGGCGCCGCGGCCGCCGCGAAGGCGCCGGCGCCGCCGGCGGCCCGCGCGCGGAGCACCGGGCGGATCCCGCCGCGGATGCGCGAGCGATACAAGAGCACCGTGGTGCCGGCCCTCATGCAGGAGCGGGGCTACCGCAACCCGTACCAGGCGCCGAGGCTCACGAAGATCGTGCTCAACATGGGGCTCAGCGAGGCGAAGGAGAACGCCAAGGCGCTGGACTTCGCGACGGCCGACCTCCAGGCCATCACGGGCCAGAAGGCCGTGGTGACGAAGGCGAAGAAGTCGATTGCGGCCTTCAAGGTGCGGGACGGGATGCCGGTCGGGGCCAAGGTGACGCTCCGCGGCGCGCGCATGTACGAGTTCCTGGATCGGCTCGTGAGCGCGGCCCTCCCGAGGGTCCGCGACTTCCGGGGCGTGTCCCCGAAGTCGTTCGACGGGCGAGGGAACTACGCGCTCGGCCTCCGGGAGCAGCTCATCTTCCCGGAGATCCTCTACGACAAGATCGACAAGGTGCGCGGGATGGACATCATCATCTGCACGACCGCCGGGACGGACGAGGAAGCGAAGGCCCTCCTGACGCACCTCGGCGTCCCGTTCCGGGAGTAGGGCGGGGAACGAGTCCATGGCGAAGACGTCCTGGATCAACAAGCAACGGAGTGTCCCGAAGTTCAAGGCGCGGGGCTACACGCGCTGTCGCATCTGCGGCCGGTCCCGGGGCTACCTGCGCAAATTCCAGCTGTGCCGGATCTGCTTCCGGAACCTGGCGCTGCGGGGGGAGATCCCCGGCGTGGCCAAGGCGTCCTGGTAGGCGGGGGAGACCAGCCATGGCGATGGTGACGGATCCGGTCGCGGACCTCTTGGCGCGCATCCGCAACGGCAGCATGGCCGAGCACGAGAAGGTGGACATCCCCGCCTCCAAGCTGAAGGTGCGGCTCGCGGAGATCCTCAAGGAGGAGGGGTTCATCAAGAACTTCCGCCTCATCGAGGACAAGCGGCAGGGCGTGCTGCGCGTGTACCTGAAGTACGGGCCGGGCCAGGAGCGGGTCATCAGCGGGCTGCGGCGCGTCTCCAAGCCGGGGCGGCGCCTGTACGTGGGCGCGGACCGCATCCCGAGCGTGCTCGGGGGGATGGGGGTGGCGATCCTGTCCACCCCGCGGGGGGTGCTCACGGACCGGGAGTCCCGCAAGGCCAAGGTCGGCGGGGAGGTTCTCTGCTACGTCTGGTAACGCGACCCGCCGGGTCGCGTCTGGGGCGAGGGACGGGACGATGTCGAGGATAGGCAGGAAGCCGATCGCGATCCCCAAGGGTGTCCAGGTGGGCATCCAGGGGCAGCAGGTCGAGGTCAAGGGCCCGAAGGGGCGCCTCGAGATGCGGGTCCACGATCTCTGCTCGGTGAAGGTCGCCGACGGCAGCGTGATGGTGGGCCGGGGCGCCGAGCACCGGTCGGCGCGCGCGCTTCACGGGCTCACGCGCGCGCTGGTGGCGAACATGGTCGTCGGCGTCACCGAGGGCTTCGAGCGGAAGCTCGAGATCCAGGGGATCGGCTACCGGGTGCAGCAGGCCGGCCGGACCCTCACGTTCGCCCTGGGCTACTCGCATCCGATCGTCTTCCCGTTGCCCGATGGGGTGACCGCCGAGGTCGAGAAGCAGACCGGGATCACGCTGCGCGGCGTCGACAAGTACCTCGTCGGCCAGACGGCCGCCCAGCTCCGGGCCCTCCGGCCGCCCGACTCCTACAAGGGCAAGGGGGTCCGGTACGCGGGCGAGGTGGTCCGGAAGAAGGTCGGGAAGACCGGCGCCAAGTAGCCGGTGAACCCCAGGGAGAATCGACGGTGGGACTGACACAGCGGGCGCAAGGTCGGGCGAATCGGCATCACCGCATCCGGCGTGTCGTGCGGGGATCGGTGGAGCGCCCTCGCCTGGTGGTGTATCGGAGCCTCAAGCACATCTACGCCCAGGTGGTGGACGACGATCGGGGCGTGACGGTTGTGGCGGCCGGCAGCCTGTCGCCCGAGCTCAAGGACTCGATCCGCTCGGGCGGGAACGTGGCGGCGGCCAAAGCGGTGGGCGAGCTGATCGCCCGGAAGGCCCAGGCCAGCGGGATCGCGGCGGTCGTCTTCGACCGCGGTGGGTACAAGTACCACGGCCGCGTGAAGGCGCTGGCGGACGCGGCCCGCGCCGCGGGGCTCGTGTTCTAGGCGACACGGGAAGGACGGGACGGGAGAGGACATGGCGGAGGGGCGCATTGACCCGAGCGGGCTCGAGCTGAAAGACCGCGTGGTCGCCATCAACCGCGTGGCCAAGGTGGTGAAAGGCGGACGTCGGTTCTCCTTCACCGCCCTCGTCGTCGTGGGCGACGGCGGAGGGCACGTGGGCGTGGGCCTCGGCAAGGCGAAAGAGGTGCCCGAGGCGATCCGGAAGGCGGTCGAGCACGCGAAGAAGGACCTGCTCTACGTGCCCCTCCGGGACACGACGCTGCCGTGCGAGATCACCGGCCACTACGGCTCGGGGCGCGTGTTCCTGCGCCCGGCCACGCAGGGCACGGGCCTGATCGCGGGCGGGGCCGTGCGGGCCGTGCTCCAGGCGGCCGGCGTCCAGGACGTCCTGACCAAGACGCTCGGCTCGAACAATCCGCACAACGTGCTGAAGGCGACCCTGGACGCGCTCCGGCGTATCCGGAAGCTCCAGGACCTCCAGGGGCTCCGGCGAAAGGCCACTCAGGAAGCCGAGGAGGCGGTCCTTGCCAAGCAGGAAGCTTAAGATCACCCTCACGCGCAGCCGGATCGGGCTCAAGCCGGGCCACGTGGGCACGCTCGCGGCGCTCGGGCTCCGGCGGATCCGGGCGACGGTGGTCCACGACGACACGCCGGTGATCCGCGGCATGATCGCGCGTGTGCCCTACGCCGTGCGGGTGGAACCAGCCGAGGGCGACGCCCCGAATGTCCGGAGCCGTCGTGATCGGACGACGAAGGAGCAGTCCGCATGAAGCTCGGCGATCTCCGTCCTCCGCGAGGGGCCCGGAAGAAGAGGAAGCGCGTGGGCCGGGGCCCGGGCTCGGGGCACGGCAAGACCAGCACCAGGGGGCACAAGGGGCAGAAGGCGCGCCCGGGCGGCGGCAAGCCCCCCGGCTTCGAGGGCGGGCAGATGCCGCTCTATCGCCGGATTCCCAAGCGCGGCTTCAAGAACCCGTTCCATCGCGAGTTCGCCGTGGTGAACGTGAGCGACCTGGCCCGGTGCTTCCCGCAGGGCGGCGAGGTGGGGCCCGAGGCGTTCGTGACGGCCGGGCTCATGGCCACGAATGCCAGCCGCCTGGTCAAGGTCCTGGGCGACGGTGAGCTGGCCGGGTCGGCGTTGACCGTGCACGCCCACGCCTTCTCGAAGACCGCGGCGGCGAAGATCGCCGCGGCCGGCGGCCGTGCCGAGGTGCTCCCCGCGTGATCGAGGTCCTCAAGAACCTCCAGAACGTCACTAAGATCCCGGAGCTCAAGCGCCGGCTCCTGGTGACGGCGGGGCTCCTGGCCGCGTACCGGCTCGGCGCCCACGTCCCCACTCCGGGCGTGGACGCGGAGGCGCTCGCGCGGTTCTTCGACAGCGTCCAGGGGACGCTGCTCGGGCTGGTCGACCTCTTCTCGGGCGGCAACCTGCGCAGCCTCACGGTGTTCGCGCTCGGGATCATGCCCTACATCTCCGCCTCCATCATCCTCCAGCTCCTGACGGTGGTCGTGCCGGCACTGGAGCGGCTGGCGAAGGAGGGGGAGGCAGGGCGCAAGAAGATCACGCAGTACACGCGGTACGGGACCATCGTCCTGTCGGCGTTCCAGTCGCTGTTCATCGCGATCGGCCTCGAGAGCATGAACGCGCCCGGCGGGGTCATCCTCGTGCCGAACCCCGGGTGGGGGTTCCGGCTCGTCACGATGATCACGCTGACGTCGGGGACGGCGCTGATCATGTGGCTCGGCGAGCAGATCTCCGAGAAGGGGATCGGCAACGGCATCTCGCTGATCATCTTCGCCGGCATCGTCGTCCGGCTGCCCTCCGCGCTCGAGGGGACCTATCAGCTCCTGCGGACGGGGGAGATGAAGCCCCTCGCGCTGCTGGGCGTCCTCGTCCTCATGTTGGCGGTGACGGCGGCCGTCATCATCATGCAGGAGGGACAGCGGAAGATCCAGGTTCAGTACGCGAAGCGCGTCGTCGGCCGGCGCGTGTACGGCGGGCAGTCGACGCACATCCCCCTCCGGATCAACACGGCCGGCGTGATCCCGGTGATCTTCGCCTCGTCGCTGATCCTGTTCCCGGCGACGCTCGCGCGGTTCGTCCCGACGTGGTGGATGCAGGCGGTGTCGGACGCGCTGTCGCCCGGGCCGCTGCCGCAGCACGGGCTGTACTACCTCCTCTACATGGGCTTCATCGTCTTCTTCACGTACTTCTACACGGCGATCATCTTCAATCCGAATGACCTCGCGGACAACATGAAGAAGTACGGCGGCTTCATTCCGGGCGTGCGGCCGGGCAAGAAGACGTCGGAGTACATCGATCGCGTGCTCACCCGGATCACCCTGCCTGGCGCGATCTTCCTGGCGCTGATCTCGGTCCTGCCGGACTTCCTGATCCGCTCGTTCAACGTCCCGTTCTACTTCGGCGGCACGAGCCTCCTGATCGTCGTCGGCGTCGCCCTCGACACCGTGCGGCAGATGGAGTCACACCTCCTGATGCGCCACTACGAAGGGTTCCTGCGGCGGCGCCAGAAGGTCCGGGCCTGAGATGCGCGTCGTGCTGCTGGGCCCACCAGGGGCGGGGAAGGGGACGCAGGCGGCCCGGCTCGCCGCGCGGTGGAGCGTGCCCCAGATCTCGACCGGGGACATGCTCCGGGAGGCCGTCGCCAAGGGCACGCCGCTCGGCGTCGAGGCCCGGCGCTACATGGAGGCCGGCGAGCTGGTGCCCGACGCGGTGATCGTCGGGCTGGTCCGCGAGCGGCTGACTCAGCCGGACGGGCGCAAGGGATTCGTCCTGGACGGCTTCCCGCGGACGGTGGCGCAAGCCGAGGCGCTCGACCAGCTGCTCGACGCCGAGGGGGCGCCCCTCGATCGGGTGGTCCTCTTCCAGATCTCCGACGACGACCTCGCGGCGCGCCTCACCGGCCGCCGGGTGTGCGGGAGCTGCGGCCGGAACTATCACGTCGCGTTCTCCCCGCCCCGGACGGCGGACCGGTGCGACGCCTGCGGAGGCGCGCTCTCGCAGCGGACGGACGACGAGGAGGCCACGGTCCGGCGGCGGCTCACGGTGTATGCGCGCGACACGCGACCGCTCGTCGACTACTACCGGGGGCGCGGGCTCCTGACCACGATCCCCGGGGCCGGCACGATGGACACGGTCCACGCGGCCCTCGTCGTCGCGACGGAGGGGCCGCGGTGATCGAGCTCAAGTCGCCTGCCCAGATCGCCCACATGCGGGAAGCCGGCCGGATCCTGGCCGAGGCGTTCCGGATGTGCCGGGACCTGGTCAAGCCGGGCGTGTCCACGCTCGAGATCGACCATGAGGTCGAGGCCCTGATCCGCGACCGCAAGGCCAAGCCGGCCTTCAAGGGCTACCGGGGGTTCCCGGCCACGATCTGCGCGTCGATCAACGAGGAGGTCGTGCACGGGATCCCCGCGTCGCGGCGCCGGCTGCGGGAGGGGGACATCATCGGTCTGGACCTGGGGGCGATCGTGGAAGGCTACTACGCCGACGCCGCGGTGACGCTGCCGGTGGGGGACGTCACCGACGAGGCCCGGCGGCTCCTCGAGATCACCCGGGAGTCGCTCGCGCGGGCGATCGCCGAGTGCCGGCCTGGGCGCCGCGTGGGAGACGTCTCGGTGGCCGTCCAGCGGCACGTGGAGGCGGCCGGCTTCGGGGTGGTGCGGGCCTTCGTGGGTCATGGCATCGGCCGGGCGCTCCACGAGGACCCGCAGGTGCCGAACTTCGGGGAGCCGGGCCGCGGTCCGCTCCTCCGGACCGGGATGGTGCTCGCGCTCGAGCCCATGGTCACGATGGGGCACTGGGAGGTGCGCGTGCTGGCGGACCGGTGGACGGCGGTGACCGCGGACGGGAGCCTGGCCGCGCACTTCGAGCACACGGTCGCGGTCACCGAAGAGGGGCCCGACGTGTTGACCGCGGACTTGAGGGAGGCGGCCTGATGGCGAGGCGGCGGCGCGGGCAGTTTCCCGAGGAGCGGGAGGGCAAGAAGCCGAAGGACGACGCGATCGAGGTGGAGGGCAAGGTGGTCGAGCCCCTGCCCAACGCCATGTTCCGCGTCGAGCTGGACAACGGGCACCGGGTGCTGACGCACGTGTCGGGCAAGATGCGCATGCACTTCATCCGGATCCTGCCCGGCGACCGGGTGAAGGTCGAGCTCTCGGCCTACGACTTGACCCGGGGCCGCATCACGTACCGGTTCAAGTAGGCGGGACCCCCGATGGGGAAGATTGGGAAGAGCGGACGGAGAGCCCGATGAAGGTACGGCCGTCGATCAGGAAGCGGTGTGAGAAGTGCAAGGTGATCCGGCGCAAGGGTGTCGTGCGGATCATTTGCGTGAACGTGCGTCACAAGCAACGCCAGGGCTGAGGCGCGGGGAGAGAGGACAGGCGTATGGCACGCGTAGCGGGAGTCGACCTGCCCCGGGACAAGCGGGGCGAGGTGGCCTTGACGTACATCCTCGGCATCGGACGCTCGTCGTCCCGGCGGATCCTGATCCGGGCCGGCGTGGACATGAACCGCCGGGTCCGGGAGTGGACCGAGGACGAGACCGCGCGGGTCCGCGAGGTGATCGAGCGCGAGCAGCGAGTCGAGGGTGACCTGCGGCGCGAGGTTACGATGAACATGAAGCGGCTGATGGACATCGGCAGCTACCGGGGCATCCGGCACCGCAAGGGCCTGCCGGTCCGCGGCCAGCGCACCCACACCAACGCGCGCACCCGGAAGGGGCCGCGGCGGGGCGTCGGCATCCGCAAGAAGGCGGCGACCAAGAACCCGACCACGGGAAAGGCGTAGGGCGCCATGGCTGAGGCCACCGCGGGAAGGCCCCGGAAGAGCGGGAAGAAGAAGGAGCGGCGGGAGGTCCGCACGGGCATCGCGCACGTGCAGGCCACCTTCAACAATACGATCGTGACCCTCACCGACAAGATGGGCGGGGTGGTCGCGTGGGCGAGCGCGGGGAGCGTGGGCTTCAAGGGCTCACGCAAGAGCACCCCGTTCGCGGCGCAGATGGCGGCCGAAGCCGCGGCGCGGAAGGCCATGGAGATCGGCCTCAAGCAGGTCGAGGTGTACGTGAAGGGGCCGGGCGCGGGCCGGGAGGCGGCGATCCGCTCCTTGCAGGCGGTGGGTCTCGAGATCACGGCGATCCGCGACGTCACGCCGATCCCACACGACGGCTGCCGGCCGCCCAAGCGTCGCCGGGTGTAGCGAGGAGGATAGGAGTTGGCAAGGTACAACGACGCGGTCTGCCGGCTGTGCCGGCGTGAGGGTCTCAAGCTGTTCCTGAAGGGCTCGCGCTGCTTCACGGACAAGTGCGGGATCGAGCGCCGCAACTACCCGCCGGGCCAGCACGGACTGGGCCGGACGAAGCAGTCGGCCTACGGGCAGCAGCTGCGCGAGAAGCAGAAGGCCAAGCGCATCTACGGGCTGCTCGAGGGCCAGTTCCGGCGCTACTTCGTCCAGGCGGAAGGGCAGAAGGGCGTGACGGGCGAGAACCTCTTGCGCCTGCTCGAGCGGCGACTCGACAACGTCGTCTTCCGGCTCGGTTTCGCGGCGTCACGGGCCGAGGCGCGCCAGATGGTCGCGCACGGGCACTTCCAGGTGAACGGGCGCCGCGTGGCGATCCCCTCGTTCCTGGTCCGCGTGGGTGATCAGGTGCAGCTCCGGTCCGCCTCGAAGCTCCAGGAGCGGGTGACGGACAACCTGTCGGCCGGGCGGGGTCACGTGCCCCAGTGGCTCGAGGTGGCGCCTCCCGGGAAGTCGGGGACGGTCCGGAGCCTGCCGCTCCGCGACGACATCCAGATTCCGGTCCAGGAACAGCTCATCGTCGAGCTGTACTCAAAGTAAGAGGTCGGGCGCATGCCGAGACTAATGTTCCAGCGTCCCCGTCGCATCGAGTGGGAGGAGCTCACGCCGACCTTCGGCCGGATGGCGGCCGAGCCGTTCGAGAAGGGCTACGCGCTGACGGTCGGTAACTCACTTCGCCGGGTGCTCCTCTCGGCGGTCCCGGGGGCGGCCATCGTGTGGGCCAAGGTCGCCTCGGTGAACGCCGGCGCCGAACGTGTCCCCGGTGTCGAGGACGATGTCGCCAATCTCCTCCTCAACCTGAAGAAGATGGTGGTGCGGCTCGCCGGCGACGCCGAGACCGGGACCGCCCGGCTCGAGGTGCGGGGGCCGAGGGCCGCGACCGGGGCCGACTTCACGGGGTCGGGGGTCGAGGTGCTGACCCCGGAGCTGCACATCGCGAACGTCGCCGCGGGGGGCCGGCTGGGCCTCGAGGTCGGCATCCGGGCCGGACGCGGATACGTTTCCGGCGACCAGCACGGGGAGGGCGTGCCATCGGGGGCGATCGGTCTCGACGCCGCCTTCTCCCCGATCCGGCGGGTGAACTACCTGGTCGAGATGTCCCGCCTCGGCAACATCACGGACTACGAGAAGCTCGTGGTCGACATCACGACGGACGGCAGCATCTCACCGGGCCAGGCCTTCCTGCAGGCGGCGAAGCTCCTCCGCGACCACTTCGACCTGTTCACGCCGGCCGGGGCGGAGGAAGAGGACGACGAGCCCTCGGCCGCGCCGGCCGCCGCGGAGGTCACGAGACCGGCATGAGACACAAGCGCGACGGCTGGAAGCTGGGCCGGCTCACGGCGCACCGCTGGGCCCTCTTCCGGAATCTCCTGACGGCGCTGTTCACGCACGAGCGGATCACGACCACCGTGGCCAAGGCCAAGGCGGTCCGGCCGCTGGCGGACCACCTGGTGACGCTCGCGAAGGAGGACACCCTCCACGCCCGCCGGCAGGCCCTGACCCTGGTCCCCGACGTGGTCGTCGTGCGGCGGCTGTTCGACACGGTCGGGGCGCGCTACTCGGACCGCCGCGGGGGCTACACCCGCATCATCCCGGTCGGCACGCGGCGGGGCGACGCCGCCCCCATGGCCATCCTGGAGCTGGTCGACCGGCCCGAGGCCACGAAGGAGAAGCCGGCGAAGGGCAAGAAGGCCGCCGAGCCGAAGGGCAAGGCCGCCAAGAAGGCCCGCAAGCAGGCGGCCGCGACGGCCACCGGCTAGGCCGCGCGGCGGGCCCGCGGCCCGCTCACGCCGCCCCGACCATGCGCGGGGGCCCCGAGGCCCCCGCGTGGCATTTCCGGGGCCGGTCGGCCCCGGCCGGGATCGCTCGCCGCTTTCGCCCCCTACCGGAGGTGCTGGCGGAAGAAGGTGAGCGTCCGCCGCCAGGCGTCCTCCGCGGCGGCCCGGTCGTAGACGTCCGAGCGCTCGTCGTTGAAGAACGCGTGGTCGACGCCCGGGTAGACGTGGATCTCGGACGACTTGCCTGCCTTCCGGATGTCCGCGTCCACCTGGCGGGCGACCGCCGGCGTCACGAACCCGTCGCGCTCGGCGTAGAGCCCGAGCACCGGCGCCGCCAGCTTCGCGTAGTCGGGCTTGACGTTCGGGTGGATCCCGTAGAAGTTCACGCAGGCCCCGACCGTCGGGTTCAGCGTCGCGGCGAAGAGGGCGAGCTGCCCGCCCATGCAGAACCCCACGACCCCGATCTTCTTCGCGGACGCGTGGGTCAGGAGGTAGGTCGCGGCGCCGCGCAGGTCCTTCTCCGCCTGGGCGATGTTCAGCGCCATGAAGAGCTTCCCGGCGCCGTCGGGCTCGCTGGCCGTCTTCCCGTGGTACATGTCGGGGGCGAGCGCCACGAAGCCCTCCCCGGCGAACCGGTCGGCGACGTGCTTGATGTGCGGGACGAGCCCCCACCACTCCTGGATGACGAGCACCCCGGGCCCGGCCCCGCTCTTGGGCGTGGCCAGATACCCCGGCGTCGTCGACCCGTTCGTTGCGAACGTCACCATGCTGCCGGCCATGCTCAGTGTCCTCCTTGAGGCTGTGTGGGCGGCTGTGAGGGGGGCTGCGGGGGAGGCTGCCCGGGGTGGAGTCCGCCCGGGCGATTGCGCGCGCGGACCTTCACCTTGTTGATGCGGCGCTCGTCGGCGTCCACCACGGCAAGCTCGTAGGCTCCCACGGTGGCCTGCTCGCCGGGGCGGGGGATGTGCCCGAGGGCATCGAGGATCAGCCCGGCGACCGTCTCGTATTCCTTCTTCTTGGGAAGGTCCCAGTCCAGCTTCTCGTTGAGCTCCTCGATCCATTGGCGCCCGTCGACCAGGTAGCTGCCGTCGGGGAGCCGCACGAGCTGGGACGGAGACTCCCGGTCATCCGGGATCTCCCCCACGATCTCCTCGATGACGTCCCCGAGCGTCACGATCCCCTGGCTGGCGCCATACTCGTCGACCACGACTGCGAGCTGGATGCGCCGGCGCTGCATCTCCGGCAGGAGCTCGCTGACCCGCTTGGTGGCGGGGACGTAGTGCGCCGGGCGCATGAGCGTCCGGATCGTCTCCCCGGAGGCGCCCCGGGCCAGGATGTCGAGCGCCGCGACCACGCCCACGACGTTGTCGATGCGCTCCCGGTACACGGGCACCCGCGAGTGCCCGCTCTCCCGGATCGTCGCGACCGCCTCGTCGACGCTCGCGTCCTCGGGCACCGCGATGACGTCGACCAGCGGCACCATGACCTCCCGGACGGACGTCTCGGTGAGGTCGAAGATCCCCTCGATCATCTCCCGCTCTTCCTCGCGGACGTCGGTCGTCCCGTCCGGCTCGCGCTCGACCAGGAGGCGAAGATCGGCGCGGGAGACGAAGGGATCGCGGCGGTCGCCGTGTCCCAGGCCCCCCAGGATCGCGCGCACGAGGAGGTTGGCAAGGCCCACGACGGGGGCCAGAAGCCAGGTCACCCCCCGGAGCGGGTCGAAGGTGCGAAGGGCGACGCCGGTCGCGCGCGGCTGCGTGAGCGCCTTCGGCAGGATCTCGCCGAAGACGAGCATGGTCGGCGTGAGGATGATCGTCGCCCAGAGCGAGGCCTGGCCTCCGACCCAGGGGAGGAGCGCGGTGGTCGCCACCGCCGACGAGACGACGTGGGCGATGGTGACCCCCATCATCGCGGTGGACAGGAGCCGCTCCGGGTGCTGGAAGGCCTCCATGTACCCGCGGGCCACCCGCGAGCCCTGCTCGGCCAGGTGACGCAACCGCACCCGGTTGGCGGCCAGGAACGCGATCTCGGCCGCCGAGAAGAAGGCCGAGGCGAGCAAGCAGACGAGGACGACGCCCCAGCTCGCGAAGGTCACGACCGGGTCTCCGGGTCGGCGGGAGGGGGCGGCGGGACCGCGCGAGCATCGGCCGCCCCGACGGTGGGATCGGGCCCCGGCAGCCGCACGAGCACCTGAAGGATCCGTGTCCGGTGGGTGGTCTCCACGGTCACGCGCACCCCGCGGGCCTCGACGCTCTCCCCCCGGTGGGGAACGCGGCCGAAGAGATCCAGCACCCAGCCGCCGACCGTGTCGAAGTGCTCGTCGGGAATCGCGAGCCCCGTGACCGCGTTGAAGTCGCCGACCGACATCTTGGCGGCCACCCGCCAGGTGCGCCCGTCCACCGCCTGCGCGAGCCGCTCGTCGGACTCGAACTCGTCGCGGATCTCGCCGACGACCTCCTCGAGGATGTCCTCGAGCGTGACCATGCCGGCCGTGCCCCCGTACTCGTCGACGACGATGGCCGTCTGCAGCTTCTTCGCCTTGAACTCGCGCAGGAGGGCGTCCGTCCGCTTGGACTGGGGCACGAAGTGCGGCACGGCCAGGTGCGCGCGCAGGTCGAAGTCGGACGGGAGGCCCGCGTAGTACGGAAGGAGGCCCTTCACCTCCAGGATGCCGACCACGTGGTCCAGACTCCCCTCGAAGACGGGGACCCGGTGGTGGAGGTTCGCCCGGACGGCCGGCAAGAGGCGGTCGGCCGGGGTCGCCACGTCGACCCCGAAGACGTCCGTGCGCGGCACCATGACCTCGGATACCGTCGTCTCGCCCAGCTCGAAGACGCCGTGGATCATCTCGCGCTCGGTGCGCTGGACCACGCCCTCCTGATGGCCGACCTCGACCAGGGTCCGGAGCTCCGCCTCCGTGATCGCGGCCTTGGTCGTGCCTTCCCCGTCGGCCGCCCGGGACACGACCCGGATGAACGCCCCCAGCAGGAGCCGCACCGGCGTGAGGAGCCACCGGAACGCGAGCACGGGGCGCGCCACGAGGAGGCCGAATCGATGCGGCATCCCGACCGCCACCGTCATCGGGAGCACCTCGCCGAAGACGACGATCAGGAAGACCATCACCGGGATCGCGATCACGATCCCCCGCGCGCCGAACACGGCCGTCGCCACCTGTGTCGCGAGCGCCGCCGCGGCGATGTTGACCAGGGTGATGCCGGCGAGCAGCGTGATCAGAAGGTCCTGGGGGTCCCGCATGACCCGCATGAGCAGGGCGTGCCCCGGGGACTCTTCGGGCTCGAGGTGCGTGGTCCCGAGGCGGGAGAGCGAGAAGTAGGCGGCCTCGGCTCCGCACAGGACCGCCGAGATGCCGAGGAAGACCACCAGGAGGAGCCCGTCGAGGACCAGTCGTTCCATGGCTCAGCCGAAGTGGTCGAAGCCGGGCGCGACGGCGTGAGGGCGGCCGCCCCGGTCCAGGAACCGGACGCCCTCGCCGGGCGGCCGCACGTCGCCGATCCGGTGGACGGGCGTGCCGGTCCGGTCGGTCACGGCGCGGGCGACCTCGCCCGCGCGGTCGGGCACCGCGGTGAACAGGAGCTCGTAGTCCTCGCCGCCACTCAGCGCCCAGCGGAGGGGATCGCGCCCGAGCGCCTCGGCGACGGCCCGCGTGGCCTCGCTCACGGGAAGCGCGTCGACGTCGATCCGCGCCCCCACCTGGCTCTCGGTCGCGATGTGGCCGAGGTCGGTCACGAGCCCGTCCGAGACGTCGATCATCGCCGTGGCGCCCCCCGAGGCGCGGATGAGCCGCCCCTCGGCGACGCGGGGGGTCGGCAGGCGATGCGGGCGCATGACGGCCTCGACGGTCGCCGGCGGCAGCCCGCCGGGGCTCTGCTCGAGCAGGGCCAGCCCCGCCGCCGAGGCGCCGAGGGTGCCGGTGACCAGGATCGCGTCCCCCGGCCGGGCGCCGCTCCGGCGGAGGGGCGCGCCGTCGACGCGCCCGACGAGGGTGACGGCCAGGACGATGCCGCCGAGAGCGGCGCACGTGTCGCCGCCCACGACGGTCACCCCGTGCCGCCGAGCCATGTCGTGGATCCCCGCGTACAGCTCGTCGACCTCGGCCACGGGCAGGCTCGGGGGGAGCGCGAGGGCCAAGAGGGCGTAGCGGGGCTCCCCCCCCATGGCGGCGATGTCCGAGACGTTGACCGCGATCGCCTTGGCGCCCACGTCGCGGAGCGTCGCCGTGGACCGGCGGAAGTGGACGCCCTCGAGCAAGGCGTCGGTGGTGAGCAAGAGCGTCTCCCCGCCCCAGGCCACGGCGGCCGCGTCGTCTCCGATGCCCACCAGGACCTCGGGACCCGGCGGCGCGAGCCGACGCCGGAGCCGCGCGATGAGTCCCCGCTCACCGAGCTCCGCCAGCGTCGCGGTAGGAAGCCCGGCCGGGTCGGGGTCCTCGCCGGACCTCACCGGCGCGACCTCGTCCTCAGGCGACCGCGTCCAAGCGCTTCTTGATCTGCGCCTTGGGGACCGCGCCGATGACCTGGTCGACGACCTGGCCACCCTTGAAGAAGAGGAGGGTCGGGATGGAGCGCACCTGGAACCGGGCCGCGAGGCCGGGGTGCTCGTCGACGTTGACCTTGGCGATCGTCACGCGGCCCGCGTACTCTCCGGCCAGCTCCTCGAGGACCGGTGCGATCGCCTTGCAGGGGCCGCACCATTCGGCCCAGAAGTCGACGACCACCGCCTCGGTGCGCCCGGCCAAGGTCTGATCGAACGCAGCCTCTGTGAGGTGCAGCGTGGCCTGAGTCGCCATGAGGTCCTCCGCTCCGGGTGCTCGAGTGGTCGGGGTGATGCTCATCACGAGGTGAGTAAACCGGCTCCTTTACGGTAGCACAGCGGCGCCGCGGGGGGCAATCGTGGCTGGGTCAGAGGCCCAGGAAGACCCGTCGCACCTCACCGGACGCCAGCAGGGCGTCGGCCGTGCCCTCCAGCAGCACGCGGCCGGACTCGAGGATGTAGCCGCGCTGCGCGAGGGACAGGGCGAGCTCGACGTTCTGCTCGATGAAGAGCAGGGTGATGCCCTGCTCCCGGTTGATGCGGCGGAGCACGTCGAGGATCTCGGTGACGACCAGCGGCGCCAGGCCGAGGGTGGGCTCGTCGACGAGCAGGAGGCGCGGTCGGGCCATGAGGCCTCGCCCGATCGCCACCATCTGCTGCTCGCCCCCCGACAGGGTGTGCGCCAGCTGGTCCCGCCGCTCGCGGAGTCGCGGGAACATCCCCTCGATCCAGCCGAGGCTCTCCGCGCGGTGCGGTCTCGCGCCGGGATGGTAGGCGCCCAGGAGCAGGTTCTGGCGCACCGTGAGATACGGGAAGAGGCGCCGGCGCTCCAGCACGTGGGCAAGGCCGAGGCTCACCCGGTGATGGGCCGGCAGCCCGTCGACCCGCCGGCCGTCGAGCTCGATGTGCCCGCCCCGCTGCCGGACGAGCCCGGACACGCTGTTGAGGAGGGTCGACTTGCCGGCGCCGTTCGGCCCGAGGAGGGCGACGATCTCGCCGGCGCGGACCTCGAGCGAGACGTCCCAGAGCACCTGGAAGTCGTCGTAGGCGACCGAGAGGCTCTCGATCTTCAGCATGGGCAGCATCGGGCTAGAGGTAGGCCGCGCCGAGGTAGGCCTCGATCAGCCGGCGGTCCCGCACGACGTCGGCCGGGGGACCGTCGGCGATCTTCTCCCCGAGATGGAGCGCGACGATGCGCGTCGCGACGCGCATGATGACGCGCATGTTGTGCTCGATGACGATCAGGGTGACGCCCTCGTCTCGGAGCTGCCCGATCAGGGCGACCAGGCCGGGGATCGAGCGCTGGTCGACGCCCCCCGTGACCTCGTCCAGGAGGAGCAGGCGCGGCCGGGTCGCCATGGCGCGCGCCATCTCCAGCCGCTTTCGCTGGCCCGTCGAGAGCTCGCGGGCGAAGGCGTCGGCTCGGTCGGCGAGGCCGACGAGGGTCAGGCAGCGGTCGGCCTCGTCGCGCGCCGCGCCCGTCGACGGGGCCCGGAGGAGCGCCCCCACCATCACGTTCTCGCGCACGGACATGCCGGCGAAGGGACGGAGCTTCTGGAAGGTCCGGGCGATGCCCCGGCGGTTGATCTGGTCGGGTCTGAGCCCCGTGACGGGCTCCCCGGCGAAGCGGATCGCCCCGGCGTCGGGTCGGTAGAAGCCGGTGACGACGTCGAAGAGCGTCGACTTCCCGGCGCCGTTCGGGCCGATGACCCCGACGATCTCACCCGGGGCCACGTCGAAGGTGACGGCCTGGTTCGCCACGAGGCCCCCGAAGCGCTTCGTGACCTCGCGGACTTCTAGCAGGGGGGGAGTCCCAACCACTCCGCCCCGAGACCCCCCCACCTGGGGGCCGACGCTCCCATCCATTCCGCTGGCCCCCTATCCCGTGCCTTGGGGCAAGACGACCGGTCCCGGGGGGGTCGGCCGGTCCTGACGACGGCCGAGCCGGCCCACCAGGCCCATGAGGCCTCTCGGCTGGAAGACCGCGACGAGGACGATCAGGGCTCCGTAGATCATCAGGTCGACGGCTTTCCCCGTGCCCCCGAGCCAGATTCGCGTCGCCTCCGACAGGGAGATGAGCACGGCCGCGCCCAGGGCGGGCCCCCAGAGCGTGCCGACGCCCCCGAGCACCGCGACCAGGCAGATCAGGATGGACAGCGAGGTCGGGAAGACGGACTCGGGATCGATGAAGAGGACGTACTGGGCGTAGAAGGTGCCGCCCAGCGCGGTGAAGGCCGCCGAGCCGCCGATGGCCAGGAGCTTGTAGCGCGTGAGCGGGATCCCCAGGCTCTGGGCGGCGTCCGGATCCTCCCGGATCGCCCGGAAGTAGTAGCCGAGCCGGGAGCGCTCGACCAGCGCCGTCGCCCCGAAGACTGCCCCGAGGAGCGCGAGCGCGACGTAGTAGTAGACCCACTTCGCGCGGTGGAACTGGAAGTTCGCCAGGGTCTCCGCCTTGATCGGGAGCCACACGCCGCGCGCGCCGCCGATCGCGTCCCAGTTGATGGCGACCGTCTGCACGATCTCGCCGACGCCGATCGTGGCGATCGCGAAGTAGTGACCCCGGAGGCGGAAGCACGGGTATCCGATCGCCTGGGAGACGAGGACGGCGAGCGTCACGCCGGCCGCCATCCCCAGCCACGGCGAGACGCCCCACCAGAGTGACAGGACCGAGGACGTGTACGCGCCGATCCCGAAGAAGACCGCGTTCCCCAGCGAGATCTGGCCGCAGTAGCCCCCCAGGAGGTTCCAGGCCTGCGCCAGGAGCGTGTAGAGGAAGATGCGGATCATCACGTCGCGCGGATACGGCTTCTCGAAGACCCAGGGGAACGCGAGCAGCGCCGCGCCCAGCACTGCCCCGAGCGCGATCCGCGACCTCCGGCGGGTGGCGGCGTCGCCCATCACAGGTCGTCAGTACTTCCCGAACAGGCCCTGCGGCCGCCAGAGGACCACGAGGAGGTAGAAGCAGAAGACGCCGACGTACTTGAACGCGGGGGCCCAGAGCCCGACGAGGTTCTCGACCAGGCCGATCAGCACGCCGCCGAAGAGCGTCGCCGCCACGTTGCCGAAGCCGCCGAGCGCGACCGTGACGTACGCCAGGAGTGCGAAGACCGCTCCCACGTCCGGGAACACGTAGAAGAAGTTCGCGAGGAGGGCGCCGGCCACGCCGACGCAGCCAGCCCCGAGCCCCCAGCCGAGCGCGTACATGCGCTCGGTGTCGATGCCCATGAGCGCCGCGGCGTGCCGGTCCTGTGCCGTGGCCTGGAGCGCCAGGCCCGTCTCGGTCCGGGTGATGAACCAGTAGAGGAGGCCGAAGGCCACGAGGGCGGCCAGCGCCGCGACGAGCTGGGGCGCCCCCACGAACAGCCCGAACAGGGAGAACCGGCCGCGGATCCAGGGGTTCTGGACGAGCCGGAAATCCGGCGTCCAGAGGAACTGGGCGCCGCTGCGGAGGAAGACGGCCAGGCCGAAGGTCGCGAAGACCTGCGCCAGCATCGGGGCGGCCAGGATCCGGCGGATGATACCCCGGTAGACGAGCCAGCCCACCCCGAAGAGGAGACCGGCCGCGAGCGGGAGGGCGAGGACGGGATCGATGCCGCCGAGGGCCCAGGCCCAGAAGGCCACGAACATCGCCAGCATCAGGAACTCGCCGTGGGCGAAGTTCACGATCTCCATCAGGCCGAAGATGAGCGACAGGCCGGCCGCGATCAGGGCGTACACGCACCCCATGAGGAGGCCGGAGACGAGCGCTTGGGCGACGACCTCGGCGGTCACGTGTGGTCCCTCGGGGGCCTGACGTGCCCCGCGGAGCGTAGCAGACTCGTGCCGAGAGTGGCAACGCCGTCGCCCGGCGGCCGGACGCCCTTGACAGGGCCCCCCTGGCTGCCCTACAAAGAGTCGACGCCCTTGTGACGATTGGAACAAGCGGGCCGGGCCTCCCGCCGGCGCCGTTGGCAGTGCCTGGACCCTGAAGGAGCCTCAGCGCGACCATCGTGCGACCGCGTCCCGTTCTCGCGAGCCCGAAATCGTCCGGCCTTCGGCCCCTCCTCCTGATCCTCTTCGCCGTCGCGGTCGTGGTCTGCCTGGCGACGCCGGGTCTGGCCCAGGAGCAGAAGGAGAGCGCGTACCGGGCGTTCCCCGTCGTCGGCTCGCGGCTGATCGTCTGGGTGATCTCCCAGATCCACCTGAACTTCGCCGCCTTCATCCTGGGGGTCCCGATCTTCGCCGTGATCATCGAGTTCATGGGCTGGCGTCGGGGGATGGACACCGAGGAGGGCCGGCGCTTCGACTGGCTCTCCCACGAGTTCGTGAAGCTCACCTTCGCCGCGTTCTCGACGACCGCGCTGCTGGGTGGGCTCCTGCTGTTCCTCCTGATCACGCTCTATCCGCGGTTCTGGACGTTCATGAGCGGGATCTTCGCCCCCACCATGTGGCTCTACGCCGCCCTGTTCTTCCTCGAGACCTTCACCGTGTACCTCTGGTACTACGGCTGGCACTGGCTCTCGGGGCCGCGCAAGGGCCTCCACGTGGCCATCGGGATCCTCGCGAACCTGCTCGGCACCGCGATCCTGTTCGTGTCGAACTCGTGGGTCACCTTCATGATCTCGCCGGCGGGCGTGGACGAGACCGGCAAGTTCACCGGGACCTTGTGGCAGGCGGTGAACAACTTCACCTGGATGCCGATCAACATCCACCGGCTCATCGCCAACGTCGTGTTCGGCGGCACGATCGCCGCGGCCTACGCGGCCTTCCGGTTCCTCGGCGCCAAGACCGACGAGGAGCGCGCCCGCTACGACTGGATGGGGTACATCGGCAACTTCGTGGCGCTGTCGGCGCTCATGGTCCTGCCGTTCGCGGGCTACTGGCTCGGGTTCGAGATCTACGGGTACAACCAGACGATGGGCATCACGATGATGGGCGGCTTCATGTCGTGGCTCTGGATCGTCCAGGCCATCCTCATCGGCGTGCTGTTCCTGGGCTCGAACTACTACCTGTGGCTCGGCATGGAGCGGATCCCCGGGGCCGAGCGGTTCCGGGCGTTCATCCCGTTCCTGGTGATCGTGCTGGCGCTCGGGTTCATGGTCTGGGCCACGCCGCGGAGCCTGATCGCGTCCCTGTCGGAGGTGCGGCGGATGGGCGGGCCCGACCACCCGTTCCTCCGGTTCTTCGGCGTCATGTCGGCCAAGAACACCGCGGTCAACCTGATGATTCTGGCGACGTTCCTCTCGTATCTCCTCTACCGGCGGGCGAACCGCGAGCCGACCGTGTCGTGGGCGCGCACGGGGATGCGGCTGCAGTGGCTGGCCTTCGCCGTCGCGGCGTCGGTCGTCGTCGCCCTCGGGGTCCAGGGGTTTTTCGTCGAGGCGATCGTCCGGATCGTGCGGCTGTCACCCCTCCAGGTCGTGGCCGTGCTGGGCTGTATCGCCGTCGTGATGGCCATCGACATCCCGCTCTTCAAGGGCGCCCGCTCGACCGGGACGATCCGCTGGGGCACGATCGCCCCCCGCTCCCAGTACGTCCTGATCCTGCTCGCGGTGACGTTCACCTGGCTCATGGGCCTCATGGGGTTCGCCCGCTCCGGCATCCGCCAGCACTGGCACGTCTACGGCGTCATGCAGGACCGGTCCCCCGACGCCGTCACGCCGGCCCTCGGCTACGCGGCCAACGTGATCACCGTGACGACCATCCTCTTCCTGGCCATGGTCATGTTCATCTTCTGGCTCGGCGGGCTCGGGGAGAAGGGGCACGCCGAGGCCGCGGACGCCCCCGGGCATCCCCCCAGCCCCGTGCCGATCCACGGCGGAAGCCCGGAGGCGTAGCCGGGTGGCGGTGCCGGTGCTGCTCAAGGTGGGGGGCTTCGCGCTGGCCGTCATGGGCAGCTACACGTGGTTCGCGAACTCGATTCCCCAGCTCGAGTCGAAGCCGCCCGAGGAGCTGTCGCTGGAGGGCGGGAACGTGACGCCCCAGCAGCTCGTGGGGGCCGGGGAGAAGATCTTCCGGGAGAAGGGCCAGTGCACGACCTGCCACGGCATCGGCCGGGCCGGGCGCGGCCCGGACCTCGCCGGGGTCGGCGCCCGCGCGGGGACCCGGCGGCCCGGGACCAAGGCGGCCGCCTACATCGTCGAGTCGCTGGTGAAGCCGGCGGCCTTCGTCGTCGAGGGCTTTCCCAACATCATGCCGGACGTCTCGCGACCCCCCATCGGGCTCAACCGGAGCGAGCTCTGGGCGACGACGGCCTACCTCCAGAGCCTCGGGGCCACCGTGGACGTGAAGCTCGACGACGTCCCGCAGGTGGCGAGCGCCTCGGCCGGGGGCGCGGCGGCCGCGGTCGAGCTGCCCGGGGATCCGAAGGCGGGCCAGGTGGTGTTCACCGGCAAGGGCGCCTGCGTCGCCTGCCACAAGGCCGGGTCGATCGGCGCGAGCCCGGTCGGGCCGGACCTCTCGAACATCGCCGGCTCGCAGACCCCCGAGTACATCATGGCGAAGATCCTCGATCCGGCCTCCAAGGGGGTCGTGTCGGGGTTCCCGCCGAACGTGATGCCGAAGACGTTCGGGCAGACGCTGACCGCCACGGAGTACCTCGACCTGATGGCGTTCATGCTCACCCTGAAGGGCGGGGCGGCGCCGGCCGCCGCCGGCAGCCCGGCCCCGAAGCCGAAGTCCTGACCCATGGCGCGCAACAAGCTGCTGCAGGCGATCGTGGTCCTGGCGGGCGCGTTCTGCCTGTTCCGGTTCGGCATCCGGCCGCCCATGCCGAACAGCGTGCTCTCGCTCTACATGGCGATCACGCTGATGGCGCTCCTCGTGTACGTCTCGTCGAACGCGGACTCCTGGCGGGCCTTCGTCACGCCGCTCTGGCGCGTCCTCACGGATCCCGGGTACCGGGCGGTGCGCCTGACCCTCGGCGTCCTGATCCCGGTTCTCGTCGGCTACTACGCCTACTCCCAGGCCTCCGCCCCGGCGGAGGCGCCGCTCGAGCTTCGGGCGGTGCACCCCGCGCCGCCCGCCACGATCACGTTCCGGGGCAAGGAGATCAATCTCCAGGCCGGCGACACGCCGGTCCGGAAGGAGATCAAGCAAACGCCCGCGAACCGGGAGAAGCACCTGGCCGCCGGCGCCGCCCTCTACATCCGCAACTGCATGTACTGCCACGGTGACCTCCTGGACGGGCAGGGTCACTTCGCCGCCGGGTTCAATCCCCAGCCGGCGGACTTCGTCGGGCCGAACACGATCGCCCAGCTTGCCGAGGGGTACGTGTTCTGGCGCATCGCCAAGGGCGGCCCGGGCCTGCCCAAGGAGTCGACGCCCTGGAACTCGGCGATGCCGGCGTGGGAAGACCGTCTCACCGAGGAGCAGGTGTGGCAGGTGGTCTACTACCTCTACGAGACGACGGGCCACCCTCCCCGGGTGATGGACTCGCACGCGTCGCGGCCGCCTACGCCGGGCGCGGGGCCGGGACTTCTGGCCGCCGCGCCCGGGTTCGGTCCCCGGCCGGCCGCGGCGCAGACGGGCGATCTCACGCTGGGGAAGCGCGTCTACGACCTCCGCTGCGCGGGCTGCCACGGCGCGACCGGCAAGGGGGACGGCCCGGCGGCCGAGCTCCTCGTGCCCGGGCCGCGCGACTTCACCGCCGGCAAGTACAAGATCCGGACCGTGGCCGGGCCGCTGGCGTCCGACCGGGACCTCCTGCGCATCGTGACCGACGGGATGCCTGGCACGTCGATGCCCCCGTGGCGGTCCTTGCCGGAGAGCGAGCGCGTGGCCGTCGTGGCGTACGTCAAGGCCTTCGCGGAGTCCTACAAGGGCGCCAAGCTCGAGCCCGTCCCGGTCACCAAGGAGGTCGCGTCCTCGGAGGTGTCCCTCCGGCGGGGCAAGAAGATGTTCGACGCGTTCGAGTGCATCAAGTGCCACGGCCAGGCCGGGCGGGGCGACCCGGCCCCGGGATCCGACCTGAAGGACGACTGGGGGCATCCGATCCGGCCCGCCAACCTCCACAAGCCCTGGACGTTCCGGGGCGGCCCCGCGCGGCAGGAGGTGATGATGCGCCTCCTGACCGGCGTGGCGGGGACGCCGATGCCCGCGATCGCCGATTCGGTGGAGGACTACCGGAAGTCCGACGAGAAGGACGCCGATGTCCGGGACGCGAGCCTGTGGGATCTGGCCAACTACGTCCGCTCGCTCGGCCCGGACCGGCCCGCTCTGGCGTCCCTGCAGCTCATCTCCCATGTGACGGGTGCGGTGCCGGACGACCCGAACACCGAGTTCTGGGCCAAGCAGCCCGGCGCTGGCTTTCCGATGGTCGGCCAGGTCATCGTCGATCCGCGCAACTTCAACCCGACGGTCGACCTGGTCACGGTGCGCGCGGTGTACACTGAGCAGGAAATCGTGTTCCACCTGACCTGGGACGATCCCACGGCGTCCGACCCGACGAAGGGGGCGCCGAAGCCGGACATGCTTGCCGTCCAGTTCCCGGCCGGGCAGGGGGCGGGGGATCGCCCGTACTTCCTGATGGGTGACGGGAGTAACCCCGTGTATCTGCTCACCTGGCGGGCGGGGACGGGCGTGGGTGAGGCCACCGGGGCCGGGGCGGGAAAGATGACGCCCCAGGTCGGGGAGGCCGTCCAGGCGAAGGGGCAGGCGGTGTACGACGCCGGACAGTACCGCGTGGTGATCCGGCGGCCCCTCAAGACCGCCGATCCCCAGGACTTCGTCTTCCGGGCCGGCGAGTTCTTCCCGGTGGCGTTCTGGGCCTGGGACGGCTCGGAGGGCGACGAAGGCCCGAAGGCGGCCATCTCGACCTGGTACTATGCGCGCCTGGAGCCGCCCGCGTCGAAGCGGCAGTTCGTCCTGCCGCCGCTCGTGGCGCTGGGGGTGGGCGGGGCGGAGATCGGGCTGGCCCGCTGGGCCCGGCGGCGGAAGCCGGCGGCGTAGCGGAATGAGACGAACAGAGAGGGAGGAACGACGTCGATGAAGCAGTCCATCGTTGCTGGCGTGCTGGCCGTCGCGGCGGTCGTGGCGGGTGTGATCGTGGCCTCGGGGCCCCCGGCGGGGGCGCAGGGGGGCGGGACGATCGTGGGCGAGATCAAGTTCGTCGGCGCCGCGCCGGCCCCCAAGACGGTCAAGGTGAACAAGGACAACGAGGTGTGCGGCCAGGAGAAGAAGATCGCCGAGGTCCAGGTCGGCCCGAACGGCGGCGTGGGCAGCACGATCGTCTCCGTGTCCGACGCGAAGGGGGCCAAGGCGACGGCGCCGGCCGTTCTGGACCAGAAGGGCTGCGAGTTCCGGCCCAACGTCCTCGTGATGGCGCCGGGCGAGCTGAAGATCCTCAACTCGGACGGCGTGCTCCACAACATCCACACCTTCTCCACGGCGAACCCGCCGGTGAACAAGGCGCAGCCGAAGTTCAAGAAGGAGATGGTGGAGAAGTTCGCGAAGCCCGAGTTGATCAAGGTCCAGTGCGATGCCCACAGCTGGATGCTCGGGTGGATCTACGTGACCGAGGCTCCGGCGGCGGTGAGCGACGGCAACGGGGCGTTCAAGATCGAGAACGTGCCCGCCGGGAAGCACAAGGTCGAAGTGACGCACCCGGTGCTCGGCAAGCAGACCAAGGACGTCGAGGTCAAGGCCGGGCAGGAAACGAAGGTCGCGTTCGAGTTGAAGAAGTAAGGGACCTGGATGACGTGGGCGTGCGCTCCCGCGGAACGAGGCGTCCGGCGGGGGTGCGCGCCTGACTCCGGGCCCGGAGACCAGGCGCCCGACGAGGCCGTGATCCCCATTCGATCGAAAAGGACGGGCCGACTGCGATGATGAGCTGGTTCCCCGAGAACATCGCCACGTATGGCCAGCAGCTCGACGATCTCTTCTTCCTGATCTACGTGATCACCGGCGCCGTATTCCTGCTCGTCACGGTGCTGCTGGTGGCCTTCCTGGTGATGTACCGGGAGCGGCCGGGCCGGCGGGCGGTCTACAGCCACGGCAACACGACCCTCGAGATGGTCTGGACGATCGTCCCCTCGGTGATCCTGATCGTCCTCACCTTCCTCTCGATTCCGGCCTGGACCAAGATCAAGAGCCGCATCCCCGAGTCGGATCTGCACATCCGCGTCACCGGGAAGCAGTTCAACTGGGAGGTGCAGTATCCGGGTCCGGACGGGAAGTTCGACACGGCCGACGATCAGACGCTCGACAACGAGATCCACGTCCCCATCGGGAAGCCCGTCGTGCTCCACCTTCGGGCGCGGGACGTGATCCACAGCGTCTTCATCCCCGCGGCGCGGTTCAAGCAGGACGCGGTGCCCGGCCGCGAGATCCTGCAGTGGGTGGAGGTCACGAAGCCCGGGAAGTACGAGATCCCGTGCGCCGAGCTCTGCGGGTTCGGCCACTCCGGGATGAAGGGCTACCTCTTCGTCCACACCCCCGAGGCGTACCAGCAGTGGTTGAAGGAAAAGTGGCCTTCCTAGACCGGCCCGGCCGGACAGTGATCCTCTCGCGAGGGAGGTAGGGACGCGATGGCTCAGAGCGGAACGGCGGCGGCGCACGACGTCCACGAGCACCACGACCTCGGGTTCGTGCGCACGTACATCTTCTCGACCGATCACAAGATGATCGCCCGGCAGTTCCTGTTCCTCGGGCTGTTCATGCTCATGATCGGCGGCTTCCTCGCCATGCTGATCCGGTGGCAGCTCGGGTTTCCCGAGACCGCGGTGCCCGCCGTCGGCGGATGGCTCTTCCGCGAGACCGAGGGCATCATCCCGCCCGAGGTCTACAACATGCTGTTCACGATGCACGCCACCCTCATGATCTTCTTCGTGGTCATGCCGATCATGGTGGGGTGCTTCGGGAACTTCCTGATCCCGCTGATGATCGGCGCGCGGGACATGGCGTTCCCCAAGCTCAACATGCTCTCGTTCTGGACGGGGGCGGTGTCGGGCGTGATCATGCTGGCGGGGTTCTTCGTGCCGGGTGGCCACGCCGCGGCCGGCTGGACGGCGTACGCGCCGCTGTCGGCCAACCCACAGTGGTCGGGCGTGGACTGGGGGCAGAGCCTTTGGCTGATCAGCCTGTTCGTGCTCGGCGTGTCGTCGATGATGGGCTCGATCAACTACATCACGACGGTCGTCAACATGCGGGCGCCCGGGATGACGCTCTTCCGGATGCCCCTCGTGGTCTGGTCGCTGTTCATCACGGCGATCCTGCTCCTGCTGGCCCTGCCCGTGCTGACGTCCGCGGCGGCCATGCTCCTCTTCGACCGCACGATCGGAACGCACTGGTTCGACCCGGCGGGAGGTGGCGAGCCGCTCCTCTGGCAGCATCTCTTCTGGTTCTTCGGGCACCCGGAGGTCTACATCCTGGTGCTGCCCGCCATGGGCGTAACCTCCGATGTCCTGTCCACCTTCGCGCGGAAGCCGATCTTCGGATACCGGGCGATGGCCTACTCGATGATCTCGATCGCGTTCCTGTCGTGGATCGTCTACGGGCACCACATGTTCGTGAGCGGCATGAACCCCGCCCTGGGCACGTCGTTCATGCTCACGACGATGGTCATCGCGGTGCCGTCGGCGATCAAGTCCTTCAACTGGCTGGGGACGCTGTGGGGCGGCTCGATCCGCTTCACCACCCCGATGATCCACGCCATCTCGTTCCTGTCGGCGTTCACCATCGGCGGGCTCAGCGGCATCTTCATGGCCAACACGCCGGTCGACATCTTCATCCACGACACCTACTTCATCGTGGCCCACTTCCACTACGTGGTGGCGGGGATCATCTTCGCGATGTTCGCCGCGATCACCTATTGGTACCCGAAGCTCTTCGGGCGGCTGATGAACGAGCGGGTCGGTCAGATCCATGCCGTGCTGACGTTCGTGTTCTTCAACCTCGTCTTCTTCCCGATGCACTTCCTGGGGATGGGCGGGATGATGCGGCGGATCTACAACCCGACGCAGTACGAGTTCCTGCAGTCGTGGCAAGGCATGGCCGTGTTCATGACCTGGAGCGCCTTCATCCTGGGCGTGGTGCAGATCCTGTTCATCTGGAACTTCATCGCGAGCCTGGTATCGGGCCGGAAGGCCAGCGAGAATCCCTGGCAGGCCAACACGCTCGAGTGGACCGCGCCGTCCCCGCCGCCCCACGGCAACTTTGGGGCAAAGCTCCCGACGGTGTACCGCGGGCCCTACGAGTACAGCGTCCCGGGCATGGCCGAGGACTACCTGCCGCAGACCCAGGTCGTCAGCGGCGCGCGCACCGGCGGGCACGGGCACTGAGGCCCGCCACGGGGGAGGGGAGGCGCGGGTGAGCGGTGCCGGGTGGCCGCACCGTCTGGCGTGCGTCACGGCGGGCGCGACCGTCGGTCTGATCGTGGCCGGCGGCCTCGTGACCAACACCGGCGCGGCGCTGGCGGTGCCCGACTGGCCGACGACGTTCGGGCGCAATCCCTTCCTCTTTCCCTGGTCGGAGATGGTGGGGGGCGTGCTCGTCGAGCACAGCCACCGGCTGATCGGCGCGGCGATCGGGACGCTGACGATCGCCCTGGCCGTGACGCTGGCCCTCGGCGAGCCCCGCCGGTGGGTGCGGTGGCTCGGTGCCCTGGCCGTGCTGCTCGTCTCCGTGCAGGGACTCATCGGCGGGCTGCGGGTCATCCTGCTCGAGGACACGCTGGCCATCGTCCACGGCTGTCTCGCTCAGATGTTCTTCGCGCTCCTGGTGAGCCTCGCCGTGATCACGGGTTCGGGATGGCAGGCGCCGGCGGTCGTGCCCCGGGGCGCCGGTCGACTCGCGCCGCTCGCGGGCCTGGCGGCGGCGGTCGTCTACGGGCAGATCGTCCTCGGCGCCTTCACGACCCACGCGGCCGCCCTGTGGTGGCACGTGGCGGGCGCGGGCCTGACGACGGGAGTGCTGATCGCCTTGGCCCTGGCGGTGCTTCGCGGCGCCGGGGAGGACCCCGTGCTCACCTTCTGGGCGCGGACGGTGAAGGGGCTCCTGGCTGTCCAGCTGGCGCTGGGTCTCGGCGCGTATGCCGTCCGCTTCACGGACCTCGCGGTGCCGGGTGGCCAGGGGGCGGTCGTCGCGCTGCCCGTGCTCCACCGGGCCATTGGGGCGCTCATCCTCGGCGCCACCGTGGCCCTGGCCCTCCAGCTCGCCCGGCGTCGGGCCCTCGGGGCCCGAAGCGTCGGCCGCCGGCGCGAGCCCCTCGTCTCGACCGAGGCCGCGGCATGACGTCGCGCACCGAAGCCATCCGGGCGGCGAGTCCGGTCATCGAGCCCGCCGTGGTGCCGGCGGTGATGCCAGAGGTGTCGGTCGCCGCCACGCGCCGGCGGCTGGCGGACTTCGTCGCCCTCGGCAAGCCGCGCGTGGTCCTGATGGTGGTCCTGACGACGCTCGTCGGCTTCTACCTCGGGGCCGGGTTCGATCTGGAATGGTCCCGGCTGATCCACCTCCTCGCCGGGACTACGCTGGCGGCGGCCGGCACCCTCGCGCTCAACCAGTTCCTGGAGCGCGACCTGGACGCGCGGATGGAGCGCACCCGGCGGCGCCCCTTGCCGGACGGGCGTCTCCAGCCGGGCGAAGCGGCGGTGTTCGGCGGTCTCCTCACCGCGGGCGGGGTCGCGTATCTGGGCGTCGCGGTTGGGACCGGCTGCGCCGCGGTCATCGCGGTGATCGCCGTGCTCTACCTGGGGCTCTACACGCCACTGAAGCGGGTGAGCCCGCTGGCCACGGTGCTCGGCGCCGTCCCCGGGGCGTTGCCGCCGGTGGCCGGGTGGGTCGCCGCCCGCGGGGAGCTCGGAGTCGGCGCGGCGGTCCTCTTCGCGATCCTGTTCCTGTGGCAGCTCCCCCACACGCTGGCCATTGCCCGGCTGTACCGGGACGACTACGCGCGCGCGGGCATCCGCGTCCTCCCGGTGGTCGATCCCGACGGCGGGAGCACGGAGCGGCAGATCGTGGCCGGCTGCCTCGCGCTCCACGCCGCCGGACTCCTGCCGACGCTCGTGGGACTCACGGGCGGCGTCTACTTCTTCGGGGCCCTGCTCCTGGGGGCGCTGTTCCTGGTCTTCGGCATGGCGCAGGCGCTCCGGCCCTCCGCGGTGGCCGCGCGTCGGGTCGTCCTCGCGTCGGTGATCTACCTTCCCGTCCTGCTGGCGCTCATGGCGCTGGACAAGGTGGGGTAGCCGCCGTGCCGGATCGCGCGCCCGCGATGCCCGCCCGGGACGCCCGTGCCGAGCCCGTGGCCGCCGTCCCCCTGCCGGTGCGGAACCGACGGACGGCGATCGGGCTGGTCGTCTGGATCGTGGGGCTCATGCTCGTGTCCGGCCTCGTGGCCTGGTTCCGGAACTGAGGCCCGCCGTGGCGGTGCTCGACCTCGAGATTCCGCCCCGCGAGAAGGGCCCGCGCGACGATGCGCCCGATCGGGGGGGGCGTCCCCCGGTCCCGCCGGCGCGCGACGATGGCCCTGGGGGCAACGGGGATGGCGAGCCGCGCCCGGGCTTCGAGGGGCCGCCGATCTCGAACGCCCGCCTCGGCATGCTGATGCTGCTCGGCGGGGAGACCATGTTCTTCGGCGGTCTCGTGATCGCGTTCCTCCACCTGCGGCTGGGGGCGCCGGTGTGGCCGCCACCGGGGCAGCCGCGGCTGCCGATCGGCCTGACCGCGGTGAACACGGTGATCCTCCTGGCCTCGAGCTGGGCGCTGGTGAAGGCGCTCCGGGCCGTTCGGGCCGGCGATGGGGCGGGACTCGGGCGCTGGCTCTGGCGGACCTGGGGGCTCGGCTTCCTGTTCGTCGTGATCCAGGGCGCCGAGTGGACGCGCCTCGTGCAGTTCGGCCTTCGCGTGTCGTCCGGGATCTACGGCGCCACCTTCTACACCCTCATCGGCGTGCACGCCGCCCACGTGCTCGGCGCGGTCGCGTGGCTGACGGTGATCCTGTGGCTGGCCCGGCAGGGACGGTTCACGCGGCAGCGCCACGCGGCGCTGCTCTGCTGCGCGATGTACTGGCACTTCGTGGTGGCCCTCTGGCCGGTGCTGTACCTCTTGGTCTACCTCGCATGAGCGCACGGAAGGAGAGCGGATCGTGAGCGACGCAGCTACCGCGCTGCACCATCCGGCCGTCGAGCCGGCCGAATCGCCTCTGACGCCCGAGAGCTGGGGCAAGCTCGGGATGTGGGTCTTCCTGGCCGGCGACGCCGTGGGGTTCGGCGTGCTCCTGGCCTCCTACGGCGCCGCCCGGGCCGGCAGCGCGGACTGGCCGAACCCAGCCCAGGTGCTCGGCATCACGCTCACCGCGGCCATGACCTTCCTGCTCATCTGCTCCAGCGTCACCATGGTGAAGGCGCTGGAGAGCCTCAAGAAGTCGGACCTGCCCCGGGCGAAGATGTTCGTCCTGCTCACCGCGCTCGGCGGGGCGATCTTCGTGGGGCTCCAGGTCTACGAGTGGACGCACCTGATCCAGCGCGGCCTCCTGGTCTTCGGGAACCCGTGGGGGGCCACGCTCTTCGGCGCGAGCTTCTTCATCATCACCGGCTTCCACGGGATGCACGTCACCGCCGGCGTGATCTACCTGCTGACCATCTTCCGGGTGATCAGCCGGGTCCCCGACATGAAGTACAACTACATGGTGACGGAGGTCGCCGGGCTCTACTGGCACTTCGTCGATCTGGTCTGGATCATGGTCTTCACGTTCGTCTACCTCCTGTAGGCGGGCGAGGCGACGGAGGGACGCCATGGCAGAATCGCACGCGGAGCACCACGGCCCGAGCTACATGGCCATCTTCTGGTACCTCGCCGTCCTGACGGTGGTGGAGATCGCGGTCATCTTCCTGCCGATTGGCAAGCTGGCCATCGGCGTGCTGCTGGTGTCGATGGCCTCCGCGAAGGCCGCCCTGGTCGCGCTCTACTTCATGCATCTCCGCTTCGAGACGAAGACCCTGGGCTACATCGCCCTGACGCCCGTGCTGATCGGCGCGCTTCTCGTGCTGGTGCTCTTGCCCGACTCGCTCTACATGCCGCACCAGACCGCCGCCACCAAGAAGGTCGAGGCGCCGAAGCATTGAAGCGGGTGGTCTCGCCGCGGCCCGCCGGTTCGTGACCCTCACCGTTCTGCCCACGGTCAACGCCGTGCTGAACGCGTCGGCGGCGGTGGCCATGGTGGCGGGTTTCGTGGCCATCCGGCGCGGACGGGTCAGAGTCCATCGGGCCTGCATGCTGACCGCGGTGGGCCTGTCGGTCCTGTTCCTCGGCTCGTACCTGACGTACCACGCCCAGGTGGGGTCCCGGCCGTACGGCGGGGCCGGGTGGATCCGGACGGTCTACTTCACGATCCTCCTCACCCACACCGTGCTGGCCATCGTGATCGTGCCGCTGGTGGGGACGACGCTCTACCGGGCGCTCCGGGCCCAGTTCGGCCGGCACGCCCGTCTGGCGCGCGTGACGCTGCCGCTCTGGCTCTACGTGTCGGTGACGGGGGTGGTGGTCTACTGGATGCTCTACCATGGATGATCGCCACAGGCCGCCACAGGCCGCCACAGGCCGAAGGCCGTCCGATCGATTCCTGCCGGGGCCCCACAGGCCGAAGGCCGTCCAAGGGTAGCCTGGTGAGCGAGGCGCCGGGTGGACCTCTCGCGCGCGTCCCAGGCGCTCCGGCGGGCGCTCCTGCTCCGGTGCCCGCGGTGCGGTCGCGCCCCGCTCTTCGCCGGGCTCGTGCGGATGCTGGAGCGCTGCGCCGCGTGCGGCCTGGTCTTCGAGCGCGAGCCGGGGTATTTCATCGGGGCGATCTACATCAACTACGCCCTGACGATCGGGCTCGCTCTGGCCGGCTACTTCCTGCTCGAGACGTGGCTCCAGCCGGCACCCCTCTGGCAGGTCGGCGTCTGGGGGACCTTCGCGGTCCTCTTCCCGCTCTGGTCCTTCCGCTACAGCAAGGCACTCTGGCTCGCCCTCGACCACCTGGTGGATCCGAGGGGGGGCGAGCCGGGGTGAGGCGAAGCTAGGATGCTGCGGCGAAGCGTGGCGGTGCTGGCCCTGGGCCTCGGCCTCGGGCTCCACGGGGTGGCCCGGCCGAGCGCGACCTACGTCGAGGGGCCGGTCGCGGACGGCGGGACCCTGGTCGGCCGCGTGCGCTTCCCCGGCGAGCCGCCGAAGATCGAGCCCCTGGCGGTGCGCAAGAACACCGACGTCTGCGGCGAGCACAAGCCGTCCCAGGCGCTCGTCGTCGGGCCGACCAAGGGGGTCCGGGGTACCGTGGTCGCCATCGAGGGGCTCGAGCGCGGCAAGCGAGCCGCGGAGCTCGAGCTGGACAACGCCAAGTGCCTGTTCGTGCCGCACGTCTCGGCGGTGATGGCGGGCGCGAAGGTGCGGATCCGGAACTCCGATCCGATCCTGCACAACACCCATGGCTTCCTCGACCGCCTCACGGTCTTCAACATCGCGCTCCCGACCAAGGACCAGGTCGTCGACATCACGCAGCGAATCAAGAAGCCGGGCGTCGTGGAGGTGGTCTGCGACGCCCACACGCACATGCGCGCCTGGATCGTGGTCCGGGACAACCCGTACTTCGCGGTCTCGGACGACAGCGGGCAATTTCGCATCGACGAGATCCCCCCGGGCCGTTACCGCGTCACCGCCTGGCACGAAGGCTGGCTGGTGACGGGCAAGGACAAGGACGGGCGCCCCGTCTACGACCCGCCGCGGGTCCTCACCCAGGAGGTGACGGTGCCCCCGCGGGGCGAGGTCGCCCTCGAGTTCGAGCTCAAGTGACGAACGCGTCGGCCCAGTGCTGATCAAGGAGGCCCTCATGTTCCGCAAGATCTACGTGCCGGTCGACAACTCGGACTACTCCAACCGCGCCATCGATCTGGCCGTGGAGCTGGGCCGGGCCTTCGGCTCGACGCTGACCGGCTGCCACGTGTACGCGGCGCGGCTCCACGACTACCGCTTCAAGCAGATGGAGTACACGCTGCCGGAGGAGTACCGGGACGAGCACGAGCTCGAGCGCCAGCGGAAGATCCACGACTCCCTGATCGCGATGGGCCTCCAGCTGGTCTCCGATTCGTACCTCGAGGTCATGCGGAAGAAGACCGAGGCCGCCGGCCTTCCGTTCGAGCCCCGCATGATGGACGGCAAGCACTACAAGGCGCTGATCGAGGACGTGCAGGGCAAGGACTACGACCTCGTGGTGATGGGAGCCCTCGGCCTCGGCGCCGTGCGCGACAGTCAGCTCGGCTCGGTGACCGAGCGGTTCATCCGGAAGGTGTCGGTCGACACCCTGGTCATCCGGAACCTGGAGCCGCTCGAGGCGCAGCAGGGCGCCATCGTCGTCGGGCTGGACGGGAGCCCCCAGTCGTTCTACGGGCTCAAGGTCGGGATCGCCCTCGGCAAGGCCCTCCGCCGCCCGGTCCACGCGGTTGCCGTGTACGATCCCTACCTCCATTACGCCATGTTCAACGGGATCGTCGGCGTGCTGACGGAGCAGGCCTCGAAGGTCTTCCGGTTCAAGGAGCAGGAGCAGCTGCACGAGGAGATCATCGACACGGGCCTCGCCAAGATCTACCAGTCGCACCTCGAGATCGGCCGGAAGCTCGCGGCCGACGAGGGAGTCGATCTCGGGATCACGCTGCTCGACGGCAAGTGCTTCGAGAAGATGCTCCAGTTCTGCCGCAAGGAGCAGCCGTGGCTGCTCATCATGGGCCGCATCGGGGTGCACTCCGACGAGCGCGAGGCGGACCTCGGCTCGAACACGGAGAACCTCCTCCGCCTGGCGCCGTGCAACGTGCTCCTCGTGGGGGGCAAGTACTACCCGCCTCTCGACGTCAAGGCCGAGGAGATCATCGCCTGGACCGAGGAGGCCCGGGAGCGGATGAAGCGGGTTCCCGAGCAGGTGGCGGGCGTGGCGCGGACGGCGCTCCTCCGCTACGCGATCGAGCAGGGGCACACGGTCATCACCTCCAAGGTGATCGACGAGGCGATGGCCATCTTCATGCCGGGCCGCATGGCGGAGAAGATGCAGATCCTGGCCGAGGACCTGGCGGTGGCGAAGCTCCGGGCCGAGAACGCCGCGGTGACGGCGATCTGCTCGGTCTGCGGCTACGTCGTCAAGGGCCCGAATCCCGTCGTGAAGTGCCCGGTCTGCTCCGGTGGTCCGGAAGCCTTCACCCACGTGGACCGCCAGGCGGTGGAGCAGATCGCGACCGCGGAGGGCGGGATCGCCGAGGAGGAGGTCATGCCCGGCGTGACCGTGCGCTGGGCCAACGACGCGCGGGCGGGCCTCCGCGAGGTGACCGACGCCTACCTCCGGCGCCGCGCCAAGGCGCGGATCGAGAAGTACGCGCGCACGCGGAAGATCCCCGTGATCACCAAGGAGCTCGCGTTCCCGCTGATCGAGGAGACCGTCGGCCGGGAAAAGCTCGGCGACGGCTGGGAGACCCTGATCGCCACCACCAAGTTCGCGCCGGCGACCATGAAGGACGTGACCGACCCCAACGGCGCCTTCACCTGGACCGAGGACGCGGTCGCGCGGCTGAACCGCGTGCCGGCGGGCTTCATGCGCGACATGACGCGCGAGGCCATCGAGAAGGTCGCCCGCGAGAAGGAGGTCGGCTTCATCGACCTCGCCCTCTGCGAGGAGGGCATCGGCCACGCGCGTGTCACGATGAACGAGGTCATCGCCGGCTACATCAAGAACAAGCCCCAGGGCTGAGCGGGTGATGCCGGGGTGAGTGAGGGGCCGGCCCCGGCGATCGGGTCATCCGCAGCGATGACGTACCGGGCGTACGCGGTCTCCTGGAACCTGACTCAGCGCTGCAACCTCTTCTGCGCCCACTGCTACATCAGCGCGGCACCGGGCGCCTCGGCGGCGGGTGAGCTCTCGACGGAGGAGTGCCGGCGGGTGATGGCCGACATCGCCCGGGTGAATCCCGGCACGTTCCTGATCCTCACCGGCGGGGAGCCGCTCCTCCGTCCCGACATCTTCGACCTTGCCGCGGAGGGGCGCACGCACGGCTTCACGGTCGTCCTCGGCACGAACGGCGTGCTCCTCCGGGAGAAGCAGGCGCGGCTCATGAAGACCCACGGCGTCCAGGGCGCCTCGCTGTCGCTAGACTCGACCGACGCCGCCCGGCACGACGCGTTTCGTCACCTCCCCGGGGCGTGGAAGGGCGCCGTCCGGGCGACCGAGGCGCTTCGCGCCGAGGGCCTCGACTTCTCGCTCCACATGAGCGTCACCGACTGGAACGTCGGCGAGATCCCCGCGATGATCGACCTCGCGCGGGAGCTCGGGGCCCGCGTGCTCAACTTCTTCTTCCTCGTCCGGACGGGCCGGGGCGAGGGGCTCACCGACATCACGCCGGCCCAGTACGAGGAGATCCTGACCTACCTCGCGCGGGCGCAAGGCGCGGGCGGCGCCGCCGGCGCGGCCACGCCGGACTCGGTGCTCGAACGGCAGGAGGATCCGTGGAGCGTTCCGATCGGCCGGGCCGACGGCCTCCTGATCCGCGCCAAGTGCGCGCCGCACTTCCGGCGGGTGCTCTACGAGCTCGACCCCGGCTCGCCGCTTCTCGCCAACTACGCCCACGGTTCCTGCCCCGCGGGCAAGTACTACTGCCGGATCACGCCGACCGGGGACGTCACGCCGTGCCCGTACATGCCGGTGTCGGCGGGGAACCTTCGCGAGACCGGCTTCGCCGAGCTCTGGGAACAGGCCCAGGTCTTCGCGGATCTCCGGCACGGGTCCCTGGGGGGCCGGTGCGGCGCCTGCGAGTTCCGCGAGATCTGCGGGGGATGCCGCTGCCGGGCTTACGCGACCTACGGCGACTACCTGGCCGAGGACCCGGCGTGTGGCTACCAGCCCGGCGCCCACGGCGGCGAGCTCATCCGGCTCGGCGTCGAGCAGACGTTCGGCCTCGAGGTCCGGTTCGCGCTCCCGTGGGAGCCCGCCGCCCAGGCGCGGCTCGACGCGATCCCCGCGTTCGCCCGCGCGATGGTTGTCCAGGCGGTGGAGGCGTACGCTCGGAGCCAGGGTCAGGCGGCCGTCACCCCCGCGCTCCTCGCCGAGGTCCGCAGCCGCTGGGGCATCTCGCCGGGGCGGCCCTTCACGCCGGCGTCCGGGCGACCCCCCGCGGCCGGCGCGGGGTGACCCTGGGCCGATGGCGACGCGCGACGAGCGATATCGCCAGGCCGCCTGGACCTACGCCGTCTACGGCGTCGTCTACTGGCTGGGCGGCCTCGCCCTCGCCGCGGCCGGGTTCGGGCCGAGGGGCATGGAGCGGGGGCGCTGGGCCTGGTTCGTCGTCGGCGCGCTGTTCGTCCTGATCATTCCGTGGGTGTTGACGCGGCAGTGGCGGCTGCGGCGGGCCTTCGCGGCGGTCCTGGCCCTCCTGGTCGCGTATCGCGCATTCGAGGTGGCGCGGATCGCCGGGGCACCCCGAGCGGAGACGGTGCCCGTCCTTGGCGTCGGCGTGCCGTTTCGCCTGGGGGCCTGGGCCTTCTGTCTCCTGACGCTTGCCACCGCGGTCATGCTGGTGCGGGCGAGCTGGAGACGAGACGCGTGAGCGCGTCCGACCCCGATCGCGTGCGGCCCGCCGGCGAGCGCTGCCCGGCCGACGAGGTCCGGAGCACGCCGGAGCCGGCCCCGGGCGAGGTGCGCTGGACCCCCGAGGCCGAGGCTCGCGTCTCGCGCGCGCCGATGTTCCTCCGCGGCATGGTCCGGCGCCTCGCCGAGAAGCGGGCGCGGGCCGAGGGCGTCACGGTGATCACGCCCGAGCTCATGACGCGCTACAAGAGCGAGATGATGGGCCTCGCCGCGAGCGGCGGCTACCAGGTTCCCCTCGCCGCCGTCCCGTGGACCGCCGAGGCCGAAGCGCTGCTCGACGCCGTGCCCCCGTTCATGCGGCCGATGACGCGCCGGATCTGCGAGGAGCTGGCGGCGGAGCACGGCGCGCCGGCCGTCACGCCGGCCCTCATCCGCGAGGCCGAGGCGGAGGCCGAGACGGAGGCGGCGGCGACGCCGCTGCCCTGGACGCCCGAGGCGGAAGCCCGGCTCGTGAGCCGGCTCGGAAAGGCGCCGGCCATGATGGCCGACTTCGTCCTCCGCCTCTTCCAGCGCGACGTGGAGGTCGAGGCTCGGCGCGCCGGGCTCGACCGGATCACGGAAGGGGTCGTCGACCAGCTCTGGCGGGCCGCGCCGGAGGCGCCGGTGCGCTGGGCCCCCGAGGCGTGGGCGCGGCTCGGGACCGCGCCGGAGTTCGTGCGGGAGGGCATCCGGAAGGCGGCCGAGCGGCGGGCGCGTCGCATGGGAGTCGCCGAGATCACCTCGCCCCTCCTCACGCGCTTCCGGAACCAGGCCATGATGAAGGCGGTGAAGCGCATCCGCGAGCTCGGCTTCACCGAGCTCACGTTCGACGCCTTCGACGCGGCCAAGGCCGAGATCCGCACGGTGAGCCTGAACCCCGAGGCCCAGGAGCGGCTCGACCGCATCCGCCGCTACTTCGAGACGGAGCGTCACGGCCAGTCGGGCGACTTTCTCGGCGAGGACCTGATGCGCCGATTCCGCGCGCATCTCCGCGACCCCGCCGCAGCGCCGCTCGACACGAGCGACGAGGGCCCGGGCACGTAGCCGAGCCGCCGCGGCGGTAGAGCGGATCGCCGACGGGCAAAATGGACAGAAATTCTGACCAGCCGTACCATGACCTCCGTGAAGAAGCACGGCAAGCTCATCCCGATCCGGGGCGACTCCTCGGCGCTCATCGGGAGCCTCGCCGGGAAGATCAAGGTCAGCGGGCGGATCCTCTCGACCGGGCTCCGGTGGGATGCTGAATCTCCACGTCCACGTCCTCGTCCACGCCCCTCAGCGGTGCGCTGACCCGTCGGGAGGAGACACTCCGGACCGATTTCTGGAGCACCAGGCACCGCTCGTGACGCGCAACGCGCGACTGCGGCGGTCGAGACTGGTGCCGCTGGCGACCCCGAGACGAGGCTGACATGAAGGGCTACCGCGACCTGGCCGGGGACGGCGGCTCGAACATCGCGGGCCAGGTTGCCGCGCAGCAGTCGCGGCTGGCCGCCCGCATGGCGCCGATCCGCGCCACGCTGGCGGTGGTGTCCGGCAAGGGCGGCGTCGGCAAGAGCTCGATCACCGCGAACCTTGCCGGTGCGCTCGCCCTTCGCGGGCTCGCGGTCGGCGTGCTGGACGCGGATCTCAACGGCCCCTCCCTGGGGAAGATGCTGGGGGTCCGGGGCCAGGCGCTCCGGGTCGAGGGGGACGGGGTTCGTCCCGCCGTGTCCGTCGAGGGGATCCGGGTCCTGTCGATGGACCTCCTCTTGCCCGGGGACGACACGCCCGTGGTATGGGACGCCCCCACCCAGGCGGAAGCCCACACCTGGCGGGGCACGATGGAGGGCACGGCGCTCCGCGAGTTCCTGACCGATACCGCCTGGGGCGCGCTGGACGTCCTCCTCATTGATCTCCCCCCGGGGGCGGACCGCCTGCCCACGCTGCTCGATCTCCTGCCCGGGCTCACCGGCGCGGTCGTGGTCACGATCCCGTCGGGGGTCTCGCACCTCGTCGTGCGACGCGCCATGACCCTCGCCCGGGAGCGGGGGGCGCGGCTCCTCGGCCTCGTCGAGAACATGGCCGGCTACGTCTGCCCCTCCTGCGGCGCCGTCGGGCCGCTCTTCGAGGGGCCGGGCGGCGAGGCGACGGCGGCGCAGCACGGCCTGCCGTTCCTCGGCCGTGTGCCCTTCGATCCCCGGCTGGCGGCCGCGGCCGACCGCGGGCGGCCCTTCGTGCTGGACCACGGCGACACCCCGACCGGGCGTGCCCTCGCCGCCATCGCCGTGGCCCTCGCCGAGGCCGTCCTGCCCGGATAGGCACTCCGGTGCACGCCGCGGGATGACGGCGGTGAGTCGCGCGCTCTCCGATGGCGTGGCGCGACCCTCGGCCGAGCGCCTGGCCGCCGATCTCCGGGCCCTCGAGGCGTTCACGCGGCCGGACCGCCCCTACACCCGGCGGGCCTTCTCCGACGAGGACCGCGCGGCCCGGCGATGGCTCGCCGATCGGATGGCCGAGTCGGGCCTCGACCTCACCGTGGACGCCGCCGGGAACCAGATCGGCCGGCGGCCCGGCGCCCGGCCGGGACCGCCGCTCATGATCGGCTCGCACCTCGACACCGTGGAGGCGGGCGGGCGATTCGACGGGATCGCGGGCGTCTTGGCGGGGCTCGAGGTCGCACGCTGTCTCCACGCCTCCGGCCACCGGCTCGCCCACCCGCTGGAGGTCGTGAACTTCACCTGCGAGGAGCCGTCGGACTTCGGGCTCTCGACCATCGGGAGCCGCGCCATGAGCGGCAAGCTCGACGCCGCCACCGCCGCGCGCCTCCGCGACCAGGCCGGGCGGAGCCTCGCCTGGGCGATCGACTCCGTGGGCGGCCGCGGGGCGGCGCTCGACGCGGCCCGGCGGGCGCCGGGGGACGTGGCCCGGTACCTGGAGCTCCACATCGAGCAGTCCGTCTCCCTCGACCGGGCCGGCGTTCCCGTCGGCGTGGTGACCGCGATCGCCGCGCCGAGCCGCTACCGGGTGGCGATCCGGGGCCGCCAGGACCACGCGGGGGGGACGCCGATGACGGATCGGCGGGACGCGCTGGCCGCCGGCGCGGAGCTCACGCTCTTCGTCGAGCGCCTGGCCCGCTCGGCCGGCCGCGGCATGGTCGGGACGGTCGGCGTCATCGAGGCGCGCCCGAACATGATCAACGTCGTGCCCGGCGAGGCCGATCTCCTCGTGGACTTTCGCGGGATCGATCCGGACGCGATCGCCGAGACGCTGGCGCGCTTCGAGGCGGGCGCCGCGGAGATCGCGGCCCGGCGCGGCGTCACGATCGACTGGACGTCCCTCATGCGGGACGCGCCGCTCGCGGTGTCGCTCGAGATGGTCGAGGCGGCCGAGGCGGCCGCGCGGGCGGTCGAGGCGCCCTGGCGGCGCCTCACCAGCGGAGCCAGTCACGATGCGAACCATGTGGCGCGGCTCTGCCCGATCGGCCTCCTCTTCATCCCGTGCCGCGACGGCCGGAGCCATTGCCCCGAGGAGTGGGCCGACGTGGCGCACCTCGCGACCGGGACCCGCGTCCTGCTGGAGCTCCTGCTCCGCCTGGACCGGGCGCCCGCGATGGTGAGCCCGTGACGGCGCCCGCGACCCGGACCGGCGGCGAGTGGGTGGTGGCCGCGCTCGCGGCCGAGGGCGTGCGTCACGTCTTCGGCATCCCGGGCGTGCACAACCTCGCAATCTACGACGCCCTCCTCGGCCAGGACCGGATCGCCCACGTCCTCGCCCGCCACGAGCAGGGCGCCGGGTTCATGGCGGACGGCTACGCGCGCGCGTCGGGCCGCCCCGGTGTCGTCGTGGTCACGACCGGACCCGGAGCGACGAACGCGCTGACGCCGCTCGTCGAAAGCCACGCGGGCTCCCAGCCCGTGCTCCTCATCATGTCGGACATCCCGAGCGCGCTCGTCGGCCAGGAGGTCGGCGCGCTCCACGAGGTGCCGAACCAGATCGAATGCTTCCGGCCGGTCAGCCGCTGGGCGGACGGCCTCCGGAGCGGGGCGGAGATCCCCGGCGCGGTCCAGGGCGCGTTCCACCTGTTCCGGACCGGGCGCCCCGGCCCGGTCGCGCTGTCGATTCCCACCGACCTCCTGACCGCGCCCGCGACGGCGCGGCTCACGCCCGCCGGCGAGGGCCGTCGCCCGCCCTGCGACGTGGGGCTCGTGGAGGAGGCGGCGCGGTACCTCGCCCGCGCCCGCCGGCCGCTCCTGGTCGCCGGCGGCGGCGTGATCGCCGCGGGCGCGACGGGCGAGCTCCAGGCCCTGGCGCACCGGCTCCAGGCCCCGGTCGTGACGTCGGTGATGGGGCGCGGCGCGATCTCCGAGGCCGACCCGCTCTGGCTCGGGGTCCTGCCGAACCGGCGCGCGACGCAAGGGGCCCTGGAATCCGCGGACGTGATCCTCTCCGTCGGGTGCCGCTTCTCCCACCGCTCGACGAAGGGCCTCCTCCTGAATCTCGCGCTCCGCCCCGACCAGGCGCTGATCCAGATCGACCTCGACCCGCGCACGATCGGCCGCATGTACGCGCCGGCGCTCGGGATCATCGGGGACGCGCGGGACGGCCTCGCGGGGATCCTCGCGGCCCTGCCGGCGGCGGCGCCGGCGAGCGACTGGGACCGGGCGGCGCTCCAGCGGGCGCGGGACGCGCGGAGCCCCCGCTACACGCCGGTGGTGGACGGCCTCCTCCGGGCGCTCCGCGAGGCGCTGCCGGCGGACGGCATCGTGGTGGGCGACCAGACCGGCCTCAACTACTGGATGGAGTGGCACCTGCCGATCTGGGCGCCCCGGACGTTCCTCTACCCGATCGGCTCGGCGACGCTCGGCTACGGGGTCCCGGCGGCGATCGGCGCCAAGGTCGCGTGGCCCGATCGCGCGGTCGTCGCGGTCGTCGGGGACGGCGGGCTCCTCTTCACGGCGCAGGAGCTGGCCACGGCGGTGAAGTACCGCCTGCCCGTCGTCTTCGTCGTCATGAACGATCAGGACTACGGCGCGATCCGCTACCTCCAGGCGCGGCTCTACGGCCGGACGGGCGAGCACGTCCTCGCCGGCCCGGACGTCCTGGCGCTGGCGCGCGCGTTCGGGGTGGACGCCCATCGCGCGGGCGACCCCGCGGCGCTCCGATCGGCCCTCGACACGGCGCTCGCGCACTCGGGGCCCTCGCTCGTCGAGGTGCCGCTCGGCGTCGAGCCGCCGTGGGAGCTCTAGGCCCCCGGATTTCACACCGCTGTGACACCGCGCGGGGCGCCGTCCGATAGAGTCGCGCTCCGGAGGTGCTCCTGATGAGGCGGAGACGCTCTGAGGGCTGGCGCGCCGTCGCGGTCTTCGCGCTCGCGGGGGCGATGGCGGCCGGCCTCGGCCGCGACCCGGCGGCGGCGCAGCCGGGCGCCCGCGTCGGCCAGCCGGCGCCGGAGATCACGGGCGGCCCGTGGCTCAACAGCGAGCCGCTCTCGCTGGCCGGGCTCCGCGGCCGGGTGGTCTTCGTGGAGTTCTGGACCTACGGCTGAATCAACTGCAAGAACGTGATCCCGCAGTTGCGGGGCTGGCACGAGCGATACACCGGGGCGGGGCTCACGATCGTCGGCGTCCACTCGCCGGAGTTTCTCTGGGAGCGCGGCTACGACCGCGTCGCGGCGGCGGCGCGGGAGCTCGGCATCCGGTATCCGGTCGTCCAGGACAACGACTTCGCGATCTGGAAGCGGTTCGGAACCTGGGCCTGGCCCACGGCGGTCCTCGTGGATCGCCGCGGGGTCATTCGCTACACTCACATCGGTGAAGGCGCCTACCCGGAGACGGAGGCGATGATCCGCCGCCTCCTGGACGAGCGGGGATGACGGCCGCCCGCGGCTCGCCGCTGGCCCGCTTCGCCGCGTTCGCCCTCCTCGCCATCGTCGTGCCCGCGGTGATCCTCGCCGTCCTCGGCTATCACTCGCTCCGCCAGTGGCACCGCTCGGCCGACGAGCTGTTCCGCGTGCAGTCGCGGAGCATGGCGGTGATGGTGGCGGAGAAGGTCGACATGGCCCTCCGCCACGCGGAGTACGGCGTGATGGGACGCCTGGAGGCGGCGACCCGGGGCGGCGTGGTCGCGCCCGGCGCGGTGGAGGCGCTCCTCGCGGACACGCCGCTGATCGCGCGGCTCGCGCTCTACGACCGCGAGGGCCGACCGGTCCACCCCCCGGGGGGCGATCCCGGGCTCGCCCTGACCGGGCCGCTCGAGGACCTGGCGGGCCTGCTCTGGACGCGCGGCGGCAAGGTGCACCGGATGGTCGGCGACGACGTGATCGTCGGCTGCCTCGTCGGCGCGGGCGGCCGCCCGGCCTTCCTCGCGCTCCTGGTGCTGGATCCCGAGGTCCTTCGGCGCGACGTCCTCGAGCCGACCCTGGGCGGGCCGGAGGCGCCGCTCCTGGCGGTGACCGACCACCGCGATCGGCCGGTCTATGGCCGGGTGGGCGGCGAGCCCGCCGAGGTCGTGGCGGCGGTGCCGCTGAGCGAGGCGCTGCCGGCGTGGCGCCTGGCGCTCTACCAGCCCGCCGGGCTGTCGCCGCGGGCGGCGATCGACCGCCAGGTCATGCTGTTCACGGGCGCGTTCGGGCTCCTCTTGATCGTGATCGCCGCCGGGCTCGTCGCGACGTACCGGCTGGTCCGGCGCGAGACCGAGACGGCGCGGCTCAAGGCGGAGTTCGTCGCCAACGTCTCCCACGATCTCAAGACCCCGCTCTCGCTGATCCGGGTGTTCGGCGAGACGCTGGAGATGGGACGGATCACCGACGAGCCGACGCGCCACGAGTACTACCGCGTGATCACCCGGGAGAGCGAGCGCCTGTCCCGGCTCATCGAGAACGTGCTCGACTTCTCGCGCATCGAGGGCGGGCGGCGCACGTACGACCTGGTGCCGGTGAGCGTGGAGCCCCTGGTCCGGGACACCGTCGAGAGCTTCGCCTACGTGCTCGCCCAGCAGGGGTTCAAGGTCGACGTGGCGGTCCCGCCCGGCCTGCCCGCGGTGCCGATGGACGCGGAAGCCGTCGGCCAGGCGCTGGGGAATCTGATCGACAACGCGATCAAGTACTCCGAGGCGCGGAAGGCCCTGACGGTGGAGGCCGCCGTCCGGGACGGCGGGCTGGCCCTCACGGTCGGCGACGAGGGGATCGGCATCCCGCGCGACGAGCAGGAGAAGATCTTCGACAAGTTCTACCGGGTGGGGCGGAGCGACACGCAGGGGCGCCGGGGCAGCGGGGTCGGGCTCGCCCTCGTGCGGCACGTCGCCCTGGCCCACGGGGGACGCGTGACGGTCGACAGCCAGCCGGGCCAGGGCAGCCGGTTCACGCTCTGGCTGCCGCTGTCCCGGCCGGCGGGCTGAGGGCGACTCGGGTCGTGGCCCGCATCCTGATCGTCGACGACGAGCCCGCGATGGTCCGGGGCCTCGACGACAACCTCCGGTTCGAGGGGTACCAGACCCTGGCGGCGCCGAACGGCCGGGAGGGCCTCGAGCTGGCCCTCCGGGAGGGGCCGGATCTCGTCCTCCTCGACGTCGCGATGCCCGGCATGAGCGGCTGGGACGTGCTCCGCGCGCTTCGGGGGAAGGGGATCGACATCCCCGTCGTGATGCTGACCGCGCGCGGCGAGGAGGCGGACCGCGTCCTCGGCCTCGAGCTGGGCGCCGACGACTACATCACCAAGCCCTTCTCGCTCCGGGAGCTCCTGGCCCGGGTGCGGGCGGTCCTCCGGCGCCCCGGCCCCCGCCAGCGGATCGACGTGTTCCAGTTCGCGGACGTGCGGCTCCACCTCCGGGGCCGCCAGGCCTTCCGCGCCGGGACCGAGGTCCGGCTCACCCGCAAGGAGTTCGACCTCCTGCGCTATCTCGTGGAGCACCCCGGCGAGATCCTGACGCGCGAGCGGCTGCTCGACGAGGTCTGGGGCTACGAGCGCTTTCCCACCACGAGGACCGTCGACACCCACGTCCTCCGGCTCCGCCAGAAGTTCGAGCAGGATCCCGAGCGGCCCGCGCATATCCTGACCGTCCACGGCCAGGGCTACCGCTTCGCGGGGTAGGCGCGCGCGTCGGCTGCTCGCGGCCGGGATCTCGACCCGGCCCGCCGGTCAGGCGCGGCGCAGGCGGAAGTTGAAGCGCCGGAGCTCGACCTGCTGGTCGGGGCTCGGGGTGAAGTCGACGTAGCGCCGGAGGCCGTAGTCCTCGAAGGGCTGGACCACGACGATCCAGGGGTTGTGCTCCAGGAAGATCGTGGTCATGCGCCGGTAGGCGTCGGCCCGGAGCGCTTCGTCCGTGCTGAATCGTGCTGCGAGGCGCAGGCGCTCCCACTCGCCGTGCCGCCAGTAGTCGTGGGGCTGACCCGGGCTCAGGAGCCGCCCCATCATGCCGTCGGGATCCCGCAGGATCGAGGTGGGATCCGACCACCAGAGCCCCTTGAACGTCTGCTGCCGGTTCTTCAGGTGACGCGTGGCGGGGTCGATCACCTCGATGACGACGGTGACCCCGACGTCTTCCCACATCTCGGCGATCGTCTCGGCCATGGGCTTGTCGTTCGCGATGTAGCCGGCCGACGTCTCGATGAAGATGGGCTCGCCGCGATAGCCGGCCCGCCGGAGCCGGTCCCGCGCCCCCTTCGGGTCGTAGGGGAGCGGTGGCAGCGCAGGGTCGTGGTGATTGTCTCCCCGGGGGATCGGCCCGCTCGGCACCACACCCCGTCCGCGCCAGAGCTCCTTCACGATCGCCTGCCGGTCGATCGCCAGCGACAGGGCCTGCCGGACGAGGGGGTGGTTGAGCGGCGCGACCCAGACGTTGACCACGAGCACGTAGAGCCCCGCGTACGGCGCCCCGGCCACCTTGGTGGCCGGGTGGGATGCCACGCGCTCGACATGCTGGGACGATAGCTGCGTGACGATGTCCGCCTCGCCCCGGAGCAGCGCTTCGACACGCGCGGCGGGCTCGGGCACGGGGCGAAAGACCACCCGGTCGAGATCGAGGCGCCCGTCCCAGTAGTCGGGATTCGCCTCGAGGACGCACCGGTCTCCCTTGGTCCACGACACGAAGCGGAGGGGGCCTGTGCCCACGGGTCGCTGGTTGAACCCCGTGAACCCGACCCGATCGATGTACGCCCAGGGGACCATCTGCCCACAGAAGGTGAGCCGGGCCGGGATGAGCACATCGGGTTGCTTGGTGTGGATGACGAGCGTCTCCGCGTCAGGCGCCTCCGTCCGGTCGATCGTCTGGAACAAGGGCAGGAGCCGGGCGGCCTTCACGGACGCGTCAAACGTCCGGTCGAGGCTGTACTTGGCATCGACCGCGGTGAATCGCGTCCCGTCGTGCCATCGCACGTCCGGCCGCAACGTGAACTGCCAGGTCGTGGGCCCGGTGCGCTGCCAGGCGGTCGCCAGGGCGGGGTGGAGCGTCCCATCCGGGTGGCGCCGCACGAGGGTGTCGAAGATGTTGAAGGCCACCCTGAAATCGCTCGCATAGGTCGTGGCGTGGGGGTCGAGGGAGGTGAGGTCGCTCCACTGAAGGACGACGAGCTCGCGCTTCGGCGTGGTGTGGGCGGCGGCGTGCGCGATGTCGGCGGACGACAGCCCTCGGGTGATGCTAGCGCCCGCGCCGATCAGCGCAGCGCAACCCAGGAAGCCCCGACGGCCGATGGGCGACGAGGGCCCGCAGCTCACGGAATCCGGGACCATGCACACCTCCCGCGCATCACACTGCAACAGCTTCCCGCCGGGCCGTCAAGCGCGGCTCCGCGCCCCTACCGGGCCATGATGCCGCCGTACTTCGCGACGAACCGCTGCCAGGCGCCGGCGGCGGCTTCCTGCGCGGCGTCGACGAGCGCGGCGCCGTCCACGTGGAGGGGCCGGCGGTCGTCGACGACGACGCGGCCGTCGACGAGCACGGTCTCCACGTCCTTGGCGTGGGCGTGGTAGACGAGGTTCTGGACCGGGTCGAGCGTCGGCGTGAGGCCGAATGCCCGGTAGTCGAGGACGACCAGGTCCGCGCGCTTGCCCACCTCGATGGACCCGATCTCGCGCTCGAGGCCGAGGGCCCGGGCGCCGCCCATGGTGGCCAGCTCGAGCGCTTCAGGGGTGAGCATGGTCGTGGCGTCGCGGGCCCGGACCCGCGCCATCAGGACGCACGCCCGGAGCACGTCGAAGTAGTCCGAGAACATGTTGTCGATGCCGAGGCTCACGGTCACGCCGCGGCCGAGGAGGTCCGCGACCGGCGCGATGTGGCCCCGCACGGCGTTCATGAGGGGGCAGTGGGCGACGGCGGCGCGGGTGTCGGCCAGGAGCTGGACGTCGGCGTCGTCGACGACGTAGCAGTGGGCCGCGACGACGTCGGGGGCCAGGAGGCCGTGCGCCCGGGCATACTCGAACGGGCTCACGCCGTGGAGCCGCCGCGTCGCCGCCACCTCGCCCGGCCCCCAGCCGAGGTGGATGCTCAGCCGGAGCCCCAGGCGGTCGGCCGCCGCCCGCGAGGCCTGGAGGAGCTCCGGGGACGAGCTGATGGTCATGTTGGGCGCCATGATCGCCGCGATGCGCCCGTCGGCCTTGCCGTGCCAGGCCTCGGCGAACTCGACCGCCTGGCGGAGCTGGGCCTGGCGGAGCGCGGGGTCGTACCGGTAGCGGTCGTGACGGAGGCCGTCCACGTCCACGTCGAGCGTCATGACGCCCATCAGGCTCCGGATGCCGAGCCGCTCCACGAAGGGCGCGTAGACGTCGGCGTCCTCCTCCATCTCGAGGACCGTCGTGACCCCGCTCCGCAGGAGCTCGGCGTACGTGAGCGAGCCGACCGCCCGGCGCTCCTCGCGCGTGACGACCGTGGTCATCGGGAAGTACTGGCCGGTCACGCAGCCGAGGCCGGCGTCCTCGGCCCGCCCCCGGAAGAGCGTGTAACCCACGTGCGTGTGGGCGCTCACGAAGCCCGGGATCACGACCTTGCGGCGGCCGTCGACGACCCGTGTCGCCGCCGGGCGCCGGCGCGCGACCTCGTCGGACGGCCCGACGTCGGCGATGCGCGAGCCCTCGACGTAGACCGCCCCGGGGTCGAGGATGCGCCGCTGGGGGTCCACCGTGACCACGGTCGCGTCGCGGATCAAGATGCTCATGACCGGCTCTTTGGCCTCCTGCACGATGGGCGCGCGTGGACGGTGAGTTCTGGTTCGGCCTTGGGCCAGGGCCAATGGTAACCCCGGGAACGCCCCCGCTGGCGGCTACCCAGCCACGCCCCCCGCGGCGTAGCATCTCCGGGGGTGCCCCGCCGTCCCGACTCGAGCCGGGGGGGCTGGAACCGGGGCAGTGGATGCCCCGGATCGACGAGCTCGGAGGAGGACCGATCGTCATGGCGGGAGACCGGCCGCTCGAGGGCCAGAAGGCGCTCGTGACCGGGGCCAACTCGGGGATCGGGGAGGGCATCGCGCGGGCCCTCGCCGCTGCGGGTGCCGATGTCGCGGTCAACTACGTGACCCGCCCCGAGGACGCCGAGCGCGTGGTCGGGGAGCTCCGGTCCCTTGGCGTTGCCGCAATGGCCATCCGCGCCGACGTCTCCCGCGAAGCCGAGGTCCAGGCGATGTTCCACGAGGTGGTCGCCGCCTGGGAGACGGTCGACATCCTGGTGTCGAACGCCGGGCTCCAGCGCGACGCCGCGCTCGTCGACATGACCCTCGACCAGTGGAACACGGTGCTCGCGGTGAATCTCACCGGCACGTTCCTGTGCGTACGCGAGGCGGCCCGCGAGATGATCCGCCGGGGCCCGCGCCCCACGGTCTCCCGCGCCACCGGCAAGATCGTGTGCATCTCGTCGGTGCACGAGCGCATTCCCTGGGCCGGGCACGTGAACTACGCGGCGTCCAAGGGCGGCATGATGCTGTTCATGCAGTCCGTGGCCCAGGAGCTGGCGCCCCACCGGATCCGGGTGAACTCGGTCGCCCCGGGCGCCATCCAGACCCCGATCAACCGTGCGGCGTGGGAGACGCCGGAAGCCCTCGGGCAGCTCCTCCCGCTGATTCCCTACGGCCGGATCGGGCAGCCGGCGGACATCGGGAAGGCGGTGGCCTGGCTGGCCTCGGACGACGCCGACTACGTTCACGGCCAGACCCTGTTCGTCGACGGGGGCATGACGCTCTATCCCGAGTTCGCCCATGGGGGCTGACGAGGGGCCGGCGGCCGCGGAGACCCGGCGCCTCGCCGAGGCGCGGGCCCGGACGGCCCACTGGAAGCGGTGGGGCCCGTATCTCGCCGAGCGCCAGTGGGGGACCGTTCGCGAGGACTACTCGCCGCGCGGGACGGTGTGGGAGTACTTCCCGCACGACCACGCGCGCTCTCGGGCATACCGGTGGGGCGAGGACGGCCTCCTCGGGATCTCCGACAACCATCAGCGCCTCTGCCTGGCGCTGACCTTCTGGAACCAGCGCGACACCATCCTCAAGGAGCGGCTCTTCGGTCTCTCGGGGCCCGAGGGGAACCACGGCGAGGACGTCAAGGAGTGCTACTTCTACCTCGACGCGACGCCGACCCATTCCTACCTGCGGGCCCTCTACAAGTATCCGCAGCGGGAGTTCCCCTACGCGCGGCTCATCGAGGAGAACGCGCGGCGCGGGCGCGGCGAGCCCGAGTTCGAGCTCCTCGACACCGGCGTCTTCGACGAGGACCGCTACTTCGACGTCTTCGTCGAGTACGCGAAGGCGGGCCCGAACGACCTGCTCCTGCGCGTGACCGTCGAGAACCGCGGCCCGGACGCGGCGTCGCTCCACGTGCTCCCGACGCTCTGGCTCCGGAACACGTGGTCCTGGGACCCGGGCGCGCCGCGGCCGCGCCTCCGGGCCGGCGAGGGGCCGGCGGGAGCGGTGGCCGTGCGCGTGGCGCATCCGGAGCTGTCGCCGGAGTTCCGCTGGTACGCGGAGGGGGCGGCCCGCCTGCTGTTCACGGAGAACGAGACGGACGTCCGGCGGCTCTTCGGGGACGGTCAGCCCGAGCCCGGGCGGAAGGACGCGTTCCACGAGGCGATCGTGCACGGCCGGGAGGACCTCCTCCTCCCCGGCGCCGAGGGGACCAAGGCCGCGGCCCACTACCGGCTCACGCTCCCGCCGGGCGGCCGGACGGCGCTGCGGCTTCGTCTGGTGGACGGGTCGACGGCCGCGCCGTTCGGACCCGAGTTCGACCGCGTCTTCGCCGATCGCCAGCAGGAGGCCGACGAGTTCTACGCCACCGTGATCCCGGCGCGGCTTTCCGAGGATGCCCGGCGCGTCATGCGGCAGGCGCTCGCCGGCATGCTCTGGTCGAAGCAGTGGTACCACTACGACGTGCGACGGTGGCTCGAGGGCGATCCGGCCCAGCCGGCCCCGCCGCCGGAGCGCCGGCGCGGCCGGAACGCCGAGTGGGCCCACCTCTACAACGACGACGTCGTCTCGATGCCGGACAAGTGGGAGTATCCGTGGTACGCCGCCTGGGACCTCGCGTTCCACACGATCGCGCTCGCCCTGGTCGACTCCGATTTCGCGAAGGAGCAGCTCATCCTGTTCCTGCGCGAGTGGTACATGCACCCGAACGGCCAGATGCCCGCCTACGAGTGGGCCTTCGGGGACGTCAACCCGCCGGTCCACGCATGGGCGGCCTGGCGCGTGTACAAGATCGAGAAGCGGGTCCGCGGGGTGGCCGACCGGCGCTTCCTCGAGCGCGTGTTCCAGAAGCTCCTCCTCAACTTCACCTGGTGGGTGAACCGCAAAGACCCCGAGGGGAAGAACGTCTTCGAGGGCGGCTTCCTCGGCCTCGACAACATCGGGGTCTTCGACCGCTCGGCGCCGCTCCCCATGGGCGGGCGCCTCGAGCAATCGGACGCCACCGCGTGGGTCGGCATGTTCTGCCTGAACATGCTCGCGATCGCCCTCGAGCTCGCCGAGGACAACCCGGCCTACGAGGACATGGCGTCGAAGTTCCTGGAGCACTTCGTGTACATCGCCCACGCGATGGGCGACATGGGCGGCGAGGGGATCGAGCTCTGGAACCAGGAGGACGGCTTCTTCTACGACGTCCTGCACATGCCGGGCGGATCGGTCACGCCGCTCAGGGTCCGCTCGCTCGTGGGGCTGGTGCCGCTCTTCGCGGTGCAGGTCCTCGAGCCGGAGGGCACCGACCGGCTGCCGCAGTTCCAGCGCCGGATGCGGTGGTTCCTGCGCAACCGGGCCGATCTCCAGGACCACCTCGCGCGGGAGCGCCGGCCCGACGGGCGGTACCGGCGGCTCCTGTCGCTGGTGAGCGGCGCCAGGCTCCGGGGCGTGCTCCGCTACATGCTGGACGAGACGGAATTCCTGTCCCCGTACGGGATCCGGGCCCTGTCCCGCTACCACCGGGACCACCCCTACGTGTTTCCGGTCGACGGCGGCGAGCGCCGGGTGGCCTACGAGCCGGCGGAGTCGACGACCGCGCTCTTCGGCGGCAACTCGAACTGGCGCGGCCCGATCTGGTTCCCGATGAACTTCCTGCTGATCGAGGCGCTCCAGCGCTTCGACTACTTCTACCGGGGGACGTTCACGGTCGAGTGCCCGACCGGCTCCGGCCGAGAGCTGACCCTGGGGGAGGTCGCGGTCGAGCTCTCGCGCCGCCTGACGCGCATCTTCCTGCGCGACGACCGGGGCCGCCGCCCGGTTCACGGGAGCGCGACGAAGTTCCAGGACGACCCGCACTGGAGGGACCTCGTCCTCTTCTACGAGTACTTCCACGGCGACACGGGGGCGGGCATCGGGGCGAGCCACCAGACCGGCTGGACGGGCCTGGTCGCGAAGCTCCTCCAGCAGAGCGGCGCGTAGCGGGCGCGGGCCCGACGCGGGAGACCGCGGAGCCCAAGCCCTTGACGTTCGAGGCGCTCCGCGACTTCGGCAACCGCGTGGCCGAGGAGTACGGCCTGGTGTTCACGCTGCCCGACGACCTCCGCGAGATCTACCTGAAGCTTGGCATCGACCTGGCCCGCGGCAATGGGGACGGCACCTGGCGCCTGCCCATCCCGGCCCGGTTCGTGATCGACCGCGAGGGCCTCATCCGAGCCGTGGACGCCGATCCCGACTACACCAGGCGGCCCGAGCCGGCGCACACGCTCGAGATCCTCCGGCAACTGAGCGTCTCGTAGACCCGCCCTCCCCCCGGATGGGGTGGGCGTCGCCCAGGCAGGCAGGCGGACGGCCCTGAGCGCGCCCGGTCGCGCCGGGCCTGCGGCCGCCCCCCGACGTCACACGCTCGTGACAACTCCCGCCGGCGGCCATGCGAGGCTCGGGCGACGGCGCCGGCTCGGCGCCCGGAAGGAGGTGCTGGTGACGACACTCTGGCTCCTCATGGCGGCGCTCCTGCTGACAGGCCCGGTCGCGGCGCAGACGCGGACCCCGACCGGCGCGCTCCTCTACGACGTCCTCCCGTACCAGCCGACCGACACGCAGGTGCGCGCGTACGCCGCGCTCGAGCGCGGCCGGGATCGCGGGGCGATCCCGGCGCTCATCGAACTCCTGCGCTTCGACCTCACCGTGCCCGCGGAGCTGCCGGTGGGCGTCCTCGAGACGCTCTCCGGCCAGCGCTTCGGGGCCGCCTGGCCTCGGTGGGTCGAGTGGCTGCAGAAGCAGGCCGACATCACGCCGCCGCCGGAGTTCATCGCCTGGAAGGGCCGGCTCCTGAGCCTCATCGATCCGGCGTTCCTCGAGTGGTTCACGCCCGGGATTCCGGCGCGGATTCGAATGGAGGAGATCGTCTGGGGCGGGGTGGCCAAGGATGGGATCCCGGCTCTCGTCAACCCGGCGAGCATCCCCGCGGCCCGGGCGACCTACCTCACCGACGACGAGCCGGTCTTCGGGGTGACCCTGAACGGGCAGAGTCGAGCGTATCCGCACCGCATCATGGACTGGCACGAGATGGCGAACGACATTGTCGGAGGCGTGCCGGTCGCCCTGGCCTACTGAACGCTCTGCGGGTCGGGGACCCTCTACCAGGCGACCGCGCAGGGCACGACGTACACCTTCGGGTCCTCGGGTCTGCTCTTTCGATCGAACAAGCTCATGTACGATCGCGAGACGAACTCCCTCTGGAACCATCTGCGGGGGGAGCCCGTGGTCGGACGGCTGGCCCGCAGCGGGGTGCGGCTGACGGTGCTGCCGGTCGTAGTCACGAGCTGGCGGGAGTGGCGGACCGCGCACCCGGACACGACGGTGCTCGACCTCAACACCGGGCACGCGCGGGAGTACAGCCCGGGCCGTCCGTACGGCCGCTACTTCGCGAGCCCGGACACGATGTTCCCCGTGTCGCCGCGGAGCGACCAGCTGCGCACCAAGGATCTCGTCTTTGCCGTCCGGCTCGGCGTCGGCCACAAGGTCTACCCGCTCGACGCGCTCCGACGGACCCCGGTAGTGAACGACCGCGTGGGGGCGACCAATGTCCTGGTACTGGGCCAGGCGGACTCCCGCTCGGCTCGGGCGTACGAGCGTGGGATGACGACGCTCCAGGCTGGCGCGGTACCGGGCGAGCTCGTCGAGCCGGCGACAGGCGCGCGCTGGCGCGTCGAGGAAGAGCAGCTCGTCCAGCTTTCGACCGGCCGCACGCTGCCCCGAGTCGGTGGGCACGTGGTCTACTGGTTCGGCTGGTACGCCTTCTACCCGGAGGCCGAGGTGTATCGGCCCTGAATCGGGCCGGATCGAGGAGCCGAGGCGCGCGGTCCGACCCCTCCATGGCGCCGCGCCGGGGGCGTGTATGATGGGCGCATGCGAGGGCCGGCCGTGCGACGCGCGCTGGGCGTGACCCTGACCGGCGTCCTGCTCGGTGTGACCGGCGCCGCCTGGGCGAACGTGCCCGTGGCGCTCCTGGAGGCGCTCAACCTCAGCCGGCCCGCCCAGAAGGTCGAGGCGCCGGGCTTCGAGGCGCCGACCCTCGGGGGCAAGACCGTGCGCCTGGCCGATCTGCGCGGGCGCGTCGTCCTGCTCTACTTCTGGACGACCTGGTGACCCCATTGCACGAGGGAGTTGCCCTCGATCAACCAGGTGCACCGGGAGTGGGAGTCCCAGGGGGTGAGCGTGATGCTGGTCAACCTCCACGAGGACCGGGCCAAGGTGGCCCGGGCGGTGGCCGACCGCGGTTACCAGGCGCCCGTCGTTCTCGACGTCGACGGTCGCATCAGCGAGAGCTACGGGATCCGCGCGACGCCCACGACCTTCGTGATCGGGCGCGACGGCGCCATCGTGGGCCGCGCCATCGGCCCCCGAGCCTGGACGGGCTCCGACGCCCGCGCCCTCTTCCTCGCCCTGCTCGCGCCGCCGCGCTGACGCGCCCACGCCCGGCCGGAATCGACGGCGACCCTGGGAGGAGGCCGCCGGGCGGGGTTCAGTCGGTGACCCGCGCCGGCGTCTCGAGGCGCAGCGGGGGGAATGCGCCCGGCAGGTCCGGCACGGTGAGCTGCGAGATCGACTCCACCCCGGGCAGACCCTTCAGGCTGAACGCTCCGAGCCGCTGCACGGTCGCCTCGGGCGGCAGGCGCGGTTCGATTCGCTGCCGCACGGCCTCCGACAGGAGGATCTGCCCGCCGTGGCCCGCCGAACCGATCCGCGTCGCGCGATGCACGTCGAGGCCGACGTAGCCCTCGTCGGTCATCTGCGGCTGGCCACGGTGAAGCCCGATCCGAACCCGGACGGCCGCGCCATCGGGCCAGGCGTGATCACGCAGCCGTCGCTGGATCGTGAGCGCCGCGCCGACCGGATCCCCGGCCTCCGGGAACGCGGCGAAGAACTCGTCGGCCCGCGAGTCGATTTCGAAGCCGTCGTGCTCCCGGACGATGGTTCGAAGGAGGCGCCGCTCTTCGGCCAGGACGGTGGCGTACCGCTCGCCGAGCCGGTCGAGCAAGACCGTCGAGCTCTCGACGTCCGCGTACAGGAAGGTCACCGGGCCGCTGGGTAGCTGCCGTGCGTCCGCGGCCTGGGCGCGGACGCTCGAGGCGAGCCGGTCCCGGTCGACGGCCAGGGCGAACGCGGCCGACACCGCGTCGAGGAGCGCCTTGTCGTGGTCGAGCACCGCATCGTGGACGATCGCGCCGAGGGGTTCGTCGGCCCGCTCCACGAAGGTCACTGACAAGCCCGATCCCCGCTCGGGCAAGGTCAGCCGCTTGCCCGTGCCGTCGACGTACGCGCCGGCCGCCGGCGACCAGTAGCCCAGCCTCACGGCGGGGTCGTGGAGGGCGTCGGCGATCGAACGCTCGAGCGAGCCCGGCGTGCGTGTGCCGCGGAGCCCCATGACCAGAGTGGCGACCGCGGCCTTGTCCATCTGCATCCGAAGGAGGCCGACGAGGAACCCGATCGGAATCGCCGCCCGCGCGAAGACGAGCACCCAGCCCAGCGCGTTCGTCAACGCCGTGTCCATGGCCAGCGTGGAGGAGAGCACGGTGAATGCGAAGAGGGCCAGCCCGACGAGCGCGCCAAAGAGGACCGGCCAGAGCACGCGACGCATCGGCGCGGTCGCGGAGGTCAGGCGCTGGATCACGAGACCCAGGATGATCAGCGCGGCCGCGACTGACAGGAATCCCGTCCAGCGCTCGATGCTCTCGAACAGGGCCGGGGCGGGCGCCAGCGCAAACGGGTTGACGCAGTCGCAGCCCAGGACGGGGACCGGACCGACGTACCCGAGGACCGCGGGGATTCGATCCACCAGCAGCAAGCGCGCCGGCATCTGGATGGCGGGGATGGCGATCACGAGGGCCATGGCGAGGCGATGTCGCCTGGGGCCGAGGCGGCCGGATGGGAAGGCGAGCATGAGGTAGGCCGAGAGCGCGTTGATCAGCCGGCGGGTCGCGAATGCCAGCCCGGCGACGGCGGGCATGGGCGCGGCCTGGAACTCCGGGATGTACCAGCTGTACCCGATCGCCACGAGGAGCGGGCCGGTCGCGTTGTCCGGGCGGCGGCGCCAGGCGACGGCGCCCGCGACGAGGTATGCGATCCCGACGACCTGGGTCTGGACGATGGCAACCCACCCGCTGCCGGCGCGGTGCGAGACGAGGCCGGCCACTGTCGCGACCACGAGACCGGTGGCCGCGATCAGGGTTGGCCGGGTGGCCTTCACGTGCCCTGGCGCTGGGCCGCGGACGGAGTCAGGCGAGGGTGCGGCAGCCGTCGGGCTTGAAGACGCGCTCGGTCGAGGCGGGATATCGCAGGAGCCGGTCGGCCGGGCGGATCGGGCGCGGAACCAGCTCGCCGCCGCAGTTCGGGCACTGCCCGCCGAGCCGCCCCTCGGCGCACGCGCGGCAGAACGTGCACTCGAACGAGCAGATCATCGCGTTCGGCGAATCGCCGGGCAGATCACGATCACAGCACTCGCAGCCTGGACGGAGCTGGAGCATCCTGCCTCCTTTCCGGGGCGATCGGGGCGCCGTCCTCGTAGACGACCGTGTTGCCGCGCACGGCCGCGACGCGGGGGCCCGGCGTGAGGATGCCGACCAGGTTCAGGGGGTCGACGGCGGCGAGGCGCACGACCTCCCCCTGGCGCTCGCGGCGACGCGTCTGCCGGAGACCCTCGACGGCCTCGGGGAGGGCGAACTGCTCGCCCACGAAGCCCGTGACGAACCGGCCGCCCCGCACCGTCCCGCGGGCCTCGAGCCGCCGGAGCGCCCAGAGCACCTCGCGCCAGGGGACGGCGAGGGTCTCGCGGGCGATCAGATCACGGAACACCACGCCCCATCGGGCGAGGAGCTGCTCGGCGACGGCCTCGGCGAGGGTTTCCCGATCGACGCTCCCGGCCCCGGGCGGGGACGGCACGAGCGCCCAGCGCCCCTCACCGCCGCCCGCGCGCTGGGCGGCGCGGCGCAGGCGCTCCCCGGGCCCCGGCCGCGCGGCCCGCCGCGCCCACCGGGCCCGCGCGCTCAGGAGCGTCCGCACGCTCCCGAAGCCATCCGCGGTCACCACGCCGCGGGCGACCAGGTCCCACAAGGCCTCCGTCACCTCGACGGGCAGGCGCCGGGTGGCCGTGACGAGATCGTGGAAGAAGAGGGCGCCCCGCGCCCGGAGGCACTCGAGCACGTCTTTCGTGGGACCGGGCCCCGGCGCGATCGGCTCCGCGCCGCCCCGCGCGGCGGCGAGGAGCCACGGCAGGTTCTCGCGCACGAGGAAGCTGACGGGCGTGGCGCGGGAAGGGGTCAGGCCTCCGCGGCCCGGCGTCTCGCCGGGCTCGCCCTCGTCGGCTGCCGCGCCGCGAACCGCGAGGCGCGCCCACGCGACTTCCCCGGACAGGCACAGGTCGTCGAGCCACTCCGGCCGGTAGCCCGTCACGCGCGCCGGCAGCACGGAGGCTTCCCAGGCGCCGGCCGCCACCTCGAAGCCCTGAAGCTGCTCGACCGCGGCGAGCAGTCCCCGCCGCCCCTCGAGCTGGGTTCCGGGCGCGACGTGCTGCCACCGGAGGAGGAAGCGGACGAGATCCTGGGCGGTGACCGGCTCGATCTCGCGCCGGAGCCGCTCGGTCGTGTACCGGTGGATCCGCGCGAGGAGGCGCCGGTCGCAGAATTCCACGGCCGCCGCCCCGTCTCCGTCCGCCCGGCCGGGCTCGAACCGGCCGCGCAGCACGACCCCCTCGGCCTCGAGGCGGGCGAGCGGCGCGTGAACGGCCGTCGCGGCGAGGCCGGTGCGCGCGGCCAGATCGGCGACCGTGCACGGGCCGAGCCGCGCGAGATGACCGCGGACGAGGGCGACGGCGGCCTCCTCCGCGTCGGCCTCCCCGGCGAGCGCGGCGGGCAGCCGCACGTCGGGCTCGATCGGCGCCCCCGGAAACAGCGCCTCCACGCGCGGGCGCTGCTCGGCCGCGAGCCAGCGCGGCCCCGACGCCGTCACGAGGCGGGCCGCGCGCCCGGCGGCGGCGAGGTGCGCCCACCAGGCCTCGAAGGCCGGCTCCGGCGGCATCACGACCAGCTCGAGGAGGAGATCGTGGAGCTCCTCGGCGTCGCGGCAGTCGGGCCGCGCCTCCTCGCGGACCCGGGCGATCGCCTCGGGGTCGAGCTGGCCCAGGTCCCGCGCCGTCTCGGGGAGCCCGCGGCGGAGCGCGACCGCGCGGGTGCGGCGCTCCTCCAGCGGCGCGTCGTCGAGGAACGTGTAGGGGCGCCCGTTCAGGATCTCGTGCGCGAGCGGCGACGGCTCCGTCGTCTCCCGGAACACGGCCCGCACCGCGCCCGACCGGAAGCCCTCGAGCAGCGTCACGAGCCCCGCGGCGTCGGTGGCCTCGTGGAGGCAGTCGTGGAGGGTCTGGCGCACGATGGGATGGTCGGGGATCTCGATCGGCCCCGCGGCGGTGTTCTCCTGGCAGGCGGCGAGCGCGGGGAACACCGCGGCCATCAGGTCGTCGGCCTCCATGCGCTGGATGGGCGGCGGCGTCCGGCGGCCGCCGCGCTGGCGCAGGACGACCAGCGCCCGGCCGAGATTCCACCGCCACCGCACCTGGAACATCGGCGACAGGAGCAGCGCCTGCGCCAGGACGTCCTCCGCGCTGGCCGGCGAGAGGAAGCGCGGCACCTCGTCGAGCGGGAAGCTCTGGCCGGGGCCGAGGGAGAGCACGACCGCGTCGTCGCTGGCCGCCGCCTGGAGCTCGAAGTCGAAGCGCCGGCAGAAGCGCTTCCGGAGGGCCAGGCCGAGCGCCCGGTTGACCCGGCCGCCGTACGGCGCGTGGACGACGAGCTGCATGCCGCCCGTCTCGTCGAAGAAGCGCTCGAACACGACCTGGCGCTGCGTCGGCAGCGCGCCGAGGGCGCCATGGGCCGCCCCGAGGTAGCGCACGACCTCGGAGGCGACGCGCGTGTCGACCCCCGCCTCCGCCAGGAGCCACGCCGCGGCCCCGGGCGCGTCGCCCGCCGCCAGCCGCGCCTCGAGGGCCTCCCGCAGCTCCGACACGGCGGCCGACAGCTCGGCGGTGCGGGCGGGCGCCTCCCCGAGCCAGAAGGGGATGGACGGGGGCGCGCCCTGGGCGTCCACCACCCGGACGATGCCGGCCTCGACGCGCCGGATCCGCCAGGACGTGCTGCCCAGGAGGAACACGTCGCCCGCCATGCTCTCGATGGCCCAGTCCTCGTTGACGGTGCCCACGGTCGTATCGTCGGGATCCGCCACGACGCGGTAGTCGGCCGTCTCGGGGATCGCGCCGCCCGACGTCAGCGCGGCGAGGCGGGCGCCCCGCCGCCCCCGGAGGACGCCGTGGATCCGGTCGCGGTGGAGATACGCGCCGCGGCGGCCGCGGCCGGTCTGGATCCCGTCCGCGAGCATGGCCACGACCGCGTCGAAGTCCTCGCGGCCGAGGTCGGCGTAGGGCGCGGCGCGCCGCACGAGGGCGAAGAGCTGGTCCTCCGGCCAGGGATCGGCGGCGCAGGCGGCCACGACCTGTTGCGCGAGCACGTCGAGCGGGGCATGCGGCGGGAGGACCCGGTCGCAGCTGGCCCGCGCGGACCGCGCGGAGCAACGCCGTCGCCTCCACCAGCTCGTCCCGCGTGGTCGGATAGACGCGCCCCTTCGCCGTGGCGCCGCGGGCGTGGCCCGACCGGCCGACGCGCTGGAGAAGGGTGGCGATGCTGCGCGGGGAGCCGATCTGACACACGAGCTCCACCGGCCCGATGTCGATGCCCAGCTCGAGCGAGGCGGTGGCCACGAGCGCCGCCAGATCGCCGGCCCGGAGGCGCGCCTCGAGCCGCTGCCGGCGGTCCTTGGAGAGGCTCCCGTGGTGGGCGGCGACCCGTCCCTCGCCGAGCCGCTCTCCCAGGAGGTGCGCCACCCGCTCCGCCAGCCGGCGGGTGTTCACGAAGACGAGCGTCGTCCGGTGCGCGCGCACGTGGCCGGCGATCCGGTCGAGGATCTCGCCCCACTGCTCGTGGGACGGGACGGCCTCGAGCTCGCTCTCGGGCAGCTCGATCGCGAGGTCGAGCGTGCGGCCGTGTCCCAGGTCGACGACGCGGCAGGCGGCGCGACCGTCCGGTCCGCTCCGCGCCGGGCCCGCGCCGACCAGGAGGCGCGCCACCGTCTCGATCGGCCGCTGGGTGGCCGAGAGCCCGATCCGCTGGGGTCGCTGGTCGGCGAGGGCTTCCAGGCGCTCGAGCGTGAGGGCGAGGTGCGAGCCGCGCTTGTCCCGGGCGACCGCGTGGATCTCGTCCACGATGACGGTCCGCACGCGCCGGAGCCGCTCGCGGCTCCGCTCGGCCGTGACGAGGAGATAGAGCGACTCGGGCGTGGTGATGAGGAGGTGGGGGGGCTGCCGGAGCATGGCCGCGCGCGCGGTCGAGGTCGTGTCGCCGGTTCGAACGACCGCCCGGAGCTCGGGCACCTCGAGGCCGAGCTCCCGCGCGATCGCGCGGATCTCCGCCAGCGGGCGCTCGAGGTTCTCCCGGATGTCGGTGGCCAGCGCTTTGAGCGGCGAGACGTAGACGACCTCGGTCAGGAGGTCCCCGCCGGGGTTGGCCTGGGCGGCCCGGAACAGCTGGTCGATCCCGACGAGAAAGGCCGCCAGGGTCTTGCCGGAGCCGGTGGGCGCCGCGATCAGCGTGTCGGCGCCGCTCCGGATCGCGGGCCAGCCCGCCTCCTGCGGCGCCGTCGGTCCCTGGGGGAAGCGCCGGGCGAACCAGGCGCGGACCGCCGGGTGGAAGCCGGTGAGCGCGTCCATCGGGTCGAGTGTACCCTATGGCCCGGAGCGGGCCCGGCGCGGGCGCGGGATCCTGCGATGGGCGTTGCAGAAACTCAGGGTGACCGCGAGCACGACCGTGGGTTTGCTGTCATCCACGTTGAATACGTAGGTCGTCAGATCGACCGCCGTGCTCTTCCTCGACCACGAGAAGCCGACGAGCACACCTCGAGTTGGATCTCGCGATCGGTTTCGTAAACGCGCGTGCGCTGCGTCACGAGGCCAAAGCGAAACCAGTCCACGGGCGTGAGGCTCAGCTCGGACCAATTGTAGAAGAAGCTGTGCGAAAGGTCGCCCGTGTCGAAGACTACGTCGCCCTCGCTGTAGAATTCGAGCTTCCGCCACCGCAACGAGCCCTTGTAGCCCGGTGCAATGCCACTGATGTCTCCGAACACGCCACCGAGCATCGGAGTGAATGTCCACCCCAGCGTGTTGCCACCGGCAAACATGTAGCCCAGCCAGGCGGATCCAGTCCTCAGGGCTTCGTAGTTGTAACGAGCTTCGAGGTGCAGCCAGCCGCGATCCGCAGTGATGGTGGGCTGGGCGTAGTCGTCGTCGTCCTCCGGCACGATGTAGGTGTAGACGGAGGCCGAGAAGGACCAGGCCTTTTCGTCCGCTGCTGTCGCGAGCATGGGCGTCGTGCTTGCAGCCGTGGGGACAGTCGCGCTCGTGGTCGACGTGGCGGACACGTGGGTCGTGGTCTGAGCTGCCGCACTGCAGCCCACGAGGACCAGACCGATGGCCGAGAAGCTCTCTGATAGCAAGAAAGCCGTGCAGTGGAGGGAGAAGGCATGTTCCGCTCATCCCGGCCCTCTCCCTACGGGAGAGAGGGATTGACAGTGCGTTGCAGGTGCGCCGCGAGCGACCAGCCAACACGACGACCGTAGGGAAGCCGAACCAGGCTCGGATCGCAGAGTGGACGCTCGCGAGCGCATCCATGCGTTCGAGTGTAACCTCAGGGCGAACCCGGCGCCCGCTCGGCCGCCGACTCGCGCGCGAGCATGCCACACGGAGGACGCGGCGGATGCAGCTCGGTATCTACGTGAACGCGCGGCGCCCCGCCGGCGACGATCCGGCGCGCCGCTTCGCCGAGGCTGTGGAGCAGGTGCGGCTCATCCGAGCCCTCGGCTTCGACTCGATCTGGGGCGGGGAGCACCACGCGACCCCGGGCTTCCACTACTTTCCGCTGCTGCCCTTCCTCCAGCGCTTGGCGGCCGAGGCCGAGGGGCTCCAGGTCGGCACCAACCTGATTCTCCTGCCGCTCCACAACCCGGTCAAGGTGGCCGAGATCGGCGCCTTCCTGGACGTGATCACCGGCGGGCGGTTCCTGCTCGGCGTGGGGCTCGGCTACCGGCCGAGAAGGAGTTCGCCATCTTCGGCATCCCGATGGCCGAGCGCGTGAGCCGGCTCGTCAAGGGGATCGAGATCATTCGCCGGCTCTGGACCGAGGACGGGGTCACCCATCAGGGGCGGCACTGGCGACTCGACGGCGTGACGATCCGCCCCCGGCCGCTCCAGCGGCCGCGGCCGCCTATCCTCGTCGGCTCGCAGGTGCCGGCCGGGATCGCGCGGGCGGCCCGCATCGCGGACGGCTGGATGGTCGTGCCGGTGCCGACGGTCGACGAGTTCGCCGCCGAGTCGAAGGCCTTCGCGGCGGCCCGGGGCGCCGCGGGCCTCCCGCCGAGCCCGCACGTCTGCCGCCTGATCGAGGTGGGCGTGCGCTTGCCGTCGAGGAGACGGCGATCCGCCGGGCCGCGCCGTACCTCCTGGCCAAGTACGCGGCGTACCTGTCGTGGGGGATTCCCGGCATCGCGCTCGACCCCGCCGCGCCAGGCGGCGCAGCTCCGCCGGCTGGCCGCGAATCGCTTCGCCGTGGGGTCGCCCGCCGCAGGTTATCGAGGCGCTCCTGGCCCAGCACCGGGCGGGCGTCACCCACGCCACCATGCGGATCAGCTGGCCGGGAATGCCGCAGGCCGACATATTGGGGGGCCTCGAGCTCCTGGGCCGCGCCGTGCTCCCCGAGGTCCGCCGCCGGCTCGCGGCCGGCTCATCGGCGCCGCCTCTGCGCCGTGCCCGCGGCGGTCGGGCCCCGCGCGAGAGGCGCCGATGGCGCCGGCCGCTCCGGCCGCTTCCTGTCTGGCGTTCGTCTCCCCACGTTCTTTCCTTGCCCGGGTGGGCTCGGGTGCCTA
>CAWEXD010000006.1:0-137741 GCA_963812945.1 uncultured Candidatus Rokubacteria bacterium | reverse complement strand
TCACAGCCCCTTGAAGAAATCCGGACCAGCGCCTTGTTGACCGCCTCCGGCCGCTCCTGCTGGATCCAGTGGCCGGCGCCCTCGACGATCAGCGAGCCGCGGATGCCGGGCAGGGTTTGTGGAAAGGCGCTTCGATCCTGCTTCCATCGAGGCGGGGAATTTCAGCACCCCATCCCGGCTGCCGGCGATGAACAAGGATGGCTGGCGGATCGGCTGGCCGCGCCAGGGCGCAAACAGCTCCCAATTTCGCCTCAAGTTGCGATACCAATTCAAGCCGCCGCGAAATCCCGCGCGTTTGAATTCGCCGGTGAAGTAATCGAGATCGGCCTGGCTCAGCCAGGCCGGCAATTTCTCCGGATTGACCGTCTTGTCGAGAAAGCCGCCGCCCTCGTCCAGCACACCGAAGAGTGCTGCGCTCGGGCGCATCGCCGGGAGCCGGAGAAATAAATGCGGCGCAGGGTGTTGGCGATGTCCTTTTCGAACTCCGCCTCGGCCACGCCGGGGCGCTGGAAATACTGCATGTAGAAGGTCTTGATGCCGAGCTTCTCCAGCGCGCTCAGCACATCGACATGGGAGGCGGCGTCCCACGGCACGCTCATGCCGACCACGGCGCGGAACATGTCGGGGCGCAATAGCGCGCTGTTCCACGCCACCGGCGCGCCCCAATCATGGCCCACGATCACCCGCCTGGCTCTCGCCCAGCGCCGTGACCGGCCCGACGATGTCGCCCACCAGATGCAGCTGCGTGTACTGGTCGATCGGCTAGGGTGCCTCCCTGCCGCCATAGCCGCGCATGTCCGGCGCCACGGCGCGGAAGCCGGCCGCGCTCACCAGCGTAAGCTGATGGCGCCACGAATACCAGCTCTCGGGCCAGCCATGACAGAACAGCACCATTGGACCGGTGCCCATCTCCGCCTCGCGCATGTCGATGTTGTTGGTCTCGATCGTCTTCAGCGTGACGCCGGGCACGGGTGAAGGAGTGTCAGCCATGGCGGCAGTCTACCCTCCTTCGCTGCTTCGCAGCTACGGAGGGCAGGCCCCGACCTCCGAAGCTGCAAAGCAGCCAAGGAGGTTAGCCGCGCAGATGCACCGGATGCGAGAGCCGGGCGCGCACCGAGGCGCGCGAGCCCAGCAGCAACGAGCCCAGGAAGAACAGGCTGGCGAACAGCACGATCACCGGGCCCGACGGCAGGCCGGCGTGGAAGGACACCAGCAGGCCGATGAGCGCCGAGGCGAAGGCCATCGGTGCGGCGACCAGGGTCATCGACCACACTTCGCGCGCCAGAACGAGGCGGCGACGGCAGGCAGCAGGATCAGGCCGAGCGCCATCAAGGTGCCGAGCGCCTGAAAGCCCGCCACCATGTTCAGCACTGCCAGCGAGAGGAACAGGTAGTGATAGACCGAGCCCCTGATGCCCATGGCGGCCAGGAAGCCGGGTTGAAGCATTCGACGACCAGCGGCCGATAGATCGCGGCGAGGCCGACCAGGGTCAGCATGGCCGTCGAGACCACCAGCACCAGCGCGGCCTCGTCGACGGCAAGGATGGCGCCGAACAGGATGTTCATCAGGTCGACCGCCGAGCCGCGCAACGACACGATCAGCACGCCGAGCGCCATCGCGGTCAGATAGGCCGCGGCGAAGCTCGCATCCTCACGCATGCTGGAGAAGCGGGCGATGACACCCGAGATCAGCGCGGTGGCGACGCCGGCCAGGAAGCCGCCCAGGCTCATCGCCGGCAATGACAGACCACCCAGCAGGAAGCCGAGCGCCGCGCCGGGCAGCAGGGAATGAGCGAGCGCGTCGCCCATCAGGCTCATGCGCCGCAGGATCAGGAGCACGCCGATCGCCGAGCCGCCGACCGACAGCGCCGAGACTGCCACCAGGGCGCGGCGCATGAAGCCGAAATCCGCGAACGGCTCGATCAGATATTCGTAAAGCATGGCGACGCCGTCAGGCGCTGAGCCGCATCGGCACGTCGCAGGCGTCGGCGTGCTCGTCCCAGGCCTCGGCCATGGCGCGGGCGCGCAACAGGTTCTCGGCCGACAGCACCCTGGCGGTCGGGCCGGCATCGACCAGCTCGCGCGCCATAGGAGCGCATTGGGGAAGTCACGGCGCACCTGGTCGAGATCGTGCAGGACCGCGATCACCGTGCGCTGCTCGGCGCGCCAGCGCCGGATCACAGCCATGAGGTCGGCGACGGTCTTGAAATCGATGGCGGCAAACGGCTCGTCGAGCAGGACGAGATCGGCGTCCTGCAGCAGCAGCCGGGCGAACAGCACGCGCTGGAACTGGCCGACCGACAGCGTGTCGATCGGCCGGCGCTCGAAGCCCGACAATCCGACCGCCTCGATGGCATGCTGCGCGTCGTGGATATCGACATGCTTGGCCGCGCCGAAGCCGCCGAAGCGCGACCAGCGGCCGAGCAGCACGGTGTCGAACACCGAGATCGGGAAGGAGCGGTCGATCTCCGCCTGCTGCGGCAGGTAGGCGATGCGCTTGGCCGTCGTTTCGATGCGGCCCTCGATGTGCGGCGCGAGACCCAGCAAGGCCTTTAGCAGCGTGCTCTTGCCGGCCCCGTTGGGGCCGACGATGGCCGTCATCTCGGCTGCCGGAATTTCCGCCGATACGTGATGCACCGCCGGATGACGGTCGTAGCTCACCGTCAGGTTCACAAGGCGAAGGGCCGCGTTCACAGCGCCCACCATGCGGCGAGCCACAGCAAGGCCGACACGCCAAGCGCAGCCGCAATGCGAGCGGGCGCGCTCATCGCGAGCAGCGCAGGTCCGGGCGAGACAGGCTCATGCATGATGGGAATTGTTATAATATTACCTAAAGAGAGTCCAGTGAGCGCGATCTGCCGTGATTGCCGACTAACCGTTTGTTGATTGGCAGGAAGGGCCCAGCGCGCGCATCTTTGTGTCATGGCGAAAGTTTCCGGGTCCTGGGCGGCGGTCCCTGCTGATCGGCGGCGCCGCGGCGGCGGGCGTTGCGGTCGCGGGCGCCCGCGTCGTGCCGGCCAAGACGCTTGCCCCTATCGAAGGACCGTGGAGATCGAGCTCTTCACCTCGCAGGGCTGCAGCTCCTGCCCGCCGGCCGATGCCTATCTCGGCGTGCTGGCCAAGCAGACCCGACATCGTCGCGCTGTCGTTCCATGTCGAATACTGGGACTACATCGGCTGGAAGGATGCCTTCGCGACGCGTGCCACCACCGACCGCCAGCGCGCTTATGCGCGCGTGCTGAAACAGCGTTACGTCTACACGCCGGAGATGGTGGTCGAGGACATCGGCCACGACACCGGCCGCGAGCGTGCCGGCATCGAGCGCTTGTTGGGCGAAGCGCAGCGCCGCTCGACCAGGCGCGCCACGCCCGAGTTGTCACGCGCCTCGGGCGGCGCGCTTACCGTCAAGCTCGCCGCCTTCCCGCTCGAAGGCCTGCCCGCCGATGTGACGCTCGCGATCTACGACCGTCGTCACTCGACGCCGGTCGCCAGCGGCGAGAACCAGGGCCGCATGCTCGACAACTTCAACATCGTGCGCCGCCTGGAAGTGCTGAGCCGCTGGGACGGCGCGGCGGCGAGCTGGACGATCGAGGATGCCAGCCTGCAACCGGGCCTCGGCGCGGCGGTGATCGTGCAGCGTGCCGACCACGGGCCGGTGATCGGCTGCAACAAATTGGAGCCGATGGTCTCCGGTTAGTCGCGGGTTGAGGCCTTGCTTCGGCCATAGCCGCGCGCGAAGGTGGGCCGATGCCGCTTACCAGCGCTGCCGGCCGGCTGACGGCCGTCCTCGGCCCGACCAACACCGGCAAGACGCATTTCGCGATCGAGCGCATGCTGGGCCACGATCCGGCATGATCGGCTTCCCGCTGCGCCTGCTGGCGCGCGAGAACTACGATCAACGTCAGGTCAAGGGCGCCGCGCGGTGGCGCTGATCACCGGGGAAGAGCGATCATCCCGCCCGGCGCGCGCTATTTCATCTGCACCGTCGAAGCCATGCCGCTCGACCGCCCCGTCGCCTTCCTCGCCGTCGACGAGATCCAGCTCGCCGCCGACGCCGAGCGCGGCCACGTCTTCACCGAACGGCTGCTCACGCCCGCGGCGAGGAGGAAACGATGTTCCTCGGCGCCGAGACCATCCGGCCGCTGCTGCGCCGGCTGGTGCCCGAGGCCGAGCTCATCACCCGGCCGCGCTTCTCGACGCTCAGCTATGCCGGCGTCAAGAAGCTGACCCGCCTGCCGCCGCGCAGCGCGGTCGTCGCCTTCTCGGCGGCCGACGTCTATGGCCTGGCCGAGCTGGTGCGCCGCCAGCGCGGCGGCACGGCCGTCGTCATGGGGGCGCTCAGCCCGCGCACCCGCAACGCCCAGATCGACCTCTACCAGGCCGGCGAGGTCGATTACCTGGTGGCGACCGACGCCATCGGCATGGGCCTCAACATGGACCTCGACCATGTCGCGTTCGCCGCCTTGCGCAAGTTCGACGGGCGCAGCCCGCGGCGCCTGCCACGGTCGAGCTGGCGCAGATCGCCGGCCGCGCCGGCCGCCACATGAACGACGGCACTTTCGGCACCACGGCCGAGCTCGGCCCGCTCGACCCCGAGCTGGTGGAGGCGATCGAAAACCACCGCTTCGACCCGCTGACCGCGATGATGTGGCGCAACGACCGGCATTTCCATTCGGCGCCGGCTGCTGCGTCGCCTCGCTCGACCGGCCGCCCTCGCCGATCCTGGTCAGGGTGCGCGAACCGGACGACCAGCAGGCGCTGCAGGCGCCTGTCGACGCACCCGGAGTTCGCCCGGCTGGCCGCGCCGGCCGCGGGTGCGGCTGCTCTGGGAAGTCTGCCAGGTGCCCGATTTCCGCAAGATCCTCAGCGACGCCCATATCCGGGCTGCTCGGTCAGATCTTCCGCCACCTCGCACCGGCCGACGCCTGCCGGCCGACTGGGTGGCGGCCCAGATCACCCGGCTCGACCGCGTCGAGGGCGACATCGATACGCTGGTCGGCCGCATCGCCCATATCCGCACCTGGACCTTCGTCGCCCATCGCGCCGCCTGGCTCGACGATCCGGTCCATTGGCAGGAGCGCAGCCGGGCGATCGAGGATCGCCTGTCGGATGCCTTGCATGACCGGCTGACCCAGCGCTTCGTCGACCGCCGGCATGCCATGCTGGCGCGCCGGCTCAAGGATGGCGGCGCGCTGATCGGCGCCGTCACCCGGGCCGGCGAGATCGTCGTCGAGGGCCATCGCGTCGGCCACCTTGCCGGCTTCCGCTTCGAGCCCGGACGGCGACGCGGTCGGCGACGAGGCGCGGCCGCTGCTGACCGCGGCGCGCCGGGCGCTTGCCGCCGAGCTGCCGGTGCGGCTCGCCCGCTTCGAGGCCCTGCCGGACGACGCCTTCGCGCTGACCCCCGGCGGCGAGGACCTGGGACGGATCCGGTGGCCCGGCTGCTCGCCGGCGAGGCGCCGCTGGCGCCCCGGCTCGAGCCGCTGCCGGCCGGTGATCGACGGGCCGGGCCGCGAGCGGGTGCGGCGCCGCCTGGTGGCGTGGCTCGCGACCTATCTCGATGACCGGCTGAAGCCGCTGCTCCGGCTGCGCGACGCGCCGCTCGCCGGCGCTCCGCGCGGCATCGCCTTCCAGTTGGTCGAGGCGCTCGGCCTGGTGCCGCGGGCGGCGCTGGCGACCCAGCTGGCGGCGCTGGCCGGCGGCGATCGCAAGGCGCTGGCCCGGCTCGGCCTGCGGCTCGGCGCCCACAGCGTCTGGCTGCCCGAGCTGGCGCAGCGCGACTTCCGCCGCTCCTGGGCCTGCTCTGGGGCGCCTCCATCGCGGCCGGCCGCTGCCGCCGCTGCCGCGGCGCCGGTCGCCCAGCCTGGCTCGCCGACCCGGCCGTGCCGGCCGAGTTCTACCAGGCGATCGGCTATCGCCTGCTGGGCGACCGGGGGGCGGTACGGCCGGAGGCGCTGGAGCAGCTGGCGCGGCAGGCCCGCCAGCTGCGCCGGCGCGCCGTTCGTGCCGTTCGTCGCCACCGAGGCGCTCGGCGCCACCGTCGGCTGCCATGGCGCGGCGCTGGCCGGGCTGCTGCAGGGGCTGGGCTATCGCCGCCAGGGCGAGGGCGAGCTTGCCGTCTTCGTCGCCCGGGGCCGCGGCTCGCCGCGCAGGGCCGCGGCGCCAGCCGGCGCCGGCCAATTCCGCCCTCGCCAAGCTGCAGCGCTGCGGCGGCCCGGGCTGATGGCGGCGGCAGGCGAAGCCGCGCTCAGGCTCGACAAGTGGCTGTGGTTCGCCCGCTTCTGCAAGAGCCGGACACAGGCCTCGTCGCTCCGGTGCCGCGGCCGGCTGCGGCTCGACGGCACCCTGATCCACAAGGCGCACCAGCCGGTGCGGCCCGGCGCCGTCCTGACCTTCCCGCTGGGGCCGCATATCCGGGTGATCCGCGTCCTGGCGCTGGGGCTGCGGCGCGGCCCGCCGGCCGAGGCGCGAACGCTCTACGAGGATCTCGATCCGCCGGTGGCGCCACCGCCGGCTGCCGACGCGCTGGCCCCGCGCGAGGCCGGCAGCGGCCGTCCGACCAAGGCCGATCGCCGGCGCCGACCCACCGCCTCTGAAGGGCGAGGATTGAGCCCAGAGCAAGATCGGGTCAGCTTAAATCAAGCTGACCCGTGAAGTCTGCTCTGATTCAAATTCTCAAGCCTGATTCACGTCTGCAACCGACCGCGCTTAAGAACGATCATGCTGGCGCCGCGCGCGGGCGTCCGGCCGCGTTTGTTGCCAGGCCGCGCCGGCCCATGATAGTGCAGGACGATGTTCGAGCGATTGCGCGAATTCCTCGGCGATCGGGCCGTTTTGCTCGGCCGGGCCATCGCCGAGACCGACGACCGGCGCTGGGCGGCCGCCGGCCTGCTGGTCGTGGCGGCGCGGATGGACGACGTTTTCGACCCGCGCGAGCGGCAGGCCATCCAGGGGCTGCTGCGCTCGCGTTTCGGCTTGACGGAGGACGAGGCGCACGAACTTATGGCGGCGGCCGAAGGCCGGGCCGACCAGTCGCAGCAGATCTTTCCGCTGGCCCGGATCGTCGAGGAGAGCTTTACCCCGGCCGAGCGCATCGATCTCGTTGAAATGTTGTGGGAAGTAATCTACGCCGATGGCCGGTTGACGCCTATGAAGCCAACCTGATGCGCCGCATCGCCGGGCTGATCCATGTCAGCGACGGCGAGAGCGGGGCGGCGCGCAAGCGGGTGTTGGAGCGGCTCGGCCAGGCGTGATGCGAAACCCGCCGGGGGCCGGCCTTTTGGACCCCGCCGGCCGCATCGGGGCGGTGAACGGAGAACATGCATGACCTATGTCGTGACTGAAGCCTGCATCAAGTGCAAGTACATGGACTGCGTCGAGGTGTGCCCGGTCGACTGCTTCTATGTCGGCGAGAACATGCTGGTCATCCACCCCGACGAGTGCATCGATTGCGGGGTCTGCGAACCGGAATGCCCGGTCGAAGCCATCCTGCCCGATACCGAGAGCGGCATGGAGAAATGGGTCGAAGTCAACCGTGAATATGCGCGAAGTGGCCCAATATAACCCGCAAGGGCGAGGCGCCGGCCGACGCCGACGACTGGAAGGCGACGCCGGAGAAGTGGGAAAAGCATTTCAGCCCGGATCCGGTAAGGCCTGATCGCCGTTAGCCGGCCGTCTCCGGGCGGGGCCATCTTTCCGCATGGCCGATCAGGGCGTTCCCCGGCCGGCGCATAGCTCGTTTCATTGAAATTCGTGTGACGATTTGCTATGCATCGTGCGTAGGTCGTTCGAGGCGGTTTTCGACGGAAAGTTAACCGCCGACCGGCCAGCCGTCGATCGGGGCGCTTTGTCGCTCGAACTTGCGGGGCATCGACGATCGGGGGGCGCGGGGCTTGTCCGGCGCGCGACCGGCTATCGGTCGGTGCCGGCGACCGGGCCAGGACGGATCGGATTGGGAGCGACGGATTGGCGAGAAGAAAAAGCCGGCATTATGTCCAAGGACAAGGACGTCGGCTTCAGGACCGGCGATTTCGTGGTCTATCCGACCCATGGCGTCGGCAAGATCATCGGCATCGAGACCCAGGAAATCTCGGCCACACGCCTGCAGGTCATCATCATCAATTTCGACAAGGACCGCATGACCCTGCGCGTGCCGGTGGCCAAGGCGCAGAATTCCGGCCTGCGCCGGCTGTCGACCCGCAAGGTGATGGACGCCGCGCTGCAGACCCTGAAGGGCCGCTCGCGGGTGAAGCGCGCGATGTGGATCCGTCGCGCCCAGGAATACGAGGCCAAGATCAATTCCGGCGACCCGGTGTCGATCGCCGAGGTCGTCCGCGACCTCCACCGCAACGCCGACCAGCCCGACCAGTCCTACAGCGAGCGGCAGATCTATCAGGCGGCGCTCGACCGTCTGGTGCGCGAGCTGGCGGCGGTCGAGGCATCGACGAGGCGGCGACGCAGCGGCTGGAGCAGGTGCTCAAGGCCGCCTGATCGGCGATCTCGGCACGGAATGTTAGCGGGAAAGGCGGCCGGCTGCACCGTCGGGCCGCCTTTTTCATGAGCATGACTGCTCCAACCATCGCCCGCCTCAGCGACGGCGGCCGCATCTGGGCTCTGGGCGCCCAGCAGGGCAACGATCGGGCGCTCGAGGCCCTGGCCGCAGCGCTGCTGCAGCGCTGGCAGCGCGGCGACAAGCTGGTGGTGCTGGGCAACATGCTGGGCGGCGACGGCGATCCCGCCCGCGCGCTCGACCTCATGCTGTTGCTGCGCCGCCGCCTGCTGGCGACCAACCTGGCCTCGGGCGACGTCTTCTTCCTGCGTGGCGCCCAGGAGGAGATGTGGCACAAGCTGCTCGGCCTGCAGTTCGCCATGTCGCCGCTCTCGGTCCTCGACTGGATGCTGGCGCGCGGCCTGGCGGCGACAGTGGAGGCCTATGGCGGCACCATCGAGGCCGGCCGGGCCGCCTGCCGCGCCCGGCCCGACGGCGATCGCGCGCTGGACCGTCGGCCTGCGCCAGGCGCAGATGGCGCGCGCCGGCCACAGCGAGCTCCTGAATTCCCTGATGCGCGCCGCACTCAGCGCCGACGGCACGACGCTGCTGTCGGCCGCCGGCGTCGACGCGACGCGGCCGCTCGACGACCAGGCCGACGCCTTCTGGTGAAACGCCACAGCGATCGCGCGCTCGCCGCCGCCTGACGCGTGGCGGCGACGCAGGATGGCGGCGTGACGCGCCTGGTCCGCGGCACGGGCCCCGGCGAGGTGGCCGACGATGGCCGGGTGCTGACGGTGACGCAGCAGGCGCCGGCACTGGTCGCGCTCGACGCTGCCGGCACGTTGCTCGACGAATCGAATTCCCTGTCACCCGGCGCGGGGATTACCCCGCGCTAACCGAAGCGAGGGGCCTTTGAGGCCCCAGGAAAGGTCCCTCGCTACGCTCGGGATGACAGCGTGGCCTTGGCCGGCAGCGTGCGCCGCTAGGGTTCGATGATCTTGACCTGCGGCGGACGCATCAGCTCGGCGCCGTTGTCGACGCCGTTCAGCAGCAGCAGCCGCTCCATCTTATAGTCGGGATAGGGCATGCGCTGCGCGAGCTGCGCAGCGCTGGTGCCGGCCGTCGGCACGACGCGCAGCCGGTAAGGACGCAGGGCCGTGGCCTCGGCATCGGACAGGCTGTGGAAGGTGCGGGCGGCGTTGACCAGTATCTCGATTCGCTGATCGCGGTCGGATCCGTCGCTCAGGAGATCCAGAAGCAGACGCGATCGCCGTGGCGGATCAGGACATAGCGCGTCTGGCCCAGCCCGGTGTCGGAACCGCGCGGCCGCGCTCCGATCGCGGCCTCGGCGCCGCCGATCTCGGTCGTGTGGATGTCGGTGGGCGTGGGCTTGAGCCGGTTGCGCATCCAGTCGGCGAGAGGCTGCCCTGCTGCGGACCCTCGGTGCAGGAGAAGAACGAACAGGGAGCGGTCGCGGCCGACGCCCAGGACGCCGTCGGTGTCGTTGAACAGGCGGAAGTCGCGCGGCGCCTCAAAGGCCAGCTTCAGCACCGGATGGAGAAAGCGATTGCCGCGCACAAAACCTTCCTGCGGCGGGTCGTCGACCGACATGCCGTTGATGGCGTCGAGAAAGGCCGTGCGATTGGATGCGCCCGGAGCTGCGGCATCGTCGATGCCCAGCAGCGCCATGCGCCGCTCGACCGGCGCGGGATGGGTCGAGGTCGTGCTGCGCCGATCGATCGAATCGGGCGCCTCGCCCATCGCCGCTGCAATTCGAGCTGCCCCTGCCGACGCAGCTTGTCGATGAGGCTCGCCATGGCCGTGCCCCGGTAGCCCGCCTTGACCAGCATGGCGACGCCGATCTTGTCGGCCTCCAGTTCCTGCTCGCGCGAATAGCGGCGCAACGCCAGAAGCCCGTCGCGCGCCACCGACTCCGACCGTGATCGACCCGGTCGACGCGGCGGCCTCGACGGCGGCGTCGAGCACGCTCTGCCTCTGCCGCGCCCGCTGGGCGGCGTGGCGCTGCACGTACGTTGGCCGACCTCGTGGCTCAGGGCGGCCGCCAGTTCGGCCTCGTCATCGAGCAGGGCGAGCAGCCCACGCGTCACCATCACGTAGCCGCCGGCGGCATGGGCATTGGCCAGCGGCTGGTCGAGCACGACGAAGCGGAAGTTGCCGGAGACCGCGAACTGGCCGACGACCTTCTGGCCGACGCGATCGACGTAAGCTTGGAGGGCGGCGTCCGGATAGGCCGATCCGACGTCGCGCTCGAGCTCGCGCGGCAAGGCCGGGATACCGGCACGCGACGGACCGCCAGCCGTCTGCGACGGATCGTTGGGAAGCGTGCAGGCGGCAACACTGGTGAGGACGCGAGAAGTACGAGTAACCGGCGGAAAACCACTGACCCTCCTGCTCCCCACCGCGACCTTTAACGCCAGGACGTGGCCGTCGCAATCACGGTGAGGCTGGAACAAAGGGCGCCGCTGGCAGTGATCGGGCCGAGATCACATGCCGCGTTCAGAAACCCCGCTTCGCTCCGATTTGTTCCCGGAAATCTCGCCCTATGCCAGCGGCATGCTGGCGGTCGACGGGCGACACACCATCTATTGGGAGCAAAGCGGCAATCCGGAGGCGTGCCGGTGGTGTTCCTGCACGGTGGCCCGGGCGCCGGCTCGGCGCCGGTGCATCGCCGATTCTTCGATCCGGCATTCTACCGCATCGTCGTGTTCGACCAGCGCGGCGCCGGCCGCTCCATGCCGCTCGGCGAACTGCACGACAACACCACCGGCCATCTCGTCGCCGACATCGAGAAGATCCGGCCCCATCTCGGCATCGAGCAGTGGCTGGTGTTCGGCGGCTCGTGGGGCATCGACGCTGGCGCTCGCTTACGGCCTGACGCATCCCGAGCGTGCCTCGGCTTCATCCTGCGCGGCATCTTCCTCGGCGCGCGCCCGGAGATCGAGTGGTTCCTCCACGGCATGCGCGCGATCTTCCCCGAGGCGTGGCGCGACTTCGTCGAGCATCTGCCGGCGCGTCGAGCGCGGCGACCTGCTGGGCAACTACTACAGCCGCCTGACCGATCCCGATCCCGACGGCACCGCCGCGCCGCGCGTGCCTGGAGCCGCTACGAGGCGGCCTGCTCGACGCTGTATCCGACCGCGAGCGCGCCGCTTCGAGTCCGACCATGGCGGCTTCGCGCTCGCCCTGTCGCGCATCGAGGCGCACTACTTTGCCAACGGCACGTTCCTGCCCGAGGGCTGGCCGTGGTCGGATCTCGACCGCATCCGCCATCTGCCCTGCACGATCGTGCAGGGCCGCTACGACATCGTCTGCCCGCCGGTGACCGCCGACGCGCTGGCGCGCGCCTGGCCGGAAGCGCGCCACGTCATCGTGCCGGACGCCGGCCACGGCGCACTGGAGCCGGGCATCCGCGCGGCGCTGGTCAACGCCACGGAAAGCGCACGGCTGGCGAGCAGCGACTTCGACCTGTTCGCGCCGCGCTTCCCTTGGGAAACATGAGGCCTTGGGAAAAACATGAGGCCTTGGGAAAACATGAGGGAGGAAACCTGACGCATGTCGTTCGAGCTTCCTCCTGAGCAGAACCGGCGCGGCGGCCTGGTACGGTCCCGCGATGGCCAAGCGCGACGACTGGCTGATGCCGCTCAGCGCCGCGGAGATCGCCGAGGTCGAGAGCGCCGCGACGGCGCTGGCGCGGCGCCAAGCCGACATCGCCGCCATCACACCGGCGGACTTTCCGCTGCCGACGCTCGGCGCCAGGCTCAAGGCGCGCGTCGCGCGACGAGGTGCTGAACGGCCGTGGCTTCCTGCTGCTGCGCGGCCTGCCGGTCGAGCGCTGGTCGATGCGCGAAGCGGCGACGGCATTCTTCGGGCTGGGCGCGCATCTCGGCAGCGCGCGCTCGCAGAACGGCAAGGGCCATGCCTCGGCCCCGCCCGGCTTCGACTTGACGTGGATGAAGACCGAGAAGCCGACGAGCCCGATCAGGATGATCGTCACCCCGTAGCGGTGCAGGAACAGGCTCCACGGCTGCAGCAGCGCGACGATCCCGAAGATCATCACCCCTTGGAAGAAGGTCTCGAGCCGCCGCGGCCCGATCCGCTCGACGAGCCCCCTCATTTGCGGATCGCGCCGAAGGTGACGCCGCGCAGCAGGTGGTCGCGGAGCGCGAAGGTGAAGATCGCGACCGGCAGCAGGAAGAGAAAGGTGCCGGCCGCGATCGTCGTCCAGTCGGGCAGGCCCGAGCCGATCTGCGACGGGATGAAGGGCGGTGCGGTCTGCGCCCGGCGGTTGGTCATGATCAGCGCGAAGGCATATTCGTTCCAGGCGATGATGAAGCAGAAGACGGCGGTCGCTGCGATGCCGGTCGACCGCCTCGGGCAGGACGATCTTGCAGAAGGACTGCATGCGCGTGTAGCCGTCGACCAATGCCGCCTCCTCGTACTCCTTTGGGATCTCGTCCATGAAGCCCTTCATCAGCCAGACCGAGAAGGACAGGTTGAAGGCGATGTAGAGGATGATGAGGCCGATATGGGTGTCGGTCAGGCCGACAGCGCGGTACATGAGGAACATCGGGATGGCGACGACGACCGGCGGCAACATGCGTGTCGACAGGATGAAGAACAGCAAGTCCGTTCTCCCCGGCCATGCGGAACCGCGAGAAGCCGTAGGCGGTGATCGTCCCCATCGACGGCGAGCGCCGTGCTGATGATCGCCACGATCAGGCTGTTCAGGAATCGGTTGGGATATTGCGAGAGCTGCACCTCGCCCTTGACCCTCAGCACCCGCTCGCCACCGTCATAGATGCGCTTCTCCCACCACGGCGCCGCGGCATAGGCCGCGGGATCGACCGTCTCGCGCAGCTGCACGCGCTTGGTGAAGAGCTTCACGAAAGCCGTGCATCTCGGGCTCGAAGACCACCGTCGGCGGCACGGGTCGGCAAGTCGCGTCGGCTTGAAGGCGGTCGAGGCGATCCAGTAGATCGGGCGCGAGGAAGATCAGCGTCGCAACGAAGCACCGCGGCGATCGCGAGGCGGTTCAAGACGCCTTTCGCGGCGATCGGACGGTCGCCATCTCAGCGTTCCTTCACGCGGTTGAGATATTTGACGTAGATGTTGGTGATGGCGAGCACCATGATCAGGACGATGTAGGCGAGAGCGCAGGACTGCCCGGTATCCCACTGCTGGAACGCCAGCTTGTAGAGCCGGATCGAGATCAGCTCCGTCGTCGGCTGCGTCGTCATGGTGTAGGCGATGTCGAAGGTCTTGAACGCCTCCATCGTGCGGAAGATCATGCGCGATGAGAAGGAGCGGCGCTACCAGCGGCAACGTGATGCGGCGTGAAGGTGTACCAGGCGCCGGCGCGATCGATGGCCGCCGCCTCGTAGAGGTGCTTGGGGACGGCCGACAGGCCGGCGAGCGACAGCAGCATCACGAAAGGCGACCACATCCAGATGTCGGTGATCGCCACCGCGTAGAGCGCCATCGGGGTCCGACAGCCACGCGAAATCGCCGAGGCCGAACACGTAGTTGATCGGCCCCCAGGACGGGTCGTAGAGCAACTGCCAGAACAGCCCGACCACCGCCGGCGACATCATCATCGGCAGAAGCAGCAGCGTGGTGACGAGCCCTTGAGGGGAAAGCTGCGGTTGAGAAGAAGCGCGAGGCCGAAGCCGACCAGCATCTGGCCCGCAACGGAGACGATCACGTACTTGGCGGTGATGACGAAGTTCGACCAGATGTTGGCGTCGCTCAGCAGGTCGCGATAGTTCTTCAGGCCGACGAAGCTCCGCGGCTCGCTTCCGATGGCGGCAAGTCGGTGAACGAGTATCCGAGTGAATAGATCAACGGAAAGATGTTGAAGACGATCAGGAAGAGGATCGTCGGAATGATGAACAGGTTGCGGATCGCGAGGTCGCTCCAGCCCCGCGCGGCGGCTCGCGAGCCTGGGTCGAGTCTGGTCAGCGCGCGAAGCGCCTCCCTGCCCCTTCGGACGTCTATTCTGGTCGTGAGGCCGGGCGCCGCCGCCCGGCCCGGTCGCGCGGTGCCGGCGTCAGCTGCGGCCGTATTTCGTGAAGGTCGCCGTCCAGTCCTTGGCGACGCCGTCGAGGGCTTCCTTTGCGGTGCCCTTGCCGCCCACCACGAACGGATAGATGTTGTTGAACTGGTCGAGCACCTCCGCATACTCAGGTGTCGCCCAGAAGTCCTTGACCATGAACATCGTCTCGTAGAACGCCTTGTTGTAGGGCGTGGCGTTCTGGAACTCCGCCGACTTCAGCACCGCCTGGCTGCAGGTGTAGCCGCCAAGCGCCGCCCACTTCTTCTGGGTCTCGTCCTTGATGAACCACTCCAGGAACTTCATCGACTCGTCCTGCTTCTTCGAGTAGGACACGATCGAGATGCCCTGGCCGCCGAGCGCCGCGAAACGCTTTCCGTTCGGGCCGGCCGGGTTGGCGAAGAAGCCGGTGCCGGCGGCGTTGGGGTTGGTCGCCTTGTTGACGAGCGGCGGGAAGAAGGCGAAGAAGTTCATGCTCATCGCCGCCAGGCCGCTCGGTGATCGCCTGGTTGTCCTCGACGAAGAAGGTCTTGCCCCAGTCCGGCGGCGTGAACTTGTAGAGCTCCTTGTACATGTCGAGCGCCGTCGACCGCCTGCTTCGAGTTGATGATGCCGTCGACCTTGTAGGTGGCGTAGTCGCCGAGCTCGGCGCCGTAGCTGAAGATGGCGCTCTCGACGCCCATCGCCATCGCGTCATAGGAATTGTCGGTATAGATGGCGATGCCGTAGCGCTTCTGGTCGGGCCGATAGAAGAACTCGGCGATATCGCGCAGCTGCGCATAGGTCGTCGGCACGGCGAGGTCGTAGCCGTACTTGGCCTTGAAGGCCTCCTTCTCCTTCGGGTCCTCGAACCAGTCCTTGCGATAGGCCCAGCCGATGGCGTCGCCCTCGAGCGGGATCGCCCAGTACTTGTGGCTGCCGCTGGGGTACTCGGCATAGTACTTGATCGTCGCCGGCGCCATCACGTCATTCAGCTTGTGCTCGTTGAAGAAATCGGTGAGGTCGACGTAGTGGCCCGGGTCGAGCCGGCGCCGAGCCACTGCGAGTCGCCGACGACCATGTCGTAGGCATCGCCGTGGGCGTTGAACTCCGTGAAGGCCTTGGTCTGGAAGTCCGGCCACGGCGTCGTCTGCACCGTGACTTTCACGCCGGTCTCCGCCGTGTAGTCGTTGACAAGTTCCTGCAGGTAGTTGGCCGGATCCCATTCCGCCCAGAAGATCGTCAGTTCCTGCGCCGAGGCCGGCACGGCCCCGAGCGTCAGAGCCAGCGCTCCCGCGCCGGCGAGCAGTCCAGTCAGTCGCTTGCTTGCCATTCCGATGTCCTCCCTGGGAACGGTTCGTTCGGAGCCGCCTTGCGCGGCACGCCGTTGGATCGGCGTCTCGCCTTGTATCCTCGATCAGTCTCGTGTCGTTCGTCCACCCTCCTCCGGTCTAGGCCGGGGCTTCGGCCTCCGCCACCGTCGCCCGCACCAGGGCGTGGGCGGACCACAGCGCAACGGCGCGTGCCCGGTCGCCGTCGAGGCCCCAGATGTCCTTGAGCACGACGAAGGCCTCGGTTCCGAAGAGCAGCGACAGCGCCTGCCGGAGCCGGTCGAACTCCGCCGTCCCCACCCGGCCCCGCAGCGGCGCCAGCGCGCTGCCGAGCAGGTCGCGGCGGTTGCCGCGCACGATCGGCGCCTCGTCGCCGAGCAAGCCCGCCCGGCGCCGGCTCCACTGCTCCATCGCCTGGAGCAGCGCCGCCCGCAGCGTCGCCTCGTACTCGTCAAGGCGCGGATAGGCGCAGGCGAGGAGCTCCTCGACCCGCTCCTCCGCATCCGCCGAGCTCGAGCGCCAGGCGAGGATCGGCCCGAGCGCCTCGTCCACCGCCGCCTGCACCAGCGCCGCCTGGGTCGGGAAATAGCGGTAGGCCGTGGCCCGCGACACCTCCGCCGCCTCGGCGACGTCGGTCACCGACGGTATGCGTCCGGCCTGCATCAGCGCCATCGTCGTGTCGAGCAGGAGCCGCCGGGTCCGCATCCGCGGCCCGCTCTCCTTCGCCTCGCTCTGCTCGGCTTGACTTGAGACATCCATGTCAATACGATACGGGCGTCTCAACGCGAAAGCAATCGTGTTCAACGGTCGGGTAAACGGCCGAAAAGACAAGAAACGCCGGGCCCGACTCGGCACACGGGGAGGAAGACGACGTCGCGCGCACCAGCATTGTGCGCGCGGCGGGCGTATCAGAACTATGACCTTTGTCTACGTCGCCGGTACAGCGGACACCAAGGGCGCCGAACTGGCGTGGCTCGCCGATCGGTTCGCCGCGCCGGGGGCGATCCGCGCACCGTCGACCTCGGCACGCGCACGGCGACCGTCGCCACCGACATCACCGCCGCCGCGGTCGCGGCCCACCACCCGGACGGGCCGGCGGCAGTCCTCGGCCTCGACGACCGCGGCACCGCCGTCGCCGCCATGGCCGAGGCCTTCGCCCGTTTCATCGCGACGCGCGACGATCTCGCCGCCATCGTCGGCATCGGCGGCGGCGGCGGCACCTCGATGTTCATGGCCCAGGACGAGCGCTATCGCCAGAGCTTCGAGGAGCTCCTGGGGACTCTGCCGGGCGCGCAACGTGGCCGTCCAGGTGATCAAGTCGATCGCCCGGGGGCCGTGGGCCACGACGGAGCGGACCCACACCACCTGGTACCAGCCTCTCGAGGAGCAGGCGGACATCGACCGTGCGGTGCACTGGGCGCTCGACGTGCCGGACGTCTTCCTGAACACCGCGGGAGACCTCGCGCTCTTGCCCCGCGTGCTCGACGCGGCGAGCCGATTCGCCCGCCGGCCGGCGGACCAGGAGATGGGCACGATGCTCGCGTCGACGCGCATGACGTCGCTCTTCGGGCTCTCCGCCTAGCCGACCGGGCCGCGCACACTCACCCGACCGAGGTCGCCCTCGGCCGGAATGGTTTCCTAGCGCGTCAGCCCCACGTTCCAGAAGAAGGGCCGGTAGCGATTGGCATACCCGGCCACGCTCTTCTGCTTGACCCGGAGCGTGAAAAAGTCGCCGAGCTTGACGACCGGCACCTCGTCCCAGAACCAGCGCTGGATCTCTTCCCAGACCGCCTTCCGTCGGGCGAAATCTGTTTCGCACGCGAGCCGCGCCTGGAGCGCCTCGAGCTTCTGGTCGCACGTCCACCCGGGCCAGTCGCAAGAGAGGATCGACATCTGGGACGGGTCGGTCTGGAACCCGATCCCGGTCGTGAATATCTCGTAGAGCTTTGGGTCGTTGCGGCGCTGAACGACCGTCGCCCACTCGAGCACCTGGAGGTCGATGTTGAACCCGACATCCTCGAGCTGCTGCTTGGCGGCGAGCGCGGACTTGTACATCCAGTCGTAGAACTGGGTCGCCATCCAGCGAATGGGCTCCCCCTTGTACCCGGCCTCCCGCATGAGGCGCTTGGCCTTGTCCCGGTCCGGCCGGTTGTAGACGTCCTTGCCGACGTCCGTCCACCAGACCTGCTCCCGGAAGAGCAGGCTCGGGTCGAGCCGGTAGAAGTCGGCTCCCCCGACCGCCGCCTTCATGATCGGCTCCATGTCCAGGGCGGCGACCACCGCCTGCCGGAGCAGCCGGTTGGCGAACGGCCCCTGCTTCTTGTTGAAGATGGCGCTGACCCACTCGTTCGGCTTCACGATCATCACGTCGAGGCGGGCGTTCTTGGCGAGGCGCTCGTAGTTGTCCGGAGCGATCCAGTCGCTGAAGTGGTACTCGCCCGACTCGACGCCCGCCGCCCGCACGGACACGTCCGGCACCGGAACGAAGTGAAGCTCGTCCGCGTAGGCCGTGCGCCGGCCGCCATACCCGTTGGGGGCCTCGGAGCGCGCGGCGTACCGGTCGAACCGGGCCATGCGGATGTGGCGGTCGGGGACCCGCTCGACGAAGCGGAGCGGCCCCGTGCCGACGAAGTCCTTGATCTGGCCGTCCCCGGCCGCCTCCACGACCTCCTTCGGATAGATCGCGGGGAACTGGCTGGCGTGCGCGAGCGCGGCCAGCACCGGCCCCGCGCAGCCGCCGAACCGGAGCTCGACGGTATACCGGTCCTTGGCCTGCATCGACTGGACGTTCTTGAACAGGCCCTTACCCACGCTCGCGATCCGGCCCCACCGCGTGATCGACGCCACCACGTCCTCGGCCGAGCATTCCTTCCCGTTGTGGAACGGAACGCCGCGCCGGAGGCGGATCGTCCAGGTCTTGCCCCCATCCGAGACCGTGTGGCCTTCGGCCAGCATGGGGATGACGCCGTACCGCTCGTCCAGCGTGAAGAGGGGCTCGTAGAGGTGCGAGGTCACGTCGTAGGTCAGGCTCGCGGTCGTCCAGTGCGCGTCGAGCGATGGGGGTTCGCCAATGATGGCGACTTTCAGCACGCCGCCCGGCCTCGGCTCCTGGGCCTGCGCGGTGCGACGCAGGATCGCGGGGCCGACCGCGCCCGTGGCGCCGAAGGCCGCGGCGCCCGCGATCAGGGTCCGGCGGGAGGGCATCCTCGTGGCTCTCGACTCTCGCATCGCCTTTATCCTCCGTGAGCGACGGGCCGCTCCGCCGCCATTCGCGCGAGCAGCGTCCCGCAGCGGTGAAGCATTCGCTCGACCCGCTGTCCGATGTTCCGACGGGCGGCCGAGCGGTCCGCCGCGACCGCCTCCAGGAGCTCCCGCTCCCAGGCGTGCCACACGGCCTGCACGACCGGCGTCCGCTCGGCGGGGTCGTCCATCACCACATCCCCGAGTGCTTTCATGCGCCACCACGCGGACCGCAGGTCCGGCTCGCCCGAGCCGCGAGTGAGCAGCTCCGGCAGCTCGGCGCCGACGGCCAGGGGCAGGAACGCGCTCGTGCACGGCGTCGTCTGCGCGCACCAGGCCACCACGGGTTCGTCCTTCCCCAGCTCGGCCACCATGCTGGCGGCCGTCGCGCCGGTGGCCGGCTCCGGGTGCATGCAGACGGACCAGCCGCGGGGATCGCCGTCCTTCCGGCCGGGACGGTGGACGGTGCCGCCGTCGTAGTGGTCCCGGAGGTGCCGCATCATCTCGGACACGCCGGGCCGGCCGGTCGCGGCGAGAAATCGGCAGCTGGCGTCGTGACGGGCCTCCGCCCGGTAGCGCGGCTCCGGATTCTCGAACGCCACGCGGAAGTCGAGGCGGCGGCCCGGCGAGGGCGTCCACCAGCCGCGCTCTGCCGCGTAGGCCTCGATGCCGGACGACGCCTCGTCCCAGTCGTCGCCGATGGTCGCGAGATTCGAGATCGCCGCGCGCCCTCGGACACGTCGCGCCACCCAGTGGCGGCCCGAGGTCTCGAGCACCCACGCGGCCCCGGGATCCGCGATGATGAAGCTGTTGTGGTAGAAGCGGCGGCCGCCGTGCTGGGCGCTGCCGCCCTGACCGTGACGCTCGAGGAGGCCCGTGATGACGCGCTTGGCCTCGTCCGCCGTCCCCCCGCGCTCGAGGCCGAGGCGCAGGAGATCCATGCCGAGGAGCCCGGTCTCGGCCGGCGTCTCGCGTGTGTGGAGCGCCTCGTTCCCGATCGCCACCCCGCGCGCGTTGACGCCATGCTCGAACCCCCAGATCCACCAGGGACGGCTGCCGAGAGTCGCCACCGTCTCGGGAGCTTCGGGGATCTCGATGTAGGTGCACCGGACCGTGCTGCCGGGCGGATTGCGCCGAGCCGGCACGGCCTCGAGCGGCTGGCACTCCGTCGCCGGCCGATCGCTGTTCTTGGCGAAGAGCGTGCGGCCACCGCGCGTCTCCGACGCGAGAGCCACCAGCGTGTCACAGCTCGTGTTCACGCCCCGAGGATAGCACCGGCCCCTCGACGTCGGGCACCCGGAGCCACCGACGCTATTGACGAGAGCGCGAGGGCCATTCTACGCTCGGCTCTGTAACGCGCCCCCCATCGCACCAACACAGGGAGGAAACCCGATGCCCACGAACGGGATCCCCGGCCGCGCTCGAACGCTCGCCGCCCTGCTGGCCCTCGGAGTGATCGCGGCGCTCGCTCCCACTCCGGTCACGGCGCAGGGCAAGGCGCCGACGGGGCCGATCGAGATCACCGTCGGCTCGAGCCCCGGCGGGACGCCCGACGTCATCATGCGCAACGTCGTCAAGATCATGAGCGGAAGAGAAGATCGTCCCCAACCCGGTCGTGGTGCAGAACCGCACCGGGCGGCTCGTGGGCCAATGCCTACAACCACGCGCTCGGCAAGAAGGGTGACGAGAACACGCTGCTCTGCATCGCCCAGCCGGTGTACACCACGCCGATCATGCAAGGCACCCCGTCGGTGATCGACCAGATCGTGCCGGTCGCCGGCTTCATCCAGTCGGAGCTCGTCCTCCTCGTCGCGCCCAACTCGCCGTACCGGACCCTGAAGGACTTCATGGAGGCCGCGAAGAAGGAGCCGCGCCGGGTCCGGATCGCCGGCGCCCAGACCGGCGGCACCGATCACCTGTCCACGGCCCTGCTCGAGAAGGCCGGCGGCGTCAAGTTCACCTACGTGCCGTTCGACGGCGGCGGGGCCGCGCTTGGCCGCGTTCCTCGGTGGCAACGTCGAGGCCACCTTCGGCACGCTCGAGGAGGGCCTCGAGCAGATCAAGGCCCAAAAGGCGCGCCCGCTCGCGATCCTGTCCGAGAAGCGCCGCCCCGAGGACTCCTACAAGGACGTGCCGACCGCGAAGGAGCAGGGCTACGACGTCGTGTTCGGTCAGAACTGGAGCGTCGCGCTGCCGCCGGGCATCGAGCCCGAGCTCGCCGTGTGGTGGGAGGACAAGTTCCGCAAGGTCGTCGAACACCAAGGCCTGGCAGGACGGTCTCAAGGCAGAAGTTCCAGCGGAGCGAGTTCTACGGCCTCGATCGGGTCAAGGAGTACCTCGCCAAGCAGCAGGAGACCTACCGGACGCTGATGGCGGAGCTGGGTCTCGCCAAGAAGTAGCCGAGCCGGCCGGCCGACAGCGATGAGGATGAGCGACGTCCTTCCGGCGATCGCGCTCCTCGCGCTGTCGGCCACCGCCGCGCTCGGGACCTGGCACCTCGGCTACTGGAGCGACTTCACCCCGGGGCCGGCTTTCCTCCCCATCTGGGCGGCGGGGGCCGGCGTGCTGCTGTCCGCGCTTCTGCTCGTCGAGACGCGCGGCCGCGGGGGTGCCGCCGGGGTTGAGTGGCCGGACCGGGAGGGCTTTCGGCGCGTCGCCATGGCCTTCGCCGCCCTCGTCGCGTTCGCCGTGCTGTCGCCCGTGCTCGGCATGATGTCCAGCGCGGCGCTGTTCATGGTCTTCCTGCTGATCGTCGTCGCAGCGGCGCGGGATCGCGCCGAGCCTCGCGACGACGGCCATCACGACCGGACTGATCTACGTCGTCTTCGTCCGGTGGCTCGGCGTGCGCCTGCCCACCGGCCTCACCGGATTCTGACGGCGCGCCCGCACGGAGGGTGTCCGATCGACTCCCTTGGGCTCCTGGCGGGCGGCTTCGCGACGGCGCTGACCCCGCTCAACCTGTCGTTCGTCGTGGTGGGCGTGGTGCTCGGGCAGATCATCGGCGCCTTGCCCGGGATCGGGCCCTCGGCCGGCATGGCCCTTCTGCTCCCCCTCACCTTCGGGCTGCCGCCGGTCACCGCGATCGTGATGCTGGCCGGCATCATGTACGGCGGCATGTACGGCGGCACGCTCACCTCGGTGCTGGTCAACGTGCCGGGCGAGGCGGCCAGCGTGATGACCGCGGTGGACGGCTACCAGATCGCGCGCCGCGGGCGGGCCGGCGCCGCGCTCAGCATCGCCGCCATCGGGTCGTTCGCCGCCGGAATGGCGGCGGTCGCCGCCGTCGCCCTGCTCACGCCCGTGCTCAGCGAGTTCGCCCTCAAGTTCAACGCCCCGGAGTACTTCCTGCTGGCGGCCCTCGGGATCACCGCCAGCGCGAGTCTGGGCGGCTCGTCGACGGTCCGGGCGCTCATGGCCGCTCTCCTCGGCCTGATGGTCGCCATGGTCGGCGTCGATCCCATCACCGGGATCCCGCGGCTGACCTTCGGGCAGGTCGAGCTCGTCGAGGGCATCGATTTCCTCCCCGTGGCGATCGGCATCTTCGGCATCGCCGAGGTGCTGAGCTCGCTCGAGCGCTTCGAGGAGCTGAAGCCGATTCGCGCGAGCCTCCGCAGCATGTGGCTGACCGCGGAGGAGTGGGCCGAGAGCCGGGGCGCGATCGTGCGGGGCGGCCTGGTCGGCTTCCTCGTGGGCATCATGCCGGGCGCCGGCCCGACCATCGCCTCGATGCTCGCCTACGTCACCGAGCGTCGCTTCAGCCGCCACCCGGAGCGCTTCGGCAAGGGCGCGCTCGATGCCGTCGCCGCCGCGGAGTCGGCCAACAACTCGGCCGCCCATGGTGCCTGCATCCCCATGCTCGCCCTCGGGATCCCGGGCTCCGCGAGCACCGCCGTGCTGCTCGCCGCCCTCATCCTGCAAGGCATGCGGCCCGGCCCCATGCTGATGACGGAGCAGCCCCAGCTCGTCTGGGGCCTGATCGCCAGCATGTTCATCGGCAACGTCATCCTGCTCGTCATCAACCTGCCGCTCGCGCCGCTCTTCGCGTCGATCCTCCGGGTTCCCTACGCCTACCTCGCGCCCGGCATCCTCGTCATCTCGCTGGTGGGCGCCTACGCGAGCACGCTCGACTTCACGACCGTCGTGATCTGCCTCGCGTTCGGCGCCGTCGGCTGGTTGATGATGAAGCTCGACTTCCCCCGGGCGCCGATGGTGCTGGCGGTGGTGCTGGCGCCCCTGCTCGAGACATCTCTGCGCCAGTCGCTGCTCCTGTCGTTCGGCAGCCCGGCCATCTTCGTCCAGCGCCCGCTGGCCGCCATCCTGCTCGCCCTGGTCCTCCTGTCGCTCGTCCTGCCGGTCGTGGGCGCGCTCCGCCGGCGTCGGACACGCGGATCCGAAACGCGCCTCGCCTGAGGGCGGCGGCTCTCAGTGGGTGTGGGACCCCGCGCCCGGCCCATGACTGTGCCCGTGGTGGCGGAAGCCTCGGGCCGGAGTCGGCGGCGCAGGACGTCCCCCGGGGCTCGGCTTGGAGAACGTCATGGGCATCGTGAAGAAGCGCCGGCTTTCCGCACCGTCGACCGGACAGAACGCGGGGTCAGCGGCCTGCGCCATCGGCCGTGAGACCTCGAACTCGAGCCCGCACGCGGTGCACCGAAAATCGTACAGTGCCATGATGCTCGCTCCCCGAAGCCGACGCGGCCGACGCTGATGCTCCCATCGTACTCCAACCAGGAGAGCGCCTTGTCCACGCACGTGGTCGTCGTGTCCCCCGTCGACATTCCGTACACGATCCTGGACGACTGGCGCGCGCAATGCCGCCAGCTCGCGGATGTCCTGGGAATTCCGGTCGAGCTCCTGCGCCTCGACGGGGCGCCGGAGGCGGACGCGAGGCTGGCGGCGACGCTCCGCGCGGTCCCAGCGGGTCGACGCGAGGTCTTCGAGCCGGAGTCGGTCCCACCCGGGGCGCCCATGTCCGCGGCGTCCTTCGTCTGGCGGTCCGACGGACGGCCCGACTGGGGGGCCATGTGGTCTAGCTTCTGCGAGCTGGCCCTCTTCGGCGGGCCGCCCCACCGGGGACCGGAGAGCGCGCTCTCGGGCGGGGCCCTCGGCGACGCCGCGCCCGACCCATCCGGCGCGGTGGAGGAGATCCGCCGGGGCATCTGGGAGACGACCGGGCTCTATTCCGAGCCGGCGGCGCCCGGCTGGCTGGCGGTCACCTGCGAATCGCCCAGGATGGCGGCGTGGCTCTGCGCCACGATCATCCTCGAGAACGTCGAGGCGCGCTGCGACGAGGAGCGACTCCTGGTGCCCGCGGATTCGAGCTTCGCGCTGGAGGACCAGGTGAAGAGCGTCATCACGGTGGTCGCCAAGACGCATCACTACTGGAGCGCGCACACCGCGGGCCGCTGAGAGGTGTCCGCGGCTACCCCGGCATGCCCTCCATGTCCACGGGCGCGTAGTACCGCCGCTCGCCGAGCGCGTCGACCCGCTCCCAGAAGGCCGGCGGCGAGGCCAGCCCCACCTCGTTGACGGCGGCCCGCTGGCGCCAGATCGCCCAGGACTCCGGGTGGAGCTCGCTCGCCTCCGCCAGCCATCGGTCGCCCTCTTCCGCATGTCCCTTGCGGATCAGGTACTGCCCGAGCCGGAACGCCGTGTGGGCCCGGGCGACGCGCTCCGTGGGGACGGTGACGCGGGCCCGGGCGCCCTCGGGATCGAAGACGTGCTTGCTCGCGGGACCGTTCAGCACCCAGTCGCGGATCGCGCTGACGTAGGTGGCCTTGGCGTCGGCCGTGACCCTCGCGACGTCCTCCGGCATCTGCCGCGTCGCGCGGTCCATCTTGCGGAAGCCTTCGTAGGCGCCCGCCGACTCGGTCGGCCGCACGATCCGGCCTCGCTCGTCGATCCACACCGCCTGCGGCACGTTCACCATGTGGTAGAGCTCGGCGAGCCGATGATCGCGGTCGATCAGGGACACGTAGCTCGGCCGAGCGGCCTCGATCCACTTCTCGGGATCACCGGCGCGGCTGTCCAGCGCGACCGCGATCACCATGAAGCCCCGGCCCTTCAGCTCCTCGTAGAGCTCCTGCCACACGGGCAGGTCGCGGCGGCACCCTCACCAGGACGCCCACGACACGAGCAGCACCTTCTTCCCGCGGTAGTCGGACAAGGAGTGCAGCCGCCCAGCCGAGTCCGGGAGCGTGAAGTCCGGCGCCTCCAAGGCTTCGAGCGCCGTCCCGCGGTCCCCCGCGCTCTCCCCGAGCGCCCACACGTCACCGGCCGCGCTGCGGAGGACCGGCTTGCCCTGGTGCCGCCAGAGCGCGGCGGCGTCGACGCGGCCCGCGCGGCTCCACTCCGATCGACGGCCGGGCGGGATCGGCACGCACGTGCTGCCGCGGCAGAGGCCCTCGGGCTTCATCGACCACCCGGTCGCCGCTTCGAGCTCCGCTTCCGGAAGCCAGAGCCGCTCGCCCTCGACCCGCGCCTCCGGGGCCTCGACCTCTCCCACCGACGTCAACAGCGTCACCATGGGTGTCTCCTGATGTTCGAATCCCGATTTCGGTGCCTCGCGCCGAAGGTCCGCTGGTACGCCCCCCGCCACTTCAGCCTATCACCGTCCGGAACGCACGGGCTCGCGCCCGAGACCGTCGGAGAACTCCACGCTGCCGGGCCGTCCTGCGAAATCCTGACGGCAAGGTCCGGACGGCCTTTCCTTGACGGATCGTCGATGCGACTATGTGGCCATGGCTGGGTCGCCTGCCGCCGCGATGTCAACCGTCCCGTGACGGCCCAGCGGGATTCACCCGCCTCCGCCAGCGCCCCCACCGAGCTGGAAACCCCCTACGCGTGGCTGCGGCTGGCAATCTCGCTCCTCATCATGACGATCGGCAGCGTGGGAATGTGGAGCGCCGTGGTCGTGCTGCCCGCGATCCAGGCGGAGTTCGCCGCGACGCGTGCCGATGCGTCCCTGCCCTACACGATGTCGATGGTTTCGTTCGTGGTCGGGCAGATCCTGATGGGACGGCTCGCCGACCGCTTCGGCGTCTTCGTGCCCGTCGTGGCCGGAGCGACCGCGCTGGCGCTCGGCTACGCCGGCGCGAGCGCCGCCACCAGCCTGTGGCAGTTCACGGCGGCCTACGGGCTCTTGATCGGCTTCCTCGGCAGCTCGGCCCTGTTCGGCCCGATGATCGCCGACACGTCCCACTGGTTCTCGCGCCGCCGGGGGCTCGCGGTGGCCATCTGCTCGTGCGGCAGCTATCTGGCGGGGACGATCTGGCCGCCGATCGTGCAGCACTTCACGCAGACCGCCGGATGGCGCGCGACGCATCTGGGCATCGGCGTGTTCTGCGCGGTGACCATGCTCCCGCTCGCCCTCGTGCTCCGCCGCCGGTCGCCCGTGACGCATGGCACGACCGCCTCCGCCGCGCGCGCATCGACACGCCTGCCGCGCTCCCTGTCGCCGAACATGCTGCAGGTGCTCCTGATGGTCGCGGGAATCGCGTGCTGCGTCGCGATGTCGATGCCCCAGGTCCACATCGTCGCGTACAGCGGCGACCTGGGGCACGGCACCTCGCACGGCGCCGAGATGCTCTCGGTCATGCTCGGCTTCGGCGTCGTCAGCCGCCTGGCGTCCGGGTGGCTGGCGGACCGCATTGGTCCGCTCCTGACCTTGATCCTCGGATCCGGCGGGCAGGCTCTGTCTCTCTTGCTCTACCTCCCGTTCGACGGGCTCCTCTCGCTCTTCGTCGTGTCGGCGCTGTTCGGCCTGTCACAGGGCGGCATCGTGCCCAGCTACGCGCTGATCGTGCGCGAGCACTTCCCGCCGGCCGAGGCGGGAACGCGGATCACCCTGGTCCTCTCGGCCACCGTCGCCGGCATGGCGCTCGGCGGCTGGATGTCCGGCGCGATCTTCGATCTCACGGAGTCGTACCGGGCGGCGTTCGTCAACGGGTTTGCCTGGAACCTCCTCAACATGGGCATCGCGCTGTGGCTCTTGCGGCGCCTCAGCTGGCGCGTGGCGCACGCGTAGCGGCGGCGGGCGGCCTTGTCGGCCACCCACGGCTCGCGCTAGGCTCCGGCGACGCCGCGCGACGACGCCGGCAACGGGCCCCCCTGGGTGACGGCGGGCTCCGGGGGAGCTGCCCTTGCGACGACGCTTCACCCTGGGTCACGAGCCGAGCCGTCTCATCTGCGGGTCCGAGCGCCGCCGCCGGTCCTGTGCCATGCCGACGGTCGGGCTCCTGGTTCTCGCGCTCGGCGCGTGCACCGCCTACAAGTCCTTGGTCGGGGAAAACACGGTCAGCCTGCAAGGCGCCGACGTCGTGAGCATGCAGGCGGACATCCGGCGGCCCGTGAAGAAGATCTGCCCGCGCGAGCCGGTCCAGATGTGGGTCAGGGTCGAGGCCAAGCTCGAGGATCAGAACAGCCCCGCGCGCTTCGAGACCTGGGTCGGCGACCGGCAGGCTCGGCGGAACGGGTTCCTGGACTTCGGGAACTTCGTCTTCGTCAGCAGCCAGGGGACGGTCGACGAGCAGGGGTGGTACCACCCGCGGCGCGACATGCTGGCCACGGTCGAGCGCGGTTACGAGATCCAGACGTCGTTCCGCTACCGGCCGGATCGATTCAGCGAGACGCTCCGGTTCGAGCCCGAGTATGCTTGTGTCCGCGAGGGAGGGGGGATCGGGGCGCCGGGAGCCCGCGGGCGGCACGGGCGCGGCGGACACCCGGGATTCCTCCGCGGCTATGTCGGGCAGCCCGGCGAGCCTGGCGGCCCGGGTGAAGAAGGAGGCGACGGGGGTCACGGGCCCCGCCTCCGCGCCTACGCGACGCTGGTCCGGACCCGGTTCTACAACCGACTGCTGGCCATCCGGATCGAGGGCAGCGAGAGCGACTTCCTCCTGGCACCGCCGGATGCGTCGGTCACGCTCCTGGCGCGGGGGGGCCCGGGCGGGGCCGGCGGGGACGGTGGCGCCGGCGGGAGCGGGGGGCAAGGGGGCACGGGAAGCCCGGGGGGCCCCGGGGGGACCGGGGGGTCAGGTGGACCGGGAGGAAACGGCGGCAGAGGCGGAGACGGGGGGTCCATCGAGCTCATCTACGACTCGCGATTCCCCGAGCTCGACCGGCTGATCCGACCTGACGTGTCCGGGGGACCTGCCGGCGCGGCGGGCTCGGGCGGGAGCGGTGGCAGCGGCGGCGCGGGCGGCACCGGGCGCGAGGGCGCGCGCTCGGGTCCGCGGGGCCCATCCGGCGTCGCCGGGGGCTCGGGCTACTCCGGTCGCGCGGGGTCGACAGGCTCGGCCAGCGCCCGGGCCGGCTCGGTCGCCGACCGCTTCCGCAACCTGCCTGGCATCCGGCCGCTCTGATCGGCGCTCGCTCCGGGCCGCCGGCAGTGGCACAGGCGGTAGGCCGCACCGAGACGGCGCGCATCAGGTATCCGTATACTGGAGCGGTGAACGCCTCGTCGCCGGCTCACGACAATGCCGAGCCGCGGCCATCGCTGGTCCGCGTGACGCACATCATCTATGCGCTCCACGCCTTCAGTCTGGTCACCGGCATCGTCGGCGCCGCCACCGTGGTGGGCGCGTTCCTCACCGGGTGGCCGTCCATCGTGGCGGTCATCCTGAACTACGTGAAGCGCGGCGAGGCGCACGGCACGCTCCTCGAGTCGCACTTCCGGTGGCAGATCCGGACGTTCTGGTTCGGGCTCTTGTGGGTGGCCCTCTGTCTGCTCTTCATCGTGGTCACGTTCGGAATCGGGATCATCATCGCCTGGCTGCCCCTCGCCGTGGTGGGGCTCTGGTTCGTCTACCGAGTGGGGCGCGGCTGGCTCGCGCTGAACGACCGCCGGCCGATGTACGCGTAACCGACTCGGGGCTCGCCCTGCTCGGGTGAGGCCCGTCTCGCGGTGACCCCTGTCCTCCGTCCCGCCGAACTCCCCGGCCGATCGCGCGCGTGGTTCACCGACCCGATGGTGGCCGCCGTCTGCGCGCTCGGCGTCACGCAGATCACCGCCTGGGGGACCAGCTTCTACTGCCTGGGCGTCCTGGCCGGCCCGATCAGCGCGGACACCGGCTGGAGCCGCGGGTTCGTCTTCCTCGGCTTCACGGTCGCCCTCCTCACCATGGGGCTCGTGTCGACGACGGTCGGCCGCGCGATCGACCGGTACGGCGGACGTGCCGTGATGACGCTCGGCACCCTCCTTCTGTCCTCGGGGCTGTTCGCGCTGGCCCACGTGCGCAGCCAGGTCGCGTATCTCGCGGCGTGGGCCTACCTCGGAGCCGGGATGCGGCTCACCCTGTACGACGCCGCGTTCGCGGCCCTCGTCCAGGTGGCGCCGTCGCGGGGACGCCTCGCGATCTCCTACCTGACGCTGTTCGGGGCCTTCGCCTCCTCGGTGTTCTGGGTGCTCGGTCATCTCGTCAACGAGGCCGTCGGCTGGCGGCAGACGCTCGGCCTCTTCGCCCTGATCAACCTCGTGGTCTGCCTGCCCCTTCACTGGCTGGGTCTCGCCCGCCGGGAGACCGTGGACGCGGCCCAGGGCACCGCGCGGGCCGCCGCGGAGGCCCCCGAAGGGCCGGCGCTCCACGGACGCGCCCGGTCGGTGGGCATCGCGCTCTTCGCCCTCATCATGTCGCTCAACGGGTTCGTGTTCGGCGTGGTCTCGGTCCAGCTGGTGCCGCTCCTCCAGGCGGCGGGCCTGGCCACCGCCACGGCGGTCTGGGTGGCGTCGCTCAAGGGTGTGGCCCAGTTCGGCGGCCGGGTCGTGGAGATCGCCTTCGGCCGGAAGCTCAGGGCGATGACGGTGGCCCGCATCGCCGTCAGCGTGCTGCCGGCGTCCCTCGTCCTGCTGGTCTTCGCCGCCGGCAGCCTGAGCGCCCTCGTCGTCTTCACGCTCCTCATGGGGGCGTCGCAGGGCGTGATCACGATCGTCCGCGGCGCCGTGCCGCTGGCCCTCTTCGGCGCGACCGGCTACGGGGCGGTGCTCGGTCTGATTGCGACCCCCATCCTGCTCGTCAACGCCGCGTCACCCACGATCTTCGCGTGGATGGTGGATCGGTGGGGCTGGCGCGCGGCGGAGCTGGCCTTGGTCGCGAGCGCCTCCGCGGCGTGGGCGGCGATGGAGATGATGTCCCGCTGGTACGAGCGTCACCGCGGCCGGGCAGACCAGGTGCTCGAGCAGTGAAACGGCGCGCCTTCGCGCCATCGACCACGGTCACCCCGCGCCAGATCCGCATCGCTCGCTGGACGCTCCTCGGCCTTCTCGCCGCGGTCCTCCTTCTGATATTCGCGGTGCCGCGCACACCCGGGCCGCCGCCTTCCCCGGCGCAGCCGGACCAGGCGCCGGAGGCGCGCGGCTACCCAAATCGACACGATGATGCGCACCCGCCCCGGCGGACGGGCACCACGCCCTCCGGGCGGCGATCAGCCTAGCGTCGGGAGGCCGCTGCGGGAGCGCGAGGATGCCTGAGGAGCCAGCTCGGACGGAGCGCTTCGCGGCGACTTGGGCACAGGGGAAGGCGATGACCACGGAACAAGCTGTCGAGTACGCCCTCTCGGCCGCCGATTGATTGCGCCACGTCAGTTCAGGAACCGGCCTCCTCTGGCTCTCCGCGCGAGGCCACCGACCCCGTAGAGTCCTCCCTGATAGACTGCGGGAGCACGTAAGATGAGCCAGGTGAGTTGATCATGACCAAGAGCGTATTCACCGCCATCCTCGAGCGGGAAGGCGACGTCTATGTCGCGCTGTGCCCCGAACTAGATATCGCCAGCCAAGGGGCGACTCTCGAGGAGGCCACCGCGAACCTCCGGGAAGCAGTAGCCTTGTTCCTGGAGACGGCCGACTCCCGAGAGATCACCCACCGGTTGCGGTCTGGCGTATTCGTGACGACGTTTGACGTCGTCGATGGGTAGACTGCGGGTCCTCTCCGGCCGCGAAGCCTGCCGCATCCTGGAGCAACACGGATTCACCGAGGTTCGGCGCCGAGGAAGCCACATTGTCATGCAGCGCCGAACCTCCGAGGACTACGGTTCCGCTCCCGAACCACGCCGAACTCGCCATCGGAACTCTGGCGTCAATCATCCGCCAGAGCGGCGCGCCTCGTGCGGCGTTCGAGTCGCCGGAGTAGCTCTCAGCCGTCACGCCGCCCCTGCTGGGGTAGCGACGGAGGATCCGGTGTCCTCACGAGATGCCTCCAAAGTCGAGGGCACCCGACGTGACCCCCGAGGCCACCGGTCCCGCAGGCGAGACGTACGAGTCGCGGGCCTTGGGGCCGCACTCCATGTCCGTCGGTGACGTCCAGCCTCGAGGCTGGACGTCACCGGGTCAAGGAAACTGCCCAACGAGTTCCGTCTGCACTGGATCCCTTGGGAGGCATGGACGAAACTCGGTGTGAACGCGCACACAGGGGCAGCATCGACGCGAACGCGGGGCTGCAGGTGCCCTGCAACCCCGCGTCGTCGATGGAGCGGGCGACCGGAATCGAACCGGCGACGTCCAGCTTGGGAAGCTGGCATTCTGCCGCTGAATTACGCCCGCGTCTGACTGGAGTCTAGTCAGCCCCCCGGGGCCGTGTCAATGGTCGTGCGCGCCGTCCGGTCACAAGCCCAGGCGTCTCGTCGGTCTTGGCGAGGTCTCCCACGAGGGGCACGGCTGGGAGTTCACGCCGGTCCGAGCAGCCAGCGCCCGACGACCGCCCGGATCTCGGGATCCAGGGAGTAGGCCCCGAGCCGGATCAGGCCGAGCACGATCGCCACGCAGAGCGCCGCCGAGCCGGCCAGGAGCGCCACGAGACCGATCGCCGTCTCGGGAAGCCCGGGCGGCAGCGCCGCCCGCAGGGCGAGGACGGCCAGCGCAGCCAGTACGGGCGCGCCGAAGACGCGCGCCATGTCGCGTGCACCGAGTCGCAAGAGGCGGATCGCGAGCGAGAGCGCGACCACCATCGCCACCGCACCGCCCACGACCATGGCGGCAGAGACGCCGACCATGCCGTGATGGAGCAGCAGGGCTAGGGCCACGGCGACGCCCAGGAGCTCGGCCACCGCGGCCGCCGTCTGGAAGCCCGGCTGCCCGAGCGCCTGGAAGAGCGAGCCCGTGGTCCCGCCCAGACAGCGGAACATCCCGTGGAAGGCCAGGATCCCGACGACCGGCGCCGCTTCGCTCCAGCTCGGTCCGAGGAGCAGCCGCACGATCGGACCCGCGTAGGCGGAGAGCAGCGCCGCCGCCGGACAGACCACCAGCGCGACCGGGGCCAGGACGCGCAGGTACGCGCCTCGGACGCGCTCCGGGTGGGCCTGGAGCTTGGCGAACGCGGGCAAGGTGATCGGGGCGATCATCCGCGTCAGATGGGTGGTCGGCACCTGCGCGAGCCGGTCGGCCATCTGAAACACGCCAAGCGCGGGCGTCCCCAGGCGGCGGCCGATGACCGCCTGGACGCCGCCCATCAGCGCCCAGTCGATCACCCGCGTGCCGAGAATCCAGCCGCCGTAGCCGGCCAGCCGGCCGATCTCGCCGCGATCCAGACGGAACGCCGGACGGTAGGGGTGCCGGACGTAGCTCATGGCCATGGACACCGCCTCGCCCACGAGTGCCCCCCCGACCAGCGCCCATGCGTTGCCCAGCCAGAGGGCCAGTCCGATCGCCACCACGGTCTCCGCGAAGATACCCATCGTCTCGAGCAGGGTCTCCTGGCCGAACTGGAGCTCCTGCTGGAACTCGACCACCCCGATGTTCCGGAAACCCTGGAGCAGCGGCAGCAGCGCCATGGCCCGGATCACATTCGTCGCCTCGGGCGCCTCGAAGAACGCGGCGACCGCCGGGGCACCGAGCGCGAGCAGGGCAGCCGCCGCCGCGCGCCGGATCAAGCTCAGGGTCCATGCGGTATCGAGCATCACCGGCGAGCGTTGCTGGCGATGGATCAACGCCGTCCGGCTGGTGCCGGCGCCGAGCGCGGCGAACGCGGACAGCGGGAGCAAGGCGAGGGCGACCAGGCCGAAGTCGTGCGGGGTGAGGAGCCTGGCGAGCACCAGCGTACGCGCGGCGGCGAAGAGCCGCCCGCCCATCCTGGCCCCGACAACCCACAGGCCCGCCCGCATGACCCGGCCGGACAGGCCCTCGGGCGTCATGTCATCCCGCCGTCGGCTCGATCGGATCGAGCCGGCCGGTCCGTCCCGGGTCCTCGTCGCCGTCGCGGCCGGGCGCGCCGACGAGCCATGCGAGGGCCTCCTCCCGTGTCCGCACCAGCCCGAGCGCCTGCGCCTCGCGGGCCCGCCGGAGCGCGCGCCCCACCGCGGGTCCCGGCGAGAGCCCCAGCGCTGCCATGACGTCCTCCCCGCGGACCAGCGGCGGCTCGGCCGCCTCTTGCGCCGCGAGCTCCTCGCCCCGGAGAAGCGATTCGAGCAACGCCCGGGTCGGACCCCGGTAGACGAGGCGCGGGGCGCGGCCGTCGGTGCCGGCCGCGTCGGCGATGGTGAGGCAGACGAGCGCGGCGACCTCCTCGCCCACGTCGCGGTGGAACCGGTAGCGCGCGCGGCGGCTCACCGCGTCGAGCATCCCGAGATGCATCGGCCGGAGATGCTGGCGCACGAGACGGACCAGCACGTCGGCCGCGCGGCCCGGCCAGCGGAGCCGCGCGGCGATCGCGTGCGCCCGCTCGGCGCCGAGCCGGTCGTGGCCCGTGAAGCGGGCGCGCCCGTCGGGGTCGACGCTGCGCGTCTCCGGCTTGGCCACGTCGTGGAGCAGGACGGCCAGCTTCCAGACCTCCCGCCGCGTGAGGCCGCCTCCCAGCGGCTCCCCCAGCGAGGCGGCCACTCGCGCGTCGTGAGGGGCGAGGAGCCCGAGGTCCTGCGCCAGCGCATCGGCCGCCTCGAGGGCGCGCAGCGAGTGCTCCCAGACCGTGAAGCGGTGCGGCGGCGACTGGGTCGCCCCGCGCATGGCCACGATCTCCGGGAGGATCACCTCCAGCGCCGACCACGCGTCGGCCTGGCGGACGGCGGGCGCGGCCCGCTCCAGGCGCAGGACGTGCGTCAGCTCGTCCCGCACGCGCTCGGCCGAGACCGACGAGAGCGCCGGCGCGGCCGCGCGCGCGAGGGCCTCGGTCGGGGGATCGATGGCAAACTCGAGCTGGTGGGCCAGCCGGAGCAGGCGGAGCACGCGCACCGGATCGTCCGCGAACGCGGAGGGGCCGCACGCCCGGAGCCGGCGCGCGGCCAGGTCGACGAGACCGCCAGTCGGGTCCCGGACCGGGGCGGCCCCGCGCAGGAGCGCGGCGAGATCGACGGCAAGGGCGTCGATGGTGACGTCACGCGCGGCCAGATCCGCGTCGAGGTCGGGGCGCCTGAGATCGGCGAGGTCGATGTGGAGCGGGGGCGACCCCGGAAGGACCACGCGGGCCATGCCGTGGGGCTCTCCGAGGGGCACGTACGCGCCCCCTAGGCGCCCGGCCAGCTGCCGGGCCGCCGACACGCTGCCCGCCGGGAGCGCGAGGTCCACGTCGCGCAGCGGGCGTCCCAGGAGGAGGTCCCGCACCGGGCCGCCGACCAGCCAGACGGGGTGGCCGACGGTCTCGACGGCGGCGCCGAGGAGAAACCGGAGGGAGTCGTCGGCGGCGAGCGTCACCGTGGACGGGGAAGCCTGAGACGTCATGGCGGCGACCGAGGCCGGCGGCGGCGACGGAGCACCAAGTGTAAGCGGCGGCCGAGGCTCGGCGCAACGTGCGGCCGACCGTCGGCGCTCCAGGGTGCGCCATGCCCCGCCGGGTCGCGCGCGCTGCCGGCTTGCCGGCGCCGGCTCGACGCTCGATAATCGCCCTCACCACCGGACCGGCGACCCTTGGCAGACCCTCAACCGCGGAGGACAGACCTGTGGCGAAGCGGCTCCTGTTCGTCGGGGCGGGCGCGATCGGCAGCTATCTCGGAGCCTTCCTGTCACGGGCCGGGCACGACGTGACGCTGGTCGACCCCTGGGCCGAGCAGGTCGAGGCGATCCGCGCTCGCGGCATCCGGGTGACCGGACCGCACGCGCCGTTCGAGGCGCGCCCGGCCGCCGTCCACCTCAACGACGCCGCGCGGCTGCCGCGCGACTTCGACATCGCCGTCGTGGCCGTGAAGGCCTACGACACCGCCTGGGCCGCGGCGCTCGCGATCCGGCACGTCGCCGCGGACGGGTATGTCGTGTCCGCCCAGAACTGCTGGCCCGATCCGGTGGTGGCCCAGGCGGCCGGCGCCGGCCGGGCGGTGGGCCTGGTCATGTCCAAGATCGGCGTCGCGACGTGGTCGCCCGGCACGGTGGAGCGCGGCGTGGAGCAGGGCCGGGGCGGGGGGCACGAGGTCTTCCGGGTCGGCGAGCACGCCGAGCGCGTCTCGCCGCGGACCCAGGAGCTCGCGGAGATGCTCACCGTGATCGACGGCGCCCGGCCGACCGACAACCTCTGGGGCGAGCGCTGGGCCAAGCTCTCGCAGAACGCCATGAGCAACCCGCTCCAGGCGATGTCCGGGCTCGGCTCTCTCGAGGTGGCCTCCAGCGAAGCCGGGCGAACGCTCCTGATCAGCCTGGCCGCCGAGTCGGCGCGCGTGGGCCTGGCCCTCGGCCACCGCGTGCCGGCGTTTGCCGGGGCGCCTGCCGAACGGTGGGCGGACGCCGGCCGACCCGAGACGCGCGACGCGCTCGATCGCCTGCTGACACCGACGGCCACCGGCGGGCGAAGCTGGCGCGCCTCGATGGCCCAGGACGTCACGAAGGGGCGCCGGACCGAGATCGACGAGATGAACGGCTTCGTCGCGGCGCGCGGGGAGGAATGCGGCGTGGCGACCCCCGTGTCCAGGGCCGTCGTCGAGACCATGCACGAGGTGGACGCGCGCTCGCGCCCGGCGGCGCCCGGCAACCTCGAGCTGACGCTGCGCCGGGCGGGCCTCTGATGGGCCGCGGCTTCGCGCTGCACGCCGGGGTCGCGCCCGAGGTGATCCGCGCGGCGGCTCGGGAGGCCGAGGCGGCCGGATACGACTCCTTCTGGGTGAACCATCCCGGCCCGATCGACGGGCTGGCCTCCCTCGCCGTGGCCGCCGGGGTGACGACGCGCATCGCGCTCGGGGTCGGCGTCGTGCCGCTCCACACACACGGTCCGGACCGCATCGTGGCCGACGCCCGGGCGCACGGGCTTCCCGTCGATCGCCTCCTGCTCGGAGTGGGAAGCCCGAATCCGGGGTCCCTCGGGCGCGTGCGGGCGGGGATCGCCGCGCTGAGGGCCCACCTCCGGGCTCGGCTCGTCGTCGCGGCGCTCGGGCCGCGCATGTGCCGCCTGGCCGGCGAGGTGGCGGACGGCGTGCTCTTCAACTGGCTCACGCCGGAGCACGCTCGCGCGTCCGCCGACTGGATCCGCGACGGCGCGGCCGCGGCGGGCCGCCCCGCGCCCCGCCTTCTCGGGTACGTCCGGGTGGCGATCGGCGCGACGGGTGCCGCGCGGCTCGAGGAGGAAGGGCGCCGCTACGCCGCGATCCCGGCCTACGCGGCCCACTTCGCGCGGATGGGCGTGCCGCCCGTCGCGACGGGAGTCGCGGTCGCCACCCACGCCGCCGTGCCCGAGGCGCTCGCCCCCTGGGACCGCGCGATGGACGACGTCGTGGTCCGGGCGCTCACGGAGCAGGACACCGTCGACGAGACGCTGGCGGTGCTGCGGGCCGCGCGCCCGCGCTGATCCAGCCCCCCCAGCACGCCCGCCGGCGGCGAGCCGCGGGGCTCGGCCCGTCGGGCCCCGCCCCGGTCGGGCCGCGTCCCTCCCGCGCGAGCACCCGCAGCCCCCCTTTCCGGCATTCACCGTCTGAGCGAAGATGCCTTCGCGGAGGTGTGGTCATGTCAGAGGCCGGCAGCCAGCAGCTTCCCTTCGGCTCCGACGACCTGCGCCTGCCCGACGCCCTTCGAGGCCCGCTCCGCGCCCACCTCGCGGCGCTCCGGGAGCGCTACCAGCGGCGCGGCTGGGGCGGTCCGGTCGGCTTCGGGCGCCGGCCCGCGCTCGTCGTCGTCGACCTTGCCCTGGCCTGGACGGACCCGTCGCGCCCGGCTATGGGGAGCGCCGTCGACTCCGTCGTGGAGGCGACCGCGCGCGTGCTGGCGGCGGCGCGGGCCGCGGGGATCTTCGTCGTCTTCACGACCTGGGCCTACGACCCGGCCGCGCCGCCCTCCCCTCACGACGCGAAGAACGCGCTCCACCTCGGGCCCGGCGACGAGAAGCTGCTCGAGATCGACGCGCGCGTCGAGCGCCGGCCGACGGAGCTCCTCCTCCGGAAGCGCTACGCATCGGCCTTCAAGGGCACGAATCTCCACGAGATGCTCGCCGCGCAGGGCGTCGACACGCTGATCGTCACCGGGCTCAGCACGAGCCACTGCATCTACGCGACGTGCCGCGACGCCACCGACAGCTTCCGGGTCATCGTGCCGAAGGAGGCGGTCGGGGAGCGCTGCGAGCTCTTTCACGAGGTGAACCTGCTCGACATCGAGCTCGATCTCGGCGACGTGATGCCGGTCGACGAAGTGATCCGCCATCTGGCCGGGGTCAGACTTTGACTTCTAAACAATTTCCCCGCCCGACCTCGAGCCCCGAGCCGAATTGTTTAAAAGTCAAAGCCTGACCCCAACACGACGGCTCAACCCGGGGTTCGGCGCGGATCGATCGTTCGGAGACAACGGCCGACCCCGATAGGAGGTCCCATGCGGCGCATGCTCGTCTTCGCGGTTCTCGCCCTCGCCTGGCTCGTCGCGCTCGGTCCCCCGTCCACGCTGGCCCAGGCTCCGAAGGTCCTGAAGGTCGCCACCGACACGAACCTGCCCTGGCTCGATCCGCACATGGGGACCGCGTTCACGCTCCGTGAGCTCTCGTCCCACGTGTTCGAGGGCCTCGTCACGATCGGCGAGGACTACGGCGTGATCCCGCAGCTCGCCGAGAGCTGGACCGTGAGCCCGGACGGGCTCGACTACACGTTCAAGCTGCGCCCCGGCGTACGCTTCCACAGCGGGCGGACCGTCACTGCCGACGACGTCAAGGCGTCCATCGACCGATTCGTCCAGTTCGGGGCGCGGCGCGGCGATCTCGGCGCGGTGCGGGCAGTGACCGTGGTCGATCCGGCGACTGTCCGCATCTCCCTCAAGGAGGCACAGGGCTCCTTCCTCGGCGCCATGGCCAACCCGGTGGCGCTCCTCGCGATCATGCCGAAGGAGCTGGTCCAGGACGCGAAGGATGCGCTCCAGCCGCCCAAGCTCGTGGGCACCGGGCCCTTCCGTCTCGCCGAGTGGGTGCGGGACCAGCAGATCACCCTGAAGCGCTTCGACGACTACACGCGGGACCGCCGGATGCCCGCGTCGGGGCTCGGCGGAGACCGCTCGGCGATGGTGGACGAGGTCCACATCATCTCCACGGGCGAGAGCGCGACGCGGTTCGCCGGTCTCGAGCGCGGCGACTTCGACTACGCGATGGCGCTGGCTCCGACCGCGTACGAGCGGCTCCGCGGCGCGGCGAGCCTCGAGCCGATCGTACTGAAGCCGTTCACCCAGGTGATCCTCCAGCTCAACGCGAACCGGGCGCCGTTCAACCAGGTCAAGGCGCGGCAGGCCGTCTCCCGGGGGCTCGATATGGAGGCGGTCATGCGCGGCGTGACCGGGAACCAGCCGGCGTTCTATCGCCTCCAGCCGAGCCTGTTCTTCCCCGAGCAGCGCGTGTGGCACAGCACCGTGGGGCAGGAGATCTACAACCAGAAGAACCTCGATCTGGCCCGGCGGCTCCTGAAGGAGTCGGGCTATGACGGGAAGCCGATCGTGCTCGTCACCAACCGTGACATCGAGTGGCTGTATCGCGCCGCGGTACCGGTCCAGCCCCAGCTCGAGGCGACCGGGTTCAAGGTGGAGCTGGTCGTCCGGGACTGGCCGGGGCAGATCGCCCAGCAGAAGGAAGGCAACTTCGACATGGCCACCAACGGCATCTCCACCCGTCCCGAGCCGACGGGCTTCGACTACCTCTTCCGCTGCGGGGCGTCGCACGAGACCTACGGGTACTGCGACCCGGAGATGGACAAGGCGCTGGCGGCCGGCGTGCGCGAGCGCGAGACGGAGCGCCGCGCCCAGGCCTACGCGCAGGCGCAGAAGCAGTTCTACGAGACGGTGCCCCTCGTCAAGATCGGGGACATGTTCCAGCTGGACGGTGCCACCAAGGGCCTGAAGGGCTACAAGGTCTTCTTCCTGCGGCGCTTCTGGAACGTCAGCAAGTGATCGGCTGAGCGGCCGCGCGTCGGGCCGCCATGGCGCTCTACGTCGCCCGGCGGCTCATGCTGCTGGTCCCCGCCTGGCTGATCATGGGCGCGCTGGCGTTCGCCCTGATCCGCCTCATCCCCGGCGACCCGGCGGCGGTGCTGCTCGGCATGGAGGCCACCCCGCAGGCGGTGGCGGAGCTCCGGGCGCGGCTGGGGCTGGACCGGCCGCTGCCCGTCCAGTTCGTCCTGTGGCTCTCGCGCGTCCTCGAGGGGGAGCTCGGGCGGTCGTTCTTCCTGGGCCAGCCCGTGCTGGACGCGATCCTGGCCCGCCTGCCCGTCACCCTGAGCCTGACGGCCGCCGCGCTGGCCTGCGCCGTCCTGATCGGCGTCCCGATCGGCGTCCGGGCCGCCACCCGCCCCAACTCCGCCACCGATCTCGGGGCGATGGCGACCGCGGTAATCGGCCTCTCGGTGCCAGACTTCGCGCTGGGCCTCGGCCTCATCGTGCTCTTCGGCGTCGTGCTCCAGTGGCTCCCCGTCAGCGGATACGTGCCGCTCGCGCGAGACCCGGGCGGCTACCTCCAGCACCTGGTCCTCCCGGCGCTGGCCCTCGGGATTCCCCAAGGCGCCCTCATCGCCCGCATCACGCGGAGCAGCATGCTCGAGGCCCTCGGCGCGGACTACGTGCGCACCGCCCGGGCGAAGGGGCTCGGAGAGCCGGCCGTCGTCGGCTGGCACGCGTTCCGGAACACGCTGATCCACGTGGTCACGGTCGTCGGAAGCGTGGCCGTCATCCTGCTCGGGGGGGCGTTCGTGGTCGAGACCGTCTTCAACCTGCCGGGCCTGGGGAACCTCGTGGTGATGGCCGTGAAGCGGCGCGACTATCCGCTCGTCCAGGGGTGCCTGCTTCTCATCTCCACGGTCGTCATCGTGGTCAACCTGATCGTGGACGTGCTCTACGCCTGGCTCGATCCCCAGATCCGGTATGGCTGAGCCGGCCCCGCGCCCCGCCGGCCGTGACTCGTCGACCGCTCACGCGGTGTGGCGGCGACTGGGCCGCCACCGACTCGCCGTGACGGGGGGGACCATCGTCATCGTGGTCGTGACGCTCAGCGTGCTCCTTCCGCTCGTGATCACGACGGACCCCACCGCGCTCGACGTGCAGGCGACGCTCTCCGCGCCCTCGTGGCAGCACTGGTTCGGGACCGACGACTTCGGACGCGATCTCTTCGCCCGGGTGGTCCACGGGATCCGGCTTTCGCTCCTCGTGGGCTCTTCCGTGCTTGCGGTGACGGGTGTGCTGGGCGTGGTCCCGGGCCTGGTGGCGGGGTTCGTCCCGCGGGCCGACGCGGTCATCATGCGCGTCATGGACGCGCTCATGGCTTTCCCGGCCATCCTGCTCGCCCTGTCCGTGATGGCGATCGCGGGGCCGTCGACGGTCAACGTGGTGGGGGCGCTCGGCGTAGCCTACGCCCCGCGCGTCGCCCGGCTGGCCCGCGCGAGCGTCCTCGCCGTGCGGAGCCGCGAGTTCGTGGACGCGGCCCGCGCGCTCGGCAATCCGCCGCTCCGGCTCCTGACGCGCCACGTGACGCCCAACGCCGCGGCGCCGGTGATCGTCCAGGGCACGTTCACCTTCGGCTACGCGATCCTCGGCGAGGCGGCGTTGAGCTTCGTCGGGCTCGGGGCGGTCCCGCCGACCCCGAGCCTCGGCAACATCCTCGCCGACGCCCGGGTGTTCCTCCGCGACGCGCCCTGGATGATCCTCTGCCCTGCGGCGACCCTCTCCATCCTCATCCTCGGCCTGAACCTCCTGGGCGACGGCATCCGCGACGCGCTGGACCCCCGAACCGGGGTCAGACTTTGACTCCGGGACAATTGGCAACGCGCTGCGTCGGGAGATGTCCGGAAGTCAAAGTCTGACCCCGAAGAAGGCGAGGGCGTTGTCGCGGAAGATGCGCTGGTAGACGGCGAGCGGGAGATCGCGCGCCCAGAGGTCGCGGCGCTCCTCCTCGTAGGGATAGGGCAGGTTCGGGAAGTCGCTGCCGAAGAGGATCCGGTCGGCGTGGCGGACCAGGTCCCCGTCCCGCACGACGCCGGGGTCGATCCCCGTGTACGGGGTCGACGCCCGCGTCAGCGCCATGGTCGTGTCGAGGCGGAGGTTCGGGAAGCGGTCGAGGAGCAGGAGCGCCAGGCGCGTCTCGAACGCGCCCATGTGGCAGATCGACGCCCGGAGGCCCGGGAACGCCTCGAGGACCCGCGCGAACCGGGCCAGCCCCGTGAGCTCGTTGGTGTGGGGCCCGGTCCCCACGTGGATCACGAGGACGCGCCCGAGCTCGACCAGCCGCGCGTAGACGGGCCACATCCGCGGGTCGTCCGGGTGGAAGCGCTGCACCTGGATGTGGATCTTCAGGCCGCGGAGCCCCCACGTCCCGCACGCCTCGTCGACGACCGCGCCCGGATCCTCGTCCCCGGCGTGGACGGTACCGAGCGGGATCCCGTCCGGGAACCGAACGGCCGTGTCGCGGATCCATCGGTTCAGCTCGCGCGCCATGCCGGGCCGGTGCGCGTACGAGAAGAACGCGAAGCGCTCGACGCCGGCCGCGCGAAGGGCGGCCACCACGTCGTCCGGCTCGCTCGGCCCCCGGACGTTCCAGTCCGTGTGCTCGTAGAACCAGCGGCGGATCGCGGTGAAGAGGCGCGGCGGGTGGAGGTGCGTGTGGGCGTCGACGTAGCGGAAGCCGGCCGGCGGCTCCATCGTCAGGCCCGCCGCCCGCGCCCGGCGGGGCGGATGACCGCGTCGGCCGGAAGCCCGGCGATGGCGCCGCCGGTCTCGACCTCGCCGGCCCGCTCGAGCGCCGCCACCGCCGCCCGCACCTCGTCCGCCGGCAGCCCGAAGAGGCGCGCCATCCCCCGGACCGAGCCCCAGGCGGCGCCCCCGAGGTAGCGCCCGATCAGGCGGCGGACCGCCTTGGGCCGCCCGAGGCGCCGTCCCTCGCGGACGCCGTCGGGCAGCCAGGCCTCCACCAGGTCCCAGCGGTACGAGAACGAGGGCTCGTAGCGCTCCTCCGTCTTGACCGCGAAAAGCGCCTGCTGGAGCTCGGCCACCGCGCGCTCGAAGCCTCGCGTCGAGCCGGGGTCGAGCATGAGGGCCTCGGCGCGCCACTCCCGCGTGTAGAGGGGGTGCCGGCGGATCAGGACGTCCATGAGCCGCTTCGCCCCGTGGGACAGGCGCCCGGCCTCGTACTCGGCGCGATAGTCGCGGGCGCGCTGACGTCCGCGGACCAGCGCGTAGAACGCCGGGAAGAGGTCGAGGGCGACGAGCACGGGCCGTCCCTTGAGGAGCTTCCCGTAGTACACCTGTCGCCGGGCCGGCAGGGTGTCCTTGAGCTCCCAGGTGAGACCCACGCCGGCATCGTGGTGCGAGCGCCGGGGCCACCGCGGGTCGCGCCGGCCGACGACGGCTTCCCAGAGGCACGCGAGCCCGTCGGGGAACCGATAGAAGGTCGAGCAGAGCCCGACCTCCTCCACGAACGCGAGGGCATCCCGCTCACCGCGGACCCGACGGGCCGACACACGCCGGAATGCCCGGTCCCGCGCGCGCTCCAGGGACTCACGGGTCACAGAGCCATCCATCGGTCGCTGAAGCATCCCGCGCGGCGGAATCGGCAGTCGGACTCCTGGAGATCTTCAGGACGATTCGTCAGCTCTCCGACGCGAGACTCGGTCCGCCGTCCGCGCTAGCCGAAGACGATCCCCTGCTCGCCGACGCGGTACTCCGCGATCTCGTCGCTCATCGCGCTGCCGCGGTGCTTGGCGACGGCGACGAAGCGGCCCACGCGCGGCCCCACCTTCTCGCGCCCCAGGAGGAGCACCGTGTTCGCCACGGCCCCGATGTCGCCCGCCGACACCTTCCGCGAGATCAGATCCTCCAGGCGAGTCTCCTCGGTCGTGACCAGGAGGAGGGTGGTGATCGATCCGTGGTCGTACGGATGGCCGTCGATGAACGCGCGGTGCTGCCAGACCGGCAGGCAGATCTCCATCCCGAGCGTCTCCGCGTCCCGGTGGATGATCTTGCGGTACAGATCGTCGACGATGTACGCCTGGATCGAGTCGTCGCTCTCCCGCGGCTCGATCCCGTCCACGACCACCCGCCGCGAGCCGTTCGCGAAGTGGAAGTAGAAGAAGGGGCGCGCCGTGTAGAGGGCTCGCGCGTAGGCCGCCTTCCAGCTCCAGTCGAACTCGCGGCCCTCGGGGGTGGCGACCTCGTAGTCGGTCCGGCGGCCCACCCAGGGGAAGGCGTCGAGGTAGTAGGCGTCCAGCTCGCCCGGCGGAGGATACGGATCGGCCATCGGCATGACCGTGTGGGTCCAGCGCCGGAGCGGCCAGTCGTAGAGACGCTCGGCGTACGGCCCGTGCCGCTGGGAGTCTCCCCGGGCGTTCATGTCGACGACGAGGCCGGGCGCGCCGTCGACCGCGCGCCCGCGGTGGGCGAACGTGAGCCCGAGGTGCGTCTTGCCGATCCCGGTCGCGCCGTAGACGACCGTCAGCGTCCCGGGCACGAGACCGCCCCCGAGCATCTCGTCCAGGCGATGGAGACCCGTGGATACGCGCGCGGTCACGAGGTCGAAGGATACGGACCCTCCGGAAGCCCGTCAACCGCCGCGCCCTGACGGGTCGGCGCTACGCGACCAGGAGCGACAGGGCGAGCGCCCAGAGCGCGAACGCGCCCGCGCCCGCGGCGGCCGCTTCCACGTCGCGGAGCGGGATCCTCGCCGCGGCCCTTGCCACGTGTTGAGCCACGGTGGGCCAAAAAAAAGACCGTGGCGCGGGGTGACCGCGTGTCGGGGCAACCGCAGCCGTGCCGGCCCGGCCGATCTCCGGCAGGGCCACCCAGGATCGCGATCGGCGGCGAGGCGCGGCCGAGCCAGTGCCGGGGCATCCTCGCGATCGAGCGGTGTGGCCGGGAGCCCGCGACGTCGCCGCGCTTGCGCTCGTGGCGCCGGGCGTCGCGATCCGGCGCCGGCCAGGAGTCGGGCCGCGCCGGTCGCGCCCCCCTGAGCTTGGTCGCGGAGCGGCCGGGCGGCGGGCGCTCTCAGAGGCCACGGACGAGCCCCACGACCTTGCCGATGATCCGGACGTCCTTCTCCCCCTCGCGGATGACGATGGGCGCCATGGTGGGGTGCTCCGGCTTGAGCACGACGGCATGGGTGTCACGCGCGAACCGTTTCACGGTCGCCTCGCCGTCGACGAGCGCCACGACGATGTCGCCGACCTGGGCATGGTCTTGGCGCTTCACGAGGACGACGTCGCCCTCCACGATGTGGGCGTTGATCATGCTCTCCCCGCGGACCCGGAGACCGAAGACATCATCGCCGTGCCCCCCGACCCAGCCCGGGTCGAGCGGCAGTGTCCCCTCGCGATTCTCCTCGGCCAGGAGGGGCGCCCCCGCGGCGATGCGCCCGAGGATGGGCACTTCCCGCGTACTCCGGGCCGGCACCGCGAGCGTGAGGGCCCGCGACGTCCGTCCCGGCGTGCTGCGCCGGCGGAGATAGCCCTTCCGCTCGAGAGCCCGGAGGTGGTCGAAGGCTGCCCGCGGCGTCACGTGGAAGCGTCCGCCGATCTCGCGCACCGTCGGCGGGACGCCGTTCGCCTCGCTGAACGTCTGGATGAAACCGAGAACCTCCTGTTGCCGGTCCGTGAGCCGCTCATCCATGGATGACCCTCCCGCCATGAGTGTAGTCAACACCCGTTGAGGCGGTCAACAAAAAAAGAGGGTCAGGAGGGGACCTCGGCCTCCTTCGGATCGCAGGCGGGGCACGGCTTCAGTCCCTGCTCCCATCCGTCCAGCGCGGTCTTCAGCGGCATCCGCTCCGACTCGGGGGTCCGGCGGCGCCATGCGCACTCCCGCCGGTGGAGGAGACGCCCTCCCCGACTGGCCCAGAAGGGCTCCAGCGGCTCCCCGGCCCCGTGCCCCTCCGGGGCCACCTCGACCGCGACGCCAGCAGGCTCACTGGCCGGGCTGCTCGCCCCCGCGGCATCGGGCGCAGCGGTGGCGGCCGTCGGGGTGGGCTCGAGCGAGACGGGTGAGATGTCCGCGTTGATCTGGAGGTTCTGCTCGACGGTCGAGCGGAACTCGTCGCTGGCCCGCCGGAACTCGCGCATGGCCCGGCCGAGCCGGCGGCCGAGGTCGGGCAGCTTGTCCGGCCCGAAGATGAGGAGGGCCAGGACCATGATGACGGCAAGCTCTTGAAACCCGATGTCCAGCATCGATTGGGCGAATCCTACACGATGGGGCGGGTCTGCGCATCCGCCTTTCGCCCCTCGGCCTCCATCGCGCGGTGGAGGAGCACGAGCACGGCGACCAGGAACATGTGGCTCCCGGACCACATCACGCCGCCGCCGAACGACTGGTCGTCGACGGGGCCCCACTCTGCCAGGAGCCGCGGCGCCGCGGCGTAGGCGGGATAGAGCGCCCGCTCCGCCAACCCGAGGACGGCTCCGAGCAGCGTGTTCTGCGCCGTGGCCAGGATGAGGTACCCGATGCGCGCCCCGTACATCACCCCCGTGGTGAGGCGGCGGAGGCGGGGCGCGGGGTTGACGATGGGCCACCAGAAGAGGACGGCGGTCCCGAAGAAGGTCAGGTGCTCGACGTCGTGCAGCACCGGATGGCGCAGCGCGGCCTCGTAGGCCGCGGGGTAGTGCCACCCCCAGAGGGTCAGCGTGTAGAGCCCTCCGGCCACGGGCATCCAGGTGAGCGTCCGCAGGACGCTCCGGACGGGGCCGGGCCGGGCCACCAGCACACCCACAGGGCGCCGGAGCCGCGGCGGCAGACCCCACAGCATCACCGGGAACGGCTCCGCCAGGAGGAGCAGCGGGGGCGCCGTCATGAGCAACAACTGGTGCTGGACCATGTGCGCCGTGAAGGAGAGCTCCGACAGAAGCTCGAGGGGCGAGCAGAGGGCGAGCACCACGCTCACGAGGCCGGCCAGGTAGGCCGCGAGCCGCCAGGCGGGGGCGGCCCCCCGCGTCCGCGGCACGCGGCGAAGCCGCCACCACCCTCGAACGTAGAGCGCGCCGAGCGTGACGAGCGGGATGAGGACCGCGGGGCGCCAGACCCACGCCGAGGCCACGCGGAGGAGGAGCTCGCCCAGCCCGCTGGCCATGGCCTCAGACGGCGTCACGCGCCGTGAGACCTTCGGCTCACGATCGCTCGGGCCTCCGGCGTGGCGAGCAGCTGCCCGAGATAGGCGCGCGCGTCGGGACCCGCCCAGTCGCGGATCCCCAGCACCGTCCCGACCAGGGAGCCGCGACGGTCCACGACGAAGGTCGTCGGGAGCGCGAAGACCTGGTAGGCCTGGCCCGCCCGGCCATCGGCGTCCAGGAGCACCGGAAAGCGGAGCCCGTGCTCCCGGACGAAGGCCTCGACCATCGACCGAGGCTCCTTCGCATTCACGCCCACGACCGTGAGACCCTGCGGGCCGAGCTCCTGCGCGAGGAGCTGGAGCGCGGGCATCTCCTCGCGGCACGGGGCGCACCACGTCGCCCAGAAGTTCAGCAGCACGACGCGCCCTCGAAAGTCACTGAGCCGAGCCGGCCGCCCGGACAGGTCGGACAGCTCGACCTCCGGCGCCACGATCGTCTCGGCCGGGCGGCTCACCGGGAAGGCGCCGGCACGGCCAGCGGGGCCGGAGCGGCCCCAGTAGGCCGCCGCGCCGATCGCCCCGCCGAGGAGGACCAGCCCGGCCGACAGCTCGAGCACCTGGGCGCGGGTCATCCGGGGCGGGCCCGCGTTCGCATGCCCGGATGATAGACCCGCCGGTAGCGGCCAACAACGACAGGAGGTGATCGACCGAGATGGTAGCCTTCGTCTGGTGACGCGACCGCTCGGATCCTCGACTGACCCCGCCCTGGGCCCAACCCTGGGCGAAATGCTGGGCTGGACTGGCCGACGGGCGTGGCTCGTCCCGGCCGCCCTCTGCTTGCTGGGCGCGGCCCTCCGGCTCTGGCAGTACGGCGTGGGCGCCTCCTTGTGGGCCGACGAGGCCAACATGGCGCTCAACATCGTCGACCGCCCGGTCAGCCGGCTCCTCGGACCGCTCGACTTCCGTCAGATGGCGCCCCCGGTGTGGCTCCTCCTCGTGCGAGCGGCGGTCGCGCTTTTCGGCGAAGGAGAGCACGCGCTCCGCCTGGTCCCCCTCCTCGGGAGCCTCGCCACGCTGCCCCTCTGCTGGCACCTCGCGCGTCAGGTCCTTCCACCGGGCATCGGCCGGACGCTCGCCCTCGGGCTCGTCGCGATCGGCGGGCCGTTCATCTTCTTCGCGGCCCAGGTGAAGCCCTACGCCACCGACGCCGCGGTCGCGCTCGGGCTCCTCGCCCTGGCCTTGGCCGTACGGCGGGACGGCCCGGGCGGAGGACGCCTGCTCGGCCTGGGCGTGGCCGGCACGATCGCGCCGTGGTTCTCCTACCCGGCGATCCTCGTCGGCACCGGACTGCTCGCGGCGCTCGGCCTCTCGGCGATCGCCGAGCGTGACCGGGAGCGGCTTCGCCGCCTCCTTCCGGTGGCGATCGCGTGGGCGGCGAGCATCGCGGCGACCGTCGCCTGGGCGCGCGCGACCGTGACGCCCGACGACGCCCTGTACATGCAGCGATTCTGGGCCCGCTCGCTCATGCCGTGGCCGCCAGAGAGCCTCCGGGACCTCGGCTGGCCGGTGAGCCGGCTGACGACGGTCTACGCGGGCGGCGGGCTCCGGTATCCGGCGCCGGGCGTGTTTCTCGTCTTCGCCGCGCTCGGCGCCTGGGCCCTCTGGCGACGGGCCCGGGACGTGGCGTGGCTTCTCCTCGGGCCGATCCTCGCGACCTTCGGCGCCGCCGCGCTCCGCGTGTACCCGTTTGCGCCGCGCCTGGTCCTCTTCCTCGTCCCCGCGTTCCTGCTCCTGACGGCGGCCGGGGTGGAGGCGGTGGGAACTCTCAGCCGTGGGGGCCGCTGGGGCCGCGCGGGGGGACGGCGCGCCGTCGGGGTCGCGGCCCTCGCGTGCGCCGCGCTCGCTGTCATCGGCCTCGTGCGGGATCCCCCGCCCTACGCGCCCGAGCCGCTGAAACCGGCGCTCGTCGGAATGCGAGAGGCCTGGCGGCCCGGCGACCGCGTTTACGTCTACTACGGCGCGGAGAAGGCGTTCGTCTACTACGCCCGGCGCTATGGCTTCGAGCCGGGCTCGTACCACTTGGGGGGCTGCGCCCGCGAGGATCCGCGCCGCTACCTCCGCGAGCTGGACCGGTTCCGGGGGGCGCCCAGGGTGTGGCTCGTGATGGCGCACCCCGCGCTCGGGGAGGATGCGATCCTCCTCGACTACCTCGACCGGATCGGGACGCGGCGGGGCTCGTACCAGGCGACGGGGCGCGAGCCCGGCTCGCGCGAGCCCGATCTCGCCCGCGCCGAGCTCTACGATCTCTCGGATCCCGCGCGGCTCGGCGCCGTCACCGCGGACGCGTTTCCCGTGCCGCCGCGGCCGCCGGGCGGGCGGGCCGCGGCCTGGTCCTGCCACCCGGGGGCGTAGCCCCGGCCGGGACGCCGCTACCAGATTCGCATCGAGCTCCGCACGATCGCGTCGAGATCGCGTGCGCCCACGCTCCGCGGGGCGTTCATGAGGAGACGGGGCTGCCGGAGCGTCCCCTCCACCAGGGCGGCCGCGTCCCCCTCGGTGTAGCCGACCGCCGCGAGCCCGTTCGGGACGCCCACGTCCCGCATCAAGGCGACGAGCGCCCGGGGGAGGGCCTCGGGACGCGCCGCCTCGTCGAGCTCGCGCACGGGCACGCCGAGGAGCTCCGCGGCTCTGAGGTGCCGCTCGGGCGCGGTCGGATAGGTGAAGCGAAAGGCGGCCGGCGCGGTGAGGATCACCGACATGCCGTGCGGCACGAGGGGGTGGCCGCCCGGGTAGCCGGAGGGATGGAAGTCGCGCACGAGCCCCGCCACCGGGTACGCCACCGCGTGCGGCAGATGGACCCCCGCGTTGCCGAAGCCGATCCCCGCGTAGTTCGCCGCCAGCGCGAGGTGCGTCCGGGCCTCGAGGTCCATCCCGTTCAGCACGGCGCGCCGGAGGTAGCGCCCCACGTACTCGATCGCCTTCTCGCACCACACATCGCTCGCCGGGTTGGCGCCGATGTACGCCGGGCGGTCCGGCGGGTGGTGCTTGGGCCGCGCGTCGTAGGGTCGCGTGGTATACGACTCGATCGCGTGGGTCAGGATGTCGGCGCCGGCGGCGGCGGTGACCTCGGGCGGCGCCGTGAGCGTGTTCAAGGGGTCCACCACGCCGAGCGCCGGCCGCAGGAGCCGGTGGGAGACGCCCGCCTTCACGTGCTGGGCCACCACGTGAGTGACGAGCACGGCCGTCGTCTCGCTGCCCGTGCCGGCCGTCGTGGGCATCGCGATGAGGGGCTTGAGCGGCCCCGGGACGGCCGTGCCCCGGCCGACGGGCTTGTTCACGTAGTCGAGGAGCGGGGCCGGGTAGCACGTCAGGAGGTTCACAGCCTTCCCGGTGTCGATGGCGCTGCCGCCACCGACCGCGACGAAGCCGTCCACCTCCTTGGTGCGCGCGTAGTCGGCCGCCTCCTCCATCGAGCAGTCCGTCGGCTCGACCTCCACGCCGTCGAAGACCTCCGCCTTGATCCCCTGCTCGTCGAGCCGGGCGCGGACGCGCTCCGGCAGCCCGAGGGCGGCGATCCCGGGGTCCGTGACGATCAGGACCTTCCGGAGCCCGAGGCGCCGCGCGTCGAAGCCGATCTCCTCGGTCGCGCCCAGGCCAAACTTGATCGGCGACATCTCCATGACGAAGACGGTCTCGGTCGGCAGCGTGACGCCCTTCATGGGGCTCCCTCCGGCGCGGTATGCTTCCGCAGGCGGATTATAGCGCCGCCGCCGAGAGCGGCGCGGGGGAGGAGCGAACGTGTCTCTGGGCCTCAGGTCGGAGTCGCATCGGGCGGTGCTCGACATCGTGCGCGGAGGCCTGCCGGCGCGGCCGGGGCGCCCGACGCGGCCAAGGCGGGTCGTCATCGTCGGCGCGGGAATGGCCGGGCTGGTGGCGGCGTCGGAGCTCCTCCGCGCCGGCCACGACCCGATCGTGCTGGAGGCGCGCGGCCGGGTCGGCGGCCGCGTCCACACGCTCCGGGAGCCCTTCACCGACGGGCTCTACGCCGAGGCCGGCGCGATGCGCATCCCGCGCACCCACGACCTCACGCTCGCCTACTGCGAGCGCTTCGGCCTGCCGCTCCGGCCCTTCACGTGCTCGAACCCGAGCGCATACGTCCACCTCCGTGGCCGCCGCTGGCGTCTCGCCGAGGTGCAGGCCGATCCCGCCTGCCTCCCGTTCCAGCTGGCCCCCGGCGAGTGCGGCCGGTCCATCGAGCGACTGTGGGGCGAGACGATCGCCGGCTTCGCCGAGCGGGTCCGCCGGGAGGGCGACGAGGCATGGACGGCCATCGCCCGGGAGTGGGACCACTGCTCGACGCTCGAGTTCCTCGAGCAGCGCGGCTGGTCCGAGGGCGCCATCGAGGCCTTCGGGCTCCTCCAGTTCCAGGAAGCCCTGATGAACTCGTCCTTCCTCGAGCTCCTGCGCGAGGAGGTGACCGAGTGCTACGGCAACCTGGCCGAGATCGCGGGCGGCATGGATCGGCTGCCGGGGGCGTTCCTCCCGGAGCTCGGGCCTCACATCCGGTTCGGCGCGAAGATGATCGCCCTCGACCAGGACGAGCGGTCGGCCACCGTGCACTACCAGACGCCGGCGGGGCGGTTCCAGGCGACCGGCGACCACGTCCTGGTCACGGTGCCGTTCGCGGTCCTGCGGCACGTCGAGACGCTCAAGCCCTTCTCGCCCGCGAAGCAGCGCGCCATCCGCCAGCTCCACTACGACGCCTCGGCGAAGATCCTCTTCCAGTGCCGCCGGCGCTTCTGGGAGGACGACGACGGGATCCGCGGCGGAGGCACGGTCACCGACCTCCCGATCCGCGCCCTTTACTACCCGGATCACGGGCACGAGACCGGCCGCGGGATCCTGCTCGCGAGCTACACCTGGTCGGAGGACGCCCAGCGCTGGGGCTCGCTCGCGCCCGCCGACCGCATCGCCCAGGCACTCGAGAACGTCGCCGTCATCCACCCGCAGGTGACGCAGGAGTTCGAGGTGGGCGTCTCGTACATGTGGCACCACGACGAGTTCGCCGGGGGTGCGTTCGCCCTCTTCGATCCGGGCCAGCAGACGCGCCTCTACGAGGCCATCGTCGCGCCGGAGGGCCGGATCCACTTCGCGGGCGAGCACGCCTCGCTGGCCCACGCCTGGATCCAGGGCGCGATCGAATCGGGCCTGCGCGCCGCCCTCGCGATCCACATGGACGGGGTCAGCGCCGACGGGTGATCGAGTAGCGCAACCCCTCGAAGCTTCTGTCCAGGAAGCGGCGCCGGTTCTCAACGCGCTGCGTTGAGAACTCCGCGGCCGGCCCGCCACGATGTCGATTGCTCCCGGGCCGGCTCGACTAGTTGGCGAGAAGGAGGCTCGCATGGCCGACAAGATCAGCCCGAAGGAGTTCCAGGAGTCGGAGGGTGTCGAGGACTGGCGCGTCGTCGGCGACGGTGCGTGCGCGCACTTCCGAACGGGCTCGTTGGCGGCGGCCGCCCGGCTCGTCGAGGCGATCAGCCAGCTGCCGGGCGTCGATGACCACCGTCCCGACGTCGACGTGCGGCGCGACGGCGTGACCGTGCGCCTCATCACGGTCACCGACGACTACTACGGGACGAGCCGGCGCGACATCGAGCTGGCCCGTCAGATCTCGGCAGTGGCCCGAGCGCTGGGTCTCTCCGCCGATCCGGCGGCGGTCCAGAGCGTGCTGGTGATCCCGGGCGCGACCGTTCCCGCTGACATCATGCCGTTCTGGCGGGCCGTGCTCGGGTATGAACCGCGGCGGGACAGCCCCAGCGAGGATCTCGTCGATCCGCACGACCGGGGGCCGTCGTTCTGGTTCGAGCAGATGCGGGAGCCGCGCCCGGACGGCGGCGGTGCGATCCACGTCGCGGTCTGGGTGCCATACGAACAGGCGGAGGGTCGCATCGTGGCCGCGCTCGCGGCGGGCGGGCGGATGGTCCGCGACGAGTTCGCGCCCTCGTGGTGGACCCTGGCCGACCCGGCGGGCAACGAGGCCGACATCGCCACCGTGATGAATCGCGACTGAGGGCGCGCTCCGGTCAGAACCAGCGGCGCTTGTCGGTGACGTTCGTGAGCGGCTCGCCTCGCGCGAACCGTGCGACGTTCGTGAGGAGCACGGCCAGGTGCCGCTCGGCGATCCGCGGCGAGTTGCCGGCCACGTGCGGCGTGACGATCACGTTCGACATGGCCCAGAGCGGGTGGTCCTTCGGCAGGGGCTCGGTCTCGAACACGTCGAGCCCCGCCCCGGCGAGCTCGCCCGCGCGGAGTGCGTCGGTGAGGTCGGCGAGGTCGACGATCGCGCCCCGCCCGATGTTGATCAGGTAGCCGGTCGGCTTCATCTGGCGGAACTGCGCGCGCCGGAAGAGCTTCTCGGTCTCCGGCGTGTGGGGGGCGGCGATCACCACGAAGTCGCTCGCCCCGAGGAGCTCGGGCAGCCGGTCGAGGCGCCAGAGCGCCGCCACCCCGGCCGGCGCCTCCGGCTGGACCGGATCGACCGCGATCACCCGCATCCCGAACGCGACGCCTCGCCGCGCGACCTCGGACCCGATCTGGCCCAGGCCGACGACGCCGAGGGTGGCGTCCGCCAGGTGGAGGTGAGCGCGATCCGCGGCGCCGACCCGCGCGGGCCCGGTGACGAAGCCGGACGGCGGCTCCTGGCCGCCGGCGGGCGCCCAGCGGGCCTCGAGCTGGTTCCGCACGTAGTGGTGGAAGTTCCGCGCGAAGCAGAGCACGAAGCCGAACACGTGGTCGGCGATCACGTCCGAGAAGAGCCCACGCATGTTCGTGAGGACGGCGGGATGGTCGACCAGCTCCGGGAACACGAAGTGCTCGAGGCTGGCCGTCGGCGCCTGGACCCAGCGGAGCCGGCGGGCGGCGGCCAGGAGCGGCGGCGTGAGCTTCCCGAAGAAGGCGTCGGCGTCGGCGATCGCGACCCGCGCCTCGGTCTCGTCCCGGGCGTTGACGACGGTCATGGGCCGGGCGGTCTCGACGATCTTCGCGAGGCGCTCCGGCTCGACGGGCGGATGGATGACGAGCTTCACGCGCGGGGCTCCTCCATGGACGAGTGGTCGGGGCTCGGCGTGGCCGGCGCCGTCGGCGACGGGTCGACGTCGAACTCGAGGCAGCGGTGCGCCCCGCGGAGCGCCTTCTCCACGGCCTCGGGCGACGCCGCGCGGGCGAAGATGAAGCCGACGTAGCGTGAGCCTTCCGGAAGCGGGACCAGCTCCTGGCCGGGGTGCGCGCTGATGACCACGTCCTCGATCCCGGGCACCGCCCGGGCCGCCTCGCGGCCCCGGGCCGCCCGGAACACCCCGCCGCCGGGGATGGGGATCATCATGACGCCCGCCGACGGGCCCTCGCGCTCGAGCGAGTCCTGCTCGATCCCGAGGGCGTGGCGCACGACCAGCTCCTCGAGCGTGATCCCCGCGCCGAACCGGAGCGTCCGCGAGCAGAGCCCGCCGATCGTCCGCGCGGCGATCTCGACGACCCACGGCCCCCGCTCGTTCACGCGGAGCTCCGCGTGCACCGGGCCCTCGGTGAGCCCGAGCGCCCGCGCCGCCCAGCGCGCCTCGGCCGCGATCAGGGTCTGCGTGTCGGCGGGCAGCCGGGACGGCGTGACGTAGATCGTCTCCTCGAAGTAGGGGCCGTCGAGGGGATCCGGCTTGTCGAAGAGGGCAAGGACGTGGAGCTCGTCGCCGACGAGAAGACCCTCGAGCGCCACCTCGCGCCCGGGGATGAAGTCCTCGACCAGCACCTCGTGGACCCCCTCGAGCGCCGTCAGGTCCGGCTCCGCCAGGATCGCCGCGATCCGCCGGAAGGCGGCGACGAACTCGCGCGGGTCGTCGGCCCGGATCACGCCCCGGCTGCCGGCGAGGATCGTCGGCTTCAGGACACACGGATACGTGACAGGTTCGGCGGCCGCCTCCGGATCGTCGGTGACGTGGAGGAGGGTGTAGCCCGGGGACCGGACACCGGCCCGGGCGAACGCCTCCCGCATCCGGTGCTTGTTCCGGGTCGCCTGGACGGCGGCGAGCGGGCTCGTGCGAAGGCCGAGCCGCTCCGCGATAGCCGCCGCGACCACCGTGGTGCGGTCGTCGACGGGAACCACCGCGTCCACCCGGTGCCGGCGGGCGAACTCCGCGACCGCCCGCGCGCTCTTCCCGGGGTCCCCGAAGTCGAGCGTCAGGAGGTTGTCCGGGAGCGCCGCCTCGAGGACGCTCGGGCGCTCCGAGGCCACGACCATCTCGACGTCGAGCTTCGCCGCCGCCTGGACGAAGGCCTCGGTCCGGTAGGTGGTCGTGGGGATCAGGAGCAGCAGGCGCAGCACGGGGTCAGACTTTGACTTCTAAACAGTTTGCGAGGCGGTCCCCCAAATTGTTAAGAAGTCAAAGCCTGACCCCGGTCAGGCCTTGGACGGGGCGTAGTAGGGGTTCGAGCCCGAGGCGTGGTCGGTCGTGTCCAGGACCTCGGTGATCTCCGGGATCTCCTCGAAGATCATCCGCTCGATGCCGGCCTTGAGCGTGACGTCCGCGGCGCCGCACCCCTGGCAGCCACCCGACATCCGGATGTAGGCCGTCGTGTCCTTGACGTCGATCAGCTCGATGTAGCCACCATGACCCGCCACCGCCGGGTTGATGGCCGTTTCCAGCAGCTCCTGCACCTTGTCCTTGAGCGTGGTCTCTTCCGCCATCACCGACCTCCCTCGCGAGCGCGGCGTCGACTTCCCGTGGTGACGTCGACTGGGCTCGTGGCCATTCTACCTCAAAGGCGGGACGGGATGCCCCGCTCAGAGCGCGCTCCCGACCGGCCGTCCGCGGAGGGCCAACTGGCCCTCGGTAGGCTCCGCTCAGCAGAACCAGGGCTCGGTCAGGCGCGGCGGGCGAGCCCGATCGGGCTGCGACAGCCGGGCCGGGAGCGGGCGGGCGGGGCTTCCGTCCACGGCGTCGGCGAGAGCCCGCACCCGGTCGAACGTCACGGCCTCGTCCGCATGCGCCTCGGCCGCCGCCAGGACGACCTGGGCGACCTCGGCCTGGAGGGCATCCATGGGCGGGTCCGGGTGCGTCCACGCGTGGGAGAAGGCGTCCTCGACCAGCGGGCCGAGATGCGGGGCCATGGCGGGATGTCCGGCCAGGAGCGAGCCCGGCGGCACCAGCAGCCGGAGCGAGTACTGCACGGGGTCCACGTGATCCAGAAGGCCCTCGTCGAGGACGAAGTCGAGCATCGCCCGGTAGTCGCCGAGCGTCGTCCACGGGGTGAACGCCACCCAGGTGGGCCGGAGCGCGATGCCCGCCTCGCGCATGAGGTAGACCAGCGTCTGGACGTCGGCCCGCGTGTGACCCTTGTCGAGGTGCTGGAGCACCGCGTCGCTCAGCGACTCCACGGCCGACACCACGAACGCGCAGCCGAGCGCCCGGAGCTCCGGCAGGAGCGCCCGGTGCCGCAGCAGGTGCTCGACCTTCGCCGTGAAGTCGAAGGTCACGTCCGGGAACGCCGCATGGAGGCCCCGGGCCACGGCGAGCGCGTGCCGCGGCCCGTTGAGGAAGTCGGGATCGCCGAACGTGACGTGGGTCGCCCCGGCCAGGACCTGCTGGCGGACGTCCGCCAGCACGACGTCCGGCGGCACGACGAAGAAGCGGCCCCCGTACACGGGCGGGATCGGGCAGTGCCGGCAGAGGTGCTTGCAGCCGCGGCTCGCCTCGACGTACGCGACCAGCTCGTGCCGCCCGTCGCGCTCGAGCCGCGCGTACTCCTTGAGCGACGGCAGCCCCGCCCGGCTCGGGACCGGAAACGGAAGCCGGGCGAGATGAGGTGCCGCGGGGCGGGCCGCCGTCCCCACGCCGACCGCCGGTTGGCCGGTGCCGGTCTCGAGCGCCTCGACGAGCGCCGACAGCGGCGCCTCCGCCTCGCCGCCGATCACCGAGTCCACGCCGTGGGCGAGGAGGTACTCGCGGTTCAGCTGCGCGTAGAGTCCGTACGCGACGACGTGACAGGCGGGGTTCACCGCGCGCACGCGCCCGATCACGGCGACGCCGACCCGGAGAGCCGTGTGCATCGGCACCGACACGGCGACGACCCGGGCGCGCCTCACCTTGTCGGCGTCGAAGGGCTCGACGGACACGTCCATGACCGCCGGGGCGTAGCCTCGCGCCTGGAGGAACGCCGCGGGCCAGGCGACGGCAAGCGGCTGGTGGCCCAGCTCGTAGCACGAGACCAGGAGGATCGCCCCGGGCGCGCGCATCGTGCTTCTACTCTACCCCCTGCCGGCGCCGTTACCGGCACCGTTGCCGGCCCCTCTACGGACGCGCTACCCTCGCATCCGCCGAGCCCGGTCCATGCTCCCAGCCGGCACCCCGCGGCCGGGGAGCGAGGGCGACGGCCCCGGGGACCGCGTGACCGTCACCGGAAAGGAGCCTCCCATGCCCGAGCTGTTCGACGACCTGGTCGCCCGTTACAAGGCCACGAGCCTTGCGTTTCCATCGCTCAAGGCAGTCACCCTCGCACAGTGGCTTCTCGAGTCCCGGCGTGGCACGTCCGATCTGGCGACCCAGCACCTCAACTTCGCCGGGCTGAAGTGGCGCGCCGAGATGGTGGGCTTCGCCATTCCCGTCGAGCATCAGGCCCACGACGGGCTGGATTTCTACTGCCGATTCGCCAGTGTCGACGCCTTCGTCGTCGGCTACTGGAAGTTCCTCGCTCGCTCGCCGTACAAGGGCTGGGAGAAGCACGCGAAGAAGAGCCCGGAGGCGTTCATCCGGTTCATCGGCCCGATCTACAACCCCGCGGGGAGGGTGTACTCCGAGCAAGTTCTCGCGCTCCTGGCGGAGGCCACGCAGCGGCTCGATCAGGCGCCGGACGCGCCCGTGGCGCCACCGGTGCCGGTCGTCGCCGGGACCGCGGCCGTCATCGTCATCGATCCGGGCCACGGCGGCATCGTCAAGATCGAGGGAAGCAGTCCGAACAACGCCACCTCACCATCGGGAGACCTCGAGAAGAACTGGACGCTCGACGTCGCCCGGCGGACCCGCGCGGCCGTCCTGGCCAAGGCGGCGACGGCCGGCGCGAGCGTCGACGTCGTGCTGACGCGCGATACCGACGCGAACAAGGGTCTGGCCGCCCGGGCCAACGTCGCCAGGTTTCACCGCGCACAGCTTTTTCTCAGCATCCACTTCAACGGGTTCGACGGGAGGGTTCGCGGCATCGAGACGCTCATCCACGTCGTCAACGTGAACAAGGACGATGACCGCGTCTTTGCCCAGGCGATCCAGCGCTCCGTACTGAAGGCGCTGCACGAGATCGACCCGACGACCAAGACCTTGCCCAGGTACGACCGCGGGGTGAAGGAGCAATCCCTCGGCGTTCTCGCCGACGTCGCCCTCGGGAACACCGGGAGCGCCCAGGCCTGCCGGGCGTGCCTGGTGGAGATCGAGTTCATGGACGTGGCGGCCGTCGAGCGCCTGTTTCGACTGGAGCCGCCGAACGCCGCGGCCGCGCAGGCGACGGCGGCGAACCGGCAGCGGGTGGCCGACGGTCTTGCCGAAGCCCTGCTCGAGCACGTGACGGGTCATCGAGGAGAGTTGCGGCGAGCGCAGGCTCCGAAGGCTCTCCGGCGAGCGCGTTCAGGTCCCCGGAAGCCCGTGGCCAGACGGTCGCGCCGCCGCTCAGCGAACCGTCCTTCGGCCAGGTCCCGACGCCGTCGCGCTACGTCAGCTCCACGTGCTCAATGAACGCGAGGCGACGATCCTTCTTGGCGGGGATCGCGTCGCCGAAGCCGGGGTGCGTTGCCGCCTCGGGTTCGGTGGACTACCCTGGCCTCCGACGGACTCTGAGCCGCGCCACACCGCAGGGAGACAGCATGTCGACGACGAGCCTGCCCGGCCCGATCCTCCGCGACGAGATGCTCGAGGCCCGGGGTCGAACCGGCTTCCCGGTCGACCGCGGCCAGACCGTCCGCGTCGTCGACGTGGATGGCCAGCAGGTGGCGGACTTCGTCTGCTTCCGGCGCCCCGACACGAGCGAGAAGCTGTCGGTTCACAACACGGCCTTGATCCAGGGGACGATCCACATCAGCACCGGGCACCTGCTCCTGTCCGACCGGTGCGGGACCCTCATGACGATCACCGCCGACACGTGCGGCCTGCACGACCTCCTGGCGGGCTCCTGCAGCGAGGGCACGAACCGCTGGCGCTACGGCGTGGCCGACACGCCGAACTGCCGAGCCAACTTCGAGGCGGCGCTCCGGCCGTTCGGGATTCCCCTCAAGGAGGTCCCGTACAGCTTCAACATCTTCATGAACGTGCCGATCGGGGACGGGAAGATGGGCATCGCGGAGCCCCTCTCCAAGGCCGGCGACTACATCGACCTCCGCGCGGAGACGGACCTCCTGGTGGCGATCTCGAACTGCCCGCAGGAGCGGAACCCCTGCAACGCGTACAACCCGACCCGGCTGCGGGTGATCGTGTTCGGGTCGGCGCAGGCCTGACGCCCGCGAGGACGGCTCGCCGCGTGAGCCCCCGGGCCGCCGCGTGACCGCCCCGTCACCGTCCGCGCCCCCGCCCCTCGACGTTCGCTTCGTCGGGAGAGACGGCAGCGCGCGGCTCGCCTACGTGAGCTGCCCCGGAGCGGGCCCGACTGTGGTCTTCCTGGGGGGCTACGCATCGGACATGACCGGGACCAAGGCGTCGCACCTCGAGGGCTGGTGCCGGGCGCGAGGCCGGGCGTTCGTCCGGTTCGACTACCAGGGCCACGGCCGCTCGTCGGGACAACTCGGAGAGGGAACGATCGGTCTCTGGCGGGACGACGCGCTCGCCGTCATCCGGGAGTGCGCGCCGGGCCCGCTCCTCCTCGTGGGCTCCAGCATGGGCGCGTGGATCATGCTCCTGGTCGCGCTCGCGATGCCCGAGCGTATCCACGCCCTCGTGGGTATCGCCTCCGCGCCGGACTTCACCGAGGACCTCCTCTGGGCGCGGCTCGCCGAGGAGCAGCGCGTCCGCCTCCGGCGGGACGGCGTGATCCGTCTGCCCTCGGGCTACGGCGAGCCGCTCCCCTTCACGTGGCGCCTGGTCGAGGACGGCCGACGGCACCTCGTGCTCCGCGCGCCCATCCCGCTTTCCTGTCCCGTGCGCCTCCTCCACGGAACGGCGGACGAGGACGTGCCGTGGGAAACGTCCCGGCGCCTGGCCGAGGCGCTAACCGGACGGGATGTCGCGCTGACGCTCGCGAAGGACGGAGGGCACCGCCTGTCGGAACCCCACGAGCTCGGGCTCCTCGGGGCGCTCGTCGGGAGCCTCGTGTGACGCGTCCGCTTCAGAACCGCGTGACCCCGTTCGGCGACCTGATCCGGACGACGGCGCGCGGCACGCTCATGGGGAACCGGGGCCGCCTCCACGACCCGACTCGGCGGATCGTGCGCCGCGTCGCGAGCGGCTACCGCGCCTGGGTCGCGTGCCAGCTCTCGTTCCGCGGCCGCCATCGCACCGTGATGACGCCCGGCCACTACACGGAGCTGTTCTTCCTGGACGAGGCGACGGCCCTGGCCGCCGGCCACCGGCCGTGCGGCGAATGCCGCCGCGCCGACTTCCGGCGCTTCCGGGCCGCGTGGCTCGCCGGGAACCCCGACCGGGAGCTCGACGCGGATGCCCTCGCCAGTGCGATCGACCGAGAGCTCCATCGCGACCGGCTCGGCGCCGGCGGCCGATCCCTCACCTACCCGGCGGCGCTCGAGTCGCTCCCCGACGGCGTGTTCGTCGCGGGAACGAGCGCCGGCGACGCCCTCCTCGTCTGGCGGGGGCACCTGGTCCCGTGGTCGCCGGCGGGGTACAGCGCGCCCCGGCCACGGCGGCGGGGCCGACCGGTCACGGTCCTGACGCCCCGCTCTACGGTCGCGGCGATCGCCGCAGGGTACGCGCCACGCGTGCATCCGAGTGCCCGGCCGGCTCCGGGGGGCGCGGCCCGACGATAGCGCCCCCGGCGCCTCACGGGCCGAGCGCTGCGGTCCCTCAAGCAGTGCGAACTCGTAGTTCAGGATCAGCCGGAGCTCCTTCTCGGTCGTGCGGCCGCGGTCCTGGACGATGGCGCCGCGAAAGCGAAACCAGAGTCCCTCGAGCCACTCCTTCCTCGGATCGGTCGATCCTCGACCATGGCCTCGTCGGCCCAGCCTGGCTGCCCGCCTCCGACGGCCAGCAGCCACACCCCGAGGCCCAGGCCAATGAGCCAGCGGCGACGGTCGCAGCCCAGGAGTTCGGCCACAGGTGGGTGACTCTTGATTTAACTCACGTGTCTCTCTCTTCGGGGCCACCTCAGGGCAGCAACTAGCGGATCCAGCCCTGCTCCTTGAATCTCACCCGTAGTCGCTCGGCGATGGTTTTGGCGGTGTTCTTGGCCAGGCCCTCAATCGTATCCTTCCCAGCTATCTCCCCTTGCGCCTTCGCCGCGCCCCCCGCCAAGAGGCCGATCGGATTCGCCGTCGCGACCATCACCACAGCCGGCACAATCAGCCCCGGCGTTTTGCCGCCGCTCGCCGTACCCTTGCCCGATCCGAGTTGGCGCGGGCCGTCTTTCGTCATCTGGTAGGCTTCGACCGCCGTCCTCAACTCGGCCGCGCCGGATCCGAAACCGAACGTGACGCGGTCGCCCGCGCTGCCCTTCTCGACCGATTCGAAATAGCCCACGAAGAGCAGATCGTTGACCTGCAGAGGCGTTTGGAGCCCCGCCACCGCCCCCGGTAGGCCCATTCCCCGAATCTCCGAGACCAGCTCATTCGCCACGAGAGCGCCCAGCTTGCGACCTGCCTCGAGCTCCTCCGCTGTGCGGGGTTGAGCATGCCGGCCGGCCGCAGCGGACCAGGTCGGAATGTCGCCGGGGGTCTCCGCAAAGGGATACACGTAGATGCGATCGGGCCGAGCCAGCTCGGCTGTCCCCGCGTAATAACGCTGCTCGGTGACGGTCGTGGAGGCGCATCCGGCTGCAATCACGAGAACGGACAAGCACGATGCGACACGCTGAAGTGACATCAAGGAACCCCCTCCTTGAGTGAGTTCGGACGACGTGGCGAGGACGACCCGCGCGACGACTCCTCTTGGCGATCGTCTGCCGTAACGGCGCCCGTTGTGCCGCCTCAACCGAAGAACTCGACCAGTCCTGAGTCGAGGTTGTACATCGCACCGACAATCTTGATCGCGCCCGAGGCTCCGAGGTCGGCCAGGACTGCACTGCGCTTGCGGACGTCCGCCATCGTCAGCTCGACATTCTTCCGCGCCACCGCGTCCACAAAGTCGTAGTTCGTCGCCGAGCGCTCGCCCTGATACCGGGTCGCCTCCACGGCCGGGCGAATCTTGGCGAGCAGCCCGGTGAGCTTGCCAAGCTGCACCTTGTCGATCGCGCCCTTGATCGCGCCGCAGGCGGTGTGCCCCATCACCAGGACAACCTTCGCCCCGGCGACCTTGCAGGCGAACTCCATGCTCCCGAGGATGTCGTCGTTGGCGATGTTGCCGGCCACGCGCGCATTGAAGACGTTGCCGATGCCCAGGTCCATGATCGTCTCGGCGGGCGCCCGGGAGTCGATGCAGCTCAGGATCACCGCGGCGGGATACTGACCCTTGGCGCTGGCCTTCTGCTGGACGAGATAGTCGTGCGGGGATTCCTGCCCAATGCGAAAGCGCTCATTGCCCTTCTTCATCAACGCGATGATGTCGTCCGGCGTCAGCTTGTCGCGCTGCTCCTTGGTCAGCGTCGCCGCGTACGCGAGGCGGCCGGCAGGGACGATGCCCAGAATCGCGGTGGCAGACGCGATGCTGGTGGTCGTGAGGAAGGCGCGGCGGTTCACCCGATTGTCTAGGGGCGTCGGCGCGTTCTTGCGCATGGTGACAGTCCTCCCCTGAAGAAGCATCGGGCCGGTTTGCCGGTCCGAGGTCGGTGTGTTGGCCATCAACGGCCAGGCCGGTGCGCCGACAAAGGCCGGGCCGACATCGTCGTTCATGGTTTCCTTGCGCCGGAGGTGTAAAGATACATTCCGTCGGCGAGCAGCGAGGACCAGGCCTTGATCGCGTTCTCGGCGTCTCCCCACTGCCACTGAGCAGCCGTCTGAATTGCCCCGCCCCCGGCGCGGCGATCCACGGCGAGTCCGAGGACTTGCTCCGTCATGGAGTCCGAGATCCGGGCGGCGGCCTGGCCTCCCCCCGAGAATGGGTATCTTCCCGACGCGAGGGCGTAGCCAACGCTGAGGACCCTAAACTGGGGGACCACCATCGTGACCGCCCGGAGCCCCGGAGTCGCCGCCTCGACATCGAGGAGCGCGACCTCGACCTTCATCACCCCGGGACCGACCTCATCCACCACCTGGTAACGCGTGGCCAGCGCCTCGTTGAGGTTCTTGTAGAAGAGGTCGGTGAGTCGCTGCTCGTCCTTGGGCGACACCTTGGCCGGATCGCCCCCGAAGAAGCCCACTACGACGATCATCACCTTGTCGTACTGGGTGAACATGCCCTTCGGGTTCACGTAGCGCAGGCCCGCTTCCTCCTTCGCGCCCGGCTTGAGCTCGGCACACAGATCCGCCGCCAGGAATCCACAAATGATCGGCGATTGCTCCGCCGTTCGCTGCACCGTGGTGGTGCAGCCCGCCCCAAGCAATACAATCATTACCACTGCCAGTGCGAGAATGGCGTTCATCGGCCTTCTCCTCTTGCGTCTACTACTGCCTCAGACACCTGCTCGGGCTGGCGCCAAAGCGCCCCCCATCCTCCGGAGAGATGGCGGGGAACGTAGTCCGTTGCTGCACTGCGGCCGCCGGCGACCGGCCGACCGTGCGACCCGACCGCGCCACTCCTCGGCGCTGTCCGTCACGACGAACGCATATCACTTCTGCCATTCCTCCTAGACTCCAGGCCAGAACGAGAACAGTCGCTCGACGAACCAGAAGGCGGCCATCGTTCCGATGACGAAGGTCGCAGCCGGACGCATCAGCGCGCTCCAGTGAGCGGGAATCGGGAGACGCCGCACCAACCCACGGAGCGTCAACACGGCCGCGATGAACCCAAGCTGCCCGGCCTCGATGCCCACGTTGAAGGCGAAGAGCGCGGGCGGAACATCGCCCTGGGGCAAGCCGATATCGGCGAGCGCGCTCGCAAAGCCGAAGCCGTGGAGCAGCCCGAACGCGAACGCCACGAGCCAGGGCCACTGCGCGGTGAGGCTACGCTCGCCCCTCCGCTGCCGCGTCGTCTCGCGCGCGAGCAAAAGGATGCTCAGCGCGATGCTCGCCTCCACCGGCGGGCCTGGGACGTATACGACACCCAGCGCCGCCAAGCCCAGCGTGATCGAGTGCGCGAGCGTGAATGCGGTCACCGTCGTCACCAGCTTCCACACGTTCCGCACGATCAGGATGAGCGCGAACACGAACAGCAGATGGTCATAGCCGAGCAGGATGTGCTCAACGCCGTGCCTGACATACGCGCCCGCCACGGCGATGGTTCCGCGCGCGGTCGGAATCGCGACCCACGGCTGCGACGGATGGACGAGCGTCGTGGAATCCGGCCATCGCGTATCTCGACGCGCACGAGCACGTCCGTGATGGTGCCTTGAAGCCGACAAACTCCATGCGCTTGCCGCCCAGGCCGCCGGGCACGCGCGATCCCCCGGCGCTTCGACGACCGAATCGGTCAGCTCGTGCACGCTCGGCTTGGTGACGTTGGTGGCGCCCTCAGGTAGCTGCAGCACGACGGGCAGCCGCATGCCGGAGACCACCGGCGTTCGCCACACGACTCGAAGCGATCGGCGCCGTCCCGGTCAGCGCGAGATACGCCGGTCGCGCTTCGTGAGCGTCCGCTGACGGGCGCCAGCGAGCACCACCAAGAGTCCCAGCACCACCAGCGACAGCATGGCTTCGACAGCGCGAACGCGACGCGATCGAGCGTTCATGGCGTCGCCGTCAGGAGCCGGCGCGGAGGTCCCGTCGTGCGCGCGGGACAGCGCCGGCAATCGCACCGCGTAGCGTGCCTTCATCACGTCGAAGGCGCGACGCCGCGCCTCCGACCTTTGCTCCTCCACCCACGCCGCCTGGATCTCGGCCGACGATCTCGTCGAAGACCGGAACGCGGCCGGCGTCACGGACGTCGACGAACACCAGATGCCACCCGAGGCCCGACTCGATCGGCCCCTGCCACGTGCCGACCGGCAGCTGACGGACGGCCGCGGCGAAGTAACTGCCGAAGATGGCGGCCACCCGCTCCGGCGTGCGATCGGCGTAGTGCTCCTGGAACATGAACGCGTCGCCGATGGCCGAGAGTGCGAGTCGCATCGGAGGGCGTACGGCCGAGCTCGACGAGCGCACGCACGGCGTCCTGCTGCGCACGATCGCCACGGCGGTCCGCGGAAAAGTATAGGTGTCGGAAGGAACGGCGATCAGGATCCGCGAACTGCGCGGAAGTGCGCGAATACCAGGCGCGGACCTCTTCGACCGACGGAGTGCGCACGGCCGAAAGGTCGTCGGCCAGGAACTCCATTTTCTGCGCCAACCGGCGCTTGATGATCGTGTCGCCGCGCTCGAGGCCGAGCGCGAGCGCCTCGCGGTAGAGGATCTCCTCGCGGACTCGGCTCGCCACGAGTCCCTGCAGCTCATCCGGCGTCGGTGCCCGATGCCATTGCGCCGTCCACACGATCTCGAGTTGCCGCACGTCGGCGGCGGTCAGCTCGATGCGCTGGTCCTCGCCCTTGGCCAGCCGCTCGGGATGAACGAGCCGGTAGCCCGCGAACAGCAACACGCCCATCACGATGAACTGCAACAGCGGCTCGCCCAGCGCACGCCTTAGCCCGGATATCGCGCGCATCTATTCCACCTCGTAGTTGGCGTACCCGAACTCGTTACTGCGGGCCGCGACGTACTTGTCGCCGATCTTGTAGACACTCACCTCGAATGGTGCACCCGCGATCGTCGTCATGATCCTGTTCTCGCGGATCTCGTAGTGCGCCGGCGACCCGAGCTCGCCGCTATGCATTACGTCGCCCACCTGACCGGCGGGCGGCTGCTTGCCGTCGACGCTGAGGATCAGGCGCCGCCCCTCGGGTCCGTAGAGGATCTCGAAGCGCTGCCCTGTCACCGTGTTGCGGATCTTGAGCGTCTTTCCGACGATCAATTGCGTCAGCTGCGCGTCACCGAGCGCGATGGCGCCCTTCTGCTTCAATTCGGCAACGGTCGTCCCAGGCTTCGCCGCTTTGCGCGCTTCGTCGCTCGGCGAATACCAGATCGGAGACGTCCACGCACGATCCTGAACCGTCGTCGGCACGTTGGCCGGCGGCGGGACACCGAGCTTCTTCGCGTCGTACGTCGTCCAGCGCGGCGTCGGAATCTGCAGCACCCGGGCATAGTAGAAAGCAAACTGGCTCGGATCGAAGTCCGGGTCGGTCCAGACCGTTTTCAACTCCACCGCGCCGCTCGTGTTGGAATACGTCGCGTTCTTGACATCCACGGTGTTGCGCACCGGCGGCAACTCGGCCTCGCCGCGCCGAACGAGGGCATCGGACATTCGGGCGCCGCCCTTGACCGCGCGGTCCCCGGACCAGGCGACGTTGTAGATCTTCTCGAAGATCTGGCCGTTGCGCGTCCATCCCTTGACGATCTGGATCCGATCGAGACTGGCGTCGTCGGGATCCTTGACGGCCCACACGATGAACGTCGGCGCCTTGGATGTCGCCGCCGGCAGATCGCCGCCCATCGGAACGCCGTTCGCGTACCCGGTCCTGACCCAATCCTTGCCTTGCAGGACGCCGGGCGCGAAGCCCCAGCCGCCGAAGAAGCGTACTCTGATGCGCACGCCACTGGTCGCGAATGTTTCCTTGCGCTGCATGGCGGCAAAGATCGCCTCGCGGGTATTTTCCTCGGCCCAGACGCCGCCCAATCCGGACGTCGCAAACCGGTCCGACGTCATCCCGGAATGCTTCTCGCCGCTGAGTCGGCCTTGCGGCGTAGCATCGAGCAGGGCGTGCCCGCCGAAATAGTTCGATTGCGTATGCGCCATCGCGGTGCCATGCGTGTCGCTCGCGCCCACGAGGCCGAACCTGTACGGGTTGTAGCCGCGCGTGTCCTGTAGCGCGAGCCCGTTCTGGTACGCCTCGCGGATGTAGCTGCCGTGCAGCCTGGGGCCCCGGTCGACGCCGCCCAGCAGATACTCCATGATCTCGTGCTGGGCGAACTCGTCGCTGGGCGATAGCGCCGGATGCGTTTCCGATGCGCCCTTGAGCTGCTGTATCTCGGACAGCGGCTCGTTGTTCACCCGGGATTGCGTCCACGCGGCATCGATCGGCCGGCCCTTGCTGTCGACCTCCAGCGGAAACATCACGCCATCGGAGAGGTTCGCGTTATGCGAAATGGCGAGCAGCTCGTTCCCGGCCTTGCGCTGGCCATCCATCCAGGTCCACAGCTCCTCCGGATGGGTGGAATCGATCGCGCTAAACGGCACTATCGGAATCTTCTTCGTATCTCTGAAGATCAGATTGCGGTGCAAATTGCGATTGTCGGGCGTCGAGCTCCATTCGTACGCGGCGAAGGTGGTGAACTTGCCCGGTTTGTAGAACTTGTCGGCAATGTCGGCGACCCGTCTCCAGACGGAGCCGGCGACCTCGGGGCTTGTGAGCTCCTTGATCGGCTCGTTCTTGAGGATCGTAGTGGCGAGGAAGAGATAGATCCTCTGGATATCGTCCTTGCTCTTGACGGTCAGCTGTCGCGCGATCGGCAGCTTGCTCAAGTCCGACCGTGGATCGTTGGCGAGGGGGATCGTGCCCATGTATTCCGCGTGATCCGTGACGGCCGCGAAATCGAGCGGACGCTTCATCTGCACCATGTAGCCCGCGGGATGCCGGATCGGCTTGCCCAAGGCGAATTGGTACGCGTCTTCGGGCCCGGCCAGCGTGTTTCCGAAGACATACGCATCGAACGACCAGCTCGTATGGAGGTGTGTTTCGCCGAAGAACACGTCCCGCAGCGGGTTCGGCTTGGCCGGCGCGGCGGCCGGAGACTGGGCCGGGGCGGAAGCCGCGGGTTTGGCGGGAGCTGCCGGCGCCGGCTTGGTCGGTACGGAGGTCTGCCCCCGCAGAGTCGCCGGGGATACGGCAAGCCCGACCGCAAGCGCTGTGGCGAGGATCCCCGCTGCCCTGTAAACCCGAGAGCTCACCCTGCTCATGGCCCCTCCCTTTCGTCGAGGTCCCGCGGCCCCAACTCGTCTCGCTCTTGCCCTGCGCGACACACGGCTAACAGCTCGAGTGCGGGAGCCGTCCGCTGCATGTGGTTGTTGGCCTCAATGGCATCGGTCGGCCGTCTTCACACTCGCAATTCATGAGCTTCGGAATGACGGGGGTCGCCCGCCTTCGGCCCAAGGGGGTCGGCCGGACGCAAGGTCACGGGACTCTTCGATCGCGCCCGGCCGGCAGACGCGCGAGCAAGGCCATCGCCCCGGCGCCCCCCTCGGCCGGCTCGCCTGCCCCCGCGGCCCACGGCTCAGAAATAGAAATTGAAGCCGAGGAACGGTCCGTTGAACGAGACGTCCGCATTCCACGTGCTTTTCTCGATCTCGACGTGCATGTAGCGCCATCCGGCAAAAACGGACGAGACTTGCGAGAAGCGCCAGTTCACCCCCGCGATCAGGTTGTACGTGAGCTCGCTCTGGCTGTCGGAGATTCCGAAGCCGGCCACGTCCCCCCGAAACCAAAGCGCGACGGTGTCGGTGATGTGGTATGCGATGCGGCCTCCGAACATCGGGTCGACCACCGTCCCGGTTCGCGAGCGCGACTGGGCGCCAACGGTGAGCTCGGCGTCGATGTGCATCAGCCGGAGGCCGGCCAGCGCCTCGAGCGTGAGCCGGCCGGTACGTCCGACGGGCAGGGTGACGAGGCGATAGGTCCCGCCGACCTCGAAGAGCAGCTGCTCGTAGTCCAGATCCGTTTGAACGCCGGCCCCCGTCGTCTCGTCTTTGCCGACCTTGAGGTACAGGAGATCCGCCAGGAGGGTCCACTCCCGCCAGGTGGCCTCGAAATGGCCGGTGAAGCCGAAGTTCAAGTGGTCGGCCACGTCCTCGAAGAAGTCGATCGTGGTGGACCGAGTGACAGGCCCCACCGTGAGATCGATCTCGGTGCGCGGTGTCCAGAGATACGGGGCGATCGTGAACTGCCAGCCGCCGGGGGCGGCGGCCGGCGCGGCGCCGGCGCCGGCCTGGGCGAGGAGCACGGACCCCGGCGTGAGCGCTGCGACGACATTCTGGCTGGCCGGCGGCCCGGCGGCACTGCCGGCGGGCGACTCCAGCAGCCGGAGTCGCTCACTGCCCGTCCACGGTTCATCCGCGCGGCCCGGCCAGGGGACCAACGCCAGGACAATGGTTACCAGTCCCAGGCCGGCCCAGTGCCACGTGCCGCTCCCGGAGTCCTTCGCATAGTGGGATCGATCCATCACTCTCCTCCTCGCCCTTCGCTTTTCCGACGACTCACACGCGCCGACCCGCGCCGTGTGGATCGCCTGGTCTCTCTGCAGTCCCCTGGCCTCACGACCGGGATCGGGCTAGCGCACCGTGTAGCCCCGGGCGGTCAGGCAGGCGTTCAGTGCCCGTATGTACCCGTCCTGCTGGGAACCGGCCGCGTTCTGCCCGACCAGCTGCTGCCGCCGCACGTCCCGCCGCTCCTCCCGCCGCTGGATCCCGCCGAACACCCCAGGAGGGGACGACGCGCCGGCAGCGCCCACCCCGGAGGAGGGGCCGCCCGGCGCGTTCGGGTCGAATCCCGTTTGCCGAGACGCCCACGCCCCACACTCGCTCTGGTCGGTCGTGGCCTGCTGCGGGTTCTGCCCCTGCTGGGGATAGGCATAGGGCGGTTGATAGGCTGGAGGCGGGACGTTCAGGGCGAGATCCCCGGATGGCGCGTAGCTTGCCGCTGGTGGACAACCCGGTGCCGGACCGGCGGGTGCCGGGTAGCCACCGGGCGGTGGGGCGTACGCGCCCGGAGCCGGGTAACCGCCCGGCGGGAGCGGCGCGCCTCCTTGCTGCTGCCAGGCAGGCGGCCCCGCCGGACGGACCGGCTGAGCCGTCCCCACTCGCGGCCAGAGCGCGCCGGCCACCACCAGGACCACGATCGCCGTCACCACTGCTCGAATCTTCATCGCTCTCCTCGTTTCTCTGGTCGCCTCGCGGGCGAGTTCGGGCAGAGACACGGTCCGCTCATCGCCCCGCCCACAGGTGGGCCTGGCGCTGCTCGTAGAGGCAGCACTGCTGCTGACTCCCCTGGTCTCGGCTATGGCAGCGTGCAGACGCCAGCGATGAGGAAGCCGCCATCGTGGTCGGCGACCGCGGCCGTCATCTCGCCCGTTTTCTGGTCGATCACAAGACTCCAGGCCCGCCCGTTCTCGCCGCCCTGGAGGATCAGCCGCGCCTGCTCCTTCACCAGCGCTGACGAGTGGATCGCCGTCGTGCGGCCCGACCCATCCATCGCCTCGAGGGCCTTCGCGGCCACGTTTACCCGCACGAACGGCGGAAGCTCCAGAACCTCCCGTCCGACCCGCTCGCACGCCCCCCAGCGATCGCACTCGGTGAGGCCCATGACGACACAGAGGATCGGGGCCGAGCCGTCCAACTCCGCCGCCCCTGCCATGCCTGGCGCCGTCGCGCACAGGCCGATCACTAGCCAGCCACGTCCTGCCCACCGGATCCACTGACTCATGCGTTTTCTCCTCTAGCGCACGGTGTAGCCTTGCCCCGCCAGACATGCCTCCAGGGCGCGGCTATAGGCGACGCTTTGCTGGCTCTGCTGCTGCAGCGCCTGGTTCTGTTGCTGCATTTCGGCGGACCGCTGGTCTCGCCGCTTGACCCCGCCCATCACCCCCCCGACGGCAGCTCCCGCCGCCGCGCCCGTCGCGGCGGTCTTCCCGGTATCCTCACCCTGGACGGCCGCGCCGGCCGCGCCCCCCGCTGCGCCTGCGGCGGCCCCCCGCGCGCCACCCCGGACGACCGACCGTCCACCCGCCATCGCGACCTGGCCTGTCGCTACCGTCGTGCCCGGGCTGCCTGGCGCGTTCGGGTTGTACCCCGATTGCGCGCTCGCCCATGACTGGCACTGCGTCTGGGTCGCCGCCGCTTGCTGTAGGTTCTGCCCCGGAGGGGGATAGGCGTAGGGCTGCTGATAGGCCGGCGGGGCGTACCCTTGTGGCAGGGAGCCGGGAGGTCCATATCCGCCAGGCGCGTATTGCGGTGCTGGTGCGCCGTAGCCGGCCCGGGGGTAGGCCGGGGGCGCCGGCGCCGAACCGCCCTGATAGCCGTACCCGCCTCCCGGCGCGCCATAGCCGCCGGAGGGGGCGCCGTACGCTCCGGGACTGACCGGAGGTCCACGACGGCCCACCTGGGTCCATCCCACTCGCGGCAGGAACATCCCGGCCAGCATGAGGATCACGATGCCCGCGATGAACACCAGCGTTGGCGTGTTCCTCCGCGCGCCCGCACAGGCCTGCTTGGGTCCCATGAGACGTTTCCCCCATCGCGCGTTGATCGGCGACCAGCCACTCTGCGCGACGCACACCGTCACGGGTCTCGCACGCTCCGGACACCGAGGCGTCCAGGTCGCGCAGCTGCCGACATCGTTTCTCGCATCGCGGATGAGACCGATCAACTGGACCTTGGTCCAGTACCGGGCTGGACCTTGGTCCAGTAGCGGACATTCCCGGGCGTGCCCCACCATCGCGTCCAGAACGTGCCATCGCCGCCTGGATCACCGGTCGCCACCGACGATAGATCGAGGTGCGGTGCACGTGTTGGGGGACGCTGAAGGCTTCCGGGACATCAGCAACCTCAGAGGCCTGTCCCGGGCGGAGGCTCTCCGCGTGATTGGCGTGTGGGGAACGACCCGGGTGACCGAAGAGGCCCGACGCCTCAGCAGCTCGGGCGCCGCGCTTGGCGTCGACCGCGCGCCGAGCCAGGCCGCCGGTCGCCGCCGGCCAACCGGCGCGTTCGAGGCATGCGGCCATCGCGGGCGCGGAGCGAACCGGAGGGGACCGCCGGCGTGACCCTGCACACGGTCGCGCTCATCGAGGATGACGCGCCAGTCCGGAAGGCGCTCGCCCGCGCTCTGCGCTCCGCAGGGTTCAGGGTGATGACGTTCGAGTGCGCTGAGGAGTTCCTTGCCCGCTCACCTGGGGAGACGCCGGACTGCCTCGTTCTCGACCTCAATTTGACGGGGATGAGCGGGGTGGAGCTGAGCCGGATGCTGGTCGAGCGCGGCGCGGCGATCGCGACCGTGTTCATCACGGCGGCGGACGACGCACGGACCCGGGAGGCATTGGCGGGCGCCGGCGTCGCCACCTGGCTCCGCAAGCCAATCGACCGGTCCGCGTTGATCGAGGCCGTCGGACACGCGATCCGACGCTCGGTGAACGGCTAGCCTCCGGCAGACTCGAGAGCGATCGCGGCACGCGCCAAGCCGATGCTCGTGTAGCTGCCCTAGCTCCGTTGCCCGACTCGCCGAGCGTGGCTCGGAGCGGGCGAGGTCAGGCGAGGCCGGCCCGGTCGACGAGGCGGACGAGCTCGGCGACCGAGCCCACCCCGAGCTTCTCCATGACGTGGGCGCGGTGAAGCTTGATGTTCTTCTCGCCGGTGCCCAGCTCGGCGGCGATCTGCTTGTTCAGCATGCCAGTGGCGACGAGCGCGCACACCTGGCGCTCCCGCGGAGTCAGGCGTGCCACGCGCGCCCGGGCCGCGTGCTGCTCGGCCCGGGCCGCGTCTCGCTCGACCCGGGTGGCCCGCGCCGCGCGGTCGCGAGCCAGGGCCCGCTCGATGGCCTGGAGCAGGTCGCGGTTCTGTACCGGCTTCGTGAGGAAATCGATCGCCCCGGCCTTCATGGCCTTCACGCTCGCCGGGATATCCCCGTGGCCGCTGACGAAGACGACCGGAATGGCATAGCCAGCGCGCTCCAGGGCGTCCTGCAGCTCGAGCCCGGTCATACCCGGCATGCGAAGGTCGAGCACGAGACAGCCCGGCCCCTCGTCCCGCTCCCGGGCCAGGAACTCGCGGGCCGAGGCGAACGCCTCGACCGCGTGCCCGGCCGCACGGAGCATCCGCACGAGCGCCTTGCGGACGCCCGCGTCGTCGTCAACCAGGAAGATCAGCGGGGTGGTCCGGTGGTTTCCGCGGCGGTGGAGCTGGCCGGCAGGCGAATCCGGAAGATCGCGCCGCCATCGGGGTTGTTCTCGGCCCAGATCCGGCCGCCGTACGTCTCGACGATCGACCGGCTGATGGACAGCCCCACCCCAAGCCCCTCGCCCTTCGTGCTGTAGAACGGCGCGAAGACCTGCTGCAGGTCGCTCTCGGCGATGCCCTTGCCCGTGTCCTGCACGGACACCTCGACGCCGCCATCCCGGCTCGCCGTGCGCACGATCACCCGGCGCCGGGGTGAGGGTTGCTCGGTCACCGCGTGGAGGCCGTTGACGAGCAGGTTCAGCAGGACCTGCTGGAACTGGACCGCATCGCCCCGGACCGTCGGCAGGGCCGGCCACAGGTCGCACTCGATCGAGGCACCCCGGAGCAGGGCATCATTGGCGATCAGCCGGGTGACATCGCGGGCAAGCTCATTGAGGTCGACGGCATCCGATCGCAGCTCACCCTTCCGGAGCAGCCCGCGCATCCGCCGGATCACCTCGCTCGCCCGGATGTCCTCCGTGATGATGTCGTCCACCGTCTCCCGGATCTCCGCGAGGTCGGGGGAGGCGCGCGAAAGCCACTCCTGGGCGGTCTGCGCGTTTGCCAGGATCGCCGTGAGCGGCTGGTTCAGCTCGTGGGCCAGCGACGTCGCGAGCTGGCCCATGGTGGAGATGCGCGCGACATGGGCGAGCTCCGCGCGATGCCGCTCCGCCTCCAGCTCGGCGGCCTTTCGCGCGGTGATGTCAATGACGGATGCCAGCACGAACAGCCCTTCCGGCGTCTGGATGGGGGTGAGCCCGATCTCGACCGGCACCGCGCTCCCATCCTTGCGACGACCGTAGAGCTCGCGCCCCGCGCCCATCATCCGCACACTGGGATCGGCGAAGTAGTGGGTGCGATCGCCCGGGTGGTGAGACCGCACACGCTCGGGGACCAGGATCTCGATGGCGGACCCGATGAGCTCCTCGCGGGCGTAGCCGAACACCGTCTCCACGGCGGCGTTCACCAGGGTGATCCGGCCATCCTGATTGACCATGATCATCGCGTTCGGCGCCGCGTCGAGCACCTGCCGCGGCAGCTCCTCGCCTCGCTTGCGCTCGGTGATGTCGTCGGCGCACCCGATGTACCCGACAAGCGTCCCGTCCGGCGCGAACCGCGGCACGCCTCTATCCACGATGGTGCGGTACTGCCCATCGTGCCGGCGCAGGCGGTATTCCATCGAGAACGGGTGTCGAAGGTCGAAGGCGCTCACGTAGGTTTCGAGACAGCGGTCGACATCATCGGGGTGCACGCCGTCGACCCATCCACTGCCCAGCTCCTTCGCCATGGGGCGTCCCGTGAAGTCCAGCCAGCCCTTGTTGAAGAACGTGCAGCCCTTGTCGAGACCGGACATCCAGATGAGGACAGGCGCGTTGTTGGCCATGGAGCGAAACCGCGCCTCGCTCTCGCTCAGCGCGGCTTCCGCCTGGGCCCGCGCGAGCGCGCCCGCGAACACCTCTCCGACCGTCCGGAGACGCTGAACGACGTCGTCCGGCCACGTTCTCCCGTTCCGCAGGGTCAGGCAGGAGATCGTCCGGCGATCCGGGTCGGCGGCCTCCAGTGGGACCGCGACCAACGACCGGACCTCGTATCGCGTAAAACTCTGCCGATCGACGCTGGCCTCGGATGGCAGCTCGTCCAGGCTCAGGAGCCGCAGGGTCTCGCCCTGCATCACCCTCGTCCGCAGGAAAGGAAAGTCATCGAGCGAGACCTCCGCGGGCGGGGCGCTGAGCCCCGGTTGCGACCAGGAGACGGTCAACGACGCCCCTGAGGTCGAGAAGCGCCACAGGCTCGCGCCCTCCGCGCCGAGCCCCTGGGCGATACGACGGAGACCTTCGCGGATCAAGTCGTCGACGCTGTCCGCTGGACGGGCTGTTCGGTCAGGCTCCCGCAGCACGCCGCCCGGCGGGTCGGCGAAGCCGGCGGCGATCTCGGTCAGCAGCGTCTCGAAGCGCAGGCGGTCCTCAAGCGCCGCCTGCGCACGCTGCCGACGGCGCCGCTCGAAGAGCAGCGCCGCGACGACGAGCGTCTGGCCAGCGAGGACACTCAGGGCCAAGATGATCGCCCAACGGTGTTGCTCCCACAGGGAGGGCTCTCGGAACCGGACGACAGTGCCGGCGGGCAGCCGTCGTGCATCGAGGTGCCAGCGCGTGAGCTGGCGTGCGTCGACCATGGAGACGGTGGTGCTCGCCTCCGTCGGTGGCGGCCGCTCGCCCGCCAGGACCCGGAGCGCCAGGTCCGCCGCGGTGCGACCATGAGCCTCGAAGCTCACCACATGCCCTCCGACGGCGCCGGCTCCCACAGCACTGTCCATGACGCCGTAGGTGGGCACGCTGGACGACGCGGCGATCCGTCCGATCGCCTCCGGCATGACAAAATCGCGCCCGGTCACGTCGCGCAGGAAGGGACCGACCAGGACAACCGTCCGCGTCGGGAGGGCGGCGACCGCCTTCAGGACGTCCTCCAGGCCGAGACCGGCGAGATACTCGACCTCGACCGATCCAGACCGCATGCCGAGCTGCTGGCGCGCCTGATCCAGCCAGACCCGATCGGCGGGCGTCACACCCCCGATCACGACCGCTCGTCGGATATCGGGCTGGAGGCGGCGCGCCAGGTCGAGCGTCTCCGTCCAGCCAATGTGGAGCCATGTGCCCGTGACGTCGGCATCGAGCCGAAGGTCGGCGGCGGCCTTCGAGTCCACGCTCACGAAGACGACGGGCGCGTTCGAGAAGAGGTCCTTCCGGTTGCGCAGGGCGACGCGGAGCGGACGGCTGGCGAGCGCCACGATCAGGTCGATGGGGCGGGTGGCGTACTTTCGCCCGAGCAACGCGCGCAGCTCGGGCTGGGGTTCGTCGCCGCCGAAGAGGGTGAAGTCCAGATATTCGGTGTAGAAGGTGACCGGGATCGGCGATCGGGACTCGATCGTCGATCGAATCGCCGTGTCGACAGCCTCGATGGCCGGGGTCAATCGCGGCGCGCCGAAGAGGAGGAGCACCCGGCGGGCCTTCCCCGGGCCGTCCGGCACCGGGCGGGGGTCCGAGGGCGGTGGACCTCCCGTCGAGGGGACTGGTTGACCCACGGCCAGCCCGGACCCGGCCAAGAGCATCCAGAGCGCCAGCGCCGCCACGGAGAGGTGGCTCTTGAGACACCCCTGGCGAATGTTCACCGGCCGCTCAGGCATCCGGGCCAGTCATCGTGGCGAGCCTCCAAAAGCCAGACTGCCGGTCGAGGGGTGCCACGCCTTCCCGTTGGGGCACGTGGCCTCCGTCGGTAGCACATAGTGGGGCCTCCACGTCCACCGACCTGCTCATCTTGCCACGGTCTCGCCTCAGGGTGGCCACCGTCCTCGTTAGGCGCCCAGCGTCAGGTTCCTGGTTGGGGCCCGGGTCGACAGTCGCCGGCATGGGCGGCGCCTACCCTCTATTTCTCACCGCTTGTTGCCGCTATGGCCAAGCATCCGGCCGGTTCGCCGGTCCGATGTCGGTGTGGTGGCCATCAAGGCCAGGCCAGCGCGCCGACAAGGGCCGGCGGACATCATGGCTTCCTTGCGCCCGAGGTGTATGCATGCATGCCGTCGGTGAGCTGCGAGTCCCAGGCCCTGATCGCGTTCTCGGCATCTCCCCACCGCCACTGCACAGCGGTCTGGATAGCGCCACCCCCGGTCCGGCGATCCACGGCGAGTCCCGAGGCCGCCAGTCACCGAGTCCGAGATCTTGACGGCGGCCTGACCTCCGCCCGCGAACGGGTATGTTCCCGCGACGAGGGCGTAGCCGGCACTGAGCACGCGCAACTGGGGGACCGCTATCCGTGAGCGAGCGCACCCCCGGCGTCGCTGCCTCGGCGTCGAGCAGCACGACCTCGACCTTCATCACCCCGGGGCCGGCCTCGTCCACCACCGGGTACCGCTTGGCCAGCGCGTCGTGGAGATTCTTGTAGAAGAGGTCCGTGAGCCGCTGCTCGTCCTGGGGCTTTGTCTTCCCCGGATCGCTCCCGAAGAAGCTCACCATGACGATCATCACCTTGTCGTACTGCGTGAACGTCCCCTTCGGGTTCACGTAGCGCAGGCCCGCTTCCCCCTTCGCGCCCGGCTGGAGCTCCGCACACAGATCCGCCCCCAGGAAGCCACAGATGACCGGCGCCTGCTCGGCCGTCTGGCGCTCGGTGGTGGCGCAGCCCGCGCCGAGCAAAACCATTACCGCCCCCAGTGCGAGAAAGGCCTTCATGGACTTCCTCCTTTCACGTTGACCATTGCCGAAGAAACCTGCTCGGGCTTGCGGCAAAGCGCCCGTTCCCATCCTCCGGAGAGATGCCGGTGAAGGTAGTCCGCTTGCTACAGCCGGCGACGTCGACCGTGCACTCGGCACGTTGGAGGCCTGTGACCAATGGCCCCTGTTGGACACGCTAGACGACTTGCGTCGACAGGGTGGCTCCCGCCGCAGCCGGATCATCCATCTGGAACTCGTCGACTCACGAGGTCCACACTGCCATGCCTTGCTGGGTCTCGAGACGTGGGCCTAGCCGACGCACTCGGCCCGGCCAGTGCCGTGACGACGCGCCACGCGCACGCATGATTGCAGCACGGGGTCGCCTCCATGGCAAGTGACGAGTGGTTAACGGCCTCCGCATCGGTCGCGGAGGCACCGACCGCGAGCCCGTTTCGGCCCGGCGCTAGCAGCGGGCGGCCAGCCGCCCATCAGACTGTGAATCCCACTACTGTCGGCATCATCATGTTCACGTGTACGTTCGGTGGTGCGATGCTCGGGATGTGGTTGCAGAGGGTCCTGCCACCGCATCACCTCGACACGAGGTCGAAAGACACGATCAGGGTTGGCATTGGGCTCATCTCCACGATCACTGCACTCGTTCTTGGTCTGGTCACTGCCTCCGCCAAGAGGCCCGGGCGGCGGTGGACGCAGCCGTGGAACAGAGTGCCACCAACATTCTCGCGCTCGATCGCACCCTGGCTCGCTATGGGTCCGAGACCAACGAGATTCGAAGGGCCTTGCAGCACGCGCTTCGGGCCCGGATCGACACGATCTGGCCGCAGGATTCATCCAAACCCATCGATCTGGATCCGAGTCGTGCGGTGACAGGGCGAGCCGCCGAGGGAATCGCGGCGGCGATCCACGGCCTGAGGCCGCGCGATGACTCCCAACGAGACTCCGGGTGCGTGCGCTGGAGTCGTCGAGACGATGTTGCGGGCGCGATGGCTGTCAGTCGCCGCCGCCGAGACATCAGTGTCAATGCCCTTTTTTCTGATTCTCGTGTTCTGGCTGACAATCACATTCGCGAGCTTCGGACTGTTTGCCCCGCGGAATGCCACGGTCCTCGCGGTCCTCTTCGTGTGTGGACTGTCCGTCGGTAGCGCCGTGTTTCTGTTGTTTGAGCTGGATGCGCCATTCGACGGCATGCTCAAGGTGTCGGCGGAGCCGCTGCGTTACGCGCTTGCGCACCTCAACCAGTAGGTGCGGGAGACCCGGGGCATGCCGCGCGGGCTGAGCCGCGTGGCGGGACTCGGGGTTAGCGCTGGTGGGATGGATGGTGCTCGCCCGCTGCTTCTCGCCGCTCGAGCCTCCCTGGGTTCGCGCGGGGCCCGACCCGCGGTTCTCGATTCGAATCCGCGAGGGGCTCCCGCGGATGTCGCGTAACGGCGGCCGGGAGACACGAGGAGCGCCGACCGATAGGGGCCTGGCGATCGAGCGTGGACAGGGTGGAAACGCCAGACCGGCCGCTCCGGACCCCGCCGAACTCGGGGCGGACTCTTCACTCGAGCGCGATGTCCCGCCGCCGACTCTCGCTGCTCGGAGCCCTCGGGCTGGCCGCGGCGGCCTGCGCAAGCCCGGTGGGCGCGGTACGGTCGACCCCGCGGTCGCCCACCGCCAACTGGCGCGGAGCGCCACCACCACGGGCGAGCCGAGCTGGCCCACCCGCAACCACCTCGCCGAGCGCGGCCTGCTCGAGGCCTTCGAGAGCGCGCCCGGAAGCCGCGGTCGCCGAGCTCCACCGAGCCATGGTCGCGTCGGGGGGCGACGCAGACCTCCTCTTCGCCCTGGCCGAGCTCGCCTTCCTTCACGGCCAGGCGACGACGAACTCCAACTTTCACCTGGCCGCGGCCGTCTACGCGTACGCCTTCCTGTTCCCCGAGGGATCCGAGGCGGCCCCCGGGCGGTTCGACCCGCGTCTCAGGATCGCGGCGGACCTCTACAACTGGGCGCTCACCGGCGCCTTCGCCTCCCAGGACCGTTCGGAGGTCGTGCTCCGCGGCGCACGTTCCCCTTGCCCATCGGATCGATCGACGTGGCGTTCGATCCGGCAAGCCTGCGCGCCGGGAACCGGGAGCTCCACCGGTTCACGCCGACGACGGAGCTGGAGGTGCATGGTCTGGCGATGCGCTACCGGCGGCCTGGACTCGGCGTCCCGCTGGCCGCCGCCACCAGACCCCTCGATCCCGCACGCCCCGGCCGGGACCTGGTGGCGCCGCGGATCCAGGTGCCGGTGACGGCCCTCCTGCGGATCCCCGAGACCCGGCGGGCTCTCGTCGAGGGGCGTCCGCTCGCGGCGACGCTCGAGCTCCATCTGGCCTGGGACACGGAAACGATCTCGATCGCCGGCGAGCTGGTCCCCCTCGAGACGGAGCCATCGGCGGCGTTCGCGCTGACCTTCACCGACGTGCCGACCCTGCGGCTCGAGCTCCTCGGGTTCTTAGGCCGGCTCGGCGGGCACGCGGCCGCCGCTCATCCGTCACGCCGTACCGGCCAGGATTGGTCCCCGTCGTCTTCGTGCACGGCACGCAGTCGAGCGTGGTCCGCTGGGCGGAGATGTACAACCGCCTCCAGGCCGACCCCGACATCCGACGCCGCTTCCAGTTCTGGTTCTTCCATTACCATTTTGGCCAGCCCGTCGCGCTGTCCTCCCTTCAGCTGCGCGAGGCGCTGACCGCGGCGGTGGCGCAGCTCGACCCCGGGGGCACGGACGCGGCCCTCCGCCGGATGGTGCTGATCGGGCACAGCCAGGGGGGCCTGCTGGCTAAGATGCAGGCGATCCATAGCGGAGATCGGATCTGGAACGTGCTCAGCCGCAAGCCGTTCGCGGAGGTACGGCTGTCCGACGAGACCCGCGACCTGTTCCGGCGGGGCTGTTCGTCGAGCCGCTCCCGGCGTCTCACGGGTCATCTTCATCGCCACGCCGCATCGCGGGAGCTTCGTGGCGGGATGGCGGATCATCGCCAACGTCGTGCGGAAGCTCGTAGGCCTGCCCTTCGCGCTCACCGGAGTAGCGGCCGACATCGCCCGAAATCCAGGAGATCGAGACGGCGCGCTCATCGTCCCGTCGGCGGTCGACAACATGTCGCCGCGCCACCCTTTCATCCGGGCCCTGCAGGCCATCCCCGTGGCGCCCCTCCATCACGGCCCACTCGATCATCACCGTCGAGGGAACGAAGGGGCCGTCGAGGAGGGGAACGACGGCGTCGTCGAGTATCGGAGCGCCCACATCGGCGGGGTCGAGTCCGAGCTCGTTGTGCAGCCGTCGAGCCATTCCACCCAAGGGAATCCTCGGACCATCGAGGAGGTGCGGCGCCGTCCTTCCGGCGACACGCGGGCCTGACGGGTTCGTGATCGCGTGACGGCGAGTCTCCACGCCCCGCAGCGCATGGCGCGTCAAGGCCAGCCCTCCTGACAGCCTTCAGTTCCGACGGGGTCGCATGCCGGATGCCGACACGCTCACGGCCACGCTGACGGTCGAGCGTTCGGCGGCACTCCAGCAGTGGTCTCGCTCCAAGCGTTGGACGACATGCACAGCCGGGAACCAGGCGAGTCGACCTGCCACGCCGGCGAGTCCGAGCTCGGGCGGGCACGGCCCTAGCGTACAAGCGCCAGCGGCGAACCAGGGGGGTCGGTCGCCGGCCGCATCTGACGGGTCCCGTTACGGGAGGCGCTTCTCGCGGTCGCGCGGGGCGGCCGGCAGGCGATCGCCGACCCCGCTGACCGGGGTCGGCTCGCCGGACCATGTCGGACCGTTCCGCGCCCCGCTCACGTCGCCCGCGACCGCGAGCGCGGGAACGGCACCGGCCGCGGGCTCGTGACGCGCCGCCGCCGGCTCGGGCTCGTCAGCGCGGCGGCGGCCGCTCAGGAGCCGCGCCAGGTCGTCGAGCCAGAGATAGGCCACCGGCGTCACCAGGAGCGTCAGCACGAGCGCGAGCGTCTGCCCGCCGATGACCACGACGGCGATGGTGCGCCGTTCTTCCAGCGCCAGGACCGGCGCCGACCGCTAAGGGCAGCATGCCCGCGACGAGGGCCAGTGTCGTCATCCGATCGGGCCGCAGGCGGTCTCGATTGGCCTGCAGAATGGCGTTTCATGCGCTCCATGCCCAGGGCCCGGAGGTTATTGGTATGATCGATTTGCAGGAGTCGAGTTCTTCACGACACCGAACAACACCAGAATTCCCAACATCGAGTATAGGTTCAAGGTGTTGCCGAACAGCCACAGCGAGAAAAAGGCAAAGGGCACAGACAGGGGCAACGACAGCAGGATGGTCAGAGGATGGACGAGGCTCTCGAACTGCGAGGCCAGAATCATGTACATGAAGATCACCGCGAGCAGAAACACCCACAGGAACTCCACGAATGTCCGTTCGAACTCTCGCGCCCGCCCCGACACAACCGTGGTGTAGCCGGCGGGGAGGTTGAGCTCGGCGGTCGCCTGGCGGAGGGCCTCGATCCGGTCGGCCTGCCCGTAGCCGGGGGAGACCACCCCGCGCAGGCGGTTCTCCCGCTGGCGCTCCGACCGGTCGATCCGGGACGCCGTCTCGGCTGGCGCGATCTTCACGACGCTGTCGGCCCAGGACGAGACCGCCGCCCGGCGCAGTCCGACCTGGGGTGCAGGCGCCGAGCGCGGTGGCGGCGCTGGCCGAGGATCGCGCGACGTAGAGCCGTTCGATCGTGCGGGGGTCGCGACGGTCGGCCTGACTCAGGCGCAGCTGGACGTCGTAGTCCTGGTCGAGGAAGGGATCGTGGAAACGGGAACCTCCTGATCCCCGCCCACCATGAGCCGGAGGGCGGTCGCAATCTGCTCGACGTCGACGCGGAGATCGGCGGCCCGGTCCCGATCGACCTGGACCCGCAGCTCCGGCAGGTCGAGCCGCAGCGTGGTGCTGAGGTCGATCATGCCGCCAGCTGGAGCGCGCGCTCACGTAGCTGCTCGCCGTACCGCGCGAGCGTGGGCAAGTCGGGTCCGCGGAGGACGTAGTCGATGTCGAAGTTTCCGCCCCCGATGTTGAACCCGGGGATGTTCCGGACCGTGATCCGCATGTCGCGGAACTTCCGCAGGCGCTGCCGGACCTCCTGCATCACCTCGCGCTGCGTGTAGTTGTCACGGAAGGCCGAAAGGGGGTCGCCGCGGCGGAGCCCGTCCCAGAGGCGCGCCGGCGTTACCGTCCTCTCCTCGTGCGGGGCGATCCGCACGTACCCGTTGCCCTGGTTGACCCGGCCGAGGAAGCTGCCACCCGCCGTCAAGAGCACAAGCCGCACGCCGCGCACGGCCCGGACCTCGCGGTCCATCGCCTGCACAGCCTCGTCCATCGCCGCGAGACTCACCCCCTCGGGCCCCTCGTCAAGAGCGGAACTCGGCCTCGTCGACGTCGCTCGGCACGTACTCTCGCTTGACCAGCCCGTAGAGGGGCACCGTCGAAGCGATGACGGCCAGCGCCACGACGAGGACGGCGACGCGCCCGACCGGGGTGATCGCGAGGCGAAGCAGCCACGCGTACGCGGCGTCGATGAAGCGGTAAAACCCGCGCCGCGAGCGGGCCGCCTCGTGCTCTCCCTGCGGGCCCTCCGCGTGAAGCATCCGGGCGCTCATCATGGGCGTGAGCGTGAACGACACCAAGAGGCTCACCAGCACCGACACCGCCGCCGTGAGGCCGAACTGGTAGAGGAACCGGCCGAGACCGCGACATGAAGGACACCGGGACGAAGATGACCACGAGGGAGAACGTCGTGGCCATGACGGCGAGGCCGATGTCGGCGGTGGCCGCGCGCGCTGCCTCGAACGGCGACATCCGCTTCTCCTCGACGAAGCGGAAGATGTTCTCCAGCACCACGATGGCGTCGTCGATGACGATGCCGACCATCAGGACCAGGGCCAGCATCGTGACGCTGTTCAGCGTGAAGCCCAGCGCCCACATCATGCCGAAGGCGGAGATCACCGACGCCGGGATGGCGACCGCAGCGATGACCGTCGACCGCCAACTCCGCATGAAGGCGAACACGACGAGCGAGGCCAGGATGCTGCCGAGCACCAGGTGGAGATTGATCTCGTGGAGCGCGGCGTAAATGTACCGCGACTGATCCCTGAGAATCTCCACCTTGACGTCCACGGGCAGGAGCGGCGTGAGGCGGGCCAGGTTCGCCTTCACGGCCTCGATCACCGCGACTGTGTTCTCACCCGACTGGCGGCGGACCTCCAGGATCACCGTGGGCACGCCGTTCACGCGGACGGTCGAGCGTTGCTCCTTGGTGCCGTCCTCCGCGCGCCCGATGTCGCGGACGCGGACGGGCGCCCCGTTGATGGTGGCGATCACCAGGTCATTGAACGACCGTGGGTCGACGACCCGGCCCATCGTCCGGAGCGACTGTTCCTGGCGGCCGGCCGTGACGTTCCCGCCGGGGAGGTCAGCGTTCTGGCGGACGATGGCGTCGCGCACGGCGGTGATCGGCATCTGGTAAGCGGCCAGGCGGTCCGCATCGACCCAGATGTTCACAGCGCGCGAGAGGCCGCCAACGACTGGATCTCCCCGACCCCCCGGGCCCGTTCGAGGTCGACCTTGACGACCTTGTCAGCGATCTCCGTCAGCTCGCGCAGGCTCCGGTTGCCCGACACGGCCAGGGTGAGGACCGGCGCCTGGTCGTTGTCAAGCTTGGAGACCGTCGGGGGCCGGATGTCGCGGGGCAGGTTGCGCGCCGCGTTGAGGACCTTCTCGCGGACGTCCTGGGCGGCCACGTCCACGGAGCGGTCGAGCGCAAACGTGATGATGACGTTGCTCGCCCCCGGGCCAGTGATGGATCGGAGCTCCGTGATGCCCTGGACGGTGTTGACGACCTCCTCGACCTTCTGCGTGACCTGCGTCTCCATCTCCTCGACCGAGGCGCCGGGGAGCTCCGTGCGGACGCTCACCGTCGGCAGCTCGACGGACGGGAACCGGTCGACGCCCAGGCGGAAGTAGCTCGCGCTGCCCACGACGACGAGGGCGAGGACGATCATCGTCGCGAACACGGGCCGGCGGATGCAGACCTCGGCGAGCTTCTGCACGCTCTCTCCCCTACTTCTCGATCGTCACGGGCTGGCCCCCGGTGAGGTTACCGGGTTGGACGACGATGGGCTCCCCGGCCTTCACTCCCGAGACCACCTCGATCTGCTCGCCGAGGCGCCGCCCCGTGGTGACCCGGAGCTCCTCGCTCTTGCCGCTCCGGACGGTCAGCACCTTCTCGACGCCCGCGAACGTGACCAGGGCCGACGCCGGCACCGTGACCACCCGGTCGCCCTGCTCGACCACCACCTCGGCCTTGGCGAACGAGCCCGGTCTGAGCCGGTTCCCGGGGTTGGGGATCTCCGCCTCGATGAGGAGCGTCCGGTTCTGCTCGGCGATCGCGGGCGACAGGCGCGCCACCGTCCCAGTGTGCACCCCCGCGTCGCCGTCCACCGTCACGCGCACCGGCTGCCCGCCGCGCACGCTGATCGCCTCGCGCTCCGGCACCGACAGCCGGAGCCGCAGCGGCTGGAGGCGCACCAGAGTGACCACCGGCGCCCCGGCGGCGAGGTACTCCCCGACCGAGGCCTGGCGCTCGACGACCGCGCCCTCGATCGGCGACGCGATCACGGTGTCGGTGAGCTGCTGGCGGACGAGCTCGACCTCCGAGCGCCGCTGAAGCAGCATGCCCTGACGGTTCTGGACCTCCTCCAGCGCGTCCTGGTAGCGGCCCTCGGCCACCTGGTGTGCCGCGACCGCGTTGTCCAGCTCGACCCGCGCGACCAGCTGCTGGTCCCAGAGCCGCGCCAGCCGGTCGCGGTTCAGCTGAGCCTGGTCGAGCAGCGCCCTGGCCTGCCGAACGACGGCCGTCTGGGTCGCGTCGACCCGGTCGTCGTCGCCATCGGGCGGGAGCCCGAGCCGGACGCGCGCCTGCTTCAGGGCGGCGACCGACTGGTCCAGACGGTACTGGTCGTCCTTCGTGTCGATGCGGGCGATGGGCTGGCCCTGCTTGACCAGGCTGCCGAGATCGACGGTGATCTCGGCGAGCCGTCCGACGACCTTGGTGCCGAGCACGATCTGCTCGTCGGCGGCCAGCGTCCCGGTCGCGGTGACCGTGCGCGCGACGGCGGACTCGGTGGCCGGCACGACCCGGACGGCCGAGGGGCCGCCGGCCGGAGCCGCAGCCGCCGGCTTCTGGGAGGCGGCCGTCGCGGGGGTCTCCTGCTGGCAGCCGGCCGAAACCATGCCGGCGGCCACGAGGAGTGACACCGCGGTCCTCACGGTCAGCCAGGCTCGGTCGGAGCCAGGCTCGGGTGGCGTCCCGGCGCGCGCCCTGGTCGAGATTAACCACTGTAGGCATGAGGATAGGGTATCCCGCTCTGCTTCGCCAGCGACGGAATGGTGACGGTGTGGTCGGCGGGAAACCCCCTTCGAGCCAGCTCGGATCAGAGGATCTTCAGGAACTCGACGAGGTCGCTGGATGTCGGCGTCCGTCAGCTTCTCCGTCGTCCCGGCCTTCTGCACGTACTCCCACATGAACCGACGGTCACCTCGAGGTTCGGGAAGCGGCCGTCATGGAAGTAGGGGGCGGTGAGGGAACGACACGCAGCGAAGGAACCTTGAACTTGCCTCCGGAGAGGACGTCCTCCACGTCCTTCTTGTCGTAGGTTGGCGGAAGGTGGCACGTCTTGGCAGCCCGCCCGGACGAAGACGGCTCGTAGCCGCGCTTCGCCGCCACCGGCGCCCGGCCGACGGCGTTCCGTCCGCGTCCAGGTAGGGGTTGGGCGGGTACGCCGATCGAACTCACGTAGGCGACCAGGGCCGCCAGCGTCTCGGGCGACGGCTCCGGCCCCTTCATGCGGTTGACGATGATGCCGCGGATGTTCGCTTGCATGCTCGGGCGCAGTACCCGCCCACGAGAACGCATGGCGAGTGCCCGCGCCCCAGAGCGTCGGCGTGCTGCGACCCATAGGGTCGCCGTCCGGCACGACGTTCACGCCCGACGTAGGTCTTGTTGTTGGTGTGAGCGTGGTTGGGGTGACAAGACGCACACGACCACTTGCCCTCCGCCGACAGGCCAACGTCGCTGAAGAGCGCGCGGCCGCGGGCCACGAGCTCCGGGGACGCGGGCCCAGCAGCCTGGGCGATGCGGCGCTCCTGCGCCAGAGAGGATCCCTGGCTGACCAGGCCGCCGATCAGCACGAGCGCGCCGGCGAGGAAGAGGGCCGTTCGGGTCCGCATGGTCCACCCCCCGAGGGTCGGAGTGAACAGGCTGGGAACGCTGGCTATCCTAGCACGCCCACGGCGCCCGACCGGCCAGCGGCGGCCGCTAGAACTTCATCCGGATGTCGGCACCCACCGACCATCCGGAGAAGCTGAGGGATGACCCAGAAGTATCCCGCCCCGAGGCCGAGCCACTCGACCTTCCAGAGGACGCCGAGGAGGTCCATCACGAACCGACCCCCGACGTCGTACATATGATCGTTCCCGAACGCGTTCTGGAGGCCGTCGAACAGCTCGGACCTGGCGGAGATCGGCGCGTCCGGAACTGCCGTCCGAACGCATAGAGGGGCAGGCGCAGATCCACGTCCAGCTCGTTCCGCCACCACTTGGATTCGCTCTCGAAGCTGAGCGCCTCGGTCGAGCGGCGGATCGGCCAGCTACGGAAGTACTTGAAGGCGGAGGTCAGCTCGACCGTCACCGGCCCGAAGCGTTGGCGGTAGCGCCCCTCGAGGCCGGGGACGATGGTGAAGATGTCCGCGTCCCAGTTCACGAAAGTCCCGTCGGCCCGCGCCAGCACCGCCCGGCCGAAGTCCGTCCTGGCGGTGAACTCGTTCTCGCTGTGCGCGTAGATGGCCCCGACCGTCGGGGCGAGACTGAAGTGCTCGAGGAAGGTGAACCGGACGCCGCCGCCCAGGAAGACCGCGAGGGTCGAGACCTCGCTCTCGTTCCCGGCCAGCTGGTTCGTCTTGAACCGGTTCGTGTAGGTCGCGTTTCCGATCCCGCCCTCGAAGAGGAGGTTCCAGCCGACGCCGGAATCGCCGATCAGCTTCGGATCACCGATGTCGCCCCGCCCGATGAGCCTGAAGATGTCGAGCGCCGTGTCGTTGGCGTCGAAGACGTAGGTCCCGCGGAGCCCCCGCTATCTGTTTCAGGATGGCCATCGTCTCGACGCGGTCGCCGATCAGGGTGTCCAGCTGCTCGAGGGCTCCCGGAGGCACGACCTGGGCATGCGCGGTCGTCAAGGATGCCAGCACGCCGAGGCCCACCGCCAGCCGCTCGACGCGGCACCCCCGGGACCGACGGTCTCTCACCCGCATGAGTTTCCTCCGGCTCGTGGTGAGTGTCGTACGGTCGTACACTACCACGGCCAGGAGGCCACGCCGGAATGGTCCGTTCCCACACCACCCCTGCCCGCCGGGGCCGCAAGGTGACGGAGACGTGCAGTAGCGCGGAAGCTACTTCCGGTGCAGGGAGGCGCTCCGCGGCGCGGCGCATCCGCGCCCCCCTCCTCCGTCACCTCCAGCGAGACGGCTGCCCCGCCCCCGCCACCGGAGCAGGCGGCTCGGGAACCCGCGGATCCTCGGTCCGCGTCTCGAGAACGATGTCCATCCCCGTCACCACGCCCGAGACGTCCCAGCTCGCCGTTCCCCACTGGTGCTTGGTGGCGGCCACACCGAGGATGCGCCCGCCCTCCTCGATCGAGACGTCGAAGTTGAACGGCACGCACGCCTCGAGGTCGCCGCTGCTGCGCCCGGCGTAGTAGTTCCCCCCAGAGGATGCAGCCCGTCGCGAGCCACGCGGCGAGCGCACCGGCCAGACGGCGCGCCGGGTCCGCACCACCGCGATCAGGTTCGTCATCGCCGACCGCCTCCCCGTCCCCCGCCGCCTCCACGCATGCCGCCTCCCCCGCCCCGCCCGCGACGCCCCGCTGCCGCCGCTGCTCCGCCACGCCTGGGACTGGCTCGCCCGGCTGGCGCCGGTGGTCCGGGGCTCGGCGTCGCGGTTCAGGCTCTGCACGGTGCTCGAATCGACGCGCGAGGCGGCGGCGCCGCTCCACTGGCCGCCGTCGTACTGCTGCCAGCCGCCGGCGTCGGTCCGCCGGTAGACCTGGCCGTCCTTGCCGACGTACACGTTGTTGTCGCCGCGCGCCACGACGGCGCTGCCGCCGCTCGACGTGCGGACGGCCGCGGCGTTGCCCGCGCTCGCCGCTGGCCCGCGCCGTGTGGACCCAGTCGTCGCCGCGCACCACCGACGTGGTCCCCCAGTTGCCGTAGACGTTGCTGCCCTGCGCGGTGCGCGCGGTGGTCCCCGTCCGGGGGTTGTAGGCCTCCGCCCAGGCGCGCGCCCGGTACTCGCCGTACGCCGCGGCGCCGCGCGCGTAGGTCCCGGTCGTCGGATTGTAGGCGGCCGCCCGCCCGGCCCCGCCGTAGGGGCCGTAGCCGACGACGCTCCGGCCGTAGGTGCCCGTGTGCTCGTTGTACCAGGTGCCCGCGCCGTACGTGTACGCGTACGGCCAGTAGACGTCGTCGTAGACGTAGGACCCGTAGTACCACCCTGTCCCGAACGCCATCACGCCCCAGGCGTAGTAGTCCCCGTAGTAGCCCGGCAGATAGCCATAGGTCACGTAGTCGGGATTCGTGTCGTACACGTAGACGTAGGTCGTGGGATAGACGGGGCGCGCTCGGCGGGATCTCGTAGACCTCGCTGGGCACCTTGTCGGCCAGCTCCCACGGCCCCTCCGGGCTGCTTGGCGACGAACCACACCGCCTGGAAGCACAGGTAGTAGAGATCGCCGACCTTCAGGACGTCGTACGGGCTGTTCCCTGCGTAGGCCAGCGAGGTGCCGTCGATCGGCTTCCACTCGGGCGCCCCCTTGTAGGTCACCGTCGGCGCCTCGACCTTCTCGCGCTCGACGCGCGCGGTCTGGGGGATGTGCCCCTGGATCACCGCCTCCTGCGCCTGCGGCGTGCCCGGCACGAGGGCGAGGACGTCGCCGGCGGGATGGTCGGGCGGGATCTTCTCGAAGTCGTCCGGGCAGCTCGGTCGTCGCGAAGCGCCAGGGGCCGTCGAGCTTCTCCGCCCGGAACCAGCGCCCGGCCACGAGATAGTAGTAGCGCTGGTCGGTCGACGAGCGGAACAGGTCGCTCTCGGTGTTGGTGACCCAGGAGAGCTTGGTGCCCTTGATCGGCTCCAGCTTCGGCTCCCCCTCGAGCAGGATCAGCTCCGCCGGCGTCTCGCTCACGAAGACCGTCGGCGCCGCCGCCGGCGTCAGCGGCCAGGCCCGGCACCGCCTTCCGCACGTCGGCCCAGTTCGGATCGCCCGCCGGGATCCGCTCGAAGCTCGGTGGGAGCGTCCGCCGGGGTCCACGGCCCCGTCGGCGCGGGAGCGGTGAGCCAGCCCTGCTCGTGGCGCAGGTAGTACGTCGTCCCGTCGCGGAGCAGATCCCAGTTCGTGTTGACCACGTACGAGAGCTCGGTGCCCGGGGATCGGCGCCATCACCGGCGGCCCGTCGATGATCACCAGGACCGCGGGCTGGTGCTCACGAAGATCTTCGGCGGGTCCGACTTCAGCGGCGGCCGGGGTGAAGGCGGTCTCCGCCCGCTCGAGATAGGCCGTGATCCGCTCGCGTTCGACGATCACGTCCTCCTTGCTCATGCGCGCCCGCAGCGCGTCGAGGAGGCGCTCGGAGTCCGGCGCGCTGAGCGCCGGGAAGCGCCCCTCGACGATCCGGATGTTCGAGATGCGGACCTGCCCGGCCTCGCTGACTGGTCGAGGTGTCGCCCTCGAGCAGCACCCCGCCGAGACGTGGGGCTGTCGTCCCCATCCGCCGGAACGCGACCGCCATGCGCGCCCGGAGGAGCTTGTAGTCCTTCCAGCTCTCGACCTGCGGCTGGTAGAGCAGGACCGTCGAGCCGTCCCCGCCCATCAGCTCCTGGGGCCACTCCTGGTCGTCCTGGACCGACTTCCCCCCGAACACGGGCGCGGGCGCTGCTGCTACCGCTGCATCCGGCGAGCACGGGCAGCAGGACGAGGACGCCGACTGCGCGCCTCAACGATCGACCCACGGCGCGTCCTCCGCCGAGGCCCGGCCCGTCGCTCGGTCTGCGGTCATCCGTCATCACGACAGCCGGCTCACGTCGAAGACGTGATAGCCCCATCCGGGCACGTCGAGGTAGAGCCCGCGCGCCAGCAGATCGTCGCCGCTCCGGTCGTAGACCGCGGAGCTCATCCGATCCCGCAGGCGCACGGACGCCCGCGCAGCTCGTCGAACGGCAGGCGGACGTAGCACTGGCCCTGGTGTCGGCGCGTAGTTGACGGCGACCAGCAGGCGCTGGCCGTCCTGCCCCTGCCAGCCGAAGCAGATGAAGCCGTCCCACGTCCCGTTGCCCTCCCAGGCCGGCACGCACTCGAGCAGGCGCCACTGGCCGTCGCGAACGGTCGGCTGCCGGAGCACCGCCAGGAGCGCGTCGTAGAACCGCCCGAGCGTCTCGTCGACGGGCTCCACGGGCGCCCGGACCAGGTGCGGCGAGATGCGCTTCCGCCGGCCCTCGAACTGGCCCTGATGGAAGAATCGCAGGCCCGGCGACAGGAACGTGATGACGGCGGCGGCCTCGTGCATGCCGGGCGCGAAGGTCGCCGCGGCCCGGGGCTCGTCGTGGTTCTCCAGGAACCGGGCGAGCTTGCTCTGGTAGTCGAGCCCGGCGCAGGAAGTGCTCGCGGACCGGCCGCGCGTGCCCCTCGCGCAGCCGGTCGTAGAGCCGCTTGTCGTACGCGTAGTCGAACCCCTGCTGCAGCATCGTCCACTCGAGGTCCCAGTAGACCTCGGCCATGAAGCAGAAGCCGGGCACGCGCTCGCGCACGCGCTGGGTCGCCTTCGGCCAGAAGGGCGGCGCCCGGCGGCCCCAGGTCCGCTCGAAGACGTCGGGCAGGACGAGCATGGCCATGTCGCAGCGCACGCCGTCGCACTGCCCGCTGATCTTCAGCAGCTCGTCCAGCATCGCCTCCTGCGTGGCCGCGTTGCTGTAGTCGAGCTGGAGCGTGTCCGGCCAGCCGGAGAAGTACGGGTCCCGGCCGTGGGCCAGCAGCCGGAGCCCCTGCGCGCCGCTTGACCCAGGTGTAGTTCTGCGGCGCCCGGGCCAGGTCCAGCTCCGTGCCGGGCACGTAGTACTCGGGGTGGTCCTCGACCCACGGGTGGTCGAGCGCGGTGTGATTCGGGACGAAGTCGAGCATGAGCCGGAGGCCGCGCTGCCGGAGGCGCTCGCGCAGCCGGGCCAGCGCCGCGATCCCCGCCGAGGCTCGGATGCACCGTGTAGCCGGTGATCGCGAACCCGGAGCCGGCGATGTCCTCCTCGCGCGAGGTCCGGCAGGGTCTGCCTCGAACTCCCGCCGCCACTCCGGGTTCTCGCGCGACGCCCGCTGCCCGGCCGCCCCGGTCTGCCACACGCTCAGGAGCCAGATCCAGTCGAACCCCATGCTGGCGATGCGGTCCAGCTCGGCGTCCGGAACGTCGTCCAGCGTGGCCGGCCGGCCCAGGGTCCGGGACCGCTCCGTCAGCCAGACGCGCGTGTTGATCTGGTAGAGCGCTGGGTAGAGCGGCTGCGGCCGCATCGTCGGCCTCCATTCACTGCGTCGGGATCGTCAGGACGGGGGCGCCTTCCTTCCCGCCGGTCTCGACGAGCGTGAAGACGAACATCAGGAAGCTGAACAGCCGCTTCGACGCCATGTCGCGGTCGTCGATCCAGAACCAGTAGCCCCGATAGGGCACGGCCAGGAAGGCGTCGGCCGGCCGCTCCGGGGAGCTCCCGATGCGGATCAGGGGCCGGATGGGGCCGCTCGGTCCCACCTCGGGCTCCGCCGTCGGCGTCACGCGGCGGTCGGCCACGTGGGCCTCGGGCACCGCGATGAAGGACGAGAGGTCCACCAGGATCTCCAGGATGGACCGGCTGAGGATCGCGATCTGCGTGTCGTTGGCCGCGACCGAGCCGTACACGACCTGAAACTCCGCGCCGCCGGGATCGAGGCCCAGCAGCTCCCGGACGGCCAGCACCTCCGCCTCGAGGCTCGGGTCCACCTTGCTCCCGGAAGGTCATCAGCACGGCCTCTTCGCGATCGATCCGGCGCACCCGCAGACCGATCGCCCCGGAGAGCTGGATCCGGCGGAGCCGCTCCAGGAGCAGGTAGAACTCCGGGTCCGCGGGGCGCGCCCGCGCGTCGCCCCCGTAGCGGTTGTGGATGCCGTTCACGACGTGCACCGCGAGCCGCATGACCAGGTCCACGGGGTTCCCGGCCTGGATCAAGCTCAGGAGGGCCGCCGGGGGAACCGGCGTCATCAACGAGCGGGCGAAGCGCTCCCCCGCGAGCGGGGTGTAGGTGATGGTCGGCCGATCGGTGTATTGGCCCTGAGCGCCCAGCGTCACGCTGCTGTTGGGGACCCCCGGCACCACCCCGCTGGTGCTGAAGATGCTCCCCCCCGCCGAGAACGTGCTCTGCACCGTGTAGCCGCTGACGATCTGTCCGACGTCCAGGAACACCGGGGTGTCGCCGTAGCGCAGCTTGACCAGGTTCAAGAGCATCTGGCTCTTCCACGACTCGGCGACCGCCCCGGTGTAGTCGAATCGGTCGCGCGTCACCGTCGCCGGGCCGATGCTCGCGCATCCCGCCATGCCGAGCGCGGCGAGAAGCCGAACGGTCCGGCTCATGGTCCCGCGAGACGGTCCGGCCCGGCGGTCCCCGCGTCTTCGGCGTCGCCGGCCGGCCCAGGGCGCGAGACCACTCCGTCAGCCAGACGCCCGTGTTGCTCCGGTGGAGCGACGGGTGCGCCGGTGCCCGCACGTCAGCGCTTTCGGCTGGGCGGCGCGCCCCCGGTCTGGCCACTCGGTGCCGGCTCCACTTCCATGACCCCGGCGTCCTTGCCGAGCTCGAGGAACTCCTTCGGCGTGCTCGTCGCGAACAGATGCATGGCGCGGGCGACGATGCCGGTCCACCCGGTCTGGTGGCTCGCGCCGAGGCCGGCCCCGTTGTCGCCGTGGAAGTACTCGTAGAACAGGAGGTAGATCCCGCCAGTGCGGGTCCTCCTGGAACTTCTCGCGCGCCCCCGTGGACCGGACGCCGGCCCTGGTCGTCTCGCAGGAAGATGCTCGCCAGCCGACGGGTGAGCTCCTCGGCGACCTGGTACAGGGTCATCTGCCGCCCGGAGCCCGTGGGGCACTCGATGGTGAACGCGTCGCCGTAGTAGGTGTAGTACTGGAGCAGCGCCCGGATGATCAGCCCGTTGACGGGCATCCAGATCGGTCCCGCGCCAGTTGGAGTTGCCGCCGAACATGCCGCTGTCGGACTCCGCCGGCAGGTACGACACCCGGTACTCCTGGTCGCCCACGTGGAACACGTAGGGATGCTCGGCGTGGATAGCGCGACAGGGCCCGGATGCCGTAGGGGCTCAGGAACTCCCGCTCGTCGAGCATCATCGCCAGCACCCGCCGGAGCTTGGTCTCGTCCAGGATGGCGCCGAGCCGCCGGCCCCCCTGACCCTGCTTCGCCGGGTCGTGGATGAACGCCCGCAGCTCCGGGCGCGCCTCGAGGAACCGGCGCAGCCGCTGGCGTCAGCTCGGGGTACTTCGTCCAGCAGCTCGCCGTCGAACACGGTGACGGCACACAGCGGGAGCAGCCCGACCATGGAGCGCACCTTCAGGCGCTGGGCCTGGCCGTCCGGGAGCCGGAGGACGTCGTAGAAGAACCCGTCGGCCTCGTCCCACATCCCGGTGTCCCCGCCGGCGTGCATCATCGACGTCCCGATCCACAGGAAGTGCTCGACGAACTTCAGCGCCAGGTCCGCGTAGGCCGGCCGCTCCAGCGCCAGCTGCGCTGGCGATCTCGCAGCATGTTCTGGCAGAAGAGCGCCATCCACGCGGTGCCGTCGGCCTGCTCCAGGTAGCCGCCCGTCGGCAGCGGGGCGCTGCGGTCGAAGACTCCGATGTTGTCCAGCCCCAGGAAGCCGCCCTCGAAGAGGTTGCTGCCGGAGCGGTCCTTCCGGTTCACCCACCAGGTGAAGTTCAGCGTCAGCTTCTGGAAGGCGCGCTCGAGCCATTCGACGTCGCCCTGGCCCCGCCGGGCCTTCTCGAGCCGGTACGTGAAGATCGTGGCCCAGGCGTGCACCGGCGGGTTGACGTCCCCGAAGTTCCACTCGTACGCGGGAATCTGACCGCTGGGATGCAGGTAGTGATCCCGGAGCATGAGGTCCAGCTGCTGCTTGCCGAAGTCCTCGTCGACCAGCGTCAGCGCGAGGATGTGGAAGGCCAGGTCCCACGCCGCGTACCAGGGGTACTCCCACTTGTCCGGCATGGAGATCACGTCGGCGTTGTGCATGTGGTGCCACTGGTCGTTGCGCGAGGCGGCGCGCCGCGTCGGCTTGAAGGGGCTCGGCGCCGTGCTCCTCGAGCCACCGGTCGACGTCGTAGTGGTAGAACTGCTTGGTCCACAGCATCCCGGCCAGTGCCTGGCGCATCACGTTGGCCGCATCGTCCTTCAGCGACGAGGGGATGATCGCCGCATAGAACTCGTCCGCCTCCGTCCGACGCGCCCCCATGACCTTGTCGAAGTCGCTGCCGGACGGCCCGCCACGCCCGTGCCCTGTCGGCGCCGGCCCCGCCGGCGTCACGTCACTGAGCCGCAGCCGAATGGTGCGGGATTCCCCCGCCCCCACCGTGAGCGGATAGTGCGCCGACGCCTTCGTCCCCGTCTGCTGGGGGTTCACCGCCTCGCGGCGCCCGTGGACGAGGTAGTCGTTGATCCCGTCCTTGACGTAGGGGGTCCGGTTGGGGCTCTGGAACAGCCGCTCCGTGTTCGTCTCGTTCTCCGTGAAGAGCAGCGCGGCAGCGCCTTCGCAGGAAAGAAAGCGCTCCCCGATATCCGGGTGGGAGGCCGCGATCACGCCGGAGGCCGCCTGCCGGAGCGCTGGGCGAGGCGCGTCTCCTCCCCACGACCAGGTGTTGCGGAACCAGAGGGTCGGCAGCACGTGCAGCGTGGCCGGCTCCGGACCGCGGTTCTCGACGGTGATCTGGACGAGGAGGTCCTCCGGGGACGCCTTGGCGTATTCGACGAACACGTCGAAGTAGCGATCGTGGTCGAACACGCCCGTGTCGAGCAGCTCGTACTCGAAGTCGTGTCGGCCCCGGCGGCGGTTCTGCTCGATGAGCCCGCCGTACGGATACTCCGCCTGAGGGTACTTGTAGAGGTACTTCATGTACGAGTGAGTGGCCGTCGAGTCGAGGTAGAAGTAGTACTCCTTGACGTCCTCGCCGTGATTCCCCTCGCTGTTGGTCAGCCCGAACAGCCGCTCCTTGAGGATCGGGTCCTTCCCGTTCCAGAGCGCCAGTGCGAAGCAGAGCAGCTGCCGGTCGTCGGAGATGCCGGCCAGCCCGTCCTCGCCCCAGCGGTAGGCGCGCGAACGCGCCTGGTCGTGGCTGAAGTAATCCCAGGCATTGCCCGAGTCGCTGTAGTCCTCGCGGACCGTCCCCCACTGGCGCTCCGAGAGGTACGGGCCCCATTTCCGCCAGGGCACGCCTTGCCCACGAGCCTCCGCAAGTCGCTGCCGCTCGGCCCCGTCGCGTCCCGTCGTCATCTGTGTCACCTCATTGCCGCGGCGCGCGCCGCGCGACCGAGCATCCCGTCACATTCGCGGTACCACGACCGACTCCACCGTCGGGCCCGCCGCCACTTGGTCATGGGGTCGGGGCCTTCAACCGCGGCCGGAGGTGAGACACCGGCCCGGTCGCGTCCGACCTCTGCTTCCCATCGGAGCGAGCGGGCCGGTGTCCTTCCGTCCCCGCCCTGGGCTAGCGACCGCCCGCGAGCTTGGTGACCGCCTGGAGCAACCCCTCCGCCTGCGGACTCTTCACCTCGCCCTTGATGAGGATTTCCGCCGGGGTCACGGGCTTGCCGAAGAACGCGTGATTCAGCGACGTCCGAGCCCCCACCACCGAGCCGTCGACCGAGAAGCCGCCGTAGAGGCCCTTGGCGATCGAATAGCTGACCAGGTCCGCGCTCAGACCCGCCGTGGCCGCGGCGGCGCCGGCCCCGACCGGTCCGGCAGTGACGCTGATGTCGGCGCCGAGCTTCACCTGGGGATCCATCAGCTTGTTGACCCCGCGCTCGGTCAAGGCCAGGATGATCACCTCGGCCGCGTCGGCCCCCGCCTGGAAGCCGAAGCTCGCGCCGCCCAGCGTGTGGAACGTAGGCCCGCGCCACTGCCCGCCCTCGTGTGCCACCAGCACGCCGCTGCCGCCCGACGCCCCGAGGATGAACGCGGCGCGGACCATCTGGGGCAGGATGAGCATGCCCTTGGCCCGCTTGGCGAGGTCACGGAGCGAGTCCATGTTCTTGTCGGTCTGGAACTCCTCCACCGTGAGCTTGGCCTTCTCGACCAGCTGCCGCGCGTCCTGGGCGTCGTCCGCCCACGCCGGCGCGGCCCCGAGCAGAAGCGTCAGCGTCATTGCCACGGCCCCCCAACCGGTCACTCCGAGATGCATTGCCCTTCCTCCTGGTTCTTTCTGACTACGCGCTGTCGGGCAGGAGCTCGACAGCGCGGGTCTTCACCACTTCATCAGTCTATCCGACCGCTCTTCAGCGACGCGACCCGGTTCGACAGGGCGCGCGCGATGGCATAAGGCGTCGTGATCAGCACGGGCCCGACCACCAGCGCCGCGCCGGGGTGCGAAACGCCGAGGATCACCCACTGGAAGACGGCGTCGAGCAGGACTCCCATGAGAAGGAGGTTGGCCACGGTCGTGAGGCCGTCCCGCGCGAGCTCGCGGCGGCGCCGCCCATCGGTCGCGAGCCCCAGGAGGTACGGCGGACGGCCCGCCCGAGCGTCCGCTATCCCGCTGCGGATGCCGAGCAGGGTCGCGATGAGCGGCTGCACGACGAACCGGAAACGCCCGGGGCCCGTCAGCCGCTTCGGCAGGTCCTCCACGAACGCCCGGGAGAACAGGTAGATCCCGCCCCGGTCCAGAGCGTCGCGCAGGGCGCCGGGCAGCGACAGCAGCAGCACCGAGAGCGTGAGGCCGCCGAGCACGAGCGTGGACCGCTTGACGCTCACGTACTCCGCTAGCCCTTCGGCTTGGCGCCGGGGGCGGCCGGGGCCTTCGGTTGGGCGCCGGAAGCGCCCGGGCTCGCCGGGGCCGGAGTCCCGAAGTACCGGGTGACTGCGGGATGCACCGGGATCGTGATGCCCCGCAGGCCGTTCCGCTTCGAGATCTTGGCCCCCTGGGCGCTTCCCGCGGGCAGGTAGTCGGGGTTCTCGAACACCAGCCGGAGGACCAGTGCGGCCTCCGACTCCGGGACATCGGCGTGGGTCACGAGAAGGGCGGCCGCGGCGATGGTCGTCACGTCCTCCTTCTGCCCGGGGTACGTGTTGGCGGGGAGCAGGAGCCGGACGAGACCTGGGTGCTCCGTGACAAGCCGCTCGACGGTGGCGACGTCCAGCGACAGGAGGCGGATCGGGTGGCGCGTGGCCAGGCGCTGGAGCTCCCGGGTGGGCGCCCCGACCGTGGCGAAGAAGGCGTCGAGCCGGCCGGCCCGCAGCCTGCCAGCCGCGGCCTCCAGGCCCTCGTCCCGGGCTTCCGCGAGATCCTTCACGGTGAGCCCGTGGACCGCGAGGACCGCGAGGGCGTCGGCCCGCGTGCCGGAGTCCGGCGGCCCGAGCGCCACGCGCTTGCCCCGGAGGTCCGCCACCGTCTTGATCCCCGAGGCGGCCGAGACGACGATGTGCACCGGCTCCGGGAACAGGCTCCCAAGGGCTCGGAGCGCCGTGACGGCGCCTCCCTGGGCAAAGGGCCCCTCACCCGCAGCCGCCATCGCCGCCACGTTGGACTGGACCAGGGCGTAGTCTGCCTGTTTCGCGCCGATGAGGCGGACGTTCTCCACGCTGCCGGCAGTCTCGGAGTTCCGGACCTTGAGCGTCTGATCCAGCTTGGCCACTCGGGTCACCAGGGCTTCGGCGATCGGATAGTACTCACCCGCTTCCGGTCCACTGGCGACCGTGTAGACGTGCTTCCGGCGCTCGCGGCGGGCGGTGATCGTCCGCAGCGCGTGGTCGAGCTCCTCCCTGATCATCGCCTCGTCCGCCGGGGGAACCCCGGGCGGCGGAATGTCGACCATGGCGGCGAGACGGTCGATGAGCTGCTTCGACTGCGACGCGGGAGCGGCGTTGCCGGGCTCGGGCGCCTTCGCCACGCCGGCCGTCGTGGCCTCGACGCTCTGCCACTTGTCGCCTGACCACTCGTAGATCGAGCTGCCGTAGGCCTTGATCACCTCGCCCGGCTGGGTCGCCCCCGCCTTCAGTCCGTAGATGCCCTTGTCCGTCGCTCCCAGGACATGGGCCAGGGTCGCCGGGCTCAGCCCCTCCCAGTCACCGAAGTCGTACCCCTGATTCATCTTGAGCGAGGCGTTGAAGTACACGGCCAGCCGCTTCGCCCCGGCGTCCGACGCCGGGAGCGGCGCGCTCCCCTGGCGCTTGAATCCGACGAGCCCGAACAGCCCGGGCTTGAAGCGCTGATCCAGCTTCCCCTGGACCTCCGTCTGGAGCGCGGTCGCGTCGGGCCCGCGCGAGCAGCCGACGGCCGCCACGGTCACGGCGACCAGCGCCAGGAATCCGATCCGCCTTCCCGCTCGAATCGTGGTCATGGCTCGCCTCGCTCGTTCTCGCCGCATGGCTCAGAAACCGAAGAGTGGCAGGGCCAGGAAGGCCTGGATGATGAACGCGTTCGTGATGTCGATGAAGAACGCGCCGACCATCGGGACGATGATGAAGGCCAGCGGCGACGGCCCGTGGCGCTCGGTCACGGACCTCATGATGGCGAGGGCGCAGGCGGTCGATGACATCCCGAAGCCGACCTGCCCGGCCGCCATGATCGCCGCGTCGTAGTTCCGCCCCATGACCCGAAACGTCACCGTGGCCGCGTAGAGCGCGACCACCACCGTCTGGGCGGCCAGGATCACGAGCAGCGGGCCGGCCAGGTTCACCAGGTCGAGCAGGCGCATGGTCATGAGCGCCATCACCAGGAACAGCGACAGCGCGACGGTGCCCATCGCGTCCACGGTCGCGTCGCTCACCCGGAACACGCCGGTGACGGTCGCCGCGTTGCGGATCACCACCCCGAGCAGGAGGCAGAACACGAAGTCGGGCAGGATGAACCCCGTCCCCGCCATCCAGCCGACGAGCATCCGCCCGCCCGCCAGGCACACCAGGATGACGAAGAGCGTGTTGATCAGGGAGTAGGCGGTGACGGCGTCCGCCCGGGTCTCGGCCGACCCGGCCTCCGCCGACGGCGCGTCCGCGGCGGACGGCCCCGGCGCCGTCAGCCGGTACCGCCTCAGGAGGAACTCCGCCAGCGGGCCGCCCAGGACGGCGCCGATTACGAGGCCCGCGGTCGCCGAGGCCATGGTGAGCTCCATGGCGCCCTGCAGGTTCATGGTCTCCCCCAACCGACCCGCGTATGCCGCCCCGGTGCCGTGGCCTCCCACGAGGGTGATCGACCCGCCGAGGAGCCCCACGACGGGATGAAGGTCGAGGAGGCGCGTGGCGGTCAGGCCAATGACGTTCTGGACGACGATCAGGACGACGCTGATGCCCAGGAACACGAGCAGCCGGGGACCTCCCTTGACGAGCATCCGGGCGTCCGCAGCGAGTCCCACCGTGGTGAAGAACATCAGGAGGAGGGTGTCCTTCAGCGCGAGATTGAAGCTCAGCTTGACACCCAGAAAGCCGTCGATCAGAGCCAGCAGCAGCGCGACCACGCCGCCGCCGACGACGGGCGCCGGGATATTGAGGCGCCGGAGCACCGGCACCGCGCCGACCAGAAAGCGACCGAGGAAGAACACCCCGATGGAGACGATCAGCGTCGAGACGAGATCGAACCCTACCGTGCGCACGGTCGCGTCCCCTCCGCCGGCGAGCCGGCATGGGCAGTGTGCTCTGCTGCCGCCCCGCGCATCGAGATCATGCCTATTTGCCGCTCGCCAGGATGGCCACGAGGACCGGCCCCCAGGCCGTCAGCAGGATGTTCCCGATGGCGTACGGCACGGTGTAGCCGATCGCGGGCACCTTGCTCTGCGCCTCGTCCTGGACGGCGCGGAGCGCGGCCGTGATCGTCCCGGCGCCGGCGGAGGCGCCCAGCAGGATGAGCGGGTTCATGCCCAGCACGTACCGGCCGAAGAGAATCGTCACGATGTGGGGGGTCAAGGAGCAGATCAGACCGACGATGACCAGGCTGATGCCCGTTTTCTGGAGCCCCGTCACGAAGCCCGGGCCGGCCGTGATCCCCACCACGCCGATGAAGACGCAGAGGCCGACGGTGTCGAAGATCCAGATCGCCGCCTCGGGGATCCGGCCGAAGAACGGCCGCACCGATCGGAGCCAGCCGAACACGAGGCCCATGACCAGAGCCCCGCCACTCGCGGTGAGCGTGAGCGGCACTCCCGCGAGCGTCACGGACAGGAGGCCGACGAAACCCCCGAGGACGATGCCGGTACCGACGAAGATCATGTCCGTGGCGTTCGTGGGGCGGTCGGGGTAACCGAGCTCCTTGGCCGCACGCTCGACCTCGGGCTTCGACCCGATCAGGCTCATCACGTCGCCCCGGTCGATGCGCGTCTCGGGAGCCACGGGCATCTCCACGCCGGCCCGCAGGAGCATCCTCATGAAGACGCCGCGAGCGAACTCGCCCTTGGCCAGCTCGGCCAGGCTCTTCCCGACCAGCGCCTTGTTCGTCACCACCACGTCCAGCATCTCGAGGGGGATGTCGAGCAGGTCGAAATCCTGGACCTCCGGACCGATCGCAGTGCCGCGCTCCACGTGGACGTCGCGGCGTGTCGCCACAGCCACGACGTCGTCCCGCCGGATCACCGTGCTCGGCTCGGCCACGAGGAGGGCGTCCTGCCGACGGACTCGCAGGACGAAGACCCGAAATTCCCTGGGCAGCCTCTCGAGATCGCCGACCGTCTTGTTCACGAGGGCGTCATTGGTCACGCGATAGGCCCGGACCTCGAATCGCCGGACCGCCGAGAACACCCCCGGCTCCGCTTCCGCAGCGCCCGCGCCCTGGGCCTGCATCTTCTTGGCCTCGTCCCGGAGGTTGACCCCCATGAGCTTCGGCCCGATCGTGGGAATGAACCAGACGAGGACGGCCGTCCCCACCAGGTAGGTGACCGCGTAGGCGACGGGGATGTTGTTGATGAGCCGCGCTCGCTCCTCGGCCGGGAGCGCCAGCCGGTTGATGGCGTCGCCGGCCGTCCCGATCACCGTGGACTCGGAGAACGCCCCGGCCAGGAGGCCGGCCGCGGTCCCGATGTCGTACCCGAGCACTTTCGTGGCGACGACGGCGGCGACGAGACACGTGACGCACAGCACGACCGTGACCGCGACCTGTGAGAGGGCGTCCTTCTTCAGGCCCCGGAAGAACTGGGGCCCGACCTTGTACCCAGTGGTGAAGAGGAACAGGTCGAAGAACACGGTCTTGACGATGCCGGGAACCTGGATGTTGAGCTGCCCGACGAGCACGCCCGCCAAGAGCGTGCCCACCACCGTTCCGAAGCTGAAGCTCCCGATCCTGACCTTGCCGATGAGGAAGCCCAGCGCGAGCGTGAGGAAGATCGCCAGCTCGGGGTTCTGCCGCAAGGCGCTGACGAACCAGGTCATCGGCTCACCCCCTTGTCCTCCGTCCGACGTTCTCGAACGATGCCATCGCCGTCACCGCCGGCCAGCGGCCGGAGATTCCCCGAGAAGCGGCCCGACGGCCTTACTTCGGGGGAAAGGCAGCGAGGATGGCCTCAACCGCGCTCTTCAGGTCACCGGATGCCGAGTCGGTGCTGATGGATCCGGACGCCGTCCCCCGCCAGATCAGGGTCTTGCCGTCCGCCTGGTACACGTTCAGGCTCAGCATCCGGAGCTCGTAGCTCTCGGCGCTGCCGTAGGGATAGTTCTCGAGCTTGACCGCGACGACGACATCGGGGTTGGCCGTCGCCCTCTTGAACCCCTTCTTCTCCAGGATCGGATCCGCGAGGAACTCGACATTCGCCTCGACGAGGCTGTTCTGCGAGTAGATCGGCGATCCGGGCGCCCACGCATAGCTCTTGAGCGGCCCGAAGTTCGTCGCGGGGTCGTGGGTGTGGTTGATCGCCTTCGCGCAGCCGCCCCCGATCACGATCGCCAGAGGAGCGGCGAGCGCCACGAGGATCCGGACCGCCGACCTGCGCGAGAGCGCGCTCACTTCGCGGCCGACTTGTCGAGAGCGATGGCCAGCGCCCGGGTGTAGGTGATCTCGACGAGATCGCCCACGTTCACCGCCTCCAGGTTCTTCGGGTCGCGCGCCTTGACGGTCTCGGTGGCCCCCTCCGAGCCCTTGATGGTCACCGTGCCCGCCTTCTTGTCGATCTCGACGACGGTCACGGTCACGGTGACCTGCTGCCCGACCGCGCCGGCCGGTGTCGCGCCCGGCTTGGAGGTGGCCACGCCTTGCTGGGCGGTCACGCCCGGGGTCGCCGTCCCAGGCTTCTTCACCTCGATGGCGAGGGCCTCGTAGTACTTGCCCACTACCGGATCGCCCACCTTGATCGCCTCGAGCTTCTTGGGATCTCGGACATGCACCGTCAGGGACCGATTCGGTCCCTTGACGGTGACCGTCTGCTTTTCCTTGTCGATCGCCTCCACGGTGCCGCGCAGCGTGATCACCGCGGCCTCCTGAACCTTGGGCTTGGCCGCCGGCTTGGCCGCCGGTGAGCTGGCCTGCGCGACGACAGCAGCCGACGGGCTGCTCGCGAGGGCGACAGGAACGAGCGCACTTACCAGGAGCACGACGATCAGAATCTGCATTGCTTCCCCCCTAGTCCAGTCGGCGATCACACGTCCGCTGCCAGAACGGATCACCAGCGGCACCCTCCGACTGTGTGGTTGACGCACTTCCGCCATGGTCTGCTTTCTGCGAGGCGCCTGGCGTGCCCGTGTAGCTGGGTCACTTGCCCAGATCGCCCCAGGAGGTCCCGACGTACTCGAGTCGTGGCGGCCCACCCGCCGGATTCGGAATCGTCACGGCAATGGGGTAGCCAAGCTGCCGCGACACGTAGGTTGCTTGCTCGATCGCCTGCTCGAGTGGCAATTCCTGTCGGACGACGTACCCGCCGGGAACCACCAGTAGCACCTCAGCTGGCTTGCCGAACGCAAATGTCGGTAGCGCGCCGGCGGACGGCGCCCAGGTGCCAGATGCCGGCGCCGTGTATCCGATGATCCCGCGGTGTGCTGGCGTCGACGTCTCCGCGCCCACCGGGCCCGGCCAGGCGCCGGCCCCGAGCGCGAGCGCCGCTCCCAGCGCCGAGACGGCGAACGATGTCACAAAGTCTCTCCTCGCCGGCGGCCACATGACATACCCTCTTTATCGAACGTCCCGCTTACGAGCCGTGGGCCCCGCCGCCTTGCTGCTCTTGCCCGTGGCGGCCTGATAGGCCTGATTGTAGCCGCGTGCGATGGCGCGCACCGCCCGGCCGATGTCGTCGTAGACGTGATCTTCCAGGTTCGCGAACGATATCCGCACTGACCAGTCCGGAGCGGCAAAGCCGCTGCCGTTGAGCAGGACGATCCCGTGGTCCTCGGCCAGCCGGAACACGATGTCGAGCGGATGCACGTTCGCCTTCATCCACTTGACCATGTCCTCGTCCAAGTACTTGCGGGCCCAGAACTCGAAGTCGATCAGGCCATAGTAGTAGTCAAACAGCTCGTTCGGGCTGACTTCGATGCCCAGCCCCTCGATGGTCGCCTCGACGCGCTTCTTGACGATGCCGATGCAGGCCTTCTGATAGGCCTTCTTTTCGTCCATCAGCTCGCTCAGCGAGAACAGCGACATCATCACCTGCTGGGGAAGCGACAGGCCGGCGGTATGATTCAGCGCGACGTCGCGGCTGTCCGCCACGATGCGGTCGATGAACGCGAGCTTGCGGGGCTCGAGCGTGAGCGTGCCGTAACGCTTGTCCAGCAGCTTCTTGATGGGCTCGGGATGGCGGGCGATCATTTCGTCGAAGATGTTGTCCTCGTGGACCGCGATCGTGCCCAGGCGCCAGCCGGTGCAGCCGAAGTACTTGCTGTACGAGTAGACGCCGATGGTGTTCTTCGGGAACTCCCCCATCAGCGAACGGAAGCCCGGCACGAAGGTACCGTAGACGTCGTCCGTCAGCAGGATGAGATCCGGCCGCTTCTTGAGAACGGCCCCGATCTTCTTGATCGTCTCGGAGGAAAGCGCCACGGCGAACGGGTTGCCGGGGTTGACGATGAAGAACGCCTTGATCTTCGGGTCGAGGAGCTTCTTGATCTCGTCATCCGGGTACTGAAATCGCTCCTCCTGCTTGGCGTGCACCTCGACGAACTTGAGGTCGTAGTCCTCCAGGTGTGCCATCTCGAGGTACGGAGTGAAGATCGGCACGCCGAGCGCAATCGTGTCGCCGGGGTTGAGGATCCGGTTGCTTTTCAGCGACTTGAAGATGTAGCACATGGCGGCGGTGCCGCCCTCGACCGCGTACAGCTTGAACGTGCCCTTCGGCCGCGGGGCCCCGCACATCGCCCACTGCAGGTACTCGTGGACGATCTGTTCATTGTGCACCAGCATGCGATCCGGCACCGGATAGTGGTCGCCGATGATGGAATCCACCAGCTCGTGCACGAACTTGTCAGGATCAAAACTGAACTTCTTCACCGCCCACGGCACCATCGCCTGCAGGAAGTGGGCGCCCGGCATGTCGTCGTGCTTCTTCAGCCAGGCTTCGAGCCGGCCGGCAATACCCGATGCCTTGGGCATGCCACCCACGCCCGGCGGCAGGTCGAGCACGCGCTTGCTCTCGGTGACCGCGAACTGCCCGAGCAGGAAGAACGCTTCGCGCGGCTCGGTGGCGACCCAGTTCGGGTTGCCGCGACCGGCGTTCAGATACGAGGTGGACGCCTCCTGCGCGGACTTCGACGCGACCTTGGCGAGGAAGTCCTTGATCTCGAACGGACCCAGCTTCTCGTACTGCTTGAGCTTCATGTCGTCCATTGATCGTTCCTTGTCAGCTTGGCGTTGTTAGCGGCCGGCGCGATGAGCTTATCCCCCGATCGAAGGGGCTCAGCGTTCAGAAGCGCGCACTGCTGGCGGAGCGTCACGAGGTTCATGGCGTCACGCCAGCAGCATGATGATGACCATGCCCCAGATCGTGAGCAGCGTGTTGCCGATGGCGTAGGTGACAGTGTACCCGAGCGCGGGCACCTGGCTGTGGGCCAAGTCACAGACCATGCCGAGGGACGCCGTGGTCGTCCGCGCACCGGAGACGGCCCCGAGCAGGATGGCGTCGTGGAAGCGGAACACGTACTTGCCGATGTACATGCTGAGGATCAGCGGCACCGTCGTCGCCACGATGCCCCACAGGAACAGGCTGACGCCCTGTGTCTTGAGGCCGTTGACGAACCCCGGGCCGGCCGAGATCCCGACGATCGCGATGAAGATGTTGAGGCCGACCGAGTTCATGAACCAGACGGTGGACGACGGGATGCGCCCGAAGAACGGGCGCGTCGAGCGCAGCCAGCCGAACACGAGCCCCGAGATGAGGGCGCCGCCGGCGGTGGACAGCGTCAGCGGCACCCCGCCGATCTTCAAGACCAGCGCGCCGATCAGCGCGCCGATCGTGACCGCGAACCCGATGAACGCGACGTCGGCGACGTCGCTCGGCCGGTCGGGGACGCCCAGCCGCTTGGTGACGGCGGTGGTGTCCTGCGTGCGGCCGACGATGTTGAGGATGTCGCCGCGCTGGAGCGTGGTGCTGGGCAGGATGGGGATCTCGGTGGCAGTCGCCCCCCGGGAGATCCGGCGCAGGTAGACGCCACGCGCCTCGGGCAGGCGGGCCACCTCCGCGAGCGTCTTGCCGTCCACGGCCTTCTCGGTCACGTACACGTCGACGCCCTCGACCGGGACGTTCAGGAGCTCGGCGTCGTCGACCTCCTGGGCGGTCTCCCCGATCACCTTGACGAGGACCTCGCGCGGCCCGACGACCGCCAGCACGTCCCCCTCACGGATCACGCTGTCGGCGCTCGCGTCCTCGATCGTCCCGTTGCTGCGCCGGATGCGCTCGACGAAGACCCGCGCGTTGGGCACCAGGGCCTCGGCCTCGATGGCCCGGAGGCCAACGGCCTTCCCGCCCTGTCTCACCCGGAAGGCGCGCAGCTCCCAGCGGTGCCAGGCCGAGCCCGCCCCGCCGAGATCCTTGCTGCCGCCGTGCTTCGCCTCGTAGTCCTTGGCGGCGGCGGCGAGATCGATGCGGAGCAGCGCCGGCCCGACTATCGCGATCACGATCGCCGAGCCGACCGTGCCGAACATGTAGCTCACGGCGTAGGCGATCGGCATCCCGTCGAGCATCGCCTTGGCCTGGTCGGCGGCCAGACCCAGCCGGTTGATCGCGTCGGTGGCGAGGCCCATCGAAGCCGAAATGGTTTGCGAGCCCGCGTACAGCCCGGCCGCGTACCCGAGATCGTACCCGGCCAGCTTGGCGACCCCCACGCCTGAAGCAAGGCACAGCAGGCACACGACCACCGCGAAAATCGCCTGCGGCAAGCCATCCTTGGCGACGCCGCGGACGAACTGCGGCCCGACGCCGTAGCCGACCGCGAACAGGAACATCAGGAAGGCAAATGCCTTCAGGGGCTGGTTGATCGTGATCCCGAGCTGTCCGATCACGACGGCGGCCAGCAGGGTCGCGGTGACCGACCCCAAGCCGATGCCCTTGAAGGTGAACTTGCCGACGTAGTACCCGATCCCGAGCGAGAGGAAGATCGCGATCTCCGGGTACTGACGCAGCGTGGCGAAGAGCCAGTCGATCATGTCGACCTCCGTTGGCGGGCTCCGGTTTGAGTCACGGGCTTTCTCGCGTGGGCTCCTCGATCGGCACCAGCGGGCGCACCAGGCTCACGAGCACGGGCATCGGACCTGACGGCCATGCACGTTGTCTCCTACTTCCCCTTGGTCCGGTGCTTGGCGAGCGCGTCGGGCTTGAGGAGCTCGAGACCCTTCCCCGCGTTGTAGCCGTGGATCTCCTTCACGTCGAGCTTGCGCATGAAAGTGATGATCTCCTTTGTGACGACCTGGCCCGGCACCATGATCGGGAAGCCGGGCGGGTACGGGATCACGAACTTCGCCGAGACGAGCTCCGGCCCCTTGGCGAGCCGCTCGTCGATCTCCTTGCTGTGGAGCTTGACGTGCTCGATGTTGGCCGCGTCGTAGGCCATGTAGTAGGCCTCGCGCATGTGCCCTTCTTGGGTGGCGCTCTTCGGGTTGTCGCGGAAGGCGTCGTGGAAGCGCTGGAAGTCCGGCAGGTCCGGCACGTCCTCGACCAGCGACTTCACCCGCGCCTTGAAAGCCGCCTGCTCGTCCCCGCCGCCCTCGGCGACACGCTTCTCGATCGCGCGCGCCATGTCGGCGAGCGCCTTGATCAGGTGCGCGAGGTCGCTCCGCGTGTTGTTGATGTTGATCTGGACGAGGACGCTGTTGCGCGAGGTCTTGTTGATCTGGATGTCGTGCTCGCTGGCCAGGAGGGCCTTGAACTGGCTGCCGTCGTACCCCGCGGCGCCGCAGAGGAGCGTGATCCTGGTCGGATCGAGGTAGAACTCGTCGTTGTCGAGCGCCCCCATGGTGTCGGTCATCGTCCAGCCCGGCGTGCCCCAGTCGGCGAAGCCCGACTTCCGGTACTCGGCGGGGATCATCTCGGCCGGCGTGGCGACGCGGAAGTACTTCGAGATCAGCGGGTGCGCGTTGATCTGGTGCCGGATCTCGATCGCCAGCTGGACCGCCCGCCCGACGAGCTCGTAGCCCTCCAGCTCCATCTGCCGCCGCGCCACGTCGAGCGACGCGATGATCTGGAGATTGGGCGAGGTCGAGGTGTGGGTGAAGAACGCCTCCTTGAAGGCGGGCTCGACCGTGTGGAAGTCCTGGTCCGCGACGACGATGATCGAGCCCTGGCGGAGCGACGACATCGACTTGTGCACCGAGTCGGTCTCGTAGACGCGGACCCGCACCTTGTCCGGATCCGGGAGGAGCTCCATGTCCACGAGCTTTGGGTCCTTCGGGTCCAGCTTGCCGGCGCTGGCCTTGAACGCTTCGTAGCGCTTCCGGTACTCCGGGTCGCGCATCAGCTCGCGGATCGCGGCCGCCGCGCCCATCCCCGTGCGACGCCGGAGGTACGGCGAGAAACGGGCGAACCCGAACCAGGCCTCGTCCCACAGGAACACGAGGTCCGGCTTGATCGCGAGACACTCCAGCATGGTCCGCTTGACGTTCGCGACGTGGCCGTCGAAGGTGCAGTTGGTCAGCACCAGCAGCTTCGCGCGGTCGAGCTTCCCCTCCGCCTTGAGCTGGAGGAGCGCCTTCTTGATCGGCTTGATGGCGAGGCTCCCGTACATCGAGAACTGCGTGAGCGGGAAGGCGTCGATGTAAAGCGGCTGGGCGCCTGCCAGGACGAGCCCGTAGTGGTGGGACTTGTGGCAGTCGCGGTCGATCAGGACGATGTCGCCCGGCGTGAGAATTGCCTGGTGGACGATCTTGTTCGACGTCGACGTGCCGTTGGTGACGAAGAAGCTCCGGTCGCCTCCGAGCGCGCGGGCGGCCTTGTCCTGGGCGACCTTGATGTTGCCGGTCGGCTCGAGGAGGCTGTCCAGGCCGCCGGTCGTGGCCGACGACTCGGCGAGGAACAGGTTGACCCCGTAGAACTCGCCCATGTCGCGGATCCAGTTGGAGTTGAAGATCGACTTCCCGCGGGCCACCGGCAGCGCGTGGAACGTGCCGATCGGGCGCTGGGCGTAGTTCTTGAGGTTGTCGAAGTACGGCGTCTCGTAGCGGTCCTTCACGCCGTCGAGGATCGCCAGGTGGATCTCCATCGGCTCCTCGACCCCGTAGAAGATCCGCCGAATCGGGGCCGCCTCGGCGGAGCCGGCCAGACCGGCGACGTCACGGTCGGTGGTGAGATAGACGTCGAGCTCGGGGCGCCACCGGCGGACCATCTGCGCCAGCAGGGTCCCGAGGTCGCCGCTCCGGGCCGACTCGGCGACCTGCACCTGGCGCGTCAGGATCTCGCGCAGCACCGGTACCAAGTACTGGGAGGGATAGGCGAAGCCGTCGCTGATCACGACCGCCTGCAGATTCGGGTTGAAGACCACGGCGAGGACCGCGTCCTCGAAGCTGCCGACGACCACCGGCTCATAGACGAAGTCGTCCTCGACGCGCCGCAGCCGGCGGAAGGTCTCCCGAATCCCCGGCCACATCGCCCGTTCGGAGGGCGAGACCAGCAGGATCTCGAAGTACGGCCGCCGGGCCTGGCCGCGCCCGATCGACGGGGGGAGGACGTCCGGCGTGTGGGTTTCCCCCTCCTCGTCGGCCTTCCAGGGCTCGATGTCGTCCCGGAAGCTGTTGGAGAGGAGCGCGCCGCTTATCCGCCGCACCAGGCGCGCAAAGCCCGTCGAGTCCCCGGTCTGGAGGCGCTCGTGCACCTGCCCCATCAGGCGGGGCCCCGGGTAGCCGTACAGGTCCTCCAGCGGCTGAAGCTCGTCGAGGAGCGCCTTCGCGTCGGGCCCTTGGCCGCCCGCCGGCCGCGCGCCGCCGGCGGCGAGGCCCTTGGCGACCCTATTCAGCGTGCGCCAGCGGTCGACCCGCGCCTCCGAGGCCGCGAAGAACTGGTTCAGGCCGACGATTCGATCGGTCGCTGTCGTCGTCATCCGAGCAACTCCTCTCGATGGCCGAGCGGGGCTCGTAGGCCCGCCCGCTGGTTCCATGGCTGCTCCATGCCGCTTTGGTCGCCTGTCATTCGTGGCAAACAGCGCGCCCTACAGGATCGGGATTTCCCAATTGACGATGAACCGGACCTGCCAGCCGAGCTGGTCAGCGTTTTCTCGATCGAGGATGACGCCGCGGAGCCGGAACCAGAGATTCCGGGTCGTCGGGAGCAGGAGGAACCCGCTGGGCGGCCGGTAGTCGATCGTGAGGTCGTACTCGGTCTGGTCCGGCGCCGCCGCGCGGGTCTTCGGGTCGATCGCGTCCCAGCCGTAGGCGACGTTGACGAACGCCCCGAGCCCGGGCGTGACCAGCTTCGAGAAATCGTAGGCCACGCCGACGAGGATCGCCTTCTCGTCGGCCCGCTGGAAGTCCTCCTGGATCAGCGAGAGGTAGCCCGGGAAGCTCCCCCACGGCGCCTGGATCGTGTGCCCGTCCCCGGTGATCGAGCCGCCGACGGTCACGGTCAGCTCGCGATGGGCGACCCCCGCTTTCGCGCTCACGTTGTAGGTGTCCCAGTCCTTCGTGGCCGTGTTCGTGAGCAGCTGGTCCCCCACGGCCCGCTGATCCGTGAACTGGCCGCCGAAGATGAGCCGGAGATCGTCCGCAAGGGGATGCGTGTAGTCGGCCTGGAGGAAGACCGTGTTGAAGGTGTTGATCCCGTACTGCTCGCTGAGGTCCAGCTTGAGACCCGCGACGGGCGAGAACTTGACGCCCGCCATGACGACGCCGTCCTCGCTGCCCGGCGCCCCCGCCGCCTCGGACATGTACACGAAGTCATCGTCGTTCCGGGCCTTGAACTTCCACAGGTAGCCCGCGAGGTAGTCGACCGGTCCCAGCTTGCCGCCAACCGTGAGGCCCTCGAAGGTGTTGGGCGTCATCCGGTTGTCCTCGCGGTTGATGTAGCCCTGGGAGACCTCCTGCCGGTACCCCTTCGCGAGGACGTACTCCTTGTACCGCAGGGCGGCGTAGGCCTCGCCGAGGACCCCATAGCCTTCCTGCCCGGGCTTCAGGAGCGTCGTGCCGTCCTTGTCGTCAGGCGCGTAGAGCGGCGCCGAGCCGTAGACCGTGGCGCCGATTGCGAACATGTCGAAGAGCCAGCCGGACCGGTAGCTGAACCAGCCGCCGAAGGCCCAGGCCTCGTTCTCCGCGCCGTCCGGACTCTCGCGTGTCAGGTAGTAGCTGCGGAGGTAGATCGTGAGGTCCGTGTCACGGAAGAAGGCGGGAAGATCCTTCATGCTTTCGTCGAGCCCCGGGAACAGCCGCTCCATGGCCGTCGGCTTCGGCTGGTCCTCGTCGGCCCTGCTCTCGAGGGGGCCGGCCAGGAGCGCCAGGAGCGCCAGGCCGCCTACGAGGAGGGCGGCTCGGGCTCGCTGCGGCAGGGATTGGCATCGCTCACCCGTCAGCTTCCACAGGCTCATCAGCTGCCCTCCTTGGCATGCTCTCGCGCCCCGACATCGGGTATCCTGACGAACTCGATGGAAGCCGCAAGACGGGGCGACTTCCTGAAACGGGGCAAATCGGGCAAGGCTACCGATCGGCGCCCTCGATGATACTGGACCTTGTTCCGACGTGAAGCCGACGCCGAACGCCCCTCCACAACCATCATGGGCACGGTCTCGCACTGCGGGGCCGGCGGCCGGCAGCCCGGGCGGTGGCCGAGGGGCCGCCCTTGCTCCCTGGCGCGGACGTGCTGGCGGCGTCGGCGGCGCGCTCCAGCAACAGCCTCACGTAGTGGGACGCGCCCAGCAGGTGGACACCCTCGCCCGTCAACCGGAGAAGCAGCAGCACGCCAGCATCGCTGGCGCTCGTCAGCTCGGACAGGTCGAGGACCAGGGGCCGCCGGGCTCCGGCGCAGGCATCGCCCAGGAGGGTCATCGCGTCGTCTCGGAGGCGCCCGGCGACCCGGATGGTCGTGAGATCGGGCGCCTCGGACACGATCAAGCGGAAGGACATCTCGTCAATTCCTCCCCCCGGATGAAGCTGCACAGCTCCGGGGATGCGAAGAATCCCCTGGGCCCGTTGCCACCGCTCGCGCGTACCCGGGGCAAGAAGCATTCCAGGAAGGACCGCGCATGGAAATGCCCATCGAATCATGTGATACTCGGTGATCACAGCGGGAACCGTGAAGAGGCAGCCACCACGGGTGATGGTAGGCCGCCGCATGCGACGGGCACACCGGTGGGTCGCGGGCGCCCGGCACGAGGAGGAAGAGACCCGGTGTCTCGCCTGGACCCCGCGATGGAGGCCGAGCGGTCTACGTTCGGCGGGCCATTGGATCGACTCTCGGCGGCGCTCGTCGAATGCCCGGCCGACGCCATCGACGCCCGGCTGGACGAACTGATCGGCCAGGTGGCCGGGTCCTTCGATGTCGATCACGGCGCCCTGGCCCGGCCGTCGCCCGAGGGTGGCCCCCTTCGAGTCGCTCACCGGTGGACCCGGCCCGGCTGCGCGCCACTGGAGGCGTTCGACCCGTACGCCAGCCTCCCGTGGATCACCAGCCGCTTCATCAACGGTAGCCCGGTCTGGGTGGCGAGACCCGACGACCTCCCGGTCGAGGCGGAGCGCGACCGGACCTTCCTGGAGCGCGTCGGGATCCGATCGATCGCGAGCCTGCCGCTGGTCATCGACGGGGTGCCGGTGGGTTGGCTCATGCTCGGCACCGCTCGCGCGGACAGGTCCTGGCCTCCGCTGGTGATCGACCAGCTCAGACGGATTGCCGAGGTCACCGGAAGCGCACTCGCACGCGTGCAGGCCGACGACGCGCTCCGACGCGCCATCGAGTTCGACCAGGTTGTCGCCGGGCTCGCGGCAACCCTGATCCGCGTGCCGGCCGACACCATCGACGCCCAGATCGTCCAGACGCTCGGCACCGTTGGCGAGCTACTCGGCGCCGACCGCGCGAGCGTTGTCCAGCGGGTCCCCCAGCAGCGGACGGTGGTGCGGACCCACCAGTGGGTGCGGGCGGGCACGGGCGGTCCTCCGGTATCCGACTCGGAAGATGCATTCCCCTGGCTGGTCAGCCGGGTGTTCGAGGCCCGGGAGATCGTGGCCCTCACCCGGCTCGACGAGCTGCCGCCCGAGGCCGCCCGCGACCGGGAGAGCCTCGCCCGAAACGATGTCGTCTCGGGCGCGCTGGCACCGATGGTGGCGGAGGACCGCGTCGTCGGCCTGCTCGTGTTCGCCACCGCCACCCACGAGCAGCGCTGGTCCCCGGATCTGATCGTTCGCCTCCGGCTGGTCGGCGAGATCATCGCCAGCGCCCTCGCCCGCCGGGATACCGAGCTCGCCCTCCGGACGGCCCTGTCGGAGAACGAGCGCCTCCAGGCCGAGAACGTCTACCTCCACGCGGAGCTCGTCGAGGCCCGCGACTTCGGCGAGATCGTCGGGCGAAGCCCGATACTCCTCAGGGTCGTGGAGAAGCTCGGCCAGGTCGCCGACACGACTGCGCCGGTCCTGCTCCTCGGAGAGACGGGCACCGGCAAGGAGCTGCTCGCCCGCGCGCTCCACGCGCACAGCCGGCGGCGTGCCCGGTCCTTCGTCGCCGTGAATTGCGCCGCCCTGCCCGCGGCGCTCATCGAGAGCGAGCTCTTCGGCCACGAAAAGGGCGCCTTCACCGGCGCGAGCCAGGCGAAGCCCGGTCGATTCGAGCTCGCCGACCAGGGGACGCTCCTCCTCGACGAGATCGGCGAGCTCGAGCCGGCCCTTCAGGCGAAGCTCCTCCGGGTTCTCGAGGGCGGCGAGATCCAGCGGCTCGGGTCGACGGTGACGCGCAAGGTCGACGTCCGGGTCGTCGCGGCGACGAACCGCGACCTGCACCGGGACACGCGCGAGGGCCGGTTCCGGTCGGACCTCTACTATCGGCTGAGTGTCTTCCCCATCGAGGTGCCGCCCCTGCGGGACCGCCGGGAGGACATTCCCCTGCTCGTCTGGCACTTCATCCAATCGCGCCAGCGGGCCCTCAACCGGACGATCACGAAGATCCCCGGGACCGTGATGGCCGCGCTCCAGGCCTACGAGTGGCCCGGGAACGTCCGCGAGCTGCAGAACGTCCTCGAGCGGGCCATGATCGTGTCGCAAGGATCGATCCTCCGCGTCGAGGAGGCCCTCGGGCTGACGGCGCCGGAGCAGGGCAGCGGCGAGCGCCGCCGGCCCCGGGAGTCCCTGCAGGACGTCGAGCGGGCCCACATCATCCACGTTCTCGACCACTGCCACTGGACGATCGAGGGGCGAGGGCAGGCGGCCGCGCGCCTCGGCCTGAACCCGAGCACCCTGCGAAACCGCATGCGGAAGCTCGGCATCACCCGCCCGCCTCGGTAGGCGGCCGGGACGTCGCCGTCGGGAAGACGTCGTGGGTGGAACCCGGGTCTCGGCGTGATCGCATGGGGGCATACCTCGGTCGGCGCGTCCTTCAGATCCTCCCGACCCTGCTCCTGATCACCGCGCTGGTCTTCGGCCTGCTCCAGGTGACCGGCGGGGACCCCATCGCGATCATGATGGGGCCCTCGGCAACCAGCGAGCTGATCGAGCAGGTTCGTCACGAGCTGGACCTGGACCAGCCACTCCACATTCGGTACCCGCGGTGGCTCGGACGAGTGGCTCAGGGAGACCTCGGCAAGTCGCTTCGGACCCGGCGGCCGGTGGCCGACATGATACTGGCCCGGGTCCCGACCACCCTCACCCTCGCCGCGAGCGCCACGCTCTTCTCCGTGCTCGTGGGGGTCGCCAGCGGGGCCTACGCCGCCCTCCGGCGAGGCCGCCCGGGAAGCTATCTGGTCGGCGCCGTCGCCATCGTGGGGGCGTCCGTCCCCAACTATTTCCTGGCTCTCATCCTGATGGTGATCCTCGGCGTCGAGCTCCGCCTGGTGCCGATCGCCGCCTTCTCCGTCGACGTGCTGCGGGCGCCCGAGACGCTCCCGAACCTGATCATGCCCACTGTCGCCCTGGGCGCCGCCTACACCGCGCTCCTGTCGCGGATCACGCGTGCCAGCATGCTGGAGGTCCTCGAGCAAGACTACGTGCGCACGGCGCGGGCCAAGGGTCTGGGCGAGTGGATCGTGAGCGGCCGCCACGCCCTCCGCAATGCGATGCTGCCGGTCATCACCCAAATCGCGATCAACGCCGTCTATCTGCTCGGGGGCTCGGTGCTCATCGAGACGATCTTTGCCCTTCCCGGTATTGGCTCCCTGCTGGTCGAGTCGATCATTAGCCGCGACCTGCCGGTCGTCCAGGGCATCACCCTCCTCGTGGGCCTGCTCTTCATCGTCGTCAACCTCGCGACCGACCTGCTCTACTCGGTGCTCGATCCGCGGATTCGCCATGCGTGACTCGATGGCGACGCACGGCTGGGGATCCATCGCCGCTGCCGGGCCGCCGGCTTCCCCGCCCGGACGGCGGCGCCGATCACCCTTCTGGCGGATCGGCCGGCGCCTCTCGGGTTTCGCGGGCGCCGCCGTTCTGATGACCTTCCTGGTGGCCGCCTCCTTCGCGCCCGTCCTGACACCGCATGACCCGATCGAGCAAGGCCTCGGGCCGGGGCTGACGCCACCGGGTCGCGCGTTCCCCTTTGGGTTGGATTCCCTGGGCCGCGACGTCCTCAGCCGCATCGTTCATGGCAGCCGGACGTCGCTTCTCGTCGGCGTAGTGGCGGTGAGCATCGCCCTTGCGGGTGGCCTCGTGCTGGGGGTCCTCTCCGGCTACTATCGGGGCCTCGCCGACACAGTGCTCATGCGGGCGACCGACGCCATCTTCGCGTTCCCCCCGATCCTCTTGGCGATGGCCATGATGGCCGCGCTCGGAGCCAGCGTTCACAGCGTGATGATCGCCCTCGGAATCGTGTACATTCCGCGGTACGTTCGCCTGGTGCGGGTGGGCGTGCTCGCGGCCCGTGCGGAGGAGTACGTGACCGCGGCCATGGCCGTGGGCGCGGGAGATGGGCGCATCCTGCGGTGGCACGTGCTGCCGAGCGTCCTGGGAGTCGTCATGGTGCAGGCGAGCTTCAGTTTCGGGGAAGCGATCCTCGCCGAGGCGGCCTTGAGCTTTCTGGGGATCGGCACCCAGCCGCCCACGCCGAGCTGGGGCCTGATGCTGAGCGACGCCCGCGACTACCTGGCCCAGGCGGCCTGGTATCCGGGCATCGTGGGGTCGGTCCTGTCCCTGGTGGTCCTGGCGGTCAACCTGGTCGGTGACGGACTTCGGGACGCGCTCGATCCGCGGGGCACGTGGTGAGACCGGAGGCGAACGAGGCAGGACGGGTCGAGGCCGGCCGCGGCCACGGCGACACGCGAGCATGGAGGAGACGCGCATGAACGATGGTCACCGTGAGGCCGCGGGGTCGAGGCGGTGGAGGCTGACCCGGCGCGGGTTCCTGGGTCAGGCCGCGCGGATCGGCACGGGCGCCGCCGCTCTGGCGTCAGTGGACGCTCGCGGAGGGCGGCTCAGCGGCCTGGTCACGCCCGCCGACGCCCAGCCCCCCAGGCGCGGGGGAACCCTCCGCTTCGGGCTGCACACGGAGCCCCTCACCCTCAGCGGCACCATGACCGGAGGCGACCAGGGCCTTGGGATCGTGATGGCCGCCATCTACGACACCCTGTGCGTGACCGACTACACGACGAACACCGTCAAGCCGGGCCTCGCCGTGTCCTGGAGCCCCAAGGACGCCAAGACCTGGCTCGTGAAGCTGCGCCAGGGTGTCCAGTTCCACAAGGGCTACGGGGAGATGACCGCCGACGATGTGGTCTTCACCATCAACACGACGATCGAGAAGAAGCACACGGGAAGCTTCGTCTGGTCGTCCGTGCAGGGCGCGGAGGTCGTCGACCGCTATACCGTCGCCATTCACCTCACGCAGCCGTACCAGCCGTTCCAGCTGACATCGCTGGGCTCCGTGGGCGGCAATGTGATCTCGAAACGAGCCTTCGAGGACATGGGGCGAGAGAAGTTCGAGCGAAACCCCGTGGGGACCGGGCCCTTCGAGCTCAGGGAGTGGAAGGAGGGCAGCGAGGTCGTCGTGACCCGGTTCGAGAAGTACTGGCAGCCGGGGCTGCCCTATCTCGACCGCATCGAGTTCAAGGTCGTGAAGGACCCCTTCGTCCGCCAGAACCTTCTGAGGACCGGCGGCCTCGACGCGATCTTCGCGCCGCAGTTCAAGGACCTCGACGAGCTGCGGAGGATTCCGGGAATTGCGGTTCACTCGGTGCCCGGCCAGGCCTTCGACTTCGTGGCCTTCAACCCCAAGGATCCGGTCGTCGGGAATCGGCTGGTGCGACAGGCCGTGGCCTACGCCATCAACCGGAACGCCATCGTGTCCGACGTGTACTACGGGCACGCGGTGCCCACGAACGTCCCCACCCCGAAGGGATTCGTCGGCTACACGAACAAGGTCTGGTATCCGTACGGGGGCGACGTGGGTCGGGCGAAGCAGCTCCTGGCCGACGCCGGCTACCCCGATGGGGTGAGCGTGCCCATCATCGTCAACGACAAGCCCCAGCTCCGGCGAGAGCTGGAGGTCGTCTCCGGCCAGCTCGCCCGCGCCGGCATCAAGGTGGAGATCCAGGGTCTCGATTGGGGCACATTCAACGCGCGCTTCTTCGGCCCGGACGTGACGAAGAAGAACTTTCGGGCGGCCCTCCGGGACGCCGCCATCGTGAGCCCCGATACCGACTCGACGGTCTACTGGTTCCACCGCAAGGGGACAGTCGGGTGGGTGGGCTTCGAGAACGCCCCGATCGACCGGATACTGGACGAGGCCCGGGGCGAGCCGTCGACCGACAAGCGGGACCAGCTCTACCGGCAGCTGTTCGACCTCATCATCCCGGAGGCGACCTACATCTACACGGTGCACGCCAACTACGTCTCGGCATCGCGCGCCAACGTGCGGAACTGGGAGCAGCTCCCGGCCACCCTGGTCCGGTACACCAACGTGTGGATCGGGCCCTAGCTAGCGACCGAGCCATCCCGCCTCGGGGACTCGCAGTATCCGGGTTCTCCGCCGCTCGGCGGCTGGCGGCGGGTTCACCGCCGCCCTCACGGGGTGTGAAGTTGGCCCGGCTGTCGCGGGACGACTTGCGGATGGGCGACGGGAGAGGGTTTTGGAGAAATTTGGGGGTTCCCTTGGGACTTCCGCGGCACCGGGGGCGCATGATGTCTTCGGACGAAGCATGGTGCACGACACTGTTCATGAGGGGGCGGAGAGCCCCATCCCGGGACCAGCCCACACCCCGCCGGCGCTCCCCTATGCGAAGGCCTTCGTCGTGCAGTTCAGTGCGGAGACCGACCCCGGACTCAGGACCGCCGCGGGACGCATCGAGCATCTGCAGACGGGCCGCCGCTCGCGGTTCGCGTCGGTCGACGAGCTGCTCGCCGGGATCAAAGCGATGCTCGCCGTCGTGGATACGTCTCGCCAGGATCGATGACGTCAGCGTGACGGCTTGCGCGGCGTGGTGGCTCCGGCGTCCCGCCGGCTGGCGCGCCGCTCCAGCATGTGCGCCCCCTGGGCACGCGCCACCGCTCGAGCTTTCTCGAAACACTCCTCCGACTCACGGATCGCACCCGGCCGCGGACGCGTCTTGGAACGGGTCCCTCGGAGGATCAACTCTCCTCTGACGCGCCAGAGCTCGGCCTCGAAGAGGCGGGCGGCGGTGTCGCGACAGTGGGTCAACCCGGTGTCGGTGGCGGCAAGTCCCTCATCCACGCGGTCCAGCCGCAGACATGCCCCGGCGAGCAAAGAGGAAAACAGCGGAGCGGCGAGCCGTATCTTGGTCCGCTGCATCAAGTCGAGGCCCTCGCGGACCTCCGCAAGGCCTCGCTCACCCTCGCCCTGCTCGACGAGCGCCCGGCCACGGCTGACGAGCCCCATCCCGGACCACACCGGGAAGCCGTACTCGTCCGAGAGATCGACCGCCCTGGTGGCCAGCCTCGCAGCCTCCCTCCACTCGCCGTCGAGCACGTATAGCAACGCGCCGTACGCCGCGGCGTGGGCGACCGTGAAGGGACGGCCGAGCCGGTCGGCCAGCGCCATGGCCTCCCCTTGCACGGCCCGCGCACGATCCGGTTCGGCGCGCACCCATCGGCGCAGGCTTTCGAAGGACCGCGCCGCAACGAGAGGATTGACCCCATAGGGCCGATCCGCCTCCTCGGGACTCACGGACGACGATAGCGCCTTGGCCAGGAAGGGTTCCGCGGCATCCAGGTCGCCGCCCCACAAGGCGACCCCCCCTCGGAGGAAGGAGGCCCCCACCACGGCGGACGGACCCAGCTGCTCTGAAAGCCGCGACAGTTCCTCGCCGACCCGTTCCGCCTCGCGCAAGTCACCGCCGGTGCTGTAGGCCAAGCAGAGCGCGCAGAGGACGTCGAAGAGCCCGGCGGGGTCCGCAAGCTGCAGGCAGAGGCTTCGCGTGCGCGTCAGGTTCTCGAGCAACACCTCCGCCACGTACCCGGCGGTCTGGGACAGGACGACGGTGTTCAGCTGGCGGAGGCGCAGCTCGTCCCGGGCACGCTCGGGCGTGTCCGGCAGCTCCGCGAGCAGCCGAAGGGCCGGATTGAGAGACGCTACCGCGTCGCGGTAGGCGAGCCGGTCGTACGCCCGCCTCGCGGCTTGCTCGAGGTACGCGACGGCGCGGCGTCGATCGCGGCTGCGCTGGAAATGGATGGCCAGCTCGCCCGACACCTCGGCGGTCCGGGTCGCGTACCCGGCCTCCAGCCGCTCGCCGATCTGCTGGTGCAGGATGGCCCGCCGGGTCGGTGAGAGGCGGTCGTAGAGCACGCGCTGATAGAGAGCGTGCCCGAAGGCGTAGCGAACCGCCAAAATGCCGTCCGGCCATTCGACGCTCCGTCGGTGGTGAAGCCAGCGGCGCGGGCGGCATAGCTCATCGCAGAGCGACTCGACCTCGTCGACCGCGCGGCCGAGGCCCGCGGCCACCGCCGGCGCGTCGAACGCCATCCCGACGACGCTCGCGACCTCGAGCACGTCTCGCTCGGCGCGCGACACGAGCCGGAGCTGCCCCTCGATGAGCCGCTGGATGTCGTCCGGGACCTCTTGCTCGATCGCCGCGCGGTCAGCGGACAGCCGCAGGACGCCCCCCTCTTCGGCCAGCCAGCCGCGGTCCAGGAGATGCTCCACCAGCCTCACCATGAAGAGGGGATTCCCGTCCGTATGCGCGTGGACGACGGCGGCGACGTCGTCGTCCACCGTCGCGCCGCGGAAACGATCCTGCAGGTATGCCGTCACGTGGCTCCGGCTCAGGTACTCGAGCGCGATCTCCCGGCACTGACGGTGCGTGCGCAGCGTCGCCACGACCTGGGCGAACGGGTGGTCGAGCACCGTCGCCTCCGCCGGCCGATAGGTGCCCAGGAGGATGACTCGCGCCGGCTCGGGTCGTTGCGCGAGCACCGATACGAGATCCGCGGTGCCCTGGTCGCTCCAGTGCAGGTCCTCCAGGACCAGCACCAGCGGGCGATCGACTGAGATCGCTTCCGCCAGGCTCGCGAACTCACGGACCATGCGGTGGGGCGTCGTGTCGGTGTCCCCGCGCCCGGGCCGCCCCTCGGCGGGCGAGTGAAGCGAGGGCATCCGCGCCAGCCAGCTCGGGGCGACGGCGCGCAGCGTGGAGAGCAGCCGGTCGCGGGCCGGTCCGTGGCTCAGCCGCTCCAGGGCCTCCAGGGCCGGCATGTAGGGCTCCCGCTCGCCGTGCTGCTCGACGCACTGGCCATAGCCGATCAGGACGCCGTCGGCCGACGCCCGCAGCGCGTCCAGGAAGGCCTCGACGATCGAGGTCTTGCCGATGCCGGGCTCGCCCTGCATGAACACCACCTGGCGCTCGCCGGCGGACGCGGTCCGGAAGATGGCCTGAAGCGTCGCGAGCTCGGTTTCGCGTCCCACCAGGGTCGCGACGGACCCCCCTCCCGGGGCGGGCGGGGGCGCGACCGCCGACTCGAGGCCCCGGTCCCCGGGTGGGGTCCCGTGCACTCGGGCGATGAAGCGAACCCCCCGGCGGTGAACGGTCTCGATGACAAGTGGCGCTCGCGGATCGTCCCGAAGAGCCCGCCGCAGCTCGCCGAGCGTCTGCGTGAGGGTGTCGTCCGACACCACGACGTCCCCCCAGACGGCCGTATGCAGCTCTTCCTTGGTCACCAGCGCGCCGGGGCGCTCGGCCAGATAGCGCAAGAGAGCCCAGGCCTTGGGTCGCAGTTCCACCGGGCGGTCGCCGTGCCAGAGGCGGCCCGCGCGCGTGTCCAACCGGTAGGGAGGGAACTCAATCACGGCGTTGGGGGGTCGGGCCGTTTTGGAGAAATTTGCGGGTTCCCTCGGGACTTCCCCAGCGCGACCCGCTCATGATCCCCGCGTGGAGGATACGGCGAGAGGCTCGACCCAAGCGAGGACGGCAGAAGGCGTCCGAACGCTCTGGCTACACCAGGCGTCTGCCACAGGTAACGCTTTCATTTCGCGAGGATACCACGGGCCAGGGACCGAAATTGGCTACCACGGGCCAGGGACCGAAATAGGACCAAGGTCTCATAGACGCCCACCGGCACGAGGTGATAGCACTACACCCGTCACTTCCGAATGGCCCGTACCGGCCGTGGCATCGACTTCGATGCCGCGTTGAGCCCCCCGCACCCGCGCATTGACCCGTGTGATCGTCGGGAGCATGCACCATCGGGATATCCGGTGGTCTCCGAGGAGAAGCTGCGGAATGAACGATAGCGTAATGGCCCTTCGCACGGTGTTAGCGGAGAACGACCGTCTACGCGAGCGTTTGGAGGCCGAGCGCGCATACCTCAAAGCCGAGCTCGGCGAGGTTCGGGACTTCAGCGAGATCGTCGGACAGAGCGCAGCCCTCCACGCAGCCCTGGAGAAGGTTCGCCGGGTCGCCGACACCAGCTCGCCCGTGCTGCTCCTCGGGGAGACCGGCACCGGCAAGGAATTGCTCGCCCGCGCCCTTCACACGCACGGCCCGCAGCGCGACGGCCCTTTCATCGCGGTGAACTGCGCGGCCCTGCCCGCCGCGCTCATCGAGAGCGAGCTCTTCGGACACGAGAAGGGCGCCTTCACCGGCGCGAGCCAGGTCAAGCCCGGCCGCTTCGAGCTCGCCGACGGCGGCACCCTCCTCTTCGACGAGATCGGCGAGCTCGACCTCCCCCTTCAGGCGAAGCTCCTCCGCGTCCTCGAGGACGGCGTGATCGAGCGGCTCGGCGCGACCGTGACGCGGAAGGTCAGCGTGCGGGTCATCGCCGCCACGAACCGCGACCTGCGCCGCGACATGTGCGAGGGCCGCTTCCGCTCGGACCTCTACTATCGGCTGGCCGTCTTCCCCATCGAGGTGCCACCCCTCCGGGACCGCCGCGAGGACATTCCCCTCCTCGTCTGGCATTTCGTCGAATCGCGCCAGCGGTCGCTCGGGCGCGCCATCACGAAGATTCCCAGGGTCACGATGGCCGCGCTCCAGGCCTATGACTGGCCCGGAAACGTCCGCGAGCTGCAGAACGTGATCGAGCGGGCGCTGATCCTGTCGCACGGGTCCGTCCTTCGCGTCGACGAGGCGCTCGGGTCAGGGGCCTCTGCCCGGGACGACGCCGGCTCGCGCTCTCCCATCGAGTCCCTCCTGGACGTCACGCGAGCTCACATCGTCCAGGTGCTCGAGCGGTGCCGGTGGACGATCGAGGGACGCGGACAGGCGGCCGAGCGCCTCGGCCTGAACCCGAGCACTTTGCGGAACCGGATGCGGAAGCTCGACATCGCGCGCCCGGCACGGTAGGCGCCGTGGAGCGGGCCCTATACCCGCCGGGGTCATCGAAAGGGGCGGTCACCACCGAGTCTGGACGCACGAAGGAGGTTGAGATGAAGCACATCGGATTCCTGGCAGTCACCTTCACGGTCTTGCTCACCTGGGTCTCCGGCGCAGGGGCGATCGAGGTCAAGGACAAGACCAAGGCACCGCTGGGCTGGTGGGAGATGAGCGCTCCGACGGCCATTCCGCCCCAGTATTTCGATCAGGTCCTGTCCGCGTACGGCCTGACGCTGGTCGATGTCAGCAAGGCGCCGGCGAACTATGCCCGCAAGGTCGACGACAAGATCGTCTGGGAGATGGCGCCACGGACGTACACGCCGGTCGAGATGGACCAGATCCTCTCCGCCTACGGGGTGAAGCTGACCGATCTCGCGAAGGCCCCACCCACGTACGCGCGCGCAGTCGACGGAAAGCCCGTGTTCGAATCCGGCCCGATCGCGTGGGGGCCTCGGGAGATCGACCGGATTCTCGCGGCCTACCAGTAGAGCCGAGCTCCGAGGCGAAGGGTGCAGCCCCGGGCAGGCCGCCAGCAGACCAAGGTGGGCCTGCCCGGTGACGGCACGCCAACCAGCTCACCGCCGTCCCGCCGACCCTTGCCCAGGCGGGCCGGGATCCCCGGCAGGCTGATCCAGGTCGAAGAAACTCGCGGCACGGCGGATCGCGGCGCCGAGGTGGGCGGCGATCGCCTCGGTCGGGCACTCGACGAGGGTGGCCGAGAGCCGAGCGAGGAGCCTGATCGCTCTCGCCACCCGTCGGATGCAACGGTCAGCCGCCGCCCGTGGTGGCCAGGCGCCGCACGGCCGGGGACGTCGCGCGTGGAGTATCACACGAACTCGCGCGGGCTTCCGGACGGAAGTGCCCTATGGAACGGTTCTTGCCCTGAAACGTCGCGAGAAGCCGGCCTTTTTCACCTGACGGCTTCAAGGCCCGTCGAGCCGGTTGCTTCCGGCGGGGGACTGAAGAGGATGCGGTTCCGCCTGACGGTCAATGTCGACCACCGCCACACCATGGGAGGTTCCACATGACGGGCATGGAGATCGTCGCGCCATCTGTGCAGCGAATCTCGACGACCCTTCCCTCGTTACTGTTCGCGCTCGGCATCCTCGTCGTCGGGTACGTGATCGCCAAGATCGCCGCCGGACTCGTGGGCCGCGCCCTGGGCCGCACCCGCCTCGACGCGCGGACGGCCGAGGCCCTCGGACTGACGGGCGCCGGCGCGCCCGCCACGGTGCGCTCGGTGGTAGCGCGGATCGCCTTCTGGCTCGTCATGCTCTTCGTGTTTATCGGCTTCTTCAACAAGCTGGGCCTCACGATGGTGGCCGAGCCGCTCCGGGACGTCGCGGACGCGATCGCCCGCGTCGCGCCCAGCGTGCTCCACGCCTGCCTCATCTTCGCCGTGGCCTGGATCCTCGCCGGATTGCTCCGGTGGCTGGTCGTGAAGGCCCTCACCCGACTCGACGTCGAGCGGCGATTCGGCCACTTCCTGGTGCCCGAGGGGACGGACCCGCGCGGACTCGCGCAGACGATGGGCACCCTGACCTTCTCCCTCGTGCTCCTCCTGGCCATCCCCCCCTTCCTCGCCGCCCTGGGACAGAGCGCCCTCGTGGCCCCGCTCTCCGAGATGCTGCGCGTCCTGTTCTCTTACCTCCCCAATGTGGCAGCGGCGGTCGTCAGCGTCGGCCTGGGCTGGGTGGTGGCGCGAATCCTGCGCCAGGTGGTCAGCAATCTGCTGGTCGGGGTCGGCCTCGACCGGGCGGCCGAGCGCGCGGGCCTCGGGCCCGTCCCCGGCGGGGTGCGCCCGTCGGCCCTGGTGGCGACGGTCGTCTACTTCGTGGTCTGGATCCCCTTCATCATCGCGGGGCTCGACGCCCTGAAGATCGAGGCGGTCTCACGTCCCGCCATCAACGCTCTCGAGACCCTCCTCGCCTGGGTGCCGAGAGGACTCGGGGGGGCCGTGCTCTTGATCCTCGCCTGGATCATCAGCCGCCTGGTGGGGACCCTCGTGACCCAGCTGCTGCGCGGCGTCGGGTTCGACGGCCTGCCGGCCCGGCTCGGTCTGGCGGCGCTTCAGTCGCCAGCAGGGAGGACGCCCTCCGATCTTGCAGGGCTGATAGTCAGGGCGCTCGTCCTCGTTTTTGCCATCGTCGAGACCTTCGAGGTGATCGGGCTCCACCGACTGGCCGGCTTTGGGGACCGTCTGGTGGCCTTCATGATCAACGTCGTGATCGCGACGGCCATTGTCGGCGTCGGACTCTGGGCCGGGAACCTGGTGGAGGGGCTCGTCCGGGGACCACTCGCGCGTACCGGGGCTCGTCATCCCCAGACGATCGCCACCTTCGCGAGGTACGCCGTGGTGGTCTTTGCCTTCGCCATGGCGCTCCAGCAGATCGGTTTCGGAGAGACGATCGTGGTGTGGGCGTTCGTCCTCCTGTTCGGGGCGGTCTGCCTGGCCCTGGCGCTCGCCTTCGGCCTGGGCTCTCGGGAGGCGGCAGCTCGCGCCGTCGCGCGCGCCATCGGAGAGGGCGCAGGCTCGGGGTCGAGGCCCGGGACTGCGTGAGCATGAACCGACTCGAGGAGCTGGCACGTGCGGAGGATCGCGGTCGCGCCCCGGCAGAGGCGCCCGGGGCGCGCGATGACCAGAGTGCGTTTTCGGCGCCTACGCTGACGAACTGAGAGGAGAGAGACACATGTTCAATCGAAGGATCACTGCAGGCCTGCTGAGTGGTGTCGTGGCGGTCGGTCTGGTTCTGTCGGGCCAGACCGTGGCGGCCCTCACGGCCCAGGAAGCGGCCAAGGTGGAGGCCGAGGCGAAGGCCACGCTGGCGAAGTTCCAGGCAGACACGAAGGGCGCCCAGGAGGTGTTCGCCAACGCGAAGGGCATCCTGGTGTGCCCGAAGATCACCAAGGGGGGCCTCATCGTCGGCGTGGAGTCGGGCAACTGCGTGCTGACCAAGGGCGCCCCGAAGCCGATCCACTGGGGGACGTCCGCGGTCAAGGCGGGACTCCTCGTGGGCGTCGCATCGTACTCGATGATCCTGGCGCTGAACACGGACGCCGCACTGGCCAAGTTCACCAAGGCCGAGAGCGAATGGGAGATGGGCGTGGACGCGTCGGTGGCCGTGGCCAAGGTGGGCGCCGGCGGCGCTCTCGATACGACCAATCTGAAGAAAGACATCGTGTCCTTCATCTTCGGCGACAAGGGCTTGATGGGGGACGTGTCGTTCTCGGGCTCGCGTTTCAAGAAGGCCGAGGTCAAGTGACGTCCGTCCCTTAGCTACGGAACGTGGTCGAACGGGCCCCGATCCTCTCGCGGCACGACGCGAGCGGCCCCCGCGATCGTCCACGGCCGGTGGACGATCGCGGGGCACGGACAGCCGGCCGGGTCTGGGGCGGAATCCGAGCACTTTGTGGAACCGCATGCGGGAGCTGGACATCAAGCGCCCCTGAGGATAGGCGACTGGCGACTTCCGGCGCCTCGATCTGTTGACGCGCGGACTCCGGGAGGGAACGTCCCGGGTCGCCTGATCGGTCGATAGTCAGCGCGGTCCTCCTGCTGCTCCTGCTCGCCAGATGCGGCGGTCGCAGCGCGCCCGTGCCCGTGCGATCGGAGCATCGCTCACGGTGAATGAACCTGGCGGACCCCGGCGGCGCCCTTCGAGGCGTCGTCTCATCCGGTGGACTCTCGTCGGCCTCGCGGCACTCGTCCTGCTCCTCGGAGCGGGCGTCGCGACGGCGTGGGTTCTCTTCCGGCTTCGCGGGCCCGAGCTGGTCCGCGCCGAGCTCGAGGGCGCGCTGGTCACGGCGCTCGGGCGCCCGGCCCGCGTCGACGCCGTGAGCTTCCGTCCCTGGCCGGTCGCCCTCCGAGTCTCCGGGGTCGCCGTCGCGAGCGGCGCGTCGTGGGACCAGGGTGCCCTCTTCCGGCTGGAGCACGGCGACGTCAGCGTCCGGCTCGAGAGCCTCTGGCGTCGGCGGCTCGTGATCGGCGTGACCCTCACGGGGGTCGAGGTGACCGCCACGGCCGCGGGGGGCGGCGGACTGGCGCTTCCGCTCCCGCCCGACACCGTCGCCATCGGCCCGGTGACGGCGCGGCTCGCGGTGGTGCAGCTCCGGCACGGCCGCATCCTCTACCGGGATCCCGATGCGCCGTGGACGCTCGAGGTCCGTGGCCTCGACGCCGAGGGCCGGCCGCAGCCGGACGCGCTCGCTCTTTCCGTGGCAGCCGAAAGCCTTCGCTTCGAGTCGCCCACGGTGCGCGAGCGCGTCGAGCGGGTCCGTGCCGACGGCACGCTCCGCGCGGGAGAGGTGACCGCCCGGAGCGTGCGATTCCGGTGGGAGGGGCACGAGGCCGAGCTGTCCGGCCAGCTGCGACCGACCCCGGCGGGGCTCGCCGTGCTCGGCACGGTTCGCGGGGAGGCCAGCCTGGTCCCGATCGCCAGCCGCGCCGGGATGACCTGGCCGCTGACGGGCATCGCCCGGTTCGACGCGACGCTCGAGGGACCGGTCGCCGCGCCGCGGGTCGAGGGTCGCATCACCGTGCCCGAGCTCGCCGCGGGGCCGGTTCGCGCGCGAGGTGTCTCCCTCGAGGGAAGCTTCGGGGACGGGACCCTGCACCTTCGGGACATTCGCGGAGACCTCCCTGGCGGGCCCGTCCGGGGCGCCTTCACCCTGAGCCCCGGCGGGGGAGCCGGCACGCGACGGGCCCACCTCGCGCTGGACGGGCTCCGGCTCCCGGGGGCCCTCGCGTCCCTCGGCCCAGCGAACGTCCAGGCCGAAGGCCGGCTCGAGGGGGGCGCGATCGAGCTCGGGCCGGTGACCGCGCGGTGGGCCGCCGCGCGGCTCGACGTCGCGGGCCGCGTGGAGCCGGGGGTCCGCCTGGGGCTCCGCGCCGACCTCGACGCCGATCTCGGACCGCTCGCGCGTGCGATGGGCGCGACGGGCGTTGCGGGACGGGCGCGCGTGACGGCGGAGACGACGGGGACGTGGGATCGGCCGGTCGTCGCCGGGCAGGCCGACGTGGGCCCCCTCACCTTCACTACGGGCACGGTCGACCGCGCGGAGCTGCGCTACCGGCTGGCGAGCAGCGAAGGCTTCTCGCGGTGGACAGGGACGCTCGAGACGCCGCGCGTCGTCCTCCCTGGGGGGCCGATCGAGGGCCTCCGCGCGGCCGTCGTGCTCGACGCCGAGCGGGTCGAGGTCCAGCCCTTGACCGCCCGCGTGCGTGGCATCCCGCTGACGCTGCGAGGGACGTGGGACTGGGGGGGCGACGGGCGGGCGGAGGGGGACCTCGGGCCGGTCGCGCTCGGCGGGTTGCCCGGACTTCCCGCCGGCGTCTCGTTAGACGGGTCCGGTGAGGCGCGCCTCCGGGCCGGCACACAACGGGGGACGGTGTCCGCCACCGCGGCGATCGGCCTCCGTGACGTCTCGCTCGGCGGCGTCCTCCTCGGGCCGGGCCGCCTCGACGTCGGTGTCACAGGCCGCGACCTGACAGCGGCGCTCGAGTTCCCCGCGATGAGGCTCTCGGCCACGGCCCAGGGGCGGCTCGAGGAAGGCCAGACCATCGCCGCGCAGGCCCGACTCGAGCGGGCCAACCTGGATCCCATCGTGGCCCAGGCGGCGCCGGCGGCGCGCGGGCGAGTGCTCGGGAGCGTCTCGGCACGCGCGGAGGCCGAGGTTCCCCTGTGGCGGCCGGGAGAGATCCGAATGACGGCGTCGATCACCCCGGACGACCTCGTTGTCGGGGGCGGACGCTGGACGACTCGCTCGCCGGCAGTCATCCGGTGGGACCGCGGGCGGCTCACGGTGGACCAGTTCCGGGCCGAGGGTCCGCTGGGAACGTTCGTCGCGTCCGCCGTCATGGAAGCCGGGGGGAGCGACGCCCGCATCGCGCTCGGGCTGGAGCAGGCGCGGCTGCCGCCGCCGCTCGACCGGGTCACCCCGGGCGAGGTGCGGGGGGAGGCGCGGCTCACCAGGACCGGGCTGGAGGCCGTGTCGATCCGCGGCCGCTGGCTGGTGGGAACGCTGTCCGTGGACGGCCGCGTGCCGTTCGAAGGGCCGATCGCGCTCCGCAGCCGGCTCGTGGCCGACGGGGCCGAGCTGGCGCGTGGCCTCGGTCAGGACCGCGTTGCCGGCCAGGCGATCGTCTCCGCGGACGTGAGCGGGTCGTGGCGGGAGCCGGTCGCCAGCGGGCGGCTCGAGGCGACCGCCCTCACGAGCGCGGGGGTCACGCTCACAGGGGTCACGGTCCCGTTCCGGCTCACGCCCTCCGCCATCCGGATTGCCGACGCCCGCGCCGTCCTCGGGAAGGATCCACTCGCGCTCGAGGGCGAGGCGTCGTGGGCGACGGGAGGGTGGCGCGGGCGGGGAACGCTCACGGCCCCGGTCCTGACGGTGGGAGGCTGGCCGATCGAGGCGCTCCACGCCGCCTTCCGGATGGACGCGGAGCGGATCGAGGCGACCGCCGTGTCCACCCGCGTTCGCGGCGTGGCCGTGCGGGGGACGGGGTCGTGGCAGTGGAGCGGAGGCGGCCGCCTGGAGGCCCGGCTCGGACCGGCCGGGTTGGCGGAGCTCCGAGATGTCCCCCCGGCCCTCGGCCTTGCCGGCTCGGCGTCGGGACGCCTCGAGGCCGTGTTCCGGTCTCTCGAGGACGTCACCGCATCGCTGGCGCTTCGGTTCGACGGGGTCCGCGCCGCGGGCGAGGCGCTCGGCGCCGGGACCCTGGCGGGCGAGCTCCGGGGGCGTGCGGTTCGCGTCGAGCTCGGCTTTCCCGAGCGTGGGCTCAGCGCCGTTGCCGAGGGGCGTGCCGAGGCGGGCTCCACGATGAGGGTCCGCGCTGCGGTCGACGACCTGCCCCTCGGGGAGCTGGGGCGACGGCTCGGCCTGGGGGAGCGAGCGACGGTCGACGGCTCGGTGTCGGCGCGGCTCCTGGCCGACGTCCCGCTGGACCGCCCGAGGGCGGGGCGAGGGACGCTCCGTCTCGACCCGCTCCGCCTCGTGGTCGCGGGCGAGGCGCTCGCGAGCCGCGAGCCGATCGTCGCGAGCTTCGACGCGGGCGCGCTGCGCGTCGAGCGCCTGTTGCTCGAGGGGCGTGCGGGGACGATCACGGGCCGCGGGACGCTTCACGCGGGAGGCGCCCTCGATGCCGAGCTCGGCGCCCGGATCCCGCTGTCCATGCTCGCGACGCTCCGGCCCGAGGTGGAGGCGGCTGGTGGGACTCTGGACGTGAGGGCGACCGTGCGAGGCACGACCTCGGCGCCCGAGATCAGCGGCACTGGAGCCCTCCACGACGCGAGCGTCACGGTCCGCGGCTACGCGGAGCCCGTGCGCGAGATCCAGGCGCGGTTCACCGCGTCTCCCACCGGGCTCCGTCTGATCGAGGCTCGGGGCGTCCTCGGCGGAGGAACCCTGACCGCGAGCGGCGAGGCGGCGCTGGCGGACGGGGACCTCGGGGCGTATCGCGTGGCCCTCACGGCTCGGCGCGTCGCCGTGACGCCGCTCGACGGTCTCTCGACCCTCTGGGACGGCGATCTGGAGCTGGTGGGCCGCGCCGCGCGCGGGCTGCTCCAGGGGGAGCTCCGCCTGGTCCGGGGGCTGTACACGCGCGAGCTCGCTCCCGGCGCCGGGTCCCCGCAGGGGTCGGCCGGGCAGGCGTCCGGCGGGGTCGGGCTCCCGTTGCGGATCGCCGTCAAGCTCGACGACAACCTCGTGGTGCGAAACCGCACCGCCTCCCTGCGACTCGGCGGTGCCCTCTCCGTCGAGGGCTCCACGGCGGCCCCGGCCGTGCTGGGGACGATCGAGACCCGGGAGGGCCGGGTAACATTCCGGGATCGCCGCTTCACGATCGTCGCGGCAACGGCCCGGTTCGTCGATCCCCGGCGTCTGGACCCCTTCGTCGATGCGGTCGCCACCGCGCGCATCCGCCAGTACGACGTTACGGTCCGGGTCAGCGGACGCATCGACGGGCTGGACGTGCGCCTCTCTTCAACCCCTCCGCTCCCCCAGGAGGATCTTCTGGCCCTCGTCGCCTTCGGGGCGACGCGCGCGGAGCTCGAGCAGTCGCCCGCGGGCGTCCTCGCCGAGGAAGCAGCCCGGACCATCGTCCGCGACCTCCTGGGACTCCAAGGTCTGCCGGGACTGGGTGGGGGCGACGGCGAGCAGCGGCTCCAGGTGGGAACCCGGGCGGCGCCCGAGCGAACGGCCCCGGCCGGCGCCCCCGGGACGGACAGCACGGGACAGCAACGGGTCCGGGTCGAATACCAGCTCCTCGGTCCGCTGAGTCTGGTCGGCGAGCGAGGAATGAGCGGCGGCTATGCGGCCGGAGTGGTCCTGCGGCTCCGATTCCGATGAGGGCGCGCGGAGGTGCGACCGTCGCCCTCGCGGCCACGCTCTGGCTCCTGGTCTCGGCCGGGCCGGACGCCGCCCGGGCCCACGACGGTGAGCGTCCGATGGTCACGGCGGTCGACCTCATCGCCTCCACCGGAGTCCCCGAGTCGCTCGTCCGGGGCGCGATCGGCGAGCTGGTGGGCCGGCCGCGCGCGCGGGCTGCGGTGCGGGAGAGCCTCGAGCGGCTGTGGGCGCTCGGGCTCTTCGCGGACATCCTCGTCGAGGAGATCGACGCTCCGGAGGGTATCCGCCTGCGCTACCACCTGACGCCGAAGCCGCTCGTGCTCCGGATCGCTTGGCAGGGGGACACGGGACTCGACCTCGCTCAGCTCGTCGCGGCGGCATCCCTGGCGCTCGGCGAGGAGGCGTCCCCGGGGCGGCTCGCGCGCGCCCGTGAGGACCTCCTCGCGCTCTACCACCGCGAGGGCTACCTCGACGCGCGGGTCGAGGTCGAGACCGTGGCCGTCTCCGGAGAGGCGGGGCAGGACGTCACCGTCAGCCTAGCCGCCGGGACACCGGTCCGGATCGAGCAGGTCCGTTTCGAAGGATCGCTCGGGCTGCCCGAGAAGACCGTGACCGAGGCGCTCGGCCTCGGCCCCGGCGACCGATACCGGGAGGCCGCGATCCGCGAACGGGTGAGCGCGCTCGAGGAGCGGCTGCGGCGGGAGGGATTCTTCGAGGCTCGCGTCACCGCCCGCCCGCCCAGCCAGGTCGCCGGCACGCCGCGAGTCGACCTGACCATCGACGTCGCGGCGGGCCGGCGATACGCGGTGACCTTCGCCGGACGGAGCGCTCTGGCGGAGTCTGTGCTCCGGGATCGCCTGACCGTGCTCGACAGCGACGCGGTCGACGAATTCGAGGTCGAGGCGAGCGCGCGCCAGCTCGAGGCCCTCTACCGCGAGCGGGGATACGCCTTCGCCCGCGTCACGGGATCCCTCGACGGCTCCGTCGACCCGCCGGGGATCGGCTTCGTGGTGGACGAGGGCCCGGAGGTGCGCGTCGCGACGGTGACGTTCGACGGAAACGCCGCCCTCGCGGCCGGGCAGCTGCGGGCGGCGATCGCGACGCGCCCCTCGGGCGTCCTGGAGAAGGGCCTGTTTCGCCAGGACGTCCTCGACGGGGACGTGGCCGCGCTCCGGGCCTTCGCCCGGACCCAGGGATTCGCCGACGCGGCCGTCGGCCCCGCCGCGGTCCGGTTCGAGGACGGCCGGACGCGCGCGCACATCGTGATTCCGGTCGTGGAAGGCCCCCGGGTGAGGGTCGGGTACGTCGACGTCGAAGGGCAGACTCTGTTCACGACCGCGGAGCTCCTCGCCGCGATTCCGATCGTGCCGGGGGATCCATGGAATCCCGCCCGGATCGAGGAGGGGCGGCGCGGGATCGAGCGGCTCTACGCCCGCCGGGGGTATCACGGCGCGACGGCGGACCCCGAGGTCACTCGCCGCGACCGCGAGGTCTCGGTGATCTATCGCATTGCCGAGGGCCCCCAGACGCGAATCGGGCGGATCCTCCTGCGCGGGCTCGCGGTGACGAAGGCGGAAACGGTGCGCCGGCAGCTCGGGTTCGAGCCCGGGGACGTCTTCGACCCGGAGCGGCTTGCCGCGGCCCGGCGACGCCTCGAACGCCCGCCGGCGTTCGCGACGGCCGACGTGGGCCCGCCCCGCCCTCCGCCCGCGCCGTTCGCCGACGTCGAGGTCCTTCTCGCCGAGCAGAAGCCCTGGCGGTTCGAGCTGGGCCTGGGCTACGATACCGCGTTGGGCGTCAGTGGGTACCTCGAGCTGTCGCACGACAACCTATTCGGGACCGCCCGGAGCGCCGGCATCCGCGTCAAGGAGGCTGTCGGCGGCGAGGCGATCCGGCGCCTCGACCACGTCGACCTCGTCTACCGAGAGCCCTGGATTCCCGGGATGTCCTGGCAGGGTCAGGCCGAGCTGTATGGGGAGCGCAGCGAGAACCTCGGCTATGACCTCCGGCGCGTCGGGTTCCTGGCCTGGATCGGCGACGACCTCCTGAATCCGCGCGGGACGCAGGTCTTCCGGTCGCAGCTCCGCTACCGCTTGGAGGGGGCGCGAGTCTCCGACGTGAGCCCGGATCTCCAGGCTCAGGGCATCGAGCCGGGTACCGATCGGATCGGGAGCCTGACGCCGGTCGTCCTCTGGGACTTCCGCGACGACCGCTTCAACCCCCGCCGGGGCAGCGTCCACCGGGCGTCCCTGGAAGCGGCGCACACCGCCCTCGGCGGAAACGTCGAGTTCGTGAAGGCCGAGTTTTCGACGAGCTGGTTCTTCTCGTGGCTGCCGCCCACCGTGGTCGCGGTCTCGGGACGGCTGGGACTGGCCGCCCCGTTCGGCGGGACAGAGAGCCTGCCGATCCAGGACCGTTTCTTCACGGGCGGCAGCACGAGCGTACGCGGGTTTCCCGAGAACCAGCTGGGCCAGAGGGACGCAGCCGGGAACCCGCTCGGCGGCGAGGCGCTGGCGGTCCTGAGCCTGGAGTGGCGCTTTCCGCTCTGGCGCTGGATCAGCGGGGCGGTGTTCATCGATGCCGGCACGGTGACGCCGGATGTCAGCGACCTGAGCTTCTCGGCGTTCAAGTCGGGGGCCGGGGGAGGCCTGCGCGTCGCGACGCCGGTCGGGCCCATCCGGTTCGACGTGGCCTACGCGCTCCAGCCGATTCCGGGCGAGGATCGGCTCCAGCTCTATCTGACGGTGGGGTTCCCCTTCTGATGCGGAGACGATGGATGGCCGCGGCGAAGAGTCCCGCGACTGGCGCGGTGGGGCGCCGAGCGGACTCCGGAGCTTTGCCGAAGCTCGTTGGAGCGGCGTTGGGCGTCCTCACCGTCTTCGGCACGGTCGGCGCCGCCGTGATGAGCCACGCCGACGCTCGTTTCCTCGACAGGGTTGTGGCCGAAGTCGATGGCACCCTCGTGACGGCGAGCGACGTCGCGCTCGCGCGAGCGCTCGGGCTCTTCGAGCTGAATCCGTCTCCGCGAGCCATCGAGGCGACGGATGTCGAGCGCTACGTGGATGGACGGCTTCTCGCCCGGGAGGCGACGCGGCTCGGCCTCGAGACGACGGCCGACGAGCGGACCGAGGCGTGGGCAGCCACCGCGGGCCGGGCGGGTGGCCAGGCCGTCCTCGCGGTGTGGCTCCGGACCGCCGACGTGGATCCCGCCTGGGCACGGCGGCTGGTCGATGACGACCTCATCGGACGCCGCTTCGTCGAGCTCCGCTTCCGCGACCTCGCCTTCGTCTCCGAGGCGGAGGTGACGGCGGCCATGGGGCCCGGCCCGCACGGCGAGGCGGCGCGGGAAGCGGTCCGCGCGCGGCTCGAGGGCGACGCGGCCCGCCGGCAACTCGCAGAGTGGCTCGTCGAGACGAGGGCGCGCAGGGTCATCCGCCGCCTCGTCGACGAGGGCGCGCGAGTTCCGGACCCCCTGGCCGGCGCCGGGGAGCACCGGTGACGCCGAAGGGCTCCGCCACGAGGCGTTCGGACCCGGGGCGACGTCCCGGAACGGAGCCGGCCGGCCCTCGCGGGAGTCCCTGCGGGACTGGAGCGGGCCGCATCGTCCAGGTTCGTTTCCGGAACGGCCAGGTTCGTTTCTGGAACGGGAGGTAACCATGACCATCTCCAGACGGCGTCTACTACTTCTCTTCCTGGGCACCATCATGCTGTATGGCTGCGAAGGACTGTTGGTCACTGACACCCAGAGTCTGCTCGCCCCCAGGTTCACGCGCTCAGAGGTCCTCGGCCTGGTAGCGGGATTTGGAACGACCTTTGCCGCCGTGCCGGACCTGATCGCGATGCTGAGGCGGCGGTCGAGTGCAGGCATGAACCCGAAGATGGCGGCGATCATGGGCACCTTCCAGATTCTGTGGATCTGGTACGGACTGGTCATCGTTTCGAGACCCGTGGTGATCTGGAATATGATTGCCGTGGTGACAAATGCTTTCATGGTGGGCGCGTATATTCACTATGCGCGCCGCGAACGGGGACGATCACAAGGAGAAGGACGATGAATGCGCCCTTGAAGCCAGACCAAGGTCTCGAAGGACAAGGGACAACGCCGCTGCTCGACGTGCTGATCCGCGCCGGTCTCATCTTCGCACTGGCGATGCTCTGTTTCCGGATCTTCTCGCCATTCCTGACCCTGACGGTCTGGGCGGTGATCCTCGCCGTCACGATGTACCCGCTCCACCAGCGGGTCGCGTACCGGCTGGGTGGCAAGCAGGGATTGGCGTCCACGCTGATCGTCCTGGTTGGTGTGCTGCTCTTCGTGGTGCCGACGGGCCTGCTGGTGGGCTCGCTGGGCGACGCGGCGCAGGAATTCGTAGCAGGCGTCCAGGCCAACACCCTGCAGATTCCGCCTCCGCGCCCGGGTGTGGAAGGATGGCCGATCGTCGGCAAGGAGATCCATGCGTTCTGGTCGCGGGCACACGCCGACCTGCCGGCACTCGTGAAGAGCATGCAGCCGAAGATCGGCGAGCTCGCGATATGGGCGCTGGGCGCGGTGGCCGGCATTGGCGGCGGCATGCTCCAGTTCCTGGCGGCGTTCGTGATTGCCGGCGTCATCATGGCATTTGGCGAGGCTGGCGCACGCAGCAGCCAGGCGATCTTCGCGCGGATCACCAGCCCCGAGCGCGCTCCCAAGCTCGTTGCGCTGTCCACGGCGACCATTCGCGCGGTCGCACAGGGTGTCATCGGCGTGGCCCTGATCCAGGCCCTCGCGGTCGGCGTGATAATGCTCGTGGCCGGAATCCCGCTGGCGGGCCTGCTCGCGATCATCGTCCTGGTGCTGGGCATTGCACAGCTGCCCGCCGTGCTCGTCATCCTGCCGGTGATTCTCTACATCTGGATGAGCGGCGGCTACGGCACTGTGTTGGCGATCGTCTACTCGGCGGTGCTGTTCGCCGCCGGCATGCTGGACAACGTCCTGAAGCCGCTGATGCTGGGCCGTGGCGTCGATGCGCCGATGCCGGTCATCCTGCTCGGCGCATTGGGCGGCATGGCGGCCAGGGGCTTGGTCGGACTGTTCCTTGGCGCCGTCCTGCTCGCGCTGGGCTACCAGATCTTCATGCTCTGGGTGTACGCGGACCACGCGGAGTCTGACCCGCAGCCGGCTGGCTGAAGCAGGATGACGCGGAGTCAGTCGGCGCTCACGAGGGCGCCACCCGCCCTCGCTCCCCGTGACGGGACGGAGGCGCCCGCGATGACGGGTGTGTCGCGCTAGGTTCCCGGCTTCACCGTGGCGCGTGCCTTCTCCTGCGCCTCCTGCACGTCGACCAACAGCCTGTAGGCGACGTAGTACTTGTAGATGTTTCGCACGTACGTCGTCGTCTCGATGCCGATCTTCTCCGCGGTCACCACCTCGACGTTGTTGAACCACCGGTCGGGGTCGAGCCCGCGCTTCACGGCTTCCCTGCGCATGCGCGCGATGCTGCCTGGCCCGGCGTTGTAGCACGCGAAGGCGAACAGTGTTCGGTTCGTCTCGTCGAACTTCGCGTCGGACAGGTGTTTCGTCATGAGCCAGTCCATGTACTTCGCGCCGGCGTGCACGTTGGATTCGGCGATCTGGATGTCTCCCACCTTCAGTTCCGCCCCGGTGGCGGGCATGATCTGCATGATGCCGATGGCCCCCACATGGCTCCTGGCACTTTGATCGAGCTGCGACTCCTGGTACCCCTGAGCGGCGAGCATGAGCGGGTCGAAGCGGTACCGCTCGCCGTATTTCCTGAACAGCGCCAGCGTGTCCTCGAAGCGCTTGCGGTCCGCGGAGCCGGTCGGGTCCTTGAGCTGCTTGATCCGCCTGTAGTACTGCTTCATGCGCGCCTCGAGCATGCCTTGCTTCTTGACGAAGTCCGTGTAGAACTCGTTCAGGATCGCCGCGAGCTTCGGGCTGTCCTTGCGGATCGCCCAGCCGATCTGCCCGCCCGTCCGCACGACCGCGGCATGGTTGACCTTCATCCGGGGCAGCACCTGCGCCCACATGCGGGCCTTCCAATCGTCAACGACGATCGCCTCGAGTATCCCCGCGTCGAGCATCTCCATCATGTCCTCGTCCTCCAGCGCATCCGGGACGAGGACCAGGCTGGCCGGAGGCTTCCCCGCCTGCTCGAGGCGGTCGTTGAGCGCGCGGAGACTCTCGTAGTAGCTCGACGACTTGCGCACGTGGACCGTCTTTCCGGACAGCTCCTCGGCCGCGGTGATGGGTGGCGACTTCGGCCCGCTGAGCACCACCTCCGAGACCGGTTGCACGCTCCCCGGGGCCACGAGGTCCACGAGCTTCAGACGTTCCTCGGTGACGGTGAGATTGCCGACCGCGATGTCCGCGAGCCCCTCGGCGACGCTCGTCAACAGCGCGTCGCGCGTCGTGGGCCTCATGACGACGGTGATGGGGCGCTTGCCGAGTTGCTTCTTGTACTTCTGGTTGATGTAGCGCTCGAAATCCCGCACGAAGTCGGCGCTGATGCCGCGCTCGCGGCCCTTGTCGTTGAAGTAGAGCGTGCGGCTATGCGGGACGACTACACGGACGACGCGGCGCTCGACCAGTCCGTCGAAGTCCGCCTTGACGGACCCGTCCAGCCGGGTCGTGATGCCGCGTGACTGGTCGGGCTGCTGGGCGAGTGCGCCGGTTGCCACGAAGCACAGGAGCGCGCTGAGCGCCCCGCGCACCAGCCAGGGAAGCCCGTTCCCGAAGGATGTGGCGGAGAGCCTCGTGACCATCATATCCAAGTACGCGCCGCGGAGCCGGCCCGGCCGAAGCGCGTGGAGTGCCCGAGCGCAGCTGGCCGCGGTCCCT
>CAWEXD010000005.1:0-33086 GCA_963812945.1 uncultured Candidatus Rokubacteria bacterium | reverse complement strand
CCACGCATTGTCTCCATTCACCGCGCGGTCCGCGTCGAATACGACCCGGCCCACCGCGGCGCCGGGCCCGGCCGGGCAGGCCACGCGCCAGGAGCCGGCCGCCCGCGACCGCGGCGGTCCGCTCCCGGTCGTCGAAGACCGGTCGAATCGCCTCGTTCACCTCCGGCGGCCTGACCCGGAGGATCGCGGTGTGCTGGTCGATGACGTGCTCCTTCTCGAGATCGACCGCGACCTTCACCGCCGCCCGCGCCGACCGCTTACCGCCCCGAGTCTGCAGGAGGTACAGGGTTCCCTCCTGGATCGTGAACTCGATGTCCTGCATGTCCTTGTAGTGCCGCTCGAGCCGGGTGGCGATCTCCAGCAGCTCGGCATACACGTTCGGCATCCGCTCGCGCAGGGCCTCGATCGGCAACGGCGTGCGGATGCCGGCCACCACGTCCTCGCCCTGGGCGTTGGGGAGGAACTCGGCGTAGAAGCGCGCCTCGCCCGTGCGCGGGTCCCGCGTGAAGCCGACCCCGGTGCCCGACGCGTCCCCCAGGTTGCCGAACACCATCGCCATGACGGTCACCGCGGTGCCCCACTCCTCGGGCACGCCGTGGATGCGGCGGTACTCGGTCGCCTTCTTGGCGAGCCAGGAGTCGAAGACCGCGTCCACCGCCAGGCGGAGCTGCTCACGCACGTCCTGCGGGAACGGCTGGCCGGTCCGCGCCGCGATCTCCTCCTGGCAGGCGTGGACGAGCTTGCGCAGCTCCCCGGCCGGAACGTCCGCGTCAGCTGAGATGCCGAGCCGGGCCTTCACGGCGTCCAGGTGCTGGGCAAAGATCTCCCGCCGGAGCCCGAGCACGACGCTGGAGAACATCGTGATGAAGCGGCGGTAGCAGTCCCAGGCGAAGCGCTCGTTGCCCGTCCGCGCCTGGAGCCCTTCCACGGTCGAGTCGTTGAGCCCGAGGTTCAGGATCGTCTCCATCATCCCGGGCATGGACACGCGGGCACCCGATCGAACCGACACGAGGAGGGGGCGGTCGCAGTCGCCGAACCGCGCGTCCGCCACCTGCTCGAGGCGCGCGAGGTGCTCCAGGATCTGCTCCCAGAGCCCGTCCGGCCACTGCCGCCCCGCGCGCTGCCGGTGCACCCAGGCCTGGGTCGTGACGGTGAAGCCGGGCGGGACCGGAATGCCGAGATTGGTCATCTCGGCCAGCTCGCAGCCCTTGCCGCCGAGGAGGTTCCGCATCACGGACGAGCCCTCCGCCCGGCCCGCCCCGAAGAAGTAGACGTACTTGGTCATGGCCGCATCTCGCGCCCGGGCATGGAAGGGCATCGAGCAGTGTCCCTCGAGCACTACAGCACTCGTCGACGCGCAGCGTCAAGACGCATCGGGGTGCCCGCGGGCAGCCGCGGGGGCGCCGCTACTCGTCGCCGGCGATCGTCACCGTGGCGGTGCCCGACCCACCGATCGTATAGGCGGAGTTCGGCGTCAACGTGACGATGACCGTCTCTGATCCCTCCATGGCGAGGTCGTTGACCGCAGTCTACGACGACGTCGACGAACGCGGCGTTCACGGGAATGATCGCGCTCCCGGACAGGGTGAGGTAGTCCGAGCCGGGCGTCGCCGTCCCCGACACCGTGTAGGGGACGGTCAGCGCCGGCAGCCCGGCCACGGGGGTATCGCTGCGGCTGAAGCGGAAGCGGCCCGTGTTGCTGAGTCGGTCTGCCCCGGCGGCCGTCCCGTCCGGGGCCGTCACCGTCACCGTGCCGTCGTTGCTCGTGAGGGTGACCGTGGCCGTGCTCGGGCTGCCGACCAGGTACGCGGCGTTCGGCGTCAGCGTCACCGTGATCGTCTCCGGGCCCTCGACGTTGGGGTCGTCGGGGGGGTCGCGGAACGTTGACGAGCGACGCCCCCGCGGGAATGGTCGCGCTCCCGGACAGGGCGACGTCGTCCGAGCCGGACGTCGCCGTCCCCGTCACCGTGTAGAGGACCGTCAGCGGCGAGCCCGTTCCCCCGGTCCGGTTGAAGCGGAAGTTTCCCGTACTGCTCGGCTCGGCCGCCGATGCGTCCTGGGCCTGACGGTCACCGTCCCGTCGTTGCTCGTCAGAGTGACGGTGGCCGCGCTCGGGCTCCCGACCGAGGTAGGTGGGGGGGGTGCTCGGGCTCGCGGTCAGCGTCACGATGATCGTCTCCGGGCTCTCCAGCAGGTCGTCGTCGATGGGTGTGACAAGGACATCCGCCGCCGCGGCACCGCCGGGGATCGTGACGCTCCCGCTCAGGGCCGTGTAGTCCGTGCCCGCCGTGGCCGTCCCCGTCACCGTGTAGAACACGGTCACTGCCGGCCCCGGCGTGCCGCTCCGGTCGAGGCGTCAGAAGTCCGTGCTGCTCGGCTCCGCCGCCGTCGCGTCCTGGGCCTGGACGGTCACCGTCCCGTCGTTGCTCGTCAGGTTGACGGTGGCCGCGCTCGGGCTCCCGACCAGATACGCGGCGTTCGGCGTTACCGTCAGCGTGATCGTCTCCGGGCTCTCGACGACGGCGTCGTCGATGGTGGTGACCGCGACGTTGACCGTCGACGCGCCCGCGGAAAAGGTCGCGCTCCCGGACAGGGCGACGTAGTCCCCGCCGGGCGTCGCCGTCCCCGACACGCTGTAGAACACGGTCAGCGCCGGCCCCGGCGTGCCGCTCCGGCTGAACCGGAACTGGCCTCCGTTGCTCGGCTCGGCGGCAGCCGCGTCGGACGCCACGACGGTGACCGCGCCGTCCTCACTCGTCAGCGTGACGGTCGCCGTGCTGGGGCTACCGATGGCATAGGCGGCCGCGGGGGTGAGCGTGACGACGATCGTCTCCGGAGTCTCGAAAGCGCCGTCGTCGATGGGGGTGACGGTCAGGGAGGCGGACGCCGCACCCGCAGGGATCGTCACGCTGGCCGGGAGCGCGCCATAGTCGACACCCGGGGCGGCCGTGCCTGCCACGGTGAACGAAACGACCAGTGGCGCCGCGGTGCTCCCGGTGCGGGTGACCTGGAACACGCCGGGGTCCGTGGGCTCGGCAGCGGTCACATCCAGCGCCGTGATGCTGACGACCGGTCGAGGCGGCGCGGCTGGCGGCGCGGCTGGCGGTGCCGGCGGCGCGGCTGGCGGTGCCGGCGGCGCGGCGGCGCCGGCCGAGCCCGATGCCGACGAGCCCAGGAACCCCCCAGCGCGGACGTCGAGCACGAACTCGAGCTCGTTCGACGTGACCTGCCGCAGGGTCAGCTCGGTCTGGGCCGATCGGTGGCCTTCCGCAGCTCCGGAGGCCGTCACGAGAAGGAAGCACAGTCGATTCTGGCCGGCCGGAAGGCGCAGCGTCATGACCACCGTAACGGTCGAGCCGACGACGTTCGTCCCCTTGGATCGGGGTACTGGCGACGACCGGCCCTATCTCAGAAGCCTGGCAGGGAAGCTGACCCAGCGCTTGCCGAACGCCGGCTTCTCCGCCCACCACGGCGCTCGGATCCGAGACCGTGACGGTGAACTCGACGGGCGTCGGCCGCCCAGCGACGAGCGTTGCGAGGGGCCGAACCCTGAGGCTCGAGAATGACCAGGACCTGCTGCGGGCCGGTCGATGAGCTGCTTCCGCAGCCCTGGATCAGTAGCAAATACGCGATGATCGAGCCCACTCCCCACACATAGGGCGTCAGCTGCAGGGCCGGGATCTGCGGAATCTTCCGCGTACGGGACACGGATCACTCATCACCCCTCGAGATGTTGCTCGACTCTGTGCGACGATCGGGACGCCCGGCCGGCGAGCAGCAGTCGAGCATTCGGTGACACGGGTCGTCAAGAGGCTGTACTCGTCCATGAGGCTCAGAATACGCGCGCGACGGCGGAAGCTTCAGTGCCCACGTCCAGCGCGCGGGCCGGCCGAAGGCCTACGGCAGCGCGCCCCGGGCGGTTGACGGCGGCCGCCAGTTCCGCTGGCTCCGGTCGGCCCGGACGTACAGCAGGCCGATCGGGTCCTGGTGGACGAGCGTCCACCCCGGCTCCACTGCCATGAGCGGCGCGACGGGATGGGCGCGGCCGACCAGCACCATGTCGGTCGGGTAGCGCGCGAGGAGCCTCCGCCAGTCGCCTTCGCCGCGGACGAAGTTGAAGTTGTCCGCGGCGACCTCCTCCGGGTACACGGTCTCGTAGCGGCCGTCGAACGAGACCTTCACGGCCGGATGGAGCTTCCACAGGACGTACTGGCCCCAGTCGAACGGCGTGGCGAGGTTGCCGCGGACGCCGTTGACCCTGAGGAAATCCACGGCTTCCACCGGATAGGCGCGGGCCGACACGATGGGCGCCCACGGCGTCAGGACGGCGAGGTCGACGACGAGCAGCGCGGCGAGCAGTGCCGACACGATCGCGGCGGCCGACGTCGCGAAGCGCTGGCGGCCGGCGAGGCGCGCACGCAGCCTGTCGAGCGCGCCCTGGAGCAGCAGTGTCAGGTGGATCGGGACGAAGGCGATGCCGGCGATCGCGAGCAGCGGCAGGTGCTTCAGGTGGCGGAGCCCGAGATAGCCGGTGACGGCGAGGACGAGGACTCCCGGCCAGTATCGAGATCTCGCGCCGACGACGGCGAGGATCGTCAGCCCGATGAAGACAAGGCGCAGCGCATCCCGCATGAGCGTCTGGCTGTCCCAGTACACGGGCTCGAGCAGCCGGTGGTAGACGGGCATCCATTCCACGATGTAGGGCCGTGTCATGGACAGTGCCCGCGCGAGGTACTGCCAGTACTGGAGACCGTATGGGTTGACGAGCGTGGCGACCGCGGCCACGGCGCCGGCGACGAGGAGGCGCCACGGGGGCCGGCCCCCGACGGTGCGCGCGGCGAAGAACAGGGCGATGACCCCGAGACCGGCGACGAACCCACCGTGCAGGTTCGCCCACAGGGCGAACAGCGGCGGGAGCAGGAGCAGGACGCGCCGGACGCCCTGATCGAAGGCGACGAGGATCCAGAGCGTCACCGCAAAAAACAGGAACGTGAAGGCCTGGGGACGGATCGGCACGTAGCCGATCGCGAACGACGGCAGGGTCACCAGCGTGACGACGAAGATCGCGGCGGGCGAGGCGCCCAGGCGTCGGGCCGTCAGGCCGGCCACCCCGAGCGCGAGGAGCCCGAGGGCGACGGTCGCCACCTTGAGGCTCCACCCGCCCATCTGCGTCGAGCGTCGTGTAGAAGGTCACGCCGGAAAGCCACTCGTGGTAGACGAACGGCCGGATCGTCGGCATGTACGAGAAGGGATCCTCGAGGGGCGGCCAGCCCAGGCGCACCGTCTCCCGCCCGACCGCCATGTGCCCCCAGAGGTCCGGATCGACCCAGTGGGACGAAGCAAGGATGGACGTGGCCAGGAGACCGAGCGCGATCCAGGCGAGCCGCCCGGCCAGCCGACCGTGACGGTCGGGGCCGGGGCCGCCGGGCGACCCCACCACCTACACCACCGGGGAGTGACCGCCGTCGAAGTTGATCGCGACCCCGGTGATGAAGGCGGCCGGCGCGGACACCAGGAAGGCGACCAGCGCGCCGAGCTCTTCCGCCTCCCCCATGCGGCCGAGCGGCACGCCCCGCTCGCTGGCGAGCTTCTCGTAGAACGTCTCGAGCATCCCGGGCCGCCCCGCGGCCACCCAGCGTCGCTCCCACTGCCCGCTCTTGACGAGCCCGATGCAGACCGCGTTGACGAGGATGCGGTCCCCGGCGAGCTCTTTCGAGAGCGCCTTCGTCAGGGCGAGCCCCGCGGCGCGGCTGACCGAGGTCGGGAGCGACCGGGCGCCCGGGGTCTTCGCGCCCGTGTTGAGGATGTTGACGATCCGGCCCCCGCCCGCCTTCCGCATGGCCGGCACGCAGAGCCGCACGCAGCGGATCGCGGCGAAGAGCTTCAGCTCGAGGTCGGCCTCCCACGCCGCGTCGTCCACCGTGTCGAAGCCGCGCGCCGCCGACGTGCCGGCGTTGTTGACCAGGATGTCGAGCCGTCCGAACCGCTCGAGCGTGGCGGACACCAGCCGTTCGAGATCGGCGGCCTGCGTTACGTCCGCCGCAACGTCGAGAACCGCCCCGCCGTCGGCTCGCAACTTCTCCGCCGCCTCCGTGAGGCGCGTACGGTCGCGGCCGCAGATTGACACGGCCGCCCCCTCGGCGGCGAGCCGCCGGGCCGTGGCGAGCCCGAGCCCGTCGCTGCCGCCGGTGATGATCGCGACCTTGCCCTCGAGACCCAGGTCCATCGAGCGCCTCCGCCGCGCGCCCTCGGCGCGCAGTAGGACTAGACCATCGCTCGACGCGCCACGTCAAGGCGCGCCGCCGACGACGGGGCCCACCACGATCGCGCGGTCACCGGAGATCGGGGTACAGCGCCACCAGGCCGTCCACCAGCTCGCGCGTGATCTCCCGGAGGGCGGCCTCTCCGGTCTCGCGCGTCGCGAGCGAGGGATCGCCGCGGGCTCCGGTGCGGCTCCAGTCGGGGCCGGATCCCGGGTCCCCGTCGAAGATCACCGGCTGGTAGAAGACGGTCGCCGGCGCGTCGAGCAGGTGGCCGTAGTCGGGCTCCGCCCGCGCGATGCGCACGGCGTCGGGCTCGATGGCGAGGACGAGGGACGTCTCCAGCTCGTCGGCGTGGCCGCCGAGCTTCTGGCGGAGCCGGGGCTTGACGGCGCGCCCGAGCGTCCCCAGGTCGGCCACCGCGACGCGCAGGCCGTGCTCCGCGTAGAAATCCCGCACGACGACGCGGAGGGGCGCCTCGGTCGACACCCCCGTGTTGACGATCGCCAGCCGGCGCGCCCCCTGGCGGACGAATCCCGTCAGCACGTCGGTCACGAGCGCCATGAACGTCTCCGCGCGCAGATGCTGGCTCCCCGGGTACCGGACGAACGCCGGATAGTAGCCGAACGAGATCACCGGCGCGACGAGCACCGGCAGGGCCTCGGCCAGCCGCCGTCCCAGCTCCCGGGCGACGAGATAGTCGGTCCGGAGCGGGAGATGAGGGCCATGCTCCTTCGAGGCCGCGCCGACCGGCACCACGACGACGGCGTCGGCCGCAATGCGCGCACGGGCCTCGGGCCACGTCAGATCTTCGAGGAACGCACCGCGCATCAGCGTCACCTCCTCTGCATCCAGCGGTCCAGGAACTCCCGAACGAAGGGCCCCCAGATCGGCGCGCCGTTCTGGAAGAAGAGATGGCCCTCGTCCGCCGTGAGCCCGAAGGCCGGGAACACGCGCGCCGCGTGAGCCTTCCCGTGCCGCCGGAGTCGGCGGCCAGCTCCCGGGTCGGCGCCGTGCTGTAGTCGTTCTCCGCCTGGACGAGGCAGACCGGCACCGTGAGCTGCCGGGCGGCTCCGAGCAGCGTCGCGCGGAGCGTCGGCGTCCGCTCCCAGTTCATCGCCGCGCCGGCGAAGTTCACGGCGCACCGGAGCCCGGGGCGGCGCGAGGCGGCGAGGAGCGCCATCACCCCGCCGAACGAGCTCCCCATCACGCCGACACGGTCGCCCTGCACCTCCGGGCAGGCTCGCGCAGCCAGTCGACCGCGGCCGCCACGTCGTCCGCCTCGCGCTGGAGACGCGCCGCCAGCGCCCGGTCGTACTCGGCGGTCCCGAACTCGGCCGGCACCTCTTCGGCGCCAGGTCGGATCCCTCGGAGTTGCCGTAGCCGTGGCGGTGCGGGAGCAGGCACGGCGATAGCCCCACCCCGTAGAGCACGGCGCCGTGCCGGGCGGCAGAACGTCGCTCGTGCCCGGATGGATCGTGCTGCCGTGGTTCAGCACGAGGCCGGGGAACGGCCCGGCGCCGGAAGGCACGTAGAGATATCCGGCGAGGGTGCGCTCGCCACTCGCGGACGCGGACCTCGGCCGGCACCACCGGTCGCTCGGCGTCGGCGACGATCGTCCTCGACGAGAACCAGCCGCTCGAAGCGGTCGACGAGCGCCGTCATCCCGGCACGCACCGACTCGAACTCGGGGCTCCGCCCGCGCGCGGCGAGGTCCGCCGCCTGGGCGGCCGCGTCCGGAAACGCGCACTCCCAGGTCACGTCCGGGCCGTCGCCGTGGGGATCGGCCTTCGCGAGGATCCGGCCGTGCCGAAGGCCCAGGGCGACGCGGACCTCCGACGCGCGGCGGCGGGTCGCCAGGACCTCGGCGGCCCGGCCGGGCTTGGCGTAGTAGTGCGTGCGCTCGACGAGCATGACGGCCTACGCCGTCCGCCGGAGGGGCTCCGGCTCCGGAAAGTAGCAGCGCACCCAGTGGCCGGGCGGCTGCTCGGTGAGCGCCGGCTCGGCCGCCCGGCAGCGCGCCTCAACCCGGGGGCAGCGGGTCTGGAAGCGGCAGCCCGTCGGCGGATCGAGCGGGCTCGGGATCTCGCCGGGGAGCACGGCGGGCGGCTGGGCGTCGGGGATCGCCTCGGGCACCGCTGCCAGAAGCGCGCGCGTGTACGGGTGGCGGGGGTGCTCGAAGAGGGCAGGACTCCGGCGCCAGCTCGACCAGCCGCCCGAGATACATCACCGCGACGCGGTGGCTCACGTGGCGGACCACCGCCAGATTGTGCGAGATGAAGAGCAGCGCGAGCCCGAGCTGCCGCTGGAGGTCGGCCAGGAGGTTCAGGATCTGCGCCTGGACGGAGACGTCGAGCGACGAGACGGCCTCGTCGCACACGAGCAGGCGCGGGCCGAGCGCGAGCGCCCGCGCGATGCCGATCCGCTGACGCTGGCCGCCGCTGAAGGCGTGCGGGTAACGGCTCATGTACGCCGGCGGCAGGCCGACCGTGTCGAGCAGCTCCGCCACGCGCGTCGGCGGCCGCCCGGCGCGTCGCGCCGAAGTTCCGGAGCGGCTCGCCGACGATGTCGCGGACGGTGAGCCGCGGGTTGAGCGACGAGTAGGGGTCCTGGAAGACCACCTGCACCTGGCGCCGGAACTCCCGGAGGCGCGCGCTCGGGGAGGTGGGTCACGTCCTCGCCGTCGAACACGATCCGCCCGGCCGGTCGCCGGGAGGAGCCGCAGGATCAGCCGCCCGACCGTCGTCTTCCCGCACCCGCTCTCGCCGACGAGCCCCAGCGTCTCCCCCGCGCCGATCTCGAAGCTGACGTCGTCCACCGCTCGCAGCACCCCTGCCCCCGCCTGAAACTCCCGCACCAGGCCGTCGCAGCAGAGGAGCGGGGTCAGACTTTCACTTCTGCGACATTTTCGTCACTGCCGCTCCCGGGCGAAGAAATGTCCGGAAGTGAAAGTCTGACCCCGTCGGGCGCGCCAGCAGCGGACGTGGCGGGCGGGGCCGTGGGGGTCGAGGGTCGGGGCGGCCTCGCGGCAGAGGGGGATCGCGTCGGGGCAGCGGGGGTGGAAGCGGCAGCCGGCCGGGAGGCGCCGTCGGCGGCGGGATGCTGCCCGCGATCGCCGACAGCCGGGCTCGCTTCTCGTGGACGCGCGGGACCACCGCCAGCAGAAGGCGCGTGTACGGGTGCGCGGGACGCGCGAACAGGTCTCGCGCGGGCGCCTCCTCCACGACCTCTCCCGCGTACATGACGACCACGCGGCTCGCCATCGACGCCACGACGCCGAGGTCATGGCTGATGAGCAGCACCGCCGTGCCCGCCGCCCGGCCGAGGTCCCGCAAGAGCCCGAGGATCTGCGCCTGGATGGTCACGTCGAGCGCAGTCGTCGGCTCGTCGCCGATCAGGAGGCGCGGCCGACACGCCATCGCCATCGCCATCATGACGCGCTGGCGCATGCCGCCCGAGAGCTGGTGCGGGTAGTCGTCGACGCGGCGGCCGGCGTCGGGAATGCCGACGTCGCGGAAGAGCTCGATGGCCCGCAGGTGGGCCTCCCGCGCGGCCGAGGCCGAGATGCTCCTCGAGCACCTCGGCCACCTGGAAGCCGACCGGGAGGAGCGGGTTCAGGCTGGTCATCGGCTCCTGGAATACCATCGCGACCCGGCGCCCGCGCATCGCCGAGCCACTCGCGCTCGGGCAGCGGCACGAGATCCCGCGCCCTCGAGGCGGATCTGCCCCGCGTCGACCCGCGCCCTGCTCGCCGAGGAGCCCGAGGATCGAGAGCGCGGTCACCGACTTGCCCGACCCGCTCTCGCCCACGAGCCCGACGACCTCGCCCTCCCGGACGGTCAGCGAGACGTCGTCGAGCGCCCGTGACGCGATCCGCGCGGCGTCGCGAACGAGACGAGAGGTCGCGCACCTCGAGCAGGGCGGCTTCGCTCCCGGCCGGGCGTCCTCGGCTACCACGCTCCCTCACCGGTCGCGCACCCGCGGGTCCAGCAGGTCGCGGAGCCCGTCGCCCAGGAGGTTGAAGCCGATGATGGTGACGCCGAGCGCGGCGCTCGCCGACAGGGCGAGGTACGGCTCGGTGCGGAGGGCGACCAGGCCGTCCCGGATCATCCCGCCCCAGGTCGGCAGGGGCTCCTGGACGCCGATGCCGAGAAAGCTCAGCGTCGCCTCGGCCATCACGATGAAGCCGACCCCGATCGAGGCGCGGACGATCAGCGGCGGCACGATGTTCGGCAGGACGTGGCGGAGGAGGATCCGCATGGGCCGGGTGGCGCTGACCACCGCCGCGTCGACGAAGAGCTCGGTCCGGAGCGAGAGCGTGAGCGACCGCGTCAGCCGGGCGATCCCGGGCCACCAGACGATCGCGAGGGCGACGATCACCGTCGGCGTCCCCGGCCCCAGCATCGCCGCGACCAGGATCGCGAGGATCAGCTCCGGGAAGGCGAAGACGATGTCGGCCCCTCGCATGAGCACCGTGTCGATCCACCCGCCGAAGTACCCGGCAACCATCCCCGCCAGCGTGCCGACCGTCAGCGTCAGCGCGAGCACGGACACGGCGACCAGCAGCGACACCCGGGCGCCGACGATGAGGCGGCTCAGCACGTCGCGTCCGAGGGCGTCCCTGCCGAGCACGTGGGCGCGCGAGGGCTCGGCCCAGACGGCCAGGAGATCGGTATCTCCATAGTCATAGGGCGCGAGCCACGGCGTTCCCAGCGCCGCGCCCGTGACGAGAACGACCAAGGCCCCGCCGAGGCAGGCGTTGCGACTCCGCCGGAAGCGGCGCCAGAAGTCCCCGCCCGCGCGCTCGTCGAGCGCGGCCAGCGCCGCCACGGGCGCCCCGGCCCCCGTCACGCCCGTCCCGCCCGACCGGTGCTCAGGCGGATCCGCGGATCGATCACCCCGTAGAGGAGATCCACCACCAGGTTGATCCCGGTGTAGAAGAACGTGAAGAGGAGCACGATGGCCATCGTCACCGGATAGTCGCGGGCGAAGATCGCCTGGATCGCCATCCGCCCGAGCCCGGGGATGTTGAAGAGCGTCTCCACGACGAACGTGCCCGACAGGAGCCCGCCGAGGATGATGCCGATCGTGGTCAGGAGCGGCACCAGCGTGTTGCGGAGCGCGTGGCGGTAGATCACGAGCCGGCGGCTCAGACCCTTCGCGCGGGCCGTGCGGATGTAGTCCTGCTGGAGGACCTCCAGCATGTAGGTGCGCGACAGCCGTGCGACGTAGGCGGTCGGCGGGATCGCCAGCAGGAGCATCGGCAGGACCGCCTGCGAGAGGCCGCCCCAGCCCGCCACCGGGAGCCATCCGAGCCGGACGCTGAGCAGGTAGACGAGGAACGCGGCCATGGCGAAGTTCGGGATCGAGGTCCCCGCCACGAGCCCGAGGACCACGAGGGTGTCCCAGAGCGAGTTCCGCCGAAGGGCCGCGAACGTCCCCAGGGCCACGCCGAGCGGCACCGCGAGCAGGAGGGCCCCCGCGGCCAGGAGCGGGGTCACCAGGAGCCCCGGCGCGATGACGTCGATCACCGGCGTGCTGGCGAACCGGAACGAGAGCCCGAAGTCGCCCCGGACGATGCCGCCGACGTAGGTCACGAACTGTCGCCAGAGCGGCCGGTCGAGGCCGTACTCCGCGCGGAGCCGCGCCTCGAGCGCGGCGTCCCCCGACTTGTCGCTCAGGAGCGTCATGATCGGGTCGCCGGGGACGAATTGGTTGGCGACGAACGTCAGGACGACGGCCGTCATCAGGACGGGCAGGAGCCCGAGCACGCGGCGGAGCGCATATTTCCTCACCCGCGCGTCCTCATTCCGGCCGAGGGGCCCGCGGTCAGCCGAGACGTCCCGCCGCCCCCCGGGCTCTCAGTCGAGCTTGACGGTCTTGAAGGGCAGGAACCGGAAGGGCGTCAGGTGCACGCCCTGCACGTTCGGCTTCCGGAGCGCGATCTGCATCCGCACCACGAGAGGGCAAGTCCCCCAGTCGGAGAGGAGCACCTGCTCGGCGTCATGGTAGAGCTTGTACCGCGCCGGCGCGTCCGCCGTGGCCTGGGCCCGGACGATCAGCTGGTCGAACTCGGCGTTCTTCCAGCGGGCCCGGTTGTAGGGGCTCGGCCCGTACCAGACCTGGGAGAGGAAGTACATCGCGTCCGGGTACCCGGCCGTCCAGCCCCACGGGAAGAACGGCACCTCGCCGGCGTTCATCCGCTTGATGAACGTGCCGCGCTCCTGGATCTCGATCTCGACCGGCATGCCGAGCACCTTCTTGAACTGATCCGCGTAGTACGCCAGCTCGTCCTTGAAGGTGGGCTCGCAGGTGATCTTGACCGGGGGCAGGCCCTTGCCGTCGGGATAGCCCGCGTCGGCCATGAGCCGCTTCGCCCGGGCCGGGTCGTACGGGATCGGCTTGACGTTCGGGTTGTAGCCGGCGACACCCGGCGTCATCTGGCCGTAAAGGGGCGCCCCGGCGCCGCCGTAGAGCCCCTTGACCATGCCCTCGCGGTCGAACGACAGACAGATCGCCTCCCGGACCCGCTTGTCCTTGAAGGGCTCGTAGAGGTTCTGGTTCATGCCCAGGAAGCGAATCTGGGCCGCCGGCACCGCCAGGATCTGGTCCTTGAACTGCGGGTCCTTCAGCACGCGGCGGGCCTGGATCGCCTCGAGCTCGATCACGTCGAGGGCGTTGGCCTCGTACATCGACACCGCCGTGTCGTAGCTCGGCACGACCAGCATCGCGACCTCGTCGACGAGCGGCGCGCCGCCCCAGTACTCCTTGTGGGCCGCGAGCCGGACCTCCTGCCCGCGCTTCCAGTGCACGAACTTGAAGGGACCGGTCCCGGCCGACGCCTTCGTGTGCCAGTCGGCCCCGTGCTCGGCCACGATCCCGCTGTCCATGAACTGGAACGGATAGATCGGGAAGAGGACGTCGGGGCTCACGAACCGCACCTCGACCGTGTACGGGTCGATGACCTTGACGCCCGAGAGCTGCGTGGCCTTGCCGTCCTGGATGTCCTTCGCCCCCTCCAGGTCCTTCAGGTAGGTGAGCGTGAGCCCGCCCTTGTTCCCCGGCAGGAGGATCTGCTCGAAGGTCCACTTGACGTCCTTCGCCGTGAACTCCCGGCCGCTGTGGAACTTCACGCCCTTGCGGAGCTGGAACCGGAAGCCCTTGTTGTCCGGATGGGCCTCCCACCGGACGGCCAGGGCGGGGACCACGTTCCCGTCCTTGTCGGTGTCGGTGAACCCCTCGTAGAGATTCTTCATCACGTCACCGGCCACCAGCTCCGAGTACGTCACCGGGTCGACCATCGCCGGGTCCGCGCGGAGGTTCGTGCGCAGCACCTTCCCCTCCGCCGGCGCCAGGGCGACGATCGCGAAGAGTGCGCTCGCGAGACCGGTCAGGCCGACACGGACCAGGCTTCCCAGGTTCATCGGGGACCTCCCGGGGTTGGACGGGTTCGAGCGTCTTCGGGCGCCAGCACGGCGACGGCGCCATTCTCGGCAGCGGCTCCGGACAAGTCAAGGCGGGCCTCGGGCGCGGCCGAGGCGACGGCCGTCACCTGTGAGAGAGTAAGGGCGAGCCGGCTCCGCTCATGGGGACGCGGCCTCGACATCGACCCCCGCTCCGAGGAGGCAGGACATGGAAATCGGCGCTTTCATCTTCCCGACCGAGTACTCGATCCGCATCGACGAGCTGGCGCGGGCCCTCGAGGAGCGGGGCTTCGAGTCTCTCTTCGTGACCGAGCACACGCACATCCCGGTGAGCCGGCGGACGCCCTGGCCGAGTGGCGGAGACCTGCCCAAGGAGTACGCGCACACCCTCGACCCCTTCATCGGGCTCATGGCCGCCGCGGCGGCGACGTCGCGGCTTCGGGTCGGCACCGGGATCTGCCTGGTCATCGAGCACGACCCGATCGTGCTGGCCAAGGTCGTCGCCAGCCTGGACCTCCTGTCGAATGGGCGCGTCCTCTTCGGCGTCGGCGCCGGCTGGAACGCCGAGGAGATGGAGCACCACGGGACGGCCTTCCCCACGCGCTTCCGCGTGATGCGCGAGCGGGTCCTGGCGATGAAGGCGATCTGGACCCAGGACGAGGCCGAGTTCCACGGCGAGTTCGTGCGCTTCGATCGCATCTGGTCCTATCCGAAGCCGGTCCAGCGGCCGCACCCGCCCGTCCTCCTCGGCGGGGAGGGGCCGCACACGCTGCGGCGCGTGGTCGATTTCTGCGACGGATGGTTCCCGCGCGGCCGCGCGGGCGTCGACACGGTCCTGGCCCAGCTGGGAGAGCTCCGGGCCGAGGCCAGGCGCGCGGGGCGCGACCCGAAGACGATCTCGGTCTCGGTGTTCGGGGGGAAGGCCGACGCATCGACCGTCGAGCGATACCGCGAGGCGGGAATCGACCGCGTCGTGGTCCCGCTCCCGTCCGAGGGTCGCGAGCGGGTGCTGCCGCTCCTCGACCAGCACGCCGCGCTTCTCCGCTGACGGGACGCAGGCGCGAACGAGCCGGCGCCGGGGCCGAGACACTACCGAGAGAGGGACGGTCTCCCCTCGACCAGGCGGTGGTAGTCGCCCCGAAGGTAGCGACCCATGAGCTTCAGCACGGCGAGGCCGTACGGGATCGGCCGGAGGTACGACCGCTCCCCCGCGTAGCGCGTGGGAATCGGCAGGTCGACCACCCGGAGGCCCAGGATCCGGGCCGCCACGAGCATCTCCTGGTCGAAGACGAACCCCCGCGTCGTGAAGCGCCGGAAGGGGATGGCCTCGAGGGCAGCCCGGCGGTACAGCATGTAGCCGCTGTGGTACTCGGCCAGCCCGAGCCCGAAGATCCGGTTCTCCATCCAGGTCAGCCCGCGATTGGCGACGTACTTGTACAGGGGCATTCCGCCCTCGAGGGCTCCGCCTCCCCGCAAGCGCGAGCCCTGGACGATGTCCGCGCGGCCGGCGTCCAGCGGGGCCAGGAGCGCAGGGATCGACTCCGGCGCGTATTGCCCGTCACCGTGAAGCCAGACGACGAGGTCCGCCCCGAGCTCCAGCGCTCGCTCGAGCCCGCTCTGCGCGGCTCCCCCGTAGCCTCGGTTCTCCGGGTGCTCGATCAGGTCGAGGGTCGGGAAGCGCGACCGGAGTCGGCGCGCCACGGCCGCGGTCGCGTCCGTGCTGCCGTCGTCGACGACGACGTAGTGGGCCGTGCGAGCGACGATCTCGGGCGGGATACGGGCGAAGACGCTCTCGAGGGTCTCGGCGGCGTTGTACGCGGGAATCGCGATGGCGAGCCGGCGCGCGCCCGGGGCCGGCTCCCCGGCACCCATCAGGGGGCGGCGCCGGAGGCGTAAGGGGCGAACCCCACCATGCTCCGTTCGATGGTCTCGTCGAGGTCGTACTTCGGTCGCCAGCCGAGCAGGGTCCAGGCCTTGGTGATGTCCGGGATCCGGCGGTCCGAGTCCTCGTACCCCTCGCCGTAGAAGTCGCGGTCGTCGACGTCCACGAGGTCCGGCAGGCGCTGGCCGGGCTTCCGGAACTTCCTGTCGTAGAGGTCGCGCATCCGCTCGGCCAGCTCGCGGATCGACAGCTCGTTCTGCGGGCTGCCCACGTTGAAGATCTGCCGGTCGCACACCCCGCCCGGGTTCGCGACGATCCGCTCGATGCAGTCGACCGCGTCGTCGATGTAGGTGTAGCAGCGCCGGTGGCGGCCGCCGTTGACCAGCTTCATCTGGGTGCCCTCGAGGAGGGCGGTCATGAAGTGGGAGAACACCCGGGGGTTGCCGTCCTGGTCCGTCGTGAGGTAGTCGATCCGGGGCCCGATGAAGTTGAAGGGCCGGACCACCGACCAGTTCAATCCTTCCCGGAGACCGTACGCGTGGATCACCCGCTCGAGGAGCTGCTTGGCGCAGCTGTAGATCCAGCGATGCTTGCCCACCGGACCAAGGATGAAGTCGGTCGTGTCCTCGTTGAACAGCGCGTGCCGGATGTCATCGGGGTCCGCGAGCTCGTCGGGCGCCACCGCGGCCAGGGTCTTGCCGTAGACCTCGCAGGAGGAGAACTGCACGAGGCGCTTGCCCTTCTCGACACAGGCCTCGGCGATGTGGAGGTTCTCCATGAAATTCAGCTCGAAGACCTCCAGCGGCTTCGCCACGTAGAGGCTCGGCGTCGCGTGGGCGATCAGGTCGACCACCACGTCGGCGCGGTCGATCATGGCCCGCATGGTGTCGCGCTCGTGCCGGATGTCGCCCCGGACGAACGTGAACTTCGGCAGGAAGCGGGCCGATTCGAGCTTCTCGTCGCTGAGGTCGAGGCCCTCGACCTCGTAGCTCGGCTCGCTGAGCAATCGGTCGACGAGATGCGAGCCGATGAAGCCGCCCACCCCGAGCAGGAGAACCCGCATCCGCACCTCCCGGCGGCCCGCCACTGGTGGCCGCCCGGCCGCGATGACGCAGGATCGCGGCTACTCGATTATCGACGGTGGCCGGGCAAATCCGTTGTCAGGCAAAGCCCGACAATTCCCCCACGACGGCGAAGTCTGCCGAGCGCTCCTTCAGAACCGCGAGGCGGAGAGCGTCACGTCGGCGCGGGCCCAGGCTTTCTGGAACCGCGCCTCGATAGTGGCGGCCTCGGCCGTCTTGCCCTGGGCCCGAAGGCTCCGGGCCAGCCCGTAGAGCGACCATCCGTTCTCGGGGTTCCGCTTGAGGTCGTCCCGGTACACCGCCTCGGCCTCGACGGCACGCCCGCCGGCCAGGAGCGCCGCGCCCAGTGACTGCCGCACGGGGAAATACCAGACCGGCGGCTCGCTGAACCAGTGGCCGTCCTGCTCGGCCACCGCGGCGAGGAGGTGCCTGACGGCCACGTCGGTCTGCCCCGACCGCGCGGCGATCTCCCCCGCGAGGACGTTGACCGCGAGCGCGAGGATCGCCTTCGTCTTGAAGAAGCTCGCGAGCGCCCGGTCGGCCGGTGTGCGGTCCGCAACCTGGCGAAGCGCGGCCAGCTCCGCCTCGGCCTCGGCCCTGCGCCCCGTGGCGACGAACGCGAGCCCCCGCGTGTAGCGCCAGGCCCCCGTCACGTAGGGGAACTCCGCGGGCGGCGCCGGCTGGCGGAGGATCTCCTCCCAGCGTCCAAACCGGGCCAGCGCGAACAGCGGGGCCGAGGGCCCGGTCTCCATGTCCGGCATCTCACGAAGCATGGCGGGCGGCACGGACTCCGCGAACTCGCGCGCGGCCCGGATCGTCTCCGCCCCCCGCCCGTCCATGCTGGCCGCCTGCCAGAGCATGTCGAGGTTGTGCGGATAGTAGAGCCCGCCCACCATGGGATTCGACCTGCCCTTCGCCAGGTACGCTCGGTCCGCCTTCACCGCTCCGACGTTCACGTCCACGGCGTCGGCATAGCGGCCGATCCGGAGGTAGATGTGGGACGGCATGTGGACCATGTGCCCGACGCCAGGCATGAGCGGCGCCAGCCGGTCGGCCGCGGCCTCGCCCCGGCGCGGGTCGGGGCCGGCCTCGACGGCGTGGATGTAGAGGTGCAGCGCGCCGGGATGATCGGGGCTGGCCCGCATCACGCGCTCGAGCGTCGCGAGGATCTCCGGGGTCTCCGGCTGCATGCTGCCGTCCGGCTTCCACAGGTCCCACGGACGGAGATTCATCAGGGCGTCGGCGAAGAGCGTGGCGGCGTCGAGGTCCTCGGGGAAGCGCTGCGACACGTCGCGCATCGCGTCGGCGTACGCGCGGTCGAGCGCGGTGCGGTCGGCGGGCGGCGTGTCCGCGTGCCGCTTCGCGAGAGCCTCGATGGTTGCTCGCTCGCGGTCCGTGACGCGGCCCGCCAGAACCACGGCCCGCTGGATGGCCGTGAAGGCGGCCTTCTCCCGCTCGGGATCGGTCGGGCTGTTGTAGTTCGATCCGTGGGTGAGCGCGATGCCCCAGTAGCACATCGCGCACTCGGGATCGAGGCGTGTCCCCTCGCGGAAGGCGCGCTCGGCCTCGAGGTGGTTGAACCCGTACACGAGCCGGAGCCCCTGGTCGAAGTACGCCTGGGCGTCGCGCGAGGTCGTCGTGATGGTCTGGTGGTGGCGTCCGAGACCGTCGAGGAGCATCGGCGGCGCGGCCGCGGCGGCCCCGGCGTGGTGGTGCCCGGCCGGCTGCCCGGAGCAGGCCGCCAGGGTGAGCGCGAGAAGTCCCAGGATCGTGTGGACCCGACGAGTCATCTGCAGAACTCCTTGATCACGGACCCATGCGGCCGCCGCGATAGCGCCAGCAAGGGTCACGAACCGGATTGCCCCAGTGCTCCGGCGGGATCGCCTCCGCGAAGGTGCGGTTGCGGAAGCACGCCTCGTCCTCCTGCTGCAGCCACTCCGGTCGGGGGCTGGCGCACCCGGCGAGGAGCGGCATCCCGAGCAGCAGAGCAGCCACGAATCGCTGCATCGACGCCATGGTACCCTGACCGGGCGGCTCCGGTCCCGAGGCCGAGAGCCTCGGCCGCCGCGGCGAGGAGGGCCCGGGATGACGTCACCGTCCGGAAGCGCTGTCAACGCGGCTCACGGCCTGGCGTCCGGCGTGTGCTGGACGCAGGGGCGGCCGCTCCCCGACGCGCGCGTCGGCGAGCTTCGGGAGAGCAGCGCGGCGGCCGCCAGCGAGGAGCTCGGGCGGCGGCTCGCCGAGGACGGCTACGTGTTCCTGCGCGGCGCCCTCGACGTGGCCGACGTGCAGGCCGCCCGGGTCGAGGTGCTCGGGCGGCTCGTCGACGTCGGCGAGATCCGCTCGCCGGCCGCCGAGGGGATCGCGACCGGCGAGAGCCGGCGGGCCGAGCTGGTCGGCGATCTGGGCGCGTTCTGGAAGTCGGTCAGCGAGGGGCCGGCTCTCCGCCGGGTGACCCACGGCACGTGGCTCCACGCCGCCCTCGCCCGGATCGCGGGGGCGCCGGTCCGCGCCCACGACTACATGTTCCTCCGCGCGGCCCCCGTCGGCCGCACGACCGGCCTCCACTTCGACGCCCCGTTCTTCGCGCGAGCCACCCCGCGCGTCTACACCGCATGGGTGCCGCTCGGCGACGTCCCGGCGACCGACGGACCCCTCGTGATCGCGGAGGGGTCGCACCGCTTCACCGACCTGCACGACGGGGTCCAGGGGTTCGACGTCGTGTACGACACCTCGCGCCGCGCCCAGCTGGCGGCCGACTTCGCCGAGTTCGCCGAGAGCCGCGACTGCCGCCTTCTGACCGCGGACTTCCGGGCCGGCGACGTCTGCGTCTTCGGCATGCTCACGTTGCACGGCTCGCTGGACAACCACTCCCCCCTCGGGCGGGTGCGGCTCTCCTGCGACGTCAGGTACCAGCCCGCGGCCGAGCCGATCGATCCGCGCTACTTCGGGCCGAGCCCCGGCGGGACGACCGGGGCCGGCTACGGGGAGTTGAACGGCGCCAAGCCCCTCACGCAGGCCTGGCACGTCCGCTGACCCGGCGCCGGAGGGGCGGGACGGCTCACCCGCGTCCGACGTACGGCATCCTGGTCGCCATGACGGTGACGAAGAGGACGTTCGCGTCGAGCGGCAGGCTCGCCATGTGGAGCACGGTGTCGGCCACGTGCTGGACGTCCATCAGGGGCTCGACGGCCGTCCGGCCGTCGGCTTGCGGCACACCCTGCGCCATCCGGGCCGCCATCTCGGTGAGGGCGTTGCCGACGTCGATCTGTCCGCACGCGATGTCGTACTTCCGGCCGTCGAGCGACGTGACCTTGGTGAGACCCGTGACGGCGTGCTTCGTCGCCGTGTAGGGGGCGGAGTTCGGCCGCGGCGTGTGCGCCGAGATCGAGCCGTTGTTGATGATCCGGCCCCCGCGCGGAGTCTGCGCCTTCATCAGCCGGAACGCCTCCTGCGTGCACAGGAAGACTCCCGTCAGGTTCACGTTGACGACCTTCAGCCACTGCTCGTAGGTCAGGTCCTCGAGCGGGATCCCGGGAGCGTTGCCTCCCGCGTTGTTGAACAGGAGGTCGAGCCGTCCGAACCGCTCCTTCGTCCGGGCGAAGAGCGCGTGCACGGAGGCCGGGTCGGCGACGTCAGTCGGCACCGCGAGCGCCCGCGCGCCGTCCGGCCCCGCTTCCTTGATCGCCTGCGCGAGGGCGTCCGCGCGACGCCCGGCCAGCGCGACGGAGTAGCCGTTCTTCAGGAGCGTGACCGCGCTGGCCTTGCCGATGCCGCTCCCCGCGCCGGTGACGATCGCAATCTTGCCATTCGAGCTCATGCCCATCTCCTCTTGTCGAGTGCCCGCGGTTGTCGATGGCCGGTCCGGCACGGGCCGCCGGTCATGGTCCCGCATCATAGCAGGGCGACGAGGCGGCACGCGCCGGCCGGCACCGCCCCGCGGTGGTCGCGCGGCGCGTTCCGGGTGTACGGTAGAGCCATGGAGCGGCAGCCGCGATGAGCGTCGGCCGGGTGGGCTCGATCCTCGGGGTTCTCCTGCTCCTGGCGCTCCTGGTCGTCGGGCTCTACCTGTGGGGCACCCTGTCCTGGGCCTACTCGGAGGGCGAGCGGGCCGGGATCCTCCAGAAGTTCTCGAGCAAGGGCTGGATCTGCAAGACGTACGAGGGCGAGCTCGCGATGTCCATCGTCCCGGGCGTCACTCCGGTCATCTGGGAGTTCAGCGTGCGGGACGAGATCCTCACGCCGAAGATCAATGACGCGCTCGGGAAGCGCGTCGTCGTCCACTACCGCGAGCATCGCGGCCTCCCGAGGTGCTTCGGGGAGACCAGCTACTTCGTCACCGGCATTCGCACGGCAGAGTGATCGTCGTGCGCGCGGCCGCGCTCGATGCCGGCGCCAGCGCCGGGCGCGTTTGACGATGTCGACGCCCGCCGATAGACTACGGGCACCAAGCGCGGTTCCGGTACGACGAACCTCGAATCGATCGGGTCAGACTGGGAGGCTCCGATGCAGCGACGCGCGGTGATCGCTCTGGCGGTGATGGCGATGGTCCTGGCGGGCGCGACGAGCCAGGCGCAGACGCTCACGGGCACACTCAAGAAGGTCAAGGACACCGGCACCCTGACCATGGGCTTCCGCCAGAACTCCCTCCCCTTCTCCTTCGTCGGCACGGACGGGAAGCCGACCGGCTACTCGATCGACCTCTGCCAGGAGATCGCGGTGGCGGTGCAGAACGAGCTGAAGCTCGGGAGCCTCGCCGTGCGCTGGGAGCCCGTCACGCCCGAGAACCGCGTCGACGCGGTGGCCAACGGCACCGTCGACATCGAGTGCGGCTCGACGACGGCGTCCTTGTCCCGGCAGGAGAAGGTCGACTTCACGATGATGACCTTCGTCGACGGCGCCAGCCTGCTCATCGTCGAGGGCTCGGGCGTCCGCACGCTGGGCGACATGGCCGGGAAGCGGATCGGCGTCGTCTCGGGGACGACGACCGAGCGGGCGCTCGCCGACTTCCTGCGCACGACGTCCCTCGCGGCGACGGTCGTGCCCATGAAGGACCACGACGAGGGACTCGCGGGGCTCCAGACTTCCAAGATCGAGGCCTACGCGTCCGACCGCACCATCCTGGTCGGGCTGGTGCTCCAGGCCCGCGGCACGGCCCGCTACGCGCTGATCTCGGAGGACCTCTCGTACGAGCCCTACGGGTTCATGGTGCGGCGGGACGACTCCGCGTTCCGGTTGGTCGCCAACCGGGCTCTGGCCCGCATCTACCGCTCCGGGGCGATCGGCGCGATCTACGCCAAGTGGTTCGGCGCCATCGGCAAGCCGACGCCGGCGCTGGTCCTGATGTACGCGCTCCAGGGGCTACCCGAGTAGCCGGGCCGCGCTCGCGCTCCTCCGGAGAGGCGGAGCGCGAGCGCGGGCTCCCACCCACAGCCCGATTCCCTCGAGCCGCGCGGGTGTGACCGCGCGGGTCCCCCTGCCCCGGCGGCGTGACGGACCGCCATGGGCCCTGTGGCACACTGAGAGAGTCCCTCGCAGTGCGCCGAGGCCTCGAATCCATGGACACGTCGGACCTGCTCAAGCAGCTGCGCATCGACAAGGACGCGCGCGCGCCGCGCGCCCGGACGGGCCGGCTCGTCCTGGCCGGCGTGGCGCTCCTGACGCTCGCCGGCGGCCTGCTCTGGCTCACCCTGGCGAGGTCCGCCCCGCCCACCGTGCGCACGGCCACGGCGCGGGCGGCCGGCCAGGGCGCGGACGGGAGCTCCGTGCTGGACGCCAGCGGCTACGTGACCGCGCGCCGACAGGCCACCGTGTCGGCCAAGGTGACCGGCAAGGTGACCGAGGTGCTGATCGAGGAGGGCATGCGCGTCGAGGAGGGCGCCGTGCTGGCCCGGCTCGACGACACGGAGGCCAAGGCGCAGCTCGCCCTCACGCGGGCGCAGCTCGGCGCCGCCCGGTCGCAGGTGGCCGAGATCCAGGCCCAGCTCGACCAGGCCGAGCGGGAGCACGAGCGGCAGCGTGACCTCTTCGCCCGCCAGGCGCAGCTCGCGACGGCGCGGGCGCAGCTGGCTGCCGCCCGGTCGCAGGTGACCGAGATCCAGGCCCAGCTCGAGCAGGCCGAACGGGAGCACGAGCGGCAGCGCGAGCTCTTCGAGCGCCAGCTCGTCGCGGCGCAGTCGCTCGACACCGCGCGGGCCCAGCGCGACGCCCTGCGGGCCCGGCTCGCGGCCGGCCAGGAGCAGGTCCGGGTCGCCCAGGAATCGGTCGCGGTGGCCGAGGTGACCACGCCGCAGGCCCTCGACACCGCGCGCGCCCAGCGTGACATGCTCCGGGCCCGGCTGGTCGCCGCCGGCGAGCAGATCCGGGTGGCCCAGGAGGCGGTGGCGGTCGCCGACGTGCAGGTGGCCAACACCGTGATCCGTGCGCCGTTCAGCGGCATGGTCGTCGCGAAGTCGGCCCAGCCCGGGGAGATGATCTCGCCGATCTCCGCCGGCGGCGGCTTCACCCGCACCGGCATCGGCACCATCGTCGACATGGACTCGCTCGAGATCCAGGTGGACGTCAACGAGGCGTTCATCAACCGCGTCAAGCCGGGACAGCCGGTCGAGGCGACGCTGAACGCCTACCCCGACTCCAGGATCCCGGCCGAGGTGATCGCCATCATCCCGACCGCCGATCGCAGCAAGGCCACGGTCAAGGTCCGGATCGCCCTCAAGCAGAGGGACCCGCGGATCGTGCCCGACATGGGCGCGCGCGTCCAGTTCCTGGAGCGGGCGCGGCCCGAGGCGCCGGGTAGCGTGCCGGCGCGGACCGGCGTCCTCGTGCCCGCCGAGGCGGTGCGCCCCGACGGCGACCAGGCGGTCGTGTTCGTCTACGCCGAGGGCAAGGTGGAGCGGCGGCGCGTCGCGCCGGGCCAGACCGTCGGGGCGGAGCGCCAGGTGCTGAGCGGCCTCCGGCCCGGCGAGCGCGTCGTCGTGTCCCCTCCGGACTCGCTCCGGGACGGCGCCGCCGTCAGGCTGAGCGAGGGAGGATAGGCGGGGCGCCGGCCGCTGGCCCCGGGCCCGGCATCCCCTCCGTCACGATGGCCCTGGTCGAGATCCGCGGCGTCACGAAGACCTACCAGCGCGGCAGCGAGCGGATCGAGGTCCTCCACGGCGTCGATCTCGACATCCCCGCCGGGGACTTCCTCGCGCTGATGGGGCCGTCGGGCTCCGGCAAGACCACCCTGCTCAACCTCATCGGCGGGCTGGACACGCCCAGCGGCGGACAGATCGTCGTCGGCGGCGAGCGCATCGATCAGCTCTCGCGGGGAGACCTGACCCGGTGGCGGGCGGCCCACGTCGGCTTCGTCTTCCAGTTCTACAACCTCATGCCCGTGCTCTCGGCCCAGCGGAACGTCGAGCTGCCGCTCCTCCTGACCTCGCTGTCGGCGGCCGAGCGGCGGCGCCGTGCCGGCATCGCGCTCGCGCTCGTCGGGCTCGCCGACCGCGCGAGCCACAAGCCGCGCGAGCTCTCGGGCGGGCAGGAGCAGCGGGTCGCGATCGCCCGCGCCATCGTGTCCGATCCGACGCTCCTCATCTGCGACGAGCCGACCGGCGACCTCGATCGCGCGACGGCGGCCGAGATCCTGAGCCTCTTGCAGATGCTGAACCGGGAGCACGGCAAGACGGTCGTGATGGTCACGCACGACCCGAAGGCCGCGGAGTACGCCCGCCGCCGGCTCCTCCTCGACAAGGGCACGCTGAATGGGGTCAGGCCTTGACTTCCAAACGATTCACCCCGCCCCGTCGAGCCAGATCCGGATTGTATGGAAGTAAAGGCCTGACCCCGTGATGCGCTACCTTCCCCTCCTCTGGGCCGGGCTCTTCCGGCGGAAGACGCGCACGGTCCTGACGCTCCTGTCCGTGTTCGTCGCCTTCCTGCTCTTCGGCCTGCTCCAGGCCGTAACCGTCGCCTTCGAGTCGGGCGCCGACAGCGCGGACGCCAAGCGTCTCCTCACCACCGCGCGCTATTCCATCATCGAGCTCCTGCCCATCTCGCATCTGCGGCAGATCGAGCAGGTGCCGGGCGTCGTCGGAGTGGCCAGCGCCGAGTGGTTCGGCGCGAAGTACCAGAACGAGAGCAACGCGTTCCCCGTCTTCGCGGTCGACCCCCAGCGCTATCTCGACATGTATCCGGAGTTCACGATCGCGCCCGATCAGCGCGACGCCTTCGTCCGGACGCGCAGCGGCGCGGTGGCGGGCGTGCGCCTCGTCCAGCGCTATGGCTGGAAGGTCGGACAGAAGCTGCCGATGAGCTCCGAGATCCACGCCAAGACGGACGGCACCCTCGCCTGGGAGTTCGACCTGGTCGGGACGCTCGACGCCGAGGATCCAGCGGCCCTCGCCAACACCGACGTCGTCCTCATCAACGTGGCGCACTTCGACGAGGCGCGGCTCCTCGGCAAGGGGAAGACCGGCTGGTACGTCGTGCGGATCGCCGACGCGACCCAGGCCCGGGCCGTCTCGGCCGCGATCGACGGGCGATTCTCGAACTCCCCCGACGAGACCAAGACCCAGCCGGAGAAGGAGTTCGCCGTCGGGTTCGCCAAGCAGATCGGCGACCTGGGGGCCCTCGTCACCCGCATCCTGGCCGCGGTGTTCTTCACCATCCTGATCATGACCGGCAACACGATGGCCCAGTCCGTCCGCGAGCGTCTCCCGGAGCTGGCCATCCTGAAGACCCTCGGCTTCTCCGACGGCAAGGTCACGGCGCTCGTCCTGGCGGAGGCGCTCGTCCTCCTCGGCCTGGCCGGCGGGCTGGGCATGCTGGTGGCCACCGGCGTGCTGCCCGCCCTGAATCGGGCCATCGGCGCCCGCTTTCCCCCGCTCCACGTGACGCCGGGCACGTGGCTGACCGGCGCGGCGATCGTCCTCGCGCTCGGGCTTGCCGTCGGGCTGCCCCCCGCGCTCAGAGCGAGGCGTCTCCGGATCGTCGACGCCCTGGCCGGGCACCGCTGACCGCCATGCGCTCGCTCCACCAGATCGCGGCGATCACGCTGCTGAACCTGCGCACCCTGCCCCAGCGCGTCGGACCGTCGCTGGTCGTGGTCGTCGGGATCGCCGGCGTCGTGGGCGTGCTCGTGTCGGTGCTCGCGATGTCCGAGGGCTTCCGGCACACGCTGGCCAGCACCGGCCGCCCGGACCGGGTCATCCTGCTGCGGGCCGGCTCGGACGCCGAGCTCTCGAGCGGCGTGCCGCGGGATGCCGCCGTCCTGCTCGCGACGCTCCCCGGCGTGGCCCGCGACCCCGCGGGGCAGCCGCTCGCGTCTGCCGAGCTGGTGGTGATGGTCGACCTCCCGCGGCACGGGGAAACCGAGCCCAACAACGTCCCGTTCCGCGGCGTCCAGCCAACCGCGTTCGGCGTGCGGGACGAGGTCCGGATCGTGGAGGGGCGTCCGTTCCAGCGCGGCCTCCGCGAGGTCATCGTCGGCCGGAAGGCGGCGCGCCAGTTCGCCGGGCTCGACGTCGACGCCCGGATCGCCTTCCGGGACAGCGACTGGACCGTGGTCGGCCACTTCGCGAGCGGCGGCGACGTGCACGAGTCGGAGATCTGGGGGGACGCCGAGGTCACCATGTCGGCGTTCCGGCGCACGGGGTACCAGTCCGTGACGGCGCGGCTCGGCGACGGCTCGGCCGCCGGGCTCCGGACCTTCCGGGACTCGATCAGCGCCGACCCCCGCTTCTCGATCACCGCGCTGCGGGAGCCGGAGTACTACGCGAAGCAGGCCACCGTCCTGTCGAACCTGATCAACGTGCTGGGCTACACGGTCTCCGGGTTCATGGCGATCGGCGCGACGTTCGGCGCGCTCAACTGCATGTACTCCGCGATCGCGAGCCGCCAGGTGGAGATCGCCACGCTCCGGGCCATCGGGTTCGGGGGCCTGCCGGTGGTCGTCTCGGTGCTGATCGAGGCGCTCGTCCTGGCGACGGTGGGAGGCGCCGTCGGCGGGGCCCTCGCCTACCTCTACTGCGACGGGTTCTCGCTCTCCACGCTCAACTTCAACACCTTCTCGCAGGTCGCGTTCGACTTCCGCGTGACGCCGGCCCTCCTGGCCCAGGGCTTCGTGTGGGCGCTCGGCATCGGCCTCCTGGGCGGGCTCCTGCCCGCGGCGCGCGCCGCCCGCCTACCGGTCACGGAGGCGCTCCGGACCGGGTAGGCGCCCGCCGCCACTCCCCGGGGACCGCCGCTACGCGCTGGCGAGCATCAGTTCACAGGCCGTCAGCCTTCGACCTGTGAGACGATCGACAAGGAGGGCCGGACGCGGAGGACCATGCAACTCGACGGACTGACGGATCGCCCGCGAAGGACGCGCCGCTGCCCTTCATGGCACGTGATGGGCGGAATCGTTCTCCCTTGCCTGGTAGCTGGGGCCCTCGTCTCTGGATGTGCCACGTCCGTCAAGGTGGGAAAGGTCTTGCTGACAGACTCGTTCGACAATCCCGCAGCAGGTCGGTTGTCGAGCCAATCGGATGATCCCGCCATCGAGCAGGGCTACGTCGGAGGTGAGTACCACCTGCGGCTATCGCCCGCGGCCAAGCCCGTTCGGGCGGTAGCCGCCAGCTCCGTGCTTGCCGACCTCCAGGTGGCCGTCGATACCCGCCTGGCGGAAGGCACCGAAGGGCGCTGGGTTGGCGTAGCCTGTCGCATGAACCCCAGAGACGGTACGGCTCAGTTCTACGCCCTTCTCGCGGTTCCCGCGACGGGCCAGTTCGCTCTGAGCAATTTCGATGGCCATCGGTGGGTCCACCTGGTCCCATTCCAATCCTCGGACGCCGTCCGACGTGGGAATGCGTCGAACCATCTCGAGCTCACCTGCGTTGGGTCTACCCTCAGCGCCCGGATCAACGGAACCGAGGTGGCGTCGGCTCAGGACGGCACATACGACAGCGGCTATGTGGCCGTCGTGGTCAGCCGTGACGAAGGCACTCCCCTCGAGGCCCGCTTCGATAACCTGATCGTGAGGGAAGCGCGACGATCACGATGATTGACCCCAAGTGGAGACTGCCGAAACGGCAGCTGACCGAGGCGACAAGCGGCTGACCAGAGCTGCCGATACTGCGGGGACCCGCGCCAGAACGGTGGTGGCTCCGACGCGGGGACGAGCCCCGGCGACGGGAAGCGAGAAACGTGGCTAGGAGTTCCTACGTTCTCACGGCGGCCGATCTGCAGGCTGGACGACATCGGTGGTTCGGGTGTGTCGCTCACTGGGTTAGCGAACCTCTCTCCCGATCGCCATGTTCGCCGAGTAGTCAACGACACAGCTCCCATGCGTTAACGCACGCATTTCTCGACTTTGTTAAGGTCTAATCCAACACCTATGTAAGGTGTAGGAAAATCGTTGCTCTCTATTACATAGTAAGCTCCCGCAATACGGTTCATAGACAGCTTTCCTAGGAAAATATTCGGTCCAGACATCGAGTTGTCAGAGGGCAGTGGCAGTGTAAAAAAACCCACCTGGGATTGATCTTGACAAAAATAACCCGACACTAGGTCGCCATAAGAAGTGGCTACTGAAGTAGAGAGCATTGCGGAAAACGTGGCGCATTTCTTCGGCGTCGGGCGAGAGTCAACTATAGGAACTAAAGGTTCCGTGATTTGTAAGCAAAATTTGTGTCCACGTGTTTCTCCCTGCCACGTGGACGGAGATTTTGGAAAATCTTGGGCCGCAGCAATCTGTTGGATTGGAAAGAGTGCCAAAAAAGTCAGGATGGTTGCGTTTCTCATTTGACCACTCCTGACTTTTCTATCGTACCAAGGTGCATTTCTGCCTCTTTCGTCGATCGCCTACGACGGGCAGCATCTTCTGAGGAGCTATATCGCCATCCCGGCGAGTTGTCAATTGTCTCTTGTAATAGTAAAGCCGTGGTGTCCCCGACGGGCCTGCGGCCGGTGTGCTGTGGGCCCCGTCGTTCACATTCGAGGGGTGTCTAGGCGGGCACGCGGAGTAGCGTAGCCGGCCCCGATCCGCAGCCGATTGGACGTACCTGATCGCCTAGTCCCCGCCCCCCTTCCGAAAGCCTAGTCGCGTCCATGTCACGTCTGGACGGCCGAACAGGTCGGCTTGACCGTCAAGCTGAAATGCCACCATCCAGCCCTTGGCCCGGGCGAGTTGGATAGTCTCCTCGGCCGAGACCTCAAACATGTGCCTGCCAGTGGGGACCGGGCCATGGCGAAGCGACATGATCATGATCCCGCCGCCGCGTACCAGCTCCGTGATCCTCCGCATGGCCTGTTCTCGTTGCGATCGATCCAGATGCATCCACACGGCTGTAAGCATCGCGACGTCGAATGCGTTGCGACGCCCGGTAAGACCCGGCAAGTGGGGCAGGTCATCATCGACCCATTCGATGAGGGGCGACGGATGTAGTGTCGCAGCCCTCATGCGGAACACCTCGACCGGCTCGACAGCCACGACCCGATGCCCCATCGCGGCGAGTCCGGCCGCATCGCGTCCGGTTCCCGCACCGATATCGAGCACGAGACTTGGGACAATCGGGATCAGATGAAGCACTGGGCCATGCACATCGGCGAACCGCACACTTTCGTATTGCTTGACCAGCGCGTCGGACTGCTCTACGTAGCCCGCGGTTGATTCGCGCGCCATTCCCCGGCCAGAGTCTTGATCCCTGCAATGAGTCATCATTCCAAGCAGTCGAGTCGTCCAGACATTGCAAGGGACCCTACAGTCGCGGGCCGAGTCTCGCCTATTGGACTTAGGTCCTACGGTTCGAGAACGATAGCAGGCATCGACGGGGCCGTTGGTCTATGCTTTGGGCGCCGCACTTCACCTGCGAAGCGCCGTCACGCAGACGCGCAGCCGATTGACGTGCTAATCGCCTAGCTTTTACGCCCGTCTTCTTGACTGTCACACTCTAAGATTTTCGTGGGTTGACACGCGGCCTGTCGGTCGGCTTATCGTTACGCTGGTTCGCTGACGCGGCGAGTCATGCCGACATCAGCGAATCGATTTCGCGCGTACCGACTGCGGCACGGGTTCAGTCAACAGGACATCGCCGACCTGGTCGGCAGCAGCGAATCTGCGGTATCCCGCATTGAATCCGGGCAACGTCATCCGCGGCCCTTGACGCGGGCCCGCTACGCGCACCTACGGGCCGCTGCTGACCGGCGATGCCCTAGCCCGGATTATGCGTGAACCGTTGCGCGAACCGGCGTTTTGCCTGGTGTGCACGGCCCTCGCTGGCCTGTGGAGGCAAATGAAGCCTCTTCCGAGTGGTTGGGCGGCCAGGCATCGCAGCGATACGAACCACGGAACGCTGTGACGCCCTCATGACACGCGCTCGCTGGGCCGCGGAGAGAGACCTGTTCCTGGGGCCAGTCGGTGTGAAGGGATTCGCGGACTTACGCCGGTACGGCGCCGACGCGGAGCGCGAGCTGCCGCCAGGTCGTTAGCCAGGGGTACGTGGTGGGCAGATGCAGCACGATGCGCCGCACCGAGCGCTCGACCCACGCGGCGAGCTTGATCAGCCGCTCGCGCAGCGTGCTGACCTGCGCGTCGGCACAGGCCGTGCCCTGCGCCTGAGCCTGCAGGGTCTGGAACAGGATGTACGCGGCGACGGTCAGGAGGACCCGGAACTGATTGGCCAGGAACCGATGGCAACTGGTCCGGTCCATCGCCAGCCCGTGATGCAGCTCCTTGAGCCGATTCTCCATGTCGCCCCGTCCACAGTAGATCTGGTACACCACTTCTGGCGCGTCGGCGAGATTGGTGACCACGAAGCGGGGGTTGTTCTTGGGAGAGCGGCCGGGATGCCGCACGACCTCGGCCTTGATGATGACCCGGCGCTTGTGTTTCCACTTCCGGGCCGCATACCGGGTTTCGCCGTAGAGGTGCTCGGTCTGGCCGCTGGCCTTGGACAGCATCCGCGCGCGGCCCATCAGCCGGCGGCTGCGCTTGACGAGGCGCACATTGCTGGCCATCGCCACGACGTACTCGACGCCCTCGGCCTCCAAGAAGTCGAAGACCTCGGGGCTGGCAAACCCGCCGTCCAGCCGGATCCGGAGGATCGCTCGCGGGAAGGCCACTCGCAGCCGGGCGAGCAGGCGCCGCAGGAGCGGGATCGCGCCGTGCTTGGCCGGGCTGGTGCCCGGGCGCAGTACCGCGGCGACCACGTACTGCATCGACTCGGCATTGAACGTCAGCGTCGCCACCACCGGCAGGTAGCACCAAGTGTCGTAGTGCCCGTTGAAGAAGCTGAACTCCTGCTGGCCGTGGGTCGGATCGTCGGTCGGATCCAGATCGATCGTGATGCGGCGGGCGCGGCCCTCGAGCCGCGCCCGATGGTGCTCGATGACGAGATCGGCCAGCCCGACGCTCGCCAGATAGAGCGCCGGCCGCCCCACGGCGTTCTCGAACCGGGAGAGCGTCGCCTGGGACGCCAGGTCGGGGCCGGCGAGCGGATCGCGCTCGACCAGGAGCTTGTGCACCGGGTCCTGGGCCAGCCGCGCGGCGTCGTTGCAGTCGGCGTAGCCGCAGGCGATCCCGTAGACGCGCGGCCGCACCAACTCGATCAGCTCGTGATCGATCTTGCCGGGCTGCCGCGGATCCCGCAGGCTGCCGGCCAGCCGCTCGGTCACCCCGAGCCGGTCGTCGACGGCTTTGAGCAACAGCGCCCCGCCATCCGAACTGGCGTGGGGTTGGTCGAACCGGGCCACGACCGACTGCCGAAGCCCTTGGAACTCGAAGCTGACCTGCGGTATACAGGCTGTAGCCATCGAGCCTCCTCGTGGCGGTGCCTGGAAACGTCTCAACACCGCTTCTATAGCACCGTTCAGAGGCTCGGTGGCTGTTCTGTTTCATCGTTCACGCATAATCCGGGCTAGTCCAGCAAACCAGCACTCTGCGTGGTGTCCCCGACAGGACCGGACGCTTTACCCCGCGCCGCGTCGAGGGCACGATCACGGCCTGACCGCGCGCGCGATCGCACCCACCACCGGGCGCGCGGACCCAAGGGGGGAGGATCTCGCCCCGCCCGCGCCGACCTCCGGCCGCCCTTGCCGAACCCGCCAGCGCCGCGCTATCGTTCGGGCGCCGCCGCGGACCTGACTTGAGGGTGCCAGGAGAACGCACGATGGCTGCCAAGAGAGGTCTCGGTTTCCTTGCCGGAGCCGTGTTTCTCATCGCGGCCGTGATGGCATGGCTCCTGTATGTCAAGATCGACACTTCTCGATGTTTGCGAGATCACAAGAACACCGATCTCTGGATCGAATCCTGCACACGTGCTCTGGAACGCGGCCATCTCAATGAGGCTGATACTGCGCGGGTGCTGACGAGCCGAGGCAACGCATATTCAGCGAGGGAGCAGTATGAGCCGGCGGTCGAAGACTATAGCAACGCGATCCGGCTGAGCCCGAACCATGCCGTTCTCCTCCACAATCGTGGTGGGGCGTATGTGCGCCTCCAGCACTACGATCGGGGAATAGAGGACCTCGACCAGGCAATTCGGCTCGATCCGAACTATGCTTCGGCCTTCAACAGGCGGGGAATCGCCTACGATCTCAAACAACAATACGATCGGGCCATGCAGGACTACGATCGGTCGATCCAGCTAGACTCACACAACGCCGCAGCTTTCCACAACCGAGCTATCACTCACGAGAATTTGCGGCAATATGACCGCGCGGTCGACGACCTCACCCGAGCGACGCAACTCAACCCGAACTATGCTGAAGCCTTCAACCGCCTTTGCTGGGACAAGGCACTAATGCGTCGGCCAAGCGAGGCGCTGTCGGACTGTGAGAAGGCACTGGCGATGCGGCCCCATACGTCGGCGTTTCTTGATTCTCGCGGGCTGGTGCATTTCATCCTGGGGGACCTTCTGCGGGCGCGCACCGACTACGACGAGGCGATCCGTCTGGATTCGAAGTCGCCGTGGCAGGTCTATGGCCGTGCCATGGTACGCGAGGCTGCGGGCGACTTCGCCGGTGCCGAGGAGGACTTCGCCGCCGCACGCGCGCTTGCCGTGGACGGCGCCGCGTGGATCCGGGTCGAGCGGGACCTTGGGCAGTTTCGCTCGAAGCAATAGCCGTAGGGTCGGCCATCGTCGCCTGGTGGGTCCGCGACCTATGACCACCGCCGGCGGCCGAGGGGCGGGCCGGGGTTCACGTCAACTGCGGACGGCGGTTGGCAGTTCGTCGGCGACGCAGATCCTGGGGCGCTCTTCGCCGGGACGATGCTGGCGGACGTGGGTAAAGCGTTGCTGTCCCCGACGGGATTCGAGCCCGTGTTTCAGCCTTGAGAGGGCTGGGGCCGGGTTCGCATTGAGGCGGAATTGCGCCGCGGTTGCCGCAGAGCGGCGCGTGCGTTACCCGTGGCGAGACCGCTCTTCAGAACGCGTAGAGCCGAAGGACGCCGTACGCGACGGTCCCCGCAATGAGC
>CAWEXD010000004.1:0-370205 GCA_963812945.1 uncultured Candidatus Rokubacteria bacterium | reverse complement strand
CCGAACCAGCAAAGACAAGGGGTTACGGACCACCACCGTAGCCCCTTGGTTTTTCAACCCAACGGTCGGCTCGAAATCATCGCAGAAAACCTGGGCGTTCGTACACAGGCGATCCGGCAATTCACGGACAATTCCGGGGGTCGGCGGCTCGCCGACTTCAACACGTGGAACGTGGGGGCCGCCGCGCGGCTCCTGTGGAAAGGCCTCTCCCTGGGCGTGGCGACGCATGTCACGGGTGACGGGGCCAACATCCGCACGAACAATGGCACGTGGCCCGGCTACCTCGCCTTGATGGTGACGGACTTCGACCGGGCGAACGAGAAGGCCTTCGGCATCGGCCCCAAGTACGACTTCGGCAGCACCCTGCTGCCGTTCCGGGTCCCGGGCTTGAGCGTGCACCTGATCTACGCGCAGGGGAACGACCGTGAAGGCCCGAACACCGGCCGGCGGTCGACGACTCGCGAGGGGGAGGCGGACGTCATCTACAACGTGGCGGCGGTCAAGGGGCTGTCGCTTCGCTTTCGCAACGGCTATGGTGACGACGGCGGCCCCAAGGTGTTCAAGGACTTTCGCCTGATCGTCAACTACGAGCTGGATCTGCTCTGATGCGGAGCCAGTGGTGGCGGGCGCGTCGGTGGACCCGACGATCGACCCTCATGAACGGGACCGCTGACGACATGATCAGAATGGGGTGTCTGCGGACGCGCCGGGCGCTCGAGCTCGCGCTGCTGTTCCTGGTGTCGGGCCGCCCGGCACTCGCCTGGGCCCAGGGCACCGACGTTCCGCCTACGCATAGCGATGGAGGCCGCCAGTGGACAGGATCGCAATCCCTGAACTGAGATGGCAGCGGCCGGCGCACTTAGCAACGATTCTTGGGGCCGTTGTCACGGCGGGATCCATGGTGTTCGGGGTGTTGACGTATCAGCGCAGCGCCGCCGACCAACGGCAAGTGGCGGCCCTCGGTGTTCTTCAGGAGCACCTCAAGTTGGCCGTGGAGCACCCCGACCTGGCCAGCCGACGCGCCGACCAACCCGTGGATGCCCGATATGGCTGGTTCGTCACGCACGCGTTCTTCACCGCCGAGACGCTGTGGGGTCTGGTTGGCAATGATCCGCGATGGGAGAGAGCCATCACCTCAATTCTGCGCCAACATCGCGGCTATCTGGAACAGGGTGTCTTCACCTGTGGTGACTACCGACCTGACTTCGTGACGTACGTGCGGACGCGAATACCGGGACTCACGTGCGCCCGCTAGCATCCATCGGGATTGCGCGTGGCGTCGACACTGCGGCCCTCCCGGCGATGGAGCCGCCGGCGTTTGTGAGGGGTGGGAAGGAAGGATCGGCACGCTGCCCGTGAACGTGCAGGCCAGCTCTACGACAACGTGCACCGCCCGGACAACGCGGCCGAGTGGTGCGAATCGAGCTCCTGCTTTCCAAGCGACGGCCTGGTGCGCAGCCCGACATCGTCACATTTCTGCGCTACTATCGTTCGCAGCAAGGGGCGAGCACTACCGTGGGCAGCAGGATCGACGACCTCGAACCGCTGATGCGCGCGACTCTATTCAGCGAGAACGGGAGAGACACATGAAGCGGGGGATCGCCATTGCGGTGCTTGGTTTCGGGCTCACCATCGCCGCCACGACGGTGTCGGCGCAGCAAAGGCTTGACCGCACAGTCCTGCCGATTCCAGAGCCAGCGCGCCCGCCGATCACTGAACTGGACGCGCGCAATGTGAAGCCGCCGGCCCGCTTCGAAGTGAAGGCCCCGGCAGGGGCACCCAACGTCGTGATCGTGCTGCTCGACGACATTGGCTTCGGGCACGGCAGCGCCTTCGGCGGACCCATCCGCATGCCCACGCTGGAGAAGCTGGCGGCCGGCGGCCTGAAATATAACCGCTTCCATACGACCGCGCTCTGCAGCCCCACCCGCACGGCTCTGCTGACCGGCCACAACCACCATCCCAACAATGCCGGCGCCATCATGGAGCTCGCCACCGCCTTTCCCGGCAACACCGGCGTGCGCCCACGGACGATCACGACCCTGGCCGAGATCCTGCGGCAGAACGGCTACAGCACCGCTGCCTTCGGCAAGTACCACGAGACCCCACCGTGGGAGGTCTCGGTGTCCGGCTCGTACGACCGCTGGCCCACGGGCTCCGGCTTCGACAAGTTCTACGGCTTCATTGGTGGCGAGACCAACCAGTGGGCTCCGGCCATCTTCGACGGAACGGTGCGGGTCGAGCACAAACAAAGCCCCGACTATCACTTCACCGTGGACATGACCGACCAGGCCATCAACTGGATCAGCGCCCAGCAGGCGCTCACGCCGAGCAAGCCCTTCTACGTGTATTTCGCGACCGGCGCGACACACGCGCCGCACCACGTGCCCAAAGAATGGATCGCCAAGTACAAGGGGGAGTTCAGCGGCGGCTGGGACAAGCTGCGCGAGGAAACCTTCGCTCGTCAGAAGAAGCTGGGCGTCATCCCGGCCAATGCCCGGCTCACCCCCCGGCCCAAGGAAATCCCAGCCTGGGCGGACATGAGTGCCGAGCAGAAGCGGCTCTTCGAGCGCCAGATGGAAACGTTCGCGGGCTTCGCTGAACACACCGACCATGAAGTGGGACGGCTGGTCGCGCAGCTGGAGGCCATCGGTGCGCTGGACAATACGGTCTTCTACTACATCGTGGGGGACAACGGCGCCAGTGCCGAAGGCGGTCCGGAAGGCACGTACAACGAGATGATGGCGTTGAATGGCATCGTCGGCAAAGCCGACCAGATGATGCAGCACATCGACGCCTGGGGCGACGCCACGACGTTCCCCCACTTCGCCATCGGCTGGGCCTGGGCCGGCAACACGCCCTTCCAGTGGACCAAGCAGGTGGCCAGCCACTTCGGCGGCACGCGCAACGGCATGGTGCTCCACTGGCCCAAGGGCATCAAGGCCAAGGGTGAGGTGCGCAGCCAGTTCCATCACGTGGTCGACGTGGCCCCCACCGCACTGGAAGCCGCGAAGCTGCCGCAGCCCAAGATCGTGAACGGCATCAAGCAGCGGCCCATGGATGGCGTCTCGATGCTGTATTCCGCCGACAACGCCACGGCCGCCGACCGCCGGAAAACGCAGTACTTCGAGATGTTCGGCAACCGCGGCATCTACCACGAGGGCTGGGTCGCCTGCACCCGGCATTCCATCCCCTGGGACATGGCCGCGAAAATACCCCCAGTGAAGGACGACGTGTGGGAGCTCTACAACGTCGCCGAGGACTTCAGCCAGGCGAACGACCTGGCCAAGCAGCGGCCCGAGAAGCTCAAGGAGTTGCAGGCGGTCTTCATGAAGGAGGCCGTCCGCAACAATGTGCTGCCGATCGACGACCGCCGCGCCGAGCGCTTCAACCCGGCCATCGCCGGCCGTCCTGACCTGATGGGCGGGCGCAAGGCATTGACGGTCTACCCCGGCATGACCGGCATGATGGAAAACGTCTTCATCAACGTGAAAGGAGTGGCCCACACCATCACCGCCGAGGTGGAGGTGAAGGACGCAAAGACGCAAGGCGTGATCCTCGCCCAGGCCGGGTACTTCGGTGGATGGGTCCTCTACATGAAGGATGGCCAGGTGCACCACGAGTACAACTGGTTCGGGCTGGAGCGCACCAACATCGCAAGTACCGCCGCTCTCGGGCCCGGAAAGTATTCTATCGTGTACGAGTTCATCCCCGATGCTGCCAAGCCGGGCACGGGCGGCAAGTCGATCCTGAGCGTCAATGGCGCGAAGGTCGCCGAAGGCCTCATTCCGAAGACCCAGCCCTTCGCCTTCTCCGGGGATGAAGGCGTCGACGTTGGGCTGGACGGCGAGACGAACGTGTCCCCCGACTACAAGCAGGGCGACAATGCCTTCACTGGAAGGATTTTCAAGGTGACGGTCGTGCAGAAATGAGCCGGGAACGCCGCATCCGGCGAGACCTGGGCCGACCGAACGAGCCCGACGTAACGCGGAGTTCGGCCGGGCACTCGGGGTGGCACTGTCCATGTGCGCCTTCCGGAGTGCCGTTGCGATGACGGTCAGGTACTAGAACCGGTCGAGCAAGATCACCGCCGAGCTCGACATCCCGGCCGGTGGCGCCAACGGCGCGATCCTGTCGGAGGGCAGGCGCTTCGGCGGCTGGTCGCTGTACATGAAGGACGGCAAGCCGGCGTACACCTACAACTTCCTCGGGCTAGCGCGGTACATCGTGGCCGTGCCGGAAGCGCTGCCGGCCGGCCCGGCGACGGTCGTCCTCGACTCTGTCTATGACGGCGGCAGCGTCGGCAAGGGCGGCAAGGCGACGCTCTTCGTGAACGGCAAGGCCGTCGCCGAGGGGCGCGTCGAGAAGACCCCTGTTCCGGTCGATAATCCCGCTTGGCGTGCCCCAGCCTGACCTTCACACCTACACTCGGTGAACGCGTAAACTCTCGGGGCGAACCATGTCGCTGTCCCCGGGGTGACGCAGATTGTCTCCGGACTTGAGCAGAAGGATCAACCTCTGGTCTGCTGGACGGTTTTGAGGGACAGGCTGGAGCCTCTACGTGAAGGACGGCAAGCCGATGTACACTTACAACTGGCTGGGCCTGCAACGGTACACGGTGGCCGCCACGCAGGCGGTGCTGGCTGAGAAGGCGACAATCCGGTTCCAGTTCGCTTATGACGGCGGCGGCGGCAAGGGCGGTATGGGCACGGTCTTCGCCAACGGCAAGAAGGGTCGCCACGGGTCGAATCGAACACACCCAGTGCTGTAGGTTCTCGGCGGGCGAAGGCGACGCGGCGGAGCAGGCCCACAAGGTGGCCGCCCTGAAGAGGGCGCTGGCCGACTAACGTGTCACCCGGGAGTGTCGCGGGCCTGCCTTGCCTCCACGCGGGGCGGGTCCTGCGAGAACCGGCTCGGGGACAATCACCGAGTCACGCAGAGACACACACACACAGAGCACGGAGGACCGGAGGAGATCATGCGGAGACCCGTGGGGGCATTGGCTGCCATCCTGGTCGCGCCCGGCACGTCACGGCCTCACTGGGCCAAATCGACTCGACGCGTTCGCCACCGCTGGTGGCTAGACTGGATCACGGTTATGGAGACCTCTATCGGCACCGGAAGGTATGGGAAGGAGGCCCAAGCCATGCGAAGAATGCTCGTACTAATGGTCCTGACCTCGTTGTTCCTGAGCGGCACAGCGCTGGCCCAGACCGCACACGTCATGGTGCAGCCTGATGACATGAAGTGGGTCGAGGGACCGCCTTCACTGCCACGTGGGGCGAAGTTTGCGGTGATCGAGGGGAAGCCCGTGGAGGCGGGACCGTTCACGATGCGACTGAAGTTTCCTGCGGGCTACAAGGTCCCGGCGCACTCGCATCCGGCTATCGAGCACGTGACCGTTTTGTCCGGTGCGGTCAACTTCGGGATGGGCGACAAGTTCGATGCCTCCCAGCTGAAGCCCATGCCGTCGGGGAGCTTCATCGTTATGCCGATCGGAACGAACCACTTCGTGGAGACAAAGGAAGAGACGGTCATTCAGCTCCACGGGATCGGTCCGTGGGACGTCAAGTACGTCAATCCGGAGGACGATCCGCGGAAGCGATAGCGCGCAACACGGAGTCAGGCGGGCGACCTCGCGTCAACTGTCCGTGTTCTGTCCGTGAATGCTGGCCAACCAGCCCCAAGCCGGACCAACCGGGGGCGCGACGACTCTCCATTTCCTATGGGGCTAGTTGGGAGGGTTTGGCGCCCGTCGCACCCGCCCTTGCCCTCATAACCCAAAGGTCGCTGGTTCAAATCCAGCCCCCGCAACCAGGTAAATCAACGGGTTACGGTCACACGCCGTAGCCCGTTGGTTTTTTAGCCCAACGTTCGGCTCGAGATCGCCGCTAAAACATTGGTCCTCCGCGGACAGGCCGTTCGGCAGATTACGGACAGTTTGCTGTGGAGCGCGCTGGTGCGACTCGCGGGGCGACATACCTTGCATCAGCAGGCAGGGAGTCGATATGGCGGGGCCGCGCGACACGCTGGCTGGACGTGATTCCTCCCGCAGGAATTGCGGCGCGAACCTAAAGCGTAGCCCGCTACGCGCGCACCGCGCCGAGCACGACCTCGGCTATCTGCCGCGGGCGCACTCCAATCCCTCAGACCTGACAGCCGGAACCCCCATGGACTCCGCCGACCGGCTTCGCTTGATCGCCACCCCCGCGATCTCGCGGTTATCCGAAAGATCCTCGCTCATCTCGCTCGTTCCGCGTCGGGGCAGAGTCCGGGTCCCGCCCACTGGGGCCACCGCGGCTGCACTCTGTTCGCGTCGACGCGCGGCGCGTGGGGCCCGGTGGCTTCGGTCTCAGCATCGCGAGGAACGCTCACCGTGCTGGCTCTCGGCCGACTGGATGGCCGGCAAGGTCCGGGCCATGACCGCTGCTGATGGCGGCCCTGCCGCTCGGCTGGCTGGCCGCCGTTCCTCGGCCTCGTGCGGCCGAACGAGCTGCCCTCATGGCCCGTCATCGCGCGCACGACGATTCCTGGTGTCCCGGCCGCAGGGGACGAAGCGTCGTCCCTGGCGTTGTCGGCGTGTGGCCGCAGGATTAGGATGGGCTGTGTGGCTTTGCCAACGCCGCCGCGATGGCATCGGTCGGCAGAGGATGGCAGGGGATCCAGCGTGCCGGCCGCCCCGTGTTCGTGGTCGCCGCGCGGGTGGCGGCGGGGGTCGCGGGGAGCGGGCTCGCCGTACGCGGTCTGCTGGATGCTGAATACCTACGAGCCAGCTGGAGGCGCGGGCTTCGTCGTCTCGCGGTCGAACGATGCCGCCGCGGTGCGGCGCGGCCGGTTCAGATGGGGACTGCTGCTGCTCGGCGCGCTGCTCGCGGTCGGCGCGGAGGCCGAGAGTCCCCGCCGGGTGCTGCTGTTTCACTCGTTTGGGCCCGACTTGCCGCCGTTCAGCCGATTCACATCGGCCTTTCGCACCGAGCTCGCCCGGCTCCTGCCCGAGCGGGTCGTGTTCCAGGAGGTGTCCCTCAATGCCGAGCAGACCGGACCACCCGAGGACGAAGGGCCGTTCGTCGAGTTTCTCCGTGCCCGCTACGGGAGCTCGCGGCCGGAACTGATCGTCACGATTGGCGCGCCCGCCACGAATCTCTACCTGCGCCACCGGGAGCGACTGTTTCGGGACGTCCCGCTCCTCGTCACGGGCGTCGAGCAGCGGCTCGCGCGCCGTCTCGACCTCGCCGCCGGAGATTTTCTGGTGGGCGTGAAGACCGACATGCCGCGCATCGTCGAGAACATCCTCCATGTCTTGCCCGATACCAGGACGCTCGGCATCATCATGGGCTCGTCGCCGCTCGAGCGTTTCTGGCTGAAGCAGCAGCAGAACGATCTGGCGCCATTCGCGAGCCGCGTCACCCTGCTCTGGCTGGATGGTCTCACGCTGGAGCAGCTGCGGGAGCGCGTGGCCGCGCTCCCGCCGCATTCGGCTCTGCTCTACAGCTGGTTCGTCGTGGGGGCCGACGGCGTGCCCCACGAGAATGAGCGCGCCTTGTCGGCTCTGCGGGCTGTGACGAAGGCGCCGCTCTTCGGCACCTTCGAGAACCAGCTGGGCGAAGGCGTCGTGGGCGGACCGCACGTCCCTGTTGGGGCGCAGGCGGACGTCACGGCGCAACACGCGCGCCGCATGCTCGCGGGAGGCGCGGCGGCCGGCGAGAGCCGCGTGCTCCTCGACCTGAGCGCCCCCGCCTTCGACTGGCGGGAGCTCGACCGGTGGGGCATTCCCGAATCGCGGCTGCCGGCCGGCGCCGAGGTGCGCTTCCGGCCGCCTTCCCTCTGGGCGCAGCACCGGGTGCTGATCCTGGCGGGGACCGCGATCGTTTTGGTGCAGGCGGCCCTCATCGCGACGCTCGTCCTCCAGCACACGCGGCGGCGGCGCGCCGAGGCCGACGCGGTCGACCTGAGCGGCCGGCTCCTGACCGCGCACGAGGACGAGCGCCGGCACCTCGCGCGCGAGCTGCACGACGACCTCACGCAGCGGCTCGCGCGCCTCGCCATCGACGCCGGTCGGCTGGAGCAAGGCGACGGCGGGGACCGCGGTGTCGTGACGACCATGCGCAGCGACCTGGTGCAGTTGAGCGAGGATGTGCACGCGCTGTCGTATCGCCTGCACCCCTCGGTGCTCGACGACCTCGGCCTGGCCGAGGCCCTCAGGGCGGAATGCGACCGCGTGGCGCGCCGTGGCACGCTGCGCGTCGAGGTCGATGCCCGCGACGTGCCGAAGGCGCTGCCCGGCGACGCCTCGCTCTGCCTCTTTCGCGTGGCGCAGGAGGCGCTGAGCAACGCCGCGCGCCACGCCGGCGCGAGCGCCGTGACCGTGCTCCTGTCGCCGAGCGGCCGGGGTCTGCGGCTCGCCGTCAGCGACAACGGCAGCGGCTTCGACCCGGCGAGGTCACGCGACCGCCCGAGCCTTGGCCTGGCCAGCATGCGCGAGCGGGTGCGCCTGGTGCATGGCCAGCTCGACATCGAGAGCACGCTGGGACGGGGCACGACCGTGGTCGCCTGGGTGCCCGCGTGAGCAAGCCCCGCATCCTGCTGGCCGACGATCACCGCATCGTCGCCGAAGGCCTCAAGAGCCTGCTGGCGGAGGAGTTCGAGCTGGCCGGCCTGGTCGAGGATGGCCGGGCGCTGGTGAAAGCGGCGCGCGAGCTGCGCCCGGACGCGATCGTCGCCGACATTTCCATGCCGCACCTGAACGGCATCGAGGCGCTGGTGCTGCTGAAGCAGGACAACCCGGCGGTGCGCGTGGTGTTTCTGACGATGCACCGGGATACTGCCTATGCACGGCGCGCGCTCGCCTTGGGCGCGGCGGGGTTCGTGCTGAAGCATTCGGCGCCCGCCGAGCTGGTGCTGGCGTTGCGCGCGGCGCTGCAGGGGCGCACGTTCATCACGCCCGACCTGGCCGCCGAGCTGGTACGCACGGCAGGACAAGCGGCGGACCCGGTCGCGGCGATCACGCCGCGGCAGCGCGAGATCCTGGAGCTGCTCGCCGAGGGCAAGTCGGCCAAGGAGATCGCCTCGGCGCTCGGGCTGTCGGCCCGCACCGTCGAGGACCACAAGTACCGGCTGATGGAATCGCTCGGCATCGACAATAGCGCCGAGCTGATCCGGTTCGCGATCCGGCACGGCCTGGTCCCGTAATTTCCCCCACCTGAACCCGTAGTTTCCCGGTTTCGGAGCCGGCCGGCCGCGGCCTACTCTGGCCGCGTGACGACCCAGAAGGGCCGCTGCGTGCTGCTGGCGGACCGGCACCATGGTCTGCGCGACAGCGTTCGGGGTCTGCTGGCAACCGCTTTCGAGACGGTCTTCATGGTCGCGGACGAAGCATCGCTGCTCGAGGGAGTCGGACGGCTGATGCCGGCCGTCGTGGTCCTCGACCTGACGCTGTCGGCCGGTGATCTGCATGGCCTTCTCGCCCGCGTCGGCACCCGCGCGCCGGGTTCGAAAGTGCTGCTGCTGTCCGTGCACGACGAGCCGACGGTGGCCGCGGGCGCCCTGGACGCCGGCGCCGACGCCGTCGTGCTCAAGCGCAGCCTCGTCACCGATCTCATGCCCGCAGTGGACGCCCTGCTCGCGGGGCAGCGCTATCTGTCACCTGGGATGTCACCCCGGACATGACTCTTGGGCGCACCCATGAACCAAAGGGAGAAGCCGTCATGAGTAGTACACCCGACGCTGGTGAGCGACCGATGAGTCGCCGCGATGTTCTGAGGACGGCCGGACTGGCCGGAGCCGCGGCTCTCTCGACGGGTGCGGTGTCGTCGGCTCAGACGGCTGCCGACACGGCAGCCGGGGTCCAGGCCAGGAACCCGTACGGCGGCGTGCCGAGCGGCGGGATCACGTTTCCGCGCTATTACCGGCCGACGCCCTATCTCGTCAGCAATAACATCTATTACCCGGGTCAGGAGCCGATCGGCCCCGATGAAATGCGGATCTCCTTCATCGGCAGTACGCCCATCCCGGTCACGCGCGCGCAGGCCGGCACCTGCATCATGGTCGAGCTCGGGAACGGCAAGCGGTTCTTCTTCGATTTCGGCTCCGGCTGCATGCGGAACATCATCGCGATGGCGGTGCCGCTGCAGACGGTCAACGATATTTTCTTCACCCATCTCCATGTCGACCACTACGCGGACCTGCCCTACCTGTTCGCCTTCGCGCCGTGGATGGGGCGCTGGAAGCCGTTGCGCGTCCACGGGCCATCGGGCCGGACGCCCAAGGACGGCATCAAGACGATGATCGACGGCATGAAGATGATGACCCAGTGGCACACGGACTCGTTCGACGCCAGCCCGATTGGCGACGGCTACGAGGTCGAGGTCAACGAGTTCGATTTTCGCGATGACAACGGCATCTGCTACGACAAGGACGGCGTCACCGTCCGCCACTGGCGGCGCTCGCACACCAAAGACGGCGCCTCAGCCTACCGGCTCGACTGGAACGGGCTGTCCTTCGTCTGGACGGGCGACGGGCGGCCCGACGAGCTCTCGCTGGAGCTGGCCAAGGGTGTGGACGTGTTCGTGACCGAAGTGCAACCGGATACGGCCAATCTCCAGGCGTTGAAATTCGGCATGCCGCCCATCATCGTCACCACGACGATCGACCAGGCTCACAGCCCGCACTACGCGGTCGGCTACATGTTCAACAAGATCCAGCCGCGTCTCGCGATGGTCACCCACCTGAGTTACGACGAGGAATTGATCCCGGAGATCAGCGCTGGGATTCGCGCCCACTACAGCGGATTGTTCCAGTTCGGTGCGCCCGACGTCGTGGTCGTCAACGTCACCAAGGATGCGGTCTGGACGCGCAAGGCGGCGATCCCTGAAGCCGGTAACATGGCTCGCCCGAGCCCGAGGGACGCCATCGGCCTGTTCGACCTGAGCCCGACGAACCTGGAGGTCAGATTCCCGAATCCTCGACATACGGTGGCCGACATGCAGGAGCCGGCCGTCCGCGATCGAGAGATCGACCCGAAGAAGTACTACCCGCCCGACCTGTATCGCGAGCCGCAGCGCAATTTCCCGAACGACTTCAAGATTGATGTCCGCCAAATCGTCCAGAAGAAGCTCCGCGAGACGCAGGCCAAACTCACGGCCGAGCAGGAGAAACTCCAGCAACTGATCGACAAGCTCGACGAGGCTGAGCCGAAATGACAACGACCAGCCCACCCGCCCCGCACGCCGTCCCGCTGACCGTCCTGACCGGCTTTCTCGGCGCCGGCAAGACGACGCTGTTGAACCGCATTCTGACCGGCGATCACGGTCTTCGGGTCGCGGTGTTAGTGAACGACTTCGGCTCGATCAACATTGATGCCGAGCTCGTCGTAGGCGTCGAAAGCGACGGGGATGTCATCAGTCTCGCCAACGGCTGCGTCTGCTGCAACATCCGCGACGATTTGGTCGCCGCGGTGACACGGGTGATGGCGCGTCCCGAGCGTCCCGAATACATCCTGCTCGAGGCCAGCGGCGTGGCCGACCCGTCCGGTATCGCACTCACCTTCATGGACGAAGACCTGCGAGACCGCATCCGGTTGGACAGCATCATGTGCGTCGTGGACGCGGAGCAGATCTTCGGGGCACCGGAGATGATGGAGCTGAAGCTCCGCCAGGTGGCCTTCGCCGACATGCTCATCCTCAACAAGGTCGATCTTGTCACCCCGGAGGAGATCGAGCGGATCAAGGCATGGCTCGACGACCGGTTCCACCGCTATCGGCTCGTCGAGGCATCCGGCGGAAATGTGCCGCTGGACATCTTGTTGTCGGTCGGCCGGTTCGATCCCTCCCGGCTTGATGGCACACCTCCAGATGACCGGTCCCATCATCCTCCTGACCGTCATGATCTCGAGTGTGGGCATCAGGCTGACGGCCAGCGGCACGATCCCTCGCAGGTCTTCAGCACGTGGAGCTACGAAACGGAAGCGCCGCTTTCCCTGGAAGCGCTGCGGGACACGGCACGCCAGCTCCCGGCCAGCGTGTACCGATGCAAAGGCGTGGTTCATGCCGCCGAGGAACCGGGCCGACGGGTCATCCTTCAGGTTGTCGGGAAGCGCGTGGACATCGCAGTCGGGGATGAATGGAAGGGGCGAGAACGGCGGACGCGGCTCGTCGCCATTGGAGCACACGGGGGAGTGGACGGGGCTGCGCTGCGCGAGGTGTTCGACAGCTGCCGCGACGATCGCGGCGGTCGTGTCGATCAGGCTGAACCAACAAAAGAAGGAGACCAAGATGGGCACGTTGAGTATCAGGATCGCCCCAGTATGGTTCGCGCTCGGGATGCTCGCCCTGTGGGCGACCGTGGCCACCGAGGTCCAGGCACAGGCGCCGGCGGTGGATCCGGCCGCCGTTCAGAAGCTGAAGCAGATGACCGAGTTTCTCGATGGCTTGCAGCAGTTCAGCGTGCAGACGGAGAGCACGCTCGAGGAGTTGCACGCGACCGGGCACCGGGTCGACAAGCTCCTGGCGACCACGGTGACCGTCAAGCGGCCGAACAAGATGCGCACCGCGCGCGCAGGCGGGTCGATGGACCAGCGCTTCTTCTATGACGGCAAGACGCTCACGTTGTACAGCCCGGCGGAGAAGGTCTATGCGACCGAGGCCGCGCCCGACACGATCGAGCGGATGATCGATTTCGCGCGCGAGACGGTCGGAGTCCTGCTCCCGTCGGCCGATCTCCTCTACCGCAACGTCTTTCCGCTGCTGATGCAGGATGTCACGCTGGCCGCGGTGGTCGGCAAGACGGTCGTACGCGGGGTCAAGTGCGATCACCTGCTGTTCAGCCGGCCGGGTGTCGATTTCCAGATCTGGATTGCCGAGGGCAAGCGACCATTCCCGTGCAGGTATGTCGTCACGGAGACGGATACCCCCGCACTGCTGAGCATCAGCACGGCCCTGAGCGACTGGAAGACTGACGTGGCCGTGGACGATGCCCAGTTCAACTTCGTGCCGCCCAAGGGGACCAGCGCGATCCGCTTCTTGCCACGCGAAGCAGCCGGCGTGTCCGGCCGCTGAACACCGACAGGAGGACAACCATGACGCAGACGCACAAGATTGCCGCAGTCGTCATCGTTCTGTTCGGGATGTCCATCGCCGACGTCCCGTATCTGTCCGTGACACTGGTGCCCGACGCGCAGGCGTTTCGTGGCCGAGGGGCCGCCTTCGTCGTCGGAGCCGCGGTCGGTTCCGCAGGATCGTCCTCGGCCCAGGCCAGCGCCGCAGCGTCCCAGCAACAGGCGGCGGCGGCTCAGCAGCAGGCGGCCGTCGAAAAGGAGAAGGCGACGGCAGCCCAGCAACAGGCCGCGGCAGCCCAGCAGCAGGCCGCGGCGGCCCAGCAACAGGCTACGGCAGCTCAGCAACAGGCCGCGGCTCCATCTGCCGGGAAGCCTTTGCCGGTGGGCACCGTCGTGTCCACTCTCCCCGCCGGTTGCACCCCGAAAGTGGTCGGTGGCGTGGAGTACCGCGTCTGCGGCAGCGACTTCTATCGTGCGGCCTTTCAGGGGAGCACCTTGGTGTACGTGACGGCGCAGCCGTAACGAAGAGACAGCTCGCCGGTTGCGCCCGCGAGTGCCGTTGCCCTGACAATGCCGTGCACGCTCGCGAGGCACGGGGAGAAAACGCCATCGTCTGCCGGGCTCACCTGTCCCGCGACGCGCGGGAACTCTGGCGGCGATGACGAGAACACGACGTGGCGGCCCGGCGAGCGTGAAGAAGTGAGCTCGCGAGTTTCACCGGGCCCGGTCGGGCGTGTGATCTTATTCGGAGCCGTCCCGCGGTGGAGGTTCGTATGAGATGCCGCCGCCAGGTGCGGGGCAGAGAGTGTGTCGGGCCAGGCTGGAGGAACCAAATGAACATCATGGGACGGCGAGGGACGCCGGAGAACTCAGCTCGCCCTGCAACGCTACACAGTGGCTGCCCCGCAACCGCTCTCGCCGGGGAAGGCCGCCATCCGGTTCGAGTTCACCTACGACGGCGGTGGCCCCGGCACCGAGCCCCGAGCGGAGCGTGCCTCGTGACGCTCCCGCCAGGGCGCCACGAGCGCCGGCCGGGAAGCATAGGAATTTCGGATGACGCGGCGCTCGGTGCGTGCTGCCCGGATGCTGCCCCAATGGTGTGAGAAGGAATGACACGGCGTCCTGCGGCGATGAGGCGGATTGTCTCCCTCTGGCCACGGAGGCGGTGACCCGCGGCCTTGGGTCGTGGAGGAGGATGCGGTTCGGATGCGAGGCGAGGCGCAAGGGAAACCGACCAGCGTTGTCCGTGTTTTGTCCGTGAACGCCTGCCGACCAGCCCCAACCAGCCCCAAGCGGGTGCCCGCGTAACGTCCAACTCATATGGAGTTGGTTGGTGGGGCTTGGCGCCCGTCGCGCCCGGCGTTGCCCTCATAACCCAAAGGTCGCTGGTTCAAATCCAGCCCCCGCAACCATGGAACGGAACGGGTTACGGCACGCGCCGTAACCCGTTGCGTTTCTCCGGCGACGTTCGGCTTGGAATCATCGCGGAATACCCGGGTCGCTCACACACGCATCGTCGAGCGCTTCGCCGCTGCACCCTCACTGACGCGACCGCCAGTAACCTGGCCGTCGATGCAGATGGGCGACCGCCACGATGAAGATGCGCGACGGCTCGACGCGGTAGAGCAGCCCCTAGGGAAGCCCGGGACGAGGGTCCGCCTGAGTCGACGGCCGAACAGGCGACCGCTGTCCGGGAACTCGAGGATCCGTTCGGTGGCTTGCCGGACCGCAACGATGAAGTCCAGCCCGAGATGCTCGACGTGGCTCTCGAGGTACTGCGCGGCCGAGACGAATTCGGCTTCCGCCTCGGGATGAAACTCGACGCTCCTCACCGAAGCGTCGAACTGGCCCTCTTGAAAACCTGCTCCGCGGAGATGCCGGCGACCGTGCCGGATTCGAGCTCGTCGAGTCTGCGCTCAGCCTCCTGGAGCCAGGCCTGCTCGGCGTCCCGGTCGGACGCCGGGTCGAGGCTGGCGAGGAGACGTTGGGCGAGCCGGGCGCGCTCCCTGGGCGGGAGCTGGAGGGCCTCTGACTCGATCTCGCGCGGGTCACCCATGAGCGAACGATATCACACTCCGATGTCCATGAACCCTGCCGCGGGTGACAGGCTCGGGTCAACTGTCCGTATTCTGTCCGTGGACCTCCGCCTGCCAGCCCCAACCCCGCCAAACCTGGCCGCCGGTAACCGCCGCTCTTGGCGCCTGTCGCGCCCGCCATTGCCCTCATAGCCCAAAGGTCGCGGGTTCCTATGCGACCCGCGCTCACGTCCTCGAACGGCGCCGAACCTTGACGGCGTCCGGCTCGCGCGCGTCGAGGCGCTCCTCGCCGGGGCGGAGCGGCTCCTCGCCCGGATCGCCCCGCCGCCCCCGGTGACGGTCGAGGACCTGGCGCGCCGGGTCCGGCGTTCGTGGCGTGCGACGTCCCGGAGCGCGCGCGGTGACGGCGCCGCGTGAAGAACGGCGGACCCGCGCGCGCCGCTCGATGGCCGTGTTGGTGGGGCCTACCCGCTCGCCAGCAGAAGAACGACGACGGCCAGAATCAGCAGGCCCGCCGCGAGCCCGAGCGGCCGCGCCGGGAGAGCCACGGAGCGGCCAGAGCGCGACCGCCGGGCGGGGCGGACGCGCACCGCGTAGACGATCACGTGCGCCGCTTCGTGTTCTTCGGCGTCGTGGTCGCTACCGCGCGACGGGCGAGTTGGCGCAGGGCGGCTTCGTCAAACATCGGGGCCTCGGCATGCGCCCCGACGGAGGGTCGCCACGCGACAAGGGATGGGGCAACAGAGCCAGACGCCAAGGGGGCCCGGCGTCCCCGTGGAAGGCGCATTTAGTATGGACCCGCCGCGTCCCGAACACAAGGACGCCCCCGGCATGACCCCGCCCGCGCCCGAGCCTGTCCGCCGGGTGGGTGACATCGACGCCGTCGACCTCCTCGGACCCGGGGGCGGGCGCGTGTGGACCTCGGACGGCTTCGTCCGGTTCGACGCGTCGGACTGGACGGCGCCCGCCCCGCCGCGTCCGGGGATGCGCGTCCGCTTCCAGCTCGACGGCGCCCGCGCCCGCGACGTCCGTCCGGTCGGGTACGCGCCCGAGCTGGACCCCGAGCCCGAGGCGGCGCCGTGACGGGACCGGCGCCTCGTGGAGCGCACCCCCGGCTCCACGGGCGCGTCGACACGTGGGACGGCGAGCGCGGGCGGCTCTACGTGGTCGACGTCGCCCGGCCGCGCTCTTGCCACTTTCGGCGGGCGGCGTGGCGGGGCGGCGGGACGCCCGTCCCCGTGCAAACCGTGAGCTTCACGCCGACGGTGGCGGGGGAGCGTCGAGACGCAGGCCGCCGTCTTGACGACCGCGTCCCGGAGATCCTGCTCACTGACGAAGTTCTCACGGCGCCGCACAACCCTTGGCAGAATCCGTTCGCGGAGCGCGTCATCGGTTCGATCCGGCGCGAGTGTCTCAACCACGTTCTCGTCCTGGGCGAACGACATCTGCGCCGAATCTCGACTCGCTACTTCGCTTACTACCATCAGGCGCGCACGCACCTTGCGCGCGACAAGGACGCACCCGGCCTCAGGCCAATCGAGCTCCCGCGGCGGGCAAGATCGTGCAGCTCCCAGAAGTCGGCCGCCTGCACCACCGCCACTTCCGCCAGGCCGCGTAGTCCCGCAACCGGCCGCAAGGGATCACAACCACGAACGCGCCCACCCCGTCGATAGTTTTCCGCCACCCACAGAAGGCGGCCGTATGGTCGCCGGCGGGTCGACAGCCTCCGGACGTCGACACCCCTCAGGTCGGCCAAGCGAAGTCGGACGAGGTTTTGGCAAAGGACAGGAGAGTCCCGCGCTTCCGATGGTTGGATGAAGGCGAGCCCATCGACGACGCCGTGTCAAAAAGCGCTATCGCCAGACCGTGCGCTCATACTACTATTGGTGTCGAGCTGTCCGGAAACCCCACAGGGGCAGCGTCGCGCGCGGGCGTTTCCGCGAGATTCGGGAGGGTCAGAAGGAGGCGAAAGTGGCACGAAAGCGAGCCAAGAGAGCAGTGGCGAGGCGCGCGGTGAAGAAGCGCGCCGTGAAACGCGCGGTCGCGAAGCGTGCGCTGAAGAAGCGCGCCGTGAAGCGGGCGGTCGCGAAGCGTGCGCTGAAGAAGCGCGCCGTGAAACGCGCGGTCGCGAAGCGTGCGCTGAAGAAGCGCGCCGTGAAGCGGGCGGTCGCGAAGCGCGCGCTGAAGAAGCGCGCCGTGAAGCGGGCGCTGGTCCGGCGAGCCATCATAGCCCGCGCGCTCGCGCAGGGGATGGGCGAAGGCTCGACCCCATAAAGCAGTAGTGGGCGCGTCGCATTCGGCTTCGCGCCCACTACTGCTTCAGCCGTAGCGGCACCGGCCCTCGCCCGCGCACCATGCGCTCTCCCCCGCGGGCCGCATGGCGCACGACGATCGTCTTACTCTCGCCCAGGACGCGGGCGAGGACGCCGGGGCCTGCTCTCTCTGGTAGTGGACTTGGCCCCGGCTCCTCCACCGAGTGTTCGCGTTCGCGCCTCTGGGCTCGCTTTGGCGTGACGAGCCTGGCCGGCAGCTTGAGCGCGCGTTCGAAGATGTCCAAGGCAGCGGAGGTGACCGCCGGCGTGGCGGGAGCGTACGACCAGGGGATCACGGATGTAGCCACTCACCCTGACCGGCACGGGGGTGAAGTCCTCGCCGAAAAGCTCGCGAGCGGCACCTTGCCGATGAGCCCGTCCAGCCGGCTGAACGGGACGGCCAATGCCGTGAGTTGGTGCTGTAGTAGGGTCTCCTAAGCTCGTGGGCAATCCATGCTTTCTGGGCGGTAAGTTATTGTCGGCCAAGGTCAATCCAGTGCGTCGTCGGCGCCGTGTAGCATTCTGCACGTCCAGCCCCCGCAACCAGGTCGGAAGCCCCGGAAGAGATGATCTTCCGGGGCTTCTGTGTCTGATCTGTCTCGGAGAACAGAGTGCCCACGTAGCGCCTCGCGTGTCTCCACCACAGGTCGTAAGATCGGCCCGGGCTCACAGCGTCCGGGTTCCGCCCGCCGCGGGTGAACCCATCGGAGGCGCTCGAGCTCCTCCAGGGAGAGGCCGAGTTGACGGAGGATCTTGTGGAAGAGGGGCGGCCCGATCTACCGACCACCATGGAGTGGAATCGTCACGGCCCGGCCATCGGGATGGTTCCACCGCTCGTGGCTTCCGGTCTGACGAGCGATTGACGTTAGCTGTGGCAAGATCGTCTCCCATGGAATGTCTCCGAGAGTCAGTTCAAGGGACAGGGTGACCGCGAGGGCTGATGGACGAGCTCAGCATCTCCGGGGACGCGCGGCGCCCAACCGAGGAGGACGCCCGCCATGGTCGTTTCGCCGTGCGCGAGGTGATCCATCGTTCCGGACGTCCGACATGAGCCAACCCGACGCCGCCGGAGCTGCTCCCCGAGCAAGGCGCCGCCGGAGCGATCGTGTCGGCGTCGTCGACTGAGGCAGCTGCTCGGTCCGATCGCCGACAACACGGACGCGGTGCTCTCGGAAAACCCAAGAGAGGAGGCTGTCGATGCGTGAGACCGTGAGGCGGCTCGACGAGATGTGTGACGCCGCGGGCTTCCAGGCTAGCTGGTACTTGAAGGATCTCGCGACGGGCGCCAGCGCCCATCGGCTCGGCGGCGTGCCCGTCCCGTCGGCCAGCACGCGGAAGATCTCGATCATGATGGCCGCGCTGTCGGCGGTCTACGCCGGGAAGCTCGCGCTCGATCAGAAGGTGACCATCGACGCCCGGTACCAGGACAACGACTCGGGCACGTTCCAGCACCTGACGCCCGGGTTCTGGATCACACTGCGGGACGCGATGGTGATGATGATCATCGTCAGCGACAACACGTGCACGGGCGCCGTCGTCGACCTGGTGGGGCTCGAGAACGTCCAGCGCTACACCGAAGCGGTCGGCCTCACCGGAACGATCCATCGCTACGGGATCCCGCCCAGGGGCGGCGCCGACGACGCGCTCGACCGGGTCACGACGACGACGCCGAACGACCAGGGGCTCCTGCTCGAGCTGATCTTGCGGGGAGCCGAGGACCCGGCGGTGGCCGCACGCCTCCAGTGCGCGCCGGCGCTGTGTCGGCTGGGCCTCGATATCCTTTCCTGGCAGAAGCTCAAGACGCGGCTGCCCTCGCTCCTGCCCCTTGGGACGAAGGTCGCCCACAAGACCGGCACCGGGCGTCGCTGCTACAACGACGCCGGCATCCTCTTCAAGGGGGACCGGCCGCTGTGCATCCTGACGGCCTACACCTTCGACGTCCCCGACACCCTCGCGGACGGCACGCCGGGCTTTGCCGCCGCCTATCAGCTCATCGGCCGCATGGCGCGCCGCTGCTACGACGACCTGGGACGTCGGTGAGGATGCTCGCATGAGCGTCGGGGCCAAGCTGGCATCCTCGGGCTGGAGCTGCCGAGCCGGGAGGACCTGTGCCGCACGCGTTGTCGTTCATCCGTCGCCTCCCGTCAGCACGAACGGGACCCCGGCGCCGTCGGCCACCTCCCGTAGCTGCGCCAGCAGGTCCTCCGGGACCGGCACCCCGTCCCGAAGCCGCGCCGCCCGCGTCGCCAGCTCGGGGTCCCCGGCCACCAGCACCGGCTGGGCGGGGTCGGCCCGGCGGGCCCCGTGGAGGACGTCGATCACCTGGTCGAGGTCGTCCTCGAACGCGCCCTCCGCCCGGAAGGCGCGCGGATCGATGGCGAGGAAGAAGTGGCCGATGTTGTGCGGCTCGAAGGGCTTCTGCGTGCGATTGCGGATCGGCGAGAACGAGGCGCCGCTCAGGGTGCCGGCCAGGATGTGGACCATCGTCGCCAGCCCGTAGCCCTTGTGGCCGCCGCCCTCCCGCGAGCCGCCGAGCGGCGTGATCCCGCCCTCCGGCCGGTCGAAGACGTAGCCGAACGCCGCGTCGGCGTCGGTCACCGTCCGCCCCTCCGCGTCGACGACCCAGCCGGCCGGCAGCGCGCGGTGGTTCAGCCGGTGCACCTTGACCTGGCCGGCGGCGACCGTGGTCGTCGCCATGTCCAGCAGGAAGGGCGCGTTGCGGCCGGCCGGCGCCGCGAAGGCCAGCGGGTTGGTGCCCAGCACCGGCTCGGCGGCGAACGTGGGCACCAGCGTCACGCCGCGGGTGGACGCGGTGACCAGGCCGATCACCCCGCGGTCGGCGGCGATCCGCGCGTAGCAGCCCGCCGCCCCGAAGTGGTGCGAGTTGAACACCGATACCACCGCCACGGCGCTCGCCCGGCACTTGTCGACGGCGAGATTCATGGCCTGGACGGCCACCGGATGACCGAGCGTCGCGTCGCCGTCGATCAGCGCGAACGCCGGTCCCTCGCGCACGGTCCGGAAGACCGGCCGCATGTTCAGCCGGCCGGCGCGGCGCTCGCGATCGTAGGTGGGCAGCATCGAGATGCCGTGGGAGTCCACTCCGCGCAGGTCGGTCTCCACCATCATCTCGGCCGTCGTCTGCGCGTGCGCGTCCGCCATGGACCAGGCGCGCAGGACGCTCACGATCTGCGCGCGGATCCGCGGGGCGGGGACTCGCGTGCTGGCCGCGCTCATCGTGTGTGATTCTATCAGCCCATGATCTTCCTGGTCGCGGTCGTCCTCGCCTGGGGCCTGACGTGGCCCGTGAACAAGCTCCTCCTCGAGAGCCTGCCGCCCCTCTGGCTGATGGCCCTGCGCTCGGCCATCGCCACCGCCGTGCTGTTCGCCGTCGCGGTTGCCCGCGGCCGGCTGGCGGCGCCACCGCGCGCCGACCTGCCGGTGCTGCTGAGCATCACCCTGCTCCACATCGTGGGCTTCGGGCTGCTGGCCGCCTGGGGCTTGCGGCTGGTCCCCACCGGGCGCTCGGTGGTGCTGGCGTACACCACGCCGCTCTGGGTCATCCCGGGCGCCCGCCTCTTCCTGGGCGAGCGGCTCACGCTCCGGCGGCTCGGGGGGGTGGCCGTCGGACTCCTTGGCCTCGCCGTCCTGTTCAATCCCCTCGCGTTCGACTGGACCGACCGGGACGCGCTCCTGGGCAACGGCGCCATCGTGCTCGCCGCCTTCCTGTGGGCCGCGAGCATCCTGCACATCCGCGGTCACGCCTGGCAGTCGACCCCGTTCGACCTGGTGCCGTGGGAGATGCTGCTGGCAACGACCCTCTTCACGCCGCTGGCGCTCGCGACGGGTCCGCCGGGCGCCGAGTGGACCGGCCGCTTCGTCGCGCTGCTGCTCTTCGCCGCGATCCCCGGCACCGCCCTGGCGTACTGGGCGACGGCGATGGCCAGCCGGGACCTGCCGGCGGTCGTCACGGCGCTGGGGCTGCTGGCGACCCCGGTCGTTGGCGTCGTCGTGGCGACCCTGTGGCTCGGCGAGGCGCTCACCCCGGCGCTCGTCGCGGCGATCGTGCTGATCCTGGGCGGGATCGCCGTCGGCGCCGCCGAGCCGCCTATCCCCGGAGCGCGAACTTCTGGAACGTGTGGCAGCCCGCCGGCACGTGGCCGCGGCTGGACGCGAACGTCCAGGTGACCTCGCTCACGTACACGTCGTTCTGCGAATCCACGGCGATGCCGTGGGGGGCCGCGAAGCTGCCGGCCGCGACCGGGTCCGGCCCGCCCCAGCGCGCGAGCACGCGTCCCTCCCGGTCGTAGACGCTGACGCGGCCCGCGCGGACCTCCCCGGCCGGTCCGTAGCGCCGGGAGGTCTGGCCCGGCTGCCACCAGAGCTCGGAGACGTAGGCTCGGCCCTCGCCGTCGAACACGAGGTGCGTCGGCCGCCGGGTGTCGGTCCACTCGGCGAGATACTCGCCGTCGGGGCTGAAGATCTGGATGCGGTCGTTCTCCCGGTCGCAGACGAACACGCGCCCGTCTGCCGCCACCGCGATGCCGTGGGGCAGGAAGAACTGGCCGGGGCCCTGGCCGGCCACGCCCCACGAACGCTTCAGCTCGCCGGTGGGCGAGAAGCGGTGGACCCGGCAGTTCCCGTAACCGTCGGAGACGTAGACGTCGCCCCGGGGTCCGATCGCCACGTTGGTCGGGCGATTGAAGGGCCCTCCGGGCCTGGTTGCGGTGACCGTGCTCCTGCCGTCGTACCCGGTGTCGGAGGGGGTGTTCAGCGTTCCCAGCGTCATCAGCAGCTTCCCGCCGGGAGTGAACTGGCGCACCGTGTGGTTGCCGTCATCGGTGGCGTAGACGGTCCCGTCGGGGCCGACCGTGATGCCATGCGTCCGCAGGGTGAAGTCGCCCTCGCCCCAGGAGCGAATGAAGCTCCCCTGGCTGTCGTAGACGATGATCGGGTGCTCGCCGCGGCAGATCAGGTAGACGCGGCTCTCCGCGTCGACGGCGACCCCGGCCACGTCCCGGTGCTCCCAGCCGGCGGGTAGCTGCTCCCAGCCCTCGACGACCTCGTACCTCATGGTGCTCGCCTGCGCCATCGTCGCCTCCTGAAGGGGAGTCAGGCCTCACAGTCTACGCAATCCGGCTGGCCGGCGCCGAGATTGCGAGATTGGGGCGCGTCCCAGTTCCCGTCGGAGCACTGCACGTCGGCCTCGCGGGCTACGTCTACCAGCAGGTGGCTGCCGAGCCCCGGGCTCGGGTGGAAGGTGTCAGTTTCCCATCTGTGAGTGGGATGCGACGGGAATTGGCACGGTCTGAGGTTTGCGTCCCGTCTCCATGTTCGGAACTAAACAGCACGTAACCTTGTGAGCCGACTGGCGAAAGCGTGATCGCGATTCAAGCACGGGTTCGAATCCGATCGCGACCCCGTGCATGATCGCCGCGGGTCACCGTCGAACAAGGTCCCAGTCCGTCGTCGGGGCCGTGTAGCACTCTGCAAATCCAGCCCCCGCAACCACAAGAAGCCCCGGAGATCGATAGCTTCCGGGGCTTCACGGTGTTCACTCGACCGCTCAGCTTGTGGGACCCATGTAGCAACTACGGTCGGGCGGCCCCCGAGGCCGCCGTCCGGGCACCCCGGGAGCGAGGTTGATCGAGCGCGCGATGATGTCCCGCACCCCGCCGGCGGCGAAAGGCACGACGATGCGCACCATCTGATCCGTGTCTCCTGCCGAACGAGATCCTGACAAGGGAGTGTCGGGCGGTGGGCTGTGTTCCAGCCGGGTCCGGCGGTATCGCGGCTCCGAGTTCACGTAACCAGCGTCGAAGCCCGATCGACGGTGAGACACGTGATAGCATGAGGCCCGGAGCGGCCTCCCGACGAGGAGCGGCCGCCGGGAATTGCGATCCGGCCCCGTCGACAAAAACTCGACGAGTCTCGAGAGAGCGCGGATGCTGATCGGACACATCCTGACCCACGCGGCGCAGCGATGGCCAAACCGCCCTGCACTCGTCGACGAGGAGGGCCGGTCGTTTACCTACGCAGAGTGGAACGCGCGGGTGAATCAGCTCGCCAATGCCCTGGCTCGCCTCGGGATCGGCCGCGGCGACCGGGTCGCCTTCTACCTCCGCAACGTGGAGGCTCTCGCATCGGCGCACCTCGCCACCCAGAAGCTCGGCGCCGTATCCGTGCCGCTGAACTTCCGCCTTCGCGAGGGAGAGATTCCCACCATCGTCGAGGACAGCGAGACCCGCATCCTTCTGTTCGAGCGTCAATTCAGCGCGAGGATCGAGCGCGCCCGACCCGGGCTCGGCCGCGTCGAGCGCTTCATCTGCGTCGGGGGTGGGGATCGCGTCGATGCGCTGGACTACGAGGCGCTTCTGCGGGGCGCGCCCGCCGACGAGCCGAGCGTCTCGATTCACCCGGACGACCTGGGTGTGCTGATGTACACGTCCGGCACCACTGGCCGCCCCAAGGGCGTGATGATCACGCATCAGCACCAATGGGTGAACACCGTCCTGTGCGGGTGGGAGATGGGCATCACCGCGGACGATCGCACGCTGCACGTCGCTCCGCTCTATCACTCGGCCGCATACCACAACTTCTTCTTGCCGCACATCATGGTCGGCGGCTGCAACGTCCTGATGCCGAGCGTCGATCCCGAGCGCATCGCGACCGTCCTCGCGCGGGAGCGGATCTCGGTCTTCTTCGGCGTGCCGACGATCTATGCGCTGCTCGCCGAGTCGAACCCGTCGTGGTGGGATCACCCGGCGCGGTCGACGCTGCGCCTGTGCGTGAGCTCCAGTGCGGCCATCCGCCCGGATACGGTCGGGTGGATCCGCGAGCGCCTCTGCCGGACCTACAGCAATGTCTACGGGCTCACGGAGACCTCCGGCAACGTGACGATCCTGGAACCGGAGCAGGTCCATCGGTTCGGCGCCGTGAACTGCATCGGGCGGAGCCTGATCGGGATGGAGACGCGCGTCGTGCGCGCCAGCCTCGAGGAGGACGTCCCGCCCGAGGAGGAGGTGCCCGTCGGCGAAGTCGGTCAGCTCATCGTTCGCGGTCCGAAGGTGATGCGCGGCTACCTGAACAGGCCCGAGCAGACCGCGAGCAAGCTCCGGCACGGCTGGCTCTATCCCGGCGACCTGGTGTATCGGGACGCGGACAACTACTACTACATCCTGGACCGCCTCGATGACGCGATCTCGGTGGGCGCCGAGATCGTGTACCCCAAGGAGGTCGAGCGTGTGCTCGACCAGCATCCTCGGATCAAGCAGAGCGCAGTCATCGGCATGCCGGACCCGATCTGGGGTCAGGTCGTCAAGGCATTCGTCGTGCCGAGTGCGGGCCTGACATCTCAGGAGGTGCGCGAGTTCTGTCGCAAGAGCGGCCAGCTGGCGACGTTCAAGGTGCCGCGCGAGGTCCACATGGTCGCCGAGATCCCGACGAACCCGAGCGGCAAGGTCCTCAAGCGGGAGCTGCGCGAGCTGGCCAGCGTCGAGAGCCCGCCGACCGGCTCCCCCGCGGCGTAGGTCTCAGCCCGTTTCCTTCGAGCCCGCGGCCGGCGCGGGCTCCCCGAAGCCGCCCGCGGCCTTCCGAAAGAACCGCTCCAGTACCTCGCTCGTCGCGTCCGGGTCCTCGACCAGGACCTGGTGGCCCGCGCCCGGGATCTCCGCGAACTCGCCCCATCGGAGCTCTTGGACCATGAGGAGCAAGCTGAGCCGGCTCAGACTTCGACTCTCCGTGCCCCGGATCAGGAGCGTCGGGCACTCGACCTGCGCGGCGAGCTCGTAGGTGCGAAACGGTTCGATCTCCAGCGTGCGAGGGTCAGCCGGCGCCGACCAGGAGCCGTCAGCGTTCTGCCGAAAGACCTCGCGCACCAGCACCTCCGCCCGATCGGGCGGCAGCTTGAGGGCCCGCGAGTACGATTGCACCGCGCGCTCGAGGGTGGGGAACCGGTGGGGCGGCCGCCTCGCGGTGGCGAACTGTCCCGCCTCTTCCTCGGGCGACAGGGGAGGAAGGATCTCGATGCCCGCAACCGCCGCCGGTGGGCGTACACCGCGCGTCGACAGGACGAACCCGAGATAGCCCCCGGAGCACTGCCCGGCCAGGTAGTACGGCTCGCCCGGGGCCAACAGATCCAGGAGCGCCTCGATGTCGGCGGCGTAGGCTCCCCAGGTGTAGTCGTCGGCATGGCCGCTGCGCCCGTGCCCCCGAAGGTCCGGCGCGATCAGCCGGTAGGAGCGCGCGAGGCGCGGCGTCATCCACTGGAACCATCCCGAGTGCGCGAGGCCGCCATGCAACAGGAGGAGGACCGGTCCGCTGCCGGCCTCGCGCCAGAAGTAGGGGATCCGGTTGACCGTCGCCGGCACGTTGGCCGCGGCCGCTCGGGCGTCGTTCAGACGCGACTTCTCTCAGGCCCAGGTCTTGCCGCGGAAAAGCCTCTTGGTGAACCGGTCACTCATGCCGAGCCTCTCGAGCTGGACCGGGTCCCGAGACAGGATTGCCGCGCGCTCCTCGGTGGTCAGATCGTACTGGTCGAGCACCTTCGGGTCGCGCCTGATCTTCGCGGCGAAATCCGGCTCGCGTGCTCCGCGCTCGAGGACCGCCTCGATCCCTTTCAGACTCATCGGATCCCCCTTTCCAGACAGAGACGCCGCTCCACGCTCGGACATGGCTCGCTCGGGCGTCGTCCCCGGCTCCTGGCCGCCGAAGCTCGACGCCCACCCCAGACTCTACCTGATTCGGCCAGGCGCAGACTACCTCCCCCGCTCCTCCCCGCCGTCGCCGACCTCCATGGCGGCGCCACTGCTGGACAGGCCCAGCAAGGCCGCGATCCGCTCGATGGGCAGCCGTACGCGCTGGGTGGGGTCGGTCGCCAGACTCAGGTACCTCGATCCCTCGCGCAGCACCAGGCGGTCACGCAGCCATCCCTCCAACCATTCCTCGATCTGCCCGATGGAGGGCGCCGCGTCCCGGAGCAGGCGCTGCAGCTCCAGCCGCACGGCCTCGAGGGTGCTGCCCGCATCCAGCGCCAGGTACGCCAGGCGGGCCGCACCCTGCAGGACCGTACTGGGCCGGGCTGCCACCGGACGCGTGTCCTGGATCTCCAGCGCGTCGCCGTCTCCTCGCAGCTCCAGCCGCGCCGTCTCAGGGTGCTCGCGCCACTGGTCGATCGCGTCGCGCAGCGCGCGTGTGTAGCGCCCAGGCTTGCGCCCATCCGCGTAGTCGTAGTCGAAGTGCCATACGATTCGAGTCAGCGCCTCGCGCTGCAACGGATAGACGTGGTGGCAGGGCTCCGCCGGTCGGACGTTGACGAACCCTCTGGCCTCGGCCTCGTCGAAGTTGGGGCTGAACCGATCGAGCCGAACCTGGTTGACGCCACCGGGCGGCTGAAGGTGCGTCAGCGATGGAACCAGCTGGGCCATCCGCTGGTACTCCGACGGATCCTCGCCCGGAAATCCGTACATGAGCGCCCAATTGGGCACAAGGCCGAGCTCGGCGCACCACTTCAGGAGCCGAACGTTCTGGAGCTCGGTGACTCCCTTCCGCATCAGGCGGAGAATCGGGGTGCTGAAGCTCTCGATGCCAGGCGTGATGTCGCGGGCGCCGGCGCGCGCCAGCAGCCGCAACTGATCTTTGGTCAGGTTCGCCTTCGTCATGTAGTAGAAGCTCGGCGGGAACGTCCGGCCGGCGAGCTCCGCCAGGAACGACGTGAAGTAGCGAAAATCCAGGATGTTGTCGACCACGTGGACCATGCGGTTCTCGTGGCGGTCGAGGAGAAAATCCAGCTCCGCGCGGGCCCGCGGCGCCGACTTGCTGCGGTACTGCATCCCCTCGGCGTTGAGGCCGCAGAACGTGCAGTGGTGCTTCTCACCCCACCAGCAGCCGCGCGCCGTCTCGAACACGAGGATCGGCCGGATCGCGGAGGCGACGCCACTGTCGGCCAGCTGGGAGAAGTAGGCGTCGAAGTTGGGGAAGGGCAGGCCATCCAGGTCCATGACCATCGGCGCGTGACTGCGCTCGCCGCGCAGGCCCAGCTCGTTGCGCGAATAGACGCCGGGCAGGCTCCCGACGCGCTGGCCGGCCAGGATCGCCTCCACCAGACGCGGAAAGATCTGATCCCCCTCGCCGGAGCAGACGTAGTCGAGGAAGGGGAACGACTCGTGGATGGCGGCCCCCATCACACCTTCGCAGTTCGCGCCACCCATGATGGTCGTCACGCTCGGGTGCGCCGCCTTGACGCGCTGCAGGAGGGCGAGCGCCGCGCAATTCTGCTGGAACGTCGACGTCGCGCCGACGATGGCGTAGTCGCCCCACGCGACGTCACCCAGGATCCGCGTCAGGAACGCGGGTGTCCGCGCGCGAAGCTCCCGCACCCGGTCGGCGAAGGCACGATCACCGTAGCGGCCGAGCAGCACCTCGTCGACGTAACGCTGCGGATCGGGAGCGCGGTCGCCGAACAGGTCGCCGGCGAACACCCACTCGCCGAGCATTGCCTGGTAGCGGGACTCGGTGATGGCGGTGTAGAGCGCCTCGCCGGCGAAGTCGGCGAAGCGAAGGTTGAGGTAGAGCACGTCGCACGGAATGCCGTCGCGGGCGAGCGCCGCTTGGAGGAGGCTCACGCCCAGGGCGGGCCTGTCGAGGAAGTGAAACGGGGGAACGACCAGGAGCACACGCGCCATGGCTCCTCCCTCGGTGGCCGGCGCGAGTATACTAGGATACCGTTGGGCGCGCCAGCCGCGGCGCTGACGTGAGGTGCCCGCTCCCATCCCGATCCGTGCCGGGGGAACCGATGTCGCGGGTGCTCTTGGTGGTCCCGCCGTTCTATCAGGTCGTCACCCCCGCGCTCGGCGTGAGTCTCCTGAAGGCAGCCCTCGCGCGGGCCGGCGTGCCGTGCGACGTTCTGTATCTCAACATTTCGTTCGCCGAAGCCATCGGCCCGGAGCTCTATACCCGAATCGCGGGCGAGGGCCGCTTCGACGCGCTCGCGGCCGAGTGGGTCTTTGCCGGCGACCTGTTCGGCGACCGCGCTCCCGATCCGCAGCGCTACGTCGACGAGGTGTTGCTCGGCCGCTTCGTGGACGTCTACGACCGAGCGTTCGCCGACCGCCTGCTCGAGGCGCGGGCCAGAGCGACGGCGTTCCTGGAGGAGGCTATCGACCGGGTCGCGTGGGATCGCTACGTCCTCGTCGGCGTCAGCTGCACCCACCTGCAGAGCGGTGCCGGCCTTGCCCTCTTGCGACGTCTGAGGGCCCGCTACCCTGCGGTTCGCACCGCAATGGGGGGTGCCAACTGCGAGGGACAGATGGGCACGGCGATCCATGCGCTGTTCCCGTTCGTCGACTACGTCTGCTCCGGCGAGGGCGACCACGTCTTCCCCGAGCTGGTGCGGCGCCTGCTGGCCGGCGAGTCCCCGCTGGACCTTCCGGGGATCCTCGCCCGCGGCAAACCGGGACCCGTGGGCCGGGAGACCCATGCCCCGATGATCCGTGACCTCGACCGCCTGCCGTACCCGGACTACGACGACTACTTCGCTCAGTTCGGGGCGAGCCGACTGACGGCGCTCGAGACGCCGACGATGGCGCTCGAGACCTCGCGCGGCTGCTGGTGGGGTGAAAAGCACCACTGCACGTTCTGCGGCCTCAACGGCGAGGGCATGCAGTACCGGCGCAAGTCCCCGCGACGCGCCCTGGAGGAGATCGACTTTCTCGTCGACCGGTATCCGTCGCGTGCCTTCTATGCGACGGACAACATCCTGGACATGGACTACTTCGACACCGTGCTGCGGGAGCTCGCCGAGCGGCCGCGACCGCCGCGGCTCTACTACATGATGAAGGCGAACCTCACGCGGCCCCAGCTGCGTCTCCTGGCCAGGGCGGGTTTCTGGGGCATCTATGCGGGCATCGAGCACCTCAGCACCCCGATCCTTCGTTTGATGCGGAAGGGAGTCACGGGCCTTCAGAACGTTCGCCTGCTGAAGTGGTCTGCCGAGGTCGGTCTTCTTACTGATTGGGCTCTGCTGTGTGGGTTCCCCGGCGAGGATCCAAGCGAGTATCAGCGGATCGCGGAGCTGGTCCCTTCGCTGACGCACCTGCGCCCGCCCGGCGGGCTCTACCAGATTCGCGTTGACCGGTTCAGCCCTTACTTCAACGCACCGAACGCCCTCGGCCTCGCCAATGTGCATGCCGGCATTGCGTACCGACACGTGTACCCCTTCCCGCCGGTGGACCTGGACCGCCTCGCCTACTACTTCGACTACGAGTACGCCGACGGGCGCGATCCGGCCCGATACACGGGCGCGCTGCGGGAAGCGATCGAGCAGTGGCGACGGTACCATGGAGCCGCGCGGCTCGAGCTGCGAGTGGAGGCCGACCGGCTGGAGATCGAGGACACCCGTCCGGCCGTTGCCGGATCGACGAGGGTCCTTCGAGGGCCGGCGCGCCTGGCGTACCTCGCGCTGGATGCGGGACCCACGGTCGAGGCCCTGCAGGCCGAGCTGCGCACGGAGCTCGGAGCGGGCGCCCCGAGCGCGGCCCAGGTCGAGCAGTGGCTGGAAGAATGGCTCAACGCGCGACTCGTGATGCGCGAGGGAGCGCGCTACCTGAGCCTCGCGACCAACTATGCGGACCGCGTGCAGCTCCCGGTCGAGCGCTTCCTCGCACAGCTCGCGGGAACGGCATCGTGACGCCGGCCCCGACGGCGTCCGGCGCGCTCGGGGAGGAAGCACGGCTGCCGCGCGTGCTGCTGGTCGTCCCGCCATTCCATCAGGTCTTCATTCCCGCGCTCGGCGTCAGCCTCCTGAAGGCCGCCCTCGCCCGGGCCGGCATTCCGTGCGACGTCCTCTACCTCAACATCCGCTTCGCCGAGCGCATCGGCGCGGAGCTGTATAGCCACATCGCGGTGGGCGGGAGCCATCCGGCGCTCGCGGGCGAGTGGGTCTTTGCCGGCGACCTGTTCGGCGACCGCGCCCCTGAGCCGCAGCGCTACGTCGACGAGGTGCTGCTCGGCCGCTTCGCGGACGTCTACGACCGGGCGTTCGCCGACCGGCTGATGGACGCGCGGGCCCGCGCCCCGGCGTTCCTGGAGGAGGCCGTCGACCGGATCGCGCGCGATCGCTACATCCTCGTCGGCGTCAGCTCCACCTATCAGCAGAACTGCGCCAGCCTCGCCCTCTTGCAGCGAATCAAGGCGCGCGATCCGGCCGTCGCCACCGTCGTGGGAGGGGCCAACTGCGAGGGGCAGATGGGCGCGGCGATCCATGAGCTGTTCCCGTCCCTCGACTACGTCTGCTCCGGCGAGGCCGACCACGTCTTCCCCGAGCTAGTGCGGCGCCTGCTGGCCGGCGAGTCCCCGCATGATCTGCCGGGGATCTTCGCCCGCGGTAGGCCGGGCCCCGTGGGCCGGGCGACGCATGCCCCGATGATCCGTGACCTCGACCGCCTGCCGTACCCGGACTACGACGACTACTTCGCCCAGTTCGGGGCCAGCTCCCTGGCTGCGCTGACCACGCCGCTCGTCACGTTTGAAACATCGCGCGGCTGCTGGTGGGGTGAGAAGCACCACTGCACCTTCTGCGGTCTCAATGGCGGGGGCATGCAGTACCGAAGCAAGACGGGCCAACGCGCGCTCGACGAGATCGACTTCCTGATCGATCGCTACGGGGTGCGTGACCTGTATGCCGTCGACCCGATCCTGGACCTCGACTACTTCAACACGATGCTTGCGCAGCTGGCGGGCCGGCCGCGGCCACCCCAGCTGTTCTACGAGACCAAGGCAAACCTCACCAAAGGACAGCTCCGCCTGCTGGCCCGAGCCGGCGTCGGACAGATCCAGCCGGGCGTGGAGAGCTTCAGCACCCCGATCCTTCGCCTGATGCGAAAGGGAGTCACGAGCCTCCAGAACGTTCGCCTGCTCAAGTGGTGCGCGGAGATCGGAATCCAGGTGTCGTGGAACTTTCTATTCGGGTTTCCCGGGGAGGACCCGAGCGAGTACCAGAGGCTCGCGCAGCTGGTGCCGTCGTTGACGCACCTCCATCCGCCGGGCGGGTGTTCGAGGATTCGCCTCGACCGGTTCAGCCCGAATTTCAACCAGGCCGCGGCGCAGGGGTTCGTCAACGTCCGCGCGGCTCTCGCCTACCGGCACGTCTACGCCATCGCCCCGGCCGACCTGGACCGCCTCGCGTACACCTTCGACTGCGACTACGCGGACGGGCGACAGCCTGACGCGTACGCCGCCCCGTTGAAGGACGCAGTTGAGGGGTGGCGCGAGCAGGCGGGAGCTTCCCGGCTGGAGCTCAGCGTGGAAGACGACCGGGCCGAGATCCACGACACTCGCCCAACGGCCGTGCGCTCGCGGACAACCTTGCACGGGGCGGGCCGCCTCGCTTACCTGGCGCTGGACGCGGGAAACACCACCGCCGGCGTTCGAGCGGAGCTGCAGGCGGCGCTCGAAGACGGCGCGCCGAGCCTTGACCAGATCGTGTGCTGGCTGGAGGAGTGGCAACGGGACCGCCTGGTAGTTCGCGAAGGCGCGCGATACCTGAGCCTCGCGATCAACCCCGCGGAGCGCGTGCGCTTGCCGGTCGCGCGCTTCCTCGATCAGCTGGCGGAGAGTGCGCCGTGAGCGTACCTGAGGGTCACCTCGCGACCGCGACGTCCCGGCATCCCTCGCCGCGTCATGCCACGGGATCGGGGCCGCTGCCTCGGGTGCTGCTGATCGTGCCGCCGTTCCACCAGGTCTTCATTCCAGCGCTGGGCGTCAGCCTCCTGAAGGCCGCCCTCGTCCGGGCCGGCATTCCGTGCGACGTCCTCTACCTCAACATCCGCTTCGCCGAGCGCATCGGCCCGGAGCTCTACACCGAGATCGCGTCGGAGGGGCGCATCCAGGCCCTGGCCGGCGAGTGGGTCTTTGCGGGCGACCTGTTCGGCGACGGCGCCGCGGATCCGAGCGGCTTCGTGGAAGAGGTCCTCCTCGGCCGCTACGGCGACGTGTACGGCCGGTCGTTCACCGATCGCCTCGGCGCTCTCCGCGCGCAGGCACCTGTGTTCCTGGACGACGTCGTCGAGGAGGTCGCCTGGGATCGATACGCGCTCGTCGGCGTCAGCTCGACGTTTCAGCAGAACTGCGCCGGCCTGGCCCTCTTGCGACGCGTGAAGACACGCCACCCGGGGATCCGCACGGCCATGGGAGGCGCCAACTGCGAGGGGCAGATGGGCGCCGCCATCCACCGGCTGTTCCCCTTCGTCGACTACGTCTGTTCCGGGGAGGGCGACGACATCTTTCCCCGCCTCGTGAAGGCCGTCTTGACCGGCGAGCGAGTCGGCCCCCTGCCCGGCGTCTTCGTGCGCGGCGAGCGGAATCTGCTCGGCGACGAGGCGCACGCGCCACTGGTCCTCGATTTGGACCGCCTGCCGTACCCGGACTACGACGACTACTTCGCGCAGTTCCGTGTGAGCAGCCTCGCTGCCGTCGAGTCTCCGACACTGGCGTTCGAAACGTCGCGTGGCTGTTGGTGGGGCCAGAAGCACCACTGCACATTCTGCGGGCTCAACGGCCGTGGCATGCCGTATCGGAGTAAGTCGCCTCGGCGCGCTCTGGACGAGCTCGACTTCCTGATGAGCCAACACGGCGCGCGCAAGGTCTACGCCGTCGACAACATTCTCGATCTCAAGTACCTCGACACGGTCCTGGCCGAGCTCGCGAGCAGACCGCGCCCCCCGCAGCTGTTTTACGAGACGAAGGCGAACCTGACCAAGCCCCAGCTGCGCCTGCTGGCCCGGGCCGGTGTCTGGGGCATCCAGCCCGGCGTCGAGAGCCTCAGCACTCCCATCCTCCACCTGATGGACAAGGGCGTGACGGCCCTCCAGAACGTGCGCCTCCTCAAATGGTGCGCGGAGGTTGGGCTGACGCCCGAGTGGAACTTCCTGTGCGGCTTCCCGGGCGAGGATCCGGCGGAGTACGCGGGCATGGCGGACCTGGTGCCCTCACTGACGCACATCGACCCACCCGGCGGACCAGGGCAGATCCGCCTCGATCGGTTCAGCCCTTACTTCAACGCGCCGGGCGCCAACGGCATCATCAATGTGCGCGCCAGCATCGCGTACCGATACATCTACCCCTTCCCAGCCGGCGACCTGGATCGCCTGGCCTACTACTTCGACTACGACTATGCGGACGGGCGCGATCCGGACCAGTACACGGCGGCGCTGAAGAAGGCCGTCGAGGGGTGGCGTGAGCACCACCCGACGGCGAGGCTCGAGCTCTCGGTGGCAGGTGACCGGCTCGAGATCCGGGACACTCGCCCCGCGGCCGTCCGGCCCACGACGACGCTGCACGGAGCGGCGCGGCTCGTCTATCTGGCCCTGGACGCGGGTAGCACTGTCGGGGCGGTGCGGGCCGCGCTAGGGCGCGGGGGGGAAGAGCCGAGCGCCGACCAGATCCAAGAGTGGCTGGACCAGTGGGAGCGCGCACGGCTGGTGATGCGGGAAGGTCCGCGCTACCTCAGCCTTGCCACGAACTTTGCCGAGCGCGTCCAGCTTCCTATCGAGGGCTTCCTGGCCGCCCTCGCAGAACGGGACTGATCCCGCCCCGCTTCACCGCCGGCCCATCGTTCGCCGAGGTCTATTTCCCTACCTTTGCGCGCGCCAAAAGGTGTGCGTCGCGTTCGAGAGCCTTCGCCGCCTCGCGCGCCGCCGCAAGCCCCGCCTTGGCCGGCGCAAGCTTATGCGGCTCCACGCCCTGGTTGTCCATCAAGGCCACCCAGCGGTCAGCGGCCGTGAGGCTCGCCAGGAGACCCTCGGCGAGGCCGACGTCCATCTCGACGATGGACTTGAGCAGCTTTTTGGAAGCGCCGCCACTCATGGCTCCCTCCTTCTCCCTCGCGCCAACCCTCGAGTCGCACCGTGAGGAACTCGATTCACGATCCTTCAACGCACGGGCCCGAGCTCAGCCGGAGCAAAGCACGTTGGGGGGTGGGCGTCAAGGCCATCGACACCGCCGCGGATGCCGGGACCGCCGTCCGTGCGGACCATCTCCAGTCGGGAACGGTCACGCCCATCCCGACGCATGACGTCACTGCCGCTGTCGGCTACGCACCATCGCGGGCTTGACTGCGGTCGGCGACTGCGCAAAGAGCACCACGGTGCTTCGCGCGTCGACGACGTAGCAATCATGCCGCCCAAGCTGTAGGCGCTGACGTTGTGGACGACGATGTCGTCGCCCTCCTCGACCCCCTACAGGTCCCCTCCATGAACTCCGCCCGCGGCCGGTCCCTGTGTTCGCCATTGGCTCCAGGAAGACTTCGCACCCATGCCGTTGACTGCGCGGGCTCGCCAGCGAAGGCCTTCAGCCCGGTTGAACATGTCGATCATGCGCTGTCGGCCCGGCAAATCGCTGATGTACGCACCGACGCCGAACACGGCGCGGCGGGCATCGAGCGGGCGAAGATCCTCGCTGGAGCGGAACAGCGATCGCCCGTGATTCACTCGCCCGGTGACCGTAATGTCCACGGCCTCCAGCTCGATCTCGTAATACAAGCGACAGTTGGGCAGCTGGTTGTTGACCTGAGTCACGCTCATGTTGAAGCCAGCGTCGTTCAAGGCGGGCTGTTCGCCGCGGCCCCACTCGAGGGGTGCAGGTGTCTGCGGTGTCGGCGATCCATCGCAGTTCGCATCGAACATGAAGTAGATCTGACTCAAAATGTCGCGCGCCCGTTGGTCGTCAGCGGTAGTCGGCCCGCATCGCGACGCCGCTTCGTCACAGGCCGGCCGTGGTGGCAACGGGCATCCGTCGTCGGTCGTCGGCTGCATCGGCGGCGTTTCGCAACGATCGATCGGGTCGGGGACTCCGTCGCGGTCCCTGTCGCCGCCGGGCTGTCGATGTGTCGACCTGACGTTGGCGGCCAGCGCACGCCATTTTCGGTGACGATCGTTGGACAGCGCAAGGTAGTCACGGCCGCTCATCGAGCCTTGCACGAAGGAGTACGCCGACTTCTGCAGATCGCCTCTGAATTGGACAGCGTACTGCTCGAGAGGGCGCGTAGCACAGCCGCTCAGAAGCAACCCCAAGACGATGGATCGCGCGCGTGGCGCCCTCATCTCCAGTTCTCCGCTGCGGACAGGAGAAAGGCGAGCTCGGCGGCGATGCCTTCAGCCAGCAAAGCGCGATTGATCGGATCCGTGAAGGGCGCGTTCCTAAAATAGAACTTGGTCACCGGCCCACCGACCACCGGCAATGGATATTCCGTAGAGATCTGCGGCAGATAAGGCCACTGGAGCATCGTGGCTCCGGACACGCGCGAGTACGATCGCACGGCCAGCTCCGTGATCATGTCCCGAATGGGCACGTCGTTGCCGCGCGCGGGGTGTATGGCGCGCCAGTCGGTGATGAACTTGCGCCATGCCGCGGCTCGACGAATGATGTCCGCCGCCTGATTGCTCGCACCCGCGGCATCGGTCACGAAGAGATAGTCGTGTAGCTCGTCCGCGAACGCGTCCTCATAGGGCCGATGTCCATAGGCGAACGTACCGACCACGTGCTGAGGGGCGATGGCGTCGCCAAATGCGTGCAGGGTCCAGCCGAGAGCGTTCAGATTCTCCCTCGGGTTCTTGAGGAACTCGCGCCAACCGTACTTCGCCATGTTGTCCAGCGCCGTCATGTCCGTATGCGCGATGGTGAGGACCTCCCAGTCCTCCTCGTCGCGGGCGACGGAGTCTGCATGATGGTCGGCGCCGCCGACGATCTGATAGCGCTTGGGAGCCAGACTGTCGTCGTACTCTATCGAGACACCGGCCCAATCGATGAGCACGATGAGCGCAAGCTCGAGGGCATCGGGAATGCCGACAGGGCCTGCGCTTTCCATCAGGAGACCCTGGCGATCATCGTAGGAGCCAGGCGTTGGAGCGACGACGTTCAGGTGGTGGCCCATCCCACCGAAAACGGCTGCATCCCGGAAACTACCGAACCCGGGAAAGAGTCCATCGAAATCGGCGATCGCTTCATGCAGGCGGTTCTCGACCTCGTTGCGCGCGCTGTTGATGCAGGCCTGGCAATCTCCGCTCGTGCCCAGCGGTGAGAGGAGGTCTCCGATGCATGTCGTGAGGCACTTCGCGGTCACGTACACGGCGCCGGGTCCGGCTCCCAGAAGCGTCGTGATCGCTTCCTTGAGGGACGCGACGCCCGGCAAGTTCGTCGGCCGAACCTGCAGATGCCAGTCGTCCTCCTGCGCGTCCGGATGCTGCGCCCAGAAGCCGAGCACGACGCCGGTGTGGTCTCGACCGGGCGAGGGATTGATCTCGTCGAAGAACGCGCCCGGGCTCCAGTCCGGATCGACGCCGCAGTCGTTCCCCGTGATGTAGGCGATATCGATCGGATAGGGCACCGCCCCGGCGGTGAGATCTTCGAAGCGGCTGGGCGCATTCCAGCTGAGAATCGGCCCGAAGCGCTTGATCGATTCCGGGTCCACACATCGTTCCTGGCGTGGCTTTGGCAGCCGTGCAGGGAGCGCCTTGTACTTCGGAATCGCGTCCTTCGCGAGCTGTGCGAGCTCCGCGGTGGCGGGGTCCGTGGAGTAGATGGGGGTAGCGAGCAGCATCATGATGTGCCATGCGCGGTCCGTCATGTTGCGATGGACGATCTCGTTGTTGGCGACCGCCGGGCTCGCGAGCAGCATGGCGATCAGAACGATGGCGATCCGGATCATTCGCTGACTCCTTCTCGTTTCGAACACCTCGGCACCAATCCGGTAAGCGGCCAGGCGATCAATAGCCCGATCACAGTGCCGGCCGGCGGATCGCTCGCATCGAGCATGGCCGGGGGCAATCGCGGCTATCTATGCCAGGAAATCGACGGAGAACGTGACGCGCGGCCCGACGGCCGGCGGCGTTCACGGACGGACGCCGAAGCTGCTGCGCCCGGGCGTGCGCAGCGGCGCGGCCAGCTCGGCGAATTCGCACAGGACCTTGCGCGTGTCGCGCGGATCGATGATCTCCTCGATGTCGAAGCGCTCGGCGCCGCGCATCGGCGAGGCGAACTTGCGGATTCGCGCCTCGATCTCGGCGCGCTTGGCGGCCGGGTCCGCGGCCGCCTCGATCTCAGCCCGGTAGGCCGCTTCCAGCCCCCCCGCGATCGGCAGCGAGCCCCACTCTGCCGACGGCCAGGCCACGCGCATGCCGTAGCGCGAGGAGTTCTGGTGCAGCGCGCCGGCCACGCCGAACACCTTGCGCACGATCACCGAGCACCAGGGAATGCGCGCCTGCAGGATCGCGCTCGCGGCGCGCATGCCGTAGCGGATCGTGCCTTCCTTCTCGGCCTCCGGCCCGATGAGGAAGCCGGGGCAGTCGACCAGGTGCACGACCGGCAGGTGAAACACCTGTGCCAGGTCCACGAAGCGCATGACTTTCTCCGCAGCCCGCGCGGTCCAGGCGCCGCCGTAGTGCATCGGGTCGCCCGCCATCAGCGCCACCGGCCAGCCCGCGAGGCGCGCGAAGCCGGTGATGATCGGGCGGCCCCACAGCCTGCCGGTCTCGAAGAACGAGTCCGTGTCGACCACCGCCTCGATGATCCGGCGCATGGCGTAGACCTTGCGCGGGTCGCGTGGCACCGCCTCGAGCAGCCACGGATCGGCGCGATGGGGATCGTCATTGCAGGCGACGCGTGCCGCGAGCTCATGCACCGAGCTCGGCAGGTAGGCAAGGAACTTCCGCGTCCGCTCGAAGGCCTCCTCCTCGCTCGCCGCCTCGTCGTCCACCGCGCCGTTGCGCGTATGGATGTGGCTGCCGCCCAGCTCGTTCTTCTCGAACTTGCCGTGCGTCCATTCCACCACCGGCGGCCCGGCGACGAACATCTGCGAGCTACCCTTCACCATCACCGAGTAGTGGCTCGCGGCCACGCGTGCCGCGCCCAGGCCTGCCACCGAGCCCAGCGCGAGCGACACCACGGGCACCTCGGCGAGGTTGTCGGTCCACCAGTCCCACAGGAAGGCCTTCGGCATCGGCGAATGGCCCTGCAGCTCGAGGTTCTTCACCGAGCCGCCGCCGCCGGTGCCGTCCACCAGGCGCACCAGCGGCAGCCGCAGGTCGCAGGCGAGGCGCTCGATCGCGAGCAGCTTGTTCATGATGCCGCCGTCGTTGGCGCCGCCGCGCACCGTGAAATCGTCGCCGGTGACCGACACCGGCCGGCCGCCGATGCGCCCCCGTCCCATCACCAGGTTGGCCGGCGTGAAGTCCGCGAGCTCGCCGTCGGCGCCGTAGGTTCCCCAGCCCGCAAGCCCGCCGATCTCGTGGAACGAGCCCGCATCGAGCAGCCGATCGATGCGCTCGCGCACCGTCAGCTTGCCGCCGTCGTGCTGGCGCTTGACCTTGTCGGCACCGCCCATGCGCCGGGCGAGTTCCTCGCGCCGGCGCAGCTCCTCGATTTCCTTTTCCCAGCTCATGGTCAGAGTGTAAGCGCGATCAGCGCCGCGAAGATCACCGAGGTCTCGCGCAGCGCGGCGATGACGGCCAGCGGCGCGCGCGTCATCGCCCAGACCCGCCGGTCTCCCGGCTCACAGCACGCAGCCATAGTGCGCCGAGGACACGAGGCGCGCGTACTTGTCGAGCACGGATCCGCGGCGAGCGCGGCGACTCTCTCCCACGGAGCTGTCCCGAGTCGCCAGACGGCGTGCGATCTCTGCCGCGTCCACCGCGAGATCCAGGGTGCGTGCGCTCGGGTCGATGACGATGGTGTCGCCGTCGCGCACGATGCCGATCGGGCCACCCTTCGCCGCCTCCGGCGAGACGTGTCCGACGAGGATCCCGTGCGAGACGCCCGAAAACCGGCCGTCGGTGACGAGCGCCACGTCCGTGCCGAGCCCGCGCCCTTGCAGCTGGACGGTCAGGTGCACCATCTCCGGCATGCCGGGCGCGCCGACCGGGCCCACGTTGCGCACGACGACCACGTCGCCCGGACGGACCGTGTCCGTGCGGATGGCGCGCATGGTGTCGGCCTCGCTGTCGAACACCCTGGCCGGGCCGCGGAAGGCGCCGTGCTTCAGCGTCTTGCCGCTCAGCTTGAGCACGGAGCTCTCGGGTGCGAGGCTGCCCTTGAGGACGCTGATGTGACGGTTCGGTGGAGCGATCGGCCGTTCGACCGGCCACACGATGTCCTGGAGGCCGAGGGCATCGAGCGACGGCACGTGCCGGAGGTTGTCCGTCAGGGTCCGGCCCGTCACGGTCAGGGCATCGCCGTGCAGGAAGCCGTGGTCGAGGAGCTCCTTCATCACCACGGGCACGCCGCCCAGCTGGTGCAGCGACGCCATGGCATAGGGCCCGTGGGGCTGGAGGTTGGCGAGGAGCGGCACGCGCTCGCCCACCGCCTGGATGCGCTCGATGGTCAAAGGCACGCCGGCCTCGCGGGCGACGGCGAGCAGGTGGAGGTACATGTTGGTTGAGCCACCCATGGCGTACGCCGTGGCGATCGCGTTCTCGAAGGCCGGCATCGTCATGATGTCGCGCGGGCGCACGCCCGCGGCCATGAGCGCGTACAGCGCATCGACGCTGGCGCGCGCCTGGGCCTTGACGTCGTCGTGGACGTCGCTCGCCGCGTCGTAGTCCGCCGGATGCGAGGCGCCCTTGGTGAGCATCATGCCCATGGCTTCCGCGATGGTGCTCATCGTGTTCGCCGTGAACATGGCGCCGCACGTGCCGCTGCCGGGCATGATGCAGTGCTCCAGCTGCGCGAGCTGGTCGTCGCTGATCCGGCCGGCGTCGCGCGCGGCCTGGCCCTCGAGGTAGTCCAGCAGCGTGATGTTGTTGCCCTTGGCCGCCCAGGGTCCGAAGTCAACGCGGCCCGGCAAGCTGGTTCCCGGGTAGACGACCAGGCCGAAGGCGTTGGTGCGCGCCAGGGGCATGAGCGCCGCGGCGCCGCTCTTGTCGCAGCCAGAGATGACGACCATTGCCTGCGCGTGGTGCGCGTAGTGGCCCGTTTCGATGCAATCGGCCATCAGCTCGCGCGAGGCGAGGCTGTAGCCGGCGTGGGCGGTGCCCTGCGTCAGCGCGTCGGAGACCGCCGGCGTCCCGACCAAGAGGCCCTGGCCGCCCCGCTGGCCGATAAGCTCGACCAGCAGATCCGCGATGCGCCGGACACGGTTGTTGCAACGATGGGCGTTGGTGTAGGGGCAGGCGACGGTCACGATGGCGTTGCGTTTCGCCGCGTCCGCGGGATCGAATCCGGCGGCGCGGAGCTCCACCGTGCGCAGGCCTTCCCGGGCGTCGTTCCAGTAGCTTGGGCTCGTCTCGGACATGGCGTGCCATCCTCGCTGAACGCCGGAACGTCGAATCGGGTGCCGGTCCCGCGTCATGGAGAGTCGCCGGCCGGCGCCACGGGCGGACGACGGGCGGCGCACCCCCGAGCATAGTCGAGGGCAGCCCTCCCGGGTTTGAGAGCCTAGGAACTCCTAGCCACGTTTCTCGCTCCCCGTCGCCGGGCCCCATCCCCCGTCGACCCTTGGGCTGGCACCCTCGGTCGGTGCGGCTGCACGATAGCGCGTCGCCAGCGGGCCCGGCAAGGTGTCCGTGCCGGCAGAGGGGGCGCTGGAACCCCCGGCGAAACGGCGGCGAGCAGACGGCGACGACGGCGCCGGGGGGGGGGCGATCCCGGGCGGGTCAGGCGGCCGAGACGAGGGGACCCGGCGGCGGTGGCTCGGCGGCCAGGCCGTGCGCCGCCAAGAGCCGGCGCACGGCGTGCGGCTCCGTCACCGCTCCCAGGATCCGGCGCGGGCCCGGCACCGCGCGGACAGACGAGGACTTCGATCGCGAGCCGTCGACTCGGGGATCGCGCGACGACGGGGGGCGTTACCTGTAGACGTTCAACGCCTTGAGGATAGCGAGCAGCACCACGGCGCCGATGATGCTGATTATCCAGGCGCCCACCGAGCCCACTGCCACGATCCCGAGCGCCCCTGCCAGCCAGGACCCGAGCACGGCGCCGATGATCCCGACGACGATATTGGCGATGATGCCCATCTGGGCGCTCGTCTTCATGACGAGGCTGGCCAGCCATCCGATCACTCCCCCGATGATCAGGGTCACGATGAGGCCCATCGTCCCTCCCTCCGGAGACCGGGTCGTTCGAACGAGGAGTTGGCGGCCAATCCTAGCTCAATTCGCCCGGTTGCGCGGCCCGCCCGCTTCAGCTCGATCAGCGCCGCCACTCTGGCCACCCTGGACGTGGCGCACGCCGCCCGCTTCTTTTCCCACGCACGAACCATTCCCGGGACCGTCGCCGGGCCGGCGCGAGGGTGAGCGCGACGTGGAAGGTCAGCGGTTCGCCCATCATCCAAAGCGCCCCCCCCCGCAACCAGCACAAGGCCTCGGAAGATCACCACTTCCGGGGCCTTCGTATTTCGTCCTCGTGCGGGTGTCGGCCAAGTTGTGCGGAAACTGTGCGGGTAAGCTGGTCTCTGCGACCGCGGTTGGTCTGCGCGACCCGAAGGCCGCCGACCCCATGCGGTTGGACGCCATCTTCCGCATCTACTCGAGGACCAAGCCCATGGTCTCGGTCGCCGCGATGCTCCTGTCGAGTACGGCGCGCTGCAAGTTCCGACCTCGATTCTGACCCGGGATGTCCGGGGCCCCGGCACCCGTCTGCACGCGGTGACGTCGAGGTGGGAGGCTACACTCTGGCCGCCCGAGTCAGGACTCAGCGCCGCTGGTGGACAGGCGGCACAGGGTGGACCCGACGGGGAGGCCGCGCTAGTCTGAATCGGCCTGGGCTCAGGTCGGTTGACGCTCGCACACTGTCATGCTCATCTGCTCGGCGGGTGGGAATCTCCTGGCCCAGGAACCTCGCGGACACGCGCATGTCGAGTGAACGTCTCGGCCGAAGCTGGGTCTGAGCGAAGGAGAGAGGGAAGAGCATGCAACGCAAGCTCAGCGTGACCCTAGGCGGCCTGATGCTGGTCGGCGTCCTCGGGATCCCAATATCTAGTGTCGGCGCGCCGCGGAAGGTCCTCATAGTGGCTGTGCCCACCGAGCCGGGACACCTGGATCCGTCGGAGCACATGGGCCTCCAGCATGATTTCAACTACCACATCTATCGCAAGCTCTACTCGTTCACCCCGGAGATGCGGCCGGAACCGGACCTGGTCGCCGCTGAGCATGTCAGCAGTGACCTCCGCACGTGGACACTGGAGCTGAAGAGGAACGTCACCTTCTTCGATGGCACACCGGTGAACGCGGCGGCGGTCAAGTACAGCATCGACCGCATGCTGGAGCCTCGCCGGAGCGCGCAGATGGCGGTGCTGTTCCAGCCGATCAAGGAGGTGCGCGTCAAGGGCGACCATGTCGTCGAGATCGAGACCAAGGAACCCTTCGCCTCACTCAAGCACAACCTCGCCCACCCGAACGCCGGGATCATCAGCCCCGCGGCCGACCGGGAAATGGGGCCGAGGTTCGGGCGGGCGCCCGTGAGCGCGGGACCGTACATGGTGGGGGAGTGGGTAAGAGGGGACCGTATCGTGCTGACGCGCTTCGAGGGGTATCAAGGGCCGCGCCCGTACTACGACCAGCTCGTCTTCCGCGTGATTCCGGCGCCGGAGACGCGCCTGGCGATGGTGGAGCGGGATGAGGCCCAGGTCGCGATCCGAATGCCACCCACGCTCACCCGGGTGGCGGCGCGCAATCCGGATCTGCGGGTCATTCGCCTCGAGGGGACGGCCCTGTACTACATGTGGTTGAACCTCGACGCGCCGCCGACGAACGACGTGCGCGTGCGGAGGGCGCTGAATCTCGCCGTCGATCGGGCGGCGCTCATGGAGCGGGTCGCCCTCGGTGCGGCCAGCCCGGCCCACACCGTGATGGAGAAGATCATCCGGTACAGCTGTCCGGTCGGGACGCTGACGTACGATCCTGGTGAAGCCAGGCGCCTGCTCAGCGAGGCGGGGGTGACGGGCCACCGGCTGAAAGTGCTCGCGGGGGAAGGCCAGTGGGAACTCGACCGCCAGGTCGCGGAGGCGGTGACCGGCTACCTGCGCGAGGCCGGCGTGGCCACGGAGCTGCGGCTGACCGCGGACCCGACGGCCTATCGGGAGAGCATGGGCAAGCGGGACGCGCACATGGCCCTGGTGGCGTGGCCGGGATCGACCGCGGATCCCGACCACTACCTGAAACGCCAGCTCTGGGGCCAAATCGCGCGCCAGCCGTGGAACTTCGCCGGCTACCGGAACCCGAGGGTTGACGCCCTGATCGAGGAGGGCGCCCGGACTTTCTCCGAGCCGGACCGGGCACGGATCTACTGTGAGATTCAGCGGCTCGTCTGGAACGACTGGCCCTGGTTGATCCTGTATCGCCTGGACGGTGCGGCCTTCACTCGCGCCGAGGTCACCGGCGTCGAGGTCTACATCAACAGCCAGGCCCACGTCTTCACTCGGGCGCGATCCGCGTCAAAGTGACCGCGAGGGGTGTGCGCGATCACGTCGAATCCGCTCGGCAACGCGCCCTAGCTCCCTGGTGAGTTCACGGCACCGTGATCTGGTACGGCATCCAGCGACTCGCGCAGGCCGTCCCGACCCTGTTCGTCATCTCGCTCCTGACGTTCGCGATGCTCCGGTTGATCCCGGGTGACCCCGCGATACTGATCGCGGGGGAAGAAGCCACGCCGCAGACGCTGGCGGTGATGCGGGAGCGACTCGGGCTGAATCGCCCGCTCTACGAGCAGTACGGACAATACCTGGCGACGCTCTTCCGGGGTGATCTCGGGACCTCGATCCGGACCAAGGGAAGCGTCGCCGACGAGCTCGCCGCGCGTATCCCGGCGACCCTCGAGCTCGCGGTGGCGGGGGGCCTCCTCTTCACGGTGGTGGGCGCCGGGATGGGCGTGGGCGCCGCGACGTGGCCCGGCCGCTGGCCGGATCACCTGGTCCGCGGCCTGTCGCTGATCGCCGTGTCGACGCCGGCGTTCTGGCTGGGTGCGCTCCTCGTCTGGATCTTCGCGGTGCAATGGGGGCTCCTGCCGGTGGCCGGGCGCGGGTCCCTGGCCTTTCTGATCCTGCCGGCGGTGACCGTGTCCCTCGATGGAATCGCGCTGCTGGCGCGCTTGGTGCGGGCCAGCTTGCTGGATGTTCTGGGCGAGGACTACATCCGGACCGCGTGGGCGAAGGGGTTGCCCGATCGCGCGGTAGTGGGTCGGCACGCGATGCGCGCGGCCCTCATTCCCGTCGTCACCGTCGTCGGGCTGGAGTTCGGGCGACTGCTCGGAGGGGTCGTGGTCGTCGAGAACGTCTTCGGGTGGCCCGGGGTCGGCCGGCTCCTGATCGATGGCATTCACACCCGTGACTATCCGCTCGTCCAGTCCGGGATCCTCGTGTTCGCGGCGACCCTGATCGCGGTCAACGTGGTCGTCGATGTGCTGGTGGGCGTCCTCGACCCGCGGGTGCGATATCCCTGAGAAATCCTGCCGTGCAACATTCGGGGCGGTGGAGAGGCTGGAGATCGGTTCGACGGCGGTGTCTCGGGGTCGCCGGTCTCGTCACGACGCTTCTGATCGGGATCGCCGTGGTGCTGGCGCCCTGGCTGGCCCCCTTCGACCCGAATGCCCCGGCGCTCCGGCATGCTCTGGCCCCGCCTGGTTGGGGCCACGCCTTCGGCCACGACGAGCTCGGGCGTGACGTGCTCTCGCGGGTGCTCTACGGCGGCCGGACCTCGCTGTTGATCGGAGTCGGTTCGGTGATGGGGGGATTGATGGTCGGAGGGGTGGCCGGTGTGCTGGCCGGATATCGGGGAGGGTGGACCGATGCGCTGATCATGAGGGGCGCGGAGGTGCCCCAGGTGTTCTCGGGGTTCATCCTTGCGATCTGGGCCTTGGCCATTCTCGGGCCGGGGACCCTGAATGTGGTGACGGCCCTGGCCTTACGGTCGGTGCCGGTCTTCGCCCGCCTCGGTCGGAACGTGACGGTATCGCTGCGAGAGCGGCAGTTCGTCGAGGCGGCGACGGCCATGGGGAGCGACGAAGCGCGGATTCTCTCGCGCCACCTGCTGCCACATCTGATATCGCCGCTCCTGGTGGTGGCGACATTGCGCGTTGGCTCGGCCATCGTCGTGGGTGCGTCGTTGAGCTTCCTGGGACTGGGGGTTCCGGTGGAAGTACCCGAGTGGGGGGTGATGGTCAAGAACGGCATGAGCTACATGCGCCTGGGAGCCTACCACTTGGTGCTCTTTCCGGGACTGGCGATCATGGTGACGGTGCTGGGACTGAACTTGCTTGGCGAGGATCTCCGAGACCGCTGGACTCCCCGCAGCGCAACGGGCGAGGGTCGCGTCGGGCGCCGCGGTGGGGTGCGCGGCGACGAGGGCCTGCATGAAGGCACCGCACCGGCCAGTTACCGGTTACGCAACCAGCTCGACCCCGAGGGGTCCCGTTGATGGAGCCCGCTCGTCTCAGCATCCTCTACGCCGGCTCGCTCCCCCCGCTTAGACACGGCCTCGCGATCATGTGCGGTCAGCTCGTCGCCCGCCTCGCTGAGAGGGGCCACCAGGTTCGGGCCATCAGTCCGATCACGCCCGAGGAGCTGCAGAAGGGTGACGCGTTCGCGAGCGCTCATCCAAAGGTGCAGGTGACGCGCGTGACCGTGCCGTCCCATCCCGACCCCGGCCGGGCCCCGGCAGCCTACCGGCGAGACCTCGCCGCAGGGTTTCGTCGGGCCGTGGATGCGCAAGTCGCTGCCGACCGGCCGGACGTGCTGTTCATCGGCAACACGAGCATGGCCGAATACCTGCGCGACCTCACGACCGCGCGAACGATACCTTGCGTCCTGAGGCTGGGCGGCCCCATAGCGTTGCAGATTCTCGAGGGGACTCTTCCCGAGGATCTTAGTCGCGATGTGCTCTCCGGGCTTCGGAGCGCGGACTGCCTGGTAGCGGTCGCGCCACACCTCGCCGACGCCCTTCGCCAGCTAGGGCTCGAGGACGTCTGCATCATCGAAAACCCCGTCGACGTCGATCGGTTCGCTCCGCGGCCCAAGGACCGGGAGCTCATGGAGGCGCTCGCAGTGACGTCGGAGGATCTTGTTGTTGCGCATGCCTCCAAGCTGGCCCCGGAAAAACGTCCGCTGGACATCGTGTTCTCCGCCGAGCGCGCGCTGCAGTCCAACCCCCGGCTCCTCTACCTCATCCTGGGCGATGGCGAGCTCCGCTCGGCGATGGAGGAGGCCTGTGCCCGGAAGGGCCTGACCGAGCGCTTCCGCTTCGCGGGCTGGGTCGACCATGCGAGGGTCCCCCGCTACCTGAGCCTGGCGGACGTGGTGGTGATGCCCTCCGAGCCATTGGAGGGCCGGTCCAACGTGTATCTCGAGACTCAGGCCTGTGGCCGGGTGATCCTCGCGAGCGACATCCCGGCCGCCCGCGAGGTCATCGCCGACGGCGAAACGGGGCTGCTCTTCCGGAAGGGCGACGTCGCCCACCTCACGGCGAGAACCCTGGAGATCGGCAGCGATCGGAGCGTGCGAGCGGCGATCGGAGTGCGAGCCCGGCAGGTCTCCGAAAGCCGCACCTTCGATCCCGTGCTGACAGCGTACGAGAGCGTCTTCCGAAGGGTCATCCGGCGGCGCCGGCAGTGACCGCGGCAGCCCATTCTCTCCCGCGCACCCGCCCGACCTCGCCGGGAGCCCTTCGATGCGGATGAGCCCAGGCTGCCTCGCGATCCTCTATGTCGGCGCCCTGCCGCCCGCGCCCGGCGGGTCCCAGCACGTGGGGGCGCTGCTGGTCGCCGGCCTCGCCGAGCGCAGGCATCGAGTGCGGGCCATCAGCCCCATCACCGCCGAGGCGCAGCAGGACGGCGACGCGTTCGCACGCGCCCACCCGGTGTTGCCGGTAACGCGCGTTGTCGGCCCTCCCCCTCCCGTGGACGATGCTTGGGCCGAGGACGCCTATCGGCGAGAGCAGAGCGAGCGGTTTCGCCGAGTCGTAGTGGACGAGTTCGCCGGCGACCGTCCCGATGTCCTCGTCGCAAGCAACACCAGCATGGCCGTGCACGTGCCAGCGCTCCAGGCCGCGTACGACGTACCCTGCGTCCTGATTGTCCACGGCCCCACCGTGCTCGGGATGCTCGCCGGGACTGTGCCCGCGGATCGCGATCTCCTGTCCGGCCTTCGACGCACGGACCGGTTGGTAGCAGTCGCGCCGCATCTTGCTCGGGCCCTTCGCCGGCTAGGCCTCGACAACAGTTGCGTCATCGAGAACCCGGTCGACGTAAGTCGGTTCGCCCCCCGGCGCAAGGACCCGGACCTCATGGAAGCGCTGGCGGTGACGCGGGAGGACCTCGTCGTTGCTCACGTCTCCCGTCTGGGCTCCGTCAAGCGTCCCTTGGACATCGTGTTCTCCGCCGAGCACGCGCTCCGGTCCAACCCTCGGCTCCTCTACCTCATCCTCGGCGACGGTCCGCTGCGGGCCACAATGCAACAGGCATGTGCTCAGAGAGGCTTGACGCCCCGTTTCCGCTTCGTCGGGCGGGTGGACCACGCGGCGGTGCCCACCCATCTCAACCTGGCCGACGTGGTGGTGATGCCTTCCGAGTCGGAGGGGCAGTGCCTGGTGTACCTCGAGACCCAGGCGTGTGGTCGAGTGCTCCTGGCGAGCGATATCCCGGCCGCCGTTGATGTCGTCACCGACGGTGAAACGGGGCTGCTCTTCCGGAAGGGCGACATCGCCCACCTCGCCGCGAGGACCCTGGAAGCGGCTGCCGATCCGAGCCTGCGGGCGGCAATCGGCGCGCGGGCGCGCCAGGCCGCCGAGGCTCACTCGGTCGACAAGGTCGTGACCTCGTATGAGGCCCTCTTTCGGGAGGCCATCGTGCGGCGGGACGGTGGCAGAGGCCACCCTTCCGGATGACATGGATCGATCCAGTACGTGGTCGTGGTACTCGAGCTCCGCGTAACCGACCAGCGTTCCGTAGTTCTACCAGACTGGCCGGATCTTCTTACGCGTCATCTGTGTGCGCTAGAATGTGCCGCATGGCTTCGCCGCCGGCGCCCGCGCCGTCAGCGCGCGATCCGGGCCGCCGCGGCGGCGCTTCGCGCGCTCGCCCCCGCCGGGTGCCTGGGCAACCAGGAGGCTGTTCGGTTTTGCACGCCTGCGCAGCTCGACCTCGTGACCCTCTTGGTCTAACCTCAGCGGAACGTGTGGCTGGACCGGAAGTAGCCAGGAGGGCGACATGAGCGACGTCACGCTGGAAGAGGTGAGGGCGCGGGCGGCGGCGGCCGGCCTGACGCTGAACGAGGCGCAGCTGGTGATCGTGCACCGCATGCTCGCGGACGCGCTGGCGCCACTGCGCCGGACCGACGCGAGCGCGATGCGAGCGGTCGAGCCCGCCGTCACCTTCGATGCGGGTGGCGACACGGGCGGGGGAGCGGGAGGCCACGATGCCGGGCGATGAGCTCGCCTACGCCGGGATTCGCGAGCTGGGACGGCGCTTCCGCGCCCGGGAGCTTTCCCCGGTCGATCTGACCATAGCCCTGCTCCGGCGCATCGAACGCCTCGAGCCGACGCTCCACGCGTTCGTGACGGTCACGGCTGACCGCGCCCTGGCCGACGCGAAGGCGGCGGAGTCGGCGATCGCCCGCGGTGACGGGCGGCCGCTCCTTGGCATCCCGATCGCCTACAAGGATCTCTACGCGACGCGCGGTATCCGGACGACGGCCGGCTCCGCGCTGCTCCAGGACTGGGTGCCGGACGACGACGCGACGTGCGTCACGCGCCTCCAGGACGCCGGGTGCGTCATGCTGGGGAAGCTCATCACGCACGAGTTCGCGTGGGGGATCCAGATGCCGGGACACCGCTTCCTGCCCGCGCGCAATCCGTGGAGCCTCGACCACATCCCGGGCGGCTCGTCGAGTGGCTCGGGCGCAGCGCTCGCTGCCGGGCTGTGTGCCGGCGCGCTCGGCTCCGACACCGGCGGCTCGATCCGCGGACCCGCAGCGTTCTCCGGCATCGTGGGGCTCAAGCCGACGTACGGCCGCTGCAGCCGCGCGGGCGTCGTCACGCTGTCGTGGACGCTCGATCACACCGGGCCCATGGCCCGCAGCGTCGAGGACTGCGCCTACCAGCTGCAGGCGCTGGCCGGCCACGACTCGCTCGATCCGGCTTCGAGCCGGGCCCCGGTCTCGGACTACCTCGCGCGGCTCGCACGGCCCATCCGCGGCCTGACGATCGGCGTGCCGTCGCGCGACTTCTTCCTGAAGGACGCGGACAACGAGGTGGCCGCCGCGTTCGAGGCGTCGCTGGCGACGCTGCGGACGCTCGGCGCGGACGTCCGGGACGTCGCGATCCCCCGGATTTGGGACTCCCCCTCGTTCATGGTCATCCTGGCCTCGGAGGCCTTCGCCTATCACGAGAAGGACCTCCGCGAACGCCCCGGGATGTACGGCGAGCTGCTGCGCAACCGGCTACTCCAGGGCGGGCTCTACACCGGCGCGGAGTACGTGCAGGCGATGCGCCTGCGTGAGCGGCTGCGCCGGCAGATGCTCGACGTCCTCGGCACCGTGGACCTCCTGGCAACGCCGACGGCGCCGAAGCCCGGGCCGACGTTCGCCGAGGCCTACGACACTTCGGTGGGCTTCCCGCTGAGCAACATGCCGCCCTTCAACCTGAGCGGGCTGCCCGCGCTCGCGCTGCCGTGCGGGTTCACGCGCGCCGGGCTGCCGATCTCGCTGCAGTTGGCCGGCCGGCCGTTCGACGAGGCCACGGTGCTGCGCGCCGGGCACGCGTACGAGCAGGCCACGGAGTGGCATACCCGCCGGCCTCCTCTGGGACCTTGAGTCGCTTGGAGAAAGTCCTGGAGGGAGCCTCCGCCCGGGGGCCGGTGACGCGCGGCGACCTCGGCGCCCGGGGCCGGCTGGACGCGGCCTTCGCCAGGGAGGAGCGGCGGGGGCTGATGGCGGCGGCCGCCGTGCGGTCGGCGGCGGTGGCGATCATCCTCGGGTGGCTCGCGGTCTCCAATCCCGAGCGGGGCCGAGCGCTCGCCTGGGTCCTCTGCACCGCCGCCTTCTTCCTCGTCACCGGGCTCGCCCAGCTCTTGCTCTACGGCCGCGGTCGGGCGCTCCGGCTGGCGGCCTACGTGTTCATCCTAGTGGACGCGCTGGCGCTGGCCGCTGTCCTGCTCCTCCCCAATCCCTACACTGCCCCGCCGCTGCCGCCGCCGATCCCGCTGCGCTACGCCAGCTTCATCTACTTCTTCCTCCTCCTCATGCAGGCCGCGTTCTCCTTCCGGCCTTCGCTGCTCGTCTGGACGGGGCTCTGCGGTGTCGCCGCCTGGACGATCGGGTTTCTCTCGATCGTGACCCGGCCCGAGACGCTCGTCGATCCGCCGGGCAGAGGCACCCGCGCCACCATGCTCGCCACCTACCTCGATCCGAACTACGTCTCGGTCTTGAAGTACCAGAACGAGATGATCGTGTTCCTGCTGGTGAGCGCCGGCCTGGCCCTCCTGGTGCGGCGCTCGCGCACGCTGGTGGCCGAGCGGGCCGAGGCCGAGCGCACGCGCGGGAATCTCGCTCGCTACTTCTCCCCCAAGGTGGTGGAGACGCTCGCCGCGCGTGACGAGCCGCTGGGCCGCGTGCGCCGGCAGGTGGTCGGAGTGCTCTTCGCCGACCTCGTGGGCTTCACGACCATGGCCGAGGAGATGACGCCGGAGGAGGTGATGGCGCTCCTCCGCGACTTCCACGGCCGCATGGAAGAGGAGGTGTTCCGCCACGGCGGGTGCCTGGAGAAGTTCATAGGCGACGCGCTCCTGGCCACCTTCGGCGTCCCCGACACCGGCTCTCGCGACGCGACCGACGCCCTCGCCTGCGCCCGCGGCATGCAGGCGGCCGTCGCCGCCTGGAACCGCGAGCGGGAGGCGGCTGGCCTCGGTCCACTACGGATCGGGCTGGGACTCCACCACGGCCCGGTGGTGGCCGGCGACATCGGGAGCCGTCGCAGCATGGCGTTCGCGACGGTGGGGGACACGACCAACGTGGCCAGTCGCCTTCAGGGCCTGACGCGCGAGCTCGGGGTCACCCTCGTGGCCAGCGGCGCGCTGGTGGCTGCGGTCGAGCGCGAGGCCGCCGACCTCGCGCTGCTCCGAGGGCTGCAGAGCCGGGGAGCGACCACGCTGCGCGGCCGCGACACGCCGATCGACCTCTGGGCGGAGTAGCCGTCGCACCGCGGTCGCGCCCTGCTTCTTCACGCCGGCGAGGCGATCGTGCGCTTCTCGACGAGGAGAGTGAGCATCGACGAGGCGGCGCGCTCCGCCACCGGAATTCGAGGGCACCATGGTACTACTGTGTCACGAATCATGGGCGCGCCCACGGGTACCACCCAGCAAGGCGACGAAAGGGGCGAGCATGGGCGGTGAGGACGTCTACGGCAGCCCGGAGCATCTGGCCCTTCGCGCCACCGTGCGGAAGTTCGTACAGACGGAGTTGGCGCCGCGCGCGCGCGAATTCGACGAGATGGGCCGGCCGGACAAGGCCATCTTCCGGCGCCTCGGCGAGCTTGGCCTCCTCGGCATCCGGTACGATCCGAAGTACGGCGGCCAGGGTCTCGACTACTCGTTTCACGCCGTGTTCCTCGAGGAGCTGGCACTCTGCGACAATTCCGGCGTGACGATGGGTGTCTCCGTTCAGACGGACATGGCCACGCCCGCCCTGCATCGATTCGGCAGCGAGGAGCTCAAGGAGCGCTTTCTCGTGCCGGCTATCCGCGGTGAGCAGGTGGCGGCCATCGCCGTGACCGAGCCCGGCGCCGGCTCAGACGTGGCCGGCATCAAGACGCGCGCGGTGCAGGACGGTGACGTCTGGGTCATCAACGGCTCGAAGATCTTCATCACCAACAGCGCGAACGCAGACTGGCTCTGCCTGCTCGCGGTGACCGATCCGAAGGCCGGCTACCGTGGCTACACGCAGATCATCGTCCCCACCGACACGCCCGGGTTCAGCTACCGTCTGCTCGACAAGATCGGCAACCGCGGCTCCGATACCGGCCTCCTCTTTTTCGACGATGTGCGCGTGCCCGTCGCGAACACGATTGGCGACCCCAACCGGGGCTTCCAGCAGCAGATGGCCCAGTTCCAGGACGAGCGGCTGGTGCCGGTGGTCACCTCGCCGGTCTCGGCCCGCCACCTGTGGGAGCTGACCCTCGCGCACGCCCAGCAGCGGGTCGTGTTCGGCCAGCCACTCGCCAAGATGCAGGTGAACCGCTTCAAGTTCGTCGAGATGCTGATCCAGATCAACGCGGCCCAGGCCCTCGCGCATGAATGCATCGGCAAGATGGCGCGCGGCCAGGACATCACGCTCGACGTGTCCATGGCGAAGGTCTTCTGCGCCAACATGAAGCAGTACGTGTCGACGACGTGCGTGCAGCTCTTTGGCGGGAGCGGCTACATCTGGGAGAACCCGGCCGCGCGCGCCTTCGTCGACTCGCGGCTCGCCACGATCGGCGGCGGCGCCGATGAGGTGATGAAGGAAGTCGTGGCGAAGATCCTCAAGATCTGATCGGGGGCGCTCGCCGGTGGCCCCCCGTTCTACCCTCGCCGATGACATCTCCGGGACGGATCGCACGACCGATTCGGGGAAGCTTCGGACGAGGGCCGAAGCCTCCGTCCGGGGTGGCCAGGGTTTCATTCGCGCGTCGACACCGGTTCCGAGAGCGTTCGCAAGAACCGGGCGGACATGCTGACGCTCCTGGCGGAGGAGTCGCAGCTCGGCCTGGCCCCCTGAGGGACCCGACCGAGAAGGTGCTTTGTGTCGACTACTCCTCTCCCGCGAAATAGCGCCGACCTCTCGAAGTCGAGTGCCGTGAGGAAGCCGCGCCGACGCGCTTCCGATCGATGAGGAACTCCGCGTGCTTCTCTCCGGGAAGACTGCGCGGCACGCGCTATCCGACTAGGCGAGATGAGATTTATCTGACCGCGGCCTCGTAGACGAACAGCGTCGAGTTGTCGTCGTCCGGCATGAAATAGGCGCGCAGCCCACTGTCCGTCGCCTCCACCCAGAACGGGTTCTGCGTCATCGGCTTGCCCGACGGCGCCCACAGCTCCACCGGCACCTGATAGACCACCTGATCGGTCCTGAGGTCGACGATCTCCAGGCCGCCGAGGGGGAAGGCCGGCCCGTCAGCCACAAGCCTGTAGTTGTTCAGACCCGCGCAGAGCATGCGCCGGCCGCCAAGATAGTGGCAGTCCTGGTAGTCGATGTAGTGCGCGCGGTTCGGGACGCGCAGCGTGTCCGGCGGCGTGGCGGCGTTGGTCACCTTGCCGTCGCCGCCGAGCGTCCACTTGTAGAAGCGGCGGGAGCCCCAGCTCACGCCGTGGAGGGTCTTGTCGTCGGTGTTGTGAACGATGCCGCCGATATGATCGCCGAAGCGGAACACCTCGGTCGCCGTCATCGCTTGCGGGTCGACACGGTAGATGATGGCGCGGCTGTTCGGGCGGTACTCGGCGACCGCGACCCAGATGTGACGGCCGTCGTAGTCCATGCCGCCGGGGTGGTACATCGCGCCCTCCCCGAGCTTCACGCTGCCGAGGAGATTGCCCTTGGCGTCGATCTTGAAGAGATGGCCGGCGCCCTGGCCGGTATCACGGTCGTAGCCGTCTTTCGGCTCGGGAAAGCGCTGGGTCGGCACCGTGATCTCGACCGAGGATACGAAGAACGTGTCGCCAATCTTGACCATGCCCTGTGGATGGTGGGTCTTGAAGTTGATCGGGATCGTGGCCACCGGCCGCCACCGCACCGCGCGGGTCAGCTTCTGGACCCGCTCGGCGACCAGCTCGCTCGCTGCGACGGCCGACGAGCCGAGGACCGTTGACGCCAACAAGCCGAGACCGAATCTGCGCATCTTGGTCATCGCGCCCTCCCCGGATCACGGATTGGGGCTTCGCGCCGTGCGGCGCGCCGCCGTCCAGAACTCTAGCACCAACCCGTGGCGGGCCTCAATCGCCAGGAGATAGGTGACCCCTCGCCACCCTTCGCTGCGATCGCGCGAGCCGCCGTGACCTTCTCTCCGTCGTCTGTCCTCGGGTGCGGGCGGCGCGCTCACCCTAGGCTGCCCGCTGACGCATGTGGACGTGCGCCTCGGCCGCCGGATACCCCGCCGCGCCGAACGTCGCGCGAATCGACGCGTTGGTGTCGAAGTACACTTGCCAGTAGTGCGTGTTGTTGCAATGGGGTCGCACGGCGAGGACCGGTCCCCGCTCATTGAACGTCAAGATCTCGACGTCCGGCTTCGGCTCGGCGATCACGTTCGGAATCGCCGACAACGCTGCCTTCAGCCGCCGGATCGCGTCAAGCGGATCCACGCTGTGGTCGATCTGCGCCAGAAGCTCCACCCGGCGATACGGATTGCTGCTGAAGTTCTTGATCGTTCCGCCCATGATCTTCGCGTTCCCGACCAATGTCTGAACGTTGTCGAGGGTATCGATCGTGGTGCTGAACAAGCCGATCGTCCGCACGGCGCCCTCGACCTCACCCGCCATGACGTAGTCGCCGACCTTGAACGGCCGGAGCACGAGGATGAACGTCCCGGCGGCGAAATTGGACAGAAGCCCGCCCCAGGCCGCGCCAATTGCCACGCCGAGGCCGGCCACCAAAGCGGCGAACGAGGTGGTCTCGATCCCGAAATAGCCCAGGAGCGCGACGACGAGAATGACGTTGAGCGCGACGGTGACGAGTGTCCGAATGTAGCCGATGACCGTCGGGTCCACCTTTTTCTGCTCGAGCGCGCGCGCGAGGAGCCTGCCGGCGAGACCGATCAACTGGCGGCCGACGACGAAGGCGACAATCGCGCCCAGCACCTTGAGACCGAACGCAATCAGAATGGGTCGGACCGATTCAAGGATCTCGAGCATGTCCATGGGCTCCTCGTTGCGGTTGGTGGGTGGGATCTCGCGCCTCACTCCAGCGGCGCGGCCGATAGCCGGCCGAGCACGTGTTCCGCGCAGCTCCGCCGGGCCGTCAGCCGAGCTGGTCGAGCAGCGTCCTCGCCTCGGTCAGGTCGGGGGTGTCGAGTCCCTCGGTGAACCGGCGGTAGACGGGCCCCAGGAGGTCCGCCGCCAGCACGTCGCGAAACCGCATGCGCCCGCTGCCGGGAGAGTCTTCCATTTCGAGCGATGCTACCCCCGCGGGAGGACCGCGGGCAAGGCGACCGGGGGCTCCCACCGCGATCGAGGGAGCTGCTCTTTGGCGGCCTCGGTCGACCGCCGCCCGCGCGGCGGCCATGGTAGCCTGCGCGGGTGCGGCTCACCCTCCGCCGCCTCGTCGATCACGCACGCTCGCTCGGGCCCGTCCGGATGGGCGGCGTGGCGCCGCGCTGGCTGCTCCGCCGGACGTTCACGGCGTACGTGCGGGACCTGAGCGCGCCACTCCCCGACGTGCCATCGGCGGGGCCCCTGGTCCGCAGGGTCATCGGGGAGGCCGATATCCCGGCGCTCGAGCGGATGGACCCGGCGCTCGCGCGCGCGACGATCCATCGCCGCCTCGCCGAGGGCCAGGAGGGCTACCTCTGGTGGCTCGACGGGACGGCGGCCCACTCCTACTGGATCGCTCGCGAGCCGGTGCACTTGCCGTATCTCGCCCGCACCTTCCGGCCGGCGCCCGGAGACGTCTTCGTGGTGGACGCCTTCACCCGTGCGGACCTGCGCGGAAAGGGGCTCGACCGGCTGTCCGGCCTCGAGTACCTGCATCGCATGCGCACGGCTGGTCTCCGCCGCTCCGTGGCCCTGGTGGCCTGGTGGAACGCGCCGGCCCATCGGGTGAGCCGCGACCGCATGGGCTACGAGGCCGTCGGCAGCATCGGCTTCGACCATCTGCTCGTGGCGCGGCGCTACTTCGCGACTGGCCTCGTCCGCCTCGACGCCGACCGCGGCTTTTCGCTCCTGCCCTTGCCCGGAGGAGGGCCTCACGTGTGAGATACCGTGACGGCTGTCAAGCACAGGCCGAAGGCCGTCCGATCAACTCCCGCGGACCGAGGGTACCGTAGTGAGCGCCGTCGACCTGGTCGATTGGCTGCTCGAGGGCGACCCCGCCATCCGCTGGCAGGTGCTGCGCGATCTCACGGATGCCTCGCCCGGCGAGGTCGCCGCCGAGCGAGCGCGCGTGGCGCGCGAGGGCTGGGGCGGCCGCCTCCTGGCGCTCGAGGGGGCCGACGGGTTGTGGGAGGGCGGCGCCTGCTTCCCGGCGGCCTACGCCGGCGGCGAACCGGGGCAGCCCTGGACGGCGACGATGCACACCCTGCAGACCCTGCAGATCTTCGGGCTGGACCCGGCGTGCGCGGCGGCCCGCCGCGCGATCCGGCTCGTCGCCGAGCACGGGCGCTGGGAGCACGCCGGGCAGCGGTACTTCGACGGCGAGGTCGAGCCGTGCATCAACGGCCGGACGATCGAGACCGGCGCCTACTTCGGGGTGGACGTCGCCGCGATCGTCGAGCGGATCCTCGGCGAGCGGCTGGCCGACGGCGGCTGGAACTGCGAGGCCGAGAACGGGTCGGTGCGCTCCTCGTTCGACACGACGATCGACGTGCTCGACGGGCTGCTCGCGTTCGAGCGCGCGACCGGGGGTTCCGCCGCGGTGCGCGAGGCCCGCCGCAGCGGGGAGGAGTACCTGCTCGAGCGTGGCCTGTTCCGTCGCAAGAGCACGGGCGAGGTCGCCGATCCGGCCTATCTCGACTTCGCGTTCCCGTACTACTGGCGCTACGACGTGCTGCGCGCGCTCGACTACTTCCGCCGCGCGGGCGCGGACCCGGATCCCCGGATGGCGGAGGGCGTCGAGGTCGTGCGGTCCAGGCGGCCGCCCGACGGCCGGTGGCGGCTCGACCGCATCTATCCGGGTCGCGTCCACTTCGACCTCGAGGATGGCGCCGGAGCGCCCAGTCGCTGGAACACCCTCCGCGCGCTCCGGGTGCTCGACTGGTGGGACCGAGGGGCGCGCGCGGCGACGTGACGCCTCAGGCCCGGCGGGCGAGCGCCTCGCTCACCCCGCGCGCGCAGGGGAGAAAGGCCATCTGATCGCCCCGCCGGTGAAGGAGACGGCACGATGGCGACCCGCACGCGTCGGTCCATCCGGACAGCTCCGCGGGTCCGTCAGCGCGAAGGACTGGCGCGCTTGGCGAAGACGCGCAGCACGTACCGAGCCCGCTGAAGTCCCTCGTAGGCGCTCAGCGCAAACCAGGGAGCGGCGTGACGCTCCAGCGTGCGCAGCCCGGCCTCGACGAAGATCGCGTCCATCTGCGACGGGCGCAGGGTTCCGGGCGGCTGATGCACGCCGGTACAGAGACGGGCGGCGGCCCGGGCTGCGTAGTCGTGGATCCGGTCCGTCTCCTGCGCGGTCGCCCGCGCGTCGACGAAGGCGTCCGCCACGATCAGGAGGCCGCCGGGGCGCAGCGCCGCCGCGATGCCCCGGCCGAACCCCTCCGGCCCGTCGGCGGCGGCGCCGAGACACGCCTGGAATCCGTAGTTGCAGAGCACGAGATCGAACTGCCGGGTGGATCCCGACAGGAAGGCGCGGGCGTCCGAGTGGACGACCTCGCCATGAATCCTCTCGGGCGGGAGCCTGTCGAGGGTCTCCCGAGCCCGCACACAGGCGGCCGAATCGGCGTCGACGCCAACGTACGCGAGACCCTCCCCGCCGATGGCGGCCAGGTGACAGCCGCCGATGGCGTGCCCGCAGCCCAGGTCCAGGACCGCCATGCCGCGCCGGACGTGCCGGGCCAGGGTCCCGCGATACAGCTTGACGGTCGGGTTGTGGCGGAACATGGCAAGCCGGTCGGCGCCGCCGAGGCTGTGAGCATACAGCGCCGCCGGCCAGGGGAAGGCGTGGGCACGCCGATCGGACGACGCCGTCATGCCGACTCGGGCTTCGTGAACCAGCATGCGCGGGTGGGCGTGAGTCTCAGCTCGACGGTCGGCGCGTGGCGCGCGAGGAACTCGTGCGTGGCGCGGCGGCAGCCCGGCCAGTAGCCGTAGTCGTCGAGGATCACCACGCCCCCGGGCACGACCTGGTCATACAGGCTCTCGAGGCAGACCTTGACGGACGCATAGAGCACGGCGTCGATCGACAGGATCGCGATGGCCCCGATGGACGGCGCGGCGCGGGGCAGCGTGGTCGCGAACCACCCGGGCACGATCGACACGCGGGCGGCGTCGACGCCGAGGTAGCGCATGGCCTCCCGGGCATCGTCGGCCCGCGCGGTCCAGTCACCCGCGGCGATGCCGTCCTTCGGCCCGTCCTCCGCGCCCGGAGCGGGAAATCCCTCGAAGGAATCGAACAGCCACATCCGGCGATTGGACGCGCGGGAGGCGCGGGCCATGAGTGCCGCCGCCCCACCGCGCCACACGCCGCACTGGACGATGGCGCCGCCGACGCCCCGCTCCTCGGCGCGGCGGGTGAGCCGCCACAGATCGGCGAGGCCTGCGGGCGTGATCATCGTGAATCGAGCCGCGCACCGGGTCGCGTAGAGGCCGTCGAGGCTCGCGAGCGGATGAGCCGGATCGAGCAGCCGGACGAACCCCAGCCAGTAGCGGCCCGTCCGGCCGAGGCGGTCGCGCAGAGCCTCGCGCCGCTGAGGATCCGAGGCGGAGGTCACGCGTCGGACTCCATGATGGCCGGCTTGGAGATGCCTATCTTGCGCGGCGCGCGATCCGGGACACGGGTACCGCCACGACGAGCGAATGCGTAGAGCGCGCACTGCTCGGGATGCCTCGCGGTGAAATCGATCAGCAAATCGTCGAGGGCGCGGCGGATGTTCTCGAGGTCGACGGTCGGATCGTCGGTGGGCGACGGAAGCGGCGGATGAATGGTGACGACCTGGGTCGGCCCCTCCAGGTGCGACAGGACCGGAAGGACCGTTGCGCCGGTGAGTCTCCGCAACGCGAGCCAGCCCTTCTGGATCACGATCGGTCGCCCGGGAAGGGGCACCGAGAACGCGCCCCTCCCCCCGCCGTCGGCGTTCATGAAGACGGACTCGCCGTCGCGCAGGATCTGCTGGGCTCGCCGCAGGAGCCGCATCGACTCCACGGCGCCGGTCGAGAGAATCAGGTCGCCCTGTCCGTCGAGGTAGCGCGTTCGGATGTGCGGCGACCAGAGGGGCGACGGCCGGCCTCCGAGCCAGGTCAGTCGATGGCCGGCGGCGCGCAGGGCCAGCCACGAGAGCCGCGGTCCCGCGAGGAAGCCCAGCAGAATGACGCCTCGGCCCGCGCCGGCGAGATGCTCCGCGCCGCACACCATGGTGAGACGCCGCAGAGCTTCCGGCGTGCGGATCCCCAGTAACGCGTGGCGGGCGACGAAGCGCCCCTCGTAGGCGGACAGCGCCGCGGCGAGACGCCAGCGGCTCGTGACGCCTGGCTGGGCGCCGGCCCAGGCGAGCCCGAGCCGGAGATCGCGCAGCGCCACCAGAGCTCTGATCCGGAAGGATGCCTCCAGGAGCCGCTCGGCCCACGGCCACGGAAGCGGACGCAAGGCGATGAGGATCGCCCAGGCGAGCGGCGGGCAGTCCGGAGGCCGCGCGTTCCAGAGGGCCCGGAGGTCGCGCAGCCGGCGCACGTCCGCGGTCAGCCGGCTCGCTTCGAGCGGATCAGGTCGAAGAGCGTCCTCACCGACGTCAAGGTGGCGGGGGTGAGGTCGACATCGGCGTCGAGCTCGATGGCGAACGCCTCCTCGCAGGCGATGATCGTCTCGAGGAGATGCACCGAGTCGAGCCAGTAGCCGCCATTCGTGAGGGGCGTGTCCGCGCCCGAGATGCTGCCGGTCCGTCCGGCGACCCGGGCGACGATCGCCTGCACCTGTTCGAGCGTCGGATCATCGCTCACGGGGCTACCCTGGCTCCGCGCGAGTTGATCGGACGGCCTTCGGCCTGTGGGGCTCCGCGCGAGTTATCGGACGGCCTTCGGCCTGTGGCGGCCTGTGGCGGCGGGCTCATGCACGCGACGAGATCGAGGGCTCGCGTTCGCCGCCGAGCTCCCGCAGGAGGACAAGACACGCGGATCGGTCCGGCTTTCCACCGGCGAGCCTGGGCAGGCGCGTCGTCACCGCAACGACCTGCGGCGACAGCCAGGGCGGCAACGTTCGAGCGGCGGCGGCACGGACCTCGTCGGGATCGAGGAGGCGAGCGCTCTCCACGAGAGCGCCGACGAGGACACCGAGGGGGGACGGGACGGGCAAGACGACCAGATCGGCCACATCGGGGTGGCTCATGAGCGCGTCCGCGATCTCGCCCGGGTTCACGAGGTATCCCCCCGACGTCTTGAAGCAGTCGTCGGCTCGGCCGGCCAGCGTGAGACGGCTCGTCTCGTCGAGGCTTCCGAGGTCTTGCGTGGGCCACCAGCCGTCGCGACCCTCCCGCGCCGCGAGCCGCGGCGGGAACCCGTAACCCTCCATGTACCACGGGCTCTTGAACCAGACGCGCCCGAGGCGGCCGCTGGGCAGCGGATCGCGAGGGTCGTCTCCGACGCGCACGTCGATTCCCGGCGCCGGGCGCCCGACGGAACCGGGGCGGATCTCGTCCTCGGGACCCGTGTCCACCGTGATGAAGCCGTTCTCGGTCTGGCCGTAGTTCGGCCGGAGGGTCACGCCGAAGCGGGCCCGGAACGCCTGGAACACGCGCGGCGACAGCCGGCCGGCACTGATGTGGCAGATCGGCGGCACGGCCGGTCGTGGTCCGGACCACGGCGCGCGAGCCAGCATGTCCGCCATCAGCGGCGTGCCGGCCCAGTACGCGCACGGGTGGCCCTCCAGCAGCCGCAGGAACGATCGAGGCTCGAAGCGCTCGACGAGTCCGAGTGTCGACCTGAGGAACGCGGCCAGGAGGAGCGCCTGGCCCAGCCCGTAGTGCATCGCCAGCGGAAGCGAGCCCGCGACGGCGGCGCCCTGTGCAAGCTGACAGGCCGACACGATGGCCGCCGTCTGCAGCTCGAAGCTCTGAGTGCGAATGTACACGGGCTTGGGCAGCCCCGTCGATCCCGACGTGAAGTTCACCACGCCCGGCGTGGCAAGGAAACGGATGGGGGGCGTTGCTCCCGCGGGCGACCTCCCTTCCGGCAGGGTGATCGTGCGAAGCCCAAGGCCGTCTCCGGCCCCAGGCAGCGCCGCCAGCGACGGCGGGAGGAATATCGGCGTGGCGGGCGGGAGCGGCGGAGAGGTCCGCCAGCCGCGTGGGTCGGGCGGCAGCACGACCACGGGAAGGGGGAAGCTCGAAAGGGCGAAGAACAGCGCGATCGCCTCGGGGCGATTGACCAGAGGGAGCGCCGTCGACTCGGCCTCGGGTGGAATCGTGGCGTGCAGGGTCTCGAGCCAGCCCGCCGCCATGGCCGACAGCTCGCCGGACGGCCAAAGCCGGCCGCCGAAGGAGACCGACGGAGGAGGAGCGCCGATCAGCATCTCGCGTGCGGCCGCCCGCTAGAGAGTGGTGCGGAGGAAGCCGCGCCGGCTGACCGCGGCGGATCGGGGATCTGGCACCCCCCTATGATTGACCGCCCGGCCCGCTCGGATCAATCGCGGCTGGCGCGGTTGGCGCGGTTGGCATCCTGGCCGAAGCATTGCGCGTTCTCGGACCCGCCTGCATTCGAAGTCGCGGCAGCGGAACATCGGAGCGACCCGGCCCGAGTCGGGCCGCCCCGATGGGCCTGACTAGTAGCGGTAGTGCTCGGACTTGTACGGCCCCTGCTTTGGCAGGCTCACGTACTTCGCCTGCTCGTCGGTCAGCTCGGTCAGCATCACGCCCAGCTTGCCCAGCTGCAGGCGCGCGACCTTCTCGTCGAGCTGCTTGGGCAGGATGTATACGCCCTCCGGATAGCTCTTGGTGTTGGTGAAGAGCTCGATCTGGGCCAGTACCTGGTTGGCGAACGACGAGCTCATGACGTAGCTCGGATGGCCCGTGCCGCAGGCGAGGTTCACCAGGCGGCCCTCGGCCAGCAGGATGATGCGCTTCCCGTCGGGGAAGACGACGTGGTCGACCTGCGGTTTGATGTTGTCCCACTTGTACTGGCGGAGCGAGGCGACGTCGATCTCGTTGTCGAAGTGGCCGATGTTGCACACGATGGCGTTGTTCTTCATGCGCAGCATGTGCTCGTGGGTGATGACCCGGCAATTGCCGGTGGCGGTGACGAAGATGTCCGCGTGCTCGGCCGCGTAGTCGAGCGTCACGACGCGATAGCCTTCCATCGCCGCCTGCAGCGCGCAGATCGGATCGATCTCGGTCACCCACACCTGCGCCTGCAGCCCACGCAGCGCCTGGGCCGAGCCCTTGCCGACCTCGCCGTAGCCGGCCACGACGGCGATCTTGCCGGCCACCATCACGTCGGTGGCGCGCTTGATGCCGTCCACCAGCGATTCGCGGCAGCCGTACACGTTGTCGAACTTCGACTTGGTCACCGAGTCGTTGACGTTGATGGCCGGGAACAGCAGGCGCTTGTCCTTGGCCATCTGGTGGAGACGATGGACGCCGGTGGTGGTCTCCTCGGTGACGCCGCGGATCTCCTTGCCGATAATCGAGTACCAGCCGGGCCGGGCGGCGAGCTGCTTCCGGATGGCGGCGAAGAGAACGGTCTCTTCCTCGCTGGTGGGATTGGCCAGCACCGAGGGGTCTTTCTCGGCCCGCGCGCCCAGGTGCACGAGCAGGGTGGCGTCACCGCCGTCGTCGAGCATCATGTTCGGGCCGCGGTCGCCGAACTCGAAGATCCGGTGGGTAAACTCCCAGTATTCGGTGAGGGACTCGCCCTTGCGCGCGAAGACCGGCGTGCCGCCCGCGGCGATCGCCGCCGCCGCGTGATCCTGCGTCGAGAAGATGTTGCAGGACGCCCAGCGGACCTCGGCCCCCAGCGCCTTCAGCGTCTCGATGAGGACGGCGGTCTGGATCGTCATGTGCAGCGAGCCCGCGATGCGGGCGCCCCTGAGGGGCTGCCGCGACGCGTACTCCTCACGGATGGCCATCAGCGCGGGCATCTCGCCCTCGGCGATGGCGATCTCCTTGCGGCCCCACTCGGCTAGGAGCAGGTCGGCGACGTGGAAATCGGTGGTGGACTGTCGGGCTGGTGTGGCGCTCATCGCGCCCTCCTTTCTGTACTAGAAAAGGGTCGCGAGCGCCGTTGCGGTGACGATCCCGAGCCTGGCGGCCGCCGCGTGGCGCCCGTCGCAACGCTCCTCGGGGACGTCCGCCATTATACCAAGCGCCGCGTCACGCGCGCGGGCAAAGCTGAACGGCTTCCCTGGACGGTCAGATGGCCGTCCGGATGGACCGACGCGTGCGGGTCGCCATCGTGCCGTCTCCTTCACCGGCGGGGCGATTATGGCGAGGGCGTGACGCGCTGAGTCCTCAGACTCGGGTCAGCACGGCGCGGAGCAGACTCAGGTACCCGGCGAGCCCCAGGGCTGCGATCCAGGCCGGCGCCCAGTCGAGGGCTGTCCGGACCGCGTGGTAGTACGACCACGAGCGCAACCAGGCGGGCGTCCAGAAACCGAGCGCCGTCAAGAGCAGATACCCCGGGGCCAGGGCGACGACGGCGAGGAGCACCCACAGCGCCGGGGCCACCCCTCCGGCGACCCTGACGAGGATGCTGCGCTTCTCCGGTCCAGCCTCGGCCGTCGGCCACGTGCCGTCGACGACGAATCTCGCGATGTCGGCCCAATGCCGCTCGTCGAGCGCGGCGCTGTGCTGGCCCGACACGTACTCCACATCCCTCAGCTCGTCGAGATCGCAGTCGAATCCGTCGTGGCCCGCGCCGCCGAGGTCCTGGAGTCGGAGCGTCTGCAGTCCCTTCGGAAAGAGGGCGACGACCCAGTCCGCAGTGGCGACGTAGTTCAGCACCCGCGCCACTTGCTTCCGGCCGATGAAGGCCGGCCAGTCGAAATCGCGCCGAACCACGCTGCCCGCGAAGACGATCCGGGCGAACCGGACGGCCGGGCAGCGCTGCAGCGCGCCGGTGAGGAGATACGTGCCGTTGCTGTGCCCTACGTAGGAGAACAGCTCGGCGTTGGGGTAGAGGGCCCGCGCCCCGACGTACTGATCGAGCAGCCATTCGACCTTCGCCTGCCGTGCCCACGGCGCGACGAAGGGAAGCATCGCGAAATAGCCATAGGTCGAGGTCACGGAGCGCATTCGGATGCCGGCGCCTCGCGCGCGCTCCTTGATGGCGCGGCCAATCTTCTTGGTCCAGAACCCCTTGTCTCGGATTCCATGGATCACGAAGACGACGTGCTGTACGTCCGGCCATGCCGTGGCCTGCAGGGTCACGTCGAAGTCATCGGTCGTCGACTGCACCAGGTCGTCGACGTCTCCCGGCCGGACCGCGCGATCCCGCACCGACGCTTCGGAGGCCGTGAGGGCGAACATGAACACGCGACGTCTGTCCCGGCCGGCCTCACTGGACGGGTCCATGTCGATGACGTCGAGGTGTCCCGAGTGCGGGACGTCGAGGTACACGAAGTCGCCCCCGGTCGCGAGATCGATGTTGTCGCTGGGCGAAACCAGATCGTCCCGCGTTCCGAGGAGCTGCACCGTCAACGGCATGCGGGCCAGGCGCGGGGGAGGAGCGTGCCGGAGCGCGAGCCACTGGAGGCGCATCAGCGTGAGGAACGGCGCTCCGCGACGAACGGCGAAGATGATCGGCGCTCGGCCGAAGGCCGAGAGGACGTGTCCGATGCCTGATCCGACACGCATCAGGAGTGTCTTCAGCGGACTGATGGCCGAGGTGACCGACCACCCGCGGTTCGTGCCTGCGAGGAGAACGATGCGTGTGACGCGGGCGGCCCAGGGATGCTCGGCGCCCGGATCGAACGTGGCCCGGTCGGTGGCCCCCCAGCCCGAGCAGAAGAGCTGACGTGCCAGGATGGCGCCGAAGCTGTGCCCGACCAGCAGCAGCTCCGTGTAGCCGGCGCTCCCGCCGGCCATCTTCTGAATCCAGATGGTGTCGATGCGGCCGAGGAGCGATCTCACGAGACGGTCGGGATCGGCCGACGAGAAGGCGGAGACGGGAAGCTCGGGCGCGAAGATGTCGGCATCCGGGAGGGCCTCGGACACCGCGCCCTTGACGTGGGCCAACTTCCTCGGATTGGACGTGTAGGCGTGGAGAAGCACGACGAGGCGGCGGGAATCGCGGCCGATGGTCAGCGAGTCGTTCGGCAGCATGTCATGGCTCCCGGCGGGAGGCCAGCCTCCTGTCCTGCCGCCGGCCCGGCGCCGCCGGACAGCACGACAACGTATCCGATCGTCTTGCCTGGAGATTCGCGCCGGCCGTCATGGTGGCCTCCGTGGGCGGCCGTTCGCTCGTCGCCGCGATGCTGAGCGTGGACCGGATGCTTGTCAAGCCTGAGGAGCCGCGAGCATCGCCATCGTCTTGCGCGAGTGACTCACCACCGGTGGCACCGGTGGTCAGGTCTGCACCACCAGTGTGCCCGGTCGCCGGCGGTGACCCGGCCCGCATCCGTTCCGGGGAAGCGCTGGCGCCACGCCTGGCGTGTCCGGCAAGTAACCATGCTCAGAGCGCTTCGGCCCAGCGTATCCACTTGGCAACACCCCTCCAAGTCATATACTCGAGTCTCGACGCAGTTCGATCCGAAGCGGCACCGCGGTTGCAGCCGACCGACTCGTGATGCCAACGACCGAGCGGCGGGCTGCCGGCCAGTCTGGGGGTGGGAGCTGGGCCGTGTCGACACGCTCGCACCTGGGATCGGTGGACCGCGCCCGACGCGGTCTTGTGCTCGTCATCCTCGCGATCATCGTTCTTCTGTACGGATGCGCGTCCAAGCGGACAACGGGAAGCGAGAGCACGGCCTCGTCCGGGCCCGCGACCGAGGCGGAACCGTCCAGGCCCGCCACCGCGGGGGAGGAGCCTTCCGTGACCGCGCCTCCTCCTCCGGCCGGGGCTTCAACCGCGGGGGCGCCTGGTGCGGCTGCTGCTCCTGGGGGAGCGGCGGCCGCCGCCGCGGGCGCAGGTGCCGGAGACCCTGGCCCGTCATCCCCGTCGGGGACGGATCCTTCCATGGCCGCGCCGCGTCCGACCATGCGCGCACCCTCCGGGACGCCCGGCGCTCTCGGAAGGCTCCAGGACTCCGCAGGCGGCTTCCCGTTGGGGACTGAACGTTCCGTGACCGCGCCTCGTCCGACCGGACGCGCCCCGGCCGGGGCACCTGGCGCTCTCGGAGGCGCCTCGGGCTCCGCGGACGTGGGAGCCGCGGGAGGCTCCGGTCCTCCGTCCTTGCCCGCGCCCGCGGAGCCGCTGGCGCGGTCCAGGCCGCCGGCACCCCGCCGGGGGGCTGCCCGGCGGGAGGCGGTCGCGGTTCCTCCCGAGCGCCCCACGCTCGTGAGCAAGGACCTTCGCTTCGTCAAGGTCTTCTATGGGACGAATCGGAAGCGCGAGGACGTCTGCGCTCGGATCGACGCCGCGAGTCTCGACCAGGGAACCGGATGCAAGCCGGACGGCTTCTACGGGATCACGCCGGCCCCCCGGAGGGGTGACCGGCCCGAAGAGTCGGGCCTCGAGGTGGGGATGCTGACCGTGACGTTCCCGCCAGAGCACACAACCGGCGAGATCGAGCGCCCTCCCAAGATTTTCACCTTCACCCTCCGGGGCCAGGACCCCAACAGGGACGTGGTGGTCTCCGAGCTGCGGTCGTTCTCCGGGGACCATGCCGCGTGGGTGCGCGAGGTGAAGAGCGCGGGGAGAGACCAGGCCTTCATCTACGTGCACGGATTCGAGACCACGTTCGCCGACGCGGCGAGGCGGGCCGCGCAGGTCGCCTACGATCTCGATTTCGACGTGAGCCCGGACTTCCAGGGCCTGACGATGATGTACAGCTGGCCTTCGAGAGGCGGGACCCTGAACTACATCGCCGACTCCGATGCCTCGCTGCACGCCGCCGCGACGTTCCTTCAGTTCTTCGACCTCGTGAAGGGGGAGGCGGGCATTCGGCGAGTCCACGTGATCGCCCACAGCATGGGGAACCGCCTCGTCGCCGAGGCCCTATCGACTCTTCCGCGAGACCAACGGAAGGTGGATCAGCTCATCCTGGCCGCTCCGGACATCTGGGCGACGCACTTCCGGGACAGGTTCCTGAAGGTTCTCCCACGGATCGCCGAGCGGGTCACCCTGTACGTCTCGGACGGCGACAAGGCGCTCATTGCGTCGAGAAAAGCGCACAGTGGAGAGCCTCGTGCCGGGGAAATCCAGGGAGGTCTCCTGAACGAGACGACCGACGCGGGGTTCTTCGACCCGATCAACGCGTCCGACCTCGCGACCGACTTCCTCGGCCACTCGTACTACGCCTCCAACGCCTCGATGCTCTCCGACATCTACTGCCTGCTGAAAGGGACTCCGCCCGAGCGCCGGCCCCTCCTCGCCCGCGTCCAGAGCTGGTGGCAGTTCAAGACCGCCGAGGAGCGGGCGCGGCTGAGCGCGGGTGCATGTCTGCCCGCAGTGACCCCCGCGCCGCCGGGGCCCCGGCACTGGTGGGTCCTCGTCCCCGTCCTGCTGGGGATTCTCACGCTGATCCTGCTCGCCGCCGCCCGTCGCCGCCGTCAGGCGGAGGCCTGATCAGCGTCCTGAGGCCATCCCCGCGCCGTCACTACCTCCTGGCCGGATACTCTCGTAGGACCCAGTCGATGATGGCGCCGGGATCGGCGGCGTCTGCGTCCTGACGAGAGTCGCCATCGCGAGCCCGTCCGCCGACCGGCGCGGTTCCACTCGACTCGATCGGCGGGGCCTGGCCGCCTCGTTCTTGGCCCATGACGGGCGTCACCCGCGCTGGCGGTGGTAGCGCCACTGGAGGCCGGGGGCGCTGCGGCGGAGGTGTGACCGGGGGCCCAGATGGCAACTCGGCGAGGATCTCGGCGGAGCGCGTGGTGGGACCCTCACTCGCGGCCATCGGTGATTCGGCACGGTCTACCGGGCTGGTCGGATCAGTCGGGCTACTCGGAACGGGGACAGCCGGCTCCGTCTGATCCGATGGAATGTTGCGGCCAGCAGGAGGGCCCGGCGGAACGGTCACATCGGGGGCGACGGAAGGACCGAGTTCACTCGAGGTGCGCGCGCTCGACACGGGCTGCTCCGGTTCAACCCGGGATCCGATCAGGTACCCGACGATTGCCACTACGGCTACGAGGGCGGCAATGGCGCCAGCGCTCCGCCAGCGGGAGCTGCCAGACCGGAGCCGGCGCTGCCGCGGAGGCGCGGAGTCGACGCTCGGGGGCTGTGGCGACCCGTCTGCGAGCAGTGTCCGCACCACGTCCGTGAGGAGGGTCTGCAGCGTCTCGTCGCCACGTTCGAAGATATCGGGAATTCCGAGGACACGTATCTTGTCGGCTTGCGCGGGCCAGCGCCTGCGGATGTGCGCTTCTTGCTCCTGCTCCATCACACAGATCACATCTGCCCACTCGACGTCTTGGGTCGTGATCTGGTGTCCCCCCGGGTCAGCCTTCGTGCCGGCGGAACGCACTTCGTAGTGGTTCTGGCCCTGAGCCCTCCAGGTGAGAACGCGGAAGATGTCCTCCGCGACCCGGCTGCGACACAGGTTCCCGCGGCAGACGAACAGAGTGCGCATGGGAGTCAGGCGGCGGCCGTGTGCGTCTGCCGCCGCCCGAAGCGGATGGCCCCGTGGCACTCAAACGCGTGGCGGAGCGGAACGCAAACCACGGACTTCACCGATCCTCCGGCGGTTCAATCGCCGAGAACCTGCTTGATCGCATCCATGATCGGATTCGTGTCCCCGGACTTGGTTGCTGCGCGTGGTGCCGCCTCGGTCGACTTCCCCAGGTACTTCCGGGCGCAGTCGTATTGCTCCCATCCTTTCAAAGGGAAGTTGAGATCGACGGTCTTCCATTTCGGGTGACCGTTTTTCACGAGCCAATCCATGTTGTCGGCCATGGTCTTGGCAAACTTGCCCACGACGTCACAGTCTCGTCGCCGAAAATCGAAGGATATGAGGACGGACTTCACGGCCACCGTCTCCACGGGGTTGGGCTGCCACGCGTATGTGCCCCGCGGAATCTCGGCGCGTGGATAGAACTCCGTGATGCTCTTGTTGAGGATTGGAACCAGGTGCAACTGATCTCCGTCTTGCACGCCTTCGCTGAAGAGCTTCACTGGATACCCCGCCACGTAGAACATGGCGTCGATCCTTCCGGCTTTGAGCTCGGCCAGCGCCTGGTCGGTATCGATCGGGACCATCTCACGCGGAACGACGTCGGCGACACTGAACAGGAGGCGAGCCGTCAAGAAGGTCCCGCTTCCCTCGCGCCCGATGGCGACGCGCCGGTCGCTCAGATCGTCGAATTCCGCGATTCCGGACCGAGCGAGGAGGTGGATCTCTTCGTTGTAGAGCGGAAACACCATCTTGGTCTTCTTGGCGATCCGCTTCAATACGGGATCCGATTGGACACGAGCGACGAACGCCAGAACGTCGGACTGCACGATTCCCAGCTGCGTCGCAGGCCGCTGATAGACCGCGTACACGTTCTCGATGGATCCCTTGGAGGGATAGACGCTCATGCTGACGTCATGTCGCTTGGCGAGGCGCTGCAGGTCCAGGCCGAACTGGTAGTAGGTTCCCTTCTCGCCGCCGGTCGTGACGCCGAGGTCAGTCGCGCCCAGGACCGGTGTCTGCACCATGATGGCGAGGACGAGCCCCGCGATGCCGAACACTGCTGATCGTCGGTGCATGTGTTCTCCTCCTGTCGCTCTAGGACCGTGCCCGGCCAGGCTCACACGCCTCACGACCCGGAAGGAGGACGACGGCGCGCGAGCGTTGTCACATGAGTAGCTCGCCGCCAGCCCGATGCCTCGTGTTGACGGACGAGCCGAAGCGGCTGTGCGCATCAAATCGCACCGACCGATCCAGGACCTGGACCGCAGGACACCGCCGAGAGGGCAGAGGTATCGCCAGGGCCCCGTCAGTTCCATGCGCCTGGTCCTGCGCGCCACCGCCGCGGCAGGTGGTGTCAATCGCGGTCCTCACTTCTTTGGCCAGCCCTCGCCTCCTTGGCAAGGGGACTCCGGCACGCTCGTGGTGCCTCCGGCCGCGGTCTCACCGACATGACATGTCGGCCCCCGGACGGGCCGGAGCCCTCTACCTCCTGTGCAGAGCGCATGCCGGAGTTGAGGGCCCGATCGGCGGCCATTTTCGGTTACGTTCCACTAGGGTGCCGAGACAGGCTGACGCGAAGACGCCGGCCTGTCGCAGCCTGCGGGCCGGCGTGAATCCGCCCGAAGCCGCTCCCCAGGACGGGCCGACTCAAGAATCGGGGCGGCCGCAGCTTTTACTCCGCGCATGCGATCATGAAAGGCGCCCCCAGGCCGGCGGCCGATGGACGGGCCACTCTAGCCGCCAAGCAAAGACCGCCGGGGGGTCTGGAAACCCGGGGATAATGAGGTGGAGTTGGTGGTCACGGTCGGCCCACTGGAGAGGGATTGTCGCGGGGACAGGCCAGTGCCGGAAGGGACCTTGCCCAAGCAGCACTTCTCGATGATTCGGTCCTTCCACCTGGCGGACGTCTTCACGCTCGCCAATGGCTGCTGCGGCACCGCCGCGATATTCCTGGCCATGATGCACATGCGTGAGGCGGCGGCGGAGCACGTCTACGCGGCGGGGGCGTTCATCTTCCTGGCCCTCGTGTTCGACGTCGTCGACGGGCGGGTCGCGCGATGGCGGCACGTTGCCTCTCCTCTCGGACGGGAGCTCGATTCGCTGGCGGATGTGATCAGCTTCGGGGTCGCTCCGGCGTGCCTCGCCTACGCCGTGGGCATGACTGGACTCATCGACGAGCTGGCCCTGCTCTACTTTGTCGCCTGTGGGATCAGCCGGCTCGCGCGCTACAACATCACGGCGGAGGCCATGTCGGCGGCGACGGGCAAGGTCACCCATTTCGAGGGGACGCCCATTCCCACCACCGTCCTTCTCGTCTTACTGCTCGTGATCCTCGCGGCAGCCGGCCGGATCGGCGACGCGCTCCCATTCGGCTCGGTCCGGGTCGGAGCCGCCAGCTTTCACCCCCTCGTCCTAGTGTTCGTGCTCTCGGGCTCGCTCATGATCAGCCGGACGCTGCGCATCCCGAAGCCCTGAGATGCGGCCCGCCGCTGCGCCCGATGCGACCCCAAGAGCGTTGCGTTCGGCTGGACCGCTGTCGCTCCTCGCGGGGAGCCGGGCGAGTGCCTCCGACGGGACCTGCTGGATCCACTCCGATGGATGGCGCCCGAGGCCGAATTGCAGTAAAAGAGTCTGATGGAGCCCCGCTCCCGCCTCGACGGCATCTAGAGACATGGCCCGCATCGTCGGCGGCATCGGCACCTCGCACGTCCCCACGATCGCGATGGCGTTCGACAAGGGCAAGCAGGACGATCCGGACTGGACGCCCTTGTTCAAGGGTTACGAGCCGGTGGCGAAGTGGCTCGCCGAGAAGAAGCCCGACGTGCTCTTCTTCTGCTTCAACGACCACGCCACCACGTTCTTCTTCGACCACTACCCGACGTTCGCGCTCGGCGTGAGCGACGAGTACCCCATCGCCGACGAGGGCCTCGGCGCGCGGAAGATCCCGGCGCTGAAGGGGCACGCGGGCCTGTCGCGCCACGTCGCGAGGTCGCTGGTCGACGACGAGTTCGACCTGACGATCTTCCAGGACCTGCCGCTCGACCACGGGCTGCACTCCCCGCTCACCATGATGTGGCCGTCGCGTCCGGACTGGCCGGGGCGCGTGGTGCCGCTGGTGGTCAACGTGCTGCAGCACCCGCTGCCCAGGCCGATGCGCTGCTACAAGCTGGGCAAGGCGATCGGCCGGGCCATCCGGTCGTATCCGGAGGATCTCAAGGTGGCGATGGTCGGCACCGGCGGCCTGTCGCACCAGATGATCGGCGAGCGGGCGGGATTCAACGACGAGACGTGGGACCGCGAGTTCCTCGACCTCATCGACCGTGACCCCGAGCGCTTGGCGAAGATGAGCATCGAGGACTTCGCCCGCCGGGGGGGCAACGAGGGCGCCGAGGTGATCATGTGGCTCATCATGCGCGGCGCGCTGAACGAGGGCGCGCGCAAGATCCACCAGAGCTACTACCTGCCCATGACCACTGCCATGGCCGTGGCGCTCTTCGAGTGACGTACGTCTTCGACCTCGAGCGAAGCGGGCGCGGTCTCCGGATCAACCGGTTTCTGCACGCCTTGACCTCCAGCGACCGGCGGACGATCTTCCTCGAGAAGCCCGAGGAGGCCATGCAGGGCCTCACCGAGCAGGAGAAGGACATGGTGCGGCGGCTGGACTGGAAGGCGCTGCAGGACTACGGCGCGAGCTTCTTCTGCCTGGAGAAGCTGGCGCGCGCCAAGGGCGTGTCGAACCCGGAGATGGTGGCGGCGTTCCGCGGCGAGACGCTCGGGCAGTTCCTGAAGACCCGCCGGGTCCCCGGAGCGCGATGACATGGGCGGAACCGTGGTGCGCAACATCCACCGCGCCGACGCCGGCGTGATCGCCACGCTCGAGCGCCTCGGCGTGGCGACCGTGCACGAGGCGCAGGGGCGCACCGGCCTGATGCAGCCCTACATGCGGCCGGTGTGGCGCGGCGCGCGCATCGCCGGCAGCGCGGTGACCGCGCTCTGCCACCCGGGCGACAACTGGATGATCCACGTCGCCTGCGAGATGGTGAAGACGGGCGACGTCCTGGTCGTCGCCTGCTCGAGCGAGAACACCGACGGCGCGGTCGGCGAGCTGCTCGCCACCTCGCTCAGGGCGCGCGGCTGCGCGGGCGTGGTGCTCGACCTCGGGTGCCGCGACGCCGCCGAGATCGCCGAGATGCGATTCCCGCTCTGGTCGCGTGCCATCTCGGCCAAGGGCACGGTGAAGGCGAGCATCGGGTCGGTGAACCTGCCCGTGGTGTGCGCCGGCGTCCAGGTCACGCCCGGCGACGTTGTCGTCGCGGACGACGACGGAGTGGTGGTCGTGCCGAGGCTCGAGGCGGCCAAGGTCGCCAAGGCGGGCGAGGAGCGCGAGAAGAAGGAAGCCGGGAGCCGCGCCCGCCTGCAGAAGGGCGAGCTCGGGCTCGACATCTACGACATGCGGAAGAGCCTGGCGGAGAAGGGGCTGAGGTACGTGGACGGACCGCTGGAGTGAAGGCGCTCCTCGGCGACTACCCCGTCACGAAGCTCTTCAAGGAACAGGCCTCGCTGGAGTTCGCGGACGTCAAGGTTCCCAACACCGCGTTCAAGCGCGTGGTCCGGGAGCTCGAGTTCGACGTCGCCGAGCTCGCGCTGATGACCTTCCTGCTCGCCAAGGCCCACGGCACGCCCTACCGGCTGCTGCCGGCAGTGGTGACGGCGCGCTTCCAGCATTCGACGCTCGCCTACAACCCCGAGCGCGGCGCGCTGTCGCCGGAGAAGCTCGCGGGGAAGAAGGTGGGGATGCGGTCCTATTCCGTCACCACCGCGACCTGGGTGCGCGGCATCCTCGCCGACGACTACGGCGTCGACCTGGACACGGTGAACTGGGTGACCTTCGAAGATCCCCACGTCGCGGAGTTCCGCGACCCGCCGAACGCCACGCGCATGCCGGCGGGCACGGACGTGACCGCGATGCTGCTCACCGGCGAGCTCGACGCCGCCATCCTGCCCGAGCCGCCGAAGGTCGGGCCGCTCCGGCCCCTGATCCCCGATCCGGCCGCCGCGGCCGCGGCGTGGCGGGCGAAGCACCGGGCGATCCAGATCAACCACATGGTCACCGTGAAGAGCACCGTGTCCGACGAGCAGGCGACGCGGATCTACGACTTGCTCGTGGAGAGCCGGAAGGCCGCCGGCAACCCCGAGATGAACCCGTTCGGCGCGGAGGACAACCGCCGCAACCTCGAGGTGGCCATCGAGTGCATGCGCCGCCAGCGGATGCTCCCGCGGCGCCTCACGGTGGAGGAGCTGTTCCGATGATCGTCGATTGTCACGGCCACTACACCACGGCGCCCCAGGCTCTCTGGGACTGGCGCAAGCGGCAGGTGTCCGAGAAGAGCGTGTCTCCCGCAGAGCTGAAGATCGGCGACGACGAGATCCGCGACAGCCTCGAGAAGGCCCAGCTGAAGCTGCAGCGCGAGCGGGGGAGCGACGTCACCTTCTTCTCGCCGCGCGCCGGCTCCATGGAGCACCACGTCGGCGACGCCGCCATCAGCGCGCAGTGGGCGCGCGTGCAGAACGACCTGATCCACCGCGTCTGCAGGCTGTACCCGAGGAACTTCGCGCCGGTATGCATGCTGCCCCAGTCGCCGGGCGTCTCGCCGGCGAACTGCGTCGAGGAGCTCCGGCGCTGCGTCGAGGAGCTGGGCTTCATCGGGTGCAACCTGAATCCCGATCCGTCGGGCGGCTGGTGGAAGGAGGCCCCGCTCACCGACCGCTGGTGGTACCCGCTCTACGAGAAGATGGTCGAGCTCGGCGTGCCGGCCATGGTGCACGTCAGCTCGTCGTGCAATCCGGCCTTCCACTTCACCGGGGCGCACTACATCAACGCCGATACCACGGCGTTCATGCAGCTCATCCAGGGCGATCTCTTCAAGGAGTTCCCGCAGCTCAAGCTCGTGATCCCGCACGGCGGCGGGGCCGTGCCGTACCACTGGGGGCGCTACCGGGGCCTGGCGCAGGACATGAAGCGCCCGCCGCTCACGGATCACCTGCTGGGGAACGTGTACTTCGACACCTGCGTCTACCACCAGCCGGGCATCGACCTCTTGCTCCGGGTGATCCCGGTCGCCAACGTCCTCTTCGCGTCCGAGATGGTCGGGGCGGTGCGCGGGATCGACCCGGAGACGGGCCAGTACTTCGACGACACGAAGCGCTACATCGACGCGAGCAGCCTCGGCGCGGCGGACAAGCAGAGGATCTTCGAGGGCAACGCCAAGAAGGTCTATTCGAGGTGGAGGATGTGAGAAGCGCTTTTGTGTCTTGCTGTCGAATGCCCTGGACGCGTCCTACCGTTGCGGCCCGCGCAACGTACGGTGGTTGCGCGAGCACTCCCTGGCTGTTCAACGGCGGCCGCTTTTCGTGGACGGCGGCGACGGTCCTCGCTGGGCTCTCGGCCTGAGCCTGACGGAGAGAACGAGAGCCCCGCTGAGCGGACGTACGGACTCCAGCCTATGCTGCAACGGCGACGGGCGCTCGGCGTGTGGCGAGCCTTGCGCAAGCATGGAGCGTGGCGCGCTCTGAAGATCGCCCTGTCGTCCGCGATCGACCTGCCGTCAGACGCCCGCCTGGGAATCTCCACGAGAGGCGCCATGATCACGGCGCAAGGCCTATACCTGCCCAGCCGGATGGCGCCCCTCCGCGCGCTCCTGCGCTCCGGTGCAGTTCCGACTGGCCTGAAGTTCGTCGATGTCGGCTGCGGGAAGGGCCGCGCCCTCGCCGTCGCGGCGCTCTGCGGTTTCAAGCGCTTCAAGGGAATCGAGTACCGCGCGGATCTCCTGGCGGACGCCGAACGCAACCTCGCGGCCGTCGTCGCCCGGATGGGAGGTCTCGACCTGCAGCTCCTGCGGGCCGACGCTCTCGACCATGAGTTCGAGCCCTCGGACCAGGTCTTCTATCTCTACGATCCGTTCGATGAGGCGACGACGCGGGCCTTTTTCGGTCGGGTCCTCGAGTCCTGGCGCCAGAGTCCCCGGGAGATCCACGTTGTGTACCACAACAACCTGCTGGGCGACTCTTCCCCAGGCCACGAGGTCTTCCGCGGCTGGCGCGTGGAGACCAGGGAGTTCCTGGGCAACCGCTTTTTCGTCTTCCGATCGCCGGGGTGAATCGAATCCCGGCTTCTTCCTCATCTGCCGCGTGGGCTTCTGCTATAGTCGGGCCACGTGATCGCCGCTTGGCTCGGACGTGCCGTGACCTCGTTCGAGGACGTCGTGGTCGGCACGCGATTGGTGTGGCGCCTTCCTGCCTTCTTCCGGGACTCGATCACCCCGGCGCACGCCCGTGCGGTTCTCGCCGGATGGCTGGCCCGGCGCGAGCCCGACCTGCTTGCTCTCGTGAAGCGCTCGGTGTTCGAGGATCCGGGCAGTCCCTATCGACCGCTCCTTGCCTGGGCGGGATGCCAGTACGGCGACGTCGAGCGCCTCGTGGAGTGCGAGGGCGTGGAGGGAGCACTCCGGGCACTCTTCCGGGCGGGCATCTACTTGACCGCGGACGAGCTCAAGGGGCGGCGGCCCGTCGTGCGGGGAGGCGTCAGCTTCGCGGTGAATCCTGACCGGCTGCGAAACCGGGCTCTGACCACCCACCTCTCCGGGCAGAGCACGGGAACCGGCGGACCGCGCACGCCGGTCCGGATCGATTTGGCCCACGTGTGGGATCAGGTCATCGACCTCCGGCTGTTCATCGAGGCGCGGGGAGACACCGGTTCGGTCCACGCGGTGTGGGCAGTGCCCGGCGGCTGGGCGACGAGTCTCCTGCTCCGTCTCAGCGGCTGCGGTCTCGTCCCGGCCCGGTGGTTCACGCAGATCGATCCGGCCGCGGATGGCCTGCACCCTCGCTACCGCTGGAGCGTCCGAACGCTCGTCTGGGGAAGCCGCATGGCGGGTGTGCCCCTCCCTGCGCCGCGGCACGTTCCGATCGAGGCCCCCCTGCCGATCGCGCGCTGGATGGCCGAGACTTTGCGGTCGCGGCGTATTCCTCACCTGTGGACCTATGCCAGCTCGGCCACGCGCGTCTGTCAGGTCGCGGCGCAGGCGGGGCTCGACATCCGGGGCGCGCGCTTCTCCGTATCCGGTGAGCCGGTGACACCGGCGCGTCTGGCCGCGGTGCAAGAGACGGGCGCGGAGATCGTCCCCCGCTACGGGGCCAGCGACTGTGGCCAGATCGGCTTAGGCTGCCTGGATCCGGAGCTCCCCGACGAGGTGCACTGGCTCTCGGACCTCCACGCCGTCATCCAGCCTCCCGACGACGGGTCGACTCCGGGGCTGCCCCCTCGCATGCTCTTCATGACGTCGCTCCGTCCCACCGCGCGCAACATCCTGTTGAACGCCTCGCTCGGAGACCAGGGCACCATCACCGGTCGGACGTGCGGCTGCCCGTTCGAGGCGGAGGGCTGGAGGGTGCACGTGCATTCGATCCGGAGCGACGAGAAGGTGACGGCGGCGGGAATGAAGTTCTCGGATGCCGAGCTGATCCGTGTGCTCGAGGACGTGCTGCCCGCCCGGTTCGGTGGGGCGGCGACGCACTATCAGCTGGTCGAGGAGGAGACGTCCGGAGGGCAATCGCGGCTGCGGCTTCTCGTGCATCCGTTCGTCGGACCGCTCGATCCGGATCGGGTAGCCGAGGCGTTCCTCGACGCGATCAGCCGGGGGTCCGGGGTGGAGCGCGTCATGGGGCTGGCCTGGCGGGAGGCGGATGTGCTCCGCGTCGAGCGCCGGGCGCCGATATGCACCGCTACCGGCAAGATCCTCCATTTTCACCGGACCTCCACCCGGGCCGGGAGCGTGCCGTCGACGGCATGAAGCTCTCGCGACACAGCGTCCAGGCAACGTGGGTTACCGCATGACCGACCCTCGCTTCGCAAGCGATGGCGCGGGGGGCTTTGCGATAGCCGAAGCCTCGGCGCCGGTCCGCGGTGCCGTTGCTCCCGCACGGCGCTTGACTACATCGTGTCCCGGTCTGGCATGTCTTCTGGGGCGCGTGTAGCGGACCACGACCTGCCTGCGCTCGTGACGATCAAGGCAATGCGGCGCCGGATGACCGGGGTGAGAGCGCAGAGCGACCCGTTGTACAATCGGCGCCGATGTCGCCGGGGGTGCGCCTCTTGACCCGGGCCCACGGGGTGAACGAGGTCTCTCCGCGCGGCCCTCGGACTGTGAGGAGGGGAGGCACGAGACGGCGATGAAGTTCGACTACTTCGTGACCCACACGCGGAGCGACGCCTCCAAGCCCTACGAGCAGCTGTACGCCGACGGGCTGGAGCAGATCCGGCTCTGCGACGAGATGGGGATCGACACGATCTGGTTCCCGGAGCACCAGTTCACCAACCAGCTCTGCTCGCCGGCCCCCCTCATCAACGTCGTCGATGCCGCCCATCGCACGCGCCGCGTCCGGCTCGGCACCGCGGTGGTGATCACGCCGTATTACAACCCGCTCTTGGTGGCGGGACAGGTCGCGCTCGCCGACCAGCTCACGCGCGGGCGCCTCGAGATCGGGTTCGGCCGGGGGGGCTTCAAGTACGAGTACGAGCGGCTCGAGATGACGGAGCCGATCGCCGCTGCCCGCCAGCAGGAGGCCCTGGAGGTGATCCTGCGGGCGTGGACGGAGACCGACTTCGCGTACGCGGGCACGTACTTCAAGTTCCCCGAGGTGACGGTGGTCCCCCGCCCCTTCCAGCGCCCGTGCCCGCCGACGTGGATCGCCGCCCGCACGCCGGACAGCCTGCGATTCGCCGCCGAGCACGGGATCGGGATCATGATGGCGCCCCAGCGCCAGCCGATCGGCCGCCTGCAGGGTCAGATGCGGTTGCTCGACGCCATCTGCGAGGACCTGGGGGTCGTGCGGCCGCCGGTGCGGATCACGCGTGAGATCTGGGTAACCACGAGCCAGGCCGAGGCGCGCCAGGTCGCCGAGCTCTTGGCCGAGTACCACCGGGTGCAGTGGAACCTCCACCAGAACGCGGCGCCCACCGTGGACGGGTTCACCGAGGCGCTGCCGCTGCCCAAGGGGTACGACATCTCTCCCGAGGAGCTGATCGTCCGAGGCGTGATCGGGGATCCGGACCATTGCGTCGAGCGGCTCCGCCAGTACGCGGCGCTCGGCGCCGACGCCTTCATCGCGAACTTCGACTGGGGTCAGCCGCAGCCGGACATCCTTCGCTCGATGCAGCTCTTTGCCGAGCAGGTGATGCCGCACTTCACCGATGATCGTCCGCCGACGCGGCCGATCCCGGATCCCCACGGCCGAGCCCGCACGACCGTGCGCGAGCCGGTGCTCATCGACGTCGAGGGGCTGGCGGGGGACTGGGTCTCCTGGGAAGCCGACGAGTGGTTCCGCCAGTTCGAGAGCCCCGCGGCCGGCCCGCATCGGCGGAGTTACATCTTCGACTTCGCCACCGCGCCGAAGGTGCGGGCGCACGCCGACGGCGCGGTCGACACCCCGGGATTGCTGCGCCTCATCTCCGACATGGGGTGTCCGGAGTGCGGCCGCCCGGTCATCGCGCTGTACCGGCGCCGGGAGGGGGAGGATCGGGCGGCGATCACGCGCCACCTGACGGAGCGCATGCGGGAGCTCCGGTGGCACGAGCGGCACACGAACCGACGCGCGATGGGGCGGTGACGACCATGTCGACGCTGGACGAGTATCGAGCCAAGGGGCAGGCGCTCCGCCAGAAGGTCTTCGGCGCGCCGGCGCCGGGGGCGAAGAAGAGCCCGACGCAGGAGCTGGCTCCGGACCTGGGCCGTATCAGCGACGAGGTGCTCTTCGGCCAGGTCTGGAGCCGGCCCGGCCTCGAGGTCGCGCATCGCAGCATGATCACGATCGCCGCGCTGACGGCGCTGGGACGGGAGCCCGAGCTGAAGGCGCACATCCGCGGGGGCCTGAACGTCGGGCTCACGCGGGAGCAGATCGTCGAGATCATCATGCAGATGGCGTTCTACGCGGGACAGCCGGCCGCCCACGCGGGGTTCCGGGCGGCGAAGGAAGTCTTCGACCAGCTCGATGGGGCGAATCGGTAGCAATGACGCGGCCCGCGCGGCCTTGCCAAGGCTCCCTCGATGGCTGACACTCGACCCGCCATTCCCAGGGACCGATGCGGTGCCGTTCCGAACCACCGGGCGCGCGGAGGGGAGGGGACTGAGATGAAGCGAACCGGACGATCGTCTCGGAAGGCGAGCGCGAGCCGACTCGGTCTCTTGCTGCTGGCCACGCTCCTGATGGTGGCCGCCCCGATGATCCGGCCGATGACCCCGTCAGAGGCGCAGGCTCCGGTGCGGGGTGGCACGCTGCGCATCGGCTGGATCCCAGCCGCGAAGACCCTCGACCCCCACCTCTCGGTGGAATTCTCCGAGCGCTACGTGTGCTACCTCGTGTTCAACACCCTCGTCGGGCTCGACCAGGGCTTCAACGTCGTGCCCGAGCTGGCCCGGGCGTGGACCGTGTCCCAGGACGGCAAGCGGGTCACGTTCCAGCTCCAGCGGGGGGTCAAGTTCCACGACGGCACCGACTTCAACGCCGACGCGGTGAAGTGGAACATCGAGCGGATCCTCGATCCGCAGACGAAGTCGCCCCAGCGCGCCCCCCTCGAGCCGGCGATCGCGGGGGTGACCGTCGTCGACCCCCACACGGTGGCGTTCGAGCTGAAGAGGCCGTTCGCCCCGTTGCTCGCGGCGCTGGCCGAGCGCCCGGGGTTCATCGTCTCGCCGGCGGCGGTGAAGCAGCTCGGGCCGGAGTTTGGCCAGCGCCCGGTGGGGACCGGTCCCTTCAAGTTCGTCGAGTGGGTGCGCGACTCCCAGGTGACGCTCGAGCGGTTCCCGGACTACTGGGAGAAGGGGAAGCCCCACGTGGACCGCGTGGTTTACCGGGTCGTCCCGGACCCGACCGTGCGTCTCACCATGGTGCGGACGGGCGAGGTGGACATCGCCACCGACGTCGACGCGAAGGACATCCCGAGCGTGCGCAACGAGGCGAGCCTCAAGGTGTCCGAGATGAAGCCCGCCGCGCGCTGGACCGCGCTCCAGTGGCGCGTGGACGAGCCGCCGTTCAACAACAAGGCGCTCCGGCAGGCGATCGCGCTGGCGATCGACCGGAACGAGATCCGGGACGTGCTGCTCCGCGGCTTCGGCGAGCCGGCCCGGGGGCCGGTCAGCCCGGGCCTCTGGTGGTCGGACCCGAGCTTCCGGGGGTTCGGTCACGATCTCGAGATGGCCAAGAAGAAGCTCGCCGAGGCCGGCCACCCCAACGGGTTCCGGGCGAAGTTCGTGGTCGAGAACACGCCGCAGTGGATCCGCCAGACGGAGCTCCTGCAGGCCCAGCTGCAGAAGATCAACGTCGGGCTGGACATCGAGCCGGTGAACCCGGCGGACGCCTATTCGCGGATCGTGGCGCGGAAGACGAACTGGACGCACACGCGCTGGGCCCAGCGGGCGGATCCCAACGGCCTCCTGTACATCCTCTTCCACAGCAAGGGGCACGCGAACACGACCGGGTACAACAATCCGAAGGTCGACGAGCTCCTGGATCAGGCGGCATCGATCTACGACGTGGAGCGCCGGCGGGGCCTCTACTACACCGCGGAGCGGACGATCACCGACGACGTGCCGTACGTGTTCCTGAACTACACGGCCGAGTTCGCCGTGATGAACCGAAAGGTGCAGAACTGGGGATGGGTCCCCGACCTCATCCCGCGCTTCCGCGACCTCTGGCTCGAGAAGTAGAGCCCTGACGGCGCCGGACGACCCGAGGGCCAGCGTCCCCATCGGGTCGCCGGGTCGCCCGGCCGATCGCCGAGGTCATCCGTGTGGGTCTTGATCGCGCGCCGCGTCGCGGCGATGGCCTTCTCCATCCTGTTCCTGACCGCCCTCATCTTCGTCCTGATGCAGGCGGTGTTCGGCGATCCCGTGGTGATCATGCTGGGCCGGGACGTGGACCCCGACACGGTGGCGCGCCTTCGGCGGGACCTGGGGCTGGAGCGGCAGGTCCACGTCCAGTACGCGGACTGGCTGGGCCGCCTGGCCCAGGGCGACTGGGGGCGGTCCTTCCGGACGGGCCAGCCCGTGCTCGGCGCGATCGCCGCCCGGCTCCCGCTCAGCCTGGAGCTCGCCCTGCTCTCGCTCCTGGTCGCGGTGCTGGTCGCCCTGGCCCTGGGGACGCTGGCCGCCGTCCGGCCGGGGACGCCGACGGACGTCGGCATCTCCTTGCTGACGGCGTTCGGGACGGCGATGCCGAACTTCTGGGTCGCCATTCTCCTGATCCTCTTGTTCGCGCTCCACCTGCGGGTGCTGCCGTCGTCCGGCAGCGTCTCCTTCCTGGACGATCCGCTCGGGCACGCCCGCGCCATGCTGCTCCCGACCATCACCCTCAGCTTCGCGTACGTCTGCAACCTGACCCGACTGGTCCGCACGAAGATGCTCGAGGCGCTCGAGACCGACTACGTGCGGACGGCGCGCGCCAAGGGCCTCCAGGAGCGCCGCGTGCTCTGGGTGCACGCCCTGCGGAACTCCGTGCTGCCGGTGCTGAGCATCCTCGCCGTGAGCATGTCGCGCCTCTTCGGCGGCGCGGTGGTGACGGAGACGATCTTCGCCCTGCCCGGCGTCGGGATCCTCCTGGTCGACTCCATCCTGGGCCGGGACTTTCCCGTCGTGCAGGGCATCATCGTCATCGTGACGGTCGGTGTCTTCGCGACGAACTTCCTGATCGAGATCGCCTACGCGGTCGTCGATCCGCGGGTGCGCCATCACTAGCCCGGGCGCGCAGGTCGGCTGGGGCGCGCTCGTCATCGCGCTCGCGCTTCTCTGCGCCGTGTTCGGGCGGCAGCTGGCCCCCCACGACCCCTTGCGGTACAACCCGCGCCTGGTGCTCGCGGCGCCCGGCGGCGAGCACCTCTTGGGGACGGACCCTCTCGGCCGGGACGTGTTCAGCCAGATCATCGGGGGCGCGCGCATCTCGATGATCGTGGGCCTCGTGTCGGTGGCCGTCGGGATGGCCGTCGGGACCGCCATCGGCCTCGTGGCGGGCCTGGCGCCCGGCCGCGTCGCTGGCGTCCTCATGCGCGCCATGGACGCCTTGCTCGTCTTTCCGTCGCTCGTCCTGGCCCTCACGATCACCGCGTTTCTCGGGACCAGTCTGTGGAACGTCATCGGCGCGCTGGCGGTCACCTTCATCCCGACCTTCGCGATCCTCGTGCGCGGGGAGGCGCTCGCGCTCGGCGCGCGCGAGTTCGTGACCGCGGCCCGGGCCCTCGGCGCCGCGCGATCCCGCATCATGTGGCGGCACGTCCTGCCGAATCTCGGGGACGTGCTCCTCGTGCAGTCGTCGTTCGGCGTCGGCACGGCGATCCTCACCGAGGCGAGCCTGAGCTTCCTGGGCTTGGGTGTGCCGCCGCCCGCCCTGTCGTGGGGACGCATGCTGCGGGAGGGCTATTCGTTCGTGCTCGAGGCGCCGTGGCTCGCCGTGGCCGCCGGGAGCGCGATCTTCCTGATCGCCCTGGCCTCGCAGACGGTGGCGGACGGGCTCCAGCTTGTCCTGGCGCGGCGACGGCCGCGATCGAATCGCGGCGGGGTCGACCGGGTATCCACCGGCGCGCTCCGGCGACTGCTCGCGGGGCGCCCTCTTCGGAGCGGACCGAGCGATTGACAGGGATGCGGGATCGCGGCGCGTTTCCCGCGATCGGCGCCGGCCACTCACGTAGAGACACGGAAGGGGAGGGAATGATGGCGGGCCAGCGCGAGCCTCGGAACACGGACCTCACCGGGAAGGCCCAGACGGTCCTGGGGCCGATCCCGGCCGACCGCCTCGGAGTCACCTCGACGCACGAGCACCTCCTGGTCGACCTGTCCGGCCTCCAGCCGCCGCCCGTCGAGGCGAGCCGGCGCGCCACGTTCTACGCCCCGGTGACCATGGAGATCCTCGGGAGCATCAACTTCGGCGGCCACCGGTGCCTCGACAACAGCCGGCTGCTCGACGTCGAGACGGCGATCGCCGAGACTCTCCTCTACAAGCGCGCCGGCGGCGACACGATCGTCGAGGCGACCAGCATCGGGATCGGGCGCGATCCGGAGGGCCTCCGGCAGATCGCCCGGGCCACGGGCGTCCACGTGATCATGGGCGCTTCCCACTACGTCGGCGCGGCGCATCCCCCCGACATGGACGCGCGGTCGGAGGACGCCATCGCGGACGCGATCGTCCGCGACGTTCTCGAGGGCATCGGCCATACCGGGGTGCGGGCGGGCGTGATCGGCGAGGTGGGGTGCTCCTGGCCCTTGACGCCGAACGAGCGCAAGGTGCTCCGGGCGTCGGGGCGCGCCCAGCGACGGACAGGGGCGCCGCTCCTCATCCATCCCGGACGGAACGAGGGCGCCCCGGCGGAGATCGTGGGCGTCCTCCGGGACGTCGACACGGACCTGTCGCGGACGATCATCGGGCACATCGAGCGGACGCTCTTCGAGCGCTCGGACATGCGGAAGCTCGCGGAGACGGGGTGCGTCCTCGAGTTCGACCTGTTCGGCCGCGAGCACTCGTACTACAAGCACTCGCCCGACATCGACATGATCAACGACGGCGTGCGCCTGAAGCTGCTCGCCTGGCTGATCGCGGAGGGCCACGGCCGGCAGCTCGTCCTGGCGCAGGATACGGCTCAGAAGTCGCACCTCGTCCGGTACGGCGGGTGCGGCTATGGCCACATCCTGCAGAACATCGTGCCCCGGCTGCGCGCGCGCGGGTTCAAGGAAGCGGACATCCAGACGATGCTGGTGGAGACGCCGCGGCGGCTCCTGGCCTTCGCTCCGCCGCGAGACTAGGCCGTCATGCGGCGAGGCTAAGGCGGAAGGACGGGAGCGTGGTCCTTTTCGTGGTTGGAGCCTCGGGTGCGGCCGGCTCCGAGCCTCCCGGTGGGTGACCTTTCGCCCGCCGGGATCGGTGACGAGTTCGGCTCGCCCCTCCGGCGTCCGTGGTTGACCCGCCTGGTCCTCGCGCGCACAATGGGCTCCCAAGTCGGAACATGCCGTACCGCCGGTTCGAGGTTCGCTACGACCGAAGCCTGCTGCGCATCGCCCTGCCGGAGCGCGGGACGGCTCGCTGATGACGGTCCAGGCTGGTCCGGGCCCCGGCGACTTCACCGTCCCTGACGCGCTCCCGGTCCTGCCCCTCCGGGACAGGGTCGTGTTCCCGTTGACAACCCTGCCGCTCGCCGTCGAACAGTCCCGCTCGGTCCGGCTGGTCGACGACGCGATGCGCGGCAACCAGTTGCTCGTCCTGGTGGCCCAGCGGGATGCGAAGGCGGAACCGGCCAAGCGAGACGACCTCCACCGGATGGGCACGGTGGGCGTGATCCACCAGGTCGCTCGAGCCCCCGACGGCAGCGTGCGGCTCATGGTCCAGGGCCTCGAGCGCGTGCGAGTCCTGGACCTCGTCAGCACGGAGCCGTACCTCGTGGCTCGGGTCGAGGCGGCTTCGGAGCCGAGCGTCCAGTCCGGGGAGTTCGACGCGCTTCGACGCGCGGTCCTGGACCTCTCCCGCCGGCTCGCGGAGGCGTCCCCGGACCTGCCGGCCGAGCTGGCGGGCACCGTGGAGAGCGTCACGGACCCCCGCCACCTGGTCTACTTCGTCGCCTCGGTCCTGCCGCTCGGCGTGGCCGGGCAGCAGGAGCTTCTCGAGACGGCCGGAGTGACGGCCAAGCTACGCCGCCTGGTCGACCTGCTGCGGCGTGAGTTGGCCACGCGCGAGCTTGGCAAGAGGATCGCGAAGGACCACCTCAACGAGCATCGCCGTCGAATCGAGGCCGCCGGCCTTCCGGAGGAGGCCCGGCGCGAGGCGGAGCGCGAACTGACCCGGTTTGCAACCCTGCCGCCGATGTCGCCCGAGCGCGACATGATCGTCACGTACCTCGAGTGGATGGCGAGCCTGCCCTGGACGAAGCTCGCCGGCGGCGCCATCGACCTCCGACGGGTCCGCGAGGCGCTGGACGAGGACCACTTCGGCCTGGAGAAGGTCAAGGAGCGGATCCTCCAGTACCTCGTGGCGAGAAGCCGGCCGATCCTGTGCTTCGTGGGGCCTCCCGGGGTGGGCAAGACCAGCCTCGGGCATAGCATCGCCCGGGCGCTCGGCCGGCGGTTCGCGCGGATGTCGCTCGGCGGGGTGCGGGACGAGGCGGAGATCCGGGGCCACCGGCGGACGTACACCGGGGCCCTTCCCGGCCGGATCATCCAGGGGCTGCGGCGGGCGGAGACCCGGAACCCCGTCTTCATGCTGGACGAGATCGACAAGATGGGAGCCGAGCGGCTGGGAGATCCAGTGACGGCGCTGCTCGAGGTGCTGGACCCCGCCCAGAATCACACCTTCGTGGACAACTACCTGGGGGTGGCGTTCGACCTCTCGCAGGTGCTGTTCATCGCGACCGCCAGCACCCTCGACACCATCCCGGGGCTGCTGCGAGACCGGATGGAAGTGCTGACGCTCTCCGGGTACACGGATGAGGAGAAGATCGAGATCGCGCGCCGATACTTGATCCCGAAGCAGCTCGCCGCCCACGGCCTCGCCCCGGGCGAGGTAAGCGTCGAGCCCGAGACCCTCCGCCAGATCGTGCAAGGGTACACGCGCGTGGCTGGCCTCCGCGGCCTCGAGCGGGAGATCGCGCGGGCCGCCCGTCACCGTGCCGCCGCGCCTGGCCACGGGGTGGCTGGTCCGCTCCATGCTGCGCGGGATGGGGTGGCCGCGTTGGGCCACGGGGTGGCCGGTCAGCTGCGTGCCGCGCGGGATGGGGTCACCGCGTTCGGCGGCGGCGTGGCCGGCCAGCTCCACGCTGCGCGGGATGGGGTGGCCGCGTTGGGCCACGGGGTGGCCGGTCAGCTGCGTGCCGCGCGGGATGGGGTCACCGCGTTCGGCGGCGGCGTGGCCGGCCAGCTCCATGCTGCGCGGGATGGGGTGGCCGCGTTGGGCCACGGGGTGGCCGGTCAGCTGCGTGCCGCGCGGGATGGGGTCACCGCGTTCGGCGGCGGCGTGGCCGGCCAGCTCCATGCTGCGCGGGATGGGGTGGCCGCGTTGGGCCACGGGGTGGCCGGTCAGCTGCGTGCCGCGCGGGATGGGGTCACCGCGTTCGGCGGCGGCGTGGCCGGCCAGCTCCATGCTGCGCGGGATGGGGTGGCCGCGTTGGGCCACGGGGTGGCCGGTCAGCTGCGTGCCGCAGGGGATCGGGGCGCCGCGTTCGGGCGGGGCGTCGAGGGTCATCTGCGTGCCACCCAGGATCGGGCCACCGCGTTTGGCCGAGGGGTCGCCGGTCAGCTGCGCACCGCGGGGGATCGCGTTGCCGCGTTGGGCGTGGAGGTCGCCGGTCAGCTCCACGCTACCCGGGATCCGGCCGCTGCGTTCGGGCGGCGGGTCGGCGACGAGCTCCGCGCCACGCGGGATCGGGGCGCCGCGTTTGGCCGCGGGCTCGCGAAGCAGCTCCCTGCCGCGCGGGATCGCGCCACCGCGTTTGGCCGTGGCGTCGCCAGCCAGCTGCGCGCCACCTGGGATCGCGCCACTGCGTTCGGTCACGGGGTGGCCGGTCAGTTCCGCGCCATGCAGGATCGGGGCGCCGCGTTTGGCCGGGGGGTCGCCGAGCAGCTCCCTGCCATCCGGGCTCGCGCCGCCGCGCTCCTCCAGAGCGTGGTCGGCGAGCTTCGCACCCGGTCCTTCGGGGCACGCCTGGCGTGGCCGGAACGGCGCGCGCCCCGATCCGCACGGAGCCTGGCCGCATGGCGCCGCGGGCACTCCTGGCGCGGACGGTCTCGCGTATGGATAGCGCGTGCCGGGGCCGTGGCCCTCGGCCTCGTCACCGTGCTGCTCTTCGCGCCGCGGCCAGACCAGCCGCCGCCTGACCCGCGGGTTGCGGCGTCCCCGCAGATCGCGGCCCGTCCGCGCCCTCCCGCCGCCCCGGCCCCGGCTCGCGCAAGGCCCGCGCAGCCAGCACCTGGACGGCCGTCCCCCGAGACGAGGCCGCGCGACCCGGAGCCCGGGGCCCTCGCGACGGCGCAGGAGCCAAGAGCGTCTCGGGCCGTCTCCAGTGAGCCGGCGCCCGAGACGAGGCCGCGCGACCCGGAGCCCGGGGCCCTCGCGACGGCGCAGGAGCCAAGAGCGTCTCGGGCCGTCTCCAGTGAGCCGGCGCCCGAGACGAGGCCGCGCGACCCGGAGCCCGGGGCCCTCGCGACGGCGCAGGAGCCAAGAGCGTCTCGGGCCGTCGTCACGGCAACGTCGCCCGCCGCCCGTCGTCCTGACTCACTGCGGGAGTACGTGCTGCTGGATGCCGCCGAGTCCGGGGATTTGTTGGCGGTTCGCAGTCTGCTGGATAGCGGCACATCGCCCAGCGCTCGAGACCTCCAGGGGCGGACCGTGCTGATGACGGCGATGATCCATGGACACAGCACGGTGGCCGAGCTTCTGCTCGCCCGGGGTGCGAACGTCAACGCCCGGGATGACCAGGGTGTCACGGCTCTCATGCTGGCGGCCCGTGACGGCGACGTGGCCCTCGTCCAGCGCCTCTTGGATCGCGGTGCCAGCGTCGACGCCCGGACGCGGGACGGCTGGACGGCCCTCACGTACGCCGCCAGGAAGGCGCACCCGGAGATCGCGCGACGGTTGCTGAGAGCGGGCGCCGACCCGACGCTCACCGATCGGAGCGGCTGGAGCGCGCTCATGTACGCGAGTTCGCGAGCCGCCGAGACCAATCCAGGCGAACGGTCCGCCACCGCCGACACGCTGGAGATGAAGGACCTGGAGGCGGTCGAGGTTGCCCGCCGCCGGTACAACGAGCTCGTGAGTCTCCTCAGCGGAGCCACCAAGCGGCGATAGGCGGCAGAAGCGCAGAAGCGCTCGGAATCGCCACCCGCGCAGCGCCGCGCTCACGCGCAGCGGCCGGAGAGGGGTCGAGAAGGCCGGACCGCGGGCTTCGAACCGGCCGCCGGCGCGGAGTACACTAGGGGCGGACGGGGAACTCACGCCCTTCGTGCCTCGCGGGCGCGATGGGGCGGGCCCGGGAGTTACCGGAAATCACGGCGATGGCCGCCGGCACGCGGAGGGTCCACGGCATGCTCACTCGGGAACAGGTGCAGTCCTACCGGCGGGACGGCTACGTTCTAGTCGAGAACGCCCTGAGCGCGCGGGAGCTGGCCACCCTCCGCCAGGTGACCGACGAGCTGGTCGCGGCGTCCCATGCCGTCACGGAGCACAATCACATCTACGACCTCGAGCCGACCCACACCGCCCAGGCGCCGCGCGTCCGCCGGATCAAGGAGCCGCACAACGTCCATTCGGCCTTCCGGGACATCGCGTTCAGCAGGAAGATCGCGGACATCCTGACGCCGCTGATCGGCCCCTCCGGCCTCCGCTACCAGACGGGCAAGCTCAACATGAAGTCGGCCGGCTACGGCGCGGCGGTCGAGTGGCACCAGGACTGGGCCTTCTATCCCCACACCAACGACGACCTGCTGGCCATCGGGCTCTACCTCGACGATTGCGGGCCCGACAACGGGCCGCTCATGGTGATTCCGGGGAGCCACACCGGGCCGATCGCCGATCACCACAGCGGCGGCGTGTTCTGCGGCGCGATCGATCCGGCTGCCTCGGGCATCGACTTCTCGAAGGCCGTCATGCTCACCGGCCGGGCGGGCTGCATGACCATCCACCACGTGCGGATGATTCACGGCTCGGCGCTGAACACCTCCGACCGTCCGCGCCGGCTCCTGCTGTTCCAGTACACGGCGGTCGACGCCTTCCCGCTCCTGGGCATCCCGGACTGGGAGAAGTTCAACGCCAACATCGTGACCGGCGAGCCAACCATGGAGCCGCGGGTGACCCCGGTCCCGGTGCGGATCCCGCTGCCGGTCGCACCCTTCGAGGGCTCCATCTACGAGAACCAGCGCACGCTGGCCAACCGCTACTTCGAGGTCTACGAGGAGCAGCCAGAAGTAACGTAGCCGCCCCGGCAGCCCCGATCGATCGACCCGATGGCCAGCGCGTCTGGCCTTTCGTCTCAGCGCACGCGCGTGGCCCGGAATTCCCCCTCGAGCTTCCAGGTCCTGCCATCCGGCTCCAGCGCCTCGCCGAGCCACCGGAAGGAATCTGCCATGATCTCGGTAAAGATCCACCGCGTCGGCGTGCCGTTCGGGCGAGCACCGAGCTGGACGATGTCCGGGCCCATCCGGCGGCCGACCTGCTCCTCGTAGTGTCCCCCGGCGGGATTCTTCCAGCTGATGCGCCAGGCCTGGATCACCGGGTCCCAGAGACGAAACGTCGTGCCATACATGTTCTGCGTGCTCTCTTCGTTCCCGGTGCGGTCAGACCGCCGAGGCATGATCCAGACGTCCTGAATGGCTCGGCCCTCGAGCACCCAGCCGAAATGGACCTCGCCCGCCAGGCGGCGTGCGGTGACGTCGATGCCCCGGTAGCGAAGGACTGCCAGGTCCCAGCTCCCGACGAGCCACCCGTACACGTCCATCGATTCGGGAATGTCGGGCGAGCGACCCGGCGCCGCCAGGACACGATGGAACCCTGCCCGATCTTCCGCTCGCGCGTGAGTCATAGCCAGACCTCCCAGCGTGATCGTGAGGAGCGTCAGCGAGAGCAGCCGTGCTCTTCACCATCATGCCTCGAAGCCAGAGCGTGTCCGTGGCAGAAACGTCCTAGATGTTGGTGCCGCGGAGCCGAGGGTCGAACGCGTCGCGCAGGCCGTCCCCGAACTGGTTGAAGGCCAGCACCGCGACGACGATGGCGAGCCCCGGGAAGACCACCAGGTGCCACTGGGGAATCAGCATGGAGGCCGCGTCGCCCAGCATGTTGCCCCAGGTCGGCGTGGGAGGCGGAATCCCGGCGCCCAGGAAGCCCAGCGTCGCCTCCAGCACGATGGCGATGCCGAGGGACGTCGTGATGAGAACCAGGTACGGCCCGATGCACTGGGGCGCGATGTGAAGGAAGATGATTCTCCAGGAGGAAGACCCCAGGCTCCGGGCGGCCTCGACGTATTGCATCGCCTCTATGGCCAAGGCCTGGGACCGGATGATCCGGGTGCCATAGCCCACCCGAGTGGCGGCGATGGACAGGATGACCGTCCATGTGCTGGCTCCGAGGGCGGCGGCGAGCAACAGCGCCAGGAGTATCGGCGGAAAGGACAACAGCACCTCCACCAGACGCTGACCCAACAGGTCGAACATGCCGCCGAAGAAAGCGCTGGCCACCGCCCACACCGCTCCCAATGTGGTGCCCAGCAGCACGGACGTGATGGCGACGAACAGGGACCACTTGGCGCCGTGCACGATCCGGCTGAGCACGTCCCGGCCTATGAAATCCGTCCCGAACCAGTGCTGCCAGCTGGGTCCCTGGGCCCGCGCCAAGGCATTGGGCCTGAGCGGGTCGTCGGGCGACACCAGCGGGGCGAAGGCGCCCATCAGGGTGATGACCACCGCCACGACTCCGCACGCGGCGGGAAGAGGGTAGCGCCGGGCAAACGTCCTCAGCCGCGCAAGGCCGCCCTTCGTGGGCTTCCTCACGAGGCTCCCGTCGAGACCTGCCTGGACGGCCATTGGCTGTCGTCTGCCCGGCGGACCGGCCCTAGTCGTACCGTATTCTCGGGTCCAGCCAGGCGTAGCTCATGTCCGTGATCAGGTTCACCACCACGAACACGACCGCGTAGAGGAGCACGAGGTTCTGGACCACGGGCAGGTCTCGATCCAGGATGGCGTCGATCATGGTCAAGCCCAGCCCAGGGACCCCGAAGGCCTTCTCGACGGCGACCGAGCCGCCCAGGGCGACGCCCAGGAAGAGACTGCTCCACGTCACCACGGGGAGAATCGCGTTGCGCAGGGCGTGGCGGACAACGACCAACTGCTCGTTCAGGCCCTTGGCTCGGGCCGTCCGGACATAGTCTTCCTGTATCACCTCGACGAGAGAGGAGCGGACGATCCGCGCGACGAATCCCGCGAATCCCAGGCCCAGGACCGCGGCGGGGCCGGCGACCATCTGAAAGTTCTTCGAGAGGCTTTCCCACGGGTACACCGGCAGGATCGGCGCCTTGTAGTCGAACCAGAGTATCAGCGCAAGGACGATCACGAGGCCCAGCCAGAACCCAGGGATGGCGACGAAGAGAATCGAGAACATCCGGCTGGCGTGATCCATCCAGGAATTGGGCCTGATGGCGCTGAGGATCCCGACGGGAAAGCCAACGATCCAGGAGATCAACGCCGCAAGGACGGCAATCTCCAACGTGATAGGGCCGCGGCGCACCACGAACTGGGTGACGCTGTCGCCCCGCAGCAGCGACTTGCCGAATTCGCCGGTGGCGATGTCCCGCAGCCACTTGCCGTACTGGACCACGTACGGGTCGCGCAGTCCCAGGGCCTGCTCCAGGTTCGCCCGTTGCTCGGACGTCATCCGTCTCGCCCCCTCGAGGCCGAAGATGGCCACGAGCGGGTCGCCCGGAAGCAGGCGCATGGCCACGAAGATGACCATGGAGACGCCGAGCAGGGTCGGCACGACGAGCAAGAGGCGTCTGGCCAGGTACGTCCGCACCCTGGCAACTCCCTACGCGGGGTGACGAACGGGGGTGACGCGCGCGCGCCACCCCCGCCTGCGACTACTTCTCAAGCCAGACGAAGTCCCACTGGTAGGTGTTGTAGTCGGAGTTGCCGCCGACCTTGGGGAGCCCCTTCACGTGGTTGTGCCAGCCGTACGCGCGGCCGCCGTGGGTCACGCCGGTGTTGGGCATCTCCCTGTTGAGGATCTGGTTCAGCTGCCGCCCGAGCTGGACCTTCTTCTGGGCGTCCACCTCGACGGAGAACTGGTCGAGCAGCTTGTCGAACTCGGCGCTCTTGAAGTTGGTGAAGTTGCTGTCGGACTTCTTGCCCGTGGTCTTGTTGATGCTGTAGCACGCCCTGATGGTGGCGCTCAGGTCGGCCCCTCCGAGACACGCGGCGTGGGAGATGATGTCGAACGTGCCAGCGACCTGCCGGTCCACCATCGCCGAGACCTGCACGACCTCGAGGCGAGTCTTCACCCCGAGGAGCCGCTCCCACTCGGCCTGGGCGTAGGCCGCCAGCTGCCGGTTCTGGGGGGATTCCCTGACCACGAAGTTGAAGGTCTTGGCAATGCCGTTCGGGTGTCCCGCGTCGGCCATGAGCTTCTTGGCGTCGGCGATGGCCTTCTCCCGCGTGGCCGGCGCGTAGGGGTACTCCTTCATCAGCTCCTCGTAGCTCTTGCCGTACGGGGGCGGAAGGTAGTCACCCAGCTGCATGGTCGGGTCGAACTGCTGCGTGATCTTGCTCAGGGCGTCCTGGTCGAGCACCAGGTGCAGGGCGCGCCGCACGCGGTTGTCGTTGAACGGCTCGCGGTCGTTGTTGAAGCCGATCCAAGAGTTGAGGTTCGGCGCCAGCCAGATGAGGCCGGACATGTTGGCGCTGGCCTTCACCTTCTGGTACGCGCTCGGGTCGAGCCACATCGCCCAGTCGACCTGCCCGCCCAGCAGCGCCGAGGCCAGCTCGGGCGTCCAGGCCTTCAGCCAGACATGGACGATGCGGTCCACGTACGGCACGTTGGGGTTCCAGTAGTTGGGATTCCTGACCTGCTCCCATGACTCGGTGGTGCGGGTCTTGTGCATGAAGGGTCCGGTGCCCGGGAAGTTGTCCACCTGCTTCAGGTCGCCCTTGTGCTTGTCGAGGGCCTCCTTGCTGGTGATGACGTTCCAGCCCCCGGCGAGCGAGGCCAGGAAGGTGTACGAGTCCCGGGGCTCGGAGAGCTTCATCTCGACGGTGTGGCGGTCGCGGACCACGATCTCCTTGATGGGCAGGAGCCGCAAGCTGATCAGGTTCGGCGGCGGGAAGACGATCCGGTCGAAGCTCGCCTTCACGTCCTCGGCGCCGAAGTCCGTCCCGTCGTGGAACTTGACGCCCTGGCGCAGCTTGAAGGTGTAGGTCATCCCATCGGGAGAGATCGTCCAGCTGGTCGCCAAGCTCGGGATGATGGGCAGCTTCGGGTCCCTCGGATCCTGTCGAACGAGCAGGTCGTACATGGGCGCCTGCGCGCCGACGTTGGCGATTGTCCCGGACGCGTAGATGTCGAACATCGAGGGCGGGCCGTGCGCCGCCAGCCTGAGCGTGCCGCCGCGCTTGGCCTTGTCGTGGTCGATCGCCTTCAGGAAGAAGGGTTCGCCCGGCTTGGCCGTGGGTGTTTGCGCCGCCGCCGGACTCGCCGCGATCAGCGGGATGGCAGTCAGTGTCGGCCCGGGCCCGTAGACGAGGGCGAGGACGAGGGCAGCGACGACCACGAGACCGACGATCCCCGACGCTCTGCAGAGCCACGTTCTCATACCCACCTCCAGCTGTGGCAGCTTTGGCAGCCATGGCTGCCATGGGGTGACACCACGACGCGCCGAACGGCTGGTCAACAAGCCCGGCCGCGCTCGGACGCGTCTAGTCTAGTGTGTCCAGACCCGCAAAGGTGTTGACACCGTGACCGGGCCAGAGTGGGAGGTGAGGTCACGCGCCAACGGTTCCCCAGAAGAGCGTGGCGGGGGGCTGGCCGCGGAGTCGATAGCCTTGATGGGGACGGTCGTGATTGTAGGAGTGCCGGAAGCCGTCCAGCGAGCGTTGGAGCGCCACCCGGCTGGTGAAGTACCGGCGGCGGAAGGTGACCCGCCAGTGCTCCTGCAGGATCGTGCCTTGCAGCCGTTCGACGAAGCCGTTGGTCCATGGATGCCGGGGCTTCGTCCGGGTGTGGCGGATGCCGAGGTCCCGACAGGCCTCATCGAAGGCCCCTTTGAACTCCGAACCCCCGTCCGTCAGGACGCGCTGAAGCGGCCACCCCGCCCGGCGGTAGTGCGGGAGCAACACGGTGCGCAGGAAGGTGGCGGCGGCCGTCGCGGTGAAGGCGGGCAGCAGCCACGCCACCCCGTACGAGCCGAAGGCGTCGCAGGCGGTGATCTGCCAGACCTTGCCCACCCCTTTGAGCTGGCCGATGTAGAAGGTGTCCAGACACACGAGCTCGCCGGGCTCGCGGGCCTCGACATGCCGGGTCTGACCGTGACGGGCGCGCCAGAGGCGACGGCGGGTCCGCTCGGTGAGCAACCCCACCGTGTGGACCGCCTGCTGTTCGAGCACCGCCAGCCGCGCCCGGCGGGTGGCCAGCCCGACCCGGCGCAGGATCCGCTGCACCGTACTGGGCGCCACGCGGACCTGCCACGTTCGCGCCAGGTGGCCGGCGATCCGACTGCACCCCCAGGTTCCGGCGCTGATCGCCACGCTCGTTACCAGCCGTTCGGTCTCCGGGGCCACCTGGACCGGGCGGCCCCGCCGCCCCTGCGTCCGACGGGGATGCACCCCGTCGACGCCATACCGTTCGAGGCGCCGCCGCCACCGGTAGAACAGCGTCCGGGAGATTCCGAACTCCCGACAGACTTGGCTGACGTTGCCCACGCGCTCGGCGCGCTGCATGACGCGCAGGCGCAGCCCCTGTATGCTCTCGTCGAGGGTCATCAGTCGCTCCTCCCCAGGTGGTTTCCTTGGCCGGATGTCCACTCTGGAGAGGATAGGGCTGATGGCCCTCCTGCGTTTCGGTCACGAGTGTCAACACTAATGCGACCCTGGACAGTCTAGTGGCCGGCGGACGATGAATGACCCACGCTTTCGGTCCGGGCCGATTCTGGGGGTCGGTCACGAGCCTGTCAAGAACCCCACGGAGACCGACCGGGCGAGATGGGTGAGCCGACGTCCTGAGCGCACGTCGCCGCGGTGCCTCAGAAGAGGGTGTTACTGTGCGATGCGGGCGATGCCTCAAAACTCTGTTACCCATGAGCAACCTCCTGATGAGCGGGGCGAGTCTCGGCGAGCTTCCAGAGGAGGTCCAGGGTCTGCCGCAGATCCCGCGCCAGGGCGATGGGGTCGAGCGCGTGCAGCTGCTGGTCGAGCACCTGCCGCTGGGCGGCCGTGAGCACGCCGGCCGCGAGCACGCGCTGGTAGGGGGTCTGGGCCGTGTCGTAGCGCTTGACGACCGTGCTGCCGACGCGGTGCTTGCTGACGAGCTTGCGGACCGGGCGGAAGAAGTTGTGCTGCAGGCGAAGCAGGCCGTACACGCGCTGCAGGACGGCGAGGGCGGCGCGGGAGCTATAGCGGTCGTAGCCGACGAGGCGGCGGACGAGCAGGCCGTTACGCTGTTCGACCCAGGCCTGATCATTCTTGCGATAGGGCCGGCCTCGGGTGAAGCGCACCTGGTGGCGCTGGCACCAGCCGAGCAGACAGGCATTGATGAACTCACTGCCGTTGTCACTGTGCCACGCGTGCAGGGCAAAAGGCAGGCGCTGGTGCAGGTGCTGGATGGCGCCCGTGACGCGTTGCTGGTGCAGGGCGTAGAGGGCCTGCAGTTCGGTCCACGTCGTGGCCACGTCGACGGCGACGAGGGTCACGCAATACCGGCCAGCGGTGGTCTCGCCGCAATGCAGGACGAGATCGCCCTGCAGGGCCCCCGGGGCGACGCCGGTCCACTCACTCCAGGTGCGCAGGGGCACCTGGGCCCGGAGACTGGGCAGGGCGGGAGCGGCGCGCCGGGGCGGGCGGCCGCGGCCGCGGCGCAGGGGGCGCAAGAGGCGGTCCAGCGTCGCCGGGCTGGCGGCGGTGAGCGCGGCCTGGACCGCCGGCGCCATCGGGACGCCATGGTGATCCCGCAAGGCCGTCAGCAGGGTCGGCAGGATCGGGGCCAACAGCTTGCCGGACAGCTGATCGCTCGCGAGCCAGGCCCGCTCGAGGAGCGGCACCAGCTCGCGCCCGTAACGGGCGGGGCGGCCGGGGCGCCGCCCCGCCAGACGCGCCGCCGCCCGCAACCGCCGGATGGCCGCCTTGCGATGACATCCCGTGATCCGACAGTACTCATCGAGGATCCGACCCCGCTCCTGCTTGGTCGCCCGCTGATACCGCGGCCGCATCGCGGCCGCGTACTCTCGGCGTGCTGGCTCGGTCACAGGGCCCCCTTTCCGGTGCGTGACTTGGTCACACCGGTTTTGAGGCAACCCCTTTCGTTTCGGTAGCACTTGTTTTGAGGGCGATCGGTCGCTTGACACCGCCCGCGCCGGCCTCGCAGTATCGGGGACGAGTCCGGCCGGGCGGCTTCGTCCGCCAGCCCCCGTTCGAGGATTCGCAGCGACCGAGGCCGAATGACCGAGCAGAACGACATTCGCACGATCGCCCAGCAGGTCGTCGAGGCAATCCGGATGGCCGGCATCGACACCCTGTTCTGCCTCCCCGGCGTGCAGAACGACGACTTCTTCGACGCGCTGGTCGACGCCCGGGACATCCGCCCGATCGTCAGCCGCCACGAGCAGGGCGCCGCCTACATGGCGAACGGCGCCTCGCTGGTCGACGGCAAGCCGGCGGCGTTCTGCGTCGTCCCCGGGCCCGGCCTGCTCAACGCCAGCGCGGCCCTCACGAGCGGCTACTGGTCCAACGCCCGAGTGCTGGCCGTCGTCGGCGAGATCGCCACGGGCGTTCGCGGGCGCGGCTTCGGCGTGCTGCACGAGCTCGCCGACCAGCATGCCATCCTGGGCCAGCTCACCAAGCACGCCGAGCTCCTCGACAACGGCGAGTCGGCGACCAAGCAGGCGCAAGCGGCGCTCGACGCCCTCGTCTCGGGTCGCCCGCGGCCCGTGAGCCTCGAGATCCCCGTCAACCGGTGGCGAGCGCCGGCGCCCGGCCGTCTGCGCCCGCCCTCCCCGAGCAAGCCGCCGATCGACCCGAGCGCGGTCGACCGCGCGGCCGACGCCTTGCGGCGGGCCGAGCGTCCGCTGATCGTGGTCGGCGGGGGCGCGCAGGACGCGGGCGAGCCGATCGGCCGGCTCGCCGAGCTGCTCCAGGCTCCCGTCACCACCCGGCGCTCGGGCCAGGGCGCGGTCCCCACCTCGCATCCGATGTTCGTCCATCTCCCCATCGGCCACGCGCTGTGGAAGACCGCGGACGTGGTGATCGGCATCGGCTCACGCATGGAGTGGCCGATCATGCACTGGGGCACCGATCGGGCGATGACGTTCGTCAAGATCGACATCGACGCGGACGAGCTCGACCGCCACGGTCTGAACACGATCGGCGTGTGGGCCGACGCCCACGACGCGGTGCGAGCCCTGCTGGCGGCGCTGGACGGCATGCCCGCCCGGCCCGACCGATCCGACGAGCTGGCCCAGCGGCGTGCCCGCTACTTCGCCGAGATCGACCACCTCCGACCGCAGCTCGACTTCCTCGCCGCCATCCGCGACGTGCTCCCCGACGACGGGATCTTCGTCGAGGACGTCACCCAGGTCGGGTTCGCCGCTCACCTCGCGTTCGACTTCCGCCGGCCGCGAACGTTCCAGTCGACGGGAGCTGCCGGCACGCTCGGCGCCGGCTACGCCCAGGGCATCGGCGCACAGGTTGCGCTCGACCGCGAAGGCCGCGGCCGCAAGGCGCTGGTGGTCGCCGGCGACGGCGGGTTCCTGTTCACGGGAAGCGAGCTGGCGACGGCGGTGCAGCACGACATCCCGATCGTCTGCTGCGTGTTCGACGACGGGGCCTACGGCAACGTCAAGCGGATCCAGGAGCAGCGGTTCGGCAAGGAGCGCACGATCGCGTCGACGCTGCGCAACCCCGACTTCGTCGCCTACGCTCGCGCGTTCGGCGCGCTCGGCCTCCACGCCGACGGACCGGACGAGCTCCGCGCCCGGCTCGACGAGGCGTTCGACGCCGGCGCCCCGGCGCTGATCCACGTCTCGACCGGGCCCATGCCCGACCCGTGGCCGTGGTTCCTGCGGGAGCGGGTGCGCCGCCATGCGTGAGGTTGCGGCTGGGAGCAGCCGGCAAGGCGCCTTTCGTCCGCTCGCGGGAATCCGGGTCGCCGAGTTCAGCCAGCTGGTGATGGGGCCGACCTGCGGCCTCATCCTCGCCGATCTCGGCGCCGACGTGGTCAAGGTCGAGCCAATCGAGGGCGATCGAACCCGCGGCGTGTTCAAGGGGCCCGCGTCGGGCTTCTTCGCCAACTACTGTCGCAACAAGCGCAGCCTCGCGGTGGACACGGCCGGGCCGGCGGGGCAGGAGGTGGCGCGGCGCCTGATCGGGAAGGCCGACGTCCTGATCGAGAACTTCCGCCCGGGCCTGCTCAAGCGGTTCGGCCTCGACTACGACAGCGTCGCGGCGTTCGCCCCGCACGTCGTCTACTGCTCGTTGAAGGGCTATCTGCCGGGCCCCTACGAGCATCGCCTGGCCCTCGACGAGGTGGTCCAGATGATGGGGGGCCTCGCCTACATGACGGGTCTGCCCGATCGCCCCATGCGGGTCGGCGCCTCGGTGAACGACGTCATGGGCGGCATGTTCGGCGTCGTCGCGATCCAGGCGGCGCTCACGGAACGCCAGACGACAGGGCGCGGACGCCACATCCAGAGCGGGCTGTTCGAGAACAGCGTCTTCCTGATCGGGCAGGCGATGATGTTCGAGGCGGTGACGGGAGCTCCGGCGGTTCCCTACTCGGTCAAGGACAGCCCCTGGCCCGTCTACGACCTGTTCCAGACCAAGGATGGCACCATGCTGTTCGTCGCGGTCGTCGGCGAGGAGCACTGGAGCGCCTTCTGCCGCGCGTTCGGATGCGACGCCTGGCTGACGGATCCGCGGCTTGCGACCAATCAGGAGCGGGTCGGCCAGCGCGCATGGCTCATCCCCGAGATCGCCGCGATCTTCCGGCGATGGCCGGCCGCGGAGCTGGCCGAGACGCTGGAGCGACTGGGGCTGCCGTTCGCGCCGGTCAATCGGCCGGGCGATCTCTTCGAGGATCCCCATCTCGCACAGTCCGGGGGCCTCATCGACATCCGCTTGCCGGATGGAAGAACCGCCAAGACCCCCGCGCTCCCGGTGTCGATCGACGGCGAGCGCCTGGGCAACCATCGCGATCCGCCGCGCCTCGGCGAGCACACGCGGGACGTGCTGGCGGACATCGGCTATGGCGACGCGGAGATCACGGCCCTTGCCGAGGCGGGGGTCGTCGGTGTGGGAGAGTGACCAGGGACGCGTCGGGGTTCCGTCGGGGTCTCTGGGCGCTCGGCGCATGAATCGACCACCCATAAGGGGGCCAAGGGGGACACACTCATGACCACCACGCGACGCCAGGTACTCGTCACCGGCGCGGCCGCGCTTGGCGCCAGCCTGATGCCTTCGCTCACCCGCGCCCAGGCCGGCACGGCCACGCTCGCCTTCGGGCCGTCGACGGCCGTCTATGCCCTGGGCATGATCGCGGACGCCAAGGGCTACTTCAAGTCGGAGAACCTCGACTTCAAGCTCGTTCTGGGCAACGCGGGCACGCACGGGCGCCAGGCGCTCGCCGCCGAGCAGGCCCTCTTCGCGCACGGCGATGCCAGCCATCCGCTGCAGCTCTCCACGCGCGGCAAGAAGAGCAAGATCATCATGGCGACGCAGATGATCGCCTCGATCTCCAACATCGTCGTCCGAAGGGACCTGTACGACGCCGGCATCACGACGGTCGAGAAGCTCGCCGACTACAAGCGGCCGGACGGGGCCAAGCCGATCGTCGCGGCGACCGCGATCGGGGCCGGCACCTGGATGTACGGCACGTACGTGTTCGAGTCGAAGAAGCTGGGGGACCGGATCAACTGGGTCGCGGGCGGCGGCCCGAAGACTATGTTCCCGGGCCTCGAGACGAAGCAGTTCGATGCCATCATGGCCGTTCCCGGCTGGGTGATCGAGTGCGAGACGAAGGGCTTCGGGAAGGTGATCTACGACACGTCCAAGCCGCGCGTGTTCATCGACGCGTTCGGCGGCACGGTGCCCGTGCTCGTCCTCTACACGCTCGAGGAGACCACGCAGCAGAAGAAGGCGCTGGTGCAGTCCTTCGTCAATGCCATGTACCAGGCCATGAAGTGGGTGAAGGCCACGCCCATCGACGAGGTCTACGCGCTCGTCGGCGAGAAGCACTTCTCGGGCGTCGACCCCGTCGCCGTCAAGGCCGAGATGGGATTCGACAAGGCGACCTGGGAATACGACGGGCGGATCGACAAGGCGTCGTTCGAGCGCGGTGGCAGGGTCTGGTACCGCAAGGGGTCGGACATTCCGGAGTCGAGATACGAGGACCTGGTGGACATGAGCTTCCTCGACGCCGCGCAAGCGAAGTTCAGGTGAACCCGGCGCCCTCGTCACACGTCGACCGGATCACGGCCTCCCCGTCGCGCGACGATCACCGGGTCGCGGCGCCGGCGGCGCGGGTGCGCATCAGCGTCGAGGGGCTCGACATGCGCTACCGGACGCCGGGCGGGGAGGTGAACGCCGTCGACAACGTCTCGTTCGAGATCGCCCAGGGGGAGTTCGTCGCCCTTCTCGGCCCGTCCGGCTGCGGCAAGTCGACGATCCTCAACATCGTCGCGGGCCTGCTCGACCGGACGGGCGGCCGGGTCCGCCTCGACGACGAGGACGTGCGCTACGGCTACGTGAACCGCAAGGTGGGCTACGTCTTCCAGCGCGATACCGTGTTCCCGTGGCGCACCGTCGAGGCCAACATCGGCTACGGGCTCGAGATCGCCGGCGTGCCGAAGGCGGCGCGGCAGGAGAAGGTGAGGCGCACGATCGAGGCCGCCGGGCTGGCGGGGTTCGACAGGAGCTTCCCGCGCATGCTCTCCGGCGGGATGCGCCAGCGCGTGGCGCTCATGCGCACGCTCATCATGGAGCCCGAGATCCTCCTGATGGACGAGCCTTTCGGGGCGCTCGACACGCACACCAAGCTTGAGATGCACAAGACGCTGCTGGAGATCTGGGAGCGGGAGCGTCAGACCGTGCTCTTCGTCACGCACGATCTCGGCGAGGCGCTGACGCTGGCGAGCCGAATCATCCTGCTCTCGGCGCGGCCGGGGCGGGTGAAGGAGGACTTCGAGGTGACCTTTCCCCGGCCGCGGGACGCCGTCGCCCTCCGCGAGACGGCCGAGTTCGGCCGGCGTTATTCCCATGTCTGGCATGCGCTCGGTGAGGAGTTTCGTCGGTCCCGGGCGGAAGGGCCGGCCGCGGGGCCTCGGTGAACCGGTCCCGGGCCGCGATCGTGGGCTGGCAGCTCGCCATCCTCGTGGTCGGGCTCTCGGTCTGGGAGTGGGGCTGGGACGTCGCCCGGGCCACGCTGCCGAAGCCCTGGGTCCCGAAAATCCTCGACCCGTACTTCATCTCGGAGCCCTCGGCGATCTGGCGGAGCTTCCTGAAGCTCGGGTGTCTCGCGGACAAGGCGGGTTTCGTGTCCTGCTACCGGGAGAACGCCAACAACCTCTGGCTGGCGACGCTCGTCACCCTGAAGAACATGTGCTGGGGGTTCTTGTGGGGCACGAGCCTCGGCATCCTGGCAGGCCTCGTGCTGGGTCGCTCGGAGTACCTGTCGCGGATCTTCGAGCCGTACATCGTGGCGATGAACTCGATCCCGCGCATCGCGCTCGTCCCGCTCATCATCCTGATCTGCGGCCTTGGCGATCTGTCGAAGGTCGTCACGGCGGGGATCGTCGTCTTCTTCGTCGTGTTCTTCAACACGTTCGAAGGCACGCGCTCGGTCGACCGCGATCAGATCGCCGCCGCCCGGCTGCTCGGCGCGAGCGAGCTCGTGGTGCTCAGGACCGTCGTGATTCCGTCGGCGCTCGCCTGGGTCTTCGCCTCGCTGACGCCCGCCGTCTCGTTTGCCCTGATCGGGGTCATCGTCGGCGAGTTTATCGGCGCGGAGCGCGGGCTCGGCAAGCTGATCATCGAGGCGGAGGCGCGCGCCAATTCCGCGGAGATGATGGTGGCGATCTTCGTCATGATGATCGTCGGGATCGTCCTCTCGTTCGTCGTGCGGCGCGTGCAGGCGTATCTCCTGCGCTGGCAGCCGCAGTTCGAAGCGAAGGCGTAGCCGACGGGCGCCGGCCCCCGGCGGATCCCCCGGGGGCGCCGGGGCGAGCCGATCACGACGGGGAGCGGACCGCTCGCATGGCGAGGCGCTCGACGGGGTCCCAGCCGCGCCGGGCCCATGGCTCGCGCACGGCTGCACTGCCTACAGTGCAGGGTGCACAGCCTAGTGTGCAACGCCCCCAAACCCAGCGATTCTCCGACACTTGCACTGGGTGCGCGTGTCCGCGCGGGAGGGCACTGCCCTGTTTCAGTGCACCTGCCCGCAGAGGCGCCCCGGGACCAGGAGCCCCGAGGCGCGACCAAAATGCCCGGTGCAGCAGCGGGAACCGGTGATTCGCGACCGGCCCGCGTCGTTGGCGCAAATCTCGCTTGCACCACGGGGTCGCCCGCCTGGAGACGACTCACGCGACGTCTCGACATGGTCGGCTGACCGACGCTGCGGCCGGCGCGTGACGGGGCTGCAGCGGCCGGCAGCCAGGTGCACCCACGGTCCTTCTCGCGGGAGTGGCGATCGCTTGGAGCCAACCCAACGTCGAGCACGCGGCCGGGCATGGCCACCACCGGTGGTCACGCTAGCACCACCACCTGGCCCGGCACCGTGCCCGGCTGCCGCCGTCGGCCGGCGCCGTCTCATGCCTTCGTGACGGCCGACTCAGCGGGCGCCATGGCGAGCAACTCCGCATGGGCACAGCCTTCCAGTTGGACGCGTCGGCCTTCTCGCGCATGGCCTCCGGTCGCGCCGCCGCTCGACGGCACTCCGGTTGCAGCCCTCCGACCACGTCTGGAGACGGGTGCCATGATCGACCCCGGCGCGATTGGTGGACGCCGCGCTGCCCCCGGCGGGCATGTGTGAACGCGTGAGGTACGCCGTGGCGACCCCGGAATGCTGGTCGGTTGCGGTCGCGTGCCTCCTCGGCGCGTGGACGGCCGCGGCGGGATGTGCCGCCGCGACGCCTCGGCCCGGGGACGTGGCGCAGGCCCCTCGAGCCACGCCGCCGAGCTTTGCCGTCTACGCGCTCTCGCGAGGCCGGGGCGTCCCGGACGCGACCCGGAGCGCGTGGCAGAGCCTGTGGGAGATGCTCGAGGCCGCCCGTCGGGACGGCGCAGTCGCGACGCTCCGGCAAACCCGCATCGGTCTCGAGGGCGAGGTGCGCCTGTGCGCCGAGTTCTCGGACTCCCGGCGCGCGCAGGAGATGCTGGCGCGCGCGCGCGAGATGGCCACACGCGTCGAATTGCTCAACGTCGTGGAGGAGCCATGCTCGAAGTCTTGACATCCTGCCGGAATGGAGGAACCGCAATGCGTTCCCGCACTCGATCCGTGTCGATCGCGCTCACGTCCATCCTCTGCCTCGTCGTGCTCGGCTGCCAGACCATGCGGAGCGGGGGCAGCAAGATCACGCCGGCCACCGGGGCCGTTCCCGCCACGCCGGCGTCGATCGAGGAGGCTCGCGCCCAGATGCTGCGGAAGGACCGGGCCCAGCGCGCCGCGTGGGCGAACAAGACCTTCGAGGAGTTCGAGCGATCCGTCTACAAGGAGCCGTTCCCGGATGGCAAGTACATCGTCAACGGCGACATCGCCATCGCTGATCGCAAGCAGCTTCGTGAGTTCTTCGAGACCAGCATCAAGCAGGAGCCGGCCGCGACACGGCCTGGGTTTCTGATCGTCGCGACGGCCGGTGGTCAGGACGCGGTCTGGAACAGCACCCAGAAGAAGCAGCTCACCTACTGCGTCAGCACGGGCTTCGGCGCCCGTCACGCGGGGGTCGTGAGCGCCATGCAGGCCGCGGGCGGCGCGTGGTCGCAGGTGGCGGACATCGCGTTCGTCCACGTCGCCTCCCAGGACGCCAGCTGCACCGCGACCAACCCCAACGTCGTGTTCGACGTCCGGCCCGTCAACGTGAACGGGCAGTACCTGGCCCGGGCGTTCTTCCCGAACGAGCCCCGGCCCGGGCGCAACGTGCTGATCGACGAGTCCTCGTTCGGGCTCGACCCCAACGGCAAGCTGACCCTCCTCGGCATCATTCGCCACGAGCTCGGGCACACCCTGGGCTGGCGGCACGAGCACACCCGCCCCGATTCGGGCACCTGCTTCGAGGACAACGAGTGGCGCCCGCTCACGTCGTACGACAGCTTCTCCGTCATGCACTACCCGCAGTGCAACGGCGCGGGCGACTGGTCGCTCGTGCTCACCAACTTCGACAAGAACGGCGCCGCCTGTCTGTACGGCGCGGCCCCCGGCTTCACCGTGGATCCCGCGGTCTGCACGGCCGCGACGCCGGCGCCGGCGGGCTGTGGCCCGCAGACCGTGGCCTTCAACGATCAGCGGGTCGCGATGGGTGAGGAGAAGCGGCACGGGTCGGTCAACGTGGCGCCCGGATCGCGACTCGAGGTCAAGATGGTTGGCGACGGCGCGACACCGGGAGATCCGGATCTCTACGTCCGGTTCGGCCAGGAGCCGCAGCGCACCGCCGGCTCCTTCGCCTGCCGGCCATACCTCACCGGGTCGGAGGAGAGCTGCTCCCTCGACGTGCCGGCGGGGCAGACGCGCGCGTTCGTGATGGTGCACGGGTACACGGCGGGAGGGTACGATCTCATCGTCACCCACACGGCCGGGCCGTAACTGCGGCCGCGGTGACCATCTGACGGGCGTTCGGGAGGAAGCGAGGCGCACGTGACGATCCGCTTCCTCCCGAACGACCCGCTCGCGCTGGAGGCGTTGCCCCACCGAGAGCAGCCGGCGCGTCCGGACCCGACCGCGCCGCAGGTCGGCTTCAGCTACGCCGCCGGAATCCCGGAAGACATCTACGCGCTGGACAGCCCCGAGTTCCGGCTCTGGCAGTGCCGGGAGGCGGCCCTGGCAACGCTCGAGGCGTGGGCGGCCTTGGCGCCGCTCCCGACACGGTGGCAGAACGGCCAGCGACTCCTCCCGCTCCAGCACGACGCCGGGCCGGGGCTCAATGCCCAGTACGACCGCACGGCGGTGACGTTCCTCGGCTGGGAGACCGCCGCCAAGAATACCTACCCGGCAGCCAGTACCGAGGCCGTCGCCCACGAGATCGGCCATGCTCTCCTCGACGCCGTTCGCCCCGCGCTGTGGGACAGTCCCTACACGGAGACGGCCGCCTTCCACGAAGCGTTCGGCGATTGCACGGCGATGCTGGTGGGCCTCTTCGATCAGGCCTCCCGCCAGGCCCTGCTGGAGGGGGGCATCCTGCGCGCGCCGAACTTCCTTGAGGCACTGGCGGAGGACGTGGCCGAGGGCGTGCGCCTCGAGCACGGCCCGAACCACCCGCAGGCGGTTCCCCGCCGGGCCCTGAACACGCTCCAGTGGGAGATCCCGGTGGGCCTCCCGCCGGGCGGCCCCCCCGGAGCGCTCACCGCGGAGCGCCACAGCTTCGGCCGTATCTTCACCGGCTGCTTCTACGACACCGTGTGCAACGTCTTCGCGAGCCAGCCAACCCAGGACGAGCAAGGGCTCCTCGCGGCGGCGCAGATTGCGGGCCGGCTGCTGATCGCCGGCGCCCAGGCGGCTCCCGAAGGCGCCCGCTTCTTCCAGGCGGTCGGCCGGGCCATGGTCCTCGAGGACGGAGTCCTGAGCGGCGGCACGCATCACTCGGCGATCCGCGACGCCTTCGCCGGTCACCAGATCGCCATCGGAAGCACGGCGATGCTCGCGCCGACGTCGGGCCTGGCCGGGGCGCCGCCGACCGTGGACCTGGCGACTGGCCGGGCGTCCCTCCCGGCGGGCGCCCGTCGCGATCTCCTGAGACGCATCGGCGGGCGTGGCCGGCTGCGCCTGAAGAGCATCAGGGTCGGCGGCCAGGCCGTCGCCAAGGCTGTCCATCGCCGCCGCGTCGCTCTGGGAGCGCTCGACAGCCGCCTGAAAAACGTCGTCGTGTCCGCCGTCGAGTCAGTTCTCATCGGTTCCAGCGCCGACCGAGCTGTCGTCCTCGACCGTTTGCCCGATGCCCGCACCACGGTCGACGAGGTCCAGCACTTCGTCACGACGTTGCTCGAGCACGGCGTCGTGGCGATGAAGACCGTCCGGCGCGGGACGAAGCGCAAGACCGCACGATCGGCCACCCAAATTCTTCCGACCCATCACCTCCGGACACGCGGGGGCCAGAAGGTGCTGCAGCGCATTCGGTTCTCGTGCGGGGTGTGATCGAGGGCGAGGATAGGCGCCGGGAACGGGTGGCGGCGGCGGGCTCGGCGCCCGCGAGCCGGTCGTCAGGGCGCGGCGAGGCGGCGGGCGGCGTCCTCGGTGGCCGGGTCGGCCGGGAAGAAGGATTCGATCCGCAGCTCCTGGAGCGTGATGTCGTGGGGCGTTCCGAGGCTGGTGAGCATCGAGAAGTAGCGGAGCTCGACGTCGCCCCGACGGAACTCGATCGGCAGGAAGGGATCGGTGGAGGCGTCGAGGTCGAGCCGGCGCCAGTGACGCGGCACGCCGGGATAGGCCAGCAGCTCGTCGAGGAGCCGCCGGGTCCCGGCATCGGCCATCCCGCTCAGGACGTCCCGGTGAAGCCACTGGATCAGCGCCGCCGCCATCGCCTCCCAGTTGACGATGTGCGGCCGGAATCCCCGCGGGTGGAGCATGAGGCGCATGGCGTTCGATCCGAGCTCGGCGGTTGCTGACGGCTCGAGGAACAGCTCCACCAGGCGCGCGGTGCCCTTGTTGGCCTGAAGGATGTCCCAGTGCCGGTCGATCACGATCGCCGGGTAGGGCTCCTGCTGGCGCAAGATGAACTCGAGGGCGCGCCGCGCCTGCGCCAGCGCCGGGGCGTCGAGGTCGGTCGCGCGATAGAGCGGCGCGTAGCCGGCCGCCGAGAGGAAGTCGTTTCGGTCGCGCAGCGGGACGTCCAGGGCGCGCGCCAGGAGAAGCACCATCTCCCGGCTGGGCTGGGCGCGGCCCGTCTCGACGAAGCTCAGATGTCGAGCCGACACGTCGGCGTCGCCGGCGAGGGCCAGCTGGCTCAGCCCCCGGCGCGTCCGCCACTCGCGCAGGGCCCGGCCGAAGGGGCTGCCCTCGCCGGGCCGTGCTCCGGGCTCGGTGGCCGCCGCACGTGTCCGGGGCATGGCAGGGACTCTACACCGGCCGACGGCCCGCAGCCATTACCTCAGAGGTAATGAGCCGGCGGATCGCCCAGTTACCTTCCGCGTAATTGATTTCCCCGCGTCCCGCGCCGACGATGCCCCGCGAGGGCGGTCGTGCCCACGGATCCGACCGCCGTCGGGGAGCGCCACACAGGGACATCGCGCCCCTGAACAGGAAGGAGGCCGACAGGATGACCGCCGCGGTCGCGTTCCTGATGATGTCCTGGCCAATCCTGATGATGCTCGGCCTGCTGGCGCAGGCCGGGCGCCGGGCCCGCCGCCGGGAGGCCATGGTCGCGCGCCAGGTGCGGTTGACCGATGCCATCGCCGCGGAGCTGGGCGCGGTCGTGGCGCCGGTCGTCACGAGGCCGCGCCGCGGACCGTGGCGAATCGAGATCCGGGTTCCCATCGGCCAGCCTGCGATTGTGAGCCGCATCGTCGCCATCGCGCACGACGCGCTGACGCGCGACGGCGCAAGTCGGTACGAGCTGGTCCTCACCCCCGGGATGACGCCACGGCGTGCGCTCGGGATGTGGGCGCGCCGAGCCCGTCGGCTTCAGGCGGCGTGAAAGGAAGGGGCAGCGTGGCTCCGAGCGGCACACGTCGGGTCCGTGGGGCGTGCGCGCTGGATTGCCCGGATACCTGCAGCTGGGTGGTCACCGTCGAGGACGGGCGTGCCGTGAGGCTGGAGGGCGACGCCGAGCATCCCTTCACGCGCGGAGTGCTGTGCAACAAGGTGAATGGCTACGTCGCATACACCCAGTCGCCGGACCGGCTGCTGCACCCGATGCGGCGCGTCGGTCCCAAGGGGCGCGGGGCCTTCGAACCCATCTCGTGGGAGGAGGCGCTCGACGAGATCGCGGAGCGGTTCGCCGGCACGATCCGGGACCACGGCCCCGAGGCCATCTGGCCCTACCTCGGCTCCGGCAGCATGGGGCTCATCCAGGGCGTGTACGGCGCGGGGCGCCGGCTGTGGAACGCGCTCGGGGCGTCCCAGCACCTCATGACGATCTGCACGATCGCCGGCGGGGTCGGCACCGGCTACACGCTCGGTGACAACCGCGTCGGGATGGACCCGGAGACGCTGTGCTTCTCGCGGCTCATCGTCCTGTGGGGCAGCAATACGCTGAGCACGAACCATCACCTCTGGCGCGCCATCACGACGGCCCGCCGGCGCGGGGCGAGTCTGGTCGTGATCGACCCGACCCGGACCCGCACCGCCGACGCCGCCGATCTCCACCTGGCGCCGGTCCCCGGGACCGACGCCGCGCTGGCGCTGGGTCTCATGAACGTCGTGCTGGCCGAAGGCGCGGAGGACCGAGAGTTCATCGGCCGGCACACGCATGGCTGGGACGCGTTCCGGGCGCGCATCCTCGAGTATCCGCCGGCCCGGGTCGCCCAGATCTGCGGCATTCCGGCGGAGGCCATCGTCGGCCTCGGGAAGCGAATCGCTCATACGCGACCCACCGGGATCCGGCTGACCATGGGTCTCCAGCGCCACGGCGGCGGCGGGATGGCGGTCCGGACCATCACGTGCATTCCGGGCGTCACCGGGGACTGGCGCTATCCCGGCGGCGGCGCCGCGTACGACACCCGCGGGTTCTTCGGGGTCAACTGGGCGGCCCTGTATCGCGACGACCTGAGGCGCCCCGGCACACGGTCGCTGAGCATGACGAGACTCGGGGAAGGCCTGCTCGACGTGCACGACCCGCCCGTGAAAGCGCTGTTCGTCTACGCCAGCAACCCGCTTGCCAGCGTGCCGCACCAATCGAAGATCCGGCGGGGGCTGGAGCGCCCCGATCTCTTCACGGTGGCCGTCGAGCACTTCCGCACGGACACGGTCGAGTACGCGGACATCGTGCTGCCCGCGACCATGCAGCTCGAGCACGCCGACCTCCAGATCTCCTACGGGCATCTCTACGTCTCCTGGAACGAGCCGGCCGTGCCGCCGCCCGGGGAATGCCTGCCGACGACCGAGATCTTCCGGCGCCTCGCGAAGCGCCTGGGGCTCGACGTGCCGTGTCTGTACGACAGCGACGACGAGATCGCGCGCCAGATCCTCGACTCCGCGCACCCGTCGCTGCGTGGCATCACGCTCGACGGCCTGAAGAAGCGCGGGTGGATCCGGCTCAACTATCCCGAGCCGTTCGTGCCGTTCGCCGATGGCTTCCTCACGGCGTCGGGGAAGCTCGAGTTCCTGTCCGAGCGCATGGCAAGGGCGGGGCTGGATCCGCTGGCCGGCTACACGCCCCCGTACGAGGCGGCGCAACGGGACACCCCGCTGGCCGACCGGTACCCCCTGGCCCTGATCGCGGGGGCGGATCACTATTTCCTGAACTCGCTGTTCGCCAACGTCGCCGACCAGGTGAGGCGATCGGGACCGCCAGTGGTGCGGATCCACCCCGAGGACGCGACGGTGCGGGGACTCGAGACGGGGCACGAGGCGCGCGTGTTCAACGATCGCGGCGCGTTCGTGGCGCGCGTCGAGGTCACCGATCGTGTCCGACGCGGCGTGGTGGCCAGCACCAAGGGCCGATGGCCCCGCTTCGTGAAGGGCGGTGCGACCGTCAACGCCACCGTGGACGAGCGAGACGCCGACATGGGCGGCGGAGCGGTCTTCCACGACAACCGCGTGGAGGTCGAGCGGCTCTAGAGGGCGAGCTCGCCGTCCGGCGCCCGCCGGTCGCCTGCACAGTCCACAGTGCAGTGTGCACAGTCTGGTGTGCAGCGTCACGGAACCTCGCGATTCGCCATTCGTTCTGGAGGATCCGGGCGCCTGTCCCGGGAGCCGGTGCCCTGTCCGCTGTGCACCCTCCCGCGCGTCCAGTCCTGCCCGACCCAGGCGGATAAATGCCGGTGAGAGCGGCGGAAACCGGTGCTCTGGGGCCGCACTGCCGCATTGGCCCGAATCTCGCTTGTGCGCATGACCGGAGTGCGCGAGTGCCTTGCGCGACGCCTGCAACGCGCCCTCGTCACATGCGGCTGTGAGCCACCGAGGGCGGGGCCGCGGCGACTGACACGGAGGCGATGATCGATGCCCCATCAGGAATCGCTGACGGTGATCGATCAGATCAAGCCCGGGCAAGTCGAGGCGCTCAAGGGACTCCTCGGCACGCTCGCCGAGCATCGCGACAACTGGACGGTCATCCCGTTCGGGAAGCTTCCGACCGTGCACTTCGCGCGGCTCGTCGTCTTCGAGGAGACGAAGGACCTGGAGGGCAACGCCGCCCCTCCTTACGTGGCCTTGCTCACCAACGTCGACGCGCCGCTGGAGGCGCACATCCGCGGTCTGGCTCGCGTCTGCGGCGACGGCCTGGACCGGGTCTTCGGTCACTGCAAGGGGTATCCCACGCCGGCGGCGCGGACGTCCGAGAGCCGCGCCGCGTATGTCCGGGAGCACTCCGTGCCCGCCCGGGTCTTCTACGTCAATCGCCAGGGCCGGTCCGTCGAGCAGATCCGGCAGGAGGCCGAGCTGCGCGCGGCGATCGAGGGCTTCCTCGACACCCAGGACTTCTCCGGGCGCGCGCCGGCAGAGGTGCGGGCCCACATCCAGGACTTCGTCCGGAGCCAGCCGCGTCTCGCCTGGGCCACGTCGCCGGCCGCGCCGCCCGCGCTCTCGTGGAGGATCAAGGAGGCCCTGCACCGGATCGTGCTGGCCGGGCTCGCCATCCTGCTCTCCCCGGTATTCCTCCTCCTGCTGCCGATCGGGCTGGTTCTGTTGCGGCGGCACGAGAAGCGGGACATCCCGGACACGTCGCAGATCTCGGCGCAAGAGGCCCGCATGTTCCGGGCGGACGAGGACCTGGGCGGGCAGAACCAGATCCTGGCGATCGGCTTCTTCAAGCCCGGGTGGTTCCGCAAGGCCATCACCAACGGCATCCTCGGGCTGACCAGCTACGCGGTCCGGCACATCTACGGCAACGGCAGCCTCTCGGGCCTCAACACGATCCATTTCGCGCGCTGGGTGCCGCTCGACGGCGGGAAGCGCATGTTCTTCTCCAGCAACTATGATGGCAGCCTCGAGAGCTACATGAACGACTTCATCGACAAGGCGGCCTGGGGGCTCAATGCCATCTTCAGCAACGGCGATGGCTTTCCCCGGACGTCCTACCTGTTCTGCGGCGGCATCACGGACGAGCAGGCGTACAAGCGGTTCCTGCCCACGCGGCAGGTGCAGGGGCGCGTGTGGTACAGCGCGTACCCGAACCTCTCGACGAAGAACATCGCCAACAACGCGGCGGTTCGCGAAGGGCTCTTCGGGTCGCTGAGCCGCGAGGAGACCGAAGCATGGCTGCGCCGCTTCGGCGCGGGGAACCAGCTGCCGACTCCCGGGTTGGTGGCGCGGCTGCTCAGCCGCATACCGTGGGGCAGGAAATGTCGAAGCTCGATCTGACGGACATCCAGGGAATCATCGTCCGGGGTTACGGCAGCCTGCGGGGGGCCCGCTTCGTCGTCCTGGGCATTCGCGATGCGCCGGCCGCGAAGCGCTGGCTCGGCGAGCTCGGCATCCGCAGCGGCGAGACCCGGCCGACCGAGTCGGACACCTGCGTGAACGTCGCTTTCACCCACGCGGGACTCGAGAAGCTGGGGGTGTACCCCGACGTCCTGGCGTCGTTTGCCGGGGAGTTCCGGGAGGGGATGACGGGCAGCGAGCATCGCCGGCGGATTCTCGGGGACCTGGAGGACAGCGCCCCGGAGCGCTGGCAGTGGGGCGGGCCGGGCACCGCCGGCGTCGACGTCCTGCTGATGCTCTACGCCTCGGAGGACCGGATCGAGGCGGTGTACCAGTCGCACGCGGCCCGCTTCGCGGGCGCCGGCCTCGACCTCATCGCAGCGCTCCCGACCATCTACCTGCCCGACCGGAAGGAGCACTTCGGCTTTCGCGACGGGATCGCCCAGCCGCTGATCGAGGGTCTCGAGACGGCCGGCCCGCCCGAGAACACGGTCGCGGCCGGCGAGTTCCTCCTCGGGTATCCGAACGCCTACGGGCAGTACACCGACCGGCCGCTGCTGTCCCGGGAGAGGGATCCTCGCGGGCTGCTTCCCGAGCCGGCGGACGGCCCGGGTCGGCGCGACCTGGGCCGGAACGGCAGCTATCTGGTCTTCCGGCAGCTGAGCCAGGACGTCTTCACGTTCTGGAGCGCCCTGGACGACAGGACGCGGGCGGCGAATGACGGGCCTGACCCGGGCGCGCGCGACCGGCTGGCCGCGAAGATGGTGGGCCGCTGGCCGAGCGGCGCGCCGCTGGTCAAGTCGCCCGACGCCGACAACCCGCAGCTGATGGACGACGACGTGTTCCTGTACCACGGCTCGGACGATCCCCATGGGCTCAAGTGCCCCATCGGCAGCCATGTTCGGCGCACGAACCCGCGCGACTCGCTCGATCCGACGCCCGGCTCGCAGGAGTCCATCGAGGTCGGCAAGCGCCACCGCCTCATTCGCCGCGGGCGTGCGTACGGCCCGCCGATCGCGCCGTCGATGGCGTCCGGCGACATCCTGGCGGCGGGCGACGACGCCCGCGACCGCGGGCTCCACTTCATATGCTTCAACACCCACATCGGCCGGCAGTTCGAGTTCATCCAGCACACATGGATCAACAGTCCCAAGTTCGACGGCCTGTACGCGGATGACGACCCGCTGATGGGCGACCGCGGCGCGGGTGGCAAGGGCGAAGGGGGCACCTTCATCGTCCAGGCCGCTCCCGTCCGGAAGCGCGTGGTCGGCCTGCCGCGATTCGTGCACGTCCGGGGTGGCGCCTACTTCTTCATGCCGGGGATCCGCGCCGCGCGCTTCCTGGCCACGCTGCCACCCTGAGGAGGCCGGACGGATGACCGTCTGCGCCGCGCTTCGAGCGTGGGCCCCGCTTCCGCTGCGCCTGGTGCTGGGCGGGGGGCTGATCTACCACGGGGGCATCAAGCTGTTCGCCCCGGGGGGCCACGCGAACATCGCGCACCTGCTGACTCAGCTGGGAGTGCCCGCGGCCGACCTCATGGCATGGATCGTGGGGGTCGTGGAGAGTGTCGGGGGGCTGGGGATTCTTCTGGGCGCGGTCCTGCCGATCAGCGCCGGCATCAACGCCCTGAACGTCGCGGGCCTCCTCGTGCTGGGCGCGATCCGGGGCGGCATCCCGGCTCCGCTACCGGGCGGCGATCCGTTGCCGAGCTTCCGGGAGGCGCTCCTGATCCTGGCCGCCGCGCTGACCCTCGTGCTAGGCGGACCCGGCGCGCTCGCGATCGGGGGAGACAGGCGGGACGGACCTCCGGGAAAAGCCCTGTAGGCTCGGTCACCGAGCCTGCGCGACTCGCCGCCACCTGGCTGTCCCTGATCTCGTGGCGGTCCGACGGCGGTGCGTCCCCGTAGCTCAGCGGCACTCCCCGCGCCCAGTCGGCAGGAGGATGTAGCGCACCTCGAGCGAATGCGCTCGCGTATGGCGGTATCGCACGCTGATGCGCTGGGGCGACTCGGCCTCGACGCGGGCGCCGAGCGCGGACGCGACCCAGGAGACTAGCTCGGAGCCGCCCCGGGGCTCCTCCCACACGACCAGGCACTGCCCTTCACCCGTTGCGGGCGGCAGGTAGTCCGGGCTCGACAGACGGATCACCCGCGAGTCCGGGAAGTGGAGCCGGAGGTTGCCGGCCAACGGCCCCTCGCCCGTGGCGATCGTCCCCCGCGTGAATCCGGCGGTCGCCAGCGCGTCGGCGACTGCGTCGTACGGCGCATTGAGGCCCGTCGGGCGTCCGAAGGCATCGCCCCGGAGCACGTTGGCCAAGAGCCCCAGCACGACGAGCGTCTCGACGATGAGGAGCACGACGACGTAGCGGGCGATCCGACGGCGGTCGAGCGCCATCGGATCGATCCAGGTGAACGCGAAGAGCGGCGCCAGGACGAACACGGGCATCAACCAGCGGACCCTGAAGTACGTGAGCTGTCCCGTCAGCGTTCCGGCGATCAGGATCCCCACCTGGACGAGCAGCAGGACGCCCAGCAATCGGCGCGCCCCCTGGAAGGTCGCTTCCCGCGTCCACGTCCCTCGGAAAACCGCGAGAAACACCAGGGCGAACGGCAACACATAGACCACGATCATGCGGCCCAGATGGAAGAGACCGCGGGTCACCCCTCTTCGGTAGCTGACGGGGGCCTGCCGAATCTGCTCCGCATACACGCTCGCGATCGAGAGCTCATGGCCGACGAACCAGAATGCGTAGGGGAGGCACAGCAGCACGGCGATGCCGACCGTGAGGCCGAACCGCGGCGTGAGGACTCGGCGCCGGTACTCCGGGGTGGCGATCGCCCCCGCCAGGAGCGCGCCCACGAAGAGGCCATAGCTGAACTTCGCGAGAAGGCCCGCGGCGATCGCGACGCCCAGTCCGAGATAGGCGAGCGTGCTGCCCGACCGCCCCACCCGAAGCAGCGCGTACAGGGTCGCCGCCGCCGCTGCCGACGCGGCGAGGCTGTGGGTCAGCTCCGTGTGCGCGTCCCAGGTGAAGGGCCCCACGAGGATCAAAGAGAACGCGGCCAGCACGGCGAGGGTCCCGTGCCGCAGCAGGTGGGCGGCGCTGAGGTACAGAAAGAGGTAGAGGACGGAGAGGGTCGCGTACCGGCAGACGACCAGGGTGGTCGCGCTGACGCCCAAGAATTGGACGCTGGCCCAGGCCAGCCAGTTGTACAGCGGAGGCTGCTGGGCCAGGTATCCGCGCTGGAGTGTCTGGCTGAAGAGGGCTTCCCGCGAGTCGTCGATGGCCACCACGGGCGACAGCAGGAGGCGGAGGCCGATGTGGATCGCGGCATAAAGGGCCAGCACGAGGAGGAAACGTGGCGGCCCCCCCGAGGGCCAGGGCCGGCCACGCGGCGCAGCGAGGACGACACCGGACACAACCATATTCTGGCATGCTCTCCCCGCCGCCCCCGGAGCCGGTCAGCGGTCCGGATGAACGTGCTTTCCCGTCTCGTGCGCTCATGTCCTGTGGCGGCGCGTCCTCACGAGGAAGGCGACTTGCGGATACAGAGACCCTGCGCGCGCTCGTGAGAGCGCCGGAAGGGCGTAAGATGTCTCAGGTTCGAACACTGATGCAGGAGAGCGGATCATGAACGACGGTCACGTGGAGAGCATGAGAGAGATCGGGGCGGTGACGGCACGGTCGGCGGCGCGGGAAGACCTACCGCCGATGCCGGCCCGGCCGACGCTCGTCGATGTGTTCACCCGGCGCCTGCACCAGCCCAAGTTCGGGCTGCCGTTCGCCGCGGCGCGCCACTGCGCCCAGTGCGGCATGCATGCGCTGAGGGCGGGGGTCGACGAGGAGACGGTGCTGGCGTGCCTCCTGCACGACATCGGCATGGGAGTGCAGCGGCCGGATCACGGCTGGTGGGGGGCGCAGCTTATCGAGCCGTACGTGTCCGAGCGAGTCTCGTGGGCGGTGCGATACCACCAGGCGCTGCGCTACTACCCGGACCCGGCCGTCGGCTACGAGTACCCCGAGATGTACGTCGAGATCTTCGGCAAGGACTACCGGCCGCCGGACTACATCGAGGCGGCCTACCGGCACGCGCTGGGCCACCGGTGGTACATGACCGCCCGCCACGTCACGCTGTACGACGACTACAGCTTCGACCGGACCGCGCCGTTCTCGCTCGAGCCGTTCGCCGACATCATCGGCCGCCACTTCCGCCAGCCGAAGGAAGGCCTCGGCAACGACAGCAGCCCGACAGCCCACATGTGGCGCACGCTGATCGATCCGACCAAGCCCCTGTAGGGAAGCCCCGGATCGGATCGCTTCGACGCGACGGCGTCGGTGCGTCTGATACCGCACCGCTGAACGCGCCTTGCGCCAGCCCCCCACTTGTGTTCCTGTGAATGCCTTGACAGTCACACAGGCAAGGAGGAACTGTGCATGAAGACCCCGCGTCCCGACGACTTTGCGGGGCGGCACCTGATCGTGGACGCGTCCACGTACAACCGCCGGAATCTCACCTCGACCGATACGGTCTTCTCCCTGTTCGAGTCGATGGCCCGCAACCTCGACATGACCCTCGTCATCCCGCCGCTCGTGTGCCGGTATCCGTTCGCCAACAGCGAGCTGGAGACGTTCTGTGATGACGTCGAGCAGGAGCTGAAGAAGAAGATGACCGAGCTGGGCGAGAACGCGGGCGTGGATCTGAACTTGAGCCCGATCGCGGTCATGCGCCAGTCGCTCAAGAAGCGGCAGATGGAGGATTCCGGGGTGACGGGCATTGGCATCTGGGCGGAGAGCCACTGCGCCATCCACACCTGGGACGAGGACCTGTACCTGGCCTTCGACGCGTTCTCGTGCAAGGACTTCAGCCCGGCCGACGCCCTCCGGCTGCTTCTCAACAGCTTCGACATGGAGATGATGAACGCGGTGGATCTGCTCCGCTTCCAGCGCGGCACGCCGCGGATCACCCACTTCCAGGTCAACGACCGCTGGGAGATCCTCATCGACGGCCGGAAGGCCGGTGAGCTCGACTCCTACGACTTTCGCTGAGGTGGCGCGGGGGGGCGGATGAGACAGGCGAAAGCAACCACGAGCCTACGCATCGGTCTGGCCGCCGCGCGGAATGCGCTGTCCGTCGAGGAGCGGCTCAAGACGGTCGACCGATTCCTGGGGGCCGCCGCCGCGCAGGGGGTGGCCATCGTCTGCTTTCCCGAGACCTACATCCCGGGACTTCGTGGACAGGACTTTCCCGTCCCGCCCCACGATCAGCGCCGCCAGCATGCGGCGCTCGAGGAGGTCGGCGCCATGGCCCAGCGACACGGCGTGGCGGTCGTCCTCGGGATGGAATGGGAGTCCGCCGCCGGCCTGCACAACGTGGCCTTCGTGATCTCGCGCGAGGGCGCCGTCGAGGGCTACCAGACGAAGAACCAGATTCCCCTCGAGGAGGAGCCGTTCTACGTGCCCGACGGCCGGCGGCGGCTGTTCGAGGTGGATGGTGTCCCGTTCGGGATCACGATCTGCCACGAAGGATGGCGCTACCCGGAGGCGGTTCGGTGGTCGGCTGCCCGCGGTGCCCGTCTGGTCTTCCACCCGCAGCTCACGGGCAGCGACGGCACTGGCATTACCATCGATCGCTGGGGTGACCCGAGCTCGCCGTACTACGAGAAGGCGATGGTGGCCCGTGGCGTGGAAAACACCATCTACTTCGCCAGCGTCAACTACGCGATGCGCTACCAGGACTCGGCGACCAGCCTCATCGGTCCGGACGGGGACTGCCTGGCCTACGTGCCCTACGGCGAGGAGCAGCTGCTGGTGCACGACGTCGACCTGTCTCGGGCCACGGGCTTCTGCGCGCGGCGGTACAACCCGGCGTTCTATCCCCCCATGTGAGCGCGCGGGGCGACCGGGCGCCGTCCGTCCCCGGCGCGCCCCGAGCTCATCCACCCGGGCGCGGATGCTGGGTCTCCAGCGCGGCGAATCGATGCCCGTGATCGCTTTCATGCGACCGGCGACGAAGATCCCGTTCACGGTTCTGGCCGGCGCGGCCGGCGCCGGCGTCGCGACCGCCTGGCCCGACCTCGCGGCCGCTCATGCCGGCGGCGGGGCGTTCATCCTGCTCCTGCCGACGCACCTCTACGTCGCGGGCGGCGCGATCGTCGTGGCGGCGTCGTTCGCCCTGGTCGCGCTGGCGCCGCCGAGGCTGTTCGCGCGTCTCGAGGCGTTCTCGGCGCGGTGGAGCGCTCCCGCCGTCCCGTGGGGCGAGGCGGTCTCGACCGCCGCCAGCCTGCTCTCGCTCGCGGCCATCGTGCTCCTGGCCACCGCCGGCCTCCTCGGCAGCCGCGACCCGCTCGCGAACCCGCTCCCGCTCTTCGTCTGGGCGGTCTGGTGGATCGGCTTCACCTACCTGCACGCGGCGTTCGGCAACCTCTGGGCACACGTGAACCCGTGGATCGGCCTCTACCGCCTCCTGACCGCGGCCGGGCGGCTTCGCCGGCGGCGCGAGCACCCGCCCCTCCAGTACCCGACGTGGGCCGGCCACTGGCCCGCCGTGGCGGGCTTCGCCGCGTTCGCCTGGTTCGAGCTGATCCATCCGGCGCCGTCCGACCCCGCCGTGCTGGCCAGTCTGGTCGCGAGCTACCTCCTCTTCCACCTGGGCGGCGTCCTCGCCTTCGGGGAGGGATGGCTTCGCCGGGCGGAGTCGTTCACCGTGTTCTTCGGCATGGTCTCGTCGCTGGCGCCCCTCGGCGTGCGCGTCCCGGGCCGCTCCACTCCCGGCCCGGCTGCGGCGCGCGAGGTCGAGCTGACGCTCCCCTCCCTCAGGCTGCTGCGGGCGGAGGCGCCGGCCCCGAGCTTCGCCGCGTTCGTCCTCCTCGTGCTCGCGTCCGTGTCGTTCGACGGGCTGTCCCGCACGTTCGCCTGGCTCGGGCTGCTCGGCGCGAACCCGCTCGCCTACCCGGGCCGCACCGCCCTCATGGTTCCGAACACGCTTGGCTTTCTCGCTCTCTTCGGCGGGCTGGCGCTGGCCTACGTGGCGGCCGTGCGGCTCCTGGCGACTCTGGCCGGCCTCCGCGTCCCGCCGGCCCGGCTCGTCGCGCTCTTCGCGCTCCCGCTCGTCCCCATCGCCTGCGGGTATCACTTCGCGCACTACCTGCCGGTCTTTCTTGTGGACGTGCAGCATGCGATCCGGGCCGCCTCGGACCCCTTCGCGCGGGGATGGGACCTCCTGGGGACGCGCGATCTCCCCGTGGTGACCTCCTTCCTCTCGGATCCGGAGCGCGTCTATGCGATCTGGCACAGCCAGGTCGCCATGATCGTGGTCGCTCACGTGGCGGGCGTCGTCATCGCCCACGCCCTCGCCCTGCGCCTGGCCGGGCCGGCGCCCGCGACCGTGAGCCAGCTGCCGATGCTCGTCCTCATGGTCGGGTACACGACGCTGGGGCTCTGGCTCCTGTCGACGCCGGCCGTCGGGTAGCCCCCCACCCGTTGAAAACGCCGGCGGGGCCGTGCTACAAGAGGGCCGCTACTCGGCCCAATCCCGAGATCGCAGACGTCCGGCCTCCCAGGAGGACCAGCCATGAGCGAGACCACCGAGCGAGCGGCGAGAATCTCCAGACGGGACCTCCTGAGGGCGGGCGGGGCCCTGGGGCTGGGCGCCTCTCTCCCGGGCCCCTGGGTGTCCGGCGCCGCCGCGCAGGCCGCGCCCCTGAGGCTCGGCTTCCAGGTCCACCGGACCGGCATCGGCGCCGTCTACGGCCGCTGGTACGAGCGCACGACCGCCGCCGCGGTCAAGCTCATCAACGAGCGGGGCGGCATCGCGGGGCGCCAGGTGGAGATCGTCGCCGAGGACGACGGGACGGATCCGAAGCGGGGCGGCGAGGTGGTCGAGAAGCTGGCCATCCACCACAAGGTGGACATGATCTTCGGCACGCTCTTCTCGCACGTCGTCATCGCCTCCGCCCCGCGGGCGGGCGAGCTGAAGATCCCCTACCTCGTGGTGAGCGAGGGCTATCACGTGGCCTCCGGCAAGCTGAACCGGTACGTGTTCCAGCCCGGCATCACGGACGTCCGGGCGCAGATCACGGCCGTGGCCGGGTGGATCCTGAAGAACGTGGGCAAGAAGGTCACCCTGATCTTCCCCGATTACGCCTTCGGCCACGACCACCGGGACTTCTTCAGCCGGGTCGCGACCGCCCAGGGCGGCACCGTCCGCGCGCTCATCCCCATCCCGCCGACCGAGACCTCCTTCACGAAGTACTTCCCGCGGGTGCCGGCCGACACGGAGGTGCTGTACCACGTCATGGTCGGCCCGGGCGTCCTCACCTTCGTCAAGGAGATGGGCGAGCACTTCGGGGCCAAGCGGCCGCAGATCTTCGGCTTCGTCGACTCGGTGGAGGGCGTCGATATCGGGAGCCCCGGGCTCGAGTACCTGGAGGGGACGTACTTCTGGGAGGCCTTCCCGCGCTATACGACGGCAAGCACCCCGTCGCACGTGCGCCTCTACCGCGAGCGCGTGGGCATCAACGACAGCGGGGCGAGCCTCACCGACCCGAAAGACGTGTCCACGGCCTCGCACATGTTCGGGTGCTGGGAGACGCTCTTCGTGATCAAGCGGGCCGTCGAGCAGAGCGGGTACAAGCGGCCCGGACCGGACTACAAGGCGTTCATCGAGACGCTCGAGGGCTTCCAGAGCTTCCCGGAGGGCATCGAGCACCCGCAGGGGCCGAAGCGCTTCGTGGGGCGGATTCACCAGGCCTTCGGGCAGCAGCTCATCTCCAAGGTGGAGAAGCGCCAGCTCCAGGTCGTGCATCGCACCGCGATCGAGGAGTCGATGTACGAGCCCGAGGCCGACTACACGAAGCAGCCGCTTTAGTGCCGTGGCCGATCCGCGTCGCGACGATCGTCACGGTCGGCGCGCCTCGGGGCGCGGCGACCTCTGGTCGTCCTCGGCCCTCGCCCATCCTCGCCGTACAACCGCGTACGGCTCCGGTGGGCTCGGGCCTGCGTCCTAGGGCTGCTCGCGTCTCGACCCCGGCGTCAAGTCCGTGACAGGCTCGTGGAGACCCTGCACGGACAACGCGGATAGTCCGACCCTGTCCCCGTCGGGGCGTGCCGTCGCTGCGCAGCCCCGACCCGCATGAGCCTCGGGCCGCATCTCTTCCTGGCCCTCCTCGAGGGGACCGTCGGCGCCCTGGTCCTCGCGCTGACCGCGCTGGGCCTGTCCCTCGTGTTCGGCGTCATGCGGATCGTCAACGTCGCCCACGGGGAGTTCTTCATGCTCGGGGCGGTCGTCACCTGGTACGTCGCCACGGCCACCGGGAGCTTTCTCCTGGCGCTCCTGGCGGCGCCGGCCGTCGTCGCGGCCGTCGCCATCCTGGCGGATCGGCTCGTGCTTCGGCGGATCGGCTACGAGCCGGAGAGCACGATCGTCGCCACCATCGGGCTCCTGTACATCCTGCAGCAGCTCGTGCTGACCACCTACGGACCGTACGCTCGGCCCGTTTCCCCTCCGGTCTATTTCCTGGTCGCGTTTCCCGGGTTCGGCTACTCGGGGTACAAGCTCGTCGTTGCCGCCCTGGCGGCGGCGCTCCTCGGGGCCACCTGGCTCGCGCTCTCGCGAACGCGGCTCGGCCTCTATATGCGGGCCACGCAGCAGGACCGCGAGATGGCCCAGGCGTTCGCCGTGCCGGTGAATCGCGTCTACACGATGGCCTTCGGCGTCGGGGCCGGCCTGGCAGCCGTGGCCGGGGCGCTCATCGTCCCCGTCCAGCAGGCCCACTACCTCATGGGGCTCGACGCGCTCCTCCTGTCCTTCGTGGTGGTCATCCTCGGCGGGCTCGGGAGCCTTCGCGGCACGCTGGTGGCGGCCCTCCTCGTCGGGCTGAGCGACGGCGTGATCTCGGTGTTCTTCTCGCCCACGCTGGCCAAGATCATCGCCACGCTCTTGGTGGCCCTCGTCTTGGCGGTGCGGGGCCGCGGCCTCTTCGGCGAGGCCGCGGCGTGAGGGGAGGGGACCTCGGTCGGGTGCTGACGCTCCACCTGGGCGTGGTGGCGCTCCTCGCGGGGCTCCAGCTCGTGCTGCCTCCGTTCCACCACGGCATGCTGGCGCGGATCATGGTGCTGGCCGCCTACGGGGTCGGCTATAACGTGCTGCTGGGCTACACGGGCCTCATGAGCCTCGGGCACGCCATGTTCTTCGCCGCGGGGATGTACGGCACGGGGCTCACCGTGCACCACCTGGGGTTCGGGGTCACCGCCGGCTTCCTCGCCGGCGCCGTCGCCGCGCTCGCCGTCGCGTGGGTCGTCGGGCTCATGACGCTCCGCACGACCGGCCCCGCCCTTCTGATCGTGACGATGATGCTCGCCCAGGCCTTCTACCTGGCGACGCTCTACTGGAACGAGTTCACCGGCGGCGACCAGGGGTTCATCCTCGCGGGGCTGCACGTGGAGCTCGGCGGGGTCCGCCTCGCCTTGGCCGATCCCGCCGTCAAGTACAACGTGGCCCTGGCCGTCTTCGCCGCCTGTCTTCTCGTGAGCCTCTGGATCGCGCGCTCGCCGTTGGGCCGCGTCCTCGTGGCGGTGCGGGAGAACGAGGAGCGAACCCGTCTCCTCGGCTACAACACGGCCCGGTACCGCATGGTCGCGATGCTCGTGTCCGGGCTCCTCGCCGGCGTCGCGGGCTCCGCCTACACGCTGCTCTTCTCGTACGTGGGCTCCGCCTTCGCCGGCATCCTCTACTCGATCTACCCGTTGATCTGGACCCTCCTGGGCGGCGCCGGGACCGTGCTGGGCCCGCTGGTGGGCACGCTCGTGATGACCTACGTCGTGGACATCACGAGCGGGTACACGACGGCGTACCTCCTGGTGGTGGGCGCGACGCTCGTGGTCATGATCCTGTGGGCCCCGGCCGGCATCGTCGGCGGCATCCGGGCCCGGTGGGCGCCGTGGCTCCCGTGACCCCGCTCCTCGAGACCCGGGGCCTCTCGAAGCGCTTCGGCGGTCTCGAGGCGGTGCAGGGCGTCGACCTCCGCCTGGACCGGGGGGAGGTGCGCGCGCTGATCGGGCCCAACGGGGCGGGCAAGACGACGTTGGTGGGCCTCGTCAGCGGGCGCCTCCGCCCGACGGCGGGCGCGGTGCGCTTCGCCGGCCGCGACATCACGCGCGCCCGGGCCTCGGAGCGCGCCCGGCTCGGCATCGTCTACACCTTCCAGATCACGAGCATCTACCGCACCCTCTCCGTCTACGACAACGTGGCCCTCGCCGCGCAGCGCCCGCGGCTCAGACACTGCCGCGACTGGCTCTCGCTCGACGCCGGGGCCGTCGCGGCGGACGTCGAGGCCGCCCTGGCCAGGGTCGGGCTGGCCGGTCTGAGCGATCAGCGAGCCGGGACCCTGGCCTACGGGCACCAGCGTGTCCTGGAGGTCGCCATGGCCCTGGCGCTCGGGCCGGAGCTGCTCATCCTCGACGAGCCCACGCAGGGCCTTGCCGGCGACGAGATCGAGGCCTTCTGCCGCCTGGTGCGCGACATCGCCGGGACGACGACGGTTCTGCTCATCGAGCACAATATGGCGGTGGTCCTGGAGCTGGCGGGCCGGGTGACCGTGATGGACCGCGGCCGCGTCATCGCCGAGGGCACGCCGCGGGAGATCGAGGCGCACCCCGAGGTCCAGCGCGCGTACCTTGGCCGCTGACGCTGTGGGGCCGCTGACGCTGTGGGGACGCTGATGCCGTGGAGGCGATGACGCTCAGGCTCGACCGCGTGAACTGCTACTACGGCGGCGCCCACGTGCTGCGGGACGTGTCGCTCGCGGTCGCGCCCGGCGAGGTGCTGGGCTTGCTCGGGAGGAACGGGGCAGGCAAGACGACGACGCTCAGGACGATCATGGGACTCGTCCGCGCTCGGTCCGGTTCCATTACGCTCGACGGCTCCGAGCTCTCGCGCGTGGCTCCCCACGAGATCCCCCGGCGCGGGATCGCCTACGTTCCACAGGGCCGCCGGCTCTTCCCGGACCTGACGGTGTCGGAGAATCTCCGCATGGGGCTTCTGGTGCGGGGGGCCGGGGACGAAACCCTGGAGCCGGTGCTCGAGCTCTTCCCGGTGCTCCGGGAGCGGCTGCGCCAGCGGGCGGGGACGCTGAGCGGAGGGGAGCAGCAGATGCTGGCCACCGCCCGGGCGCTCTGCGCCCGTCCCACGCACTTGCTGCTGGACGAGCCGAGCGAGGGGCTCATGCCGACCCTCGTCGATCGGCTGCTCGGGACGGTGGCGACGCTGCGGGCGAAGGGCGTGGGCATCCTGCTCGTCGAGCAGAAGGTTGACGCCGTGCTCGGCGTGGCGGATCGGGTCGCCCTCATCGAGCAGGGCCGCATCGTGCGAGAGGCCACGCCGCCCGAGCTCGCCGCCGAGCCGGAGACCCTGCTGCGCTACGTCGGCGTGCGCCGATAGTCACGTCCCTCCATCACCGGCCGGATCCCGTTCGCTGGACGTGGAGGTGGAGGATCTTCGCCGCGTGGGTGGTCAGAGGCACCCGGCGCGCCACGCCGACGTAGTTGGCGTGGCGCCAGTGAAGGCCCATGGCACGTGCGGCGCCCGGGCCATCTCCGATCGCGCTCCGGAAAGCCTCCACGACCGCCGAATGATCCAGCGGCCCGACGGAGGGGTGGACGAGCAGACGCAGGTAAGGTCGGCCGTCCGCGCCCTCCTCCTCGAGGAGCTGGTAGTGAGCGGGTGAGCCCCCGAAGCGGCCCGGCAGCACTTCCTCGAGCACCCGGACAACATCCGTGTCGAGGAACGTCATGCCCCCCGCGGTGAGTTTCTCGAAGCTCCGGATCGAGTGCAGGTGCGTCGTCCACCCCAGCAGCTCCAGGGGACAGCCGCAGCGCCGGCGATCGACCATGGCCTGGTCGCCCATCCCGACATTCAGGAAGACGAACGGGGCGTGTCGGCTCAGCGACGTGAACAGGTTCGCGTTGGGCGGGAGCCCGTGAGATCCCGCCGGCCCGGGCTGGACGATGGCGTGCAGGTCTTGCAGCAGATGGACATCGTCGGACGTGGCCGGGTGAAGGCAACCGTACCCGTAGACGCCCCCTTCGATGCTGCCGTACCCCGGCAACGCGTCGGCCCCGGCCTGCCGGATCGCCCTCAGGCGAGCGGGCGTGACGGGTTCCCCTCCGACCAGGAACTGCAGGCCCTCGAGATCCCTCCCGGCGTCGAGGGCTGCCTGGGCCAGGCGCACGGCCGAGCTGGGGAACGTGTAGATGTGGGGAGTCCGGCCGCTCCGGCGGACCGAGGACGCCCAGTCGGCGATCGGCAAGGGCGCCTCGATCGGCACGTGCTCGGGGGCCGGCAGGGAAACGCCGGCCAGCAGGCTCGCCCACCGCATGATGCGCGGGCTCCATCGGTACAGCAGCGGGAGATCCGGCGCTCCGGGATCGAGCTGCGAGAACCAGCGAGCGTGGGGGGCGCCGAAGCCGCTGTACAGCAGGATGTGGTACAGGGCGCCGCCGCCGGGCACCTCCCAGTTGGCCTTGACCCACTCGCGACCGCCGCGGGCTTCGAGAAGGAGGCAGGTGTTGACGGCGACATCGCGGATGAAGGCGAGGTCCATGGGGACAGCCGTGCCGCGGCTGCGACTCCCCCCGCTTCGCTGGGGCACGTGCGCGGCGGAGAGTGGATTGCGAAGCTGCTCCGAGTCCGCCGAGATCGTCGCGCTCCCCCGCACGACGGGCCGCCGTCCCTTGAACTCGTCGACGGTCAGGTACACGCCCTCGCGGAAGAGGCTCCGGAGAGCCCCTTCGATGCCCTCCTGGAGCACCAGTCGCTCCAGGTCGCCCGGCTGGCACCCGGCGAGCCGTAGGAGCTGCCGGTAGGGGCTGGCCGCGTGCTGGTAGACGGTCCGCCGGACGAGGGCGAGGAACCTGGCCTCCCGTCGCTCGAGCCGGCCGCGCACGATGGCTCGGGCCTCGTCCGGTGCGATCGGATGGCGAAGATAGTACGGCAGCCGCCGCGCAACCCGCGCCCCGACGACGAGATCCGCCAGCGTGATCACGGCCGCGACACCGAAGGCTTCGGACGCCAGCACGGACGGCACGGGCACGTCGCGCGCCGGAGGCCCGGCCGACCCGGTCGCGCGCAACCACGGCGTACCGTCACCGGCGGCGTCCGGGCCGGGCTGCTACCGGTCGAGCCACGTGGCACCTGCCGCCACCGTGTGTGCAGCCCAAGGTGGGCCCGCCGATCGAGCATCGGCCGGCAGTATGGGCCGCGCCGACACCGAGTTCAACCCACGGGGTGGCATCCAGGCCCGCCAAGGACCGCGCGGGCCCCGAGACTCGGCGCAGTGGCGACGCCTCGCGAGTGGTCGTTCCCCGGGCGCTACTCGCGCTCGTTGCTCGCCGGGATGGGCCGGCCCCACTCCCTGTTCCGGAGCTCGATGCGGCGGATCTTGCCGCTGACCGTCTTCGGCAGCGTGGTCACGAAATCGATCTTCCGCGGGTGCTTGTACGGCGCAGTCACCTTCTTGCAGTGCTCCTGGAGCTCTGCCGCGAGGGCTTCCGAGGGGGTCGAGCCGGGCTTGAGGACGATGAAGGCCTTCACGATCTCGCCGCGGATGTCGTCCGGGCTCGAGACGACGGCGGACTCGGCGACCGCCGCGTGCTCGAGCAGCGCGCTCTCCACCTCGAACGGGCCGATGCGGTAGCCGGCGCTCAGGATGACGTCGTCGGCCCGGCCCACGAACCAGATGTAGCCGTCCTCGTCCATCACGCCGCGGTCGCCGGTGATGTAGTAGTCCCCTCGCACGGAGCTCCGGTTCGCCTGGTCGTTCTTCCAGTACTCGCTGAAGAGACCGACCGGCCGCACCGGCGTGATCCGCACGCCGATGTCGCCCTCCTTGCCCGCCGCCACCGGCCGTCCGTCGTCGTCGACGATCGCGACGTCGTAGCCCGGCGACGGCTTGCCCATCGATCCGGGCTTCACCGTCAGCCCCTTGTAGTTGCCGACCAGGCAGCACGTCTCGGTCTGTCCGTAGCCGTCACGGATCTCGAGTCCGGTGGCGGCTCGCCAGGTCGCGATCACTTCGGGATTGAGCGGCTCTCCGGCCGCGACGCAGCTCCGGAGACTCGGGAACGTCCACTTCCGGAGATCCTCGAGCACGATCGCCCGAAAGATTGTTGGCGCCCCGCACATGCTCGTGATCGGGTACTGCGCGAGGACGTCGAGCGCCCGCTTGGCGCTGAACGGGCCGGTCGGGTTGTGGACGAGCTGCGCTGCCCCTGTGATGAACGGACTGAAGAGGGAGCTCCACGCGGCCTTCCCCCAGCCGGTGTCGGAGATGTTCCAGTGAAGGTCCTCCGGCGCGAGGTCGAGCCAGTACCGGGCGGTCACGACGTGACCGATGCCGTAGGACGCCTGCGTGTGGCACACCATCTTCGCGAAGCCGGTGGTACCCGAAGTGAAGTAGAGGAGGCAGGGATCGGTCGCGAGCGTCGGCTCCGCCGGCGCCGCCGCCGGCGCCAGCTCGCGCTCCGCGCGGAAGTCCAGCCAGCGGTCCGGGTGGCCGCCGACGGCCAGGTAGGCCTTGACCGAGCTCGACTTGCCGCGCACCTCGTCGAACCGTGGCGCGATCGAGGCCTCGGTCACCACGGCCGCGGGCTCCGACAGCTCCATCCGATAGCCGATGTCCTTCGGCGTGAGCATGACCGTGCCCGGCATGGCGACCGCGCCCATCTTGAGACAGGCCAGCATCGTCTCCCACCATTCCGGGAGACGGCCCACCTGGATGAAGACGCGGTCCCCCTTCTTCACGCCGCACGCCCGGAGGACGTTCACGACCCGGTTCGCGTTGTCGGACATCTCCTTCCACGAGATCGTCCGGTCGCCACCGGAATCGTCGATCCAGCGCATGCAGAGCCGGTCCGAGGACCATTTCTCGAACGTGTCGGTCACGAAGTTGAACCTGGCCGGCACGATCAGCTGGGCGGTGACGCTCGAACGAAGCGCCTCGTATCTCGCGGCGTCGGTGGTCAGGGTCATGTCGCGATGGTGCGTGGCCGGCTTGGGCCTGTCAAGAGTGCGGGCCTTGACGGATCCCCTCGACTTTTCGGCCTTGCCTGGATGCCGCCCCACCCGAGATGTCCACGAGCGTTGCGGGTGTCGCGGACCTCGAGGTGTCACCGGAGTGACGCCCGGCCACGCGGCGATAGGCCCAAGGTCCCATTGTGAGCCGTCGACGACTCGTGCTATTCACCGGGTAGTCATCCGCCAGCATCGCGATCTTTGCCGATGCTGCCAGGAGGTGGATTCGCCATGAGGAGGGTCTGGCGATCAGGCCCGCGGCTGACGACCGCGCTTCTCTGCGTCGTGGCGGCCGGGTGCACGTTCGATTCGACGACCGACGCGCCGATCCCGGTCGTGGGACGGTTCGTCATCCACGACCCCGCCCCGAGTGACGCGAACTGCGAGCAGCGTGCGCGCCAGATGATGTGGCTCGTCCATCTCTACGATGCCGAGGCGACTAACAGGTTCCCCGGCCTGCCGTCGCGGGTGAATTCCAACGTGATGACGGCGAACGGCAACGTGTGCGAGTACGTCGGATCCATCCTGGTCAGAATCCCCAATCAGATACGCACGATGAAGTGGTTCGTGATGGCGATGGACGAAACCCAGTGGATCACCGAGTGCCAGACGTCGCTCTTGACGCAGGCCGGTCCGGATCAGCCGATCTTCTCCGTCGGCACGATTCGCTTCGTCAGGGGCGAGAGCGGGTGCTCGGTCGGAGGCCAGTGAGATGGCGGCCCGGAGGCGGTCGGTCCTCCTGTCGGTCGCTCGCGTCGCCGCCATGATCCCCGTCGTCGCGCTGCCGGGATGCCGACCAGTTGGGCCGGAAGGGGGATCCTCGCCGATACGGGCGGTCGTGCGCTACGAGGTGGCGGTCGCGCAGGGGTTCATCGTCACCGAACCTACGGGCCTGGGCACGTTCTGCAGCACGCCGGAGTTCGAGTGGATCTTCAACAAGCGGCTGGATGCGGCCGGAAATCCGACCGCGTTCGACCCGCACGGGGGTGTCATCGCGCTCAACTCCGGCCGGCCGGACGCGAACGGGCGTTGCATCCTCGCCACCGGCGCGTGGGCATGGGTATCCCCCGGCCAGTTTCGCGTCGTGGCCACCGACTACCAGTGGATCGCGAAATGCAATGCAACCTTGATCGCCCTTCCGACCTCGGGCTCGTTCCACAACGTGCGATTCGTCAAGGGCAGCGACGGGTGTGCGGTCACCGTGGAGCAGTTGCCGCCGTAGGAGAGCTCGTCCGCCTGCGATCGCGCGCGTCGCCGGAGTGCGCCACCGGAATCGTCGATCCAGCGCATGCAGAGCCGGCCCAACGGCTGCTGGCCACCCCGGCCCTGAGTCTGCCCGCGCTCCCCGCGCTCGCGGGGGACCTTCGCGCCCTGAACCCCGCTGACTTCACGCCGCGCATCGAGACGATCCTGACCACCCTCTGGCCCCTGGCGGTGCGGCCCGCGGGACGCCTGCATGCCGCCGCGGGCACACGGCTGCGGTAACCTCAGTCTTGAGGCATCGACTCCTGGCAGGGTGACCGTCAGTTTCGAGGCATCGCGGAGTCCGGGCCTTGGCGCGTCGTCTGCGTGCCCTTGCCTGGATGCCGTCCCGTCTGATATGTCCACGGGCGTCGCGGGTGTCGCGGACCTCCGGGGCCTGGCCCGCGCGCCGTCGCGGCACCGGAGCGTCATGCCGGAGGCATGGCCTCACGAAAGGCTGGCTGGCGGTATGGGCACGCGTATCCGCATGCCGGGGACCTGAAGTGCACGCTCTCCCGACCGGTCACGACGTGGCCGAGGGCGCCCGCCTGCTCTGGCGGCTCCCGGGCTTCCTCAGACGCTCGATCGGCCCGGCGGAGGCCCGGGACAGCCTGCGAAGCCGGCTCGAACGCCGGGGGCCCGACTTTCTGGCGCTCGTGCGCCGCGCCGTCTACGATGCGGCGGCCAACCCCTACCGCTGGCTCATGGACCGCGCCGGCTGCGAGTACGGAGATCTCGGGCGGCTGGTCGACCAGGAGGGGGTGGAGGGGGCTCTTCGCGCGCTCCTTCGCCACGGGGTCTATCTGACCGTGGACGAGTTCAAGGGACGGCGGCCGGTGGTGCGAGGCGGTGCGACGATCGAGACCACCCCCGAGGCCTGGCGCAACCCGCTTTCGGCGTTCGACGTGCTGCTCCAGAGCGGCGGCAGCCGGAGCGTCCGCACGCAGGTGTCGATCGACCTGCGGTTCGTCCGGGACACCGCTGTCGACAAGGCTCTGATGCTCCGGGCCCGCGAAGGGATGGAATGGCTTCACGCGAACTGGGGTGTCCCGGGCGGTGCGCTCCTCGCGCAGCTGCTACGGTTCAGCGCCGCCGGCGCGGTCCCGGCCGGATGGTTCTGGCAGGTGAACGACGGGACACGCGGCCTTCACCCGCGCTACCGCTGGAGCGCGCGCGCGATTCGCTGGGGAGGCCGCATCGCCGGGATCCGCCTGCCGCGTCCCGTCTATGCGCCACTCGCCGAGCCGCTGCCGGTGGCTCGCTGGATGGTCGGCGCTCTTCGCGCAGGCAAGGTTCCGCATCTCTACACGTTCGCGAGCTCGGCCGCGCGCCTGTGCCAGGCCGCCCTCGAGGCGGGTGTCGATCTCCGCGGTGCCCAGTTCACGCTCACGAGCGAACCGATCACGGCGGCGCGCCTGGACGCGATCCGCCGATGCGGGGCGACCGCGACGCCACGCTACGGGACCGTCGAGTGCGGCCCGATCGGCTACGGCTGCCTTGCCCCGGAGGCCCCGGACGAGGTCCACGTGCTGCACGACCTTCACGCCCTGGTCCAGGGCGGGGGCGGGACTGTCGGGGTGCCGGGCGACCTCGCTCCGGACGCGCTGTTCGTCTCCTCGCTCCGGCCCACGGCCCCGCTGATCCTGCTGAACGTCTCCTTGGGCGATCAGGCGGTCGTCACGCGGCGATCGTGCGGCTGCCCCCTGGAGGCGCTCGGCTGGTCGACGCACCTGCACACGATCCGCAGCTTCGAGAAGCTGACGGCCGGCGGCATGACATTCGCCGACACGAACGTCGTCCGAGTTCTGGAGGAGGTGCTGCCGGCCCGGTTCGGCGGCGGCCCGACCAGCTACCAGATCGTGGAGGACGAGACTGGCGCTGGGTACCCCCTCCTGCGGCTCCTCGTTCACCCCGAAGTCGGGCCCATCAGCTCCGAGGCGGTGACGGACGCCTTTCTGCGGGCCATCAGCCCGGGGTCGGGTGCGGAGCGGGTGATGGCGCAGCTCTGGCGTGAAAGCGGCGTCCTCCGCGTCGAGTGCCGACCGCCGTTCGTGACCGCCTCCGGCAAGGTTCTCCACCTCCACGTCCGGAAACCTGGCGCCGACCCGGGGCGCGAATGAGTCCGGCGCGACGGGCGCGGCGGGATTCTCGAGGAGGGACCCGCTGACCCACGCGCGGCCCAGCCGGCGCTTGCGTCTTCTCCTGATGTCCGACCTCTACCCGCCGTACATCGGGGGCTCGGCGCGCTCGACGCGTCTCCTGGCACGAGGGCTCGCGCGGCGCGGGCATACCGTGAGCGTCGCGACGCCCTGGCAGACCGGCTCGCCGGAGCGGGAAGACGACGGCGGCGTCGAGGTGCACCGCGTCCGGAGCCTGACGACACGGCTCTCGTTTCTCTCGGCTGACCCCGCCAGACGCCGTCACCCGCCTTTCCCCGATCCCGAAACGATCTGGCGGCTGCGGCGCCTGGTGGCGCGACTTCGTCCGGACCTGGTCCACGTCTATGGCTGGATCGCGTATTCGTGCGCCGTGGCCCTGCTGGGTCTGCGGATCCCGCTGCTCCTCACCGCGCGCGACTACGGGTACGTCTGCCCGCTGCACACCCTGGTCCGCCGCGACCGGATCTGCGACGGGCCGGCCCCGATGAAGTGCTTTCGCTGCGCGCCGCGCACTCTCGGGCTCGTCAAGGGCCTGCTGGCGGTGGCGGGAACACTGGGCGGCCGCGGATTCTTGCGGCACCGCCTCCAGGGCGTCCACAGCCCCAGTGCCTACGTGCAAGGGGTCCTGCAGCGGCACCTGCTGAGCACCGACGCTGGATCGCCTCCGCATGGCCGCGCGGTGCCGCATCGCGTGATCCACAATTTCGGAGACCAGAGCGCGGATGGGCCGGCCGACCCGGGCCTCATGGCGAGGCTGCCGGCGGGGCCGTACATCCTCTTCGTGGGGGCGTTGCGTCCCCTCAAGGGCGTACGTGAGCTTCTCGACGCGTATGAGCGGCTGGCCGCGCCCCCTCCGCTCGTGCTCATCGGAACCCGTTACTTCGGCGCTCCCACCGCCTTTCCGCCGGGCGTTACGGTCCTCTACGACGTGCCGCACGGCACGGTGATGGCGGCCTGGGCCGGCGCCCTCTTCGGGGTCGCGCCCTCGACCTGGGCCGAGCCCTTCGGCCACGTCGTGTACGAGGCGATGAGCCACGGCAAGGCGGTGATCGGCACGACGCCGGGCGGCCACGCGGAGATGGTGGTGGACGGGAAGACCGGGCTGCTCGTGCCGGCCGGCGACGCGGAGGCCCTCACCGGCGCGATGCGGCGGCTGATCGACGACCCGGATCTTCGTGAGCGGCTGGGCCGGGCGGCGGCGCAGCGGGCCCCCCTCTTCACGGCCCACGTCGTGCTGCCGCAGTTCGAGGCCCTGTACGAGGAGATCCTGGCCGGGGCCGGCGCCCCAGCGGACCGCGGCGGCTGAGGGCCTCCGCTCCGAGCTCCGCACGGGCAGGGCCCACGCCCCGTCAGCCGGCTTCCTCCCCACGCGCCGCGTGCTTCAGCAGCCCCAGCTCGCGGCTGTCGGACAGGAAGCGATCCACGCTCTGGCGCTCGAGCTCGGTCAGCTGAAACGCCGGGTGGGTCAGCAAGTCGCCGCGCACGAAGCGCGCCATCGCGTAGCGCAGGAGATCGCGCACGGGGACGCGGAGCCGGCTTCGAAAATGCCGCAGGTCCCAGGTGTTGGCCCCGTGAAAGCAGCGGATGAACAAGTGGCTGGGCGTCCGCCTCAGAACGCCGACCCGGGCGCCGGCCTGCCGGAGACGGGCGCGGAACGCCGTGTCTTCGTTCCGAGGCCAGTTCGGATAGCGAACCTCGGTGCGCCGGTGAACGACGGTGCCCGCCGTGCCGTAGCGCAGGGTGGCGCGATACGGATGCTCCACGAAGCCCGGCTCGTCGAGGTGCACGAGGGTGCATTCGAGCAAGCACGCGTCGAGCGTCCGCTGCTCGAGCGCCGTGGCTTGCACCGCCAGTCGCTCGGGATGGTACCACTCGTCGTCGTCCCATTGCGCGATGACGTCGCCGCCAGCACGGTCGAGCGCCAGGTTCCGCAAGCCGCCGAGCTTCCGCTCGGGGTCGACGGCCAGCCGCTCGTACCGGATGGCGACCTGGTCCCGATATGGCGCGAGGATGGGCGCGTAGTCCTCCTCGCCGTCGTCGAGGATGAGGAGCTCCTTGTCGGCCCAGGTCTGGCGCGCGAAGCAGCGCACGGCGCGCGCGGCAAGCCGCGCCCGGTTGCGGGTCACCATCACGCCGGTGATCCTCATGAGAGGTAGGCGCGATGATGCCACATCTCGGCGGTGCCCCGTTGTCGTCGTCTCGACGCGACAACGTGTCGCCGGAGCGACGCGCGGTCACGCGGCGATCGCGGTCCGGCGTTTCTCGGGCGGCGGGTGCTTGATGAAGCTGCCGGTGAACGCGACGGAATTGGGGAAGACCATGGTCCGGCCCGTCGGCTGGAGCGGATCCCCGGTCAGCTCCTGCAGCCGGGTCCGGACGACCCCTATCTCGATCACCTCGCCGTGCACGTAGCCGAACGGCCCCTGGAGGCTCACCCGATCGCCGACCCGGATGCCGTTGGGCGCCACCATCGAGAAGTAGCCCGCCACGGCCAGGATCACGTTCTGGAGCGCGAAGGCGATCCCCGCCGCCGCGAACCCGAGCACGGCCACGAGGGCGGTGAGCTCGCTCGCGAAGTGGAAGACCAGCACGAGCGTGATCGCGGTCACCACCACGACGTGGCGCGCGTTCAGCAGGAGCCGCCGGTGATAGCCGTTCGTGACGTAGCGGACGACCGCGATCCGCCAGAGCACCGAGCCCAGGAGAATTGCGCCCAGCGTGAGTCCGATGCCGACGAGCTGGATGGCGAGTCCGCGTAGCGCCTGCCCGATCTCGCGATCGAGGGCGCGCCGCCAGGTCTCGATGTCGGCGGTGTACCGCTGCAGGAGGGCCGATTCCTCGCGTAGTGGCAGCATGACCGCGCGGAGGAGCTTGACGCGCGCGAGCAGTCCGCGGAATTCTTCCTGGCCTCCCGTCCCGGATGTCCCGTCGCTGGCCGGGCGGTTCGCGAGCTCGCGGAGGCGCGTCATCATCGGGCGAACCGTCTGCCGGGTGGCCCGCATCTCGCTCCGGATCTCGCTCGCGAGTTCGGTCGTCGAGCGGGTGAGGTCCTTGAGCGCGCTCCGGTCGCGCTGCAGGGCGAGCAGCCGATAGACGAGCGCCCAGGCGCCGGACGGTGCCGCCGTGCGGGGGGAGGTCGTCACGACGGCCGGAGTGCCGGCCGCCGTGCTCAGCCGCGGGAGGGTCTCCTGCAGGGCCTGGATCTGTTCAGGCAGATCGGCCTCCTCGTCGGGCGCCGCGGAATCGGCCCGATCCAGCTTGGTCAGGAACTCGAGCTGGACGCGGCCGAGCTCGAGCCGGTTCGTCGCGGCGGCCAGCTCGCGCTCGAGCGCGGGCCGCGCGGCGGACGTCGCCGTGCCCAGACGCCCCTTGAGCCGGGCGACCTCGCGCTCCTCGCGCTCGATGGTAGCTTCGAGCTCCGCGCGCCGCTTGGCACGCGCCGGCCGGGGCGGCGACCCGGGGCTCTCTGTCTGATCGTCCTGCGCGAGCACCGCCGCGCGGGCGCGGGCGGTGTCGAAGGCTCGCTGGAGCGCGCGCTGCGCGGTCTCCTCCTCGCCGCGATCGAAGTCCCCATCGAGGATGCCCCTGATCGACTGCATGGCGGCCCTCGCGTCCTGGTACCAGACGATCGAGCGCTGGAGCGGCGCCATCACCGACTCGGCCCTCATCCGGTGGTCGCCGGCCGGCGGAGTGGAGTCCTGCGCGTCCGCACGCCGGACCGCGCCCAGAAGCGCGATGCCGACCAGAAGGGTGACAAGGGCCCGTCGCATCTTCATCACAGGCTCGTGGTGCAAGGCAACTGCCATGGTCGGCGATCGCCACGGCGTCCTGTCGCGACACGACAGCTTGTCGCCGTTGGGTGGCGTGACGTCGGGGGGGGGGAGCCCGTTTGCGCGGACCCGGCCGATTTGACAGAATCGGGACCCGGCCAGATCGCTCGAGCGGGCACCGCCCAGAACCCGGGACGCGAGGGCATGTCATGAAGACCGTGATCCGCAACATCGGGGCGCTGATCAGCGGCGACATCACCCGGCCGCTTCTCGACGCCGATTCGATCCAGATCGAGGGAAGCCGGATCATCGCGGTGGGGAAGGGACTCGAGGACGGGGCCGACACGGTCATCGACGCCAAGGGATCGACGGTCATCCCCGGTCTGATCGACTCGCACTGCCACCCGGTGTTCGGCGATTTCACCCCGCGCCAGCGCACCGTCGACTTCATCGACTCGGGGCTGAACGGCGGCCTCACCACCATGATCTCGGCCGGCGAGGTGCACCTGCCGGGCCGGCCCAAGGACGTCGTTGGGCTCAAGGCGCTGGCCATCGTCGCGGCCAAGGCCTACGCGAACCTGCGGCCGGCCGGCGTCAAGGTTCACGCGGGCGCGCCGATCCTCGAGCTCGGCATGGTGGAGGAGGACTTCGCCGAGATGGCGCGGGCGGGAGTCCGGCTCGTCGGGGAGATCGGCCTCGGCTCGGTCAGGACCGGCAAGGACGCCGCCCCCATGGTGAAGTGGGCCAAGCAGCACGGCATGACCGTGACGATTCACACGGGCGGCCCCTCCATCGCCGGCTCGAGCCCGATCAGCGCCGACGTCGTCCTGGAGGCGGATCCCCACGTGGTGGGGCACATCAACGGCGGGACGACCTCCATGAGCGAGCGGGAGATCGACCTCCTGGTGGCGACCCAGCTGGCGCTCGAGATCGTCCACTGCGGCAACGGCCGGACGGCCCTCCACACGCTCGCCCGGGCGAAGGAGGCGCGGGCCCTCCACCGGGTCATCATCGGCAACGACGCGCCCTCGGGCACGGGGGTCGTCCCGCTCGGCATCCTCCGCGTCATCGCCCACCTGACCTCGCTCGGCGGGATCGAGCCCGAGGAGGCGATCTGCATGGCGACGGGCAACACGGCGCGCGTGTACCGGCTGCCCGTGGGCGTGATCGAGCCCGGACGGGAGGCCGACCTCTGCGTTGTGGACGCGCCCGTCGGCTCGGTGGGGAAGACCGCGTGCGAGGCGCTCCGGGCGGGAGACCTCTTCGGCATCTCCATGGTGCTGATCGACGGGCAGGTGAGGATCGGCCGGAGCCGCAACACGCCGCCGGCCGCGCGAGCGGCGGAGGTGATCAAGGGGGCCGGTCCGGGCGGCGGGGGTCACTGATGCGCAGCCACGAGCCCGGCACGATGACCAAAGACGTCGAGAGGAGGGGAGCCCGATGAGCCGCAAGATGCCTCGGCGGGTGCGCGATCTGCTCGCGCCGCGCCGGCCCCCATTTTGGGTTCCCACCGTGGGACCGGGCGACATCGTCGTGGCCGATCCATTCGCGAGCGCGGTCATCAGGGTGAGCCCCCGGACCGGCGCCCAGGGCCTCCTCTTCTGGAACGGGGCCTCCAGTCCGTGGAGCGTGGCCGTGACCCCGGCGAAGCAGGTCGTCGCTGGCGTGGAAAGCATCGTCGGCGGACACACGGAGCTGCTCGAGATCGTGCTCGGAACCTCCGGGGGCACGGTGCGGGCGCGGTTTCCCGCCCCTCGCGTCATCCATGGCGTCGCCGCCGCGCCGCTGGGCAGCCTGATCGTCTCCGTCACCGGCCTCGGTGGCGTATCCGACGACGCGATCTACCTCGTGGCCGCGCGGGCCACTCCGAAGCTGCTCGTGAAGCGAGAGACGATCCCGGTCGTCCTGGGGCCGTCGGGAGCGTTGTTCGTCTCGTCCGGGGCGGAAAGAACACCTGCGATCCTCCGGTACGACGCGGTGCCGCCGCGTCGGGGCCTGCCGGCGTTCCGTTCGGATCCGGTCGTCGTGAGCCAGGCCGATCACCTCCGGCCGTGGATCGGGGGCCTCGCCTTCGTCGGGGGCAGCCTGTTCGCGACGGTGCCGGAGTCCGGCCAAGGAGGCCAGGTCGTGCGGGTCGACCCGTCGACGGGAGCCCAGACCGTCATCGCGTCGGGATCTCCCGGCGGGCTTCTCTCGCGGCCGTTTGGCATTGCCGGCACCGCCAGCGGGAACCTCGTCGTCGTGAACTACCATTCCAGGGCGGGGGCGGCTGCCGGCACCGTCGTGTCGATCAATCCGCGATCGGGCTCGCAGACGCTCCTGGCATCCGGAGGGTTTCTCCGGCAGCCCTTCGCGGTCGCGGTGGTGCCGCCGTGAGGCAGCGCTCCGGGCGCGCCTCGCCGCGCCTGGTCCCGAGCGCCCAATGACACCATCGACGGTCCGCCGCCATCTCATGGTGGTGGAGGACCGGTGGCGCGGCATCCCAGCGCCGGCTGCGGCAGGCCGGAGGAGAGCGCTGACACGCCGCTGAGGTGGCCATCCATGCGCCCTCCGACCGCCGTCGTCTTCGTCATGCTCGCCGATGGGCACTTCCAGCGGCTCCACCCGCTCATCTCGGCGCTGACCAGCCGGAACATCACGACGTACGTGTTCACGGGGGACCGCTTCGAGGCCAAGGTCCGGCAGGCGGGAGGCATCTGCGTCGATCTCTTCGCGAAGTACCCCCTCGAGCGGGCGGATGCCGAGTCGCGCTTGCGGGGGAGCCGGTATGTCAGCTTCGCGGCGAGCTACGCCGATGAGATCATCCGCGACGTCGAGGCGCTCGGACCGTCCCTGATCGTCTACGACACGTACGCGGTCGTCGCCCGTGTCGTCGCGAAGGCTCTCGGCATCCCGTACGTCAACGTGTGTGCCGGCCACAACATCGACCCGGCCCACTTTCTCCCGCTGCTGCAAGCCAACCCCGAGATCCACGTGTCGCCGCAATGCCATCGAGCCGTGGCGGTATTGCGGGATCGCTACGGCCTGGAGGACGCATCGCCGTTCTGCTTCATGTCAGGGCTCAGCCCATTCCTGAACGTCTACTGCGAGCCCGCCGCGTACCTGACCGAGTCCGAGCGGCGCGTCTTCGAGCCGGTTGCGTTCTTCGGGTCCCTTCCGGCAATCCCCGACATGGAAGCGCGGCGCCGCGCCCGAGGCCCTTCACCCTTCGGACCTGAGTCAGGCCAGCTCAGGCTCTATGTGTCTTTCGGCACGCAGATCTGGCGCTTCTTCGGGGCGCAGGCGCTCGACGCCCTCCGGTCGATCTCGCAGTGCCTTGCCGACCGGGCGGACGTCCACGCCCTTGTCAGCCTCGGAGGGGCGGACATCGCCGACGAGGTCCGCCGTGAGATCGAGAGGCCCAACGTCTCGGTCGCCGACTACGTGGACCAGTGGCACGTGCTTGCCGACGCCGACGCCTTCGTGACGCACCACGGCTTGAACTCGACTCACGAGGCGATCGCCACCACCACTCCCATGATCTCCTATCCCTGGTGGTGGGACCAGCCGTCGCTCGCCCGGAAGTGCCAGCAGTTCGGCCTGGCGGTCCCGCTTACCGGATCAGTCCGGGGCCCGATAGGTGCCGACGACGTCAACCTGGCCCTGACCGAGCTTTCGGGCAACCGCGAGAAGATGCGCGCCAACCTCGCCCAGGCCCTCGAGTGGGAGCTGGAGGTGATTGCCGACCGGGGCGCCGTCGTGCAGCGGATCGCCGGCCTGCTCTGATGGTCGTTGGCGCATTCGGGGGGCCTTCGGCGGGCGCACTTCCCGCCGTGCCTGAACGGTCAGGGGCTGGCTAGCCAGGCATCGTACAGGCTGAGAGCCCCCCGCGTGTCGAGGCTGACGTCACGGACCGTGGCGCGCGTGCCCACGAAGGCGTGACGGTTCCAGAGGGGCACGATCAAGGCGTTCCGGAGCACGATCCGCTGGATCTCCCCGTAGATCGCGTGGCGCTTGCTCCGGTCGAGCTCCTGCGCGCCCTGCACGAGGAGCTGGTCGAGCTGCTCGTCCTTGTAGCGAATGCGCGCGACCGGCGACTTGCCGAAGAAGCTCGAGTGGAAGAGCGGACGGATGACGTCCGGGTCGGAGCCCGCACGCCAGCCGAGCATCATCTGCTGACTGCCCTGCCTCAGGACGGCGAAGATGCCGGCGGTGTCCATCTGCTTGATGTTCAGCAGGACGCCCACGTCGGCAAGCTGGGCCTGGAGGAGCTCCGCCACCTTGGTGGGCAGGGTCTGGATGCTCGGGCTCACAATGGTGATCGAGACCTCCAGGCGGCTGCCGTTCCGCGCGCGGATGCCGTCGGGGCGGAGCGTCCAGCCGGCCGCCTCCAGCAGCGCCCTGGCTCGGGCGGGGTCGGTGCGGTAGAAGGCGGTGATACCCTCCTCGTAGCCCAAGGTGCCCGGCGCCAGCGGTGCGCGGGCGGGCGTGAGCATGCCCCGGAAGAGGATCGTGGACATCTCCGCCTGATTCACCGCGTACTGGAGGGCCTGGCGGACCCGTAGGTCGTCCAGTGGCGGCTGGGTCGTGTTGATCATGAGCTGCGCGCAGGTGCCGGGGGCGACCCGATTCAGGACCTGAAGCTTCGGGTCCTTCCTGAGGCGACCGACCTCCTCGGGCGGGATGTCCTCGGCGACGTGGACCTCGCCGATCTCGAGGGTCGCCAGCCGGGTCGAGCCGTCCGGAACCAGCCGAAACGTCACGCGGTCGGGGTGCGGTGGCCCTTGATGCTTGAAGAGCGCTGACCCCCAGGCGTAGTCCGGATTCTTCTTGAGGGTCACGTGGCTCTTGGATATCCACTCCTGGAAGCTGTACGGTCCGCTCCCGACGGGGTTGCGATCGAAGTCCCGCCCGTGCTTCGCGACGGCAGCCGGCGACACGATCGAGTGATACCCCTCCGCAAGCGCGTCCAGGAACGCGGCGTAGGGCTGGGTGAGCACGACTCGCGCTGTCCGCGCGTCGATCACCTCCGTGGCCTGGTAGGTTCCAGCGAGCGAGATGGTGAAGTTCGCCTTCGCCTGGGGACTCGTGGCCCGGTCCAAGCTGAACCTGACCGCCTGGGCGTCGAGCGGGCTCCCGTCGTGGAACCTGACGTTCCTCTTCAGGCGAAAGGTGTATGCCCGTCCGTCCGGGGACACCGTCCACGACTCGGCCACCCCGGGATGTGGCGCGAAGTCACCGCCCTGGACGACCAGCGTATCGAACAGGAGCCGAACCGGGTTCAACCCGCCCGCGGCGGTGTTGGCCGGGTCCAGGGAGATTGGCTCGTCCCACGTGGCCACCACCAGCTGTCCTCCGGGCTGGGCCTTGTCGCCGCCGGCCGCTTCCGCCCGCCGGACGGACGCGCGTCGGGACGCAACGAGACCTGAGATGCCGGCGCCTGTCCCGGCGATGGCGAGGAAGCGCCGACGCGAGAGCCCATTCACATCGTCGACGCGAAAGAACCGCTGACGGTCCGTCATCGCAGTCTCGCACTCCACTCGGCGGACATGGCTCGCTGGCGCATCGATGGGCTATTGTAGCCGCATGACGGGGTACATCCACCGGCGGCTGCTCGCGGCGATCCCCGTGGTGCTGGGCGTGTCGATCCTGACCTTCTCCGCGCTGCATCTGCTGCCCGGCGATCCGGTCACGGTCATGCTCGGAGAGTCCGGCGACTCGCCCGAGCGAGTCTCGGAGCTTCGGGCCCAGCTCGGGCTGGACGATCCGATCGCCGTGCAGTACGCGCGCTACCTGGCCAATGCGCTCCGCGGTGACCTCGGGAGGTCGATTCGCTCGAATCGCCCCGTGTTCGACGAGATTCGCCAGCAGGCGCCTCGCACGCTCGAGCTCACCCTGGCGGGGTTGAGCGTCGCGGCCGTCCTCGGAATCTCGCTCGGCGTGCTGGCCGCCCACCATCGAAACAGCTGGCTCGATCGGGTGAGCGTGGCCCTGTCGCTCTTCGGCGTCTCGATGCCGTCCTTCTGGCTCGGCATGCTCCTGATCTTCCTGTTCGCGCTACGGCTGGGCTGGTTGCCGGCCACGGGACAGGGCGGGCTGGAGCGCCTGATCCTTCCGGCCCTCACCCTGGCCGTGCAGGGGATGGCCGCGATTGCGCTGGTCACACGGGCGAGGATGGGCGAGGTGCTGGCGCAGGAGTATGTCACGGCGGCCCGCGCCAAGGGAGTGTCGGAGCGCGTGCTGCTGTTCCGGCATGCGCTCCGGAACGCGCTGCTACCGGTTGTCACGATCGTGGGGCTGCAGTTCGGCGCGTTGCTCGGCGGCAGCGTCATCATCGAGAACGTGTTCGCCCGCCAGGGCATGGGACGGCTGGCGGTGGAGGCGATCCTGAATCGGGACATCCCGATCGTTCAGGGCGTCGTGCTCGTGTCCGGTGTGGTCTACGTCCTGGTCAATCTGATCGTCGACCTCCTCTACGCCACGCTCGATCCACGCCTTCGCCATGAGTGAGCTCGAGCTCGGGGTTGCGGCGCCGCTGTCGCCGGTGACCGCCCGCGCTCCCAGGGATCGCGCGGAGCCTGGCGCCGGGGGCCCCTGGGCGGAGACCCTCCGGAACCTCCGGGGCAACTGGAGCGCGCTCGCCGGTGGCGCCATCCTGGCCCTGACCGCGATCGCGGCGATCCTGGCGCCGGTGATCGCGCCGTCCGATCCCTTCAAGGTCGCGTCGACGAGGACCCTCAAGCCGCCGAGCGCGCCGCAGCCATTCGGCACCGACTATCTCGGCCGTGACGTCTTCAGTCGCGTGCTCCACGGCGGCCGGCTCTCGCTCCGGGTCGGGGTGGTCTCGGTCGGGATCGCATTGACGTGCGGGCTGGCGCTGGGGGTGCTGGCCGGCTTCTGGGGTGGCTGGCGTGACACGCTCATCATGCGCGCGATGGACGTGCTGCTCGCGTTTCCCGGAATCCTGCTCGCGCTGGCCATCATCGCCGTTCTCGGGCCCGGCCTGTCCAACGTGATGGTCGCGGTCGGCATCTCGCATGTTCCGCAGTACACGCGCGTGGTCCGATCGAGCGTGCTCTCGACGACGAACGACCTTTACGTCGACGCCGCCCGGGCGATCGGCTGCGGAGATCGCCGGCTGATGCTCGTCCACGTGCTGCCGAATGCCCTGACACCGGTGATCGCTGTCGCGACACTCGGGGTCGCCACGGCGATTCTGGTGGCGGCGGGGCTCTCGTTCCTCGGCCTGGGGGTCCAGCCTCCGACACCGGAGTGGGGCGCCATGGTCAGCGGCGGCCGGGAGTATCTTCGAAGCGCCTGGTGGGTCTCGACGTTTCCCGGCCTCATGATCGTGGTGACGGTGCTCTCGATCAACCTGTTCGGGGACGGCCTCCGCGAGGCGATCGACCCGGTGCTGAAGCGTCGTTGACGGCCATGGGGCCCGCCCAGCCGTGGAGGGACCGCATCACCCGAAGGGACAGGCCGTGAGGGAGACCTCGGAGCTGGACGAGCGTGTCGCCTCGGCACTCGTCCGGTGGGGTGTCCGGGCGCGCAGCTGGACCCGGATCACCCGGCAGCGGACGAGCGCGGATCCGCGCGTGGCGTTCCGCCTGGAGCTGGACGATGGCCGCGTCGTCAAGGCCCGGTGCTGCGCTGACGAGGCGAGGGCGCGTGACATTTGGGAGATCGACCGCCACCTCGCGATCCCCGGGCTCGCCCGCATCCATGCACGGGATGGGTGCGTGCTGATGGAGGAGTGGGTCGAGGGCGCACCGCTCTCGCATGCCGACGGAACGCCGGAGCATGTGGCCGCGGCCGCGACTCTCCTGGCGTCCCTTCACAGCGTCGGGCAGATCGAGGGTATCGCCGCCCGCTTGATGACGGCGGCTGAGCGGCTCGAGCGGGCCCGCCGCGACCTCGCTCTGCTCTCGGAGCGCGGTGCTCTTTCGCGGGGGCAGGCCCGGACGCTGCGGGAGGCGCTGCGCCGGCTCGATCGGGGAGCGACAGAGACCGGCGTCATCCACCGTGATTTCTGCGCGGAGAACATGGTGAGGCGGCCCGATGGTCGTCTGTGCGTGATCGACAACGAGGGGCTCGCGCTCGGGCCGCTCGCCTACGATCTCGGGCGAGTCTGGTGCCTGTGGCCCATGCCGGCGGTCGCCTGGGGGCTCTTTCTCGAGACCTACGCGGCCCGGAGGGCCCAGGCGTCGCCGGACTCCGCGCTCATGGTGTGGAAGATCGCGGCGACGGCGCGCAGCGCCGCGCTGCGCCTGGCCGCGGATCCCGGAAGGCTTCAGGAGCCGCTCGCGCGTCTTCGCGAGCTGAGCGAGGCTCTCGAGACGGCGGGCACGTCGACCGGTGGAGCCACGACCGCTCCGCGCGCATATACTCGATGCGCCGGACGGCCGAGCTCGCGGTCACCCGGAGCGGAGACGTCGTGAGCCTCGTCCGCCTGACGGCCGTCCTGCACCAGGAAGGAGGACACTGATGCGCATCCGGAAGCTCGCCACAGTGGTGGAGGAGATCCTGGAGGACGGCGGCAAGGCCGTCGCCCGGCCCGTCAGGAAGGTGGCCGCGGTGGCGGTGATCGAGAACCCGTTCGCGGAGCGCTTCGTCGAAGATGTCCCGGTGCTGGTGACAGCTGGGACTAACCTGCCCTGCGAGCGAACCGCCGGCCCACTGAACCGGAAGTCCGCGGGGGGCGGTCATGTGACGACACGACTCCCGTTCGGCCATCGGAGTCATCGCGTGGATGCACCGGCTCTCTAAGCAACCCGATCCGACTGAGCACATACAAGACGCCCAAGCCCACCAGCTCCGTGGGGCGGTGGGCGACGGGCAGGTAGAGGATCATCCTCTTTGCCGGCTCCGGTTGGGCGTGGGGCCCGCGTAGCCGATAGGTGGCCGCGATGTTGGATCCGCACAACAGGCGATACGCCACGCTCGGCTCGAGGAGATAGTCCCGAATCCGGGGGCGACACCCGATCAACTCGGCCACGGACTCCATGTAGGGCGTGTAGCTACAGAGCGTCTCGAGGTTCCGTCGCGCGTAGAAGGACCGCTCCTCGCTGTCCCGGTCCTTCTCGATCAGGCGCTGCAGGATCGCGGGCTCGGGAAGCGCTCGGGTGCCGCTGCAGAGAAGAGCAAAGTATCGAGCCTGCAGCTCGGAGCACGCCGGGACGCCGCCCTGCGCCGGCCTGGCCCATCCGATGTACGCGACACGCCCGCCGAAGTCAGGGTGAAACGCGTGCTTATACAGCTTCCTCACCGTCAAGGGGTGCGTGCCCTCGATGATGGTCGGCGGTGTGCTCTCGTGAAAGCCAGTACAGCACATCACGACATCGGCCTTGACCCGGCTGTCATCGGTGAATACGACCGCGTCCTCCTCGAGCCGCTCGATTCCGCACGGCTTCACCTGCAACGTCCCCGAGACGATTCTGTCGAGAAAGTCGTCGTTCTTCTGGAACGGTTGATGCGCCGGGGTCCCGCCCTGGAGTCGCCACTCGGCAATGAGACGATCGCGGGGACCGGTTCTGTGTGCCGGAGCGTTGAGCACACGTCGCGCGCGCCGCAAGTGCAGGCGGTTGAGAACGGCCCGCGGTATCCCGTGCGCGAGTCGCGACAAGAAGGCGTCATTCGGATGACGCTTCGCGCCCTTCCCGATGTAGCGCGTCAGGAGCGCGGGGTAGTGACGAAAGGATACCCAGCAAGAGGCCGCCACGTCCGCAATCTGTCCCGCGACGTCGGCCGCCGTCTCCCCGAAGCCGACGCACACCACGTGTTTGCCGCGGTAGGGTTCTGGAGACCTGTACGATGCCGCGTGCTCGATCTGTCCTCGAAACCGGTCGGCCCCCGGAAAGCGTGGAATCCTCGGTGTCCTGACCGCGTGTGGCCCCGTGCATATCGCGATGGCATCGAACGTGCTGACCTGGGATGTGCCCATCGAGTCGCGGTGCTCGACTTCGAATCTGCCGTCGGGGCCGCCCGGCACGTGCCGAACCCTGACGACCTCCACGCCGAAGTGGATGTGGTTCAGAAGGTGGAATGCGAGACAGAAGTCGTGCAGATAGGCGGCATACTCCTGGCGCGACCAGTGGCGAGGCTTCTCGTTGAGCGGAGGTGGAAAGGAGGAAAAGGCGGTGAAGTACTGAGTAGTGGTCAGGTACATGGTGTCGTACGCGGCCCCGGCGGGATGGTTGAAGTTGCCGCCCTCCCGCGCTTCGCGGTCGAAGCACGTCACGCGATGGCCTTCGTCGAGCAGCTCCTTGGTCGTCACGAGCCCAGCCAACCCGGCCCCTATGACACAGACGTCTAGTGACCTTGCCGCCCCTTGGCGCAAGGCTTGTCGTTCGGGTCGCATCGTGGTCCTCCGTAGCGGAATGCGGACGGCGCCAGGCATGTTTCCTGTGGTGTCCTGGGCGGCTCGTCCGGGCGCACGTCGCCCCAGCCGGCGCGTTGCCCACGTCGCCGGAGTGTAGCGTGCTCCGGGGCGGCCCGCCAAGGGCGGTGACTCCTACCGGCCGGACAACGCCGGTCTGTCATGCCGGGGCGGTCGCCCTCGCGTCCCGTCGCCTGCGGTGTCTGGTACCTTGGATCCTCTTGCGACCTGCCGGTGAGTGTCCTATGGTGCCTGGGAGGCCAAACATGTGAAGCTCTTTGGCGCGAACTCGCTGGAGGAGGTCCGCGTCGGCGCCAGGTTCTTCGTCCGCCTCCCTTCGTTCCTGCGGCATCCAGTGAGTCTTGATGAGGCGCGGGCCGTCCTTCGCCGACGGCTCGAACAGCGCGAGACCAACTTCCTTGCTCTGGCCCATCGGGCCATCTATCAGAACCCCTCCAGCGCGTATCGGCAACTCCTGAATTTCGCTGGCTGCGAGTACGGCGATCTGGAGAGGCTCGTCGAACAGGATGGCCTGGAAGGAGCTCTCCATGCCCTGCTCCGGCATGGCGTCTATCTCACGGTGGACGAGTTCAAAGGGCGACGGCCCGTGGTGCGCGGGAGTATCACGCTCGTGGCGGATCCGAGTCGGCTGCGGAATCCCTCCTCGGTTGCGCACGTGCCGGTCCAGAGCGGCGGGAGCCGAGGGCTGCCGACCGTGGGGCTGCTCGATCTCGCCTCCATCCGGGATCATGCCGTGAATCAGCGATTGGTCTTCAGCGCGCGCGGCTGGATGGAATGCCGCCACGCCGTGTGGACAGTCCCCGGCGGCACGCCCATGCGGGTTCTGCTTCGGTATGCAGCCGCGGGGGCGGTACCGGTCTGCTGGTTCTCACCCGTCGATCCCGACTCACCGGATCTCCATGCTCGGTATCGCTGGAGCGCTCGCGTCATGCGGTGGGGCAGTCTGCTTGGCGGGGTGCCGCTGCCTCGGCTCCAGTACGTCCCCGTTGATTCCGCGCTCCAGATCGCCCGCTGGATGCACGGGGTGCTCCGAAAGGGGGCCACGCCTCATCTGTTCTTGGCCCCCAGCCCCGCAGCGCGCCTCGCTCAGGCGGCGCTCGAGTCGGGCGTGGACCTTCGGGGCGTGTACCTCACCCTCTCGGGTGAGCCGATCACTGAGACTCGTCTCGCCGTGATCCGGCGGGCCGGCGCCGAAGTGGCCGCGAGCTACGGAGCCATGGAGATGGGTGGCCCCCTCGGTGCTGGGTGCCTGGCCCCGGAGGCTCCCGACGACGTTCACGTGCTCCACGATACCCACGCTGTGATCCAGCCGAGGTCCGACGACAAACCCTCCGTACTGCCGCCACGCGCCCTCCTGCTTTCCTCGCTCCTCCCCACTGCTCCCTTCGTGCTTCTAAACGTTTCACTCGGCGATCAGGCGAGTGTGGTACGGCGAAAGTGCGGCTGCCCGCTCGAAGCTTTTGGTTGGCCGACCCATCTCGAGACCATACGCAGTTTCGAGAAGTTGACTGCCGGTGGAATCGCGTTTCTGGACACGGACGTGGTCCGCGTGCTCGAGGAGGTTCTGCCGGCGCGCTTCGGCGGTGGCCCAGCCGACTACCAGTTGGTCGAAGAGGAGGTCGAGAACGGCCGGCCGTGTCTGCGGCTGCTGATTCACCCCGGGGTGGGACCACTCGAGCCCGATGAGGTGGCGGAGGCGTTTCTCCTGGCCGTCAGCCCCGGCTCGGGCATCGAGCGTCTCGCGGGACTGATGTGGCAGGACGGCCACTTCGTTCGAATCGAACGCCGGCCGCCACTGACGATGGCTTCCGGAAAGATCCTCCATCTCCACGTGCCTCAGAAGCCAGGGTGACCTGGAGAGGTCCGCCCCCACCCTCGTGAGCGCCACGCGATGAGGGACCAGGAGCAGCCGCGGGGGCCTTCTTCGGCCGAAAGAGCCCGATCTTCCCGCCAGCCCTTCAGTGGGCGACGGGCGCGGCCCGTTTGCCCGGCCCCGGCCGATCTGACAGAATCGGTGCCCAGTCGAACCCTGCGAGGTCGGACCGCCCGGGGCTTGGAACGTGGAGGCACGCCGTATCGCCGGCCTGATCGACGCCGCCCCACTGCCACGCGGCCTTCGACGATCTCGACGGGCAGGTGAGGGTTGGCCGGAGCCGCAACACGCCGGCCGCGTGGACGGCCGAGGTGCTCAAGGGGATCGGCCCGGGCGGGGGAGGGCACTGATGCGCATCCGGAAGCTCGTCACGGTGGTGGAGGAGATCCTGGAGGACGGCGGCAAGGCCGCCGCCCGGCCCGTCAGGAAGGTGGCCGCGGTGGCGGTGATCGAGAACCCCTTCGCGGGGCGCTTCGTCGAAGATCTCCAGGCGCTGGTGAAGACGGGGGAGGAGCTGGGCGATCTTCTCGGGCGGCGCGCGGTGGCGGCCCTCGGCGGGCCCGTGCACTCCTACGGCAAGGCGGCCATCGTCGGCGTGGACGGCGAGTACGAGCACGCGGCCGCGATCCTCCACCCGACGCTGGGGACGCCCTTTCGCGCCGCGGTGGGAGGCGGCAAGGCGATCATCCCGTCGGCCAAGAAGCTCGGCGGGCCGGGGACGTCGATCGACGTGCCGCTCCACTTCAAGGATGCGGCGTTCGTCCGCACCCACTTCGACGCCATGGAGGTCCGTCTGCCGGACGCGCCCCGGGCGAACGAGATCCTGGTCGCGCTCGTCGTCACGGACGGCGGCCGGCCGCACCCGCGCGTCGGCGGCCTCACGGTGACCGAGGCCAAGAAGGAGGACGGGCTCCGATGAGGTTCGGGCTCCGTCTCCCGAGCTTCGCCCTGGGTCCCCGGACGGCGTCGCTCCAGACGATGGGCGCCTATCTCCGGCGGGCGGAGGACCTGGGGTTCGAGTGCGCGGTGGCGATCGACCACCTGCTCCTCACGCCGCCCGCCTACACCTGCACCTGGCTCGAGCCCGTCGCGATGCTCGCGGGGCTGGCGGGCGTGACGCGCACGATCAGGCTCGGGACCATGGTGCTCGTCCTGCCGCTCCGGAACCCCGCCTACTTCGCCAAGGAGTGGGCGACGCTCGACGTCCTGTCGGGGGGGCGCACGATTCTCGGCGTGGGCGTCGGCTGGCACGAGGAGGAGTTCCGGCTGATGGGCGTCCCGCACCGGGAGCGCGGCCGGCGGATGGACGAGATGCTGGAGGCGGTGACCGCCCTCTGGGCGGGCGACAACGTCACCTACGAGGGCACGTACTACCGCTTCGAGAACGTGACCATCGATCCGAAGCCCGTTCAGAAGCCGCACCCGCCGATGTGGATCGGCGGAGGGACCCAGCCCTCGGAGAAGATCTACGCGCAGACCGTGGCCAACATCGATCCGGTGCTCCGCCGCATCGCGAAGTACGCGCGGACCTGGGTCCCGCACTCCTCGTCGACCGCCGAGATGGTCCGAGGCGACTGGGAGAAGATCCAGCGCTTCATGGGCGAGTGCGGCCGGAAGCCCGAGGAGATGTCGCGGGTCTACTCGAACTTCGTGTGGGTGCTGAAGCCGGGCGAGAAGCCGGAATCGGCCGCGGCGCGGTTCCGGGTCTACTCGGGGATGGACCTCGACTACTGGCGGGAGTTCTACCTCCTGGGCGAGGCCGAGGAGCTGGCCGATCGGATCCGGGGGAAGGTCGACGCCTTGGGCGGATGCGAGTGGATCGTGCTGAACCCGCTCGACTGGGAGGCGGAGCAGCTCGAGCTCTTGGCCGGCGAGGTGTTGCCGCGGGTGGCCCAGCGCTGAGATGACGCCTGCCGCACGCCCCGGGATCGCCACGCGCGTCGTCGCGGCCCGGGTGAAGCGGCTCGAGGACCCGCGCTTGCTCACCGGCCGGGGGCGATACCTCGACGACATTCGCCTCCCGGGGCTGCTTCACGCCGCGTTCGTGCGGAGCTCCCACGCGCACGCACGACTCCGCGGCGTGGACGCGTCGGCGGCGCTCGCGGTGCCGGGGGTCGTCGCCGTCCTGGCCGGGCCGGATCTCGCCGGCCGGGTGGCGCCGCTCGCGCCCAGGCTCGAGAGCGAGTCCTTCGCCGCGACCGCGTGGCCGGCCCTGGCTCAGTCCCGAGTGCGCTTCGTCGGCGAGCCGGTGGCCGTCGTGGCGGCCCGCACGCCCTACGAGGCGGTGGACGGGTGCGAGCGTGTGGCCGCCGCGTACGATCCGCTCCCCGCGCTCGCCGACGCGGACGCGGCCCTGGCGCCCGGCGCGCCGGCCCTTCACGAGTCGGCCCCCGGCAACGTGCTGCTGCGGAAACGGTTCAGCCAGGGCGACGTGGACGGCGCGTTCGCTCGCGCGGCGGTCCGCATTCGCGAAAGCTTCAGCCACGGCCGGTGCGCCGCCGTGCCCCTCGAGCCGCGCGGGACCGTCGCTCGGTGGGAGGACGATCGCCTCACGATCTGGACCGGCACGCAGATTCCGTTTATCTATCGCGCGGCCCTGGCGCGCGCCTTCGGTCTCCCGGAGGGCCACGTGCGCGTGATCGTGCCGGACACGGGCGGCGGCTTCGGTCAGAAGATGCACGTGATGCCCGAGGACCTGGCCGTGGCCGCGCTGGCGCGGGACGTCGGCCGGCCGATCAAGTGGACGGAGACACGGCGCGAGAACCTCGCGGCCGCGTCCCAGGCGCGGGAGGCGCGGATCGAGCTGGAGGCGGCGGCCGGCGCCGACGGCGTGCTGCTCGGGCTGCGCGCGCGCGTCGTCTCGGATGCCGGCGCCTACCACATCCATCCGCTGACGCAGGCGCTCGAGCCACTGGGGACCTCGGCCATCCTGCCGGGGCCCTACCGCACGCCGGCCTACGCCTACGAGTGGGTGGCCGTCGCCACCAACAAGCCGCCGCTCGGCGCGTATCGCGGTGTCGGCATGGCGTTCGCCGTGTTCGCCATGGAGCGGACGCTCGATCTCCTCGCGGACCGGCTCGACCTGGATCCGGCCGAGGTCCGCCGGCGGAATCTGATCCCACGCGACGCCTATCCGTTCGCGTCAGCGGGGGGCTTCGTCTACGACAGCGGCGACCTCCCCACGGCGCTCGAGCAGGCGCTGGAGTTGGCGGGCTACGAGCGCCTCAAGGTGGAGCGGGACCAGGCGCGCGGGCACGGCCGGCTCCTGGGCGTCGGCATCGCCTGCTACACCGAGTACACCGGCATGGGCTCGGAGACGTACCGCCGCCGCGGGATGGTCGAGGTCCCGGGACCGGAGTCGGGGCGTGTCGAGATGCAGGCCGACGCCAGCGTGTCGTGCTTCGTGTCCTTCCCGTCTCAGGGGCAAGGGCACGAGACGACGATCGCCCAGCTCGTCGCCGCCGAGCTGGGGGTGCCGCCGGATGGCGTCCGCGTCCACCCGGTGGACACGAACACCTCGCCGTCCGGGACCGGCACCTTTGCGAGCCGCGGCGCGATCTCCCAGACCGGCACCGTCCAGCGCGCGGCGGCCGTCTTGCGAGCGAAGATTCTCGCGCTGGCCGCCGCGGTGCTCGAGGCCCATGCGGCGGACCTCGAGCTCCGCGACGGCCGCGTCACGGTGCGGGGCGTGCCCGAGCGCGGCGTGTCCGTGGCCGAGCTGGCGCGCCTCGCGCACGCGCCCCCCGCGGCCGGGTCCCCCGCGGCCAGGCCGCCGGGCCTCGAGGCGACCCAGCCCTTCGACCCGCCGGGCGCCGCGTTCTCGGGCGCGGTCCACGTGGCCGCGGTCGAGGTGGACGCCGACACCGGGCGGGTCTCGGTGCGCGACTACACGGTGGTCGAGGACTGCGGGCCCGTGATCAATCCCACGATCGTGGAGGGCCAGATCCACGGGGCCCTGGCGCAGGGCATCGGCGAGGCGCTCGGCGAGGAGCTCGTCTACGACGGCACGGGCCAGCTCGTGACGGGTACCCTCATGGACTACCCGGTGCCGGTGGCGAGCGCGCTGCCGGCCTTCGTGATCGGCCACCTCGAGACGCCGTCGCCGCACACGCCCGGCGGGGTGAAGGGCATGGGCGAGGGCGGCACGGTGGGCGCGCCGGCCGCCATCGCCAACGCCGTCGCGGATGCCGTCCGGCCGCTTGCCGTGCCGGTCACCCGGCTTCCCATCCGGCCCGAGGCGCTCATGCGGATAAATTGAGCGGATCGAGAAGGGCGGCGCGGTCTATCTTCCCCTCGTGGGCCCATCGATGAATCGCCGTCGGCTTCTGCTGGCCGGGCTCTTCTTGGCTCCGGCTCCCGCCTGGGCGCAGCCGGCTGCGAAGGTGCCCCGGGTCGGCGTGCTCGTGCCGGGAGGCCCCCCGACCCGCCCGACGCTCGAGGCCCTGAGGGCAGGGCTTCGCGACATCGGGTACGTCGAGGGGCGAACGATCGTGTTGGAGATGCAGTGGGCCGGGAGCCGGACCGATCGCTGGCCGGAGCTGGCCGCCGAGCTGGCGCGGCGGCCGGTCGACCTGATAGTGGCCGGCACGCACGAGGCGGCGCTGGGGGCCAAGGCGGCCACCACCCGGATCCCCATCGTGGTGACGACCGCGCACGAACCCTTCGAGGGGCTGTTCGCGAGCTTGGCGCGGCCGGGCGGCAACGTGACCGGGCTGGTCCTGTTCTCGACAGGGGTGAGCGGCAAGCGGGTCGAGGTCCTGAAGGATGCGGTTCCGGGTCTGTCGCGCGTGGGGGTGCTGTTCAGGTCGCGCGCGCAGATGCCAGGGATGATCCAGGAGACGGAGGCCGCCGCGCGCAGCCTGCGTCTCGAGGTTCTTCGGCTGGAGGTCCACCGTGGCGATGGCCAGGACCTGGAGGCGGCGTTCCAGCAGGCCGCGCGCGAGCGTGCGGGCGCGGTGGTCGTGGTGCCGGACCCCTTCTTCAACACGTACGTCCAGAGGGTCGCGGAGCTGGCGATACGGCACCGCCTGCCCGTCATCGCGGGGCAGTCGGGCTTTGCCAACGCGGGTGGTCTGATCGCGTACGGTCCCAGCATCACGGACAACTGGCGCCGCGCGGCGACGTACGTCGACCGAATTCTCAAGGGGACGCCGCCGGGGGATCTCCCGGTCGAGCGGCCGACCCGGTTCGAGCTGATCGTCAACAAGAAGACGGCGCGGACGATCGGTCTCAGCTTGCCGCCGACCATCCTGGCTCGGGCCGATGAGGTCATCGATTGAGCCGGTCGCCGAGTGAGGAGACGCTCGCCAGCGTGACCGAGACGCCGTCGTCGTTGCTGACGGCACCGCCGGCGTAAGGCTCCACCGGATCCCGGCCGCGTTCGTCCGGGAGCTGGCGCGTCAGGGCCGGCGACGCCTCCGGGACCTCGAGGCCACCGAGCTCTTCGATCCGCCGGGCACCGCGTGGGATTTCTCCCCACCGCGTGGGGATGCACACTGGACAGTGCAGGGTGCCCAGTCCACAGTGCAGTGTCGTGTAAGCACTTGATGTTGCGCGCCTGATCGAAGCGATTCCCCGTCGATCGTCGAGCGGTCTGCACACCTGACAGTGCAACCTCGACCGATCCGATCTCCCGGCATTCTTGGAGGCCACGCGTCCGATTCGTTCCATCCCGTCAGTACTTCGAGCAGGTAACCCCGGCTGCTGTTCGAATGGCTCGGACATTGCTGGCGTCATTTCCCCGAGGACCGTCCGGTCGTGACACGCGCCCTCATCGTCGACCCCGATCCGGGCGGCGAACCGTGCTCGGCGGCGCGCTACACCACGGAGGTCGTGACCCGGCTCACGGCGCGGGGTCGGATCGAGGCGGGGGAGTAGCGGTCAGCGCGGCAAGACGGACCGGGCGGGGACCGGGGCCCGAGGGAGGCATCCATGGCGCTTACTGATCACTGTGACGTGTTCGGGGCCTTTCACGAGGATGGCTTCAACGCGATCCTCGGACACATCCGGTTCCAGCGGCCGTCGATGTTCAACTACGCTACCCAGGCCATCCACGACAACCCGGCCCTCCTGTGCCGGCCCATCGTGGCGCACCCGCGCCTGAACGCCCACGGCAACCCACTGGTCACGATCGTCGACCCCCTGCCGATTCCGGGCACCCACTTCGCGCTGAACTTCTCGGTCCAGCTCGTGGACGTCCGGATCGACTTCCATCCGCCGGACGAGGTCGCGCTGCCGCCGGAGCTGGCGCCGCTGGGCGCGCAGAGGCTCGCGATCAGCCTCCGCGTCTGCGCGGGCATCGGGTGCCCGCCCGCCCAGGCCGTGGCCGACAGCATCCCGCCCCCGCCCAACCCGGACCCCAACGCGCCGCCTCCGCCGCCCCCGCCGCCCGACCCGGTGGTCCTGCCGCCGGATCAGCAGCTCATCTGCGTCTGCCTCGACGCCTTCCTGGTGGGCGGGCTCCGGTTCAAGGAGTACTTCCAGCACTTCTTCCTGGAGCCGTTCGTCGATCGCATCGAGATCTCGGACATCCAGCCGCCCGACCTCGAGAGCGGCCTGGAGTGCGTCATCGACACGACCCTCCGGCTCGGGTTCCTGCCGCAGCTGCGCATCCTGCTCGAGAAGATGGCGCTCGAGCTCACCGACGGCGTGACGATCGACGTGCAGCCGAAGCCGGTGCCGGTGTCGCCACAGGTTCCCAACAACCCGGCCATCGAGCAGGACGAGGTCCGGGCCTTCATCGATCTCGAGGTGAGCTAGCCATGCCGCACCTGAAGGTCGCCGCGTCGGAGCAGGCGTTCCGGAAGCTGTTCGCCAAGGTGGTGGAGAAGTTCGTGTTCGAGGACGCGGACAGCCGGGACCTGGGCCCGTTCACGGCCGGGTACGACGTGAAGATTCGCCTGGAAGGCGGGAGCGTCGACCTGCGGGCCGACAACACCATTCAGGTGAAGGAGCTCGACGTCAAGTGGGACCGGCTCGACCTCACGCTGGGGATCGACATCCCCGGGTTCTGCATCGGCGGGTGTATCATCCCGACTCCCCTCGGGTGCGCCCTGGAGATTCCGGAGATCTGCGTGTTCACCGCCGATCCGGACATCTCGATCACGCTGCACCTGCACGAGCTCATCACCTCGGAGATCTCGATCACCGGCCGGCTCCTGACCCGGTACAAGGTGAACACGGACCGCCCCCCGGACATGGACCAGTGGGACGCCCAGCTGCCGGAGCCGCCTGACCCGAAGCTCTACAACACCTGGCAGCTGTTCCTCGATCCGCAGACGGTCGACATCGACATCATCGACGTCGCCGACACGGTGGGCGATCTGCTCGACAACGCGATCATCGACGCCATCGCCGCGCTCGGGGTCCCGCAGTTCATCCTCGACCTGCTCGGCGGGGCCGTGACCCTCGTGCGCGTCGTGCTCGACATCGGCGACGACATCCAGGAATGGCTCATCGACCTGCTCGGGGTGAGCCTGGGCCTCGAGAACGTCATCGGCCAGGCGCTGATCGAGCACTTCATCACCGACGAGCCGCTGTTCGAGCTGGAGGATCCGTACCCGATCCTGGGCAAGGCGCCCAACCCGAACGACAAGACGGGCCAGCCGCCGCTGCCCGAGCTCGTGCCGGTCAAGCTCCCGATCCGGGACCTGACCGTCTCCAACAACGACGTCGAGCTGGTACTCGAAGGAAGCGTGGGGTGAGCACCGTGAAGACCGGCGTCCGTCTGAACCACTGGCTGTGGACGACCTCGACCTTCGACAGCGGGGCGGTCGGCCCCCTCGTGCACGTGATTCATCGGTTCGCGGCGCCGGGCACCTTCCAGGCCGTGGTGCTGCGCGACGGCCAGCGGGTGGGCACGACCTGCTTCCGGGTCACCGGCGAGACCGGGGCGACGCAGCTCAACATCGATCTGGCGGCCGCGACGCTGCCGAGCGGCGGCGCGGCCCGGTGCGCGTGCCGCGAGCATCCCGAGAGCGCCCCGGCGGTCTCGCCCCAGGGGTATGTGCTCTTTCACGTCGCCCGGGGGCCGGGCGGCTACGCGGTCCTGGTGGGCGAGGCGAAGGAGGACGCCCAGGCGGTCTTCGACAGCCGGGTCCTGTCGGACGGCGATCTGGTCGCCCTGGCGCTGGTCGAGCCCACGAGCTATGTCGTGACGAGTCCGGGCGGGGCGGCGCAGGGAGAGATCGAGGTGACGCCCGCGCCTCCGGGGACCAACCTGCGGGAGGTGGCGCCCGTGTACGTGGATGCGGCCCGGGACGCGTTCCAGCCGGCGCGCATCAGCGTCCACACGGCGCAGACGATCGTGTTCCGGATCCGGAGCGCGGGGCGGATCGTGGCGAAGAAGCGAACCGCATCGGCCCGACGGGCCACAGCTCTCACGGCCGGCTCGCGGCGGATCCGGCGCCGCGTGCGCCTGCGGCGGCCCGGCTGACCGATCGGCCGGCGGCGCGGCCGGAGCCCGCCGGGCTACAGGCCCAGCGCGGCGGCCGCGAGCTGCCGGAGCTCGCGGCGCAGCCGGTCGCGCGTCGCGCGATAGGCGGGCTTCCGGATCACGTTGTTGATCTCGTAGGGGTCCTTCTCCAGGTCGTACAGCTCGTCGAGCTCGCCGTTCGTTCCCCGGTTCACCCACTTGACGTACTTGTGGCGATCGGTGCGGACCGCCTTGTAGGACATGCCCACGAGCCAGGGGTAGGCCTGCTCCGCCCAGTACTCGAGCAGTATTGACCGGCGCCACCGATCCTTGCGCCCGCGGAACAAGGGCAGCAGCGACCGACCCTGGATGTGCCGGCCTGGCCGGCCGCCGGCGATCTCGATGAGCGTCGGCGCCAGGTCCTGGAGAATCACCAGGTCCCGGAAGCGGGAGCCGGCCTTGATGCGCGCCGGGTGGCGGATGGCGAGGGGCGAGCGGATGCCTTCCTCGTAGGGGAACCGGCGGTCGGGGCCCAGGCCGTGCTCGCCGAAGAAGAACCCGTTGTCGCCGAGGAAGAGAATGACCGTGTCGTCGAGCTGGCCGGTGCGCCCGAGCGCCTCCAGCAGCATGCCCACGCCCTCGTCCACGGCCGCCATCATGCGCGCCCGCAGGCGGATCTCCTCCTGCGTGCCGGACATCAGCGGATCCAGGATCGCCCGCGATTGCGCCGTCTTCCGCAGCTCGACGGCGTCGGCCCACACCGGCTTGTGCTCGAGGAACGCCTCCGGGGCCTGCATGTTCGGGGTCCGCGGAAACACGGCGTCGCGGTAGAGGTGCTCGTGACGGCGCGCGACGCGGTAGCCTTCCATCCGCGCGGTCCCGTCCGGCGCCTGCTCCGCGTCCGGATGCACGGCCTTGTGCGCGAACCAGAGGGACCATGGTCTGGCGTGCGGGCGCGTGACGAAGTCCACCGCCATCCGGTTCATGATGTCGGTGATGTAGCCCGTGTGCTTCACGTAGGTCCCGTGCTCGTTCAGCGTCGGATCGTACAGCCGGCCGTGCCCGTCGTAGGCCACCCAGTAGTCGTAGCCGGGCCGTGGCGTGCCGTCGTTACCCATGTGCCACTTGCCGAGATGGGCCGTCTCGTAGCCCAGGCGCTGGAGCTCCAGGTGATAGTTGGGCAAGCGGCGGCTCGCGGCGTCGCGCGCGACGTTGTCGATGATGCCGTGTCGGCTGGCGTACTGGCCGGTGAGGATCGACGCGCGGTTGGGCGAGCAGATGGGCGTGGTGTGGAACGCCCGCTCGAACAGCGCGCCTTCACGCGCGATGCGGTCGATGTGCGGGGTCTTCATGTAGGGATGACCGCCGGCGCCGAACTCGTCGAACCGGAGGTCGTCCACCAGGATCAGCAGGACGTTGGGCCGTCTGGGCGCCATGCAAGGGCTCCGTCGGATTCGGCTCGAACCCTCGCCTACGGCGCGCGGTGCTCGCCGCCGCGCGCGCGCTCCATCCGGGCCAGCTGATCGAGGTCGCCCAGCGCCTCCAGGGCGCGCAGGCCGGCCTCGAGCTCGCCCTCGTCGCCGGTGACGAGGGCCCGCTCACAGCGGACCCTCGCGGCGTACGGCGCCGCGCGAGCCTCCTCGAAGATCGCGAGGGCGCGCGTCAGCTCGGCGACGTCTCGCCCCGCGATGCCGAGCGCTCGCCGCGCCTGAGCCTCGAGAAGCTTGAGACCGTCAGCCGCCGCCGACTCCGCGATCGGCCGGAGCGTGTCGGGGGCGCGGGCGCGCCCGAGATCGGCGCACAGAGAGAGCGCGCGCTCGACGAGCTGCTGGCGCGCGCGCGGAATCGTGCCGAAGCCGCGAACGACCTCCTGCTCGAGCGTGTCGACGTCCCCACGCGCGTAGGGACGCAGCCGCCCGAAGAGAGAGTCCCCGGCGAAGTGTTTCAGGATCTCGTCGAGCACGGTCCGGTACTGGTCGACCAGCCGACCGTCGCGGCGCGCTCGCGCGACGTCCAGGGCGGCGATGAAGCCATGCACGCAGTACGCGGCCGGGATCAGACCGCCTTCGGCCCAGATCTTCCGGGCGTGCTCGGCCACGCGGAGCGCGTCGTCCCAGCGGCCGAGAAGCGTCAGCGTGTACGCCCGCCAGGAGGCGGAGTGGAGCCCCCACCAGTGAACCTGGCCCGACTGGAACAGGCCGAGCGCCGAGGCGGTCGCGCGGTCGGCCTGGGCGAGGTCGCCCAGGAGGGCCGAGGCCCACGCCACCATCGTGTACGCGTCCAGGCGCTCGTGGAGGTCGAGGCGGTCCTCGAAGGCGAGACGCTCGACCGAGAACCGCCGGGCCTGCGCCCACGCCCCTCGCGCCTGGGCGCAGCACGTGAGCGCGTCGAGGGCGGCGCTCCTGAGGCGGGGATCGTCGAGCCGGTCGGCGATCGCGAGGCCACGCCCGGTGCTCGCCTCGGCTTCGGCGATGTCCTCTGCCGTCGTCTGGGCCCCGAGCCAGAACGGATAGAAGCCATCCGCGACGAGAAAGCTCGCGATGGCCCGCTCGTCTCGGGCCGCGGCGAGGAGCGCGCGGCCGTCCGCGCGGAGCTGCTGGAGCTCGTCCGTGGACGGCCGATTTCCCACCGTTCCCTGGAACCGCATGTACCGGATGAGGAGGCTGCCCAGGATGCGGAGCTCCTGATCCGCCGGCCGGCCCAGCTCCCGGCAGAGCCGAAGCGCGACCCGGTACGCCTCCGCCCCGCCGTCTCCCCCCGAGACGTCGCCGAGGCGCTCCTGGAGCTCCGGAAGATCGCCGGCGGGCGCCAGCTCGATGGCCGCGCGCAGGTGCCGGGCGGCCTCGGCGGTCGCCGCGCCGGCCGCCGCGACGTCGGCCGCGCGCTTGAGCCAGCTCACGGCCTTTCGCCGGATCTCGTCCGTGTGGGCGGGCGCCGGCCTGGTCGCGCTCGTGAGGGTGGCCGCCTCGCGAAAGTGATAGGCGATCAGCTCGGCGAGCGCGTCCTCGCGCCCGCCGGCCCGTCCCTCGAGGCGGCGGGCGGCCGCCGCGTGCAGCTCCGCCCGCTCGGCGCGAAGCAGCGTCTGGTACGCCACCTCCCGGATCAGGATGTGACGGAAGACGAAGCTGTCGCCCGCCGAGGGCCGGATGAGGTCCTTCTGGACGAGCCGATCCACCCGCGCGTCGACCTCGGCCGCCAGATCCGGACCGAGGGCGGCGATCTCGCCCGTGCGGAACGCTCGCCCGAACACCGCGCCGAGCTGCAGGATGCGGCGCTCCGCGGGCTCCAGGAGGTCGAGCCGGGCGAGAATGGTGGCCTGGATCGTGTCCGGCAGCGTCGCGAGCGCATGCTCGACGGCGGCCCCATCGCTCAGCGAGTGGACGCGCTCTCGGATCGACTGGACGATTTCCCCCGCGAAGAAGGGGTTGCCCTCGGCGCGGGCCACGACCCGCTCGACGATCTGCGGGGCCGTGGCCCCGACCACATGGCGGACCAGCTGCGCGACGGAGTCGTCGCTGAGGGGCTCGAGCGACATGGCGACGTAATTCCGCTGGCCGCCACCCCACCCCGGGCGCCGGTCGAGCAGCTCCGGGCGGGTGAGGGCGATCATGAGCACGGCCGCATCGCCCCGGGGCTGCATCATGAACTCGACGAGATCGAGGAGGCTGTCGCTGGACCAGTGCAGGTCCTCGAACACCAGGACCAGCGGCGCCCGACGCCCCGCCACTTCGATGGCCGTGCGCCAGGCCGCGAAGAGGGCCGGCCGATCGATCACCTCCGGCTCGCCCGCGCCGATGGTCGCGGCGAGCAGGTCTGCCACACGCTCGGACGACTCGACCCCCCGATCGTGGAGCCAGGCCCGGATCTCCTCGCGCACGGTGTCCGGCGCGGCCTCGTCCTTCAGGCCGACGAGGCGGACCAGCAGGGCGCGGAGCGGCCAGTAGGTGACCCGCTGGCCGTAGGGAAGACACTGCGCGATCGCCACCGTCGCGTCGGGTGAGAGCAGGGGCAGCCGCTGCAGGAACTCCTCCACCAGGCGGGTCTTGCCGGCCCCCGCCGGCGCGATCAGGCTCACGAGAAACGGCCGCCGATCGCTGAACGCGCGCCGAGAAACCAGCTGGAGCTGCGCCAGGTCGTCGTCCCGGCCGACGAGCGGGAATCGGGACAGCGGGACGGCCTCGGCCGCCCGGCCGAGAAGGGGCGACGCCTGGACCGGCTGCTGCTTGCCCTTGACCTCGACCTCGATGGCGTGCCCCAGGACGAACCGCTCCCGGGCGGCCCGCGCGGTTCGCTCCCCGCACATGATGGTCCACGGCTCGGCCGTCTGCTGGAGCCGCGCCGCCACGTTGACGGCGTCGCCCGTGATCAGGAAGTCGCTGGCCGCGCTGTCCCGCGTGGCGACGACTTCCCCCGTGTTGACGCCGATTCGCACCGCCTGGTGGGGTCCGAGCTTCGGGTCCCCGCGGACGCGGTCGCGGATGTCCAGCGCCGCCGACATCGCGCGCTGCGCGTCGTCACCGTGCGCCTGGGGGAGCCCGAAGACGGCCATGACGGCGTCGCCGATGAACTTCTCCAGCGTGCCGCCGTGGGCGCTGACCACCTCCCTCGCGATCCCGTAGTACCGCGCCAGGAGCGCCCGCACGTCCTCGGGATCGCGGGCCTCGACGAGCGCGGTGGAGCCGGTCATGTCGGCAAACAGCACGGTGACGATGCGGCGCTCTTCGGCCATGTCAGATCAGGAGATCTGGCCCCGCGCGCGCGCCAGGAGCCGGTCAGCCTCGCCGGAGAGCGGCGCCGCCCGGAGCGCGGCGAAGACTCCCCGAGCCTCGTCCAGTCGGGCCACCGCCTCGTCGTGCCGGCCCAGGGCGACGAGGCAGCGGCCCGCCCCCAGGGCCGCCTGTCCGCGCTCCAGCGCGAACCCGTAGTCCGCCCACCGCTCGGCCGCCTCGGCATGGAGGGCGCTCGCCTCCTCCCGCTTGCCCCGCGCCTCCGCCAGCACGGCGCGCCCCGCCAGCACGGAGTGCCGGTGGCGGGCGGCGGTGTGCCCGCTCGACTCCAGCAGGCGTTCGGCCAGGGGGATCGCGTCCGCCGCCACGCACACGCGGAGGGCCTCGGGCAGGTGGCGGGCCCGGAACACGGGCCTGTTCCGCGTGATCTCCTCGCTCTCCTCGATCAGCCGGACGGCGGTGGAATGGTTGCCGCGCGCGTGCTCGATGAGCGAGACGACCGCCACCGCCGGGACGAGCACCTGTGGGTCCCGGATCTCCCGGGCGCGCGGCAGAAACGCCTCCGCGAGGGTCTGGGCCTGGTCGATCTCTCCGCGACACGCGAGCACGTACGCCGTGTACGTGAGGGCGACGACGGTGATCTGGCCACCACCCTGCAGCCGGTCCCACTCGATCAGCTCCGCGGCGAGGCGCGAGAGCTCGTCCCACTGCCCGAGGTCGAACAGAGGCCAGATCGTCTCGGCCTTGGCCCACACGACGGGCAGGGTGAGTCCGTGCCGCTCCCCGAACTCGATCCCCGCTCGCTTGACCTCCAGGCTCCGTGCCGGGCCCTCGGCGTACCAGACCCAATCGCCGAGGTTCCCGTAGGATCGGGTCGTCTCGTTCCCCAGCCCGAGCTCGAGGCTCTGGCGAAGCGCTTCCCGCAGGTCCGCCAGGCCGTCGGCCACGTCGCTGAGCTGGCAGCGCGCGAGCCCCCGGAGCTGACGCGCCCGGATGCTCTCCGCCTCCAGCCCGAGCCCCTGGGCGAGCGACAGGGCCTTTTCCGACCACCGCGCGCACTCCTGGGAGCGGTTCGCGACCATGTGGTCGGCGGCGGTGTGCGTGTAGGCCAGGGCGAGCTCGCGTCCGGGCGGCTCGCGCTCGAGCACCTCGATCGCCTGCGCCAGGAGCGCCCGCTTCCGGTCGGTCTCGCCTCGGAACCAGTACGTCCCCGCCAGCTCCACCATCGCCTCGCCCGCGCCGCGAGCCTCTCCCCGGGCGCGGAACTCGGCGATCGCCTCCTCGAAGTCGTGCTGTGCCTCGGACAGGTGGCCGGCGACGACGGCCGCCAGGGCCGCCTTCCCTAGCAGCCTGGCCCGGTCGGGATGGCCCGGCGGACAGAGCTCGAGCGCCTGCCGGTAGAAGGCCTCTCCCTTCCGGGCGTCGAACTCGAGCGCGCGCTCTCCGGCCATGGTCAGAAAGCGCCGGGCCTGAGTCTCCAGCTCACCGGTGTCGTCGGACAGGCCGGCGGCCCTCGCGAGCCTGAGCGCCTGCCCGTAGTGGTGCGCCAGGATCTCCGCGTGGTCGGCCACCCGGGCCCCGGGCAGGCGCTCGATCCAGGCGGCGGCCGCCCGGTGCTTCCGCACCCGCGCCGCGCGCGGAATCTGCTGGTAGGCGACGTCCCGGATGAGCAGGTGCCCGAACGAGTACTCGGCCTGGCCGTTGACCGACGAGTTCCGGACGGGACGCAGGAGCTCCTTCTTGGCGATCGTGCGGAGGCCTTGCTCCACCTTGCGCTCGTCGAGCCCGCTCATGTAAGCGAGCGCGCCCACCCAGAAGGACTTGCCCACGACGGCCGCGTCGTGAAGGAGCGCCTTCCGGTCGGCCGGCAGCGTGTCGAGCCGCGCGGCGATCACCGCCTGAATGGTCTCGGGGACCGGGATGTCGGCGCCGACCGCCAGCTGCATGGTCTGTCCCCGGCGCTCGAGCATCCCGCGGTCGGTGAGCATGCGAGCGAACTCCTCGGCGTAGAGCGGGTTGCCGCCGGCCCGCTCGAGGAGCGCGCTCTGGGTCTCGGCCGGGAGGGCGACCTCGGAGAGGTGCGCGGCGATCAGGCGCGCCGTCTCCTCGCGCGAGAGCGGGGCGAGCGAGATGGTGGTGGAGTCGTGCTTCCCGCCGCCCCATCCCGGCCGGCGCTCGAAGAGCTCCGGTCTCGTCGTGCACACGACCAGGAACGGCAGGCTGGCCGACCAGTCCACGAGGTGCTCGACGAACTCGAGCAGCTCGGTGCCGGCCCAGTGCACGTCCTCGAAGACGAGGACCAGCGGGCGGTCGGCCGCGACCGCCTCGAGGAAGCGTCGCCAGGCGGCGAACGATTCCGACCGCTCGGCCGGGGCCCCGGCGCCGGGCGCGCTCGCGCCCACGAGGACCGCCAGGCGGGCCTGGAGCCAGTCTCGCTCGGCGGCATCCTCGACGATCGCGGCGATCGCCGCCGCCAGCTTGCCGGAGGCCTCGTCCGGGCTGTCCGATTCGAGGATGCCCGCCTGACTCTTGACGATCTCTCCCAGCGCCCAGAAGCTGATGCCCTCCCCATAGGCCAGGCATCGGCCCTGCCGCCAGCGCGTCCGCTCGGGCTGCCAGTCGACGAAGGCGCGGAACTCCCGCACCAGGCGACTCTTCCCGACCCCGGGCTCGCCGGTCACCGTGACGAGCTGCACCGACGCCTCGCGCACGGCCCGCGCGTACATGGCCTTCAGGAGCGCCAGCTCGTGGCTCCGCCCGATGAACGGCGACGGCGTGGTCTGGGCCGGGTCGGCGCCATATCGGCTGCGCGCGGCCTTGGCCCGCCACACCCGGATCGGCCCGGCCTTTCCCTGGATCGGGACGGATTGGAGGGCCTCGTAGTCGACGAGGTGCCGGGTCGTCCGGTAGGTCGCCTCGTCGACGACCACCGCATCGACCGGGGCGACCATCTGGAGGCGGGCCGCCGTATTGACCACGTCGCCCGTCGCGATGCCCTCGCCTTGCGTCGACCGGGCTCCGCGCGCCACGACCGCTTCCCCCGTCGTGACCGCCGCGCGGAGCGCCAGCCCGAGTCCCGGCTCGGCCGCGTTCAGCTCCTGGACCGCGCGCACGACACGGAGGCCAGCCCGTACCGCCCGCTCGGCGTCGTCCTCGTGAGCAACGGGCGCGCCGAACGTGGCCATCACGGCATCGCCGATGAACTTCTCGACGGTGCCACCCCACCGCGCCAGCTCTCGCCGAACACAGGTGTAGTAGGGCCTGAGGGTGGCCCGCACGTCCTCGGGGTCGGCCCGATCCGATCGCGCCACGAACCCCACGAGGTCGACGAACAGGATCGACACGATCTTCCGCTCGTCATCGAGCTCGAGGGACGGAGAATCGAGCGGTTGCGGGTGGTCGAGCGGCCGCCCGCCGTGGTCGGGCTCCGGGTGTCGCTCGGGCCCTGGCCCGGCCCGCCCCGTCGGGGTGCTCGGATCGGCGAGGTTGCGGTGAGGATCGCTCACCTGAGCCTGCGCTCAGGCGTGGCGCCGTCCGGGGGGTTCTTCGGAGTGGTCCCGAGCCGCCGAGCGGGTCGCGAGCGGTTCCGGTCCGGCGCGTTCGGCGTCTCTTGCGTGAGGCTGTCCAGCGCACCTGCCCATCGCACCTGTCGTCCTCCCGCCGGCGCCGCGCCGCCGAGACCGCCCCAAAGCCGGTCGTCGTCGCTGGGCTGTCTAGCTGGCGGTCTGGAGTGTAGCGCGCCCGCGCCGGACGCCGCAACGCCCCGGGTCCCGGATCGTTGCCGGAGCCGAATGTCGCTCGGGCGGCTACCCCGAGCCGGGACCGCCCGCGCGCCGGACGCCGCCGCTCGACGCCGGGGTCCCGCCGATCACGTCCGGGAGCGCGAAGCCGGTGACCCGCTTGTAGTCGTCGGACAGCTGCTGCAGCTCGCCTCGGGTGATGTAGCGATCGAGGTCGTCGAACGGCCGGTCGCCCACCAGCTCCTCCACCCGCGCGATGAGGTAGTCCGGCGGATGGTCGCGGTTCGCGCGCACCACCCGGGCGGTCGGCCCCGAGCGCGAGGCCTCGTAGGCGGAGAGCGCGGCCAGCGGGTTCCCGCCCGCGGCGAGTCGATCGGCGAGCGTGCGCGCGTCGATGATGGCCTGCGCCGCGCCATTCGAGCCGCGCGGGTACATCGGGTGCGCGGCGTCGCCGAGCAAGGTCACGCGGCCGAAGGTCCAGCGATCGACGGGATCCCGGTCCACCATCGGGTACTCGAAGATGACGTCGGAGCGGCGGATCAGGTCCGGGACGTCGAGCCAGTCGAACGTCCAGCTCGCGTAGATGTGGATGAAGTCCTCGAGCCGCCCCGGCTTGTTCCAGTCGTTCCGGTCGTAGCCCGGCTGCGCGACCTGGGCGGTCCAGTTGACGATCTGGCGTCCTTCGCCGTCCACGTCGTCGACGATCGGATAGATCACGATGTTGCCGGAGCGGATCGATCCGGCGCGCACGTAGCTGCGGCCGGTCAGGAACGGTTTGGCGCGCGTGACGCCGCGCCACGTGTTGATGCCGATGAAGCGGAGGTCCTCACCCGGGTAGAACTGCCGGCGCACGACCGAGTTGACCCCGTCGCAGGCGATCGCGACGTCGGCGTCCACCGGCGCCCGCGCCGCGCCGGTCACGCTGGACCGGAAGGCGAGCGTCACGCCCCGGTCGGCCTGCACGAGCCCGACGCACTGATGGTCGGTCAGGACACGCTCGGCGCCGAGGCGCGCCACGGCGGCGTTCCACAGGGTCAGATGCAGGCGGCCCCGATGGATGCCCACCTCGGGGAAGGGATATCCCGCGAGGCGCCCGCGCGGCTCGGCGTGGATGAGCTGGCCGAAGCGGTTGAAGAATCGGCTCTCCTGGTTCTCGATGCCCTGGCGTGCCAGCACCTCGCCGAGGCCCAGTGCCGTCAGCTCGCGCATGGCGTGCGGCAAGAGCGTGATGCCCACGCCCAGCTCCTTCACCACGGGCGCGCTCTCGTACACGCGGCAGGAGAGGCCGTTCTGGTGGAGGGCCAGCGCGAGGGTGAGCCCCCCGATCCCGCCGCCGACGATGGCGATGTCCATCCCGCCGCTCCCTCCGTCAGGGAAGTATGTCTTCACGAGCGCCGAAGGCCCGTGGCAGCCGGAGTGTAGCGCGGGCGGAGAGGACCGGACAACGGCGCGCGCGGCGGGCCGGCTCGATCTTGACTGTCGGTCCCTCCCTGCCTAGAGTCCCGACATGGGCGCCCGGCTCCCTCCCGCCATCCCATGAAGCCCCTCGTCTCGCGCGGCGTCTGGGACTGGATCGAGCAGCACCGGCAGGACTTCGAGCCGCCGGTGGGCAACAAGGTGATCTGGGAGGACTCTCAGTTCACCGCCATGATCATTCGTGGCCCCAACGCCCGCCGGGACTTCCACGTGGATCCGTCCGACGAGATCTTCTACATGCTCCGCGGCGACATGACGCTCGAGTACCTCGAGGACGGGCGGCGTCACGAGCAGGTCATCCGCGAGGGGGAGCTCCTCCTGGTGCCGGCGCTCACGCCCCACGCGCCCCACCGGCCGGAGGGGACGTGGGGCTTCGTGGTGGAGGTCAAGCGGCGCCCGGACCAGACGGAGTCGCTCCTCTGGCTCTGCGAGCGGTGTGACGCGCTCCTCCACGAGGTGACGATGCACGTGGCGAACATCGAGGGCGAGCTGCGCGTGGCCATTCAGCGCTTCGATGCGAGCGTCGAGCTCAGGACGTGCCGTCGGTGCGGGCACGTGCAGCCGGAGCGGCCAGCGGTTCCCGAGCGGCCCGCGGGCACGACCGGGTAGGCGTCGAGGCCAGCGGTCCACGGCCCGCCGATCGCCGGAGGACCGGCCGATCGGCGCAGGGACCGACGGCGCGGGCTCCTGCGGCTCACCCTTGCACACTAGACTGTGCAGGGTGCACTGTGGACAGTGCAGTGCCTGTAGCTCGCTGAATAATAAGGCGCCACGCCGTCCATGGCCCCGAGGGCCCCACGGGGGCTGCACAGTGGGCTGTGCAAGGGCCGGCCGGGCGCCCTGTCGGTCCATGACGCACAACTGCCGATGGCCCATGGGGTTTGTCAGGGCGCTCACGCCCGGCACGGGCCATGCACCCCCCAGCATCGCCGCCGCGATCCGACCGTCAACGGAGGCGAACGTGCGCTCAGGTCCCGCGAGCTCCGCATCGGGAGGAGACTAACAATGGGCTGGCTCGAAGATCTGCTCGAGGAGCTGGAGTCCTCCGGGGGGGCCGCGCCCGAACCGGTGCCGCCCCCGACGTTCACGGTGGGCCCGCGTCCCTTCGGAGTCGCTCGCGACGTGGCGGGCGTGGAGTGGCAGACGGATCGGCGATCGAGCGGCGTGGTGCGCTACCGCACGGCCTTGACCGAAGCGTGGACGGAGGTGGTCGACGCCGCCAGGCAGCGCGACCACCAGCGGACCCTGGCGCCCCTCACCCCCGACACGGAGTACCAGGTCGAGGTGACGGTGATCGTTCCGAAGCGCGGCGCCATACCGGCGACGCGAGCGCTGACCATCAGAACCCTGCCGGCCGCAGCGCCCCCCCAGCCACGGGTGCCGCCCGTGGTCGAACCCCTGCCCACTCCCGGCGGGACGACGCCGGACCCCGCATCCGGGGACGAGACGCCGATCACGCACGAGGCCGCGACGGTGAACGTGCTCGTGGACCACCAGGTCTGGGTTCCGGGCGCCCTCACGCAGATCGACCCGGCGTTCAAGGCCTGGCTGGGACGGTACTGCCGGGGAGGACCGACCAAGCTCGTCCTCGCCGACATGAAGGAGGTTCCGCGCCGGATGCGCAAGGCCGGGTTCCGGGGCCGTGACACGGCCCTCTGGTGGACCATGTCGCGCTCCTATGCCGGGTGGAACTGGTCCTTCCATGGCCACGACCCCGATGCCCACCTGAGCGACCAGCGCAAGGAGCTGCGCGACTTCTGGTCGAACTACATCGAGACCGTCAAGTCGGTCATGATGGCCGCGCCGCAGACGACGGCGCTCATCCTGGAGAACGACGAGGTGGGCCGGTGCGGCAAGACCCTGGGGAGCAATACCGAGAAACAGCTCCGCGCCGTCCGGGGCCGCGTCGAGATGGGCCACGCCGTCCAGGACTGAGGATCATGGGGGCGCGTAGCCGCGACGGTGAGTCGACCCTCAGAGCCGGCCCGCCGGGCGGTGGCCGGCCTTGATGGCCCGTGCCTGGTCCGGCGAGAAGGGCGGGTCGAGGAGCGTTAGGATCCCGTGCCGCGTGCGGAACAGATCGGCGATGAAGTGCATGCGCTCGGCCAGGCTCGACCAGTCCCCGGCCCCGGAGCCCACCGGCGTATCGGGGGCGGGATCGATCGTGGCGAGCAGCGCGACGAGGTCGGGGTCGGCCAGCGCGCGCAGGTCCTCCGAGAACGCCCCCGGCACGTCCCGGCCCAGCCGGAGCGTCTCCCCCGGCAGGGCGAGCGTGGTCAGCTTCTCCGTCACCGCCTCGCGCACCGCCTCGCGCAGGGCCTCGGCCAGTCGGCGGCACGCCTCGTCGAGGAGATCGAGGCGCCCCCGCCAGCGCTCGAGGCGAATGCGCGCCCACGTGAGCCACGGGGCGTCGAGAAGGAGCTGTTCGAGCAGCCGCTCTCTGAGCTCGCGGGGGTCCACGGCCGGGGCTTCGAGCGCTTCCCGGATCTCCGGCTGAAGCCGCGTCTGCTCGTGAAGGCCGATGCGGAGGTTGGCGAGGAAGAGGCCCTCGGCCCGCGGCTTCGCGCCCGTCGTCGTCAAGGCGCGGTGGTAGCCGGCGAAGGCCGCCCGCAGGCCCGCCTGGCCCTCCGGAGGATCCCCGGGGCGCAGCCCCTCACAGAAGCGTTCGATGGCCTCCGGCGCGCTCGCGCCGGGCGCCCCGAGCATCGCGAGGAAGCGTGCGAACTCGCGCCCGACCTCCTCGAACACCTTCAGGTTCCCGCGGGCCACTGCGTCGCTGGTCCGGGCCAGTTTCCGGGCCGGCGACGCGGCCTCGCGGAGGGCGCGCGCGATGCGGTGGCCGTCGGCCGCGTGCCCGATCGCCCGGAGGAAGTGCTGGATCCGCATGACGGTGAGGCCAACCGCCTCCGACCCTCCGAGGTCGTCCTCGATGCGCCGCGCCAGATCCTCCTGGCGGATCGTCTGGCCCGCCTGCTTCGACGCCCACGTCGCGAAGGTGCACCAGTTGGCGCCGGCGCCCGTGCGCGCGGCCAGGGCGCTCGAGAGCTCGGAGTAGACCTGCGTGATCCGGAGATTTCGCACGACCGGATCGGGGGTCGCGCAGATCGCCTCGACCTCTATGACCGTTGGCACGACCATTGGCACGACCGGAGGCTACTGCGACTCACGGCGAGCGAACAAGGCCCACGCGGGAACTGATCGGAGCCACGACCCATGGCGACCAAGCGCACGCGGGCAACGCCTCTGCAAAAGCTCGACCGGGATCTGATGGAGCAGCTGCTCTTCGGGACGGGGCGGGCCCGGAGGTTCACCCAGGACTCGCCGGTGCTTCCCGACGTCTGGCTGGAGTATGCCAAGCAGCCGGTGGCCCCGCCCGAGGGCCGCCCCCCGGGTGCCCGCGGACCGGCTCCGCCGACCGCGCCGCTTCTTCCGCTGAAGCTCCTGCTCACGCCGTTCCGGGATGTGGCGGCCGGTGAGGTGTGTCGCCTCATCCGGGAACGCCTGCCCATCGAGCGCCGGACACCGTCGTGGCGCGCGTTCGGTCACGAGCCGGCGCCGCCGCGCATCGCCTACAACCAGTCCACGGTTGCTGCCACGCTGCACTTCGAGGACCTGATCCGCGTCGTGCTGCCGATGACCAGGTGGTGGGCACGGCTCACCAAGGACTGGAAGGTCTCGGACATCCAGTCCGAGGCCTCGCAGCGGTGGCTGGCGCAGGCCATCAAGGATCCCGAGAATCCGGGGATCGCTCCCGGCCCGAAGAGCAAGAAGCGCCGGCGGCGGGTGCCGCCGGATCTCCTGTGGCTGATCCGGGTGGTGGGCGCCCTGGCCATCGTGCGAACAGGCGGCCAGCTGCCCCGCGCGTTCACCGACACCAAGGAAGGCGTCGCCGCGGCGACGGCGGCCGACTGGCTGCCGCTGGTCCGCGCGGCGGCCGAGATGGTCCGGGGCGTGAACCAGGACACGTCCGCCCTGGTGTACTCGGTCAACCTGAACCGGGAGGCGTCCCCGACCATCGCGCAATCGACGCTGGCCATCAAGGCCGACGCGGCCCGGCTCCTCTTCAAGATCTCCTGCCGTGACCTGGCGTGGGCGGTCATCGACAGCGGCATCGACGCCCGGCATTCGGCCTTCCGGCTGCGCGATCCGGACGGGAAGCCGGTGAGCAAGGTGCCGTTCGGCACCAAGAGGGGGAAGGCCGAGAACTACACCCGCATCGTCGAGACGTACGACTTCACGCAGATCGATCTCCTGCTGGACCCGGATCCGAGCAAGCAGCCCGCGCCGCTGGCGAAGCGGCTCAAGGTCAGTTCCGCCGAGGCCGAGGAGCTCAGGCGGCAGCTCGAGGAGCTCAACGGCGCTCTGAGCCGCGGCCGCGCGGTCGACTGGAGCCTCGTCGCTCCCCTCATCCGAGTCCCCCATGACGGGAAGTACGCGCGGCCCGGGAACGACCACGGCACGCACGTCGCCGGCATCCTGGCCGGCGACTGGCGAAAGGACGAATTCGAGGGGGGGCTCGAGGAGGACCTGATCGGCGTCTGCCCCGATCTCCGCCTCTACGACCTCCGCGTGCTGGACGAGACCGGCCGGGGCGACGAGTTTGCCGTCATGGCCGCGCTGCAGTTCGTGCGCTACCTCAACTCGACCAACGAGTACGTCGTCGTGCACGGCGCGAACCTGAGTCTCTCGATCCCTCACGAGATCTCGAACTACGCGTGCGGCCGCACGCCCGTCTGTGACGAGTGCGAGCGCGTGGTCTCCTCGGGGGTGGTCGTGGTCGCGGCGGCCGGAAACCAGGGGCGCCAGCGATACACGACGGCGGAGGGCCGCGTCGCCGAGGCGTACCTGAGCATCAGCGTCACCGACCCGGGCAACGCCGAGATGGTCATCACCGTCGGGGCCACGCACCGCTACCGGCCGCACACCTACGGCGTCAGCTACTTCTCGAGCCGGGGGCCGACCGGCGATGGACGCAGCAAGCCGGATCTCGTGGCGCCCGGCGAGAAGATCACGGCGCCGGTCCCGGAGAACGGCTTCGGACTCAAGGACGGCACGAGCATGGCCGCGCCCCACGTGAGCGGCGCCGCGGCGCTGCTGATGGCCCGGCACAACGAGCTGGTCGGCCGGCCGGGGCGCCTCAAGCAGATCCTGTGCTCGACGGCGACGGACCTCGGCCGCGAGCGCTACTTCCAGGGCGCCGGGATGCTGGACGTGCTGCGCGCCCTGCAGTCGGTCTGACGGGCGAGGCGACCCGGCCGAGATCCTGGAAAGGAGCTTCCCATGCTGGTGCTCGAGGCGCTCCGCGCGAAGTTCGGCGACTCGCTCATCCTCCACTCCGGCACCGCGAAGAGCCCGCAGGTGACCGTCATCGACGGAGGGCCGCCCGGCGTCTACAACGACGCGCTGCGCCCGCGGCTGGAGGCGATCCGCGCCGAGCGCGGGCTGGACGCCCGGACGCCCCTCGACGTCGAGCTCATGATGGTCAGCCACATCGACGACGACCACGTGGCCGGCCTCCTGGAGCTCGCCCGGAAGCTCAACCAGCGGCGCGAGTCGGGCCAGCCCCTGCCGTGGAAGATCCGTCGCTTCTGGCACAACTCGTTCGACGACATCCTGGACAACGACGACCTCCAGGTCGGCGGGAGCGGCTCGGCGATGAACACCGCCTCGCTCGAGGAGTTCCTCGCGCCGGAGGGATCGCTCATCCTGGCGAGCGTCAAGCAGGGACGCGACCTCCGCAAGCTGCTCGACGCGCTGAGCCTCGGCGGAAACGCCCCGTTCAAGGGCCTCGTGCTCGGCACCAATCCCGCGAAGGTCGTGACGGTCGGCGACCTCAGGATGACCGTGGTCGGCCCGCGCAAGACGGAGCTGACGGCCTTGCAGCAGAAGTGGAATACCGAGATCGCGCCGCTCCTGAAGAAAGAGCGCAGCCGGGGACGACTCGCCGAGATCGCGGCCTACGTCGACGACTCGGTGCACAACCTCTCGAGCATCGTGGTGCTCGTCGAATCGCAGGGCAAGCGCATTCTCCTCACGGGCGACGGCCGTGGCGACCATACCCTCGACGGGTTGAAGTCAGCCAAGCTCCTGAAGAAGGGCAAGCTGGTCGTCGACGTCTTGAAGGTGCCGCACCACGGCAGCAGCCGGAACGTCGAGAAGGGCTATTTCGAGACGATCGTCGCGAAGCACTACGTCGTCTCGGCGGACGGCAAGCACGACAACCCCGACATGGAGACGCTCGAGATGATCTCCGCCGCCCGGCCGGACGACGGCTTCACGATCTACTTGACCTATCCGCTGGACAAGTTCGCGGTGGCCAAGATCGGGCAGAGGATCAAGAAGTTCTTCGACGCGGAGCGCAAGGCCGGCCGGAGCTACAAGGTGGTGACACGCGACCCGGGACAGCTGTCGGTGCCGATCAAGCTGGTGTAGCGCTGGCGATCTCTCCGGGGCCGGCGCTCGCGGCCGCTGCCGGACTGCCGGGCGCCTCAGGCGCGGCGGCGCCGAGCGCGATGACCGGTGACGGCCCGCGCAGCCCGGCGCGGCGCGTGGGGGGCGCGACCGGACCGTTCCGCCTTCCCGCGCGCGCTGGGCTCGACAGGGGGCTTGCCCGCCGGGACGACCATGAAGCCCAGCACCTCCATGAGCGCCCGCGCGCTGGGCGGCGGCTGGCGCCGGTCACGCCGTCGGCGCTCGTCCTCGACCGAGAGGGCCGCCGCGCGGCGCTCCCCGACCCGCCGGTCCAGGATGACGCGCCCGCGCCCCCTGGATTCCTGGGGGGTCCGCAGGAACTCGGCGAGATCGGCCAGCGCGCGGCTGACGATGACGAGGTCCTTGGCGGACGGGCCCAGCCGCACCTTGGGCCTCCGCTGTGGCCGAGCGCGGCGAGCGGGCGGCCGGCGACGCCGCATCCCTACGCCGATCGCCGACATGAGCGAGCGAGGCACGCGCACCTCATCTTGAGTTCGAGCATGCCAAACTGGGTCCCTGGCTCCAAGACTTTCCTCCGTGGCCCGGAGGCCCCGCCGCTGGTAGCCTGACCTCGGTAGCACTCCTGCCGGTCGACGATGGTCGGGCTGGCGCGGACGTGGCCCCGCGCGAGCGGGTTCGGCCCACCACTTCGTCCCACGCGACGTCGGCCATGATCGTGGGGCGGGGTGGCGCGGTCCCCCGCGCGGCCGGCCCTGCCGGTCCCCGTCCGGGTCCCCGCTGTGACGCCAGCACCACCGGTGTGCACCACCACCTCCGAGCGTGACCAAGGCCGTGGCATCCTCGTCGCCCGCGGCCCGCCCATGTGCACAGTCCACAGGGCACCCTGCACAGTCCACAGTGCAGGGCGGCTAAGGGTCCGCGGGATAAGGCGTTCCGAGCTCTGAAGCGGCGGTTCTCCCGCGACCTGCCACGTGGACTGTGCAGGGGTCGCGTCACTGCGCGCCCCTAACTCCGCGTGGCACCAGCGCTCGCGGCGCCAGGCGCCACTGGCACTCGCGTTGCTGCAAAGGTGTCGCCCGCATTGTTTCTACTCGGGGCTGCGCGGGGGACTCACGTCATGCCGTTCGGGAGCGAGGGTGTCGATCCAGGCATCGGGTTAGCACTCTCGGGCGGAGGCTTCCGCGCGACGCTCTTCCACTGCGGCGCGCTCTGGCGGCTCAACGAGCTCGGCGTTCTCGCCAAGCTCGACCGCGTGTCGAGCGTCTCCGGCGGCTCGATCACCGCCGGGGTCCTCGCCACCCGCTGGACGGGGCTCCGGTTCCAGGGCGATGTCGCCGCGAACTTCCGAGAGCTGATGGTCGAGCCGCTCCGGGCGTTCTGCCACCGGACAGTCGACGCGCCCGCGATCGGGCTGGGGACGCTGCTCCCCGGGCGGCAGCCGAGCGGCATCTTGCAGGCGGCCTACGCGGAGCACCTCTACGGCGCGGCCACGCTCCAGGAGCTGCCCGATCGCCCGCGCTTCGTGATCAACGCGACGAACCTCGGCACCGGGGTGAGCTTCCGGTTCTCGAAGCCGTATGCCGGCGACTACCGGATCGGCCTCATCCGGAAGCCGGCCTTCCCGGTCGCCCTCGCGGTCACCGCCTCGAGCGCCTTCCCGCCCTTCCTCTCGCCGGTCCCGGTCGAGACCGATCCGAGCGCCTTCGAGCGCGTCGAGGGCGCCGATCTCTTCGACCAGATCCAGTACCGCCAGCGGGTCCTCCTGACCGACGGCGGAGCGTACGACAACCTCGGCCTCGAGACCGTGTGGAACCGCTACGACACGGTGCTGGTGAGCGATGCCGGCGCGCCGTTCGGGCTCGCGGTCGATCCGGAGACTTCGTGGCACGGCCAGGTGCTGCGGGCCCTCGACGTCGCGACCAATCAGTCCCGCGGGCTTCGCAAGCGGGCTCTGGTCGAGGACTACGAGCGCGGCGTGCGGAAGGGCGTGTACTGGGGCATCGACACCGAGATCAAGAAGTACGGCCTGGCCGACGCCCTGCCGGTCCTTCCCGGCCGTATCCACGAGCTCGCCGGAATGCGGACGCGGCTCGACGACTTCTCGGACACCGAGCAGGGCCGGCTCATCAATTGGGGCTACGCAGTGTGTGACGCGGCGATGCGACGGCGGGTGACGGGCGGGGCGGGGCCGCCCCCAGCATGGCCGGTGCCCGAGCTCCCGCTCGACCAGTAGGCGCCGGCGGAGGCGATCATGAGAAGAACGCAAGAGCTGCTGCGCGAGGTCAACCGACGGACCGACGCCTTCGTGACGCGCACGGGCGTGTCCGCCTCCGATGCGCCCGACCGGGCGGCGGACGGCCGCTTCACCCTGCCCGGGCTGATCGCGCTTCTGGCCGTGGGCGCGCGAGAGCGGCAGCGGGAGCCGCTCGTCGGGGAGGTGATCACTCCCGCCGTGATCGGGCGGGCTCTCGACGCGGTCGGCCGCCGACGCGGCGTGCCGATCCGGGCCGACGAGGCCCGGGCGGTCGTGGAGCTCCTGACGACGGGCGAGCTCGTGGTGGACGTCGTGACCGGGCTCCGCGCGGTGCTCGTGCTCGTGCCGCGGCTGCCGGTGGCGCTGGCGCGCGACGCGCTGACCCTGCCCGAGCTGCCGCGCGCCGTGGCGGAAGCCATCCGGGCCGACCTCAAGGACGACGCGCCCCGCACGCCGCGCGACGTGATCGTCGACCTCCAGGACGGCAAGCTCGACGGCCGGCGGCGGATCCTCACCAACACGCTGCGCGTCCTGCTCAGCGAGGCGACCCCGGGCGCGCTGGTGGAGACGATCCGGGCGCTCATCGGCCCCGAGAACCAGACCATTCGGCTCGCCGTCCTCGTCTACGCGCGGACCCAGGGCATCGATCTCGACGAGGAGGATCTCGACGCGCTCCACCAGGCTCTGGACCCGGCGAACCCGGACCTCGGAGTGCTCCTGGACCGCGGCCTCGAGCGAGTCGTGGACACGTACCAGGACGCGGCGCTGGCGGTGGGCGTTCTGCGCCGGATCACCGCGCGGCATTCGGGGACGTCGTCCGGGCGAGAGGCGTGACAGGAGTCGCGCGGGCCGCGACGACGCTGTCCATCCTGTGGACGGTGGCGTCCGGCCCTCTCCTCCTCGCCGCCATCGCCCAGCCTAGAGTGGCGGGAACGTGAGGTTCACCGGCTCCTTCGTGGACGATGACCGCATCCAGCTGACCTCGATCGAGGGCACGATCATCGTGTGCCGGACCGACACGAGCGAGACCGACTTCCAGCCCTGCAACCGGAAGGCGAGCGAGTTGACGATGCGCCGACAAGCAACGAGGTCGGCCGGGGCCGGTCCGCCGCCGCGCGTGCACACAAAACAAGGAGCGTCACATGGCCGCCCATGACGTCCGCTGGAGGGGCATCCTGCTGGGCTTGAGCGTCACCCTGCTCTCGATCGGATGCGGGAAGGATGGCCCGCGTCCCGGGGAGGTCGTCGACGAGGCCGGCACGGCCGGCCGGGCCGTCGCCTCGTTCCCCGCGGCCGACGAGGACTACTTCCGGGACATGGACGGCGGGGGCGCCCTCACGCGCGAGGAAGTGCAGGGGCGCAACACCTGGATCGTGTGGACGGGCGGGAACGACCGGTTCTGGGACAGGATCTCCGTCGACAGCTTCGGCCTCTTCGATCTGCTCAAGATCGTCTCGTCACACCCCGACAAGAGCCTCGAGCACCTGAAACGCGACACCCGCTGGCGGTACCTCGGGCTCGTCAACGAGCCGTGCTTCGAGAAGCCGACCGGTCCCGACGAGAAGCGCCACGGCCTCTGGCTCGACCGCCGCCGCGCCGATTGCCCGGCCGATCCCTTCGAGAGCGAGCAGAAGTATCCGGGGGTCCGCGTGGGCGCTCGCGGCCGCAACATCCCCGCCGGGTCCTACTACGGATACGCGTCCGGGGTCGTGGGCCTTCGCCTGTTCCCGAACCCCGCCTTCGACGAGGCGGCCGCCAAGAAGTGGGACCCGGTGAAGTACTACAGCGACCCGGCCTACTACAACTCGAAGGACCTCGTGCGGCCGTATCGCGTGGGGATGTCGTGCGGGTTCTGCCACGTCGGCCCGAACCCGATCAAGCCGCCCGCCGATCCCGAGAACCCGAAGTGGGAGAACCTCGCCTCCAACGTGGGCGCCCAGTACTTCTGGGTCGACCGGATCTTCAGCTGGAAGAAGGACGAGTCCAACTACATGTTCCAGCTGCTTCACACGTCGCGACCGGGGGCGCTCGACACGTCGCTCGTCTCCACGGACTACATCAACAACCCCCGCACCATGAACGCGGTCTACCTGCTGGGCCCGCGGCTCGAGATCGGCAAGCGGTGGGGGAAGGAGACGCTCGCGGGCGGCGGCCTGAACAACGCCCAGCTGAACGACTACGTCAAGGCCGGGCCGCTCACGGAGTTCTTCCAGAAGCCGAACACGGTCTGGACCCCCAAAGTCCTCAAGGACGGCTCCGACTCGGTGGGCGCGCTCGGGGCGCTCAACCGCGTGTACCTGAACATCGGCCTCTTCAGCGAGGAGTGGATGCTGCATTTCAACGCCCTGGTGGGCGGCAAGCCGATCACCCCGATCGAGATCAGCGTCGCCCGCAAGAACTCCCCTTACTGGCTGGCGACCGAGACCCAGACACCAGCCATGGCGCAGTTCTTCCTGAAGACCGCCACCCCGCACCGCTTGCAGGACGCGCCCGGCGGCGCCGCGTACCTGACGAAGGACCAGTCGGTGCTCCAGCGGGGCAAGGTCGTGTTCGCCGAGCGCTGCGCCCGCTGCCACTCGAGCAAGGCGCCCACCCCGGCGCCGGGCGTCGATCCCGGCGGCTGTGCGGGGCCCGGCTACCTCACCTGCTGGACCCGGTACTGGGACTGGACCAAGACCGACGAGTACAAGCAGAAGATGCGGCAGATCGTTCTCGCCAAGGACTTCCTCGAGGGCAACCTCCTGTCGAACGAGCTGCGGGTGCCCGTCACGCTTCTCGAGACGAACGCCTGCAGCCCGCTGGCGACCAACGCGATCGGCGGCAACATCTGGGACAACTTCTCCTCCCAGTCCTACAAGGACCTGCCGTCGGTGGGGACGATCACGGTGCACGATCCTTTCACCGGCCAGCCACGCCCGCACAAGATGCCGGCCGGCGGCCGCGGCTACACCCGGCCGGCCTCTCTCGTCAGCGTCTGGTCGACGGCGCCGTTCCTCCTCAACAACAGCCTCGGCGACTTCAAGTGGAGCCCTTCCGTCGAGGCGCGCATGGCGTCGTTCCAGGACTCCATCGAGAAGCTCTTGTGGCCGGAGCGCCGGGAGAAGGACACGGTGCTCGGCGACCGGGTGCCCGGCTGGATCGACCGGACGACCGCGCCAAGCTACCTCCGGGTGGCGGGCGGCTACCTGCCCGAGGCGCTGCAGCCGTTGCTGGGCCGGCTCAATCGGCACCTGCCCTGGGCGTTCGGCGAGGGCGGGGTGGAGATCGGGCCCATTCCCAAGGGCACCCCGGTCAACCTGATGGCGAATCTGGAGATGATGCCGGACGGCGCCGATCTCTCGGAGCGCGCCGCACACATCAAGAAGCTCTTGCCCATGCTGCACGACCTGGTCCAGGCCCTGAAGAAGGTGGAACGCGCGTCCAGCGACGAGGAGGTGCGCAAGGCGTTCGCCCCTCTGGTGCCGCAGCTCCTCGAGCTCAACAAGTGCCCGGACTTCGTCGTCAACCGCGGTCACTACTTCGGAACGGGCGCCTTCACCGAGGAGCCCGGGCTGAGCGACGCGGACAAGCGAGCCTTGATCGAGTTCCTGAAGACCTTCTAGGGTGAGCGATTCGCGCATGTCGTCGGACACCCCGCGCCGGGCCGACTGCGAGTACGTCGTGGTGGGCTCGGGCGCGGGCGGTGGAACGCTGGCCGCCCGCCTCGCCGAGGCGGGCCACACCGTCGTGCTGCTCGAAGCGGGCGGGAACCCCCGCCACATGGTCGGCGGGGACCCCGTCGACCCCGACGGCCAGCGTCTGCCCGAGGACTACGACGTGCCCGCCTTCCACGCCTTCGCGTCCGAGAACGACGCGATGACATGGGACTTCTTCGTCCGGCACTACGAGAGCGACGCCCGCCAGCACCAGGACCCGAAGTACCGGAAGACGTGGAACGACCGGTTTGTCGACGGCGTGTTCTATCCGCGGGCCGGGACCCTGGGGGGCTGCACCGCCCACAACGCCCTGATCTTCGTGTATCCGCACGAGGACGACTGGAACGGCATCGCCGCGCTCACCGGAGATCCCTCCTGGAGCGCCGCGAGCATGCACCGGTACTTCCGGCGACTCGAGAACTGTCACCACCGCCCGGTGCACCGCTGGCTCGCGAAGCTGGGCATCGATCTCACGCGCCATGGCTTTGCGGGATGGCTCTCCACGGAGCGGGCGGACGTCCGACCCGCGCTGCGGGATCGCGCCCTGCGGAAGGTCATGAAGAAATCCGCTCGCCGCGCGAACCAGGCCGTCGCCCCGTGGCTGACGCGGCTGTGGTGGCTGATCCAGGGCAAGGCCGATCCGAACGACTGGCGGCTGGTGAAGCGCAACGCCGTCGGCATCGGCTACACGCCGCTCACGACCTGGAATCACGCGCGGACCGGCTCGCGAGAGCGCGTCCTCGACGTCGCCCGGCGGCATCCGGAGTGCCTGCGGATCGAGCTCGACGCGCTGGCGACCCGCGTGCTCCTCGACCGGGCGAACCGGGCGATCGGCGTGGAGTACCTCCACGGAGAGCGCCTCTACCAGGCGCACCGGCGCCCGAGCGGCGCGCCGGGCGAGCGGCGTGAGGTGCGCGCGTCGCGGGAGGTCATCCTGGCCGGCGGCGCCTTCAACACGCCCCAGCTCCTGATGCTGTCAGGCATCGGGCCGCGGGAGGCGCTCGAGCGCCACGGCATCAAGGTCCGGGTGCCGCTTCCGGGTGTGGGACGGAACCTCCAGGACCGGTACGAGATCGGCGTGGTGTACCGCATGAACTTCGACCACTGGAAGGTGCTCGCGGGAGCCCGGTTCACACGAGACGACCCGCAGCACCGCGAGTGGGCGAACCGGCGGAAGGGCGTCTACGCGAGCAACGGCGCGCTGCTCGGGGTGGCCGCGCGCTCCGCGCCCGCCCGCGCCCTGCCGGATCTCTACTGCTTCGGCCTGCTCGCGCGGTTCGAGGGCTACTATCCCGGGTACTCCCTGCCCATCGCCCAGCGCCTCGACCAGCTCACGTGGACGATCCTGAAGGCCCACACGAACAACCGGGCCGGCGAGGTGACCCTGCGCTCGGCCGATCCGCGCGAGCCGCCCCACGTCAACTTCCGCTACTTCGAAGAGGGGAGCGACGCGTCGGGGGAGGACCTGGACTCGGTGGTCGCGGGCATCAGGCTCGCCCGGCGCATCACCGACGGGCTGGTGCGCGACGGGCTCGTCGCCGAGGAAGAGCTGCCCGGCCGGCACGTGCAGTCCGACGCCGACCTGCGGGAATTCGCGCGGAATCACGCCTGGGGCCATCACGCGTCCTGCAGCTGCGCGATCGGCCCCCGGGACAAGGGCGGGGTGCTGACCACCGACTTCCGTGTGCACGGCACCGCCGGCCTCCGTGTGGTCGACGCGTCGGTCTTCCCTCGGATCCCGGGTTTCTTCCCCGCCAGCGCGATCTACATGGTCGCCGAGAAGGCGGCCGACGACATCCTCGCCGCGGCGAGAGATTGACAGCACAGGAGGCGACGGCCATGGCGTACGACGTGCCCCAGCTGATGACGATGTCCCAGGTCCAGCTCGACGAGCTGTTCACGAACAGCCCGCCCGGCGACATTCCCGACGGCGAGGCGGACGGCACCGCGATCGTCGCTCCGGGCACGACCTACACCGCCGACATGGCGAAGATCGTCAGCCACTTCGCGTGGCAAGGCAAGACCTTCGATGGCAAGAAGGGCCAGCTGAAGAACCGGATCCTGCCCTTCGGCCTGAACGCCATCATCGCCAGGGTGTACAAGGCGCCGAGCTGGCTGGACGGCAAGGAGTGCATCGTCCTCGACTACTCGGACACCTCGCTCGTCGCACAGTGGATTCGCGACGAGATCCGCCAGATCGGCCCGGGCCTGTATCTGGGCAAGGTCTACTGGAACAAGAGACGCCTCATGGATTTCGCCCTGAAGTTCTGACGGGGTCATGACGCCGCAGTCCAGCTTCGCGGTCGTGGCGGCGCTCGAGGACGGCCGCGAGAGCGAACTGAGGGCACTGCTGGCCTCCATGAACCGGCGGCCGGGGGTGGCGGATCCGGACAACAGCCTCGTGCCCTTCGGCCGATTCGATCGTCTGCACTTCGCGCGCCTCACCGTGCTCGACGACCAGACGGCGAAGGACATCGCGGAGCACGGGGTGACGCCGGCCAGCCATCTCGTGGCCCTGGCCTTCATGGGGGATTGTGACGGACCGGCGGACGACTTCCTCGCGGATCTGGCGGCGCGCGCGGAGCCGGGACTCCGGCGCATCTTCTCCCATTGCCAAGGAGGCCCGGCGGCCGGCGATCTGCTCCAGTGGATCAAGGCGCGAGACCATCCGCCCGCCGCCCACTACGTGAACTGGGTGGGCCGAACGGTGCGGCAGATCCGCGAGGAGAGCGCGCTGCGCCAGGCGCTGGAGGCCTACCTCGATGCCAACGCGGCGGCGCTGGCCGGCCGGGCGCCGGCTCAGATCGGCGACGACCTCCGCGCGTTCGTCGCCCGGGAGCGCCAGGCCGGTCGCCTCACTCTGACCGCGGCGGCGCCCACGCCGCGGGGCTGGCGGCTGCGGAGCCTGCTCCATGCGGTCGGCGTGCCCCTCGTCCTTCTCCTCGCGCTCCCGCTCTTGCTCCTCTATCTGCCGTTCTTCGCGCTTGCGCTGCGCCGCCGGGAGCGGGCGGATCCCGAGATCGCCCCCCGGCCCGATCCCGAGCACCTCGCGCGCCTGGCCGACCTGGAGGACCACGACGTCACGAACCAGGTCGGCATCATGGGCTCCCTCAAGCCGGGCTGGTTTCGTCGCACGACGCTGGTTTTCATGTTCTGGCTCGTGAGCTACACGGTGCGGCACGTCTACTCGCGGGGCTTCCTCGGGCGCGCCAACACGATCCACTTCGCGCGCTGGACGTTTCTCGACAACAAGCGCCGGCTGCTGTTCGTCAGCAACTACGACGGCAGCCTGGAGAGCTACACGGACGACTTCATCAACAAGGTCGCCTTCGGCTTGAACGTCGTGTTCGGCAATGCCGTCGGCTACCCGCGCACCCGGTGGCTCATCTTCGGCGGCGCCAAGGCCGAGCAGAAGTTCAAGTACTTCATCCGGCGGCACGAGCTGCCGACGGAGGTCTGGTACAACGCCCATCCTGGCCTCACCGCCTTCGAGCTCCTGCGCAACAGCCGCATCCGCGCGGGCCTGGAGCAGCCGTCGATGACGGACGACGAGGCCCGGGAATGGCTGCGTCTCCTCTGATGGACGCCCGACGATGACGCCACCCGCCGCGGTGGACTTCAGCGACGTGCAGGGCCTGGTGCGCCACGGCCACGGCCACATGACCGAGGCCCGCTTCTTCCTCCTCCGCATCGCCAATCCCCGGGCGGCCCGCGCGTGGCTGCGGGCGGCGCCCGTCACGACCGCCGTCCGCGCCCTGCCGCGGCCCCGGACGGCGCTGCAAGTGGCCTTCACCCGCGAGGGGCTGGAGGCGCTGGCGGTCCCGGCGCCGATCGTCTCGGGATTCTCCCCCGAGTTCGTCTCCGGCCTCGCCGGCGAGGAGGGCCGCTCTCGACGGCTGGGGGACGTGGGCGCCAGCGCGCCGTCCAGCTGGCAGTGGGGAGGGCCCGGCAAGATCCCGCACGTCCTCGTCCTGCTCTATGCGGAGCTCGGACTGCTCGACGCCTGGGCGCGGACGGTGATGCGGGACCCCTGGAACGCCGCGTTCCAGGTGCTCTCGACCCCGCCCCCGGCGCCGCTCGACGGCGTGGAGGCCTTCGGCTTCGTCGACGGCATCAGCCAGCCGGTGCTGGACTGGGATCGCCGGCGAGTCATCGACGGGAGCGACCAGATCGAGTACGGCAATGTCGTCGCCCTGGGAGAATTCCTGCTCGGCTATCCGAACGAGTACGGCCAGTACACCGACCGCCCGCTCATCGACGGGGCGGACGATCCCCGGGGCGAGCTGCCTCTCGCCGAGGACGTCCCGGGCCGCCGCGACGTCGGCTGCAACGGCACCTATCTCGTCATACGGCAGCTCCGGCAGGACGTCCGGAGCTTCTGGCAGTTCCTCCAGCGGCAGGCGAACGGCGACGCCCAGGCTCGCCGCGCGCTGGCCGAGGCGATGGTCGGTCGAACCATGTCCGGCGACCCGCTCGTCTCGGCGGAAGGCCGGCCGATTCCCGGGATCGACCCGGAGGATCCGGATGACGTCCGGTACAATCAGTTCACCTTCGAGTCGGACCCCCACGGCATCGACTGTCCGCTCGGCGCCCACATTCGCCGCGCCAACCCGCGCAACGCCGACCTGCCGGGCCATCCGGTCGGGTTCGTGAGTCGACTCGTCCGCACGCTCGGATTCGGCCGGAAGGGCATCCGCGAGGACGTGGTCTCCTCCACGCGCTTCCACCGGATTCTCCGGCGGGGGCGCGAGTATGGCCCGTCGATGCCCGTCGAGGAGGCGATCCGGCCCGGCGACCCTGACGACGAGGAGCGAGGGCTGTACTTCATCGGCCTCAACGCCAGCATCGCCCGGCAGTTCGAGTTCGTGCAGAGCGCCTGGCTCTTGGGCACGAAGTTCGGCGGTCTCGCCGAGGAGAGCGATCCGCTCATGGGAACCAGGGAGCGTGTGCCCGGCTGTCCGGCCACGGATACCTTCTCCCTGCCGCAGGACGCGGGCGTGCGGCGCCGCATCACGGGTCTGCCGCAGTTCGTCACCGTCCGCGGCGGGGCGTACTTCTTCCTGCCGGGCATCCGGGCCTTGCGCTACCTCACCGGCTTCGGCGGCTGAGCCCATGCGCGCCCTCCCAGACCTCGTCACGGGCCGTCTCGCGGTGGAGCGTGGCGTTCACCGCCGGCGGTGGCCGCGGCATCGAGGCCGGCGGGTCCGGGCGGGCTTCCTCGGCGCGTGCGGGATCGCGCTGTTCCTCGGCGGCTGCGGGAATGCCCCCCCGGACCTCGAGGCGTGTCTCCGAACGCTCTGGGCGGGGTTTCGTCCGGTCGCCGAGGATCGCGCTCAGCGATTCCTCGGCACGGTCGACGAGAGCCGTGCCCGATGCCGTGGGGGCGCCCGGGCGGTCGAGCTCCGGCGCGGCCCCTGGGTCGACTGGCCGCAGTACTGGGCCACCGGAGACAGCGGCAGCCGGGTGTCCGCACCCGGCGCGCCGGGCGGGATCCACTTCCTCCAGCCGGACCGGCGAGGGATCGACGGCGCGCTCATCGACCTCGAGTACCAGCGCATCGAGCTGATTCGGTTCAATCTCTTCGACAACAGCGGGACGTACCGGGACTACGTCGAGGGGCGCGACGGAACACCGGGACCCGCGCTCCGGGTCTGGCCCGCGATGCGGCTGCCTCGCGGCCACCCGCACCACGCCCTGGTCGGGGGAGACGGGGAGCAGCGCTGCGCGGGCGATCTGATTCGCCACCGGACCCTGACCGGGATCTGTAACGACACCCGCAATCCCCTCATGGGGTCCACCGGCATGCCGTTCGCCCGCAACGTCGAGTTCGAGGCGACCTTCCCGGAGCTGGCCCGCAACGAGCTGACCCGGAACCGCCATGGCGCGCGTCTCGGCCTGCTCCGTCCCGATCCCCAGGTGATCAGCCGTCTCCTGCTCAGCCGGCCGTCGCCGTCACCGGACCGCTGTCATGGCGGGCAGGGTCTGCCTGGTCACTCGGCCGACGCCGAGTGCGACTACCGGAAGGCGCCGTTCCTCAACGTGCTCGCGGCGTTCTGGATCCAGTTCATGACGCACGACTGGTTCTCGCATCTCACCGAGGGCCGCAACGCGCCCGGGACGATGGCGATGGGATGCGAGACGCGCCGGGTTGGCGACGTCGAGCGGCCGCTGAGCCGTGAGGAGGTGGCCCGCCTCGGCTGCCGCCCCGACGACCGGATCGACGTCGCCGACCTCGCCGAGGCCGGGGATCCACCCGGCTTCGGGGCCCCGGGCCAGGAGCGCCTCGGCCGCGCCTACCGGACCACCCGCAACACCGTCACCGCCTGGTGGGACGCCTCGCAGCTCTACGGCCACGACGAGGTCTCCCGGCGGCGCGTCAAGCGCGACCCCACGGACCCGGCGAAGCTCGCCCTGCTGCCCGTCGGGGAGCGTGGGGGCGCGGGGAAGCGGCTCGGGTACCTGCCCGTGCTCGAGGCCGGCGATCCCGCCAACCCGCTGTGGGCGGGCCAGGAGGCGACGGCGTTTCCGGACAACTGGACCGTGGGACTGAGCGTCTTCCACACCGTCTTCGTGCGCGAGCACAACCTCTTCGTGGCCGCGTTCCGCAAGGAGGCTGCCGCCGCGCCCGACGGCGACTCGGGCCTCAGGGACCCGGCCCGTCCCGATCGGGTCCTCCGCTATCGCGACGTGAGCGCCGACGAGCTGTTCGAGGTCGCGCGGCTCGTGGTCGCGGCGGAGATCGCGAAGATCCACACCCTCGAGTGGACGCCCCAGCTTCTCTACAACGAGCCTCTCCACCTCGCGCTCCAGGCGAACTGGTCCGGCCTCCTGGCGGGCCACGAGCTCGTGCAGGCCGCGCTCGAGAAGGTGCTCCGCTCCCTCGCGCGGTCTGAGGACGCGAAGAAGGCGACGGCGTGGTACTCGGTCTTTGCCTCGGGGCCGGGCATCTTCGGGCTCGGGAATCGCCGGTACGCCGACGGGGGCCGCCTGGCGCGGCCCGATCCCGCCAAGCGGGACCTCTGGAGCCTCGCGAACGAGGACGACGTCAACGGCGGGACCAACCACTTCGGCTCGCCGTTCAACTTTCCCGAGGAGTTCGTCACCGTCTACCGGCTGCACCCCATGGTGCCGGACCTCCTCGAGTACCGGGAGTGGGACACGGAGCCCAACATCGTCCGGCTCAGGATTCCGGTGGTGGAGACGCTGCGCGGCCGGGCGACGGCGGCGATGCGCGAGCGAGGGCTCGCGAACTGGGTCCTGTCGCTCGGCCGCCAGCGCGCCGGTCTGCTCACGCTCCAGAACCACCCCCGGTTCCTCCAGGGCCTCGCCCGGCCGGACACGAGGAGCCCGACCGGCCGGATCGACGTCGTGGCGCTCGACCTCGTCCGGGATCGCGAGCGCGGCGTGCCGCGCTTCAACGAGTTCCGCCGCCAGTATGGCCTCCGGCCGCTGACGAGCTTCGACGACTTCGTCGACGACCGTCTCCCCGCCGGGGCGCCCGAGCGGATCGAGCAGGAACGGCTGGTCCGGATCCTCCGCGAGGTGTATGGGCAGCACCGCTGCGACGCCCGGCAGCGCATCACCGCCGCGCAGGTGAACGACGACGGTACGCCGATCAACGATTGTCTCGGGCATCCCGACGGCAGCGTCGTGGACAACGTCGAGGACGTCGACACCGTCGTGGGCTGGCTCGCCGAGTTCCGGCGGCCCCACGGCTTCGCCATCTCCGAGACGCAGCTCCAGGTGTTCATCCTCAATGCGTCCCGGCGGCTCTTCAGCGACCGGTTCTTCACGTCGAGCTTCCGCCCCGAGTTCTACGGCCACCTCGGCGTCCGGTGGGTCACCGACAACGGGCCCGACGGCCGGGTGTTGGAGCCGGCGGGGCCGGACGGTCGCGCCGCGGAGGTGTCGCCCCTGAAGCGGGTGCTCCTCCGGACGATCCCGGAGCTCGGCCCGGAGCTCGCCTCCGTCGTGAACGCCTTCGATCCCTGGGCGCGCGACCGGGGCCACTACTACTCGCTCGCGTGGAAGCCTCGGCCCGGCGCCGAGACCGACGAGGCGTTCCGGTAGCGGACGTCATGACCTGGCACTGCCGACGCGAAAGGGCAGTAGCGGGAGACTCGATATGAAACCCATGACCGCTGGCATCATCCTGTCGACGGTCGCGCTCCTCGTGCAGGGCATCCGGTGCCTGGTCCGGCAAGGCGCCCCGCCGTTCGTCCGCCGGTTCGGCGCCCTCACCTTGCTCCTGGCGGGGCTGAGCGCGGTCCTGTTCGTCCTGCTCCACTTCGGCGAGGCCGTCCTGAGCCCCGAGTTCGACTCGGTGATGGCGCGCGGCCACCGGCGCGGCCTGGCAGCCCTCGTCCTCGGGCTGGCCCTCGCGGCCAGCCTGGGGCTGCACGTCCAGCGCCTCAAGTCAGCGCGACCGGGGCGCCTGGCCGCTCTGCTCTTCCTCGGTGTGGTGGTGGGCGTCCTGGCCACGATGCGCATCACGACGCTGAACGGGGACGAGACGGAGGCGTTCCGGATCTACGCGTACGACCTCTGGTGGCCGCCGCTCCTCCTGTGGGTCAGCGCGTGCTTCCTGGACGGCGCGATCACGATCCTGGGGGTGACCGACCGCCGGGTGCGGGTTGGCGCGTTCGCGGTCTTGCTGGTCGGCCTGGCGTGGGCTGCGCGCAGCCGGTCCTTCGGCGACCCGATGTCCGAGCGCCTGTGGGCCTGGGTCTTCGGCGCCGGCGTCGTCCTGCTTCTCGCGTTTGGCGTGCTGCTGGTTCGTGCAGCGCCCGGCGGCGCCCGGGGCGCCTGGCCCTGGCTGGCGTCCCTGCCGCGCCGCGCCCGACTCGCCGCCGCGTACGCCTGGCAGGAGATCGTGGTCGAGGGCTGGGAGGACGAGCTGACCATGGTCCGGGAGCGCGTGTCGCAGGAGTACGGGCGGCTGCTCGCCCTCCTGGCGCTCGTGACCATCGGGGCGACGCTGATCGACATCTTCTACATCGGCCGGTTCTCGCACGTCGCGGCGCTCATCGTCCTGGCCGTCGCCTGGACGTGTCTCGCCGAATTGACCGCGGAGGGCCCCCTGCGGGCGTTCATGGTGAACACGCTCCCGTCCGCCTACGAGGCGCTCGCGAGCCAGCAGTCCCGGCTGGGGGCGATCTGGTCGACCCTGCGCACCTGGCTCGCCCTACCGCTCCAGACCCTCCGTAGCGCGGCCGCCCGCCTGCTCAGCCTGCGGCCGCTTCCCGAAGGGCTCCTGAAGCTCGCCGTCCTGCTGGTCGTGGCCGTCGTTCTCTTCGAGATTCCCAATCGCGGCAAGACGATGCTCCAGCCGTTCAAGGCCTCGGTGGTCAAGCCGAAGGCGGGAGAGGTCCCGAGCGTGGAGCAGCAAGCCGCCATCGGCCAGGCGGTGTTCGATCACCTCGTCAACACGCTCGGCGCGCTCACGCAGGATCTCCAGCCCGACGTGATCCTCCTTCTGCCCCCCGATCCGCTGCGGGGCGTCCAGTTCCGGACCATCGCCGCCGGCGGCTCCGGCAGCATCGACCCGTTCCTTTCCGGGCCGTCGGATCTCGACCTGGGTGTGGGCGTCAAGGTTCCGCTCGGCTTCGTGCTGACGCCGATCGTCAAGCCGGTTCGCTGGCTGCTCGGCGTGCGGATCATCGAGGGCAACGTCCTCGCGGATCCCCAGGGCTACACGGTGCTCGTCCGGTCGAGCTCGGGAGAGGTGTGGCAGGCCAGGCTGCGGCCGACCGAGCAGTTCCCGGACCGCCTGACGCCCGCCAGCGCGTTCAAGGACCTGGCGCTGGAGCTGGCGTTCCGGATCATGAGCGCCGAGCCGAGCCTGGCCAGTGTCGGCATGACGCGCTCGTGGGCGGCGTTCGAGCGCTTCCGGGAGGGCCTCGAGTACTGGCAGCGCTACGCGATCCAGAGCGGCGAGCAGGATCCCGACGCCCTCACCCAGGCGATCCGAAGCTTCCGCGCCGCGGTCGGCGTGGACCCGGCCTTCGCCCTGGCGCACTACCGTCTCGGCCTGGCGCTCCAGAAGGACGGCCAGCCGATCGCCGCCGCCGAGGCGCTGCGGACGAGCTTGAACAAGAACCCTGGGTTCTTGCCGGCTCGGGTCGCGCTCGCGTCGGTGCTCTACAGCCGCGAGAGCCGATCGCTCGCGAGGTCCCTCGGCCCGGCCGAGCGCTGGCGGCGCGGGATGCGGCCGGCGCGAGACACCCGGTCCGCCGGCGCTCCGTCCACCGATCGCGCCGGGGCGGGGCCGGCAGCCGGGCCGGAGCGTCCCGGAGAGCCGCCGAGCGCCATGCTCGACGAAGCCCGTGATCTATGGCAGTCCGTGGTCCAGGCCGACGAGCAGGCGTCGCCCCTCGACCGGGCGGCGGCCTGGGCGGGGCTGTGTCAGCACGCGTTCGAGCGCGGCTCCCTGAACGCCGCGCGTGGCGGGGGCGAGGAGTCCACCCGCTGGATCTGGCCGAAGGGGGCCGGCCCACGATTGCTCCACGTGGCCTACTTCCATTGCCAGCAGGCCGACCGCTTCTACGCCGCGCTTCTCGAGCCGCGATGGGACGACGTCCGGCTTCGGACTGCGCGGGCGTCGGTCCTGACCTCGATCGGCTTGCTGCTGGAGCGGCACGGGCCGCCGGGAGCCCGCCTCGACGTGGACCACTGGCAGTGCTCGGCGGACGCCGTCGTGCCCGAGACGCTCGTGCCGGGTGCCCGGGTGAAGCGGAGCGTTCTCGTGGGCCGATTCACCAGACCTGCGCTCCGCTACTACCGGCGCGCGCTCACGCTCCTTCCGGAGGACACGATGCTCCGGTGTCGGGAGGCGACTGCCGCACTGGCGCTAGACTGGAAAAACCCGGATCGGGAGGAGCCGCTCGTGCTCATGCGGGCCCTGGGCAACGTCTCCACGGCGCACCTCGTTCTGGCCGACTCCTACCGTGAGGAGGCGCTCCGGTACCTGGAGCGCGCTCGGCCGGAGGGGACCGAGGCGGCCGCGCAGCGGGAGCCCGCGCAGATCGCGGCGGCCTACTTCAGTCTCGCCCTCGACGAGTACCGAGAAACGTTGAAGCGTGACCCGACCAGCGCGACAGCGCTCACGCACTTCGCGCGCGTGTTCTGGGAGTGGCGCCAGGGGGCGGCGGACAGGGTCCTGACCTTGGAGCCCCGGCTGGAGCACGCTCGGGAGGCGGAATGGAACGCCCGCCGCGCCGTCGCGATGGTCGAGGCCAAGCTCGACCGCGCATCCCACAGGCTGATCGTCGCCGATCGCTCGGCGAGCGCACAGCAAGAGCTGTCCGATTCCGTGCCATCCCATCTTCGACCTTCCGCCACCACCGCCCTGGCGAGCCTGGGCTCGGTGCTCCTCGGCCAGGCCCGGCCGCACGAGGCCCTCGGCGTGCTGGCTTCCGCAAAGACGCTCGCGCCCGAGCACCCGACCTTCGACGACGTTCGCTGGATGCTCGGCCAGGCCCTGCTCTGTGCCGCGTCCAAGGAATGGCGCTCGGACTTCCCTCCCGAAGCGCGTCCAAGGAACGACGACACTTGGCGCGACCGGCCAGAGCTGCAGGCGATCGATACCCTCCGTCAGGACGCCGCGGCCGTGCTGGACCGCGTGCGGGATCACGAGCGCGTGCGCGAGGGACGCCCGTTTGCCGGCCGCACGGACGTCACCGGCGCGTCGAGCGCGTGCCGCAGAGACTGGCTCGGGCCGGCCAGCGGGCGGGAGGGCCGCATCCAGTACGTCCTCAAACAGGTCCCCCCTCGTCGCGGCCGCAGCTATCTGTGCGGGAGGATCGGCGTGAGGGCCCCGCGGCTGTCCGGACGGGGAGAGCACCTCTACCTCCGCGTGTGGGGAAGCGGAGCCGAGCGCCTGCGTCTCGAGGCCGGCGAGGAGGGACTGGAGCGACGGTCGGACGTGATCTCGCTGGCTCCCACGTCGAGCCGCTTCTACTACTTGGCCCAGCTCGAAAGCGAGGACGGCACGCCGCTCTCCATGCCCTTGCCGCTCGACCCGAACGTGAAGCCGAGCGCTCCGGAGGCTTCGAACGTGAAGCCGAGCGCCCCGGCCGTCGCCTCCGCGCCGCGGTGCCCCGACGCCAGGCCGTTCATCGCGCTCCAAGCCGAACGATCGGGGGAAGCCGAGCCCGCGCCGGCCGAGGATGGGAGCCACCGCGGCGCTTCGCCGAAGGAGGCGCGGCCGGCGTCGGGGGTCGAGGTCGAGGCGGAATACGATAGAAGAGGGCGTTAGCGCCCGACGAAATGCCACGGTGGCGGTCCTCGTGACCGCCGGGAGACGACCATGCGCATGCGGTCCCTGCTCGCCGCTTGGTCTCTGTCGTTCTTGTCGATCACACACATCCAGACGGTTGCCGCCCAGGTTCCTCCCGACGACCTCACGGGCACCTACGCGGTACAGACACCGCGGGGCGCGATGGTCGTGAAGATCGAGGTCAGCGGTGGTCGGCTCGCCGGGACCCTGGATGTGCCGGGGTCCAACACGATCGCCCTGCGGGGTCAGGCGCTGGGCCCGTACGCGCGCGGCACGATGTCCTCGGGCGGCGAGAGCGGCGAGTTCGAGGCCCTGGTCCAGGGGGAGACGCTGAACCTCAGGCTCTCGACGAAGACCGAGTCGGTCCCGCTGCAACTCCAGCGTGTCAACCCGAGCACCGCCGCGTCGCCGCCCGGACCCGTCCCGGCGCCCAGCCCGGGGCCGCCGGTCCAGACGGGAGCGGGCGACCCGCGGCTGGTGGGCACCTGGGTCGGCCAGAGCATGATCTCCAGCGGGGATGCGTCCATGGCATCCGAGCAGTTTCTGGTCTTTCACGCCGACGGCTCGTACGCGTATGGCCAGGGGCGCGCGGTGGCGGGCGGATCGGGCTGGTCCTACGACGGCGGCGCCGGCGGCGCGACCGAGCGGGGTCGCTGGCGCACCGAGGACAACCTGCTCTACCTATCGAGTCAGCAAGGCCAGTGGAAGCGGATCGGGCGGTACGGCGTGACCGACGACGGACAGACCATGCGGATCATCTACGACGCCGGCGGGAGAAAGCTGTGGAGCCGCCGGTAGCGGCGGCGACAGCCTGGACCCGCACGGAGGCTTCGGCGGTCATCCAGATGACATGCCGATGGTGAGCGCCCGCCGACTCCTGATCACGGTCCTCAGGCTGGCGAGCCTGCTCGGCCTTGCCGCGGCTGGTGTGGTGAGCGCGCAGTCGCCGCCGAAGGGGTCCGGAGAAGCCACCCCGGGCGAGACGCCGGGTGGCGCGCCGATCGAGATCGTGATTCACGTCACCGACCTGCCGCGAAGGGCGCTCGACGAGTTCGAGTTCTGGAGCGACCCGGCGTCGCCTGGGGGGCGGTTGGTCGGGACGCCCAACACCGGAGACGAGCTCGACCCCCCACCGGAAGACGACCCGCACGTCCGCTTCAGGGTCCGCGTCCAGCGAGGGGTCCCGTACCGCTGCTGGATTCACATGAAGGTGGGCAAGCCCAAGGGGAAGTCCCAGGCGAACCTGCTCTACGTTCAGGTCACGAATGCGGTGGACCGCGCGGGCCGGGAAGTCTTCAAGCCGGGCACGGGGAGCTACCTGGCCGCCCAGGGGCCGACGAGAGAGGGCTGGGCGTGGGTAGGGTGTTCCCCTGTGGAGTCGGGATCGCCGGAGCCGCACATCCGGTTCCGGGCCAGCGGTGACGTCAACGTGCGCATTCAGGCGGGGATGGAGGGGGTCGGATTCGATCAGTTCCTCCTCAGCCCCGCTCGGTTCCTGGACGGACCGCCCTCCGGGGCGGTCGTTCCCAAGCCCGCCAAGTAGCGCCCGTCGGGTAGCGCGCTCCACGCGCCGGGGCCCGGCGAGCGTGTCGCGTGCCGGCCCCCGTTGCATCGCCTGGCGGCGACCTCGACGCCGACGTCCCGTCCGGCCGAGGGCTCGCCGAAGAAAAATCATCGATCCTCAGGAAACCCTCAGGCTGCCGCCTCACGATGGCCGGCGTGACGGGCCTGACTACAGACGCCCGTCCGAGAAAAGGAGACGTCACATGAAGCGGCAGCGGAGGATCTTGCAGTCGAGCACCGTGGTGGTGGCCCTGACGCTCATGCTTGGGAGCGCCGGCGCGCTGGCGGCGACCGCCGAAGCGGCCCCGCAGTTCACGTCCCAGTTCGCCCTGGACGAGTGCTCGTGGTCGTCCACCGGCCGGAACCAGTACTTCACCATCCGACCGGGCGATTGGTTCCTGCTCGAGGGAGAGGACGACGGGGAGTTCGTTCGCGTCCAGATCAAGGTTCTCAACCAGACGAAGAAGATCACGTTCAAGGACGACGAGGGCGAGTCCCTGACCGTGTACGCGCGAGTGGTCGAGGAGCGGGAGTGGAAGGACGGCAAGCTGGTGGAGGTTTCCCGGAACTACTACGCGCGATGTGTCCAGACGAACGATGTCTACTACTTCGGCGAGGACGTGGACATCTACGAGGACGGGGTCATCGTCAGCCACGACGGCGCCTGGCTGGCGGGGAAGGACACGGGCGAGGGCAAGGCGCGCCCGGGCTTGATCATGCCGGGAACCTTCCTCCTGGGCGCGCGCTACTTCCAGGAGCTGGCTCCGGACGTGGCGCTGGATCGCGCGGAGCACATCCGGATGGGGCTCACGGTGACGACACCGGCCGGGACGTTCGAGGAATGCGTCGAGGTCAAGGAGACGACACCGCTGGAGCCGGGCGCCGTGAGCACCAAGGTCTACTGCGCCGAGCTCGGGCTCGTCGTTGACAACGTCGTGAAGCTCGTGAAGTTCCACAGCGCGGGGTTTGACGACTGAGGCTTGGGAGGCCCGCACGCGGCGAGCCAAGCGCCCGGGGTTCCCCGCCGGTGCGCGCGGCCCGGAGCGTGGCGGGATGGCCGGCTCCCGGCGCGTCCAGGCGCCGGGAGCCGGACCTCCCGCTTGGCGCCGTGAATCCGGTGGGACCCGCCCCCGAGCCGAGGGCCGACCCACCCAAGGAATCTCCTCGGATGCTCAGCGAATCCAGGATACCCGCGCACGATGTCCGTGAGATGAGCCTCCCGAGAGTGCCCATCCAGACAAGGAGGAGACGCCGATGACAGAACAAGCGAGGACTTCGCAGTGCGCACAGGCACACCCGATGGTGGTGTGCGCCGGCCGGAAGGAGGGATCTATGAAGCGGGAGAAGCGCATGTGGAACGTCGGAATCGTCTCGGCTGTGGCGGGCATGGCGGTCGCGCTGGTCCTGATCTGGGGCACCACCGCGACGGCTCAGTTTACCCAGAAGGAGCTGTTCTTCGAGCTCAACGACACCGACGGAGACCTTGGCCTTCACGCGGCGATCGACGGCGAGCCCTGGGTGAAGCTGGAGATCGAAGGCCCGAACGAGCAAACACTGCTCGTGGTCACGGCTCAAGGCAACCTGGCACGGCAGGGCGGGACCCAGCTGATGCTGGAGAGTGCCGAGCCGTCGTTCGACGAGCTGACACCCGCGCAGTTCTTCCGCCGGTTCCCCGAGGGGTGGTACGAGCTCGAGCTCACGAACCAGGACGGAGAGGAGTTCGAGACCAGGGTCAGGCTCAGCCACGTCCTGGCGGCGCCGGCGGACGGCATCAAGGTTCAAGCGATGGGTGGCGCCGCCATGGACTCGACGGACTGCGACGATCCGGCGCCCCCGTTGGTGCCAGCCAACAAGGCCGTCCTGATCGACTGGGACCCGGTGCAGATGTCCCATCCCGAGATCGGCAAGATGCCGCCGAGACCAGTCAACATCGCCCGATACCAGTTCTTCGTCGAGCAGGGAACCTTCAAGCTCGGGGTCGACCTGCCACCTCATGTGACCCAGTTCCAGATTCCGGTGGCCGTCATGAACCTTCTGGCCTCGGGGCCAGTCAAGTTCGAGATCATCGCCAGGACGACCGCCTTGAACAACACCGCGGTCGAGCAGTGCTTCGTGAAGCAGTAGCCGTGACCCTCAGCGGCACTGGCGAGAAGCGCAGGGGTCGTTGACCGGGTCCCCGTCCGGCGAGCGCCCTCGCCGGACGGGTGGCCGCTGAAGGTGGCCGCCCGCCGCCCGCCGGCGCGCCGCCGAACGCCCGGCGTCTCGCCCAGGCGTTCCGGGCTGCGCCAGCCCCCGCGGGCTCCCCCGAGACGGCCGCTCTGTCCGCTGGACGACGGTGTCACAGGGCTTGGGACCGCCAGGCGCCGCCGTGCGCCCGCGGACGTTGGCCCAGCGCGGGCGCCGACCCGACCCAAAGGAGCCCCAATCCTCAGCAGATCCTCAGGTTGCCGGGGCACGATCTCGCGTGGGATGGGCCTCCCGCCGTGCTCGTCCCGGCAAGGGAGGAGGGGGCACGGCGGGCACGGGCCTGGAGCGGAGCGCGGAGCGAGGAGAACGAGACGCTCACGCAAAGGAGACACGAAATGAAGCGGCAAGGAGCACGGGGACTCGGACTCTTCTCTGTCGTGGCCGGCGTCGCGGTCGCGCTTGTCCTGGCGGTCACGCCGGGGCGTTCGGCTGGAGCGCCGTTTGACGAACTGCATATGTTCATCGAGTACAACTCCACGGACGAGGATGCCGGCATCCAGGTCTTCCTCGATGGAGAGGGCTGGAAGGAGCTGGTGATTCGCCGGAACGGCCAGGTGATCCTCGAGATCGAGGCCGAGCGCGGCCCCTTCAAGAGGACCGGCCTGACCGAGATCCGCATGGAGAGCGCCGAGCCCGACCCGGACAAGATCTTCGCCAGGTTCCCTGAGGGCATCTACCATTTCGTCGCCAAGAAGGTCGACGGGGGGCAGCTTGTAGGCACGGTGAACCTCTCCCACGACCTTCCGCCCGCGCCCTGCTTGTTCAGCCTCAGCAATACCGGTCTTCTCACCTGGGACCTCTTCCCCGCCGGCGGGAACCAGGACTGCCTGAAAGGCGACTTCTCAGGGGATGAAGACGTTGAGAGCTACGAGGTCATCGTCGAGAACGAGACTCTCGGTACCAAGATCGAGACCAACGTTCCGGCCAGCACCATGCAGGTGCAGATTCCGCCGCACGTGTTCGGGAATCCGGCAACCCACGTGATCCACGTGGAGGTGCTGGCAGTCGGGGAGAACGGGAATAAGACGATTGCGGAAGTAAAGGACTTCTTTGAGAACCAGGGCCCATAGAGCCGCGACGCGCATCGGCATGCGGACCTGGATGAAGGTGCCGACCGGGGAGTCCACGGGCTACCGGGTTCTGGAGGCGACCCCGTTCGAGCCGTGATCGCGCGGCCCGGGTCGTGAGGTGGTGGCCGGTGTCCGGCGACCCCTGAAGGGAGCCGGGCGCCGGCCGCCCACCGGGTCACCGACGGCCCGCCGCCGTTCGTTGCCTCGGGCTCGTGTCCTGGCGTACCCTGGCTGGCCAGGCACCCCTCGCGCGGCCGGGGGCGCGGCATCCGCCCCGACTCCCGAGCCGCGCGCGGCACGGCCTCGACGGTGGAGGAGGGCGTGAAGATCCTGCTGGTCGAGGACTCTCAGCGCCTCTTGCGGTCCCTGGGCCAGGGTCTGAGGAAGCTCGGCTACGCCGTCGATCTCGCCGCCGACGGCGAGGAGGGGCTCGCCCTCGCCGAGACGTACGACTACCACGTCATCGTGCTCGACCTGATGCTGCCCGGGCTGTCCGGCCTGGAGGTCCTGCGAAGGCTCCGGGCTCGGGGGCGTGACGTCCACGTCCTCATCCTGTCGGCCCGCGACGGCGTGAGCGATCGAGTGAAGGGCCTCCAGCTGGGCGCGGACGACTACCTCGTCAAGCCCTTCGCCTTCGACGAGCTCTGCGCGCGGATCCAGGCGCTCGTCCGGCGGCGCCACCAGGCGAAGAACCCGGTCATCCGCCTGGGGTCGTTCGAGATTGACGCCGCTCGCCGCCAGGTCTCACGAAACGGCGACGCGCTGCACCTGACGCCGAGCGAGTACGCCCTCCTGGAGTTCCTCGTGTACCAGCGCGGCCGCGTCTTCTCGAAGGAACAGCTGGTCGAGCATCTGCATCGGAGCGATTCGGACGTGTCGAGCAACGTCATCGAGGTCCTGGTCTCGGGCCTGCGCAAGAAGATCCACGTTCCCGAGGAGCCCCCGATCCTCCGTACGCGGCGGGGTTTCGGCTACTTCATCGAGTGAGATGGGCTCGCTGCGCGGCCGTCTCTTCGTCTACCTGATCGGCGGGACGACCCTGGCGCTCCTCGTCGCCGGATTCGTCCTGAGACCCATCGTCGCCGACGCGCTCCAGAGGGAGTTCGACCGGGCGCTCCTGGCCAAGGCGCGGGGTCTGGTGACATTGACCGAGCAGGAGGGCGACCAGGTCGAGTTCGAGTTCCAGGAGGAGCACATGCCCGAGTTCGCCGCCGGCGCCGAGCCCGAGTACTTCGAGCTCTGGCTCGCGGACGGCTCCCTCCTCCAGCGGTCGCCCTCGTTCGATGCGAGTGACCAGATGCGCGCCGCAAGCCTCGCCCGGAGTCCCCACCCGGCGACGACGCCGTCGTTTCGGGACGTTCGCCTCCCCGACGGGCGCCGGGGACGCCAGATCCAGATCGATTTCGTGCCGTCCATCGATCCAGAGGACGCGCCGGCCGAAGGCAGCCCCGGCCCAGAAGCGTCGAGCCGCTCGGTCGCGACCCTGCTCGTGGCGCGCGAGCGCGAGCAGCTCGACGCCGCCATCCGCCGGCTCGAGATGACGGTCGCGGCCCTGGGCATCGGTCTGATGCTCGCGCTCGCTGGCCTCATGCAGCTCGCCCTGCGGGTCGGCCTTCGCTCCCTGGACCGGCTGACGGGTCAGGTGCGCGCGCTCGACGTGGGCTCCCTGGATACGCGCGTCGATGTGACGAAGCCGCCGCGGGAGATCGCGGTGGTCGTCGAGCAGGTGAACGCCCTGCTCGCCCGGCTGGAGGCGGGTTTCACGCGGGAGCGCCGGCTGTCGAGCGACATCGCCCACGAGCTCAAGACGCCGATCGCCGAGCTGCGGAACCTGAGTGAGGTCGGGGCTCGCTGGCCCGAGGACCGGGCGACGGTCCGGCAGTTTTTCGAGGACGCCGGCGGGATCGCCCAGCAGATGGAGCGGATCGTCGTGCACCTCCTGGCCCTGGCGCGGTACGACGAGGGCCGGGAGCGTGTCTGGACGGCGCCGGTCCAGGTGTCCGAGGTGGTCGACGCCGCCTGGAAACCGCTGGCTCGCGAGGCCCTCGCCAAGGGGCTCGAGTTCCGGCAGACGATCTCGCCGACCCTGAGGCTGGAGACGGATCCGGAGAAGTTCGCGCTGATCGTGGCCAACCTCCTGTCCAACGCCGTCGCCTACAGCCCACCGGGCACCGTCGTGACCTGCGCGTCGGAGGCGACCCGGGAAGGGGTGTCCGTGAGCTTCGCCAACCGGGTGGAGAATCTCGAGCCCCCGGATCTTGCCGTGATGTTCGACCGGTTCTGGCGAAAGGACGAGGCCCGCGCCGGCGGCCGCAACGTGGGGCTGGGGCTGGCGCTCGTGCGGGCGCTGGCCGATCTTCTCGAGCTCCGGATCGAGACGCGCCTGGACCCCGACCGGACGTTCCGCGTGACGCTGTCGAAGCCCGTAACGGGCTGAGACGCGGTCAGAAGCGGAACTGCACCTCGGCGCGCACGACCCAGGCGCCGCCGTTTCGTTCCGGGAAGGCCGCGCCGGGCGAGAAGTAGCCGACCACCGCCTTGAGCTCCAGGCAGTCGTAGATCTCCTGGAGTCCGAGGATCAGGTCGACCGCGCTGCCGAGCCGCCGGCTGCGACCGGAGGGCTCGGCCTCGAGGCCGGCGTTGCGCAGCGCCGCCGCCGCCCGGTGCTGGAGGTAGTAGTGGTAGACGAGATCCACCGAGATCTTGTCGCTCGGCCGGATCCCGAGGCCGGCCGTGAAGATGGCGAGGTTGCTGAGCTCGGGATCGAGCGCCTCCCCGTAGTACTTGAAATCGGTGGCCCCGCCGAAGTCGGATTCGTTGTCTTGCAGCCCGGTCTGCCGGAAGCTCCGGTCGGTCCCGTCGCCCGGGTTCCCGTCCCCGCTGCCGAAGGCGAAGCCGAGCGTCAGCGCGGGCTTCGGGCCGATCTGCCACTCGTAGGTGGCGCCGAGATCGATGCCCCACCCGCTGATTCGCGTCGAGCCGTCCCAGCCTCCCACGTAGCCGAGCTCGAACCAGTAGTCCAGGTCCTCGATGGGCTCGCCGCGGGAGCGCACGCCGAGGAAGACGGGGCGGTTCCGGCTGGCCGCCTGGTCGTCCCGCACGATGGCGTACGCCTCGAGCGTGAGATCCGGGAGGAGCCGGTAGCTCGCGGACAGTACGTAGTTGTTGATCTCGTCCCCCTGGGGAGCCGAGCTGAGCAGGTCCTTCCGGACGAGCCCATCGCGGCTCAGCGAGAGCTCGGCCGTCAGGGCCCCCCGATGGAGCCAGAGGCGGACAGCGTCGAGCTCCTCGTCGTAGAGCCACTGGCGCTCGTCCTCGAAGCGCTGCCGCCCCAGCTGGAGGGAGAGCCCACCAGGGAGCGATCGGAGCAGGATGAACGCCTCCTTGAGCTCGAGGGCGACGTCCTCACTGGGCTTGGTCTCGCCAGCCTCGATCTTCCACACGACCGGTCTCGAGACCGCCACGTTCAGGAAGGCCTGGAACCTCGGATCGGGGTCGAAGGAGAAGGCCAGCGACAGCTCGGGCACCAGCGTCGCCGCGTCGTTGTCGCGGCGATCGTCCAGGCCGAGATTCTTCTGGTAGTCGTAGGTGAGCTCGAGCTCGGCGCCGAACGTGAGATACGGGGCGATCTGATACCTGGTCTCGGGCGGCTCGTCCGGATCGAAGACGTCGGCCGCGCTCGCCGGGGAACAGCCACCGCCCGGCGCGAAGGCCGACAGGACGGCGAGGAGGGCGCCGAGGCCGGGACCGATGCGGGAGCGGGCACGGGAGCGAGTCACCGGCAACCGGCGGCGGCGTGCCTGGGGCCCAGCGGCGTCACGTCCGCGGCGCTACCCATAGGGCCGCCCAAGTGGAGCACGTCGTGGGAATGGGTGTCAAACTTGCTGCGCGACCGGACGGTGAGGCAGGCGGACGGACGGAGCCCGCTAGCTAAATTAGCGGGGCGCGGCGGGGCGCGCCGCATGACGGTGGCGCCAGGCGCCGGGAGGAACGCCGGCGACCTTCTTGAACGCACGGTTGAACGCGGCCTCGGAGTCGTAGCCCACGTCGAGCGCGACCGCGGAGACCTTCGCCACGCCTTCGGCCAAGAGGCGGGCCGCCACCTGCATCCGCCAGCGCGTGAGGTACTGCATGGGCGGATGACCGACGAAGTGCGTGAACCGGTCCGCCAGCGCGGACCGCGACAGCCCGGCGTCCCTCGCGAGACTCTCCAGCGTCCAGGCGTGAGCCGGCCGCTCGTGCAGCAGCGCCAGGGCGCGCCCGACCTGTGGATCCCGCAGGCCCGCGAGCCACCCCGTTTCCTCGGCCGGCAGTGAGGCGAGGTACCGCCGCACCACCTCGACGAACATCAGCTCGCTCACGCGCAGGCGCACGCACTCGCTGCCCGCTCGCTGCTCGCGCGACTCCGCGAGCGTGAACTCGATCAGCTGGCTCAGCGGATCGCTGGCCGAGCCGGCGGCCCGGCGCACGTGGAGCAGCCGTGGAAGCGTGGCCATGAGCGGGTTGAACGGGCGCACGTCGCATCCGAGGAACCCGCAAACGAGGCGCAGGCGCTCGAGGCCGCCGCCGCCCTCTCGGAGCGTGAACGGCATCCGGCCGCTGGCCATCTGCCGCATGTACGCGAGCACTTCCCCAACATCCGGGCCTCCAGGCCTGCCGGGAGCCATCGACATCGCGTAGGCATCGCCGTGCGGGAAGACGAGGACGTCGCCCGCCTCCAGGCGCACCGCGGTCTCTGTGCCGAGACCTCCCCAGCACGTGCCCTCCATCACGACGTGGTAGGAGATGACGTGCTGGGCCCGGGGCAGAATGGCCGACGCGAGTCTCGATCCGTCCGGAAGCTCGAGCCCCCAGGGCGCCGAGGCGTCCACCAGGAAGAACAGCGCCCCGGTGAGCCGGACCGTCCGGAGCACGTCCGAGAGCGGGTCGCCACCTGGCGCGCCCTCGGGGGTGGACTCCCGGGCAACTTCGGTGGACGCCCGAGCAAGAGGGACCGCGGCCCTGGATGGAGCAGCACGAGATGTGGACGCTCGGTCATCGCGCCGGCCCACGGCGCGATCTTACACTGCGGGGCGACGTGCATGACAAGGCCGCGCAGGCGGCCGGAAGGAGACGCGCATGCAGAGCTCCACGGAGACCTTTCAGATCTCGATGGCGGCCGCGGAGATCTACGAGTCCAAGTTCGTGCCCGCCCTCTTCGCGGAGTGGGCGCCCCGCCTCGTCGACTTTGCCGGCATTCGGCCGGGCCAGGCCGTGCTCGACGTGGCATGCGGGACCGGTATCGTCGCCCGCACCGTCGCGGACCGTCCCGGCGGCGCGGGCCGGGTCGTCGGCGTGGACCTCAACCCCGCCATGCTGGCCGTCGCGCGCCGGGTGCGTCCGGACATCGAGTGGAGGGAAGGGGACGCCGCGGCGATGCCCTTCCCGGACAGGTCGTTCGACGTGGTGCTCTGCCAGATGGCGCTCATGTTCTTCCCCGATCGGGCCGGCGCCCTCCGCGAGATGCGCCGGGTCGTCGGCGCCGGAGGCACCGTGGCCCTCGTGGTCCCGGCGCACCTTCCGGCGCAGCCGGCCTACGCGCCGTTCGTCGAGATGGTGGCCCGCCACGCCGGCCCCGACGCGGTGTCGCTCCTGGGCGCGTACTTCTCGTGCGGAGACCTCGGCCCGCTCACGTCCCTCGTCGAGTCGGCCGGTCTCGCCGTCGCGGGCACCCGCACCCACCTCGGGCGGGTGAAGTTCGCGTCCGTCGACGAGTTCGTCGCGGCGGAAGTCGAGAGCAGCCCGCTCGCCGGCCGCATCGGCGAGGAGGCGTACGCCAGCATCCGCACGGGCGCCCGCGAGGTGCTGCGGCCGTTCATGACACCGGCCGGCCGCCTCGAGGTCCCCCTCGCGGGGCACCTCGTGGCGGGCCGCCGGTAGCGCCGGGTTACCGCGCGGGGGCGGGCGCCTGGAGCGGCAGCACGAGCTCCGCCGGTGTGTCGGCGCCCGCCCCCGCGGGCCGCAGGCGGGGTGACGTCTCGAGATCGGCCCAGCGGAGCCGCCCGTGCACGCCGTACGGGATCAGCCGCACGCGGCCGGCCGAGGGCTCCACACGGATCTCGACGAAGCTCTGGAAGAACGGCGCCACGTTGTAGTCGAAGGCGGCCGAGAGCAGCTCCGCGGAGTAGGGCCAGGCTCCCAACCGCTTGGTCCAGACCCAGGTGGGCCACTTCCACCAGGGCGTGTAGCGTTCGATCTTGTCGACGACAGACGCCTTGTTCGGATAGAAGGCCCACTCCGGCGTCGCGGGCTCGGCCGGCCACTGCAACGCGGTCCCGAAGGAGAGGTAGGCGCCGCCGCCTCCGTTGACGATGTGGTGCATGACGCGCTCGCCCTCGTCGGTCCGGTACCGCTCGACATACCACTCGAGGTCGTGGGTGTCTCCGGCCATCACGACCGCGACCTGGTGCTCCCGCAGGAGCCGGTGCAGCGCCTCGAAGTCCGCGTCGCCCGCCGCCTGGTTGTGTCCGCCGGCGTAGAACGGGTGCCCCAGGATGACCATCGTGAACTTGCCGCGCGCGAGCCCGAGCGCCGTCCGGAGCCACGCCCACTGATCGGGGTCGATCCGGCGGAGCACGCCCGTGTCGACGGCGATCAGCGCGAAGCGTTCGGCCTGGACCTGGAAATACGGCGCGCGCTGGAACCCGGTGGGCACGCGGTACGCGACGCGCAGGTGGGCGGCCTGCTCGAGGAGCTGCGTGATGCGCCCCTCCGTCGTGCTGGTCAGGCGATGGTCGGCTTCGACGCGGGCCCGCATCGTGGCCCGGGCGGCATCCGCGTCGAGGAAGGTCGCCGCGAAGGCCTCGAGCGCGTCGTACCAGTCGTGGTTGCCGGGGATCGCATAGACGGGGCGCTCGAAGCCCTGAAACGGCAGCCAGAAGTTGGTCTCGTAGTTCCGCATCGCTCCCGTGGGATAGACGACGTCCGAGGAGATGACCATGAACCGCACGTCGGCGCCACCGCCCACCCGGAGGATCTGGCTGCCGAGCGCCCGCTGGGAAGCGTCTCCCTCGCCCGGATCGCCCACGACGAGGAAGCTCCAGTCGCCGCTGAGCCCCGGGGGCCGAACGTCGAAGGAGTCCGCCTGGCCGGCCGGCGTCGCCGCGCGGACGGCCCGGACCATCTCGGTCCGCCACGTGTCCGTGCGCTGCTCGGCCCACGAGTTGTAGATCTCGGCGGCCCAGTTCTCCGTGTCGAAGTACCAGCTCATCCCCCAGATCGGCACGGTCGCGACGAACACCGCGACAATCGGTAGCCCCGCCCCGAGGGCGCGCTCCGTGGCGAACGGCAGCGAGTACCGGCCCTGGCGGGCGCGAATCGAGAGGCGGAGCTGCCAGGCGAGCCAGCGGCGGAGCGACCGATCACCCCACCGCGGCGGCGAGCCCTTCCCGGCCTCGAGCCTCCGCCACGCCCATCTCCGGATCGGTCGAGTGAGTCGCCGGAGGCCGAGGCGAGCGGGCCCGACGACGCAGAAGGCCACGAGCAGCGCGATGAGGACGTCCCCCACGACCGCCACGAAGGGGCCCAGGAGGCCGACGAGGGTCCACTCCGCCTCCATGCGGCCCACGTGGATGGCGAAGAGCGTGGCGAGGAACGCGAGAATCCACCCTCGGTCGACGGGTCGGCGCTGACGCTCTTCCTCGAGGAGGCGCTCGCCGGTGGCGCGCACGTCCGGATCGTCCGGGATCCCCAGGGCCTCACCGAACGTCTCGTACGAGTCGCCGAGCGTGTGCACGGGCGCGGTGACCATGTTCCAGCCCGCGCCCAGGATGCGGGCGGCGCCGGCGAGCGCCACGACCCACCCCGTGGCGGCGTTGTTCCACAGCACGAAGAGAACAGCCGCGACGGCCAGATTGCCGGCGGTGGCCAGCGCGGCGCGGCGGGCCGGCTGACCCCGACGCCATCCCATCCAGAACGCCACGAGCTGCCGGAGGCCGTCGACGAGAAAGAACACTCCCAGCAGGAACACGAGGCCGGAGCCGGTCAGTGAGGGCGCCGAGAGCACCAAGAGACCCATGGCGAGGGTGAAACCGCCGCTCCGCGACGCCGAGCGCCGGGACTCCGGGCTGACGCGGCGCAGGCTGTGCAGGATCTCGAGCATTCCCGCGAGCGCGAGGAACGCTCCGACCAGCTTGAGGGGGGTCTCGCCCGCCCGGAGCGGCGTCGCGGCCGCCAGCCCCGCGAGAACGAGCGTCGCGGTTCCGAGCCCGAGACGCTCCCGGGCGACCGTGGGAGGGGGGGCGGGCGCCGTCTCACCCATGCCGGCTTCTCCGCCGCGCGCGGGCGCACTCGTCGGGTGAGGACGTCGGCTGACCGGTCTCCACGGGGACGCTCATCGGCCGCGACCATGACCATAGCACGCGTGTGGAGCGCACCGCATGACACGCACAGCCGATCCGTCAGGTCGCGCCCGGCCGTCGCGGGTCGTCGCCGGCGCCCCCGCATCCACCAGTCTTCGCCAGCATTCCCCAGCATTCGGAGGTGTAGCATGAAACGTAGGCCAGGGTTCGCGTTGGCGCGTGGCCGGAGCGCTCACGGGCAGTGACGCCGGCGCCGCCACGTGACTCGAGGGCAGGGAGGATCACGATGAGCAAGGACAAGGTGAAGCCGGTTCCCGACGGGTATCACAGCGTGACCCCGTACCTGATCGTCGACGGCGGGGCGAAGGCGATCGACTTCTACAAGCGGGCGTTCCACGCCACGGAGCGGATGCGGATGCCGAGCCCCGGGGGCAAGGTGGGCCACGCCGAGCTCACGATCGGCGACGCGACGATCATGCTTGCCGACGAGCACCCGGAGATGGGGGCGCGGGGGCCGCGTGCGTTCGGCGGCGCGGCGGTGAGCCTGCACCTCTACGTCACGGACGTGGACGCCACGGTGAACGCCGCGGTGAGCGCGGGGGCCAAGCTCCTACGACCGGTGGAGAACAAGTTCTACGGCGACCGGATGGGCACCATCGAGGACCCGTTCGGGCACCACTGGCACGTCTCGACGCACGTCGAGGACGTGCCGCCCGACGAGATGGCCCGCCGGGCCGCCGCCATGAGCAAGCCCGGGTAGCGCCGGGCTAGAACCGGGTGCCGACGCGGACGGCGGCGAACGGGCCGTCCTCGACGTCGAGCCGGTTCCGGTCGCGGTCACTGTAGCTCTCGCCCTCGAAGTAGAAGCGGTCGAAGCTATACCCGCCCGTGAGCTCGACGTAGAGCCATCGAGCGAGGCCGATGATGGCGCCGGCCCGGACCCGCTTCTCGTAGTAGAAGAGGCGGTCGTCCGGGTCGGCGCGGTCCGCGCGCAGATAGCGCTCGTTGGTCCAGTCGAAGCCGACCCAGAGTCGAACCGGCCGGAAGAGCTGGTAGGTGAGGCGCACGTCCACCGTGCGAACGGCGATGTAGGACGCGGTCAGCGTCAGCGTCTCGATCGGCTGGTACCGGAGCGACACGATGCCGGTGGTGACGACGGCCTCGAACTGGTCGGACGGCTGGTACGAGTAGCCGAAGCCTGGAATCGGGATGTGCGGCAGGAACTCCCGGTTGCTCCCGTAGTTCAGGAAGAAGATCCACGCGTCACGCTCTCGCGCGGGGATCCGAAGGATCGCCGTCGCGCTCACCTCCATCTCGTCCCAGCTCGCAAAGGGCTCGTCGCTGGGCGACCCGATGTTGACGTCGAGAGCCCCGATCCAGCCGTTTTCGAAGCGGTGCCGGTAGGTCGTTCCGAAGCGTACGTTCCACAGGTTGTCCGGGAACGGCTCCCCCGTATCGGGCAGGATGGCGCCCGTGTCGAACTCCTGGTCCCGGACGCGGACCGACGCGGACCACTCATCGGTGGCGCTTTGCCGGAGCGGGGTCGAGAGCGTGAAGTCGTGCTGGAGCAGCCCCAGCTCGGCGGACTGCCCGGCCACCGGCTGGTCCGGGAGCACGGTGAGTCGATATTCGGAGCGAGCCGGAAGCTTCCCCAACTCGGGGCTGAAGAGCGTCATGAACTCCTGCTGGGCCGACGCCGGGCGAGCCCCGAGACCCCCGAGACCGAGAACGCAGGCGACTACAAGAAGGAACTGGGTGAGTCGCGGGACCTGGCGGGTTCGGTGCGCGAGTCCCGAGAAGACCCGCTGAGCCGGCGCGGCGGGGTGGCCTAGCTTGGCTCGGCGGCGGATGGCACCGGGGTCATCGCCCCGGCGGCGGCTGCGGCGACGAGCCCATCCGGGGCCGGGCCCGCCGGGGCTGGAACGAGCAGGCCATCGCCGACGGCCCGCCGTGGCAACGTCCGAAGGACATGCCCGAGGCGCGGGGCCGCGTGGATCAGCCAGATGGCGGCCAGGAGATACGCAAGGCCGGCCGTGAGCCCACCGAGGACGTCGGACAGCCAGTGGGCGTCGAGATACATCCGGCTGTAGCCCACCGTGCCGACGATGCCGGCGCCGGCGGCGACCGCGAGACCCTGCCACCGCCGCCGGCCGCTCACGAGACACGCGACGTAGGCGAGATACCCACAGAGCACGACGAGGCTCAAGACGTGGGCGCTCGGAAAGCCCCACGGATCCAGGTTGGGGCGGGGGCGGTCGACCGCCCACTTCGCCAGGAACTGGACGACGCCGACGCCGAGCATCACGAGCGGCAGCGCCAGCGCCCATCGCCGGCGCCGAGGCAGGAGCATCACCGAGCCGATCACCACGATCGCGACCTGGCCGGGCTGGCCCCCCAGGTACGAGGCCCCCTCCATGAAGCCGTGGAGCCCCGGATGATGGGACTGATGGATCAGGGAGCGGGCCACGAGATCGACCCCGTCGAGGTGGCGCTGCGAGACCGCGGTCGTCAGAAGCAGGAACCCCAGCAGGCACAGGACTCCGGTGACGAGTAGCGCCCGATCTCCGTTGGGCCTGGTCGATGCCTGAGCCATGGGAACTGACTATCGACACTAGCACAGGCGGCCGGGGTTGCAACAGGGCCCCGATCCCCCCCGGCACGCTTCTTGCTGCCCTCGATCCAGGGTGCGTATCGTACGGATCGTTCTCCTGACCGGTGGCGCTCTGGCGCTGGTCCTCCTGGTTCGCCACGTCGGCCTCGACTCCATCACCACCGCGCTGACACGGATCGCGTGGTGGCAGTTCGGGCTCGTCTGCCTCCTCGCTGGCGCCAGCATGGTGCTGGACACGCTCGGATGGCGAAGCACGCTCGTGGGTGAGCGGCCGCCGTTCTCGAGACTTCTGGCCGCGCGATGCGCGGGGCAGGCGGTGAACGTGGTCACCGCCCTCGGAGGGGTCGGCGGCGAGGCCATCAAGGCCTGGGTCGTGCGACGCGACATTCCCTACGAAGCCAGCGTGCCGTCGCTGATTCTCGCCAAGACCGCGGAGGTCGTGGCGCAGGCCCTGCTGCTCCTCACCGGGATCCTGGTGGCCTGGACGACGGGTGCCGTGGGCGGGACCCTGCTGAGCTCGATGTGCTACCTGCTGGTCGTCGAGGTGATCGCCGTCAGCGGCTTCATTCTGGTGCAGGTCGCGGGCGGCGTGGGCCGGGTCGGCCGCCTCCTGACATGGATGGGGGGCGGTCGCCTGGTGCGCCAGGTGGACGGAGCCGTCCGGGGGTTCTATCGCGCGCACTGGCCGGCGCTTCTCCTCTCCGTGGGCTTCCACTACGCCAGCTGGCTCGTCGGGGCGGTGGAAGCGCTCGTCGTCCTCCAGGCCTTGCACGTCCCGGCCTCGCTCGTGACGGCCACGATCATCGAGGCGCTCGGAACCGGAGTCCGCTTCGCCACGTTCTTCATTCCCGCCAGCTTGGGCACTCTCGAGGGCGCCTATGCGGCGGCCTTCACGGCCTTTGGCTGGACGGCCGGCGATGGACTGGCCTTCAGCCTGGTTCGTCGAGCCCGCCAGGTGGTGTGGATTGGTGTCGGCCTCGTGATCCTGCTCGCCATGGGCGCCACCCGGATGGTGGGGAAGGAGACGGCGGAGCCCGTGTCGGCGCGTGCCCACTGACCGGGCCGTCACGCGACCAGGGTAGCGTTGGCCGACGGGCGGAGCTGGCGCAGGAGAGCCTCTCGTTCCAGGGCCTCCGCCCTCTCCGGTGACACGACGACCGGGAGCCCACCGGGCAAGATCTCGAGCTGATCGCGGGCCGACCCGAGGCCGGACACGGACACCCGCTGCCCACGGCAGAGGAAGCTCCCCGACCCCAATCCCGGAATCCGCAGGTGGCGCCGCAGGAGCTTCCCGAACACCTGCCGGTGCGTCGCGCCCTTCATGACGAACACATCGAACAGGCCATCGACCGGCGACGCGTCGGGAGTGAGCGGCAGCCAGGACCCGTACGTCTTCACGTTCGCCACGATGACGAGGGCGGCATCGACGGCCACGACGCGACCATCGACGACCACCCGCCGCCGCAACGGCGGGGTCTCGCGGAGATAGCGGGCTGCCGCGCGATAGTAGGACAGCCACCGGCGCCATCGCGCGCGGGGCGCGGAGGCGCCCGACTCGACGGCGTCCTGGACGTCGGCGATGAGTCCGTAGCTCTGCTGACACAGGAACACCTCGCCGTTTCGCAGCCCGACGTCGCTATGAACGACCCGGCCGTGCGCCAGCAAGTCCAGCGCCCCCCGCACGTCGTGAGGATGGTCGAATGCGCGTGCGAAGAGGTTGCCGAACCCGGATGACACGGGCAGGAACGGCACGGACCGGCGTACCGCCGCCCGGGCCGTGGTGCTCTGCGTACCGTCGCCCCCGACGCAGATCACGAGCGAGAAGTCGTCGCCGTCCTTCTTCGCCCATTGCTGCAGGCTGTCCAGGTCGGAGAAGACCTCGAGGCTCGAAAGGTATCGCCGCGCGGTGAGGGCGTCGCGCAGCTCGAGGGCCGTGGCCATGGCCCGCCCGTTGCCGGATCCCGGCGTGACGACGATCTCGATCGGCCGCGCGGCCGCCGCCTTCGCGATGCGCTTGCTCGACAACGTGTGCGTCCGTGCCTTCATGTCTGTGATCCCCTCGGCCCGAGGAGAGCAAGCGAGGTGCCAGCGCGGGATTCCCGGACGCGGAAGCGATGACATGGCAGACTCGGGAGCCACCGGCCTCGTCGATTGGTTCGAGGGTCCGACGCCGTGTCCGCGCGGCGACAGGTTGGCGCGGCGCGCGGCCCCGGAGCTCAGCCCGGCGCGGCCGTCCGAATTCGCAGCGTGGCCACCAGCGGCAGGTGGTCGGATGCCATGCGCGCCTCTCGCGTCCGATGGACGCGCAGCGACTCGCCCTGCACCGAATGGTCCCAGTAGATACGGTCCAGGGCCCACAGCGGCAGCAACGCGGGATGAGTCCGCCTGAGGCGGAGGCTCGTGAACTCGCGCCGCAGGGCGCGCCCGACGCGGCCGGGAAACCACTCGTTCAGGTCGCCGATCACGACCCGCGGGCCGGCACGGTCGTCCCACAGGATGTGGCGCTCGACCAGCCACTTGACTTGCTCGGCACGCTCACGAACCCGCAGCCCGAGGTGCACGTTGAAGACGTGCAGCGTCTGGTCCCGGAAGCCGAGATCGACGCGAATGCCCCCCCGGGCCTCGCGCGCCGAGACCGACAGATCGAAGGTGGCCACCCCACGAAGCCCGAGTCGCGTGAGGATCGCATTGCCGTAGGCGCCGTCGGGCCGGTGAAGCGTGATCCCCGTGACGAGCTGCATCCCGAGCTCGCGGGCGAGGAGCTCGGCTTGCGCCTCGTAGATCTCCTGCACCCCGATCACGTCGGCGTCGATCTGCTGCAGGACGTCGGCGATGCGCCGGAGGCTCACACGTCCGTCGAGACCCCGGCCACGGTGAATGTTGTATGTCGCCACCCGGACGAGATTGCCTCGCGGCGCGCCATCAGAGGCTCCTGACGCCGACACGCACTCAGGATAGAACCGGCGGGAGCGTGCGGCAACGATCCCCGGCGCGGCGCAGACACGCCACCGTGTCGTCTGGGCGACATCACGTCGCGGCCCGACGGGCGCTCGGGCGGAAGATGTCCAGCGCCAGCAGCCGTCGCAACCCCGCTCGTGGGCTGGTCCCTCGGACCGGAGGGGCCAGAACGCATGGCACGCGGCTTGCCACTCCATCCCCACATGACACTCGTGAGTTCGCGTCCACTAGCGTCGCATCGACCGCGTCTACAGATGAAGGGCCTGAATGGTCCGCCGCCCTATCGGGCCGGGCGCCACGGGAGGCGAGGGATTCCCGCGCGTCTCGGGCTCCTGCGTCTGGCGCCGAGGCTCTCGATCGTAGCGGGCACCCGGAGAGACGGGAACTGGCCGGTCATCGCGGGCGGGATCGGTGCCGCGATGAACGACGGGTTCGATCCCGACGACAGCCCGTTGTGCGCCTGACGTCGGCCTCCGACGTCGAACGACCTCGGGCACTTCGCGGAGCGGAGACTATGCGGACATGGCACGCGTGCTGGGCGTACTTCCTTACCCTGAGTCTGCTGGCGGGGTGCGCGACCCAGCAGCCCATCGTGACGACGCCACGGACCTATCAGGGCGCCGGCGCGGGGGCCGCCGTCGGCGCCGGGGCGGGGGCGCTGATCGACAAGGACAACCGCTGGCGCGGCGCGGCGCTCGGCGCCGCGCTCGGTGGCGTGCTGGGCGGGAGCCTGACCGAGATCTCCTCCCGGGCGGCCCGCGAATCCGTCGCGGCGAACCAGCCATTCACCTATCAGAGCACCGACGGGTGGCAGCGGGTGGAGGCCATTCCTCGGACGGCGAGTGCCAGCGGGTGCCGCCAGGTCCGCGAGCGTGTCTATCAGGACGACCGGCTGGTGCGCGAGCAGATCCGCGAGGTGTGCTGACCGACACGGCCGCCGGGCGCTCGGCGCACGGATGGCCGTAGCCCTCCTCGTGGCGGTGGCGGGGGCCGGGGGCTGCGCAGCGGTGGGGGCGACGCCAATGCCGGCCGTGGAGCGGGCCACGACGTCTTCCGGAGCGGCCCGCTCCCAGATCGGCCTGGCCTCGTGGTACGGCGACTTCCACCACGGTCTGCGGACGGCCTCCGGCGAGATCTTCGACATGGGCGAGCTGACGGCGGCGCATCGGACCCTCCCGCTCGGGACGCACCTCCGGGTGACCAATCTGGAGAACGGCCGTGTCGTCCGCGTGCGGGTGAACGACCGCGGCCCGTACGTCGGCGGCCGTGTCCTCGACCTGAGCCGCGAGGCGGCGCGGGTCCTCGACATGGTGGAGCGGGGCGTGGTGCCGGTAAGGTTCGACCTCGTCGAGCATTGACGTGACTCCGCGCCGAGGGCCGGGGGGTCCACTCCCCGGCCCGGGCGCACGGAAAGGGAGCGAGAACATGAGAACCGGCGCATGGACGCTCGTGGCCCTGGCTGCGAGCCTGGCCGTCCTCGGCAGCGCAGCCGAGGCCGGGATCCCGACGGACCAGCTGCGGGGCGCGACGGATCGCGTGCTCAAGGTGCTCCAGGACCCGGAGCTCAAGCAGCCCGCCAAGGGTGACGCGCGAAGGCAGCAGATCCGGGCCATCGCGGACGAGATATTCGACTGGCAGGAGACGGGGAAACGGGCGCTCGCCCGGCACTGGCCGGGCCGGAGCCCGAAGGAGCAGGAGGAGTTCTCCAAGCTCTTCGCCGAGCTGATCGAGCGGTCTTACATCGGGAAGATCGAGCAGTATGCCGGCGAGCGCGTCGTGTACGCCGGCGAGGCCGTCGAAGGGGACCAGGCGACCGTGAGGACAAAGCTCGTCACGAAGTCGAATACCGAGATCCCCGTCGACTACCGCATGCAGAAGGAAGGAGACCGTTGGCGCGCCTACGACGTGGTGATCGAGGGCGTGAGCCTCGTCGCCAACTACCGGACACAGTTCAACCGGATCATCCAGCAGTCGGGCTACGGGGAGCTCGTGCAGAAGCTCAAGGCCAAGCAGGAGGAGCTTCAGTTCGAGAGTGGCCGTCCGGGAGCCCGGACTCCCTGACTACCGGACACGACTGGCGGACGACTGGCGGACACGCACGGGCGATCGCTCGGGCGTCGCCGGAACAGATGGAGGCGTGGCATGCGCACGAAGGCACGGAGGCGGATGACGCAGCTCACGACCGTGGCGGTCGGGCTCGGCCTGGCGGCGTCGGTGGCATGGGGGGCCGAGCAGCTGGGGACCGTCAAGAGCGTCAACGAAGGCCAGAAGACGGTCCTCCTGAGCGATGGCACGCAGCTGTGGCTCCTGCCCGGGCTGTCCACCGAGCTCTTCGTCCAGGGCAAGCGAGTCAAGATCGTCTACGACGACCGGGACGGCAAGCGGTGGGTGCGCAGCGTGGAGGCCACCAACTGACCCGCAGGAGATAAGGTTGTCGATGCGACGGCGCTGCCTGACGACGCGCCTGCGTGTCGGGGCGGCCGTCGCCGTGTCGCAATGCGCCATGGTGTCGGGACACCGCGCCAGCGGCTCGCGCGGCACCGGGCTTGCTACTTCACGTTCCATGATCAGCGGGGCGATCCAGCTCGTCCGTCAGTTCGCGCCTCCCCTGAAGGCCGCGAGAGGAGAACGCTACGTCGCGCAGGCCTACATGGCGCAACAGCCGGGCGGGCTCTGGGAAGCGTGGCTGGTCTTCTTCTCACTCCGGACCGGGACCGCCCTCGCCACGGACCGCGAGACCACGCAGAGCACGCGGGAGCACGTCCTCTACTGGTCGACGGGACTTGGCCGGACGTACTTGCAGGGAGCGCTCCAGCGCGCGCTCGATCGCCGTCCCGCGGTGGAGCTGGCCCGGGGTCTCGCCCGGGACGCGCGCCTCGAAACCTTCGCCCTGGCCGAAGCCGAGACCTATGCCCGGGCGGCGGAGGGCCTGCTCCGCGAGGCAGAGCGCGCCCGCCGTCGCCTTCTCGCGCGGGCCCGGACCCGCTCGGGAGGCATTCAGACGTTGTCGAGGAAGGGTGTCACGAGGTACCCTTGACGTGCTAGATCGGCGCCGTCCCGGCGAACTGACAGTCATGAGCCGCCCGAACGAGACCCCTTCGGCAGTTGGCCTCCAGGCGACCTGGGAGAGCATTCTCCGGACGCCCGGCCGGGGGCAGCACGTCGCCCAGCTGTACACCAGCTCCGAGTTCCTCGTCCGCGCGATCGGGGAGTACGCCGTCCAGGGGTTGCGCCAGGGTGAGGCGGTGCTCGTGGTCGCGAGGCCGGCGCACGCGCGCGCCCTCGCGCGTCATCTGGAAACGAACGGGATTCGCGTCACCGACTGCACCCGCGGCGGCCGGCTGGCCCTTCTCGATGCGCAGGACACGTTGACCCGGCTCCTGGTCGACGGCCAGCTGGATCGCGCTCGCTTCCAGTCGGTGATCGGCAGCGCGGTGCGGGCCAGCCAGGCCGCGGGGGACGGGCGGGTCCGCGCGTTCGGCGAGATGGTGGACCTGCTCCGCCGGACGAGCCTTGCTGCCGCCTTGCGGCTCGAGGCACTGTGGACGGAGCTGCTGGACGCGCAGGGGATCGCGCTCGTGTGCGGCTACTCGATCGACACCTTCGCGCCCGGCACCTACGACGGGCTCATGCAGCAGGTGCTGTCGGCCCACTCGCACCTCATTCCCGTCGACGACTACGCGCGGCTCGACCGTGCCGTGGAGCACGCCTACGCGGAGGTCTTCGGCTCGGGGCGGGACGCGGTCTTCCTTCGCCGGAAGTTCCTCGCTCACTACGCGAGGCCGGCGGCGATGCCCGACGCTCAGGCGGCGATCCTGGCGGCGCGCGACTTCGTGCCGGCGGCGGCGGCCGACGCGCTGCTCGAGCGGGTGCGCCACCACTACGAGCACCCCACCACCACCGTGGCCTGAGGCCGTCGGCCGGGCGCGGCGCCCGGCGCGTCAGGTCAGGCGGCCCAGCGGACCGAGATCCAGCTTCAGGTCGTCCGGCGTGAGACCGAACCGCCGGGTCAGCTCCCGAATCGCCTTTTCCAGCCGGAGGAGCGCGAGGCCTACTGCCTCGATCTCCGCGGGCGACAGCGTCCCCTCGTCGAGCCGCCGGATGGCTTGACGCTCGAGCAGCTGGCGCAGGAAGTCGACGAGGGTCAACACCAGCTGCGCCATCGACCGCTGCACGTCGTCGGGGTTCGCGTTCCAGCGCCGAGGCCCGGCGGCGGCGGGCCGCCGCCGGAGCTCCGAGCGGAGCGCTCGAAGCTCCTTCGCCTTCACAGTCTTGATCGTCATCCGCCGGCGGCGCCTCACGGCCATGCGTCCGCCCCGAACGCGTAGGGGGGCCACGGACCGCTCACCATGAGCCGCAACGGCGCGAGCGTGCGAGCTGCCCGTGCGACTCGGGTCCGATACTGCGCTCCTCGGCCGCGCGGGACCAGGTGATACGCGCTCGCGAGGAGCGGGGGAGCCGCGTGGCGCTGGACCCGTTCGTCGGCGACGAGGCCGTCGAGAGCGCGCCGGATCGGATCGAGCTCGGGCACCGCCTCCCTGGCATGCAAGCGCTTCCGCTCCGTGAGATAGCGGGTACCCGGGCGAAGGCCGCCACGAGCGGGCGCCTGGGGTGCCGGGGGGGCGAGGTCGAGCGCGGTGCGTGTGCCGAACAGGCGGAGTGTCATCTGCTCGCGGCCGCGTACATGGACCAGGCGGCCCGCCACCTCGATCGCGCGCGGCGCGAGCGAGCGCACCGCCGCGGCCTCGTCGGGCGCGGTCGTGCCGAAGCGGACGGGAAGGATGGCGTCGACCCGGGCGGCGATGCGGCGAACGGCGGCGTCGTGGCGCCGGAGGGCGGCGGTGACGGGATCGGGCGCGGTGTCGAGCCGTCCGACGACCAGATGGAACCCGCGCCCGGCGAGGACCTGCAGGCGCTCACGGTGGAGGCCCCGGCCCATGTCACCCCGCGGCTTGCGGTCGATCAGCGCGTAGAGGTAGACGACGCTCACGTCTGGCGGGTGCGCCGCCCGAGCCGGTCGGCGGCGCACAGGAGGGCCGATAGGCGCAGGTACACGAGGTCGACGTCGGCGAGGGCGAGCACGATGTCCCCGCTGACCACGACCCCCTTCGTGAGCACGTGGTCGACCACGTCGAGCAGCGAGGCGTCGGCCTCGGGCGCCCGCGAGCGGCGCCGCCCCGACCGCGGCCGGCGCCTCAGAGCCGCCCCGCGACGAAGCTGTACGGGGGCCATGGTCCGGTCAGTCGGACGTGGAGGCCGCGGTCGGCCACGCGCGCGGCGTGGGCGCGCACGGCCTGCCGGAACACTCCCACGCGCGTCCGCGCCACGAGGAAGGCCGCGTCGAGGAGCAGGGCCGGCCGGCCGTCCACCGAGACCGGCGGGCGCTGGCGGGCGTCGTCGGCGTATCGGGCCAGCGCCCGGTAGAGCGACGTGGCCGCCGTGCGCGCGTCCGCCGCCAGGCCCCGTGTCTCGTCGCGCTTGCGGCGGACGCGCTCGAGGAACCGCCTCCCCGGACCTTCCCCGGGTGCGGCGGGTCTCGCCGCCCCGCTGGCGCGGCGCGCGCGCTGCCCGCGCGCGGCGTCGAACCGCGCCTGGACGCCCCACTCGGCTCGCCCCGCCACGTGGGTCAGCCGCCGCTCGAGGGACCGACGGCGCCGACGCATCTCGGCGAGCGCCCGCGCGTCGCTCGAGAAGAGCGTCAGGAGCCGCAGAGGGAGGACGGGGCCGCGCCGCGCGCAGTGAGCGATCAGGGCCGAGTGGGCCACGGCGCATCTCGAGACCGCGTCGAGGTCACGGACGAGGCGCGCGAGTGCCGGCTCGCCGTACTGTGGGAGCGGCGCGTCGGCGACGATGAGCCAGAGATCCCCCGCGGCAGGGATGGCCCGGGGCTTCCCGGTTCCCGGCAACCCGCGGGGGGTCGCCCGGAGGTCCGGAGCCCTGGCGCTCCGCACGACGCAGTACGCGTACGTCGCCCCCTGACCCGGCCCGGCGGTCGCCGGCGCGGAGCGCGCGGGCCTCTTGGCCTGCCGGGGCAGGCTCACGAGGCCGCCCGGGACCACGTCCGTCCCCACGCCTGGAGGGCATCGACACCTCGCGGCGGTGGGGCGGTAGCCGGCGCCAGGAGGAAGGGCGGCTGGCCGACCCGCGGCCGGCTGGCGGCGCGCAGGCGGCGCACCTCGGCGGCCTCGGTGCGCGTGACCTCCAGAGCGCCGCTGACGTCCGCCGGAGTCAGGGCGTTCACCACGATGGCCGACACCGCGAGCCCCAGCCGATCGAGCCGGCCGAGCAGCCGGATCGTCTCCAGCCGCGGTAGCGCCGCGGCCCGCGTCACGACGACTGCGCGCGCCCGGCGGGCGTCGCGGAGCAAGGCCTCGAGCTGCCGGAGACCGCGCGAGAGCTCGACGAGGTCCGTCGCCAGGGCGCCGAGCGCGAGGACCTCACGATACTTGAGGAGGGTCGTGAGGAGCGCCCGCACCCACTCGAGGGCGAGACCGGGCAAGGCCAAGAGCCGCAGCGTGTGGCCGGTGGGTGCCGTGTCGACGACGACCAGATCGTGTGGAGGGAGAGCGGCCCCCGGGGGGAAGAGCGTCTCGGTCACGGTCAGCAGCGCGCACAGCTCGTCCAGGCCGCCCGGGGCCAGGTCCAAGAGGTCCTGCGCCACGGCCCGATCGAAGGCGACATCGAAGCGCGAGTCGCCCCGGATGGCGTCGAAGAGCTCGTCCACGGCCGCCCGGTAGTGATCGCGCCGGAGGGCGAATGCACGGTCGGCGTCGAGCTCCCGAACGGTGAGTGCGGCGGGTCCGCCCCGGACGCGTCGCTCGTCGTCGCCCACCGGCGAGGCGAGGACGTCGCCGAGCGAGTGGGCGGGATCCGTCGACAGGAGCAGGACCCGGCGGCCCGGCGCCGCGTTGCCGAGCGCCAGCGCCATCGCCGCCGCGCAGGTCGTCTTGCCGACGCCGCCCTTGCCCACGAAGAGCAGGAGGCGCACGTCGGGGGGGGCGAGCAGCCGGGCCCAGGTGACCACGCTCGATCCCGAGCGGGGTCTGCGGCGTCCCGCCGCGCCCCTGGGCGGCGGCCCTGCGAGGAGTTCGCGACCGCGGGCGGGCCGCCCGAGACTCCGGACCAGAGGCCGGAGCGCTTCGGCCCCGCGCGGCTCGGCGGCCAGCTCGGGCACGAGGCGGATCGTGCAATTCGGGAAGGACTTGCGCACGGCGGCGATGGCGGCGCGCTGGTCGGCGATCCGCCGGTGGCCGAACGGCCCCGCGGAGTGCGCCGATGGGGTCACGCGATTCACGAGGATCTCGGCGATCGAGATGCCACTTCGGGCCAGCGTGCGGGCGGCATCGCGCGCCTCCTCCACGGCCAGCCGCTCGGGCAGCACGACCCACCGGAACCGGCAGCGCTCGGGATCGCGCACGAGGCTCGACAGCCCGCGCGCCTCGGCGTCGATCTCGATGACGAGCCCGTCGGCGGCGTCCAGGCGGTCCCGGCCCGAGAGGCGGGTGAGCAGGAAGTGGTGCTTGGCCAGCATCTCGCCGAGCACGGCCGCGATCCGCTGCAGGGCCTCCGGAACGCTCAGGAGCCGGAGCGTGTGACCGGTGGGCGCCGTGTCGACGACCACCGTCTCGTATCGGCCGGACTCCGCCACGCGCCTGAGCTCGAGGAGGCCGCCCAGCTCGTCGACACCGGGGAAGCTCAGATCGAGGAAGCGATCGACGTCCGTCTCGTCGAGATACGTGCCGCGCTCGGCGATGAGACGGAGGGGCGCTCGCCGCGCGCGGAGCCAGCGGGCCAGAGCTCGGTCGGCATCGAGCTCGAGGGCGTCCAGTGCCCCGCCGGCTCCCGGGATCCGCGTCACGCGTGAGCCCAGCCGGCGGCCGAGCGCGTCACCCAGCGAGTGCGCGGGATCGGTCGACACGACGAGCGTGCGCCGGCCGGCGCCGGCGGCCCCGAGCGCGAGGGCCGCGGCCGTGGTCGTCTTGCCGACCCCACCCTTGCCGCCGATGAACTCGTAGCATGGCGGGCGGCGCCGGGTGCCCGGCCGGCTCACCGGCCGCGCGCGCGGGGGTCTCGGCGCTCGTCGAGCGCGTCGTCGTCGCCGAGGACGCTCGCCTCTACGCCGGTGACCCTGAACGCCCCGGGCGGCTCCGCGCGCCCCTCCGCGCGCTCCCGGATCTCCCGGATGCGGGCCAGCAGCTCCTGCTCGCGCTCGGCGAACTCGGCCTCGGTGATCTCGCCGAGCTCCAGGCGCATCTGGGCGGCCAGGAGCTCCTCCCGCCACACCGAGTCGTCGGACAACTCGGCGTCCACCGCGGACGCGATCTTCCCGAGCACGAACTTGAGGCCTCCGACGAGGAGCGTGTCGAGGATGATCACTCCGACTCCCGCGCGCGCTCGAGCTTCAGGCGGATGTTGACGAAGTTGTACGGCGGCCACGGGCCCGTGTACCGGAAGTTGAGCTTGTCGTAGAGGGCGCCGACCTCCTTGACCTTGGCGTCGAAGGCCGTCTCCTTGTCCCGGGAGACGAGGAAGGCGCCGTTCATGATCATCTTGTCGCCGATGGGCTTGTTGGTGCGCGCGGCCACCGACACGTCCCTCAGCTGCGCGAAGATGTCGGCCACGTACTGCTCGGATCGCGCCTGCAGCGCCGCGTCGATCTGCCGGCCGTACTGCATCCGGGCGAAGTAGGTCGAGCCCCGGACGACGGTGATCTCGTTCTTGAGCTGCCGGACATCCTCGTCGTCGTTCTCGATCTCGCGGATCATGACGTCCCGGTCCCACAGCACCTTGAGACCGAATTCCACCTTGTCCTGCATCTTGTCGAGCACGTCCTGGAAGGCGTCGTAGGCTCCCCGCAGGAGCTCCACGATGTCGTCGGGCGTCTTGAAGACGGTCCCGAAGGACATCGGAATCACGGTGAAGCTCCTCATGACCGTCTCGTTGACGCGCTCGTGGGAGAGGACGTTCTCCCGCGTCGCGTCCAGCACCTCTTCCGGAGTATCCGAGACGACGGCGGCGATCTCGCGGAAGCTGACCGAGTGCACCTCGGTCGGCTCGGCGCCGAGGCCGATCGCCCCGAAGCGGCGCGGCTGGGAGCTCCGGATGATGCAGTAGACGTACTTGCTCCGGGCCTCGGCGGGCTTGCGAGGCGGGCGGGCCTGGCTCCGGGCGTCGACCGGCCGGCGCGACGCCGGCGTCGCCCCGATGGCGGGCGCCGCGGCGGACGGCGCCCCGCCGCGCTTCCGGCCCGCCGGGGGTGCGACCGGAGCCGCGGGTTTCGCCGGAGCCGGGCGGGCCGCGGGCCGACGCGGGGCCGACACGGCACCCCGACCCTTCGCCTTGGCCGCCTTCTTCTTGGGCACCCTATCTCCCGCCCTTCGGTCGTGGCTTCGGAGCATCAAGGATACGACGGATCGCGTCCAGGAGTTGGTCCGGCAGGCAAGGCTTCGTGATCACGAGGTCGCAGCCGGCCTCCCGGGCCGTCCGGGCGTACTCCGGCAGGGCATGGCCGGTCAGGACGACGATGGGGATCCGCTTGGTTCGAGGATCGCGCCGGAGACGCCGGGTGGCCTCCCAGCCATCCATCACCGGCAGGGACAGGTCCATGACGATGATGTCCGGCAGGAGCGCCTCGGCCTGCCGGATGGCCTCCACGCCGTTCTCGGCCTCGGCGACCCGGAAACCCGAGAACTTGAGGTAGAGAACGTACACCGTCCGGTTGTCCTTGACGTCGTCCACGATGAGGACGAGCGGCTCCTGGTCGCCGCCGCCCGCCTCTTTCACGGTCCCGTGGGCCTCGGCGCGTTTCTTCGTCATCGGCGCTTCATTCCCAGGGGGATGATCAGGGTGAACGTGGAGCCCTGACGGACCTTGCTCCGGAGGGTGATCCGCCCGCCGAGCACGGCCGCGAGACGCTGGCAGATGGCGAGACCGAGGCCGGTGCCCCCGGTCTCCCGCGTCGGGACCGGATCGGCCTGGGAGAAGGCCTCGAAGATCCGCGCCTGGTCGGCCTCCGCGATGCCGATACCCGTGTCGATGACGGCGATGGCGATCTCCCGGCGAGGGTGGTGGTGCGTGCAGGTCACGGTCACCGACCCCCGTGGCGTGAACTTGAGGGCGTTGGTCAGGAGATTCAGGAGGATCTGCTTGACCTTCTGGCGATCGCTCCGAATCACCGAGAGCCCGGGCGGGATCTTCGCGGTCACCTCGAGGTTCGAGCCCGTGATGAGCGGCTCCACCTCGGTCATGATCTCCCCGATCAGCTCGCGCAGCTTGATCGAGGAGAGACGGACGGGCATCTTCCCGGCCTCGATGCGCGTGATGTCCAGGATCTCGTTGATCAGGCTGAGGAGATGCCGCGCATTCGCGTCGACGCGGACGAGAGACTCCCGCTGCGCCGGCTCGAGCTCGCCCGACACGCCCCGGAGCAGGAGGCTCGTGTAGCCGAGGATGGCATTCAGCGGCGTCCGCACGTCGTGAGAGACGTTCGCCAGGAACTGGGACTTTGCTATGGAGGCCTGCTCGAGCTCGATGGCCTGGCGGCGGAGCAGCTCGTTGTGGTGGACCAGCGCCGACGTCGCCTCCTGGACCCGCCGCTCCAGCTGGGCGGAGGCCGCCTTGAGCTGCTCGTAGAGGTGCTCGCGCTCGATGGCCTCCGTCCGGTCGTGGAGGATGGTGACGATCGCGGAGACTTCTTCCCCGTCCCCGTACACGTTGCCCGACACCGCCTCCATCGGGATGGGCCGGCCGGTGTTCGGGGCGACGAGGTTGATGCCGCCCTGGTACCGGGACTCTCCGCTCTGACCGAAGAGGAGGTTCGACACGAACGAGGTGAAGTTGGCGTCGTTCGCCTGGACGCGCTGGGTCTCGGCCAGGCTCGTGTCGTTGGAGGCCACGAACAGACGCTCGGCGGGCGCGTTCATCATGACGAGGTTGCCCGAAGGGCCGGTGACCAGGATGGGGTCGGCGACGGAGTCGATGACGAGGTCCAGCCGATCGCGCTCGGCCCGGACTTCCGCCTCCGCGGCTCGGAGCTTCCGGTAGTTGTCCTGAATCTCCTCGGTCGCGCGCCGAAGGTCGGACACGTTCCGCAGGATGGACACGATGCCCATGCCCATGCGGGCGTCCCCGGCCGTGGTGCTCAGGAGCTCGAACAGGAGATCCGTCCCTTCGGTCGGATCCACCAGCAGGAGCTCGCGCGGCGACGGCGCCACCGGCTCCACCGCGCTGCGACCGAGCGCCGACGAGAACAGCATGTTGTTGATGGCCACCGCCCGCCGCCGGCCCTCGCTCTCGTCGTCCCGCGCCGCGAACAGGCGCTCGGCCCCCGCGTTCGCCACGACCATGCGCCCTTCGGCGTCGGTCAGGAGGATCGGATCCGTCACCCGGTCGAGGATGCTCTGCAGGAGATCCCGCTCCCGTCGGAGCCGTCGCTCGACCTCGACACTCGTCGTGCGGAGCCGCGAGCGCTCGAGCCGGTAGCCGAGGAACTGGGACACCCATTCCAGCTCGTTGGGGTTCAGCGTGACGGGACGCATCAGCAGCAGACCTGCGGGCGCATTTTCCCGAGGCGCGGCACCGTGGAGCGGCACGGCCAGGAGTGGAGCCCGTCGCTGGAGCGGCAGGTCGGCCCCCACCTTCAGCACGACCGGCCGGGACCCGGAGAGCGCGCGGATCAGCGGGTGGTCGCGGGCCTCGAGGTCGACCACGAAGCCGTCAGGCGCGCCGAGAGGCGTGCCGTGGCTGACCAGGTGGACCAGGCGCGTTCGCTCCGTGTCGACCACCAGACAGTGGCCTTCCTGCATCCCGCCGTGCGCGCCGAGCCACTCGAGAGAGCGGCTGGCCATCTCCAGCTGGTCCTCGGTGGCGAGCAGGTACTCCAGGAGGGCGACCCGTTCGTCCGGGCGAGGCTCCGAGGATCGCGGCGCTCGCACGGACGCAGCGCCGCGAGCCACGACCTAGGCCGGCTGAGGCGTCCGGCGCCGCCGCCGGGCGCGAGCGGGCCGACGGATGCGCGAGCGGGAAGGAGTTGCGGCGAGCTGCGCGCGCAGGGCGGCGTTCTCGGCCAGGACCGCCGCCTGGGAGGCGACCGCGGCGGGCCGAGACAAGGGCGACACTTGCGCCATCGACTCCGAGTACTTCAGGTACGTGTCGATCGACGCCACGACCACGCGAGCCTCGACGGTGATCAAGTCGATCCCGACGAGCGACACGCGGACCCAGGCGTCGATGACGATGCCCTTGTCCAGGACCCGGTCGAGGACGTCGATGAGGCTGGTGCCGCCCGTGGTGCGCTCAACGGCCATTGCTCATCCTCCTGTGGAGGCGGCCCGCTTGCGCGGCGCTCTGCGCCCGGTGGGCGCGGACCGCGCGGCCAGGGCGGCGATGCGGCGCTCGAGAAGCCTCACCTGACGGCGCAGGGCTTCCGTTTCTCCAGCCAAGGCCCGGCTCCCCGGGGCCAGGTTCCGGTCGTACTTCCACCAGTCCAGCCCGATCTCCTGGGCCTTGTCGATCGAGCACACGATCAGCCGGATGCGGATGGTGAGGAGCTCGACTTCGGCCAGCGAGATCCGGATGTCCCCCGCGATGAGGAGACCCTTGTCGAGGACCCGGTCGAGCACGTCGACGAGACCGGTGCCTCGCTGCGCTCCGATCGGCAGGTCGCTGCGCATGCTCTGCCCAGGCCCCCTTCACGCGAAGATCCCGCGAACCGGGCTCTCGGGACGATTGACGGTCTGGGACCGACCCCGCGCAGGCGACGGTCCCGAAGCGGTGCCAGCATAGTCGACCCTCCGACCTGCCGCAAGGCGGGGTCGCTCGCGTCGGGGCAAGCCGGGCCCGGCTGGGGCCGCATGCGAATCGATCGGCTCGGCGGGCATTGCCACCTCCGGGTGGATCCTCCGGATCACGGTTCGGCTCCGCTCGTGCAAGCGATGTGCCCCGCGTGCGACGCGGCTCGGCGATCGCCTATCGCGTTCCCTCTTGCGCGGAACCGACCCGCTCGGCGCGGGGATGTCCAACGTCTGGGCGGCTCTGAGGTGCGCCTGGGGCGCGAGGTTTGACCGATGTGGCCCAGGCTGCCACCGAGCTGTTTCCGGGCGCTTGGCCCCCGGCGAACTGGCCAGGTGGAACAGCCGCGGATGGGGCAGGCCTTGCCCAGACGGCGTCAATGTGTCGCGTGCGCGACGTGCTGTCGGGGAAACGCCGGTCCGCCGGCCGCGGACCTGCCGCTCCGCGCCCGACGGGCCGCGTCTCGCCGGTGTCGGAGGGCCTCGGACCATCGTTCTCGGGGCGTTGGGGGATGACCGAGCTCTCTCCGCTCGAGGGGCAGACCGTCGATCAGCGCTTCCAGGTGTGGAGATCGCCGCTTCATCCGGGACAGTCCGATGTCAGCGAGGATCAGGGTCACGACGATGAGCGCCGCGTTCGTGATCGAGTAGTCGGATCCTGTCAGACCGTTCGAGACCGCTTCGCTGATGATCAGGAGCAGGACCAGGTCGAACGTCGTGGTGTGGGCGAGTGTCCGCTTGCCCGCCATCCTGAAGACGGCGAGCAGGAGGACGTAGTTGTCCCGGAGGGGAGCACGGGCCAAGTGCACCGGGGCACGCGGCTTGCTACCTCCTGGGGTGATGAGGCGCCGGATCTTCGGCCTCGAGAGCGAGTACGGGGCCATCTGCACGTGGGACGGCCAGTCCGTCCTGACGCCCGAGGTGCTCGCCCGGTACCTCTTCGACGAGCTCGTCCCGAGCGCGCGATACCCGAACGTCTTCCTGGAGAATGGCGCCCGCCTCTACGTGGACACCGGGTTCCACCCGGAATACGCGACGCCGGAGTGCGACGATCTCCTCGACCTCGTGGCCTACGACCGGGCGGGGGAACGGATCATCGAGGACCTCGTGCGGCGCGCCGACCGCCGGCTCGCGGAGCACAAGGTCTCGGGTCGCATCCAGGTGTTCAAGAACAACACCGACTCGGCCGGGAACTCCTACGGCTGTCACGAGAACTATCTCGTGTCCCGGCACACGTCGTTTCCGCACCTGGTGGAAGCGCTCGTTCCCTTCTTCGTGAGCCGTCAGATCCTGACCGGGGCGGGGCGGATCCACCGCGGGCCGGCGGGGTTCGAGTACCACCTCAGCCAGCGAGCCGAGCACATCGCCGACGAGGTCTCGGGCACGACGGTCGCCGGCCGGCCGATGATCAACACCCGCGACGAGCCCCACGCCGACGGTGAGCGATTCCGCCGTCTGCACGTGATCGTCGGCGATTCCAGCATGTCCGAGGTGACGACCTACCTGAAGGTCGGCACGACCGCGCTGGTGCTCGACATGATCGAGGACGGATGCTTCCAGGAAGACCTCGGCCTCGAGTCCCCCGTTGGCGCGCTGCGCGCGATCTCCCGGGACCCGACGCTCCGCCAGCGCGTGCGTCTGCGGGACGGTCGCGCCTTCACTGGCCTCGAGATCCAGCTCGTCTATCTGGAAGCGTGTCAGGCCCACGTGCGCCGGGCGGGAGCCGACGCGAGCGCCCTGGCGCTGCTGGCGCGCTGGGACGACGTCCTGACCCGGCTCGCCCGGGACCCGATGGCGGCGGATCGCCACGTGGACTGGGTCATCAAGAAGCGCCTCATCGACCGATACGTCGCGCGGCACGGCTCGTCGCTCGAGGACCCCCGCGTGCGCCTCCTCGACCTCCAGTATCATGACGTCCGGTCGGCCCGCGGGCTCTACCATCTCCTCGCCCGTCGCGGCGAGGTCGAGACGCTGGTTCGGGACGAGGTCGTCGAGCGCGCCAGGCACCGCCCGCCGCAAACCACCCGCGCCCGCCTGCGAGGGGATTTCATCCGGCGTGCGAACCTCCGCGGCTGGGACTATCAGGTGGACTGGGCCTACGTGCGCACCACGGCGCCGGAGAGCCAGATCGTGGTCTGCGAGGACCCCTTCCTTGCGCACGACGAGCGGGTGGAGCGGCTGGCCGCCTGACCAGCTCCCGCGGACTTCGCCTACGACGCGCGGGCCCGCCTGCTCCGCCGCGCTCGTGCCTGGGCGATGTCGACGGGTGGGGCGGCCGCTCGGCCGCCGCGCGCGGCCTTCGACGGCGCCTTGCGCTCCAGGCTCCGCTTGAGCGCGTCCATGAGATCCAGCGTCGTGGCCGGTGCCTCCGTCTCCGGCGCGATCGTGACGTCGCGTCCCGCCGCCTTCCGTTTCACCAGCGCCAGGATGCGCTCGCGATACGTGTCCGGGTAGGCCGCGGGGTCGAAGGCCTTGGCGGCGAGGCCGGCGATGAGCCGCTTCGCCAGCGCGAGCTCGGTCTCGGCCACGCGGCCGCGCTCCCCGGGGTCGATCTCGTCGAAGTCCCGGACCTCGTCGGCGTAGTAGAGCTGGTGGAGCACCAGCCCTCGTGACATCGGGCGCAGGAGGACCAGGTGCTGCTTGCCCCGCAGGACGACCGAGCCGACGGCGACCCGCTCCGTCTGGCGCATGGCCTCGGTGAGGAGCCGGTAGGGCTTCTCGCCCCGCTCGCGGGGGCCGAGGTAGTGCGTGTTCTCGTAGTAGATCGGGTCCACCGTGGAGAGCGGCACGAACGCGCTGATCTCGATCACCCGGCTGCCGTCCTTCTCTAGGGCCTCGAGCTCGGCCTCGGTGAACCGGGCGTACTTGCTCCGGCCGATCGGGAACCCTCGCACGAGATCCGCACGCTCGACGAGCCGCTGGCACGTCGGACACCAGTTCCGGTGCTGGATGCGCGTCCCGCACCGCGCGTGGAGCAGGTTGAAGCCGACGGCCTTGGAGCTGGTCGCCGTGTAGATGCCCACGGGGATCGACACGAGGCCGAACGCGATCGTCGCGGTCGCGATGGGGCGAGGCATGGCTCAGTGCTTCTCCCCGGCGGCTAGTTCGGCCAGTTGACCATGGCCCACACGCCGGGCTTGCCGTCCGGCCACGTGAAGATGGGGCGCACGATGATCTGCACGCGCTCCGGCATCGCCCCGCCTTCGTAGATGGATCCGAGCTGGCGCACCAGCAGATCCGCCATGCCATCGAGCAGGCTGTCGTCCATGAATGCGCTCCTCCTCCTCACGACACCTCGGCGAGTCGCCGGGCCACGGTCGACAGATCCTCCACGAGGTGTGCCATCGCCGCCCGGCGCGAGTCGTCGTCCGGCGCCCGGAGCACGGCCGAGGGATGAAGCGTGGCGAAGACCTCTTGCGCGAGCTCCGACGGTATCGCCTGACCCCGAGACTGCGTGACTCGCACGCCCCGTCCCAGGAGTGTCCGCGCGGCGGTAGCGCCCAGGCAGACGACGATGCGAGGCCGCACCGCGGCCAGCTCGGACATGAGCCAGGGTCGGCAGGCCCGCACGTGCCACGCCGTGGGCTTCTTGTGGATGCGCCACTTGCCCCGCGGCTCCCAGTTGAAGTGCTTCACCACGTTCGTCACGTAGACGCGAGCGCGATCGAGCCCCGCCGCCGCGAGTGCCTCGTCGAGGAGCCGTCCCGCTGGCCCGACGAAGGGGCGACCGTCGAGGTCCTCCTCGTGGCCAGGCTGCTCGCCGACCAGCATGACCTCGGCTCGTGCCGGACCCTCTCCGAAGACGGTCTGCGTTGCCCGCTCCCAGAGCTCGCATGCGCGGCAGACGGCGGCCGAGCCGCGAAGCTCGGCGAGCGTCGGCGGCATGCCGCCGGGCCCCGGATCCGCCAAGGGCGGTGTCATGTCGCGCGGTCGTGCCACCTGGCGGGCCATGGCTCTCACGCAGCCCGTCGACGGGTGGGCTGCGACCGCCGGGCCTGGAGCGGTCGGAGCCGGGGCAGGATCTCGGCCTCATAGAAGCGGAGGAAGCCGTCCTGGTCGGGACCGACCTGGTGTACGCAGACGTGGTCGTATCCTGCTCGGGTCGCCCCGCGGATCGCGGCGAGGTGGCGATCCGGGTCGGGGCCGCACACCACGGCCGCGGCCACTTGGGCTTCCGTGATGGGCTTGAACGCCGCCTCGAAGTGCGCGGGCTGGGCGATCTTCGTGAACAGGGATCCCTCGAGGGCCGCCAGCGCCCAGAGCTCGTGAGCGGTCCGCCGGGCCTGGCGCTCGCTCCGCGCCCAGCACACGGTGACCTCGACGAAGCTGGGCTTGCCCCGGCCTCCCGCCCGGCGAAACGTGCGCAGCAGAGCGCGATCGGGGTCGGGGGCGACGAAGCCGTCGCCGATGCGGCCCGCGAGCCGGGCCGCCTTGGGACCGCTCGCGGCCACCATGATCGGCGGCGGGCGAGGGGGCAACGTGTAGAGGCGCGCCTGCTCCAGCGTGTAGTGCGGTCCACGGTGCGACCGGACACCGCCTTGCCAGAGCAGGCGAATGACCTTGACCGCCTCCTCGAGCATCTCCCGCCGCACGTCGACGGGGGGCCACTTGGCCCCCGTGACGTGCTCGTTCAGGTTCTCCCCGGTTCCCACGCCCAGGAAGAAGCGTCCAGGCATCATGGCCGCTACCGAGGCCGCGGCGTGGGCCACGATCGCCGGGTGCGTCCGGATCGTGGGGCACGCCACGCCGGTTCCGACCGTGAGCCGCTCGGTCGCGCCGGCGATGGCGCCGAGCACGGCCCACACGAACGGACTCTGCCCCTGGCGGTCCGTCCACGGGTGGAAGTGGTCCGAGATCAGGGCGAAGTCGAAGCCGGCCGCCTCGGCCCCGACCGCCTGGCGGACCAGGTCGCGTGGACCGAACTCCTCGCTCGAGAGTTTGTAGCCAAGGCGCAGCATCGCCGGTTGTCTCGTCCACTCCAGGGGAGCAAGCCCCGTGCCCGCGATCCACGGACGCGCATGGCCTCGGCGTCCAACGTCCGGGGCGGCCCGCCTCCGGGTCCGCAGGACACCGTGTCGCCTGCGCGTCAGCGTGTCGGCCCCATCTCTACTCGAGTCGTGGCCGGCCAGGACTGGCTGAGTGGACGCGGCACATGGCTTGCTGTACGGAAGCAAGGGCATCTCTCACCCATGAGAAGCCGACGCGACCTGGAGAGCGGGCATCAGCCGTTCGGCGTGGCGATCGCCCAAGCCCGGGACATGGCTGCGCACTTGTACCGCCTACGCTAGAGGAGGATCCGAGATGCCGACCTCGATCGATCGCGATCAAGTGCAGCGCCTGGTAGCCGAGGGCGCCCAGGTCGTGGACGTGCTGCCCCGCGACGAGCATGCCGAGTCGCATCTCCCCGGGGCCCTCAACCTCCCGCTTGCGACCCTCGATCGACGGCGGACGGCCCGTCTCGCGCCGAAGCGGCCCGTGATCGTCTACTGCCACGACACCCAGTGAGACCTGAGCGCGCGGGCCGCGTGGCGGCTCGAGGCCTTGGGTGTCGCGGCGGTGTTCCGCTATGTGGGCGGCCGGCGGGACTGGTTCGCGGCCGGACTCGCGATGGCGGGCCGGAGGGCCCGGCAGGTCCGTGCCGGCGACCTGGCTCGACGCGACGTGCCGACGTGCCGGCTGGGCGACCGCATCGGCGAGGTCCGGACACGCGTCCGAGCCAGTGGGTGGGACGCGTGCATCGTGGTCAACGAGGTGGGCGTGGTCCTCGGCCGCCTCGGCGGCGCCGCGTGGGCCCTGGCGGGGACAACTCTCGTCGAGGCGGCCATGAAGACGCCGACGACCTACCGTCCCGACGTGCTCGCCGAAGCGCTCCGAGAGCGAGTGCGTGCCGGGCGCCCGCGGGATCTCGTGATCACGGACAACGACGGCATGCTCGTGGGGCTCATCCGCCCCGGGGACCTCGAGCGGCCGCCGTCGGGTGGCCGCCGGCCGCGGGACCGTCGCCGTCGACCCCGTGTCCGCCGGAGTGCCCGCTAGCTAGCGCTCTTGGCGGTGCTCGGCGGGCCCGCCCCCTTCGGTCAGGTTCCGCGCGGTGTTGACGAGGCCGACGTGCGAGAAGCTCTGGGGGAAGTTTCCGAGCAGCCGGCCGGTGTCCGGGTCGTACTCCTCCGACAGGAGACCCACGTCGTTCCGCACCGCCAGCAAGCGTTCGAAGAGCTCTTGAGCCTCCGTCCGTCGACCCAGGAGCAGCGAGGTTGTCGGCCAGCCAGAAGGAGCAGGGCAGGAAGGCCCCCTCGCCCGGGGGCAGGCCGTCGACGCCGGGGTCGGTGTGATACCGAGCGACGAAGCCGTCCCGCGCCAGGTGGCGCTCGATCGCCCGCACCGTTCCCTGGACGCGCACGTCGTCGCACGGCAGGAAGCCGACCAGCGGGATCATGAGCAGGCTGGCATCCAGGAGCTTCGAGCCGTAGAACTGGACGAAGGAGCCGACCTCGGCGTCATAGCCGTGCCGGCACACGTCGGCGTGGATCGCGTCGCGGACGGCGCGCCAGCGCTCCACCGGTCCCTCGAGCCCGAAGCGCTCGACTCCCTTCACGGCCCGATCGAGCGCTACCCAGGCCATCACGCGCGAGTGGGTGAACGGCCGGCGCGGCCCCCGCACCTCCCAGATTCCCTCGTCGGGCTCCGACCAGGTCGACTCGACGAAGGCGACCAGGGCTTTCTCGACCCGCCAGGCGTTCTCGTCGGGCTCCAGCCCGACCCGCCGCGCGCAGTGGAGCGCGTCGGCCACCTCGCCGTACACGTCGAGCTGGAACTGCGCCGCCGCGGCGTTGCCGATCCGGACTGGCGCCGACTTCTCGTAGCCCGGGAGCCACGACAGCTCCCACTCCGGGAGCAGGCGCTCGCCCGCAACGCCGTAGAGGATCCTGGCCTGCGAGGGCTGCCCGGCGACGGCCCGGAGGAGCCACTCCCGCCAGGCCCGGGCCTCGTCCACGTATCCGCCGATCATCAGGGCGTAGAGGGCGAACGTCGCGTCGCGCAGCCAGCAGTAGCGATAGTCCCAGTTGCGCACCCCGCCCAGCTTTTCCGGCAGCGACGTGGTCGGGGACGCCACCAGCCCGCCGGTCGGCGCGTAGGTGAGAGCCTTGAGCGTGATCAGCGAGCGCACGACGGCGTCCCGCCAGGGCCCTTCGAAGCTGCAGCGCTGCGACCACGCCTCCCACCAGCGAGTCGTCGCCTCGACGGCGCGGAGCGCATCGATCGGTGCGGGCTCCGGCTGGTGCGAGGGGAACCACGTCAGCGTGAACGGTACCCGCTGGCCCGCGGAGACCGTGAAGTCGGCGACCGTCTTGAAGTCTTCGCCGCGCAGCTCGACGGGCGTCCGGAGGCGGAGGGCGTCGGGGCCGCCGACCGCGAGGATGCCCTCGTCCGCCCGGCGTACCCAGGGGATCACGGAGCCGTAGGCGAGCCGGATCGTGAGCTCGAGCCGCATCGGCACCCGGCCACGACGTCCCTCCACCACCCTAATCAGCGTGGGCGCCTCGGCCCGGACCGGCATGCAATCGATCAGCGCGACGGTGCCGTCCTCCGTCTCGTACTCGGTCTCGAGGACGAGGCTGCCGTCGCGATACCGGCGATGGACCGACCGGGCGTCTCCGGCCGGGGCGATGAGCCAGCGGCCGTGATCGGAAGTTCCGAGAATGGCCGCGAAACAGGACGCGGAGTCGAAGCGGGGGAGGCAGAGCCAGTCTACGGAGCCGTCCCGCCCGACCAGTGCCGCGGTCTCGCAGTCCCCGATGAGCGCGTAGTCCTCGATCCGTCCCGCCATGATCCGAATGAGCCGCGCGCCGGCGCGCGCGGCTCGAGGATGAGCCGCGCGGGGTGCGCCGGTCCGAGCTACCCCGCTCCGCCGACGAGGAAGGCGAGGAGCGCCGCGATCAGCGTCGGGCCATCCGTCGGGGGACGGCTGCCACCCTCCTTCTCGAACGCCGCCCTGCGGCCCCGCCCGCGCTCGTAGCCCGCGCGAAACGCCAGGGCCTCGACGAGCGGCCCGTGTCGGTCGCGGAGGCGCGGGCCGGCCTCGTCGAAGGGCGGCACCGGGCCGGACTGGCGGAACGCCGCGTCGAACCCCAAGCGGTAGACCGCCTCGTCCTTCCCGAAGTCGCCGCCTTGGCGCGTGTACTCGGCTTCCTCGGCGTCGCGCAGACCGATCCACCAGTCCTCCCGGGCGGCGTCGACGCTCTCCGCCCCGCGGCTCGTGAGGAGCCCCCGGACTCGCTCCGCCTCGGCGTCGTCGTCCACCATCGCGATCACGACGGTGCGCCCCGTTCGGAGCGCGTGACGGTAGACGTAGAGCTCGTCCGTGGGGAGTCCCTTGGAGAGGACGTCGTCGAGCTGGCCCCCGAGCGCGCCGCCCGCCACGGCGCCGACGAGCCCCAGCGCGATTGCACCGGCTGCGATCACGGGCCCCACGCCGGGGAGCGCGAGCGATGCCACGGCCAGCCCTCCAGCGGTGCCCGCCGCGCCGCCGACGACGCTGCCGATGGTGCCGCCGATGCCCGGCTGCTCGGCGTCCGTGGTCGGAACGGCTCGCACGGCCGACTCGGACGATCCGGGAGACAGGACGCTGATGCGGCGGTCGGGGATTCCGATCTCCCGCAACGCCGCGACCATCAGCTCCGCGTGAGCGTACTGCCGGACGACGCCGACGACGGCCTGCATGTCGTAGTCCTCCTTGGCGAGAAACGGAGCAAGCAAGGTGCCACCCGCACGTCCGGGTATGTGCCTTGCACCGACTGAGATCGTGGAGCGAACGATCAGGGGGCGTCGCCGGTTCGGAGCGAGCCGCGCTTGGCGCGCGGGGCGCGTGCCCCCGCGACCGGGCACCCCACGCTCACCGCTCCGTGATCTTCGGACCGTCCGCCACGCCGCCGCGCTGGTGGCCCTGGCCCTTGGGGCGTATTGTTTGCTCCTCGCGGCAACGGCACTGTACGCCCAGCCAGTTACAGGAGACCCGAACCCGGCGGAACTCGCGGAGCGCGATCGACATCTGTGGCCGGGGCTGATTCCGGTCGTCTTCCTGGCGCTGATCGCCGGGTACGCGACGGTCATCGCCGCGCGCCGTAGCGCCCGGCGCCGGAAACCGCCCAGCCCGCCGTCCACGCAGGATCCGCCCTCGAGTACCTCGTCCCCGGCCGCGTCCCGTCACGACACCGCGTCGCGCTGACGTCAGGCTGGCAGGGCTCCTTCCGGGGTTGCTATCCTCGCTGGACTCTTCACGCCCGCTCGGCGACCGCCTGGCTCGAACGCCTCCGCAAGAGGACCAGGGCAACCACGAGCACCAGCACCATCAGCGTCAGGAGGCCGAGCTCCAGGATCGCGTGGAGGAAGCCCGGTCCGCCGGCCTGGGCCAGCTCGGCGAGCTCCGCCGTCAGGACGAGGATCCGGCGGGTGACGGCGATCAGCCCGACGATCAGGAACGGCTCGGGCGCGAGCGTGTGCTCCCGGAACGAGACCTGAACGGTGTACAGCACCTCCACGATCATCAGGATCAGCAGGATCCGGTCGAGCAGATCGATGACCCGTCCTGGCATCGTGGCGGCCAGGAGACTGCGCCCGAACTCCAGGACGCCGTCGAGCAGGAGCACCACGGCGCTCGCCGCCAGCAGCGCGCCCAGGCCGATGTAGACGACGTCCTCGACCCGCGTGAAGAGCTGGGCGATCCACTCGCGGAGGGCCGGCGAGATCCCGCCGGGCGCGGGAGGGCCGGCCGTGTTGCCGGCCCTCCCCCTCTCAGGCGCTGCCATCGACCGGTCGGGGGACGCCTGGTGGGCGAACCGTCAGGAGGGCAGCTGCCGCAGAGCCTGGATGCGGTCGTTGGTCCCGGGGTGCGTGGCGAACCAGCCGCCGCCCTCGCCGCCGCCAGAGGTGCGCGCCAGCCAGGCCAGCGTGTTCTCCAGCGCCCGCTTCGACGATCCCACGCGCTTCAGCAGCGTCACGGCGTGGCGGTCGGCCTCCAGCTCCTCCGACCGGCTGTGCGCGCGAGTGATCAGGGTCCCCGCGATGGGCGTGATGATCGCCGCCTGGGGGATGACCTGCTCCAGGATGGCCGCGCCGATTCCGACGCCGGCATTGACGGCCTGCGCCTTCGCCACGTGGCCGAGGTCGTTGTGCGCGAACTCGTGGGCCATGATCGCCAGGAGCTGCTCGTCCGTCGCGCTATTCAGGAGGCCCCGCGTCACGTAGAACTCGCCCCCGCCGGCGTTGGCGGCATTGATGCTCTTGTCGGAGAGGATGCCGACCGAGACGCGCTGCGGGGGCTTGTCGGCGGCCCGCGCCAGCGGCTCGACGATCCGGCGGAGCCGCGCCGCGTCCTGGGGGCTGACGGGCTCGGTGGCGAGGCGCGGCCCGGAGCCCTGCTCCTGCGGTGAGCCCGATCCGTCGGGCAGGGGCAGCCCGGCGCAACCGGAGACGAGGACCCCGGCCAGGGCGAGGACGAGGCCGTGCATTCGTGCGCTCCGCATGGTCGCCTCCTAGCGTTTCTGGAACACCGGCCGGGCGGCGCTCCAGGCCACTCGCGGCCCGTGATCGGTCGCGAGGATCATCGTGTCCTTCCGGACCGCGCCCGAGGCGCTGCGCCGTCGACGCGCCTTCTGGCCCGTCGGCGACCCATCCTTCGATCGGGCTCGCGCCGGGGCCTTCGGTGAACGCGGGGCCGGCGCGAGCATCGGCTTCACGTTCTTTGCGCTCTTCGGGATTGCCCTCTTCGCGCGTGCCATGCCCTTCAGTGGAGCAAGGCGTGTGCCACGCCACTCGCTGCTAGAGGAGGCGCGATGTCCGCGGAACGCGCAGGGGCCGGACGCCATCGCGTCGTCGGATCGACACGGTGTCGCGCGCGAAGAAGTCTCGCAGGTCAGGCGAGCGAACCGGCGCCCTCCAGGACGCACACCGCGTCGGGGCTGAGGGTCTGGGGCGCGAGGGTTTCGACGCAGAACAGATGCAGGGCGTCACGGTCGTGCGACCGATAGCCGACCGCGAGATCGCCTCCGACGGTCAGCACGAAATCGCCGCCGCGCATCGAGAAGAGGGCGCCGCCGTCCTGCATCACGAGGGACCGATGCACCTCGGCGATGATGTTCTTCGTGTGGCGTGGCACCGGGTAGCCGCGGTTCGCCGCCGTCAGGTACGCGTAGTACCGGTCGGGCGACAGGACCGCCTCGTACGGCCCGGGCACGGTCAGCCGGTCCAGCATCTCCACCGCGCGCACCAGGTCGGCGATCACCCGCGCCGGGTCCGACCAGTCGCCGAGCTTGAGACGCGGCGACTCGGGATCCTCGAGGAAGCCGGTCCCGACCGGTTGGCCGGAGTACGCGAGGCGATCCTCCGCGAGCCCGACCTCGCGCGCGGCGGTTTCCGCGGTTTCGGTGTCGAGGGCTGGCCCGCCCCGCTCGAAGGCCTCGACCGCCGACCAGGGCAGGCTGAAGTCGGCCCGGAGCTGCGCCAGCAGCGCGATCTCGGGCACGCAGACGATCGCCTTGCCCTCCTGCGTCTGGCAGGCCTTCATGGTGCCGAGGGGCGCCGCGATGTAGTCCCAACCGCGGGGCCCGTCGAACGTGGCGATCCGGCGCGCCGTCATGACGTTCTTGGCCGCCGAGGCCGCCGCCTCGTCCAGCTCCTTCCAGACCCGGTCAGACAGCTGGGCGCTGTCGCGTCTCAGGATGTCCATCATTGGGCTCCTCTCAGCGATCCCACGCTCACGAACGGTTGGCTCGCGCCTCCGCCGGCGCCGCGCCGGCCGCTGCCCGTCGGCGAGCCCGGCTCGAGGGCGGTGATGGGCTGCTCCTTGAACAGGAACGCCCGCAGCACCTCGTCGAAGCTCGGGTCTCGGCGCCGGATCCATTCGAGCACCATCGCGGCGTGCTCCTTCTCCTCGTCCCGGTTGTGACGAAGGATCTCCTTCAGCTCGTCGTCGCCCGCGGCGTCGATGCGCTGCTGGTACCAGTCGATGGCCTCGAGCTCCTCCATCAGGCTGACGATGGCCCGGTGCATGTCCTTCGTCGTCTGCGACAGCGCCTCATCCGCCTCGTGAAACCCCGCCGAGCTGGCTGGCATGATGTCGTCCTCCTGTCAGGAGCTGGCGGCGCCAGCCCCGCACGATCGGTTCAGGGCTCGTCCGCCGCCTCGAGAAGCGCCACCGGAAAGCTCGCGAGGATGGTCTCCAGCGCAAGCCCCGGGCGCCCCTCCCGCGTCACGACCTCCACCACTTCGTCCGTCAGCACGTTCCGGTAGCGACGCGGCGTCCAGGTGTCGGGGAGCGCGAGCCACGTCCCGGCCCACACCGGCGCCCCGAGCGGTGGACCCTGAAGACGCAGCCGGGCGAGGAAGCGAGGCGCGACGGCGAGGACCGTCTCGGCCTCGCGTCGTCGCGCGAACGCCACCACGTGCTCCCGCCGCGCGCCCTGGGACTCGAGCGGGACATGGGCACCGTCCCGGAAGAGTCTCGCCCGGCGCCGCCGGCAGTCCAGGGCGCGGTGGGTCAGATGGAGCTTCACCCGCCCGTCCTCCTTGGCGGCGACGAGCGAGCGGGCGAAGTCCGCCAGGCCGCTCGATGCGGCAAGCGCTTCCCGGATCGCGCGCAAGTCCTCCCGGAGCCGCGCGTAGTCCACGGGGCGCCGGTTGTCCGGGTCGACCAGGCTGAGGTTCCACTCCTCGGTGCCTTGGTACGTGTCGGGCACCCCGGGCGCGGCGAGCTTCAGGAGTGTCTGGGAGAGCGCGTTGTACATTCCCGCGTCCGCGATCCGCCGCTGGAAGGGGCGGAAGTCCGCGAGAAACGGGTTCTCCCCGGGCTCGGCCACGATCGCGCCGATCAGCCGGCGGAGCCGTCCCGGCGCGGGACGCGCCGGGACGGAGCGGTCGAGGATCGCCTCGACGAATCGACGCACCGCCGCGTCGTAGGCGGGGTTCGGGTGCACCCAGCTCACGTGGGTCTTCGCCTCCCGGAGGGCCTTGAACATGTACTCCTGGATGCGCTCGAGGAACACCGCGTGCTCGGCGTCGTCGATGGGCTGGTTCGGGGGCTCGATCGGCCAGGCGCCGACCAGGGTCTGGTAGAGCAAGTACTCCTCGTCGGCGCCGGGCGCCGGTTCGCCGTCGACGAGCGTGCGATGGCGCCGGTTCAGGCGATGCCACGCGCGGACTCGCGCGCGCCACTCGTGCGGAAGCTCCGAGAGCACGTTGATCCGGGCCCGAACGTCCTCGCTCCGCTTCGTGTCGTGGGTCGAGGTGGCCGACTGCGCGTGTGGCCAGCGAGCCAGCCGGGCCGCGTTGAGCTGGTGGAACTCCGCATCCGTGGTGCCGAAGCGGTCGGGAGCGCCGCCGACCTCGTTCAGCGAGAGCAGGCGAGTGTACCGGTAGAAGGCCGTGTCCTCGACGCCCTTGGCGGCGGCGGGACCGGTGAGCTGCTGGAACCGCCGGACGAAGTCCAGCTCGCCGGTCCGGCAGAGGAGATCCTCGATGAACTCGAACACCGAGGGGCTCGCGGCCGGGCTCCGCCGCCGGGCCGCCGCCACCGCCTCCTCGACGTGCTGGCAGTCGTGCGCGCCCGCCGCCTGGGCGCCGTCCCCGACGTACGTCCGGTAGACCGGGAAGCAGGCGACGATCTCTCGCAGGGCCTCCGTCAAGGTCCGCTCGGTGAAGTCGCGGGACTCGCGGCGGCGCTCGGCGAGGCGCCCGAGGCGGCGACCCAGCATGGTCAGCTCGCTCGCCATCGTCGTGTCGGTGATCAGGCGCTTGGCCTCGTGGGCGATGTCGGCGAAGGGGGCCGTCTGTCCCGTGAATCGCTGGTAGGTCTGCTCGAGGACACGCGCGCCCTTCGGGTCCACGAAGAGTCCGTTGAGCGCGTTCAGGAGCTCGTACCCGGTCGTCCCGTGGACGGGCCATTGCTCCGGAAGTTGCTCGCCGGGCCCGAGCACCTTCTCGACCACCACATAGAGGGCCGGCGCGCCCTCGCGGCCGCCGGAGAGCTCGCGCGCGCACCGCTCCCCGAGCGCGCGGAGGTAGTCCGCGGGGGCGTAGAGGCCGTCGGGGTGATCGATCCGGAGCCCCTGGATGCGGCCCTCGCGGACCAGGCGGAGCAGGAGCCGGTGCGTCGCCTCGAAGACGGCGGGCTCCTCCATGCGTATCGCCGCCAGGTCGTTGACGTCGAAAAAGCGGCGGTAGTTGATCTCGTCCCCGGCGACGCCCCAGTAGGCGACGCGGTAGGCCTGCGCTCCGAGGAGCGCGTCGAGGCGATCGAAGCTCTCGGGCCGCCCCGGGATACCGTTCACGAGCAGGAGCGCCTCCTCGACGAGCCCCTTCATGGCGGGCGTCTCGCGCGTGAGCGCGTCCAGCCGCCGCGTGAGCCGCGCCTTCTCGCGGGCGCGCTCGGCCTGGCGGGCGGGCTCGGTCTCCGTCCGCGCCGGCAGCCCGGTCGCGGTCGCGAGGAGGCGCTGGAGCTCGCGGAGGCGCGGATCGCCGGACCCCAGCTCCGCTTCGAGATCGGGCAGCCGGCCGCCCAGGATCTGGGGATACGTGGAAGGGTCGATCGGGAGCACGGCCTCGCCGTAGCGCACCCGGAACGCGCCGTCCTCGTACTCGAGCCGGAGCTCCTGGCGCTCGAGGACGCGCCCGTAGTGATCCTCGAGGATCGGGAGGAGGATGCGGTTCTTCAGCTCGGGCTTGGGGGGCTCCCACTCGATGTCGAAGAACGACGCGAACGGCGAGGCGCTCCCGTTCTCGAGGACGTCCTGCCACCAGGCGTTTCGCCCTCTCGAGATGCCCATGTGGTTCGGGACGATGTCGACGAGGACGCCCATCCCGTGAGCACGGAGCGTGTCGGTGAGGGCTCGGTACTCTGGCTCACCCCCCAGAGCGTGGCTGATCTGTCCGTGGTCCGCCACGTCGTAGCCGTGCGAACCGGGCGCGCAGGGCTCGAGGATCGGGGAGAGGTAGCAGTCGGTGATGCCCAGCTCGGCCAGATACGGCACCAGGGCGCTCGCGTCGCGGAACGTGAAGCTCGCCCCGAGCTGGAGGCGGTAGGTGGCCCCGGGGATCCGCGTCTCGACGCTGCCGCCGACCGCCGGCCCGCCCGTCCCGGGGACGTCCGTCATGCCAGTCCTCGCGGAGCCCTGAGACGGAGCGCGACGAGGCTGCGCGCCTCCATCTGGTACGTGTCGCCTGCCCGGAACGCCTGGGGCTTCACGGTCCACTCCCGCGTATCCAGGACCAGCTCCCAGCGCATCCGGGGCCGGTGGGCGGGCAGGACGAAGTCGGCCGGCTCGTGGTGGGCGTTGAGCAGGAGCAGGAACGTGTCGTCCCGGATGAGGTCTCCCGCCTCGTCCACCTCCTCGATCGCGTCGCCCGCCAGCCGGAGGCCCAGGCAGCGCGTGAGGCCGTTCGTCCATTCCTCCTGGGTCATCTCCTTGCCGTCGGGCCGGAACCAGGAGAGATCCTTGACCTCCGAGCCTTCGATGCGCCGGCCCTGGAAGAACCGCCGGCGGTGGAACACGGGATGCCCGAGGCGGAGCCGGATGAGGCGCCGCGTGAACTCGAGCAAGGCCCGGGTGGAGCGCGAGGGCGTCCAGTTGATCCACGAGAGCTCGTTGTCCTGGCAGTAGGCGTTGTTGTTGCCCTGCTGCGTGCGCCCGATCTCGTCGCCGCCCAGCAGCATGGGCACGCCCTGCGAGAGGAGGAGCGTGGCCAGGAAGTTGCGGACCTGTCGCTCGCGCAGCGCGGTGATCGCGGGATCGTCGGTCGGCCCCTCCGTGCCGCAGTTCCAGGAGAGGTTCTCGGAGGTCCCGTCCCGGTTCTCCTCTCCGTTCGCCTCGTTGTGCTTGTCGTTGAAGCTGACCAGATCGAGCAGGGTGAAGCCGTCGTGGGCGGTCGCGAAGTTGATGCTGGCCGACGGCCGGCGCCCGTCCGACTCGTAGAGGTCACTCGAGCCGGTCAGCCGGTACGCGAGGTCGGCCACCTGGCCCTCGTCCCCCTTCCAGTACCGGCGGACGGTGTCGCGAAAGCGCCCGTTCCACTCCGCCCAGCCGACCGGAAAGTTGCCTACCTGGTACCCGCCTTCGCCCAGGTCCCAGGGCTCGGCGATCAGCTTGACCTGGCTGATCAGCGGGTCCTGGTGGATCACGTCGAAGAAGGCCGACAAGCGATCGACGGCGTGGAGCTCGCGGGCGAGGGCGGAGGCCAGATCGAAGCGGAACCCGTCGACGTGCATCTCCGTCACCCAGTACCGGAGGCTGTCCATGAGGAGCTGGACGCATCGCGGGTGCGTCATGTCGAGCGTGTTTCCGCACCCGGTGTAGTCCATGTAGTACCGCCGGTCCTCCGCGAGCCGGTAATAGGCGGCGTTGTCGATCCCGCGGTAGCAGAGGGTGGGCCCCAGTTGATTGCCCTCGGCCGTGTGGTTGTAGACGACGTCGAGGATGACCTCGATCCCCGCCTGGTGGAGGGCCCGGACCATCTGCTTGAACTCGCGGACCTGATCGCCGGCCACGCCCCCGCTGGCGTAGCGCGCGTCGGGCGCGAAGAAGCCGATGGTGTTGTAACCCCAGTAGTTGGTCAGTCCGCGCTCGGCCAGATGGCGGTCGCGCACGAAGTGGTGGACCGGCATCAGCTCGACGGCCGTCACGCCGAGCCGGCCCAGGTGCTCGATGGCGGCGGGGGAGGCGAGGCCGGCGTAGGTGCCGCGAAGCTCCTTCGGAACGGCGGGGTGCCGGGCGGTGAAGCCCTTCACGTGCGCTTCGTAGATCACGGTGAGGTGCCACGGCGTGCGGAGGGGGCGGTCGTCGCCCCACGTGAAGGCGGGATCCACCACGACGCTCTTCGGCACGAACGGGGCGCTGTCCCGCTCGTCCTTCGTCAGATCCGCGTCGGGCGCTCCGACCTGGTAGCCGAAGATCGCGTCGCTCCACTCGATCGCCCCGGTGATCGCCCTCGCGTAGGGATCGAGCAGGAGCTTGCGCGCGTTGAAGCGGTGGCCGGCCGCGGGCTCGTAGGGCCCGTCGACGCGGAACCCGTAGAGGAGTCCCGGGCGCCCCTCGGGCAGGTAGACGTGCCAGACCTGATCGGTGCGCTCCACCATCGGGATCCGGTGGGTCTCGCTGGTGCGGTCCGCCGGATCGAAGAGACACAGCTGGACGGCGGTCGCGTGATCGCTGAAGAGCGCGAAGTTGACGCCGGCTCCGTCCCAGGTCGCGCCGAGCGGATAGGGCCGGCCGGGTCGGGTCCGGGGGGACTCGACCGTCATGTCCCCGAGCCAGGGTTGTCCGGCGTCCCGGTGACGTGATCGCCTGATCCCCCGGCCAGGACGACGGCCCAGAGCTCGCGACCGGAAGTGCGCGCGGCCGATCCACTCGATGGGATTCCGAGCGATCGGGCGCGCGTCCGCGTCGTGCCGGTGCCGGAGAGATGATGTCCGCGCGTGGTGAGCAGGGGTGTCATGCCGGAGGGGAATGCAACGGCGATTCCACGGAGAGCGCCGAGCGCGGGCCGCATCGGCGCGTCGCGATCGCCGCCTCACGACGCTCGATGCTCGATTCGAGCTTCTGCGCCGCGCCGCGCCCCGGCGACATCATGTCGCGGCGACGACAACGTGACGGCGCCGACGCCAAGATCGTGGGCCCGGCGCGCTCGGGATAGGCCGCCCGGAATCAGAACGTCATGGACGCGAGGAGCGTGAGGTCGCCTCGTCGCGAGGCTCCCCCTTGGCGCACTCGGGACAGATCTCGCGCTCGCCGTCGTAGGCGATGCCGTGGACGGGGCATCGCGTCACGCGGACCTCGGAACCCTTGGCTGGGAGACGTGGATCGGGCTCGATCACGGGCCCGGGGGGACGCGCGGCCCCGTGGCCGGCCGGGGGCCCGAGACCCCCCGCCGGCACGGACCGTGCACCCCGTCCTTCACACGTGACACCAGAACGCTTCATCCACCGGTCCTCAGTCGCGGTCCTCAGTTCGGCCGCCAGAAGCCATCGACCCACTGGTTCCCGGTGGTGTGCGTTTCCCAGTGACCGGGGACCCAGACGTAGCCTCGGGGCGGAACCGTCCAGTGGCCCGGCACCCAGACGTAGGTGCGCGTCGCCGGCTGCCAGGTGTAGGCGCCCGGCACCCAGATGTAGCTGGGACCGGGTTGCGCCGGCACCGTCTCCACGGGAGCGGCTGGCGCCGGCGGTGGAGCCTGGACCGAGGAGGGCGGCATGTAGCAACCGCCCAGGACCACGGTCGCGATCAGGAGACTTCCCAGAGTGGCGAGAGTGGAGCGCCTCATCATCGATCTCTCCGCTGCATGCCCGCGCTTGTTCGAGCGACGGTGCGCGACTCGTCCCGTTCACTGCACGCGCTTCCCGCGCGCCGCACTTGGTGATCGGCGCGTGGGGCCTTCTGCGCTCGACAGGGGAGCAAGGCACATGCCACGCGGGGCCGCGCGCGCGGCGTCCTGGTGTGACGCGACAAGTGCGCGCGAAATGCACGCCGCCGCGAACACGGCCGCTCGAGGACGAACGCCATCCTGTCGTTCGGGGGGCGGGCTGTCGCGCGTCGGACGCGTGCTAGACTGAGGACCCCGTGGGACTGCGACTTCGCCTAGTCCTACTCCTGCTCGTGCCGATGGTCCTGGTCGTCGCGGTGTTTACGTACGTCCTCATGAGAGACGAGCGCGCACAGCGACGGGCGGAGTTCGAGTTGCGCGTCAACGTCACGAGCACGGCCATCCGGCTTGCGGTGGAGAACGCGCTCCGGGGCGGCACGCTGGCCGACGTCAAGCGGCTGGCCGACGACCTGGTCGTCAAGCAGACCGAGATCGTTCGCATCCGATTGCTGGACCGGAACCTGGCGCGGCGGGTCGACGCGAACCTCCTCGCGGGCGATCCTGGAGTGTCCCTCGATCGGCATCGGGGGGTCCGGGAGACGGGCCAGCCGGCCGTCGTCGAGCACCAGAGCGCGGGCATCCGGCTGCACAGCGTGCTTCTCCCGGTCCGTTCGTCGTCCGGCTCCGACGACGGAGTGCTCGAAGTCGCCTTCGTCGCGGGCCGCCTGGAGGCGGCCCTGCTCAGCGAGAACTACAAGATCGCGCTGCGGGGCAGCGTGCTCGTCGTGCTCCTGGGCCTGATCATCTGGATGGCCCTCCAGCGCCTCGTCTTCCGGCCGGTCGCCGACCTGATGCAGGGGATCGAGCGTGTCGGGTCCGGCGCGGCCCCGGCGCCGGTGCCGGTCCGGAGCCGCGACGAGCTGGGTCAGGTCGCGACGGCTTTCAACCGGATGACCGAACGGCTGGAGGAAGCCCGCCAGCGGGTGGAGGCCGAGTCGGACCGGTCGCTCGAGCTGATGCGCCGCCTGCGGCAGACGGAAAGCCTCGCGATCGCCGGCAAGCTCTGCTCGAGCATCGCGCACGAGGTGGGCACGCCGCTCAACATCATTGCCGGCCGCGCCGAGCTGATGCTGCGCGCCGTGCCCAAGGACTCACCGCTCCGGGAGGACCTCGACGTCGTCATCGCCCAGATCGACCGGATATCCAAGATGATCCGCGCGGCCCTGGATCCCTTCCGCCAGCGCGAGCCCGAGCGGACGGCCACCGCGCCCGGGTCGGTCACCGAGGGCCTCCGACCGTTGCTCCAGCATTTCGCCCGGACCCGCGGCGTCACCCTGGCGGTCAGGCTCCCGCGCGACCTTCCGGAGGTGCTCGTCGACCCCGGCCATCTCCAGCAGGTGCTGATCAACCTGCTCACGAACGCCATCGAGGCGACGCCGGCCGGCGGCCGGGTCGAGGTCGCCGGGGCGCACCGGCTGGACGACGGACGGCCGGGGGTCGCCATCGAGGTTCGAGACAGCGGATCCGGGATCCCCGCGGATGTCCTTCCCAAGATCTTCGACCCCTTCTTCAGCACCAAGCCCGCTCGCGAGGGATCCGGTCTCGGCCTCGCGATCTGTCGCGACCTTGTCCGGTCCAACGGCAGCGAGATCCAGGTGGCGAGCATGCCCGGCGAGGGCACCACCTTCACCGTCTGGCTGCCCGAAGCCAGCTCGGAAGCAGGGAGGGAGCAGCCATGAAATCCCGAATTCTCGTCGTGGACAACGATGCGGACATGGTGGCGCTGCTCCGGCGCCATCTCGAGACAGAGGGCTGGTCGGTGACGACGGTCACCGGCGGGGAGGACGCCCAGACGGCGCTGGGACGCGAGGAGTACTCGGTCGTCCTCACCGACCTCGTCATGGAGCCCGTGGACGGCCTGGCCGTGCTGCGCGAGTCGCAGAAGGTCCAGCCGCGCGCCCGCGTCATCCTCATGACGGCGTTCGGGAGCCTCGAGAGCGCCATCGATGCGATGCGCCAGGGTGCGTACGACTACCTGATGAAGCCCTTCAAGCTTCCGGAGCTGTCCCTGGTCGTCAAGCGGGCCGTCGAGGACCAGCGCCTGCGTGAGGAGAACCGCCGGCTCCGGGCCGAGGTCGAGCGCCGCTACAGCTTCGACAACATCATCGGCCGCTCGAAGGCGATGCAGTCCGTGTTCGAGCAGATCCGCGTGGTGGCGGACACCGACGCGGCGGTGCTGCTCTTGGGGGACAGCGGGTCGGGCAAGGAGCTGGTCTCGCGGGCCATCCACTGGCACAGCGGCCGCCGCGAGGGGGCGTTCGTCGCCGTCAACTGTGCGGCCATTCCCGAGACGCTCCTGGAGTCCGAGCTGTTCGGACACGAGAGGGGAGCCTTCACGGGCGCCGATCGGAAGCGGCGGGGCCTCTTCGTGGAAGCCGAGGGCGGGACGCTCTTGCTCGACGAGATCGCCGAGATGCCCCAGTCCCTCCAGGTGAAGCTCCTTCGTGCCCTCCAGGACCGCGTCGTGCGGCCCGTCGGAGGCAACGAGGAGATCAAGGTGGACCTCCGTCTCATCAGCGCCACCAACCGGGACCTGCCCGCCCTCGTGCGTCAGGGGAAGTTCCGCGAGGATCTCTACTATCGGCTGGCCGTCCTCCCGATCCGGATCCCCAGCCTCCGGGAGCGGCCGGAGGACATCCCGCTCCTGGCCGAGCACTTCCTGAAGCGCGCGGCCGCCGGGATGGGGAAGGAGATCGACGGCTTCGACGAGGAGGCCGTCAAGTGGCTCCACGAGCACAGCTGGCCGGGTAACGTCCGCGAGCTCGAGAACGTCGTCGAGCGGGCGGCCACGCTGACGAAGGGCCGCGTCATTACTCGGGACGACCTCCGCATCGAGTTCACCCCGGGGTCCAGTAGCGAGCTGGGCGTGCGCCCGTCCCTGGCCGAGGTGGAGAGCCAGTACATCCGTCGGATTCTTGACGAGGTCCGCGGCGACAAGCGAGCCGCGGCCCGCATCCTCGGAATCAGCGTGCGGACGCTGCAGCGGATGCAGGCCAACATGCTTCGGGTGGGGCCCGGGCTGACGGACCAGCAGCCATGAGCTGGCACGGTCCTTGCTGTATTCGAGGGCATGAGTGTCGTGTCTCTTGCCCGTACGGCCGTGACCGCGGGTGACGTCGAAGGCCGTCCGCGCCCCATCCGGGTGCTGATCGTCGACGACGACGCCGAGATGCGAGCGCTCCTCCGGCGAACGCTCGAATTCGACGGGCATGAGGTGACGGAGCTGGACCGGGGCACCCACGTGGTGGAGACGCTGCGCGGGACACCGTTCGACCTCATCGTCCTGGACAAGGAGATGCCGGGACTCACGGGCATCGAGCTCTTGCCGATCCTGCGCCGCGAGTTCCCGAAAGTCCCTGTCGTGCTCGTGACAGCGTTCGGCGGCCGTCAGGTGGCGACCAGCGCGCTCCGGCTGGGCGCCGCGAGCTATCTGGAGAAGCCGTTCAGGCTGGGACAGCTCCGCGACGCCATCGACGGGATCGTCTCGCGATCGGCCGACTAGTCTCGAGCGGGCTGATAGGCGCTCCTCTTGCAACGGAACTCCGCCGTGAGAGCGGCGAACCTCGTCCGGAACGGCGAGCCGGGGTCCTGTGACCACCTGACTCCGGCTGTGCCGCCGGCTCCGGCCCCGGCTGTGGGCGTCGGCGAAGAGCTTGATGCCGAGGCGCGACGCGTCTACCGCACCGCGCTCGAGGCGCTTCACGGCGCCGGCGTGGAGTTTCTGATCGGCGGCGCTCACGCTCTCGCGCCGCATACCGGCATCTTCCGGGACACGAAGGATCTGGACGTCTTTCTCCGGAAGGAGGACTGTGAGTACGCGCTCGTCGTGCTGGACGCGGCGGGCTTCGCAGGCGAGCTCACCTTTCCACACTGGCTGGCCAAGGCGTACGTCGGGGATCGCTACATCGATCTCATCTTCAGCGCCGGAAACGGTGTCGCCGCCGTCGACGACCTCTGGTTCACTCACGCCACCCCGGGCTCGGTTCTCGGCATCCCGGTGTGGCTGTGCCCGCCGGAGGAAATGATCTGGTCCAAGGCCTTCATCATGGAACGCGAGCGCTATGACGGGGCCGACGTCGCCCACCTCATCCAGGCGTGCGGGCGAGATCTGGACTGGCGTCGCCTGCTGGCACGCTTCGGCCGGCACTGGCGGGTGCTCCTGAGCCACCTCGTCCTCTTCGGCTTCATCTACCCGGGCGAGCGGGCGTGCATCCCCGACGCGGTGATGGCCAATCTGATGCGCCGGCTCGACCGTGAGCGAGACTGGCCGGGAGAGACCGGCCGCGTGTGTGATGGGACGCTCCTGTCCCGGCAGCAGTACCTGGTCGACGTCTCCGCGCGCGGGTATGCGGACGGTCGGCTGGCGCCCCGCGGCGAGATGTCGGCCGCCGACATCGCGAACTGGACGGCGGCGATCTCGTCCAGCCCGATGCCGGCGCCGCCCGACCCCGTGCCGCCCGACATCCCATCGAACGGGCGTCGCCCCGGTTCCCGTGCGCATCGCCGCCGTCGGTGACCTCCACGTCACCAAGACGTCGCAGGGCGCGCTCCAGCCCCTCTTCGCGGCGGCTAGCGCCAGCGCCGACGTCCTGCTGCTCTGCGGAGACCTGACCGACTACGGGCATCCGGACGAGGCGCGCGTGCTGGCCCGGGAGGTGGCCACCGGGCTCCGCATTCCCGCCGTCGGCGTCCTCGGCAACCACGACTACGAGTCGGGCCAGCACGAGGAGGTCGTGCAGATCCTCCGGGACGGCGGCGTCGTCATCCTGGACGGGGACGGCTGCGAGGTGGCGGGTCTCGGGATCGGCGGCGTGAAGGGCCTCGGCGGGGGCTTCGGGGAGCGGGCCCTCCAGCCCTGGGGCGAGGACATCATGAAGCGCTTCGTCCGGGAGACGGTGGACGAGGCCCTGAAGCTCGAAAGAGCCCTGGCCCGCCTGCACACCGCCCGCCGCGTCGCGATCCTGCACTACTCTCCGATCCAGGCGACGGTCGAGGGGGAGCCTCCCGAGCTGTATCCCTTCCTGGGCTCGAGCCGGCTGGAGGAGCCGCTGGACCGCTATCAGGTGGACCTCGTGTTTCACGGCCACGCGCACCGGGGCCGGCCGGAGGCCCGAACCCGGGGCGGGGTACCCGTCTACAACGTGTGCCTGCCGCTCCTCCGCGATCTCGATCCGGACCACGCGCCGATCCGGATCGTCGAGCTGAGCCTCCCGGCCGCCCCGGAGAAGGCCCCGGGCCCCGCGCGGGAATCAGCCGCGCCGAGTCAGCTCGACTGACCCGAACCGGGTCGGTACGTCCGGGCCGCCGGCGAACTCTCCGATGAGGCGGCCCGACGAGAGCGTCAGCACCATGGTGCCGCCTCCGACCAGGTCGAAGAAGGCACCCTGGCGTGTCAGCCGCCCCTCGCGGCGTACCGTGTCCGCGCGGCTCCCGTCGAGGAAGGTCATCTGCGCGACGATGGTGGGGCGCCCGGGCTCGTGGCCGAAGATCATCTCGACTGCCCCGCGCTGCGCCCCGTCATCCGCCCTCCAGTGCCCTCGCCACACGCCGATGAGCCTGTCCGCGGGGACGGCGGCCGTGGCCGCGACTGGAGGGGTCTGGGCCGCCGGCGCCGTCGCCAGGACGCCCAACGCGGCGAGCGTGAATGCCGTGACGCGGATGTGCCGCATGGCTCTTGCGCCTCCCTGTGAGTGAGGTGAGTGGATAGGTCCCGGCTGCGCCGGGCTCCCGGCGCGCTCGGCCGTCACTGGCCCTTGCGGTGCCCCTTCCGCGCGTGCTGCTTCATGACCGTCCGGGCGGCGATCTCGGCGGCGCGCTTCCCGTAGCGGCCCTCCTTCTGCGCGGCCCCCTTGATGTGCTCGTACTGGCGCTGCTCCTTGGCGCCGACTCCCTGGAGATGCTTTCGCCCGGGCATGGCCGTCCTCCCGTCGCGCCTCAGGCGCGCACCTCGGACACCCCGACCTTGCGCGCGCAGTGCGCGCAGCAGAAGATCCGGCCCTCCTCGTTCTCGACTCCGTGACCGATGATTCGGCAGCCGCAGTGATCGCAGGTGGGTGCCAGGAGCTGGATCGCGCACTCGAAGCAGTCGAAGGTGTGCCGGCGCCCCCAGGCGTCGATCGACATGGTCTTGTCGTACTCGTTGCCGCAGACGTCGCATCGTGGCATCTCACGTCTCCTCGATCTCGATGAGCGCCAGCCTCGACCGAGGGTCGAAGCGCCGGCGCAGGTGCCCGGGAGGCTGGATCAGGATGACCTCCAGCGTGGGCCGGACCCGGGCTTCGAGAAGGTGCCCCCCGTGCGCCGTCCCGTCGCGCTTGCCCACGACGACGTGGGCGTGGACCTTGGGCACGTTGCCCTCGAGCGCCACGTCGCCGACCAGCGACAGCACCTCGACCTGCTCCTGGATGGCGATCCGCGCGTAGTCCTTTCGCGCCCAATCGAAGTAGCCGAGGGTCACCTCTTCGAACGCGCCGATCGCCGTGAAGTGGCCCGCCGTGAGGCGCTCGCTCTTCGCAACGTCGAGGAGGCCCTGCATTGGCTCCTCGCCGGTCTCGAAGACGACGGCGATCGTGCGGGTCCCGTTCGCGTGGAGGACTTTCGTCTTCAAGCAGCCGCCTCTTGCTCGAGCATCTCCCGGACCATCCACAGCCGGCCGCACATCCCGCACAGGACGCCGGGGCCCAGACGCCGTGTCAGGAGGCCCTCGCAGTGAGGGCATCGGCCGGGCACGTCCGTGGTGCGGTCGAACGTCACGTGCGAGTCCGACCAGCGGCGCGCGCGCTCCAGAAGAGCACCACCGCCGAAGTCGTCACGAACTCGAGGGCGCGAACGTCGTGGCATCGGCTGCCTCCTCTTCCTGTCCTGCGAGGTACGGATCTCGAGCGGTAGTCGATGCCTTGAAGGGAGCAAGGCCTGTGCCGGCCTGCTCCGCCCGCTGAACGGCCCACCTGTCGTGGGACCGAAGAGGGTAGGGACGCATCGGGCTCCGACACGGTGTCGCCGGACGGACAGGGTGACGCGACCCGGTCAGGCCCGGAGCCGGGCGAGCTCGCGATCGAACCCGGGGAGGATCGCCTCGAAGAAGGCGTTCTGGATCAGCCGGACGACGGTCTCGGCCGTGCTCGTCTTGGGACTGTCGAGCCGCCCGCTGATCGTGGTCTTCGTGGCGACCTCGTCCCGAGGCGTGTTCTCGAGGAGCTTGGCCACGCCCCCGATCATGCGCTCGTACACCTTGCGGAATGCGCTCTTGTGCTGATCCTGGCGGGGATCGTAGACGTCCATGTCCCGGAACAGGGGCTTGATGTACCCGGTGACCTGGCGGTCCTTGATGCGGAGCTGCGTGTAGAGCGAGAACCAGCCCCCGGTCACGTCGAACTTTCCGTAGGCGCGCAGGAGCTCGTTCATCGAGCGCATCTGGGTATCCTCGACGCGGACGTCGATGTCGAAGTCCGGGCCCGAGGTCTCCGGACGGAACGTCGCCCGCACGACGGTGGCGCCGCTTCCCATGAACTTGCCCTTCAACAGGGCCAGCGCCTCGCCCTCCGTGAAGTGATTGCTGAGGTTCTCCATGGCCAGCTCGACCTCGCTGATGAACACGCGATAGCTCGGGCTCGCCCCCTTGTTCACGAAGCCTACGTTCGCCTGCGACGCGTAGGCCCGGTCGATCCGGAGAAGCAGCCCGGGCGCGTTCGACGCCTCCTCGGCGGCCTGGCCGACCTTCTCCCGCACGACCTTCTCGGTCGACGCCGTCCGGGGAGTGTGGACGAAATCGGTGTGCAGGCCGTCGAGCCGCACCTCGTGGAGGTGGAGCATCTTGAACCAGGGGGCGAATTCGACCTCGCCGTTCATGGATGCGGTGCCCTGGCTGATCATCAGGTTGTAACGGGCGGCGACCGGCTTGAGGTAGTCGAGAGCCACTCCGTTCAGCGCGACGTTGCCACGGAGCCCGAGGTGGGGCTCGGCGAGAAAGTCCGCCCGACCGTCGAGGACCAGCCGCCCCGAGTCGAAGACGATGGCCTCGAGCCAGACGTTCGAGGGGTACGTGTGGTCCTTGAGGCGGAGGTTCCGGATGTTGCCGGCCCGGAACGTGACCCGCCGGAGATGCAGCGGGCGGTCGCTGTCCTCCACGTAGGTGATGTCGCCCTCCGCTACGCGGAACAGGTTGATCCGGAAGGGGTAGATGGCCTCGAGCGCCTCCTGCCATCCGCGCTTCTCGACGGGGACCGGGTCCTCGGCCTCGCTCTGGAGCTGACGCCGGTTGATGTGGAGGGTCGGGCGGTCGATGAGAAAGTCGGCCACGACCGATCCGCGGATGAGCTCTCGCCACTGGATGCTTGCGGTCAGCTTGGGGATGCTCACCACCGGAGGATCCGGGTTGCGATCTTGGACGAGGACGAGATCGAGAAGGTCGAGCGAGCCTCCGACGATGTGGAAGTCGAGGCCCCGCAGGGTGACGGTATAGCCCTGGAGCGCCGCGTTGAGCCGCCGCTCCATCTGGCGGCGCAGCGGCTCGTCGAGGAAGTGGTCCAGGCCCACCACGAGGACGGCGAGGACCGCCACCGGGATAGCCAGCCACTTCCAGCGTCGGCGCCCGACCCCGGCGACTCGGGCCAGACCCTTGCGGGCGGCGCTCGTCCAGCGTGTGCGCATGCGCATGCTCCTCGACCCGTAATAGGTGCAATGGGAGTGCCGCCGGCGGGAGGGTGTACCCGGAGCCCGCGACGTCATGTCGTCGCCCCCGCGTCATGCTGACGCGTCGAAAAACCGGCCGCGCCCCTCCGTCGCGCAGCACGTCCCCATCGCACGTGCTAGGCTGAAATGTAGTCGGGACCTCCCTCGGGAGGCCTGAGCTCGACGGCTGGAGGGCCTCCACGTGCTCCGAATCACCGGTCGCGCATCGCTCGTGGCGCTGCTGCTTGTCGCTTGCCTGCCGGCAGCCGCCGTCCGCGTCGAGTCCGCCGGTGTGGAGTCGAAGCCGGTCCACCATCTCCGGCGCGGCTTCCGCAACCTCGACGACGGCTATCGCTATGGTCTCGGGGATCGAGCGTGGCGCTTCGTCCGGCGGGGTTTCGAGTCACACCCTCCGCGTGGCGAGGCGGCGGCCGTCGTTCGCAACGACGGCGCGAGCCTGCGAGTCAACGGGAGGGAGCCGACCGTCACCTGGGTCGGCCATTCCACGTTCCTCGTGCAGCTCGACGGTGTGAACATCCTCACGGATCCGCACTGGGGAGACCGGGCCAGCCCCGTCGACTTCGCCGGCCCTCGACGGCTCGTGCCACCGGGCGTCGCGTTCGCCGACCTTCCGCCGATCCACGCCGTCGTCATCTCGCACGACCACTACGACCACCTCGACACGGAGACCGTCGATCGGCTCGCGCGTGAGCACCGCCCGCGGTTCTTCGTGCCGCTCGGCATTCGCGCGTGGCTGGCCGCTCGCGGCATCACGGACGTGGTCGAGCTGGACTGGTGGCAGGCTGTCGAGTTCCAGGGGCTCACCCTGGTGTGCACGCCGGCGCAACATTCCTCCGGCCGAGGGCTCACCGACCAGTACCTGCGCCTGTGGGCGTCGTGGGCCGTCCTCGGCACCAAGCGCTTCTTCTTCGCCGGCGACACCGGCTACGATCCAAGGCTCAAGGCGATCGGGGATCGCTTCGGGCCGTTCGACCTCGCCGCCGTGCCGATCGGGGGTTACAGTGCCTTCCAGGCTCGGCACCCGAATCACGTGAACCCGGCGGAGGCCATCCAGCTGTTCGAGGACCTTCGAGGGCGACTGCTGGTGCCCATGCACTGGGGGACCTTCGACATGAACCGGGAGCCTTTCCGGGAGCCGCCCGACTGGCTGTGGAGGGAGGCGCTCCAGCGGGGGCTCGAGGAGCAGGTCGCGGTCCTGACCCCGGGGCAGACGATTTCCTGGTAGTCGGGCGCTGGCCCGGACGCTCCCGGGGGCTGGCGACCTCGCGGTCGCCGATCAGAGATTGCTCTCGAAAGGGATGGCCAGGAATTCCAGCATGCGCCCTTTGATGCCCCGGTCGCGCCAGGCCTCCAGGTCGACCCGCCGCGCGTGACGGAGATCGTTCTCGAAGACCCGCTCGAGCTGGGCGGCGAATCCCGGGTCGTACGCCACCACGTTCAGCTCGTCGTTCAGCTTGAACGACCGGTGGTCGAGGTTCGTGCTGCCCACCGTGGCCCAGATGCCGTCGATGACCATCGTCTTGGCATGCAGCAGCGCCGCGGTGTACTCGTGGATCTCGATCCCCTCCTCGAGGAGCCGCCCGAACTGCCGCCGACCAGCGTGACGGACCAGCGGGTGGTCGATCACGCCGGGCACGAGGAAGCTGATCCGGACCCCGCGTCGGGCGGCCTGGACCAGGATCTCGATCATCTGCTCGTCGAGAAGGACGTACGGATTCGTGATCTTGATCGAGCGGCGGGCCGACGACAGCGCCAGGAGGAACGTCGTGTGCATCGAGTAGCTTCCGGCCCGGGGGCCGCTGCGGATGACCTGCGCGCGAGTCTGGCCCTTGGCTCCGTTCGGAGCGGGGAAGTAGTCCGCCCCGCCGAGGACCACACCTGTGGCCTCGACCCAGTTCTCGGCAAACGCCCCCTGGAGGTATTCGACGACCGGCCCCTCGATCCGGACGTCGGTGTCGCGCCAGTGGTCTGCGACGCGGCCGTTTCCCGCCCACTTGCTGCCGACGCCGGACCCACCCGTGAAGCCGATCCGCCCGTCGACGACCAGGATGCGCCGGTGATTCCGGTTGTTGGCGCTGCCCAGCCCGAACGGCCCGATCGGCCGGAACGTGACGACCTGGCACCCGTCCCGGGACATCAGCTCGACGTACTCCCGCGGCATCGAAAGAGTGCCCACACTGTCGAGCAGAACGTGCACGGTGACACCGGCTCGGCAGCGCTCGGCGAGCGCCTCGGCGAGGTCCCGTGCGATCTTGCCGTCCTCGTAGCTGTACTGGGCGTAGGTGATCGTCCGGCGCGCTCGTCGAATCGCGTCCATGATCGCCGGATAGATCTGCTCCCCGTTCAGGAGGAGCGTCAGCCGATTGCCGCCGACGATGGGCGCCTGCGCATGCGCTTCGAGCGTCGAGAGGAAGGCCGGCTCCCCGAGGTTCATGGGCGGCAGCGTCCGGTGGACCGGGACATGAGTGCACGCGCTCGTGACGAGCAGGGCGACGGCGATCAGGCCCGCGCACAGTGCTCCTAGACGCCTCCGGCCGGGGACCGTGGTCGAGCCGATGTCGTGCATCTCATTCATCATGGGTGCAAGCCTCCTGCCGACCCCGGCAAGGGTCTGCCCTGGGATGAGACCGCCTCCGCCCGGGGTTCGGCGGGGCGGCATTCCGGCGAGTCGCCGAGCGCACGTCACCTCGGCTTCGCGATCAGTCAGCGCACGATGGGCTGGCGGGGAGATGGCGGCGGGCCAGCACGCTCACCACGACACAGGCGGTTCCCAGGCCGCCGATGACCGCGAGAGCGCCCAGCAGGCCGCTTTCGGACGCGAACGAGCCGGCGGCTCGCCCCAGCCAGACGAACCCCGTGACCCAGAGCATGGCGCCCAGGACATCGAACGCCAGGAAGCGACGGTACGACATGCCGCGCGACACGGCGAGCGGCGCGACCACGATTCGAAGGCTAGCGGCGATCCGGGCGAAGACGAGGGCCAGTCCGCCGAACCGCCGCAGGAGACGGTCCGCCGTCCGTGTCTTCGATTCCGAGAGCCGAAACAGCCGGCAATAGATCTCGAAAAGACGGCGCCCCTTGAACCGGCCGACGACGTACCAGACGTGGTCGCCCGCCACCGTGCCGACCGTGGCGAGGGCGATCAGGGCCGGCGCGCTGGCGCCGGGCTCCGACGCGGGGTGCGAGAAGGACCCCACGGCGATCAGCATGAGCCGGCCCGGGAAGGGGACGCCGATCGCGTCGAGGACGGCTCCCAGGAACACGACCGCGTACAGATGTTCGTGGAGCCACCCGGCGACGGGCGAGAACATTCGTCGTCTCTCGCCGTCGTCGAGCGCTCGACTCAGGCGACTTCGAGCTCGGGCGACTGCTGCCGGACGGCGGCCACCGACTCCCGGCGCGCCTGCCGCTCGGCGTTCCCCTGGCAATCCCGGCACCGCTGGGCGAACGGCAGCGCCCGGAGGCGGGGCAGGCCGATGAACGCGTCGCACTCCTGACAGAACCCGTAGTGCCCGTTGGCCAGGCGCGCGAGGGCGTCCTGGATCTGGACGAGTTGCTGCGTCCGACGATCCATCAGGGTCACGCGGATCTCCGTGTGGAGAGTCTCCGCGGCGTGGACGGACATGTCCGTCAGGTTCGTGCTCTCGGAGGTGCGGTTTTCCGTGATGACGGCCCGCAGAGACGTCTGGAGGCGTGTCACCTCGTTTTGGAGGAAGCGCTCCAGCTCGCGGGTGACGCGTCGATCGAGCTTCGTTGGGCTCACGTTATTCTCCTTCGGCCGTGGTGGCCGTGGCGGTCGCGGCTCGGACTGCCGCGCCGGCGACGGGGCCCGGTCGATTTGCTGGTCTCGCCGCCCTGCCGTCGAGGAACGCCTGGACACCGCCGACCAGGGCGGGAACCAGCGCTCGCTCCGCGGCGTCGGCGACGTCGTCGATCACTCTGTTGACCAGACCCTCGATCCGAGAGGCGAGCCGTTGCCACGAGGCGCTGGCCGCCGCGAAGCGGTCGACTCCCGTCTCGACCCGCGCGGGGATCCGCGTCACCGAGTCCATTCCTGCCGCGACGGACGTCCACTGGTGTCCGTCGCCACGGTCGGCGCCCCGGCTGATCCCGCGAGCGATCCGTCGGCCGACCGCGACCCCCACGAAGGCCGCCGCCGCCAGCATCGGGCCCGGGTACCGCTCGATGTAGGTCTGCCACTGCATGGCCTCACCCGCTTTCCGGCGCAGCTCGCCCGTCGTCTGGGCGATGTCCGCGCGAGTCCTGTCGATATCCCGACGCAAACGGTCGATGTCTACACTTCGTGCCGGATCCATTCGGCGTCCCTTCGCAGCTCGCGGACGGTTTCCCGGGCGAGCCGTTGGCGTGCCAGGCTCTTCACGGCCAGGAGGCCCAGCCCCGCGCCGGCCAGGACGAGACCTGCGCCCACGAGGGCCAGACCTCCTGGTGTCGAACCCACGAGATGTCCGATCCACAGCCCGAGAGCCAGCAGCAGGAGGGCCGCGCCGACGCCGATGCCGACGGTTCCGGCCGCCAGCACCCCGACGTTCCTCGCGACGTTCGCTGCGTCGCGCTTGAGCTCGGCCTTGAGGAGGTCGAGCCGCTGGTCGACGAGCCGGCCGAGGTCGCCGATCAGTCGTGTCGCCAGCTCGCCGAGGCCCACCTGTTGCGTTCTCACGGGCGCCCTCCAGCGGTCGGTGCCGTCAGCGCCGGCCCGCGGCGCTCAGCCAGCCGAGCACCAGCCCGGCGCCGGCCGCGATGAGCAGCGCGGTCATCGGCTGCTCGCGCGTGTATCCCGTGACGTCCCGCTTGACCCTGTCGATGCCGCCCTCGCTGTATTCGCTGATCTTGTCGCGAGTCTGCTGGACGGTGTCCTCGACGTACTCCCGCGCGCCCGCGACGTAGTCCTTCGTCTGCCGGACGGCGCCCTGCACGTATTCCTTGGCCTCGGTGGCGTAGTCCTGCGTGCCACGGGCGGCCTCGTGGACGCGCTGGCGGGCGGTGTCCGTGATGTCGCGGGCCTCGGACCTCGCCCACTCGCCGATCGGCTGCTCGGTCTCTCTGCGAATTCGCTCTTCCATGATCCTTCCTCCGTTCGGTGATTGCCGGTCGCCCGGACGTGTCGCAAGTCGTGTGCCACCCCGGTGACGAGCGCGCCGGCCGCGGATCGCTGCCGGCGGCGAGGCATTGCTACCCCCGGCGGGCGTCACCGTGTCGGAGTCACGACAGGGTGACGTCACGCCGGCGCTCGGGCCGCGCCGTGCGCTTGGCCCGACCGGAGTTGGACGTTCGCAGCCGGGGGCACCTGCCTTGCACCAATCCGCTCACGATGGCCGTCCCGGACCAGTGGAGTTGGCCGTAGGACGGTCGCATTCCCGCAAGGAGGACCACGGCATGAGCAAGAAGAGAGTCAATCGCCGACCGGACGAGAAGCTGAACGGGCCGGGTGCCGGCGCGAACGCTCCCGACAACGCTGCGCGCGACCGGATGCCCGACGATTTCGAGCAGCGCAAGGGATTCGAGAAGCCTGCAGCGGGTGATCCGACCGACAAGCCGCTCCCGACCCCGGGGGCGGGAGTAAAGCGCAAGGACTTCTTCGAGGGCGAGCGGAGCGACCGGGAGTCCGGCCGCCCGGTCCAGCTCGAGGGTGACCAAGACGATGAGCGGAGCGACCGGCAATCGGGTCGTCCGGTCCGGTTGGGCACCGAGGCGAGTCCGTCCGAGCAGCCGACAGGTCGCCAGAACCGGAGCCAACGCGAGGCCGAGCCGACCAAACGCTGATCCGCGGACGGACGGCGTCAGGACAACGGACGACGGCCCTGGAGGTCCCTCCAGGGCCGTTTCTTCGTCGGCAGGCCGCGTCGTCAGAGGCGCCCGCTGAGGAACAGGACCAGGACGACCAGCAGGATCAGGCCCAAGCCGCCGCTCGGATAGTAGCCCCAGCCGCCGCTGTACGGCCACGCGGGCAGGGCCCCCACGATCAGCAGGATGAGCAGGATCAACAGTAGGGTGGTCAACGCTTTCACCTCCCCTGTGGACCAAGGTTCGCACTGGGCCGTCCCGGCACCCCGGAGACCGGGGAACCGGGACAGCCCGTCTCGACGCGACTACTGGACCTTCAGGTTGTTGACGACCTCACGGACGCCGGAGACAGACTGGGCGAGCTCGGTCGCCCGCGCCTTGATTGCCGTGTTCTCGACGTTGCCCGTCAGGTAGACGGTGCCCTTGTTCGTGTCGACGTCGACCTTCGTGAGAGTCGCCGGTTTCTCGCCGGCGAGCTTGGTCTTCACGGCCGTGGTGATCTTGACGTCGTCGACGTTGTCCCCGGCCGACTTGCCGGTCATGGCGGTGCAGCCCGCGGTGACCGCCATGAGCAGGGTCAGCGCGAGCATCGAACGGAACAGGTGTCGCATTTGTGTCACCTCCCTTGTCAAGCGGTTAGAGGCCCTGGGACGACCTCCCTAGGGCGTGTACGTCCCGGACGGCTCCTGGATGGTCGCGTCGAGCTCACGGAAGCGGCGCGACACTTCGTTCTCCGCATCGTGCTTGGCCCAGCCGTACTTCTCCTGGAGCTTGCCGATGAGCTTGTCGCGCTTGCCCGCGATGACGTCGAAGTCGTCGTCGGTGAGCTTGCCCCACCACTCCCTCATCTGGCCGCGCATCTGCTTCCACTTCCCGTCCATGATGTCCGCGTTCATTCGTATCCTCCTGGTTGCGACCCGTGGGTCGTTCGGCAGCCGCGCGAGCGTGTCTGCCGAGAGACGAGATAGCAACACTGCTGCCCGCTGAGGCGTCGGGATCGCAATCGAAGGGAAACGGTCGGTCCTGCCTGCACATGAGCGACAGTCGTCGCCGGCGAGTCTCGACGTCTTCACGGTGTTCGACCGCACACGACCTGGCCACGGTGTCGTTGACACGACACGGTGACGGCGCGCTCCGGGGGGCCCTGGAGCCTAGAGTGTTGAAGGGGCCGGCGCGACGGTGGGCATTGGCGAGCGCCGCAGCAGCGCCAGCTCCTGAATTTGGGCGCACGCGTCCGCAAGGCTCACGGTCATGCGGTCGGCTCCCGCTGCCATCATCACGTCACGGGCCGCCTCGCCGCCGCCATCCGCGCCCCACCACCCGACCACGATCGGAAGATCGGGGAACCGCGCCCGCAATCGCTTGCACAGGGAGCGGAGGTGCACGGCGTGCCCGGCGCCGGCCAGCGCGCCGATCAGGACGGCGGCGGGCTCGCGGTCCTCGACGCGGGTGATGGCCTCGCTGACCAGGAGATCGGGGGAGGCGACGTCCACCTCGAAACGCCCCGGATCGAGGCGCTGCTTGAGCATCAAGAGGGCCACCTCGTCCGCTTCCTCCTGCGCGGGCAGGCCGAGGACGAGAGAGGCCGGGCGGGCTGGCGACTCCGCCGGGGGCCGCGGGAGCTCGAGCTCCTCGACGAGGTGCCGGGTCGTCTGCTCGACGAAGCGCAGGTCCGCGTCGGTGATCCGGCCCCGCCGATGGTCCCGCTGCGCGTGGTTGAGGGCCGACACGAAGACCTCGTCGTAGACGTCCTGTCCCGGATGTGACTTGACGTAGTCCTCGACGAGCGCCGCCGCCTCGTTCTCGTCGCGGGCGAGCAGGCGCTGGTAGTAGCTCAGACCCGGCCCCATGACGGGCTCGTCCGACATGAGCACCGACACGATCTCCAGGTCCGGCACGTACTTCGCGAGGACCACCAGGCAAACGGTGAGGGGCGTCGCCAGGGCGAGCCCGATCGCCCCCCAGATCCAGGTCCAGAACGCGACGGCCAGGAGCAGCGCCACCTGGGACACACCCGCGCTCTGACTGTAGAGGTACGTCTCCAGCACCAGGTTGGTGAAGAGCTCCAGCACGACGAAGAGCCCGGCGATCAGCACGGGCTGGAGCCATCCGTCGAACACGGCAAGCCCGGCCAGGGAGACCAGGAGCGCGCCCGCCCAGGGGCCGACGTACGGGATGAAGCGCAGCCCGGCGGCCAGGAAGCCCCACACGAAGGCGTGGGGGAGGCCGATCAGCAGGGTTCCCAGGGCCACGCCGAGTCCGAACGAGCCGTTGATGACGGTCTGCATCGTGAGGTAGTGACTGATCCGCTGCGCGGCCTCGTCCATCGCCTTGGTCGTGGTGGCCATCCGACCGAAGCCGATGACGCGGATCAGCCGATCGCGCAGCTGCAGCCGCTCCAGCAGCATGAAGACCACGAGGACGAGCACGAGCCCCACGTTCCCGAGCATTTCCAGCAGGGCGGGGAGCTGCCAGGATGGCTGCGACTGCACCACCACGGGCACCGGCTTCTCGGCCGGCTTGACCGGCTTCCCCTCCTTCTGGAGCTCCTCGACGACCTCCTTCGTCGCCGTCTGCACCTTCTCGATCACGCTGCCGCGGCTCGCGCCCCGGACGTCGGCGATCTTCCGCTTGAGGTTGTCCCGGTACCCGGGGATCTCCCCGCCCAGGCTGGCGGCCTGCACGGCGAGCATCCAGCCCAGCGCGCCCAGCACCGAGAAGGTCAGCACCACGACCAGGATCACGGCCGCGACCCGAGGGAGGCGCCGCTCGAAGAGGCGGACGATGGGGTTCAGGAGGAACGTGAGGAGCCCGGCGACCGCCACCGGCGCGAGAAAGCCGCGCCCGAGATAGAGCGCCCCGACCCAGGTGACCACCCCGACCAGGAGGGCGATGGGGTGAACACCCCGGAGCATCGGCTGGTTCGGTGATTGGCCGTGGCGGTCGGGGGAGGCCGGACGCCTTTCGGGAGCGTCAACCTTCTTCTCGGCGTCGCCTGGGAGAGCCACCATCGCGCTCTGCGAGGTGCGAAAGCCGTGCCGTCACGCCGTGGGTTTGATTCGATCGCGGGAGCCTCCCCGCGGGAACTGTCCACGGAGCGCGCGCCCGGAGCGCAAGGAGCCACGAGCGTCGTGGTGTCGCGCTCGCGACACCGTGGCGCGCATGGCGTGCCCGGTTCCTTCTCCATCGATCGCTACATCGATCGCCGACACGCTTCGGCCAACCGGCTGTGGCCGGCATAGAGATTGCCTTCACCACAGCAGTGCGACACGCGAGAAGGAGGTGTACGCCATGCGCCCCGTGATTCTCTACATGCTCGGCGTCCCGGTGTTTCTGATTGTCATTCTCTGGCTGTTCGGCGTCGTGTAGGCCGGCACAGGCCACGCGACGTCGATGAGGCGGCCCGGATCCCGTCCGAGCGGAAGCTGGAACAGCGCCCGTCGCGCTCTCGCTCGAGTCGGCGGGGCGGGACGGGACGCATGGCACCGGGCGCCCCGCTCCGTTCGAGTCGCGGCCGTCTCGGTCCTGGCCGGCGTGGTGGCGACGATGACGGCCCTGGCCGGGTGGGCGGAGGTGACCGCCGCCCGCCTCGACCTCGACGCCGTCCAGGAGACACCTTTGGTGTTCGCCGCCGGCCAGCGTCTTCGGCCGGGTGTCGCGATCGGGGCCGTCGGGGAGAGTCTCGATCGGCTCCGTTATCGGGAGGTCTCCACGGCCCCCGCGCAGCCCGGCGAGTTCCGCCGGACCCGTGAGCGATGGGAGATCCACCTCCGGGCTCGCGAGGACGTCGCCCGCCCCGCCATGCGCGTTCGCCTGGAGCTGCAGAGCTCGCGGATCGTCGGGGTGGCGGACGTCACCGGCGCGGACATGCCCGGCGCCGAGCTCGAGCCCGAGCTCCTCGTCGGAGTCGGGGAGACGGGATTCGAGCGACGGCGACCGCTGGCGCTCGCGGAGATGTCGCACTTCGTTCCGGGAGCGGTCCTCGCGGCGGAGGACCACCGATTCTTCGATCACGAAGGCCTCGATCTCCTGGCCATCGGCCGCGCCCTGGCCGTGAACACCTCGCGCGGCGAGATCGCGCAGGGGGCCAGCACGCTGACGCAGCAGCTCGTGAAAAACCTGGTCCTGGGCCCGGAGCGCACCTGGATCCGGAAGGTCCGGGAGGGTGCCCTGGCGCTGGCGCTCGAGCGCCGCCATCCGAAGGAGCGGATCCTGGAGGCGTACCTCAACACCGTCTACCTCGGCCAGCGAGGCCGGGCCGCTATTCTCGGAGTAGGGGCCGCGGCACAGAGCTATTGGGGCAAAGACGGGCGGCGTCTCACCCTCGCCGAGAGCGCGCTCCTGGCGGGCATGATCCGGGCGCCCAATCGCTACTCGCCGGCGGAGCATCCGGAGCGCGCGCGGCGGCGGCGCGACGTGGTCCTGCGCCGGATGCACGAGCTCGGCATGATCGACGGGGCGGCGCTCGCGGGGGCCGCCGCCGAGCGCGTTCACGTGCGGGCGGGGACGGCCCTGCCGTCCCAAGCTCCCTACTTCCTGGACCACGTGCGCGGGGCGACGGGCGCCGACCTGGGGGCCGGGAGTCCGCGGATCTACACGACGCTCGATACGGGTCTCCAGCGGGCGGCGGAGGTGGCCGTGGCCCGTGGGCTGGACCGACTGGAGAGCGCACACCGGGGCCTCCGTCGCTCCCCGTCCGGGGGGCGGCTCCAGGCCGCGGTGGTGGCGCTCGACCCTGTAACGGGCGCGATCCTGGCCCTCGTGGGAGGTCGAGACTACGAGCTCTCCGCGTTCAACCGCGTGACTCACGCCCGCCGGCAGCCAGGGTCTGCCTTCAAGCCCTTCGTCTTCCTGGCCGCCCTCCGGCGCGGGGTGGCCGGGCAATCGCCCGTGGTGACACCCGCGTCAGTGGTCGAGGATCTGCCCGTCGAGCTCGAGACCCCGCAGGGGGTATGGGCCCCCCGCAACTTCGAGGATCGGTTCGATGGACTGATCACCGTGCGACAGGCGCTCGAGCGGTCGTCCAACGTTGCGGCGGTCCGGATCGCCCAGGCGGTCGGCCTCGGCAATGTGGTCCGGACGGCGCGCGACGTCGGCTTGACGAGCCGCATCAGCCCGGTGCCCGCCCTGGCCCTGGGTAGCTTCGAAGTGACGCCACTCGAGCTCGCCACAGCGTACGCGACGCTCGCGAACGGGGGCGCGCTCGTGGGACCCCACGCCGTGCGCGCAGTCGAAGGACGCGAAGGGATCTCTCCGGTCCCGCGCGGAGTGCCCCGTCTCCTGCCCGAGGAAGCGTATGTCGTCACGCACCTGCTGCGCGGGGTCGTGGACCGTGGTACGGGCGCCGCGGTCCGGGCCCTCGGTCTCGGTGGCGCCCTCGCGGGGAAGACCGGTACCACGAACGACACGCGCGATGCGTGGTTCGCCGGCTACTCGCCTCGCCTGGTGACGGTGGTCTGGGTCGGATTCGACGACGGTGCACCGCTCGGCCTGTCGGGCGGCCAGGGAGCATTGCCGATCTGGGCCGACTTCATGCGGGCGGCCGCGCTCCTCGAGGAGCCGGGCGAGTTCACCGTGCCACCGACCGTTGCCGTCCGCCACGTCTGCGGCAATTCGATCCCGGACGCCTTCTTGCCCTCGACCGAGCTTGCCGAGCCCTGTGGCCCCGTGGCGCACCCCGTCGCGTCGATCTGGGTCCCCGGCGACCGGCCGCCGATGACGGCGGCGCCGGGTGAGCGATGAACAGCCCGCCGGGCCAGCGCCGATGACCGTCGCCGACCTGTTTCTCCACGCCCAGCGGGCGATCGACCGGATCGTCCGGCGATTCCGGCTTGGCGTCCCGCCCGCGGCCGGGCGGCGGCGTCTCCTGATCGTCCAGATCGACGGGCTCTCGCGCACCGTCTTCGAGCAGGCGCTCTCCTCCGGGGAGATGCCGCATGTCCGGCGCCTCCTGGATCGCGGCGGATACCGGCTGACGCCCATGACGGTAGGCATTCCCACGTCCACCCCGGCCTTCCAGATGGCCGCCATGTACGGGGTCCAGCCGGACATTCCCGGGTTCCACTACCACGACAAGCGGCGACGCACGGACATCCACTTTCCTCGTGCGGGACACGCTGCATTCGTGGAGGCGGAGCAAGCCGCGGATCGGGCGGGCATCCTGCGGGATGGCAGCGTCTACGGATGCGTGTTCACCGGGGGCGCCATCCACGACCTCTTCAGCTTCGCCCGGCTCACGCGACCGCGGACGCCCGGGGTGGTCCGGACGCTCTCGGCGTTCGTGGTGGTCGCGTGGGTCGCGGCGAGAGGTGTCGTGCTCACCGGCCGGGAGCTCATCCGGGCCCTGGCCCGCATGGCCCGGCACCCGAGCCAGCGGGCTCTGACGTGGAAGGTGGCCAAGAAGCGAATCGCCATCTCGGTCTGGACACGCGAGTGGTTCACGCTGGCCGTTGCCCGCGACGCTTACGACGGGGTGCCGGCGATCTACGTCAACTACCTGGACTACGACGAGACCGCTCACACCGCCGGCCCCCGGACTCGCCAGGCGATCGCGGCCTTGCGCGGGATCGACCGGTCGATCCGTCAGATCGGGCGCGTCCTCCGGCGCGTGCCCGAGTACCGCTACGATCTCTACGTCCTCGCGGACCACGGGCAAGCGTCGAGCATCCCCTATTCCGTGATGGCTGGAGGGCAGCGGTTCGAGCGCGCATTCTTCGATCTGCTTCCGGGAAGCTCCCCGGCCGGGCGCCCGGCGGCGGCCTCCGCCGAGGCTCCGACGGAAGGGCCGCCGCCGGACGACGCCGTCAGGCACGAGCTCGGGTTCGACCCGTACCTCGATGACCGCGAGTCGTTCGAGCGGGACGGGATCCGGGTGGTCTCGGCCGGACCGAACGCGTTCGTGTACTTTGTGGACACCCCCGAGCCCGTGCTCCTGGAGGCCATCGAGGCCCGATGGCCCGGGCTCGCCGCGGCCCTCTCGAAGAGCGCCGGTGTCGGCGTCGTTCTCGCGCGCGCGGCGGCCGGCCCCGTCTGCTTCTGGCGCGGCCAGTCTCATCGCCTGGCCGACTTCGAGGGCGGTCCCTTCGCGGAGCGAGAGGACCGCCTGAGCGTCACGCGGGACCTCACCGCGCTGATGGCCATGCCGAGCGCCGGCGACCTCGTCGTCTATGGCATCGACGCACCCGAGGGGCACGTGTCCTACATCGACGAGGTCGGCTGCCATGCGGGCCCGTCACCCGAGGAGCTTCGCACGTTCGTCCTGGCACGGTCGGACGCGCCCCTCCCGGCCGAGATCGATCACCCGATCCAGCTCTACGACGTGTTCGCTCGCTACCAGTCGGCGGCCCCGCCGCCGCGTGAGCCGGAGCGCGACACCCTGTCGCGCCGGCGACAGCCGCAGGCGTCGCCGGGCGCGTGACGGGCCGCGGCTGGTCGATTCGGCCCCTTTCTCACGCGCATGCCCGTCCGTGCGCGTGTGAGTGGCTGGCACGACACTCGCACTCGTGTCTCGGCATGACGCACCGATGGCTCGCAGGGAAAGGCGGACCGACCATGACGCGCACGCTCCTCGCCATGCTCGCGCTTGCACTGCTGGTCTGCTCCGGTCCGCCCTCGGCCGCCGCGGGCGCGGCGCTCATCGAAACCACGGCGCCTCTGGCGGACCGCTCCGAGGAGTCGGTCAAGGCCGCGGTGAAGGCGGCCATCGACCAGGCCGTGCGCGGCGCGGCCGCCATGGGCTTCGAGTGGTTCGAGCTCCGTGACGCGCAGGTGTCGGGAAACGAGGTCGCGGTGCAGATCCTCGCGACCAACGAGGCGCCCGACGATGCAGCCGAGCTCGACCGGGATCAGGATCCGGACGTCACGGACGAGGACGAGGATCGCGCCGAGACGGTCAGTCCGGCGCCGCCGGTCCCCGCGACGTCGCGCACGAGCATCTGAGCGCCTGCCGCGGATTGGGGAGCCTCGCCGTCCGGCCTCTTCGGTTGAAGAGCCGGACGGCGAGGCTGTTTCCGGTCAGACCTCGACCGTCTGCCCCTCCCGGGCCGCGAAGCACCAGAGGACGGCGCCGCGCTCGGCGATGAGCTCCTTGGCCAGAACTTCCATCCCCGTCACCACGTCGTCCCCGTGCATGGGATCGTGGTGGAAGAGCGCGAGGGCCTTGACGCCGCCCTGGAGCGCGACCTCGACGGTGGCGCTCAGGGACGAGTGTCCCCAGCCGACCTTCCCCGGATACTCGAGGTCGGTGTACTGGGCCTCTCCGATGTAGAGATCGGTGCCCTTCACGAAGTCCACGAACGCGTCGTCGAGCACCCGCCCGAGGTGCCGTCCGGCGGCCGCTTCCCGGCTCCCCGCCTCGAGGGTCGTGCGATAGGGCTCGTGGTCCGTCGCGTACACGACGGACTTCCCGGCCCGCGTGACCCGGAAGCCGAGGGCCATGCCCGGGTGGTTCAGGTACGTGGCGGAGACGGTGGCGTCACCGATGTGGAAGGGTGCCCCGCCGTACTCGTGCACGTGAATGGACGAGACCAGATCGCCGAGCGAGACCGGAAAGTAGTCCGACTGCATCTGGCCGCTCAGGACCTCCTTCAGCGACTGGCCTCGGCCGGCCGATCCGTAGATGTGAAGGGTCGTGCCGGGCGAATAGGCGGGGACGAAGAAGGGGAAGCCCTGGATGTGGTCCCAGTGCGTGTGGCTGATGAACAGGTGGATGGTGAGAGCGCGGCCTCGATATTGCTGAGCGAGGGCGACGCCGAGCTCTCGGATCCCGGTGCCCGCGTCGAAGATCAGGATGTCCTGCCCGGATCGGAGCTCGACGCACGACGTGTTGCCACCGTACAGCGTGGTGGCGGGTCCGGGCGCCGCGATCGACCCCCGGGTGCCCCAGAAGGTCACCGTCAGCCGGGGCGTGGCCCGGTCTGCCCGCAGGCGCTCCACGCGAGCCACGAGGTCGTCGGGATCGAACGGTTTGACCACGTAGTCGTCGGCGCCCATCTCGCGCGCACGCTCGATGTCCGCCTTGTACGACTTCGCCGAGATCATGACCACGACCGTCCGCCCCAGCTCGGGGTCCGCCCGCAGGCGCCGGAGCACCTCGTAGCCGTGCATGTCGTCCATGATGATGTCGCAGACGATGATCGATGGGCGGTGCGTCCGGGCGAGCGCGATGCCGGCGGTCCCGTCTCGAGCGGTGAAGACCGTGAACCCCTGGCGCGTGAAGACGAACGAGAGAAGCTCGAGGAGGCCCTCATCGTTGTCGATGAGGAGCAGGGGCTCGCCGCCGCCCTGGCCGGACCCGACGCGCGTCATGCTGACCCCGGCCGGCCGACCGCCGTCACGCAGGCCACCACGTGGGCCCTCGAGACCAGACCACGACGGTCGGGCCCCAGGTCCGCACACGCCGGGATCGGGCGGTCGCCATCCGCTTCCGGCATCCCGATGTCGGACACTAGCACGTCCGACCTCAAGTGCGTCAGGAAGTCGGCGGCCCGAGGGACTCCCGGGGGAGCGGGCGGGCCGTGCTCTCACGGCTCTCGTCCGGCCCCGTGGGCGCGAGGCGGCCCGGACCGTCTCCGGGGACCACGACCGGGAAGCGCAGCGTGAACGTGGCGCCCCACCCGACCCCGGGGCTCTCCACCTGGATGGTTCCGCCGTGAAGCTCGGTCAGGTGGCGGGCGATCGCCAGGCCGAGCCCCAGATCTCCGCGCTGGCGGGTCCACGGTCCGTCGATCCGGCGGAACACCTCGAAGAGGTCTGGAAGGAGCTCGGGCGCGGTTCCGGGGCCCGTGTCGCTCACCGCGATCTCGGCCGCCTGGCCCCGGCCCTGGAGACGAAGCCGGACGGTGCCGCTCGCCGGCGTGACCCTGACCGCATTCGAGACGAGCGTCGAGACGATCTGCTGGAGGCGCGCTGGGTCGCCCGAGATCGGCCCGGCGTCGGGGTCTAGGGAGATGTCGAGCCGGATCGCCTTGGCCACGGCAGCGGTCCGGACCGTCTCGGCGACGGCGGTGATCAGGGGCACCAGCTCGACCGCCTGGACCTCGAGCTCGAGGCGTCCGGAGAGCATGCGGGAGAGATCGAGCAGATCGTCGATGAGCTTCGTCTGGACGCGCACGCTGCGCTCGATGCTCTCCAGAGCCTTGACGGTCGTCTCCCGATCGGCGGCCGCCTTCCGCAGCACCTGCGTCCAACCGATGATCGTGGACAGCGGCGCTCGGAGCTCGTGCGAGACCGTGTCCAGGAAGGCGTCCCGCAGCCGGTTGGCCTCCTGCGCCTCTTGGTACAGCCGGCGGCTCTCGGTGGCCTGGTAGGCGCGCGCGGCCAGGTACGTGACGAGGCACCCCTCCGCGATGAACAGCGCGAGCCCGGTCATCTGGCCGAGAGTCGGCATGCGCAGCGCCCCGGTGCCCGCCACGAAGCCGTAGGCGATGAGGCCGGCGGCGGACCCGGTCGCGAGGAGCCCCGGGCCAAGGCCACCGTGCCATGCGCTGAACATCACCGGCACGAAGAACAAGAGGACCGGGGCTGCCCAGTCGGCGGTAAGAGAATCCAGGAGGCGCGAGACGACCAGGCAGGCCGCCACCGACGCGACCGCCGAGCCATACCGCCACGCCACCGAGCGCGCGTGCGCGTCGCGGCCGGCAGTCCCTTGTCCGGCCCGGATCGGCCGGCGCGCGTTCGACTCGTTGGCCCGGGCCGCCGGGAGCTCGGGGGCGCCGTCACGAGGGGAATGGGTCATGGGCACCTGTGGCGAGCGGGCGCTCACGGAGGCCGGCTCAGTGACGGATCGGCACGGGACGGGTTTGGTCGAGGAACCCGCCGGCCGTGAGGATGACGCCGAGGATCGCGTGGAGCCAGACGTCATGCCCGCCCAGGGGAACGAGGCCGAACCCCGTCGGCGTCAGGAAACCGACCACGGCCAGCGCGATGTACGCGATCCCGGCGATCCGGCAGTACGCGGTGGCGCCGGCGAAGGTCCTGCCCGCGAGCAGGCCCCACGCGCCGAAGATCAGGTGCACGAGGTTGTGCAGGACGTTGACGGGGAAGAGACCCAGGAGGAGCCCGCCCTCCATCGAGAAGGGGGTCGTGACGAAGCCGAGGAGCCCGACGAGCAGGAACACGATGCCGAACACGCGGGCGATCGTCTGGGTCATGGCTGTCCTCCCTCCCGGGGCGGCGCCGGCGGATCCGGTGGCCCCGATTCGGCCGTGAGGATGAGGGCGCGGAGCACCTCGGCCACGCTCCAGCCCTGGGAGATGCACCCGCGGGGCGTGAAGGGGACCTCGGCGTCGAAGATCTCGCTGACGCTGCCCACGCAGGCCTCGTCGAGATGCGACGTGAACCGCTCCAAAAGCGCTCGCGTTCTCGCGCGGTCCGTGGGGTGGACACGGAGCCACGCCTCCACGAACGGGCCGATCAGCCAGGGCCAGACCGTGCCCTGATGGTAGGCGGCGTCGCGGGCCCGGAGATCACCGTCATACGTCGCCTTGTAGTCGGGATGGTCCGGCGCGAGGGTGCGAAGCCCCACCGGCGTGAGGAGGCGCTCCTGGACCACCGTCATGACCGACGTCCATCGCGCCTCGTCCAGGACCGGATGCCGCAGCGAGATCGCGAAGAGCTGGTTGGGCCGGCAGGCGGCGTCGTCGCCGCCCTCGCCGTCGACCACGTCGTAGAGATGGCCGCCCCCTGCATGCCAGAAGCGCGCGTTGAAGGCGGCGCGCACCTGGTCCGCCCGCTCGGCCAGGGCCGCCGACGCCTCGATCCCGCGTTCCTCGCGGACCCACCCCTCGAGGAGGCGGAGGGCGTTGTACCAGAGCGCGTTGATCTCCACCGCTTTCCCGCGCCGCGGGGTCACGACCCAGTCCTCGACCTTGGCGTCCATCCACGTGAGCTGATAGCCGGGCGCGCCCTGCCGCAGGAGGCCGTCCGCCGGATCCACGGCGATGCCGAACCGGGTGCCCCGCACGTGGCGCTCGACGATCTCGAGCAGCGTCGGAAGAAGCAGGCGGAGCGTCTCGCGATCGCCGGTCGCGCGGAGGTAGCGATCGATCGCGTGGAAGTACCAGAACGTGGCGTCCGCCGTGTGGTAGAGCCCTTCGCGCGTGCCCTCGGGGAACATGTTCGGGATCAGGCCGTCCCGCACGTAGAGCGCGAACGTGCGCAGGATGTAGCCGGCCTCGACGTGACGGCCCGTCACGAGGGTGAGGCCCTCGAGGGCGATCATCGTGTCGCGCCCCCAGTCCGTGAACCAGTGGTAGCCCGCGATGATCGTGCGCGCCTCGTCGCCCGTGGCGCGAGTGATTGCGGTGTCCGCCACCCGGCCGGCCGGCGCCACGACGAACTGGTCGGCGGCCAGGACGAGCTCGGCCGCCGTGCCCGTGCGCGCGTGCGGGTGGGCCACCGCCCGGAGGCGGCGCCGCCGGGTCAGCTCGGCCCGCAGCGCGGTCTCCGGATCGAGCGCGTCCATGGCTTCCCAGGGCTCGGTGGACGCCACCAGGGTGGCGGGCCCCTCCGGCCCGAGGGTGACCACGAAGTAGCCGGGGCTCCAGAGATCGCCGGTCGCCTCGTAGCCGCGGCTGCGCTCCATGGAATACAGGACCTGCCGGATCGTCTCGCAGGCGACGTGAAAGGTGGCGGCCGGGCTGTGCATCCGAAGTCGGAGCCGCGGCAGCCCCGGGCTTCCTTGCAGCTCGTACCGGTCGTCGACGACCGTGAGCGCGTAGGGCGCCGCCAGCGAGGCGTTCACGGGCTGCTCGTGCGGCCGAAAGTGGACCGCCGGCCGGATCTGCAGCCGAATGGGTTCCGAGCCCTCGACCAGCCGGTAGCTCACGTGAACCGTGTTCTGGCGATAGGGGAGGAGGAGCCGTTTCTCGAAGGCGACCTCGCCCAGCTCGTAGCGCCACACCGGAAGGCCCATCTCCAGTCGGAACTCGGCGAGATCCGCGACCTCGATCGGCTTGCCGGCCCCGCTGACCTCCCAGCCGGTCGCCGTGGCCGCGACCGTGCCGTCGGGCAGGGACAGCTGCTCGTCCAGGTGACTCAGCATCAGCATCCGCCCGAGCGGGGCGGGCAGGGCCGCGATCAGGAGCCCGTGATAGCGCCGAGTCATGACGGTGGACACGGTGCCCGAAGCGTAGCCGCCGAGCCCGTTGGTCACGAGCCATTCCCGAGTCCCGAGCCCGGTCCCCTCGGGGGCGGTGCGGCCGGGCCAGGCGATGCGGCGGATCGGATCGCTCATCGCGTGGCGCCGAAGACGAGGGCGGCATGGCCGGGCAAGAACCAGCCCGCGGCCGGGTCGAGCTCGGGCGTGCCGCTGCCGCCATAGCGGACGGCCTCGCTGGACCAGAGGAGGGTCCACCGTGCGCCCTCGGGCGGCGCGAGCAGCGGCTCCGCGACGGCCGGCAGCGTCAGGTCGCGTCCCAGGTTGAGACAGAGCAGCCGATCGTGCGGACCGGGGTCGGGGTCGACGAACCTGAGAGCGAGCGCCTCGGCCCCGAGTACGGCCCCGTCCACGCCGGCGGCTCCCTGCGTCTGGAAGACGGGGTCTTCGCGCCGCAGGCGGAGCAGATCGACGTGCAGGGCATAGGCGTCAGCGTGGCGCGCGCGCTCGGTCAGATCCAGCTTCGACCGCTCGAACGTGAGGCGGCTGGCCGGGTCGGCCAGGGCTGCCTGGGCCTCGGCCCCTGCGAGGCTTGGAAACTGGGCGAGGAACTCGGCCCGTCCGGCCCGAGACAGCTTCGCCAGCTCGGGCGGCAGGTCGGCGAAGTAGAGAAAGGGGCTCGAGGCGGCGAACTCCTGGCCCTGGAACAGCATGGGCGTGGCGGGGGCCAGCAGGAGGAGGGCCGTCAGGGCCCGGTATCGCCCGGGGCTGGCCAGCTGATGACCGCGCAGGCCGGCGAGCGAGTTGGCCACCTGGTCGTGGTTCTGGAGGAAGTTCACGAAGGCCACCGGCGGAACGTCCCACGCCGGCGTGCCTCGCGGCTCGTCCTGCCACGCGTAGCGCTGGCCCTGGTAGAGGTACCCGCGCTTGACGGCCGAGATCAGCTCCTGCGGGGTCCCGGCGTAGTCGCTGTAGTACGCCTCGGCCCGGCCGGTCAGGGCAACCATGGCGCTGTGATGGAAGTCGTCGTTCCAGAGGGCGTCCAGACCGTACCCGCCTGCCTCGACGGAGCGCACGAGCCTCGTGTCCTGCGGCTCGTTCTCGGCCACCAGCCACACCGTCCGCCGGCCAGCCCGCTCGCGCGCGCGCCGCGCGATGGCGGTGATGACGTGCTCGGGGGAGTCGTCGTGGATGTCCTGCGTGGCATCGAGCCGGAGCCCGTCCAGGTGGAACTCCTCGACCCAATACCCGGCGTTGGCGACGAAGAGCTCCCGCACCGGCCCCGAGCGAGCCCCGTCGAAGTTAATCGCCTGGCCCCAGTCCGTCCGGTGCCGGGTGCTGAAGTAGCCGGGAGCGAACTGGCCAAGGTAGTTCCCGTCCGGGCCGAGGTGGTTGTAGACGACGTCCAAGATGACGCCAAGACCGAGCGCGTGGGCGCGGTCGACGAAGGCCCGGAAGTCGTCCGGGCGCCCGTAGAGCCGCGTGGGGGCGAACAGATCGACCCCGTCGTACCCCCAGCCGAAGTCGCCCACGAAGTCGGCCACGGGCATCACCTCCACGACCGTGATGCCCGCCCGCCCCAATTCCGGCAGCTCACGGGCCGCCGCCTCCCACGTCCCGGCGGCGGTGAACGTTCCGACGTGCATCTCGTACAGGACCTGGCCCTCGCGCGACACGCCCGACCAGCGGTCATCGGTCCACGCGAATCGACCGGGATCGATCACCTCCGAGGGCCCGTGCGGGCCCTCGGGCTGAAAGCGGGATGCCGGGTCGGGGTACCCTCGGCCCCCATCGAGCCGGTAGGCGTACCGCGAGCCCGCCTGTGCCCCCGGGGCGAGACCCGCATGGTACCCCCCGCGCTCCGCATCGAGGGCGACGCGCTGGTCGCCCAAATCGACCTCGACCCGCGCGGCGTGCGGCGCCCAGACCCGGAAGTGGACGCCACCCTCCGGGGCGACCTCCGCTCCGATGGGCAAGCGTCTCCAGCCCGGAGTTGAGCCACTGAGCCTGGGCACGGCATACCGGGGGGGCAACTTCCATACCAGGGGCCGGCATACCAGGCGCCGGCCGAGAGCACCTTCACGTGGACCCGGCGGACCCTGGCGGACACGCGAAGGCCCCGCCGCCGAACCGAGGCGGCCATCCGGGCCCGGCGCGTCACGGTGTCGTCCCCGCGTCAGCCTGGCGCGGGTGGGGGGAACGCGGGGGGTGAACCGTCGCAGACTTGACCTCCACCGGAGCCCCCCGTAGAGTGACGTCCGAATTGACACCTCAGGATCCGCGCACCGTCGCTTCCGCCGCCTTGGAGTCGGCTGCCGGGCGGCTACGTGTCCTCGTCGTGGAGGATGACAACGACGCGCGCGGGGCTCTCCGGATGCTGCTGGAGATGTGGGGGTGCGCGGTCAGCGAGGCAGCCGACGGCGACGGGGGTGTCGCGCACGCGCTGGCCCACCGCCCGGCCGTGGCGGTGATCGACATCGGGTTGCCGGGCCTCGACGGCTACGCCGTCGCCCGCCGGATCCGGGAAGGATTGGCAGGTGCCCCGATGTTCCTGATCGCCCTGACCGGATATCACGAAGTCGAGGACCGCGCGCTGGCCGGCGACACGGGATTCGACGCGCACCTGGTCAAGCCGCTCAGGATCGAGCCGTTCATGGAGCTGCTGCAGCGAGTAGCCCGGGAGATCGCGCCCTCGGCCTGATCCTTCGTCTCGATCGGGCGCCTCGATCGGGCCGGCCTTCGCGACGCGACGTCGCGCCCCTGACAGCCTGGCACCTCTGCGGATCGCACGTCTCGCCTCTCGCGCGCCGTTTCGCGCACGGGGTCCCCGCCCGCCGGCCCTGGCATCGTCATTGCTCGTCTCGTCGACAGGTTCCTCAACGAAAACCCGAGGGAGGTCGACGCATCATGAAGACCCGAGTTTGCGCCTTCGTCACCGCGGTGGCGCTTGGCGGCGCACTGGGGATGACGGACGCGAGCGCCCAGTCGGCATCCAAGCCCGCAGCGCCCAAGTCTGTCGCGGGGCAGGTGTCCAAGAGCGCCGAGCCGATCACCAACACGAAACGCTTCGCCGAGCACACGGGTCTCTACCGGGCCAGCTCGGTGGTGGGGAGCGGCGTCAAGGATCTGGCCGGCAAGGACGCGGGGAAAATCGAGGATCTGCTTGTCGACTACAAGGGGAACGTGGCCTACGCCGTGGTGTCGTTCGGCGGGTTCCTCGGCGTCGGCGACAAGCTCTTCGCCGTGCCCTGGAACGCGGTGATTCTCGACCGCGAGAAGCGGACGGTCCACGTCGACGTGACGAAGGAGGCTCTCGAGCGGTCACCGAGCTTCACGGCGGACAAGTACCCGGATCCGAATGACCGAGACTGGGGCAAGGAAGTCAGCAAGGCGTGGAGCGACGCGTCGATCACCGCAGCGGTGAAGACGAGGCTCGCCGGGGTGTCGCCGGCCACCCTGCTTAAGGTCGACGTCGACACGAAGCAGGGCATCGTGCAGCTGAACGGCACCGTCGACAGCGACAAGACACGACAGCGTGCGACCGAGCTTGCGCAGCAGGTCGAGGGTGTGCGCCGCGTGGTCAACAACCTCAAGGTTCAGGGCTGACGCTCAGCATCGAGAGGAACGACCCGCGGCCTCGCAGGGCCCGGACGCGCCGGCAGGCGCCCCGGGCCCTGTCCCGTCCGACTCGACTCATCGTTCTGGAAGGAGGACGTCGATGACAGCCAAGACCGCTCCCAAGACTCCGAAGGCCTACCGGAAGCAGGAATTCGAACTCAAAGGCCTGGACGGGATCTCGGACGCTCAAGTCGCGGAGCATCTCACCCTGTACGCGGGGTACGTCAAGCAGGTCAACGCCCTCAACGAGGAGCTGGCCGAGATGCTCGCGAAGGGCAAGGCATCCGGGAAGAGTCCCGAGTTTGCCGAGCCGACGCGCCGCCTGGGTTTCGAGTACAACGGGATGATCCTGCACGAGTACTACTTCGGCAACCTTCGGGCCGCCGCCGATCCCAAGCCTCCGTCGGGCTCGGGGCTGGCGGCCGCCCTGGCCGGATCTTTCGGGTCGGTGGACCGGTGGCGCACCGACTTCCAGGCCATCGGTGAGATGCGAGGAGTCGGCTGGGTGATCCTCTTCCAGGACCCGATGAGCGACCGCCTCACGAATCACTGGATCACGCTCCACCAGGACGGCGTGCCGGCCGGGTTCAAGCCGCTCTTGGTCATGGACGTCTGGGAGCACGCGTTCATGCGCGACTACAAGGCCACCGAGCGCGACCAGTACATCGAGGCGTTCTTCCGAAACATCGACTGGTCCGGCGTCGAGACACGGCTCGAGGAAGACCGGGCCGTTCGACCGGCGGCCTGACGCGATGAAGCCACTTCTCCCGACGCGGTGTCGCCCTCGCGTCACCGTGTCGAGCTTCGGTCCAATCGGACCCAAGGAATCCAAGCCATTCCGGGCCAGCAGCCCGATTTACGAGGCCCCCGCCGCCGGCACGCGTCTTGCCCTACTTCCAGGTAAGGCCGGCAGCCGGCCGGCGACGACGCGCAGAAGGGGGATGTAGCAATGCCGCTGATCATGTGGCTTCTGGGAGTGCCGCTCAGTCTGATCGTCATCCTGTGGCTCATGGGCGTGGTGTAGCCACCCCGAAGCTCGGGACTGGCGGAGGAGGGTTAGCTGATGCTGTCGATGGCGCTCACGTTTCTGATCGTGGGCCTGGTGGCCGGGCTTCTCGGGCTCTATGGAGTGGCTCAGGTGGCCACGCAGATTGCCTGGGTTCTCTTCCTGGTGGGTGTGGTGCTCCTGGTGTTCCACATGGCCCGGACCCGGCGATTGCCGCCAGCCGTCTGACCACGGGGAATGCCATGAAGGAGAGCCTCTTGGCGGCGATCGGGATGTGGCTCGTGTTCCTTCTGGTGTTCGTCTCGCTCGTCGGGGCGCAGACCGGGCCGCCCCCAGCGCCGGCGTCGAAGCCAGCGACGACGAAGACGCCAGCGCCAGCGCAGAGCCCGGCTCAAGGGGAGGTCAGCGGGAAGATCAAGAGCATCGATCCCGCTGGCCGGACGGTTCTCCTCGAGGACGGGACCCGGTTGATGATTCCGGCCTCGGTCAATGTCGATCTGGCCACCCTGAAGGCCGGCGCGATCGTGAAGGCGAGCGTCGAGAACAAGGGCGGTCAGAAGGTCGTGACAGCGATCCAGGTCAACTGAAGAGGAGGTGGGAAGCCATGGCAAATCAGTACCGCTGTGAGAAATGTGGGCACGTGTCCGAGAGCGCAGGCACCTGCTGCGGGCAGCCCATGCGGAAGATCTCGTAGACTACCCACGGGGAGCGGCCGCGACCCGGTCGCCCCCGTTTCCGAGGGCGCTCGGTCCGGGAGATCCCGGCCGAGCGCCCCGCTCTTCTCACCGGCCACGGTACCGGGGGGGTCGCTTCTCCACGAACGCCCGGGCGCCTTCCCGCGCGTCCTCCGTCAGGAAGCAGGCGACGATCGACGTGGCCTCGAGCGCCATGGCCGTGGCCAGGTCGCTCTGAGCCCCGGCTTCCAGCGCGACCTTGGTCAGGACGACGGGGATGGGCGCCTTCGCCATGATCGTCCGCGCCAGCGCCTCGGCCACGGGCAGGACCTGATCGGCTGGAACCGCCCGGTTCGCGAGCCCTAGCCGCTCGGCCGTCCGACCGTCGAAGAACTCACCGGTGAGGATCAGCTCCTTGGCCCGCGCGAGCCCGACGGCGCGCGGCAGGAGGTGCGTCACGCCACCGCCGACGAAGAGCCCCACCCCCGTCTCCGGGAAGCCGAACTGCGCGTCCTCGGCTGCCACCACCAGGTCGCAGCTCAGCGCCAGCTCGCTTCCGCCGCCCACCGCGTAGCCGTGGATGGCGCCGATGACGGGCTTCGACATCGATCGGATGTCGACCGTCACTCGCTGGATCGCGTCCACGAACTCCCGGACCTGACCCGCGTCCATGTGCGTCTCGGCCGACTCCTTCAGGTCGTCACCCGCGCAGAAGGCCCGGCCTTCTCCGGAGAGGATGACGACGCGCACGGTGACGTCGCCCGCGGCCGTCTGGAGCGCTCTGTGCAGCTCGTCCATCAGCCGCGGCACCATCGCGTTCAGCCGGTGCGGCCGGTTGAGCCGGACGTGGGCGATGCCCTCACGCACGTCGTACAGGACCGTCTCGAATGTCATCGGGGCTCCTCCGGCAGATAGGCGGTCAGCTCGGCGTCCCACGTGCCCGGCGTCCGCCACCGGGCCCGGAGTGCGGCCTTCATCACCTTCTGGGTGTCGGTCCGCGGAAGGTTGTCGACCAGCTCGACGTAACGCACCGTCATGTACCGGGGCAGATGGTCGGCCATCCACCCCGTGAGGGCCGGCGCGGCGAGGCCCGTTCCCGGTCGCGCGATCACCGACACTTTGATGTCCTCCTCGGTCAGCTCGGAGGGCACGCCGATCGCCGCCGCCTCGACGACGTCCGGGTGGGCTTGGATCAGCTCCTCCAGCTCCTGAGCCGACACGTTCTCGCCCCGGCGGCGAATCGAATCGCTGATCCGGCCCTCGAAATAGAGGTAGCCGCGAGCATCCAGACGCCCGCGGTCGCCCGTGTGGTGCCAGAGCCCTCGCCAGGTGCGGAGGGTGGCATCGGGATCACCGACATACCCCTCCATCAGCGTGTGGGGGTCATCGACCCGCACGGCGATCTCCCCGGACTGGTCGAATGGGCGCCGGTCGCCCTCGGGCGACAGGATTGCCACCTCGTACCCCTCCGCCGCCCTGCCGCACGCGCCCGTCGGCTTCGGCTCGCCGGGCACCCCGCACACGGGGAGCCCGACGTCGGTCGAGCCGTAGCAGTCGATGAGCGCGCAGCCGAAGCGCTCCTCGAAGGCGGGTGCGAAGTCGGGGAGAGGCACGCCCCACCCGAGGCGCACGGGGTTGTCCCGGTCGTCCGGCCGGGGCTCCCGCTTCCACAGGAGCGTCAACGTGCTGCCCATGAAGTCGAAGACCGTGGCCTCGAAGCGGCGGATCTCCTCCCAGAACCGGCGGGCGGAGAATCGAGTCCCGATCGCCGCGGTCGTGGCGTGGTGGATCGCGGGCGCGACGGTGATGGCGAGGGCGTCGATGTGATAGAGGGGGAACGGGGAGTAGAAGACGTCCCGCCCGCTGAATCCCCAGTAGCGCTCCGTCGTCTCGCAGATCTTGGTGAACCATCGGTGCGACAGCGCCACGGCCTTCGAGGGACCCGTGGTCCCCGAGGTGCACAGGATCGCCGCGAGGTCGCCCTCGCGCGCCTCGGCCCATCCGGGGTCACCGTCGCCCCGCTCGAGGTCGGTCCACGAGCCCCAGCCGGACGCGGCCGGACCGAGCGCCACCACGGGCCCGGCGATCTCGCTGCGAGCCATGCCGTCCGCCACGGCGGCCGCCATGCCGGGCTCCGCGACGACCAGCGCCGGAGCCATCCGGCGGAAGACGTTCGCCAGCTGGCCGCTGGTGAAGCCGGGGTTGACCGGGCAGAAACAGGCGCCGAGGCGCAGGCACGCGAGCCACAGGACCACCATCTCGGGCCGGTTCGTCGAGACGACGACCACCCGATCGCCCCGCTTGATGCCCTTCTCGACGAGGCCGGAGGCGAGCGCCTTCGACCAGTCGGCGGTCTCAGCGTAGCTGAGCGTGGCCTGCTCCATGGCGAGGAAGGTCTGGTCGGGCGCGGCGCGCAGCGCACCGAGGAAGAGCGAGGACACGGTGGCCGGAGGCTTGCTCCGCGGCGTCACCTCGATAAGCTAGCCCGTGCTACCGTCGGGGGCAAGACGATGAGCCGCCCCGAAGCCGAGGTTCGCGTGACCGTCGAGCGCCGCGGCCGCCCGGTGGTAGCGCCGGGCCGGATCTCGCCGGGCCACCCGGCGGCCCGGGAGCCTCGACCGTGCTGAGATCCCCCCCTCCGTTCCGGGCCGAGCACATCGGGAGCCTTCTCCGTCCACCCGCGTTGCTGGCGGCGCGTCGGGCGGCGGACGAAGGCCGGCTGTCCGCGGAGGGGCTTCGGGCCGAGGAGGACCTGCACATCCGGGAAGCCGTGGACCTCCAGGAGGCCGTGGGTCTCGAAGCCATCACCGACGGCGAGTACCGGCGCGGCATCTACTTCGGCCACTTTGCCGACGCGGTCGACGGGTTCACCGAGATGGACGCCGAGATGAGCTTCCGAGGCGCCGGCGGCGAGCCGCTACGCTACCGCGCGGCGGTGGTGACCGGGCGACTGGTCCGCCGTCGCGGGATCGCCACCGGGGAGTTCGTCTACGTGCGTGCGCTTACGCGCCGGACCCCGAAGGTCACGCTCCCGAGCCCGTCCTCGCAGCACTTCCTGCGATGGCGTCCCGGAGTGTCCGACCGGGCCTATGCAGACCTCGAGGAGTTCTTCGCCGACGTGGCGGCGATCTACCGGGCCGAGCTCGCCGAGCTCGCCGCCCTCGGCGCGACCTACGTCCAGCTCGACGACGTGCCGCTCGGCCTCCTCTGCGATCCACAGCATCGCGACGCGTTCCGGGCGAAGGGCTACGACCCGGCCGAGATGCTCGAGCGTTACGTCGTCCTGGTGAACGCCGCGCTGGCCGGGCGCCCGCGCGGGCTGACCGTCGGCATTCACGTCTGCCGGGGCAACAACCAGGGCAAGTGGCTCGGAGAGGGGGCCTACGACTTCGTGGCCGCTCGCGCCTTCGGCGCGCTCGATGTCGACGCCTTCTTCCTCGAGTACGATACGGCGCGCGCCGGCGGCTTCGAGCCCCTCCGCCACGTCGCGCCCTCCCGGTGGGTCGTCCTTGGTCTGGTGTCGACCAAGACGCCCGCGCTCGAGGCCCCCGACGATCTGCACCGGCGAATCGATCTGGCCGCGCGGCTGGTGCCGCTCGAGCGGCTGGCGCTGAGCCCCCAGTGCGGCTTCGCGAGCACGGCCCCCGGCAATCCACTGACACCGGCCGAGCAGCGCCGAAAGCTCGAGCTCGTGGTCGACGTCGCCCGCCGCGTGTGGGGCTGAGAGGGGAACGACCATGAAGCTGAGCGTCACGAGCCTCACGAAGGGCTTGACCTTCCACGGGGAGGTGCAGGGCAAGCGGCAGCATTACTACGTGCTGTCCAGCCCCCACCAGTATTTCGTGATGTCCGTCTCCAGCAGCAAGCGGGCGGCGGGCAACTTCAATCTGGTCACGAAGTCCGCCGTCGACCGGCTCTACCGCCGCCTGCGGGGGCAACAGGGTCTCACGGCCAGGCTGGTCTTCAACCGGACGAGGAGCCGGCGCCTGGTGACATCGTCCCTGGCGGCTCTGAACATGCTCTACGTGCTGGTCGCGACGGACCGGGCGAGCATCGACCAACGCCACAAGTCCCGGGAGATCTTCTTCAACATGCGGCGGCGCTAACCCCGAGAGCCCCCCGCTGCTCCGGACGACGGGCCGACCGGCGCCGTACTCACGTGCCGCACAACCTTGACCTGATCCTGACGCTCACGGGTGGCCTCGCCGCCGCCCTCGCCCTGGGATACGTGACGCAGCGCCTCGGGCTGTCGCCGATCGTCGGCTATCTCGTGGCCGGAATCGCCGTCGGCCCCTACACCCCCGGCTTCGTCGCCGACCGGCATCTGGCGGAGCAGCTGGCCGAGATCGGCGTGATCCTCCTGATGTTCGGCGTAGGCCTGCACTTCCACCTCGAGCAGCTCTGGTCGGTCCGGCGCGTCGCGATCCCCGGAGCCGTGGGCCGGATCGTCCTGGCGACGGCGCTGGGGGCGGTGGTGACCCACGCCCTCGGCTGGAGCTGGACCGCCGGGATCGTGTTCGGGCTGGCCATCTCGGTGACCAGCACCGTGGTGCTGGTCCGGGTGCTGACGGACAACCGCGACCTCCACACGCCGACCGGTCACATCGCGGTCGGCTGGGTGATCGTCGAGGACGTGTTCACGGTGGTCGTGCTCGTGTTGCTTCCGGCCCTGGTCGGATCCCAGGCGGACGGCCCGGCCCGGGTGTCGATGGCCCTCGCCGTGACGGCAGTGAAGATCGCCGCCCTGGTCGCCTTCACCCTGCTCGTCGGCGGGCGGGTCATTCCGTGGCTGCTCGAGCACATGGCAAGGACGCGCTCCCGGGAGCTGTTCAGCCTCACCGTCCTGGTGCTGGCGCTGGGCATCGCGGTCGGATCCGCCACGCTGTTCGGGGTGTCGATGGCGCTGGGGGCGTTCCTCGCCGGGACGGTGGTGGGGCGCTCGGAATTCAGCGTCCGTGCGGCGTCCGAGGTTCTGCCCATGCGGGACGCCTTCGCCGTCCTGTTCTTCGTCTCCGTGGGCATGCTGTTCGACCCGGGCCACCTCCTGGAAGCGCCGGGGCTGGTGGCCGCGACCCTCGCGATCGTCCTCTTGGGCAAGACGCTCGTCGCGCTCGCGCTCATGGGCCTGCTCGGCTACCCGCTCAGGGTCGGCCTGGCGGTGGCCGTCGCCCTGGCCCAGATCGGCGAGTTCTCCTTCATCCTGGGGCTGCTCGGTAGCCAGCGCGGCGTCCTCCCGGCGGCTGCCATGAACACCCTCGTCGCGGCGGCCATCGTTTCGATCACCCTGAACCCGCTCCTCTACCGGCTGGTCGACCCCGTGAACGCGTGGCTCTCGCGCCGCCGCCGGCCCCGCCCGGCGGCAGGGGAGCGCCCGTCCACTCCGGAAGCCGCGACCGACGGCGTACCGCGCCGCTCGAGCCGCCACCGGGCGGTCGTCGTGGGCTACGGACCGGTCGGGCGGACGGTCGCCCGACTCCTCAGGGAGAACGACATCGAGCCCACCATCGTGGAGCTCAACCTGGAGACCGTGCGTCGATTGCGCGAGGCAGGGGTGCCGGCGGTGTACGGTGACGCAGGCGACGGCGCGGCGCTGAGGAGCGCCGGGGTCGCCGAGGCCGGGAGCCTGATCCTCAGCGCCTCCGGCCTCGGTGGCGAGGAGATCGTGCGCCTGGCGCGGGAGCTGAACCCGGGGATCCAGGTGCTGGCGCGTTCGACCTATGTGCGCGAGCTGCCCGCCCTCCGCCAGGCCGGGGCCGAGGCGTTCTCGGGCGAAGGGGAGGTGGCGCTGGCCTTCACCGTGGCGATCCTGGAGGGCCTGGGCGCGACCCCGGAGCAGATCGACCGGGAGCGGGAGCGGGCCCACGCCGAGCTCCTCGGCGAGCCGGGCGCGCCCGCGTCCTAGGCTCGTCGGCGCGGGGCCGAACGGCTTGACGGCCTACCCGGAACCGTGGTCTCTTTCGCCTACGATCCGGCGCGGGGGTGTCGTGGCGACGCGCTTTGGGCACCCGCAAACCCGGCGCGCATTCGATGAGGAGGGTGCATCCATGATCCGCACGGTGCTGGCGATTCTCATCGGGGGTCTCTTCACCGGGCTCGGCGCGTCGGCCGCGGCGCAGACCGAGCTCACCATGTCCAACTGGGTGGCGCCCAACCACCCGGTGGTGAAGTACATGATGGAGCCGTGGGCGGCGCAGGTGGAGAAGGCGACCGCGGGCCGCGTGAAGGTGACCATGCTGCCCAAGCCGATCGCCGCGCCCAACCAGCACTACGACGCGGTCGTCAGCGGGCAGGTCGACGTCGCGTGGTCGACGTACGGCTACCAGCCGGAGCGCTTCATGCCGTACCTCATCGCCGAGCTGCCGGCGCTCGGCGAGACCGCGGTGCACAACGGGGTAGCCCTCTGGCGGACCCACAAGTCGCACATCGAGAAGGCCGGGATCCACAAGGACGTGCAGCTCCTCGGGGTCATGACGCACGGGCCTGGCCTCATGCACCACTCGAAGAAGCTGATCCTGAACCCGGACGATGTCCGGGGGCAGAAGATCCGCGTGGGCGGCGACGTGCCGAAGGCGATCGTCGAGGCCTTCGGCGGGGTCGTGATCACGCAGCCGGCCCCCAAGTCGTACGAGATCCTCTCGGCGGGCATCGCCGACGGCATCATGTTCCCGACCGAGTCGCTCAAGAGCTTCAACATCGCCAACCTCGTCCCGTACACCACCTACGTCCGGGGCGGGCTCTACAGCTCCTCGTTCTGGTTCGCGATGAACAAGAAGAAGTTCGACGGCCTTCCGAAGGCCGACCAGGACGCGATCCTGTCGGTGTCCCAGGAGAACTTCGCCCGCCTGGCCGGGGGCGGCTGGGACAAGGCCGACCAGGAGGGCCGGGAGGCGATGAAGGCGGCCGGCGGGAAGATGCAGGAGATGTCGCCGGCGTTCATCGGCGAGCTGAAGAAGCTCACCGACAAGCTCGAGGCCGACTACGCGGCCAAGATGGACAAGATGGGCCTGAACGGCAAGGACGTGATCCGGGCCTTCCGCGCCGAGGTCGAGAAGGTGGCGGCCGAGAAGAAGTAGCTTGACCGCGTCGGGAGGCGAGAGGGCGGGCGCGCCCGGCGGCGGGCTGACGACCTCCCCCTCGCCCCTCGACGACCTGTTCCCCGGCCGGCTCGGCTCCTGGGCCGGCCGGGTGCTCGGAACGGTCGCCGCGACCGTTCTCTTCGCGATGATGGTGCTCACCTTCGTCGACGTCACGGGCCGCAAGCTCTTCACGCGGCCCGTCTACGGCGCGTACGAGATCACCGAGTTCCTGATGGGCATGCTGATCTTCTGCGCGCTGCCGCTCGTCACGGCGCGCGAGGGTCACGTCTCCATCGACGTGCTCGACCACCTCGTCTCCGCTGGTTTCGCGCGCTGGCAACGGGTGCTGGTCAACGCGATCAGCACCGCGGCGCTGGCCTTCGTCGCGTGGCGGCTGTGGGTGCTCTCGGCGAGCCACATGCGGACCCACGAGGTGACGATGACGCTCCACATCCCGCACGGCCCGTTCAGCCGGGTCTTCGCGGTGATGTCGGCGCTCGCCGCGGTCGCGTGCCTCGTCATCGTGTGGGGCTATCTGTCCGGCGCCCGCCGCGTTCGCTCCGTGTCCGCCGGCTACACCACGTGACCGAGACCCTCCTCGCCTTCGCGGGCCTCCTCGGGCTCGCCTTCGCGCGCATCCCGGTCGCGTTCTCCATGCTGATCGTGGGCGGGGCGGGGTTCGCCTGGAAGCGCGGGATCCCGGCGGCGCTCGACCAGCTGGCCCAGACGACGTTCGCGGCCGGGATCAACTACGAGCTCTCGGTCGTGCCCCTCTTCATCCTCATGGGCAACCTGGTGGCCCGGGCCGGGATGTCGCAGGAGCTGTTCCGGGCCGCCCACACCTTCATCGGCCACTGGCGGGGCGGGCTCGCCATGTCGACCATCGTGGCCTGCGCCGGGTTCGGCGCCATCTGCGGCTCCTCGATCGCCACGGCCGCCACCATGACGCGCGTCGCGTACCCGCCCATGCGCCAGCTGGGCTACTCGGACAAGCTCGCCGCGAGCTCGATCGCCGCCGGCGGCACGCTCGGCATCCTGATCCCGCCGTCCACGATCATGGTCATCTACGGGATCATGACCGAGACCAACATCGGCCGGCTCTTCGCCGCGGGGGTGCTGCCCGGCATCCTCGCCGCGTTCCTCCTGTGCCTGGCGGTCCAGTACATGGTCTGGCGCGAGCCGGCCGCCGGTCCGGCCGGCGAGCGCTCGTCGTGGGCCGACCGGTGGCGCGCGCTGCGAGGGGTCTGGGGCGTTGTCGCGCTCTTCGCCCTGTCGATCGGGGGCATCTACGCGGGGATCTTCACGGCCACCGAAGGGGCGGGGATCGGCGCGTTCGGCGCGTTCGTGTTCGCCCTCGCGCGCCGGTCGCTCAGCTGGAGCGCGTTGCGCGACGTCCTGCTGGAGTCGGCGCGGACGACCTCGATGCTGTTCATGATCCTGATCGGCGCGCTCGTGTTCGCGAACTTCATCAACTTCACGTCGATGCCGCGGGACCTCCAGCACTTCGTGGAGCGCTTCGCGCTCCACCCCGCGGTGGTGGTGGCGGCGATGTGCGCGATCTACGTGATCCTCGGCACCGCCATGGAAGAGCTGTCGATGATCCTCTTGACGGTGCCGGTGTTCTTCCCGGTCGTCGTGAGCCTCGGCCTCGATCCCGTGTGGTTCGGGATCCTCATCGTGGTCGTGGTGGAGATCGGCCTGATCAGCCCGCCGGTCGGCATGAACCTGTTCGTGATCAACGCGCTCCTGCCGCAGGTGCCGACCCCCACGCTGTTCCGCGGCGTCATGCCCTTCGTGGTGGCCGACGTCGTGCGCCTCGCGATCCTGATCGCGTTTCCCATCATCTCGCTCTGGCTGCCCTCCGTGCTCAGGATTGCGGGCAAAGGATACTGACGTCCCGACGCCGCCCGCCTTGACGGCCCCCGGGGTGCCGGCGTAGATTTCGCCTGGACGCGGCCGGGAGCCGCGGAAGGAACCTGAGTCCCTGAGTTGTTGGTCCGAAGCGGCAAGAACGGCGAGCCCCTTCGCATGGTAGAGCGGCTGGTCCGGGCGGAGCACCCTCGCTAGTCGCGCGCCGGATGCTCTGGGCGATCACCTCGTACTTCAATCCCGCCGGATACCGCCGCCGGCTCGAGAACTTCCGGGAGTTCCGTCGCCGCCTCGCCGTCCCCCTGCTCGCGGTGGAGCTCTGCTACGGCGACCGGTTCGAGCTGGGGCACGACGACGCGGACCTCCTCGTGCGCCTGCGGGGGCGTGATGTCCTCTGGCAGAAGGAGCGGCTCCTCAACGTTGCGCTCGGGCGGCTCCCCACCGGGTGCACGGCGGTGGCAAGTCTGGACTGCGACGTCATCTTCGAGCGCGAAGACTGGGCGACGGCCGCCCACGCGCTGCTGGCGCGCTTCTCCGCCGTCCAGCTGTTCGCGCGCGTCCACTACCTCCGTCGCGATTGGGTTCCCGGGCGCGCGCTCCGCGAGGCGGTGGACTTCGCGCAGGAGTCATCCGCGAGCACGATTGGTCGCGGGTCGGATCCCGCGGTGGCCCTGGCTCCCTTGTTCAAGCGCAACGCCAGCGTGGTCGCCCCTGGGTTCGGCTGGGCCTTCCGGCGCGAGGTGGTCGAGCGGCACGGATTCTACGACGCGTGCATTGTCGGAGGCGGTGATAACGCCATGGCTTGCGCCGCGTTCGGGTGTCCCGGGGTCGTCGTCGACGTGCAGGGCATGAATCCGGCCCAGGAAACGCGCTACCGCGCGTGGGCGAGCCCGTTTCACCGCTCGGTCGCCAGTCGGGTCGGCTGCCTGGATGGGGATCTCTTCCATCTCTGGCACGGACGGCTCGAGGATCGCGGGACCCGTCAGCGCCATCTCGGCCTGAGCCGCTTCCGGTTCGATCCCCGGAGCGACATCGCGCTGGACGATGCCGGCTCCTGGCGCTGGAATTCGGACAAGCCGGACCTTCACGCCTACGTGCGGCAGTACTTCGAGACGCGCCGGGAAGACGGGTGAACGCCGGGGACGGATCCCGCGCGGCCCCGCCGGCCCCCCACCTGCCGGAACGGGGTCCCTTGCACCCGTTCGTGTCGGTCGTGGTGCCCGTCCTGCACGACGGCCCCGTGATCGGGACGTGCCTGGAGGCCCTACTCCAGCAGACCTATCCGCCGGACCGCTACGAGATCATCGTCGCCGACAACGGGTCCACGGATGGCATCCGGGCCATCGTCGAGCGCGTTCGCGCCCGGGCGGGCGCCCGCCTCTCGCTGGTGGTGGAGGACCAGGTCCGGACCTCCTATGCCGCCCGGAATCGCGGGCTTCGCGTGGCCCGGGGCCAGGTGCTGGCGTTCACCGATGCCGATTGCGTTCCCGCTCCGACCTGGCTCGAGCAGGGTGTCCGCGCGCTCCGGGCCTCAGGAGCCGCATGCGTGGGGGGCCGGATCGTGGTCACCTTCGCGGGGCCCCGGCCGAACGCCTACGAGTACTGGGACTCCGCGGTGCGATTCAACCAGGAGTTGTACGTGAGGCACCACTACGCGGCGACTGCGAACCTGTTCGTCCAGGCCCGCGTGATCGAGCGCCATGGACCGTTCCGGCCCGAGCTGGTCTCCGGTGGCGACCGTGAGTTCGGATTCCGCCTGTGGAAGGCTGGGGAGCGCCTCGCGTATGCTCCCGACGCGATCGTCGCCCATCCCGCCCGGGCCACGCTTGAGGCCGTCTACCGGAAGGGCCTCAGACTGGCCCTCGGCCAGCGGCCTCTCCACCGGCTCGGCGTGGTGCCGCCCGGGGAGTGCGCGCTCAAGCTGATCAAGTCGTGGCGATGCCCGGTTTCTCGGGACTGGACGGGTCGTCTGCCGCTGACAACCAGCGTCGCGGTTCGGCTGGTTCACCATCTCCACGCCTGGTTCCGGCTCATGATCTGCCTCGTCCAGGGTCTCGGGACCTGGGAACGTCCCCGGCGGCTGATCTCGGAGGACCGTCGACTGGACGCGACGACGTCAACCGCCACCGCCGCGAGGGTGCGCGCCGCCGAGGGCCATACGACCGTCGACGGGCCGAAGGCTAAGAGCGGGGCCCCGCGACGGTCGGTGTCGGGCCGGCCAGCCGAGCGATGAACTCGTCGGCCGCTCCGGCCCCGCCGTACGCCTCGACGCCGAGCGCGGCGTCGTAGCACGGCACCCGGGCCGCGAGGTCGAGGACGCGGCGCTGAAGGGCCGCCTCGCCGACGTCCGCCGCGCCGTCCGGGCCCGCGAAGGCCTCGGCGACCTGGCCGGGGCGCTCGGCGGCGAACAGCGCCGCGCGGAGCCGCCGGGCCGCCGTCCCGGGGTCCAGCGGGTCGAGCTCGATCCCGACCCCCGACTCGCGCACCCGCGGAAAGACGAGTCGCCACGCCTCTGCCTGGGGAAGCGCTCCGACCTGCGCCGCCTCGCAGAACTGGAGCGGCGTTAGCGTGACGGCGCCGTCCGGGCGGGGGACTCGCGGCCGCGCGCCCGGTCGAGAGGCTTGGGCCAGGGTCCGGGCAGGGTGATAGCCCCGCGCCCGGATGCGGGACGACACGGCGGGAAACATGGCGAGCGTGCCTGGCCGCAGGTTGACGATCGTGGGCATGCCGCGCAGCACCACGTGGCCTTGGTCCTGGCGGGCCAGCACCCGGTCGTTCGAGATGAACAGGGCCCCCGCCGCCTGGAGCGCGTGGAGGAGCAGGGTCGACTTTCCGGCGCGCCTCGGTCCGGCGAGGACGACTCCGCGCCCGCCGATCGCGAACGCGGCGCCGTGAAGAAGCAGGCCGCCGCGCGCGAGAGACGCGGCCATCGCCAGCTCCCGGACGACCCGCATGAGCGCGATCCGGGTGAGATTGGGCCGCGGCGTCGCGAGGATCCGGACGTGCCCACTCCGGCGCTCGACGCAGTAGAAGGCCTGATAGTGCGCGTCGAACAGGATCCGCTCGTCCGGGCCGCTACCGTTCCACTCCGGATGGCACACGGTGCCGCCGTCGAGGACGAAGCACGGCACCGGGACCGCGTCCGGGCTCGGGCCGCGGGCCAGGGTCGCGGCATGGCGCGACGCGTCCAGGTCCAGCACCACCCAGCGGTCGCACCCCTCGGCCGCCGTGGGCTCGAAGGCCGGGGCCAGGAACTCCTCGAGCCAGACGAGGTACGAGGGCTCGGGGCAGGCCACGCCGATGGCCAGGTCAGCGTACCGGAGGCCACGGCGATGAGCCGACAGGCGGTCCTCGACCGAGCCCGGCTCGGTCATCGGGCCGGGCACCACCGGCCGACCGCCGGGGAGCCGTCGAGGATCGCCTGCAGGAGATCGACGGCGCCCTGCGCCCGATCCGTGCCGACGCGCAGGTGATAGCGCGACACGTCCACGAGCACGGCGAGGGTCCAGAAGACGAAGCTCGCCAGGAAGCTCTCCGGGCTGCGATGGGCCGAGTACCCGTCGAGGAACGCGGTTGCCTGAGTGTCCGTCATGGGCCAGCGGTACCAGGTCCGGGCCAGGTCGAAGTCGAGCGCCCCGATCTGCATGGTCTCGTTGTCGACGACATGGGGCTGTCCCGATGCGTCCCACACGAGATTCTCGGCGCAGAAATCGCGGTGGATCACCCCGATCGCCGGGTCAGCGGGGAGCTGAGCCTTGAGGAGCGCGACGAGGTGATCCCGCGAGGCAGCCGACAGCGCGCCGGCCCTGACGAGTTTGCGGGACTGCCATCGCACCGCGGCCAGCCGCGCTTCGGGGCGCGCCCGCTTATCGACCTCGACCGCCGGGGGCACGGCGCCATGCACGGCCCCGAGAATCCCCCCGCATTGGCGCATTGGCCCCGGGCCCAGGGTCGCGTGATCCAGCGGCTCCCCGGGGCGCCACTCCTCCAGGAGGGCCTCGCCGAGACGGGCGATCACGGGCGGGAAGTGCCGCCGGTCCATGACGTCGAGGATGGTCGCCACCCGCGCCGCGTGCTCCGCGCTCGGCAGGCGCCGGCCCTTGAGGACGCGGCCGTCCAGGAGCTCGAGCCGGAACGATGCGTGCTCCACGCCCGGCGCCCGGAGCCTCGTGAGCGTCACGATGCGCCGGACGGGGGCATCCAAAGCGGCCACGAGGGCCTCGAGGTCGGGACCGAGCCGTTCGGGGTCGCTCGTCACGGCGGCCGCGCCCGGCTCGGGCGCCGCCGTCATCCGCCCCTTCTTCCCGCGCTGTCGTCAATGGGCCCGAGCATGCTGGCGAGCGTCGATTTTCGCACGACCGACGCTGGCGCACCAAACTGCGGGCCTGCCGGCGCGGCCCGTGTCGCGTCACCACCAGCCGGCTCCTCAGCGCCACACCGCTTGACGGCGATTCGAGGATCGGCGTAGATTTCGGCCGGCGCGGCCAGGAGCCGCGGGAGGTGTCTCTGACCCTGAGCCAGGGCGACTGCGGCGCGATGAGTGGGGCGGACAGGGACCGGTGATTCCCTTGCCCACGCGGCGCCGTCGTTGGCCCCGCATGCTCTGGGCGATCACGTCGTACTTCAATCCGATCGGGTACCGCCGCCGGCTCGAGAACTTCCGGGAATTCCGGCGCCGTCTCGCCGCTCCCCTGCTCGCCGTGGAGCTCGGCTACGGCGATCGCTTCGAGCTGGCCGACGACGACGCGGACCTCCTCGTGCGCCTGCGAGGCCGTGATGTCCTCTGGCAGAAGGAGAGGCTCCTCAACGTCGCGCTCGGGCGGCTCCCCGACGAGTGCACGGTGGTGGCCAGCCTGGACTGCGACGTCATCTTCGAGCGCGAGGACTGGGGTGCCGCGGCGACCGCACTGCTGGAGCGCGTCTCCGCCGTCCAGCTGTTCACGCGCCTCCACCACCTCCGTCGTGAGTGGGCCCCCGAGCGCCCGCCCCGGGACGCAGTGATCTTCGCGCAGGAGGCGTCCGCGAACGCCGTCGTGCGCGGGTCGGATCCCATGACCGTCCTCAGCACCACCTCCGAGCGGCGCCCGGGCACAACGGTCAACGGGTTCGGGTGGGCCTACCGGCGTGAGGTGCTCGCGCGGCACGGATTCTACGATGCCTGCATCGTCGGAGGGGGCGATTCCGCCATGACCTGCGCCGCGTTCGGGACCCCCGAGACCGTGATCGGCACGCACGCCATGAATCCGGCCCAGGAGGCGCGCTACCGCCCGTGGGCGAGCCGGTTTCACCGCGCGGTTGCCGGTCGAGTCGGCTGTCTGGAGGGGGACGTGTTCCATCTTTGGCACGGGCGGCTCGAGGATCGCGGCATCCGGCCCCGTCACCTCGGTCTCGCCCCGTTCCGATTCGATCCCGGGCACGACATCGCGCACGACGATGCCGGCTGCTGGCGATGGAGCTCGGACAAGCCGGACCTCCACGCCTACGTGCGGCAGTACTTCGCGGCGCGCCGGGAGGACGGTTGAGACGGCGCCGTCGATCCCGCGCGGCTCGGCGTGAGCGGATCGCATCGCAGTTCTCCGGCATCGACTCGGCCTCGTGGTAGGGTATCGCGGAGCAGCGCCGGGGAGTCCGCCGGGTTGGGACCCTTCGGCGGTGAAGCGACGGCGCCACGCGCAGCGGTCGGAGGCCGCCACATGGAGACGATGACTGACCGGGGGGGCTCCGACCCGCTCGTATCGGTCGTGGTGCCGGTCCTGCGCGACCGGCCCGGGATCCGGGCGTGCCTGGGGGCTCTCCTCGACCAGACGTATCCGCCGGACCGCTACGAGATCATCGTCGCGGACAACGGATCCACGGATGGCACCCGGGCCGTGGTCGAGGACCTTCGCGCCCGCGCAGGGTCTCGGCTCTTGCTGGTGGTGGAGGACCGGATCCGGACCTCGTATGCCGCCCGGAACCGCGGGCTGAGCGTCGCCCGTGGCGAGATCCTGGCCTTCACCGATGCCGACTGCGTTCCCGCGCCGACCTGGCTCGAGAGCGGTGTTCGCGCGCTCAGGGCCGAGGGAGCCGCCATCGTGGGGGGCCGCATCGTGGTCACCTACCGAGGGGCCCGGCCGAACGTCTACGAGTACTGGGACTCCGCGATCCGCTTCAACCAGCAGGCGTACGTCAATCGGCACTATGCGGCGACCGCGAACATGATGGTCTACGCTCACCTGATCGAGCGGCATGGGCCCTTCCGCGCCGAGCTCGTCACGGGCGGCGACCGCGAGTTCGGCCATAGGCTGTGGAGGGCGGGCGAGCGCGTCGCGTATGCCCCCGACGCCCTGGTCAGCCACGCGGCCCGGGCCACGCTCGGCGCCGTCTACCGGAAGAGCCTGAGGATCGCCCTTGGTCACCAGTCTCTCCACGAGCTCGGCGTGGCTCCGCGCCGGGAGTGCATGTTCAAGCCGCTCAGGTCGTGGCGATGCCCGGTCCCTCGGGACTGGACCGGTCGCCTGCCCTTCCCGGCGATGGTCACGGTGCGGCTGCTCCACGTGCTCAACGCCTGGCTCGTGCTCACCGTCTGTTCCGGCCGGGCCCTACGCTCGTGGGCGCGCTCCGGGCGGCTGGGCCGGCAGGAACGTCGGCCCGGCGCGTTGGCCGATGCCGCGGGGCGCCCGGTCCCGACTCTCGGGCGCCTCCCCGGCCAGGGGGTCTCGGGCGGCGCCGAGTGACGAGACCGTGGGCGGCGTGGGTCACGACGAGGATCTGACCCCGGGGTTACCCCAGGGCACCACGAGCGGGCCCCGGACGCTCACCGTGTTCACCCGTGCCGGTCTGAGCAATCGCCTGCGGGTGCTCCTGTCCGGCATGGCGCTGGCCGAGGCTTCGGGCCGAACGTTCACGCTGATCTGGCCCCGGACTCCGGCATGCGGTGCGGCGTTTCGCGAGCTGTTCGCCGGCGACTGGCCGGTGATCGACGTCGACCAGCTCCCGCGCGAGCTGGCGCGGCCGGCCCACCCGGACCACCCCGCCCGGGAGGCCGAGGACCTCCTCGTCGCCCCGGAGCGGCACCTCCTGCGCTGGAGCGCGAAATGGCTCACCTTCCCGGACCGCTTCCCCGCGCACCGCGCCCTGGCCGTGCGCTGCGCGGAGCTGCTCGGGCACCTCGAGCCGTGCGCTGCCGTCGCCGATCGGGTGGCGGCGTTCCGGGCGCGGCGCTTCCGAGCGCGCATGATCGGCGTGCATGCGCGGCGCGGCGACTTCGTGCGGGTTCGTCCCGACCGGTCGTGGAACACGGCGGCGATGCTCGTCGCGGTCGACCGGTTCCTGGCCACGATGCCCGAGGCGGGCATCCTGCTCTGCTCCGACGACGGCGCGCCGGAGCCGGAGGGGAGACCGACGCGTCGTGAAGGTGTGCGCGAGATCTTCCGGGCCCGGTACGGAGACCGGCTGGTCCACACGACGCCGCACAGCCTGGACCGGGGCACGCCGGAAGCCATCCAGGACGCCCTCGTCGACCTGCTCCTCCTGCGCGCGACCGACGCGTTCGTCGGGACCACCGCCAGCACCTTTTCGGACCTCGTCACCTTCGGGCGCGTCGTTCCCACCGTGCGTGTCATGGGGGCGACGCCCGAGTATCGCTGGATCGAGCGGGTCGCCCGGGTGACGGGGATCCCCTGGCTGGTGTGCCGCATCGTCCAAGAGGTCTATGGCGTGAAGCTGCCCTTCACGATCGCCCGCCGCGTCATCCGCAAGGAGCTGCAATGGGGGCTCCGCCGGCTGACGCCGGGCCGCGGGCGGCGGCGCGGATTGCTAACGGCGGAACGGGTGTACGAGCTGTGCCCCCCAGCCCTCCGGGACCGGCTGCCCCGCCATTCCGTAGGCGGCCGGCCACTCGTCGCCGGGCAGGTGGAGCGTGCCGAACACGGCGTCGAGGACCGGCAGGTGCACGGCGAAGTTCTTGTCGATCGGCGCGACCGCATGGTGCCAGTGATGCGCTCGGGGCGTGGCGATCACGCGATCGAGCCAGCCGAGCCGGAACCGGACGTTGGCATGGATGAACACTGCGTGGAACGACACGAACAGGAGGTACGCGTAGAGCGCGGGCTGCGCGAAGCCGAGCAGGAACACCGGCACCATCACTAGGCCGCGCGTGACGACGACGTCGAGCACGTGCAGGCGCGAGCCCGCCAGCCAGTCGAGGGCGCGGCTCGAGTGGTGGATCGCGTGGAAGCGCCAGAGCCAGGGCACCGCGTGAAAGGCGCGGTGCACCCAGTACTGGGTGAAGTCGGCGACCACGAGGATCTCGAGCGCCTGCAGCGCGAGCGGCTGTCCCTGGATCGCTCGCCGCAGCGCCTCGGGCTGCCACACGGTCGCGAGCGCGGTTGCCGGCAGCAGCGTCATGAAGGTGAGCGCCTGGACCGCCAGGTGGCTCACCATGAAGTGGGCGCCGTCGGTGGTCCAGCCGAGCCGGAAGGTCGTCTGCTGCGGCAGGCGCGCGAAGGCGCGCTCGAGCGGCACGAACACCAGCGCGAGCAGGAGCAGGTTCAGCAGGAACCAGTCGAGCCCGAGCGTGATCTGCTGGTCGAACCGGCTCTCGATCGGCACGCTGCCGCCGCCGGCCAGCGTGGCGGCGAGGGCGAGGCCGATCCCGGCGAGCCCCAGGACCTTGCGCCGGCGCAGGACGAGCGAGACGGCGCCGAGCAGGAACGCGAGGCCGATCGTGACCTCGAGCAGCGCGCGCAGCAGCGGTATCGGGTAGTGGGCCCGGAACGCCGCCGAGGAGAACGCGCCCGGGAACCAGAACGCCACCACGCCGAGGAGAGCCAGCCCGCCCAGGAACACGCTGGCGGTGCCCGACATCCAGCCCGAGCCGAAGTGTGTCCCGTCGCTGTCGCCGAAGACGCGCTGGAACCAGCGCTCGAGCGACGGGGGGTTCACGGGCGCCGGGTGATCCGGGGGCAGCGCCGCGGGCGTCATCCGACCACGGGCCACTTGGACTCGATGGCGAGGCCCGCGCGCGCGATCTGCTGGCGGGCCAGGACCTCCACGCGCTCGAAGAGGGCGCGCTCGTCGAGCGTGGTCAGGCGCCCCTCGTCGAGCACGACCCGGCCGTCGATCAGGACCGTCCGGACGCTGGCGCCCGTCGCGGCGTAGACCAGGTTGTTGACCGGGTTGAGGAGCGGTCGCCACTCGGGGGTGTCGAGGTCGTGGAGGACCAGGTCGGCGCGCTTCCCGGGCTCGATCGAGCCGATGGCGCTGTCGAGCAGGAGCGCCTCGGCCCCCAGCCGGGTCGCCATCTCGAGGACGCGCTCCGGGGGCATCACGCCGACGTCGAGCCGCGCGTCCTTGTAGATCGTGGCGGCGAGGTACATGAGGCGCAGCATGTCGAAGTGGTTCGAGCCGTTGCCGCTGTCGCCTCCGAGGGAGACGCACACCCCGGCGTCGAGCATCTCGACGAACCGCCCGTGAGCGCTGAGCCCCTTCGTGTGCTTGAGCCCCGCCGTCGGGCAGTGGGAGACCTTGACGCCGCGCCGCGCCAGGAGGGCGATGTCCTGCTCGTCGACGTAGACCATGTGGGCGAGCTTTGTCCGAGGGGTCAGGACGCCCAGCGCGTCGAGCTCCGCCAGGGGCACGCGGTCGGACGTGCGGCGGGATGGATGCGAGGCGAAGTGCATCATGCCCCAGCCGACGCCGTGCCGGTCGGCCAGCGCGTGGGCGCCCTGCGTGAGCGCCGGCGAGCACGTGCCGAAGCCAAGGAGCAGCGGCCAGGCGTGGATCCGCCCGCCGGCGCGACCGTGCACCGCGCCCAGCATCGCCTCGTTCTCCCGGAGCGCGTCCGCCGTCGTCTGCCGCATCCGCCCCGGCCCCGTGACGAGGTCCCAGGACCAGCGCCCGAGGACGGCCCGCATCCCGATCGTCTCCACCGCGTCGGCCACCGCCGCGACGTCGAAGAGCGTGCCTGCCTCGCAGAACGTGGTCGTGCCGGTGCGGATCATCTCGACGCAGGCGAGAAGGGCAGAGACCTGCTCCTCTTCCGGCGTGATGACGGAGTAGAGCGGGATCAGCCAGTCCGAGAGGTAGCGGTCGACGGGGATGTCGTCGAGGAGCAGGCCCCGGTTCAGGTGCTCCGACAGGTGGACGTGCGTGTCCACGAAGCCCGGCAGCACGACGCGGCGCCGGCCGTCGATGACGCGATCGGGGGGACGGGGCGGGCGCACCTCGCGAGCCGGGCCGACCTGGACGATGTCGTGCCCGTCCACCAGGACCGAGCCGTCGGACAGGATCCGGCGCTCCCGGTCCAGCGTGATGACGGTGGCGTGCTCGATGAGCAGCAAAGGGGCGCCGGTCCTCAGAGCAGCTCGAACGCGTGGAGCTCCACCACGTTTGGCAGCCGGGCGCCGCGCGCGATCGCGATGACGCGGTTCAGCCAGTCGAGGTCGGGCGCCCCGGTCTCGAAGCGCAGCACCGTCCGGAAGTAGTAGCGTCCGGGATCGACGGCCTCGCCGGCCGCGAGCCTGGCGAGGACGTCGGGAGGACCGTGACGCAGGCCCTCGCTCCTGACCTGCACGAGGATGCCCCCGTCGGTCTCGAGGGTGTACCGCGCGTCGAGCCGGGCGGCGCCGTCGTCGCCCACGGTCTGCCAGTCCGCGCCGCCCGGGCGAATGCGCCCCGTGAGCCGCTCGCCGCGGAACCACCCGCCCAGGATGTTGACGACCCGTCGCTCCCCGAGCGGCGTTCGACCGAGCGTGACGATCTCGGCCACCTCGACGTGGGCGTCGAACAACGGGCGGAAGGCGAGCATGGCGCATGGTCGCGCGGAGGCCGCGCCGGAGGCAAGTTTCTCGGAGGCGCGCTCGCGAAGACCGCCAGGCGACGGCTCGCCGGCCGAGGGAGCGCCGTCTACGCGGGGAGGCGCGAGGGAGCGGAGCTGCGGCGCAGGAGCTGGAGGACCAGAACGACGGCGAACAGGCCGACGCCGACGGCGTCGAACAGGGGCCGCGGGTAGACCAGCGCGAGCCCCGCGAGGACGAGCAGCGCCACCTCGGGGAGCGTGGCGCGCCGGAGCAGCCACCCCTGGAAGCCGCTGGCGAGCGCCGCGATGCCCACCGCCGCGGACAGCGTCACGAGCAGGATCGCGCCCCAGTTGGCCTGGGCGAGGCCCTTGATGGACCCCGTGAGGAGCAGGCCCTGGCCGGCCGGGTCCAGCACGAACATGAACGGCACCAGGAACGCGGGCATCGTGTACTTCCAGGCCTGCAGCGTGGTCCGGTACGGGTCGCCGCCGGTGATCGCCGCCGCGGCGAAGGGCGAGAGCGCGGTGGGCGGCGAGACCTCCGACAGCACCGCGTAGTAGAAGATGAACATGTGGGCGGCGAAGTCGGGCACGCCCAGCTTGATCAGCGCGGGCGCCGCGATCACCGCGCAGATGATGTAGGAGGCCGTGACCGGCACCGCGAGCCCCACGATCCAGACCGTGAGGGCCGTGAACACCGCGGTCAGGACCAGCGATCCGCCCGCGTAGTCGATGATGATCGCCGAGAACTTGAGCCCCAGCCCGGTGAGGGTGACCACGCCCACGATGAGGCCGGCGCCGGCGCAGGTCGCGCCGACGTTGAGCATCCCGATCGACCCCGCCTCCAGCGCCTTCACGAGCGGTGACCGCAGGAACCCGGCAACGAGCGGGACACGCCCGCGGGCCACGTCGTAGGAGATCATCGCGCTCTCGGGACGGAGAAGGCTCGTGAGGAACGCGACCACGGTGGCCCAGAACACCGACAGCACCGGCGAGAACCCCATCAGCATGAACACGACGATGGAGACCAGCGAGAGGAAGTGGAACCAGAACCGCGCGATGAGGCGTCCCAGCGGTTCGGCGCGCTCGATGGCCACGGCGCTCATGCCGAACTTCCGGGCGTCGATCTCCACCATGAGGAACAGCGCGAAGTAGTACAGGCCCGTCGGGATCACCGCCATCAGCAGCACGTCGAGGTACGAGATCTTCAGGAACTCCGCGATCAGGAAGGCCGCCGCGCCCAGCACCGGCGGCGAGATGATGGCGCCGAGGCCGCCCGCCGCCAAGAGCCCCCCGGCGGCGTCCTTGCCGTAGCCGGCCCGGGCGAGCATGGGATAGGCGACCGAGCCCATCGTCACGGTGGTCGCCACGCCGCTCCCCGAAGGCCCTCCCAGGAGGAACGAGGCGAGGACGATGGTGCGGCCCGCGCCGCTGGACTTCCCGCCCATCGCGGCGAAGGAGAAGTCGAGGTAGAACTTGCCGGCGCCCGAGAGCTGGAGGAACGCCCCGTAGATCGTGAACAGGATGATGAGCGAGGAGGAGACGTCGACGGCGACGCCGAAGATCCCCTCCAGCGTCATGTACATGTGGCCGACGAGCCGGCCGATGTCGTAGCCCTTGTGGGTCCAGGGCGCCGGCAGCCAGGCGCCCGCGAGAGCGTAGGTGAGGAACGCCAGCGAGACCGCCGGCATGACCCACCCGGAGGTGCGTCGCATCGCCTCGAGGATCAGCGCGATGAGGATCGTCCCGAGCACGATGTCCCACGGGTCGGGCGACGTGTTGCGGTCGGTGAAGTCGTCGCCGCCATGCAGCATGTACGCCACCACCGCGACCGCGGCCAGGGCCGCGAGCCAGTCCCACCACATGACGCGGTGGCGGAAGCGTCGCGTGGCGGGGAACACGAGGAACGAGAGGACCAGCACGAGGGCGACGTGGACCGGCCGGAGGGTCTGGGTCGGGACGATGGAGTACGCGGCGTACAGGTGAAACAGGGACATCGCCACCGCCAGCGCGGCGACGATGGCGCCGAGGGCGCCGGCCAGGTGACTGGCGGCGCCCTCTTCGGCCTCGACGTACGCCTCGGCGCGCCGGAGCGCCTGCTCACCGACGATCGGGTCGGTGGGCGGAGGCGGCTCCGGCGCGGTCATGACGATGCGATCACTTGACCTTCACGCCCTTCTCGGCGAAGTACTTGAGCGCCCCGGGGTGGAACGGGATCGGCGTGTTGGACGCCTTCTGCAGCTCGAGCTTGAAGTTCTCGGCCTCCTTGTGTACCGCGATGAGGTCCTCACGCTTCTCGAAGATCATCTTCACGATGCTGTAGGCGAGGGTCTCGCTCAGGCTCTCGTGCGACACGAGGAGGTTCCAGACCGTGGCGTTCTTGTTGTCGGTCTCCATTCCGCGGTAGGTCGCCTTCGGGATCGTGTCCTCGACGTAGAGCTCGCCGTACTTCTTGTTCATGGGCGCGACGACCTGGACGTGGTCGAGGAGCTTGATGCGCACGCCCGGGGTGTTCGCCAGGTCGGTGACCGCCGCCGTCGGGAGCCCGCCTACCCAGAAGAACGCGTCGATCTTCTTGTCCTTGATCGCGTTCACGGACTCGGCGACACCGAGCCGCTCGCGGCGCATGTCCTTGTCTTTGTCGAGGCCGGCCGCCTCGATCACCCGGAAGGCCATCACCTCGGTGGCGCTCCCCGGGGAGCCGGTGGAGACGTGCTTGCCCTTCAGGTCCGCGAGCGTGTTGATGCCGGTCCCCTCGATGGTCACCACGTGCATGCGGTTCGGGTACATCACCATGAGCGTCCGTAGCGGGACCTTGTTGCCTTTGAACTTGTCCTCGCCGCGGTAGGCGTCCTGCCCGGCGTCGGCCATCGCCATGGCGAGATAAGGCTTGCCGCTGGCGACGAGCTTCAGGTTGTCCACCGAGCCGCCCGTGACCTCGGCGGTGGCCGACATTCCGGGCACGTGCTTCGACAGCATGTTGGCGATGCCGCCGCCGAGGGGATAGTAGACGCCCCCGGTGCCCCCGGTGCCGATCGAGAGCTGGACCTTCTCCTGGGCTGCTGCAAGGGCCGCGACGACGAGCAGCGCAGCCGACAGCGCCGATCCGACAGATCTCATGCCTAGGCCTCCTGGTGTGAGCCAAAGTCGGTGCCGCCCGGGGGCGCGGGGTGAACGGAACCCGCCCGGAGCGCCGTCAGGATAGCTCAGCCGGGCGCGACGGGCTAGCGGAGAGCGCCCGACAAGCGGGAGCGCCCGACCGGGGCCGGCGCCTTGACGGATCTTCGGAAGGGGTGCTCTATTCCGGGGCGTGCCGGGCCGCGTCGTGTCGAGACGATTGGAGACACCGCCAGACGGGGAAGGCCAGGGAGATGCCAAGATGACGGCCAGGATGACGAAGGTCGGATTCGTCGGGACCGGGAGCATGGGCCGGCCCATGCTGCGAAACCTCGTGGCCAGGGGGTTCGTGGTCGTGGCCTACGACGCGCAGCCGGCGGCGCTGGAGGCGGCGACGCGGCTCGGCGCGAGCCCCGGCAGCTCCTCGGCCGCGGCAGCGGCCCAGAGTGATCTCGTCGTCACCATGCTGCCCTCGGCGTCCCACGTCGAGGCCGTGTACCTCGGGCCGCAGGGCATCCTGGATGGCATCGCGCCGGGGCGGCTTTGCGTCGACATGTCGACGATCGACCCGGGGACCTCGCAGCGAGTCGCCGCGCGACTCCGGGAGCGCGGGGTGCGATTCATCGACGCGCCGGTCTCGGGCGGAGTCGGCGGCGCCGAGGACGGGACGCTCGCCATCATGGTGGGCGGCGACCCCGCGGACCTGGAGGAGGCTCGGCCGGTTCTCGACGCCATGGGCAAGCACATCGTCCACGTGGGGGCGGTCGGCGCCGGCGAGGTGGCGAAGCTCTGCAACAACCTGATCGCCGGGGTGGCCACGGTGGCCGTCAGCGAGGCGTTCCGCATCGCCGAGGGCTTCGGGGTGGACGCGCGGATCCTGACCGACATCATCTCCAACTCGTCGGGCCGCACCTGGATCATGGAGCACGGCCACCCCGTGCCCGGGATCGTGCCCCGGGCCGCGTCCAGCCGCGACTACGCCCCCGGGTTCACGGTCGACCTCATGTGCAAGGACCTCGGGCTGGCCGTCAACGCCGCCCGCGAGCTGCGCGTCCCGGTCGCGGTGTCCTCGGCGGCCCAGCAGGTGCTGCGCATGGCGTCCTCGCAGGGCTACGGGAAGAAGGATGTCGCGTCGGTCTACGCGTTCCTCAAGGCGTCCAGCGCCGACGCCCCCGTGTAGGCCGCGGGCGGCGGGCCGGACGAGGCCGAGGGCGGCCGTGAACATCGCCCGGGCGCTGGAGCGGGCCGCGCGCCATTTCCCCGACGGGACCGCCATCCTGTTCGAGGATCGCCGCGTGAGCTACCGCGAGCTGGATCAGGCGACCAGCCGCACGGCCGGAGGCCTGGGCACCTGGGGGGTCGGCCCCGGCGATCGCGTGGCCCTCTTCCTGCCGAACATTCCCGCGTTCGCGGTCGCCTACCACGCCGTCCTGAAGCTCGGCGCCGTCGCGGTGTCCGTGAACGTGATGCTCACCACCGAGGAGCTCGCCGTCCTCCTCGAGGACTCGGGCGCCCGGGTCGTGCTCACGGTCGAGGCGCTCTGGCCGCGGCTCGCGCCGCTCGTCGGGGACGTGATCCGCCGGGACCGCGTCGTGATCTGCGAGGGCGACGTGGCGGGTCTGCCGACCCTCGAGGCGCTCGGCGCCGGCCGGGCCGAGACGCTCCCGGCGCGCGACATGGAGCCATCGGCCCCGGCGGCGATCCTCTACACGTCCGGGACGACGGGCCGCCAGAAGGGGGCGGTCCTCAGCCACGCCAACGTCGTGTCGAACGTCCTGGCGGTTCAGCGCTACATGCGGATGGGGCCCGCGGATCGCCTCCTCGTGACCCTGCCGCTCTTCCACGTGGCCGCCCAGAACGTCCTCATGATCGGCGGCGTGAGCGCTGCGGCCACGCTGGTGCTCCAGCGCCGATTCGACGTCGAGCGGTGCGCGGAGGCGGTCGAGCGGCACCGCGTGACGATCGTGACGGGAGTCCCGACCATCTACATCGCCCTCCTGAGCGCCGGCGTCCGGCCGGCCGCGCTGGCGAGCGTCCGCTTCTACAAGTCGGCGGCCGCCACCATGCCGGTCGAGATCGCCCGGCGCTGGCACGACACGTACGGGCAGACCATCCTGGAGGGCTACGGCCTGACCGAGACCTCGCCGGCCGCCACGTTCAACCACGAGTACGAGTACCGCGCCGGCTCCGTCGGCACGCCGGTGGAGATGGTGGACATGCGCGTGGTCGACGAGGAGGACTGCGACGTGCCGGCGGGGACCTGGGGCGAGGTCGTGTTCCGCGGCCCGAACGTCATGCTCGGCTACTGGAACCGGCCCGAGGACACCCGGGCGGCGATGCGCGGCGGCTGGTTCCACACGGGCGACATCGGTTACCTGGACGGGGACGGCTATCTCTACCTCGTGGACCGCGTGAAGGACATGATCAACACGGCGGGCCTCAAGATCTGGCCACGCGAGGTGGAGGAGGTGCTGTACCGCCATCCGGCGGTGCGGGAATGCGCGGTGGTCGGGGTGCCGGACCCGGTCCGGGGGGAGATCGCCCGGGCCTTCGTGGTCCTGCGGCCCGGCACGGCGCTGGCCGACGTGGAGCTCGACGCGCACTGCCGCGCGCATCTCGCGACCTTCAAGGTGCCCCGGGGGTACGAGGTCGTCGCCGAGCTGCCGAAGAGCCCGTCGGGCAAGATCCTGAAGCGCGCGTTGCGGCCGCCCGCTCCCGATGCCGGCCGGTCGGGCGAATCCGATCGTCGGGACGCCGGGTGACCGTGTCCGGGCCGCCATTCCGCGCGGAGCACGTCGGGAGCTTCCTCAGGCCCGAGCGCCTGCTCTTGGGCGCGCGCGAGGTTCGCGCCGGCACGATGACGGCCGAGCGCTTCCGGGCCATCCAGGACGAGTGCGTGCGGGAGGTCGTGCGCCTCCAGGAGGATCTCGGGCTCCCATCCGTGACCGACGGCGAGTTCCGGCGCCGCGGCTGGTCGGCCGGGCTGATCGACGCGGTCGAGGGCTTCGGGTTCCGGGATGGGACCCTCGGCTTCCGGGACGACACAGGCGAGCGCGGCGCCCCGCCGTCTCCCTACGCGCGGGCCCGGCTCAGGCGCGCGCGGGGGATCGCGACCGACGAGTTCCGATTTCTCCGTGACGTCGCCACGAGGGGCGTGCCGAAGGTGACGCTGCCCGCGCCCGACGTGATGCACTTCTTCCTCGGACCGCGGAGCGTGGACGCGGCGGTGTACCCGGACGTCGAGGTGTACTACGCGGACCTGGTCGCCATCTACCGGCAGGAGATCGCGGACCTCGTCCGCCTCGGCTGCCCGTACCTCCAGCTCGACGACACCGCGCTGCCGTGCAACTGCGACGAGCGCGTGCGGGCCGAGGTCCGGTCCCGCGGCGAGGATCCCGACGCCTTGACCGCGCGCTACATCGATCTCATCAACGAGGCGCTTGCCGCGTGTCCGCCCGGCGTCGCGAGGGCCGTGCACATGTGCCGCGGCAACCTCCGGGGCGCGTGGATGGCCGAGGGCGGCTACGAGCCGATCGCCGAGCAGGTCTTCGGCCGCCTGGCGGTGGACACGTTCCTCCTCGAGTTCGACACGCCGCGCGCGGGGGACTTCCGCGCGCTCCGCCTCGTCCCCGCGCCGAAGCGCGTCGTGCTCGGGCTCGTGAGCACGAAGACGCCGGTCCTGGAGTCGATCGACGCGCTCAGGCGCCGGATCGACGAGGCCGCGCGCCACGTGCCGCTCGAGCGGCTCGGGCTTTCCCCGCAGTGCGGCTTCAGCTCGGTGCCCGGCGGAGGCCAGCCGATCACGGCCGACGACCAGCGCCGAAAGCTCGCGCGCGTGCTCGAGGTCGCGGACGCGGTGTGGGGCGCTCGGCGCTAGACCGGGGTGGGCTGCCGGCGGCGCGAGCGGGTGACCGGCACGGCCACCCGGCCGGAGCCCGAGCGCGGCAGGCCTTCGGGGTCACGAGACGGCGTCGAGCCCTCGTAGACCGCCGCGTTCGGCCGGGGCCGTCGGCGATCGGCGCGCCGCTGCTCCGCGCTCCGCGGCCCGGCGGCGACGCGCCGCCGCTGGCCCACGCGCCGCTCGTACAGGACCACGACGCTTGTTCCGTCGAGCGCCTGGCGCAGGATCCGGTAGAGGTCACGCTGCTGGTGCTGGACGACCAGGATCCAGCGCTGAGCCGGGGGCGCGGCCACTCGCCCATGACGCACAGCGTCGGCGCGACCGTTGTCGAGGGGCCGGAACCAGCCCGCGATCGGGACCGTGTCCGCCCGGTCACACTGGCGGCAGAATGGCTCGTCCGTGAGGCAATCGCAGTCGAGGCAGAGCCGCGCCTGCTTCAGGGGCAGGACCATGGGTCGGGCGATCCCTCCGGTCATGTGGGGCCAGTGTTTCCTGGTTGCAAGCAAAGGGCCACGGTGAGGGGGGTCGTAACCTGTTGGAATTCTGGTCTCACCCCGGCCCGGGCGCGCCCAGGAGACCCGCAAGCTGGCTGACCCGCTGCCAAAATCCGGCAGCGGGCGACCCCTCACGGGCGGGGTGCGCGCCTGCCGTGGACCGCGCCCGGGCCATGACCCCCGACTTTCACGCGGTCCGTCGTGCGGGGTCTGACGGACGAGATGCGCAGGCTCCTGTCGGTCCTCGATGCCCCATCCAACCTGGGGCTTCGCCCGCCGCGAGTGGACCGTGAGCCGGGGGTGCGCCGCATGGCCGCCGCGCTGCGGGCGACCGGGCTCGTGACGCGCCTCGGGGCCGCGGACGCCGGCGAGGTGCCACCCCCGCGCTACTCGTCCGCGCTCGACCCTGCCGTCGGGGTGCGCAATGCGGAGGCGATCCGTGACTACTCCCGGGCCCTGGCAGGACGACTCGGCGCGCTCCTGGAAACCGGGAGCTTCCCCCTCGTGCTCGGGGGCGACTGCAGCATCCTCCTCGGCGCCATGCTGGCGCTCCGCCGGCGGGGGCGCTACGGTCTCGTGTTCGTCGACGGCCACACCGACTTCGCCCTGCCGGAGACCTCGCTGAGCGGCGGCGCGGCCGGCATGGACCTGGCGCTCGTCACAGGCCGGGGTCCGGAGGCTCTCGCGAATCTCGATGGCCTCGGGCCCCTCGTGCGGGACGAGGACGTCGTGATCCTGGGGCACCGGGACGTGTCCGACCCGGAGCGCTACTGGGGGCGCCACATCTTCGGGACGGCCATCCGGCGCCACGACCTCCGCGCGCTGCGGCGCGCGGGCCTCCGCTCGAGCGCGGCCGGGACCCTCGCGATGCTGGAGAGCCACCACGTGGCCGGGTTCTGGATCCACGTGGACGTCGACGTGCTGGACAGCGCGCTCATGCCGGCGGTGGACTCACCGCAGCCGGACGGCCTCGGCTATGCCGAGCTCCAGGAGCTCCTCGAGCCGTTCCTCGCGTCCGACCTGGCGGCCGGGATCCAGTTCACGATCTTCGATCCCGATCTCGACCCCGAAGGTCGCTGCGCGCGGGAGCTCGCCGGTGTCATCGAGGACGTCCTCGCGCGCGGGAATCCGGGGTGATCGCGTCGGTCGGGCTCAGCCGGCGCGGCCGAGTCCGAACCGGCGCTCGGCAAGCCGCACCGCCTGCGTGGCGGCGAGCCCGATGAGGACGATGCCGAGAACCTGGACGAGGACGTCGGCGGCCCGGAGCCGGGACCCGTAGAACGCGAGCCGGAAGCCGAGTCCCGCGTTCGCGCCGAACATCTCGCCCACCACGATTCCCACCAAGGCCCGCCCCGCGCCGATCCTGAGCCCCGCCAGCACGAGCGGGACCGACGCCGGCAGGATCACCTTGAGGATCTCGTCCCGCCGCCGCCCGCCGAAGGCTCGGACCGCCCGCAACAGGGCGGGGTCCGTGCTGCGGACGCCGGCGTGGGTGTTGATGGCGATCGGGAAGGCCGCCAGCGCGGCCGCGAGCGCGATCACCGACCAGAAGCCGAAGCCGAGCCACACGATGAGGAGGGGCTGGAACACGACGAGCGGCGCGCTGTAGAAAAACCACACGAAGGGCTCGAGCGCGTACTCGGCGTCGCGGACGAGACCCATCAGGAGGCCGACGGCGCCACCGAGGAGCAGGGCGAGCAGATAGGCCAGCCCGAACTCGAGCATGCTCGTCAGGAGGTCCTGGGCCAGCTGGCCCGAGTGCCACTGACGGGCGAGGCTCCCGCCGACCCGGCCCGGGCTGGCGAAGACCACGGGATCGATCGCCCCGAGGCGCGCCGCGCCCTCCCAGGCCAGCGTGAGGGCCCCGAGCCCGATCGCTCCGAGCACGAGCGGGCCCGGCCCGCGGCGCGCGTGGCCCGCCGGCTTCAGAGGTCGAGACCTCGCCGCCACGGCGACAGCCACGTCTCGAGCCGGCGGAGTCCGGCGACGCCTGCGGTGCCCGACGCGGCGACGAAGGTGGCGAGGGCGATCAGCTCGGGCGTGCGGCCCGCGTTGCCGTAGAGCTGCAGGAGCTGACCCACGCCGGCCAGGGACACGTACATCTCCGCCACGATGACCGTGACGACCGCCCGGCCGAACCCGAGGCGGAGGCCGGTCATGACCGCCGGCAGCGTCGCGGGAATGACGACCTTCGTCACGACCTGAAAGGGGCGGGCGCCGAAGGCGCGGATGGCACGGATCCAGAGCTCGTCGACGTGCTGGGCGCCCGCCTGCGTGTTGACGATGATCGGAAACACGCCGCCCAGGAAGACGGCCGCGACCTTGGACGCCGTCGCGACGCCGAGCCACAAGACGAGGACGGGCAAGAGCGCGACCCGTGGCGTGACGTGGAACGCCATCACGACCGGGTCGAGGAGGCCCCGGAGGATCCGCGAGCGCCCGAGCGCCACGCCGACGCTCACGCCGACCACTGCTGCCAGGGCGAAGCCGGCCGCGAGCTCCTGGAGGCTCACCCAGGCGTGATGGACGAGCTCCCCGGACGCGACCAGGAGAACGCCGGCCCGCGCCACGGCCAGGGGAGAGGCCACCAGATCCGCCATGAGGCCGCCCCGTCCGCCGGCGAGCTGCCAGCCGGCGAGGCCCGCACCGATTGCCAGCGCGCCCACCCACGCGCGCCGGTGACGGCGCGCCACTCTAGCCGTGGCCATCGACGGGAGAGGCGGTGCCGGCCGCCATCGCCCGTAGCACCTCGCTCTCCAGGCGCTCCCAGAGACGCTGCCGGTACGCGCCGAACGCCGAGCTGGTCCGGATGGCCAGCGGGCGCGGTCGCGGGAGCTCGATCGGGACCGCGTCGAGGACGCGCCCGGGCCGCGCCGAGAGCACGACCACGCGGTCGGCGAGATAGATCGCCTCGTCGAGATCGTGCGTGACGAAGAGGATCGTCTTGCGATCCGCCTCCCAGATCCGCAAGAGCTCCGCGCCCATGAGCTGGCGGGTCTGGGCGTCCAGGGCGGCGAAGGGCTCGTCCATGAGGAGCACCCGTGGATCCACCGACAGCGCGCGGGCGAGCCCCACTCGCTGGCGCATCCCACCGGACAGCTGGTGCGGGAAGAACTGCTCGAAGGTCTCCAGGCCGACCAGGCGGAGATGGCGGTGCGCCACCTCCCGGCGCGCCGCCGCCGAGAGCCCGCGCAGCTCGAGGCCGAGCTCCACGTTCGCCTGGACGGTGCGCCACGGCAGGAGCGCGGCCTCCTGGAAGACGAGGGCGCGGTCGGCGCTCGGCGCGTCGATGACCCGACCCTCGAACCGGACCTGTCCGGCGGTGGGTGCGAGCAGGCCGTTGATCAGGAGCAGCAGGCTCGACTTGCCGCAGCCGCTCGGGCCGACGAGCGCGACCAGCTCCCCGGGCGCCACCGCGAGGCTGACCGCGTCGAGGGCCAGGACCTCGGCCTCTGCCCCGTCCTCGGTCACGCGCGGGTAGGCGAGCCGGACGCGATCGATCTCGAGGTGGGTCACCGGCGGGAACGGGTCGGCAGGACGGAGTTCAATCCTCGATCGAATACCTGGCGCCGTCGGGCCCGGCCGGCATCGACCCAATCTAGTCTGGTCGATCCTGCCCGTCAAACCCGGAAGCCCGGGGCTGGTGAGAATGCACGCCACGGACCGGAGGCCGGCCCCGAGGCCTTGACGCGTTGCCCGCGCGCGTGGTCTGTTCGCCCGGAGCGGCTCGGGGGAACATCCAGGCTCCGACGGCGGTTGCCTGATCGGGAGCCGTGGCCTCAGACCGGAGAAATGCGGTTGAACGGCCGAACCCGGACGGGGCGACACATGGAACCGGGAGGGACACCATGACGAAGGGTTGGCGCTGGATGGTCGGGGGCGCGGTGGCCGCGATGCTGGCCGGATGGGCGGGCCATGCGCCGGCCCAGTCGGGTCCAGTCAAGATGGAGTGGCTCTCGTGGTCGATCTTCCGGTTCACCTCGCCGACCGGCAAGGTGATCGTGACGAACCCGTTCGTCACGAACCCGGACAGCCCGGTCAAGGTGGACGCCTTCACGAAGGTCGACGTCATCCTGGTCGCCGACGGGCATCGCGACGAGGTCGGCTCGACCGACGAGATCGCGATCAAGACCGGGGCGAAGATCGTCACGCCCCACGAGATGTGGACCGCCTACTTCGAGCCCCGCAAGGTGCCCGAGGCGCAGCTGCACCGGAGCCAGCCCGGCGACTGGCTCCGGCTGGACGGCCTGACCATCCGCAACGTCGCGGCCGTGCACGGGTCGGGGACCGTCGACAAGCTGAACGGCGGCCCGGCGATGGGGTTCATGATCCACTTCGAGAACGGCCTGACCGTCTACTTCGCCGGCAGCACGGCGCTGACCATGGACATGCAGCTCTGGGGGATGCTCTACAAGCCCGACGTGGCGATCCTGCCGCTGTCGGGGAATCGCGATCCGCAGGACATCGTCCAGATGGTCCGGCTCCTCCGGACCGAGAATCCGAACCTGAAGACGATCATTCCCCACCACCACCGGCTCCAGCCGCCGCCGGGCGCGCCGACGCCGGCGGTGATGGAAAGCGCGCTCAAGACGGCCGGGCTGCCCGTGACCGTCCTGAATCCCGACCTGAGCAAGGTGTACGAGCTGACCAAGTAGCCCATACGGGGTCAGGCCCTGGCTTTGGCCCCAAAGTCAAAGTCGAGGTCTGACCCCGTTAGGCTCGATCGCCGATGAAGCTCGTCCGCTACGGCCGCGCCGGGGCCGAGAGGCCCGGACTGATCGACGCCGAGGGCACGCTGCGCGACCTGTCGCGCGTCGCGCGGGACATCACGCCCGCGCTCCTGACGCCCATCGGACTGGCGCGCCTCCGAGGTGTCAAGCCCTCGCGCCTGCCGGCCGTGAAGGGGCGGCCGCGCCTCGGCTGTCCCCTGGCTGGCATCGGAAAGCTCGTGTGCATCGGGCTCAACTACACGGACCACGCGGAGGAGGTGGGGCTTCCGCTCCCCAAGGAGACGTCCGGGCGGCCACGACCGTGCCGGCCGCCTGCTCCGGCGTACAATCGAGGTCGAATCGGGTGAGTGGGCGATGGCGTGTCTTGGCGTCGCCCCGAAGGGTTGACGCTTTCCGGCGCGCAACCCCATAATCGGCGTCCAGCCTCAGGCGTGAGCGCGCATGACCGAAATGAAGGACGACGAGATCCGGCGGGCGGTCAGAAGTTTCATCCTCGAGGGCTTCCTCTCCGGCGAGGCACCGGGGACGCTCGATGACACGACCCAGCTCATCTCGAGCGGGATCGTCCCCTCGCTGTCGCTGATCGAGCTCGTGGCCTTCATCGAGAGCACGTTCCCCGTCACGCTGCGCGTGGAAGATATCGGCGTCTCGCGCATGAACAGCGTGGACGACATCGTGAAGCTCGTCCTCGAGCGGGCTTCCTCTGCCGCAGAGAAGTCCGGGACCGCGGGATGAGCGCCCGGCCGAGCGGCGGCGCGGGCGCGCGCGCGGCCCCGACGGGGCTCGGCTCCCTCGGCGCGCTCGATGGCAGGCCTGCGGTCGTTGAGCCGAGCCGGGGGGCGATTGCGTACGCCGCGCTCGACCGGCTCGCCGCTCGCGTGGCCGCGAGGCTCCAGTCGATCGGGATCGAACCGGGTGCGCGGATCGGCCTCTACCTCACTCGGTCCAGCGATGCAATCGCCGCGATCCTCGGCGTGCTCCGGGCCGGCTGCGCCTACGTGCCGGTCGATCCAGGTGCGCCGGCCGAGCGCAATGCGGACATTCACGCGGCCTGCGGGGTCGCCGCGACGCTCGTCGAAGAGCGCTTCGCCCGCGCCTACGGGGACGCGCTGCGCCGGCGCCGGCCGGAGGCCCGAGTCGAGGTCCTCGGACCCGTCGGACTCGGGCGGGCCGTGGCCGAGTGGGCGCGCGAGGGCCGGGGAAACGGCGAGGCCGGCAGCCCGCCCCTCCGGAGCGGTCTGCCTCCGCACCCCGAGATCGCATGCGTGCTCTACACCTCCGCCTCGACCGGCCCGCACAAGGGCTGGCTCATGAGCCGGGCGGCGATCGAGGCGCACGCGCGGTGGTGCCACGACCTCATCCGGCCCGGCCGGGACGACGCCTTCGCCAACCACGCCCAGTTCAGCTTCGGCATGTCGCTGTTTGACATCTTCTCGAGCCTCTCGATCGGAGCGCGGCTCGTGCTCGTCCCGGAGGAGGTGCGTCCGCTGGCGCGGCCTATCGTGGAACTGCTCGCGGAGGAGAAGGTGACGGTCTGGTTCTCCGGGCCCGCGATCCTGTCGCGGATCGCCGAGCTTCCCGACCTCGAGCGTCACGATCTCCACTCCCTCCGGGTCCTCGCGTTCGCCGGCGAGACCTTCCCCGCCGCTCAACTCGCCCTGCTCCGGCGGAGGCTCCCCCACCCGCGGACGTTCAACTTCTATGGGTCCACGGAGACGAACGTCGCCGCGTTCTTCGAGCTCCCGGCGAACGCGACGGTCGACGGGCCCGTTCCGATCGGACGCCCTTGCGCCCACTACGAGGCGCGCCTCGTCGAACCCGAGCCGGAGCCCGATCGCGATCGCGGCCGTCGCGGTCGGGTCGTCCCGGTGGGCGCGGTCGGGGAGCTCCAGCTGCGCGGCGTGGGCCTGACGACGGGATACCTGGGCCAACCGGCGCTCACGACCGAGAGGCTCGTCGAGGCGGCGGATGGCGGGGGACCCTGGTACCGAACGTGCGACCTTGCGGTCGAGCTCCCGACGGGAGACCTCCGCTACGTTGGCCGCCTCGGCCGGATGGTGAAGATCCGTGGGTACAGCGTCGAGCCGGGTGAGATCGAGGTGCGCCTGCGCGAGCACCCCGGGGTGGCCGAGGCGGCGGTGGTCCCGGTCGTGGGGCCGCGCGGCCCCGTGCTCGTCGCCCACCTTGGCAGCCCGCGGATTCCGGTCGTAGCGCTCAAGGAGTTCTGCGCGGCGAAGCTTCCCCCCTACATGGTCCCGGAGCGGTTCGTGTTCCACGATTCGCTCCCGCGTAACCTCCGCGGCAAGATCGACGTCGATGGGCTGCGCTCGGACGGCGCGGGGTCGGCCGAGGACGTCGAGCCCTGAGCCTTGGGAGCCCGCTACGCCGTGGACGAACGGGTCGAACGGGTCCTTGCCGATTTCGAGGAGCGGGCGCGGCGCGAGGACGAGGTCTTCTCGCGGCTTTCGCCCGAGGCACAGGTCGAGCGGCGTGACGAGTTCCTGCTCTGCGTCGGCCCGGCCACCGGAGCCCTGCTGAACCTGCTCGCGCGCGAGGCGCGGGCCGCCTCGATCCTCGACGTGGGCGTCGCGTACGGCTACTCAACGCTCTGGCTGGCGGAGGCTGCGAGGGCGAACGGTGGCCGGGTGATCGGGATCGACCTCTCCGGAGAGAAGCTCGAGCGGGCGGGCAACGCGCTCGACCGGGCCGGACTCCGCGTCCACGTCGAGCTCAGGCGCGGCGACGCGGTCGAGCTACTCGGCTCCTCCGAGGAGAGCTACGACTTCGTCCTCCTCGACATCTGGAAGGATCTGTACATCAGCTGCTTCGACGCCCTGCTTGCCCGCCTCCACCGCGGCGCGATCGTCGTCGCCGACAACATGCTCTCGCCCGCCGCCGTCGCCCTCGACGCGCTCCGCTACCGCAAACACCTGCGCCTCGTGTCCGGAGTCGAGTCCGTCCTCCTCCCGGTCGGCTCCGGGCTCTACCTCTCGCGCTATCGGGCGCCGTGACACGCGGCACTAGACTCGAATCGCCTCCGGCCGGATCGCGTCCACAATCGAGCGCCGCTGCAGGCCCTCGACGAAGCGCGTCGCCGCCTCCCGGCCACTCGCGGAGACCTCCGCATAGTGCTCGGGGCTCGAAAGCAGGCGGTCCAGCGCCGTGCTCCAGGGCTCGACGTCGTTGTCCGGCTCCCGCCAATCGACCAGATGGAACGGTCTGCCCGGAGGGGCACCGACGCGAAGCGGCTCGACCGGGATGAGCGTCGCAACGTCCATGGTCGACTCCCGCAGACCGGCCAGGTCGCTCGCGATGACTGGGACGCCGCGCAGCAACGCCTCCGGTGACACCCGTCCGAAAGCCTCTTGCCACAGGCTGGGAACGAGCAGCACCTTCGTCTGCGCGAAGATCTCGTCGATGCGCGGCGTCTCCGCGAGGATCGTCACGTTCGGCAGTCTCCTCAACTCCTCGAGCATGCGGGGCATCGTTCCCCACGACGGCACGGCCGCGAAGGCGACGTCCGGACGGCGGCGGGTGAGCCTGAGGAAGATCGAGCTTCCCTTCCAGGGGCACGGGTTGATCATGGTCACGAACCTGTTGGAGAAGCGGCCTAGGGCCGGGAGCGGCAGGTGGCCGAAACCGCTCGGATATAGGACGGTCGCGTCCTTGCAGAGGTGCTCCTTGATGTACTGCTGCGCGAAGCGGCTTACCGCAACAATCTTCACCGCGCGGCGTATCGCGGCGGCGACCGTCTCGGAAGGCTTGATGGAGTGAGGACCGAACGGAAGGGCGAAGATCGTGCGAGCGAAGAAGACGAAGCGCCCGCTCTCGGCCGCCGCCTCGAACAGCTCCAACCCTTCCTCCGGCGAGTCATCGAGCAGGATGAATGCGTCCGGCGCGAACGAGTCGAGCTCGGTCCGCGCGGCGCGCGCCAGATCGCTGCTGCCCTGCACGCCGAGGTACTCGACGTCACGGAAGGTCCACGAGGGGCCGCCGTGGACGCCCGTGTCGCACCAGGCCCTGAGCTCCCCTCGGAAGGCGTCGAGATCGCGCGGGAACTGGCCGAGGAAACGAATGCGCTTCGGAAACGGCGGGTGCATCTTGACGAGAACCCTCACGCGGACGCCCTCGCGCGCCAAACCCTCCGCGACGTGGCGCATGCTCGTGGCGCCTCCGTGCTCCGGGGGAAAAACGCTCGTGTGAATGACCATCGATACGCGCTTCATGGGCTCGCGCCGCCTCCAGAACCGTTCGTCCGCCGATGGGAGATGCGCGCCATGATACCAACAAGACCCGTTCCGTCCGCGTCCGTTGACGTGCCGTCGCCGGCGCGATATACGTTGAAGTGCCTATCCGGCCCGAAGGGCGCGGCGTCTCTCCCGCGGTGCCCGGTCGGTGCCCTGCAAGCCGTCACCGGGCGACCGTCGACGGGCGGCGCGGAGGCGGCGGGTGGCGTGAACGGATCGAGGGAACGGACGGCAAAAGAAGTCGGGTGCCGGCCGGATCTGATCTCAGGGAAGGCCACCTTTCTCCCGGATGCGTCGCCACGGGATGCGTGGGCGGCTGCAGGCGGCGTCCGTACCGGGCCGAGGCCGAGCCGGCCATCACCCGCATGAGGTGCCCACAGGCCGAGACCGACGCGGGCCGCGAGGCTGCGAGGCGCGCCGGGACGCGGCGCCCGTGAGCTCGTGAGCCCCGTGGGGAGCTTCTGGGCCGTCGCGTGCTACTTCAACCCCCTCGGATGGGAGAGCCGCCGTCGGAACTACCGCTGCTTTCGCCACCACCTCGGCATCCCGCTCCTCACGGTCGAGTGGCATCCCGAGGGCAAGTTCCAGCTCGGTCCAGACGACGCGGATCTCTCGATCCGGATCTGCGGCGGCGACCTCATGTGGCAGAAGGAGCGACTGCTGAACCTCGCGCTCGCCCGCCTGCCCGCCGAGGTCGAGTTCGTCGCCTGGATCGACTGCGACGTCATCTTCTGCGATCCGGACTGGGGCGCGCGGGCCCTGGAGGCGCTCGAGACGCATCGCGCCATCCAGCTCTTCTCGGAGGTCCGTTACCTCGGTCCGCGTTCGACCCGTGCGCTGCAGGACGGCGGGGCGAACGCCGTGGGGGCCAGGCTCGGGCGCCCGCCGGATGCGGCCGCTGCCGCTTCCGCCGGCCGTGTCCTCCGAGCGCTCGGCCCGGACCGGTTCGTCGAAGCCCACATCCTCGGCAGTACGGGCGGCTGCATGCCGCCCTCCCTGCGCGGAAACCCGGGGATGGCGTGGGCCGCCCGCCGGTCGACGCTGGGGGATGTCCCGTTCTTCGACCGGGCCATCGTCGGATCGGGCGACTGGTTCTGGATACTCGCAGCCCTTGGCCGTTCGACGCGGTGGCTCGCCTCCGCGAAGGCAGTCGGCTGCTCGTACCTGGCCCGTAGCAGCTACGTGCGCTGGGCCGAGTCGGCGCACGCGGCGATCGGAGGGCGGGTCGGCTTCCTCGACCAGAGACTCCTCCACTTGTATCACGGGGCGATGGGCGACCGCCGCCACGAGCAGCGGCATCGGGCGTTCGACCGGCTCGCCATCGACATCGATCGGGACGTGGCTCCCGTTTCCCCCGGGGGTCCGTGGGCCTTCGTTCGTCCGGTGCCGGAGTGGAGAGAGTTCATGGAAGCCTATTTTCGCGGTCGAAACGAGGATTCGGCAGAGACCGTCGCGCCCCGGCCCCCGTGATCGGATCCCCGACTTGACCATGGAGATGACCAGGCGGAACCCGTAACGGCCGACCAGCTCGGCGGACCTTGACCGGGCCGTGACCGGGCGGGTGCCCGCGCCGGCGTACAATCGAGATCGGGCGGTTGGGGCGTGCCGTCACGACGTCCGGCCTCCCTCACCAACGCCATGCCCGCGAATCTGACGCCGGACTACCGGGCGGCCGAGGACGCGTTCCGCAAGGCGCGCGATCCCCGGGACCGGCTGGAATGCCTGCGCGAGATGCTGCGGGTGATGCCCAAGCACAAGGCACCGACCACCTCCAGGGCGACATCCGTCGCCGCATCAAGGAGCTGTCGGAAGAGCTCGAGCGTCCCCGGCGGGGCGGCGGTCACGGCGGCCCGGCCCCCGGCCGCCGCAAGCTCGCCACGTATCCAGCCGCGATAGGATCGGACACCAGCCAAAACACAATCGGGATCGTGCTGGTGGCGTGGCGAGCGGCGTCGACGAGGGTTTCAGACGCGGCCACGATGACGTCCACCTTGAGTTGAACAAGCGTTTTTGGAATAGGTTCTAGTCGCAGCGCTTCAGGAAGATGTCCCACATCTTGGCCGGGGCGCCGCCCTCGTTGCGGACGTCGTGGGGCGTGAGCCCGGGCATCCAGTAGACGCCGCCGGGGCTGAGGTGTTGCCGCCCGGTGGGGCTCTCGACCGTCAGCTGCCCCTCGATGACGATGCCGATCTCCGACTCGATCCCCTGGTGGCGCCCCGTGGCTCCCCCGGGGGCGAAGGTCAGGAGGGTCACGCGGACCGACGGATTCTCGAGGATCACCTGGCTCGTCGGGAGCTGCGCTTCTGCGGCCATCGGGGACAGGGCGCCCGCGAGGACCGCGGCCGCCACGAGGACCCTGTTCATGTCGCGTCTCTCCCTTTGGTGTGTGTGTCTACCTCGTCTCGACGATGGGCTGGGCGATGATCCAGAGGCTCACCACCGTGTACCCCACCATGAGCACCAGCATCGGCAGCTGGCTGCGGAGCGCGGCTCGGCGGTCGCGGAACTCCCGGAGCGCGACGACGTGGGCGACGTACACCGCGATGACGTGGCCGAGGACGATGGCGACGACGGCCGTGTACCAGACGGCCCGCGCGCCCACGATCCCGATGTCGGGCCGGTACCGTGCGGTGCCGAAGAGGTTCCAGCCGAGCCCGAGCGGATCGGAGGCGAGCCGGATGAGGAGCTGGCCCTGGATCAGGAGGTAGGTGAAGTAGTGCGCCAGGTGGTAGGCGATCGCGATCGGGACCAGCGAGAGCACGAAGAGACAGGCCACGGTGCCCGTCGGGAGCTCGTCGCCGGCCATCCACGCCATCCAGCGCGCGAAGGCCAGGTACACGAGCACGAAGAGGAGCGGGAACGCGAGGAGCCCGAGGGTTCCGATGACGGTGAGCCGGGCGTCCCCGAGCGGCGCCAGCGCCGCGTACAGCGCCCCCTCGAGCCCCGCCCACGCGGGCGTCGCGGTGAACCCGTCGAAGGTCACGGTCGAGAGCAGGAGGAGGACGAACACCATCATCGACGGCGTGACGTCGCCCGTGTTGACGAGGCCGGCCGCGAACGGCCGGAGGTTCCAGGCGCGTCGCGGCGGGGCGGCGCGGTCGAAGCACGGGCCGCAGTCGAGGCAGGCGCCGTCCGGCCCCGCGCAGGGGAGCTCGCATCGCCGGCAGGCCTCCCCGTCCGTGACGCGGACCTCCGTCGGAGCGAACCGGGCGATGACGGAGAACGCGGTCGCGAACGGGTCGCCGAATCGTAGCCACGTGGCCCGCCCGAAGAGCGCCATGGCCGTCCAGGTGAGCGCCGAGTATCCGATGATCAGGCGACCGAGCTGGGCGGGCATGCTGCGGCCCGTGAAGACCAGCTCGACCCAGGCGAACGCGAGGAAGAGCGCGACGGCCGGCCAGACGCCGAGGCGGTAGGGATACCGACGCGCCGGGCGGCCGGACCCGAAGAGCGCCTCGCCCCACCGGAAGATCGCCGACCAGGGATTGATCACCGCCCAGAGATTGCCGACGAGCGCCGACAGATACGCGAACCCCACCCACCACGCGACCCAGATGGCCGTCGGGGCGAGGTTCCGCGTCGGGCTCTGGTCCCCGGCCAGGCTCGCCACCAGGATCAGCGCGAGCAGCGCGACCGCGGCGAGCTGGGCACCGAGCCGCACCGGGCGGCTGGCGAGCAGCCGGGCGAGCGGGTAGCGCAGGAGGTTCAGCCGCCAGTAGCCCCGGAGCCCGGGGCTGGCCTTCACGAAGAGCCCGATGATCACGAACGAGAGGGCAACGGCGGCGGCCGCCGCCGCGGCCCAGAGCCACAGCGGAACGGGCAGGTCGTAGCGCTGGCCGAAGCCGTGCGCGATCGCCACCCCGGGCGCCAGCGCCGGGAGGGCGGCGAGTCCCCTCGCCAGCCGCCGTCCGAACGCCGTCATCGAGGCCCGAGGCGAGGGGAGCTCAGCGCGGGTGGACCTCGAGATATCCGATGGTGGCGTGCTTCCCCCCCGCGCCGTGGATCTCGATGGGAAAGCGGCCGGCCGCGCGGGCCGTGAAGCGCATCTCGTAGGGGGCCGGGGGTGTGAGCTTCGCCTCGAGGTCGTAGCCGTGGAGGTGAAGCGCCACGGCCTGGTCGCTCGTCCACTTGAGCGTGACCTCGTCGCCCTGCCGCACCCGGACGAGCGCTTGGTTCGGCGGAAGGCGGCCGCTCTTCACCTGTAGCTCGAAGAGCCGCGACTCCGCCATGGCGCCGCCATGGGCCACCGCGACGAGCCACACGGTCAGCCCCAGGAGCCACGCGCGCCGCCCGGTCCCGGCCAGGGCGTTCCCCATCAGTTGCTCCGAGCCTGCTCGATCCTGGCCGCGGCTTTCCCCAGCGCGGCGCCCAGGTCCGGCAGGTCCTTGACCGGGAGGTAAAGAGTCGTCGGCACCTCCCAGACCGCCCGCTGGAGGAGCGTGGGGAGATCGCCCGTCTGGACGTAGCCGACCGCATCTCCGCGGACGCGCAGCACGCCGATGCGGAGGGTCCCGCCGTGGAAGTCAACGTCGGCGCTTTCCGCCGCCCCGTCGCCCGCGGGCGCGGCCGCCAGCCGTCCCATCTCGCCCACGGCCCGGGCGAGCCCGGCCACCTCGCCTCCGTCCAGGAGCCCCGTCCCGAGCCGGAAAAGATCCCCTCCGGCGCCGGTCGGCACCAGGAGCGTCACCCGCAGGGCCAAGGACTTCCAGTCCGGACGGCCGGGCTGGTGGGCGCGCAGGACCTCGATCGCGATCTCGCCCGGCCGCGCCGCCGACCCGGCCGCGGTGCGCGGGAACCCCGTCAGCGTCATCGGTGCGACCGTGAGCGTGGCGATCGGGTACGTCTCCCGGACGCAGGGCGCGCAGGCCGACAGCACGAAGCGCTCGAACACGGTGGGGGGCCCCCCCATGGGATCCCCGTTCGGCCCGCCGGTGCAGGGCGCCAGCGCGACCGCGACCCCCAGGACGAGCGTGAGCGGTCGCCGCATCGGCCCCTCCGACCCTCGACGTCGCGCGGGGCAGCACCCGCGCCACGACGATCTTACCCCGTCTCGGCTCGGGCTGACGCGGGCCCGGACCATCCCCCAGGATTCTCACTCATGAGAATGGAACAGACGGTGCGAGCCGCGCGTTACCCTATTCCGCCTTGTGAGGCGACAGGCGGGCGCGCTACTCTCAACAGAGTCCTGACCGCGTGATCGGGAAGACGTCCACGCCAGCCCGAAGCAACGCGCCGGGGGCGACCGACGCGCGCCTGATCCCGACGCGGAAGTGGCAAGATCACTTTGGTCGGCCGGGCCTGAGCCTCGGCCGCCAATGAGGTGAGTGCATGATGGCCTCGATCCTACTGGTGGACGACGAGTCCACGACGCAAGACACCCTCGGGATGTTCCTCGAGACCGAAGGCTACCGCGTGGCCACGGCCGGGAGCGGCAAGGAAGCGCTGACACGGATCGAATCGGAGGAGTTCGACGTCATCGTCACCGACGTCGTCATGCCCGGCGTCAGCGGGCTCGAGGTGCTCGATCGATCGCGCGCCCTGAATCCGGCGGCCGCGGTGATCGTCATGACCGGGCACGCGACGGTCGAGATGGCGATCGAGGCCCTGCGCCGCGGCGCCTGGGACTACCTGCAGAAGCCCTTCGGGCTGGACGACCTCGCGCTCTGCGTGCGGCGTCTGCTGCATCGTCGCGCCGATCCCCGGGCGGCCCAGCCCCGGCTGCCGTCGTCCCCCCCCGCCCAGACCGAGGAGCTGCTGGTGGGCCGGAGCCCGTCCATGCAGGCGGTGAGGGAGCAGATCGCTCGCTGCGCGCCCACACCGAGCAACGTGCTGATCACGGGCGAGAGCGGCACCGGCAAGGAGCTGGTCGCGCGGGCCGTCCACGCGTCGAGCCCGCGCCGCCAGCGCCGGCTCGTGCCGGTGAACTGCGTCGCGATCCCCGAGACCCTGCTGGAGAGCCAGCTGTTCGGCCACGTGAGGGGCGCCTTCACCAGCGCCGTGCAGACGAACCCGGGCCTGTTCGTCGCCGCCCACGGCGGCACCCTCTTCCTGGACGAGATCGGCGAGCTGCCCGTGCCGCTCCAGGCGAAGCTCCTGCGCGTCATCGAGGAGAAGCAGGTGTGGGCCGTCGGGGCCACCCGGCCACAGCCGGTCGACGTCCGCCTCATCGCCAGCACGAATCGGGATCTCGGCGCCGAGGTCGACGCCGGGCGGTTCCGGGCGGACCTCTTCTACCGCCTCAAGGTCGTGCACGTCGCGCTGCCCTCGCTCCGCCAGCGGCGGGAAGACATTCCCCTCCTCGTGGACCATTTCGTCCGGAGGCTCAACGTCAAGCTGGACCGCCGGCTCCAGGGCATCGAGCCCGAGGCGCTCCGCCTCCTGGAGAGTCACGATTGGAAGGGCAACGTGCGGGAGCTCGAGCACGTCCTCGAGGGAGCCATGATCCTCGGCGACGGCGACCTCCTCGGTACCGGCCATCTCGCCGAGGAGCTGGCGGCCGCCAGCCGGGGGTCGTCCCCGACGGACCTTCGCGAGGCCGTGCGCCTCTTTGCCCGCCGCCACGTCCAGGACGTGCTCGGCCGGACCGAGTTCAACAAGCGCGACGCCGCCCGCCTCCTCGGGATCAGCCTGGCCTCGCTCTACCGGAAGCTGAGCATCGAGCCTCCGGCGGAAGCGGTGGACGAGGAGGATTGACCGGGACCCTCACGGCCCCCGGTCGCGCTCACCTGCGACGACGGGCGCGCGCCGATCTCGCCCGCCGCGCCGTCGGCTTCCATCGGCCGGCCGTTGCCCGTTGGTGGTACGCTTGACGCGCACAGCCCCTCGCGGCAAAGCCTCGTGAGACGCGCTCGTGCACGGGAGGTGACCGATGCACCAGGCTTGCCAGAGCCGCCAGATCCGCCAGGTCCGGTGGATCGTGGGGGTGACCCTGATGGCGCTGGCCCTGGTCTCCGCGGCCCAGGACCCCCCGAGGAAGGAGACAGCCTTGGCGTTGGACTCGCTCTACCGCCTCAAGACGCACACCCTGGAAGGCCAGCCCGCGGACCTCCAAGCGTACGCGGGGAAGGTCGTCCTCGTGGTCAACGTCGCTAGCCAGTGCGGGTACACGCCCCAGTACACGGGACTCGAGAAGCTCTACGACGATCTCAAGGACCGGGGCTTCGTGGTGCTGGGCTTTCCGAGCAACGACTTCGGCGGCCAGGAGCCGGGCACCGCCAAGGAGATCCGGGAGTTCTGCTCGCTCAGCTACGACGTGTCCTTCCCACTCTTCGAGAAGGTCGTCACCAAGGCCGGTGCGGGCCAATCGCCGGTGTACACCAACCTCCAGAAGCAGTCCGGTGAGCTGCCGGGTTGGAACTTCGCCAAGTATCTGGTCGGCAAGGACGGCAAGGTCGTGAAGTTCTACAAGAGCGGTGTGAAGCCGGAGGACGCCGGCCTGCGGAAGGACATCGAGGTCGCGCTGACACGCCCCTAGCCCGGCACATCCGCCTGATGGTCCGCCCGCGACCGGGCGCTCGCCGGCCGGGGCCCGCGTCGCGGCTGGCCGCGCTGCTCGCGGGCGCGCTGCTCGTCGGCGCGTGCGCCACGCCGGTCGGCGTCGATCCCATCCCGCCCGAGGACTTTCAGCGGCAGGTGACCGCAAACGTCCTTTCCGCCGGCGTGCCGAGCAGCTTCTCCGACCAGGTGCTCCAGCGTCTGAACCTGCGAGATCGATTCAAGGACGAGCCCGGCGCCGCCCTCGCCGAGCTCCACGCGAGCCTGCACACGGAGGGGGGCGAGAACCGGCTGTTCGCGCTCGCGGAGCTGTCCTACCTCCATGCGGAGCAGAGCGGCGCGCGCGCCCATTACCTCGCCGCGGCGGTCTACGCCTACGCGTTCCTCTTTCCGGGGGCCGGGGCCACGCCCGATCCCCTCGATCCGCGGACGCGCCTGGCCGCCGAGCTCTACAACCGTGCGCTGACCGAGGGGCTGACGCCCAAGGACGGCGCCGACGTCGTCATCGCCTCGGGCGAGTACCTCTTGCCCTTCGGGCGGCTCGATCTCGACCTGCCGGGCGGCAAGCCCGCGTGGGCGGGCCATCCCCTCGTGGGGTTCCGGCCGGCTGCCCACGTCAAGGTCCGGGGCCTCAGGAACCGCTACCGGCGGGCAGGGCTCGGGGCGCCGCTGATGGCGAGCCCGGCCCCTGTCCCGGGCGCCCGGCCCGAGTACAGCCTCGTGCCGCCCCCGTTGAAGGTCCCGGTGACGGTCTTCCTGCGGCTCGACCACGTCCGGGAGGGCCTCGCCACGGGACAGCTGCGGGGGGCGCTCGAGGTCTACTCGATGGACACCGCGAGCCAGATCGAGGTGGAGGGCCGCCCGGTGCCCCTCGAGTTCGAGCCGAGCGCCGCCCTCGCCTACACGCTGGACCGCGCCCCCATCTGGGACTCCGAGATCCGGGCCTTCCTCACCGGGAGCTTCCTCCAGGGCGGGGGCGCCCTCTACACCCTGACCCCGTATCGGCCGGGGCGGGTGCCGGTGGTGCTCGTTCACGGCACCGCCTCGAGCCCCGCCCGCTGGGCGGACCTCGTCAACGAGCTCCAGGCCGATCCCCGCATTGCGCCCCGCATTCAGCTCTGGCTCTTCGCCTACAACACCGGCCTGCCCATCCTCTACTCTGCCGGCCTGTTTCGCGAGATGCTCACGAAGACCGTGGCCGAGCTGGACCCGCAGGGGACCGACCCCGGGCTCCGCCGCATGGTGCTGATCGGACACAGCCAGGGCGGGCTTCTGGCGAAGCTGGCCGTGGTCGACAGCGGCACCCGGTTCTGGGACAACGTCAGCGAGACGCCCTTCGAGACACTCCGGGTCTCGGACGAGACGCGGGCGATCCTGCGCCGCTCGCTGTTCATGACGCCGCTCCCCTTCGTCAGCCGCGTGGTGTTCGTCGCGACGCCGCAGCGCGGCAGCGACGTCGCCGGGTTCCTGGTGGACCGCTTCCGCTGGCTCGTCGCCTGGGCGCTCACCCTGCCGCCGAGCCTGATCCGGGTCACGGGGGAAGTCCTCGTCGGGAGCGAGGATCCGCGCCTGCGCATGCAGCTCCGTCAGGGCCTGCCGCGGAGCGTCGACAACATGAGTCCAGGGAACAAAGGCATCAAGACCTTGGCGACGCTGCCCATCGCGCCCGGTGTGACGGCCCACTCGATCATCGCGGTGAAGGCGGGGGAGTCGCTCGCCGAGGGGGGCGACGGCGTCGTCAGCTACCGGAGTGCGCACATCGACGAGGCGGTTTCCGAGCTGATCGTGCAGTCCGGCCACTCGGTGCAGTCACACCCCGAGGCCATCGAGGAGATCCGCCGGATTCTGCTCGAGCACCTCGGGAACGCCGGGCCAGCTAGCGGGTGGTGAGGACGCCGCGCCTTCGGCCGGGCCCTCGGCCCGGCGGGATCGGGCGGTGCCGGGCGTGATCGCGACGGGCGCGCGGTTTCTCGCGTGGGCTCTTGCCGGGTCCGTCGTACTCGCCGCCGGCGCCTGGGGGACCCTCGCACTCCATTACTCGGACCTCTCACCGGAGTGGCTCCGCGCGGCGCTGGCGGCGGGGTTCGGGCTGCTCGCGCTCACGGCGCTCGGAACGATCGCCGCGCGGCGACGCCGCGGCTATGCCCTCGCGACCTTCGCCGCGGCGTTCCTCGGTCTCCTGCTCTACTGGCGCACGATCGAGCCGTCCCACGAGCGCGACTGGGCGCCCGAGGTCGCGCGCTTGCCCCGCGCCACGGTCGCCGGCGACCTGGTCACGCTCCACGACATCCGGAACTTCGCCTACCGTACGGAGACGGACTTCACCCCCGCGTACTACGACCGGACCTTCGACCTCCGGCGGCTCGACGCGCTGGACGTCGTGACCTCCTACTGGATGGGTCCCGCGATCGCCCACGTGTTCCTGAGCTTCGGGTTCGGCGACGACCACGTGGCCGTGTCCGTGGAGGCGCGGAAGGAGCGGGGCGAGGGCTACTCCTCCGTCCAGGGCTTCTTCAAGCGATACGAGCTGATCTACGTGGTCGGCGACGAGCGGGACCTGATCCGCGTGCGAACCAACTACCGCCGCGACCCCCCCGAGGATGTCTACCTCTACCGGACACGCGGCTCGGTTGAGAACGCCCGCCGCGTCTTTCGCGACTACGTCCGGGCGATCAACGAGCTCCACGGGCGGCCCCGGTTCTACGACACGCTCACCACGAACTGCACCACCACGATCCTCTTCCATGCGCGGGTCAACCCCGGTCACCTGCCGCTCAGCTGGAAGGTCCTCCTGAGCGGCCACGCCGCCGAGTACGCCTATGACAACGGCCGGCTCGACACCAGCCTGCCGTTCGAGGAGCTCCGGCGCCGCTCGCAGATCAACGCCGCCGCGGTGCCCGCGGACCGGGCGCCGGACTTCTCCCGGCGCATCCGGGAGGGCCGACCGGGCATGGGCGTCCCGGCGGGCCCCGGATCCTAGGATCTCGCGCGTACGGTCGTCTCCGCTGCCGCGACATTGACGCCGGCCTGACCGAGGTCCGCCCCCCGGCCGGCGGCCGTCGCCGCTCATAACTGAAGGTTACCCTCCGGGTCGGCTTGTTCCGGGCCGATCCCATCGCTACAATCGGACGGAACTCGCGTGCGCCGAGACCGCGGTAGACAGACGCGCCCGGTGACGAGGCTGGCGGCATGATCGCTCCGGAGCTCGACGACCTGTTCGCCCCCGCCGCCATCGCGGATCCCTACGGCCACTACGCCCGCCTCCGCGAGCTGGATCCGGTGCACTGGAACGACCGGTACCAGCTGTGGGTCGTGACGCGCTACCAGGACATCGTGTGGATGATCCGGCACCACGAGCGCTTCTCGTCGGCCGTCATCCGGAACGACCCGAGGCCGCCGTACCCGCCGGTCGACCCCGCCGACCTGGGCCTGGTCGGCTACGTCCGGCAGTTCCGCGCGGACCAGCTCGTCGAGCACGACCGCCCCCAGCACCTGGCGATGCGGCAGGTCGTGCACGAGTACTTCACGCCCCGGACCATGGAGTCGTGGCGGCCCTTCGTGCGCCGGGCGGTGACGGAGCTCCTGGACGAGGCGGAGGCGCGGGGGCGGATGGACGTGCTGACCGACCTCGCGGCGCCGCTTCCGGTGCGGGTGATCACGCAGATGATGGGCGTCCCGCCCGAGGACCGCGAGCATCTGCGCGAGCTGGCCGACAAGCTCCTGTACATCAACCGGGGAGAGCCCGACCGGCTGCGGCCCCTGACCGAGGGAATGCGCGGCATGATCGAGTACGTGGAGCCGCTGGTCGAGGCGCGCCTCCGGCGCCCCGGCGCGGACTTCATCTCGGTGCTGGCGCAAGGGGAGAAGTCTGGCGTTCTCACCCGCCACCAGGTGCTCGTGAACACGGCGCTCCTCTTGTTCGCCGGGCACGAGACGACGATGAATCTCATCTGCAACGGGACGCTGGCGCTCATCCGTCATCCAGACCAGTGGGCCCGGCTCAAGGCGGACCCGGCGGCCTGGGCGCAGCCGGCGACCGAGGAGTGCCTCCGCTACGACCCACCCGTCAAGTCCACCCAGCGCATCGCGGCGGAGGACGTCGAGCTCGGCGGCAAGCAGATCCGGAAGTCCGACCGCATCCGGTGGGCCATCGCCTCGGCCAATCGCGACCCGGCGGCGTTCGCGGATCCCGACCGTTTCGACATCGGCCGCCATCCGAATCCTCACGTCGCGTTCGGGGCCGGCATCCACTTCTGCCTCGGCGTGACGCTCGCGCGCGTCGAAGGCCAGGAGGTCTTCCGGGCGCTGGCCGAGCGGTTCCCGGCGCTCCATCTGACGTCGGATCGGCTCGAGTACCAGCCCAGCATCCAGTTCCGGTCCCTCAAGGCGCTGCCGGTGAGCTGGAGCTAGGCGCCGCGGCATGGAACGGGCGCTTCGCGTGTGGGTGGACCATGGCGCCTGCGTCGGGAACGGGACGTGCCTCACCATCGCTCCCGCGGTGTTCGTCCACAACGCGGACCGCCAGTCGGAGGTGGCCGACCCGGCCGGGGACACGGCGGCGAAGATCCTGGCCGCGGCGGAGAGCTGCCCCGTGAGCGCCATCCACGTCGAGGACGCCCAGTCCGGGGAGTTGCTGTTCCCCTGAGGAGCGTCGCCCCTCAGCGCCCGCTGACGCCGAGCTGGCCCCGCGTCACCGTGGCGTCGTACCAGTGCCCGTAGGGGTGGAGCAGGCCAGAATGTAGGAGGTACCAGCCGCGCGAGTGCCCTCTCGCCCAGAACTCCTCCACCCACCGACCCGCGTCCACCAGGAGTCCCTCGTGGGCTACCACCCGCCGGATCCGGTCCGGGGGGACGACCTCTTCCCAGGCCGCTGGCGCCAGCGTGTCGGTCACCAGCCGCGTCCGGTCCGCCACGGCGCTGACGTACCCTCGGAGCGCCGTCACGTCGACGCGGGCGCTGAGCGCGGCGACGTCGTCACCCGTCATGCCCGACCCTACGTCGCGCCGCTCGACCCCCAGGCGGCGCCGCCAGTCTTCGTCCTCCAGCACTTGGGGCCGATCCGTGACGAAGCGGCTCACGGCCGCGTCCTCCACACGCATGGCGTGCCAGACGAGCCAGACGACCGAGTTCAGGCCGTGCGGCTGCTGACGGACCTGGGCGTCGGTCAGGCCGGCGAAGATCTCCTCCACGAACCCGACGTGGATCGCGTCGTAGCGCAGCCGGAAGAATGAGCGCGCGTCCATGTCGATCCTGCTCCTTTTCGCTGGGCGGGTTCTACCCGGCGCCCGGCGGTCTCGTCCGGACACCTCAGCTGTGCCGGTCGCCCGGGCCGGCTCCCCGCGGACGCGGGTGGTATAAGAATAGGGTGACACGCGCCGATTCCCGAGCGTCCATCCCGGTCGGGTCGAGCAGCGCCCGGCCCGGACGCCCTGGCCCAGCCGCGATCGCGGCGGCGCTGCTCCTCGTCGGGCTCGTCGGGGCCCCGCCGTCCCGCGCCCAGTTCGGCCCGCCGCCCGACACGCCGGTCGTCGTGGCCCCGGTCGTTGCCCGCCCGGTGAGGGACGAGGTGACGTTCATCGGCACGGTGGAGCCGGACCGGAGCGTCACCGTCCAGTCGGAGGTCGCGGGACGCGTCGCGCGCGCGGAGCCCCGCGAAGGCGAGGCGGTCACCGGCGGGCAAACCGTCCTCACCGAGCTGGATCGAGCGCCGAACCAGCTGAGCCTCGGCGAGGCCCGGGCGCTCGCGACGAAGGCGCGCCAGGAGTGGGACAAGCTCCTCAAGGGCAACCGGCCGGAGGAGATCGACGAGGCGCGCCAGAACGTGGCGCGCGCGGAGGCGCGCCTGCGGGATCTCGAGGCGGGCGCGCGGCCCCAGGAGCGCGAGCAGGCGAAGAGCGCGCTCGCCGAGGCCGAGGCGCGGCGCGTGTGGGCCGAGCGCGAGTTCCAGCGAGTCGAGCAGCTGGTGCGACAGGATCTCGTTGCCGCCCAGGAGCGCGACCGTGCCTGGCAGGCCTTCGAGGTGGCCCGGTCCCAGGAACGAGCGGCGCGCGAGCAGGTCGCCCTGGTGGAGGCGGGAACGCGGACCGAGCAGGTCGAAGTCGCCCGCGCCGAGGTCCGCCAGGCCCAGCAGCGCCTGAGGCTGCTTCAGTCCGGTCCCCGGTCGGAAGACATTGCCCAGGCGGAGGCGGAGTACCGGCGGGCGGCCTTCGTCGTCGAGCGGCTCGAGGACGAGCTGCGCCGGATGACGATCATTGCGCCGTTCTCGGGCTTTCTCGTCCGGAAGCGGGTCGAGGTGGGAGCCTGGCTCCGTCCCGGCGACCCCGTCGCGGATCTGATCGATCTCGACCCCGTCTTCGTGGTGGGCCCCGTGAACGAGCGCGAGGCGAGCCGTCTGAGGAACGGCGCCCGGGCCCGCGTGACGCTGGACGCCCATCCGGGTCGCACGTTCGCCGGGGAGCTGACGCACGTCGTGCCCCAGGCCGACCGCGAGAGTCGCGCGTTCCCGGTGAAGGTGCGCGTCCAAAACCCGGAGCACGTCCTGAAGAGCGGGATGTTCGCCCGCGTTGCGCTGGAGATTCCCGGGAACCGCCAGGCTCACCACGTGCCGAAGGACGCGATCGTGCGCCGTGGCGGCGCCTCGCTCGTCTTCGTGGTCGACAACGGGGTGGCGCGGGCGCGACCGGTGCGCACCGGCGTGTCGGCCGGCGGCCTCGTGGAGGTTCTCGACGGGGCCGTCACCGCGGGGCAGGAAGTGGTGGTGGTCGGAAACGACACGCTCCAGGACGGCGCCAAGGTCCGGAAGGTCGCCACGCCGCCGGCGGGGGCCGCTCCGCCGAGGAAGTGATGGCAGGGATCCGGATCCTCCGTTCCCTGGTTGCCGGGGAGGGGAGCTGGGCGCCGGCGGGGTGTCCCGCATGACCCTGATCCGCTGGTGCGTCCGCTACCCGGTGTCCGTCGCGGTCGGCATGATCCTCATCACCATGTTCGGCGTGATCTCGCTCTACCGGATCCCGCTCCAGATGACCCCGACGGTGGACCGCCCGGAGATCACCGTCGAGACCGACTACCTGGGCGCGGCGCCGCAAGAGGTCGAGCAGGAGGTGACCGACCGGCAGGAGGAGCGCCTGAACTCGGTCGAGGGGCTCACCGAGATCACCTCGTCCTCGACCGAGGGGCACAGCCGGATCGTGCTGCGGTTCGACTGGGGCACCAACAAGGATCTCGCGCGGCTCGACGCCTCCGAGAAGCTCGACCTGGTCCAGGACCTCCCGGCCGGGGCCGAGGCGCCGGTCATCCGGGCGGTCAACTCCGACGAGGAGATTCCGATCGCCTGGATCACCGTCGGGACGTCGCGCCCGATCAACCAGGTGCGCGAGGAGGTCGAGGACGTCGCCAAGGCGCGGCTCGAGCGGGTCGAGGGCGTGGGCGCGGTCTGGCTCTTCGGCGGCCAGGAGCGGGAGGTCCGGGTCTATCTCGACCCGGCGAAGCTCGCCGCGCGCAACCTCACCGTCACCCAGGTGCGCGACGCGATCCAGGGCGAGAACCGGAACACGCGGGGCGGCAACCTCGACGAGGGGCGGCGGCGCTACGTCGTGCGCACGATCGGCCAGTTCACCGACCTCGACCAGCTCCGCGGCGTCATCGTCGCCCGCCCGGGCGCGAGCGCGGCTCCCGTCTACCTCCACGACGTCGCCACCGTCGACTTCGGCTTCAAGGAGCCGCAGGGTCTCGTCCGGCGGATGGGGCACGACACCGTTGCCCTCGGCGTCCTCCGCAAGACGGGCGCCAACACCGTCGAGGTCATGAGGCGGGTGCGGTCGGAGCTGGCCTACCTCAACCGGCTGTACGACGGCAAGGACCTGCGCTTCGACCAGGTCTACGACGAGACCCGCTACATCGACGAGGCGATCCGGCTGGTCACCGACAACATCGTGACCGGCGGCATCCTGGCGGCCCTCGCGCTGCTCATCTTCCTGCGGAACGTCTGGACGGTGGGCATCATGGCCGTCGCGATCCCGATCGGCGTCGTGGCGACCTTCGTGTTCATCTACGCCTTCGGGCGGAGCCTCAACATCATCATGCTGGCGGGCCTGGCGTTCGCGGTCGGCACGGTGATGGACAACTCCATCGTCGTCCTCGAGAACATCTTCCGGCACCGGTCCATGGGCAAGGGGCCCTTCGAGGCGGCGGTCGACGGCACGAGCGAGGTCTGGGGGTCGATGCTGACCTCCACCCTGACCACGCTGGCGGTGTTCGTGCCGATCATCTTCGTCGAGCAGGAGGCCGGCCAGCTGTTCCGCGACATCGCGATCGCGCTGGCGCTGGTCAACGTGCTGTCCCTGCTCGTGACCTTCACCGTCACGCCGATGATGGCCGCCCGCTTTCTCCGGATCTCGGAGCCGACACGGGCGGGCCGGTGGGGGCGTGTCCTCGACGTCGTCACCCTCGGGTGGCTGGGCCGGGCCGTCGCGAGCTGGTTCGAGCGGCTCCTCGCCTGGCTCAACCGGGGCGTCCTCCGGCGCGTGGTGACGGCGCTCGGGATCGTGGGGGTGTCGGTCGCGGCCGCCTGGCTCCTGATGCCGCCCGTCGACTACCTGCCGCAGGGGAACCAGAACTTCATCTTCGGCATCGTCAAGACGCCGCCGGGCCTCAATCTGGACGACAAGACCCGCATGGTCCGCGAGATCGAGAGCCGGGTCGTCGATATGCCGCAGCTCGAGAACTTCTTCTCCGTGGTCCGGGGCGAGGATCCCTTCGTAGGGGCCATCTTCCGGCGCGAGCACTCGAGCATCCGGCAGATGCAGGCCGGCCTGGCCGAGTTCCGCCAGCGGACCTTCGGCATCCCCGGCGTGATCGGCGTCTTCGTGGCCCAGGTGCCCCTCTTCCCGCGCTCGCGGAGCGGCTTCTTCGGCGGGGTCAACGTCGAGGTCGACGTGCGCGGCGACAGCCTGGAGGAGATCCAGCGCCTGTCGGGCGCGATCCACGGGGATCTCTCGCGGCTCCCCTTCGTGAACTTCGTGAACTCGTCGTTCGACCTGGGCAATCCGGAGCTCCAGGTCCGCCCCGACCGGGAGAAGGCCCGCGCGCTCGGGTTGACGGCGGCCGACGTCGGCTACGTGGTCGAGACGATGGTGGCCGGGAGCCAGGCCGGCTTCTTCCGCGACCACGGCAAGGAGCTGGACCTCACGCTCATCAGCGGAGCCGGGACGCGGACGCCGAGCGACGAGCTGGCGCGCCTGCATCTCGCCGCCCCGGGCGGCCGGGTCGTCCGGCTGGGTGACGTCGCGGCCGTCGAGCCGGCCACGGGACCCACCAAGATCGACCACACCGACCTGGACCGGTCGATCACGCTGACGGCGAACGTCAACCCCACGGTGCCGCTCGGCCAGGCCATCGAGCGGATCGAGACACAGGTGGTGGCGCCGGCGCGCGCCTCGCTGCCCCTCGGCTACGCGATCGACCTGACCGGCCAGGCGGAGGAGCTCGCGGTCACCTTCGACGCGCTCAAATGGTCCTTCCTGCTGGCGATCGTGATCACGTACCTCCTGATGTGCTCGCTCTACGAGTCCTGGAGCCTGCCGATCATTGTCATGTTCAGCGTGCCCTTGGCCATGACCGGGGGTGTCCTGGGCCTCAAGCTCGTGAACGTCCTCGAGCCGACGGTGAAGATGGACGTCGTCACGATGATCGGCTTCATCATCCTGGCCGGCGTCGTGGTCAACAACGCGATCCTCCTGGTGGACGTGGCGCTGCAGGGGATGCAGGCGGGCGCGGACGCGAAGACGGCGATGCGGGAGAGCGCGGCGACCCGCCTCCGCCCGATCGCCATGACCGCGGTGGCCGCCGTGATCGGCCTCCTGCCCCTCGTGGTCTCGAGCGGCGCGGGGTCCGAGCTCTACCGGGGCCTGGGCGCGGTGATGATCGGCGGCCTCTCGCTGTCGACGGTCTTCACGCTCGTGCTGATCCCGATCCTCTTCACCCTCTGGTTCGACGTGAAAGCGGCGGCGGCGCGGGCGCTGGGGCGGGTCTGGAACGGCCGGCTCCCGAACACGCGCCTGCCGGCGGGCGGCACGGGGTACGGCGCCTGACGGGCGCGCTGTTCCCGGCCGACCGAGCGGCGGCGCCATAGCCGGTCGAGCTCGGCCGCCGCTCCACTTCGAGGGAGGGTACCGATGTCGCACGTCAGGGTGGCCATCATCACGGGCGCGGGCCAGGGGATCGGGGCCGGGGTCGCGAAGAGCTTCGCCGCCGCCGGCTTCAAGGTGTCACTGATGTCTCCGTCGGATCGCAGCGTGAAGCTGGCCGGCCGCCTGGGCGGCATCGGGCGGCAAGGCTCGGTCCTCGCCCCGAAGGACCTCGCGGCGCTCATCGAGGAGACGCGGACCGCCTACGGTCGAATCGACGCCGTGGTGAACAACATGGGCCACGGCAGCGGCACGCCCCCCAGCGTCACCGTGAGCACGGTGTTCGATCCGGACAGCTTCCCGGACCCGCTCGCCTTTCCGGACGAGACGTGGCACGAGGCGCTCGACATGTACGTCCTCACCGCCGTCCGCATGGCTCGCGCGGTGACACCGATCATGGTGGGTCAAGGCGGGGGCGCGATCGTCAACATCTCTTCGATGAACGCGACCGAGCCGCGGCCAGGCTATGCGCAAATGAGCGTCCTGCGCGCGTCGCTCCACGGGTTCACGAAGCTCTTCGCCGACAAGTACGCGCGCGACAACGTCCGCATGAACAACGTCATGCCCGGCTACTGCGAGAACGTGACGATGTCCGACGGCGCGCTCCGCAGTATTCCGATGGGCCGCCCGGCGCGTTTCGACGAGATCGGTCGCGCGTGCGTGTTCCTGGCCTCCGACGCGTCCAGCTACGTGACAGGCCAGAACCTGCTCGTCGATGGCGGCGTCAATCGGGCCGTTCGCTGAAGCGTGCTCGAGCGGGCCGCGGCGTCGTACACCGTTAGCGACCGAAAGACGCGGCCGGCACGATCGCCGGCATGTGCAAGCGGCACGGCTTGCCGCCGTCGAGGCGGTGGCTGCGCCGGCCCGGGACCCGCTTCGCTCAGATCATCCGCATGCTGTCGGTCATCACGACCCGGCGGTACCGCGTGAACGTCAGTGGGTTGGTCATGCCTTCGCCGGTCGGGGTCGCGATGCTGTAGGTCAGATACCCCGGACCGCCGAGCCCCAGCCCGGCCAGGCTGGGACCGTTCACGACGAACAGCGTCACGCCGGCGCCGTGGCCGAACCGGGTGATGGTGTCGAGGTTCCGCGAGTGGATCACCGCCGTGTGGTGGCACCCGTGCTCGCTCTCGATGGCCAGAGCGATGGCCTCGTCGACGTCTCTCACGCGGACGAACGGGACGAACGGCATCATCTGCTCGGTCTGCACGAACGGATGGTCCGCCTCCGTCTCGCCCAGCAGGAGTGGCGTCGACGGCGGAACGATCAGGTCCGCGGCCTCGGCCAGTACGGCCGCGTCCTGACCCACGAAGGCCCGGTTCACGCGAAGCGTGCCGCTCGGCTCGGCGCGCGTGAAGGTCTGCCGCGCGAGGGCCTCGATCTGGGCGCGGCTCAGCAGCCGGCCGCCAGCCCTCGCCATCTCGTCGACGAGGGCGTCGAATACGCTGTCGACGCAGAACACCTGCTTCTCGCCGACGCACAGGAGGTTGTTGTCGTACCCGGCGCCCCGGAGAATCGCGGCCGCCGCGTTCGCCAGGTCGGCGGTCTCGTCCACCACCACGGGTGGGTTCCCGGGGCCGGCGACGATCGCGCGCTTCCTGGCGCCCAGCGCCGCCTCGGCCACCCCGCGGCCGCCCGTGACGACCAGCGGCGAGACGTCCGGATGGGCGAAGATGGCCTCGGCGGTCGTGCGCGTCGGCGGCAGGACGACCGTGATCAGGTGCTCGATGTGGAAGCGATCGGCGATCGCCCGGTTGTAGGCACGGACCGCGTGGGCCACCGAGTGGGCGCCGCCTGGGTGCGGGTTACAGACGAGCGCATTGCCGGCCGCGATCATGTTGATCGCGTTGGCGGACACGGTGGGGATCGCGTGCGTCATGGGCGTGATGACTCCGAGCACCCCGAACGGCGCGAACTCCTCGAGGCTCAACCCGTGGGACCCGCTGGTGGCATTGGTCCGGAGCCATTCGACCCCGGGGACTTGCTGGAGACTCCGGAGCTTCTCGATCTTGTGCTCGAGCCGTCCGATCCTCGTCTCCTCGAGCTCCATGGCGCCCCAGGCGTCGGCCTGCGTCGTCGCCATCGACTTGATGAGGGTCACGATCCTCTCGCGATCCTCGAGCGAGCGCCCGACCAGCTTCCGCTGGGACGCGCGCGCGGCGGCGACCGCGTCCTCGACGCTCGCGAACACGCCGTGCCGGTCGTTCGGCGCCGGCCAGCTCTCATCCGAGCCCGCGGCACCGTCGCCACGAACGGCTCGAGGGAGGCCCCTGGCGCGACCCGCAAGCCGGGGCCCCGCGCCCGGACTGGCGCGTTCGACGAGCCCCCGAGTTATCGCCGCCTCGCGGCCGCCGGCCTGGGCGCGACGGCGTCGGTGAAAGTCGCCACGTCGTCCAAGACGGCCCGCGTCGTGAGGTGGCAACCCGTCGTCGCCCCCGGTTCGAACGTGCGGGCACGCGCGGCCTCGCACGCCGCCTGGGTCGGGTACGGAACACTCATCGATGTGGGATGCGCCAGGACCACGAACACCCAGAAGATCGCCGCGCTCATCGTCATGACCCCTTCAATGACTGGAGGTCGAGCACGAAGCGATACTTCACGTCGCCCCGCAGCGTCCGCTCGTACGCCTCGTTGACCGCCTGGATGGGGATCACCTCGACCTCGGAGCCGATCCCGTGATCCGCGCAGTAGTCGAGCATCTCCTGGGTCTCCGCCAGCCCCCCGATCAGGGATCCGGCGAGCTGCCGACGCTGGAAGATCAGCGTGGCCGGCTGGAACGCGGGCGCGACCGGTGTCGCGCTCACCCTCGGCAGGCCGACGAGGACCATGGTGGCGTCGCGCCGGAGGAGCTCCAGGTACGCGTTCAGGTCGTGCGCGGCCGCCACCGTGTCCAGGATGAGATCGAAGCTGTTCAGGTGCGCGCGCATCTCGTCCTGGTTCCGGGAGACGACGACTTCGTGGGCCCCGAGTCGCATCGCGTCGTCCTTCTTCTCGGGCGACGTGGTGAACACGGCGACCCGGGCCCCGAAGGATCGCGCGAACTTCACGGCCATGTGCCCCAGGCCGCCGAGTCCCACGATGCCCACCTTCTGGCCGGCGCCGACCTTCCAGTGGCGCAGGGGGGAATACGTGGTGATCCCGGCGCACAGAAGCGGCGCGACCCGGGACAGCTCCAGCTTCGAGGAGACCTTCAGCGTGAAGGATTCGTCGACCACGATGGTGTCGGCGTACCCGCCATAGGCGGGTGTCTTGCCGTCCTTCTCGAGGCTGTTGTAGGTCTGGACCCACCCGTTCTGACAAAACTGCTCGAGCCCGTCCTTGCAGCTCGGGCAGGTCCGGCAGGAGTCGACCAGCACGCCGACCCCGGCGAGGTCTCCGGCCTTGAACTTCGTGACCGCCGCGCCCACCCGGGTGACGCGGCCCACGATCTCGTGGCCCGGCACCATCGGGTAGAGGGAGCCCCCCCACTCGTTGCGCGCCTGATGAATGTCCGAGTGACACACCCCGCAGTAGAGAATCTCGATCACCACGTCTCGCTCGCGCGGATCGCGCCGCTCGAACGTGAACGGGGTGAGCGAGGTCTTCGGTCCCTGAGCCGCGTATCCGTGTGACGTCACCATCGGGTTGCCTCCGTGCTGATCGTGTGAGGTGAGGAATGGTCCGCGTAGATCGGTGAGGCTCAGGCCGCCCGGCGCCCCGGGAGAGACTCCGGCCGCCCCGTCACGAGCGCGTCCGTCGCGTCCCTTGTCGGTCGGACCGTCGGCCGGCGCCGTCCAGGACCTGATGCCGGATTCCGCTGGGCGGCTCCCCCGACGTGATCCGCAATCCAGGAGAGACTCCCGATCAGGAACAGGCCCACGAGGCCAAGTCCTCGATCCGCTGCTCGCGCCCAGTCAGTCATCGTCGCCTGCCTCCTCGCTTTCGTTTGCGCCGGACTCGCGACCGGCGTCCTGTCATCGGCAAGGGCCGTGCCGGAATGTTTTCGTGGAGATACGGCCACTTACGAGCATCCCTTCCGGCGATCACCGGCAACATGTGACGGATTCGTCAGTTTTCGCCAGTGACCGGACGGGGTACGATGAGCGAGAAGATGGTTCCCCTTCCCCAGCTCCTCGGAGACAGTCCCGCCATCGAGCGAGTGCGGGAGCAGGTGGGCCGCCTCCTTCGGCGGCAGGCCGAGAGCGCCCGACGTCGAGCGCCGATCCTCATCCTCGGAGAGACGGGCACCGGCAAGGGACTGCTCGCCGGCGCCATCCACACCGCGGGATCCCGCGCCGCGGGGCCATTCGTCGACGTCAACTGCGCCGCGATTCCCGGCACCCTGCTGGAGGCGGAGCTGTTCGGCTTCGAACGGGGCGCGTTCACCGACGCGCGACAGGCGAAGGCGGGCCTCTTCCAGACGGCGCACCACGGCACCCTCTTCCTCGACGAGGTCGGGCTCCTCCCCGAAGGCCTCCAAGCCAAGCTGCTCAAGGTGCTGGAGGAGCAGTCCGTCCGACGCCTCGGAAGCACGCGGAGCGAGCCGGTGGATGTCTGGTTGATCGCGGCCACGAGCGAGAACCTGGACGCGGCGGTCCGGGCCCGGCGGTTCCGGGAGGATCTCTATCATCGGCTGGCGGTCGTGACGCTGGAGCTCCCGCCGCTTCGGGAGCGGGGTGAGGACATCCTCCGGCTGACCGAGCACTTCCTGCGGCGCGCCTGCGAGGACTACGGGCTGTCCCAGAAGACGCTCAGCCCCGATGCCCGGGCAGCGCTTCGGACCTACGCGTGGCCGGGCAACGTGCGCGAGCTGGCGAACGTGATCGAGCGCGTGGCTCTCCTGTCGGACGGGTCGACGGTGACGGCGGGGACTCTGGGCCTCCCCTCACCGCGGGCCCGGCCCGCGCCGGCCGCCAGCGGGGCCGAAGAACGGCAGGCGGCCCTCGAGGCCGAGGCCGAGGCCGAGCGGAGCCGGGTGCTCGAGGCGCTCCGAGCCGTCGCCTGGAACATCTCGCGGGCGGCCGCGCGGCTCGGCATTCCGCGGACGACCCTCCGCTACCGCATGGAGAAGCTCGGGCTCGCCGGGGCGGCAGCGCCGCACGGTGACGAGGGGCTCGGTGCCGCCCCGACCGCCGCGATCGCCGACGCGCCGGAGCCGACCCCGGCTCTCGAGCCCCCGGCCCCGGAGCCCCCGCCCCCCGGCCTCCGCTGGGATCTCCGTCGCCTGACGTTCCTCCAGGCGCGGCTCGCCCTACCCGGGGCCGAGCCGGGGGCGTCCGAGCTCCGCCGCGCCATGGACGTGACGATCGAGAAGGTCCGAAGCTTCGGCGGTCAGATCGACGCGCTCGCCGCCATGAGCGTGATCGCCATCTTCGGCCTCGAGCCCCTGGAGGACGTCGCCCGGTACGCCGCGTCGGCCGCGATGGCGATCCAGAAGGTGGCCGCCCGCGCGCACGACGAGGACCCCGGAGCGCCGACGGTCGGCGTTGCGATCCACACGGCACGCGTCCTCGTCGGCCGCCACGGGGGAGGCCGCACCGTCGATTCGGACGCGAAGCGAGCCCCGCTCGCCGCGCTGGAGACGCTGGGCGGCCACGCGGGGCCGGGCACGGTCATGGTGAGCGCGGCGGCGGCGCCGTTCCTCACCCGCTGCTTCGAGCTGGCGGCGGACGTCTCACCGAGTGCGGGGCCGATCTACCGGCTGGTCGGGGCCGCCGGCCGCGACCGCGGACCGGCCACGGAGTTCGTCGGCCGCGAGGCCGAGCTCGGGCTACTCCGGGAGCGGCTCCGTCACGCCGAGGCAGGTCAGGGACAGATGGTGTCCGTCGTGGGGGAGCCGGGCATCGGGAAGTCCCGCTTGCTCCGGGAGCTCCGCCGCCAGGTCGGCGAGGGCGCGGCGTGGATGGAGGGCCAGTCGATCGCCTTCGGCCGGACCATGGCCTTCCACCCCCTGATCGACCTCGTGCGGCGGGCCTTCCTGGTCGACGACGGAGACCCGGAAGCGGCGATCGTCGAGAAGATCGAGCACGCCGTCCTTCCCCTGGGCGAGGACTTGCGGCCGGTGCTGCCGTTCCTGCGATACCTCCTGTCCGTGGATCCCGGTGACCCGGGCGTCCTGCAGCTGAGCCCGCAGCTGCGGCGGGACGGGATCTTCCGCGGGATGCGCCGCGTCTTCGCGCGGATCGCGGAGGATCGACCGCTGATCGTCGTGTGGGAGGATCTCCACTGGGCGGACCAGGCGACGGAGGAATTCGTCGCGTGCCTGGCCGACGGTCTCACGGCGCACCGGATCCTCATGATCGAGACCAGCCGACCCGGGTACACGTCCCCGGTAGCCAACCACGCGTTCCACGCCCGGCTCGGCCTCACCGCCCTCTCGCCGCCCGAGAGTCTGGCGATGGCCAGTGGACTCCTGTCGGTGGACGCGCTCCCGCCGGCGCTCGAGACGCTGCTCCTGCGCCGCGCCGAGGGCAACCCCTTCTTCCTGGAGGAGCTCCTCCGCTCGTGTCAGGAGACCGGCGCGATCCGACGAGAGGGCGCCGGGGTGCTCCTGGCGGCGAATCTCGACGATCTCCTCCTCCCCGATACGGTCGAGGACGTGATCCGGACACGCATCGAGCGACTGAGCGCGGATGCCCGCGAGGTGCTCGACGTGGCGGCGGTCGTCGGCCGGGAGTTCCCGCGACGGGTCGTCGATCGGCTCGCGGGCTCCCCGGCGGCGAGCGAGCAAGCCCTCCGCGATCTCCGGGCCGTCGACCTGATTCGCGAGAAGACGGTCTTTCCGGAGCTGGCGTACACGTTCAAGCATGCTCTGACGCAGGAGGTGGCCTACGAGGCGCTCCGGCCAGACCGGCGGACGGACCTCCACCGGGCCGTCGGTCTCGCCCTCGAGACGCTCCACACCGAGCGGCTCGTGGAGCACTGCGAGGTCCTCGCGCGCCACTTCTCGAAGGCCGAGGACTGGCCGAAGGCGCTCGACTACTTCCTGATGGCCGCGAAGAAGGCCGCGCAGGCCTTCGCGATTCGCGAGGCGCTCGCCCTCTACAATCAGGCGCTCGAGGCGGCCGGGCACACGGGCGGGTCGGCGGACGCAAGGACGGTCATCGAGATTCACCGGGCGAAGTCGACGCTCCACTTCGTCGTGAGCGAGTTCGAGCTCGCGCGGGCCGAGTCCGAGCAGGTGGCGGCGCTGGCGCGTCATCTCGGCGATCGGCGGCGCGAAGCCAAGGCGCTGTCCGCGATCGGCTGGGCGGCGATGTGGGCACGCGATCTCGACGGGGCCGTGACGCACGCTCGTGAGGCGATCGCGGTGGCGGGCCCGGACGGCGGCGACACCGTGGCGCGCGCGTACTTCACCATCGGTTACGTCCGGGCCGGAACCGGGGCGCTGGCGGAGGCCCGCGAGGCGATCGATCAGGCCCTGGCGGCCAGCCGAGCGAGCCCGATGACAGCATACCTGTCGCTCTCCCTCTCGTTCGCCGGGCTCCTCGAGAACTGGGAGGGGGAATACGGCAGCGCCGCGCAGCTCCAGGCGGAGGGCCTTCAGCTCGCTCGCGAGCGCAACCTGCTCGTGCCCCTGCTCTTCGGCTTGTTCTTTCACGGGTTGACCCTGAGCGGCCAGGGCGACTACGAGGGCGCGCTCGCGCTGTTCCGCGAGGGGGTCACCCTCGCCGAGCGGGTCGGCGACGAAGCGATCCACCACAGCCGGCTGCTCAACTGCCTCGGCTGGCTGCATCTCGAGCTCGGAGACCTCGATCGCGCCGTCGAGCTCACCCGCCGAAGCGCCGAGATGGTGAACCGGGGGCGCCTCGACACGAGCCTCCGGAATGCCGAGCTCACGCTCGCCAGCGTCTATCTGGCCAAAGGTGACCTCGGGCAGGCGCAGGAGCTGTTGGACGGCGCCCATCGTCTCTGGGAGCGCTCCGCGGGGAGCCCCTGGATGCGCTGGCGATATTCCATGCGCCTGTTCGACAGTCTCGGCCGGCTGTGGCTGGCCCGCGGTGAGCCGGCACGGGCGAGGGAGTTCGCCGACCGGGGCCTCGACCTCGCGACGAGCACCCGGTCACGGAAGAACCTCGTCAAGGCGTGGCGCCTCCGGGGCGAGATCGCGCTCGCGCTGCGGGAGGTCGAGGACGCGGACACGGCCCTCCGGCAGGCCCTCGCCGCCGCCGTCGCCATCGGCAATCCGGCGCAGGTCTGGAAGACGCAGCTCGCGCGGGCGAGGCTCTGGGACGCGCGGCGGCGCCCCGAGCAGGCCGGCGACGCGTACCGAGCGGCCCGCACGGTGCTCGAGCGCATCACGGCCGGCCTGCAGGATCCGGCGCTCCGCGCGACGCTGGCCGCGGTCCCGGACGTCCGCGAGGTTTACGCGCGAGCCGGATCGGCCTAGCGCCACCCGCCCGGCGAGGGCCCGACCGAGCCAGTCCCGGCCGGCAGGCTTGCGGGCTCGGGGCTATCGGGCGAGGGGACCGCGCAAGAGGCGGCCGGGGAGCGCGCCGGTGTGCTTGCCGTCGCGGAGCAGGACCTCGCCGTTCACGACCGTGGCGGCGACGCCCCGAGCCCGCTGGATCAGGCGGCGCGCGCCGGCGGGCAGGTCGTCCACCACCTCCGGCATCTCGGCGGCGATCGTGCCGGGGTCGAAGACGACGAGGTCGGCCGCCAGGCCCTCGCGGATGAGCCCACGATCGGCGAAACCCCACAGCGTGGCCGGCACGAAGGTCACCATGCGCACGGCCTGCTCCAGCGTGAACGCCCCCTTGGCGCGCACCCAGTGGCTCAGCACGTGCGTCTGGAGCGAAGAGTCCATCAGCTGGGAGACGTGAGCGCCCGAGTCCGAGAACGTCGTGACGGTGCGAGGATGCCGCATCAGCTCCAGGGCGAAGTCCTGGTCCTCGTTGGCGACCGGCTGGAGGAAGAAGAGGTCGAGGTCCCTGGCGAGCGCGAGGTCGATCATCGTCGCGGCCGGGTGCTGGCCGCGCTCGCGCGCGACCGCGGCCACGGTGCGGTGCGGGCCCTCCACCGTGTCGAACACGAGGATCCAGTCGTAGTCGGCGTCCCGCGCCTCGGTGCCGAGCGCGCGGCGGCCCGACGGCTCGTCGGCGGCCTCGACCAGGCGGCGACGCAGCCCCGGATCGCGGAGCGCCTGACGCTGCTGGGCGAGCGGGAGCGCGCGGAGATCCTTCCAGACCGGCAGGACGTCGAAGGGCAGCTGGGTCTTGAACGAGAGGAGCGCGCTCAGCGACCGGCTGTGCGTCTGCCCGAACATCCGCCCGCCGGCGGCCGCCGTCTCGTCGAGGAGCGCCAGGTACGCGCGCCAGACGCCGGGCACCTCGCGCCGGCTGAAGACGCCGAAGGTGATCGGACGGCCGCTCTCGACGGCTAGGTCGCGCAGCCGCACATGATAGTCGCGCAGGCCCGGATCCCCGGCGGTGCGGTCCACCCCCTCGCCCGCGAGCTCGAAGATGCCCGCGTTCATCTCGCCCATGGCGCCGACGAGCCGTCGGACCTCGTCCCAGGTGGCGAGACGGCTGGCCACCGGGTGACCGTCGGGCGTCTCGTGAGACGGCGACCGTGAGGTGGTGAAGCCGATGGCGCCCGCGCGGATCGCGTCGCGGAGCTCCCGCTCCATGGCCCGGAGGTCGTCCTCGCCGGCCGGCTCCTCGAACGCCCGCTCGCCCATCACGTACGTACGCAGCGCCGAGTGGCCGATGTAGCCGGCGTAGTTGATCCCCTTGGGCAGGGACTTCAGGCAGTCGAGGTACTCCGGGAACGTTGTCCACCGCCAGTCGATCCCGGCCGCCATCGCCTCGGCCGGGATGTCCTCGGCGCGCTGGAGGTTCCGGACGACGAGGTCCTTGTCGGCTGCCGCGCAGGGCGCGAGGGTGAAGCCGCAGTTGCCCATGACGACGGTGGTGATGCCGTGCCAGCACGACGACGTGCCGAGGGGGTCCCAGAAGATCTGCGCGTCCATGTGAGTGTGCCCGTCCACGAACCCGGGCGCGACCACCTGGCCGTCGGCGTCGATCTCCTCCCGGGCGCGCTCGCGGATGCGGCCGATCGTCACGATGCGACCGTGGCGGACCCCCACGTCCGCGCGGTACCGGGGTAAGCCGGATCCGTCGACCACCATGCCGTTCTTGACGACGAGGTCGTACGCCATCCCCCTGCTTCCTCCTCGCCGCCCATCCTCCGTCGGCGTCGGGCGCACCGTCAAGGGCACCGGGCGCCGCCGCCGGCACCGCGCGTCGCCGCCGGCACCGCGCGCGCGGGCGTGTCTCCAGTCATGCGATATGGAAGATTGCCCGAAGGAATGCTGTCAAGAGGCCGACGGCCTGGATGTTTTCGCGACACGCGCGGATTTGGCCGCGCGTGGCTTTTTGAGCACACGGCGTCGCGCCCGCGTGACTGCAGCCACGTCTTCTTTGCGAACTCCCGACCGTTTCGCCGACCCGCTTACATTGTAAGTCTTACAGCAGCGTCGCTACGGCGACGTCGCACACTTGCGATGGCCCGCGCGCGATGGGGAGATTCGCCTCAGTGTCGCGGCGCCCGCCGGCCGCCATGAGCGCGGTTCCGGGCGGCCCACGCGACACTGACCCACGGAGACTTCCACCGCGCTCGGGCACGAGCGCCGAGCTCCCGCGATTCTCGCGACTGCGACGATCACACTGCGGATCCGTGTCTGGCACGTCGGTTGCTCGGCGTTCTGTTGGTGACACTCGGTCCCGCATCACCGACCGGCGGCGGTGCGCGGAACCGAGTGGACGAGTCCCAGAAAGCGTACTCATTAGTGGCATATCTCCTCGCGACGCTAGTCGGGGTCGCCATCTTGACGTCGGCCTGCGCACAAACCCCCCAGTCTCCGATCCCGGGACCTCCCGTCTCCGATTCGAGTGTGCCGAGCCGTCCGCCCGGCGGGGCGGGGACGGTTCCGCCCGCGGCCGGTCAAGAACAGCGCGGGTCGACCGCCGCGCTGAACACCCAGCTGTTTCAGCGGGCTTCGCCGCCCGCGGCTCCGAGTGACCTGCCGCTGGGACCGGGTGACCTCATCGAAGTGGTCGTGTTCGAGGTCCCCGAGCTCTCGAACCTGAAGGTACGGGTCTCCCGGCCGGGGATCATCGTCTTGCCCCTGCTCGGGCAGATCCCAGTGACCGGGAAGAGTCCCGGCGAGCTGGAAGCCGACCTCCGGGAGCGACTCGGGCAGCGGTTCATGCACGACCCCCACGTGACCGTCTTCGTCCACGAGCGAAAGAGCCAGCGGATCTCCGTCATCGGGGCCGTCCGCAAGGGCGGGGTCTTCGAGCTGTCCGGGCGCCTGCGCCTCGCCGATGCACTGGCGATGGCCGAGGGCCTGGCCGAGGACGCCGACCACATCGTCTACCTCTTCCGGCGTGTCCCGGCGGGGTCCGTCGCCCGTGCCCAGGCCGGCGCCACGCCACCCGCAGGGTCGCCACCGTCAGCGGGGCCACCGCCAGCGGGGTCGCCACCCACGGCACCACCGCCCGCGGGGCCGCCGCCAGCGAGCGAATCCGGCGCCACCGAGGAGGTCATGACGGCCATCAGCCTCGACGCGATGGCCAAGGGGGCCGATGAGCTGAACGTCCAGCTCGAAGCGGGCGATGTCATCCACGTCCCGCGCGCCGGCTCCATCTACGTCGGAGGATCGGTGGCCCGCCCCGGCTCCATGCCGCTCAAGGTCAACACCACGGTGCACCAGGCCATCCTGGCGGCCGGCGGCGCGACCCACGTGGCGGCGCTGGCCGACGTGCGCCTCTACCGGACCAATCCCGACGGCCAGATCTCGATCACGGAGCTCGACCTCAACGAGTTCGAGGCGGGAAAGGGCTCGCCCGTGCTCCAGAAGAACGACGTGGTCATCGTCGGCAAGTCCGCTATCAAGGCGGTCTTCTGGGGTGTGTACGACCTGTTCCGGGGGATGTTCGGCATAGGAGTCGGGCTGTGAAGGAAGGCCGCCGTCCCCTTCCGCACGCCCGGCGGAGCCAGGGCTCCCGGCGGAGCCACAGCCCCCGGCGGAGCCAGGGTCGATGAGCGCGGGCCAGCCACCTCGTCCCGACCTGCCTGTCATGCGCCATCCGCGGGACGGCGGGGGGCTCGCGCCGTCCCCGGCCGGACAGCCATCGGGCGTCGACCTCTGGGAGCCGGCCGCGAGTCCCGAAGGGCCCGGCCTCCGGAGCTTCTGGCAGACCATCTCGCGCCGCAAGCGGATCATCGTGCTGGTCTTCGCGACGACCGTCCTCGCCATCGGCGCGTGGACGCTCACGACCCGGCCGGTCTACACGGCGAGCGTCACGCTCCGGATCGAGAAGGAGGAGCCGCGCGTCCTCAAGTTCGAGGACGTGATCAAGAGCGCCGACCCCCAGCCCGATTACTACCAGACCCAGCAGCGGCTCCTGCAGAGCCGGACGCTCGTCAACCGGGTGATCGAGCTCCTGGCTCTCGATCGGCACCCCGACTTCACGGACGCCGCCGGGGGGTGGTCGCCGATCGACCACCTCCGCGCGATGGGACGGAAGCTCTTGGCGGACTGGATGCCGCCGCCCGCTACCGAGCCGCCCGAGGCGCTGGGAGACCTCACCCAGGAGTCGCCGCTCACCCGCGTGTTCCTGGGCCGACTGTCGGTCGAGCCTGTGCGAAGCTCGCGGCTCGTCAAGGTCTCCTTCGAGAGCCACTACGCGCCACTGGCCGCCCGCGTCGCGAACACTCTGGCCGAGGCGTTCGTGTCGCAGACGCTCGAGCTCAAGGCCGACGCCAGCCGCTACGCGACCGGGTTCCTCGGCCGGCAGATGAACGAAACGCGGGACCGGCTCGAGAAGGCCGAGGAGCGGCTCAGCGCCTTCGTCAGGGAAAAGGGCCTGAACTTCGTGGGCTCGGACCGGCTTACCGAGCGCGAGGACCTCGTCACGCGTGAGCTCAGCACCCTGTCCGACGCCTTCGTGAAGGCGCGGAACGAGCGGATCGCCAAGGAGAGCCTGGCCGAGGAGGCTCGCCAGGGTGACGGCGACTCCGTCCCGGCGGTCCTCCAGAGCCCGGTCGTGGTCAAGCTGAAGGGCGAGATGGCCACTCTCGAGGCGCAGCAGCGCGAGCTGGCGCAGACCTTCCGCCCGGAATACCCGCGCATGCGGCGGCTCGAGCAGAACATCGCGGAGCTCCGCGGGCAGATCCGCAGCGAGATCCGCCGCGTGGTCCGGGCGGTCGAGGCGGACTACCGCGCCGCCCTTCAGAACGAGCGCCAGATCGAGAAGTCGATGGATGTCCAGCGCACCAAGGCCATGCGCCTGGGCGATCACCTGGTGCAGTACAACATCCTCCGTCGCGACGTCGACGCGAGCCGAGAGCTCTACACGTCGCTCCTGACCCGCCTCAAGGAGACCCAGATCTCGGGCGACCTCGTGACGTCGCCGATCTCGATCGTGGATCGCGCCGAGGTGCCGCTCCAGCCCTCGCGCCCGCGCAAGAGCCTGACCCTCCTGCTGGCCGGATTGCTCGGGCTGCTCGGGGGCGTCGGCGTGGCGTTCGTGGCCGAACGGCTCGATCCGAGACTCCGCGACGCCGACGAGGTGGAGCGGCTCCTGGGCGTGCCCCGCCTGGGACTCGTTCCCGAGCGCCGTCGCGCCGAGGGACGGCGGCTCCTCTGGCCCGTGCGGCGACCGCCCTTCGCCCTGGTGGCACACGAGGCCTCGTACTCCATGTCCGCCGAGGCCTTCCGGGATTTCCGGACGAGCTTCCTCTACGCGGCGGGTGACCGGCCGGCTCGCACGGTGATGGTGACGTCGCCGGACGCCGGGGAGGGCAAGACCACCCTGGCCACGAACCTTGCCATCGCCCTGGCCCAGCTCGGGACGGGCGACGTGCTTCTCATCGACGCGAACATGCGACACCCGGAGCTCCACACCCTCCTGGACGTGCCGCGCGGCCCCGGCCTCTCCGCGTTTCTCGCCGGGTCGGCCGAGCTGCCGGAGGTGGTCCGGGGCACGGACATCCCGAACCTCTACGTCATCCCCGCGGGGCGCCTCCCGGACAATCCCGCCGAGCTCCTGGCGTCGCACCGTCTACGGCAAGCCCTCGAGGTGCTCAGCGAGCAGTTCGTCCACGTGATCTTCGACACGTCGCCACTCGCGGGGATCAGTGATGCGCTGAACCTGGCGCCGCGCCTGGACGGCGTCGTGCTGGTGCTGCGCCACGGACAGTCGGACCGGGCGATGGCGCACGAGGCCATCCACCGACTGCTCCAGGTGCGCGCGAAGGTTCTCGGCGTGGTGGTCAACGGCGCCGACGCTCGGACGGCCAGCCGGCGGTACCGCCGCTGGAACTACTACGGTGCGCGCCGAGAGCGCGATGACGACGCTGACGACGTGTAGCGTGGAGCAGCCAAGCCTCTCTCCGGTGGACCCGGGCCCGCGCGACGTGCGACGGGCCCGCGCGCACTGGGTCGCCCGCTCGCTGGCGGCTCGCGCGAGCCTTCCGCCGCTGGCGGGACTGCCGCCCGACGACGACGTGCTGCCCCAGATCCTGGCCGATCTGTCCCGGGCGGAGAGATCGGAGCACGCGGACGTCCTGCGGGAGGTCAGCGAGGAGCGCGGCGTCGCGATCGAGGAGCTCGCCCGACGGGCCCAGCGGACCCTCGCGGGTCTCCTCCTGCCCCCCGCCGGCACCTTCTACGAGATCCTCGGTGTCGCGCCTCGCGCGAGCACGCGCGAGATCCGCCAGCACTGGGCCGCGGCCATTCGCCGGTATCACCCGGACCGGTTCGGCGGGCAGAATGCCTGGCTCGACGCTCAAGCCCAGCGGCTGATCGAGGCCTACGAGACGCTCCGCGATCCGGAGCGGCGCCGCCGCTACGACGCCGAGCTCGGGCGGGCGGGACTGGCGGGCCCTCCGGCTTCCGCATGGGGCGGATGGCTCCCCGGGGGCCGGCGCCGGCGGTGGATCCCGGTGATGATCGCGGGGGTCGGGCTGACCCTGCTCGGCCTGGTCGCGATCGGGCTTCTCCAGCTCGGCCCGGCCCCGCTTCCGCCCGCCCCGCTTCCGCCGGCGCCGAAGCTGCTGGAGAAGTGGCTCGCGCCGGCGCCCGACGGGTCCGCCTCCGGCAGGCCGGGGCCCGGCCCGCAGCCCCGCCCCGCGCCTCGCCCGGAGCCTCGTAAGGACCCGCCCCCTCGAGCCGGGGCCCCCGCGCCGTGAGCGACCGGCGAGACACCGTTGAGAGGGGAGCGCTGACCGTGTCCGCGAGGACTGAAGCTCAGGTCGAGGCACCCCGGTCCTCGGTCAGGGGTCGGATCGCGCGAGGGTTTGCGGCCGTGGTCTCCGGGCAGGGGATCCGCATCCTCGGCCACCTGATCCTCGTCCCGCTCTACCTGCACTACTGGTCGGTCGCCACGTTCGGGGAGTGGCTCGCCCTGGCTTCGCTGACCGGGTATCTATCAGCCCTCGATCTGGGAGTGAACACCGCCGGGACCAATCGGCTGACCCAGCTATACGCGCGGGGCGATCTCGCCGCCTACGCGCGATACCAGGCCTCGGCGCTCGGGTTCTACCTCGCGCTGGCCGGCGCGGGCGGGCTACTCCTTGCCGTTGCCGTCTGGCGGCTCCCGGTGGCCGAGACGCTCGGACTCCGAACGATTCCCCCCGGTGAGGCGGCATGGGTCGCGTGGCTGCTCGGCATCCGCGTTCTCCTGGCCATGCCGGTGGGGTTCCTGTCGGCCATCTACCGGACGACCGGGCGGCACGCCTGGTCCGCATGGCTCGGGAACACAATCTTGCTCACGACGTTCGCCTTGGTGCCCGTCGTGCTCGGTCTGGGGGGCGGAATGCGGGCCCTGGCCGGGGCCCAGTTGATCCCGCTCCTTGCCGTCGCGGGTTTCGTGGTCTGGCACGGCCGGCGCCGCTGGCCCGCCCTCATGCCCCGGCTGGCCGCCGCTGACCTGCTGGCGCTGCGCGAGCTCATGGTGCCGAGCCTTCTCTTCGCGCTGATGCTGCTCGCGACCGCGATCACGCTGCAGGGGTCGGTACTCCTGATCGTCACGCAGCTGGGTGGAGCGGCGGTCGCCGTCTTCGTTACCTCGCGGACGCTGACCAGCGTCGTTCGCCAGGTGGTCTTCACGGTCAACAACGCTCTCTGGCCCCACTTGACCGCGATGGAAGCGATGGGCGACCAGCGCCGGCTCCGGCTGATCCACCGCCTGGTGGTGACCGGGAGCAGCGCACTGGCCATCGCCTTCGCGGCCGCCCTGTGGCAGGTGGGGGAGGACGTGATCGCCATGTGGACCGGCGGCAAGCTTGCGGCCGACGGACGCTTGCTCCGCCTCCTTCTGGTCCAGGTCGTGCTCCAGGCACCGTGGATGGCCAGCAGCGTCCTGCCGCTGGCGACCAACCGCCCACGAAACGTCGCGCTCGCCACCGCCGTGTCGAGCGTGACGGGCCTCGCCGTCGCGGCGCTGCTCATCGGCCGCTACGAGCTGGCAGCGGTACCCATTGGGGTGATCGTTGGGGAGGCACTGGCCTGCTACGTGTTCGTGCCCCGAGAGGCGTGTCGCCTGGTTCGGGAAGAGTACCGGCGCTTTGCCTTGCGCCAGTGGGGGATGGTGGCCATCGCCGCCGCCGTCGTATTCACCACGGCGTGGGCAGTCGCCCGAGTGGCCGTCGGCCCGCTGCCGCTCCGCTGGCTCGAGGTGGGAGCCGTGTCTCTGATCGTGAGTCTGCTCGTGGCATGGACTACCGGACTGACCGAGGACGAGCGCGCGTTCCTCGCCCGGGAGGGCCGGGCGTCCCTCGTGCGTCTCCAGCTCCCCGGAGCGGCCCAGCGAGCGTGAAGGAGCGTTGCGGATGATCGCCAGGAACGGCACCCGGTCCACGGCACCGGAGGCGACGCCGTCGGCGGTCCTGCGGGCTCCGACGCCAAGCGAAGGGCGAGTGGGGCTGGTGGCCCACATTCCCTTTTGGATGTTCGACCACGCGAGGGAGCTGAGCCGCCGCGGCTGGGACGTTTCGCTGTTCACGGCGACACCCGGGTGGATGGTCGATCGGACGGCGGCCCGCCGGATCCACGTCAAGCTCGGCTGGGCGACCTGGGCCCAGGCGCTGCGTCGTCTCGGCCGCCTCCGCATCGATCTGCCCGAAAGCTGGTTCTGGTGGATGGGGCGCCGGGCTCGGTCGGAACTCGGGGCCTGGGCCGCTCGGCATCTGGACGACGTCGAGATCGTCGACACGCTTTCGGGCTGGGGTCTCGAGGCCGGGGCGGCTGTCCAACGCCGGGGAGGGCGCCACGTCTGTAGCCGGGGCTCGTCGCACATCCTCTTCCAGAAGGCCATCCTCGAAGACGAGTTCGCGCGCTGGTCCTGCCCGAAGCACGGCGGCTTCCCGGATTGGGTGGTCGCTCGAGAGCTGGCCGAGTACGAGTCGGCGGACGCGATCGCCGTGCCCTCGCGATTCGTCCTGCGGACGTTCCTGGAGCATGGCGTCCCCGCCCGCAAGCTCCACCTCTGTCCGTACGGCGCGAACCTGTCGCTGTTCTCCCCCCGTCCTCGCCACGACGGACGCTTCCGGGTGCTCTTCGTGGGCAGCGTGTCTATCCGCAAAGGGATCGGCTATCTGCTGGAGGCGGTCCGTCCGCTCGTCCGGCGGAACCGCCTCGACCTGTGGCTGGTGGGGGCCGTGTCACGCGAAGCCAGAGCTTTGCTAGACCGGCACGGCGACCTCTTCACCCACAAGGGATTCGTGCACTCGAGCCGGCTGGCCGAGACCTATAGCCAGGGTAGCGTCCTCGTCCTCCCATCCGTCGAGGAAGGGCTTGGTCGAGTCCAGGTGCAGGCGATGGCGTGTGGGTTGCCGGTCATCGCCACCGCCAATACCGGCGTCGAGGACCTGCTGACGGACGGAAAGGAGGGGTTCGTCGTGCCCATCCGGGACAGCGGCGCCATCCGGGAGCGACTGGAATGGATGCTCGAGCATCCGGCGGAGCGGGAGCGAATGGCTGAGGCGGCGCTACAGCGCGTCGCCGCACTCGGGGGCTGGCAAGCATACGGCGCGGCCGTGGACCGAACGTATCGAGCCCTCCTCGATCGGGCGGGCCCGTGACAGCCCGTGAGCCACGGAACGACCACGAGCGAGCGAAGGCGGCCACAAGCGTTCGTGACGGCATGAATCAAGTGGACATCCTGTACGTGGGGCCGAATAGCGGCACGTCCCGACACCGGGCTCGTGCCCTGCACCGCCTGGGGCATCGGATCCACGTCGTCGACCCTCGCGCCTTCATCGGGACATCGCCGTGGGTGGCCCGATGGACTTGGCGGAGCGGCGCGCTGTTCCTCGAGGAGTTCATTCGCCGCCGGGTGCTCGCCCTCATGCCGAAGGCCGAGTGGTCGCTTGCCCTTGTGGATGGCGGCGAATTGATCGGCCCGGCGCTGGTGCGGGACCTGAAGCGCTGCTGCCGGCTCGTCGTCAACTACAACGTGGACGACCCCTATGGCCAGCGCGACGGGCGGCGATGGCGGCTCCATCTCAAGGCGGTTCCGCTCTACGACCTGGTGGTCGTGCGGCGTCAGGTCAACGTCCCGGAAGCGTACGCGCGCGGCGCCCAGCGCGTCCTCCGCGTGTACCGGAGCGCCGACGAGGAGGCCCACGCACCGAGGGCGCTGACGCCGGCGGATCGGGTGCAGTGGGACAACGACGTGCTCTTCGTGGGCACATGGATGCCCGAGCGGGGTCCATTCATGGCCGAGCTCGTCCGCCGCGGCGTGCCGCTGTCCATCTACGGCGACGGCTGGCAGAAGGCGCATGAGTGGCCAACGCTCCGTCGGGTCTGGCGCGGACCCGCGATTTCTGGTGACGACTACGTGAAGGCGATCCGCGCCGCGAAACTGTCCCTCGGCCTCCTCTCCAAGGCGAACCGCGACCTGCACACCGGACGCTCGATCGAGATCCCGTTCGCCGGAGGTCTGTTGTGCGCCGAGCGGACGAGCGAGCATCGCGACCTGTACCGGGAGGGCGAGGAGGCGGTGTTCTGGAGTGACGCCGAGGAGTGCGCCGCGCGCTGTCTGGAGCTGATCGCCCGGAGCCACCACCGCGGCGCCGTCACTGAAGCCGGCCGCCAGCGCTGCGTGAAGAACGGCCATCTCAACGAGCGAGTCATGGAGCGAGTGATATGCGAGGCGCTGGGACGCTAGCCGGGTCGGCCCCCGAGCTCGTCACTCTCGCGCTCCTGGTCGGAGCGGCGGCGCTCGTCGTGGTGGTGAATGATCTCGGAGGCGTGCATCCCCTCGCCGCCTATCGGGCGTTGTCGTGGGCATTCCCGACCCTCGGCGTCGCCTACTGGCTCTACGTCTACCGGCGGCGACCGGCACGCCTGGATCTGTGGGCGGTGTCGCTCCTGTTCGCGGTCCTGTTCTTCTCGGCGGACGGCATCATCGGACTGGACCCGGGTGTCCTCAGCGGGCCGCGCGTCCGTCTCGCATGCCAGGCGTTGCTCGTGGTCGGCGTCGGGCTGATCGGAAGCTGGGCAGGGTACCAGCTCGTCACCCGGCGTCACGCCGACGTCCCAGGCCCGTCGATCTGGACACGCCTGACCGCGGCGCCGCTGGTCGTGCTGCTGGCCAGCGCCGGAGCGGTCTGGGCCCTTCGCGCCTATGGCGCAACGCAGGGCCTGGTCCTCGCCCACGGCAATATCATGAAAGGAGCGGAGGCGGAGGTATCGCTGGCCATCCAGCTGACCCATCTCGCTCGGCCGCTCGTCCTGTTCCTGGGAGCGGTGCTGCTGATGGACCGCCACCGGCCGCGGTGCGTGGTCGGCTTCGTGATCGTCGCCGGCGAACTCGCGTACGCGGCTCTCTGGTCGCGTCGACTCCTGTTCGAGGTGATCCTCGCGCTGCTCATCGTCAGTCTCCGGACCAGCCGGCGACTCCCGCTCCGCCGGCTGGCCCTCTATGGCGCCGTGGCGGCCTTCGCCGCGCTCGTGATGTGGCCCTTCATGTTCCATCTTCGAACCGCGGCAAACCAGGCTGGACTGTACCGCGTGGACTCCGTGATGCGCGCGGACGTCCTCTTTCGCGAGGTTGTCCCCGGGGCCCTCGCAACCTTCGACCTCGGAGCGTCCTTCGAGCCGGGCAGCAGGTTTCTGGACAACGTGCACCAGCGGTCGCGCTTCCTCGATCTCCTGCTGGACGTGATGGCCGCGCAGGGCGAGGGAGCGCCCGTGATGGCAGGCGACGCGCTCCGTGCGGCCGCCGTCGCGACGGTCCCTCGGGCGATCTGGGCAGGGAAAGAGCAGCTCATGGCCTCGGAGACATGGCAGGTCGAGGAGCTTGTCCAAGAGCACTACGGGCTGCCGATCGTCGACATGGCGAGCACGGTGCTCACGCATGGCTATGCGGACGGCGGCATTCCTGGCGCGGTCCTCTACATGGCGCTGCTGGGTGTCCTTCTGGGAATCTGCGAGCGTGCCGGAGGGCGGGCCCGGAGCTCACTGCTCGGGCTGTGGGTGTACGGTCTCGGCGTCTCGCTGGCGGTCCAGGTCGAGGCGAACGTGACGGATCTGTTCGCGGTCGGGCGAGTCATCGCCGCGCTCCTGATCGTCGATCGCCTTGCCGGGCGCCGGCTCGAGCGCTGGCTCGCCATCGCGCGTCCGCATCCCGGGGTCGGGAAGCAGGCATGGGCAACCTGAGCCGCGAGCGGGTCGCAGCGCCGGCGCACGTCGTAGGCGCGAGGAGGGCGAGCGAGGCCGCGCCGGTGCGCGTCGCCCATCTCGTCTCGCATCCGATCCAGTACTACGTCCCGCTCTATCGGGAGCTCGCGTCGCGGGCGGAGATCGACCTGACCGTGTACTACTACTCGGCGGCGAGCCTGGAGGAGTTCTACGACCCGGGCTTCGGACGGACCGTACGGTGGGACACGACACTCCTGAACGGCTACCGCGCGAGATTCTGCCCGAGCGCGTCACGCGCCGGACTCGGCCAGGCGTGGCGTCAGGGGCCCAACTGGGACGTGTTGCGGGAGGTGGTTGGCCGTCGGTACGACGTCGTCTGGCTTCACGGCTATAACCACCCGACGAGTCTCCTGGCGGCGGCGGGCGCCCGGCTCGCCGGGGCCCGCCTCCTGATCCGCGAGGATCAGACTCTGCTCCACCCCCGACCCTGGTGGCGGCAGGCCGCGAAGACCGTGGTTCTGCGCGCGCTGTTCAGCCAGGCGACGGGGCTCTACGTCGGCGTAGAGAGCCGGCGGTACTTCGCCCGGTACGGGATGCCGGCCCACCGGCTCGTCGCGGCGCCGCACTGCGTGGACAACCAGACGTTCCGCGAGCGGGCGGTCACCCTGGGGCGAGAGCGCGCGGCGATTCGCGCCCGCTTCGGCATCACCGACGATGCGCCCGTCGTGCTGTTCTGCGGGAAGCTGATCGAAAGGAAGCAGCCGCTCGCTTTGGTCGAGGCCTACGAGCGGGTCCGCCGGCAGTCGGCATGCTGGCTTCTCCTGGTGGGCGACGGCGCCCAGCGCGCCGCCATCGAGGACCTCGTACGACGCCGGGAGATCCCCGGGGTCTTGCTGGCGGGGTTTTTGAACCAATCCGAGCTGCCAGCCGCGTACACCGCCGCCGACCTGCTGGTCCTGCCGTCCGCGCGGCACGAGACCTGGGGGCTCGTGGTGAACGAGGCCATGAACTTCGCGCTGCCGCTCGTTGTCTCTGACAAGGTCGGGTGCGCCCGTGACCTCGTGCGACCCGAGTGGAACGGCTTCGTCGTCCCCCATCGCGATCTCGATGCCCTGGCGCACGCCATCCGGACGCTGGTGGAACACCCGCGGATGCGCGTGGCGTTCGGGGAACGGAGCCGGGAGCTGGTGGACCAGTACAGCATCGAGCGGTGTGCGGCCGGGATCGTCGGGGCGTGCCTGAAGGCGCACGCCGGTGTTGGAGGACCCGCCTGATGCGGAGGGGGTCGACGGGTCTGCGGGTCGGGGTGCTGCCCACGCTGCCTTTCCACGCGGGCGTCAGCATGCAGCTCTACGCGGCTGGGCTGATGGAGTCGCTGGCCGGCGTGGTGGGGATCGCCCCCACGCTACTGAGGCCACCGTTCGCGGACCGGCTCCGAGTTGGCTGGGTCGAGAGTCGCTGGATGCGCTACGTCCGGTACCCGGCGTGGTCGGCGGCGCAGCCGGCCGACGTGTACCACGTCGCCGACCACGGGAACGCGCCGCTCCTGTGGCGGCTCCCTCGCGCGCGGACGGTGGTGACCTGCCACGATCTCTACCCGCTGGCGCTCTTGCGAGGCGACGTGCACTTCCCGGGAGCGCCGGCGCGGGTCCGCGTGCTGCCGACCTCGATGCGTCTCCGGGCGCTTCGACGGGCCCGGATGATTCTTGCCGTCTCCCGGCACAGTGGAGACGAGTGCCGGCGCTACCTACGTATCCCGTCCGCTCGGATACGGGTGGTCTTCGAGAGCATCGCCCCGGAGTTCTGGGCGGCTCGAGATGCGGCTCAGATCGCGCGGATCCAGACACGTCTGGAGCTCCGCCCGGACGACCTCGTGGTGCTGCACGTGGGCAGCAACGATGCCCGGAAGAACGTCGCCTCGGTCTGCGCCGTGATCGGTCGGCTGCGCGCCCGCGTCGGACGCTCGGTCCGGCTCGTGAAGGTCGGCGCCCCCCTCGGCCCCGCGGAGCTCGGGGCGTTGTGGCGCGGCGGCGTCCCACCCGAGACGGTTCGGCAAGTTGGCCGAGTGTCGACCGAGGAGCTTGTGGGGATCTACCAGGCCGCGAGCGTTCTGCTCTACCCGTCCTTCCATGAAGGGTTCTGCCGGCCAGTGGTCGAGGCGATGGCCGCCGGCCTGCCAGTCGTCGGGTCGAGGGCCGGCGCCATCCCGGAGCTGGCAGGGGAGGCGGCCGCCCTGTATGCGCCCGACGACATCGAGGGGATGGCGGATGGAGTCGTCGAGATAGCGGGCAACCCCCGGATGCGCAAGGAGATGAGCGACGCCGGCCGGGAAGCCAGTCGGCTCTTCTCGCCGGAAGCGTGCGGCCCTAGGCTCGCCGCCGCCTATCGGGAGGCGGCGGAGGGATGAAGCCGATGCGGATACTCCACGTGATCTCGACCCTCGCGCCGCGATACGGCGGGCCGTCCCAGGTGTGCCTCGAGCTGTGCCAGGAACTGGCACGGCGGGGGGAGCAGGTAGCGATCTACACCACCAACGTCGACGGCCGGGACACGCTCGAGGTGCCGACGGACATCCCGGTCTGGACGAACGCCGTCGAGATCCGATACTTCCCGGTACAGGCGCCTCGTCGGTACGCCATGTCCCTGCCGCTCGCCCGCGCGCTGCGGCGCGCGATCCCCGAGCAGGACGTTGTCCACATCCACTCGCTCTACTTTTTCCCGTCGACCGTCGCCGCCCACTACTGCCGCCGCGCAGGAGTTCCATACCTGGTCCGACCGCACGGGACGCTCGATCCGTACCACTTCCGCCACCATCGCGGGCGCAAGTGGCTCTACGAGCGCCTGTTCGAATGGCGGAACCTCAACCGGGCGGCGGCGATCCACTTCACCACGCAAGAGGAGGAGGAGCTGACCCGGCCCCTGGGCCTCGTCGCCCGGAGAGTGGTTGTCGCGCCCGGCGTGTACGCCGAGCAGTACGCCGACGGTGGTCCAGCGGGCACCGCATTCCGCGACGAGTGGCCGGAGACCCGGGACCGCTCGATCGTGCTGTTCCTTGGCCGGCTGAACCCCAAGAAGGGGCTCGACATCCTGGCCGCGGCGTTCGGCCGGCTGGCGCGGCAGCGCGCCGACGTGCACCTGGTGCTGGCGGGTCCCGACGACGACGGATACGGCCGCGCCGTACGCGGCTGGCTCGAGGCCGAAGGGGTCCTCCACCGCACAACCTTCACGGGGATGTTGCTCGGACGGCGGAAGCTCGCCGCCTTACGGGCCGCCGACGTGTTCGTGCTGCCCTCCTACACCGAGAACTTCGGCGTCGCCGTGGTCGAGGCCATGGCGTGCGGGCTGCCAATCATCATCTCCGACCGGGTCAACATCTGCCGCGAGGTCGCGGCCGCCGGGGCCGGGCTCGTTGTTCCCTGCGATGCAGGCGAGGTGAGTCGTGCGCTGGCAGCGCTGCTCGACGACTCGGCGGGACGAGCCGCCATGGGAACCCAGGGCCGGCGTCTCGTCGCCGAGCGATTCAGCTGGCCGGCCGCGGGCGAACGGATGGTCGAGGTCTACCGGGAAATTGTCGGGTCGCGCGAGCGCGACTTGAACGTGCGGTCATGGAGGGAGGCGCGAACGTGCGAGTGAAGCAGTTCTACGAGGGCTACTGGCAGCAGGACTACGCTCCCCCTCAGAGCGATCCGATGACGGCCGAGCGCATGGTTCGCCTCGAGGCGGCCCTTCGGCCATTGCTCAACGGCCGTCCCAACGGAGGCCGCCACGTGCTCGACGCGGGGTGCGGCGACGGCGCCTTTTTGGCCTTCCTCAACCGGCTGAGTTTTCGCGTCACGGGCATCGAGGTCGCCGAGGCCGCCGCGGCCCGGGCCCGTCGGCGCTGCCCGGGGGCCGACGTCCAGATCGCCTCCCTGGAGGAGCGGCTGCCGTTCCACGACGAGAGCTTCGACGCCATCTTGGTTGGCGAGGTGCTGGAGCATCTCTTCGATGTCCACGGTGCCCTGGCCGAGCTGAATCGCGTGCTCAAGCCTGGCGGGCTCCTGTTGCTGACAACGCCCTACCACGGGCTGGTCAAGAACGTTCTCATCGCGCTCGTCGCATTCGAGAGGCACTACGACCCGGTCCGGAGTCCCATCCGGTTCTTCACCCGGCAATCCCTGGACCGGTGCCTCTGGCGCGCCGGCTTCCGTTCCCTCGAGTGGCAGACGCTCGGCCGCGTGTGGCCGATCTGGCGGGCGGTCTTCGTGGTGGCGCGCAGGGTGGATCGACCTGGCCCGCCGCCCGGGAACGCCGGGTGACGGCCGTCGTGCCCGACGGCGTCCGGAACGGGCGGCCACGCCGGGACCGGCGCTGGCGCGTCCTCCTGCAGAGCGGAGCGGGAATGCTCGTCCTCGCCCTCTGCCTGCTTCCGTGCCCGAGCGCCGCCGCGGGGCCGACCATCCTGTGGGTGTCTGAACCGGCCGACCCGGGAGACGTAGTCCTGCTCTACGGCGCTGACCTGGCCGAGGTCCGCGAGGCCAGGATCTGGCGACTTCCGGACGCGGAACCGGGCACGCCTCCCCCGGGGTCGGTGCCGGCCGGAGCCCAGGCGGTTCGGGTACCCAGCGTCCAGCCATCGAGCGCCTCGCTCAAGCTGGTCCTTCCCCCCTCGCTGGCGCCGGGCGTGCTGGCGATGGATGTGGGCAGCGGACCGCGGCTGATCGGAGTGCCTCAGATCGACTGGGTGCAGCCGACCCGGCTCCTTCCCGGCCTGGCGGAGAACGAGGCGGCGCCGGGAGACGCCATCCAGATCATCGGGCGGAACCTCGGCCGGGACGGCCCCGGCGGGCGGCGGGTCGTCCTGCGGGGGACGGACGGCCGGGTCGTCTCGCTCGCGGTGCTCGGCGCCGAGAAGTACAGCGTCGTGGCCTCCGTGCCCCGCTCGGTGCCGGCAGGGGAGTACGCGGTCTGGCTGCACAACGGCTTCGGCGGCCCGCTCGGCTGGGGCGGTGGCCGGCCTCTCCGCGTCCGCCTCCCTGCCGCGTGGCCCGACGGGGTCTTGAACGTGCGAGAGTTCGGCGCCCGCGGCGACAACGTGACGGACGACAGCGACGCCTTCCGCCGGGCGCTCCGGGCGGCGGAGCGCAATGGCGGCGGCGTCGTGTTCTGTCCGGCCGGCACATACCGCCTCACCGGGACCTTCCACTTGCCGAACCGTGTCGTGGTACGAGGTGAGGGCAAGGACCTGACGTGGCTCAAGTGGCCTCAGAGTGCCCCGCGGTCGCCTTCCGACTTCATCCCGACCGCCCTCACCGGGTCCGGGGAGTACGGCCTCGAGCGGCTCTCGCTCATGGTGCGGAATGCGCGTACGGTCCTGCGTCACGACGCCTTCGATGGGTTGCTGCGCGACGCGCTTCCCCGGCCGGGATCCGCTGACCTGGGCCCGATCCCCGAGGCCGAAGCTACCCTCGCCCGGGACGTCTTCCTGCGCGCGGTGCGCATCCACTACCTGCCGCACTCGGGGCGGCCGAGCGCACGCGCCGAGAGCGACCCGCAGTGGCCATTCTCCCGCTGGGGGATCATCGACACGCATGACCGAGCTCTCGCGGTGGCGATCGCCGGCGTCCTATCGCTCGAGGTATCCGACTCTGAGTTCGTCGGCGCCCAGCGCTTCCTCGACATCCGAAACGGGCGGTTCACCGGGAACCGGTTCAGCAATCCGATGGGGGTCTCGTGGACGGATATCGGTGGTCAGCACATCGTCTTCGAGGGAAATTGGATCGACGGTGTCTCGACCTGGCGGCCCGGGCGGCTGCCGCTCCGCTACATCTACGGCGCCGGCAACGTGGGTCAGAACCTGGGGCGCGGCGAGCGTGAGTCGCTCGCGTTCGACATCAATCGACTCCAGGGCTGGATCTACGGCCCGGGCGCGCGCGTTCAGCCGTGGGTCGGTCATGTCGCGTCGGTGTCGGGGCGAACCATTCACTTCGAGCAGGCCGGGCTCGCGCCCGGCGCCTATCGCCCCTTCGACGCCCTCATCGTGAGCGGGCGGGGCGCTGGACAGTACCGCCCCGTCGAGGAGAACGATGCGCAAGCCGTCCGAGTGAAGCAGGACTGGGATGTGGAGCCGGACCAAAGCAGCGTGGTGCTGCTTCACCGGATGATGGGTCACTGCATCTTCCACCGGAACTCGGCGGAAGACGTCAGCGTGTTCCTGCAGTTCTGGGGGGCGCTCTACGACTGCACGTTTGACGGGAACTCAGTCACACGCAGCCAAGGCATGTGGGGGCTCAGCGGGTGGTTCATCCAGTGGCTGGACAACACGCTGGAGGCCGCCGTGACGTCTCACGCCGGCGTGGGGCCGTCCGGCCCGACGCCCGAGGCCCGCGCCGAGTACGGATACCTCGGGTTCACCATCGCGGGCTGGCTGACGAATCTGGGGCAGCGCTTCGAGTACGTCCGGGGGGCGGTATTCCGCGGCAACCGGCTGTCTCGCGGGTACCGGATCTTGGTCATGTGGGGCTATGGGGGCGAGCGGCGGCTCGCGCGCTTTGTGGCCGTCCGCGATCTCGTCGTCGACCAGAACCGAATCGCGCACACGCCGGTCGGCATCGAGCTCGACGGCAATGTGGAGGGAGCCGTCCTCAGCGGAAACGCGTTCACCGGCGTCGGCGAGGCCCTGCGGCTGCTCGCGCCGGAGAAGGTCACGGTGCTCAAGTGACTCACGCGCACCAGCAACACTACTACGACGAGGTCTCGGACCCCGAGTTCGAGATCCGGCGGCCCCGAGACTGCGGGCGGCTCTACGAGTTCCTGATCGGACACAAGTTCCGGACAGGCCTCGCCGTGCTCGGCCTGGACGTGGCCGGCCGCAGCGTCCTCGAGGTGTGCTGTGGCTCCGGGCTTCTCACCGAGGCGCTGGTCCGTCGCGGCGCCCGGGTCACCGGGATCGACCTTTCGCCGGGGGCGGTGGGGCGGGCCCGGGAGCGAGCGCGCCGCTACGGGTTTGCGGCCGACTTCCAGGTGGCCGATGCCGCGGCGCTCCCGTTCCGAGACCGGAGCTTCGAGGTCGTCGCGGTGCACGACGGTCTCCATCACCTGCCGGATCCCAACCGCGCGATCGCCGAGATGGCGCGGGTTGCGGCCGAGGGGGTGCTGATCCTGGAGCCGGCCCGGGCTGCGCTGACTCGCCTGGCCGTGACCCTCGGCCTCGCCGAAGAGATCGAGGAGGCTGGGAACCGGGTCGAGCGCCTCGTCGCCCGGGACGTGGCGGCCGCGCTCCGGGCGGCGGGATTCCGCCAGGTCGCCTGGCGGCGGACGCTGATGTACTACCCGCACGAGCCCGGGCGATGGTTCCGATGGTTCGATCGCGCGCTGTGGTTCCGGCTGTTCCGGTTTGGCTTCTGGGGCACGAATCTCGCCTTCGGACGCTTCGGCAACAAGCTCGCACTGGGTGCCGCCCGGGGCGGCGACCGGTAGGTTTCGGGCCATGCGCCTTCTGATGCTCGGAATCAACTACTGGCCGGAAGAGACCGGGATCGCGGTGTTCAACACCGGTCGCTGCGAGTACCTCGCCAGCCGGGGCCACGACACGACCATGTGCACGGGCTTTCCGTACTACCCGCGCTGGCTGATCGACGACGCTTACCGAGGTCGCCTCGTCGCCCGGGAGACCCGGAACGGCGTGCGCATCCTGCGCTCGTGGCTTCACGTGCCGGCCCGGGTCACGACGGCCCAACGCGTCCTCCACGAGGCATCATTCGTCGCGTCCTCCTGCCTCCGGGCCCTCGTCGCCTCGCCGCCCCAGCTCCTCGTGACCGTGTCGCCGCCGCTGGGCCTCGCGGTGAGCTCCCTCGTTCTGAGTCGAGTCTGGGGCGTGCCCTACGTATTTCACGTGCCGGATCTCCAGCCCGACGCCGCCGTCGATCTCGGGATGCTTCGGGCGGGGGCGATGGTGCGCTTGCTCTACGGCCTCGAGCGCCTGGCCTACCGGCGGGCGGCGCTGGTCTCGACGCTGACGGTCGACATGCGGCGGAGGATCCTCTCCAAGGGCATCCCCCCGGAGCGGGTCGCGCTTCTCCCCGACTGGGCGGACCCGACCCTGTTCGACCTCCCGCTCCACGGCGACGGGTCGGCGGTCCGCCAGCGGTTCGGTCTCGGCGGCGGATTCCTGGTGGTTCACGTCGGGAACATGGGCGTCAAACAGGGCCTCGGCGTCGTCATCGATGCGGCCCAACGTTCGCGCTCGGACCCGGACATCGTGTACCTCCTCGTCGGAGACGGGGCGGTGCGACCGGCTCTCGAGGCGCGAGTGGCCGCGGCCAGGCTTCCCAACGTCCGCATCCTGCCGCTGCAGCCCGAGTCGACCTTCCGTGAGCTCCTCGCAGCCGCCGACGTGGCGCTCGTGACGCAGCAGCGAGTCGTCGCCGACATCGTGTTCCCGTCGAAGGTGCTCACGCTCCTGGCGGCCGGCCGCCCGGTCATCGCCTCGCTCAACGCGAGCAGCGAGGTCGCCCGGGTCGTGAACGAGGCGGATGCCGGCCTGGTGGTCCCCGCCGAGGATCCCGCGACCCTCCTCGACGCGATCCGGGCGCTCCGCCGCGACCCGCGCCGGCGACGGGCGATGGGGGAGCAGGGGCGGGCCCATGCGCGGCGCCACTGGGGCCGCGATCGGCTGCTGCCCGAGATGGAGCGTCACTTTACCCGGGTCGCGGCGAACGGCGCATGGCCCCAGTGGCCGTCGCCGAGCCACGAGGACGAGGACGTGCGGGAGCCCGACACGCTGGTGACGCATGCTCGCTGAGCGCTCGGCGCCGCTGCGACGGGCGGCGGTCGCCTGCGATCTCGTGGTCGTGGCCGGGTCGTTCCTGCTCGCCTACGTCCTGCGGGACCGGATGCCACCCGCCGGGCGCGGCCCGCTCCTGCCGTTCGGCGAGTACCTGTGGCTCCTGGCGGTGACGCTCGCGATCTGGGCGTGGGCGCTCAATCGATTCGGCTTCTACGAGTCGTTCCGCTACCGGCCGCGCGCCGAGCTCCTGACCAACCTCGTGAAGGTCCAGGCGGTCGGCGCCCTCCTGGTGATGAGCGTGCTGTTCGTGGCCGCTCGCTGGGAGGTCAGCCGGCTCCTGATGCAGTTCTTCGTCCTGATCAGCTTCGTGGGGCTGGCGACCGAGAAGCTCGCGATCGTGAGTCTGCTCCGCCACTGGCGGCGCCAGGGTCACAACGCCCGCCACACGCTCATCGTCGGAACCGTGGACCGGGCCGGGCGCTATCTGGAGTTCCTCCGGGAGCATCCGTACTGGGGCGTGCGCGTCATCGGGGTCGTCGACGACGGGGCGTCGGGCCCGGACGAGGAGGTCGCCGGGGTGCCGATCGTCGGGCGGCTGAAAGATCTGCCCGAGATCGTCCGGCACCAGCCCACGGACGAGGTCGTGTTCGCCATCAGCCCGCGGGAGTTCCCTCAGGTGGAGGAGCACCTCGACCTCTGCCAGGAGATCGGGATATCCGCGCGGCTCGTCCTCGACCTGCCCCTGCGGCGATGGACGCATCAGGACCTGGCCTGGGTGGACGGCGTCGGGATCGTCTCCCTCGACCCCCTTCGGAGACCGCCCTGGGCGCTTGCGGTGAAGCGCGCGATGGACGTGGCCGGGGCTCTGGTCGGCCTGGCCGTGTTCCTGGTGGTCTACGCGCGGTACGCGCGCCGGATCCATGAGGACTCCCCGGGACCCGTCCTCTTCTCGCAGGTTCGAGTGGGCCGGAACCGACGCCTGTTCGCCCTCTACAAGTTCCGCACGATGTACGTGGATGCCGAGGCGCGGCAGGCCGAGCTCCACGCCGTCAACGAGATGCAGGGCGCGATGTTCAAGCTCCGCGATGATCCGCGGGTCACGCCGCTGGGCAAGTGGCTGCGCGCGCGGCACCTGGACGAGCTGCCTCAGTTCTGGAACGTCCTGCGTGGTGACATGAGTCTCGTGGGCACGCGCCCGCCGACGCTGGACGAAGTGGAGTGCTATCGTCCCCATCACCGCCGACGCCTTTCGATGAAGCCCGGCATCACCGGGCTGTGGCAGCTCGCCGGCAACCAGGAGATCCGGGACTTCGAGGAAATCGTCAAGCTCGACTGTCGCTACATCGACTCCTGGTCGATCTGGCTGGACCTTCGAATCCTCGGGCTCACGGTGCTGAAGGTCCTGCGCCGGACCGGGTGGTGAGGCGATGGGTCGACTGCCGCCGTTGACCCGGTCATTGGCGCCGACGATGCCATCGTCGCGACGAACTGAACTGGCCATCAGATGAGTGTCCTCGTCTCTACGGTGCTGACTTCGGGCGTCTCGCTGGGGGCGGTCCATCGCCACGGCGTTCAGCCTGACGCCGGTCGCTCATGAATCGAGGGAAGCGGCATCGAGCTTTGCAGTCAGTGTTCTGGTCGCGGTTCGGCCTGCACATGGTGAAAGCCTACTCCGCCTTCGCTCGACGTTGGGAATACGTCGTGATGAATCGGTCGCTGTTGGCAGAGTCCAATGGCGAATACTGGCTGCTCTCGCTTCTCCCGAGAGAACCGCTGGTTCTGGACGTTGGCTTCAACCGGGGGACGTTCACGCGAGAGGCCCTGAGACAACGGCCGTACGCCCGGATCATCGGGTTCGAGCCGGCGAGGTCCATGCAGCCAGGATTCGCGGTCAACTTCGCTCATGAGCCCCGGGTCGAATTGCTGCCGCTGGCGGTGTCGAATCGGCAGTCGGAGATGGAGTTCTACGATTCAGGGGACGGGTCGAGCAGCCTGGCCGTTGGTCGCGAGACCCGTGCGGAGAGATATCGCGTGGAAACCGTCACGCTCGACGATTTCCTGGAGAAGCGAGGTCACTCGAGGATCGATCTCGTGAAGATCGATGTCGAGGGGCATGACCTGCACGTGCTCGAGGGTGCTGAGCGACTGCTCAACCGGCAAGCAATCGACATCTTTTCGTTCGAGTACAACGAGACATGGATCGCTAGCCGGCGTTTTCTCAGGGACGCCTGTGAGTACATCGAGGGGACGCCGTATGCGCTCTTCCGGCTGTTCAATGGCTTCCTGGCGCCATTTCGATACACGCATCGAGCCGAGCGACACGATCTCGGGTGTATCTACGTCGGAGTGAGCGGCAGCCGGCTCGAAGAGGGGGGCATCCCACTGCGTGAGTTCCCTCAGTGACGCGGCCGTGGGGTACGCGCGCCCACACAATGCGGAGGGTCCTGCGGTGCACGGGATGGTGACCGCGGCCCGGGGAGTGAGCGACATGGGGAGGGTGCTGGTCACGGGGGCTGGCGGTTTCATCGGACACCATCTGACGAGCTATCTGGTCGAGCAGGGCTACTGGGTTCGGGGCGTCGACCTCCGGCCTCCCGAGTACGAGTCGACTCGGGCCCACGAGTTCGAGATCCTCGACCTCAGGCGGTGGGACGCGTGCCTGGTGGCGTCGCGCGGCGTGGAGGAGGTCTATGCGCTCGGCGCGAACATGGGTGGCATCGGCTTCATCCATTCCCACAAGGCAGAGATCAGCCGCGACAACGTGCTGATCAACACCCACACGCTGGAGGCTGCCCGCCTGAACGGGGTCAGGCGGTTCCTGTACACGTCGTCGGCGTGCGTCTATCCCGGATACCGGCAGGACTCGCCGGACGTGACACCGCTTCGCGAGGAAGATGCCTATCCGGCGGATCCCGAGGATGGCTACGGCTGGGAGAAGCTCTACACGGAGCGGCTCTGCCGACACTACCGCGAGGACTTCGGCCTCGAGACCCGCGTCGTCCGCTTCCACAACATCTTCGGCCCGCTCGGAACCTACGACGGCGGGCGGGAAAAGTCGCCGGCAGCGATCTGTCGCAAAGTGGCCCTGGCCGCGGACGGAGACGTCGTGGAGGTCTGGGGTGACGGCAAGCAGACGCGCTCGTACTGCTACGTCGACGACTGCGTCGAGGGCATCCACCGTCTCATGCGATCGGGCTTCTCCGAGCCGCTGAATCTCGGCCAGGACCGGCTGATCTCGATCGACGAATTGGTCGACATCGTCGCCGACCTCGCCGGCAAGCGGCTGCGGAAGCGCTACGATCTCTCGAAGCCGCAGGGCGTCCGGGGGCGCAACAGCGACAACACCCGGCTCCGCGAGGTCCTCGGGTGGGAGCCGAGGGTGAGCCTCGAGAAGGGCCTCGAGCACACCTATCACTGGATCCGGAGCCGACTCGTCCAGGCGGGCCGGCTGGCGGCCTAGGCCCGGGGGCGGCCGCGGTCCGGGGTGACGGCCACGCTGGACAGGCATCGGGCCCAGCAGGTCCGATCGGGGCGGAACCGCGACTGATCACCAGCTCATGAATGTCATCGAGAAGATCATTCGTGCCGACAGGCATCGTAAGACGAGATTCCATGACATGAAGGGTCATCTCGTCGATGCTGGTGGTCTGTTCTATGCGCCACAAGCGCTCGTAGAGACCGTCGTGCGGCTCACAACCGGGCATCTTCCGGTCAAGCCGTGGATCTCGTACCGATTTACTCAGTGTCTGGAACGCACTATCTCAAAGAAGTGGAACGTGATCGAGTTCGGCTCTGGTATGTCCACAGTGTGGTTCGCTCTGCATTGTTCATTCGTCCATAGCGTTGAACTTGATTCCGTATGGTATGAGCGAGTCAATGCGATGATCAAGAGCAAGGCCATCACGAACGTACGGTATCTGCTCCGATCCCTGGAGAATTACGATGACGTGTCTGGCTATCCCGACGACCACGGTCAGGTCGCGGCCACGCTGGAGGAGATCCGGCGGACCTCACAGGCCTTCAGCACCCGCCACCGGATCATCGATGTCGCGGGCAAGGTGCACGACGTCGTCGTGGTCGGCGACCGGATCTACGACGACGACGGCGCGGTGATCGGCACCCACGGGTTCTACGTCGATGTCACCCCGTCCGTCCGGCAGGCGCAGGAACTCGTCACCGAGGCCGTCAGCGAGATCGCCGAATCACGTGGTGCGATCGAACAGGCCAAGGGGATGCTGATGCTGATCTACGGCCTCAGCGGAGACGCGGCCTTCGATCTGCTGCGCTGGCGTTCGCAGGAGACCAACGTCAAGCTGCGTCTGCTGGCCGAACAGATCATCGCGGACTTCATGACCGTCCGCGACGAGGGGGATGCCGGTGCGGCATTGCCGGCGCGGGAGGCCTACGACGGATTGTTCCTCACCGCGCACCTGCGGGTCCAAGCCTGAACGTTTGGTACCCGCCACGCCGGGGTATGCCGCACACCTCGGAAACGAGGATGATTGTGACTATGCGCAGGAACTCCGCACCCATGCGCGGTGACCACCTCGGACGTGAGGACGACACCGTCCGCGCCGCTATCAGGTGGGCCGTCTTGTTCGCGGTGGCGGGATTCGGATTTCTCGTTGTGGCGGCCCTGTGGGTCAGCACGTGTGGTGCCGGCGTCGATCTCGACACGGTGGCGTGCGGCCGGCCCGAACGCACCCTGCTGGGCCTCGGCGCACCGGTCATCCTGCTCGTCGGCGGCGTCGGCGCCTTCGTCCGCACCTACCGGGTGTGGCGGGCCGAAGGCACATGGTGGGGTTGGCAGGGCGCGGGCTGGTTCCTGATGACACTGATGCTGATGACCCTGACGATGGGCTTCCCGGTCCTGGCCGGCCCCCTCTTCAGCTGAGTCGAATCCGTCAAAGCGGAAGGGGTCCAGCCGAATCGGCCGGGCATCATGCCGGTTTACGCGGTCAGCACTGGACTCAGACCTAGCGCCCTATGGCCGAACGGCCCTGGGCCGCAGCCGTATTGGCGATCTAGCGGACCTCCCCGGGAACTACAGCTCCTCGTGCTCGATCGACGAACCTGGCATGGCGCGTCAAGCGGCCCTGGCGATGGTCGCGTCACACCCGTGCCCGTCAGCGCCGCTCGTCGGGATCGGGGTCGGGCAGGTCGAGCTGCTGTTCCTGCCAGTCGGCCGGATCACTCTCCAGTGGCACGGCGGTGTCCTGCGGGACGTCCGGTGTGGTGTCCGTCTCGACGTCGCCGAGGCCACTGTCCCCGAGGTCGCTCATGTATTGCAACGTACTCCGGCCGACGACGTTTGGCCGCTGCCTCTACCTGGGTATGCGGGCGCACATCATGACTTCATCGACGACACCGGAACGGACCCGGGAATGATTAGCTGGCAGTCACGCTGGGGTAGTCTCGGGTCGATATCGCCGGGAGGCCAGCCCATGTCCAATGCCGAAAGCACCGAGCACGCTGACGCGCGCAATCCGCGTTCCGTCGAGGTGCGGGTGTCCGCCCGGCTCGAGAACCTCGCGGTGGTGCGCACTCTGATCGGTGCCCTGGCGACCTCTGAGGATCTCGACCTCGACGCGGTGGCCGACCTTCGGCTGGCCGTCGACGAGGCCTGCACCCGGCTGATCCGCTCGACCACCCCGGACGCCACCCTGGTGCTGGTGGTCGACCCACGGGTCAACGAGTTGGTGGTCGACGTGTCCACCACCTCCACAGCCGATGACATCCTGACGCCAGGGAGCTTCAGCTGGCACGTCCTGACGTCCCTGACCGACGACGTGCGCGTGTTCCACGATGGGGCGGAGCTCGACGGCCTCGGTCCGGTGGTCGGCATCTCCCTGACGACGAGGCGAGTGAGTCCCGCGCGGTGAGTGCAACCGCATCCCGCGGCTCGAAATCGCGTTCGAGTTCTGAGTACGCCGATGTGCTGGACATGTTCCGCACGTTGGCCGAACTGACCGAGGGCACCGCGCCGTTCCAGCGCCAGCGTGACCGCATCGTCGAGCGCTGCCTTCCGCTGGCCGATCACATCGCGCGCCGCTTCGACGGCCGCGGTGAGTCTCGCGACGATCTGGTGCAGGTGGCCCGGGTCGGCCTGGTGAACGCGGTCATCCGGTTCGACGTCAACGCCGGTTCGGACTTCGTGTCGTTCGCGGTCCCGACGATCATGGGCGAGGTCCGCAGGCACTTCCGGGACAACAGCTGGTCGGTCAAGGTGCCGCGGCGCCTCAAGGAGCTTCATCTGCGGCTCGGCGGCGCCACCTCGGAGCTGTCGCAGCGGCTCGGCCGCGCACCGACGGCGTCCGAGCTTGCCGCGGAACTCGACATGGACCGTGACGAGGTCGTCGAAGGCCTGGTGGCCGGCAGCTCCTATAACACTCTTTCGATCGACAGTGGGGGCGGAGGCGATGACGATGCACCGGCTATCGCTGACACCCTGGGCGACGTGGATACCGCGCTGGACCAGATCGAGAACCGGGAAGCGTTGCGGCCGTTGCTGGACTCGCTGCCCGAACGCGAGCGCACGGTGCTGGTGCTGCGGTTCTTCGAATCGATGACCCAGACCCAGATCGCCGAGCGGGTCGGCGTCTCACAGATGCATGTGTCGCGGCTTCTGGCCCGCGCCCTGACCCGGCTGCGGGACCAGCTGGAGTGACGCCGGCCTGCGCGTCGCGACGGTGACGGGCAGTGCGCCGACGGGGTCGCAGAGCCGCAGCACCCGCGCGACGGCGGGGCCGACAACCAGCGTCCACCGCACACCGCGGGCCGCGCAGTACAACTTGACCGTGTGCAGAGCGGAAAATCCTGCGACACCAAGGAATTCGAGCCTGGCCAAATCGACGGTCAGGTGGTGCGCGGGCGTTGCCCGCGCCAGCGTGTACGTGGCGAACCGCTCGGCATTGGCGGCGTCGATCTCGCCGGCGACGGTGACGACGATGTCATCGCCGTCACCGCGATGTGTCGTGAGATCAGCTGTATGGCAATGTAATTCATCGGTATTCACTGGGGCCGGAATGGGTGCGGACATGGTGACTCCAAAGGTGGCGAATGTCGCGTCAGGTGCGGTGAAGGGATCGCGGAAGGATGGGAGTCGGCGGTTACACGTACACCGCTTGACGTTTCCGGGGTGGCTGTGAACTCAACCTGGTTATGACAGTACGCCGATGACCGGTTGCCGACAACGCATCAGTGCGACCGGCGCCAGTTATCAGCAAATTCTCATCAAGCGGTTCACAATGGGCGCATGGTCAACGGTGGCGAGGCGGTCGGCGTCGTGCTGGCCGCGGGTGCCGGAACGCGGTTCGGAGGGCCGAAAGTCCTTGCTGCTGAAGGTAACTGGCTGCACAGCGCGGTTCAGGCGTTGGCGGACGGCGGCTGCGGGTCGGTCATCGTGGTGCTGGGCGCGGCGGTGGTCGACGTTCCGTCGCCTGCCCGTGCGATCGTCGCCGAGGATTGGGCCGACGGGATGAGCGCGTCGCTGCGCGCCGGTCTGACCGCGGCCGGTGCCGGTGAGGCGCAGGCAGCCGTGCTGCACCTGGTGGACATTCCGGACGTGGGCGCCGAGGTGGTGCACCGGGTGCTGACCGGCGATGCGTGATGCCCCCTCCGGGCTGGCGCGGGCACACTACCGGGGCGTGCCCGGCCATCCGGTGGCGATAGCGCGCGAGCACTGGCCGGCGCTGCGGGAGACCCTGTCCGGCGACCGGGGCGCCCGCGACTACCTGCGCGGACGCGACGTCGTCGCCGTCGAGTGTGGTGATCTGGCCGGTGGTGCCGACGTCGACGAGCCCCTCCGGTAGCGGGTCTACAGCAGACCCAGTGCGGCCACCGCGTCGCGCTCGGAGCGCAGTTCGGCCGTCGACGCGGCGATACGGGTGCGGGAGAACTCGTTGATGTCGAGCCCGTCGACGATCTGCCACTGTCCGCCGACCGACCGGCACGGAAACGAGCACACCAGACCCTCGTCGACGCCGTAGACGCCGGGGGAGGGCAGCGCCACCGACGTCCAATCGCCCTCGGGCGTGCCGTGCACCCAGTCGTCGATGTGGTCGATGGCGCCGTTGGCCGCCGACGCCGCCGAACTCGACCCGCGTGCCTCGATGATCGCCGTACCGCGGCGCGCCACGGTGGGGATGAAATCGTCTGTGAGCCAATGGGTGTCGGCCGCATAGTCGGCGCCGGACCGGCCGCTGACGATGGCGTGGAAGATGTCCGGGTACTGGGTCGGGGAGTGGTTGCCCCAGATCGTCATCCGGGAGATCCCGGTGACCGGGACCTGCGCGTGGCGCGCCATCGCGGCGACCGCGCGGTTGTGGTCCAGGCGGGTCAGCGCGGTGAACCGGTTCGACGGGATGTCGGGAGCATGGGCGGCGGCGACCATGGCGTTGGTATTGGCGGGGTTGCCGACCACCAGCACCCGCACATCGGACCCGGCGCCGCCGTTGAGCGCCTCGCCCGCCGTGGCGAAGATCTCGGCGTTGGCGCTCAGCAGGTCGGCGCGCTCCATCCCCTTGGAGCGGGGCTTGGCCCCGATCAGCAGCGCGACGTCGACCCCGTCGAAGGCCGTGACCGGATCGTCGTGGATCTCCGCCTTCGCCAGTAGGGGGAACGCGCCGTCATCGAGTTCCATCACCACCCCCTCGGCGGCACGCACCGCGAATGGCAGTTCGAGCAGCCGGAGCACCACCGGGGTGTCGTGGCCCAGCATGGCGCCCGCGGCGATGCGGAAGAGCGCGGCATAGCCGATCTGGCCGGCCGCGCCGGAGACGGTGACGACCTTCGGCGCCGTCATGTTCGCACCCGCAGCCCCAGCACCTCCGACGCGTACCGGCGCACGGTGTCCTCCGACATCGCTGCCGCGTCCTCGTGGCCGGGGCGCGCCCTGCTTTCCATGAAGGCGGTAACCGGGTCCAGTGTTATCTCGGCGAGCAGCTCACCGGTGGACGGCTCACAGACCGCCCAGGTGTATCGGGTGTCGGACTCCCACGCGTCCTCGGCGTCGTGCACATAGTCCAGGTCGGCTTCCCCGAGGTCGGCAAGTGCGGGGCGATCGTCCACTCGGTCATCGCAACGCAACGCGCGCAGGTACCACTGGCCGTTGTTGATTTCGACGGGCTTCACCGTCCCAGGATCTCATCCGGGGTGCGCACGACTAGCGTCTGGGACGTGAACATCACCGTCGTCGGGGCCAGTGGCCTCATCGGAAGCACGCTTGTCGAACTGCTCAACGGTGCGGGCCATCAGGTGGTCGGCGCGTCCCGCAGCACCGGACTGGACGTCCTGACCGGGGACGGTCTCGCTGAGGCGCTCGCGGGTGCCGACGCGCTCGTCGACGTCACCAACTCGCCGTCGTTCGCGGACGACGACGTGATGGCGTTCTTCACCACCTCGACGACCAACCTCGTCGCCGCCGCCCGCGACGCGGGGGTGGGGCACTACATCGCGCTGTCGATCGTCGGGACCGACAGTCTGCCCGACAGCGGGTACCTGCGGGCCAAGGTGGCGCAGGAGAAGCTGATCACCGAATCCGGGCTGCCCTACTCGATCGTGCGTGCCACGCAGTTCCAGGAATTCGCCGAGGCCATCACGGCGTCACTGACCGTCGGTACGGAAGTCCGGGTGCCGGACGCCCGGATCCAGCCGATCGCCGCGCGCGACGTCGCCGCCGAGGTGGCCGAGGTCGCAGCCGGGACACCACTGAACGGCATCGTCAACATCGGCGGACCGGACAAGATCTCGTTCGCCGACATGGCCCGCATCGTGCTCGCGAAGCAGGGCTCCGAAAACGGCGCAGCCAAGGCCGTCATCGTCGATCCGGCGGCGACGTACTTCGGCACGGTGGTGGACGACGACAGCCTGGTCACCGGCGACGACGCGAAGCTGACCGCCACGAAGTTCGCCTGATACGCCGAGATCGACGAAAAGGCCAGCCGCACTTGCACTTTCCCGCCCAAACGTACGTCTGGGCGGGAAAAAGTGACTAGTCCTTGAGTTCGGCGATCACGGTGCCCTGGGTGATGGCGGAACCCGCCTCCACCGCCAGACCCGTGACGGTGCCGTCCTTGTGGGCGGTGACCGGGTTCTCCATCTTCATGGCCTCCAGCACGACGATGAGGTCACCGGCCGAAACCTGCTGACCCTCCTCGACGGCGACCTTGACGACGGTGCCCTGCATGGGGGCGGTGACGGAATCGCCTGAGGTCGCCGCTCCGCCGTGCGCACCGCGCTTGCGGGCCTTGGGCTTCTTGCGGATCGCACCGTGGGCCGGGGCGCCGCCGGCCGCTCCGTTGCCGATAGCCATGTCGCCGGGCAGCGACACCTCCAGGCGTCGGCCGCCGACCTCCACGACGACCGTCTGCCGCGGCGTGGCCTCTTCCTCGTCGACCGCGCCGCCGCCGGTGAACGGCTCGACGGTGTTGTCCCACTCGGTCTCGATCCAGCGGGTGTGTACCGAGAAGCCGTCCTTGTCCCCGATGAACGCCGGGTCGCTGACCACCGCACGGTGGAACGGGATGACGGTGGCCAGGCCCTCGACGTTGAACTCGGCCAGGGCGCGCCGCGAGCGATCCAGTGCCTCGTTACGGGTGGCGCCGGTGACGATCAGCTTGGCCAACATGGAGTCGAACTGTCCGCCGATCACCGAACCGGTCTCCACACCGGAGTCCAGGCGCACGCCGGCGCCGGTCGGCGGCTCGAACTTGGTGACGGGGCCGGGTGCGGGCAGGAAGCCGCGGCCGGCGTCCTCGCCGTTGATCCGGAACTCGAACGAATGCCCGCGGGGCTCGGGATCCTCGTCGAGATCGAGCTTCTCGCCGTTGGCGATGCGGAACTGCTGACGCACCAGGTCGATGCCCGCGGTCTCCTCGGTGACCGGGTGCTCCACCTGCAGGCGGGTGTTGACCTCGAGGAAAGAGATCAGGCCGTCCTGGCCGACCAGATACTCGACGGTGCCGGCGCCGTAGTAGCCGGCCTCCTTGCAGATGCGCTTGGCCGACTCGTGGATCTCTTTGCGCTGCGCCTTGGACAGGAACGGGGCCGGCGCCTCCTCGACCAGTTTCTGGAAACGACGCTGCAGTGAGCAGTCGCGGGTGCCCGCGACGATGACGTTGCCGTGCTGGTCGGCGATCACCTGCGCCTCGACGTGGCGCGGCTTGTCGAGGTAGCGCTCGACGAAGCATTCGCCGCGACCGAAGGCCGAGACCGCCTCACGGGTGGCCGAGTCGAACAGCTCGGGAATCTCCTCCAGCGTGCGGGCCACCTTCATGCCGCGCCCGCCGCCGCCGAACGCAGCCTTGATCGCCACCGGCACGCCGTACTCCTTGGCGAACGCGACCACCTCGTCGGCGTTCTTGACCGGGTCGGGGGTGCCGGGCACCAGCGGCGCCTTGGCCTTGGCGGCGATGTGCCGGGCGGTGACCTTGTCGCCGAGGTCGCGGATCGACTGCGGGCTGGGGCCGATCCAGATCAGTCCCGCGTCGATGACCGCCTGGGCGAAGTCGGCGTTCTCCGACAGAAATCCGTACCCGGGGTGGATCGCGTTGGCGCCGGACTTCTCCGCGGCGTCGAGGATCTTGCCGAAGTCCAGATACGACTCGGCCGACGTCTGGCCACCCAGGGCGAAGGCCTCGTCGGCGAGGCGCACGTGGGGTGCGTCGGCGTCAGGTTCGGCGTACACCGCCACGCTGTCCAGACCGGCATCCTTGGCGGCCCGGATCACCCGGACCGCGATTTCACCGCGGTTGGCGACGAGCACCTTGGAGATCTTGTCGCTGGCGTGACTGGCCACTGAGCCTCCTGATTGCGGTTGTCTAAGAATCGTCTTTAAGAAAGTATCGGGGGCAGTTTATGCGCCGCCATTCGAGTCGCGGTCACGGGTGTCTCCCTACCCGTCGGTAACCTTGTCGAGCTCCCGCAGGCGCCGCTTGATTCGGGCCAACATGGCCGACATCCCGCGCAGACGCAGCGGGCTGATCAGTTTCGCCAAACCCAGGTCGGAGTAGAAATCGTCAGGCACGGCCAGGATGTCCGACGCGGACTGGCCGTCGAGCCCCGTCGCAAGGATCGAGGCGAACCCCCGCGTGGTGGGCGCCTCGGCCGGCGCGCTGAAGTACAGCCGTACATGGTCGGGGTCGCCCGCGTCGACATGCAGGAAGAGCGGTGACTGGCATTCGGGCACCGGCTCCATGGCCGCCTCTTCGAGGTCAGCCGGAAGCGGCGGTAACTCCTCGGCGAACTCCAGCAGTAGCCGCAGCTTGTCCTGTCCCTCGACGCCGGCGAAATCCGACATCACCTCGGCCAGCGGTGGGGGCACGCTCACGGGACGTCGCCGGGCTCTTCCCCGGTGGCGATCGGGACCCGCACGGTGTTGCCCCATTCCGTCCACGAACCGTCGTAGTTGCGCACATTGGGCACACCGAGCAGGTGGGTCAGCACGAACCAGGTGTGGCTGGACCGCTCACCGATCCGGCAGTACGCGATCACCGGATCGCCGTCCTGTACGAAGTCGTACACCGCCTCCAGCTCCGCGCGGCTGCGGAAGCGGCCGCTGTCATCGGCGGCGCGGGCCCAGGGCACGGAGATCGCCGTCGGGATGTGCCCGCCGCGCAGCGCGCCCTCCTCGGGGTAGTCCGGCATGTGGGTGCGCTCACCGGTGTACTCCTGCGGGGACCGCACGTCGATCAGCGTGTGATTGCCCAGCGCGGCCAGCACCTCGTCGCGGTAGGCGCGGATCGGCGGGTCGTTGCGCTCCACCACGGGATAGCCGCTGAGGGTCTTGGACGGCACATCGAGCGTGGTGTCGCGACCGTCGGTGATCCACAGGTCTCGGCCGCCGTTGAGCAGACGCACATCCTCGTGACCGAACAGGGTGAACACCCACAGCGCGTAGGCGGCCCACCAGTTGCTCTTGTCGCCGTAGATCACCACGGTGTCGTCGCGGGAGATGCCCTTGCGGTTCATCAGGTCGGCGAACTGCTCGCCCGTGATGTAGTCGCGGACCCGCGCATCGTTGAGGTCGGTGTGCCAGTCGATCTTCACCGCACCGGGAATGTGACCGATGTCATAGAGCAGGACATCCTCGTCGG
>CAWEXD010000003.1:0-465323 GCA_963812945.1 uncultured Candidatus Rokubacteria bacterium | reverse complement strand
AGGACGCTCGCGCCGAGTCCCCAGTCCACGATGCCTCCGTGCTGTCGCCATCGACCCCGGGTCATCGAAATCTGCCTCCGCGTGTGGTCACGAGTTCGTCCGCACCAGACCCTTCTAGTGTAGCCGAGGGCGTGACGCTGACGCCGCCGCGCGCCTTTGTGCTGGCGGTACAGTAGGGCATGCTCCGACCTGGGACGCCGCCTCCTGCCCGCGCCGGCCGCCACCAGCCGGCGCGGCACTGCGGCGTCTGATCGCGGGCAACGGGCGGTTCGTCACGAGCGAACGGCTCCGGGACGATCCGGGCCGCGCGCCGCTGGCGCGGCTCGCCAAGGGCCAGCGGCCGTTTGCCACGATACTCGGGTGCAGCGACTCCCGGGTTCCGCCGGAGCTCCGGTTCGACCAGGGGTTCGGGGATCTCTTCATCGCGCGCGTCGCGGGCAACATCGTGTCCGCGGAGGTGAAGGGGAGCCTCCAGTACGCCCTGGTGCACCTGGAGACGCTGCTCTTCGTGGTGCCGGGGCACTGAGGGCTGCGGCGCGGTGCAGGCGGCGCTCGCCTTCAAGTTCGGGGGCGCGAGGGCGCGGTCGGGTATCGAGGTGCTGCTGCGGAGCATCCTGCCGGGGCTCGGGGCCGTCGATCCCGCGCTGTCGCCCGACGCCTGAGCCCCGGGCGGCCGTGGAGGCCAACGTGCGGTGGTCCCTGCAACAGCTCGCCGAGACGCGCGAGGGGCGCCGCGCCTGGCCGAGCGGCGGGCCGTGCTGATCGGCCCGTCTACGAGCTCAGCACAGTCCGGCGGCCGGGGGCGCCCTTCCGGGGCGGCGCGGGGTCTGGCTGGACGCGCGGATTCTGAGACGGCCGGCGAGGGTTGCCTGATACGGTGAAACTGGCATGGCCGCACGGGGTGACCGTGTCGACCGTCTCGCGAGGGGAGACCAGGGCGGGCCGACCGCGCCGCGCCGGCGGCTCTGGGTCAGCCGGAGCCCCGGGCGTGTGGTCGTCCGGTATGCCGACGGGCGGGTCCTGAAGGGATACGCCGACTTTGATCCCGAGCAACCCTGCCTGCGCCTCGCCCCCCTGGGCGAGCCGGATGCCGAGGGTGTCGAGATCGCGCTGACGGAGCTCAAGGCGGTGTTCTTCGTTCGAAGCTTCGACGGCGACCCTGGGCGCGACGAGTCCAAGGATCTCTACCAGGCTCGACCCCCCGACACCCGCAAGGTGAGCGTACGGTTCCGGGACGGCGAGGGAGCTCGTCGGGCACACGCGACAGATCGACCGGTACCGCTCGGGGCTCTTCTTCACCCCGCTCGATCCGCGGAGCAACAACCTGCGCGTGTTCGCCGTCTTCGACGCGCTCTGGGGAGTCCAGCGACTGCTGTAGCTCCGGGCCCATTCTCGCGCGGCATGCGATCGGATTCGCGCCTCTGACCGGGGAGGCGGGCCGTCTCGACTCAGGGCTCGAGGCCCCGCGCCGCGCCGGCTGGGATTGCGAGCGTCTGCGGCGGCGAAGGGTGGAGTGGGAGAGCTCAGCCGCCCCCCGCTCCGCGCGCGGCTCGCTCGAGCGCGCTCAGCGGATAGCCGAGATCGCGCCAGGCGCCGAAGCCGCCGTGCAGCGGCCGGACCCGCGCGATCCCGCGCTTGATGAGCTGGAGCGCCACCCGGGCGCTCGACGCCTCGCTGGGTCAAGTGCAGTAGAGCACCACGTCGCGGTCGCGCGGGATCAGCTCGTGGTGCTGCCTCGATCTCCTCGACCGTGAAGTGGAAGGCGCCCGGCACCGTGCGCGGATCGTTGTCGAAGTCCGACGGATGCCGCAGGTCGACCACGAACGGCGGCTCGTCGCCGTCCATCAGCTCGAACCCAGTTCCGTCGGGCGCGATGCGCGCCACGCGCAGGCGGTGCAAGAACAGCTGACGGCGGACGAACTTGCCCAGCACGAACAGCACCACCCACCGCCCACGAAGGCCCGCCAGCAGCCACGGCACCCCGTCCAGGCCCGCCAAGCTCCCTCGGCCATCTCCGTCGAGCCATCGTTCGCTGAACAGGTAGCCCGGCACGGCGAACGCCGCGACCCACAGCAGTGTCCCGGCCGTGTCGAAGCCACAGGAACCGCGGCCAGGTCATGCCGATGATCCCCGCCAGCGGCGGCGCGGCGGTGCTGAAGCCGGGCACGAACTTGCAGATCAGGAGCGCGCGCGCGCCGTGGACGCTGAACGTCTGCTGGGTGCGGCGGACACACGAGTCCCGGCTCGAGGGAGACCCGGCACAGCCAGCCGAGGACGCTGCCGCCCCGGACGCGGCCGAGCCAGTACCAGATCGTGTCGCTCAGCAGTGAGGCGACCCCGGCCGCCGCGAGCGCGCCGAGGAGGCTCAGCCGACCGCTGCCGGCGAGGGCGCCGGACGCGAGTAGGACCGGGACCGCCGGGATCGGAAGCCCGATCTGCTCGGCGAACACCCAGCCGAAGACGAGCGCATAGCCGTGGCGGACGAGAACGTCGATGGCGCTGTCCATTGCGGCTCCTCTTTTCGGCGCCTGCGTCAGGACGTCACGAGCCGATCGTCGGGAGGTCAGGCCGCGCGCGAACATGTCGGAGGGTCGGCTCACCCAACGCTCAGGTACTCGTGGACCGAGTTGATGGCGATCGCCCCCTCGCCGACAGCCGAGGCCAGGCGCTTCACCGAGCCGTCGCGCACGTCGCCCGCCGCGAAGACGCCGGAAACGCTCGTCTCGAGCGCGCCGGCCAGCGACGCCAGCGTGACGGCATCGCCGTCGACCACGAACAAGATCGGGTCGCTCACGCCGTGACGCCTCTCCTCACGCCGTCGCTGGGTCGATCGGACGCCACGGTAGCCTCGCCCAGGCGGGGTCGTCGAGCGGACGGCCCCGGCGCGCGATCCGCCGGGGCGAATGTACGCCGCCTCTTCCGCGACACGGCGGCCGGCCATATCATTGACGAGGGACTCCGACATGACGCCCTCGCAAACCGACGTCTGCGTGGTGGGCGGCGGCCCCGCCGGACTGCTTCTCGGCTTGCTCCTGGCCAAGCGCGGGGCCAGGGTGATCGTGCTCAAGGGGCACGAGACCTTCGACCGCGAGTTCCGCGGCGAGGTCCTGCAGCCGAGCACGGCGCGTCTCCTCGACGAGATCGGGCTCCTCGAATACATCCTCGCCCAGCCGCACCTGACCTTGACCACGGGCCGGCTCCTCGTCAACGGGCGGCCGGCGGGCGGGTTCGACTTTCGCTACATCGCGCCCGAGTATCCCTATGCCATCTGGATGCCGCAGCCGGTCTTCCTCGAGGCGCTCGCGAGGAAGGCCGTCGAGTTCCCGGGATTCCAGCGCTGGATGGGGGCGCGCGTCACCGAGCTGGTCGAGGACAATCGGCCGTGGTCGGCGTCCGGGGCCGGCGGCACGGCGCGGAGCCGTTCGAGATCCGGGCCGACGTGGTGGTGGGCGCCGACGGCCGCCACTCCGCGCTCAGGCGACTCGGCGGGTTCGTCACCGCGTACGAGCACGACGATTTCGACGTCATCTGGTTCGTCATCGAACCCCCGGCGGACTGGGCCAAGACGATCTACTTCTCGGTGGGCAAGGTGCCGCTGCTGATGCTGCCGAAGTACCCGAACCAGATCCAGGTCGGTCTCTTGCTCGCGAAGGACGACTGGCGGCGCTGGCGGCTGGAGGGCGTCGCGGCGGTGGCCGGGCGCATCCGGCGGGCTCGACCCGCTGTTCGCCGCCTTCGCGGCCGAGCTCCGGACTTTCACGCCCTTCTTCCCGCTGCCGGCCCTGATTCTCCTCGTCCGCGACTGGGCGCGGGACGGGCTCCTTTTGATCGGCGACGCCGCCCACACGATGAGCCCGGCCGGGGCGATCGGGGTGAACGTTGCCCTGGCGACGGCCGCGGTCGCGGCGCAGGTTTACCCGAGGCTGGGCAAGGGGCCGATCCCCCGGAGCGCCTTGGCCCGGGTCCAGGAGCTACGCGAGCAGGACGTGAGGACACTCCACGGAGCTCCAGCGTCGGGCGGGCCGGGCGCTGCTGGAATCGGGCGCGGGAACCCGCCGCTGCGCTGGCTCGTGCAGCGGGCGCTGCCGCTGGCCGTTCGCTCGGGGCTGTTCCCGCGGCTGCAACGGCGGCTGTTCTTCGGCGCGCCCCTGCCGCCGCTCGACCCCGCGTTCAGCTTCCGCGCCGGCCTGCCCTCCCTCGGCTGACCACCCGTCCTCGATCCGCCTGGCAATCGTGGTATGGTCCCCGTGCCTTCCACCGGGTTCCTGGTTGACGCGCCGGGCGTCGTGCCCCCTGGCATCTGGCTCAGGATCTCGTTTCCGACCGCTGACACCGCGCGCCGTCGTGCGCGTCCGCGCCGAACGGAGTCCTGCCACGATGGACGAAGCCATCCTCTGTCAGCGTGCCCGCGATGTCATCCGAGAGGGGAGGCTTCCGACGCGCACTCCCGATCGCACGTGGGGAGGCCCCGGCATCGGGGCGCCGTGTGCGGTCTGTGACCTTCCGGTTCCGCGCGACGGCATGCAGTTCGAGATCCAGTTCGCCATCCGCGAGAACGCTCCGCATTTCGATGTCTATCACGTTCACACGGGCTGCTACGCCGCCTGGGAGCTGGAGCGGACGCGGCCCGCGACTAGGCGCTGCGGCGGCGACGCTGAGACCTTCCCGCCTCGCGCCCGATGGCGGGGCTGACGACCTCGGGTGGCGAGCGAGGGCGCTTTGGGTCCGTGCGCGCCGGGGTTGGCCCGAGCGCTCAGGGTGGACGGCCGCGTCATTGCCCGGTCGGCCTGACCACGCCCCCACGGGTCGTGTGCGCCCAGCGGGGTGGTCTGCGGCGGCAGGGGTCGAGAGGGGGGCTCCGGCCGTGGGGTCCGAGGGCGGACGGCCCTCCGAGTTCCAGGGGGTCCTTCGGGCAGGCCCCAGGAGCCTGAGCCGCGGCCAATCGCGCGGACGGCCCCCGTCCGGCCGTCGCCCCTGCCCCCCGGCCCCCCCTCCGGTGCCCCTTGACGCGCTTCGTACTACTGTACTATTATACTCATACAGTATGAAGATCCCGCTGCGCCTCCAAGTCGACACCCACAGCCCTATCCCGATCCGCTGGCAGCTGACGGAGCAGCTGAAGCACGTGATCGAGGGGGGCGCCGTCCCGCGGGAGGAGTCGTTGCCGAGCATCCGTGAGCTGGCGGGTTTCCTCGGCATCAATCCGAACACCGTGGCGCGCGCCATCGAGGATCTCAAGCGGAGCGGGCACGTGGAGGCGCGGCGGGGCAAGGGCGTGTTCGTGGCCCCGGCTCTGGCCGCCCGCCCGTTTCCGACTCGCCGCGAGGACTTCCTGAGGGACGCGGTGATCCGCGGGGCGGCGCTCGAGATGACTCCCGACGACGTGGCGGTGGGCATCCTGAGCGTGGCCGGCGTCGGGTTGGCCGCCCTCCGGGACGCTGTCACGGTGCTCCTCGTTGAGTGCAGCCCGCCGGAGCTGGATTTCTTCGGGCGGGAGCTCGAGGCCCAGCTCCCCGTCAAGGTCGACAAGGTGCTCCTCGGCGGGCTGGCGGGGGCCGTGCGTCGTCGGAGGCCCGCGGATCGCTGGGGGGCCGCGGTCACCAGCTTCGGGCATCTCCCGGAGGTGGAGCGCCGGCTGAGCGGCCTGGGGGTTCCGGTGGTCGCGCTCCTCGCCGAGGTGCATCTGGAGACGCTCCATCGGCTGGCCCAGCTGCCGCCGGGGACGCGGGTGGGCGTGGTCTCCGCCGAGCGCGAGACTGCCCACAACCTGGAGCACTCGATCGCCAACGCGGCCCTGCCGAACATCGCGCGGGTCGAGGCCAGCCCGGCCGAGGGCCCGGCACTGAGTCGGCTGGTGCGCCGGGTGGACGCCATCGTCTGCTCCACCTCGGCCGCCGCACGAGTGCAGAGCCTCGTGGGTTCGACCGTGCCGGTGATCGTCGACGATCGGGCCCTCAACCAGCGGGGCATCCAGATGCTCGGGGGCCATCCTGGCGCAGCACGATGGCGACCGCCCGACCGCGATTCGGCCCCTCGCGCGGAAACCGCGCGGTGCTCGTGTAGTCCGGGGCGTCCCTCGCGAGGGGGCAGCCTGAGGGGGAGACGGGAAACGGGGCAGTCAGGCGGCGGAGCCAAGATCCGATGAAGGGGGAAGAGTGATGAGTTTCGTCATGTGGGTGCTCGTGGCGGTATTGGCCGGCTTGCTCGCCGGGTTCGTCATGAAGCGAGGAAGCTACGGCCGGGGGTGGGACATCGCGCTCGGACTCGCGGGAAGCATTGTCGTGAGCGGGCTCTTCCAGAGCCGGTGGGTCGCTCCCGATCCCAGCCTGGTCGCGGTGGTCTTCGTCGCGGCCCTCGGCGCCGGGGGCTCGATCGTCGCCCAGCGCACGATCTTTCCCTCGCATGCCTAAGGCCCGAACCGTGGATGGATCCATCCCGGCGCATCGCGCCGGTGTCCGACAAACGTCACGAACATAGGGGGAACCAACACATGGAAGCGAACCGAGGCAAGCTGAGCGTGGGGCAGCGGTGGAGTGAGGCGCGACCGACGAAGACCCTGCTCTTCTGGTCGTGCGTGGGCTCGATGGTGCTGACGATGATCGTCGGCTTCAGCTGGGGCGGATGGGTGACGGGCGGCACGGCCCGCCAGACGGCGGAGACCACGGCCACCGACGCGATCGTCCAGCGCCTGGCTCCGATCTGCGTCGTCCAGTCCGGCCGGGACCTGGGGAAGGGCGCGAAGCTCGTGGCCTTGAAAGACGAAAGCAGCTGGCAGCGCGGCGAGTATGTCGGCAAGCAGGGATGGGCGACGATGCCGGGTGAGCAGGAGCCCGATCGCCGCGTGGCCGAGGCCTGCGCGACGCTACTGATGCCGACGAGCTAGGTGCGTGAGCGGCGCACGCGGAGATGGCTCCCCTCGGGCCATCTCCGCTCTCACGCGCGGGCCTCGTGGGTGGCCCGGTGCGTCCTTGGCGGCCCGCGCCGCCGGCGAACGGGAGGTCCAGGTCTTCACCCACAGCCGGGAGCACCATGCGAGAGATGACGGGCTTCAGGACGCTCCGCGAACAGAGCCGGATCACATGGATTGAGCGGGACCGCGGCTGGATCGCGGCCCCGGAGGACATCGTGACCGTCCTCTCGGGCGAGGGGTTCGCGGAGTGCAAGCGCGAGACGACGACGAGCCGGCGTGATAGCCACCCGGCGGGCGGCGTCTGGCAAGGTGTGGACCCTCGAACGGGATCCGTCGCGTCCGCGGTCTGGGTGAATCACGCGGTGTGGCCGCACGCGCTCGTGTACATCGAGGTGGACGGAGAGTCGCTGACAGGTGCCGTGGGTACGCGCGGCGAGTCCTGAGACCCACCCGGCGAGGGGCCGGGTCCAACCGGACGCGCGGCCGAAGGGGCGCGTCGCGCCCAGGAGCCATGCGGTGATGGAGAAGCGATCCCGCTGCGAAGTTGACGACTGGCCCCGGAGTCTGACCCGGAACCCTGGCGGGGAATCCGCTCACGCGATGAGCGGGAGTGCGAGGGCCGCGGCGCCGGATCATCGACTCGACCGCCCGAGCAGTGAGTCGGACGGTGGTGGCCCCGGACTTGAGCAGGATCCGTATCGGGATGAGGGCGGGGAGGCGTAGACGCTCGGACGGTTCTCGTCCGACGGCATGGCGCCGAAATCCGGAAGGGGAACAGGCGTATGACGGTGAGAGACCTCGCATGTTGGCCTCCGAGATGGCGCCGGACTTCCCGCCCGTCCGACGGCGTCACCGGCGGTGAGCGCGGCATTCTGATCGCCGCTTCCGCTGGGATCACAAGACCCAGTCCCTTGCCCTCGTCATGGAGGACGGAGGAGACCGACACATCGCCGTCCTTGAGGACAAGGTGCGAGCGCTCTCGACGCTCTCGCTCCTGCTCGACTGGCACGTCGGCCGACCTCTTGCCAAGATTGGCGGCCTGGAGATGACCGCCTAACTCCAGGGTCTGCCGACTCCCTCCCCTGCGAAGTCGGCGACCGAGCCAGCCACCGAAGTCCATTCCAGGATCGCCCCTGGCGGCCAGCGAGCCGTAAGCAGCCAGGGAGACTGGCGGGTGCGCTAGGGCCTAGGCGGAGAAGCAGGCCCGTCCTGTGAAGGGCGTCGCGCAAAGAGCGCTAACCATGGAAGAAGCTCAGCACCGTCGGCGCCCACGGCACGAGGGGACATCGCCTTGAACTGGACACTGACCGTCGCGGGACAATGGGCCGGGGCGACCGGAGAGCCGCCAAGAGCAGCCCGCGGGACTCCAAGGCTCCCGGCTCGTCGCTCGCCCATCCGCGGCATGGCAGGAAGGCCGCCGACATGCCGGGGCTGAGAGCCAGGGCACTGTTCCGAGACCTGGGGTCGCGCGCGTTCTCCTCGGGATCGCTGCCTGACTCTCGGGACCCAATCAGGGCCGAGCTCTTCAGCGCCGAACGTCTCGAACAGCACGCGGAGAGCGTGGCCGCCCAGCGAGTCCTTGCCGAGGGCGGCCGCGGGCGCCCCCTCTCCCCGCACGTGCGAGACAGCGGGCGCGTGCTGCTCCGATGTTATCGCGAGCTCGCCGCCGTGATCCGAGAGGAAGGCGCGATCACCCCGGCCGCGGAGTGGTTCGTCGACAACTTCCACATCGTGGAGGACGTCCTTCGAGAGGTCCGGGAGGATCTTCCTCCGGGATTCTACCGCCGGCTGCCGAAGCTCGCGGAGGGACCCCTCGAGGGCTACCCGCGGGTGCTCGGGCTGGCCTGGCCCTTCGTCGCCCACAGCGATAGCCGCTTCGAGCCCGAGACCCTCCAACGCTTCGTCCAGCGATTCCAGCGCGTCCAGGTGCTGACCATCGGCGAGCTGTGGGCCGTCCCAATCGCGCTCCGTCTGGTGCTCCTGGAGAACCTCCGGCGCCTGGCCGAACAGATCGTCAACAGCCGGGCTGCGCGCCGTGACGCGGACGCGCTCGCGAACGAATTGCTCGGGCTCGCGGGGGAACCCGCGCGCCGTCTGGCCTTTCGGCGGCTCGAGGCGGCTGCGCTGCCGATGGCCTTCATCGTGCAGCTCGTCCAGCGCCTGCGGGAGCAGGATCCCGAGTCAACACCGGCGCTCGCATGGCTCAGCGAACAGCTGTCCGGCCTGGGTACGTCGCCCGAGGAGCTCGTGCGTCAGGAGCATCAGCGCCAGGCGGCAATGAACGTGACGGTCCGCAACGTGATTACCAGCATGCGGACGATGTCGACGTTCGACTGGGCGGAGTTCTTCGAAAGCGTCAGTCTGGTCGATGCCGCGCTGCGCGCGGGGAGCAACTTCGGCGCGATGGACTTCAAGACGCGCGACCGGTACCGTCACGCGATCGAGGACCTCGCTCGAGGTTCCCGGCGGACGGACATCGACGTCGCCCAGGAGGCGATCGCTCGAGCGAACCGCGCCGCGCCGGAGCGGGAACCGGCAGGCATCCCGGCTGGATCCCGGGTCGAGGATCCTGGTTACTATCTGATCTCGAAGGGGCGTCGCGGCTTCGAACGGGAGATCGGCTACCGGGTGCCACTCACGCAGTGGCTGCTGCGAGCCTACGTGGGCGGAGCCACGCCGGGCTACCTGGGCACCATCGGCGTCATCGCGGGGTTGCTCGTGGTGGTTCCTCTCGTCGCCACGCATGCCGCGGGCGTGAACCCGGTTGTGCTCGTTCTTCTCGGACTCGCCGCCTTGATTCCGGCATCCGATCTCGCCGTCGCGCTCATCAATCGCTTCGTCACCGAGCTGCTCGGCCCCCGAGCGCTGCCGCGCCTCGAGCTCGCCGAGGGCATCCCGACGGCCCTGCGAACCCTCGTGGTGATGCCGACCTTGCTGGTGAGCGACGGCGAGATCGAGGAGCAGATCAATCGCCTGGAGCTCCACTATCTCGCGAATCTAGAGGGTGCCATCCACTTCGCTCTCCTCTCTGACTGGATGGACGCACCCGCGGAGACCATGCCTGATGATGATCGGCTCCTCGCGGCCGCCATCGAGAGGATCGCCCGGCTCAACCGGCGCCATGGCCCCGCTCCCGACGCGGGGGCCCGATTCCTCTTGCTCCACCGCCGCCGGGTCTGGAATGACAGCGAGGGGCAGTGGATGGGATGGGAGCGCAAGCGCGGCAAGCTTCAGGAGCTCAACCAGTTGCTTCTGGGGCACGACGGCACGACGTTCATGGGGTCCCTGGACGTGCCGACTTCGGTCCGATACGTGATCACCCTCGACGCGGACACGCGCCTGCCCCGAGGCGCCGCCATCCGCCTCGTCGGGACGATGGCCCATCCGCTCAACCGGCCCGTCTTCGATGCGCGCGTGAGCCGGGTCGTCGAGGGCTATGCGGTCCTTCAGCCGCGTGTCACGCCCACGATGCCCACCGATCGCGACACGTCGCTCTTCCAGCGGCTCACCGCCGGGCCGGCGGGCATCGATCCCTATGCGGCGGCGACCTCCGACGTCTACCAGGATCTCTTTGGAGGCGGCTCATACACCGGCAAGGGCATCTATGACGTCGAGGCATTTGCCGGGTCTTTGGAGGGCCGCGTACCCGACAATGCGCTCCTCAGCCACGACCTGTTCGAGGGGATCTTCGCGCGGACAGGGCTGGTCACCGACATCGAGCTCTTCGAGGAGTTCCCGACGGACTACGAGGTCGCTGCGGCCCGGCAGCATCGATGGGCGCGCGGAGACTGGCAACTGCTGCCCTGGATCGTCCGGGGGACTGCTGGGGCCGGGACGCATCGAAGCCCCATCCCGCCGATCGATCAGTGGAAGATGGCGGACAATCTCCGCCGCACGCTGTCGGCTCCGGCCGCGTGGCTGACGCTTGCCACCGGCTGGGCCCTTCCCCACCGCCTGCCACTCGTGTGGACGACGTTCGTCCTCGCCACGATCGCGGTGCCCGCCCTCCTGCCTGCGTTCGCCGAGGTGATCCCGAGGCGATCAGGAATCTCCAAGCGGACCCACGTCCGCGCGGTCGGACGGAGCTTCGCGCTGGCGGCCTCTCAGATTGCGCTGTGGATCACGTTCATGGCGCATCAGGCCTGGCTCATGGGCGACGCGATCGGGCGGACCCTGATCCGCGTGTATGGGACCCATCGACGGTTGCTCGAATGGATGACGGCCGCGCAGGCCAAAGCGCGACTGTCCCTCACCCTGGCCGGCGCCTACCGACGGATGCGCGGGGCGCTGATCCTGGCCGCTGTGGCCGGGATGTTGATCGTTCTCGTTCGACCAGGCAGCTGGCCGATCGCCCTCCCGTTCATCCTGCTGTGGACCCTCTCGCCGCTCATCGCGCGATGGGTCAGCCGGCCCCCGCGCGTCGACCCGACGCAGGGGCTGTCGGCGGCGGATGCGAGGCTCCTCCGCTCGACCGCACGCCGCACCTGGCGATTCTTCGAGGCGTTCGTCGGTCCCGGCGATACGTTCCTGCCGCCTGACAACTTCCAGGAGGACCCGGCGCCGGTCCTCGCCCACCGTACGTCGCCGACCAACATCGGGCTGTACCTCGGGGCGATCGTCGCCGCCCGTGATCTCGGCTGGCTCGGGATGCTGGAGACCGTCGATCGGCTCGAGGCGACGCTCACGACGATGGGCCGGCTCGAGCGCTTTCGGGGCCACTTCTACAACTGGTATGAGACGACCGACCTTCGCCCGCTGGAGCCCCGCTACGTGTCCACGGTGGACAGCGGGAATCTGGCGAGTCAGCTCCTCGTTCTGGGGAATGCCTGTCGCGGGGCACTCGAGTGCCCGCTCCTCGATCACGAAGCCTTCGCCGGAATCGAGGACGCAGTCTTACTCGTGCGCGAGGCGGCCAGTGGTCTCGTGGATGACCGGCGTACGCAAACGGTCCGGCGGGGCCATCTGGACCAAGCCTGCGAGGCGCTGGTCATGATGCTTCGCGACCCACCCCGAACGCCGGCCGACTGGGTCGGCCGCTTGGGCCAGGTCGCCGGCCAGGCCGATGCCCTGGTGGACATCGCACGCACGTTGACGGCGGAGCGTGGCGATGGCGAGGACTCGGAGGTCCTCGTCTGGGCGCTGGCGACGCGCGCCACCATCGCGAGCCACCGGCGCGACCTCGAACGGCTGATGCCGTGGGCATCTCGTCTCGAGGCCGTCGTCGCCGGCATCCCCCCCGCGTCCCGCGAGGCCGTGAGCGTGAGCAGCGCCCTCTGTTCCTCGTTTCCCACCCTGGCCGCGCTGGCCGACCGCTGCGAGGGCGCGGTCAGCGAGCTCACGGCCATGCTCGACGGCGGCCCGCGCGCCGGGTCCGTCCGTGGGGATCGAGTCGAGCACGTCCACGAGCTCATCGGACAGCTGGAGGGCGCCGCCGTGGCGTCACGAGACCTCGTCGAGCGCCTCTCCGCCGCCGCCCGCGTCACGAAGCAGCTCTTCGATGCGATGGAGTTTGGCTTCCTCTTCCACTCTGCCCGCAAGGTCTTCTCGATCGGCTATCGCGTCACGGAGGGGAGTCTCGATCCGAGCGCATACGATCTCCTCGCCTCCGAAGCGCGGCTTGCGAGCTTCATCGCGATTGCCAACGGCGGGGCGCCCACGGCGCACTGGTTCCACCTGGGTCGTCCAATGACGCCCGTTGGGCTCGGGGCGGCTCTGGTGTCCTGGTCCGGCTCGATGTTCGAGTACCTGATGCCGGCGCTCGTCATGCAGTCTCCGCCGGGAAGCTTGCTCCAGCGGTCGTGTCGCCTCGTCGTCCAGCGTCAGATTGGGTACGGTACGGAGCACGGGATTCCCTGGGGCATCTCCGAATCGGCGTACAACGTGCGCGATCTCAACCTGACCTACCAGTATTCGAACTTCGGGGTTCCGGGTCTGGGTCTCGAGCGGGGCCTCAGCGAGGACTTGGTCGTGGCGCCCTACGCGACCGCCCTGGCCGCCATGATCGACCCGGCTGCCGCCGCCCGCAACTTCACGCGCCTCATCGCGGTGGGCGGGAGGGGAGTCTACGGGTTCTATGAGGCGTTGGACTACACGCCGTCCCGGCTCCCGGCCGGGGCGACCGTGGCGATCGTTCGCGCATACATGGCGCACCATCAGGGCATGACCCTCATCGCGCTGGCGAATGTGCTCCGGGATGGGGTGATGCGGGCGCGATTCCACGGCGAGCCCATCATCCAGGCCACCGAGCTTCTCTTGCAGGAACGCGTGCCCCGGGACGTGGCGGTGGCGAGACCGCGGGCGGAGGAGGTGCAGGCGCCCGCCCACGTGCGGGAGTTCGTGGAGCCGTCCTTCCGTCAGTTCACGTCCCCACACGACCCGACACCGCGGACGCACCTGCTCTCCAACGGCCGGTACACGGTGATGCTGACGACCGCCGGCTCGGGCTACAGCCGGTGCGCGGGGCTCGGCGTCACCCGATGGCGGGAGGACGTCACCCGGGACCACTGGGGGAGCTATCTCTTCCTGCGGGATGTCCAGAGCGGTGCGGTCTGGTCGGCGGGGTACCAGCCCACCGGCGTCGAGCCGGACGACTATCGCGCGACCTTCTCGGAGGACCGGGCCGAGTTGTATCGGCGCGATGGTGCCATCACGACCACGCTCGAGGTGCTGGTCTCGCCGGAGGACGACGCCGAGCTGCGGCGGGTGTCCGTCATGAACCTGGGGGGGCAGACGCGAGAGATCGAGCTGACCTCTTACGCCGAGCTCGTGCTGGCTCCGCCGGCGGCGGACACCGCGCATCAGGCCTTTTCCAGCCTCTTCGTCCAGACGGAATGGGTAGCCGATCTCGGGGCCCTGCTGGCGACTCGCCGCGGCCGGTCGGCGACGGACCCGGCGATCTGGGCGGCCCACATCGTCGTCGTCGAAGGCCAGTCCGGGGGAGGCGCTCAGTACGAGACCGACCGCGGACGGTTCGTCGGCCGGGGTCGCGGGGTCCGTACGCCCATGTCGGTCATCGACGGGCGGCCCCTGTCGAACACGACCGGCTCGGTGCTCGATCCAATCTTCAGTCTCAGGCGGCGAGTTCGTCTCGCGCCGGGAGAGAGCGCACGGCTCATCTTCTCCACGCTCGTCGGCCCGTCGCGCGAAGCCGCCATGGCGCTCGCCGACCAGTATCGCGACCCCGCGACGTTCGAGCGGACGGTCACGCTGGCCTGGACGCGGGCGCAGGTCCAGCTCAACCATCTCGAGGTTGGCGTGGCCGAGGCTCGCCTGTTCCAGGATCTTGCGGGCCGGATTCTTTACGCGGACGCGACGCTTCGGCCCCCGGCGGTGGTGCTGCGGCAGAATGCGTCCGGGCCTACGGCCCTGTGGGCCCACGGGATCTCCGGCGACCTCCCCATCGTCCTGGTCCGCATCGACGAGCCGGAGGATCGAGGCATCGTCCGACAGCTCCTCCGCGCGCACGAGTACTGGCGCCTGAAGGGGCTAGCAGTCGATCTCGTCATTCTGAACGAGCGGGCGCACTCCTACACGGAGGAGCTCCAGGCGTCGCTCGAGGCGCTGGTCCGGACGAGCCAGTCGGCATCGCGTCACGAGCGGCACGAGACACACGGCAAGGTCTTCATCCTACGGAAGGACCTGCTCAAGGCGCCCGAGCGCGATGCCCTGCAGACGGCCGCGCGAGCCATCCTTCTGAGTCGACACGGCACGCTCGCGGAGCAACTCTCGCGTGCCGCTGTCACGCCGAGCACGGCCGCCCCGCCCCGCCGCCGCCCGGCGAGATCCCCATCCCCCGACGACGCGCCCCCGGCCCGCCCGGAGTTCGAGTTCTTCAACGGGCTGGGAGGGTTTGTCGACGACGGGCGGGAGTACGTCACCGTCCTCGGAGAAGGGCAATGGACGCCCGCGCCCTGGATCAACGTCGTCGCGAATCCCGCGTTCGGCTTCCAGGTCTCCGAGTGCGGGGCCGGCTACACCTGGTCGCGCAACAGCCGGGAGAATCAGCTGACGGCGTGGTCCAATGATCCCGTCAGCGACCCGCCCGGTGAGACCATCTATGTCCGGGACGAAGAGACCGGTGACCTGTGGGGTCCAACGCCGCTGCCCATCCGGGAGGACGCGTCGCCCTACGTCGCCCGGCATGGTCAGGGCTACAGTCGCTTCGAGCACACGTCCCATGGCATCTTCCTGAGTCTCCTCCAGTTCGTGCCGGTGAACGACCCGGTGAAAATCTCTCGGTTGGGGATCGAGAACCGGTCCGGCAAGTCCCGGCGTCTGTCGGTGACCGCGTACGTCGAATGGGTCCTGGGAGCCTCGCGAAGCGCAACCGCGCCCGTCATCATCACCGAGATCGATCCGGACACGGGGGCGCTGTTCGCGCGGAACCCGTGGAACATCGACTTCGGCGATCACGTGGCGTTCGCCGATCTCGGGGGTCGTCAGACCGCATGGACCGGCGATCGGACGGAGGTCCTGGGTCGGAACGGAACGCTCGATCATCCGGCGCTCCTGGAGCGAGGAAGCCGCCCGTCCGGCCGGGTCGGCGCCGGACTCGACCCCTGCGCGGCCCTGCAGACCGTGATCGAGGTGGCGCCCGGCGGGCGCGAGGAGATCGTGTTCTTCCTCGGGGAGGCCGAGACGGCCGCCGAGGCGCGCGTGCTGCTCGCTCGCTACCGGACGGCGGACCTCGATCTCACGTTGCAGGCCGTGAAGACTCGGTGGGACGACATCGTCGGCGCCATCCAGGTCAAGACGCCGGACCGCTCCGTGGACATCATGCTCAACCGCTGGCTTCTCTACCAGACGCTCGCCTGCCGTGTCTGGGCCCGATCCGCCTTCTATCAGGCCGGGGGCGCGTACGGGTTTCGCGACCAGCTCCAGGACGTCATGGCCCTGACCGTCGCGAACCGGGAGGTCGCGCGGGAGCATCTCCTCCGGGCCGCCAGCCGCCAGTTCGTGGAAGGCGACGTGCAGCACTGGTGGCATCCCCCCTCCGGCCGGGGCGTGCGCACCCGGATCTCCGACGACGCGATCTGGTTGCCGTACGCCGTCACGCAGTACCTGGAGGCGACGGGCGATGCCGGTGTGCTTGACGAGGTCATCCCCTTCCTCGAAGGGCCCGTCCTGGCGACGGGGCAGCACGAGTCGTACTTCGAGCCCACGGTGTCCGCCGAGCGCGGCACCGTGTTCGAGCACTGCGCTCGCGCCCTCGACCGGAGTCTCGCCATCGGCGCGCACGGCCTGCCGCTGATCGGTACGGGGGACTGGAACGACGGCCTGAACCGCGTCGGTCCCGAGGGACATGGAGAGAGCGTGTGGCTCGGATGGTTCCTGCACACGACCCTCTGGGAGTTCGCGCGGTGGGCCGATGCTCGCGGCGAGCGCGGGCGCGCCGAGAGGTGGCGCGACCACGTCGACCTCCTGAAGACCTCGCTCGAAGAGCAAGCGTGGGACGGAGACTGGTATCGTCGCGCCTTCTTCGACGACGGGACCCCCCTCGGGTCGGTCGTCAACGTCGAGTGCCGCATCGATTCCATCGCGCAGTCATGGGGGGTGCTATCAGGCGCCGCCGAGCCGAAGCGCGCGGCGCGCGCGATGGCGGCCGTCGAGGAGTATCTCGTGCGGCGAGGTCAGGAGCTGGTCCTCCTGTTCACGCCCCCGTTCGACCGCGCGCCTGTCGACCCCGGCTACATCAAGGGCTACCCCCCGGGCGTGCGCGAGAACGGCGGCCAGTATACCCACGCCGCGATCTGGTCGGTGATGGCGTTCGCGGCGCTCGGTGACGGCGACAAGGCCAACGAGCTCTTCTCGATCCTGAACCCGATCAACCGCGCGAGCACGAGGGCGGGAGTCCACCGGTACAAGGTGGAGCCCTACGTGGCGGCCGCCGACGTCTATGCCGAGCCTCCGCATGTCGGCCGCGGAGGATGGACGTGGTATACAGGCTCCGCGGGCTGGATGTACCGTGCGGGGATCGAGTGGCTCCTCGGGTTCCGGCTGCGTGGCGCGGTGCTTCACCTCGACCCCTGCATCCCGCGCGCGTGGCGACGCTTCGAGATCGCGTTCCGCTACCACGGGTCGCGCTATGAGATCACGGTCGAGAACCCTCGCGGGGTGTCGCGGGGCCTTGGCCAGATCGAGGTCGATGGCCGTTCCCTGGCGTCCGGTAGCGCGAGCCTTCCGTTGACCGCGGATGGCGCGACGCATCGAGTGCGCGCCATCCTGGGGTGAGGACCCCTCCCGAGAGCTTCGGCACCCCGCCGGAAGTGCCGGGTCCGTATCTGGCGGTTCGGTGGCCCAGTTCACGCCGAGGCACTTTCAGCAAGGTCCGTCGTGGTCAGATCGGAGATCCGGCCTCGCGACGCCTCAGGCGTTGGCGCGCGCGCGGCGCTTTTGCTGCTTCTTCTTCAGGGCGGCACGCATGCGTGCGGTCTTCTTCCGGCGTCTTGGGGCGCGTTGTTTCGCGGGCATCGCAGCCTCCTATCAGTCTCGAGACGACTACTGTTGCATAGACGACCACTGGGGACGCTGGCACAACTCGATCGGAACGCGAGAGGTCGGCCGGCGGTTCGCGCATGCCCCGTTCTGGCCCCCGCCGTCACGGGCCCGCGCGCCCGCGCGCCTCCATGGGCGCATGGCGAGCACCGTCTCGGCTTCCATCTTCTCAAACCGGAAAGATGATGTCCATCGCGTGACGGTACGGCGCTCACCGGCTCTCTTCGCAACGACGGCCTCCGGGGGGATTCCCCGGGAGGCCGGCCGAGCCCTACGTCATCGAGCGCGTGCACGACGCCTCCGGTGGAGTCCTCTACGAGGCCCCCCGCCGCGTCCTTGAGATTGGGTCCGTGGCCCTGCTCCTGATCCAGGAAGGGCTCCGGGGCGTGATCCGTCTCCCGAGCGGGACCGCCCACGCCCTCGACGGGCGCGACTTCCCGATCCCGGTGATGGGGAAGACCGGCACCACCAGCGACTTCCGGGACGCGCTTTTTGTGGGCTCGACCTACGGCCGGACGGGGATCACGGTGGCGGTGCGGATTGGCTTCGACGACAACCGAGTGCTGGGCGACCAGGAGACCGGTGGGCGCGCCCCGCTCCCGATCTTCCGCGAGATCATGCTCCGGGCCTACCGTGACCAGCTGGTGGGGCCGGTGCCGGAGTTCCCTCCGGCGATCGAGGGAGGGATCGAAGACTACCTCGCGAGGTGTGCCGCGCGGGAGCCGGACCGCGAGGAGCCGCGGCCCGCCCTCGACGATGGGCACTTGACAGGGATCAGCTAAGTGTATTACTGTACTAGTACAGTAGATCAGACAAGACTTCAAGATAAGGAGATACATGATGAGCGCCACCGGGACGAGGGCTTGGAGCCTGACGGCTGCGGTGATCCTCCTCGCCGGAAGCGCCGGTCTCGCGGGCGCCCAGGCAAAGCCGGCCGCCGACTCCGCGGCCGAAGGGGCGAGGAAGATCGTCCAGGGCGTGCAGGAGACCGCCAAGGGCATCGGCCAGACCCTCACGGAGGGGGCCACGGCGGTGGAGCAGCGCGCGAAGGCCGCCGGCGCGGAGGCCAGGCCCGCCGGCGAGAAGCTGGAGAAAAGCGCCCGGGGCTTCGGCGAGTCCATCTGGGATGGCATGAAGTCCGCCGGTCGGTCCCTCCAAAAGTTCTTCACCGGCAGCTAAGGTTAGTTTGAGTCTTGAGTACTGAGATCTTGAGAGGAGAGCACTATGACCACCATGCTTCGATGGTCCCCGACTCGGCAGTTCCACTACCACCACGACCTCGACGCGCTGTTGCCGGGGTTTTTCAACGGCGCCACCGACGAGGCCGCTCAGCGTGCCCCGGCGTGCCTCCCGGCCGCTGAGGGGCGGATCGACAACGGCACCTACGTCATCCAGCTCGCCATGCCGGGCGTGGATCCGAAGGACGTCGAGGTGTCCTGGATGAACAACGTGCTCACCGTCAAAGGCGAGCGCAAGGCCGATCACGACACCGCGGGCAAGGACTACTTCCTCCGGGAGCTCGCGTACGGTGCGTTCCAGCGGACCTTCGAGCTCCCCGAGGGCGTCGATGTCGCCCACGTGGAGGCGAAGTACGCGAACGGCATGCTCGAGGTGAGGGTCCCCGCGCCGCAGGTGACGACGCGGAAGATGATCGCAGTCAAGGCCGCCTGATCCAGGGAGGTCGAGGCGCGTGCCGGTCGACACCGGCACGCGCCTCGGCTTCTGACACCTATGGGGAGTCGCCGTGGACTTGAGCCACGGAGGGTGCATTGCGCACATCTCTGGGCCTCCATCGGCGGGGAATTCTACCGATGAACGCGAGGATCGTCGTCGCGAACACGCTCATGGAGGATTCAACAATGGCGTCGTGTGATACCTGCAAGAACGAGTTCACGGGTGATGGGCCGTTTTGCAAACCCGAATGCCATCCTGGATTCGGGAAAGGAAGCAAGCATCTGGGGCCGCGGCGATTTCCGGGTCGCACGGCTGCACGACGGCGAAGTCGCAGAACGCGGCACTAAGGACGGTAGCCTGTGTAAGAGCGGGGAGAGGCCCCGGGGGTCCGACACTCTGTGGCGAAGAGGATCGCCCTGGTGAGGGACAGAAAGAGACATGATGAACCAGTTCGTCGTGGGCGTGGTCATCCTTGGGTTGCTGGGGAGCGGTGTCTTGGTGGGGTGCGAGCAAGGGCCTGCCGAGAAGGTGGGTGAACAGTTCGACAAGGCTCTGGATAAGTTGAGCGGCAAGGGGCCACTCGAAAAGGCTGGCGAACGGATCGACCAGGCCGTCGACACACTCAAGAAGAAGTAGAGGCGGCGCGGGTGGGCTTGCTCCGGAGCGCGCAGTAGTGAGCGATACGAAGGAGGTCGGGACCCCGGCCACGACGGCCGTGGCGGGGACATCATGGTCACAGACGCGGGCCCTCTTGCGTGTGATTTTCATGTTGCTGGCTGTTGCAGCAACCATGTGGATTCTCTACACGCTCAAAGGCGTGATCCTGCTCGTCGTGCTGGCGATCTTCTTCGCCTATCTGCTGGCGCCACTGGTGGAGTGTGCGTGCCGTCCGTTCATCGTGCGAAAGCGGGCGCACGTCATGCCCCGCGCGCTCGCCATTGGCGTCGTGTATCTCCTCATCCTCGGGGCCCTTGCGCTCGCGGCCGCCATCTTGCTTCCCCAGGTGGGCGCTCAGATCACCCAGCTCGCACACGAGGCTCCGAGCTACTTCGATCGTGCACGCTCGCGGGTGCTCGGGTGGACCACCTCCTATGAGGAGTACCGGCTCCCAGTCGCCGTCCGTGATGCCATCAACAAGAGTGCGACGCGCGCGGTCGAAATCGCAGGGACGTATGTGACGGAAGGGCTCGGCAACGTCCTCGTCCAATTGCTCGGGTTTCTCCCGTGGCTCATGTTGATACCGATTCTCGCCTTTTTTCTCCTGAAGGATTCGGCCAGCTTGGGCGATTGCGTTGCAGACGCTTCCGCAGGGGCGTTGGCGCTGGCGCGGCCGCGAGCTCCTTCAGGACATCAACGGGACCTTGGCCGTGTACATCCGTGCGCAACTGATTGCCTGCCTGTTGATCGGCACGGTCTGCACCATCGGCTTCTCCCTCATCGGCGTGCGTTACGCACTCGTGCTGGGGATCGTCTCGGCCCTCCTCGAATTCATTCCGCTGATCGGGCCGCTCGTCGTCGCGCTGATCGCGGCCCTGATCGCCAGTGTCTCCTCGATTCAGCAAGCCCTCGGAGTTGTCGTGTTCTTGGGCATTGTGCGCATCGTTCACGACTACGTCGTCTACCCGCGCATCATCGGACGCGGCATGCCCCTCCATCCGTTCGCGGTGATCGTGGCGGTCTTGTGCGGCGCGGCGCTGGCAGGCGTGCCGGGAATCTTTCTGGCGATTCCGACCGTCGCGATCCTGTCCGTCGGGTACCGCCACTGGCTGGAACACACAGGCAGTGAAGGTCTGGTGACGGACCTGCTGAAACGACGAGAATAGATCGTCATCGCCCTCAAACAATGGAAGGAGAACCGTGAGTCTCATCGTGGCCATCATCATCGGTGGTGTCATCGGCTGGCTGGCTAGCCTCATCATGAAGACGAACGCTCAGAGGGGGCCTGATCGCGAACATCGTGGTGGCCCCGGGGCCCCGGGCGCCCGCCGGATCGTGACGCCGCTCACGTCCGGCTGACCACGGCCAGGCGGAGCCCATGGCGAGGGTCGGCGGCACGCTGATCGTCGCGGGGGCAGCGCTGGGCATTCTCGGAGCCGGCTCCGGCATCATCGTTCCGGAGCGGCTCGCGGGGCCGGCGCCGCTCACGCTCCGCTTCGTGACGTTCAATCTTCTGCACGGCGGGATCTTCTCGGAGCTCGCCGGTGACGACGAGGCGCTCGAGGCGCGACTCCGCCTGACCGTGGAGGGGCTTCGCGCCCTCCATGCCGACGTCGTGGGACTCCAGGAAGCGTCGACGGGCCGGCACCGCGGGGACGTGCCAGCCCGCCTGGCGGCGGCCCTCGGATACCACTACGTCTACGCTCCCGCCGCGACCAGGCCGTTCGGGAGCGAGCACATGCGCGGTGCGGTTGCGTCAGTGCTTGGCTTCACCGAAGGCCCCGCGCTCCTGAGCCGGTTCCCGATTACGCGCTGGCGAGCCTACGAGCTGCCGCGCTGCGGGCGGCCCTTCGACGTGCGCGTGGTCATCTTCGCGGAGCTCGAGACCCCCGGCGGTCAGCTCGCCGCCTTCTCGGCCCACACGTCTGGGGACGCCTGCCAGGCGCGCGCGGTTGCCGACCTCGTCCGGGCGAACGCGGGGCCGCTCCCTACCGTGGTGATGGGGGACTTCAACGCGCCCCACACCTCGCCGGCCGTGAAGCTTCTCACGCACGACGCCGGCTTCGTGGATGCGTTCGCGCTCGTGAACCCAGGGGTGCCCGGCTTCACCGACGGGCAGGACGTGAAGGTCGCGCAGCCAACCGCTAGTCGACGGATCGACTACGTGTTCCTCGCGCCGGGACAGCGGGTGCCCGGCCGGGTGGTCGGGAGCCGCGTGGTCCTCCACGAGCCGAGCGGACCAGGCAAGGTCCGGTGGCCGTCGGATCATTACGGGGTGCTGGCGGAGATCGCCCTTACACGGTGAAGGAGATCCTCGGGCATAAGACGCTCGTGATGACGCGGTACTCGCACCTGAGTCCGGCCCACCAGTGGGCCGGCCCTCGAGCGGCTCGCACGTCGCCGCGGGCGCAAGGCGAAGGCAACTAACCCCGTTACTGCCCGAGCGGCGGTCGCTGCGGGTGAGGACCACGAAAGTGCCGGAAGAGAAATGGTGGACAGGGGGAGAATTGAACTCCCGACACCGGGATTTTCAGTCCCCGTCTCCCGCCTTTGCTGGCGAGGACTTGCAGCGCCGAGGGGGGAAACGAGGGGGGACTTCCTACCGACCGAACAGGCGCTCGACCAGCGCGTCTCGAGTCGAACCAAGGTGGGCGGCGACGTCGCCCAAGATACCCGCGAGCGTGCCGACCCGGAGGGCCGTGTGACGCGGGACGGTGACGTGATGCTCACCACCTTCGAGGGTGGTCAGGCGAAGATGGCTCCCAGTCTGGCGGGTCATCCGGTAACCGAGATCGCCGAGGGCTCGTGCGAGCTCATCACCGGAGACGTCGCGCGGAAGTCTCAAGCCGTGATGACTTCCTCGCGCACGAAGTGGAGGCGGATGATCCTCGGGACCTCGTCGTCCTCGAAGTGGCAGCGCACCGCGTCGCGGACGTTCACGTGCAGACCGGCGATGTCGTCGGCTTCGGTGAAGATCGACTCCCCAAGGGCCCGGGCGGTGAAGCCTCCCTCGGGAGCCTCTTCAACGAGGAAGATCACCTCGGATGCGCTCCGATGTCCTTCTGATGCGTCCATGGTGTCACTAGAATAGCACCGACCAGAGCGAGAGGCAGACCCCCTTCGCGGCCTCAGGTCTTGTAGTCGGAGCGTAGATGGGATGAAGCGGCTGACCCCCAGCTCAACGTGGTGGCATACACTGCCCCACCGAGAGAACGCGCTCACAGGCGCACGAGAAGGGGGCCAGCCATGGAATATGTTGGCATCGATCTGCACAAGAAGGACAGCCAGATCTGCGTGCTCACGGAGACGGGTGAGGTGATCGAACGCCGCATCCGCACCGAGCCCCAGCGGTTCGCTGAGATGTTGGGCGGACGGCCGCGAGCCCGGATCCTCGTCGAAGCCTCGACGGAGAGTGAATGGGTGGCCCGGTGTCTTGAGGCCTTGGGCCACGAGGTCGTGGTGGCGGACCCGAACTTCGCGCCGATGTATGCCACGCGGACCCGGAAGGTCAAGACCGATCGGCGGGACGCTCGGGCCCTGCAGGAGGCCTGTCTGCTCGGCGCGTACCGCCCCGCGCATCGGCTGTCCGACGCGCAGCGGCATGTGCGAGGACGGCTGGCGGTGCGCGACGCCTTGGTGCGGACGCGCACCGGGTACATCGCCCTGACCCGGGCCCTGCTGCGCCGGCACGGCTGGCGCGTGCCAACCGGGAGTGCAGAGACCTTCATGCGGCGGGTTGTGGCGCTGCCGCTGCCGGGCCGCCTGCTCTCGGAGGTCGCGCCGTTGCTGGCTGTGATGCGGCCCATCAACCAGCAGCTCGCGTACTCGGACGGGGCGATCGAGGCGGTCACGCGCCCCGATGAGCGCGTGCAGCGGCTGCGGACGGTCCCCAGCGTGGGCCCAGTAACCGCAGCGGCCTTTGTAGCCACGATCGATGACGCGCAGCGCTTTCACCGGGCGCATGAGGTGGAGGCGTATCTCGGCCTCGTCCCCCGGGAGTTGAGCTCGGGGGAGAGCCAACGGCGCGGCCGGATCACCAAGGCCGGCAATACGCGGATGCGCTGGTTGCTCGTCCAGGCGGCCGTGTCGATCCTCCGCTGCCGCCATGCGCAGACGGACGCGCTGCGGACCTGGGCGACCGGCATCGCCGCGCGCCGCGGGAAGAAGATCGCCGTCGTCGCGCTGGCCCGCCGCTTGGCCGGCATCCTCTACGCGCTGCTGCGCGACGGCACGACGTATGCTGCGCGAACGGTGCCGCACCGCGTGGCGAGGGCGGCCGTTCCAGTCTGAGGGGCGGCGCGTCGAGAACGGAGAAATGGCTGCGTTCGGGAATACCCAGATAGCCGTCCGGGTCACCGGACGCGTCCTGGGCCCACGGGGCGATCGCGGTTCACCCGAGTCAGGCTCCGAACCCTGAGAAGGCAGGCACAATCCGCGGTGGGTTGAGCGGCACCCTGGTCTCGCGCAGGTTCGACGGGTGGGTGAGCGCGTATGTCGACTTGGCCGCTGTTCGAGCGCCGCTGCGTAGATGGCGCCCCCACTCTTCGACTCCCCTCATGCGCCGGCGAGCCCTGCTCGCCCCTGACGAGCGCGAATAGAAGGATGACCGAACCTCGCGGGAGCCGTGGGGCCACTCGCCGTGGACCGCTAACATAAGGACGAAGGGAGCAGGGACACCGCAGAGGCAAGTATCAGTTGACACGGGCGGCCGCTTCATAGAAGGAGACATAAGGCCCCTTCTCGGTCGTTCTGCACTCCTGCCCAGGGGGGGCTCGCGGATGAAGCGAGCTCGGGCCAACTCTGCGCCGATGGTGCTCGGCCGGCACGGGCGGTATCAAGGGCACCCTGGCAGGGCGAGGGGGCAGCGCCGCGCCGTGACGCTGGCGCTGCCAAGCGAGGGGGTAGCGAGAGGCGGCTGGCCGGTCCGCCGCGGCGGATTCGGACGCCCCGTCCACCTAGAGATGAGATCGGTCGGGAGAACTCAGCTGGCCATGGCCGGAGCCCCGGCCGGCGGACCAGGCCCGGCCGGCGCGGCCGGACGCCGGGCGGACGCCGGGCGGCGAGGATCTGGCGCGCCGCGACCGGGTCCTCGACCATGGCGATCACTCGCATCCGCCCCCCACAGTTCGGGCAGGCCAAGACGTCGATCGCGAACGCGCGTCGCATGAGGGCCGCCCAGGTCCAGTTGCGCCGTGGGGGCGGACCCGGGCGGGTCTCGACGGGGTCATTCGCGGCGGTCTCGAGCGCCACCCGACCATAGCCCACGACCTGTGGGCGCCAGCGCGCATGTGGCGCGAGCACGCCGTGGTAGATGAGCAGGTTGATCTCGGGGCGGGGGGTCAGTGCCGCGAGCTTGGCGAGGAACTCGAGAGGCTCGAACACCAGATGGGTCGTCCCATCGCGCCACGCCCGCTTCAGCCTGATCGCCAGCCCTCCATCGGCCCGGAGCCGCAGTCGATCCTGGGCCAGCGGGGGGCGCAGCAGATAGCGGCAAAGATGCTCAAGTCGGGCGCGATCGTTGGGCGGCACCCGCACGTTGGCGTGCAGATCGAACCCGTCCAGGTGGGCCTGGCGCGGCCCGCGGGCGGCCGGGGCGGGCTCGGTCGGGTCCCCGCCCAGGCGCCCCACGGGGGTGCCCGCGTGCTGGCCGAGCGCGACCCGCCCTTGGACCGAGGCGCTGGCGATCAGGGCCAGGATCGGTGAGATCTCGGCGAGCCCGTCCGCAAGGCCCAGTTCGGCCACATCCGGTTCTAGGCCCCGGCGTGCAAGCACCCGCCGTACCCGGTGCCGGATCCCGCCCAGGACGTGGGCGACGGCCTCGTCACTGGGCGGCGCTGCCGCGTGAAAGCGGAGCCGGCCCGCCGGGCCCTCGGTGAAGACGCCGTCCAGGACGAGGGTGTGGAAGTGGACATTGAGATTCACGCCGCTCCCGAACCGCTGGATCACCGTCAGCATTCCGGTCCGACCCCGGGCGATCCCGAGCTGGTGCGCGCTCCGGATGTAGAAGTCCTGGAGCACCCGGGCGCAGACACCCAGCACCGCCCGCGTCAACCCGTGGTCCCACGCTAACCGATAGCGGAGCCGATAGGGCAGCGTGAGCACCCACTGGCGCACCGGCACCCGCGGCAGGACCGCCTCGACCAGATGCGCCGCGTGCTCCGTCATCCGCCGGCCCCCGCAGCTCGGGCAGAAGCCCCGCCCTTTGCACGAGAAGGGCACCAAACGCTCGAACGCGCAGCCGTCACAGCGGACCCGGGCGAAGCCATGGGCCGGGGTCCCACACCGAAGGTAGGCCTCGAACTCCCGCGTCACGAACCCCGGGAGCCCGGGTCGGCCTTCCTCCCCCGCCGTGCGAGCGACGAAGGTTTCGAAATTGGCCTGGATGGTGCGATAGAGGACTGACGTCTCGGGTACGCGGGGCTCGTAGCTCGGCGCGACGGAGCAGGGCAGAGGCATCGGCCGGGACACGAGCACGGACCGTGCCCGGGGGCCACCGAACCAGGACCCACCGCTCGGTGGTGGGGTTGCCGTCCGTGGAGACTCGTACGCCACGCCGCCCAGTGTTCACGGACCGATACGGGGAACCCACCAGACGTGGACGCCCCTCATGGTCGGTGGAGATCAGCCAGGCTATCCCTGAAGACGGGCACGGCGAGGAATCGGATCGGGACTGGGCGATTGCATGGCTGGCTACGAGCCGACCCGGGGTTCCACGTCGTCCCAGGTGGATTGGGCGAAGCGCCGGGGAAACGCTCGGTTCGGCACTCAGGCCGAGCGTGTCGAAGAGCGGCGTCTCAGACATGGCTCGGCGTCGAGATCATTCGGCCCTTCGGCTTCACATCACGTCATCCGTAGTTTTCGGAGGGTGACCCCGCTCTCCACGCGGAGCCGTCGGTGGCCTTGCTGGGTGCGCGTGAAGAACCGCCGCGGCTTGTTTAGCGGGCGGGCGACGTCTCGCGGGGCGCCCTCTGGCCGGACGGCACCCGAGAACGAGGGGGGAAACGGAGGGGGACTCGTCCTCAGAATCCTCGTACCCCATCACAGCCAGTCACCGTCCATCGCGATCCATGGCACGGGACACCGGGATTCTGGAAGGCCGCGAGTCATCGTGACGAGCGGGGTTCAGATCCTCGCGTTGCAACAAGAGAAATGGTGGACAGGGGGAGAATTGAACTCCCGACACCGGGATTTTCAGTCCCGTGCTCTACCAACTGAGCTACCTGTCCACTGGGCCGGCCGGGCGGGAGAACCGCCTGAAGTGCCGCCACCTTACCAGACTGGTCAACCCCTGTCCAGCGCGCGGCGTCGCGCCGGTTTCCAGCGCGTCGAAGTCGGGGGCGCGCGCGCCCGGCGGAGGCCGTCAGGCCCGCCGGAGCGCCACGTCCACGCGCGCGAGGAGCTCTTTCAGGCTGAAGGGCTTGACGACGTAGTCGGCCGCGCCCCCCTGGAGGCCGGACAGGATGTCCCGCTCCTGGCCGCGGGCGGTGAGCATGATCACCGGGATCCCGCGCAGGCTCGGGTCGGCCTTCAGACGTCCGAGGACCGAGAACCCGTCCAGGCCCGGCATCATCACGTCGAGGAGGATGACGTCGGGGTGCTCGCGCGCGGCCGCCGCCAGCGCCGCCTCGCCGTCCACCACGCGGACCACCTCGTGTCCGGCGTTGGCGAGCTTGAAGGCCACCATGTCGCCGATCTGCGCCTCGTCCTCGGCCAGGAGGATCCTAGCCATCGCGGGCGTCCTGTCGCGTCTCCCGAAGCCGGGCGATCAGCGCCCGAACGCGCCCCGCCGCATCGGCGGCGCGCTGGCCCCGGAGCCGCTCGACGTGGCAACCCGGCCCGGCCTTCGCGCTGTCGTCGGGCCACGCGCCCATCAGGATCACGGCGGCGTGCCGGAACGCGGGATCGCCGCTCCAGCGGGCGAGGAGCGGCGCGGACGGACCGTCGGCGACGGTCGGGCCGAGCGCGATGACGGGAGCCGGGGTCGGCGGGATCGCCACCGCCTCGGCCAGAGTCGCCGCCGGCTGCACCGGCAGTCCCGTCTCCTCGAGCGTCCGGCGGAGGCGCTCCCGTCGCGCGTCGTCGCCGTCCAGCACGAACACCGGCACCGGCGTCCGGTCGAGCGCCCGGAGGATCGCCTCGCGCAACTGCGCGCCCGTGACGGGCTTCCGCAGGAAGTCGGCGGCGCCGAGCGCCAGCATCTGCTCGGGCTCGTCCGTGACCGAGTGCAGCAGCACCGGGATCTGTCGCGTCTCGGAATCCTGCTTGAGCTGCCGGAGGACGTCGAGGCCGCTCATCGGCAGCATCCCGACGTCGAGAATGATGAGATCGGGCTTGAGGCGACGGGCGAGCTCCAGCGCCTCGACGCCGCTCGCCGCCGGCACCGCCCCATAGTCCCACATTTGAAGGTACTCGAGCAGCAGGTCCCGGATGACGACCTCGTCGTCGACCACCAGCACGGTCGCGGCCTGGCGGCGCGACTCGGCTCCCTCCCGCGGGGGGCCGCCGACGGCGGGCAGCGAGACGCGGAAGCGCGAGCCCACGCCGGGCTCGCTCTCCACGCCGAGCGTGCCACCATGCCCCTCCACGATCCCCTTGACGATGACCAGCCCGAGCCCGGTGCCACCCGGGTCGGGGCCCGCCCGCTCGCGGCTCCGGAAGAACTTGGTGAAGAGCTGGCGCTGCTCCGCGGCGCTCATCCCGACCCCCGTGTCGTGGACGACGACCTCGACCGCTCCGTAGGTCGGCCGGGCACTGATGCCCACCTCGCCGGCCGGCGTGTACTTGATCGCGTTCGACACGAGGTTCCCGAACACCTGGATCAGGCGGTCGCGGTCGCCGAGGACCTGTGGCAGCGCGGCCAGCTCCTCGCGGAAGGCCAGCCCGTGGCGCGAGGCGTCGACCCGGAACGTGGCGGACACCTCCCGGAGCACGGCCGCCAGGTCGACCAGATCCTTGCGGAGCTGGACCCGTCCGGCCTCGATCTTGGCGACGTCGAGGAGGTCGTTGATCAACGCGCCCAGGCGGTCGGCGCTCTGGTTCGCCACCTGGAGGAAGCGCCGCTGGAGCTCGGTCACGGGCCCGGCGTCGCCGTCCAGGACGAGCTCGACGTGCCCCCGGAGGGCGGTCAGCGGCGTCCGGAGCTCGTGCGAGACCGTGGCCACGAATTCGTCCTTCATCCGCTCGACCGCCTTGCGGTCGGTCACGTCCCGCACGATCACGACGAACGCGCGGCCTCCGTCGGAGGTCACTGCGCTGACCGACAGCTCGGCGGGGAACCGCGAGCCGTCCTGCCGCATGCCCTCGAGCTCTGCCCCCACGGCTGCCCGCGCCGCAGAGGTGCCGGCCAGCTGGAGGCCTGGCAGGACGACCGCGACCGGCCGCCCGGAGAGCGCGGCGGCGGGGTGGCCGAACAGCGCCTCTGCCGCGGGATTGGCCGAGGTGATCAGTCCGCCCCCGTCGGTCGTGACGATCCCGTCCTTGGCGGCGTCGACGATCCGCCGTAGCTGGCCCGCCATCTGGACCAGATCCTCGGCGCGCAGGCCCGCGGCATCCCGGACGCCCGCCAGCGCCGCCACCAAGCGTCGGTGCCGGATGGCGAGCGCGGCGAGGCCGGTCAGCCGGCCGAGCGCCTCCATGTCCACGTCGCCGGCCCGCCCTCCGCGCGGCCAGGCGACCACGAGCTGGCCCACCACCTCGTCCTCTGCGACGACGGGGAGGCTGATCTCCCCCGCGGCGGATGCCTGGAGCTCGCCCTCGCCCAGGCCGGTGGCCTCGGGTCCGGCGCGGGCGAGGACTCGCGGGACGCCGCTCCCCGCGTCATGCCCGGTCACGTACGCGAGATCCGCCCCCGCCACCTCCCGTGCCGCGGCGGCAATGCGGGCCAGCGCCGGTCCGACGTTGCTCGCGGCCCCCAGCGCGCGGCTCGCGGCGCCCAGGGCCTCGAGCTCCCGGCGGACCCGGGCGAGGGCGTCGGTCTCCGGCGGAGTCGGTGGCACCTGGCTCCCTCCTCAGGCGCGGCTCAGCCCGCGTCGCTCCATCTGACCCCAGGTCGTCTGGCCGCGCCAGTACTCCCAGAAGGCGCAGACGCGCCACCAGACCGTGATCTGTCGGTAGCCGAGGTTCTCGACGATGCTCACCAGGGTCAGGAGGGCCAGGTCGCGGACTCGCGCGTGGCGCCGGAAGGCGATGTCGTCGAGGAGGACGGCGAGCACCGAGAGCAGCATGCTCAGGAGCAGCGAGACGGCGAAGAACGCACCCATGACCTCCGTGTTCAGGATCCCGCTGAGGTACGCGATGGGCACGACCACGTAGCCGAGCAGCTCGACCACCGGGCCCAGGAGCTCGAAGCACACGAAGGCCGGGAGCGACAGGAGGCCGACCGCGCCGTAGCGGGGGTTCCCGATCATCGACCGGTGCCGGAGCAGCGTGTCGAGGAGGCCCCGGTGCCAGCGGCTCCGCTGGCGGCGCAGCATCTGGAGCGTCTCCGGCACCTCGGTCCAGCAGACCGGATCCGGCACGAAGCGGAGCCGGTACGGCAGCCGGTGATCCCCGATGTACCGGTGGAGCCGGATCACCATCTCGAAGTCCTCGCCGAGACTGGTCCCCGCGTATCCGCCGGCGCGGAGGATCAGGCGCTTGTCGAAGACCCCGAACGCCCCCGAGATGATCGGGAGCGCATTGAGCCGGCTCCACCCCATGCGGCCGAACAGGAAGCTCCGCAGGTACTCGACGACCTGGAACAGCGGCAGGAGCCGGGAAGGGAGGCGCACGCGCACCACGCGGCCGGCCCGGACCTCGCAGCCGTTGACGACGCGGATGCTGCCCCCCGTCCCCACGGTCCGGCCCGGGTCCTGGACGAAGGGCCGGACGGTCTGGAGGAGCGCGTCGTCGTCGAGGACCGAGTCGGCGTCGAGGACGCACACCAGGGGGTACATCGCGAAGTTGAGCCCGCCGTTCGTCGCGTCCGCCTTGCAGCCGCCGTTCTCCTTGTCGACGACCACGAGGTTCGGGAACGTCGTCGACTCGTACGCCCCCCGGATCGGCCGGCACGGGACCAGGTACTCGAAGCTGCGGGCGATGCGGCGCAGCCCGAAGGTCTCCGTCAGGATCTCGAGCGTCCGATCGGTCGACCCGTCGTTGACCACGATGACCTCGAACCGGGGGTAGTGGAGCGTCAGGAGGGAGCGCACGCTCTCGACGATGTTCGCCTGCTCGTTGTAGGCCGTCGCGATGATGGAGACCGCCGGCGTGAAGGGGGACTGCATGAGCCACCGCCGGTCCTGCCAGCGGACGTCGTGCAGCACCCGGAGCGTCTCCCCGAAACCGATCACCATCAGGGCGAGGTAGTGGAGGCTGATGGCGAGAAAGTAGACGAGGACGGCGTCGTTGAAGACGAGCACGACCGCGATCCCCAGGTCGCGCCAGCTCACGGGGCTACCCTGTGCCTCATGGGAGCGCCGGGAGCGCCGGTCCCCGCTCCACCAGGTACCGGGCCATGTCCCGCACCGTCGGCTCGGGATCCGCCAGCGCGGCCTGGAGGGTCGCGTGCCCCACCTGGCCCAGCTCGGCGAGGGCCACCGCCGCGTAGAAGCGCACCCACCAGTGGTCGTCCGCGAGCGCCGCCCTGAGGGGTGAGACCGAGGCGGGGCTGCCGAGCGCGCCGAGCCCCTTGGCGGCCTGGCAGCGAACCTGCCAGCTCGCGTCCGTCACGAGCTCGTGGAACGCCGGGAGGAATCGCGGGTCGCCGATCGCCGCCGCCGCCTTGACGGCCCGGACGCGCAGCTCGCGGTCGGGGTCCCGAACGAGGCCGAGGAGGAGGTCGGCGGCGAGCGGAGTGCGCAGGAGGCCCAGCACCTCGACGGCCGCCCGGCGGCCGCGCAGCCTCCGGGTCGACTCCGCGTAGGCGACGATCTCCGGCACGACCTCGCGCCCGCGCTCGATGAGCACCTGCTCCACCTGCCGGACGACGGTGAGGCTCCGATCGCCGAGCCGGCGGATCAGCGCCACGAGCGCGGGCCGGTCGCCGACCTCGCCGATGGCCCGGATGAGGGCGATCCGCACCGTGCGGTCGGGGTCGTCGAGCGCCCGGACGAGCCGGCGCTGGATCCGCGGCATCCGAAGGGTCGCGAGATTCGCCGCCGCCGTCGCGCGCCGCCGGGCGCGCCACGCCCCGAGGGCCCGGAGCTCGGCGTCGAGGAGGCCGAGCGTGCGGTAGAGGTCGGCGATGGCGCGCGACTCGTCGCCGCGGAGGTCGAGCGCCAGCTGAAGCAGCATCCGCCGGAGCACGAGCCGGTCGAACGGGCCGAGCGCGCGGCGAAGATCCGGCAGGGCCTCGGGGGCTTCGAGCGCCCGCAGGAGGAGCGGGTTCAGGGCCGCCTCGCGTCGCCGCACGTGGGCGTTGATGAACGACGCGACCCCCCGCTGCACCAGGAGCAGGACGAAGAGGACGACCACGAGCGTGCCCATCGCGGTCACGAGCAGGAGGACGAGCCAGTAGGCCGGCGCCGGCAGCATGCTGCCTAGAAGTCGATGGCGACGCCGACGCCGACGCCGTGCTTGTTGTAGGAGCCGCGCCGGTCCTCGTACTCGTAGTCGACGCGGATCCCCAGGCGGTCATGGACCCGCCAGCGCACGCCGGCCGCCAGGGTGAGGACGTCCAGGCCGCGCACGACGTCCTCGACCGTGTCCGCGATGAAGGTCTCGCGCCCGTACGCCAGCGCTCCGTACACGCTCCACCGATGCTCCGGAAACAGGGAGACGCGGACCGAGCCGGCGTGTCCGTCGCCCGCATCCGAGGCGTGGGTGAAGTAGTAGCGGAACAGCACGGCGAGGTGCGTCGACCAGGTGAGCTCCACCCCCGGCGCGAGAGCCGCCGCGTAGACGTTCCCGACGAAATCGGACCACCGGAAGCGAAGCGAGGGGGTGATCCACGGGGCGAGCGGCCGGGTGACCTCCACCTCGTAGATCTGCTGCGCGATCACCTCGGCATCGATGCCGTAGGCGAAGCTGCCGGCGACGGTGAAGTCGCCGGGCAGCGCCTGGCCGGCCCCGGCCGACACCTGCGTGTCGTCCCGGTCGTTCCGGTGGTACAGGTCGACGCCGACGAAGAAGGACGTCCCCCGGCGCGGCCGCCACGAGAGGACGGCGGTCCCTTGCCACCAGTCGCTGCGCTCCTCCGACAGGGCCTCGTAGCGCCCGCCCAGATCGAGCCGGAACCGGCGCGACACGGGCGCCTGCTCGGCCCGGGCGAGGCGGCCGAGCGCGTCGACGGCATCCTCGTTCCGGGGATCGAGGAGGAGCGCCTCCTGGTACCCGGCTCGCGCGCCCGGGAGGTCCTCCTGCCACATGCGCAGGCGGGCCAGCCCGAGCACGGGTTCGACGGCGCGGGGGGCCAGAGTCCGCGCCTCCGTGTAGGCCATGGCCGCCTCGTCGAAGCGCCGCTGTCGGGTCAGGACATCGCCGAGCGCGACCCGCGCGTCAGCCGAGCGGGGATCGAGCGCGACCGCCCGCCGGGCTGCGTCGAGCGCGTCGTCGAGTCGATCCTGCCGCACGAGGAGCGGCACCCGGCCGAGCTCGGCCTCCCCATCCCACGGAATCGTCGCCAGGACGCGCTCGTACTCGGTGAGCGCCTCGGCGTCCCGCCCGAGCCGCGCCAGAAGCTGGGCTCGGCCCACACGGGCGTCCCGGTCCGACGGGTCCCGCGCCAGGCGCGTGTCGAAGGCCACGAGCGCGTCCTGGCGCGCGGCCGCGGCGCCGGTCGCGTCGCCGACGGCCGCGCGGGCTCGGCCCAGGCCGACGAGCGGCGCGGGGTCGTCCGGGTCGAGCGCTCGGGCCTGCGTGAAGGCCGCCGTGGCTTCGTCCGCCTGTCCACGCTGGAGCAGGACAGCGCCGAGAGCCAGGTGGGCCTCGATGAGGTCCGGCTGGTCGGCGATGGCTTCCCGGAGGGCGCGCTCCGCCTCGTCGATCCGGTCCAGGCGGACCAGGACGCGGGCGCGCGCCACCCTGGCCTCCCCGTCGCGCGGCGTCACCGCGAGGACCTGGTCGTAGTCGTCCAGGGCGTCCGCGGGACGGTGGAGCCATCCGAGGACCCGGGCGCGCTCCTTGCGGGCTTCCAGATCGTGGGGCTGGGCCTCGAGGAGGCTCGTGTACGCGGTGAGCGCCTCGTCGAGCCGACCGGCTCGCGCGTGGGCGCGTGCCTCGTCGAGGGGGGCGGTCTGCCCGGCGGCGGGGGGCGCTGCCGCGAGCCAGACGGCGAGGACCAGGAGCGCGACGAGCCCGGCGCCGCGCGCCCGGCCGGGGGCCCGCTCCGTCACGGGGCCCGCTCGAGCCGGACGGGCGGAAGCTCCCGGACGCGGCCCGGGACGAGCCGTCCCAGCCCGATCCGGGCCGGGGTGTAGCCGCGCGCGGTGATCTCGAGCTCGACGCCGTCGAGCGGGAGACCCTTGAACCCGAACCCGCCGCACCGGTTGGTCAGGACCTCGTGACCGGCGCCCCGGAGCCGCGCCCCGGCCACCGGAGCCCCGCTCGCGTCGACCACGCGACCCTCGACGAACGCGACGAGCGGGGAGTCGTACACCTGATCGTTCGCGAAGATGGCGACGCCGCGGAAGCCCGCCCGCGCGCCGAGTACGGCCTCGACCCCCGCGATGCTGGCCCGCAGCGCCGGGAGGTCCTTGTGCTCGAAGGTCGCCAGGCCGATGCGGAGGCCGCGTCCCGGCGGCAGGTTGTGCCAGAGGCGCGCGTCGTCGATGCGACGGAGGACGGCGGCGGTCGACTCGCCCACCAGCGGGCCCCCCGGATCGCCGTAGACCATGAGGACGACCTCGTCCAGCTCGACGAGCCACTCCGAGGGCGCGGCGTTGGGCACCTCGACCGAGAGATGTCCGAGCCACCAGGGCAGGGCTGCGGTCAAGAGCGGCGCCGGGGAGGGCGCGCCCGCGTGCACGGTCGCGCGGGCCTGCCGGAAGACCTCATGCAGGCTCCGGAGGGTTGCGGCCCGCTCCGCGGGCGTGGCGCAGGCCCAGGCCTCCTCGGAGTGCGGCTCGATGTCGAAGTGCAAGCCCGCGAACCCGGGCTGGCCGCGCGCCCGCCGGGCGGCGTGGAACGCGACGACGCGGCGAACGCGCTCGGTCGCGCCCGCCGGATCGCCGGCCCACCCCGGGTCCTGCAGCAGCATGGCCTCCACGGCGAGCCCGAAGCGCCCGCTCGCCCGGTCGAGGAACTCCCCGAGCCGGACACCGTCGGGGTCGTCCACGAGGAGGCGCGCTCCGTCCTCGATGCTGAGGTAGAGGCGGCGTGCCACCGCGGCGAACCGCGCGAGTTGCGCGTCCCGTTCCTCGGGCGTCCACCGCTGGTGGCCGTAGACCCAGATGGCCGCCTCGCGGGTGTCCCGGGCGCCGCCCGGCCCGGGCGGCGCCGCCGGCGCGCACCCGAGCACGAGGCTCACAACGGTGAGGGACGCGCGGAGCGCCCCGTGGACCAGTTGCACGGAAGTCCCTCCAGGGCCTGCACCGCGCAGGGGAACGGGCGGCCAAGGCGAATTCTAGCAAGGGGGCTCGCGGAGACCACGTTTTCGGGCGGGCGGCCCCTGGGCGCGTCCGGGCCGGTCGAGTAAGATGGAGCGCGCCAAGGAGGCCACTGCCGTGGGTGAGCGCGTCGATCCGATCACCGTCTCGGTCATCCAGCACCGGCTCGAGGCCATCGTGCAGGAGATGGGCGAGGCGATGCTCCGCACCTCGTACTCGCAGATCCTCAACTCGAGCCGTGACTTCTCCACCGCTCTCTGCGACGCCGAGGGTCGGCTCGTCGCCCAGGCGGAGCACGTGCCGATCCACGTCGGCGCGATCCCGTGGGCCGTCCGGTCCGTCCAGGAGTTCTTCGGTGACCGCGTGCGGCCCGGCGACGTCTACCTCCTGAACGACCCCTATCACGGTAACAATCACCTGCCGGACCTCACGGCCTTCGTCCCGGTGTTCGCCGGCCAGCGGCTCCTCTTCTGGTCGATCAACCGTTCGCACCAGAGCGACATCGGCGGCGCCACGCACGGCGCCTACAACCCGGGGGCGACCGAGATCTGGCAGGAGGGGATCCGCATCACCCCGCTCCGGCTCTGGGAGGCCGGGACCGTGCGCGACGACGTGCTCAAGATGATCGCGACCAACGTCCGCCACCCGCGCGACTTCCAGGGCGATCTGGCGGCGATGATCGGCTCCGCCCGGATCGGGGAGCGCCGGCTGCTCGCGCTCCTCGAGGAGTACGGCGCGCCGGTCGTCGGCCCGGCGATCGACGCGATCCTGGACGGCGCCGAGCGCCAGGCGCGCGCCTGCATCGCCGCCTGGAAGGACGGGGTGTACCGGGGCGAGGCGGTCCTCGACGACGACGGCCACGGCTTCCGGGACGTGTACATCCGCGCGAAGGTGACGAAGCGCGGGAGCGACCTCACGGTCGATCTCTCCGATTCCCATCCGCAGGTGACCGGGTTCGTGAACTCGTCCTACCCGAACATGCGCTCGGCCGTCGCCATGGCGCTGGCGTACCTGATCGACCCCGAGACGCCGAAGAACGACGGGACGTTCCGTCCGCTGACGGTGATCGCCAAGGCCGGCACCGTCGTCTGGGCGAATCCTCCGGCGCCGCTCACCCTCTGCACGAACCACTGCGCGCAGGAGATCGCCGAGTCGGTGATCAAGGCGCTGGCGCCCGCCTGTCCGACGCGAGTGCTGGCCGGCTGGGGCCGGCGGTTCCGCATCGCGATCCAGGGCACGGACCCGCGGAGCGGCCGGCCGTTCATCTGGCACATGTTCCACGCGCGGCCCGGCGGGGGCGCGTCACCGGCGGGCGACGGCTGGCCGACGGCCGGGGAGGGTCAGGCCGCGGGGGGGATCAAGTTCGGCAGCGTCGAGGTCACCGAGGTGCGCTTCCCGCTCTTCTTCGCCCGGCACGAGTTCCGGCCGGACTCGGGGGGCGACGGGCAGTACCGCGGCGGTCCCGGGTCCGTCCTCGACCTCCACGCGGAGATCGCCGAGCCGGCGCGGGCGAACACGGCGGGCGACGGCACTCGTCACGCGCCGTACGGGATCCTGGGCGGGCAGGACGGCCTGCCGCATCGCTACCGGCTCCGCTCCCGCGGGCGGCGCGACCGGGTCCTCCGGACGAAGGAAGTCGGCGTCGTCGTGCGGCCGGGGGACGTGTTCCTGGTCGAGTCCGGGGGCGGCGGCGGCTACGGCGACCCGCGCCGGCGCACGCCCGAGGCCCGCGCGTACGACCGGGAGAACGGCTTCGTGACGCGCGGCGCTCCCCGCCCCGCGAAGAAGGGCCGGCGCGCGGGAGCCCGCGCCCCGGCCAGCGCCGGGACACGGGCCACGCGCCGCACCGCCGGGCGGCGCCCGGCCCGCCGGAAGGCGCGCTGACCATGTTCCGGATCGGCGTCGACGTCGGCGGCACCTTCACCGACCTGGTCGCCGTGGACGCGCGCGGGCACGTGACCCTCGCGAAGACGGCCTCGACGCCGCGAGACCAGTCGCTCGGAGTCATGGAGGGCTTGGGGCTCCTCGCCGACGCGCTCGGGCGCGACCCGGCGGCGCTCCTCCGCGACACCGAGCGAATCGTCCACGGGACCACCGTCGCGACGAACGCGCTCCTCGAGCGGAAGGGGGCCCGGGTGGGCCTCCTCACGACCGAGGGGCACCGCGACGTGATCGAGATGCGGGAGGGGCTCAAGGACGACCGCTACAACCTCCGCATGCCGCCGCCGGAGCCCCTGGTGCCGCGGGCCCGGCGGCTCGGCGTGCGAGAGCGCCTCCGCGCCGACGGCCGGGTGGAGACGCCGATCGACCGCCGCGCGCTCGACCGCGCGGTGGCGGACCTCCGGCGCGCGGGCGTCGAGGCGGTGGCCGTCTGCTACCTCCACGCGTACCGGGACGCGCGGCACGAGCAGGCGACGCGGCGCGCGCTCCGGCGCGCGCTGCCCGGCGCGTACGTCTCCCTGTCCTCGGAGGTCCTGCCCCAGATCAAGGAGTACGAGCGCGTCTGCACGACCGTCGTCAATGCCTACGTCGGCCCCGCGCTCTCGCGCTATCTCTCGCGCCTGGCGGAGCGGCTCGTCCAGGCGGGCTACGCGGGGCCCGTCCTCATCATCCAGTCCCACGGGGGCGTGGCGCCCGTGGCCGACGCCGTGCGGCTGGCGGCGGGGGCGGTGCTGTCGGGGCCCGCGGGGGGCGTGGCGGGGAGCCGCTACTGCGCCCGCCTCCTCGGTGAGGGGAACCTGATTCCCTTCGACATGGGCGGGACCAGTACCGACATCTCGCTGATCGAGCACGGGGAAGCCCATCTCTCGGCGGACCGCGCGGTCGCCGGCCAGAAGGTCGCCCTGCCGAGCCTCGACATCGTGTCGATCGGGGCGGGCGGCGGGTCGATCGCGCGCGTCGACGCCGGGGGGATCCTCCGCGTCGGTCCGGAGAGCGCCGGGGCCGAGCCCGGGCCCGCCTGCTACGGCAAGGGGGGGATCGCCGCCACCGTGACGGACGCGAACCTGGTCCTGGGGTATCTCGACGCCGGCAACTTCCTGGGCGGCCGCACCCCGCTGGACCTCGGCGCCGCCGAGCGGGCCGTCGACGGGATCGCGGAGCGGCTGGACACCGACCGGATGACGGCGGCCGAAGGCATCCACCGCGTGATCAACACGGTGATGGCCGAGGGGATCCGCGTCGTCTCGGTGCGGCGCGGTGTCGATCCCCGGCGATTCGCCCTCCTCGCCTTCGGCGGCGCCGCCGCGCTCCACGTGACGGACGTGGCCCGGCGGCTCGAGATCGGACGCGTCGTCGTGCCGCGCGTCGCGGCCGTCCTCTCGGCCTGGGGGATGCTCGCCACCGACCTCCGCTACGAGACGGTGCGCACCCACATCGGGGACGCCCGTCGGGTCACTGCCGCCGAGCTGCGCCAGGTGTTCGCGGCGATGGAGGCCGAGGGCCGGCGGCGGCTGGCCGAGGCGTTCTCGGGGCCGGTGCGCGTTCAGCGCGCGGTGGACGTGCGCTACGGGGAGCAGATCTTCGAGGTCAACGTCCCCCTGGAGGACGTCGACCTCGAGGCGCCCGAGGTGATGGCGGAGATCGTCGCGCGCTTCCACAAGCGGCACGAGGAGCTCTACACGTACTCGGCGCCGGACCAGGAGGTCGTGCTCGTCAACGCGCGTCTGGCGGTGGTGGGGGAGTTGCCGGCCCTGCCCGAGGAGCCTCGGCTCCCGGCGCGGGCCCCCGCGGCGCCCCGCAGCCGGCGGCGCGTCTACCTGGACGGCTGGCGCGAGGTGCCGGTCCACGATCTCGACGCGGTGACACCGGGGCAGGTCGTCGTCGGCCCCGCGATCGTCGAGTCGGCGACGACGACGGCGCTCCTGAGAGCCGGGGAGCGGGCGACCGTGACGCCCCTCGGCTGGCTCGACATCCGGATCACGTCATGATCCCGCGGGTCCGCTCGCCGCGCGGAGACCCGCACGGGAGGTAGGATGGGCACGCGCTTCGACGATCCCCGGTCCCAATCGCGGGCGCTCTTCGAGCGCGCGCGGCGGGTCATTCCCGGCGGGACCTCGAAGGCGAACCTCCACGTCCGCCCGCACCCCTTCTACCTCCTGGAGGGACGCGGCTGCCGCGTGACCGACGTCGACGGCGTCGAGCGGCTCGACGCCATCAACAACTTCACGGCCCTGATCCACGGCCACGCCTTCCCGCCGGCCGTCGACGCGGTGACTCGACAGCTCCTCCGGGGCACCGCGTTCTCGGCGTCGACGCCCGAGGAAGTCGCCCTCGCCGAGCTCCTCGTGGAGCGGGTGCCCGGCCTCGAGCGGGTGCGCTTCGGCAACTCGGGCACCGAGGCCGTGATGATGGCCATCAAGGCCGCGCGGGCCTACACCGGCCGGGACCGCATTGCGAAGTTCGAGGGGGCGTACCACGGCTACTACGACGACGTCCAGGTGAGCTTCAGCTCGCGCCCGGACGACTGGGGACCGGACGACGCTCCGGCGAGCGTGCCCTCCTCGGGCGGGATCCCGAAGCACCGCGTGCTCGAGACGCTCGTCCTCCCGTGGAACGACCGCGACACGTGCGAGCGCCTCATCGAGCGTCACGCGACGGAGCTCGCCGCGGTGCTGGTCGACCCCCTGGCGAACCGCATGGGGTTCATTCCGCCCGCCGAGGGCTTCCTCGCGTTCCTGCGGCAGCTCACCCGCGCCCGCGGGATCCTGCTGATCTACGACGAGGTGATCTCGTTTCGCGTGGACTACCGGGGCGCCCAGGGGCGTTACGGCGGCGAGCCCGATCTGACGGCGTTCGGGAAGATCATCGGCGGCGGGTTCCCGATCGGGGCCACCGGGGGCCGCGCGGAGGTCATGGAGGTCTTCGATCCCGGCTCCCGGGGGCCGCGCATCGCGTCCGGAGGGACGTTCAGCGCCAACCCGGTCAGCATGACGGCGGGGCTCGCGACGATGCAGGCGATGACACCGGCGGCGTTCCACCGTCTGGACGCGCTCGGCGCCCGGCTTCGCGCGCGGCTCGGCGAGGCCTTCCGGGCGGCCGGTGTTGCCGGTCAAGCGACCGGCGCGGGCTCCCTCTTCCGGCTCCTGTTCACGGACCGGCCGCTCCAGAGCTATCGCGACGTCGACCAGGTGGCCGAGGCGGGCATGGAGCGCCTCTTCCGCGCGCTGCTCGACGCGGGCGTCCTGCTCCACACGACAGGCCTCGGCTGCCTCTCGACGCCGATGGACGAGGGCGACGTCGAGGTGATCGCGGCGGCTGTCGCGCAGGCGCTTGAGGCCGTCGGCCGCGCCTGACCGCGGGGGCACGGCGGTGAGCCGCCGATCGGTCGAGCCGGCGGACCCGCCGCGGAAACCCGCGTCATCGTGGCGGGATTCCGTTGACCGCTGAACCTCGGCTGCCGCTGAAGCTTCACGACCCCGGACTACCCGTGCCGCCGCCCGGGATCTAACAGGGCCCGTCGTGGAGCGGGGCGCTCGACCGCCGTCCGCCTTCGAGACGAGCTCGGATGCTCCGGGGCGACCCGGCCGTCCACCCTGGCCCGAGCCTGGGCCGCTGCTCGCGGCGATCCTGGCCGCGGCGGCGACCGGGACGCTGGTCTTCTTCCTGTGGCCTCGCCTTGGCTTGCCGCTGCGGGGGCTCCCGCTGGACGCCCCGTTCCCGGGGAGTTGGCGGTGGTTTTTCGCCATGTGGTTGCCGGCGATGTTCCCCGCGTTCACACTGCTCTACGAGCGCCTCCTCCAGTGGACCGAATGGCGCGGGCTTCCCGCGCGCGCGGCGCGCCGCGCCCGCGCGTGGGACCGTCGGAGCTACGCGCTCCTGCCGCTATTTCTCCTGCTGATGGCGGCCTGGCGGCAGATCGGTGGTTGGCGACTGCCGCTCGCCGCGTTCTTCGTGACCGTGCTGTTTGGCAAGGTCCTCGGGGCAGTGCTCGTTGCCTATCGAGCTTGGGTCGCGCGTGCGGCGACCGCCGCTGGCGAGGCGGGGCGGACCGGCGAGGGCAACGAGACCATCGACGCCGGCGACGCCCGTGAGACCAGCGACACGCGCGCCGACCCACTGCCCGTCGGCGCTTGCCTGTTCTGGATCGCCTTCCTCCTCTACGCTTTCCTGAGCGCGTACGTCGCGACCGCGCTCTCGACGGCCGGCGACGAGCACGTCTACTTGCTCAGCACGCAGAGCCTTTACGCCGACCAAGACCTCGAGATCCAGAACAACGTCGCCCAGCGCGACTACGAGCGCTTCTACTGGGGTCGCGCGAGTCCGAAGAAGTGGACCGTCGCGTTCATCGGCGTCCCCACGCTCCTCCTGCCTGGCTACGCGCTGGGCTCGGTCCTCTTGCCCGGCTACCCCCTCGGGGGTCGCCTCGGCGCGATGCTCACCATCGGCCTTTGCGCGGCGCTGCTCGGGGTCCAGGCGTACCGGCTGTGCCGGGACCTCGGTGTCTCGCCGGTCGCCGCCTTCTGGGGGTGGGTCGTGGTCGGGCTGACGCCGCCGGTCGTGGTCAGCTCCGGCCACGTGTACCCGGAGCTCCCGGCGGCCCTCGCCGCCGTCGTCGGGGTTCGCGCGCTGCTGCGCCTCCCGCACGCGGGCTGGCCGGCGCTCGCGATCGTCATCGGCTCGGCGGTCGTGCTGGTCGGGCTCAAGGACCGGTACGTGCCCCTGAGCCTCGGGCTGCTCGCGTGGGCCGTCGCGCGGCTGGCCCGGGGCCGGTGGGTCCTGGCCCTCGGACTGCTGGCGGCGGTGGCCGTGACCGGCGTCTTCATCGTCGTGTTCAACCCGATGCCGCGCGTCTTCCCGAACCTCGGCGGGGCCACACGGCTGCTAAAGGTCCTCCGCGACTGGAACGCGTGGATGCCCCAGGCCGGCCTCGGGCTCCTCGCCGACCAGGAGTTCGGCCTCCTCTTCTACGGGCCCCATTGGCTGCTCGCCGCCCCGGGTCTGGTGCTGCTGTGGCGCCGGCGGCGCGAGGCCGCGATCGGGCTCGTCGGGCTCACTCTCTTCTATCTCCTGATCGTCGTGAAATGGCGCTGGATGCAGTGGGACGCCGGCTGGACGCCGCCGCCCCGGTTCATCCTCTGCGTCGTCCCGTTGCTCCTCCCCTTGGTCGTCGAGGTCTTCGAGGCGGGCCGGGGTCGGGTCCTGGCGGTCGTGAACACGATCTGCCTGCTCTGGAGCAGCGCGATCGGGCTCGCACTGGCGCTGGTGCCCTTCTGGCGCTACAACAATCTGGACGGCCGGACAACCGTGTTGCAGCTCGCCGGCGACGCCGTCGGGCTCGATCTTGCCCGCTTCCTCCCGTCGCTCCGGTTTCCCACGGCGTGGACGTGGGTTGTCCTGACGGTGGGGAGTGCGCTGCTCCTGGCCGCCTGCTGGTACTGGGGCCGTCGGCGCCCTTCACACGTCGCGGACTGGGGGGTCGGGGCAGTCGTCCTGGCGCCCGGCCCCGCCGTGGCGCTCGCCGTAGCGATCGCGGTCAGCTGGATGCTCCTGGCGGCGACCGTCCCGACGTGGGTGGTCGACGGGCCGGCGATGCGGCACTCGACGGGCATCCAGTTCGGGTCATACCAGCACCAGGAGGTGGTATGGGTCATGACCCGGCCCGGCGAGGTGTCGGAACGCATCGTCACGTGGCCGGGCGTGACGGAGATCACGATCCGTGCGGGGGGCTACACAACGATTCGCGGAACGCCGCGCATGCGGCTGCTCCTGGACGAGACGGAGGTTCACACCTGGCAGCTGGCAGCGGATCGGAGATGGATCGCGCGGGAGTACACCGCCCGCGTCCCAACCAAGTTCGGGCGGCCCAGGCTCCGGCTCGAATTCACGGACCTCCTCGACCGGCGGGAGGTCGGGGTGACCCAGCATGCCTGGGTCGGACGCATTCGGCTGACGCGCCTCCCGGCGGGATCATGATCGACGCGTTCTGAAGGCGCGCCGTCGGCCGCGGACGCCCTCGTTGTGAGCCGAGTCGCCGTGCGAAGATAGCGGGCATGCTCGACCTGGCCGCCAAGCGCATCCTGGTCACGGGAGGCGCCGGGTTCCTGGGGTCCTGGCTCGTCCGCCGGCTCGAGGCCGACGGCTGCCGCGCCATCACCGTCCCCCGGAGCCGGGACGTGGACCTCAGGCAGGCCGCGGCGGTCGAGCGGCTCTACGAGGCGGCGCGGCCGGAGATCGTGATCCACCTCGCGGCCCGCGTCGGCGGGATCGGGGCCAACCAGGCGAGCCCGGGGACCTTCTTCTACGACAACGTGATGATGGGCGCCCTGGTGATGGAGCATGCGCGGCGGCACGGGGTCGAGAAGTTCGTCAGCGTCGGCACGGTGTGCTGCTATCCCAAGCACACGCCGGTCCCCTTCCGCGAGAGCGCCCTCTGGGACGGCTATCCCGAGGAGACCAACGCCCCGTACGGGATCGCCAAGAAGATGCTGCTGGTCCAGGGGCAGGCCTATCGGGCTCAGTACGGGTTCAACGCGGTCTTCCTCCTGCCCGTCAACCTCTACGGCCCCGGAGACCAATTCGACCCGGCCACGTCGCACGTGATCCCGGCGCTCATCCGGAAGTGCGTGGAGGCGCGAGACGCGGGCGCGGGCGAGGTCGTCGTGTGGGGTAGTGGCAAGGTCACGCGGGAGTTCCTCTACGTCGAGGACGCGGCGGAGGCGATCGCGCTCGCCACCGCGCGATACGACGGCGCCGAGCCGGTGAACGTCGGCGCCGGTAGCGAGATCTTGATCGGCGATCTCGTGGCGCAGATCGCGGCGCTCACGGGCTTCGAGGGCCGGATCACCTGGGACGGCTCGAAGCCGGACGGGCAGCCGCGCCGCTCGGTCGACACGGCGCGGGCGGAGCGGGAGTTCGGCTTCCGCGCGCGGACGGCCCTCGAGGACGGGTTGGCGCGCACGGTGCGGTGGTACCTGAGTCAGCGGGTGGCACGCCGCTGACCGGGGCCGGCCGCCGCCGGAGCCGGGCGTGTGCGGGATAGCGGGCCGGCTGAATTTCCGCTCCGGGGCCCCCGTCGACCCCGTGGTTCTGCGCCGCATGGGCGACCTCCTCGCCCACCGGGGCCCCGACGGCGCCGGTGCCTGGCACGAGGGCGCGGTGGGGCTCGCGCACCGACGCCTGGCAATCGTGGATCTCAGCGACGCGGCGCGGCAGCCCATGGCGGCCGACGACCCGCGGGTCCAGGTCGTCTGCAACGGGGAGATCTACAACTTCCGGGAGCTCCGCGCCGAGCTCGAGACCCGGGGCTACCGCTTCCGGACGCGGTCGGATACCGAGGTGCTGCTGGCCGCCTACACCGCCTACGGGGTCGAGTGCCTCGCGCGGCTCCGTGGCATGTTCGCGTTCGCCCTGTGGGACGGCGGCCGGCGGCGGCTGCTCCTCGCGCGTGACCGGCCGGGCAAGAAGCCGCTCTACTATCGGCTCGACGGAGACGGGATCGCGTTCGCCTCCGAGCCCAAGGCGTTCCTGGCCGAGCCGTCCTTCGAGCCGCGGCCCGACCCCGCGGCGCTCTACGACTACCTCACGTATCACTACGTGCCGGGCCCGCTCTCGGCGTTCGAGAACGTCCGGCGAGTCCCGCCGGCGCACTACCTCCTGGTCGAGGACGGCCAGGTCCGGCTCGAGCGCTACTGGCGCCTCCGGTCCGAGCCGAAGCGCCGGCTGTCGGAAGGCGACGCGGCCGCGGAGCTCCTGGCGCGTCTGCGAGACGCCGTGCGCGCGCGGCTCGTCGCGGACGTTCCGGTGGGGGCGTTTCTGAGCGGGGGGATCGACTCGAGCGCAGTCGTGGCCCTCATGGCCGAGGCGGGGCCGGGCCCGGTCCGGACGTTCTCGATCGGCTTCGAGGAGCCGGCGTACGACGAGCGCCCATACGCGCGGCTGGTCGCGCGCCGCTACGGCACCGAGCACCGCGAGTTCGTCGTTCGGCCGGAGGCGGCCGACCTCCTCCCGCGGCTGGTCTGGCACTACAACGAGCCGTACGCCGATTCGTCGGCCGTCGCGACCTTCTGCCTGGCCGAGCTCACGCGACGCCACGTGACCGTCGCCCTGAACGGCGACGGAGGAGACGAGAACCTCGCGGGATACACGCGCTACCTGGCCACCCGGCTGGCCGAGCGCTACGCGAGCCTGGTCCGGCCCATCCACCGGCCGCTCGCGGCGCTCCTCGGCGCGGTGCCCGCGGCGGGGCGCGGGGCGGTGACTCGAGCCCGTCGCTTCGTCGAGGCGCTCGGCGAGACGCCCGCCCGGCGCTATGCGCGCTGGGTGAGCCACTTCGACCCGGCGCTCAAGCGCGAGCTCACGACCGAGGAGTTCCGCCGCGCGGCCGGGGATCGCGACTCGGTCGAGCATCTGGTGGCGGCCTTCCGCCGCGCCGAGGGCGCCGACCTGCTGGATGCCACGTTGGAGGTCGACCGCGAGACGTATCTCCCTGACGACCTCCTCGTGAAGGTCGACATCTCGACCATGGCGCACGGACTCGAGAGCCGCTCGCCCTTCCTCGACCACGAGCTCATGGAGTTCTGCGCGAGCCTGCCGTCCGATCTGAAGCTCCGGGGGCTGACGACGAAGTACCTCCTGAAACGGGCGATGCGGGATCTCCTGCCGGCCGCCGTGGTGGACCGGCCGAAGCAAGGCTTCGGCGTGCCGATCGACCGCTGGCTCCGCGAGGAGCTCCGCACCGTGGTGCACGACGTCCTCCTGGATCCCCGGACCCGGCAGCGCGGCTACTTCCACGAGCCCGTCGTGCGCCGGCTCCTCAGCGAGCACCAGCGCGGCGTGCGCGGCTGGCACTACCAGCTCTGGAACCTCCTCATGCTCGAGCTCTGGCACCGGACGTTCGTCGACGGGCGGCCCGAGCCGGGCCCGCACCTCCCCGCGCTGGCGGCCCCCGGGGACGCGGCCCGGACGTCCTGACGGCCAGTGCCCTCCATCGGCCTTGCCTTCCTCGTCTCGCTGGCCGTGGCCCTCGGCGCCACGCTCGCGAGCGAGCGGCTTGCCCGCCGGCTCGGGCTCGTCGTTACGCCCCGGGAGGACCGGTGGCACCACCGACCGGTCGCGCTCCTCGGCGGCGTCGCGATCATGCTGGGGGTCCTGCCGGTGCTGGGTTGGGCGGGCGGGCTTCGCGGACGCCTGGCGGCCCTGACGCTCGTCTCGCTCGCGATGGGAGCCGTGGGGCTCGTCGACGACTTCCGGCCGCTCCGCCCGCCCGTCAAGCTCATCGCCCAGATCGCCCTCGCGGGTCTCCTGGTCGAGCTCGGCTTCGTGCTCCGCCTCACCGGGGTGCCATTCGTGGATGTGCTGCTCACGCTCATCTGGGTGGTCGGCATCACGAACGCCTTCAACCTGCTCGACAACATGGACGGTCTGGCGGCGGGAATGGCGGCCATCGCCGGCGGCTTCCGGCTGGTCTTCTTCCTGCTCGCGGGCGACCTGGCCGCGGCGACCGTGACCGCCGGATTCATCGGGGCCGTGCTGGGCTTCCTGGTGCGGAACGCCCCGCCCGCGCGGATCTTCATGGGCGACGCGGGGAGCCTGTTCCTCGGGTTTTTCCTGAGCGGACTCTGCCTCGTCGTGGACGCCGCCTACTACTCGCGCGGGATCACCGCGGTGCTGGCGGTGCCCGTGCTGCTCCTGCTGATCCCGATCTTCGACACCACCTTCGTGACGGTGACGCGCCTGCTTCGCGGGCAGCCGGTCTCGCAGGGGGGCCGCGACCACACGTCGCACCGGCTCGTCGCCCTCGCCGGCAGCGAACGGCGGGCGCTCGCCCTCCTCTTTGCGCTGTCGATCGCCGGCGGGGGCGTCGCGCTCCTGACCTACCGGGCGCATTTCGGGATCATCGTGGTCCTTCTGCCCCTGGTCGTCGTGGGGCTGGCGCTCCTCGGGATCCACTTGAGCCGCGTCGAGATCGTGAAAGACGCCCCGGCGCGGCCCGGCCGGACCGTCCTCCGGCTCGTGCACGATCTGCCGTACAAGCGCGAGGTGGCGTCCATCCTCCTCGACGTGGCGCTCAGCGTGGTCGCGTACTACGCGGCGTACGTCCTGCGCTTCGAGGAGACCTTCGAGGCCGAGCGGCCGAGACTGGAGCACACGCTCGCGCCGATCCTGGTCGGTCAGCTCTCCGGGCTCGCCGTGTTCGGCGCGTACCGCGGGGTGTGGCGGTACGCGGGCCTGTCGGACATGCTGCAGCTCGTCCGCGGCATCACCGCCGGAACCGTGGCGAGTGTCCTCTACCTCCTGTTCACGACGCGGTTCGTCGGCCTGTCCCGGGCCGTGTTCGTGCTCGACTGGCTCCTGCTGTCGGTGCTGATCTGCGGGAGCCGGGTGTCGTTCCGGCTGCTCGGGGAGGCGCTCCGGGGGCCCCGGCCCGGCGCCCGGCCGGTCCTCGTCTACGGCGCGGGCGACGCGGGAGAGCTGGTCCTGCGGGAGCTTCGCAACAACCCGGCCCTCGGGCGCGAGGCCGTGGGCTTCATCGACGACGACCGGGCGAAGGCCGGCACGCGCATCCACGGAGTGCCCGTGCTGGGCCCCATCGAGGAGCTCGAGGCGCTGCTCCGCGCCAGGAAGGTCGACCAGATCGTCGTCGCCTCGAGCAAGATCCCGGCCGAGCGGCTCCGCCGTTTGGAGACGGCCTGCGCGGCGCACGGGGTGGCCGTGGTGCGAGCCTCCGTGCGGCTCGAGTGAGCGATCCTCCCGCGACCGCGCGTTCTTGACACCCCGCAAGGCGCCGTCAATAATGGCGCGGCGATGATGGAGAGGGCGCCCCTCGAGGCGCTGCGGGCGCGCTTGGCTGACGGGTGCGCGACGGTCGGGATAGCCGGGCTCGGCTACGTGGGCTTGCCGCTGGCCGTGGAGCTCGCGAGGGCGGGGCTTCAGGTCACGGGGATCGACCTCGACGCGGAGCGGGTCCGGACCGTCCAGCGAGGCGAGAGCCACGTGGCGGACGCCCCCGCCGACACGGTGGCCGCGCTGGTGAGAGCCGGCCGCCTCCGGGCGACCTCGGCCTGGGACGACGCGGCCTCGTTCGACGCGATCGTGATCTGCGTCCCCACGCCGTCCACGCCGAATCGCGAGCCCGACCTCTCCTTCGTCCGCGCCGCTGCGGCGGAGGTGGCCCGGCGGCTGCGCCCCGGCCAGCTCGTGGTGCTCGAGAGCACGACCTACCCCGGGACGACGGAGGAGATCCTGCTGCCGCTCCTCGCCGCCGGCGGGCTCCGCGTGGGCTGGGACTTCGCGCTGGCCTACTCGCCCGAGCGCGTGGATCCGGGCAACCGCGACTATCACGTGGCCAATACCCCCAAGCTGGTGGGCGGCGTGACGCCGGTCTGCACGGCCCTGGCGCAGGCGCTCTACGAGAAGGCCGTCGTCAAGGTCGTGCCCGTGTCGTCTCCGCGCGTGGCCGAGACGGCCAAGCTCCTCGAGAACGTCTTCCGCAACGTGAACATCGCGCTCGTCAACGAGCTGGCGATGCTCTGCGATCGAATGGGCGTGGACGTCTGGGAGGTCGTGGACGCGGCGGCGACCAAGCCGTTCGGCTTCATGAGCTTCCGGCCGGGTCCGGGCGTGGGCGGGCACTGCATCCCCGTCGACCCGATGTACCTGGCCTGGCTGGCGAAGGAGCTCCAGTTCGACGCGAGCGTCATCACGCAGGCCGTCGAGCTCAACGCGCGCATGCCGCGCTTCGTCGCCGACAAGGTCGTGCGAATCCTCGATCGGCCGGGCGGCGACGTCCGCGGCCGCCGCGTCCTGGTGCTCGGGGTGAGCTTCAAGAAGGACGTCGCCGACGTCCGGAACTCGTCCGCGCTCGTCCTCATGGAGCTCCTCGAGGCCCGGGGCGTGGCGGTCTCCTATCACGACCCGTTCGTGCCCCGGATCCGCCTGGGCGGCCGGGAGCTCGCGTCGGTCGCGCTCGCCCCGGACGTGGTCGCAGGCGCCGACTGCGTCGTGATCCATACCGACCACACGATGCTCGACTACGAGTGGGTCGTGGCGCACGCGCGGCTCGTCCTCGACACCCGAAACGCCACACGCGACGTCAGGCAGGGCCGGGCGAAGGTCGTCCGGCTCTGACCGGCACGGGGGCGCGGGTGCGAGCCCTGGTCACCGGCGGGGCCGGGTTCATCGGGTCCCACCTCACGGAGGCGCTGCTCGCCGGCGGCCACGAGGTGGTCGTTCTCGACGACCTCTCGACCGGGCGGATCGAGAATCTCGAGGCCGTGCAGGAGCATCCGCGTCTCGAGGTGGCCGTCGGGTCGGTCACGGACGAGACGCTGGTCCGCAAGCTCCTGCGCGGCGCCGACGTCGTGTACCACCTGGCGGCCGCGGTCGGCGTGAAGCTGATCCTCGAGCGCCCGGTGACCACCATCGAGACCAACATCATGGGCACCGAGGCGATACTCCGGGCGGCGGGTGAGGATCGGCCCCGCGTGATCATCGTCTCCACGTCCGAGATCTACGGGAAGAACGACCGGGTGCCCCTGTCGGAGGAGGACGACCGGGTCCTGGGGCCCACGACGAGGAGCCGCTGGAGCTACGCGTGCTCGAAGGCGATCGACGAGTACCTGGCGCTGGCGTACCATCGCGAGCGCGGACTTCCGGTGACGATCGTCCGGTACTTCAACACGATCGGGCCGCGGCAGACCGGCCGCTACGGGATGGTCGTCCCGCGCTTCGTCCGCCAGGCCCTCGACGGCCAGCCGATCACGGTCTACGGCGACGGGCGCCAGTCCCGCTGCTTCACCGACGTCGAGGACACCGTGCGCGCCACGATCGCCCTGGCGCAGGCGCCCACCGCGGTCGGCGAGGTGTTCAACGTGGGCACGACGCACGAGGTGACCATCGGCGCGCTTGCGGAGCGCGTGCGGGCGCTGACCGGCGGGGTGTCGCCGATCGTGCTCGTGCCGTACGATGAGGCCTATCAGCCGGGGTTCGAAGACCTGCGCCGGCGGGTCCCGGACATCGGCAAGGCGGCGCGGGTCGTGGGATACCAGCCGCGCGTGCCCCTCGACGAGACGCTCCGCCGGGTGATCCGCCACCTGCGCGACACCGGGCGGGGCTGAAAGCGGGTCACCGGTGATCCTCGCACTCCTCGCGGCCGTTCGACCGCGGCAGTGGACCAAGAACCTGCTCGTCTTCGCGGGCCTGATCTTCTCCCGGGGCCTCCACGAGCCGGCACTGGTGGCCCGGTCGGCCGCGGCGTTCGCGCTCTTCTGCCTCCTGTCCGGCGGGATCTACCTGATCAACGACGTGCTCGACGCCGAACGCGATCGCCTCCACCCGCAGAAGCGGCATCGCCCGATCGCGTCGGGCCGGCTTCCCGCCTCCGTGGCGCTCGGGGTCGGGATCGCCCTGCTGGTGGGCGCCTCTCTGGCCGCGTTCGCGCTCTCCGTCGGCTTCGGGGTCGTGGCCGTCGCGTACGCGGCTCTCCTGAGCGCGTACTCGACCGGGCTCAAGCACGTGGTCATCGTGGACACGTTGATCATTGCCGCCGGCTTCGTGCTGCGCGCCCTGGCCGGCGTGGTCGTGCTCGACATCGAGCTGTCGAACTGGCTCCTCTTGTGCACGATCCTGCTCGCGCTGTTCCTGACGTTCGGCAAGCGGCGCCACGAGCTCTTGGCGCTCGACGCGGGCGCGGCCGACCATCGGCCGATCCTGGAAGAGTACTCGCCCCAGCTCCTGGATCAGATGATCGCGGTGGTGACCGCCTCGACGCTGATGGCGTACGCGCTCTACACCATGGCGCCCGAGACGCAGACGAAGCTCGGGACCACGCGCCTGCCGCTGACCATCCCGTTCGTCCTCTACGGCATCTTCCGCTACCTGTACCTGCTCTACCGGCGCGACCTGGGCGGAAACCCGTCCGAGCTCTTCCTGACGGACAGGGCGCTCCTCCTTGCCGTCGCGCTCTGGGGCGCCACCGTCATCGTCATCCTGTACCTCGCCCGGTAGCGCCGGCCCGGGCTCCGCCGAGTGCCGCCCGGGCTTGCGGGCGGTGGTAAACTAAGTGGTCAATGCGAGCCCAGGTGGCTGTCCTGCGTACCCGTCCCGACACCGTGGTCGACGACTACGGGCGTCTCCTCCGCCTGGCCCGTTACCAGAGCGCCCTCCCCCGGGACGGGGAGCTCCTCCTGAAGCTCAACCTCTCGTGGACAAAGTACTTTCCGGCGTGCTCGACCCAGCCGTGGCAGCTCGACGGGGTGGTCCGCACCCTCCTCGAGGACGGGTACCAGCCCGAGCGAATCCACCCGGTCGAGAACAAGACCGTCGTCACCAACCCCAGGAAAGGCGTCATCGCCAACAAGTGGGGGCCGGTCCTGGACCGTCACGGCCTGCCCTTCATCCCGCTGCCCGAGGTGGAGTGGATCGTCTATCCCTTCAAGAGCCCGCTCCTGAAGCTGAACCGGATCTTTCCGGAGGGCATCGAGATCCCCAAGATGTTCGTGGGCGCGAGCGTCCTTCACATGCCGACGGTGAAGACGCACGGGCACAGCGTGACGACCGGCGCGATCAAGAACGCGTTCGGCGGCCTCCTCAAGGAGGTCCGTCACTACGCGCACGAGTACATCCACGAGGTCCTCGTCGATCTGCTCTACATGCAGCGCGAGCTTCATCCCGGCGTGTTTGCCGTCATGGACGGTACCGTGGTGGGCGACGGCGCGGGCCCCCGGACCATGCTCCCGCGCGAGGGCAACCTCATCCTGGCGTCGGCCGATTCCGTGGCGATCGACGCGATCGCCGCGCGCCTCATGGGCTACGATCCCCTCGCCATCCCGTATCTGCGGATGGCCCACGATCGGGGACTCGGGATCGCGGATCCGCGGGAGATCGAGCTGGTCGGCGACGACGTGGCCGACGTGAACTTCCGCTGCCAGACGTCACGGAGCCTCGTGATCTGGGGCGACCAGCTGATCCGGAAGGGGCCGCTGCGGCCGCTGAAGCACCTGCTCCTCCACTCGCCCCTCGTCGTCTGGGCGCCCTTTGCCTCGAACGTCTACCACGACTTCCTCTGGTACCCGACGGTCGGGCGGGGGCGGATCCGGGCCTTCGCGAACAGCGGCTGGGGACGTCTCTTCGCGCAGTACTGAGACCCCGCCGGGACGGTTGCCCCGGGTGCTCGCGTCCTTGAGGCCGGGGGGCGACTTCCTCTAGTATCGTGTCACTGTGGCGGAATCCGTGCGTGTCCGCTTCGCGCCCAGCCCCACGGGGCACCTCCATGTCGGAGGGGCTCGCACCGCGCTCTTCAACTGGCTCTTCGCCCGCCACCACGGCGGCGCGTTCCTCCTCCGGATCGAGGACACCGACCGTGACCGGTCGACGGACGAGGCGATCCACCAGATCCTCGACGCCCTGACCTGGCTCGGGCTGGACTGGGACCGGGAGGGGCCGGAGCACGGCGGCCCGTACCGGGGATACTCGCGCCAGACGAGTCGCCTGGAGGTCTACCGGGTTCACGCCGAGCGGCTCCTCGCGGAGGGCCGCGCGTACCGGTGCTACTGCACACCCGAGGAGCTCGAGGAGCGCCGGGCGGCGGCGCAGGCGCGCGGGGAGACGTTCCGCTACGACGGGCGCTGCCGAGATCTACCGCTCCGTGCCGGCGTTCCCGCCGCGCTGCGGCTCCGCATCCCGGACAGCGGGGTCACGGTCGTGCCGGACCTGGTTCACGGCGAGGTGACCTTCGACCGGGCGACGCTCGACGACTGGATCCTGGTCCGCTCCGACGGGACGCCGACCTACAACTTCTGCGTCGTCGTCGACGACGTCACGATGAAGATCAGCCACGTGATCCGGGGCAACGACCACCTCTCGAACACGCCCAAGCAGATCCTCTGCTACGAGGCGCTCGGCTACCCGCTGCCGGTGTTCGCCCACATCCCGATGATTCTCGGTCCGGACCGGAAGCGCCTGTCCAAGCGTCACGGCGCGACGTCCGTCCTCGCCTTCCGCGACGAGGGGTTCCTGCCCGAGGCGATGGACAACTACTTCGCGCGGCTCGGATGGGCCCACGGGGACCAGGAGGTTTTCACGCGGGAGGAGCTGGTCCAGCTGTTCACCCTGCAGCACGTGGGTGCCACGCCCGCGATCTTCGACCGGGCGAAGCTCGAGTGGCTGAACCAGACGTGGATGAAGCGGCTCGTGGAGGACCCCGCGACGCGGGGGGACCTGGCCGATCGGTTCGGCCCCTACCTGGCGCCGCTCGGCATCCGGGACCCTGCCAAGCCCTTGCTCGTCAGCGCGGTCACGCAGCTGGCCACCCGGGCGACCACGCTGGTCGAGATGGCGCCCAAGGCCCGCTTCTACTTCGAGGATCCCAAGGAGTACGATCCCACGGCCCTCGGCAAGCTGGCCACGCCGGCGCTCGGACCGCGCCTGGATCGGCTCCTCGCTCGCCTGGCGAGTCTCGAGCCCTGGACGGAGGCGGAGCTGGAAGGCGCGTGCCGGCAGCTCGCCGGCGAGCTCGGGGTGAAGCTGGTCGACCTCGCGCAGCCGATCCGCCTCGCGCTGACGGGCGAGACCGCGAGCCCTCCGATCTTCGGCATCATGGCCGACCTGGGACGCGAGACGACCTTGCGCCGTCTTCGCGTGTTCTGGGACCGCGTGCCGCGGGCCTAGCCCCGATGGAGCTCTGGCTGGTCCGGCACGGCGAGTCCACCTGGAACTCGATCCGGCGCTTCCAGGGGGGGCTGGATCCGCCGCTCTCCCCGCGCGGGTGGCTCCAGGCCCGGGCGCTGGCCTCGGGGCTCGCCTCGACGCGGTTCGACGCCCTCTACACGAGCCCCCTGAGCCGGGCGCGCGACACGGCGGCGGCCTGCGGCGCCGCGCTCGGCCTCGAGCCGGTCGCGATCGATGACCTCCGCGAGGTCGGGCTCGGGGACTGGGAGGGCCTGACGCTCGAGACGGTGAAGGCGCAGGAGGGCGACCGCTACGGGCGCTGGCTGGAGGCGCCCGTCGAGCATCCGCCGCGGGGCGGCGAGGGCATGATGGCGTTCGCCGCGCGGGTCCGGGGCGCGCTCGAGCGCCTCTCCACCAGCCATCCCGCTAACCGCGTGCTGGTCGTGTGCCACGGTGGGGCGATCGCCAGCGCCCTCTGCGGGTGGCTCGACCAGCCGCTGAACGCGATCTGGACGTTCCGGCTCGACAACACCTCGATCACGCGGGTCCTGCTGCCCGCGGGGGAGGTCCTCGCGGTCAACGAGACCGACCACCTGTCCACCGTCCCGGCCGAGGCGCTGGCCCGGTGACCTCCCGGCTCCTGATCGTCCTCCTCGGCGGGATGGCGCTGCTCCTCTACGGGATGCAGCACACCGGGGACGGCCTCCAGCGCCTCGCGGGCGCCCGCCTCCGGCAGGTGCTGACGCACCTGACCGCGAACCGGTTCGCGGCGCTCCTGACCGGCGCCGCGGCGACCGCCCTCATCCAGTCGTCGACCGCGACCACGATCATGGTGATCGGGTTCGTCCAGGCCGGGCTCCTCACGCTCTACCAGGCGATGGGGATCATCCTGGGCGCGGACATCGGGACGACCTTCACCGTGCAGCTCCTGGCGTTCCACATTTACGACTACGCGCTCCTGTTCGTCGGCGTTGGGTTCGCGATGACCTTCCTCGGGAAGCGGCGGTTCTTCAAGGACCTCGGCCACGCCGTCCTGGGATTCGGCCTCATCTTCCTCGGGCTGAAGCTCATGATCGAGGGCATGGAGCCGCTCAAGGACAACACGATCCTCACGCAGGCGCTCCTGACCTTCGCCGAGACGCCGATCCTCGGTGTCGCCGCCTCGGCCGCGTTCGCGGCCCTGGTCGCGTCCTCGGCGGCCACGATCGGCCTCGTGCTCGCGCTGTCCTCGCACGGGCTGCTCACGCTGGCCGCCGCCCTCCCGCTCGTCCTGGGCGCCAACATCGGCACCTGCGTGACGGCGCTGACCGCGTCCCTCGGCTCTTCGACGGAGGCGCGCCGGGTCGCGGTGGCCCACGTGGGGTTCAAGCTCCTCGGGGTCGCGATCGTGCTCCCGTTCCTCGACCCGTTCGTCGCGCTCGTGGCGGCGAGCGCGGCCGACCCGGCGCGGCAGGTCGCGAATGCCCACACCTTCTTCAACGTGGCGATCTCCCTCCTGTTCCTTCCGTTCCAGCCGCTCGCGGCCCGGGCGATCATCGCGGCCGTGCCGGACCGGCCGGAGGCGGAGCAGCGATTCGGCACGCGCTACCTGGACGAGCGGTTCATGGAGCAGCCGAGCCTCGCCATCGGACAGGCCTCCCGCGAGGCGGCCCGGATAGCGGACATCGTCCAGGCCATGCTGCGGGATGCCGCCGCCGTGTTCCGGAGCGGCAGTCAGGAGCTCCTGGAGGAAGTGGTGCGGCGCGACGATCAGGTCGATTTCCTCGAGCGCGAGGTCAAGCTGTACTTGACGCGGCTGGACCGCCAGATCATGACGGAGGACCTCGCGCGGCGGGAAATCGCGCTGCTGGGGTTCATCGGCAACCTCGAGAACATCGGCGACATCATCGACAAGAACCTCATGGAGCTCGCCCGGAAGAAGCTCTACCAGGGCCGCCGCTTCTCCGAGCCCGGCGAGGCGGAGCTCATGGAGTTCCACGCGCTCGTCTCGAAGAACTTCGAGCGGGCGGTCGTCGCCTTCACCGCCAGCGATCAGACGCTGGCTCAGGAGGTGCTCGACCAGCGGCCCGTGGTCCGGCAGCGGGAGCGGGAGCTCCGGCAGTCGCACATCGACCGCCTGCGGGCGGGCCTGGCCGAGTCCGTGGAGACGTCGGAGATCCACCTGGACGTGCTCACGAATCTCAAGCGGATCAGCTCGCACGTGACCGCGCTCGTCTACCCCATCGTCGAGCCGTGAGCCCGACCTCGCTTCGAGTCCTGTACGCTGCGGCCGAGGTCGCGCCGTTTGCGAAGACCGGGGGCCTGGCCGACGTGGCGGGGGCCCTGCCGCAGGCCCTTGCCCTGCTCGGCCACGACGTGCGCGTCGTCCTGCCCCGGCACCGCGGGGTGGAGGCTGCGGCCGGGCCGCTCCGGGTCGCGGTGCCACGGGTGGCCGTCCCGATCGGCGACCGCACCGTCGAGGCGACCATCCTGGAGGGCCGGCTCGGGGACCGCGTACCCGTCTACTTCGTGGCCCACGAGGGGTACTACGACCGGCCCGCGCTCTACGGCGCGAGCGACGACTGTGAGCGCTTCGTCTTCTTCTGCCGGAGCGTCCTCGCGGCGCTCCCGGCGCTCGGGTGGATGCCCCACGTCGTCCACGCGAACGACTGGCAGGCGGGGCTCCTTCCCGTGTACCTCGAGACGCTCTACCGCGACACCCCGGAGTACGCGGACGTGGCGACGGTGTTCACGGTCCACAACCTCGCGTACCAGGGCACCTTCTGGCACTACGATCTGCCGATGATGGGGCTCGGGTGGGATCTCTTCACCCCGGCCGGGATCGAGTTCTACGGGCACCTGTCGCTCCTCAAGGGCGGCCTGGTCTTCGCCGACCTCCTCACCACGGTGAGCCCCACCTACGCGCGGGAGATCCAGACCCCCGAGTTCGGGCAGCGGATGGACGGTGTCCTGCGCGAGCGCAGCATGGACCTCGTCGGCATCCTGAACGGGCTCGATGTGGAGGCGTGGAATCCGGCGACGGATCGAGACCTCCCGAAGCGGTACGACCGGGACGATCCCGCCGGCAAGGCGGCGTGCACGAGCGCGCTCCGGGACGAGATGGGGCTGCCCGACCCCGGTGGCCGGACCCCGGTCGTCGGAGTGGTGAGCCGGCTCGCCGAGCAGAAGGGGATCGACCTGGTCGCCGAGTCGGTGCCGGCCATCCGGGCCGCCGGGGCCCAGCTCGTCGTGCTCGGGGCCGGCGAGGAGCCCCTCGAGCGCCTGCTGGGTGAGCTGGCGGCCGCCCATCCCGAGTCGGTCGCGGTGCGCATCGGCTTCGACGACCACCTCGCGCGGCGCATCTACGCGGGGTCGGACCTGTTCCTCATGCCCTCGCGCTACGAGCCGTGCGGGCTCGGCCAGCTGATCGCGCTCCGTTACGGCACCGTCCCCGTCGTCCGGCGGACCGGCGGCCTGACCGACACCGTGCGACCCTGGGACCGGACGGCCGGCGCGGGCACCGGATTTCTCTTCGGCGGGCTGTCGGGGGCCGCCTGCGAGGCGGCGCTCGCGCGCGCGTTCGCCGCGTACGCGGATCCGATGGCCTGGCGACGACTCGTCGCGAACGCCATGGCGGCCGACTTCTCGTGGCACGCGTCGGCCGAAGCGTATGTCACCTGCTACCGGAGGGCCATCAAGAAGGCCCGGAGGCACGCATGAAGAAGATCGAGGCCATCATCAAGCCGTTCAAGCTCGATGACGTCAAGGAGGCGCTGACCGAGATCGGCGTCATCGGCATGACGGTCATGGAGGTCAGGGGCTTCGGGCGCCAGAAGGGCCACACCGAGCTCTACCGCGGCTCCGAGTACACCATCGACTTTCTCCCCAAGGTGAAGGTGGAGCTCGTCGTCGCGGATCCGATCGTGCCGAAGGTCGTCGAGACGATCATCGCGGCCGCCAAGACCGGGTCGATCGGCGACGGGAAGGTCTTCGTCCTGCCCGTGGAGGAGGCCGTGCGCATCCGGACGGGCGAGCGGGGCGAAGACGCGATCTAGCCCGCCGCGGGCCCCGGGCGAGAGGCCCCGGTGCTGACGGAACGCTCGGCCCCCGTCGCGCTGCCGCCCGCGGCCGACTTCCTGGACCCCGCGGTCCCGCTCCCGGCGTGCCTGGCGGCGCTGGGGCGCCTGGGCTTCCTCGACCCCGCGGGCGCGCTCGGGAACCTGCGCCGCCTCGCGGAAACGCCCGACCTGCGCGACCAGGTCGCGCCGATCCTGCCGCGGCTCCTCCACCATCTGGGCGCGTCGGCCGACGCCGACATGGCGCTCAACAACATCGAGCGCTTGGCGGCGGCGGCGCTCGACCGCCGCGGCCTGTACGCCCTCTTCGCGAGCCATCCCGAGGCCGTCCCGATCCTGACGACCCTCGTCGCGACGAGCCAGTTCCTGGCCGACGCGCTGATCCGCTCCCCGCAGACCGTTCCCTGGCTCCTCGATCCCCGCGTCATGCGGCCGCGCTCCCGCGAGGCGATGCACGGGGAGGTGGCCGCCGCCTGCCGCCCGTTCCGGACCGACGAGGGGCGGCTGAACGCGCTCCGGCGGGTGAAGCGGCGCGAGTTCTGCCGGATCGGGCTCCGGGACGTCCTCGGCGACGCGGACCTGGTGGCCACGACCCAGGAGCTGTCGGAGCTGGCCGACGCCTGCCTGGCGCAGGCGCTCCTGACGGTGGAGCCGGCCCTCCAGGAGCGCTACGGCCGCCCTCAGCACACCGGCGCGGACGGCCAGCGGACGCCGACGGGGTTTGCGGTCATCGCGCTCGGCAAGCACGGCGGCGCCGAGCTCAACTACTCGTCGGACATCGACCTCACCTTCGTCTACGAGGCGGAAGGGGAGACCGACGGCCCGGAGAGCGTGTCGAGCCGGACGTACTTCGCGCGCCTCTCGGAGCGCCTGGTCGGGGCGCTGACCGCGATGACCGAGGAGGGCACGGTCTACCGGGTCGATCTCCGGCTCCGGCCCGAGGGGACCGGTGGCCCCCTCGCCCTGCCGCTCGCCGCGTACCGCGCCTATCACACGACGCGGGGCGCCCTCTGGGAGCGCCAGGCGCTGATCAAGGCGCGGGTGGCGGCCGGAGACGAGCACGTCGGACAGGCCTTCCTCGAGCTCGCGCGCGAGATCGCTTACCGGCCCGGCCTGGAGCGCGAGGCCCTCGGCGAGATCCGCACGATGAAGGGCCGGACCGACCGGCTCCTCCGGGCACGCGGCCAGCAGGAGCGCCACGTCAAGCTGGGCGTGGGCGGGATCCGTGACGTCGAGTTTCACGTCCAGGCGCTCCAGCTCCTCTACGGGGCTCAGGATCCATGGCTCCGCGAGCCGAACAGCCTGCGCGCCCTCCACCGGCTTGCCGAGCGGGGCTATCTGTCCTGGGAGGAGTCGGGGCGGCTCGCCCACGCCTACGTGTTCCTCCGCACGATCGAGCACCGCCTGCAGATCCTGCACGCGCTCCAGACGCACACGCTGCCCGCGGATCCGCTCGAGCTCGCGAAGCTCGCCCGGAGGCTCGGATACGCGGGGGACGCCGAGACCGGCGCGCAAGCGTTTCTCCGCGACTACGACCGGACGCGTCACGCCGTGCGCGCGGCCTTCGAAGGGTTCTTCGACGCCATCGTGCGGGAGGGCCCGGAGGCGCCGCCGTGGGACGCGGCGCGCGTGGCGGCCGTCGGATTCGCCGATCCGGAGCGCGCGCGGCAGAACCTGCGCCTCCTCTGGGAGGGGCCGGCGCTGGTGGCGGTGCCCGTCGCGGTCCGGACCGCGCTCCGCACGCTCCTGCCCGCCACGCTCGACGCGCTCCGGACGGTGCCGGATCCCGATGCGGCCCTCGACGCGCTCGAGCGCTTCGTCGCGGCGGCGGGGCCGCGGACCGCCTACCTCGCCCGGCTCGCCGCGACTCCGGATCTCCTCGGCGGGGTGCTCACCTTCTTCACGCGATCCGAGCGGCTTGCCCAGGCGCTGATCTCGCGGCCGGAGCTCCTCGACGTGCTGGGCGCGTCCGTGCCGGCGGCGCCGAGGCCCGCGCCCGCGCTCCGGGCGGCGTTCCGGGACTTCGCCGCGCCCGGCGGGCCGGAAGTGCCAGGGTCGCCGGGGCTGCCAGGGCTGCCAGGGCTGCCAGGGCTGGAGGAAGCGGACCGGCTCCGGCTGTGGAAGCAGCGCGAGGAGCTCGAGATCGCCTGGCGCGACCTGATCCTGGGCGACCGGCCGGCCCGTGTGGCGTGGGCACTCGGCGAGCTCGCCGAGGCCTGCCTGGGCATCGCCTGGGACCAGGCCGTCGCCGAGACGCGGGCCGCCCTCGGCGAGCCCCGGGTCGAGGGGCGGCCCGTCCCGGCCCTCGTCGTCGGGATGGGCAAGCTCGGCGGCCGTGAGCTCGACTACGGGTCCGACCTGGACCTGGTCGTCCTCTACGGCGGCGCGACCGACGCGGAGCCCGAGGCGCACGTCTACTTCGACCGGGTGGTCGACCGCCTCTACACGCGCCTCACGGCGATCACGCGAACGGGCCAGGTGTTCCGCGTCGACCTGCGGCTTCGCCAGGGCGGCAAGGCCACGGCGCTCGCGCACGCGCTGGGCACGCTCGACCGGTACCTCGGGGGCGAGGCGGCGCTCTGGGAGCGCCAGGCGCTCGTGCGCGCCCGCCCGGTCCTGGGCGATCCGGCGCTCGCCCGGCGGTTCGCGGCGCTCCGCCGGGGGCGCGTGTTCGGCCCGGGGCTCTCGGACGCCGAGCGCGCCGAGATCCACCACGTCCGGACGCGCATGGAGCTCGAGCTCGGGCGAGAGGGCCCCGGGCGCATCCACTTGAAGTTCGGCGCCGGCGGGCTCGTGGACGTGGAGTTCCTCGTCCAGGTCTTCCAGCTGACCCACGGTCGGCGGCACCGCGCGCTCCAGACGCCGTCGACCCGGATCGCGCTCGCGCGCCTCGGCGCCCTCGGCATCCTGCCCGAGACCACGGCGAAGAGCCTCCTGGAGGCGTACGAGTTCCTGCGCGGGCTCCTGCGGTCCCTGCGCCTCCGACAGGTGCGCCCGCCCGACTGCCTGCCCGTGACGGGCCACGTGCTCGCGCGGCTCGCGCGGGAGGCGGGCCTGGACAGCGGCCGGGCGCTCCTCGCGCGGCACCGCGAGGTGGCGGAGTTCGTGCGTGCGGAGTATCGTCGTGCAATGGGGGTCGCCACAGGCCGAAGGCCGTCCGATGAAGCCCGTCCGATCGACGTAGGCTGAGCCCGCGGCCACCCGATGAGCAACGCGGCGCCGGAGCGGTTCTACCTCGTGGACGGCCCGTCGTATTTCTACCGCGCCTATCACGCCATCGGCCACCTCTCGACGTCGCGCGGCCTGCCGACCAACGCGACGCTCGGGATGACCATGATGCTCTGGAAGATCCTGCGCGAGGACCGGCCGAGCTACATGGGGATCGCGTGGGACGCGCCGGGCCCGACCTTCCGCCACCAGCAGTTCGAGGCCTACAAGCTCCAGCGGCCCGGCATGCCGAAGGATCTCGTCGAGCAGATCCCCTGGGTCCGTCGCTCGTTCGAGGCGCTCGGCCTGCCCTTCCTCGAGGCGCCCGGGTACGAGGCGGACGACATCCTGGCGACCGCGGCGCGCCGCCTGCAGGACACGTCGATCGAGCTGGTGCTCGTGACGGCGGACAAGGACGCGCTCCAGCTGGTCGACCCCCGGGTCACCGTGCTCTCGGTCGTGGGCCGGACCGGCGAGCGCATCGTCTACGACGCGGCGAAGGTCGAGGAGAAATGGGGCGTCCCGCCGGCGCGCATTCCCGACGTGCTCGCGCTGATGGGCGACTCGATCGACAACATCCCGGGGGTGCCCGGGGTGGGCGAGGTGACCGCCCAGAAGCTCCTCCGCGAGTTCGGAAGCCTGGAGGCCGTCTACGCGAACCTCGCGGTGGTCACCGGCCCCAAGCTCCGCGAGACGCTGGCGCGCCATCGCGACCAGGCCTTCCTCTCGCGGCAGCTGGCGGTGCTCGAGGGCGCGCTGCCGATCGAGATCGACCCGGAGCGATTCCGCGTGCGCGAGCCCGACTGGGAGCGGCTCCGCGCGCTCTGGACCGAGCTCGAGTTCACGTCCCTCCTTCGCCAGGTTCCCGCGCGCGCCGTGACCTTGCCGGCCGGGACCGTGCCGGTGGTCGACCCGGCGGGCTGGCGTGAGTTCTTGGGCCGCGCGGGTGAGCGCGTCGCCGTGGAGCCCGTCCTGACGGGGAGCCCGCCGGACCTGACCCTCCACGGTGTGGCCGCGTACGCGCCGGCGGCCGGCGCCTGCTACCACGCGGGCTGGCCGGCGCTCCCCGCGGGCCTGCGGCTGATCGGGCACGACACGAAGGCCCTCGTCGCCTGGACGCGGGGCGCCGGCGTCGCCCTGGGTGCCGGGCCCGGCGACACGGCGGTCGCCGCGTACCTCCTCAACTCGGCGCGGAGCGGCTATCCGCTCGACCAGCTCTGCGCCGACGCCGGGAGCCCGGGCATCCCGGGCCCGCTCGCGAGCCTCCTCGACGGGGCTCCGGTCGACGACGCCGACCCGGCGAAGGTCGCGGCCTGGACGGGCGCGCGGGCCGAGGGCGTGTGGCGCCTCGGCGAGGCCCAGGCGCCCCTGCTCGCCGAGCACGGCCTCCAGAGCCTCTACGAGACGCTCGAGGTGCCGCTCGTCCCCGTCCTCGCCGACATGGAGCGGGTGGGCATCCGGGTGGACCCCGAGCGGCTGGCCACGCTCACGAAGGAGCTCGACACGCAGCTGGACGCGCTCCTCCGCGAGATCCACCGGCTGGCCGGCGAGCCGGTCAACCCGAACTCGCCGAAGCAGCTCGCCACCGTGCTGTTCGAGAAGCTGAAGCTGCCGCCGCTCAAGCGCACGAAGACCGGGTATTCCACCGACGTGGACGTGCTGGAGGAGCTGGCCCTCGGGCACTCGTTGCCCGGCAAGATCCTCGAGTACCGCCAGCTCTCCAAGCTGAAGGGCACGTACGCCGACGCGCTGCCGGCGCTGATCCATTCGCGGACGGGCCGCATCCACACCTCGTTCAACCAGCTGGTCGCGGCGACGGGGCGGCTCTCGTCGTCCAACCCCAATCTCCAGAACATTCCCATCCGCTCGGAGCTCGGCCGGCGCATCCGGCAGGCGTTCATCCCCGACGACGGCTGGCGCCTCGTCGCGGCCGACTACTCGCAGATCGAGCTCCGGATCCTCGCGCACTTCTCCGAGGAGCCCGCGCTGGTCGAGGCGTTCCTGCGCGGGGAGGACATCCACACGCGGACGGCGGCGCAGATCCTCGGGGGGACGCCCGAGACGGTGACGGCCGAGATGCGGCGCCTGGCCAAGGTCGTCAATTTCGGGATCCTCTACGGCCTCTCCGGATTCGGGCTCTCCCAGGCCGTGTCGATCGGCCGCGCCGAAGCCCAGAAGTTCATCGACGACTACTTCGCGACACACCCCCGCGTGCGGGCGTACATCGACCGCGTGGTGGCCGAGGGCCGGGCGCAGGGCTACGTCACCACGCTCCTCGGCCGGCGCCGCTACCTGCCCGAGCTGCACGCGCGGAATCCCGTCGCGCGTGGCGCGGCCGAGCGCATGGCGGCCAACGCGCCGATCCAGGGGACGGCGTCCGACATCATCAAGCTGGCGATGGTGCGCCTGGCGGCGGCGCTCGCCGCGCGGGGGCTCCGGAGCCGCATGCTGCTCCAGGTGCACGACGAGCTCCTCCTGGAGGTCCCCGACGCCGAGACGGCGGCCGTGCGCGCGCTCCTGCCGGAGATCATGGAGACGGTGGTGACGCTGGCCGTGCCCCTCCGGGTCGACATCAAAGAGGGCCGCGACTGGGCCGAGGTCTGACCCCGGTGGATGAGCATGCCTGAGTTCCGCTACGTGATCTGCGACGTCTTCACCGACCGCCCCCTCGAGGGCAATCCGCTCGCGGTCTTCACCGACGCCCGCGGGATCCCGGAATCGCTTCTCCAGCCCCTCGCCCGGGAGCTGCACCTGTCGGAGACGGTGTTCTGCTACCCGGCGCGCGGGACCGGTCACGTGCGCATCCGGATCTTCACCCCGGACCACGAGCTGCCGTTCGCGGGCCACCCCGTGCTCGGCTCGGCCTTCGTCCTCGCGGCGTCGCTCCAGCTGCCGGAGATCGTGCTCGAGACGGGAATGGGCCCGGTGCCGGTCCGGCTCGAGCGGGACGGCCCCCGGATCGTCTTCGGCTGGATGGTCCAGCCGGTTCCCCGGGTCGAGGCCGTCGCGGATCCCGCGCCCGTGCTTCGGGCGCTCGGGGTCGAGCGGGCGGCGCTCCCCGTGGAGCTGTACGACAACGGGCCCCGTCACCTCTACGTCGCGCTCGAGAGCGAGGCGGCGGTGGCGGCTCTCCAGCCGGACATGCAGGCCCTGGCGCGCCTCTACCCTCGCGGCACGACGAATTGCTTCGCGGGGGGGGACCGGCGCTGGAAGACGCGCGCCTTCGCGCCGGGCGCCGGCGTCCCCGAGGACCCGGCCACCGGCTCCGCCGCCGGGCCGCTTGCCTGTCACCTGGCGCGCCACGGCCGGATCCGCTTCGGGGAGGAGATCGAGATCCGGCAGGGCGCCGAGATCAGCCGGCCGAGCGTTCTCTTCGCCAAGGTCGAGGGCACCGCGGCCGCGATCGCGCGCGTCGAGGTGGGGGGGTGTGCGGTGACCGTCGCCCGCGGAGAGTTCCGGCTGCCGGGCTGAGGCAACCCAATCCCCGCCGCCCCGCGGGCGGGTCGGCCCATTCTGGTATATCCTTGATGCATATCAAGGAGGCATATCCATGGCCGCTATCTCTCTGAAGCTGACGGACACCCTCCTCGAGGCGAGCGGACGCTGCGCGAAGGCCCTGCGGCTGACCCGGGCCGAGTACATCCGGCGGGCGGTGGAGCGGATGAACAAGGAGACCCGCCTCCGGCTGCGCGCAGAACGCCTGGCCGAGACGTCGCGGCGCGTCCGCAAGGAGAGCATGCGGGTCAACCGGGAGTTCGAGCGGATCGAGCGGGACCCCGATGCCTGACCGGGGCGAGATCTGGCTGGCTGATCTCGAGCCACGGCGGGGCACGGAGCCTGGTAAGACGCGCCCCGTCCTGATCGTCCAGTCGCAGGCGCTCCTCGATGCCGGGCACCCCTCGACCCTAGTGGTTCCCCTGACCACGGCCCTCGTGGACGATGCTGAGCCACTCCGTGTTCGCGTCCCGGCGACCGGGCGGCTGCGCCGGGACTCCGACCTACTGATCGATCAGCTGCGCGCGATCGACAATCGCCGGCTGATCCAGGGGCCCTTGACGCAGCTGCCGACGAGCGTCATGAGCCGCGTCGGACAAGCTGTTCAAGACGTGCTCGATCTCGCCGAGTAGAGGGGACGGTCATGCTGCTGGATCGGGCGAGCCGGGCGTACCTCATGCAGGCGATGGAGGCGTTCCCCGAGGTGGCGGCCCGTGTCCCGGGACGGTCCCGAGCCTGAGCGTGGGCCACGCTGAGACGGGCCCGCCCAGGCCCTGGCCGTTCTTCCGGGTGGGGCTCACGGGCGGCATCGCGTCGGGGAAGTCCACCGTGGCCCGCCAGCTGGCGGCGCTGGGCTGCCGGCTCGTCGAGGCCGACGTGCTGGCCCGCGAGGTCGTGGCGCCGGGCGAGCCGGCCTGGCGCGCGATCGTCGAGGAGTTCGGGTCCGACGTCGCGCTGCCCGACGGGCAGCTCGACCGGAAGCGCCTCGGCGCCCTCGTGTTCGCCGATCCTGCCCGCCGCAAGGTCCTGGAGGCCATCACACACCCGGCGATCCTGGCGCGCCGCCAGGCCATCCTCGACACGTGGGCGGCCGAGGGCTTCGGCGAGCTGGTCGTGCTCGACATCCCGCTGCTGATCGAGCTCGGCATGGCGGCCCAGGTCGATAGGGTGGCGCTGGTCTACGCCGAGCGCGAGATGCAGCTCGAGCGGCTCATGCGGCGCGACGGCTTCGATCCCGCCGAGGCCGAGCGCCGGCTCGCGAGCCAGATGCCGCTCGCCGACAAGGTGCGCCACGCCCAGTACGTCATCGACAACTCCGGCCGGCCGGAGGAGACCGCCGCCCAGGTCCGGGCGGTCCACGCGGCGCTCCTCGCGGAGTGCCGCGCGCGGCGGGCGACCGGCGGGCCGGCCCGGTGACCGGCGGCCCCGCGGGAACCGGGGCGCGTACGAGCGGCTCGACGGGGCACCGCCGGCGCGCGCTCGGCCAGCACTTCCTGGCCGATCCGGGCGTGGCGGCGCGGATCGTCGAGGCCGTCGGCGCCACGGCCGCCGACCTCGTGTGCGAGATCGGCGCCGGACCAGGGGCGCTGACGCGCGCCCTCGCGACGCGGGCGGGCCGGCTCGTCGCCCTCGAGGTCGATCCCGCGCTCCAGGCCCGGCTGGTCGCGGCGGCCAGGCACTGGCCCGAGGCCGGCCGGGTCGAGATCCGCCTGGTGGACGCGCGCGAGTTCGCCTATGCGGAGCTCCGCGCCCTCCGGCCCGTGCCGGAGGGCCGCGTCCTCGTCGTCGGGAACCTCCCCTACAGCGTGTCGAAGGCGATTCTCGCGCGCCTCCTCGATGCCCACGCGACGCTCGACGCGGCGGTCCTCATGATCCAGCGCGAGGTGGCCGAGCGCCTTGCCGCGGCGCCGGGCGGGCGCGACTACGGCGCGCTCTCGCTGTTCTGGCAGCTCTGGGCGGAGGTGTCGCGGCTCGAGGTGGTCCCGCCCTCGGCCTTCCGGCCGCCCCCGGCTGTCGAGTCGGCCGTGATCCGCGCGCGGTTCACGCCGGCCCCGCGCGTGCCGGTGTCCGACGAGGCGGCCCTCTGGCGTCTCGTCCGGGCGGCCTTCGCCCAGCGGCGGAAGACCCTCGCGAACGCGCTCCGCGGCGGGGGTCTGGGGAGTCCGTCCAGTCTGGCGGCCGCGCTCGACGTGGCGGGAATCGACGGCGGGCGCCGGGCCGAGACGCTCGCGCTCGAGGACTTCGTGCGCTTGGCCGCCGCCCTGGGCCGCAGCGGGGCCATCACGTCCGGCTGACGCTCGCCCCGCGGCCCGCTTTTTAGGCGCCTCGGAGGCCGCGTGATACGCTACCTTCCGGTATGACCGACCGCGTCATCCCGGCCGGTACCCCGGCTGGGTCCCTCGGCGATCCCACGATCGAGCCCAGTGTGCGGGTGATCCCGCTCGGCGGCCTCGGCGAGATTGGCCTCAACATGATGCTCGTCGAGGCCGGCGAGGACCTCCTCGCCATCGACTGCGGCCTCATGTTCCCGGACGACGAGCTGCCGGGCATCGACTACGTGATCCCGGACTTCTCGTACCTCCTGGCCCGGCGCGAGCACGTGCGCGGGGTGATCCTGACGCACGCGCACGAGGACCACATCGGCGCGCTCCCCTACCTCCTGCGGGAGCTCGACGTGCCGGTCTACGGGCCGCGGATGGCGCTGGCCCTGGCCGGCGAGCGCCTCCGCGAGCACGGCCTCCTGGACCGCGCCCGGCTCGTGCCGGTCGAGCCCCGCCGGGTCTTCGATGTCGGCGGCTTCCGGGTCGAGCCGATTCGCGTGACGCACTCGGTCGTGGACGGGCTCGGCTACGGGATCGAGACGCCGGTCGGCACGATCGTCCACACGGGGGACTTCAAGTTCGACTCCCAGCCGATCGACGGCGAGCGCTCCGACTATCACCGGCTCGCGGAGCTCGGGGAGCGGGGCGTCCTCTGCCTGATGGCCGACTCGACGAACGTCGACCGGCCGGGGACCACGCCCTCCGAGACCGAGGTCGGGCGCGCGCTGGCCGAGCGGTTCCGCCGCGCTCCCGGGCGCGTCATCCTGGCCACCTTCGCGTCGCACGTCCACCGGATCCAGCAGGTCCTCGACCTCGCCGCCACGTTCGGGCGCCGGGTCGCGCTCCTCGGGCGGAGTATGGAGACCAACGTGCGCCTGGCCGCGGAGCTGGGCTATCTCCGCGTCCCCGAGGGGACGCTCGTCTCCCTCGAGGAGCTCGCGGCGCTGCCGCCCTATCGCCAGGTGCTCCTCTCCACGGGCAGCCAGGGGGAGCCGAACTCGGCGCTCGCCCTCATGGCGGCCGGGGAGCACAAGTACCTCGAGGTGGGCGAGGGTGACCTCGTGATCCTGTCGGCCCGTGTCATCCCCGGTCACGAGCGCACGATCACGCGGGTCGTCAACCAGCTTCTCCGCCTGGGGGCCGAGGTGCTGTGGGAAGGCGTGGCGTTCGTCCACGTGTCGGGCCACGCGTCTCAGGACGAGCTCCGGCTCATGCTGAGCCTCGTCCGGCCGCGGTTCTTCGTCCCCGTGCACGGCGAGTACCGCCACCTCCTCGCGCACGCCCGGCTCGCCCGGGAGGTCGGGGTCCCGGCCGAGCACGTGCACGTCCTCGAGGACGGGCAGGGGCTCGAGCTCACGAAGACCGGCGCGCGCGCGCTCGAGCCCTTCCCGGTGGCGCGCGTGCTGGTCGACGGCAAGGGGGTCGGCGACGTGGGCGCGGTCGTCCTGCGCGACCGCCAGCTGCTCGCCGAGGACGGGATGGTCGTCGTCGCGGTGACGGTGGACCGCGCGACGGGTGCCGTCATCGCGGGCCCGGAGATCGCCTCGCGCGGCTGGGTCTACGAGCGCGAGGCCGAGGCCGTGCTCGAGGAGGCTAAGACGGCGCTCCGGGAGGCCCTCGCGGGGCGCTCGGGCGAGGGGCCGCTCGCGCGGGAAGCACTCGTCTCCCTCCTGCGCGGCACGCTCCGCCGGTTCATCCAGCAGCGGTACGACCGGAAACCGATCGTGCTGCCGATCGTGCTGGACGCCTGATGGCGAAGACGGCGGCCCGGCCGAAGATTCCGGCGCGGTGGCTCCGCGAGGCTCAGGGCGTCGTCGCACTCGGGGTCGCCGCCTACCTCGGCGTGGCCCTGCTCTCCTACGACCCCGCGCTCCGCTGGGTCGACCAGGAGGCGCGCGTCGGCGTCGTCGGGCTCTGGCTCGGATGGGCGCTCTTCACGACTGTCGGCTACGCGAGCTACCTCGTCCCCGCCGTGCTCATGGCCTGGGCCTTCGCGGCCTTCACGCGGCCCATCGCGATCGGCACGCTCTCGACGATCGTCGGCGCGTCCCTCGGGCTCATCGCGCTGACGGGCCTCCTCGCCCGGCTGTCGGGGCCCGCGCGGGGGGCCTGGCTCCACCGGGGCGGGTGGCTCGGCTGGGCGGTGGCGGCCGGGCTCCGGCGAACCCTCGGCGACGTGGGCGGCCTCCTGGTGCTGCTCACGCTGCTCGCGGTCGCCGGGCTCTGCATCACGCACGCATCGTATGCGGGCGTCTGGCGCGGGCTCGCCGCGCGCCTGGCGGCGCTCGGGCGGATCGGGCGGGTCCGCCGGCCGGCGCCCCGGATCGCGCCGACCGCCGCGCCGGTCGTGACGGCGCCGCCCCCGCCAAAGCCGATCGTCGTCGAGGCGCGCCCGAAGCCCCCGGCGCCGGCCATCGCACGGCAAGTCGAGGCGGCGGTGCCCTTCCAGACGCTCGCCGTCGAGCGGCAACAGGAGCGGGTGCGGGCCGCCCGGGGCGAGGAGCGCGCGCGTCCGGCCGGGGATCGGGCCGCGCCGGGCGAGGAGCGGCCGCGCCCGGCGGAGCGGCGCGCCTCGAAGCAGGAGCTCTTCGGGTTCGCCCAGCCGGGGGCGATGTTCCAGCTGCCGCCGGTCTCGCTGCTCAAGGCGCCCGCCGGCGGCGAGCGGCGGCGCACGGAGAGCGAGGACGACCTCCGCCAGAACGCGGAGAAGCTCCGGAAGTGCCTCGAGGACTTCGGGGTCAAGGGGCACATCGCCCGGATCAACCCCGGGCCCGTGATCACGGGGTACGAGTTCGAGCCGGGACCCGGCATCAAGGTGAACCAGGTGGTGAACCTCGCCGACGACCTCGCGCTCGCGATGAAGGCCGGCGCCGTGCGGGTCTTCGGCCCGGTGCCGGGCCGAGGGAGCGTCGCAATCGAGGTGCCGAACCCGGAGCCCTCCGTCGTCTACTTCCGGGACATCCTCCTCGCGAAGGAGTTCAAGGAGGCGAAGGCCGCGCTGCCGCTCGCGCTCGGGCGCGACGCGACCGGCCAGGCGGCGGTCCACGACCTGGCGGCGATGCCGCACCTCCTGGTCGCGGGCGCGACCGGCGCCGGCAAGTCGGCCGGGCTGAACGCGATGATCTGCTCGATCCTCTTCCGCCGGACGCCCGCCGAGGCGCGCTTCCTCATGATCGATCCCAAGCGCCTCGAGCTCGGCATGTACGACGGGATTCCCCACCTCCTGGCGCCGGTCGTGACCGACGCCAAGGAGGCGGCATCCCGGCTCCGGTGGATCGTGGGCCGGATGGACGAGCGCTACAAGCTCCTCGCGGAGAAATCGGTCCGGAACATCGAGGGGTACAACAAGGAGGTCGAGCCGGCCCAGCGGCTGCCCTACTGGATCATCATCGTGGACGAGCTGGCCGACCTCATGATGGTCTCGGCCGGCGAGGTCGAGAGCTCGCTGGCGCGGCTGGCCCAGATCGCCCGCGCGGTGGGCATCCACCTGATCATCGCCACGCAGCGACCCTCGGTCGACGTGATCACCGGCCTCATCAAGGCGAACTTTCCGGCCCGGATCGCCTTCCAGGCGGCGACGAAGGTGGACTCGCGCACGATCCTGGACCAGAACGGGGCCGAGCAGCTCATCGGCCGGGGCGACATGCTCTTCGTGCCGCCGGCCACGTCCCGGCCCGTCCGCATCCACGGCGCGTGGGTCTCGGAGCCGGAGGTCCGCGACGTGGTCCGTTTCCTCAAGGAGCAGGGCCAGGCCGTGTTCGAGCAGGGCCTGATCCAGCCGGTCCGCGAGGAGCGCGGCGCCAACGGCGGCGGCGGCGAGGCGGAGCGTGACGACATCTACTGGCGCGCGGTGGAGCTGATCGTGAGCCAGAAGCAGGCGTCCATCAGCTTCATCCAGCGCCGCATGGGCCTCGGCTATCCGAAGGCCGCGCGCTTCATCGACCTCATGGAGCAGGACCGCATCATCGGTCCCGGCGACGGGGCGAAGCCCCGCCAGATCCTCGTCGGCCCCGAGTACCTGCTCCGTCGCTCCGCCACTCACTGACGCGCCAGCCCGGGCGCACCCACCGCCCGGGGGCATCTCCCTGCATGGCCACCACCGGTGGTGGTGACTCGGCCGGATGCCCGCGGATGCCCGGCTGACCAGGGTGGAGGCCCTCAGTGTGGTTGACAGTGCCCGGGCCGGTCGGGCATCGTATGGAACGCGATGAAGCTCAGCGAGTTCCTGCGCGAGAACCGGCGCCCGCAGGCGTTCGGCGCCTTGACGGACGGTGAGCGGGCGTGCGCCGTCGCGCAGATGTTCGAGGAAGCGTTCGGGGTCCCGACGCAGCGGGTCGGCGTCCGCCGGGAGAGCCAGCTCCTCCGGTGGGTGATCCAGACCTACCGCATCGAGATCCCAGCCCGCCCGGAGTGGTGCCGGAAGTGCGCGCTCGCGTTTCAGCTTCCGGACGACTTGTCCGGGTACCTCATCCACCTCAACGACGTCCACCTCGCCCCGAAGGCGGTCATCATCGAGGCCCTCGAGGAGCTCGGGCTCTAGCCCTGTCGCCGGCCCTCGCCGGCGTCGCCCCGCCGTGATGCGCATCGGATCCCGTGCCGCTCGCCTGACGCTCCTCGTCGCCTGCGTTCTGGCCGTCTCGCCCGGGGCCCTGGCCGCCCCGTCCCTCGACGAGGTGGTGGCGGCCCTCGAAGAGGCCCAGCGGCGCGTGACCGATCTCAAGGCGCCGTTCCGGCAGGCGGCCCACAACCGGACGCTCAACCAGACGGTCGAGGCCCGGGGCACGCTCTACCTGAAGAAGCCCGGGCGCCTCCGCTGGGAGTACCAGACGCCGACGCCCCAGGAGATCGTCTCCGACGGGAAGCGCCTCTGGGTCTACACCCCCGAGCTCAAGCAGGTGAACGTGGTGGCCGCGCCCCAGGCCCTGGCCGGGCCGGCCGGCAGCTTCCTCCAGGGGCTCGGTCAGGTGCGGGAGCACTTCCACGTGCGCTTCCTCAACCCGGCCGAGCCCACCGACGCCGAGGGGCGGGTGGTCCTGGACCTCACGCCGAAGCAGCCCCAGCCGCTGATGGCGCGCCTCATCGTCTCCGTGGACCCGAAGAGCTGGCTCGTGCGCCAGGCGGTGGTCCACGACGAGCTCGGCAACACCGTGACCGTGCGCTTCGGGGAGACCGTGGTCAACTCGGGGCTCTCCGACGCGCTCTTCGTCTTCGTCCCCCCGCCCGGCGCGACCGTCGTGCCGTGAACACGGGAGTTTCTGATGGCCAAGGGTGACAACTCCTTCGACGTGGCGTGCAAGGTCGACCCGCAGGCCGTCGCCGACGCCGTGCACCAGGCGACCCGGGAGATCCAGACCCGCTACGACCTCAAGCAGACGAAGAGCCAGTTGGCGCTCGAGAAGGACGAGATCGTCGTTCACACGGACAACGACTACGTCCTCAAGCAGGTGGTGGATCTCCTCCAATCGAAGCTCCACCGCCGCGGGGTGCCGCTCAAGGCGCTGACCTACGGCAAGATCGAGCCCGCGGCGGGGGGGACCGTGCGCCAGCGCGTCGCGGTCCAGCAGGGGATCCCGATGGACAAGGCCAAGGAGATCGTGCGCCTGATCAAGGACGCGAAGCTCAAGGTCCAGGCCCAGATCCAGGAGGACCAGGTGCGCGTCTTCGGCAAGAACCGGGACGATCTCCAGGCGGTGATCCGGCTCCTCCGGGACCAGGAGCTCGGCATCGAGATGCAGTTCACGAACTACCGCTCGGAGTGAGCCGCCGCCGCCCCTCCTGAGGTCACGGCTGCCCCCGCCACAGGCTGTAGCCGGCGGCCACGAAGTCCTGGTCGAAGCCGAGGACCTGCCGGCACCCCGTTGTCTCCATGACGGCGAAGCTCACCGCGTCGGTGTAGGTGATCGGCCGAGGCGCCAGGCGCTCGAGCCACCGGCGCGCGGCACGGTGGTCCTCGGCGTCCGCGAAGCGAATCGTCACGCTCGGACTGGCGTCGATTCGATCGAGGCCGCGTAGCGCCGCCTGGACTCCCACCCGGAACAGGGTCAGACGATGCACCTCGGCAATGACGAGGGGCGTCGTGACGAGAGGCAGGCGCCGCCGGAGGGCCTCCCGGAAGAGATGGTCCGCCTCGGCGTGGTGCTGGTCGCGCTGGCTGCGAAGCGCGATCCAGGCGCCGCTATCTACGAAGAGGCGGACGGGCCCGTCGGCGCCGCTGTCGATAGCCAGCCGCCGTCTCGGCGACGTAGGTCTCATCGAGGTAGCGCTGGAGATTCGTGCTCGCGTCCGCGGGCAGCCCCTCGATGTCGCCGCTCAGCTCGAGCAGCGGGTCCTCGACGGGCACCCGCGTCAGGGCCCGGACGGCGGCGCGGATCGCCTGGGACTTGGTCCATCCCCGCCCGGCCGCCCACGTCTCCAGGCGCGCCAGATCCTGCTCCTCCAGGTACACCTGCAGGGGTCTGCGCATGATCCTGAACGTTAATGGATCATGATATTCATGTCAAGTCGATCATGATACCCGATGGTTCACTCGAACCAGTGAGGGTCGCGCCCCGGCACAGCTCCGTCCGCACCGGACGCCTTCGGCCCGAGCCGGGCGAGGAAGTTTCCGAGGAGCGCCTTTCCGGACGCCGTGAGGATCGACTCGGGGTGGAACTGCACGCCCTCGACCGGGAGCGAGCGGTGCCGGAGCCCCATGACGAGCCCGTCCTCGCTCTCGGCGGAGACCTCGAGACACGCGGGCAGCCCCGCCCGGCGCACCACGAGAGAGTGGTAGCGGGTCGCCTCGAAGGGGGTCGGCAGCCCCGCGAACACGCCGCGCCCGTCGTGGTGGATGAAGGCCGTCTTCCCGTGGACGGGCACGGGCCCGCGCTCGACCACGCCGCCGAAGACCTCGCCGATCGCCTGGTGGCCGAGACACACGCCGAGGATCGGCACGCGCTCCGCGCAGCGCCGGATGACCTCGAGCGAGACGCCCGCCTCGCGCGGGGCGCCCGGGCCCGGCGACACGACGATCCCCGCCGGCTGGAGTCGCTCGACCTCGTCCGCCGTGATCGCGTCGTTCCGGTAGACGGAGAGCTCCGCCCCCAGCTCGCCGAGGTACTGGACGAGGTTGTAGGTGAACGAGTCGTAGTTGTCGATGACGAGCAGCATCACGGCCTCCCGCCGGTCCGCCCGGCCCGCTCGATGGCCGCCATGAGCCCCCGCGCCTTGGCGACGCATTCCTCGTGCTCCCGCTCGGGCACCGAGTCGTAGACCACGCCCGCGCCGGCCTGGACATAGGCGGTGCCGTTCCGGACGAGCACGGTGCGGATGGTGATCGCCGTGTTGAGCGACCCGTCCAGGCCGAAGTAGCCGACACACCCGGCGTAGGGCCCCCGGGCCACCGGCTCGAGCGCGTCGATGATCTCCATGGCCCGCACCTTCGGCGCGCCGCTCACGGTGCCGTGCGGGAACACCGCCTGGAGCACCTCCCACGGGGTCCGGTCCGGGCCGAGCGCGCCCTCGACGTGGGAGACGAGATGCATCACGTGGGAGTACCGCTCGATAGTCAGGAGCTCGCTGACCTTGACCGAGCCGTACCGCGCGACACGGCCCACGTCGTTCCGGGTGAGATCGACCAGCATGACGTGCTCGGCCCGCTCCTTGGGATCGGCCAGGAGCGCCCGGGCGTGGGCCTCGTCCTCGTCCCGGTCGCGGCCGCGGGGGCGCGTGCCGGCGAGGGGCCGCATCTCGATCCGGCCGTCCTCGAGACGGACCAGGCGCTCGGGTGACGAGCCCACCAGCGTCGCGCCGTCGCCCGCGTCGAGGAAGAACATGTAGGGCGAGGGATTGACGACGCGGAGCGCGCGGTAGATGGCGAGGGGATCGAGCCCCGGCACGGGCGTCGCGAAGCGCTGGGAGAGGATCACCTGGTAGATGTCCCCCGCCCGGATGTGCTCCTGCGCCCGCTCCACCGCCTGGCAGTAGGCCTCCGGGGTCCAGTTCGAGCGGGGCTCGAGCGCGACCGCCACGGCCGGCGGCTCCGGGGGCCGGGGGCCCCGGAGGCGATCGAGGATCTGGTCGATGCGCTCGCGGGCGCGCGCTTGCGCGGACTCGGCGCCGCCGTCCTCGTCGAGAAACGCGTTCGCGACGATGCGGAGGGTGTGGCTCCGGTGGTCGAAGACGACGACGGTGTCCATGAGGGCCAGGCGGAAGACAGGGAGACCGATGTCGTCCGGCGGCCGGGCCGGCAGCCGCTCCCAGAGGCGCACGGCGTCGTAGGCGAAGTAGCCGAGGAACCCGCCGGTGAAGGGCGGCAGGTCCGGGTCTCGCGCGGCGTGATAGCGGCCGATCTGGCGCGCGAGGGTCTCGAGCGGCCGTCCCCGCTCGAGCACGGTCCCGTCCGGCCGAAGGACCCGCGCCTCCGCGCCGTCGCATTCCAGGACCAGGCGTGGGTTCCCCCCGAGGACCGAGAAGCGCGCCACCTGGGCCGGGCCCTCCACGCTGTCGAGGAGAAAGCTCGACGGCAGGTCGCGGAGGCGAAGGTAGGCGGAGATCGGGGTCTCGAGGTCGGCGAGCAATTCGCGCGAAACGGGCACCACGTTGGGCGGGGCCGCTGGCGTGGTGCGGGCGCCCGGGGCGGAGACCATTGACGGCTCGGCGCGGCTCGACATCGACGGCTCCTTTCAAACCGGCCACCGCGCCTCGGGCCTGGGCCCTCGTGACGCGGCGGCCTCTGGTCAGCCCGACCGCCGCGCCTCGGGCCTGCGGCCGTTCGGACGGCCTTCGGCCTGTGGCGTGACGCGGCGACCTCCTGGTCCGCTCGAAAACCAAAAGAGCCGGGGCTCGCGGGACCCTCCCGCTCACCTCGGCTCTGACTCACCTGCTCTCGCTACGTCCGGTCGTCGTTACGCGGGTCCGGGTCCCTCCTGGGCACAGGGGCGCCACCAGCGCCACGCCCGCCAGCGCTCTGCCGACTGGACCGGTCCCGGCATCTCCTGCCGCATCGTGGGCAGCACGATAGGGACTCGGGAGGGCCGTGTCAAGGCCCGGTGCCCGAAGGATGTCTCCGGCGCGCACGAGGGCCCGGAGGTGATCGGGGCGCTATAATGGCGCGGCTCTGACCCCTTGGAGACCACGGGCCCCCGGGCTCGGAGTGGCCCGTGTCCGGGAGCGGGTGACCGAAGCGGGGCCGAGCGGCGACGAGGTCGCGGCCGGTGCCCCTGTGGAGGTGCGTGAAGCTCTCCTCCCAACTCGCCGGACCCGGTTTGTGGACGCGCCTGGCGGCGTGCGTCGCCCTCGCGTGCGGGCCGCTCGCCGTGGCGCTCTTCACGGAAGGCCGCTGGGCGGGCGAGGACTCGCGCGCCGTATTCCTGCTCGCCCTCGGCCTGGTGCTCGCCACGGGCGCCGTCCTGCTGCTCCGAGCGGGCGACGCGCGACGGGGCCGCGAGGCCACGGCGCCGGAGCGAGCCCTCCGCCAGGCTCGGGACCAGCAGGCCGCGACGGCGGAGATCCTGAGCGCCATGGCGGCTTCGCCTCCTGACCTCCAGCGCGTCCTCGACACGATCGCACGGAACGCCGCGCGCGTCTGCGACGGCCTCTACGCGCTGGTCCTCCGCGTCGACGCCGCCGAGATCCGGCTGGCGGCGCATCATGGCCTGTCTCCTGCGAGACTGGACGCCCTCAATCAGCGGTTTCCCACAGGCCTGGACGATGGAACCTTGGCGGCCCGCGCGATTCGCGACGCCTCCGTGGTCCACTGCCCGGACATTCCGCATGATCCCGGTGTCCCATCCTGGCTTCGCGAGCTCGCGCAGGCCGAGGGGTTCCGCAGCCTCGTCGTGGTCCCGATGGTCGGGGATGGTCGCGCCGTCGGCACCCTCAACGTGTCCCGCCCGGAGGGCGCCTTCACGGAGCGCCAGATCGAGCTCCTGCGGACCTTCGCCGCCCAAGCGGTCATCGCGATCGAGAACGTGCGCCTCTTCCAGGCGCTTGAGGCTCGGAACCGTGAGCTGAGCCAGGCGCTCGAGCGGGAGACGGCGACCGGGGGCATCCTCCGAGCCATCGCGACCTCCCCCACCGATCCCAGTTCGGTGTTTGCGGCGATCTTGGAAAACACGCTTCGCCTGTGCGGCGCGACCATCGGTTCCGTCAATCTGTCCGATGGCCAACAAGTCTCGGTCGCCGCGATTCGGGGACCGGCGGGGCTTCTCGACGCCGTCAAGTCGGCATTCCCGCGCCGGCTCACCGATTCTGGGCTTGCCACGCGAGTGATCCGAGAGGGCGTTGTGGTGCACGTGCCCGAACTGCTGGAGGATCCCACGAGCCTTCGCGAGATCGACGAGAGGAGCGGCATGCGAGCCAGTTTGTTTGTGCCGATGCTGCGCGAGAGCCGCTGTATCGGAGCTCTCGCCATCGCGCGCGACTCGCCGGGGCTCTTTTCCGAGGCTCAGGTAGCCTTGATGCACACGTTGGCGGATCAGGCCGCGATTGCCGTCGAGAACGTCCGCCTGTTCCAGGCGCTCGAGGCGCGGAACCGCGAGCTGACGGAGTCGCTCGAGCAGCAGACGGCGACCGGGGCGATTCTCCGGGTCATCAGCGGGTCGCCCACCGACATCCAGCCCGTGCTCGATGCGGTGGCCGAGAGTGCGATACGGCTCTGCGAGGCCCGGGACGTCTCGATCGCCCTGGTTGACCAAGGTGTGCTGAGGGTCGCGGCGTCCCAGGGTCCGATGGCCCGCTGGTGGCCGGACGAGGGAATCCCCATTGGCCGAGGATCCGTCACCGGGCGCGCCGTGGTGGAGCGACGGACCATCCACATCCACGACCTGGCGTCCGAATCGGAGCTGGAATACCCGGAGGGGAAGGCCTACCAGCGTCAAGGCGGACATCGGACGAACATGGCGATTCCGCTCCTCAGGGAGGGGGTCGCGATCGGCGTCATCGCGGTTCGACGGGAAGAGGTCCGGCCCTTCACCGATCGCCAAATCGGGCTTCTGGAAACGTTCGCCGACCAGGCGGTGATCGCGATCGAGAACGTGCGGCTCTTCCAGGAGCTCGAGGCGCGGAACCGCGAGCTGACCGAGTCGCTGGAGCAGCAGACGGCGACAAGCGAGATCTTGCGGGTCATCTCGAGCTCGCCGACGAACCTCGAGCCGGTCATGGATGCCGTGACCCGGAACGCGACGAAGCTGGCTCGGGCCGATCACGCGCTGATCGGGGAGGCGTCGGAGGGCCGAATCCGATGGCTGGCGGCGTCGGGCTGCCCGCTCGTGTCCGAGGGACCTCCCATCAGCCGGCAGCTTCCGAGCGGCCGGGCCATCCTGGACTGCCAGACCACCCAGGTCGAGAACGTGACCGAGCTGACCGAGGACTTCCCCGGGGTGCGTCGCGCGCACGACGAGTTCGGGGTGCGGACGATCCTCGCGACCCCGCTCGTGCGCGAGGGGCAGGCGATCGGCGTCCTGCTCGTCCGTCGGACGACGATGCGTTCCTTCACCGGCAAGGAGATCGAGCTCCTGCGTACGTTCGCCGACCAGGCGGTGATCGCGATCGAGAACGTGCGGTTGTTCACCGAGCTCGGAGCGCGGAACCTGGAGCTGACCGAGGCGTTGGAGCAGCGGACGGCGACCGGGGAGATCCTGCGAGTGATCAGTAGCTCGCCGACGAACCTGCAGCCGACCTTCGATGCGATTGCCACGAGCGCCGCGCGGCTCTGCGGGGCGGCCCAAGGCGCCGTGTTCCGGTTCGAAGGGCGCCTGATCGAGCTGGCGGCTCACTATGGCACGCCAGCGGAGCTCGCCGCCACCCACGAGGTGTTTCCCATGCCCGCGAGCCGCGGGACCGCCACGGGCCGTGCGATCCTCACACGCGACGTGGTCCATGTCGACATCACCACCGACCCCGAGTACGAACACCCGGCGCTCGCGAGCGCTGGCTTCACGACGGCGCTATCGGTGCCCATGCTCCGGAAAGGCAATCCCATCGGCGCGATCACCGTCAGCCGGGAGGAGGGGCGACCGTTCTCCGACAACCAGATCGCCTTGCTCCGGACCTTCGCCGACCAGGCGGTGATCGCCGTCGAGAACGTTCAACTGTTCGCGGAGCTCGAAGTGCGGAACCGGGACTTGACCGAGGCGCTGGAGCAGCAGACCGCAACGGCGGAGATCCTGGGCGTGATCAGCCGCTCGCCCACGGACCTCGACCCGGTCCTGGACGCGGTCGCCCGGAATGCGTCGCGGCTCTGCGGGGCGGCCAACGTCTCGCTCTATCGCGTCGAAGGCGGCCTGATGCACAAGGTCGCCGAGCAGGGCTTGCCGCTGACGATGCTTGGCGTGGGAGAGACGCGGCCCATCACCCGCACGACCATAAGCGGCCGGGTCATCGCCGATCGGGCGACGATCCACGTGCCCGACTACCAGTCCCCGGACATTGCTCGCGAGTATCCGGCCGTGCGGCGCGACACGGGCATCCGGACCACGATCGGCATTCCGCTCCTCCGAGAAGGTGCCGCCATCGGTGCCTTCACCGCGTACCGGACCGAATCCCGGCCCTTCTCGGAGCGCGAGATCGCGTTGCTCCAGACCTTCGCCGACCAGGCGGTGATCGCGATCGAGAACGTGCGGCTGTTCACGGAGCTCGAGGCGCGCAACCGCGACCTGACCGAGGCGCTCGAGCAACAGACGGCCACGGCCGAGATCCTGAGAGTCATCAGCACCTCGCCGACGAATCTCGAGCCTGTGCTGGACGCGGTGGTCAAGAGTGCCGCGCGCTTCTGTGGAGCCCCCGATGCGTCCGTTTTCCGGCTCGACGGGGAAGCCTTGCGTGTGGTCGCCCATCACGGCCCGGTCTCCCAGCCCACGGGCTTTCTCGTCCCGGTCGTGAGAGGGAGCGTGGCGGGGCGATCCCTGCTCGAGCGGCGCGCTGTTGGCGTGACCGATCTCCAGGTCGAGACGGAAGAGTTTCCCGAGGGAAGCGCTCTGGCCAAGCAGACTGGTCAGCGAGCGACGCTGGGCGTTCCGCTGCTACGGGAGGGGGTGCCGATCGGCGTGATCCTGCTCCGGCGCGCGGAGGCGGTTCCGTTCTCGGACAAGCAGATCGCGCTGCTTCAGACCTTCGCCGACCAGGCGGTGATCGCGATCGAGAACGTGCGTCTCTTCACGGAGCTCGAGGCGCGGAACCGAGACATGACCCAGGCGCTGGAGCGCGAGACGGCGACCAGGGAGATCCTGCAGGTGATCAGCCGTTCGCCGACGAATGCCCAGCCCGTCTTCGAGGCCATCGTGAAGAGCGCCTCGAAGCTGCTAGGCGGAGCGTGGGCCGCGCTGACGAGCGTGGAGGGAAATTCCCTTCATGTAGTCGCGCACCGGCTTCAGGGAATGCCGGACGATGCCGTGCGGGATTGGCTACGCACCTGGCCGCGCTCCCTCGCCGATGAAAATCCCTCGAGCGTCGCCGTCCGGACTGGACAGATGCTCAGCCTAGCCGATGCCCAGACGAACCCACGGGGCGGCGAGGCCGGGCGCGCGACGGCGGTGGCCACGGGGTACCGGTGCTTCGCCATCATGCCGTTGCTAAAGGAAGGGCGGGGTATCGGGGGCATCAACGTAGCCCGCCCGACGGTCGGGCCCTTCTCGGACATCGAGCTCGCGCTGCTCCGGACGTTCGCCGACCAGGCGGTGATCGCGATCGAGAACGTGCGCCTCTTCCAGGAGCTCGAAGCGCGGAACCGCGAGCTGACCGAGACCCTCGAGCAGCAGACGGCGACCGGGGAGATCCTGCGGGTGATCTCTCGCTCGCCGACCGACGTCCAGCCGGTGTTCGACGCGATCGCGCAGAGTGCCGTGCCGCTGTGCGAGGCAGTGAACGGCTCGGTCTTTCGATTCGACGGGACACTGATCCACCAGGTTGCTCAGCACGGCTTTAGCCCTGAGGCACTGGAGGCCAACCGGCAGGTGTTTCCGCGCCCGCCGGGGCGAGGCAGCATTGCGGCCCGCTCGATCCTGACGCGTGGCGTCGTGCACATCGACATCGCCGAGGACCCGGAATACGAGCACCGCGAAATGATAGAGGCGGGCTTCCGTATCGTCCTGGCCGTGCCCATGCTGCGAGAGGGCAACCCGATCGGCGCGATCACCGTGACCCGTCAGGAGGGCCGGCCCTTCACGGCCAAGCAGATCGCGCTGCTCCAGACCTTCGCGGACCAGGCGGTGATCGCGATCGAGAACGTGCGGCTATTCACGGAGCTCGGGGCGCGGAACCGGGAGCTGACGGAGTCGCTCGAGCAGCAGACGGCGACCAGCGAGATCCTGCGCGCCATCTCCGGCTCGCCGACCGATGCCCAGCCGGTCTTCGAGACGATCGCTCAGCACGCCGGCCGGATCTGCGACGCGCGTCACTGCGTGGTGTTCCGGTTCGATGGTGCGCTGATCCACTTGATGGCCCACGATCGCCTCTCCGCCGATGCGCAGCGGGAATACCAGCAGACGTACCCGCTCCCGTTGGAGGCGGACACCCTCACTGCCCGGGCGATCCGCGACCGAGCGGTCCGTCACAGCCCAGACCTACTGAGCGATCCGGAAGTCTCGGAACCCGTGCGGCGGATGGCTCGGGCAGGAGGGTACCGGTCGGGCATCAGCGTCCCGATGCTACGAGGCGGCAGCGCCATCGGCGCCATCGGTGTGGCGCGAAGCGCCGGGGATGGCGGACCTCGGCCCTTCTCTGACAAGGAGGCTGCCCTGCTCCGGACCTTCGCCGACCAGGCGGTGATCGCGATCGAGAATGTGCGCCTCTTCACGGAGCTTGGGGCGCGGAACCGCGAGCTGACCGAGTCGCTGGAGCAGCAGACGGCGACGGCCGATATTCTGCGTGTCATCTCAAGCTCGCCGACGGACGTGCAACCGGTGTTCGACTCCATTCTCGAGCGAGCGATCCGGCTCGCTGATGCCGTGTTCGGTGCTGCGTACTCGTTCGATGGCGAACGGATCCACCTCCTCGCGCAGCGCAACCTGCCGGCGGAGACTGTGGCGATCGCCCAGCGTGTCTACCCGATGGTGCCGGGACCCCAGCAGATGACGGTGCGGTCGGTGCTCGAGCGGCGAGTGATCCATGTCCGGGACGTGGATGAGGACGCGGACGTGTCGGCGACGACCCGGCAGCTGGCGCGCGCGATCGGCTTTCGCGCGCTCCTGACCGTCCCAATGCTGCGGGAGGACCGCACGGTCGGGGTGCTCGCGATCGCGCGGGCCGGTGGCGAGTTCTCGGCCCGACACATCGAGCTGGTGAAGACGTTCGCCGATCAGGCGGTGATCGCGATCGAGAACGTGCGTCTGTTCACGGAGCTCGGGGCGCGGAACCGGGAGCTGACCGAGTCGCTCGAGCAGCAGACGGCGACGAGTGAGATTCTGCGGGCCATCTCGAGCTCGCCGACCGACACCCAGCCGGTCTTCGACACGATCGCGCAACACGCCTTCCGCGTGTGCGACGGTAGCCATTGCACGGTGATGCAGTTCGACGGCACGCTCATCCACATGGTCGCCCACCACGGCCAGTCCCCCGGTGCGCTGGAGGTGTATCGGCAGACCTATCCCCTCCCACCGGACGCCGACACCATGGTGGCCCGGTCGATCCGCGAGGGGGCCGTCGTGCACAACCCGGACATGCTGAGTGATCCCTCAGAGGCGGTTCGGCGGATCTCGAGTGCGGGCGGCTATCGCACGGGTGTCATCGTGCCGATGCTGCGGAGCGGCAGGGCCATCGGAGCCATCGGCGTGGGGAGGAGTGGTCCTGGTGGGGCCGCGCGACCGTACACCGAGAAGGAGATCGCGCTGCTCCAGACGTTCGCCGACCAGGGCGTCATCGCAGTGGAAAACGTGCGGCTGTTCCGTGAGCTGGAGACGCGGACCCGGGAGCTGGCGCGCTCGGTGGAGGAGCTCCAGGCGCTCAGCGAGGTCGGGCGGGCTGTCAGCTCGACCCTCGACCTGCCCACGGTGCTCGCCACCATCGTTGCGCGCGCCGTCCAGCTGTCCGGGACGAGCAGCGGCGTTCTCTATGAATACGACGAAGCGACCCAGACCTTTCACCTGCAGGCCAGCCACCAGACCGAGGCCGAGGTGGTCGCGGCCCTGCAGGCGTCGCCGATCCAGCTCGGGGAGGGGGCGGCGACCGCGCGGGCGGTCGTTCGCCGCGGGCCGGTTGAGGTCGTCGACCTCCTCGAGGATCGGCAGTTCAGGCCCGGGCTGCGGACGATCCTGACGCGGCTCGGATATCGCTCCATCCTGAGCATTCCGCTCCTGCTCGAGCAGCGGATCCTCGGTGCGCTGACCGTGTCGCGACGTGAGCCCGGGAGCTTCCCGCCGGAGACGGTGAGCTTGCTCCAGACCTTCGCGACCCAGTCCGCGCTCGCGATCCAGAACGCGCGGCTCTTCCGGGAGATCGAGGCGAAGGGGCGGGAGCTGGAGGTGGCAAGCCGCCACAAGAGCCAGTTCCTGGCCAACATGAGCCACGAGCTGCGCACGCCGCTCAACGCGGTGCTCGGCTACACGGAGCTCCTGATCGACGGCATCTACGGCGAGCTGTCCCCGAAGGCCGGCGACGTCATGACCCGGATCGACCGGAGCGGCAAGCACCTCCTGGGCCTGATCAACGACGTCCTCGATCTCTCCAAGATCGAGGCGGGCCAGCTCGAGCTCGCGCTGGCCGACTACGCCCCGGCGGAGGTCGTGCACGCCGTCGTCACCCAGGTCGAGTCGCTGGCGGCCGAGAAGGGACTCAGCCTCCAGGCGGCGGTCGCGCCGGGCCTGCCCGCGGGGCGGGGCGACGAGCGGCGGCTGGCCCAGGTGCTCCTGAACCTCGTCGGGAACGCCATCAAGTTCACGGAGGCCGGCTCAGTGCGGATCGCCGCTCACCGGGACGGCGACGCGTTCGTCGTGTCCGTGGCCGACACGGGGCCGGGGATCGCCGAAGCGGACCGGCAGCGGATCTTCGAGGAGTTCCAGCAGGCGGACAGCTCGAGCACGCGGAAGAAGGGCGGGACGGGGCTCGGGCTCTCCATCGCCCGGCGGATCGTCGAGCTCCACGGCGGCCGGATCTGGGTCGAGTCGACGGTCGGGCGAGGGTCGACCTTCAGCTTCCGGGTCCCCGTGCGGGTCGAGCGCCAGGTCGCGAGGGCCTGATCATGGCGAAGCGCATCCTGGTCGTGGAAGACCACGAGGAGAACCGCCAGATCGTGCGCGACCTCCTGACGCATGCCGGCTACGAGATGCTGGAGGCCCACACCGGCGAGGACGGCGTGGCCGCAGCCGCCCGCGAGCGTCCGGATCTGATCCTCATGGACATCCAGCTGCCGGGGATCGACGGCTACGAGGTGACGCGCCGGATCAAGGCGGATCCCGCCCTCCGCGCGATTCCCATCATCGCGGTCACCTCGTACGCGCTCTCCGGCGACGACCAGAAGGCCCTCGCCGCGGGCTGCGACGCCTACGTAACGAAGCCCTTCAGCCCGCGCGTCCTGCTGGGAAAGATCCGCGAGTACCTGGGATGACGGGGCGCCGAGATGCGGTGCGCGCGCGAGCCAGGCAGGGGAGCCCTTGCCACGGCGCCCGGCGGGGAGTGGGCGCCGCGGCACGGCGGAGCCGGTGCGCGCCGGCGCTCCTGAGGAGCGCGTGATGAGAACGCCGCCGCGCCTGCTCGTCGCCGACGACAACCCGCTGAACGTGGACATCCTGCGGACCCGGCTGGCCGCGCACGGCTACGAGATCCTCACCGCGGGTGACGGGGAGGCGGCCCTGGCCCTGGCGCGCGAGCAGCAGCCCGACCTCGTCCTCCTCGACGTCATGATGCCGGGGCTCGATGGGCTGGAGGTGTGCCGTCGCCTCAAGCGCGATCCGACCCTCCTGTTCATGCCCATCATCCTCGTCACCGCGAAGGCCGACTCCCGGGACATCGTGGCCGGGCTCGAGGCCGGCGCGGACGAGTACCTCACGAAGCCGGTCGACCAGGCGGCGCTGGTCGCGCGGGTGAAGTCGATGCTCCGCATCAAGGCGCTCCACGACACGGTCGAGGAGCAGGCATCGGCGCTCGGCGAGTGGAACCGGACGCTGGAGAGCCGCGTGCAGGCCCAGGTGGAGCAGCTCGAGCGCCTGGGGCGGCTCAAGCGTTTTTTCTCGCCGCAGCTCGCCGACGCCATCGTCCAGGGCGGGGCCGAGGACCCGCTCCGGACCCACCGGCGCGAGGTGACCGTCGTCTTCGCCGACCTCCGGGGGTTCACCGCCTTCGCGGAGACCGCCGCGCCGGAGGAGGTCATGGCCGTCCTCCGCGAGTACCACGGCGAGATGGGCCGCCTCATCCTGGCCCACGAGGGCACGCTCGAGCGGTTCACCGGGGACGGGCTCATGGTGTTCTTCAACGATCCGATCCCGGTGCCCGACGCGGCCGAGCGGGCGGTGCGCATGGCGGTCGCCATGCGAGACGCCGTTGGCGAGCTGACCGCGAAGTGGCGCCGGGAAGGGTACGAGCTCGACCTGGGCCTCGGCATCGCCCGGGGCTACGCGACGCTCGGGGCGATCGGCTTCGAGGGACGGTGGGACTACGCGGCGCTGGGGACGGTCACGAACCTCGCGGCGCGGCTCTGCGGCGAGGCCCGGGCCGGGCAGATCCTCGTCTCCGCCCGTGTCCTGGCGGCGCTCGACGAGCTGGTCGACGTCGAGCCGCTCGGGGAGGTCGCGCTCCGGGGGTTCTTGCGCCCGATGCCCGTGTTCAGCCTGAAGCGGCTCCGGCGATAGGTCGTCGGAAGCCGGTCTCTTGGGGCTGTTCAAAGGGCTCGCGGCATCGGCCAGTCTTGTGGCATGGTATGGCGTCATGATGGAGGCCGCCGCCCCCGCGCCGCCATTCTGGGACGACGTCGGCGCGAACTTCCCGTCGCTCAAGGGAGCGGTGTCCACCGACTACTACTTCGACTGCGAGCGCTGGCTCTTCGAGACGTACTTCCCCAAGCTTCGGGACCTCGTCGTCTTGAAGACGGACCTCTGGGACGAGGCGAAGAACACCGAGATCCTTCGGTGGGCCGCGGACCATGGCGCGCGCCCGGTGGGCGTCGACGTGTCGATCGACGTCGTGCGGGAAGCGGCCAAGGTGCTTCACGCCCATCACCCCGGATTCGTGGTCGGCGACGTGCGCGCCATCCCGTTCCGCGAGCGCTCGGTCGACGCCGTGTACTCGATGGGCACGATCGAGCACTTCGAGGAGTACGCCCAGGCGGTGCGGGAGATCTTCCGGGTGCTGAAGCCCGGGGGCACCGCGATCGTCGGCGTGCCCAACAAGCTTGACCCGTTCCTTCGGCCGCTCCTGGTCCACACGCTGAACGCCTGGGGCCTCTACGGGTACGGGATGGAGAAGTCGTTCACGCCCGCTGCGCTCCAGCGTCTGCTCGAATCGGCCGGCTTCCGTGTCACCGCGCGGACCGGCATCCTCTTCATTCCCGGCTGGCTCCGGATGCTCGAGCTCTGGCTCTACACCCGGCGGTCCCGGCTGACCGGGATCACGGTGCTGCCGGTGCGGTTCTTCGCCTGGCTCTACCGTCGGGTTCCCGCCGTACGCCGGCACGGCTACCTGACCGTCTGCGTGGCCGAGCGGCCCGCCTGAAGCACGCGCGCCGCGAGGCGCGGATCGTCGGGTGATTCCGGACCGCGGGCGGCCTGGCCGCGGGCCCGATGCTATACTCCTTCTCTGGCCATGAACGTCCACCTCGTGAGCCTCGGATGCCCGAAGAATCAGGTTGATGGCGAGCTGATGCTCGGGCTCCTCGCGCGGGACGGGGTGGCCCCGGTGGACCGCCCGGACGCCGCCGACTGCGTCGTCGTCAACACCTGCGCCTTCATCGACCGCGCCAAGCAGGAGTCGATCGAGACGATCCTCGAGCTGGCGGCGTGGAAGGCCGGGGCCCCTGGCCGGCGGCTCGTCGTGACGGGCTGCTTGCCCCAGCGCTATGGCTCGGCGCTGCTGGCCGAGCTCCCCGAGATCGACGCGATGGTCGGCACCGGAGAGCTGCCCCGGATCGTGGACGTCGTCCGCCGGCTCGACGCGCGTGAGGCGTGGGTCGCGGGGGCGCCGCCGGGGTACGTGTACCGCGCCGACGCGCCGCGCGTCCGCCTGGGTAACGTCCCGTACGCGTACGTGAAGATCGCCGAGGGGTGTAACATGGGCTGCACCTTCTGCGCGATCCCCATGATGCGGGGGCGTCATCGGAGCCGGCCCCTCGCCGACGTCGTGACCGAGGTGGAGGCGCTCGCCCGGGACGGGGTGCAGGAGATCGTGCTCGTCTCCCAGGACACGCTCGCCTGGGCGAAGGACCTGCCCGGCCCGGGACGCCCGGACTTCGGTGATCTCCTGCTGGCCCTCTCGGAGACGTCGATCCCGTGGCTGCGCTACCTCTACCTCCACCCGGCGCACGTGACGGACGGGCTCATCGCGAAGCTCGCCCGGGCGCGCGCGCTGCCGTACGTCGACATGCCGGTCCAGCACGCCGACGACGGGGTGCTCCGCGCGATGCGACGAGGCGTGACTCGACGCCGCATGGCCGAGATCGTGGGGGCGCTCCGCCAGGCGATCCCGGACGCGACGCTCCGGACCACCGTGCTCGTCGGCTTCCCGGGGGAGACGGAGGCGGCCTTCGAGACGCTCCTCGAATTCCTGGAAGACACGCCGTTCGATCGCGTCGGAAGCTTCGTCTACTCCGCCGAGGAGGGGACGCCGGCCGCGGCATTCCCCGACCCGGTGCCGGCGGAGATCGCCGAGGAGCGCGCCCGGCGGGTCCAGGAGACCCAGGACCGCCTCGCCTGGGAGCGCCACGCGACGCTCCTCGGCTCCGTCCACGAGGTGCTGATCGACGGGCCGAGCCAGGACCCGGCCTTTCACTGGGAAGGCCGGACCGCCGCGCAGGCGCCGGAGATCGACGGGGTCGTGTACCTCCGGGACCGGGACCTCACCCCGGGTCGCCGCGTGCCCGTCGAGATCGTCGAGGTCGACGGCTACGACCTGGTCGGGACCCTCGCCCGCCGCTGAGCGGCCCGCCCAGGCGGGGCTCGGCGCCCAGCTAGCCCGCTGGATCGCGACCGCGGGCGGGCTCGGTTACGCGCCCGTCGCTCCGGGCACGGTCACGAGCCTCCCCGTCGCCCTCCTGGTCTGGTGGCTCGCCCCCGGTGACCTGGCGCTGCTCGGGACGACCGCCGCCGTGTCGGCCGTCGGGATCTGGGCGGCCGGCCGCGAGGAGGATCGGGTCAGGGTCAAGGACCCGGGGCCGATCGTCATCGACGAGGTGGCCGGCATGCTCCTCGCCTGCTGTGGCCATCCGCGGACCTTGCTCTGGGCGCTCGGGCTCTTCCTGGCATTCCGGGTCTTCGACGTCATGAAGCCTCTGGGCATCGACAGGCTCCAGGCGCTCCCCGGAGGCCTCGGGGTCGTGGCGGACGATCTCCTCGCCGGCCTCTACGTGAATCTGCTCGGCCAGCTCCGCCACCTCGTCTGACGGGCTTTTCCGTGCTCACGACGGCACCCTGGGTCCGCGGGAGTTGATCGGACGGCCTTCGGCCTGTGGGCTCACCGCCGAGCTGGTGACGGCGTCTGCCGACCCCGCGGGGACGGGCGCCGACGCCGCGCTGGCGGTGGGCCGCCTCCTCGAGCGGGAGGGCTGCCCGGTCCGCGCGCGCCGGGTCGTGCCCGCCGAGGAAGACGCCGTCGAGCGGGCGCTCCGTCAGGCCGCCGAAGAGGGGGGCTTCGTCGTGGCGGTGGGCGAGGGGGAAGGGGCCGTGGCGCTGAGACAGGCGCTCGCGCGAAGCCTCGAGAGCCGCCTCGTCCTGAGCAGCCGGGCGCTCGACGCGCTCGAAGCCGCCTATGCCGCCCGCGGGCAGGCGATGCCCCGGCGGGAGGAGCAGCTCGCGCTGGTGCCCCAGGGTGCCACGGTCGTGACCCTGGCGGAGCCGAGCGAGCCGGGGTTCCTCGTCGAGCTCGGGGGCGCTGCCGTCCTCGTGGTTCCCGCCGTGCCGGCGACTGCCGTGGCGCTGGCCCGGGCCCACCTCCTCCCGCGTCTCGCCCGCGCGGACGCCGGGTCGGGCGTCCTGGTTCGCACGCTCCGCCTGGTCGGGCTCGACGCGGGTGCCGCGGAGGCCCAGCTCCAGGCCACGCTTCGCGGCGTGGACGGGGTCTCGGGGCACGTCGTCGACACCGGAGACGAGTGCTGGGCACGCGTGCGGTTCCGGGCGGGCTCGCCGACGGCGGCCGCCGCCGCGCTTTCCGCGCTGGAGCCCGCGCTCCGCGGCGCGTTCGGCGCCGCGTGGTACGGCGTCGAGGACGAGACGCTCGAGGCCCTCGTGGGCCGGCTTCTCCGCGCCCGCGGGTGGACCGTGGCGCTCGCCGAGTCCTGCACCGGCGGTCTCGTCGGCCATCGCCTGACGCAGGTGCCGGGGAGCTCGGCCTACTTCGAGCGGGGCTTCGTCGTCTACTCGAACGCGGCCAAGCAGGCCCTCCTGGGCGTGCCGGAGGAGGTGCTGCGGCAGCACGGCGCGGTATCGGCCGCGTGCGCCGAAGCGATGGCGCGTGGGGCGCGTGAGCGCGCGGGCGCCGACGTCGGGCTGTCCATCACCGGGATCGCCGGCCCCGACGGCGGCACCCCGACGAAGCCGGTCGGGACGGTCTACGTGGGGCTGGCCGACGCCCAGGGCGCCGTCGTCGAGCGCCACCGGTTCGATCGCGACCGGGAAGGCAACAAGGCGCTCTCCGCCGTGCACGCCCTGGATCTCCTCCGGCGCCGCTGCCTCGAGGCGAGCTGAGCCGCGGGCCGATTCCGCGCCCCGCCGGATGTCCCGCATGTCTCTTACCGGCGTCGCCCCGTATGCGGAAGGTGCCGGGGCGGGGGCGCCGGGCCCGCGGGTAGGCGCGCCCCCGTGAGGATTTCGCGCGCGTTCTCTCCTCGCGAGACGTCGGCGGCGCCGTGGCACCGCGGTTGCTCTGATATCGGTGGCCGGAGTCGGCCGCGGATGCTCCCGGTCGGGGGGCCTCGGTGAACGAGCGGCCGGTCCGGGGCTTCGTCGCGGTGCTGTTGCCGGACGGCGTGCGGTCGCGGCTCGCGGCGACGGCCGTCGAGCTACGAGCGCGCGCGCCGGGGCTCGCGTGGGTGCGGGCGGAGAACCTTCACCTCACGCTCCGGTTCCTGGGCGACCTGGAGCCTCTGGCGCTCGAACGCGCGCGGGAGGCGGTCCAGGCCGCAGCGACGGCGATCGACCCCTTCACCGTCGCGCTGGGCGGGCTCGGTGGCTTCCCGTCGACGCGGGCGCCGCGGGTCGTATGGGCTGGCGTCGCCACGGGGGGAGAAGGGCTCAGGGCGCTGCATGCAGCGCTCGAGGCGGCCCTGGTGGCCCGAGGGATTCCGGGCGAGGGGCGGGCCTACCATCCCCACGTCACGCTGGCCCGGGCCCGTGACCCGCGGGGGGCTGGGGGGCTCGGCAGCGCGCTTGGCCCTGGCCCGGGATTCGGGGAGGTGCGTGTGACGGCGCTCCACCTGATGCGCTCGGAGCTGGATCCCCGTGGCGCCCGGTACAGCGTCCTGACGGAGGCTCCCCTGGCCGCGCTGTCGGGGGGTGGTCGGGGGTGACCCCCAAGATGTGGTGTACTCATCTTCTGTTGACATGTCGGAAGGTTCGCCACTAGAATGGCGCCGACATGGACCAAGACCCCCGCGTGCGCGGGCGAAAGACGGACGAACGGAGGGACGTGATGGCAGAGACGAAGGGCGAATCGAAGGCCGAGTCGAAGGCCGACAAGGACCGCCGGCAGGCGCTCGAGCTGGCGCTCTCGCAGATCGAGCGTCAGTTCGGCAAGGGCGCCGTGATGAAGCTCGGGTCGAGCGGAGCGCTCGAGGAGACGGCGGTCATCCCGACCGGCGCCCTCACGATCGACCTGGCGCTCGGCATCGGCGGCATCCCGCGCGGGCGCGTCACCGAGATCTACGGGCCGGAGTCCTCCGGGAAGACCACGCTCGCCCTCCACGTGATCGCGGAGGCGCAGCGCTCGGGCGGCTACGCCGCGTTCATCGACGCCGAGCACGCGCTCGACGCGGCCTACGCGAAGAGGCTCGGCGTGAACATCGACGAGCTCCTGATCTCGCAGCCCGACACCGGCGAGCAGGCGCTCGAGATCGCCGAGCACCTCGTCCGCTCGGGCGCGATCGACGTCATCGTGATCGACTCCGTCGCGGCGCTCGTGCCGAAGGCCGAGCTCGAGGGCGAGATGGGCGACTCGCTTCCCGGGCTCCAGGCGCGGCTCATGTCGCAGGCGCTCCGGAAGCTCACCGCCGCGATCGCCCGCTCGGGCACCGCCGTGGTCTTCATCAACCAGATCCGCGAGAAGATCGGTGTCATGTTCGGCAGCCCCGAGACGACGCCGGGCGGCCGCGCGCTCAAGTTCTACGCCTCGGTCCGCCTGGACATCCGGCGGATGGACGCGCTCAAGCAGGGGACGGAGTCGGTTGGCGTCCACACCAAGGTCAAGGTGGTGAAGAACAAGCTCGCCGCGCCGTTCCGCGAGGCCGAGTTCGACGTCATGTACGGCGAGGGGATCTCGCGCGAGGCCAACGTGCTGGACCTGGCCGTGGAGCAGGGGATCGTCGAGAAGAGCGGCACGTGGTTCTCGTACCGCGACCAGCGCATCGGCCAGGGGCGCGACAACGCCCGGAAGTTCCTCAAGGAGAACCAGAAGGTCCTGGCCGAGATGGAGACGGCGGTGCGCCACGCGGTCGGGCTCAAGCCCGTCGCGAACGGGGCCTGACGGCCGCGGGGGACAGGCGTCGGGCCGGGGTCCGGGGCAGGCCGTGACCGCGTCCCGGCGGGCTCCGGCGCCGCCGCGGGAACCCCTGGACCCACGTCGGGCGCGCGCCGTCGCGCTGGACCTCCTGGCCCGGAAGCCCTGGACGCGGCGGGACCTCGCCCGCCGGCTTCGCCGCCGGGGCGCGCCCGCCGACGTGGCCGAGGTCGTGGTGGCGGATCTCGAGACCCGCGGGTACGTCGACGATCGCGCGTTCGCGACCACGTGGGCCGAGGTCCGGGCGCGGGAGCGTGCCGTCGGGCGCGAGCGGCTGCGCGAGGAGCTGGCGGTGCGCGGCGTCGCGCGGCCGATCGTCGAGGCCGCGATCGCGCGCGCCTTCACGGAAACGGACGAGCTGGCCCGGGCGCGCGACGCCGCGCGCCGGCGCATGACGGCGCTTCAACACGCCGCGCCCGACCGGGCCGCGCGCCGGCTGCATGACTACCTGCGACGTCGGGGGTATCCTGAGGACGTCGTCCGCCAGGTGCTTCGGGCGCTCGGTTCGGAGGCCGTTCCCGACGCGCAGGCGGACCCATGAGCCGCGCGCTCGCGAGACGACCGGATCGTCATCCGGGGCGACCCGGACGAGGCCTGTTCCCTGGGAGGTGCGCATGACGTCGGCGGAGCGGCAAACGCTGATCAACCAGTACAAAGCGGGCTACGACGAGGTGGTGCGGGCCTTGGTGGGGATCGGTCCCGAGGAACGCGACTGGCGCCCCGCGCGCGGGGAGTGGAGCGCGCGCGAGGTCGTGCACCACCTCGCCGACAGCGAGACCATCTCCGGCGTCCGGCTCCGGCGGCTCTTGATCGAGAACGACCCGATGATCCAGGGGTACGACGAGGCCGAGTATGCCCGGCATTTCCGCTATCAGGAGCGCCCGTGGGAGCCGGCCCTGCGCGCGTTCGAGGCCGCCCGGGCGACCACGGCCCAGCTCCTCGAGTCGATGACCGACGCGGACTGGCGCCGCGCCGGCACGCACTCGGAGAGCGGCGCCTACTCCGCCGAGCAGTGGCTCCGGATCTACGCTGACCACGCGCACGTCCACGCTGGCCAGATCCGCGACAACCGGGCGGGGTGGGCCGCCCGGCGGCGCTGACGGGGGCCCGGGACAGTGCCCGTGATGAGCGGGGAGCGGGCGGAGCTGATCGCCCGGTACCGCGCGGGCTACCCGGCGCTCCAGGCGGCGCTCGAGGGGCTGGCTCCCGTCGAGCTCGACTGGCGGCCGGGCCCTGAAGCCTGGAGCGTCCGCGACGTGATCCATCACCTCGAGGACGCCGAGCTGACGGGCGCGGTCCGGTTGCGCCGGCTGCTCACCGAGGCCGCCCCGTTTCTGCCCGCGTTCGACGAGGAGGTCTATCGGTCCCGTCTGGCATACGCCGAGCGCCCGGTCGAGCCGGCGCTCGACGCGGTGCGGGCGGCCCACGCGACGACCGCCGAGCTGCTCGATCGGCTGACGCCGGAGGACTGGGGCCGCGCGGGGACGCATAGCGAGGACGGCTCGTACTCGGTCGAGCGCTGGCTTCGCTTCCACGCGGCCCACACGCACGACCACGCCGCCCAGGTCCGGCAGCTTCGCCTGGCCCGCGTCGGTGGCGCCACGCCGCCGTCCACGCCCTCGGGCGCACGCGGGGCCGCGCCCGCCGTCCGCTGACGCCTCCCCCGTCGACGTCCCGCGCGACCGACCCCGCGCCGCCAGGGGGGCGGGCGTGGCTCATGTGGGGGATCCCCGCCTTCCTCTTCCTCTTCGCGTTCTTCCACCGCGTGGCGCCCGGGGTGTTCGCCAAGGAGCTGATGCAGACGTTCGGCGTGACGGGCGCCGTCGTGGGGCTCCTGTCGGCGACCTACTTCTATGCCTACGCCGGGCTCATGATCCCCGCCGGCGTCCTGCTGGATCGTCTGGGCGTTCGGCGGGTGGTGGGAGCGGGTGGCCTCGTGATGGGCGCCGGGACGCTCCTGATGGCCGGCGCCCCGGACTCGCTCCCGCTCTTTGCGGGCCGCTTCCTCGTCGGCGCGGGCGCCGCCGCCATGTTCGTCGGGGCGCTCAAGATCGCCACGGCATGGTTCCCCGCGTCCTACTTCGCCACGCTCTCGGCAGCGACCGCCGCGACGGGGGTCCTGGGCGGTCTGGTGGCGACGGCGCCGCTGGCGTGGCTGGCGACCGGATTCGGCTGGCGCGGGGCGCTCGTCGTCGTGGGCGTCGTCACCTTCGGCGGCGCCCTCCTGTGTCTCACGCTGGTGCGCGACCAGCCCGACGATCGCGGCGCGGCGGCCGCACCGGCCCCGAGCTGGCCGGACGTCCTGTCCGGGCTCGGCCGCGTCCTGGGTAACCGGGACACCTGGCCGCCGTTCGTCGCCTTCTTCTTCCTCTACTCGGCCATTAACAACCTCTTCTTCTGGGTCGTTCCCTGTCTCCGCGACGTCTACGGCCTCGACATGGTGGAGGCGGCCCTCTACGCGACGGCGACGTCGGTCGCCCTCCTCGTGGCCGGGCCGCTGACGGGCTTCCTCTCGGACCGGGTGCTCCGGCGCCGGCGGCTGCCCTACGCCGTCCTGACCGCCGCGCAGTTCGGCATCTGGGTCGTCTTCGTGCTGACGCTCGGGCGCCTCCCGCTGTGGGGTCTCTACGCGCTCTTCTTCGGGATGGGCATGGTCGGCGCCGCATTCGTCGTGACCTGGCCGCTCGGGCGCGAGGTCAACCCGCCCGAGCTCGCCGGCACCGCGGTCGCGGTCGTGAACCTCGGCGGGTTCGTCGGCGCCGCGCTGACACAGGGCCCGCTCGGCGCGCTCCTGGACGCGCGCTGGACGGGCGAGATGCTGGGTGGCGCGCGGACCTACCCGGTGGAGGCGTACCAGCTGAGCTTCGGGGTGTCCGCGGTCCTGATCCTCTGTGCCTTGCTCACATCCCTCTTCTTCCGCGAGACACACGGCCAGAACGTCTACGGCCGGCCCCGCCGCCTCCCACCCCCCTGAGCGCCGGGCCGCTCGCGCTCGTTCGCCAGGGCCACCCGGGCCGCTTCGAGCTCCTTCGCGCGGTCGGGGCCGAGGCTCGGGAATGCGAGGTCGAGTGACGCGAGCGTGTCGACGATCGCCGAGACGATCACCAGGCGGGCGAACCACCTGTGATCGGCGGGCACGACGTGCCACGGCGACTCGGGCGAGCTGGTGCGGCGGATCACGTCCTCGTAGGCGGCCATGTACGCGTCCCAGTGGCGGCGCACCCGGACGTCGCCGAGGGAGAACTTCCAGTGCTTCTCGGGATTCTCGAGCCGCGCGAGAAAGCGCTTTCGCTGCTCCGTCCGAGACAGGTGCAGGAAGAACTTGCGGACGACCACGCCGTTGCGGGCGAGATACCGCTCGAAGGCGTTGATGTCCTCGAAGCGCTCCCGCCAGATCTCGGGGGTGACGAGCCGCGCCGGCAGCCGCTCGCGGGCGAGCACCTCGGGATGGACCCGGACGACGAGCACCTCCTCGTAGTAGGAGCGGTTGAAGATGCCGATCCGGCCGCGCTCGGGCAGGCGACACGTCGTGCGCCAGAGGAAGTCGTGGTCGAGCTCCTCGTCGGAGGGCGCCTTGAACGCGTGGACCTGAGTTCCCTGCGGATTCACCCCCGCCATCACGTGCTTGATCGCGCTGTCCTTCCCGGCGGCGTCCATGCCCTGGAAGATCAGGAGCAGCGCCCAGCGATCCTGGGCGTAGAGCTTCTCCTGGAGATCGCGGAGCGCCTCGATCTCGTGGTCGAAGCGCTCGCGGGCCTTCTTCTTGGACTCGATGCCCCGCGTGTCCCCGGGATCGATCGACGACAGCCGGAAGCGCCGTCCGTCCGTGACCTGAAAGGGGCGGACGAGACGGCCGGGCTTGCCCATGGCGAGGTATCCCCCTCGTGCGCCTCCGGGATGGGTCCGCGCTGACCGCGTCCGCGCCCCGGGGGCCGCAGGGCGCCGATGGTATCATGAGGGTCCTGTGACCGGACACGAGCTCAGGGACAGGTTTCTCCGCTACTTCGAGCGGAACGGCCACACGATCGTGCGCTCGTCGCCGCTCGTCCCGGCCCAGGATCCGACGCTCCTCTTCACCAACGCCGGGATGGTGCAGTTCAAGAGCGTCTTCCTCGGCGAGGAGCGGCGCGACGACGTCCGGGCGACGACCTGCCAGAAGTGCGTGCGGGCGGGCGGCAAGCACAACGACCTGGAGAACGTCGGGCGCACGGCGCGCCACCACACGTTCTTCGAGATGCTCGGGAACTTCTCCTTCGGCGACTACTTCAAGGCCGACGCGGTCGCCTACGCCTGGGAGTTCCTGACCCGGGACCTCGGGCTCCCGCCCGGCCGGCTCTGGGCCACCGTCTTCACCGACGACGACGAGGCGGCCGAGCTCTGGAAGGCCTACGTCCCCCCGGACCGGATCCTCCGGCTCGGCGAGAAGGACAACTTCTGGGCGATGGGCGACACCGGGCCCTGCGGGCCCTGCTCGGAGGTCCACTTCCACCAGGGCGACCACATCGCGTGCGCCGAGGAGGCGGCGGGGCGCCGGTGCCTCGGCCCGGCGTGCGAGTGCGACCGGTGGCTCGAGATCTGGAACCTGGTCTTCATGCAGTTCGACCGGGATGCCTCGGGCCGCCTCACGCCGCTCCCCAAGCCCTCGATCGACACCGGCATGGGGCTCGAGCGCATCGCAGCCGTCGTGCAGGGGAAATCCTCGAACTTCGACACCGATCTCCTGCGGCCGCTCATTGCCGACGTCGAGCGCCGGAGCCGGAAGGCCTACGGGGCGCACGACGCCGACGACGTGTCGATGCGCGTCATCGCCGACCACGCGCGGGCGACGGCGTTCCTCATGGCCGACGGGGTCATGCCGTCGAACGAGTGGCGGGGCTATGTCCTCCGGCGGATCATGCGCCGGGCGATGCGACATGGCCGGCTCATCGGGCTCATGGAGCCGTTCCTGTGGCAGGTGACCGGCGCCGTCACCGAGCTGATGGGCGGCGCGTATCCGGAGCTGGTGGAGCAGCAGGCCCGCGTCGCCGAGCTGACGCGGCTCGAGGAGGAGCGCTTCGCGGAGACGCTCGACCGGGGCCTCGAGCGGATCGAGGCGGAACTCGCCACCAGCGGGAACTGGCCGCCGGCGTCACCGCCGCAGAAGGCCGAGGCGCAGATTGCCGCGGAGATGAGCTGGCTGCCGCGCTATGAGGGTGTGGCGCGTCGTGTCCCTGGCCGGGTGCTCTTCACGCTCTACGACACCTTCGGCTTTCCCGTCGATCTCGCCCAGGAGGTGCTGCAGGAGCGGGGGTTCGCCCTTTCCCCCGAGACCCAGGCCGAGTACGAGGCGGAGATGGACGCGCAGCGCGAGCGGGCGCGCTCGAGCGCAACCTTTGGCGCGGGCGGCGCGGTCGGGGACGAGAGCCCGGCGGCGTACCAGACGCTCCTGGCGGACCTCCCCAAGGCGGAATTCCTCGGCTACGAGGCGATGACGGCGCCGGCCCGGATCCTCGCCATGGTGGCCGGCGGCCGGCGGCGGCGCGAGGCGGTGGCCGGGGACGAGGTCGAGGTGATCCTCGACCGCACGCCGTTCTACGCGGAGTCGGGCGGCCAGATCGGCGACACCGGGGTCGTCACCGGCCGGCAGGGGCGCGGTGAGGTCGTCGACACGCAGTACCGCGGGGCGGGGCTGATCGCCCACCGGCTCCAGGTGAAGGAGGGCGGCTTCCGCGAGGGCGAGGACGTGGCCGTCGCGGTGGAATCGCCGCGCCGCCAGGGGCTCCGCCTCCACCACACGGGCACGCACCTCCTTCACGCCGCCCTCCGCAAGGTGCTCGGGACCCACGTGACGCAGGCGGGCTCCCTCGTGGCGCCCGATCGGCTGCGCTTCGACTTCACCCACGGGAAGCCCGTCAAGGACCGGGACCTCGGGCGCGTGGAAGACCTGGTCAACGAGGCCGTCCGGGACAACATCACGGTGGACCCGTTCTGGACGGATCTGAACGCGGCGCTCCGGATGGGCGCGATGGCGCTCTTCGGCGAGAAGTACGGAGACCACGTCCGGGTCATCCGGATCGGGGACTTCTCGACCGAGCTCTGCGGGGGGACGCACCTCGACGCGACCGGCCAGATCGGGCTCTTCAAGGTCACGACCGAGGGCGCGGTCGCGTCCGGCGTCCGCCGCCTCGAGGCGGTCACCGGGAGCGCGGCGCTGGCCCATGTCGGCCAGGAGGAGCACGCGCTCCGCCAGGCGGCCGATCTCCTCCGGATCCCGCCGCTCGAGGTGCCGCGCCGCCTCCAGAAGCTCCTCGACGACCAGAAGGGCCTCGAGAAGCAGCTCGCCGAGCTGGAGGCGCGCCTCGCGAAGAGCCGGGCCCAGGACCTTGTGGCGGGCGCCCGCTCGGTGGCGGGCATCCCGGTCGTGGTCGCGCGGCTCGACGGGCTCGACGCCGAGGGCCTGCGAACCGTGGTCGACTCCGTGCGCGAGCGCCTCGGCTCCGGGGTCATGGTGCTCGGCGCGGTGACCAACAACGCGATCAGCCTCGTCAGCGCGGTCACCAAGGATCTGACCAGCCGCGTCCATGCCGGCAAGCTGGTCCAGGAGGTCGCCAAGGCGGTGGGCGGCGGCGGAGGTGGCCGGCCCGACCTTGCCCAGGCGGGCGGGAAGAACCCCGCCGAGCTCGATCGCGCGCTGGCCGGCGTGTACGACCTGGTCGGCCGCGCCGCGGGCGGCTAAAGGGCGAGCGTGAGCGCGCGCGGGGCGGACGGGCCGGCGCCGCCACGCGCCGGGTGGCGGCCGAGGTGGCTCGGCGCGCTCCTCGCCGTGGCGCTCGTCGGCGGGTGCGCGACGTCACGGATCGTGCCGGTCCCCGCCGCGGGCGTCCAGGTGGATGCGGCCCAGGGCGCGGCGAGCGTGGTGGGGGAGGGCGTCGAGCTCTCGGCGCGACCGTCGGCCTGGCGCGGAAGCCCCTGGGAGCTGGGTGACTACATCACCCCGTTCCTCGTGACCCTCTCGAACGGCGCGGCCGTCCCGGTCCGTTTCGACTACGTCGACTTCCGGGTCTTCGACGACTCCCGCTTCCAGTACACGGCGCTCCCGCCGGCCGAGGTCGAGCGCATCCTCCGCTGGCGCACGAGCGGTGACGACCGGCTCGCCACCATCGCCTCGCCCCCGCCCATCCTCCGTCGTCGCCGGCTCGTCTCCGATCCCTACTGGGACCGGTGGTGGGGGCCGTACGGCTGGCACATGTGGCCCTGGTACTATCCGGGCGGTCCGATCACCGGCGACCTCTATGCCCTCGCGCTGCCGATGGGCTCGCTGCAGCCGGGGGCTCGGCTCGAGGGCTTTGTCTACTTTCCACGCCTTCGCGGCGCCGCCCGCGGGCTGACGCTCGAGTTCCACCATCACCTGGGTGAGGTCCCGAGAGTCTTGACGCTGCCGTTCGGGATCGAGCGGGACGGGAACTCCGCGACGGGCTCGTAGAGGGCGGGATCCGCGTCGTGGACCTCGACCGGCTGTCCGAGCTCGTGCTCGATCCGGGCCTCCCGCCGGCCGGGATCTACGCGGTGGTCTTCCTGAGCTGCGTGCTCGAGAGCTTCTTTCCGCCGTGGCCCACCGATCTGATCTCGGTCTACGCTGGATTCCTCGCGGGGCGGGGCCGGCTCGACCACCGGCTCGTGCTGGGGGCGGCGGTGACAGGCACCCAGGTCGGGGTGATGGCGGCGTTCTGGCTCGGTCGCCACTGGGGCCACGCGCTCCTGGCCGGGCGGCTCGGCCGGTGGCTCCGCGCCGAGCGCCTCGCGCGTCTCGAGCGGTGGTTCGACCGCTACGGCGCCCCGGCGATCGCGATCTCGCGCTTCTTCCCCGGCATCCGGGCGCTCGTGATGCCGGCCGCCGGGCTCGCGGGCTTCTCGGCGTGGAAGGTGCTCCTGTGGGCCGGCATGTCGGTCGTCGTGTGGAACGTGCTCGTCGTCGGCCTGGGCGTTCTGGCCGGGACGCACCTCGAGTGGGCCAAACAGGTCCTCCTGCGCTACAACATGATCGCGGGCCTCGTCCTCCTGGCGGGCGCCGTCGCGGGGGGGTTCGTCCTCTTCTTCCGCGCGCGGGCCCGGCGCGCGACGAGCTCGTAGGGGCCGACTCCGGCTACTCCAGCACCTCCAGCAGCAAGCCCGTCAGGTACCGCGTCTCGGGGACCGCCAGAAGCACGGGATGATCCCGCGCCTGCTGGAGGCGACCCGCCACGCGCACCGGGCGCCCGGCGTCTTCGCTGGCCGCGCGGCAGACGTCCTCGAACAGGGCCGGGCTCACGTGGTGGGAGCAGGAGAACGTGGCGAGGAGCCCGCCCGCCTCGAGGCAGCGGAACGCCCGCAGATTGATCTCCTTGTAGCCGCGCAGCGCCGCGTCGACGGCCGTCCGCCGGCGGGTGAAGGGCGGGGGGTCGAGGACGACGAGGCCGAAGCGCTGACCGTCCCGCTCGAAGGCGCGGAGGGCGTCGAAGGCGTTGGCCTCGCGCACCTGGTGGCGCCCGCCGCTCCCCGCCGGCGCGTTGGCGGCGAGGTGGGCGGCGGCCCGCGCGCACGCTTCGCCGGAGCTGTCGAGGGCGAGCACGGACGCCGCGCCGCCCCGGAGCGCCCAGGCGGCGAACGCCCCCGTGTAGCAGAACGCGTCGAGCACCGCGCGCCCCGCCGCGCGCGCCGCTACCAAGGCCCGATTCTCCCGCTGGTCGAGGTAGAAACCCGTCTTCTGGCCGGCCTCGAGGTCGACGTGGAAGAAACAGGGGCCCTCGCGGATCTCGACCGTGGGGTCGGCCCGGCCCACCATCCAGCCGCTCCTGTCCTCGAAGCCCTCGATGCGGGCGGCCGTCGGGTCGCCCCGACGGTAGACCGCCCGGGTCCCCGTGACCTCCGCCAGGAGCTCGGCCAGCCGAGCCGCGCGGGCCGCGATCCCAAGCGTCAGCGCCTGGAGCGCCAGGATATCGCCGTAGCGATCGACGACCAGGCCGGGGAGCGCGTCACCGTCGCCGAAGACGACGCGGACCGCGTCGCTGTCGTACGCCAGCGTCTGGCGGAAGGCCCAGGCCGCTTCGAGGCGGCGGCGGAGGAGCGCGTCATCCACGGGCTCGTCGTGTCGGGTCACGAGTCGGCACACGATCTGGGGTCGGGGGTTGTAGAACCCTCGGCCGAGCACGCGGCCGTCGGCCCCGCAGACGGTCACCGCCTCGTCGTCCCGCCAGGCCCCGTCCAGCCGCAGGACGTCGCTCCGGTAGACCCAGGGATGGCCCCCCCGAATTCGCGCCTCGCGCTGGGGACGGAGGACCAGCCGCGCCATCAAACTACGGGGTCAGACCCTGCTTTGACAGTCATGCGGGCGGGGCGGGCTGGAAGCCAAAGCAGGGCCTGACCCCGGGGTTGGCTCCCTAGCTGGCGCGCAGGACGGCAATCATCACGAGGGCGGCGGCGCTCTTCTCGAGCGGGCGTCGCAGGCTGAAGTTCGAGAACCACCCGCAGAACTCCCAGCCGCCGGCGAGCTGGGTGAGGGCCCGGAGCTCCTGGGGAAAGACGATGCGGGTCGGGTGGCGCTGGACGACGACGCGCCGCCGCCCCTTCTCGCTGATGTCGAAGCGCATGACTTCCTGGCAGACCTGGCGCGCGACGTCGTAGTCGAGCAGCGTCTGGAAGCTCGCGCGGACGGTGACCCCTCGCCGGCGGCGGGTCCAGGTCCACCGGGCGCCCGGCTTCCACCCGTTGGGCACCATCCGGTCGAAGACGTAGAGGCCGCCGGGACGGACGTTTCGCCGAACCGCCCGGAGGTGGGCGACGAGCGCCTCGGTCTCGAGCAGGTGGCCCTGGGAGTCCTGCATGCAGATCGCCGCGTCCACCGGGCCGGGCAGCCGAAAGTCGGTCATGTCGCCGACGACGGCCGTCACCGGGAGCTCGAGGCGCGCCGCCTCCCCCCGGAGGAACGCGATCGAGGGCGCCGAGAGGTCCAGGGCGGTCACGCGAAAGCCGCGCCGGGCCAGGCGGAGACTGTGATGGCCGGTCCCGCAGGCCACGTCCAGCACGTGCCGGACGGACCCCCGGGCGTACTTCCTGAAGCACGCCGCGAGGAAGTCCGTCTCCGTCTTCCGGTTGAGCTCGAAGGCGACGTGATAGTAGAGCGGAGCGGCGTAGGGCTCCTTCCGGCGCCGCGCTCGGGCGCGGGCCGTCACCGCGCCGCCCACCAGGTGAGGATCGCGTCACGGACGATGGCGGCCGCCGTGATCGCCGTCCGCCCGGACGGGTCCCATCGCGGCGAGACTTCCACCAGGTCGAAGCCGATCACGCGAGCCGGGCCGAGATGGCGGAGCGCCAGCAGGAGATCGGGCACGGTGATGCCCCCCGGCTCGGGCGCGCCGGTGCCCGGGGCGATCGACGGATCCAGCACGTCGATGTCGATCGTGACGTAGAGCGGGTGGCCGGCCAGGTCGACCGCGGCCGCGGCCGCCGCCTCCGCGGCCGAGCCTGCCCACGCCGGGTAGACGTGCGTCCCGCGGGGCGGCTCCCACTCCTCCCGATCCCCGGTGCGGAGACCGATCTGGTGGAGGCGATCGGCGCCCAAACGATCGAGCACCCGGGTCATCGCCGAGGCGTAGTTCCACGGCTCGCCCAGATACTCGCCGCGGAGGTCGGGGTGGGCGTCGAACTGGACGACGCGGAGATCCGGGTAATGCTCGAGCGCGACCTCGACGACCGATGCGGTGGTCGTGTGATCCCCCCCGAGGAGGGCCCAGCGCTGGCTCGGCACGAGAGCCTGCCGGAGCTCCGCGGCCACGGCCTGAAGCGCCTCGCGGGGGGCGAGGTCGGGGACCACGACGTCGCCGGCGTCCGCGAACGCGAGAGTGCCGAGGTCGGCGGCGAGCCGGGGCACGTAGGTCTCGATCAGGTCCGAGGCGCGGCGGATCTCCCCCGGCCCCTGAAACGCCCCCTTGCGCTGGTTGACGCGTCCCTCGAAGGGGACGCCGTAGAGGACGACGTCCGCCCCGGCCGGGTCCGGCCGGGCGGACAGGAACCGCGGGCGGGCGGGCGTGAGGGACATGGGGAGCGGGGAGGGCTGGGGGCCGGGCGAGGAGCGCGGCCGGCGCCCGCGCGCGACCCTACAGGAGGTCGTCCTCCGAGAGGAGCGCGACGGCAGCCAGGGCGCAGCCCGCCCGCTCGACCCGGTGGTCCACCGCGACGACCTTCATCTCACGGACGGTCTCGCCGCGGACGCGGAAGGCCTCCGCCAGCATGCCCCGGATGGCCTCCTCGGCCGTTCCGCGGTCGGTGACGTCGTGGAACTCCATGATCACCCCGGGCTTCGTCCGGTCGACCGGCAGGGCGTAGCCGACGGCAGCGGCGATGATCTGGCCGGGCGTCCCGCTCGTCATGGCCGCGTAGGCGGTCGGGACCAGGGCCCCGGGCTTGATCTGAGGCAGCTCGACGATGTCGACGTCCGGGGGCACGATGCTCGAGACCTTGATGAGGTTGACGTTCCCGATGCCGGCCGCCAGGAGCGCGTTGTCGAACGCGTTCAGTGGCGTCCCGCCCTCGGCCGTCCCTGCCGTCATCGCCGCCTTCGTCACCTGCTTCCAGAACATCGCCACCTCCTCCCGAGCCGCATTGAATTCGCCGCGCGCGCGGTGTGCCGCGGCGTCACTTCCCGCCCGCGCGCAGGTCGTCATCATCACTGGGGCGAAAGTAAAACGCAAGCATTTTTTCCTTGCGCTCCCCTCCTGCTGCTCTATAATTCAGCCCACTTTAGCCCGTGTCGCTACGGCGAAGAAGAGATCGCGGCGACGGAGAGTGCGGCGCCAACGAGACGGCGTCGCAGTTCGATGATCGGCGCTGGTCGCGGGAGAGGAAGGGGGTTGGTAATTGGAGAGCTTGGGTCGACACCTCCTGCTCGAGCTGTACGACTGCAGCTCCGAGGCCCTCAACAGTCTTGAGTCCGTGAAGATGGCGATGGTGGAGGCCGCCAAGCGAGCGGAGGCCACCATCATCGATGTCGTCTTTCACGAGTTCAACCCCTTCGGGATCTCCGGAGTGGTGGTGATCGCCGAGTCCCACCTCTCGATCCACACATGGCCCGAGCATCGGTACGCCGCGGTGGACATCTTCTCGTGCGGCGAAACGCTCAAGCCGGCGGAGGCCGCCAACTATCTTGTGGAGCAGTTCGGAGCCAGCCGGGCGTCCTGCGTGGAGGTCAAGCGCGGGGTGTTCCCGGGGATGGCCGGACTCGCCAACAAGGTCAAGGAGGGCGTCGCCGAGAATGGCGCAACAGAGCCCCTACAAATGGTTTTTTGAGACCACCACCGCCGTCGAGGGACACGCCCACGCAATAGTCCGGACCATATTCGCCCTCCAGACCGAGTTCCAGCGGATGGAGATCCTGGAGACGGCGAGCTACGGCAAGTGCCTGGTCCTGGACGGCCGGATCCAGTCGAGCGTCGCCGACGACTTCATCTACCACGAGACCCTCGTCCACCCGGCGATGGTCCTCCACCCCCGTCCCGAAAGTGCCCTGGTCATCGGCGGCGGCGAAGGGGCGACGCTCCGTGAGATCCTCCGCTACCCGTCGATCCGGCGGGCCGTCATGGTGGACATCGACCGCCGGGTCGTCGAGGCCTGCCGGGAACACCTGCCCGAGATGCATCAGGGCGCCTTCGCGGACGCCCGCACCGAGCTCCGCCACGAGGACGCCCGGGGCTGGCTCGAGCGGACGTCCGAGCGGTTCGACGTGGCCATCGTCGACCTCACGGAGCCGCTCGAGGCGGGCCCGGCCTGCCTCCTGTTCACGCGGGAGTTCTACCAGCTCCTGAGCGACCGGATGACTCCACACGGGACGCTGGCGCTCCAGGCCGGCATGACCAAGCTCGGGGAGCTGGACTTCTATGCCGCCATGGCGCGAACCCTCTCCGCCGTGTTCCCGTTCGTGGCGCCCTACCAGTCGTTCATCCCCTGCTTCGGGACGCCGTGGGGATTTGCCGTGTGCGGCAAGCGTGACGACCCGCGGGGGCTGTCACCGGAGACCGTCGACCGGCGCCTCGCCGAGCGGCTGAAGGGCCCGCTCCGCTTCTACGACGGACTCGCGCACCAGCACATGCTGAGCCTGCCCGTGTTCCTGCGCGAGGTCGTGGCCGGCTCGACCCGGATCATCACGGACGCCGAGCCGCTGATCGTCGGCTGACCCGGCTGATCCTGGCCTCGGCATCCCCGCGCCGGCGGGAGCTTCTCGCCCGGCTCGGCCTTCCGTTCGACGTGCGGCCGAGCGGGGTCGAGGAGGCCATCGTCCCCGGCGTCGCGGCGACGGCGCTGGCCACGGCCCTCGCCCGGGCCAAGGCCCGCGAGGTCACGGACCAGCTCCGCGCCGCCGGCAGGGCGCCTGCCGTGGTCTTGGGCGCCGACACGCTCGTCGTCCTCGACGGGCGCCCGCTCGGCAAGCCGGTCTCGCGCGACGACGCGCGCGGGATGCTGCGCCTCCTCCGGGGCCGGCCTCATCAGGTGGTCACGGGTCTGGCCCTTCTCGAGGTCCCGGGGGGGCGCGAGGCGTCGGAGGCCGTCACGAGTGTCGTCCTCATGCGACCCTACTCCGACGCGGAGATCGACGCCTACGTGGCGACGGGCGAACCGGACGACAAGGCAGGGGCCTACGCCGTGCAGGGTGTCGGCGGGCGGCTGGTCGTCCAAGTCGAGGGGTGCTACACGAACGTCGTGGGGCTGCCCCTCCGGACGACCGCCCGCCTCCTGCGGACGTTCGGCCTGACCCCGGCCGATCCCTCGGACTAGGGCGCGGGCGGCGAGGGCCCGAGCTGTCGCCGGGCCTCGGCGACGGCGGGCGGCGGCGCGAGGTCATCCGGGCCGACCTTGAGCGACACGGGCCACGGGCTGCCCGCCCGGAGCACCCGGAGAGTGGCCTCGAGTCCTGCCGTGGTCGGTTCGCCCCCCGCGACGTACGCTGCCTGTCGCGCCCCGAGCCGCGCCTCGAACCGGGTGCGATCGCCGACGAGCGCCGGGGGGAGCCGGTCCGCGATCTCTTTCGTGGGCGCGGTGGCGAGCCAGGCCTGGACGCGGACCACCGCGCGGGTGAAGGCCGCGAGGGCGGCCTCGGGCGGCAGCTCGCGCGGGACCTCCTTCTTCGCGGCCGCTCCGGTCTTGCTCTTGCCCGTGTCCTTGGCACTCTCCTTCGGGGGAGCGACCGCCACGCTCACGACCTCGTAGAACGGCCCACCGAGGGCCCGCTCGGTCTCCTCGGGCCGACGGAGGTCCACCAGAAGGCCGACCCGCCCGGCCTCGAGGAGCCGGCTCGCCCAGGGCTCCTCCACCATCGCCGCGGCGAGCTCCTCGCCGCCGAGCCGCGCCAAGAGCGCCGCGCTGCCCAGGCTCCGCATGTCGACCTGCCAGGGCTCGACGCGGGCCTCACGCAGGAGCGTGACGAGCAGGAGATGCCCGGCGGTGCCGGGGCCCGGGATCGCGACCGCGCGGCCCCGGAGATCCTCGACGCGGCGGACCGCTTCGCGCGCGGCGGGCGCGACCACGAGGGCCACCGCCGGGGCGCGTACGTGCGCCGCGAGTACCTGGACGGGCAGCTTCCGGGCCCACGCGCCGCGAATGACCTCGTCCATGGTCGTGACGGCCACGGCGGCCTCGCGGTCGCGGAGCGTCGTCATCGCGCCGGTTGGGTGCTTCGCCCGCTTGAGGGTCACCTGCACGCCCTCGGCCTCGAACGTGCCGAGCGCCGCGGCGGCGTGGACCGGGAGGTACGCCGGGTCCTCCGCGGAGCCGCCCACGGAGACGACCAGGGTGGGCCCGGCGGGCGGCTGACCGAGGGCGGGCCCGGCGGCCAGGAGCCCCCCTAGCGCGACGCTCAGCGTGACCCCGTGTCGAGGCCGTCTGGTGGCCATCCTCCCTATAATGGACCCTCGATGCTCGCGCCACCGCCGCTTCGCCCCCGGCCCCACCGGCACCGTCGCCGCGTGCTTGGCCTCTACGACCGGCTCCACGACCGCTATGGCCCTCAGCGCTGGTGGCCGGCCCGCTCCCGGTTCGAGGTCGTGGTCGGCGCGATCCTCACGCAGAACGCCGCCTGGCGGAACGCCGAGCGAGCCATCGCGCGGCTGCGCGCGGCGAAGGCCCTCGCGCTCCCCGCCGTCGTCGCCCTGCCCCCGGGCCGGCTGGCCGCTCTCCTTCGCCCGTCCGGTACGTTCCGCGTGAAGGCGCGGCGGCTCCGCGCGTTCGCGCGCCACGTGACGGGGCGGCACGGGGGTCGTCTCGGGCGGCTCCTCGGCCTGCCCTTGCCGGTGCTGCGGGTCGAGCTCCGCAGCATCCCGGGCATCGGGCCGGAGACGGCCGACGCCATCGCGCTCTACGCCGCCGGCCGGCCCATCTTCGTCGTGGACGCCTACACCCGGCGGATTCTCGCGCGCCACCGCATGGTGGCGCGCGACGCCGACTACGCCCACGTCCAGGCACACCTCATGGCCCACCTGCCCCACGACCCTGCGCTCTTCAACGAGTTTCACGCGCTCCTGGTCCGCGTCGGCAAGGAGCACTGCCGGACCCGGCCGCGCTGCGAAGGCTGCCCCCTTCGGTTCGATCTCCGAGGCCGGCCGCCCCGACTCTAGGCAGGGCGCGCCCGCCGGCGGCGACCGGCTGCCGGTTCACGAGATAGATCCCCAGCGCGACGCACGCCATCGCCAGCACCAGGGCCGGGGTGACCGGATCGCCCAGCAGGAGCCAGCCGGCGAGCACCCCGAACAGCGGCGTCCAGAACGTGTACGCGTGCAGATGCGTCGCCGGATACCGGGTGAGCAGCCAGAACCAGGCGAGATAGCTCGCGAAGGCGTGGATGACGACCTGATAGGACACGGCGGCCACGACCAGCCCGGTGAGACGCGTCACGCCCGGCTCGCCGCTGCCCACCGCGAAGGCGCCCAGGAGTACCGCCGAGCCCGCCAGCTGGTAGAAGAGCGTCCGGTGCGGGCTGACGCCCTGCCCTCGGGCCTTGATGATGAGGGTGGTCGCCGCCCACAGGACGGCGCCCATCAGCTGGAGGACATCCCCCAGCACCTCGCGCCGCGTCGGCAGCCGGAGACCGTCGGCGAAGGCGAGCGCGAGGCCGGCAAAGGCCACGACCAGCCCGACGATCTTCGTGCGATGCAGGCGCTCCTCGGGGAAGAGCCAGTGCGCGCCGAGCGCGACGAAGAACGGCGTCGAGTAGATGAACAGCACCCCGCGCGACGCGGTCGTGAACATGAAGCCCCAGTAGACGCAGACGAACTCGAGCGCGAAGAGCGTGGCGATCGTGGCTCCGTAGAGGCCGGATCCATCGGGGCGGATCAGCGAGATGCCGCGCCACGCCGACCAGCCCCAGAGGAGGAGGGCCGACCCGCCCGAGCGGATCGCCGCGTGCCAGAGGGGCGAGATGCCCTCGTTGCCCACTTTGATCGCCACCTGGCCGACGCCCCAGACGGCGCAGAGGAGGATCAGCAGCGCGGCGACCCCGGGGTCGATCGCGGAACGCTGGCTCACGCGACGACTAGGTTTCGGTGGGGTCGAGCCAGATGGGTGGCGTGACCGGCGGCCGCCACGCGAGGAAGCGGTCCACCAGCGCGGCGGGTGTCGGCTCGGCCAGGAGCAGCGCCGCGTACTCGGCGCGGACGAAGCCTTCCTGGACGGCGTGTCGCAGGAGCGCGAGGAGCCCCGTCCAGTAGCCGCCGACGTCGACCAGTCCGACGGGCTTCTCATGGATGCCGAGCTGCGCCCAGGTGAAGACCTCGAGGATCTCTTCGAGCGTGCCGAGCCCGCCCGGCAGCGCCGCGAAGCCGTCGGCCAGCGAGGCCATGAGAGCCTTCCGCTCGTGCATCGAGCCCACCAGGTGGAGCTCGGTGAGCCCGGTATGGGCGTACTCCTTCCTGGCGAGCCCCCGGGGCAGGACGCCGATGGCCTCGCCGCCCCCGGCGAGCACCGCGTCGGCGAGCACCCCCATCAGGCCGACGGACCCGCCGCCGTACACCAAGCCGATGCCCCGGTCGACCAGGGCCTTGGCCATGGCGCGCGCCGCCTCGGCGTACTCGGCCCGACGACCGTCCGACGAGGCGCAGAAGACGCAGAGCCGCTTCATTCCCGCCGGCCCTCCGCCTCGAGCGCGAAGAGGTGCCACTCGCCCGGGACGCCCTTGAGGGACTGGAGGCCGCGGTCCTGGAAGCGGAGGCCGGAGCCGGCGACCAGGTCCTTGACGGTGCTCGACACGAGCACCTCGCCGGGGCCGGCCGCCGCGGCCACGCGGGCGCCGATATGGACCGCGAGGCCGGTGACCTTGTCGTCGAGGACCTCGACCTCGCCGGTGTGGAGTCCGGCGCGCACCTCGAGGCCGAGGGCGTGGAGGCCCTCGCTCACGGCGCGGGCGCAGCGGACCCCCCGCGCGGGTCCGTCGAAGGTGGCCAGGAACCCGTCGCCCGTGGTGTCGATCTCGCGGCCCCGGAACCGGCCGAGCTCGCGGCGCACGACCGCGTCATGCTGCTCGAGGACATCCCGCCAGCGGCGGTCGCCCAAGGCGGCGGCCCGCGCGGTGGAGCCGACGATGTCGGTGAAGAGGACGGTGGCCAGGACACGGTCGGGCTCCGGACCGTGCCGGACGCCCGTGAGGAACTCCTCGATCTCGCCGACGATCCGGTCGGCGCCGTCGCCCCAGGGCACGTGATCGACGCCGGCCAGCTCGACGAGCTTCGCCCCCGGGACGTGCGCGGCGATGTAGCGACTCGCGCCGATGTCGATCGCCTGGTCACCGGTCGTGTGGAGGACGAGCGTGGGGACCCTCACCGCGGGGAGGAGGTGCCGGATGTCGATCTCGTAGCTCATCCGGCTCAGCTCGGCGGCCGCGGCCGGACTGGCCCCCATGCGCAAGAAGCGCGCCCACCACTGCCGAGCGCCGTCGTCGGAAAACTGGGTGGGCGCTCGAGTGTCCAGGCCCACGGGGCCGCCCCAGTCCCGCTGGATCGTCTCGAGCCACCGTGCCTGGACGTCGGCGGGGCGCCCCCAGGGATGCTCGGGCGAGGGCTTGATCCGGGCGTAGCTGCCACACATGATCAGCCCTGACGTCCGCCCGGGGTGCGTGGCCGCGAAGAGCGCGCACATGGCCCCGCCCTCCGAGTAGCCGAACAGCGCGGCGCGCTCGGACCCGACGGCGTCCAGGACCGCCCGGACGTCGTCGACCCGCGTCTCCAGGTTCGGCAGGGCACCCAGCCGGTCGGAGAGGCCGGTGCCCCGCTTGTCGAAGAGGATCAGGCGCGCAAAGGACGCCAGGCGCTGGAAGAATCGTGCGACCGGCGGATGCTCCCAGAAGACCTCGATGTTCGAGACCCAGCCGGGTACGAGGACGAGGTCCCGCGGCGCATCGCCCACGACCTGGTAGGCGATGTTGACGTCGCCGCTTCGAGCGTACCGTGTCTCGGGGGGCATCAGTGAGACCGACCGGGCGCGTGCCGTCCGACGGCCTGGGTCTCAGTCTCCCGCGCCGACCGGGGCTGCCGCAAGGGGCTCCGGTGAGAACCGCCTGTCGGTCAGGCGCGTCCCGCCACGGCGAGGACGAGGTCGACCAGCCGCTCGGCGGCGTCGGGGGTCGCGAGGCTGCGGGCGTGCTCGGCCATCGTCCGAAGGCGGGCAGGCTCGGCCAGGAGCGCGCGGACCTCGCCGACGAGGCGCTCCGGGGTCAGCTCGCGCTCGGGCAGGAGGACGGCCGCGCCGGCGTCGGCCAGGACGCGCGCGTTCGCCGTCTGCTCGTCGCCGCGCGCTCCGGGCAAGGGGACGAGGATCGCCGGCAGGCCCAGGGCGGCGAGCTCGGTGACCGTGCCCGCGCCCGCCCGGCCCACCACGAGGCTCGCGGCGGCGTAGAGATCGCCGAGCTCCTCGCCGACGAGCGCCTGCACCCGGTAGCGGGCGCGGAGCGCGGGCGGGAGCCGCTCCGCCTCGCCCCGGAGCCACGCGAGGTCCCCCTGCGCGTTGTCCCCGCACTGGTGGACCAGCTGGGTCACCGACAAGAGCGGCGCGAGCGCCGCGCCGACGACGCGGTTCACGCGATGGGCGCCAAGCGCGCCGCCCGTGACGTACGTGAGCGGGACGGCCGCATCGAGGGCGAACCGCTCGAGCCCGCGCTCCCGCCGGCCGGCCCGCAGCGCGGGGCGGATCGGGTTGCCGGTGACCACGACCTTGTCCGGAGGGAAGGCGCCCGCCGACGCGGCGAACGTGACGGCGACCCGGTCGGCGAGCCGGCCGATGAGCCGGTTGGCGAGGCCCGGCACGACGACCTGCTCGTGGACCAGGAGCGGGAGGCGCCGGACGGCGGCGGCCACCGCGGTCGGAACCGCCACGAATCCGCCGGTCGCGACGACCACGTCCGGCCGGAGCCGGCCGAGCAGCGCCAGCGCCCGTCCGAGCCCCGCCGGGACGCGGAGCGTGAGGTCCGTCACGTTGCGCCAGGCGAGCTGGCGACGGAGCTTGCCGGTCGGGATCGGGTGGTACGGCATGCCCGCCGCCGGCACCCACGTGGCCTCGATGCCCGTCTCGCTCCCGATCCACGCGAGCCGGAGGCCGTCGCCGAGCCGGGCCCGGAGCGCGGTGGCGAGGGCCAGGCCCGCCGCGGTGTGCCCGCCCGTCCCGCCGCCGGCGAAGACGACCGTCAGGGGCCGCGGCGGAGCCGGCGCCGCCGCGTCGTCGCGACCGGGCGCGCTATGCGCCCGCACCCGGTTCGGGCCCGGGGGGCGCCGGTGAGCCGAGCCGCCGCTTCCGGGCGTGGCGCTCGAGGGCGAGCGCGATCAGGCGGTCGACCAGCGCGGGATAGGACAGGCCGCTCGCTTCCCAGAGCCGCGGGTAGGCCGAGAAGCGCGTGAAGCCCGGGATCGTGTTGATCTCGTTCACCCAGATCTGCTCGTCGGTGTCGAGAAAGAAGTCGACGCGGGCGAGCCCCGCCGCGTCGATCGCGTGGAACGCGAGCACGGCCAGGCGACGGAACTCCGCGGTGAGGCCCGGGGACACGGGCGCCGGGATCAGGAGCTTCGCGACCCCGTCCGTGTACTTGGCCTCGTAGTCGTACCATTCGCGACCCGGAAGGATCTCCCCGGGCACCGACGCCTCCGGCGTGTCGTTGCCGAGCACGCTCACCTCGATCTCGCGGCCCGCGATGCCGCGCTCGACGAGGACCTTTCGGTCGTGGGCCAAGGCCGAGTCGACCGCGGCGTCGAGGGCGCGCGCGGCCGTGACCTTCGAGATCCCCACGCTCGAGCCGAGGTTGGCCGGCTTCACGAAGCAGGGGTAGCCCAGCTCGTCCGCGACGCGCCGACGCCAGGCGCCGGGCTCCGCCGCCCACTCGTGGTCGCGCAGGACGACATGCGGGACGACCGGGAGACCGTGAGCGCGGAACACGGCCTTCATCGTCGCCTTGTCCATCCCGACGGCCGAGGCCAGAACGCCGGCGCCCACGTAGGGCACGTCGGCCAGCTCGAGAAGGCCCTGCAGCGTGCCGTCCTCGCCGTAGGGTCCGTGGACCACCGGGAAGACGACGTCCAGCCGGGCGGCGACGCCAGCCGGCAGGCCACCCGCGGTCGGCACGCGCGCCAGCGCCTCGCTCGCGCGCCCGTCGGGTCCGGCCGGGGCGGGGGGCAGGGCGACGGGGACGCCGGCGGCCTCGGCGAGCGCCCGGAGCGGATCGCCTCCCACGACCCACTGACCATCCTTGGCGATGCCCATCGGCACGACCTCGTAGCGCGCGGGATCGATCGCCGACAGGACCGAGGCAGCCGAGGCGAGAGAGACCTCGTGCTCTCCCGAGCGGCCGCCGAAGATCACGCCGACCCGGATGCGCCGAAGATGGGGTTCGCGGGACGGCTCGGGCCGTTTCGTCACGGGGCCTCCTCGGGCTTCTTCCCGCGGAGCTCGGCGCGCCAGCGCTCGAGGCGCAGGCGAATCTCCTGCTCGAACCCGCGCGGCACGGGGTGATAGTACGCGCGCCCGCGGAGCGCCGCCGGGAGGTGCTCCTGGGCGACCAGGGCGTCCGGGGCGTCGTGGGCGTACTGGTAGCCGCGGCCGTAGCCGAGCCCGCTCATGAGCCGGGTAGGCGCGTTGCGGAGGTGGAGCGGCACCGGCTCCGCGGGCCGGTCGCGCACGTCCGCGCGCGCCTGGTCGAAGGCGGTGTAGACGGCGTTCGACTTCGGCGCGCAGGCGAGGTAGACGGCCGCCTGCGCGAGGGCGAGCTCGCCCTCCGGCGTCCCGAGGAACTCGTAGGCCTCCTTGGCCAGGAGCGCGATCTGGAGGGCCTGGGGATCGGCGAGACCGATGTCCTCGGACGCCATCCGGACGAGGCGCCGCGCGAGGAAGAGCCGGTCCTCGCCCGCCTCGAGCATCCGGGCGAGCCAGTAGAGCGTCGCGTCGGGGTCCGAGTCCCGGACCGACTTGTGGAGCGCGCTGATGAGGTTGTAGTGCTCCTCGCCCCCCTTGTCGTAGAGCAGCGCCTTCCGCTGCGCCGCCTCGTGGATCGACTCGGCCGTGAGACGCGGGAGGGCGCCGGGCTCGCGCCGCGCCGCCGTCAGGAGGGCCGCCGCGACCTCGAGGATGTTCAGCGCGGTGCGGGCGTCGCCCTCCGAGAGCCCCACGATCGCCGCCACGGCGGCCGTGTCGGCCTCGATCCCGAGCCTGCCGAGCCCGCGCTCGGGGTCCCCGAGCGCGCGCCTGACGATCGCCGCCAGGTCCGCCTCGGTCAGGCGCTCGAGCACGTACACGCGGCAGCGCGAGAGGAGCGCCGCGATCACCTCGAACGACGGGTTCTCGGTCGTCGCACCGATCATCGTCACGGTGCCGCGCTCGACGTGCGGCAGGAAGGCATCCTGCTGGGCCTTGTTGAAGCGGTGGATCTCGTCGACGAAGAGGATCGTGCGCTGCCCGCGGAGGGCGAGACGCTCCTCGGCCTCGGCGACCAGGCCGCGGACCTCCTTGACCCCGGTCAGGACGGCGGAGAACGGGGTGAAGGTGGCCTTGGCGTGCGCGGCGAGCAGGGACGCCAGCGTCGTCTTCCCGGTGCCCGGCGGGCCCCAGAGGATCATCGAGTGGAGATCGCCCGACTCGATCGCGACCCGGAGGAGTCGGCCGGGCCCGAGAAGATGCGCCTGCCCGACGAACTCGTCGAGGCTCCGGGGCCGCATCCGCTCGGCGAGCGGTGCGGCCTCGCGCCGGCTCTGGCGCGCCGTCTCCTCGAACAGCTCCACGCCGCCTCCCGGCCCTCTTGCGCGATCGCGTTCCGGGCTGCCGAGGCGCTCGCGCTCGTGCGGAGCCGCCTCGTCCACGCTGTCACTCAGAGGTCAGAATGCCACAGCGGTACAGGCCGACCAAGCGATCGCCCGCGGAAAGGTCCTACCAGGCGGTCGTCCGCAGCCACTCCGGGAGCTGACGCAGGTCCCGCAGCACCGTCCGCGGCGCCACACCTCGCCGGGCGAGCTCGGCCGGATCGGCGCCGTAGGCGATGAAGCCGGCGCCGCCCGCCTGGGCCGCCGCGCCGTCCACCCATGAGTCGCCGACGACCCAGATCCGCCGCTCGGGGAACGCGGCCTCGAGGAGCCGGAGCCCGGCGGGGTCGGGCTTGAGCGCCGCCTCGTCGCGCGTGACCAGGGTCGTGAAGAACGGGTCGAGCTCGCACCGCGCGAGCGCCCGCCGCGCGACGGGCCCGGTGTTGTTCGTCCACACCGCCAGGGGATAGCCGGCGGCGCGGAGCGCGGTGAGGGCTTCGTGCGCCCCCGGCTCCGGCGTGGCGTGCGCGACGGCGTCCTCCTCGTGCGTGGTGCAGAGCCCCCAGCACGCCTCGCCGAGCGTGGGCCGGTGTGCCGTGGCCGCCGCGATGATCTGGCCGATCGTCCACGCCCGGGTGGCGTCGGGGAGCGGCACGCCCTCCGCCTCCACGAGGGCGCGGATCTCGACCTTCAGGCGGCCCAGGTCGAGCGGGGAGCGCACCAGGGTATGGTCCAGGTCGAAGGCGCAGAGCGGACGCACGGGACGCAGTATAGCGCCCGGCGCACTGCGGATTCGGAAAACACCCGGGACATCTGTTAGGGTACATCCATGCGCCGTGTCCGGCGCCTCGCGCCCATCCTGCTCAGCTCGGCCGTGGCGGGGCTCGCCCTGCTGGCCGGCGCCTCGGCGGCGCTCGCGGCCCGGTCGGAGGCGGATCGCCTGTGGCTCGTGGGGGTCGGGGCACTCGAGGACGGGCTCTACGACACGGCGTACAGGGAGCTCGGCCGCTTCATCCAGACCGCGCCCCGGGACCCGAGACGGGGTGACGCAGCCTTCCTGCGCGGCCGGGCCGCGTTCTCGATGGAACGCTACACGGAGGCGCTGGCCGAGTTCGACGCCACCGAGACCTTCCCCGTGACCGTCGCGCCCGCGAGTGAGGCGATCTTCTGGCAGGCCGAGTCCCTGTCCCGACTGCGCCGCCCTGAGGAGGCGCGGGACCGCTACGCGCGATTCCTCGCGCTCAAGCCCGCGTCGCCGTACGTGCCCGAGGCCCTCTACGCGCGGGGTCTCGCGGAGCTCGAGACCGGGCGCCCTGACGGGGCGGTCGACACGTTCCGGGACTTCCTCCGCGAGTATCCGAACCACGCCCACGCGTCGACGGCGGCCTATAGCGCGGCCCGGGAGCTCATCCGGGCGAAGCGCTGGGACGACGCGCTCGGCCTCCTCACCCCGTACGCGAAGAACTACCCCGGCAGCCCCTATCTCGCTGAGACGCGCTATCTCCTCGGGGTGGCCCAGGTGGAGGCCGGCCGGCCCGAGGGGGTGCGGACCCTCGAGCAGTTCATCGCGCAGTCGCCGAGCGGCGAGCTCACGCCCACGGCCCGCCTGCTGGCAGCCGAAGCCCAGGCCAAGGCCGGCCGAAACCGCGAGGCGCTGGAGCACTACCAGGCCCTGGTCCGCGCCGCGCCGACCCACCCCGACGTCCCGAAGGCCCTCTACCAGATCGGCGAGCTCTCGCTCCGGCTGAACCGGTCGGCGGACGCCGAGGCGGCGTGGAGCACGCTCAGGCGCGACTTCCCCCAGCATGCGCTGGCCGGGCCAGCGGGGCTCGCGACGGCCCGGCTCCACGAGCAGCGGAAGCAGTGGGACCAGGCGCTCCAGGTGGCCCAGTCGGTCGCGGACCGGCGCGGCGAAGAGCGACTGGACGCACTCCTCGTGGTGGGGCAGAGCGCATTGCAGCTGCGCCGGAACCCCGAGGCCGCGCAGGCCTACCATGTGGTGATCGTCGAATCGCCTCCGAAGTCCAAGCGCTATTTCGAGGGGCTGGCAGGGTTGGCCGCCTCGCTCGAGGCGGCGACCGACCGGGAGGGCGCCAAGCGCGCGTACCGGGAGATCGTCGACACGAGCCAGGATCCGGAGCTGGTGCAATGGGCGAAGCGTCGGCTCGGCCCGCTCGAGGCTCCGACCCCGGCACCCCGGGAGCCGGCGCCGCGCCCGCGGCCCAAGCCCAAGGCCGGAGGGTGATCGTGAGAGGCAGGACGGGCGTCATCACGGGTCTCGTCGCCACGCTCATGGCCGCGCCCGCCGAGGCGGCGCCGCCGCGGCCGGTCGAGTTCCCGGCGCCCCAGCTGGCCGTGGTGGTCTCGCCGATTCCGATGGGCCTCGAGCGGCCCGGGCTCGACCCACCCTCTCCGCCGCCGGTCCCGACGCCGCAGCTGGACCTCGGGCGCGCCCCGGCCCCGCGGTTCGTCTCCGCGGTGAGCAAGCCCCTTCCACCGGCGGGGGATCCCGGCGGGTTCGCGTGTACCTTGATGTTCGGGCGCGCCACGGCGCTGGCCGACTGCGGCGTCTCGAGAGTCACGGCGGGCAACTACCGGGAGGCGCGCGCGGCCTTCGAGGAGAGCCTCGCCGTCGATTCGCGCGGCGCTCATGCGGCGTCGGCGCACGTCTGGCTGGGTGAGCTGGCGCTCCTCGAGGGGACGGCACCGGGCTCGCCCGCGGCGGCCCGCGCCGAGCAGCACTACCGGGCCGGCCTTGCGCTGGGTCCGCCTCCGCCGCTCGGGCTACACGCGGAGCTGGGGCTCGGGCTCCTGGCGCTCCGGCGCGGCGACGCGGCCGAGGCGGAGGCCGCCCTCGACCGTGTGCTACGCGCCGTCCCGCCCCAGCCGATCGCCTTGGTCACCCGCTTCCTCCTCGGCGTCGCGCGCCTCCTGGTGGGCCGGCCCGCGGAAGCGGTCGAGCTCTGGAACGAGATCGTCCAGAGCGGCGCCCCGAGCACGATCCTGACGGAGATCCCGTTCTGGCGCGGCGTGGCGGTCGCGCGCCTCGGCGACCTGGACGGGGGGCTCGACCTCCTGACCCGGTTCGCCGCCACCGTGCCGGCGACCCACCCCCTTCGAGGCGACGCGCTCGTGCAGGCGGGTTGGATCGCGCTCGAGCGGGGCGCGCCGCAGGACGCGGTCCGCCGCTTTCAGGAGGCGGAGGCCGCCGGGCCCCGGCCGGAGCTTCGGGCGCAGATCCGGGCGGGTCTCGTCCGCGCCCACCTCGCGCTGGGCGATACCGCGCGCGCCGCCAGCGCCGCGCGTCAGCTCAAGGCGGACTCGGCGCGCGATCCCCTCGTCCCGGCGGCCCTCCTCCTCATCGCGGATGCCGCGAAGACGCGCGGGGCCCGCGGCGAGGCGACCGACATCTACCGGGAGCTCCTGCTCCTGCCGCTCGAGCCGCCGACCCAGGACTTCGTGCGCTATCGCCTCGGGGAGGTCCTCGAGCAGGATGGCCGGCTCCTCGAGGCCAAGGACCACTTCCGGGAGCTCCGGGACCGCGGCCGCGACGAGGCCGTCGCGCAGCGGGCGACGTATCGGCTGGGCCTGATTGCCCTGCGCGAGAACGATACCGCCGCCGCCCGACGCGAAGGCGAGGCGCTCCTGCGGGCCGGGATCCTGCCGGAGCTGCGCGAAGGCGCGCTCTTGCTGGTCGCCGAGAGCGCCCTCCGCGGGGACGACCCGAACCGCGCGGTGGCCGTCTTGCGGACGGCTCTTCGCGACTACCCGGGCTCCCCCGCCGCGGCGCGGACCCGTCTGACGCTTGGCTGGGCCCTTCTGCGGGACGGGGACGCGGCGAGCGCCATCCGCGAGTGGCGGGACGTCGCCGCGAAGGCGGATCTGGAGACCCGCGCGCTCGCGCTTCTCGCCGTCGCGGACATCGCGCTCCGGGAGCGCCAGGAGGCCGAGGCCCTGGACGCGCTCCGCGGCGTCTCGGCGCCCCCGCCCGGGCTCCGGAACGCCGACGCCGTCCTCGTCAACCGGGGCATCCTGGCCCTCCGCACCGGGGCCTACGCCGACGCGATCCAGGTCCTCGAGCCCATCGCCCCCCGTATCGCCGACCTCGCGGTGCAGGGTCTGGCCCGCCGTGCGCTCGGGATCGCCCACTACGAGCTCGGCCAGTACGACCAGGCCGAGCGGCAGTTCCGCTTCGCGGCGAGCGCGACCCCGCAAGAGCCCTCGAGCTGGCTCGGCGTGGGCCTGGCGGCGCTGGCGCAGAATCGCCTCGCCGAGGCCGAGGACGCCCTCGGGCGCGCGCGCTTCGCCGCGGTGGACGTCGCGACCGCGGCCACGTACGGCCGCGTCCTCGTCTCCGTGCAGCGCCAGGACCGCGACGCGTTCCGCGAGCGCGCGACGGATTTCGTCGACCGGTTCCCGCGCCACGCGGCGGCGCCGGCCGTGCTCTACGGGCTCGTTGCCGCCGCCCTGGACCGGAAGGACCTCGGCGAGGCCCAGGCGTGGACCCAGCGGCTCCTCCGGGAGCACGCCGCGAGCGACTACGGCACGGACGCCTTGCTCCGGCTGGCGGCGGCCGCGGACACGCGGCCGGACGTCGCCCGCCAGGCGTACCGAGACCTCCTGGCGCGGCCCGGGTCCGGGACGGGGCGGGCCGATGCGTGGTTCGGGCTGGCCGAGACGGCGCTCGCCGCGGGCGACGGCGCCGAGGCGCAGCGGGCCGCCGAGGGATTCCTCCGGGAGGTGCCGGCGGACGATTCCCGCGCCGTGCGGGCGCACCTCGTTCTCGTCCGGGCGCTCGAGGCGCAGGGGCAAGGGGATCGGGCGCTCACGGCCATCGACGCCTTCCTCCGCCAGTTCCCCCACGACGCCGCGGGACCCGGGCTCGAGCTCCGCCGTGGCCAGCTCCTCGCGGGCGCGAAGCGCTGGGACGCGGCCCAGCAGGCCTTCGAGGTGGCCCGGCGCGCCGACGACTCGCGCCTGGCCGCGGAGGCGGAGTTCTGGCTCGGGGAAGCCCTGCGCGCGCGGGGAGACTACGAGGCGGCGATCGGCGCCTACCTGGGCGCCACGTACGCCTACGCGGATTCACCCTGGGCGGCGCGGGGTCTTCAAGGGGCGGCGCAAGCCTACGTGGCGCGCCAGATGGACCGCGAGGCGGGGATCGTGCTGCGGAAGCTCGCGGCGCGGCCCGGCGTCGACCCGGCCCTCGCCCAGTGGGCGCGCGACTCGCTGGCGCGCCTGGGGCCGGCGGCCAACCCGGTCCCCCCGCCCGGCCGTCCCGGGCCGGTCCCGAAGCCCTGACCGCCTCCGCCCCTCAGGCCGCCAGCTCGAACGCGTCGTGGAGGGCCCGGACGGCCAGCTCCACGTACTTGTCCTCGATCACGCAGGAGACCGCGATCTCCGACGTCGAGATCATGTGGATGTTGACGCCCTCGCGGGACAGCGCCCGGAACATGCGGGCCGCGACGCCCGAATGGCTGCGCATCCCGACCCCGACGATCGAGACCTTGGCGATCCGGTCGTCGTAGGTCACGCTCTCGGCGCCGATCTTCTTCGCGACCTCCTCGAGCGTGGCGACGACCGTCGGCCGGTCTCCCCGGGGGACCGTGAACGAGATGTCGGTCATCGCGTCGCGGCTCACGTTCTGGACGATCATGTCCACGACGATCCCGTGGTCGCCGACCGTGCCGAACACCTGGGCGGCGATCCCCGGCCGGTCCGGCACGCCCCGGATCGTGACCTTTGCCTGGCCCCGGTCGTGGGCGATCCCCGTGACGACGACGGCTTCCATGTTCGGGTCCTCCCGCGTCACGAGCGTACCCGGATTCCGTTTGAACGTCGACCGGACGTGCACCGGCACGCCGTATTTCTTCGCGAGCTCGACCGACCGGGCCTGGAGCACCTTGGCTCCCAGGCTCGCCATCTCGAGCATCTCGTCGTAGGAGATCCGGTCGAGCTTCTTCGCCTCGGGGACGATGTTCGGGTCGGCCGTGAAGACGCCGTCCACGTCGGTGTAGATCTCGCACACGTCGGCGTGCAGCGCCCCGGCGAGGGCCACCGCGGTGAGATCGGAGCCGCCGCGGCCGAGGGTCGTGATGTCGTCCTCCTCGGTCACGCCCTGGAACCCGGCCACGATCGCGATGTGGCCGTCGTCGAGGGCCCGTCGGACCTTGTCGCCGTCGATCCCGACGATCCGGGCCCGGGTGTGGGCAGAGTCGGTCCGGATGCCGGCCTGCTCGCCCGTGAACGAGCGCGCCTTGTGGCCGGCCGCGTCGATCGCCATGGCGAGGAGCGCGATGGAGACCTGCTCGCCGGTCGCGAGCAGCATGTCCATCTCGCGCTCGGGCGGTGTCGCGGTGACCCTCTGGGCCAGGCGGATCAGCCCGTCGGTCGTCTTGCCCATGGCGGAGACCACGACGACGACGCCGTGCCCCGCCTTGGCCGTCTTGATGACGCGCCGGGCCACTCCCCGGATCTTCTGCGCGTCGGCCACCGACGAGCCGCCGTACTTCTGAACGATCAGGCCCATGATCGACTCATGCGTCGGTCATGCTACCGCAACGGCCCGCGCGCGTTCAAGCGCGCGCCCCCGCCGCGCTCTCGGTGCCGCTCGCCTCGGTGCTAGACTCTCCGCCGTGACGAGCGGAGCGACGCCGGGTCACCGCGCACGGCCGATCGACGCGGGCGCCGTCATGGCGGGGCCCGGAGCGAGCCTGACCCTCGGGTATGACGGCCTGAGGGTGCGGGTCGTCACGGGCGACCCCGCCACCCTGTCCTGGCTGGAGGAGTTCCTCTGCCCCTCGTTCGAGCGCCTTCCTGACGGGGAGGCCGACTGCCGTGTGACGCTCGTCGAGAACCTGGACGCCTACCGGGCGACGCTGGCCCTGGGGAGCGCCCCCGAGGGCGGGAGCGTCGACGCCTTCGCCCTCGACCGCCGGGTGCTTTCGTTCCCGAGATGGGCGGGGCCGACCTTCACCGTGTGGCACGAGCAAGCGGCGCTGTTCTACCGCGTGGCCGCCGGCGGTCGGACGTTCGTCGTCCTCGCGGAGCCCGGGAACCTCGCCGCCCGGGTCGCCCTCATGCGCGCCGTACGGGAGCTCGCCATGGGGCACGCGGGAGACCACGGCCTCCTCCTGCACGCGGCGGCCGTGGCCGTCGCCCGCCGCGTGGTCGTCATCGGGGGCCCCACCGCGGCCGGCAAGACCACGCTCCTGCTGCACCTCCTGCGCTCCGGCGCCGGCGGCATCCACTACGTCGCGAACGACCGCGTTCGCGTGTCCCTGACGGAGGCCCGGCCGCGCGCCCGCGGGATGCCCACGATCGTCACCCTCCGCCCTCGAACGCGCGAGCTGTTCGCGGATCTGGGGGAGCGACTGCGCGCCCGCGGGTACCAGTTCCAGCGCGGACTGCGGGAGCGGGTTCCCGGGCCCCGGCTCCCGCTCTACACGTTCAGCGACGGCCGGGCCGGCCTCAGCCCGGCCCAGCTCGTCGATGCGCTCGGCGTCGCCCGTACGGCCGGGGGTGACGTCGCGGCCGTCGTCTTCCCGACGATCACGGACATCGGCGAAACCCTCTCGCTGCGCCGGATGTCGTCCGTCGAAGCCGCGGATCGGCTTGAGGCGTGTCTGCTCGGGTCGGGACCCCGGCAGCAGCAGTCGGAGATCTTCCGGCCGCCGGGGGCGCGCCCCGCGCCCGACCTGGACACGCTCCGGGCGCGCTGCCGTCGGCTCGCGCAGGCCGTGCCCTGTCTCGAGTGCCGGCTGAGTGAGGCCGCCTACGGGGATCCAGCCTCGGCCGACGTGGTCCTGACCCTGGCGCGATAGCCGGGCCCCCGGGCTCCGCGGCACGACGTTGGCGCGCGCCCCTCAGGGCGCGCCGTCCTGTGTCTCCACGCGCAGCATGACGGTGGGCAGGGCCACGACGCCGAGACGGTCGATCTCCTCCAGCGCGGCGGCCATGTTCCGCTCGAAGGCTTCGTGCGTCATCATGACGATGGGCACGGCGCCGGCGCGGCCCTTTTGGATCACCGAGGCGATCGAGATGTCGTGGCGGCCGAGGACCCCGGCGACCTGCGAGAGCACGCCCGGACGGTCCTGGACCATCGCGCGGAGGTAGTAGGCCGAGCGGACGTCGCTCATCGGTCGGAGCCGGAGGCGGCGCTCTCCGGCGAGCGGGAAGTCCTCGGCAAGGGCCTCGTGCTGGTGGGCCACCCGCCGCGCGATCTCGATCGCATCCGACCAGACGGCAGACGCGGTTGGCATCTGGCCGGCGCCCCGGCCGTAGAACATCTGGTCGCCGGCCGCGTCGCCCGTCACGAAGATCGCGTTGAAGGCGCCCGAGACCGCGGCGAGCGGGGAGCCTGCCGGGATCAGGGTCGGGTGGACGCGCGCCTCGAGCGCGCCGTCGCTCACCTTGGCGATGGCCAAGAGCTTGATCCGGTAGCCGAGCTCGCGCGCATAGGCGATCTCGGTCGCGTCCAGCCGGGCGATCCCCGCCGTGTGGATGTCCTTGAGATCCACCCGAGTCCGGAACGCGACCGAGGCGAGGATCTGCAGCTTGTGGGCGGAATCGATCCCCTCCACGTCCAGCGTCGGGTCCGCCTCGGCGTATCCGGCGGCCTGAGCCTCGCGGAGGGCGTCGGCGAAGTCGCGACCCTCGTCCGTCATCTTGGTCAGGATGAAGTTGGACGTGCCGTTGACGATGCCGTAGAGGGACAGGATCCGGTTCGCGGCCAGCCCGTCGCGGAGGGCGCCGATGATCGGCACGCCGCCGGCGACGGCGGCCTCGAACCCGAGGAGGACGCCGCGCCGCCGCGCCGCCTCGAAGAGCTCCGTCCCGTGGGTGGCCAGGAGCGCCTTGTTCGCGGTGACGACGTGCTTGCCGGCCTCGAGCGCCCGGAGCACGTACGTGCGCGCCGGCTCGAGCCCCCCGATCACCTCGACGACCAGCGACACCGCGGGGTCGGCGAGGACGCGGTCGGGATCGGTGGTGAGCGGCCACGCCGTCGGGTCGAGTCCCGACCGCGGGAGGGCGACGTCGCGCGCCACGGCGGCGACGATGCGGAGGCCGCAGCCGGCCCGCGCCTCGAGGTCGGCCCGGTGCTGGGCGTAGATCTTCAGTACGCCTCCGCCGACGGTCCCGACACCGAGGAGCCCGATCCCGATCTCGCGCACGGGTCGTCTCCTAGCCCAGGACCCCCCGGATCCCGCGCACGGCCTGCCGGATCCGGTGCTCGTTCTCCACCAGGGCGAAGCGAACGTACCCCTCGCCGTATTCCCCGAAGCCGACGCCGGGCGACACGGCCACCTTCGCCTCGGCCAGGAGCAGCTTGGCGAACTCGAGCGAGCCCATTCCTCGGAATGCCTCGGGGATCGGCGCCCAGACGAACATCGTGGCGCGAGGTTTCTCGACGGCCCAGCCGAGGCGAGAGAGCCCCGTGATCAGGACGTCACGGCGCCGGCGGTAGACCTCGGCGATCTCCGCCACGCAGGCCTGGGGCCCCTCGAGAGCCACGATGCCGGCGATCTGGATGGGCTGGAAGACCCCGTAGTCGAGGTAGGACTTGATCCGGGCCAGCGCGTGGATCATGCGAGCGTTCCCGCAAGCGAAGCCGAGCCGCCAGCCTGGCATGTTGTACGACTTCGTCAGTGAGAAGAACTCGACGCCGACCTCCTTCGCGCCCCGAGCCGCCAGGAAGGACGGCGGGCGATACCCGTCGAAGACGAGGTCCGCGTAGGTGAAGTCGTGAATGACCCAGAGGCGGTGCTCCTTGGCGAAGGCGACGACCCGCTCGAAGAAGGCCGGGTCGGTCACCTGGGTCGTCGGGTTGTGCGGAAAGTTGAGCAGGAGGCCCTTCGGCTTGGGCCACGCGAGCCGCACGGCCTCCTCGAGCCGGGCGAAGAACCCCTCGTGTCCTTCGCCTGCGACCAGCGGCACCGAGCGGAGGTCCCCGTCGGCGATCACGACCGAGTAGGAGTGGATCGGGTAGGCGGGGTTCGGGACGAGGACGGCGTCGCCCGGCTGGAGGAGGGCGAGCATCAGGTGGGCAAGCCCCTCCTTCGAGCCGATGGTGGCGATCGCCTCGGTCTCCGGGTCGAGCTCGACGCCGAAGCGCTCCCGATACCAGCGGGTCATGGCGACGCGGAGCCGGCGGATGCCGCGAGAAGCCGAGTAGCGGTGATTCCGCGGGTTCTTCGCTGCCTCGACGAGCTTGTCCACGATGTGACGGGGCGTGGGGCGGTCGGGATTGCCCATGCCGAGGTCGATGATGTCCTCGCCCCGCGCGCGCGCTTTCACCTTGAGGTCGGTGACCGTCGCCAGGACGTAGGGCGGCAGGCGCTTGATCCGGTAGAAATCGTCCACCTGACGACCCCCTCCGAGGGAATGACCGGAATGCTGGACCCGTGGGCGGGGAACGAAGCTGGATGATAGCCCCGTCAGCCCGAATCTGTCAATTTTCCGGCTGGTTCGACCCCGTCGAGGAAGTCCAGGCAGAGGCGGTTGAAAGTCTGGGGCGCTTCCCAGAGACTGCCGTGCCCGAGATCCGGCAGGAGCACGAGCCGTGCCCCCGGGATGCGGCGCGCCAGGTCCTCGGACAGGAGGGGCGGCGTGATGATGTCCTGGGCGCCCACTGCGACCAGCGTCGGGCATCGAATCAGGTGAAGGCGATCGCGCGTGTCGTGCCCCAGGATGGCCTCGGTCTGGCGGAGATACGCGTGGAGCGAGACCGGGTACGGATGATCGGTCGCTCGCTGGACGACCAGCTCCACGAGCTCCGGCTGCGTGGCGAAGCACCGGGGGGTGAAGAGCCACACGCTCAGGACACGGTAGAAGGCCTCGCGGTCGAACTGAAGCCGCGCCTTCCGGATCGCCGCGACGAGGGCCTCCAGGTAGGGATCCGGCCCCGCCCAGGTCGCGTGGAGCTGGAGGCTCGCGAAGCGCTCCGGCGCGGCGAGGACGGCCTCCTGGGCGATCGCTCCACCCAGGGAGAGCCCGAGCAGATGGGCGCGCTCGACGCCCAGTACGTCGAGGAGCGCGAGGAGGTCCCCGGCCATCCCCCGCGTCGTGTACGGGGTGTCGGGGGCATCGCTCCGGCCCGCGCCGCGGTTGTCGAAGACCAGGACGCGGTGGCGCGGGGCGAGCGCCGCCAGCTGGAACGGCCAGGCCGTGCTGTCGCCCCCGAGCCCCATGACCATGGCGACGGGCGTCCCGCCCTCTTGGCCGTGCCACTCGTAGTAGAGGCGGATCCCGTTGGACGTCGCGAATGGCATCGCCGGCTAGCCTGCCGGGCCGGACCCGCTCTCACTCATGCGTGGCCAGCGCCTCGGAGAGCGTCTCCCACTCGTGGAGCAGCCAGGCGACCTGCTCCTCGGCCTGTGTCCGCTCGAGGGTGACCGCGCGGGCGCGCTCACCGTCGGCGTAGAGGCCGGGATCGGCGAGCGCCGCGCCGAGCTCTGCCAGGCGAGCCTCGAGCGCGTGGATCTGGCCCTCGAGGGCATCGAGACGCTGCCGGAGCTCTCGCACGGCCGGATCGACGCGCGAACGGCGGCGGGGCCGGTCCGTCTGGCCCGTGCGCGCGGTGCCCCCGTCCCGTCCGCGGGCCGCCGGAGCGGGCGTGGCCGGCGCGCCGTCGGGGACCGGCGCCGCCACGGTTTCCTCGGGGCGCGCGAGCGCCGACCGATAGTCGTCGTACCCGCCGAGATGGGTGAGCAGGCGGCCGTCCCGGACCTCGACGACCTTCGTCGCGAGGCGGTTGATGAAGTAACGGTCGTGCGAGATGAAGACCATTGTCCCCGCGAACTCGGCGAGGGCATCCTCCAGGACCACGCGGGACGCCAGATCCAGGTGGTTCGTGGGCTCGTCGAGGCACAGGAAGGGCGCCGGCCGGACCAGCATGCGGGCGAGAGCGAGGCGCGCCTTCTCCCCTCCCGACAGGACCGCGACGCGCTTGTCCACCGTGTCGCCCGAGAACAGAAACGCGCCGAGCAGGGTCCGGAGCCGGGTGCGGTCGGTCAGAGGCGCGGCGGCCTCCATCTCCTGGAGGACCGTGCGCGCCGGGTCGAGGGCATCGAGCTGGTGCTGGGCGTAGTAGTGCGTAGTCACGTGGGCCCCGAGGACCGGCCCCCCGCGGTCGGCCGGCAGCGCGCCGGCCAGGATCCGCAGGAGGGTGGACTTGCCCGCGCCGTTCGGCCCGACGAGCGCGATGCGGTCACCCCGCTCGACGTCGAGATCGACGCCCGCGTACACGACCTTCTCGCCATAGGCCTTGTGGAGCCCCCGCAGCTGGACGACGAGCCGGCCGGTCCGGGGCGGCGTCGGGAAGGTGAAGCGGATCCGGCGGGCCGGCCCCTCGACCTCGACCCGGTCCAGGCGCCCGAGCATCTTGATCCGGCTCTGGACCTGGCGCGCCTTGGTCGCCTTGTAGCGGAAGCGCTCGATGAAGCGCTCGATCTCGGCCACGCGCTTGGCCTGGTTCTTGGCCTGCGCCTCCAGCAAGGCCTGGCGCGCCTCGCGCTGCACCAGGTAATCGTCGTAGTCTCCGGGGTACACAAGGACACCGGCCGGCGACAGCTCGGCCACGGCGGTGACCATGCGGTTCAGGAAGTAGCGGTCGTGGGAGACGACGACCACGGTGCCGGCGTACGCGTCGAGATAGCTCTCGAGCCACGCCAGGGACTCGAGGTCCAGGTGGTTCGTCGGCTCGTCGAGGAGGAGCAGCTCCGGCCCCTGGAGGAGGAGCCGCGCCAGGGCCGCCCGCATCCGCCAGCCGCCCGAGAACTCGACCAGCGGGCGCGCGAGCTCCGTGTCCCGGAACCCGAGCCCGCTCAGGACCACCCGCGCCTCGGTCTCGAGGCGGTAACCGCCCAGCGCCTCGAAGCGGTGCTGGAGGTCCCCGTAGCGGGCCGTCAGCGCCTCGCTGGGCGCCTCGTGGAGCCGCGCCCCCAGCTCCTCCAGCTGGCGCTCCACCTCCCAGACCTCCGGGAAGCCGGACAAGACCTCCGCGAGCACCGAGCCGCGGACCTCTCCCGCCGCTTCCTGGGGCAGGTAGCCGACGGTCGCCTGGCGGGCCCGGCTCACGCGGCCCGCGTCCGGCGCCTCGATCCCGGCGAGGATCCGGCAGAGCGTGGTCTTCCCGATGCCGTTCGGGCCGACGAGCCCGATGCGCTCGCGCTCCCCGAGCTGCCACGTCACCTCGCGGAACAGGACGCGGTCGCCGTAGGCCTTGGTGACGGCTTCGAGCTGGATCACCCCCACATTCTACGCACACGCTCCGGGCGTTCCGCCGTCCGACCCCCGGCGGCCATGCCCCATCCGCGTCGCGGACCCCCGCCTCGGGGCTGTCAGCGAGGGCGGGCGGCCTCCTGAACGAGGGCCTCGGCCCGATGCGCCCCACCAGGCACGCGGAGCCCGCGACGAGCTGGCCGTCCACCCGGTACGCCTCGGCCAGGAAGTCGCTCCCCCCAAAATTGGGGGTTCCTCCACCGGGTGTCCAGGGATCGCCCGATCCACGGCCATCGCAACCTCCCGTATTTTCGTGGATCGCACCTCGTGGCATCCGCGTTGCCTTTGTTCCAGGGTGGCAAGCGAGGAGCCAGGATGAACGCTCGAGGGTGCGAGGAAGCGACGGGGACCCGTCCAGCCGTGGGCCGCGCCAACATCCGGCTGGCCTGGTGGATGATCGGCGCCAGCATGGCCGTCGGCGCGGTGCTGGGACTCTGGTCCTTCGGGGGCCCGGTCGCGGCGCCTCCCGGGTTCCGGGCAGTCGACGACGTGCCCCGACGGCTGGTGCGGCTCGGCCACATCGCGGCGATCGCGCTGCCGGTCCTGAACCTCCACTACGTGCCGTGGATGGCACGCTCCCGCTGGGGCGAGGGCTCGCGCCGCGCCGGGTGCCGGCTGCTCCTCTTCGGCACGGTGGGCCTGCCGAGCTTCCTCATGGTGGCCGCGTTCTGGGATCCCGGACGCTACCTCCTCCCGATCCCGGTGGCCGCGCTGATCGCCGCCGTCTTCCTCCTCGCGGCGGGCCTCTCCCGGCGCGCTGCCGACCGGGTCGAGGAGACCGCACCATGAGGATCGGCCTGATCGCGATGAGCGGCGTCCGGGTGCGGACGGCCGAGCTGGCCGCGCTGGGGGTCACGCTTCCGGGCTTCGTTCGCCGGGGTCGCGTCATTGCCTCCCTGCCGAGCCTCGGGCTCCTGACCGTGGCGGGCCTCACGCCGCCGGGTCACGAGATCTCCTACCTCGAGGTCGACGACCTCGCGAGCCTCGGCCCCCTGCCGGAGCTCGACCTCGTGGGAATCTCGAGCTTCACGGCCCGGATCGACGCGGCCTATGCGCTGGCCGACCGCTTTCGGGCGCGCGGCGTGCCCGTCGTTCTCGGCGGCCTGCACGTGTCGCTCTTGCCCGACGAGGCCCTCGGCCACGCCGACGCGATCGTCGTCGGAGGCGCCGAGGGGGCGTGGCCGAGGCTGGTCGCCGACGCGGAGCGAGGCCAGCTGGCCCGCATCTACGAAGGCGCCCGGGAGAGAGTCTTCGAGCCCGGGCTCTACGCCACCCCGCGCTTCGACCTCATCGAGGGACGCACGTACAACCGGGTCACCGTTCAGACCTCGCGGGGCTGTCCGCGCGCGTGTGAGTTCTGCGCCGCCAGCCTCCGGATCACGACACGCTTCAACCAGAAGCCGGTCGATCACGTGATCGCGGAGATCCGCGCCGCGCGCCGATACGTCGCGGAACCGTTCTTCGAGCTGGCGGACGACAACTCGTTCCTCGACCGGCGATGGACGGAGGACTTTCTCCGAGCGGTGACGCCGGAAGGGATCCGCTACTTCACGGAGACCGACGCGTCCGTGGCCGACGATCCCGCCCTGTGCGATCGCCTGGCCGCCTCCGGCTGCCGGCAGCTCCTGATCGGGTTCGAGAGCCCGTTCGCGGACGACCTGACCGGCCTGGACCCCGCCGAGTGGAAGCGCCGCCGGGCGCCGCGCCTCCGGCACGTGATCGACACGCTCCAGTCGCGCGGGGTGAGCGTGAACGGCTGCTTCATCCTCGGGCTCGACACCCACACCCCGGACGTGTTCCCCGCCATTCTCGACTTCGTTCGGGCCTCCGGGCTGGCCGAGGTGCAGTACACGGTGCTGACGCCGTTCCCCGGCACGCCGCTCCATGCGCGCCTTCGCCGCGAAGGCCGCCTGCTCGCCGAGCGGTTCTGGGACCGGTGCACCCTCTTCGACGTGACCTTCGCTCCCAAGCGCATGACGGTCGACGAGCTCGAGGCCGGGCTCCGGTGGCTCTTCAGGGAGACGTACACGCGGGCGGCGACCGAGGCGCGAATCCAGAGCTTCGTCGCCCAGCGCAGCGACGCGCGGCGCGCGGCTCAGCGGGCGGGATCGAGGAGCTTGTAGTAGAGCGCGGTCGCGTCGAGGGCGCCGGTCGCGCTTCGCGCGTAGCAGGGGATGGCGCCGGCGAAGCTCCAGCCGAGGGCGCGGTAGAGCGCCTCCGAAGGGTCACCTTGGCGTGTGTCCAGGACGAGGGTCGTGCGTCCGAGCCGGCGGGCGTGCTCCTCGAGGGCGAGCATGAGCGCCCGGCCGATCCCCCGGCGGCGTGCGTGGCGGTGGACCATGACCTTCGACACCTCGGCCCGGTGCCCGGCGTTCGCGCGCATGGCGAGATCCAGCTGGGCCGAGCCCACGAGCCCGAGCTCCCCGTCGTGGGCGGCGAGGACGACCCGCGATCCCTCCTCGATCGCGCCGGCAACCGTGCGCCAGTACGCCCGAGCCTCGGTCTCCGCCAGCGGCGGCAGGAACCCGATGGACGCGCCACTGTCCACGGCGTCCCGGAGGAGGGCGACCAGAGCGGAGTGGCACGCGTCCACGCCGGCGGGCGTCAGCGACTCGATGTCGAGGCTCACGCCGGTCAGAGGGTGACGCCCCAAGTCCGGGCCCGCTCCTCGGCCCGCTCCACCCAGCTGGGGAGGCCCAGTGCCCGGAACTGCCGGTGGGCCTCGGCCAGATGGGTGGCGCCCAAGTCGCGGCGACCCCGGGCCCACACGAGCGCGGCCAGATCGAACCGCGTCCGCGCGAGATCGAAGCCTGCCTCGGCCGTCGTGAAGGTGCGAAGCGCCTCCTCGAAGTGCTCCTCGGCGTCGCCCAAGGCGCCCCGGGCCTGCGCTATGTGCCCGAGGGTCCGCTCGGCCCAGCCGACCCCCGCCAGCGTGCCGCTTGCCCGCGCGAGCTCGAGACCCTGGCTGCACAGCTCGAGTGCCGTCTCGAGGCGGAGCGCGCGCCAGTGGGCTTCGGCCAGGAACACGGAGAACCATGCCTGAGCCTGTCGAAAGCCGAACTGGGCATGGAGCCGTACGGCTTCCTCCAGCCGCGGGATCGCCTGGCCGAGGTCGCCGCATTCGAGCCACGCATGACCGAGCCAGCCGAGCGCCGCCGCCGTGTTGAGCGGGTCCGGGGACAGGGCCAGCGCTTCCTCGCAGCTGCGAATCGCCCTTTCCCACTCGCCCTGGCACGTGTAGACGAGGCCGCTCGTCCAGGCCGCCGAGCCGAGCACCTGGGGATCGCCGACTTCCGTCCCTAGGGCCGTCGCCCGGGCCTCGGCCGCCAAGGCGGCATCAAACTCGCCGAGGGCCGCGTAGTTCAGCCCTACGGTCCAGTGCGCCGGACCGATCAGCCAGCGCTCCCCGGCGCGTTCGAGGAGCGCGATGGCCTGGCGGCCGTGCTCGAGCCCGTCGCGGGGGCGGCCTGACATGGCGCCATGCTGGGCGAGGAGGTAGTGGATCCGGCCGAGGGTCGCGTCGTCCGCGCACCGCGTTGCCTCCGTGATTCCTAGCCCCAGATGGTGCGACGCCTGGCGCTGGTCGCCGAGGAAGAGGTAGCTCCGTCCGAGCAGGACGTGGTAGGGCCCCGCGAGCCGCGCGTCATCCAGGCCCTCCAGCGCGGTCTGGTGGCGGAGGAGCAGGGTGACGAGGTCCTGAAAGGCGCCCAGCGAGACCATCGCGGCCCCCTGGACGAGGACGAGCTCGAGGCGACGCCGGTCCTGCTCGGGGGCCGGAAGCCGGTCGACGTGGACGCGCGCCTCCTCGAGGATCCGGACGGCCTCCGTGTGCGCGTGGGCCCCGACCGCCTTGTCGGCCAGCCGCGTCAGGTAGAGGACGGCCTTGTGGGCCTCGTCGGTCCGGCTGTAGTGATACGCGAGCCGGTCGTAGACCTCCGCGAGCCGATCGGCGTAGATGGCCTCGAGCGCCCGGGCGATCGCGCCGTGGAGCACCCGGCGCCGTGCGGTCGGCAGGCTCTCGTACGCCACGTCGCGCGTCAGGCTGTGGGTGAACGCCGAGAGCGGCTCGCCGCCGCCCGTCTTGGCATAGAGAAACTCGAGCCGCATGAGCTCGCGGAAATGGGGGTCCAGCTCGCCGTCCCACACGGCGCGGAGCAGGAGGAGGGGCACCTCGTGCCCGATCACGGCGGCGGTTTGGAGAAGCCGCCGCGGCTCCTCGGCCAGCCGGTCGATCCGGGCGAGGAGGACCTCCTGGATCGTGTCGGGCACCGGGGGGCCCGAAGCCGGGTCGGCGGAGCCCTCGACCACGCGCGAGAGCTCCTCCAGGAAGAAGGGGTTCCCCTCGGCCTTGTCGAGGATGATCTCGGCGACCTGGTCCGACACCGCGGCGACCTTGCGGACCGAGCGGACGACGCTCAGGCTGTCCTCCCGAGAGAGCGGAGGGAGGGCGACCTGGGTGACGTAGGAGCGGTCCATCCACGGCGCCCGGTAGCCGGGCCGATAGGTCACGATGCTCATCGCCGGCGCGCCGGCCGCGCTGTCCATCAGCGTGGTGAAGCACTCCTCCGACGTGGAGTCGATCCAGTGGAGGTCCTCGATGACGAACAGGATCGGCCGCCGGCGCGCCCCCAGCAGGATGAGCTGGCGGAGCACCTCGAAGGTCCGCGCCTTGACCGCCGAGGGCGTCAGAGAGGCGAGCGCGTCGGTCCCCTCCGGGATGCCGAAGAGCCGGAACAGGTAGGGCGCCGCCCCGGCGGCCTCGATCCCGACCTCCTGGAAGCCGCCGCGGACCTTCTCGACGATGACGTCGGCGCTGTCACCCTCGTCGACGCGGAAGTTGGCCCGGAGGACGTCCATGACCGGGAAGTAGGGGATGGCGCTGGCGTACGACTGGCAGCGCCCCTCGAGATACGTGACGCGCCGCTCGGGCTCGGCGAGGAGCCGCTCACGGAACTCGTGGAGCAGGCGCGACTTCCCGATGCCGGCCTCGCCGAGGATCCCGACCACTTGGCCGTGACCGCGGAGCGCGTCCTCGAGACGGCTCCAGAGGAGGCCGAGCTCGCGAGCCCGGCCGACGAAGGTGGGTGCGCGCCGCCCGAGCCCGGTGCCGAGCCGCTCCGATGCGACCAGCCGATGGACGGGCCCGCGCCCCGCGCCGCCGCTCAGGGCGGCGAGATCGAAATGGCGGCCCAGGAACGCCGCCGCAGCCTCCTCGACGAGGATCGCCCCCGGCTCGGCGGCCCCGAGGAGCGTATCGAGGACGGACCACGCCTCACGCTTGCCATCGAGATCGACCTGGGCGGCACCCCGGGAGCTCCCGACGAGCACGCGCCGGACGGCGATCCCCGAGCGGACGGTGATGCGCGCGCTCTCGCTGCCCACCGCGCGCTCCGCGGCCTTCTGGATCGCCACCGCGGCCAGGGCGGCCCGCTGCGGGGCGTCTTCGACCGGCTCGAGCCCGAATGCCGCCACGATGCCCGTGGGGCTCATCTCCTCGATCCGTCCGCCGAACGTCTGGACCTTCTCGACCAGGATCTCGACGCCACGGCTCGGGCTGAAGCCTGGGTCGGCGTCCGGCGGCACGACGAGGGCGCTCCGCAGGAACGCAAGCCTCCGGCCCTCCCAGCGGACCGCCAGGGGCGCGCCGGGCTCAGCCGGGGCGGCGGCTCGCGCGCTGTCGCCGGGCGGGGCGGTCTCGAGCGGCGCCGGGGACAGCCGTCGCCGGGTCCTGATCGGGCCGGGCCGCGCGACCGCGGCTGGGCGCCGGCCGGTCTGATTCCTCGCGCCCCATGCCGTGCTTCGCCATGCGGTAGCGCAGGGTGTCCCGGGAGATCCCGAGGCGCGCGGCCGCGCGCGTCACGTTGCCTCCCGTCTGACGCAGGGCCTCGACGAGGAGCGTGCGCTCCACGCTTCCCATCGCATCCGCGAGCGGGGGAGGCTCCGTGTCGTCCGGCTCGGAACCGGACACCCCGCGGACCGGTGTGATCCCCGCTGGCGGCAGCCCGAGGAGCTCGGCGGTCACGACCGAGGCCTCGGAAAGAAGCGCCACGCGCTCCATCACGTTGGACAGCTCGCGGATGTTGCCGGGCCACGCGTAGCCGAGGAGCGCCCGGCGCGCGTCCTCGGCGAGGCTCTTCGGCGGCAGTCGGTACTCGGCGCACGCACGGTCCAGGAAGTGCACCGCGAGGCGCAGCACGTCCTCCCCGCGCTCCCTGAGGGGCGGCAACGTGAAGACCACCACGGCGAGCCGGTGATAGAGATCCTCCCGGAACCGGCGAGCCCGCATCGCGGCGACGAGGTCGTCGTTGCTGGCCGTGAGGATCCACACGTCGGTGGGCTCGCTGCGCGTGCTGCCCAGGCGACGGACGGCCCGGTCCTCGAGCGCCTTGAGGAGCTTCGGCTGAAGCCCCTCCGTCAGGAGCCCGACTTCGTCCAGGAACATCGTTCCGTGGTTCGCGGCCTGGAAGTATCCGGCCTTCGAGTGGCGGGCGTCGGTGAAGGCGCCCTTCTCGTAACCGAAGAGCTCGGACTCGAGCAGCGTCTCCGGGATGGCCGCGCAGTTGACGTCGACGAAGGGCCCCGCCGCGCGCGGGCCCGCCCGGTGGAGCGCCCGGGCCAGGAGGCCCTTGCCTACTCCGGTCTCGCCCTGGATCAGGACCGGCGGAAGCCGTCCGCGGTCGGACTGCCGCTGGAGGAGCCGGGCTGCCGTGTCGCGGACCGTCACGATCCCGGGGCTGTCCCCGAGGAGCTCGGGCAGGAGAGACGGGTGCATGGGGCGCCCATCCTACCCCGCCGGAACCGGGAACCTCAACCGCCGCCCGGCGCGGGGCGGACTCGCGGGCTACGGGACCGGCATCGGCGAGTTTTCCCCCACTGCCGGCGAGTGCACCCCCAGGCCAGGCCGACTCCCGGTGGGTCTTAGACGCATAAATATCTATGGAACATGACAATTCAGGCCATGGCACCCACCTTGCCCCATGTCCCGCTCAGATCCGCGGTTCCGTGCGGGTCACCGGGGAGGACGGCGATGGGTGGAGCGGAGGCGGCCGTGGCGGAGCGGATGGGATCGCCGGCGATGCCAGCCATGCCCCGAGGCCAGCTCGTCTGGGGCGCGATCCTGTTCATCGCGCTCACCGGGGGGGTGTTCTGGTGGCTCTTCGCGAGCGTGTCGGGTGGCCACGCGGGTCCCGCGCTGGCGGACCTGCGCTGGGGCTACTTCGTCCTCCTGCTGCTGGTCCTGCCGGTCGAGAGCCTGACGTCAGCCGCGCGCATCTGGCTCATCTGTCGCGTGCTCCACCCGGGCGTCTCGTTCTGGATCTGCCTCCAGTCCGAGTTCGCCAACGTCGCGATCGCGATGCTCACGCCGTCCCAGTCCGGCGGCGGCCCGGGCCAGATCTACATGCTCCGCCGGGGCGCCGGGGTGAGCGTCGGGACCGGCCTGACCGCGACCCTCCTGTCGTTCATGGGAACCATGGTGGGGCTCCTGTTGCTCGGGCTCTACTCGCTGCTGGTGGCCGGCATCGGGACCAGCGGGCCGCTCTTCCTCGCGCCGGTGTGGATGTTGACGGTGATCGCGGCCGCCTTGCTCCTCGGGGCGACGTGGCCGGATCTCTGTCGCGTCGTCCTGGCGACGCTCTCGCGGGCGGTCTGGCGCGCGCTGCGCCGTCCCGCGACCGTGGCCGATTGGTGGCCGCCTTCCGTGGCGCGCGTCGGGCCGGCCGTCGACCGGATGGATCCCACGACGGCCCGGCTGGTGGACCTCCTCTACACCTATCGCGAGGATGTCCGTCGCTTCCTCCGCCACGGCAAGGCGTGCTTCGTGGCGGTCTGCGCCCTCAGCGTCAGCTTTCTCCTCGCGCGGGCGCTGATGCCCTACCTCTGCGCGCGCTTCCTCGGGGTGGCAGGCGGGACCCTCCGGGAGATCGTCGAGGCCCAGATGGCGCTGGTCTTCCTGGTCTTCTTCGCCCCGACGCCGGGAGGCGCCGGCATCGCCGAGGGCGCCTCGCTCTCGATCATGGGCGACATCGTTCCCCCGGGGACCGCGCCTCTCTACAACCTGCTCTGGCGATTCTCGACGGCCTACCTGCCCGCCTTGGCCGGGCTTCTCTGCCTGGGCCGCGCTCTCGCTCGGGACGGATCCAGGCTTCGTACGCCGTCACCCCGAGCGAGCCGAACTGCGCAAGGGCCCAAGCTGCCAAGGCTGCCGAAGCTGACCGAAGCTGAGAGGAGGGCTCGAACATGACCGTCGCCGACTTCGTCGTGCACGTGGTCCTGGGCGCGATCCTCATCATCGGGGGCTACCAGCCCTACTTCTGGTGCCAGCGAAATCCCATGCGGCCCGTTCGCGAGCTCCGCCTCCCGGTCGACGATCGCATCCCCTTCTGGCCCGCGTGGGTCTGGATCTACGGCTTCTTCTACTGGCCGGGTGTCCTGTACACCAGCTGGGTGCTCGAGTCGTCCCGCGAGTTCGTGTACCTGGCCCTCAGCTTCCTCGGCCTCCTGACCATGCAGTTGGCGTTCTTCATGCTGTTCCCGGTCGCGACACCGGAATCGTGGCGGGCCATCAACCGTGGGCGGACGCTGTCGGAGCGGTTCCTCGCCTTCGTGCAGCGGCTCGACGACCGGTCGAACAGCTTCCCGAGCATGCACACGTCCGTGGCGACGCTGACCGCGCTCTACCTCCAGCCGCACCTCGGCACGTGGGCGTTCGTCTTCCCGGTGCTGATCGCACTCTCGTGCCTGTTCACGAAGCAGCACTACGTGGTCGACCTGCCGGCGGGCGCCGCGCTCGGCTGGGTCGCGTATCGCGTGTTCGCGATCGCGTGAGCGGCGCGGCCGGGCGTGGGGATCGGCTGGGGAGCTAGTCCCGGAAGTGGCAGGACACCGAGTGGCCCGACGCTCCCTGCTTGAGGAGCGGCTCCTGATCCACGCAGATGCCGGGCACCTGACGGATCCGGCACCGCGTGTGGAAGTGGCACCCGGCCGGCGGGCGAATCGGGCTCGGGACGTCGCCCTCCAGGAGGATCCGCTGGCGCTTGACCTCGGGGTCGGGGATCGGGACCGCCGACAGGAGCGCCTCGGTGTAGGGGTGCCGCGGGTTCGAGTAGAGATCATTGGCCAGCGCCACCTCGACGATCTTGCCGAGGTACATGACGGCGACGCGGGTGCTGATGTGCTCGACGACCGACAGGTCGTGGGCGATGAAGAGGTACGTCAGGTTGAACTGCTTCTGGAGGTCTTCGAGAAGGTTGATCACCTGGGCCTGGATCGAGACGTCCAGCGCGGAGACCGGCTCGTCGCAGACGATGAGCTTCGGGCTGACGGCGAGCGCGCGGGCGATCCCGATACGCTGGCGCTGGCCGCCCGAGAACTCGTGCGGGTAGCGGCGCATGTGATCCGCGTGAAGGCCCACCGTCTCCAGGAGGTGCGCGACCTTCTCCTCCCGCTCCCGCCGGGTCTTGGCGAGCTTGTGGATGATGAGGGCCTCGCCCACGATGGAGCCGACGGTCATGCGCGGGTTCAGGGACGCGTAGGGGTCCTGGAAGATGATCTGCAGGTCGCGTCGCAGGGCGCGGAGCGACCGCTTGTCCATCGTCGTGACGTTCTTGCCCTCGAACCAGACCTCGCCCGAGGTCGGCTCGATCAGGCGGAGGATGCAGCGACCGGTGGTCGACTTCCCGCAGCCCGACTCCCCCACGAGCCCCAGCGTTTCCCCGGCCTGAATGTCGAACGAGATGCCGTCAACGGCATGCACGCGGGCCACTTCCCGCGAGAAGAGTCCGCCCTTGATCGGGAAGTGCTTGACCAGGTTCTTGACACGCAGCAGCGGCTCGGCCATGGTCGTCGTCTCTCCCCGCTAGTACAACCAGCACGCCACTTTGTGGCCGCGCTTGACTTCCTTGAGCGGCGGCTCCTTCTCCGTGTACATGGGCTTCACGAACTGGCAGCGCGGCGCGAACCGGCAGCCCTGCGGCAGATTGAGCAAGCTTGGCACGACGCCGGGGATCGCCTCCAGCCGCTGCTTGTGGATCGCCGCTGTGTCGATCCGGGGGATCGAGCGGAGGAGCCCCTGCGTGTAAGGGTGAAGCGGCTCCTTGAACAGATCCTTCACCGGAGCCTCCTCCACCACCTTGCCGGCGTACATGACCATGACCCGCTGGGCCGTCTCGGCGATGACGCCCATGTCGTGCGTGATCAAGAGGACCGCCATGCCGAGCTTGGCCTTCAGCTCGTTGAGAAGCTCGAGGATCTGGGCCTGGATGGTGACGTCGAGGGCAGTGGTCGGCTCGTCGGCGATCAGGAGCTTCGGGTTGCAGGACAGCGCCATCGCGATCATCACGCGCTGGCGCATGCCGCCCGAGAGCTGATGGGGGTATTCCTTGACGCGCCGCTCGGGGTTGGGGATGTGGACGATCTTGAGCATCTCCACGGTCTTGTCCATCGCCGCCCGCCGCCCGAGCCCCTCGTGGAGGCGAACCGCCTCGGCGATCTGCTCCCCGATCGTGAAGACCGGGTTCAGCGAGGTCATCGGCTCCTGGAAGACCATCGAGATCTCCTTGCCCCGGACCTTCCGCATCTGGGCCGGTGGCAGGGTGACCAGGTCGCGGCCTTCGTAGAGCATCTGGCCCTCGACGATCTTTCCGGGCGGCATCGCGATGAGCTTCATGACCGAGAGCGCCGTCACCGTCTTGCCGCAGCCGGACTCCCCCACCACGCCGAGCGTCTCGCCCTTGTCGATGTAGAGGTCGATGCCATCGACGGCGCGCACGACGCCTTCCTCGGTGAAGAAGTGCGTCTTCAGGCCCTTGATCTCGAGCAGCCGCTCGCTCATGAGAGCTCCTCTCAGTGGGGGGACGTCAACCGCCGCGGGCGGCCTGCCGGTCCCGGGCCCGACGCGACCAGTCGCTGGACGGGAACTCGTCGACCAGCCGCTTGAGGAGAGACGCCGCCTCGTCCTGCCGGCCGAGGCGGATCAGCGCGTCGGCCTTCTGGTAGAGGGCCTGGGGCGCGGCCTGCGTCCGCCCGTAGTCCCGGAGCACGGTGTCGAACCGTGGCAGCGCGGACTCGTACTTCCCCTGACGCATGTAGAACTCCGCGATCCACAGCTCCTTCTGGGCGAGCCGCAGGCGGCACGCCTCGATCTTGACGATGGCGTCGGGGGCGTAGCGGCTCTCCGGATACAGCCGGATCAGCTTCTGGAACTCGAACAGCGACTGGGCCGTGATCTTCTGGTCGCGCTCGAGGGTCGGCATCTGGTCGAAGTAGCTGCGGGCCAGCCGGTACTGGCCGAGGTCGGCGATCTGGTGCCCGGGGTAGAGAGTGACGAACGAGTCGAACTCGGTCGCGGCTTTCTCGAAGTCCTTCCCGCGGTAGTAGGTCTCGCCGACCAGGAACCGGGCCACCGGCGCCAGCTCCGATTCGGGATGGCGCTCGGCCAGCCACGAGAACTGCTCGCGGGCCGCCTTCGAGCTTGTCCTGGAGCAGGAGCCGCTCGCCCGTCTCGTAGAGGGACGCGGCGGGGGCGACCGTGTTCGGACGGCTCCCGAAGAACGTGCAGCCCGAGAGGAGCAGGACGGCGGCGACGGGGGCCAGCGCCCCGTGCCGGAACGACCTTTTCCTCAAATCACCTGGGCTCCTGGGGCTGAGCACGCGCCTCCCGTGCGGTGAGTACGCTATCCTAGTGGCGGGCGCCGATCAAGTCAAGGCCTCACACCCCAAAGTCCCACTTCTTCTGGGCTCTTGCGGGGCCGGGACCCTTGGAGTATACGGGAGACGGCTCCGGCGCCCGCGATCCCGCGGGTCCCGCCGGGAGCCGTGGAACCACGGGGAAATCCGAGGAGTCCGGCGTGGCGACGACCGACGGTCCAGCCGCGCGACCCGGGCAGAAGGGGCGAGCGATGCGCACGAGCGAGCCGCGAGCGGAGTGGGGGTGGCGTCATAGCGTTGTCGTGGGGATCGCGATCCTGGCGGGCGTGGCGGCGGGCTGCGCCTCGACCCCGGCCGGATCGTCCCGGACGATGCAGCCGGGCGACTTCAAGATGCTGGCGGGCAAGTGGACGGGGTCGGCCTACGTGCAGCAGGCGTCGCCGGAAGCCATCGAGGGGGTCATTCAGGAGACGGGGGCCTTCCACATCGTGGCGAGGGGCGCGCCCGGCGCCCAGCGACCTGGCATGATGAAGATCGTGGACGGCGGAGTGGTGTACGAGATGGCCCAATCGAAGGGCACCATGACCTTCCACGACAGCCAAGACGGGAAGAGCTGGATCTGGAAGTGGCAGGGCAAGACCACGGACGGGGGCGCCGTGACGAGTGAGCTGACGAAGGCCAAGTGACGGCTGGCACTCCAGGAGGAACGTCATGAGGTTGACCGGCATTCCCCGGGCGTCGCACGCTCCCCGAGTGGCCCGAGTCAAGCAGCAGTTCTCGGGCCCGATGCTCCAGGACATCCCCGCCGCCGCGCGGCAGACGCTCGGGGGCCTCGCGCTGCCGATCAGGCCCGGGCAGAGCGTGGCGCTGGCGGTCGGGAGCCGCGGCATCGTGAACATGGACGTGATCGCCAAGGCGGCGGTCGAGCACGTCAAGGCGCTCGGCGCCAAGCCGTTCATCTTCCCCGCGATGGGGAGCCACGGGGGCGGCACCGCGGAGGGCCAGCGCTCGGTCCTCGAGCACTACGGCATCACCGAGGCCACGATGGGGTGCCCCGTGCGCGCGACGATGGACGTGGTCCAGCTCGGCGAGGCGCTCGGCCTGCCCGTGTGGCTCGACCGCTACGCGGCGGAGGCCGACTGGATCGGGCTGCTCAACCGCGTCAAGCCGCACACGGACTTCGTCGGCGAGATCGAGTCGGGCCTCTTCAAGATGATGACCATCGGCGTCGGGAAGCATCGCGGCGCGGTCCAGGCCCACCGCGCGGCCGTCCGGCACCGCTACGAGCCCATGGTCGTGGCCTTCGGCCGCGAGGTGCTCCGGAAGGCGCGGATCGCCTTCGGTCTCGGCATCGTCGAGAACGGGTACGACGAGACGGCCGTGGTCCGGGCGTTCCTTCCGGACGCCCTGGAAGCCGGCGAGCGGGAGCTCCTGCGGAACGCCAAGAGCTGGATGGCGCGGCTCCCGTTCGAGCAGATCGACCTCCTGATCGTGGACGAGATGGGCAAGGACATCTCCGGCTCGGGGATGGACTCGAACATCATCGGCCGCCACGGGACCTTCTTCGAGCCCCCGTACACGAGCCCCAAGGTCACGTTCATCGTGGTCTCGGACCTGACCGCGCACACGTACGGCAACGCGATCGGCATCGGGAGCGCCGACTTCACGACCCGCCGGCTGGTCGACAAGATCGACTGGGAGGCGACGTACGTGAACGGGCTCACTGCCTGCTCGCCCGCCGCCTGCAAGATGCCGGTGACGCTCGACTCGGCCCAGGAGGCGATCCTGATCGCGCTCTCGTGCCTGGGACTCGACCGGGCCGAGGACGCGCGGGTGGTCCGGATCAAGAACACGCTGAAGATCGCCGAGGTGGACGTCTCGGAGAACCTGCTCCCCGAGGTCGCGAAGCGGGACGACCTCTCGCAGGCCGGCGATCCCGCCCCGATCGCCTTCGACGCGACCGGCTACCTCCAGCCCTTCTGACCGGGAGTCAGCCCTCGACTTTCAAAGCCGGGGGTTAGACCCCGGCTTTGATTTCCGACGTCGGAAGTCAAAGTGAGGGCCTGACCCCGCTCAGTGGGCGGTCGGGCCTTCGAGGATCTTCTCCATGACGATCGTGTCCACCCAGCGCCCGTCCAGGCGCCCCTGCTCCCGGTAGATCCCCACCTCGCGAAAGCCTCCGCGCCGGTAGGCGCGCATGCCGGCCTCGTTCCACGGGAACGCGGCGAGCACCAGCTTGTGGTAGCCGAGCTCGCGCGCCCGCAGGACGAGCGCCTCGAGGAGCTGGCGGCCCACGCCCTGGCCCCGTGCTCCGCGGTCGACGTAGAGCGACAGGTCGGCGACGTGCTCGTAGGCTCGCCGCGCGTTGAACACGTTCAGGCTGGCCCAGCCGCACACGGCGCCTCCGCCCTCGGCAACCAGCACGGGATGGCGCGGCCCGCGCGCCGCGAGCCACTCGGCGCGCTCTTCGGGCGTCCGTTCCTCGGTCTCGAGCGTGGCCACGCGGTCCTGAATGCCCTGGTTGTAGATCCGGCAGATCGAGGCGGCGTCCTCGACGGTCGCCGTGCGGATCCGGAGGGGCGGAGGGGTCACCGGCGGAGCTTCCGAAACCCGACGTGATCCCGCGAGGGAATCACGAGCCCTCTATCTGAAGCGAGGCTGACGTCTCAGGGGGGAACGCTGGCCGGACGTTCGCGGCCGGGCGTCGGGCCCGGCCGCCCCAGGCTAGCGGCGGCGGGTCGCCCGGCGGGTCGGTCCGAGGGGTTCGTCCACCCCCGGGATGCACGCGGGCATCACGCTGATGTAGACGCCCTTCGCGATCTCCCCGGTGGGCCAGCGAGTGCTCCCCGCTCCGGTCGGCGCCTTGACCCGCTCCATCTGCTGTTCGGTGTCTATGACGAAAGGCGCCGTGGAGCCCACGGCCAAGGCCCGGATCGAGAGGACCAGCGACAGATCGTCCCCGCCGGGAGCGCTCGGCGCCGGGAGGGTGCCCGCCGTCGTGGCCGGATCGCTACCGGCATGCGCGACGCCGCCCACGAGGAGCGCGGCCACGATCGCGGCCCCGAAGAGGCGCTCTGTACCCATACCTGGACCCTACGCCCCGGGTGCCGGGCCTGTCAAGGCGCGAAGGGCTGGCCGAACGGAGCCTCCCCGGTCGCCGCGCGGCGCTGAGCCACCCTCGGCCCAACCCCGCGCCACGACTGGAATTCGCGCGATGGAGGAGTGGCGCGCTACAATCACCCACCGCGCCTCGGCAGCGTACCTCGGGACGTGGAGTGGCGCATGGACGGTTTCCAGGACCTTCGCCCGGCGTACCGGACGACCGCCATCGTGTGCGGCACCATGGTGGCGTCCGTCTTGATCAACGCCGTCGTCGTCGAGGTGCTGAGGACGACACTGCCCCCGGGTGGCGCGGGGGTGGACTCTCACATCCTTCGATACCTCTTCTACCTCGTGGCGGGCGTCCAGGGGCTCGCCATCCCCTTCGTGAGGCGTGCGGTCGAGGCGGCACCCGGGGCTCGAGGGAGCGTGCTGGCCCGCCTCCGGACCGGGGCCGTCACGGCGGCGGCGCTGGCCGAGGCGCCGGCGGTGCTGGGCCTCGTGCTCTTCCTGCTCGGGGGCCGTCGCGTGGACTTCTACCTCCTCGCCGGCTGGTCGCTCCTCCTCCAGTGGTTCCACTTCCCACGCTACGAGCGCTGGGAGGAGGCGGTGCGGACGGCGGCGCACCGCTCGGGCTGAGGCGCCGTCCCCCGGATCGTGCCGGGGTGCAGGCGCCCGTTGCTGGGCCCGGTGCCGGTGCGCCATAATGACGCGGAGACCGAGCGAGGAGGGACCAGATGGAGATCGGGAAGACGCCGAAGGAGATCCGGCAGGCCATCCGCCAGGGACGCTACACGGGCGGGACCGCCGGCCTCGCGCCGGGATACGTGCAGGCGAACCTCGTGATCCTCCCCAGGGCCGAGGCCTACGACTTCCTCGTCTTCTGCCAGCGAAACCCTCGCCCGTGCCCGCTGATCGAGGTCACGGACCCCGGAAATCCGGAGCCGGCCGGCGTCGCGTCCGGCGCGGACCTCCGGACGGACGTCCCGAAATACCGCATCTATCGGGACGGGCGCCTCACCGCGGAGGTCACCGACATCACGAGCGAGTGGCGCGACGACTTCGTCGCCTTCCTGCTCGGATGCTCGTTCACGTTCGAGTCGGCGTTGCTCCAGTCCGGTGTGCCCGTCCGCCACATCGAGGAGCAGCGGATCGTCCCGATGTTCCGCACGAGCCTCCAGTGCCGGCCCGCCGGCGTCTTCCGGGGGCCGATGGTGGTCTCGATGCGGCCGATTCCCGCGCCGCTGGTGCCGCGGGCCGTGACCGTGACCGCCCGCTACCCGATGGCCCACGGGGCGCCCGTCCACGTGGGCGACCCGGCGCTGATCGGTGTCCGCGACGTGATGAAGCCCGACTGGGGCGAGCCGCCCACGCTCCTGGCCGGCGAGGAACCGGTCTTCTGGGCCTGCGGCGTCACGCCGCAGGCGGTGGCCCTCGAGGCCAAGCCGCCGCTCGTCATCACGCACGCGCCTGGGCACATGTTCGTCACGGACCTCCCGGATCACGCGCTCGCGGCGCTCTAGCCGCCACCCGCTCGAGCTCGTCCCACGCCGATGGGTCTCTACGCGGCACCGCGTCTGCTCCCCGCCGGGGACGGCGCGGTGTCGGTTGAGCTCGGCGACGAGATCTCCCGCGAGGCCAACGCGCGCGCGCTCACGCTCGAACGCCTCCTCCTGGACGCGCGGCTGCCGGGCCTCGTCGACACGGTCCCCAGCTTCCGCGCGCTCCTCGTCCAGTACGACCCACTCGTCCTCCCGTGGGCGACGCTTCACGCGCGGCTCCTCGAGCTGGCGAGCCGGCTCGCGGACGCCGTCCCCCCCGGGGGCGCCGGGTGGAGCTTCCGTGCGCCTACGGCGGAGAGCACGGGCCCGACCTCGACGAGGTCGCACGGCGCCTCGCCCTCACCCCGGCGGAGGTCGTCGAGCTCCACGCGGGGGCCGAGCACTACGTGTACTTCGTGGGCTTCACGCCGGGGCTTCCGTACATGGCCGGGCAGCCCGAGCGGCTCACGATCCCGCGGCTCGACCGCCCGCGGGTCAAGACGCCCGCCGGCAGCGTCGGGATCGGTGGGACGCAGAGCTCCATCTATTCCGTGGAGAGTCCGGGGGGCTTCTGGCTGCTCGGCCGGACTCCACTCCGCCTCTACGACCCCGCGGCCGCGGAGCCGATCCTTCTCCGCGCCGGGGACCGTGTTCGCTTCCGGCCGATCGAGCCGGCCGAGTTCGAGGCGATCGCGGAGGCCGTGGCATCGGGCGCCTATCGCCCGCGCATCGAGGTCGACCCGTGAGCCGCGCGCATCGCCGGCCCGAGACGTCGTCGTGAGCGCCCTCGCCGTCCTGGACGCGGGCCTGCTCACAACCGTCCAGGACCTCGGGCGCTTCGGCTACCAGCGCGTCGGGATCCCGTCGTCCGGCCCGATGGACCGCCTGGCCTTCGTGGCCGCGAACCGGCTCGTCGCGAACCCGGACGGGGCCGCGGCGCTCGAGTGCACGATCAAGGGCCCGCGCCTCGAGGTGCAAGTGGCGGCCCTGGTCGCAGCGACCGGCGCCCCGATGGGGTTCACCGTCAACGGCCAGGAGGCTCCGGCCTGGACCGCCGTCCGGGTGCGGCCGGGCGACGTTCTCGGCTTCCAGATGGCGAGCGCCGGCTGCCGCGCGTACCTGGCGGTGGCGGGCGGCATCGACGTGCCGCCGGTGCTGGGTTCTCGCGCGACCTACCTGCGCGGCCACCTCGGCGGGCTGGGAGGCCGGGCGCTCCGGAAGGGGGATGCCCTCGGGCTGGGGCCGCCGCCGGGGGCGGCCCGCGAGGGTCGAGCGGTCCCGCCGTCGCTCCGGCCCGCCTATCCGGCCGAACGGGAGTGCCGCGTGATCCTGGGGCCGCAGGCCGACCGCTTCACGCCGGAGGGCGTGCGCGCGTTCCTCGGGGACCCCTACGAGGTCACCCCGCAGGCTGACCGGATGGGGTATCGTCTGAAGGGGCCCGTGATCGCGCACGCTCGGGGCCACGACATCGTGTCCGATGGCATCCCGCTGGGCGGGATCCAGGTCCCGGGCGAGGGGCAGCCGATCGTGCTCCTGGTGGACCGCCAGACGGCCGGTGGCTACACGAAGATCGCCACGGTCATCGGCGTGGACATCGGCGCCATCGGCCAAACGCGGCCGGGCCAGCGGGTCCGCTTCCGGCAGGTGACGCTCGAGGACGCGCACGCCGCGCTCGCCGCCGAGGCGGCCTGGCTGAACCGCGCGGTTGAAGACTCAGGGTGAGCGCGCCGCGGCGTCCGGCCGGACCGGCGGCGCCGGGAGGAGTGACGCGATGGCCAGCGTGATCGACCTCAACTGCGACATGGGCGAGTCCTACGGCCGGTGGACCCTCGGGGCCGACGAGGCCATCATGCCGTACATCACCTCGGCCAACATCGCGTGCGGCTTCCACGGCGGCGACCCGCACGTCATCCGGAAGACCGTCGCGCTGGCCTTGACGCATCGGGTCGCGCTGGGCGCCCACCCCTCGCTGCCGGATCTCATGGGCTTCGGCCGGCGGGTCATGGACGTCACCCCCGCCGAGCTCAGGGACTACGTGTGCTACCAGACCGGCGCCGTCCGCGAGTTCTGCCGCGCCGCCGGCGCCGACCTCCAGCACGTGAAGCCCCACGGCATCCTCTACTCGATGGCCGAGACGCAGGAGGCCATCGCCGAGGCGATCGGCCAGGCCGCGCGCGAGTCGGGCGCGGAGCTCATTCTCATGACGCTCGCCTCCGGGAAGTACGACGCGCACTGCCGGAAGATGGGGATCCGGGTCGCCTCGGAGGGCTTCGCCGACCGCGCCTACGAGGTGGACGGGCAGCTCGTGTCCCGGCGCAAGGCGGGCGCGCTCATCACCGACCCGGCGAAGGCGGCGGCGCAGGCCGTGCGGATGGCGGCCGAGGGCAAGGTGCGGACGATCGACGGCGTCGACATCGACCTCTCGGTCCAGACCATCTGCTGCCACGGCGACACGCCGGGCGCCGAGCGCATCGTGCGCGCGGTGCGCGAGGGGCTGGAGGGCGCGGGAATCCAGGTCCGGCCGCTTCGCGACTGGCTGCCGTAGGTGGCGGGGACCCGCCTGTACGACGTCGTCACGTTCGACTGCTACGGCACGCTCATCGACTGGGAGGGCGGGCTCGCGACGGCGTGCATCCGCGCCGCGTGGACGGACGGCGTGCGGCTCGAGCGCGCGGCGGTGATCCAGGCCTACATGGCCGCGGAGCGGGACGTGGAGGCGGGGGCCCACCGGCGGTATCGCGACGTGCTGGCGGAATCCGCGCGGGCCGTGGCGGCCCGGCTCGGCTGGCGCCTCGGTCCCGGGCGGGCGAGCTTCCTTGCGGATGGCCTCCCCGCGTGGGTCCCGTTCCCGGATACCAATGCGGCGCTCGAGCGTCTCCGGGCGGCTGGCTACGCGCTGGGGATCCTCTCGAACATCGACGACGACCTTCTCGCGGCGACCCGCCGGCACTTCACCGTGGACTTCGAGCTCGTGGTCACCGCCGAGCAGGTCCGGGCGTACAAGCCCGCGCGGCCGCACTTCGACGCGGCCCGCCGGGTGATCGGGGCGCGGCGGTGGCTCCACGTCGGCCAGGGCTATTTCCACGACATGGTGCCGGCGCGGACCCTCGGCATCCCGAACGCCTGGATCAACCGGAACGGCGAGCCGCCGTTCGACGGGGGTAAGGCGGACCGCGAGTTTCCCACCCTCGCCGAGCTGGCGGACTGGCTGGCCCCGGCCCGGCCCCCGTGATGACCTGCCGTCACCCGGAGGCGGACACCCGGACGATGGTCCCGGAGAACCCCGCGCGCTTGCTGGGCTAGCCGGACCGGAGGCGCGGCGAGGTCAGGCCGGGGTGCCGAGGCGCGGGCTGACGCCGGCGACCCGGAACGGGAAGAGCTCGGCCCGCATCACGAGGGGTCGCTCGTCTGCGTGCGGCCGAACAGCAGGACCACGCTGGCCTCGGCGAGCCGCTCGAGGTGCGTCACGTGCCCGGCGACGGCGGCCCGCTCCTCGGGCGTGAGGCCCTCGGTCAGCATGGCCGGCCGCGCATAGCGCCACACCGTGCCTGCCGTTGACACACGTTCCGCGGCCCCCGTATGATGCGCTCGATTCCGGCCACCACCCTGACTGTGCCCCGACTTCCGAAGGAGGCGCCATGCGGACTCGACTCATGCCCCTCTTTCTCGCGATCGCCCTCGCCCTCACGCTCCCATTCGCGCCGGCCAGTGCCCAGCCGAAGGAAGTCGTGATCGGGCTCATCTACCCCTTGAGCGGGCCGACCGCGTCGGCCGGCGTCGACGAGAAGCACGTCTACGAGCTCTTCGCCGACATGGTCAACGGCAAGGAGCCCATGATCCCCGGCGCGTTCTACCAGCAGCTGAAGGGCTTGCCCGGCATCCCCGGCGGCGCGCGGCTCCGCCTGGTCTTCGCGGATCATCAGGGGAAGCCCGACATCGGCCAGGCGGAGGCCGAGCGCCTCATCACCCAGGAGAAGGTGCACGCCCTCGTGGGCGCGTGGCAATCGGGCGTGACCGCGACGACCAGCCAGGTCGCGGAGCGCTTCGGCATCCCGCACTTCAATTCCGAGTCGAGCTCGCCGATGCTCACGCGGCGCGGGTTCAAGTGGTTCTTCCGGTCCTCGCCCCACGACGAGCACTTCACGCAGGCGATGTTCGACTTCCTGGCGGACTTCCAGAAGAAGCGGAGCGTCAAGATCGAGACGATCGCCATCTCCAACGAGGACACCCTCTTCGGGACCGACTCGGCCAAGACGCAGCGCGCCCTCGCGCAGAAGGTGGGCTACAAGATCGTGGCCGACTTCGCCTACCGGGCGAACAGCACGACCCTGACCGCCGAGGTGCAGAAGCTCAAGGCCGCGAATCCCGACGTCTGGTTCCCCACCTCCTATCAGTCCGACGCCATCCTCTTCACGCGGACGACCCGGGAGCTGGACTGGAATCCGAAGATGATCCTGGCGCAGAACGCCGGGCACATCGACCCGAAGTTCATCGAGGCCACGGGCAAGGACTCCGAGGGCTACCTGTCGCGCTCGCCGTTCGCCCCGGACCTGGTCGAGAAGAACCCGGTGGCGAAGGCGCTGAACCCACCCTACAAGGCGCGCGCGGGCAAGGATCTCTACGACTTCCCGGCCCGCGCGTTCACGGGCATCACCACCCTGGTGGACGCGATCAACCGCGCCGGCTCGACCGAGCCGGAGGCGATCCGGGTGGCCCTCACGAAGACCGACGTCAAGGGGGCGGACCTCCTCGTGCCCTGGACCGGCGTCAAGTTCGACGAGACGGGCCAGAACACGGGCGTGCGCGCGATCATCGTCCAGCTCCAGGGCGGCAAGTACTGGACGGTCTGGCCGTTCGAGGTGGCGGCGCGCGACGTCCTCTACCCGATCCCGAGGTGGTCGGAGCGGAAGTAGATCTCGGGCCCACCGTGAGCGTCCGCGTCGGGATCGACGTCGGCGGGACGTTCACCGATCTCGTCGCTGTCGAGCCCGGGACGGGGGCGGTCCGCTCGCGCAAGGTTCTCACGACGCCCGACGCTCCGGCTCGCGGTGTGCTCGCCGGTCTCCAGGCGCTGGCTCCCGACGCGAGCTCGATCGCGCACGGGACGACGATCGTCACCAACGCCATCGTCGAGGGCCGGCACGCCCGTACCGCGCTCGTTACGACGCGGGGCTTCCGGGACGTGCTGGAGATCGCCCGGCAGAGTCGCCAGGAGCTCTACCGGCTCGACATCGCGCCCCGGGTGGCGCCGCTCGTGCCCCGCCACCTCCGGTTCGAAGTGACGGAGCGAGTCCTCGCCGACGGCCGGGTCACGGTGCCTCTCGCGGATGACGAGCTGCCCGCGCTGGCCGCGGCGCTGCGGGACAGCGGGGTGGAGGCGGTGGCCGTTTGTCTCCTCCATGCCTACGCGCATCCGGCGCACGAGGCGCGCCTCCGCGCGGCCCTCGAGGGGCACGTCCCCTTCGTCTCCGTCTCCCACGAGATCAACGCCGAGTTTCGCGAGTACGAGCGGACCTCGACGACGGCGCTGAACGCGGCGGTGATGCCGATCGCGGACCGCTATCTCGCCGACCTCGAGGCCTCGCTCGCCCGCGCGGGTATCGGGGCGACGCTGCATCTTCTCCAGTCGAGCGGCGCCATGATGTCGGCGACGGTCGCGCGCCGGCGGCCGCTCGCCATGGCCATCTCCGGCCCCGCCGGCGGCGTCGCGGCGTCCCGGTTCCTCGCGCGGGCGGCCGGTCTCCGGAACGCCATCGCCTTCGACATGGGCGGGACGACCACGGACGTCTGCCTGATCGCCGATGGCCGGGCCGAGAACCTGTCCCAGCGCCGGCTCGGCGGGCAACCCGTGCGGCTGCCCTCGGTCGGCGTCGAATCGATCGGCGCCGGCGGAGGGTCGCTCGCCCGCGCCGACGGCTCGGCGCTCCGGGTCGGGCCCGAAAGCGCGGGCGCCCGGCCCGGGCCCGCGTGCTACGGCCTCGGGGGCACGGCCGCCACCGTCACCGACGCGCACGCCGTGGCGGGCACCCTCCGGGCCGACGCCTTGCTCGGCGAGGCGATCCGCGTCGACGGGGCCCGCGCTCGCGCGGCGGTCGAGCCGGTAGCCCAGGCGCTCGCCCTCGGGCTTCCCGAGGCGGCAGCGGGGATTCTCGAGGTGGCGAACGCCGCCATGCGGCGGGCCATCCGGCTCATTTCGGTCCAGCGCGGTCGCGACCTCCGGGACTTCACGCTGATCGCGTACGGCGGGGCCGGGCCGCTCCACGCTGGCCGCCTGGCCCAGGAGCTCGGCATGCCCCGGGTGGTCGTCCCCGCGCACGCGGGCGTGTTCTCGGCGCTGGGCTGCGTCGTGGCCGGGGTGGCCTACGATCACGTCCAGACCTTCCGGCGGCCGCTCGACGGGCTGACCGCGGCCGAGCTCGACGCCCGGTTCGCGCCGCTCGCGGCGGGGGTGCGCGCCCCGCTCCTCGCCGAGGGCCACCGGCCGGACGCCATCGAGATGCAGGCGAGCGTCGACGTCCGCTACGTCGGCCAGAACTACGAGCTGGAGGTGCCGTGGACCGGGGACCTCGACGGGCTCCGCCGGAGCTTCCATGCCCTCCACCGCCGGCTCTATGCCTATTCGACGGAGGACGCGGTGGAGTGCGTGAACCTCCGGATCCGCGCCGGGGTCGAGGCCACCGAGGCGCGCCTCCCCGAGTGGCCCGCGGGCGGCCACGGCCAGCCGTTCGCGGAGCACGAGGCCTACTTCCCCGAGACGGGCCCCACGACCCTCCCGGTGTACCGGCGCGCGGACCTGCCGCCCGAGCACCCGATCAAGGGCCCGGCCCTCATCGAGGACCCGTGGGCGACGACGCTCGTCTATCCGGGCCAGACCGGTCTCCTCGACCGCGCCGGCAACCTGTGGATGGGAGCCGACGTGGACCAGGCGACCCTGCGCCCGCCCGCCTGAGGCCGGCCATGGGTCCCCGTCCCGGTCTCAATCCCGTCACGCTGGAAGTGGTGCGCCACGCGATCTACGCGATCGCGGAGGAGATGAGCCTCATCATCATGCGCTCGGCGCGCTCCCCGCTCCTCAAGGAGGCCGGCGACCTGTCGAGCGCGCTCACCGATGCCCGCGGCCGGCTGATCGCCCAGGGGCGGGACATCCCCATCCACCTGGGCGTCATGGGCTTCACGGTGAAGGAGTTTCTCCGGCGGGTGCCGCGACGCGAGCTCCGCGACGGGGACGTGTGGTACCTGAACCTGCCCGAGGTCGGCGGCAACCACCTGCCGGACGTGAAGGCGATCCGCCCGGTGTTCGCCGGCGGGCGCCTGGTCGCCTTCGCCATCAACCTCGCCCACTGGGCCGACATCGGCGGCGCGGTCCCCGGCTCGTACGTGCCGTGGGCGGACGAGGCCATCCAGGAGGGGCTCCGGATCGCGCCGATCAAGGTCTTCGACCGGAAGGGTCCGACACGCGCCCTGGACCTCATCATGGCGAATGTCCGCGGCCCCGACGAGCGCGAGGGGGACTGCCGGGCGATGTACTCCGCCGTCGAGGTCGGGGCCCGGCGCCTGGGGGAGCTCTTCGACCGCCACGGCCCGCCCACGATTCTCGGCTGCTTCGACCGCTACCGGGCCGAGTCGGAAGCCCTGATGCGGGCCGCGATCCGCGAGATCCCCGAGGGCGTCTACGCGGGCGAGGACTGGGTCGACGACGACGGCCACGAGGACCGGCCGATCCCGGTCCGCGTGACCGTCACCGTCCGGGGCGGCCGCGCCACGTTCGACTTCACCGGCACCGGCCCCGCCGTGAAGGGCCCGGTGAACGCGACGCCGTACGTCACCTGCTCCGCGGTCTACTACAGCATGAAGTCGCTCGTGGCTCCCGACGTTCCGGCCAACGACGGCTGCTATCGCCCGATCACGGTGCACATCCCCCCGGACACGATCCTGAGCCCGCCTCCGTCCGCCCCGGTCGTCGGCGGCAATCACGAGACATCCCAGCGGGTCGTGGACGCCTGCTACAAGGCGCTGGCCCAGGCCGTTCCGGAGCGCATCACGGCCGGCGGCCCGACCACGGCGGGGCTGCTCATCTTCGGCACCCGCCAGGACGGGCGGTGGCGGATCCTCTACGAGGTCCACGGGGGTGGGGAGGGCGCCGGCGCCGCGCGGGACGGCGGCCACGCCATGCGGGTCCACATGTCCAACGTCATGAACACGCCGGTGGAAGTGGTGGAGACCGAGTACCCGGTGGAGATCCTTCGCCAGGCGCTCCGGCCGGGGAGCGGGGGCGCGGGCGCGCATCGGGGCGGATGCGGCTTCACGCGCGCCTATCGGGTTCTCGCGGACGCGACGCTCACGACCATGCTCGAGCGCCGGGTCGTCCCGCCGTGGGGCGCGTTCGGCGGCGAAGCCGGCGCGCCATACCGCGTCACGCTCGAGCGGGACGGAATGTCGCAGGACGTCAAGGGGAAGGAGACCGTGCGTCTCCGGTCGGGCGACGTGGTCGTGATCGACACGTGCGGGGGGGGCGGTTACGGCGATCCGGCCGCTCGCTCCCCGGAGCTCCTGGCCCGCGACCGTCTCGAGGGCTACGCATGAGGCTCGCGGGCCAGACCGCGATCGTGACGGGCGCGGCGAAGGGCATGGGCCGGGCCATCTCGCTCCGCCTCGCGGGGGAGGGGGCGGACCTGGCCCTCGCGGCGCGCACCGCCGCGCCGCTGGAAGCGGTGGCCGCCGAGGTGCGGGCGCTCGGGCGGCGGACCCTCGTCGTCTCCGCCGACGTGCGCGACGAGGCGCAGGTCGAGGCCATGGTCCGGACCGCAGTCGAGACCTTCGGACGCATCGACGTCCTCGTGAACTGCGCGGGGGGCACCGGCCCGGTCGAGACGCCCGTCCACGAGATCCGGGCGGGGGACTGGGACGACCTCCTGGCGATCAACCTGCGCGGGACCTTCCTCCCGACCAAGCACGTCGTTCCGGTGATGCTCCGCCAGGGCCGGGGGAAGATCGTCAACATCGCCGGGACCTCGGGGCTCCGCGGCTACAAGCTCCGCGCGGCCTACTCGTCGTCCAAGTGGGCCGTGCGCGGGTTCACGCGGACGGTGGCGCTCGAGGTCGGCCCCCACGGGATCAACGTCAACTGCGTCGCGCCCGGGATCGTGGCGGGGGAGCGCATGGACCGGCTCTGCCGCGAGAAGGCGAAGAAGCGCGGGTGGACGCCGGAGCAGGTCTACGAGGAATACGTGCAGGAGATGGCGCTCCGCCGCGTCACCACGGCCGAGGACGTCGCCAACGCGGTGCTGTTCCTCTCCAGTGAGGAGTCGCGTAACATGACGGGACAGTGCCTGACGGTCGACGGCGGCTGGGACGTCTAGCGGACCGGCCAAGGACGAGATGAAGCGCACCGCCCTCACGAAGCAAGCGCCGCATGTCTGGCCCTTCTCGCACGGCACGGTGGTCGACGGGCCGGCGCGGTTCGTTTTCCTGGCCGGGCAGGTGGCCTTCGATCGGCACGGGTCTGATCGTCAGCTCGTCGGCGTCGGCGATCCGGCCGCCCAGACACGCCAGGCGATCGAGAACATTCGCACCCTCCTCCGGCAGGCGGGCGGCGACCTGGAGCACGTCGTGGAGATGACCGTGTACGCGACCAGCGTGGAGCTCATGGGGCCCGCCGGGCGCGTCGCGCAGGAGTACTTCACCGACCCGTTGCCGGCGCAGTCCTACATCGTGGTCCAGGCGCTCGCGCGCCCGGAGCTCTTGGTGGAGATCCGGGCGATTGCGGCCATCCCGGTGGCGCGGACCCGCCGGCGGGTGCGCGCGGGGGGTCGAGCCCGCCGCCCGACGCGCCGGCGGCGGACCTGACCGGGCACGCGAGAGGAATCTCAGGAGGGCAACATGGGACGGACGGTGCTGACGCCCACGGGAGACGGGAAGCCCATCGGCATGTACTCGGCCGGATTCCTCACGGCCCCGGCCGGCCTCGTGTTCGTCGCGGGCCAGGTGGCCATCGACGCCGACGGCCGGATCGTGGGAGTCGGCGACCTCAAGGCGCAGGCGAGCCAGGTGTACCGCAATCTCGCCGCGGTCCTCGCGGAGGCGGGCTGCACGCTCCGCGACGTCGTGAAGTTCACGACCTTCCTCGTGCGCAGCGAGGACTGGGCGCCGTTCGCCGCGTGGCGCAAGGCCGAGTACCCGGCGCTCTTTCCTGATGGTGTCTACCCGGCGAACACGGGTGTCGTGGTGCAGGAGCTGGCCCGGCCCGAGCTGCTCCTCGAGGTCGAGGCCATCGCCGTGCGCCCCGGCCGGCCCGCGGCCCGGGCCCGGCGCTCGCCGGCTCGGAAGGCGCGCGGCGCCGCCCGGAAAAGCCGGCGCGCTCGCCGGTGAGGGGACGAGGGCAATCGACGGCGTGGTCGTGACCGTGAAGTACGTGTTCGGGCTCGCGCGGGCGGCGGACGGCCGCGATACCTTCGCGCTCGAGCTGCCGCCGGGGGCGACCGTGTTCGAGGCGCTCAGACGGCTGGGCATGTCGGCGCTGGAGCTCCACGCGGCGGTCAACGGCGAGTCGGCCGCCGATGGCACCGTGCTCCGTGACGGGGACGAGGTGATCCTGATCCCGTCCATTCAAGGCGGATCGGAGGAACGGTCATGAAGCGAGAGACGGCCGTGCTGAGCGTCGTCATGGGTCTGGGGCTCGCGGGGGTGTCGGTGATCTCCGCGTCCGGCCAGACGCGCGTCGTGGTGCCGATCATCGTCCGGCAGCCGAGCCTCGGGGCGGCCCCCGCTCGGACGTCGGTCCAGGTGACGACCCGCACCTCGTCTCCCCAGTCCGGCGTGACCCAGACGCAGGTGACGGTGCGGGACACGACGGGGATCCGGGGATACTCGGGGTCCGTGCCGACCGGGCTCCCGCCGGGCGCGACGCAGGTGACGGTGCGGGACACGACGGGGATCCGGGGATACTCGGGGTCCGTGCCGAGCGGACTCCCGCCGGGCACGACGCAGGTGACGGTGCGGGACACGACGGGGATCCGGGGATACTCGGGGTCCGTGCCGGCCGGGCTCCCGCCGGGCACGACGCAGGTGACGGTGCGGGACACGACGGGAGTCCGGGGCTTCGCGCCGCCCGGCTCGAGAGTCGGCGTGAACCCGGGGAGTGGGCCGTCGGCGCCGCGGGCGGACGGGCCCGCCGTGATCGTGCCCTTTCCCGTGACGCGCCAGGCCGCCGCGGGCGGAGACCTGCAGTCGGTGATCATCACGAGCGAGGGGCCGATCGACTTCCCGATCATCATCCTGGCCGACTAGCGGTGCTCCTGCCGCCCTTCGAGTACCGGCGGGCGACGTCGCTCCTCCAAGCGACGACGCTCCTTGCGGAGAACCCCGCCGCGCAGGCTCTCGCCGGGGGCACCGACCTCCTGGTCGACCTGCGCGAGCGGCGTCGCCAGGCGCCGATGCTGGTCGACGTCGCCGATCTCGGAGAGCTGGCTGGGATCGCGGCCGACGACGGCGCGACGCGGATCGGTGGTGGGGTGACCATCGGCGAGCTGCTCGCCTCGCCGCTCGTCGAGGCACGCCTGCCCGCGCTCCGGGCGGCCGCCCGGGACTTCGCCGACTTCCTCACGAGGAACAAGGCGACGCTCGGCGGAAACCTGGCGAACGCGAGCCCGGGGGCCGACCTGGTGGTGCCGCTCTTGGCGCTGGACGCCGCCGTCGTGCTCGCGGGCGCGACGGGTGGGCGAACCGTCCCGCTGGACGCGTTCCTCCTGGGGCCTCGCCGCACGGCCCTCCGGCCCGGCGAGCTGGTCCGCCAGGTCGTGGTGCCCCGGGCCGAGGGCCGGCAGGCCTGGTACAAGCTCGGGCTCAAGCAGGGTGGTGCGATCGCCGTCGTGAGTGTCGCCACGTCGGTCGCCGTCGATCCGGCCGGCCGTGTCGCGAACGCGCGGATCGCGCTCGGCGCGGTGGGCCCGCGGCCGTTCCGCGCACGGGACGCGGAGGCCCACCTGGTCGGCGCCGGCCTGACCCCCGAGCGGATCGCGCACGCCGCCGGGCTGGCCGCCGCGGCCGCCCGGCCCATCACGGACGTCCGGGGCGGAGCCGATTACCGGACGGCCATGGTCCGGGCACTGGTCGCGCGCTGCCTGGCCTCGGCGGAGGGCGGCTGAGCCGTGCGTCCGATCGAGCTCACGCTGAACGGCGCGCGGGTCCGCACGACGGTGGAGCCCCAGGACACGCTCCTCTGGGTCCTGCGCCAGCGGCTGGCGGCGACGGAGGTCAAGTCGGGCTGCGAGCGGGGCGACTGCGGCGCGTGCGCCGTGCTCCTCGACGGCCGGGCGATCAACTCGTGCCTGGCCCTGGCCGTCCAGGCCGACGGACGCGCGGTCACGACCGTCCGGGGGCTCGGGACGCCGGAGGCTCCACACCCGCTCCAGACGGCGTTCATCGAGCTCGGCGCGGCGCAGTGTGGAATCTGCATCCCGGGCATGCTCGTCACGCTCTACGCCGTCCTCGCGGCGCGCCCCGACGCCAGCCGCCAGGAGATCCGCGAGGCGATCGGCGGCAACCTCTGCCGTTGCACCGGCTACCACAAGATCGTCGACGCCGCCGAAGCGGCGGCGCGCCGCCTGGTCGAGCGGGCCGCGGTAGTTCCGTGAGCGCCGCCGCCTCCTTCCGGATCGTCGGCCAGCGGGCGCCCCGGCCCGACGCCGTCGACAAGGTCTTCGGCCTCACGCGCTACGCCGACGATTTCGCGATGGGGGGCATGCTCCACGCGAAGGTCGTGCGGGCATCGCGGCCGTCGGCGCGCCTTCTCCGGATCGAGACGGCCGCGGCCGAGGGCGTGCCCGGCGTGCGCTGCGTTCTCACGGCCCGCGACGTCCCGCACAACGTGCTGTTCAGCGACGTGCCGGGCCAGACCACGACCGTGGGGCCCCTTCGCGCGCGGACGCAGGTGCTGGCGGACACGACCGTGCGCTTCCTCGGAGAGCCCGTTGCCCTCGTGGCTGCCGACACCGAGGAGGCCGCCGAGGACGCCGCCCGCCGGGTGACCGTCGAGTACGAGGACCTGCCCGGCGTCTTCGACCCCGAGGTGGCGGCGCGCCCGGACGCGCCCCAGCTCGAGCCGACGGGGAACGTCATCTCGCGCTGGAAGATCCGCAAGGGCGACGTCGAGGCGGGGTTCCGCGAGGCCGACGTGATCGTCGAGCGGACGTACCGGACACCCTTCATCGACCACGCCTTCATCGAGCCCGAGGCCGGCGTGGCCTGGCTCGACGAGAACGGCGTGATCACGATCCGCGTGGCGACGCAGGTCATCGAGCACTTCCGCGACGTCGCCAACGTGCTGGGGCTGCCCCATTCCCGGGTGCGGATCATCGCCCCGTACATCGGCGGGGGCTTCGGGGGCAAGGAGGACGTGACGGTCGAGGTGTTCCTCGGGCTCCTGGTCTGGAAGACCACGCGCCCGGTGCGGCTCTGCTACTCACGCGAGGAGTCGATCCTCTCGCCGACCAAGCGGCACCCCTTCGTCATGCGCTACAAGCACGGGGCGCGGCGCGACGGCACGCTCGTCGCGATCGAGGTCGCGCTGACCTCCGACTCGGGCGCGTACGCGTATCTGTCGCCGCTGACGCTCCTCTACGGGATGGTCCACGCCGCGGGGCCGTATCGCATACCCCACGTCAAGGTGGACGGCGTGTCGGTTCTGACGAACAATCCCCCGACCTCCGCCTTTCGCGGCTTCGGCTCGGCGCAGCCGGCGTTCGCATACGAGAGCCAGATGGACGAGCTGGCCCGCGCGCTCGACCTCGATCCCCTGGCCTTCCGGGAGCGGAACTACCTCCGGAAGGGCGAGCGGCTGGCCTCGGGGCAGGAGCTCGAGACCGCGGTGTGGCTGCCCGAGACCGCCCGGCGCGCCTGGGATGCCCTCGGGCCCCGGCGCGCGCCCTCGGGCCCGGGGAAGCGCGTGGGGCGGGGGGTCGCCTCCGCGCTCACCTCGTACGGACGGATCGTCTGGCTCCACGACTGGTCGAGCGCGTGGGTCGAGCTCCAGATGGACGGCACCGTGCTCGTCCGCGCGGGCGTCCCCGACATCGGCGGCGGCCAGGCGGCCTCGCTGGTCCAGATCACCGCCGAGCTCCTCGGGCTGCCCCAGGCGGACATCGCCGTCCACATCGGGGACTCGGCGCTCACGCCCCTCGCCGGCACCACGACCGCCACCCGGCAGCTCTACATGTCGGGGTCGGCGGTCCACAAGGCCGCGAGCGAGCTCCGGCAGACGCTCCGCGCTCAGACCGCGGAGCTCCTGGGCGCGGAGCCGGATGCGATCGATCTCGCGGACGGCGCCGGGGTGCTGCGGAGCGCGCCGGACCGTCGCGTCGCGTTCCGGGAGCTGGCCGCGGCCTGCGCGCGCGCCCATCGCCCGCGGTCGGCGTTCGCGATCTATCAGGCCCCGGCGGGTCAGGTGATGGACTTCGAGACCGGCCAGGGCAAGGTCTTCCCGGACTTCACCTTCGGCTCGCAGGCGGCCGACGTCGAGGTCGACGAGGCGACGGGCGAGGTAGCGGTGCTGGCGCTCGCAGCGTGCTACGACGTCGGGCGCGCCATCAACCGGAACTCGGTCGAGGGACAGATGGAGGGCGGCGCCGCGATGGGCCTGGGCTACGCGCTCCTCGAGGAGGACCTGGTGGCGGAGGGGGTGACCCTGACGCCGAACCTGATGACGTACCTCATCCCGACCGCCCTCGACGTTCCCGACGTGACGACGATCGTCCTCGAGTCGGGCGAGGGCATGGGCCCCTGGGGCGCGCGGGGGATCGGTGAGCCCGCGATGGTCCCGACGGCGCCCGCGATCGCCAACGCGGTTCGCGACGCGGTCGGCGTGCGCCTGACACGCCTGCCGATCACGCCCGAGCGCCTCTGGCGGGCCATGCAGGACGCCGGGCGCTCCTGACCGGCGGCCCTTCGCCTTCGCGCGTGCTCCGCCGATGACCGCGCCGCCGGAGGCCCCGGAGGCGGCGGACCCGCGGACGTTCGGGGCGGCGATCCGGCCCTTCCTGCCCCTCTTCGTCGTCGACGTGCTGACCGCCTTCACCGTCGGGATGGTGCCGCCGCTCCTGCCGCTCCTGGCGGCCGAGTGGGAGCTGTCCCCGCTCCAGGTCGGGCTGGTCAACACGCTCTACGCGGTCGGCCGCCTGGGGACGAGCTACCCGGCGAGCGCGCTGCGCGCGCGCCACGGCACGCGCGCGGTCGTCTTCGTCGGCCTCGCGCTCCTGGTGCCGGGCGTGGTGGCCTGCGGGCTGGCTCGGGGGTTCCCGTCCTTCCTCGTCGCGCGTCTGGTCATGGGGATCGGGGCCTCGGCGGCGTTCCTCGCGATCTTCGCCGAGCTGCTCGAGTCGACGCCGGCCGCCTGGCGCGGCCGCCTCACGAACGCCTTCGAGGCCATGGCGATCCTGAGCCTCGGACTCGGGAGCACGCTGGGCGCCTTCATCGCGGGCGCGGTCGGCTGGCGCTGGGTGTTCGTGGGCGCGGGCCCCGTGCTCCTCCTGTGCGGACTCGTGTGGCCGAGACTTGGGTCCGAGGCGGGACGGCGCGTCGCTCAACCGGAAGCATCCGGCCGCGCCGAGGGCCGCGCCGCGCATCGGCGGCTCCTCCCCGTATACGGCGCCAGCCTGAGCCTCTCGATGACGTGGTCGGGCCTCTTCGCGACCCTCGCGCCGCTCCTCGGCGCCGCGGGATACGAGCTCTCGTCGGGTGCCCTCGGCCTCGCGCTGAGCGCCGGGTACGCGACGGAGCTGGCCGGGCTGCTCGGGATCGGGATCGTCATCGACCGGGTCCGCCGCGAGCCTGTCTTCCTCGGCGGGGGCCTCGCGGTGGCGCTGGGTGGCCTGGTCATGGCGGCCGGAACGCACCCCGCGGTCTTCGTGCTGGGACTCGCCCTCGTGGGGGGCGGCTTCGCGGTGTGGATGGTGCCCGCGATCGTGCTCGCCGACCGGGTGGGCACGCCGATGCCACCCGGGCATTTCGCCGTCTACCGGATCGCCATGGACGCGGGCATGATCCTGGGCCCGCTCGTGCTCGGCGCCGCCGCCGATCTGATCGGCGCCCGGGCAGCCGTCGGGAGCGCAGGGCTCGTCCTCGTCGCCGGAGGCCTGGCCCTCACCCTCGGCCGGCGCTGACGCCGGGTGCGACCTCCCCCCGGTGCTATACTCCGGCCCGTGAAGACCGGGCTCGTCGTGCTGGCGGTCGTGGCGCTTGTGGTCCTCGGCGCCGCCGGCTGGTTCGTCTCGGTCGGGAACGACCTGGTCGCCAAGGACCAGGCGGTCCAGGAGTCGTGGGCGCAGGTCCAGAACGTCTACCAGCGGCGCACCGACCTGATCCCGAACCTCGTGGAGACCGTCAAGGGGTTCGCGGCCCAGGAGCGCACCGTGCTCGAGGAGGTCACGCGCGCCCGGGCGGCGGCCTCGCAGATCCAGATCACCCCCGAGGTCCTCAACGATCCGGCCGCGCTCCGGAAGTTCCAGGAGGTGCAGTCCCAGCTCGGGAGTGCGCTCAGTCGGCTGCTCGTGACCGTGGAGCGCTACCCGGAGCTCAAGTCGAACCAGAACTTCCTGGCGCTGCAGAGCCAGCTCGAGGGGACCGAGAACCGGATCGCAGTCGAGCGGCGCCGCTACAACGAGACGGTGCGGGAGTACAACACCGCCGTCCGGCGCTTCCCGGCGAGCATCGTCGCGTCCTTCCGGGGCTTCCGGGAGAAGGCCTTCTTCGAGGCGACGCCGGGCAGCCAGACGCCCCCGGCCGTCAAGTTCTAGCGGGCCGGGGCGATGAGCGTCGCCTCGCGTCGTCCTCGGGCGCCGGCGCCCCTCAACGTATGCGGCATACGCCTCGGGGCGCCGCCGCCCTGCGTCCTCGCGCTGCTCGCTCCTCGCCCCGGCCCCTGAAACTCGACGTATTCGCGACGACGGGGGCCCTTCAAGGATTCCAGGCAACTGGAGACCCGCGGTTTGACAGGGGTGACCCCCTCCGCTAGCATTTTTGGCGGGAAATAGTGGGATGAAGCTCCGGGCCCGCCAGCAAGCCAGATTCTCCGCCCTCTACGTCGCGGTCGCGATCGTCGTCCTGGTCTTCCTGCAGAGCTGGCTGCTCGCGCCGCAGGCCCAGGAGATCCCGATGAGCCGGCTCGTCGAGTGGGTCCGGGAGGGCCGGGTCGCGCGGGTCTCGTTCGGGGAGCGCGAGATCCAGGGCGTCCTCAAGGAGCCGCTCAAGGGGGCCGAGGCACCGGGCCCCGACTGGCTGGTGCGCTTCACGGGGTGGACGCCGGGCACGCTGATCGTGGTGGTGCGCATTCCCGGCGCCGACGATGCGGCGCTTCTGCGCGAGCTCGAGACCCACCGGGTCGAGTTCTCCGGGCGGATCGACTCGACCCTCGTCCGCGACCTCATCTTCGGGTGGCTGCTCCCGATCGGGGTGATGGCCGCGATCTGGATCTTCCTCATGCGGCGGATGGGCGGGGGCCCGACCCAGGCGCTCACCTTCGGACGCTCCAAGGTCAAGATCTACGACCGCAAGGAGCTCAAGACGACCTTCGCCGACGTCGCGGGCGTCGACGAGGCGAAGGCGGAGCTGATGGAGGTCGTCGACTTCCTCCGGAACCCGCAGAAGTACCAGCGGCTCGGCGGCCGCATCCCCAAGGGGGTCCTGATCGTCGGGCCGCCGGGGAGCGGCAAGACGCTCCTTGCCCGGGCGGTGGCCGGCGAGGCCGCCGTGCCGTTCTTCTTCCTCTCCGGCTCCGAGTTCGTCGAGATGTTCGTGGGGGTCGGGGCGGCGCGCGTGCGCGATCTCTTCGAGCAGGCCAAGGAGAAGGCGCCCTGCATCGTGTTCATCGACGAGCTCGACGCGATCGGCAAGAGCCGGGCCGGCGCGACCGGGTTCGTGGGAGGGCACGACGAGCGCGAGCAGACCCTCAACCAGCTCCTGGTCGAGATGGACGGCTTCGATGCTTCGAAGGGCGTCATCATCATGGCGGCGACGAACCGCCCGGAGGTCCTGGACGCGGCGCTCCTGAGACCGGGGCGGTTCGACCGCCAGGTGGTGGTCGACCGGCCGGACGTCCGCGGCCGGGAGGCGATCCTCCGGATCCACGCGCTCCACGTTCGCCTCGCGCCGGAGGTGAGCCTCCAGGTGATCGCCGCGCGCACGCCCGGGTTCGCCGGCGCCGACCTCGCGAACATCGTCAACGAGGCCGCGCTCCTCGCCGCCCGCAAGGGGAGGGACGACGTCGGGCAAGGGGAGCTCGAGGAGGCGATCGACCGCGTGGTGGCGGGGCTCGAGCGCCGGAGCCTCGTGCTCTCGGAGACCGAACGCGACATCGTCGCGCACCACGAGATGGGGCACGCCCTGGTCGCGTTCTCGGTGCCCCACGCCGACCCGGTGCACAAGGTGACGATCATCCCCCGGGGCGTCGGGGCGCTCGGCATGACGTACCAGCTCCCGACGGAGGACCGCTACCTCTTGCGGCGCGCGGAGCTGGAAGACCGGATCGCCGTGCTCCTCGGCGGGCACGTCGCGGAGGAGCTCGTGTACGGAGAGCTCTCGACCGGGGCGCACAACGACCTCGAGCGGGCGACCGCGCTGGCCCGGGCCATGGTCGTGCGCTACGGGATGTCGGAGCGCCTCGGCCCGCTCACCTTCGGCGGCAGCGATGGCCCGGGCTTCCTGCGCCGGGGCGGGCCCGGGTGGGAAGGCGGGGAGCGCCAGTACAGCGAGGAGACCGCCCGCGCCATCGACGAGGAGGTCCGGCGCATCGTCGAGGACACCTACGACCGCGTGCGGGGGGTCCTCGGCGCGAAGAAGTCGACGCTGCTCCGGGCCGCCGAGGTGCTGAAGCGTCGGGAGACGCTCGAGGGCGAGGAGCTCCGGCGCCTCCTGGCCGGGGACCCGGTCCCCGCCGGCGCCTGACCGCGGGCGCGGCCCCGCGCCTGCTAGAATCCAACCGTGTCCGTCGCCTACAAGGACTATTACAAGACGCTAGGGGTCGAGAAGACCGCCGACGCCAAGGCCATCAAGCAGGCCTACCGGAAGCTCGCGCGGAAGTACCACCCCGACCAGAATCCGGGCAACAAGGGCGCCGCCGAGCGCTTCAAGGAGATCAACGAGGCGAACGCGGTCCTCTCCGACCCCGAGAAGCGGCGGCGCTACGACGAGCTGGGGTCAGACTGGGCGCGCTACGCCGACCAGGGTGCGGGCGGGTTCGGAGGCCGGCCCGGCGGCGGGGGCCCGGGCGGCTACCGGGTGCACGTCGACCAGTCCGGCGACCTCGGCGACTTCTCCGAGTTCTTCCGCACGTTCTTCGGCGACCTCGGGGCGCGCGGGGGCCGGTTCGAGGGCGTCGACCTCGAGGACCCGGGGCTGTTCGGCGGTCGGGGGCGGCCGCGCCGGGGCCAGGACGTCGAGACCGAGGTCGAGATCACCCTGGAGGAGGCCCACGCCGGCACGCGACGCGCGCTCGAGTTCCAGCAGCTCGAGCCGTGCGGCACCTGCCGCGGCTCGGGCCGGCAAGGGAAGGAGCCCTGCGGGACGTGCGGCGGCACGGGCCAGGTGACTCGCAGCCACCGCGTGGAGGTGAAGATTCCGGCCGGCGTCCGTGACGGCTCGCGGGTGCGCGCGGCGGGCGAGGGCGGGGCCGGAGTGGGCGGCCCGCGCGGAGACCTCTACCTGCGGGTTCGTGTGCAGCCTCACGCCGTCTTCGAGCGCCGTGAGGACGACGTCTACGTGGAGCTCCCCCTGGCCGTCTGGGAGGCCGCGCTCGGCGCCGAGGTGGAGGTGCCCACGCTCCGCGGCAAGGTCTCGATGAAGATCCCACCGGAGACCAGTAGCGGGCGGACCTTCCGCCTGCCTGGCTACGGCCTGCCTCACGTCAAGGGCGGCCGGGGCGACCAGCTCGTGCGCGTCCGGCTCGTCCTCCCGCGCGATCTCACCCCGCGCGAGCGGGCCCTCTTCGAGGAGCTTCGCGAGCTCCGTCCCGCCCCCCCGCGCGATCCGGCCTGACGGTCGCGGCCCGCGCCGCGTGAGGGCGGACACGCGCAGGGGTGTCCACGGGGTGACGGGGGGTGACGGCTTTTTGACAGCGCCCAACCCGCTGCTAGACTCCGGAGTAGATCCCGCGCGAGGGCGTCGCGGGATCGCGCGTATTCGGGGGTAAGGAGGGCGCAATGGCGCCGTTTCGGTTCGACAAGCTCACCGTGAAGGCCCAGGAGGCCGTCCAGGCCGCCCAGACGCTGGCAGACGGAGAGGGCCACCAGCAGATCGAGCCCGAGCACCTGCTGCTGGCGCTGGTGGAGCAGGAGGACGGCGTTGTCAGCGCCCTCCTGTCGAAGCTCGGCGCCCGGCCGGAGGCGATCCGGCGAGACGTCCAGAGTGAGCTGCGGCGCCTGCCGAAGGTGAGCGGAGCGAGCGGCCAGTACATGGGTCCCCGGCTCAAGGCCGCGTTCGACGCGGCCTGGGACGAGATGGAGCGGCTGAAGGACGACTACTGCTCCACCGAGCACCTCCTGGTCGCGATCGCCCAGGAAGCCGAGGGCGCCGCGGGGCGCATCCTCCGCCAGGCGGGGGTGACGAAGGACGGGCTCTACCGGGCCCTCGTCGACGTACGCGGCTCCCAGCGGGTGACGGACCAGAACCCCGAGGCCAAGTACCAGGCGCTCGAGCGCTACAGCCGCGACCTGACCGAGCTCGCCAGGAAGGGCAAGCTCGATCCGGTCATCGGGCGCGACGACGAGGTCCGCCGCGTCGTGCAGGTGCTCTCGCGCCGGACCAAGAACAACCCGGTCCTGATCGGTGAGCCCGGCGTCGGCAAGACCGCCATCGTGGAGGGGCTGGCGCAGCGCATCGTCGCCGGCGACGTGCCCGAGGGTCTCAAGGGCAAGCGCCTGGTCGCGCTGGACCTTGGCGCCCTCATCGCCGGGACCAAGTACCGCGGCGAGTTCGAGGATCGGCTGAAGGCCGTGCTCCGCGAGATCAGCGAGGCCGGCGGGGAGGTCGTCTGCTTCATCGACGAGCTCCACACGCTGGTCGGCGCCGGCGGCGCCGAGGGCGCGATGGACGCCTCGAACATGCTGAAGCCGGCGCTGGCGCGCGGGGAGCTCCGCTGCATCGGCGCGACCACGCTCGACGAGTACCGGAAGCACGTGGAGAAGGACGCCGCGCTCGAGCGCCGCTTCCAGCCCATCTTCGTCAAGGAGCCCTCCGTCGAGGACACCATCGCGATCCTCCGCGGGCTCAAGGAGAAGTACGAGGTCCACCACAAGGTCCGGATCAAGGACTCGGCGCTGGTGGCGGCCGGCGTTCTCTCGCACCGCTACATCGCCGACCGGTTCCTCCCCGACAAGGCCATCGACCTGATCGACGAGGCCGCCTCGCGGCTCCGGATCGAGATCGACTCCGTGCCGGCCGAGCTCGACGAGATCGAGCGGCGCATCATGCAGCTCGAGATCGAGCGGGTGTCCCTCGCGAAGGAGAGCGACGAGCCGTCCCGGGAGCGCCTCGAGCGCCTCGACCGGGAGCTTGGCGACCTGAAGGAGCGGTCGGCGGCGTTCAGGGCGCGCTGGCAGGTCGAGAAGGACGCCATCGGGCAGATCGGCAAGATCACGGAGAGGATCGACGCCGCGCGGACGGCGATGGCGGACGCCGAGCGCCGCGGCGACCTGAATCGGGCCGCCGAGCTGCGCTTCGGCACGCTTCACCAGCTCCAGCAAGAGCTCGAGGCCGCGAACGCCCGCCTGGCCGAGCAGCATGGCCAGGGGCGCCTCCTGAAGGAGGAAGTCGACGAGGAGGACGTCGCCGAGGTCGTGGCCAAGTGGACCGGCATCCCAGTGACGCGCCTCCTCGAGGGCGAGGTCCAGAAGCTCGTCCAGATGGAGGAGCGCCTCGGCCAGCGCGTGGTGGGCCAGCCGGAGGCCATCCGCGCGGTCGCGAACGCGGTCCGGCGCGCGCGCTCGGGCCTGTCGGATCCCAACCGGCCCATCGGCTCGTTCCTGTTCCTCGGCCCGACCGGTGTCGGCAAGACCGAGCTGGCGCGGGCGCTCGCGGAGTTCCTGTTCGACGACGAGCGGGCCATGGTCCGGATCGACATGTCCGAGTACATGGAGAAGCACGCGGTCGCCCGGCTCATCGGCGCGCCGCCGGGCTACGTCGGCTTCGACGAGGGGGGCCAGCTCACCGAGGCGGTGCGGCGGCGCCCGTACTCGGTCGTCCTCTTCGACGAGGTGGAGAAGGCGCATCCCGACGTCTGGAACGCGCTCCTCCAGCTGCTCGACGACGGCCGCATGACGGACGGCCACGGGCGGACCGTGGACTTCCGGAACACCGTCGTGATCATGACCTCGAACCTCGGCAGCCACCACTTCCGGGAGGTGGCGGATCCGGACAAGGTCCGCCCGCTGGTGCTCGAGGAGCTGCGCCAGCATCTCCGCCCCGAGTTCCTGAACCGCATCGACGAGGTGATCGTTTTCCGGTCGCTCGGGCTCGAGGAGATCAAGCAGGTCGTGGACATCCAGTCGGCGCACCTCCGGAAGCGGCTCGCGGATAAGCGGATCACCCTCGAGCTCAGCGACGGGGCGAAGGCGCTCCTCGCCCGAGAGGGCTTCGACCCGGTGTTCGGCGCGCGTCCGCTGAAGCGCACGCTCCAGCGGCGGGTCCAGGACCCGCTCGCGCTACGGCTCCTCGAGGGCGAGTTTCAGCCGGGGGACACCGTGCGGGTCGATGCCCTCGGTGACGAGCTGACCTTCAGGAAGGTGGTCGAAGCGGTCGACGCGTAATGCCGGCCCCGCCTACGCGGGCGGGAGCAGGGCACGGGCCCGCGAGAGCCCTCCGGGGGCGCGCTCGGACGGAAGGCTCGTCCCGACGCTGGCGTGGCACGGCACCGGATAGGTGAGGTGCTCGCCCTGGGGCGGGTACGCCCGCCCCGACACGAAGCAGGGGTTGTCGGCGATCCAGTTCCGGGTCGGATCCTGCCAGCCGCCGTCGATCCGCTCGCCGCACTGTCCACCCTCGCGCCGGCACAGCCCGAAATGCAGATGCGGGGCCGTCGCGTTCCCGCTCGCCCCGACCCGTCCGATCACGTCACCGCGCCGCACCTCCTGGCCGGCCGCGACCTCGATCGCCGAGAGGTGATAGTAGACGGTCGCCCGATCGACCTCGTGCGCGACCACGACCAGCCGTCCGGCGTAGACCTGCGAGCCCGTCCGGAGGACGATGCCGTCGGCGGCGGCCAGCACTGGCGTCCCGGACGCCGCGCGGATGTCGATCCCGGCGTGGCGCGCCGGGCGCGCCGCGCCGCCCTCGCCTCGCCACTCCCCGAACCGGGAGAGGACGGGCGGCGGGACCAGGGCAATCGGGCCCGACAGTCCATCCGGCATCACCGTCGGCCGCGGGGCCTCGATCGCGCAGCCGGTCATCGTCAGGAGGAGCGTGAGGATCCGGCCGCTCCGTGCCAGCACTCTGAGCCGCCGGCCCCCGGGTGTCCGCAGCGTCCGGCGACGCCAGTCGCGGCGCGGCGCGCCTCTCACCAGGCCACCGCCCAGGAATCGCGCCGGGGATCCGCCGCGCCCCACCGCACGCCATGCGCGTCCACTCGCGCCAGGCACGCCCCGCCCGCCCGCCACTCCCAGTCACCCCAGCGCTGCACGTCGTGGCCGCGGGCACGGAGCGCCTCGGCCGTCGTCTCGGGGATGCGGCCCTCGAGGGTGACGCGGCCCGGGAAGTAGCGATGGGGCCAGAACGAGTCCGGGAACGACTGAGTCGCGAAGCGAGGTGCCTCGACGGCCCGCTGCGGGCTCATGCCGAAGACGGAGAGGTTCAGGAGCACCTGGAGCATCGCCTGGGCCTGAACGTCGCCCCCCGGCGTCCCGAACGCCATGACCTCCCCGTCCGCCGTGAAGAGCATGGCCGGGCTCGGCGTGAGCCGGGGCCGCTTGCCCGGGGCGACGGCGCTCGCGTGGCCCGGCACGAGCCAGCCCTGCGAGCCGCGTGAGGAGACGGCGAGCCCGGTGCCGGGGATGACCGGCGTGTCCGTCGACACGTCGCTCGGGGTCGCCGAGAAGGCGTTCCCGTCGCGGTCCACCACGGCGACGTACGAGGTGCCGAGGGCCGCCGGGCCTCCGGCGTGGGCCGCGACGGCGGCCGCCGCGGGCCGGGGAAGGGCCCCGGCCGGCGAGCCCGCGGGTGGCATCGCGGGCCAGGCCCGTCCGGGGTCGATGAGCCCCCGGCGAGTGGCGCCGTAGGCCGGGTCGAGGAGGCCGGGGCCCGGCACCTCGACGTGGCGGGGATCGCCGTAGAAGGCCTCCCGGTCGGCGAACGCGAGCTTCATCGCCTCCGTGACCGTGTGGACGTAGTCCGGCGTGTTGTGCCCGAGCCGGGCGAGGTCGATGTCCTGAAGGATCTGGAGCATCTGGAGGAGCACCGGACCCTGGCACCAGAAGCCGCAGGTCACCACCGTGCGCGATCCGAACGTGGCCCGCACGGGCGGCTCGACGCCGACGCGGAAGGCGGCGAGGTCGTCCTGCGTGAGGAGCCCGCCCTCCGCGGCGTGGTAGCGCGCGATGGTGGCGGCGACGTCCCCCCGGTAGAACGCGTCGCGCGCGGCGGCGAGCCCGGCGGCGCGGCCGTCGCGGCGTCCGGCGCGGTCCTCGTCCGCCAGGTAGGTCAGGGTTCGCCCGAGGTCGGCCTGGACGAAGCGCTGGCCGGCCCGGGGCGCCTGGCCGCCGGGCAGGAAGATCGGGGCCGAGGTGGGCCACCGCCGGTACGCGGCCTCATTGTCGCCGATGATCCGGGCGACGAACGGGCCGAGCGGGAAGCCGTCCCGCGCGCACTCGATCGCCGGCTGGGCGACCTCCGCGAAGCCGAGCGTGCCGAACCGCTCGAGCGCGGTGATCCAGGCATCAGGCGCCGCCGGGACGACGGTGCGGAGGAGCCCCTCGGGCATGTCGCCGCCGCAGTGGTCCCGGAAGAACTCGAGGCTCGCCCGGGCCGGCCAGACGCCGAGACCCGAGATCGTCGTCACCGTGCGGCGGCCCGCTTCGTAGACCATGATCGGGGCCACGCCCGCGAAGCTCACGATGTCGGGATGGACGACGCCCAGACAGATCCCGGCCGCCACCCCCGCGTCGATCGCGTTGCCCCCGGCCTCGAGAATGCGGTGCGCCGCGAGGGCCGCCAGTGGGTGCCCGGCGGCAACAGCGTGGCGGGTCCCCAGCGCTTCCGGGCGACTGGCGCGCAGGGAGGACGCTGGACCGGATCCCGCGTGCGGCCCCGGGTTGGCAGAGGCCGAATCGGGGATTGGGGCGGGGCGCTCGCTGGACGGGCGATAGGAATCGACGGTCATCGTGTCAGTGGGCCCCTCCGCAAGAGCCGATCGCTATCGCACCACAGACCGCGGCCGGGGGTCAATCCAAATCGGCGTTTTGACAGGCGAGGTGGCGCGGTGCTAGCGTGGCGCCGTGCCTCCCCGGATCGGTCTCACGGCGTCGGTCATGCCGACTCGGCTCGGCACGCGGCGGACGTTCCTCAACGAGCCGTACATCGTGGCGATCCAGGAGGCGGGCGGGATCCCTCTCATCGTCACGCCGGCCCACGGCGGCCCATCGCTCCGCGCACTGTTCGATCTCCTCGACGGGCTGGTGCTGACGGGCGGTGAGGATGTGGCCCCGGAGCGGTACGGCGAGGAGGTCGTGCGCCCGAACGTGGAGGTCGTGCCGGAGCGGGACGCGCTCGAGTTCACACTCCTCGAGTGGGCACTGGCGGAGGACCTTCCGGTGCTCGCGATTTGCCGCGGGGTCCAGGTGCTGAACGTCGCCCTCGGCGGGACGCTCTACCAGGATCTGACCGCGGACCGGCCGGAGCACCTCGGGCACGACCAGAGCTGCGGAGAGTCGCCCCGTGCCCGCACCGAGCCGCATCATCCGGTGGCCGTCCGGTCCGGTAGCGCCCTCTGCGATCTCCTCGGCCTGGAGGAGATCGAGGTGAACAGCCTGCATCACCAGGGCATCAAGGGGCTGGCGCCGCTGCTCACCCCCGTCGCCCACGCTCCGGACGGGCTGGTGGAGGGGGTCGAGCCTGCCGACGCGGCCCGCTGGGCCTTTCTGGTGGGGGTCCAGTGGCACCCGGAGGAGCTGGCCCGGGCCGGCCACGCGCCCTCCCGCCGGCTCTTCGAGCGCTTCGTCGCGGCGGCCGCGAAGCGCGCCCGTCGCTGAGCGCCCGTCACGGCGAGCGCCGCGGCATGGTCCCTGCCTGCACTGTCCACAGTGCAGGGTGCACAGTCTGGTGTGCAGCGTCGCGAACCCGTCGATTCTCCGACGGTTTCAAGCGGATCCTGGCGTCTCGGGGCTGTCGACTGCCCTGTTTGCGGTGCACTCGCTCGAGAAGCGGCGCCGGGCATGCGACCGAGGCCCGGCACCAAACTGACCGTCGCTGCAGCCGGAACGGGCGCGATGGTGGTCGGCCCTCCTCGTTGGCGCGAATCTCGCTTTCCAAGGCCGGTCAGGCGCCGATCCGTCGTGCGCGACATCTTCCGTCCGTGGCGACCGTGGCATCCGGCTGGCCCAGCCCGTCGAGGCTGACCGAACAGATTCGCTAGAGGGAGCGGCCATGGCACACACCGTTCCAGATCCAGGCACGGCATCCGACGCCCGGGGACCCGATTGCGCCAAGGTGATGCCGCTTCCTCTGCACGTCTGCCAGGTGCTCGAAGAAGAGTACGCCGTGCTCCACGAGCAGCCAACCAACCTTCAATCCTGGGATTTCGACGAAACACACTTCGTCACCGTCGACACCGAGCAGGCCGTGGGATCAGACCGGGTGTCTCCGGCGTCCGAGCTGCTCTCTATCCTCTGTCCCGATCTGTGGCCACACCGGGAAAAGGGCTGGACCTGCGTCGACCCTCACTCCGCCTTCTCGTCCCATCTCGCCGGGCTCCTCGGCCGGCGCCCGCTGCCGGCCCTGGCCCAGTCGCCTCCGGCGCGCCTGCTCGCGCAGCTGCTCAACGGGATCTTGGACAGCCCCGATCTCTTCGAGTATTCGGCGCTGGCGGGGATCCTGTGGCGCAAGGAAACGGAACAGCTCTGCGCGGCGCGGCTGACGAAGAGGGCGTTTGGCGGCCCCGATCTCCGGCGCTTCAATCGGCTGCTGCTCGAGGACGCCTATCCACGCGTGATCAAGCGGATCTACGACCTTCGCCTGGCGGACATCATCACCCGGATCCACGCGGTGCCCGGCCCGCCCCGCGCTGCGCTGTGCCTGTCGGGCGGTGGCATCCGGAGCGGGACGTTTGCCTTGGGTGTCCTGCAAGGGCTTGCTCGCCACGACCTGCTGCGGCACTTTCACTACCTGTCGACCGTCTCGGGGGGCGGGTACGTCGGGAGCTGGTTCACCGCGTGGTGCCACCGCCATCCCCAGGGGCTCGAGGGCGTCTCGGGCGAGCTGCGCTCTCTCCGGACCTCCAAGAAGGTCGAGCCCGAGCCCGAACCCGTGCGGCGCCTTCGCGAGTACTCGAACTTCGTCGCGATCCGGCCACATCTCCTGTCGGCCGACGTGTGGTCGTTCGTCGCGATCTATCTCCGGAACGTCCTGATCAACTGGCTCGTGTTCATTCCGCTGCTCCTGGCCGTGCTGCTCGGGCCGCGGATCGCCGTGGCGCTCTTGTACGTCGATCCCGCCGATCGATGGACATTGCCCTGGCGCTCTGTCGGCGGCACGCTGCAGGGGACCCTGCTGGTGCTGGGCTTTGCTCTCTCGATCGCCGCCATCTTCTACGTGACGATCAATCGCCCGAGCTTGGAGGACCTCCTCGCCCGGCGCAGGTTCTGGTACGGGCGACGAACCCAGGGTCATGTGCTGGCCTTCTCGGTGCTCCCCACGATCGCATCGGGGTTGTGTCTCAGCCTCTTCTGGGCGTGGTTCTTCCGGAAGAGGAGGTTCCGTGCGGCGACGCTCGGCGACCTGGAAGGGGACGGCCTGCTCGCGTGGTACGACTGGCTGGTACGACTCCCGCAGATCGCCGACGTGACCTCCGAGGGAATCGTGCTGCCCGTCGCGTTCATGCCCGTCCTGATCGTGCTCGGCGTGCTCCTGTACGTCACGGCGCTGGCGTCCGGTCGCATGTACCTGGGGCGGTGGCCGAGATGGCAGGAGATGTCGGGAGACCTCGTCGCCGTGGTCGTGACGGGCATTGCCGGCGGCCTGGGCACGTGGCTTGCGCTGAACGCCGTCTTCAACCAGGCGATCACCGAACGAAGCAGCCTTGTCTTTCACCCGGCCATCTACGTGTGTCTGGCCGTGCCCGCCTACTGTCTGATCTTTTTTCTCTCGGCGGCCACGTTCGTCGCATTCACCAGCCGGAGGAATGCGGCTCACCGCCGAGGCCAGCAGGTGCTGCCGATCGGGGATGAAGAGCGGGAGTGGCTCGCGCGCCACAGCGCGTGGCTCCTGATTGCCGCGATCGCGTGGGCCGCGGTGACGTCGCTCGTCCTGTTCGGGCCCATGTTGCTTCTCGAGAGCCCTCGATTCCTGTCGGCGATTGGGGGCATGTCCGGGGTGATCGCGTTCGTGGGCGGCCGAAGCTCGCTGACGCCGGCCACGGCCGAAAAGGGCACGAAGCCTACGCTGGCGGCGCGTCTGTTCGGTCAGACGCTGTCGATCGCCGCCCTTCTCTTCATCGCGGTGTTCGTCGCGGCGCTATCGCTCGGCACGAGCGCGCTCATCGCGTCCATAGAGGCGAGCTCGCTCGGACAATTCGATCCGGAGTACCGGCCGCGCATATCGAGGGTGCTTCGACATGGTCAATGGGCGGGGGTGCCTGGCCCGGAGGTCTGGGTGGCGGTCACGCGCGAGGAGGTCTGGACGCCGCTGTCCAAGGAAGGCCAGCTGGCAATCCTCTATCAGACGCCGGCGCGCCTGCTGTTCTTCCTCGCCGTCGGCCTGGCCGCCGCCGGCATCGGACTGTCTCTCGTGATCAATCTCAACCAGTTCTCGCTCCATGCCGCGTACCGGGCGCGTCTCATCCGGGCATTCCTCGGCGCTTCCCGCTGGACCCAGCGGCAGGACAACCCGTTCACCGGGTTCGACCCTCAGGACAACGTGCAGATGCACGAGCTCCGCCCCGGCCTGCTCAAGGAGACGAGCTTCAAGCCCGGGGGCCTTGCGAGGCTGGTCGGCAAGCTCAGAGACGATCCGGCGGGGGTGCTTCCCACGGCATGGATCACCATCCTCCGCGACAGCCTCGACGGCGACACGAAGTCACTCCTCCGCAATCATCGGGATCCCATGCCGCCGTCCCAGTCGCTCAAGCGCAAGCTGTTCGAGGACCTGAATCACCTGCTCGAGTCGGCACGCTTGTACGAGCGGGACGACGTGGCCGATCGGGCGGTGAGTGAGCACCTTCAGAGGCTGGTGCGGGCGTTGTGGCTCAACAAGATGCCCGACGAGAAGCGGCGGCAGCTGGAAGCGAGGCCGACGAACAGGCAGCTGGGCGACCTGACGCCGCCGCTGGGGCAGGGTGATACGCTGATCATCCTGAACCGAGGGCTCCTCGACGATGCCTTTCCGGAGGAGCTCGAACGTCTGCCCGCTCCGCCCCCACCCTACAGTCTGATGCACGTGGTGAACGTGGCCCTGAACCTCGTCGGCGGTGAGCGCCTCGCGTGGCAGGAGCGGAAGGCCGCGCCGTTCACGATCTCGCCCTTGCACTGCGGCAGCCACTACGTCGGCTACCGGCGCGCCCGCGAGTACGGGGGACGCGACGGCATCACGCTGGGCACGGCGGCGGCCATCTCGGGGGCGGCGCTCAGCTCGAACATGGGCTATCACTCGTCGTCGTCGGCGGTGACGTTCGTGCTGACGCTGTTCAACGCGCGCCTGGGATGGTGGCTCGGCAATCCAGGCATTCGGGGATCGGACCTGGTCCGGGGCGCATGCACCTTCCAGGAGGGATATCCGAGCTCCAGCATCCGTCCGCTGGTGTTCGAGGCCTTTGGGCTCACTGACGATACCCGGCGCGACGTCCTGCTCTCGGATGGCGGACACTTCGACAACCTCGGCCTCTACGAGATGGTCCTGCGGCGGTGCCGATACATTGTCCTGGTGGACGGATCACAGGATCCGCATGGCAAGTTCGAGGACCTGGGCAGCGCGGTGAGGAAGATCCGCATCGATCTCGGGGTACCCATCGAGTTTCGGGATCTCGACAGGATTCTCCCCGATCGAGACGTGACCCCGCAGTCGGGGCCTGGGCGCGAGAAGGGCGCCTATTGCGCCATCGGCCACATTCAGTATCGGGCGGTGGATCCGGGCGCCGACCCGGGAATTCTCATCTACATCAAGCCGACGATGCACGGGACCGAGCCCGCCGACGTGAGACAGTACGCCGCCACGGATCCCGACTTCCCGCACCAGAGCACGCTGGACCAGCTGTTCGACGAATCGCAGTTCGAGAGCTATCGCGCCTTGGGGTCCCACGCCATCGACCAGCTGTGTGGCGCGGCCGGAGACTTGACACTCCCGCAGTTCCTGAGCGCGATCGAGGAGACTCAGGGTCTCACGGCAGAGGTCCCCAAGCCGCGGGGGGTGGACAGTTGATCCGTGGGCCGTCACGGTCGCCTGACGCCACCCACCTGGATCCGTGCCCGGCCACGCCGGATTCGACACGGGCCCCGCCGCGCCGACCGACGCGCCGTTGCTGGGCCATTGGCCACGCGGTACCCTCCGGGCAAAGAGGCGATGGGCAAGCGGGGGCGGGCAGGGGAGGAGACCGGAAGGCGGCCGACACCTCCCAAGGTTCTGCCGGGCCGAGCTGGTTGCGCACGACACAACGCGGTTGCCCGGCTGACCTCTGAGCCGCGGACCCGCCGGCGCATGGCCCCCATCGCGGCCGCCTGATCCGCGGTCGACCACGTCTCCCGCCAAGCACTCCGTGGCCCCTCGATGGGAGTGCTGAGCTCCCCGCCGCTCCTGGCCCTGGTGTCGGCGCTGGCGTTCGCGGTGGCCGCCGTGCTGGTCAAGCGGGGGCTGCAGCACGCGACGCCGCTGGCCGGGGTCCTGCTCTCCGTCCACTTCACGGCGGCCACCGTGTGGCTCCTGGCCGCCGCCACGCAGCCCCTGTCGCTCCTCTTCACGGGGCGCGTGTGGCCGTTCCTCGTGGCGGGGCTGGTGGCGCCGGGGCTGGCGCGCCTGGGCCTCTACGTCGGGGTGCACCGCGTCGGCGCCTCCCGGGCGTCGGCCCTGGCCTCGTGCGCGCCGCTCTTCGGCATGACGATGGCCGTCGTCGCGCTCGGTGAGCGGCCGGGCTGGGGCCTCCTGGCCGGCGCGGTGGCGATCGTGGCTGGCGGGGTGTTGCTCTCCTACCGGCACGGAGACGACCGGTCCTGGCGTCGCCGCGATCTCCTCTTCCCGATCGTGGGGGCGCTCGGCTTCGGGATCCGCGACAACCTGAGCCGGTGGGGGTTCGCCGCCTTCCCATACCCGTTGCTGGCGGCGGCCGCCGCGACGGCCGCCTCGGTCGCCGTGATGTGGGCCGTCGTCTTCGCCGCGCGGGGGACCGGGCTGGTCGGCGCGACGCGCCCCGGCGTCCGGCTCCTGGCCCTGTCCGGCCTGGCCGAGGGGATCGCCTATCTCACGATGTGGCGCGCGCTGATGCTCGGGACGGTCTCGCTCGTCTCGCCGCTGGTGAACAGCCACTCGATCGTCACGGTCCTCCTGGCGTGGCTCTTCCTCCGGGACCTCGAGCGCGTCACCTGGCGGATCGTCGTGGCCGCCGCGCTCGTCGTCGCCGGCGTCGGGCTCGTCATCGGCTACGGCACGAGCTGACTTTGGGGGCCGCGAACGATTCCGCGCTCCGGCGATCCGCGCGGGTCAGGCGGCGCGGCGGGACCGGAAGGCCGGCACGACCGTGGCGAGCAGGATCGCGACGGTGGCGAGCAGGAACGCGAGGCTGATCGGCCGCGTGACGAACACCGACGGGTCGCCCCTCGACATGAGCATGGCCCGTCTGAGGTGCTCCTCCACCAGGGGCCCCAGCACGAACCCGAGCAGCATCGGGGTCGGGCTGAACCCGAGCTTCATCCAGACCAGACCCAGGATGCCGAAGACCGCCGTCAGGTAGATGTCGAAGGCGCTGTTGTTCACGCTGTAGATGCCGATCGCCGAGAACGCCATGATGGCGGGGAAGAGCAGGCGGTAGGGCACTCGGAGCAGCTTCACCCAGAGGCCGATCAGCGGCAGGTTGAGCACCACCAGCAGGAGGTTGCCGATCCACATGCTCGCGATGAGACCCCAGAAGAGCTCCGGCCGCTGGGTCATGACGGCGGGACCGGGCTGGATGCCCTGGATGGTGAGCGCCCCCAGCATGAGCGCCATCACGCCGCTCGCGGGAAGCCCGAGCGTCAGCATCGGGATGAACTTGCACTGGGCGTCGGCGTTGTTGGCGGCCTCGGGTCCGGCCACGCCCTCGATGGCGCCGCGCCCGAACCGCGAGGGGTCCCTCGCGACCTTCCGCTCGACCACGTAGGACGCGAGCGAGGCGATCGCCGGCCCGGTGCCGGGCAGCACGCCGAAGAACGCCCCGATGCCCGTGCCCCGGAGAATCGGCCCCACCGAGCGCCGGAGGTCCTCCCGGGTCGGCAGCAGCGTCGTCACCGCCGAGGGGAGCGCCCGGCGGTCCGCCGTGTCGCCCAGGTTGCTCACGATCTCGCCGACCGCGAACACGCCGACGGCGAGGACGATGAAGCCGATGCCGTCGGTCAGCTCGATGATGCCGAAGCTGAAGCGCGGCAGCCCCGACGCCACGTCCGTGCCGACGATGCCCAGCAAGAGGCCCATCACGACCATGGCGAGGGACTTCATCATGTCCCCCTGCGCGAGGACCGCTGCCGCGACCAGCCCCATCAGCATCAGCGAGAAGTACTCCGGCGCCCCGAACCGGAGCGCGACTGCCGCGAGGGGCGGACCGGCGACGGCGATGAGCAGCGTGCCCACGGTGCCCGCGAAGAACGAGCCGATGGCCGCGATGGCGAGCGCCGGCCCGGCGCGCCCCTGCCGCGCCATCGGGTGGCCGTCGAGGCAGGTGACGACCGCCGAGGTTTCCCCCGGGAGATTCATCAGGATGGCGGTGGTCGACCCGCCGTACTGGGCGCCGTAGTAGATGCCGGCCAGCATGATCAGCGCGGCCACCGGCGGGACGTTGTAGGTGAGCGGCAGCAGCATGGCGATGGTCGCGAGCGGGCCGATGCCCGGCAGGACGCCGATCAGCGTGCCGACCAGGACGCCGACCAGGCAGTAGAGCAGGTTCTGCAGCGAGACCGCGACGCTGAACCCGAAGGCGAGGTGCTGGAACAGGTCCATGACCGCGGGGTCAGACGCCGACGATCAGGGGGTACGGGAGGCCCAGGCCCCAGACGAACACGGCGACCGCGACGAGCGTGAGGAACGCCGTCAGCAGCAGGACCTCCACGAGCTTGAACTCCCTGCCGGCGCTCGCGGACCCGAGGACCAGGACGGCGAGCGCCGGGATGAACCCCGCCCGCGGCATCAGGACCCCGAAGAGGGTGAGGGCCAGCGGCAAGAGAACGAGCGCGCGCAGGGGCCAGCCGCCCCGGAGCGGCTCGCCGCGCCGGTAGCCCCGGACCACGAAATAAACGCCGAACAGGACGAGGAGGCAGCCGAGCACCGTCGGGAAGTAGCCGGGCCCCATGCGCCGCACGGTCCCGAAGGGGTAGCCGCGCGCGGCGAGGGCCGCCGCGGCGCCGGTGGCGATCAGCAGCACGCCGGCCCAGAGATCCTGGCTCGCGCGGAGCGCGGGTCTCATCGAGACCCGCGGCCGTCGAGCGGGCGCGTCACCCTAGTCCGCCTTGATGCCGCCCTCCTTCACCACGCGCTCCCACTTCCCGAGCTCCTTGGCCATGAAGCTGCCGAACTCGGCCGAGCTCATCTGGACGACCTCCGCCCCCTCGGACGAGAACTGCTTCTGGGTCACCGGGGAGGTCAGGATGGCCGTGAGCTCCTTGTGCAGCCGGTCGACGATCGGCTGAGGCGTGCCGGCGGGCGCGGCAATGCCCCACCAGTTCACGGCCTCGTAGCCGGGCACGCCGGCCTCGGCGATCGTGGGCACGTCGGGCAGGACGGAGACGCGGGTCGAGCCGCCGGTGCCCAGCGCTCTGAGCTTGCCCGCCCGGATGTGAGGGAGGGCCTGCACGAGCGAGCTGAAGAGAACCTTGGTGTGGCCGCCGATCACGTCGATCATCGCGGGACCGCCGCCCTTGAACGGCACGTGCATGAGATCGACGCCGGCCGTGATCTTGAAAAGCTCGCTGCCGAGATGCTGGAACGTGCCGACGCCCGCGGACGCGTACTGCAGCTCGCCGGGCTTCTGCTTGGCCAGCGCGACGAGCTCCTTGACCGAGTGGACGGGCAGGCCCGGATTGACGGTCAGCACGTTCGGGCCGGTGGCCAGGATGGCGACGGGCGTGAAGGACTTGATCGGGTCGTAGGTCAGCTTGTAGAGCCAGGGATTCACGGCGTGGGCGATGGAGACGACCAGGAGCGTGTACCCGTCCGGCGGTGCCTTCGCCGCCAGGTCCGTCCCGATGACGCCGCCCGCGCCGCCGCGGTTGTCGACGACGACCTGCTTGCCCCACCGCTCGCCGAGCTGCGTGGCGATCATGCGGCCGACGATGTCGTTGCTGCCGCCCGGAGGGAACGGCACGATGAGTCGCACCGGCTTGGCCGGGTACTCCTGAGCGAGGCCGGTCGTCGCGAGCGCCAGGACGAGCGCGGCGACCCGGAAAAGCTGGGAGCACATGGACCGCATCGGCATGCCTCCTTCCCGGCGTCGAGCCCGGTCAGATCGCCAGACGACTCCGGGAAATCGCCGCGTCAGCGCTCGCGCGTGGGCAGGCTGGCGCGAGTCTTCTCGGCCTCCGGGTACACCATCCCGGCCACCGCTTTGACCATGCGCCCGATGTCGCGGGTCAGGTACACCATCCACGCGAAGGTCGCGATGATCAGGACGGCGACGACGGCAAGGAAGACCGCCAGCATCTCGTGGGTCACCGTGCATCCATGCTACCCGAGCCTCGCCGCGTGAGGCAATCCATCGGGACGGAACACCTGTCAGGAGCGGGTGGCACAGCCCGGGGGGCGCCCGCCCTCTGCCGTCGGTTCACGCGGCCTCGTCCCCCCCGGGCCGCCGGAGCGGCCGGACGAGGCGGAGGTCCGGCTGGCCGTCCCGCCCGTCCGGCTTCTTCTCGTTGTTGAAGGCGAGGTAGCTCAGCCGGTCGTCGCCGTGGAGAAGCGCGGCGAGCGCGTCCGCGATCGCGGCGCCGGCCTCGATCTCGATCGCCAGGAAGGGGCCGCTCGCCCCCGTCTTCTGCCAGGCGGCCCCGACGTCCTGCCGCCCGTTCCGTCCCCGCCGCGCGTCCGTGGCCATGTCGTGTCTCCTCACGGGGGATCCTCGCCGGCGGCGATCCGCGCCCGGCCCAGGATGTTGACGACGATCCGGCGTGTCTCCCCGCCGCTCCGGATGGTGATGGTGCCGGCCGGCACTGCGAAGCCCTTCGGAGAGAGGTGGATCTCGACGTTGCTGGTCGCGACCGCCCCGTCCACCAGGCGATGCGGCCCGTCGACCGTCCGCGCAGACCCTCCGGGATCGGCGACGATCCGGAAGGCCCGGCCGTCGGGCTCGAGGACGAGCGCGTGCATCACGCCGGTGGCGCGGGCGTGGGCCTTCGTGAGATGGACGGCGGCGTAGAGATCCGCCGTGGCCCCGCCCGCCCGGTACCCTTCGAGCGCCGCCCCCACCGTGGGGACGGCGCCTCCGATCAGGATCGCCACCGTCGCGAGGACGACGGCGACCTCCACCAGCGTGATCCCGTGCTGTCGACCTCGCATCCCGGCTCCTCCGTCCCGATGGCCGAGCAATGGCGGTGCCATGACCGGGACTCGCCCGCCCCGTGCGGATTCGCGCGCGGGACGCGGGCTTGCGCGACGCCGGATCCCAGGGGCGCTTCGCGGCCGAGCGATCGACCGTCGCCCCTCGTGAACGGGGTGGATCGAGACGGATGCGCCGGCGCCGACGCCGGGGGGCCAAGTGAAGGCGGAACCGGGCAGTACTCGCCTGAACCGCCGAAGCGGGCACCCCTGGCCGGGTATTTGCGTATATACTGAAACGTGTTCGAATGGGACAGGCGGAAGGCCGCGGCGAACCACGCCAAGCACGGGGTATCGTTCGAGGAGGCGGTCACCGTGTTTGCCGATCCGCACGCCCTTGATGGGCCGGATCTGCGCCATTCCGAGAAGGAACCGAGACTCCTGCGACTCGGCCGCGCGGTTACCGGCAGAGTGCTGATCGTGGCGTACACCGTGAGGAGGCGGAAAGGCGATGGCGAGAGCATCCGCATCATCAGCGCGCGGCGGGCGAGCCGCAAAGAGCGGGCGGCCCATGCGCCGGCGCCCTCGACGGATTGACTTCTCCGACATCCCGGAGGTGTCCGCCGCCCAGCTCCGGACGATGCGGAGGGTCGGGCGACCGCCGCTGGGCGCCAAGGCGCGGCGCCTGATCGCCATTCGCATTGACCCGCAGGTGCTCGACGCGATCCGGCGTGAAGCCAGCCAGAAGGGGCTGGGTTACCAGTCGCTCATCAACGACCTCCTCGCGGCGCACGTCGCACGCGCGCGAAGCGCGTGAAAGGCCCCCAGGCCGCGTCGATGAATCGCGCCTTCGCGCCGGGTCGGCGACGCCCCGGGTCTGGCTAGGCGGGACGGAAGCGGGGCGGCTCGCCCGGCGTACGGACGACGCGCCCCTCGCGCTCGAGCTTCGCGAGGTGGGAGAGCACGGACAGCCGGGCCACCCCGTGGAGGGCGGCCGGGACCTCGCGGTACACGCGGGCCACGATGTCGGCCACCGTCTCGGCGCCGGCGCCGACGGCCGCGAGGATCTGGGCGTCGCGCTCGAGGCGGTGGGCGATGTAGCCCTCGATGACGGGGCGGGCCGGCTCGAGCACCGGGCCGTGGGCGGGGTAGATGCGCTGGACGTCGAGCGCGAGGACCCGCCGGAGCGAGGCGAGGTAGTCGCCGAGGTCCCCGTCGTCGGGCGGGATCACGGTCGTCGAGCCGCCCAGGATCAGGTCGCCCGTGAAGAGGGCCCGCTCCTCCTCCAGGTAGTAGCAGAGGTGGTCGGAGGCATGCCCCGGCGTGTGGAGGGCGTGGAGCGTGATCCCGTCGCCGCGAATCATCATCCCGTCGTCCAGGCGCTGCATCGTGACCGGGAGCGAGGGGTCGTTCCGCACGAGCTTCGCCACGGGGACACGGAGGAAGGCCCGCCGCACGTCGGGCACGCCGCCCATGTGGTCCACGTGCCGGTGGGTCAGGAGGACCTGGCGCACATCATCGAGGCCCTCGCCGGCGAGGAAGCCCTCGAGCAAGGGGATGTACCCGGCCATGCCCGCGCCCGTGTCGATCAAGAGCGGCTGCCGCGCGCCGACCAGGTAGGTGTTCGTGCCGGGGCCGGTCATGAGCCCGGGGTTCAGGCCGAGCACGCGTCCCACGAGCGGCGTCAGCCGCGTCGTCTCGGGGAACGTGGCCGGGTGGAAGTCGCTCACGCCGGACGCACCACCGTCGACCAGTCGAAGAGATAGTAGCGGGCGGCGTCCAGGCGGTCGATGATGCCGTGGAACTTCGGCCGCCCGTCCGCGTGGTGGCGCCAGACCGCCTCGCACGATCCGAACTGGGCGAGGTACTGCGTCCCGTACTCCGCGGGCTCCGCCATCGGCCACTCGCCTGCGCGGAAGCGGCGATGGGCCTCGGCCGGATCGACCCAGAACCCCTCCGAGGCCTCCTCGGCGATGAGCCGCGGCTCCTGGCCCGAAGGAACGGGGCAGAGGAAGAAGCGGGCGGAGAAGCGGATCGGGCTCGCCGGCGGCGTCACGAAGTGGGAGAGGTAGCGGAGCGGCGCGAGGTCCGCGGCCCAGCCCTCGGTGGCCAGGACCGCCGTGAACGAGCGCTCGCCACGCACGAGCGCCCGGCGGTGATCCTCGAGCCGCGCGGCCACCTCGGGCGCGCCCGCCGGGACGGGATGCCCCGACGCGTCCCGGGCGAGCAGCATGCCGGTCTCCTCGAAGACCTCGCGCACGGCCGCGACCCAGTAGGCGACGGCCGGCACCTCGTCCGCCGGGTCCCCGATCGCGCGCGCGGCGGACTCGGGCGAGAGCCCGCGAGTCCGGGCGAGGGCCTCGTGGCTCCGATCGGCGAGGTCGACCTTCCCGCCCGGGAACGCGTAGTAGCCGCCGAGGAAGCGCATGTCGCGCGCGCGGCGGATGAGGAAGACCTCGATGGGCGCGGCTCCGGGCCGCCCGGGCCGAATGACGAGGACGGACGCTGCGGGCCGTGCCTCGACCACGGGGTCAGGCCTTGACTTTGATTTCCGGCCGGCCGCTGCGTGACGGTTGCCGGGCTTCCTGCAGGGAAGTCAAACTCAGGGTCTGACCCCGGACTTTGATTTCCGGCCGGCCGCTGCGTGGCGATTGCCGGGCTTCGTGCGGGGAAGTCAAAGTGAAGGCCTGACCCCGGATCAGCCGGAGAGGGACTCCCAGTCGCCTTCCGAGGCGTCCAGCGCGATCGCCAGGCTCCCGTTCGACCCCGCGAAGACCGGATCCTCGACCACGCGCACGGCGCCGCCGCCGTAGTCGACGAGGACCCGTTCGATCGCCGCGGCCAGCCCGGGGATCTGCGAGCCCCCACCGGCCAGGATGATGTTGTGGCGGACGCGCTCCTGGTACTCGGGCTCCACCCGCGCGAGGAGGTCGGCCATCGCCTCGGAGACGGGGGCCACCAGGCTCTCGCACGCGCGGCGCATCTCGCTCGTGACGTCGATCGTCGTGGCCTTGGCGTGCTTCTGGACGGTCACCAGGACGGGGCTCGCGGGCTCGCCCACGAAGCTCCACTTCTCCTTCCACTCGCGCACCATGTAGATCGAGAACCGGGCGTCGGGATGCTTGGCCCGGACGAGTGTCATCAGCTGCTCGTCCACGGAGTCGCCCGCGGTCGTCAGCGTGCGCTGGTCCTCCTCGGTCGGGTAGCGCCCCCGCATGACGCAGAAGTCCGTCGTCCCGGCGCCGATGTCGACGATCATCGTGTGGAGGAGGGCGTCCATGCCGTAGGACACGGCGAACGGCTCCGACACGATCATCAGGGCGTCGGCGACCCCCTTGACGGCGTTCCGCAGGTTCTGCCGGCTCACGCGGAGGGCCTCGGCGGGCACGCCCACGACCGCGCGGATCGGCTGCCCCTCGCGCGCCGCGGCCAGCGAGATCAGGTGCCGCAGGAGCTCCTGGACGGCCTGCTCGTCCCGCTCCGAGCCCTCCTTGATCAGGCCGTGCTCGAGGGGGCGGCGGAGGTCGAGCATCGGCCGGCTGTCCAGCGCCTCGCGGCCGAAGAGGACGGGCTTCTTCACGAGGCGCCGGGCCACCATGTCGACCGGCCATCCCACATAGCTCTCGACCACGTGCCGGCCGCCGTTGGAGCCGGAGATCGAGCTGCGGGAGGTCCCGAGATCGATGCCGACGTGGAGGATATCGGTCTTCTTGCTCATCGGCTGGCTCCCTGGGCCTGGCCCAGCGTGGCGACGCGGTTGCGAGCCTCCGCGTACGCGTGGATGCCGAGGAAGAGCGCGCGGGCGATCCGCTGGCGGTAGGCCGCGTCGGCGAGCCGCGCGGCTTCCTCGTCGTTCGAGAGGCACGAGACCTCGGCCAGGATGCCGGGGCTCTCCGTGGCGACGAGGACCAGGAACGGCGCGCTGCGCACTCCCTTGTCCCGGATCGCTGGATTCAGGTCGCCCAAGACGGCGACGAGCTCGTGCTGGACGGCGTGGGCCAGCTTCCGCGACTCCGCCTGGCGGACGCTCGCATACACGCCCTCGAGCAGGCGACGAAAGTCGGCGAGGGTGTAACCGGAATCGCGATTCTCCTTGCTGGCGAGCTGCTCGGCGCGTGGGTCGTCGGCCTGCCCCAGGAAGTACGTCTCGACCGCGTGGCAGTCCTGGGACGGCACCGAGTTCACGTGAATCGACACGAAGAGATCGCCCTGCGCGGTGTTCGCCATCTGGGCGCGCTGCCGGAGGGAGACGAAGGTGTCGCGCTCGCGCGTCAGGACGACAACGTACTTCTCGGCCTGCAGGAGGGTCCTGAGCCCGCGGGCGATCTCGAGGGTGACTTCCTTCTCCCAGATGCCCTGGGACGCGCGCGCCCCGGAGTCGTTGCCCCCGTGGCCGGGGTCCAGCACGATCTTCTTGACGCCGAGTGACGCGGTGACGGGGGCCAGCGCCCGGGGGCCGGAGAACGCTCCCGACGAGGGGGACGACGCGAGCCAGGGCATCCGGTCGGGCAGGCTTCCGGAGAGTGCGTTGAAGGCGAAGAATCCGAACATCGGCAGGCCGACGAGGAGCGCGGCCTGGACCGCCGGCCGGCGGAGGCGGACGCCGGGGCGGAGTGCCCGCGGCGGCAGCCCGTGGATGGTGTCGACGTTGTCCCGGACGGCCTCCCGCAGGATCCGTCGCTTGAGCCGGTCGGACGGCGCCATCGGCCGAGGCTCGGGGCCCGAGCTAGAGCTCCAGGAGGCGCGCCACGCGCTCGCGGTGGAGCGTCGCATCGCCGAACGCGACCTCCGAGCCCTTCGCGCGCTTGAAGTAGAGATGCAGGTCGTGCTCCCAGGTGAACCCGATGCCTCCGTGGACCTGGATTCCGTCGCCCGCGACCTTCCGGTAGGCGTCCGAGACGAACGCCTTGGCCATCGAGGCTGCTAGCTCGGCGTCAGGCGCGCCCTGGTCGGCCGCCCACGCGGCGTAGTAGGTGATCGACTTCGCGTTCTCGACCGCCACCAGCATGTCCGCGCACCGGTGCTTGACCGCCTGGTAGGCGCCGATCGGCCGCCCGAAGGCGACGCGCATCTTCGCGTAATCGGTGGAGAGGTCGAGGACCTTCTGCGCTCCCCCGCACATCTCGGCGCAGAGGGCGACGGCGGCCCGGTCCAGCACCCGGGCGACGACCGGCCATCCCTGGTGGAGCGGTCCGAGGAGCGCGTCGGGCCCGACCTCGACCCGCGCGAGCGTCACCTCGGCGAGCTTTCGCGTCTGGTCCATCGTCGGCAGGAGGGTCGTGGCGACGCCCTTCCGGTCCCGCGGGACGAGGAAGAGGCTCACCCCGTGCGCGGGGTCCTCCTTGCTCGGCTTGGCCGTGCGCGCGGCCACGACGAGGAGGTCCGCCGTGTGCCCGTCCGGCACGAAGAGCTTCGTTCCGGAGAGGACGAAGCCGCCGCTCTTCCCCGGCTTGGCGGGGGCCTCGATCCCGGCGGCGTCCCAGCGGGCGCTCTCCTCGAGGAGGGCCAGCGTGACCTGGGCCTCGCCGGCGGCGATCCTCGGGAGCCAGGCCGCCTTCTGGGCGTCGGTTCCTGCCTGGAGGATCGTGGGCCCGCCCAGGAGCACCGTCGAGAAGAACGGCCCGGGCATCACGGCGCGCCCCATCTCCTCGAGCACGACCGTGAGGTCGACGAGCCCCAGGCCCATCCCGCCGTGCGCCTCGGGGTAGATGAGGCCCAGCCAGCCGAGCTCGGCGAGCTTGCCCCAGAACTCGTCGGTCGTGCCGGCGGGATCGTCCATCATCCGGCGGACGAAGGCCGACGGGCACTCCTTCTCGAGAAAGCTTCGCGCCGTCTGGCGCAAGAGCTCCTGTTCCTGGCTGAATCCGAAGTCCATGTGGCGACCCTAGTCCTTCGGCAGCCCGAGGACGCGCTCGGCCAGGATGTTCCGCTGGATCTCCGTGGTCCCCCCCTCGATGGAGTTGGCCCGCGACCGGAGAAACGTGTAGTGCCAGTTGCCGCGGTCGACCGCCCAGGGTGAACCCCGGGCGAGCTGGCCGTACGGGCCCAGGAGCTCCTGGGCGAGATCCTGGAGCCCCTGATGCCGGTCGCACCACCAGATCTTTCCGGCGGAGGCCTCGGAGCCCGGCATCTGGCCCCGCAGGAGCTTGGTGATGGCGCGCTTGGCCGTGTACTTGAAGACCGCGTTGTCGATCACGAGCTGCGCCAGCCGCTGGCGGAGCACCGGGTCCCGCGCGGCCGGCCGGCCCTCGCGCGACATCCGGCGGGCCAGCTCGAGCACGGCCCCGGTGGCGATCTCGAACCGGGCCTGGAGCCCGAACCCGAGCGCCAGTCGCTCGTACATGAGCGTCGTGATGCCGACCTGCCAGCCCTGGCCTTCCCCGGCGAGGATGTTCTCCGCGGGCACCCGCACGTTCTCGAAGAAGACCTCGTTGAACTCGGCGTCGCCCGTGATCTGGCGGAGCGGGCGCACGGTGATCCCCGGCGAGTGCATGTCGAGCAGGAAGTAGGTGAGCCCCTTGTGCTTCGGCGCGCTCGGGTCGGTGCGAGCGAGGAGCATCATCCAGTCCGAGATCTGCGCGAGGCTCGTCCAGACCTTCTGGCCGTTGACGACGTAGTGGTCGCCGTCCCGGACGGCCCGGGTCTGGAGAGACGCCAGATCCGATCCCGCGTTGGGCTCGGAGTAGCCCTGGCACCAGATCTCCTCGCACGTGAGGATCTTCTGGAGGTGACGCTGCTTCTGGGCGTCGGTCCCGTAGGCGATGATCGTCGGACCGGCCATGCCGAGGCCGAGGATGTTGAGAGGTGGCGGCGCCCGGTGGAGCACCAGCTCCTCGTGGAGGAGCAGCTCCTCCATCCAGGTGAGGCCACGCCCCCCGTACTCCTTCGGCCAGGTCAGGCCGAGGAGTCCCGCCTCGTGGAGCCTCCGCTGCCAGTGGCGACCGAACTCGTAGAGCTCCGAGCGCGGCACGTCGCTCACGACGGGACGCGTGGCCCAGTCCGGCGGCAGGTTGGTCGAGAGCCACGCGCGGACCTCCGCGCGGAACGTCTCCTGCTCCGGAGTGAGCCTGAAATCCATCGGGGCCTCCGCGGCCTGGGTTTGGGGCGACGTCAGTATATAGTACCCGGCCCGCTGACCGCGACGAACGCGGGGGGGCCAGGTCCCGGCGGGCTTGGCGGCTTGCGCCGACGTATCGCCGGTGCCATCCTCCCGATAGCGCACCCTCCCGAGGGAGCCGGCGGACGCATGCAAAGCCAGACGCTCAAGATCGATCACGCGCGCTACGTCGTCACCCTCGACGGCGCGCGGCGGATCATCAAAGACGGCTCGATCGTCGTCGAGGGCGCGCGGGTGACCCGCGTGGGCAAGGCGGCCGAGCTGGCCGACGTGCGGGCCGATCGCGTGATCGACGCCCGGCACCTCCTGGTCACGCCCGGTTTCATCAACGGCCACCTGCACGTGAGCTACGCCCACGCCGTCCGCGGCATCTTCCCGGACGATCTCGGAAGCCCGTTGACGCACGTCTTCAAGCTCCAGATGGCGATGACCGAGGAGGAGGAGTACCAGACGACCCTGCTCGGCCTGGTGGAGCTCCTCAAGAACGGCACGGTGTGCTTCGTGGATCCGGGCAGCACCAAGTTCCCGGACGCGTGTCTTCAGGCCTACGAGGACGCGGGCATCCGCGTCATCCTCGGCGAGTGCGTGTCGGACAAGGAGGCGCCGTTCCCCCTGCCGCGCTACCGCGCGGAGGAGGCCATCGACCGCACGGACTCGTTCATCCGGAAGTGGCACGGGCGCCTCGGCGGACGGATGCGGGCCTGGGCCATGCCGTTCTCGGGGGAGACGTGCAGCGAGGATCTCCTGCGCGGGGTCAAGCGCGTGGCGGACGAGCACGGCACCGGCCTGACGCTGCACCACAGTACTGGACCGGAGATTCGCGCGCAGTGCCTCGCGCAGCATGGCTTTCGGCCGACCGAATACCTCGAGTCGATCGGCCTGATGGGGCCGAACGTGCTCTTCTCCCACGTCCTGGGCCTCGACGATGCCGAGATCGACTGCTTCGCCCGGACGGACACCGCCGTGGCGATGTGTCCGGTCATGGCCGCCAAGGCGGGCCGGGGCGTGCCCCAGAACGGGCGGATGCCGGAGCTCCTCGCGAAGGGGGTGCGCGTCGCGCTCGGCACCGACTCCCCCAACAACTCGAATCACCTCGATCTCGTGCGGGCCATGAACATGGCGGCGATCCAGTACAAGGACGCCCGCCAGGACCTCACGCAGATTCCGGCCGAGACGGCGCTCGAGATGGCCACGCTCCTGGGCGCGCGGGCGCTGGGGCTGGGCGACGAGGTCGGTTCGATCGAGCCCGGGAAGCGGGCCGACCTCGTCCTGTTCGACACCCAGCGGCCGGAGTGGCAGGCCCTGTTCAATCCGATCAACAACCTCGTCTACAACGCCGACGGACGGAGCGTGCACACGGTGATCGTGGACGGCCGCGTCGTCGTGGACGCCTACCGCCAGTCGTTCGTGGACGAGGAGCAGCTCTTCGCACGCGTCCAGGAGCTCGGCGAGCGTCTCCTGGCGCGGACCGGCGTCACGTTGCCGCGCTCGCGCTGGCCGATCGTCTGACCGTGGGGGCTCGCCGGCGGCTCTGGCCGGTCGTCCTCGCGGTCCAGCTGGGCGTCCTCCTGGCCGCGCTCGACGCGACCATCGTCGGGACCGCGATGCCCACCGTGGTCGCCGCCCTCGGCGGCGCCCACCTCTATCCCTGGCTGTTCTCGATCTACATGCTGGCCTCGACGGTCGTCATGCCGGTCTTCGGGAGCGTCTCGGATCGCCTCGGGCGGCGCGGCCCCTTCATCACGGCCATCGTGGTGTTCTGCGCCGGCTCGCTGGTGGCGGGGGTCGCCCAGAGCATGCCGGTGATGGTGGTGGGGCGCGGCATCCAGGGCCTGGGCGCCGGCGGCATCCTGGCGCTCTCGATCATCATCTTCGGGGACCTGTTCGCCGGTCCCCGGCGGGGTCAGATGCAGGGCCTGATCACGGCCGTCTGGGGCGTGGCGAGCATCGCGGGGCCGCTCCTCGGCGGCGTCATCGTGGACAGCTGGAGCTGGCGCTGGGTGTTCCTCCTGAACCTCCCGCTCGGCGCGCTGGTCGTCGGCCTGGTCCTCTCGGGTCTGGCCGAGACCGGGGAGCGCGCCGGCGGCCGCGCGCTCGACCTCGCCGGGACGGTGACCTTCCTCGCGGGCGTGACGGGCCTGATGCTTGCCGTCCTCGAGCCCGCGACCCCAGGCGCGAGCGGGATCGGCGCCGGCCGGCTGATCGCCCTCGCCGTTGCCGCCCTTGGTCTCGCCGGGTTCGTCTGGGCCGAGCGCCGCTCGGCCGATCCCTTGCTGCCGTTCGGGCTCTTCAGGGAGGCGTCCTTCGCGGCCGGCTCCGCTGCGGCGTTCTTCTCGGGGGCGGCCATGTTCGGCGCGCTCATCCACGTCCCGCTCCTGGTTCAGTGGGGCCGCGGAGCCGACGCGACGACGGCCGGGCTCGCGCTCATGACGATGAGCACCGGCTGGTCGGTGGGCGGGCTCGTGGCCGGGCAGCTCCTCAACCGGATGGGATTCCGGGCGCTCGCGCTCGCGGGCGCCGCTCTCATGACCCTTGGGTACGCCGCCCTTGCCCTCCGGCCGGACGTCGACTGGGGAAGTTTCCTGGTCGTCGGCGGGGCGATCGGGGTGGGGATGGGACTCATCTCCATCACCCTCGTGGTGGCGGTGCAGACCGTCATCGCGCCCGCGCGGCGCGGCGTGGCGACATCCGGTCTCCTGTTCTTCCGCAACATCGGCGCAACCCTCGGTGTCGCGCTGATGGGCGCCACGCTCACCGCGCGGCTCGGGGTCCGGCTGGCGGGACTGGAGGAGGGGGCGCGCCACCTCCCGGCGGACCTCATTCCGGTGCTCGTGGAGGGGATCGGCCGCGTCTTCTGGCTCGGCGTCGGGGCGACGGCGCTGACCCTGGCCGCGACCTGCTTCCTGCCGCACGGGACGCCGCGGTCCGCGTCGGTGGCGGCCGCCGGGCCAGTGCCCGGGTCCTCGTCGGGGGAGGTGCCGGGATGAGACCGGACGCGCTGCGGATCGACCTCGGGCGGCTCCGTCAGGACATCGAGGCCCTCGCGGCCATCGGCCAGGACCCTTCGGGAGGGATCTCGCGCCCCGCGTGGAGCCCCGCGCACGAGGCTGCCCGCGCGTGGCTCCTCGGCCGGCTCCGCGACGCCGGCCTGACCGCGCGCGTGGATCCGGCGGGGAACGTCTTCGGCCGGCTCGGCGCGACGACGGCGGCAGGGCCGCCAGCGCCGGTGATCATGACGGGCTCCCACATCGACACGGTGCCCCGCGGCGGGCCGCTCGACGGGGCCCTCGGCGTTCTGGCCGGCCTCGAGTGCCTGCGCACGCTCGCGGCGGCTCCGGTGCGGCCTGGCCGGGCGCTCGAGGTCGCGGCCTTCACGGACGAAGAGGGGCGCTTCTACGGGTTCTTCGGCTCCCGCGCGATGACCGGGAGTCTCGACCCCGTCCTGGCCGAGCGGCTCGCCGACCCGACCGGGCTCGCTCTGCCCGAGGCGATGCGGCGCGCGGGCTTCGACCTCGCGCGGGCGCCCGAGGCCCGCCGGGACCCGCGCGAGATCGCCGCGTACGTCGAGCTCCACATCGAGCAGGGGCCGTGGCTCGAGGCCGGCGGGGTGCCGATCGGCGTCGTCGAAGGCATCGTGGGCATCCGGCGCTTCCGCCTGACCTTCGTCGGTCAGCCCGACCACGCGGGCACCACGCCCATGGATCGCCGGCGCGATGCCTTCCTCACGGCCGCCGAGTACGCGACGAAGAGCCGCGAGCTGGTCGTGCGGGGCGGCCAGGGACGCGCGGTCACCACCATCGGCGTCGTCGACGTCCGCCCGGGCGTGCCGAACATCGTCCCCGAGCGCGCGGCCCTGCTGCAGGAGCTGCGCGACCCGGACCCGGCCGTCCTCGAGCGCCTGGCGACCCGCACGCTCCAGGTGGCCCGCCGGGTGGCGCGGACGCGCGGGCTCGTCCTCGAGGTCGAGCACCTCATGCGCGCCGAGCCCGTGCACATGTCGCCGCGGATCCAGGCGGCGATCGAGGCCGCGGCCGAGGACCTCGGTCTCCCCACTCGCCGCATGCCCTCGGGCGCCGGCCACGACGCCCAGGTCCTGGCGGCCGTGACCGATGCCGGTATGCTCTTCGTCCCGAGCCAGGGCGGGCGGAGCCATCGGCCCGATGAGTGGACCGACTGGCCCGCGATCGAGCGCGGGGCCAACGTGCTGCTCGGCACCCTCCTCCGCCTGGCCGAGTAGGCGGGTCGCGCGTCCACCCAGCCGCATGCAGCCGTCAGCCGCTTGCTTGCCGGGCTGAGGGGGGTCCGGTAACATAGCCGGATCGTCCGAAGAATCCGGGGCTCGACGCCCGGCATGAGGCGATTGCGATGAACGTTGCGGTGGTCGGGACCGGCTACGTGGGGCTCGTGACGGGGGCGGTCTTCGCCGACCTCGGCAACGACGTCATCTGTGTCGACAAGGACGTCAAAAAGATCCAGGGGCTCCGGGCCGGCCAGATGCCGATCTACGAGCCGGGGCTGGAGGAGCTCGTCGCGCGCAACGTCGCCGACGGCCGGTTGACCTTCTCCACGGAGCTGGCTGACGCGGTGCGGCGCTCGGACATCATCTTCATCGCGGTCGGCACTCCCCCCAAGGCCAGCGGCGAGTCCGACCTCACGGCCGTCGAGGAGGTCGCCCACGGGATCGCGCAGGCGCTCGACCGGTACAAGGTCATCGTGAACAAGTCCACCGTGCCGGTCGGCACCGGGGACCTCGTCCGGGACATCATCGAGCGCAATCGCCCGCGGCCGGTCAACTTCGACGTCGTCTCGAACCCCGAGTTCCTGCGCGAGGGCTCCGCGATCGAGGACACGCTCCGGCCCGACCGGATCGTCATCGGCGCGCCGAGCCAGCAGGTGGCGATGCCGCTCCTCGAGCTCTACGCCCCGCTCGAGCGGCCGATGATCATCACGGACGTCCACTCGGCCGAGATCATCAAGTACGCCTCGAACGGCTTCCTGGCGGCCAAGATCTCCTTCATCAACGAGATCGCCAACCTGTGCGAGCTCGCCGGGGGCGACGTCACGCAGGTCATGAAGGGCATGGGCCTGGACCCGCGGATCGGCGCCGCCTTCCTGAACGCGGGCCTCGGCTACGGCGGCTCGTGCTTCCCGAAGGACACCGACGCCCTGATCCAGACCGCGGCGGCCCTCGGCTACGAGTTCCGCATGCTCCGCTCCGTCGTCGACGTCAACCGTGAGCGAGTCCAGCGGTTCATCGGGCTCATCCGGAAGATCCTCGACCCCATGGAAGACCGGGTGATCGCGGTGCTGGGGCTGGCCTTCAAGGCCAAGACGGACGACATGCGCGAGGCGCGGAGCGTCGACTTGATTCCCCGGCTGGTCGAGGCCGGGGCGCGCGTGCGCGCCTACGACCCGGTCGCCATGGACAACGCTCGGCGACACCTCCCGGCGGCGGTCGGATACTGCCAGTCCTCCTACGAGGCGGCGGCGGGCGCGGACGCCGTCGTCGTGGTGACCGAGTGGAACGAGTTCAAGCTGCTGAACCTCGAGCGGCTGCGGGAAGTGATGCGGCGGCCGCTCGTCTTCGACGGGCGAAACATCTACGAGCCCGAGCGGATGCGGCGCCTCGGATTCGAGTACCACTCGATCGGCCGGAAGCCGATCTTCCCCGCCTGAGCGGCCTCGCATGCGCGTGCTGGTGACCGGCGGGGCGGGCTTCATCGGCTCGCACCTCTGCGAGTTCCTCCTGGAGCGCGGGGCGGACGTCATCTGCCTCGACAACCTCTCGACCGGCTCCCGGGACAACATCGACCGGCTGCCCTCGGCGCGCTTCAGCTTCATCCGCCACGACGTCACCAACTACATCGACGTCGCGGAGTCGATCGATTACGTGCTGCACTTCGCGAGCCCGGCGAGCCCGGTGGACTACCAGAACCTGCCGATCCCCACCCTCAAGGTGGGCGCGCTGGGGACGCACAACGCACTCGGGCTCGCGAAGGCGAAGCGGGCCCGGTTCCTGCTGGCCTCGACCTCGGAGGTGTACGGCGACCCCCTCGTCCACCCGCAGCGGGAAGACTACTGGGGCAACGTGAACCCGGTGGGGCCCCGCGGCGTGTACGACGAGGCCAAGCGCTTCGCCGAGGCCATCACCATGGCCTACCACCGCTACCACGGTCTCGACACGCGCATCGTCCGCATCTTCAACACCTTCGGACCCCGAATGCGGCCGGACGACGGGCGGGCGATCCCGAACTTCATCCGCCAGGCCCTGCAGGGAGCGCCGATGACGGTCTACGGCGACGGCTCCCAGACGCGCTCCTTCATGTACGTGTCGGACCTCGTCGACGGCATCTGGCGGCTCATGCAGTCCGAGATCCACGACCCCGTCAACCTCGGCAATCCGCACGAGATGACACTCCTCGAGCTCGCGAAGCGGATCACCCGCCTGGCCGGGAGCGCGAGCCCCATCGTGTTCCAGCCACTGCCCGTCGACGACCCGAAGATCCGCCAGCCTGACATCAGCCGCGCCCGCAGGCTCCTCGATTGGGAACCGAGCGTGGACGTGGACGAGGGGCTCCGCCGGACGATCGAGTGGTTCCGCTAGGCGCTCGACCCGCAGCCGGCGGGCCGGCAACCGCTCCCGGGAGGCATCGCGATGATCGACGATGAGCTCAAGGCCATCCTGGTTTGCCCGATCTGCAAGGGCGACCTCCTCTTCGAGGACGCGCGCATCATCTGCCGGGCGTGCCGCAAGGTGTATCCCATCCGGGATGGCATCCCGGTGATGCTCGTGAGCGAGGCCGCCGAGTGGACTCCGCCCGGGGGCTCCGGGCGCGCCTGAGCGCCGGCCCCACATGACGATCCAGGCCGTCATCCTCGCCGGGGGTCTGGGCACCCGGCTGCGCCCCCTGACCCTGGACCGGCCGAAGCCGGTGGTGCCGCTCCTCAACGTGCCGTTCCTCTGCTATCAGCTCGGCCTCCTCGGCGCCCACGGCGTGCGCGACGTGATCCTGTCCGTCTCGCACCGGGCGGAGGCGATCCGGGCGACCATGGACCAGCAGCGGCTCGGCGACGTGCGGCTCCGAGAGGTCGTCGAAAAGGACCCCCTCGGCACCGCCGGCGGCGTGCGGAACGCCGCCGATCTGGTCGACGGCCGCGTGGTCGTCCTGAACGGGGACATCCTCACCGATCTCGACCTGTCCGCGATGCTCGCCGCCCACGAATCCAGCGGGGCCGCGGCGACCATCTACCTCACGCCCGTCGAGAACCCCACGGCCTATGGCCTCGTCGAGCTCGAGGGGAACAGCCGCGTGCGGCGCTTCCTCGAGAAGCCGGGCTGGGACGAGGTCACGACGAACACGGTCAACGGCGGCGTCTACGTGCTCGAGCGCGAGCTCCTCGAGCTCATCCCCAAAGGGGAGCCCCACTCGATGGAGCGCGAGTTCTTCCCGCTGCTCCTCGAGCGCGGCGTGCCGTTCTACGGCTTCGTCTCGACGGGCTACTGGCTCGACATCGGCACCCCGGCGAAGTACCTCCAGGCCCAGCAGGATCTCCTGGCGCGGCGGCTCCGGGGCCACGTCGAGCCGGCCGGGCGCGAGAGTCCCCAGGGATGGATCGATTCCACGGCGACGGTGGCCCCTTCGGCGCGGATCCAGGGCCCGGTAGCGATCGGACCGGGCTGTCGCGTGGAGGCGGACGCCGTCGTGGGGCCGGGCGTCGTCCTCGGCCCCGGCTGCCGCATCGGGGCAGGGGCCCAGATCGAGACGGCGGTGCTGTGGGAAGAGGTGGAGGTCGGGGCCGCGGCCCGCCTCGCCGGGTGCCTGATCGGGCGCGACGCGTCCATCGGCGCGCACGCCCGGGTGACGCCCGGGGCCGTCCTCGGCGACCGCACGCGCCTCGCCGACTACTCCCGCCTGGCCGGGGATCCCTGAGTGTCGTCCGGAGGTCGGACCCCCGCCATCCGCTTCGGCACGGACGGGTGGCGGGGCGTCATCGCGGACGACTTCACCGAGGCGAACGTCGCGCGCGTGGTCCACGCCGCGGCCACGGTGTGGGTCGCGGACGAGACCGGCCCCCGCCGCCCCTTGGTCGTGGGCTACGACACGCGCTTCAACTCCCGGCGGGTGGCGGAGCTGGCCGCCGACATCCTCGCCGGCCGCGGCTTCCGGGTGTTGCTCGCGGACCGGCCGGTGCCCACGCCGGTGGTCTCGTACAGCGTGACGGCGCTCGAGGCGGCGGGCGGCCTCGTCGTGACCGCGAGCCACAACCCGGCCCGGTTCAACGGGATCAAGCTGAAGGGGCCGTTCGGCGGCTCCGCCACCCCCGAGTTCACCGCCAGGGTGGAGGCGGCCCTCGACGGTCCGGCGCCTGCCGGCGCGCGGGGGACGCCAGGGACGGTCGAGCCCGTCGATCTCCTGCCCCGGTACCTCGCGCGGCTCCGGAGTCGCGTGGCGCTCGACCGGCGTCCGCCGCGCCCCTTGCGGATCGTCGCCGACGCCCTCCACGGGGCCGGCGACGGCCTCCTCCGGGAGCTGGTCCCGGCCGCGTGGGGGGAAGTCCGGCTTCTCCACGACGCGCCCGACCCGTTGTTCGGCGGACTCCATCCGGAGCCGATCTTGCCGCACCTCGACGGGCTCGTGGCGGAGGTGCGCGCGACCGGGGCCGACCTGGGCGTCGCGACCGACGGGGACGGCGACCGGCTGGGCGTGGTGAGCGGCTCCGGCCGGTACGTGACGCCCCACGAGGTGCTCGCGCTCCTCGTCCGCCATCTCGTCGGCGCGCGCGGCTGGCGCGGCGAAGTGGCCAAGGGGTTCGCGATGGGCATGCAGGTCGACCGGATCTGCGCGCGGCACGGCCTCACGCTCCACGTGACGGCCATCGGATTCAAGCACATCGCGAGCCTCATGCTCAGCCGTGATATCCTGATCGGTGGTGAGGAATCGGGTGGGATGGGGTTCAGAGACCACCTGCCCGAGCGCGACGGTCTCCTGTCGGCCCTCTTCGTCCTGGAAGCGGTCGTGGCCGCGGGAACCACTCTCGACGCGCTCCTGCGGGACATGGAAGCCGAGGCCGGCGCCGCGGCCTATCGGCGGTGCGACTACACCCTCTCGCCGGACCGAGGCCGTACCCTCGTGGCCGCACTCGACGCCGCGCCGCCGGCGCGGATCGGCGCGCGGGCGGTGACCCGGTGCGAGACGCTGGACGGACGGAAGTACTGGCTCGGCGACGACACGTGGGTGCTGATCCGGCCCTCCGGGACGGAGCCCGTGCTGAGAGTCTACGTCGAGGCACCGAGCGCGACGGAGGTCGATGAGCTCCACGTGGCGGCCGAGGCCCTGGTGACCCGGCTCACCGCCCGATGACCGCCAGATCACCGATGGAGAGGCAGTGCGCAATCGAGATGCCGATGCCCCGATGAGTGACCTCCAGCGGATCCGCAACTTCTCGATCATCGCCCACATCGACCACGGGAAGTCCACGCTCGCCGACCGGCTCCTCGAGCTGACCGGGACGATGGACTCCCGGAAAGCGGTCGACCAGGTTCTCGACTCGATGGACCTCGAGCGCGAGCGCGGGATCACGATCAAGGCGCACACGGTGCGCCTCCTGTATCGGGCGCGGGACGGGCACACGTACACGCTGAACCTGATCGACACGCCGGGGCACGTCGACTTCTCCTACGAGGTCTCGCGGAGCCTGGCGGCGTGCGAGGGCGCAGTGCTGGTGGTCGACGCCGCCCAGGGAGTCGAGGCCCAGACGCTCGCGAACTTCTACCTGGCCTTCGAGGCGGACCTGACCCTCGTGCCCGTGCTCAACAAGATCGACCTGCCCCAGGCCGACGTGCCGGGGGTCACCGCGCAGCTCGGCGATCTTCTCGGGTTCGGGGCCGACGAGGTCCTCACGATCAGCGCGAAGGCGGGCACGGGCGTGCCCGAGGTGCTGGAGGCGATCGTCCACCGCATTCCTCCTCCCACGGGGGACCCGGCGGGCCCCCTCAAGGCGCTCGTGTTCGACTCCTTCTACGACCCCTACCAGGGTGTCGTCACCTACGTGCGCGTGGTCGACGGCCGCGTGGCCCCGGGCACGAAGATCCTCCTCATGTCGACCGGGAAGGCCTTCGAGGTCCAGCAGGTCGGCGTGTTCACGCCGCAGCTGGTGCAGGTGGACGAGCTGACCGCCGGCCAGGTGGGCTTCCTCACGGCGGGGATCAAGCGCGTCGCCGACTCGCGCATCGGCGAGACGATCACCGAGGCCCAGAACCCCACCGCGGTGGCGCTCCCGGGGTTCCGCGAGGCCAAGGCGATGGTCTTCTCCGGCCTCTACCCTCTGGAGGACACGGAGTACCAGGCGCTGCGGGACGCGCTGGAGAAGCTCCGGCTCAACGACTCCGCGTTCACCTTCGAGCCGGAGGCCTCGATCGCGCTCGGGTTCGGCTTCCGGTGCGGGTTCCTGGGGCTGCTCCACCTGGAGATCATCCAGGAGCGCCTCGAGCGCGAGTTCAACCTCGCGCTGATCGCCACGGCTCCTTCGGTCCGCTACCGCATCGAGACGGTCCAGGGGGAGACGATCGAGATCGACAACCCGGCGAAGCTCCCGCCGGTGGGCGACGTCGTCACGACATCGGAGCCCTACGTTCGGGGGTCGATCTTCGTGCCCACCGAGTTCATGGGCGCGATCTACAAGCTCGCGCAGGAGGCGCGCGGCGAGCACCGCTCCGTCGAGCACCTCGGCAAGCGCGTCCACCTCCGATTCGACTTCCCGCTCGCCGAGATCATCGTGGACTTCTACGACCGGCTGAAGTCGCTCTCGCGCGGGTACGCGTCGTTCGACTACGAGTTCCACGAGTTCCGGCCGTCCGACCTCGTCAAGCTGGACATCCTCCTCAACGGCGATCCGGTCGACGCGCTGTCGCTCATCGTCCACCGGGACAAGGCGTACGAGCGGGGCAAGCTCTTGGCCGAGAAGCTGAAGGCGGTCATCCCCCGCCAGATGTTCGAGGTCGTGATCCAGGCGGCGATCGGCAGCCGCGTCATCGCGCGCGAGACGGTGCGCCCCCTCCGGAAGAACGTCACGGCGAAGTGCTATGGCGGCGACATCACCCGGAAGCGCAAGCTCCTGGAGCGGCAGAAGGAAGGCAAGAAGCGGATGAAGCAGCTCGGTCGCGTGGAGATCCCCCAGGAAGCCTTCCTTTCGGTCCTCCGGTCCTGAGCCGCCCGACGATGACGCAGCCCATCAACCACACGTCGCCGGAGGACGTCCCGCAGGAGGCGCCCAAGCTGCGGAAGAAGTCCGTCGTCCGGGAGTACGCCGAGGCGATCCTCGTCGCGGTGCTCCTGGCCCTCCTGATCCGGACCTTCGTCGTCCAGGCGTTCAAGATCCCCTCGGGCTCCATGATCCCGACGCTCGAGGTCGGCGACCACATCCTGGTCAACAAGTTCATCTACCGCTTCGCCGATCCGGCGCGGGGCGACGTCATCGTCTTCAAGTACCCGGTCGACGAGTCGCGCGACTTCATCAAGCGGATCATCGCGGTCGGCGGGGAGGACCTCCACATCGCGGCCCAGAAGATCTACGTGAACTGCCGGCCGCCGGAGCCGAGCTGCCGGCCCGTCGACGACCCGTGGGGCAAGTGGGAGGAGCGCTTCGGCCTGAGCGAGACCACGTCCGTCAAGGTGCCGGCGGACTCCTACTTCGTGATGGGCGACAACCGGAACAACAGCCAGGACAGCCGCTACTGGGGCTTCGTCAAGCGCGACAAGATCAAGGGCCGCGCCTTCCTGATCTACTGGTCCTGGGACTCCGAGCGGGGCGGGGCGATCTGGGAGCGCGTCCGGTGGAGCCGGCTGGGGAAGCTCATCCACTAGGCTCTCGGAGGGGAGGGGTGCCTCACTCCGACGGGCCTCCGGGCATGGCCCAGCCGTTCGCCTTGCGGCACGCGGATCGCGCCGGCCTCCCCCCGGAGCCGGAGCTCTCCGTCGGCCCCCGGAGTCGCGAGTTCGGCATCTACGTGCACTGCCCCTACTGCCGCACGAAGTGCCCGTACTGCGACTTCAACGTGGCGATCCACCGCGACGACCGGATCGCGCCCTTCGTCGCCGCCCTCCGGGCCGAGCTCCAGCACTACGCGGCCCTCCCCTGGGCCGGCGGCGTGCCCGCGGGGAGCCTCTTCCTCGGCGGCGGCACGCCCTCGCTCTTGCCGCCGGAAGCGGTCGCGGCGATGCTGGCCGACGCGCGGGAGGGGCTCGGGCTCGCGCCCGACGCCGAGGTGACCCTCGAGGCGAATCCCGAGGGGCTCGACGCGCACCGGCTCCGAGCCTTCCGGGCGGCCGGCGTGACCCGGCTCTCGCTCGGCGTCCAGAGCCTCGACGACGCGCTGCTCCGGCGCCTCGGGCGCACGCACTCCGCGGCCGATGCGGGCGCGGCCTATCGCGCGGCGCGCGCCGCCGGGTTCGACAACGTGAGCCTCGATCTCCTCTTCGCGTGTCCCGACCAGGACCTGGCCGGCTGGACGCGCACCCTCGACGAGGCGCTCACCTGGGGGCCGGAGCATCTCTCGGCGTACGCCCTCACGCTCGAGCCGGCCACGCCTTTCGGTCGCCGCCCGCCGTCCGGGCTGGCCGACGAGGACCTGCTGGTCGCCCAGTTCGAGACGCTGGTCGAGCGCACGGCGAGAGCGGGCCTCGACCGCTACGAGATCTCGAACTTCGCGCGGCCGGGCCGCCGCTCGCGCCACAACCTCGGCTACTGGCGCCGCGACGACTACGTCGGGCTCGGCCCGGGCGCCCACGGCGCCCTCGGCGCGGTCCGATACTGGACCCAGCGCTCCGAGCCCCGCTGGCGGACCGCGGTCCGGAGCGGCTCCTTGGCGATCGAGGGCTGGGAGCGCCTGACCGAGCGGCAGATCGCCGCCGAGCGCATCGTCCTCGGGCTCCGGCTGGCCGAGGGCATTCCGGTGGAGTGGCTGAAGGACCACGTCGCCGATAGCCCCGGTGGCGCCGCCGCGGCCCTGGCCCGCTACGAGGCGGCCGGGGTGCTGGCCGTCCGCGACGGACGGCTTGCCCTCACGGACCGCGGTGTCCTCGTTTCGGACACGATCTTCGCCGAGCTGGTCTGACTCGCACCATCCGCTGCTCGAGGCGCTGGAGGCGTGGACAAGCGATCGACTGGCGACCGATTGGCAGCCCGTTGGCCGCGAGGGCCCCGCTCCTTGACAACCCCGCATCGCGCCTGGATATTTGCGATGGTGAAACGCGCCAATCGGCCAAGCCTGTCCATCCGTTGACGCTCCAGAGGAGCCCGTGAGCCCAGACGAGCTGAGCGACCGCGCGCGGCAAGTCCTCCAGGCCCTGCTGTTCGAGTACACCGTCACGGCGGAGCCCGTCGGCTCCCGCCAGTTGGCGAAGAAGTACGCGCTGGGGCTCTCGCCGGCGACGATCCGGAACACCATGGCGGACCTCGAGGAGATGGGCTACCTCGGCCAGCCCCACACCTCGGCGGGGCGCGTGCCGACGGACAAGGCGTACCGGTACTACGTCGACAGCCTGATGGGGCGCGTCGAGCTCCGCCGCGCGGAGGCGCTCCGGCTCCAGCGCCAGGTCACCGGCACCCGGAGCGAGATCGACGACCTCCTGGAGACGACGTCGGCGCAGCTCTCCGAGCTGTCCCACTACGCCGCGGTCATCCTCGCGCCCCCGCTCCAGCACACGCGGCTCGAGCGGGTCGACCTCATCCCCGTCGAGGGGGAGCGCGCGCTCGTCGTGCTGGCGACCGAGACGGGCTGGGGGACGAGCCGCATCCTGGCGTTCGAGGAGCCGGTGCCGCGGAGCGAGATCCGCGAGGTGGCGCGGATCCTCACCGAGCGCTACGCGGGGCTCACGTTCCAGGAGATCCGGAGCCAGGTGGCCGAGGCCGGGACCGCGCCCGACGCCGAGCGCATCCTGCGCACGGCGGCCTACGTCGCGCGCAAGGTGTTCCAGTCCCTCTGGGACCGGAACCTCTACGTGGGCGGCGCGATGAACATGCTCGATCAGCCGGAGTTCGGCATCGGGACGATGCGGGCGCTCCTCAAGACGTTCGAGGAGAAGCGGCAGCTGATCGAGCTCCTGACGACGCGGGCGCAGGCGTCCGCCGGCGTCCAGGTGGTGATCGGGTCGGAGATCCCCTTCCAGGAGATGCAGGAGACCAGCCTGGTCGCCGCGTCCTACCGGTTCCACGACCGCGTGCTGGGCGTGCTCGGCGTCGTCGGGCCGCGGCGCATGCCCTACGCGAAGATCGTGCCGCTCGTCGAGTACACCGCGCGTCTCGTGTCCCGGCGCCTCACGCGCCTGGGCAGCGCGGCGCCGCTGGGATAGGGCATGGCCGACCGGTGGTCGGACCCGGACGACGCCGCCCGGGGACAGTGGGACGCCGCCCCCGAGGCGCCGGACGCGGGTGGGGAGAGCCTCGGGGCCCTCCGGAGCGACCTGGAGGCCCGGACCCGCGAGGCGGCGGAAGCCCGGGATCGCTACGTTCGCACCCTCGCCGAGTTCGACAACTACCGCCGTCGGACCGGCCGGGAGCGCGAGGAGTGGCGCCGCCAGGCCCAGGAGGAGCTCCTCCGCGAGATCTTGCCGGTGCTCGACAATTTCGACCGGGCCCTGGCCGCGCCTCCGGCGCGCGGCGCCGATCAGGCCTTCCGGACCGGCGTCGAGCTGATCCACCGCAACTTCCTGGCCGCGCTGGAGCGTCTCGGCGTGCGCCCGTTCGGCGCCGTCGGCGAGCCTTTCGATCCGACGCGCCACGAGGCCGTGGGCCGGGTCGAGCGACGCGACGTGGAGGACCAGACGGTGGTCTCGGAAGCGCTCCGCGGCTACCTCCTCCAGGACCGCGTGCTCCGACCCGCGCAGGTCGTGGTGGCGGTCCACCCGGCCGCCGCCCCGGCGGACGGCGAGGGCGCGGCCTGACCGTGCCGGGCCGGGCGCGCCCGGCCAGCCCCCAACAGATCGGATAGCCCATGGCCCAGAAGAGCTACTACGACGTCTTGGGCGTCTCGCGCGACGCGAGCGAGACGGAGATCAAGAAGGCGTTCCGGCAGCTGGCGCTGAAGCACCATCCCGACCGGAACCCGGGCGACGCCCAGGCGGAGGAGCGCTTCAAGGTAATCAACGAGGCGTACGCGATCCTGTCGGACCCCGACCGCCGCGTACAGTACGACCGCTACGGGCGCGTCGACTTGCCGCCGGGCGGCGTCGACCTCGGCGGCCTCGAGGATCTCTTCGGGGACCTGTTCGAGGGCTTCTTCGGGGGCGGGCGGGGCGGCCGGCGCGGCCGGACGCGCCAGGGCGACGATCTTCGCTACGACCTCGAGATCACGCTCGAGGAAGCGGCGCTGGGGCTGGAGACGCGGCTCCAGATCCCGCGGCTCGAGATCTGCGACACCTGCCGGGGGAGCGGCGCCGAGCCGGGGTCGGCGCGGACGGCCTGCCCGGCCTGTAAGGGCCGCGGCCAGGTGCGCTATCAGCAGGGCTTTCTCACGGTGGCCCGGACCTGCCCCCAGTGCGCCGGCGAGGGGCAGATCGTGAAGAGCCCCTGCAAGGCCTGCGCGGGCGAGGGGCGGGTGGCGCGCGAGCGGACGCTCAAGGTGCGGATCCCCCCGGGCGTCGACGAAAGCGCGCAGCTCCGCATCACCGGCGAAGGCGAAGGCGGACCGGGCGGGGGCCCGTCCGGGGATCTCTACGTGGTCCTCCACGTGCGCCCGCACGCATTCTTCACGCGACACGGGCAGGAGCTCCACTGCACGCTGCCGCTCACGTTCCCCCAGGCCGCGCTCGGCGCCGAGGTGGACGTGCCGATCCTGGACGGCGTCGCGCAGATCAAGGTGCCGGCCGGCGCCCAGAACGGCGACGTGCTCCGCCTCCGGGGGAAGGGGATGCCCGGCCTCCACGGCCGCGGCCGCGGCGACGCCTGCTACACCGTGGTGGTCGAGGTGCCGAAGAAGCTCACGGGGAAGCAGCGGGAGCTGCTGGAGGAGTACCAGCGCTTGGCCTCCGGCGAGGACCAGGGCCCGCTCGTCGGCGGCTTCCTGGAGTCACTCAAGAAGCTCTTCGGCGGCTGAGCGCCGGAAGCGCCTGAAATCGTGAGCTTCTGAGCGCCGCCCCCGGCGGCTGCCACCGCTTTGCTACCACTTGGCTCCTCGTCCGAACGCCGTCCAAAGCACGTTTCTGCGTCCCTGCTCCGCGCCCCCGTCCCCGCGCTCGCGGGCTCACGGCGTCGGCCCCGCCGCCGGCGGCGCGCCTGAACGATAGCGCGGCGCTGGCGGGTCCGGCCAGGGCGGCGGGAGGTCGGGCGAGAATCTCGACCCGCCGTGCCCGCGGCAGCGTCTTCACCATCCGCTCGGCGACGTCGCGGTCGAAGTCTTCTGCCCTGTGCGAGTTAGCGGACCAGGCGTCCTGCCGGCCCTCAGAATGCGCTGTCCGTGTCGATCGGCGAGCTGGTGACGACGACGGCCGGATCCGCGCGCCACCAAGGATCCCGGGGCCGCGTCGGCTTCACCGCCCGCAACTCCGCGATGATCTCGCGCACGGCCGTTCCGTCCGCCCCCGCGGGGTCGATCCCGTCCCCGCCGGTGGCCGGCTCGGTGAGCGCCGGGTCGACGACGAGCTTGACTCGCGTGAGTTGCCAGTCGGCGGCATAGCCGTCGTCGACGCTCCCCCGCTGCGGCTGACCATACCGGTTGAACTCGTCCGTGGCTTGGCGGCCCGTCCCGTCGCCGGCCCCTGACGCGTGCGGGCGCACCCGGATCACCAGGCGGGCCGCCGGACGGGCGACACGATAGAGCTCCTGGAGCATCGCGAGCGTGCCTTCGATGCTCGCGAACGCGTGGCCCATGAAGAACCCGTCCACGCTGTCGTCGTCGATCGGCAAGCGCTCGTCCGCGCATCGCTCCAGATCGAAGACGACGTCGGCGCCGACGTCGGGCTTGACGTCGACGTTGATCCACCCGGGAAACACGTCGCGCCCGCACGCGAGGTGGACGCGGGTCCGTGGGGGTGCCGCGGCCAGCGTTGCGCAGGCCGCAAGGAGCTCTTCCGGCAGCCGCTCGCGGCCCCACGATCCACGCCCCGGCCCCGGGGGCAGGGTCGCCGCGTAGTACCGCTCGTCCTCGGACGGATTGGCGGAGTCGGAGTACCACGGCTCGTGGCGGGCCAGGTACGGCCAGCTCGTCCGCACCGCGGGCTCGTGGACGAACGGCCCGCCGCCCCGGTACAGCGCGAAGGTCGTGTCGATGGGCGCCAGGAACAGACCGCAGGCCGCGGGGACTCGCCAGTACTCGCTCTGCTTGATGAGCACCTCCCGGCGATGCCGGTACCGGGCGGGCAGATCGTCGATACGGAGCCCCAGCCCGGCCTTGACGATCTGCGGGTTGTCGCGCAGGTGGCGGGCGAGATGGCCGACCACGTCCGCGGGACAGCCGGCTTCCGGCACCACGTCGCTGGACGTCAGCACGAACGGCCGGTCGAGCGCGCGCAGGTGTTCGTTCCAGACCGTGATCTTGGTATCGTTGCGAGGGCGGCGCACCACCGCGATGGTCCGGCTGGACGTCATCTCCGCGTAGTAGCGGAGCAGCGGCGGATAGGTCGAGTGGTTGTCGAGGACCGTGACGTTCCGGTATCCGGACCCGAGTAGCCAGGCGATCTGCTTCCGCACGAACCCGAGCTGGTTGAAGTTGATGATGAAGATCGGCGTGTCGTAGAAGTTCTGCTCAGCGAGGGCCGGCATACGCGCGGAAGTGCTCCCCCAGGGTCTGAAAGGTCTCGGCCGAGTAGGTGTCGTGAGTGCGCGGATCGTCGCGGACGTACACGGTGTTGGTGAGCGTGGCCAGGGTCGTCTCCGGCTCCTCGAACATCGCCCGGTGGAGGATGAACGGCGGGATGTAGAGCGCGCACGCCGGTGAGGCGTGGACTGCGCGCCGGCCGCCGTAGAGGTCCTCGAACTCCCAGCGGACGGAGCCCTGGATCACGAACTCGATCTCGGTGCGAAGCCGGTGAAACTGGTTGCCGGCGAGACCGCCGGCCGGAGCGCGGCTCACGAAGAAGACGCGCACGCCGCGAATGTCCACGCCGATCCGTTCGAGCTCCGCCGCGTCGTAGTCGAAGAAGCGTCGTGTCTCCGGCTCCGACAGCGCGATCGGCACGCGCAGGCCTGCGCCCGACTTGCTAGGCCAGGGCCCGCTCGTGCGGAGCTCACGCACGTCGGCGACGGTCAGTGGCTGTCGTGGGAGGATGTCCATGACGTTCTCGCCCTCCGGCAAGCCCCTGAATACCGCAGGGTCGGCGATTGGGTCAAGAGGTGGACCCCAGTCGCGGAGGCCGTCGCCGAGCCGGTTGAGGCCGAGGACGGCGAGGAGCAGGGCGACGCTGAGGAAGACCGTCCTACCCGCCGAGCCGGTCCAGTTCGACCCGCCGTCGTCGGCGACTGCGCGTCGCTGGCTGTGACCTACCGGATCTTTGAAGGGCCTCGCGCGGCTGCTACCGGGCTGCTACCACTCCGCGCCGAACCAGGACGAACCAGCCTGACCATCGCCCGCTCGGATTCCCTAGTCCAACAGCCGGTTAGGTTCGCTTGGATCTTCTCGGTTATCCTCCGAATCGTCGAAGCTCTTCGGCGGCTGACGGCGCCGGCGCCGCCAACGCCGCGAGACTACGCGCGGCTTCCCGGTCCGTGGTGCCCGCACGATTGGCCCTCCGGCCGCGGCACGTCCAGCGCCGGGTTGCGGTCGAAGAAGCCGACCGGCTTGAGCGCGAAGCCGATGTACGTCACCGGCATCACCGGCCAGTCCTCCGGCCGCACCACGTGGTGGGCGCCGAAGGTGTACCAGACCACCAGCTCGGCGTCGTCGAGGGGGGCGTCGTCCTCGACGTAGGCAGGCAGCCCGGCGCCGCCGGGGTGCTGGTTCGGGTAGTCTCCGGTCGCGTATCGCTCCCGGGGGTCGTACCGGGTCACCCACAGATGCTTCGTCATGAAGGTCGCGCGCTTCGTCACCGCCGCCTCGGGGCCCGCGAAGGGCAGGACGTTCTCGCCGGGCACCAGCTTGTAGCCGACGGGCTGGCCGAGGCGGTTTCGCACGGACGGGTTGACGATCTTCCAGAAGCGCCCGCGGAGCGGGTCCACGATACGCTGCGCGACGGCCTCCGAGCGCAGCAGGCTGGCCTCGGTGCGGAAGGCATTGTGGTGCGGGTTCTCCGGGCCCGGAGGATCGGCCACCGTGTTGACCTCGTACACCGCGTTGAGCGGGCCGTCGATCGTCACGTCCAGCCGGACGTTGAAGAAGTGCTGGTGGATCGGCCCGTACACCTGGGGCGCGACGAGCTCACCCCAGGGCGGCGTCTCGCCCGGCATCACCGCCCCGTTCGAGACGATGCCGGTCAGCTTGACCTCGAGCTGGATGGTCCCGTCCTGGTAGAAGTACCAGTAGAAGCCATACTCGTAGTTGCCCACGGTGGCGATGAACGACACCACCAGCCGGCGGGAGCGCCGCACCTCCGCGTAGCCGGTCCGCCAGTCGAAGTGCTTCCACAGGATGCCGTAGTCCTCCTCGTGGATGCAGATCGCGTTCTGGAGCGTCACCGCGCCCCCGCGGCTGTCGTTGACCACGGCGTCCAGATAGCGGATCTCCCCGAGGCAGTCGCAGCCGTTCACCAGGGAATTGGCCAGGGTGCCGATGCCGAACTCGCCGACGTCGAAGGCGTTGCGGTGGAAGTAGGTGGGGCGGGGGTCGCCGTACGGCACCACCATGTCGACCACCGCCGCCCGGTGGAGGATCGGCCGGTCCCGTCCCTGGTCCTGGTAGCTGACCCGATGGAGCACCAGCCCCTCGCGCGGGGTGAAGCCGAGGCGCATCCGCCACTTCTGCCAGGACAGCTCGTGGCCTTCCAGCGCGAAGCTCGGCCCCCCCGGCTGACGAATCTCGAGCGGCCGGAGGTCCGGCCGGCTCCCGGCGACGTCCGGCGAGTAGTTGGCGTCCTCCGGCGGCAGCGGCACGACGCCGTGGTCCTCGATCGCGATCACCTTCATCTCGTCCAGGTCCACGGTCGCGATCAGGTTGGCCACCGGACGCGCGTAGCCATTGTCCGTCGGGCTCCTGCGGACCCAGGTCAGCGTCCGGGACAGCCGCCGGCCCTTCTCGTCCTCGATCCCGAAGTTGCCGGCCGACCAGGGGTCGACCATGGCCAGGCTGAAGTCCGTGACCCCTCGCCGGCGCATGGCCGCCTGCCAGCCCGGGTCGGCGCGCACCGCGGCCTCGCACTCGAAGAACTCGTCCAGCACGATGGCCGGCTGAACCCCGGCCACGTGCGCCCAAGAGGACACCCGCCCCTGGGTCAACGAGACCACCGCCTCGTAGGTCTTGCGCGCGTCGCGGTCGATCAGCACGACGAAGGCCGCCCGCTCGGCGGGGTGGCTGGCGGCGCCGGGCTCGCGCCGGGCCCCCCGGGGCGGCTCGGCCAGGGCGATCGAGATCACGCGGACGCGCGGGCCGAGCCCATCCTGCGCGCGGACGAGGCTCCCCGCGCGCGCGACCTCGTCGGCGGTGAGCGGATCGAGTGGATGCCGCGGCCGGTCTTCGCTCATAGCCCTCCTATCGGGGCGCCGCGCCCGTACTCTAGCCCGAAACGCTCCACACGGGAATGCGCCTCGCCGCTCGTGTCCTCCGCGCCCGAATCGACGGAGCTCTTCGGCGGTTGACGCCGCCGTCCCCCCGAAGCCGCTCCGCGTCCGCGGGGTGTTCCGGGTGCCTCCTACCCATCGGGCTGCTTGCCCTCGAGCTCGGCCCAGCGGGCGTAGAGCCGGTCCACCAGGGCGCGCGCGGCCTGGAGCGCCGCATAGCGAGTCTCGAGCGCCGCCGGATCCGACGCGATGCCGGGATCCTCCGCGGCGCGCCGGCACGCCTCGACGGCGGTCTCGGCATCGAGGATCGTCCGCTCCATCCCGTCCCACTCGCGCTGTTCGAGATATCCGAGCCGCTTGATCCTCGGGCGCGGGCGCGCCGACACCGCCGACGCCGGAGAATTCGCGTCGCGCGGCGCCGGCGCCCGGGCGGCCCGGGTCGCTTCCCACTGCCCGTAGTCCGCAAACGTCTCGGCGCCGCCTTCGCCGTCGAGGGCCAGGATGACGTTGGACACGCGCTCGAGCATGAAACGGTCGTGGGTGACGAGCACGAGGCCCCCCTCGAACTCGGCGAGGCTGTCCTCCAGGACCTCGAGCGTCGGGATGTCCAGATCGTTCGTCGGTTCATCCAGGATCAGCAGGTCGGCCGGCTCGCGCATCAGGCGCGCGATGAGGATGCGAGCCTGCTCGCCGCCCGACAGGCGGCCGACGGGCAGCTCGAGCTGCTCCGGCCGGAACAGGAAGCGCTTGGCCCACGAGGCGACGTGGATGCCTCGCCCCTGGAAGACGACCGTGTCGCCTTCCGGCGAGAGCGCGCGCCGGAGGGGCTGGTCGGGGTCCAGGCTCGCGCGGTGCTGGTCGAAGCGGACCAGCCGCAGTCCCTCGGCCCGCTCGATCTCGCCGGCGTCGGGAGCCAGGGTCCCGGCGAGAAGATCGAGCAGCGTCGTCTTGCCGCTGCCGTTCGGGCCGATGAGGCCGACGTGGGTGCCGCGCATGACGGCAAGGTCGAGATCACGGATGAGCGAGCGGCCGCCGAGCGCCTTCGACAGGCCCCGCGCGACGAAAAGCTTGCGCGTCCGGCGCCCCGAGGCCAGGAGCTCGATACCGGTGGTCCCGCCGGCGGCCCGCGCCCGGGCGTCCCCGAGCTCCTCGATGAGGCGACCGGCCTCCCGGATGCGTCCCTTCGCCTTGGTGGAGCGCGCCTTCGCGCCGCGCCGCAGCCACTCGATCTCGCGACGCACCGTGTTGGCCAGGGACTCCTCGTAGGCAGCCTGGCCGCGCAGGAACTCGTCGCGGCGGGCGAGGAACTCGCTGTACCCGCCATCGGTCTGGAACAGGCCGTCCGGGTAGGCCCGGTTCAGCTCCAGCATGCGGGTCGCCACGTGCTCGAGGAAATAGCGGTCATGGCTCACGACCAGGACAGCGCGCGCCCGATCGGCGAGAATGCTTTCCAGCCAGAGGATGCCATCCACGTCGAGATGGTTGGTGGGCTCGTCCATCAGCAGGACGTCGGGCGCGCCGGCCAGCTCGCGCGCGATCGCCAGGCGCTTCCTCCAGCCGCCGGACAGTGTCTCGACCCCTGCGCGCCCGTCCGCGAAGCCGGCACGGCCGAGCGCCTGCGCGATGCGCCCGGGGCGCTCGTCCTCCTCCACGGCGGCCAGGGCGGCGGCGACCACGTCCTCGACGGTGCCGCCGGGCGGGAAGACCGGATCCTGCGGCACGTAGCCGACCCGGATGCCGCCGCGAACCGCGCGGGTCCCGCGGTCGGGGGGCTCGATCCCGGCGAGGATCTTGAGGAGCGTGGACTTGCCGGAACCGTTCGGCCCCACCAGACCCACCTGGTCTCCGTCGAGGAGGCCGAAGGACAGCTGATCGAAGAGCGTCCGGGCCCCGTAGGCCTTGCCGACCGCCTCGCAGCTCAGGAGCACGGACCGAGGCACGCCACGCTCCTTCCCGTTCCAAGCAGTCTTCGCTTCCGCACGTTCCGCAGTCGTCACTCCGGCCCGACCAGCAACGGCCGGTCTCGGCTTCGGTTGGCACCGCGCACTGGAGGACCGGACCTCAGTCAGGTCGAGCAAGCACGCCAAGAGAACCCATTGGCGGCGCCCACTGACGGCATCCTCCAGACGGAGGCGAGGACGTGTCCCGCCCGCCGGCCGTCGACCTCTCGACTAGATGTCCGCAAACACCTCCAGTAGATTTCCGTCCGGATCGCGGAAGAACAGCGTGCGATGTCCGAAGACCTGGTCAGTGGGCGGTGAGAGGAGATCGACGCCCTGCCGCACGAGCTCGTCGGCGCACTGATCGACTTCGGGAGCGGACACCTTGAATGCCAGCTGAAGCGAGGCGCTGCCGCTGGGCGTTGGAACGTCTGCTGCAGTTCGGCTTGGCCTGGCCAAGGCCAAGGTGTTGGCGCCCACCCCATACTCGATCCAGCCGGGTGAAAGCTCCCGCAACAGTGGAAAACCGAGGATGCCTTCGTAGAAGTGACGCATCGCTGCCATGTCACGCACGAAGATGACCGTATAGTCGATCGCCCGAATGGCTCGAAAAGCCGAACCAGAATGCCGATTCCGTTCGGTCACGACTGCTTCTTCATTGACGAGTCCTTGACGTGTTCGGCTCGCGCCGCAGGAAACGCCCGGCCCGATCGTGCCGTATCGACGTCCATGGGCGTCGTCTGCCAGGTCTGGAATTCGATGTCCGGACCGCACTGGACGCCGCAAACGCGCTTTGGGTCACGCCCTCGGGCCCTCGCCGTGGGGCGCTTCCCCGGCCCGCCGGTGCCCACCATAGCGCATCTCAAGGCGCGGCACGATGGGGGCGGGCCGGGCTCGGGGACGATGCGGAGGGCGGGCCTGGACGGCCCCTCGGCTCGGTGGACAGAGCCGCCTTTTGAGAACGGGCGTCGAAGCCCAGTCGACGGTTCTTGAACGTCGCCCGGAAGGCCTCTATGCTCTCGCGCGAGTTCAGCTGCTGTCGTCCCCTCACACCAGGAGGTCGCATGTTCTTCGAGCTTCGGCAATATCACGTCCGTCCCGGACAGCAGGCGGCATGGGTCAAGTGCATGGAGGAGGAGATCATTCCCTTCCAGGTCAAGATGGGCATGGTCATCCTCGGCGGCTTCGTGGGCGAGGAGGATGCCAGCGTCTACGTGTGGATCCGCCGCTTCGAGAGCGAGCCAGAGCGCAAGCGGCTATATGACGCCGTCTACCAGAGCAGCTACTGGAAGAACGAGATCGCGCCGAGGATTCCGACCTTCATCGACCGCGAGCAGGCCAAGGTGACGCGCATTGTCGCGACGCCACGCTCGGTCATCCAGTAGGCGCGGGCCCCGACGCGCGCCGGGCTCGGCGAAACCTTGGGCTTCGCCCCGCTGCCCGTCGAGCAGCCGGCAAAGACCGCCAACCGGCCGGCGTTGGCGCGGGCCTCTACGCGGCCGGGCTCGGGGGTATTTCCCGCAGAACCAGCGGCAGGAGCAAGAATACGAAGGCGATCGAGAACAGGAGTCCGAGCGCGGACAATACGGACGGTAGTCCCCAGGCGTCGATCCCATAGCCCACGAGGGGGCCGAGGAGAGCGAAGGAAGCGCGGGTCCCCAGGTTCGCCATGGAGATCACGGTCGCGCGGAACGAGGAGGGAATCCTCTCGTTGAGCGCATCTAGGAACAGCAGGCCGCCCAGGCCGCGGCCTACCTGGCCCAGGGTCCCGAGCAATATCCCGCTCCAACCGAGGAAAGACGCCATCCCGAAAGACGCGATGATGGGCAAGACGCCGATTGCGGCGAACAAGGGTCGCCGGCCGTATCTCGTGCGCACGAGAGCGGCGGATCTCCCGGCAAGGCCGAAGATGAGGGAGTAGCCAGCCAACAGGACTCCGAAATAGGCCAGGGGTACCCCGCTGTCCTGCCAGTACTTCTGGTTCACCCAGAACATCACCAACCCGCCGGTCCCAGACACGACCAGATTGAAGAACATGAGCCGCGTCGCGGCGTCCCGTACCAGGGTGGTGGAGAGTACCTCCTTGAGCGCTTCGGACCGCTTCTTCCCCCTGTCCAGGGCCGCGGGCGGCTCGGTGACGCCCAGCACCAGAAGCACCGGGATCCAGCTCAGCATCGCGTTGGCCCACAGCAGATGCCCATAGGAGAGGGTGACAACCGCGCCGCCCAGCAGTGCGCTTACCGCCGCCCCTGTCTGGCTCGCGAGCTTCGCGTTTCCGAGGATGGCCGTTCCCCGGGACTTCTCGCCGCCCGCCGCGAGATGCGAGTCATAGAGGAGCGCCACATCGCCTCCCGAGATCATGCTGAGGGCGATCCCCATCGTGAGGTGGTAGAAGAGGAACCCCTCGTAACTGGTCCACAGCGGCAGGAGGAAAAAGCTGACCGCCTTGAGCGTCGAGCCCAGCAGCAGCGTCTTCTTTCTCCCCCACAGGTCCGAGAGCAGCCCGGAAGGCACTTCGCCGCAGAGGATTACGATTGCGAACGCGGCTTGCAGCTCCATGAACTGCCGCATGCTGATCCCCTGGGTCGCGAGATAGGGGACCCACAGGGGGATGACGATCATGAACGGATCGAAGAACGAGAAGCCGTAGAGGAGCTTGATGTTCCTGTTCACGGGGCGGCGCACCGACACCGCCCCCACGCGCGTGTCGTGCCGGGGCGTTCGGCGTCGTGAGGTCGACAGAGGCAGCCAGCCGGCCCCCTCATCGCCCGGCGAGTCTACCAGAGCTGGAGCGCGTCAGCGGGCGCCCGACCAGCCCGCCCGTTCCCGGTCGGGCGCGACCCGTGCGGGTGGGCCTCGCCAAGGTCCCAGGCGCGCACGATGGGCGACGTTCCGTGCACGATGCGGATGCGTCATCCGAGCCCGGCGGCTCGCGCGATCAGAAGCGCTCCTGCCCCGACGGTAACGGCCCCGATGGCGCGCGCGACGCGCTCGCCGGCCGGTGCGAGACGTTCGACGGTGATGGCGGCCGTCACGGCAGCCATCGCCCGGAGGTCCATGACCCCGATGACCAGGAGGATCGCCATGAGATTGGCACAGCAGTAGCTACAGTGGAGGCCGAGGCGCAGGCCGTGTCGCCAGGCCGCGCCGGCGTCGGCCGGCAGCGTACGGCTGCGCCCGGGCGCTTCCCGACAGCAGGCAAGGTGACGCGCCTTCCACGCGGTGAGCTGGAAGGCGCCGGCGACCAGCACGACCACACCGACCGCGACCGGTACGACGCGCGCCAGCGCCGGCTGCTGCATCTCGATGGCCGCCAGGATGACGCCCAGCGAAAAGGCGGCCATGCCGAACGCGGTCCAGACGAAGAAGTAGCCCGCGCCCACGAGCCCGGTCAGCCGACCCAGGCGCGCCTCGCCTGTCCTGCCGACGGCCTGGCGGTAGCGCCACAGCATCGGGACCAGGGACGGGAGCATCATCGCCAGCATCATCGCGACCCACATGCCGAGGAACGACGCCGCAGCGCCGGGCCACGTCTGCCCGGGCATCCGCATCCACGCCATCGACATCGTCCAGCCGCCGGGCATCGGCATCTCGCCCATCGCCGACATGGACCCGCACCAGACGATCGTGCCCGCCGCGCTGGCCGCGAAGAGCAGCGCCGAGACGCCAAGAAACGCTTGCTGTGAAGGTTGTTCGGAAGCCATCGTGAGATCTCCCGTCTCGCATTTGCGCCGCGACACCACGGCGCCGGCGGAGCGCACGGCGCCGTGGTTCACGCAGTTCTCGAGTGCCCGACGTCGCTCAGTCCTTCTCGTACTCGTCGTGGCGGCGCCACCAGACGCCCGTCTCGTTACGCCCCCGGGGTGCGCGGTCGAGCCACTGGTACATGCCCCAGAGGCCGTCCAGTCCGCGCGCATAGGTGGAATAGGTGTGGTAGACGACGTCGTCCTCGAGCGCGAACGCGCTCACACCGGGCCGCTCGCGCGTGTACGTGGCCGCGTCGGTTCCCGTCATGGCCGCGACCTCGGCCACCGGCCCCCCGCTGCCGCGCAGCTGCCACCGCGCCTCGCGCCGGTAGTTGTAGTCGACGCTTCCCTTGCGCTGCTGCTCCTCCGTGAACCCGACGCTGAAGTCGGCGTTGAAGTCGCTGCCGGCCGACGACGCCCAGGGAAACGTCCACCCCATCCGCCGCTTGTACGCCTGCAGCTTCGCGAGCGGCGCCCGCGAGACCGCCGACAGCGCGACGTCGTGGTTGGCCAGGTGGACGGCGACGCCGTCGAACCCGTCCGCGATCGCCGAGCAGGACGGGCACCCCGCCGTGTAGTCGGGGCCGAACATGAAGTGGTAGACGAGGAGTTGCGAGCGGCCTCGGAAGAGGTCTTTCAGGGAGACGCTCCCCTCGTCGGTCTCGAACCGATACTCCTTGTCGATCCGGACCCACGGCAGATCCTGCCGCCGCCGCGCCAGCTCGTCGCTGCGCCGCGTGAGCTCCTTCTCCGCCTCGAGCAGCTCGAGCCGCGCTGCGAGCCACTCGTTCCGTGTTCCGGTGATGTGCTTCGTCATCGCTGTTCTCTCCTTCCTTGGGGTGTCCTTCATCGTTCGCTTCCGGCCAGTCACCAGTTCGGTAGACATCGCGGCCTCCTTCTGCGCTGCCGACGCGCGCTCTCTGCGGCTTGGGCGGTCGTGCGTCATGAGATAGATTTAGCTCGGGTATCCGAGCGGTGGGAGTGACAAGTGTGACGGGATTCCGATGGACTCGCTGATCACTGCCGCGGCGCGTGCCCTCGCGGCGGGCGATCCCCTCGGCGCCTTGAAGCGGGTCGCCCTGCGCGACGACGCGCCGGCGCTGGCGCTTCGAGGCATCGCGATGGCGCAGCTCGGCGATCTCGTTCGAGCGAAGGCCCTCCTGCGACGGGCCGCGCGTGCCTTCGGTCCGAAAGAGGCCGTGGCCCGCGCGAGGTGCGTCGTCGCCGAGGCGGAGGTCGCGCTCGTCTCGCGCGACCTGGGCTGGGCGGCGAAGGCGCTCGACGCGGCGCGGGCGACGCTCGAAGAGCATGGCGACCGGGTCAACGCCGCGCACGCGCGGTATCTCGAGGCCCGGCGCCTCCTCCTGATCGGGCGCATCGACGAGGCGGAGGGTACGCTCGCCGGGCTCCACCCCGAGCCCTTCCCGCCCGCGTCGAGAGCCGTCCACGAGCTGGTGGTCGCGGGGATCGCGATTCGGCGCCTCCGGACGAAGGCGGCGCGCGCTGCGCTCGCTCGGGCCGAGCGCGCCGCGCGCCAGGCAGGGATCCCTGCGCTGACGGCCGAGGTCGAAAGCGCGCTCCTCGTCCTGAACACGCCCGCTGCGCGCCTGATCGCGAGTGGCGAGGAGCGGCTCCTCTTGCTGGAGGAGGTCGAAGCATTGCTGGCGTCGAGCGCGTTCGTCGTGGACGCGTGCCGTCTCGTTGTGCATGCCGAAGGCCAAGCGGTCTCCCTCGCAAGGCGTCCGGTGCTGTTCGCGCTCGCCCGCGCGCTGGGCGAAGCGTGGCCGGGAGACGTGGCGCGGGACACGCTCATCGCGCGCGCATTCGGATCGAAGGTCGCCGATGAATCGTATCGGGTGCGGTTGCGAGTCGAAGTGGGGCGGCTTCGCGCGGTGCTGCGGACGCTGGCCGGCGTGAGCGCGACGAGGCGAGGGTTCGCGCTGGCGCCGCGCCGCCCCCGCGAGGTCGTCGTGCTGGCGCGGCCTGTCGAAGGGGAGCATGCGACCGTGGTCGCCTTCCTCGCCGACGGTGAATCGTGGTCGAGCTCGGCGCTTGCGCTGGCGCTCGGAGCGAGTCAGCGCACCGTGCAGCGGGCGCTCGACTCGCTGGCGGCAGCCGGCAAGGTGCAGTCGTTCGGTCGCGGGCGAGCGCGCCGGTGGATGACGCCGCCCGTGCCGGGATTCACGACGACCTTGTTACTCCCTGCTCCTTTGCCGATTGGCTAGGATGGAAGCATGAGCCGATCAAGCGCCGAGATCGTCCGGGAGTATGGGCCCTTTCCGGGTGTCGACCACGTGCATGGAGTCACGTATGACGGCCAGAACGTCTGGTTTGCTTCGGGCGCGAAGCTGAACGCCTTCGATCCCGGGAGCGGGAAGGCGCTCCGCTCGATCGATGTCGCGGCGGACGCCGGCACGGCGTACGACGGGCGGCACCTGTTTCAGCTCGCCGAGGATCGCATCCAGAAGATCGATCCGAAGACCGGCCGAGTGCTCGCCACGATTCCGGCGCCCGGCGGCGGCGGCGACTCGGGGCTCACGTGGGCCGAGGGGACGCTGTGGGTGGGGCAGTATCGGGACCGGAAGATCCATCAAGTCGATCCCGAAACAGGGGCGATTCTTCGCACGATCGAGTCCAACCGCTTCGTCACCGGGGTCACCTGGATCGACGGAGAGCTCTGGCACGGCACCTGGGAAGGCGACGAGAGCGAGTTGAGGCGAGTCGATCCTCGAACGGGAGAGGTCCTGGAGCGGCTCGTGATGCCGCCCGGAGTGGGCGTGTCGGGGCTCGAGTCCGACGGCGGCGATCGGTTCTTCTGCGGAGGAGGCCCGAGCGGGAAGGTGAGGGCCGTCCGCCGGCCCAGGCGAGGCTCCGGGACGGGCGGCGGCTCCGGAACCGGAATCCCCGTCGACTCCACGCGCAGGTGATCGAAGCCGCCCCTCCAGGGGGCCTGAAAAGGCGACCGGGGGGATCGGATCCCCCCGGCGCCGCCACCCTGCCGGATCAGCTGGCCCGAATGCGGTGGCCAGCTCCCGGTTCGACGGTCACTTCTTCCCGAAGCCGCTCAGGGTCCGCAGGGTCCGGCCGGCGTCTTCCAGGGTCCAGGGCCAATCGAGATCCGGGAACTTCTGAGCCTTGACGAAGTTCACGTGGGCTCGGGCGCGCGCGCCTCTCCCAGCCCGTCGGCGCCTTGGGCCCGACGTTCACGACGATGCCGGGCCGTCGGCGCGGTGGAGCACGCCGCGGGCGAGGAAGATCTGGGTCACCTCGTCGACCGCCTCGAGGAAGCGCGGATGCTTGCGCCCGGCGAGCCCGCGCGGGCGCGGGATGCCGACCTCGAGGATGCGCTCGATCCGTCCCGGGCGCGGGCTCATCACCGCCACGCGGTCGGCGAGCAGCACCGCCTCGTCGATCGAGTGAGTGATGAACAGCACGGTCTTGCGCGCGTCCATCCAGATTCGCTCGAGGTCGGGACGCATCTGCTCGCGGGTCAGCGCGTCGAGCGCGCCAAAGGGCTCGTCCATCATCAGGAGCGGCGGGTCGTGCAGCAGCGCGCGCGCGATCGCGGTGCGCTGGCGCATGCCGCCCGACAGCTCGTGCGGGTAGCGGTTGGCGAACTCGGCGAGCCCGACCTGCGCGAGCAGCACCCCCGCGCGCTCGCGGTACTCGGCGGCGCGCAGCCCGCGGTGCTGGGCTCGGTGCGGTGAGGTTGCCAAGCGACCGGCTTACACCCCGATGAGCCGGGCGAGCCGCTCGGGATCGGCGCGGAGCGCCGTCGACGGCCCGTCGTAGACGACGCGGCCCTTGTCGAGCACCGCGATGCGCTCGGAGAAGGCGAGCGCGACGCGGCTGTTCTGCTCGACGAGCATGATGGACAGGCCGCCGTCCGCGCGCAGGCGGGTGAGCACGGCGGTGAGGGTCTCGAGGATCACCGGGGCCAGGCCCTCGGTGGGCTCGTCCATCAGCAGCACCGACGGGTTGGTGAGGAGCGCGCGCGCGATCGACAGCATCTGCTGCTCGCCGCCCGAGAGCTGATGGCCCATGTTCGAGTGCCGGGCGGCCAGGCCCGGGAACAGCTCGAACACGCGCGCCTCCGTCCAGGGCCCGGGGCGTGCCGCGACGGCCAGGTTCTGGGCCACCGTGAGGGACGGGAAGATCTCGCGCTCCTGCGGGACGAAGCCGAGGCCGCGGCGCGCCCGCCGATGGATCGGCACTCCGGTCAGGCTGGTGCCGTGCATCTCGATCTCGCCCGCGTGAAGCGTCGTGTGGCCCATCACGGTGGCGAGGAGCGTGGTCTTGCCGACTCCGTTGCGCCCGATCACGCCGAGGCTCTCACCGCGCGCGAGGGCGAGGCTCACGTCCTCCAGCACGACCGTCTCGCCATAGCCCGCGGAGACGTGCCGCAGCTCCAGGGCGTTAGCCATGCGCCGACTGCCCCAGGTACACCGCACGCACGTCGGCGTTCGCCCCGATCTCCCGCGGCGTCCCGGTGGCGAAGACAGCGCCCCCCACCAGCACGGTGATGCGCTCGGCGAAGCGGAAGATCAGGTCCATGTCGTGGTCGATGATCAGCACCGCGATGTGGGCGGGCAGGGCGGCGACGGCGTCGAGGATGATGTGGCTCTCCGCGCTGGGGACGCCGGCGGCGGGCTCGTCGAGGAGCAGCACCTCCGGCCGGAGGCCGAGCGCGATCGCCAGCTCGACCAGGCGCTGCCGCCCGTAGGGCAGCTCGGAGATGCGCCGCGCGGCATCGCCGGTCAGGCGGAGCGTCTCGATCAGCGCCATCGCCTCGTCCACCACGTCCGACCGGCGGCCGGCCGGCCGCCGCATGGACGCGGCCGCCCCGACGCGCTCGGAGACCGCGATGTAGACGTTCTCCAGGACCGAGAGCTCGCGGAAGAGACGGTTGATCTGGAACGTGCGGGCGATGCCGAGCTTGACACGCTCGGCCTGGCCGACCCGCGTGATGTCGCGGCCCCTGAGCCGGATGGTCCCGGAGGTCGGCGCGAGCACCCCGGTGAGCAGGTTCACGAACGTCGTCTTGCCCGCGCCGTTGGGGCCGATGAGCGCGTGGCGGGCGCCGGCCTCCAGGACGAAGTCGACGTCGCGCGTGGCGGTGAGCGCGCCGAAGCTCCGCCTGAGCGCCCGCGTCTCGAGCAGCGGGGCGCTCACGCACTCACCCGCCGCCGGGGCCCGAGAGCCTCCGCGATGCCGAGGATGCCGTTCTTCGCGAACAGCGCGATCGCCACCAGCAGCAGCCCGAGGCCGAGCTGCCACGCCGTCGGGTAGATCTTGGACAGGAAGTGCGACAGCGCCATGTAGGCGACGGCGCCGACGAAGGCCCCGTACAGCCGCCCGTGGCCGCCGAGGGCGAGGATGATGAGCACCGTCGCCGCCCGGTCCAGCCCGAGCGTGCCGAGGTTGACGTAGGCGTTGGCCTGCGCCCAGATCCCCCCGGCGATACCCGCGATCGCCGCGGACAGCGTGTAGCAGACGACGAGCCGCCGCGGGACGGGCGCGCCCACCGCGTGCATGCGCAGCGTGTTCTCGCGGATGCCGGCCAGGCTCTGGCCGAACGGCGAGTAGACGAGCACGCGCACGAACGCGAAGCAGCAGAAGAGCACGGCGAGGACGTAGAGGTACTGCGTCCGCGGGATGAGCGGGTTGAACTCGAAGCGCCCGAACAGGGGCGCGATGGGCAGGCTGTCGAGGCCGTCGAACCCGCCGGTCCAGGCGTGGGCGAGGTTGGCCGCCTCCTCCAGCAGCGCCATCGTGCAGAGGGTCAGCATCAGCAGGGTCAGCCCTCGCGTGCGCAGCAGCACCACGCCCGAGCCGAGACCGACGGCCGCCGCCACCGCCGCCGCCAGGACGAGGCCGGTGAGGGGCTCGTTCCAGATGCCGTGCTTGGCCAGCATGCCCACGGTGTAGGCGCCGGCTCCGAAGAACGCGGCGTGGCCGAGGGTGACGATGCCGGCGTAGCCGAGCGCGAGATCCAGCGAGACCGCGAAGAGGATCGTGATCAGCACCTCGGTGCCGAACCCGAGATGCGTCGGAAACGCGAAGAACCAGCCGAGCGCGAGCGCCCAGGGCAGGGCCTCCCAGGCCCGCACGCGGTGGCGGCCGGCGAGAGCGCGCGCCGCCGGGTGCTCGCTCACGACGCCTTGGCGCCGAACAGGCCCTGTGGCCGCCAGAGCAGGAGCAGGATGGTCAGCGCGTAGATGAACAACGTGCCGCCCTGGGGCAGGTACTTCTTCAGCACGAAGTCGAGCACGCCGATCAACAGCGCGGCGTAGAACACGCCGGTGACGCGTCCCAGGCCGCCGACCGCGACCACGATCAGGAAGTACACCAGGTACTTGAGCGGGTACTGCGGGTCGAGGCCGAGGAACTCCGCGCCGAGCCCGCCGCCCAGCGCGGCCATGCCGCTGCCGAGGGCGAAGGTCACCGTGAACAGGCGCCCGATGTCGATGCCGAGCGACTCCGCCATGCGCCGGTTGTCTACCGCGGCGCGGATCTGCGCGCCCATTCGCGTGCGCTCGAAGCCGAGCCAGAGGCAGACGACGAGGACGACCCCGACCGCGATGAGGACGATGCTGTAGGTCCGGTACCGCATGAACCCGAGGTCGATCTGGCCCTGGAGGGCCGGGGGCAGGGGGAGCGGCTGGTTCTCCGGCCCGAAGGCCAGGGTCAGCCCGGCGATCATGATGAACACCAGGCCGATGGTGAAGAGCACCTGGTCCAGCTCGGCTGCGCGGTAGAGGCGCGCGTAGAGGAGACGCTCGAGCACCACGCTGAGCGCCGCGGTGACGACGAAGCCCACGGCAAGCGCGGGGACGAACCCCCAGCCCCACAGCTTCATCGTCTGCACGATGGCGTAGCCGCCGATCATGGCGAAGCCACCGTGGGCGAGGTTGACGAAGCCCATCAGCCCCATGGTCACGGACAGGCCGACGGACACGATGAACAGGACCATCCCGGCGGCGACGCCGCCGAGGAGCATGCTGGCGACGTCGACGCCGAGGATCACCGAGCGGCGGGCGTGCGCGGGAAGGGCCCCGCGATCACTTCGCGGCGCACGGGCCGATCTTCTGCTCCTTGCAGGCGTCCTTCACCGCGTCGATCTTGCCGATCACCTTCTGGAAGACGCGGCCGTCCTTCATGACCGCCTCGGAGAGGTACTCGTTCATGACGATGTCGCGGGTCTCGGGGTCGACCATGATCGGGCCGCGCGGGCTGTTGAACTTCCAGCCCCGGAGCGCCTCGAGCGCCTTGTCCGCGTCGATCTTCCCCTTGAGGGCCTGGACCACGTGGACGATGAGGGCCATGCCGTCGTAGCCGCCGACGGCCATGAAGTCGGGCGTGGTGCCGGCGCCGTACTCCTTCTTCCACGCCTCGACGAAGCGCCTGTTCTCGGCGTTCTCGAGATCCGCGTGGTAGTGGTGCATGGTCACGAGGCCGACCGCGGCCGCGCCCATCGCCTGGAGCTTCGTGTCCTGCGTGATGTCGCCGGGGCCGATCAGCCTGATGCCTGCCTCGCGCATCCCGAGGGCCGCGTAGGTTCTCACCACGGCCGCCGCGTGGTCTCCGGCGGGGACGAACACGAAGAACACGTCCGGCTTCTTGTCCTTGGCCCGCTGGAAGAAGGGCGTGAAGTCCGGCACCGCGGCGGCGCCGCCCATCGGGATCTCGTCGATCACCTTGCCCCCGGCCGCCTCGAACGAGCGCTTGAACGCGGCGAGGCTGTCCTTGCCGGGCGGGAAGTCCGTGTAGCCGACCACCGCGGTCTTCGCGCTCAGGAGCTTCGCCGCCGCGTCGCCGAGCGCGTAGCCTGCGTGCCACATGCTGAACGAGGTGCGAACGAAGTAGGGCGAGAGGTTGGTGATGTGGGCGGTGCCCGCGTTCATGATCACCGCGAGCTTCTTGCCCGCGGTCACGATCGGCGCCGAGGCGATCGCGTTCGGGGAATAGATCCAGCCGGCGAGGATGTCGACGTTGTCCTGGGTCAGGAGCTCCTGGACCGCGATCTTCGCGTTGGCGCCGCCCGGATCCTTCACGTCGCGCTTGATGAGCTTGATCGTGTACGGGCTCACCTTGTCGGCGTTGAGCTTCAGGTACAGCTCCATGCCCCGGTCGACGAGCTGGCCGAACTCCGCGCCGATGCCGGTGAACGGCAGGGCGACACCGACCTTCACCTCTTGCGCCTCGGCCAGGCCGACGGTCAGCGCGAGAGCGGTGAGCACCGTGGCGATTCGCTTGATCATGGGCGTTCCCCTCCTATGAAGTCCCGAGATACTCGCTCGGATTGCCCCGAAACGTATGTCAGAGCTTCAGCGCGTGCGGATGCGCTCACCGCCTCCGGGGTGAGCCCGTAGAGGCGGAAGGGATTCTCCATTTATACTCCAGTTCGGCCTCGGGCGCCATCCGCGGAAACGGATCCCAGGTCGCCCTCGATGGCATTGCGGCTCGGAGGAACTGCTCAATGCAATTCCATCTGAACGGATTCAGGACCGGCAACCCGGAGGTCTCGGAACCGTCCGAACGGCATCGTGCGTCGTCCGATTCCGACAGTCTTCCGAATGAGGTCGACGTGCTGATCGTCGGCTGCGGACCTGCGGGACTGACATTGGCTGCCCAGCTCGCGGCCTTTCCGGACATCAAGACCCGGATCGTCGATCAGAAGTCCGGCCCATTGCTGCTCGGCCAGGCCGACGGCATTGCGTGCCGGACCATGGAGATGTTCGAGGCGTTCGGCTTCAGCGAGCGTGTGCTGAAGGAGGCGTATTGGGTCAACGAGACGACATTCTGGAAGCCGGACGACACGTCGAAGGACAAGATCGTTCGCCATGGCCGGGTACAGGATGTCGAAGACGGACTCTCGGAGTTTCCGCACGTCATCTTGAACCAGGCACGCGTGCACGATTTCTACCTCGAGGCCATGCGCAATTCGCCGAGTCGGCTGGAGCCGCATTACTGCCGCCGCCTGCTCGGCTTGCACGTCGACACGGCCGCCAGCTCCGCCGGCGGCCCGCCGTCCTACCCGGTGACGGTCAGGCTCGAGCGGCTCGATCCGCCGCACGAGGGGCAGATCGAAACGGTCAAGGCCCGGTATGTCGTCGGCTGCGACGGCGCGCGAAGCACGGTGCGCCAGTCCCTCGGGCGCGCCTTCCTGGGGGATTCGGCCAGTCAGGCCTGGGGTGTCATGGATGTGCTGGCCATCACTGACTTCCCCGATATCCGCATCAAGTCGTTGATACAGTCCGCGCACGAGGGCAGCATCGTGCTGATCCCTCGGGAAGGCGGCTACCTGGTTCGCATCTACGTCGAGCTCGACAAGCTCAACGAGAACGAGCGCGCTTCGAGCCGGAACATCACCATTGACCGCTTGATCGCGGCTGCGCAGCGGATCCTCCATCCCTATTCCCTCGAGGTGAAGGAGGTCGCATGGTGGTCAGTCTATGAGATCGGCCAGCGGCTGTGCGACAAGTTTGACGACGTGCCCGGTGTAGAGGCCGACAGCCGGCTGCCCCGCGTGTTCATAGCCGGCGACGCCTGCCACACACACAGCCCGAAGGCGGGGCAGGGAATGAACGTGTCCATGCAGGACGCGTTCAATCTGGGCTGGAAACTGTCGTCGGTCCTGCTGGGCCGGTGCGCACCCGGGCTTCTGCATACCTACTCGGCGGAACGTCAGGCCATTGCCAAGGAGCTGATCGACTTCGACCGCGAGTGGGCCACGATGCTCAGCGCGCCCCTGAAATCGTCGACCGACGGTGAAGGCGTCGAGCCGGCGGAAGTGCAGAGATACTTCGTCAAGCACGGGCGTTACACTGCGGGAACGGCGACCAGGTACAGGCCGTCGCTCATCTCTGCCGCACCGGACCATCAGCATTTGGCCAAAGGCCTGGTGGTCGGCATGCGTTTCCATTCGGCACCCGTCATCCGTCTGGCGGACGCCAAACCGGTTCGCCTGGGTGATGCGACCAAGGCGGACGGCCGCTGGCGAATGTTCGCCTTCGCTGATCGGGAGGTTCCTTCGGCGCGCTCCTCGCGCCTGAGAGCGTTGTGCGGCTTTCTCGCCGGCTCCGCCCGGTCGCCGGTCCGTCGATACACGCCGGCACAGGGTGACGTCGACTCCGTGATCGATGTCCGGGCGGTGTTCCAGCAAAGCCATCGCGAGCTGAACCTCGAGGCCATGCCTCAGTGTCTTCTACCCGGCAAAGGCCGGTACGGGCTTCGCGACTACGAGAAAATGTTCTGTCCGGACCTGAAAGGCGGGAGCGACGTGTTCGACATGCGTGGCATCGATCGCGATTCTGGCTGCGTGGTCGTTGTGCGACCCGACCAGTATGTCGCCCATGTGCTGCCGCTCGACGCCTATGACGATCTCTCGGCCTTCTTCGCTGGCTTCATGCTTCCACAGGCGTGAGCGGGGGCGGTCCATCCCGACCGACTTCGAGACGATTCTCACGATGCGTGCCGGCGGTCGGATCGGGACCCTGACGGGGTGAAGGTCAATCCCCTGCGCAGCGCCTCGTGGTCAGCGGGGCCGCCGACGCCGAACCGAGCGCGGAAGCTCCAGAGGTATCCGTCGACGGCTCGAGCGCGCGCTCGAGGCGGTGTGACGGCTCCGGCAACCCTTCGCGGTCGTACCGGCGGCGGTTGGGCCGCCAGCCCGAGCGCGCCGAGCAAGCGTTACGGCCTCGGGTTCGGCCACCGCGCCCACGATCCAACAGCGGGCCAACAGCGGGTTAGGTTCGCTCAGCTCTTCTGGGTTACCCTCCAGGTCGACGAAGCTCTTCCGCGGCTGACGCCCGCGATCCGGCTCGAGCCCGGATTCACGCGCGGGGTCCGGGCGGCCACGCCAGAAGGCGTCGGCCCCTGTCCTTCACCTGCCGCCCGGAGGGGGGCAGCCGGAGCCAGCGTCCCATCTCGTCCGGACCGACCCGCACGCGGGCGCGGATCTGACGCCGCTCGCGGAGCGTCCGCCGGAGCAGCCGGACGACGTCGAGATACTCGAGGAGCGCGGACGGCGCCGCGCGCAGGAAATCCACCGGCCGGAGGACCTCGAGCGGCAGGATGGCCCAGGCGTCGCGGAGCCAGGAGCCGAGCCCATCGTTCCGCAGCATCAGCAGGTACCGGTTCTTCAGCGCGTGCCGGAGCACGCTCGCTTCGGCCCGTCGGCGCGCGCCGCGGCTCTGACGCTCGTGGTAGGCGACGGCCGTCGGGACGTAGTAGGCCTTCCAGCCGCGAAGGCGCGCCCGCCAGTCGACGTCGACGTCCTCCAGGTACAGGAAGAAGCTCTCGGCGAACACCTCGCCACCGACCCGGATCGTCGAGCATCGCCCGACGGTACAGGGGCGCAGCCCCCGAGACCCCGAAGACCTCGTCGGGGCGCTCGTACTGGCCGCGATCCTCCTCCCCCTCGCCGCGGTTCGCGACCCAGCGGCTCCGGAACAGCACGTGCCCGGTCGAGTCGATGACCGGGCGACCCGAGGTCGACCGGTCGCGGAGGAGCTCGCCGGTCACGCTGCCGACGTCGGGTCGCGCCACGGCGAAGCCCACCAGCTCGGCCACGAACCGGGGATCCAGCACCCGTCGGGATTGACGAGCATGACGTACGGCGCCCGCGTCTCGCGAATGACGACGTTGGCCGCGCCGGAGAATCCGATGTTGACGGGCAGGGCCATCAGCCGGACCTCGGGAAAGCGTTCGCGCACCCGCTGTCGCGAGTCGTCCGCCGAGCCGTTGTCGAGCACGAGGATCTCCGCCGGCCGGTGTACCTGTCCGAGGAGGCTCCGGAGGCAGGGCTCGAGCCGGGGCCGTCGTTGTAGTTGATGACGGCCGCCGCGACCTCGGGCGGCGACGCGCCACTCACCTCGGTCGAGGCCTGCGGCCCCGCGTCAGGCGCGCCGACCCGCGGCGTCCGTTGGCGGCGCCTGCGTCTCGCCGGGACCTGGAGCGACGGGCCGTCGAGACCGAGGAGGGGTTCCCTGGGCACCCACGTGACGCAGTCTACTCGTCGCGACCCGCCTGCGCCAGCGCTCGTAAACCGGTCCCGGAGCCGTCCTCGACGAGCTCACCGGTCTCAAGGCCGTGACGGGCGCGTGCGCCATCGAGGGCCAAGCGCTCGTAGTGCTCAGGGAGTCGACCTGCTCTGTACTCCTGATAGAGCGCTCGTCGCGCTCCGCCGACCTCTCGCGGTAGTCGCTGGTTCCGCTCGTAGGCCGCTCCGCCCACCCGTATCTTGTTCTCGAACTGCGGATAGGTCCGGAGCGGAAAGTGGAGAATCTCGATGCCGTCCGTGTCGATCGTCCCTCCGATACTGCCGGATACCCGGTGGTTCCCTTGGCCGACCTCGATGTCCGCCGCCGCTCGATGGCACGTCTTCGGGGACGGCGGATCCCCAAGAGGGTTCAGGGAGACGCGCTCCCGCAGGGTCATCTGCTCGTAGAAGGGCTCGCGCTGGTCGATCATCGGGCGGAAGTTGGTCCGTCCGACCCGCAGGGCGCCAACCTCGCGCGTCACCGTGGACAGTACGGTCCGGAGGGTACCCTCCCGGGGCCACCAGAACTCATCGGCGTCGTTGTTGATCACCCAATCGGCGCCATACTGGATGCAGGCGAGTCTGGCCATCCGTGTCACCCATCGGTCCTGCGAGTAGTCGTCAGCCGGTTCGTCGATGAGCTCGAGACAGCCGCCGCGAGCGTATCGGAGCAGGATGTCGCGCGTACGATCGCGCGAGGCATTGTCGGTTGCGATCAGGAAGTCGACGCCCTGGCTGACGTGATACCGGAGATTGGCGTCTATGACGTCCTCTTCGTCTCGCACGAGGAGCGTCATGACAAGGCGCACAGCAGAATCTTCTCCAGTCCGATTGTCGATCCTGTAGCGAACAGGCTGAACATCCGCCGAAGGCGTGTCAGAAATGCCGAATCCGCACCCGACGGTCGGGCCCCGGGGAAGCCCATGACAAGCTACCACGACGGTCGCCCGCCTCACCAGATCTCGCGCAGAAGCCGGCCGGTGGGTCCGAATCGCGCGGATCGGTGCTTCGCCAGTGCCCACAAGCATTGACACCCGCACACGATCATCCTCGACATCCTGCCGGGCAGCCTATCTGGACGCATCCCACGAGGTCCAGCCCTGGATGCGGCGACCCTGGCCACTCTGCACCGGGGCCACTCTTCTCTGACGGGGCCGGGCCACTCTTCTCTGAGCTCGTCCAGAAACATGGGTGACACTTAAGATGGGTCTCCATGAGCGTTCCCGCGACCGCCATTCCGGATCGGAGTTGGTTGTCGGAGCGGCTGCTCGACCTGTCCCCGGCGGCGCGCCGGCGGCTGAAGTGGATGGACTACTTACGTGACGCACGGCCGCAATGCCCGCCGGACCTGTCGGCACTTCGACATCAGCCCCCAGACCTTCTATCGGTGGTGGCGCCGGTACCAGCCAGGACCTGACCACGTTGGAAGCCCATTCCCGGCGGCCGCGCCGCCGCCGCCAGCCCACCTGGTCGCCGGCTTTGGCCACGGCGGTCCGGGCGCTGCGCCAGCAGTACCCCCCGCTGGGGCAAAGACAAGCTCGTCGTCCTGCTCCACCGGGCCGGCTGGACAGTGTCGACCTCGATGGTCGGCCGGATCCTGACCCGCCTGCGCCAGCACGGCCAGCTCGTCGAGCCACGCCGCCGGCCCGTCTCGGCGCGCAAGGCGCGCCGCCCGCGGCCGTACGCCATCCGCAAACCGGCAGCCTACACCGTGACCCGGCCCGGGGATCTCGTCCAGGTCGATACCCTCGACGTCCGCCCGCTGCCCGGCGTCGTTCTCAAGCACTTGGCGGGGCGGGACATGATCTCGCGGTGGGACGTGTTCGAAGTCGCCAGTCGGGCCACGGCCGGCACCGCCGCGCGCTTCTTGGATGCCCTGCAGGCGCGCATGCCGTTTCCCGTGCAGGCCGTCCAGGTCGACGGCGGCTCCGAGTTCGCCGGCGACTTCGAGCGGGAATGCCAACGGCGCGGCATCCGGCTCTTTGTCCTGCCGCCCCGGTCGCCGAAGCTCAACGGCCGTGTGGAACGGGCCAATCGCACCCACACCGAGGAGTTCTACGAGGTGACGGAGCTCGAGTGGACGGTGCCCGCGGTCAACCGCCAACTCCGGCAGTGGGAACGGACGTACAACACCATCGCCCGCACCAAGCGCTGGCCTATCGCACCCCTCGGGAATTCCTGCAGGATCTGGCGCGGACCGGCTAACCGCAATGTGTCACCCATGTGCTGGACGAGTACATTCTCTTGACGGCCCGGGCTGACTTGTGCTAGTCTCCGCTGCCACGGCAGGCTGGGGGGCAGGGTCCGCTGCCCCAGTGGTGGCTCCCCCAAAGCTCTTCTATGCTCCAACACCTGAGGAGGACGTATGCGAGGAGCGCGCGCGGCAGTCCTCGTCGTTGCGATGCTGCTGGGAGTCGTTGCCGGTCCGGCGTCCGCGACTGCGGACTCCCCGGGCCCGATCGAGGTCACCCCGACCGTGCCTATGACCTGGAACCGCGCGAAGACCGCCCGGGAGATGGCGCCGGCGCCGCCGCTCTCGAAGGCGCAGCGGGAAGCGATGCGCCGGAACGTCCTCGCGCGGCGAGAGCGGGCCGCTGCGCTGGTCGACAATGATCCGCCGAGCCCGCCGGCCCGGCCCGGCAAGCCGGTCCGAGAGACTCAACCCAGAGGACAGACCGAGTTCCACGGCACGCCCGGCACCCTGAACGTCCTGAAGAACGTCCTGAACCCCATCGCCCAGGACGGGACCCAGAGCACCATCCTCGAGCCGACGACGGTCAACGAAGGCAAGACGGCCATTTACACGGGCAACAGGTTCTTCTCCCACACCACTGACGGCGGAGCGAACTGGACCGAGGAGGCCATCCCCGCAGGGTCCCTCAACGCGCCGTTCTTCTGCTGCGACATCGACACGCTGTACGATCCGGCGCGCGGCATCTTCGTCTGGTCCGCCCTGTACTGCGCGGACATCAACTGCTCAACCACGGGCTCGGTCTTTATCTTCGTGAGGCGCACGGCGGCGGGCGGCAACACGTGTGTCTACGAGATCGACTACGGGAGCCTGTTCGGCGAGCTCCCCGACTACCCCCATCTCGGGATCTCGAACAACTTCCTCTACGTGTCGGTCAATGCCCTGGGCCCATCCGCCTGGTCCTCAGCCGACATGTGGCGAGCCGACCTCAACCAGGTTGCAGACTGCGTGGACCTGGACCCCGACCCGAATCTATTCAGCTACTTCGGTGCGGTCACCGGGCAGCGCGTCTTCGTACCGGGCACCAATGCCAAGCATGCCATGTACTGGGCCCAGAGCGAGAACACGACTCAGCTGCGCATCTTCAAGTGGCCCGAGACGTCGACCACGGTGCAGGAGTTCCTGAGGACCGTCGGCGCCACGACGTTCGCCAACTCCAACTGCATGGGCGGCACGAATGCCGCGGCCGTCTTCACGAACACGACCGCCTGGTCCATCGCCGGCTTACGGCACCGGACGGCGACCGGGGGGCCCCGGGTGCTCGTCCTGTGGGCCGCGGCGGCGGACGCCGGCCACCCAAACGCCTACATCCGCGGCGCCGACTTCCAGGAGCCGAACCTGGTGCTGATGGGCCAGCCCGACATCTTCAGCGCGGCCCATTGCTACAACTACCCGGCGGTCGTCGGCAGCGAACGAGCTGGCCACTACGGGCTCGCCGTGCTGTTCGGGGGCAAGGTGGGCGGCGGGGGGCCCGGGCTCAACGCGGCGGTGGGGATCGACGACGACTTCACGCCGGGACTCGGCGTCTTCGACCTCATGACCGTCACCACCGGCACACACAACCCGGACCCCCTGGGTCTGTTTCCGGGCCGCGTCGGCGACTATGTCTCGGTCCAGCGCCACCGGCCGTGCGGTCTCTCGGCGTACGTCGCGGCGGTGTACGAGCTGAACGGCGGGGGGGACCCGGCGAGCGTCCGGGGACGGTACGTGGAGTTCGTGCGGAACCGTGACCGGACGTGCTACGAGCGGTGGAAGGACGTCCTGCCCGGCGAGTTCCCGCCGCCGTGACCAGGGAGATCCCGCGCTTCCTTCCACGGTCCTGACACGTCAAGACGCACACCCTCGGGGGGGCTCCTCCCCCGGAGGCCTATGTCGCGAGCGGGGCCCCGTCCAGGGGCGCGCTCATCGACCGCGAAGCCCGGCCGACCCACCATCGAGGTAACCGAGCCGCTTCAGCGCGGTCCGCTCAACCTCCTCGATCTGCGCGATCGTGTCGCGCCCGTCCCGGATGACGTGAACGAGCCGCATCGGCGGGAATTGGCCGTGAGGGAATGGCAGCAAAAAGATGCTCCGGGGTTCCTTCCATCCCTATGCGTGGGTCCCGGGGCCCCGCGCCGCGAGGTGCCGCGTGACCACGGCCGCCCGCTCGCGGGCCATCGGCGGCCTCGCCTCAGCGGGCAAGCCCGAGAGTTCCCGCGCGGAACTGGTGCCGCAGCTGTCGCCCGCACTTTCGGTCACCCGTGCGCGCACGATGTAGCGGCAGACGTTCCCCAGGTGATCGCGGCGGCGCGCGGGCACGGCCTCCGCGTGCAAACTGAAGCGATCGAGCCGAGCGCCGCCCCATAGCCGTCGCGGCCGCGGCCGACCAAGGTGAACCGAGGGCCACCCGGCTCTTACGCTGCACACCACCTGCAGGGAGAACTCGAGTGCCTCCTGCTCGCCAGCGCCCGTACTGGTGATCCGCGAGGCATGGCCCAAGCGCTGCTCGTGCTTGCCGAGTGGGACCGCCTCCACCCAACTCGGTCACTCCTCGGAGACGCCCCTCGTCGCAGACGCGCGCCTCGTCGGGACGCAGGGGGACATCGCGCGACGCTCGATCGATCGCCGGAGGAATTGCGTATGCTCGATGCGAGGCGATATGATGCTCGTCACAAGTCGAGGAGGCGCCGATGGACGATCATCTCGTGCCACCGCACGGCGGCGCGGCGGCCGGTGTGCCTTGGTAATGCACCGATGATCGCGAGAGTGACTCGCGCTCTATGGACGCGGCCAGGCAGGCGCCGCTCTCGAGCACCAGCTCCGTTCATTGTCGGGACGGGACGCTGCGGAACAACCCTGCTCCGCATGATGCTGGACGCCCACCCCGAGCTGGCCGTTCCCCCGGAGACGCACTTCGTTTCGGCGGTGGCGGCCACACCCCGGGCCGATCCTCACTCCCGAGAGCGATTCCTCGAATTGGTCTTGAAGAGTCCACGCTGGCCTGACTTCCATCTGGATGAAAACCGATTGGTCCGCCGCGTCACCGCGATCAATCCGTTCGATCCCGCTGAGGCCGTGCGCATCTTCCACAGTCTCTATGCTGCCCGCTTCGACAAGTCGCGTTGGGGCAACAAGACACCCGCATACCTCCTGCACATGCGGGCCATCGCCGATCTGCTGCCAGAGGCGCATTTCATCCACCTCATCAGGGACGGACGGGACGTTGCCGTGTCGATCAGGAACCTGTGGTTCGGCCCCGATTCGATCGATACCGCCGCTCGGTGGTGGGTATCACGCTTGGAGGAAGGCCGTCGACAGGCGGCCGGGCTCGCCCACTACGTGGAGGTCACGTATGAGGACCTCGTCACTGCCCCGGAGAGCGTGCTCCGGCGTCTCTGTGCCTTCCTCGATCTTCCCTGGTCACCAACACTGCTCGAGTACCACGAGGGTGCCAGGGCACGGTTGGCGGAGCTGGATCAAGACATCGTGAGTCCGGACGGAACGCGGACGATCAGCGCCTCAGAGCGGCGAGCGATTTTCGCGGCCACCTCGCGCAAACCCGATCCGCGAAGCTGCGGCCGCTGGGTCACTGAGATGAGTGACGCGGACCGCATTGTGTTCGAGCGGATCGCGGGAGAGACCCTCCGGGGGCTCGGTTACCCAACCTGACCACGCGTGCCGATAACCCCGGTCCCTCGGCAAGAGCGACGAGCGCACGGCCGACGGAAGGGCTGTGTTGCTCCCGGCTGGAGGGTTTCAGCCGCGCGCCGACCTAGCGGGCCGATCTCGACCAGGTTGCGGACTGCGTGGACATGACCCCGACCCGAATCCGTGCAGCTACTTTGGTGGGGTCTCCGGGCAGCGCGTCCATGCGCCGGGCACGAACGCCCAGCATGCCATGTAGTGGGCCCAGAGCTTCCTCCACGGTCCTGACGTGTCAGGACGCACACCCTCTCCGGGGCTCGTCCCCCGGAGGCCTGTGTCGAGAGCGGGGCCCTGTCCCGTGGGCGAGCTCAGCGGCCGCGAGGCCTGGCCGACGCGCCATCGAGGTAACCGAACCGCTCGAGCGCGGTCCGCCCGACCTTTTCGATCTGCGCGATCGTCTCCTGGTCCCGAGCCCGCCAGCGTCCTAGTGTGGGTGGCGGCGCGACTTCCCTGGAGGCAAGGACCACGGCGTCGCCCTTCAGGCCGAGAAAGGCGAACAGGCGGGCGACCATCGGCTCCGGATCCCGGCACAGATCCTCGAACCGGACGCAAAGGTACCGCGCGCCGAGCGCCTGCTTCCCGTACTCCGCGGCTTGGATGTTCAGCCGGCTCCACAGGAGCATAGCGCGGATCGCCTGGGGCAGGTGGGCCTCGGCCGGGCTCAGCAACGTGTGGCCGTGCTTGTTGAGCTGATTCTGGTTGTCCGAGAGCGCCATGTCGCGGCCGTCCCGGATGACGTGAACGAACCGCATCGACGGGAATTGGCGGTGAAGGAATGGCAACAAGAAGATGCTGCGCGGTTCCTTCCATCCCCAGGCCTGGACTCCAGGCCTGCGGGCCGCGAGGTGCCGCGTGACCACGGCGGCCAGCTCACGGGCCATCGCCGCCTCCACCTCGGAGGGGAAGCCCGAGAGCTCCCGGGTCATGAAGACGTTGATCCAGCGGTCCGAGAAGACTCCCAGCTCCGGCGGATCCTCGGAGCCGTAGAGGTTCTCACCGATGTACATCCCCCCTTGCCGGACGACGCGGGCCAAGACCCGAGATCCGGACCCCCCGGTGGCGCCGATGATGGCCGGACTTCTGCCGGGCAGGTCCACGGACACACTGGAAGCGTCCAGCCAAGCCCACCGCCGGACCGCCCCGACGGCCGACCGAAAGGACAAAGGCACGATCACCCCGCGGCGTTTTCTGCGGCAGGGGCCCGCGCGAGCGCTGGCGCGATCTCGCCCCACACCCCCGCGGTCCGCCTCCAGATGGCCCGGGCATCCGCCGCGGACAGGACGGTGGTCCATCGGCCGACGCTGTCTCCGTGAACGTGGGTTGTGCGGGCCACCTTGGGATCCTCGAGGCCCTCCCCCTGGGGCACGGCGTTGAAGGCCAGCTGGGCCGGATCGAGCCGAGCGTCCGCCCAGCGCATCATGACGTTGATCGTCGCTTCGGGTGCGCGGACGAGCTGATCGTAGACAAGGGCGTGATACCGGTCCGGGTGCACTCGGCCAAAAGCGCGACCCGCATTCGTGTAACGAAGGTAATGCTCGATGCGTCCGTCGAGATCGCCGGGGATCACCAGGGGAAACGGTTTCTCCTGGATAGACGCGAGCGTGTCGAGCGGGTTGCGCACGACGTGGAGGAACAGCCACCGGTCGCCGAGCAGTCGGCTCCAGGCGTCGAGATAGAGCACGTTCTCGGGACACTTATCGGCCCAGCGAGGCTTGCCGGCTCTCGCAGCGGCACGCTCGTGCAGCTCGATGAACGCCCGCCCCAGGACCTCCAGCAGGTCCCACTCCGGAAGGAGGACCCGGGCGGTCGCCGCGAAGCGGGCATGGGCGAGCGGATCGCCCGGGAAGTCCCCGAAGAAGTCCCTGAAGAACTTCACCTCGGGGGCGCAGTGGATGCTCGGGTGAGCGTTCAGGATGCGACGCACGAGGCTGGTGCCGGATCGATGGCAGCCTCCCACGATGATCGGCCAGGTCCCGCGGCTCACCGCGAGGCATCCGCCGCAGCGGCGAGGGCCTCCGCGAAGTAGTGCCGGACCCGAGGGCTGGTTGCATCGAGCTGATCGTCGCCAACGTAGGTGCGGAGCTCGTCCTGACATGGCAGCGGGAACATCCCTGGACGGAGCCGGGCGCGAATGCGGTGCCACCCGGCGGCGAGGTCGTCGGCGTCGTAGACTCGGCCGACGTACTTGCGCTCCGCGTGCGCGACGCTCAGGTAGAGGTAGTGCCGCATGCGGAAGGATTCCGGGAAGAGCCGGAGGCCAGGGAACTGGACCCGATGGCCACCCGTGCTCGCCAGATCCACGGGCCCGACCTGGCGCTTCCAGGCTCGCACGGCGTGCGGATGCGCGGGCAGAAAGGGGTAGTACCAGCGCATCGTGCGCAGGTAGCCGGCGTGATCGTGGTCCGGTGACTCGCGGGTGGGGACGAAGGTGAACTCCTGGAAGTTCACTGCATTGAATCCCGCCTGGTCGACCGCGGCGAAGGCCTCATGGAGCGTCCGGTAGCTTCGGGGCGGCACGTGAATCTCGTCGGCATCGACGTGCACGAACCAGTCGGCGTCGAGCCGGGCGGCGACCTTCTCCTTGCATTCGAGCAGGCGCCTCCACCTGTAGACGCCCGCCCTCGGCATCGTTTCCATCCCCGCGAGTGCGCGCCCGAGGCGACGCTCGGCAAGCTCCACGGTCCGATCGGTGGACTCGTTGTCGATCAGGTAGACCTCGAGGCCCTGCTGGAGCAGGTTCCCCACGCAGGCCTCGATGAATCGCTCCTCGTTGTAGGTCGCTAGGACGGCGATCACGCGCATCAGGTATCCGTCCGGCGCCGCGCTTCGAGCCACTCGCGGGTCCGCAGGTAGGCTCCCGCGCGCCAGGACCCACTCGGGAGCAGCCCGGAGCGGAGCCAGCGGTAGGCACGCCAGACCGGATGGCCCTGAATCCGGGCCAGCGCCTCGTGGGACCGGATGAGGTCGGACTGCAGTTGCTCCCGGTCGCGGCCCAAACGCTGGAGGTCGGCGCGTAGCTGCTCCCCGTCGCGGGCCAGGCGCCGATGATCGGCGAGTAGATCCCGATACTGCAGCTCGAAGCCGGCGGACTGCTCCTCACCGGCGACGCGGGCAAGGAGCGTGAGGATCTCATCCTTCGCGTCCACCTCCGCGGAGGAGACGGCCAGGTGGAGCTGTGCATAGAGCGCCCGCGCCGGGAACGGAAGCCTGCGCGCGGTGAGGGTGTCCGCGAGTGGGATCCGGTGATGCTGAAGATCCTGGCGGACGGAAGCCTCGACCGCGCGGCACACCTCCGGCCCGTGTGGACGTCCGATGAACCGAGCGAGCCGCCCGACCTCTCGCTCGGGCGCCGTCAGGAGGCGCTCATACTCCACGATCAGGCGCGGAGTGCCAGCGGTGTGTGTCAGCGCCGAGATCACGTGTGTCAGCCACAGGCGCCCGCCCTTCTCGATGGAGAAGCCGTCCCGCTTCTGAAGCGAGTACGCCACGGCCAGTGGACTCCTGATGCACAGGACGTAGCGCATCGGCGGCAGTAGCGTCTGCCAGAACGGCAACGTCAGGCAGGCGCGGGGATCCTTCCAGCCCCAGAGCGCGCGCCCCGAGAAGTTTTCGCGCACCAGGGCCGCCACGCGCGTCCTGAGGCCCGACAGATCGGGGGACCGCTCCCAGCCCGGCGTCAACGCGGGGGGCTCGTCCCAGGTCCCCCCCTGGCGGGTGAGGATCTGGTCGCTCACCTCCAAGAAGCCCAGGTTCTCCCAGAAGCCCTCGGGGTTGTTCTCGCGCGGACCGACCAGACACTCGGGAAGGCCCAGGTCCATGCCCAGCAGGTTGAGCGCCCTGGTCACCGCCGAGGTGCCGCTGCGGTGCATTCCGAGCACGCACACGACGCTCGCGGTCTCCATGGCCCGTCAGCCGAGGTCCTCTCGCGACCTCGTGCTCCACGAGGCGGCCCGAATCGACGGCTCGCGAAGCGCGCTCGGGGAGCCGGGCGCCGGGAGGCCCGCGTTCCGGTCGAGGGCTGGGCCTACTGCATGGCCGCTCGCAGGCACCGGATGACTACCAGTGTGCGTGTGGCGCCCTCCTGCGCTCGCTATCTCCAGTTCGACTGCGATCCCGTGGGGAACAGCCCGAACGTCCACCGAAGGCGTATGAGGCGCCCGATCGGGACCCAAGGAAACCCATGACAAGCTACCACGACCGTCGCCCGCCTCACCAGATCTCACGCAGAGCCGGCGGTGGGTCCGAATCGCGCGGATCGGCGCTTCGCCATTATCCACAAGCATTGACAGCCGCACACGGTCCGTCATATCGTCCGCTTGACATCGGCAGCGTGTCGCCTCGCGACGACTCTCTTTGGTCAAGCGTGAGCTACGACGAGCCGGAAGCCTGGAGGAGCCGAGCACGCCGGTGACTGTCTGGGTGGCCGGGGGCCGTTGAGCTCACGGGTGTCAGGCGGGAAGCTACGTGACTCGACCTGACCCGGACACCCTGTCCATCGTCATCGTAAACTGGAACGCGGGCCGGGTTCTGGACGCCTGCCTCGCGGCGCTCTTCGCCAGCAAGCCAGTTGGGGGGCTGGAGGTCCTGCTGGTGGACAACGCCTCCACCGATGGGAGCCAGCTCCACGCCTCCCGGGAGCATCCTGGCATCGAGATCGTGCAGAATACGGAGAACCGCGGATTCGCCCGTGCCGTCAACCAGGCGCTCGTGCGGGCCGTGGGCCAGTTCACGCTGCTCCTGAACCCCGACGTCGTGCTGAGCCCTACCGCGATTTCCCTGCTCGTGGCCTTCATGAACCAGCGTCCTGATGTCGCGGTCGTTGGGCCCAAGCTCCTGAACGCCGATGGGACAGTCCAGGGCTCGGCCCGTCGGGATCCGTCGTTCTGGACCGGGCTCTTCGGTCGTGCCACGCCCCTCACCCGTCTGTTCCCGAACAACCCCGTAAGTCGCCGGGAGCTGCCCGGCCTCGGCCATGTGGGCGACGATCCGCTCGAGGTGGACTGGGTCTCCGGGGCCTGCCTCATGGTGCGTCGGTCGGCCTACGAGCGCGTGGGACGCCTGGACGAGCGGTTTTTCCTCTTCTGGGAGGACGCGGACTGGTGCCGCCGCTTCCGCGGGGCCGGCTGGAAGGTCTGCTACCTCCCGACCGCCGTCGCGACCCACGACGTGGGGGAGAGCTGTGCCCAGCGGCCTGTGCGGTCGGAAGTAGACTTCCACCGGAGCGCCTACCAATTCTACCGGAAACACCACCTCTCCTCTCCGTTTCACCCGATGATCGTCCTCTTGGCGGGTGGGCTGCTCGTCAACCTGGGCATCCGCGTGCTCAAGGCGGCCCGAGGGCGACGGTGACATGCCGTCGCCTGTCATCCAGCTGCTCCGCTACCGCACACTGGTCAGGAACCTTGTCTTCAAGGACCTGCAGCTCAAGTACCGGGACTCCGTCCTCGGCGTCGTCTGGTCGCTGCTGAACCCGCTCCTCCTGCTCGTCGTCTACACGGTGGCCTTCAAGTTCATCCTTCGGGTCCAGACGGAGAACTACACCTACTTCCTCCTGGCCGGCCTTCTGCCGTGGAACTTCTTCTCCAGCTCGCTCATCGCCTCGACTCAGGCCATCACCGGCAACGCCAATCTGATCAAGAAGGTCTATTTCCCACGGGAGACCCTTCCCATCGCGACCGTCCTCTTCACGTTCTCCCAGCTGCTCCTCGCCCTGTCCGTCTTCCTGCCCGCGCTTCTTCTCGTGTCCGGCGTCCAGCTCCACTGGACGGCCATCCTCTTCCTCCCACTGCTCCTGTTTCACGTACTGTTCACGCTGGGTCTCGCCTTCGTCCTGGCAACGTGCACCGTGTTCTCCGTGACATCGCCCACCTGACCGAGGTCGCGCTCGTGCTGCTGCTTCTGGATGACGCCGATCCTCTACCCCGCGACCATGGCGCCGGCCGAAGCTCCAGCTCTTCTTCAAGCTGAGTCCCCTGGGGGCCTTCGCCATCGCCTACCAGGACGTCCTGTTCTGGGGCCGGGTGCCGGAGGAGCTGGTCCTCTCGACGCTGGTGGGCTGGACCGCGGCCGCGCTGCTCGGCGGCTATGCCGCTCTTCCACCGGTTCAGCCCGGGCTTCGCCGAGGAAGTGTAGGCATGGCGTGGGCGGTCGAGCTCCGGGGCGTCTCGAAGGCCTTCGTGCTCCGTCACAACCCGGCCCACAACGTCAAGGTCCGGCTCATCGGCGTGTTTCATCCTCGGCACCGGGAGCGGCTCGAGACGTTCTGGGCCCTCCGGGGGGTCGATCTGAAGGTGCGCGAGGGCGAGTGCCTCGGCCTGATCGGGCCGAACGGCTCCGGGAAGAGCACCCTGCTGCGCATCATGGCCAGCATCTTCCGGCCGACGGAGGGCGAGGTCGTCGTGCGGGGGCGCGTGGCCCCGATGATCGAGCTGGGGGTCGGCTTCCAGCCCGACCTGACGGGACAGGAGAACGTCTACCTCAACACGTCGCTCTACGGCCTCTCCAGGCGCGAGACCGACGCCATCTACCAGGCAGATCGTCGAGTTCTCCGAGCTCGGGGAGTTCATCGACGTGCCGGTCAAGAACTACTCCACGGGGATGTACGCGCGCCTGGGGTTCTCCGTCGCGGTGCATCTGGAGCCGGACATCCTCTTGATCGACGAGGTACTCGCCGTGGGCGACGAGCACTTCCAGCGGAAGTGCCTCGAGCGCATGGGGGAGCTCCGGCGCCGGGGCACGACCATCGTCCTGGTCTCGCACCAGATGCCGACGATCGAGCAGATGTGTGACCGAGTCTGTCTGCTGGTCCGAGGTCGGCTGGAGGCGGAAGGAGATCCCGGGAAGGTGGCGGCGCGGTACCACCAGGTGCTGAAGGGAAAGTGATTCCTGCGCGCGAGACCGGCGCCTGCTCCCGGCTGAAGCGACGGACCGAGCGACCAGCTCTCGCGTCACGGGCAGCCCGTGGGCCTGTGATCTTGCGGGTGACGAACACCTCGAGGTACTCGCCGTCGAGGCCCAGGCGGCGATCCCGCACGACGTACGTCACGGTCGGGAAGCCGCACCACTCCCATAGGCACAGCTCGAAGTCGCCGCCGTAGTCCCAGGTCACGAGCGCCTGGCCGTTGCCGATCGGGTTGCCGTGGTACTGCGCCTCTCGCAAGTGCACGGTCGTTCCTCCCTCGAGGCGCGCCCGCCGCTGCGTCCTGGCCAGTCCCTTGTGCTTCGGCGTCGTGAAGACGTGGGCGCCTCCTGGCTTGACGACTCGCATGATCTCGCGGACCGCGCGATCGGGCTGGAACACGTGCTCCAGCACGTCCTGCGTGATGAACAGGTCGAACGTGCCATCGGGGAACGTGAGCCGCTCCAGGTTCTCGCAGCGAGCCCAGTTGTGCTCGGTCCCGCGCGGCACCGCCTCGAAGAAATAGGAGAACGAATAGTGATCAGAGTGCCGTCGGATGAAGTCGTTGGACGGCGAGGACTCGTGGATGGTCGCGTGCTCCCACGACGGGAAATACGTGTCGAGGGTGAGGCTCACGGCACGCAATCGCGGGATGGACCGGCACCGCGCGCACACATACTGATCGCGCAGCCAGGCACTAGCCTCCACGAACTGGGTCTCGCTGCGGCAGCAGAAGCACCAGCCAGGGTTCATGGCCGGAGCGGTCGAGGCCGCGGTCACGGCCGGACGCAGCAGCCAGCGACGCGGGAGCTCGAAGCCCCGCACCCACTCTCCCAGGAGACGTCTCAGCAGCGCACGTGTGCTGAGCGGATGGCGCGCGCTTCGGGGGCTGCTCGGACGGGCCGGGCTCACTACGAATCTCTCGCCTGCAGCGCCGCGCAGAAGTTGCTGAGGACGGGACTCTGTGCGGTCGCGATCAACAGCCCGGGGGTCGGAAAAACGCGCGGCCGGTCCTGGACCCGAGCGATGTGGTACGAGGTCATGCTCGACGGACACCTCGATCCGTTACGGGTTCCAATCGGTGACAATCGGTACACACACGAACTCGCGGGCGCAACAGGCAGCGCAGTAGGAAATATTCATCGGATCCATGCTGAGCTACATGAACCGTGTACAAGGCGTCCCGTGGTGACATCGGCTGACCCGGCTCTCGAGCGCAGGAAGGACATGTCATCTCTTGCGTTAGGTGAGACATACGTCGAAGTAGCGACCCGTGCGCCTAGAGGTGGCGTTCACTCGTGCTCACTCCGGCTCAAGATAGGTCGTCTGAAAGTACGCTGGAGCACTCGCCACCACTCGCCGTCCAGCGACTTCCAGATACGACATCGAACGGGCCGGCAACTTCGATACAGGGTCGAAGAACGCTCTCGCATTGTAGACCGGCACACCCGCCGGCACGTAGTGGCCGACGAGGCTTCGACGAGTCCGGCTCGGATCATTCGCCGGAGCCCCCCCATGCGGGAGCAGTGGGTGCCAGATCAACACGTCACCCTTCCTGATGAGCGCCTGCTCGACGGGCGCGTGATCACCCTCGCACAGGGCGCTTACCTGTGCATCGTACTCGTCCAAGAACGCGTCGTAGTCGGCAGGGCTGAACTCCTCGGCACTCTTCCCCCGGCGGCCTGATATCTCTGAGCCCGCGATGTCGCGGACACGGTGGCCGCCAACGAAGTACTGTAAGGGGCCAGCGTCCGGGTGCACGTCTTCCAGGGCATGCCACACTCCGAAGAACATGTTGCGCGGATTGGTATAGAAATGCGGGCAATCTCGGTGGAGTCGCTGTTGACTCCCGAGCTCGAAGGCCAGCGTGCTGTAAAGGACCGTCTCGCCCCTGAAGAGAAAGTCGAGCACCGTCAACACTCGCGGATTGAGTGCCATCTGCGTAACACTCGAACGCGGCTTGCCGACAGGATCGAGGTGAAAGTTGACGAGACGATTGTGGAACCTCCCGCGAACGATCGCCTTGTCCGCGCTTGGGTCACTCCGGCAGAGCTCGAGATAGGCTTCCACGACCTCGTCGCAAAGCGCGGGCGAATGGACACCGCGCAATACTGCATAGCCGCGTGTACACAGCGAGCTGACACACTCGCGCAACCATTCGGCGCTCTCGTCGGCGGGTAACCGTCCAAGCGTTGCGGCCGTGTCCGTCCATGGCACGGCACTCTCTATGGGCTCTCCGGCGAGCTTCTCTCTGATTGGTTGCGTCCTCCGGCGCAAGCGAGCCCACAATCGCGACATCATCTCGTACCCTCCGCGAGCCCTAGAATGTCTGGGTGAGGGCGCCGTACGTGATAACCGTCACCGAACCCGGGAGTAGTCCCCCGAGAAGTCGATGCTCTCGAGGTGGTTGTTCGACATCTCGTCGCGGATGCCAATCCGCACGAGCCGCTGGACGAGGGGGTCGACATGATGGCCCTTCTCGGCCGTTTCCCTTGTTTCCCGTTCCCCAAGGAGGCTGGCGGACGAAGTGGTCAGAGTGTCGTCGGATGGAGTCGTTGGACGGCGAGGACTCATGGATGGTCGCCCGCTCCCACGACGGGAAGTACGTGTCGAGGGTAAGGCTCACGGCCCGTAGTCGCGGGATGGACCGGCACCGCGCGCACACGTAGCGATCGCGCTGACAAGCGCCGGCCTCCACGAAGTGAGTGTCGCGGCGGCAGCAGGAGCACCAGCCAGGGTTCATGGTCGGAGCGGCCGAGGCCGCGGTCACGGCCGGACGCAGCAGCCAGCGACGCGGGAGCACGAGGCCCCGTACCCACTCTCCCAAGAGACGTCTCAGCAGCGCACGTGTGCTCAGCGGATGGCGCGCGCTTCGGGTGGCGTTCGGAGGGGCCGGCGACCTCATCCAGCGGGTACCCGCTGAGCCACTATCAAGGCTTGCGGTAGGAAGCTCGGCTCGTCGCGGAACTGGAGCAAGCGTAGCGTGCTCGGCCAGTGCCTCTCGACATAGGCCTTGGGCACCACCGACTCGCCATAGAACGAAGGCGGCCGATAGTCGCCGCCACCGGTGGCAACGTGGAGAAACTTCCCCGCGTCGTAGTCGGCGAGCGCGCCGGCACGGTCGGTGAAGCAGCCGGCAAGCGCCTGGTGCCACGTGCTGTCGAGCGAGTCTTTCATGCGCAGCGACGCGCAGAAGTCGATGAAGCCGCGTCCCTGCGTGGTCGCGAGCAAGAGCCCGCCTGACCGCAGCACGCGCGCCAGCTCCTCGACCCATGCGAGGTGGTATGCCTCGTTCAGGTGCGAGAAGACCGAGTACGCGTAGATGAGATCGTAGGGCCCGGTTAGCGTGGCTGCCGGAGGCCGCGCGGGCACCACGTCGAAGCGACCGAGCGGCCCGAACAGCGAGCGGCACAGCTCCACCATCGAGGCGTCGACGTCCACACCGTGCAGGTTCGTGGCCGCCACGTCGCGCAGGAAGCAGCGCAGCATTCGACCCCAGCCGCAACCGAAGTCGAGGACGCGCGTCGAGGTCGCTAGCGGTGCGCCGCAGCTCTCGGCGTACGCCTTGACCACCGTGAAGAATTGGAATCCCTCCCGCAGGGAATGCGCCCCGGCGGAGCCGACGAATTGACGCTGTACTTCGTCGCGCGGGAAGCCCGGGAGCTTGACGCCGCGCACCGACTGGCGGTGGATGCTGCTGAGCAGCACATCCAGCCAGTCTGCGTCGCTGGCGCCCGCGAACGCGTGGATGGGATCCGATGGATCGGAGCGCTTGAAGAGACCGAACATCAGGTCCTCAGATCCCGGCTAGTCGAGAAGCTCGCCCTCGAAAGTAGGTTGAGCAAACGAGGCGGGCAGCGAGTCTGGATCGCGGGGCCTGCCGGTGGCAATCACGCGGTCAAAGCGATTGCCGGTGGTGTCTGCCAACCAGAATCCCCTGTGCTTCACGAGGAGCCCGAGGAAGCGCTCGATCGCGTGTGCCAGGGTTCCGTCTCGCTGGCTGCTCTCGACCTCGAAGTCCTCGTCCGAGAGACGCAAGTCGAGTAGCCCACTCAGGGCGCTGGGACGGACCCAGAACATCGAGCCGGCGACGAAGTGAAAGTCGTCGGTCGGGGCATCGATCCCCAGCCGGGCGGCAAGGGCTCGCACGTGTCGACGATTCGACAGGGCGTCCTCGCGCCATCCCCAGTAGTAGGTCGACTGAACAATCAGTTCGGGAGGGCCGACCATGGCGAGATCAGGCGTCTCGTCGAGCATCTGAACGATCATGTCCACCGCGTCGGGCGATCCAAGCAAGCTGTGCAGAGCGTGCTGGCGCCACTCGGTACCATCGGCTCGATGCGGAGTCTTTTTCGAGTGGACCTTGCAGAGGAGGCGATAGCGGGACAGGCCTACCCGCTCCAGCACCCTTAGGAACGGTAGGATGTCCCGTCCATGATTCGCGCATTCCACGACCTCGAGCCGCGGAAAGTCGAGGCGCAGTTGGCGTCGTGTGTCGTCTCCGACTGACGGCGGCACGGTGACGTACAGATCGAACGGCTCGGGGATGTTGTAGAGGCATCTGCGGATCTCTGGCCACAGATCGTCGTAGTAGAGGTGCGCGATCACGGCCAGGCGCGCTCGGTCGCCATCGAGCGCAAACCTCCTGACGACGCGCTTGGTTTCGGCGAGATATGCGTAGCCGTACCGCCGATCGGGCTCCAGGTAGGCGCCTTCCGCCCATTCATTCCAGGCGTTCACGAAGACCATGCGCATGTCCGGGTTGGGATGCTGCGCCGCTACGGCGCAGGCTGACGTGAGCCAGCGGCGGTAGGTGGCTGGGTCAGAACCGAAGTAGACGTGCCCCGCACCGGGACGGCGCGCTTCATTGTCCCAGCCTGGCGTGACCGAGCGAAGCACGGGGAATGCTTCGCCCTTGTACGAGGCAACCCTCCTGGTCACGAGATCGGGATAGGGGTAGACACGACCTCGAAACTGCCTGTTGAGCAGAGTGACTTTGTCGGTGATCTCGTTCACGGCCATGTTGTGTGGAGGGAACTCGACGGCTGCGTCGAAGCCGAGGGGTGTGGGGTCCTCGAGGCCGAAGGTCTGCGCGGCCACCAGGTAGGGCTCCGGGAGCCCGATCTGGCGGCTATGGCCGCGCCAGCGGCTCGCCGTTGCAGCCGCGTCAGGCAAGAGGTGCGGCCTGTACACGACGAGAACGGGCCTTCCATCCACGCGAACATAGCGAGAGTCCTCGAGAAATGGAACGATCGCGTCGAGGAACGCGAGATCGTCTTCGGGTGAGTGAGCCTGCTCGAGCAGGATCTCCTGCTGTTGACCGTCCCATCGCCGCGTCCAGTTCTCGTTGGCCCAGCAGAGGCAATACCGAAAGTCGAGACTCTTGTCCGCATGGAACGCGGACAGCGGTCCATCCAGGACGCGCTGGCCGCCGAACCAGTAGAAATGGAAGCAGAATCCGTGCAGGCCGTAGAGCCTGGCGATCTCCACTTGGCGCCTCCGGACGTCGGGGACGCGGAGATCGTAGAAGCCCAGCTCGCCGGGAAGGCGCGGCTGATAGTGACCGAGAAACTGGGGAACAGCCTTGGATACGTTCGTCCACTCCGTGAAGCCCCGGCCCCACGCGGCGTCGTTCACCGGAGTGGGGTGGAACTGCGGGAGGTAGAACGCGAGGACCTTCACGTCCGACTCGGGCCGGTGCAGTCCGGGCGCGTCCAGCGCGACGTAATCGGCCGAGGTGTCTGTGCGCGCGTGACGGACATAGGACCCATAGATCGACTCGTAGGGGTCCGACGCAGTCGGCAGGGCGACAGTCGGCGGGGTGAAGACCGACGCGACGGTCCGTGGGGCGGGCACTCCTTGGAAGCGTTGCCACGCCTTGTAGGTAGTGGTGTCGCGCAAGAGAGGGGAGCCCAGGGTGAGGACGAGACCCTTCAGGCGATGCCTGGTCCGGGTGGAGAGTGGCAGCGACCGGTAGGCATGCCGGGCCGCTCGACGGACCAGATCGGCACTCGCGGGACGTTGCAAGGGCTTCCGACGCCACGCCGCAATGCCTCGCAGTGCCTCCGTGAGGCGCCAGACCCACGTCGCCTTGATGCGCAGACTCTCGGCCTCCATCTGGTCCGCACGCTTGATCTGCTGGGCCAACATCGCGGACAGAGCACGAACGCGTTGATCGCGATCGGCCCCCGCGACGTCCGCCGTATCTGCCGGCTGCGCGTTGTCATGAAGTCGTGCGGAGTGCCCACGAGTGACCTGGTCACGGTCATGGTCAATCTCGTGGTGCATGTCGGGCGACTGTCGCTCGCCCAGGCACGCGGGCCTCGGCGTCTGCTCCCCGGTGTCGCTCATGGCCCCCTGACTGTTCGTGCGGTCGCCAATACAGCCATGCTCACGCGGGCTCGACCACCTGCGCGCTGCTCTTCCCGTGGACCTGTCCCACCAGGACACCGGCCTCGTCATGCAGCAGGTGGCGCATGGCTCCCACATGAACAAAGCACAGGGTGGAGTACGGCGTCAAGGTTATGGGCCTCGGGCGCATCACGCTACAGCGCGATGAACGGCCTTCGTGGCGAGCACGTGGTTCGACCGTCGCGCACACCGATGCTCGCGCTTGGCCCCGGTGGCTACCGACCGGATCTCCCTGGCCGATCGTGATGACGCGCCATCTGCTGCGAGCGCTAGCGAGCTCGCAGCACGACCAGGCTTTGGTAGTAGTGAAAGCTCTCGATGAATCCAAGGACTTCGAACCAACGCGCCCAGCGAGAGCGGATGTATTGTGGAGTATGGTACGTGTTACGGTAGTATTCGTTTTCCCCGAGAATCGCATCCAGGCCGGTATTGCGCGACGCCCAGTCAATGCCTGCGCGGCGCCAGCGGGCCAGCCACCGCCTGTCGACCGTCGGGTTCAGCTCGACGAGTGCCCGCTCGCTCAGCACAGTCGACAGAACGGGAGCTCCGGGCTTGGCGATCCGGTGGAGCTCTTCGAGCCACCGGTCTTGCGTCTTCTCGTCCAGGTGCGTGACCACCGAGTACGCGTACACCAGGTCCACAGACTGGGGTGGCAGACCTGATGGTGGCAGGCTCGGCACGCGCCGGAACTCACCGTTCGGCAGGTGCTTCCGGCACCATTGAAGCGCTTCTTCGTCGATGTCGACGCCGATCAAGCGAGATCCGCTCGGTCTGTCCGGCAGCACATGCCGCGCCACCCTACCGCATCCGCATCCCCAGTCGAGAATGGTGGGGAACTCCTGCAGGCCGCGCCCGAACCATTCGCGACACGCGCGGTCGAAGTTTCGGTACAGAGAGTAGCCCGTCAGAAGAAACAGCCGGTCTGGCATGTGTCCGATGCGTGACCGGAGCTCGTCGGGCGGTATCGGAGGCTGCTCCGCGCCCCGAAGTGGCAGGTGCCATCGAGCGTACGCGTCCAGCTCGAGCCCGGACGCGCGATGGCGTATCGACAGCTCCACTCCCGCCGCCGCCCCCTGCGTCCACGTCCCCTTCGGGACGCGGAGAACAAACCCGCTTTCGTCCGCATTCGGCCAGTACGGGTACCGTTCTCGGAGCACGGGGATGCCGTTTTGTTCCACCGACCTCACCGGCTCGTTGTCGACCAGGAACTCAGTCATTGCCGGATCGCCGCCGATCGGCAACGCCCATCCGACGGCGACCAGGGTTCCATCATCGACGCCGAAGTCGTTGACGCTCCAGCTGTACGGAACGCGCTCGAGGCGATCCCGGAACGCCGTGGGCAGGCAGGCAGCCACGGAGGCGTTCGGGTCGTGAGCGTGAGGGCGCACCTCCATGAGTCGAGCGCGGCGGGTCGCGAGCAGGCTCCGGGAGAGCATAGCACGCTATCCGTCCGTTCGACGAAGGTCCCCTGACCCAGCGTCTCTGGAGGGGCTGAGCCTCAGCACCCGCATCTCAGCGCGCCTTCTGCATCACGATCATCGCCTGATGGAGGCTGGTCGGATCGTGCACGAAGTCTCGGAACTCCAGTTGGGAGGTCCATACCCGCTCCACGTACTGCCGGGGGATCACCGCCTCACCGTAGAAGGATGCATCTCGAGCGGGGCCTCCGCCGGTGGCGGCGTAGAGAAACTCGCCGCGGTTCCCCTGCGCAGCGCCTCGTGGTCAGCGGGGCCGCCGACGTCGAACCGAGCGCGGAAGCTCCAGAGGTATCCGTCGACGGCTCGAGCGCGCGCTCGAGACGGTGTGACGGCTCCGGCAACCCTTCGCGGTCGTACCGGCGGCGGTTGGGCCGCCAGCCCGAGCGCGCCGGGCAAGCGCTACGGCCTCGGGTTCGGTCACGGCGCCCACGATCCAACAGCGGGCCAACAGCGGGTTAGGTTCGCTCAGCTCTTCTGGGTTACCCTCCAGGTCGACGAAGCTCTTCGGCGGCTGACCCGGCCGCCACGGTTCTGGAGCCTCGTACACGCCGGCGCACGGGGCAACACAACCGTGGCGGATCGAATCGCCGCGGGGACCGGTCCCCTACGACTCACGGAGGAGGCCCGTGGTGACAATGAGAGCAGCGTCGAAGCTCCTTGCATGCGCACTCCTGCTCGGGATAGCCCAGAGCGCCGCGGCCGCCGAGTGGCGATACTACGAAGCCAAGAACTACGGTGTTTCGATGCTGGTACCCGCCGGCGTGACGGTGAAGGAGAAGGCGTGGGGTGGCGGATGGGGTGAGCTCTGGGCCGAGTCCGAAGGCGTCAAGCTGCGCGGCCTGGCCAAGGTGGGCCCCAAGGAGACCGACGGGGACATCGAGACGTTCGCCGTCCGGGTGATCGGCATCCCCGCCAACGAGTGGAAGCTGATCGATTCCGGCAAGGGCCGCGGCAGGGAGCGCGACAAGACCTTCGAGGCCGTCCGCGGCGACAAGCTCCACTTCGGCGGCTCGGACTACACCAAGTGGTACGAGTCCATCCGGCTCGCCTGACCGGCTGATGAAGATCCAGAGGCTCACCGTGCGCCGGGTCACCGGCACCATGACGACCGACGGCCCCTTCTGGGAGGAGCGCCTGGTCCGTCCGATCGACGTGTACCCGGAGCATCGGCACGCCCCGTGGGCGGGGGGCGGCGAGCAGGTCGACGACCGGCACTTCCGGCTGACGCAGGACTTCCTCGAGGTCACCACCGATGACGGCATCACGGGTGTCGCCGGGCCGATCTGGCCCGATCCGGCACGCATGGTGCTGACCCAGCTCTCCCACCTGCTCATCGGCCAGGATCCGCTCGCGACCGAGCGCCTCTGGGACCAGGTCCACCGGTTCCAGGTGCACGGCCGCCAAGGCGACGCCATGATCGCCCTCTCCGCCGTCGACTGCGCCCTCTGGGACATCAAGGGGCAGGCTTTCGGCCAGCCGCTCTGGCGGCTTCTCGGCGGCCCGACGCGCACGGAAGTGCCGGCCTACGCGAGCATGCTCGGGTTCGCGGTCGAGGATCTCGGCAAGGTGCGCGACCGCGCGCTCCGGTACAAGGGCCTGGGGTACCCGGCGCAGAAATGGTTCTTCCGCCACGGCCCGATGAGCGGCCACGAGGGTCTCAGGAAGAACGTCGGCCTGGTCAGGACGCTCCGGGAGACGCTCGGCGACGACTACGACATCATGCTCGACTGCTGGCAGAGCATGAGCTTCGACTACGCCGTCGATCTCTGCCAGCGGATCGAGGAGTACCGGCCGCGCTGGATCGAAGAGGTCTTCATGCCCGACCGCATCGACAGCCACGTCAAGCTCAAGGCGAAGACGCGCATTCCCCTGGCGGGTGCCGAGCACGAGTACACGCGGTGGGGCTTCAAGCGCTTCGTCGAGAAGGACGCCCTCGACGTCCTGCAACCCGACATCTACTGGTGCGGCGGCCTGTCGGAGACCCTGAAGATCGCGGCCTACGCCACCGTCCACGACCTGATCACCATTCCCCACGGCCACTCCACGCCGATGGGCATCCACTTCTCGGTGACGCAGTCGCCGATCCACACGCCGTATCAGGAGTACCTCGTCAAGTGGAACGACATCAACATGCACTTCCTGGCGCATCCGGTTCGCCCGGTCGAACGGCGCGATCGGGCTGCCCGGGGCCCCCGGCGCCCAGATGGCGCTCGATCCGGACAAGATCGAGCACTCGGAGGAGGTCCGAGTGTAACGTGCGGGCCCCCGGCCACCGGCGTTCGACGGGCTATCGCTCGCGGCCAGGCTCGTCGAGAACTATCAGCCGGTGCGTTCCGTGGGCGCTTGCCCACGCGTCTGCTCGCGATCGATCAGGTGCCCGCCTTCTTCTGAAGGGTGCGCTCGAACACGCGGTACTTGCCGTCCCCCTCGATGAGCACGCCCATCTTCTCCCGCGGCGCGGCCCCGTCAGGCGTGACGGTGAGCATGAGGTGGCCGTCGTCGTCGGTCACGCGCTCCGCGGCCGAGAGCTTCGCCTCGTACCAGGTCCGGAGCTCGGCCTGCGTGGCCTGGGCGGTGCACCACCACGTCATGCCGTAGATGTACGAGTCGGGCTCCTTCCCAAACCGCTCGGAGCCCATCGCGTCCTCGATCTTCGTCCCGGGATAGAGCGGGATCCGGGTTGCGTAGACCGCGTACTGGGCGGCCTCCCCGCTCCAGCCCCCTTCCGTGGCCTCGCTCCCGCACCCGGCCAGCCCGAGGCAGGTGACCGCCAAGATCGCCATCGCGACCGTCGACCGCGCCATGTCCCGGCCCTCCCCGCATGGACGTGCCACGGCTAGCCAGACGTCTGCCAGCGTGTCCGACCCAACGCGCCGGGCCGGTGGCCGGGCTGGGAGAGGAGCAATCGGCGTGCCAGCGATCCAGAGGAAAGCCCCGCCTTCCCGTGCCCGGAAACCCGCTGGGAAGGCGGAGCGAGTGGGGCGGAGAGGCTCGTCAGATGGCGGATTTCGTTCCTGTCAGGCCACTCTGCGACTCGGCACCGGAGGGGACTCTGCACGAAGGGGGACCGCCTTCCGAGCCGTCAGACTCAGGTCACCGAGATCGAACGGCTTCAGGAGCGTGGCTTCGACATCGAGCTCGGCCGCCACCGTCGCCAGCGGATGCTCGCCGTAGAAGGGGTCGCCGCTGGTGACGATGATGGGCACGCCCGGGTAGAGGCGCCGGATCGCCCGTATCAAGCCAATGCCATCGAGACCGGGCATGGCGACGTCCGTCACGAGGAGGTCGGGCATCCATGATTCGGCGAGCGCCAGTGCTTCCTCCCCGTTCGACGCGATCAGGACCCTGAAGTGGTCGAGCTCGAGGGTCTCCTGGAGAAGGTCACGGAGCGTTCGATCGTTCTCGGCCAGAAGCGCCACGGGAGAGAGATCGAGAGAAGAAGCCGGACGCGCGGGCACGAGAGTAGCGGAGTGACGCGGTGTCATCTGCTCCTCCTGGTCGGTGGTCGGTAGCGCGAGACAGCACCACCGGAAAACCGATGGTGTGTGCAGCAAGAACAGTGCCGCGCGAGCTGAACCGCCGGCGCGGCATCCGTCGTGGCGCCGCCGGGCGGCGGCCCCTTCCCGGTGTCGCCGTCGCGCCAGGGTGGCGCGGGCTGGCGCCGAGCGGAACCAAGACGGTTGGACCCGGCACGCTCGATCCCTGGGGAGCGCGGACTACCAGGTCGGCGGACAGGCCATGTGCCAGCGGACGTCGCCCTGAACCACGAGCGGATCGTGCGCAAAGAGCGGTCCTTCACAGCGGATGCAGCGTGGCCCGGACCACGAGGCGGAGGCGCCGGTCGTGTACCAGGTCAGCCGGGTGTCGCTGATCGTACGCTGGCTGCGCAGAACCTCCACGGCACTCCGAAGGAGGTTTCGGACCGTCCGAAGGGCGATGGGATCGACGAACGCCTGCTCCAGGACGCGGCGTGGCAACAGGATGGCCTTGCCGATCTCTTCCGGGATCTGGAGGCGGACCGCGTACAGGTCGCTCGGGGGGAGCAGAGCGCACTCGAGGACCTGGGCGTCAAGCCGTAGCTCGATGAACAGGGAAACCACGAGCTGCAGGATCCGTGCGGTATCTGCCCAACCGGCCTCGGTCGGGTCTGGGTCGTCCGGGGCGGCCCCGGGCTGGACCGAGAGCGGACCCACGGGGAGGAAGATGCGCTCCGCGAGGGACTGGCCGGTGGGCTCCTCCCGCCGGCCGCTTACGACGACCCGGCTGCCGGGGATGAGGGCATCCAGCCCGACATGCCCCGCGACCCGCACGTCCCGGCCACCGATGCGGAGGCGTCGGTCATCGACCTCGACGCGCTCCAAGGGCCCCGTCAGCACGAAGCGATCACGGGTGTCAGTCATGAGCGAGGTCCCGTGCAAGACGCAGGCCTCGAACGGCCCGGAGCTCGGCCGGAGGGAGAGCGACGGGGTCGCGGCGAGCGCATGGCCCGGTCGACTCGGCGCCGATCGGGCGGGTTTCCAAGCGCCGCAGCGGCACGTCGGTTGCACCGACCGCACCCGAACGATCTCCTGATCCAGTTACCCGCGGGGAGGTGCCCATGACCGTCAAGGCCAAGACCGAGGCACTGCTCGAAGTCATCGAAGGTCGGCTCGCGGAGATCTCGGAGCGCCAGCATGCGCTCGCAGCGGAGAAGACACAGCTCCAGGAGCAGATCACGCCGTTGCGGCTCGGGGTCGTATCCCCGGATGTCGCGGTGGCCCATCTCCGGGGAAAGGGCATCACGCTTCGGGGGCTGGCGACGGCGTGGCATGCCGGCCGGCGTCCGCCAGGCGTAGTTCTCAAGGTTGTCCCGGTGCGTCGACCGGTGGCCGCTCTCCCGTTCGACTGCTCGGAGTCGGCCTAGCGACCCGAGGGGTGCCGCTTCCGTGACGGCATCGCGGACGACTACGGTCCGACAGCGTGACGTCGTGGCGACACGGTGGCGTACGGAGGGGCCCCCTGTGTGCGTGCCGTACGCGCCGCTTCACGTCAGCGCGCCGCGGGCTGGCCTGGCGCCTCCACGGCGCCGCGAGACTGCAGGTACCGAGCTACCAGCCAGCAGACAAGGGCCCACCCAAGCCCGGCTGCCCACCCGGCCAGCACGTCGGATGGATAGTGGACGCCCAGGTAGACCCGCGTGATGCCGACGAGGCACGTCACCGCGAGGGCCAGTCCGACCACGTAGATCCGGCTTCGCCGCCGCACCGCGAATCGCGCGAGCAGGGCGCCAAGGGTGAGATAGATGACCGCCGTCGCCATCGAATGGCCGCTCGGGAAGCTGAGGCTCTCGACGGTGATCAGATGCGGGACGACGTCAGGGCGCCCCCGGGCGAATAGCTGCTTCAGCCCGACGCTCAGGAGCCCCCCGCCTGCCGAGGCGACGATGACGAGGGCCGCCGCCCCGTACCGGCCTTCCAGGGCGAGGTAGCCGACCGAGAGAAGAAGGACGACCAGGATGACCGCCGTGCCCCCGAGCGCCGTCACCTCGGTCATCATCTCCGGCAACCAGGCCGGGCCGATGGGCACCCGGGCATCGTCCCTGCTGCGGAGCGCCCGCAGCAAGGACTCGTCGAAGTGCCGCATGTCGCCGGACCGCATCTCCTCCGCGATCTCGATGAAGCCGTACAGGGTGACGACGATCCCGAGGGCGGTCAGCAGGACGACGGCTTCCTGGCGAGCGAGCCAGCGAAAGGGCCGATGGAGAGCCGCGCGCAGGGGCGCGCGGAGCGGATGAAGCAAGAGCTTCGCGGTACGCCACGGGGCAGGCGCGCCGCGGCTCGCGCGAGGGCGACCGGATCCGCTCATCTACCCAACGGGCCGACGCGGCTTGGGCCCGCTGGCCTCCGAGCGAGCGCCCCGCGCGCCGTCAGCGCCGCGCCGGCGCGGCGTCCGTATCCGGGGCCGTCACGCCCACGTGCGCCCAGTCGGCCGCCGCCGGCTCCTCGCGGCCCCGCTCGATCGCCCGGTCCACGGATACCGCCCCGCTCCCCTTGATCAGGACCACCGCGGCGAGGGCGAGCGCCAGGAGATGGTATTCGAATCCCTCGCCCGGCTGCCTGCCCGTCCAGTTCATGAAGAAGCCGTGCTCGAAGTGGACCAGCACCACGGCCCCAAGCATGACCGCCGCGATGCTCGCCGCCGCGACTCGGCCGAGGAGCCCCGCGAGCAGCGCCGCCGAGCCCACCAGCTCGGCCAGGACGACGAACACGGGCACGAAGACCGGCAAACCCTGCTCGGTCATGCCGGCGATGGTCGCCTGGAGCCCCTCGCCTCCGAACCAGCCGAACGCCTTCTGGGCCCCGTGGGGAAACATCACGATCGCGAGACCCACGCGGGCGACCAGCGCACCCCAGTCATCCGTGGTACGGACGGCCCCCATGATTTCTCTCCTCTACGACCGGGAGGCGGACACGAGTGCGGGCCGCGGCAGAACCCGGCCGCACAGCACGCGATCGCCGGAGTTCCCCGACGGGTCGGTGCGCTGGTCGTCCGGCTGGGCGTGGACCACGATGGCGCTGCCGTCGGCATCGAGGACCGAGGTTGGGCCGGCCCCGAGGGTCACCCGATCCGTGACCGTCACGTACTGGGCAGCGCCGCTCGCATCGGCCTCGAGGTCAGGCAGGTCACCGGCGTGGGCTCCGGCGGGGTTCTCGAGACCGTGGGCCTTGCCCGCGGGATTGAAGTGATCGCCCCCGCTCTGGAAGGCGGGCGCCTCGCACCGGCCGACGCCGTGAATGTGAATGCCGTGGCGCCCGGGCGCCAGACCCCGCGTCTGCACCACCACGCGTACCCGCCCGCCGTCTTCCCGGAAGACGGCCGAGCCGACCGATTCGCCCTGGGCGTTCTTCAGCTCGGCAAACGCCTCCACCGGCCGCTCGGGCGACGCCGCTCGTGGCTGGGTGCAGGCGCAGACGAGTGGCGCGACCACGACCAGCCAGGCGGCCACCGTCCTCTTGAGCCTGCGACACATGGATCCCCTCCCGGGTTCATCCCTCATGTCTTGGGTGGCAACACTCGTGCCACGTCGGGTCCATGCGAGAGGCGAGAACCGGGGGCGGAGTCGCGGCAGGGCACTTGCACAATGGGAGGGGAGAGCCCCACTCCGTGTCCCGGCCGGCGACGTACTTCCGACTCGCAGCGAAGGAGGCGACCCGATGGCTCAGTATCTGCGGGACATCATGACCCAGAAGCCCCTGACCCTCCAGACGAGCGACACGATCACCGCCGCGGCGCGCACCATGCGCGACGGGAACATCGGTGACGTCGTCGTCCTGGAGGACGGTCAGGTCCGCGGCATCCTGACGGACCGGGACATCGTGGTTCGTGCCCTGGCGGAGGGGATGGACCCGTCCCGCACGACGGTTGGGCAGGTCTGCAGCCGGGAGCTGACAACCCTGTCGCCCACCGACTCGATCGCCCAGGCCGTGTCGATCATGCGCGACAAGGCAATCCGGCGCCTCCCCGTCGTGGAGGGCGGACGTCCCGTCGGGATCGTCTCGCTGGGCGACCTCGCGGTCGAGCGTGACCCGGATTCGGCGCTGGGAGGGATCAGCGCCGCGCCGCCGAATCGATAGCCCAGGGCGCGATCCTCGCGCCAGGGTGACGCCGCCGCGACAGGCTGGCGGCGGCGCGTCGGCCGTACCGTGCCCCACCTTGGCATCGGGTGGCGCCGGGCGCACAGTGGGAGGCATGAGAGACGTGCGCTGGATCGGTGTCGCTGCCCTGGCGATTCTCGCGGTCACCTCCCCCGGGCTCGGGCAGGGACCCGGGACCTGGACGCGCGCGGCTCCGCTTCTCTCGAGCCGGACCGAGGTGGCAGGCGCGGAGCTTGGCGGTCGGCTCTACGTCATCGGCGGCTTCGGGCAGGGCGGCGACCAGGTCGAGGCCTACGATCCCCGCGCCGACCGGTGGGAGCGCCGCGCTCCCTTACCCGTCTCGCTGCATCACGCGGCGGCCGTCACCGTCGGGGGTCGGCTCTACGTGGTCGGCGGCTACGCTGGCGGTGAGTGGGCGGTCCTCGACGGCGTCTTCGAGTACGATCCCGGGGCGGATCGGTGGCGGGCGCGGGCATCGATGCCGACGGCGCGCGGCGCGCTCGCCGCGGCCGTCATCGAGGGACGCATCTACGCGGCCGGGGGCGTGGGCGCGGCCCGCCGTAACACGGAGGCGCTCGAGGTCTACGACCCCGTGGCGGATCGCTGGGAGTCGCGGGCGCCGATGCCCGTGCCCCGCGACCACCACGCCGCGGCGGCCGTCCTCGGGAAGCTCCACGTCGCCGGCGGCCGGCTCGACGGGAGCTACGCGCGCAACGTCGACGCCCATCACGTCTACGATCCGGCCACCAACACCTGGGCGGCCGGACCGCCCTTGCCGACCCCCCGGAGCGGGATCGCCGCGGCGGTGCTGGGGCCGCGCCTCTTCGTGTTCGGCGGGGAGGCGCCCACGGGGACCTTCGGCCAGGTCGAGGTCTACGACGCCGTCGGCGGCCGGTGGAGCGCCCTCGCGCCCATGCCCACGCCGCGCCACGGCCTGGCGGCGATGGCCCTCGGGGGACGGATCCACGTCGTGTCGGGCGGGCCCCAGCCCGGCGGCTCCTACAGCGCGGCTCACGAGGTGCTGAGTCCCTGAGCGTCCGACCGCGTGGCCGTCCGCGCGCCGCCCTCCACATGGGTGTGATAGCCTGAGGCCTCGCGCGAGATTCCCGATGGCTCTTCTCCTCGCACCCGGCGGCAGCCCTGAAGCGGTGGCGGCGGCGCTCGACGCCGGTGCCGACGCGGTCTACGTCGGGCTCCGCGGATGGAGCCGGGGTGGGGCGCGGAGCGAGCTCGAGTGGCCGGAGATCCAGGCGGCCGCGCGCCTCGCGCACGGTCACGGCGCCGAGCTCCAGGTGGCCCTCAACACGATCCCGCGGCCGCGCGAGGAGACGCAGCTCCGGGCGGCGGTGCCGCGCCTTCTCGACCTCGGTGTTCGCGCGTTGATCGTCAACGACGTGGGGCTTCTCGCCACGCTCCACCGGGAGCATCCCCCGCTCCGGCTGACGGCCAGCATCGGGTGCGGCGCGCAGACCCCCGCGGACGTGGCGGCCCTGGCCGATCTTGGCGCCGCCGCGGTCGTCCTGCCGGCCACGATCGACGCCGAGGAAGCCCGGGCGTGCGTCGCCGCGGCGCCCATCGCCGTCGAGATCATGGTGCACATGGTCGAGGAGTTCGTGCTGCTCGGCCGCTGCGCGATGCCGGGCTACCTCCAGCTCCGCCCGACACCCTTGCCCGGCGGGGCGCTCGACGATCGGCGCCAGTCGGGCAGCATGAAGCGCGGCGGCGTCGGCGCGTGCTTCAAGGTCTGCCAGCAGCCGTGGACCCTGGAAGACGGGGCGGGTCGCCGGGCCGAGCGAGCCTTCCCGGCGCGGCAGCTGAGCCGGCTCGCGGACGTGCCGGCGTACCTCGCCGCCGGAGTCGCGGTCCTGAAGCTTCAGGGCCGGAGCCTCCCGGCCGAGACGCTTGCCGGGCTGGTCGCCCGGTATCGTGACGCGCTGGACCGGGCGGTCGCCGGCCGATCCGCGGGCCCCGGCCCCGCGCCGGAGCTCCCGCCGACCTGGACGGTCGTGGGCCGGTAGGCGGCGCGGCATGCGATCCGACGCGTTCGAGCTGACGACGGCGATCTCGAGTCTCCACGACCTGCGGGCATCGGACCTCCGCCCGTACGATGCCGTCTACCTCGGCAACCTCTACTGCGCGAGGTACGAGGGCAACCTTCTCGAACGGCCGGCGGAGCTCGGGGACGCCGTGCGGGAGGTTCTGGAGCAGGGCCGCCGCGCCTACGTCACGACGTACGCGGCGCCGCGGGCGCGGGATGTCGACCGCTTGCGGCGAGCCCTCGAGGCCGCCGGGCGCGCCGGGGCGGTCGCCGCCGAGGTCCACGGGCCCGGCATGGCACGGCTGGTGCGCGAGGAGTTTCCGGAGCTCGGGCTCCACCTCGGGTCCTTCGCGAACGTGTACACGGGTGCCGGCGCGCTCGTGTACCGCACGCTCGGCGCCGCCCGCATCGCGCCGCCCACGGAGCTTCCCCTGGAAGAGATCACCGGGCTCGCCCGGGTGGGTGGGATTCCGGTCGAGGTGACGGTGCACGGCAAGGTGCCGCTCGGTGTCTCGGAGTCGTGCCTCTTGCTCGGGTGCGAGGCCGAGCTGGGCGTGGGCTGCCCGGCCCTCTGCCAGCAGGACGTGTTTCTCTCGCGCGGCGACTGGACGCTGAAGTCCGTGGGCACCGGTGTCCTGAGCGGGCGCGACACGTGCCTCCTCGAGCACCTCGGGCGCCTCGTCGCCGACGGGCACCGGCATTTCCGCGTCGAGGCCGTGTCCGAAACTCCTGCCTACCGCGCCCGGGTGGGCCGGGTGTATCGCGAAGCCCTCGCGCGCGCGCTGGCCGGCCGGGCGGGGGTCGATCCCGAGTGGTGGGGGCCTCTACGGGCGCACTCGCGCGCGGGGTTCTGCAACGGGTTCGCCTTCGGCCGGAGCGGCCTCGAGTACGTGGGGGCTGGCGCGGCCGCTCACACGGACGCCATTGCCACGAATGCAGCCAGCGCCGCCGCCGGGGCGTTCGTGGCCACTCACGCCATGAATGCCATGGATGCCAACGACGCCAAGGATGGAGGGTACGCGGGATGACCGAGCTCCTGTCGCCAGGGGGCAGTCTCGAGATGGTGCGCGCAGCGGTCCGGGCCGGCGCCGACTCCGTGTACGTGGGGCCGCTCGGCTGGAGCCGACGCGAGTCGCAGTACGAGCTCCCGCACGGAGACGTCGACGAGGCGCACCGGATCGCCCATGACGGAGGCGCGCGCCTCCGGATCGCGCTCAACGTGGACATCGACCCGAAGGACCATGACGAGCTGCTCCGGAAAGCGGAGCGGTACGCCACCTGGGGGGTCGACGGCTACATCATGCGGTCCTTCGAGGCGATGCAGGCCGTGCGGGCCCGCTTCCCGGAGGTGCCCATCCACGCGAGCGTGGCGTGCAACATCCGCGACCGGGCGGCCATGGAGCGCGCCAAGGCGGCGGGAGCCACGCAGTTCGTCGCCTCCACGGCGCTCAGCACCTTCGAGCGAATCGCCGCGCTCACGCGGACGGCCGACGAGGTCGGGATCGGCGTGGAGCTCCTGATCCACAGCAACCGCTGCATCACCGGGGTCGGCGGATGCCGCCTGTACGACTACTTCGCGCCCTACTTCGAGGCCGAGGTCGTCCACGACTCGGACGGGTGCACCCGCACCAAGCTCCGGGGCAATCCGGATCAGGGGGGCAGCTGCTACCGCCCCTGCCTCGGGACCCACGTGCCGGCCATCGCCGAGCGCTTCCCCGGGAAAGTGCTCGAGTACCTCGACCGCTCGAACAACGAGATCTACGCCCTCCTGGAGGACGTGCCGCGTTACCTGGGGCTCGGTGTCACGACGCTCAAGATCCAGGGGCGAGAGTACCCCGCGCCGCTCATCGCCGAGCTCACGCGCATCTACCGCCGGGTGATCGACGAGACCCGGGCCGGCGTGGCCGACCTCGGCCGGGCGCGTACCGAGCTCGACCCAATCCTGGCCGAGCGGGACCGCTGGCGCGCGGCGAAGACCTCGGCCCTCCACCAGCGGCTCCTGGCCCGGATGGAGGCTGGGGCGGGCGCGGGGCCGGGGGTGGACTGGGACCCCGCGCCGGAAGAGGCCCGGCTCCGCGGGGCCGAGGCGCAATACTGACCGACGCCGCTGGCGGTCCTCAGCCGGCGGGAGCCGTGGGGGGGCTGCCGATCGACACGCCGAGCGTGACGCAATTTCGCGGGCCGATCCGGGCGTAACGCGCCGTCGTGCTCAGGCCGCGGACCAGGACGAGGCCGAGCCCGCCCGTGCGCTCGCCGGACGGTCGCGGGTCCGCCCGGGTGGCCTGAAGCTCGGCGAAGGGGTCGAACGGCGGGCCCGCGTCCTCGTAGGTCACGTCGACGACGCCGGGACCAGAGGTCAGGGTGATCCAGATCGGCCCCTCGCTGCCGGCCGCGTAGCCGTGAATCACGGTGTTCGTGAAGAGCTCCTCCAGGACGAGGACGAGCCGCAGCGTGGCGGTCCGATCGGCGCCCACGGTGGCCGCGAACGTCTCGGCCCAGGCCCGCACCTCCGGAAAGCCGGGGAGCTGGCCCCTGAACGTGCCCTCGACGCGCACCTTCAGGGCGCCGTCCTCACGACGGAAGGACGCGATGGCCGCGGGGCAGCGTCCAGGGTATGATCGGGGGCCTGGTCGCCGGCGCGGCCGGGAGAAGGGAGACGCAATGCGGAGACGCGGCATGACGGGATCCTGGAGGGCGCGGGCGTTGCTCACGGTCCTCGCGACGGTGCTCGTGGGGCTCCTGGCGAGCGCGGCTGTTGCCCAGGACGTGGGCCGGGTCAAGACGGTGAAGGGCACGGTCCACATCGAGCGGGGAGGGCAGCGCCAGGCGGCCCAGGTGGGCACCGGGGTGCAGCTGGCCGACACGATCGTGACTGGCCCGGACGGGTCGGTCGGGGTCACGCTCGCCGACGACACGCTTCTCTCCGCCGGTCCGAACAGCGTGCTCGCGATCGAGCGCTTCGCCTACGACGGCGTGAAGCCCGGCGCGCTCGAGGCGGCGCTCACGAAGGGCACCCTCGCGGTGGTCTCGGGCCGGATCGCGAAGCAGGCGCCCGACGCCATGCGCGTCAGAACGCCGGCGGCCATCCTCGGCGTCCGCGGCACGGAGTTCGTCGTTCGTGCGAGCGACGGCTCGCCGTAAAGGCGGGCGGCGCCTTCTCTCCGGTCCCGTCCTGGCCGCCGTGCTAGCGGCGGCTTGCGCCGCTCCTCCGCCCCCCCCGCCTCCGCCACCCGTGGCACCCGTGGCTCCACCCCCCCGGGCCGACCTCGTGGTGCTGCTCCCCGGCAAGGAGGGCGGGGTCGGGGCGGTCGTCGTGCAGGAAGGGGGGAAGGAGATCGTGCTGGACACGGCGTACGCGGGTGCGCGCACCGGTGCCGGCGGCCGGCTCGAGCCCGGTCCCGCGACGCCCGACGAGGTCCGCGCGGTCTTCGCTGCCACCCTCGCCGCTGAGCCGCCCCGTCCGGTCACGTTCATCCTCTACTTCGTCGAGGCGACCGACCAGTTCACGCCCGAGTCGCAGGCACTCGTGGACCAGGTCCTTCTGGCGATCGCCACGCGGCCGGCGCCCGAGCTGACCGTGGCCGGCCACACCGATGCCGTCGGGACCGAGCAGTACAACGACGCCCTCTCGCTCCGGCGCGCCGAGCGTGTCCGGGCCCTCCTGCTGACCCGGGGCATCCCGCCCGCCAGCGTGGTTGCCGTCGGCCGGGGCAAGCGCGAGCTCCTGGTGCCGACGCCCGACGGCGTGGCCGAGCCGCGCAACCGGCGCGTCGAGATCACGGTGCGCTGAGGCCGGCGTCCGCGGGCCGGTCCGCGTCCGGCGGGCCGAGCCACTGGACCGCGAGCAGCGTCACGTCGTCGGCGGGCTCCACGGGTTCGCGGAACGTCCGGAGGGCCGCCACCAGATCCGCGACCAGCTGGGCCGGCTCGCTCCTCACGGGTGACTGCGCGGCGTCGGCCACGAGCGCGGCCACCCTGGGCATGCCGAACAGATCTCCGCGCGGGTCGATCGCCTCGGTGACCCCGTCGGTGACCAGCAGCACCGTGTCCCCAGGTTCGAGCCGGGCGGTGGCGGTCTCGTAGGTAAATCCCTCGAGCACGCACAGAGGGGGACCCCCGCCGCCCTCCAGCCGCTCGACGACGCCGGTCGTCGGGCGCACGACCCAGGGCGCCTCGTGCCCGGCGTTGCAGTACCAGAGGCGCCCCGTGTCCACCTCGAGCACGACCGCCACCAGGGTCACGAAGAACGCCTCGGGGTTGTCGCGACCCATCTCCGCGCTGGCTTCGCGCATCGTCTCCGCCAGCTCGATCGCGTGACGGGTCGAGATGCTCCGGTAGAACGCTTTGGTGGCGGCCATGAAGAGGCTCGCCGGGAGGCCCTTCCCCGACACGTCGCCGACGAGGAACAGGAGACGATCCCCCTCGAGCAGGAAGAAGTCGAAGAGGTCCCCTCCGACGACCCGCGCCGGCTCCATCACCGCCGAGATCCGGAAGCGTCCCTCGCCCGGAAACGCGGTCTCCGGGCGGGGGAGGAGCCCCAGCTGGATCCGACGCGCCGCCTCGAGCTCGCCCGCGAGCCGGGCGGCGGCCTCCCGCTCCTCCTGGAGGCGCTGGCGGAGCGCCCGGCGTTGACGGTCGGCCTCGGCCAGCGCGCCGCCGAGCGTGGCCGTGTAGACGATCCCCAGCCCGAGGGCCGGCGTGAGGCCGTCGAGCAGCACCGCGAGCTCCCGGTACGCGGCGAAGCTCCCCCCCAGAAGCGCGGCGCCCAGCCCGAGCGCCAGGAGCGCCGCGCGCACCACGCCCACCGCCGGCGTGAGGGTGACGACGAGCGCGCCGGCCGCGAGCAGCGTCCCGGCTTCGCCCCACTCCGCCCAGCGGGGGCGGACGAGCACGCGGCCGTCGAACATGTTCTCGAGGGCCTGGGCGTGGATCTCGACCGACGTGAGACGCTCGCCGAGCGGCGTGAGGTGCTGGTCCCCGAGGCCCACCGCCGTGACTCCCACGAGCACCAGCTTCCGCTCGAGCTGCTCCGGCGGGACGTTGCCCGCGAAGACCGTGGCCGCCGAGACGAACCGCGCCTCGTCGTGGGGCGTGAAGTGGACCCACATCGTCCCGTCGGGCTCGGCGGGGATCCAGAGATCTCCGGCGCCGACGTGGCGGATCCCGTCCGCGTCGCTGCGGACGGAGAAGGCGGGCGCCCCGGCGGCGACCCGGAGCAGCTCGATGCCGAACCCGGGGACCAGGGTGTCGCCGACGGCGGCCACGAGCGGGAGGCGGCGCACGGGCCCGCCCTGGGTGTCCGCGGCGCTCAGGAGTGCGTGCCCGGCAGCCGCGCCGTCGATGTCGGGCACGCTGCGGAGCACGCTCCGGTAGCGGCGGACCCGCCGCGCCGGGTCGGCGCCGCGGACGACGGCCGGCGTGAACCGGCCTTCGGTGGACAGAGCGGCAGGTCCCTCGAGCCCGGCCAGCCCGATCACGCTCGGCGCGCCGGCCAGGGCCTGGCCGAGCACCTTGTCGCCGTCGGGCAACGCCGCTACGAATTCCGCGCGGGCGCCCAGGCCCGGCAGGCGCGCGGCGAGGCTCGCGCCCGAGAACCCGTCCTCCTCGGGGAACAGGAGGTTCAGCCCGATCGCGGCGGGCCTGGCGGCGCGCACGCGGTCGACCAGCTCGGCCAGTCGCTGGCGCGGCCAGGGCCACTGGCCGTACCGCCTGAGGCTCCGCTCGTCGACGGCCACGATGACGGCGGGGCCGGACGCCCGGACGCGCGGCGCCAGCCGCTGGCAGAGGTCGAACCAGAGCCCGCGCACCCGCGCGTCGGGGCCCCAGGCGAGGAGGAGAGCCGTGAGGGCGAGGAGTACCAGGGCGCCGCCCACGCGCCCCGCGCCCCGGGTCAAGAGCCCCGCCCCCCGCCAGGCCGAGCTGTCCTGCCCCGGGACCGGGCCGGGCCGGGGTTCACGCGGCGCGGCGTCAGCGGTCACGCGCCGGCGGCCTTCCCCGGGGGACCGTCAGACCTCGAGCTCGAGCCCGTCGTACGCGGCCGTGATGCGGAGGGCGCGCTCACCCCGCGTCAGCTCCTCGAGACGCTCGGTCTCCCGCCAGATGGCCGTGAGCTTCTCGTCGTCGTGGGCTGGTTCGTGGTGGAAGAGACACAGGTGCCGGACCCCGGCCATCTGGCACAGCTCGACGCCCACGATGTTGCTCGAGTGCCCCCAGTCCTCCTTGATGGAGAACGCGTCGGCCAGCGAGTACATCGCGTCGAAGATGACGAGATCGGCGTCGCGGAAGAACTCGGCGAACGCGTGCGCGCTCGCGGGATCGTCGAGCTTGTGCTCGGAGTCCGTCGAGTAGACGACGGTCTTGCCGTCCCGCTCGAAGCGGTACGCGTAGGAGTCCCCGGAGTGGAACTGGCGCTTCGCGGTGACGGTGAACCCGGCGACCTCGTGGGTCTCGCCCGGGACCAGGCGGACGAACTCGATCGTGGAGGGCAGCTGCGCGAAGTCCACCGGGAAGCTCGGCCCTCCGTGCTGGCGCCGGAGCCCCGCCTCGAGCCCGTCGTGGCACCCGTAGATCCGGATGCGGTTGCCCGGGATGTACGCCGGGACGAAGAAGGGGAAGCCCTGGATGTGATCCCAGTGGAGGTGCGACAGGAAGACGTGGAACACCTGGGCGACGCCGGGGCGGTAGCGGGCCATCGCGGCGAGCCCGAGCTCGCGGGCGCCCGAGCCGAGGTCGCACAGCACGTGCTCGGGACCGCCCGCGTCGAGCTGGACGCAGGCCGTGTTGCCCCCGAACGTGTGGGACGTGGCGAAGTCGAGCTCCTGCGCGACGTACTGCTCGACCGCCTCCTCGGTGTCGAGCCGCCGGCCCGCCGCTTCCCGGAGTGCCCGGACGAGCTTCCGGCGGAGCCCTGCGGTGCCCAGGGGGGCGGGGAGAGAGCCGCGCGTGCCCCAGAACCGGATCAGCATCGGAGGGGCATCATCGAAGCGGCGCGCCGGCCGCTCGCCTCACCGGCCACCGGCGTCCGGCGCGGGCCGGGCGGCCGGCGCGGCCAGCGCCTCGGCCACGCTCGGGAAGCAGGGGAACACGAGCGTGAACTTGCTGATCTCGAAGATCTCCCGCACGAGGGGCTGAAGCGCGGCGACCGCGATCGTCCCGCCCTGCGCCCGGGCCTGCCGGGAGGCGAGCATGAGGACCCGGAGCCCGATGCTGGCAATGTAGTCGACCCCGCCGAGGTCGAGCACGAGCGGCCGGCCCGGCCCGCTCGCCGCCAGATGCGGCTCGAGCGCGGCCTTGAACGCCTCGGCGCCGGCGTGGTCGATGCGCCCGCGCGGGCTCAGGACGAGGGTGTCGCCGTGACGCGCGCTCACGAGGTCCATGGCTCAGTGCCGTCCGACGCGGGTCTGGCCGTGCGGCGGTCCGCCTAGGGTAGCAGAAGCCCCCGGGAGGGGTAAGGGGCGTGCGGGCCCTTCAGAAGCTCAGGCCGAAGGACACCGTCACGTTCGTGCCCTCGTCGGAGAAGCCGACGTCCGTGCGGAACATGGCCACTCGCTCCAGCGAGACCCGGAGCCCCAGGCCGTAGCTCGCGTGGACGCGGGCGCTCGGAAGGTCGCCGAGGCTCGGCGCGACCGTGCCCAGCTCACCGAAGACGGCCAGGCCGATCCGCTCGACGCGGATCGTGCGCGTGATCCGGAACCCGCGCGAAATCACCCAGAAGCGATACTCGGCCACCGCGTGCCAGGCCGCCTCGTCCGTGAAGCGATTCCCGATGTACCCGCGCAGCGTGGAGGCGCCGCCGAGGCTCGGCAGATCGTAGAAGGGCAGGTCGCCCACGGTGTCGTCGACCTGGAAGCCGAACGCGATCGTGTCGGTGGGCGGGTTCTCCTCGTCGGGGTCGCCACCCGAGTGGAAGAGCGGCGGGACCCGGAAGACGACGCTGCCGTACGCGGTCAGGACGGCGCCGAGACTCCCGTCACTCTGCCACGGCGCCGATTCGGCCACGAGACCCACGCGCCAGCCACCGTACGGCTGGTGCTGGCTGTCGCGCGTGTCGTATCGAAAGCCGGCGGTGACGTACAAGGCGCTCCGGCCGTCTGCGTCGTCGAACAGGGCCGGGAACGCCTGGTCGGTGCTGGGCACTCCGGAGACGTGGCCACGCGCGAGATTGTGGTGCTCGCCCCGGAGCCCCGCGGTGGCGATCCAGTCGCCGCCCGGGCCCGGGAGCGCGAGGTCCGTCCGGAGGCCGGCATCGCTGACCTCGTCCGTGAAGCTCGACTCCGCGCTCTCCGGCGTGTCCGGCCCGAGCCCGAAGAACCGCCGCGTGAGCGTGCGCTGGTAGCCGCCCGAGGCCGCCAGGAAGCTCCGCTCCTCCACCGCGACCCCCCCGCCCGGGATCTCCCGGTGGTGGAGCCAGCGGCGCCAGACGAGCCGGTACCGCTGCTGCCCCTCGGTCGTGTAGGTGAGGAAGGCGCCCAGGAACTCGCGCCGCCGCTGCTCGCGGAAGTCGATGTCGGTGAGGGCGATCCCGCCGCCGAAGCCCACGTCCTCCCGGAAGAAGATCTGCGGGGACACGAAGCTCGAGACGAACAGGCGCTGGAAGACGTTGCCCGGCATGATCCGGCCCTCGGGGATGTAGCGCCAGCGCGACGGCTCCGGCAGATCGTCGGGGAGCGCGACCTTGGGGATCCGCCCGCTCGGATCCATGCCGAGGAGGGGGTCATAGAGCGGACGGAGCTCGCGATCCCGGTCCATCCGCTGCGCGCCTGCCGGTGAGGGCGCGACGACGGCGGCCAGCACGGCGGCGAGGCCCAGCGCCAGGCCGAGCCCGAGTCGTCGCCGTGCCGCGTGGGCCCGTCGCCGCGGCGGTCTCGCGCGGCGGTCGCTCACGGGACGAGGGTCATCGCGGGCGGCACGCGTCCAGGGTTCGGCGGCCGTTCGGATGGCACCGGTCGGTCCGCGACTCAGGCCGGAGACCCGGGGGCGGGGGGGTCACCCGCCCCGGATCCCGTCCGGGGCGCCCCGGCCAGGAGCTCGCCGAGGCGGGCCTCGGCGGTCCGCGTGATGACGGCGTTGAGGCCGGGGTTGGAGTCAAGGAGACGGCGAAAGTCGGCCACGTCGAGCGAGAGGAGCTGGCACTCGGAGAGCGTGGTGACGGTGGCAGTCCGCACCGTGTCCCGCAAGAGCGCGATCTCGCCGAAGTACTGTCCCTTGGTGAGGCGCACGGGCCTCGGCGCCACGTCGACCTGGACCTCGCCGCCCATGATGAAGAACATCGCGTCGGCGGGATCGCCGCGCCGGACCACGGCGAACTGGGCGGGGACCACCTGGCGCTTCAGGAGCCGGGCGATCTCGCCGATCCGCGCGGCGTCCAGACCCGCGAAGAGCGGGACGTTGGCGACCGTCTGCCAGGTGACGACGAAGTCGCGCTTGCGAATCTCGCTGGCGAAGCCCGTGGCCAGGATGCCCGCCGGCACCGCGAACACCGCGATCCCGATCACCATGACCATGCCGCCGAAGACCTTGCCGGCCGGCGTGATCGGGTACATGTCGCCATACCCCACGGTGGCGATCGTCACGATCGCCCACCACATGGCGTGCGGAATGCTCGCGAAGACCTTCGGCTGCGCCTCCCGCTCGAGGGTGTACATGATGGTGGCCTCGAGGACCAGGAGCACCGCGACCACCAGCAGCGTCGCCAGGAGGGCACGGCTCTCGTTCCGGATCACTGCCGCGAAGAGGTTGAGCGCCGGCGTGTAGCGGGCGAGCTTGAGGAGACGGGCCACCCGCAGCAGGCGGAGCGCATCCACGGGGATCGGAACGACCAGCGCGAGGAGGGCCGGAAGCACGGCGAGCAGGTCGACGAGCCCGACGAACGACGTCATGTAGCGGCCCCGGGTCTGCCAGGGCGCCCGCGCTCCGATCGCCTCACGCTCGGGGGCGGTCCAGAGGCGAAGAAGATACTCGACGGTCATCACCGCCACCACGATCGCCTCGACCAGGCGGAGAAACCAGCCGATCTGCTGCGCGGCCTCGTCCAGCGTCTCGAGCACCGTGGTGACGACGCTCAGGAGGACGAGGCCGACCAGGATCCCGTTGACGAGCCGGTTCGGCCACGGGGGGCTCTCGGACGGGGCGAGGAGCCAGTCGAACCGCGCGCGCCAGGTTTCCCCTCGCATGGATGGTCCGGGGAAATTCTACAGGATGGGCCTCCCCGGACCCCCGTCTTCCCGTCGCCGCGGCACGCGGCCCGGTAGCGGAAAGCCTTGGCCTGATCCACGCTGGATCGCGCCCAGTCGCCGCTTCTCGTCTGCCTACCGACCCGGAGGAGCGGGTTCGGGCCTCATCTCCCCGACCTCCCGCCGCCCTTGCCGGCCTGGCCCGCGCCGCGCTACCGTTCGGGCGCGCCGCTGGCGGGCCGCGCCTCCTCGGCCACTTTCCCTTGCCCGGGAGGGTGACGTGGGGCCGATGGTGCGTCTTCGTCGAGCCCGGGCGCGAGCGACGTCCTGGCCGGACCGCCTGCCCCGAATCGGGCCATCCTGCGTGGACGCCTCGTCGTGGTCGACGCGGTCGCGAGCTCGAAGGCGGTGATCTACTCCTTGGTCTCGATGAACGGACCGTCGGTGATCAGCACGTGTCTCTTGCGGAGACGGACGGTGGCCGCATCCACCGCGCCCGCCAGACGGTGACCGAGGAGTCCGTCTGTCCGTCGATCTGCTTTGTCGGCCCACTCGTCTAGGTTGCTCGTCGCCGGCGCACGTGTTCCGTCCTCGGGGTCCACGTGCACGAATACCGGGGATCGCGCGGCTCTCATCGCGCGGCTCGCTTCAGCGTGGCCACGTCGATCTTCTTCATCCCAAGAATGGCCTTCATCACGCGATCGGCTTTTCCGTCGCGGCTGTCCTGCACCATCTTGCCGATGTCGGAGGGGACGATCTGCCACGACACACCGAACCTGTCCTGGAGCCAGCCGCACTGGTCGATCCGGCCACCCGCGCCGAGCTTCCTCCACAGACCGTCGATCTCTCGTTGCGTCTTGCAGTTCACGACGAAAGATATCGCCGGCGAAAAGGTGAAGTGCGGGCCGCCGTTCAGCGCCAGGAAGTCCTGGCCCTCCAGTTGGAACGCGATGGTCATGACCGTTCCAGCGGGTCGGCCGGAGGCACGAGCACCGGCCTCGCCATAGTGGGTGACGGTGTTGATCTTCGAGTTCTTGAAGATGGAGGCGTAGAACTTCACCGCCGTCTCGGCGTTGTCGTTGAACCACAGACAGGGAGTGATTCGTTGCATGGGTATCCTCCTCAGTCATTCATTGGACGGGCGCCAGATCGGCCTTCGCCCATTCCGAATAGACGATGAACTTGAACGGGTTGAGACTCTGATGCCGGACCCGGAGCCGGTCGAGCGCCTGCCGCCGGGCCTCCGTGAGCCCACGGCTCGCCGGGTAGTTCAGCAGACCCAGGTCCGCGACTTTGAGCGCCAGGACGTCCGCGCGTTGCTCCAGCAGAGCCTGCGCGCCGCGGACGAAGGCCCCCTCCTGGCGTCCGGCGAGGAGATTCAGCGCTGCCGCCCACTCCTGGGGCGACACGACCTCGATTCCCTCGCCACCCGGCTTCCAGTAGCCGGTGCGCTGATGGACCACGCGCTGGATGAAGTTGTCCCGGATGACGAGGAAGGGCATCGCCGCAACGGGATGGGAACGGAGCGTCGCGGGCAACCAGTTCTGCTGTAGCATCTCGGCGGCCGTCGCGCCGTCGTCAATCCCTTGCAGGGTCCGCTCGTACACCTCGCGGAGCGCGACCTCGAAGCCCGGCAGGGCCTCGATCGTGAAGAGATCGGTCAGCGGCGGATGCCCGTGTACGAGGGTGCGCGGGTTCAGGGACCGGATGAGCGCGATGGTCTCGAAGAGGCCCTCCGCCGAGCCTTCCGGCAGGAAGGGCGCCCCGAGATACGGCATGAACGCGTCTCCGACGAAGACCACCCCGGCGCCGGGGAGATGGATGAGCAACGCGTCGGCGGTCTCGCCTCCTCGCACCGGGTAGAGGACGAACTCGGTGCCGCCGACCGTCAGGACCTCGCGCGCGCCGATCAGCTGATCGGGCGCGACGTCGTACCGCTGCGGGGCCTCGCCACCGAAGAAGTAGCGGAACGGCACGCCCGTGTCGTTCACGATCCGCAGCTCGTCGGCGAAGCGCGCCTGGGCGATCACCCGCGTCTCGGGAGCCTTCAGCGCCGCGAGGCCGCCGACGTGATCCCAGTGCGCGTGGGTGAGGATCACGTGGGTGATCGGCGCGGACACGCGCCGGCGCAGGGCGTCGACTGCGGCGCGAGCGGTGGTCTCCGTGGTGCCGGCGTCGACGGCCACGATGCCCGCGTCGGTCAGCACGAAGCCGATGTCGGCGAAGTCGTAACCCTGCGCGACGTGGATCCGGGGCGCCACCTCGACGAGACGCGGTGGCCGGAAGCGAAAGCCGTCCCGCGCGGTCACCGAGAAATCCGCCGTGAACTGGGGCAGCGCCGGGTCCAGCGACGGATACCCGGACTGGGCGAGGGCGGCCTGGGCCTCGTCTCGGCGCTCGAGGGTCGTGAACGCCCGCGCGAGGCCCCGGTAGACGCTGCGCCGGAGGCCGGGGGGCAGAGTGTCCCGCTGCTGGAGCACCCACTCGAGCTCCGCCACCGCCTGCTCCGCTCGGCCGAAGCGCGTGGGAAGCTCGGCCAGGGTCACGCCCCGCAGGTAACGCGCCACCGGATGACCGGTGTCCGCCGCGCGATCGAGCTTGGCGATCCCGTCCTTGACCCAGGCGACCCGGCGCAGCAGGAACACCTGGCCGGCCATCCGGATCTGGAACGTCCCCGCCAGGGCTCCGAAGATCGGCTGGTCTGGCGCGGCCGCCGCCCGCTCGCGGAAGTAGCTGTAAGCCTCCTCATCCCGCCCGGCGGCGAGGTACTGACCGGTCAGGGTCAGGATTGCCGCGATGGACGGGGTCGGCCAGCGCACGACCTCCTTCAGGGCCTCCAGCGTGCGGTTGGCCCCGAGGCTGCTTTCGGTGCCCGAGGGCCCCCGCGGTGTCTCGCTGGCGTCCGCGAGGCGCGGTGAGCCTCGAGGCCCGAGGACGCTGCTGGCCGTGGCGAAGGCGCCGAACGTCAGAACATCTCGGCGGCCGAGGAGGGTGCGCATCGATGTAGCTCCTTCCGTGCTGCTATTTCGGACCCCACGGTCGGGACAGATGGACGCATCGGACCGATGCCCGCACCGACATGATGCATATGCATCATATGAGAGAAGCCTCGGTGCCGCCCTGGATTCATGAGTGGCGCTACCGGCGTCCGGCTCGGAAGGAAGTAGGACTGGAGCTGGCGGGCGAGCCGCCGGACTCGAGAGCCTGCACGGTGGGCACGACCTGGCGAAGCCCGGAGTTGAGTGCCGCCCAGGCGTCCGGGCCCAGCGCGCCGACGAAGCGCTCCTGAGTCTTCTTCCAGACCGGGAGCGCTTCATGGAGGAGCCGGCGGCCCGCCTCGGTGAGCGCGGCGGTTCGCTCGCGCCCGGTCCGACCCGGGAGGATCCGGACGCAGCGGCGCCGGACCAGCGGCTTAACCGCGCGGTAGAGAGACGTCCGGTCGAGCACCAGCACCTCGGCGAGTCGACTGAGCGGGATCGAGCCGCCCAGGTTGACCGCGACGAGCAGCGAGAACTGCGTGGCGGTCAGATCGAGCGGCGCGAAGGCGGCCCCGTAGAAGCGCGAGATCGCCCGGGAGGCGCGGCGGAGCCCTCCACCCGCGCACTCCAGCTTGACGCGAGCGGACAGCGCGGAGACCAGGTCGGACCGTGACGGCGCCATGGACTATGATGTATACGCATCGATCGAGATCCTGTCAAGAGGCGGAACCTTGACTCCTCGGAAGTGTGCGTATACCTGATAGGAAGAGGAGCCGGACGTCGCGACGCTCACGATGTGGGTCGACGAGTCGGGCCCTGAGTGATGCGGGAGGGGAGCCATGACCATTCGCCTGGACCACACCATCGTGCCCGCAAAGGACAAGATCGCTTCGGCCAAGTTCTTCGCCGAGATCTTCGGCCTGACGGTCGAGCCGGACCCCGGGCACTTCGCCGGGGTGCAAGTCAACGAGAGCCTGACGTTCGATTTCGCGGACGAGCCCGAGGAGTGGGGCGGGCCGGGGTTTGACCCCCGGACGGGGCGAAGCCATCACTACGCCTTCCACGTCAGCGACGCGGAGTTCGACGCGATCTTCGACCGCGTGAAGGCCAAGGGAATCCCGTACGGGAGCGATCCCTTCAGCCACACCAACCGCCGGATCAACACCCGTCGTGGCGGGCGAGGGGTCTACTTCGAGGATCCTTACGGCCACCTGCTGGAGATCATGACCGTGCCCGAGACCGCCGGCGCACCGGCGGGCAAGAGACGGTCTGCCCCCCGGACCAGGAGAGGGCGAGCCGCCAAGTAGCGGCCCGCGGCACGGTGTGGCATAAGGATGCACTGCCTTACGTGCCGCCGCCGGCGAGTTCGGGGACCATGCCGCTAATGGCCTGCGCGATGCAGCCGGCCCAGTAGGCGTTGATCTCGGCGTTGGGATGTCCGTAGACCGGCACCTGCATCTCCTTCGCCCACACTCCCTGATGCACGCATTCCGCCGTGGGTATGCCGTGCTCCGCGAGTAGCGCGCGGAACGGCGCCATGCTTCGGGGACCGAGTTGCGAGAGCAATGCCACGAGCAGCTTTCCCCCGCTCTGCCGCACGACCTTGTCGAGCTCGAGCAACAGCTTCTTCGTGACCGCGTTCGCTTGCGAAGTGCGCTTCATCGCATCGAAAGACGCCCAGAGCTTTTCGAGCGTGGCCACCGTAGCGAGTCGGCGATGGAGCCACCAGGCCGGATACGTCTTGGGCGGGTGAAGCTGCAGCTCGCCGTCGCCGCCGAGGGTCGCGTAGGGCGTGGCGACTTGCCCGCGCGAGGCCCGTGCGAGCGACCTGAGCCACGAAGCTTCGGCGATACTGCGGCTGGTGTGGAAATCGCTGAACCCGTAGATGACTATGAGCGGTCCCTTGGCCGCCACGGCGCCATGCGTGCGCTTGCGTTCCTCAAGATAGCGCTCGAGCGCAAGCAGCGACTGCGTGGTGCCGTAACCGGTGGTCCCGAAATTGAGCACCCGCGCGCGCGCGAAACGCTCCTGCAGCTTCCACGCGAACGTCTCCTCGTCGGACAACGCCCAGCCCTCCACGAACGAGCAGCCCAGCACCACGACCGCGGCGTCGGCGCGTACGGGGGCCGCAGCGGTCGCGCGCGTGTGATTGGGCCAGAATGTCATGTGGATGGGCGTCGTTCCGAACACGTAACGCCCTTCTTTGCTGCGCCAGCCGAGGTCGGGGTCGGGCTCGTGCATTCGCGGCACACCCAGGTGCCCGTCGAGCTCTTTCCAGGGCTCGTGCCCGCTGGAGCGCAGCGCAATCTCGGCGATCACGAGCGCGGCGAGCATTCCCATGCCGAGCGCGAGCGTTGCGAAGGCGAGTCGATGCCTGGGCCGCGATTCCGTCACTGTGATTGAGCGCACGCGCACGACCGACTAGCCCGAGCGGCGAGCCGAATGGCGCTCATATCCATCGCGGGTCCGGTCGTCACGAAGAAGAAGATCGGCGCGCGCTCTACTCGCGGCTCGTCACCGCGACCGCGAGCCTGCCACACGATCGAGATGGTGTTCGTGGACGATGGCAGCAGCGACGGCAGCGCGCAGTTCCTCGGCAAGGTCGCGCCTCACGACCCGCACGTGTGCGCGGTGCACGTGTCGCGCAAGTCCGGTCACCACCCGGCAAGCACGGCGGCGGTGCGCTTCAGCAGCGGTGATGCGGTCGCGCTCACGGACGGCGACCTGCAGGATCCGCCTGACCTGGTGCGAGAAGGGAAGAAGGGAGTCGTGCTCGCGCGCCGCAGGTCGCGGTCCGAGACGGGGCGCGCGGGCTTCTCATCAGCGCCTGTCACGGCACGTTCCACTGGCCTTCCGGCGCGCCGATGCCCTGGGACGTCGGCGTGTTCAGTTCGATGTCGGCGCAGGTTCGCCACCGAGATCGCGCGCATTCCGGAGCGCAACCGCTATCTGCAGGATCTTCGCTGGAGGGCCGGCCACCGCTGCGCGGAGGTTTGGTAGGACCGCGAGCAGAGATCCGCGGGAGCGCCCAAGCAGGGCCTCGAGCGCTTGTTCATGTAGGCTCTGGGATGCGATCTTCAGCTTCAGGTACCGGCCGCTGCGGGCAGCGCGACCCTCGGGCTGGCGGTTTCGGGGTTCAGGGACGTGGATGGCCCTAGCCACGTTTCTGCGTCCCCTCCTCCGCGCCCCGTCCCCCCGGTTGCGGCGTCGGCCACGTCGGCCGCGCCTCCAGCGGCACGCCGGAACGATAGCGCGTCGCTGGCGGGTCTAGCAAGTGCGGCGGGAGGTCGGAGAGGCCCGGAGCCCGCTCCTCCGGGTCAGCAGGCAGACGGGGACCGCGGTGCCGAGGCGTGATCGAGCGCGGGGGTCAGGTCGAGGGGATGGGTCGGCCCGACGACGGGTTCGCGACTAGTCCAAGCGCGACGAGTACGCGGCGCACGGCGTGGGGCTCGGTCGCCGTGCCCAGAGTCCGGCGCGGGCCGGCGTAGCGGGGACAGACGAGAAAGCTCGATCGCGAACACGCGGCGCAGCAACGTGGCCCATGACAGCAGGCCCGGCCCCGGTGGCGGTTCCGGTGCCCGCCCTGCGTCACCTGAGGCCGCCGGCACGATCACCGCGCGCCATCCGGCATGGGAGCCAGTACGCCGTGCTAGACCAGCGGCGGCTGCCGTGGGGGGCACAAGGGGGCGCCGATCACTCGAGTTACTCCAGCAGGTCCACGAGCAGGGCCGTGAACCCGCCTCGCCACGGCGGCTCGCGCTGAGCTCACGATGAGGTTGGCCTCGTTGCCACTTTTGTTGCCATTGCGATGGGCGCTCGGGGGCTCTCGAGGGCGCTCGAAGGCACTCGCACAGTTTTCGGGATCGTGAGGCCAATCACTGTGCCGAAGGCCGCTTCCAACAAGGTTTTCGTGGGCTTGCGAAGGTTCAGACAAGCGAATCCGCGTAAGAGGGCGCGAGGCCCTCTCAAGGCTGAAACACGGGTTCGCATTTCGTTGGAGACCACTAGGCTCCGCGGCGACGAAGCTGACGGCGCTCCACGAGGCCGAGACGAAACAACCGCGCACCGGTCCTAGCGCCTCGCGATATGGCTTGACGAGAAGTATCTTTACGTTAAGATACATACAGATGAAACGCACACCACCAAAGAAGGCGGCGGCCGACGCGTCGGGCACGCACCTCTGGCTCGTCATGATGAAGGCGCATCGGACGCTTCAGCGCGAGGCGACCCGCAGCATCGAGTCGTCAGACGTCGGCCTCTCTGACTTCGCGGTCTTGGAGATGCTTCTTCACAAAGGGCCGCAGCCTGTGAACGAGATTGGGCGTCGAGTCGAGCTCACGAGCGGCGCCATCACCACGGCCGTGGATCGACTCGAGTCGCTGAGCCTCGTCACCCGCGAGGCCCACCCCACTGACAGAAGGGCTCGCATCGTTCGGTTGACGGAAGCAGGCGAACAGCAAGCGGTCAAGTTCTTCGCGAGTCACAAGGAAGCGATGGATTCGGCAGCGAGCGGGCTCTCGAGGGCCGAGCGCCTCACGCTCATCGAGCTCCTCAAGAAGCTCGGCATGTCTGTCGGAGCGCGAGCATCAGCCGCACAACGAGAGGGTTAGAGACATGTTCGCCCGTCGGAGTCAGTCCGCGCCGTAGCGCATGAACCCACACTATCTGGCGCCGCATGCGCCAAAGGAACAGCAGATGACCAAGATTCTCGTCACCGGTGCTACCGGGAAAATCGCAACCGACATCGTCCCGCAGCTTGTCCGCGCTCGCGCCGACGTACGCGCAATGGTGCACGACGCGGCGAAGGCGGCTCCAATCAAGGCACTCGGCTCGGAGACCATCATCGGCGACTACGGCGACAAGGCATCGCTCGAAAAGGCGCTCGACGGCGTCTCGACGGTGCTGTTCCTCACGCCCCCTGGCCCGGACGCGTGGACTCAGGCCCGCGACTTCCTCGACATCGCGAAGCGGAATCCCAAGCTGCGCATCGTGCGGATCTCGGCGCTGAAAGCGTCGGTGAGCGGCCCGACGCCGAACACCCGGCTACACGGTCAGACCGACGACGCGATCCGCGACCTGCAGAACCCGTACGTCGTCCTTCGCCCGCATTATTTCATGCAGAACTTGCTCTGGCAGCGCGCGTCGATCGCACGCGAGGGCAAGATCGCGATGAGCATGGGCGAGGGACGCCTCGGCTTGGTCGACACTCGGGACATCGCCGACGTGGCGACTCGCGTGGTGCTCGACAGCTCGTGGGACTTCGGTACGTACGAGATCACAGGTCCAGAGTCGCTGACGTTCGCCGAGATGGCGGCGACGCTCACCAAAGTGCTCCGCAAGGAGATCACTTACGTGCCCCTTCCGCTCGCGGCGGTCGAGCCGGCGGCGCCCTGGGTCGACCGGACGATGCACGACTACAGCGCGGCCTACGCCGCGAACTGGGGCGATTACACGAGCAGGCTCGTCGAGAAGATTACCGGCAAGAAGGCGCGCAGCTTCGACACCTTCGCGCGCGAGGTCCTGATGCCGACGCTGCAGTAGCGACGTCGAGCTCCCGTGATCGAAGAGAAAATCGCACACACGCAAACAGGAGCGCGCATGACGCCCGAGATCGACACCACTTCTTCGTTGCCCGCTCGCACCACCCGATCGGCGCGTCGCATTGTCCACCGCACCTCCGGCCACCCGCACGGCGGCATCACGCGCCTCATGAGCTCCGGAGATCTTGGTGAGCGTGTGAAGCCCTTCGTGTTTCGCGATCACTTCTTGCTCGACATCGTCGACTTCCCCGAGCTCCCGAGGCATCCACACTCGGGAATCTCGACGCATACGACGTTGATGCAAGGGGGCCTCGACTACGAAGACTCCACGGGCAAGTCAGGCCACCTCGAGGAAGGCAGCGTCGAATGCATGCAAGCGCGGATGACGCGGAGTCAGCCGGCGCTCGCGAGGTCGCCGCCCGCCTCGCCCTCCGAGGCGATCCGCCCCGGCGGCCGGGGCAGGCTCCGGGGGGAGGCCGGACCTGGCCGGCCGTTTCGCGGAGGTGGCGTTAATCCTTCCTAGGCGCCTTCCGCCGCGGCCGCAGCGCACCGGCATTCGGGAGAACCAATCAAACCAACGGAGGCAATCGACATGACCACCAATCCCAACGAACCGGCGACGGACGCGGTCAACCGCACGGCGCAGGAGATTCTGGCCGCACTCCTGGCGAAGGATTCGGCGAAGGTGAACTCTTATTACGCGCCGGACGCGGTGATCGCCACGCCCGGCCGCCCGGCGGCCAAGGACGGCCGGGCGGTGTCCAAGGCCATCAGGGACGATACTGAGGATCTCAACTTCAAGATGAGTCTCTCAAACGAGAAGACCGAGGTCGCCGGCTCGGGTGACCTGGCCTACCGCCGCGGCACGTTCAAGATCACTTTTACGAACCCGCAGACCAAACAGGCGGAGAATGGCGCGGGCACCTACTTGACCGTCTTCAGGAAGCAGGCGGACGGAAGCTGGAAGGTGGTGGAAGATTTCGGAGTTTAGCGCGGCTAGTCCGGACTAACTCCGCTCGAACCAGCAGACATGAAACAAAGGCCGGCAGTTGACCCGCCGGCCCTTCGTTTCGGCCCTACCTCGTCGCGGAGTTCGTCCGAAAGTGTGTGCACTTTCCTTCATTCTTCATCGAGTGGCGGGAATCGAGGAACCCTACCTCGGGTTCTGGATGGACGACGGTGTTCCGCGGCGCTTCGATCAAAATCTTCAGCGCTCGGACGCTGCGCCGCACCTCATGCTTCTCCCGTGGCAGCCCGCGCGAGTGAGCGGCCGGATGCGACCACCACGAGGATAGCGGGCCTCCTTTGGAACGCCTTTCACCATGAGCGCTGTCCCTTCTTTGACGCAGAGGGCCGGTTTCAACTCCCGAGACGCTCACGCCAATGCCACGCCAGGGACGCTCATCGGACATCCCCTTGCGAGCGGGCGGAATGCACCCGGGATTTCAGATGCCCGGGGTGCCAGGAAACTATTTGAATGTAAGGTGTTCGTGTGTGACTTTGCCCGTACCTTGTCCGATCCTCTAGCATGCTGAGGTTTGAGTCCCGTACCATTTGTCAGGCTGAACAGCCTGCAACGTGGCGAGATCTTTGGCGAAAGCGTGATCGCGGTTCAAACACGGGTGCGAATCCCGTTGGAGCCACCACTTGATTTCACTAGCCTTTTCGGCCCCGAGTTTGAGGAGGGTTGCCAAGACCTCGACCCGGAGTCGCCGACAGGCGCATTCACTCCCTCCGTGCGGACTGACGACTCCGATTTCGAGTCCTCTTCGGCCTAGGTCGAATCCCGATTCGGATGGCCGCGGAGGCGCGACTCAAACCAGAAGTTCAGTTCGCGACGTCGCGACCGTAGGCCGCCATGGGCGGCGGCCCGTGGATGTGGCCATCCTCTTGCTCCCGCGCTCCACGGACTGTGTCGCGCGAGCTACACGGCGTAGCCCCGACATTGCCGACTGGACGCAACCAGCCCCGTGGGGACACAAGGTAGTGTGCGTGGGCATTGACTTCCGCGCGCTCGCGATCAGGATAGTGCGACGGGCCGGGATCTGCTGATGCCGCCGGTATCGGGGAAAGGTGTACGGGGCGCAATGAGCCGACTCCCGCGGTCACCAATCCGTCGAAGTGGCCTGGCGTCGAGGCTACGCCCGTGAGCGAAGTTCTGGCTGTCGTCGCCGAGCACGGAGAGATCCTGCTCTTCCTGTACGTGCTCGCGGACCAACTGGGTGTGCCCATTCCAGCCTCACCGGTCCTGATGGCGGCCGGCGGGCTGGCCGCCACAGGACGCCTGAGCCTGCCCGGCGCGGTGGGTCTCGGCGTCCTGGCAACGCTGGTGGCCGATCTCGTCTGGTATGCCATTGGTCGATCGCGCGGCGCCCGGGTGCTCGGCTTGCTCTGCCGCGTCTCCCTCGAGCCGGATTCGTGCGTCCGCCGAACGGAGGAGGTCTTCCTTCGTCACGGGGTCCGGTTTCTCCTGTTCGCCAAGTTCATTCCCGGCCTTGGCACGGTGGGACCGCCGCTCGCTGGCATGGTCGGCGTCGGGGTGGTCCGATTCTCCCTCTATACCGCGCTCGGAGCTTTCTTCTGGGTCGGCGCCTGGATGGTCCTGGGCTACGCAGCCGGACAGGCCGTCGAGCGGGTGGTCAGCCAGGCCGGTCAGCTTGGCGCGGCCGTGGCCGTGACGCTCGGTCTGATCATCGTCGGATACGTCATCGTCAAGTGGATCCAGCGTCAGCGCTTCCTCCGCAGCCTGCGAATCGCCCGAATCTCGCCCGATGAGCTTCAAGGTCAACTCGCGGCCGGAGAGAAGCCGCTCATCGTCGATCTCCGCAGCGTCGTCGATGTGGGACTCACACCCTATGCGCTGCCGGGTGCCATCCGTCTTGCCGTCGATGACGTCGAGCAAGGCCGGGTGGCGCTTCCTCGAGACCGCGACGTGATTCTCTACTGCAGTTGACCGAACGAGGCGACGAGCGCCCGGGTGGCGCTCCTGCTCAAGCGTCGAGGTATCGCGCGGATCCGTCCGTTGGCTGGCGGACTCGACGGCTGGCGCGAGCTCGGCCTTCCACTGGAACGCCTCTCCCTCGTGCCCGTTGCTGACGCCGAGCGGTAGGATGTGTGGACGGCCGCGCGGGACGGCACGCGAGGCGATGAATCCCCGCGGCGGGGTCTACGGCGCCTGCTTGTCCATACGCACACTCTTCAACGCTCTGCCCCAGGTGATGACCTGATCCAGCATGGCGTTGACGGATGCCTCATGACGGCTAGCCGGTTTGAAGGTCGCAAAGCTCTCAAAGTCGGTATGGAGCGATAGCATGACCTGTGCGCGCACATCCGCGACCTGCAACTCGCCCATCACCAGCCGCAGGTGCTCCACCGCTCGCACTCCGCCCGCGCTGCCGTATCCGACAAATCCGGCAGCCTTGTTGTTCCATTCGCGGTACAGATAGTCGATCGCGTTCTTTAGCGCACCGGACGTTCCGTGGTTGTACTCAGGCGTTACGAACACGAAGGCATCGAAGGAGTCGATTTTCTCCGCCCAGGCCTTCGTATGCGGCTGGCTGTACTGTCCCAGAGAGGGCGGCACGGGCTCGTCGAGTAGCGGAAGATTGAAGTCCTTGATATCGACAAGCTCGAACTCGGCGTCGCTTCGTTTCTTGGCAATATCGAGAACCCAATGACCGACGGCATCGGCCTTGCGACCAGGGCGGGTACTACCGAGAACTATTGCTATTCTGATCATGACTCGCTGTTCTCCTGAAAGAGACATCGCAGGCCTCTTCACCGGCCTCTCAGAGTCAACACGTGTGAAATGAAGTAGTCGGGGTCCGTGCTCCTGAACACGAGCACCTGGACGGCGTCGTCGGCCTCGGCTCGCCGAATGAGGGAGACGAGATCGCGGACCAGTTCGGGCCCCAAAAGATTCATGGGTGGCGCCGCGATGTCCGCGAACAGAACGGCCCCTTCCTTGCGCACGGTGAGCGTCTGGAGAACCATGGGAAACCCGGCTGTGGTCGTCTGGCCTTGAGCCTCGTTCTTCTCATTGGGGGTGGGGTTTGGCCGTAGCCGGGGGCCGCCAGCAGGATGAGGCCGAAGGCACCGGTGGCTGCCAAGGCGGCAAGAACGCTGGGCCGGGCGCGGCGGAAGGCGCCGTCGCGATCAGCGGTGGTGTGGGTAGCGGCGGTGCGCCTCACTGGCTCTCGGTGGCTCATGGGGGACTCCTTTCTGACGAGTTGCCGGTGGCGCATGAACACTCTAAGCAATGCGCCTCCCGATACCGGGGGTCAAGCGGCTTTTCTCCGACGCTCGCGAACTCCGTCCCCGCGACATCGTAGATCCGTCAGAATCCACATTGTGGCCCGCCGCCGCGCTCGCTCGAGCTCGCGGCGGTCGTCATCGCCGTCAGTGAACTCGTGTCGGTGGTCTGAATCGTGAGGAGGTGGTAATAGATCTAGTAGGCGCCATTGCTACGGCATGGTGATGGAGAGGAGGAGATCAGGTCATGGCCGAAGCCAAGCTCGCCCCGAATCTTCCGGATTGGATGGTGGAACACGCCAACCGCTACCGTTCGAGCGGCGGCACCGACGGGCACATGTACACGATGACGCAGCCTGGTCGGCCGGAGATGACCGTTCCGTCGATGCTGCTGACGACGAAGGGGCGGAAGTCGGGAGAGAAGTTCGTATTTCCGCTGTTCTATGGGAAGGCCGGCGACAGCTATTTCGTGGTGGCCTCCAAAGGCGGAGCCCCGCAACATCCCGGATGGTACCGCAACATCCTGGCTGACCCTGTGGTCGAGGTTCAGGTCGGGACCAAGAAGATGCTGGCGCGGGCGCGGACCGCCACGGGTGCGGAGAGGACGCGGCTCTGGGACGAGGCACTCAAATTCTGGCCACCCTATGCCGACTATCAGCGCAAGACCGCACGCGAGATCCCGGTGGTCGTGTTGGATCCCGTCCGCTAGGAGTCAAGGCTCGAAGGGTCCTGCCGCGGAAAAAGGTCAGCGGGTCGCCGTCCGGTCGGGCGGCGACCCACTGCGAAGAGCTGATCCACAGCATACGGCAGCAGCTAGGAGTGAACCATGACGAGAATCCCGTCCTTACTGACGCTGATCATTGCGGTCGTGCTCGCCGTCTTGGGCGGCAGGGCCATCACTGCGCAGGATACCGGGCCGGACAAGTACACCGTGCAGGTGCCGGGTGGGCTCGCGTTCTCCGAGTTCAGAGGATACGAACGCTGGCCGGTCGTCTCCATCAGCCACACCGGCGAACAGGTGATGGCCGTGATCCTGGCGAATCCCCTCATGATCGACGCCTACCAGGCCGGCATTCCCGGCAACGGCAAGCCGTTCCCCGACGGCTCCAAGATGGCGAAAATCCATTGGGTCCCGAAGAAGCTGGAGACGTTCCCCACGGCGACGGTGCCGGGCACGCTGCATGACGTCGACTTCATGGTGAAGGACAGCCAGAGGTTCGCGGACAGCGGCGGATGGGGATGGGGCGCGTTCAAGTACGACGCCGTGTCCGGTAAGTTCACGCCCGCCACCACGGCCGATATGCCGCCGCAGGGGAACGACGCCAAGTGCGGGCTCGGGTGCCACACGATCGTGAAGGGAAGAGACTACGTCTTCACGGACTACGGGAAGCGCTGAACGGGGAACGGCCCAGAACCTGGAGGTTGTGCAGAGAGCTCGGCACATTCAACTCGAAGCCTTTCTCGCCGTCGCTCGGTGATTCGGGCCCGTGCGGATTCTCCCGCAGAGCGGGTCACGTGTGCGCGAACCAACTCGACTGTTCGCGCATGACATCCGCATGCGCCAGCGGCCGCCCGCGGCGCTTGGCGGCCTCGATCAGGGCAGGCTACGCCGCGAGACACGGGATGGTCGAACCGGCCGTATGATGGCCCTTGAGGGGAGAGAACGATGAAAACCGCGCTGCGCAGGATCCTGGGACCGCTGCTGGTCATCGCGACGATGGGGCTGGCCGCTGCCGCCCTCAGCGCCGATGCGAAGGTGAATATCGAGGGCAAGTACGCCACCGTGAACGGGGTGAAGCTACACTACCTCATGGCGGGACAGGGCGAGCCGGTGATCCTGCTCCACGGCTACGCGCAGAACAGCCACATGTGGCGCCCGCTCATGGCCGAGCTTGGAAAGACCCGGCTCGTGATCGCGCCCGACCTGCGCGGCTTCGGCGATTCCGCCAAGCCCGCGTGCTGCTACGACAAGAAGTCGATGGCGCAGGACATCCATGCGCTCGCCCAATCACTCGGCATTAGAAAGGCTGGCGTGGCCGGACACGACATCGGCCTGATGGTAGCCTACGCGTACGCCGCGCAGTATCCGGCCGAGGTCGATCGCATCGCGTTGTTGGACGCCTTCATTCCTGGTGTGGGCGATACGACGAACCTCTTCCTGCTGAAGGACCTCTGGCACTTCCACTTCTACGGCAAGACGCCGCTGGCCCTCGTCGAGGGCCGCGAGCGCATCTACTTCGAGCACTTCTGGAACGACTTCGCCGCCGACGGCACGAAATCCGTTTCCGAGGCCGACCGGCAGTTCTACACGAAGAAGTACAAGCTCCCGGGTGCGATGAAGGCCGGCATGGAGGTGTTCCGCAACTTCGACCAAGACGCCAAGGACAACGCCGCCTTCCAGAAGACGCAACTCACGATGCCGATGATCGTGCTGGGCGGCGAGAAATCCGGCGGGGACTTCCTGATCACGCAGGGCAAGATGGTCGCGACCAACGTCGAGGGCGTGATCATTAAGGGCTCCGGACACTGGCTGATCGACGAGGCGCCGGGGCAGGTGATCCCGAAGCTGGTGGAGTTTTTCAGCCGCTAGGTCCCGGTTCGCCACACCTACGCGAAGCCGCCGTCGACGAACAGTTCCGTCCCCGTGACGATGGAAAGCAATTGTGCGAATCGTGATGTTCGTAGTCACCGCACCAATTGCACAAGATTTGATTCTTTGTCGAGTGCACTCGCCGATGATAATGAAAAGGAGACCACGATGCCTTCAAACGAAGAGATTATCCGCAGTCTGTACGCGGTCGCAGAGAAGGAACCCAAGAGGTTTCGGTCACTGTTCACCGAGAACGGCTACTGGTGGGACGTCCCTGCCGGAGTCAAATACCACGGCGACGAAGTCGCTCGTGCGGCCGACATCTACTCGGTTGCATTTCCGGACATGCACCGCGAACTCCACGACCTCTAATTCGACGGTGACGTCGTCGTCGTTCAGCTGACACTGCACGGAACCCACAAAGGTGACCTTCCCACGGCCCTGGGAACGATCCCCGCTACGGGTAAGGAGTTCCACGCCCCGTGCTGCGATGTCTTCCGTCTTGAGGACGGGAAGGTGAGCGCGTTCCACTGCTACTACGCCGGAACCATCCTGCTCGGCCAGATCGGTGTGCTGGGCAACCTGGAGGCCTCGCTCAAGAAGTAAGAGCGTAGGCAGTGAAAACGCCCTTTCTTGCCCCCGCCACACGGCCTGATGTCCGCCCAGGCGTCGCGTCATCACGGTGGGGCGTCGCGTCATTACGGTGGGCGGAGTGTAGCGCGCGGCGGAGGGGCTCGGCCAGGCGACGGGAGGTCGGTGAGATGAGGCCCGGGACCCGCCCCCCCCCGCCGTGCCGCTCCGCCAGACCTGAGAGGGGTGTCCCTCGCACCGGGACCCCGGGGCCTGGGGCCGGCCGCCGGGGAGGCAGGAGGAGGCCGGACCTCAGCTCCGCCCGCCCCGCCCACAGAGGTGGCGCTAAATCGTTCCTATGCGCGGTACGGTTGCTCGAGTTCAGCGCCCACCCGGGGCGGCCCGTTCAGCGATCGGCGTTGTTATCGCTGACCTCCCAGCGGAGGGACTACACCGAGCTGCTGCATCAGGTCGAGCAGCGTCGCGACGCCCCAGTGCTCGGTGATCTTGCCGTTGACGACCCGCATGGCGTCGACGGTGTAGAAACTGACCTTCTTCCCAGTGGCCGGGATACCGAGGAACTCTCCCCGGTGAGTACCGTGATAGGTCTTGTAGGTGGTCACGAGGTCGCCGGCAGCCACCTGCCAGTGGATCTCGGGGCGGAAGTCAGGGAACGCCGCACGTAGGCGCTTGTACAGCACCCGCACCCCGTCCTTGTCGGGTGTCGTGCCCGGCTGTGGCGTGTGGTCGACAAAATCATCGGCGAACAGTTCCTCGTACAGGTCCCAGTTGCCTTGGCCTTGTACCTCTTCGGTGTTCCGGCGTACTACCGCGATCGCCGCGACGCCCACTGTTGAGTTGCTCATCGTCCTGTCTCCTTTGAGTTCAGTCGGAGCGTCCCGGCAGGCGTATGACCGCCCCGCCCACGGAGGTGGCGCTAGTCGTTCCTATGCGCTCCGATTGAGAGTGTTGGACGAGCGTCACAGACCAGCTGCTAGACACGCGGCACGATTCGTGCCGATGCCACCGACGGCACCCCCCCCGATCGAACCCGACGCCTCCGAGTATGGCTGCACCGGGCAATGCAGGCGGAAGTGTTCATCCACACGTCATCCACACGGCCTTCCGTTGTTCTGACTGGTTCCCGTGCGAGGGTTGGGCCGTGCCTGCGACCCAGGGACATGTCGGCCGTCCGGCGCCAGTTTTGGCGTGGGGGGCCGCCGGCTGACCGCGGGCGCCATGCGGGCTCCTCGAAGGAGGGCGAGGTCCGAGTCCGGCGCGTGGTCTGCGCCGTGGATTGCGGAATCATCGTGAACCCCGACACGGTGCGGGCGCAAATGGAGGGCGGCATCGTCTTCGGGATCTCCGCCGCCCTGTTCAACGAGATCACCCTGAAGAACGGCCGCGTCGAGCAGAGCAACTTCCACAACTATCGGACGCTGCGAATCAACGAGGCCCCGGTGGTCGAGGTGTATCTCGTCCAGAGCACGGAGGCGCCCGGCGGGATCGGCGAGCCCGGCACGTCGGCCGTCGCCCCCGCGGTGTGCAATGCGATCTTCGCCGCAACGGGAAAGCGGCTCCGCAAGCTGCCCGTGGATCCGGCGCAACTTCGCACGGTGTGAGGGTACGGACAACGGACCGAGTTGGAGCTGGCTTCGGCAAGGCGTCATGGTCATTGGGCCGTGGTGGAAAGGCCGGCCACCTTCAGCGGAGAATAGGCCCTGGGCATGGACCTCCCGGGCGGCGTCGAGTGGCTCGAGCGGTACAGCGTCGTCCTCCTGCCCATCTTGGTCGTCGCCGAACAGGTGGGCATTCCGCTGCCGGCGGTACCGGCTCTTCTGGCCGTCGGCGCCCTCGCGGCGCAGGGGCGCGTCAGTCTCTGGCTCGTCATTGGCGCCATCGCGGTAACGGCTCTGCCAGTCGACCTCGTCTGGCACGAAATTGGCCGCCGACGCGGGGTGCGCGTGCTCCAGGGGCTGTGTCGCCTGACGCTGGAGCCCGATGTCTGCGTGCGTCGAACCGAGAACCTCTTTCTCCGCCACGGCGTCCGGGCGCTGCTGGTGTCGAAGTTCCTGCCGGGGTTGACGACGGTCATGCCCCCGCTTGCGGGAATCTTCGGCATCTCGCGCCTCCGGTTCGTGCTCTACGACCTGGCGGGCATCGTGCTGTGGGCGGGCCTCTGGGCCGGCATCGGCTACGTCTTCAGTGACGCCATCGAGGTCGTAGTCCAACGGGTCAGCGCCATGGGACGCGGTGCGGGTCTTCTGGTGGCGGGGATCCTTGTCGGCTACGTCCTGCTGAAGTATCTGCGCCGTCAGCTCTTCCTCCGGCGGCTCCGTATCGCCCGGATCTCGCCGGAGGACCTCAAGCGTAAGCTCGAGGCGGGAGAGGATGTCGCGATCATTGACCTCCGCACGGCGCTGGACGTGGCCGCCGCCCCGTACGCCATTCCGAGCAGCCGATGGATCGCGGCCGAGGCGCTCGACGAGCACCTGGCGGAGATCCCCCGGGATCGCGAGCTGGTCCTCTACTGCTCCTGACCCAACGAAGCCACGAGCGCCCGGGTGGCGCTTCAGCTCAAGCGGCGGGGGATCACCAGCGTCCGTCCGCTCGAAGGCGGCGTGGCGAAGTGGATGGCCTTGGGCTTCCCGGTCGGTGAACTGGCGCCGCCCGCGATCCCCGCTCTCGGGCCGTCGTCGCGCTGAGCCGTCTGGCGGGGTCCCCTGACCTCCCCAGATCGGAGGAGATGACACATGCTCAGGGTGTTTCAGGATCGGGGGACGGAGCCGGCACTCGCATGACGCTGTCATGCGGGTCCTCCTATCCACTGGTCGAATCCTAGTTCGGCTGGTCGAATCCTAGTTCGGCGGATGCTAGGCACTGGGCTCTCGATCACGCGGGCTCACGGCTTGCTCGGCGGCTCGGGTCGATACGGGGAGGGGAAGCCGGGATCGTCGACCGTGCGCGAGACACCGGCGTCACGTTGAGGGTGTATGCTGCGGCGGCAGGCGCAGGTGTTGGCCGGAAGACGCCTTGATCCGATCAGGCCGGTCGGGCACGTCCGTTGACGGTTCTGGAGATGTCCTGATGAGCGACTACCTGGAACTCACGGGGAAACGCGCGCTGGTCACGGGCGGCACGAAGGGCGTCGGCCAGGCAGTCGTGACAGCCCTCCGCGAGGCCGGCGCGACCGTCCTTACTACCGCCCGGTCACAACCCAAAGTGGCCGAACATGCGGATCAGTTCGTTGCCGCAGACGTCTCGACCGCAGAGGGCTGTGCCGTGGTCGCCCAGGCTGTCCGTGAGCGTCTCGGGGGGATCGACATCATCGTGCATGTCGTGGGGGGCTCCTCGGCGCCCGCCGGCGGTTTCACCGTGCTCGACGACCACGAATGGCACAAGGCCCTGGACCAGAACCTGCTCGCGGCGGTTCGTCTCGACCGCGCCCTTGTGCCCTCGATGATCGCGCAGGGCTCCGGGGTGATCGTCCACATCACGTCCATTCAACGTCAGTTGCCGCTGCCCGACGCCACGATTGCCTACGCGGCGGCGAAAGCGGCGCTCTCGAACTACAGCAAGGCCCTGTCCAAGGAGGTCAGCCCGAGGGGCGTGCGCGTCGTTCGCGTCTCCCCCGGGTGGGTCGAGACCGACGGCGCCGTCGGCTTGGTCGAGGAGATCGCTCGAAAGAACCGGATCGACTACGAAGGCGCCCGCCAGATGGTGATGGACTCGCTCGGCGGCATTCCGATCGGCCGCCCCGCGAAGCCCAAGGAAGTCGCGGACCTGGTCGCGTTCCTCGCCTCACCACGCGCCGCATCCATCACCGGCACGGAATACGTGATCGACGGAGGCACCGTGCCGACCGTCTAGCGGTGGCTCGCGCATTGGCCGCGTTGACGTCCCCAATCCCGCGAGGTGCGACGATGAAGGTCCGGGCTCACGCCGCGTTATCCCCGAAGGGCAGGCTCGAGCCGTTCGAATACGACCCGGGGCCGCTCGGTCCCCAGCAGGTGGATGTTCGGGTCACCCACTGCGGGATTTGCCACACCGACTCGGCCATGGTCGACAACGACTACGGCTTCACCCAGTACCCGCTGGTGCCGGGGCACGAGGCGGTTGGCGTCGTCGCCGCCGCCGGGACCGAGGTCGATCGGCTCCGCGTCGGCCAGCGGGTCGGGGTCGGACCGATGTGCGGCTCGTGCATGCAGTGTGAGTGGTGCGAGGGCGGGCTTCAGCACCTCTGTCCGAACGTCCGGTTGACCATCGTTGGCGGCCACCAGGGCGGGTTCGCCACCCACGTACGGGTCGACAACTGGCAGTTCGCCTTTCCGCTGCCCGACGAGATTCACTCGGAGCACGCCGGCCCGCTGATGTGCGCCGGGGCGACCGTGTTCACTCCCATCCTGCAGTACGGGGTACGGCCGACCGACCGGGTCGCCGTCGTCGGCGTGGGCGGACTGGGCCACCTGGCCGTGCAGTACCTGGCGAAGTGGGGGTGCGACGTCACCGCCGTGAGCTCGTCCCGGGACAAGGAGGCGCACGCGCGCCAGCTGGGGGCGAGCCATTACATCGCCACGCGTGGTACGGACGAGCTGCGGAAGGCGGCGCGCTCGTTCGATGTCATCTTCTGTACGGTGCCGAGCGACCTGCCCTGGGACGAGTACATGGCGGCGCTGCGGCCGCAGGGGAAGCTGTGCCTCATCGGCATCCCGGACAAGCCGGTCGTGTTCCACGCGTTCGGGCTGATCGGTGGCGAGAGATCGATCGTCGGCGGCCAGACCGGGTCCGTGAGCGACACGGCCGAGATGCTCGCCTTCACGGCCCGGCACGGGATCACGCCGATCATCGAGACCTTTGCGATGACCGACGCCAACCGCGCGCTGGAACACACCCGGGCCGGCAAGGCCCGATTTCGCGCTGTCCTGGTGGCCTAAGAGGGTCCCGACCGCGCCGCCGAGCAGCCGGTACGCTCGACACTTGCACAAATCCAACCGACGCGTTGAAGGAAGGAGCTCATCATGGCCACGGCACGTGAGGTGAATGTGGTGCTTGTCCACGGCGGATTCGTGGATGGGGCTGGGTGGGAGGGGGTCTACAAGATCCTCCAAAAAGACGGCTACGCCGTGCGCATCGTCCAAAACCCCACTCTCTCGCTTGCAGGCGACGTGGCGGCCACGAAGCTCGTTCTGGCCGCACAGGATCGGCCCGTGATTCTGGTTGGCCACTCCTACGGCGGCGTGGTGATCACGGAGGCCGGCACCGATCCCAAGGTCGCCGGACTCGTGTATATCGCCGCATTCGCTCCGGATCGGGGCGAGTCCGTTGCCTCACTCATCAAGGATCCGCCACCTGGGGCCCCCGTGCCCCCGATTCTGCCTCCGCAGCACGGCTATCTGTTCCTTGACAAGGCCAAGTTCCGCGCATCCTTCGCGGCCGACGTGGATGCAGACCGCGCGGCGTTCATGGCCGACTCGCAGGTTCCGTGGGGCGTCGAGGCCCTCAGCGGCGCGATCAGCGCGCCGGCGTGGAAGACCAAGCCGAGCTGGTACCTGGTGGCCACCGAGGACCGGATGATCCCGCCGCTCGCCCAGCGCGTCATGGCGAAGCGCGCTGGATCGACCGTCGTCGAGGAGCGGGGTAGCCACGCAATCTACGTGTCTCAGCCCGGTGCGGTGGCGGCGCTCATCGCGGCGGCCGCGCAGGGTGCGAACATCGCCGCCCGTTGATCCTCTCCTGGCCCGAGACAGGCATCGTCACAATGGAGATGCATGGGGCAGGACACCGTAGACGCCATGACCGCATGTCGGGAACCGCTTGGCGCGGAGCTCGGGCGAGGAGCGTGATGGCCCGACTGGTTGGGAAGGCGGTAACGATCTCCGCGGCCCTGCGGTTGACGGCTTCTCTACACTGACCAAGGAGCGTGAACGATGCCGACAATCGCGACCAAGGACGGTGCGCAGATCTACTACAAGGACTGGGGCAGCGGCCAGCCCGTCGTGTTCAGCCACGGCTGGCCGCTCAGCGCCGATGACTGGGATGCGCAGATGATCTTTTTTGCGTCTCGGGGATTTCGGTGTATCGCGCATGATCGCCGCGGACACGGCCGCTCGACCCAGACGTGGGACGGCAACGAGATGGACACCTACGCCGACGATCTCGTCACGCTGACCGAGACGCTCGACCTGAAGAGTGCGATTCACGTCGGCCACTCGACGGGCGGCGGGGAGGTGACACGGTACATTGGCCGCCACGGAGCCGGCCGGGCCAAGGGCCGCGTGGCCAAGGCGGTTCTCCTTGGGGCCGTGCCCCCGATCATGGTCAAGACGACGGCCAATCCGGGCGGCCTGCCGCTCGAGGTGTTTGACGGGTTCCGCGCCGCGCTGCTGGCCGATCGAGCGCAGTTCTTCCGCGACATCCCGGCGGGGCCGTTCTATGGCTTCAACCGGCCCGGCGCGAAGGTCTCCCAAGGGATCATCGACAACTGGTGGCGGCAAGGGATGATGTGCGGGATCAAGGCCGCCTACGACTGTATCAAGGCCTTCAGCGAGACCGACTTCACGGAGGATCTGAAGAGGATCGACGTCCCCACGCTGGTCATGCACGGCGACGACGACCAGGTCGTACCCATCGGCGCGAGCGCAATGCTGTCGAGCAAGATGGTGCGGAGCGCCCAGCTCAAGGTCTACAAAGGGCTGCCGCATGGCATGGCTACGACGCACCACGATGTGATCAACACCGACCTGATGACATTCGTCAAGGCGTGAGGAACCATGGTCGGCCGCGCAGCGAGCGTCTGCGTGGGACCGATGGCTGACGGACGACTGGACGAGGGTGCATCATGGCGATTCGATCTGCGCCTGCCCCTGGCCGTCGCCGGCAGGCGGCCTAGTCGCAGATGCGCCGGCGTTCGCCCAATACCCGCAACTCACCGCGCGGTATGTCGACAAGGTTCCCAAGGGCGCCAAGCCCGGCGACCTGCCCGTTGAGCAGCCCACGACGTTCGAGCTGGTGATCAACCTCCGGACCGCCAAGGCCCTCGGCCCACCATCCCGCCGGCGGTGCTGGCGCGGGCCGATGCGCTGATCCAGTGACGATTCCGCGGGACAAGGCCACCAGCGGGCGGTAGGCTACGGGCGTGCTGCCGAAGCCCGCCGACCCGGCGGCCGCCGCCTACTGGGATCTCACCGTGACCCTCGGGACCGATGCCCCCGAGACGACCGAGGCCGTCACGAATCGCCTGTGGGAGCTGGGCGCCGTCGGCGTCATCGAGGAGGGGGCCGCGCTCCGCGCGTTCTTTCCCCCGGGTACCGAGGCGGCGACGCTGGCCGGGAGTCTCCGCCACTACCTGGACGACCTGGCCGCGCTCGGGCTGCCCGGCGTCGCGCCGCGCGTCGCCGTCGCCCCGCTTCCGGACGAGCCGTGGGCGGATGCCTGGCGCGCCCACTTCCGGCCCGTGTCCGTGGGCCGGAGACTCCTCGTCTGCCCGCCGTGGGAGGCGCCGGACCCGGTGCTGGCGAGCGGCCGCAGGGTCCTCTTGATCGAGCCCGGGCGCGCCTTCGGTACCGGCAGTCACGGGTCGACGCGCGGCTGCCTCGAGCTCCTGGAGCGTGCGCTCGACGGCGTGGCGGTGTCCCGCGCTCTGGACGTCGGCTGCGGGTCGGGCATCCTTGCCATCGCGGCGGCCCAGCTCGGGGTTCCCCGGGTCGACGCGATCGACATGGATCCGGACGCGGTGGCCGCGACCGAGGAGAATGCCCAGCGCAATGCCGTGGCGGATCGGGTGCACGCCGCGGTGGCCGCCGTCGACGCATGGGCGGGGCCGCCGGCGCCGCTCGTCCTGGCCAACCTCCTCGGGGCCGCGCACCTGACGCTCGCGCCCACCCTCACCGAGTTGACCGCGCCCGGGGGGACCCTGATCGCGGGGGGTCTGCTCGTCCACGAGGTTCCGGCGGTGGCCGGCGCCTTCGCGGCGGCCGGGTGCTGGCTCGTCGAGGTCGGCGAGCACGACGGATGGGGCACGCTCCTCCTCCGTCGTGGAGGATGAGGGCACGTGCGGCGCGTGGCCGGGTGAGCGGGCGGTGCCCAGGGTCTTCGTGCGCCCCGAGGCCGTCGGCGCGGACCGCGTCCGATTCGATGCCGATGAGGCCCACCATCTCGGACGCGTGCTGCGCCTCCGCCCCGGAGGCCTCGTCGACGCGACGGACGGGGCCGGTCACCTCTACACCGTGCGCCTGGCCGCGCTCGACGCGACCGGCGCGTGGGGCACGATCGAGGGGCGCGCGGAGCCCGGGCGCGAATCGCCGTGCGCCCTCACGCTGGCCCAGGCGATCTTGAAGGGCGACCGGATGAGCTGGCTCGTCCAGAAGGCCACGGAGCTGGGCGTGTCGCGAATCATCCCGACGGAGACCGCGCGCGTGGTGGCCCGGCCCGCCGGCGGGGCGGCGGCCCGCCTCGGGCGCTGGGAACGGATCGCGCGGGAGGCGGTGAAGCAGAGCGGGCGGGTGGTCGTCCCGGCCATCGACCGGCCGCGCACCTTTGCCGACGTCGTGCGCGAAGTGCCGACACACGACGTGGCTTGGGTTTGCTGGGAAGGCGGCGGCCTGGCGCTGGCCGAGGCGGCGGCCGCGGCCGGCCGGCCGGCCACCGCGCTCCTCCTGGTTGGCCCCGAGGGGGGCTTCACGGCCGAAGAGGTCGCGCTGGCCGAGGATGCGGGGGCTCGCCTCGTGAGCCTGGGACCCCGGACCCTCCGGGCGGAGTCCGCCGGGCTCGCCGCCGTCGCGCTCTGTCAGTACCTGTTCGGGGATCTGGGGGGGCCGGGACGCGGATCCAGCCCCCAGGCCGCCGGCGCGCCGTGACGGGCGAGGGCTACGAGTACTTCGACGTGGCCGCGGACGTCGGCGTCCACGCGTGGGGGCAGGATCTCGGAGCGTGTCTCCGGCAGTGCGCTCTCGGGGTCTTCAACCTGATCGTGCCCACCGAGGCCGTCCGGGCGGTGGAGAGCCGCGAGGTTGCGGCGCGGGGCGCGTCGGCCGACGTCCTCCTGGTGAACTGGCTCAACGAGTGCCTCTACGTCCACGACATCGAGGGCTTCGTCATCAGGGACGTGACGTCGCCCGCGGTCACCGCCGCGAGCGTGCACGGAATCCTCCACGGCGAGCCCGTGGACCCGGCGCGGCACCCCCTCGGCACGGTCGTGAAGGCCGCCACCTTTCACGGCCTCGAGGTCATCGAGACGCCGGGCCAGGTCAGTGCCCGGGTTATACTCGACATCTGACGCGCCTATTACGGATGAGAAACACTGGCGGTCTTTGGATGCTGATCTCATGCAACGACTGGGGAGAAGATCCCGGCGGCCCCGGAGGAGCCTGGGACGGTACCCTTTCGATTCTGGCCACTTACGAGCGTCCATCGAAGCCGACAGTCCTGGCACTGGACTTGCGTTCCTTCCCCGCCCGGGACGTGGAGGGTCCCTGACCGATGGAGCTCCAGCACTCGATCCGGAAGTCGGTGAGTTGCGACGGCGTCGGCCTGCACACCGGGGTCCGGGTCACGATGACGGTCCACCCGGCCCCTCCTGATCACGGCCTCGTCTTCGTCGTCGGCCCCGAGCGCGTGCCGGTGCCGGTGTGTCCGGAGTCGCTGCTCAACGGTCACTACGCGACCACGATCGGTGTTGGCGGCGCCAACGGGGTCCAGCTCCAGACCGTCGAGCACCTGCTCGCGGCGGTCCGCGGGATCGGGATCGACAACCTCCTGATCGAGCTGGACGGGCCCGAGCTTCCCGCGATGGACGGGAGCGCGGCGCCGTTCGTGTCGCTCCTCTATGCGGCGGGGCGCGAGGCCCAGGCTGCGGTGCGACGGTCGCCACTCAGGGTGGCGGAGCCGCTCCGCGTGGGCGACGAGCACCGCTGGCTCCAGATCCTGCCGGCGGCGGACTTCCGCATCAGCTACACGCTGGATCACGAGCACCCGGCGGTCGGCGTCCAGGTCGCGTCCTTCGTGCCGAGCGAGCGCGTGTTCGTCGAGGAGCTCGCGCCGGCGCGCACCTACGGCTTCCTGAAGGACCTCGAGCTTCTCCGCCAGCAAGGCCTGGCCCTGGGGGGATCGCTGTCCAATGCCGTCGTGGTGGGGCAGGAGCGGGTGCTGAACGGGACCCTGCGGTTCCGCGACGAGTTCGTCCGGCACAAGATCCTGGACGTGATCGGGGATCTTGCCCTGGTGGGGCGTCCGGTCCTGGGCCACGTCGTGGCGCGGAATGCGGGCCACGCCCTCAACCATCTCCTGGTCCGCGAGATCGTGAAGGCCGCGCGACGGTGGGAAGACGCGGCTCCGCGCCGCGGCCCCCTCGCGGTGGAGGCGCCCTGGGAGGGCGCGACCCGGCGGCGCCCGCGCGTCGCCGCCCACTGAGGCGACCGCCTCCCCCTCGTTCCCCTCTGCTGCCGCGGCCGCGCGGCGCGCCCCGTCCGGAGCCAGGCGCTATAATGCTCTGCTATGTCCAGGGGGCGCTGGCCGGCCGGAATCCTGGCAGTGGCGCTGGGGCTCCTGCTGGCGGCCGGTACGGCGGGGGGCGCTGGGGCGCCCTTCCGGATCTCGAATCTGGTGGTCACGAACTCCGACAGCGTCCTCTTGGTCAACCTGGTCCTGCTGGGGGCCATGCCCAACGGCATCGTCGAGGGGCTCGGCACCGGGATCCCGGCCGCCGTGCGCTTCCAGCTCGAGCTCTGGCAGTACAGCTCCTGGTGGGTCGACCGCCGGGTCGTCGCGAAGCTGGTGGAGCGCCAGGTCGTCTACGACGTCCTGACCAAGGAGTTCCGCGTCTCGCCCGTCCAGGGCGAGGAGCGGGAGCCCTACGTCACGCGTGACGTCTGGGAGGCCGAGCGCGTGCTATCGGAGGTCCGGGCCTTCAAGCTGACCCCGATGGGCCACCTCAACCTCGACGATCTCTACTACGTCCGCGTGCGGGCCGAGGTCCGGTCCGGGGCGCCGGACTCCTCGGTTTCCCGGATCCTGCCGTTCGTCTCCTCCAGGGCGGAGACCCCGTGGGAGCAGACGCCGCTCCTGACGCTCCGGCGGGCCCGATGAGCGCGCCCGCGCCCGGCCCGGCCACCGGAGGCGGCCCGATGAGCCCGCCGGTCCCGCTTCCCTCGTCGCCACCGCTGCCGCCGCCGCCACTGCCTGTCGTCCGGCCGCCCGACGACCGGGAGAAGCGCAAGCGCAACCTCGTCATCATCGCCGCCGTCCTCTTCGTGCTCGTGGTGGCGACGGCGGTCGAGGTCGGCATCCGGATGCCCGACATCCCGGTGGCGTCGAACGTCGTCGTCATCGCGCTCTTCAACCTCAACCTGATCGTCTTCCTCCTGCTCCTGATCCTCCTGTTCCGCAACCTGGTCAAGCTGTGGTTCGAGCGCCGCAACAAGATCCTGGGCTCCCGCTTCAAGACCAAGCTCGTGGTTGCCTTCCTCTCGCTCGCGCTGGCGCCGGCCATCCTGATCTTCCTGATCGCGTCCAATCTCATCAACACGTCGATCGAGGGGTGGTTCCAGATCCAGGTCGAGCGCCCGCTGGACGAGTCGATGCGGGTGGCGCAGACCTTCTACGAGCGCGTCCAGGACGAGGCGGTCCGCCACGGCCAGTACGTCGCGCGCACGGTCATGCGGGACGGGCTCCTGACCGAGGATCGGCGCGAGGACCTGATCGAGTTCCTCCAGGAGCAGGCCGAGCAGTACGGTCTGGCCGGTCTTGCCGTGTACGGTGTCTCGGGCCACGAGGTCGTGCACGTGAACGACCCCGTCCTGATCCCCTCGCTCGAGACCGCGGTCAACTCCGAGCAGGTCCGGATGGCCCTGGCGGGACGCGAGCTGTCCACGCGACGCGAGATCTCGACCGGCGACCTCATCCAGGGCATGGTGCCCGTGGTGGCGCCCGGCGATCCCCCGCGTGTCGTCGGCGCCGCCGTCGTGGCGATCCACGTGCCGCAGCGCCTCGAGGCGCAGGTGCGGAGCATCGCCCAGGCCTTCCAGGAGTACAAGCAGCTGAAGCTCCTCCGGCAGCCGATCAAGGGCATCTACATCCTGCTGTTCCTTCTGATGACCCTCGTCATCGTGTTCTCCGTCACGTGGTTCGGCCTCTACCTCGCCCGCGGCATCACGGTGCCCATCCAGCTCCTCGCCCAGGGGACGCGGGAGGTCGCGGCCGGCAACCTGGACTTCCGCGTCACCGCGCAGGCGGACGACGAGGTCGGCATCCTGGTGGAGTCCTTCAACCAGATGACGCAAGACCTCAAGTCCTCGAAGGCGCAGCTCGAGCAGGCCTACGGTGACCTTCAGGCGAAGCATGCGGAGCTCACCGAGCGGCGCCGGTACACCGAGACCGTGCTGGAGGCCGTGGCGACCGGCGTCGTCTCGACGGACGCGGACGGGATCGTGACCACGGTGAACCGCGCCGCCGGCCGCATGCTTGGCCTGGCGCCGACGGCCACCGTCGGCCGGCACTTCGCCGTGGCGTTCGGCGCCCCGCCTTACCGGGATCTCGTGACCCTGATGCAGCGGATGGAGCGGCTCCGGGCCGGCACGGTGGAGCGTGAGCTCCAGGTCCCGCTCGACGGGAAGAGCCTCACGCTGCTCGCGAGCCTCACTGCGCTCGGGGGACCCGAGGGCGAGCACCTCGGCATCGTCCTCGTCTTCGACGATCTCACGGAGCTCCTGGACGCCCAGCGGCTCGCCGCCTGGCGGGAGGTGGCCCAGCGGATCGCCCACGAGATCAAGAACCCGCTCACCCCGATCCAGCTGTCGGCGCAGCGCCTCCGGCGTCGCCTGAGCGGGCGCCTCCCCGACGACGGCGGGCTCCTGGAGGAGTGCACCGCGACGATCATCGGCGAGGTCGAGGGGCTCCGCCGCCTGGTGGACGAGTTCTCGCGCTTCGCCCGCATGCCGAGCTTCACGCCGAGGCCGACGGACCTCCAGCGCCTGGTCGAGAGCGTCGTCGGGCTCTACGGCGAGACGCACCCGACGGTGCGCCTCCGCGGGGATCTGGCCGGCGACCTTCCGACGATCGAGGCCGACGGGGACCAGCTCAAGCGGGCCCTCCTCAACCTGGTCGACAATGCGGTCGAGGCCGGGGCGACCGAGGTCATGATCGCGACGGGATGGGACGGCGGGGAGCACATCCGGATCGTGATCACCGACGACGGGCCCGGGATTCCGTCCGACCTCCGCGATCGCGTCTTCCTCCCGTACTTCTCGACGAAGACGACGGGGATGGGACTCGGTCTCCCCATCGTGCACCAGATCGTGTCCGACCACGGCGGCCGGATCCGGGTCGAGGACCATGCACCGCGCGGCACCCAGTTCTCCATCGAGCTGCCGATCCTCCGCGGGAGCGCCCCGGCGGTTCCGGCGTCCGCCCTGGACGTGGCCGGGGCGCCGAGGGACCCGGGCCCGGCGTGAGACCGAGGACGATCCATGGCGGGTGAGCGCATCCTGATCGTCGACGACGAGCGGGGAATCCGGGCGACGCTGTCCGGGATCTTCGGCGACGAGGGATACCGCCCGCACGCCGCGGCCACCGGACAGGAAGCTCTCGCGCGGATCGGCGAAGAGGTGCCGGATCTGGTCATCCTGGACATCTGGCTGCCGGCGATGGACGGCATCGAGGTGCTCGCCGAGGTCAAGCGCCAGTGGCCGGAGCTGCCGGTGATCATGATGTCGGGCCACGGCACGATCGAGACCGCCGTGAAGGCCACCAAGCTCGGCGCGTACGACTTCGTCGAGAAGCCGCTGTCCCTCGAGAAGACGCTCCTGGTCGTCGAGCGCGCCCTCGAGCACGCCCGGCTCGAGCGGGAGAACCGCCAGCTCCGCGAGCGCATCGAGCGGGCGCACGAGATCATCGGCACCAGCCCGGCGATCGTCGAGCACCGCCGCCAGATCGCCATGGCCGCCCCGACGAACGGCCGCGTGCTGGTCTTCGGCGAGAACGGATCGGGCAAGGAGCTCGTCGCGCGCGCCGTCCACCTGCTCTCGGCCCGGCGGGACCAGCCCTTCGTGGAGGTGAACTGCGCGGCCATCCCCGACGAGCTGATCGAATCCGAGCTGTTCGGCCACGAGAAGGGCGCCTTCACGGGAGCGATGGCGCGGCGGCGGGGGAAGTTCGAGCTCGCCACGGGCGGCACCCTGTTCCTCGACGAGATCGGCGACATGTCGCTGAAGACGCAGGCCAAGGTGCTGCGGGCCCTCGAGGAGCAGACCGTGGAGCGGATCGGCGGGCACGAGCCGATCCGGGTCGACGTGCGTGTCATCGCGGCCTCGAACCAGGCGCTCCCGGAGCTGATCGGCCAGGGGCGCTTCCGCGAGGACCTCTTCTACCGGCTGAACGTCATTCCCATCGAGGTGCCGCCGCTCCGGCGCCGTCGTGAGGACATCCCGCTCCTCGTCGAGCACTTCCTGAAGACGTTCTCGGCGGAGTACGGGAAGCGGCCCAAGGCCCTGTCGGGCGAGGCGCTGGGCTCCTTCATGGTCTACGACTGGCCCGGGAACGTGCGCGAGCTCAGGAACATGGTCGAGCGACTCGTCATCATGACGCCCGGCGACGTCATCACGCCCGACGATCTCCCGCCGCCGCTCCGGGCGCGCGAGGCCGTGGCCGTGCCGGCGGAGGCGGGGCTCCAGAACCTGCGCGAGGCGCGCGACGCGTTCGAGCGGGCGTACATCCTGGGGGAGCTGCGGATCCACGACTGGAACATCACGCGCACCGCCCAGGCGCTCGGCATCGGGCGCGTGAACCTGTGGCGCAAGCTGAAGGCCCACGGCATCGTGGTGCCCCGGAAGGGCGAGGAGGCCGGCCGGCCCGATGCCTGAGACCCGCTGGCCCGCCGCCCTCGGGCGCCGCGGGATCGTCGCCTCTCCGCATCCCCTCGCCACCGTCGCCGGGCTCGAAGTGCTCCAGCGCGGCGGCACTGCGGTCGACGCCGCCGTGGCCGTCGGCGCGACCCTGGCGGTCGTGTACCCGCACATGACCGGGCTCGGGGGGGACAGCTTCTGGCTCTGCTGGGACGCGCGGGCCGCTCGGCTCGGGGCGCTCCAGGCGGCGGGCGCGGCCGCGGCGGCCGCCACGCCCGACCTCTATCGCCAGCGCGGCCTCACCGAGATCCCCGCTCGCGGGCCGCTGGCGGCGCTCACGGTGCCCGGCGCCGTCGATGGACTGTGGACGGCTCATCGGTTCAGCCGCGAGCGGCTCGGGTCGACGCTCCCCTGGGGAGACCTCCTCCAGGCCGCGATCCGGCACGCGGCGGACGGCATTCCCGTCTCGCCATGCCAAGCGCGCGTCACGGGGGGGGCGGCCGATCTCCTCGCCGCGGTCGAGCCGGCGTTCGCCCCGTTTCGCGCCACGTACCTCGACGGCGGCGCGGTGCCGGCCCCCGGGTCGCCGCTCGTCCAGCCGCGGCTCGGGCGCACGCTCGACCGGCTCGCCCGCGAGGGGGGCCGGGCCTTCTACGAGGGTGACCTCGCGGCCGAGATCGGGCGCGCCTGCCTCGCGGTGGGGAGCCCGCTCCGGGCGTCGGACCTCGCCGCTCACCATTCGCGCTGGGTCGAGCCGGTCACCGTGCCGTACCGGGGAGGCGTCGCCGCCTCCGTCCCGCCGCCCTGCCAGGGGTTGGTCGCGCTGGCGGTCCTGGGGATGCTCGAGGGGACCGACGTCAGCGCCGTCGGGCGCGATCGCGCCGACTACGTCCACCTCGCCGTCGAGGCGACGAAGCTGGCCTTCGGCGACCGCGACCGCTGGCTGGCCGACCCCGAGCGGGCGACCGTCCCCGTCAGGCGGCTCCTCGACCCGGCCTATCTCTCGGACCGCGGCCGGCGCATCCGAATGGATCGCGCCGCGGCCGGCCCCGCGGACTCGGGCGTCGATCGGGGCGACACGATCGCGTGCGTGACCGCCGACGCGGCCGGCAACTGCGTGTCGCTGATCCAGAGCCTCTACCACGAGTGGGGCTCGGGCGTGGTGGCGGGTGAGACCGGGGTCGTGCTCCAGAACCGGGGCGCGGGCTTCACCCTCGCCGCGGATCACCCGAACACGCTCGCCCCGGGCAAGCGCCCCTTCCACACGCTCACGCCCTTCATGTACCTCCGCGACGGAAGGCCCTTCCTGGTCGCGGGGACGATGGGCGGGGAGGGCCAGCCCCAGACGCTCGTCGCGATCACGACGCGCGTGGTCGACCTCGGGCTCGAGCCCCAGGCGGCCATCGAGGCGCCGCGCTGGGTGTACGGCCGGACCTGGGGCGCGCCCACCCGGGCGCTCGCGCTCGAGGCGCGATTCGGCGATGCGGTCGCCGAGGATCTCGCCCGGCGGGGCCACGGCGTGCGGCGCCTCGACTCCTGGAGCGACACGGTGGGCCACGCCCAGGCGATCCGGCTCGGGCCGGGAGGGCTCTACGTCGGGGGCGGAGACCCCCGCGCGGACGGGCCCGCGCTCGGGTGCTAGCATCGAGCCTCATCGAGCCGTCACGGGAGGCCGCGCATGAGCCAGCCGGTCCGCGCCACGATCGAAGAAGCGAAGGTCGCGCCCATCCCCCCGGGATTCCGCTCGTCACTCCTGATGAAGCACGGCAGCATGACGTTGCGGTACTACAGGCCCCGCGGGCCCGACCTCCAGACGCCCCATGACCAGGACGAGCTCTACGTGGTCGCGAGCGGCCGCGGCACCTTCTTCGTGGGGGGCCAGCGCGTCGCCTTCGGGCCCGGCGACGTGCTCTTCGCGGGCGCCAAGGTCGAGCACCGCTTCGAAGAGTTCTCCGAGGACTTCGCCACCTGGGTGGTCTTCTACGGTCCCGCGGGCGGCGAGCGCGAATAGTCCGCGCCGCGGCTGCCCGACGGCCTGACATGGACGGCGCGCTCGCGGCGCCGGGATCGGGGGGCGGGACGCCGGAGCAGCTCGACGACGCGCTCCGGACGCGAGCCCGCGGCCATCTGGCCGCCTTCGAGCGCCGCGCCATTGCGCTCGACGGCCGGCGTGCGGCCGCCGTGGCCGCGGTGCTGCTGGCGGACGACGCGGGGCGCGCCTGCTTTCTCCTGACGCGGCGGGCGGCGACCCTCCGCGCCCACGCGACCCAGTGGGCCTTGCCGGGGGGCCGGATCGACCAGGGCGAAACCCCGGAACGCGCGGCGCTGCGCGAGCTCCACGAAGAGGTCGGCCTTCGACTGGCCCCGGACTCGGTCCTGGGGCTCCTCGACGACTACGCCACGCGCTCCGGCTACGTGATCACGCCGGTCGTGATGTGGAGCGCGGCGCGCGTCGAGCTGACCCCGAACACGAGCGAGGTGGCGAGCGTCCACCGGGTCCCGCTCAGGGATCTCGACGAGCCCGGAGTCCCCCGCCTCATCACCATCCCCGAAAGCGACCGGCCGGTGATCCAGATCCCGATCCTGTCGACCCTCATCCACGCGCCGACCGGCGCCGTGCTGTACCAGCTGCGGGAGGTCGTCGTGCACGGTCGCCCGACCCGCGTCCACGATCTCGAGCAGCCGGTCTGGGCCTGGCGCTGACGCCGAGGCGCGCTCAGACCACGCCGCCCGTGCCTGAGCCGGGACCCGTGGCGGCGGCCGCGGCGAGCCGGGCCACGTCGGCGAGCGTGCTCGCGTTCTCCGGCTGCCGGTCGGGACGGATCCGCACGATGCGGGGGAAGCGAAGCGCGTAGCCGGAGGCGTGGCGCGCGGAGCGCTGCAGGTGGTTGAAGGCCACCTCGAGGACGATCTCGGGCCCCACCGTCCGGTAGTGGCCGCGGTCCTCGATGGTGAGGGCGAGCAGGCGCTCGGTCATCGCGCGGATCTCGGCGTCGGTGAGCCCGTTGTAGGCCTTGCCGATCGTCACCAGGCGGCCCGCCGCCTCGTCGCGCACCGCGAAGGTGAGGTCCGAGAGCACGGCCCGGCGCTTGCCGTGCCCCCACTCGGCGCCCACCACGACGACGTCCAGGGTGTCGAGCGGGCGCTTGAGCTTGAGCCACTGCGCGCCGCGGCGGCCCGAGGCGTACGGCGCCTCCGGCTGCTTGGCCATGAGCCCCTCGTTGCCCCGGGCCTGCGCGGCCTGGAACAGGGTCTCGATCTCCCCGGCGCTCGCCGCTGTCCACACGGGCGCGAGGCTCTGCCCGGCGGGCAGCGTGAGCGCCTCGAGGAGAGCCCGCCGTGCCCGGAGGGGGACGTCCAGGAGACTCGTCTCGTCGCGAGCCAGGCAGTCGAACGCGACGAAGGCGACGGGGTGCGCCGCCACGATCTCGGGCGTGGGGGCGATCCGCCCCAGCCGCTGCTGGAGGCGGAGGAAGGGGAGGGCCCGGCCGTCCTCCATTGCGAGCACCTCGCCGTCGAGGGCGTACCGCCCGGCGGCGGCCGAGAACGCGGCCACGACCTCCGGGAACTGCACGGTGAGGTCGCGCCGATCCCGCGAGAAGAGCCGGACGTCCCCGTCGAGCTTGTGGAGCTGGCAGCGGACGCCGTCGTACTTGTCTTCCACCCAGAGCGGGGTCCCCAGTCGCCGGACCGCGTCCGAGGCATCGACGGCTGCCTGGGCCAGCATGGGATCGACGGGCGTGAAGTACGCGAACTGCGCGGGCGCGAGACGCCCGTGGCGGGATTCGACGGCGACGGCGCCCAGGTCCGCGCGGTGGCGGTTCGCGGCCCGGATGGCCTCGATCGGCTGGCCGGTCGCGTGGGCGACGGCGTCCTCCAGCGTCTGCTCCTGGGCGCCGATCCGCGCCTCACCGAGCATCGCCTTGACGAAGGCCCGGATCGCGCGATCGCCCATCCGCCGGAAGGCATCGGCGAGCAGCGCCGTCTTGGCCCGGGGCCCGCGGGCCGCGCGGAGGGCCTCGAAGATCGTGGCCACGTCGCCGAGCCGCATCGGCGGCCCCCCGGCCGGCACGGCGCCCGCCCACAGCTCGGCGGCGGTGTCGCTCGCGTCGGCGTGCCGGCGCCAGGCGGCGCCGACGGCCTCGTCGGTCAGCTCCGTCCGCGCCGCCCGCAGCGCCGCCTCGATCGTGGCCCCGCCCACCGACAGGGTGCGCCCGTCTCCCCGAGGGAACGGGCGTCCGCCGAGATAGGTCACCGCCAGCGGGAGCGCCTCGTCCGGCAGCGTCCGGAGGTAGTCGACCAGCCGCCGCCGCTTGTCGAGGCGCGATCGTGTCGCGCGGAGCGCCTCCAGCACGTCGGCGAGGGCATCGAGGGAATCGGGCGTCTCGTCGGAGGACATCGGTGTCTCGAGCCAGCTATCGGAGGCTACACCCGCCTGGCCACCCTCCGCCAATCCCCGCCAAATCCTCGCCCGCCAGATCCTCGCCAAATCCCCGATTGACGTGCACGACGACCGGGCGGGATCATGCCGCCCGTGAGCGCGCGGCGACCCGGCGTCACGGCGGACGATCGCGAGACCGGTTCGTGCGGCGTGCCGTGAGCCCCCGCGACCGCCGCCTCCTCGTGGTTGCGCTCGGCGACCGGGCGCTCCGGGGCGCGAGCCGCCCCGCCGGGCCGGAGGCCTGGCTCCGGGAGCTCGGGCGGAGCCTCCCGCCGCTCGCCGACCTCGTGGCGGACGGATTCCGCCTCGTCCTGACCCACGGCCAGGGTCCGCCGGGAGACGACCCCGCCCGGGGAGTGCCCCGCCGGCCGGTCCCGCCGTCCGCCCTCGACGTCCGGCGCGCCGAGGCCCAGGGCGCCGCCGGATACCTGATCCAGCAGGTCCTCGGCAACCTCTGCCGGAACCGGAACGTCGAGGCGCCGATCGCCGTCGTCGTCACGCGCGTGCGGGTCGACCCGGACGATCCCGCGTTCCGCCGGCCGACCAGCCCGGTCGGGCGGCCTCACTCGGCCGCGGAGGCGCGGCGGCTCGCCCGCGAGCGCGGCTGGGCCTTCGCCGGGAGCGCCACCCGCGGCCGCCGGCGGGTCGTGCCGTCTCCCCGGCCCCGGCGCATCCTCGAGGCCGACGCGATCCGGCGGTTGGCGGACGCGGGCGTCGTCGTCATCGCCGCGGGCGGCGGCGGTGTCCCGGTCGTGGAAACGCCGCTCGGGCATCGCGGCGTCGAGGCCGTGCTTCAGGAGGACGCGACGGCGGCGCTCCTCGCGACCGCGGTCGAGGCCGACCACCTCGTCTTCGTCACCGGTGTCGACCGCGTGGAGGTCGGGCACCGCACGCGCTCCATCGGGATCGAGCGGCTCTCGGTCGCAGAGGCGCGGGCGCTCCTGGCGGCGGGAGAGTTCCCGCCCGGGTCGATGGGCCCCAAGGTCGAGGCGGCGATCGCGTTCGTGGAGGCGGCCGGCAGCGAGGCGATCATCACGTCGCTCCCCGCCCTCCGGGCGGCCCTCGACGGCCGGGCCGGCACGCGCGTCGCGCCCAGATGACGGCGGGCGCGACCCCGTAGTAGGCTCGCACGATGGCTGGCTGGTGGGCGACCGTCATCGTCGGGCTCGCCGTCCTCCTGTTCGGGCGGCGGCTCTTCTGGCTCTTCGTCGGCGCGGCCGGCTTCGCCGTGGGGCTGTACGTGGCCCGAGCGGTCTTCGCCGAGCAGCCGGAGTGGGTGGTCGTCAGCCTGGCCCTCGTTCTGGGTGTCCTCGGCGCGGTGCTGGCGATCGTCTTCCAGTGGCTCGCGGTTGGCCTGGCGGGCTTCGCGGTCGGAGTCGAGGGGAGCCTCAGGGCCGCCAGTGCGCTCGGGATCGATGCGCCGTGGCTCTGGCTGGCCGCGCTGGCGGTGGGGATCGTCGCGGCGGCGCTCGTCCTGTGGCTCTGGGACCCCGTCCTGATCGTCCTCTCGGCGCTGGTCGGCGCCGGGCTGCTGGCGCCGCTGATCCCGGTCCCGCCCATCGCCCGTCCCTGGGTCTTCGTGAGCCTCGTCGTCGTCGGCATCGTCGTGCAGGTACAGCTTCTCTCCCCCCTGGCCCGCCCCGGCCCCCCCGGGAGGCGCGGCGCCTGAGTCACGGCCCAAGGAGGTAGCGAAGCGCCATGCGCGGAGTCGTGTTTCTCGGTGAGCGCGAGCTGGAGCTCCGGGAGTTTCCCGATCCCCGCCCAGGGCCCGGCGAGGTGGTGCTCGCCATGAAGGCGTCCGGGATGTGCGGGAGCGATCTTCATCCCTACCGAGCCTCGCGGAGCGGAAGCGCGGCGAAGAGCCTCGGGCTGGGCGGCGCGGGCGGCCCGTTCATTGCCGGTCACGAGCCGTGCGGCGTCGTGCTCGAACGGGGCCCTGGTGTCCTCCCGCCCGACGCGCCGACCGGGGCGCGCGTCATGTGCCACCACTACAAGGGGTGCGGGCACTGCAAGCACTGCCGCGCCGGGTGGGCGCAGCTCTGTCCCCGGGGCATCGTGGTCTACGGCATGACCGGCCACGGCGGGCACGCCCCGTACATGGTCGTGCCGGCCTCGACGCTCGTGCCGTTGCCCGAGGAGGTCTCGTTCGAAGAGGGCGCCGCCGTCTCGTGCGGCACGGGCACCGCGTACCAGGCGCTGCGCCGGCTGGAGATCTCCGGGCGAGACACGCTGGCGGTCTTTGGCCAGGGGCCGGTGGGGGTCTCGGCGACGATGCTCGGGGTGGCGATGGGCGCGCGTGTCATCGCGATCGACGTCGGCGGCGAGCGGCGCGAGCTCGGGCGGGAGCTCGGCGCCGACGCGGTCATCGATCCCGGCGCGACCGACGTCGTGGCGGCCCTCAAGGGCCTGACCGACGGCGAAGGCGTGGACGCGGCGCTCGACTGCACGGGCCACCCGGACGCCCGGCTCGCGGCCGTGCGGGCGACGCGGACGTGGGGGCGGGTCGGGCTCGTCGGGGAGGGCAACCAGGTGACCTTCGACGTGAGCCCGGACCTCCTGCGGCGCCAGTTGACGATCCACGCGTCGTGGACGTTCAGCACGCTGATCCAGGAGGAGTGCGTGCGCTTCATCGTCAAGCGCCGCGTGCCCCTCAGGCGCCTGCTGACCCACCGGTTCCGGCTCGCCGAGGCCGCCGACGCCTACCGGCTCTTCGACACGCAGACGACCGGCAAGGGCGTCTTCGTCTTCGAGTGAGCGGCGATGACCGGCCGCATCGTCCAGATCAACGTCTCGTCCGGCGGCGTGCCGAAGCGCTCCGTGCCGGAGGCCCGGGTCACGCGGCTCGGGATCGAGGGTGACGGCCACCGCAACGCCGAGCATCACGGCGGTCCCGACCGCGCGCTCTGCCTCTTCTCGGTCGAGCACATCGAGGCCCTCCACGCCGAGGGCCATCCGGTCGAGCCGGGCGCGCTGGGCGAGAACCTGACGCTCGCGGGACTCGACTGGGCGGCGGTCCAGCCGGGCGACGTCTTTCGACTCGGTGAGGAGGTGCTCGTCGAGATCACCCGCTTCACGAGCCCGTGCCTGAATGTCCGGGCGGCGTTCCTCGACGGGGCGTACTCACGCGTGTCCCAGACGCGCCACCCGGGGTGGAGCCGCGTGTACGCGCGAGTCCTCGTCCCGGGGGAGATCGCGGCCGGCGACCCCGTCGAGCGCCTGACCCCGGCCGACGTGGCGCGCCACCCGGCCGTGGGCCTCGGAGGCTCGGCGTGACGATCGTCGACCTCTCGCTGCCGATCCGCTCGCACGTGCGCTGGAAGACGGAGGTGACCGTCGTCTCGAACTTCGAGGACCCGTCCCACCCGTTCCGGTCCAGCCGTGTGGCGATGCCCGGGCACGGCTTCACCCACTGCGACGGCTTCAGTCACTTCGTCCCAGGGAGCACGACGGTGGACTGCATGCCGCTGGAGACCTGGATCGGGGAGGCGGCGGTGGTCGATCTCACTCACGTCGGCCCGAACACGGCGGTCGAGGCCGCCGACCTGGAGGCACGCGGGCGACACGTGCGCCCGGGTGACATCGCCCTCCTCCGGACCGACTGGCCCCGGAAGCGGTCGTGGGAGACGCTCGCGTTCTGGTCGGAGGCGCCGTGGACGAGCGCCGAGGCGTGCCGGTGGCTGGTCGCCCGCGGCGTGAAGGCCGTCGGGTACGACTACCCGCCGGACCGCCCCATCCGCGACCTCGTCGCCGGCGTGACGCGCCGGATCGCCCACGAGGAGTGGGCCACCCACCACACGTTCTTCCCCGCGGGGATCGGCGTCATCGAGTACCTGGTCAACCTGGACCAGCTGGGGCGCGACCGGGTGCGCTTCGTCGCGCTCCCGCTCCGGCTCGACGGCGGCGACGGCGCCCCGGCGCGCGCCATCGCGATCCTGGACTGACGGGCCGCGGCGACAGCCAGGCGGCCGGGCGGCGCGTCAGCCGGTGACCAGCCCCAGCGCGCGCCAGTACGGGAGACTCAGCAGGAATCCCGCCAGCACGGCCCCCGCGTAGACCCAGGCGAACGGGCGCGCCTCGCGGTGGCCGAACGCGCGCTCCTCCGTGCCGTAGTAGAGCGTGAGGTAGTAGGGGCTCTGCTGGGGCAGGAGGAAGACGTTCCCCGCCTTCAAGGCCACGAGCGCCATGATGAACGGGCTCAGGCCGGCCGCTTGCGCGAAGGGTGTCAGGGCGACCGTCAGGAGCGGCACGGCCGTCTGCCACGGCAGGGCGAACCGGACGGCGACGGTGATGAGGACCGCGGCCGTGACCGCGGCGGCTGGCGTCGTGAGCCCGCCGAGCAGCTCCCGGGCCCGCGCCGCGAACCAGGCGTCGGCTCCGACATGGGCCACCAGGTCCGCGAGGCTGAAGGCCATGCCCATGAAGAGGAGGAACGACCAGTCGACCTGCGCCTGGAGCGCCGTGCGGTCGAGCACCTGCGTCGCGAGCAGGAGACACAGTCCCGCGAGCGTGAGCCAGGCCGGATCGATGCCGTGCCACGGCTGCGTGATCCAGCCGGCCAGGACGACCAGGGCGACGAGCGCGGTGATGCGCTCGTCGCGGGATGGCGGGCCGAGCAGCTCCAGCTGCGCATGGAGGAGAGTCTCCCGCACGGGGGTCCGCTCCGTCGGGCGGTAGTGCCAGCTGATCCACGCGAGCGCGACCCCGAGGCTCACGCCCTCCAGCACCAGCACCGCCTGGAGCCACGCGAGCCACGACACCTGGGCGCGCGTCGCCTCCGGCAGAACCCGCCAGGCGAGGAGGCACGTCGGCGTGCCCGTGAGGAACAGCGTCGTGGCCAGACAGAAGCCGGTGAACGCCGCCAGCGCGAGCCCCGTGCTGCCGCGGCTCCGCGGTGGGTACTTCAGCGTGTCGGCGAGCCCGAGGACCGCGGGACCCAGGAAGGTCACGCGCGCCTGGGCCGAGGGGATGAGCACCGTCGACACGATGCCTGACGTGAGGAGTGCGGACACCTGCCCGGCGAACGTGGGCGGGAAGCGACGCACCGCGACGAGCGTGATCCGGTAGAGCAGGCCCGAGCGGGCGAGCGCCGCGGCCAGTCCGAGGATGCCGAGCATCAGGAACCACGTGCTCGTGGCGAAGCCCCCGAAAGCGATGCCTGTCGGGGCCACGCGGAGCAGCACCCACGCGATGCCCATGCCGAGGGCGACGACGTAGTCGGGGAAGCTTCCCCACGCCCAGAGGATGGTGCCGCCCGCGAGGACGGCCAGGAACCGCGCCGCACGAGGCTCGAGCCCCGCGGGTGGGAGCCAGAGGAGGAACGTCACCACGAAAAGGGCGAGCAGGAGACCCGCGTAGCGCCAGGCCGCGCCCCCGGACGCCAGAGCCGCCGTCGAGGTGCGAAGCCCCGCGCGCGGGGTGGTCGGGGGCTCACCGGGGGCCCGGGTAGGTCTGCTCGCCGGACGACCACGCTGGGCGTAGAGCGCGCCCAGGCTCCGGACCAGCCGGTCGCGGGCCCCGCTGTCGAGCCGCTGCCCGGAGAAGGCGCGCTCGAGAAGGGCGCCCGCCACATCCGGCCGCCCGGTCCGCACCAGCAGACTCGCCTTCGCCGGGCCGAGCTCGGCCTCGAGGAGCACACCCTCGGGAAGCCGGTCGAGCCACTCCTCGAGCAGGGCGTCCGGCGGCGGGGCGGCGGACGCCAACGCGCGGCGGATCGTCCGAGCGGCCTCGGGCCACCGTCGGGCTGCGAGCCAGTGCCGCGCGGCCTCCGTCCAGGCCTCCTCGGTCTCGTGGGCCGTGGCGAGCGTGGCGTGGAGGTGGTCCGTCTCCGCGGCGCCGCCCGCCTCCGTGAGCCGCCGCCGGACGTGCTCCCGGAACTCGCCGTGGAGATTATAGCCGCCGGTGTCGTCGCGGACGACCAAGGCCGGGTGGCGAGCGGCCACCTCGGCCGCGAGGCGGGGGCCCGCCTCGCCCAGCGTCGCGGCGAGCATCCCGGGATCGGCCCGGTCCGCCACCGCCAGGACGTCCAGGACGCGCCGCGCGGGCGGCTCGCAGCCCGCCAGCACCGCGTCGAAGACCGTCGTGTACGCGTGGCGGGCGTGGGCGACGTCCTCGGAGGTCCGCGCGATGCGCCGGCAGAGCACGCGGGCGAGCTCGCGGAGGAAGACCGGGTGGCGCTCCGAAAGCGCCTGGAAGCGCTCCTTGTCGAGGCGCAGGAGCTGCGTCTCCGACAGTGTCACGACCGTCGCGGAGCGGGGATCCCCCGTGACCAGGGCCATCTCACCCAGGCAGTCCCCTGGCCCCAGCACGGCCACCCGCTCGCCTTGGCCGTCGCGCTCTCCGCGCACTTCCACTGCCCCGCTCACGACCACGTAGAGGGCGTCGCCAGGGTCGCCCTGCGAGAAGACCGTCCGGCCGGCGGGAAGATCGAGCTCGTCGAACTCGCTGACCAGGCGCGCGAGCACCTCGCGTGGGAGCTCGGCGAACAGCGCTACGGTCCGGAGCGTCGTGACGACCGCGTCCATCGAAACCTCGTGGGCACGCTAGACGCCACCGCGGGCCCTGTCAAGGCTGCCGCGCGACTCGGCACTCGGCGCTCCGCCGAGGCTCGCGTATCCTCAGTGCGTGGGCCCGGGGGAGCCGCTCGATCTCGTGCTGTCGGCGGGCCGGCTCGCGTCCGGGGGGCCGCCGGGCGACATCGGCATTCGCGGCGGGCGTATCGTCGCGCTCGGCGATCTCGCCGGGGCGGCGACGCGGCGCCGTCTCGACGCTGCCGGCCGGCTGGTCGTGCCGGGCTTCGTCGACGCCCACCTCCACTTGGACAAGGCCTATCTCCTCGACCGGGCGCCGAGCCACGAGGGGACGCTGGCGGAAGCCATCCGCGTCACCGCCCTGGCCAAGCAGACGTTCACGGTCGAGAACATCCGGACCCGGGCCCGGAGGCTGCTCGGACCGCGCGGTCGCGCTCGGCACGACCGCGATGCGCGGGCACGTCGAGGTCGACCCGATCGTGGGCCTCCGGGGCGTGGACGCGATCCTGCCGCTGCGCGCCGAGTATGCCGACCGCCTGGATCTCGAGCTCTGCGCGTTCGCGCAGGAGGGGATCCTGCGCGCGCCGGGAACGGAGGCGCTCCTGCGCGCCGCGCTCCGCGCCGGCGTCGACCTCGTCGGCGGATGCCCGTACAACGACACCGACGGGGTCGCCCACATCGACCGGGTGTTCGACATCGCGCGCGAGTTCGGCTGCGGCGTGGACTTCCATGCCGACTTCGCGGACGAGCCGGTACACCGCCACGTGGAGGTGATCGCCGACCGGACGGAGCGCCACGGCTGGCAGGGGCGCGTCGCGATCGGCCACCTCACCGAGCTGGCCGCGTGCGGCGAGGTCGAGCAGACGCGCGTCGCGAGGCGGCTTCACGATGCCGGGATCGCGGTGATCACCCTGCCGGCCACCGACCTCTACCTCATGGGACGGGAGGACACGCGGAACGTGCGCCGGGGGCTCACGCCGGTCAAGCGGCTCCGGGCGGCCGGGGTGACGGTCGCGGCCGCGACGAACAACGTGCAGAACGCCTTCACGCCTGCCGGCAACGCGGACCCGCTGCTGTTGACCTACCTCCTGGTCGTGGCGGCGCACATGGGCGCGGCCGCCGACATGGCCGCGGCGCTCGACATGGTCACGGTTGCGCCGGCGCGCATCCTCGGCCGCCAAGACCACGGGGTCGCGGTCGGCTGCCGCGCCGACCTGGTCGTGCTCGAGGCGTCGAGCCTCGCCGAGGCGGTCGGCGGCCTTCCGGCCCGGGTTTTCGTCATCAAGGGGGGACGAGTCACGGTGAGCGCGGGCTGACGGCGCGGCGGCCAGGCCTTGCGCTCCCGTCGCTCTTGACAGTGGAGAGCACAGGCCGTAAAGTCCGGTCGGTCGGTCGGTAACTCCTTTAAGTGGGCCCTGCGAGGCTCACAAGGAGAGGCGATGACGAGCTTCGTCGACATGTGGCCCTCCCCGGACGCTGGGGAGGGCGTTTTTGTTCCCGGTCCGGACGGGGCTCCGGCCCCCGGCTCTCCACGGGGGATCAGGGAGGTCGGGCCCGCATGCCTCCGGTGACCTGGCGCGAGAAGGCCGAGGTTCTCGACGAGCCCGGGATCGACCGCGCCCTCACCCGGATCGCGCACGAGATCGTCGAGCGGGCGGGCGGCACCGACGGGCTCGCGCTGGTCGGCATCCGGACCCGGGGCGTCTCGCTGGCCCGCCGGATCGCGGTGCGCCTCCAGGCGATCGGCGGCCACCCGGTTGCGGTGGGCGCCCTCGACATCACGCTCTACCGGGACGACCTCGGGCTCAAGGGGGAGGCCCCGATCCTGCGGGGGACCGACATTCCCTTCCCGGTCGCCGACAAGACGATCGTCCTGGTCGACGACGTCCTGTACACCGGCCGGACCATCCGGGCGGCGCTCGACGCGATCATCGATCTCGGGCGCCCGCGCTTGATCCAGCTGGCCGTCCTCGTGGACCGGGGGCACCGGGAGCTCCCGATCCGCGCGGACTACGTGGGGAAGAACCTGCCGACGGCGCGCCGCGAGGCCGTCCAGGTCCTCCTCCACGAGCACGACGGCCAGGACCGCGTCGTGATCCAGGAACCCGACGCCTAGCCAACGCCGAGCGCCGAGGAGGACGTGATGGGCCTCACGCGGAAGGACCTGCTGGAGATCCGGAGCCTCGAGCCCGGCGAGATCCAGACGATCCTCGACACCGCCGCCTCCATGAAGGAGATCGCCTCCCGCGAGATCAAGAAGGTCCCGGCCCTTCGCGGGAAGACGGTGGTCAACCTGTTCCTCGAGCCGTCGACCCGCACCCGGACCTCGTTCGAGATCGCCGGCAAGTGGCTCTCGGCCGACGTCGTCAACGTCTCGGGGTCGTCCTCGAGCGTCGTGAAGGGCGAGACGCTGATCGATACCGCCCGGAACATCGAGGCGATGAGCCCCAACTGCGTGGTCATCCGTCATTCGGCGTCGGGCTCGGCCCACATGCTGGCGCGGGCCCTCCGGTGCTCGGTCGTGAACGCCGGGGACGGGATGCACGAGCACCCGACCCAGGCGCTCCTCGACCTCCTGACCATTCGCGAGAAGCGGGGACACCTCGAGGGGCTGTCCGTCGCGATCGTGGGCGACATCGCCCACAGCCGCGTCGCCCGCTCGAACATCGCCGGGATGCGGAAGATGGGGATGAGCGTGACGGTCGCCGGGCCGCCCACCCTGATCCCGCCCGGGGTCGAGGAGCTGGGCGTCAAGGTCGCGCGCCGGCTCGAGGACGCGCTGCGTGACGTCGACGTGATCATGATGCTGCGTCTTCAGCAGGAGCGCATGACGGCGAACTACATCCCCTCGCTCCGCGAGTACTCGCGACTCTACGGGCTCTCGCTGGAAAAGCTGCGCGGGGCGCGCGACGATGTCCTGATCATGCACCCGGGGCCCGTCAACCGCGGGATCGAGATGGCGCCGGAGGTGGCCGACGGGCCGTACTCGGTGATCCTCGAGCAGGTCGCGAACGGGGTCGCGGTGCGGATGGCCATCCTCTATCTCCTGATCGGCAGCAAGGGCGGGGAGGCCTGAGCGATGGACCTCCTGATCCGGAACGGCCGCGTCGTCGACCCCGCCAACGGCCTCGATGCGCCCGGGGACGTGCTGATCCAGGCCGGGCGCATCGCCCGGGTCGGGCCGCGCCTCGAGGCGCCGGCGGGCGCCGAGACCCTCGACGCCGGGGGGCGAGTCATCGCGCCCGGCTTCATCGACATCCACGTGCACTTGCGCGAGCCCGGTCAGGAGCACAAGGAGACGATCGCGACGGGCACCCGGGCCGCTGCCGCGGGCGGGTTCACCGCGGTCGCGTGCATGGCCAACACCCAGCCGGTCAACGACACGCGCGCCGTGACGGATTACATCCTGGCCGAGGCCCGGGCCCGGGGGGTCGTGCGCGTGTACCCGATCGGCGCGGTCACGCGGGGGCTGGGCGGTCGGGAGATGGCGGAGCTGGGGGAGCTGGCCGAGGCCGGGTGCGTCGCCTACTCCGACGACGGGCGGCCGGTGATGAGCTCCGTGCTTCTCCGCCGGGCGCTCGAGTACGCCCAGGCGTTCGGCCGGCCGATCGTCTCGCACGCCGAGGACCTCACCCTCGCCGAGGGTGGGGTCATGCACGAGGGCTTCGTGTCGACGGACCTGGGGCTCCGGGGCATCCCGGGGGCTGCCGAGGAGATCATGGTCGCGCGCGACATCGCGCTGGCCGAGCTGACGGGGACCCCGATCCACATCGCGCACGTGTCGACGGCGGCGGCCGTGCGGCTCCTCCGGGACGCGAAGGCGCGCGGGGTCCTGGTCACCGGCGAGGTGACTCCTCACCACCTGCTCCTCACGGACGAGGCGCTACGCACCTACGACGCGAACGCCAAGATGGCGCCGCCGCTCCGGTCGAAGCGCGACGTGGAGGCGTGCCGGGAGGCCCTCGCGGAGGGGACCCTCGACGCGATCGCGACCGACCACGCGCCCCATGCGCTCGCGGACAAGGAGGTCGAGCTCGATCACGCGGCCAACGGCATCCTCGGGCTGGAAACCGCGGTGGCCCTTTGCCTGACACACCTCGTGCGGGAGCGCGTGGTCGACCTCTCGACCCTGATCGCGCGGCTCACGGCGGGCCCGGCGCGCGTCCTCGGCCTGCCGGGCGGCAGCCTCGCCCCGGGGACGCCGGGTGACGTGACGGTCCTCGACCTCGCCAAAGAGCACGTGATCGAGCCTGCCCGGTTCCGCTCGAAGGCGCGGAACACGCCGTTCGGCGGCTGGGCCTGCGTCGGTGCGCCCTGGATGACGGTGGTGGGCGGCCGCATCGTGATGAAGGACGGCGTCGTGGCCGGGGACCACGGGGCGTGATGCGCGCGGAGCGGGCGGTCCTCGCGCTGGCCGACGGTCGGGTCTTCGAGGGCGAGGCCCTCGGCGCCCGCGGCGAGACCGTGGGCGAGGTCGTGTTCAACACGGCGATGACCGGGTACCAGGAGATCCTCACGGACCCCTCCTACAAGGGACAGATCGTCTGCATGACGTACCCGCACATCGGCAACACCGGGGTGAACGAGGAGGACCCGGAGTCCGGGCGGCCGTGGGCCGAGGGCTTCGTGGTCCGCGAGGCGTCGCCCGTGTCGTCCTCCTGGCGGGCGACCGCGACGCTCGACGAGTACCTCCGCCGCCACGGAATCGTGGGGATCCAGGGCATCGACACCCGCGCCCTCACCCGGCACCTGCGCGACCGCGGCGCGCAGGAGGGCGTCATCGCGACCGGGGACCAGGATCCCCGGCGGCTGGTCGCCAAGGCGAAGGCCTCCCCGGGGCTCGTCGGCCGGGACCTCGTGAAGGAAGTGTCCTGCCCGGCGCCCTACGAGTGGCGCGAGTCGGTGTGGCGGCTGGGCCAGGGCTACGCGGCCGCTCCGCCCGCGCGCTTCCACGTGGTCGCGTACGATTCGGGAATCAAGCGGAACATCCTGCGCCTGCTGACGGCCGAAGGCTGCCGCGTCACGGTGGTGCCGGCCTTCGCCTCGGCGGACGAGGTGCTGGCGCTGGGGCCGGATGGACTCTTCCTCGCGAACGGCCCGGGCGATCCGGAGGGCGTGCCCTACCTCGCCGAGTCGGTGCGGCGGCTCGTCGAGCGCCTGCCGACGTTCGGGATCTGTCTCGGCCAGCAGATCCTGGCGCTGGCCCTCGGGGCGCGGACGTTCAAGCTGCCCTTCGGTCACCATGGTGCGAACCATCCGGTGAAGGATCTCGCCACGGGCCGGGTCGAGATCACCTCCCAGAACCACGGCTTCGCCGTGGACCCGGACTCGGGCGCCGCCGCCGGGTTCGAGGTCACGCACGTGAATCTGAACGACGGCACGTGCGAGGGCATGCGCCACCGGAGCCTTCCGGTCTTCTCGGTCCAGTACCACCCGGAGGCGGCCCCCGGGCCGCACGACTCGCACTACCTGTTCCGGCGGTTCATCGAGCTCCTCACGCAGTCGAGAGGCAGGTGAGCGATGCCCCGGTACTTCGTCGCCTATCGGAAGACCGAGGAGGCCGGGCAGAAGCCCGAGTGGGCCTCCTTCACGACCGAGTCGTCCGCGGCACTCGAGGCGCACGCCATCCGCGAGCGGGTGGAGAAGCGGCTCGGGCTGTTCGGCGAGCGGCTGACGGGCGCGGGCGAGGTCCAGTATCTCGGCTCGGCGCCCCTCGTCGAGTTCCTCGTCCGCCGGGAAGAGGCGCCCCCCGGCGTCTCCATCGTCTACGGGCTGCTGGAATAGGGGTCAGACTTTGACTTCTAAACACTTCGGACAGGGCCGGCGGGAAACTGTTAAGAAGTCAAAGTCTGACCCCGGCCATGCCTAAACGGACGGACATCCGGAAGATCCTGCTGATCGGCTCGGGGCCGATCGTCATCGGCCAGGCGTGCGAGTTCGACTACTCGGGCACGCAGGCCTGCAAGGCACTCCGCGAGGAGGGGTTCGAGGTCGTGCTGGTGAACTCGAACCCGGCCACGATCATGACCGATCCGGAGATGGCCGACCGGACCTACGTCGAGCCGCTGACCCCGGAGGTGCTTGAGCAGATCATTGCCGCCGAGCGGCCGGACGCGCTGTTGCCGACCCTCGGCGGGCAGACCGGGCTGAACCTCGCGGTGGCCCTGGCAGAGCGCGGCGTCCTCGAGCGCTATGGCGTGGAGCTGATCGGCGCGAAGCTCGAGGCGATCCGGAAGGCCGAGGACCGCGAGCTCTTCAAGGTGGCGATGCAGCGGATCGGTCTCGAGCTGCCGCGCTCCGGTTTCGCGCGCACCCTCGAGGAGGCGCGGGACGTCGTCCGCGAGGTCGGCTATCCCGCCATCATCCGCCCCTCGTTCACGCTCGGCGGCACCGGGGGGTCCGTCGCCTGGAACCCCGACGAGCTCGAGGGCGCCATTCGCTGGGGCCTCCAGCAGAGCCCGGTCGGCCAGGTGCTCGTCGAGGAGTCGGTCATCGGCTGGAAGGAGTTCGAGCTGGAGGTGATGCGCGACCTCCGCGACAACGTCGTGATCGTCTGCTCGATCGAGAACTTCGACCCGATGGGGGTCCACACGGGCGACTCCATCACGGTCGCGCCCGCCCAGACCCTGACCGACAAGGAGTACCAGCTCATGCGGAACGCCGCGCTCGCGATCATCCGCGAGATCGGCGTCGAGACAGGGGGCTCGAACATCCAGTTCGCCGTCAACCCCGCGGATGGCCGGCTCGTGGTCATCGAGATGAACCCCCGTGTGAGCCGCTCCTCGGCGCTCGCGTCGAAGGCGACCGGTTTCCCCATCGCCAAGATCGCGGCCAAGCTTGCCGCCGGGTACGCGCTCGACGAGCTCCGGAACGACATCACCCGCGAGACGCCAGCGTCGTTCGAGCCGACGATCGACTACTGCGTCGTGAAGGTGCCGCGCTGGGCGTTCGAGAAGTTCCCCGAGGCGGACCAGACGCTGACGACCCAGATGAAGTCCGTCGGCGAGGTGATGGCGATCGGGCGGACGTTCAAGGAAGCGCTGCAGAAGGCCATCCGCTCGCTCGAGCAGGACCGGGCCGGGTTCGGGATGAGCCAGCCGGGCCTGGACCCGGAGGGGCTCCGGGACCGCCTCCGGGTGCCGAACCCCGACCGCCTCTTCTACCTCGCGGAGGCCATTCGGTGCGGGCTCGAGCGCGAGGAGATCGCCGGGCTGACCGGGATCGATCCGTGGTTCCTCGCCCAGATGGAGGAGCTCGTCGAGTTCGAGGAGGCTTTCCGGCGCACCTCCGACTTCTCGCGCGACACGCTGCGCCAGGCGAAGCGCCTCGGCTTCTCCGACCGGCGTCTCGGCGATCTGGCGGGCCGCGCCGAGGCGGAGGTCCGCGCGGCCCGGCTCGCTCACGGCGTCCGCGCCACGTTCAAGGTGGTGGACACGTGCGCGGCGGAGTTCGTCGCCCACACGCCCTACCTCTACTCGACCTACGAGGAGGAGGACGAGGCACCGCCGACCACGCGCCCCAAGGTGGTGATCCTGGGCTCGGGGCCGAACCGCATCGGCCAGGGGATCGAGTTCGACTACGCGTGCGTCCACGCCGCCTTCGCCCTCCGCGAGGCCGGCGTGGAGGCGATCATGGTGAACTGCAATCCGGAGACGGTCTCGACCGACTACGACACGTCGGACCGCCTCTACTTCGAGCCCTTGACCCTGGAGGACGTGCTCAACATCGTCGAGCGGGAGCGGCCGCTCGGGGTCATCGTGCAGTTCGGCGGGCAGACACCGCTCCGGCTGGCGGTCCCCCTCGAGCGCGCCGGTGTCCGGATCATGGGGACGTCGCCCGACGCCATCGACCGGGCGGAGGACCGCGAGCGCTTCGCCGATCTCCTGCGGAAGCTCGGCCTCCAGCAGCCGCCCAATGGCTCGGCGCGCTCGGCCGACGAGGCCGTGAGGATCGCCGCCGGGCTCGGGTATCCGGTGCTGGTGCGCCCGTCCTACGTTCTCGGTGGCCGGGCCATGGAGGTCATCTACGAGGAGGCGCGGCTCCGTGACTGGATGGTGGAGGCGGCGCGCGTCTCGCCCGACCACCCGGTTCTCATCGACAAGTTCCTGGAGGACGCGATCGAGATCGATGTCGACGCGCTCTCGGACGGCCAGGAGGTCCTGGTCGGCGGCGTGATGGAGCACATCGAGAAGGCGGGGATCCACTCCGGCGACTCGGCGTGCGCGCTGCCACCCTACTCGATCGGCGACGACCAGGCCGAACGGCTCCGGGCGCAGACGCGAGCCCTGGCTCTCGAGCTTGGCGTCGTGGGCCTCATGAACATCCAGTTCGCGATCAAGAACGACACGATCTACGTGCTGGAGGTCAACCCGCGCGCGTCACGCACCGTGCCGTTCGTCTCGAAGGCGATCGGGGTGCCGCTCGCCAAGCTCGCGACCCGGGTGATGCTCGGCGCGCGGGTCGCCGAGCTGGGCGTGCGCGAGGTCACCGATCTGCCCCACGTCTCCGTCAAGGAGGCGGTGTTCCCGTTCGTGAAGTTCCCCGGCGTCGACGTGATCCTCGGCCCCGAGATGCGCTCCACGGGTGAGGTGATGGGCGTGGGCCGCGAGTTCCGAACGGCGTACCTGAAGTCGCAGCTCGCCGCCGGATCGACGCTCCCGCAGCGCGGCCGCGTCTTCCTGTCGGTGCGGAACCGCGACAAGCGGGCGATCGTCAACATCGGCCGGAGCCTCGCCGAGATGGGGTTCCAGCTCGTGGCGACGCAGGGCACGGCGAAGGTCCTCGAGCGACACGGGCTCCCCGTGCAGGTCATCCACAAGGTGGCGGAGGGCCGGCGGCCCAACTCCGTCGATCTCATGAAGCAGGGTGAGATCGCGCTCGTCATCAACACGCCGGAGGACGGGCGCGCCCGGAAGGACTCCTACCTGATCCGGCGGACCGCGGTCATGCAGAACATTCCCTACTACACGACGATGGACGGCGCCCAGGCCGCGCTGGAGGCGATCGAGGCGCAGCGGGCGGGCGTGCCGGAGGTCCGGCCGCTCCAGGCGTACTACGAGAGCATGAAGGCGTGACCGCTTCCCAAACCCGGGCCACGGCCGGGGCGGCCCGCGACCGGCTGATCGTCGCCCTCGACATGCCGGGGCTGGCCGAGGCCGAGGCGCTCGTCGTGCGGCTCGCCGGGGTGGTCACCCACTTCAAGGTGGGGAGCCCACTCTTCACGGCTGCCGGCCCGGCCGCGGTCGAGATGGTTCATCGCCGGGGCGGCCGCGTCTTCCTCGACCTCAAGTACCACGACATCCCCGCGGCGGTGGCGGGAGCTGTCCGGTCCGCGGCGCGGCTCGGTGTCGGCCTCCTCACCGTTCACGCCTCGGGCGGGACGGCCATGCTGCGCGCGGCGGCCGACGCCGCCGCCGCGGCCGGGCGTGATCGCCCGCGGATCCTGGCGGTGACCGTGCTCACGAGCCTCGACCGGGCGGCGCTCCACCGGGAGCTCGGCGTGCCGGTCGCGGTCGAGGGGCACGCGGTGCACCTCGCCGGCCTCGCGCGAGACGCGGGATGTGACGGCGTCGTGGCCTCGCCGCGCGAAGCGGCCCGCCTGCGGGGGCTCCTCGGGCGTGACGCCCTGATCGTGACCCCGGGCATCCGTCCTACCGGTGGCGCCGTGGACGATCAGGCGCGCACCGCCACGCCCGCTCTGGCCGTCCGGGCGGGCGCGGACTACCTCGTGGTGGGCCGTCCGATCACGGGGGCCACCGACCCGGCCGCCGCCGCGATCGCGATCCTTTCCGAGATCCCCGCGTGAGCGAGCCGGGCCAGGGTCCGCTCGTCCGGCGGCTCCACGAGATCGGCGGGCTGCGCTTCGGCGAGTTCGTGCTCAAGTCGGGCGTCACGTCGCCCTTCTACATCGACCTGCGGGTGGTGATCTCCCACCCGACGGTCCTGGCCCAGGTGGGCGCGCTGATGGCGGCGGAGGTGTCGCGCTGCCGGGCTGACCGCATCGCGGGTATCCCGTATGCGGGCCTCCCGCTCGCCGTCGCCACGAGCCTTGCCGGCGGCTTCCCGCTCGTCTACCCGCGGCGCGAGGCAAAGGAGTACGGCACCCGGCGGCGCATCGAAGGGGCGTTCCAGGCGGGGGAGCGGGTCGTCGTCATCGACGACATCGTGACGGACGGCGCCTCGAAGCTGGAGGCCATCGAGCCCCTCGAGGCCGCCGGCCTCGTCGTCGAGGACCTCGTGGTCCTGATCGACCGCGAGCAGGGCGGACGCGAGCGCCTCCTCGCGAAGGGCTACCGCCTGCACGCCGTGCTCACCGTCTCCCAGTGCTTCGACGCGCTCGGGGCGGCGGGCCTCGCCGAGCCCGCGACGCTCGCGCGCGCGCGGGACTTCGTCCGCACCACCCGTCTCGCCTGACGTCCGCGCGCCCTCCGGGCCGATCTCGAAGATCTGGGAGTGCTCGAAGGTCGCGACTCGCGCGACCCCGGGGGGCAGGAGCGCGAGAGCTGCCTCGAGGCGCGCCCGTGGCTCCGAATGGTACTGCCCCAGATGCACGACCACGTAGCGGACGTGGATCGCCCGGAGGCGCGCCACCGCCGCCGGCGCGGGGAAGGTGTTCAGCAGGGTGATGGTCGCGGAATGGTCGGCCGGGAACACGCCGGCGTAGCCGTTGACCAGGGGGCGCCAGTGCGCCGTGGAGCCGAGCAGCCGAAGGCTCTCCAGGTGCACGGCGTGGGGCTCGTACATCGGCAGGACGAGGACCGCCTCCGAGCCGCCGGGCCGGGCGGCGAGCCACCGGTCGGTCGGCCCCGGACCTGGCTGCACGGTCATGAGCGGGAGCGGCACGGCCCAGGCTTCCAGGGCCGCGAGGGCGCCGAGCGCGCCCAGCGCGCCCGCGCGCCACCCGGGACGGGGAAGCCGTCGCGCGAGGGCGGCCGCGCCGAACCCGGCGAGGGTCGCGAGCCCCGTCGTGACCAGCACGCCGAAGCGCGCCGGGACCCGGAGCGCGTCGAAGCCGGGGACGAACTCCCAGAGCTGGCGATAGACGGGGCGGAGCCGGAGCCCTTGCCCGAGCTCCAGCCAGGGCCCGAACGAGGCGATCACGCCGACGAGCGTCAGCCCGACGTAGTACCCCGCGCTGTTGGGCCACCCGATCCGGCGGAGCCAGCCCAGCCCGTGGACGGGCACGGGCCGGCCCTGGACGAAACGGCGCGCGGCGAAGGCCAGGGCGAGCCCGAGAAACGGCGCGCCGAAGTGTTGCTGCGACAGCCGGAACGCCCCGATCCGGAGGAAGACCCTGCCGAGCAGGATCCAGTTGGCCACCGTCACCAGGAGGAGCACGGCCAAGGCCACGTCGACCCCGGCCGGCCAGCGGCGGCCCTCTGCCGGCGTCCCGCCCAAGGCCGCCCCCCGTCCGCGCCACGCGAGGACGAAGCCCGGGACCCCGAGCCCGAGCGCGACCAGGCCGGGGAACAGCACGGCCTTCTCGCCCCGGAACCCGGCCGTGGCTTTCCCGAGCCATCGGTTGACCACCGGCGCCGCCAGGTAGGACGCGGGCCGCGCCGAGAAATGCGTGATCTCCTCGAGACTCCGGGAAAGCCCGATCTCGTCGCGGACGAACCGGTAGGGGAGGAAGAACGGCAGCAGGAGCACCGCGACCAGCGCGGCGGCCAGCACGCCCCGGGCGGCCAGGCGGCCGAGGGGTGGCCGCGTGCTCGGCCCGGCGAGCCAGACGACGAAGAGCGCCCCCGCGATCGCCGCGAAGAACCCGTAGTACCCGGTGACCAGAGCCTGGACCGCGAAGGCCCCGGCCGCGAGCGCCACGTCCCGCCAGCGCCCTCCGCTCTCCGCCGCCCGATGGAGCCCGAGGAGCATGAGCGGGAGAAACTGGTGGCTCAGCATCTGGATGTGGCCCAGCTGGCCGAATCGGAAGTGCGAGAAGGCGTAGAGGACGGCCGCGACCGTCGCGGCGCCCGCGTGCCCGGTGAGGTGGCGAACCAGCCAGAAGAGCGTCAGGCCCGTCAGCGGGAACGAGGCGAGCCAGACGACGTTGTGGGCGAAGACGGCCCCGGCGCCCAGGAGGCGCACCGGCCAGGCGAGCAGCGCCAGACCGAGATGATGGTCCGTGTAGGCCAGCGTCCCCCGGTGCGGATGGAACATGTTCGCGTCGAAGAGCCGGAGCGGAGTCGCGCCGAGCGCGTGGACGTTCCACGCGAGGACGTAGGTCGTGAGGACGGGATCGCCGAGGTCGCTGACCGTGGAGCCGAGGAACGCCGCGGCCGGCCACGTCAGGACGATGGCCAGCGCCGTCAGGAGGAGGGCGACCAGGACGCTCTCCCGGACGCGCCCCGCGCGGGACGTGGGCCCTCGGGTCTCGGCCACGAGTCTCTCTCGGGACGCCGACGCTCGATCGGCGGTCGGGACTACCGCGAGTGGGTGCGGAGCCTGTTCACGCCATGACGCGACGACGCGCAAGATGCGCGCGGGCCGGCGTCAGTCGCGGCGCGGGCCCGGCGGCGTCGGCGTCGCCTGCGGGATGTGGAACCCGTAACGCTGGCGCAGGAGGTCCACCAGGGCGGTCGGGAGGATCTCCGTCGCGCCGAGACAGTACTGACAGATCAGTCGGACATCGCCCGTCCAGAAGTCGGACCAGAGCGCGACCTTGTGGAACATCTCGATGGTCTTGGTGTGCGTGGTCCAGGAGAGGAGGTGGAGATGGCAGGAAGGGCAGACGTACTGCCTTGGGTTCTCCGGCATCGGCTGACGCTCGGCCACGTTCCCCATCCCCGCTCCCGGGGTCCGGGCCCCCGTGTCTAGTAAGGCCGACCAATACGTCCTAATAACGTAGAATGCGCCGATCTGGCAAGCTTGCCGGAAGGGCCTCCCGGACGGCTCGCCAGGAGGCGGTTCGATTTCACGGCCCAAGCTTAACCGTAACACGGTATTAATATTGACATTTTTCGATTTTGTCGGGGCGGAGGGGCTCCACGCCCGGTTTGACACTCGCCGACCGCTTCGGCTAGCATCGTAGCCAGTCCCATGGGCCTGGTCGCCAGCATGACGGGTTACGGGCGGGCCGAGGTCCGGGGTGCGCGGACGGCCCTCACCGCGGAGGCCCGTTCCCTGAACCACCGGTTTCTCGAGACCAACGTCAAGCTCCCGCGGGGCCTCACGTCACACGAGCCCGACGTCCGCCGGCTGGTCCAGGGGCGGATCGCCCGTGGTCGGGTCGACCTCACCATCACCCTGCGTCGGACCGGCGGAAGCGCCACCGCCGTGCGGACGGACGTCGCGCTCGGCCTGGAGTACGCGCGGGGCGCGCGCGCGTTGAGCGACGCGGTCGGGGTGGCGCCCGACCTGACGGTCGCCGATCTCCTCCGCCTGCCGGGCGTCGTGACGGTCGAGGAAGCCGAGGACGAGGATGGCGAGAGCGCAGTGCTCGTGAAGACCGCCGCGACGGAGGCGCTCGACGAGCTCGGCCGGATGCGTCTGACCGAAGGCGCGGCGCTGGCCCGAGACCTCGGGGCCCACCTCGATGCGCTCGGACGCTGGGTGCGCGGACGCCGAAGCGCTGCTCCCGGCAGCGCTCGCGCGGATCCAGAGCCGTCTCCGGGATCGCGTCCAGGCGATCCTGGGCGAGACGCCCGCGGACCCTGGGCGTCTGGCCCAGGAGGTGGCCACCTGGGCGGCCCGGAGCGACGTCGCGGAGGAGCTGGCCCGGCTCCGCTCCCATCTCGCGCAGTTCCAGAGCCTTCTCGCGGCCGGCGGCGCGGTGGGCCGGCAGCTCGACTTCCTGACCCAGGAGCTCCACCGGGAGGTCAACACCATCGCGTCGAAGGCGGACGATACCGAGCTGGCCGCGGGGCTCCTGGAGGCGCGGACGCTGGTCGAGCGCATCCGGGAGCAGGTGCAGAACGTCGAGTGACTGCCGCGTCGTCGCGTCGAGGCATGCTCATCGTCGTGTCGGCCCCGTCCGGGGCCGGGAAGACGACCCTCTGCCGAGAGATTCGCAAGATGGTGGCGAACCTGTCCTACTCCGTGTCCTACACGACCCGCAACCCGCGACCGGGCGAGATCGAGGGGCAGGCGTATCACTTCGTCTCCGAGCCGGTGTTCCAGCAGATGGTGGACCGGGGCGAGCTCGCGGAGTGGGCCCGGGTGCACGGCCACCTCTACGGCACCGCGGCCCGGACGCTGGAGACGGTGCTCGATCGGGGCGAGGACATCCTTCTCGACATCGACACCCAAGGGGCCCGGCAGCTCCGGGCCCGCTACCCCCAGGGCCTCTACGTCTTCGTCGTGGCCCCCTCGATGCGTGAGCTCGAAGGCCGGCTCCGGGAGCGCAAGTCGGACGCGCTCCGCGAGATCGCTCGCCGCCTCGCGCGGGCGGTGGACGAGATCGCCGCCTGGCGTGAATATGACTACGTGATCGTCAACCGTCATCTCGACGAGGCCCTGCGGCAGCTCGCGTGTATCATCGAAGCCGAGCGTTGCCGCACGTCCCGTCTCACCCTGACCCTGCCGGATCTCCCGGTGGGCGGGGGAGTCCAGGCGACTCTCCCGGGAGGCGCTGCCTGATGTCCTTCCCACCGCTGGAGAAGTGTCTCGAGCAGATCTCGAACCGCTACGTCCTCGTCGTGCTCGCCGCCAAGCGGAGCCGACAGCTCAACCGGGGCGCGCAGCCCCAGGTCGAGACGAAGCGCAAGAAGTGGACCTCGGTCGCCCTCGAGGAGTGCATCGGAGGCAAGATCCAGCTGAAGAAGCCGGAGGAGAAGGTCGAGACGCCCCCGCCTGCCGTGGCCTGACGGCGACGGGCGCTCCCGGAGGCGGGCCATGGCGCTAGCGGGCCGCGAGCTGATCCTCGCCGTCACGGGCAGCATCGCGGCGTACAAGGCCGCCTATCTCCTCCGGGAGCTCCGTCGCGCGGAGGCCGCTGTCACCGTGGTGATGACGGCGCACGCGCAGGAGTTCGTCGCGCCGCTCACGTTCCGGACGCTGTCCGGCCGGCCCGTCCTCACCGATTTGTTCGACCCGCAGGAGCCGGCGGCGGTGGAGCACGTGGCGCTGGCCGAGCGCGCCGATCTCACGCTGGTCGCGCCGGCCACTGCTCACGCGCTGGCGCGCGCGGCGCTCGGGCTCGCCGACGACTTTCTGGGCACGCTGCTTCTCGCCGTCCGTGGGCCGGTGCTCTTCGCCCCGGCCATGGACGGGGGGATGTGGGAGCACCCCGCGGTGCAGGCGCACGTGGCGACCCTGCGGGGCCGGGGGGCGACCGTGCTGGAGCCGGATCACGGGGAGCTCGCCTCCGGCCTCCGGGGCCAGGGCCGGTTCCCGGAGGTCACGGACATCGTCGAGGCGGCCGAGCGCCTCCTGTGGCCGCAGCGGGATCTGGTGGGCGACCACGTTCTGGTCACGGCCGGCCCCACGCGCGAGGCCCTCGACCCCGTCCGGTACCTGAGCAACCGCTCGTCCGGCCGGATGGGCTACGCGATCGCCACGCAGGCGGCGCGCCGCGGCGCCGCGGTGACGCTCGTCACCGGACCCACCCACCTGGCGCCGCCGAGCGGGGTCCGCGTGATCCCGGTGCAGACCGCGCTCGAGATGCGAGACGCGGTCTTCCACGCGGTCGAGGCCGCGACGGTCGTGATCAAGGCGGCGGCCGTGGCGGACTACCAGGCGGTCCGGCCTGCGACCGAGAAGATTCCCTCCAAGCGGGACGGGCTCGCGATCGACCTCGCGCCGACGCCGGACATCCTGCGCGAGCTCTCCCTGCGGAAGGGCACCCGGTTCCTCGTCGGCTTCGCCGCCGAGACGCACGAGCTCCGCGAGCACGCCCGGGCCAAGCTCCTCGCCAAGGGCGTGGACCTCATCGTCGCGAACGACGTGAGCCGGGCCGACATCGGCTTCGACGTCGCCGACAACGAGGTCGTCCTGCTCGACCGCTGGGGCGGCACCGTCGCGGTGCCGCGGCGCGCCAAGGCCGAGGTGGCCGATCTCATCCTGGACCGGGTCCAGGAGCTACGCCGCGCGGTGCGCGAGCCCCAGGCGACCTGAGGTCATGACCGACCCCGCGGGCCTGGCGGACGCCGCGCGCGCCCTCGCCGAGCACCTCCGCTTCCATCAGGCTCTGGGCGTCCGGGACCTGCCCCTCCAGGGCGAGCCCCTGGGCGGCCCCGCCGCCGCGCTCCGGCGAGTGGAGGCGGCGAGCGCCGGGTGCACTCGCTGCAAGCTCTCCCAGGGACGGTCGACGATCGTCTTCGGCTCCGGCAGCCCGGAGGCGCGGCTCGTGATCATCGGCGAGGGTCCGGGTGAGGAGGAAGACCGGCAGGGCAAGCCCTTCGTGGGCCGCGCGGGCCAGCTCCTCACGAAGATGCTCGACTCGGTGGGCGTCACGCGCGAGGAGGTCTACATCTGCAACATCGTGAAGTGCCGGCCTCCGGGGAACCGCAACCCGGAGCCGGAGGAGATCGCGGCCTGCGCGCCGTTCCTGGCCGGGCAGCTCGCCGCCATCCAGCCGGGCGTGATCTGCACGCTCGGCACGTTCGCCACGCAGCACATCCTCCGGACGCGCGAGCCGATCAGCCGCCTGCGCGGCCAGGTCCACTCGCTGGGGGGGGCCGTCGTGATTCCGGTGTTTCATCCGGCCTTCCTCCTGCGGAACCCCGGCCCGATCTACCGGCGCCAGGCGTACGACGACCTCAAGCTGATCCGTCGGGAGTACGACCGGGTCCGGGGCCAGGCGCCGACCGGCGCCTGAGGCCCGAGTCCTCTGCTCGCCCAGGTCGTCACCGACCTCCCCGTCCCCCGCGTCTTCACGTACCGGCTGCCGCAGGAGCTCGAGGGGCGCGTGGCCCCCGGGCAGCGTGTGCGTGTCCCGTTTCGCGGACGCCCCCGCCCGGCGATCGTGGTCGCGGTCGAGAACGGGGCGGGGGAGGGCCTCGAGACGGTCGCCGGCCTGCTCGACCCAGTCCCCGCCCTGACCCCGCCCTTGCTCGACCTCCTGCGCTGGGCCGCCGCGGAGACGGTCAGTGCCTGGGGCGAGGCCGCGTTCCGAGCGCTCCCGCCGGGGATGCGCGCGCGGGCGCCGGAGACGCTGCCGCCCCCGCCGTCGCCGATGGCGCGCTCCTCGTCCCCCGCGATCCTCGCGACGGGCCCGGCTCGCCACAGCCGCGTCGAGCAGCTGGTGGCGGACGCGCTGGCTGGCGATGGGACCGTTCTGGTCGTCGCGCCCGAGATCGAGCAGGCGGGCGCCTGGGCGGCGCGGCTCGGGACGCGGCTCGGCGAGCCGGTGTGTCTCGTCACCAGCGCGGCCACTCCCGGCCAGCGCTGGGCCGCCTGGTGGGCGTGCCGGACCGGTCAGGCGCGAGTCGCCGTCGGCACCCGGGCGGCCGTGTGGCTCCCGCTCGCGCCCCTCGGGCTGACCGTGGTCCTCGACGAGGAGGACCCGGCGCACAAGGCCCCCGACGCGCCGCGCTGGCACGCGCGCGACCTGGCCCTCCAGCGAACCCAGCGCGAGGGAGGCGCGAGTCTCCTCACGAGCCCGGCGCCGAGCCTCGAGAGCTGGGTGGGCACCCGGACGGGCGCGCTCACGATCGAGCCCGCGCCCGGGGGCCCGCGGCCCCCCCGGCCTGTCGTCGAGCGCGTGGCGCTCGGCGGCGAGCACGCGACGGAGGCGAGCCTCTCACCCGGCCTCTGCGCCGCGGCGCGCGCGGCGCTCGGGCGCGGGGGCTCCGTGCTGCTCGTGCTCAACCGGCTCGGCTTCGCGCGCACGCTCGTCTGCGCGGAGTGCGGAGCCGTGCGCCGCTGTGCGCGCTGCCGGCTGGCGCTCCTGTACCACCGCGAGACGCGGGCGCTCGCGTGCCGGCTCTGCGGCCTCGAGCGGCCGGCGGCGAGCCTCTGCGGTCGGTGCCGGGGCCGTCGGCTTCAGCCCCTCGGCTGGGGCACGGAGCGACTCGAGGCCGAGGCTCGCCACGCGTTCCCCGAGGCGCGCGTCGTCCGCTACGACTCGACCGTCACCCCGGGCGATGCCGACCTCGCGCGGGCCGCGTTCCGCTCGGGGGCGGCGCAAGTCCTGGTTGGCACCAGCATGGCGCTCCGGCTGGCGGAGGAGTCCCCGGTCGCCGTCGGCGCGCTCGTCCTCGCCGACGCAACCCTCAATCTGCCCGACTTTCGCGCCGCCGAACGGACGTTTCAGCTGGCCTGGCGTCTCACCGAGAGCGTCGCCCCCGGCGGGAGCGTGTGGCTCCAGTCGTTCCTGCCCGAGCACCCGGCCCTGGTGGCCGTCGCCCGGGGCGAGCCGGAGCACTTCTACGAGCCGGAGTGGAGGGAGCGCCAGGAGCTCGGCTATCCGCCGGCGCGCCGCATGGCCCGCCTCGTCGCCGAGGGTCGGGACGCCCTCCGGCTCGGCGAGGATCTGGCCGAGCGCGGGCGCGCCAGAGAGGCCACGGTGCTGGGCCCGGCGACGCTCGCGGGCGCGCGGGCCCAGGTCGTGCTCCTCGGCGGGCCGGAGCTTCCGGCGACCGTGGCCGCGATTGTCGAGCCCCTGCGCGGCCGGCGCCGGCTCGGAGGGACGCGGCTCGCGATCGACATGGATCCGGTCGAGCTCCCGTGAGGAGCGGTACAATGCTAGCCGGAAGGGGGGAGACCGATGGCGATCCTGGACGTCCGGCTCTACGGGGATCCGGTCTTGCGGCGCCGGGCGGCGCCGGTCCGCGAGGTGACGCCGGAGATCGAGGGCTGGCTCGACGACATGGTCGAGACGATGCACACCGAGGTGGGCATCGGGCTCGCCGCGACCCAGGTCGGCATCGAGCTCCGGATGCTCGTGATCGACGAGGGCCGTGGCACGGGCCGGACCTACCTCAATCCGGTGATCGTCGAGCAGGGCGGCGAGCAAATGGGCGAGGAAGGGTGCCTGTCCTTGCCGGGCGTCTTCGGCGACGTCCGCCGCGCCGAGTGGGTGGTCGTGGAGGCGATGGATCGTACGGGCGCGTCGTTCCGGCGCCGCGCGTCGGGGCTCCTGTCGCGAGTGCTCCAGCACGAGATCGACCACCTCGACGGCATCCTCTTCATCGACCGGCTGGACAAGGTCACGCGCGACCGACTCAAGCGGCAGATCAGGCGCGAGGGGTTCCCGGCAGAGCCCGCCGCGGCGGCTGGGGTCAGGTTGTGATCGCTGCGCATCGGCCCAGCCGGGGCAGCGCGGAACCCGGCCGGTCGCGGGGGGGAACCGTCTAGCAGACCGGGCCGGAGCCCATGCGCGTGCTGTTCTACGGCACTCCTGTCTTCGCTCTCCCGACGCTCCACGCGCTCCGTGCCCGTCACCACGTCGTGGCCGCCGTGACGCAACCGGACCGGCCCGCCGGTCGGGGCCAGCGGGCGCAAGCCTCGCCGGTCAAGGCGGCGGCGATCGAGCACGGGATCCCGGTTCTCCAGCCGCCCCGCCTTCGCGATCCGGACTGGCCCGAGCGTCTTGCCGAGCCCGCCGCCGACGTCGCGGTCGTGGTGGCGTTCGGGCAGATCCTCCCGCGCGCGGTGCTCGACGTGCCCCCGCGCGGGTCCATCAACGTCCATGCGTCCCTGCTCCCCCGCTATCGGGGCGCGGCGCCCGTCGCGTGGGCGATCATCCGCGGAGAGCGCGAGACCGGGATCACGACGTTCCGGATGGACGCGGGCATGGACACGGGGCCGGTGCTCCTCCAGCGGGCGACGGCGATCGGCCCCGACGAGACGGCCGGGGAGCTGGCCGAGCGCTTGGCCGTGCTCGGCGCCGAGGTGCTCCTCGAGACCCTCGACCGCCTGGAGACGCTCACGCCGCGCCCGCAGGATTCCCAGGCGGCCACGCTGGCGCCCCGGCTCCGCAAGGAGGACGGGCTCCTCGACTGGACCGAGCCGGCGGCCGCCCTGGCGGCGCGGGTCCGCGGACTGAACCCCTGGCCAGGGGTGGTCACCTCCACTCCGGGAGGGCGCCTCCTGATCTGGCGCGCGGCGGCGCTGGAGGGCCGGGGCGAGCCGGGCGTGCTCACGGACGCGGCCGGGCGGCTCGCGATCGGGACCGGTCAGGAGCTCCTCCTGCCAGTCGAGGTCCAGCCCGAGAATCGCCGGGTGATGGCCTGGGACGCCTACCTGAGGGGCTCGCGGCTCGGCCCTGGAGCGCCGCTTGGCGCGCCGGCCCCGCGCCGCTGAGGCCGTCGCCGCGCCGGCCCCGCCTGGCGCGGGCGCGCGGCCCGGGGCCCGAGGCGGGAGCTCGGCGCGCGGCGTCGCCCTCGAGATCCTCCTGCGCGTCGAGACGCGGGACGCGTACGCCGACCGCCTGCTGGAGACGCTTCCCGACCGGGCCGGGCTCGACGCGCGGGATCGAGCCCTCGTGACGGAGCTGGTGCTCGGCACGCTCCGCTGGCGGGCACGGGTCGACTGGGCGCTCGCGCGCGTGTCGCGGCGGCCGCTCGCCGAGCTGACGCCCTGGGTCCGGGCGCTCCTCCGGCTCACCGCCTATCAGCTCGGGTTCCTCGACCGGATCCCGCAATGGGCCGCGGTCCACGAGGCGGTGGAGCTGGCCAAGCGGCGACGGTCGCCCGGCGCGGCCGCCTACCTGAACGGCGTCCTCCGGACGCTGGCCGCCGCGCCCCGCCCGTGGCCCGCGCCCACGGCGGAGGACCCGGTGGAGGCCTTGGCGCTCCGCGCCTCGCAGCCGGCGTGGCTCGTCCGGCGCTGGTGGGTCCGAGACGGGCCCGCCGAGGCCGAGGCCCTCGCCCTGGCGATGAGCGCCGCGCCGCCGCTCTGCGTCCGGGTCAACACGCTGCGCGCGCCCGCGGCGGCGGTGGCCGAGGCGCTCGGGCGTTCGGGCGTCGACGCGACGGCCACGCGATTCGCCCCCGAGGGGCTTCTCCTCGAGCGGGCCGGGGACCTGCGCGAGCTCGCAGCGCTCCGGGACGGGAGCGTCACCGTGCAGGACGAGGCCGCCATCATGGTGGGGCACGCGCTCGGGCCGCTCCCCTGGGAGACGGTCGCCGACGTCTGCGCGGCGCCGGGCACGAAGACGACGCACCTGGCGGCGCTGATGGCGAACCGCGGCCGGGTCGTCGCCGCGGATCCCCACGCGGGCCGGCTCGGCCTCGTGCGGGCCGCCTGCGCGCGGCTCGGCGCCGCGCTCGTGGAGCCGCGGCTCGCCGACGCTCGCGCGCTCGCGGACGTCCTGGGGCCGACGTGCGACCGGGTCCTGGTCGACGCGCCGTGCTCGAACCTCGGCGTGCTCCGGCGAAACCCCGACGCCAAGTGGCGCCGGCGGCCGGACGACTTCGTGACGCTGGCCACGGCCCAGGCCGCGATCCTCGACGCCGCCGGGGAGTTGGTCCGGCCGGGCGGCGTCCTCGTCTACGCGACGTGCTCGCTCGAGCCCGAGGAGAACGAGGCGGTCGTCGCGGGCTTCCGGGCGCGCCGTCCCGACTTCGTGCCGGACGCGCTGCCACCCGCGGTCCCGGCGGCGTGCCGTGCGGCGCCCGACGTGCTCCGCATGACGCCCCATCATCACGGCTCCGACGGTTTCACAGCCCATCGGCTCAGGAGGCGGGCATGATCAAGATCGCCCCGTCGATTCTCTCCGCCGACTTCGCCGCGCTTGCCGACGAGATCGCACGCATCGAGGCGGGCGGCGCCGACCAGATCCACGTGGACGTGATGGACGGCCACTTCGTGCCGAACCTCACGATCGGCCCGCCCGTCATCGAGGCGATCCGCAAGCGCACACGGCTCCCGCTCGACCTCCACCTCATGGTGGAGAACGCCGACGCCTACCTCGAAACCTACGTCCGGGCGGGCGGGAACGCGCTCACCGTGCACGTGGAGGCGTGCCCCCACCTGCATCGAACGCTGGCCCGGATCCGGGACCTCGGCGCGCGGGCGGGGGTGGCGTTGAACCCCGGGACTCCGACCACCGCCCTGGACTACGTGCTGGACGCGGCGGACCTCGTGCTGGTCATGTCGGTGAACCCGGGATTCGGCGGTCAGGCCTTCATCCCGGCGACGTACGCGAAGCTGGTGGACCTCAAGAACCGGATCGGCGAGCGGCCGCTCGATGTGTCGGTGGACGGCGGCGTCAAGCTCGAGCACTGCCGTCCCCTTGCCCTTCGCGGGGCCACGACGCTGGTCGCCGGGTCGGCCATCTTCTCCGCGGCCGATCCCGCCGGTGAGGTGCGGCGCTTCCGCGCCGCGGCCCGCGAGGCCACCGCCTGACGCGCGCCTGCCCGAGGTTGCGTGATCCACGTCGGCACGTCCGGCTACAGCTATCCCGAATGGCGCGGGACCTTCTATCCCGAGCGCTTCCCGCCCGCAGGCATGCTGCCGTACTACGCGGAGCGCTTCCGCACGGTCGAGCTCAACAACACGTTCTACCGGATGCCCAGCGGGAAGACGATCGCCGGCTGGAACCAGGACACGCCCGAGGGGTTCGTCTTCGCCCTCAAGGTCCCGCAGCGGATCAGCCACTTCGCCCGGCTGCGTGACATCGCCGACCCGCTCCGCTACTTCCTCGACACGGCCCGGGGGCTCGAGGCGAAGCTCGGACCGCTGCTCCTTCAGCTGCCGCCGAACTTCCGGAAGGACACGGACCGCCTCGACACGTGCCTTGCTCTCGTGCCGCCGCCGGCTCGCATGGCGGTCGAGTTCCGCCACACCTCGTGGCTCGACGAGGAGGTGTACGCGCTCCTCCGCGCCCGGAACACGGCGCTCTGCCTCGCGGACACCGAGGAGAGCACGACGCCCGCCGTCGTGACCGCCGACTTCGGCTACCTGCGTCTCCGCGACCGCGCGTACACGCGCGAAGAGCTACTGGGATGGGCGGCGACCGCCGCGCGGGCCGAGTGGCGGGACGCCTTCGTCTACTTCAAGCACGAGGAGTCCGGGACCGGCCCGGCGCTGGCGCGGGAGCTCGTGGGTCTCCTCGCTGCCGCGGGCGGCCACTCCGCGGTCCCAGGCGCGGCGCCGTGAACCCGGCGTCTCGACACCGCGAAGACCGAGCCTAGCGCTCCCCGGGCCACTGCTGGTCGACGGATCACGACTTGGCAGGCTCGGGGTCACGCTTCCTGGAGCGTATGACGACCGTCCCGGCCAGCTTGTCATGCCACCCCTGCTTCCTGGGGTCGAAGGCGACCCAGATGAGGCCCAGCCCGAAAGGGATGGTCGAGACGAAGTAGCCAAGATAGCGGCCAATGGATTGTCCGAGGGTCAGGGTGTTGCCGGTGGCGGCGTCTACCACTCTGACCGACAGCGCCATCTTGCCGGGCGTGGCCTGCCTGTACAGCCAGAAGGCCACCACTGCCACGGCCGGCGCGACCCACGTGAGCAGGAAATCGACGCTGCCCGCGATGGACCTCGTCTGGGAGGCCTCCAGGTAGGACCATCCGTAGACGGCGAAGAGCAGAGGGAGCGTGACGCACAGGACGAGCACCGTGTCGATGAGGGAGGCGGCAACGCGCACCCAGAACCCCGCGTACTCGAATGAGCCGACGGGCGCGTCGGGAGTCCGGTGAGGTCCAGCGGACGGCGACGGTGGCCAGCTCTGCGGTGTCATCCGATCACCCTTCCGCGGCCCGGCTCCGGCCGCGCGCCTCCGCTACGATGCGCCCGAGGCCCGCGGCGTCGAGCCACGGCGCCGGCTCCGACGTGCGTTACGGCGTCCCGCCGGCGCGCTGGGCTCGAGCCGCCCCTCCATGCGCGAGAGCGCGACGGCTAGGTCGATCCCGGGCCCGAGCACCGGCGCCAGGGGATCCGTCCGCTTGGCGAAGCGGCGCGGCGCGGTGCGGATCGTGAAGCGGGCCGGATCGAGCCGCGCGGTGACCTCCTCCCAGTCCAGCGGGCAGGAGACGGGGGCGCCCGGCAGCGGCCGCACCGAGAACGGCGCGACGATGGTCTGGCCGTGCCCGTTCTGGCCGAAGTCGACGTACACCTTGCCGCCACGAGCGGCCAGCGGACGGGCCACGGTCGCGATGTCGGGCACCGCCTGGACGACCAGCATGGCGAGGAGCCGCGCCAGCGTCCGGGTCTGCTCGTGCGTGTAGCGCGCGCCGAGGGGCACCAGGATGTGGAGCCCGGTGGCGCCGGACGTCTTCGGGTAACCGGCCAGCTCCAGGTCGTCCAAGAGGCGGTGGAGAGCCTGCGCCACGCGCACGACGTCCCCGAAGGGCGCGCCCTTCGGGTCCAGATCGATGACGAGCCAGTCGGGCCGCTCGAGCGCGGTGACCCGCGCGCTCCAGACGTGAATCGGGATCGTGCCCATGTTCGCCACGTACCGCAGCGTCTCGGCGTCGTCCACGACGAAGTAGTCGATGTCGCGGTCGGTGTCCTTCGAGTAGATCCGCTCCGTGCGGACCCAGTCGGGCGCGAAGTCCGGCGCGTCCTTCTGGTAGAAGGACTTGCCAGCGATCCCGTCGGGGTAGCGCGTGAGGACGATGGGCCGGTCGCGGAGGTAGGGGAGGAGCCTGGGCGCGATCGTGTCGTAGTACGCGATCAGATCGCCCTTCGTGTACCCCTCGGCGGTCCAGAAGACCTTGTCGAGATTCGTCAGGCGCACACGCGACCCCGGAGGCGCGGGGGCCTTGCCGGCGGCCCGCGCGCCCTCCCTCGCAGCCGCCCGCTTCGGCGCGCGGCCCTTTCGCGTGGCCCGCCGCCCGGATGCGACACCGGATGGCGCCGAGGCCGGGTCGTCCTGCCCGTCGCCGGCGTCCGGCGTCTCGCGACGGCACTCCTCCGGGCGTTTGTCGTCCCGAAGCCCGAGGTAGGCGGGGTGGCGAAGGCCGCCGTCCCGCGTCCACTCGGTGAACCGCACCTCGCAGACGAGCCGGGGCTCGACCCAGTGGTGCCCGCGTCCCCCGGGCGTGCCGGCGTCGAACGGCGACGTGTCCCGGCGGAGCGACGCGAGCCGCCCCCAGAGCCGCTCGAGCTCGGCGTCGTCGAAGCCCGTCCCGACCTTCGACACGTAGGCGAGCCGGTCGCCCTCGTACACCCCGATGTGGAGCGCGCCGAAGCGGGCGCGGCTGCCCTGGGGATCGGTGTAGCCGCCGATCACGAACTCCTGCCGGCGCTGGACCTTCAGCTTGCGCCACGCGTCCGAGCGTCCGGCGGCGTAGATGCTCGCCGCGCGCTTGGCCACGACGCCCTCGAGCCGGGCCTCGGCCGCCGCCTCGAGCAAGGCCGGCACTGACCCCTTCACGTGGTCGCCGTAGCGCGTGACGCCCTGCGGCGGGAGGACACGCTCGAGGCAGGCCTTGCGCGCGGTCAGGGGCAGGCGCCGGAGGTCGTGCCCCTCGAGCGCGAGGCAGTCGAAGAACACGGCCTCGACGGGCACCGCTCCCATCGCCTGGGCCACGTCCCCGGGACGGGTGAGGCCCATGCGGGCCTGGAGCCGCTGGAAGCTCGGCACGCCCCGCTCGTCGAGAGCGACGATCTCGCCGTCGATGAGGAAGCGCTCGAACACGAGTGCCCGGAGCGCGGCGACGATCTCCGGATAGCGATCCGTCACGACCTGGCCGCTCCGGCCAAGGAGCGTCACCGCGTCGCCCCGGCGCTCGGCCAGCACGCGCACCCCGTCGTACTTGATCTCGAAGAGCCACTCCTGGCCCTCGGGCGGCCGGTCGGCCAAGGTCGCCAGCATGAACTCCTGGCTCCGGGCGGGCACCTCATGGACCGGGGCGGCCAGGGTCCGGAGCCGCGCGCGGAGCGCGTCGCGCACGGCGCCCATGTCGCGCATCTCGTCGAGCGCGAGCCCGGACCGGACCGAGCGGGGATAGCGCTCCGTGGCTTCCTCCCGAGGAACGGGCTCCCCGGCCTTCCGGATGAGGAGCCACTCCTTCCCGGTGTCGCCGGCCCGGCCCCGCGTCCGCCCGCCCGTCCGGGCGCCCATCCGGGTGCCCATCCGGGTGAAGATCCAGCGGCCGCGGAGCTTGTGGCCCTGGAGCTCGACCTCGACGAGCCCGCGCTTGAGCTGGGCCAGGAGGTCCTCGGCTTTCGCCGACCGGTATCGCCCATGGTCCCACACGATGACGGCCCCGGCCCCGTAGTTGTCCTTCGGGATCACCCCTTCGAAGTCGGCGTACTCGAGGGGGTGGTCCTCGACGTGGACCGCCAGGCGCTTGACCTCGGGCCGGACCGACGGCCCCTTGGGGACCGCCCAGCTCTTCAGCACGCCGTCCATCTCCAGGCGGACGTCGTAGTGCAGGCGCCGGGCGGCGTGCTGCTGGATCACGAAGAGCGCCCCCGTCCCCGGCCGCCGACCCCCGAAGGGCTCCGGGGTGCGGTCGGGGTCGCGCTTACGCCGGTAGGCGTCGAGCCTGGGTGGCCTCTCGTCGATCACTAGGGGCTGGCCCTCGGCCCCGTGGCGACCCCAAGTGGTAGGGCGCTGCCGGGGCTCTTTGAGCATAAACGGCCCCGTGGTACGGTGCAAAACGCTTCACCACGTCGAGCTTTCCGGGGCAGGAGGAGCTGTCATGCCACCGCACGCGATCGGGTCGGGGACGATTTCCTTCGGCCTGGTGTCGATCCCGATCCGGATGTACACGGCGGCCTCGTCCGCCGCCGTCAGCTTCAACCTGCTCCACGCGAAGTGCGGGAGCCGGATCCGCCAGCAGACCTACTGCCCGGTGTGCAAGGAGGTCGTCGACCGGACGGCCCTCGTCAAGGGGTACGAGGTCCAGAAGGACGAGTACGTCCGGTTCTCCGACGACGAGCTGAAGGGCCTCGAGGGCGAGGCATCCCGGGTGATCGACATCGCCGAGTTCGTGCCGCTCGCGAAGGTCGACCCGATCTACTTCGAGAAGACCTACTACCTGGGCCCGGACAAGGGCGGGGAGAAGGCCTACCGGCTCCTGTCCGACGCGATGGCCCGGACGGACCGGGTCGCCCTGGCCAAGTTCGTCATGCGCGGGAAAGAGAGCCTCGTGCTGGTCCGCCCGGCGCAGGGCGGGCTCATGCTCCACACGATGTACTTCGCGGACGAGGTCCGTGACTTCGGCGAGATCGAGAAGGGTGAGACCGCGAAGGTCAAGGAGGGCGAGCTCGACCTGGCCGTGCGCCTCGTCGACGAGCTGTCGCACGACGAGTTCGCGCCGGGGCAGTACGAGGACGACCACCGCCAGCGGGTCCTCGCGGCGGTCGAGGAAAAGGTGGCGGGGCGGGAGGTCACGGCGGCCGGCCCCGAGGCCCAGCGCGCCCAGGTGATCGACCTCATGGACGCGCTCAAGGAGAGCCTGGCCCGGCGGTCGGCACCGGGGAAGAAGCCGGGGGCCAAGATCGACCGGGCAGTCGCCCCCGCGGCGGCGGAGCGCACCGAGCGAAAGGCCCAGGGCGGCCGGAAGTGATCCTCGGGTAGCGATCCCGCCCGGCGGCGGCCTCCGGCGAGTCGCGGGCACGCTGCCTGCGGTCGTTGACGCTGGGGTGGATGTCCTGTAACCTGAAGTGCTTTTTGGCGTCTTCGCCCGATAGACACCCGCAGAGGGATACCGAGCGTAGCCATGTTCGAAGCCCTGACACAGCGCCTCGAGGTGATCTTCGATCGCCTTCGCGGGGCAGGCCGGCTGAGCGAGCAGAACATCCAGGAGGCGCTCCGGGAGGTTCGCGTCGCGCTCCTCGAGGCCGACGTCAACTTCAAGGTCGTCCGGTCCTTCGTCGAGCAGGTCCGCGTGAAAGCGGTAGGGCAGGACGTGCTCCAGAGCCTGACCCCCGGCCAGCAGATCGTGAAGATCGTCCACGGCGAGCTGATCGACCTCCTGGGCGGGGCCGCGCACCGGCTCACGATGTCCCCGCGGCCGCCGACGGTGATCATGGTGCTGGGCCTGCAGGGATCCGGCAAGACGACGAGCGTCGCCAAGCTCGGACGCCACTTCCAGCGCGAGGGGTTCCGGCCGCTCCTGGTCGGGGCGGACATCTACCGGCCGGCCGCGATCCAGCAGCTCCGCGTCCTCGGCGGAGAGCTCGGGCTGCCCGTGCACGGCACCGAGGGGCGGCCCCCGGCCGAGATTGCGCGGGAGGCCGTCGACCAGGCCGCGGCGCAGGGGTGGAACCCCGTGCTGCTCGACACCGCGGGGCGCCTCCACATCGACGAGACGATGGTCGAGGAGCTCAGGGTCCTCCGGCGCGAGGTCAAGCCCCATCACGTCCTGCTGGTCGTGGACGCGATGACCGGCCAGGACGCCGTCACCATGGCCCAGCGGTTCCACGACGACGTGGGCTACGACGGCGTCATCCTGACGAAGCTCGACGGGGATGCCCGTGGCGGCGCCGCGCTGTCGATCCGCGCGGTCACCGGGCGGCCGATCGTGTTCTGCGGCGTCGGTGAGCGCGTCGACGCGCTGGAGCCGTTCCACCCCGACCGGATGGCCTCGCGCATCCTCGGCATGGGCGACGTGCTCTCGCTCGTCGAGAAGGCCCAGGCGACCGTCGATGCCGAGAAGGCCGAGGAGCTGGCCCAGAAGATCCGCGAGGACAGCTTCACGCTCGAGGATTTCGCCGAGCAGCTCCGCCAGCTCCGGAAGATGGGTCCGCTCGACCAGATCCTCGACATGGTGCCGTTCTTCAAGGGCGCGAAGGTGGGCGCGACCGAGCTCGACGCCGAGTCGCGCGACCTCGGCCGGTTCGAGGCGATCATCGGCTCGATGACGCCGGGCGAGCGGCAGACGCCGGCGATCATCAACGGGGAGCGACGGGCGCGGATCGCCCGCGGAAGCGGCACGTCCGTGCAGGACGTGAACCGGCTGCTCAAGCAGTACGCGCAGCTCAGGAAGATGATGAAGGGCATGAAGGGCATGGGCGGCCGGATGGGGAAGCGAGACCTGCGCCGGGCCATGCCCTTCCTCAGGGGCTAGGACAGGCCAGGGACAGGCCAGGCGGAAGGAGACGCAGAGACATGGCGGCACGGATTCGGCTACGACGGACGGGAACCACCAAGAAGCCGTCCTACCGGGTGGTGGTGGCGGACGGACGGACCGCGCGGGACGGTCGCTTCATCGAGCAGATCGGGTTCTACGACCCGCTGACGGAGCCCCCGACGATCCGGATCGACACGGACAAGGCCGCGGCGTGGATCCGGAAGGGCGCGCTGCCCTCGAACACCGTGCGGAACCTGCTGGCCCGCGCGGGGTTGCCGGCCCGCTAGCGCGCGCGGCGCGCGTCGCGAGAGGAACGGGGGATGCGCGAGACCGTGGACGCCACGGCCCGCGAGCCGGGTGCCCTTGCCGGCGAGGGGGTGCTGGTCGCGGTGGGCCGCATCGTCCGGTCCCAGGGGCGGCGGGGGGCGGTTCGGCTCGAGTCCCTGACCGACGCGCCGGAGCGGCTGGCCGAGCTCCGTGAGTGCTGGCTCGTGCCGCCGGCAGCGGGGGAGCGGCATGACATCGAGGCGGTCTGGTTCCAGGGGCGCGTGCCGGTGCTGAAGCTTGCCGGGAGCGACACGATGGGAGACGCCCAGGCCCTCGTCGGGCGGCTCGTCACGATCCCGCGCGCGGCGGTGCGCCAACTGCCGCCCGACCGCTACTACGCGTTCGATCTCGTGGGGTGCACGGTGGAGACGCCGGAGGGCGCGAGCCTCGGGACGATCGCCGAGGTGCTGGCGGGTCCCGAGCACGACTACTGGACCGTGCAGCGGGGCGGGCGGGCGTGGCCCTTGCCCGCGGTGGCGGCGATCGTGGAGCGCGTGGACCTCGCGGCCCGGCGCGTGGTGGTGCGGCCCCCCGAGGGCCTGGTGGAGCTCGACGCGTGACTCGGATCGACGTCGTCACGCTCTTCCCCGGGATGATCGGGGGCATCCTCGGCGAGTCGATGCTCCGAATGGCGCGAGAGCGCGGGGTCGTCGACGTCCGCGTGGTCGACCTCCGCGACCACACCGAAGGGCGGCATCGCGTGGCCGACGACTACCCGTTCGGCGGAGGCGGGGGCATGGTGCTGAAGCCCGAGCCGCTCTTCGGCGCCGTGGAGGCCGTGCGAGGCCCCGAGAGCCACGTCGTGCTGCTCTGCCCCCAGGGGCCGACGTTCACGCAGGCGACGGCGGCGCGCCTGGCCCGCGCGGCGCACCTGGTCCTCCTCTGCGGGCACTACGAAGGGGTTGACGAGCGCGTGCGGGCACACGTGGTCGACGAGGAGCTCTCGATCGGCGACTATGTGGTGACCGGGGGCGAGCTGCCGGCGATGGTCGTGCTCGACGCGGTGGTCCGGCTCCTGCCCGGCGCTCTCGGCGATCCCCACGGCGCGGCGCGGGAGTCGTTCGTGGCGGGGCGGCTCGACTACCCGCAGTACACGCGACCGGCCGAGTTCCGCGGGCACTCCGTGCCGGAGGTCCTCCTGTCCGGGGACCACGGGCGGATCGCTTCGTGGCGGCGCCGCGAGGCGCTTCGGCGCACCCTCGCGCGGCGGCCGGACCTCCTGGAGACGGTGCCACCGACGCGCGAGGAGCGCGAGTGGCTGGACGAAATGACGCGCAGCGGGGAGCTGACGCGAACGGGCGAGTAACGCGCTGCGAATGACTGGCGCACCGAGGAGACGAACATGGGGACGGACGCGATCGCGGTAGTCGAGGCCAGCATGCTCAAGCGGGACCGGGGGGGCTTTGTCCCCGGTGACACCGTGCGGGTGCACGTGAAGGTGATCGAGGGCGAGAAGGAACGGGTACAGATCTTCGAGGGCATCATCATCCGGAAGCGCGGGGAGGGCGCGCGCGCGACCTTCACGGTTCGGCGCGTCTCGTACGGAGTGGGCGTCGAGCGGACCTTTCCGCTCCACTCCCCGCGCGTCGATCGGGTCCAGGTCGTGAAGTCCGGGCACGTCCGGCGCTCGAAGCTCTACTACCTGCGCGCCCGGACGGGGAAGGCCGCGCGGCTCCGGGAGAAGCGTCAGATCGTGCCCGGCACGGCCAGCCCGCCGCCCGCCGCGAGCGCCGAGTAGCCGCCCGCCGAGCCCTCGGGCTCGCCGGCCCGAAGCCGGCGCGCTACGAGGGCGATTTCCCGCGTGCGCCGGCGCCGCGCTGGTCCCGAGCAAGCAGGGCTGTTCGAGCTTCCGGAGGATCTCTACGCCCAGGAGCGAGGCGCGTGGGCCCGAGGGCTCTGGGTGGCGGGCGTGGACGAGGTCGGGCGTGGGCCCCTGGCCGGGCCGGTCGTGGCCGCGGCGGTGATCCTCGACCCGACGGCGCCGGTCGACGGGCTCCGGGACTCGAAGCTCCTCACGTCCCGGCAGCGCCGGCGGCTGGCGGGTGAGATCCGGGTCCACGCGCTCGCCTGGGCCGTGGGACGCGTCGGCCCGCGGCGGATCGATTCCGTCAACGTGCTCCAGGCGACGTGGTACGCGATGCGCGCGGCCCTGGCCCGGCTCCGCGTGGCGCCGGGTCTCGTGCTCGTCGACGGCCACCTCCGGATCCCGGGCGTGACGTGCACGCAGCGCGCCATCATCGGCGGCGACCGGCGCTCGGCGTCGGTTGCCGCGGCCTCGATCCTCGCGAAGGTCGCCCGGGACCTGTTCATGCTGCGCGCCGACCGCCGCTATCCCGAGTACGGCTTCCGGCGCCACAAGGGCTATGCGACCGCCGACCACCGCGAGGCGCTCGCCCGGCTCGGGCCGTGCCCGCTCCACCGGCGCTCGTTTCACGGCGTCGGGGGCGTCGACGCCGACCCCCAGGACCCGTCGCTGGAGCTCCCACTGTGATGGCGGACCCCGGTCTCGTCAGCCAGCTCGGGTGCCCCGTCCTCGCTGCGACCCGAGGCGCGTCAGCGGCGTGAGCCTGCCGTCGCTGCTGGAGCGGCCTCTCGTTCCACGCTTCCTCCTCGCCGGCTTCGCCGGCACCGACGGCCAGCTCATGGCCGAGCGGCGGGACCGAACGCGCCGCCGGCTGGTGTCCGTGGACACCACCGTCGCGGAGCTCGGAGGGTACTCGCTCGTCGCCGATCGTGCCGACGCGCCGATGCTTGCGCGCCTGTTCGCCGAGGCGGAGGCTCGGGCCGCGGAGGCCGTCCTCGCGATCACAGGGGGCGCCTTTCCGCCGCGGGAGGGCGACCGGGCGAGCCTCGCCCTCGTGCTCGCCGTGCAGCTCCTCCTCGGGCGGTTCCACCGGGGGGCGGCCGTGCGCGCGGCGGCCCTCGCGGGTCAGCTGATCATCTCGACGATCGAGGAGCGGGAGGCGGCGGCGAGCGAGGAGTCCGAGGAGGCGGAACCGGGCGACCCGGCCGAAGCGGACTCCAGGCTGCCGGCCGACGAGCCGCCGGGGCCGCCGTCGGGCCTGGCTGGCCCGGCGGTGATCCTTCCGGGCCAGCCACCGGTTCCGCGCTCGCTGGCGCCGGTCCCCGCGCTGGCGCGTCAGCTCGCGGCCCGAACGTGGCAGCTGGTCCGCTTCCCGGCCCGCGTGCTCCTCACGACCGACACGCCCGTCGTGCTCTGGGCGCCGTCGGATGCCGCGAAGCCGTACCAGGTGGGCCTCGGGACCTCGGCCGAGGTCCGGGTTCCGCTCGATCCCCGGCACGCCCTCATCGTCGCGCGCCACGCGCCGGCGGGGGAGATCGCGCGCGATCTCGGCGAGCGTCACGCGCGCGCGCTGAACCGCACGGTCGCCGAGGCGGCCGCCGAGTGGATGTACTACCACCCGGAGTCGGACCCGCTCGAGGGGGTCGAGCTGCCATCCGTCGCCTCCGAGTGACGCGGATGCGGCCTAGCCCCGACCCCAGGTCCGGCGCTTCGCGTCGGCTGCGGGTCGTCTATCCGAGTGATTGGACGAAGGTCCCATACTGCCGGGCTCGCGGTCGATGGTACCGTAACGGGCGGTCCACAATCCGAGGTGGCGGTGATCGCGGCGCCCTGTCCGTATCCAGCGCAACCGCGGAGCGGAGGAAGGTGGGCGCGGGCAGTCATCGCGGAGGGTCGAGATTGGGCTGCGGCGTGCCATTGGCTCGCTCCGGGAATGAGCCAGGAGGAGGCAGCGAAAGATGAAGTGGTTCCAGTCGGTCGTCCTGGCCGTTGCGAGCGTGGCGATCGTCGCCGACGCTCAGGTGGCGCCCCGCGCCGCGTCTCGCACGGAGCTGATGATGATCACCGGCGGCGAGTCGGGGGCGTACTTCGCGATGGGGCGCGACATCAAGCGGCTCGTGGACGAGGTCGCGCCGGAGGTGGGCATCGAGCTGGCCATCCTGCCCTCGCAGGGCGCCCTGCAGAACGTCATCGACGTGTTCCGCTACAAGTCGGTCCAGCTCGGCGTCACGCAGAGCGACGTGCTGAGCTACCTCCAGATCTACGCGCGCGGCGACCCGGACGCGCGGAGAGTCATCGGCGAGCTCCAGATCGCGGGCGGCCTGTACGACGAGGACGTCTACCTCTTCGCCCGGCCCGGCATCAACGGGCTTGCCGATCTCAGCGGCAAGCGCGTCGACATCGGTCCGCCGGGGAGCGGGACGACGGTGACCGCCCTCGTCCTGCTGCACCTCGCGGGGGTGGAGCCGCGCGAGGTGGTGAACCTCTTCGAGACCCGACAGGTGATCACGGCGCTCCGCGCGGGCCGGATCGACGCCTTCTTCCGCGTGGCCGGCACTCCGGCAGAGTACCTGAGGGAGAGTATCTCGGCGTCCTATGGCTTCGTCCTGGTGCCGATCCGGCTGAATCCCAAGACCGAAGACGCGCCGCTGGCGCAGCACTACACGCCGACCGTGATCAAGGCTCACGCCTATCCGTGGCTGGATCGCCCGGTGGAAACCGTGAAGATCCGGACTGCCATGGTGACGGCCGGCGCGCCCGTCGGCTCGGCCGCCTGCGACGCGATCGGGCGACTGTTCCGTCTCGTGGCTGACAACGTACCCTGGCTCCGGCAGCACGGTCATCCGAAGTGGAAGGAGCTCGAACGCGGCCCTGCGGACGTCCTGGCCGATCCGCGGGTCAGCCCCTGCGTCACGCAGGCGTACCGCTGATCGCGATCGTGCGTCGAGACCTGTCGGCGGGCCTTCGTCCTGGACATGCGCACGCCCCGCAGAAGCTCCGTCCGGCACGCGCCGGTCGCGCATGAGCACGGTATCCGCAAGGAGAGCCGGTGCGTTCCGGGTCCCGTTCGCCGTTGCGCTGGTGGCGTTCTTCTGGACGCTCCCCGCGCAGGCGCAGAACGCCGAGCGCGTGGAGGCCGTGGAGTTGGCCCGATCGGGCGACCTTGCCCCGGCGATCACCCGTCTGCAAGAGCTTCGGGTCGCGTACCCGGGGGACATCCCGATCGCCTCGGACCTGGCGGTCGTCCTCGGGTGGGCGAGCCGCGATCGCGAGGCGCTAGAGGTCTTCGAGACGATCGGTCCCGAGGCGGCCCCCGATTACGCGCTCTTCGCCGCCGCCCGGTCGGCGCGCGCCGTGGGAGAGTTCGACCGCGCGGATCGCTATCTTCAACGCGGGGCCGAGCGCTTTCCCGAGGAGCAGCGGTGGTCGATCCTTCGGGCGCTGGTCTACGTGGACACCGGCCGTTTCGAGGAAGCGCGGGACGTCCTGACGGTCTCGCACGGGACTGATCCGTCGGACCCCGAGGCATTGCTCGTGTGGGCTTACCTCTCCGCGCAATCCCGGGACCTGCCGGCGGCCCTCCGCTACTACACGGAAGTGCTGAAGCTGAGGCCCGAGAACCGCGAGGCGCTCGCCGGGCGCGTCATGGCGCTGGAGGCGCTCGGGGCTCCCTTCCGGGCCCAGGAGCTCGCCCGAGAGCCGGCCGATCTGCTCGGCCAGGCTGAGCGTGACCGTCTCGTCGAGACCCAGGGGGCGATGCTGTTGCGCTGGGGTCGGCTGTCGGTCGTCGATCCCGCTCACGGGTTCGACGCGACCGACCGCGGCATCGCCGCCATCGAGCGGAGGATCGCGGAGTTGGAGGCGCGGCCGGACGCGGCGAGCGCGATCCTCCAGCGGGCCCGGTTCGATCTCCTCGTCGCCTATCGCGATCGGGTCCGGATGCGGGACGCGGTGGTCGTCTACGAGCGCCTGCGTCAGGAGGGCGTGACCGTGCCAGCCTTCGCCCGGCTGAGCGCGGCGTCCGCGTACCTTCATCTCGAGGACCCCGCCGCTGCCCGGGACCTCTACCAATCGGTCGTGGACGAGAATCCACGGGAGGCCGAGACGCGCTTCGAGGCGCGCCTCGGCCTCTTCTACGCGTGGGTCGAGCTCGAGCGCTACGACCGCGCCTTCGCCGTGATCGACGCGCTCGAGCGGGAGCAGCCGCCGTTCGTGCGATTCCTCGACACCGGGGCGACCGTCGAGAACGAGCTCAGGGGTACCGCCGCCGTGACGGCCGCCCTCGCCCGCTACTACGGCGGCCAAGTGAGCGAGGCCTGGGACCGGCTGTCACCGCTGGCGGCCGCGGCCCCGGCGGCGACCTGGATCCAGACGGACCTCGCCAGCGTGGCCCGGGCGCGGGGCTGGCCGCGCCGGTCGCTGAGCCTGATCGAGCCGTGGCTGCGGTCGGCGCCCAACGACGTCGGTCTCCATCTCGGCCATGCCGCGACCTTGCTCGACCTCCGGCGCTATCCGGAGGCCGGCGCCGAGATCGACCGGCTCTACACCGGCTTCCCCGAGAACAAGAGCGTGCAGGATCTGAGGAAGGACTGGGACGTCCACCGGATGTGGGAGTGGGTCACCCGCGTCGAGCCGAGCTACGGCGCCGAGCCGACGGCGCCGGGCGTGGGGATCGCGCTCACGACGCGTCTCTGGTCGCCGCCCCTTTGGGACTACTGGCGCGCCACCGGCGCCTATCGCTACGTGACGGAGGATCTCCCGGAGGGACGGGAGACGTGGCACCGCGCGGCGGCCGGCCTGGAGTACCGGGGCCCCTCGCTGCGGGCGTTCGCCGAGCTCACGTACAACGAGAGCACCGAAGACGGGCTCGGCGGGCGGGCAGAGATCGACTGGACGCCGACCGACCACGTGAGCCTGTCCGCGGCCGGGGAGATCTTCTCCCGGGAAACCCCGATCCGCGCGCTGAAGAACGGAACCACGGCTGACGCGGTGGAGCTGGGCGCCGGCTATCGATTCCACGAGAGCCGCGGGCTGGCGCTCATGTGGCGGTTGATGGACTTCAGCGACGGGAACGTGCGGAACGAGCTGTTCCCGCGCTTCGCGCAGCGAGTCCTCGAGCGGCCCCTCTTCACGCTGACGGGGATCGTGGAGCTCTACTACTCGACGAATTCCCGCACGGACGTCGCCTACTTCAGCCCCGAGTGGGGGTTCACACCCACCGTCGCTCTGGTCGCCGAGCACGTCGCGTGGCGGCGGTACCGCCAGTCGTTCGTGCACGCGCTCACCGGCACCGTCGGCGGAGCCTTCCAGGCCGGGTTCGACGGTGAGCCCATCGGCACCATCGCCTACGAGCACCGGTGGCAGTTCGGACGCCAGGTCGCGCTCTCCTATGGCATCCTCTTCGCAAGCCGGGTGTTCGACGGCGACCGCGAGGACGAGGTCTCCGGCTTCCTTCAGCTCAACGTGAGGTTCTGAACGATGCGGCCCATCGTGTCTGCCCTCGTGCTCCTGGCCGTGATCGGCGGCGGGACCGAGACCTGGGCGGCCGACACGGACTTCACGGTGCTCGCGTATCACGACGTCGTCGACAGCGCCAGCGCGCTGACCTACGACGGGATCACCCTGCGCAACCTGGCCATCCAGCTGGACTGGCTGCGCCAGCACGGCCATCGCGTCGTGTCCGTCGACGACATCGTCGCCGCGCAGCACGGCCAGCGACCGCTCCCGCCCAAGGCGGTCCTCCTGACGTTCGATGACGGCTACCGGAGCTTCTACACCCACGTGTTCCCGCTCCTCAAGGCCTTCAACTACCCGGCCGTGCTGTCCGTGGTCGGGAGCTTCCTCGACGTGCCTCTTCGGGCACAGGTCCGCTTCGGGACGAGCCTGGCCGACCGGGAAGACTTCGTGAGCTGGGAGCAGCTGCGCGAGATGCGGCGCTCCGGGCTCGTGGAGATCGGGTCGCACACCTATGGCCTGCACACCACCGTCTTCACGAATCCCCAGGGAGGCGAGGTCCCGGCCGCGATCGGGCATGGGTTCATTCGCCGGCGGCCGGGGCTGCGGATCACCGAGCGGATTCCGCTCCAGCTGACCCGGCCCCGCTTCGAGGACGCCCGGTCCGTCCTGGGCTTGACGTTCAGGCCGTTCCTCAGGGTCGCGATCGCGCTGGCGCAGGCGGCCATCGACTACGCCTACGATCCCCAGACGGGCCGGTACGAGACGGACGAGGAGTACCGGCGGCGGGTGCGTGCCGACCTCGAGCGAAACTCCGACCTCCTCGCCGCCCATCTCGGCGTGCGGCCACGGGTGATCACGTGGCCGTACGGGCGCTGGAGCGAGGTGACCGTGACGGCCGCCCGGGAGGCGGGCATGCCCATCAGCCTGACGCTCGATCCCGAGCGCGCGAGCATCCGCGAGCTGGGACGCATCGGGCGGTTCTACGCCGCGCAGAACCCGGGTGTGACATTCGTGTCCGACGCCCTCACGCAACCGCCCGAGCCCGCGTTGCTGCGGGGCCTCTGCGTCAACCTGGACGAGGTGTTTGCGCCGACGGAGGAGGAGCAGAATGTCCGGCTCGGCCGAGTTCTCGACCAGATCCTGGTCTTCAAGCCGAACGTGGTCCTGCTGGCGGCGGCCTCGTCGGCTCCTGGCGGCGGGGTGTACTTCCCCACCGACCGGCTCCCGGTCCGGGCGGATCTCTTCAGCCGGTCGGCCTGGCAGATTCAAAGCCGGGCAGGCGCGGGAGTGTATGCCTGGCTACCCACGGAGCAGGCCGGGCGGGATGCCGACACGATTCTCGCGGTCCACACGGCGCTGTCACGGTCGGTGCCGTTCCACGGCGTGGGGCTGGGACCGATCTCCCTCGCGGCCCAGCTGCCTCCCGGAGGCCTGCGGCCGGGAGTCAGTCGCTGGGACCCCCGGACCCCGCGGTGGGTCCGGGAGGGGCAGGACCGAGCCCGCCTGTCGGAGGAGGGCCGGTTTGCGCTGCGCGTGGTCGAGTCCGTGACCCAGTACCAGCCCTCCGCCAAGGTGCTCGACGTCGTGGACCTGGCGCGACTGCGGCGCCCGACCGACATGGCCACGGATGCGGCCGACTACGTGGCGTTCCGCTGGGACGGGCGGCCGGACGAGGTCATCCAGAAGCTCAGGGACCTCGGCTGGCTCGAGGGAGACCACTGGGGCCGGCTGGTGTACATCAGCGCGCGCGGGGTGCCGGCGGAGTGGCGCCGCGTCCAGCGCACCGGTCTCTTGAACGGCATCTACTGTCCCGACCGGCTGCTGGACCGACCCGGCGAGCTGGCCGCCATGAGCCAGGTGGTCGGGGCCTCGTCGTTCCCGTTCCGCCCGTAGACGGGAATGATCGACCACGCGCAGGCCGTCGTCGACGCGCTCCAGAAGTTCGAGTTCGGCTACCCCTTCGTCATGGCCGCGGTCTGGATCGCGGGCGGGGTCTTCTTCTGGTGGTTCGAGGAGCGCTCCGGGCCCGACCACGATCGACCCCCGCGTCTGGCGCGCTACCCGAAGGCGGCGGTGATCGTCCCGTGCCACAACGAGGCGCGGCAGATCGTCGAGACGATCGACGCTCTGAGACGGCTGTCCTATCCGAACTACGAGATCGTGGCAGTGGACGACGGCAGCACCGACGACACGGGGGAGATCCTCGGGACGCTCGCGGCCACGGAGTCCCGGCTCCGCGTCGTCCGGCTGGCCACGAACCGGGGGAAGGCGACAGCCCTCCGGGCCGGGGCCGAGGCGACTGATGCCGAGTTCCTCGTCTGCGTGGACGGGGACGCGCTCCTGGACGCGCACGCGCTCACCTGGATGGTGCGCGCCCTCGCGCTCGGGCCGCGGGTGGGAGGCGTGACGGGCAATCCGAGGATTCGCACCCGGTCCACGACCCTCGGCCGCCTCCAGCTGGGCGAGTTCTCGTCCCTGGTCGGCCTGATCAAGCGGGCGCAGATGGTTTGGGGTCGGCTCTTCACGGTCTCCGGGGTCGTGTGCGGATTTCGAAAGAGTGCGCTCGCCGAGGTGGGGTACTGGAGCCCGGACGCGCTGACCGACGACGTGGACATCAGCTGGCGGCTCCAGCTCGGCGGGTGGGGGATCCGGTTCGAGCCGCGGGCGCTCTGCTGGATCCTGATGCCCGAGACCCTGCGCGGACTCTGGCGGCAACGGCTCCGCTGGGCCACCGGCGCGGTGCAGGTCTTTCTCCGGTGCCTGCCCCAGCTCGTGAGCGGCCGGTCGCACGGGATGTGGATCATCGCGGCGGACTACCTGACGAGCGTCGCGTGGGCCGTGGTGACGTTCACCCTGTCGGTCTGGTGGCTCGTGGGCCTGCTGCCGGGCGTCTCGTTGCCCGTGACCGTCGGCGGGCTCGTCCCCGGCGCCTGGGGCGTGACGCTCGCGCTGATGTTCCTCCTCCAGGTTGCGGTGGGAATGGCCCTCGACCTGCGCTACGAGCCTGGAATCGGGCGATACCTTCCGTCGGTCATCGCCTATCCCGTCCTCTTCTGGCTCGTCATCCTGCTCACCGTCATCGTGGGCCTTCCGAGAGCGCTCCTGCGCGCGCGAGGCCGCCCGGGCACTTGGGTGAGCCCGGACCGAGGGCTGGAGCTTCCGGCATGACGAGGCGCTCCCCGGTCATCGAGCACCGTGAGCGCCGGCCGGTGGCGTGTCGCTGGCGAGACCGATGCCTGACGGTGGCCCTGTGGGGCCTCTGGTGGCAGCCCTTCGACACGCTCCGGTATCTCATCGCCAGCGAGGGCTTCCGCTGGGACGTGTTCGTGGCCGATCTGACCGGGGTGCTCGGCGTGGCCGCAACGGCCGTCCTGCTGGTCGTGGGGTGGGGAAGCTACGACCGCTGGCGTCGACTGCCGCGCGGCGCGGACCATGGGGCGCGGAACGTCCAGCCTGACGGCGTCCGGCTTGGCCCCATCTCGCCCGTGCGGAGGCCGAAGATCGCCATCGGGAGGCCTCCGTCCCCCGTCGTGGCGCTCGTACCAGCCGGGTGCGCGATGTCGCCGACGGTCCTGACGCTCGGGACGCTCGGCAGGCTACGGGGGTGGGACTGGGCCCACACGACACGCGGTCCGCCGCCGAGGGGAAGGCCCCCGCCATGAGTCGCCGCGGGTAGCAGTGGGCCGGGAGTTCCCGTCGCGCCACGTCAGGGGACACCCTAACGCAATCGTCGAAGCCCGCACCCCGCAACGGCCCGGACTCCGGCAAGTTTCACGGGCATCTCCGGCTCCGGCTCTCCGGCGGGCGCATCCGAGCCGAACCCGCCCCGCCCGCGCCACGGGGAGGGTCCGAAGGGCCTGGGTGCGACGTTTCGAGCCGGGGGCGTATCCACCAGCGGTCGGCAGTCGTCGTCGCACGTGGCCGGCGTGCTCTCGGGCCTGCAGTTGCGCGGCACGCGCGCTGGTCGGCTCCTTGCACAAGCCACTCGGCATGGCGCGCCGGCACGAGTCGTCTCCGACAGCCACCCGCGCCCTCGGGCAGGCAGGGGAACGAGCGGCCGCCCGGTTCCTCGCGCGGCGCGGATTGGTGATCCTCGCGCGCAACCTCCGGTCCCGGCTCGGCGAGATCGACCTTCTCGCGCGCGACGGGGCCACGCTGGTGTTCGTGGAGGTGAAAGCACGCCGGGGGACGTCGGGCGTTCCCCCCGAGGCCGGAGTGGACCACCGGAAGCGGATGCGTCTCGTGCGGCTCGCGCTGGGCTATCTGGCGGCGCGGCGGTTGGGTGAGCGGCCCTGCCGCTTCGACGTGGTCGGGGTCTCGCTGGACGAGAGCGGTCGTGTGACGGGCGTCCGGCACCTCCGACACGCCTTCGACTTCGAGGGCGGGGTGTTCTGAGGGAGTGGCCGGCATGGGATCACGGCCACCAGTGGCATCGCCGCGAAGCGCGTGATGCTGGCGCGGGTGCTGTCCGCCTGCCTCACGGGTGTCGAGGCGGCGCTGGTCCGCGTCGAGGTCGACGTGAGCCAGGGGCTGCCCGCGTACGCCACGGTCGGCCTCCCGGACACCGCCGTGCGCGAGAGCCGAGAGCGCGTGCGGACGGCGATCCGGAACTCCGGCTTCGCGGTCCCGCTCGAGCGGGTCACGGTCAATCTCGCGCCCGCCGACGTCCGGAAGGAAGGCGTCAGCTTCGATCTGCCGATCGCGCTCGGCCTGCTGGCGGCGATGGGGGCGGTGAAGCCCGACCGGCTCGCGCGCCTCCTCGTCGTCGGGGAGCTTGCCCTCGACGGGGCGATTCATCCGGTGCGCGGCGTGCTCCCCATGGCGCTCCGGGCGAGCCACGCGGGGCTCGATGGGTGCCTGCTCGCTCCCGGCAACACGGCGGAGGCGGCGATCCTCGAGGCGCTGGCCGTCTACCCCGTGGCTTCACTCGCCGAGGCGGCCGCGTTCCTCAACGAGGCCCGCACGATCCCGAGCGCCCGGGCGGATCCCACGCGATCTTCTCGCCGTCGCCCCACCCGACGATGTCGACTTCGGGGACGTGCGCGGGCAGGCGCACGCCAAGCGGGCGCTCGAGATCGCGGCGGCGGGCGGCCACAATGTGCTGCTCGTCGGGCCGCCGGGGACCGGCAAGACGCTGCTCGCCCGGCGGCTGCCGACGATCCTGCCGCCGCTCACGCTGGCCGAGGCGATCGAGGTGAGCCGGATCTGGAGCGTGGCCGGGCTGCTCCCGCCAGAGGGCCTCGTGACACGGCGGCCGTTTCGGGCTCCTCACCACACCGTCTCGCCCGCGGGGCTCGTGGGCGGGGGCCGGCCGCCGCATCCCGGCGAGGTGAGCCTGGCGCACCACGGTGTGCTCTTCCTGGACGAGCTGCCGGAGTTCGCGCCCCACGCCCTCGACACCCTCCGGCAGCCGCTCGAGGACGGCATGGTGAGCGTCGCGCGCGCCGGGGGAACGGTGAGGCTCCCGGCCGAGGTTCAGCTGGTAGGGGCCATGAACCCGTGTCGGCGCGGATGCCGGAGCGTCGACGGCTGCGTGTGCACGCCGGGCGAGCGGGCGCGCTATCTGGGCCGGCTGTCGGCGCCGCTGCTGGACCGGATCGATGTCCACGTCGAGGTGGGGCCGGTCAGCCCGGACCTAGCCCTGCCGGGGAACGGGGCCGAGTCCGAGTCGGCGACGGTCCGGCAGCGGGTCACCCGAGCCCGCGAGCGCCAGCGGGCGCGCCTGGGACGCGGCCCTCAGCGCCTCAACGCGCGGATGACGCCGCGGCAGCTCGGGCGGCACTGCGCGCTGACACCGGCAGGGCGGGACCTCCTGACCCGGGCGGCGGGGCGGCTCGGGCTCTCGGCCCGCGGCCACGACCGCGTCCTCAAGGTGGCCCGGACGATCGCGGACCTCGGGGGCGCCGAGGCGATCACCGTCGAGCACCTCGCCGAGGCGCTCGCCTACCGCACGCTCGACCGCGGGGGGATGTACTGATTCCGGCCGGCGCCACGGTGCAGCCAGGGGGAAGGCGCCCCGCCAGCACAACCTCGTGTCCATCCTCCGCGCCGTCGCGAACCGGGTTCCGGTCGTGATCACCTCGAACACCGGGCCGTCGGCCATTGTTGACCGCTACCGCGTCGCGCCGAGCGACGCCGGGGGCCCGTCTCGCACCGGTATCCGCGCTGACCGACGGTGCCCCGCGCGGGCGGGAGCCGTCTCACGCGAAGTTTCCCGCGCGCGGGCCATCGGCGGTAGAGTGGCCCGCGCATGCCGAAGGCCGTGGCTCCGCCCTTCGTTGCCGCGCGCCCCGGGGTCGGGGCGGCTCGGCTGATCCCGGTGGCGCTCGCCGCAACCGTCTTGCTGGCCTTCCTGCCGATCCTTGGGAACGGCTTCGTCGACTGGGACGACACGCGGAACTTCCTCCGCAATCCAAATTACCGCGGCTTCGGTTGGACCCAGCTCCGCTGGATGGCGACCCAGAGCCACTACGGCCATTTCGTCCCGCTGGCGTGGGTCACCCTCGCGCTCGACTACGTCGTCTGGGGGATGAACCCAGCGGGCTACCACCTGACCAGTCTCCTGATCCATGCGGCGGCGACGGCCGTCCTCTACCTCGTTGCGCGCGCGCTGATACGCCGCGCGCGGTCCGTGAGCGTGGTCGCGGCGACGACCGGGGCGGCGGCGGCCGCGCTGCTCTTCGGGCTCCACCCATTGCGGGTCGAGTCCGTCGCCTGGGCGACCGAGCGCCGCGATGTCCTCTCCGGCCTGTTCTTCCTCCTGACCGTGCTGCTCTACGTCTACTCCACCGTCGCCGTGGGAGCCCGGCGCGGCTGGCTGCTGGGCGCGTCAGCCGCCGCGCACCTGGCAGCGCTCCTGTCCAAGTCCATCGTGGTCACGGCTCCACTCGTGCTGGTCCTCCTGGACGTCTACCCGCTTCGACGGCTTCCGACGCCCGGGGGCCGTTGGGTGTCCGGGGCGACGGCGCGGATCCTGGGCGAGAAGCTTCCCCACCTGGCGCTGAGCGGAGCGCTGGCACTCGTGACCTACCGGTTCTTCCGAGCGGATCTCCCTGCCACGGCACAGCTCGTCTCGTGGCGCGAGAGTCTCGCCCGTGTCCTCCTTGGCCTCTGGTTCTACCCGGTGAAGACACTGGTCCCGCTCGACCTCTCGCCCCTCTACGAGGCGCCCCTGAGCCCCGGCTTGAGCGATCCTCGGGTGCTCCGGGCCGCGATGGGAGTCCTCCTGGTCACGGCGCTCGCGTGGCTCGCCCGCCGCCGCTGGCCCGGCGTCGCCACGACATGGGCGGCCTACATCGTCATGCTCGCCCCGGTCTCGGGCATCGTGTCCCTCGGCTACCACCTCACGGCCGACCGGTACAGCTATCTGTCCTGCCTCGGCTTCGCGATCCTGGCGGGGGGCGGCGTCGCGCTCGCGCTCGATGCGCCCGCCCGGCGCTGGCTTCCCCCGGTGGTGCTTGGTGTGACGGGGATCGTGGTCCTCGGGCTCGGCGTGCTCACCTCGCGGCAAGCTCGCGTCTGGCACGATACGGCGAGTCTGTGGGGGCACGCGGTGCGTGCAACCCCGGACTGCGTGATCTGCCACGTGAATCTCGGGCATCAGCGCCTGGAGTCGAACGCGCCGGATGCGGCGCTCGAGCAGTTCCGCCAGGCGCTGGTGCTCAAGCCCGACCGCGCCGAGACCTACCGAAGCCTGGGGCTCGCTTTGGAGGCCCTGGGACGCCGCGACGAGGCAATCGACGCCTACCGGGGGGGCCTCGCGCTCGCGCCCCGGAACCTCGCCGTGCGGCTCTCGCTCGCCGCTGCACTCCTGTCGGCGGGGCGCCTCAACGAGGCGATCGGCGTGGTCGACGGGGCGAGCCGATTCTACGCACCGGCAGTGCTCGCGCGCTACTTCGAGGACATGGCGCGCCACAGGCCAGAGGCGTCCGTGGCGAGGCTTGGGCTCGTGCACGCCTGGCGCGCCCTCGGAGAGCCCGAGCGCGCCCGTGCCGAGCTCGAGGCGCTGCGTCGGCTGAATCCCGATCTCGCGGGCCTCGTGGAAGCCGGGATCGGACCATCGTGACCCGCGCGCGGGGGCCTCTCGCTACCGCGTACTGAACGCTCTCGGTGTCCGTGTCCGGCTACCCGAGGAGCACCGATTGTCGGATTGGCGCTAGGTTCGGTCCCGTAGAATCGAGTGCGCGGGTGTGGTGAACCCGGAGGTTATCTCGCGCATCGGGAGGACCGACAGTGACTGATGTGTCAGCGTCTCCGACCGAACCTGCCGGCGAGATCGCCTTCCGCGAATCGCCCACCGGCCACTCTTTAGCGTGGCCATGAAACGCGCTCTCTACTCGTGTATGCAGCTGCCTTGGCCTCTGGACAATGGTGGCAAGATCGTTCTGTTTAGCGACTTGTCCCATCTCTCGAAGCGTTTCGAGGTCGAGGTCATTTCGTTTCTGGATACCTCGCAGGCCAGCCGCGCAGATGTGTTACTGTCGGCCCTTAGGCAGCGCCTCCCGCACGTATACTTTCACCCACCGTTTGTGCACCCCATCTTGCTGAGCGACGCGCCCAGCACCAGAGCTAGGCTGGTTGCGCAAAGCTTTGTTCGGCAAGAGCCGTACGTGGTCCGCAAATACTGGTCACGCGACTACTTGAAGCTGGCGCGCCAGCTCGTTGAGGAGCGACAGCCCCAAGCGCTCTTCATCGAAGGCCTCGCCCCCGCCAGCGTGTTGGAAGCCATTCGAGTCAAGGCCGCTTCTCTGAAAGTGATCTACCGCGCCTACGATCTCTTCTACGAGACCATCGCTAGCTATGCCAGCGAGTTGGGACTTGGGCCCACCGGTCTCGCCGCGCGTTTGGATGCCGCCATCACGAGGCGCTACGAGGAGCGTCTCTGGTCGCGCGCCGACCTCATCCTGAACGTCACTCGGCGCATGGGCGAAGCCATGGTGGCGAGAAGACCCGCTCTGAGCGAGAGAGTCGGCTACTTTCCCGTAACCATCGAGCCTTGGCCCTGCAAACCGGGCGGAGAAGGCCAAGACCTCCGTGTCCTGTACGTCGGCACCGTTCACTATCCGCCCAATCTGCTGGGACTGAAATGGTTTGTTGGAGAGTGCTGGCCGCGAGTGCGGCGAGCATTTCCGAAAGCGCACTTCGACGTCGTTGGCAGAGGTGGCGAGCAGTTGCGCACCAGCGATCCGACCGTCAAGGTTCACAGCTACGTCGAAGACTTGTCCATGATGTATGCTGCGGCCTCGGTCTTTGTCGTGCCACTCTTTTCGGGCTCGGGAATCCGCCTCAAGATACTGGATGCCATGAACCATTGCCTGCCCGTCGTGTCGACGACCGTCGGGTATGCGGGCATCGAGGCCGAGGTGGGGCGCGACGTCCTGGTGGCCGATGACGCGACGGGGTTTGCGGATCATGTTCGCAAGCTGCTAGGTGACACCTCGCAACGCGCGGCTCTGTCTGCCGCCGGCAAGCAACTCTTGGAGCGCAATCATCATCCGCGCCTAGCGGTCCAGGCAATGGACCGGATCGCCGACCTGGTCCGCTGAACGGTCGTCACCTCCATCTCCGGACAGTCCACTCCGCGTCTCGATCGCCGATTTTTCGCCCTGGAGCGCGGTTCCCGTAGAATGGCTGCGCGCAGCGTGCGCACCAGACGGGATTTCCGGGTATGGGAGGGACCGACGGGTGCCTGACGTGTCAGCGTCTCCGGCCGAATCTGCGAGCCAGGTGCCGTCCCGCGCGTCGTTCCCCGTCGCGGTCGTCCTCCGGCTCCTGGTCGGGCTCGGCGTGACCCTGCTGACCGTCCTAGGCTTCCACGCGGTCGGCGCCCGATTCTACGACGGGTTCTGGATCCCTCAGGGGAACGCGATGTACCACCTGCCCCCCGGGGAGCTCGTGTTCCTCGGTCTCTACGGGGTCTTCGGGCTCGTGGCCATGCTCGCCCTGCTGTTGACGCTCACCTCCGTATCCTGGCGGGAGCGCGACCTCCGCTGGCTTCGCGCATGCGCCGACCGAGGGGTGCTCACCGCCATCGGGCTGGCAGCCTTCGTGGGGACGACGACGTTCCTCGTCGCGCGATACGTCCTCGAGCACGCCGTGCTCACCGACGACGAGCACACTTACCGGTTCATCGCCCAGACGCTCGGGACCGGGTCTCTCACCGCGCCCTCGCCGGGTGCCGACCTCGATTTCTACCGCGAGCAGTTCATCGTCCTGACGGACACCGTCCGGTACGGGAAGTATCCGATCGGGCATCCGGTCCTCCTGGCAATGGGCCAAGCCCTGGGGGCCGAGGCCCTCGTGGTGCCAGTCGTCACCGCGCTGGGCACCCTCGCGCTCTACGGTCTGGGCACCCTGATCGCCGGGCGCAGGATCGCCATCCTGGCTGCCCTGCTGTACGTGTTGTCACCCCAGGTGGTTCTGACCGGCGCGACTTTCCTCTCGCAGCCTGCGGCGGCCCTGGCGCTGATCGGCAGCCTTGGTGCCCTCGTCGCGGCGGAACGGTCGCGAAGACCCGCAACGTGGCTCGCCCTCGCCGGGCTGGCCCTCGGCTACGGGATCCTCATCCGGCCCCTTCCAGGCATCCTCTTCGCCCTCGTGGCCGCGGGGTACGTCTTGCTGACGTGGTGTCGACCAAGCTGGGTTGGGATGGCTCGGGGTGTCGCGTTTGGCGTCCCGCTCGGGGCCGTGACCAGCTTGATCCTCCTGGTCAATCGCCTGCAATCGGGGTACGCCGGCCGCTCGGGCTACCACACGCTCCACGTGCCCGACGAGGGAGCTGCGGGTCTTCTGGTGGCGTTCCATAGCGACCTGCCCACCCGGGCGATGTCGCTCTTCGGAAATGCGCTGCGGCTCGACTTCTGGCTCCTCGGCTGGCCGGTCTCGCTCGCCCTGTGCCTGTTCGCCCGGCGAACGCGCCACACCACCCTGCTCTGGGCCATGGTCGCAGCTGCCGGCGCGTACCGGCTGCTGGTGCCGAAGGCCGGCACCGCGCCGACGGGGCCGATCTACCTCTTCGAGATCGTGCCCGCCCTGTGCCTTCTGAGCGCGGATGGTCTGGGCCAGCTCGTGGCACGCGCCCGTGGTCGCTTCGGAGATGCCGCCGCGGGATGGGCATGCGCACTCGTTCTGAGTGCCACGCTGGTCAGCGCCGCCATGTTCCTGCCAGTGCTGCTGGCCAACGCCCGTCGGATGGCCGACGCGCAGCTGGTCCTTCCGCGCATGCTCCGCGAAGCTGGTCAGCGGCGCGCGCTCGTCTTCCAGCAGTTCGCCGTGCCGCCTTGGCTCGGGCTAAGCTGGGCGTACTACCCGCCGGCCAACTCGCCCCGCCTGGACGACGACGTTCTCTACGTCCGCCTCCTTGGCGGGAGCCAGGACCGGGTCGAGCGCAATCTCGAGTTCTGGCGACGCCGCTACCCGGACCGCCCGGCGTGGCTCTTCGCCTATCAGGGCCGCGTCCCGCAGCTTGTGCCGCTGGAGACGTTCGTGCACGCCTGGCGCGGTACTCCCGCTTCGGCTGGTGGCCCGCCCCGGTAGGGACGCAAGCGAATAGCCTGTGGCACACGACCGACAACTGGAGCGCGCGCTCCTTATCCTCGACCTCGGCCTGGTCCTCGCCTCGCTCGCCCTCGCGCACGTCCTGCGCGGGTACCTCGCCACCTTCGTCCCCGGGCTCAAGCCTACCGTTCCCCTCCAGCATGAGCTGCTCGCCCTGGCGGTGTTCACCCCCGCGTGGGCCTGGGGCGCCGAACGGCTCGGACTCCACCGCGCCAGGACGGTCCTCGGCCCGGTCCTCGACTATCTCCGTCCCCTCGTCCTGACCCAGGCGTGGGGGACCGTCGCGCTCGCCCTCATTTTGACCGTGGCTCAGGTCAGCCTGAACCGCTCGTTCATTGCGCTCTTTCTGGTCCTCTCGACGACGCTCCTGGCGCTGGCGAAACCGGCTCAAGCGACGTGGCTCCATCGCCACCGCGTCACCGCGTTGACGCTCGTGGTCGATGAGCCGTTCGCGGAAAGCGACGCGGACATCGTCGGCGAGCTCGAGCGCTTCCGCGGACGCCGAATCGAGCGACTCGAGATGGCCGATCCCTCCGTGCTGCGGCGGCGCCTCTGGACCGGCGGGGTCGACGAGGTGGTCCTGCCGGGTGCCCTGCCGACCGACGAGCTCCGCCAGCTCCTTGAGATATGCGAGGAGGTCGGCGTGACCGCCCTGGTCCGCGTCGAGCGCATCCATCTTGCGCTGGCGCGGCCACGGGCGGAGCTCGTGGGGCCTGCGCTCTACCTTGCCTACCAGACGTACGAGCCGGATCGCCCCGGGTTGTTCGTGAAGGCGTTACTGGACCGGGTCCTGGGTGCCCTGGGCTTGCTGCTCGTCCTCCCGCTCATGGCCATTCTCGCCGTGCTGGTCAAGGTGACCTCGCCAGGTCCGGTCCTCTTCATCCAGCAGCGCGCCGGGCTTCACGGGCGGCCGTTCCCGATGCTCAAGTTCCGGTCCATGCGGGTGGGCGCCGAAGCGGAGCGCGCCAGATTGCTGGGGGCCAACGAGATGGATGGCCCTGTGTTCAAGATCAGCCGCGATCCGCGGGTCACGCCGGTCGGCCATGTGCTCCGCGGGTGGAGCCTCGACGAGCTGCCGCAGCTGCTCAATGTCCTCGCCGGGCAGATGAGCCTCATCGGCCCGCGACCGCTGCCTCTCATAGAGTCCCGGGCCCTGACGGGCGTTCACCGGAGGCGACTGAGCTTCAAGCCTGGTATCACGGGCCTCTGGCAGGTCAGCGGCCGCAGCAACCTGACGTTCCAGGACTGGATGGTCCTCGACCTCCAATACATCGACAACTGGAGCTTGGGGCTGGATCTCGCCATCCTGCTCCGGACCCTGCCCGCGCTTCTGCTCGCCCGGGGCGCCCGTTGAACCGCAGCGTGACTATCGTCGTGTCGGGGCCGGCCCAGGAGCGCGCGCTGTCTGCCACGTCAACGTCTTCCGGTACGTAGCCGGAATTCCCCCACGGGCGCGCCTCCTATCCCTCATCGCCAATGATTCCGCCCATCGAGCGAGCTGGTCGGATTGGCCTCGTTGTACCCTACGGCGAATTCGCAGTACTCCCTAGTGTGGTCAACAGCGCCGAACTCCTGGCAGAGGCCGGCTACGGAGTCGACGTGATCGCGACGCGGCGGCTCCGCTTCTCCGTTCCCCCGCATCGCTTCGCCCACCCCGCCGTTCGCGTGACCTGGTCCGATCCTGGATCACTGGGTCAGATCCGGGCCATTGGCTGGTTGCCCGCCACGCGTCGCCTCAGCACCTCCGTCATGGAGCTGGGCCGTCAGGAGCGATACCTCTGCCTGTTCGGCGTGGACGCCGAAGGCCTCATAGCCGCGACCTGGGCCGGACGACAGCTCCACGTTCCCGTCGTCTACCACTCCCTCGAGATGGAGCTGGTTGCCGGGGAGCTGCGGGTGTTCCTCCAAAGCTTGCGGCAGCGGAACAGCCCGCTCCCGGTCCTGCTGCGCCGATTCGCCAAGAACCGTCTGAGCGCCTTGCTCAAAAAGCCCCTCGAGCGATGGGCGCACCGTCGGGCGGTGTTCACGGTAGCCCTCGACGACGTTCGCGCCGCCGCCTTGCTGGCCGACAACGGGCTACCGGATGCCGAGGTCCTGATCTTGCCCACGGCACCACGCGCTCTCCGTCGGGAGCCGGACCGTCAGTATCTCCGTCGAAAGTACAACCTGCCCGCCGACCGCACGCTCCTGCTCCAGATCGGAGCGATCAGCGATGTTGCTCGCTCTCTCGAGCTCGCCCAAGCTGCCCGATCCTGGCCTGCGACCTGGACACTCATCCTCCATGGCTTCGCCTTCGACCCGCACTATCTGCTCCAGCTACGCGAGGTGGCCGACGGGCACCGGGTCATCGTCTCAACCGACCTCGTACCCTACGCCGATCTCGATGATCTCGTGGCTTCTGCCGACATCGGCCTAACTCTCTACCGCGGCATCGATCTCAACTACATCCACATGGCCTCCGGCAAGCTCCTTGAGTATCTCAAGTGCGGCCTACCTGTCATCGCCACTGACTTGCCCAATCTGCGCCGGATTCTCCATGATCATCAATGTGGGATCTGCGTGCCCGACGAGACCGGAGTGCTGACGGCGGCCGGTCGTATCCTCGAGAATCCGAAAGCTTGGGCGGCCGCGGCGCGTCGCTGCTTCCGCGATCATTACGATTTCGCCGGCCACTTCGCCCACGTGCTGGCCCGCATCGCCCGCCTCTAATTTGACGACGCTGGGCAGAACGGCGAGCTACCGTACGGGACGATGACGCCCACCATCGCGCAGCGCCTCGTAGACTCCCGCCCGTGTCTCCCGTCCGGTGTGAACCGTCATCCTCGCGCCCACACACAGCAGGCGACCGCGCGCGCCGCGGCCGCGCCATCGGCCTCCGGTGGGCGGGGCGGCAGACCCGGGATCCAGCGGCTCACCATGTAGGCCGAAAACTCGTCCTCTGCGCACTCGTCGCGCGCCGCGCGTTGCCAGCCTCCTCGTCCATACCGGTAGAAGGTGTCCTCTCGACGCGCCGACTCGAAGACCTCCGCCGCCCGGTCGAGCAGACCCGCGTCGAATTGCTGGAACGCGCGCAAGTTCTGGTAGCAACCGAACGGCACCGAGAGCAGCAGCCGGCCTCCCCGCTTGAGGACTCGGCGCAGCTCGACCAGAGCCACCTCGAAGTCCCGCGCCATGCCCAGCTTCGCCGCCTCGGTGCTGGCATAGAAGCTGTTGTCCATCCCGACGTGTTCGAGCGTGGAGAGGCACGCGATCTCGTCGAACCACCCATCACGGAACGGGAGCGCACGCAGATCGGCGTACTGGTAGGAGACCCCGAGTCGCCAAAAGCACTGGGCCTCCGGGGCCAGCGTGACGATCGTGAGCCGCCGGCCGCCCCAGTACGGCTGATGGAGCACGTGGGCGTGGTTCAAGGCGGCCCCGGCATCGAGGTAGTTCCGGGCTGACTCGGCCGCCCGGGAGAAGAACCACGGCCATTCGACGCAACGCTCGTCGAGTCCGACACCGTACCCCGCCGGGAGGGGCCCGGCCGACCGGAAGCGGCCCATCAGACCGGCATCCGCCAGAACGCCCGTGACGTAGCGGGTCTTAAAGTCGCCATACCCTCGGCTCCAGGGGATCCGGACGCCGGCGGCGTAGCGGAGGGCGTTGAGCCTCCGCACCGCCGGCGGTCGAGTCACCTCGACCCCCATCGCTCTCAGCGCCCCCTTCAGTCGCGCCGTCCACGTGCTCACTTACTCGCCCCTCGGCCGGTCGTCCAGGTAGCTCGCCCGCCGGACATGGCGTCGAAGGTTCCCGCTCAGAGCCAGTCGGACGAGAAAACCAGCCACGCCCCTGTAGTAGGCCAGGCGGATCCGCAAGCTCCGACGCGGGGCAGAGGCCTGCCGGAGTGCACGGATCGCCCGGCCCAGGCGCGACCCTTGCCACCCGGCCTCCGGGGCGGCTCCGGAGGCGTGGGCCCCCGGCGCTCGCGATAGCCCGAGTCTGCGAGATCGGTAGGCGGCGAAGGCGTCGCTCACCCCGCTCGACCACGCCCGCCGCACGAAGTACCGCTCCGTCAGTCGCTCGGCGGGGATCCGGTGGTAGACCCGCGCCGTCGGCACATATCGAACTCGATGGCCCGCCCCATAGACCTTCCGGAGGAGCCCTGTCTCCCCATCTCCCCGATACCACCGCATCGACGGGGTCGCATAGCCGTCCGGGTTGAATCCCCCGACTTCGAACAGCACGCGACGGCGTACCGCAAGGTTGCAGCCGAATACATCCTCCGGCCACGTGAGGTCGCGCGCGGTCGGGCCCAAGTCGAGCAGGCTCAGGTAGCCCGGCGGCAGATCGGCAACCCACGGCGGCGGCGGCGCCGCCCAGATGGGCTCTACCGCCCCTCCGACCACCGCCACCTCGGAGGCCACGAAGCCCTCACAAAGGGCGGTCAGCCAGTCGGGCGTCGCCTGGCAGTCGTCGTCGATGTAGGCAAGGATCTCCCCATCGGCCCGGCGGGCGCCGGTGTGTCGGGCGTTGTGGAGGCCGATCCGGGGCTCCGCCACGTAGTGCACCGCGCAGGCGGCTTTCTTGCGCCAGCCGGCGACCTGCGTGGCGCACGCCTCGCTCGCCGCGTTGTCCACCACGACCACCTCGAAGGCTCCGGGATCGAAGGTCTGCCGCACCACGCTGTCCAGGGCGATCTCCAGATCGTCCGGGCGTCCATGCGTCGGGATCACCACCGAGACGCGCACAGTTGCGCTTCAGCCGGCCTGGCGGAGCCGCGCGCGGGCGCTCCTGAGTCTCTGCCGCACTCGCAGCCGTCTTGCCAGGGTCAGGTAGCGCGTCGACCAGCGAGCCGTCCTCGCCAGCCGCCGCCGCTGATCAGCCGGTCGGCCGCCGAAAAACCGAATCGCCGATTCGTATGTGGCCAGGTGCACGGTGGGATCCACCGCCCGGTCCCACGACCAGCCGCTCACCACGCTTTGGCGAGCGCGTCGACCGAGAGCCCGCCGCTCCTCGAGATCGTGCGCGGTTCGCGCCACCGCCGCCAGCACGTCCTCCACCACGGCCTCCTGCCGACAGATGAAGCCGTTCTCCCCGCTTTGCACGATCTCGGGGACGACTCCCACCGGCGTCGACACCACCACCGACTCGCAGGCCATGGCCTCCAGGACCGGATACGGGACCCCCTCTTCCCGGCTCGTACACAAGTAGTAGTCGAGGCCCGAGTAGAAGGCCGGCAGCTCCTCCGCTCGGAGCCACTCCAGACGCGTGATCACGCGCAGGTCCGGGGGCACGGTGGTCTCGGGCCAGTGCGGCCCGACGATTCGCAGCCGGCAGGGCCCGATCCCCGCCTCGCGCAGGCGCCGCAGGGACGGCCACAGTCGATCGAGGCCTTTGCGGTTCCCCTCGTTCGACCATCCGCTGCCCGCGAACCCGAATGTCAGGGTCCCCGCTGCCGGGTCGGTCGACCGCTGGCCATCCGGCCCGTCGTCCCTACCCCTTGCGAACCGCCGTGTGTCGACACCGTAGCCCAAGCGCGCGACACCGATGCGGGGGTCGACGTGCGCCGCCACCCGCTCCTGCCACTGCGCCGATCCCACGAACAGCGCGTCGATCCGACTCGCGCCGCGGTCGAACGCCGTCCAATCCACCATGTGCCACAGCGTGGCTACGCACGGGAGGTACACGAGCTTCCCGAAGTCGGCGCTGTCCGTGGAGGACAGGAAGTGCACGACGTCGCTCCGCGCTTGGGCCTCGGCCAGGGCCTGCGGAAACCCCTGGGCCCGGGAGTACAGGAGCTCGATCTGGAGCTTGCCCGCCAGCCGGCGGGCCAGCTGGGCCGCCACGTCGCCGAGAACCCACTCGGCGAGATCGGCGACGAGGACGACCCTCATGTCACCGCTCACCGGCTGGCCGGGGCGGTGTCTCCGCCACCACGAGGATCGAGCTCCAGTAGGTCTCGACCAGCCTCAGGCTCCGGCACAGGCGCTTCAGGGACTTCGCGAAGAGCCGTGGAATCCGGATCGTCTCCCAGAAGTAGTCGCTCGGGCAGATTCGGTAGCAGTCCGACACCTCCACCACCCGGTACCCGCACTCCCGTAGCAGCGCCTGAATGCTCACCTTCGTGAAGAAGTTGCAGTGGGTGACGTCCGTCCAGTGGGCCAGCGCCAGGTCGTGCTGGCGCAGCGCGTTCTCGAGGTCGCAGTTGGGCACGGTCAGCACCAGGTGCCCCGACACGCAGCGCGCGATCTCCTCCAGCACGCGTCGAGCATCCGTACAGTGCTCGAGCACCTCGAAGCAGAGTGCGGTCTCGAAGCTGCCAGACTGGAACGGCAAGGCCTCCGCCGTCGCCTGGACGAACCACGCTCCCCGGCGATCCCCCCACTCCGGAAATCGGCTCGTATCGATGCCGATCGGACGCGGTGACCGTCCGCCCAGTGCCTCGACGTACGCCCCTTCCCCCGCCCCCACGTCGAGCACCCGTGCGGTCGGGTCCACGTATCGACGGGCGGCCGCCAGTCGCTCGGACTGCGTCCCTCGTCCCCGGTAGTCCTCGCAAGACGTCCGTCCGCGCACGTCATACATCTCGGTGACGGTCCCCGCCCTTCCGCGCAAACAGGTTGAAGCCCGTCATGAAGCGGTCTCGGTAGGAGGCGTACCGGCGGTCGCGGAGCAGCCGCTCCGATTCCAGGTGGAGCGGGTAGGGAAACGCCGCGCCGAGCTTTCGAAGGGTCTCGACGAACACCGTCCCGATCTCGTCGAACGCGTAGGCGCCATACGGCCGCCCGTCCAGCAATCGCCCGGCCCACCGGTCTCGCTTCACGCGTCCCGGCAGGTAGGCCTCGGACGTGACGTAGAGCCATCCACCGGGGCGCAGGACCCGGTACATCTCCCGCAAAGCCTCCACCGTATCCTCGAGAAAGCGCTCGTGTGTCGGGAACGACCGATGATCCGCCGCATGGCTCAGGTGCTCGATCGCCGAGATGGACACGACGACGTCGAACCCGGCGTCGCTGAAGGGGATCGCTCGCATGTCACCGACCTGGAATCGGACCCCCGCCTCCCGAAGCCGCTCGAGCAGCACCCGGCCCTCGATAGTGTACGGCTGCGCCAGGTCCAGGACCGTCACCCGGCCACCGAGGCGCCGGGCGACGTAAACCGGCAGCCAGCTGGGCCCGGCGCCCACGTCGAGGATCGTCCGCCCATGCAGCGAGGGCAGGCCTCGCAGCATCATCCCGTACTCCCACCGCCGGATTCCCTGGTTTGCGCACAGCATCTGAGCGAGATCCGGATGGAACTCTTCGATCTCCCTCGTCACCGGGGCCAGCCGCGCCTGGAAGGTCGCATCGAGGAGTCCCGAGACCAGGCGGATCTCTTCCGAGTCCTCTCCGGGCGTGGCCGCTTCCGACGCTCGCGACGGACCCCACGTGGCCCACGCGCGGCGCACGGTCTCCCACGGCCCGCGCCGGATCTCCCTCATCAGGCCGATACCATCTCTACCAGCAAGCGCCGGGCGCGGACCACGAAGGCCGGGTCCAGGACCCACAAGAGGACCACGTAGACGAGTCCCCCCAGGACGCCCAGCCCTGCCAGCAGCGCCAGCGCTGGACCCCGGTAGAGTCCCTCGGGGAGGCCACCGACCACGGCGGCTAGCGCCACCCCCATGCCGGCGGTGGCCGCGAACGCCGCCCAGCAGTCGTGCCATAGATACCCCCGCGCCAGCCCGAGCACCCGAACGCACACGGCCACGTGAATGATGAGGGTCAAAAGGCCGAGCCCCGCCCTAGCCCACGTGAACGGCTCGATCCCCAGTGGGCCCACGACGAGGTACACGGGCAGATAGATCAAAACGAAAAGCCACTGCAGCTTGGCATTCACGTCCGGGCGGCCCAGCGCCCGGTAGGCTTCGGTGTTCACCGCGAGCAGTCCCGAAAACCCGTGCATGAATCCGATCACGCTGAGGATCGTCTCCAGGCCCTTCCACTGTACTCCGAACAGTGCAGCGGCGAGCGGGGCCCCGCAGGCGAAGAAGTACGCGCCGAGCGGCAGCGACAGGGCGCCCATGGCCCGCACGGCTTGATGGAACAGGGCGCGCACCGCTGCCATGTCACCCTGCAGCTCCGAGAGCGTCGCGTAGAGAATCGGTCCCCACGGCGCGATCAGGAGCCCGAAGACGAGCGTCAGGAGGCTCCAGCCCACGCGGTACGTCCCCAGGGCGTCCATCCCCAGGAACTTCCCGATCAGCAAGTTGTCGCCCCAGGCGAAGAACCACGCGCTGAGTCCTTCTCCGATCACCCAGCCCCCGAATCCACCAAGACGACGCGCCACGGCCCAGTCGTACCGCGCCCGGGGCCGCCAGGGATTGAGACACCACGTCGCCAGCAGGTTGACGAGCGACCCGGACAGGGCGGCCCCCACGAGGGCCCACACTCCCGCGCCGAGGGTGGCCAGGGGCACGGCCACACAAAGGGGAACCAGGGCGTGGGCGGCCCGAATCCAGAACAGCCGCTTGAACTCGAGCTGGCGCGTCAGCAGGGCCTGGTGAACCGACGTGAGCGATCCCATCACGACTTGCAGGCCCAACACGCGGAGCACTGGCCGGGAGAGCTCGTTCCCGAAGAACGTGGCGACCACCGGGGCTACAAGAAACAGTCCCGCGTAGATCGCCAGGCCCAGGGCCAGATTCGTCCAGAACACGACGTCGGCGGCGTGCTCCGGCGCCTCGCGAGTCTGGACCAGGGCTGCGCCGAGGCCCGCCTCACAGAGGATCTGCCCCAATCCGATGGCGATCATCGCCGTCGCCACGACCCCGAAGTCGGCCGGCTGGAGCATCTGGGCCAGGACCAAGGTCAGGCTCGCGGGAGCGGCTCGCGAGACGATCTCGATCAAGACCGACCACTTGAAGGATCTAACGAGACGCGAGGCGGCAGGAGTCCCGGGAGCGGAATCGGGGAGCGAGCCGTTGTGGCCCGTGAACTCCGGCTTCACTGGCCCCCCAGGCCTCCCGCGCGTGTCGGGTTCACGTGCCAATCCTACGAATTCCGTGGTGCCCACGGCACCTTTTTGTCGTCGCACCCTCGGTGACAGGGACGATCACGACAAAAACCGGGCCGGGTGAGAAGCCAGCGAGCGCCCCAGGTAGGATCCGGTGTGTCGCCGATGTCCCGAGGTGAGGCTACGGGGAAGCCATGACCTGGATCGGGCTGGCCGCCTGGTTGTTGTTCTCGTTCCCCTCCGCCACCACGCCGGCGGCGTCGGCGTATGCCACGATGTAGTACGTCCCCGCCGCCGTCCCCGACGGGATCGTCGCCGCCGTCGTCCCGCTACTGGCCGTGCCGGCGCCCAGCGGCCCCACGCTGCGGCTCGCCAGATACGTCGCCGTCCCCGTCCAGTACGGGACCGTCGACAGGTAGAAACGCGTCCACGTCGAGACCGTCACGGCCCCGGTGCCCTGGTTCCGTGTCGTCTCCGTCACGTTGATCGACGCCCCCGCTCCCGCCGTGCCCGGTACTGTCAGCCCCGTCACCACCAGGTCTGGCACCCCCGCCGCCGAGACCTGGATCGGGCTGGCCGCCTGGTTGTTGTTCTCGTTCCCCTCCGCCACCACGCCGGCGGCGTCGGCGTATGCCACGATGTAGTACGTCCCCGCCGCCGTCCCCGACGGGATCGTCGCCGCCGTCGTCCCGCTACTGGCCGTGCCGGCGCCCAGCGGCCCCACGCTGCGGCTCACCAGATACGTCGCCGTCCCCGTCCAGTACGGGACCGTCGACAGGTAGAAACGCGTCCACGTCGAGACCGTCACGGCCCCGGTGCCCTGGTTCCGTGTCGTCTCCGTCACGTTGATCGACGCCCCCGCTCCCGCCGTGCCCGGTACTGTCAGCCCCGTCACCACCAGGTCTGGCACCCCCGCCGCCGAGACCTGGATCGGGCTGGCCGCCTGGTTGTTGTTCTCGTTCCCCTCCGCCACCACGCCGGCGGCGTCGGCGTATGCCACGATGTAGTACGTCCCCGCCGCCGTCCCCGACGGGATCGTCGCCGCCGTCGTCCCGCTACTGGCCGTGCCGGCGCCCAGCGGCCCCACGCTGCGGCTCGCCAGATACGTCGCCGTCCCCGTCCAGTACGGGACCGTCGACAGGTAGAAGCGCGTCCACGTCGAGACCGTCACGGCCCCGGTGCCCTGGTTCCGTGTCGTCTCGGTCACGTTGATCGTCGCCCCCGCCCCCGCCGTGCCCGGTACTGTCAGCCCCGTCACCACCAGGTCCGGCACCTCCGCCGCCGAGACCTGGATCGGGCTGGCCGCCTGGTTGTTGTTCTCGTTCCCCTCCGCCACCACGCCGGCGGCGTCGGCGTATCCCACGATGTAGTACGTCCCCGCCGCCGTCCCCGACGAGATCGTCGCCGCCGTCGTCCCGCTACTGGCCGTGCCGGCGCCCAGCGGCCCCACGCTGCGGCTCGCCAGCAGCGTCGACGCCGACGTCCAGAACGGCGTGGCCGACAGGTAGAAGCGCGTCCACGTCGAGACCGTCACACTCGCCGCCCCCTGATTCTTCGTCGTGTCGTCCACCGAGATCGTCGCGCCGGCGGCGGCGGTCGCTGGAGAGCCCAGTGCGGAAACGATCAGGTCCGGCGCGCTCGCGACCACCTGGATCGAATTGGCCACCGAGTTGTTGCTCTCGTTGCCCTCGGCCGCCGCATTCGACGCATCGGCGAACGCCAGCAGGAAGTAGCTTCCCGGCGCCGTCCCGGCCGGGATCACCACCGGCGTCGTCCCGCTGCTGCCGGCCCCCGCCCCCAGAGGCGGCACGGTCCGGGTCGCCAAGAACACAGACGACGGCGTCCAGGACGGCGTCGTGGAAAGGTAGAACCGGGTGAAGGTGGACACGGTCACGCCGCCGCCGCCCTGGTTCAGTGTCGTGTCCGTCGCCGAGACTGTGGCGCCCACCGAAACGCTGGGGGGCGTCGTGAGGGCCGAGACCACTAGGTCGCCCGGTAGGTCGTCGTTGACGATCGTAACGGTCCCCTGGCCCCCGGATCCCACGATGTAGGCGGCATCGGCCGCCAGCGACACGATCACCGTCTCGTTCGGCTCGATTTCAGTGTCGTCGATCGGCGTGACCGTGATCGTGGCCGTGGCCGACCCCGTCGGGATGGTCAGCGTCCCGGAAAGGGCCGCGTAGTCCTGGTCGGCAGTGGCGGTACCGCCCACGGTGTAGGGCACCACGAGATCGGCGTCGGTGCTCCCCGTCCGGGTCACCGTGAACACGCCCGGCACGAGCCCGACTTCCTGGGCGGTGGACTGGGTGGCGGTGATTGTCACGAAGGGCCGGTTCGGATCCAGGGCCAGCTGGGCCGACAGGAAGAGGTCGAGCCGGCCGGCGCCGTAGGCGTTGTCCGGACCGCCCGCGCCCAGGTCGACCGCGCCCTGCCTCAGGACCGCCTCGAGCTCGTCGACCGTCAGCCCCTGGTTGATGGACCGCAGCACTGCCACCGCTCCGGTCACGTGCGGTGTGGCCATCGACGTCCCGTCGAGAGCGATGTAGAAGCCCCCGGGGAAGGTGGACACGATGCTCACCCCGGGCGCGCTGATGTCAGGCTTGATCGAGTTGTCGCAGTCAGACGGTCCGCGACCGCTGAAGAAGGCGACCGAATCCGTCTCATCGGTGGCGCCGACGGCGAAGGCCTCCGGGTAGATGCCGGGCACCTGGGCGCTTCCCCTGAAGGGACCGCTGTTGCCCGAGGCAAAAGACGGGAATATCCCGGCCGCCCGCAGCGCCTGCACGTCGGCACGCCACTCGGAGGTGCACGCGGGATCGTCGACCCAGGAGCCGTTCACCACGTCGGGTGCATTGTCCGGGTCACCGCCGGGCGCCAGGAACCACTGGAAGATCTGGTGGAACGCTCCCACGTCGGCGAAATCGGCGTCGTTCCACGCCTTGGCCGCGATCCACTTTGCTCCCGGAGCGACACCGATGCTGGTGCCACCGGCGTTGCCGCCGACGGCGATGCCCGTGGTGTGGGTGCCGTGACCATGGTTGTCGTATGGCGTGGCATGCTCACCGTACGGGTCGAACCAGCTGATCGCGTCGTTTCCGCGGTAGCTCGGCGCGAGATCCGGGTGGGTCCCGTCAACTCCCGTGTCGAAGCTCCCGACTACGCTCCCCGTGCCGTCATAGCCTGGGGCGAGTTCCCAGACTTGGGGCGCCCGGATCTGGGCGATGTTCCACTCGCTCGCACCGACGGAGGCCGACGCGGCTGACGGCATCGGCTCCGGCTTCGGAATGCGGCGGTTCAGGCGGACCTCCTTGACGTCCGACCGCGCCGCGAGCTGGCGGATCGCGGCCTCGTTTCCCGTCACGACGAGACCGTTGAAAATCCAGAGCGGAACGACCCGGCTCACCCGGCCGACAGCCTGGCCCTGGGCAAGCTGGGCGCGGATCGGCCCTTGATGGCGGTTGGCGTGATCGAGCAGCGCGTCACGGACGGCCCGCTTCCGGGCCGCCCGCCCGCGTCCGGCTGCCTGCGCGGCGGCCACTGCCGGGTTGGCCTGGTCCGTCATCTCGACGATGACCGAGACCCGACCTCCCGTGGGGAGGGCACTGAGCGAGTGCTCGACCTCCGGGTGAAGGCGCCCGGCCCACGCTGGGACGCTAGCCAGGACGATGAGCGTGGTTAGCATCCCGGCCAGCTTCCTGATCATCGTGGTTCTCCTCTCATTGAACACACTAGGCAGGTAACCGACGGAATCGAACCGACATCGCTGAACGTGGTAAGGCAACGATGTGGAACGGCATCGTGATGACCGGCCGCCGCACGGTGCCGGCGGCCGCGTCGAACTCCCGGTAGGTGACCTCGAGATCCGGACCAGTCCCGACCTCATCCGCGCTCGTGATCCGGACCTGGTAGTCCGAGGTCGACCGGCGGCCCAGGAACACAGCCACGACCATCTCTTGGGCGAAATCGACGGGCGGTAACGGGACTCCCGGCTCTGAATGGCGGGCCCAAAGCGCCGCCCATTCGGCCGGCGCCCGGGCGACGATCTCCAGAGGCTCCAACACCCGGCTGCGCGAACCCAAGGCGATTGTTCTCAACGGGAGGCCAGTCCCCGCGCTTGCCACTCCCCCGACCATCCCCGCGCACGACAGAACCAGCGCGACTCGAGCGACCCACGAGACGAAGCCGCATGGCGCCCGGTACGGTCCCGGACCCACGGCTCCAGCCGGACCACGGCCGTGGTTCGGGAGACGGTCTCCCGTCCACTCGAGGGCTTCGGCCAGGGCCATGAGCCTCCCTCCGGAGCCACTGCGTTTAGGCGGCGCGCAACGGGGTCGCCGACCGACACGGAGGAGTCGGCCGGATCAGCCGAGGCGCCCATCCCGCCCCCCGGTCGACAGGAGCAATCACCGGGCCAGGCGCAATCCCCGTGGCCCGAGAGTATAAGTCCATCTGCGACCGGCGATTTCCCGCCTCCGGCCCTGAGGGTCCCCGAAACCCGCGACCGAGGCGACCCGGAACCCTGACAATCCCCGGTACCGCAGGGCTTCTTTTCGTCACCACGCCCGCCCCCAGGACCCGGCCAAGTGCCCGATTTCCAGGCAGAAAGGGTGACCCCCGGAACACACTAGATTCCTGTCGCCCCGCGAGGCCTGCTGCTAACATCCGGCCCACAGGAGGCCCTGTCCCTGACGGTTTCCCCCACGTCCTCTCACCCCCCCCATTTCGACGTCCTCGGCGTCCGCGTCGCGGCCCTCAACCCCCTCCAATGTCTGACGGTGGTCCAGGGCTGGATCGGCCGCGGCGAGCGCGGCTACGTGTGTCATGCTAACGTCCACGGCGTCATGGAAGCCCGCCATGACGCCGCTCTCCGAGCGGCCTACGCGCGGGCGGATCTGATCGTGGCGGACGGGATGCCCTTGGTCTGGGTCGGCCGTCTCCGCGGGCAGCACGCGGTCCATCGGGTCTATGGTCCGGATTTCATGCTCCTCCTGACGGAGCGTGCGGCTGCCCGCGGCTACCGGGTCTTCTTCTACGGTGGCGTGCCCGGGGTGGCGAAGACGCTGGCCGACCGGCTGGCCGTTCGCTTCCCGGGATTGCGAGTCGTCGGGGTCGAGTCCCCGCCCTTTCGACCGCTCACCGCGGAGGAGGATAGCGCGATGGTCGCCCGCATCAACGGCACTGGTGCTGACATCGTCTGGGTCGGCCTCGGCTGCCCGAAGCAGGAGCGTTGGATGGCCGAGCATCGAGCTGCCCTGACCGCTCCCGTACTCCTCGGTGTCGGGGCAGCGTTCGACTTTCACGCCGGACGAGTGGGGCAGTGTCCGCGGTGGCTCATGGCCGTCGGTCTGGAATGGCTCTTCCGGTTGATGACGGAACCCCGGCGCCTCTGGCGACGCTATCTCCTCTACAATCCTCTGTTCGTCGCGCTGATCACGCGCCAACTCCTCCGGGAGGTCGGGGGGCGGCGGGCCGGTTCTCCACCCTAGCCGGTGGACAGATCATGTGATGCTGGCAGATCCGAAGGGGAAACCTCATGTCGCGCGGGCGGCGGGCCGGGCGATCTCTGCGCCGAACAGCGCAGCGCGATGCCGTCAGCGGGCGAAGCAAAGCTCGTGAGCCGCGCCCGGAAGGACAGACCGCGGAGCCGGCGGGTGAGCGGGCTCTCGGCGGTGATGAGCAGTCGGAGCGACGGAGACGACATGGCCGCGGACCGCCGCAGGGCGGTCTTGGGCGGTCGGGGCTAGAAGCGCCGGGAGGGGCCTCCGCCGGCGCGCGGTGGCAGGTTCGTGAAGGTGAGCGTGCCGTCCTCGGCGACGTCGCGGTAGATGCGCTGGGGCGTCGTGACGAGGGCGACCGCTCCGGACATGAGCTGTCCTGCCCCGTTGTAGAGCGCGCGCACGCGTTTGACGTACTCCCGCGTCTCGGCGTAGGGCGGAACGCCGCCGTGGGCGCGGACCGCAGCCTCGCCCGCATTGTATGCCGCGAGGGCCAGCGTCACGTCGCCGCCGAATCGCTGGAGCAGATCTCGCATGTGGCGGACCCCGCCGTCCACGTTCTGCGTAGGATCGAAGGAGTCGCGGACGCCGAGCTCGGCGGCGCGCTCCGGCATGAGCTGCATCAGCCCCCGGGCGCCCTTCGGCGAGACCGCGGTGGGGTTACCGGCCGACTCCGTCTGGACGATCGCCTCTACCAGCCGCGTGTCCACCCCGTAGCGCTCGGCGGCGGAGCGGATGATGTGGGCGAAGGCGCGAGTTCCCCGCGACAAGGTCCCGCTGCCCTCGGCCGCCGCCGGCTTGCCCCGGTCGGGCTCCGGGTCGCGACGGACAAAGCTGTATCGGGGATCCGACGGCACGTTCGTGTAGTGGACGACGCCCTGGTCGTCCTGGAACTGGTAGGTCCCGCCGGCCCCGGCGGGCGTGGCAAAGGCCGCCAGTGACAGAGCGACGACGCAGATTGCCCTTGTGTGAGCCATGATTGGGTGACCAGGGGCCAGTCTACGAAGCCCCCACAGACGTGTCAATCCAGGGCCTATCTCCTGATCAGGACAGACCTTTCCCGACCAGCTCGGGTTCGAGTTCCGCTCCCAGCGGGTCCCACCGCGACGCATCGGGCAGAGCAATTTGCAAAACCTCGGCCACGTTCCCCACCAGATGGATCTCGAGCTGCCCTCTCACCTCGGGCGGGACGTCCTCGAGGAGCTGGCGCTCGTTCTGCCGCGGAAGGACCACGGTCGTGAGGCCCACCCGGTGGGCCGCCAGGACCTTCTCCTTGATGCCCCCGACCGGCAGCACCCGACCGGAGAGCGTGATCTCTCCCGTCATCGCGAGCCCCGGGCGGATCGGCTGACCGCGGAGGAGCGACACGAGCGCGGTGGCCAGGGTCACCCCGGCCGACGGGCCATCCTTCGGGATCGCACCGGCCGGGACGTGGAGATGCACGTCGGAGCGCATCCAGAAATCCGGCGCAATGCCGAGCTCGGCGGCATGGGCCCGCACCCACGAGACGGCCGCCTGGGCGGACTCCTTCATCACGTCACCGAGTTGCCCGGTCAGCGTGAGCGACTTGCCGCCGGGCATCCGCGACGCCTCCACGAAGAGCACGTCCCCGCCGGCCGGAGTCCACGCGAGTCCCACGGCCACGCCGGGGGCGCGGGTCCGGTCGGCGATCTCCTCCTCCGGGAGGAAGCGGGGCGATCCGAGGAGCGCCATCACCCGGGCCGGGTCCACCGTGACCGGCGCGAGGTCGCCCTCGGCCCGGCGCCGGGCGGTCTTCCGGCAGAGGGCGGCGATCTCGCGCTCGAGGCTCCGCACCCCGGCCTCGCGCGTGTAGCTCCGGACGAGGAGCCGGAGCGCTGCCTCGGTGAACACGATGTCCTGGTCGAGCGCGAGACCGTGCTCGACCGCTTGCTTGGGGCAGAGGTGGCGCCGGGCGATCCCGACCTTCTCGTCCTCCGTGTACCCCGGCAGCTCGATGATCTCCATCCGGTCGCGCAGCGGCGCCGGGATCGGATCCAAGAGGTTCGCCGTGGTGACGAAGAGCACCCGCGACAGGTCGAAGGGCACGTCCAGGTAGTGGTCCCGGAACGTCGCGTTCTGCTCCGGGTCGAGCACCTCGAGCAGCGCCGACGCCGGGTCGCCCCGGAAGTCGTACCCGAGCTTGTCGACCTCGTCCAGCATGAAGACCGGGTTCTTCGACTCGCACCGCCGGAGCCCCTGGATGATCTGACCGGGCAGGGCGCCGATGTACGTTCGCCGGTGACCGCGGATCTCGGCCTCGTCGCGGATCCCGCCGACCGCGATCCGGTGGAACTTCCGCCCCAGCGCCCGCGCGATCGACCGGCCGAGCGACGTCTTGCCGACGCCGGGCGGGCCCACGAAGCAGAGAATCGGGGCCTTGCCCTCGGGCCGGAGCTTCCGCACCGCCAGGTGCTCCAGGAGGCGCTCCTTGATCTTGGTCAGGCCCCAGTGGTCCTCGTCGAGCACCTCGCGGGCCCGACCGAGATCGATGTCGTCGGCGGTCTCCTTGCGCCACGGGAGGGCAACGAGCCACTCGAGATACGTGCGGGCGACCGAGTACTCGGCCGCAGCCGGCGGCATCTTCTCGAGGCGGCCCAGCTCACGCAGCGCTTCGCGGTGCGCCTCCTCCGACATGCCGGCCGCCTCGATCTTCTCCCGCAGGTCGGCCAGCTCGTTGGTGCGCTCGTCGCCTTCGCCCAGCTCCTTCTGGATCGCCTTGAGCTGCTCGCGCAGGTAGTACTCCCGCTGCGTCTTTGTCATCTCGCTCTGAACCTGCGAGTGGATCTTCGACCCGAGCTCCAGGACCTCGGCTTCCTTCGTGAGCGACACCACGAGCGCCTTCAGGCGCGTCTTCACGTCAGGGGTCTCGAGGAGCGTCTGGCGCTCGACGGTGGTCAAGGAGGGCAGCATCGCCGCGATCAGGTCGATCGTCCGCCCCGCATCGCCGGCGCCGGCGACGAGCGCCAGCAGGTCGTCGGACAACGTCGGAGACAGCTCGACGATCCGCTGGAAGAGCGTGAGCGTCTGGCGCCCGAGCGCCTGAGCCTCGACGTCGTCGGCCGCCGGCATGATGTCCGCCACCCGCTCGATCCGGGCCCGGAGGTGCGGCGTGGTCTGGGTGAACTCCACCACCCGGAACCGCTCGATGCCCTGGATGACCAGCCGGATCGTGCCGTCGGGCTGCTTGAGCATCCGGTGAATCGTCGCGATGGTGCCCGTCCGGTGGAGATCCTGGGGTGCCGGGGTCTCCTGCTCCGCGTCGCGCTGGGTCAGGACGCCGACCAGCCGACCCCCCAGCACCGCCTCGTCCACCGCACGGACGGACGACGGCCGCGCGACCGCCAGCGGGACGACCGCCTGCGGGAACAGAACGGTTTCCCGGACCGGCAGGATGGCGAGCTCGTCCGTCGCGCCCCGATCAGGGCCCGCGCTGCGGGCGTCCTGGGACGTGGTCGGGCTCGTCTCGACTCGGATCTCGAGATCGTTCATGCCGTCTCTTCGGGGACTGCCCGGCTGCGGGCGCCCCCGGCCTCAGCGCGCAACTGGTCCCGCTCCCAAGCCTCCTGGCACCGTGTGCAGCGGATCGAAAAGGGCTGGGCGCGAAGCCGTGCCGGCGCAATCTCTTCCTCGCATACCTCGCAACGACCGTAGGTCCCTTCCTCCATCTTCTTGAGGGCCAGATCGACCTGGGCGAGCATCCCTGCCCGCCGGTCGGCGACCGCAAAGCCCAGCTCGTCGTCGGGCGACAGCGCCGGGCGGTCTCCGAACGGCGTGCCCTCGATCTTCTCGCGCCGCGCGGTCGCCTCGATGCGACCCTCGCGCTCTTCGCGGAGCTTGGCCACGAGCTCGGCCCGCTTGCTGAGCAGCAGCGCCTTCATCTCCGCCTGGGCGTTGGCGGGTCGCTTGCTCGATCGTGAACGTGCCATTCTCGCTCCCGTCTAGACCTCGAGTTTGCGGAGCTGCCGGTCCGGGACTCGGACCAGCCCGCCCTGCTGCACGACGGCCCCATCAGGAGCGGGCCCGCCGGGCTCGTGACGACCGTGGGAGGCCACCGCCTCCAGCTCCTGCTGCATCGCCTGCATCTGGCGTCGCATCTTTAAGATGATCTCGATCCCCGCGAGATTCACTCCGAGCTCCCGGCCCAGCCTGAGGATCAGCCGGATCTCCTCGACGTCTTCCGCGGAGTAGACGCGGGTCCGCCCCGTCGTCCGGCTGGGCCGGATCAGACCCTTCTTCTCGTAGAGCCGGAGCGTCTGGGGATGCAGCGCCAGCATCTCGGCCACCACGCTGATGCGGTAGAGCGGGCGGCCCCGGTCGCTCACCGGCCGCCTCCCGCCCGACGCTCGGCCCCGTCCCGCGCCCCCCAGAGCTCGGCCCTCGGGTCGCCCGGGAGGAGCCGTCTCAGCGCCTGCAGCACCTCCTGGAGCGCGGGGTCGGGATTCCGCGGGACCACGACCTGGATCTGGACGAGCAGGTCGCCCCGCCCGTCGCGATCCAGACGGGGACAGCCCTTCCCGCGCACCCGGAGCGTCTGGCCCGACTGCGTCCCGCCGGGAATCGTCAGCGTCACCGGTCCGTCGGGAGTGGGGATCTGGATCCGCGCGCCCAGCGCCGCCTCGGGCACCGTCACGGGCACCTCGCAGTGCAGGTGATCCCCCTTGCGGCTGAAGAAGGCGTGAGGCCGCACTCGCGTGATGACGATCAGATCGCCCCGACGACCGGGCGCGGGCGCGGCGTGGCCCTCGCCCAGGACGCGCACCTGGGCGCCCGTGTCGACACCGGCGGGAATCATGACCTCGATCCGTCGCGACCGGGCGCGCGTCCCGCGGCCGCCGCACTCCGCGCAGGGTGGCGGCAGGAGCCAGCCTCGGCCGCGGCAGGTCCCGCACCGGGCCGCGACCGGGCGATCCCGATCCACGGCGATGCGGAGGGGCCGGCCATGGCACGCCGGGCACGGTCCGGCCAGCTGGCCGCCGGCGCCGCCGCCGCCCCCGCAGACCTCACAGGGTTCCAGCCGCGTCAGGTCGATCTCGGCCCGGCCGCCGCGCAGCGCCTCGCCCATCTCGAGCTCGATCGCGTAGTGGATGTCGTCGCCGCGCCCGACCGGCGCGGCGTCACCGTCCCGCGCCGGCTCGAAGGCCTGGTGCCCGAGCCGATCGTAGAGAGCCCGCGCCGCCGGATCCCCGACGACGCGATACGCCTCGCGGATCTCCTCGAACAGCCCCTCGGCCCGCGCGTCCCACAGGTTCACGTCCGGCGAGTAGCGCCGGGCGAGTCGGCGGTACGCCCGGCGGATCTCCTCCACCGGGCTCTGCCGCGAGACCCCGAGGAGCTCGTAGTAGTCCCGCTTCACCACCCGAGGCTCTCCGTCGCCCCCTGGCTCCGCGCGGCGCTAGGCCTTCGGCCCCAGGTCTTCGAACTCCGCATCCACGACCTCGCCCTCGGCCGTCTTGGTCCGGCCGTTCCCGCTCCGGCCGGCGTCGGGGCCGGCGCCCGGACCGCTCTTGGCCTGGGCGTTCTGGTACAGGGCTTCCGCCATCTTGTGCGAGGCCTTGGTCAGCGCCTCGCTGGCCCGCTTGACCCGCGCCACGTCGTCGGCCTTGAGCGCCTCGCGGACCTCCTTGATGGCCTCCTCGATCGCCGCCTTGTCGGCCGCCGCCACCTTGTCCCCGTGCTCGGCGAGCTGGCGCTCGAGGCTGTACGCGAGCGAGTCGGCCTGGTTCTTGACCTCGATCTCCTCGCGGCGCTGCTTGTCCTCCTCGGCGTGGGTCTCGGAGTCCCGGACCATGCTGTTGATGTCGTCCTTCGTCAGGCCCGAGGACGCGGTGATCGTGATGGCCTGCTCCTTGCCCGTCGCGCGGTCCTTGGCCGACACGTTGAGGATGCCGTTGGCGTCGATGTCGAAGGTGACCTCGACCTGCGGCACGCCGCGCGGCGCCGGGGGGATGCCCACGAGGTGGAACTTCCCGAGGGTGCGGTTGTCCCGCGCCATTTGGCGCTCGCCCTGGAGCACGTGCACCTCCACCGAGGTCTGGCTGTCGGCCGCGGTGGTGAACACCTCCGACTTCTTCGTCGGGATGGTCGTGTTCCGCTCGATCAGGCGAGTCATGACCCCGCCCAGAGTCTCGATGCCGAGGGACAGCGGTGTCACGTCCAGGAGCACCACGTCCTTGACCTCGCCGGCCAGGATGGCGGCCTGGATGGCCGCGCCGACCGCGACGACCTCGTCCGGGTTGACCCCCTTGTGGGGCTCCTTGCCGAACAGGTCTCGCACGAGCTCCTGGACCTTGGGCATGCGCGTCTGGCCGCCCACCAGGATCACCTCGTCGATCTGATTGGCGGTGAGCCCGGCGTCCTTCATCGCCTGCCGGCAGGGCTCGGCCGTCCGCTCGATGAGGTCCATGACCAGGGACTCGAGCTTGGCCCGCGTCAGCGTCATGACGAGGTGCTTGGGGCCGCTCGCGTCGGCGGTGATGAACGGCAGGTTGATCTCCGTCTGGAGCGTCGTGGACAGCTCCATCTTGGCCTTCTCGGCCGCTTCCTTCAGACGCTGGAGCGCCATGCGGTCCTTGCGGAGGTCGATGCCGTGCTCCTTGCGGAACTCCTCGCCGATCCACTCGATGATGCGCTGGTCGAAGTCGTCACCGCCCAGATGGGTGTCGCCGTTGGTGGCTTTGACCTCGAAGACGCCCTCGCCGATCTCCAGGATCGAGACGTCGAAGGTGCCGCCGCCGAGGTCGTACACCGCGATGGTCTCGTCCTTCTTCTTGTCGAGCCCGTAGGCGAGCGCGGCGGCCGTGGGCTCGTTCACGATGCGCAGGACCTCGAGCCCGGCGATCGTCCCCGCGTCCTTGGTCGCCTGCCGCTGGCTGTCGTTGAAGTAGGCGGGCACCGTGATCACGGCCTTCGTGACCTTCTCCCCGAGATAGGCCTCGGCGGCCTCCTTGAGCTTGCGCAGGATCATCGCGGAGATCTCCGGCGGCGCGTGCTGCTTGCCGCGGATCTCGACGCGCGCGTCGCCGCTGGTCTTCACGACCTTGTAGGGCACGAGCTTGATCTCCTGCAGCACCTCGTCGTAGCGGCGCCCCATGAAGCGCTTGATCGAGAAGACGGTGTTCTCGGGGTTCGTGATGGCCTGGCGCTTCGCGACCTGGCCGACGAGGATCTCACCCTCCTTGGCGAAGCCGACCACGGAGGCCGTGAGGCGGTTGCCTTCCGTGTTGGGGATCACGACCGGATCGCCCCCCTCCACGACGGCCACGACGGAGTTGGTGGTTCCGAGATCGATGCCGATGACCTTGGCCATGTCTGAGTCTCTCCTTGTCTATTTCAGGCGCGCCCGCGCGGGCCGCCGGGTTCTTCCTAGCCGACCTCGACCTTGATCTCGCGCGGCCGGGGGGCCGGGAGCTTCGGGAGCCGGACCTCGAGGACGCCGTCCTTGTAGCTGGCCCGGATCCGGTCCGCCTGGACCGGGATGGGCAGCTTGACGGCGCGCTCGAAGGTGCCGGACCAGCGCTCGATGCGGTGGTAGTTCTCCTCGCGGGCCTCGGCCGCGATCCCGCGCTGCCCGCACAGTAAGAGGACGTCGCCGGTCATCGTGACGCGGATGTCCTTCTCCTGCACCCCGGGCAGCTCGACCGCCACGACGAGATCGTCGCGGGTCTCGTAGACGTCGATCGCGGGCGCCCAGGTCCGGTCCGCCGCGGCCGTCCGGGGTCGAGGCCCGAAGTAGGAGTCGAATGCCCGGCTGATCTCGGCCTGGATATCCGAGAGGTCGCGGAAGGGGTCGAACCGATGAAGCCGCCACCGATCCATGAGGCCGGCCCTCCTGAGTGATCTGAGTCGATACTTGGTATACAAGCTGATATGAGCGCTGTCAAGGTTGCCTCCGAACCCTGGCCCGCCGTATGGTGCCTCCGATGGCTCGCCCACAGGTCCGCCGCGGTCTCCTGGCTCTGGCCCTGGTAACCCTCGGGGTTGCCGCCGCCGGGACCTGGCTGGCCGTGATGGCCCTGGGCTGGCCGGACCAGGCTCAGCGCGCCGCCCCCGATGCTGCCGCCGGCCGGCGCTTCCAGGGCGTCCTCGCTCAGCTCCTCCTCCGGGATGCCGGCCTCAGCTCCCGCCGGGACCCCCTCCTCCTGACCGCGGCAGACGTCAATGCCTTTCTGGCTGGCCACGTGGAGGTCAGGGACCCGCCAGTCTGGCCGGTCCAGGTCTGGATCGACGCCGACGGGATCGGGGCGGGGGGCGTCACGACCCTGGGGCGGCTCGTGGCGGCCGGGGTCAGCGCCGGGCTGGGCCGGGTCCTCCCCGCGTTCGTGGAAGACTGCCCACTATGGGTCGCGGCGAGCGGCGAGATCGTGGTCCGCGAGGGGCGTGCGGAGTTCGTGGCGCGGAAGGCGTGGATCGGGCGTCAGCCGGTGCCGGTGGCCGTGCTCTGGCGCCTCCTGGGGGGGCGACCGTCGGCCCTGATCTGGCGGATGCCGCGCGTCGTCGAGCGTGTGGACGTCGAGCCCGGGCGACTCGTCATCCACACCAGGCGGCGGTCCGGCCCCGGGGCGGGCTCCCCGGGCTAGGCGCGCGGGCGGGGCTCGGGGCCTCCGCGCCGGCCCTGGCTGATCCGGACGAACCCCATCCGAAGGCCCGCGAGCATCTCCTCGAGGACGGCGCTCTCGTCCGGGGTGCGATTCCCTTGCGTCTTCTCCTGGAGCATCGCGAGGAGGTCGATGGCGAACCGGGCCTGATCGAGGTCGACGTGCGGCCGCCCACTGACCGGATCGGGCGCCTGGCCAAGGTTCGCCATGGCGTCCCCGTAGAGCATGACCAGCAGCGAGGTGAGATCGGCCCGCGGCGGGCCGCTGGGTCCCGCCATGGCTGGGCCAGGGGGTGGGTTGACCGGCGACTCCCGCGGAGGCGCGGGCGCCGGGCGAGATGGCCCGACGATCGGCGGGGGCGCCGGATCCGACGGGGTCTCGTCCTCTCCCCGCCGTCGGCGGTCTACCACCGTGAAGCCGGGCTCGGGTTCGCGCTCCGACACGGATGCTCCTCCTCGGGTACGGGGCTCGGGGCCGAGCCCCCGGAAGCGACCCGACGCTAACATACCGTTCGGCCCCCGACAAGCCACCGCAGCCGTTCTTGGGCCCATGCTATACTGGCCGCGCCCTGCGGGGGTTGCGTGTCATCGCCCACGCAGAGCGCCCACGATGGTGGCCCCGATGTCGAGCGCAGACGCCGGTCAGCGTTTCCTCGAGTTGCTGACGATGATGGCCCGCCTGCGCGGTGAGGGCGGCTGTCCCTGGGACCGAGAGCAGACGCGTGACTCCCTCCGCCCGTATCTCGTCGAGGAGACGTACGAGGTCCTCGACGCCCTCGACACTGGCGACGCCACGAGCATCCGCGAGGAGCTAGGCGATCTCCTGTTCCAGGTCGTCTTCCACTCTCATCTGGCGCAGGAGCGCGGTGAGTTCTCGATGGCCGAGCTCCTGGAAACGCTGATCGCCAAGATGACCCGGCGGCACCCGCACGTCTTCGGAGAGCGGGCGGTCGGGTCGGCGGCCGAGGCCTTGGCCCAGTGGGAGGCGATCAAGGCGTCCGAGGGAAACGGTCCGGCGCGGTCGGCCCTCGCGGGTGTCCCCCGCGGGCTGCCGGCCCTGCACCACGCAGAGCGCGTCCAGCAGAAGGCATCGCGCGTGGGTTTCGATTGGCCTGACGCGACCGGGGCCCTCGAGAAGGTCCGCGAGGAGGTGGACGAGGTCGCCGAAGCGCTCCGGCGGGGAGGCGGCGAAGAGCTTCGGGCCGAGATCGGAGATCTCCTGTTCGCCGTCGTCAACGTCGCCCGGCTGGCGAGCGTGGAGCCCGAAGGTGCGCTGCAGGCGGCGGTCAAGCGGTTCGGGCGGCGATTCGAGTCGATGGAGGACGCGGTGCGCGGCGAGGGCCGGGGACTGGCGGGCCGGCCACTCGACGAGCTGGAACGGCTCTGGACACAGGCGAAATCCCAGGAAAAAAAGCCCTGAGGGGAGAGGAGCGTGGAGAAGCCGATGAAAGTGCGGGTGGGCCCCGTGGACGTCTACCTCGAGCGCGGTGACATCACCGAATACGAGGTCGATGCCATCGTGAACGCCGCGAACTGCGAGTTCTCCATGAGCACGGGCGTCGCCTCGACGATCAAGCGGAAGGGCGGCACGATCGTCGAGGAAGAGGCCATGCAACAGGGTCCCGTCGAGGGCGGCGACGCGGTGGTGACGACGGCCGGCAACCTCGCCGCCAACTACGTGATTCATGCCGCGGTCATGGGATCGGATATCCGGCCCACCCCCGACCTCGTCCAGCGCGCCACCGTCAACTCCCTGCGGCGCGCCGAGGAGCTCCGGCTGCACACGGTCGCCTTGCCGGCCTTCGGGACGGGCGCCGGTCGGATGGATCCCAAGGATTCGGCAGAGGCGATGATCGGCGGCTTGCGGGCCCATTTCGCGGCGACCCCCGAGTCGAGCCTCCGCCGGATCCATCTCGTGCTGTTTCACGACGACGCTTATCAGGCGTTTGGCGCCTTTCTGGGACTGGCGAAGGCCCGGGCCGGCTGACGACGCCTAACCGGCGCTGGTACGACCCTTGCTCCTTCCTGCCTCCGCGATGACAAATTTTGGTCCGTTCCGGCTCCGAGGCTGCCAGAATTCACCCGCTCAAGGCTGAGATGGCACGCATCCTCGTCGCTGATGACGCCCCGGCAGTCCTGGATGTCTTGGATGACATCCTGACACTCGAGGGCCACGAGGTGATCCGGGCAACGTCCGGCCAGGAGGCGCTCCGGAAGTTCGAGGAGACGGCGCCGGACCTGGCGGTGCTCGACATCATGATGCCGGACATGGATGGCCTCGTCGTGCTGGACGCCATCCGGCGCGCCGGAGGGGACTTGCCCGTCATTCTCATCACCGGTCTGGTCGGCGAGACCCTCGCCAAGAAGGTCGCGCACCACCAGGGGGTTTCATTCTTCGAGAAGGGCTCAGGGCTGGATCGCTTCGTCGAACTGGTGAACGAGACGCTGGGTCGGAAAGCGGAAGCCTGATGTCGCCCCGGGAACAGGACGTCCAAGCGTGAACCCGCGTCTGCTCGAACTGCTCGTCAAGGAGAACCTGCTCAGCCAGGACCAGGCGCAGAAGGCCACGGTCGACCAGCGCCGATCCGGGGAGCGGCTGTCGACGGTCCTGACACGGCTGGCCTTCATCACGGAGGACGAGCTCCTCGACTTCCTCAGCCGGAAGTACGGCATCCCCGTGATCAACCTCGGGCGGGTCGAAGTCGACCCCGACATCCTGCGGCTGGTCCGCAAGGAGATCGTCCAGAAGTACCAGGTGTTCCCCGTCCGGAAGGTCGGGAACACGCTGACCCTGGCCCTGTCGGACCCGACCGTGGTGCTCGCGATCGACGACGTCCAGTTCGCCACCGGGCTGCACGTCATCCCCGTGCTGGCCGCCGAGAGCGCCATCCGGGCGGCGATCGACCACAACTACAGCTCGGGCGTCGACGACATCAAGAAGCTCATCGACCAGGAGTCCACCGGCGTCGACGCCAGCCTGGAGCTGGTGTCCCAGGCGTCGAAGGTCGACATCGCGGAGCTGGGACGGGAAGCCGAGGAAGCTCCGACGATCCGGTTCGTGAACCTGATCATCGCCGACGCCATCCGGAAGCGCGCCTCGGACATCCATCTGGAGCCGTACGAGAAGGTCTTCCGCGTCCGCTACCGGATCGACGGCGTGCTCCACGACATGATGAATCCCCCCAAGCAGATGGAGCCGGCCATCCTGTCGCGCGTCAAGATCATGGCGAATCTCGACATCGCGGAGCGGCGCCTCCCCCAGGACGGTCGGCTCTCCGTGAAGTTCCAGAACCGCGAGATCGACCTGCGCGTCTCGTCCTTGCCCACGATCTACGGCGAGAAGATCGTCATGCGCGTCCTGGACAAGGGCAGCGTCGTCCTGGACCTCGCCCGCCTGGGGTTCGAAGAGGACGACCTCGCGCGGTTCAAGAAGATCATCACGACGCCCTACGGCATGATCCTGTGCACGGGGCCCACCGGCAGCGGCAAGAGCACGACGCTCTACGCCGCGATCGCCACCATCAACAACCCCGACATCAACATCATCACGGCCGAGGACCCCGTCGAGTTCAACATCGCCGGAGTCAACCAGGTGCTCGTCCGCGAGGACATCGGCTACAACTTCTCCGCCGCCCTGCGGGCGTTCCTCCGGCAGGATCCGGACGTCATCCTGGTCGGAGAGATGCGCGACCTCGAGACGGCGCAGATCGCGATCCGCGCCGCCCTGACGGGCCACCTGGTGTTCTCCACCCTGCACACGAACGACGCCCCCAGCACGGTCACGCGCTTGCAGGACATGGGGATCCCGCCCTTCCTCATCTCCTCGTCGCTGCTCCTGGTCATCGCCCAGCGCCTGGTCCGGCGGATCTGCCTGGAGTGCCGCGAGCCCGTCCAGGTGCCGGTGTCCGCCCTGATCGACGTGGGCTTCCGTCCCGAGGAGGCCGAGGGCGTGCGCATCTACGCGGGCAAGGGGTGCGCGAACTGCGCCAACACGGGCTACAAGGGCCGTATCTCCGTGCACGAGATCATGTGGATGATACCCGAGCTCCAGGAAGCGATCGTGCGGCAGCGGCCCGCCAACGAGCTCAAGGACATCGCCGTAAAGGCCGGCATGCGGACCCTCCGCCAGACCGGCCTCCGGAAGGTGGCAAACGGGCTGACCACGATCGACGAGGTCCTCCGCGTGACGTTCGCCGACTGAGGGCCACCGAGGGCTAGGGAGGAGCAACGTGAACCAGACAGTGTCGATGCGCGATCTTCTCGTCGCCATGGCGGAGAGGAACGCGTCGGATCTGCACATCACGGCCGGCGCGTCGCCGACGCTGCGCGTCCACGGCCACCTGGTGGCCCTGGACTACGCGCCCCTCGACGGGGAGCAGACGAAGGCCCTCGCCTATAGCCTGATCAACGCGGAGCAGCGGGAGCGGTTCGAGTCGAACCACGAGCTGGACTTCTCCTACGGCGTCGTCGGGCTCTCGCGCTATCGCGTCAACGTCTACCGGCAGCGGGGCGCCGTGGGCGTCGCCATCCGCTCGATTCCCCACCAGCCCAAGAGCTTCCAGGAGCTCGGGCTGCCGGCGGAGATCTGCACCCAGCTGATCCAGCGGCACAAGGGGCTCATCTTGGTGACCGGCCCGACCGGACACGGGAAAACGACCTCGATGGCGGCCATGCTCGACCGGATCAACCGGGAGCGGGACGTCCACATCGTCACCGTCGAGGACCCGCTGGAGTACCTGTTCCAGCACCAGAAGGCGTTGGTGAACCAGCGCGAGGTCGGGAGCGACACGCACTCCTTCCCGGCCGCCCTGAAGTACGTCCTGCGCCAGGACCCGGACGTCGTGCTCATCGGCGAGATGCGGGATCTCGAGACCATCCAGGCGGCGCTGACGATCGCGGAGACCGGTCACCTCACCTTCGCCACCCTGCACACGAACTCGTGCGCCCAGTCGATCGACCGCATCATCGACGTGTTTCCGCCCCACCAGCAGTCCCAGGTCCGGGCCCAGCTGGCGCTCGTGCTGGAGGCGGTCTTCAACCAGCTCCTCGTGCCGCGACGCGATGGCCGCGGCCGCTCGCTCGCCATGGAGATCCTGATCGCCACGCCGGCGATCCGGAACATGATCCGCGAGGAGAAGGTGCACCAGATCTACTCGGCGATGCAGGCGGGCCAGAAGTTCGGGATGCAGACGATGAACCAGTCACTCGCGAACCTGTACCTCCGCGGCCACATCTCGCGACCGGAGGCGCTCTCTCGAAGCTCATATCCGGACGAGCTGCTCCGCATGATGGACCAACCGGTGGCAGCGGCGTCCCGCTGACGGGGACGACACGGGGGGAGCCATGCCGAACTACACGTATCGCGGCGTCACAGCGGGCGGAGGCCAGGTGCGGGCGGAGATCACCGCGTCGGACGAGCGGTCGGCCGCCCGTCAGCTCCGGTCGCAGGGGATCGTCGTCCAGAACATCGCCGTCAAGCGCGGCGTCGGCGCCAAGTTCTCGTTCGAGGACCTGCCCGGTCTAAGCACCCTCCTCGGCGGGGTCCGCGGCAAGGACATCTCCGTCTTCAGCCGGCAGTTCGCCACGATGATCGCGGCGGGCCTACCGCTCGTCCAGTGCCTGCAGACGCTGGGCATGCAGATGGAGCGGAAGAAATTCCAGGACATCATCGCCAAGGTGGCGTCCGACGTCGAGTCGGGATCGACGCTCTCCGACGCGCTCGGGCGCTTTCCCCGCGTCTTCGACGAGCTCTACGTCAACCTCGTGCACGTCGGCGAGACGGGCGGTGTCCTGGACTCCATGCTGTCCCGGCTCTCCACGTACCTGGAGAAGGCCCAGGCGCTGAAGCACCGGGTGCAGATGGCCGTCGTCTATCCGGTCCTGGTCATGACCATCGCGGTGCTGGTCGTGGCCTTCCTCATGGTCTTCATCATTCCGATCTTCGCGGCGTTCTTCAACAACGCGGGCGTGCCGCTGCCGCTCCCGACCCGCATCGTGATCATGGCCAGCAACGGCGTGGTGAAGTACTGGTACATCATCCTGATCCTGTGGGCCGGGGCGATGTACGGCTTCCGAATGTGGTACCGGACCACTGCCGGGCGCCTGGCCGTCGATCGCTTCCTCCTCCGGGCGCCGATCTTCGGCCCGCTGGTGCGGAAGATCGCCATCGCCCGGTTCACGCGGACCCTGTCGGCTCTCCTCGGCGGCGGCGTGCCGATCATCGACGCCCTGCGCATTACCGCCAAGACCGCGGGCAACCAAGTCGTCGAGAACGCCGTCATGTCGGCGCGCGAGCGGGTCATGGCCGGGCAGACGCTCGGCGAGCGCCTGAAGGACAGCGGCGTCTTCCCCCCGATGGTGGTCCAGATGGTCATCGTCGGTGAGCAGACCGGCGCCCTCGACAACATGCTGGCCAAGGTCGCCGACTACTACGAGGACGAGGTCGACGTCGCGGTCGCGGGACTGACGTCGCTCCTGGAGCCGCTGCTCATCGTCTTCCTCGGCGTGGTGATCGGTGGCATCGTCATCGCGATCTACCTGCCGATCTTCAAGGTGGTGACCCTGGTCAAGTAGGTCCCGCCGGGGGTGGGGAAGGGGCGAGATGACGGGGCCCCCGGAAGGGCAGGCGGCGGTTCGCTGGCTGGCGCTCGGCCGGACCGGCGTCGTCACCGTGCTCGCGGCCGCGCTGCTGGGGGCGCATCTCAGCGGCCGGCCCCTGTTCCCGCTCCCCCCGCTCCTGGCGCTGTTCGCGGCGAGCTACCTGCTCTCCGCCATCTATCTAGGGCTGTCCACACGGGTCCGGAACCTCGTCCGGCTCGCCGAGGTGCAGATCTACGGGGACATCATCCTCGAAACCGTCCTGATCTATCTCACCGGCGGCCCGTACAGCGTCTTTCCGTTTCTCTACTTGGTGTCGATCCTCACGGCCAGCATCGTCGTGGCCCCGCGGGAGAGCTTCGGCGTGGCCACCGTGGCGGTGTTCCTGCACGGTCTCATGCTGGGCGCTCAGTTCTACCGATGGCTGCCCCCCGCGGCCGACCATGCCCTCGCGCGCAACGTCGGCGTGGAGGGCAGCCTCACGATCCTTCTCATCAGTGCCAACTTCTGTGCCTCGTTCATCATGGCGTACCTCGGCACGTACCTCTCCAACCGCCTACGCCAGGCGCGTGGTCAGGCGCACCGCAGCGAGGCCAGCCTCGCCGCCCTCCGGGCACTCCACGAGGACATCGTGCAGAGCGTCGCGAGCGGTCTCTTGACCTTCGATCGGCGGGGGACGGTCACATCCGTGAACCGCACCGCCGAGGCGCTCTGCGGGCGGCGCGAGGTCGAGCTGCGCGGAGCGAGCTGGGAGACGCTCTTCCCCGACGCGCCGCCGTTCGCGAGCGTGTGGGAGGGCCTCGAGAGCGGCGGCACCGGGCGGACGCGCTCCGAGGCCCAGCTCGCCCGGCCGGACGGGTCCCGCATCTCGGTCGGGATGAGTCTCGCCTTCCTCCGGCGTGGCCGCGGAGCGATCTGCTCGTTCCAGGACCTCACCGACATCAAGCGCATGGAGGAACAGGTGCGCCAGGCGGACCGGCTCGCGGCGATCGGGCGCCTGGCCGCGGGCCTCGCCCACGAGATCCGCAACCCGATCGGCTCCATCCGGGGGTCCGTCGAGGTCCTGGGCGGGAGCCTCGACCCCAAAGGAGACGACCGACGCCTCATGGACATCGTCCTGCGGGAGTCGGACCGCCTGGACGCGATCATCCGCGACTTCCTCCAGTTCTCCCGGCCGCCGCACCTCGTGCGCGTGCCCACCGACGTCGGAGGGATGCTCGACGAGATCCTCCTCATGCTGGGCCACCAGAGCGGGCTCCAGGGCGCGGACGCGCCTCGGGTGCAGATGCGCCGCGAGGTGGTCGAGCCGACCGTCAAGGCAGACGTCGACCCGTCCCAGATGCGCCAGGCGCTGTGGAACCTGTGCCTGAACGCGGTCGAAGCGATGCCGCAGGGCGGGGAGCTCCGCGTGCGTGTTAAGGCCGTGACGCCGGAGTCGGGCCGACCCGTGGTCGAGATCACGGTCGAGGACACCGGGGTCGGCATCACGGCGGCGGAGCTGACCCAGGTCTTCGAGCCCTTCTACACGACCAAGCCACAAGGGACCGGGCTCGGGCTCGCCATCGCCCACCGGATCGTCGAGGACCACGGGGGCGAGATGCGAGTCCAGAGCGAGCCCTACCGGGGGACCCGGTTTACGATCTCCCTGCCGGTGAGCGAGGCCTAGGCCCGTGATCGAGCGCGTGCTCATCGTCGACGACGACCAGAGCCTGAGGGAATTCCTGACCATCACCCTGGGCCGGGACGGTTTCGAGGTCACGGCGGCGGCGTCCGGCCAGGAGGCGCTCCGGATCATGGCCGAGGCGCCGGTCGACCTCGCCCTGGTGGATCTCAAGATGCCCGGGATGGACGGGCTCGAGACGCTGCGGCGCCTGAAGGAGCTCAGCGAGACCGTGGCGGTGGTGATCGTCACGGCATTCGCCACGACCGAGACCGCGATCCAGGCCCTCAAGGAAGGCGCCTACGACTACCTCATCAAGCCGTTCAAGATCGACGAGCTGAAGCTGGTCGTCCGGAAGGCCCTCGAGGAGCGCCGCCTGCGATGGGAGAACCAGCGGCTCCGGCGCGAGGTCGAGCTCCGCTACACGCTCGGCAACATGGTCGGCAAGAGCGTCAAGGTGCAGGAGCTCTTCGCGACCATCAGCCGGCTCGCCGAGTCCCGTGCCACGGTTCTCCTCACCGGCGAGAGCGGCACCGGGAAGACGCTCCTGGCCAAGACCATCCACTTCAACTCGGGCCGGAAGAACGGGCCGTTCGTGGCCGTCAACTGCGCGGCCATTCCGTCCGAGCTGATGGAGTCGGAGCTCTTCGGACATGTGCGCGGCGCCTTCACGGGCGCCATCGCCAACAAGCAGGGGCTGTTCGAGACGGCGGACGGCGGCACGCTCCTGCTGGACGAGATCAGCGAGATGTCCACGCACCTTCAGGCGAAGCTCCTCCGGGTGCTCGAGGACAAGGAGATCCGGCCGGTCGGGGGGACGAAGCCCCTGCGGGTGGAGGTCAGGATCGTCGCCGCGACGAACCGGGACCTCGCCCAGGCGATGGCGCGCGGCACCTTCCGGGAGGACCTCTTCTACCGGCTGAACGTCATTTCGGTCGCCCTCCCGTCCTTGCGGGAGCGCCGGGAGGATATCCCGCTCCTGGCCAACCACTTCCTGCAGAAGTTCACCGAGCTGGCCGGCGCGACCGCCAAGGTGCTCTCGCCCGAGGCCCTGGCGTGCCTCGAGGCGTACGCCTGGCCCGGGAACATCCGGGAGCTGGAGAACGTGATCGAGCGGGCCATGACCCTCGAGCCCGGGCCGATCCTCCGGCCCGAGAGCCTGCCGGAGTCGCTGCGCCGGCCCCGGGCACCCGACGCCTTCCACGTCGACTTCCCGCCGGAGGGGATCGATCTGGACAAGCTCATGGAGCAGATCGAGCGGGATCTCATCCGGCGGGCCCTCGAGCGTGTCGACGGCGTCCAGAGTCGAGCCGCTCAGCTGCTCGGCACCGGTTTCCGATCCTTTCGCTATCGTCTCCAGAAGTACGAGATGATCGATCGCGGCGCGGGGTCCGATGGCGGCCAGGACGAGCCTCCTCAGTGACAATTTGCGGTAGGGGCGCCGCTAATCTTGCCAGACTGTGTTTCGTCAAATACGACGCGATGTTACGGTCTGTAGTGTCCCTCAGACCGGTCGCCGGCGAGAGATCCGGATCGTGCCGTGGAGCCCACAAAGGTGGGTTTTCGGGGGCATCCGGGCTCGGCACCGGAATTGCTCTACCTCCCGCCGTGTGCGTAGGCGGGCGTAGGATTTCGGTGCAGTTCACCCCAACCCAGCGTATGAGGAGGTAGACAGATGTTCAGGCAGCAGCTTCGTAGCCAAAAGGGCTTGACCCTCGTCGAGCTCATGGTGGTCGTGGCGATCATTGCTATCATCGCCGCGGTCGCAATCACCGTGTTCCAGGACATCCAGAAGAAGGCCAAGCTTGCCGCCGACCAGGGCAACGTGGCCGCCATGCGGTCCGGTGTCGCCATCTACTACGGCAAGCACAACGGCAGCTTCCCGTCGGCGATCGCGAGCGTCGAGGGCCTGGTGACCCCGACCCCGACGTGGCAGTGCACCGGCGGTACCCGGACCTACGACAAGAACAACGGCAAGATCGACTTCTCCGCGACTCTGAACGATTGCCCGTAGGCATCAGCAACGCGAGCGGGGGAGGACGCCCATTGGCTCAGATCGAGGTGTCGGTGGTCCTGCCGATCCTCGATGAGGTCGAGAGCCTGGGCGTCCTCCACCGCGAGCTGACCGAGGTGCTCACGCGCCTCGGTCGTCCGTACGAGATCCTCTTCGTCGACGACGGCAGCCGCGACGGGTCCTTCGAGCGGGTGGAGAAGCTCCGGCTCGAGGACCCCCGAGTTCGCGGCCTGCAGCTCCGACGCAACTTCGGCAAGGCCGCAGCGCTGGCCGTGGGCTTCCGCGAGGCGCAGGGAGACGTCATCGTCACTCTGGACGCCGATCTCCAGGACGATCCTGCCGAGGTGCCCAAGCTCCTTGCCCGCCTCGAGGATGGCTTCGACCTGGTATCGGGCTGGAAGCAGGATCGTCAGGACCCACGGTCCAAGACCTGGCCGTCCCGGCTGTTCAACTGGGTCACCGGCTTCCTGACCGGGATCCGGCTCCACGACTTCAACTCGGGCCTCAAGATCTACCGGCGAGAGGTGGTCGAGGAGCTCCGGCTGTACGGAGAGCTCCATCGTTTCATTCCGGCCCTCGCCGCCTGGCGCGGTTTCCAGGTCACCGAGGTGCCCGTGCACCATCGCCCGCGCCGGTACGGCCGATCGAAGTTCGGTTCGGCCCGGCTCTGGCGCGGTTTCCTGGACCTCCTGACGGTGCTGTTCCTCACCCGGTACACGCGGCGACCCCTCCACCTCTTCGGAGGGCTCGGGCTGATCGCATGGACGGTGGGGTTCGGCGTGAACCTCTACCTCACCGGCATCTGGTTGTCGGGCGCCCAGCCAATCGGCCAGCGGCCGCTCCTGGCCTTCGGTGTGCTGAGCATGCTGGTCGGGGTGCAGTTCTTCGCCGTCGGACTCCTCAGCGAGCTGGTGCTGAGCTACCAGGCGCGGAGCTCCGACGACGTCTCCATCCGGCGCCGACTGGATTGATCGCCGGGGCCCAGCGGAGCGATAACGAGGGGAAGTATCGGTCGAAGAACCCGGTCGTCCGGTACCTGGTCGGGCGCTTCCTGCAGCGGGTATCGGAGCTGGCCGCCACCCAGAGCCCTCGCCGCGTGCTGGAAGTCGGCTGCGGCGAGGGCGTCGTCTTGGCGACCCTGGCCGAGCGCCTGCCGGGAACCCGATTCGACGGGCTCGAGCTCGATGAGACGGCGCTCAGGCAGGCGCGCGTGCGCTGCCCGGGCGCTACGCTCGTGAGAGGGGACGCATGCGAGCTGCCCTTCGGGGACCAGTGCTTCGACCTCGTGGTGTGCCTCGAGGTTCTGGAGCATCTGCCCGAGCCGTTGCGCGCGCTCCGGGAGCTCCGGCGGGTGGCTCGCGTCGGCTGCCTCATCAGTGTGCCCCATGAGCCGTTCTTCCGGGCTGGCAACCTCCTCCGAGGAAAGAACCTCGCCCGGCTCGGGGATCCCTCGGACCACGTCCAGCACTGGGGGGCCCGCGAGTTCGCGGCGTTCTGCGGGCGCGAGCTCGCCGTCCGCGTTCGGACCACCGCCTTCCCCTGGCTCATCGTCTACGGGACGGTCTGACTCGACCGTCCGTCTGGGGCTGGCGCTCGTTCTCGCACTCGGCCTCGCGCTCCGGGCGTGGAGCGTCTCGTATGGCCTGCCCGACCTGTACCACCCCGACGAGCCCCGCATCGTGGAACGGGCGGTCCGCTTCCATCAAGGGGACCTGAACCCGCGGTTCTTCAACTGGCCCAGCCTCTACATGTACGTGGTGGCGGGCGTCTACGGCCTCGTGTTCGGTCCGTCGCCCGACGGGGTGGCGGGGTCGTTCGCCCGGAACCCCGCACAGTTCTACCTCGTGGCCCGTGTCCTCACGGCGCTCTTCGGGACCGCCACGCTGGCGGTCCTTTACTTCACCGGGCGCCTCGCGTACGGCCGGACGGTGGCGATCCTGGCGGCCGGGTTGCTGGCCGTCGATTTCCTCCACGTTCGGGACTCGCACTGGGTCACGACGGACGTGCCACTCACCTTTCTGGTCACGCTCTCGACCTTCTGCGCGCTCCGCTACTGGCGTGGCGGTCGTGCCCGGGACGCCTGGGTGGCCGGGCTCGCGGCCGGGCTCGCGACGTCCATGAAGTATCCCGGCGGCCTCGCCTTCCTGGGCCTCCTGGTCGCCCACGCCGCCCGGCATCCGGGCCGGCCGGCGTGGCACCGCCTCGTGGGCCGGGACACGGTCGCGGGCGCCGGTCTCGCGGTCGTGGGCTTCGCCCTGGGGACCCCGTTCGCCTTGCTGACCCCGGTCGCCTTCCTTCGAGGCGTGTTCGACGAGCTCCGCGAGGTCCACACGGTCCAGTTCGGCAACGAGGCGGATGCTCCCGGCTACCTCTTTCACCTGCTCTACTCGCTGCCGGAAGCCATGGGCTGGCCCGTGTACCTTCTCGCGGCGGCGGGGCTCGCGTGGGCGGTGATGGCGCGTGCCGCCCGGGAGGCGGTCCTCCTCGCGTTCGCCGTGCCGTACCTCGTCGTCATCATGACGTGGAGCTCCCGGTTCGAGCGCTACGCGATCCCGCTCTTGCCGACACTCACCCTCCTGGCGGCCGTGGCGGTGGTCCGGATCGGAGCCTGGCTCGGCGCGCGCGGGAGTCGTTCCGGGTGGCTCCGGCCGCGGAGGATCGCGCCGGCGGTCGTCGCGTCGATGGCGGTGCTGCTCTTGGCCCCCGCCGTGGCCCGCGTGGTCGCGTACCATCGGCTGCTCGGGCGGCCGGACACCCGGGAGCTCGGCTCCGGCTGGATCGAGCGCCAGGTGCCGCCGGGCACGCGCATCGCGCTCGAGCCCCTCGGCGTGTCGCTGCCCGTCGCCCGGCGGCAGCTTCGCGAGGCGCCCGGGACGCTGGCCGGGCTCCAGCAGCCCGTGCCGCTGGCTCTCGCGCCTTCCCCGTCCGGCCGCGAGGACGGGTACTGGCTCGTGCGTCTCGAGACCTACGACCTGGACCGCCTGGTCGGCGACGGCGTGGAGTACGTCGTCCTGTCCGGGTTCGTCTATCAGCGTCACCGCCAGGCCTGTGATCGGCATCCCGCACCGTGCCGCTTCTATGCCGATCTGGATGCCCGAGCGGAGCTCGTCTTCAGCGCCTCGCCGGGCGTGGACGACGCGGCTCTGCGCGTGGGCGACATCTACTCGCCCCTCACGCGGCTCCGCGAGCGCCGGCATCCGGGTCCGCCGATCCGGATCTACCGTCTGCCGGCCCGGGGACGGGCATGACCGCGCTCGCCCGTGCGCTCCCGGCCGCGTTCCTGGTGGCGATTGGATTGATTTCGTTGCGGCCGATCGATGACCCGGACTTCTGGTGGCTTCTACGAGGTGGACGCTACATCGTGGAGACCCGGAGCTTCCCGACCACGGACCCATTCTCAGGGACGGCGCAGGGATCGGAGTGGCTCAATCATGCCTGGGGGTTCGAGCTGATCATCTACGGCATCTACGCGCTGGCAGGGACCACGGGCATCATCCTGCTGCAGGGCCTCGTGGCGGTGCTGGCCTTCGGCGTGCTGTACGGCCTCCTCCGGCGGGAGGGGGTCGGACTGGGCTGGGCGATCGGGCTCCTGAGCCTCGGGGCCCTGGCCACGCACGGGTTCTGGTCGCCGCGCCCTCAACTCGTCACCTTCCTGATCCTCGCCCTCTTCGTACGTATCCTGGCCGACTACCAGGGGGGGCGCGCGGACCGCCTCTGGTGCTTGCCGGTCCTGACGGCCCTCTGGGCGAACATGCACGCGGGGTTTCTCTCCGGGCCCGGGCTCGTGGCCCTGTGCGCGGGGGGGGAGTTCCTGGGCTGGGTGCTGGGCGACGAGACCGGGCGAGCGGGTGGCCTCGCCCGCGCCCGCCGGCTCGCCGGCTGGTTCGTGGTGTGCGTGGTGGCCTCGCTGGCCAACCCCTTCCACTACCACTCGCTGCTCTTCCCCTTCCGGGTCATGGCGGACCAGCCCTCGCAGGCCTGGATCCTCGAGTGGATGTCACCGCCGTTCAATCACCCGCAGGTCCTCGTCCTCGAGCTAATGCTGGGCCTCATGCTGGTGCTGTCGCTCGGGACGGCGCGGTCCGTGCCGTGGCGAGACCTCGCCGTCCTGGTGCCCCTCGTTCACCTGGGGGTCCAGGCGACGCGCAACACCCCGCTGCTCGTGATCGTCGCCACGCCGATCCTGGGGCGGGCGATCGCGTCCTGCGCCGGGGCGCACTGGGGAAGGCTCCCGAGCCTGGCTCGGCGGGTGGTCGTGGTGGGCGCGCTCGGCCTCGTCGTCTCGTCCTGCAGCCTGGTCGCGGGCTCGCGCCAGCCGGCGCGCGTGTGGGAGACGTTCCGGCCGGCGTTCGGCGTGGCCGAGACCCTTCCGGCCGGCGCTGTCGACTTTCTTCGCCGAGAGGGTCGCCGCGGTAGGCTGTGGAACGAGTACGTGTGGGGCGGCTACCTGATTTGGCACCTCTATCCGGAGCTGCGGGTGTCGATCGACGGCCGCATGGCCGTCTACGGCCCCGAGCGGTTCGGGGAGCATTTGGCGGTGACCGAGCTCAGACCCGGCTGGCAGGACGTCCTGGCGCGGCTCGCGCCCGACGCGGCGATCGTGCGCAGCGGGTCTCCCCTTTTGTCGGCGCTCCGTGCCTCGGGCTGGGTGGTTCGCTTCGAGGACAAGATCGCCACGGTGCTCGACCCTCCCGGGCGGAGCGGATGACCGCCGGGCGGGCGGTACGCTGGGCCCTCTGGGGCGCCACCCTCCTGGCCGTGGCGACGATCGCGGTCTCGTCCGTCACCGTCTTCGACTTCTGGTGGTATCTGGCCTCCGGGGAGCGCATTCTCGCGACGCGCTCGGTGCCCACGACGGATCCCTTCTCCTACACGGCGGAGGGCCGGCCCTGGATCAATCACATGTGGGCCACGCAGGTGCTGTTCACGGTGCTCTGGGAGCGCTGGGGCCGCCTCGCGCTGATCGGGCTGAAGACCGCGATCGTGACCGCCACCTTCGCCGTGATCCTGGCGACGATGCGCGCCCGCGGCGTCCATCCGCTCCTGGCCGGCGCGATGACCCTCCTGGCGGCCTGGACCGGCGCCGAGTTCTGGCATGCGCGGCCCCAGACATTCACGTACCTCTTCGTGGCCATCCTGGCGTGGCTCCTGCGCCCAGGCTGGGAAGATCGGCGCCGGACGCTCGTGCTGGTGCCGGCGCTGGTGATCGTCTGGGTGAACCTCCACGCCGGCTTTCTGATGGCGGGCGTACTGATCGCGATCATGGGGCTGGGCACTGCGCTCCCGCTCCTCCTCGACCGTGAGCGGCGTCCCGCCGGCCGGCGCGTCCTCTGGCTCACCGGGGCCCTCGGGATGCTGGCGGCCGCGGCCAGCCTGGTCAATCCCTTCGGCGTCCGGGCGATCCTGTTCCCGCTGGAGGTGGTGAGCAGCGTCCCGTTCATGACCTCCACGATCGAGTGGTTTCCCCCGAACTTCCACCACGGCGGCTTCCGCCCGCTCGAGCTGATGCTGCTCCTGCTGTTCCCGGCATTCGCGTGGGGCCGGGGGCGACTGAGCGCTCCGGACGTGGGTCTGATCCTCGCGTTCGCGTATCTCGGCTTGACCGCGGTCCGGCACGTGCCGCTGTTCGCCATTGTGGCCGCGGCACCGTTGGCGGACGCGCTCGGCGGCGCCCTGGCGACGGGGCGTCGGATCGAGTGGGCCCGCGTCCGCGAAGCGGTGGAGCGACGCCTCCCCTCGCTCGGGCGGACCCTGACCGCGCCAGGGGCGCCCCTCCTGGGCGGGGCCCTGCTTCTCCTCGCCGCGGTCTCGGGATACTGGGCCGCCATGGCGGGGGCGCCCACGAACCCCCTGCGCGTGGATCTCCACGAGGATCGGTACCCGGCACGGACCATGATGTTCATCCGGGAGCACCAGCTGCCCGCGCCCTTCTTCAGCGTGTACGCCTGGGCGGGATACGAGCTCTGGCGACTGTATCCCGAGTACCGGATGTTCATGGACGGCCGCACCCACGTCTACGGCCCCGACGTGCTCAAGGACTTCCTGGAAGTCACCAACGTCGGTCCGCGCTGGCAGGCTGTCCTGGACAAGTGGCAGGTGCAGACGATCCTCGCCCTGCGTCCCTCGCCGCTCACCGAGACGCTCCTGGCCCGGGGCGGCTGGCGGCAGGTGTTCACCGAGCGGGAGGCGGTCGTCTTCGTCCGGGAGACCGACGCCAACCGACCGCTCCTCGACCGCTTGGCCAGGCTGTCTCGCGATGATGCCGGCGGCCGGGCGGTCGCGTCGGGGCATCGCGTCGGGCGAGCCTTCCGAGACACGCGCGTCACCGCGCGGGCGCCGGGCCATGGACTGCCGTCGGGCGCCGGAGCGATCCGATGAGCGCGCGCGGGGCGGCCGAGCGCGCCCAGACCCTGTCCGAGAGCGCCGGCGGCGACCGCGTGCTGGTGCTGTTCCTGCGCGCGCTGATGGCCGCCCGGAAGTCACTCGGCCTGTACCCGGCCGGGAGCGAGATCGCCTCCACCTGGGTCCGGCGGCTCCACCGCTCTCTGGGTGACTTCTTCCAGCAGGGCCTGTGCTTCCCCATCCGGGTAAACCCGGACCGCTTCGTGTGGGCGGGCCCGGACGTCCGCACCGTCGACCCCACGCTGGAGGCTTTCCGGTTCGACCTGGAAAGCCGCGGCATCCGAGAGCTCGAGATCGATGCCTCCGTCGAGGAGTGGGAGCTGCAGGCGTTCCTCGAGCTCCTGAGCACGCCCGGCGCGGAGCTCTTGCAGCTCGGCGGGGCAAGCGGCTTCCTGTCCCGGCGCGGAGTCCTGCGCGTGCGGATCGCGGCGCCTGGCGATGGGGAGGAGAGTGATCTCGATCCGAGCGAATCGACGAGGCGGCAGCTTCACGCGGGCCGGGACGCGGTGGATCTCTTCGTCGAGACCCTGCTCGGGCTCGTTGAGGCGCGATTCGCCGATCTCACGTACGACCGGGCGGCGCTGACCGCGTGGCTCGAGGAGACCGCGGGCGGCGACTCCGGCCGTCTCTACGAGGCAGTGCGGATGCTTCACGGGCTGGCCGAGCAGGCGCCGGATCGCGAGGTGCGGACGCGAACCTTGGTCGAGTCGCTCCTGAGCCTCCCCGAGGAGCTCCTCCGGCCGTTCCTGACCGAGCACCTCATCCCCGGGGCCGGCCGCGAAGTGCTCGCCCTCAACCTTCTCGGCCAGATGACGGAGGACGAGCTCCGTTTCCTGGCGGCGCGCCTCGTGTCGCAGGAATCCCTTCTGACGCTGAGCTCCGAGCTCCTCGAGTTTCCGTGGGAAGAGATACAGCGGCAGCGGCTGGTCGAGGCGATCACCTCCGCCGTGCGGGACGACGACGACCCGCCGCGCCTCCTCGGCGACGCGCCGCTCGTGCTCGACGCCGACGACCCCCTCGTCGTCGAGCTTCGCGAAGAGATCCTCGCGGCCTGCCAGCCCGAGGTCCTGATCGAACGCAGCGCGGACGTTCTGCTCGCGCTGGTCCTCAACGTGGACGGGGAGGACCAGGGCGCCTCCGCCGTGGACGCCCTCGAGGAGATCGTGGGCGAGGCCCTGGTCCGAGGGCGCATCGACCTGGCGACGCACGTGCTCTCGACGATGGTGGCCTCCGTCGAATCCGGGGGCGCGCGGAGCCGCGAGCACGCCCAGCACCTGGCCGCCCTCCAGCAGCGGCTGGCGGGGCGCGCGCACGTCACCCAGGTGGGGGCCGTGCTGCGGCAGCACGCCAGCAGCGGGCGACTGCTCGATCTCGGCGCCCAGTACCTCGGCCTGGTGGCCCGCGAGGCGATCCAGGAGTTCACCGCGCTCCTGGCCGAGGAGCCGGACCGGCAGGTCCGAGCCCGGATGTGCCAGGTGCTGGCCAAGGTCGGCCCGCCGGCCGTGCCGGTCCTGCTCGAGCTGCTCGAGGACCCGCGGTGGTTCCTCGTGCGCAACCTGGTCCACGTCCTCGGCAAGATCGGAGACGAGGCGGCGTTCGGGCCGGCCGTGTCGCTCCTCGACCACGCGCACCCGCGCGTCCGGATCGAGGCGATCCGCGCGGTCGCGGTGATCGCGCCGCGCCGGGCGGTGGCGCCGCTCGTGCGTCTCGTGGCGGACGCGGACCCCGAGGTCCGGCTCGAGGCCGTCCGGGCGCTCGGCGGGCTGCGGAGCGACGAGGCCGTTCCGGTCCTGCGCGATGTCGCGAGCGGGGCCTCGCCACGAGCCACGGACCTCGCGCTGCGGCGGGAGGCGATCGAGGCGCTGGCGGGGATCGTGACGCCGGGCGCCCGCGCGGCGCTGATGGGGCTGGCCCGGCGGTGCTGGCTCTGGAGACGGGCCGAGCGCCAGCTGCGCGAGGTCGCCGCCAGCGCGCTCGCCGCGCGACCGGATTCCGAGGAAGCCGAGGATGAGTGAGGGGCCGCAGCCGGATCCCCAGCTCATCTTCACCTATCTGCACGGCATGCTGCGGGCCGCCGGCCTCTATCTGCCGACCCACCCCCAGACGCAGCGGGCCAAGCGGACCCTGTTCGAGGCCGTGAGCGGCTACCTGGCCGTCGAGGGGCGGCTGACCTACCGTTTCATGGGCGACCTCCTCGTGGCGAACGATCGCATCCTGCCGCGCGAGAGTCTCCTGTACCGGCACTTCCTCGAGACCTGCCAGCACGAGCACGGGATCGGGTCGGTCGGTTTCACGGCCGGACTGGAGGCGCGGGAGATCGACGTCCTCCTCGAGGGGCTGACCCAGGGGGTCGGGTCGTCGATCGGCGAGTGGTGCGCCCGCCGCCGCCTCTCGCACCTCCACCTGGGTCCGCCGACCCAGCCCGACCGGCAGAGCGGGGAGGGCGTCGCGCGGCGCGCCTACTACGGCTCGGTCGAGGTCTTGCGCGACATCGAGTCGCTGATTCGCGCCCGGCGGGCGCTCAACCTCGAGCAGGTCGGCGCGCTGCGCGTGTACACCTCCACGATGCTGGAACAGATGCTGCAAGCCCCTGGACTCGTGCTACGGCTCGCGAGCATCAAGTCGTACGATGAGTACACGTTGTATCACTCCGTCAACGTCGCGGTGATCTCCATGGGAATCGGTCTCGCGCTCGGCCTCCCCACCGAGCTTCTGCGGGAGCTCGGGATGGCCGGGATGCTCCACGACCTGGGCAAGATCGCCATCCCGCTGGAGGTGCTCCGGAAGCCGGGCCTCCTCGACGCCGAGGAGTGGCGGATCATGTGCCGGCATCCGGTGCTGGGGGCCGATCTCCTGGCTCGCCTGCCAGGGTCGAACCGGCTTCCCCTGATCGTGGCCTTCGAGCACCACATGCGGTACGACGGCAAGGGGTACCCGTTCGTCCGCGAGGGCTGGCGGCAGCACCCGGTCAGCCGTCTCGCGTGCCTGGCCGACGTCTTCGACGCGATGACCTCGCGTCGCGCCTACAAGAAGGCGATCCCGGTGGAACAGGTGCGCGCGTTCGTGCGCGACGAGGCAGGCCGGACCTTCGATCCGCGGCTGGTGCGGGTCCTGGACCGGACGCTCCGTCTGATGCAGGATACGACGCCCGCCAAGGTACTGGCGTGAGGTCGTGGATCGGGTCCGTCGGCCTGTCGGGCTCGACGCTCCGGGTGAGCGTGCCGGAGCCGCTACCGGCCGACGCCCACGCCCTCGCCGTGTCCGGCGCGGTTCGCGTCTTCGAGCGGTTCCCGGCGCTCCGGGACTTCGTCTTGGTCGCGGGCGGCGGGGAGATGACACTCAGCCGGGCCGACGTGGAGCGGCTCCTCGCTCCGGAGGGCTGGCGGGCGCTCGAGGACCCGGGCCGGTGGCCCGACGTTCTCGCGCGCGCCGTTCAGCGCTACGCCGAGGCTGCTGCCGGAGGCGCCCCGTGACCGGCGCGCTTTCCCCCGCGGTGGCCGCCCTGGCCTGGCCGCTCGGCATGATCCTGGCCGCCGTGCTCGGCAGCTTCCTCAACGTCTGCATCTCGCGGCTCCCGCGGGGAGAGAGCATCGTGCTCCCTGCGTCGCACTGCCCGAGCTGCCGGGTTCCCATCCGGGCGGTGGACAACGTCCCGCTCGTGTCCTACCTCGTCCTCCGCGGGCGCTGCCGGGCGTGCGGTGTGACGATCCCGTGGCGGTATCCGCTCGTCGAGGCGCTCGCCATCGTGCTGGGCGCGCTGGTCCTCTGGCGGCTCGGGCCGACCTGGGACGGTCTGCGCATGTTCCTGCTATGCTTGGCGATGATCGCGACGGCGTTCACGGATCTCGAGACGCGGCGGATCCCGGACCGGATCACGCTGCCTGGCGTCGTCGCCGCCTGCATCCTCGCTCCCGAGGGTCTGTCCCGCGGGGGCGCCGGGGCGGCGCTCGGCGCGATCGGCTTCGCCTTGGTCCGGGCTGCGCGTGCGCGGAGCGCGGCGGCCCGCGGTGACGCGGCCCCGCCGCCCGACGCGGACGACGACGTCGATCCCGCGGAGCGCCGGCGGCTCGACGTGTACTGGGCGGCGGCCTGGGGCGCGCTGCTCGGACGGCAGCTGGCGGTCGTGGACCTCGCGACGCTGACGAACGCGGCCTGGCCGCTGGCGTGGCGGGTGCTGAGCCAGGTCGACGCCGTCGTGGCCGGGTGTCTGGTGACGGGCGGGCTGTTCTTCCTGGTGGCGTGGGTCAGCCACGTGGCGCTCGGGCGCACGGGCCTGGGCGGGGGGGACATCAAGCTGGCCGGACTGATCGGAGCAGGGTTGGGGGCCACGGGCGGGCTCGTCGCCGCGTTCGTGGGGATCATGGTGGGGGGCGTGGCGGCGACGGCGCTCCTCGTCTCGGGCCGCCGGCACTTCGGCGAGTATCTGCCCTTCGGGCCGTTCCTGGCCCTCGGCGGCGTCGTGGCGAGCCTCTGGGGCCGGCCGATCCTGGAGTGGTACCTTGGCTGAGCGCGAGACATCCGCGGGCCGACGGCGCGAGGGCATCCTGACCGGCCGCACCGTCCGGAAGAAGTTCCTCCTCGCCGTCCTCATGGCGGGGCTGATGCCGCTCTTGCTCCTGGTCTACCTGGGGCTGCCGGTGGTGCTTCCGACCACGGTCATGGCCCCCCTCTACCCGAAGGGGGCGCCCGTCTTCTTCGCGCTGCTGGCGTTCCTGGCGTTCGTCGAGTTGGCGGGCTTCTACGTGATCTACAGCGACATCCTGGGCAACATGCAGCGGAGCCTGGACGACGAGCTGGACCGGGCGCGGGCCAGAGGGGGCCGAGCGGAAGGCATCGTGGAGGAGCTCCGGCTGGCGAACTTCCGCCTCCGCGAGATGTCTCACACGGACGAGCTCACGGAGGTCGGGAACCGGCGGAGCTTCGACCTGCGTCTCCGGGAGGAGATCAGCCGGTCCAGCCGGTTCGGGCACACGTTCAGCCTGCTGATGATCGACATCGACGGATTCAAGAAGTTCAACGACGAGTTCGGCCATCCCAAGGGCGACTCGGTGCTTCGCGCGCTCGGCGCGCTCATGCGCTCGGCCTCCCGCGAGGGCGACGTGCCGTGCCGGGTCGGCGGGGAGGAGTTCGCGTTCATCCTGCCGGAAACCGGAAAGGCCGACGGGCTGGTGTTCGCCGAGCGGTTCCGCCGGCGGGTGGAGTCGAGCGTCATGGCGCCCGACAGTCTGAATCCGATCACGGTGAGCATCGGGCTGGCGGCGTTCCCCGCCGACGGGCGGAACCCGGACGAGATCGTCTGGGCGGCCGACGAGGCGCTCTACGAGTCGAAGCGGGCGGGCCGTAACCGGGTGACCGCGTACCCGCGGAAGAGCGACGAGGTTGCTGCGGGCTGACGCGAAGGACCCCGGGCCTCCGGGGGCTCGCGCGGCGGCCGCATCCGGGCTGGGTCACGGGCAGACCGTCCCGGGGTGCGCGCCCGGCGGGTGGGCGTGTTCCATCGAGCATCCGGGCGGCGTGACCGCGGTGGAGCTCGTGATCGTGCTGGCCGCCGCCGCCCTCCTGGCCGTCGCGGCGTACCCGTATCTGTCGAACGTCCGGGAGGTCATGCTGGTGAAGGGCTCTGCCGAGCAAGCCTCCTCCGCGATCCGGCTGGCGCGGCAGCTCGCCATCACGAAGGGGGCGAACCATTGCATCGAGTTCGGGCCGGGGGGCCCCCCTCGCACGCAGTACCGAATCCGGGAGGCGGACACCAGTCCGGCGTGCAACGGGACCGTCGTCTCCGGCTACGACTGGCAGGGCTTCTCCAACGCCGGCACCGTCTCGACGACGGCGCCGACGTTGATCTTCGACCCGATCGGGAACCGGATCGCGCCCGTCGGGCCCGGGAACACGACGTTCAACGTGGACACCTCACCCCCGGCCTGTCTCAGCGTCGTCACGGTGACGCTGTATGGGGGCGTCCGGGTCGCCGGCTGCTGACGGAGCCGCGCACGATGCGGAGGCGAGACCAGCGGGGTGTCACGATCGTCGAGCTGATGGTCGCGATGGTCCTCATGGCCATCGCCCTCCTCGCCCTTGCGGCGACGTTCCCGTACGCCATGTACGGGGTGGTTGCGAGCGGGTTCCAGACCACGGCGACGCTCCTGGCCCAACAAGCGATCGAACGGACGAAGGCCACCGACTACGCGAGCATTGCGAGCCTCAGCTTCGATGGCTCCTCGGGGACTCTGCCCGCCGACTGCAGCGGCAGCGGGAACCTCCTGCCGGTGGCGGCGTTCGCTGGCTTCACGCGCTGCGTCGCCGTACAGGTCGGCACCCCGACCAGCACCACCACCACGATCACCGCGGTCGTCGTGTTCAGCGGATCGGTGCCGGATCCGATCTACCGGACCACGGTCGCGACGATCCGGGCGAACTGATGGGGGACCCGCGCGACATGGGCCACCCGCTGCGGGACGCGCGCGGCCTCACGTTGACCGAGCTGATCGTCACGCTCGCGCTCTTCGCGATCGTGATGATGGGCGTCGTCGGCACCTGGGGCAAGGCCCAGGAGGCCTACTTCGTCGGATCGGAGACGGCGGAGGTCCAGCAGAACGTCCGGGCGGCCATCGACTTCATGGTCCGGGAGCTCCGGTCGACCGGCCGGGATGCCACGACTTGCGCCTTCGACTACGCGACGGCCGTGACGACGGACTGCGACGGGGCCAAGGTGACCCAGTGCACCAACCGGCTCGCGGGGAGCGGCACCCCGACCTGGCAGACGAACAACGGCCTGGGCGGCGCCGGCTGCACGAACCTCTTCGCGATCCCGTTCGCCGACGCGCAAGCGACGCGCCTACGCATCCGCTCCGACCGCAACCACAACGGTCGGATCGCCGGGCTGGGCAATGCCATCACCTCACCGGCGTCCGCGGCGGACCGGGGCGAGGAGGACGTGCTCTACGCCTTGTCGACCGCGAACTGCCCCCCGGGGGTGCCCCAGTGCATCACGCGAGACGACGGGACGGGGCCGGTGGCGATGGTGGCGGTGGACATCAACGGCCTCACCTTCACGTACTTCCCGCGGCCGAACTTCGGCCCGTGCGCTGGCGTGGCCAACCCCTGCAACAACGCCTTCACCCTGCCCCTCACCAGCCAGGCGCAGGCCGACAACATCGGACGCATCCGCATCTCGGTCCAGGCGCAGCAGCAGACCGCGGGGCAGACGGTGAGCCGCACGCTCATCACCGAAGTCACGCTCAGGAACCGCACCTAGCGGGGGACCCATGAACGCGAGCCGTCGTGACCAGCGGGGATCGGTCCTCGTCATCGCCGTCATCGCCATGCTCATCATGGCCATCCTGAGCTTCTCGTTCGCGCTCCTGGCGCGGCTCGAGATGATGACCGGGTTCAACTACAAGGCCCAGGGGCAGGCCGAGGCCCTGGCCGAGGCCGGCCTCGAGCGCGGGCGGGACGCCGTGCGCGGGGCCGCCAACGAGCCATGCGGGTTCACCAAGTGGACCGATCCCGGAAACTCGGGCTCGTACGCCGGCTGCGGCGCTGGGCTCGCCAACCTGCTCTTCAACGGCGTCGCGCTGGCGGCGGGGGACTACTCCGCGGTCATCGACAACGACTGCACCCCCTCGTGCCGGCGTCGATCCAGGACCCGCGATGCTGGGGCGGCCCCGCCCTCGCCGGGGGACCTGCCCGCGACACGAACGAGACGGCGGTCGTCACCGGATGGGCGACGGCGGCGGGCGGCCAAGGCCGCGCCCGCGTCCGGGCGATTCTGGCGGTCGACAACCCTTGGAAGCACGTCTGCTCGAATTCGAGCCAGGACAATCCCCCGGGTTACTGCAACGAGCCCGCGAACCGGAACGGAAACCCCAGCATCACCCCGGCCGATCCCAACGACCCGAACGGCCCCGCCGCCTACGACGACCTGCCTCGGCCCCAGCTGGGGTGCTCCGAGATCGATCCTTCGGTCCACGGTGCGGGCGCGACAATGGCCCTGGGCATTGCGAATTGCCTGGCATGGGAATATAGCCCGTGTTGGCCGGTGACATGTTCAGCCCAGGGCCCGAGCTTCAAGAACTACCCGTACCCGAATCCTGGCTCCGGCGGGTCGGCGCCGCCGCGGCTGGTGGTCACGGGCGACCGGAGCAAGGCCACCTGCGATAGCCCCAACGGGATCCAGTACCAGGGCTACTTCGACTGCGCGCTCTCGACCCCTTGCCCGGCAGCGATCTGCGGATCGAGCGGTCCGGTCTTGACGCGGAAGGGTTGCTTGAAGTCGGGGACGAGTCCGCTCGATTCCCGCCTGTTGGATACTAATCGGTACCAGGCCGCCCCCTGCGTTACGCACACCGGCATGGTGTTCACCTCCAGCCTGAACTGGCCCGCCAACTACGGCTCGACCAACAACGGGATCCTCGCGTACGTCATGCGCCCGGGAGACTTCACCATTCAGGGGCGCGATCTCCACGGCGCCGTGGTCATCGAGGGCAACGGCAACGCCGGGTGCAGCGGCGGCAACCGCGACCTCCAGCACCGGAACGGAGCCCGTATCTGGACGGCCACCAACGTCTACGGCTATCCCCTGGCCTACCTCGTCTTCGACCCAGTCGCGGCCGTCAACAACGCGCCCCAGCCGACTGCAAATCCGCTCAACCAGCAGAACACCTGCGCCGACATGGGGAGCGCGTCCGGGACCGAGATCCACGGCATCGTCTACTCGGGCGGGAACGTGGAATTCAACCCCATCATCGTGGATGGGGGCGTCGTGGGCTTCCAGATCCAGACCCAGGGCAGCTCGTCGAGCTACAGCTACAACCCGACCTACGGCAATGCCACCCCGCCGCCCGGGTTCCCCGAGGGGTCCGGCAACACCGTGGTCCTGGTCCGGAAGTCGTTCATCGTCTGCGTCAACTACGCCGCCGACACGGGTGGGGGTAGCCCCTGCCAGTAGGGGCCGGCCAGAGCCCCTCCGGCCCCCCCCTGCAAGCGTTCCACAACATCTCGGAGTCTGAGGTCGTCTGCGTATAATGGCTGCCATGCCACCGACCCCGGGGACCGCGTACAAGGTGGGGCTGGTCGGGACGGGGATCCATCTCGTCCACGCCATCGAGGCCCTCCGGGGCATCCCGGGGGTCACGATCGCCATCGTCGCGGACGCGAGCGACCGCTCCGAGGGCGGGAAGCTGGCGAAGACCCTCCATCTCCCGGTCGTGAAGAACGCCATGGAGGTGTTCAAGACCGAGGCCAACCTGATCCTCGAGGTGAGCGGCGACGAGCGGCAGTACGAGCGGCTCCTGTCGATCAAGCCCCCCAGCGTCGAGGTGATGAGCGTCCGGGGCGCTCGCCTGCTCATCGACCTCCTGAAGAAGGCCGAGGGGGCCGCGGGGGGCGGCGAGGCCGCGGCGCCGGCGGCCGCCACCGACGGCATCCATCTGCTCGAGCCCCTGGCGGCGGCGCTCGAGGGTTCGCTGCGTCACACTGGCGCGCCGGGTGATGCGGTCAAGACCCTCTTGCCCGGGATCGCCCACGCCACGGGGATGGAGTGGGCGGCGCTCGCCATGCCCGGCGCGGGCGGCGCGCTCTCATGGATCGTCGCCGCTCCGGAGAGCATGGCGCTGTCCCGGCTTCCGGCCGACAAGGTCAAGCAGGTGCTGGGGCGGGGTGAGGTGCTCTGGCTCGCCCGGCCGAGCAAGGGCGTGGGCGCGGCGGGCATCCTGCCGCTGCGCGCGGGTGAGGCGGTCCTGGGCCTCCTCCTCGTGGGCCGATCGGGCGACAGCGCCGCGACCCCCAACGAGATTCTGGCGTGCCAGCTCGCGGCCGGAGTCGTCGCCTCCTCCCTGCGGGCCTTGACCACCACCGCGGCCGCGCCGGTGGAGGTGGTGAAGGAGGTCCTCCGGGAGGTCCAGGTCCCGGTCGAGGTGATCCGGGAGGTCGAGGTCGTCCGCGAAGTCGACGTCGTCCGGGAGGTGCCGGTCGACCGCGAGGTGATCCGCGAAGTCCCGGTCGAGGTGATCCGGGAGGTGCCGGTCGACCGGGAGGTCGTGCGCGAGGTCGTCAAGGAAGTCCCGGTTGAGGTGATCCGGGAGGTCGAGGTCGTCAGGGAGGTCCCGGTCCAGGTGCCGGTGGAGATCCTGAAGGAGGTTGTCCGGGAGGTCGAGGTGATCCGGGAGGTCGAGGTCGTCCGGGAAGTCGAGGTCATCCGGGAAGTCGAGGTCATCCGGGAGGTGCCGGTCGACCGCGAGGTCATCCGGGAAGTGCCCGTTCCCGTCGAGGTCATCCGGGAGATCGAGGTCGTCAAGGAGGTCCCGGTCCAGGTCCCGGTGGAGGTGGTGAAGGAGGTCGTCCGGGAGATCCCGGTCGAGATCGTGAAGGAGGTCGTCCGGGAGGTGCCGGTCGACCGCGAGGTGATCCGCGAAGTTCCCGTGGAGGTCATCCGGGAAGTGCCGGTCGACCGGGAGGTCGTCCGGGAGGTCCAGGTCCCGGTCGAAGTGATCAAGGAGATCGTTCGGGATGTCCCGGTCGAGATCGTCCGGGAGGTGCCGGTCGACCGCGAGGTCGTCCGGGAGGTGGTCCGCGACACCACCCGGATCGACGAGGAGGAGCTCCGGCGACTGCGGCGCCGGCTCGAGGAGCTGGAAAACGCGCAGGATCAGCTGACGGCGCGCGGGGGCCGGGTCCCGGCCGACGAGAAGATGCAAGCCCTCCTGAACATGGCGGGCGGGGTCGGGCACGTCTTCAACAACGCGCTGGCGGGCATCCTGGGCCGGACGCAGCTCCTGCTCAAGCGGGCCTCGCGCGAGAAGTCCAAGGAGTTCGCCGCCGGTCTCCACGAGATCGAGTCGGCCACGCGCTCGGGGATCGACGCGCTCACCCGGATCCAGGAGTTCAGCCGGTCGCGTCCAGCCGAGGCTTTTGCCCCGGTCGACCTGAACGACATCGTCCAGCGTGCGGTCGAGCAGACCCGGGCCAAGTGGCGCGACGAGCCTGCGAGCCGCGGCGCGTCCGTCGAGCTGATCACGCACTTCGGGCCGCACGCGCAGCTCATCGGCGCCGAGTCCGAAATCCTCGAGGCCGTGATCCAGCTCGTCCACAACGCCGTGGACAGCATGCCGAGGGGCGGGACCATCACGATCCGCACGGGCCTCGAGGGCGATCGCGGCATCTTGGCCGTGTCGGACACGGGCGTCGGCATGTCCGAGACCGTTCGCCGGCGCGCGTTCGAGCCCTTCTTCTCGACCAAGGGCGAAACGGGTCTCGGCCTGGGGCTTTCGATGGTCTACGGCGTCATGGCCCGGCACGGTGGCGACGCGGCGGTCGACAGCGAGGAGGGCCGCGGCACGACGATCACGCTGCGTCTTCCGACGTCGGGCGAGGGCGCGCCTCAGCAGCTCGCCACCGCCGAGGCGGATCGTCCCCAGGTGCTCCTCGTCGACGACGACGAGACCGTCCGCACGGCGGTGGGCGACATGCTCCGCGGGGCCGCGTACGCGGTCACGCTCGCCGGCTCGGGCCTCGAGGGCATCGCCAAGGTGCGAGAGCACGACGGCGCGTACGATCTCGTCATCACCGATCTGGGCATGCCCGACGTGCCCGGATGGGAAGTCGTCGAGGCGGTCAAGCAGGTGGACGGGACCACGCCCGTCGTGATCCTGTCCGGCTTCGATCGGGCCCGCGCGACCCGGCGTGCGCGCGAGCTCGGGGTCGACCTCGTCATCTCGAAACCGTTCGACATTCAGGAGTTCCTGACGACCGTTCGCGGGCTTCTGGCCGGCCGCAAACGCGGCTAGCCTCGCTGTAACGTACCGTCGTTATTGGTGTTTCTAAAAGCTTGACTCCCTCTAACACGCGAGCCATACTCACCAGCGAAGAATTACTACAAGGAACCGTAAACAGTGAAGCGGAGAGCGGAAAAAAATAGTTTTGGGGTTTCGAGGGGGCCTGGGCGAGACTCGCTGGCAGTGAGGAACAACCCATGACGTTCTGGAAGAAGAAGAAGCGACCGGAAGTAGTAGGCCTCGACATCGGCACGAGCGCCGTCAAGGTGGTCGAGCTCAAGCCGAAGGGGTCGGGCTTCGAGCTGGGCGGGTTTGGCATCGCCCATGTGCCGGCGGGCGCCATCCAGGGCGGCGAGGTCAAGCACCCGGACGCGGTGCAGCAGGCGATCCGCCAGGCGCTCGTGCAGGGCGGGGTCCAGGCCACCGAGGCGGTCATCGGTGTGTCGGGCGGCTCGGTGATCGCCAAGCGCGTCAACCTGCCGAAGATGTCGGAGAGCGAGCTCGGCGAGTCCATCCGGTGGGAAGCCGAGCAGCACATCCCGTTCGACATCGACGACGTCAACATCGACTTCCAGATCCTGCGGCAGGACGGTCCTCAGCTGGAGGTCATGCTGGTCGCCGTGAAGAAGGGGAAGGTCCAGAGCTACGCGGACGTCGTGGAGGCGTGCGGGCTGAACGTGGTGGTGGTGGACGTCGACGTGTTCGCGCTGGAGACTCAGTACCAGCACAACGAGCCCGGCCAGGGCAACGAGGTCGTGGCCCTCGTGAACATCGGTCACGAGACCACGAACACGAACATCCTGCAGGGCGGGATGAACGTCTATGCCCGGGACATCTTCGTCGGCGGCCGGCAGTATGCCTCGACGATCGCCCAGCGCTTCGACCTGGCTCCGGCCGAGGCCGAGGCGATCGTCCGCGGGGAACCGGGGGCGGTGAGCTGGGTCGAGGTGGAGCCGGTCCTGGACCTCGTGTCGCAGGAGATCGGCCAGGAGATCCAGCGCACGCTCGACTACTTCGGCACGACCGCCGAGCACGAGCGCATCCAGCGGATCCTCCTCTCGGGCGGGTGCGCGCTGATTCCGGGCCTGCAGGAGTTCCTCGCTGGACAGTGGGGGATCGAGGTGATCCGGGCGAACCCGTTCAAGCGGGTTGAGGTGAGTGCCGGAACCGACGCGGGCATGGTGGAGAAGCTGGCGCCGCTCGCGACTGTCGCGACCGGGCTGGCGATGCGCTATCCGGACGACCGGAAGTAAGGACGGGAAAGCCGTGGCGATCAAAGTCAACCTCCTTCCGCGGGAAGCGCGTGCGGCCCGGCCGGGCCGCGCGGTGTCCGCCGCCCCACGCGCCGGGCTCGGGGCCGGGACCCTCACCCAGCTCCTGGGCGGAGTCTTCGTGCTGATGCTCCTGGTCATGGGCGTGCTGGGCTACCGCGCCTGGTCCGCCAAGCGCGACTTCCAGACCCAGATCACGAGCCTCAAGGCACAGAACGACCAGCTGAAGACCCAGCTGACCGAGCTCCGCCAGGCCGAGGAGGCCAAGATCGAGATCCAGCGGCGGATCGAGGTCATCGGAAAGGTCGCGAAGAGCCAGGGCGTGCCGCTGGCCATGCTCAACGGGGTGCTGAAGGCGGTGCCCCAGGGCGTGTGGCTCTCCGGCGTCGAGATGAAGCCCCAGGAGGTCAAGGTGCGGGTCGAGGACCCGCCTCCGGGCGCCGCCATGAGCGAGACGCTGGGCCGGCTCGAGGCCAAGCGGACCGAGGTCGAGGCCAAGGCGCCGAAGCCCGGGGGTCAGGCCCGGCCCACTCGCGAGGTCACACAGCTCGCCGGGTACGCGGTGGTCATCAAGGGCAGCGCGTTCAACAACTTCCAGATCGCCGACTTCATGGACAACCTGCGCAAGGTCGGCGTCTTTGCAGACGTCGATTTCGTCGTGACCGAGGCCGAGCGGGTCGAGCAGACGCGCGTCGTGTCCTTCGAGGTCACGGCGACCGTCAAGCTCTGAGCGGAGGGCATCATGGACCGGGCGGAACGCCAGAAGGTCATCCTGGTCGCTCTCCTCATCCTGGGAGTCGGCTACTTCGCGTGGTCGGGTCTCGGCGGCTTCAAGGGGGTCCGAGGACTGCGTGAGGAGACCGCAAAGCTCCAGCGGGAGCGTGACGACCTGCAGCGGCAGGTCACCAACGCGCAGCAGATGGTCGCCAATCTCGGGCGCATCAAGCGCGAGCGGGAAGCCCTCGAGGTTCAGCTCCGCGAGCTCTCCCGCCGGCTGCCGTCCGAGCACGAGTCCGCCCAGGTGCTCCGGAGCGTCGAGACCATCGCGGGCAAGTCCGGGCTGACCGTCGGCCAGGTACGGCGCCGGCCCAATCGGGCGCAGGAGCTCTACGTGGAGATCCCGATGGAGGTCGGCGTGAGCGGGGGCTACCACGATCTGCTCAAGTTCGCCGACCAGCTGGCGCAGCTGCCCCGGCTCGTCACGCTCAACGAGCTGAAGGTGCTGGGACGGGGGCGCGCGCAAGCCCCGGGTTCAGGGCGTGGCGCCGATCTCGCCCCGGGGGCGATGCGAGCCGATCTCGTCGCCGTGGTCTTCCAGGCGCTCCCGGTGCCCGCTCAGGCGGCCGCGCCGGCGCCGGCCCCGGGCAAGAAGCCATGACGGAGCGGATGATGCGCCAGAGAGAGTTGTCCGGATCGGGCTGGACCCGGCTCGCGGCGGCACTCTTCGCGAGCCTCTTGGCGGCGCCGGCGTGGGCTCAGTCCCAGCCGAAGTTCCCGGTGCCGCTGCCGGCGCCGAAGGCTCCGGCGGTGACTGCCGCGCCGGCACCCGCGGCCTCTCCGGCCCCGGCCGCCGATGCGCCTGCAGCCGCGGCCCCGGCGACCTCGGGCCCGCGGGACCCGTTCGAGCCCCTGGTGCGGAAGGTGGAGCCGGGGGAAGGACGCGTTCAGGAAGTGGCCAATCTCAAGCTCGTGGGCGTGGTGTGGGACACGAAGGACACCGAGGCGATCCGGGCGCTCGTCGAGACGCCGGACGGACTCGGCTACTACCTGCGGCTCAACGAGGAGAAGTTCGGTGGAAAGGTCGTGGCCGTGGAACGAGACCGCGTCCGGTTCGTGATCCGAGAGGAAGTTCCGGGGAGCGGGACGCGGGAACGGACCGTCGAGCTCCGGCTGTCGAAGCCGGACGGACAGTAGCAGAGGGCCGTCATGGACCGAACGAGGCGGCCGGGGATGGGGGGGAGCGGCGTGGCTAGACGAGGAGTCCTGGTCCTCCTGGGCTGTGCCTGGATCTTGTCTCTCGCGGGGGCGGCGGGGGGAAGCGACCTCAGGGGCGGCGGCCCTGTGCTGGTGGCCCAGCTCCGGGCGCCGATCGTCGCCCAGGCCCCGGCCGCGCCGCAGCGGCCCCGCCTCATCTCGCTGGACTTCAAGGACGCGGACATCAACAACATCCTCCGCATCCTTGCCGAGTTCAGCGGGCTCAACATCGTGACGAGCGAGGACGTCAAGGGCAAGGTGACGGTCAAGCTCCAGAACGTCCCCTGGCAGCAGGCCCTCGACTCCGTCGTCCGCGCCAGCAAGCTGGCCTACGTCCAGGAAGGCAACATCATCCGGGTCGACAAGCTCGAGAACCTGACCAAGGAGGCCGAGGCGTCCTTCCGGGCCGAGCAGCGCGAGGTCGAGATCCAGCAGCGCCGGAAGGAGGCGGACCTCCGGCTTTCCGAGCAGGAGCGCGCGGCCGCCCTCGCGCGGCAGGAGTTCGAGGTCAAGCGGAAGCAACTGGAAGACTTCCTGGCGCCGCTCTCGGAAGAGGTCTTCAAGCTGAAGTATGCGCACGTCGGGATCAAGCGTGTCTCGACCATCGACTTCCTCACCGACATCGTCACCACGCAGGAAGAGCGGGGGATCGAGGACGCGATCACGGGCGGCGTGAAGAAGGAGGAGGGCAAGTCGTCGGGGATGCTCTCGCCGCGCGGCTCTCTCACCTCCGACCAGCGGACCAACTCGCTGATCGTCCGGGACGTCCCCGACAACCTCGCCAAGATCAGGGAGTTCGTCGCAAAGATCGACCGTGGGGCGCCGTCGGTGCTCATCGAGGCCCGGCTGGTGGAGATGTCACGGGGCGACGCGCGGTCCCTCGGCGTGATCTGGGGCGGCGCCTGGACCCCGCGCACCGCCACCAACGCGCCGGTCATCGACGTGAAGGGTTCCCCGCCGGGCGTGGGAGGGGTCAGAGGCGAGGATGCCGGGGCGACCTCGCCCACGACCGCCGCGAACTTCCCCGCCGCGCTGGGCACGCTCCTGGCCGGCGCGAACCCGTTCGGTCTGGGAATCGGCTGGCTCGCGTCGAACTTCGCGCTGGACCTTCAGATCCAGGCGCTCGAAGGGCAGCGTCGGGCGCGTGTCCTCTCCACGCCCAGCCTGCTGACGACCGACAACCAGCCCGCAACCGTGGCCAGCGGTCAGAAGATCCCGATCATCAGCGTGACGGGCGTGGGAGGGGCCCAGCAGGCGTCGGTCACCTTCCAGGACGTGACGACTCGGCTCCAGGTCACGCCGCGGGTCGTCGAGGGTGGCCGGATCATCATGGCCATCAGCGTCAAGGACGAGGTCCTGCTCGAGCTCGTCCAGTCCCTGCAGCTGGTGGCGCCCCGGGTGGCCACCCGCCAGGCGGCGACGCAGGCCGACATCCCCGACGGCGGTACCGTGGTCATCGCCGGCCTCCGCCAGGAGAATTTCCAGAACGACGAGAAGGGGATTCCGTGGCTCTCCAAGATCCCCGTCCTCGGCTGGCTCTTCAAGAACGACCTGACGGAGTCGAGCCGGCGCGAGCTCGTCGTGTTCCTCACCGCGAAGATCGTGCCGAGCCCCGGCCAGGCGGCGGTGACCCCGTCCGCGCTCCCGGCGGCGCCCGGTGTCCCGGCGCCTCCGGGACCGAGCGGTCAGGTTCCGGCGGTCGCTCCGACGACGGGCGCGGTGACCCCGTCCGTGCTCCCGGGGGCGCCCGGCGTCCCGGTGGCTCCGGGACCGAGCGGCGAGGCCCCCGTGACCGCGCCGAAGACGGTGTCGGCCGCGGCCCTCGTGCCGGCGACGGTCGTGAGCGCCCAGCCGAGACCGCCAGCCGATCCCGCCGGAGAGCGGTGATGGCGATGCGCGCGGTGCCGAGATTCGCGGCCGGCGTGACGGTCGGTCTCGCCCTGCTCGGGGGCGCGGCCTTCCCGGCGCTCGCGCAGGAGTGGACGATCCACCTGCGCGGCCACACCGTGCCCGTGAGGGCGAGCTTCTACTCGGAGGAGACGCCCTGGGTGTTCTTCCGGGACGACGACAGCCATCACGTCTTCGCGGTCGGCTGTGATCGCGTGGAGCGGGTCGAGCGCGGGGGGGCGGCGATCCCGCCGCCGGCGTGCCCGGTGGAGTTGCTGCCCACGACGATGCCGCGAGTGTACCTGGCGATCATGGACCTCGAGGCCAAGCGTCTCGACGACTCGATCGCGAGGCTCCGCGAGCAGACCCGCTCGTACGCGCAGGCCGTCATCGGGACCTTCGCGGCGACGGGCGATTTCGTCGGCGACCCCGCCCGGCGGGCCGAGGCGGAGCTGGCACGCCGCCGCTCGCTCGACGCCGTCGCGTTCCTGCAGAGCCAGATCCAGGACACGCTGTTCGACATCCGGTTGACGGAGACTCGGGTCGGGGCGCTCCTCGACGCGTCGAAGACGTACCCGAAGAGCGCGCGGCAGCGCTTCTTCTTCTTCCACCGGTAGGACGCACACGAGGCAGTGCGGGAGGTCATGGTGCATCTCGGAGCCCGGAGCTACGCGGTCCAGATCGGATCGGGTCTGCTCGACGCGGCCGGACCGGAGTGCGCCCGGCTCCGTCTCGGTCGGCGCGCGGCGGTCGTGACGCAGTCGGCCGTGGCGCCGCACGCGACCCGGGTGACCGAGAGCCTCCGCGGGGCCGGCTTCGACCCGGTCGTGCTCACCGTGGCCGAGGGCGAGGAAGCCAAGAGCCTCCGGGAGGCCGAGCGGCTGTGGGACGGCTTCTCGGCGGCCGGCCTCGATCGCGGCTCGCCGGTCGTCGCGGTGGGAGGTGGCGTCGTGGGGGACCTGGCGGGGTTTGCCGCGTCGACGTTCATGCGCGGTCTGCCGGTGGTCCAGGTGCCGACGACCCTCCTGGCGCAGGTCGACGCGTCCGTCGGCGGGAAGGTGGCCGTCAACCTTCCGCGGGGCAAGAACCTGATCGGCGCCTTCCATCAGCCGCGCCTGGTCCTGATCGACCCGGAGGTCCTGGGGACGCTGCCGGAGCGCGAGTACCGGTCCGGACTGGCCGAGGTCGTGAAGACCGGGGCGGCGCTCAACGTGGACCTGTTCGCCTCGCTCGAGAGGGGCCTGGACGCGCTCGGGCGGCGTGACGCCGCCCTGCTGGAGGCCGTCGTGGCGGCCTGCTGCGCCGAGAAGGCGCGGGTCGTCGAGCGGGACGAGCGCGAGGAGACCGGCCTGCGCATGGTGCTGAACTACGGGCATACCGTCGGCCACGCGCTGGAGGCACTGTCCGGCTACCGGCGCTGGCTCCACGGGGAAGCGGTGGCCATCGGGATGACCGCCGCGGGCCGCCTGGCCGTGCGCCTCGGGTGGACGGACGCCGGCACGGCCGAGCGGCAGGAAGCGCTCATCCAGGGGGTCGGCCTCCCGACCCGGTTCTCCGGAATCGAGCCGCGCGAGGTGGTGGACGCCTTGCGCCATGACAAGAAGGCCCGGGACGGGCGCGTGCCCTTCATCCTCCTCAGGGAACTGGGGCGGGCGGAGGCGTGTCACGACGTCCCGATGAACGCGATCGTCGAGGTCTTGCGGGAGATCCAGCAGTGACGACGGACGCCCGGACGAGGGCAACGGAGAAGAAGCCGATGCGAAGGACGCCGTGGGGACTGGTGCTGTGCGTGCTCATCTGCGGAGTGGCCCTGGCAAGCTGCGACGGGCCCAACCGAGGCGGGAACACACAGGTCAGCGGGGTCTCGGGCTTCTCGATCGACACGACGGCCACCCCGAACGTCGTGCGGGGGGCCACCGCCGGGAGCGGTAGCGATGACGGCGGGTGCGCCCAGGTCCAGGTTGTCGTCCACAAGGGGGCTCAGCTCGTCGACGGGGCGCTGGTCACGGTGAGCGTGACGCTGGGGGTCTTGAAGAGCGGGACCGACGAGTTCGTGGCCATCACGCAGACAACCACGCGCGGCGTCGCGCTCTTCGTGTGGTGCGCCAAGTCGGAACGCGGCACCGCGACCATCACGGCCACCGCGGAAGAAACCAGCGACTTCGTTCTGATCACCATCTTCTAGGGGGCTTACGATCATGGACGCCACAGCGTCGAGACGAGTCTTCGGAGGCCGAGGCCGCAGGTGGCCTACGACGGGGCTGCTGGCCGCCCTCGTCTTGGCCGGCATCCTGGTCCAGGGCTGCTCGGACAACAACGGCCGCGTCACCGGCACGGAGTCGAAGGTCACCGGGGACGCGATCGGCGGAAACATCAAGACCTCCGTCACGATCAACCCGGGCACGATCGACCGAGGCCGGCGGGGCAGCGTGGTGGTCATCGTCTCGAGCCCCAACGGCTTCGGGCTCACGGGTCGCCGGGTCGATCTGTCCTCGCTCGGCGGTCGCCTGGACGCGACCACCGGCACTACCGACGCCAGCGGCCGGTTCACGACGTCGGTCTACATCCCCTGCGAAACCGGCCCGGGGACCGTCACCGTCACGGCGTTTGCGGACAACCAGTCCCAGGTCGCCGCGACGGCGACCGTGAATGCGGTGACCGCGGTCGCCAGTGACCCGTGCGCCGGCATCGCCGGCACGCCGCCGCCCGGTGGCGGCGGCGGCGGTGGCGCGGCGCTTCCGAGCGTCTCGGTCACGGCCTCGGATCCGACGGCGGCGTATACCGGTCCCGACCCCGGGACGTTCACCTTCACGCGCAGCCCTTCAAGCGCCTCGGCATTGCAGGTGTTCTTCTCCACCGGCGGTACGGCGACGCCTGTCGGCGCGTGCCCTGGGGACTACGTGGCGCTTCCCGGGGCCGTCACCATTCCACCTAACCAGGCGTCTGCGACAGTCACGGTGACACCCTGTGCGGTTGGTGGTGGTCCCGCACCTGAAACCGTCAGCGTGACAATCAGCGCCGATCCCAGCTACACGGGGGGCGGCAACGCGACGGTGACCATCGGCCCCTGATCAGAAACTCGCTGCCTTCGCACAACGTCACCCCCTCCCCGCGGAGGGGGTGATGCTTTTCTGGGCTCCGATTGGCGGCAACGCTCGGCCCGGCCGTCGGCCGGACGGGCCCGGCTAGCGGCGGGACCAGATCTCCTCGAACAGGTCGAGGTACCGGACGTTCTGGGCCTCGGCCCGGGGCCGCGCGAGACCCAGCCGGATCAGCTCGGCGTTCAGCATCCGCCCGTTCGGCAGGTAGACGTAGGCGAGCCAGGTCCCGTCGGGGGCGTAGCGCTCGCGATCGAACTCGAGGCGGACCGGCTGCTCTTTCTCGAGCCCGGCCCACGGATCCTCCAGCTCACGGTCACTGACCACGGGGTCAACGCCGATCAGGCGAATCCGCTCGAGACCCCGGCCCAGCCGCACCTCCATCCGATCAGGACCGAGCTGGCGCATGAACCGGGCCGCGAGCCGCCCCTGGACCGGCCCGACCTCCTGGGGAAGGAGCCGGGCGATCTCGCCGAGCGCGAACCCGACGACCCCGCCGAGGCGCCGGAACCGGATCTCGCCAGCCTCGAGCCAGAACCCGTCGACCTGGAACACCACGCCGCTCGCGAGCTGGAGGAGATGGGGGCGATCGGTCAGGGTGGGCACCGGAGCGTGCGGTGGCGGCACCACCTGCGCCGCCACGGGCCGTGCCGCGCCCGGGCGGCCATCGTCGGCCCCCCAGAGGGTGATCCAGGCTTCCGGCGCCGCCGGGGCGGCGGGGACGCGCACCACGCCGACCAGGTCCGCCCGGTGGAAGGTGAGTGAGCCCTCGGCGGTGCTGACGCGGACCTCGTTGCCCGTCGCCCCGACCGCGGTCGCCTTGACCGTGGCGCCGCCCCGCGTGGCGACGTAGAGCGGCGCCGTGGCGCCATCGCCCGGCTTCGTCGCCGGAGGGAGTGTGACGATTGGATCCTCCGACTCGTCCGGGACGATCCGGAGCACCTCGTAGCTCGGGATCCCGACCCACCCCCCGTATTTCTCGAACCGGATCTGGCCACCCTCGTCGACGTACTTCTGGACCACGATCGGGTCGCCGGCATCGATCAGATAGATCAGATACGCGGTGGGGCGCTTGGCACGTGCGCCTTCCGGCGTGTTCGCGGGGGCCGCCGCGGCCGGCGCCGACAGGGCCACGGTGAGCGCGAGGCCCGTGCCCATCCCGCGAAGCCGCTGCCGGACCCCCCGCATGGCCCCACTATACCGGGCGCGGTGACCGGACCCAACGATGTGGATGGGTCAGAAACGGTAGTCACGACGCAGGTTTGCGTGTTGTCGACATGGACCCGGAGCCTGCGCAATGGTCGCGGCCCCATGTCGGTCGGAGATCCCCGGCGCGCCGCCCATGATCGGGTTCATCCAAAGATGGCGCTGGCCACCACTGCTCACGGCGGCGTCTCTTGGATTGCGTACGACGGAGCCGGAGTCCCGTTCGACCCAAGCCCCGTCTTCGGGTACTCGACGTACATCGAGCTCGACCTCCTCCTCTTCCGGAGCGTCGGCCACCTTCGTTCGCAGCCACCCCTCTTCAACCTGTATCTCGGGGCTGGTGCTGAAAGTCTTCGGCGCTGGGCCCCCGACGCATTTTGGCGTGAGCTCCCTCTGACGGGTCTCGTCCGCACGCTCGGGCCCGGTCGGGAACGGTACGGCACGACGCACGTTTGCGCGCCACCCACGTTGACAAGGCCGGAACCGCGCCCGTATAGTGAGGGCCGGCTCGGACCGGTCGAGACATCGCTTGCCGACCACCGACGAGATCCGAAAGTTCGAGGCGCGACTGGCGCGGGAATCTACTTCCCAGGCCTACGCGGCGCTCGCCGAGGCGTATCGCCGGGCCGGCCGGGCCGAGGAGGCGGTGACCCTCTGCCGCGAGGGGCTCGGGCGCCATCCGGGGTACGAGACGACCCGGCTGATCCTGGCGAAGGCGCTCCTCGAGGTCGGCGACCTTCCGGCGGCCCGGGCGGAGATTCACCGGTTCCTCGAGGGCGAGCCGGACCACGAGCCGGCGCTCAGGATCGCCGTGGAGTGCGCGCTATGCGTGGGGGAGCCGGCGGAGGCGCTGGCGCACGCGCGGCGCCTGGGAGCGCTGGACCCCCACGACCGTACGATGCAGGGCCTGTCCCGGGCGCTCGCGGTGGGTGTCACCGGACATGCAGGCGGGGACGCGGGCGGACTCTGGCCGCTCCTCGTCGACGATACGTACGCGACGGTCGCGTTCGGGGATCTCTGCCTCGCGCAGGGGCTCACGGACGAGGCCACCGCGGTGTTCAGCCGGATCGTGATTCGGCAGCCCGACCATGAGATTGCCCGCGCGCGCCTCGGGGAGCTCGGACGACCGAGGGGCCCGGCGCGGCGGCCACGAGGATAGACGATGCAGGTGTCGACCGCGGAGTTCCGCAAGGGCCTGAAGATCGAGCTCGACGGGCAGCCGTACAACATCGTCGAGTTCCAGCACGTGAAGCCCGGGAAGGGCGGCGCGTTCGTCCGGACCAAGCTGAAGCACCTCCGGCTCGGCCGGGTAGTGGACCGCACCTTCCGGGCGGGGGAGAAGGTCGGTCTGGTGGACTACGAGCAGCGCGCGATGCAGTTCCTGTACAAGGACGACAACTTCCACTTCATGAACCTCGACACCTACGAGCAGATCGGGCTCTCGCGGGACGTGGTCGGCGACGCGGCGGACTGGCTCAAGGAGACGATGGAGGTCGAGGTCTTCGTCATCAACGGCTCGCCCGCCGGCCTCGAGGTCCCGAACTTCGTCGAGCTCGTGGTCGTGAAGACGGATCCGGGGGTCCGGGGCGACACGGCGTCGGGCGGCTCCAAGCCGGCCACTCTCGAGACGGGCGCCGTCGTCCAGGTGCCGCTCTTCATCAACGAGGGCGAGACCCTGCGGATCGACACCCGGACCGGGGCGTACATCGAGCGGGCCTGAGGCGCCGTGAACCAGCGCGAGATCCGCCGGCTCGCCGAGCTCCTCAGGGAGTACGGCCTCAGCGAGGTCGAGGTCGAGCGTGAGGGCGTGCGCATCCGCCTGCGCCGGGAGTCCCCGCCGGTGGCGGCGGCCGCCTTCGGACCCGCCGGCGCCGCGTCGCCGGCCACCGCGATTCCGGCCGTCGGGGCCGCCGCGCCGGGAGCGAACGAGGCCCACCTCCTCACGATCGAGGCGCCCATGGTCGGCACCTTCTACCGCGCGGCGTCCCCGGATGCCCAGCCGTTCGTCCGGGATGGGGACCGCGTGAAGAAGGGGCAGGTCGTGTGCATCATCGAGGCGATGAAGCTCATGAACGAGATCGAGTCCAAGGTCGCCGGGCGCGTCGTCAAGGTGCTCGTCGAGAACGCGCAACCTGTCGAGTACGGCCAGCCGCTGTTCCTGCTGGAGCCCTAGCGCGCGCCGGCCTCGTAGAGCGGCCGATGTTCTGCCGATCCTGCTGGGCCAACCTTCCCGACGGCACCGAGCAATGCCCGAAGTGCCAGCGCGACCCCCGGGTGGCCGTCACCCCGCCCCCTGGCGCGGCCGCCGAGACCGGGCCGCCGGCGGCGCCTCCACCGCGCGCGCCGTCGAGTGCGCCGGCTCCGGTCCGGCGGGGTGGTCTCAACCTGGCATACGTGAACGCCGCCGTCGCCGGGGCGCTCGTGCTCTTCGTGGCCGGCCCGCCGCTCGTCCGCTGGTGGGAAGCCCAGCGGGCGGCGAGCCCGGCGGGCGACCAAGCCGCGCCGACGCCGACGTCGGCCGACGCCAGGCCGGAGCCCAGCCTGCCGCGCGCCGTCGAGTCCGTCACCGCGCCCAGCGGCGACGACCCGCATTCCCAGGCCGCGCGGGAAGCGTACAACCTCTTCCAGCGCGGCCAGGTGGCAGCCGCCTGTGAGCGGTACCGTGACCTTGCCGCGAGGAGCCGGCGGGACGACGTCCGGCGATCGCTGGGGGGCTGCTACGCGCGGCTGGGCCGTGACGCGTACCAGGAGGGCCGCGCGGCCGACGCGATCGAATACTACCGGCAGGCGGTGGACGCGGCGCCCCAGCGCGACCACTGGGCGGGCCTCGCCCTCGCCCACGCGCGGGCGGGCGAGCTCGGTCGCGGACAGTCGGTCGTCGAGCAGGCGCTCCGGACATTCCCCGAGGATCCGGAGCTTCTGTATCTTCTCGCCGACCTGCAGGAGCGCCAGGGGCGGAGCCGGGAGGCCGTGGAGACGCTGAAGCGCCTCCTCGCGCGGGACAGCGGCCACGCGCGCGGCCGGACACTCCTGGCGCGGCTCGAGCGCGAGCAGGGGTTCGAGGGCGGCTACTGGAGCCAGGAGAGCCCGCACTTCCTGGTCCGCTACGAGGGCGGCGGCGGCATCGACGTGGGCCGCTCGGTGGTGGACGCGCTCGAGCAGGCCTACGAGTCGCTCGGCCGGGAGCTGGGCGTCTACCCGAAGGAACGGGTCCAGGTCGGCATCTACGTGACGAAGACGTTCGCCGAGATCGGCGGCATCCCGCAGGAGTTCGCCGAGCACGTGCTGGGGTTCTACGACTACCAGAAGCTGCGTTTGCGGCTGTCGGCGTCCCAGGCCGGCTCGATCGGGCTCGAGCGTCTCGCCCGCCACGAGTACGCGCACCTCTTGATCCATCAGGCCACGAAGGGGCGCGCGCCCCGGTGGCTCCACGAGGGGCTGGCCCAGGTCGTCGAGCCGCGCTCCGCCCCGCGTCTGGTCGAGACCGACGTGGTCCTGGATCGCCAGTACTTCACGCTCGACGGGCTGGAGCGCCTGTTCCGATCGAACGCGGTCGGCGCCGCGTACCAGTTCTCCCACATCGTGGTCGAGTACCTGGTGGACCGGGGCGGCATGAGCGGCATCCGCGCCTTCCTCGAGCGGCTCGGGCAGGGGGAGCCGCTCCCCCAGGCGCTCAAGGAAGGCGTCGGCGTCAGCGTCGAGGACGTGGAGGCCCGCCTCCTGGCCGCCGGGGGCCGGAGCTGACCGTGCGCGGACTCGCCCGCCGGACCCCGGGGGACTGACGCCCGCATGTTCTCGAAGATCCTGATCGCCAACCGCGGGGAGATCGCGCTCCGCGTGCTCCGGGCGTGCCGGGAGATGGGCATCCGCTCGGTCGTGGCCCACTCGACGGCCGACACGGGGTCGCTCCCCGTGCGCCTCGCCGACGAGAGCATCTGCATCGGGCCCGAGGACAGCGCGCAGAGCTACCTGAACATCCCGCGGCTCATCGCGGCCGCCGAGGTCACCGAGGCGGAGGCGATCCATCCCGGCTACGGGTTCCTCGCCGAGAACGCGACGTTCGCGGAGATCTGCCGGGCCTGCAACATCCGCTTCATCGGCCCGAGCCCGGAGGTGATCCGTCTCCTGGGGGACAAGGTTCGGGCGCGCGAGCTGGCCAAGAAGGCGGACGTGCCGCTCCTGTCCGGGAGCGACGGGGCCATTCGCGACCCGGCGGAGGCGCAAGCCATCGCCGAAGCGCTCGGATACCCCGTGCTCCTGAAAGCGTCGATGGGCGGGGGCGGGCGCGGGATCCGGATCGTGTGGGAGGCGGAGGCCCTGGCCGCGGCCGTGCGGACCTGCCAGGGTGAAGCGGCCGCCGCGTTCGGCTCCTCGGAGATCTACCTCGAGAAGTACGTGGAGGGCGCCCGCCACGTCGAGGTCCAGGTCCTGGCCGACTCCCGCGGCCACACGATCCACCTGGGCGAGCGAGACTGCTCCATCCAGCGGCGCCACCAGAAGCTCATCGAGGAGTCGCCGTCCCCGGTCATGACCGAGCCGGTGCGCCGGGAGCTGACGGCCGCGGCGCTTCGCCTCTGCCGGGCCGTCGGCTACGAGAACGCGGGCACGGTGGAGTTCCTGCTGGACCGGAGCGGGCGGTTCTCCTTTCTGGAGGTCAACACGCGCATCCAGGTCGAGCACCCGGTGACCGAGGCGGTGACCGGGGTCGACCTCGTCCAGGCGCAGATCCTGATCGCGGCCGGCGAGCCCCTCCGGCTCCGGCAGGAGGACGTCGTCTTCCGGGGGCACGCGATCGAGTGCCGTGTGACGGCAGAGGACCCGGTCAGCTTCGCGCCGAGCCCGGGGCAGATCACGGCCTACGCGGCGCCGGGCGGTCCCGGCGTTCGCGTGGACAGCCACTGCCTGGCGGGGTACACGGTGCCCCCGTACTACGATTCGCTGCTGGCGAAGGTCATCACGCACGGGGCCGACCGGACGGAGGCGCTGACCCGCATGCGCCGGGCGATGGCGGAGTTCGTCGTGGAAGGGATCAAGACGTCGATCCCCCTCCACGTCCGCCTGCTGGCCGACCCGCGGTTCGCGGCCGGGGACTACTCCACGACCTTCCTGGAGTCCGGGCTCTGAGCGCGGCCTGGGCCCGCCGGGAACCTCGGCACGGGCCCGACGGTTGTCAGCGCGGGCGCCCGGGGCGTGTCGCCTTGACACTCCTGGGAGCGCATAGTAGCGTACGGGCCACTCGATTTCCGGGCAACGCGGCCCACGTAAACAGGTGAACGGAACGAGGTTCGAGGCGAGGTGGGCGCCGTCGGCCCGCCTCATGACATCCAGTCAGATTCCACATCGCGCAGGAGGAGGTTGAGTATGCGAGGGAAGTGGCTCGCAGTGCTGGGCATCGGGGCGCTCGCCGTCGCGATCGCCGGGCCGGCGGACGCCCAGTCGTGTCCGAAGGGTAAGCTCAAGATCTACACGTCGTGGCCGATGCAGGGCGCGATGATTCCCGAAGGCACCGGCATGAAGAACGGCGTGAACTTGGCCGTTGCCGAGGCCGGCGGCGTCGTCGCGGGGTACTGCCTCGAGGTGGTGAACCTGGACGACGCGTCCGCGCAGACCGGCAAATGGGACGGCGCCGTCGAGGCCGAGAACGCGAACAAGGCGGTGGCCGACCCTCTGGCGATCGTCTACATCGGCACGTACAACTCGGGCGCGGCCAAGGTCTCCATTCCCATCAACAACCGCGCCAACATGGCCCAGATCACGCCCGCCAACACGTACCCCGGGCTCACCAAGAAGCGCGGGGCCGCGCCGGGCGAGCCGGAGATCTACCGGCCGATGGGCTTCGTGAACTACTTCCGACCCGTGCCGGCCGACGACATCCAGGGCGCGGTCGGCGCGAAGTGGGCGAAGCAGCGCGGCGCCAAGAAGGTGTTCATCATCCACGACCAGGAGCTCTACGGCAAGGGGATCGCGGACGTCTTCGACGCCGCGGCGAAGAAGCTCGGGCTCGCGGTTGTCGGCAACGAGGGGATCGACTACAAGCAGCCCGACCAGAAGCCCGTCCTGACCAAGGCCCGGGCGGCGGGCGCCGACCTGATCTACATGGGCGGCGTGGTCGACACCGGTGCCCCGATCGTGATCCGCGGCATGAAGGAGCTCGGTCTGGTGTCCGCGCGGGGTGTCAAGTTCATCGGCCCGGACGGCCTCCTCGAGGAGGAGGTCCTGAAGGGTGCGACCTGCGACGCCGCGATGGCAACTGACATGCGGATCACGTTCGCCAGCCTCCCGTTCGAGAAGTTGAGGGGCATCGGGGCGAAGACGTACACGGGCTACAAGGAGAAGTACAAGATTGAGCCGACAGCCTACGCTCTGTACGCGGCGGAGGCCGCGCGCGTGGCGCTCGACGGCATCAAGCGGGCCGCCCCGCAGATCGACAAGGCCATGGCCGCGAAGGACTTGAAGGCGGCGCGCGAGGCGGTCCGCCAGGCCATTGCCAACACGAAGAACTTCGATGGCATCAACGGGAAGTGGAGCTTCGACGAGAACGGTGACACGTCGAGCGAGACCATGTCCGGATACAAGGTCGTCAAGGTCGACACGACGGCGATGTCGTCGGCGCTCGGCTGCAAGTTCGAGTTCGAGACCATCCTGGAATAGCGCGATCCTGGGCGGGCGGCGGGGCTGTCCCCGCCGTCCGCCCGGCACCGCCCGGCCCGTCCCCCCGCGCGCATGGAGTGGTACGAGGTTCTCGTCCAGCAGACCATCAACGGTCTGACCCGCGGCGCCGTCTTCGCCCTGATCGCCCTCGGCTACACGATGGTCTACGGGATCATCGAGCTGATCAACTTCGCCCACGGCGACGTCTTCATGCTGGGGCTGTTCCTGTCGCTGACCATCTTCACGCTGCTCGGCATGGCTCGGACGCTCACCGGCTGGGAGCTCGTGACCGTCCTGCCCCTGGTGTTCCTCCTGACCATGCTCCTGACGGGGATGATCAACGTCACGATCGATCGGCTGGCGTACCGGCCTCTCCGGAACTCGCCTCGCTTGGCGCCGTTGATCACCGCCATCGGCGTCTCCTTCGTGATCGAGAACCTCGCCATGCTCGCCGTCGGACCGGCTCCGGTGCCGTACCCGGACATCTTCCCCTCGGTCGACATTCTCTACGAGTGGCTGGGGTGGGACACCAAGGTGTTCGTGACCACCAAGGACCTGCTCGTCGTCGGCGCCACCGTGCCCCTCATGCTCGTCCTCCAGTACTTCATCACGCGGACCGGCTGGGGGCGGGCGATGCGCGCGACCGCCCAGGACCGGGAGACGGCGGCGGCCATGGGCATCAACGTCGAGAAGACGATTCTCCTCACGTTCTTCATTGGAGGCGCCCTGGCCGGCGCCGGCGGGCTCATCCAGGGCCTCTACTACAACATCGGCACCTACTACATCGGGTACCAGGCTGGCCTCCGCGCGTTCACGGCCGCCGTGCTGGGCGGCATCGGGAACATGCCCGGCGCGGCGCTCGGTGGGATCGTGATCGGCTTCCTGTCGGCGTGGAGCGACCAGTACATCTCCGCCCGCTGGACCAACGCCATCGTGTTCTCCATCCTGATCCTCGTCCTGGTCTTCCGCCCGCAGGGGCTCCTGGGCGAGCGGACGCCCGAGAAGGTCTAGACGCGTGACCACGGTCGAGGCCCCGCGCCGTGGGACGTCCGCGCTTCGCTGGGGCCTGCTCGTCGCCGTGCTGATCGCCTACCCCTTCGTGGACCGCTCGATCTCGCCCATCCACACCGTCCACGCCGTGTCCGACGCGATGATCTACGTGCTGCTGGCGCTCGGACTCAACATCGTGGTGGGCTGGGCCGGGCTGCTCGACCTCGGGTACGCCGCCTTCTTCGCCATCGGCGCGTATGCGATGGGGCTGCTCAACTCCCCGGTGTTGGGGTCGCCGCTCTACGGCCACGGCTGGAGCTTCTGGGTCTGCATCTGGATCGCGGCGATCGTCTCGGGGACGCTGGGGGTCATGATCGGCGCCCCGACCCTCCGCGTGCGCGGCGACTACCTGGCCATCATCACGCTGGCGTTCGGCGAGATCATCCCGGTCGCCATCCGAAACCTGGGCGACATCACGATCGAGATCGGGGGCGTGAAGGTCGTCGAGCGCCTGAACCTCACGGGCGGCGAGAACGGCGTGAATCCCGTCGGCCGGCCGGCCCTGCCCGGGGTGGACTTCGATACGGACCCGATTTCCTGGTACTTCCTGATCCTCATCGTGGGGGCGCTGACACTGTTCGCGATGAACCGGCTGCGCGACTCGCGCTTGGGCCGAGCGTGGATGGCGATCCGGGAAGACGAGACCGCCGCCGACTGCATGGGCGTCAACCCGATCAAGACGAAGCTCCTGGCCTTCGGCCTCGGGGCCTCGTTCTCGGCGTTCTCGGGCTCGATCTACGCGGCCAAGCTCCAGGCGATCACGCCGGGGGCCTTCGAGTTCCAGGTGTCGATCATCCTCCTCTGCATGGTCGTGCTGGGCGGTATGGGCAGCCTGAAGGGCGTGATCCTTGGCGGCATGCTGATCACGCTGTTCGACCGCCTCCTCCTGGCCGAGATGACGCGGCTGGTCCGGTGGGTCGGGCACACCGTCGGCATCGCCGCCCTCACGACGATCGACCTCTCGCTCTGGCGCTGGTTCTTCTTCGGGCTGGGCCTCATCCTGTGCATGCTCTTCAAGCCCGAGGGGCTGGCCGGCCGCCGGGTGCGGCCGGCGGCGGTGGTCGTCGACGAGGAGCAGGAGTCGGCCGCGCTGGTGGAGGCGCCCCCCGGGCCGCGCGCCGTGGACATCCCGGCCTGGCTCCGCGAGCGCCGGTCCACGGGCGGAGGCGCCCGGGCGCTCCTCGAGGCGCGCGGCATCCGGAAGGCCTTCGGAGGCCTGGTCGCGGTGAACGACGTCGACCTGGTGATCCCGGAGGGGACGATCGTCGGGCTCATCGGCCCGAACGGGGCCGGGAAGACCACGTTCTTCAACGTGGTCACGGGCCTCCTCCAGCCCGACTCCGGCGAGATTCGCTTCGACGGCCAGGACATCGTGGGCCTCCGCCCGAGCGCCATCGTCGGCCGGGGCATCGCCCGGACGTTCCAGTCGATTCGCCTCTTCCAGAACATGACGGTCCTCGAGAACATCCTCGTGGGCGAGCACTGCCGTCTCCACGCGAGCGTGGCCGGGGCCGTGATCCGGCCCGCCAGCGTCGTCGCGGAGGAGGCGCGCGCCCGGGCCCGCGCCCGCGAGCTCCTGGCGTTCGTCGGCCTCTCGGACAAGGCGGAGGACCTCGCCCGGAACCTGCCCTACGGCGACCAGCGCCGGCTCGAGATCGCCCGGGCGCTCGCGACGGAGCCCAAGCTCCTGCTGCTCGACGAGCCCACCGCCGGGATGAACCCGCGCGAGACCGACGCCCTCACCGAGTTCATCGACCTCCTGCGGCGCGAGCTCGGCATCTCGGTGCTCCTGATCGAGCACCACATGGAAGTCGTGATGGGCATCTCGGAGCGGATCACGGTGCTCGACTACGGGACCCGGATCGCCGAGGGCCCACCCGCGCAGATCCAGCGCGACCCGAAGGTGATCGAGGCGTATCTCGGGAAGGGCTACGAGGCCGAGCTGACTCCCGCATGAGCCACAGCCAGGGCCGTCCGGCCAGCTCGCGCGACGCTTCGGGGAGCCCCGCGAGCGCCCTCCTCGACCTCGCCGACATCCACACCTACTACGGGAACATCCGCGCGCTCAAGGGGGTGTCGCTCGCGGTCGGCCGGGGTGAGATCGTCACCCTGATCGGCTCGAACGGGGCGGGCAAGACGACGACGCTCAAGACGATCATGGGCTCCGTCCGGCCGCTGCGCGGCACCGTCAGCTTCGACGGCCAGCGGATCGAGTCCCTGCCCACCGACCGGCGCGTCCACCTGGGGATCGCGCAGTCCCCGGAGGGGCGGCGCATCTTTCCCCGGATGAGCGTCATGGAGAACCTGGAGCTCGGAGCGTTCGCGCGAAGCGACAAGCCGGGGATCCAGGAGGACTTCGGCCGGGTGCTGACGCTCTTCCCGCGGCTGAAGGAGCGCCTCGCCCAGAAGGGGGGGACGCTGTCGGGCGGCGAGCAGCAGATGCTGGCGATGGGCCGGGCCTTGATGGCGCGCCCCACGGTGCTCCTCCTCGACGAGCCCTCGATGGGGCTTTCCCCGATCCTCGTGGAGACCATCTTCCAGATCGTCCAGGACATCAATCGCCAGGGGACGACCATTCTCCTGGTCGAGCAGAACGCCCGCATGGCCCTCCGCGTGGCGCACCGGGGGTACGTCATCCAGACGGGTCGCATCGTGCTCTCGGGCACCGGGCCGGAGCTCCTCCGGTCGGACGTGGTGCGCAAGACCTACCTCGGCGAGAAGTAGTGGCGGCGCGGAGCCATTCGCCGGGCTCCGCGGCGAGCGTCTTCGGACGACGTGGTGACGCCCGGCGCCGTTCGGTGGGAGAATGAGGCGGTGCCGACCGAGGGACTCAGCTACGAGCGCTTCCAGCCCGGCGATCGCTACCGGACGCTTGGGCGGACCGTCTCCGACTTCGAGATTCTCCAGTTCGTCACGCTGACCGGCTTCACGGAGCCGCTCTTCATGGACATGGAGTACGTCCGCCGGGAGAGCGTGTTCGGGACACGGGTCGCTCCCGGGGTCCTGACCTTCGCGCTCGCCGAGGGTCTGACCCTCCAGACGGGGATCCTGCACGGGACAGGCCTCGCCCTCCTGTCCTACGACGTGCGGGTCCTGGCCCCCGTGCTGGCGGACGACACGATCTCGGTGGAGATCGAGGTGGTCGACCGGCGCGAGACCAAGAAGCCCGATCGGGGCGTGGTGACGTTCCGGCACCGCATCGCCAATCAGCGCGGTGAGACGGTGATGGAGGCGACGATCGTGCGCATGATCAAGCGGCAGTCCGCGTGACGGGCCCCGGTACCCCTCGCGTGCGGACGGCCGACGTCGTGGTCGTCGGGGGCGGGGTCACGGGCTGCTCGATCGCGTTCCACCTGGCGGAGCAGGGCCTCCGCGACGTCCTCGTGCTCGAGCGGCGGTTCCTCGCGTCGGGCGGCACGGGCCGCTCCGTGGGCGTGATGCGCCAGCTCTATCCCACCGATGCCACCTCGCGCATGGTCCTGCACTCGCTCCGCGTGTTCCAGGGCTTCGGGGAGATCACCGGCGGCGACGCGGGATACGTGCAGTGCGGGGCCCTCCTCGCGGTGGGACCCGGGCAGGGTGAGGCGCTGGCGCGGACCGTCGAGGCCCAGCGCCTCCTCGGCATCGACACGCGGCTCCTCGGCCCCGACGACATCCGGGCCCTGGACCCCCGGATCGACCCGTACGCGGTCGGCTCCGCCGTCTGGGAGCCCGAGTCGGGGTACGGCGATCCGACCGGCGTGACCAACGGCTTCGCCCGGGCCGCGGCGCGGGCCGGGGTCGTGATCGAGCAGGGCGCGGAGGTGGCCGCCCTGGAGGTCGGCGGAGACCGGATCGAGGCGGTGCGCCTCGCGGGTGGCGAGCGAATCGCCGCGCGGATCGTCGTGAACGCCGCCGGCCTCTGGTCGCCCGCGGTGGCGGCCCTCGCGGGGGTCAAGCTTCCGATCGTGGTGGGCCGCCACCCGGTGTTCGTCGTCCAGCGGACGCCGACGTTCGGTCGCCCGCATCCGGTCTACCTTGACCTCGCGAGCGGCACGTTCCTCCGGCCGGAGACCGGCGGGCTCACGCTGACGGGGTTCCTCGACGCCGACGAGCCGAGCCATCCGATGGATCCCGAGGCCCTGGGGGGCGACGTGGGCTTCGACGAGGTGGCCCGCATCATGGAGCGCGTCAGCCGGTGCGTGCCGTCGCTGGCCGAGGCGCGCTACCAGCGCGGGTACGCCGGGGCGTTCGACATCACGCCCGACTGGATGCCGGTGCTCGACGAGACCGGGGTCCGCGGCCTCTACGTCGCCGCCGGGATGTCGGGCCACGGCTTCAAGCTCTCCCCGGCCGTCGGCCGGATGATGGCCGACCTCATCACCCGGGGCCACTCGGACCTCGCCGACCTCGCGCCGTTCCGGCTCGACCGCTTCGCCGCCCTGCCGCCCGACGACGCCGGCGCCTTCTCCCACTCCTACCTTCGGTGACCGTGCGGCGGTGAGCACGAGCCCCGCCCTCCGGCCGTGAGGCGGCGGCTGCCCGTCCTGGCGTGCCTCGCCGCGGTGCTCCTCGCCGGCGCGGCCGCGCGCGCCGACGAGGCCGACCGGCCGGAGATCCTCTCCGTGGTGGCTCCGGACCGCCTGGCCCTTGGCCGCCTGGCCGATGTGCGCATCGTGTATCGCGCGCCCCGGGCCAACGTCGTCGCGGTGATCCAGGTCGTCGAGGACCTGGATGGGGCGCATCGGGCCACCCGGCAGCGGGAGCTCGGCGTGGTCGTCGCGGCGTTCGGCCGCGAGGCGGGCGACCTCTTGGTGCCGGTCGACTTCGTGACCCCGGGCCGGAAGCGCGTGGGGCTCACGCTCGTGACCGACGAGCGCGAGCAGAGCGAGCCGGCGAGCGTCGAGCTCCTGGTGGTCCCGTAGCCCGCGTCGGGCGCCGGCGGTTGAAAATCGGGGGGGGCGAGAGGATAATAACGACCGTTGCGCACCCACCCGGCCCCTGAGGAACGTCTCCGATGAGCCAGCCGGATCCCGCCCTGAAGCGCACGCCGCTCCACGCCGCCCACGTCCGGGCCGGCGCGCGGATGATCCCGTTCGGCGGCTGGGACATGCCGGTCCAGTACGCCGGCATCGTCGAGGAGCACCGCACGGTCCGCACCGCCGTCGGGTGCTTCGACGTGAGCCACATGGGGGAGTTCGAGTTCAAGGGCCCCGACGCCGTCCGGGCGCTCCAGCGGCTCACGACGAACGACGTGGCGTCGCTCGAGATCGGCCAGGTCCAGTACTCGCTTCTCTGCTACGAGGACGGCGGGATCGTCGACGACCTCACGCTGTACCGGGTCACCGACGACCACTTCATGATGACCGTGAACGCCTCCAACATCGACAAGGACTGGGCGTGGGTCGGCCGCCACCTCGAGGGCCGGGTGGAGGCCCGGAACGTGAGCGAGGACACGGGGCTGATCGCGGTGCAGGGACCTCACGCGGAGCGCCTGGTGGGAGGCGTGGCCGACGTGGACGTCGCGGCGATCGGCTACTACCGGTTCCGCCGCGGCCACGTGGCGGGCGTGCCGGGAATCGTCTCCCGTACCGGCTACACGGGGGAGGACGGCTTCGAGCTCTATCTACCCGCGGAGGGCACCGAGAGGGTGTGGGAGCGCCTGCTGGCGGAGGGGAAGCCCGACGGCGCGGCGCCCATCGGCCTCGGCGCCCGGGACACCCTCCGGCTCGAGATGAAGTACGCGCTCTACGGCAACGACATCGATCAGACCACCAACCCGCTCGAGGCCGGGCTCGGCTGGGTCGTGAAGCCCGCGAAGGGGCCATTCCTCGGACGGGATGCGATCGAGCAGGTGCGGGCCGCGGGCCCCCGGCGCCGGCTCGTGGGCTTCGAGATGGTGGACCGGGCCGTCGCCCGGCACGGATACCCGATCCTGCACGACGGCGCGCCGGTCGGCGTGGTGACGTCGGGCTCCTACGGTCCCTCGGTCGACCGCTACGTGGGCATCGGCTACGTGCCGGCGGCGCTCGCCGCCGTGGGCACCGCGATCTCCGTCGAGGTCCGCGCCCGCGGCCAGGCCGCTCGTGTCGTCAAGACGCCGTTCCATCCGCCGCGCGTCAAGAAATAGGAGACATCCAATGGCGACGTATCCGGCCGAGCTGCGCTACACCCGCGAGCACGAATGGGCGAAGGTCGAGGGGAAGCGCGCCCGCGTGGGCATCACGCACTATGCCCAGGACCAGCTGGGTGATGTCGTCTTCGTCGAGCTGCCGAAGGTCGGCACGCGCGTGACTCAGATGCAGACCTTCGGCGTCGTCGAGTCGGTGAAGGCCGTGTCGGACCTCTTCGCGCCCGTGTCCGGGACCGTCGTGGAGGTGAACCAGGAGCTGACCCAGCAACCGGAGCGCGTGAACCGCGATCCGTACGGCGGCGGCTGGCTCATCGTCGTCGAGCTGGCGAACCCGGCCGAGGCCGACAAGCTCATGAGCGCGCAGGCGTACGAGGAGTTCCTCAAGACCGCCGGAGGGCATTGAGCCGTGCGGCACGGTGAGACGATGCGCTACCTGCCCACCACTCTGGCGCAGCGGCGTGACATGCTGCGGACGATCGGGGTCGGAGACCTGGAGACGCTGGTCGAGCGGATCCCGTCGAAGGCGCGGCTCGGGCGTGACCTGGCGGTGCCCGCGGCGCTGGCGGAGAGCGATCTCATCGCCCACCTCCGCGGCCTCGCCGACCGCAACGCCGACGCCGACCACTTCGTGACGTTCCTCGGCGGGGGCGCCTACGACCACTACGTTCCCAGCGCGGTCAACCACCTGCTCCTCCGCGGCGAGTTCTTCACCGCGTACACGCCCTACCAGCCGGAGGCGAGCCAGGGGACGCTGCGCACGATCTACGAGTACCAGACGATGATCTGCGAGCTGACGGGCATGGACGTCACGAACGCGTCCCTCTACGACGGGGGGTCGGCGCTCGCGGAGGCGGCGCTCATGGCGCACAGCGTGACCGAACGGGACCAGATCGTGGTCTCGGGAACGCTGTCTCCCTTGGCTCGGCGGGTGGTCGACACGTACTGCGCGGGCCCGCGCCTGCCGGTGAAGACCGTGCCGTGGGCCGAGGGCGTGACCGACCTCGACGCCCTCCGGAAGGCGGTGACCGGCAAGACGGCGTGCGTCATGATCCAGTACCCGAACTTCTTCGGATGCCTGGAAGACTTGGATCAGGCCGCGGCGATCGCCCACGAGCGGGGCGCGCTGCTCGTGGTGAGCGCGGACCCGATTGCCCTCGCGCTGCTCCGGCCGCCCGGCGAGGCCGGCGCGGACATCGTGGTCGGCGAGGGCCAGGGCCTCGGCAACCACCTGAACTTCGGCGGCCCGTACCTGGGGCTGTTCTCGTGCCGGAAGGAGCTCGTCCGGCGGATGCCCGGCCGCCTGGTCGGGGCCACGGTCGATCGGGACGGCAAGCGCGGGTTCGTCCTGACGCTCCAGACGCGCGAGCAGCACATCCGCCGCGAGAAGGCCACCTCCAACATCTGCACGAACGTGGCGCTGATCGCTCTGGCCGCGACGATCCACGTGGCGCTGCTCGGCAAGGAGGGGCTTCGCCGGGCCGCCACCCTGTCCACCGCGAAGGCCCACTACGCCGCCGAGACCCTCGGACGGGTCCCCGGGGTGAGCCCGCGCTTCGCGGCCCCGTTCTTCAAGGAGTTCGCGCTCCGCCTGCCGAAGAACCCCGGCATGGTTCTGCGCGCGCTCCGGCGCCGCCGCATCCTCGGCGGTCTCGCCCTCGCGCAGTTCGACCGGCGGCTCAAGGACTCCATCCTCGTCGCGGTGACGGAACGGCGCACCCGAGCCGAGATCGACGCCTACGCCCAGGCCCTGGTGGCGGTGGTGGCGTGAGGAGCGCGCGATGAACGCCTACGACGGCCTGATCTTCGAGCTCTCGGTCCCCGGCCGCGTCGGACATTCCCTTCCCGAGGCGGACGTGCCCGAGGCCGATCCGGCGCGCCTCCTGCCGGCGGCGCACCTCCGGCGGACGCCAGCCGCCCTGCCCGAGGTCAGCGAGTTTGACGCCGTGCGCCACTACACGCGGCTGAGTCGCTTGAACTACGGCCTGGACACGCACTTCTATCCGCTCGGCTCGTGCACCATGAAGTACAACCCCAAGCTCAACGAGGACATGGCGCGCCTGCCGGGGTTCGCGAGGCTCCATCCCCTGACGCCCGAGGACGCGGCGCAGGGCGCCCTTCAGCTCATGGGCGAGCTGGGCGAGATGCTGGCGGAGATCGTCGGGATGGACGCCACCTCGCTGCAGCCGGCGGCCGGCGCGCAGGGGGAGCTGACCGGCGTCCTGATGATCCGGGCGTTCCACCTGGATCGGGAGGGCAAGCCGCGGAAGAAGGTGCTCGTCCCGGACTCCGCCCACGGCACGAATCCGGCGTCGACGGCCATCGCCGGCTACCAGACCGTGCAGATCAAGTCCGACGCCAACGGCGAGGTCGACCTCGCCGATCTCGAGCGGCAGCTCGACGAGGACGTCGCCTGCCTCATGATCACCGTGCCCAACACGCTCGGGCTCTTCGAGTCGCGCATCCTCGAGGTGACCGAGATGTGCCACGCGAAGGGCGCCCAGGTTTACATGGACGGGGCGAACCTGAACGCGCTCCTCGGCCTGACGCGGCCCGGCGATCTGGGGTTCGACGTCGTCCACATGAACCTCCACAAGACCTTCACCACGCCGCACGGCGGCGGCGGCCCCGGCGCCGGGCCGGTCGCCTTCAAGGCGCACCTGGCGCCGTTCATGCCGGCTCCGGTGGTGGCCCGCGACGCCGACGAGTGGCGGCTGGACTGGAAGCGGCCGAAGTCCATCGGCAAGCTGCAGTCCTTCTGGGGGAACTTCGGCATGCATGTCCGGGCGTACACGTACATCCGGACCATGGGTCCCGAGGGGCTCCGGGCGGTCGCGGAGAACGCGATCCTCAACGCCAACTACATCCGGGCGCGCCTCCTACCGCACTACGAGCTTCCCTACGAGGCTGCCTCGATGCACGAGGTCGTGTTCTCGGCGCGCCGCCAGAAGGCGCAGGGGATCTCGGCGACCGACATCGCCAAGCGCCTCTTGGACCTCGGCTTCTACGCGCCCTCGATCTACTTCCCGCTGATCGTCGACGAGGCGCTCATGATCGAGCCGACCGAGACGGAGTCCAAGGAGACGCTCGATCAGTTCTGCGACGCGATGATCCAGATCGCCGGGGAGGCCGGCTCGAGCCCGGACACGCTCCTCCAGGCGCCGGTGACCACGCCCGTGCGGCGGCTCGACCAGACCCTCGCGGCGCGGCAGCCGAACCTCAGATGGACACCGCGGGAGCCGGCTTCCTGACACGCGCGGCTGCGCGGCGCGGCCCCGCGCGGGCGCGGCGGCTCGCCGGCCCCTGAGCGGGGGCGCAATGGGTACCCCCTGGCGCCTCCTGGTCACCGAGCCCCTCGACGGCGCCACGAACATGGCGGTGGACGAGGCGCTCCTCCGCTCGCGAATCCAGGGCGGCGCGCCCACCGTGCGGCTGTACGGCTGGCGCCCGGCCACGGTGTCCCTGGGCTACGCGCAGCCTCTCGACACGACCGTCGATCGGGCGCGCTGTGACGCGCTCGGCATCGGGCTCGTCCGGCGGCCCACCGGGGGGAGCGCCATCCTCCACGAGCTGCCCGAGCGCGAGGTCACCTACAGCGTCGTGGCGCGGGCCGGGGACTTCCCCGGCGCGGACGACGTGCTCGAGACCTATCGCGTGATCGGCCGGGGGCTCGCGGCCGGGCTCGGCCGCCTCGGGGTGCCGGCCGAGCTGGCCCCGCTGATCCGGGGCCGCCGCGACCCCGCGGACCCGCCCGCGTTCTGCTTCCGTCGCACCGGCGCCTACGAGATCGCCGTCGGAGGCCGGAAGCTCGTCGGCAGCGCCCAGCGCCGGCAGCGGGGGGCGTTCCTCCAGCACGGCTCGGTCGTGCTCGACGCGGACCCCGCGCGAATCCGTGCGGTCTTTCCGCACGAGCCCGAGCCGACGCGCGGCATGACCACGCTCGCCGCCGAGCTCGGCCGCCGGCCCGACGCCGGCACGGTGGAGGCGGCGCTGGCCGCGGGTCTCGCGGAGGCGCTCGGGGCACCGCTCCCGCCCGCGAGCCTCGCTTCGGAGGAGTGGGCGCTCGTGGAAGCCCTGGTCGCCGACAAGTACGGCACGGAGGCCTGGACGGCGCTCGGGCGCCTCCCGGGCGGGGTCGGCTCGGCCGGAGTCCCCGCGGGCGCGGTGGCCGCGATGCGTGCCGATGGCGAGCGGCCGGCGCGTGACTGAGCTGGCCGTGACGAGGAAGCTCCCGTCGATGGGTCGCCGCGCGCCGGACGGCCCGCGCCGGCGACGCGAGGAGACGTGATGAAGCTCGACGTCAGCGTGACGACTCCGATCACGATCGCCGCGGACACCCTGGTCCTGGAGCGGTACGCCGGCGAAGACCGGCTCGGGCCGGAATTGCGACGCGTGGACGCCGCGCTCGGCGGGTTCCTCGGGCTCGCGCTCCGGGACCAGCGCTTCGAGGGCCGAGTCGCCGAGGTCGCGGACATCCACACCGGCGGGCGGCTCCCGGCCAAGCGAGTGCTGGTCGTGGGGCTGGGCGCTCGCGGGGAGTGCACCGCCGAGGTGCTGCGGCGCGCGGCGGCGGCGGCGGCGCGCCGGGCCCGGGACCTCGGCGCGGCCAGCGTCGCGATCTCGGTGCTCGGCGCCGGCGCCCGGGGCCTCGACCTGACCGCTCGCGCCCAGGCGACCGGCGAGGGCGTGCTGCTGGGCCTGTATCGCTTCGACCGCTACAAGGAGAAGCGAAACGGGGATCGAGCCGTGGAGGCCCTGACCTTGCTCGTCCCGTCCGCGCGCGATCGTGCGGCCGCCCGGGAAGGCCTTCGGCACGCGGAGCTGGCGGCGGAGGCGACCTGCTTTGCCCGCGACCTCATCAACGAGCCCGCGAACAGCGTGACGGCGACGGCGCTCGCCGAGACGGCGCGGACCATCGCGCGGGAGTCGGGGCTGCGAGTCCGTGTCCTCGACCGCGCCGCGTGCGAGCGGATGGGCATGGGCGCGTTCCTGGGCGTGAATCGCGGCAGCGTGGAGCCGCCCCGCTTCATTCACCTGACGTACGCTCCCCGGAGACCGGCGCGCCGCCGGATCGCGCTGATCGGGAAGGGCATCACGTTCGATTCCGGCGGCCTCGACCTCAAGACCGCCGAGGGCATGGCGACCATGAAGGGCGACATGTCGGGCGCCGCGGCCGTGCTCGGCGTCCTCAAGGTCCTGCCGCGGCTCCGGCCAGCCGTCGAGGTGCACGGACTCATCGCCGCGACGGACAACATGCCGTCCGGCTCGGCCACGAAGCCCGGGGACGTGCTCCGGGCCATGAACGGCAAGACGATCGAGGTCAACAACACCGACGCCGAGGGACGCCTGACCCTCGCCGACGCGATCGCCTACGCGCGGAAGGACGTCAAGCCCCACGAGATCGTGGACATCGCCACCCTGACCGGGGCGGCCGCCATCGCGCTGGGCAGCCTGTGCGCGGGGGCCATGACGAACAACGCGGGCCTCCAGGCGCGCGTCCTGGCGGCGGGCGAGCGCGCCGGGGAACGCCTCTGGCCGCTTCCTCTGATCGACGAGTATCGCGAGGGCCTCCGAAGCGAGGTCGCCGACCTCCGGAACACGGGACCCCGGCCCGGTGGCGCGATCACGGCCGGGCTCTTCATCCGCGAGTTCGTGGGAGAGACCCCGTGGGTGCACCTCGACATCGCGGGGGCCGCCTTCACCGATCGGGATCTGCCCTACGCGGCGAAGGGCGGCGTGGGCTTCGGCACACGGACCCTGCTCGAGTTCGTGCTCGCGGCCGGTCGATGAGCCCACTGGGAGCCCGGTGAGCGGCGTCGACCTCCACACGCACACGACCGCGTCGGACGGTACCTACACCCCCGCCGAGCTCGTTCGCGAGGCCGCGCGGCGCGGCGTGCGTGTCCTGGCGGTGACGGATCACGATTCGGTCGACGCGATCGCGCCGGCGACTCTGGCCGCCCGGGCGCATGCGCCGCTCGAGGTGGTGCCGGGCATCGAGCTGAACACGGACGAGCCCGGGGGCGAGGTGCACGTTCTCGGATACTTCCTGGATCATGGCGCGGGCTGGCTCCAGGATCTGCTCCGGGAGTTCCGGCAAGAACGCGCGGCCCGGGTGCATCGCATCGCCGACCGGCTGGCGGCGCTCGGGCATCCCATCGATGCCGAGGAGGTGCTGGCGCTCGTCCAGGAGGGCTCGGCGGGTCGGCCCCATGTGGCGCAGGTCATGGTCCGCCGCGGATATGTCGGCACGGTGCGCGAGGCCTTCGACCGCTTCCTCGCCGCCGGCAAGCCTGCCTACGTCCCGCATCGAAAGGTCACTTCGCGAGAGGCGTGCGAGATCATCCGCCGGGCTGGCGGGCTCGCGGTCGTGGCGCACCCGGGATTCCATCAGGATCCCGAGGCCATGATCCGGGAGCTTGCCGGGGCGGGCCTCCTCGACGGCGTCGAGTGTTACTACGCCGAGCACACACCGGGGCAGACGGCGCGCTTTCTCGGCCTCTGCCGGGAGCTTGGCCTGGTGCCGACCGGCGGCTCCGACTTCCACGGGCCACGGGTCAGGGCGTCGACGCTCGGCCAGCCGCCGGTTCCGTGGGAGGCCTGGGAGGCGCTGCGGCGTCGCGCGGGGCGCTGACGCTCCGCTCCGTGCGACAGCGACGGGTCCTGCGGCTCGCCGCGGCCGCGGTGCTGATGGCGGCGACGGGGTGGCTCCCGCAGGCGGGGGCGGCGGCGGCGCGTCCGATCGTGAAGATCGGGGTCTCGCTCGCGCTGACCGGGCTGGACGGACGGTGGGGCGTCCCGATGCTGCGGGGCATCGAGCTGGCCGTCGACGAGGCGAACGGCGGCGGCGATGGTCCCGGGGGCCACGCCCTCGAGACCGTCGTCCTGGACAGCGCGGGGCCCGGCCTCGAGGGCATCTCGCGCTGGCGCGGGATGAACAACTACGAGCGTCTCATCGCCGACCCGGCGGTGGTCGCCGTCATTGGACCGCAGACGAGCGGCGAGGGGCGTGCGGTGGCGCCGCTGCTGAGCCGCGCGGACATGGCGACGATCACGCCGAGCTCGACGACCTTCGACATCACGGACCCCGCGCTCAAGGCGCGGTTTCGTCCCGGTGACCGCGCCGTGTACTTCCGGACGGTCGGGACCGACCTGGCGCAGAGCGAGGCCATGGCCTCTTTCGCGCACGGCCGTCTGGGCGTTCGCCGCGTCGTCCTGATCGACGACGGGACCGATTTCGGGGGGCGAATGGCGTTGACGTTCGCCCGGCAGGCCGGCGTGCTCGGCATGACGGTGCTCGCCCGGAAGCAGATCACCTGGACCGCGGCCGACTACCGTCCCGAGCTTCGCGAGGTGCGAGCCCTCCAGCCGGACGCGCTGTACTTCGCCGGGGGCTATCCGGTCGGACTGAAGATCGCCCGCCAGGTCGCCGAGATCCTGCCCTCGGTCCACCGGCTGTCAGCCGAGAGCCTGTTCGATCACGCGTTTCCGATCCAGGCCGGCCCCGCCGCCGAAGGGTGGCACGTGTCGAGCGTGGCCCCCGACCTGGCCGCGAGCCCCGCCGCGGCGGCCTGGGCGGATCGGTTCCGGCGCCGGTTCGGCGAGGCCCCCACCGGGCACTCGCTCGCCGCGTATACCGCCGTCAAGGTCGTCGGGGACGCCGTCGGGCGGATGGCCAGACGCGGGCTACCGGTCACGCGCTCGCGGATGCGCGACGCGATCCAGGCCACGCGCCTGCCCGACGGCGTGCAGGGGCCCGTGTCGTTCGACATCAACGGGGACCTGGAGCATCCTGTCGTGTCGATCTACCGGGTCCAGAGTGGCTCCTTCCACTACGCGGGGACCGTCACCGGGACGGGCGCCCCGCGGGTGCCGGCGCCCGGGATCCGGCCGTGATCCGTGGGTTGGCACGACTGGCGGCATGCCGCGACGGCCCGCTGGCCGGGCTGCCGGCAACCATCTTCTTGACGAGAACCAAGGAAAGGGCCGGAGCCGAGGCTCGACCGTGATCCGACCACTCACCCGGCTGGTGCCCGACCGCGTGGGCGTGGCGGTCGCGATGCTGCTCGCCACGTTCGTGCTCATCGAGGTCGGAAGCCTGCGACGCATGACCCTCACCGTCGACGAGCCGGCCCACTACCTGTACGGGTGGCAGATCGTCAACTTCGACGCGACCCGGTTCGACAACAGCAAGATGCCGTTCTCGGCGCTCAACGCGCTGCCCCGGAAGATCGCCACGGAGCTCCTGGACCCCGGCCCGCTGCGACGGCGCCTCGAGACGATCGAGTTCGGCCGGTACGCGACGGTCCTCTGCACGGTGCTGCTGGGGTGGCTGGTCTTCCGCTGGGCGCGCGAGCTCTACGGGCCGGCGGCCGGCCTGCTGGCTCTCACCCTGTTCGTCTTCGACCCGAGCATCCTCGCGCACGGGGGGCTGGTCACCACGGACCTGTACGCGACGTGGATGATCACTCTGACGGTGTGGTCCTTCTGGCGGCTCCTCAACCACCCGGGGCCTGGCGTGTGGCGGGCGGTGACCCTAAGCGCGGTCGCGTTCGGCCTGGCCCAGCTGGCCAAGTACACCTCGGCCTACCTCGTGCCGATCTTGATCCTGATCGCCCTCGGGTACGCTGCCCCGGAGCTTTGGGCGCTCGCGCGCGCGGGGGATTGGAGGACGCTGATCGGGCGCTTTCTGACTGCCGGGACGTACGCCGCCGTCTATGTCGTGGCGTTCCTGGTCATCGTGAACATCGGATACTGGGGCCAAGACACGTTCCGGACTCTGGCGAGCTGTGAGTTCCGATCGAGCCAGTTCCAGAGATTCCAGGGCGCCGCCCTGCAGGCCGTGCCCGGTCTGCGGGTGCCCGTGCCCTGGCCGTACATCGAAGGCCTGGATTGGGTGTTCGCCGGCGAGCGTGAAGGCGCGAACGTATACCTGCTGGGCCAGCTGGGCAAGGACGGCGTTCCGGGGCGGCGGTTCCCCGAGTACTACGCCGTCGCCTGGCTGTACAAGGAGCCGATCGCGACCCAGGTCCTGCTGCTGCTGGCGCTCGCGGCGTACGTGGCCCGGTTCCGGCGGTTCGACTTCCGCCGGAACGAATGGCCGCTCGCCTGCACCGTCCTGTTCTTCGCGTGGTACTTCACGTTCGTGTTCAACCGCCAGAAAGGGTTTCGCTTCGCGCTGATCGTGCTGCCAATCCTCTTCGTTTTCACGGGGAGCCTGCTGCGCGGTGCGGCCATCGTGGGGCGCCGACTCTGGATCGTGATCGGCGCTCTCCTCGTGTATCTGGTCGTCTCCGTCCTGTCCTACTACCCACACTTCCTGGCCTACTTCAACGAGCTCGTCTGGGACCGGAAGCAGGCATACCGGATCCTCGTCGACTCGAACCTCGATTGGGGCCAGAGCGGAGGATACCTGGCGCGGTACCTCCGGGACCATCCGGACGTGCTTTTCATGCCCGACCGTCCTCGGGCCGGCACGATTCTGCTGCCGGTCAACGACTACTCGGGACTGCTGCGGCGTGAGCAGTTCCGCTGGCTCCGGGAGAACTTCGAGCCGGTTGACCACGTGGCGTATTCGTACTTGCTCTTCCGGGTCACGCCGGAGACGCTCCGACGGGTGACCGATCCCATTCCTCCCGACTACGGAGACAAGGTGAACTGAGGCAAGGGGGGACCGCGGTGAGCGAGTCGAGGCCCCTGAAACGATTCCCGAGCGGTCCTGCTGGACGTCGCCTGGCTCTCCTGGTCGCTGCAGCCCTCGCGGTAGCCCTGATGCGGTCCCCCCGGCGAGGGCGGCGTCGACTCCGCGGGAACATGTCCGGATCCGAGCCTGCGGGTTCCCCAATGGTCGACTACCCGTCATTCCCGGATTCTTCGCACCCCGACATCCAGGCGATCCGGCACTTGACGATGAGATGGCGGAGGCACAGGATCTGTGCCACCCGTGAGACACTCTGTGCGCCGCTCATGAAGGAAAGAGAGGCGACGACGCGAGCGGGCGCGATCGCGTTCAGCACCCTCCAGAGTGGACAGGAGGTGCGCAACGCCACGGATCGCGCTCAAGGCCCTCATGGGCGCGGCTCTCTCCAGGAGCCGCCCGGCGCCGGCCGATGAAGCTCGTCATCCAGATTCCCTGCTTCAACGAGGCCGAGGCGCTGCCGGTTACGCTGCGGGCGCTGCCCCGCACGGTGCCCGGGATCGACGCCATCGAGTGGCTCGTCATCGACGACGGCTCGACCGATGGTACCTCGGAGGTCGCGCGCGCGCACGGCGTTCACCACGTGGTGCGCTTCCCGCAGAACCGCGGACTTGCCACCGCGTTCAAGGCTGGACTCGATGCGGCTTTGCGCGCCGAGGCGGACATTATCGTGAACACCGATGCCGACAACCAGTACCGAGGTGCCGACATCGCGCGGCTCGTGGAGCCGATCCTCGAGGGGCGCGCAGATCTTGTCGTCGGTGACCGTCAAGTGGAGCGCGTGGCGAACTTCTCGTGGCTCAAGAAGAAGCTGCAGCGTCTCGGGAGCTGGCTGGTGCGCCGGCTGAGCGGCACGGAAGTCCGGGACGCCACAAGCGGCTTTCGTGCCTTCTCGCGCGAGGCGGCGCTGCGGCTGAACGTGGTGAGCGAGTTCTCGTACGCGCTCGAGACCATCATCCAGGCGGGCAAGCGTGACCTTGTTGTCGCCTCGATCCCCGTCGAAACGAATCGGCCGATGCGACCGAGCCGCCTCTTCCGCAGCGTGCCGGAGTACCTCCGTCGCAGCGGGGCGACCGTTCTGCGCATCTATGCGATGTACGAGCCGCTGCGCGTGTTCGTCACGCTTGGCATCTTGCTCGCGCTGGGAGGTATCGTGCTCGGGCTGCGCTTCATGTGGTATTTCCTGACTCATCCTGGGCCCACGGGCCACGTACAGTCGCTCATCCTGGGCGCCGTGCTGTTCGTTGTTGGGTTCCAGGTGGCGCTGATCGGGGTTGCCGCCGATCTCATCGCGATGAATCGACGCCTGCTCGAGGAGACGCTGTACCGGGTGAAGCGAATGGAAGTGGAAGGCCGCCACCGCGCAGGGGTGCCGGAGCGGCACGGATGAGCGCTTCCGCAATCGTCGCCGGCAACGTCTACGACAAGTACGGGTCGCGCAACCCAGTCGCGCGGCGGCTCGTTGCAGGCTTCCTCGGCGCCCTGGATCGCCTCGTGCGCGGCGTGGACTGGCGATCCGCGCTCGAAGTGGGGGCGGGCGAAGGGCACCTGACCATGCGCCTGCGTGCGCTTTCGCGACCCGGTGCGCGCATCGTCTCGTGTGATCTGGTATGCGATGTGCTCGACCGCGAGGCTGCGGCGCGCGCCGGCGCGTCGCTGCTGGTTGCCGACGCGGTGCGCCTGCCGGTGCGTGACGGCGCGTTCGACCTGGTCGTCGCCTGCGAAGTGCTTGAGCACCTTCACGATCCCGTAGCCGCGATCGACGAGCTCGCGCGCACGACGCGGCGCTGGGCGCTTGCCAGCGTGCCGTGCGAACCGCTCTGGCGCATCCTCAATCTGGCGCGCGGCGCATACGTGCGGGACTTCGGGAACACGCCGGGGCACATCCAGCATTTCAGCCGCCGGGCGTTCGTGACTCTCGTCGAACGCCGCTTCCGAGTATCGGAGCTGGCGACGCCGCTTCCGTGGACCATGGCTCTCCTCGAGAAGCGCGCATGAGCCTGACCGCCGTTCTTGCCACCCGCTTGACACCATGCGGCCGGCCTTCTATTCTGCTGGCCATCATGCAGGCACGGGACACCGGCCGGACGGGCTTCTTCGGCTACTACTTTAGCTACCGTCTGCCCGGCGGCCCCATGCCGTAGCGCGACCGAACGAAACAGGGGCCACGGGCGGACGGAACCCGCCGCTCGTGGCCCTTTTTGTTTTTCGGGCGCGCGCCGGGTTCCGGGCCGGGCCGCGCGGCCCTCGTCACCCTCGGGGAGTCCCGGCGGTGGCGGACGACGGGGGTGAGCGAGGTCGTAGGGGAGGTTCGAGATGATCATCGTGCTGAAGCCGGGAACCGGGGACGGGGACATCGAGGACGTGTGTCGGCGCATCGAGGCGCTGGGGCTCCGCGCGCACGTGAGCCGCGGCGAGCAGCGCACGGTGATCGGGGCGATCGGCGACGATCGCTTCAAGACGCGGCTGCAGGCGCTCGAGGCGCTCGAGTGCGTCGAGAGCATGGTGCCGATCCTCCAGCCCTTCAAGCTCGCGAGCCGCGAGGTGCGGGGCGCGGACACCGTCGTCCACATCGACGGCGCGGCGATCGGCGGTGGACGCATTGCGGTCATGGCGGGACCGTGCTCGGTCGAGTCATGGGAGCAGCTCCTCACGGTGGCCGAGGGCGTGAAGGCCGGCGGGGCCCACCTCCTGCGCGGCGGGGCGTTCAAGCCGCGCACCTCGCCCTACGCGTTCCAGGGGCTCGAGGAGGAGGGGCTCCGGCTCCTCGCCGAGGCGCGGAAGGCGACCGGCCTTCCGGTCATCACCGAGGTCCTCGAGCCCGACAAGGTCGGCGTCGTGGCCGAGTACGCCGACGTGCTGCAGGTCGGGGCGCGCAACTGCCAGAACTTCTCGCTCCTGAGGGAGGTCGGCCAGTGCGGCAAGCCCGTCCTCCTCAAGCGGGGGATGGCGACGACGATCAAGGAGTTCCTCCTGTCGGCCGAGTACGTCCTCGCCGGCGGCAACCCGAACGTGATCCTCTGCGAGCGGGGTATCCGGACGTTCGAGACGGCCACCCGCTTCACCCTCGACCTCAACGCCGTCCCGGTGATCAAGAAGCTCTCGCACCTGCCGGTCGTCGTCGATCCGAGCCACGGGACGGGCCACTGGGAGTACGTGGCGCCCATGGCCAAGGCGGGGCTCGCATGCGGGGCCGACGGGCTCCTGATCGAGGTGCACCACCGACCGGAGGAAGCGCTCTCGGATGGGCCACAGTCGCTCAAGCCCGACAAGTTCGCCCGGCTGATGACGGAGCTTCGAGCCCTTGCCTCTGCCCTGGGCCGAACGCTCTGAGCCGCGCAGCCCGGGTCTTTGACGGGTTCTGGACGGGGTCTTGGACGGGGTCTTGGACGGGCCTTCGGCCTGTGGCGGCCTGTGGCGGCCTGTGGCGGCCTGAGGCGACCCGTGGGGGCACTGTGACGGCCCGTGGGCTCCCGCGCGCCGGACCTGGGGCCGGCGGCGGGGGGATGGCATAATGGCGTAAGCCACATGGCCGTGCGGCGCTCGCTCGTTCGTTCCTGGCGGCGCTTTCGCCGCCCGAGCCTGGCGCGACTGGTCGGCGCGTCGCTGGCGCTGCACCTGGTCGCGGGGTTCGCGTTCCTGGTTTGGCTGGCGGGGGGTCCGTGGCAGCCTCCGCCCCCGTCCCGCGCGCCACTGATCGTCGAGCTGCCGCCCGCCGAGCCGGGAGCCCCTCTCGTCCGGCCCGAGACGCCGCCGCCGTCGTCCGGCAAGGCCGCGCGGCCCGCGCCCCAGGAGCGCCGCGCCCCCGCCCCGGCGCCTCGGCCTCCGGCTCCGCCCGTGCTGGCGAAGCCGCCGGAGGCGCCGCCTCAACCGGCAACGCCCACGCCTGCCCCCCCTCCGTCTCCACCGCTGGCACCGCTGCCACCGCCGACCCCGGCCGCTCCGGCGCCGCCCGCGGTGGCGCGCGCCCCCGAGCCGCCACCTCCGCCGAGCCCCGAGCCGGCTCCTGAGGTTGCTCCGGTGACCCCCGCGCCGGGGCCTCCTGCAAGTCCGCCGGCCCCGGCGCCGCCGGCGGTCGCGGCCAGGCCCCCCGAGCCTGCCGCGCCTGCCCGCCCGGCCCCTCCCGCCGCGCCGGCGGAGCCATCCGAGTCTCCGTTGTCCGGACGCGGGTTCTCGCTTCTCAGCCCGAAGCTTCAGCTGCCGCCGCTGCCGGCTCCGTCGGGCCGGGGCGGCACTCGGTCCGACGGCGCGGGCGCCGGTGAGTCCGGGGGGGAGACCGACGGCCAGATCGCCGTCCCGCTGAACACTCCGGACCCGCGCTACGCGGGGTACTTCGCGGAGCTCAAGCGACGGATTGAGGACAAGTGGGTGTACCCGCAGGAGGCGTCTCGCCGGGGGCAGTCGGGTCAGGGGGAGATCCGGTTCATCCTGCGCAAGGACGGCTCGGTCCGGACGGTGGAGATCGTCCACTCCTCGGGGGTCAGGATTCTGGACTCCTACATCGAGAACGCGATCCGCCTCGCGCAGCCGTTCCCGCCGATCCCCCCGTCCGTCGGCGAGGACCTGATCCCGATCAGCCTCAACTTCACCTACACGCTGCACGGCTTTCGGCTCTTCGGGTTCCAGTGAGTCGGCCCCCTGGACGCATCGCCCTGGCGCTGCTCGCCACGGGACTGCTCTCGGCCTGCGTCGCGCGGGAGCCCGACCAGCCACCGGTGCGCCTCACGTTCCTCCAGTTCAACGACCACTACATCCTGGAGCCGGTCGACCGGGAGGGCCAGAAGGGCGGCATGGCCCGGATCGCGACGCTCGTCGCGCGGACGCGCGCGGAGTCGCCCCACACGCTCCTCGCGCTCGCCGGGGACACGATCTCGCCCTCCGTGATGTCCGCGGTGCTCAGGGGTGAGCAGATGATCTCGGCCTGGAACCAGCTCGGGCTCGACGTCGCGACCTTCGGGAACCACGAGTTCGACTTCGGCCCGCCGACCCTGCTGGCGCGGATGCGCGAGTCCCGCTTCGCGTGGGTGTCCACGAACGTCCTGGACCGGGCGACGGGCCGGCCGTTCGGGGGCGCGCGCTCGACGCTCGTGGTCGAGCGGGGGGGCGTGACGGTGGGCTTCTTCGGGGTCACGGTCCAGGACACCGCGCACAATTCGAGCCCGGGGCCCGGCGTGGAGTTCCGCGACCCGATCGCCGCCGCCCGCGGCGCCGTGGCCGAGCTCCGGGCCGGGCGGAGCCCGATCGTCGTGGCGGTCACCCACCAGGACATGCCCGCGGACGAGCGGATGGCGCGGGAAGTGCCCGGCATTCACCTCGTCGTCGGGGGCCACGAGCACGACCCGCTGGAGAACGTGGTCGGCGATACGCTCATCACCAAGGCCGGAGCGGACGGTGTCTTCGTGGTGCGCGTCGACCTCCAGGCGACGCGCGACGGCAAGGTCCTGGCCCGTCAGCATCGCTTCGTCCCGGTCACGGCCGAGCTGCCGGACGACCCGGCGATGGCGGCGCTGGTGGCCCGGTACCAGGCCCGCCTCGGCGAAGAGATGCGGGTGCGCGTCGGCGAGACCGGGGTGCCGCTGGACGCCCGGGGCTCCGCTCTCCGGACGGGCGAGACGAACGTGGGGAACTACGTGACCGACGTCATGCGCCGGCGGCTCTCGGCCGACGTGGCGATCATGAACGGGGGCGGAATCCGCGGGAACCAGATCATGCCCGCCGGGACGCTCTCCCGGAAGGACGTCAACGCGCTCGTGCCGTTCCTGAACGTGCTGGTAAAGCTCGAGCTGCCGGGCAAGGTCCTCCTGGACGTGCTCGAGCGGTCGGTCGGCGTCTACCCGGGAGAGTTCGGCGGGTTCCTCCAGGTGTCGGGCCTCACCTTCACCTTCGATCCCGCGCGGCCGCCCGGGCAGCGCGTGGTTCGGGTGCTGGTGGGGGGCCAGCCGCTCGATCCGGAGCGGCGCTACTCCGTGGCCCTCAACAACTACACCGCCCAGGGCGGCGACGGCTACGCGATGCTGGCGACGGCGAAGCCCCTCGTGTTCCCCGAGGACGGTCCCGGCCTCGCCGAGACGCTCCTCGAGGCGATCGAGCGCGCGGGCTCGATCGCGCCGGGCACCGAGGGGCGGATCACTCGGACGAGCCCCTGAACGAGTCCCGGAGCCGCATGACGCTTGACAGCCCGAAGCCCCGATTGGTACGCTGTTTTGCACTTTTCTTGAACAGGGACGTAGCTCAGTGGGAGAGCGCCTGTCTGACGCACAGGAGGTCGGCGGTTCGAAACCGCCCGTCCCTACCACGTACGAGATCGCGCGAGGGGTGTCCCGACGCACGACGTGAGCGACCCGAGTGAGCTCGGCTCTGCCCGCATCACGAAGGGTGACCCTTCGTGATGTTTTTGTCTTGAGGACCCCGGGGCCGTCTAAGGGAGCGATTCGACTAACGGAATGACCGACGAGACACACGCCCACCTGACGGGAGCGGGCCAGTACGACTGCGCGCCCGAGCCCCTGCCGACCCTCCGGCACTCGACGGCTCACCTCCTGGCCCAGGCGGTGACCCAGCTGTTCCCGGAGGTGAAGCTCGCCATCGGGCCCCCCATCGAGAACGGCTTTTACTACGACTTTCACCGGGACGCGCCCTTCACCGAGGAGGATCTCGGTCGCCTCGAGGAGCGGATGCGCGACCTCGCGAAGGCCGACTATCCGATCGTCCGCGAGGAGCGATCGCGCGCCGAGGCCATCGCCTTCTACCAAGAGCGGGACGAGCGGTTCAAGGTCGAGATCCTTGAGGCGCTGGCCCCCGACGTGACCCGCGTGTCCTTCTACCGGCAGGGGGACTTCGTCGACCTGTGCCGGGGACCCCACGTGCCCTCGACGGGCCACATCCGGGCGTTCAAGCTGCTCTCATCCTCCGGCGCCTACTGGCGGGGCGACGAGCACCGCCCGATGCTGCAGAGGATCTACGGGACCGCGTGGTTCACCCAGGAGGCGCTCGACCGCTACGTCTGGAGCATCGAGGAGGCCAAGCGCCGAGACCACCGGAAGCTCGGCCGCGAGCTCGATCTCTTCATGTTTCACGACGTGTCCCCCGGGGCGCCCTTCTGGCTGCCCAAGGGGATGGTGGTGTTCCGCGAGCTCGAGCGGTTCGCGCGGGAGCTCCAGGACGCCCGGGGCTACCAGGAAATCTCGACGCCGATCCTGGTGAACAAGCGTCTCTGGGAGCAGTCGGGCCACTGGGAGCACTACTCGGAGAACATGTTCAAGGTGGAGGCGGAAGAGCAGATCTTCAGCCTGAAGCCCATGAACTGCCCCGAGTCGACGTACGCGTACCGGCACGCGCTCCGCTCGTATCGCGACCTGCCGCTCCGGTTCTCCGAGATGGGGCGGCTTCACCGGAACGAGCGCTCGGGCACCCTGACCGGCCTCTTCCGGGTCCGGCAGATCACGATGGACGACGCCCACGTCTACTGCCGGCCGGACCAGCTCCAGGCCGAGATCGCGGGCGTGCTCGAGCTCGTCAGCGCGTTCTACGGGACCTTCGGGATCGCCCCGACGTTCAAGCTCGCCACCCGCCCGGAGAAGTACCTCGGAACCGCGGAGCAGTGGGACCACGCCGAGCGGGCCCTGGAGGAGGCGCTCCGGGCCAACGGGCTCGACTTCACGCTCAAGCCGGGCGACGGGGCGTTCTACGCCCCCAAGATCGACATTCACATCGAGGATGTCCTCGGGCGGGACTGGCAGATGGCCACCGTGCAGGCGGACCTGACCATGCTGCCGGATCGCTTCCAGCTCGAATACGTCGACGCGGACAACCGGCCGAAGCGGCCGATCGTGATCCACCGGGCGATACTCGGCTCGTTCGAGCGCTTCATCGGCATCCTGATCGAGCATTTCGCGGGCGCGTTCCCGGTGTGGCTGGCGCCCGTCCAGGCGCGCGTCCTCCCGGTCTCGGTCAAGCACGCCGAGTACGCGGGGACCGTGCACCGGCGGTTGCTCGACGCCGGCGTGCGGGCCGAGCTCGACGACCGTTCCGAGAAGCTCGGGTACAAGGTGCGCGAGGCGCAGTTGCAGAAGGTGCCGTACGTGCTGGTGGTGGGCGAGCGGGAGGCCCGCGAGGGCACCGCGAGCGTTCGCAAGAGGGGGGGCGAGGACGTCGGGGCGATTCCGCTCGACCGGTTCCTCGCCGAGGTCACGGCCGAGATCCGGACCCGAGCCGTGGCTACACGGATCGGGCCGGAACGGGGGTAAAGCGCATCTCCACACTGCAGCGGGACCTGAGGATCAACGAAGGAATCCGGGCTCGGGAAGTCAGGGTCATCACCGGGGAAGGGGAGCAGCTCGGCATACTGCCGATCGCCGAGGCGCTCCGGATCTCGCAGGAGAAGGAGCTGGACCTCGTCGAGGTCGCGCCGGAGGCGGTGCCGCCGGTGTGCCGGATCATGGACTTCGGCAAGTTCAAGTACCAGCAGAGCCGCCGCGCGAAGGACGCGCGCAAGAAGCAGACGGTCATCCAGGTCAAGGAAGTGAAGATGGGGCCGAAGACGGACGAGCACGACTTCCAGTTCAAGGCGCGGCACGTCCGCCGGTTCATCGAGGAAGGGAACAAGGCGAAGGTCACGATCCGGTTCCGCGGGCGCGAGATGGTCCACACGGAGATCGGGCGCCGGCTCCTGGATCGCATGACGCAGGACATGCTCGACATCGCCACGATCGAGAACCACCCGCGGCTGGAGGGGCGGAACATGGTCATGATTCTGACCCCGAAGCAGCGCTAGGCCCTCTGGCAGGAGACGGGACGCCATGCCGAAGATCAAGACGAAGCGCAGCGCCGCCAAGCGGCTCAAGGTCACGGGCACCGGAAAACTGAAGCGTGCCAAGGGATGGAAGAAGCACAAGCTCGAGTGGAAGCCCTCGAAGCGGAAGCGTCAGCTCGGCAAGGCCACGCTGATCGCGCCGTCCGACGAGAAGCGCATCCGGCGCCTGGTCCCCTACCTCTAGGGTCCCCGGGCCCGCGCCCGCGGAGGTTCGGCCCGGCGCCGGTTGCCGACCGCATCCCGCGTGGTACACTCTTCCGGCGTTCGGCGAGCGCGCCACTGGCTCACCGCGCCTGGCCTTCCCCGCGGAAGGCCAATGCTTACCAAGTGCCCCGGCGAGACCGACAGCCGGAGTCCTGCGACCCAGCCGTCTGCATCGGCAGGCGCGCCTGGGCCGGGTGACAGAGGGGCGTGCCTCCCCCCGGGCCCAAAGTGAGGCGAGAAGGAGCTGTACCATGCCGCGTGCCAAGGGCGGGCCGAAGACCCGCCAGCGACGGAAGAAGGTCCTCAAGCAGGCCAAGGGCTACTGGGGGGGCCGGCGCCGGCTGTATCGGACGGCTGCCGAGACCGTGCTCCGGGCGCTCGCCTTCGCCCACCGGGATCGCCGGGCGAAGAAGCGGCAGTTCCGCTCCCTGTGGATCCTCCGCATCAATGCCGCCTGCCGGGCCCTGGGGATGCCGTACTCGAGCTTCATGAACGGGCTCAAGCGCGCCGGCGTCACCCTGGACCGGAAGGTGCTCGCCGAGCTCGCGGTCGCGGACCCGGCGGCATTCGCCCGCCTGGTCGAGACTGCCCGCGCCCAGGGGGGCCGCTAGGGGGGTCGGAAGCCCGGATGCGGCCCGTGCCGGGGCCGGGTCACTGGGGGGTGTCCGGAGCATGCCCGCGAGTTCTTCCTCGGGCCGGGACTCCCCGGTGGGGGGCCCCGGGAAGCCCCCGGGCGAAACACCCTGACGCCAGGAATTGTCAGCACCCACCCGCCCTTTGTCAGCCATGGGGCCCTCCGGCGCGGGGGGCCGGAGGGTGGTCGCACGGCTTTTACGCTCGAAATCCCCGGCGTAGAGCAGGTGTCCACGGGCTAACATGCTCCACAGACCCTTGAGGACTCACTCGGCATCCGAATTGCTGTATACCCCGCCGATGGCGATCTAGGCTACGCGGGAGGGTGCGATGAGCGGGAACGATGGCAGGGGGTGGTGGGGTACCGGCCCTGAACTCAGGGGGGTGTCGGCAGCGACTCGGCGCCGGCGACGCTTCCTGAGGCGGGGGCAGAGGGGTCTCACCCTCGTCGAGTTGATGATCGTGGTGACCATCATCGCCATCCTCGCGGCCGTCGCCATTGCGGTGTACCAGGACATCGTCAAGAAATCGAAGCTGGCCGCAGATCAAGGGATCGTGTCGAGCCTTCGCTCGGCGGTGGCCATCTACTACGGCAAGAGCAACGGACTGTTTCCGGCCTCGTTCGGGGCCCTCGAGTCCTTGGTGACGCCGGCCCCCGTCTTCAACTGCGCGGTTTCGCCGTCCTACGACAAGAACAACGGCAACATCAGCTTCACCGCGACGCTCGCGGACTGCCCGTAACTAGTCCCAGCCTCCCGTAACGTGACGGTCGGCATCGGCCGGTCCACGACCCGGTGGCCCAGCCGGTAGAGCATCACCCTCATCTGGGGAGCGCGGCGCCCAGTCCCGCGCCGATCAGCCTGTCGAGGTGGACCCCGAAGACGCGATCGAGGCGTGCGTTCACTTAGGGCGCCGCCACCGTCAGGGGACGCGAAGGGCCGGGGAGGGGTCCGGGTTCTCGGTTCCCGGCGGGTCCAGCATGGGCGCGGGCTGGCCGGGCGACCAGGTCGTCCAGCGGCCGCGGCGCCCGACGCAGTCGTGGAAGTTCCGCTCGATCACGTCGGCCTCGGGACCCTGGGCGGAGGCCCGTACGCGACCGAAGCGGTCGACGTCGTGGTACGTCACCGCGGGGAGCGCCTGGCTGCACGCCTGAGCGCTCGCGCGGAGCTCGTCCAGGCGCTCGGGAGGCGCCGACTCCATCGACGCGCAGCCTGCCAGGAGACCGACGAGACCGACGCCGAGGACCCCGCTGGCCAGGCGGGTCGGGGTAGTGAGCCGAGCGAGCCTCATGAGGCCCTCCGGGGGAAGCGGAGTGGGACCGCGCGTAGACCGTCGGGGCGGTCGTGTTTCCGATCCCGGTCGTGTGGTCAACACGGACAAGTGTACCGGCCCTTCTGTGTCTTGGGGCCATCCGGTAGAATGGCCCGAGCGAGCCCCGCCATGAGCGACACGCGCGTCCGCACGATCGTCGACGGCGCCCGCGAGGAGATCGAGCGGGCCGCCACCCGCCGGGACCTCGACGAGGCCCGCGTCCGCTACCTCGGCAAGAAGGGTGCCCTCACGCAGCTGCTCCGCGCGCTGCCCGATCTCCCGTCCGCCGAGCGCCCCGTGGTGGGGCGAGAGGCCAACCTGGCGAAGGCCGAGATCGAGTCGGTGCTCGAAGGCCGGCTGGCCGCGCTGGAGAGCCTCGAGCGCCGGGCCCGGCTCGCCGCCGACCGGCCGGACCTCACGCTCCCGGGCCGCCGCCTGGTGCCCGGTGGCCTCCACCCGCTGACCCGGGTCCACGACGAGATCGTGGACGTGTTCACCGGGATGGGCTTCGCGGTCGCGGAGGGTCCCGAGGTCGAGCTGGACTACTACAACTTCGAGGCGCTCAACATCCCGAAGGACCACCCCGCGCGCGACATGCAGGACACGTTCTACGTGGGCGGCGAGATCCTGCTCCGGACGCACACCTCGCCCGTCCAGATCCGGACCATGGAGCGGCAGAAGCCGCCGGTGCGGATCATCGTGCCCGGCCGGGTCTACCGGCGCGACGCGGACATCACGCACTCCCCGGTGTTCCACCAGGTCGAGGGCCTCGCGGTCGACCGCGGCATCTCGATGGGCGACCTCAAGGGGACGCTGGAGCTGTTCGCGCGGGAGCTGTTCGGCGCGGACAGCCGCATCCGCTTCCGGCCGTCGTTCTTCCCGTTCACCGAGCCGTCGGCGGAGGTGGACGTGCTCTGCTTCCTCTGCAAGGGCGGCGGCTGCCGGGTCTGCAAGGCCTCCGGTTGGCTCGAGATCCTGGGCTCGGGCATGGTGCACCCGCGCATCCTCCGGGCGATGGGCTACGATACCGAGGAGGTCACCGGGTGGGCGTTCGGGATGGGCATCGAGCGCGTCGCCATGCTCCGCTACGGGATCGACGACATCCGCCTGTTCTTCGAGAATGACCTCCGCTTCCTCTCGCAGTTCTGACGGGCGCGCCGGGTGAGGATCCCGTACCGCTGGCTCCGGGAGTTCGTCGACATCGCGGCCGCCCCGCGTGACGTCGCCGAGCGGCTCACGATGGCCGGCATCGAGACCGCGCCGGTCGCGGAGGGCGCCTCGGAGCTGGCGGGACTGATGGTGGCCGAGGTGCTGGCCGTGGCTCCCCATCCGGCCAGCGAGACGCTCCGGGTCTGCGAGGTGTCGACGGGCGCGGAGCGGTACCGCGTCGTCTGCGGGGCGCCGAACGTCCGCGCCGGCGTCCGGGCGGCCTTCGCCACCCCGGGCGCCCTCCTGCCCGGGGGCCGGCGCGTCGACGTCGCCACGATCCGGGGCACCGTGTCGGAGGGGATGCTGTGCTCGGAGGCCGAGCTCGGGGTCGGCGAGGACGCGGGCGGCATCCTCCTCCTGGGCGCGGACGCGCCCGTGGGCGCGGACCTGGTCGGCCACCTGGGGCTCGACGATGCGATCCTCGAGGTCGAGGTGACGCCCAACCGGCCCGACTGCCTGTCCATTCTGGGCGTCGCCCGCGAGGTGGCCGCGCTCACCGGCAGCCGCCTCCGGCCCCCGGACACGACGGTGCGCGAGGAGCCGGCGCTGGCGACGGCGGGCTGGCGGGTCAGCATCGAGGCCCCCGACCTCTGCCCGCGCTACGCGGCCCGGCTGATCACGGACGTCACCGTCGGGCCGTCCCCCGCCTGGCTCGCCCAGCGGCTCCGCGCGGCCGGCCTCCGGCCGATCAACAACGTCGTCGACGTGACGAACTACGTCTTGTGGGAGCTGGGTCACCCGCTCCACGCGTTCGACGGCGACCTCCTGGCGGGCCGCCACGTCGTCATCCGCCGCGCCCGGCCCGGCGAGGCGGTGGTCACGCTCGACGGGCAGAGCCGGTCGCTCGGTGAGGCGATGCTCGTCATCGCGGACGCCGAGCGCGCGGTGGCGGTGGCCGGCGTCATGGGCGGGGCCAACACCGAGGTGCGCGACTCGACCCGCACCGTGCTCCTCGAGAGCGCGTACTTCGCGCCCGGCTCGATCCGCCGGACCGCGAAGGCTCTCTCGCTCTCGACCGAGGCGTCCTACCGCTTCGAGCGGGGCGCGGACATCGAGGGGCTCCGGGGCGCGCTCGATCGCGCCGCCCGGCTGATCGCCGAGCTCGGCGGCGGGCGCGTCGCCACCGGGGTGCTCGACGCCTATCCCGTGCACCGCCGGCCGCTCACGGTGCCGCTCCGGCTCGAGCGCATCCGGCGCGTGCTGGGCGCCTGCCCCCCGCGCGGGGACGTGGGCGACATCCTGCGCGGCCTCGGGTTCCCGGCGACGGAGAAGGACGGCGGCTTCGAGGTGGTGGTGCCCGCCTTCCGGCGCGACGTGGCCATCGAGGACGATCTGGTGGAGGAGGTCGCGCGCGTCTGGGGCTACGGGCAGATCCCGTCGACGCTGCCGTCCGGCGCGCTCGCGCTGACGCGCCGGCCGCGGGCCCTGGTGGCGCGGGACGTCGCGCGCCGCGCGCTCGCCGGCGCGGGCTGCCGGGAAGCCGTCACGCTGTCGATGATCGACCCGGCGCAGCTCCGGCACCTGGGACTCGCCCCGGACGACCCCCGCGTCGTGCGGCTCCAGAATCCGCTGGGGGCAGACCGGTCGGTGCTCCGCCCGACGCTTCTCCTCGGGCTTCTCGAGGCAGTCGCGACCAACGTGCGGCGCCAGGCCCCGGACGTCCGGCTGTTCGAGATCGGGCGCGTGTTCGAGGGGCGGGGACCCGACGAGCTGCCCCGGGAGGACACGCGCGTCGCGATCGTGATGACCGGGCTCCGCGAGCCGCGCGCGTGGTACGCGACGCGCACCCGCACGGACCTCTTCGACGTCAAGGGTGCGGCCGAGGGACTGGTCGATGCGCTCGGCCGGGGCGAGGTGACCGTCGAGCCCGCCACGGTGCCCTCCCTGGAGGACGGCCGGGCCGTCTCCGTCCTGGTCCAGGGGACGCCGGTGGGGACGCTGGGCGAGCTTCACCCCGACGTCCAGCGCGCCTTCGACCTGCCCCAGCCGGTCTTCGTCGCCGAGCTGTCGCTCGACGCGATCGAGGCCCTGCCGAGCCGGCCGGTCCAGTACCGGCCCCTCGCCCGCCACCCCGGGATCCAGCGAGACCTGGCGGTGGTCGTCCCGCGAGACGTGCCATCGGCCCAGGTGAGCCGGGCGATCGAGGACATCCGCGCGGACTGGCTGCAGCAGGTGGTGCTGTTCGACGTGTACGAGGGCGCTCAGGTCGGGCCCGGCCGGAAGAGCCTCGCCTACGGCCTGCTCTACCAGGCTCCGGACCGGACGCTGACCGACGCCGAGGTCAACCGGGCGCATGCCGAGGTGGTGGCCCGGCTTCGGGCGGAGCTCGGCGCCGAGGTGCGCGGCGCCGACAGCCCCGACGGATCCGGCGACGCCGGGGGCGGGAAGGGTTCCGCATGACGGACCGAGGGTGCCGTCGTGAGTGACGACGTGCAGGAGCGTCTGGCCGTTCTCGAGCAGCACGTCCAGCGCGCGATCGAGCTGATCGGCACGCTCCGCGGGGAGAATGCGCAGCTGGCCGCGGACCGGCGGCGCCTGGAGGCGCGGGTGGCCGACCTCACCGCCGAGGCGGAGAGCCTCCGGTCCCGCTTCGGCGCGATTGGGCGCCTCGAGGCCGAGCAGCGCCGGCTGCTCGACGAGCGGCGCCAGCTGCTGGGCCAGGTCGAGGGCATCCTGAAGGAGCTCGCCCGGATCGAGGGGCTGTGACGCCCTGACCTTCCGGGCGCCAGCGGGTAAAGGAGGCGGCGCATGACCGAGGGCCGGGCCGACGTCGAGATCCTGGGGCAGCGCCTGTCCGTGCGCGGGCGGGGCACGCCCGAGTACATTCACGAGCTGGCCGACTACTTGAACAGGCGGATCCAGGCGGTGCGAGAGCAGGCGCGGGTGTTCGACCCGCTACGGCTCTCGCTCCTGGCCGGACTCCACGTCGTGGACGAGCTGTACCGGTGCCGCGAGACGACCGGGGTCCGCATGGCGGACGTCGACTTGGTGGCGCGGGTCGACCGGCTGGCCGAGCGCCTGGGGGCCGTCCTGGAGGGCCGCTCGAGGACTTGACGCGGACCGAGGCCCGGAGGCCTATAATAGGTCCCGGGTAATCGCTTCCCTGCGCTGTGCGTGATGTCAGGCGACGGTTGCGAGCCTATTAACGTGAACGGGAGTCCTCCCGCGCGAGCGGTGAGCATGCCCCTCGCGAGAGGGGAAGCCTGAAGCCGCGCACTGGGCTCCCACCTGGTGAGCCAGGTTCGAACCAGCCGAGCACACGGCAGAGGCGGGGAATTACCGGACGGGCGGGACGCGAGTCCCGCCCGTCGCATTTCTGCAATCCGCTCCTGCACGCGGGCGCGACCGCATCGATGCCTTGACACCGAAGTGAAAACAGCCTAATGTGAAGCGGATTTAGAGAAGATTCGTAGGATGGACAGGGTCGCCCCGCATCGGCCCGGCGCCTTGCCGGCCGGCGCGGGAAGGGGAGGTGGGCATCCTGCAGTCCACCACGCTGATCGTCCTGCTGGTCGCCGCCGCCCTGTTGCCTCTCGCGTGGCTCGGGGGGGCGTGGCTCGAGCGACGCCTCACGGCCCAACGCGTCGGAAGCGTCACGGAGCGCGGGAGCCGACTCCTGGAGGAGGCCGAGCGAAAGGCGGAGGCGCGCCTGAAGGACGCCGCCATCGAGGCCAAGGAGACCGTCTACCGGGCCCGGACCGAGCTCGAGCAGGAAAGCCGGGAGCGCCAGAAGGAAGTCCAGGCGCTCGAGCGCCGGCTCAGCCAGAAGGAGGAGCAGGTCACGCGGCGGCTCGACCAGTTCGACCGCCGGGACCGCGACCACCACACGCGCGAGGAAAGTCTCCGCACGCGGGAGCAGGGGCTCAAGGAGAGCGAGTCGCGGCAGCAGGCGCTCGTCGATGAGCAGCGCCGGCAGCTCGAGCGGATCGCGGGGCTGACCGCCGAGGAAGCCAAGCAGCGGCTGCTCGCCCAGATGGAGACGGAGGCTCGGCGCGAGGCGACCCTCATCGCGATGCGGCTCGAGGAGGAGGCGCGCGAGGGCGCCGAGCGCAAGGCGCGCGAGGTGCTCGCCACCACCATCCAGCGGCTCGCGCCGGACTACACGGTGGAGACCGCCGTGTCCATCGTCGATCTGCCCTCCGACGACATGAAGGGCCGCATCATCGGGCGCGAGGGGCGGAACATCCGGGCGCTCGAGCTGGCCACGGGCGTGGATCTCATCGTCGACGACACGCCGGAGGCGGTCATCATCTCCGCCTACGACCCGCTCCGGCGGGAGATCGCCAAGCTGGCGCTCCAGCGCCTCATCAGCGACGGGCGCATCCACCCCGCCCGGATCGAGGAGGTCGTCGACAAGGTCAAGAAGGAGATCGAGCAGCACCTCAAGGAGGAGGGGGAGCGCGCCTGCTTCGAGGTGGGGGTCCATGGTCTCCACCCCGAGCTGGTCCGGCTGGTGGGGCGGCTCAAGTACCGGACGTCGTACGGCCAGAACTGTCTCCAGCACTCGAAGGAGGTCGCCTGGCTGTCCGGGATGCTGGCCGCCGAGGTCGGCGCCGACGTGAAGCTCGCCAAGCGGTGCGGCCTGCTCCACGACATCGGCAAGGCGCTGACCCACGAGCAGGAGGGGACCCACGTCGAGCTGTCGGTGGACGTGATCACGCGATATAACGAGCCGCGGGCCGTGCTGAACACGATCCTGGCGGGCCACGACGAGCAGGAGGCCGAGACCATCGAGGCGGTGCTGGTGGAGGCGGCCGACGGGATCTCGGCCGCCCGGCCCGGTGCGCGCCGCGACGTGCTCGAGAGCTACATCAAGCGCGTGAAGGCCATGGAAGACATCGCGCACTCGTTCAAGGGCGTGGACGCCGCCTACGCGATCCAGGCCGGCCGGGAGCTCCGGATCATCACCAAGTCCGACCTGGTGTCGGACCTCGACACCTACCAGCTCGCCAAGGACATCGCCAAGCGGATCGAGGCCGAGATGCAGTACCCCGGCCACATCAAGGTGACCGTGATCCGGGAGCACCGCGCGACCGAGCTCGCGCGCTGAGCCGCGACCGGATCCGGCTCGGCGACGGCCCCGAAGGAGAGCACGTGAAGGCGCTGACGGTCCTGTGCATCGGGGACGTCTTCGGGGAGCCGGGGCGCCGCGCCCTCACGGTCTTCCTGCCGCGTCTCCGGCAGGAGCACCAGGTCGACCTGGTGGTGGCCAACGTGGAGAACGCCGCGGCCGGGTTCGGCGTGACACCTGCCCTTGCCCGCGGGTTCCTCGACGCCGGCGTGGACGTGATGACGAGCGGGAACCACATCTGGGACCGGAAGGAGATCTTCGGCTACATCGTCAAGGAGAACCTCCTGCTCCGTCCCGCGAACTACCCGGCGGGCTCGCCGGGCGTGGGGTCGGTCGTGGTGAAGGCGGGCGCCCACCAGGTCGGGGTCCTGAACCTCCAGGGGCGCACCTTCATGGCCAATATCGATTGCCCGTTCGCGAAGGCCGACGAGGAGCTCGGGAGGCTCCGCGCCGAAACCACGGTGGTCGTGGTCGACATGCACGCCGAGGCGACCTCCGAGAAGCAGGCCATGGGCTGGTACCTGGACGGGCGCGTCTCCGCCGTCGTCGGCACCCACTCGCACGTCCAGACGGCCGACGAGCGCATCCTGCCCCAGGGGACGGCCTACCTCACCGACCTCGGGCTGACGGGGCCCATCGACTCCGTGATCGGCGTCGAGCCGGAGCTGGCGATCCAGCGCTTCCGGACTGGCATGCCGAACCGGTTCGAGCCGGCCAAGGGCCGGGCCCGCTTCCAGGGGGCCGTGATCCGGATCGACCCGGAGTCGGGGCGCGCGCTCGCCATCGAGCGGGTCCAGCGGGACCTCGCTTCCTGACCGGGCTCGGCCGGTGGCGCTGATCCTCGACGGCAAGGCCGTGGCCGCCAAGGTGCAGGCGGCCGTGGCCGAGGGCGTCGGCGCCATTCGCGCGCGGGGCGTCCATCCGACCCTGGCGGTCGTGCTGGTCGGCGAGGACCCGGCGTCGAAGGTGTACGTCGGCGGCAAGCGTCGGGCCTGTCAGGCCCTCGGCATCGAGGCGCGCGACCACCTCTACCCGCGCGGGCTGGCCGAGCCGGAGCTCCTGGCCCTGGTCCGCGAGCTCAACGCCGACCCGTCGATCCACGGGATCCTGGTCCAGCTGCCGCTGCCCCCCGGGATCGACGAGGACCGGGTGATCGGGGCCGTAGACCCTCGGAAGGACGTCGACGGCTTCCATCCCGAGAACCTGGGCCGCCTCCTGGCGGGGGCGCCGGGCGTGCTCCCGTGCACCCCGGCCGGCATCGTCGAGATCCTCGACCACTACGGAATCGACCTGAAGGGCGCGGAGGCCGTCGTGGTGGGGCGCTCCCGCATCGTCGGGAAGCCCGTGGCGCACCTGCTCCTCGGGCGGCACGCGACGGTGACCGTGTGCCACACGCGGACCCGCGAGCTCGCCGCCCACACGCGCCGCGCCGAGGTGCTCGTGGTCGCGGCCGGCCGGCCCGCCGTCGTGACGGGGGACATGGTCCGCCCCGACGCGGTCGTCGTGGACGTCGGGGTCAACCGGATGCCCGACGGGCGGCTCGCCGGGGACGTCGATTTCGCGAGCGTGAGCCAGCGCGTCCGCGCCATCACGCCGGTCCCGGGCGGGGTCGGGCCGATGACGATCGCGATGCTCATGCGGAACACGCTCGACGCCGCGCGCCGGCAATCCGGGCTAGGCTGAGTCGATGGCGGTCCTGCCGCTCCCGATGCCGGATGCCGGTCGCCGCGTCCTCACCGTCTCGGAGCTGACCCGCGCCGTCAAGGACACACTCGAGGGGCGCTTCGGGGGGCTCTGGGTCGAGGGGGAGATCTCGAACCTCCGGTCGCACACGTCGGGTCACGTCTACTTCACGCTCAAGGACGAGGAGGCCCAGATCCGGGCCGTGCTCTTCCGGAGCCGCGTGCGGCGAGTCCGCTTCGAGCCGGTCGACGGGCTCCACGTCCTCGCCTTCGGCCGTCTCGACGTCTACGCCGTCCGCGGCGAGTACCAGCTGGTCTGCGAGGTGCTCGAGCCGAAGGGCGTGGGCGCGCTCCAGCTCGCGTTCGAGCAGCTGAAGGCCCGGCTCCTCGCCGAGGGGCTCTTCGACGCCGCCCGGAAGCGCCCGCTGCCGGCGCTCCCGCGGCGCGTCGGGCTGGTCACGTCGCCGACAGGGGCGGCGGTCCGGGACTTTCTCCGGGTCGTCACGCGGCGCTTCGCGGGCCTCCAGGTCCTGGTCTGCCCCGTCAGGGTCCAGGGCGAGACGGCCGCCGGGGAGATCGCCGCGGCGCTCTCAACCCTGAACCGCCTCGGCAACCTCGACGTGATCGTGCTCGCCCGCGGCGGCGGGTCGCTCGAGGACCTCTGGGCGTTCAACGAGGAGGTCGTCGCCCGGGCGATCGCCGCGTCGAAGATCCCGGTCATCTCCGCGGTCGGGCACGAGACGGACGTCACGATCGCCGACTTCGTGGCCGACCTCCGGGCGCCCACGCCGTCGGCCGCCGCCGAGCTGGTCGTGCGCGAGAAGACCGAGCTCGCGCGACAGGTCGCCACGCTCCGGACCCGGCTCGTCCGGGCGATGGGCCAGCGCGCGGGGCGCCTCGCCGACCGGCTGGCGGACTTCCGTCGCCGGCGTGTCCTCACCGATCCGGGGCGGCCCTTGCGCGACTGGGCGCGGCGCGCCGACGATCTGGGCACCCGTCTCCATCGGGCGATGGCCCGCCACGACGCCCGGGCCCGCGAGCGCCTCGAGCGGGCCGCCCGGGCCCTCCGGCCGGGCCTCCTCGCCGCCCCGGTGCGCCACCAGCGCCGGCTCGCCGGGCAGCTCGGGGGCCGGCTCGAGCGCGGCGCCCGGGAAGGGGCCGCCCGCCGCCGGCGCGCGGTCGAGGCGCTGGCGGCGCGGCTGGACGGCCTGAGCCCGCTCGCCTGCCTGGCGCGCGGCTACGCGATCGCCGCCCTGCCGACGGGCGAGGTGCTGACGCGCGCGGAGCGAGTCCGTCCCGGCGAGCGCGTCACGGTGCGGCTCCACGAGGGGAGCCTCGGCTGCCGCGTGGAGGACCTGCATGGCGCGAAAGCGAGCGATGCCCGCGACGCCTGAGCCCGCCGCCGCGCCCGACGAGGGTCTCCAGTTCGAGGCGGCGATGGCGCGCCTCGAGGAGATCGTCCACGCGCTCGAGGCCGGCAACCTCTCGCTGGACGACTCGCTGCGCGTCTTCGCGGAGGGAACGGGTCTCCTCCGGTTCTGCACGCGCCGCCTCGAGGACGCGGAGCGGCGCATCGAGATCCTGATGCAGGACGAGGGGGAGCCGCGGGCCGAGCCGTTCCGCTGGGAGGAGGGGCAGGGGTGAAGAGCTCGCCGCCGTACGACCTCGAGGGCTACCTGGCCGAGCGCCGCCGCGCCGTGGACGAGGCCCTCGAGCGCTACCTGCCGGCGGCGACCGCGTACCCGCCCGTCATCCACGAGGCGATGCGCTACAGCGTGTTCGCCGGCGGGAAGCGCCTCCGGCCGATCCTCGTGATCGCGGGGGCCGAGGCGGTGGGCGGCCAGATGGACGACGTCATGCCCACCGCCTGCTGCTTCGAGCTGGTCCACACCTATTCCCTGATCCACGACGACCTGCCCGCCATGGACGACGACGACTACCGGCGCGGGCGCCTTACGAGTCACAAGGTCTTCGGCGAGGCGATGGCGATCCTGGCCGGCGACGCGCTTCTCACGCACGCCCTCGGGCTCGTCGCCGTCAACTTCGGCCTCGGCAAGGCGGCGGCGGAGGTGTTCCCGCGCGTGCTCGGGGAGATCACCCGCGCGGCGGGCCCCGACGGCATGGTCGGAGGCCAGGTCGTGGACGTCCAGTCGGAAGGGCAGGCGGTCTCCGCCGAGACGCTCGACTACATTCACACCCGGAAGACGGCGGCGCTGATCCGCGGGGCCCTTCGGTCGGGGGCGCTCCTGGCGGGAGCCTCGGAGTCCCAGCTGGGCGCGCTCACGACCTACGGGGACCGGATCGGGCTCGCCTTCCAGATCGTGGACGACATCCTCGACGTCGAGGGCTCGCTCGAGACCCTGGGGAAGACGGCCGGGAGCGACCAGCGCAAGCAGAAGATCACGTACCCGGGGCTCCACGGCCTCGACGCGTCCAAGGCGCGGGCGGCCGTGCTCACGCGCGAGGCCCACGCGGCGCTCGTGCCGCTGGGCCCGGCGGCGGCGCCCCTCCGGGCGCTGGCCGACTTCGTCCTGAACCGCCGGGCCTGACGCGCGAGAAGTCGCTTGTTCCGGTCTCGGACCGGCTGAGCGATACTGAATCCACATGGCCGAGATCGTCGACGTCCACGCGCGCGAGATCCTCGACTCGCGCGGGAACCCCACCCTCGAGGTCGAGGTGCACCTCGACAGCGGGGCCGAGGGGCGCGCGGCCGTGCCGTCCGGAGCCTCGACCGGCAGCGCGGAAGCCCTCGAGCTGCGGGACGACGACCGGCGGCGCTTCGGCGGCAAGGGGGTCCTCCAGGCCGCGCGCAACGTGGAGCGCGTGATCGCCCCCGAGGTGAAGGGGATGGACGCGGCCGAGCAGGCCCTGATCGACCGCGCGCTCTGCCAGCTCGACGGCACGCCGCAGAAGGAGACCCTGGGGGCGAACGCCATCCTCGGCGTGTCGCTCGCGTGCGCCCGCGCCGCCGCGGACGACCTCGGGCTCCCCCTCTTCCGGTACCTCGGCGGGCCGAACGCGCGGACGCTGCCCGTTCCCCTCATGAACGTGATCAACGGGGGGGCCCACGCCGACAACCGGCTCGACGTGCAGGAGTTCATGCTGGTCCCGGCCGGGCTCCCCTCGTTCGCCGAGGCGCTCCGGGCGGGGTCGGAGATCTTCCACGCCCTGAAACGGCTCCTGCGGGAGCAGAAGCACGTGACCGGCGTCGGGGACGAGGGCGGCTTCGCGCCGGACCTGCCCGGCGCCGAGGCGGCGCTCGGGATGCTGGTCCGCGCCATCGAGGCGGCCGGCTACCGGCCCGGCGAGGACGTGTGGCTGGCGCTCGACGTCGCCGCCACCGAGCTCTGGCGGGACGGCCGCTACCACGCGCCCGGCGAGGGCGCGACCTGGGGCACGGACGAGCTCATCGGGTTCTACGAGCGGCTCGCCGACCAGTTCCCCCTGGTCTCGATCGAGGACGGCCTCCGCGAGGACGACTGGGACGGCTGGACCGCGCTCACGGAGCGCCTCGGGCCGCGGCTCCAGCTCGTCGGCGACGATCTCTTCGTGACGAGCGCGGAGCGGCTCGCCGAGGGCATCCGGCGCGGCGCCGCCAACGCGATCCTGATCAAGGTCAACCAGATCGGGACGCTGACGGAGACGCTCGACGCCGTCGAGCTCGCGAAGTCATCGGGCTACGGCGTCGTGGTGTCCCATCGCTCGGGGGAGACCGAGGACACCTTCATCGCGGACCTCGCGGTGGCGGTGAACGCCGGGCAGATCAAGACCGGCTCGCTCTCCCGGAGCGACCGGGTGGCGAAGTACAACCAGCTGCTGCGGATCGAGGAGTGGCTGGGGGACGCCGCCCGCTGGCCGGGCACGGCGATCCTGCCCGGGCGCCCCGGATGAGCCCCGGGCGCGACCGGTCGATGACCCGGCTCACGCGGCCCGGGTGGATCGTCGTGGGGGTGCTGCTCGTCCTCGCGGTGATGGCGGTCTTCGGCGACAACGGAGTGCTCGCCCTCCGGCAGCTGCGAGGAGAAGTCGATTCGCTCGTCCGCGAGGTGCGCACGCTCGAGGCCCAGAACGAGCGCCTGTCCCGGGCCATCAGCGAGCTCCAGGAGGATCCCGGCGTCATCGAGCGCATCGCGCGCGAGGAGCTCGGCCTGGTCCGTCCCGGCGAGCGCGTCCTGCGCTTCCCCCGGAGCGCCCGCCCGGGCGAGTCGGCGCCGGCGCTCGGCCCGCCCCGGCCGCGGTCGCCCTGAGGGGGCGTCGCACCTCGAGCATCACGATGCGCTGGACCTCCTGGCTCGGGCCGTACGCGGGGTGGCTGTTCGCCGCCACCCTGCTCTTCAACCTCCGCGCGGCGTGGAAGCTCGCGATCGACTGGGCCGGCATGGTCACGACCATCCGGTTCGTCCGCGCCGCCTACGCGCTACGCGGCGAGCTCCCCACCGAGGAAGCGCTGGCGGCGGACGCGCGTGCGCCCGTCTTCCTCTCGCTGGTCGCGGCCTACCAGGAGCCGGGGATCGCCGGGACGCTCGCCGGGTTCCTCGCCCTCCGGTATCCCGCCGGCCGCGCGCGCTGCGCGGTGATCACGAAGGCCGGCGAGGACGCCGCCCCGCACCCGGCGATGCCGCTGAGCACGGGCGCCCTCTGCCGGCAGCTTCTCGGGGACCTGCCCGCCTACGACGCCAAGCGGCTCGCCCACCTCGTCCTGCCCGGGCCGGGGCGCAAGGCGGAGCAGCTGAACTGGGCGCTCCGCCCGGAGACTCTCGCCCAGGTGCTCGAGGGGGAGGCCACGGACCCGACGCGCGTGTTCGTCGGCGTCTTCGACGCCGACTCGGTCCCCGACCCCGACACGCTCCGCTGGATCGCCGGGGAGGAGCTCGCCGGGCGGGGGGCGCTCGCCTACCAGGGCGTGACGCTCTCGCTCGCCAACTGGGAGAGCCTCGGGATCCGGGGGCGGATCTGCGCCGTGCAGCAGTCGTCGATCTTCACCCGCGTGTCCCTCGCGCGGCTCGTCAACGAGGTCCGGCGCATCCGCGTCATCGAGCGGGTGACCGCCCGGATTCCCGGCCGGGCGGGCCGGTGGGCCCGCACGGCGCTCGCGTTCAGCTTCCGCCGCGCCCAGATCTGCCTCGGGCACCATCAGTTCGTCCGGCTGGACGTGCTCCAGTCCCTCGGAGGGTTTCCGACGGGCGGGGCGACGGAGGACTCGACGCTCGGCTACATGCTGGGCGCGCGCGGCGTCCTCATCCGCGCGATGCCGATGATCGAGCTGACCGACCTGCCCGAGACGACGGAGAAGATCGTTCGCCAGAACGCCCGGTGGTACAAGGGCGTGCTCGACGACATCGGCCACCTCTGGGGGACCTGGCGCGCCGCCCCGACGTCGTTCAACCTCGCCCAGCTGATCCGCCACGTCGTGAACAAGGTCGTCGAGTGGCCGGTGGCGGCGCTCGTCTACCCGGCCATGGGCTATCTCGGCTGGCACTTCGCCTACGCGTACCGGCAGGAGCATCCGATCCTGTTCTTCGTCGCGGTCCTGGTGCCCACGGTGTCCCTCGGGCTCACCGTGTGGGTCGGGGGCATCGTGACCCAGCGGGAGATCCAGGCGATGGAGCCGTACCTGCCCCGGCCCATGCGCCTTCGGTGGACCACCTGGGGGGAGTGGCTCCTCGCTACGTTCCGCTGCCAGACCTACTGGCTCCTCGCCACGCGGGCGGCCTGGCGGGTGCTCTGGCAGCTCGCGCGGCACGGACGCTACGAGCCGGCCAAGACCGACCGCGTCCTGAGGGGCGAGGCGGGCTGGCGGAGCCTCCGGCGCGCGTAGGGCGGCAGGCGGCCGTCCGCCTGCTGGGATCCGATGCTGGTACCGATTCGCGTCCGCCTGACCCGCCTCGACGACCTGGTTCGCACGCTCGGACCCCGCCGGAGCCTGAGCGTGCTGCCCGCCTGGCTGTTCCTGCGCCGGGAGTTCGTCGCGGTCGCCCGGCCGATTCCGGCCCTCCCGGAGGCCGGCCCGGCGCGAGCGGGAGCGCGGTGGACGGTCCTCGACGAAACCGGACTGCGGGCGTTCGTGGCCGGATGCCCTGAGCTGACCGCGCGGGAGATCCGGCGCCGCTGGGCGGCCGGCATCGACTGCATGGTCCTGTGGCACGCGGGTGCGATCGTCGCCTACCGCTGGGACGTGACCGGATCCGCCGGCGCGTTCCACCTCCCGTATCTCGACCGAAGCGTGCGACTGGACCCGGGCGACGCGCTCGTCTACGACACCCGGACGCTCCCCGCCAGCCGCCGCCTCCGCCTCGGCGCGGAGCTGGTCACCGCCGCGGTGGAGCGAGCCCGGCGACGGGGCGCCCGGAGGTACATGGGGCTCGTCGCCGCCTGGAATCGCGCGAGCCTCCAGTGGGCCGAGCTCCTGGGCTGGGAGCGTCTCGGGACCGTCGGCTGGCGGAGGGCCGGGCTTCGCCGCCGCTACTTCGCGACCGGCGCGATGGCGATCGTGGACGGCGAGATTCGCTTCCCACCCCGGGCCGCGCCGCCTGGCGACCTGTCGCCTGAGCCGCCGACCTCTTGACAGCATCGGCCGATCCACGTAGTGTTTTCGTGGCATCGCGGGGTGGAGCAGTCCGGTAGCTCGTTGGGCTCATAACCCAAAGGTCGCTGGTTCAAATCCAGCCC
>CAWEXD010000002.1:0-42350 GCA_963812945.1 uncultured Candidatus Rokubacteria bacterium | reverse complement strand
TCCTCAGGCTCGACCACGGCGACGTCAGCGTCCGGCTCGAGAGCCTCTGGCATCGGCGGCTCGTGATCGGCGTGACCCTGACGGGGATCGAGGTGACCGCCACGGCCGCGGGGGGCGGCGGACTGGCGATCCCGATCCCGCCCGACACCGTCGCCATCGGTCCGGTGACGGCGCGGCTCGCCGTGGTGCAGATCCGGCAAGGCCGCATCCTCTACCGGGATCCGGATGCGCCGTGGACGGTCGAGGTCCGTGGACTCGACGCCGATGGCCGGCCGCAGCCGGACGCGCTCACCCTTTCCGCGGCAGCCGAGAGCCTCCGCTTCGAGTCGCCCGCGGTGCGCGAGCACGTCGAGCGGGTCCGCGCCGAGGGCACGATCCGCGCCGGGGAGGTGACCGTCCGGAGCGTGCGGTTCCGGTGGGAGGGCCACGAGGCCGAGCTGTCCGGCCAGCTGCGACCGACCCCGGCGGGGCTCGCAGTGCTCGGAACGGTTCGCGGGGAGGCCAGCCTGGTCCCGATCGCCAGCCGCGCCGGGCTGACCTGGCCGCTGACCGGCATCGCCAGGTTCGACGCGACGCTCGAGGGACCGATCGCCGCCCCGCGGGTCGAGGGTCGCATCACCGTGCCCGAGCTTGCCGCGGGATCGTTTCGCGCGCGAGGTGTCCACCTCGAGGGAAGCTTCGGAGACGGGACCTTGCACCTTCGGGACATTCGCGGAGACCTCCCTAGCGGGCCCGTCCGGGGCGCCTTCACCCTGAGCCCCGACCGGGGAGCCGGCGCGCGACGGGCCCACCTCGCGCTGGACGGGCTCCGGCTCCCGGGGGTCCTCGCGTCCCTCGGCCCCGCGAACGTCCAGGCCGACGGCCGGCTCGATGGGGGCGGGATCGAGCTCGGGCCGGTGACCGCGCGGTGGGCCGCCGCGCGGCTCGACGTCACGGGCCGCGTGGAGCCGGGGGGCCGCCTGGGGCTCCGCGCGGACCTCGACGCCGACCTCGGACCGTTCGCGCAGGCCCTGGGGGCGACGGGCGTTGCGGGACCGGCGCGCGTGACCGCGGAAGCGACGGGGACGTGGGATCGGCCGGTCGTCGCCGGGCAGGCTGACGTGGGACCGCTCACCCTCACCACGCGGACGGTCGACCGCGTGGAGCTGCGCTACCGCCTGGCGAGCAGCGAAGGCTTCTCGCGGTGGACGGGAACGCTCGAGGCGCCGCGCGTCGCCCTCCCCGGGGCGCCGATCGAGGACCTCCAGGCGGCCGTCGTGCTCGACGCCGAGCGGGTCGAGGTCCAGCGCCTTACCGGCCGCGTTCATGGAGCCCGCTGACGCTGCGCGGGACCTGGGACTGGGGGGGCGACGGATCGGCGGAGGGGAACCTCGGTCCGGTCGTGCTCGACAAGCTGCGCGCGACTTCCCGCCGGCCTCTCCCTGGAGGGGTCCGGTGAGGCCCACTTCCGAGCCAGCACACAGCGGGGGACGGTGTCCGCCACCGCGGCGATCGGCCTCCGCGACGTCTCGCTCGGCGGCGTCCCCTTCGGGTCGGGCCGCCTCGACGTCGGTGTCACGGACCGCGACCTGACGGCGGCGCTCGAGTTCCCCGCGATGGGGCTCTCGGCCACGGGTCACGGCCGTCTCGAGGAGGGCCGGACCGTCACCGCGCAGGCCCGACTCGAGCGGACCAACCTGGATCCCATCGTGGCGCGGCTCGCGCCCGCGGCGCGCGGGCGAGTGCTCGGGCGCGTCTCGGCACGCGCGGAGGCCGAGGTTCCCCTGTGGCGGCCGGGAGAAATGCGGATGACGGCGTCGATCACGCCGGACGAGCTCGTCGTGGCGGGCGGGCGCTGGACGACTCGCTCGCCGGCAGTCATCCGGTGGGACCGCGGGCGGCTCACGGTGGACCAGTTCCGGGCCGAGGGCCCGCCGGGGACGATCACGGCGTCCGCCGTCATGGAAGCCGGCGGGAGCGACGCCCGCATCGCGATCGGGCTGGAGCAGGCGCGGCTGCCGCCGCCGTTCGACCGGGCCACGCCGGGCGAGGTGCGGGGCGAGGCGCGGCTCACCAGGACCGGGCTGGAGGCCGTGTCGATCCGCGGCCGCTGGCCGGTGGGAACGGTATCCCTGGACGGCCGCGTGCCGTTCGAAGGGCCGATCGCGCTCCGCAGCCGGCTCATGGCCGACGTGGCCGAGGTGGCGCGGGCCCTCGGCCAGGATCGCGTCGCCGGCCAGGCGATCGTCTCCGCCGACCTGAGCGGGTCGTGGCGGGAGCCGGTCGCCACCGGGCGGATCGAGGCGACCGCCCTCACGAGCGCGGAGGTCACCCTCACAGGGGTCACGGTGCCGTTCCGGGTCACGCCCTCCACCATCCGCATTGCCGACGCCCGCGCCGTCCTCGGGAAGGATCCACTCGCGCTCGAGGGCGAAGCGTCGTGGGCGACCGAGAGGGTGGCGCGGACGGGGAACGCTGACGGCCCCGGTCCTGACGGTGGGCGGCTGGCCGATCGAGGCGCTCCACGCCGCCTTCCGGGTGGACCCCGAGCGGCTCGAGGCGACCGCCGTGTCCACCCGCGTTCGCGGCGTGGCCGTGCGGGGGACGGGGTCGTGGCAGTGGAGCGGGGGCGGTCGTCTGGAGGCCCGGCTCGGACCGGCCGAGCTGGCGGAGCTCCGCGTGGTCCCCCCGGCCCTCGGCCTGGCCGGCTCGGCGTCGGGACGCCTCGAGGCCGTGTTCCGGTCTCTCGAGGACGTCACCGCCTCGCTGGCGCTCCGATTCGACGGGGTCCGCGCCGCGGGTGAGGCGCTCGGAGCCGGGACCCTGGCGGCCGAGCTCCGGGGGCGTGCGGTCCGCGCCGAGCTCGGCTTTCCCGAGCGTCGGCTCAGCGCAGTTGCCGAGGGGCGTGCCGAGGCGGGCGCCACGATGAGGGTCCGCGCCGCGGTCGACGACCTGCCCCTCGGGGAGCTGGGGCGCCGGCTCGGCCTGGGGGAGCGAGCGACGGTCGACGGGTCGGTGTCGGCGCGGCTCCTGGCCGAAGTCCCGCTGGACCACCCGAGGGCGGGGCGAGGGACGCTCCGTCTCGACCCGCTCCGACTCGTGGTCGCGGGCGAGGCTCTCACGAGCCAGGAGCCGATCGTCGCGAGCTTCGACGCGGGCGCGCTGCGGGTCGAGCGCCTGTTGCTCGAGGGGCGTGCGGGGACGATCACGGGCCGCGGGGCGCTTCACGCGGGAGGCGCCCTCGATGCCGAGCTCCGGGGCCGGATCCCGCTGGGCGTGCTCGCGTCGCTCCGGCCCGAGGTGGAAGCGGCCAGCGGGATCCTGGACGTGACGGTGACCGCGCGAGGCACGACCTCGGCGCCCGAGATCAGCGGCGCCGGAGCCCTCGACGGCGCGAGCGTCACGGTCCGCGGCTACGCGGAGCCCGTACGCGAGATCCAGGCGCGGCTCACCGCGTCTCCTGCCGGCCTGCGTCTGGTCGAGGCCCGGGGCGTCCTCGGCGGAGGGACCCTGACCGCGAGCGGCGAGGCGGCGCTGGCGGACGGGGGGCTCGGGGCCTATCGCGTGGCCCTCAAGGCTCGGCGCGTCGCCGCGACGCCGCTCGACGGCCTCTCGACCCTCTGGGACGGCGATTTGGAGCTGGCGGGCCGCGCCGCGCGCGCGCTGCTCCAAGGGGAGCTGCGCCTGGTCCGGGGGATCTACACGCGCGAGCTCGCCCCCGCCGCCGGCGCACCGCACGGCGTCGGCCGGGCCGCCGTCCGGCGGGGCCGCGCTCCCGTTGCGGATCGCCGTCAAGCTCGACGACAACCTCGTGGTGCGAAACCGCACCGCCTCCCTGCGGATCGGCGGCACCCTCTCCGTCGAGGGCTCCACGGCGGCGCCGGCCGTGCTCGGGATGCTCGAGACCCGGGAGGGCCGCGTGACGTTCCGGGATCGCCGCTTCACGATCCTCACGGCAACGGCCCGGTTCGTCGATCCCCGGCGGATCGATCCCTTCCTCGATGCAATCGCCACCGCGCGCATCCGCGAGTACGACGTCACCGTCCGGGTCAGCGGACGCACCGACCAGCTGGACGTGCGCCTCTCTTCGACCCCTCCGCTCCCGCAGGAGGATCTCCTGGCCCTCGTCGCCTTCGGCGCGACGCGCGCCGAGCTCGAGCGGTCGCCCGCCGGCGTCCTCGCCGAAGAGGCGGCCCGGACCATCGTCCGCGACCTCCTGGGACTCCAAGGCCTGCCGGGACTGGGTGGGGGCGAGCAGCGGCTCCAGGTCGGAACCCGGACGACGCCCGAGCGGACGACCCCGGCCGGCGCCCCCGGGACGGAGAGCGCGGGACAGCAACGGGTTCGGGTCGAATACCAGCTCCTTGGCCCGCTGAGTCTGGTCGGCGAGCGAGGTATGAGCGGCGGCTACACCGCCGGAGTGGTCCTGCGGCTCCGATTCCGATGAGGGCGCGCGGAGGTGCGACCGTCGCCCTCGCGGCGACGCTCTGGCTCGCGGCCACGGCCGGGCCGGACGCCGCCCGGGCCCAGGACGGTGCGCGCGCGGTCGTCACGGCGGTCGACCTCATCACCGCCGCCGGAGTCCCCGAGTCGCTCGTCCGGAGCGCGATCGGCGAGATGGTCGGCCGCCCGCGCTCGCGGGACGCCGTGCGGGAGAGCCTCGAGCGGCTGTGGGCGCTCGGGCTCTTCGCGGACATCCTCGTCGAGGAGATCGATGCCCCGGAGGGCATCCGCCTGCGCTACCACCTGACGCCGCGGCCGCTCGTGCGCCGGATCGTCTGGCAGGGCGACGCGGGGCTCGACCTCGGCACAGCTCGTCGCGGCGGCATCCCTCGCGCTCGGCGAGGAGGCGTCCCCGGAGCGGCTCGCCCGCGTCCGTGAGGACCTCCTCGCGCTCTACCGCCGCGAGGGCTACCTCGACGCTCGGGTCGAGGTCGAGACCGTGCCCGTCCCCGGAGAGGCGGGGCAGGACGTCACCGTCGTCCTTTCCGCCGGGATACCGGTCCGGCTCGAGCAGGTCCGTCTCGAAGGGTCGCTCGGGCTGCCCGAGAAGACCGTGACCGAGGCGCTCGGCCTCGGCCCCGGCGACCGATACCGGGAGGCGGCGGTGCGCGAACGGGTGCGCGCGCTCGAGGAGCGGCTGCGGCGCGAGGGATTCTTCGAGGCTCACGTCACGCGCCCGCCCACCCGGGTCGCCGGCACGCCGCGGGTCGACCTGACCATCGACGTCGCGGCGGGCCGGCGATACGCGGTGACCTTCGCCGGACGGCGCGCCCTGGCGGAGTCGGTGCTCCGGGACCGCCTGACCGTGCTCGACAGCGGCGCGGTGGACGAGTTCGAGGTCGAGGCGAGCGCGCGGCAGCTCGAGGCCCTCTACCGCGAGCGGGGATACGCCTTCGCCCGCGTCACGGGAACCCTCGACGGCGCCGTCGACCCGCCGGCGATCGGCTTCGTGGTGACCGAGGGGCCGGAGGTGCGTGTCGCATCGGTGACGTTCGTCGGCAACGTCGCCCTCGCGGCCGAGCGGCTGCGGGCGGCGATCGCGACGCGCCCCGCGGGCGTCCTGGAGAAGGGGCTGTTCCGCCAGGACGTCCTCGACCGGGACGTGGCGGCGCTCCAGGCCTTCGCCCGGACCCAGGGATTCGCCGACGCGACCGTCGGCCCCGCCGAGGTCCGGTTCGAGGACGACCGGACGCGCGCGCACATCGTGATCCCGGTCGTGGAGGGACCCCGGGTGAGGGTCGGGCACGTCGACGTGGAAGGGCAGACCCTTTTCGCGACCGCGGAGCTCCTCGCCGCGATTCCGATCGTGCCGGGGGATCCATGGAATCCCGCCCGGATCGAGGAGGGGCGGCGCGGGATCGAGCGGCTCTACGCCCGCCGGGGATATCACGGCGCGACGGTAGACGCCGACGTCACTCGCCGCGACCGCGAGGTCTCGGTGATCTATCGCATTGCCGAGGGCCCCCAGACGCGAATCGGGCGGATCCTCCTGCGCGGGCTCGCGGTGACGAAGGAGGAAACGGTGCGCCGACAGCTCGGGTTCGAGCCCGGCGACGTCTTCGACCCGGAGCGGCTCGCCGCGGCCCGGCGACGCCTCGAACGCCCGCCGGCGTTCGCGACGGCCGACGTGGGCCCGCCGCGCCCTCCGCCCGCGCCGTTCGCCGACGTCGAGGTCCTTCTCGCCGAGCAGAAGCCCTGGCGGTTCGAGCTGGGCGTCGGCTACGATACCGCCGTCTGGGCGTCAGCGGGTATCTCGAGCTGTCGCACGACAACCTCTTCGGGACCGCCCGGAGCGCCGGCATCCGCATCAAGGAGGCCATCGGCGGCGAGGCGATCCGAGCGCCTCGACCACGTCGACCTCATCTACCGAGAGCCCTGGATTCCCGGGACGCCCTGGCAGGGTCAGATCGAGCTCTATGGCGAGCGCAGCGAGAACCTGGGCTACGACCTCCAGCGCGTCGGGTTCCTGGCCTGGATCGGCGACGACCTCCTGAATCCGCGCGGGACGCAGATCTTCCGATCCCAGCTCCGCTACCGCTTGGAGGGGGCGCGAGTCTCCGACGTGAGCCCGGATCTCCAGGCTCAGGGCATCGAGCCGGGTACCGATCGGATCGGGAGCCTGACGCCGGTCGTCATGTGGGACTTCCGCGACGACCGCTTCAACCCCCGCCGGGGCAGCCTCCACCGGGTGTCCCTGGAAACGGCGCTCCCCGCCCTCGGCGGGAACGTCGAGTTCGCGAAGGCCGAGCTCTCGACGAGCTGGTTCTTCTCGTGGCTGCCGCCCACCGTGTTCGCGGTCTCGGGACGGCTGGGGCTGGCCGCCCCGTTCGGCGGAACGCAGAGCCTGCCGATCGAGGACCGTTTCTTCACGGGCGGCAGCACGAGCGTACGCGGGTTTCCCGAGAACCAGCTGGGCCCGCGGGATGCGGCCGGGAACCCGGTCGGCGGCGAGGCGCTGGCGGTCCTGAGCGCTGGAGTGGCGCTTTCCGCTCTGGCGCTGGGTCAGCGGGGCGGTGTTCGTCGATGCCGGCACGGTGACGCCGGAAGTCGGCGACCTGAGCTTCTCGGCATTCAAGTCGGGGGCCGGGGCGGGGCTGCGCGTCGCGACGCCGGTCGGGCCCATCCGGTTCGACGTGGGCTACGCGCTCCAGCCGATCCCGGGCGAGGATCGGCTCCAGCTCTATCTGACGGTGGGGTTCCCCTTCTGATGCGGAGACGACGGACGGCTGCGGCGAAGAGTCCCCTGCGACTGGCGCGGCGGGGCGCCGAGCGGACTCCGGGGCTTTGCCGAAGCTCGTTGGAGCGGCGCTGGGCCTCCTCGCCGTCTTCGGCGCGCTCGGCGCCGCCGTGATGAGCCACGCCGACGTCCGCTTCCTCGATAGGGTCGTGGCCGAGATCGATGGCGCCCTCGTGACGGCGAGCGACGTCGCGATCGCGCGAGCGCTCGGGCTCTTCGAGCTGAATCCGTCGCCGCGCGCCATCGAGGCGACGGATGTCGAGCGCTACGTGGATGGACGGCTTCTCGCCCGGGAGGCGACGCGGCTCGGCCTCGAGACGACGGCCGACGAGCGGACCGAGGCGTGGGCGGCCGCCGCCGGCCGGGCGGGTGGCCAGGCCATCCTCGAGGCGTGGCTCCGGACCGCCGACGTCGATCCCGCCTGGGCGCGGCGGCTGGTCGATGAGGATCTCATCAGGACGCCGCTTCGTCGAGCTCCGCTTCCGCGACCTCGCCTTCGTCTCCGAGGCCGAGGTGACGGCGGCGATGGGGCCCGGCGCGCACGGCGAGGCGGCGCGGGAGGCGGTCCGCGCGCGGCTCGAGGGCGACGCGGCCCGCCGGCGACTCGGCGAATGGCTCGTCGAGACGAGGGCGCGCAGCGTCATCCGCCGCCTCGTCGACGAGGGCGCGCGAGTTCCGGACCCCCTGGCCGGCGCCGGGGAGCACCGGTGACGCCGAAGGGCTCCGCCACGAGGCGTTCGGACCCGGGGACGACGTCCCGGAACGGAGCCGGCCGGCCCTCGCGGGAGTCCCTGCGGGACTGGAGCGGGTCGATCGCCAGGTCCGTCCTCACGAACGGCCAGGTTCGTTTCTCGAACGGGAGGTAACCATGACCATCTCCAGACCGGCGTCTACTACTTCTCTTCCTGGGCACGATCATGCTGTATGGCTGCGAAGGACTGTTGGTCACTGACACGCAGAGTCTGCTCGCCCCCAGGTTCACGCGCTCAGAGGTCCTCGGCCTGGTAGCGGGATTTGGAACGACCTTTGCCGCCGTGCCGGACCTGATCGCGATGCTGAGGCGGCGGTCGAGTGCGGGCATGAACCCGAAGATGGCGGCGATCATGGGCACCTTCCAGATTCTGTGGATCTGGTACGGACTGGTCATCGTTTCGAGACCCGTGGTGCTCTGGAATATGATTGCCGTGGTGACAAATGCTTTCATGGTGGGCGCGTATATTCACTATGCGCGCCGCGAACGGGGACGATCACAAGGAGAAGGACGATGAATGCGCCCTTGAAGCCAGACCCAGGTCTCGAAGGACAAAGGACAACGCCGCTGCTCGACGTGCTGATCCGCGCCGGTCTCATCTTCGCACTGGCGATGCTCTGTTACCGGATCTTCTCGCCATTCCTGACCCTGACGGTCTGGGCGGTGATCCTCGCCGTCACGATGTACCCGCTCCACCAGCGGGTCGCGTACCGGCTGGGCGGCAAGCAGGGATTGGCGTCCACGCTGATCGTCCTGGTTGGTGTGCTGCTCTTCGTGGTGCCGACGGGCCTGCTGGTGGGCTCGCTGGGCGACGCGGCGCAGGAATTCGTAGCAGGCGTCCAGGCCAACACCCTGCAGATTCCGCCTCCGCGCCCGGGTGTGGAAGGATGGCCGATCGTCGGCAAGGAGATCCATGCGTTCTGGTCGCGGGCACACGCCGACCTGCCGGCACTCGTGAAGAGCATGCAGCCGAAGATCGGCGAGCTCGCGATATGGGCGCTGGGCGCGGTGGCCGGCATTGGCGGCGGCATGCTCCAGTTCCTGGCGGCGTTCGTGATTGCCGGCGTCATCATGGCATTTGGCGAGGCTGGCGCACGCAGCAGCCAGGCGATCTTCGCGCGGATCACCAGCCCCGAGCGCGCTCCCAAGCTCGTTGCGCTGTCCACGGCGACCATTCGCGCGGTCGCACAGGGTGTCATCGGCGTGGCCCTGATCCAGGCCCTCGCGGTCGGCGTGATAATGCTCGTGGCCGGAATCCCGCTGGCGGGCCTGCTCGCGATCATCGTCCTGGTGCTGGGCATTGCACAGCTGCCCGCCGTGCTCGTCATCCTGCCGGTGATTCTCTACATCTGGATGAGCGGCGGCTACGGCACTGTGTTGGCGATCGTCTACTCGGCGGTGCTGTTCGCCGCCGGCATGCTGGACAACGTCCTGAAGCCGCTGATGCTGGGCCGTGGCGTCGATGCGCCGATGCCGGTCATCCTGCTCGGCGCATTGGGCGGCATGGCGGCCAGGGGCTTGGTCGGACTGTTCCTTGGCGCCGTCCTGCTCGCGCTGGGCTACCAGATCTTCATGCTCTGGGTGTACGCGGACCACGCGGAGTCTGACCCGCAGCCGGCTGGCTGAAGCAGGATGACGCGGAGTCAGTCGGCGCTCACGAGGGCGCCACCCGCCCTCGCTCCCCGTGACGGGACGGAGGCGCCCGCGATGACGGGTGTGTCGCGCTAGGTTCCCGGCTTCACCGTGGCGCGTGCCTTCTCCTGCGCCTCCTGCACGTCGACCAACAGCCTGTAGGCGACGTAGTACTTGTAGATGTTTCGCACGTACGTCGTCGTCTCGATGCCGATCTTCTCCGCGGTCACCACCTCGACGTTGTTGAACCACCGGTCGGGGTCGAGCCCGCGCTTCACGGCTTCCCTGCGCATGCGCGCGATGCTGCCTGGCCCGGCGTTGTAGCACGCGAAGGCGAACAGTGTTCGGTTCGTCTCGTCGAACTTCGCGTCGGACAGGTGTTTCGTCATGAGCCAGTCCATGTACTTCGCGCCGGCGTGCACGTTGGATTCGGCGATCTGGATGTCTCCCACCTTCAGTTCCGCCCCGGTGGCGGGCATGATCTGCATGATGCCGATGGCCCCCACATGGCTCCTGGCACTTTGATCGAGCTGCGACTCCTGGTACCCCTGAGCGGCGAGCATGAGCGGGTCGAAGCGGTACCGCTCGCCGTATTTCCTGAACAGCGCCAGCGTGTCCTCGAAGCGCTTGCGGTCCGCGGAGCCGGTCGGGTCCTTGAGCTGCTTGATCCGCCTGTAGTACTGCTTCATGCGCGCCTCGAGCATGCCTTGCTTCTTGACGAAGTCCGTGTAGAACTCGTTCAGGATCGCCGCGAGCTTCGGGCTGTCCTTGCGGATCGCCCAGCCGATCTGCCCGCCCGTCCGCACGACCGCGGCATGGTTGACCTTCATCCGGGGCAGCACCTGCGCCCACATGCGGGCCTTCCAATCGTCAACGACGATCGCCTCGAGTATCCCCGCGTCGAGCATCTCCATCATGTCCTCGTCCTCCAGCGCATCCGGGACGAGGACCAGGCTGGCCGGAGGCTTCCCCGCCTGCTCGAGGCGGTCGTTGAGCGCGCGGAGACTCTCGTAGTAGCTCGACGACTTGCGCACGTGGACCGTCTTTCCGGACAGCTCCTCGGCCGCGGTGATGGGTGGCGACTTCGGCCCGCTGAGCACCACCTCCGAGACCGGTTGCACGCTCCCCGGGGCCACGAGGTCCACGAGCTTCAGGCGTTCCTCGGTGACGGTGAGATTGCCGACCGCGATGTCCGCGAGCCCCTCGGCGACGCTCGTCAACAGCGCGTCGCGCGTCGTGGGCCTCATGACGACGGTGATGGGGCGCTTGCCGAGCTGCTTCTTGTACTTCTGGTTGATGTAGCGCTCGAAATCCCGCACGAAGTCGGCGCTGATGCCGCGCTCGCGGCCCTTGTCGTTGAAGTAGAGCGTGCGGCTATGCGGGACGACTACACGGACGACGCGGCGCTCGACCAGTCCGTCGAAGTCCGCCTTGACGGACCCGTCCAGCCGGGTCGTGATGCCGCGTGACTGGTCGGGCTGCTGGGCGAGTGCGCCGGTTGCCACGAAGCACAGGAGCGCGCTGAGCGCCCCGCGCACCAGCCAGGGAAGCCCGTTCCCGAAGGATGTGGCGGAGAGCCTCGTGACCATCATATCCAAGTACGCGCCGCGGAGCCGGCCCGGCCGAAGCGCGTGGAGTGCCCGAGCGCAGCTGGCCGCGGTCCCTCTGGGCGATTATGCTCGAATCCGGCTCAGCGGTCTAGAACTTCCGCTCGGACCTTCTTCTCCCCATCGAGGTGCCACCCCTCCGGGAGCTAATGCGCTCACCACAGGAACATGGCACCGGCCCCGTAGAGCCACTGGTTGCGAGAGCCCCGGTCCGAGACGATCGGGCTCCGCCCCGCTTCGTCCGCGAGCCAGGAGTAGCCGACGCCAGCCCCGACGATCCAGCGGGGACTCAGGTGCACGAGCGCCACCAGCCAGCCCCGCACGTCACGGATGCCCGCGTCCGCCTGGTACACGCCGAGACCGCTCGCCTGGGCGTCCGCCGGTGTCACCCCGAAGTAGGTGTTCATGTACGATCCGCTGCCGTAGGTGAAAGCCACGCCTCCCGCCAGCGTCAGGGCCTCGAGTACCGGATAGGCCCCGTAGATGTTGGCGCCCGCAGTCCAGCCCCCGTGGCTGTCGGTCACGTCCGCCAGCCCCCAGGCGCTGCTGCCCAGGACCTTCCGTGGATCGTCGCCGACCCAGGTGTAGCCGACGAAGGCGCCGAGATCGATGGACGGGTCGATCTCGTGCACGCGGTTCACGACGTCGTCGTCGACGTCCGATCGGCCGAAACGCAGCATGCCCGACGGCCCGAGGCGCCAGCCCGACTCGGAGAGCAGGCTCACGTTCAGCGTGTTGCCGACCAAGGTGATGTCCCGCTTCCCCCAGTACACGTACCGCCCGAGCGGAATCGCCCCAATGCTGTAGTCGTCCGAGCCGATGTAGTCGGGATACCCGCCCACTCCGACGGCAACGAGATTCCCTTCCGGCAGGGCCAGCGGAATGACCGAGTCCTGCGCCCAGGCGCGGCCGCCGGCAAGGACCAGCACGGCGACCGCGAGCACCGCGGCACCGAGTGTCCGTATCCAGGGCGCTCGGAACCGCCCGGTGACCGCACCCACACCGCGCCCCCCACATTCGTGTCCGCCCGACGTCAACCGCGTGAGCATTCGCCCTCCTGTCGGCGCCGCGCGAGCCCATGCATCGCCCCCGGGGGCCGGGTGGTCGTGTGTGAAGTCGATACTCAGCCTATGAGCCGATGCGCGGCACGGCGACCTGGTGGGTCACTCGCGCCTTCCGGTCAGCCATCCGCCGGGGCTCTCAGGGCCGGGAAGCGCCGCCCGTAGATCACCCCGATCACGATCACGAGGATGCCGGTGGACCATCCTAGCATCAGCACCCCCACCGTCGCCTCGATCGGGCCGAGCAGGCGCCATGGCTCGGACAGTACGAGGTCGCCATAGCCGACCGAGGTGTAGCTCGTGAGCGAGAAGTAGACCGCCGACTCGAGGTCGGGCAGCCCGGCAACCAGGACGAAGAACAGCGCCCACACGATCGCCTCGGCCAGATGCAGCAGCAGCAGCATGCCCACGAGCTGCGCCATGAGCAGCTCCGTGCCGAGCCGGCCCAGACGATGCTTGTGCCGGGCCCAAAGTCTCGCCGTGCGCGAGACGGAGGCCACGGTACCGACGCCATGCATGGTCACGGTCACCGCCGTGAGGCCGAGCGCGGAGAGGATCACGGTGATCATCGACGCTTCTCCCGCGAAACGCCCGTCAGGACTGGGTCGCGCATCGACACCGCAGCCGAGGAGCCTTCGATACGCTCACCGCGCCGCCGGCATGAAGTAGAACATCAGCGCGATGATGAGGTACACGGCAATGAGCTGGACACCCTTGTACCAGTTCGAGCGCCCGTCCCCCGCCACCAGCGCACCGATCAGGACGGCCATGAAGAGCGACCCGATCTCGGCCGGGCTGAACGAGAGCTCGAGCGGCCGGGGCGCCACGAAGTAGCTCGCGAGCACCAGGGCCGGCGCGACGAACAGAGCGATCTGGATGCAGCTGCCGAGAGCGATCCCCATCGTGAGGTCCATTCGGTTCCGGAGCGCCATCGCGATCGCGGAGCCACTCTCGGCAGCGCCCCCGACGATCGCGAGAAGGACGATCCCGATGAAGACCTGCGACATCCCGAGCGCCGTCCCGGTGCCCTCTGCCGCGCCGACCAGGATCTCGCTCATCCATGCCGCGAGGAGCGACGCGGCAACGAGGCTTCCCACCGCGCGCATGAGGCTCCACTGCGGGCCGTCGTGCGCCGCGTGGCCTCCTGCCTCTCCGGTGAACTCGGCCGGATGGGTCCTGAGCATGAAGACGAGGTAAAGCGCGTAGACGACGAGGAGGACCACGGCGAGTCCGATGTTGAGGAGCGCCTCTTCGCGCACGGTTTCCGTGGGGGCGAGGACTCTGCTGAACGCGCTCGGCACGGTCAGGCTGATCGCCGCGATGAGCATCATCGAGCTGTAGACCCTGGCGGCCGCCGCGTTGTACGTCTGGTTGTGGAAGCGCAGCCCGCCGAGCAGGAGCGCGATGCCGAGCGCGAGGAGCAGGTTCGCAAGGATGGCGCCGGCGAGCGACGCGCGCACCATGTCGAGGAGCCCCGCCCGCAGCGCCACCAAGGCGATGATCAGCTCGGGAGCGTTGCCGAAGGTCGCGTTGAGGAGCCCGCCGACCGCGTCGCCGGTGTAGGTCGCGAGCTGCTCGGTCGACCGGACGATCAGGCGAGCGACCGGCACGATCGCGGCCGCCGCGGCAAAGAACACCCAGGGCGCTGGCGCGCCGGCATGCTCGAGCGCGAGCGTGACCGGAATGAGCGCCAGCAGCCAGTTGATCGAGGGTCTCACGACCGGGCCTACGTCGCGGCCAGGCGCCGGGCCCGCGCGGTCCAGATACGGCTGTCCAGCCAGTAGTGGCCGAGGAGACCGGCGGTCAGGAAGGGCAAGAGGGCGTCGAATCCGGAAAACCTGCACGCCGCCCACGAGGCCAGCCCGATCGCCGGCCACACCGAGAACCGCGCGAGCCGCCGGAGCTCCGGAACGACATCGCGACCGGCCGACGCGTCGGCCCGCCGCGCCACCGCATAGGTAAAGTAGAGGTACTGCACCTCGTGGTGGATGGCGAGCACCAGGACGAACGACGCGGTCCAGGCACCCAGCACGTACGCACTGCCGAAGGCGACCGCGTTGGCCAGGACCAGCCATCGCTCGGCCGGGTGGACGGCGGGCGTCGGGTGTCCGGTGGCGATCTCCCGTCGGTCGCCGATGGCCGAGGTCCGACCGATCGTCCAGCCGAGGTAGGCCACGACGCTGACGATGGCGAGGCCTCCCAGTGCCCACAAGAGCTCGGGGCCGAGCGGGAGGCCGTGGAAGTCGTCGCCCTCGTGGGTCGGCGCGGTGCTCGTGTAGTAGGCGACGGCCGCCAGCATCGGCAGGTAGACGGCCGTCGCGAGCAGCCACCGATGCCGAGCGGACACCGGTCCCCCGACGCGCCGCTGGTAGTACCGCGCGATTCCCAGGTTCTGGCGGCCGCGATGCCAGGCGCCGAGGTACAGGATCGTCGTGGTCACGAGGAGCAGCCAGCCGTCCAGCATCAGAGCGTAGGTGGCGGCCACGATGGCGAGGGGCACCGCCAGCACGTCGAGCGGCATCCGACGCCAGAGCTGGCGGCGGACGATGGCATCGTACGTGGCGCCGAGATGAAGCTCGCCCAGAAGCAGGTCCGCCACGTCGAGCTCGCGGTCACCGCGCCAGAGGAGCACCAGGCTCATCAAGACGAGGAGCGCCCCGCCCCCCGCCGAGGCCACCCAGAAGTCGGGGCCCTCGGAGAGCAGCCACGGGCCGGACGAGGAAGCGCGCCGCGGCTCCGCCGTGGTGTCCGGGGAGCGCGGAGCGGCTTCCGGGACAGCGGTGGCGAACAGCGTGCTCACCCCGGCACCCTGGCTCTACGGGAGCTGATCGGACGGCCTTCGGTCTGTGGGCTCAGCGCCGGCGCCCGCCTCCGCCGGCCCGTGACCCGCCCCCGGATGGACGCGAGCCGCCGCCCGAACTGACTCCGCTGCCCCCGGACGGACGCGCGCCACCGGACGAACTGACTCCGCCGCCGCCTCCGTAGTTGCGCTGGTGGGAGGTCTCGCGGGCCGCGCCCGCGCTCCTCGCCGCCTGCTCGCGATTCAGGCCGGACGCCGATTCCCTGCCCTGGCCGAAGTCGGCCCGGTCCCAGCCCTGTCCCGTGTTCTGCTCCCAGCCCCCGGCGCCGCGCCGGTAGGTGTTCCCGTCTCGACCCGCGTAGACGTCGTTGGAGCGCGGCGTCGTGCCCTGGGCGCGCGACTGGGCCCGTTGCTGCGCTTGCTGACGCTGCTGGGGGGTCAGCGACTGCGCCCGGCTCTCGAGGTTGGACCGCACCTGGCCCTGGTTCCAGCGGTTGTAGGCGTCGTTGCGGTTGATGTTCACGGTCCGGTCGATGTCGACGTCGTCGTGGCAGCAGCCCCAGGCGCCGCCCCAGACGGCGGCCGTCGCCGCCCCGAAGGCGAAGCCCGTCGCCGCGCCCCATCCGAAGCCCGCGCCGTACCCGTAGGTCGGGGGCGGCGGGTACCAGTACGCGCCCACGTAGACCGGCGGATAGACGTAGCCGGTGCCGTAGACGACGACGTTGGACGGCGCGACCACCGTTCCGTAGTAGCCGGGCGTGTAGCCGACGTACACCGTCTGGGGCGTGCCGCCGTACACGTGGACATAGGTCACGTAGTGCAAGGGGGAGGTGGACGGGATCGTGTAGATCGCGGCCGGCACGGACATGGCCACGGTCCACGGCCCCGTGGCCGAGGTCGCCGTGAACCAGACCCCGTCCTTCAGCGAGTAGTAGAGGTTCGGGGCGACCTGGATGACCGGGACCGGCGAGTTCACCGCGTGGTGGAGCGTGGTGCCCTCGATCGGCTGGAACTTCGGCGGTCCCTCGTAGGTCGCCTGGTAGGTCGTCGTCGTCCGGTTCACCTCGGCGGTCTGAGGGATGCTGTTGTCGATGAGGGCCTCCTTGGCCTGCGGGGTGCCGGGGATCGAGGCCAGGACCGCGCCCCGGGGGTGCGCCTCGGGGATCTTGGCGAACGCCGCGGGGAGCTTGTCGTGCGCGACGAACTCCCAGGGCCCCTCGGCCAGGGACGCGCTCCGGAACCACCGCCCGGACAGGAGGACGTAATGGCGCTGGTCCGCCGGGTCGAGCACGATGTTGGCGGTCGAGTTCCCGACGTGCAGGAGCTCGGTGCCCTCGATGGGCTCGTAGTCGGGCCGGCCGCGCGTCTGGATCAGCTCGGCCGGCACCGTGCTTACGTGGACGGCCGGGGTCACGCCGCGCGCCACGGCGTCCTTCACCTCGGGGCCGGGGTTGTCGAGGAGGTTCACCCGCTGACTTCTCTCCACGCTCTGCATGGCGGCGTCGAGCGCGGGGTTCGGCCGCACGGCCACGGCCCACGGCCCGTCGAGGGTGCCGGCCTCGAACCACCGTCCCACCGCCCGCAGGTAGTGCTTGCCGGCCTTCTGGTCGACCAGGATGAGCGCCCACGAGTTGACGACCCGATGAAGGCTCATGCTCACGCCTTCGACCTGACGGAGGACGGGCTTCCCGTCCACGAGGACCAGGAGGGCCGGTGTCGTGCTGAAGATGACGCGCGGCGGGTCGTTCTTGACCGGCTGGGTCGCGGCTCCCCCGCTGCGCTGCGCCTCGGTGATGGCGAGCGCCGCCTGGATGCGGTCGAGCGAGATTCTCGATATCTCCCGGGGCAGACGCTGCTCCAGCACCTTCTGGTAGTCGGCGGCCCGGTCGGGCTCCGACGGGAACGTGACCTTGTCGACCCGGAAGTCGGCGAGGGCGACGAGCCGGCTCACCTTGTCCACGTCTGCCCGCGCGGAGAACCACACCACGCCGAAGTGCTGGAGCGGCGACGCCGCGCTCTCGACCGAGACGGCGGCGCGCGCGTGGAGGCGCGCGCCGTCCCATTTCTCGATCTGCGGCTGGTAGACGGTGAACGTACGGCCCCCCTCCGTGGCTTCGCGCGGCCAGGGGGTGTTCGCCGTCCCTTCCCGGGACGCCGCCGGGGCGCCCGCGGTGGCCGGGGCGGCCGACTTGGCGGCGGCGGGAGCGGCTGGCTTCGCCGCCGAAGGGGCGGGCGCGCTCGGCGGCGTGACCCCCTTCGAACCGGACGCCGGCGCGCCGGACGCGGGCATGGACGGCGCCTGCGCCCAGGCCGCGGGGACCGACAGGTAAGGCCCGAGGAAAAGGAGCGTCGCGATCGCCGTCCACCGCGTCGTCCACCTCATCATGAGCGTCATCGCGCCCTCCAATCGCCAGCCGCAACGTGCCGGGCTCCGGCTCCAGGTGGGCGCCGATCCCGTCCATCCGTCAAGGACACGGTCATCTCGGCGCGAGGCTCTTGCGGAGCCAGTCCAGGTAGATCTGCACGTACTCGTGCGATTCCTTCTCGATGCGGCCCCGGAGCATTCGCGCCGCGAGGCCCTCCAGCTGGCTCGACCGCGCGCGCAGGCCCACCAGGAGATAGTATCCCTGGCCGTCGGGCGGAGTCCCCAGCCACAGCACGAGCACGCCAGCGTCGACGTACCGGCTGGCGTAGAGCTGCTTGTCGACGATGTAGTAGCTCCCCCCCGGCTCCCGGTGGATCACGAGGTGGTGCAGCGTGATCGACGGCTCGGGGCCCACGCCGCCCTTGGCCCAGTAGAGGAACTGCTCGACGGGAAGGCTTGGAGCTTCCGGGAATCGCTCGAGATACGTGGCCAGGGGATTGGCCAGCGCGTAGAGATTCGTGGCGCTTCGGATCAGCGCCCGGAACTCGTCGGCGACCCCGCGAGGCTGCCGCTCGTTGTGCGCGGCGCCCAGGGCGCCGTCCCCGCCCTTGAGGTATGCCTCGGCGTAGCCCAGCATGAGCTGGCGGGTCAAGAGGTTCGCGCGCCGCCCGGCGTCGGGCGCGGCCCAGTCCACGTCGGCGCGAAACTGGGCGATGGCCCGATCCCCCAAGCGCAGGGCGCAGTTGCCCGGTTGGCACCCTTGCAGGGCCGCGAGCTCACCCGCGTCGAGGGCGAGGTCTCCGAAATCGTTGATGGTCGGGGGCGAGCTCAGCTTGCGAGACACGCCCAGATCGGCCGCCTTGCGAAACCCCTCCACGTCCCGGACCCAGCGCACGAGCCGTTCCCGGTCGTCGGCAATCCGGACCACGCCGACGACGGCGATCTCCCGCCCCTGGGCGGGGAGGGTCTTGACCACCGCCTGGCTCCCGCGCACCTGGCCGATCTCGGTCGCCGAGAATCCGAACCGCTCGGCCAGGGACCGCTCCATGTCGAGCGGCTGAACTCGGGCGATCCGGGGGCCCGCCGCCAGGACGACGGTCCCGCACGCGAGGAGGAGCACCCAGCGCGTGCGCATCACGGACCTCCAGGCCGCGCCCAGCATGCCCTGGCTCGAGCCGCTCGGCTCCCCGGCCCCGGTGGTGCCTGACCCGGAGCCGAGGGCGCGCCTACGGCCAGCGGATCGAGATCCCGCCGGCGAAGTGGAACGTCTCGATGTCGATCTCGGTGCTCCGGCCGCCCGGGTTCGTGCTGAACCACGTGTAGCGGCCCTCGATGAACGTCCCGATGGTCGGGGTGATCATGAATGCGAGGCCGGCCCGGGCGTCCACGCCGACCTCGAATTGCCAGTCCGTGTTCTGCTCGCCTCCCGGACCGTCCACCTTCACGCTGTTCATGAAGAAGCCCGGGCCCACCGCGAGATAGGGCTGGAGCCGGCCCTTCGTGAACTCCGGGCTCTCGAGCAGGGGCAGCCGGAACATCACCAGCGGCGAGAGCGGGATGACCTCCAAGCGCACCTCGGCCGTCGTCCCATCCCCGGCCGGGGCGAAGTAGGACACGTCCCCCGCCACGCCCAGCCACCGGAGCCCCTCGAGCCAGTACCCTATCCGCCCCCCACCCATGGCCTCCGTGTCGAAACTGACCGCGTCTTCGGCCGTCCCCCCGTTGGGGACGGTGACATCGGCGTCGGAGGTGATCGAGACGCCACCGTAGGCATCGAGGAACCACTCCGCGGACGCCGGACGGCCCACGAGGGTCATCGCGCCGAAGACGATCATCGGGACGGCCAGCCGCCAGGGGAACGACCTGTTCATGCGTGCGCCTCCAAGTCAGAAGATGAGAACCCTGACGCCTGGGGAACGCAATGAAAGTGCCACGTGCGTATGAACACATAAGTACCCGTCCCATATAGTGTTTCTGTCCGATGACCGTGAGGACTTGACCCACGCCTGCCTCCACGGGGAACGGCGTCCCGTCGTATCTGACGGCGCTGGATCCCCCTAGGCCTCGGCCGTGCTCCCACGCCTGATGCGCCGCACTGGCTGACGAGCGCCAGCACCCCGGCGCCGACCACGATACCGACGCCGGCGTTGAGCAGGAACGGCATCGCGAGGTGAAGCGCGCCGCCGATGCCGGGGAGCGCGGCGGCGCCTCCGGTCAGCCCCACGATCCAGTGGTCGAGCGCGGGAATGCCGTGGACGACGATGCCGCCACCGACCAGGAACATCGCGGCCGTCCCCGCGATGGACAGGCCCCTCATCAGCAGCGGCGCGGCCCGGAGGATGCCGGCCCCGGCGCCGCGCTGGATCCGGGCGAACGCTCCGTCGCCGGCGCGCCGGCTGAGGTGGAGGCCCGCGTCGTCGAGCTTGACGATGGCCCCGACCAGGCCGTAGACGCCCACGGTCATGAGGAGCGCGATGGCGACGAGCACGGCGACCCGCGTCGCGAAGGGGAACGAAGTCCAAAGCACGTTTTACGCGTCCCTGCTCCGCGCCCCGTCCCCCCGCTCGCGGGCTCGCGGCGCCGGCCCCGCCGCCGGCTGCGCTCTCCGCCATACGATTATGAACCGAGGGTTGAATAATCGGAGTAGAATCTTCCGGGTTTCGAGTGGGTGACCTCAAGATCTAGCGTTGCCTCCTACTAGGCGTGTCTCGGTACCGGTCACCGGGGCAGGTCGATGCACCGGTCGAAGGCAGCCCCGGCTCTTGCCGTCGCCGAATCCGAGTAGCGGAGCAGGTTTACCAAGCGTTGTCCACTTCCGCCGCCGGCTTCAGCCGGCCGACGACTTCAGCAAGGACGGGCGACAGGGATCCGGGAGCAGTGAGGGGAGGGGAGACTACAAGATGTAGGGCGGCACCCACACGAAACCCGGAAGAGCCAATAATGATTTGGTAGGAAGCTCGTCGGCCTGACACGGGTTCGAATCCCCAACGGGATGTTCTACAAGGGGAACCAGTTCTCTTACCTTCCAAATCGACGCGATGGCCCTGCCTGCTTAGCAGCTCAATCAACGTTGCCAAGATGTACACGCGTTGGCCCCCACACTCAGAACCTGTAGCCGACTTCGATGAGGTACAAATCGATGCCGAGGGACTGAGTACCATAGACACCGGCGTCTGAAACGTGTTGAAAGCGAAACCCCACAAACGCATGAGATATCGGATGGATGTGAAGCGCCGCGGTGAGGACAAATTGGACGGGCCCCCCGAAGTCCTGAGTGCCGTATTTATCGCGGCTTAAGAAGCCTAGGCCTACCCCCGCATCAATCGATACCAACCCTTTCGAGCTGTTCAAGGCCAAATTAGGTATGACAGTCGCGATCAGTCCGGTGTCCCCTGCAGCCCAGAGAGCTCCCACGCTGGTGATCAATCTCGTCTCGACTCTCCAAGGACTCTCACCCAGAGCCCATAGCCAAGGAAGTCTGAAGGTGGCGGCGACGTCGACAAGCTCAAAATTGGCTGTCTGTCGCTTCCCCAAAAGAGGTTCTTCTCGGCTGAACCCATAGCGTGGGCCTATACTCAAAAGAGTCGTATCACTCGCAATGCCTTGTTCTGGGATGAGGAGGAATAGCCCGAGAAAGGCGAATCTGAGCGAGCAGGCCTTCATCGTCGATCTTCTCGGGACCAAGGCTATCTTGAGCGGTTGGTTTTCTTAACTCGATCAAAACCGCCAGACACGTTATTCTGCCACATTCAGCCACTCCCCGATTCAGAGAACGTTGGAAGTCCAATGCACGTTTCTGCGTCCCTGCTCCGCGCCCCGCCCCCCCGCTCGCGGGCTCGCGGCGCCGGCCCCGCCGCCGGCGGCGCGCCGCAACCATAGCGCGGCGCTGGCGGGTCCGGCAAGGGCGGCGGGAGGTCGGGAGATGAGGCCCGGAACCCAAAGCCCTTCGCGACCACCCACACGACCGGCAGCTCGCGCTCGGCTCTCAGGCCGGCCACCTGCTGGGCGTGCGCATCACGGACCTCCAGGCCGCGCCCAGCATGCCCTGGCCCAAGCCGCTCGGCTCCCCGGCCCCGGTGGTGCCTGACCCGGAGCCGAGGGCGCGCCTTACGGCCAGCGGATCGAGATCCCGCCGGCGAAGTGGAACGTCTCGATGTCGATCTCGGTGCTCCGGCCGCCCGGGTTCGTGCTGAACCACGTGTAGCGGCCCTCGATGAACGTCCCGATGGTCGGGGTGATCATGAATGCGAGGCCGGCCCGGGCGTCCACGCCGACCTCGAATTGCCAGTCCGTGCTCTGCTCGCCTCCCGGACCGTCCACCTTCACGCTGTTCATGAAGAAGCCCGGGCCCACCGCGAGATAGGGCTGGAGCCGGCCCTTCGTGAACTCCGGGCTCTCGAGCAGGGGCAGCCGGAACATCACCAGCGGCGAGAGCGGGATGACCTCCAAGCGCACCTCGGCCGTCGTCCCATCCCCGGCCGGGGCGAAGTAGGACACGTCCCCCGCCACGCCCAGCCACCGGAGCCCCTCGAGCCAGTACCCTATCCGCCCCCCGCCCATGGCCTCCGTGTCGAAACTGACCGCGTCTTCGGCCGTGCCCCCGTTGGGGACGGTGACATCGGCGTCGGAGGTGATCGAGACGCCACCGTAGGCATCGAGGAACCACTCCGCGGACGCCGGACGGCCCACGAGGGTCATCGCGCCGAAGACGATCATCGGGACGGCCAGCCGCCAGGGGAACGACCTGTTCATGCGTGCGCCTCCAAGTCAGAAGATGAGAACGGATGCATGGAGTAGGCAATGAAAGTGCCACGTGCTCATGAACCGTAAGTAGCCGTGAAATAAGGGGTCTGTCCGATGACCGTGAGGACTTGACCCACGCTCGCCTCCACGGGGAACGGCGGCCCGTCGTATCTGACGGCGCTCGATCCCCCTAGGCGTCGCCCGTGCTCCCACGCCTGATGCGCCGCACCCCGCTGACGAGCGCCAGCACCGCAGCGCCGACCACGATACCGACGGCGGCATTGAGCAGGAACGGCATCGCGAGGTGAAGCCCGCCGCCGATGCCGGGAAGCGCGGCGGCGCCTCCGGTCAGCCCCACGATCCAGTGGTCGAGCGCGGGAATGCCGTGGACGACGATGCCGCCACCGACCAGGAACATCGCGGCCGTCCCCGCGATGGACAGGCCCTTCATCAGCAGCGGCGCGGCCCGGAGGATGCCGGCCCCGACGCCGCGCTGGATCCGGGCGAGCGCTCCGTCGCCGGCGCGCCGGCTGAGGTGGAGACCCGCGTCGTCGAGCTTGACGATGGCCCCGACCAGGCCGTAGACACCCACGGTCATGAGGAGCGCGATGGCGACGAGCACGGCGACCCGCGTCGCGAAGGGCGCGGTCGCCACGATGCCCAGCGTGATCACGATGATCTCCGCCGACAGGATGAAGTCCGTCCGGACGGCGCCGCGGATCCTCGCTTTCTCCACCGACACGCGATCCACCGTGGAATCGGACCCGGCGGGCGCCAGCTCGGCGCGATGCGCGTCGTCCTCCGCCCGGTCATGCAGGAGGCCGTGCGCGAGCTTCTCGAAGCCCTCGTAGCAGAGATACGCCCCGCCGGTCATGAGCAGCGGCAACACGGCCCACGGTGCGAAGGCGCTGATGGCCAGCGCCGCCGGTACCAGGATGGCCTTGTTGACCAGGGAGCCCTTGGCAACCGCCCACACGACGGGCAGCTCGCGCTCGGCTCTCAGGCCGGCCACCTGCTGGGCGTTGAGCGCCAGGTCGTCGCCCAGCACGCCCGCGGTCTTCCGCGAGGCGGCCGTGGTGAGCACCGCCACGTCGTCGAGCAACGTGGCGATGTCGTCGAGCAGAGCGAGCAGGCTGTGTGCCATCGTCGCTAGCCGAAGTCGTTGCAGCGCTCCCACGTCTCGGCGAACGAGAGCGTGGCTAGCGGGACGGGATGACCGCGGAAGCCGGGCTGCCTCTTCGGGCCACCCGAACGAGAGGGTGGGTCCGGACGAGATGGCGACGACCATTCTGCGTGAGGTCTACGGCTTCGAATCACCTTTTTCGGCGGGACGCTCCCGGTCCGCCGGGTCCTGCGCGCCTCTTGATCCCGGAGCCGTCCCGACCCGCGTCCAGGATCCGCACTCGGCCGGTGCGAAGCTCGTAGATGGCCCCGACCAGCATGGCGCGCCGCTCGGCCAGTGCCCGGCGCGCCTCGGGGGTCTCCTCGACCTGGCGCATCGACCATCGCACGTTCGCCTCCACGGCCACCCGGAGCTGTTCCTCGGGGCGTAGCGTGAGGTCGATACCGGCGAGTCCCGGAGCGATGCTCCGCAGGAGCGCGCGGATGCGCTTGCGTGTCGTCGTCGCCCCGTAGAACTTGGCCGCGAGCGCCGCTCCGACGGCGCCGCAACCCTCGTGCCCCAGCACGACGAAGAGGGGCGTCCGGAGGTGGGAGCCCGCGTACTGGATGCTCCCCAGCACTTCGGCCGACACGACGTTGCCGGCCACGCGGATGATGAAGAGGTCGCCGAACCCCTGATCGAACAAGAGCTCCGGCGGAACGCGAGAATCGCTGCACCCGAGGATCGTCGCGAATGGCTGCTGGCCCGCGGCCATCTCCGCCAGCGTCGAACGTCCCGACCCACTCCGGAGCCGCTCGCGGGCGACGAACCGCCGGTTCCCGGCCACGAGGCGCCGGAGCGCCTGGGCGCTAGCCGGCGTGGGCTGCCGGCCGGCCGACTTCCGCCTCACGGGCGGAGACCGAACCGGCGAGACGCCGCTCGGTCACCGGGGCTGCCGCAGCACGCGGGGGTCACTGCGCCCAGCCGCCGCCGAGCGCCCGGTAGAGCCGGACCACCGCCAGGAGCTCGTCCCGCTGGGTACGCGACAGGTCCAGCTCCGCCTCGAAGAGCTGGCGCTCGGTGTCCAGCACCTCGAGATAGCTCGTCACGCCGCCGTCGTAGCGGATGTTCGAGAGGCCCGAGGCGTTCCGGAGGACCTGGACGAGGGTCTCCTGCTCGAGACGGGCCTCCCGTCGCTTGCGGTGCTCGACCAGGGCGTCGGACACGTCGCGGAGAGCCTGCTGAACGGTCTGCTGGTACCGGGTGACCGCCTCCTGGGCGCGGGCCTCCGCGGAGTCGACCCCGGCCTGGACGCGGCCCATGTTGAAGATCGGCACCGAGAGGGTCGGACCGATCCCGAAGAAGCCCATGGGGCCGAAGGACACGCTGTTCTGGACGCCGCCCGCCACGCCGATGCTGCCGACCAGGAAGATCCTCGGGAAGAACTCGGACTTCGCCACCCCGATTCGCGCGTTCGCGGCGACCAGCTGCAGCTCGGCGAGGCGGACATCCGGTCGCCGCTCGAGCAAGGCGGCCGGCAGCCCCGCGGGGAGGGACGGCAGGGTGATCTGGCCATCCAGCGCCCGGCCACGAGTGATCGGCCCGGGGCTTCGCCCGAGGAGCACGCTGATGAGGTTCTCCGTCTGCTCGATCTGGCGCTCGAAGTCGGGGATCTCCCGCAAGGCGCCCGACAGCAGGGTCTGGGCCTGGTACGTGTCCATCAGCGACACCACGCCGCCTTCCTCGCGGAGTCGCACGAGCCGCAGGGAGTCCCGACGGAGGCCAACGGTCCGCCGGGCGATCTCGAGGTCCAGATCGAGCGTGCGGAGCTGGAAGTAGGCGATGGCCACGCTGGAGACGAGGTCGCTCAGAACGACGTGGCGGGCTTCCTCGCTCGCCAGCAGATCGGCGCGGGCCGCTTCCGTCGCCCGTCGCCACCGGCCCCAGAAGTCGAGCTCGAACGAGAGGTTGACGGCGCCCTGCGGGAGGAACGAGTTCTCCAGGGTGAAGAGCGGCGGTAGGTCGCCCTCCGTGACCTGGTAGGGCGCCTGGGCGGTGCCCTCGATGACGGGGAACTGGTTCGAGCGGGTGATCACGACCTGGGCCTGGGCGTCCAGGATGCGGGCCGCGGCGAGCCGGAGGTCGTAGCTCTCGACCAGGGCGGTCTGGATCAGCGTCTGGAGGACCTCGTCCTGGAAGATCGTCCACCACGCGAGGTCGGCCAGCGACCCCGGGCCGGCCGGCGCCGCGGGGTCGAGCCCGCGGAAGAGGGTCGGCAGCGACACTTCCGGCCGGCGGTAGTCGGGTCCGAGCATGCACCCGGAGAGAACCGCCGGGATCAGCGCCAGGACCAGGCAGCGCCTCACGGGTGCTCCTCCCGGAGCGCGGATGGGGCCGGCTCGTGCGCGGCGCCCTTGGTCGGGCTCTTCGCCCGGCGGTGGCGCCGCCCCAGCTGCTCCACGAAGGCGAAGTTGCCCGGGATGATGAACACGCCGAGGAACGTGGCGACCAGCATGCCCCAGAAGACCGCCGTGCCCATGACGTTCTGCGCGCCGGCCCCTGCCCCGCTCGCGAGCATGAGCGGGACCACGCCCAGGATGAAGGCGAACGCGGTCATCAGAATGGGCCGGAAGCGCAACCGCGCCGCCTCCAGCGCGGCCTCCTGCGCCGGCTTGCCCTCCTCGTGCCTCACCTTCGCCACCTCGACGATGAGGATCGCGTTCTTGGCCGCGAGACCGATGAGCATGACGAGCCCGACCTGGACGTAGACGTTGTTGTCGTAGCCCATGAGCCAGACGCCGAAGAAGGCGCCGAGCGCGACGAGGGGCGATCCGAGCAGGACCGCCCACGGCAGGCGCCAGCTCTCGTACATCGCGGCCAGCAGGAGGAACACGAACACGATGGCCATGACGAATGTCGGGCCGGCTGGCGGCGCCACCTTCTCTTGGTAGGAGAGCTTCGAGTAGGCGAAGCCCATCTCCTTTGGCATCGTCTTCGCGAAGACGTCCTCGAGGGCCGCCAGGGCCTGACCGGAGGTGTAGCCGCGCCCGGGGATCCCGCTGATCTCCACCGATCGGAAGAGGTTGAACCGGGTGGTGATCTCGGTGCTCGGGACCTCCGTGACCGTCATGAGCGTCGAGAGCGGAATCATGGTGTTGGTGGTCTGGCTCCGGACGTAGATCTGCCCGATGTCCTCGGGCTTTCGCCGATAGTCGGCGTCGGCCTGCACATAGACCCGGAACAGCCGTCCGAACCGGTTGAAGTCGTTCACGTAGGCGCCGCCCAGCACCGCCGACATGGCCTGGAACACGTCGTTGACGGGGATCCCGAGGGTGCGCGCCTTCTCCCGGTCGAGCACCACCTTCACCTGGGGGTAGTTCGGATCGAACGACGTGAACACGTTGGCGAGCTGCGGACGCTGGCGCGCCTCGGTCAGGAAGGCGCGCGACTGGGCGCCGATCTCGTCGACGCTCAGCGTACCGCTCCGGTCCTGGAGCAGGAAGTTGAAGCCGGCCGAGGCGCCGAAGCCCGAGAGCGTGGGGATGTTGAACGGGAAGACGACCGCCTCGGCGATGCTCACGAATTCCCGCTGGAGAGCGGCCATGATCCCCCTGGCGTGCAGGTCGGGACCGTGGCGCTCCTCCCACGGCTTGAGACGGATGAAGGTCGTGCCGAAGTTCGGCTGGTAGGTGTTCGTGACGACCCCGTAGCCGCCGATCGTCGCGAACGAGTCGACCCCGGCGGCCTTGGCGACGATCTGCTCGACCCGCGTCAGAACGGCGGCCGTCCGCTCGAGCGACGCTCCGGGGGGAAGCTGCACGTTCACCCCGATGATGCCCTGGTCCTCCTCGGGAATGAAGCCGGCCGGGATCGCACGGCCGAAGAGCCCGGCGCCGACGGCCACCACGAGGACGATCAGGATCGTGAGCACCGCGCGCCGGACGAGCAGCCGGGTCACCCCGATGTAGCCGTTGGTCGCCCGGTCGAACACCCAGTTGAAGCCCCGGAAGAACCACCCGAGGGGCCCGCGGGCGGGCTTGTGGGGCTTGAGGAGCAGCACGGAGAGGGCCGGCGACAGCGACAGCGCGCTGAAGGCGGAGAGCAGCACCGAGATGGCGATCGTCAGCGCGAACTGCTGGTACATCTGGCCGATGAGGCCGCCGAGGAAGGCGACCGGCACGAACACGGCGGACAGGATGAGGGCGATCCCGATGACCGGGCCGGACACCTCCTTCATGGCCTGGACCGTCGCCGCCCGTGGGTCCAACCCGCGCTCCATGTGATGGATCACCGCCTCGACCACGACGATGGCGTCGTCCACCACGATGCCGATGGCCAGCACGAGCCCGAACATCGAGAGCGTGTTGACCGAGAAGCCGAGCATCGGGAAGAAGATGAAGGTCCCGATGATCGAGACGGGCACGGTCAGGAGCGGGATGATCGTGGCCCGCACGTTCTGGAGGAAGATGAACACCACGAGCGTGACGAGGATCAGCGCCTCGACGAAGGTGTGGACGATCGACTCGATGGAGGCCTCGACGGCCGGCGTCGTGTCGTAGACGATCTTGTAGTCCATGTCGGGCGGGAAGATGTCCTTCGCGCGCCTCATCGTCTCGTAGATCTCGTGCGACGCCTGGAGCTGGTCCGCGCCGGGCAGGAGATAGACGGCCATCGACCCGGCCGGCTTGCCATCCAGCCGGCCGAACGAGTTGTAGTCCTGGGAGCCGAGCTCCGCCCGGCCCACGTCCTTGATCCGGACCTGGGCGGCGGTCGCGGTGCCCCTGATGATGATGTCCTCGAACTCCTCCGTGGTGATCAGGCGGCCCGGAGCGGCCACGGTGTAGGTGAACTGCTGATCCTTGGGGGAGGGCGCGCCTCCGACCCGCCCGGCCGGCGCCTGGAGGTTCTGCTCCTTGATCGCCGAGATCACGTCGGCCGGCGTCAGCCCGAGCTTGGCCAGCTTGTTGGGCTCGAGCCAGATGCGCATGCCGTAGTCGGTACCGCCGAAGAGATCGACCTGGGCGATCCCGGGGATGCGGAGGAGCTGGTCTCGCAGGTTGATGCCGCAGTAGTTGATGAGGAAGTTCGCGTCGTAACTCCCCCCTGGCGAGTTGACCGAGATGACCATCAGGATGCTCGGGCTCTGCTTCTTGACGGTGACGCCCTGCTGGGTCACCTCCGCCGGGAGCCGCGCCTGGGACACCGTGACCCGGTTCTGCGTGAGGACGTTCGCGGTGTCCTGGTCGACCCCGACCCGGAAGCTGACGTCGAGCAGCATCCGGCCGTCGCTCGTGTTCGACGACTGCATGTAGATCATGTTGTCCACCCCGTTGACCTCCTGCTCGATCGGGGTGGCGACCGACTGCTCCACCGCGACCGCCGAGGCGCCCGGGTAGGTCGCCGTGACGCGGATGGACGGCGGGGCCAGGAAGGGGTACTGCTCGAAGGAGAGCTTGAGGAGCGAGGAGGTCCCCAGCAACACGGTGAGGATCGCGATGACGATCGCGACGATCGGGCGGCCGATGAAGAACTGCGCCATCGGGCCTAGCCGCCGCTCTTGGGCTTAACCGCCGGCGGTGCCGACGGAGGCGTCGACGGCGCGCCGGCGCCCGCGGCCGGCGGCGTTGCCTTGGCCGGCTCCGGGGGCGGGGCCCCGGCGGCGGGCGGGGTCGTCCCGGGGGGCCGGGCGGCCTCCGGCTTCACCTGCATTCCCGGGCGGACCTTCTGGAGGCCCTCCACGATGACGCGCTCGCCGGGCTCCAGTCCGCGCGTCACGATGATCAGGTCCCCGATGCGCTCGTTCAGTGTCACCGTCCGCAGGGCGACCTTGTCACCCTCACCGACCACCAGGACCGACTTCGCCCCCTGCACCTCCTGGATGGCGACTTGCGGCACCAGGACGGCGTCCACGCGCTCCTCGACGACCGCCCGCACCCGGCCGAACTGCCCCGGCCGCAGTAGCTTTTCCGGATTGGGGAACAGTGCTTCGAAGACGATCGTGCCCGTCTTGGGGTCGACGGTCCGGTCGAGCGTGGTCACCCGACCCTTGTGCGGGTGGACCGTGCCGTCGGCCAGGACGAGATCGAGCGGCACTGCATCGCCGGCGGCCGTGCGTCCCGCGGCGCGCCGGGCGAACCGGAGGTAGTCCACCTCGCTCACGGTCGTGGAGACCTTGATCGGATCGACGGTAGACATGGTGGCGAGCAACGTCGGCTCGCCCCGGCCGACGAGGTTGCCCTCGTCCACGTCGAGCCGCCCGATGATCCCGGCCACGGGCGCTTTGATAGTCGTGTAGCCCAGGTCCAGCTGGGCCTGGGTCACCGCAGCGCGTCCCGCCTCGAGCGAGGCCTGGGCCTGCTGGATGCCGATCCGCTGGTTGAGCTCGGTGTCCTTGAGGGCGGCCTCCGACGCCGCCACCCCTGCAACGGCCACCTGCTCTGCCGCGAGCGCGTTGTCCAGGTCCACCTGCGGCACCGCCTTCGCCTGGGCGAGCGGCTTGAGCCGTGCGACGTCGAGCTTGGCCTTCGCGAGGGCGGCCTGGCGCTGGTCGAGCTCGGCTCGAGCCCTTTGGACCTCGACCTGCTCCTGGGCCCTGGCCAGCTCGGCCTGGGCCTTGCCGAGCTGCGCGCGGGCGCTCTGGAGGGTCGCCTCGTACTGAGTCTTCTGGATCTCGAAGAGGACCTGGCCCTCCTTGACGTCCGCGCCTTCCTCGAACCGGACATGCTCGAGCACGCCCTGGATGCGGGCCCGGAGCTCGACGGTCTGGACGGCGTCGGTCTGCGCCACGAATTCCGCGACGATCGGAACGGTCTTCTTGACGACCTCCGCCACGACGACGGTCGGGGGCGGCGGAGCCGGCGCGCTCTCCTTGGCCTTGCTCCGATCGCAGGTGGTCAGCGCCGGGAGCAGCGCGAGGAACGCCAACAGGAGCAGCCAGCGCCAGGCGGATCTTCCGGACGGCGGGCGGCGAATCCGCCGGGTCCAGCGGGGCACGGGCTCAGCCTTTGCTCTCGGACGGCGTCCCGTCATCGGGTGACCTCGCGCTCCCATGGGTTGCTCCTTGGGCATAGTCTCGCCTTCAATGGCGTCTGGTAGCAGGCACATCGCGTGCCAGCGCACGTCGTCGGCCGGGCACGAGCTCGAGCGGGCACGGGGGATGACAGCATTGGGACACCGTGGCCCGCCGGCCTCACCCTGGTGCCCGACTTCGCGTCGCGTTCGAATCCCATCGCGTGCTCAGGCCCTCTATCCCTCGCGAGTCCCCCTGAGTCTCGGGCAGCAGCCGAGGTGTCGCCCGCCGAGCAAGAAGTGTTCCAGGCCCGACGGTGGCGTCTCTCGACGTGTAAGACATGTTGCGCCCAGGTCCACCCAATCTCAAGAGCACCACCACGGGCGGTGGCGAGCCGCTGAATACGACGGGGGCGGGGATCCGGTCTGGGGTGGTCGGCGTGGTCACCACGCCCTGCCGGCGGCCGGGCTAGGATCCGGAACCGCCCGGATTCCGCCCGCGTGACTGACCGCGACGACCCGTACCGCGCGACGCCGGCGACGGGTCAGAAGGCCCAGTCGACGCCGAGCGTCCAGCCGGAGAACGAGTCGGACCAGAAGTAGCTGCCCGCAAGCCCGATCTGCTTCACCTTCCACAGGCGGTCCTTCGGATCGAGCGCGACGTAGCCACCCACCGCGTAGAAGTGTCCGGCCTTCAGGCTGTCGCGGAGTCCACCGAACAGATCCGCGCGCTCGAAGGACCCGCCCACCAAGAGCGGCCAGCCGGCGACCGACCAGGGCGTCACCACGTCGATCTCGATACGGTTGTTCCAGACCTGGGACTCGCTCGTGAACGAGTACGCCTCCGTGGAGCGCGCGACCGGGACCGTGGCGAAGTACGTGAAGGTCGACACGAGTCCCAGCGTCACGCGCCCGAAGGTCGGCCGGTAGCGGAGCGCGAGCGCGGGGATGAAGGTGAGCGTGTGCGTGTGCCAGTTGACGAGGCGTCCGTCGACCGCTTGCTCAGCCGCGCGCCCCGGCTCGGTCCCGGCGTCGAAGTCGTTCTCCGTGTACGCGTAGAGCACGCTGAAACTGGGCAGTAGGCTCAGGTCCGGCAGGAGCCCGAGGCGCGAGCCCGCGCCGAGACCGAGCGAGTAGGTCGTGTAGGTGGACTCGTTGCCGGCAAGCGGGCCGTCGGGGAACTTGTTGACGAAGTACGCCGTGCCCGCCGAGCCCAGGAGCACCGGCGTCCACGTGAGCCCACTCCCGCCGACCGGCCGGGGGTCGCCCAGCTCCACGATCCACGGATACTTGAGGACGCCCGCGTCGACGCCGTTGAAGCTCCAGGTGAAGAGTCCGCCCTGCGGCACCTCCGGGCCCCCGAGAATGACGGTCGCCTCCACGCGGTTGCCGACGACCTGGTCGAGCTGCTCCTGGATGTCCATGAGCGACGGGGACACCTGCGCAGCGGCGCCACGGCTCCCGCCGAGCAGGCAGAGGATCAGCGCGAGCAGGACCGGAAGCCACGGTCGGGATGGGAGTCGGCGCAACGGGGCCCAGACTATCACCGGCGCCTCTGGCCGGCGCGCCGTCGGCCGGGTGCTCGGGGAGTGCGCTACCGCGATCCTGCCTTGCCATCCCGCAGTGCGATCTGGCCCCGCCGCGAGAAATCGATCGACTCGCCGAGAATCCGGGCGGCCTCCTGGGGCGCGTGGAAGCCCGTCGAGTTCTCGGCCTCGACGAAATCGAGATAGAACTGCGCCTTGCGCTGGAAGGTCTGCGCCGCGGCGAGGTCCCGGTCGGTCTTGCCCGCCGCCTTCGCGGCCTTGAGGTCCGCGATCAGACCCATCAGCGCATCCATGGCCACGTTGCGCAGCTTGAACGTGCGCTGCTGGATCGTCTCGACCCGGGCCTTCAGCTCTTCCTCCGGCCACTTGTGGCACGTCTGGCACGCGCGGTTGACGTTCAGCATCGGGCTGCGCACGTGGTGGTCGCTGATCTTGAGCGCGCCTTCCCGCTTGTACGGCATGTGGCAATCGGCGCACGTCACGCCGGAGCGCGCGTGAATGCCCTGACTCCACATCTCGAACTCCGGGTGCTGGGCCTTGAGGACGGGGGCGCCGGTGTCGGCGTGAGTCCAGTCCTTGAACTGCAGAGTTTCGTCAGCGGTCCGAGGGCGGCCCGATCCGGTCGAACTGCCGCTCCCGCTCCATGTTTTGCTGCTCCTCCTGGTAGAGTCGGTTGCGCTCGCGCCGTTTCTCCTCGGGCGACTGGTACGAGGAGGAATCTCCCCCGTTGCCGAACGGGATGGCGCATCCCGCCAGGACCGTTCCCAGGATCAGGATCCGCAGCAATCGCGCGCCCCACGGCGCCGTCAGCTCCCGCACGGTCGTGTCCTCTCTTCCGCGCGGCTCCGGGCCGCGCGGAGCGCATGATGACACGAGACCCCGTGGGAGGGTAGCCGAGGGGCGGGGCGGGAGACCATTGGACCTTCGGTCCCATGGGGTCCCATGGGTGGCAGGCGGCATCAGACCGGCTCCGATCCCCCTTGTGATGGGTCCGGCCCCCATGTAGTGATAAGGGGGCCGGGAGACAGCCCCGGCGGGAAAGATGGGAATCGAGAGCCAGGCCCCGCGCCCTCCGCTCGAGGCTGAAGGCCCGCAGGTGAGCGGCGGATCGTCGGCGGGACGGTCGCCATCGCACTGGCTCGCGCGGCCCGGCGTCCGGATCGCGGGGATCGCCCTCCTGGTCTGCGTCGCCTACTACGTGGGCTCCCGGATCGGCTTCGTGCTCCGATTCCCGCCGGCGACCCCGTCCGTCCTCTGGCCTCCGAACGCGATCCTGACCGCGACGCTCCTCTTGACGCCGCCGCGGCGCTGGCTCGTATACCTGCTGGCGGCGCTCCCGGCGCACGTGATGATCCAGTCGGGCACCGGCTTCCCGGCGCTGATGATCGGGCTGCTCTTCGCGACGAACTGCAGCGAGGCGCTCATCGCCGCCACGGGCGTGCGCCGGTTCAGCGACGCGCCGGCCCGCTTCGACACGCTGCGCCACGTCGTGGTCTTCATCAGCGCGGCCGGCCTCGCCGCGCCGTTCCTCTCGTCGTTCGCCGACGCGGCCGTGGTGTCGTGGCTGCGGAGCGAGTCGTACTGGGAGATCTGGCGCACCCGATTCTTCTCCAACGTCCTGACCGAGCTCACGCTGGTGCCCGCCCTCGTCACCGCCATCACCGCCGGGCCGCGATGGATCCGCGCGGCAACCGTCCACCGGCATCTCGAGGCCGCGCTCCTCGGGGTCACGCTGCTCGCCGTCGCGACCGTGGCCGTCGGATTCAGCACGTTCGGCGCGATCCCGATCCCCGGAGAGCCCTACACGCCACTGGCGTTCGTCCTGCCCCTTTTCCTCTGGGCGGCCGTCCGGTTCGGGCCGGGCGGCGTGAGCCTCGCGCTCGCGACGATCGTCTGGATGGCGATCTCGGCCGGAACGCACGGGCACGGACTGTTCGCCACGGTGCCGGCCGCGGAGGCGGTGCTGGCCCTCCAGGTCTTCCTCTCCGTCGTCGCCATTCCGTTCATGTGCCTCGCCGGGGTCATCGAGGAGCGCGGACAGGCCCGGGATGCGCTCGCCGAGCGCCTGCGGTTCGAGACCCTCCTCTCGAACCTGTCGGCGATGTTCACGGCCGGCGTGCCGGCCACGGTGAACCGTGACATCGAGCGGGGCCTCCGCCGCATCGTCGAGGACCTGGACGTCGACCGGGCCACTCTCGGAATGCTCCAAATGTCGTCCGACGAGGTGCGGGTGACGCACTCCTGGGCCCGCGAGGGCGTGACGCCGCTCCGCGACATGATCCGGGGCGCCGAGGCGCCGTGGATCGTCGCGCAGCTTCGTCGGGGCCACGTTGTCCGCCTGGGGCGGCCCGAGGACCTGCCGGCGGACGCCACGGTCGACCGGCGGAGCGTCGAGCGATTCGGCACGCGCTCGGCCGCCGTCGTCCCGTTGGTCGAGAGCGGCCTGACGGTCGGCTGCCTCGCGGTCGCGACCGTCCGAGAGCCGCGCCTCTGGCCGGACGAGCTCGTGCCGAGACTCCGGCTGCTGGCCGACGTCTTCGCGACCGCCCTCGAGCGGCGAGAGGCCGAACGGGCGGTCCGCGAGAGCGAGGAGCGCTTCCGGCGCATGGCCGACAGCACGCCGGTCATGGTCTGGCTGTCGGGACCTGACGGCAAGCGGACCTACGTCAACCAGCGGTGGCTCGACTTCACCGGCCGGGCGCTGGACCAGGAGCTGGGCGACAGCTGGATCACCCGCGTTCACCCCGAGGATCAGGCGGCGGTCGGCAGCACCTTGGCGATGGCCCTCGGAGAGGGGCGGCCGTTCACCGCGGAGTACCGGCTCGCGCGACGAGATGGCCAGTACCGGTGGCTCCTGGACCACGGCGCGCCCCGGCGCGCGGATGACGGTGTCCTTCTCGGGTACGTGGGCTCGGCGGTCGACGTCACCCAGCTCCGCGCGGCCCAGCAGGCGCTCCTCGAAACCGACCTCCTCCGGAGCGCCATCTTCGGCTCCCTCTACGGCCACGTGGCCGCGCTCGACAAGCACGGCCGCATCATCGCCGTCAACCAGGCGTGGCTCCGGTTCGCCGTGGAGAACGGCGGGGATCCGGCGCGCGTCTCGATCGGGGCGAACTACATCGATGTGTGCCGTGACGCGGTCGAGACGGGTGATCCCGATGCTCCCCGCGTCCTCGAGGCCGTGTGCACGGTGCTCGCCGGCGGCGCTCCTCGGCAGGTCGAGTACGCCTTCCAGGCGTCCAGCGGAGAGCGCTGGTACGAGATGACGGTGGAGCCGCTACGCCGGCCCGAAGAAGGGGTGCTGGTGACGCACGTCGACGTCACGCGCCGTCGGCAGGCGGAAGAGGAAGCGCAGCGGCAGCGCGACGAGCTGGCGCACGTGCTGCGGACGACCACCCTCGGGGAGCTGGCCGCGTCGCTGGCCCACGAGATCAACCAGCCGCTGGCGGCGATCGTGGCGAACGCGCAGGCGACGCGTCGATTGCTGGACGCCGGCCGGGCCTCGCGGCCCGGCGTGGTCGAGACGCTGAACGACATCGTCGACGACGCCAAGCGGGCGTCCCAGGTCATCCGACGGCTCCGCGCCCTGTTCCGCAAGGAGCACGTGGAGCCGCGGCCCGTGGATTTCAACGAAGTCGTCGGGGACGCGATCGGCGTCCTCCAGCACGACGCCGCGCGCCGGCGCATCTCGGTTCGCTGCGCCCTCGCCCGAGGGCTCGAGCCCGTGCGGGGCGACCCGGTCCAGCTCCAACAGGTCCTGCTCAACGTTCTCGTCAACGCATGCGAGGCCATCGCGGCCGCCGAGGACGGCCCGCGTGAGGTCACGATCGAGACGAGCGCCCTCGCGGCGGGCGGGGTGGCCGTCTCGATCCGCGACACGGGGATCGGGGTCAAGGACGGGGATCTCGAGCGCATCTTCGAGCACTTCGTGAGCACCAAGGTCGAGGGCCTCGGCATGGGCTTGGCGATCAGCCGTTCGATCGTCCAGGCGCACAGCGGCCGCATCTGGGCGACCGCGAACGCCGACCGGGGCCTCACCCTGCACCTGGAGCTGCCCTGCCCGCGTGAGCCGGCCCCAGGATGATGCCGGAGGGCGTCGTCTACGTGGTGGACGACGACGCGTCCGTGCGCCGGGCGCTCGCCCGGCTGATCGCGGCCGCCGGGATCGAGGTCGAGACGTTTCCCTCCGCCAGGGCCTTTCTGGACCGCACGCCCCGCGACCGTCCTGGATGCCTGGTCCTCGACGTGCGCCTCCCCGGGGAGAGCGGCCTCGACCTCCAGACCGCCATGGGAGATGCCCGGCACCGGCTGCCGATCATCTTCGTGACGGGCCACGGGACCGTTCCGGCAAGCGTCCGCGCGATGAAGGAAGGCGCCCTCGACTTCCTCCAGAAGCCTGTCGACGAGCAGGAGCTCCTGGAGGGGATCCAGCGGGCGCTCCGCCGGAGCCACGAGGCGCGGGCGGAGCAGGCGGAGCGCGCCATCATCGAGCGCCGCCTCGACACCCTGACGCCGCGGGAGCGCGAGGTGCTCGACCTCGTGGCCACGGGGCTCCTCAACAAGCAGATCGGCGACCGCCTCGGCGTGGCGGAAAAGACCATCAAGGTCCACCGCGGCCGGGCCATGCAAAAGATGGCAACCGACTCCGTCGCCGACCTCGTCCGGCTCCTGAACAAGCTCGGCCCCTTGTCGTCGAACCCTTGACAGTCGGTCCTGGGCGTTGGACCAAAGGCCAATAGCCAAGGGTCGCCGCCTGCGTGTAGATGGGAGCAACGATAGGTGAGCCGCGCCATGGTCAGCCAGGAAGCGCCGCCATATCGAGTCGGACGATCACCGATGGTGTGCGTCGTCGATGACGACGACTCGCTCCTGCGCGCCCTCCGGCGTCTCCTCGACGCCACCGGGTTCCGGGTGGAGACTTTCTCGTCGGCGGAGGCGTTCCTCGGGTCCCGGCACCGCGGCGTAGCGGATTGCCTCGTCCTGGACGTCCATCTCGGCGGCCTGAGCGGCCTGGACCTGCAGGAGCAGCTGGCGACGGCCGGGGTCCGGACGCCGGTCGTCATCATCACCGCCCACGACGATGCACCGACGCGCGAGCGGGCGCGCCGGGCAGGCGCTATCGAGTACCTCCGGAAGCCCTTCGACGACGACTCGCTGATCGCGGCCATCCACCGGGCGATCGCCAACCGCTGAGGCCGCCGAGTCGAGATCGGCCGCTCGGGCGGGCGTCCGGCGCTATCCTGCCACCGTGATGGGCACCGTGACGGCCCGATGACCGCCGGGACACCGAACGACCCGCCGCCAGAGCTCCCACAGCTGGAGGACGTCCTCACCCGGATCCCTCTCTTCGCGGGGATCGATCGGATCGCGCTGGCCCAGCTGGCGGCGCACCTCGATCCCGTCGCCCTCGCGGAGGGCGAGACGGTCTGCCGCCAGGGCGAGCCGGGCGACTGCCTGTACGTGGTCACCGCCGGGCGGCTGGGCATCCACGTCCACGATCCCGCCGGCGGGGCTTCCCGCCGGATCGACGGCCTCGGTCCCGGAGACTTCTTCGGCGAGATGGCGCTCCTCACCGGCGAGCCGCGGTCGGCCACGGTCCGCGCGGAGACGCCGAGCCGGGTGCTCCGCCTGGAGCGTGAGCGATTCGAAGCGCTGGTGCGTCAGCAGCCGTCGAGCTTCCTGGCGATCGCGCGGGAGCTCAGCCGCCGCCTGGCCTCCGCCAACCGGATGCGCCTCGTGGAGGAGCAAGCGCTGGCGGCTGGCGTCGAGGCCGCGCTCGAGCGCCTGCCGCCCGATCGCCGTCAGGCGGTGCTCGAGGCGAGCCTGCTCGAGGCGCCGGCCGACGTGGCCACGCTGCTCGGCGATCGCGCGAGCACGGTCATCGCCGATCTCGCCGACCTCGGCGTCGGCCCGGGCGGCGGCACCGTCGTGCGGGACGTCCTGCGCGAGCGGCTGCGGCGGGACGAGGACCCGGCGCGCCTGCGGAGCCGGGCCGAGGCGCTGGCGGCGCGGCTCGAGGCTGTCGGCGCGTGGGACGCCGCACTCGGAGTGCTCGCCGCTCACGCGGACGCCCCGACACTGGGTGTCACGCTCGGCCGGGGCCTGCGGGCGGTGCCGCCGCTCCCGTCCGATCCCGCCCGGCGATGGATCGAGCGGCTGGACGACCAGGCGGTGGCGGACGATCCGGACCTGGCGCTGGCGCGGGCCGCCTTCCACGAGGGCCGCGGGGAGCGCGGCCGCGCCGTGGAGGTGCTCCGCCGAGCGCTGGGCCAGGCGCTCCGCGCGCCGAACCGCGACGACGGCCCCCGCCTCGCCCAGGAGATCTCCCGTCTCGCGCTCGCGGCGGGCGAGCGCCCGGTGGCCGGCGTCGCGCTGCGCCCGCGCGTCACCGGCGAGGCGCCGACCCCGCGGCGGACGGGCTGGCCGAGCCGGGCGTGCCTGGTCGCCGCGGCGGCCCTCGTCCTCGTCGCGGCCTGGCCGGGCGCCTCTCCCGGCTGGAGGTTCGTGACCTTGCTCGTGGCGGCGATCGTGGCGATGCTGAGCCGCTCGGTGCCGGACTTCACGGTGGGACTGGGGCTCGCCGCGGCGTGGATTCTCCTCGGCGTGGCGCGCCCCGCCGAGGCGCTCGCCGGGCTCGCCTCGCGGGAGTGGCTCTTCGTGATCGCGGTCTACGGGCTGGCCGCCGCCACCGGGCGGTCCGGCCTGCTCTACCGGATCGGGCTCCTTCTCGTCAAGAGCGTGCCGAGCGGCACGCTCCGCCAGGCGGTGACGCTGCTGCTGTCGGGGCTCGCCCTGACACCGCTGATCCCGTCGGCGACCGGGCGCGCGTCCCTCGTCCTCCCGCTGGCCCGGGCCCTGGCCGAAGCGCTCCGGGTGCCCGACCGATCGGGCGCCTCCGCCGTGCTGGGGCTGGCCGCCTGGACCGGCGCCGGTCCGCTCATGTTCGTGGCGTTGAGCGGCTCCGGCACGTGCCTCCTCGCGTGGGGCCTCTTGCCGGAGGCGAGCCGGGGGCGGGTCGGCTGGGTCCAGTGGCTGGTGGCCGCCTTGCCGCTGGGCGCGTTCCTCGGGCTGGGCGCGCTCCTCCTTCTCATCACGCTCTTCCGGCCGGCGCCCGTCCCCCCGCCGCCCCGCGAGCGAGTCGGGCTCCAGGTCGCGCTCCTCGGGCCCCCGTCCGTCCGCGAGACCGCGATGGCGCTCATCCTGACGCTGACGGTGGCCGGCTGGATCGCGGCGCCGTGGCTCCGCCTCGATCTCGCGACCGTCGCGCTCCTCGGGCTCCTGGCGGCGGCCGCGGTCGGCACCTTCGACGGCCCGGCCCTCCAGTCGCTCGACTGGGGCATGCTCTTGTTCTTCGGCATCGTCCTGAGCCTCGGGCGGCTGGCCACCACCCTCGGCGTCGACGCCGCGGCCGGAGCGCTGATCGGCAACGTGCTGGGCCCGGTCCGCCCCGGGCCGCTCTCCATGGTGCTGGCCGCGGCCCTGGTGAGCCTGGTGCTCCGGCTCGTGCTCGAGCAGGACCTCACGGTCCTCCTCGCGAGCCTGACCCTGATCCCCGTGGCCACGGCAGCGGGCGTGGAGCCCTGGGCGGTGACGATCGCGCTCCTGGCGACCTCCGTGGCGTGGGTCTTCCCCTTCCAGACGTCGAGCTACATGGTGGCGCGCGCCGCATCCGAGGACCGGCTGTTCTCGCACGAGCAGGCCCGGCGCTTCGCGCTGGCCTACACCGCCCTCACGCTCCTCGGCCTCGCGCTCGCGGTGCCCTACTGGCGAGTCCTCGGGCTCCTCTGACGCGTGTCCATGGATCCGCGCCTTGACAGCCGGTGGACCCCTCCCTAGTATTGGCGCCACCCAGCGGTGGTTCGACGATGCGGGACGTCCACACACTGAGTGCGCCCTAGCTACGGGAGGGATCGTATGGCAACGGATGGTCACAGCTTCCTGGTGGGTGAGTCACTGGTCGGCGACGGTAACGAGGTCGCCCACATCGACCTGATCATCGGATCGAAGAGCGGGCCGGCCGGCGTGGCGTTCGTACAGCGGCTCGCCGCGCAGACCGCGGGCCACAACGGGCTCCTGGCCGTGCTGGCCCCGAACGTGCCGGCCAAGCCGGACACGGTCATGTTCAACAAGGTCACGATCAAGGGCGCCGGGCAGGCGGTCCAGATGTTCGGCCCCGCGCAGGCGGCCGTGGCCAAGGCGGTCGTGGACAGCGTCGCCGACGGGACGATTCCCAAGGGCAGCGCGAACGACCTCTGCGTGATCGTCGGCGTCTTCATCCACTGGGACGCGTCGGACAACAAGAAGATCTACGACTACAACTACCGGGCGACCAAGGAGTCGATCCTGCGGGCGATGAAGCACCAGCCGACGGTCGACGCCGTCATCGCCCAGAAGGAGTCGGCCAAGCACCCCTTCGCGTAGGCGCGGCGACCGTCGCCGCGCGCGGTCGGGACACCTCGCGGCCGCTGGCTCACGGGCCGCGGGGTGTCGCGGGCCGCTCCACTCGCCGAGGCAGACCCATGCGGTCGGAGACGCTCCGCCTCATCCCCGGCTGATCATCCACGATGCTGCGCGTCAACGGGGTGGAGATCGAGGACACGTTCGCCGAGGCGTTCAAGATGCGCGCCGCCCGCGCGATCGTGACCGCCGAGACGGCCGGCTGGGCGCGCACGGCGGCCGCGCTGGCGACCGGCTATGCGACCTCGGTGATCGGCTGCGACGCCGAGGCCGGCGTCGAGCACGATGTGCCGGCGGCCGAGACGGCCGACGGCCGGCCGGGCGTGAGCATCCTCGTCTTCGGGTTCAACACCGCCGCCCTCGGCAAGGCGCTCGTCAACCGCATCGGGCAGTGCGTGATGACCTGCCCCACCACGGCCTGCTTCAACGGGCTCCGGCCGGGAGAGGAATCGGTGAAGGTCGGCGGCCTCCTCCGATTCTTCGGGGACGGCCACCAGGCGAGCAAGAAGCTGGACGGCCGGCGCTACTGGCGGGTGCCGGTGATGGACGGCGAGTTCCTGTGCGAGGACACGTTCGGCGTGCAGCGCGCGGTGGCGGGCGGCAACTTCCTGATCCTCGCGACCGATCAGGCGGCCGCCCTCGGCGCGGCGGAGGCCGCCGTCCGCGCGATCCGCGCGGTGCCCGGCGTCATCCTCCCCTTCCCCGGCGGCGTCGTCCGGAGCGGCAGCAAGGTCGGCTCCCGCTACAAGGCGCTGCGCGCCTCGACGAACGAGGAGTACTGCCCCACGCTCCGAGGCCACGGCCGAAGCCGCCTGCCGGCGGACGTCCACGCGGTCTACGAGGTCGTCATCGACGGGCTGGACCAGGAGGCGGTCGAGGCCGCGATGCGCGTGGGAGTCCGGGCCGCGTGCGGCCCCGGCGTGGTCCAGATCAGCGCCGGCAACTACGGCGGGAAGCTCGGCCAGTATCCCCTGCACCTCCACAAGATCCTCGAGGCCAACTCATGAGCAACCTCGACGCGACATCTCGTCGCCAGGCAATAGATCAATGTGGTGGGGGGGTGGGGGGAGGAGCGGCGCCGCTCCCCCCCAAGATGAATGATCCTCGAGACGGTGGTGACCACGCTGGACGAGGACGGGCAAGCGAACTTCGCCGCCATGGGCGTCGTCTGGGGGGACGAGCGGCTCGTGATCCGGCCCTACGTCGGCACGCGCACGTTCCGGAACCTCGTCCGGGCGCGCGAGGCGGTCGTCAACGTCACCGACGACGTCCTGGTCTTCGCGAAGAGCGCGCTCTCGCGCGAACGCTTCCCGAGCCGGCCGGCGACGCGCGTCCAGGGCGCCATCCTGGCGGACGCCTGCCACTGGCGCGAGGTACTCGTCGAGGAGGTGGCGGTCCCCGAGCCCAGGCCCGCCGGCGGCGGCCGCGCCGATGTCACCGCGCGCGTGGTGGCGAGTGCCATGGGCCGGCCGTTCGCCGGGCTCTGCCGGGCGAAGCATGCCGTGGTGGAGGCGAGCATCCTCGCCTCGCGGGCGCGGCGTCTCCCGACGGACGAGGTGCTCCGGGAGCTGGACCGTCTGGGCCCGCTCGTGGACAAGACCGGCGGCCCGGCCGAGCGCGAGGCGATGGCGTACGTCCGCGCCCACGTCGCGCGGCTGACGGGCGGCGCCTGATCGCCCCGGATCGCCGAGGCAACGGCATGCGGACGATCGTCGAGGCCGGGGCGCGGCTCCACCTGGGGTTCCTCGATCTGAACGGCGCGTGCGGGCGGCGCTACGGATCGATCGGCGTCGCCCTCGAGCGGCCGCGCTGCATCGTCGAGGCGAGCCCCGGGCCGGCCGGCGGGCCGGTCGCGACCGCGGAGCCGATCCGCGCCATCCAGGCGCGCCTCGAACCCGAGCTCGGGGCCGGCGCGGTGGCCGTCCGGCTGGTCGAGGCGATCCCGCACCACGCCGGATTCGGGGCAGGTACCCAGCTCGCGCTCGCCGTCGCGCTGGCGGCGTCGCGGGCGGCGGGCCGCCCGCTCCCGATTCGCGAGCTCGCGCGGCGGCTCGGCCG
>CAWEXD010000001.1:0-31922 GCA_963812945.1 uncultured Candidatus Rokubacteria bacterium | reverse complement strand
CTACTGGGCGGCGCGGGCTGCCCTCTCGCCCGGACCGGCCGCGCGCAGGCCGCCGCCGAGGCCTACCGGCGCGCCATCGGGCTCGAGCCCGATCCGGCGGTGCGCCGCTTCCTCCAGGCCGAGCTGTCGCGAGCCAGGCGGCCCGCGGCCGGCACGTCGCCGGCGGCCCGCGAGGGGCGATCGCGGGCGCCCCTGCTCCCGGCGCGATCCGCCGCCGCTCGATCGCACCGCCGCTGAGTTGCCCGAGTAGCGGACCTCGGTAGCGCATCCCATCCGCCCGGGGCGGCCCCTCCTCCGGCGCGGCCGTGAGTCCACCGTTAGCCCACGGTCGCCACAGGCCGAAGGCCGTCCACCACAGGCCGAAGGCCGTCCAGAGATAGCCGAGCCCATCGAGCGTGGCGGTGGCCTTGACACGTCTCGGGCCGCTCGCCCAGAATTCCAAGCATCGGCACGTCTCGAGAACCGACCACGCTCGACCGAACGCGGGGAGGAATCGCCATGAGCCGACTGGACCGCCGGACCTTCCTCAAGGGCGCAGGGATGCTGGGGGCCTCGACGGCGCTCGCCGGGGCCGGAGCCCGGCCGGCCCGCGCGACCGACAAGCCCATCAACCTGAGCGGCTGGGTCTTCAAGCCCGATACGGTCAAGGACTACGTCGAGTTCTACAACAAGAAGCACGGGGGCCAGGTGAAGTACGAGGCCATCCCGTGGGCCCAGTATCACCCGACGATGGAGACGCGCGCCTTCGCCGGCGAGGTGGTGGACGTGATGTACTGCCAGCACGGCTTCCGCGAGCGCTGGCACGAGAACGGTCTGCTTCGCAAGATCGACGACCTGCCGGGTGTCGACGAGCTCAAGAAAAAGATGACGCCGGCGAACCTCGAGAGCCTCAAGAACAAGGACGGCTCGCTCTCGTCGCTTCCGTACTTCACGAGCCTGTTCGTCCTGATCTACAACGAGCCCATGCTGCAGCAGGCGGGGATCAAGGCACCCGCGAAGACCTGGGACGAGCTTATGGACCATTCCATGAAGCTCAAGCGCGACAAGGTCAGCGAGACCCCCTACCTACCCAACTGGAACAACAGTCCCTCGGGCACGATGCAGCAGTTCATGAGCGACTGCTTCTCCGAGGGCGCGAACATCTTCGACGCGAAGAACCAGGTGATCGTCGACCAGGAGCCGGGCGCCGCCCGCGCGATGGAGCGCTGGCAGAAAGCGTGGAAGGCCGAGCTGGTCAATCCGGAGGTCCTGACCAAGACCTCGTCGACCGACACGCATCGCCTCTTCTGGACCGGGCGCTACGCCTACACGACGACCCACTCCTACTACCTGAAGTCGAGCGCCGGCGAGCCCGAGAACTCGAAGCTCGCGCCCAAGAAGGCGAAGATGGCGATGTACCCGGGCACCGGCCAGACGTACATGTGGACGGACGGGTATACGATCAACGCCAAGTCGAAGAACCTGGAGGATGCCTGGAAGCTCGTGCGGTTCCTCGGCGGCAACCTGAACGGCGACTGGTACGTCCAGCGGCAGTGGTGCCTGATCGCCGGCCTCGACAACCCGTATCCCGAGATGTACGACCACCCCGAGATCGTGAAGTCCTACGACAACTGGGTCGATCTGAAGCTCCTGAAGGCGCAGTACCAGAAGGGCAAGGCCATCGCGGCCTACAAGGAGCCGTGGTACGGGGAGTACGACACGAAGGCGATCCCGATCGTCCAGAACATCATCCGCGGGACCCTGACGGTGCCGCAGGGTCTGAAGGACCTGGCCAAGCTCCAGAAGTCGCTCGCGTAGGACGGAGCCTGGGGGATGGGCGCCGAGGGCACGGGGGCGCCCGGGACCCTCAGCATCGAGCGGACCGGCCGGAAGCGGACGCGCGCCGCCTTCCGGCCGGTCGTTCTTTCCGAGGCGGCGTTCGCCTGGCTCCTGATCGTCCCCGCCGTCCTCGGCATCGTCCTGGTCATCGTGTTCCCGCTTCTGTACTCCCTCTGGATGAGCTTCACCGAGGTCAACCTCCTCCGGGCCACGGGTCCGGCCATCGAGCTCTTCGGTGTCAGGCTCCCGCTCTTCCGGTTCGTCGGCCTCCAGAACTACGCGCGGACCTTCGCGGATCCGGTCTACTGGAGCTCGCTCTGGCGCACGCTCTACTTCGTCGGCGCGTTCGTTCTCGAGGCCACGCTGATCGGACTCGGGATGGCGCTCGTGCTCCACGAGCGCTTCGCGGGGCGCCCGCTCATGCGGAGCTTCCTCCTCATTCCCTGGTCGCTCTCCCGCGTGGTGGTGGGGCTCCTCTGGATCGGGATCCTCGACTTCGAGTTCGGCATGCTCAACGGCGTCCTCCACCGGGCCGGGCTGATCGACGGGTACATCGCGTTCTTCAAGGACGGGTTCCAGGCGCTCAACGTCCTGGTCTCGGTCTACATGTGGAACCAGGCGCCGTTCGCGACGCTCCTCCTCCTGGCCGGGATGCAGTCGATTCCCGAGGAGCACTACATGGCGGCCGCCGTGGACGGGGCGGGCTACTGGCGGCGGCTCTGGTACGTCACCCTCCCCGCGCTCCGGCCCATCCTGTTCCTGATCCTGGTGCTGAGCACGGTGAACGGCTTCCTCATGCTCGACCTGATCTACGTCCTGACCATGGGCGGCCCCGCGCAGGACACCACGACGATCTCCTGGCTCGGGTTCCAGACGGCCTTCAGCTTCTTCAAGTTCGGGCCCGGCACGGCGATCCTCTACACGCTGACGGCGCTGTGCCTGCTCCTGACCTTCGTGTACCACTGGCTGGTGCTGCGCCGGTTCGAGGCCGAGACCTGATGGGCGGCACGATCGTCGGCGAGCGGGGGCTCGGCCGGCGCCTCCTGGTCTACGGCCTGGTCGGGGCCGTCACGCTCTGGCTGATCGGCCCCTTCGTCTGGCTGTTCATCACGAGCGTGTCGTACCAGAAGCATCTCCTGGCCCGGCCGCTCTCGCTGATCCCGCCCGAGGTCACGTTCGACAACTACCGGATGATCTTCGGCCTGGTGCGCTTCCACGCCGAGGGGCAGGCGGCGAAGATCCTGCCGTCCATGCTGAACACGCTGATCGTAGCGTCCCTGGTGACCGTGCTGAACCTCGTGGTCGGCACGACGGCGGGGTACGCCTACGCGCGCTTCCGGTTCCCGCTGAAGGGCTTCTCTCTCTACAGCCTGCTCTTCACCCGCATGCTCCCCACGATCGTGCTGATCCCGGCGTTCTTCCTGATGTTCCGGACGCTCGGGCTCCAGAACACGCTGACCGGGCTCACCATCGCGTACTGCGCCTTCACGCTCCCGTTCACGATCTGGATCATGAAGGCGTACTTCGAGACGATCCCGGCGGAGCTGGACCGGAGCGCCCTCGTCGACGGCTGCAACCGCCTCCAGGCGTACTACCGGGTCGTCCTGCCCATCTCCGGCCCCGGCCTCGTGGCGGGGGGCGCCTTCACGTTCATGCTCTGCTGGAACGAGTTCCTGGTGGCGCTCGTGCTGAACACGAAGCCCGGCACCACGACGCTGCCCCCGGTGATCGCCGCCATGAACGCCCAGATCAACATCGATTACTCGGTCATCGCGGCCTCCGGGTTCCTCGGCGCGCTGCCGGCGGTCATCCTCGTTCTCGTCTTCCAGCGCTACCTCGTCCAGGGCCTGACGGCGGGCTCGGTCAAGGGGTAGGGTGGCTGCGACGGCGCTCTCCGTCGGATCGCGCCGGACGATGGGGGGGGCGGCGTGAGACTCATCGTCCTTCTCGCGATCGTCCTCCTCGCCGCCGGGTCGTTCGCCGCGCCGGACGAGGCGGTGCTGGGCAAGAACGAGGGCTATCCGCTCTGCCCGGCCTCCCTGCGGCCGGAGCTGCGGTGCCTGGTCGGTCTCGTGAGCCGCTTCGACGAGGCCTTCCCGGCGCGCAAGGTGGCCCGGGCTCCGGCGGCCCGTCCCCTGAAGCGTGCCGCGGCCGAGCCGGCGTTCCGCTACACGTACGAGTCACAGAACAGCGGGCTGGACGACTACCTCGCGCGCAACCGCACCACGGGGCTCTTGCTCCTGAAGGGCGACACCATACTCGCCGAGCGGTACCAGTACGACCGCACGCCCGAGCACCGCATGAACTCCTACTCGATGGCCAAGACGATCGTGGCCATGCTCGTCGGGGTGGCGCTGTCCGAGGGCCGGATCCGGTCGCTCGACGATCGTGCCGAGCAGTACGTCGCGGAGCTCACGGGCACCCCCTACGGCGAGACGCCGATTCGCCACCTGCTGACCATGTCCTCCGGCGTCCGGTTCACCGAGAACTACAGCGGCGCCGACGACGTCGCAACGCTCGCGCGGCTGTCGGTGCTGGGAGAAAGCGAGGGCGGAGCCGCGACCGTGATGCCCTTCCGCACGCGCGATCGCGCGCCCGGCGAGCGATTCTACTACTCGTCGGCCGAGACGCAGGTCCTCGGCCTGGTGCTGCGCGCGGCCACCGGCAAGCCGCTGGCCGAGTACCTGTCGGCGAAGATCTGGCAGCCCATGGGCGCCGAGGCCGACGCCTCCTGGGCCGTGGACAAGGGGGGCTACGAGGCGGCGTACTTCGCCGTCAACGCCACGGTGCGCGACTACGCGCGGCTCGGCATGCTGCTCGCGAACGACGGCGCGCTCGACGGGCGGCCGATCATCCCGGCGGGCTGGGTGCGCGCCGCGACCACGCCGGCGGCACGGCAGTTCGAGCCCGGGAACACGAGCTCGTTCTTCGGCTACGGCTACCAGACGTGGATCGTGCCCGGTCCGGATCGGCAGTTCGTGCTGCGCGGCCTGCGGGGGCAGGCCGTGTTCGTGGACCCGAGGACGAAGCTCGTGCTGATCCACACCGCCGCGCGCGACGTGGGCGACCCGGGCCGGGAGCTGCTCGCGCTCTGGCTCGCAGTCGTGAAGAGCCTGGGCAACTGAGAGCGCGACGCGCGCGCTCCCGCGGGCCGGTCACCCCGGCGGGGTCACGGCGAGTCGGCGGGGTCGACCTCGGCGCGAGTGGCCCCGCGGCGGAACCGCGCGAGGAGCATCGTCATCGGGACCGCGAGATTGTCGCGATAGAGCCCGATCTTGAAGTACACGTGGTCCAGGTCATCCGTGTAACCGATCCGGCCTCGGTAGTCCGTGACCTGCCGGCCGTTGAGCCACACCCGGAGAAAGCCGTCCGGGCGGGGCGTGAGTCTGAGGTGGTACACGAGATGGTTCCAGCGGCCGCGAATGTCGGCCTTCTCCTCGAAGAGCACCACCCGGCGCTCGGCGTCCTGGATGGTGATCGAGAACACCCCGTTCCGGTAGCGGTTGGCGATGCCCGGGCTGTGGTCGGCCGTGCAGTCCCCGCAGCCCTGCTTCCATTGCCCCAGGACGAGGCGGCGGTCGACGACGGGGAAGTCCGGCGGCAAGTAGAACGAGAAGCCGTACCAGACGTCGGTGCCGGTCGGAAGGTGGAGGTGGTCGGCCTCCGAGAGCTCGGCGCGCTCCGAGACGCCGCCGCTGTCGGCCATGTCGCCGGACCGGAGCGTGATGGCCACGACGTCGCGGTCCAGACCGGTCGGATCGCGGATGGTGGCGATCGCGTCCGGCCGGATCCGCTGGAGCCGCCAGATCGGCCCGACGCCGCCCTGGAAGTCGTCCGCGATGGAGATCGGCCGGCCGGGTGCGTCGGCGGCCGATCGGTCCGGCCCGACTCCGGTCAGGGCGAGCATTGCAGCGACCAGTCCCCACCGCAGAATCGCACGGATACCTCGACGCATGGTCCCCCCCCGACCCCCCGTGCAGCGCACACGATGCGAGCACCCGAATGCTAGCACCGCGCGCGGTCCGAATGGACCCCTCGCCGAGCGCCGCGATGGCGCGCGCTTGACAGGCCGGCGTCCCGCCCCGATCATGCGTCAAACGCCCGACCCCGGATCCCGGCGGAGCGACGGCTCGCGCCTGCGGCGGCGGGCCCATGGAAAGGAGCTTCGCATGAGGAGAATCACCTGGCTTCTCGCGGCAGCCGTCCTGGTCGCCAGTCCCGCCCTGGCGGCGACGCCCAAGGACACGGTCGTCATGGCCAAGGCCATCGACGACATCATCTCGCTCGATCCCGCGGAGTCGTTCGAGTTCTCGGGCAGCGAGGCGGTGGGCAACGTCTACGAGCGGCTCATCGCGTACGACCTCAAGGACGTCAGCAAGCTCAAGGGCGAGCTCGCCGAGAGCTGGTCCATCGGCGCCGACGGCAAGACCTACACGTTCAAGATGAGGAAGGGCATCAAGTTCCACTCCGGGAACCCGGTCACCGCGGGCGACGCGGCCTACTCGCTCCAGCGCGCTGTGATCCTCAACAAGTCGCCGGGGTTCATCCTGACCCAGTTCGGCTTCACCAAGGAGAACGTGAAGGAGAAGATCCGGGCGACCGACGACCAGACGCTGGTGATCGAGACCGGCGACGCGGTGGCGCCCACCTTCTTCTACTACTGCCTGACCGCCACGGTCGGCTCGATCGTGGACAGCAAAGTCGTCCAGGGCCACGATAAGGGCGGCGACTTCGGCAACGAGTGGCTCAAGACGAACTCCGCCGCCAGCGGCCCGTTCAAGCTCGTGAGCTGGAAGGCGAACGAGTCGTACACTCTCGAGCGGTGGGACGGCTACCACGGATCGAAGGCGCTCCCGCGCCGGGTGGTCGTGCGGCACGTGCCCGAGCCCGCGACTCAGCGTTTGCTCCTCGAGAAAGGCGACGTCGACTACGCGCGGAACCTGTCCAAGGACCAGCTGGACGCCATCAAGGGCAACGCGAACCTCGCGACCAAGCAGGGCCCGAAGGGCTCGATCTTCTACCTGGGACTCAACCAGAAGAACGCGAACCTGGCCAAGCCCGAGGTGCGCGAGGCGCTGAAGTACCTGGTCGACTACGCGGGGATCGAGGAGAACATCGTCCGTGGCCGCTACGCTGTCCACCAGGTGTTTCTGCCGAGCGGCTTCCTCGGCGCTATTGACGACAAGCCCTACAAGTTCGACCTCGAGCGGGCCAAGGCGTTACTCGCCAAAGCCGGGCTGCCGAACGGATTCAGCGTGACCATGGACGTCCGCAGCACCTCGCCTTACATGGACATCGCCCAGGCCATCCAGGCGAGCTGGGCGAAGGCCGGCGTCAAGTTGGAGCTCCTGCCCGGCGACGGGAAACAGACGCTGACCAAGTACCGGGCGCGGAACCACGACGTCTACATTGGCCAGTGGGGCCCGGACTACCAGGACCCGCACACGAACGCCGAGACCTTCGCGATGAACGTCGACAACACGGATAACGCGAAGTCGAAGACCCTCGCCTGGCGGAACAGCTGGGACATCCCCGACATGACGAGGATCACCCAGGCGGCCGTCCGCGAGAAGGACGCGAAGAAGCGCGAGGCGACGTACCAGCAGCTTCAGCGGGAGCACCAGAAGACGTCGCCGTTCATCATCATGTTCCAGGAGAGCGAGGTCGTCGCCCACCACAAGGGCGTCGACGGGCTCGTCATCGGCCCGAGCTTCGAGAACAACCTGTACCACGCCATCAAGAAGTAGCTGACGGCGCGGACGGCCGCGCTGCGGTGACCGGTCCGCCGGCTTCGACGCCTCCGCCGGGAGTGAGGCCGACCTCACTCCCGGTGCGCGTCCTCTGGCCGGTGGCGCGGCTCCTAGGGACGGTCGCCCTGACCTTCCTCGGCCTCCTCCTCGTCACCTTCCTGATCGCCCGCGTGGTCCCGATCGACCCGGTCCTCGCCGCGGTCGGGGACCGCGCGCCGGCGGAGGTCTACGAGCGGGTCAAGCACGAGCTTGGCCTCCACCTGCCGCTCTGGCGGCAGTTCTGGCTCTACCTGAAGAAGGTGCTCACCGGGGACTTCGGGCGGTCGGTCCTGACCTCGAACCCGGTTCTCGTCGACATTCGCCGGGTGTTCCCGGCCACGCTCGAGCTGGCCACGGTGGCGACGCTGATCGGCGTGGCGCTGGGCATCCCCATGGGCGTCGTGGCCGCAGTGGCCCGCGGGCGGCTGGCGGACCAGGTCGTCCGGGTGGTGAGCCTCCTCGGCTACTCGGTGCCCGTCTTCTGGCTCGGGCTCATGGGTCTCCTGCTGTTCTACGCGCGGCTCGGCTGGGTCGCGGGGCCGGGACGGCTCGACGTGGCGTTCGACGACCTGGTTCCCGTGTGGAGCGGCGTCATCCTCCTCGACTCGGTGCTGGCGGGCGAATGGGAGGTCTTCTGGAACGCGCTGAGCCACGTGATCCTGCCGGCGTCGATCCTGGGCTACTTCTCGCTCGCCTACATCGCCCGAATGACCCGGAGCTTCATGCTGGCCGAGCTCGGGCAGGAGTATGTCACCACGGCCCGGATCAAGGGGCTCTCCGAGCGGCGCGTCGTGTGGCGCCACGCGTTCGGCAACGTGCTGGTCCCCCTCATCACGGTGATCGCGCTGGCCTACGCGAACCTCCTCGAGGGCTCGGTGCTGACCGAGACGGTCTTCGCGTGGCCAGGCCTGGGGCAGTACATCACGAGCTCGCTCCTGAACGCCGACATGAACGCCGTCCTCGGCGGGACGATCGTGGTCGGGACCATCTTCATCGGCCTGAACCTCCTCTCGGACCTCCTGTACCGCCTCGTGGACCCGCGCGCCCGATGACGCCGGCCGGCCGCGCCGCGACGCTCCGGAGCTGGCTCCTCGCCGAGACGCCGGCCTCGCGGGGCCAGGCTCGGCTCGGCCAGGCCTACGTCGGCTGGCTGGGCTTCCGCCGGAACCCGCTCGCGATGGCTGGCCTCGCGGTCCTGATCGCCCTGATACTGGTGGCTCTGCTCGCGCCGGCCCTCACCGACCTCTCGCCGTTCGCCCAGGATCTGGGTCAGCGCCTCCAGCCCCCGAGCGCCCGGCACTGGTTCGGGACGGACCAGCTCGGTCGCGACATCTACACGCGCGTCCTCTACGGGTCGCGCATCACGCTGGTGATCGTCGGGCTGGTCGTCGTGATGGTCGCGCCGACCGGCCTCCTCATCGGTACCGCGGCGGGCTATCTCGGGGGGTGGGTCGACACGGTCCTCATGCGGGTGACCGACGTGTTCCTCGCGTTTCCGCGACTCATCCTGGCGCTGGCCTTCGTCTCCGCCCTCGGCCCGGGCATCGAGAACGCCGTCATTGCCATCGCGTTCACGGCGTGGCCGCCGTACGCGCGGGTGGCGCGGGCGGAGACCCTGACGATCCGCCGGAGCGACTTCATCGCCGCCATCCAACTCCAGGGCGCGGGGCCCCTTCGCATCGTGCTGGGCCACGTCGTCCCGCTCTGCACCTCGTCGCTCATCGTCCGCGTCGGCCACGACATGGCCGGGATCATCCTGACCGCGGCCGGCCTCGGCTTCCTCGGCCTCGGCGCCCAGCCGCCCGCACCCGAGTGGGGGGCCATGATCGCGTCGGGCCGGCAGTTCCTCCTCGACCAGTGGTGGGTGGCGACGGTGCCCGGGATCGCGATCCTCGTCGTGAGCCTGGGGTTCAACCTGCTCGGGGACGGGCTCCGGGACGTCCTCGATCCCAAGGTCGGATGACCCCGATTCTCACCGTCGAGGACCTGTGGGTCCGCTTCCCGGGGCGGGTGCACACCGTCGAGGCCGTCCGGGGCGTGAGCTTCGAGGTCGGGCGGGAGAAGCTCGGCATCGTGGGCGAGTCCGGCTCCGGGAAGTCGATGACCGGCCGCGCCATCCTCCGGCTGGTGCCGCCGCCGGGGCGCGTGACCGCGCGCCGCCTCGAGTTCGAGGGGATCGACCTCCAGGCCGCCCCCGAGGCGGAGATGCGGCGCATCCGGGGCCAGCGGATCGCGATGGTTCTCCAGGACCCGAAGTTCTCCCTGAACCCGGTGATGCCCGTGGGCGACCAGGTCGCCGAGGCGTGGCGGGTGCACTCGAACGCGTCCTGGGACGAGTGCCGCCGCCGGGCGCTCGAGATGCTGGAAGCGGTCCGGATCCGGAACCCGGAGCGCGTCTACGAGGTGTATCCCCACGAGGTCTCGGGGGGCATGGGCCAGCGGGTCATGATCGCCATGATGCTCGCGGCCGGGCCCGACCTCCTGATCGCCGACGAGCCCACGTCCGCGCTGGACGTCACGGTGCAGAACCAGGTCCTGGCGATCCTGGACGACCTCGTGACCGAGCGCGGCATGGGGCTCGTCTTCATCAGCCACGATCTGAACCTGGTCGCCTCGTTCTGCGATCGCGTGCTCATCATGTACGCGGGGCGGATCGTCGAGACCTGCCGGGCCCGCGACCTCGCGGCCGCGCGCCACCCCTACACCCAGGGGCTCCTCCGCTCGCTGCCCCGCATCGACCAGCCGGTCGCCGAGCTGGCCGTCCTCGAGCGGGACCCCGCGTGGCGGGACGGGCCGGCGGCGTGAGCCCCTCCCGGGCGGCGCCGGCGATCCTGGAGATCGACGGGCTCCACGTGGTCTTCGGGCAGGGGAGCGACGGCGGCGTCCACGCCGTCCGCGGCGTGTCTTTTCGGGTCGACGAAGGCGCCGCGTTCGGCCTGGTTGGCGAGTCCGGCTCCGGGAAGACCACGGTGCTGCGGGCCATCGCGGGCCTGGTCCCGCCCGCGGCCGGGCGAATCACCGTCGCCGGCCAGACCCAGGAGGCGCATCGCGCGCGGGCGTTCGCACGCGTCTGCCAGATGGTCTTCCAGGATCCCTACGGGTCGCTCCACCCGCGCCACACGGTGGACCGGGTGCTGAGCGAGCCGCTCGCCATCCACGGGCTCGCGCGGCGCGGCGAGGCGGACCGGCGGATCGAGCGGGCGCTCGGCGAGGTGGGGCTCGGCCCGGGCTTCCGCTTCCGCTACCCGCACCAGCTCTCCGGCGGCCAGCGCCAGCGCGTGTCGATCGCCCGCGCCCTGATCCTCGAGCCCCGCATCCTCCTGCTCGACGAGCCCACCTCGGCGCTCGACGTGTCGGTGCAGGCGGAGATCCTGAACCTCCTCGCCCGCCTCCGGCGCGAGCGCGGACTGACCTACGTGCTCGTGAGCCACAACCTGGCGATCGTGGCGCATCTCTGCGAGCGCCTGCTGGTGATGAACGCCGGGCGGGTCGTGGAGGAGCTGACGGCCGGCCAGCTGCGCGCCGCGGAGCCGGCGGAGCCGTACACCCGCCAGCTCCTGCGGGCGAGCCTCGGCTACGACCGCCAGGCGGCAGCCCAGCTCACGACGTTCGACTAGGGTCGGGGAAGCCCCGGGATCTCCACCGGCGCCACGATCGCCGGCGCAGGTGTCAAGCGAATGTGACCGAATGTCAAGACAACGGTGCCCATCCTAGGGTCCCGTGTGGGCGTGCTACGGGCGCAGCGTGAACGGGAACTCGCTCTCGACGACGTGACCGTCGACCGAGAGGACACGGAAGCGGACGCGGTAGGTGCCGCGGCCGAGCGGCTTCAACCCGACGGTCAAGCGCTTCGGGTCCTCGGGATCGACCCGCGCGTCGCCGAGGTCCACCTGCTGACCGCCTGCATCCAGCACCGAGAGGCTCGAGAACTTCGGCTCGACGGCCTCGTTGAACCAGAGTTGGACCCGGTCCGGCGCGGTCGTGAGGGTGGCGCGCCGCGCCGGGCTCGACCGGACCAGGGAGGCGTGGGGCCAGGCCGGCGAGGCCATCAGGAGGAGGGCGAGCGCGACGCCCGTGAGCCGGCGCCGGCGCCAGGCGACGGCGACCGCCGCCGCGACCGCGAGACATGCTGCGCCCAGGGCGGCCGGCCACCATCCGAGGCCCGCCGGCTCGACGTCGACCGGGAAGCTGACGGCACCCGGGCCTGCGGGCCCGGCGATGGACACCGTCACCCGCCACGGCCCGGCGCGTCCCAGCGCGAGGCTCGCGCGATAGCGCACCCCGAGGGGGTCGGCGTCGCGGCGCGCGTCGGTCTCCACCGGTGCGCCGGCGCCCTCGAGGGGCTCGGCGCGGACGCGGACCATGGCGTCCGCGACGGGCACGCCGCTCTCCTGCATCACCGCGACGTCCACCTGCCAGGGTCCCGGACGGGGGGGCGAGGGCTGGGTCCAGACGGACAGGGCGTACGGGCCTGCGGCGGCCCGGTTCAGCTGCACGATGCCCCCGTGCCCGGCGAGGGCCGGTCGCGCTCCCGCCAGGTCGGGCAGCCAGGCCAGCACGGCCAGCGACACGACGACGCCATGACAGACCGTCGTCCGGCGCCGTCGATCAGTTGACGCCACTCGCATCGGCACGACCTTCGCAATCACTGCCGTCCAGGGTAGCCCAGATGAGTGAGCGCAAGTCGGAATCCCTGAGGGCCCGGCCCCACGATGCGGGCCATCAGGACTGAATTTTGTCATATACTGAAACATGTTACGAGGATTGACCGAGGCGATGTCGGCCAGCGGGAGTAGGGATGGATTCCCCTCGCGAAACTGGAAGATTTCCCTTGACCGGCAAGTCGCCCAGTGTACAATGCCGCAAGCATTCGTGGTTCAGTGGTCAGGCCGTCAGGAAGTGAGAACGCCGCGCGAACCCGGGTTCGTTCGGCGTTTTCGTTTGTCCCCCGATGTGGGGGAAGCACCGCCGCATCGGCGGGAACCAAGCAAGGAGGAGTAGGGAGCATGGCAAGCGGATTGGTGAAGTGGTTCAACGACGCGAAGGGCTACGGGTTCATCACCCAAGAGGACGGGCAGGACGTGTTCGTCCACTACTCGGCCATCCAGGCGAGCGGTTTCCGCAGCCTGGCCGAGGGTGACAAGGTCGAGTTCGAGGTCACCCGGGGTCCGAAGGGTCTCCAGGCGTCGAACGTCAAGAAGTCTGCCTGACCGGTTTCGCGAGCGCGCGGCCCGGCCCCGTCAGGGGCCGGGCCGAAGCGCGTCTCGCGTCTAGCCCCGTCAGACCCGAGCGCTCGCGCTCCGGTCGATCCTCCGAGCCGGCTCTCCGAGGGCCCCGAACACGCGGTCCACGATGGCCAGCGTCTCCTCGACGTCGGCGGCCGTGTGGACGGCCGAGACGTAGAACCGGCCGTCCGGCAGCACGTGGAGCCCCTCCTCGAGGGCGCCGCGGAGGAACCCCCCGAGCATCTCGGCGTCGTCGTCGAGCGTGTCCCGGTAGTCCCTGAGCTCCGTCCGGCGGGTGAAGTGGAGCGCGAACGCCGCGCCGAAGCCCGCGACCAGGAGCGGCAGGCCGTGGCGCCGCCCGAGGCCGCGGATCCCCTCCAGCAAGGCCTCGCCCGACCGGTTCGCCTGCCCGAGGGCCGCGCCCCCGTCACGCGCCAGCTCCGCGAGCGTGGCGTCGGCGATCGCCAGCGACAGGGGGTTCCCGTTGAACGTCCCGCCAAAGGCGACGCCCGCGCCGTGAGTCTGCTCCATGATCTCCCGGCGGCCGGCGACGACCGACAGGGGCGCCCCGCCCGCCACCGCCTTCCCGAACGTCGAGAGGTCGGGCGTGACGCCGAAGTGGGCCTGCGCGCCGCCGAGGGCGATCCGGAAGCCCGTGATGACCTCGTCCATGATGAAGAGCGCCCCGTGCCGCCGGCAGAGGTCGCGCACGCCCTCGAGATAGCCCGGGATCGGCATGATGCACCCGCTGTTGCAGAGGACCGGCTCCATCATCACGCCGGCGATCCGGTCCGGATGAGCCCGGAACAGGCCCTCGAGCACCGCGAGGTCGTTCCACGGCGCGACCAGGACGTTGTCCACGACGTTCGGCACCTGGCCGAAGGAGCCCGGGATCACGTGCGGCGCCTCGCGGGGCCCGAGCCCCTCGCGCGGGTGGTAGCTCACGAGCGCGCCGTCGATCCACCCGTGGTAGTGGCCCTCGAACTTCAGCATCAGGGTGCGGCGCGTGAAGGCGCGAGCCAGCCGATGGGCGAGCTGGACGACCTCGCTCCCGCTCGAGCTGAAGGCCACGCGCTCCGCGCTCGGCACGGCCGCCTGGATCCGCTCGGCCACGGAGATCTCGAGCTCGTGCTGGGCGCCGTAGGTGAACGGGCGCTCCGCCGCGCGGTGGGCGGCGGCGACGAGGGCAGGATGGGAGTAGCCGAGGATCACGGGCCCCCACGCCGCCGCGTAGTCGAGGTACCAGTTCCCGTCGGCGTCCTGGAGGCGGGGCCCCTCCCCCCGGGTGAAGTAGAGAGGGACGGGCAGCGTCCCGCGGACTGGGCTCGACACGCCGCCGGCCAGGGACCGGCGGGCGCGCTCGAGGAGGGCTCGGGAGCGGTCGAATGTACGCATGCTGGCTCCTATGCGAGGCCGTGGGCCGCCATGGCCCGGCGATAGGCGACGGCCACCTTGTCGAAGGTGAGATGGAGCTCGGCGGCGAAGTCGAAGGGGACCCTGTCGGGCCGCTGCGACTCGACGACGCGCTGATCCTGGCCGAAGATGACGCGCTCGAAGTCCTGCATCACCGCGTCCGGCTGGTCGAGGTTGTAGTTGCGCGCTACCAGGCAGTAGCCGATGCAGCGGTCGGGCGCCACCGGCTGCGAGGCGAAGAAGTACACGAGCCCGTCGGCCCGTCCCCAGGTGATGTGCTCGACGATGGTGTAGGGGAGGTGGAGCGCGTAGCGCGTCTGGCGGGTCGGCTCCTTCCGCGTCTCGGCGGCGAACACCGGGCGCTCCTCCGTGTTGGGCTCGTCCGGCCGGGCGTACCGGTACCGGAGGACGTGGCCGTCGGTCTCCACCTCGTGGGCGGCCACGACCGGCTTGGCGGGGTCGCCCAGGAGCCCGGGATGGACGAAGGCGAAGTGACCGAAGTCCGTGAAGTTCTCCACCTGGCGGGAGGCGTCGCACCGCCAGGCGAAGGGCCCCGTGGGGACCGTCCGCCAGCCGGGATCCTCCAGCTCCGGCACCTCGGGCAGGGGCCACTCGGGGTCGTCCAGCGCGACCCACACCAGGCCGTAGCGCTCAAGGGTCCGGTAGGCGGGGACCCGCGCCCGGGCCGGGACGCGCGTCGGGTCGGCGAGCTGTGGGATGCGCGTGCAGGCGCCGTCGGCGCCGTAGCGCCAGCCATGGTACGCGCACGCGAGCTCGTCCCCGTGCACCGTGCCGAGCGAGAGCGCGGTCCCGCGATGGAGGCAGAGATCCTGGAAGGCGTGGACCATGCCGCGCGAGTCCCGCCAGAGCGCGAGCCGCTCCTCGAGGAGCGTGGCCGCGTGGGGGGCCGTCCCGACGTCGGTCGCGTACGCCACCGGGTGCCAGCACCGGCGTAGCGCGGTCCCCCCGCGGGTCACGGCTTGACCCCCCAGCGGAAGGCGGCGAGGAGGCTCGCGAAGTCGTCGGTCCAGGGCGGAAGGTCCGGCGGCGCGGCGGGCGCTTTCCAGACGGGGTCGTCCCGGAGGGCGCCGAGATCCTCCTCCCGCCGCGCCATCACGACCCACTGTGACTCCACCTTCCCGGCCATGCGCTCCGCGGCCGCGACCCGCGCGTCGTCCCGGGTGCGCGCGACGAGCCCGGCCGCCCGGGCGATCGTACCGAGAACGGGCTCGAGATCCAGGTGGCGGTTCGAGATGTTGAAGAGCAGCACGCCGCCCGGCGCGAGCTTGGCCAGGTAGAGGCGGAGCGCGTCGAGCGTGATGAGGTGCATCGGCGGGGCGTCCGAGCTGTAGGCGTCGAGGATGATCAGATCATAGACCTGGTCGGGGGCCCGGGCCAGGGTGAGCCGGGCGTCGCCCAGAACGACGAAGATCTTGGGCGGGCAGTCCCGCAGGAACGTGAAGAAGCGCATGTCCCGGGCGATCCGGAACACGACGGGGTCGATCTCGTAGAACGTCCACCGCTGGTCCGCCTTCCCGTAGCAGGCGAGCGACCCCGCGCCGAGCCCGACGACGGCCACGGCCCGCCGCGGGGTCGCGCCATCGACCGCGGCGAAGAACTGGCCGAGGGGCCCGCTCGAGTGGAAGTACGTCAGGGGTTCCCGCCGGCGCGCCGGGGCGAGCCCCTGCATCCCGTGGAGCGTGGTCCCGTGCATGAGCATGTGGTACTGGCCGCTCGGGTCCCGCGTCACCCGGGAGACGCCGAAGAAGCTCCGCTCGGCGTAGAGCAGGCGCCCTTCCTCGCCTTGATAGACGGCGCCGGCGAGGAGGAGCGCGGCGAGGCCCAGCGCGAAGCGGACGGGGCGGCGCCAGAAGGCGAGGCAGAGGAGCGTCACCAGCCCGACGGCGGGGCCGATCGCCTCGGGCCCATAGCCCGCGCGCTCGAGCCCGACGAGCAGCCCGACCGTCAAGACGCCGAGGCCGAGCGGCAAGACGAGGTCCAGGATCCGGCTCGTGCGGCCGAGCCACGCGGCGGGGGGCCGCGCGGGCAGGAGCGGGAGCAGCGCCAGGACGAGGGGGTACTCCAGCACGTTCGTGAACACGATCGGGGCGAGCAGCGCCGTGAACGCGCCTCCCACCACGCCGCCGGCCGAGAGCCAGAGGTAGAACTCGGTGAGGTGGCGCGGGTCGGGCTTGTCGCGGGCCAGCTCGCCGTGACAGACCATCGCCGCCACGAAGAAGACCACGAGGTGCGTCGGGATCACGAGGGCCAGCGGCTCGTTGGCCCGGGCGACCAGGACGAGCACCAGCGGCAGGAGCGCCACCGGCAGGAGCTCGACCCAGACCCGGTGCGGGATGATCCGCCGCCGGCCGAACACGAGGGTGAACGTGAGGAGGTAGATCGCCAGCGGCACGACCCAGAGGAGCGGGATCGCCGCGATGTCGGTGGACAGATAGGTCGTGACGCTCAGCATCAGGCTCGACGGGACCGCGGCGAGGAGCACCCAGCGCGCGCGCCGGGCCCGCGTGATGGGCCGGCCCGCGCGGTCCGGCGTCGCGGGGCCCGGCAAGGCCGCGGCGAGCGGGTGCGCGGGCTCCCCCGCATGACCGGCCGGGCGGGCACGCCAGAGCGCGAGGGCGCAGGCGGCGGCCAGCACGACGAGGCTCCCGTAGCCCCATGCCCAGAGGTGACTCTGCGCGTGCAGGCGGAGCAGGCGCTCGACGACGACCGGGTAGGCGAGGAGCGCGAGCATGCTGCCGAGGTTGCTCGCGGCGTAGAGGACGTACGGGTCTCGCGCTCCCGGGTGGCCCGTGGCGGCGAACCAGGCCTGGAGGACGGGGCTCGTCGCGGAGACGGCGAAGAAGGGGAGCCCGACGGCCACCGCGAGCAGGGCGAGGAGCCAGGGGATCGGGCTCGTCTGGCCGGGCGGCGTCCAGCCCGCCGGCAGCGCGATCGGCAGGACCAAGAGCGGCAGGAGCAGGACCAGCAGGTGGAGGCCCGCCTGGCGGCGCGGCCCGAGCCAGCGCATCGTCGCGTGGGCGTAGGCGTATCCCACGAGCAGGACCGCCTGGTAGAACACCATTGCCGTGTTCCACACGGCGGGGGCTCCGCCGAGCAGCGGCAGCGCCATCCGCGCGAACATGGGCTGGACCAGGAACAGCAGGCTCGCACCGACGAAGATCGTGACGCCGAAGAGGATCAGCACAGGGCGGGCTCCTGGCGCTCGACGCTAGCCGCGCCAGCCCACCGGGTCAAGGCCTGGCGGGTGCATACTGTGGGGCGGGCGCGCTCCGGCGCGATCCAGCGGGAGGAGGAGCGGGGATGGGCTTCCTGATCCGGGTCCTGGTCAACGCGCTGGCCATCTGGCTCGCCACCGAGATCGTGCCCGGCATCGAGGCGCGCGGCGCCACCATGGTGCTCGTGGCGGCGATCGTGCTCGGTCTGGTCAATGCGATCGTGCGCCCGGTCCTCCTGATCCTGACGCTGCCGCTCACGCTCGTGACGCTCGGCCTCTTCCTGTTCGTGCTGAACGCCCTCTGCCTCTGGCTCACCTCGGCGATCGTGCCGGGCTTCGACGTGCACGGGTTCTGGCCGGCCTTCTGGGGGGCGCTCCTCGTGAGCGCGCTCAGCTGGGTGGTGAACGGCTTCGTCAGCGACCGCGGGCGCGTCTCGATCATCACCGAGCGCGACCAGTTTCCCCCGCGCGACTGGCGCGTGTTGCCCCGCCGCTAGCCTGTCCCGGCACGCGCAGCCGGGCCTCACCAGGCCCGCGTCTCGCCGTGCCGGAGGACCCAGATCCGCTCCGGCTCGAGCCCGCGCCGGCGCGCCTCCGCCCGGAGCCGGAGCGGCGGCTCGCCGAGCGGCTCGTACGCGAGGTCGAACGTGCCCCAGTGGATCCCGACCAGGCGACGAGCCCCCACGTCGTCCCCGACGTCGAGGGCCTCCTCGGGGGTGAGGTGCGAGACCAGCATCAGGGCCGGCGGCAGGTACGCGCCGATGGGGATGGCCGCGAGGTCGAAGGGGCCGAGGCGGCGGCCGATCTCCCGGAAGATGGGTGCGTAGTACCCCGTGTCGCCCGCGAAGTAGAAGCGCCGGTCCTTGCCGAGGACGGCCCAGCTCGCCCAGAGCCGGCGGTTCTCGTCCCGGAGGCTCCGCGCGCTCCAGTGCTGGACCGGCGTGCACACGACCGTGAGGCCGTTGACGGTCCGGCTCTCCCACCAGTCGAGCTCGTCCACCGCGTCGATCCCGAGCTCCGCGAACCACGCCTTGAAGCCGAGCGGCGCCAGGAAGCGGGGCCGGTGGGTGGCCCACAGCCGCTTCACGGTCGGGGCGTCCAGGTGGTCGTAGTGGTCGTGGGAGATGAGGACCAGGTCGATCGGCGGCAGATCCTCGAACCGCAGCGCCGGCGGCGTGACGCGCCGGGGTCCCGCCCACGTGACCGGGCTGGCTCGCTCCGACCACTGGGGGTCGGTGAGCAAGCTCACCCCGTCGAGCTGGACCAGGAGCGTCGAGTGGCCGACCCACGTGACGGTCGCCGCTCCGGTGTTCTCCCGCAAGGCGCGGCCGTCGTTCACGACGATGGGGAACGACGCCTTCCGGGGCGAGCTGAGGAGGCGAGGGATCACGAACCGCCAGCGGGTCCAGAGGCCCGGGCGCGCGTACTCGGGATTGAGGTTCCGGAAGCCCCGCTCCAGGTGGTGCGGAGGCGCGTCCGCCTTCGGCGGCCCGGGGCCCTGGCAGCCCGGGACGAGGACGGCGACGACAGCCAGGACGACCGCGAGTCGGGCCGGCCGGGGGGCAGGACGCACGCCCCGGAGTATACGCGAGCCACCAGGCATTCCCGGAGGATCTGACACGTGAAACAGGGTGGAGCACTCGATGTAACAACTGATGCATCACACGAGCGCGCCGGAGGCGAGTCACGCGCGTCGCCACGAACGGCTCCACGGCTGGTGGGTGAGCGAGCGCGGGAGACGCACGATGATGCCGCGTGACGCACGGTCGATGCGTTCGCGTGCCCGCCGTTGCTTGCGGTCGCGGGCCTCCTTGACTCGTCTCGGAGGCGCTCTCGCCCGCCGAGCGTCGGGCGACCGGCGTGAGAGCGCGGACGAGGAGGCTGGTCACCGGCCGAGCCCGCGTCGTGGACTTGCCTCGCTGATGGGCATGGTGACGCCCCGAGGGTGACCTCGCTCTGAACCCTGACTCCTCCGCGGAGGGTCTTTCGGTAGCACCAACGCTGTTCTGCTCGAGTGTCGCACTGCGTACCCGATGCCCCACTTTCACGGACCCCGACCAGCCCTGTTGGGACCACGACGCTCGCCGCCGGACCCGACAATCGATGGATAAAACACTTTAACTACAATATCTTACAAATATCATTGACACGATACCTACATATCAGTAGAGTTCGCTACGTGATGCATGACTTCCCAGCGTGGCTTCAGCTGGTTACCAGCCTTCCCACAGAGAACGCGACCCAGCGCATGCGCGTCTGGCGGGCCCTGAAGGCCACGGGAGCGGGCGTGCTGCGCGACGGCGTGTATGTCCTGCCCGAGCGCCCGGACCTGCAGGAAGTCCTCGCGGGCCTCGCGGCCGAGATCACCGAAGCGGGCGGCAGTGCGCACGTGCTGCGCGTCGAGCCGCGCGACGAGGGCCAGGCCGAGGCGCTACGGGCGCTCGTTGATCGGACGAAGGACTACGCGGCGCTCGTTGAAGAGATCAGCCAGGCGCGGAAGCGCTTCACGCGGCGGGATCCTGCCGCCGTCCGGCGTCAGAGCCGGACGCTGCGTCGGCAGTTCGAGGCCATTGTTGCGACCGACTTCTTTCCGGGGATGACCAAGGCGCAGGCCGAGGCCGCCGTGCTGGAGATGGAGATGGTCGCGACGGAGATTCTCAGCCCCGGGGAGCCGCACGGCCAGCGCGGGCCCATCTCTCGGCTGGACCGCGGCCAATACCAACGCCGGGTGTGGGCCACCCGCAAGGCGCCGTGGGTGGACCGTCTCGCCTGCGCCTGGCTCATAAAACGGCACATCGATCGGGCCGCCTCGTTCGTGTGGCTCGAGAGCCCGGCGGACCTGCCGACCCATGCGGTCGGGTTCGATTTCGACGGCGCGCCATTCACCCACATCGAGTCTCGTGTCACGTTCGAGGTGTTCCTGAAGAGCTTCGATCTCGAGGGAGACGACGCGCTGCGGCGCGTGGGCGATCTCGTCCACTACCTCGACGTCGGCGGGATCCCGGTCGCCGACGCGGCCGGGGTGGCGACGCTCCTCGCCGGGGCCAAGCAGCAGAGCCGCGACGACGATGAGCTCCTGAAGCGTGCGCTCGCGCTGTTCGACTGGCTCTATGCCGCCTACACGGACGCGGAGTCGGACACCGCGCGAGGATCGGACTGACCCTTGCCGCGCATGAACGTGCATCGCCTCGCGCCGGCAGCCTCACCAGGCCTCGCGAATCACTGACCCATGGATAGGGAGACACTACCGATGCATCAAGCCATCGCGCCGATTGCAGTTCGACCCTGGACATTGAACGGGCTCTCCGAACGATTGCTGGTCAGTCACTACGAGCACCATTACGGGAGCGCAGTCCGTACACTGAACGCGGTCCGGACCGAGCTCGCCAACCTCGATGCCGGAGCGCCCGACTACCAGCTCGGCGCCCTGAAGCGCGAAGAGCTGGCGGCAATGGGCTCCGTCGCGCTGCACGAGCTGTACTTCGGCAACCTGGGCGGGGAAGGGAACAAGATTCCGGATCCAGTGGCGGCCACCCTCGAGGAGCACTTCGGGAGTGTCTGGGCCTGGCGCCGGGAGTTCGTGCGGGCGGGACAGTCCCTGGCCCATGGGTCCGGCTGGGTCGCGCTGACGTACTCCAGGCCGGCGAAGCGGTTCTGGAACCTGATGGCCGCGGATCACGTCCAGGCGGCGATCGATGCGGCCCCTGTGCTCGTGCTCGACATGTATGAGCACGCGTACCACCAGGACTTCGGCGCCAACGTCACGGCCTACATCGACGCCTTCATGCGCAACATCAACTGGTCGGCGGTGGTCGCCCGGATGGCCGCCGTGCAGGGCGAGGCGCCGCTTCCGCGGGAAGACCCCTCCGATGGAAGCCTGCCATCACTGTCCGTCGAGGAGCTCGCCGCCCGGCTGGCGAAAGGCGAGCCCGTCCAGATCCTGGATGCCCGGCCCCGCCACCACATCTCCCGGACCGTGGATCTCATGGACGGCGCGGTCTGGCACGATCCCGACCGCGTCGAACAATGGGTTGGAGAGCTGTCCCCGGACCAGCCGGTCGCGGTCTATTGCGCCTACGGATTTCATGTCGGCTGCAACGTGACGCGGGTGCTGCGGGCCCGTGGACTCGACGCGCGGTACGTCCGCGGCGGCCTCTCCGCCTGGTATGCCGCCGGCGGCGCCCGCGCGATGCGGCCGCCGGAGCGCGACGCATGAACATCGACGCGACGCGCCACAACGCCATCTCGCCGAAGGCGTAGCATGCGCATTCTGTCGCGCCGCCAGGTCCTCGAGCTCCTCAGCCTCCACGACTGCATCGAAGCGGTCGCGAACGCGTTCCGTGCCCATGCCGAGGGGCGCACGCTGGGCCCGGGCGTGCTCGGAGTTCCCGCCGCACGCGGCGGCTTCCACATCAAGGCGGCCGGCCTCGTTGGCTCACGCAGCTACTTCGCGGCCAAGACGAATGCGAACTTTCCGGACAACCCACAACGCTTCGGCCTGCCAACCATTCGTGGGACCGTCGTGCTCGCAGATGCGGAGACCGGCGAGCCCCTCGCGATGATGGACTCGGCCAGCGTGACAGCCCTGCGGACCGGGGCGGCCACCGCGGTCGCGGCGAAGTACCTGGCGCGACGCGACTCGAGATCCGCCACGGTCGTGGGATGCGGTGTCCAGGGGGAGATTCAGCTGGCCGCGATCGCCGCGGTGCTGCCACTCGAGCGTGTGTGGGTGCTTGACGCCGATCCTGCGCGCGCGCAGGGTCTCGCCGCGCGGGCTCAGGCGGACCTCGGGATCCGCGTCTCGGTCGCGACGGACCTTCACGCCGCTCTGCGCGAGAGCGACGTGTGCGTGACCTGTACCCCATCGCGCCGCCCGTTCGTGTTCCGAGACGACATTGCGCCCGGCACCTTCATCGCTGCCGTCGGGGCTGACAATCGGGGCAAGCAAGAGCTGGAGCCGGCGCTCGTCGCATCGTCGACGCTCGTGGTCGACGTGCTCGAGCAATGCGCGGAGATCGGCGAGCTCCAGCACGCGCTCGCGGCCGGACTGATGACCCGGGAGAGCGTCCATGCCGAGCTCTCGGATGTGGTCGCAGGCCGGCGGCAAGGCCGAACGCACGACGACGAGATCATGGTCTTCGACAGCTCGGGGACCGCGTTGCAGGACGTCGCCGCCGCCATCGTCGTCTACGAACGGGCCGTCGCCAATGGACACGGCACCGAGGTGAAGCTCGATGACTGAGCCAGCTGGCGGCGGGAGGAACGCGGCGAGTCGTGAGCGTCGTGGTCGCTTCGGTGCAGAACGACATCTGCGAGTAGCGCCCGACTGCGGCGATGGGGGTCGGGGATGACCCGCCCTACGACGAGGGCGTTGCTGAAATACTTCCTCTACCTGGGCAGCCTGGGATTCGGGGGGCCGGTGGCGCTGGTCGGCTACATGCAGCGCGATCTCGTCGAGCACCGGGGCTGGTTCACCAAAGAGGAGTACATGAAGTCGCTGGCCCTCTCCCAGCTGGCACCGGGTCCCCTGGCGGCGCAGCTCGCGATCTGTCTCGGGTACGTCCATTCGCGGATCGCCGGCGCGACGCTGGTCGCGCTCGCGTTCATCCTCCCGTCGTTCGTCATGACCCTGGCGATCAGCTGGCTCTACGTCCGGTTCGGCGGACTTCCGTGGATGCAGGCCGCGTTCTACGGCGTGGGCGCGGCGGTGATTGGCATCATCGTGCTCGCCGCGTACAAGCTGGCGAAGCTCACGATGGCCAAGGACAAGCTGCAATGGGTGATCTTCGCGGTGATGGCCGTTGTCACCGCCTGGACCGAGTCCGAGATCGCCTGGCTGTTCCTGCTCTCGGGAGTCGTCGCGATCGTCGCCCAGGCTCCACCCGCGTGGCTCAAGCGCTCGGCGCCTGTGTGTCTCGCGGTGGCGGCTACGCCTGAGCTCCTTGTCAAGATCCTGGTCTTTTTCGCCCAGGCCGGCGCGTTCATCTTCGGCAGCGGCCTCGCGATCGTGCCGTTTCTCTACGGGGGTGTGGTCCAGCAGTACGGCTGGCTGAACGACCAGCAGTTCCTGGACGCCGTCGCGGTCGCGATGCTGACACCCGGCCCCATCGTCATCACGGTGGCGTTCATCGGCTATCTCGTCGCGAGCTTCCCCGGAGCGGTGGCTGCCGCGGTCGGCGTGTTCCTGCCGGTGTACCTGTTTGTCGTCATCCCGTTCCCGTTCTTCGATCGCATCAGCGCCAACGCCAAAGTCAAGGCGTTCGTGGCCGGCGTGACGGCTGCGGCCTCCGGCACCATTGCCGGGGCGTGCTTCGTGCTGGCCCGTCGTGCGATCGTCGACGTCCCGACGCTGCTCATCGCTCTCGCGGTCCTAGGAATTACGTGGCGGTTCAAGGTCCCCGAACCTTTGCTCATCGCGGCTGGCGCCGCGGCGGGCCTCATCATCGTCTCGCTGAGATAGGAGCGTGCCATGAAGTGGATCACCCGTGAGCGTGCGCGTGTCGACCGTATTGCCTGTCCGTGGCTGATCTCCCGCTTCATCGATGCGGAGCCGGACTTCCTCTTCGTCCCGGCGAATCAGGTTCTGGACGTGGCGAAGCGTGACCACGCGATCCCGTACGACATCCCGAATGTCGAGCTGGGGCATCATGGGCCCCAGTGCTCGTTCGATGCCTTCGTGGAGCGGTATGATCTAGCGGATCCCGCGCTCGGCATGCTCGCGCGCATCGTCCGGGGCGCCGACACGGACGACCGCGCCTTGACGCCAGAGTCGGCCGGGCTATATGCGGCGGCGACCGGATTTCAGGCCACGAGCCGCGACGACTTCGACAACATGGCCCATCAGTTCCCGCTCTATGACGCGCTCTACGCGTTCTGTCGGACCACGGTCTCCGAGAAACCACGGCCGCGGGTGCTGTTCGTGTGTCTCCATGGCGCGGCGAAGAGCGTGATCGGAGCCGCGCACTTCCGCCGCCTCGCCACGGCGGGGGGTCTCGGGATGGACGCGGTGGCGGCGGGGACCGAGCCGGATTCGGAGCTCGCCCCCGGCGCGGTCAAAGGCCTCGCCGGTGAGGGCCTGCGCGCGACTCCCAGTCGGCCGCGGCCCGTCACCCTCTATGACTTGGAGAGCGCGACGCGCGTGATCAGCTTCGGATGCGATATCGCCCCGGCCAAGGGCCAGCGAGTGGATCAGTGGGACGTGCCAGCGGTCAGTGATGGCTATTCGACGGCCCGTGACCGCATCGTGGCGAACGTCGAGCGGCTGGTCGCGGACCTCGCTGCAGGGCGATGACATGCCGCTCCGGCGGCTGGGGTTCGTCGAGTTGCCCGCGCATGCCAAGTCCGGCGGGTTCGACCATGCCGCCGTCCACGAGCCCACGGGCCGCGTCTACGTGGCCCACACCGCAAACGACGCGGTCGACGTCATCGATGGCGGGATACGGACGTACCTCGGCTCGATTGAAAACCTGACAGGAGTGGCCGGCGCCCTCGTCGCGTCCGAGCTGGAGCTCATTGTCACGTCGAACCGGGGTGAGAACACGGTCGGACTCTTCCGTCCCGATGGTGGGGCCACCGTCGACAAAATCGCCGTCGGCGTGCGGCCCAATGGGCTCGCCTACGATCCGCGACGCGGGCGGCTCCTGGTCGCCCACGTCGGTGACCCCGCCGTTCGCGGCTCGTACACGGTCTCGATCGTTGACCTCCACGCCCGGAAGCACCTCACGGATGTTCCCGTGGCGGGCCGAACGCGGTGGACCGTCTACGATGCCGTGGCCGATGCGTTTCACGTGAACATCGCGGATCCTCCGCAGATCGTTCTCATCGAAGCCGGCGATCCGGTCGGGATCCGACGAGTCGCCCCGATCCCGCAGGCGGGCCCCCACGGCCTGGACATCGATGTCGCCCGGCGCCGCCTCTACTGCGCCTGCGATGCCGGCGTCCTGCTCGAACTCGATGCGGACAGCAGCACGATTCTCAGGGCCGAGCCCATCGGCGGGGTGCCCGACGTCGTGTTCCTGAATGCCGGCCTGCGCCGCCTCTACGTCGCGATCGGGGATCCCGGCGTGATCGACGTGTTCGATACGGCGCCACTCCGGCGTCACGAGATCATTCCCACCGAGCCGGGCGCGCACACGCTGTCGCTCGACGCCGCGCGGCACCTCGTCTGCGCGTTCCTGCCCGCGAGTCATCGTGCCGCGGTCTACGAGGAGCGGGCGTAACGGCGTCGCCGTCGACTGCCCGCGGCAGTTCACAGCGACAGTGAGGCGTAAATGTTCTGAAACAATGATCCGAAGGCCGAACACGGTGAAGCGGCCGCCCGCGATGAGGATAGTGACGCGTGCTCGGGCCCCCCGCGTGCCTGTCCGCGCGGCGTCCGATACAATCGACATCGAGCCCGGAGGGGATCGATGCAGCTTCAGGACTTCTATCCGATCGTCGTCACCGAGCACTTGACCGGGTGCCGGGACTTCTACCGGCGCTGGTTCGGCCTGGGGGTGGTCTTCGAGGCCACCTGGTTCGTCCTGCTCAGCGCGGGTGCGGGGAGGGCGAGCCTCGCCTTCATGCACCCGAGCCATCCGTCGGCGCCGCCGGGGCCCGAGCCGTTCAGCGGTCAGGGGATGTGTCTCGAGTTCCAGGTCGCGGATGCGCGGGCCGAGTACGCGCGCTTCGTTCAGGACGGGGCCCCGCTCGCGCTTGCGCTCCGAGACGAGCCGTTCGGCCAGCGCCGCTTTGGCCTCTTCGATCCCGCCGGGGTCTGGATCGACGTCGTGGAGCAGATCGCGCCGGCGGCTGGCTGGTGGGACCGGTATGCGGTGGCGACCCCGGAGGCCTGACCGCCGGCACTCATCAGTCGGCCGGATCGGGCCGATCCTCCCCGGTCTGGTGCTGCTCCTCGCCGGGCTCGCCGGGGCCGGCGTGCTCCTGGCCGGGCCCGGTTACCGGTTCGGCGGGTGGGGCCTCGGCCCGGCCTTCACGCTCCTCCGCTGGGGCGCCCAGCTCGGCGCGGTCGCCGCCGTTCTCGCGGTCGTCGCGCTCGTCGTGAGCCTCGCTCGACGCTCGCCGCGCCACGCCGGCCTCGCCGCGCTCGCCCTGATCGTCGCGCTGGCCGCCTTCGCGATCCCCTGGCGGATGCAGGCGGAGGCGCGCCGCGTCCCGCCGATCCACGACGTCACGACCGATCCGGAGGATCCGCCCGCGTTCGTGGCGGTCGTGGCGCGCAGGCAGGGCGCCCGGAACCCCGTCGAGTACGGCGGCCCCGCCGTGGCCGCCCAGCAGCGGAAGGCCTTCCCCGACCTTCGGCCGCTCGACGTGGACGCGGCGCCCGATCGCGCCTTTGCCGCGGCCGAGGCCGCCGCCCGTTCGCTCGGCTGGGAGATCGTGGCGGCCGTTCCGAGGGAGGGCCGGCTCGAGGCGACGGCGACGACAAGCTGGTTCGGCTTCAAGGACGACGTGGTCGTCCGCGTTCGCGCGCGGGGCGCCGGGAGCCGCGTGGACGTCCGCTCGCTCTCCCGGATCGGCGTGGGCGATCTCGGCGTCAACGCCGCCCGGGTCCGGGCGTTCATCGAGCGCCTCCGGGCGGAGGGACTGCCCGGGGCTTGACACCCCGGGACCCGGTGGTTTGAAGTAGGCCCGCGAGCGGTTCCGCCCGTCGGGCGGCGTCCACCGCCCGTCCCCGCGGTTCCCGGGACCGGTCCATCTTCGAGGAGGACGGCCATGAGCGATCGGTCACACGCGTTCGAGGAGGGTGTCTCCCGCCGCGCCTTCGTCGTCCAGGTCGGCGCCGCCGCGACGCTGCTCGGCGCCGGGCTGCCGGTGCGCGCCCAGACGGCGGCGCCTGCGGCCCCGGTCCCGGGTAAGGACAAGCTGATCCTTCGGAGCCCGCGCCCCATCAACCTCGAGACGCCGCTCCGGGAGCTCACGAGCGACGTCACGCCGAACGACCTCTTCTTCGTCCGGAACAACTACGACGGGCCGGTCGTCGACCCGGCGGCGTACGCCCTCACCGTCGACGGCGAGGTCGAGAACCCGCTGACGCTGCGCCTCGACGACCTCCGGCGCCTCCCGCAGGTCACCCAGACCATCACGCTCGAGTGCGCCGGTAACGGCCGGAGCTTCCACAAGCCCCCGGCGCCGGGGCTCCAGTGGGAGAACGGGGCGGTCGGGACCGCGGTGTGGCGCGGGGTGCGGCTGGCCGACGTCCTCCAGCTCGCGCGGCCGCGGGCGACGGCGCGCCACGTCATCCCCGACGGGAACGACACGCCGCCGACGCCCCAGGCGCCGGACTTCGTCCGGAGCCACCCCATCCAGAAGGCGATGGACCCCCACACGATGATCGCGCTGGAGATGAACGGCCAGCCGGTGCCGCATCTCCACGGCGGGCCGGCGCGCCTCCTCGTGCCGGGCTGGGTCGGCTCGGCCTCGATCAAGTGGCTGACCAAGCTCACACTGGCCGACCAGGAGTGGGCCGGCCCGTTCATGGCGCGGAGCTACCGGTCGCCGCGCGTGGACGATCCGAACCAGACGTACTCGCTCCAGTCGGTCGAGTGCAAGTCGATCGTCGTGGCGCCGGCGGACGGCGCCTCGCTCACGGCCGGGTCCCAGACGGTGACCGGGTTCGCGTGGGCGGGCGAGGGGACCGTGGTCGCGGTCGACGTGTCGACCGACGGGGGGCAGAGCTGGAAGGCCGCCAATCTGGTTGGCGCGGAACACCGCTACGCGTGGCGCCGCTTCGAGCTCGGCTGGACCGCGCCGCCGGGGGCGCACACGGTCATGGCGCGGGCCAGCGACTCGCTCGGGCGCCACCAGCCGGCGAGCCGGCCGCGCGACCCGCAGGGCTACCGCTGGAACGTGATCCACGCCGTCCGGGTGAATGTGGCGTAACCCGGCCGCCGTCATGCTCGTGGCGCTGGTCGCGGGCCTCGCCGTCGGGCTCGCGGGCGGACGGTCCCCCGCGCAGTCGGCCAACCCGCTGCCGCCAGGGGAGCACATGCCGCTCGTGCTGGGGGCCTGCATCCCCTGCCACAGCGCGGAGATGGTCGCCCAGCAGCGGCTCGACCGGGCGACGTGGGAGGCGATCGTCGACCGCATGGTGGCCTACGGCGCGCCGATCACGCCCGAGACGCGCCCGCTCATCCTCGAATACCTCGTGACCCGCCTGGCGCCGTGAGCCTGAACGGCCGCGCCCGTCTCGTCGAGGCCTGCGCCCGCCCCGGGTGCCCGCTCTGCGGGTGTCTGCGCGAGCTGGCGGTCCGACACCTCGGCACGGTGGTCGCGGAGCACGTGACGGATCCCGTCACCCGGACGCGCCTCGCGGAGGCGTGGGGCTTCTGCGCCGCCCACGCGGCCGCCCTCCGCGAGCTGCCCGACGCCGCGCTCGGAGCGGCGATCGTCTACCAGGGGCTCGTCGAGCGGGCCTGCCGGTGGCTCGACGAGACCGCGGAGGCGGTGGAGACGCGTGATGGCCTTCGCGGCTGGCGGGCGCTTGTCGGCGGAGGGCGCCACGGGCGGACGATGGGGAGCGCGTCGCGCCCTCGCCGCGCGCGGTGCTCCGTCTGCGTCGCGGTGGCCGACGCCGAGCGGAGCGACCTCGACGCGCTCCTCGCCGGACTCGGGAACGCCGAGCTCGATGGGGCCTACGCCGGCTCGGACGGCCTCTGTCTCCCGCACCTCGAGCTGGCGCTGGCGCGGGGCGGGTCGCGGCCGGGGGCCGCTCGGCTCGTCGCCCTGACACGCGAGAAGCTCCAGGCGCTGGCCGACGATCTCCGACGGTTCGTGGACAAGCACGACCACCGGGTCCCGCCGAGCTTCACCGATCGCGAGGCGCGGGCCTGGGGCCTCGCTCTCCAGCTGGTCGCCGGCCGGGCCGAGCTCTTCGGTCCCGAGATGGCGCGCGATCGCGCCGCCGGCGGCGGCCGGCCCCAGTGAGCCTCGAAGCGATTCCCGGTCTCCGGCGCGTGCTGATCGGGATGGTCCATCTCCTCCCGCTGCCCGGCAGCCCACGCTGGGGCGGCTCGATCGAGGCCGTCGTGGAGCGGGCGGTCGCCGACGCGCGGGCGCTCGAGGCGGGGGGCTTCCACGCCTGCCTCGTGGAGAACTTCGGGGACGCGCCGTTCAGCCCTGACCGGGCGGACCCGGCGACGGTGGCGGCCATGGCCGTCGCGGCGGGCGAGGTGCGGCGGGCCGTGCGCTTCCCGATCGGCGTCAACGTGCTCAAGAACGACGCCCGGGCGGCGCTCGGCCTCGCGGCCGCGGTCGGCGCCGCGTTCGTGCGGGTCAACATCCACGTGGGCGCGGTCGTGGCGGACCAGGGCGTGATCCAGGGCGACGCGTACGGGACGCTCCGCTACCGGCGGCTCCTCGGGACGGAGACGCGGCTCTTCGTGGACGTGGGCGGCAAGCACGCGGTCCCGCTCGCCCCGGTCGAGCTGGACCAGGTCGCGCGCGACGCCGCCTACCGGGGGCTGGCGGACGCGCTGGTCGTCTCCGGCGTCGCGACGGGGGAGCCGACGCCGCTCGGTGATGTCAAGCGCGTGCGCGCAGCCGTGCCCGACCGGCCCATCCTCGTCGGCTCCGGCGTCGCGCCGGACACCGTGGGCGAGCTCCTCCGGGTCGCCGACGGCGCTATCGTCGGGACCTGGGTCAAGCGCGACGGGCGCACCACGGCGCCCGTCGACCCGGACCGCGTGGCGGCCATCGCCCGCGGCGCGCGCGCCGAGTAGCCGCGCGAGGCTCCGCGGGCGCCCGCCATGCCCATGATCCCGCTCGAGCCGGGTCGCGGGTGAGATGCACGTCGGGCACTTCCTGACCCGCGCGGCGCAACGCTGGCCGGACCGTCCTGCCTGGCTCGCGACCGACACCGTGGTTACCTTTCGCGACGCGGAAGCGCGCGTGAACAGACTGGCGCACGCGTTGCTCGCCCTCGGCGCCGAGCGCGGCGATCGGATCGGCATGCTGGTCCCCAGCTGCCCGCAAGGGCTCGAGACGATCCTCGCGCCGATGAAGGCCGGCATGGGCGTCGTGCCGATGAACGTCCGGCTGCATCCCAGCGAGCACGAGTACATGCTGAACGACTCGGGCGCCCGCATCCTGGTCTACCACGCGGACTTCCGGTCGCACCTGGCGATGATCCGCGGGCGCCTGAAGACGGTCGAGCGATTCGTGGCCATCGGCCGCGGCGAGCCCGGCGACCTCGGCTTCGAGGACCTCATGCAGGACCGGCCGGCCTCGGCGCCCGAGATCGTCGTCGAGCGCGAGGACCTCGCGTGGCTCTTCTATACGTCCGGCACCACCGGCCGGCCCAAGGGCGCGATGCTGACCCATCGCGCCCTGCTCGCGATGGTCCAGATCTTCCTGCTGGACGTAAACCCTGCACGGGAAGCCGATGTGCTCCTTCACGCGGCGGCCATCACGCATGGATCCGGTATCTCGATCTTCCACCACATCGCGCGGGGCGCGGCCTCGGCCTTCCCGGCCACGCGGTCGTTCGAACCGCGCCGGATCTTCGAGGCCATCCAGCGGTATCGCGTCACCACCATGTTTCTTGCGCCGACCATGGTCCACACGTTGACCACGAGCGGCGTCCATCGGGAGTACGATCTGTCGAGCCTCCACACCATCTTCTATGGCGGCGGACCGATGTACGTGGAGCAGCAGCAGGAGGCCGTGCGGACGTTCGGGCCGATCCTTTGCCAGATCTTCGCGCAAGCCGAGGCGCCCATGGTCTGCACGACGCTGCCCAAGGAGGAGCACCTCGCCGGCGATGACCCGGTCAGGCAGCATCGTCTCGCCTCAGCGGGACGCGAGACCACTGGGGTGAGGGTCCGGATCGTCGACGACGGCGACCGCGATGTGGCCCCGGGGACGCCGGGGGAGATCGTCGTGCGGGGCGACCTTGTCATGAAGGGGTACTGGAACAATGCCGAGGCGACGGCGGAGACCCTCCGGAACGGCTGGCTCCATACCGGGGACGTGGGGCATCTGGACGAAGAGGGCTACCTGTACGTCACGGATCGCAAGAAGGACATGATCATCTCCGGCGGCGCCAACATCTACCCCCGCGAGGTCGAGGAGGTCATCTGCACGCACCCCGCCGTCCGCGAGGTGGCGGTGATCGGCGTGCCGGACCCCAAGTGGGGCGAGTCCGTGAAGGCCGTGGTGGTCCTGCGAGACGCGGCGCGGGCATCCGACGCCGACATCATCGAGCACTGCCGCCGGCATCTGGCGTCCTACAAGAAGCCGGCGTCGGTGGACTTCCTCCCGGAGCTGCCGAAGAACGCGTACGGCAAGATTCTCAAGCGCGAGCTGCGCGAGCGGTACTGGGCGGACCGCGACCGCCGAATCTAGAGAACGAACGCGGAGACCCGGTAACTAGCGGGATCCCACCGACGAGGACGTCGACCCCTCTATGCTGACCGGGCTCGGCCGGAGAGTTGACTCTCTGCC